>NZ_FOKB01000023.1 GCF_900111895.1 Pseudomonas simiae
CGGCCATAGTGGGTGATAGCCCTGTACGCGAAAATCTCTTAGTCATGAAATCGAGTAGGACGGAGCACGAGAAACTTTGTCTGAATATGGGGGGACCATCCTCCAAGGCTAAATACTACTGACTGACCGATAGTGAACTAGTACCGTGAGGGAAAGGCGAAAAGAACCCCGGAGAGGGGAGTGAAATAGATCCTGAAACCGTATGCGTACAAGCAGTGGGAGCCTACTTTGTTAGGTGACTGCGTACCTTTTGTATAATGGGTCAGCGACTTATTTTCAGTGGCGAGCTTAACCGAATAGGGGAGGCGTAGCGAAAGCGAGTCTTAATAGGGCGTCTAGTCGCTGGGAATAGACCCGAAACCGGGCGATCTATCCATGGGCAGGTTGAAGGTTGGGTAACACTAACTGGAGGACCGAACCGACTACCGTTGAAAAGTTAGCGGATGACCTGTGGATCGGAGTGAAAGGCTAATCAAGCTCGGAGATAGCTGGTTCTCCTCGAAAGCTATTTAGGTAGCGCCTCATGTATCACTGTAGGGGGTAGAGCACTGTTTCGGCTAGGGGGTCATCCCGACTTACCAAACCGATGCAAACTCCGAATACCTACAAGTGCCGAGCATGGGAGACACACGGCGGGTGCTAACGTCCGTCGTGAAAAGGGAAACAACCCAGACCGTCAGCTAAGGTCCCAAAGTTATGGTTAAGTGGGAAACGATGTGGGAAGGCTTAGACAGCTAGGAGGTTGGCTTAGAAGCAGCCACCCTTTAAAGAAAGCGTAATAGCTCACTAGTCGAGTCGGCCTGCGCGGAAGATGTAACGGGGCTCAAACCATACACCGAAGCTACGGGTATCACGTAAGTGATGCGGTAGAGGAGCGTTCTGTAAGCCTGTGAAGGTGAGTTGAGAAGCTTGCTGGAGGTATCAGAAGTGCGAATGCTGACATGAGTAACGACAATGGGTGTGAAAAACACCCACGCCGAAAGACCAAGGTTTCCTGCGCAACGTTAATCGACGCAGGGTTAGTCGGTCCCTAAGGCGAGGCTGAAAAGCGTAGTCGATGGAAAACAGGTTAATATTCCTGTACTTCTGGTTATTGCGATGGAGGGACGGAGAAGGCTAGGCCAGCTTGGCGTTGGTTGTCCAAGTTTAAGGTGGTAGGCTGAGATCTTAGGTAAATCCGGGATCTTAAGGCCGAGAGCTGATGACGAG
>NZ_FOKB01000015.1 GCF_900111895.1 Pseudomonas simiae
GTGTTCACCATTTGGCGAGACGACACCCCGGTGCGCTACGTCCACGGCCTGGTCAGCCTGTTCCAACAGGGCGACACCGGCTTTCGCCGCACCCGCTACACCGCCGTGGTCGAACCGACCCTGAAACGTTTCGACCTGCGCTCCAACTGGCGCATCTTCCAGGGCCAGACCGTACCCGACATCATCACCAGCGTACTGACCGAGCAGAAGCTGACCGACATCCGCAGCGAGATCTGCTTCGACCACCAACCCCGCGAGTACTGCGTACAAGCCGGCGAAACCGACCTCGATTTCCTCGCCCGCCTCGCCGCCGAAGAAGGCCTGCTCTACACCTTCGAACACCGCGCCGACGGCCACACCCTGGTCCTTACCGACCGCGTCGGCGGCCTGGGCACCATCGGCACCCACACCGATTGCCCGGTGATCTACCAACCGATGAGTGGCGGCGACGCGTTGGAGCCGGCCCTGAACCGCTTCCACTACACCGAACAGGTGCGCACCGCCGTGCAAGTGCAGCGCGACTACACCTTCACCCACCCGCGCTACAACCAGCAGCACACCGCCACCGGCGATCAGGACCTGAACAACCAGCACAAGGACTACGAACGCTACGACTACCCTGGCCGTTACAAGCGCGACATCGCCGGCAAGCCCTTCACCAAAACGCGCCTGGCCGCCCTGCGCAACGACGCCAAGCTAGCGCATCTGGAAGGCGACGACGAACGCCTGCAACCGGGATTGGCCTTCGACCTCAGCGAACATCCGCGCGAGGACTTCAACGACCGTTGGCGCACCATCGCCATCAAACACGAAGGCAAGCAGCACACCAGCCTGCAGGAAGAATCGTTCGGCAGCGGTCTCGGTACGTCTTATGAAATGAAGGCCAGCGCCATCCGTTGGACCTCGGACTGGAAAGCGCCACTGCGTGACAAACCCTGCATCGACGGCCCGCAGATCGCCACGGTGGTCGGCCCTCCCGGCGAGGAGATTTATTGCGATGAATGGGGCCGGGTCAAGGTGCAGTTTCCGTGGGATCGGTCGGACAAAAACAACGATCAAAGTTCGTGCTGGATTCGTGTGTCTCAGGGCTGGGCCGGGGCGACTTGGGGCGCCATGGCCGTGCCACGGGTGAATCAGGAACTGATCATCAGCTTCCTGGATGGCGACCCAGACCAACCCATTGCCACGGGGCGGGCCTACCGCCAAACCAATCTGCCGCCTTACGAGCTGCCCAAGCTCAACGCCGTAGCGACGACCAAAAGCCGCGAGTTCAAGGGCACACGCGCCAACGAGTTGCGCATTGACGACACCACTGCGCAAATCAGTGCTGCATTGATGAGCGATCACGAGCATAGCGCTCTGCATCTGGGTTTTCTCACCCACCCGCGCCATTACGGTGGTGGTCAACCGAGAGGGGAGGGGTTTGAGTTGCGCACTGATGGTCACGGCGCGCTGCGCGGGGCCAAAGGTTTGCTGCTGACCGCCGAGGCGCAATTGAAGGCCGGTGCCGGTCAATTGGAACGCCAACAGGTGATCGAGGTATTACACGCCGCTCTGACATTGGCCAAACAGCTGGGGGTATCTGCCGAAAACGTCCAAGCAATTGCCCAGGATTTTCAGCCACAACAGGCCCTGACGGGGGCAGTGAATGCGCTGGGCCATGGCGCCAATGATCAGGCCAAGAGTAACGGCGATGGTGCTCAGCCCATCATCGCGTTGAGTGGGCCAGCCGGGATCGCCGTCGCGTCGGCCCGCAGTATCGTCCTGGGCGCAGGCGAACACATCGACAGCGTGGCGCAACAGAACCAGCAATTTACCGCCGGTAAAAAAGTGGTGATCAATGCGGGCGACGAACTTGGCCTGTTCGCCCAGGGCGGCGACATGCGCCATATCGCCCACAACGGCCAACTGCTATTGCAGGCCCAGCACAACAGCATTCAGGTGCAGGCGGACCAAAGCGTGGAAATCAGCGCCAGCCAGCAACATGTGCTGGTGGCGGCTGACAAGCACATCACCCTGTTGTGCGGCGGGGCCTATATCAAGATGCAGGGCGGCAATATCGAACTGGGGATGCCCGGCAACTTTACGGTGAAGGCTGCGAACAAGTACTTCATTGACCCAAGCGATGCCGCAGCGGAACTCAATAGCTGGCCCAGCACCGCGTTCAACGAACGCTTTCAAACCTTCTTCACCGACGGCAACCCCATCCGCAACCGCGCCTATGCATTGCTTCGCAAGGATGGCGCACGTTTTGAAGGCCGCACCGATGCGCAAGGCTTCGTCACCCTGCAACAGGGCATGACGCTGGAAGGGCTTGTATTGGAATGGCTGGATAACGGAGAACCCGTATGACCGATAACCCCTCGGCGCCTCGTGTTGCGCCCATGACCTATAACGCTCGGGGTAATCCCGTGCATACCTGGACTATGACGCCCAGCAGCATTACCGACCCAGTGCACTGCATTTTGCCGCCGGATGGGATATTGCCGGTGATATTCGTGCCGGGGATCATGGGGTCGAATTTGAAGAGTAAGCCTGAGGAGCAGGAAGGCGAGGAGCCGGGGGAGGAGGGCGTACCTGTCTGGCGGCTGGATGCGGGCTTCATGGGCAAAAATATGTGGCTGGCCCTGAACTGGATCAACAAAAAAGCCGGTATACGACAAAAACTCCTGCACCCGGCCAGGGTGGAAGTCGACAACAAGGGCGCGGTGCCTGAACGCGCTGCCGGTACGGTCCTGGCACCGCCTGGGTTAGGCCGCAAAAAGACCCTTCAGGCCCTGAAAACACGCTATGAAGAACGTGGTTGGGGTGAGGTCAGTGAGACCAGCTATCACGCATTTCTGCTCTGGTTGGAGGAGGCGCTCAATAGCCAATTCCTGCCGCACCAATGGCCACAATTCGATATCCAGCCAGAGCACCTGCATACCGTTGCCGTCGAGCCGGGGCCGACTCACATCACCCGGTTAAAACCCGAAATGCCCATCGGTATGCCAGGGCTGGGTGCCAACCTGGCCAGCCAGTTGCCGTCGATTCTTTCGGATGAGTTGGTGGCGCGCGCCGGCTATCGAATGCCGGTGCATGCCTGTGGTTATAACTGGTTGGATTCCAACAAAGTCGCAGCGCAACGTTTGGCCGATCGCATCGACGAACTGATGCACCAATACGGTCGCAACTGTCAGCAGGTGATACTCGTCACTCATTCCATGGGCGGATTGGTGGCGCGTCGATGTGCGCAGTTGCCCGGTATGGCCGCCAAAATTGCCGGTGTTGTACATGGGGTGATGCCCGCCACTGGGGCACCGGTTGCTTATCGCCGTTGCAAGGTCGGCATGAGCGACGAAGATCCCATTGCCGGTGCAGTGATTGGCCCGACAGGCCAGGAAGTGACCGCCGTTTTCGCGCAAGCTCCCGGTGCCCTGCAATTGCTGCCCACCCAAAATTACGCTCCAGGTTGGCTGCGGCTGATTGACCACCAAGGCGTTTCGGCGATGCCGCGCCAACCCGTAAAGGATCCTTACGAAGAGATCTATTTATGCCGCGACCGTTGGTGGGGATTACTGCGTGAAGAATGGTTGGCGCCCAAGGATGGTGATGCGATTACTTGGGAAACCTATGCAGGCAACATAAACAGGGCACAAGCCTTTCATCGACGTATCAGCGGCTTCTACCACCCTCAAACTTATGTCTACTACGGCAACGATGACAAACATCGCAGCTTTGAATCCATCACTTGGCAAATGCAGCGTGGATCTCGCCTCAATGGTCCTCATGCCTCACGCCCCGATGCTTTCACCGTATCCAGCCTGCAGATGCATGAGGTGCGCGATGACGGGCGCAGCCCTGTGTATGTGGGCGGTCAAGCCGAACCCGTGCCGCCGCTGCGTGGCGATCCCGATGCGCCGATCAAAACCGTACAGACCAGTTACTGGGAATTGCATTGCCAAATGCAGGACGGCTCCGGCGACGGCACCGTCCCAGTAAGCTCGGGCAGCGCGCCGGTCAAACATGCGCGTAATGGTGAAGTTCGCCAGCAAATCAAGGCCCCCGGCTTCGATCATGAGGCCTCATATGCCAGCCCGGTAGCGCAGCATTTCACCCTCTATTCCCTTATCAAAATAACGGCGAAAGCCAAGAGGCCCCTATGCGTCAGCTGATTCTTTTTTTTACATGTCTGGTGCTGGGTTCTCTCACTGGCTGTGTCTCGTTCAAACAACCTAGCGAACAGGAGAAAAAAACTGTGCACGAATTGACAAGCAACATGCGCACCTGGGCGCTGGGCCGTGGGCTGATCGACCTGCCCGCCAACTGGTCGGGTGGCGGAGATGTGAAGCTTTATTACGGGCTGGGTGCCGATCATTCATCCGTTGAAGTGCGTGTATTGGGGGAGGGCGTGACGCAAGAGCGGTTTGATGCTGCGCTGGAGGAAAGGGCGCGTCGAATCGCGGCAATCAAAAACGATGAAATGAATGATATACCGATGCTGGTTTCAGCTTGGAGGGAGACACCGCAAAGGGCAACGTTTCAGTATTTCGAGAGCACTGAACTCCCGGATTGGTTCGTTCATGAGTTTCATCTGCTGATTGATGATGTCTATGTTTTGCTTCGTGCGGATTCACATAATGGGAATACTCAGCCCGTCGAAAACCGCTTGCTAAAGCTCTCCAAAGAAATCTTCAAGGTTACTGCACCGCAGAACGCAGGTGCGGGCTTCGCCTTGGGCCCCATCGTGATCAGAAGCCATCATGATCAGGAAATCGCCAGCTTCAACTTTCGTCCCCCAGCATCGGACGTAGCGCTGAACGTCTACATCAACGCGTTATCAGCGGATGATGAAGAGCGTTTGCATCTTCGTACCAAAAAAGACACGCACATATTTCTCGCTGGCGATTATGAAAATTTGCGGGCAGGAAAAATCACCCTGGCCGACATGCAAGCCGAAGAATCCCTGATCGGCTTCAGTGACGATACTCACCGTCAAATACTCTTCGTGAGCGAGAACTATCGCGACAATCCCTCACTGAGTCGTCCGGCAATGAGTTTTCGGTTGTCGGCAGGCGGAAAAAAACGCTCCGCCATTGATCCGAATAAACCCAAAGACCTCGTTCGCTGGACCCTCCCCAACTTCGCCAACAAAGGCTACGAACTACCGCTCTGGCAACGCCCGGACCGCCCTCCGCGAGCAGAACCCGTCAACCCCTCGCTCACCGACTACGAAGCCATGGCTGTGTGGGACGCGATCCTAAAGTCCGTGCGCATCCGCTACGGCGCGGTCGCGCCCAAGCCTGATCCCTGGTTCAACCCCCGCAGGCCTACCCCTGAAGAAGCGGCCGAAAATAAACGAATTCTTGATGAGTTCATCGCCAGTTTTGCGGAGCGCAAGCCATGACCATGGAAAGGGTGTTAGCGAGAGCAAAGGGGGTCATGTTCATCCTGTCGGTGGGCAACGAACTCTACAAATACGCTAGGAGCGATTCATGAAAACGGTCTGGGGTTACCTCAAAGGCTGGGGCCTGCCGGCACTGCGCCAATTCAACCAGGCGGTGCCCGTATTGGTGCTGCTGGGCGTAGTGTTTTTATTGATCGCCATCTGGTGGCTGGGCCCGCAATGGACTTGGCGTGAACATCAGCCGCTGAGTGAGTTGGCGATGCGCGTCTCGGCCAGTGTCGTGGTGCTGGTGGTGCCGCTGCTGATCTGGGCATGGCGGGTGCGTAATCGTTACCACCGGCTGCAGCTTGAACGCCAACATGAGGCGGCGGTGCAAGCCGACCCGTGCCTGCCCTATATCGAGGCACAGGAGCGAGCGCTGGACCGCAGCCTGGGCAACTTGCTGAACAACATGGAGCGCCGCCGTTCGCTCTATCAACTGCCGTGGTATCTGGTGCTGGGTGAGGAAAATGCCGGCAAGACCAGCCTGATCACGCGCTCCAACCAGAGCTTTGCCTTGTCCCATGTGACCAAGGCCGGGGTCAGGGCGCACCAGGAAGAGCAACTGGCCTATCCGGTGGATTGGTGGATCGGTGACGAGGCGGTGTTGATCGATCCGCCGGGTGAGTTCCTCAGTCACCCGGACTCACCCGCTGAAGCGATCGAGCAGCAGGGCAAGGTTAAACCGGTGTTACCCAAAGGCGCCCATGCGCGCCTTTGGTCGCACCTGCTCGATTGGCTGGCGCGCAACCGCAGCCGTCGTGCATTGAACGGCGTGGTGCTGGTGATCGATGTGCAGGCCTTATTGGCGCAACGTCCCGAACAACGCAAGGCCCACGCCAACCTGCTGCGTACCCGGCTGTTTGAGCTGACGCGGCAACTGGGCACGCGCTTGCCGGTGTACGTGACGCTGAGCAAGTTCGACCTGCTGGAAGGCTTCGAAGAGTTCTTCGCCCGGTTGTCGCGCAGTGGGCGCGAAGACCTGCTGGGCTTCACCTTCAGCCTGGACGCGGTGGATGATTTCGATGCCTGGCTGGCGGAGCTGACGCGCCAATACCAAACCTTTGTCGCCTGCCTGAGCGAACAGATTTTCGACGGCGTCAGGACGTCATCGGGGCTCACCGAACGCGATCGTTTACAGGCGCTGGTGCATCAGATGGCGGGCCTACGCCCGGCACTGTTTGGCTTCCTGGGCGAAATGCTCGGCAGTGACCGTTTCACCACCCCGGCGCTGGTGCGCGGGCTGTATTTCTCTTCGGTCTTGCAGCAAGGCACCCTGAGCAATGCCTTCGTCAAAGAAGCGGGGCAAGCCTATCAACTGCCGCCACCGCCTCCCGAGGTCAAACCGGCCGGTGGCACGGCGATCTACTTTGCCCAGCAACTGTTCCAGCGGGTGATCTACCCCGAAGCGGGCCTGGCGGGCGATAACATCAAGGTGGCCCGCAACAAGCGGCGGCTGCTAATCGCCGGGTTCAGTGTCGCGTCCTTGGGCGTTCTGGTGGTCATCGGAACCTGGCAGTTTTACTTCAACATCAACCGCGACAAGGCTGCCAACGTCTTGGCCAAGAGCCAGGAATTCAGTGGTCGAGACATCGACGCCAAGATGGATACCACCGGCCGTAACCTGCTGGTGCCGCTGGACCAGATCCGTGATGCGGTGCTGGTCTACGGCGACTACCGC
This sequence comes from Pseudomonas simiae, assembly GCF_900111895.1. Taxonomy (GTDB): domain Bacteria; phylum Pseudomonadota; class Gammaproteobacteria; order Pseudomonadales; family Pseudomonadaceae; genus Aquipseudomonas; species Aquipseudomonas simiae. Next base: position 7,107 of record NZ_FOKB01000015.1, read on the forward strand.
GAGGCTTGGCCGTTGCTGTCGGATATGGGGCTGTATCAGGGGAGGGCGATTGGCCCCACCGTGGATGAGGCGTACCTGAATCTATTGTCCAAACGCTTCCTCCCGGCGATTGCCAGCGGTGTGTTGGATGCAATCAATACCGCGCCCGCGGGCAGCAATCAACAACTGGCGGCCTTGCGCGTCTATCGCATGCTCGAAGAGCGCCAAAATCGCCGCCCGGCCATCGTCGAAGAATGGGTCGCCAAGCAATGGCAGCGTGCCTATCCAGGCCAGGGCCAGCTGCAGGCCGATCTGATGGGGCACCTGGGCTACGCGCTGAAATACGCCGACGCCGACCTGCCGCACTACCGAGAGCGCATCACCCAGGTGCAACAGCAATTGCGCCAGTTGCCCATGGCCGAACGGGTCTACATGAGCCTGAAACAGGATGCTCTGGAGCGCCTGCATCGCCCGCTGGACCTGCGCAACGAGGTCGGCCCGGCGTTCGATATCGTCTACCGCCCGCTCAACACCGATCAAGAGGGCAGCGGCCTGCAGTTGCCGCCGCTACTCACCGCCAAGGGTTTCAAGGACTACTTCGAGCCCGGCACCGAGGGCATTATCGAACTGGCCATGATCGACCAGTGGGTGCTCGGCGAACGGCAACGCCTGGACTACTCCGACGAAGACCGCAAAGTGCTGACCCAACGGATTCGCGCCCTGTACAGCGCCGACTACGTTGACAGCTGGCGACGTGCACTGAATCAGTTTGCGGTCACCGACTTCGACGACCTCAGCCATGGCGTGGCGGTGCTGGAACAAGTCACCGGCCCGGCCGCCCCCCTGCGGCGCTTGCTGGAAACCCTGCGCGATAACAGCGTGATCTACCCGTCGGTGCCGTTGGCCGAAGGGCAAGTGCCGCTCACGCTGGACAAGGTATCGGATGGTCAACAACAAGCAGCAGGGATTCGCCGCGCGTTCTCCAGCCTGGCGGAACTGACCACTGCGCGAGGCGAGCAGCCATCCTATTACGAAGAAACCCTGCGTTCGGTCAGCGCCGTCTACGACTACGCCAAAGCCGTGCACGACAATCCCGATCCCGGCAAGGCGGCGCTGAAAACTGTACTCAATCGCTTCTCCCTGGGCGGTGCCGATCCCATCGCTAACCTGCAGCGTGTCGCCGTGGGCCTGCCCGAGCCACTGAACCAACAGGTCAAAAAACTCGCCGACCAGACCTCACAGGTACTGGTGATTGCCGCCTTGCGCGAGCTGGAAAAACGCTGGGACAGTGAAATCTACAGCTTCTACCGCGACCGCCTGGCAGGCCGTTATCCGTTCAAGGCCAGCGGCGAGGACGCCTCGCTGGAAGACTTCGAAGCCTTCTTTGGCCCGCAAGGGCGCCTGCAGCAGTTCCACGATCAATACCTGAACGTGTTCCTCAAAGACAACCTCGACGCCCTGTACTCCGACAGCCTCGGCGGCTACCTGGTGCGCAGCGACGTACTGGAACAGCTCAAGAAGGTCGAGCGTATCCGTGACACCTTCTTCAACCATCGCGGCCACCTGGCAGTACAACTCACCATCGAACCCCTGGCCCTCAGTGCCACCCGCCTGAGCAGCATGCTCAGCGTCGACGGCCAACTGATCCCCTACCAGCACGGCGCGCCGCAACGCACCGGATTGGTATGGCCCAACAGCCTGGGCAACACCAATGGCAGTCAACTGACGCTGGTGCACAGCACCGGAAATACCGCCAGCCTGAGCTATCGCGGGCCGTGGTCGTTGTTTCGGCTGCTCAGTCGCGGGCACCTCAATGGCCGCACCGACACCAGCGTGGACCTGACCTTTGCCGTTGCTGATGGGCTCATGCGTTATCGCATCGGCGCGGAGAAGGCCAACAACCCGATCACCCAGCGCAGCTTTGAAGGGTTTGTGCTGCCGAGGACGTTGCTGGAAGAGCGGCGGAGCAAAAAGACCTCCTTCGACGTTACGCAACGCTGAGCGGTACCGCGAAAAACAGCCAGTATTGAGATGAATTTACAGCGAGAGAAATAGGACTTTTACATGACAATCAGGCTACAAATGTTGACCGACGACCCTAAAGAAATTGAGTTGATCGAGCGTTATTGGGCCGTCGATGAGTTTGGTCAATACCTCGAAAAAGTTAGCGCCCTAGCGGGTCTCATTGAAATGTCTCAGGGCGTTACGCTGGCCAGTTTCGTACGGCAGCGTTGCAACGCGTTCGATGAAAATCAGGTCTGCCCCAGATGCGCAGAATTGATCGAAATAAAGAATCGCTCACAGGCTAAGAAGCTCCCCCAGCCATCCATCAAGCTCTGTACGTTGTGTCAGAAAGATCAGGATGACATTGCGCTGGAAGCTAAAAGGTCGAAAGCTGCGGAGCTTGAGCGGCAGTTGGCAGAATTCTGCCGCAATCAGTCAACCCGAACGGTGGACTACTCAGCGATTCCGGATGCTCATGTGCTGATGCTGTTGGCGTTAGACAGGGCCATTACGCCGAGACTGGCCAATGGCGGTTTCACAATAGGTGACTGCCGAGGACTCGCACCACTATATATCGGTGACTTTGTGCTGCAGTTGCGCGAGGCAGGGCTGGTCCTTGATGATCCCAGCAAGGCCAGGCCGGGTACCTACTATTGGGAGGGCGATGAGATTTGGATGGTGAGGGACCAAGTGGTTTACCGTTTGGCACCCGATGCTGAATCCAGAAGTGCAGACGAGGTTATCCGGAGTCTGTCGGATAGGGTGTACACAGACGCGGAAGGGATCTTCAATCTGTGGCTTGATTACTCAGCTGCTGATGTTATGCGCTATCTGGGTATCCAATGCGAACTCTATAACCATGAACTAACTCAACAAGAGCTGGAAGAAATTAAAAGTACCCTACGATCGGCACTGGAAACCTATAGCGTCTCGCAGCTCTGGTCGGTGGTCTGGAAGGTAGTCAGAGATGCCGCAAGTTTAGCTAATCGCGAGTACTACAATCGTCCAAAAGCGGCGGCGACCATTCCCGGGAAGATTCGGCGGAACCTGGAGAAGGTGCGGCGTGAGTCGATTGAACTCAAGTCATGGAGTCGCCCGGACCAGCATCCCGCCGGAACATTGGGCATGGTGCTGGGTGAAATTCTGGGTGTTGACGAAAATACCTCAGGGCACATGGTCTCTTCCCTTGTTACCTGGCTCACCGGGCAAGGGTGTTCACCTAGTGTCGGAGCAGAGCTTGACGAACCGATACGGGAATTGATGACCATAGCGTTGGCCCACGATGTCAGTTCCTCAGTGATGCTGCGGTTTGCGGAGTTGATTCGTGCCGGCCATGACGTTGGTTTTGCCATTGAGGAAATTGGTGAGACGCTTCGGTCGTAAAGGTGGCGGGGAAACTTCAGAGGAAGAGGATGCGGGTAGCAAGCCTGTCCATCACGGCGTCTGGGTGGGGTGGGAGAGACGCTGCTGCTGAAGGCTGTCCCTATCATTTTGTGCGTTCTGTGATCCGCAATGTTATCGTGCTATCACGTATGACAGCTTCGTCAGGGACTGAAAGGGGACAAGATGACCGATTTTGAGCAGCAACCTTTTGCGGACGCCGAGTTTGCAGAGAATCCGGAGCAACGATGCCCCTGCATACTGCTGTTGGACACGTCATCGTCCATGAATGGCGCGCCAATCCGCCAATTGAACGATGCGCTGCAATTCTTCAAAGAAGAGTTGTATGCCGATGCAATGGCAGCGAAGCGGGTAGAGTTGGCAGTGGTGACGTTTGGACCGGTCAACGTCCAAACCGAGTTCACGACCGTTGATGGTTATTTCCCTGAAATGTTAGAAGCCAGTGGTGTTACGCCAATGGGAGAGGCCGTTGAGCGTGCGTTGGATCTGTTGCGTGAACGCAAAGAGCGTTACCGATCCAACGGCGTCAAGTATTACCGGCCTTGGGTTTTCCTGATTACAGACGGTGCACCTACGGATAATTGGCAGGAAGCGCGCCGACGTGTTCATGAGGGCGAGGAACGAAAGGAGTTCATGTTCTACTCCGTCGGTGTTGAAGGTGCGGAGATGTCGACTCTCACTCAGTTGGGAACACGTCAACCTCTCAAGCTGAAAGGTCTGGCGTTTCGAGAGCTCTTCGCTTGGTTATCGAGCTCGCTGAGCGCCGTATCGCAATCGAGTCCGGGGGATGCGGTTCCTCTCGCCAATCCGACAGGGCCAACGGGGTGGGCAGTTGCAGAATAGACTGCATTGGCGCTGGGCCGCGGCATCGTGTATTGGCACGTCGCATCTACGAATGGGTACACGCAAGCAGGATGCGTTTAGCGTCATGCGCGTCCACCCAGATGCAATGTGTGCAATCGTTTCTGATGGGGCGGGCAGCGCCAGTCACGGTAGGCAGGGTGCCGCGTTAGTCTGTCGCACTCTGCTGGTCGATTTTCGTAACTGGTTTAAACAGCATGAGGTTTTACCAGGCGACGAAACGATCATGTGCTGGATTGACCAACTCCGCGATCATCTTTCTATGGTCGCGCAGAAGCGAGGCGTAACTCGGCGACAGTTTGCTGCCACACTGGTCATGCTGGTGGTGTTCAAAGATCAGGTTTTGGCCTTACAGATCGGCGATAGTGCACTCGTGGCGCGCAAGGCGGGTGTGTGGGAGGCCATTTGCTGGCCGGAGAATGGTGAGTTTGCTTCGACGACCTATTTCGTTACTGATGATCCTGAAGTTCGTCTGCACACCTATCGCTTCGATCGGGAGCACGACGCGTTCGCGCTTTTTTCAGATGGGCTTGAGTCCGTTGCGCTGGAGCAGGCTACGCAACAACCTTTTGCTCGCTTCTTCGACCCGATGATCAAACCGGTGGATCAAGCACGGGCGGATGGGCGCCTTGCCGAGTTATCAGAGGCACTCGCGCGTTATTTACAGAGCCCTTCGCTATGTGAACGCACAGATGATGACAAGACGCTCATTTTGGTGTCGTATCGATGAGTTCTACGCAGGTCAAGATCGGCGGTAAAACCGAGCGACTCGACAAGCAACTGGGCAAAGGTGGCGAAGGCGATGTGTACGCGCTGGTGGGGCGGGGAGATTGCGCGGTCAAGATCTACAAGTCCGAGTTGCGAGGTTCCCGCGAGAACAAAGTTCGAGCGATGATTGACGGGCGATTGGCTGAGGCAACAACCCTCGTCGCTTTTCCGGCCGAAGTGGTGACTGATGGCTCTGGCAACTTTCTCGGTTTTACCATGCGGCTGGTGGCGGGATACCGCGCGCTGCATGAGCTATACAGTCCAAAATCCCGCAAGATGCACTTTCCAAAGGCTGATTATCGCTTTCTGGTCCGCGTGGCTCAGAATGTCGCACGTGCTGTCGCCACAGTGCATCAGGCCGGATGCATCATCGGCGACCTCAATCACTCTGGGGTTCTGGTAGGTCCCGATGCGACGGTCGCATTGATTGATGCCGACAGTTTTCAGTTCAGTTTGAAAGGCCACGCTTATCCTTGTGTGGTAGGCACCGAAGACTTCACACCACCGGAGCTTCATGGAGGTAGTCTTGCAAAAGTCGTCCGCACTCAGGCTCACGACAATTTCGGCCTTGCGGTTGCTATTTTCCAGTTGATTGCGATGGGCAAGCACCCCTATGCCGGCCGTTATAACGGTCCGGATCTGTCTCTGGGTCAATCGATCGCACAGAATCGCTTTGCCTTTTCTATGGATCGACGGAACGATACACGTACCACGCCGCCGCCCGGCTCCGTGCTGCTCGCGGATTATCCTGGATCAATAGCGACGGCAATGGAAAGTGCGTTTGGTCTCTCACCATCGTCACGTCCGGACCCCGCTACTTGGGTCAGTTTGCTCCAAGGACTCGAGAGGGGATTGCGCCGCTGCGCAGACGTATCAACCCACTATTTTCCAGGCTCGGCAACTTCTTGTTTGTGGTGTCGGCTGGCGAGTCAGTCGGGGGTCGAAATGTTTCCCCAAGGTCTGGTTGTTGGCACTGTACCGTTGGCAGGGCCTTTCGATTTAGAACGCGTTTGGGCGGCTATTCGAGCACTGCATCTCCCTATTCCAGAGGAGGTTCTGCCGGTTTGGAGTGGCACTATCGCTGCCCCCAGCGTTGCTGTGACGCAAGCAAAGGGTAAGCGCCATGGTCCAGCGATCATGGGAGGCGTCGCTTTACTAATTGCAATTATTGGTTGTGTTTTCGCTCCAAGAGCAGCCCTGCTGTGGGGCGGTCTCGGCCTTTTCGGTTTAGTTCGGGTCTTTGCTACCAATAAAGTGGACTCAACGCCTTTCCGCAAAGCCTATCAAGATGCTGACGGTAAAGTGCGCTTGGCGTCTCAAGCTTATCTTCAAAGAATTGGTCTGCGAGAGATGCATATCTTGCATGCCGATTTGGAAGATGCAGTCATTCGATATCGGCAGGTCGAAACGGGTCTTGCTCAGGCGCTCAGTCAGCTGAAGTTGACACGCGAGGAGCGCCAGCGCGTAGTTTTCCTGGATCGATTTTTGATCCGACGGGCGTCCATACCTGGCATCGGAGCGGGGAAGACTGCCACGCTTGCTTCTTTTGGTATTGAGACGGCTGCGGACATCACAGCTTCAGCAGTTCGAGCGGTGCCAGGTTTCGGAGAGGCGCTGACAGCAAAGATGTTAGCTTGGCGTCAGGGACATGAGAGCAAATTCCGCTATAACGCCACACCCGATCCGTCCGATCTACAAGCAGAGCAGTCCACTCGTGCGACGTTCGCAACTAAACAAATAGAGCTCCAAAGAAAAATTCAGTCGGGATTGGCTGCTTTGCAAGCTGCTATACCACGCTGCCTTTCTGCCAAAAACGCACCAGATCAGGCGCTCTCGCATGCACTCCAAGCGCGTGCTATCGCGCAACATGATTGTGCTGCGTTGGGGATTAGCGTGCCTGCGCCAGCTGCAATCTCTATCGATGTTCCCAAAAGAACGCAGATACAGCCGAGCAGAGCCCAGCCAGCGCCGGTGACCTCTCGTTCGTCGGTGTCGACTACCACGCGTTCATCTGCAACGAACGCTTGCCCGAGCTGCGGCGCTTCCATGGTTCGTCGTACCGCACGTAAGGGGAAGCATGCGGGGCGTCAGTTCTGGGGGTGTTCCAAGTTTCCCGCATGTAAAGGCACGAGAAGCTAAGGCTTCACTAGCCGGTCAACTGCGCTTTGTCGCGTCTCCCGAAGTGGCGCAGGCGGTCAGAACGGCCAATGCAGTAAGCCGCGCGATTCACAGGCTTGTCATGCCCAAAGAAGTAGTCCATAACGCTGTCCATAGAAAGCGTTGTTGAACTTAAGAGTTCAATTTTTTCAAAGGGATAGGCGTTTAGTAAGAAGCTCGTTTCCCGCTCCATATTCAACAAAAACGCCGATCAGCAATGATCGGCGTTTTTGTTTGTGCGCGTTTTATCGTGCGTTCGCCGCTTTGGCCAAGCGCAACGTGGCCTCGCGGATTTCTTCCTGGTTCAGCGATGCGAAGCCCAGGCGCAGCGCATTTTCCGCCTGGTCCATCGGTGAGAACTGTCGGCCGCTGCGGACGACCAGCCCGTGGTCCAATGCGCTTGCTACCATCCGGTCGACGTTTATCTGAGCGTCGAACCGCACCCATAGCGCCAGCCCGCCTTCTGGCTCCCGTACACTGATCCGCTCGCCGAACGCCTCATGCAGGCACGTCTGCAAGGTTTCACGGCGGGCGCGGTATTCCTTCGACACCCGGCGCAGATGTTTCTTGAGTTCGCCGTCGTTGATCAGGTCTGCGAGCATGGTTTGCGCGACTGCATCGGCATCGCCCAGCATCAATGCGGCGTTGCTGTGCAGGGCGTCGACCACCTGCGCGGGAGCCACCACATAACTGCAGCGAAACGTCGAGCCGAGGGCCTTGGATAAGGAGCCGACATAGATCACATGGCGCTGGGCGCGATCGCTTGCCAGGGGCAAGTAGGGCCGCCCATTGAAGTGATACTCGTGGTCGTAATCTTCTTCGATGATGCAGAAGTCGTGCAGCGCCGCCAATGCCAGCAACTGTTGCCGCCGTGCTGCGTGCAGGCTCACGGTGGTGGGGAACTGGTGGTGCGGCGTGAGATAGATCATCCGTACCTGATGTTCGCGGCACAGGCGGTCGATCTGGTCCGTGCGACAGCCTTCTTCGTCGATGTCCACCGTGACCAGTTGCGCGCCCAGCTTGCGGAAGATTTCCCACGCCGGTGGGTAACTCAGGCGCTCCACCAGGACCACGTCGCCGGGTCTGAGCAACAGGCTGGCGGTCAGGTACAGCGACATCTGGGTGCCTTGGGTCAGGCAGATGTTTTCGGCGCTGACCGTCAACCCACGGTTGTTGCGCAGCATCTCGGCCAGGGCGCAGCGCAAATGGTAGCCGGTGCCCTCGCTGCCGTAGCGCAGGGTGTTGGACGCGAAGCTGTTGCGTAGGGCGTTGCGGTAATAGCGGTGCAACACGGCTTGGGGCAGCAAGCGGTGGTCGCTGGTGCCGTTATCGAAAAACAGCGCGTCATGCCGATGATTCAGCGCGGTCACCTGGGCGTTCTGGGTGAAATACGCAGCGGTGGTCTGCGCCAGGATGGGCGGAGCGAAGGACGCTTGCGCGCGACTCGGCAGTTGTTTTGACGTCAACTGCGCATTGACGAACGTTCCGCGCCGCGGCTCGCTGACCAGCCAACCCTTGGTCAAGGCCTCTTCGTAGGCCAGGATCACGGTCTTGCGGTTGACGTCGAGCAACTGCGCCATCTCCCGTGTGCCCGGTAGCAAGGTGCCGGGCGCCAATCGTCCTTCCACGATTGCGGCCACCAGGCCTTCGGCAATCTTGCGGTAGGACGCCTGCCTGGCAGTGTCGTCCAGCTTGAGCAGCGGGCGCCATTTTCGCATCTGGACCATCTGAAGTATCCAAAACTGGAGGTTTTAATGGGCCTAGTCTAACGCAACAATCAAGCCTCACTCACCCCGAGGTTGTTATGAATACACGCCATATCGTCGAACTGTCCCCCTCGGGGAAAACCTTTGAGGCCGGTGACGAACTGTTGCTGGATGCGATGCTCGCCAACGGTTTGTCGGTGCCGTTTTCCTGCCGACGCGGGGCCTGTGGCTCATGCAAGGTGGTGGTCGCAGAAGGGACATACCGGGCCAAATACCTGGCGCCGGATGCACCCGCGCCGTGTTATCCGTTGGCAGCCAATGAGATGCTGTTGTGCCAGAGCCACGCCTGCGGCGACATGCGCCTGGAAATCCCCGGATGGTCGCTGGACACGCCCGCGCGGGTGGTCGAGGCGCAGGTCGTGAGCAAGCGCGCACTGAGCCCCGACATCATTGAACTGGTGATGATGCCGGACAGGCCGCTGGTGGTGCGGGCGGGCCAGTACCTCAAGTTCTGCCTGGTCGATGGCGACTCGCGGTGCTTCTCGATCGCTAACCTGCCGGCCGGAGACGATGGGCGCCTGGTGTTTCAGATTCGTCAGGTAAGCGGTGGGCTGTTTTCCGAGACGCTCCTCAGCGACCTCGATGCCGGGGACCTGTTGCAATTGGAAGGGCCGTTTGGTGCCTGCACCTGGCAGGAAACGGATGACAGCCCTGTCGTCCTGTTCGCCACCGGCACCGGTTATGCGGGCATCAAGCCGATCCTGCTGACAGCGTTGGCGCGCAACGTCGAAGTCACGCTGTACTGGGGAGGGGCGCAACCTGCGGATTTTTATGACCGTGCATTCCTGGCTGACGCGAGCGCCGCGCACCCGGGTTTTTGCTGGCATCCGGTGCTGGCGTCGCAGGGTAGGGTGCAGGAGGTTGCGTTGAGTCACGGGCATGCCTGGGAGCAAGCGCAGGTGTACGCGTGCGGTAACGCCGCAATGATCCGCCAGGCCCGCGAGCAGTGTCTCGACGCGGGCTTGCCGGCGCACCGGTTTGTTGCCGAAGCCTTTGTGCCCAGTGGTTGCTCAGGCGCGCAAACGCCCTTGCCCGCGTTTGACCCGATCTGGGAAAAAGTCGGCCCCCGCTACTCGTTTGACGGCATGCTGGCGGCACGTGACCAATCCATCCGTGCCCTGGCGGCGATTGCGAGCCGCCTCAAGGTTGGCATGACCACCGGCGAAGCCCTCGACATGGCCGCCGAGCAGCTGCAGGCCATGGGCGCATCCCACACCTGGCATCCGACCTATATCCGCTTTGGCGACGACACGGTCCGGCCCCCCCGCGAAGGGATTGACCGTCAGCGCAGGCTGCGCGCCTCCGATATCGCCGTGGTCGACCTGGGCCCGGTGTGGGACGGCTATGAAGGCGATTATGGCGATACCTTTGTGTTCGGTGATTTGCCGTTGCACCTGGCATGCCGCGCGGCACTGCACGAGGTCTTCGACGAGACCCGCGAGGCCTGGTTGCGCGGCCTCACCGGGCGCGAACTCTATGACTTTGCCGAGCAAAGCGCGGTGTCAAAAGGCTGGAGGCTGGCGCGCAATCTCGCGGGGCATCGCCTTGCGGATTTTCCTCACGCATTGTTCGAGTGCAAGGACCTGGCCGATCTGGAGATCCCACCGAGCGAAATGGCCTGGGTGCTGGAAATCCAGCTGTGCCATCCCACGGAACCGGTCGGTGGTTTTTTCGAGGATATATTGATGCTGCAAGCGTGAAGAGCCCGCCTTTGCGGCGGGCTGCTTTACATCAGCGCTTGGCTCAGAGCTTCGGCAATTGGCCGATACGGCCCATCATTTCAGTCACGATCTGCAGGTCCAGCAGGAACTGGTCGACGGTCTTGAATTCGTAGTGGGTGTGGCCGGTGTACTTCACGTCGAGCCTTGCCAGGCCGAACTGCACGCCGTTGGGTAAATCATGTACCGAGGTGGAGCCGGCAGAGGAACCGAACTTGCGTTCCATGCCGAGGTTTTCGCTGGCAACGTCCAGTAAAGCCTTGACCCATTCTCCTTTAGGGTCGCGGTGCATCGGTTCGGTCATCAAGTAGTCCAGTCCCACGGAAATGCCGGTCTTCTGGCTCCAGATGCCCAACTTGTCGGCAATCTCGGCTTTGAGCTCGGCTAAGCGTTTTCCCTTCGGTATTCGCAGGTTGACGGTCAGGGTGAAGGTCTTTTCATCCATTCCGATAAAGGTCAATGCTGTGGTCAGCGGCCCCATGAACGCGTCGGAAAAGCCAATGCCCAGTTTGCCGCCCAGATAATCCAGTCCCCAGTTGTCGGCGGCGTAGCGCGCCGCGTCGGAAATATGGTTTTGCTTGAGCGCGATTTTCCCGTCCAGGCTGTGGATGAAGCTCAACATCCTGGCGACCGGGTTCACACCGAATGCGGGCTCTGATGAGTGCGCGGACACGCCGGTCACGGTCAGCCTGACCTTCTCGTCAACGACCTGGGTGGTCACGTTGAAGTTTCCGCCATTTTGCCTCACATAGTCGTTGCCCGCCGCTTGCAGGCTGGCAGCCAATTCAACGGGATGTTCACTCACAAGCAGGGCAACCGATGTCAGCGGGATCTGATTGGCGGCAAGGCCTCCGGTGAGGGAGAGGATTTCGGCGCCGTCACCGTGCCATAGCCTTTCTCGGCTATCACCACGGGGTAACCGCCATCCAGTGCCACGTTGTAGTGAGGCGTTGGGTTGCGCTCAAAGTAGTAGGCGATCGCGTTGCCGGCGATTTCCTCAGTGGTGTCGATCAGCAGCTTGAAGTTTCTGGCCAACGGCAACTGCTCTTCCTGGATGACTTTCATCGCGTAGAGCGCCACCACGATACCGTTCTTGTCATCCTCCGTACCCCGGCCATACAAGCGGTTACCGATTTGCGTGACCTTGAACGGGTCGAGTCGGGTGCCGTCTTCCAATACCCAGTTCTGCGGGTTGGCGGGCACTACGTCGACATGCGCGTGAATGCCCACGACTTCATCACCGGCACCGTTCAGGGATATCTCATAAACGCGATTGTCGATGTTGCGAAAGGCCAGGTTGAATGATTCTGCCAAGTGCTTGAGTGTGTTTGCGATCTTGATGAATTCGGGGTTGTCATGCTGGGCAACGCCCTCCACGCGAAAGGTCGGGATGGCCACCAGTTCGCGCAGGGTTTCAAGGGCGGCGTCGCCGTATTTCAATCGGGCGTATAGACCAAGCAGGCGATGAATCTGGTTTTGCTGCTCGGTGGATAGAGCCTTGCCGCCAAGGAAACCGCTGATTGCCGGGCCGAGGTCGCTGCCTATGGGGAGGTTGTCCATGCCCAGCCGCTCCAGGAACCCACGGAAGTCTGTGGGTGGTGTCTCGCTGAAGTGCGTGAGGATGGTGGTGCTTTGCTGCGGGGAGATAGCGGCCTGCGCGGGTGGGATAAGCAGAAAGAGGGAGGCGACCAGAGCGACGGCGAGCAGGTGCTTAAGTGATGCCTTCATTGTTGTGGCACTCCTATCTTCGTAGGCAGTTGAAAGTGCCTGCCGAAGCTAACACCGCGAAGCGGAGGTAGGGGTGTTCAAAACAGAATCAGGTATTTCCTACGCGCATCTTCCCCTGAAAAAAACGCCGCTCAGTCATGAGCGGCATTTTTGTTTGCATGCGCCAGAGTTGCCAGGGCGCTGGGGCCATCGCGTGGCTCAGAGCTTCGGCAGTTGGCCGATACGGCCCATCATTTCAGTCACGATCTGCAGGTCCAGCAGGAACTGGTCGACGGTCTTGAATTCGTTGTCGGTGTGCCCGGTGTACTTCACTTCCGGACGCGCCAGGCCGAATTGCACGCCGTTGGGCAGTTCATGCACGGAGGTCGCGCCGGCCGATGTGCCGAACGTGTGATCCATGCCCAGGTTTTCGCTGGCCACCGCCAACAGCGCTTTGACCCACTCACCTTCAGGGTTGCGGTACATCGGTTCGGCCACCGAGTAGGTGAAGTCCACTTTGACCTTGGTTTTCTTGTCCCAGGCGCTCAGCTTGTCGGCGATCTCGGCCTTGAGTTTTTCCGGCGACTTGCCCTTCGGCACGCGCAGGTTCACCGCCAGCTTGAAGGCTTTGTCATCCAGGCCGACAAAGGTCAGCGAAGTGGTCAGCGGGCCCATGAACTCATCGGAGAAGCCCACGCCCAGCTTGCCGCCCAAGTAGTCCAGGCCCCAGTTGTCGGATGCATAACGGGCGGCGTCAGTGATGTGGTTGTGCTTGAGGGCGATCTTGCCATCGACGCTGTGAATCAGCTCCAGCATGCGCGCCACTGGGTTGACCCCGGATTCCGGCTCGGACGAGTGCGCGGACACGCCGGTGACGGTCAGCTTGACGTCTTTGCCATCGACCTTGGTGGCCACTTCAAAATCACCACCGTTGCGCTTGGCGTATTCGGTGCCGGCCTTCTGCAGGCTGGCGGCCAATTCGGCAGGCTTGTCGCTGACGAACGTTGCCACCGAGGCCGACGGAATCTGGTTGGTGGCCATGCCGCCGGTCATCGCGATGATTTCCGCGCCTTTGCCTTCACCCTTGCGACGCGGGAAGGTAGCCATCACCGTGCCGTAGCCTTTCTCGGCAATCACCACCGGGTAGCCGCCGTCCAGCGCCAGGTTGTACTGCGGTGTCGGGTTCTTTTCGAAGTAATACGGAATCGCGTCGCCGGAAGTTTCTTCGGTGGTGTCCACCAGCAGCTTGAAATTGCGCGCCAGCGGCAGTTTTTCTTCCTTGATCACCTTCATGGCATACATCGCTACCACGATGCCGTTCTTGTCATCCTCGGTGCCACGTCCGTACATGCGGTCGCCGATCAGCGTGACCTTGAACGGATCGAGCTTGGTGCCGTCTTTCAGCACCCAATTTTCCGGCGTCACCGGCACCACATCGGCGTGGGCGTGGATGCCGACCACTTCGTCACCGCTGCCTTCCAGGGATATTTCGTACACACGGTTGTCGATGTTGCGAAAGTTCAGGTTAAAGGCCTTGGCCAGGTCCTGGATCTTGCCGGCAATCTTGATGAATTCCGGGTTCTTGTATTGCGGCAGACCGTCGACATTAAAGGTCGGGATTTCCACCAGCTCGCGCAGGGTTTCGGTGGCGGCCTTGCCGTATTTCACACGGGTGTAGATGCCGAGCAGGCGATTGATTTCGTTCTGCTGGTCGGCGCTCAGGGTTTTATTGTCGAGGAAGGCATTGATCGCCGGGCCCACGTCGCTGGTTTTGCCCATGTTGCCCTTGGCCAGTGTGCCGAGGAAACCGCGAAAATCGGTGACGGACGTTTCGCTGAAACTCTTGAGAATCGCCGTGCTCTGGTCTGGAGTGATGTTAGCGAACGCGGGGCTGGATAGGGCCGAGAGGCTCGCGGCGAACAGGGTGGCAGCCGCCAATTGCTTGAGTGGGAAGTGCATGGAGAGACGCATTCCTTTGCAGGTAGTGAGTGGGAAGTTTCTGATCAATCTGTCAGAAACATTTCCACACACTACCACTACTCAGGTGCCACTGGTCAATGCTGGCCAGGGTGGGGCTCGGGGTACTCCTCGGTCACGTTCAAGGCTCTAGCGTAGGGCCCATCCCACAATTGCGCATGCAATTCCCCGACACGCTTGGCCATCGCTTCGCTGCGCATCACCACTTCCAGGTTGCGCGAATTATCCAGATACCCGCCCAACCAGTTACTGGTGCCGATCCAGGCAACCTGGCCGTCGATCTCCATGGTCTTGCTGTGGATCACCCGCGCATACGGGATAAAGCCTTGCTTGGCTTGCGGCAGGGTGACGATCTTGACTTGGACGTTGGGCAACACCGACAGGCTTTTGAGGTAGGGCAGTTCCAGCGCGTCGGTGTTCCAGTTGGACACCATCAGCTCTATCGACACCCCACGTGCCGCTGCCGCGCGCACGGCGTTGTCGATCACCGCGTAGTACGGACGCGTCTTGTCGGGTCCGTAGGACAGCGGCGCGTAGTCCAACAGTTGCACGCGCACCTCGTGCTTCGCTTCGTTCAGCAGGCGTGGCAGTTCCAACTGTGAGTCGCCCACGCCCGGTGGGTTGTAGCGTTGCGGGCTGGCGACCAGGTAGTTGCCGGTGCGCGGTGGTGCATTGCGTGTGGCAGGCAGCGGCACCGGTTGGTTGTCGGTCAAGGCCTGCTGGGCTTTCCAGTCCTGCTCGAAGATCGCTTGCACCTGGCTTACCACGGTCGGGTCGGTGATGCGCAGCCCGGTTTCGTGGATGTGTTCCAGTGAGCGCCAATCGAAATTCTGGCTGCCCACGAAGGCCTGCTTGCCGTCCACTACCAAGTATTTGGCGTGGATGATGCCGCCGCTCACGCGCGCGTAGGGCAACACACGAAAGGTCAGGTTGGGGATCGCCCGCAAGCGTTCCAGAGTGGAGGCTTCCGACAACTTGATGCCTTTTTCTTCCAGCAGAAAGCGAATCTTCACACCGCGTTTACCGGCGGCTTCCAGGCGTTCAATCACGCGGTCCATCACCGAGCCCGGGTGATCGACGGCGTAGAATTGGCCGATATCGATGCTGCTTTTTGCACCGTCGAACAGTTCGCTCCATACCGGGCCCGGTTGACGCAAGTCGTCGGTGCCGAGGGCGGTGTCCACCGGCACGGTGTGCACCAGTTCAAACCCCGGAATCGAAAAGTCCGCCTGGACCAGCGGACTCATGAGCAAGCCTGCCAGGCCTGCAATGCGCAATTTCAAGGAAACGGACATAGGGATTCCCATCGGAAAAGAAAAGCGGGCGCATTGCGCGCCCGCTGTTACGGTTACGCCGTGCGGCTGTGCAGCGGCGTCGGCACCAGGTGCGGCACTTCACTCTGCACGCGGGCGCCGGTGGCGGCGCGGATCAGCAGGATTTTCAGCTGATCGTTGATGCGTTCCAGGCTGTCCTGGAAGAAGTTGTGGAACACCACGCAGAACAGCGCGATGGCGATCCCCAGGCCGGTGGCGAACAAGGCCGTCCCGATACCACCGGAAATCTGCCCTGGATCAGACACACCCGCCGTGGCCAGCGCCTTGAAGGTGTCGATAATGCCGAGGATGGTGCCCAGCAAACCCAACAGCGGGGCGGCGGTGGTGATGGTTTCGATGATCCACAGGCTGCGGGCCAGTGGCGCACGAGTGGTCAGGTATTGGGTTTCGATCACGTCATCCAGGTCCTTGCGCGAACCTTGCGAGGCTTTCTGTGCCAGGACCGGCAACACCATGCTCAGCGGCAGGCTGTCACGGCGGATCAGGCTTTCCGGCAGGTCGCGCTCGCTGTGCACATTGGCGCCCAGCACCTCGGTCAGCGCACGGGCTTGCCTGCGTACATAGGCGAAGTAAATCCCGCGTTCGATGGTGATAAAGATCGCGATGGCCATCGCGGCATACATCACATAAAAGGTGATGTCGTGGAGCAGGTTCATGTCCATGTTCACTTACCTCGCAATTAGAAGTTGGCTTCCAGGGAAACCGTCACGGTGCGTTCCAGGCCTACGATGTAGGCAGGGTCGCCGTCGCGGAAACCGCTGTAGCTGGCCGCGTTGGTCTTGGTGGTGTAGACGCCGTCCAGGTATTTCTTGTCGAACAGGTTGTCGACGTTCAGGCGCAGGGTCGCGTCCTTGACCACCTTTTTGTCCACCGGCAGGTAAATACCCGCGCCGGCGTTGAACACGGTGCGGCCGGAGATGGCTTCGTCGTTGGTCAGGTCGCCGTAGAGCTTGCTGGTGTACTTGCCGCCGAAGGTGCCGTAGAAACGACCGTCGTCGTAGCCGATGTTGGCGGCCAGCATGTTTTTCGGCACGTTGGCGAACTGCTTGCCGCTGGTGGGCAACACGATGGCTTTGCCGGCGTTGTAGACGGTCAGGTCGTCTTGCTGCTCGGCCTTGGTGTAGGTGTAGGAGGTGTAGTAGTTGAAGTGATTCGGCAACAGGCCGCTCCACTCCAGCTCCAGGCCGCTGTTGTTGACGGAGCCGGCGTTGATGTCGGCGAAGTCGCCGTTGATGTCGCGCGACGACACCTGGCGATCCTTGAACTGCATGTAGAACAAAGTGGCGGCTACGGTCATGTCTTCATCGGTGTAACGCCAGCCCAACTCATGGTTCCAGCTGGTTTCCGGCTTGGAGTCGATGGAGCCGACGCCTTTGTCGTACAGCACGTAGTTCTGCGGGATGCGCATGTTGCGCGACAGGCTGTAGAACAACTGGTCGCGTTCGTCCAACTGGTATTTCAGGCCGGCGTTGGGCAGCAACTTGTTGTAGGTCTGGTTACGTTTTTCCGGCTGCTCGGTGAGGCTGCCGTGGTTGGTGCCGTCGCGCTTGACGTTCATGTAGGCCAGGCCCGCGATCAGGGTCCAGTCCGAGTTGATGTACCAGGTGTCCTGGGCCCAGACCTTCTGCGCCGGGGTGATGGTGAAGCGGTCGCGACCCTGGATGGTGTTGCCGTTGGCATCGGCCACGGCGTCGTTGGAATCCGGCCAGGTGTCCACCGGCTTGCCATTGGACTTGAGCGGAATGAACGGCTGGGTCTGGCTTTGGCGTGCGCGTTCGTACCAGTAGCCGACTTGCAGGCTGTGGTCGCCCAGGTCCCAGTTCAGTTTGGTGGTGATGCCCGGACGCCAGGTCTGGGTGCGCGAAGGGCGGTAGTACACACCGCTGTTCGGGGTGCCGTCGGCGTTGTATTGGGCGCCGGTGGGCAGGTTGCCCAGGTCGAATACGCCACCCTGGTTCGAGCCGCGGTTCAGCGCATAGCTGGACGAGCCGACACCGCTGCCGTTACCCCAGTAGTAATACGGGATCACCGACAGCGCGAGGTTGTCCGCCAGTTTGAACTGGGTATTGAGCACGGCGGTGAACGTCTGGAACGGGTTCTGCGCCAGCGCGTAGTAGCTGTTGTACTTGCCGTTGCTGCCCACGGTAGGTGTGGCGGGGTAGGGGTCGTACTTGCGGCCGTTCTGCTGGTACTGGGCCTTGGTCAGTTGGCTGTAGCTGTTGTTGTCCTGCTCGTGGTACTTGAGAATCAGGTTGGCGGTGTTGCCATCGCCAGCGTCGAAGAAGCTGTTCCATTCGACCTTGTCCGCGCGCACGGCGCCCGAACCGCGCCACATCTGGCCTTCGGTATGCGACGCCGACAACCAGTTGCTCAGGCCGTTGATCTCGCCGGTATTGAGACGGGCAAAGGTCTTGCGCGTGGCGTTGCTGCCCATCACCTGTTTGACGAATGCCCCGGTTTCCTTGGTCGGGCGAATGGTCACGATGCCGATGTTGCCGCCGCTGGAACCGATGTGCGGACCGTCGGCTTCCGAGGAACCCTGGGTGACGAAAATCTGCTCAATGTTTTCCGGGTCGCCCAACAGGTTGGAGTACAGCGCGTAGTTGCCCGAGTCGTTGATCGGCATGCCGTCCACCGACATTCCCACCTGGTCGGAGTTGAGCCCGCGCATGGTGAAACGAAAGCCGGACAGGCCAGTGTTGTCTTCGCTGGAAATGTTCAAGCCTGGGGTGTACTTGAGCTTGTCCACGGCGTTGCCGGTGGCGGTCTGTTTATCCAGCGCTTCCTTGGTTACGGTGGAGCGGCCCTTGATGCTTTCCTCCTGCACCATGTAGCCGCCACCTGCCGTGGCTTTGCCCTGAACCCCAATAGTCCCGACGTCGCTGTTGTTGGTGTCGGCCATGACCATTCCCTGGCCCATGCTTGCGGCAACGAGTGCCAGATGAATCCGTGTGAACCTCATCTCTGTCGTCCTGGTGTCGGGTGCTTATTGCACGCTGTAGTTGAAGGTGGCGGTGAAGCGCTGCTCATTGCGGCCCCCGAAGGCTTGCTCGGGGAACGGCTTGACTTGCTTGATGCGACGCAAGCTGTTGGTGGCGGCCCGGTTGAGCAACATGCTCGAGGCCTGGGTTTGCAAGCCGGAGTCGAGAACCCGGCCCTGGCGATCGACCAGCAACCAGACCACCACTTCGCCGGTCGGGCGTTCGAGGGAGGCCTGACGCCCGGTGGGATACTGCTTGTAGGTGTCCAACTCGTTGCGCAGCCCCTTGAGATAGCCGCCTTCCAGTGCTTGGCCATCGACCTTAGGTGGCGCAGGCGGCGCGGGCGTCGGCGCGACCTGTGCCACAGCCGCCGGTGCCGGTTTGGCAGTGACCGGTGGCGGAGCCGGTGCAGGTGTCGGTTGGGCGACTACGGGCTTGGGCACAGGTTTCGGCTTGGGCTCATGCTTGGGTTTGGGCAGCGGTTTTGGCGGCGGTGGCGGCGGGGCTGGCTCGGCCTCTTCATCCTCGATCACCGGCGGTGGCGGCGCTTGTTCCACCACCGGCTCCGGGATCACTTCCGGCTCCGGCTCGACCAACGCCAACTCGACCGCCGATTCGTCATAAACCGGCTCGACCTTCAACGTCTGGGACTGGATACCCACTGCAATCAGGACCAGGGCGATCAGGGCCGGAACGCTGCCCACCAGCTGACGCGCACGAAACAATACGTACATGATCAGGACTTACGCGTAGCAATGGACACGGAGGTAAAGCCACCCAGGCGCAGGGTGTCCATCACTTCCACCAGGCGCGAAACCTCCACGCCTTTGTCGCTGTTAACGATGATGGTCGACTTGGTGTCGGGCTTTTCCGCCGCTTTCAGCGCCGGCACCAGCGCGTCGACCGTGAGGTCCTTGCCATCCAGTTGCAGCTGGCCTTCCAGGCCCAGTGTCAGGATGAATTTGTTCTGTGGTTTGAGCTGCTGCGAACTGCTGGCGCTGGGCAGTTGCGTCTTCATGCCGAGGGCCGGAATCACGTTCAGGCTCACGAGTACGAAAAACACCAGGAGGAACATCATCACGTCGATCATCGGGATCAGTTCGATGTGCGCCTTGCGTTTTTTCGGTTCGTCCCAGGTTCTCATTCCGCTACCCCGTTATTGAATTAGGGGCGACACGCTAACAACCAAAAATGACCGATTGGTTAACTTTAATTGACGTTTTGAGGGCTCTAGGACGCGTCTTACAGGCGAATCTCAAGACATTTTTGTGACGTAACAGAATTGACATGTGGCAGGAGCACTCTCAAAAACTTTACTTCGAGGGCCCCTGGAAATGAGCTGTGATCTGCCACAAATATCCACGTCGCGACTGTTAATGCGCGCACTGGAAAACCATCAGGCCGAGACGTTGTGGGCCCTCGCCAACGGTCCGAACATCGCAGATAACACGGCGAGCATTCCCTCGCCTTACACCCTCGAAACGGCGCAGAACTTTATCGAGGGCATGCAGCAAAAATTTCACTCGGCCCACCTGTTGAGCCTGGGCATGCATCGGCGTGACTGCGGTGAACTGATCGGCATCGTCAGCCTGCGCATCAACCCGGCCCACCGCTATGGACATTTGGGCGGGTGGGTAGCGGCGGATGCGCGCAACCAAGGGTATGCAGCAGAGGCGGCGCGTGCGCTGATGGACTACGGTTTTGCCGAACTCGACCTGCACCGTGTGGGCAGCCAGTGTTTCAGTCGCAACAAAGAGTCGGCGCGGGTCATGGAGAAAATCGGCTTGCGGTACGAAGGCTGCATGCGCGGGGCGTTCCTCAAGAACGGCGTGCATGAGGACATGCTGGTGTTCGCCCCGGTGCGTGAGGATTGGGAGTTACGGCGGTGAGTGGTGAGGTTGATCATGGCCGGCGCCGGGTGCTTGCCGGGCTGGCCGTCGCCACCACGTTTTCGATCCTCAGTCCGTTTGCGCGCAGTGCCGGAGTGGACTATCCGTTCACCCTCGGCGTGGCGTCCGGAGACCCGTTGCCCGACGGGTTTGTGATCTGGACACGCCTGGCGCCTTTGTTCAATGCCGCGGATGGCCGGGGCGGCTTGAGCCGATCGGTGCCGGTGCGTTGGCGGGTCGCCAGCGATGCCGCCATGAGCCGCGTGGTGCGCCAGGGCGAGGTCATGGCCAGCGAGCGCTGGGGGCATTCAGTGCATGTGGAAGTCGCGGGGCTGGAGGCGGGCCGGCCTTACTGGTATCAGTTCGAAGGGCTTGGGGCACAAAGCCCGGTGGGGCAGTCGCGCACGGCGCCGGGCGTGCATGCCATGACGTCGGCGCGCCTTGGGTTTGTCTCGTGTTCCCACTGGGAACGCGGCTATTTCAGTGCCTATCGCCACCTGGCAGAGGAGCAGCCCGACCTGGTGTTTTTTCTCGGCGACTACATCTACGACAGTTCCTACGCGGCGGATTCGGGCAAGATCATTCGCTCCCACGGCAGCGGCAATGCAGTGAGCCTGAGCGACTATCGCAACCGCTATGCCCTGTACAAAACCGATCCGGATCTACAGGCCCTGCACGCCGCCGCACCGAGCGTGGCGACCTGGGATGATCACGAAGTGCAGAACGACTACGCCAACCGCTGGTCCCAGGATCCCAGGGTCCCTGTCGCACAATTTATGCAGCAGCGGGCGGCGGCCTACCAGGCTTACTACGAGCATATGCCGTTGCGTGCCAGCAGCTTGCCGAAGGGGCCGGACATGCGCATTTATCGACGCCTGGACTACGGCCGACTGGCCCGCTTCCACGTGCTGGACGGTCGGCAATATCGTTCCGAACAACCGTGCATTTTGGCCAATGGCAGTCACCAGGGGCATATTGCCGATAACCTCTGTCACGACTTGCGCGACCCTGGCCGAACCCTGCTTGGTTGGCAGCAAGAGGCCTGGTTGGAGCAAGGGTTTGCCCAGTCGAAGGCGCAATGGAACATCATCGCCCAGGACCTGCTGGTGGCCCCGTTGACCCAGCGTGACCTGACCAACCACAAACCGGGACGTTGGACCGACGGTTGGGATGGCTACATGGCCAATCGCTCACGGATGCTGGCTTCCATCGAACGTAACCGGGTCAGCAACCCGGTGTTCTGGGGCGGTGATATCCATTCGTTCTGGGTGACGGATCTGCAGGCTGATGGCAACAACCCGGACTCGCAGGTGGTGGCCACGGAATTTGTCGGCACTTCAGTGACGTCCGACGGCCCGCCCTTTGACGCGTTCAGCAAGCTGCTGCCGCTCAACCCGCATGTGAAGTTTTTCGACAGTCGCCAGCGGGGGTATGTGTCGGTGGAGGCGGAAGCACACGAGATGCTCACGAACCTGCGTGTGATTACCGACCCCCACGACCCGGCGGCCACGGTGTCGACCCTCAAGTCATTTGTGGTGGAGTCGGGGCGGGCGGGGGCGATTGAGGTTTAAGCGATTTCGTAGCGCACCGACAGCGCACCCTTTTTCTCCGACAGGGCCAGGATGCTCACCTGGCCCAATTCGCTCAGCGCCTGCACGTGGGTGCCGCCGCAGGCATACGCGGGCAATTCGCCGAAGCCGACTTCGCGGGTGCCGTCTTCCAGGTTCATGCGGCGCGGGTAATCCGCGGCGATCCATTGGTTGACCTGTTGCTGGAGCGCCTCGGCTTCCATGGCTTGCGCCGCTTCGCCACGGATGAAGGTGATCTTGCCTTCGCCGGGCCAGTGATGAGCCTTGATCGGCATCCAGCCCAGGGCCTCGCCTGCGTTGCCGATCAGGTGCCCGGCGGAATGCAATCGGGTGTGTAACGTGCGGCGCTGTTCATCGACCCGAGCGGTGATCGGACCGGGTTCCAATGGGCGGTCGACATAGTGCACCACGCGGTCGGCTTCCTGGGTGACGCGAAGTACAGTGCTTTCACCGAGCCAGCCGGTATCGAAAGGTTGCCCGCCGCCCTGTGGGTGAAAAATCGTCGACTGCAGGATGACTGCAAACTGCTCCCCGTGAGGTGTGCAACTCAACACCTCTAGCTCGGCAGTCAGGTGGTCGTGAGTAAAAAACAGGCGCTCGGTCATGATCTACATCCGCATCAGGGTTCTGCGGGCAGTATAAATAGTGCGTGGATAGGTGATAATCCATTCAATTATCAATGGACCTGTGCACCATGAGCATCAATCTTCCTTTGCCGCTGCTGGGCGAAATGGCGATTTTCGTCAAAGTGGTGGAAACCGGCAGCTTCTCCGAGGCCGCCCGGCAGCTGGGTGCTTCGCCTTCCTCGGTGAGCCGCAGCATTTCTCGCCTGGAGAAGGCCCTGGCGACGCGCT
The DNA here is from genome assembly GCF_900111895.1 of Pseudomonas simiae. Taxonomy (GTDB): domain Bacteria; phylum Pseudomonadota; class Gammaproteobacteria; order Pseudomonadales; family Pseudomonadaceae; genus Aquipseudomonas; species Aquipseudomonas simiae. Next base: position 30,092 of record NZ_FOKB01000015.1, read on the forward strand.
TGCTGCAGCGCACCACGCGAAAGTTGCGCCTCAGCGAAGGCGGGGAGGAGGTGTTCAAGCGCTGCCAGGAGATGGTCAGCGCGGCGCGCTCGGTGATGGAGATCAGCGGCCAGTTCACCCATGAAGCCGAAGGGCTGGTGCGAGTCAGCGTGCCCAAGGCGGTGGGGCGGTTTGTGGTGCACCCGCATATGCCGGAATTCCTGCGGCGTTATCCCAAGGTGGATGTGCAGTTGATCCTGGAGGATCGCCAGGTGGACATGATCGATGACAATGTCGACCTGAGCATCCGCATCACCGACAGCCCACCGCCGGGGTTGGTGGGTCGGCAGTTGTTGCCCATCGAGCATTTGCTGTGCGCGACGCCGCAGTACTTGGCCGCACACGGTACGCCGGGGCATCCCCATGATCTGCTGGCGCACAGCTGCATCTACCTGGGGGAGACACCCGGTGATTCACGCTGGAAATTCCGCCAGGCTGGCAAGGCCGTGACGGTTGCGGTGCGCGGGCGTTACGCGGCGAACCACACCGGAGTTCGGCTGGATGCGGTGTTGCAGCATGTGGGTATCGCCAGCTTGCCGTATTTCACGGCGCGCCACGCGTTGGAGGAGGGGCGGTTGGTGCAGGTGTTGCCGGCGTGGGACTTTATTGCGTCCTACCATGGCGAGGCGTGGTTGCTGCATTCGCCCACGCGGTATCTGCCGCCGAAGTTACGGGTATTTATCGATTATCTGGTGGCGTGCATGGCGAAGGAGCCGACGTTGCGTCGGCCCATTCCAGGTCGCTGATCAGTGCTTGCTCTGGTCGTCCGGCATGGCCAGTAGCTGCTTTTCCTGGTTCCAGTCGAACGGTTCGTCGTTCTGTTCGGCTTCGAAGCGACGTTCTTCCAGCGCCTGGTACAGGTCCAGTTCTTCGTCGGGCATGAAGTGCAGGCAGTCACCGCCAAAGAACCACAGCAGGTCGCGCGGCACCAAGTGGGCAATCTGCGGGTAACGCAGGATGACCTGGCTCATCAGGTCCTGGCCCAGGTACTGGCTTTCGATCGGGTCGATCGGCAGCAGGGCGCGCAATTCGTCGAAGCGCTCCAGGAACAGTGAATGGCTTTCCTCGGGCACCTGTTCGGCTTCGCCGACGGCAACCAGGATGCTGCGCAGGTGGTCGAGCAAGACGAGATGATCGGCAACGACGTTGGACACGAGATAAGTCCTCTAAAGCAAAAACGGGCGCGAGAGTATATAGCTCTCGCGCCCGTATTTATATGACCACTGGGATCAGCGGACTTTACCCTCAGCCTGGGTCAGCTCTTCCTTGCTGAAATCGTCCACGTCGATCACCTTGCGCCGTGCCGCTTCCACCTCACGCAAGGTGTGCGCTTCGGCCGGCTGCAACACGCCTGCGTGCAGCGCGGCGTCGATGGCGTGTTCCCCGGCAGTCGGTTTGACCTGCCCGCTCTTGAGTGCCACGTGCAGTTTCTTCTGCAGCGAATGGCTGGCGCCGAGCAAGTCGTAGGCATGTTGCAAGGCGCCTACCGGATCTTCCGCCGATTGCGGTCGGTAGCAGCCGGCCAGCAACTCTTCCAGGGTCGGGTCGCCCTTGGCACGGCCGATTACCGCAGCCACTTCGGCATCCAGCGCATCCGACGGCCCGGTATGGCGACGGCCGAACGGGAACACGATCACCCGCAGCAGGCAGCCCAGCACCTTGTTCGGGAAATTGCTCAGCAGTTCATCCAGCGCACGTTCCGATTCGCCGAGGCTTTCTTCCATGGCCCAGGCAAACAGCGGTTCCAGGTGATCCGGCGAATCCAGGTCGTGATAACGCTTGAGTGCGGCCGACGCCAGGTACATATGGCTCAGTACATCACCCAGGCGTGCCGACAAGCGTTCGCGACGCTTCAACTCGCCACCCAGCAGCATCATGCTCAGGTCAGCCAGCAGCGCGAATGCGGCAGCCTGGCGGTTGAGTGCACGGAAGTAGCCCTGGCTCAAACGATTGCCCGGCGCCTTCTCGAAATGCCCCACCCCGAGGTTCAACACCAAGGTACTGGCGGCGTTGCTCACGGCAAAACCGATGTGTTGCATCAACAGCCCATCGAACTCCTTCAATGCCTGGTCATGGTCGTCGCGACCGGCCAGGGCCATTTCCTTGAGCACGAACGGATGGCAGCGGATCGCGCCCTGGCCGAAGATCATCAGGTTGCGCGACAGGATATTCGCGCCTTCTACGGTGATGAAGATCGGCGCGCCTTGCCAGTTGCGGCCCAGGTAGTTGTTCGGTCCCATGATGATGCCCTTGCCACCGTGCACGTCCATGGCGTGGCTGATGCACTCGCGGCCGCGTTCGGTGAGGTGGTACTTGAGGATCGCCGACAGCACCGAGGGTTTTTCCCCCAGGTCGACGGCATTGGCGGTGAGCATGCGTGCGCTGTCCATCAGCCAGGCGTTGCCGCCGATACGCGCAAGGGCTTCCTGGATACCCTCGAAGGCCGACAGCGGCACATTGAATTGCTCGCGCACCTGGGCGTATTGGCCGGTCACCAGGCTGGTGAACTTGGCCGCGCCGGTACCCACGGCGGGCAGGGAGATCGAACGGCCCACCGAGAGGCAGTTCATCAACATCATCCAGCCTTTGCCGAGCATTTCCTGGCCACCGATCAGGAATTCCAGGGGGATGAACACATCCTTGCCGGCGTTGGGGCCGTTCATGAAGGCGGCGCCCAAAGGCAGGTGGCGACGGCCGATTTCCACGCCGGGGGTGTCGGTGGGGATCAGCGCCAGGCTGATGCCCAAGTCTTCCTCTTCACCCAGCAGATGGTCCGGGTCGTGGGCCTTGAAGGCCAGGCCGAGCAAGGTCGCAACCGGGCCGAGGGTAATGTAGCGTTTTTCCCAGTTCAGGCGCAGGCCGAGTGTTTCCTTGCCTTCCCATTCACCTTTGCAGATCACGCCAGTGTCCGGCATCGCGCCCGCGTCGGAGCCGGCCAGTGGGCCAGTCAATGCGAAGCAGGGGATGTCATCGCCACGGGCCAGGCGCGGCAGGTAGTGGTTGCGCTGTTCTTCGGTGCCGTAGTGCAGCAGCAGTTCGGCCGGGCCGAGAGAGTTGGGCACCATCACGGTCGATGCCAGGTCACCGCTGCGGGTGGCGAGCTTCATCGCGACCTGGGAGTGGGCATAGGCGGAGAAGCCCTTGCCGCCATATTCCTTGGGAATGATCAGGGCGAAGAAACCGTGGGTCTTGATGTGTTCCCAGGCCGCGGGCGGCAGGTCCATGGCCTGGCCGATTTCCCAGTCGCTGACCATGGCACAGAGTTCTTCGGTGGGGCCATCGATAAACGCCTGTTCTTCTTCGGTCAGTTGCGCCTTGGGGTAGGCCAGCAACTTGTCCCAGTCCGGGCGACCGCTGAACAGTTCGCCGTCCCACCAGACGGTGCCGGCGTCGATGGCATCGCGCTCGGTCTCGGACATCGGCGGCAGGACTTTCTGGAACCAGCTGAACAGTGGCTTGGTGAAGTATTGGCGGCGCAGGTCGGGCAGCAGCAGGGGAGCGGCCACCAAGGCGATCAACACCCAGAAGATCAGCAGCAGCCAACCCGGTGCATGGCTCCAGGCGCCCATCGCCAGCAGGTAGACGGCGACCACGCCCAGGGCGGGCAGGGGCGCGACGCGGCGGTGTGCGAGGTAGGCAATGCCGACCACCAGCACCAGTATCCACAACAACAGCATATTCAATCCTCCGTGAAAACAGGGGCGAAACCACCAGGGAGCTTAGTCGGCATCCGAACAAGCGGGGTGATCAGGGTGTAACGAGATTTGGCCGATTCGTCGTTATCTCCAAGACAGGCCTGTGGTTAGACTCCAGGCTTTCTTCGGAGATAAAGCTCATGGATACCTACCTGAGTCCCAGCCGCTTCATCGATAGTGACCACCCTGCGGTGGTGGAGTTCGCCGAAAAACACCGTGGAACCCGTAGGGATTTTAGTGACCAGGCAGTCAGCCTCTATTACGCCGTGCGTGAGGCGATTCGCTATAACCCCTATACCTTCAGCCGCGATCCAGACACATTAAATGCCAGCTTCGCCCTGTCCACCGGCGAAAGCTATTGCGTGCCCAAAGCCACCTTGCTCGCCGCCTGTGCCCGCCACTGCGGCATTCCGGCGCGCATCGGCCTGGCGGATGTGCGCAATCATTTGTCGACGCCACGCCTGATCGCGTTGCTCAAGAGTGATGTATTTGCCATGCACGGTTATACCGAGCTTTACCTCAACGATCGTTGGGTCAAGGCCACGCCGGCGTTCAACCAGCAACTGTGCGATGTGTTCGATGTACCGCCGTTGGATTTCGACGGCCTCCACGACAGCGTCTTCCACGCGTTCAATCGCCAAGGCCAGCGATCGATGGAGTACGTGGTCGACCACGGGCAATTTCCTGACGTGCCCGAGGCCTTCTTCTTCGCCCACATCCAAGCGTGTTACCCCCATCTGTTTGCCGAGGATATGCCGCCGTTACTGGGCGACATGCAGAGCGATTTGAGCCGCGTGTGAACCGGCGTATGCTGCTGCCTTCATCTAGCCATGTTCATCAACAACAAAGGCGCGGTCATGCTGAAAATCTGGGGTCGTAAAAATTCATCAAACGTCAGGAAGGCACTGTGGTGCGCCGAGGAACTCGGCCTGGACTATGAAGCAATTGATGCGGGCGGGGCTTTTGGTGTGGTCGACACGCCGCAATACCGGGCGTTGAACCCCAACGGCCGGGTGCCGATGATCGAAGACGGTGACTTCGTGCTGTGGGAGTCCAACACCATCGTGCGCTACCTCTGCGCCAAGCAGGCTTGCCGCTGGTATCCGACAGACGTGAAAGCCCGCGCCAACGCGGAAAAGTGGATGGACTGGACCACGTCGACCTTTGCCGAACCGTTCAAGATCGTATTCTGGGGCGTGCTGCGCACCCCGGCGGAAAAACAGAACTGGGAGACCATCCACGCCGGTCGCCAGGCCTGTATCGATGTGCTCAAAACCGTTGATGAAGCGCTTGCTACACAGCCGTATCTGTCGGGCAACGAGATCGGCATGGGCGATATCCCGTTGGGCAGCTTTATCTACGCCTGGTTCGAAATGCCCATCGAACGGCCCGCAATGCCCCATCTAGAGGCCTGGTATGCGCGCCTGCAGCAGCGTCCGGCTTACCGCAAAGCGGTCATGACCGCGTTGACTTAATACTGACTATTAATACAGGTGACTGTACTTGTGCGGCGCGGGCAAGCACCATGCTTGTCATGCGCCGCCGTTGAACTACCTGGGCTGCGCCCTCATCTACTCTTTCTATTCCCTTCTTTGGTGCGTAATCCGATATGAGTTCCGCTCTGTCCATCCGGCAGCTAACCAAAACCTACGGCAACGGTTTCCAGGCCCTGAGTGGTATCGATCTGGACGTTGCCGAAGGTGACTTCTTCGCCTTGCTCGGCCCCAATGGCGCCGGCAAATCCACCACCATCGGTATCCTCTCGACCCTGGTCAACAAGACCAGCGGCACGGTGAATATCTTCGGCCATGACCTGGACAAATCCCCGGCGGCGCTCAAGCGTTCCATCGGCGTGGTGCCCCAGGAATTCAACTTCAACCAGTTCGAAAAGACCTTCGACATCGTCGTGACCCAGGCCGGCTACTACGGCATCCCGGCGAAAGTCGCCAAGGAACGCGCCGAGCAGTACCTGACCCAACTGGGCCTGTGGGACAAGCGCGATGTGCCGTCGCGTTCGCTGTCCGGCGGCATGAAACGCCGGCTGATGATCGCCCGCGCATTGGTGCACGAGCCGCGTCTACTGATCCTCGACGAGCCTACTGCCGGCGTGGACATCGAACTGCGTCGCTCGATGTGGACTTTTCTCACCGAGCTGAACGAGAAGGGCATCACCATCATCCTCACCACCCACTATCTGGAAGAGGCTGAGCAGCTGTGCCGCAACATCGGCATCATCGACCACGGCACCATCGTCGAAAACACCAGCATGCGAAACCTGCTGGGTCAGTTGCATGTGGAAACCTTTTTGCTCGATCTGAAAAACAACTTGTCGGCGCCGCCGCAACTGCTCGGCTACCCGAGCCGCCTGGTGGACAGCCACACCCTGGAAGTGCAGGTGGACAAGGCCATGGGCATCACCGCGTTGTTCACGCAGTTGGCAACCCAGAACATCGAAGTGCTGAGCCTGCGTAACAAAACCAATCGCCTTGAGGAGTTGTTCGTGTCCCTGGTGGAGAAAAATCTGGCGAAGGTGGCGGTATGAGTTCCGAACTGCAACCCAACCTCGTCGCGCTGCAAACCATCGTCTATCGCGAAGTGAAGCGCTTTACCCGGATCTGGCCGCAGACCCTGCTGCCGCCGGCGATCACCATGGTCCTGTACTTCGTGATCTTCGGTAACCTGATCGGCCGCCAGATTGGCGACATGGGTGGCTTCACTTACATGGAGTACATCGTGCCGGGCCTGATCATGATGTCGGTGATCACCAACTCCTACGGTAACGTGGTCTCCAGTTTCTTCGGCAGCAAGTTCCAGCGCTCCATCGAAGAACTGATGGTGTCGCCGGTGTCGCCCCATACCATCCTGATCGGCTACACCCTCGGCGGTGTGCTGCGTGGGTTGATGGTGGGCGTGATCGTCACCCTGTTGTCGCTGTTCTTCACCCACCTGCAGGTGCATCACCTCGGGGTCACCATTCTGGTGGTGGTACTGACGGCGACGATCTTCTCGCTGCTGGGTTTCATCAACGCCGTGTTTGCACGCAACTTCGATGATATTTCGATTATTCCGACCTTCGTGCTGACGCCGCTGACCTACCTGGGCGGGGTGTTCTACTCCATCAGCTTGCTGCCGCCGTTCTGGCAGACCGTGTCGTTGGCCAACCCGGTGCTGCACATGGTCAACGCCTTCCGCTACGGCATCCTGGGGGTGTCGGACATCAAGATCAGCGTGGCGATCACGTTCATGTTGGTGGCGACCGTTGTGCTGTATATCGGTTGCGCGAAGTTACTGGTGAGCGGACGCGGGATGCGCACGTAAGCGCTGACCTGAACGCGGTCAAAAATGTGGGAGCGGGCTTGCTCGCGAAGGCGGTGTGTCAGTTACAGAATGTACTGACTGATCCACCACCTTCGCGAGCAAGCCCGCTCCCACATTTGGTTTTGTGTAAGGGCTTCAGACCTTCAGTGCCAGTTCGATCAGCCTATGCAGCTCTTCAACCGTCAGCGGCGTGGTCGAGAATAGAATACGAAACACCGTTGGCGCCGCCAGCAGATTGATCAGGTGATCCACGCTCGGCGGGCTGCTGTCCGGATAGCGATCGACAATCGCCTGAAACTGCCCGCTCAGGATGCTCACGCAATAGCCTGGCGTCTGGCTGCACTGCACATCCCGCATCATGTTCCGTCCAGGCTCCGAACTCATCTCATCCAGATACTGCTCGGCCCAGGCCTGCAGGTCACCGCGCAGGCTGCCGGTATTCGCCGGCTCGCTGTCCGGGCGCATCCGCGCCAACGCCACATCCGCCAGTAGCACAGAAAGATCGCCCCAACGCCGGTAGATGGTCGAGGGCGTAACCCCCGCGCGCGCAGCGATCATCGGCACAGTGACGCTGGAGCGCTCATGGGCTTCCAGCAGTTCACGCACGGCTGAATGGACGGATTCTTGTACCCGGGCACTACGGCCCCCCGGGCGGAGGCCTTCTTTTATCGCCATGATTGTGACCTTAACACAAAGAATTTGCTTTAAGCCTGGCCTGGTAGCACACTGCACAAAAGCAAAATATTAGCTTTAGCGGAGCGTGCGTATGTCCAACCCGATTTCTCAGCGTTCCAGCCTGGTGTTCCTCGCGATCACCTTGCTGACGTTTCTCGCCGCCTCCAGTGCGCCGACGCCGTTGTATCACCTGTATCAGGAGGGCCTGCATTTTTCCGCAGGCATGCTCACGCTGATCTTTGGCGTCTATGCGCTGAGTCTCCTGGTGGCGCTTCTGACTGTTGGCTCACTGTCGGACCATCTGGGGCGCAAGCCGGTGATTTTTACCGCGTTGATCTTGAACATGCTGGCGATGCTGCTGTTTATCAATGAAGGCAGCGTGGCCTGGTTGATTGCCGCGCGTACGCTGCAGGGCTTTGCTACGGGCATGGCCACTGCCGTACTGGGCGCGGCACTGCTGGACACGGATCGCCAGCAAGGCCCACTGGTCAACAGCGTAGCGCCGTTGCTGGGCATGGCCTGCGGTGCGATGGGCAGCAGTCTGCTGGTGGAGTTCGCGCCGCTGCCGACCCAGTTGATCTACTGCACGCTGTTCGTGCTGATGCTGCTGCAGGCCGTTTACGTATGGCGCCTGCCGGAAAGCGTCAGCCGTATCCCTGGCGCACTGGCTTCGCTGCGCCCGACCTTGCACGTACCGCCCCAAGCGCGCCGGGCCTTGTGGTTGTCGCTGCCGGTGGATGTGGCGGTGTGGGCGATGGGCGGGTTCTACCTGTCCCTGGCGCCGTCACTGGTACGAACCGCCACCGGTTCGACCTCCAACCTGATCGGTGGCGGCCTGGTGGCGGTGTTGACCGTGAGCGGCGCATTGATGATCTTCACGCTGCGCAATCGCCCAGCCGACAAAGTGCTGCGCCTGGGGGCCGGCTTGCTGGCAGTGGGTGTGGCGCTGATCCTCACGGCCGTGCACAGCGCCAGCGTGCTGCTGTTTTTCATCGCCACCCTGATCGCCGGCAGCGGTTTTGGTGCGGGCTTCCTCGGTGCCCTGCGCAGTGTTGTGCCGCTGGCCTTGCCCCATGAGCGCGCGGGTTTGATGTCGGCGTTCTATGTGCTGAGTTACCTGGCGTTCTGCCTGCCGTCTTTGCTGGCGGGCAACCTGATTCGCCGCTTTGGTCTGATCGTCACCACTGACGGCTACGGCGCGGTACTCATCCTGCTGGCCCTCGGCGCACTGGTCGGCCTGCTGTTGCAGGATTCGGCGCGCGCCAGGGCGACGACAGGCGGCTGATGAGTAATAATCGCCTTCCGCATCGCCTGACTGAGATTCAAGCATGAAGATCATCCGCAGCAAGGACTTCACCGGCAGCCGGGCCTGGGAGGCGCTGGACATCGCCAACATGAACGGCATCACCACGCGCCTGCACTGGACCGACCAGCCGTACCGCTGGCACGTCAATGACGGCGAAGAAGTGTTTGTGGTGCTGGATGGCCGGGTGCAGATGCACTATCGCGACAATGGCTTCGAGCAGGTGGCGGAGCTGGCCGTCGGCGACATCTTCTACGCCAGCGTCGGCACCGAGCACGTGGCACATCCCCAAGGCCCGGCGCGCATCCTGGTGATCGAAAGCGAAGGCAGCGTTTGACTCCTATATTGGTAAAGTAGATAACAGATAGAGATATTACCCGTTATATAGATATTCGATCAGGTTCTACCATGGTCTCAACCTCATGCGAGGAAGAGGATTGCCATCATGACCTGCTCGAATACCATCAGCTACAAACCCTTCAGTCACTTGACCCGTCCACGGGAAGTGATCCGCCAATTCACCCCCAACTGGTTTGCTGCCACCATGGGCACCGGCGTGCTGGCGCTGGCCTTGGCCCAATTGCCGGCCGATGTGCCAGGCTTGCACGCGATTGCCGCAGCGCTGTGGTTTTTCACCATCGGCTTGTTTGTGCTGTTCAGCGTGTTGTACACGGCCCGTTGGGTGATGTTTTTCGATGAGGCGCGGCGGATATTCGGGCACTCCACGGTGTCGATGTTCTTCGGCACCATCCCCATGGGGCTCGCGACCATTCTCAACGGCCTGCTGTTGTTCGGCCTGCCGCGGTGGGGCAGCGACGTGATCCCCCTGGCTGAAGCGCTGTGGTGGCTGGATGTCGCCATGGCCCTGGCCTGCGGCGTGCTGATCCCGTTCATGATGTTCACCCGCCAGGAACACAGCATCGACCAGATGACGGCCGTCTGGCTGCTACCCGTGGTGGCCGCCGAAGTCGCCGCCGCCAGCGGTGGGCTGCTGGCACCGCACTTGGCGGACGCCCATTCACAGCTGGTGATGCTGGTGACCAGCTACGTGCTGTGGGCGTTTTCCCTGCCGGTGGCGTTCAGCATCCTCACTATCCTGATGTTGCGCATGGCCCTGCATAAGCTGCCTCACGCCAATATGGCCGCGTCGAGCTGGCTGGCGTTGGGGCCCATCGGCACCGGTGCCTTGGGTATGTTGCTGCTGGGGGGCGATGCGCCGGCGATCTTCGCGGCCAATGGTTTACCGGGCGTCGGTGAGATGGCCAACGGTCTCGGCGTGGTCGCGGGGATTACGCTGTGGGGCTTCGGCCTGTGGTGGATGCTGATCGCGGTATTGATCACCCTGCGTTACCTGCGCGCTGGTATTCCGTTCAATCTGGGGTGGTGGGGCTTCACCTTTCCGTTGGGGGTCTACGCCCTGGCCACGTTGAAGCTGGCGAGCCTGTTGCACCTGGGTTTCTTCAGCGTATTCGGCAGTGTGCTGGTGGTCGCGTTGGCGCTGATGTGGTTGATCGTGGCCAAGCGCACGGTGCAGGGTGCTTATAAAGGTGAGCTTTTTGTTTCGCCGTGCATTGCAGGACTAGCGAATAAGTAAGCCGGATTAGGTAAAGTCGTGGCCTGAATGTTTCTACAAAAAAACAGGCCACGCAGGAACACGGACGATGAGCCACCCCTCGCAATTCACTTTGCTGCGCACACGGCGTTTCCTGCCGTTTTTCATCACCCAGTTGCTGGGCGCGTTCAATGACAACATCTTCAAGCAATCGCTGATCCTCGCCATTCTCTACAAGCTCACCATCGACGGTGACCGCTCTATCTGGGTCAACCTCTGCGCCTTGCTGTTTATCCTGCCGTTCTTCCTGTTCTCGGCGCTGGCCGGGCAGTTTGGCGAGAAATTCAACAAAGACGCCTTGATTCGCGCGATCAAGATTGGCGAGATCGTGATCATGGCCGTGGGGGCGACGGGCTTCCTCACCAACCACTTGGAAATGATGCTGCTGGCGCTGTTCGCCATGGGCACCCACTCGGCGCTGTTCGGGCCGGTGAAGTACTCGATCATGCCCCAGGCTTTGCACGATGATGAATTGGTGGGCGGTAATGGCCTGGTGGAGATGGGCACGTTCCTGGCGATCCTGGCCGGCACCATTGGCGCCGGGATCATGATGTCGTCCACCCATTACGCGCCGGTGGTGTCAGTGGCGATCGTCGGCGTGGCGGTGCTGGGCTATCTGGCCAGCCGCAGTATCCCAAGGGCAGCGGCGTCGACCCCTGGGTTGCGTCTGAACTGGAACATTTTCAGCGAATCCTGGGCCACCTTGCGTTTGGGCCTGGGGCAGACGCCCGCGGTTTCGCGTTCGATCGTCGGTAACTCGTGGTTCTGGTTTGTCGGCGCGATCTACCTCACGCAAATTCCCGCCTACGCCAAGGAATGGTTGTACGGCGACGAAACCGTGGTGACGCTGATCCTCACCGTATTTTCGGTGGGCATCGCGCTCGGCTCGATGCTCTGCGAAAAACTCTCCGGGCGTAAGGTAGAAATCGGCCTGGTGCCGTTCGGTTCATTCGGCCTGACGGTGTTTGGCCTGCTGCTGTGGTGGCACTCCGGCGGCTTCCCGCAGAACGTGCAGGCCAACGACTGGCTCGCCGTGCTCAGCTACGGCCAGGCCTGGTGGGTGTTGTTCGATATCCTTGGCCTGGGCGTGTTTGGCGGCTTCTATATCGTGCCACTGTACGCACTGATCCAGTCGCGTACCGCCGAGAACGAGCGCGCGCGGGTGATCGCGGCCAACAACATCCTCAACGCACTGTTCATGGTGGTCTCGGCCATCGTGTCGATCCTGTTGCTGAGCGTGGCCAAGCTGTCGATCCCCGAGCTGTTCCTGGTGGTGTCGCTGCTCAACATCGCGGTCAACACCTACATCTTCAAGATCGTTCCCGAGTTCACCATGCGTTTCATGATCTGGCTGCTCAGCCATTCCATGTACCGGGTGGAGCATCGCAACCTGGAGGCGATCCCGGATGAAGGCGCGGCGTTACTGGTGTGCAACCACGTGTCGTTTGTCGATGCACTGTTGATCGGCGGCGCGGTACGTCGGCCGATTCGCTTTGTCATGTACTACAAGATCTACCGCTTGCCGGTGCTGAATTTCATCTTCCGCACCGCCGGGGCGATTCCGATTGCCGGCCGTCACGAAGACATCCAGATCTACGAAAAGGCCTTCACACGCATTGCGCAGTACCTGAATGAAGGCGAGTTGGTGTGCATCTTTCCCGAGGGCAAGCTGACCGCCGATGGCGAGATGAACGAGTTTCGCGGTGGTGTGACGCGGATTCTGGAAGAGACGGCGGTGCCGGTGATTCCGATGGCGTTGCAGGGGTTGTGGGGGAGTTTCTTCAGCCGCGATCCGAACAAGGGCTTCTTCCATCGCATCTGGTCGCGGGTGGTGTTGGTGGCCGGTGAGCCGGTGGCGGTAGAGGCCGCGACGCCTGCGCAGTTGCAGGAACGGGTGGGGGTGTTGCGGGGGAGTATCAGGTAGTTGTGGGCTGGGTTACTGGCCTCTTCGCAGGCAAGCCAGCTCCCACACCAGACCGCGTTGTTCTAGCGAACGCGGTCTGGTGTGGGAGCGGCGGTTCGACAGCGGTAATGGATCAGGTGCTGATCTTGAGCCCAATGAGCCCGCAAATGATCAGCGCCACGCTGGCCAACCGGAACAACGCCATGGACTCCCCAAACAGGATGATCCCGGCAATCACGGTGCCCACGGCACCCACGCCGGTCCAGATGGCGTAGGCCGTACCCAGCGGCAATTCTTTCATGGCCAGGCCCAGCAGGCCGAGGCTGACGGCCATGGCGGCAATCGTCAACGCAGTCGGCAGCGGTTTGCTGAAACCGTCGGTGTACTTCAGGCCGACGGCCCAGCCGACTTCAAACAGACCCGCGAAAAACAGAATGATCCAGGACATGATGACCTCCTAACGTTAGGTGGGGTCGTCCCCGGATTAGGCGCTGGAAGCGTCGCGGGGTCGTCCCCGCGAAGCTCGGTAGAGTGCCGAAAAGTGCTCGGCTGATCAAGTTTGCGGGGTGTTCTCCAGCACGCGGCGGTCTTCCTTTTCGCTCATGCGGCGGAAGTAGGTGGACAGCAACGCCCCGGAAATATTGTGCCAGACGCTGAACAGTGCACTCGGCACCGCCGCCAATGGCGAAAAATGGGCGCTGGCCAAGGCGGCGCCCAGTCCTGAGTTCTGCATGCCGACTTCGAGCGCCAGCGACTTGCGCTGTGCCAGCGGCAACTGGAACACGCGGCCGGTGAAGTAACCCAGCAGGTAACCGAAGCTGTTGTGCAACATCACCACCGCCATGATCAACAGGCCCGACTCGGCAATCTTCGCCTGACTCGCCGCAACCACCGCCGCGACGATGATCACAATGCTCACCACCGACACCAGCGGCAACACATCCACTGCATGGCGCACCCGCTCACCGAGCACGCGTTGCGCCAGTACACCGAGCACGATCGGCAGCAGCACCACTTGCAGGATCGACCAGAACAACTCCATGAACGACACCGGCAGCCAGGCCGACGCCAGCAGCCAGATCAGCGCCGGGGTGAGGAGCGGGGCGAGGAGGGTGGTGACGGCGGCGATGGCGACCGACAACGCCAGGTCGCCACGGGCCAACCAAGTCATCACGTTGGACGAAGTCCCGCTCGGGCAGCAACCGACCAGGATCACGCCGACGGCGATTTCCGGCGGCAGGTGGAAGGCCTGGCACAGCAACCAGGCCATGCCGGGCATGATGACAAAGTGCGCGACCACGCCCAAGGCCACGCGCCACGGATGGCGGGCGACTTCGGCGAAGTCATCAATCTTGAGGGTCAGCCCCATGCCGAACATCACCAGGCCCAGCAACGGAACGATGGCGCTTTTCAGGCCGATGAACCAGCTGGGTTCGAAGAAGGCGACGACGGCGAAAACCAACACCCAGTAGGCGAAGGTATTACCGACGAAGCGGCTCAAGGCGGCGAGTGCGCGCATGGGGGTGTCCTTGTTGTCAGTTAGGTTCGGTAATGCTGATGTCTGCCTGGGAACCCAATCAAATGTGGGAGCGGGCTTGCTCGCGAATGCGGTGTGTCAGTCGCTGAATATGTTGACTGATCCACCGCATTCGCGAGCAAGCCCGCTCCCACAGTTTGATCTTCACAAGGCGTTAGATGCCCTGTGGGGTCTCTTCACCGCCGAGTGCTTCGACCAGCGCGGGGATGAAGTCCCCAAACGTCAGCATCATCAGGGTAAAACTCGCATCCAGTTGGCCCAGGGCTTCGTCGCCGCCGTCCTGTTCCGCCTGGTCCTGCAGCAGGTCTTCGAACTTCAGGCGCTTGACGGTCATCTTGTCGTCGAGCATGAAGGACAGCTTGTCCTGCCAGGCCAGGGACAGTTGGGTCACGACTTTGCCGGTGGTCAGGTGGAGTTGGATCTCTTCGCCGGTCAGGTCCTGGCGCTTGCAGCGCACGATCCCGCCGTCTTCGTGGGTGTCACGCAGCTCGCATTCGTCAAGGACGAAGAAGTCATCGGCCGGCTTTTGGGTGGTGACCCAATCGGTCATGATCGCGGTTGGCGCGGTTTTAACCGTGAGTGGACGAACCGGCAGGGTGCCGATCACTTCACGCAGGGTCGACAGCAGGTCTTCGGCGCGTTTCGGGCTGGCCGAGTTGACCAGGATCAGGCCCTGTTTCGGCGCAATGGCGGCGAAGGTCGACGAGCGACGGATAAAGGCGCGTGGCAGGAAGGCCTGGATGATTTCATCCTTGATCTGGTCGCGTTCCTTTTTATAGACCTTGCGCATCTGCTCGGCTTCGATCTCTTCGACCTTCTCCTTGAGTGCATCACGCACCACGCTGCCCGGCAGGATACGTTCTTCCTTGCGCGCGGCGATCAGCAGGAAGTCACCGCTGACGTGAACCAGGGGAGCGTCTTCACCTTTACCAAAAGGCGCGACGAAACCATAAGTGGTCAATTCCTGGCTTGCGCAAGGGCGCGCCAGTTTGGTGGCCATGGCCGCTTCCAACGCCTCGGCATCAACAGGCAGATCTTGGGTCAGGCGATAGATAAGCAGGTTCTTGAACCACATGGGGTGAGTCTCTCCTTTATACAAAGGGGGGCATTATTCTCTTGATAACGTCCCAGGCCAACCCTGCCTAAGCCATTGGAAGCTATCAAAAAAAAGATTTCAGAAAGTGCTTGCCAGACTTAAGGTCGCTCCGTAGAATGCGCGCCACACCGAAACGAAGGGTGATTAGCTCAGCTGGGAGAGCGTCTGCCTTACAAGCAGAATGTCGGCGGTTCGATCCCGTCATCACCCACCATTCGCTTCATGTGTTACGCGCAGCGGTAGTTCAGTCGGTTAGAATACCGGCCTGTCACGCCGGGGGTCGCGGGTTCGAGTCCCGTCCGCTGCGCCATATTCGGTAACCTGGAACACTGAACGCCAGGTCACCACAAGAAGCCCGCTCAATGAGCGGGCTTTTTGCTGTCTGGGGTTTGCAAAAAGCCAAAAAACGCCGCCGATCATTTCCGATGACCGGCGGCGTTTTTATTGGGCGATTAGACATCCCCGCGTGTAGTCACCCTGAAGGTGCGCGGTTCACCCATAGAATCGGCGTGGCTCAAGCATTATCGAGAATGGTATCTCATTGGGCGGCCAGTCAGCGGGTAAGCGCAACAGACTCGCATTTGACGACGTAGAAGCCCGTTTTTGCTGGGGTTTCTCGTGGCTGAGAAAATATTTCAAATAAATTGCATTTAAATCAAGACATTGCGGATTTTTGGTGTATGATGCCGCCCACACCGAAAGTGAAGGGTGATTAGCTCAGCTGGGAGAGCGTCTGCCTTACAAGCAGAATGTCGGCGGTTCGATCCCGTCATCACCCACCATTCGCTTCAAGTGTTACGCGCAGCGGTAGTTCAGTCGGTTAGAATACCGGCCTGTCACGCCGGGGGTCGCGGGTTCGAGTCCCGTCCGCTGCGCCATATTCGGTAACCTGGAACACTGAACGCCAGGTCACCACAAGAAGCCCGCTCATTGAGCGGGCTTTTTTTCGTCTGCGTTTTATCCTCTCCGCGCTCTGCCATTGTGCACTGCCTATTCGCCCTGAACTGTGTGGGTGCGCCATGACGTGGGGGAATACCCCCATGCACATTGGTTGATTGCGCCCTCGGCCGCTTAACCGTTTATCTATAGCCACGCGAAGACTTCCAGGCGAGTGACCGGCAGCAGGATGCTGCGGGGGCTCGCTCTCCAACATAAAAATAGTCTGCAAGGGGAACGGCTCTCTATGAAATATCCACTGCGTCCGTTGGTGTTCTGGCCAACGTTCCTGATCCTGCTGGCGGCGGTGATCGCCAGCTACATCGACCTGAATGCATTCCTTGCGGTCAGTAAACAGCTCAACAACCTGATCCTGAAAAACTTCTCATGGCTGTTCAGTGCCGGCTCGTTTGCCATGGTGGTGCTAACCGCGATCGTCTACTTCTCCGCGCTGGGCAAGGTGCGAATCGGCGGCGAAGACGCCCAGCCGTTGCTGAGCAAATGGCGCTGGTTCATGGTGGCGCTGTGCACCACCCTCGCGGTGGGCGTGCTGTTCTGGACCACGGCCGAACCGCTCTATCATCTGTATGGCCCGCCCACCAGCCTGCCGATCGAGGCGGGTAGTTCGGCGGCGAAGACCTTTGCCATGTCGACGATGTTCCTGCACTGGACCATCACCCCCTACGCCATCTACTTGGTGCCCTCGCTGGTGTTTGCGTTGGCGTTCTACAACCGACGCAGCAATTTCTCCATCGGCGCCATGCTTGAACCGTTGCTCGGTGAAGCGCGGGTCAAGCGCTATGCAGGGCTGATCGACACCCTGGCGATGTTCGCCCTGGTGGCCGGCATGGCCTCGTCCCTGGGTACCGGCGCGCTGACCTTGGCCGGGGGCCTGGCTCAGTACATCGGCGGTGAAACCACACCGTTGCGCCTGGCTATCATCATCGCGATCATCGTTATTACCTTTGTCGCCTCGGCCGCCAGCGGCCTGCAGAAAGGGATCGTGATGCTGTCCTCGTTCAATACTTGGATCATGCTCGCCCTGGGGCTGTTCGTGCTGTTGTGCGGGCCGACCCTGTACATGTTCAGCCTTGGCGTCGAGTCCCTCGGCGTGTACCTCGACACCTTCTTCAGCCGCAGCCTGTTCACCGGCGCCGCCAGTGGCGACACCTGGCCACACAGTTGGACGGTGTTCTACTGGTCGGTGTGGTTTGCCTGGGCGCCGGTCAGTGCGTTGTTCCTCGGCAAGATCGGGCGTGGCTACACGGTGCGTGAATTCATCCACATCAACATGCTCTACCCGGCGTTGTTCACGGCGGTGTGGATCTGCATCTTTTCCGGCACCAGTCTGTACTTCGATGCGCTGGGCGACGGCAGCCTCAACCGTGTGCTGAACGAGCAGGGCGTGGAACACGTGCTGTACCAGATGTTCCAGCAGTTGCCGGCCAGCGGTCTGATGATCGCGTTCCTGCTGTTCGTGGCGTTCATCTCCTTTGTCACCGCCGCCGACTCCAGCACCGATGTGATCGCCAACCTGTGCAGCAAAGGCGTGACCGCCGATTCCGACCTGGATGGCAACCCAGCGTTGAAGATCGTCTGGGGCGTGATCATCGGCTCGGTATCGTGGGTGATGGTCTCATTCGTCGGCATCGACGGGGTGAAGATGCTCTCCAACCTCGGCGGTCTGCCGGGGATGCTCCTGGTGTTGCTGGCCAGCACCTCACTGATCTTCTGGTTGAAAAATCCCGCATTGCTGGATGTGAAACGCCATCAGCGGACCCCCGCAACGGAACTGCACAGCGCCAGCCCGGCGCCGGATTTCGCCCGCTGATCGATTGAACCGCTGTTGGAGTTACTGATGGAAATCGTCACTGAATTTGCTTACACCGTGCGCGAAATCGAGCACTGCCTGATCCCCTTGAAGGACGGCACCCAGCTGGCCGCACGCATCTGGTTGCCGGAAGTCGCGGGCCTGCAGACCTTTCCGGCGATCCTGGAATACCTGCCGTACCGCAAGCGCGACGGCACCGCCGTGCGCGATGCGCTGACCCACCCGTGGATGGCGGGGCAGGGCTATGTGTGTGTGCGGGTGGATATGCGCGGCAACGGTGAGTCCCAAGGCTTGATGGCCGATGAGTACCTGCTGCAGGAGCAGGAAGACGCCCTTGAAGTGATCGACTGGTTGTGCCGGCAACCCTGGTGCGACGGCAATGTCGGCATGATGGGCATCTCCTGGGGCGGCTTCAATGGCCTGCAAGTCGCGGCGCGCCAGCCCGAGGCATTGAAGGCGATCATCACCTTGTGCTCCACCGATGACCGTTATGCCGACGACATCCACTACAAGGGCGGCAACCTGTTGATGGAAAACTTCGGCTGGGCCGCCACCATGCTCAACTTCAGCGCAGCGGTGCCTGATCCCTTGCTGGTCGGCGACGACTGGAAAGACCTCTGGCACCAACGCCTGGACGCCATGCCGCTGCTCGCCGAAACCTGGCTGCAACACCAGACCCGCGATGACTACTGGCGCCACGGCTCGGTGTGCGAGGACTACGCGAAGATCAAGGCGGCCGTGTATGCGGTGGGCGGCTGGGGCGATGCCTATCGCAACACTGTTTCGCGCCTGATGCAAAACCTGCCCGGCCCGAAGAAGGCCATGATCGGACCGTGGATTCACAAGTACCCGCATTTTGCCGTGCCCAACCCGGCCATCGGCTTCCTGCAAGAAGCCAAGCGCTGGTGGGATCACTGGCTCAAGGGCATCGATAACGGGGTGATGGATGACGCATCCTGCACCTTTTACTTACAGGATATTCTGCCGCCGAAGGGCAGTTATGCCGAGCGGCCGGGGATCTGGGTGCAGACGGCGGGCTGGCCCGACTCGCAAGTGCAATGGACGGATTTCAGCCTGGGTGAACATGGCCTGAGTACGGGTGCACAACCTTTGGCGGCGCCGCGCAGCATTTGTTCGCCGCTGACCACCGGCCTGCACCAGGGCGAGTACTGCGCTATCTGGTTTGGCCCCGATGGGCCGACGGATCAACGTCGCGATGACGCCCAGTCGCTGTGCTTCGACTCGCAGCCGCTGACCGAGCCGCTGTCGTTGCTCGGCGATGCACGGCTTAAGTTGCGTCTGGCAAGTGACACATCCTGTGGTCAATTGGTCGCCAGGCTGAATGCGATAGCGCCGGATGGGCAGGTCACGCAAGTCAGCTACGGCGTGCTTAATCTCACACTGCGTGAGGACTTTTCCCAGGTAACGCCTGTCGTCCCAGGTCAACCGATGGATGTGCAGTTGAACCTCGACCACATCGGCATGCGCCTGCCTGCCGGCTACCGTTTGCGCCTGGCGCTCAGCACGGCGAGTTTCCCGTTGCTGTGGCCGAGCCGCGAGCTGACCACTTTGACGTTGCTACCAGGCCTGCAAAGCCTGCAACTGCCGGTGTTTACCGGCGAGGCGGTGGAGTGCCCGTTCGAAGCGCCGCAGTCGGCTACACCGGTAGCGATGGAAGTCTTACGCGGTGCCGCGCCGAAACGCACACTGATCGAAGACGTGGGCAGTGGCGAAGTCTGTGTGAAAATTGAAGACGACCTGGGTTCGGTGCGTTTTACCGACCATGGCTTGTCAGTGGACCAGCGTTGCACCGAGCAATACCGCACCTTGCCCTGGGATCCGCTGTCGACGCGGGCCGACATCGAATGGCACTACTGTGTCGGCCGCGACCAGTGGGCCGTGGAGGTGGAAAGCCACCTGAGCGTGCACGCCGATGCCGAGTGGTTCTACATCGAAGCGGAGCAGACCGCCTGGGAAAATGGCCAACTGGAACATCGTCGACAATGGAGTAAGCGCGTGGCCAGGGTCGCACTGTAAGCAGGCAAGTGGCAGGATGCCTGTCAACGTGATCTCTGCGGGCCTGGGGTAACCTGGGCCCGTCATTGCCAATGGACTTGCTCATGTCGCGCCGAAATGTCGATCTTCCGCCCCTCAACTGCCTGCAGACGTTCGAAGCGGCCGCACGCCATTTGAGCTTTACCCAGGCGGCCCATGAACTGAATCTGACCCAAAGCGCGGTTAGCCGCCAGGTCAAACGCCTCGAAGAAGACTTGGCCCGTCCGCTGTTTTATCGGCTGGCCCAAGGCTTGAGCCTGACCCCTGCCGGGGTACGTTACTTCCGTACCGTCCAACGCCTGTTGCGTGAGCTTGATCGCGAGTCCGCCGAGTTGCGCAGGCGTGGTGCCGATCGCCAGTTGACCCTGGCCAGCACGCCCACCATCAGTTCTATCTGGCTTGCCGGCCTGTTGCCGCAGTTCCAGCGCGACCATCCGGACCTGGATATCCGCATCCTGTGCAGCGAAAGCCCCAGCCACTTGGATGTCAGCGAATATGACCTTGGTTTGTTCTATCACTTGGATGAACTGGCCGCGCCCCACGGCCTTGAGCTGTCACCGGTGTTCGACAGCGAGCAGGTCATCACCGTGTGCAGTCCCGGCTACCTTGAGCGCCACGGCCCAATTCGCGACCTGCACCACTTGTTGCACGCTCACACCTTGCTGATCGTCGAGGACCACCACCACGATTGGCTGACCTGGGCCGACTGGTTCGCCGACGCCGGTGCCGACTACTACTCTCCGCGCCATGCGTTGCGCACCAACAGCTATCAATTGTTGATGCAATCGGCGGTGATGGGGCACGGCGTCGCCTTGGGGTGGAAGCGCTTGCTGGAGACTGACCTTGAGTCCGGACGCCTGCAAATAGCCTTGCCCCACAGCATGCACAGTCGCGGCCGCCTGCACCTGATGCAGCCGCATCATCGCAATCCGCCCGCGGCGGTGCGCAGTTTTCGTCAATGGTTGCAGGCACGTACCGCAGAGGCTGGACTCGCTGACTGAGTGTCAGTGCTGGCCGGTATTTTTCTTTTTGGTCTGGCGCGTCGCCAGGTGTTCGAAGCAAAAAGAAGCGGTGCCGAACACGGCGATCAGGGTGAGTACGATCATGCCGAGGGTTGAGCTTTCCACGGTGACTTCCTACGGGTGATGGGGTAGGTGCTCACGGTAGAGGCAGGGGTGATAAGGGCTCAATAGACCCGACGCAATCCTTACGCCGTCGGGCCTGATGTTATGCATTCTTTACGGGGCGTTGCGGCTGTGGCGGTAATCGCTGACCGCTTCGTACACCGCCTTGCGCAAGCGGTTGATACCGCCGATAGGGCGGTGTTCCGCTACACCAAACCAGGGGTTGAACGATTGGTTGTCGCACGCCAGGTTCTGCTCGGGTGTATCGAAATCCTGCGCCGGGATGCGCACCTTGGCCACCGTTTCATAGGGCGCATCGCTCTCCTTCCATTCGATGCTGGTGTCTTCGATGGGCATGAAGGTCTGCGGGTTCTGCCGCTGGATCTGCAGCACGAAACACGCAGGTATGCGGTCGGTGGACAACTGCTGGCTCAAGGCGCTGCGCAGGAAGTTCGGCAAGTCCTGGTTTTGCTTGGGCAGTTGATATTCCGGGCAGCTGAGCGGGTCGGGCGCGACGCGGAACTTGGCGTTGGCCGTCCCGAACTTGTAGGGCGAGACCGAAAAGTACGTCGTTTGCGTCGGGCTGGCCGGTGCGGGGGCCAGGGTCGCCAGGGCGATAAACAGGTGGCGCACCTGCCAGGTCCGTGGGTCTGCCTTGGGGAAGAACGCCAGGACTTTCTTGCCGTCCGCTTGTGCGCCGATGTTCTGCGCATACTCCGCTACATCGCTGACGAAGAAGTTCGGGTGGCTGAACATCACGAAGTCCTGTTCCGTGCGTGCCTGTTGATCGGCCAGCAGTTGTTTGCCCGGCACGTCCAGCAGCTTGAGCGCCATGCCCCGCGCATCCCGGATGCTGTCGAACTGTGGGTAGGCGTTGCCGTTGGACAGTCGCATCATCGCCTGCCAGGTCTTGCCCGGCTCGGCGAACACGCCCTGGCGCAGCGCCGGGTCGAGATCGGCCAACACGCTGACTTCGGCCTTGACGCAACCATGGGCCTTGGCATGGGCATCGCGCAGGTAGCGCGTGCCTTCGCGGTGCTGGTCAACGATGCGCACGGCCGTCTGGATAATGCCTTGGGTCATCGCTGCTTCGCCCGGCGGAATCTGCTCATTCGGCGACACCGGGCCGCTGTGTTGCCAGGCGTACCAGGCGGTAGCGGCCAGCCAGCCGAGCAGGCCGAGGCCCACCAGCCACAGCAGGGTCTTGCCCAGAAACGCGCCGATGCGCAGCCATAGGCGGGCGAGCAGGGAAGGTCGGTCGTAGGGGGATCGAATCATCATGGCAGTTGTTGCTCCAGCGGGCCGCCCAGTACTTTGAGGTATTCCAGCAGCGCCCAGCGTTCCTGCGGTAGCAGGCCACGGCCGATCACGCCATTGCCACGACTGCCGGCACGGAATTCGTGACCGCTGTTGTGGTTGCCGGTGATTTTGGTGTCGAACAGAAAGGCATTCTTGAACGCACCGGTCTCAAAGCCGAGGTGGCGCGGGTCGTAGTTGAAGGTGCCTTTATAGAAGGTGGTGCTGCGCTCGTCCTGGGGCGAGAGCAACTGATAGATCGTCGGCACCGAACCGTTATGCAGGAACGGCGGTGTCGCCCAGACGCCTGCCAATGGCCGCGCCTTATAAGCTCGCAGTTCACGCACGCCAATGGGCAGGCCGTAGCCGTCCAGGCGCGGGCGCTCGGCCGGGGTCACGCCGGCGGCGCGGTAGGCATGTTCTTCGACGAAAGCGGTGACGTAGGCGAGGCCCTTGGCCACGGACATTTTTTTCAGGTCCAGTGGCTCGGTCGGCGTGGGGTGCAGTTCGACGTTGAGTTTGGCCAGTTCCGCCAGGTCCCATTGCAGGGCGCTGAGGTCGTAGCGCTGATCGGCGATGTTGCTGGCAGTGCCGGGGTCGGTGCCGATGTAGGCCACTGGCAGCATTTTCAGCTGTTGCACAGGACGGCCGTTTTCCTGGGTGACGCTGGGCACATGGCAGCCGGCGCAGTTTTCGGCGAACAGTGCGCGGCCTTGGGCGGCGAGCGGCTTATCGATGGTGCCGAACAGATCCTCGGGCCAGGTCGGGGCCTTGAGGCGTTGCAGGGTTTCTTCGATCAGGTTGAGGTCGCGCACCCTTACGCTGGAGGGGTAGCGCGCATCGCCCTGGAGCGGTTGGCCGGCGTCGTCGAAAAAGGTCAGGGTCGCGCCGACACCCAGCGCTTCGCCGATGTTGCGTGCCATGGGCTGTTGGGCCGAGCCGTTCCATTGCACCCAGTCGAAGGTCCAGATATCCCACAACTGCGGGTAGTCCACCGGCGCATTGGCGACGCGATAGTTGTCGGGAGAAATGGCGTCGCCAAAGCTGGCGTTGGCAATGCGGCCAAAGGCGTCCGTGCGGCCGGGACCTTCTTCAGTGGGGTAGAGGCCACGGTGGGTATCGTTCCAGGCCACCTTGAGGAATTTGTTCAGCGACTGCTTGAAGTCTTGGCGCAGTTGTTTGTGCTCGGCGTCGTAGCGATCTTTCAGCACCTGGCGGGCAAAGCGTTCGAACTTCCATGGGTTGTAATAGGTGGCCGCCAGGCTCGCGACCAGGGCCTGGCCGAAACTGCCGCCGCGCAAGGTCGGCACGCTGGAGGGCAGCACGTGCTGGGCGGAACCGCCGTCGATCCGCAGGGCTTGGTTTTTGTAATGCAGTTCGCCGGTGTGGCAGGCGGCGCAGGTGATATCCAGGTACTCGACGTTGCTGCCGGCGTTTTTGTGCCGGGCGAAACCCACGGGCAGGTTGCCGGGGTTTTGCGCCGTGGGCAGTTGCTTGGGGTCGACCAGGAAACCGAAGCGGGCCAAATACGCTGGCGTGGCAAAGCGCTGCTCGGAAAACGGCAATTCCAGGGCAGTGAACCAGTCGTAGTGCAGGCCTTTTACCTGGGTGCCCTGGGGCGTGAAGTAGTAGGTCTGGCGGTCGGCGGCACTCCATTGTTCCTGGTAGTGCACCTGCTCCACGGGCACATAGTCCGGCAGCTTGGGGTTGATGGTGTAATAAAGCACCACGGCCAGGATCAGGCCCAGTGCTATTAATATCAGGAGTAAAACACGGGAAAAAATGCGCAAGATGGCTATCCTTGTCTCGGCCTTGTCGAGGTGTCGCGTTGTTATGCCACTACGCCACAAGGGCGGCAAGTGGCCATGAGCCTGGTAGCAGGCGGCCCCACGATCCTTCGCGGGGCCCCATCATGAATGAAAATGCTTTTAAACACGTGAACTTATCAGAAGTTTCCTGCTCACATGCCGGTAGCCATTGGTCGTGGCCGCCTGATAAGCTCGCGACTTTATTCGAATGCCCTATTGGCGCATGAACAAGGAAATAGCATGAAACAGCATCGGTTGGCGGCGGCGGTGGCCCTGGTTAGCCTGGTACTTGCGGGTTGTGATTCGCAGACCAGCGTAGAGCTGAAAACCCCGGCGCAGAAAGCTTCCTACGGCATCGGCCTGAACATGGGCAAAAGCCTTGCCCAAGAAGGCATGGATGACCTGGATTCCAAAGCAGTAGCCCAAGGCATCGAAGATGCTGTCGGCAAAAAAGAGCAGAAGCTCAAAGACGACGAGCTGGTTGAAGCGTTTGCCGCACTGCAAAAGCGTGCTGAAGAACGCATGACCAAGATGAGCGAAGAGTCGGCAGCCGCCGGCAAGAAATTCCTCGAAGACAACGCCAAGAAAGACGGCGTCGTCACCACCGCTTCCGGTCTGCAGTACAAGATCATCAAGAAAGCCGATGGCGCACAGCCTAAGCCGACTGACGTGGTGACTGTGCACTACACCGGCAAACTCACCAACGGCACCACCTTTGACAGCTCCGTGGATCGCGGTAGCCCGATTGACCTGCCGGTCAGCGGCGTGATCCCAGGTTGGGTCGAAGGCCTGCAACTGATGCACGTCGGCGAGAAGGTCGAGCTGTACATCCCTTCGGACCTGGCCTACGGCGCACAAAGCCCAAGCCCAGCGATCCCAGCCAACTCCGTGCTGGTATTCGACCTGGAGCTGCTGGCCATCAAGGATCCAGCCAAAGCAGAAGCACCTGCAGCACCAGCCGCCAAGAAGTAATCGGCGCCTGAACATACAACGCCCCGTCTAGACGGGGCGTTGTTGTTTCTGGGGGGCATCGTTCTAAATGGGGGAGCTGTGCAGATCCAAACGAACGTCTGTGGCAGGTAACAGTCTGATATAAGACTCGAGTACGGGTAGCCGCACATCAACGCCAAGTCAATGAAATCTTGGGTTTTTTTTCAGTGCGCAAAAAATGCCCGATCTGACTGAAAGCCTTGTAACACGTGGCTTTCAGCGCGGAAAATAGGCTCTGTTCACAAGGTTATCCACAATTTGTGTGGATAACCTTTTATGTCGCCTGGAACTGGAGTGACAGATGAAACCACCCTTCAATTTCACCCGTTTCCTGCCCATGGCCGCGCGTCTCCTAGGGCGTGGACGTTTGCCGACGTTACTGTTCGCGGTGGCGGCCAAGGGCTCCAGCCAGGGCAATCGCCTGGGCAAACTCAAGGATGACTTCAAGTTGCTCCAGGCGCTGTGCCTGGCCTACTGGCGCGGCGAGTACCGGGCGATCAGCCCCAAGGCGCTGATCTCGGTGGTGGCGGGGTTGATGTACTTCCTCAGCCCGATTGATGCCATTCCGGACTTTATCCCCATGTTCGGCATGCTCGACGACATTGCCGTGCTGGCATGGGTCATGAAGACCCTGGAAGGCGAACTGAGCGCCTTTCGTGCCTGGCGTGACGCCCAGCGCCCGGAAAAGCTCGCCGTGGTTGAGCGACTGCCTGCTACGCCCGCGCTGCTGGCCAAGGAAAACCCGCAAAAAAACGGATGACACGGTATATCCCCCTGCGACCTTTGTGGCTGTTAGGATTACACTCCTAAGGAAAGAGCTTACTCAGTAAGTGTTGTTATCCTACGGGGCGGTCATGGATATTCAGATAATTTCACGCAATGGCGAACCCGAATACGCGGTGTTGCCATGGGATCAGTACCAGGCGCTGCTAAAAGCTGCCGGTCAGCAACAACCGACGTTACCTCCTCTCTCATCGACTGCCCAAGCCGCCCCTGACCAGGACCTGCGCCCGCTTGCAGACCTGCGCGGCTTGCGTGAGGCCAAGGGCCTGGCGATCGAAACCCTGGCACGCACTGTGGGGATCAGCCCCTCATATCTTGGATTGATTGAAAGTGGTGAACGCCAGCCGGATGCCGCGATCCGCCGCAGCCTGGCCTGGGAATTGGGCGTTGCAGGTTGGAGGGATGAATCTTGAGCCTACGTATCAGCCGTCAACACTGGGATGGATTACTCAACGAACTGGACCAGGCTCGCCGCCAGCGCCATCTGCTGACCTACCGCGCGCTGCTGGAGCGCCTGCAATTTCCCACGCCCGCCATGCAAACCCTGGCTGCCGCTTTGGAGCACCTGGCGGCGCTGGACGCCAAGGCCGAGCAGCCGTTGCGCAGCTCGCTGGTGATCAGCCAGGGCGCCAGTCGCCTGCCGCGTACCGGTTTTTTTGAATGTGTGGAGCGCCTGGGGCGTTTCAGTGGGCCGTCCGATGGCGTGGCCGCCGCGTCCTGGCACGCCTCCGAAGTGGTGCGGGTGTTCGAATACGAGTACCCGGAATCCGCCGAGGCTTAAAGCGCCTGGGGTAGTGCGTCCATGCTGTCGATCACATGGATGCTATAGCCGGCCATATCCTTGGCATGGTGCTTGGCTTGCGATGCCAGCTCCGCCAACTGGCTGGCATCGAGTTGTCCACAGGCCTGTGGATACAAATGCACCACGCCGATGGACAGTGACAGCAGCGCAAACTCCTGGCGTACGCCCTGGCGGTTGAGCGCCACGAAACAACCGGCCTCCAGGTGTTCGGCGCGGTAGAAACGTCGGCATTGGGTGTGGAAGTCATCCAGCAGCTGATTAAGGCGTTTACGCCAATCCTGCGGGCCCAGCACCAGCAAAAAGTCATCGCCGCCGATATGCCCGACAAAGTCGCGGCTGGGGTCGACGCGGTCGTTCAAGCACTGCGCCAGGCACAACAAGACCTCATCCCCACGCCCATAGCCGTAGATATCGTTAAACGGCTTGAAGCTGTCGATATCCACATAGCAGATCACCGATTCGCGCTGTTGCTGCAACAGGCGCGTCAGGCATTGCTGGATCGGCACATTGCCCGGCAGTAGGGTCAGCGGATTGGCGTAGCGCGCTTGCTGGATCTTCAACTCGGTGATCAGCTTGAGCACATCGATCACCCGGCCCAGGCCCAGATAATCACCATTGAGCGTGATGATAAAGTCTTCTTCGATGCGTTGCCGTGCACGGCTGGTGAGCAAACGGCTGACCTGCTGCAGAGACTGGCTCAGCTCCACCGCCAGGAAGTCGGCGCTCATCAAGCGGCTGATGGGTTTGCGCGCAAACAGGTCGGTGGCGAAGGGTTTCAGCAGCGCGTCCGACAGCGAATGCCGGTGGACGATACCGATCGGGTGCCCGCGCCCATCCAGCACCGCCAGGGAATTGAGGTTGGCTTGGCGCCGGAACGCTTCCAGCACCTGGGCGGTGGCGGTGTCCTGATCCACCGCCGGTTGTTCGTTGAGCAAGGCGCTGAGGTCGCTGCCTTCATCGTTCAGCGCCACGTTGGCGCTGTCAGGCTTGGGCAGCATCAGGCGTGCTTCCTGCGGCGGTTGCTCCTGCGGACGGCAGAGCAGGTAGCCTTGAACCAGGTCCACCCCCATCTCGGTCAGTACCGCCAACTCTTCAGGCAGCTCGATACCTTCGGCAATCACTTGGGCACGCGACGCCCTGGCGATTTGCAGGATGGAGCCGACAAATTCCCGCTTAAGCGCATCCTGATGGATGCCGTCGATGAAGTGTCGGTCGATCTTCACGTAATCCGGGCGCAACTCCGACCATAGACGCAGGCTGGAATAGCCGGCACCCAGGTCATCCAAGGCGATCGAGAAACCCATGTTGCGGTAGTGGTGCAGCGCCGTTTGCAGCAGGTCGATATCGTTGGTGGGGGTTTGCTCGGTGAGTTCGATCACCACTTGGCTCGGTGGAATGCCGAAGTCATGCAGCAGTTGCAGGGTGCGCCCCGGCTGATGCGCGGTTTCCATCAGGGATTGCGGCGAAACGTTGAGGAACAGCTTGCCCGGCAGCTTCTGTTCACTGAAGCGGCGGCACGCGCTTTCACGGCAGGCGATCTCCAGTTCACTGAGCCGTCCGGCCTGGCTGGCCACGGAGAACAGGGCGACGGGGGAGTGCAGCGGGCTGTTGGACGGCCCACGACTGAGGGCTTCATAGCCGAGAATGCGTCGGTCAGAGAGGCTGATGATCGGTTGGAACAGGCTGTGCAAACTGCCTTGAGCCAGGATAGAGCCCAATGCATTCAGCTGTTCGGTCATGGTCATGGCGATCTCGATCGAAAAAAAAGGACCGCAGGCTGGCAGCCTGCGGTCCTTCATTTCACGACAGAATGATGTCTATATGATGACACTCCAGGGAGCCATCACATTAAATCGCCATCATTTACTGCTTGGCCACCTGTTTGGTGATCTTCAGGTAATCCAGCAGGATCCGGCCCGTCTCGGCCAGGTAGGCGTCGTCTTCCGGCTTGGTTTTTTCGGCTTCGGTCGGCAGCGCGTCTTCGTCTTCTTTCTTCAGTTCCTTGAGTGGATCTTCACCCTTGGCCTTGCGGCGGATGTTTTCCAGTGCAAGTTGCTTGTTTTCGATGTCGGCGTGCTGCGCGCGGCGATCCACTTCATTGAGGCTGACGGTTTTTTCTTCCATCAGCTTCTTGGCCAGGGCCAGCTTGTCGCGGATGAACACGAACTCGGCATCCTTGGCGGAGCGGGTGTCGTGGTCGGCCTTCAACTGCGCCAGGAATGGCTTGAACGGGTCCGAGGCCGGCTTGATCGCAGGGCGGATGGTGTCCCATGGCATGGCTTCCGGCAGAGCGCTCTCGCCGATTTCCTTGGTGTCGATGATCGACGGGAAATCGATGTCCGGCAGTACGCCCTGGTGCTGGGTGCTCTGCCCGGAAACCCGGTAGAACTTGGCCAGTGTCAGTTTCAGCTCGCCATGGTTAAGCGGCTGGATGGTCTGCACGGTGCCTTTGCCGAAGGTCTGGCCGCCGATGATCATCGCGCGGTGATAGTCCTGCATGGCGCCGGCGAAAATCTCCGAAGCCGAGGCCGACAGGCGGTTGACCAGCAACGCCATAGGGCCTTTGTAGAAGGCGCCTGGGTTCTCGTCTTCCAGCACGTCGACACGGCCGTCAGCGTTGCGCACCAACACAGTCGGGCCCTTGTCGATGAACAGGCTGGTCAGTTCGGTGGCTTCCTGCAGTGAACCGCCGCCGTTGTTGCGCAGGTCGATGACCACGCCGTCGACTTTTTCCTTCTGCAGTTCTGTCAGGATTTTCTTAACGTCGCGGGTGGTGGACTTGTAGTCCGGATCGCCAGCGCGGAAGGCCTTGAAGTCCAGGTAGAACGCCGGGATTTCAATCACGCCCAGCTTGTAGTCCTTGCCATCCTGCTTGAGGTTGAGGACTTTCTTCTGCACGGCCTGGTCTTCGAGCTTCACCGCTTCACGGGTGATGGACACGATCTTGCTGGTCTGGTCGTTCGGCGCATTGGTGTGCGGAATCACTTCCAGACGCACCACGCTGCCTTTCGGCCCACGGATCAGCTTGACCACTTCGTCCAGGCGCCAGCCGACCACGTCGACCATCTCTTTGTCGCCCTGGGCAACGCCGATGATCTTGTCGGCCGGAGCGACCTGCTTGGTCTTGTCCGCCGGACCTGCCGGCACCAGGCGCACGATCTTGACCTGGTCGTTGTCGCTTTGCAGGACGGCACCAATGCCTTCCAGCGACAGACTCATGTTGATATCGAAATTTTCTGCGTTATCTGGCGACAGATAATTGGTGTGCGGGTCGTAGGACATCGCGAAGGTGTTGATGTAGGCCTGGAAGATATCTTCGGCACGGGTCTGGTCCAGACGTGCGAGCTGATTCTTGTAGCGCTTGGTCAACAGCTCCTGGATGGCCTTCGGCTCTTTGCCGGCGATCTTCAGGCGCAGCACTTCGTCCTTGACGCGTTTGCGCCACAGGTCGTCGAGGGCGGCGGTGCTGGTCAGCCAAGGCGCGTCCTTGCGGTCCACCAGAAGGGTTTCCTTCTGGGTGAAGTCGAGCTTGTCGACGCCTTTGTCCAACTGGCCCAAGGCGAAGTCCAGACGCGCTTTGACGCGGTCCAGGTAACGCTTGTAGATGGTAAAGGCGGGTTGCAGGTCGCCGCTCTTGAGGAAGTCGTCGAACTGCGTCTTCCACTTGTCGAACTCGGCGATATCGCTGGCCAGGAAGTAGCTGCGCGACGGATCCAGCAGCTTGAGGTAGCTGTCATAGATGATCACCGAGCGCGCGTCGTCCAGCGGCGGCTTGCTGTAGTGATGACGCTTGAGCAACTCGACGACGTTAAGGCTGGCAATCACCTCATCGCGATCCGGCTGAAGGTTGTCCCAGCTGTTGGCTGCGAACGTATTGGTCGACATCGACGCGAAGCCGAGACCAATGAAAAGAGCGAGGGCGGTGCTGGGGAACAAATGCTTCATGCTGATTCGACGCGGGGGCAATTGATAACGCATATTAGGCCGTCTTTGAGGGAGCCGGTTCCATATGGTCCGGTCGCATAATGCAAAAAGCCCGGCGATACAGCTACGGGCTCAGTCCAGACTCACTATGGAGGCACTGTGAAAGCATTGCAAGGCGTTGACGGTCATGTGGAGTGGTTGGACGAACCCAGTCCTACCTGCGATGTAGGGCAAGTTCGCATTCGCGTGGCGGCAGCGGGCCTCAATCGCGCCGATTTGTTACAGCGCGCGGGGCTCTATCCGCCGCCACCGGGTGCCAGCCACGTGTTGGGCCTGGAGTGTTCCGGGGTGATCAGCGAAGTGGGGGCGGGCTCATCCTGGCAAGTGGGCGACCGCGTGTGCGCACTGCTCGCCGGTGGCGGCATGGCCGAAGAAGTGGTGGTGGATGCGCGCCACGTACTGCCTGCGCCGGAAGGCTTGTCGCTGATCGAAGCGGCGGCGCTGCCTGAGGTGTACAGCACGGCGTGGCTCAATTTGTTCCAGTTGGCGGGCCTCAAGCCCGGCGAGAAGGTGCTGCTGCATGCCGGCGCCAGTGGCGTTGGCTCTGCCGCAATCCAGCTGTGCAAGGCGTTTGGCAGCCCGTGCTGGGTCAGCGTTGGCTCGGCGGACCGCCTGGCCTATTGTGAGGAACTGGGTGCCCAAGGCGGCGTGGTGCGCACCGACGGGATCGAAGGGCTGCGGGATTTCGGGCCGTTCGATGTGATCCTCGACCCGGTGGGTGGCAGCTATGCGGCGCTCGACCTCAAGTTGCTGGCCCTCGATGGGCGCTGGGTATTGATCGGCTTGATGGGCGGTCGCGACGCGCAGCTGGATCTGGCCCAGGTGCTGGGCAAGCGGATTCAGCTATTGGGTTCGACCCTGCGCAGCCGCAGTGATCAGTTCAAGGCTGATCTGTTCAGTGACTTGAGCCAGCATGTGTGGCCGTTGTTTGTTGAAGGGCGGTTGAGCCCGCAGCTGGCCAAGACTTTCCCGATCAAGGATGCCGAAGCGGCGTTCGCCGAGTTGGCGACTAACCAGATTTCCGGGAAATTGGTGTTGGTGATTGACGAAACCCTGGTCTGACCTGGATTGAAATGCAGTCAATGTGGGAGCGGGCTTGCTCGCGAAGGCGGTGTATCAGTGAAGAATATTTCATCTGACACATCGCCTTCGCGAGCAAGCCCGCTCCCACATGTTGATCGCATTTCAATTTCTGAAGGGGCTGTGTCAGGTCCAGTGGTGGATCGGCCAGCCGGCCGTTTCGGCATGCTCGCGCAATACCGGGTCCGGGTTCACCACTTGCGGGTAGTCCACCTTGAGCAACAACGGCAAATCATTGCGCGAGTCCGAATAAAAGTACGCGCCTTCCAGCGATTCGCCTGCCTGCTCAAGCCACTCAAGCAGCCGCGTGATCTTGCCCTCGCGATACGTCAGCACATCGACCGTACGCCCGCTGTACACACCATGGCTGACGTCAAGGTTGATCCCCAACACTTCATCAATGCCGATCCGCGCCGCAATCGGCGTGACCAGGTGCGTGCCCGAGGCGGAGATCACCAGGATCCGGTCGCCATTGGCACGGTGGCGGGCGATGGTTTTGGTGGCGTCGCTGTAGATCAGCGGCTCGATCACGTCTTCGACCCAGGGCTCCACCAAGTGCTCGATTTCTTCCGGCGTGCGGCCGATCATCGGCTCCAGGCTGAAGTCCATGAACTCTTCCATCCGCAGCTTGCCTTGGCTGTAGGCGTCCATCAGCTCGTTGTTCTTGCGCATGAACGACTCAGGGTCGACCCAGCCCAGCCGGCCCATCTGCTCACTCCAGAGGGTGGCGCAGTCGCCATGGATGAGGGTGTCGTCCAGATCAAAAATTACCAATGCCATCCGTCATGCTCTCTCAAATGAAACGTTGCATCAGGCTACTTCACACAGGGCACTGGGGTCGATGGAAAGTGCCAGGCGTTGCCCGTCCGGATGCAGGTCATCGGCCGAACGGTTGAGCACATCTACCACCAGTTCTACACCGCGTGCTTCGATGCGGTAGCGAATCACGTTGCCCAGCAGGCTGTGGCTGCGCACCAGCGCATCCAGTTCGCCGGTGCGGCTCAGCTCAATGGCCTCCGGGCGAATGGCGATACGGCTGCTGATCGGGCGTTGCAACAGTTGGGTGGCCTTGTCGGCGTCGAGCAGGTTGTAGTTACCGATGAACCCGGCGGCGAATACATCCACCGGCGCGGTGTAGAGCGTTTCGGCATCGCCGCTTTGCACGATCTTGCCTTGGTTCATCAGGAAGATCCGGTCGGACATGGTCAGCGCTTCTTCCTGGTCGTGGGTCACGAAGATGGTGGTCAGCCCCAGTTCGCGTTGGATCTGGCGGATCTGTTCACGCAGGTGCTTGCGAATCCGCGCATCCAGCGCCGACAGCGGCTCATCCAGCAGCAACAGGCGCGGACGGGTGACCAGCGAGCGGGCCAGGGCCACGCGCTGGCATTGGCCACCGGACATCTGGTGCGGGTAGCGGCCGGCGAGGTCCTTGAGTTCGACCAATTGCAGCACTTCCTGCACGCGTTTGTGACTGTCATCGGCGTTGACTTTTTGCATGCGCAGGCCGAAGGCGACGTTCTGTTCCACGGTCATGTTGGGAAACAGCGCGTAGCTCTGGAACACCATGCCGATATGGCGTTTCTGCGGGCTCAGCGGGACGATGTCCTGGCCATCCAGCAGAATTTTCCCACTGTCCACTGACGTCAGGCCGGCGATGCAGCGCAGCAGCGTGGACTTGCCGCACCCGGACGGGCCGAGCAGGGTGACGAACTCGCCCTTGGCGACTTCGCAGTTGATGTCACTGAACACCGGGGTGCCGGCGTAGCTTTTTTGCAGGTGTTGGACGCTGACGAAGCTCATTGGCTTTTGTCCTTGTTCAAGATGTTGGCGGCCCAGGTCAGCACCAGCACAAAGAAGAAATAGGAAATCACGACGGCACTGGTGAAGTGACCGCTGCTGTTGCGCATGTTGTTCAGGTACACCTGTAATGTTTCGTAGCGGGTGCCCACCAGGATATTGGCGAACACGAACTCACCGAACAGGAACGAGAACGACAGCAGCAACGCCACCATCAAGCCTTTGCGCAGGTTCGGCAGCACCACCAGGATCGCCGCTTGCCAGGTGCTGGCGCCGAGCAGTTGTGACGCGTCCATCAGGTCGCGCAGGTTAATGGCTTGCAGGTTGTTGGTGATCGCCCGGTACATGAACGGCAGTGCGACGGTGAAGTAGCAGCCGATCAAAATCCACGGCGTGCCCACCATCGCCATCGGCCCGGAGCCATACAGTTGCAGCAAGCCCACCGACGACACCACGGGCGGCACCGCGAAGGGCAGCAGGATGAGGATGTTCATCAGCGCATCGAGCTTGGGGAAGTGGTAATGCACCACGAACAGCAGCGGCAGAATCAACACCACCGACAGGATCAGCGCGCCCACACACACCAGCAATGATTGCCCGAAGGCCATCAAGAAGCGTGGGTCGCTCCACAGCTGCACGTACCATTTCACGGTAAAACCGGCAGGCAGAATGGTTGCCGACCAACTGCTGGCAATGGAGTAGACAAAGGTGCCCGCCAGCGGCAACACCAGGATCGCAAATAACAACCACACCACTACCCGATGGTAGAGGGAGGCCGGGCCGGCTTCAGCGCGAGACATGGTAGCTCCTCTTGAGCAGCAGTTGATGGACCACGGTGACTGCGGTCATCAGCGCCACCAGCACCACGGCCAGGGCGCTGGCCAGGTACGGGTCGAGGGACACATCGCCGGACACCAGCCCCGCAATGCGGATCGGCAGCACGTTGAAGTTGCCGGTGGTCAAGGCGTAGACCGTGGCATAGGCGCCGAGGGCATTGGCCAGCAGAATCACGAAAGTGCCCAGTAGGGCAGGGGTGAGCACCGGCAGGCCGATATGCCGCCAGAACTGCCAGCCATTCGCGCCCAGCAGGGACGCCGACTCACGCCAGTCTTCGCGCAGCGCATCGAAAGCCGGGTACAGCAGCAGCACGCCCAGCGGAATCTGGAAGTAGGTATAGAGGATGATCAACCCGGTTTTGGAATACAGGTTGAAGTCCTGAATGATCCCCGCCTGCTTGAGCATGATGGTGATGCTGCCGTTGAAGCCCAGCAGGATGATGAATGCGAACGCCAGTGGCACGCCGGCGAAGTTGCTGGTCATGTTGGCGAAGGCGGTGACGAAATTGCGCAGCGGCGAATCCACCCGGCGCAACGAGTAGCTGCCCAGCGTGGCAATGATGATCCCGAAGATGCTGGAGTAGAAGCTGATCTCCAGGCTGAACTGGATGGCTTGCAGGTAGAACTTCGAGCTTAAGATCCGCGTGAAGTTTTCCAGGCCCCAGCCAGCCTCTTCGGTTTGCAGGCTGTTGATCAGCACCCACACCAGCGGGGCGATTTCGAACACGATAAAGAACAGCGCGAAGGGCACCAGGCACAGCAGTGCCAGCCATTTACCACGGATCATTTCAGCAGCTCCCGGCATGCAGGTTTGTCGTGGGGCACGCCCAGCAACTCGCAGACGGTGCCGCACAGCTCGGTCTGTTTTGGCGTCGCGTTGGGGTCCAGGCTGAAGGCATCGCCAAGGACAAACAGCGGCACTTCACGCTCTTCTGGCAGCAGGCCGTTGTGGGAACGATCGTTGTTCATGCCATGGTCGGCGGTCACCAGCACCTGGTAGCCCGCATCGAGCCAGGCTTGCAGGTAGTCAGCCAGGATGATGTCGGCCGCCCGTGCGCTGTTGCGGTATTGCGGCGTATCGAGGCCGTGCTTGTGGCCGGCGTCGTCGATGTTCATCGGGTGCACCACCAGGAAGTTCGGCGCGTGCTTGAGGCGCAGGCTTTCGGCGTCGGCAAACAGGTGGGAATCCGGGTAGTGGTCATTCCAGTAGAAATGCCCGTGCTGGATCGCCAGTGCCTTGTCGTCGGTATGACGGTCGCGGGCGGCAAGGAAGGGCGTGCGGTTGTACAACTCGCTGACCCAGTGGTAAGCCGCCGCTGCCGTGGTCAGGCCGGCGTCGGTGGCGTAATGGAAAATGCTGCGCTGGTTGGACAGGCGCGAGACGTTGTTGTGGACGATGCCGCTCTGGATCGGAGGCACGCCGGTGAGTACGCATTCATACAGCGGTCGGGACAGGGCGGGCAGTTCACATTCCAGTTTGTAGAGGGCTGCGCGTCCTGCGCCGACATAGGCCTGCAAGTGCCCCATGGCGTGTCGGGCCACCTCAAAGTTCAGGCCGTCGAGCACGACAAGGATGACATTGTGCTTCATGGGGGGAGGCGCTCCGCAACAGTAGACTTGACTCAATTTCTCTGACACAAACGGGTCAAATTGTGGGAGCTGGCTTGCCTGCGATGGCGGTGCATCAGTCGACACAGAGGTTGAATGTCAGACCGCTATCGCAGGCAAGCCAGCTCCCACACTAACTGCATTTCAGGCTGGGAGCCTGATTACTTCATCTCTACGATGACCTGCTCGTTCCACAACTGCGGCAGCTTCTTGGACGTCGCTTCCCAGGCTTCGGCATCCTTGATCGGCTGCGGGTTGGCCTTGGTGTACTGCTCGCCCGGGATCAGGTTCTTGGCGATGTCGGCCGGCAGTTTCAGGTCGGTTTCAGCGCGGATCGGACGCGCATTGCCTTTCGCCAGGTTGAGCTGGCCGGCGTCGCTGAAGATGTATTCGCGGGTCAGCTTGGCGGCGTTCGGGTGTTTGGCGTATTTGTTGATGATGGTGGTGTAGCCGGATTTCACCGAGCCATCCGATGGGATCAGCACCACGTAGTCATCCGGGTTGGCCATCTTGGCCTTGTAGCTCAGGCCGTTGAAGTCCCAGACGATACCCACTTCGACTTCGCCTTTTTCCATGGTGGCAATGGTCGGGTTGGACAGGCCGAGACGACCTTGCTGGGCAATCTTGGTGAAGAATTGCAGGCCTGGGGCGATGTTCTTCTCGTCGCCCTTGTTGGCGATGGCGGCAGCGAGTACGGCGTTGGAGGCCTGGGCCGCGGTGCTCACGTCACCAACGGAGACCTTGTATTTGCCGGTCT
This sequence comes from Pseudomonas simiae, assembly GCF_900111895.1. GTDB lineage: Bacteria > Pseudomonadota > Gammaproteobacteria > Pseudomonadales > Pseudomonadaceae > Aquipseudomonas > Aquipseudomonas simiae. Next base: position 66,957 of record NZ_FOKB01000015.1, read on the forward strand.
GCAGGTCAGCCCAGCTGGTAGGAACCTCGGAACCGTGCAGCAGCTTTTTGTTGACGATAAACGCGATGGTGCCGGTATAGGCCAGGGCCCAGTGACCGTCTTTGTCCTTAGCCCAATCCGGCACCTGGGCCCAGGTGGACGGTTTGTATGGCTGGGTGACTTCCTGCTTCACCGCAATCGGTCCGAACGCCGCGCCCACGTCGCCGATATCGGCGCTGGCGTTGTCTTTCTCGGCCTTGAACTTGGCAATCTCCTGGGCCGAGCTCATGTCGGTGTCGATGTGCTTGAGGCCGTAGGTCTTGGCCAGGTCTTCCCAGGTGCCCTTCCAGTTGGCCCAGTCATCGGGCATGCCGACACTGTTTACAGCGCCTTCTGCCTTAGCGGCAGCTTCCAGGGTTTTTAGATCGGTATCAGCGGCCATGGCGGCGGTGCACATGGCAATGGTCGAGCCTAACAGTGATGCCAGGAAAAGCTGTTTCATCCGAAGCTCCTTTGGGCGTTTTCAACGCGGCGGTTTTTTCTGCGGTGTTGTTGGTCTAGGTCAGAGCAATACCTGAGCCAATCTAGACGCGATGGATGACAGTTTCATGTCGATGTCGTTTTTAAAGCCTCGATGTCGCTCAGCGCAGACCTAGCGTAGACCATGCTCAAGTGCCCGTAGTGACTGGACTTGGCCGATGTATTGCAGGGTGTGCTGCGAGGGATGCACACGGACTGTCATCTGTCGGTCATCTGTAATGCCTAGGCTGGCACGCAACCGTGCAAGCCCATTTACGGAGCGGTTTGTGCACCTTGTCGGTGCTGGTCTAGTCCAGATAGGTAACGTTGATGCGTGATGAGGCAATCAAAGCGGTGACATCCATCGGCCTGGCGCTGCAAGAGCAGATCGACCACGGCCTGTTGCCACCTGCCAGCAAATTGCCCGCCGAACGCAAGCTCAGCGAGTTGTTTGGTACCACCCGGATTACGGTGCGGGAAGCCTTGTTACAACTGGAGGCCCAGGGCCAGATCTATCGCGAGGAGCGGCGCGGCTGGTTTGTCTCGCCGCCACGGCTGGCCTACAACCTGATGCAACGTAGCCACTTTCACGCGATGGTCAGCGACCAGGGGCGGGTGGCGTCCACGGAAGTGATTTCCGCGCGGCTCCAACCGGCCTCGGCGGCGGTGTGTGCGTGGTTGCAGTTACCGGCGCTGTCCAGCGTGATCCAGATCTGCCGGGGCCGGCGGATTGACGGGCGCTTGGTGCTGTATGTAGAGCACTACCTGAACCCGCAGTATTTTCCGGGGATCCTGGCGTGTGATTTGAATCAGTCGATGACTGAGCTGTACGCGCGAAAGTACGACCTGCACTACGGTCGAGTGCGCTTTGAAATCGTGCCGACATCACTGCCGGTGGAAGCCGCCGCTGCATTGCGTGTGTCGGTGGGCAGCCCGGGCTTGCGTATCGCCCGGGTCAATTATGACCAGCACCAGCGTTTGATCGACTGCGACCTGGAGTTCTGGCGGCATGATGCCATCCACGTTGGCGTGGATGTTGTGTAGCCACCGGACTGAATGACACACCACAAACCCACAGTTGAATCGAGCCATAGGCATGACCGATCGGTGGGTTGTCAGGGTGTGAGCGCGTCGATCAGCTGACCCACATTGGTCTCCAACTCTGTCACCGGCTCCGCACTGTCCACATTCAACACCAGCAGTTTCGAGCCCCCGGCGCTAACCGCCGCCTTGACCGCCTCACTCGGCTGACGATGATGCAGCACCACCGCCACCTCGTTGTCCTTCAACTCGGTACTCAGTTTCTGCAACGCCTCAGGTGTCCAGTCAGCGTCGGGCCGCGCATCGGTACTGAGCACTTCCAGGTTCAAACTGCTGACCAGGTACGCGAAGTGGTCACTCAGGCTGACCACGCTCAGGTTGTCCGCCTTGGCCAGTCGCGCTTCGCTGTCGGCGGTGAGCTTGAGCAGGCGCTGCTTGAGGGCGGCGAGGTTGGCATCGATCTTCGGCTTGGCAGTAGGGGCCAGGCGGCTCAGGTCGGCGGCCAGCACATCGGCCATGCGCCCCATGTTGTTGCTCGACTGCCAGGGCTGGCTGTTCAAGCCGTCGGTGACACCCGGCTGCACCGCAATGCCCGGCAAACCGCCGTCCACCGGGCGTGCAGCGTCGACTTCGACGATGCGGATGTTGCTGCGCCGCGCCACCGGGTAGAGCGGGTCATCAGCCCACAACGAGCGCAGGCCGATGGCGGCGTCGGCGTCCAGTGCCAATGTGTTCAGGGCCGGGGCGCCACGGCCGGTGAAGTAGGACACTTGCCGCGAACCGGGCAGGTTGGCCGGGGCGGCGCGCTCAAGCTGTACGTCGGTGCCTTTTAATAGCACCTCAGCCAGGCCGTAGGTGATCGCAAGCGAAGCAAGCACTTTGACCGGCTTTGCCGCGTGGGCAGCCGGTGTGGCCGTTTCAGCCGCCATCAGTGGCGTGGTGAACAAACAAGCGATGGCCAGGGCCAGAGGATGAAGAACGGAGCGCATTATCCAAGATTCCCTTTGAGGCTGGGCACAGTGCCGCGCGCGATGGCGGCCAAGGCGAAGGCGATACCGGCGACCAGGATGATGGCGGCGCCGGACGGCACGGGCAGGTCGAAGATGATCGGCAGCAGGATCCCGCACAGGGTGCTGACGGTGGCAATGGCGACCGAAACCCAGAAGAAACCCTTGAGCGACTGGCTCAACAAACGCGCCGCGGCTGCCGGAATCACCAGCAATGCACCCACCAGGATCGCGCCGATGACCTTGACCGCCGCGACGGTGATCAGCGTCACCAGGATCACGAACAGGTAGTCCAGGGTTTTCACGGCGACGCCGCGCACCGCCGCCAGTTGCGGATTGAAGCTGGCCAGCATGATGCGGTTGTACAGCGGCAGCGCCAGGGCCATCACCAGCGAACCGACAACCGCCAGTACCAGCAGGTCGTTGCCGTTGACCGTCAACACCGAGCCAAACAGCACGTTCTCGAGGATGTGCACGTTGATCTTGCCCGCCAGGATCAGCAACAGGCTCGCACCCAGCGCCAGGGACACCGACAGGAACACGCCGATCAACGTATCCGGCGCCAGGCCGGTGCGATTGCGCAGGTAGTTGAGCAGGATGCCGAACAGCAGGCAGTAGCCGAACAACGCGCCATACGGACCGGTATAGGGCTCTCCCAGCAGGATGCCTACGGCCACGCCCGTCAGCGCGGCGTGGCCGACCGCTTCGGAGAAAAACGCGAAGCGCTTGACCACCACCAGCGTGCCCAGGCCGCCCAGCACCGGGCCGATCAGCAGACCGGCGAGCAGGGCGTTGACCACAAAACCGTAGGCCAGCGCCTCCGGCAGGTAACCGGAAGAGGCCCAGCCCTGGACCATCAAGCGAAAGGCTTCATAACTCATTGCGCCGGGCTCCGAGGGTGGGTGGAGAACAGGGTGAGCAGGCGATCCGGGGTCAGGGCCTCCTTGGGTGTGGCGTCGAACAGCACGCGGCGGTTCAGGCCGGTGACGCGATCAGCCAGACGGCCCACGGCCTCCAGGTCATGCTCGATCCACAGCACCGTGATCCCGGCCAGGCGCCAGTCATTGAGCAGGCGCTCGAAGACCTGGATACCGGCTTCGTCGAGGGCCGACATGGGTTCATCCAGTACCAGCAATTGCGGCGCCGGGATCAGGCCCTGGGCCAGCAACACGCGCTGGCGTTCACCGCCGGACAGCGCGCCCATGCGCCGCTTGCGTTTGTCCTGCATGCCAACGCGCTCCAGCGCGTCCCCAATCGCGCCGGCGTAATGCTTGGACAAACCAAGAAATGCAGGGCGCCGTTGGCACATAGCCGCCATGAAATCATCCACGGTCATCGGCAAACCACGGTCGAATTCCAGGGCCTGGGGCACATAACCGATGGTGCCGGGCGCGGCCGGCCAGTGCAGGCTCAAGCGGCCCTGGTGAGGTGTTTGCCCGAGCAGCGTCTTGATCAGCGAACTTTTGCCGCCACCGTTGGGGCCGACCAGTGCATGGATACTGCCCGGCTGTACCTGGAAACGCACGTCATCAAGGATCACGGTGCGACCCAGGGTCAGCGATACCTTGTCGAATTCAAGCGTCGGACCGACGCTGACCGCACTCAACTGTTCCGCCGCCGTCATGCCCCCGACTCCTGAATCGCCCGCACCACGGTATTGAGGTTGCCGGTCATCTCCACTTCGTACTTCTCGGCGCTGTATTCGCCGTAGGAAATATGTGACAGCGGGTACAGCTTGACGCCCGACTCGCGCTGGATGGTGTCGACGTAGGTGGACGGGAAATCCATCTCCGAGAAGATCACCTTTACGTCCAGGGCGCGCAGTTCATCGATGGTTTTTTTCAGCTGGCTCGGGCTGGGTTCGATGCCGTGGGCGGGTTCGACCACGGCGGTGACTTCCAGGCCGAATTCGCGCAGCAGGTAGTCATAGGCTGCGTGCACAGTCGCCACGCGCAGGTCCGGGTTGGGGGCGCTGGTCAGCTTGGCCAGGGCATCGGCGCGCATCTGGCGCAGACGCTTGCCGTAGGCACGGGCATTCTGGGTGTAGGTCTTGGCGTTGTCCGGGTCGAGCTTGCCCAGTTCGCGGGCGATGTTATTGACCTGGGCAATCGACGCACTGATCGACAGGAAGGTATGCGGGTTGACCACCTTGCCGGCACCGCGCGCGGCGTTACCGGTGGCGGCCAGCAGCGGCACGTTGGCGTTGGCCTCGATCACCGGGATGTCCGGACGTTCGCTGGTGGCAATCATGCGGTCGGCGAAATCATCGTGGCCGACGCCGTTGAGCACAATCACGTCCAGGGTGCCGATACGTTTGATGTCTTCGGCGCGCGGCTCGTAGGCATGCGGGTTGAAACCGGCCGGAATCAGCGGTACCACCTCGGCCTTGTCGCCGACGATATTGGCCACATAGCTGTAATAAGGATGCAGGGTGATGCCGATTCGCAGGCGTTTGTTCGCCTCGGCGTTGGCGAGCGGGGCGAGTATCAGGCTGAACAGGCCAACCAGCAACAGGCGCAACAGGGGAGATGAAATGGACATGGGCAATCGGTCTTCTCGTTCAGTGACGGTGCTGGCGGGTGACGCCGGCATCGAATTGCGCAACCACTTGCTGCCAGCCGGCTGCGATCAGCGCCTGGTCAGTGAGGTCGGAGGGAGCGGCGAGGTGGGCTTGGCGATTGAGCCAGATATCCGGCTCGGCCCCGTGCACGCGCATCAACAGCGAGCCGCTGGTGCCGGGCGCCTGGCTCAAGCCCAGGTAGGCCGAAGGTTCCAGCAATTGCCAACGATGATCACCCCGGCTGACCGAACTGGCGTCCTGGGCAAAGGGTGCGAAGCCTTCTTCGGCCAGTTGCGCAGGGCTGGGCAGTGCACTTTGCTCCTGCTGCAACAGCTGGATCTCATCCAGGGTCACCCGCAGGTCGGCGTAGATGCCTTGCTCGGCGGCGCTCAGGTCGCGACGGGCATCCAATTGGTGGCTGGGTACTGCCGCCACTTCCTGGGTTTCACCGTGCAGCGCGATCACCGAACCCGCCACCGCCAGGATGATCAGGCACAACAACAGCACATAGAGGGTTTCGTGGCCGGCACCGGCGGGTCGTACAACCTGTGTGGTACTCATTGCGGCTGGATATCCGCTTGGTCGATTTCCACCACGTGGCCTGGGCCCGCATCAAACAGCACATAGAACTCGGCCGACGGTTTCTTGAAGGTCAGGGTCGAGTCCTCACCCAGCTTGCCAGGCATCAGGATGGTTTCGTCGTAACCGATCACGTCCAGGGTCACGCCGGGCGCGCCGCTGCCGTCGGAGAAACCGCCTTTGCACTGGATCTGCTCGCCGGGGATTTCCTTGCACTCGCACATCGGGTTGTGGGCCAGGGCAACAGTACTGAAGCCGGCGCACAGCAACAGAACGCCGCAGGCGCGGGTCAGGCGCATCAAAGTCATGGTTTAACTCCTTGCTTGTTCAGCCAGGCAATAGTGGCAGGCGAGGCCTGGCTCAGCGGGATGGAGCCCTGGTGCATGCTGCCGTCCCAGCCTTCCATGGTGACCCACAGTTCGGCATCGGCTGGCGTGCGTTCCGGGATCGGCAGGCCGGCGCCCATGCGGTAGGGGGTGCCGAAGAAGATCACGCCGGCGGCGCGCAGGCTGCGTGGCTTGCCGATGCGCAGGTAGGTGGCCTTGACCTGGTTGGCGCAGGTGTCACACAGGGCGGCGTTGAAAAACTTCATCGGGCCGGCCGGGTCGGGGCGCGGGCCTTCATTGCGAAACTCCGCGAGGGTCAGGCTCCAGGGGCCTACCTGCACTTCACCGGCCACGCGCTCGCCGATGCCGGTGTCGCCGCGAAACAGCGCGGCGTCGGCGAAGTACTTGGGCATGAAGCCCAGAGGGATCAGCAACAGCAGCACATTGATGTGGAAGCGCCATTTCAGCCAGAAGGCCCGCAGTGGCGAAGGCGGTACAGCAGCGACCTTGCTCATGAGTTGGCCTCCGAAGTTTCAGCCTGCAGGGCCGGGATGGACGCTGGCTGTTTTTGAGTCTTGGCTTCGCGCTTGAGGGCATTGAGGGTGGCCAGGGCGGTGCGCTTGGTCCAGATCAGCAGGCCGCTCAACACCATCATGCTCATGATCAGGCCAAAGAATGCCCAGATCAGCTTGATCCAGATCCCACCAAAGTCGCCGGTGTGCAGGGGGCGCATGGATTCGGTGACAAACTCCAGCTTCGAGCGGTCGGACAGCAAGTGCGCCGCCGCGACTTCGCCGTCATAGGGGTTGATCTGTGCGGTCTGGAACATCAATGGGTACCAGCCGCGCCCGCTGATCTGCAGGTGGCTGTAGGCGTTGAGCGGCAGGCTGATGAAACTGGCCTCCAGGCCAGGGATGCGCTGGGTGGCGATCTTGAGCGCCTCGTCCACGGGAATCATGGGGGCCGGCACGCCGGGTGCCGACATCGGCACCTTCTCACGGGCAATCACCGGGATGACCGGTTCGGTGGAAATCGAGATCTGGTTGTCTCCCAGGATCGCCCGGATCAGGAACCAGATGCCGGTGACGGAAATCACCGCAATAAACCAGATCGACCAGATCCCGCTCAGACGGTGGAAGTCGCCCCAGAAAATCCGCGCGCCGTGGCGGATACGCAGGGTCGGGCGCAGGAAACCCTTCCAGAAACGCTTGTACACCACCAGCCCGGTGACCAGCGACGCCAGCAGCGGGATGCCCAGTGCCGACACCAGGTACCAGCCCCAGCTGTAGCCATTGGTGAATGGCACCAGCCACCAGCCGTGCAGGGCGCGGGTGAACTGCTGGAAGTTGAAGGACGGGCTGATGCCCTGGATCGCACCGGTATAGGGGTTGACGTAGACCTCTACCGAACGCCCGTCGGGGTAGCTGAGATTGACGCTGAGGGCGAAATGGGATTCGTCGGGGCGACTGATCGACTGGACGAACACCTGCGGTTCATCGCGCTTGATCGCGGCGATCACCTGGTCATAGCTCAGCGGTTCGGCATCATCCGTCGGCTTGCTCGCGCGGATATCCGGGTTGGCCAGCCAGACGATCTCCTGGCTGACCACCGCCAGGGTGCCGGTGACGCAGACGATCAGTACGAAGAACCAGATGGGCAAGGCCAGCCAGCTATGGACGAGAAACCAGAGTTTGGAGCGTGACTTCTTCGACATGTGAATGAGGGTCTTGATCGGAGAGGGGCAGTGAAGGCCCGGAAAAGGCCAGTCGTAGCTTTTGCTGACGCGACAGGCTGTATCTAAGTTAAGACGGATGAGAATGAGAAATCCCTAACCCCGATATGAAAGAAAATGTTTCAGGTTCACATTCAGGGCGTTTTAACGCCTCGATCGAACACGAAACATGTTCCAAGCCATCACCCTGGCGCCCTTGATGGGGTGGGGCCGCTGCGTAGGATGGGCTTATGCCGTTGAGTGAGCCCTATCCAAAGCGAGCCCTAAGAAAAATGACTGCCAGAACCCTTTACGACAAACACATCGATTCCCACACGGTGTGCCCCCTGGATGACCAGGGCCATGTCCTGCTTTATATAGACCGCCAGGTGATCAACGAATACACCAGCCCCCAGGCCTTCAGCGGCCTGCGCGACGCCGGGCGTAACGTATGGCGCCCCGGCACGGCGTTGGCCGTGGTCGACCATGTGAACCCCACCACGCCCAAACGCATCGCGGCGATGCCCGATGCCGGCGGGGCGCGGCAAGTGTCCTACCTGGCCGAGAACTGCCGGGACTTCGGCATCGAACTGCTGGACATCCTCGACAAGCGTCAAGGCATTGAGCACGTGATCGCCCCGGAACAGGGGTTTATCCTGCCGGGCATGGTGATTGCCGCCGGTGACAGCCACACCACCACCTACGGGGCCCTGGGTGCCTTCGGTTTTGGCATCGGTACTTCGGAAATCGAACACCTGCTGGCTTCCCAGACCCTGGTCTACAAGCGCCTGAAAACGATGTGCGTGAGCGTCGACGGCGACCTGGCGCCGGGCCTGACGTCCAAGGACGTGATCATGGCGCTGATCGGCAAGATCGGCGCCTCGGGTGCCACCGGCTATGCCATTGAATTTCGCGGCTCGACCCTTGATGCGTTGAGCGTCGAGGCGCGCATGACCATCTGCAACATGGCAGTGGAAGCCGGTGCGCGGGGCGCGTTCATGGCGCCGGACGAAAAAGTCTTCGCCTACCTCAAGGGCAAGCCGCGTGCGCCGCAAGGCGAGCTGTGGGACCAGGCGCTGGCGGGCTGGCGCTTGCTGCACTCGGATGTCGGCGCGGTGTTCGACCAAGAGGTGCAACTCGACGCCACCACCCTGGAGCCCATGGTCACCTGGGGCACCAGCCCCGACCAGGCCGCGCCCATCGGCGCCCGCGTGCCCGACCCGCAGGACGTCAGCGACCTGATTCTGCGTCAGGACATGCGCCGCGCCCTCAATTACATGGGCCTGGAAGCCGGCATGCGGCTGAGCGATATCGTCATCAGCCACGCATTCATCGGCTCCTGCACCAATGCGCGCATCGAGGACCTGCGCGACGCCGCCAGTGTAGTGCGCGGCAAGCACGTGGCCGAGCACGTACGGGCGATGATCGTGCCGGGCTCCACCGAAGTGCGGGACCAGGCTGAAGCCGAAGGGCTGGCCGCGATTTTTATCGACGCCGGCTTTGAATGGCGTCAGTCCGGTTGCTCGATGTGCCTGGCGATGAATGATGACGTGCTGGCTCCCGGCGACCGCTGCGCCTCCAGCACCAACCGCAACTTCGAAGGTCGCCAGGGCGCGGGCGCACGTACCCACTTGATGAGCCCGGCGATGGTCGCCGCCGCCGCCATTACTGGCCGCCTCACTGATATCCGCCACGTTGGAGCGCGCCCATGAGCCTGCAACCGTTCACCCTGGTCACCGGCAAGGCCGCGCCGATGCTGGCGGCCAATATCGACACCGATGTAATCATGCCCAAGCAGTTCCTCAAGGGCATCGACCGCAGCGGCCTGGACCGTGGGCTGTTCTTCGACCTGCGCTTCTTGCCCTCCGGCGAGCCCAACCCTGAGTTTGTGCTGAACCAACCGGCCTGGCAGGGCGCGAGTTTTATGGTGGTAGGGCCGAACTTCGGCTGCGGCTCCAGCCGTGAACACGCGGTGTGGGGGCTGAAACAGATGGGCATCCGCGCCTTGATCGGCAGCAGCTTTGCCGGGATTTTCTATGACAACTGCCAGCGTAACGGGGTGTTGTTGATTACCCTGGACGAGGCGGTGCTGCAGACGTTGGGCAAGACCGTCAGCCAGGCGGACCAGGCCCAGATCAGTGTCGACCTTGAAGCCCAGCAGATTCGCCTGGCGGACGGCGAGGTGATCGCGTTCCAGATTGATACGTTGCGTAAGACTGCGCTGCTGCTTGGCCTGGACGCCATCGGCAGTACCTTGCAGCGCAGTGACGAGATCAAGGCCTTTGAACGTCGCCATCTGCAAGCCAACCCCTGGCTCAACTGACACACCCAGCTCTAAAAGCAGGCGCGGGCTTGCTCGCGAGTGCAGTGTGTCAGCCAATACATGTCTGACTGACCCACCGCTTTTGCGAGCAAGCCCGCTTTCACTTTTTTGATTGGGTTTGCAACGCTATGGGCTAGATCGAGAGCCCTTTGAAGTGCTCCTGCAAGAACTCTACGCAGGCGCGCAGCTTCCCGGAATACGCCAGCCGTGTCGGGTACACCGCCCACACATTCGCGCTCTGGGTATATCCGTGCAGTACCTGCACCAGCTTGCCTTGTTCCAGCAGCGGCTTCACATCCCACATCGAGCGCAGCAACACCCCGCGCCCATCCAAGGCCCACTGCAACACAATCTCGCCATTGTTCGACGACAGCGGCCCACGCACGCGCACGCTTTCCTGGGCGCCGTCGCGTTCCAGGTTCCAGATGCCAAACGCGTTATCGCGCTCTTTGAGCACCAGGCAATCGTGCTGTTCCAGGTCGCTCAAATGTTGCGGTGTGCCGTGGCGCTGCAGATAAGCCGGGGCGGCGCACAGTACCCGGCGGTTGCTCACCAGCCGGCGGCCGATGTGTTGACCGGGAATGTCGTCGCCCACGCGGATCTCCAGGTCGAAGCCTTCGCTGACGATGTCCACCACGCGGTCGAAAAGGTCCAGGCGGATTTCCAGGTCCGGGTATTGTTCTGCCATCTGCGACAGGGCCGGGGCCACATGGTTGCGGCCAAAGCCGAAGCTGCTGCACAAATGCAGGCGCCCACGGGGGCTGTCGTGGGCGTCGGAGAGTTCATCGGAGAGTTGCTGGAAGTCCTCCAGGATGCGCACGGCCCAGCGCTGCACCCGCTCGCCGTCTTCGGTCAGGGCGATGCGCCGGCTGGTGCGGTGCAGCAGGCGGGTGGCCAGGGTGGTTTCGAGGATCTGGATACGCTTGCTGACATACGCGGGCGACAGCCCGAGTTCATCGGCTGCCGCTGCGAAGCCGGCCTTGCGGATCACGGTCAGGAACACCCGCAGGTCTTCGGGTAGGGGCACGGTATCTTTCTTGTTAGTCATCAGAAACAGGCGTGGCGGCATGAGCCGCCAGAATAGCACCGCTTGGACGCGCCTTCCGGCACGCCCGGGTGTTGTCGCTTACTCGGCGGCCATCTTGGCCTGGGCCGCAGCCTCGGCAGCCCGAGCATGGCGGCCGCGCTTGAGCGCGATAGGGGCCATTTTTTCGCGGTCCAGCTCACCTTCCCAGGCGGCCACTACCAGGGCGGCCACGGCATTGCCGATAATATTGGTCAACGAGCGGCATTCGGCCATGAAGCGATCGACGCCGAGGATCAACACCATCGCCGCCACCGGCACCGTCGGCACCACCGCCAGGCTGGCGGCCAGCGCCACGAAGCCCGCACCGACCACCGCACCCGCGCCCTTGGAGGTCAGCATGGCCACCGCCAACAGGGTCAACTGCTGCTCCAGTGGCAAGTGGATGTTAGTGGCCTGGGCCAGGAACAGCACCGCCAGGGTCATATAGATGTTGGTGCCGTCGAGGTTGAAGGTGTAACCGGTCGGCACCACGATGCCCACCACGCCCTTGGAGGCGCCCAGGCTTTCAAGTTTCTGGATCAGTTGAGGCAACGCCGACTCCGACGAGCTGGTACCGAGCACGATCAACAGCTCTGACTTGATGTAGCCCATCAATTTGAAAATGCTGAACCCGGCGTAGCGGGCGATGCTGCCCAGTACCACGGCAATAAAGAAAAACGCCGTGACATAGAAGGTGCCCACCAGTTTCAGCAGGGGCAGCAACGAACCGACACCGTACTTACCGATGGTGAACGCGATCGCACCAAAGGCACCGATCGGCGCGACCCGGCTGATGATGCCGACGATGCGGAAGAACACTTCGCTGGCCTGATTGATCACGCCCACCAGCGGCCGGCCCTTTTCACCGACCATTACCAGGCCCACGCCAAACAGCACGGAGACGAACAGCACCGGCAGGATTTCACCCTTGGAAAACGCATCGAAGAATGTCGCCGGGATCACATGCAACAGGAACCCGGTGATGCCTTCGCCATGTTCGGCCTGGCCGACAAAACCGGCGATGGCCGAACTGTCGAGGGTCTTCACATCGATATTGAAGCCCACGCCCGGATGCAGCAGGTGCGCGGCGAGAATGCCGATCAACAGGGCGATGGTCGAGACCACCTCGAAGTACAGCAGCGCCTTGCCACCGACCCGGCCCACCTGTTTTACGTCGTGCATGCTGGTGATGCCGGAGACCACCGTGCAGAAGATGATCGGGCCGATGATCATCTTGATCAGCTTGATAAAACCATCGCCGAGGGGCTTGAGGTCGATGCCGATCTGCGGCCATTGATGGCCGATCAACACGCCCAGCGCGATAGCGATGAGCACCTGGATATACAGGGTTCCCAGCAGTTTTCTGATTGTCATTGTTATTATCTCGGTACGTTTCTTGGGGCAAAGCGAACCCGTCGCAGGCCATTGGCAGCCTGCGAGGCGGGTGGGTCAGGTCACGGGTTTACTGAGTGGTTCAGCGAAGGAAGGTCAGGACTTCGCCCAGCAGCAACTCGGGGGCTTCTTCGGCGATGTAATGGCCGGCCGGCAGGGCCTTGCCGCGCACGTCGGTGGCGACTTTCTGCCATTCCTTGAGCGGCTCGAAACAGCGGCCGACCGTGCCTTCGGCACCCCACATCACCAGCAACGGCAGGTTCAGGTGGTTACTGGCGTCGATGTCCGCCTGGTCGTGCTCAAGGTCGATACCGGCGGCGGCACGGTAGTCCTCACAGAGGCCAGTGGCGGCCCCCGGCAGTTTCAGGCAGCGCAGGTACTCGGCGAAGGCTTCATCGGTAAATGGCTTGAGCCCGGCGCTGCGACTGCCCATTACGCTGCGCAGGTACAGCTCTGGGTCGCTTTCGATCAAGGCTTCCGGCAACGGCGCCGGGCGGATCAGGAAGAACCAGTGCCAGTAGGCGCGGGCGAAGGCTTCGTCGGTCTGTGCATACATCGACAGGGTAGGGGCGATGTCCAGCAGCACCATGCGCTGCACGGCGGCGGGATGGTCCAGGGCCAGGCGATGGGCAACGCGGGCGCCACGGTCGTGGGCCAGCACCGAAAACTGCGCGAAGCCCAAGGCCTTCATCAGCTCGGCGCTGTCCCGGGCCATTTCGCGTTTCGAATAGTTGGAGTGGTCGTCATTGGCTGGCGGCTTGCTGCTGTCGCCATAGCCGCGCAGGTCGGCGGCCACCACGGTGAAGTGTTCAGCCAGCTGTTCGGCGACTTTATGCCAGATGACGTGGGTTTGCGGGTGCCCGTGCAACAGGAGCAGACCGGGACCTGTACCGCCTTGGCGGTAACTGATGTCCACGCCGTTGACGTGGCACTGGTCTTTTTGGAATCCGGCGAACATGGAATGACTCCTCTTTGTAATTGCTTGCATCCTGGAATCACACAGCGTTCGGGGCAAGGGCGAAAACGTGGAGGGGTTGTTCATGAAGTGTGTAGGAGCTGGCTTGCCGGCGATGAAATCGACGCGGTGCGCTGGTAGAACGAGTTGTGTGCATCGCCGGCAAGCCAGCACCTACATTTGATAGATGTTGCCTCAGCTATTTCAGGCTTGCTTGAACATCTCCATGGCACGCTGGCGGATCTGTGCTTCGGTCAAATCTTCCTTATGCGTGGCCAGGAACCACAGATGCCCGAACGGATCCTTCACGCTAGCGGAGCGGTCGCCGTAGAACTGGTCTTTCGGCTCGGACACGACCACAGCGCCCGCAGCCACCGCTTGCCTGAACTGCGCGTCGACATCCTTCACATACAGATGCAAACCGACACTGGTGTGTTCATCCGGATTGCGCAGCGCCATTTCATCGCAGGGCGTGCCCAGCATGATTGCCGAGTCACCAATGCGCAGCTCGGCATGGCCAACTTTGCCATCGGGCATGTCCAGGCGCATGACCTGGGTGGCGCCGAAGGCTTTCTTGTAGAACTCGATGGCTTCAGCGGCATTGTTGATGCCCATATACGGCGTGACGCTGTGATAACCCTCGGGAATCGGTTTAACGCTCATATCGTTCTCCTTGATGGTGGTGGAGGGACGGCCTTTTAACTATAGGCCACGGATTGCGTGGCCTGCGGACAGCCGACGAGGTGTCCGCCAGGCAACAGTGAGCGGGCAGATTGCTGCGCCATAAGCGCGCCAGGTCAGCGTTCTTACCGCCAAACCGCCTGCTTCGAATGCCGATGAGGTGCGCCAGTTCATCCTGACCCGTTACAAAGGCCAGATCGCCGCTGGTTTCTGATTATGAGGGTGTCACTTCAGTGATTGGGAGGTGGGCTCCAACAGCTGTGCCCCTGGCCCGCACTCGCCGAGTTTGTCATCCTGATTACGCAACGGACATGCCTCCAGCGACAGACACCCGCAGCCAATACAGCCACTGAGCTTGTCGCGCAGCAGCATCAGCTTGTTGATGCGTTCATCCAGGTCTTCGCGCCACAGCGCCGATAAACGCTCCCAATCCTGGGCATTGGGCGTGCGCCCGTCCGGGAGCGTCTGCAACGTCTCGCCGATCGTCGCCAGCGGAATGCCCAAACGCTGGGCGATCTTGATCACCACCACACGCCGCAGCACATCCCGTGGATAGCGGCGCTGGTTGCCGGCATTGCGGTTGCTCTTGATCAGCCCCTTGGCTTCATAGAAATGCAGGGCCGTGACCGCGACGCCACTGCGGGCGGCGAGTTGGCCGACGGTGAGTTCCTTGTTGAGCATGAAAAAACTCCCAAACAGCGCTTGACCTTGACTTAACTAGAGGTTTTACCCTGCGTGGCATCGAATCGCAAGATTCTGCCTACAGAGAAAGGGGAGTGTTCATGCAGGTATTAGAGAAAAATCGCAGCTTCACTCAATTGATCGAGTTTCAGATCGAGCCCCGGCAGCAACGGGCCCTGGTGGCGGCGTTGACCACTCAAAGCGAACGCCTGGCCCAAGGCCATGGCGGCTTTATCAATGCAAGTGTGCAAGTCAGCGATGACGGCCGGCGGGTGCTCAATTACCTGCAATGGCGCTCGCGCGAGGATGGCGAGGCGGCGTTCAAATGCTTCGAGCACGGCGAGGAGGATTTCTGGACGCTGATTCGCGCCCACCAGGCCACGGCCGTGACCTTCGGTTCGTTCCAAGTGCTGCGCAGCTTCGAGCGTAGCCACGATAACGCATTGCACTGCCGTCTAAATGGATAGGTGCAGCATGCGCTCGCCCTGCACGTTTTCGCCTGGGCGGCGTTTGTTCACCGCCAACTCGCCGATCTTGATCAGGCGTGTGCGCGTGACGTTGCGGCTCAAGCCCAGCAGGTTGGCGGTGTGCACCTGGTTGTAATGGCTGAAACGGTAGGCGGCGCGGAGCAGGGCGTCCTCGACCTTTTCATGCAGGGCCCCGGCCTGTTCCTCAAACAGCTTTTGGAAGGCCCGCGCCAGCAACGCTTCGGCGCTGTTGTCAGTGCCGTGCTGGCTGTCGTCCTGACGCTCGATGCGCATGTTCGACAGGCGTAAATCGTCGCGTTCGATCACGCCATCGCGGCAGATCAGCAGGGTGTGGTGAATCACGTTTTCCAGTTCACGGATGTTGCCCGGCCAACTGTAGCTCTTGAGTTTGTGCTCGGCCTCGCGGCTGATGGTGATCGGCCCGTAACCCAGGCGCTGGCTGTAGGCTTCGATAAAATGCCGGGTCAGCGGCAAGATATCGCCTGGCCGGTCACGCAAGGGGCTGAGCTCCAGGCTGACCACGTCGAGACGGTAGTAGAGGTCCTCGCGAAAATGCCCGGCATTGATGGCTTTTTCCAGTTGCACGTTGGTGGCGGCCAGGACCCGCACATCAATCGGAATGCTCTTGCGCGACCCCAGGCGTACCACTTCGCGTTCCTGTAGGACGCGCAACAGCTTGACCTGGATCGCCATCGGCAAATCGCCGATCTCATCCAGAAACAACGTGCCGCCGTCGGCCTCTTCGAACCAGCCGGCCTTGGCACTGAGGGCGCCGGTGAAGGCGCCTTTTTCGTGGCCGAACAGCTCGGCTTCCACCAGGGATTCGGAGAACGCACCGCAGTTCACCGCCACGAATGGCCGGTTGCGCCGCGCGCTGAGGTTGTGGATATGCCGTGCCACCAGCTCTTTACCGGTCCCGGTCTCGCCGATGATCAACACGCTGGCTTCGCTGGGCGCCACTTGCTGGATGTGGTCGAGCAACGCCTGGGATTTAGGGTCTTCGAAGACCTGGGCCGTGGCGCGGATCGACGTCGCGAGGGCGGGCGAGGGCGGTAGGGTCAAAAGCTGCATGGGCACCTCTCTTAGGAATAGAACGTTGGAATCGGCAGGGCTTGGTTCAATGCCCAATCCCCGAGTTCGTGGAGCTTGTAGTCCACCGGGTCGTGCAGGGTTTGCGTGCGCAGGTTGCGCCAGTGGCGGTCCAGGCGCAGCGATGCGTGGGTGGAGCGCGCGCCGGTCACTTCGAACAGGCGGCTGCACAAGTCGAGACCTTGGCGGGTCGCGGCGACCTTGGCGGTGGCGATAGCGATAGCCAGTTGGCCACGCTCGTTTTCGCTGAGGTTCGGGCCCTTTGCCCAGGCTTGGTCGAGCAACTCGGCGGCGCGCTCCACCAGCAGGTGCACACCTTCAAGGGCGACCCAGAATTCTCCGTAGTGATGCAGCACGTAAGGGTCCTGGCGCACGTCTTCGGCACTGGATTTATGCCACGAACGGGTTTCGGTGAGCGTGTAGTTGCGCGCTTCTTCGAAAGCGCCTTCGGCTATACCGAGGAACATATGCGTGAAGGTCAACTGCGCGATCAACGGGCGCAGGCAGGCAAAGGGCGTGCTCAGCGGGCCGGGATCGAGCAGCAGTTCGGATTCTTCGACGCGCACCCGTTCGAAGCTCGCGCTGCCGCTGTCGGTCTGGCGCTGGCCGATATTGTTCCAATCGTTGTGCAAAGTGATGCCGCTGCGGCCGCTGGGGATGGCGGCGATCAGCAGCTTGCCGCCGGCGGTTTCATCCACCGCCGAGGCGATCAGCATTTCCGAGTCGCTGGCGCCGGAGCAGAAGCTCTTTTTGCCGGAAAACTCGCGCCAGCCGCCGAAATCCTTGACCACCGTGCGCGTGTCCAGCGGGTTGAGGGCATTGCCCCAAAACCAGTTTTTGCGTGCAGTCTGTTCGAACCAGGGCTGCCATTGGTCCGGGCGTGAAAACAGGCGCACGGTGGCGAGCATCAAGTGGTGAAAACCGAAGACATGGGCGATCGAACTGTCGACCTTGGCGAATTCGCGCACGATGCCGAGGGTGTCGCTCCAGCGTGCGCCGAGGCCGCCGTATTGGATGGGAATACTCAGGGCCAGCAGGCCGCTCTGGCGCAGGGCGTCGCGTTCGGCTTTAGGCGTGCCACCGCGCTCGTCACGCTCGACGGCGGTGCGGGCGAATTCGGCGGCCAGCCGTTTGGCGGTCTGCAAGGGGGAGGGCAGGACGCTGTGGGGGTTGGCTGTCACGGGGGATTCCTCTATTTGCCTTGTAGGCGCTGGCAAGCCGGCGCCTACAGAAGGGCAGCGGTTCAGGCCTTTGTCGTCGGCAGTACGTCGTTGGCAATCATTTCGCCGAACGGGCCAGTGAGGTTGGTGACGCCGCGCCCGGCAAGGCTGGCGTAGGGTTCCGGCAGCAACGGGAACACCAGCTCGGCGAAGCGATAGGCTTCTTCCAGGTGCGGGTAGCCGGAGAAGATGAAGCTCTCGATCCCCAGGTCTGCGTATTCCTTGATGCGCTCGGCCACTTGCTGCGGGTTGCCGACCAACGCGGTGCCGGCACCACCGCGCACCAGGCCGACGCCGGCCCACAGGTTGGGGGCGATTTCCAAGTTGTCGCGGCGCCCGTCATGCAGGGCGGCCATGCGGCGCTGGCCTTCGGAATCGAAGCGCGAGAAGGATTTTTGCGCGGCGGCGATGGTTTCGTCGCTGATGTGCTCGATCAGTTTGTCGGCGGCTTTCCAGGCGTCCTCTTCGGTCTCGCGCACGATCACATGCAGGCGGATGCCGAATTTCACGGTGCGCCCGTGGCGTGCGGCGCGCTCACGCACATCCGCAAGTTTTTCCGCGACGGCGGCCGGCGGTTCGCCCCAGGTCAGGTACACATCGACCTGCTCGGCGGCGAGGTCGTGGGCGGCATCGGAAGAACCGCCGAAATACAGCGGCGGATAAGGCTTCTGCACCGGCGGATAAAGCGCTTTGGCGTTCTGTACGCGCAAGTGTTTGCCTTCGAAATCTACCGATTCGCCCTGCAATACGCGGCGCCAGATCTGTAGGAATTCGTCGGAGACTTCGTAGCGTTCGCTGTGGTCAAGGAAGCTGCCGTCGCCGCGGTTTTCGTCGGGGTCGCCGCCGGTCACCACGTTGATCAGCAGGCGGCCGTTGGACAGGCGGTCCAGGGTCGCCGCCATGCGTGCCGACACGGTGGGCGAGATGATGCCCGGACGAATGGCCACCAAGTAACGCAGGCGTTCGGTCAACGGCACCAGCGCCGAGGCGATGACCCAGGAGTCTTCGCACGAGCGCCCGGTAGGAATCAGCACGCCGTGGTAACCCAGGCTGTCAGCCGCCTGTGCGACTTGCTTCAGGTAATTGAGAGTGACCGGCCTTGCACCTTGTGTGGTGCCCAGGTAATGACCGTCGCCGTGAGTGGGCAGGAACCAGAAAACATCCATGACAAATCCTTAAGCGATTTTCAGCAGAGAGGGGGCGTGCGCAGTGAACAACGGTGCTGCACGTTCTGCCGCCAGTTGAATACGGGCTTTTAATAGGTCGCTGGTTATTTGGTAGTCGGTGAAGTCCGCCTCGGTGGCGTACACGCCGACGGGCAGGGTCAGCGCCTGGAAGAAGCTGAACAGCGGACGCAACTGATGATCGAGGACCAGCGCGTGACGTTCACTGCCGCCGGTTGCAGCCAGGAGCACGGGTGTGTTGACCAACGCATTGAGGCCGATCAGGTCGAACAAATGCTTGAGCAAACCTGGGTAGGAACCGCGATAGATCGGCGCCGCGACGATCAGCAGGTCGGCCTGTTCGATGGCCAACAGTTGCGCCTCGACATCGGCGGGCAACTCATCGCGCGACAACGCGCCGCCGAGAGGCCGAGCGATGTCGCCCAGTTCGATCAGGGTGGTCTCGATCGGCAGCAACGTAGCGATTTCAGCCAGTACAGCCTGGGTCAGTACGAGGGTGCGGGACGGACGCCAGGTTCCGCCGGAGAGGGCGACGACATTCAGGGGACGGGTCATGAACAGTTCCTTTTTCAACAGTGGTTCTAGCAAAGGGGTACAACCGGTTGAGCAAGAGCTGTACCAACGGGTGCAGGCCTTGAACGGCGTGGGTTGCAGGCTCACTGCTGAAAAGTGCGGGTGTTGGCTGCCTGGTGATTTGTTGAATGACTGTTGCTAGCGAAACAGTTGCGTGGGCAACAGTGCTGTCGCCGTGCAGCATCATTTATAGAGGGTTACTTTTATTCCGTAAATGAACGTATTTCCATATTTATAGATCTTAAAGGAATATGAAAGCGCCGCTATCGAAGGTGCTTCAGCGGTTGATAGCAACTATCACGGCAGGTGATTTTTCCCTGCGCGAGGGCGGGAGTAGCCTGTGTTCATTGACTCGAAACCTCCTTTGCAGGGCCACCGCCATGAACCGATTCCTCGCTGTTTCCTTATTGATTGTCAGTGCTGTCCTTGCTGGATGTGCGACCCATCCATCGCCAGAGATGCGCCCTTACACGGCCGAAGAAACCAAACAGTTGGCCCTGGAAGCGTTGAGTCGTCGTGGTTTGTCATTTGATGAATATCAACAGCAGCGCGCTGCACTCACCGGCCAGCCACAGAGACCCTTCGGCTTTGATCGCCAAGGCGAAATGAACGCCGAACGCAGTGTGACCCTGCATGGTCGTCCCAGTTGAGCCTGCGTCCGACGGCAAAAAGCCCGAGGTTTCCCTTAAGGAACCTCGGGCTTTTTGTTTTCCATGGGGCGACTTCAGCCTGTTAAGCTGAATTTCAGGAGCGTTCCTACGCACATTTACATAAAGTGGTCCTTCTTTAATGGCATTCGATCGGTTAAACCTGACGACCTCTGTCCCGGTCCGTGCCCCTGAGACGCTGCTCTCGGGAACCTGCTCTGCGAGTTTTCAATGTCATGAATAAACGTCCGCTGTATTTCGACTACGCCGCCACCACCCCGGTGGATGAGCGGGTCATCCAGGTGATGGTCGAGTGTCTGGGCTTCAATGCCAACTTCGGTAACCCTGCGTCCAGTTCCCACGCGTTCGGCCAGGCGGCGCGGCACACGGTCGAACAGGCGCGTCGTCAGGTGGCCGAGTTGGTCGGTGCCAACCCGGAACAAATCGTCTGGACTTCCGGCGCCACCGAATCCAACAACCTTGCGATCAAGGGCGTGGCCCAGGCGCGAGGTGTGGCGGGTGGGCATATCATCACCAGCCAGATCGAACACAAGGCCACCCTGGATACCGCGCGACAACTGCAGGAAGCGGGCGTGGCCGTGACCTACCTGGTGCCGGATGCCGAAGGCCTGATCAGCGCCGATGCTGTCAGTGAAGCCTTGCGCGAGGACACCTTCCTGGTGTCGCTGATGCTGGTGAATAACGAATTGGGCACCCTCAACGACATCCCGGCCATCGGCGCTCGCGTGCGTGAGCACGGTGCGTTGTTGCATGTGGATGCGGCGCAGGGGGCGGGCAAGGTGGCGATCGACCTGGCGCAGTGGCCGGTGGACTTGATGTCGTTTTCGGCCCACAAATTGTATGGCCCCAAAGGTGTCGGCGCTTTGTATGTCGGCCCGCGGGCGCAGCAGAAGGTGTTGGCGCAGATTCACGGCGGCGGTCACGAAGGCGGCCTGCGCTCCGGCACCTTGGCAACGCATCAGATTGCCGGCATGGGCACCGCGTTTGCGTTGGCGGCGGCGTCTTTTGCCGAAGAAAAGGCGGTGATCGTGGCTCTGCGCCAGCGCCTGCTGGACCAGTTGGCGTCGGTGGCCGGCGTGCGCCTCAATGGCAGCGCCACGCAACGTATTCCACACACCCTGAGCCTCACGTTCAGTGAAGGCGAATTCAATGCCGCTGCGTTGAGCGCGGGGATCGCGTTCTCTGCGACGTCCGCCTGCAATTCGGCGAGTAACGCGCCGTCCCATGTGCTGCTCGCCCTGGGCCATGATGCACGCAGCGCCGGCCGTACCATTCGCTTGAGCCTGGGCCGGTTTACCACCGAACAGGATATTGACCAGGCGGTGCAGTTGATCAAGTCAGCCCTGGCCAGTGCACCGGCCTTCTGGGCGGTCTGATTCATTTATCGCAACACATAATAATTATTCGTGGTTAGCAGGAGACACAATGAGTACGCAGCCTTTGACCCATGGAACGGTTCCCCAGCGCCTGGCGCATACCCGTGAACTGATGAGCCGCGAGGGCATCCACGCCCTGCTGGTGCCGTCGGCCGACCCGCACCTGTCCGAATACCTGCCGGGTTACTGGCAGGGGCGGCAATGGTTGTCGGGGTTTCATGGTTCGGTGGGGACGCTGATTGTCACTGCGGATTTCGCCGGTGTGTGGGCCGACAGCCGTTACTGGGAACAGGCGACCAAGGAACTCAAGGGCAGCGGCATCGAACTGGTCAAGCTGCAGCCGGGCCAACCCGGGCCACTGGAGTGGCTGGCCGAGCAAACACCGGAAGGGGGTGTCGTCGCGGTGGACGGTGCAGTCATGGCTGTGGCGTCGGCGCGAACCCTGGGTGGCAAGTTGGCAGAGCGTGGCGCCCGACTGCGTACGGATGTCGACCTGTTGGATGAAGTCTGGAAAGACCGCCCGGCATTGCCGAACCAGCCGATCTATCAACATTTGCCACCGCAGGCCACTGTCAGCCGTGGTGAAAAACTCGCCTCACTGCGCGCCGCCTTGAAAGAGAAGGGCGCCGATTGGCATTTCATTGCAACCCTGGATGACATCGCCTGGCTGTTCAACTTGCGCGGTGGTGATGTTTCCTTTAACCCGGTGTTTGTGTCCTTTGCATTGATCAATCAGCAGCAAGCCACGTTGTTCGTGGCGCTGAGCAAAGTCGATGGTGAGCTGCGGTCGGTGCTGGAGCAGGATGGCGTGACGCTGCGCGACTACAGCGAAGTGGCTGACGCGTTGCGCGCGGTGCCTACGGGCGCCAGCTTGCAGGTGGACCCGGCGCGCGTCACCGCTGGCCTGCTGGAAAACCTGGATGCTGGCGTCAAGCTGGTCGAAGGGCTTAACCCGACCACATTGGCCAAGTCCCGCAAGAGTCTTGCCGACGCGGAACATATCCGCCAAGCCATGGAGCAGGATGGCGCGGCGCTGTGCGAATTTTTCGCCTGGCTGGACAGTGCGTTGGGTCGTGAACGTATCACCGAACTGACCATTGACGAACACCTGACTGCTGCGCGCACCCGTCGGCCCGGTTATGTATCGCTGAGTTTCAACACCATCGCAGCCTACAACGCCAATGGCGCAATGCCGCATTACCATGCCACTGAAGAAGAGCATGCGCTGATCGAAGGTGATGGCTTGTTGCTGATTGACTCGGGTGGCCAGTACCTGGGCGGCACCACGGATATCACGCGGATGGTGCCTATCGGCACGCCGAGTGACGAGCAGAAGCGTGACTGCACCCGCGTACTCAAGGGCGTGATCGCCTTGTCCCGTGCACACTTCCCGAAAGGGATCCTGTCACCACTGCTGGACGCCATTGCCCGCGCGCCGATCTGGGCGGAAGGCGTGGACTACGGCCACGGCACCGGGCACGGTGTAGGCTATTTCCTCAATGTGCATGAAGGCCCGCAAGTGATTGCCTATCAGGCCGCCACGGCGCCGCAAACGGCGATGCAGCCGGGGATGATCACTTCCATTGAGCCGGGCACCTACCGTCCGGGACGTTGGGGTGTGCGCATCGAGAACCTGGTGCTCAACCGCGAAGCCGGCAAGACTGAGTTCGGCGAGTTCCTGAAGTTCGAAACCCTGACCTTGTGCCCGATCGATACGCGCTGCCTGGAGCCCGCGCTGCTGACGGCGGACGAGCGCGAGTGGTTCAACGCTTACCACGCTGAGGTGCGTGCGCGGTTAAGCCCGTTACTCAGTGGTGCTGCGCTTGAGTGGTTGCAGGTACGCACTGCGGCTATTTGATCGCCTGCAGTTCAGGGGCCTGGGCCAGGGCGTCGGCCATATAGTCGACGAATGCCTTGACCCGGGCTGACTGGCGACGGTTGGGCGCCGACACCGCATGGATCGGCAGCGACTGCGCGGTGTAGTCCTGCAACAGTGCGACCACGCGGCCGGCCTTCAAATCGTCGTAGAACAACCATAGGGGCGACAGCGCAATGCCGAGCCCCGTCAACACCATTTCCCGCACCGCTTCGGAGTTGTTGCTCTGGGCGTTGCCGGTGATGCGCACGCTGTGTCGCGTGCCCTCCTTTTCGTACACCCACTGGTTCTGGCTGCTGAGCAGATTGAAGAGCAGGCAGTTGTGCTGGCTGAGCTCATGCGGGGTTTGCGGCGCGGGATGGCGGGCCAGGTAGTCCGGGCTGGCCAGGGTGACGCGGTGGGTGGTACCGATCTGTCGTGCAATCAAGCCACTGTCGCGCAATTCGCCAATTCGCAGAGTCACGTCCAGGCCTTCGCTGACCATGTCCTGCAGGTGATCGTTGAGTTGCAGGTCCACCTGCACGTCCGGGTATTGCTGCAGGAAATCGCTGAGGCGTGCAGCAATATGCAGGCGCCCGAAACTGACCGACGAACCGATGCGCAAGGGACCGGCGATCGCCTCTTTGCCGGTCTGGAAACTGTGTTCGGCAGCGTCCACGGCGGCGAGGATTTCACGGCAATGGCTGTAGTACCGTTGACCTTCGTCGGTCAGAGACAGTTGGCGCGTACTGCGGGCAATCAACTTGCCGCCCAGTTCGGTTTCCAGGGCGCGCAGTATTTTGCTGATGGTGGGCTGGGTGGTCTGCATTTCCCGGGCGACGGCGGAAAAACTGCCGCGTTCAATTACCCGAACGAAAATCGCCATTGCGTTGAGTTTGTCCATGAGCTGTCCGAACCATGCCAAATGGGCATGAGCACTATAGCTTTTTAGCGTCTTATCAGCATGAGTCGGCAGACGGATCATGGGCTTCATCCTCCTATGACACGAGATCGCCAACATGACTGATATGCACGCTTTGATTGTGGACGCCGTGGATGCGCCGTTTCGGCTGACGACAATGCCCAAGCCAGTGGCCGGCGCTGGCCAAGTGCTGGTTCGGATTCGCGCCAGTGGCCTTAACCCATTGGACGGCAAAATTCGCGCAGGCCAGGCTGCTCATGCGCGCCAACCTCTGCCGGCGGTACTCGGGATGGACTTGGCGGGCACCGTTGAAGCCGTCGGCCCTGGCGCGGGTGGGTGGCAGGTTGGCGATGATGTGTATGCGTTGGCAACCGGGATTGGCGGCGCACAGGGCTCGCTGGCGGAATATGCGGTAGTTGATGCGCGCTTGCTGGCGAAGAAACCCGCGACCTTGAGCATGCGTGAAGCGGCGGTGTTGCCGCTGGTGTTGATTACGGCTTGGGAGGGTTTGGTGGACCGGGCTCAGGTAGGTTCTGCACACAAAGTGTTGATCCAGGGTGGTGCTGGCGGGGTAGGGCATGTCGCGGTGCAATTGGCGCTTGCTTACGGCGCGCAGGTGTATGCCACAGGCTCTGCCAGGCATCGCTCGGTCATCGAGGGGCTTGGCGCGACGTTCATCGATTATCAGCAGCAGACGGTTGAAGCCTATGTCGCGCAGTACACCGCGGGCGAAGGTTTCGACATTGTGTATGACACCGTCGGCGGGGAGACGCTGGATGCATCCTTCCGAGCGGCCAAGACCTATCACGGTCACGTAGTGAGTTGCCTGGGATGGGGGCAACACAGCCTGGCGCCGTTGTCCTTTCGTGGGGCGAGCTACTCTGGCGTGTTTACCTTGTTACCGTTGTTGACTGCAAAAGGGTGTGAACATCACGGGCAGATCCTTTCCGAGGCCGCGCGGTTGATCGATGCCGGCAAGCTCAAGCCGATCATGGACGGGCATCAATTCGATTTGCACAGTGCAAACGCCGCTTACGATCTGCTCGCAGGCGGCGCGCAAGGGCGCTTGGCGATCGAGATCTAACTCAAGGCTTCACGCACGAAATCCAGACGGTCCTGACCGAAGAACAACTGTTTGCCTACAAACATGCTGGGTGCACCGAACACGCCGCGTTGAACGGCCTGTTCGGTGTTGTCTTTGAGGGCAGCCTTTACACGTTCTTCATTAGCCAGTGCCAGCAGCTCATCCGGGTCAAATCCGTGTTCGGTGAGCACGGCAGCCACCACAGTGGGGTCTCCCAAGTGGCGGCCATCGACCCAGAGCGCGCGGAACAGGCAATCGACAACGTCCTGGAAACGTTCAGGGTGGTGCAATTGGACGCCGGTGATCACGCGCATCAATACCAGGGTGTTGATGGGAAAATGCGGGTTGAACTGGAGCGGCACGTTGTAGCGACGGGCATAACGTGCAAGGTCATCAAACATGTAGCGACCTTTTGCGGGAACGGTGATTGGAGAGGCGTTGCCGGTGGCCTTGAACACGCCGCCCAACAGCATGGGCTTGTACACCAACTGCGTACCGGTTGCCGCGCACAACGCCGGCAGTTGAGTGTAGGCCAGGTAGGTGGCAGGGCTGCCGAGGTCAAAGAAGAATTCCAAGGTTTTACTCATGGTCGATGCTCGCTGCTTATTGTTATGGGGCGTGCTCACCAGGGTTCATTCCAGGGGCGCAGGTCCAGTTCGAAGGTCCAGGCATCGCGTGGCTGGCTATGCAGGTACCAATAGTTATCGGCGATGTGCTCGGGGTTGAGGATGCCGTCCTGGTCCTTGAGCGCGTATTTTTGCGGGAAATTGTCGCGAATGAAGTCGGTGTCGATGGCGCCGTCGACCACGATATGGGCGACGTGGATGTTCCTGGGGCCCAATTCCCGCGCCATGCTCTGCGCAAGCGCCCGAATTCCGTGCTTGGCCCCGGCGAATGCAGCAAAACCTGCCGCACCGCGCAACCCTGCGGTGGCCCCTGTGAACAGAATGGTGCCTCGATTGCGCGTGACCATGCGCTTGGCCACCTCGCGTGCATTCAGGAAGCCCGAAAAACAGGCCATCTCCCAGATCTTGAAATACTTGCGCGCGGTTTCTTCGAGGATGCTGCACGGGACGTTGGCGCCGATGTTGAACACGAAGGCTTCGATGGGGCCCAGGTTGGTTTCGATGTTTTCGATCAGTGCGATGACGTCGTCTTCCTTACGTGCATCGCAGGCAAACCCATGGGCCTCGCCGCCTGCAGCTTGAATACTGTCTACCAGTGGCTGCAGTTTGTCGGCACTGCGGCGTGTCACGCAGGCCACATAGCCTTCGCGGGCAAAGCGTTTGGCAATGGCGCCGCCGGTTGCGTCACCGGCGCCCACTACCAATACGATTTTCTTGTTGTGCGTCATGGGAACTCCGTTGGCTCGATAGTCGAGCAGGAGTTTAGACGCAGCGCCGCGAAGGGCTGGATTTGTATCTGGAATTTAATAGGAGCAGTCAGGGGATGACTGCTCGAGCAACTATTTACAGATGACGATCATGCTTCGGCTGGTATAGCCGGCAGGATTGAGGCCGAAGGGGTAGTCCCCTGGTTCCTCGGAGTTGTCACCGGACTTTGCGATAACCCGATAGCCCTTGGCGCCGCAAGAGTTGGTTGCGCTGGTGTAGCACTGGTCCCAGGAAGAAGACAGGCCGGAACAGTTGATATGCAGCCCTTTTTTGCCACGTTTCACTTCTGTCTTGGTGGTCGCGGCACAACCGGCAATCGCCATGACCATTAACAGTATAAAAATTCGCTTCATTCCTATCCTTAATAGCCACCCTGCAGTGCTACAGGCGGCTCTACTCGCTCTCGGGTGTCGCGTTAGCGCTGTCCTTGTCGGAGTTCTCCATGAATGACATTTGTTGACCGCTTAAACATGGCCTAAATGAGCGCCAAATGCCAGAGCTACATTCAAACAGGCTTCAATCGGCTGGAACCAGCGGTTTTGAGTCGTTGCGCATCGTCACCGTTGCGCCTACGGAGGCCAAGATGATGCAAATGATCGCCAGCCACTGCGCGAATGACAGGTGTTCGTGCAGGAACAACAGGCCGGAGAAGGCGCCAAACGCTGGTTCGATGCTCATGAGCGTGCCGAAGGTGCGGGCGGGAAGGCGGGTCAGTGCGACCATTTCCAGGGTATAGGGCAGAGCGGTGGACAGAATGGCCACACCGATGGCGATAGGGATCAACGCGGGGGTCAGCAATGCGCTGCCTGCATGGACGATGCCGATAGGGGCAACAAACAAGGCTGCGATCATTACGCCAAGGGCGGCGGTCTGCACGCCGTTGTCATTACCGGCTTTCTGACCATACAGAATGTAGAGCGCCCAGCAGACCCCGGCACCCAGAGCGTAGCTCGCTCCCACTAGATCGATCCCGCTGCTCGCTTCGCCCAGTGGGATAAGCAAGAGCAAGCCGATGATCGCCAGGGCAATCCACAGGAAGTCGACTGCGCGTCGAGAGGCATAGATAGCGACAGCCAACGGGCCGGTGAATTCCAGGGCGACCGCAATTCCCAAAGGTACGCTGCGCAGGGACATATAGAAGAGGAAGTTCATGCCGCCCAATGCCATTCCATAGATGATCACCGTTCGCAGGGACTTTGCCGTCAACGTGGCGCGCCATGGGCGTAATAGAAACAGCATGATCACGCTGGCAAAAATCAGGCGCAGTGCCGTGGTGCCCTGTGCCCCGACGATAGGGAACATGGTCTTGGCCAGCGAGGCGCCGGACTGGATGGAGGCCATGGCGATCAGCAGCAGGCCAATGGGGAACAATGTCGCGCCCAGGCTGCGGGGGGAGGTGGTCATTTGGGAGTGTTTGTCCAAAGTCATAGTAAAAGAAGCATGGGCGCTATGATGCTTAACTGTTTGAGAATGGGCAATATATTGCTCAACTATCCTTCTGACGTTTTTATAAAGGGCGGATTTTGAAGTTTCCAGCGCCTTTGATAGAAAAACCAAATTAGGAGTTGACGGCAGATTTCAGAAGTCTATAATTCGCCCCACTTCCGGCGCAGTCGAAACGGAAAACTCCTTGGTAAACAATGAGTTATGTAGGTTTCGGCAGCAGGTTGCTTCAGTTCATCGAAGCCAAAAGGAAGTTGAAAAAGAGGTGTTGACAGCAGCGTGTAACGCTGTAGAATTCGCCTCCCGCTAACGAGAGATCGAAGGCGCAAGTGGTTGAAGTTGTTGAAGAATTCTTCGAGAACTTCTGAAAATAATCACTTGACAGCAAATGAGGCTGCTGTAGAATGCGCGCCTCGGTTGAGACGAAAGATCTTAACCAGCCGCTCTTTAACAACTGAATCAAGCAATTCGT
>NZ_FOKB01000009.1 GCF_900111895.1 Pseudomonas simiae
CCTTTTGGCTTCGATGAACTGAAGCAACCTGCTGCCGAAACCTACATAACTCATTGTTTACCAAGGAGTTTTCCGTTTCGACTGCGCCGGAAGTGGGGCGAATTATAGACGTCTGGAATCTGCCGTCAACACCTTTTTCATATTTCTGTCATATCGGTCAAAAAACCCCAAAAAAGCGAAAGCCGGCCCGAGGGGCCGGCTTTCTACTTGCATTAAGACAAGCTAGGGAAAGCAAACTGCGACGCTTCATGACTGGCACGTTGCGGCCAACGCTGGGTGATTGCTTTGCGACGGGTATAGAAACGCACCCCATCCGGCCCATAGGCATGCAGGTCGCCAAACAACGAACGCTTCCAGCCACCAAAGCTGTGATACGCCACCGGCACCGGCAGTGGAACGTTCACGCCCACCATGCCCACTTCAATCTCGTCACAGAACAAACGTGCGGCCTCACCATCGCGAGTAAAGATGCAGGTGCCATTGCCATATTCGTGATCGTTGATCAGTTGCATTGCCGCTTCCAGGCTATTCACCCGGACCACGCACAGCACCGGGCCAAAGATCTCTTCCTTGTAGATGCGCATCTCAGGCGTCACACGGTCAAACAGGCTGCCGCCGAGGAAGAAACCCTCCTCATGTCCGGCGACACTCAAGCCACGACCATCAACCACCAACTCAGCACCCGCCGCCACACCGTCATCTATATAGCCACTGACTTTGTCACGTGCTTGCCCCGTCACCAGCGGCCCCATATCCAGGCCGCAGGACGTGCCCGCGCCGATCTTCAGCGCCTTGACCTGCGGCACCAGCTTGGCAATCAACGCATCCGCCACCTGGTCGCCCACGCACACGGCCACCGAGATCGCCATGCAGCGCTCACCGCAAGAACCGTATGCTGCCCCCATCAAGGCACTGACGGCGTTATCCAGGTCCGCATCCGGCATCAGCACCGCATGGTTCTTCGCACCACCCAGCGCCTGAACGCGTTTGCCGCGCTTGGTCGCTTCGGAATAGATGTACTCGGCAATCGGCGTCGAACCCACGAAACTCAACGCTTTCACTTCCGGTGCTTCAATCAGCGCATCCACAGCGCCCTTGTCGCCATGCACCACGCTCAATACGCCTTTAGGCAGACCGGCTTCCTGCAGCAGTTGTGCGATCAACAACGTCGAACTCGGATCACGTTCCGATGGTTTCAGAATGAAACAGTTGCCGCACACGATCGCCAACGGATACATCCACAGCGGCACCATCGCAGGGAAGTTGAACGGCGTAATACCAGCAACTACACCCAGTGGTTGGAAATCCGACCACGCATCGATGTTCGGTCCTACGTTACGGCTGTACTCGCCCTTCAGAATCTCCGGCGCCGAGCACGCGTACTCGACGTTTTCAATGCCGCGCTTCAATTCGCCGGCGGCATCTTCCAAGGTCTTGCCATGCTCTTCGCTGATCAATTGCGAGATACGTGCTTCGTTCTGCTCCAGCAATTGCTTGAAACGAAACATCACCTGCGCACGCTTGGCCGCAGGGGTGTTGCGCCAGGCAGGGAACGCCGCCTTGGCCGAGTCAATTGCCTGCTGGATGGTTTCACGGCTGGCCAACGGCACCTGGTGGATCACCTGGCCGGTGGACGGGTTGTACACGTCGGCACTGCGACCGCTGTCGTTGACCAACTCACCGTTGATCAAATGCTGGATAAGGCTCATGCAGGGCTCCTGAAAAATTGTTCTATATAGAAGGAGAAATCAGTCGATCTTGTTCAGCACTTCGCCGACCGCATCGAACAGGCGATCCAGGTCCTGCGGCTTGCTGTTGAAGGTTGGGCCGAACTGCAGGGTGTCGCCACCAAAACGCACGTAGAACCCGGCTTTCCACAAGGCCATGCCGGCCTCGAATGGACGCACGATCGCATCGCCGTCACGCGGAGCAATCTGGATCGCGCCGGCCAGGCCGTAGTTGCGGATATCGATGACGTTTTTGCTGCCCTTCAGGCCGTGCAGCGCATTTTCAAAGTGCGGTGCGACTTCGGCTACGCTCTGCACCAGGTTTTCCTTCTGCAGCAGGTCCAATGCCGCCAGCCCGGCCGCGCAAGCGACCGGATGCGCCGAGTAGGTGTAGCCGTGGGGGAATTCCACCGCGTACTCAGGCGTCGGCTGGTTCATGAACGTCTGATAGATCTCGCTGCTGGCAATCACCGCGCCCATCGGGATCGCGCCGTTGGTGACTTGCTTGGCGATGCACATCAGGTCCGGGGTCACGCCGAAACTGTCGGCACCGAACATCGAGCCAGTACGACCGAAACCGGTGATCACTTCGTCGAACACCAACAGGATGTTGTGCTGATCGCAGATCTCACGCAGACGCTTGAGGTAACCCTGTGGAGGCACCAACACGCCGGCCGAACCGGCCATCGGCTCAACAAACACGGCGGCGATGTTCGACGCGTCATGCAGCTCGATCAACTTGAGCAGTTCATCGGCCAGCGCAATACCGCCCTGCTCCGGCATGCCACGGGAGAATGCATTGCTCGCCAACAAGGTATGCGGCAGATGGTCAACATCCATCATCGCCTGACCAAACATCTTACGGTTGCCGTTGACGCCGCCCAGGCTGGTACCGGCGATGTTCACTCCGTGATAACCCCGGGCACGGCCAATCATCTTGGTCTTGGTGGCCTGACCTTTTAGACGCCAGTAAGCACGCACCATCTTCACCGCCGTATCGGCGCACTCGGAGCCGGAGTCAGTGAAGAACACATGGTTCAGATTGCCAGGGGTCAGGTCGGTGATCTTTTCCGCCAATTGGAAGGACAATGGATGACCGTATTGAAAGCCCGGCGAGTAGTCCAGCGTGCCCAATTGTTTGGCCACCGCTTCCTGGATTTCCTTGCGGGTATGCCCGGCGCCGCAGGTCCACAGGCCCGACAACGAGTCGTACACTTTGCGACCCTTGTCATCAGTCAACCAGCTACCTTCGGCCGCCACGATCAGGCGCGGGTCACGCTGGAAGTTACGGTTGGCGGTGTACGGCATCCAGTGCGCGTCCAGCTTCAATTGGCTGGCCAGGGACGAAGGGGCGTTTTCGGGCATGTTCATCAGCAAAACCTCGCAAGGCAAAAGGCAGCGTCGGGATTGAAAAGCGTTCTTGCAGCTAAGTTGCCACGGGGATAAAGTCGGTGAAATCCAACTTTTCTAACCTTCAGTCAGGCCGTTACTAAACTATGAGCATCCGTCGACCCGATCCGCTGGCCCAAGTCAGCGACTTCGATATTCGCCTGCTGCGCATCTTTCGCAGTGTGGTGGAGTGCGGAGGCTTCTCGGCGGCGGAGACTGTGCTCGGCATCGGGCGCTCGGCCATCAGCCAGCAGATGAGCGATCTGGAACAACGCCTGGGATTACGCCTGTGTCAGCGCGGGCGCGCCGGATTCTCCCTGACCGAAGAGGGCCGCGAGGTCTATCAGTCGGCGCTGCAACTATTGAGTGCCCTGGAAAGCTTTCGCACCGAGGTCAACGGCCTGCACCAGCATTTGCGCGGCGAGTTGATCATCGGCCTCACCGACAACCTCGTCACCCTGCCCCACATGCGCATCACCCACGCACTTGCGCAGCTGAAGGAGCGCGGCCCGGATGTGCAGATCCAAATTCGCATGATCGCCCCCAACGAAGTCGAACAAGGCGTACTCGATGGACGCCTACATGTGGGGGTCGTGCCCCAGGCCAGCGCCCTATCGGGGTTGGAATACCAGCCGCTGTACAGCGAACGCTCATTGCTCTACTGCGCCGTTGGCCACCCGCTGTTCTATGCCGACAATAAACAGCTGGACGATGCCCGCGTTGATGCCCAGGACGCCATCGCCCCGACCTTTCGCCTGCCTGCCGAGATCCAGGCCCACTACCAGGCGCTCAACTGCACCGCCAGCGCTTCCGACCGTGAAGGCATGGCGTTCCTGATTCTCACCGGCCGCTACATCGGCTACCTGCCCGACCACTACGCCAGCCTGTGGGTGCAACAAGGCCGCCTGCGAGCGCTGAAACCCGCTACACGTTTTTACGATTTAAGCCTCGCATCGGTCACGCGCAAGGGACGCCGCCCTCATTTGGTGCTGGAAAGCTTTCTGGAAAGTCTCGCGGCTACCCGCTAACTCGGCTCCAAGCCAAAAAGCTGAGCAGTTGGACAGTTTTTTGCAGAAGCACAAGGACCTTGAACCGTCCGACGCGAGTTTGCCCACCATGCCACCAGAATCCACCAGCCCCAGCGACCTGATCTACGGCCTCAACGATCGCCCGAAACCCGCCCCTGCCTTTCTCGCCGCACTGCAACATGTACTCGCCGCATTTGTCGGCATCATCACCCCGCCGCTGATCATCGGTTCCACCCTGGGCCTGGCCGATCATTTGCCCTATCTGGTCAGCATGGCGTTGATGGTTTCCGGTGTAGGTACCTTCATCCAGGCGCGTAGGCCATTTGGCATCGGTGCCGGGATGATCTGTTTGCAAGGCACCAGCTTTGCGTTTCTCGGCGCGGTACTGTCGGCGGGATTCCTGGTGAAGCAACGCGGTGGCAGTCCGGAAGACATCATGGCGATGATCTTCGGCGTGTGCTTTTTCGGCGCCGTGGTGCAGATCGTGCTGAGCCGCTTTATCGGACAGCTGCGCCGAGTCATCACGCCTTTGGTTACCGGGATTGTCATCACCCTGATCGGCATCAGCTTGATCAAGGTGGGTATCACTGACCTCGGCGGCGGTTTCAACGCCCCCGACTTCGGCGCCCCCACCAATCTGGCGTTGGGCCTGTTCGTCGTACTGACGATCATTCTGCTCAACCGCTGCAACACACCTTGGGTACGCCTCTCGGCAATCATCATCGGCTTGGCCCTCGGCAGTCTTGCAGCCTGGTTCAGCGGCAAGCTCGTGCCTCAAGCCCTCCCCGACCTGCCCCTGATCAGCCTGCCGGTCCCATTCCGCTTCGGTTTCAACTTCGACTGGAGCGCTTTCCTGCCGATTGCGCTGATTTATCTGATCAGCAGCATCGAAACCGTCGGCGATCTCACCGCCAACTGCATGATCGCCCGCCAGCCCATCAGCGGCCCTTCTTATATAAGCCGGCTTAAAGGTGGCGTTCTCGGCGATGGCGTGAGCTGCATGATCGCCGCCACCTTCAGCGCCTTCCCCAATACCACCTTCGCGCAGAACAACGGCGTGATCCAACTGACCGGTGTAGCCAGCCGTTACGTCGGCTTATATATCGGCGCGCTGTTGTTTTGCCTCGGCTTGTTTCCAATGATTGGCGCGGTGCTGCAGCAAATCCCCAAACCGGTATTGGGCGGCGCCACCCTGGTGATGTTCGGCAGCGTGGCCGCCGCCGGCGTGCGCATCCTCGCCCAGGCGCCCCTGGACCGGCGCAGCATGCTGATCATCGCCACCTCGTTCGGCGTTGGCCTGGGTATCGCCGCCCAACCGAACCTGCTGCACCTTATGCCGACGCTGGTACAGAATCTGTTCGACTCCGCCATCACCAGCGGCGGGCTGACCGCCATTGTGTTGTGCCTGTTATTGCCCGAAGCCGGAACAACCGAGACCGCCGCAAACCACACACCGGAAAGCGACACACTGGAACCGCTTTGACGGTTTTATTGCATCAGGACTTGTCTGAGGCTTGAGGGTGGGTTATCTGTGCACACGTCGTCTCTATCGATCAGCACGGAAACCTCCATGAGCCTCGAAGTTCCTGCCCACAGCAATCACGCCGGTAAGCCCGCCAGCCGCATTCGGCAAAAGAACGAACAAGCGATACTCCAGGCTGCTGAAGATGAGTTCGCGCGCCATGGCTACAAAGGCACCAGCATGAACACCATTGCTGCCAGCGCCGGGCTGCCCAAGGCTAACCTGCATTACTACTTCACCAACAAGCTGGGCCTGTATATTGCGGTGCTCAGTAACATCCTCGAACTGTGGGACAGCACCTTCAACACCCTGACCGCCGAGGATGACCCTGCCGTGGCCCTCACCCGCTACATCCGCACCAAGATGGAGTTCTCGCGGCGCCAACCCCAGGCCTCGCGGATTTTCGCGATGGAGATCATCAGCGGTGGCGAATGCCTTACCGAGTATTTCAGCCAGGATTACCGTGCCTGGTTCAGTGGCCGTGCGGCGGTGTTCCAGGCCTGGATCGACGCAGGCAAGATGGACCCGATCGACCCGGTGCACCTGATCTTCCTGCTGTGGGGCAGCACCCAGCACTACGCCGATTTCGCCACCCAGATCTGCCGCGTCACCGGTCGCACCAAGCTGACCAAGCAGGATATGGAAGACGCCGGCACTAACCTGATTCACATCATTCTCAAGGGGTGCGGCATCAAGCCGGCCCCGTAGACGAAGCGACTTATGCCTTTCACGCTCACCGGCCTTTGCGAGTTTCGCGAAGAAATACGCAAAAGCCGCTTTATTACCCTCGCGGCTCCCATCACCAGCCCGCAGGACGCACAGGCGTTTTTCGAGCAGCACAGCGACTTGAATGCCACACACAACTGCTGGGCCTGGAAGCTCGCCGACCAATATCGCAGCCATGACGACGGCGAACCCGGCGGCACCGCTGGCCGGCCAATACTGGCAGCCATCGAGGCACAGGGCTTTGATCAGGTCGCGGTGCTGGTGATTCGCTGGTACGGCGGCATCCAGTTGGGCACCGGCGGTCTGGCCCGAGCCTACGGCGGTGGCGCCAATAAATGCCTGCAGACGGCCGAACGCATCGAACTGATAAGCCG
Source organism: Pseudomonas simiae (assembly GCF_900111895.1). Lineage (GTDB taxonomy): Bacteria > Pseudomonadota > Gammaproteobacteria > Pseudomonadales > Pseudomonadaceae > Aquipseudomonas > Aquipseudomonas simiae. Next base: position 6,767 of record NZ_FOKB01000009.1, read on the forward strand.
CGTGCCTTTGAGTTGCGCTTGCGGTTTCGCCGAGCTGAACCTGGTGAAGCTGCGCGTTGCTGACCTCGGTGGACTGGTGGTTGAAGAAACCTTCACCGCCAACGGCGTCGAGTTGCAGCTCGCCTTGGGCGAAGCACATATTGACACCCTGCAGATTCAACTCGCCGACCTCAGCCGTGGGCGTATCCTGCTACAACGCTGAACACCCTGAACCGCGACTCTTAAAGGAAGCTTTTCATGTCTACGCCAAAAACCGCATTGATCATCGGCGCCTCCCGTGGGCTGGGCCTTGGCCTGGTCAAGCAACTGCTCCAGCAAGGCTGGGACGTGACCGCCACCGTGCGTGATCCAAGCAAGGCCGACGCCCTGAAAGCCGTGGGCCCGGTACAGATCGAGAAGCTCGACATGGACGATCAACAAGCCGTGATCGCCCTGAGCCAACGCCTGAAAGAACGCACCTTCGACCTGCTGTTCGTCAACGCCGGCGTCAAGGGCCCCGCCAATCAGGAGCCGGGCCACGCCACGTTGGCAGAAGTCGGCCAACTGTTCTTCACCAACGCCGTAGCACCGATCAACCTGGCCCAGCGCTTTGTCGGGCAAATCCGCAAGGACACGGGCGTGCTGGCCTTCATGAGTTCGGTACTGGGCAGTGTGACCATCCCCGACGGCTCTGACCTCGCCTTGTACAAAGCCAGCAAAGCGGCACTCAATTCCATGACCAACAGCTTCATCACCCAACTGGGCGATCACACGTTGACCGTGCTCTCATTGCACCCGGGCTGGGTGAAGACCGACATGGGCGGCGAAAACGCGCACATCGACGTCGACACCAGCGTACGCGGCCTGGTGGAACAGGTGAACGCCTACACTGGCAAAGGCGGCCATCACTTCATCGATTACAAAGGCGACACCATCGCCTGGTAAATGCCCGTACGCTGTAGGAGCGGTCTTGCCCGCGATGGTCTCAAGGGCATCGTGCTCCTACAGATAGACCCGAACATGGACTACAAGTAAACTTTGCACCTCGCCTTCACCGGCGACCCTGGATCAGCAGACAGGGCAACACTGAGCTGGCAAACCTGAACCCATCATTCAGAGGAGCCGGCCAATGCCTGCGACCCGTATCTGGTTAAAAAACCCCCTCGCGATTTTCACTGCCAACGGCCTCGACGCCCGTGGCGGCCTGGTGCTGCAAGACGGTGTGATCACCGAACTGCTGGCCCAAGGCCAAGAGCCCGCACAGCCCTGCGCCCAAGTGTTCGATGCGCGTGAGCATGTGGTCCTGCCGGGGCTGATCAACACCCACCACCACTTCTATCAAACCCTGACTCGCGCTTGGGCGCCGGTGGTCAATCAGCCATTGTTTCCCTGGTTGAAAACCTTGTACCCGGTTTGGGCGCGGCTCACCCCGGAAAAACTCGGCCTCGCCAGCAAAGTTGCGTTGGCCGAATTGCTGCTCTCGGGCTGCACCACGGCAGCAGACCACCACTACCTGTTCCCCGACGGCCTGGAAAATGCCATCGACGTACAGGTAGAAAGCGTGCGCGAGCTGGGCATGCGCGCCATGCTCACTCGCGGTTCCATGAGTTTGGGTGAAGCCGACGGTGGCCTGCCACCGCAACAGACCGTGCAGCAAGGCCAAGTCATCCTTGAAGACAGCCAGCGCCTGATCCACGAATACCATGAGCGTGGTGACGGCGCGCAGATCCAGATCGCCCTGGCACCCTGCTCACCTTTTTCCGTCACCCCGGAAATCATGGCAGCCAGCGCCGAGCTGGCCAACCGCCTGGATGTGCGCCTGCACACCCACCTGGCGGAAACCCTCGACGAAGAAGACTTCTGCCTGCAGCGCTTCGGCCTGCGCACCGTGGACTACCTCGACAGTGTCGGCTGGCTCGGCCCGCGCACCTGGCTGGCCCATGGCATTCACTTCAACCCGGATGAAATCGAGCGCCTGGGCGCCGCCGGCACCGGTATCTGCCATTGCCCAAGCTCGAACATGCGTCTGGCGTCCGGCATCTGCCCTACGCTGGATCTGCTCGCTGCGGGCGCGCCTATCGGCTTGGGCGTGGACGGTTCAGCCTCCAACGATGCGTCGAACATGATCCTTGAAGCCCGCCAGGCCTTGTACATCCAGCGCCTGCGCTACGGCGCGGAAAAGATTACCCCGGAAGGCGTATTGGGCTGGGCAACCAAAGGGTCGGCGCAGTTGTTGGGCCGTACGGATATCGGTGAATTGGCCGTCGGAAAACAGGCCGATCTGGCGCTGTTCAAGCTCGATGAGCTGCGCTTCTCCGGCAGCCACGATCCGATCTCGGCGCTGCTGTTGTGCGGCGCCGACCGTGCGGACCGGGTGATGATTGCAGGCAAATGGCGCGTCATCGACGGTCAGGTCGAAGGACTGGACCTGCAAGGCTTGATCGCCGATCACACCCAGGCCGCGCGCCAGTTGATCGCCGGCTGATTACAACCCCAGCAGCGACAACATGATAAAGGTCGCAAACAGCACAAAATGGGTCATCCCTTCGATGGCGTTGGTTTCGCCATCGTTGAGGTTGATCGCACTGACAATCAGCGTGATAAGCACCATCACGGTCTGTACCGGGGTCATTGCCATCTGGAACGGCTGGCCGGTGTAGAGCGCCATCGCCTCCATCACCGGCACCGTCAGGATCACCGTCGACAGCGAAGCACCCAACGCAATATTCACCACCGACTGCATGCGATTAGCCAACGCGGCACGTAACGCCGTCAGGATCTCCGGCGCCGCTGAAATCGCCGCGACCACAATCGCCGTAATCACCGGCGGCGCCCCCGTGCCTTCCAACCCCAGATCCAGCGTCTTGGACATCACCTCGGCCAGTGCGCCGATCACAATCACCCCAAACACCAGAGTGCCAATGGAAAACGCCAGGTTGACCGGCGGCGCCTGCTCTTCTTCCGGCAGTTTCTTGCGGCGTTTTTCCGGGTAGCTGTAGCTGAAGAAATAACTGTGCGGCCCCACCTGCATGCGCAGGAACAGGGTGTACAACACCACCATCGCGCCAATGGTGAAGGCCGAGTAAATTTTCCAGTCGGCTTCGGGGATGAATTCCGGAACGACCATCGACACGCCCATGGCGGTAAGGATCATCACACTGTAGGTGCGTGCCGAATCATCGTTGTAGGACTGCTCGCCATGTTTTATGCCCCCCATCAACGCGGCCAGGCCGAGGATGCCGTTGATATCGAGCATGACCGCCGAATAAATGGTGTCACGCACCAGGGTGGGCGACGGCTCGTTACTCATCATGATCGCCAGGATCACCACTTCCACCAGGACGGCGGCGAGGGTGAGGATCATGGTGCCGTAGGGGTCACCAACTTTTTCCGCCAGTTGCTCGGCATGGTGGGCCACGCGCATCGACGCCACCACGATAAAGCCGATCAACACCACGCCGGCCAGCAACGCCGTGATTTGCCCGCTGTGAAGCATCCAGTGCTCCAACGGGTAGGCGGCGATGGCAGCAATCAGCGCCAGCAGCATAAATTTTTCTTGCTTGAGGGATGTGAGCATTCCGGGCCTTTTAGTGCGGCAAATCAGTCATTGATGGGGTACAGACTGCGTCACGCCGCTAACGTTTCGTTACACCTTAGTTCAAGTGGCCCTTGCGCGAATGCAACGAAAACGATCCTGCTGGTCAGGTTTTGCCGATTATTTCGGCCATGGGCTGTAGAATGCCGCCATTGCACCTGATGAGATTTTAGAAAATGTACGATTGGCTCAACGCCCTGCCCAAGGCTGAACTGCACCTGCACCTGGAAGGCTCGCTGGAGCCTGAGCTGTTGTTCGCCCTGGCCGAGCGCAACAAGATTGCGCTGCCGTGGAACGACGTCGAAACCCTGCGCAAGGCGTACGCCTTCAATAACCTGCAAGAGTTTCTCGACCTGTATTACAAGGGCGCCGATGTGCTGCGCACCTCCCAGGACTTCTACGACCTGACCTGGGCCTACCTGCTGCGCTGCAAAGAGCAGAACGTGATCCACACCGAACCCTTCTTCGATCCACAGACCCACACCGACCGTGGCATTCCGTTCGAAGTGGTGCTCAACGGCATCGCCGCTGCGCTGAAAGATGGCGAGCAGCAACTGGGTATCACCAGCGGCTTGATCCTCAGCTTCCTGCGCCACCTCAGCGAAGCCGAAGCGGAAAAAACCCTGGACCAGGCCTTGCCGTTCCGTGACGCGTTCGTGGCCGTGGGCCTGGACAGCTCGGAAATGGGTCACCCGCCGAGCAAGTTCCAGCGCGTGTTCGATCGTGCTCGCCACGAAGGCTTCCTCACCGTGGCCCACGCCGGCGAAGAAGGCCCGCCCGAGTACATCTGGGAGGCCATCGACCTGCTGAAAATCCAGCGTATCGACCATGGCGTTCGCGCCATCGAAGACGAACGCCTGATGCAGCGCATCATCGACGAGCAGATCCCGCTGACCGTGTGCCCGCTGTCCAACACCAAGCTGTGCGTGTTCGATGACATGGCCCAGCACAACATCCTCGACATGCTCGAACGTGGCGTGAAGGTCACGGTGAACTCCGATGACCCGGCGTACTTCGGCGGTTATGTGACCGAGAACTTCCATGCGCTGCACACCGCGTTGGGCATGACCCAGGACCAGGCCAAACGCCTGGCGCAGAACAGCCTGGATGCGCGGCTTGTAAAGCCATAACTGAGTCAATAACGATTGGCTATGTCACGCAGACATGGCCAATCGGGTGATTTCCCTGTGTCCTACGGCGTTGACCCGTAAAGCCTGGGACTCATTGATCACACTGATCCAGTTCGACTGCAGAAACAGTTGCAACAACCCCCCGCCCAACGCGCCGCCCAGATGAGGTTGGTGCTGGCTCCAGTCAAAACAATTACACACCAGCGGCGACGCCAGGGCCTGGGTAAAAATCCCCAGGTTTGCCAGGCGCTGCGCGCCCTTGACCGTGACATCGGCACGCTGCTCATGACGTTCTATCCAACCCTCTTCCAGCAGATGCTGATACAACTGCGCGCCCAATTCGCCGCCGAGGTGGCCATGGCACAACCGCGCATGGCGTAACAACGCCGGAGCAACCAGCGCTGGCGGTAGTGCCTCCGGCGCTCTGCGTGCGGCGCACGCCATGGTGGTCCTGGCCAAGGCATCAATAGCGGCGCTGACATCAGGCGCCGCAACACGGAACAAACGCTTGCCACGCCTGGCTTCCACTCGCAACACACCACTTGCCGTCAGTCGCGCCAGATGCGCGTTGGCGGATGTCGGTGACAACCCGGCAAGCGTCGCCAACTCGACGGGTGATTTGGCCGAGCCATCCATCAAGGCCCACAACATGGCGGTACGTTTGGGTTCGGCGAGCAAGCTGGCGATCTGACTGATGCAAAGTGCAGCTTCCATCTTTTCACTCCCTGTCGATTTATTTTTCTGCTGAAGTAGGCCCCAAAGTATAGGGGCGCAAACCGCCGGTTCCACGGCGTCTGACAGCGTAGAGAGGGACAAGATCTGAGTGAAATTTCCTGCTTTGATGGAGTCCGTTACGTTGCACCGGATCGCTCTGGCAATTGGGCGGTCAATGTCGCACAGCGGGACACGAGCATTTCCCGCAACAAGTTAACGGGTTTGCTCAATTGCGCCCGATGGGCACACAGCAGATTGAGCGGCGTGCGCTCGCCACGCAGCTCCGGCAGGATAAGGCGCAAGCGCCCGGCCAACACGTCGGTACTCACATCCAGCCACGACTTGTAGGCAATGCCGACACCCGCCACCGCCCAGCGGCGGACCACATCGGCATCGTCACTGAACCGGTCGCCGGTAACCGTCAGGCTGACTTCACGCTTGCCGTCGTGAAAGGTCCAGTGATCGTGGACCCGGCTGCCGAGCATATACAGCAGGCAATTGTGCTGGGCCAGTTGTCCCAGATGCCAGGGCTCACCATAACGTGCGAGATAGCTGGGAGAGGCACACAACACACGCACATTGTCCGGGGCGACGGGCAGCGCGATAAGGCTGGAGTCTTCAGGTTCACCATAGCGCAGGGCGATATCCACCGGCTGACGGAACAGATCGGCAATCCGATCGCCCAACAATAGCCGTACCGTGAGTTGCGGGTAGTCACGCTGGAATTCATCCAGCCAGGGCAACAGCTGATTGCGTCCGAAATCCGACGGGGCCGACAATTGCAGCACACCACTGACATGGTCCTGCCCGCTGGCCAATAAGCGTCGCCCTTCATCCAGCGAGCTCAAGGCAGCACGGGCATATTCCAGGAAGCCTTCACCTTCAGCGGTCAGGCGCAGGCTGCGAGTGGAGCGTGCCAGCAAACGCGTATTCAGTTGCTGTTCGATACGCTTGAGCGCCGCACTCGCCACCGCTGGCGACAGGTCCATCACCCGTGCCGCAGCCGACAGGCTACCCAGGTCTGCCGCACGTACAAACAACTGCAAATCATCAAAACGCAGCATGCATTACTGTCCATTATCAAAATTTTGTTGAAACAGACTGCTGTTTTAGCCGCTTTTATCTGCGCGGGAAATAGCCAATCATCTACGCATCCCGTTCATCACGTGTCTGGAGTTGAATATGCCCACTGCCTTTAACGTCATCGCCACGCTGATTGCCAAACCCGGCCAACAGGCCACCCTGGAAACCTTGCTGCGCGGCCTGTTGGAACCCACTCGCCTGGAAGCCGGTTGCGAGCAGTACGACCTGCACCAGGATCTGCAACACCCCGAAACGTTCTACATGCTCGAGCGCTGGAGCGACGACGCGGCGTTGGCCGACCACGACCAGAGCGCGCATATCCAGAGCTTTCGCGCCAAAGCCGCTGATGTGATCGAACACTTCGAACTCAAGCGCCTGAAATTTCTCGCCTGATCATCACCATTTTTCTGTAGGCGCGAGCTTGCTCGCGAAAATCGTCAACGAAAACGCAGCGTGTCTGGTTTAACGCGGCGCCCTTGAGTGTTTCGCGAGCAAGCTCGCGCCTACAGTCGGTTACCCTTGTTTTCTGGAGACATCATGAAAGCCATTGCCTACTACGCCTCACTGCCGATCAACGATCCAAATGCCCTGCAAGACATCGAACTGCCAGCGCCTGTCGCCGGCCCGCGTGACCTGTTGGTGGAAGTCAAAGCCATCTCGGTCAACCCGGTGGACACCAAGGTTCGCCAGAACGTCGCCCCGGAAAAGGGTGCGGCCAAGGTACTGGGTTGGGACGTGGCCGGTGTGGTCAAGGCCGTCGGCAGCGACGTGACGCTGTTCAAGGCGGGTGACAACGTGTTTTACGCCGGTTCCCTGGTGCGTTCGGGCGGCAACAGCGAACTGCATACCGTGGATGAGCGCATCGTCGGGCATATGCCGAAAAGCCTGGGTTTTGCCGAAGCTGCCGCGTTGCCGCTGACCGCCATCACCGCCTGGGAATTGCTGTTCGAACGCCTGCAAGTGCAGGAAGGTCAACAGGACAACGGCCAGAGCCTGTTGATCGTCGGTGCCGCCGGTGGCGTGGGGTCGATCCTGACTCAACTGGCCAGCCAACTCACCGGGTTGAAAGTGATCGGCACCGCTTCGCGTCCGGAAACACAAGAGTGGACCAAAGCCCTCGGCGCCGACCTGGTGATCGACCACAGCCAACCGCTGAGCGATGCGCTGAAAGCCGCCGGCCATCCGCAGGTGACCCACGTCGCCAGCTTGACCCAGACAGATCATCACCTGGACCAGTTGGTCGAAGCCCTGCAGCCCCAGGGCAAGCTGGCGCTGATTGACGATCCCAAGACGCTGGACGTCAGCAAGCTCAAGCGCAAGAGCCTGTCGCTGCATTGGGAATTCATGTACACGCGCTCGATGTTCGAGACCCCGGACATGATCGAACAGCACAACCTGCTCAACCGAGTGGCCGAACTGATCGACGCCGGCACCCTGAAAACCACGGTGGGTGAGCACTTCGGTGTGATCAATGCCGCAAACCTGCGGCGTGCCCATGCGCTGCTGGAAAGCGGCAAAGCCAAGGGCAAGATCGTGCTGGAAGGCTTCTGAACAACTAGCTGTCAGGGTCGTCCATTATTCATGTGAGTAATGGACGACACCGCTAGTCAGAGAGTTGACCTTTGTCATATTTGTGAGCGTATTCGGGTTTATATTGGCCGCCTTTGCCACGATTCTTTTACGTGAGGAAGTCAGCAATGAAAATCCTGATAAAAGCGTTAGCAAAATCCGCAGGCAATAAATGGCAGGTCCGTCTCGACCAAGACGCTTTCACCTTCCGCACCGAGGCCGAAGCCCGTGCCTTTGCCGACACCCTGCAAGCCCGTATCCAGGCGCCCCACCGTTTTCCGAACAGTCAGCAACGCTCCGCCGCTGGCTGACCCGCTGTTCAGACCTGAGCCTGCAACGCCCGTTTACGTTGCAGGCGCTGGGTTGACATCGCAATCGTCACCGCCAACACACCGCACAAGCTGATGACCATCGCCATCGGCATCGCCGTGCCGTCGTGCAAAACCCCAACCAACGACGCCGCCCCCGCCGCGACGCCAAACTGAATGCAACCGAGCAACGCCGAGGCGCTACCGGCCCGTGCGCCCTGCCCACTCATGGCACAGGCCGAGGTATTCGGCAAAATGCAGCCCAGGCTGGCAATGCAGATAAACAGCGGTACCAGCAATGGCCACAGCGCATCGGTGCGCAACGATGCAATACCGAGCAAGCTCAACGCCGCCAACAGGTAGACCCACACACTGCGCGACAACAGGAACGCCGGGCCGCGTTTGGACAGCAACCGCGCGTTGACCTGCGCCACCAGGATAAAGCCTGCGGCATTGGAACCGAACAGCCAGCCGTAATGCTCAGCCGGCACGCCGTAGAGCTGGATGAAGACGAAAGGTGAACCGGCGATGTAGGCAAACATCCCGGCAATCGAGATACCGCCGGTGAGGGCATAGCCCAGGTAGACCCGGTCCGACAACAACGCCGCATAGCGACGCAGCGACCCGGACAACGGCTGACGCGGCTGGTGGGCCGGAAAGGTTTCCGGCAGCCCGACCGCCACGGCGATGGCCGCCATCACGCTGAAGATCGACAGCGCCAGGAAAATCGACTGCCAGCCCCACAGCCCAACCATCAGCCCGCCGGCCAGCGGTGCGAGGATCGGCGCCAGGCCGGTGACCAGCATCAACTGGGAAAACACTTTGGCCGAGCCAACCGCATCGCATTTGTCACTGACCACCGCGCGGGAAATCACCATACCGGCGCAGCCACCGAGGGCCTGCACAAAACGCGCGCCGATCAGCCATTCCAGGGACGGCGCAAAGGCGCAGGCAAAGGACGCAAGGGTAAACAGGGTGACACCACTGAGCAGCGGGCCGCGGCGGCCAAAGCGGTCAGCCAGTGGGCCATAGATCAACTGACCGAGGGCCAGCCCACCGAAATACACCGCCAGGGTCAGCTGGATGTGTTTTTCATCGGTCGCGAAGGCCTTGGCCATGGCTGGAAAGCCGGGCAGGTAAAAATCGATCGCCAATGGCGCGAAGGCGCTCAAGGCACCCAGAATCAGAATTATGCGGAGGTTCATCGGGCACCCAAGTGAGACGGCAGCCCGATAGTCTAGCCGCGCTTGGGCGCATTGAACACGATAGCTCGCTAACTATTTATCCGCGTCAGGCAAGCTTGACGCTGTAGCCCTCTTCGGTGATCGCCTGGATCACTTGTTCGGCAGACAAACGGCTTTCGACGCCCACTTCCTTTGCCGCCAGGTCGACTTTCACACTGGCCGCCGGATCCTGGCTCTGCACTGCCTGGGTCACCGCTCGAACGCAATGGCCGCAGGTCATTCCTTCAACGCTGAATACTTGCATGACATGACTCCTTTGATGAGGTTGGACCCAGTCTCGACCTTGTCACGATGGCAAGGTCAAGTTCTGAAAACATCTGCCGGGCTGGTATTTGGCCGCTTCAAAGGCCAAGCTTCACCCATCTTTGATTCACACCACGGAGCATTCGCCATGCGCTGGTCGTTTTTTGCCCTTGCTGGCCTGATGAGCTTGTCGGCCGCTGCGCCCCAAGCCCTCGCCGCAGAAGACTATGCGGTGCTGATCATTTCCAGGGAACGCCTGGAAGTGCCGACCAACTGCGAAATCGGCCTGTACCTGAATGACCAGCTGGCAGGCCGGCTGTTCCAGGAACAGGCCACTTCGTTCAACCTGCCGGCGGGAAACCTGTCCTTGCGCCTGAAGCTGCTGCCGGGCCAATCCCCTGGCTGCCTGCCGGGGATGCTGGCGCCGCCGGCGCAGAACATTACGCTCAAGGCCGGGGATGTACGCAAACTGCGTATTGCCCAAGGCTCGGATGGCATGTATCTCAAGCCCGCCGCATTGGAATATTAAAGGCGCTTGACCTTCCCCACAGGTCAAGGTTGATCCTAGGGGCAACTTCTCTTGGAGGACTGCCCCATGAATGGATCCACCACCTTTGACCTGCCCATCAGCGGCATGACCTGCGCCAGCTGTGCCGGCCGGGTCGAGCGTGCACTGGGCAAGGTGCCGGGGGTGCAAAGCGTCAGCGTCAACCTGGCCAACGAACGCGCCCACGTTGAAGTGCTCGGCCAGATGGACCCGGGCGTGCTGATCGCCGCCGTCGACAAAGCCGGCTACACCGCCACCCTCCCCCAGAGCGAAAAGGCCACCGACGCGAATCAAGCCCAGCGCCTGCAACGCGAGCGTTGGTCGCTGCTGCTGGCGATCCTGCTGGCATTGCCGCTGGTGCTGCCGATGCTGGTGGAGCCGTTCGGCCTGCACTGGATGCTGCCCGCCTGGGCACAGTTTGCCCTGGCAACCCCCGTGCAATTCATCTTCGGCGCACGCTTCTATATTGCCGCCTGGAAAGCCGTGCGTGCCGGTGCCGGCAACATGGACCTGCTGGTGGCCATCGGCACCAGTGCCGGTTACGGCCTGAGTATTTATGAATGGCTCACCGCGCACCCCGGCATGGCACCGCACCTGTACTTCGAAGCCTCCGCGGTCGTGATCGCCCTGGTGCTGCTGGGTAAATACCTGGAGAGCCGCGCCAAGCGCCAGACCGCCAGCGCTATCCGCGCCCTGGAAGCCCTGCGTCCGGAGCGGGCGGTTCGGGTGATTGAAGGCCGTGAAGAAGATGTCGCCATCAATGCCCTGAAACTCAATGATCTCGTGCTGGTAAAGCCCGGCGAACGCTTCCCGGTAGACGGTGAAGTGGTCGAAGGACAAAGCCATGCGGACGAAGCCTTGATCAGCGGCGAAAGCCTGCCCGTCCCCAAACAACCCGGCGATAACGTCACCGGCGGCGCCATCAATGGCGAAGGCCGCCTGCTGGTACGCACCCTGGCCCTCGGCGCTGAGAGCGTGTTGGCGCGGATCATCCGCCTGGTTGAAGACGCCCAGGCCGCCAAGGCCCCGATCCAGAAACTGGTGGATAAAGTCAGCCAGGTGTTCGTCCCAGCCGTGTTGGTGCTGGCATTGGTGACATTGGCGGGCTGGTGGCTGTATGGCGCGCCCCTCGAGACCGCGATCATCAATGCCGTCGCCGTGCTGGTGATCGCCTGCCCTTGCGCCCTGGGCCTTGCTACACCCACCGCGATCATGGCCGGTACAGGCGTTGCCGCGCGCCACGGCATCCTGATCAAAGACGCCGAAGCCCTGGAACGCGCCCATGAAGTGAGCGCCGTGGTCTTCGACAAGACCGGCACCCTCACCTCCGGCGCGCCGAAGATCGCCCACCTGACGGCAGTGGATGGCAACGAGGCCTTGTTGCTGCAACAGGCCGGGGCGTTGCAACGCGGCAGCGAACACCCGTTGGCAAAGGCCGTGTTGGATGCCTGCAACGAACAAGGTCTGGCAGTGGCCGACGTGACGGCCAGCCAATCCCTGACCGGGCGCGGCATTGCCGGCACGCTGGATGGCCGGCAATTGGCCTTGGGCAATCGTCGCCTGCTGGAAGAAAGCGGCTTGAGCGCAGGCAATCTGGCCGACTCCGCCAAGGCTTGGGAGGCAGAAGGCCGCACCTTGTCCTGGCTGATCGAGCAAGGCGCACAACCCCGAGTGCTTGGGCTGTTCGCGTTTGGCGATACCCTCAAACCCGGTGCGCTGGAAGCGGTGCAGCAACTCAAGGCCCAGCGCATCAGCAGCCACCTGCTTACCGGTGACAATCGCGGCAGTGCCCGCGTGGTGGGCGAGGCGTTGGGTATCGAAGACGTGCACGCCGAAGTATTGCCCGCCGACAAAGCCGCCACTGTTACAGAGCTGAAAAAGACCGGCGTGGTGGCCATGGTCGGTGACGGCATCAACGATGCCCCGGCCCTGGCCGCTGCCGACATCGGCATCGCCATGGGCGGCGGCACCGACGTGGCCATGCACGCCGCCGGTATCACCCTGATGCGCGGCGATCCGCGCCTGGTGCCGGCCGCGCTGGAGATCAGCCGCAAGACCTACGCAAAGATCCGCCAAAACCTGTTCTGGGCCTTTGTGTATAACCTGATCGGCATCCCCCTGGCGGCGTTCGGCCTGCTCAACCCGGTGCTGGCCGGCGCGGCGATGGCCTTGTCCAGCGTCAGCGTGGTGAGCAATGCGTTACTGTTGAAGACTTGGAAACCGGAGCACCTGGAGGATCAACGCCCATGAACATCGGCCAAGCCGCACGCCAGAGTGGGTTGAGTGCCAAGATGATTCGTTACTACGAATCCATCGGCCTGCTCAAAGCCGCCCATCGCACCGACAGTGGCTACCGCGTATACGGCCAGGATGACTTGCACACCCTGGCGTTTATCAAGCGCTCGCGGGATCTGGGGTTTTCATTGGAAGAGGTGGGCAAGCTGCTGACCCTGTGGCAGGACCGGCAAAGGGCCAGCGCCGATGTGAAGGCCTTGGCGCGCCAGCATATCGAGGAGCTGAACCAGAAGATTCTGGAACTGGGGCAACTGCGCGATACCTTGCAGGACCTGGTGGAGCACTGCCAGGGCGATCATCGGCCGGATTGTCCGATTCTCAAGGAGTTGGCGTCCGGTAGCTGCTGCGCCTGATGGAATCTATCTGAATACCTGCGAACCCAATGTGGGAGCGGGCGTGCTCGCGAAGGCGGTGGATCAGTCAGCACACGTATCGACTGACACTCCGCTTTCGCGAGCACGCCCGCTCCCGCATTTTTGCGCTTCATCTACCCAAAGATCATTGCATCCAAGGCGGTGGCGGTTCTTCCGCCTTCTTGCTCTGTGGCGCTTCATCCTCCGCCCGAATCGCCTGGCGACGCTCTTCATCCAGCCGCGCCGCTTCGATTTCACGAATCACACCGCCGACATCCGCCAGCTCTTCGGGCTCATCGAACTCGCCGGTCAATACACTGGCCGGGTGCAGGGTCCCGGCTTCGTACAGCGCCCACATTTCCTTGGCGTACTTGGTCTTCTTCAACTCCGGAGCAAAGCGCCCGAAGTAGGAAGCCATGTTGCCCACATCCCGTTCCAGCATGCTGAAAGCGTGGTTATTACCCGCAGCATCTACCGCCTGGGGCAGGTCGATAATCACCGGACCGGTTGGCGTGAGCAGCACGTTGAACTCGGACAGGTCACCGTGCACCAGACCGGTACACAGCATCAGCACGATCTGGGAAATCAGGAAGGCGTGGTATTCGCGCGCCTGGTCCGGCTCCAGTACCACGTCGTTCAGACGCGGTGCCGCATCGCCGTACTCGTCGGCCACCAATTCCATCAGCAATACGCCTTCGAGGAAGTCGAACGGCTGGGGCACGCGAACGCCCGCACCGGCCAGGCGGAACAACGCCGCGACTTCGGCGTTCTGCCAGGCATCTTCAGTTTCTTTCTTGCCGAACTTGGACCCCTTGGCCATGGCCCGGGCCTGCCGGCTGTTACGGACCTTACGGCCCTCCTGGTATTCGGACGCTTGACGAAAACTTCGTTTGTTCGCCTCCTTGTAAACCTTGGCGCAACGCAATTCGTTGCCGCAGCGCACCACATAAACAGCTGCTTCTTTACCACTCATGAGTGGGCGCAGCACTTCGTCGACCAGACCGTCTTCGATCAGGGGTTCAATGCGTTTAGGAGTCTTCATCAGCTTTTATTGTGGGTCCTTTATTACCAAATACGCGTATGGCACTCGTTATACGGCAATCAGCTCGCCGGTGGGAGGGGCTACCGACCGTTGATCACTTAAGAATGCATCCAATATGCCAGTTTCAGCGCTCAATAATCGCCGTCACCCCTTGCCCGCCCGCTGCACAGATGGAAATCAGCCCTCGGCCCTTGCCTGCCGCGTCGAGCAACTTGGCCAGATTGGCGACGATACGTCCACCTGTGGCGGCAAATGGGTGCCCGGCGGCCAGGGAGCTGCCTTTCACATTGAGTCGACTACGGTCGATGGCGCCCAGGGGCGCGTCAAGTCCCAGACGCGTCTTGCAATAGTCCGCATCTTCCCAGGCCTTGAGCGTGCACAACACTTGGGCAGCGAACGCTTCGTGGATTTCGTAGTAATCGAAGTCCTGCAGCGTCAGACCATTCCTCGCCAGTAAGCGCGGTACCGCGTACACCGGCGCCATCAGCAAGCCTTCGGCGCCGTTGACGAAGTCCACTGCCGCCGCTTCGCCATCGCGCAGATACGCCAGGATCGGCAAACCACGCTCCTGGGCCCAGGCCTCACTGCCCAGCAGTACCAGCGAGGCGCCATCGGTGAGCGGCGTGGAGTTGCCGGCAGTGAGCGTGCCCTTGTCGCTGCGTTCGAAGGCAGGCTTGAGGGCGGCGAGTTTTTCCAGGGTCAGGTCGGGCCGCAGGTTGTTGTCGCGGGTCAGGCCCAGAAACGGGGTGAGCAAATCGTTGTGCCAGCCTTCGGCGTAGGCGGCGGCCATTTTCTGGTGGCTTTCCAGCGCCAGTTGGTCCTGCTCGGCACGGGGAATCTGCCAGGTCTGTGCCATCAATTCACAGTGCTGGCCCATGGACAAGCCGGTGCGGGGTTCGCCGTTGCGCGGCAGCTCCGGCTTCAGATGCTGGGGACGAAGTTGTAACAGGACTTTTAATTTGTCTGCCATGGATTTGCTGCGGTTGGCTTGCAGCAGGATCTTGCGCAGGCCTTCATTCACACCGATGGGTGCGTCGGAGGTGGTGTCCACTCCACCCGCAATCCCGCACTCGATCTGGCCCAGGGCGATTTTATTGGCCACCAGCAACGCCGCTTCCAGCCCCGTGCCACACGCCTGTTGAATGTCGTAGGCCGGGGTCTGCGGCGACAGGCGCGAGCCGAGCACGCATTCGCGGGTCAGGTTGAAGTCACGGGAATGCTTGAGCACCGCGCCGGCAGCCACCTCGCCCATGCGCAGGCCGTGCAGGTTGTAGCGTTCGATCAGGCCTTCCAGGGCAGCTGTCAGCATCGCCTGGTTGCTCGCCGTGGCATAGGGGCCGTTGGAGCGGGCGAAAGGAATGCGATTACCGCCAATGATCGCTACACGGCGCAATTGAGTCATGGAAAGCTCCCTGATGGTTGTGGGTGGAATCACCAAGCCTAGCCTAGGCTCAATCGAACGACTGCCACCCTGGGGTGGTCAACCCTTTGAACCCCAGCCTTCGGAGAGCGTTCCATGTCTGACCGTTATATCGACTTCGCCAACTCAAGCCTCGGCCATCGCCTGGTCGCCGCCATTGGCCTGCCGTCACCGGTACGCCTGGAACGCTGGCAAGCCGGGCGCCTGCGTCCGGTGGAAGGTGCGCTGCTGCTGGGCGGCGGTGCGCTGGTGAGCCATGTGCAGGCATTTGCCAACAGACTCACCGACGCCATTTACACGTACGGCAGCGAGACGTCGACGTGGATTCCCGGCCACGGCCCCAAGCTGAAAGCCGTGGTGTTCGACGCCAGCCATTTGCAACACACAGACCAACTTAAACAACTGCGTGAGTTCTTCCAGCCGCTGCTGAAAAATCTCGATAACAGCGCCCATCTGGTGATCCTCGGTCGCGCGCCGGAAACCCTCAGCGACCCGTTTGCCGCTAGCGCCCAGCGCGCTCTTGAAGGTTTCAGCCGCTCGCTGGCCAAGGAACTGCGCAATGGCGGCGTGTTGCAATTGCTCTACGTCGGCGACGGTGCCGAAGACCAACTGGAAGGCGCGCTGCGCTTTTTTCTCTCGCCGAAAAGTGCGTATATCTCCGGCCAAGTGATTCGCCTGCAAGCGTGCGCCACTCCGGTTGAGGATTGGACGCGGCCACTGGCCGGGCGCAAGGCACTGGTCACCGGCGCCGCCCGTGGCATTGGCGCGTCCATCGCTGAAACGCTGGCCCGCGACGGTGCCGAAGTGATCCTGCTCGACGTGCCCCAGGCCAAGGCCGACCTCGAAGCCCTGGCCGCGCGCCTGGGTGCACGCACCGTCGCGCTGGATATCTGTGCTGAAGACGCTCCCAGCCAATTGATCGAACAGTTGCCCGATGGCCTCGACATTCTGGTGCACAACGCCGGGATTACCCGTGACAAAACCTTGGCCAACATGACGCCGGAATACTGGGACGCGGTGCTGGCGGTCAACCTCAATGCGCCACAGGTGCTGACCAAGGCGCTGCTCGACAGCGGCACCCTGCATGACAACGCCCGCGTGGTGTTGCTGGCGTCGATCAGCGGCATCGCCGGCAACCGTGGGCAGACCAATTACGCCGCGAGCAAGGCCGGGTTGATCGGCCTCGCACAAGCGTGGGCACCGTTGCTCAAGGAACGCGGTATCAGTATCAACGCCGTGGCCCCCGGTTTTATCGAAACCCAGATGACCGCGCATATCCCCTTCGCGTTGCGTGAGGCCGGGCGGCGCATGAGTTCGTTGGGCCAGGGCGGCCTGCCGCAAGACGTCGCAGAGGCCGTGGCCTGGCTGGGCCAACCGGGTTCCGGAGCGGTCAGCGGGCAAGCGTTGCGGGTGTGTGGGCAAAGCCTCTTGGGAGCATAAGCATGCAATGGAAGACGCTAGGCACTACTCCCTTTTTGCCGCCGCTGTATTGGCGCGCAGCGCTCAAACGCAAGATCACCGGCAGCACGTTGCCCGAACAGGGATTGCGCTGTCGGGTGAGCATCAATCCCAAGCACGTGGCGGCGTATCGCAAGGTCTGCGGTTTTTCCGACAGCCCGGTCTTGCCGGCGACGTATCCCCATATCATGGCGTTCGGATTGCAGATGCAGTTGCTGACGGACAAAAACTTTCCGTTCCCACTGCTGGGGTTGATTCACCTGAGTAACCGCATCCGCATTCATCGCCCGCTGGGTGGGGTGAGCGAATTGTCCGTCGGTGTCCACACGCAGAACCTCAAGCCCCACCCCAAGGGCGCGACCTTTGATCTGATCACCACCGTCGAGGACTCACTCGGCCTGCTATGGGAAGCCGAAAGCCGCATGTTGTGCCGCGGCGTAAAACTGCAAGGTGAACCCGAGGATGACGCCCAGCCCGCCCCCACTCAGGTCAGCGAACTGACCCGCTGGAAGGCCCCCGCCGATATTGGCCGCCGTTATGCCCGGGTCTCCGGCGACTACAACCCCATCCACCTCAGCGCCTTGACCGCCAAGCTGTTCGGTTTTCCCCAAGCCATCGCCCACGGGCTGTGGAACAAGGCGCACACCCTCGCCGCCCTTGGCGAACACTTGCCCGCCGCCAATATCGAGATCAGCGTTGAGTTCAAAAAACCCGTGCGCCTGCCCGGAGAAGTAACGTTATTGGCCAGTGCCGCCGGGTCCAGCGGCGAGTTGTGGTTAAAAGGCGCGGGCGGTATTGAACATATGGTTGGCAACTGGCAACCGATCGCCTGAAATAAACTGATTAATTGTATATATACACCCTAAGTACTAGCGGACTTTTTTAAGTCCGCTTTTTTATTTAACTTATTGTTTTTTAATAAATAAATACCTTGATACATCCTCCCCTTACACCCTTGGCATTAGTCGCTTAGCCGATACACTGCTGCGGTATATAAATCGTTAATACCAAGTAGAGCATTGAGAGGAGGCACCGCCGGGGCTGTTATAGCCACACGGACAAACACATCACGACCTCGAGAAGCAGTGAGTGTTTGAAGACAACCAAGGTTGTACAGGTGCAAGGAACTCAATCATGAAAACTCAAGTAGTGTTTTGGAAAGCAAGTACCGCGCTGGCCCTGGCAGTAGCACTGGCACTCGGCGGCTGCAGCAGCGGTGGTGGTGGGCATAAATCCAGCGTGGCATCGTCCTCACCGGATGCGGGTGCGGGAACGGGTGGTGGCACCGGTGGCGGTGATGGTGGAACCGGTGGTGGCACTGGTGGCGGTACTGGCGGAGGCACAGATGGTGGTACTGGCGGAGGCACTGGTGGCGGTACCGGCGGTGGCACTGGTGGCGGTACCGGTGGCGGTACTGGCGGAGGTACTGGTGGCGGCACAGGCGGTGGCACAGGCTCGACAACCACTCCCCTGGTGACTGGCCAGATTGTCGGCACTCTGGGCGGTACTGTCGGTAATGTGGGTGCTGCGGTTGGCGACCTTGGCGACACTTTGAACAACGTTCCCATCGTCGGCACCACCGCTGGCGGTCTCGTCACCGCTACCGGCGACGCCGTCACCAGCATTGGTACCGGCGTGACTGCCGGCCTGGGCTCCCTGGGCACCAACAGCAACTCCCTCGGCATCACCGTGGCGGGCGTCGGTAACGGCGTTGCCGACCTGGGTGACGGCCTTTCGACCACCGGCAAATCCCTGTCGACCACACTGGGCGGTATTCCAGTGGTGGGCGGCTTGACCGGCGGTGTCGGCGGTGCTGCCGGCGGCCTGGTCGACAAGGTAGGTCAGACCGTCACCATGCTGGGCGATACATTGAGCACCGCCAGCACCACCGGACCGCTGGGTTCTCTCACTAACACGGTCGGCGGCAAAGTGTTGGTGCCCGTGGTCTCGCTGGTGGAAAACACCACCGGCAACCTCGGCAAGGCCACCGGCCTTGGCAACCCGGTCAATGGCCTGCTGGATAAAGTCGGCTCGACGGTGACCGGCCTGGGTGGCCAGGTCGCCAGCGCGGGCGGCACCGGCAATCCGGTTACCAACATCGTAGGTGGCGCATTGACCGGCGTCGGTGGCGTGCTCGACAAATCCGGCGGCTATGTTGCCCCAGCGGGCGGCGGCGCGAAATCCGGCCTGCCCGAGTTGGTGGGCGGCCTGATCGCCAACGTCGGTAACGGTCTGAATGTCGGCAACACTAATGGCACTGTCAGTGCCGCCGGTGTAACCGGTGGCGCCCTCGGCGGCACTGTTGCCTCCCTGGGCACGGTCATCGGTGGCAATGGCATCAGCAACACGGCAGCCACATCGCCCGTTGCCGGCTTGGCCACTCAGGTCGGTGCGGCCCTCAACCCAGTGACCTCCGGCGTCGCCAGCCTGACGCAAAATATCGGAACCACCACGGGCATCGGCGCGCCGGTCAACGGCCTGGTGACACAAGTGGGCGGCGCCGTCAGCGGTATCGGTGCCAACCTGACAGCCGCCAACGCCAACCCGATCACCAATGCCCTCGGAGGCACCGTCAGTGCGGTGGGCAGCACCGTAGGCTCGGTCGGTGGGTTGGTCACAGGCGGCACCGGCACCAGTGGAGGCCTGCTTGGCGGCCTGAACGTAGGCGCCAACGCCTCGGCGGGTGGCAGTGCAAACACCAACACCGGCAGTGGGCTGGGCGGCTTACTGAACGGCCTGACCGGCAAAAAATAGAATTGCACCTGGCCGATTAGACGGCCTCCCCTACAGCGCCTACGCTTGGTTGAGACGAGAGACCCCAATAAGTCTCTCGTCTTTTTTATGGGGCTGGAATCATGCCCTCCCGAACCGAGTCCCAGAACCCGGCGGGCCCGAAACGCTGCTGCAGTTGACCATGGAGTGTCCTATGCGCGTGTTGACGCCGATGTTAGTGCTTACCCTCAGTGCCTACGCACAGGCCGAGACCCTTCCCAACTTCCTCAACAGCAACGACACCATTCGCAACTTGCCAGTGCCCAACCTTCCCGCCGACGCCTATCGACCGGTCACGCCGCAAACCCAGGTGCCCGAAGCTCCGCCCACTCAGGGCCAGCCGCTGTTGATGGACACCAAGGTCACGATTCGCAAGCTGCAGATCGAGGGTGGCACCGTCTACCCGCTCGCCGAGACCGCCAAGGCCTACGAACCGTTGATTGGCCATGAGACCAACCTGGCGCAACTGATCGAAGCCACCCGTGGCATTACACGTCGCTACCAGCAAGACGGTTATCTGTTGTCCTACGCATTCTTGCCCCAGCAAGACTTCGAAAATGGCCTGGTGCGCGTGGTGCTGGTGGAAGGCTATATCAAGGACTACCAGCAAAGTGGCGATATCGGCTCGGTCTCGGCTTACGTCGACAAACTGGCCAATAAACTCCTGGCCGAACGCCCACTGACTCGCAAAACCTTCGAGCGCTACACCACGCTCATGGGCCGTATCCCCGGTGTCACCCTGCAAGCGCAAGTACCGCCGCCAGGCACTACCGACGGTGGCACACGCATGCAGATCACCGCCAGCCGCAAGCCCTTCACCAGCAGCATGAGCATGACCGATGACAACCGCGGTGGCCTGCAGGCCTTGCTCACTGGCACAAGCAACTCCCAAACCTCAATGGGCGAGCAGCTCAATATCAGCGGGCTGTTCCCACCTGGCGAAGATAAAGAGCACTACTACCGCGTGGGCTACAGCCAGTTCATCAATGCCGAAGGCACCCAGTTGGCGCTCGCCGCCGAACGCTACCGCGCCGACCCCAACGCCAACCTGCAACTGGACGGCGGCTTCGAGCTAAAGCCGCACCAGTCCATCGATCGCTACTCCATCGGCCTCAGCCACCCGCTGGTAGCCTCTCCGACTGAGTCGCTGACCCTCGGTACGCGCCTCTACGCAGTGGACCAGACCACACGCTACAAACTCGTGGGTTACCCCCAACGTTTCGACATCGAAACCAACCTGCGTGCCCTGGCGTTCGAAGGTGACTGGCGCAAATCCGACACCCGCCAACTGCGTATCCTCAGCGCCGGCCTGTATCAGGGAATAAATGGCCTGGGCGCCAGGACCCACAGTGATTTTGAAGGGCTCAAGCCCGACCTGGACTTTTTCCGCCTGCGCCTGTCCGGCGTACAAAGCGACAAGTTCTTCGATAACTGGCAAGGCGTACTGTCGGGCGCGTTTTACTGGAGCAATGACACCCTGCCCGACAGCGAACGCGCCACGTTCGGCGGGCAGAACTTCGGTCGTGGCTACCCTGACGATCAAGGCTCCGGTGACAAGGGTTGGGGGGTGGCTTATGAGTTCAACTACAGCTACAACCGCGCCGGCGACTGGGTGAGGATCCTGCAGCCCTATGTCGTGTTCGACCGCGCCAAGAGCTGGTTCAACGATCTGCCAGTCAAGAGCAACGATATGTCATCGGCTGCCGTAGGGCTGCGCTTCGGGGACAACAAGTACTACAACATCGCCCTGGAAGCGGCCAAGCCGATGTCGGATATCGCGCTGGACAGCTTCAACCGGCGGCCACGGTACACGTTGAGCTTCAGTTATCAGCTCTGATCCCGCCCTGTAGGCGCCGGCCTGGCGCCTACAGCCTGGATTTCGGCAGGGGAAACAGGTTGTTCAGCGTATCAATCAACCGCACCAGGTAGATCGGCTTGCGAAACAAGTCCAGCACCTGCAAGCGCAGCATATCGCTCACGTCATCCATCTCGGCATGACCGGACATCACAATCACTGGCAGGTGAGAACGTGAGGTGTGCTCACGCAGGCGTTTGATCAAGGAGATGCCGCTTTCTTCGGGCATACGCAGGTCGGTGATGACCAGGGCAATATCGGGGTGGAGTGTCAATTCTTGCAGGGCGAAGGTGACGGAGGTGGCGGTAAAACAGACAAACCCCTCATTTTCAAGGGACTCGGCAAGTTCGATCAGGGCGTCCTCTTCGTCGTCCACCAAAAGAATTTGCTGGCGGTTAGGCGAAGAGGCGCTCATGGCTGTACCTGAACAGAAAGAACTTTGATAGGCAGTTTCCACATGTACAAAGGGGCGTTCACGTCGTCATTTTAGTCGCGACGCTATCGAAGATAGACTTGATCTTATCTCCAAGCCCTGTACCGGCCCCCACGATCACCAGTGCAACCATTGCCACGATAATCGCGTACTCAATACCCGACGCGCCATCTTTACGTTGAAAAAAGAGTTGGGTCTGGACATACATCTTCAACATCAGCTCAAGGAACATGAGACTTCTCCCTAAAACGCCTTTAAAAGCCGGAACGGCTCTAGTACCAGATGATCGCGGCGTGCCGTTAGAGCATTGTCAACAAACCTCGGGCTCACAACTGTAAGAACGGATTAATCACAAAGTATTAGTCGCAAAGTTGACGCAATGACCCCGGCCTTTAAACGGTTGCGCTTCCAGTTCAGATAATTTTTTTCCGGGTTAATGGCATTTTGTCCTAGCTGAGCTACCTTCAAATAGCCAAATCGTTAGATGTTCATTACAGCCAGGTTGCGGATTAACCCGATTGGATTAAACGGGCATGCAGTGCAACGGGGAAAGGGAGAGCCGTCATGAACAGTCGCATCAGCATGGTCCTGGCCGGCTTGTTGCTGATTGGGGCATTGATCGCCGGGTACTGGGGGCTTGTATTGAGCCGCGCACCGGAGCCCGTCGCCGCCCCCGTTGCACCTGTCGTTTCCGTGGATAACACCGTCGCTGCCGTTGAAGACCAGACCCGCCAACCGGTGGTGGTGCTGGTGCACGAAGTGTCCGCCTTTACGCCACTGACCGCCGCTGACCTGGCCATAGAAAAACTGCGTACCGTACCCGCCGGCAGCCTGTCCCAGCTTGACCAAGCCATCGGTCGTATCCCCCTTCGCACCTTGGGGGCGGGCACTTGGCTCACCGAAGAAAGCTTCAGCAGCGGCGGTCCGCTCGCTCGCATGATTCGCCCGAACGAGCGGGCACTGGCCGTGGCGGTGGATGAGGTGAGCGGCGCCGGAGGCCAATTGACCCCCGGGGACTACGTGGATGTATTGCTGTTCCTGCGCCAGGATGCCAGCAACGCCGAACAGTCAGCTCAGATCGTCCTTCCAGCGATGCGCCTGCTCAGCGTTGGCGACCAGTTGGGCCTGGCCAGCGATGGCACCCCCGCGGTGCCACCGCCGGCCACGGTCGAAGAACGCGCCCAGGCAGCACAACGTCGGGCCGCCGCGCGCACCGTGGTGCTGGCGGTGCCGGAGCCGCTATTGAGCCGCCTGATGCTCGCCGCCCAAGCAGGCACGTTGCGCCTGGCCGTACGCAGCGCCGAGGAGCAACTGCTCAGCCGCTACTGGGCCGGCGAAAGCGACGCATCACAAAGGCTGGAAAGCGCCAACCGCGACCTCTACCAATTCACGCAACTGGCCCTGACCGGGCCGCCCAAGCGAGTCACGTCCGCCGCAAGTGAGCCTGGCGTTCGGCGTGGCATTGAAGTCATTCGCGGTGCCCAGGCGGCTCCCCTCACCCCGTAATCGAACAAGGATGCCTTGAATGAGCCAGCGCTACGCACCCGTGTTCACGCAAATGGCCTGGGCCTTCCTGCTGTCGAGCCTGCCGCTCGGCGTGGCCTTGGCGGCGCCAGGCAATTGCAGCGCCCTGGGTCAGTTGCCTGCCGTGGTCGAGGTAGGAGAAGGTCTGCAACAAGAGCTGCAATCGCCCGTGGCCATCACCCGGCTGGCCATCGGCGACCCGAAAATCGCCGATGTGCGCGTGAATGGCGACCGTAATTTCCTGCTGACCGGCGTCTCGTCCGGCGCCACCAGCCTGTTGGTGTGGACCGCCTGCGCCCGTTCACCGCGCCAGAGCATGGTGTTCGTCAAGGGCAAGGCCACCTCGGCGCTGACCAGCCTGTCGCTGTCGCCGTCGGAAGACCCTCTGCTGCCCAGCCAGGTGCAAACCGATATTCGCTTTGTCGAGGTCAGCCGTACCAAGCTCAAGGAAGCCAGCACCCGACTTTTGGGCTCAGGCGCAAACTTTTTCTTCGGCAGCCCCAACCTGCTGTCCCCTTCGGAAGGCGTTTTCAAGCTGCCGGTAAACACTGAAGGCTTCAACGTCGGTTTCGGTGGCGGTCGGGTCAAAGCCATGATCAACGCGCTGGAGCGCAGTGGTTTCGCCTATACCCTGGCACGTCCCAGCCTGGTGGCCATGAGCGGCCAGAGTGCTTCCTTCCTGGCTGGCGGCGAGGTGCCGATCCCGGTGCCCAGCGCAGGCAGCGACACGATCTCCATCGAATACAAGGAGTTCGGCATTCGCCTGACGCTGACGCCGACAGTGATTGACCGCAACCGCATCTCCCTCAAGGTCGCACCCGAAGTCAGCGAGCTGGACTACAGCAACGCCGTGCAGATCCAAGGCATCCAGGTGCCGGCCCTGACGGTGCGCCGTACCGACACCAGCGTGTCCCTGGCCGATGGTGAAAGCTTTGTGATCAGCGGCCTGATCAGCAGCAACAACCGCTCCACCATCAACAAGTTTCCAGGGCTGGGCGATATCCCGATCCTCGGGGCGTTTTTCCGCGACTCCAATATCAGCCGCGAAGAAAAAGAGCTGTTGATGATCGTCACACCGCACCTGGTACAGCCATTGGCCGCCAACGCCCAACTGCCGTCCTTGCCCGGCGAAAAACTGCGCAGCTACGACCCGAACTGGTACCGGTTGTTTTTCCTGGAAAACGGCAATTTCGACCGCCGTAGTGGACTTTCCCAATGAGCGATAGCCTGAGCCAGACCTTTCTCGCCATCACCCGCAACACCACTGACCTGGAGTGGCTGCAGGGCGCCCTGGCGCCCCTTGGCCAGGTCGTGAGCGCCGGTACCGGCAGCCTGGACGAATTGCTCGCGCTGGTCGACGTCACCTTCGCCAACCTGGTATTCGTGGGCCTGGACCGTGAGAACCTCGTGACCCAGAGCGCACTGATCGAAGGTGCCCTGGAGGCCAAGCCGATGCTCGCCGTGGTTGCCCTGGGCGATGGCATGGATAACCAGCTGGTCCTGAACGCCATGCGCGCCGGCGCCCGCGACTTCGTGGCCTACGGCTCACGTTCAAGCGAAGTGGCCGGCCTGGTGCGACGCCTAAGCAAGCGCTTGCCAGCCGTCGCCCACAGCGCGCAACTGGGCGGCCTGACCGTGCTGTTTGGCACCCAGAGCAATGCCGACGGAGCGATGCTGGCGACGCACCTGGCCTTGGTGGTGCAGAAAAGCGGGCAGCAAACGTTGCTGCTCGACCTGGGCCTGCCACGCAGTGACAGCCTGGCGCTGCTCGGCCTGGAAAGCACGTTCAATTTCGGCGACGCGCTGAGGCATTTGCGCCGCCTCGATTCCACCTTGATCAACAGCGCCTTCACCACAGCGCTGGACGGCTTGCGCATCCTGGCGTACGCCACCGGTGATGAACCGCTCAAACTGACCAGCGCCGCCGAATTGTTCATGCTGCTCAGCGCACTGCGCCAACATTTCCAGCATATCGTCGTGAACATTACCGGGCAGCCCGACAGCGAAGCGTTGCGCACCTTTGTCAGCCACTGCGACAAACTGCTGTGGTGCACCGACCAGAGCGTACTGGACTGCCGGCGCAACCTCGCAGTGCTCAATCGCTGGCGCGAAAAAGGCATGAAGCTTGATCATGCCAAACTGGTAGTAGACCGCTACATCAAAGCCTGCGCACCGGACATCGAAGCCCTGGAAAAAAGCTTCGGTCTTGCGTGCATCGCCGTACTGCCCCTGAGCGCGGAATTGCGCCTTAATGTGAAAAACCAGGGCCAGCCCCTGTTTGCCCTGGCCCCACGCGAACCCTTGACCCAAGCCGTGCGCACGTTGGGTGAGCTCCTGGCTAAACGTTCTGAGGGGCTTGCAAAACCGTCAATGCGTTGGTTTGAACGCCTCCTGGGATCAGGACAATGAACGGCGAAAAATTATTTGGCGGCCCCGCCCGCAGCACAAGCGGCAGCACCGATAACGACGGCCTCAAACTGGTGTTGCATCGCTACATCATTGACGCCATCGAGGAGTCGGGCAAGAACCTGCTCGAAGGCACTCGCCAATCCCTGGCGCAATTTGTCATCGACAAGGTCTCCGAGTACATCACACGCATGCGCCTGGCGATTTCGCGCTATGAGATGGAACGCCTGGCCGAAGAAATCGTCGATGAACTCACCGGTTTCGGCCCGCTTGAGGTGTTGCTGCGTGACCCGTCGGTGACCGAGATCCTGGTCAACGGCCCACACCGGGTGTTTATCGAACGTGACGGCCTGCTGCACCAGAGTGACTTGCGTTTCATTGACGATCATCACGTCGAACGCGTGATGCAGCGCATCCTCGCACCGCTGGGCCGACGCCTGGACGAGTCCTCGCCGATGGTGGATGCGCGCTTGCCCGACGGCAGCCGGGTCAATGCGATCATCCCGCCGATTGCCCTGGATGGGCCCTGCCTGTCGATTCGAAAATTCCGCAAGGACATGCTCAAAAGCACCGACCTGGTCGCCATGCAAACCATCGATCAGAGCATCTTCGAGTTCTTCCAGGAGGCCGTGGGCAAGCGCTGCAATATCCTGATCAGCGGCGGCACCGGCACCGGCAAGACCACGTTGCTGAACATTCTCAGTCAGTTGATCAACCCCCACGAACGCCTGGTGACCATCGAAGACGTGGCCGAACTGCAGTTGGGTCATCCCCATGTAGTTCGCCTGGAGACCCGCCCGCCGAATGCCGAAGGCCACGGTGAGGTACGTTCCAGCGACCTGATCCGCAACGCCCTGCGGATGCGCCCCGATCGCATCATCCTGGGCGAGATCCGCGGTGTGGAGGTGCTCGATGTAATGACCGCAATGAACACCGGCCACGACGGTTCCATGAGCACCGTGCACGCCAACAATGCCCAGGATGCGTTGCTGCGCCTGGAAACCCTGGTGGGGCTGACTGGCCGGGTGATTGCGGAGAAAACCCTGCGCCAGATGATCTGCGCCGCGCTGGACGTGATCATCCAACTGACACGCATGCCCGATGGCCGTCGCTGTGTGAGCGAGGTGGTCGAAGTCGTGGGCGTGCGCGATGACGTGTATGTCACCAATACCCTGTTCCGCCTCGACCGGCGCACCGGCTTCGGTTTCCTGCGCGAAGCCCTCAACCCGGCCGGCGACAAACTGCGCCGCGAATCGACCTTGCAGTCATAGGGAGCGTTGGATGACAGGACCGGTGTTGTTGCTTATCTGCCTGCTGCTGATCGCCCTGTCGTTCTGGCAGTTTCACCATGGCCTGCGCAAGGCCCGGACGGACCGCGTGCTGGAACGGCTCGGCGACGGCCAGCCCGAGACCCAGGAACCGAGTACCACCTGGACCGGCCTTGAGCACATGTTCCAGCGCGCCGGGCTGGGCAAACCCACGGACCGCCTGGGCTTGTGGCTGAGCGCCTGGGTGGTCGGCGTGCTGCTGGGCTGGCTGCTCGCGGACGGGCTGGGCCTGATCGCGATGATCGTTGGGCCACCCCTGCTACTTCGCGTGTACATCAGTTGGCGTTATCAGCGCCGCGTGCAGCGTATGGTTGAGCAATTGCCGCAGTTGTTGGACCACAGCGTCCGTAGCCTCAAATCCGGCAGAACCCTGGCCGACTCCGTACTGGGGGGGATCGAGGGCGTCGAAGCGCCCCTCAAGGACGCCATGGGACGAGTGCAGCGCAACGTGCGCATGGGGGTGAGCCTGCCCGATTCAGTCAGCGATTTCGCCGAGTTCTACGAACAGGACGAATTCCGCCTGTTCGCACTTGGCCTGAAGGTCAATCACCGCTATGGCGGTAACGCCAGCGAGTTGCTGGAAAACCTGATCAAAATGATTCGCGAGCGGGAACAGGGCGCCCGTCAACTCAAGGCCATGACTGGCGAAACGCGCATGACCGCGTATGTGTTGGGCGGCTTGCCAGTGCTGATCGTGGGTTACTTCATGATGGTCAACCCCAGCTACTTGATGACCATGTGGAACGACGACACGGGGCGCATCATGCTGTTCAGCGCGCTGGCCATGGACCTGGGCGGCACCTTTGTCATGTGGCGCATGCTGAGGAGTGTCTGAGATGGCACTTCTGGCCTGCGCCTTGTTGCTCCTCGCCGCTGCGGTATTGGTGGGGGGCCAATTGCTCGAGAACCGCCGGCGCGAACGGCGAGTGGCGGAACGCTTGCAGGGGCGGATGGCCGGCGAAGACCGGCTCGGCAGCCTTATGCGCCAGCTGGGCGGCAGCGCCCTGGCACAGCGCTCGGTCAGTCTGGACAACGAGACGCAGACCCTGCTCAACCGGGTCGGTTGGCGCAAAGCCAGTCAGCGCTCGTTGTTCGCAGCCTTCCAGATCGGTACGCCTATCGTGTCACTGGGCCTGACCCTCCTCGGCCAGCAACTGCTCTTCCCCCACGCAACCCCGGTATGGATTGCCTCGATGTTTGCTTTGGGCATTGGCTACCTGCTGCCAAAACGTGTGCTGGCCGCTGCCGCCAAGCATCGCCAGCAGACCATCGCCAAAGAGGTCTCAACCTTCATTCCACTGCTGCGCATTCTGTTCGAGTCCGGCATGGCGGTTGAACAGTCGCTGCGCGTACTGAGCAACGAAGCCCAGCGCCTGCTTCCCGCGCTGACACACGAATTACGCTTGATCCTGGCACGGGTCGATTCCGGGCTGGAGCTTGGCGAAGAGCTGGGCAAGACCGCCCGTTTGCTGGAAGTGGATGAGTTCACCGACACCTGCATCATCCTCCAGCAGTTGATCCACCAGGGCGGCGGCGCGATGAAGTCCTTGCTGGCCCTCAAGCAGTTGCTTGACGACCGCCGCCTGACCCGCCTGCAGGAATACATCTCGAAGATGTCGGCCAAAATGTCGGTGGTGATGATGGTGTTTCTGTTCCCCGCTTTGCTGATTGTGCTTGGCGGCCCGGCCTTCATCGGCATCGCCCGCGCGTTGAGTCACTTTTGAGGAGACATTGATGAAAGTACTGATTGCCGGCCTGGCCCTGCTGATGCTCAGCGGCTGCGCCACCAATGGCCAATCACCCTGGGCAGCGTTGACCTCACCGGGCAGTTGCGCCAAGCCGAGTTCGGAGCAGGAACTGGCGCTCAACCTGTCCGATGATTTGGCCAACGAAGGCAAGTTGCACGCCAGCCTGGCCAACCTGCAAAGCCTGCCCGACGGCTTGCCCCAGGTGCGGCAACGCAAGGCCCGCACTTACCGCCTGCTCGGGCGCAGCGAAGCCGAACCGTTGTACCGCAGCCTGCTCGGCACCTGCATGACTGCCGAAGGCGAGCACGGCCTGGGGCAATTGGCGGCCGCCAAGGGCAACAACGCCCTGGCCATGACCCACCTGCAACGGGCGGCGCAGCTGGCGCCCACTGACGAAAAGATCCGCAATGACTTGGGCGTGGTGTACCTCAACCAATTGCGCTTGGAAGACGCGCGCTTTGAATTCATGACGGCCATCGAACTCAAGCAGGGCGACCCGTTGGCCGCCGTCAACCTGGTAACGCTGTTGATCTACCAAGACGACTGGGGGCAAGCGGCCAAGGTCGTCAGCCAGTTGGGTCTGAGCCGCGAGCAGTTCACCGATGCCCAGGCCCGCGCGGAAAAACTCAAGGGCGCTGGCGCGGCGGCGCGCAAAGTAGCGGCGGTCCGCGATGCCCTGCCTGTGAGTCTCAAGTAAGGAGTGATCGATGAAAGCACATTACCTGATCGGCCTGGCGCTGTTACCGCTGGCCGCAATGGCCATCGAACCGGGCCCGTCGTCCCCGCAGCAGGCGGAAACGGAAAACTGGATGGCCCTGCAGATCAACGGGCCGGTGGCTTCGCCGACGCCGCAAAGGGCCACACCCGCGGAACGGGAGCAGTCCTTGCAGCGGTGGCTGGACAGTTACAAGCACCCGATTCCCGAGTTCTTTGAACAGGATGTCGGCGGGAAATCGCCGGGCGGAGGGAGTAATAACTAGTGCGCCGTCACCCGCTGACGCATCGCCGAGTTGCTCGGTGAAAGGGCCAGCGCCAGTTGGGTGCGGTTATGCATATGGGTCAGGCGCAACACCTGGGACACGTATAGTTTGACCGTGTTTTCGGTGATCCCCAGTTCGCAAGCGATCTGGTAATTGGTCTGGCCTTTGCCTACCAGGCGCGCTACGTCCAACTGGCGCGGTGAGAGTTGGTTGAAGATAGTCGGAACCTCCACAGACCCGGCGTCTTCGGCGACCAGCTCACCATCATCCGTCCCCCCCGCACCAGGGCTGCGGCGCACCTTGTCGAGATCCTGGTACAGGTCATTGATGGATTCCGAGAGGTATTGCAGCTTCTGGTTCAAGTGCCCCAGTTGCAGCTCTTTCTGCCGCTCTTCCAATGCCGCTTCCTGACGCTGGAGACCTTCAAGCAATTCGTCGAGATTGATCGGCTTCTGGTAGTAATCCGAGATCCCCGTGCGCAGGGCCTTGATCACGTCCTGTTTGTCGGCCCGTCCGGTGAGCATGATCGCCTCAAACGCCCGAGCCTTACCGGCCACTTTTTGCATGGCTTGCACCAACTCGATGCCGTCCATGTCTGGCATATGCAGGTCGCACAACACCAGCCCGATTTCGGCGTCTTCGCTGAAGCGCTGCAACGCCTGCCGGCTGGAACCACACGGGACGCACCGGTAACCACTGCTTTCGAGAAATTCACAGAGCTCTTCCACAATCAAAGGTTGATCGTCGACGACGAGCACTTTTACCGCCGAGGTAAGCTTGTTCACGCGCTACTCCATGCCTGGCAAACCAAAAGATTGGCCTATCCTTTTGGCGAAGAATCCTACATATCTATGCAATAAACGTAGACCTACTTTCCGACTATGTACATAGCGATAGAAACCTTGTGCGATTAATGAATCCAAAGCCAATACAGCGCAAACCCGGTCAGTACAAAGGGGGCAAAAGGCTGCTTGGTTGACGCTGCAGTAAGCCCATTGTGCTGACGCGCCCTAAGCCGTTGACGGATAAGCACCCAGCCACCTTGGAACACCGCAGCACCAATCAAAGACCACAACAACGCATCCCACGTACTGGCCAGGGCCAGGGCGGCCAGCAGCTTCACGTCCCCGGCGCCAAAACGGCCCAGCGCATAGCCGGGCAAGGTCAGCAGCAGCGCCACGGCAAAGGCCCAGCCCCCCTCACTGGCGGGCGCTCCCAGCCAGGTAGCGCCGTTCCACACCAAGTAAGCCAACGCCAGCAGCGCCACCCCCAGGGTCAAGCCATTGGCGATTTGCCGTTGACGCATATCCTGCAATGCACAGAGCCCCAGCCAGACCAGTATCACCACGCCATGGATCACGTAAAAAACATCCCTTTTCGCTGATTGATTCTATGCTGATATCAAGTAGTAGCCGTCAGGGTAGACGCAGTCATGAAAACAGGCCTGCCTAGAAAGCAAAAAGGTGCGGCGGCGATTGAGTTCGCCCTGGTCTTCGGGATCTTTTTTGCGGTGTTCTATGGGTTGATCAGCTACAGCCTGCCGCTGCTGTTGATGCAGTCGTTCAACCAGGCTGCGGCGGAGGGAGTGCGCCAGGCCTTGTCCGTGGACCCGGTGGCCGCCGGCACCGCTTACTCCACCCAGGTCAAAGACCGCGCCAAAACCACGGTGATCAACCAATTGAACTGGATCCCGTCCAGCTTTCAGTTCTCCTCCAGCTTCATTACCACCACCTACGACGGCACCACGCTGACCGTGGAGATCACCTACCCCACCACCAACCTTTACTCTGTATTCCCGGCACTGGTGGTACCGGGCATAGGCCCCGTCCCAAATCTGCCGGCCAACTTGACCGCCCGTTCGAGTCTCAAGTTTTGACCTCTGGAGACAAGCTCTTCGGGCGCCTGCTCGGCCGCACCAGCGCCCCGCACCTCGATACGCCCGGCGTGCCCATCCCCGGGCTGCACTTGCGCCTGGATCCTCAAGGACACGTGTTGAGCGTTGGCGGCACGCTGAGCCCGCAACTGACGCCCTACAGGGTGGGCGACCCGCGCCCGCTGCTGCGTGAACTGCTGTGCGCCAGCAGCGCCCTGAGCATTGAAGGCAGCCCGGCTGATTGGCAACACCAAAGCCTGGACCTGGACTTCCAGGGCGCTACCGGCCAAGTGCTGCACACGCGTGGCTGGATCGAACCCGAGGAGGACGGCTGGTACCTGCGCCTGCAGGACGTTGGCGACTTGCTGGCCGGCAGGCAACTGGCCCAGCACCGCGAGCAGAACCATCAACTGGCCTGCCAGATGAGCGAGCAATTGCGGGTGTGCAGCCTGACCCGCCTGCCCGAGGTGCTCAACGAGCACCTGCGCAGCCTCGCCCAGCGCTGGCGAATCCCCTGTGTGGCCCTGGCGTTGCTCGATGCAGATGACCAGGGTTGGCGGGTCTACAACCAGTATGCGGCCCACGACGCCCCGGCCCTGTGGCAGGCCGGCCAGCACCTGGGCACCAGCCTGGACAGTGCCAGCGGCAACACGCCACTGAGCCTGGCCCAAGGGCGCGACGACAACCCGCGACTGCACAGCATTTTCGGCAACTCTGATGGGTTCCTGGTGCCCTACCGTGACAGCCAGGGTGTCGCCGCCTGGTTGCTCTGCGGCTTCTACAGTGGCCAACAAC
Source organism: Pseudomonas simiae (assembly GCF_900111895.1). Taxonomy (GTDB): domain Bacteria; phylum Pseudomonadota; class Gammaproteobacteria; order Pseudomonadales; family Pseudomonadaceae; genus Aquipseudomonas; species Aquipseudomonas simiae. The sequence goes on from NZ_FOKB01000009.1 coordinate 39,461, forward strand.
ACACCAGCGAGCGGGACTGGCTGAACCTCACGGCCGCCCTCGCCGCCCCACTGCTGAGCCGCTTGCGTGAACAACGCTACCACCAACAGCTCGAACGCACGGAAGCCCTGCAAGGTTTACTCGGCACCGGCTGGTGGGAACTGCTGCCAGCCACTCAGGAGATCCAGCTCGCCCCGCAATTGCTGCACAGCCTCAGCCTGGAAGACAGCCCGACCCGCCAGGCGCTGAGTCAGTGGCTGGCGCTGATCCACCCCGCCGATCGCCAGGCACTCACCAGCCGCCTGCACGACCTGCAAGCCCTGGGTAAACCGCTGCTGACCAGCGTACGCCTGCAACGCAGCGACGCCGAACAAAAGCCCCTCTGGTATCGCGTGCAAGGCCAAGTGCTGGGGGTCGGTGATAACCGCCGCTGGATCGGCTTCATGCTCGACATCAGCGACATCAAGAACCAGCAACTGCAAGCCGCCGCCGCCCATGCGCGCCTCGATAACCTCATCGCCAGTTCCCCCGCGGTGATCTATGTGCAGCGCTACGTCAGCGGCGCCCTGCACCCGGCGTTTTTCAGCGACAGTCTGTTGCCACTGCTGGGCTGGACCTTGGCCGACTGCAACCACGACAGCCTGGCATCGCTGATCCACCCGCAGGACCGTGAGCTGTACTTCGAGCGCAGTCGCCAGCTATTGCGCGAGGGTAGCGTGCGCAGTCGCTACCGCCTGCGCGACAAACAGGGCCATTACCACTGGCTGCTGGATGAAGCCAAGTTGCTGCGTGATGACCTTGGACTGCCGCTGGAAGCCGTCGGGCTCTGGCTGGATGTCACCGACGCAACCTTGGCCGCCGAGCACATCAAACAAAGCGAAGAGCGCTACCGCATCCTGGTCGAGGACTCCCCGGCGATGATCTGCCGCTACCGCCCGGACCTGACCCTGACGTTCGGCAACACACCGCTGGCCAACTACCTGGAATGCCCACCCGAGCAACTGCCAGGACTGAACCTGGGGGATTGGCTGTCGGACGAACAGCGCCAGGCCTTTGCGCACCGCATCGGCCAGTTGAGTCCTGAATTCCCGGTCAGCACCGCCGAAATCAGCCTGGAACTGCCCGGGCGCGAACATGCCTGGTGGGTGTGGTCGGACCGGGGCGTGTTCGACGAGCAGGGCGCGCTGGTGGAAGTACAAGCCGTGGGCCGCGACAACACCGAAGTGCGCCGCTCCCAACAGCAACTGACCCAAAGCGCCAAGATGGCCACCCTCGGCGAAATGGCCACGGGCCTCGCCCATGAGATCAACCAGCCCTTGAATGTGATGCGCATGGCTATCGTCAATGTGCTCAAACGCCTGAGCAACGGCGATGCGCAAATCGACTACCTCACCGAAAAACTCCAACGCATCGACACCCAGGTGCAGCGCGCAGCGCGCGTGGTCGACCATATGCGCGTGTTCGGCCGCCGCTCGGAAATCGAACAACAGCCCTTCGACCCGTCGCAGGCGGTGGAAGGCACCCTGTCGCTGCTCGGTGACGGCTTGCGCGGCAAAGGTGTGGACGTGCGCATCACGCCGGCGGATTTTAAGGTGCAGGTCAAAGGTCACGTCGACCAGTTGGAGCAAGTGCTGATCAACCTGATGGTCAATGCCCGCGATGCGCTGTTGAGCAAGCGGCAAAAAGACCCTGAGTTCCGCCCCTGGATCGCGGTGCACTGCGAGCATGACAGCCGGCATGTGCGGATCTGGGTGGAGGACAACGGTGGCGGCATAGACCCACGGTTACTGGAGCGGATTTTCGAACCGTTCTTCACCACCAAGCCGATTGGCGTGGGCACGGGGCTGGGGTTGTCGGTGAGCTACGGGATTGTGGAAAACATGGGCGGACGCCTGAGCGTCGCCAATGCAGAGCAAGGCGCGAAGTTTTGTGTGGAGTTGCCGATCAGCTAGATCACCAGGTAGGCGCGGCCCATGTGACAACTGAGGTTGGCGCCGACTTCGGCGTTGCCGAGGCTGATGCCCAACGCCGAGAGCAGTGTGTTGACGATGGGGTCGAGTATCGGCGCCAGGACGTTTTGGACAAGGCCGACCACCGAGCTGATGATGGTCGCCAGCGCATTGGTAACGGTGCCGTTCGCCGGGTTGGGTGTGCTGCCGCTTGGCGGTACGTAGGTGACCTGCAGACCGTTCAGGGTATTTCCCAGGCTGAACAGGATATCGGCAGTGCCGGGTGGGCTTTTGTAGATCGTTGCCGCGTTGATGTCATTTACCGGAGAAAACACCAACGTATTGGTTTGCGCGCCTACGGTGGACAACGCTCTCAGATTCAAGCCGCCACCGACGCCGGCAGTACGCGGACCGCACACCAATGTCAGCAGGCAAAAGCGCTGGCCAAAATCAATCAGCCGCACCGGCTGCACATTGACCGCCGCAGACGATGAAAAGGCCGACACCGGCTCAACGTAACCAACGCCCAAGGTGGCGAGTGAAGTGGTGGCTCGCACCGTCAACGACTTAGTGGCCGGCGTGGCGCAATTGAAGTCTGTCACGTGGCTCTCTGCACTGGCCGCCTCGATATAGATGGATAAGGTCTGGTTGATATCCACGTCAGCGACATTACAGCCCACTAAGCACACGACACCGGCCACCACATCGAGAAGATTCAAGTTCAACAAACCACCGACCACCTTGGATACCGGCGTCGCCAGCCCGGTCAGAATCGATGTAACCCCAGACACTGCCTTGATGATCGGCGCGTCAATCTTGACCAACGTGCGTACCTGGGCAGTTCGCACAACAATCTGATCCGTCGGCGGATTATTCAAAAGCCCCGCCTTGGCCTTTGCCGGATTGCCAATCGCCGACAGTTGCGGTGGCTCGATGACTTTGGTCTGGATCGAGACGGTGCCTACCAGCGGAATATTCACCTGGGCTGCGGCACTGACCGCACTTTTGCTACTGGAGAGTTGCGCCACGGTCTCCAGCAACTGAAACAACTGCACACTGGTGTTCAAGGCCGCCGCCGGCGTTCCGGTAGCGACTTTCAGCAAGTCTCCAACCTTTAGAAGCTGGGTATTCGGCGCGATGGCCTTCACTGTAATCAAATCGTTGATGACCGCCGTGGCGACCGCGCCGTTTTTTTGCAGGACCTTCACGGCGGCGTCGAGCAACTGGCTGGCGGATACGGCGGTGCTCAGCAGCGCATCGTAGTCACCCGCCTTTACGTTCAATTCAATCGCCAACTGATCCAGATAGCTGAGCAGGTTCACGTTCGTCGTCAACAGCCCGTTCCAGCCCGCGGCCGTCAGCGACAGGCTACCGCCCAACAGATTGCCGATGACCATGTTCAAGAGTGGAGAGTTACCCGAGTTCACCGATGCCAGAGCGGTGCGGATCGTCAGCTGCGCCACAGGCGGTGCAGAAGCCGCCACCGCCGTTGCAGTCAGGACGGTTTGCGCCGCCACAGGCGCGCCGCCAAACAGGCTCCAGATTCCACTGGCGATACTCGCCATCACGGTGCGGGTCGCGACCACGCGCACGGCGTCGTTTTTGGTGGCGTCTGCGGTAAACACACGGATATTGCTGGCATTGCTGGCCAATGTGCCGCAGGTCACGGCCAGCCCACGGCTGCTGTCGCCGGCGACCACGGTGAAGCCGTTGCGGGCGGCGTTTTCCTTGGCATAGTCATTCGCGGTGGTGGTGGGCGTGCACAGGCCGCCACGGCTGGCGGCTTCGAGGGCCGAAGTGTCGGCGATAGATTGCAACTTGCGCTTTTCCAGGTAGAGGCGACCGCTGTCCACCGCCAGCAACATAAACACCAAGGCCACCGCCAGGGTGCCCGCTGCCATCAGGCCAATCGCACCACGCTGACTGGAACCAAGTCGGGGAGACATCAGGCACTCCTTAGCGCTTACTCTCCTTAGTTGGTGTTGAGTGTAGACAAGGGCTGGCCAGTCGCCAGATGAATGACTGACAGAGATTTATTGGCTGACCTCGTTCCAATGTGGGAGCGGGCTTGCTCACTCCCACATAGAATCTGTGCCGGGTTTTAGCGGGGTGGGTAGCTGGAGAGGACGCGAGTGACGGTGCTGCGAATGGCCTTGTCACGATCCTGGGGATTGGGCGAGGCGGCCATTATCTGTTCGTCGCTGCCGCGCCACACCAACTTGCCATCCTTGCCGTCGAGCAGGTCGATCTGGAGGGTGGCGACTTTGTAGCTGATGTTGCGCGTTTCGTTGTACATCGGCGCGCCCCAATAGCCATTCCATGGGCCGCCCCAGGCGCCGCCGTAATTGGTGGTGACTTGTTGCTGGCGGTCTTCGACGATCAGGTAGGCCTGCACGTTCACGTCAGCCTTGCTACCCGGCGCCGCTGGGCGCAGGCCGCGCTGGTCGAGTTGTTCGCCCACCGCCTGGCGGATGCGCTGTTCGGTGAGGTCGCTCTTGATGCGTGGGTCATCCGGGCGGTATTGCAGGGCCGGGTCTTTCCAGGCCCAGCTGCGGTAGGCGCCGAAATCCCGGCTGGGGTCAAAATCGTGGTTGACCTGGCTGGTCTGGCAACCGCCCAGCAGCACTGCAACTGCAAGCGTAGCGATACGACGAAACATGATTGTTCTCCAAAGAGCGAGCCGCACTGAAGATGGGAGTAGCCGTTAACTGGGAGGATACGCTGTCATTGCCTTTTGCACCGCCTGGCGCAAAGCATCTCCCCGCTCACTGAGACTTCCCTGGCTGCCGGTTTCCGCGCTGGCACTCCACACCGGCTGGTCGGTGCGGGCATCGAACAGATTGACGCGAACCACCACGACCTGCACTTCATAGGTGCGCACGATCGGCACCGAGTTGTACATGCCGTACCCATTTCCATAGCGGTTGTAACCGCCGTAACCGTAGCCGTAGTCATCCTGGACCTGCTTGAGGCGCTTCTCCAGGCGCACATCGGCACTGACAAAGAGGTCTGCCGGACGATTATCGTGCAACGGGCGCAGCCCCCGTTGGTCAAGGGCACCGCTGACCGCTTCGGCAATCTGCGCCGAGTCGGCCCAGGCCGTGCCCGCCGGCAGCTGGCCGTTGCGCCAGGCCCAATTACGGTAGGCGCCATAGTCGCGCACGGGCGCCGGGTAGGCGCTGGCATCAAAGGTGGTGGCAGCCTGGGGCGGCGCTGGAGGAATCGGCGCCGAAGCGGCAACATAGGGGTTTGGGCTGGAACACGCGCCCAGACCAAGACACAACAGGATCAAACAGAGACGACGCATTTCGACCTCCGCAGACTGGGCCGCTTAAACCGGACGGCAGATCCAGTGTAAATAACGCCCAAGTCCGGCAAAGCTTGGGTGACGACGGTGAGCGAGTTCCATCTCCAAAAGGTCCTGCAAATCGGCGCGGGCCTGGAACTCCACTGGCATATAGTCGTGGAACACCCGCACGCCACTTTGGCTTTCGACCTGCCAAAGGCCTTCGAGTTGCGCCGCCAGCTCACGTGGATCGAGAGGTTGTTGCGGCGTAAGGCTCTGTTTTTCGCCGGCCATGTCGTTCTTACGCATTTTGCGGAAGTGGCCTTTGAGCAGGTTGCGGTAAATCAGCGCATCGCGGTTGTAGAACGCCAGCGACAGCCAGCCGCCCGGCACCGTGAGCTGGTGCAGCACCGGCAGGATCGCATGGGGTTCGGCCAGCCATTCCAGCACCGCGTGGCACAGCACCAAGTCATAGGGCTCGGTGAGTTGGCCAAGCAGGTCTTGCCAGGGCGCATGAATAAAGGTGGCGGTCTGCCCTGCGTCGGCGAAGCGTTGGCGGGCGCCTTCGAGCATCGGCTCGGCAGGCTCGGCCAGCGTGACCTCATGGCCTTGTTCGGCTAGCCACAGCGACATATGGCCCAGGCCTGCGCCGATATCCAGCACGCGCAAGGGGCGTTTGGGCAGCGCTTCGGTCAGGTCGGCCTGGAGCACCGCGAGGCGAATCGCGCCTTTGGCACCGCCGTAGATTTTCTCGGCGAAACGCGTGGCGAGTTGGTCGAAATGACGATCACTCATGGGCAAACCGCCGTTCGCTGTCGGCCAACTTGGCGCGCACCACTTCGTTCATGTCCAGGCCCAGCTCGCTGCACAGCAACAGCAGGTACAGCACGATATCGCCGACTTCCTGTCCGGCATGGGCGAGTTTGTCGGCTGGCAATTGACGCGACTGGTCTTCGGTCAGCCATTGGAAGATTTCCACCAGTTCGGCCATTTCCACGCTGGCGGCCATGGCCAGGTTTTTCGGGCTGTGGAATTGTTTCCAATTATTTGTATCGCGAATGCGGTGCAGGCGTTCGGTGAGGTGTTCGAGGTTCATGCGGGGGCTCCTGAAGGTGGGTAGCTTCGGGGGGATTGGCGGTTAAGGCAAGTGAATCTCTGGTGTGCTTGAGGACGCCTTCGCAGGCAGGCCCGCTCCCACATTGGAATGGGTTTGCAAATCAAAAGGTAGGCTTGCCTGCGATAAGGCTCTAGTCGATGACGCTGAATTCTAGGCGGGCGGTCTGGCCGGCTTCGTCGAGGACGCTGAGTTGGTAGCGGCCCAGGTGTTCGAAGCTGGCGTTGATGAAGTCCTGGTTGGCGCTGTCGCCCAGTGGCGCGCCGTTGAGGAACCACCAGCGCCGCCCGCTCCCTCCCAAGGCGGAGATTTTCAGGCGCAGGGCCTGTTGGCTGGCGGCGGGCAGGCGCAGTTGGTCGCCTTCGCGCACGCCGACAATCGACAGCGGTGACGACGCGGCCAACGCCGGTGGCGGGCAATCGGGGTCGGCGGCCGGGATGCGTGCTTCGCGGCGCTCGACCCGTGGCAGCCAGGGTTCCAGGGGCGCGGGCCACAGGGCGATGTTTTTCAGCTCGGCGCCAGGGCAATGGGCGTCGACCCGCAAGCCCTTGGCATTGACCCAAACGCTTTCCATCAACCCCACGCTCAACGGCTGGTCCAGTGCCTGCAACGTCGGCGGCGTGGTGTTATCCAGGGTCCAGGCAAAACGCTGGCGGCGGCAATTGGGATCGCTGCGGCTCATGGGCTGGCCCAGCGGCCAACAGATCGCCGCCACGCCGACATTGGCCGGCACCGGCTTGACGGGGGCGCTGATGCCGCGCTGACTGTCACGGTTGGTCAGCACGTCGTGCACTTGCAACATCAACGGCGCTGCCGAGGCCAGGCCGAACTGGCCCGGCACTGGCGTGCCGTCAGGGCGGCCGATCCACACACCGATCAAATAGCGCGGGCCCACGCCGATTGCCCAGGCATCGCGAAAACCATAGCTGGTGCCGGTTTTCCAGGCCAGTACAGGGCGCTGCACCAGCTCGGCACGCGGGTCGCGGTCGGGCCGCGCCTGGCCGCTGAGGATGCGCCGCACGATCCAGGCGGACCCTGGCGACAGTAAGGGCCGTTCCCTCAGCGTATCGTCCGGCTGTAATCGGAGGGTCGCGCTCTTGCCGTCCCGGGCGAAGGCGCTGTAGCCACTCACCAGGTCTTCGAGACGACTGCCTGCACCGCCCAGAATCAGCGCCAGGTTCGGTTCGGCCAACGCCGGCAGCGCCAGAGGCACGCCGCCGATGCGCATTTCGGCGGCAAAGCGCTTGGGCCCATAGGCTTCCAGCAACTGCACCGCCGGCAGGTTGAGCGAACTGGACAGCGCCGTACTCGCCGGTACCGCGCCGGTAAAGCCCATGGAGAAGTTGCCCGGCCGGTAATCGCCATAACGCCGGGGCACGTCCTGCAACAAGGATTCGGAGTGGATCAACCCGTCATCCAGGGCCATGCCGTAGAGGAACGGCTTCAGGGTGGATCCCGGCGAACGCAAGGCGCTGATCATGTCTACATGGCCGAAGCGCTTGGCATCGTTGATGTCCACCGACCCCAGGTAGGCGCGCACGGCCATGCTTTCCTCTTCCACCACCAGGATGGCGGCGGAAGTATGTTCCGGCAGACGCGCGCGCCAACCCAGCAGCAAGTCTTCAAGACGGCGTTGCAACGTGGCATCCAGGGTGGTGCGGATCAGCGGCGGGCTGTCGGGGCGATTCAGGCGGCGCGCGAGCAACGGCGCCAGGCTCGGTTCCAGGCGTGGGGCGAGCAGCAACGGTTCTTCCAGGGCTTCATCGACGACCGACTGTGGCCACACCTGGAACTCCGCGAGGCGCCGCAGCACCTTGTCGCGGGCTTCCTGGGCGCGCTGGGGATGGCGATCCGGGCGTAAGCGACTGGGCGCCTGGGGCAGTACGGCCAGCAAGGCCGCTTCGGCGTGAGTCAGTTGCGAAGGGGATTTGCCCAGGTATGCCCAACTGGCCGCCGCCACGCCCTGCAACGTGCCGCCAAACGGCGCGCGGTTCAGGTAGAGGTTAAGGATTTCTGCCTTGGACAGGTGCCATTCCAACTGCGCCGTGCGCCACAGCTGACGCAACTTGCCATGAAAGGTGCGCGAATGCGGATCCAGTAACCGCGCCACCTGCATCGACAAGGTGCTGCCCCCCGACACCACGCGCGCGCCGGTAAGGTTCTGCCAGGTCGCCCGCGCCAGCGCCAGCGGGTTCACGCCAGGGTGCTGGTAGAACCAACGGTCTTCATAGGTGAGCAATGCGTCCAGGTAATACGGTGACACTTCGTGGGTCTGTACCGGGTAGCGCCACACGCCATTGGCATCGGCAAAACGCCACAACGGCGTGCCATCCTCGGCCAGCACCACTCGCGCCAGGTCATCCTGAGGCAACGGCAACGGCCAAACCCGATCCGCCCCCCACAACAACACCACCACCAACACCACTGCCCCCAAAGCCCAGCGCAGTAAATGTGGGAGCGTACACCCGCAAATGACACAACTTAATCGCAAACTCAAACGGGCAAACCTCTATGCTGGTAGGGAACTAGCCTGTTGCAATAACAACCAAAGGCACAGACACGCCCACCTTCTCATCAGGACACACATATGCAGGTAGAAAGCTTTTTCGAATGGTTGGGCCAGGCGCTCGGTTCCATCATCCGTTTTATCGTCGACGGGCTCAGCGGCCTGTTCGGTGCGCTGACCAATGCGGGTGGCAACTTCATCGATGGCCTGTCTCGCACGTTGGGCATGGACACCTCGATCATCAGCATCATCACCCTGATCATCGGCCTGATGCTGCTGTACTCGGCAGTGCGCGCCTTCATGCGGGCGTCGATCATCATGGGCATCATCTGGCTACTGCTCGGCCTGTGGCTCCTGAGCTGGGTCGTCCACTAACCCCAGAGTATCCCCAAACTACTGTGGGAGCGGCGGTGCGAGCAAGTCGAATCGTCGCACCGCCGCTCCCACATTTAGACTCCATCTCACATTGAAATATCAGCGCCCTTGATCACCAGGTCCGCCGGCGTCTCACCCACCGCCTGCCAGTTCGGCCGGTACATCGACTCCACTTGCGGCGGTGGCACGCGGTAGGTGCCCGGCGTCACGGCACGCGCCAGGTACAGCAAGTGCGTCGTGCCGGAGCCTTCCAGGTTGATCGCCGCTACGTAGCGGTCATCGCGGAACTCTTGATGCTTGAGCGATGCGTTCTGCATCGACTCACGCCACTCCTTCACCTGACTGCTGGCGTTTTCCAGGCTGGCGGCGCTTTGGGCTAGGTTCTGGTTCTCCAGCTCCAGGCCGGCCGGCAACAGGTCCACCACCAACGCGTCCGGCACCCGCTGCTTGGCACTGACCGCCAAATGCACCAACACCAGATCGCCGCTGTTGAGGCTGCGCAGGTTCAACGGCTGGCCGTTCATGCCCAGGTATTCGCGGCGAATGCTCAGGTTGTCGCCGCCCGGTGCAGGCGGTACTTGTGGGTAACCCGAAATGGTCAGTTGCTGATACACCGGCGTCTCGCCCTGATTGCTCAAGGTCAAATCACTGGACAGCAGCTTGCCTTCCAACTCCAGCGTCGACTGTTGATTGTTCAGTTCCTGCACACCACCACTGCCCGTCAATGACACCTGCCAGTTCGAGTCCGGCTTGGCAAACCCGAGACGCCCGGCCAGGAACAGCGAATTGCGCTCCTGGGTCGACAGGTACGGGCTGGCCGCCAGTTGATCCGACAGCGTAAACAAACGCTCCTCACGCTTGCCCTTGGCCAAGTCGTTCTCTTCCAGCAACGCCAGGATCATCGCCTGGTCGCGCAACGGGCTACCGTAATCGGCCAGCCATTCATTGGCATTGCGCTGTGCCGCCAGGCCGGCGAGCAAGGCTTGGTCCGCACGCGGCTGGTCGCCCATCTTCTGCAGCGCGATGGCCAACTGCACCAGCGGCAGGCCAGAGCGCGCATCGCTGCGACGTTCGAAAATGCTGCGCAATGCGCCCAACGGCGCCTGCTGACTACGCGCCAAGACCATACCGGCGTAGGCCTGCACGGCAAAGCGGGTGTGGTCGGCGTTGTCGCTGTAGTCGACGTCAATCAGGTTACGTTCCTGTACGTAGCGCAGCAGGCGCTCACTGGCCTTTTTCAAGGCTTCAGGCGGCACCGCAAAACCCTGGTCGCGAGCGCGCAGCAGGAAGTCGGTGACGTAAGCCGTCAGCCAGTATTCTTCTTCACCGTCCGCGCCCCACAACCCGAAGCTGCCGTTGTAGCGCTGCATGCCCAGCAGGCGCTCGATACCCAGCTCGATCTTGCGTTTACGTTCACTGTCCGACTCGCCCTTGATCGACAGGCGCTTGAGCAACGCATCGTCGGCATACAGCGACGGATATAGACCGCTCGCAGTCTGCTCCAGGCAACCGTAAGGGTAGGCCTTGAGTGCACTGATTTGCGCACCGAGGTTCAGCGGCGGCCGGCTCGACAGGCTCAGCAGCGCCTGTCGCCCCGAGGCGTCGAACTGATCCAGCGTCCCCGCCGGCAAGCTCCACGGTTGATCCTTCAGCACCGCACGATAGTGCTTGAGCAGCGCCGGATAGGCCGGACGCACACCCAGGGTCCATTCGCGCGTGAACGGCGGCAGGTTCTCTCCCGGCAGATCCAGGCCATTCACTGTCACCTTGACCTTGCCCTGTCCCAACCCGCCCCAGGCTTTCACCGGGATCCGCAGGGTGGTGCGCTGGCCTTGTTTGAGTTCGACGCTTTGCACGCCGCTGTTGACCAACTCCAACTGCCCATCGGCGCTCAGCTGTACATCGAGTTTCTGCGGTTTGCCTGACAGGTTGGACAGGTCCAATGCCAACGTGGTCTGGTCGCCCCCCGCCATGAAGCGCGGCGCCGACAGCTCGGCAATCAGCGGTGCGGCAATCACCGTCTTGGCTTCGGCCATGCCGTAGCGATCGTCGCTCCAGGCCTGGGCCATCAGGCGCAGTTCACCGTTGAAGTCGGGGATGTTGACGCTGACTTCACCCTCGCCTTGCTCATTCAAGGTTACCGGCGCGCTTTGCAGGGCGACGATGGTCACACTGGTGTCCGGGCGCTTGCCGCCCTTGGCCAGCGCCGCGTCACCACCAAATGCCAGGCTGGCCAGACGGCCCTGGCCGGCTTCGATCAACTGGCCGTAGATGTCGAACTGGTCCACGCCGTAGGCCTTGCGGCCGAACAGGCTGGAATACGGATCCGGCGTCGGGTATTCGGTAATGTTGAGGATGCCCACGTCCACTGCCGCCACCAGCACGTGCACCTGTTTCGGCACGCTGCCGTCGGCATTTTTAGCCGCGATCTTCACCGTCAGCGGTTGTTTGGGGCGCATTTTTTCCGGCGCAGTGAGGGTCACGCCCAGTTTGCGCTGGGTGCGATCCAGCGGCAGGTGCAGCAGGCCCACGGCGCGTTTGGGGGTGATGTTGGCCTTGCGCTCGCCTGGACGAATCACCAGGGCGCTGACATACAAATCATGCCGCGACCATTTCGGATCGAGTTTCACAGCGAAGCTCTTGCCCTCGGCCGGCACATCGATTTCCTGCCACCACAGCGGGCCTTCCGCAGACTCCACCAGCAGGTAGCCCTTACCGGCCGCCGGCGGTGTGACGGTCACGTTGGCCGTATCGCCATCGCCGTAGGCTGGTTTATCCAGAGCGAGCTTGACCTGATCAGGGCGCACGGCGCCGCCTTCGGTGTTGTCCTGAGCCTGGTAACCCGCCCAGAAGCGCAGGCTGCTGACCAGCCCGGTCTGCGGATCTTCCACTTCGACGCGGTACGGGCCCCACTCCACCTGGAAACTGACCTTGGCGGTGTCGCCGGCCTTGATGTTCAGGGTCTGTTCGTCGAGGTTGAGGAATTTCTCGTTGAAGTGATAGCTCCAGCCATCGTTCTCGGAGTAGTTCCAGTAGTAGTCACGGCGCTCGCGCACCAGGCGCACCTTGAGGTTTTGCGCGGCGAGTTTCTGCCCGTCCTGGTTGGCCAGCAGTACTTCGAATTCCGCCGGGCCATCGCCATTGGTTTCCTGGCCGTCAAACAACCCGCGCAGGCCCGGAAGCTGCTCGGCGGGCCAGATCGGCTGCACCAGACGCCGCGTGATCGGTCGCCCGCCGGACTCCTGCAGGCTGGCTTGCACGATCAGTTGCAACGGCGACTTGGCCTCGGCCCACTTGCTTTCCAGGGTCAGCGTTTCCTGGCCCTTGGCGTCGAGCACGCTTTCTTCCAGTTCGAAATCCTGGCTCAGCTCTTCTTCGGTCACGGAGCCGAACTGATAGCCCGGCAGCGACTTGACCGCTTCGCGCAACGGTCGCACATAGACTTGGCCGCTGACGCGATTGCCCGAGGCGGGCGCGCCATACAGGTAACGCCCGTTGACCTGGATCACCGCGTCATTCGCCGGGCTCAACGCGGTGTCGCTACCCTTGAGTTCCAGCGCCAGGCGCTCGGGCAGGAAGTCTTCGACGAGGAACTCATAGAGCTGTGGCTTGCCATCGCCCAGGTCGAACACCAACTGCCAACGCCCGGTCGGCGCTTCGCCGGCCAGTTGCAGTTGATATTGATAGAGGCCGGAGGCGTCGGCGTCCCAGACGAATTTACGGCTGACCTGCTCATCCGGGCGACGCACTTCGACGCTCACCGGCTGCGGTTTGACCGCGTTGCCGTCCTTGTCGCGCAGCAAGGCGTTGAGCAGCACGGTTTCGCCAGGGCGATACAGGTCACGCGGACCGAACACAAAGAACTGCAAAGGGTGGGAGGGTTGGCCGCCAATGTCGAACTCGGCCAAGTCCAGTGCCGCGCTGTCGAGGCGCAACATACTGGTCTGTTCCCCCTGCTTGGCCAGCAGCACCTGGGCCTTTTTCGGCAATGGCAATTCGGCGTGGCCGCCCTTCTCGGTCTTGCCCTGGCCCAGCACGCGACCTTCGGCGTCGAGCACTTCAAGGTCGACGCCATCCAGCGCCTTGCCACCTTCCAGCGCCTGGGTAAACACATCCAGGCGGTTGGCGTAGCGGTGCACCGACAGGCCGATATCACTCAGGGTAAACAGCGTGGCCGGCTGCGAATAGTTGTAAGTGCCCGAGGCACGCATCACCGCGAGGTAAACGCCCGGTTGCTGCAATGGCTTGAGGCCGGCGATCGGCAGCAGCAGGGTCTCGCGGGTGTTGCGCGCCGGGTTCAAGTCGAAACGTCCGCCGTAGACCAGGTCGGCCAGGGGCAGCAGTTCGCGGGATTCATAACTTTGCAGGCTGGTGTTGCGGCCCCACTGCGCGAGAAATGTGGGCAGGGATTCGGGTTTGATGCGGAAGAATTCGACGTCGATCTTGTCGACGTTCAGCGCGATCACCGGCAGCCCTTCAGCCAGGCGGGTTGGCAGCAAGGTGCCACGGCTGGCGAAGCCGACAGTGGCTTGCAGGTCGCGGGTTTCCAGGCGGGCGGTGTACTCGGCGGCAAGCTTGTTGTCGTTGACGGCCTTCACACCAGCGTCGACGGTCAGCACCAGTTTGCGCTGCGGTTCGAGGTGGCGCAGGCGCAACTCCATCAGGTTGTCGGAGATCTCCCAGGCACCATCGACCTTGCCGGACTTGCTGTCCACCAGGTGAAGCTTGTCAGCAAATTTCTGATCGGGGTCCAACGGAATGGAAAAACTCACGGAAAGCGTGCTGGCACCGTCGAGTTGTACTTCGGACACGTCCACCACACTCAACTCACGTCCGGCGTAACGTTGCTTCAGCGCCGCCACATCCACCGCGGCCTTGGCCGGTTTGGGCGCCACTGTCGCCGCTGCGGGAGCGGTTGGGGCCGCCGGTTTATCGGAGGAATCGCAGGCGCTCAGCAGGGCCAGCGCGCAAGCAAGGAACAGTCCTTTGTTAAGCATGGGGCACTCGTTGTGAGGGGGTCCGAGAGGTGAACTATATATCAGCCCGCGGGGGGTCGATGTGGTGCTGGTCACATTGACCGACGGAGGGTGGTTTGGTTCTGATGTCATCCTGGATCAAGCCAAATCCCACAGCCAAGGGCAGCCAGTTACAATGCCGCTCCCCCAAGGAGCCTGCATGCCCACCTTACTCACCGACTGGCGCCACCGCCCCACCCACCGACGCGTCTGGGCCCTGGCCGCGCCGATGATCCTGTCGAACATCTCGGTGCCGCTGGTGGCCCTGGTCGACAGCATGGTGATCGGCCATCTGCCCCACGCGCACCAGTTGGGCGCCGTCGCGGTCGGCGCCAGCCTGTATACCTTTCTCGCCTGGGCCATGGGTTTCCTGCGCATGGGCTCCACCGGCTTCGCCGCCCAGGCTGCCGGACGCAATGATGGGGCGGCGCTGCGGCAGATCCTGCTGCAAGGCCTGCTGCTCGCACTGGGCCTGGCAATGCTATTGGGCACTGTCGGCATTCCGCTGAGCCATCTGGCCCTGGAATGGATGCAGCCGTCTCCCGAACTCAATCAACTGACCCAAGATTTTTTCCACACCCGCCTGTTCGGCCTGCCCGCCGCGCTGGCCAGCTATGCGCTGGTCGGCTGGTTCCTTGGTACGCAAAACGCCCGCGCGCCTTTGGCGATCCTGCTCACCACCAACCTGGTCAACATCGCCCTGAACCTGTGGTTCGTACTCGGGCTGGATTGGGGGGTGGTCGGTTCGGCGCGTGCGTCCGTCGTGGCGGAATGGACCGGCGCTTTGCTCGGCCTGGCGATGACGCAAAAAGCCCTGCGCGCCTACCCCGGCCATATCGCCTGGGCTGCGCTGAAATGGTGGGCAAGCTGGCGACCACTGCTGGCGGTCAACCGCGATATCTTCATCCGCAGCCTCGCGCTGCAATCGGTGTTTTTCATGATCACCGTGCAAGGCGCCCGCCTGGGCGACGCCACCGTGGCCGCCAACGCGCTGCTGCTCAACGGCCTATTGCTGACTGCCCATGCCCTGGATGGACTGGCCCACGCGGTCGAAGCCCTGTGCGGCCACGCCATCGGCGCCCATGACCGCCAAGCGCTGCGCCGCTCGCTGGTAGTGGCCGGCGGTTGGTCGCTGATCGCCAGCGTCGGCTTTGCCCTGCTGTTTACCGTCGCCGGCCACCTGTTTATTGCCATGCAGACCGACATTCCCAGCGTGCGAGAAACCGCCGATATCTACCTGCCTTACCTCGCGGTATTGCCGTTGATTGCGGTGTGGAGTTACTTGCTGGATGGTTTGTTTATCGGCGCGACGCGCGCGCGGGAAATGCGCAATGGCATGCTGTTGACGGTGGTTTTGGTGCTGCCCATTGCCTGGGCGTTGCAAGGATTGGGCAACCACGGGCTGTGGATAACCTTCCTGGTGTTTATGACGGTGCGCAGTCTCACCCTTTGGGCGATTGCCTGGCGCCTAAATCGGCAGGGGCTATGGCTAGGTAGTAGCTGAAAGAATAAGATCCCGGCGTGGGAGCTGGCTTGCCTGCGATGGCGGTGGGTCAGACAACATTCCAGCACTGACACACCGCCATCGCGGCGGTTCGACAAGCCCGGCTCCCCATTAGAGCCGGGTCACGTCACTTATGACGACAGGTACGAAGAGCGCGTCAGCCCCAGACGCAACGCATCCAGGAACTGGGTACGCTCACTGGCACTGATCTTCGCGCTCGCACATTTATCACGGTAATGCGTCATCAACTCCTCCGGCGACAAGTGCACATAACGCAGCATGTCTTCGATCGTGTCGTGGGTCTCGATACCGGCGCTGTACACCGAACCGTCTTCACGCTGGTAGATGTTCACCGAGTCGGTGTCACCGAAAAGGTTGTGCATATCACCCAGGATTTCCTGGTAAGCACCGACCAGGAAGATACCCAGCAAGTAGTCCTCGCCTTCGTTCAAGCCGTGAACCGGCAGGCTGGTCTCGATGGACTGCTCGTCGACGTATTGCTTGATCTTGCCGTCGGAGTCACACGTCAGGTCTTGCAGTACGGCACGGCGCAGCGGCTCTTCGTCGAGACGGTGCAGCGGCAGGATCGGCAGGACCTGGCCGATGGCCCAGGTGTCCGGCAGGCTCTGGAACACCGAGAAGTTGCAGATGTACTTGTCGGCCAGCTTGTCGTTGAGCTCGTCCAGCACCTGGCGGTGCGAGCGCTGGCGGGCCTTCAGCGAGTTATGCAGGCGGCGGCACACGGCGAAGTAGCATTGTTCGGCCAGGGCTTTCTCGGCCAGGGTCAGCTTGCCGTCGGCGTACTGGGTGGCCACGTCGCTCATGTAGTGGGTGGCGCGCCAGTAGGTTTCGGTGACCATCTCGATGTCGGTCGGGCCGAGCAGGTCCACCAGCCACTGCACGGTTTCCGGCAGGGCTTCCTTGTTCTCGATCACCGGCACGTCGTCGTTGTGCTTCTCGACGTCGGTCACCTGCACCACCAGCATGGCGTGGTGGGCGGTCAGCGAACGGCCACTTTCGGAGAAGATGTTCGGGTGCGGCAGGCTCTGCGCGTCGCAGAATTCCTTGAGCATGCCCACGACCACGCCGGCGTAGTCGTCCATGTCGTAGTTGATCGAGCTGGCGTTACGCGAGTGGGTGCCGTCGTAGTCCACGCCCAAGCCACCGCCGACGTCGATGTGGTCCACCGGCAGGCCGAGGTTGCGCAATTCGCCGTAGTAACGGATGGCTTCCTTGAAACCGTGCTGGTAGTCGGCCAGGTTGGCGATCTGCGAGCCCATGTGGAAGTGCAGCAGGCGAATGCCCTGGTCCAGGCCGGCGGCGCGGAAGCGCTCGACGACGGACAACAGCTGCGCCGCCGACAGACCGAACTTGGACTTCTCGCCACCGGTGTCCGCCCATTTGCTCGACGCCAGGGACGACAAGCGCACGCGCAGGCCGACCTGTGGCTTGACCTTGAGGCTGGCAGCCTCTTCGATCACCAGTTCAACTTCGGATTCTTTCTCGATCACGATGAACACGTTGTGGCCGAGTTTCTGGCCCATCAGCGCGAGGCGGATGAACTCACGGTCCTTGTAGCCGTTGCAGACGATGGTGCCGCCCTTCGGCGCCAGGGCCAGCACGGCCAGCAGCTCGGGCTTGGAGCCGGCTTCGAGGCCGATGGACACGTTTTGGGTGGCGATGATGTTTTCGATCACCGCTTCCTGCTGGTTCACCTTGATCGGGTACAGCGCGGTGTACTTGCTCTGGTATTCCAGGCGCTCGATGTTCGAATCGAAAGCGCCGGTCAGTTGGCGTACACGGTCTTGCAGGATGTCGGGGAAGCGCACCAGCAGCGGCAACGACAGGCCGCTCTTGCGCAGCTCGTCGACTTGCTCGTACAGGTCGACTGGCGTGCTGTTCGGGCCGTTCGGACGGACTTCAACGCGACCGGCATCATTGATCGCGAAATACCCGGCCCCCCAATGGCGAATCCCGTAAACACTGCGGCTGTCCGCAACTGTCCATTGGCTGCCATCGTCTTTGCGTGTGCGTCGTACGGACATCGAAGTCCCCTATAAATGAAGTCGAAGGCACCGCCCCTATCAGAGGCTGGCGCAGTCTAAAGAATGAAAATGACGATTTGCCTGCGTGCAAGGTAGGACCCCACGCGCAGGACAGAGTTTAGACACAGGTCGGAAGAGGCTTTCAGCCGCCGGACTTCTTGGCCTTGTACCCGAGCTTGATCAGCTCGGCCAACAGCGACTCGACGTGATCGCCCTGAATCTCAATGACGCCGTCTTTCAACGCGCCACCCGTGCCACAGCGTTTTTTCAGCGTCGTGGCCAGTTCCTTCAGGGCCTCTTCGGCCAACGGCACGCCGGTGATGGTGGTCACCGTCTTGCCGCCACGGCCCTTGCTCTCGCGTCGCACGCGGGCAATACCGTCGCCTTCAGGGATCAGGGTCTGTTTGCAGGTACACGAATCCACGGGCTGACGACAGTCCGGGCAGTGTCGACCTGCGTCGGTGGAAAATACCAGGCCACCAAGGGCGGCGAAGGATGCGGCTTTTTTGGCCACCGGCAATCCTCTTGGGAGGATGAAGACTGATCGGCACCCGCAAAGGGGAGTACCGACCGCGAAGCCCCACTCAGGCAGGGGCAGCGCTACCGAACCGCCAAGGTGGTTCGGGTGAAAAGTCGCGCAGTGTAACCACAAAAAGCCGACTTGCTAAGAGCCAAATGGCGCCAATTTATGCAACTTTAGCGACGCAAGGCCAGATAACGGCGCAACCCTTCCTGGGCATCCGGGCAGTAAGGCTTTTGCGCAGCCTCCTGCAGGACTGTTTCAAGGGGTAAAAAGCGCGCTTCCATGACTTCTTCAGGCTGCAAACGCAGCGGCCCGTCCCAGACGGCGGAGTAGGATTTACACCAGAGCCGGCTGTCGCCATCTTCGAAGTAGAAGTGGTCATGTTCGACCAATTCCACTCCGCTGACACCCAACTCCTCTTCCAGCTCGCGAGCCGCCGACAAGGCATACGACTCACCCGCGGCCACCATCCCGCCCGCCGCCGTGTCCCAGAAACCCGGGTACAAGGCTTTGCTCAGGGTGCGCCGATGCACACACAGCTCACCGTTGGAATTGAACAGGAATATGAAGGTGCAACGGCCGATCAGACCACGCTGGCGAAGATCGGACCTGACGAGGTGACCGAGCAGGTTGTCCTGCTCGTCGACCCAACAGATCAATTCAGCATCGGAAGCCGCGCGGTGCGCGGCCTCCTTTTGAGTAGCGTCCATCATCAACCCTGGTTGAGGAGCTGACGCAAGTCGATCACCGCAGCGTTTGCCCGGGAAATGTAGTTGGCCATCACCAACGAATGGTTCGCCAGTACGCCGAAGCCACTGCCATTAAGGATCATGGGGCTCCAAACCGGCTCCTGCGAGGCTTCCAGCTCACGAATGATCTGGCGCACGCTGACCGTGGCATTCTTCTTGGCCAGTACGTCGGCAAAGTCGACTTCGATGGCACGCAACAAGTGCGACAAGGCCCAAGCCTGGCCACGGGCCTCGTAAAACACGTTGTCGATCTGCATCCATGGGGTTTCCACCACTTCCTCATCGACCTGCGGCACTTCACCCGGCGCCAGGGCTTCGGTTTTCAATGCCGTGTTCAGCTTCACCCGGCCCACGCTGGCCGACAAGCGTTGCGACAACGAACCCAAGCGCGTGGCGACGTCGCCCAGCCAGTTGTTCAGGTTGTCGGCACGCGCATAAAACAGCGCACCGCGCTGGTTAGGGTCAGACAGACGTGCTTCGTAGCGACTCAGGGAGTTGATGCCTTCCTGGTATTCCGACTCACTGGACGGGAGCACCCAGCTCTTGTTGTCGAAGTTGAAACGTGGCTCGGCCTTGGCCAGATCCGCGTCTTCGGCCGACTGCGATTGAGAGCGGGCAAAGTCTTTACGCAAGGCGCGGGTCAGGTCACGCACCTGCACCAGCACGCCGTATTCCCAGCTCGGCATGTTGTCCATCCACAGGCCTGGCGGGAAGCGATCGTTGGAAATGTAGCCACCGGGCTTGTTCAGCAAGGTGCCGACTACGGTCTTGAGGGTTTCGACCGTGGTATAGCCCACCACCATCTGCTTGCCTTCCTTCTCGGCGGCAAGCTGCGCATTCTGCTGCACCGGAAACAGCGCCGGCTCTTCGCTCCAGTACCAGCCCAGGGCGCCGGTGACCAACAAGTACAGGCCGAGCACGCTGAGCACGGCACGGCTCATCAGCACGGTACGAAAATAGCCGCGGTTGGTCGACTTGGGCTCAGGCGCGGGGCCTTTGGCGCTGCCTGCACGGTTTTTCCAGTCCAGCATGGCGATATCCTTTCAATCACTTGAGTTCATGCACTTGAATTGATGGCGTGCGTTCAAACACTCCGACCACAACCCTACCCCATCGTGCCCGCCCATGCGGGGCTTTTCGCCAAACTGGCGCACTGAGGCTGTTCGACTATAAAGGATGCACGCGTTTTACGCTGCGCGACCACCCAGTCAGCAACTGAATGCGACGGGCACGCAGTTTATTGACGTATGACACTCATCCCATTGAAAAGAGGTGCTAGCATAGAGCCATCAGTCGACCTCAGCATGCGCCCTAACTAGTAGTCAGGATATGACCGAGCCAGAAGACCCCAGCCGTGAGCGCCTCAAGCAGCATTTTGCCCAGCGGGTAATTCATCAGGCACGTCAAATTCTTGAGATCTGGCAGCGCCTGCAACGCAGCGAATGGTCCAGTGCAGACCTCGCCGAACTCAGCGAGGCCAACTTGCGCCTGCTGCGCTTTGCCGAGCGCTTCGAACAGCCGGAACACAGCCAGTTGGCGCGACACATCGGCGACTCCCTCAAGGCTGTGGACGAGAACCGTGGCCGCCTGAGCAGCCACCTGATCACCGAACTCAATCGCTTGATGCAGCGCCTGTCCCGCACCGGCCTGCGCCAGGGCGACCAGCTCGAACAAACCTTTCTGCCGCCAATGCGCAAGCCGATCTACGTGATGCTGGCCGATCACGACCGCGCCGAGCGCCTGGCCAAGCAGCTGGAATTCTTTGGCATGAGCGCCCAATCCCTGGACAGCGTGGCGGCGTTCCGCGCATCGATGGCCGAGCGCTTGCCTTCGGCCATCGTGATGGATGTGGATTTCTGCGGCACCGGCCTGGGCCTCAAACTCGCCGCCGAAGCCCAGGAAGGCCTGGAGCACAAGCTGCCGCTGCTGTTTTTCAGCCTGCACGAAACCGATACTCCCACCCGCCTCGCCGCCGTGCGTGCCGGTGGCCAGGAATTTCTTACCGGCACGCTGGAAGCCTCAAGCCTGCTGGAAAAGATCGAAGTGCTGACCTGCGTCGCCCAGTACGAACCGTACAAAGTGCTGATCATCGACGACTCACGGGCCCAGGCGCTGCACACAGAGCGTCTGCTCAACAGTGCCGGCATCGTCACTCGCTCCCTGATCGAGCCGATTCAGGCCATGGCCGAACTGGCGGATTTCCAGCCCGACCTGATCATCCTCGACATGTACATGCCCGCGTGCACCGGCACCGAGCTGGCCAAGGTCATCCGCCATAACGACCGTTATGTGAGCGTGCCGATCATCTACCTGTCGGCCGAGGACGACCTGGACAAACAGCTGGACGCCATGAGCGAAGGCGGTGACGACTTCCTCACCAAGCCAATCAAGCCGCGTCACCTGATCACCACCGTGCGCAACCGTGCGGCACGCGCGCGCCACCTCAAGGCACGGATGGTGCGCGACAGCCTCACCGGCCTTTACAACCACACCCACATCCTGCAATTGCTCGAAGACTGCAGCTTCCGCGCACGCCGCGAGAACAAGCCGCTGAGCTTTGCCATGCTGGATATCGACCACTTCAAGCGGGTCAATGATAGTCATGGCCACCCCATGGGTGACCGTGTGATCAAGAGCCTGGCGCTGTTTCTCAAGCAGCGCTTGCGCAAGACTGACTATATCGGGCGCTACGGCGGCGAAGAATTCGCCATCGTGATGCCCGACACCGATCTGGAATCGGCGTGCCAAGTGCTGGATGAAATCCGCGGGCGCTTTGCCGAAATCCACTATCCCGCCCAACCCCAGGATTTGTGGTGCACCTTCAGCGCTGGGCTGGTGGAGCTGTGCGACGGCTCCGACAGCCTGATGATGGCGGCCCAGGCCGATGAGGCGCTGTACCGCGCCAAGGATGCCGGACGTAACCGCGTGCAGGCCGCGCGCACATCAAAGCAAAGTGCCATCTTTTCACCAGAATCCACCGATTCCGTCATAACCTTGTAATGAAAACGCAATAACTTCAGGCACTTATCTTTTGTCGTCGGTTGAAACCACGCATGCGCCTGAAGCTGCTGACCAATCTCAATACCCTTCTGTTGGTGGCCGTGTGCCTGGCGCTGGGGGCGACGCTGTGGTGGTCGCAGCGCGCGCTGGAGCGGCCTTATCTGCTGATGGAGCGCTACCTGGGTCTGTCGCAGACCTTTCAGAACCAGGCTGCGCGCAATATCGACGACTACCTGGCCAGTGGCGACGCCCTACGCCTGAGCAGTGCCAGCCAGAGCCTCGAAAGCTTGTTGCAGCAGCTGGATGAGCTGCCAGCGGACCTTGCCCAAAACCTGCGCCCCAGCCTGGTGGACCTGGATGCGTTCAGCAAGACCGCCTTGCTGGCAGCCGGCAAACTGGCAGGCGACCCGCAAGCCTTGCTGCTGCAGGCCGAGCGCGAATTGGGCGCGAACCTGGAGCAGTTGAGCCAGTACGCCATCAGCGTGAACTCTCCCGAGGCCGCCCGCTATCTACCGCCTTTGCTGGCAGCGTCCCAGCACCTGGGCAAACTGTCTCTGGCCCGCGACAAACTGGTCACCAGCGGGCGCGCGGAACTGGCCGACGATGTGGAACGCGAAGTCAGCAACATTCGCAGCCAGGCTGACCTGCTGGAACAACTGCCGTTGCTGGGCGTGAAAGCCAGCGCCGAATCCAGCGCCGACGACTTTTCCGCGCTGATGGGCCTGGAAAACACCGGAAAAACCGAAGCCCAGGACACCGGCGTCGACCTCAAGCGTGAGCTCAACAGCCTGCTGACCCGTTACCCGGCCGAACTCAAGCGCACCCGCGAACAGATCCAGCAGCGCACCGACCTGGCCGCCCAGACCCACCAGAAAATCGACACCGTGCAACACGCCATCGCCGGACTGGAACCTGTGGTGCGCGCGCAGCATGGCAAGATCCAGGGCGAAGTGCGCCTGATGCAAGGCGTGATGATCGGCCTGATCCTGCTGATCGCACTGCTGATCGACACCCTGCAACGCCGCTTGGCACGTGTACTGACCAACCTGGCACCGGCCCTGTCGACCTGGGCAGAGGGCGATTTCAGCCAGCCGATCGCCCTGGGCAAGACCAATCGCGAACTGCACGATATTGAAGCCTCCCTGAACCGTCTGCGGGCTTACCTGGTGGACTTGGTCGGCACCATTCGTGGCAATGCCGAGGAAGTTGTCGGCAGCAGCCGTGCGCTGGCCGAACTGAGCAGCGGCCTGCACGACGGCGCCGAACGCCAGGCCGGAGATACCGCGCAGATTCGTGATTCGCTGGGTGAACTGGAAGCAACCATCCAGCAAGTCGCGGGCGATGCCAGCCAGGCAGCAGGCGCCAGTCGCAGCGCCGGTCAGGCGGTGGAACAGGGCCAACGCGTGATCGGCCTGAGCCTGACCGGGCTGCATGCCCTGGTGGGCGAAGTGCAGCAGAATGCGCAGATGATCGAAAAACTCGCCGAAGAATCCGCCACCATCGGCGGCGTGCTGACGGTGATCCGTTCGATTGCCGATCAGACCAACCTGCTCGCCCTCAACGCCGCCATCGAGGCGGCCCGTGCCGGTGAAGCAGGACGTGGTTTCGCCGTGGTGGCCGACGAAGTCCGCTCCCTGGCCCAACGCACCGCTGGCGCTACCGCAGAGATCCAGAGCCTGATCGCCGGCCTGCAAAGTGCCGCCCATCAATCGGTCCAAGGCATGCGCGCCCAGGTCGAACACGCCGAAGCCACTGCCCAGCAAGCCCAGGCAGCAGACGGCGCGCTGGATGAGATCGTCGGCGCGATACAGACCATTTCCGAGACTGCCGTGCGCATCGCTGATGTGACGGCGCAACAGAGTGGGGCTGTGAGTGAGATTCGCGATAACAGTGAGCGGATTCATCAGATGGGTGAGGACAACCTGCTGCGGATTGGCCAAGGGCGTAGCCAGGGCGAGCATCTGTTGGTGCTCGGTGGGCAGCTCAACACTGCGGTGCAGGCCTTCCGCGTGTGACCCGACTTCCCGCCTCATCAATCACAAGCCATGCGCAGATCAGAACTGTGGGCGCTGGCCTGCCTGCGATCGCGGTGGGCCAGTTAACACATCCGGTACTGACACACCGCCATCGCAGGCAGGCCAGCTCCCACATTGAATCTCCATCAGCTTCGAAGACGTGCCACCAATGACCAGATCCTACGACTTGGTCACATACTTTGCGCTATCCTCGCTAATCGTGCCGCCTACTGCATAGAACTGGACAGTCACAAAGGCTTTGCGGCATAGTCGCCGGGTTCTGCCGTACCCACATCAATAACAAGGAACAGCCGATGGCGACCTTACTGGTTCTTCACGGACCCAACCTGAACCTGCTCGGCACCCGTGAACCGGGCGTCTACGGGGCAGTCACCCTGGACCAGATCAACCTCGACCTGGAACGCAGGGCGCGTGAAGCCGGCCACCATCTGCTCTACCTGCAAAGCAATGCCGAGTACGAATTGATTGATCGCATCCATGCCGCGCGTGGCGAAGGCGTGGACTTTATCCTGATCAATCCCGCCGCTTTTACACACACAAGCGTTGCATTACGTGACGCATTGCTGGCGGTGAGCATCCCATTCATCGAAGTGCATTTGTCGAACGTGCACAAACGCGAAGCTTTCCGCCATCACTCCTACTTCTCCGACGTTGCGGTAGGTGTGATCTGCGGCCTTGGCGCCAGCGGTTACCGACTGGCCCTGGAGGCCGCCCTGGAACAACTTGAACAACCGGCCAAGCGCCCCTGACCGACCCTTGGGAGTTGATGATTCATGGATATCCGTAAAGTTAAGAAACTGATCGAACTGCTGGAAGAATCCGGTATCGACGAGCTGGAAATCAAGGAAGGCGAAGAGTCCGTACGGATCAGCCGTCACAGCAAGACCCCGGCCCAACAGTTCTACGCGCCACAGATGCAAGCACCGGCCCCAGCCGCTGCTGCGCCGGCCGCCGCACCTGCTGCTGCCGCGGCACCTGCCGCCCCGGCTGCTCCTGCGCTGAACGGCTTCGTGGTCAAGTCGCCAATGGTCGGTACGTTCTACCGCACCCCGGCACCGACCTCGCCAGCCTTCGTTGAAGTCGGCGCAACCGTGAAAGTGGGCGACACCATCTGCATCGTTGAAGCGATGAAAATGATGAACCACATCACCGCTGAAAAAGCCGGCGTCATCGAATCCATCCTGGTAGAAAACGGTCAGCCGGTTGAGTACGACCAGCCGCTGTTCACCATCGTTTGAACCGCGGAGCGCCTTCGATGTTGAAACCTGCGAAGAAACTGCAAAAAGTCCTGATCGCCAACCGCGGCGAGATCGCGCTGCGTATCCTGCGCGCCTGTAAGGAAGAGGGCATCAAGACCGTCGCTGTTTACTCGACGGCCGATACCGAATTGATGCACGTGAAACTGGCGGACGAAAGCATCTGCATCGGCCCGCCACTGGCCACGAACTCGTACCTGAAAGTCTCGAACATCATCGCGGCCGCGGAAGTGACCGGCGCCGATGGCATCCACCCTGGCTATGGCTTCCTCGCGGAAAACGCCGATTTCGCCGAACAGGTGGAAAAATCCGGGTTTGCCTTCATCGGCCCGAAAGCCGAAACCATTCGCCTGATGGGCGACAAGGTTTCGGCCAAGGACGCCATGATCGCGGCGGGCGTGCCAACCGTGCCAGGCTCCGACGGCCCGCTGCCTGAAGACGAGGAAACCGCTTTGCGCATTGGTCGCGAAGTCGGTTACCCGGTGATCATCAAGGCCGCCGGTGGCGGTGGTGGTCGCGGCATGCGCGTGGTGCACAAGGAAGAAGACCTGATCGAAGCCGCCAAGCAGACCCGCTCCGAAGCGGGCGCCTGGTTCGGCAACCCGATGGTCTACCTGGAGAAGTACCTGACCAACCCACGTCACGTGGAAGTCCAGGTACTGTCCGACGGCCAGGGCCACGCCATCCACCTGGGCGACCGCGATTGCTCGCTGCAACGTCGTCACCAGAAGGTCCTGGAAGAAGCGCCAGCACCGGGCCTGGACGAAAAAGCGCGCCAGGAAGTACTGGCTCGTTGCGTCAAGGCGTGCATCGACATCAACTACCGTGGCGCGGGCACTTTCGAGTTCCTGTACGAGAACGGTCGTTTCTATTTCATCGAGATGAACACGCGCGTGCAGGTAGAGCACCCGGTGTCGGAAATGGTCACCGGTATCGACATCGTCAAGGAGATGCTCAGCATCGCCGCCGGCAACCCGCTGTCCTTCACCCAGGACGACGTGAAGATGCACGGCCACTCCCTGGAGTGCCGCATCAACGCTGAAGACCCGAAAACCTTTATCCCGAGTCCAGGCCTGGTCAAGCACTTCCATGCTCCGGGCGGCAACGGCGTTCGCGTCGATTCGCACCTGTACAGCGGCTACAAGGTTCCGTCCAACTACGACTCGCTGATCGGCAAGCTGATCACCTGGGGCGCGACCCGCGACGAGGCCATGGCCCGTATGCGCAACGCCCTGGACGAAATCGTGGTCGACGGCATCAAGACCAACATCCCGCTGCATCGGGATCTGGTTCGCGATGAAGGCTTCTGCGAAGGTGGTGTGAACATTCACTACCTGGAACACAAACTGGCCAACCAGTAAGTGCTCCGCTCAACAAAGCCGCCTTCGGGCGGCTTTGTTGTTTCTGGATCACCTGGATTTTGTGGTCACACACTCTAAATGTGGGAGCGGGCTTGCTCGCGAATGCGGTGGGTCAGTGATGAGTTTGTCGACTCACACGCCGCATTCGCGAGCAAGCCCGCTCCCACATTTGAACCCTGTGCAGTCAGTGGTGTCGTCTTCTGCCCGCCGCTCGCGTAAACTTGCGCCCTTTCGCAGCCCCACCCCGCTGCACACTCATTTTTTTCAAAGGTGCCCGCCATGCCTTGGCTGCAAGTCCGTCTCGCCATCAGCCCAGAACAAGCCGAAACCTATGAAGACGCTTTCCTCGAAGTAGGCGCTGTCTCGGTCACCTTCATGGACGCCGAAGACCAGCCGATCTTCGAGCCGGAGCTCAACACCACGCCGCTGTGGTCCCACACCCATTTGCTGGCCCTGTTCGAAGACGGCACCGATGCCGCCGCCGTACTGGCCCATATGGAGTTGCTGACAGGTGGGCCGTTGCCGGAGCATCACAGCGAAGTCATCGAAGACCAGGACTGGGAACGCAGCTGGATGGACAACTTCCAGCCGATGCGTTTCGGCCAGCGCCTGTGGATCGTGCCAAGCTGGCATGCCGCCCCGGAGCCGGACGCCGTCAACCTGCTGCTCGACCCAGGGCTGGCATTCGGCACCGGCACCCACCCCACCACCGCGCTGTGCCTGGAATGGCTGGACGGCCAGGACCTGACCGACAGCCACGTGCTGGACTTCGGCTGCGGCTCGGGGATCCTGGCAATTGCCGCCCTGTTGCTGGGCGCCAAGGAAGCCGTGGGCACCGATATCGACGTGCAGGCCCTGGAAGCCTCCCGCGATAACGCCGGGCGCAACAACATCCCTGAGGGCAAATTCCCACTCTACCTGCCGGAGCAATTGCCCCAGGTGCAGGCCGATGTACTGGTCGCCAACATCCTCGCCGGCCCGCTGGTGTCCCTGGCACCGCAACTGTCGAGCCTGGTCAAGCCGGGCGGCCGCCTGGCGCTGTCAGGTATCCTGGCCGAGCAAGGCGAAGACGTTGCCGCCGCCTACGCGAAGGATTTCGAGCTGGATCCGATCGCCAACCGTGATGGCTGGGTACGCATCAGCGGGCGTCGGCGCTAGAATGAGCGCTTGCCTGAATCGGATGGCCGCATGACCGACAGTTTCGTCACCCAGTGCCCGCACTGCCAAGCACGCTTTCGCGTCAACCACGCTCAACTGAGCGTGGCCCGTGGCGTGGTGCGCTGCGGTTCGTGCCTGCAAGTGTTCAACGCCGCTCGTCAATTGCTGGAGCAGCGCGGCAAGGCGTCCGCGCCGGAGCCAGAGGCGCCGCTGGCGCTGACGCCTGAGCCTGCGCGGGCCATCAGCCAGAAGCAGTGGACCGCCGAAGAGCTGGACCTGGACAACCTGGACCTGGACGAAGAACTGGCCAAGCTGGAACGCCGCGAGATTCAGCACACGCTGCCGGCTGGCGCAGATCGTCGCCAGCCCGGCACCGACCGCCGCCAAAAGGAAGAATCCTTCAGCGCCAGCCGCGACACGGTCAAGGCCGAAGAGGAAAAATGGGCGTCGAGCCTGTTCAGCGAGCCGCCTGAAGAGCGCCTCCACGTCACTGAGGACGAGCCTGAACCTGCGACCAGGCAGCGCACCGAACCGTCCATGTCGTTCCACACCGACGAACTCGACGAGGAGCCGCCACTGCGCTCAACGCCAGTCGATGATGACATCGACCCGCCGTTCACCCCGCTGACCAAAGCGGCCGAACCCGAAGATCGCCTGCAACCTCGCCGCAAACGCCCGCGCCCTGAGGCCGGTGTGCATGACGATGTGCTCCAGGACCTGGAAGACGACCCGCTGCACCTGTACGCGCAAAAACGCCCATCGGGTTGGGGCCGCCGCCTGGTCTGGCTGTTGCTGGTGTTGATGGCTGCCGGCGGCCTGGCGGGTCAGTACATCGCTTATCAATTCGACGACCTGGCTCGCCAGGACGCCTATCGTCCGTGGTTCCAGCAACTGTGCCCCACACTGGGCTGCACGGTGCCATCACGGGTCGATATCGCCCACATCAAGAGCAGCAACCTGGTGGTGCGCAGTCACCCGGACTTCGCCGGGGCCTTGGTGGTGGACGCGATCATCTATAACCGCGCGACCTTCTCCCAGCCCTTCCCGCTGCTGGAGCTGCGTTTTGCCGATTTGAATGGCAGCCTGATTGCCAGTCGTCGCTTCAAACCCGCCGAATACCTCAGCGGTGAATTGGCCGGTGTAAGCGAAATGCCATCGCAAACCCCGATCCATATCTCCCTGGATATCCTCGACCCGGGCAATAAAGCCGTGAATTACAGCCTGAGCTTTCACTCGCCCGAGTGAATCGGTGCATGGGTTGAGATTTGACGGCAGGTTATTGACTTTCCCCTGCGCAACCAAACCGGTAGCGATAAAGAAATAACTGTTCAGATTTTATCCAATTCAGCCTTTATCCAGTCATCGAGAGCGGGTATCATGCCAACCCTTTTTCGAACTCTAATGATCCGGCCCCACAACAGGGAAGTCCTATGTCGGCGGTACGCATCGGCCCATATACATTACAGAATGGCTTGATTCTCGCCCCGATGGCGGGCGTCACCGACCAACCCTTTCGTCAGCTGTGCAAGCGTTTGGGCGCGGGCCTAGTTGTCTCGGAAATGGTCACCAGCGACATGAGCTTGTGGAACACCCGCAAATCGCGGATGCGCATGATCCACGAAGGTGATCCCGAGCCCCGCTCGGTCCAGATCGCCGGTGGAGATGCACAGATGCTGGCGGATGCGGCCCGCGCCAACGTGGAGTTGGGGGCGCAGATCATCGACATCAACATGGGCTGCCCGGCCAAGAAGGTCTGCAACAAGGCCGCCGGTTCCGCCCTGTTGAAAGATGAGCAGTTGGTTGCCGAGATCCTGCAGGCCGTTGTCGCCGCAGTGGATGTGCCGGTCACCCTGAAGATTCGTACCGGTTGGGACCGGGACAACAAGAACGGCCTGACAGTGGCGAAGATCGCTGAACAGGCAGGCATTACAGCGCTGGCGGTGCATGGCCGCACCCGCGCCGACCTTTACACCGGTGAAGCCGAGTACGACACCATCGCTGCGATCAAGCAGGCAGTGTCGATGCCGGTGTTTGCCAATGGCGACATCGACTCCGCCGAGAAAGCCCGGCGCGTACTGCACGCCACCGGTGCCGATGGTTTGTTGATTGGCCGGGCAGCCCAGGGGCGGCCATGGATTTTCCGTGAGATCGAGCATTTTCTGCGTACCGGTGAAGTGTTGCCGGCACCGGAGCTGGTCGAGGTGGAACGTATTCTGCTAGAGCATCTGGCCGCCCTGCACGCCTTCTATGGAGACGTGATGGGAGTACGCATTGCTCGCAAGCATGTCGGCTGGTATCTCGCAACCCTGCCGGGCGCCAGGGAGTTTCGCGCCCACTTCAATCGTTTGGATGATACGGAAGCACAGTGCGCCAACGTTCGAGAGTTCTTCAGCGAGCGTTACAAGAGCCTGGGGACAGGGGACGGAGAGGGGGTGGCCGCATGACGATGATGACCGAGACTTTAGTGAGTGGAACAACACCCGTGAGCGACAACGTCAATTTGAAACAGCACCTCAACACGCCGAGCGAAGAAGGCCAGACCCTTCGCGGGAGTGTCGAGAAGGCGCTGCACAATTATTTCGCCCACCTTGAGGGCGCTTCCGTCACGGACGTGTACAACCTGGTGCTCTCCGAAGTCGAGGCGCCCTTGCTCGAAAGCGTGATGAACTACGTCAAGGGCAACCAGACCAAAGCCAGTGAGCTGCTGGGCCTCAACCGTGGCACCTTGCGCAAAAAGCTCAAGCAGTACGATTTGTTGTAAGCATTCAATCAAACCAGAAAGGCGCCCGCGTAAAAAACGGTCGCCTTTTTTGCTGACTCCTTTGCTTTTGATGGAAATTGAAATGACCGACCAGACTACCCGCCTGCCGATCCGCCGCGCCTTGATCAGTGTCTCCGACAAGACCGGGATCCTCGAATTTGCCCGGGAGCTGGAAGCCCTGGGCGTGGAAATCCTCTCCACGGGCGGGACCTTCAAACTGCTGCAGGACAACGGCGTGGCCGCAGTGGAAGTGGCGGACTACACCGGTTTCGCAGAGATGATGGACGGTCGGGTCAAGACCCTGCACCCGAAAATCCACGGCGGCATCCTCGGCCGTCGCGGCACCGACGACGCGATCATGGCCGAGCACGGCATCAAGCCGATCGACCTGGTAGCCGTTAACCTCTACCCGTTCGAAGCCACCATCAACAAGCCAGGCTGCGACCTGCCGACCGCCATCGAAAACATCGATATCGGCGGCCCGACCATGGTGCGCTCGGCTGCCAAGAACCACAAAGACGTGGCCATCGTGGTCAACGCCAGCGACTACGCCAATGTGCTTGAAAGCCTGAAAGCCGGCGGCCTGACCTACGCCCAGCGTTTCGACCTGATGCTCAAGGCGTTCGAACACACTGCCGCCTACGACGGCATGATCGCCAACTACATGGGCACCGTTGACCAAACCGCTGAAACCCTGTCGACGTCCGGCCGCAGCCAGTTCCCACGCACCTTCAACAGCCAGTTCATCAAGGCCCAGGAAATGCGCTACGGCGAGAACCCGCATCAGAGTGCGGCGTTCTACGTGGAAGCCAAGCCAGCCGAAGTGGGCATCGCCACCGCGACCCAGTTGCAAGGCAAGGAGCTGTCCTACAACAACGTGGCTGACACCGACGCCGCACTGGAATGCGTGAAGAGCTTCGTCAAGCCAGCCTGCGTGATCGTCAAGCATGCCAACCCATGCGGCGTGGCTGTAAGCCCGGACGCTGAAGGCGGTATCCGCCAGGCCTACGAGCTGGCCTACGCCACCGACACCGAATCGGCGTTTGGCGGCATCATTGCCTTCAACCGTGAACTGGATGCCGAGACCGCCAAAGCGATCGTCGAGCGTCAGTTCGTTGAGGTGATCATCGCCCCTTCCGTCAGCGAAGAAGCCCGCGCCATCGTGGCGGCCAAAGCCAACGTGCGCCTACTGGCCTGCGGCGAGTGGTCGGCTGAGCGTGCCGCTGCCTGGGACTACAAACGCGTCAACGGCGGCTTGCTGGTACAGAGCCGTGACATCGGCATGATCGGCAGCCAAGACCTGAAAGTCGTGACCCAGCGCGCCCCGACCGAGCAAGAGATCAACGACCTGATCTTCGCCTGGAAAGTCGCCAAGTACGTTAAATCCAACGCCATCGTCTACGCCAAGAATCGCCAGACCATCGGCGTCGGTGCCGGCCAGATGAGCCGCGTGAACTCGGCGCGTATCGCCGCGATCAAGGCCGAACACGCGGGTTTGCAAGTGGCGGGTTCGGTAATGGCTTCCGACGCATTCTTCCCGTTCCGTGACGGCCTGGACAACGCCGCAAAAGCCGGCGTCACCGCCGTGATCCAACCGGGTGGTTCGATGCGTGATGCTGAAGTCATCGCTGCCGCTGATGAAGCCGGCATCGCCATGGTCTTCACCGGCATGCGCCACTTCCGCCACTGATTGATTAGATCGCCTGTGGGCACCGGCTTCATGTGGGAGCTGGCTTGCCTGCGATAGCATCACCCGGGTCTGACTGCACGACCGAGGTGCCTGCATCGCCGGCAAGCCCAGCCCCCACAGAAAAGCACCGTCCACAGTGCTCTCCCTGATTCAGCGTCATCCGAGGTTTTTGAAATGAATGTTTTGATCATTGGCAGCGGTGGCCGTGAACACGCCCTGGCCTGGAAAGTTGCCCAAGACCCGCGTGTCCAGAAAGTGTTCGTTGCACCCGGCAACGCCGGTACCGCCATTGAAGCCAAATGCGAGAACGTTGCTATCGACGTGCTGGCCCTTGAGCAACTGGCCGATTTTGCTGAAAAGAATGTATCCCTGACCATCGTCGGTCCGGAAGTGCCATTGGTTGCCGGCGTGGTAGACCTGTTCCGCAGCCGTGGCCTGGACTGCTTCGGCCCAACCGCGGGCGCTGCGCAGCTGGAAGGCTCCAAGGCGTTTACCAAGGATTTCCTGGCACGCCACAAGATCCCGACCGCCGACTATCAGAATTTCACCGAGATCGAGCCGGCCTTGGCTTACCTGCGTGAAAAAGGTGCGCCGATCGTGATCAAGGCCGATGGCCTGGCCGCCGGCAAAGGCGTGATCGTCGCCATGACCCTGCAGGAAGCCGAAGACGCCGTGCGCGACATGCTTGCCGGCAACGCATTCGGTGACGCCGGTTCGCGCGTGGTGATCGAGGAATTCCTCGACGGCGAAGAAGCCAGCTTTATCGTGATGGTCGACGGCAAGAACGTCTTGCCGATGGCCACCAGCCAGGACCACAAACGCGTCGGCGACGGCGACACCGGCCCTAACACCGGTGGCATGGGTGCCTACTCCCCTGCCCCGGTGGTCACCGCCGATGTGCATCAGCGCGTCATGGACCTGGTGATCTGGCCAACCGTGCGTGGCATGGCCGACGAAGGCAACGTGTACACCGGTTTCCTGTACGCCGGCCTGATGATCGACAAAGCCGGCAACCCGAAAGTCATCGAGTTCAACTGCCGCTTCGGTGACCCTGAAACCCAACCGGTGATGCTGCGCCTGCAATCGAGCCTGGTGCTGCTGGTGGAAGCCGCCCTGGCCCAGGCCCTGGACAAGGTAGAAGCACAGTGGGATCCGCGTCCGAGCGTTGGCATTGTGCTGGCGGCCGGTGGCTACCCTGCCGATTACGCCAAGGGTGACGTGATTGAAGGTCTCGACGCGGCTGCTACGCTGGAAGGCAAAGTCTTCCATGCAGGCACTGCGCTCAAGGATGGCCAGGTCGTGACCGCCGGTGGCCGTGTGTTGTGCGCCACCGCCATGGGCGCCAGTGTCGACGCCGCGCAGCAACAGGCTTATCAGTTGGCTGCGAAGATCGACTGGAAAGGCTGCTTCTATCGCAAGGACATTGGCTATCGCGCCATTGCTCGGGAGCGTGGCGAGAGCCAGTAAGCAGCTATCCGTTCGGCTAGGCAAGGGCCTCTGGCCCTTGCCGTATGCAGGTCTACCCGCGCATAGTTAACTGTGCATCAACCTACGAAGGGATTTCGCCGTGCGCTGGCTCAGGATCGCCATAGGTTTCACTGTCAGCCTGCTGACACTGCTCTGCTTGTTCCCGGCCCAGGCCGCCGCGCAAGGCAGTGGCTGGGCAGTATTGCTTGACGAACAGGCCGACCTGCAACTGAGCGACATCCGTTCCTCGCGCTACACCAATCAATTCAGCCCCACCGAACTGGACCGCATTACCGCCGCGGAACCGGACGGTGCGTTGTGGGTGCGTTTCAAACTGCAACCCGGCAAGCACGAACAAGTGCTGCGGGTCTTTGCCCCGGACCTGTCCCACCTGAGCCTCTATGTACTGGACGGCGACACCCTGGTGGAACAACAGAGCACCGGCACACGTCAGCCCCAGGCCGAGCGTCCGTTGCCCAGCAGCGACTTCATGCTGCCCATGCCCCAGAGCCAGAAGCCTTTAGAGGTCTACCTGCGCCTGGTCTCGGAACACGAACTGCGCCCCTATATCACCCTGGAACCGGCCGTGCTCGCCGCCGCCGACCAGACCCAGACGCTGATCTACGGCCTGCTGTTCGGCTGTCTGCTGATGCTGATCCTGCACAACCTCACCCGTTTCGCCTACCACCGCTCGCGCAGCAGCCTGTGGTTGGCCGCCTGCGAAATCCTGCTGATGCTCAGCCTCGCGCTGCTGCTGAACCTGATCGGCCCGTGGCTGCCGAACTGGCACGCGATCCAGACGCCGGGCGCCTACCTGGCGCTGCTGCTGACGGCGCCGTGCGGATTGATGTTTGCCTATCGGTTCTTCATGCCTTTGGGCCCACATCCGCTGAACAAGCTGTTGATGGCGGATATCCTGTTCATCGTGCTGTGCGGCCTGCTGCTGTTGTTCGTCAACACCCTGCCGCTGAACATCATCACCTATGCCCTGGTGGCTCTGGCCGGCTTGAGCATGCTGTTCGTCTCGGCTTATCACTGGCAGAAAGGCTACCGTCCGGCGCGCCTGTTCGTGGCGGCGATGGTGGTGTTCAACATCGGTACGTTGATCATCCTGCCGGCGCTGCTGGGCCTGACGATGGTCTCGCCCCAGGGCCTGATCGTCACGCTGCTGGCGTTTATCTGCCTCAGTGGTCTGTTGATGAGCCTGGCGCTGGGCGAACGCCAGCGCGCAATTGTCGAAGCGCGCTTCAGCCTCAGCCGCGACCTGGCGGCAAGCAATGCCGAGATTGCCGCCAAGGCCGAGTTCCTGGCCAAGATCAGCCACGAAATCCGCACCCCCATGAACGGCGTGCTGGGTATGACCGAGCTGCTGCTGGGCACGCCCCTCTCGGTGAAACAGCGTGACTACGTGCAGACCATCCACAGCGCCGGCAATGAACTGCTCACGCTGATCAACGAAATCCTCGATATCTCCAAGCTGGAATCCGGCCAGATCGAATTGGATGACGTGCAGTTCGACCTCAATGCACTGATCGAAGACTGCCTGAGTATCTTCCGCGCCAAGGCTGAACAACAGAACGTCGAGCTGATCAGTTTTATCCAGCCCCAGGTGCCTCGCGTGATCAGTGGCGACCCGACGCGCCTGCGCCAGGCCATGTTGAGCCTGCTGGAAAACGCCCTGCAAAAGACCGACGAAGGTGAAGTGCTGATCGTCGTCGCGCTGGACGACCGCAGCACCAAGCCGCGCCTGCGCATCGCCGTGCAGGACAGCGGTTTGCCGATGGAAGCCGCCGAGCGTGACGCTCTGCTGCACAGCGAACTGCACAGCAAGAACTTCTTCTCCGCCACCCGACTGAACGGCCACCTGGGCCTGGTCATCGCCCGCCAATTGATCCTATTGATGAACGGCGAATTCGGCATCAAGAGCGGCAGCCACCAGGGCAGCACCTTGTGGCTGACCTTGCCGCTGGACCCGGAACGCCTGGAACACCCCACCTCCGACCTCGACGGCCCACTCAAGGGCGCACGGGTGCTGGTGGTGGACGACAACGACACCTGTCGCAAAGTATTGGTGCAGCAATGCTCGGCCTGGGGCCTCAACGTCAGCGCCGTGCCTTCGGGCAAGGAAGCCCTGGCGTTGCTGCGCACCAAGGCGCACCTGCGCGATTACTTCGACGTGGTGCTGCTGGACCAGAACATGCCCGGCATGACCGGCATGCAACTGGCGGCGAAAATCAAGGAAGACCCAAGCCTGAACCACGACATCCTGCTGATCATGCTCACCGGCATCAGTAATGCGCCGAGCAAGATCATCGCGCGCAATTGCGGGATCAAGCGCATCCTCGCCAAGCCCGTGGCCGGCTATACGCTCAAGACCACCCTGGCCGACGAACTGACCCAGCGCAGCAAGGGTAACGTCCCACCACGCCCCGTCCTCAACACGCCGGCGGCGATCACCGTGCCAACGGATTTCCGCATCCTGGTGGCAGAAGACAACAGCATCTCCACCAAGGTGATCCGTGGCATGCTCGGCAAGCTCAACCTCAACCCGGACACCGCCAGCAATGGTGAAGAAGCCCTGGAGGCGATGAAGGCCCAGCGCTATGACCTGGTGTTGATGGATTGCGAAATGCCGATCCTCGATGGTTTCTCGGCCACCCAGCAATTGCGCGCGTGGGAAGTCAGCCACCAGCGCGTTCGTACGCCGGTGGTGGCGCTGACGGCGCACATTCTGTCCGAGCACAAGGAGCGCGCACGCCAGGCCGGGATGGACGGGCACATGGCCAAGCCCGTTGAGTTGTCACAGTTGCGTGAGCTGGTGGAGTTCTGGGTGGCGCAGCGGCAACAGCGACCAGAGCACGCCCCCTCCTGACGTGTAATGCAGACCCCATGTGGGAGCGGGCTTGCTCGCGAATACGGTGTGTCAGTCAATGCATCCTTAACTGATCCATCGCATTCGCGAGCAAGCCCACTCCCACATTTGGTCTCTGCCGCCTGATAGACTCTCAACACTTCCTCCGCCGCGAGCCGCCCCCATGCTCCACGTGTTATTCAGCGTCTACCTGAAAATGCTGGTGCTCTACAGCCCGTTCTTCGTGCTGTCCTGCTTTATCAGCCTCACCCGTGGCTACTCCAGCAAAGAGCGGCGGCGCCTGGCGTGGAAGGTGGCGTTGGCAACCCTGGTATCGAGCGTGTTGCTCTACCTGTTCGGCCGCGTCATTTTCAGCGTGTTCGGCATCACCGTCGACGCGTTCCGCATCGGTGCCGGCAGTGTGCTGTTCATTTCCGCCTTGGGCATGGCCCAGGGCAAGTCCGCAGTGCAGACCGACAACGTACAGCAGGACGTGACCATCGTACCGCTGACCATTCCCCTCACCGTCGGCCCCGGCACCATCGGTGCGTTGCTGGTGATGGGCGTGAGCCAGCCGCATTGGGATGACAAAATCACCGCCATCCTCAGCATCGCACTGGCCAGCCTCACGGTGGGCGTGGTGCTGTACCTGTCCAACCGGATCGAACGCATCTTGGGCGACCAGGGCTTGCAGATTGTCAGTCGGTTGATGGGGTTGTTCGTGTGTGCCCTGGCCGCGCAAATCATCTTCACCGGTGTGCGCGGTTACCTGGTGCCTTAAATCCGGTACTTGGCGATCGCCAATTGCACCTTGTCACCCGCACTCTCGCGCATCAGTTGGATCGTCTTTTCGTTGACTACCGAGGTGTTCAGCACCAGGCACGTCTGCCCGCTGAAGGCCTCGAATGAGGAACTGTCCCATTCCAGAAATGGCAACCCTACCTGCTTGCTCACTCCCTGGGTGCTGTAGGTCACCAGCACCATCATCAGTTCCCCCTCTGTTTGCGCACAGGACGCCAGGCCGAAGTCGCCGCCCTGGTGTACGGCACTGTTGCGTTTGAACAGCTCGAAAGTCCCAGGTGTCTGCTTCAACGCCTCCACTGCATCGGCCGCCAGTTTCGGCAATACGCTGAGCAAGTGCGCAGACAACGATGTCGACGCCAGCAGGGCCGCGATGATATTCAGCGCCGCCGATTGCACGGTCAGGCCCTTGCCGGAACGTGAAATCCGTTCGAAGCGGCTGCGCACCGGCAACCACCCCAGGCTGACCATCACCCTGATGAATTCGTCGTACCAACGTTCGGTGCCGCGTGGGACTTTCAACACATCGCTGACATAGCTGCTGGCCAGCAAATAGCTCTTACGCACGTATTCTCGATTTAAACCGGACAAGCCTTCGGCAAACGAGATGACGCTGTTGTTGACCACCGCGGCGTTGAAGTCGTCCTCGATGTCCAGCGGCAAGGCCGCGCGCTTGCCTGACGCTCCCGGTAGTGTGTAGGCGGCAATCAACTTGCGCCTTTTTGTACTGCTGATCCTTCTGTGATGTCGCTCCATTTTAGTTCTCCACAAGCACCCCGACTCGGGGCTTATGTCCACCCTAGTTCACTGACTGAAGCGTTTTCCAGACGACAAACATTCCTTGGCGCAGCGCATCAAACCGTACAGCCCAGCAATAACGCGGCGCGCCTGGCGGGCTTCCGGATTTCGCCGTAGAAAGAAGAAAAAGCCCCGGACAACGCCAGGAAAATCCCTGGGTCATTCGGAGCTTTCAGGCACCTGAGGGGCGGTTTTCAGGAGGCCGGTTTCTCGCCGTACCAGCGCGGCGTGTACACCCACTCACCGCCACCGGCACGCGGGAAGGTGACGGTGGTGGACGAGCCGATCAGCACCATGGTGCGCATGTCCACCTGATCCGGCGTCAATTGCCCCAGCGTGGTGACACGCAGCGTCTGACCCGGCCGACCGATATCACGGCCCAGCACCACCGGCGTTTCAGGCGTGCGATGCCGCGCGACGATTTCCAGGGCACGCCCCAGCTGCCACGGCCGCGAGCGCGAGATCGGGTTGTAGAACGCCAGCGCCAGGTCGGCCTGGGAGGCAAGGTCCAGGCGTTTTTCAATGATCGACCAAGGCTTGAGGTTGTCCGACAGCGACATCACGCAAAAGTCATGGCCCAACGGTGCACCGGCCTGAGCGGCGGTGGCGAGCGACGCTGAGACCCCTGGAAGGATTTGCAGGTCGACCTGATGCCAGGTCGGGTCGCTGGATTCGTGCAGGGCTTCGATCACGGCAGCGGCCATGGCGAACACGCCCGGGTCGCCGGACGACACTACGACGACCGAGCGACCTTGGGCCGCCAGCTCGAAGGCATGGCGGGCACGCTGCATTTCTTCGCGGTTATCGGTGCAATGCTGCACCTGGTCGTCTCGGAACGGGCCGGCCATGCGCACGTAGGTTTCGTAGCCGAGCACATCGGTGCAGCGCGCCAGTTCGGTTTTTACCGCAGGCACCATCAACTCGGCAGCGCCAGGTCCCAGGCCGATCACGGCAAGGCGGCCACGCACGCGACCGACTTGCGACAGGTCCAGGGGGAGTTCGGCAACATTGATGACGATATCCGCGTCCTGGGCCACGCTGGCAAAACGCAGCGGTACACCCAATTCCAACGCTGCTTCATGCAATGTGGCTTCGGCCATCTGCGTATCACTGGCCAGCAGGCACGCGAGGGATTGCAGAGCGATGCCCGCCTCATGCAACGCCGCGCGCACCCGTTCAGCCAGTTGCGCGCCTGGCTTGCAGCTCACGCTGACGTTCTTCGGGTAGATCAACAATTCATGGGCGGTAGGCGTGCGCTCGGCACTGCCCACATGAATCGCCAGGCGTGCCTGTTGATCCTGGGGCAGATTGGCCTGGTCCAGCCACGGCGCAGCGCCTTCGATGCGTACGCTTTCGCCGGCCAGCAAGTCAGAGACGAAACGCTTGCCCAGTTCCAGATCGGCCAGCTCATAACCCGCAGGCGGCTTGAGCAGGCAGGTGCCGAAGCGCAGCTCGCCACTGGTGGTGATCGCAGCAGCCACGTTCAACGCAGCGGCGATTTCGCGAGCCATCACGTTCACACCGCCAAGGCCGCCAAGCAACGGCACCACGGCGCTACCGTCTTCGGCGACGGCCAGCACGGCGGGCTCTTCGCCTTTTTCCAGCAGCAGCGGCGCCAAGGTACGAATAACGATACCCGCGGCGCACAGCGCGATCAGCGGTGTGCCTTGCTGATACAACTGACGCAGGGTCGCGCCGAATTCACCGTAGACCTGGTCCGCCCCGTCGACCCGTCCGGCCAGGCCGTGGACCGTCGCGTCGGGGTACACACATTGGATCTTGCGTGCCATGGCCAGGCTGCCCTGACCCAAAATAACAATCGCCGGGCTCATCAACCTTGCCACCGTTCACCGGGCACGATGATCAGCGAGAAGTACGGGGACGACGCTGGATCCACCTGATCCAGCGGCACGATCTTTTGATTCGCCATGGTGGCGCGTTCGACATACAGCGCTCGCTCGGCCAGGCCGAGTTCTTCCAGCACCTGGCGCACTTTCGGGAAGTTGCGGCCCAGCTTCATGATCACTGCCGCGTCGGCATCCGCAAGGCGGCGCTTGAGGTCGTCATGGGGCAACACGCCCGAGAGTACCGAAAGGCTCTGATTGCGATAGACCAGCGGGGCGCCCAGCACCGAGGCGCCGCCGAGCATCGAACAAACGCCCGGAATCACGTGGGCTTCATAGCGCTCGGCGAGGCGGTCGTGCAGGTACATGTAGGACCCGTAGAAGAACGGGTCGCCTTCGCAGATCACCGCCACATCACGACCGGCGTCCAAATGTGCGGCGACATCCACGCTGGCGGCGTCGTAGAAATCGCTGATCACCTGCTCGTAGGACATTGGCGCCGGCAACACTTCGGTGGTCACCGGGTACACCAGCGGCATCAAGGTCTGTTGCGGCACCAGATGGTCTTCGATGATGCCGAAGGCGTTGCCCTTCTTGCCCTTGGCCACGAAGTACGCCACCACTGGCGACTCGCGCAACAGGCGCAGGGCCTTGAGGGTGATCAGTTCCGGGTCACCGGGGCCTACGCCCAGGCCGATCAAACGTCCACGTGCCTGCATTATTCGACCTCCGTGGCCAGCGCATTCACCGCAGCGGCGGCCATGGCGCTACCGCCCAGACGGCCCTGCATGATCACGAACGGTACACCGCGACTGTCGGCGGCCAGCATCGCCTTGGATTCGGCGGCGCCGACAAAACCAACCGGGAAACCGAGGATCAACGCCGGTTTCGGTGCGCCGGCGTCAAGCATTTCCAGCAGATAGAACAAGGCCGTCGGAGCGTTGCCGATCACCACCACACTGCCTTCCAAGTACGGGCGCCACAGCTCAAGGGCGGCAGCGGACCGGGTGTTGCCCAGCTCACGCGCCAGCGCCGGTACGCTGTCATCGCGCAGGGTGCAGATCACTTCGTTGTTGGCTGGCAGGCGTGCGCGGGTCACACCTTCGGAGACCATCCGCGCATCGCACAGGATCGGCGCACCTGCGGCCAGCGCATCGCGCCCAGCCTTGCCCGCCCCTTCGGAGAACTGCAGGCCGTCGATCGCGTCGACCATGCCGCAGGCGTGAATCACCCGCACCGCGAGTTTTTCCAAATCAGCCGGGATACGGTCCAACTTGGCTTCCGCGCGAATGATGGCGAAGGAGTTGCGATAGATCTCCTGACCGTCGCGGATGTAATCAATCATCGGTGTTGCTCCGTGGGCGAGCGCGCAGCAGGGCGCCCGTCGCTTCAATAGAAAGGTTGCGCGCGTGCAGCCTGCCGAAACCGGGCTGGGCTGCCTCGCGAAAGTAGAGGTCGTAGTGGCCGGGGCTCACGGCCAGCAAGGTGACCGGCGCCGTGTGCGCGGCGGCGCAGGAGCGCGGGCAGCCGGACAGGTGCACGTCGTGACCGGTGTCCAAAGCGGCGAGTTGCACCGCGTCGGCCTTGGTGTCGGCCAGGGCTTTGCCGCAGCCGCTGGAACCGGTGCAGGCGGTCATGCGCGCCAGGGGCTGGTCGATTGAGCAGAGGAAGCCCAATTGCGCCAGGCGTTCGGTGACGGCGTGAGGTTTTTCAACGCTGGGCAACAGCACGCCCTGCCAGGGGGTAAAACGCAAGGTGCCGTCGCCGTATTCGCTGGCCAGTTGTGCGGCGCCCTTGAGCATCGTCGCATCGAGGCGACCCAAGGGTGCAATGGCGGCGACGTAGAACTGATTCTTTTGTGCTTGTGGATAACTGCCGAGGTGCAACAAAGCGCCGCTGGGCGGGCGTTTGAAGCCATCCGCCGGCAGCAGCGGCAGTTTTAGACGACTCAACACGTTATCCACAGGCAGGTGGCGCATGCGGGTCTGTTCAGGGGTGGCGATGTCCAAAAACCCTTCCAGCACAGCCACCACCAATGCATGCCCCTGGTCCAATGGCACGGCGGCCAGCGGTGCATCCAGACCCGGACACCCGGCCAGGCCAAACGCGAGGAGTGTTTCGCCCTTGCGCACGAACGCCGACAGCCACAGGTCATGGTGATGTTCGAGCATTGCCAGCGCCTCGCCCCCGTCCAGCTGCACCGCGAACTTGGCCGACAGTTCATGGAAACGCGGGTGATTCTGCAGGGTGGCGAGGATCTGCTCCGCCAACGGCCGGGTGTCGAACAGCATTTGCGGGTCGATACCGGCGCTGGGGCTGAGCATCAGGTTGCGCACGTCGTCGCCGGCAGCGTTGTTGGGGCCCAGATCGGCAGCCAACAGCATGGCAATCAACGCGCCCTCTTCGGCGCCGATCCCGCGAATCTGCAAATTGGCGCGGTTAGTCGCCTCGATCACCCCGCCCGCATACGTCTGGGCGGCGTCCGCCACTGCGCAGGCTTGGGCGGCGCTGATCGAACCACCGGCCAATTTGATCCGACAAATGCCACCGTCCAGCGCCTGGACAATACGCAGCAACCCCGGACAAGCCGAGGGGCGCAAGGTATTCACAGCGGGCGTTGGGTTCACGGGGCTACCGGTTGATGGGTAAAGGCGCGGTATTATGCCTGCTTTGTCCGGCGGCATGAAAAGCCTGCCCGTCGGATGTCGTTCAAGGAATATTTATGTCGCCCTGGCTGACGGTTGTAGGCATCGGTGAAGACGGCTTCAAGGGGCTGGGCAGGAATGCCCGGCATGCCCTGTTGCGCGCCACGCGGATTATAGGCGGCCAGCGCCAGTTGGACCTGCTGCCGGTGTGTATTCGGGGTGAGCGCGAGTTGTGGCCGAGCCCGTTTTCCCTGGAACCGGTGCTGGCGCGGCGTGGCGAGTCGGTGTGTGTGTTGGCCAGTGGTGATCCGATGTTCTATGGCGTGGGCGCGAGCCTGGCGCGGCAGGTGGCGGCTGAAGAGTTGCTGGTCTTGCCGGCGCCTTCGTCGGTGTCGTTGGCGGCGGCGCGGCTGGGCTGGCCGTTGCAGGAGGTGGTGACGTTATCCGTGGTGGCCCGGCCGCTGGCGGCGCTGAATGCGCATCTGGCCAGTGGGGTGCGGCTTTTGGTGTTGAGTAATGACGGCCGAAGTCCGGCGTTGATTGCTTCTTTGCTGGCTGAATCCGGTTTCGGCCCGAGCCGGCTGAGTGTGTTTGAGCACCTGGGCGGCACGGATGAGCGACGCATCGACGGCGTGGCGAGTGATTGGCGTCCGGCTTGCGTCGCCGATTTGAATCTGGTCGCCATCGACTGCGTGGCCTCTGGCGATACGCCCCGTCTGTCGCGTCTGGCGGGCCTGCCAGATTCAGCTTTCAAACATGACGGCCAATTGACCAAACGCGATGTGCGCGCCCTGACCCTGGCCCGTCTTGCGCCGATGCCCGGCGAACTGCTGTGGGACGTGGGTGCAGGCAGCGGCTCCATCGGTATCGAGTGGATGCGGGCTCACCCGAGCTGCCGGGCAGTGGCGATTGAAGCGGATGAAGGTCGCCAAGGCCTGATCGAACACAACCGCGACGCCCTTGGCGTGCCGGGCCTGCAACTGGTTCGCGGCAAAGCGCCGGATGCGCTCGACGGCCTGGAAGCCCCGGACGCCATCTTCATCGGCGGCGGCGTCACCCGTGACGGCGTGCTCGACACCTGCTGGCACCATCTGCGGCCGGG
Organism: Pseudomonas simiae; assembly: GCF_900111895.1. Classification (GTDB taxonomy): domain Bacteria; phylum Pseudomonadota; class Gammaproteobacteria; order Pseudomonadales; family Pseudomonadaceae; genus Aquipseudomonas; species Aquipseudomonas simiae. The sequence continues at coordinate 83,276 of NZ_FOKB01000009.1, forward strand.
CGGGCGGTTGGTCGCCAACGCCGTGACGCTGCAAAGCGAAATGACCTTGATGGACTGGCGTACGCGCTATGGCGGAGAACTCACGCGTATCCATGTCGCCCAGGCCCAGCCGCTGGGAGCGTTCGACACGTGGCGCCAGGCATTGCCGATCACACTGCTGGAAGTGGTCAAGCCGCGATGAAACGCATCCTGCTGCTGGGCGGCGTGACTGAAGCGCTGGCCATCGCCCGTACATTGGGCCCGGAACATATCTACAGTTTGGCCGGTGTTGGGCGCGTGCCGACTGACTTGGCGTGCCAGGTACGGGTCGGTGGGTACGGCGGGGCCGAGGGATTAGCACAGTTTGCTCGACATGAGCAGATCAGCCTGATTCTCGACGCGACCCATCCGTATGCGGCGCAGATCAGCCGCAACGCGGCCGAGGCGGCAAGGATTTGCGGGGTGCCTTGCTGGGCGCTACGACGCCCGGCCTGGCAGCCACAGGCGGGGGACGATTGGCGAGAAGTCAGTGATTGGGCCTCGCTGATTGAAGCACTCAAACCTTTCAAGCGCCCGCTGTTCACGCTGGGCCGTGAGCCGTTGCAGCACCTTGATGAAATTCCGCCGGAGCAGTTCTGGACACTGCGCGCCCTGGATGTGTATCCGGGGAATGAGCGTTGCGAAGTGATTGGCGCGCGAGGCCCGTTTCTGATCGAAGACGAACGTGGGTTGTTTGAACGACGCCAGATCGACGTGTTGATCAGCAAGAACAGCGGCAGCACAGCCACCGAACCGAAGCTGGAAGTGGCACGGGAGCGGGGCGTGCCGGTGTTGGTATTGAAGAGGCCAGTGTTGGCGCCGGTAGATCGGGAGTTCACCACCTTGACGACGCTGCAACAGGCAATCACCTCTCTTTAAGCTCCATCGTTCCAATGTGGGAGCGGGCTTGCTCGCGAAAGCGGAGTGTCAGTCACCGGATGAGTTGGCGGGTCTTTCGCCTTCGCGAGCAAGCCCGCTCCCACATTTAGAGCTGCGTTGCCATTTGAGATCTGCAACCGCTCAGTTCCCGTCTATCCTCAAACCCAGCACTGCGACACCAAACCACACCCACCCTTTTTACTTATCCCCACCGATCAGGCTAAATACCCCCCTGATCGTTTAACCCTACGGATTGTCCGCCATGGCCCGTCAACGCTTCGCAATTGCCTGGATCGCCTGCCTTGCAGTGCTGTTCAACGCCTTTGTCATGCCGATGGCCGGTGCGATGCAACAGTCCCAGGACCCGGTGCAGCAATTGTTATGGGGCGGTTTCTGCTCCTCCAATGGTGCGAGCCTGAAGACCATTGCCCTGGGCAAGCTGGAGATTCCGGCGCCACAACAGGACGATCATTCCACCATGCAGCATTGCTGGTGTTGTTCGGGTGCTGCGCCGTTGGTGGCGTTGCCGGGGCATGTGCCACAGTTGTACCTCACCCAATTCAATACCTCACAGCGCTTGCCGCCCGCCCAGCTGCAAAGCCCTACTCCGCGCCAGCAATGGCCGAGCCTCAACCCGCGCGCCTCTCCCACGGTCTGATGTCTTCGCAAGTGAACTGCGTTTTAGAACCGTTCTGGAGAACTGCCATGCTCAAATCTTCCCTGCTTCTGGCGGCGTTGCTGCTGCCGGTGTTCAGTGCTGCCAACGCCGAGGACTACAAGGCCGGTGACCTGATGGTCAGCGAACCCTGGTCCCAGGAGTTGCCGCCGAATGCGCCGACTGTCGCGGCTTATTTTGTGATTCATAACAGCAGCGAAACCCCGGACCGCCTGCTCAGCGTAGAGACGCCCGTGGCGGACAAGGCCGAGTTGCATGAACACGTCATGCAAGGCGACCTGATGAAGATGCAGCAAGTACCGAGCGTCGCCGTGCCGGCCAAGGGTGATCTGACCTTCGCGCCGATGGCGTACCACGTGATGCTGTTGGGCATCAAAGACCGCAGCCTGTTGGCCGACGGCAAGCAATTCCCGCTGACCCTGACCTTCGAAAAAGCCGGCAAGGTCGAGGTGGAAGTGTCGGTACAGAAAGTGCCGCCAATGGCCGGCCACGGGCACAAGCACCCTCAGTAGACTGACAGTCGATGGGCGCCCCACGCGCCAGGTGCTCCCCACGCGCGCGCGTAAGACGCGGCGGTTGGATCAGCCTGTTCGCCATGCTGATGATCTTTATCGGTCCGCTGATTTCCCAAGCGATGCCGATGGATTATCACGCAGGTATGTCGATGGACATGCCGATGGACCATGGCGAATCCCATCACAAAAAGGCCCCTGACGAACACCACGCCCTCTGGTCCAAGTGCGGCTATTGCGACCTGCTCTACAGCTGCCCCGCCCTGCCCGGCGGCGTTTCAACCTTCACCCTGAGCAGCCCGCCCCCCGCCAACGCCCTCACCCCCGACACGCGCCTGGGCCATGCCCGGCAGAGCATCTTCCCCGGCGCCCGCAGTCGCGCGCCGCCCATCGCTTCGTAAGCACTTCACAGCGTTACTTCACCCCGGCCGACTTTAGACAGACAGCCGCAGGCTGCTGGCCGTGTTGTTTACGATTGATTGATGGAATTTGTCATGTCCAGGTTTTCTGCTGACACCCGTTTGGGATATACCCCTGTGCTCGCTGCCTTTTGCGGCGCGCTGCTTGCCCCCCATGTTCAGGCCGATGAACACACCGAGCATGAGCTGACGCCCACCGTGATCACCGCGATCGCCCCCAGCTCACCGCTGACCGTGATCACCAACCCGAAAGACCCACGCCAACCGGTACCCGCCAGCGATGGCGGCGATTACCTCAAGACCATCCCCGGCTTCGCCCTGGTGCGCAATGGCGGCACCAATGGCGACCCGGTGCTGCGCGGCATGTTTGGCTCGCGCCTGAATATCCTCACCAACGGCAGCATGATGCTCGGCGCCTGCCCCGGCCGCATGGACGCGCCTACCTCGTACATCTCACCGGAAACCTACGACAAGCTCACCGTGATCAAAGGCCCGCAGACCGTGCTCTGGGGCCCTGGTGCGTCAGCCGGCACCATCCTGTTCGAGCGCGAGCCAGAACAGTTCGGCGAGCTGGGCACACGCCTCAACGCCAGTGTGCTGGCCGGTTCCAACGGGCGCTTCGACAAAGTCATCGACGCTGCCGCCGGTGGTCCGCTGGGCTACGTGCGGGTGATCGGCAACCAAGCCCACGCCGACGACTACAAGGACGGCAATAACGACACAGTCGCCTCGCGCTACGACAAATGGAACGGCGACGTGGCCGTCGGCTTCACCCCCGACGCCGACACCCTGCTGGAGCTCACCGCCGGCCGTGGCGATGGCGAAGCGCGTTACGCCGGGCGCGGCATGGATGGCTCACAGTTCCTGCGCGAAAGCCTGGGACTGCGTTTCGAAAAATCCAATATCGGCGACGTGCTGGACAAGGTTGAAGCCCAGGTCTACTACAACTACGCCGACCACGTGATGGACAACTACAGCCTGCGCACGCCCTCGGGCACCGGCATGATGGCCGGGCCCATGGCGTCCAACGTCGATCGCCGCACCCTCGGCGCGCGGATCAAGGCAACCTGGCGCTGGGCCGACGTGCAATTGATCAGCGGCCTGGATGCACAGACCAACGAACACCGCCAGCGCAGCAGCATGGGTATCGATACCTACAAGGACCTGCCACGGGTCAAGGACGCCAACTTCCACAACTATGGCGTGTTTGGCGAACTGACCTGGTACGCCGCCGACCGCGACCGCCTGATCAGCGGCGCCCGGCTGGACCGCGCGTCGGCCAAGGACTTCAGGCAAACCAGCGGCTCCGGAATGATGAAGCGCCCCAACCCAACCGCCGACGACACGCGTGCCGACACCTTGCCCTCGGGCTTCGTGCGCTATGAGCACGACCTGGCCGACAGCCCCACCACCCTCTACGCAGGGCTGGGCCACTCAGAACGTTTCCCCGATTACTGGGAGCTGTTTTCGCCCAACACCGGTGCGACCGGTTCGGTGAATGCCTTCGACGGCGTGAAGCCGGAGAAAACCACCCAGCTCGACTTCGGCGCGCAGTACAAAGCCGACGATCTTGAAGCCTGGGCTTCGGGCTATATCGGCCGGGTGCAGGACTTCATCCTGTTCGACTACAGGCCCGGGATGATGGGCACCACGTCCCAGGCCCGCAACGTCGACGCGCGCATCATGGGCGGTGAACTGGGCGCGGCGTACAAGCTGACCCAGAACTGGAAGGCCGACGCCACCCTCGCTTACGCCTGGGGCAAGAACAGCAGCGACGGCAAAGCGCTGCCGCAAATGCCGCCGCTGGATGCTCGCCTGGGCCTCACCTACAGCGAGGATGACTGGAGCGCCGGCGCGCTGTGGCGTGTGGTCGCCGCTCAAAACCGCATCGACCAGAACAAGGGCAACGTGGTCGGCAAGGACTACGACAAAAGCAGCGGCTTTGGTGTGTTCTCGCTGAATGCGGCGTATCGCGTCAATAAACACTTCAAGGTCAGCACCGGCGTCGACAACCTGTTCGGCAAGGCCTATGCCGAGCACCTGAACCTGGCCGGCAACGCTGGGTTCGGCTACCCGGCCAGTGACCCGCAAGCCATCAAGGAGCCGGGGCGCACCCTTTGGACCAAGGTCGATATGACCTTCTAAAAACATCGGGGGCAAGCCCCCCCACACTTGAAATGCATTCCAACTGTGGGAGGGGGCTTGCCCCCGATGGCGGCCTACCAGACACAAAAAAACCAAAGCCTTGCGGAGCCCAATGATGACCCCTCAAAAGATTTCCTTCTACAACCTGGCCTGGCGCTGGCACTTCTACGCCGGCCTTTTCGTCGCCCCCTTCATGGTGCTGCTGGCCCTGACCGGCATCATCTACCTGTTCAAACCTCAGTTGGACCCGCTGATGTACGGCGACCTGCTCAAGGTCCAGACCGCCGAGCACGCCCTGAGCGCCGACGAGCAACTGCAGCGCGCCAAGGCCGCGTATCCCAAGGCCGCGATCAGCAAATACCTGCCGCCTGCCGACAGCACCAGCAGCGCGCAATTCGTGATGCACAACCAAGGCCGCGAAGTGACCGTCTTCGTCGACCCGTATCGCGGCAACGTCCTCGGCGAGCAGGACGCCAAATACAACCTGCAAGCCATCGCCCGCGCCCTGCATGGCGAGTTGATGATCGGCACCGTCGGCGATCGCCTGGTGGAACTCGCCGCCGGTTGGGGCGTGATGCTGGTGGTGTCGGGCCTGTACCTGTGGTGGCCGCGCGGCAAGTCCTCGGCGGGGGTGCTGTGGCCGCGCTTCAACAGTCGCGGCCGGGTGTTCTGGCGCGATATGCACGCGGTCACCGGTTTCTGGGGAGCATCACTGCTGCTGGTGATGCTGCTCAGCGGCATGACTTGGACCGGCTTCTGGGGCAAGCAATACGCTGATGTGTGGAACACCTTCCCGGCGGCGATGTGGAACAACGTGCCGCAGTCCGACCAGCAGGCACGCGTGCTCAATACGGCCCGCCAGCAGACCGTGCCCTGGGCCATGGAAAACACGCCGATGCCGATGTCCGGGGACCATGCCGAACACATGAACCACGGCGCCATGCACTCGGCTCCAGCTGCGCCCACGCTGCGCCTGCAACAAGTGGTCGACCTGGCCACCGCACGCCACGTCGAGCCCGGCTACAGCATCACCTTCCCCACCACCGCTGAAGGCGTGTTCACTGTCGCGGTGTTCGCCAACGACCCGCGCAATGACGCCACCTTGCATGTGGACCAGTACACCGGCAAGGTGCTCGCCGATGTGCGCTGGGAACACTACAACGCGGTCGCACGGGCCACCGAGACCGGTGTGATGCTGCATGAAGGCAAGATGTTCGGCTGGGTCAATCAACTGATCGTGCTGCTGATCTGCCTGATGATTCTGCTCAGCGCCGTCAGCGGCGTGGTGATCTGGTGGAAGCGTCGGCCTCAAGGCGGACTTGGTGTTCCGCCGCTGCGCCATGACTTGCCAAAGTGGAAAACCGCGATGGCGATCATGCTCGCATTGGCGATCATTTTCCCTCTTGTGGGCGCCTCTTTGATCCTTGTGTGGGCGTTGGATCGCCTGGTGCTATCTCGCCTTTTGGGGCAACGTGAATCCGCCTCAGGTTCAGCATGAAACAGGCGAGATGCCCGGCACAGAGCCGTTCTGTAGCCTTGCGCGGACTTTTTCCGCGCAGCGAATAAGTGTTAACTTATAACACTTTCTGCGTTATCGTTGCTCGCCGCGCCCTGCGGCGAGCACCTCCCCAAGAAGCGATTGATCGACCGATGAACAAGTACCTTGCGTCCGGCCTGTGCCTGCTCGCCCTGCACAACAGCGCCCAGGCCCTGACCCTGCCCGCCAGCCCAATCACCGCGCCTGCGATGGATGACGAACGCGTCGACCTGAACACCCCGACCACCGCCGGCTCGCGCCTGAACCTCAGCGCCCTGCAAACCCCCGGCAGCGTCGAAAGCCAAACCGGTACGCAGATCCGCGAACGTGGCGATGCCAGCGTGCAGGACGCGATTGCCCGCGCTACCGGTATCAGCCGCACCGGCACCCCGGGGGATGGCGGCACTTCGTTATCGGCGCGTGGTTTTACCGGCCAGGGCTCGGTGATGCAGCTGTATGACGGCAACCGCATGTACATGGGCATGGGGACTTCGACATTTCCGGTGGACACTTGGTCGGTGGAGCGCGTGGACGTGCTGCGTGGCCCGGCCTCGGTGCTGTACGGCGAAGGTGCTACCGGCGCGGTGATCAATACCGTGGCCAAAAAGCCGTTTGAAGGCGAGATCGAAAACCACATCCGACTGGGCTACGGCACTTATGATCGCCAGCAACAGGCCCTGGACAGCGGCGGCTCGCTGACTGACACCCTGAGCTATCGCCTGAACCTCAACCGCCTGCACAGCAACGGGTTTATCGACCGTGGCGACTCCAGCAGCGACTTCGTCAGCGGCGCCCTGCGCTGGCAAGCGGCGGACAACCTGAGCTTCACCCTGGCCAGCGACTACGGCGACCAGCGCCCTCAAAACTACTTCGGCACCCCGCTGATCAACGGCCAATTGCACAAGGGCCTGCGCGACAAGAACTACAACGTCAGCAACGACACCCAGCACTACAACGACCAGTGGACGCGCCTGACCAGCGCGTGGCAGATCAACGACAACATCAGCGCCACGAATGAACTGTACTACCTGAAAAACCAGCGTCGCTGGCAGAACGCCGAGAACTACAACTTCACCAACGGCCAGCTTACCCGCAGCGGCAACTTCGGCATCAAGCACAACCAGGAGCAGGTGGGCGACCGCCAGACCTTTACTTTCAAGCACACCCTGTTCGGTCTCGACAGCCAGACCCTGGCCGGCGTGGAATACAACCGCATCCGCTTCCGCCTGGCCAGCAACTCACCGTTCAACGATGTGTTGGCGGGCGGTCAGCCGATCGACATCCTTCACCCGGCACCCGCCGCGTTCAACAGCCAGAACGCGTTCGCACCGCTGTTTTCTACCACCACTAAAACGGTCGCCGGCTTCGCGGAAAACCGCCTGCAACTCACCGATAAACTGTCGCTGGTCACCGGAATCCGCCGTGACTACGCCCATGTCGAGCGTGATGATTTGCGCAACGGCGGCCAAACCGACAAGACCCTCACCGGCAATAACGGGAAGGCCGGCCTGGTCTACGCGATCACGCCTGACACCTCGATCTATGGCCAGTACGCTACCAGCACCGACGGCGTCGGTGGCCTGATCTCCCTGAGCCCAGGCCAGCAGCAGTTCGACCTGTCCACCGCCAAGCAGACCGAGATCGGTATCAAGCAAGCCTTCTGGAACCAACGGGGCGAATGGACGCTGGCGGCCTACCACATCGTCAAAAAGAAACTGCTCACCGACGTGCCGGGCGACCCGGACCTCAAGCAACAAGTCGGCCAGCAATCCTCTAGGGGCCTGGAAGCCAGCCTCGCCCTGCAACTGCCGGATGCCTGGCAACTACAAGCCAACGCGGCCATCGTCCACGCGCAGTACGACGACTTCAAACAGGACGTCGGTGGCGTGCAGGTTTCCCGCGACGGCAACCGCCCGGTGGATGTGCCGCGCCGTACCGCCAACCTGTGGCTGAGCAAGGCCGTGACCGACGATATCCGCGCCGGGGCCGGGGTGCGCTATGTCGACGCACGTTACGCCGACATGGCCAACCAAAATGAGCTACCGAGCTACACCGTGGTCGACGCCACGGTGTCGTGGAAGGCTATGCGCAACACCACCCTGGGCCTGCAACTGAACAACCTGTTCGACCGCACCTACGCCGTCAGCCAATACAACGACGGGCAGCAGTGGATTCTGGGTGAGCCGCGCTCGTTCTTTGTCACTGCGGACTACACCTTCTAACGGTGTTGGACTTGAGAGACTCGATGACTTCGCTAACCCTCACCGACCTCACCTGGTCCCCCGCAGGCCACTGCCATCACCAATTCCACCTGCGTGACGCCAACCTGCAGGTCGGTGCAGGCGAGTTTGTAGGGCTCATAGGGCCCAATGGCAGCGGCAAGACCAGCCTGTTGCGCTGTGCGTACCGTTTCAGTAAGCCGGCGCGCGGTGACGTGTTGCTCGACCACCAGAATGTGTGGAAGCAAAACGCGAAGTGGTGTGCACAACGCGTCGCCGTGGTGCTGCAGGAATTCCCCGAGGCGTTCGGCCTGCGTGTCGATGAAGTGGTCGCCATGGGCCGCACGCCCCACAAGGGGTTGCTCGATGGCGATACGTTGCACGACCAGCAACTGATCCAGCAGGCACTGGAATCGGTCGGCATGCAAGGCTTCGAAGACCACGCCTTCGCCACCCTTTCCGGCGGAGAAAAGCAGCGTGTGATCCTCGCCCGCGCCTTGGCCCAGCAGCCGCAACTGCTGATCCTCGACGAACCGACCAACCACCTCGACCCGCGCTATCAGCTTGAGCTGTTGAAGTTGGTCAAGCGCTTGAACATCGGCACCCTGGCGAGCATTCACGACCTCAACCTGGCTGCCGCATTCTGTGATCGCTTGTACGTGATAGACCACGGGCGCATCGTTGCCAGCGGCACGCCCCATCAAGTGCTGACCGCCGAGTTGCTGCGTGACGTGTTTGACGTGGACGCGTTGATCGACACCCACCCCTTGTCCGGCTACCCCCGAATTACCTGGATAACCCAACCATGATCCTGCGCGCCCTGCTGCCCCTCGCCTTGCTGTTCGGTACTGCACAAGCGTTCGCCGAAGCGACGCATTACCCGGTCACTATCAAGAGCTGCAACCGCGACGTGACCTTCCAGGAAGCGCCGAAGCACGCGGTCAGCCACGACATCAACATGACCCAAATGATGCTCGCCCTGGGCCTCAAACCGCGGATGGCCGGCTACAGCGGCGTCACCGGCTGGAAGTCGGTAACCCCGGAAATGGCCGAGATCCTCGCCGGCCTGCCGGAACTGGCCAGCAAGTACCCTTCGGTGGAAACCCTGCTCAACGCCAACGTGGACTTCTTCTTCGCCGGCTGGGACTACGGCATGCGCGTGGGCGGCGACCTCACGCCGAGCACCCTGCAACCGTTGGGCATCAACGTGTATGAGCTGACCGAGTCCTGCGCTTTCGTGATGAAGCGCCCGGCGGCCACCCTGGAAGACACTTATAACGACCTGCGCAACCTGGGCAAGATCTTCGACGTGCAGGACCGCGCCAGTACCTTGATCGCGCAGATGCAGGCGCAGGTCGACGAGGTGCAAAAACACCTGCCCGCCGACAAACCTCGCGTGTTCCTCTATGACAGCGGTGAAGACCGCGCCATGACCTCCGGGCGCCTGGGTATGCCGCAAGCGCTGATCGACGCCGCCGGTGGGCGCAATATTCTCGATGACATAGATGCCAGCTGGACCCGAGTCAATTGGGAAACCGTGGTGGAGCGCAACCCGCAGGTGATCGTGATCGTCGACTACAGCGAAGTCACCGCCGAACAGAAGCAAGCGTTCCTGATGAACAACCCGGCATTGCAAGCGGTGGACGCGATCAGGAACCAGCGCTTTATCGTGATTCCCTACGTGCAGGCCACGCCGGGCATCGATAACGTGCTCGCAGTGGAGACCCTGGCGAAGGGGTTCCACGGCGAATGATTACGCGTCGCTACGCCTTACTACTCGCTGCCCTGGGGGCGGTGTTGCTGGTCTCTTGCGTCCTCTCACTGGGCTTTGGCCCGGCGCGGGTGCCGGTAGAGGTGGTGTGGCGAATCGTGTTGTACAAGGCCTTCGGGGTCGGCGAAGTGAATTGGCCGGCCGGGCAGGAACATATCGTCTGGCTGATCCGCGTGCCACGCATGCTGCTGGGGGCGCTGGTCGGCGCCGGGCTGGCGCTGATCGGCGCGGTGTTGCAGGCGGTCACGCGCAACCCGCTGGCCGACCCGCACCTGCTGGGCGTGACCTCCGGCGCCACCCTTGGCGCGGTGATCGTGGTGCTGCACGTGGGTGAAGTCATCGGCCTGCTGACCTTGCCCCTCGCTGCCTTCATCGGCGCGCTGCTGAGTATGCTTGTGGTGCTGGCGGTGGCCAGTCGCAATGGCCGGCTGGAGAGTGATCGCCTGCTGCTCTGTGGCGTGGCGGTGTCCTTCGTGATGATGGCGGCGGCCAACCTCTTGCTGTTCATGGGCGACCATCGTGCGGCGTCGGCGGTGATGTTCTGGATGCTCGGCGGCCTGGGCCTGGCGCGCTGGGAACTGCTGGCGGTTCCCACCGCCACCGTGCTGTTGGGCTTGGGGTTGCTGCTGGGCATGGCGCGGCCCTTGAACGCGTTGATGGCCGGCGAGCAAACGGCTGTCACCTTGGGGCTCAATGCGCGCAACGTGCGGCTGAAGGTGTTCCTGGTCGCCTCCTTGATGACGGGCGTGCTGGTGTCCATCAGCGGCTCCATCGGTTTTGTCGGGCTGATGGTGCCGCACATTGCCCGTCGCCTGGTGGGTGCCGAACATCGCCGTCTGCTGCCGGTGTGCGTGTTGCTCGGCAGCCTGTTCCTGGTGTGGGTGGATGTCGCAGCGCGCACGCTGATCGCCCCCGAGGACTTGCCGATTGGCGTGGCCACGGCGGCGATTGGCGGGCTGTTTTTTATCGGGCTGATGCGCAGGCGCTGACACGTCTTCAGCTGACAGAAGGCCCCCCTCACCCTGCTAGTTAGAGTTCGTCTTTGTCTCGACCGTACTGAACAACCTGCGGATCAGGTGCGGCTTGCACGTCCTTGACTTGCCACTCGGCCCCCAGCGTCCCCCGGCGCGTCCAAAAACTGTCGGTTTCCAGAACGGAAAGCTTACCGGCCTCTCGCAAACCACTGACCAACACAGTGGGCAGAGGTGACGAGTCGACGCTCAGCAAAAGCGTCTCGCCTGCCGTAAAACCCGGCACGTACTTGAGCAGCGCGCCGCCTCGGCACGACAGGTACAGGCTCTCGGCAACCGGACGGTTATTCTTCACGATCGTTATGTAGGAACGCAGATCATCCTTGGAGGCAAAATTCCCCAGCAACTGCAAGTCAAGCGACATCGGGTTACCGACCCTGGGAGCCACTTTGTAAAATGCGTGGACCGCGTTGAGGGTGTAGAGGAACAGCGGATGTACGGACGTGACATCAAGCCCGATACCGTGAAACAAGAACACTGACGAAACCGTACTCTCCCAAAAGGTGCGTTGGTCCAGCACAGGATCAAGCCCCACAAACCCTGGAATACTAGGCGGCACCAATACCGCCCCAAGGTATTCCTGCCCCATGAACCCACCCAGCTGTTTTTCGGTCCAGCGCGCGGCGTCGTCGGCATGACTGAACAACGGCCCACAGAATGAAAGAAGGTGTGGGTTGTCAGCGAAATCCCAGGGAGTGAGCTTGGGCCGCCACTGCGCCGTTACGGCTTCCTCCCTGGCCCATACGGTGCTCCTGACACGCACGTAAAGTTCGCCCCTGGCCGCGAGCCCCCGCACGTAGTAAGCGACGGTCAAGGACCCATCGAGCAACTTCGGTTCGATGGTTTTCATCTCGGAGTTCAAGGCATGCAGCGATTGCGCTCCGTTTTTTCTGAATAAGTACCTGAGCAGCGCACCGTCGGCACACAGCAGGTAAAGGGGCAGCACACCGTTTTTGGCCATATTGCTGACAAAATTGACGCCCATCGCCAGAGACACGGGGGAGAAGAAACAGGTCGCCATTTCATCGCTTGCTGGAGCAATCGCCAACGTGGAGGCGCACAAGTACAAGCCATCCAAGGCATAACCCTGAGGCAACTGCCCCTCGACAAACACCTGCTTGAAATCGGAATAATCGGCGCGCATCAACGGCACGGTGGTCATGTAAGCATTACGTTTTACCGACTTGAGCACATACCCGAACTGCACCTGCGCCTGGGGCGATGACAAACGCTGCGCATACCGTACCGCGTCACAGGCTTGGGTAAAGATCGGGCTGCAGGGCGCATCGGCAAAAACCTGCTTGATCTCCAGGGCCGGCGCGCGCGTCACGTACGGTACGAACGGCCCACTCAGTGGCCGTGCGAAGCCCCACAGCGCATCGCCCTTGACCACCTGCAAATCGCCGGCCTTGGCCACCTGCGTCACGAAGTCGACTGGCAGCAGGGTGCCGGCGCGCAGTTGTCGTTCAATTTCATTGTCAGCGGCATCCCCCCTGGCCAGGTTCAACGGCGCCAACTGCTGCTTGAGTTCCTCCTCTTCAGCGGAACCGCTCAATTGGTAACGCAGGATCAAACCCTCTGGACCAAACAGGTATTCGCGCTTGACGTGAACTTCCCGGCGCAACAGGTTCGACAGCACGTGGGTGGGCAACATGCTCTGGTAGACCGCTTTTTGAGTGACCGACAACAATATCTGCGTCTCTTGCCTGACCACCGACCGGTAACGGGCGACGATGGTACTTCCTGGCGGATACAGCCCTTGCGCAATCGCCGCATCAGGGTAAATCCAATTCAGTGCAAAACCCTGGGGAGGCACCACCAGCGGATCAGTCGCCGCAAAACTGCCACCGGGCAGCCGTAGCAGCACACCGCCATAGGTACGATGACGGCCCTCTCCGACAATGGCCGCCGCATACCGAGCAGCATCGTCCGGGTTGGCAAAGGCGGGGCCCACATGTCGCCGGCTCAGGTTTTCGTAGCCGGACCACGTGCGCGGCACCAGCCCTAGTTTGTCCCAGCATTGGCTGGTGCGTACCACGCTGAGTTCACCCGCGTTGGCCCAGTCCCTGACAAACTCTTGCGGCGTTTTTTTACCTGAGGCCAGCGCGACCTCGATCTCTTCGAACGCGTGGTCTACCAGGCCGCCGCTTCCCACGTTGAATGGCAGCGGCAAGTACCTCAACAAGGCTCCCTCTTCAGTTGAAAAGTAGATCGGCAGGTTGTTCCCGTTGTTGTATTTCGCCCCCCTGTGCTTGCTGTCCACAAGCGCACCATACAAAACCATGGGCATCACAAAGTAACGGGTTAACCAGGTGCTTGAAGCGGGTAACCCCACCGGTTGCCACTGCTGCGAACGAAACAATCCGCAGAGTACAAACCCATCCGGAAACCGGTAGCTATTGTCTTCTGTCGCTGCAAACACGCTGTTGAGGTTGAACAGCTTGACGCGCTCATTGACGCCCACCACCTCGCTGGCGAGGTAATGGGCCTTATCCTTGTGCTTGAGAATAAAACCAAAGTAGGCCTGTTCCGCAAGATTGCGGCCATGAACCCTGGCGTGAAGGTCGCGGGCAGCTTCATCGGCGCTGCTGAACACGGCCCCGTAGGTGGCATAGTCGGGCGGGCCGAATCTTGGTGCATAAGCAAAATTGGGGGTCCAGTCGGCGTACACCGGCGAGCGCGGTCCCCACAAAGGGTTGCCCTGAACAATCCGCAAGTCTCCCGCCTCGGCCAAGATGACAACCCACTGCGCGGGCTTCATCAGTCCGCTGTCGAGCCGCATCTGGGCCAGGCTGCCGCCAGTCTGTGGCGCCGTGCCGTTCAGCAGCAATGCCTCCTGACTGGACGCGCTGGGCGTGTACGCCAGTAAACAGTCTTCACTCCCCGACAAATACGCCGGACGCTGCTGTTGGATCACGGCGCGGATCTCTTCGACAGTAAAAGCCTGCAGGTTGATTTCGGCCTCTTCACGCGTCCAGCGTCGCTGTGCGACCCATCTCGGCTCGACCATGGACAAGGCCGGGTGAGAACCGTAACGCCCATGGATCATGTAGGGTTCGGGGGGGATCAACGGGTTTAGATCATCCGCTGGAAAAAACAGCGCCGCCGCAAAGGGGTTGGTTCCGGCCTCCATCGGCTCAGTGACGATAAAGCGGCCATCCTCACCCTTGAGGATGTAACCGCCATAAGCGCGGTCGCGCCGCTCGCCGATTTTCTCGTGGGCATACACCGCCGCGTCGGTGGCCGAGAGAAACGCCGGGCTCAGCACCGCTCGATGAACCGGCGCAAGCAGCGGGGATCGACTGTCCACACGACCGGAACGACGCCAGACCTGACCGGAAACCACCACCGACAGGTCCCCTGCCGCCAAGACCCGCCTGACATAGTGACGGGGTGTCAGGGTGCCGGCCCTCATCGCAGCCTGGGCACCGTTGTCATCCAGAACGCCGGGGACGGTTTCGTTGACCAGCTCGGTGACCGTCTGCGCGTCGGGCAATTTAAACCGCAACACCGCATCGTCCTCAGACAACAGGTAGAGCGCCAGGCCACGGGCCTTGTCTTGCAGCTCAAGCGTCGCCCGCGCTTGAGTAATGGCGTCGGTTATTTGTGCCGGAGAGAAGAACAAAGGCTGCAACCAGCTTTCATGGGCAGGAGCGTCGGCTGTAGCGGATGTTGAGCGGCAGTAGATCGCCTCCAGCCGAAAGTTGGAGGGCAGCCTCAGCTTGCCCGGTGCTCGTTCAGGAAATAGCCCTGCTGGAGCAAATCGTAACGGGCCCGGTGGCTCGGGATAGGTCGCAACATAACTGTCGCTTTGGATGTGTTTGAGCACAAAGCCGAATGCTTGCTCGGAGGTTGGCAGAGCAAGCGCGGCCAGTATCGCCAACTCAACGCGTTCAAATACCGGTGTAAAAAACGGCTGCTCCTCTGTCACTTGCGTCACGGCCGCGTTGACTTTCCAACCTTGTTTTACCCGCCCGCGTACGCCGCCCCAGCGAGCGTTGGGTACCACCACCCGCAGGTCGCCAGCCTCGGCAGCCATCCAGATCAATGACTCCCGATGCTCGGACGCCGGGAATGGTGCCTCGCCAAGAATGCGCTTTCTCAGCAGGACCTCAGTCGCCGAGCCACTGCTCACGTACTTGAGTAACGAGCCCTCGGGGCCGCACAGGTAATGAGCGGGCACCGAACCTCGATGTTCGATGATAAAACTCAGGTCTGCGGGCGAAAAAAAACTGATCATCATCCAGGCATGATCATCGCTGATCCCCGGATTGCTCAGTTTTACCTGTTCGACGTGTGCCGGATGGGAATGGTAGAGCGCCTCGCAGGTGTAACCGCCGGGCGCGATGAAGTTGTCGTCGGCATCGGTAGCCAGCATGATCCGATGATCGAAGGTGAGTTGCTCGCCAGCTATCGGCGTCGTAGCAAAGTAGCGACTGTCTTTTTTTAGGATCGCGCCGCCGTACTCTTTGTCAGCCTCCAGAAGATTGATCCACTCGTGGGCCCATCGAGCCGCATCGTCGGCCGTGATAAAAGGGGGGCCCAGCGTCGGTTGCGGGATCTTGCTGAAGGGACGCCATTGCGGTCCCACTTCCCCGACCTGATCCCAGAGGCGGCTGGTGTCGATGACTGACAGTTGCCCCGCCGCCGCGACCTGCAACACAAAGTCATGGGGGGTCAGCGTGCCAGCCATCAGCGCGGCCTGTTGACCGTTGTCGGTTACCGGACCGCCCGGCGCCTGGGCAAACAGCTGGGATTCGAGCGCCGAGCCAGAAAAGCGGTAGCGCAGCAGCGCTTGATCGCGCATACGAATGTACAGCGTTGTTCCCGCCCTGGGTTGTGGGCTGTAGCGGCGAAACTGCGCAATGTGAGTCGCCAGCTCAAGCGGGCTGATGAAGTTCTGATACAGCCACGATTCCACGGTGGGATATTGCGAGGGCGAGGGCTGAGCATGGAAATAGACACCCTCCACATGAAAGCCAGGAGGCAGCCGCGAAAGCAGCCCCCCACTCGGCCAGCCGCTGAGTTCGGCGAGTTGCGGTTCACAGGTGACGTATCGCCCCTGAACAGCACCTTGCAGAATCAACACGTGCAGCCTGTTCTCAGGCTGGCGCTTGATACGAGTGGCTGCGTGGTTGAGTACTTGGTCCCTGGAGGGAAACACTGGCCCGCAGTTGAGTTGCATGGGGGGCGCCTTGAACGGCTTGTAAGGTTCCCAATCACCAGGAACATCGCCCACCGATCCACCCCATGCAGCGTTGGATAACACAAAGCGTATCGAACCCACCGAAGCCAACGCTTTGTAAGCGCCCTCCTCTGTGCCTTCAGCGTCGTACACAGAGGTCCATCCGCCCTCTCCGCGAAGCCAGCCCACGCGCTGGTCTTCGGCGTTGGAGAAACGGGTTTGGTACCTGAGCAATTCTCCGTTGGGACCCGACAAATAAGCGAGCGGCAGCTGAACCCCGACGCGATAATTGACGATGATGTCGTCCGTAGAAAAAAAACCCATGAAGGCCTTTACCTGCTGTGGCGACCACGTTGGGTTCGCCCGTTGGGTTCCGGCAAAATCATCGGGGTGCGAATGCAGCGCCCCGACGAGTTTATAGCCCTGAGGCTCTACAAACTGGAAAGTGCTGCCTCTTTCACGCTCAAGTATCAGGTTGAGATCGAAATTCTTTGCCTGCCCCAGAGCCGGCTCAGTCGCCACGTACAACTGATCCGAAAGGCGCTGCATGATCACACTGCCGTACTCGATATCCCCCGTAGTACCGATGCGCTCATGTACATAACGCGCGGCATCATCGGCGCTGATAAACGCCGGCGTCAGTGGGGGGAGCTTGGTGTGACCTGGAGGGATGGCGGCACGCTTGTCGCGGTTTGAATGTTCATCCATGAGTGCACCTGCTAATCAGAATTTGATGAATCGGTCAGTGCCAGTGAAGGCCGAACACTGAAGATTCATCATCTTCAAAGGGGGACGCTCCTCAGGGGTGCTACATATTGTTGAAGCACCGCTAAAAAACAGGCACCACAACAGCACACCGCCGTGCCCCGCCCCGCAATCAAGCATCACATTGGTGCAAGGCGCCGTTTCCGACGCCTATCCATCCCCGTCCCTCCAAGGCTTTGAGACTTCGGCACACCCCTTGCAATCAGCTCTGCAACGTCCCTCACCTGCCACCCATAAAAAAATACCGGTCACGGAGATCGCACCATGAAGCGTCGCAGCTTGATCAAGGCTTTCACACTCACCGCATCGATTGCCGCCATGGGCATGACCTGGACCGCGCAGGCCGCCGAGACTATCAAGGTCGGCATCTTGCACTCGTTGTCCGGCACCATGGCGATCTCCGAAACCTCGCTCAAAGACATGGCGTTGATGACCATCGACGAGATCAACGCCAAGGGCGGGGTGAACGGCAAGATGCTCGAAGCAGTGGTGGTCGACCCCGCGTCAAACTGGCCGCTGTTCGCAGAGAAAGGCCGACAATTGCTGACCCAAGACAAGGTCGCCGTGGTGTTCGGCTGCTGGACCTCGGTGTCGCGTAAATCGGTATTGCCAGTATTCGAAGAACTCAACGGCCTGCTGTTCTACCCGGTGCAATATGAAGGCGAAGAGATGTCGCCAAACGTGTTCTATACCGGTGCAGCGCCGAACCAGCAGGCCATCCCCGCCGTGGAATACCTGATGAGTGAAGAAGGCGGCAGCGCCAAGCGCTTCTTCCTGCTTGGCACCGACTATGTGTACCCGCGCACCACCAACAAGATCCTGCGCGCGTTCCTGCACGCCAAAGGCGTGGCGGATAAAGATATCGAAGAGGTCTACACCCCGTTCGGGCATGCCGACTACCAGACCATCGTCGCCAACATCAAGAAGTTCTCGGCTGGCGGCAAGACCGCGGTGATCTCCACCGTGAACGGCGACTCCAACGTGCCGTTCTACAAAGAACTGGCCAACCAGGGTTTGAAGGCCACCGACGTTCCGGTGGTGGCGTTCTCGGTGGGTGAAGAAGAGCTGCGCGGCATCGACACCAAGCCGCTGGTGGGCAACCTCGCGGCCTGGAACTACTTCCAGTCGGTGGAGAATCCGGTGAACACAAAATTCGTCGCAGACTGGAAAGCCTACGCCAAGAAACACAACCTGCCGGGCGCGGACAAGGCCGTGACCAACGACCCGATGGAAGCCACCTATGTAGGCATCCATATGTGGGCGCAGGCGGCGGAAAAAGCCAAGTCAACCGACGTCGACAAAGTGCGCGAAGCGCTGGCCGGCCAGACTTTCGCCGCACCGTCCGGTTTCACCCTGACCATGGACAAGACCAACCACCACCTGCACAAGCCGGTGATGATCGGCGAGATCCAGGCCGACGGGCAGTTCTCTGTCGTGTGGCAGACCCAGGAGCCGATCCGGGCGCAGCCTTGGAGCCCGTACATCCCTGGCAATGACAAGAAGCCGGATTACGCCGTGAAGAGCAACTGAGCCCCACCGAACCCAGATGTCGGGCGCGGTCAATGTGGGCGCTGGCTTGCCTGCGATGCAAACAACTCGGTGTACCTGACACACCGCAGCGATGCTATCGCAGGCAAGCCAGCTTCCACACAGAGCCAGTGCCCACACCGTCCGCGCATGATCAGGACATTTTTTTATGCTCACTGCCCTCTACCGATACATCCTCGCCGCCCTGCTGTTGCTGCCCTTAGGCGCGCACGCCAGCGACGCCGAAGACTTCATCAACGCCAATCCGACGCAACAAGCCAAGCTCCTCCAGGACTGGGCCGCCCAACCTGACCCGGCACGCATCGAGCTGGTGGACGCTCTGCAACAAGGACAACTCATCGTCAACGGTGAAACCAAAACCGTACGCCTGAACAACCGTCTGCGCGGCCTGATCGACAACGTACACGCCAGCCAGCAACTGCTCGCCGCCGACCCCAAGGTGCGCCTGGCTGCCGCACAGACCCTGCAAAAAAGCGCACAACCTGCGCAACTGAAATTCCTCGACCAGCGTGTCGCCGCCGAAACCGACGAAGGTGTCCACACCGCCCTCAGCCTGGCCCTGGCCAACCTGCAACTGGTGGACACCGACCCAGTGGTGCGCCTGGCCGCTGTGCGGTTGCTCGGCAGCACCGGCGACCCGCTGGCGCGCACGCGGCTTGAAGCCTTGCTCGCCCCCGGCGTTGAAACCGATGCCGCCGTGCACACCGCCGCGGAAACCAGCCTGGCCCAGGTCAAACGCAAATTGCTGGTCGGTGAAATCCTGGGCCAGGCCTTCAGCGGCATGTCCCTGGGCTCGATTCTGTTGTTGGCGGCCCTGGGCCTGGCAATCACCTTCGGCCTGCTCGGCGTGATCAACATGGCCCACGGCGAGATGCTGATGCTCGGTGCCTACTCCACCTATATGGTGCAGTTGCTCATGCAGCGCTACATGCCGCAGGCCATCGAGTTCTACCCGCTGATCGCGCTGCCGGTGGCGTTTTTTGTTACCGCCGCTATCGGCATGGCGTTGGAGCGCACGGTGATCCGTCACCTGTACGGCCGGCCGTTGGAAACCCTGCTGGCCACCTGGGGCATCAGCCTGATGTTGATCCAGTTGGTACGCCTGGTGTTCGGTGCGCAGAACGTCGAGGTGTCCAACCCCGAATGGTTGTCCGGCGGCATTCAAGTGCTGCCCAACCTGGTGCTGCCGTACAACCGCATCGTGATTATTGCCTTCGCGCTGTGCGTGGTGGTGCTGACCTGGTTGCTGTTGAACAAGACGCGCCTGGGCCTCAACGTGCGCGCCGTCACGCAGAACCGCAACATGGCCGCGTGCTGCGGCGTGCCTACAGGACGCGTGGATATGCTCGCCTTTGGCCTGGGCTCCGGTATCGCCGGGCTGGGCGGCGTGGCACTGAGCCAGATCGGCAACGTCGGCCCGGACCTGGGCCAGAGCTACATCATCGACTCGTTCCTGGTGGTGGTGCTCGGCGGGGTCGGCCAGTTGGCCGGCAGCGTGATGGCGGCGTTCGGTTTAGGCATCGCCAACAAGATTCTCGAACCGCAGATCGGCGCCGTGCTCGGCAAGATTCTGATCCTCGCGCTGATCATTCTGTTTATCCAGAAACGCCCGCAAGGACTCTTCGCACTGAAAGGACGGGTGATCGACTGATGAACCAGCCATTGATGCTTACGGCCGCGCAAAAGGCCGGCCCCAAGGTGACGATTGCCCTCGGCGCGCTGATCCTGATCGTGCTGCTGGCGCTGCCGCTGTTGTCGTTGTTGCCACCGGACAACGCCTTTCATATCTCGGCCTACACCCTGACGCTGGTGGGCAAGATCCTCTGCTATGCAATCGTCGCCCTTGCGTTGGACTTGGTGTGGGGTTATGCAGGCATGCTGTCCCTCGGCCACGGCCTGTTCTTTGCCCTGGGCGGTTATGCCATGGGCATGTACCTGATGCGCCAGGCGTCCGGTGACGAGTTGCCGGCGTTCATGACCTTCTTGTCATGGACCGAGCTGCCCTGGTACTGGGTCGGAACGCAGCACTTCGTCTGGGCCATGTGCCTGGTGGTGTTGGCACCAGGCTTACTGGCGCTGGTGTTTGGTTTCTTCGCCTTCCGTTCGCGGATCAAGGGCGTGTATTTTTCGATCATGACCCAGGCCCTGACCTTTGCCGGAATGCTACTGTTTTTCCGCAACGAGACCGGCTTTGGCGGCAACAACGGCTTCACCAATTTCCGCAGCATCCTCGGCTTCGGTATTACTGAACCAGGCACCCGAGCGGTGCTGTTTGTCGCCACAGTGGCGCTGCTGGTCGCGAGCCTGTTCATCGGCTGGCGCTTGGCACGCAGCAAGTTCGGCCGGGTATTGACCGCCTTGCGTGATGCGGAAAATCGCCTGATGTTCTGCGGCTACGATCCGCGTGGCTTCAAGCTGTTCGTGTGGGTGTTGAGCGCGGTGCTGTGTGGTTTGGCCGGGGCGTTGTATGTGCCGCAAGTTGGCATCATCAACCCCAGCGAAATGTCGCCGACCAACTCGATTGAAGCCGCGGTGTGGGTGGCCTTGGGCGGGCGTGGCACGCTGATCGGCCCGCTGCTCGGCGCCGGAGTAGTTAATGGCATGAAGAGCTGGTTCACCGTGGCTTTTCCGGAATACTGGCTGTTCTTCCTTGGGGCGCTGTTCATCATCGTCACCCTGTACCTGCCCAAGGGCGTCATCGGCCTGCTGAAGAAATGAGGAACGTCATGCTTGAACCTATTTTCGATGCAGGCGCCGGCCGCGATGCCATCGGCCTCGGCCAGGCCGCCGGCAAGGGCCTCGACACCCGCCACGGCACCATCCTGAGCCTGGAAGACATCAGCGTCAGCTTCGATGGCTTCAAGGCGCTCAACAACCTGAACCTTTACATCGGCGTCGGTGAGCTGCGTTGCATCATCGGCCCCAACGGCGCCGGCAAGACCACGCTGATGGACGTGATTACCGGCAAGACCCGGCCCAGCCACGGCACCGCCTGGTTTGGTGAAAACCTGGACCTGACCAGCCTGAGCGAAGTGCAGATCGCCCAGGCCGGCATCGGCCGTAAGTTCCAGAAGCCCACGGTGTTCGAAGCCCTCAGCGTGTTCGAAAACCTGGAACTGGCGCAGAAGACCGACAAGTCGGTGTGGGCCAGCCTGCGTGCACGCTTGAGTGGCGAGCAGAAAGACCGTATCGATGAAGTCCTCGACACCATCCGCCTGACCGCTTCGGCACAGCGCCAAGCGGGGTTGCTGTCCCACGGCCAGAAGCAGTTCCTGGAAATCGGTATGTTGCTGATGCAGGACCCACAACTATTGCTGCTGGACGAACCGGTGGCGGGCATGACCGACGCGGAAACCGAATTCACCGCCGAACTGTTCAAACGCCTGGCGGGCAAGCACTCGCTGATGGTGGTGGAACACGACATGGGGTTTGTCGGCTCGATTGCCGATCATGTGACCGTGTTGCACCAAGGCAGCGTACTGGCCGAAGGGTCACTGGAACAGGTGCAGGACAATGAGCGGGTGATCGAGGTTTACCTCGGCCGCTAAGGAGAACCGAACATGCTGCAAGTCGACAAGTTGCACCAGTACTACGGCGGTAGCCACATCCTGCGCGGGCTGTCTTTTGACGTGAAGGTCGGCGAGGTCACCTGCCTGCTCGGCCGTAACGGCGTGGGCAAGACCACCCTGCTCAAATGCCTGATGGGCTTGCTGCCCTCCAAGGAAGGCGCGGTGAACTGGGAAGGCAAGGCCATCACCGGGTTCAAGCCGCACCAACGTGTGCAGGCAGGGATCGCCTACGTGCCACAGGGCCGGGAGATTTTCGGGCGGCTGACGGTGGAAGAAAACCTGCTGATGGGGCTCTCGCGCTTCCCCGGTTCGGAAGCCAAGGAAGTGCCCGCGTTCATCTACGAGCTGTTCCCGGTTTTGCTGCAAATGAAGCACCGCCGTGGCGGCGATCTGTCCGGCGGGCAGCAGCAACAGCTCGCGATCGGTCGGGCGCTGGCCAGCCGCCCACGCCTGCTGATCCTCGATGAGCCCACGGAGGGCATCCAGCCGTCGGTGATCAAGGAGATCGGCGCGGTGATCAAGAAGCTCGCGGAGCGCGGTGATATGGCGATCCTGCTGGTGGAGCAGTTCTACGACTTTGCCGCCGAGTTGGCCGACCACTACCTGGTGATGTCCCGTGGTGAGATCGTGCAGCAAGGCCGAGGTGAAAATATGGAAAGCGAAGGTGTACGCGGCTTGGTAACCATCTAATCTGTAGCCTCCTAACGATAAGCACTCTGCCATGAACCTGCCCGTTACTCCTGCGCTGTTCACCCCCAGCTGGCATGCCGAGCTGGAGCTCGGCTATGCGCGTTTCGGCGACACCACGCGGCCAGTGATGCGTCGCCACCTCGGCCCCTTGCGCGTGCAAAAGCACCTGTATGCCGAAGGCCCCGAGGTGTGCCAGCACATCATTGTGCACCCGCCCGGCGGCATTGCCGGCGGTGATCGCCTGGACATCAGCGCCCATGTCGGCGCAGGTGCCTGGGCGCAACTGACCAGCCCCGGCGCCGCCAAGTGGTATCGCGCCAAGGGTCCTGCGTTTCAGCAGTTGGACCTTACCGTGGAAGCCGGCGCTACGCTGGAATGGCTGCCCCAGGAAACCATCGTATTCAGTGCCGCCCAGGCTGAACTCACCACGCGCATCGAGCTGCACGGCGATGCACGCCTGTTCTACTGGGACGTGGTCGCCCTCGGCCGCCCCGCCAGTGGCGAGCGCTTTGACCAGGGCCACTTTCAATCCCACTTGGATATCCGCCGCGACGGCCAATTGCTCTGGCATGAACGCCAGCGCATTGTGGGTGCCGACGGTTTGCTCGACTCTCCCATCGGCCTGGACGGGCAACCGGTGTTTGCCACGTTGCTGCTGACGGCTGATATCGACCCTGAGTTACTCGACACCTGCCGCGCCCTGCCCCACGCGGTGCGCGGCGACCTGACCCAACTGCCAGGCTTGCTGGTCGCCCGTTGCCTGGCCAGCGAAGCGCTGCTGGCGCGAGGTTGGTTGATTGATCTATGGAAACTGCTACGCCCAGCCGTACTTGAACGCGCAGCTGTTCCACCCCGAATCTGGAGCACATGAAGATCAAAATGTGGGAGCGGGCTTGCTCGCGAAAGCGGCGGATCAGAAACAGATGCATTGACTGACGCACTGCATTCACGAGCAAGCCGGCTCCCACATAAACCCATTCAACATTGATCTCTGGTGTTTTTAAGCATGCAATTTATGAAGGACCTTGAACCATGGACCTGACCCCACGGGAAAAAGACAAACTGCTGATCTTCACCGCAGGCTTGGTGGCCGAGCGTCGCCTCGCACGCGGCGTGAAGCTCAACTACCCGGAAACCATCGCCTACATCTCCGCCGCCCTGATGGAAGGTGCCCGCGACGGCCGCACCGTGGCCGACCTGATGCACTTTGGCACCACGCTGCTCAGCCGCGAACAAGTGATGGAAGGCATCCCCGAAATGATCCCGGATATCCAGGTGGAAGCCACTTTCCCCGACGGCACCAAGCTGGTCACCGTCCACCAGCCGATTGCGTGAGGCCTGATGATGATTCGTGACGCGACCCAAAATGATTTGCCGGCGATCCGCGATATCTACAACGACGCAGTGCTGAACACGACCGCGATCTGGAACGAACAACCGGCGGACCTGGGCAACCGCCAGGCGTGGTTCAGTGCGCGACATGCCCTGGGCTATCCGATCCTGGTATCGGTAGAAAACGGTGAAGTCACTGGTTACGCCTCGTTTGGCGATTGGCGGCCGTTCGAAGGTTTTCGCTACAGCGTCGAGCACTCGGTGTACGTGCGCAGCGACCAACGCGGCAAGGGCCTGGGCCCGTTACTGATGGAGGCGTTGATCGAGCGTGCACGCGCTTGCGGCAAACACGTGATGGTCGCCGCCATCGAGAGCGGCAACCAGGCCTCGATCCGACTGCATGAGCGCCAGGGATTCATCACCACCGGGCAGATGCCCCAAGTGGGTATCAAGTTCGGCCGCTGGCTGGACCTGACCTTCATGCAACTGGCGTTGAATCCGGGCGCCGAACCGCCCAAGGAGTGACACCAATGAATAGCGCGCAAGTGCGTCGAGTCAATGCGGAAAGTTTTGCCCACTATCGTCTGGGCTTGATCGAGTTGTTGCTGGACGCGGTCAGGCACGGCGCTTCCGTCGGCTTCATGGCCGACTTCGACGAGGCCCAGGCCCGCGAGTATTTGCGCGGCGTGCAGGCCAGCATCGAAGACGCCGGCCTGTTGCTCTGGGTGGTGGTGCGCGACGAACACGTGATCGCCAGTGTGCAATTGGCGCTGTGCCAGAAAGCCAACGGAGTCAACCGCGCCGAAGTGCAAAAGCTGCTGGTACACAGCAGCGCGCGACGCCATGGCCTCGGCCAGCAACTGATGAACACCCTGGAACTCGCCGCCCGCCAGCACAAGCGCGGCTTGCTGTACCTGGACACTGAAGCCGGCTCACCCGCCGAAGCCTTCTACCAGTCGCTGCGCTATATCAAGGTCGGTGAACTGCCCGACTACTGCCAAAGCCCGGACGGGCGCTACAGCCCGACCGCCATCTACTTCAAGACCCTGGGGCAACCTGCATGATTCCTGGCGAATATCAGATCCAGCCTGGCGACATCGAACTCAACGTGGGCCGCCGTACGGTCACCCTCAGCGTGGCCAACAGCGGCGATCGGCCGATCCAGGTGGGCTCGCATTATCATTTTTTCGAGACCAATGACGCACTGACGTTTGATCGTGCCTCAAGCCGTGGCATGCGCCTGAATATTCCAGCGGGCACGGCGGTGCGGTTTGAGCCGGGGCAAAGCCGTGAGGTTGAGTTGGTGGATTTGAGCGGCGGTCGCCGGGTGTTCGGGTTTGCAGGTCGAGTCATGGGTGATCTTTAGGCCCTCTTCGTGAGCAAGCCCGCTCCCATATTTAGTAGGCATTTCAACATGTGGGAGCGAGCTTGCTCGCGAAAGCGGATTCACATTCAACACACATTTCTCAGGGCACACACATGAAAATCAGCCGCCAAGCCTATGCCGACATGTACGGCCCCACCGTCGGTGACAAGGTCCGCCTGGCCGACACAGAGCTTTTCGTCGAAGTCGAAAAAGACTTCACGGTCTACGGCGAAGAAGTCAAATTCGGCGGCGGCAAGGTCATCCGCGATGGCCAGGGCCAAAGCCAATTGCTCGCCCATGAGGTGGTCGACACGCTGATCACCAACGCGCTGATCATCGACCACTGGGGCATCGTCAAAGCCGACGTGGGCCTGAAGAACGGCCGTATCCACGCCATCGGCAAGGCCGGCAACCCGGACATCCAGCCTGGCGTGACCATGGCCATCGGCGCCAGCACCGAAGTGATTGCCGGCGAAGGCATGATCCTCACCGCCGGCGGGATCGACAGCCACGTGCACTTCATCTGCCCGCAGCAGATTGAAGAGGCGCTGACCAGCGGCGTCACCACCATGATCGGCGGCGGTACCGGCCCGGCGACGGGCACCAACGCCACCACCTGCACCTCCGGCCCGTGGCACCTGGCGCGCATGCTCCAGGCCAGTGACTCGTTCCCGATGAACATCGGCTTCACCGGCAAGGGCAACGCCAGCTTGCCGGAGCCTCTGATCGAACAGGTGAAGGCCGGCGCCATCGGTTTGAAACTGCATGAAGACTGGGGCACCACCCCGGCGAGCATCGACAATTGCCTGAGCGTTGCCGATCAATACGATGTGCAGGTAGCGATCCACAGCGACACCCTCAACGAGTCCGGTTTCGTCGAGACCACCCTGGCCGCGCTCAAGGGCCGTACCATCCACACGTATCACACCGAAGGTGCAGGTGGCGGTCACGCACCGGACATCATCAAGGCCTGCGGCTTCCCGAACGTGCTGCCGAGTTCCACCAACCCGACGCGGCCCTTCACTCGCAACACCATCGACGAACACCTCGACATGCTGATGGTCTGCCACCACCTGGACCCGAGCATTGCCGAAGACGTGGCCTTCGCAGAAAGCCGCATCCGCCGCGAGACCATTGCCGCCGAAGACATCCTGCACGACCTCGGCGCGTTCTCCATGATCAGCTCCGACAGCCAAGCCATGGGCCGGGTCGGTGAGGTGATCACACGTACCTGGCAGACCGCCGACAAGATGAAAAAACAGCGCGGCGCCTTGCCTGGCGATGGTCCCGGCAACGACAACTTCCGCGCCAAGCGCTACATCGCCAAGTACACCATCAACCCGGCGATTACCCACGGTGTGAGCCATATCGTCGGTTCGATCGAAGTGGGCAAGTGGGCCGACCTGGTACTGTGGCGCCCGGCGTTCTTTGGCATCAAGCCGACCCTGATCCTCAAGGGCGGCGCGATTGCCTCAAGCCTGATGGGCGACGCCAACGCTTCGATCCCCACGCCGCAGCCGGTGCACTACCGCCCGATGTTCGCCAGCTTCGGCGGCTCGTTGCATGCCACCAGCCTGACCTTTATCAGCCAGGCTGCGCAGGATGCCGGTTTGCCCGAAGCCCTGGGGTTGAAGAAACAGATCGCGGTGGTCAAAGGGTGTCGCGACGTGCAGAAAACCGACCTGATCCACAACGATTACCTGCCGGATATCGAGGTGGACCCGCAGACCTACCAGGTCAAGGCCGATGGGGTGCTGCTGTGGTGTGAGCCGGCGGATGTGTTGCCGATGGCGCAGCGGTATTTCCTGTTCTGACTCGAACCAACAGGCCACGACTTGTGGCGAGGGAGCTTGCTCCCTCGCCACAAGGACAGTGTTCGCTTTCGCCTTAGAACTGCTCTCGCGGATTAAAAGCAGCTTTCTGCGCCAGCTCCTGCCACAAGGCTTTCACCTCGTCATTGCCTGCCGGTGGCATCACGGCCTTGAGCTGCACGTACAGGAAGCCACGCTGCCCGGCCTTGTTCAACAAGCCATGGCCCTTGGCGCGCATGCGCTGGCCGTTCTGGCTGCCGGCTGGCACCTTGAGGTTGATCTTGCCGGTCAGGGTCGGCACGGCCACTTCCGCGCCCAGCGCCAATTCCCACGGCGCCAGCGGCAGGTTGATGATCAGGTTTTCGCCATCCACTTCAAACTTGGGATGCGGCGCAAACTTGACGATCAGGTACAGGTCACCGTTGGCCCCACCGCCAACACCTGGTGCGCCCTGGCCTTTGAGGCGGATACGCTCACCGTTGACGACACCGGCGGGGATCTTCACGTTCAAGCTCTTGGTGGTGTTGCTCACATGCCGGCCCGAGGCGTCGTATTGCGGCACCTGGAAGCTGATCTGCTTGGACTCGGTTGACAGCGTCTCCTCAAGGAACACCGACAGCTGCATCTCCACGTCCTGGCCTTTACGTCCGGCAGGGCGGCGCTGGCCGCCACCGAAGGCATCGCCACGGGAGCCGAAGATCGAACTGAAGAAGTCCGAGAAATCCTCACCGCCACCGCCGCCGCCAAAGCCGCCACGGCTCTGCCAGCCCGGTGGTCCCTGGAACGGCTGGCCATGCTGGCCGTATTTGCGCAGCTCGTCGTATTCGGCGCGCTTGTCGGCGCTTTTGAGCGCTTCATAGGCTTCGGACGCATCCTTGAACTTGGCTTCGGCGTCTTTCTCCTTGCTCACGTCGGGGTGATATTTGCGCGCGAGCTTGCGATAGGCCGCCTTGATTTCCTTGTCGTCGGCCGTCGGCTCTACGCCCAATATCTTGTAGTAGTCTTTGAAATCCATCGGCGGTTCACCATCCTTAATCGAGATCGCACAGTCCGGGGCACAACGTGCGCTGCATTGCACTTGTTGAGTCTTGTGGCCTGGGTATGCGTCAAAGTGTTATCGGCACTTGCCGTATGCAACAGATGTTGGGGCAAATACCCAACTTTCAAGCGCGATTTAGCGGATAGTCGGCCTACGCATCCGCCTTCGACTGGCATACACTGCGCGGCCGTTTTTCAACCGGAACCCGATAGACATGAAAAACCCATCCCCAGCCCGTGCCTGCGGTATCGACTTTGGCACGTCCAACTCCACCGTCGGCTGGATCCGCCCCGGCGAGGAGACGCTCATCGCGCTGGAGGACGACAAGATCACTCTGCCGTCGGTGGTGTTCTTCAACTTCGAGGAGCGCCGCCCGGTGTACGGTCGCCTGGCGCTGCATGAGTACCTGGAAAACTACGAAGGCCGGCTGATGCGCTCGCTCAAGAGCCTGCTCGGTTCCAAGCTGATCAAGCACGACACCAGCGTGCTCGGCACAGCGATGCCGTTCACCGACCTGCTGGCGCTGTTTATCGGCCAGCTCAAGTGCCGCGCCGAAGCCAATGCCGGCCGCGAGTTCGAAGAAGTGGTGCTGGGCCGCCCGGTGTTTTTCGTCGACGACGACCCGATGGCCGACCAGGAAGCCGAAAACACCCTGGTCGACGTGGCGCGCAAGATCGGTTTCAAGGACATCTCGTTCCAGTACGAGCCGATCGCGGCGGCGTTCGACTACGAGTCCACCATCCAGAAAGAAGAATTGGTACTGATCGTCGACATCGGCGGGGGTACCTCCGACTTTTCCCTGGTACGCCTGTCCCCGGACCGTCGCCACAACGACAACCGCCAGAGCGACATCCTCGCCACCGGCGGCGTGCATATCGGCGGGACCGACTTCGACAAGCAGCTCTCGTTGAACGGCATGATGCCGCTGTTCGGCTACGGCAGCCGCATGAAGAGCGGCGCCTACATGCCCACCAGCCATCACATGAACCTGGCCACCTGGCACACCATCAACTCGGTGTACTCGCAGAAATCCCAGCTGGCGCTGGGCAGTATGCGTTATGACATCGAAGACACCGGCGGCATCGACCGTCTGTTCAAGTTGATCGAGCAGCGCGCCGGCCACTGGTTGGCCATGGAAGTGGAAGAAACCAAGATCCAACTCACCCACGAAGACAGTCGCCATGTGCTGCTGGATCGGGTTGAACCGGGCCTGAGCGTGGAACTGAGCCGGGCGCTGTTCGAGTCGGCCATTGATGGCTTGCTGGAACGCGTGCGCAACAGCGTCACGCAATTGCTCAACGATGCGTCGGTGAGCGTGGCCCAGGTGGACACCGTGTTCTTTACTGGCGGTTCCAGCGGAATCCCGGCGCTGCGCCACAGCATCTCGGCGATGTTGCCGAATGCGCGGCATGTGGAAGGGAATATCTTTGGCAGTATCGGCAGCGGGTTGGCGATTGAAGCCAGTAAGCGCTACGGCTGCTGAGCGTTAGCTTGAACGGCGGTGCGCCCTTCGCGAGCAAGCCCGCTCCCACCTTTGGCTGAGTTCCAACGTTGGAACGCGTTCAAAGGTGGGAGCGGGCTTGCTCGCGAAGGGGCGGGCCCAAGCAACGTCAATCTCTAAACCATTCCCCCAAGCTTCAACTCACTCTTGAGATACGCGTAATAAATCGGCCCCGCCACCACGCCGGGTAGCCCAAACGCAGCCTCAAACACCAGCATCGCCAGCAACAACTCCCACGACTTGGCACTGATCTGTCCACCCACAATGCGCGCATTGAGGAAGTACTCGACCTTGTGGATCACGATCAGATACCCGAGTGCCGCCACCGCCACCCAGATCGACAGCGACAGCGCCACGATGGTGATCAGCGTGTTGGACATCAGGTTGCCGATGACGGGCAGCAAGCCGAGCAGGAACGTGAGGACGATCAGGGTTTTGGTCAGCGGCAGGTGAATCCCGCACAGCGGCAGCACCACGGCGAGGAACACGGCGGTGAAGGCGGTGTTGAGCGCGGCGATCTTGATTTGCGCGAAGACAATGTTGCGAAAGGCCTGGACCAACAAGTGCAGACGATCGAACAGCACGGCGGCCAGGGGTTTGCGCTTGGTCAAGTCGGGCACGCGCTGCAGGGCAATGATGGCGCCGAGCACCATGCCGATCAGCAGGGTGACAAACATGTGGGCGGCGTCTTTGCCGACCAGTTGCAGTTCACTCAGGTGCTTGCTCATCCAGTCGCCGATGGCCACGCGGAACTCGGCGGCGCTGGCGGGCAGGTAGGCATCGATGAACGGCGGCAACTGGCCGCGCGCGCGGTCGACCACGCCCATGAATTTGTCCAGGGAAGCCCCGGGGTTTTCCGCTTCGTGGAGCAGGAAGCTGATGGCACCGGCGAAGATCAGGGTCAGCACACTGACGATCAAGGTGCCGAGCAGCGCCACCGCCAGCCAGCGCGCGCGCCGGCCTTCGATCAGCCGTTGCAGTTGGGGGGTCAGCATGTTGACCAGCTCGAACACCAACAGACCGGCCAGCAGGCTGGGCAACAATTTGAGCGGCAGCACCAGCAGCAGTCCGCCGAAAATGATGATGTAGCTGGCCAGCAATATCACGTGACGCTGAGAAAACGTTGGCATACAGCCTCAAAACGAACGGCGTTAAAGGATGGGCAGTCTGCCAGCCTTGAAGGAATCAAGCGAGAGGTCTTGGTGTTGCAAACTTGTCAGCGTGGCAACGGGCTTGCTCGCGAAAGCGGGGGTTCAGTCACTGAGGTGTTGAACGAAAAACAGCTTTCGCGAGCAAGCCCGCTCCCACAGGGGATTCGCCTACTCAACTGCCTTTGAGGCAGGTGCTCATGAAGGTTTTGCGCGCATCGCCAGTCAGCGCCTTGGTTTTCGCCGACGCATTGCAATCCTTCATCTTCTGCTGCTGCGGCGTCAGGGTCTTGGCGTCATTGGCCGCCGGGGCGGACAGGCAGGTCTTCATGAAGGCCTTGCGCTCGTCCCCCTTGAGCGTCTTGGTGGTCGCTTCGGCATTGCAGGTGGTCATTTTATTTTGCTGGGCGGTGGCGGCAAAACCTTGGGAACACAGCAGCAGGCCCATCATCAACAACGGAATTCGCAGCATCTTCATGGAGTTTTCTCCCTGTTGCCGTGCAGGAGGGCACGGCCTACCGGGTAGTGTAGTCAAAGCCTGTTACATCTTCACCGACTACGGATATGCGTCCGCCGGTATTGCTCTGGGGTGCAGCCCGCCTGGCGCTGGAACATGGCGATAAAGGCCGAAGCGCTGCTGTAGCCCAGATCAAATGCGACATGTTGCACGCTGCGCTGGCTGTCGAGGGCTTCAATGGCCGCCAGGTAGCGCAGGCGCTGGCGCCACTCGCCGAAGCTCATGCCCAGCTCCCGCACAAACAGGCGAGCCAGGGTGCGTTCGCTCACGTGGACTTGCTCTGCCCAGTGAGCCAGGGGGCGATTGTCGGCAGGGTCGGCCTGCAGGCCTTCCAGTACGCCCAGCAGGCCGGGGTGACGGGCGTAAGGCAGGAAGCAATCGTGGATCGGCGCCTGCTTGAGCTGGTCCACCAGCACCTGGGCCAGGCGAATGTCGGCGTCGGTCTGCGGCATGTTCACGTCACGCTGGGCGAAATCGCTGAGGATGGCCTTGAGGATATCGCTGATGGCCAGGGTGCAAGGCTGTTGCGGCAGCCGCTCACAGAGTTCCGGCGCCAGCCCCACCGAGTGATAGACGATCGCCTCGGCATTGTAGGAGCTGTGTTCGGTGTGGGGTGGCACCCACACCGCGTATTGCGGCGGCGACATGAAGCGGTTACCGGCCACTTCCATGCGCATCACGCCGCTGGCCGAATAGTCCAGCGAACCCCAGAAGTGCTGGTGCGGGGTGCACTCGGTGTCGGGCGCGAAATCCGAATAGCGAAAGTACACCGGGCTCGGCAGCCGGGGAAAATCCGGAAGGCGTACGTTGTGCTTGGCCATATTGTCTGGATACAGAGGTGGTTTGTCTGGATCGCAGTATAGGCTTCGATCCAGACAATGGATAATCCTGCCTCATCAACACACTTGGTTCATTTCGATGCAATACGCTTATCCCTTGCTGGCCATTTTCATCTGGGCTGGCAACACCGTCGTCAACAAGCTGGCCGTGGGCGCGCTGTTCCCTGCAGAAATCGGCTTTTACCGCTGGTTGCTGGCGGCGCTGCTGTTTACACCGTTCATGATCAAGCCGGTGATCGCCAACTGGGCGCTGATCCGCCCGAACCTGGGCAAGGTATTCATCCTCGGCGTGCTGGGCATGGCGGTGTACCAGAGCCTGGCGTACTACGCCGCGTCGCTGACCACGGCGACCAACATGGGGATCATCCTGTCGTTGATGCCGTTGATGGCGCTGACGGCGGCGATCATCAGCCTGGGCCAGCGCCTGACCTACGGCGCGCTGACCGGTGCCGTGCTGTCATTTGCCGGCGTCGTGGTGGTGGTCTCCGCCGGCAGCCTCGACGCATTGCTGCAACACGGGGTCAACCTGGGTGACGGCATGATGCTGGTCGCGACACTGGCCTACGCGGTCTACAGCACCCTGCTGAAAAAATGGCAGCTGCGCCTGCCGCCGTTGGTGTTGCTGTATCTGCAGGTGCTGGTGGCGGTGGTGGTGCTGTTCCCGCTGTTCCTGTTCTCCGCGAAAGCGGGCCTTGGCTGGGCGAACATTCCGTTGGTGCTGTATGCGTGCCTGCTGGCCTCGATGTTGGCGCCACTGGCGTGGATGCATTCGGTGAAGACCTTGGGCCCGAGCCGCACCACGCTGTTTTTCAACTTGCTGCCGTTGATCACTGCATTGATCGCCGCCGTAGTGTTGAAGGAAGAGTTGGCGCTGTATCACTTGGTGGGCGGTTTGCTGACCTTGGGCGGGGTGATTCTGTCGGAGCGCTGGACCACCCCGGTGCGCTAAACCCCGGCAGCCTTCAAGCGCCGGGCATGCTCGACAAACAGTCGGATAGGCTCGGCGCCCTTGCCCACCAGGCCCAGGGACTGGTTGACGATATCGAAGTGGTCCAGGGCGTAGTCATCGCCGATCACCCATCCCAGGTGCGAGCTGTAGCGTCCGACCATGCCGTCGCACTGACCCTTTTCACGCACAAAGCTGCGGGCGAACAGGCGGCAACTGCGGTGGGTGCCATCGAACAGGTTGCGACCACGGTCAGTGATGCCCGGCTGCAAAGTGCCGGACCACGAGTAATAACGCACGCCGTTGACCTCTTCTGCCCCCTGCCCACCCCATGTCTGTGGCAACCCCTGTGGATAGTGCTGATTGAACAGCGCCACGCCCGCACTCGTCAGCGAATGATGGGAGGCCTGCAAGTCCGCCTTGAAGCGCGGCCCGCGATAGCCGGTCTCCAACACGCCCATCACCCAGGCGACCAGGTGAAACAGCGCGCTCATGATCCGCCCCTTCACGCCGTCCACTGGGTAATTGAGATGAATGTGGTCCGCCAGCTCGGAGCCATGGTTGGGCCCGGCCACCGACGTGACCGACGCCACCCACTCCGGGCGCTTGGCCGCCGCATACCGCGCGGTGAGCGCGCCCTGGCTGTGACCGATCAGGTTGACCTTGTCGGCCCCCGTTTCACGGCGGATGCGCTCGATCTGCACCAGCAATTGCTCGCCACGTACCTCACTGGAGTCCAGCGGCGCCACCTGCACAGGAAACACCTGTGCGCCACCCGCCTGTAGCGCCGGGACGATGCCGTACCAATAGGGAAACCAAACGAGGCGCACGAACCCGAGCATGCCGGGGACCAGCACCAAGGGGTAACGCGTGGCAAGGGATTGCGGCATGGAGCAGGCGTCCAGGGCGATGGAAGTAATAGGTCCATCCTAGATCAACCGACGTGACCACCCCATGACATCCGGGCTTTTTAGAAGTGCCCAGCCAGGTCATGCAACTGGCGCTCGGCGTCGGCATAGGCACGTTGGAATACGCTCTTGTCCGACTCTTCACCTTCGGCAGCAATCACCCGCACATCCTCGATACCGATATAGCCCAGTACCGTGCGCAGGTGCGGGTCGGCATGGTTCATCCATTCAAACTCGCCACCCGGACCAAAGCCATTGCCGCCCCGGCTGGTGATGATGAGTGCACGTTTGCCCTGGAGCAAAGGCTGATACTGCGCGATGCCCTGGCTGTCTTGAGTGATATCAAAGGTCAGGCCCATGCGCACGATCTGATCAATCCAGGCCTTGAGGCCGCTGGGCACGCCGAAGTTGTACAGGGGCATGGAAATCACCAGGATTTCGTGGTCAATCAACTCTGCGACCAGTTCATCGCTCAGTTGCAGGTCGGCCTTCATCACCTTGGGCATGGATTGCGGTTCGGGGTAGAAATTCGCCGCGACGAACGCTTCGCTGACGTGAGGAATCGACGCTCGACCCACTTCGCGCCGCGTGACCTGCGCGCCAGGGTTGGCGGCCTGCCACACGTCGAGAAAGGATTCGGCCAGGCGCCGCGAGTGGGAACGTTCGCCACGGGGGCTGGCGTGGATAACTAGCATTTTTTTCATCTGTATGACCTTCGCGAGTTAGACTCAGACGGTCTGGATAGCCGTCGTTCTTAAGCGCAAATCTAGAGTCGCTGGGTACTTCCGACAAATGAGCAATAGTTGATCCGGATGAATCCATTTCATCCATGGAGCTGAAATGTTTGCCTCGCTACCCCTCACCGCGCTGCGCACCTTTGAATCGGCGTCGCGCCTGCTCAGTTTCAAGGCTGCCGCCCAGGAACTGTCGGTCACACCCACGGCGGTCTCCCACCAGATCCGCAGCCTGGAAACCTGGCTGGGGGTGCCGCTGTTCGAACGTCTGCCACGCCAGGTGCGCCTGACGGAGTGTGGCGAACGGCTGTTCCACAGCGTGCACGGTGCCCTGCTGGACGTGGCGCAAAGCCTCGACACCCTGCGCCCGCAACGCAGCACCGGGCACCTCACCGTATCCACCACGCCAGCCTTCGCCGCCTTATGGCTGGTGCCACGGTTGGGACGGTTTTACGCCGCACACCCTGGTATCAACCTGCGCCTGGATACGCAGTGTGAAGTCGTCGACTTGCAGCAAGATGCCAGCGTCGATCTGGTGATCCGCTATAGCCTCGATGACTACCCCAACCTCTATGGTTTGTGCTTGTTCGATGAATCTTTTGCGGTATACGGCTCCCCCGAGCAGGTGGTGCTGGCCCAAACGCAAGCTCCCACACTGATCAGCGTGCGCTGGCACAACTCCAAGCTCTACGCGCTGGGCTGGCAAGCCTGGTGCGAGAAGGCTGGGGAACGCTGGTTGCGGGACGCGCCGATATTGCGCGAATACGACGAAGAGCACTACGCGCTGCAAGCAGCCAT
The DNA here is from genome assembly GCF_900111895.1 of Pseudomonas simiae. Lineage (GTDB taxonomy): Bacteria > Pseudomonadota > Gammaproteobacteria > Pseudomonadales > Pseudomonadaceae > Aquipseudomonas > Aquipseudomonas simiae. Next base: position 119,179 of record NZ_FOKB01000009.1, read on the forward strand.
CGCCGGTCAGGGCCTGGTCCTGGCCAGCAACATTCTGGTATCGGAAAGTCTGGCTTCGGGGTTACTGGTGCCTTACCGGCCCCGGATCAGCGTGGACGGGGCGGGTTACAGCGCGTTGTGCGTACCGGGCCGCGAGCGCCATCCGCCAGTGCGAGCATTCTTCCAGTGGATGCAGGAGGAAGTCAGGCTGTCCGGTCACGCCTTGTAAAATCCGATAAAACTTTTTGTGTTGCGCGGGACTCACAACTTGGAGCGATCACGCCGGCAGAGCGTGGCGCAAAACCGGATTAGTACCAGGAGATTGAGATGACCGAAGCAAACTTGACTGACGTTGCGACCCTGCGCAGCCGCGCCCGCCAGAACGTCGAGAACGGTGCCGTGACCGAAGGCTACGATGCCGACCGCGAAGAAATCATTCGCCTGCTGAACGCCTCGCTGGCCACCGAGCTGGTCTGCGTACTGCGCTACAAGCGCCACTACTTCATGGCCAGTGGCATCAAGGCTGCAGTGGCCGCGCAGGAGTTCCTTGAGCACGCCACCCAGGAAGCCGAACACGCCGACAAACTCGCCGAGCGTATCGTGCAGTTGGGCGGCGAGCCGGAGTTCAACCCGGACCTGCTGTCGAAAAACTCCCACGCGCAATACGTGGCCGGCAAGGACCTCAAGGAAATGGTCTACGAAGACCTGGTCGCCGAGCGGATTGCCGTCGACAGCTACCGCGAAATCATCCAGTACATCGGTGATAAGGACCCAACCACGCGCCGTCTGTTTGAAGAAATCCTGGCTCAGGAAGAAGAGCACGCCGACGACATGGCGGATATTCTCGAAAGCCTGTAGGCCACCCTCGATAGGCGCCGCCAAAAAAGCCCCAAGGGGAGCGACCGCTCCTACTTGGGGCTTTTTTATACGCAATCACTGCGATAGAAACGGGCATCTACCTGTTAGCGTTGACAGTAGACGAGTTACCGTCAACAGGGCTAATGGATATTTCCCTTCAGGCTCCTGCATATCAGACGCGATTTTCATCCCTACCGGAGGCTAGCCTTTTACTGTTTTCGGCGCCTTGCCTTCCTTCATCTGCTGCAGCAACGGCGCGCACTCATTCGGCTCACCACCGCTCGGCGCGACCAATGCCAGCAACCCGGCCGCCGGGCCGGCAACCACACCCAGCGCAACCATGCCCGCCCCCCGCAATGCCAGCGGAATGGCTTTCACACCCGCATTGGGCTTGATGAACGGCCCGTTGACGTACAGCGGTGAGCGCAGGGAGAACAGGCGGAAGCCTTTGGATTCCGGATTGATGGTCAGGTCCAACTGTTCCGTGGCCATGTTCGCCGTGCCCTCGATGTAAATGATGGCGTTCTCGGTATCGAACACAAACAAACGCGTGGTCGCCAGGCCTGTCTTGATACCGAAGTCCGCCGCCGCGCAGTTGATCTTCACTTCCTTGTCGCCAAACAGGCGGCCCACCACGTAGTTGCCCACGTTGAGCCCGGCGATTTCCATCAGGCCACGGCTAATGGCGCCGTCGTTGATCAGCATCTTCAGGTCACCGTTTGAGGTGCCCAGGAGTGCCGCCACGGAGTTGCCACGCCCGGAAATGTCGGCATCGCCGTTGAGTTCACCGAAGCTGGTTTTCATCGGTTCGAAGGTCGGGAACAGCTGCTTGAGCTTGAAGTTGCGCGCAGTGAGTTTGGCGCGACCTTCCATTGGCGTGATACGGCCGTTGAGGCGAATCTGCGCATCCAGCTTGCCGCCGGCGACGCCGAAACGCAGGGGTTCGAGGCTCAGCTCGCCATCATTGAGCACCAGGTGGGTGTAGAGGTCGGTGAAGGGCAAATCGGCACTGTGCACGATGCGCTTGCCGGTGAACTCCACATCGGCATCCATGACACGCCAGCGCTCGGTGCGGAACTCTTCCACCGGCAACACTTTGGTCGCCGGCTGTTTGCTGTCACCGCCACGGGCTTTTTGTTTGGCGTTGGAGTCGGCGCCGATCAGCGGTGCGAGGTCGGTCATCAGCAGTTGGTTGGACACCAAGGCGCCACTGAGCTTGGGCCGTGGCTGGCTGGCGACGTAGGCGAGGTTGCCGTGGATGTCGCTGTTGCCGATCTTGCCGTTGAAATTTTCATAGCGGAACGAAGCGCCGTTGGGCTCGTGCAGCTTGGCGATGAGATGACCGTCGGTGGAATAGGCTGGCGAATCTGGCAGGGTCACGCCGGTCAGTGGGTAGAGATTGCCCAGACTGGAACCGGCGAGTTTCAGGCGCAGGTCGAGCGCGCCGAGGTTCATCGGGTCGGTCAGCGTGCCGGCCAGGGCGATGCGGGTGTCGCCAATGTTGACCTGGGCTTGCAGCGGGAACGGCTTGGCCGCGTCCTGCAGGGCCAGCAGGCCACCGATCTTGCCGCTGCCGTCGAGCTTCTGGCCGTGGTACTGACCTTTGACCTTGAGGCCGAACGCATAGTCCTGCGGGGCGGAGCCTTTTTCCAAGGCCTTCTTGGCATCAGCGTCGCCGACGATTTCGCCGAAGGGAATGGGTTTGCCCAGCGGGTCGATGATCACATCCAATTGAGTCTTGAGAGTCTGGTCGTCGAGGGTCACGTGGCCCTTATCGAAGCCGATGGCACCGATGTCCACCACCCAGTTGGAAGGCGCGGCGTTTGGGTCCTTGGGGTCGAACTTGAAGGTCCAGTTGGCGCGGCCATCGCTCAGGCGCTGCAATTGCGCGCTCGGCTCGGTGAGATCGATACGCGGGATCACCACACGCTGCACCAGCAACGCCAGGGGAGAAATGCGCAGTTCCACCTTCTTGAGGGTGACCATCTGCGGGTTCTTCGACCAGTCCGGGTTGCCCAAGGTCAGGTCTTCGGCAATCACATGAGGCCATGGCACCCAGGCGCGCCAGCCGTCTTCATCGGGTTCACGCGCCCACACCACCGCCAGGTTGCCGTTGATGGCAAATGGCCGATGCAGTTCTTCAGAAACCTTGGCATTGAGGGGCGGCTTGATGCGGTTCCAGTCAAAGAACACCAGGACCAACACCGCCACAGCGATTAACAGAGCGAAGCTGGCGCAGCTCCAAGCGACAATTTTACGAGTGCGCGTCATTGCACAGGACTCCTGAATACGACTGGCTGGGTGACAGCCTTTTAAGACAGTTTATAGAACTCCGACTGGCAAACCGCCTGGGGGTTTAACCCAATCCCCGATTTGCCTGGAAAAACCTCAATTTCTGACCAACTCGACAGATTCGGCCTACGACGGCGCACCATTGTTACCCACGAACGTGTCGAAAATACCCACCCCGGTGCAAAACCGCGTGCTTGAGAGGCCCGTTCTAGAGCCTCCGCCTAGAACAATCAATTCTGTTGATTATTACCATTGTGTTTATGAACTTTTATATCGACTTATCGAGAGTAGCATTAGCCCTGTACCCACTTTATCGCCCTCCCAAGGAGCAACCCATCATGAAACGCCAACTACTCGCTACCGCCCTGTTATCTATCCTGGCTTCCAGTGCCTTCGCCCTGCCAGCCGCCGAACAGGCCACACCCCAAGTCAAAGCTGACGCCATTCATTTCAGCCAGACCGTCGCTCGCAGCGGTTCGCAAGAAGACGAGAACCGTGACTACGCCAAAGGCGCTGTCGCTGAAAATGGTTCGGAACACGCCAACAAACGCGCTTACACCGAAGGCCTGACCGAAAACGGCCGCAACCGCCTGGAAGAAAAAGGCCTGGTTGAAGGTGGTGCTGATCGCCTGCTGGAGCGCAATGCTGTTGCCGAAGGTGGCCGTGATCGCCTGGAACAGAAAGGTCTGGTCGAAGGCGGTGCAGAACAAGCCAACAAACGCGCCTACACCGAAGGCGTTGCTGAAGGCGGTGCTGACCGTCTGCAAGAACTGCATCAAGCACAGAGCTAACCCCGTGGTGGCCGAGAAAAAAGCCCGATCTGTCGATCGGGCTTTTGCTTTCCTGTAGATCGCGTCACGCCCTTCCCCGCCAAGTTCGACGCCAACAGAACTGTTTTGCTAGAGTGCGTCGCTGTACTCGCCGACAAAGCCCGCCCGCCCATGCTGCCCCGCGCCGAACAGAAGCAACAGACCCGCCTCGCCCTGATGGACGCAGCCCGCCATCTGATGGAGTGTGGCCGTGGGTTTGGCAGCCTGAGCCTGCGCGAAGTGGCAAAAACGGCTGGTATCGTGCCCACCGGTTTCTATCGGCATTTTGCCGACATGGACCAATTGGGACTCGTGCTAGTGAGTGAAGTCGGCCAGACCTTCCGCGCCACGATCCGTCTGGTGCGCCACAACGAATTCGTGATGGGCGGCATTATCGATGCCTCCGTGCGGATCTTTCTCGACGTGGTCTCGGCCAACCGTTCGCAATTCCTGTTCCTGGCCCGCGAGCAATACGGCGGCTGCCTGGCGGTGCGCCAGGCGATCGGTGCATTGCGTGAAGACATCACCCGCGACCTGGCGGCCGACCTGACGCTCATGCCAAAACTGCAGCACCTGGATGCCGAAGGTCTGCATGTGATGGCCGACCTGATCGTCAAAAGTGTGTTCGCCACCCTTCCCGACATCATCGACCCACCGGCCCAGGCGCTGCCTGAACACCTCACGCCCCAGGCAAAAATCACCCAGCAATTGCGCTTTATCTTTATCGGCTTGAAGCACTGGCAGGGTTTGGGCAGCACCGAGTAAAGCCATCACCCTGCCGTGTGGAAACGCTTGGCGGTGGTGTAATTCTTGTTCCAGTAGCTGTTGCTCAATGAGTCGATGCGGATGTGCTTGCCTGCGCGGGGTGAATGGATAAATTTGCCCTCGCCTATATAAAGGCCCACATGGCTGACTTGTCCGCCCCCATTTCCTTTGAAAAACACCGCATCACCCGCCTTGAGCGCATTGCGCCTGATAGTGGCTGCTGTTGACCGCTGCATGGCCGCAGTGGTGCGCGGTAACTGGATATTGGCTTCGGTCTTGAACAGATAGACCAGCAGGCTGCTGCAATCAAAACCCTGGTCCGCCGAGGTGCCACCCCACTTGTAAGGCGTACCCAGCAGTTCGTGGGCGCGGTCGACCACATCCTCGATAGACGCTTGCTTCAGCGAAGTGCTGAAGGACGGATGGGACTTCAAATTCGCGGAAGCCGATGAAAGCGCGAGAGATAGGCTGACAATAACCAGGCAACAAAATGATTTGAACATGATGAACGTCGCAGTGAATTAAACACGGCGCACAGCCTAATGATCTCGCAGGTAAGGTGATGAACGCCGATTCCCCATAACGTGTAGGGAAAATCCGAAAATGCCCATCACGCGTGCAACACGCAACATTGCGCACCACTTTGGCGCACGTCGAGCATTTTTCCTCGCCCTGTTTAGTGGCATGCCGCGCTTGCCTACAGGCAATTCCTACTCCCCATCGAGGTTGGCAAGCCCCTTGCTCTAGCTGCTTCATCGCTCATAGCTGGAAGCTTCCTGATGCTGGTGATCCACCGCCGAATCGCCCCCCAAGCCCTCTGGGCCGCCGAGTTGCTGCTGAACTTCGAAGCCCGCAGCAAAAGCCGCCTGCGCTGTTTCAGTGCCGACGGTGAAGACGTCGGCCTTTTCCTGGAGCGCGGCCAGCCACCGCTGCACGATGGCGAATTCCTACAGGCCGAGGACGGACGAGTCGTACGCGTGTGCGCCCGGCCTGAACACCTGCTGCACGTCACCTGCAGCAGCGCATTTGAACTGACGCGTGCGGCGTATCACCTGGGTAACCGCCATGTGGCATTGCAGGTCGGCGATGGCTGGTTGCGCCTGCTCGATGACTATGTGCTCAAGGCCATGCTCGAACAACTGGGCGCGCAGACGGCAACCATCGAGGCGCCGTTCCAGCCGGAACATGGCGCCTACGGCGGCGGACACCACCACTCGCGCCATGGCGATGAAGATTTCAACTACCCGCCCAAGCTGCACCAGTTCGGCGTGCGTCTATGAACCCAGCCTGGGCGCTGTTGCGTCTGGCCAGTCCGCAATTGCCGATTGGCGGCTACAGCTATTCCCAGGGCCTGGAAATGGCGGTGGAGAACGGTCGCGTCAGCGATGCTGCCAGTGCGCGACGCTGGATCAGCGATCAGTTGCTGCTCAACCTGGCGCGCTTTGAAGCCCCGGTGTTGCTCGCCCACTGCCAAGCGGCGGTCGATGCTGACTGGCCGCGTCTGACCCAGCTGTGCGAGGCACATCGCGCCAGCCGTGAGACCCGCGAGCTGTATCAAGAGAGCCGGCAGATGGGCTACTCCCTGCAACAACTGCTCAACGGCCTGCCGGAACTGGATGAAGCCGCCCGTGCCGTCCTTCAAGCGTGCTCCGAACCGCATTTGGCGTTGGGCTGGGCCCTGGCCGCACGCGCCTGGCACATCAGCCCCGCCGATGCCCTCGCCGCCTGGCTGTGGAGCTGGCTGGAAAACCAATTGGCCGTGCTAATGAAAACCTTGCCCCTCGGCCAGCAAGCCGCCCAGCGCCTGACCAGCGAATTGCTGCCGTTGCTGCAACAAGCCCAGCAGGACGCCAGTCGCATCGACCCCCACCATTTCGGCAGCGCCGCGTTCGGCCTGTCCCTGGCATGCATGGCCCACGAGCGCCAGTACAGCCGCCTATTCCGTTCCTAGGAGAAAAGCACATATGAACACCCAACCTTTGCGTGTCGGTATCGGCGGCCCGGTGGGCTCCGGCAAGACGGCCCTGACCCTGGCCTTGTGCCTCGCGCTGCGTGATCGCTACAACTTGGCGGTGGTCACCAACGACATCTACACCCGCGAAGATGCGGACTTCCTGGTGCGCAACCAGGCCCTCGCGCCGGAGCGCATCATCGGCGTGGAAACCGGCGGCTGCCCGCACACGGCGATCCGCGAAGACGCCTCGATCAACCTGGAAGCCGTCGACCAGCTCAACCGCCGCTTCCCTGGACTCGACCTGATCCTGGTGGAGTCCGGCGGCGACAACCTCTCGGCCACCTTCAGCCCGGAGCTGTCGGACCTGACCATCTACGTGATCGACGTGTCCGCCGGCGACAAGCTGCCACGCAAGGGCGGACCTGGCATCTGCAAATCCGACCTGCTGGTGATCAACAAGATCGACCTGGCGCCCTTGGTCGGCGCGTCGCTGGAGCTGATGAACAGCGACACCACCCGCATGCGCAACGGCAAACCCTTTGTGTTCAGCAACCAGAAAACCGGTGTCGGCCTGGAGGACATCGTCGCCTTCATCGAACGCCAAGGCTTGCTGACCGCCGCCTGATCAACCCTTAAGGAACCTGTCCATGAGCCTCAAGAAACTCTTCACCGCCGCCCTGCTGCTGGCCCCAGCCCTGGCCTTCGCTCACCCTGGCCATGGCGACAACGGCCTGGTGGCCGGTATCAGCCACCCCCTGAGTGGCATCGACCACTTGCTGGCCATGGTGGCGGTCGGTTTGTGGGCCGCCCAACAAAAAGGCGCAGCGCGCTGGGCACTGCCGTGCACCTTTGTCGGCACCATGCTGATCGGCGGCGTGCTGGGTTTTGAAGGCTTGGCGTTGCCGGCGCTGGAAAGCGGGATTGCGGCGTCGGTGCTGGCCCTGGGCCTGGCGGTAGCGCTGGCGGTGCGTCCGCCGTTGTTTATGGCGGTGGGGGCGACGGCGTTGTTCGCACTGTTCCACGGTGTGGCGCATGGTTTGGAGCTGCCGGACATGTCCAGCCCTTGGGCGTATGCAGCCGGGTTTGTCGGTGCAACCGCGGTGCTGCACGCGGCCGGTTATGCGGTGGTGCGCTTTCTGCCGGCGGCAGCGGCGCCGTTGGTGCGGATTGCCGGGGCAGCTTCGGCGGCGACTGGGGTTTGGTTGCTCGCTGGCTGATTTGCAGCGCTGCTGAAGGCTCCTTCGCGAGCAAGCCCGCTCCCACAGTTGACCGAGTACATCCTTGAAATACGGTCCAGATGTGGGAGGGGGCTTGCCCCCGATAGCGGTAGACCAGACACCACCGAACCCAAGCCTGATACCATGCGCGCCTACACCCCTGCCGTGACGACGCCAGCCAATGCCCAGCGCTTCCCAACCCTCCTTGAACACCGTGCTTTCGCACTTCCACAGCCTGATCGTGCCGCTCTGGCAAGGTCCGGGCTGGAATGCCGAACTGGCATTGCCCTATGAGGCGCTCGACGCCGATCATCGCCCTCTGCCCCCGCAACGCTACCGCGCCATGGCCTGCGCCCGGCAGTTGTACCTGTTTGCCAGCCTAATCGACGAGCCCGGCGCTGCCTTCGCGCAAGAGCGTGCAGCGGCACTGTTCCGGTCCCTGCAACGGCACTTCCACGACGCCGAGCACGGCGGCTGGTTCTACAGCATCGACCCGTCCGGCCAGCCGCTGGACAAGCGCAAAGACCTCTACACCCACGCCTTCATCATCTTTGCCTGCGCCCATTACTGGGCCAAGGTGCGTGAGCCGTTGGTGGAATCGGTGCTCAATGCCGCTCTGGAAGTCGTTGCCAAACGGTTTTCCACAGGCGACGGCCTGTACGAGGCCGTATTGGAGCGCAACTGGTCATCGCTCAAGTCCGGCCCGCTGCAAAACCCGCTGATGCACTTGGCCGAAGCGTTCCTTGCCACCCTCGCGGTACGAGCAGACGCCGAGGTGCAAGCCGCCCTGCTGGCGCTGGCGACGGCCATGCAGCAGCGTTTCATCGACCGCCAGCACGGCGTGATGATGGAAAAACCGCTGGGCGCTGTGGATAACTGGTTCGAGCCGGGGCACCAGTTCGAATGGTTCTTTTTGCTGGAGTCTTCGGAAGTGCTCCGGGGTACGCCGCTGCATGCGTCCCTGACCCGGGCTTTCGCCTACGCGGAACTCAAGGGTGTGGATAACGTCAGCGGTGCGGTCAGCGGCATGTTGGCGCTAGACGGCACGGTCCGCGACGGCACCCAGCGTATCTGGGCCCAGGCCGAGTACCTGCGGGCACTGACCTTGCGGCCGGACAGCGAAGCGCTGCTGCAACGCCAATTGCTGGCGTTGCAACAGCACTTCCTGCATGCAAAAGGCTGGAATGAATGCCTGGATGCCAAGGGCGTCGTGAGCCGACGGGACATGCCGTCGACCACGCCATATCACTTGGCGACCTGCTACCAGGGCCTTATGCAATCCACTTGCGATCTCCGGTAAAGCTGATCGTCAGCCAGCGCGCCGCATCCGGCGTGCCGAGCCCTGTGGATATCTCTTCACGCAGCCCGTCCAGGGTCGCAACGTTATCCACCGGGTAATCCGCCGGCAACACCACATGTATCTCGATAAACCGTGCCCGTCCGTGCTTTTGCACGTAGGACACATAGTCGTCAAAACCATGCCTGGCCTGGGCCGCATCCATCACTTCGCGCACCTTGTCGTCCAACTGGTCCGGAGCGATCCCCAGTACCTCGCGCAAGGCCGGGCGCAGGATCTTGAACGCTGGCGCCAGCATGCTCAAGGCCAGCAGGATCAGGATCAATGGGTCGACATACACCGCCCACTCGCCATAGCCTTGGGACTTGAGCAACAGTGCCGCGAGGAAACTGATCAGCAAGCCCACCGACAGCATCGCGTCCACCAGCCAGCTGATGTTGTCGAACTGGATCAGCGATGATTTCAGCTGGCGATTGCGATAACGCACGTAGAAGAAGTAGGCGAACTCGACGACGGTAAACACCGCCGCGTAGATGATCACCAGCCCCAACTCGATCTCGCGGCCGCCATTGATAATGCCGAACACGCCGTTGAGGAACGCATAGATGGCGATCAGCAACAGGAAACTGCCTTCGATCAGCAGCACCATGGGCTCCAGATGCCAATAGCCGAACTGGAAACGTTCGTTGCTTTTCTTCGCGATCAGCTTGGCCGTGATCAACATCAACACCTTGATGGCGGTGGCGATCAGCGAGAAAAACCCGTCGAACAGAATGGATTGGGCGCCGGATACCACACCCGTGACAATCCCGGCGATCGCGACTGCGAACATCAGGATGGTCGATTGTTTGAGCAGTGCCTGCTCACCTCGGTTACTCACATTTCCTCCCGTCAAAACCTTAAATCCGCACGGTGCGGAGGGGTTTTACCGGGTGGAGTGTACCTTATGTCGTGTTTTGGCCGATTTGGCGCCATCGCCGGCAAGCCAGCTCCCACCTTTGACTGTGTGAATACGCTCAAATGTGGAGTTGGCTTGCCGGCGATGCGGGCGAAGCGGTCTTAAGCCTTGGCCCCACGCTCGATCGCAAAGCCAGCCCAGGTCTGGCTCACCGGCATCAACTCCAACCGGTTGATGTTCACATGCGCTGGCGTATTCATGACCCAGAAGATCGTGTCTGCAATATCCTGCGGCTGGATCGGCTCGGCCCCCGCATAAGTCGCGTCATACCGCGCCTGGTCACCGCCAAAACGCACCAGCGAGAACTCGCTCTCGCACAAGCCCGGTTCGATATTGGTTACCCGCACGCCAGTACCTTGCAGGTCACAGCGCAGGTTCAGTGAGAACTGCTTAACGAACGCCTTGGAGCCACCGTATACGTGGCTGCCCGGATACGGGTAATTGCCAGCAATCGAGCCCAGGTTAATGATACCCGCGCCACGACCGTGAGCGATCAAGCGAGGCAGCAGCAGGTTGGTGGTGGTCAGCAGGCCCTTGATGTTGGTGTCGACCATGGTTTCCCAATCATCGAGGTTGCACTTGGGCGCAGGGTCGGTGCCTACGGCCAGGCCGGCGTTGTTGATCAGCCCGCGCAGCGTGGCGAACGACGGCGGCAGGTTGGCGATCGCGTCTTCCATGCCTTTGCGATCCCGTACGTCCACCACCAGGCCGTGCACTTCGGTTTGCTTGGAAAGCTCTTCGACCAGCGCATTCAAACGCTCGGCACGACGGCCGGTGAGCACCAGTTTCCAGCCGGCTTCGGCAAAACGACGGGCGCAGGCTTCGCCGAAACCTGAGGTTGCGCCAGTAATAAACAGCGTGTCGGACATGGTGTTCTCCTTGCGGGCATCGGGAAAAAATCAGCCAGCAGAATGCCCTTACGCCGCGATTGCGGCAACCGCTAAGCACACAACTTGACACTGGACTGATCACTTTTTAACCATGTCACGCAAAGCCCTACAGACCGTGGCTTGTAGCCATATGCGCGCAGGTTATCCACAACTGCGCCCACAGTCTTTGGGGGCAACTACACAATGCTTCAGGCCTCTATTCATAAGGGCTACAGACGGTTTTAGAAAGTTTTTTGCTTGACCTTGGCCGGGGCGTATGTAGGCCCGTCGCCCCTCGAAAAACAGAACGATGGCTCCAGGCCAGTCATTCCGGCCTCTGCGGCCGTCTTTCCAGAGTTTAGTCACAGACTTATCCACAGGCTGGCGAGACATATTTCGGTCATATACCTGTGTCTATAAACAGGTTGACAAAGACCTCTACCGGTTGCCAAAAACCAGCTGATCAAAAAACAACCGTCGCGCTACAAGCCACGCGGTTATTGGCTTTCAGCCAGCTACTCCCACGTTACCCACAGCCGGTTCCACAGCGGATGGGGACAAGTCAAAACTGTGACAAAACAGAGATTTGCGGCGGCTATATGTCGCGCTTTGGAGGGAGCCTGGATTTGTTTTCCACAATTTGGCGGAGACGTTGTGAATGCCACAAAACAAATGTGGGAGCGGGCTTGCTCGCGAGTGCGGTGGGTCAGTTTCAGGTGTACTGACTGATCCACTGCATTCGCGAGCAAGCCCGCTCCCACAGGGGGGCTGCGCCAACCTTTAGATTAGTGCCCGCCGAGGTAGGCGTTGCGCACTTCCTCATTCACCAGCAATTCCTTACCGGTGCCTGTCAGGCGAATCTCGCCGTTAACCATCACATACGCGCGGTCCGACAGGCGCAGCGCGTGGTTGGCGTTCTGCTCCACCAGGAAGATGGTCATCCCGGTGGATGCCAGCTCACGCAGGGTGGAAAAGATCTGCTTCACCACAATCGGCGCCAGGCCCAGGCTCGGTTCGTCGAGCAGCAACAGCTTGGGCCGGCTCATCAGCGCGCGGGCGATGGCGAGCATTTGCTGCTCGCCGCCGGACATGGTCATGGCGCGTTGATTACGTCGTTCCTTGAGCCGTGGGAACAGCTCGAACATGCGTTGCATGTCTTCCTGGGCAAACTTGTCGCCAATGGGGATGGTGCCCATCAACAGGTTTTCCTCGACGGTCATGTCGGGGAATACCCGCCGCCCTTCCGGTGACTGCGCAATACCGTTGGAAGCGATGTAGTGCGACGATTTGTGGGTAATGTCGACACCGTTGTAGAGAATCTGGCCCGACTCGGCCCGTGGCTGGCCGAAGATCGACATCAGCAGCGTGGATTTGCCCGCGCCGTTGGAGCCGATCAGGCTGACGGTTTCGCCTTCGTTGATATGCAGCGAGACTTTTTTCAGGGCCTGGATCGGGCCGTAGTACACGTCCAGGTCCTTCATTTCGAGGATAGGTGCACTCATACCAGCTCCTCTTCGTCGGCGCCCAGATAGGCGGCAATCACTTTCGGGTCGTTGCGGATCGCGTCCGGCCCGCCCTCGGCGATCACGTTGCCGTGGTCCAGTACCACGATGTGGTCGGAAATACTCATCACCATGCCCATGTCGTGTTCGATCAGCACCACCGTCAGGTCGTGTTCGTCGCGCAGCAGGCGAATCATCGCGCTGAGGGCTTCGGTTTCCTGAGGGTTGAGGCCCGCAGCAGGTTCATCCAGGCAGATGATCTGCGGCCGGGTGCACATGGCGCGGGCGATCTCCAGGCGGCGCTGCTGGCCGTAGGAGAGCTCACCGGCCAGGCGGTTGGCGCAGTCGACCAGGTCCACCACTTCCAGCCAGTAGAAGGCGTGATCGAGGGCATCGCTTTCGGCCTTGCGGTAGCCCTTGGTGTTGAGGATACCCGCGAGCATGTTGCGGTTGACCCACATGTGCTGGGCCACCAGCAGGTTTTCCACCACTGACATTTCCTTGAACAGGCGAATGTTCTGGAACGTCCGCGCCAACCCGGCGCGGTTCACCCAGTGGGTGCCGCCGAACATCTTGTAGAACACCCGGCTGAAGAAGCGTTTGGGCGACACAAAGTCGGTGGGCTGGAAACGTTCACCGAGCAACTGGATCACGTTGGTCCGCTTGCCGCGAATGTTCAGTTCGATCTTGCCGCCGCTGGCTTTGTAGAAGCCGGTGAGGCAGTTGAACACCGTGGTCTTGCCGGCGCCGTTGGGGCCGATCAGGGCGAAGATCGAGTTGCGTTCGACCTTGAGACTCACATCGCTCAAGGCCTTGATGCCACCGAAGTGCATCATCAAATGTTCCACGGAGAGCACGACTTCCTTGCTCATGGCGCCACTCCTTTACGTGGGGTCACACCGGTACGGCTGATCCGAATCAAGCCGCGCGGTCGCCAGATCATCATCACCACCATCAACACGCCAAATAGCAGCACGCGGTATTCGGAGAAGCTGCGCAGCAGTTCCGGTGCGACGGTCAATACAAACGCCGCGATCACCACGCCGACCGTCGAGCCCATGCCGCCCAGTACCACGATGGCGAGGATCAGCGCCGACTCGAAGAAGGTGAACGACGACGGGTTGACGAAGCCCTGGTAGCTGGCAAAAAACACCCCGGCCAGACCGGCGGTGGAGGCACCGATGGTGAACGCCGAAAGCTTGACCAATACGTGGTTCAGGCCCATGGAACGGCAGGCGATTTCATCTTCGCGCAAGGCTTCCCAGGCGCGGCCGACCGGCATGCGGGTCAGGCGATGTTTGATGTACAGCACGGCCAGCACCACCAGGAAAAGCACGATGTAGATGAACAGGAATTTGATGTTGGGGTTGTAGTCGATGCCGAAGAACTCATGGAAAGGTATCCCGCCATCCTTGGCGCGCTTGCCGAACTCCAGGCCGAGGAAGGTCGGCGATGGCACCGGCATGCCGTTGGGCCCACCGGTAAACGACAGCCAGTTGTTGAGCACCAGGCGGATGATTTCACCAAAGCCCAGGGTCACGATGGCCAGGTAGTCACCGTGCATTCGCAACACCGGGAACCCGAGTATGCATCCCGCTAACGCCGCCGCGATGGCCGCCAGTGGCAGCACCGTCCAGAAGCCCAGGCCGAGGTATTGATAACCCAATGCCAGGCCGTAGGCACCGATGGCGTAGAACGCCACGTAACCCAGGTCGAGCAGGCCCGCCAGGCCGACCACAATATTGAGGCCCAGGCCAAGCAACACATAGATCAGCCCGAGGATCACCACCGTGAGCAGGTACTTGTTGGCGAAGATCGGGAACACGATGGCAATCACGATCAGTGCCGGGATGATCCAGCGCAGCCGCGACTTGTAGTCCGGCGCCAGTACGTGCACGCCGGAGCCGGTGCTCTCGAAGCCCTGCAGGATCTTCACGCCCTTGGGGGTTTGCAGGAACAGGCTCATGGCAAAGCGGCCGACCATCACGATGGCCACCAGCAGGGCCACGCGGGCCGGTTCCAGGTTGAAGCTGTAGCCGTCGAGGACCACGCCGACGATCGGACCGAACACGACCAGTGAAATCAGCCCGGCGAGGACTGTATCGACCACACTTTTCTTGATATCGATGGGTTTGGCAGCAGACATGTTTACACCTTCGCCACAAGTGGGCGACCAAGCAGGCCCTGGGGACGGAAAATCAGAATCACCACCAGCAGGGAGAAACTGAACACGTCTTTGTAGTCAGAGTTGATCAACCCCGAAAACAACGACTCGGAGATACCGAGGATGATCCCGCCCAACATCGCCCCAGGCAGGGAGCCAATGCCGCCGAGTACCGCCGCGGTGAACGCCTTGATGCCGATGATGAAGCCGGCATAGAAGTCGAAGGTGCCGTAGTTGAGGGTGATCAGCACGCCGGCCAAGGCAGCCATGGCGGCGCCGATGACGAACACATAGGAGATCACCCGGTCGGTGTTGATGCCGAGGATCGATGCCATCTTGCGGTCTTGCTGGGTAGCGCGGCACATGCGGCCGAGCTTGGTGTATTTGATGACATAAGTGAGCAACGCCATGCCGGCAAACGCCGCCACAAGGATGAACACCTTGGTATAGGTGAGCTGGACGAACCCGCTGCCGATGTCGACACGCCAGGCCCCGGCCAGCAGGGTAGGAATACCCTGTTGCTTGGCGCCCTGGGCGATCTGCGCGTAGTTCTGCAGGATCAGCGAGATACCGATGGCGCTGATCAGCGGTGCCAGTCGGGTGGAGTTGCGCAGCGGTTTGTAGGCGACACGCTCGATGACCCAACCGTAAACGCCGGTGACGACCACGGTGAAGATCAAGGTGCCGAGAATGAGCAGCGGGAAGGATTCGATGCCGAAGTAAGCCAGCAGTGCCAGACTGATCGCCGCGAGGTAAGCGGAAATCATATAAACCTCGCCGTGGGCGAAGTTGATCATGCCAATGATGCCATAGACCATTGTGTAGCCGATGGCGATCAGGCCATAGACCGACCCGAGGGTCAGGCCGTTGACCAGTTGCTGCAGGAAAATACCATCCATAACGCAATCTCACGCGGTGAGCACCTGCACACCGGAGGGTGTGCGGCGCTTCTGGAGGAAAAAACAGATATTCATCACGACACCACTCCCCTCCGGGAGCGGGCTTGGGTGGGGGCTGGCTTGCCTGCGATGTACACGCCTCGGTACTTCAGCGCTACAGAGGTGATGCAATCGAAGGCAAGCCAGCGCCCACACAAACCCTGCTCCCACAGGGTCTTTGGGTGATTAGTCTTACTTCTGCTTTTCCAGCTGGTGGTATTTGCCGTCTTTATCCCACTGGTAAACCACGTAGTCGGAGATTTTCAGGTCGCCCTTGGAATCCCAGGCTTTTTCGCCCATGACGGTTTTTACCGGGTGAGCCTTGAGCCACTTGGCGGCATCTTCGCCCTTGTTGGACTTGGCACCGTTGAAGCCGGCGGCCAGGGCCTGGACCGAGGCGTAGGCGTACAGGGTGTAGCCTTCCGGCTCGGTGCCGTTTTTACGGAACTCTTCCACCACCGCTTTGCTGTCTGGCAGCAGGCGCGGGTCGGCGCCAAAGGTCATGTACACGCCGTCGACGTATTGCGCGCCGCCAGCAGTGGCAACCAGTTCGTCGGTCACTACGCCGTCATCGGACATGAACTTGACGTCTTTCAAACCGGCTTCACGGATCTGGCGAACCAGTGGACCGGCTTCCGGGTGCAGGCCGCCGAAGTACACAACGTCAGCACCGGTGGAGCGGATCTTGGTGACCAAGGCGCTGAAGTCTTTCTCGCCACGGGTCAGGCCTTCTTCCAGCACCGGCTTGACGCCGCGCTTGGTCAACTGGGCTGCGGTGGCATCGGCCAGGCCTTTGCCGTAGGTGTCCTTGTCGTTGATGACGGCGACTTTCTTGCCCTTGAGCACGTCGACGATGTAGTCGCCGGCAACGATGCCTTGCTGGTCGTCACGCCCGCACATACGGAACATGGCCCCCAGGCCGCGCTCGGTCACTTGTGGGTTGGTGGAGCCTGGGGTGATGGCGATGATGCCGGCTTCGTCATACACCTCGGAGGCCGGGATGGTGTTGGAGGAGCAGAAGTGCCCGACCACGCCGATCACTTTGTCCTGGTCGGCCAGGCGGTTGGCAACAGCGACGGCCTGCTTGGGTTCGCAAGCATCGTCACCGGCCACCAGCACGATTTTCTCGCCGTTGATGCCGCCGGCCTTGTTGATCACATCGGCTGCCGCCTGGGCACCCTTCATGTACTGCTCACCGAAAGCGGCGTTGGCACCGGTCATCGGCCCCGCGACGCCGATCTTCACATCAGCTTGAACAAACGTAGAAACACCCAGCGCCGCTGCAACGGCGAGGGCCAGAAAACCTTTCTTGTAAAACGTCTGGGACATGAGTGGTGCTCCGATATTTTTGATTTTTGGCACGACAGCTTGCATTCAAACCTTTCACTGAAAGCCCAGAGCAAGGCGCGTGCCATTACGTTTTTATTCTTCAAAAAGACACGGTGTCATTGTTATTGCAGGTGTTTCGGCTCCATTCGCCAGGACGTGCAACCCTCTAGCACCTAAAGGTGCAACCAATGGATCCAAACAGTACAACCGCGACAGGTCGCACCTGCAACCAGGCCTATAAACGACAGTTCCTATCGCTGTAACAAACGGCGTAACGGAACTGCACATTTACAGTGCGTGATTGCTACGACTTGCACCAATACAGATTAGTAGCCTGCTAAGAAAATGCGGGCTTCTGAGCGGTATTTCGCTGATCAGATCACGATCCTCAGGCATTGGCCCGCGTGATACAGCGAAAATCCAGCCTCATACAGACAGCTACGCAAGCCCACCCCCGCCAGGGGTTGCATCGGCGCGAAGGGAATCGGCAGCGCCTGGGGATTCTGGTGACATAAATAGTCGGCAAACGCCTTGCCGACCACGCTGCCGGTGGTCACGCCGCGGCCGTTATATCCCGTAACGGCCACAAGGCCGGGCGCCGGCTCGAACAGGCGCATCAAGTGGTCCGGGGTGAAGGCGATGCAGCCAGTCCAGGTGTACTCCCACTGCACCGATTTGAGGTAGGGGAAGTAGTGCTGCTGCACCCGATCGGCCCACGCCTTGAGGAACCACGTCGGTTTCTGGCTGCCATTGCCCAGGCTGCCGAGCAACAGACGACCGTCGGCATCGCGGCGGATGCTGCTCAAGACCTGGCGCGTGTCCCAGGAACCTTGACCACCCGGCAGGATTTGGCTGGCCGCGTCGTCCGTCAGCGGGGCCGACGCGACCTGGTAGTAATAACCGGGGAAAAAATTGCGCCGCAGTTCGGTCCACTCGCCTTCGGTGTAGGCGTTGGAGGCAATCACCACCTGTGCAGCCTGCACTGAACCCTGCGCGGTTTGCACCGACCAGTGCGCGCCCTGGCGTTCCAGCTGGGTGACAGGAGAATGGTCGAACAACTGCCCGCCCAGACCGACCGCCGCGTTGGCCAAACCACTGGTGTAGGCCATCGGGTTCAGGGTACCGGCACGCCGATCCAGCAAGGCGGCGGCGATCCTTTTGGTACCGGTGGCCTGCTCGCAGGCCTGGCCGGTGAGTAACTCCACCGGCGCGCCACGGCGCTTCCATTGTTCTTCACGGCTGCGCAAATCCGCCTCGCCACGGGCGTTGTGCGCCATGTGCAAGGTGCCTTCGCGGCGTAATTGGCAATCGATGTTGTATTTGTCGATCAGGCTGAACACCAGGGACGGTGCCGCACCCAGCATGCGATTGAGCTGGCTGCCCACCGCTTCGCCGAAACCGGCTTCGATTTCGTCCGGCGGGATCCACATACCGGCGTTGACCAGTCCCACATTGCGCCCCGAACCACCATGGCCGGTGCGATGGGCCTCCAGCACAGCGACGCTTTTACCTTGCTCCAGCAAATGCGTGGCCGCCGACAAACCGGTTATTCCGGCGCCGATCACGCACACATCCACCTTGACCTCGCCCTTGAGCGCGGCACGGTCCGGCCGGCTGGGGGTGAGGTGTTCCCACAAACATGTTTCGCGCAGTGCCATTGCCAGACTCCGATGAGACCTAACAAACAACTAAATTCAGTGTCGACTGGGTAATCCAATCAAATGTGGGAGCGGGCTTGCTCGCGAATGCGGTGGATCAGCTGTAAATCTATTGACTGACACCCTGCATTCGCGAGCAAGCCCACTCCCACATTTTCAACCGCGTTTCGTCAGTGGTTTAGTCGAAGGTAATGCCCTGGGCCAGCGGCAATTCCAGCGAGTAGTTCACGGTGTTGGTCTGGCGACGCATGTACCCGCGCCACGCATCCGAACCCGACTCACGCCCGCCACCGGTCTCTTTCTCACCGCCAAACGCACCGCCGATTTCCGCGCCGCTCGGGCCGATGTTGACGTTGGCGATACCGCAGTCGCTGCCCACAGCTGACATGAACTGCTCAGCCTCCCGCACATCGGTGGTGAAGATGCACGACGACAGGCCTTGAGGCACGGCGTTGTTCAGGCGCAGGGCTTCGTTGAAGTCGCTGTAGCCGATCACATAGAGGATCGGGGCGAAGGTCTCGGTACACACCACATCACTTTGCTCGGGCATTTCCACAATGGCCGGCGACACGTAATAGGCATTGGGGAATTGGTCTTCCAACTGGCGCTTGCCGCCGAACACCTTGCCGCCTTCGCTCAAGGCTTGCTCCAGGGCGTCCTGCATGTTGTCGAAGCCGTGCTTGTCGATCAGCGGGCCGATCAGGTTGCCCTCCAGCGGGTGGCCGATGCGCACCTTGGAATAGGCGGCCTTGAGACGGGTGACGATTTCGGCCTTCACCGACTCATGGGCGATCAGCCGACGCAGGGTGGTGCAGCGTTGACCAGCAGTGCCGACGGCGCTGAACAGAATGGCGCGCACGGCCATGTCCAGGTCGGCGCTTGGGCCGAGAATCATCGCGTTGTTGCCACCCAACTCCAGGATGCTGCGGGCAAAGCGTGCGGCGACTTTCGGCGCCACTTCACGGCCCATGCGCGTGCTGCCGGTGGCGCTGATCAGGGCGACGCGTGGGTCGTCCACCAGTGCGGCCCCTGCATCGCGGCCACCGATAATCACTTGGCTCAAGTACTCAGGGGCGCCGTCGAATTTCTTCAGCACGCGCTCGAACAACGCCTGGCAGGCCAAAGCCGTGAGCGGGGTCTTTTCCGAGGGTTTCCAGATCACGGCGTTGCCGCATACCAGCGCCAGGGTGGTGTTCCACGCCCACACCGCGACCGGGAAGTTGAACGCACTGATCACACCAACCACGCCCAGCGGATGCCAGGTTTCACGCATATGGTGGCCTGGGCGTTCGGAGGCGATGGTCAAGCCGTACAACTGACGCGACAGGCCAACGGCGAAGTCGCAGATATCGATCATTTCCTGGACTTCACCCAGGCCTTCCTGGGTGATCTTGCCGGCTTCCCACGACACCAATTCGCCCAGGTCGGCCTTGTATTCGCGCAACACGTCACCGAACTGGCGCACCAACTCGCCACGACGCGGGGCCGGCACTTTGCGCCAGGCCTCGAATGCATGCTCCGCGCGACTGACCTGTTGCTCCACCTCGGCGGCACCTTCCCAGTGCACGCTGCCGATACGGCTGCCATCGATCGGCGAATGCACGGGCTGCTTGCCCGACTGGTACAGCGCCGGGTTTACCCCGAGACGATCAAGCAATGCGGCAACCATGGGTCACTCCTTCACACTAAAAACAGAAAAATTGCGCCGCGGCCCGCACGACGATCCAGACCTTATTTGTAGCTGGCCCAAGACTTGCCAACAAACGACGATTAGGCGAGATATCATTCCGTTTATTCATGCAAAAAATAAAAAGAGGCGTGCCGTGCTGAACAAAAGACATTTGCCCTCGATCACCGCCCTGCAGTGCTTCGAAGCCGCCACCCGCCACCTGAGCTTCACCCGCGCCGCCGAGGAACTGAACCTCACGCAGAGCGCGGTGAGCAAGCAGGTGGCGCAATTGGAAGAGTTGCTGCAGCATCTGCTGTTCCGTCGCGTGCGCCGGCGCTTGCAGATGACCCCGGCCGGCGACCTGTACCTGGTGGAAGTGCGCAAGATCCTCACCCAGGTGGAGATGTCTACCCATTACCTGCGCTCCTACGGCGGCGAAACCGAAGTGCTGCGGGTGTCCACGCCCTACACCTTCGGCGCACGCTGGCTGGTGCCGCGCCTCAAGGGCTGGCGGCTGCGCCATCCGCAGATCCACCTCGACCTGTGCAACGAGCAGGAGCCGGACGAACTGCTGCAAGGCAAGGCCGACATGGCCTTCTACTTCGGCCAGGGTTCACGCCCCGGCACCGAGAGCCTGAAGCTGTTCAGCGAAGAACTTGTACCGGTGTGCGCGCCGGAGAGCTTGCCCGCACAGCCGTTCACCGACCCCACACAGCTGAGCAACCTGGTGCTGCTGCAAAACGCCTCGCGCCCCCAAGGCTGGCATGACTGGTTCGCCAGCCAGGGCTACCAGACCGAGCACAGCTATCACGGGCCGCGTTTCGACACCTTTTATATGTGCATCCGTGCAGCGCAGGTCGGCTGTGGCGTGGCGCTGTTGCCGCGATTCCTGGTGGAAGAGGAACTGGCCGACGGCAAGCTGGTGATCCCCTGGCAGCATGCGATGCCGAGTGAGGACGCGTATTACCTGGCCTACCCGGAGCATTCGGCGGAGGTGCCCAAGGTGCGCGAGTTCGTAAAGTGGATGATGGAGCAGGTGCTTTAGCGCCTGGAAAATCGCCACCCCAGGCAAGCCACCTCCCCCAGTTTGGCATGCGTTTCAAATGTGGGAGCTGGCTTGCCTGCGATGGCGCCAGTGGCTTCACCGAAAAAATCACTGGCAAAACCCCACAGGTCTATGCGCCACTAGCCCCCTTCCTTAATTGTGCGTAAAGGCCGGCGACCATCGCCGACCCGTCTGGAGATTCCCGTTATGAGCGAGAGTGTGTTTGCCGATCGCATCGTGCAGAACTTGCTCGACACCGACTTCTACAAGCTGACCATGATGCAGGCGGTGCTGCACAACTACCCCAACGTGGAAGTTGAATGGGAGTTTCGTTGCCGTAACAGCGAAGACCTGCGTCCCTATCTGGCAGAGATCCGCTACCAGATCGAACGCCTCGCCGAGTTGAGCCTGAGCCCCGACCAATTGGGTTTCCTGGAGCGCATCAGCTTCATGAAGCCGGACTTCCTGCGCTTCCTCGGGCTGTTTCGTTTCAACCTGCGTTACGTGCAGACCGGTATCGAAAACGGCGAATTATTCATTCGTCTGCGCGGGCCATGGCTGCATGTGATCCTGTTTGAAGTGCCGATGCTGGCCATCGTCAGCGAAGTGCGTAACCGCTACCGCTACCAGACCGTGGTCCTCGAACAGGCTCGCGAACAGCTGTACCGCAAATTCGACTGGCTGACCGCCAATGCCAGCAGTGACGAGTTGTCGGAGCTGCAAGTGGCAGACTTCGGCACGCGTCGGCGCTTCTCGTACCGCGTGCAGGAAGAAGTGGTCAGCGTACTCAAGCACGACTTCCCCGGCCGTTTCGTCGGCACCAGCAACGTGCACCTGGCCCGCGAACTGGACATGAAGCCACTGGGCACCATGGCCCACGAATGGATCATGGCCCACCAGCAACTGGGCCCCCGCCTGATCGACAGCCAGATCGCCGCGCTCGACTGCTGGGTCCGCGAATACCGTGGCCTGCTGGGTATCGCCCTGACCGACTGCATCACCACCGATGCGTTCCTGGGCGACTTCGACCTGTACTTCGCCAAGCTGTTTGACGGCCTGCGCCATGACTCCGGCGACCCCGTGCAATGGGCGGAAAAAGCCATCGCCCATTACCACAAGCTCGGCATCGAGCCGATGAGCAAGACGTTGGTATTCTCCGACAGCCTTTCACTGCCAAAAGCGCTGGAGATATTCCGGGCGCTGCGTGGTCGCATTAACGTGAGCTTTGGCATCGGCACCAACCTGACGTGCGACATTCCAGGTGTGGAACCGATGAGCATCGTGCTTAAAATGACCGCCTGCAATGGCCAGCCCGTCGCGAAGATCTCCGATGAAGCGGGCAAGACACATTGCACCGACCCGAATTTCGTCGCCTATTTGCGTCATGTTTTCAAAGTACCTGCCATCTCTAGCAAGGAGTGAATCATGCAAGCCGTACAGCGTGAGATTGCTGAACAGCTCAAGGTCCAAGCGCCGTTCAACGACCAGGCCGCCCTTGAGGCCGAGGTTGCCCGCCGCGTGACCTTTATCCAGGACTGCCTGCGAAATTCCGGGCTCAAGACGTTGGTGCTGGGCATCAGCGGTGGCGTCGATTCCCTGACCGCAGGCCTCTTGGCTCAACGTGCGATGAAAGAGCTGCGGGAATATACCGGTGATGAGGCTTACCGCTTTATCGCGGTGCGCCTGCCCTACGAAACACAGTTTGACGAAATCGATGCCACGGCCTCGGTGGACTTCATCGAGCCGGACGAGCGCCACACCGTGAACATCGGTCCGGCGGTCAAGGCCCTGGCCAATGAAGTGGCCGCGTTTGAAGGCAAGGCGGCGGTGTCCCGGGATTTCGTGCTGGGCAACACCAAGGCGCGCATGCGCATGGTGGCGCAGTACACCATCGCCGGCGCGGCCGGTGGCCTGGTGATCGGCACCGACCATGCAGCGGAAGCGGTGATGGGCTTTTTCACCAAGTTCGGTGACGGCGCGTGCGACCTGGCGCCGTTGAGCGGGCTGGTGAAAAACCAGGTGCGTGCGATTGCGCGGCACTTTGGTGCGCCGGAATCGTTGGTGGAGAAAGTCCCGACAGCCGACCTGGAAGACCTGTCACCCGGCAAGCCGGACGAAGCGTCACATGGCGTGACCTATGCCGAGATCGATGCATTCCTGCACGGCGAGCCGGTGCGTGAGGAAGCGTTCAGGATTATCTGCGACACGTACCGCAAGACCGAGCACAAGCGGGTCATGCCGTTTGCGCCGTGAAGTGAACCCGATAGGTTTGTACTGATTTTCAGACCGCTTTCGCGAGCAAGCCCGCTCCCACACTTGACCGATTTCCAACATGGGAACGCGGTCGAATGTGGGAGCGGGCTTGCTCGCGAAGAACGATAACGCGGTCTTACTTGACGGTCACAGTGCCTTTCATCATCGAGATGTGGCCTGGGAACGAGCAGAAGAACGCGTAGTCAGTCCCGGCGGCCAGCTTCGACACGTCGAAGGTCACCGAGTCTTTCTCACCGGCACCAATGATCTTGGTGTGGGCGATGATGCGGTCGTCACCGGGTTTCAGGTAATCCTTGTCGATGCCGGCGGCCATGCCGTCGGTGGCAACCGGCTGCATGTTGGCCGCGCTGGTCAGCACCCAGTTGTGGCCCATGACGTTTTTCGGCAGGTTGCCGGAGTGAGTCAGCTCAACGGTGAATGTCTTGCAGCTCTTGTCGATTTCAATGGCTTTGGTGTTAAAGGACATTTGGTCGGTGGAGTCGACAGTGACCTTGCACTCTGCAGCAAGCAACTGGCCGCTCGCCAGAGTCAGCAGGGAAACAGCAACGAGTTTGGCAAACATGTGAATCTCCAAGGCAGGGTTTAGAAAACGCGAATTGCGACAAGGGTGCCTGAAGCAGGCAGGAATTCTTATGATCTGAATCAACAGATTGTATACAACTTTAGGCTATCAGACTTATCAACACAATCTACCAGCCAAAGTACTGCTACCTGCCTATGATCGGCTCATCACCCATCGGAGTCCGAGCCATGCGCCTCGACCAACTGTTCAACGGCCTATTGGCCGCCTACGCCTGCGGTAAGTGAAGGCCAAGCGCACCCTGAAGCTGCTACCATGTCGTCCCAAGGCAGCTGCGCGCCGCCACCCTCACCTTCGACCTTAGAGGATCGCCCATGGCCAAACCTAATTACTCCTTCGCCAAACGTCAGAGAGACTTGGCCAAGGAGCAGAAGAAAGAGGAAAAACTGCAACGCAAGAAAGCCGCTGCAGAAGAAGAGGCCAATGGGCTGAACGCCGATGTTGATGGTAAAGAAACGAGCGAAGAGACCGAAACACCAAAAGATCCGGCTGAATAAATTCCTTTGTGCTGAGCCGGCCCGCCCGGCTCGACACAATCAAGCGTTATTCCAGCGGCATCACCGTCACCCGCACCTCCGGGTCGTGGCTCCCTCCCCCCAGAATTACCCCTCGCAACGGCGACACATCAGAAAAATCCCGGCCCCAGGCCAGGGTGATGTGCTCCAGTGCCGGCTGCACATTGTTCGTCGGATCAAAATCCACCCAGCCTGATACCGGGCAATACACCGAGACCCACGCGTGGGATGCATCGGCGCCGATCAGCCGTGGCTGGCCGGGCGGTGGCTGGGTGAGCAGATAACCGCTGATATAGCGCGCCGCCAGGCCCCGCGAGCGCAGGCAGGCAAGCATCAAGTGGGCGAAGTCCTGGCACACGCCACGGCGGCGCTCCAACACTTCGACAAGCGGCGTGGCGACTTGGGTGGCTTCGGCATCAAAGGTGAATTCGCTGAAGATCTTTTCCATCAGCGCCTGTACGCCCAGCAGCAACGGTTTGCCAGCGGGGAAACAGCTCTCGGAGAATTCGACGAAGGTTTTCTTCAAGTGCACGTAGGGCGATTCGAAGCGGTAGCGACAGGCTTCAATCAGCTCATCGGACATAGCCTGGCTGCTGTAGGTCAGGCTGTCACGGGTCTGGTCCCAGGCGGGTGATTGCTGGAAATCCAGCGCCGGCCGCGCCAGTACTTCCACGGTCAGCCCGGCGTTCACCAGCAATTCATCATGGGGCCGCTCGAATGCCAGCCGAGTGATAGGGTTGCCGAACACGTCCAGCTCGTCGCGGCGCGAGGTCGGTTCCGGGCTGATATCCAGTTGCTGCGAGCTGCAGCGCTGCCAGGCGCACGGTCGTGGCCACAGGTGCGCCAGCTGCTGGGCCAGGGACACCGGGCTGTCATAGTGGTAATGGGTATCGTGGAAAATCTGGTAGCGCGCACTCATCACACCGACACCGTTTGCTGGCTGACATCATCCACATGGGCAAAGTGACGCAAGGCCAGGCGGTCCGACACTTGCCCACTCTCATCGGCCACCGCTTGCAGCAGGTCGGCCAGGCCGTCCAACGCCGCACGCACGCTGGATTCACCAAACAGCGGGTTCTCCAGGCAGCCCAGGTCGAATCGCGCCAGGCGCTCCACCAATGGGCCCAGGCCGGTTTCCCGCGGCACACCAAAGTCATCGTTGAGGCGTCGCAGGGTGCGACTCACCAGCTTGAGCTGGAACAACACCGCGTGGGGGTTCTGCTCGTCGAGCAGCAGCAAGTCGAGTACCGGGATCAACTGCGGCACCGCCAGGTAGCGGGAGCGGTAGGTGATGCTGCTGTTGCCCAACTCCAGCAACCACTCCAACCCAGCCTGATCAAATACCGCCACGCCACGCAGAAAGGCTGCCAGGCTACTGCTAAGAAATTGCAGGCGCTCGATGCGCCGGCCCATCATCAAAAAGCGCCAGCCTTCGTCACGGGTCATATCGTCCAGGGCAAACCCGGACAGCGCCGCCAGGGACATTACCAGGCGGTTGAGGAAATCCAGCAACTCGCCAAAATCCGGTGATTCGCTTTCCAGCTCCAGGGCTTCACGTTGCAGCTCCACCAAGGCCTGCCAGTTTTCCCTGGACAGCTTGCCGCGCACCTGCGATGCCGCCCACTGCAAGCGTTGCAAGTTGGCACGCAGGCTCGATGGCCAGTCATCACCGAGCAGCGCCGCCAGCAGGCGTTCGGGCAATTCGCCCTCCTCCGGCAGCAGCCGCAGGCTTTCGCCCAGCTCAACGGCCGCCTGCAAGGCCAGCGGGTCGTCGCCATCCACATAACGCGCCAGCACGATACGCAGCCAGCGCGCGCTGTCGTCACAGCGTTCGCAGTAACGGCCGAACCAGAACAGGTTTTCCACCACGCGGGAAGGTAGATAAGGATCGCGGCGCACCAGGTCATGGGCGCCAATCGCGCGCTGTGCACGCCAGTGTTCGCCACCGGCGGCGCGTTCGCCGAGCACCCAGGTGTCCTTGCTGGCGCCGCCGCGCTGCATCGACACCACTTCGGCGTCGGCTTCGGCCGCCACCCGCGTCAGGCCGCCAGGCAGCACGCGGTAACCCTCGGCACTGGCCACGGCGTACACACGCATGCCGATGGCGCGGTGTTGCAGGTGGTCGTCCACGGTGTGCCACACCGGCGCTTGGGACAGTTGCGCCAACTCTTGGGCGACATAGGCGTAAGGCCGCGCACGCATACGTTCGGCCAGGGCCTGGCGCTGTTCGTCATTGAGGTCACGGCCGAACACCGGCGCGAAACTCTGGGACGGGAATGCGGGCTTGATCAACAGCTCCGGCATTTTTTCCAGCGCTTCGGCCAGCACCGGCGCTTCACCGCACCACCAGGTGGCGATGGACGGCAGGATCAGCGCTTCACCAAACAGGAACTCGTTGATCTTCGGCAAGAAGCCCAGCAAGCCGGGGGATTCCAGCACGCCGCTGCCCAGGGCATTGGCCACCAGCACGTTGCCTTGGCGCACGGCATCCAGCAATCCAGGTACGCCGAGGGCCGAATCGGTGCGCAGCTCCAGCGGGTCGCAGAAGTCATCGTCCAGACGACGCATGATCGCGTGCACCCGGCGCAGGCCGCTGAGGGTTTTCAGGAACACCGTGCTGTCGCGCACGGTAAGGTCGCCGCCCTCCACCAACGGGTAGCCAAGCTGGCGCGCGAGGTAGAGGTGTTCGAAGTAACTTTCGTTGAACCGGCCGGGCGTAAGCAGCACGATCAGCGGCGGCTGGTCATCACCAGGCGCCTGGCGGGCAAGGGTTTCCTGCAAGGTGCGGAAGAAACCGGTGAGGTGCTGCACCTGCAGGTCACGGTAAAGATCCGGAAAGGCCCGGGACACGATGGTGCGGTTTTCCAGCGCATAACCGGCACCCGACGGCGCCTGGGTACGATCGGCAGTGACCCACCAGCGGCCATCCGGTGTGCGCGCCAGGTCCACGGCGTACAGGTGCAGGAAAGCGCCGTCCGGTGGCTGGATGCCCTGGCACGGCCACAGGAAATTGTTATGCCCGAATACCAGCTCCGCCGGCAGCAAACCTTCCTTGATCAGGCGCTGCGGGCCGTACAGGTCCGCCAACACGGCATTGAGCAGGCGCGCACGCTGGGCAATACCGGCCGACAGGTGCTGCCACTCATCAGCGGCCAACACATGGGGCAGCAAATCCAGCTCCCACGGGCGATCCGCGCCCTTGGGATCGGCGTAGACGTTGTAGGTCACGCCGTTTTCCTGGATCTGCCGGGTCAACAGCGCCTGGCGTTGGGCCAGTTGCGCGGGTGTGCTGCGTTGCAGGTGGTCCAGCAGGCGCCGCCAATGGGCACGCACCGAACCGCTGTCGTCCAGCAGTTCGTGATAAGTGCCCGCGGTCAGCGGGTAACGGTCGAGCAAGTCGGACATGGAACGCTCGGCAGAGGCAAGGGGGCTCAGATTAACTCAAATTACGGCAATCTAATGTGGGAGCGGGCTTGCTCGCGAATGCGGTGGGCCAGTCAATACATGTATCGGCTGATGGACCACATTCGCGAGCAAGCCCGCTCCCACATTTTAACTGCATTTAGTCGTTCTTATTGGGGAAACGCCGGAGATCCAGGGTCATGGGCAACTCATCGTTCACCACTACCGTCGGCACCGGAAGCTTGCCTGGTGTGTGCCCCAGCCGGAAAAACCGTGCCATGCGCCGGCTCTCTGCCTCGTTGGCATTCACCGGCAAGCTGTCGTAATTGCGCCCGCCCGGATGGGCGACGTGATACTGGCAGCCGCCCAGCGAACGCTGCATCCAGGTATCCAGCAGATCGAACACCAGCGGCGCGTGCACCGCGATGGTCGGTTGCAGGCAGTTGGCCGGTTGCCAGGCGCGGTAACGCACGCCAGCGACGAACTCACCGACACGCCCGGTGGCTTGCAGCGGCACCGGGATGCCGTTGCAGGTCAGCAGGTAGCGCTGCGGTGGCAGCCCGGTCAACTTGACTTGCAGGCGCTCCAGAGAGGAGTCCACATACCGCACCGTACCGCCCACCGCGCCCTCCTCGCCCAGTACGTGCCAGGGCTCCAGGGCCTGGCGCAGCTCCAGCTCGATCCCGTTGACGGCGTAGTCACCGACTTTGGGGAAACGGAACGCCAGGTGCGCGGCAAACCACTCGGCGCGCAGCGGATAACCGGCGGCGTTGAGTTCGACGATTACGTCGGCAAAGTCTTGCTCGATGAAATGCGGCAGCAGGAAACGGTCGTGCAACTCAGTGCCCCAGCGTGCCAGCTTCGGCGGCGCGTAGGGTTCGCGCCAGAAGCGTGCCACCAAGGCGCGCAGCAGCAATTGCTGAGTCAGGCTCATGCGTGCATGGGGCGGCATTTCAAACGCGCGCAATTCCAGCAAGCCTAGGCGGCCCGTGGCGCCGTCCGGTGAGTAGAGTTTGTCGATGCAGAACTCGGCGCGGTGGGTGTTGCCGGTCACGTCGATCAGCAGGTTTCGCAGCAGACGGTCCACCAACCAGGGCGGGCATTCCTCGCCGGGCGAAGGCATTTGCGCAAAGGCGATTTCCAGCTCGTACAACGCGTCGTTGCGCGCCTCGTCCACCCGTGGTGCCTGGGAGGTCGGGCCGATGAACAGACCGGAAAACAGGTAGGACAACGAAGGATGGTTATGCCAGTAGCTGATCAGGCTACGCAGCAAATCGGGTCGGCGCAGGAACGGTGAGTCCTTGGGCGTCGCGCCGCCCAGCACAAAGTGGTTACCGCCGCCGGTGCCCGTATGGCGCCCGTCGATCATGAATTTTTCGGTGGTCAAACGCGTTTGCCGCGCCTCTTCATAGAGGAATTCGGTGCGTTCTACCAATTCGTCCCAGGTGGCGGAGGGCTGCACGTTGACCTCAATCACGCCCGGGTCCGGCGTGATGCGGAAGTTGCTCAGGCGCGTGTCGGCTGGCGGCTCATAGCCTTCGAGCAATACCGGACAATGCAGTTCCTCGGCAGAGGCTTCGATGGCTGCCACCAGTTCCAGATAGTCTTCAACGCGCTCCAGGGGCGGCATGAACAGATAGAGGCGCCCTTCCCGTGCTTCGGCGCACAGGGCGGTGCGAGTCAGCCAGTCCGCGGACTCGTCCACCTTGGGCACGCGCTCATCACTCGGCGCGGGCTCACCGTGGCGTTGCAGCTGCGCACTGGATGGCAGCTCCGGCTGATCCTGATTAGGATCAGTCGGATGCACAAACGGGTACTCTGCCGCCGTCACCCAAGGCTGCGAGGCCAATGGCAGGCGATATCCCAGCGGCGAATCCCCCGGCACTAGTCGGCAGTGGTTATCGCGCAGATACCAGCGCCCACTTTGCCAGCGGTCATTAGCCGCCGTGCGCGCCAGCGGCAGCACCTGGCCGATGACTTTATCCAGGCCCTGGTTGAACACTTTGCGCAGGCGCTCGCGCTCCAGGTCGTCACTCAGGCGCGGGTCCTGGGCGTTGACGTTTTGCGGCAGCGCACCCTCGCGCCACAGGTAGTAGAAATTGTCTTCGAAGGCTGGAAACACGAAACGCGCCGGCAGCTTCAGACGCTCGGCGACACTGGCCAGGAACCGCCCGGCCAGCGCACCGTCCGCGCCATAATCCTCTTGTTCATCGGCAATCAGCGCGCTGTTGTGCCAGATCGGCACACCGTCACGGCGCCAGTAGCAGTTGAGCGACCAACGCGGCAATTGCTCGCCGGGGTACCACTTGCCCTGGCCGAAGTGCACCAAACCCTTGGGCGCATAGTGCTTGCGCATGCGCTGGAACAGCTCGGCGGATAACCGGCGCTTGTCCGGGCCAAGGGCGGCAGTGTTCCATTCGGCGCCGTCGGGATCGTCGATGGAGACGAAAGTCGGTTCGCCGCCCATGGTCAGGCGTACATCGTTTTTGAGCAGGTCGCCATCGATCTGACGGCCCAAGGCCTGGATCGCCAGCCATTGCTCTTCGGTGTAGGGCTTGGTGACGCGCGGCGCTTCCCAAATCCGCTCTACCGACATCTCGTGAGTGAATTCGCACTCACACGGTTCCACCAACCCACTGATCGGTGCCGCCGAAGATGGATCGGGACTACAGGCCAATGGTATGTGGCCCTCACCAGCAAACAGCCCGGAGGTGGCGTCCAGGCCGATCCAGCCGGCGCCGGGCAGATACACTTCGCACCAGGCATGCAGGTCGGTGAAGTCCACCTCGGTACCGGACGGGCCATCGAGCGCTTTGACGTCGGCGGTCAATTGGATCAAGTAGCCGGACACAAATCGTGCGGCCAAGCCGAGGTTGCGCAACAACTGCACCAGCAGCCAGGCCGAATCGCGACAGGAGCCGGAGGCGTTCTCCAGGGTGAACTCCGGGGTTTGCACACCCGGCTCCATGCGGATCAGGTAGCCGATATCGGCCGCCAGGCGTTGATTGAGGCCCACCAGAAAGTCCACGGCAGGCAGCGGCGTGCGGTCTATTCCGGCCAGGTAGGCGGCAAACCTCGGCGTCAGCGGCAAGGTTTCCAGGTACGGCGCCAGTTCGCGCTGCTCATCGGCGGCGTAGCTGAAGGGGATGTTTTCGGCGTAGGGTTCGAGGAAAAAGTCGAACGGGTTGAATACCGCCATCTCGGCGACCAGGTCGACTTCGATGCGTAGCTCGTCGGTCTTTTCCGGAAACACCAACCGCGCCAGGTAATTGCCCTGGGGGTCTTGCTGCCAGTTGATGAAATGCTGCTCGGGCAGCACTTTCAGCGCGTAGGACAAAATCCGCGTGCGGCTATGGGCCGCCGGGCGCAAACGCACAATCTGCGGGCCGAGTTCGACCGCGCGGTCGTAGCGGTAATGCGTAACGTGGTGCAACGCGACATGAATCGACACGGCGGCCTCCTGCGAGCCAGGGCATGGGAACAAAGCGCGCAAGACTTATGCCAGAGCGGCGGTCATTGCGCTTTATCGTAAGACCCGGTGCAGTACAGCACCAAAACGGCGCCAACGTACGGGCCACGGTGCAAGAGCCGCACACATTTGTGGCGCCAGTATGAGGATGGGTGGTGAATCTACTCAATCAACGGGTTTTGCGCCTTGCGATTGCGGCTTGGCGCAGGTGGCGTATCTCGAACAGTTTTTTGCGCATTTCGCGGTGGCGTTTGCTGTTGAGCAGCAGTAACCCCAACAGCGGAAAGAGTACAGCCGAGCCATAGACCAGCATGTTGAGATCGTATTGCATCATTGGCAGTACGAACAACAGACAAACGCCCAAGTAAGCCGCCACCAGCCGCGTAGCCCAGGGATAGCCGCGGGCGATCATGACGTTGCCAAAGACCAGCACCGCCACCAGTACCAATATTGCGCCTATTGAATAGTTGGCCTTGAGCGCGGGATCAAGGCCGCGCAAATAGGTCACGCCAGCCATGGAAACCGCAGCGGAGCCGGAGAAGATCGCCATGAAAATCGTCCCCATGAATACGGGGAAATAGCGCGCGAGGAAACTGCCCATCTCGGGGAAGCCGTTCATTCCGTCAAGTCCTCGTACAGGCCAATGGCGATGGTCTCGGCAGTGCCTACGTGGCCCGTTCTATGGCTGCCCCAGATACCCAAGAGCCCGCCCAGGGCATCCTTGAGTTGGGTCAGGGTGGCATGACGGATCTCCGTGGAACTGTAGCTCTTTGTCATCTTGCCGGCGCGCTGCTGCAATTTGAGTAGCTTGGGCGTCAGGCTTGGGTCCCTGAGGCTAAGCAGTTCCCTGGTCAACTTCTTGCGTTCCTGGCGGCTCAGGCCCTTGAGCAGTTCATACCAACTCTTGCCCAATGCTGCGGCCTTGTTGGCCTTGAGCAGCCTGACGGTAGTCAACGCACCCGTGCCAATGCCCACCAAAGAGGCCGCATCGAGGATAGGTGAAACGGCGCCGTACCATTCGGCGTCGTCCATACGGTCATTGGCATCAGGATCAAGCACTTCGTTATACGTACGCGCCACACCAAACCCACATTGCGCGCTGCTGGCCAGCGCCGCCGTGATACCAATGCCAACCACGAATGCACTGGCACCGGCCGTGAACGGTACGGCGACACTGCCGCTGAACACCACAATCCAACCGATTACCGCCGCACCACAGGAAAGGCCCATATCAAACGCCTCTTTTTGAAGGCGTCCTTCCCGAGGATCGGTCTTCACTTGTTCCACAAACTGCGCAGGCGAAATGTACTTCTGCGCCTCGCGCAAAATAATGCGCTTGGGCCTGATGCTGCAGATAGGCTTGAACTCGCGCAGGGTGATCACGTTGAAATCGGCATCGATATACACGACACCCGCGCCGACAATGCCGGGGTCGGCGTCGATGGCCGCGAACAGGCGCGGCAGGTTGATCTGGCTTTCGATGCGCTGGCGCGCCATGAATTGGGAGCGGTTGGAATCCATGCCGATATTGAGCAGGGGGTTGCTCATAAGTGTTCTTCCTTGAAAGGGGTGGTGGCCGTGCGCGCCACCTTAACAAACAGCCTACCCACCGGCTAGAAAGCAAAACGCCAGCACAAGGCTGGCGTTTTGCATGTTCAGGCTGCGATCAACGCGGCACGACCGGCTTGCGCGCAGGCTTGCCGCCCTTGCCCTTGGCCGCATCGGCGCGCTCCTTGGCGGCCTGCTTGTTGCGCGCCTGGGCCGCGGCCTTGGCTTGCTCACGCTTGTCCCACGGGTTGCTGCCGTCGCTACCACGTGGCGGCAGCCCGGTGTGCTGGGTGAGGATCTTGGTGGTGGTTTCCTTGGCGACCTTATGGCTGCCGGCTGGCGTCGAGTTCTTGCGACGCGCGCTCTGGTAGCTGTCGGTAGCCGGCTGGTGCAGCGGGATCAGTTGGTCCTTGCCCGGTCCGATCAGGTCGGCGCGGCCCATGCGGGTCAACGCTTCACGCAGCATCGGCCAGCCTTTCGGATCGTGGTAACGCAGGAAGGCCTTGTGCAAGCGGCGCTGTTCCTCGCTCTTGACGATGGTCACCGCGTCACTCTTGTAGGTGACCTTGCGCAACGGGTTCTTGCCTGAGTGGTACATCGCGGTGGCGGTGGCCATCGGCGACGGGTAGAACGCCTGCACCTGGTCGGCACGGAAGCCGTTGCCCTTGAGCCACAGGGCGAGGTTCATCATGTCCTCATCGGTGGTGCCGGGGTGGGCGGCGATGAAGTAAGGAATCAGGTACTGCTCCTTGCCCGCTTCCTTGGTGTACTTCTCGAACATGCGCTTGAACTTGTCATAGCTGCCAATGCCCGGCTTCATCATCTGGTTGAGCGGACCTTCCTCGGTGTGTTCCGGGGCGATCTTGAGGTAGCCACCCACGTGGTGGGTAACCAGCTCTTTCACATATTCCGGCGACTCAACAGCCAAGTCATAGCGCAGGCCGGAGGCGATCAGGATCTTCTTCACACCCGGCAATGCACGAGCGCTGCGGTAGAGCTGGATCAACGACGAGTGATCGGTGTTCAGGTTCGGGCAGATACCCGGGAACACACACGACGGCTTGCGGCACGCGGATTCGATTTCCGGGCTCTTGCAGGCGATGCGGTACATGTTCGCGGTCGGGCCACCGAGGTCGGAGATCACGCCGGTGAAGCCTGGGACCTTGTCGCGGATCTCTTCGATCTCGCGGATGATCGACTCTTCGGAACGGTTCTGGATGATGCGACCTTCGTGCTCGGTAATGGAGCAGAAGGTGCAGCCGCCAAAGCAGCCACGCATGATGTTCACCGAGAAACGAATCATGTCGTAGGCCGGGATCTTTTCCTTGCCATACGCCGGGTGCGGAACACGTGCGTAAGGCATGCCGAACACGTAGTCCATTTCTTCGGTAGTCATCGGGATGGGCGGCGGGTTGAACCACACGTCCACTTCACCGTGCTTCTGCACCAGGGCGCGGGCGTTGCCTGGGTTGGTTTCCAGGTGCAACACGCGGTTGGCGTGGGCGTAGAGCACCGCGTCATTGCGCACTTTTTCCACCGACGGCAGGCGGATCACGGTCTTGTCGCGGGTCATGCGCGGGCTGGCCAGGATCTGTACGACCTTGGCTTCTTCCGGATCATCCTGCGGCCCCTTTTCCTGCTCGATGGCGCAGGCCTGGGTGTCCTGGGTGTTGACGTACGGGTTGATGATCTTGTCGATCTTGCCCGGACGGTCGATCCGCGTGGAGTCGACTTCGTACCAACCCACCGGCGTATCACGACGAATGAACGCGGTGCCGCGCACGTCGGTGATGTCTTCGATCTTGTGCCCCCACGACAGGCGCTGGGCAACTTCGACAATCGCACGCTCGGCGTTGCCGTACAGCAGGATATCGGCGGTGGCATCGATCAGGATCGAGTTGCGCACACGGTCCTGCCAGTAGTCGTAGTGAGCGATGCGGCGCAGGGAGGCTTCGATGCCGCCGAGTACGATCGGCACGTTCTTGTAGGCTTCCTTGCAACGCTGGCTGTACACCAGGCTGGCGCGGTCCGGGCGTTTGCCGGCCATGCCGCCAGGGGTGTAGGCGTCGTCGGAGCGGATTTTCTTGTCGGCGGTGTAGCGGTTGATCATCGAGTCCATGTTGCCGGCCGCGACGCCGAAGAACAGGTTCGGCTCGCCGAGCTTCATGAAGTCGTCTTTGGACTGCCAGTTCGGCTGGGCAATGATCCCGACGCGGAAGCCCTGGGACTCCAGCAGCCGGCCGATGATCGCCATGCCGAACGACGGATGGTCAACGTAGGCATCACCGGTGACGATGATGATGTCGCAGGAATCCCAGCCAAGCTGATCCATCTCCTCCCTGCTCATGGGCAGGAATGGCGCTGGACCGAAACATTCGGCCCAGTACTTGGGATAGTCAAATAACGGCTTGGCTGTTTGCATGACGGTGACCGGTGTTGAGATGGAAAATCGCGGGCGCGGAATATAGCACAAATTTTGACCAATTCCGACGGTAATGGTCGGAATTGAGCAGACGGGTTATTCGTCGTCGTCGAAGTTGTAGCTGCCTGGCGCGAGGTTTTCGAAGCGGGTGTACTTACCGATGAACGCCAGGCGGATAAAGCCGATGGGACCGTTCCGCTGTTTGCCGATAATGATCTCGGCAATGCCCTTGTGCTCGGTCTCGGGGTGATACACCTCGTCGCGGTACACGAACATGATCACGTCGGCGTCCTGCTCGATCGCTCCGGATTCCCGCAAGTCGGAGTTCACCGGGCGCTTGTTGGGACGTTGTTCCAGGGAACGGTTGAGCTGGGACAGCGCCACCACCGGGCAATTGAATTCCTTGGCCAAGGCTTTCAAGGACCGAGAGATCTCGGAAATCTCGTTGGTCCGGCTGTCACCGCTGGAGCCCGGGATCTGCATCAACTGCAAGTAGTCGATCATGATCAGCGCGATGTCGCCGTGTTCACGCACCAGGCGGCGGGTACGTGCACGCATTTCCGAAGGACTGATGCCCGCGGTGTCGTCGATGAACAGCTTGCGGTCATTGAGCAGGTTGACCGCTGAGGTCAGGCGCGGCCAGTCGTCGTCTTCCAGCTGGCCGGAACGCACCTTGGTCTGGTCGATACGCCCCAGGGACGAGAGCATACGCATGATCAGCGACTCACCTGGCATCTCCAGGGAGTAAACCAGGACGGTCTTGTCGCTGCGCAACACGGCGTTTTCCACCAGGTTCATCGCGAAGGTGGTCTTGCCCATGGACGGACGACCGGCGACGATGATCAAGTCGGACGGCTGCAGGCCGCTGGTCTTCTCGTCGAGGTCGGTGTAGCCGGTGGAAATACCGGTGATGGCCGCGTCAGTGTTGAACAGCGTGTCGATACGGTCGATGGCCTTGGTCAACAGCTCGTTGACGCCCACCGGGCCGCCGGTTTTCGGGCGGGCCTCGGCGATCTGGAAGATCTGGCGCTCGGCCTCGTCAAGGATCTCTTCGGCGGTGCGCCCTTCCGGGTTGAAGGCGCTGTCGGCAATCTCGGTGCTGATGCCGATCAGTTGGCGCAACGTGGCCCGCTGGCGAACGATCTGGGCGTAGGCCTTGATGTTGGCGACGGACGGCGTATTTTTCGCCAGCTCACCGAGGTAGCCGAGGCCGCCGACCTGGGAGGTCTGGCCTTCCTTGTCCAGTTGCTCGGCCAAGGTCACCACATCGATAGGTGAGTTCTGGTCGGCCAGCTTAGCGATGGCGCGGAAAATCAGGCGGTGGTCATGGCGATAGAAGTCACCGTCCGAGACTTGATCCAGCACGCGTTCCCAGGCGTTGTTGTCCAGCATCAAACCACCGAGCACAGCCTGTTCGGCCTCGATGGAATGCGGCGGCACCTTCAGGGCAGCGGTTTGCAGATCGTATTGCTCAGGAGCTGAAATATCGTTCATGGCCACTTGGAATTAGGGGTGTGTAGAAAAACAAAAGGCACGACCTGTAAACAGGATCGTGCCCGATGTTAACCGCCTGACACCGGGGGTGCCAGTCAGTTAGCTTGCTTTAAGCTGCTACCACGACAACGCGTACGGTGGCTTCAACTTCGGCGTGCAGGTGCACGGCTACGTCGAATTCGCCTACGTTGCGGATGGTGCCGTTCGGCAGACGAACTTCGCTCTTCTGCACTTCAACGCCGGAGGCGGTCAGTGCATCAGCGATGTCGTGGGTGCCGATCGAACCGAACAGCTTGCCTTCGTCACCGGCGGTGGCAGTGATAGTCACTTCCAGCTCAGCCAGTTGGGCAGCGCGAGTTTCGGCCGAAGCTTTTTTGTCTGCTGCTGCTTTTTCCAGCTCAGCACGACGCTCTTCAAACGCAGCCAGGTTGGCAGCGGTTGCAGCGGTGGCTTTGCCGTATGGCAGCAGGTAGTTACGACCGTAACCGGCCTTAACGTTCACTTTGTCGCCCAGGTTGCCCAGGTTGGCGACTTTTTCCAGAAGGATCAGTTGCATGTGAAAATCCTCTAACTTTTAACCTTCACCGTTCGCGTTATCGGCGTCTTTCGGCGCCAGACGACCGCGAAAATCAATCAGGCCGTCGACAATGGCCAAAACCACGAGTAACGGATAGATCAGTTGCATGAACACCAGCATCGTTACGTACATCCCCACCAGCCAGAACTTGGCCAGGCGCTTCTGCGCGACCAGCCCATGCATCAGGGCCAGTCCGGAAAACACCAGCGGTACGCTGCAAAACAGCACCAGCAAGGCGGCGTGTGAACCGAAGTACGGTCCGACCACCATGAGTGCCAGCAGCAACATCGCCGGGCCCACGGGGATTCTGATACTGCGAAACTCGCGACCAAAACCACCCGGGTTGTACAACAACGCCTGCCAATAACGCCCAAGCATCAGGCTCAGCAAACTGACGATCTGCATCATTACCGCCATCAGGCCGATCAGGGCCGGTGCAATCAGTGTTGCCAGTCGCGCTCGCTCTTCTACCGACAGCTGCTGGTAGAGTTCCCCGAGGGCCATCGGCAGGATCTTGACGATCTCTTGCGACAGCGCCTCGATCTGCGGGCGGAAAGCCGCGTCAATCAACACCGAAAACACCAACCCCAGTGCCACGCTGACCAGCAGCGTGCGGACCCAGGACTCACTTGCGCGCAAAACCAACGCAAGGCTCGACGACCCCAGCAGCACCAGAAGCACTTTGGGTTCGCCCAGTTGCAGCCACCAGATCAAGGCAGCCACGACTCCCAGGGCCAGGACGCCAATGGCATCCTGCAAACCGCGCCGCAGGAGCACAAGGCATCCAGCGGCAGCACCCAACCAATACAACAACGGCAATGCTGCACATCCAGCCACTACCAGAGTGGCCTGCACACGACCGCGCATGATGAACTCAGCTAAGGCGCGCATGCATTCAATCCCTTACTACTTGTCGACTGCCCGGTCTCAGCGGCCGTGGCTGTCGGTGTAGGCCAGCAGGGCCAGGAAGCGGGCGCGCTTGATAGCGGTGGCCAGCTGACGCTGATAACGTGCTTTGGTACCGGTGATACGGCTTGGAACGATTTTGCCGGTCTCGGATACGTAGGCTTTCAGAGTGTTGAGATCTTTGTAATCGATCTCTTTCACGTCTTCAGCGGTGAAGCGGCAGAATTTACGACGACGGAAGAAACGTGCCATTTGATAGGCTCCTTAAAAGGTCCGTGGATTACTCGTCAGCGTTATCGCTGTTGTCGCTGTCATCACTATCAGCGCTATCAGCGCCTTCGTGCTCAGGACGGTCGCGACGCTCACGGCGCTCACTGCGGTTTTCTTCAGCCTTGAGCATCTCGGATTGGCCGGTAACGGCTTCTTCGCGACGGATGACCAGGTTACGGATCACAGCATCGTTGTAGCGGAAGTTGTCTTCCAGCTCGGCCAGGGCCTTGCCAGTGCACTCAACGTTCAGCATCACGTAGTGAGCCTTGTGAACATTGTTGATTGCGTAGGCCAGTTGACGACGGCCCCAATCTTCCAGACGGTGGATTTTGCCGCCGTCTTCTTCGATCAGCTTGGTGTAACGCTCAACCATGCCGCCGACTTGCTCGCTTTGATCCGGGTGGACCAAAAAGATGATTTCGTAATGACGCATGAATGCTCCTTACGGGTTGTAGCCTGCCGCTCAAAAACGGTCAGACAAGGAGTGAATGACACTTATGGATCTTGCCACGGGGAGGCACATCGGTGCCCGCCTGGAAGGCAAGGGGCGCAATTGTAGAGAAGGGGGAGAAGCGGCGCAAGGTGATTGGTGATTATTTGAACAATGGTTACTGACACCGGAAACCAATGTGGGAGGGAGCTTGCTCCCGATAGCAGTGTGTCAGCCAAACATCAGCTGACTGATACACCGCAATCGGGAGCAAGCTCCCTCCCACATTTTGGTTCTGTGCCAGGCTCGGGATTACTTCTTGGCCTTGGCCTTGGCGCCACGCTGGCGCTGGGCTTCGAACAGGCACACGCCGGTGGCGACCGACACGTTGAGGCTGCTGACGCTACCGGCCATCGGCAGATGCACCAGGTAATCGCAATGCTCGCGAGTGAGGCGGCGCATGCCCTTGCCTTCAGCCCCCATGATCAGGATGGTCGGGCCGGTGAGGTCCTGGTCATAAATACTGACCTCGGCCTCTCCGGCCGTGCCCACGACCCACAGGCCGCGCTGCTGGAGCTTCTCCAGCGTGCGCGCCAGGTTGGTCACAGCCACCAACGGAATCACTTCCGCCGCGCCGCATGCGACCTTACGCACGACGGGTGTCAGGGTCGCCGACTTGTCTTTAGGCACGATCACCGCCAGCGCACCGGCAGCGTCCGCCGAACGCAGGCAGGCGCCGAGATTGTGCGGATCGGTCACGCCGTCCAGCACCAGCAGCAATGGCGCACCTTCGGTACGGTCGAGCAGCTCGTCGAGCATCGCCTCGCCCCAGACCTGGCTCGGACTGACATCCGCCACCACGCCCTGGTGGACGCCCTCGACCCATACGTCCATTTCGCGACGCTCGGCCTGGCCGATGGCAACCTTGTTTTGGGTCGCCAGCTCGACCAACGCTTGCACGCGCGGCTCGCTGCGGCCTTCTGCCAACCACACTTGCTTGACGCGTTTAGGGTGGTGACGCAGCAGTGCTTCTACGGCGTGGACGCCGTAGATTTTTTCCAGACTCATGACTTGGCCTTAGGTTTGCGCGACCCGCCGCTTTTCGCGGGAGCCGAACCCGCTTTGGGCGGGCCTTTACGGTGTTTACTAGGCTTGCTCGACGGATTTTCCGCCCCGCGGGACTTTCCCCCAGACGCCGCTTTACCACCGCTTTTGGCTTCGTTGAGCAACTGCTGCTTCAACTCGCGGCTCTTGCGCAGCTCGGCGTTTTTCGCCGCAGCGTCGCTTGGGCGGTAGGCTTCGGGGGCCTTTTCCTTGGTCGACGAGCGACGACCGGCCTTGGCTGGCGCAGGCTCGGCGGCCGTTGCCTTAGCGGGCGCAGCCTTGCCTTTACTGGCCGGTTCACTGCCACGCTTTTTACGGCTGCCAGGCGATTCGGCTGGCTTGTCAGACATGCCGAAGTCGATCTTGCGTTCGTCGAGGTCGACACGCATGACCTGCACTTCCACGGTATCACCAAGGCGGAAGCTACGGCCGGTGCGCTCGCCCGCCAGGCGGTGATGCACAGGGTCAAAGTGGTAATAGTCACCCGGCAAGGCGGTGACATGCACCAGGCCTTCGACGTAGATGTCGGTCAGCTCGACAAACAAGCCAAAGCCGGTCACGGCCGTGATCACGCCAGGGAAGGTCTCGCCCACACGATCTTTCATGAACTCGCACTTGAGCCAGTTCACCACGTCGCGGGTGGCCTCGTCGGCACGGCGCTCGCTCATGGAGCACTGCTCGCCCAACTGTTCCAGGGCCGCTTCGTCGTACGGATAGATCCGTGCCTTCGGAATGGTCATCGCACCGGCGCGCTTGACGTGCGGCGTGTTCTGCTTGGAGTGGATCACGCTGCGGATCGCGCGGTGCGTGAGCAGGTCCGGGTAACGACGAATCGGCGAGGTA
The DNA here is from genome assembly GCF_900111895.1 of Pseudomonas simiae. Classification (GTDB taxonomy): domain Bacteria; phylum Pseudomonadota; class Gammaproteobacteria; order Pseudomonadales; family Pseudomonadaceae; genus Aquipseudomonas; species Aquipseudomonas simiae. The sequence continues at coordinate 160,316 of NZ_FOKB01000009.1, forward strand.
AAGTGGGTGTACGCCTCGTAATTCAGGCCGAAGTGGCCCTGATTGTCGGCGCTGTACACCGCCTGGCTCAGGGAGCGCAGCATGACGGTCTGGATCACGTGGTAATCCGGACGGTCCTTGATGCTGGCGAGCAGAGCCTGGTAGTCCTTCGGCGTCGGGCCGTCCTTGCCTTTGTGCAGGGACAGGCCGAGCTCTCCGAGGAAGGCGCGCAGTTTTTCCAGACGCTCAGGCGGCGGACCGTCGTGCACACGGTACAACGCAGGAATCTCATGCTTCTTCAGGAATTCAGCCGTGGCTACGTTGGCCGCCAGCATGCACTCCTCGATCAGCTTGTGCGCATCGTTACGCGTGGTCGGGGTGATCGCGGCAATCTTGCGCTCGGAACCGAAGACAATCCGGGTTTCCTGGGTTTCAAAATCGATCGCGCCACGGGTATGACGTGCGCCCAGCAACACCTTGTACAGCGAGTAAAGCTGTTTTAGGTGCGGCACCACACCAGCGTACTCGCTGCGCAGAGCCTTGGCTTCGCTGGTCTTCGGCGTTTCCAGGATGGTGCTGACTTTGTTGTAGGTCAGACGCGCCTGGGAGTGGATCACCGCTTCGTAGAACTGGTAGTCGGTCATTTCGCCGGTTTTCGAGATGGTCATCTCGCACACCATGGCCAAACGGTCGACTTTCGGGTTCAGGGAGCACAGGCCGTTGGACAGCTGCTCAGGCAGCATCGGGATCACGCGCTCAGGGAAGTACACGGAGTTGCCGCGTACCTGGGCTTCGTTATCCAGGGCCGAACCGATCTTCACGTAGCTGGACACGTCGGCAATCGCGACGAACAACTTCCAGCCCCCGGAGAACAGGCGCAGCTTGCCGGGCTTGGCCTCGCAGTAGACCGCATCGTCGAAGTCGCGGGCGTCTTCGCCGTCGATGGTGACAAACGGCAGATGGCGCAGGTCGATGCGTTTTTCTTTGTCTTTCTCTTCCACTTCTGGCTTGAGCTTGCCGGCTTCTTTCAGCACAGCCTCGGGCCAGACGTGAGGAATATCGTAGGTGCGCAGCGCAACGTCGATTTCCATGCCCGGCGCCATGTAGTTGCCGACCACTTCAACGATGTCGCCCTGTGGCTGGAAGCGCGCCGTTGGCCAGTGGGTGATCTTCACCTCAACGAACTGGCCGACCTTGGCGGCGCCATTACGGCCCGGCGTGATCAGCACTTCCTGCTGGACCTTCGGGTTATCCGGCACCACAAAGCCGATGCCGCCTTCCTCGAAGTAACGGCCAACGATGGACTCGTGGGCGCGGGATACCACTTCGACAATGACGCCTTCACGGCGACCGCGACGGTCCAGGCCGGAAACCCGCGCCAGGGCACGGTCACCATCGAACACCAGGCGCATTTGCGCCGGGCTCATGAACAGGTCGTCGCTGCCGTCATCCGGAATCAGGAAACCGAAGCCGTCACGATGGCCGGCAATGCGCCCCAGGATCAGGTCGAGCTTATCCACAGGCGCGTAAGTGCCACGGCGGGTATAGATCAGTTGAGCATCGCGCTCCATGGCACGCAAACGGCGGCGCAGGGCTTCGAGCTGGTCTTCGGTGGTCAGACCGAATTCTTCAACCAACTGCTCGCGGCTAGCAGGCGAACCCCGATCGGCGAGATGCGCCAGGATCAGTTCGCGGCTAGGAATAGGGTTTTCATATTTTTCCGCTTCACGAGCGGCCTCGGGATCGAGGGACTGCCAATCGGCCATTAGAGAGTTTTCACCTTGTCTATATGCGGGTTAGTTTGGCATACGCGTATTGAAACGGGAAATTTCAGACGCCAACAAGCCTTTAAAAGCCCTTTGCAGCCCCCGACGAGCAGCTTGCACGACCATTGGCGAAATTTTCCAGGATTTTTTCGTGGCGGGGGTTTACAGCTTAATGACCCCTCCGTATAGTGCGCGCCATCGACGACGGCAACGTTGTTGGATAATGCCCAGGTGGTGAAATTGGTAGACACGCCAGCTTCAGGTGCTGGTGATCGCAAGGTCGTGGAAGTTCGAGTCTTCTCCTGGGCACCAAATTCAGATTAAACCCGCGAAAGCGGGTTTTTTCGTTTCAGCCCTTTGATTTTTAACGGAAAACTTGATTTATTTTTTCGAATCAGGGGTTTACAGATCAAAAAGGCCTCCGTATAGTTCGTTCCATCAACAGCGCAAGCGTTGCTGATAATGCCCAGGTGGTGAAATTGGTAGACACGCCAGCTTCAGGTGCTGGTGATCGCAAGGTCGTGGAAGTTCGAGTCTTCTCCTGGGCACCAAATTCAGATCAAACCCGCGAAAGCGGGTTTTTTCGTTTCCGGGCCTGAAAAACTTCCCCAGCGATTTGCCCCTCGCCCGCACCTGAGAAGCTTTATCGTTTATCCTTGCAATGATTTGTTGCACATAAGCGAGGAAAACTTCGGATGACCATCCGCGATACCCGTCTCAAGACATCTCTTCTGCGTGGCCTGACCCTCACTCTGCTCGGCCTGACCCTGCTCTCGCCCACCGCTTATTCCGCCGACAAGGTTTCCCTGACCTTGTACAACGGCCAGCACAAAGAAGTCGGCGATGAACTCGCCAAAGCCTTCGAGGCCAAGACCGGCATTCATGTCAACGTACGCAAGGGCAGCAGTAATCAGCTCGCCAGCCAGGTCGTTGAAGAAGGCGACCGCTCGCCTGCCGACGTGATCTACACCGAAGAATCGCCACCGCTGAACAAACTCGGCGAGCAAGGCCTGCTGGCGAAAATCGACGCCAGCACCCTCGATGTATTACCCAAGGACTATGTCGGCGCCAATGGCGACTGGATGGGCGTGACCGCGCGCACTCGCGTTGTGGCCTTCAACCCGAAACTGATCGCTGAAAAAGACCTGCCGAAATCGGTCCTGGATTTCGCCGGCCCCGAATGGCAAGGCAAGGTCGGCTTCGTGCCCACCAGCGGCGCTTTCCAGGAACAGGCCGTGGCGATTATCAAGCTGCACGGTCGTGAAGCCGCCGAAGAATGGCTGACCGGCCTGCGCGCCTTCGGCAAGGTGTACAGCAACAACATGGTCGCCCTCAAAGCTGTTGAAAATGGCGAAGTGGCTACCGTGCTGGTGAACAACTACTACTGGTTCGCCCTGAAAAAAGAAAAAACCAACCTGGATTCCCAACTGCATTACTTCACCAATGGCGATGCTGGTGGCTTGATCACTGTGTCTTCGGCGGCGGCGCTGAAGTCCAGCAAGCATCCCAAGGAAGCCCAGCAACTGCTGGCATTCATGGCCAGCGAAGAAGGCCAGCGCGTGATCACCAACACCTCGGCCGAGTACCCTCTGCGCAAAGGCATGGAATCCAACCGCGGCCTCAAGCCTTTCAGCGAGCTGCAACCGCCGAAAGTCACCCCTGCCGACCTGGGCAACGCCGAAGAAGCCCTGGACCTGGAACGTGACGTTGGCTTGAACTGATGAACCCATCGCTACCCGCCCCCGCCCTGCGCGGGGGTTTCAGCCCAAGGCCCAAGCGACCGTCGATCTGGCTGTTGTTGCCGGTGCTGTTTTTGGTCGGCTTGAGCCTGCTGCCGCTGGCCTATGTCGGGCTCAAAGCCTGGCAGGCCGGCTGGGCGGAAGCGGTACACCTGCTATGGCGGCCGTATGTGTTCGGGTTGCTGCGCAACACCTTGGCGTTGATGGTCGGGGTGACGGTCACGTGCGCCGTAATCGGCCTGTCCCTGGCCTGGCTGCTGGAGCGTAGCAACCTGCCAGGGCGACGCATCTGGGGCGTGATCCTGTGCCTGCCATTCGCGGTACCGGCGTTTGTCAGCAGCTTCACCTGGGTGTCGCTGAGCGCGAGTTTCGAAGGGCTCGGCGGCGCCATCCTGGTGATGAGCCTGTCGAAATATCCGCTGGTTTTTCTGCCGGTGGCAGCGACCCTGCGCAATCTTGACCCCTCCCTGGAGGAGTCGGCCCGCACCCTGGGGCTGAATCGCTGGGGCGTGTTCTTTCGCATCACATTGCCGCTGCTGTGGCCGTCGCTACTGGCCGGGGCATTATTGATTGCACTGCATATGCTGGTGGAGTTCGGCGCGCTGTCGATCATCGGCTTGCAAACTTTTACCACCGCGATCTACCAGCAGTTCGAACTGGAATTCAGCAATGCCAACGCCGCGATGCTCTCGGCGGTGCTGTTGGTGATGTGCCTGACGCTGCTATGGCTGGAATTGCGGGTCCGCGGCAAGGGCCGGCATGTGCGTATCGGTCAGGGCGCGGCGCGGCATGCGGAGCAGGTTCGACTGGGTCAGTGGGCACCCTTGGGCCAGGTGTATTGCCTGGCGTTGGCGATCATCGGCAGCGGGATTCCGCTGGGGATGCTCGGTTACTGGTTGGCAGTGGGATCTTCCGCAGCATTCCCGGTGGCGGAGATCGGCGAGGCGTTGCTGTCCTCATTGGCGCTGTCCCTGGCAGGCGCCGCGCTGTGCCTGGTATTGGCCGTACCGGTCGGGTTGCTGGTGGTGCGCTACAAGGGCCGGCTGGCGATCTGGGCCGAACGCCTACCGTACCTCCTGCACGCCCTGCCAGGCCTGGTGATTGCACTGACCCTGGTGTATTTCGCCCTGCACTATGTGCCGGCGCTGTACCAGACCTCCGCGCTGTTGCTGATTGCTTATGCGCTGCTGTTCTTGCCGCTGGCCCAGGCGCCGATTCGCACAGCGCTGAACAAGGCTGCGCCGCAGCTTGAAGACGCTGCGCGCACGCTGGGCGCCTCGTCGTTCAGTGCATTTTGCCGGGTGACCTTGCCGATTATCTTCCCGGCGCTCGGCGCAGCATTTGCACTGGTATTCCTGGATGCAATGAAAGAACTGACGGCGACGCTGCTGCTCAGTCCGACCGGGCTCAATACCCTGGCGACGGCGGTGTGGGCGCACACCTCGAATGTGGAATTCGCGGCGGCGGCGCCCTATGCAGCACTGTTGATCCTGGTGTCTGGGTTGCCGGTGTATGTGCTCACGACACGGATATACCTGAGCCGCTGAGACCGCTATCGCGGGCAAGCCCGACTCCCACCTTTGGAATGCATTCCAAGGCGGGAGCTGGACTTGCCCGCGATGACGCCGTAACAGGCGACGCTAGGCCCGGAATTGCCCCAGGCTCGCCTTCAACTGCGCTGCCAATCCATCCAGCACCTTGCCACTTGCGGTGGTCTCCTGCACCGCCTGGGCGGCACGTTCGGCCTGGGCATGGATGACCTCGACCCGACCACGCACCGCATGGGCACCCTGGGCCTGGTGCTCTGCCGCACGCGTCGCCAAGCCTATCGCGGCATGCACCTGCTCCACCGAAGCCTGCACCGTCTGCTGCAGGCGCACGCTGTCGCGCAGTACCAGCAAACCTTCACTGGCCTGGCGCCCGGCCTTGCCGATGGTGTCCACCGCCTCCCGCGCGCCCTGCTGCAACGCCACAATATGCGCCTGGATATCGCCCGTGGAGCTTTGTGTCTTGCTCGCCAACGCCCGCACTTCGTCCGCCACCACGGCAAAGCCGCGTCCGGTTTCACCGGCACGCGCCGCTTCGATTGCCGCATTGAGCGCCAGCAGGTTGGTTTGCTCGGCGATACCATGAATCACGGTCAACACCACCTCGATCTGCTCGCTTTGCTGGGCCAGCCGCTCGATCACCTGGGACCCCGCCTGTACCTGGCCCGCCAACGCTTCGATCAGGCTGCCGACCTCGGCTGAAGTGCGCGAGTTCTCATCGGTCGCCTGGCGAATATCCACGACCTGCTGCAACGCCGCCTGCATCGCATGGCTTTCGGCCTGTGCCTCGTCGGCCATCTGCGACAGTGCGCGCAAGCTCTCAGCCACTTCATCGCGCTGCAAGCCGGCCGCTGCATCAGCACCGGCATTGCGCAAGGTCATGGCACCGATTTCCACACCCGTACGCTGGGCCACATCCCCGGCTTCGCGCACGATGGGCTGCAACTTATCCACAAAGCGATTGACCGCCGAGGCCATGTCGCCGATTTCGTCCTTGCTGCTGATTTGCACGCGCTTGGTGAGGTCGCCCTCGCCCGCAGCCAAATCATCCATGGCCGCGATCAGCAACTTCAGGCGATTGACTACCCGGCGCCCCAGCACGATGGCGATCAACAGCAATACGCCCAAACCGACCAGCGCGAGCCCCATGCCGATACGCCAGCGCAAGGTGCCAGCAGCGTCCTGGACGGCGCCGGTGGTATTGGCGGTCATCTGGGTTGCAGTGGCCTGTGCGGATTGCAGGCGGGCGCCCATGGCGGCAGCGCTATCAGCCGCCGCGCCCTTGAGACTGTCGCCCACCAGCTGGTCACCACTGGCGATCAGTGCGGCGAAACGCTTATCCAGCGCCACCAAGTCAGCCTCCACCGCGGCAGTGGAAACCCCCATGCGCACCTTGCCGATCTCCACGCCATTGGGGCTGATGGACGCTTCGACATAAAACACAGAAGGGTCGTCTTTCGCCGCGTTCAACACTTTATCCAAGGCGCGGTCACCCTTGCCCTTTTCCAACAGCGCCTGGTTGATCGGGTTTTCACGGTTGAGGTAGCGGGTCAAATGCTCACCCGCCGCGTCGTCATACACTACGAACAGCACGTTGGGATTACGCTGGGCACGCCGGGCGAACTCCGACAGCGTCGGCACGTCGCTGTCCCACATGGCACGCGGCGCCACCGAGGCCAGCAGCTGCGCCATGTCATTGGCAGAGTCCTGCAGGTCTTTTTCCAGGGTCGCACGCAGCTGCTTCTGCTCTTCCTGCAGGCGGGTTGAAAGCCCCGCGGTCAGACGCTGACGGGTACTGGTCGACAAGCTGTCCAGGCTGGATGTGACTTCTTTACCAGCCTGGGCCAGCTCAGCCGACAGTTTCTGGCTGTCGATACCCAGGCGATTGCCCAGATCAGCCTCCAGCGCCGTGACCGTGCTGCGTGTGAGAGCAACCGCCACCAGCACTTGCACCAAAAGAGCGATACCTAGGGTAACGAACACCGGCCGCAACAGACGGCTTTGTAACAATGAGAGAACGGCAGACATCGGGAATCCCTCGACCACGGGTGCCATTAATTTGATAGCACCGCGAAAGAGAGAACCGAAGCAAAGGTCGTGCCGCCCGAACGACAGAAACGACAAAGGGCTCCCCGAGGAGCCCTTTGCTTTTTACATCAACAGCTTATTAAGCGAACGGGTGACGCAGAACGATGGTTTCGTTGCGGTCCGGACCTGTCGAAATAATGTCGATCGGTGCGCCGATCAGCTCTTCAACACGCTTGATGTAGGCACGGGCGTTCGCTGGCAGTTCTTCCAGGGTTTTGGCACCCACGGTCGATTCGGTCCAGCCCGGCACTTCTTCGTACACAGGCTGCAGGCCTACGTAGCTGTCAGCGTCAGTCGGGGCCACATCTTTACCTTCTGCGTCTTTGTAGCCGATGCAGATGTTGATGGTTTCCAGACCGTCGAGCACGTCCAGCTTGGTCAGGCAGATGCCCGAGATGCTGTTCACATCGATAGCGCGACGCAGGATAACCGCGTCGAACCAGCCGCAACGACGAGCACGGCCGGTGGTCGCGCCGAACTCGTGACCTTGCTTGGCCAGGTGCGCACCGACTTCGTCGAACAGCTCAGTCGGGAACGGGCCCGAACCTACGCGAGTGGTGTAAGCCTTGGTGATGCCCAGGATGTAGTCCAGGAACATCGGGCCAACACCCGAACCGGTCGCAACACCACCCGCAGTGGTGTTGGAGCTGGTCACGTACGGGTAGGTACCGTGGTCGATGTCCAGCAGCGAACCTTGGGCACCTTCGAACATGATGTCTTTGCCAGCGCGACGCAGGTCGTGCAGCTCGGCGGTCACGTCCAGCATCAGCGGCTTGAGCAGCTCAGCGTATTCCTTGCACTCGGCCAGGGTCTTTTCGAACTCAATGGCTGGCTCTTTGTAGTAACCCACCAGCATGAAGTTGTGGTAATCCACCAGTTCACGCAGCTTGTCTTCAAAGCGCGGCATGTTGAGCAGGTCGCCCACACGCAGGCCACGACGTGCAACCTTGTCTTCGTAGGCCGGGCCGATGCCGCGACCGGTCGTACCGATCTTCAGCTCGCCACGGGCCTTTTCACGGGCCTGGTCCAGCGCAACGTGGAAGGACAGGATCAGCGGGCAAGACGGGCTGATACGCAGGCGCTCACGCACCGGTACGCCTTTCTCTTCCAGCTTGGTGATCTCACGCAGCAGGGCGTCAGGTGCAACCACGACGCCGTTGCCGATCAGGCACTGCACGCCTTCGCGCAGTACACCCGACGGGATCAGGTGCAAGACGGTTTTTTCGCCATCGATGACCAGGGTGTGGCCAGCGTTGTGACCACCTTGGTAGCGCACTACGGCGGCAGCATGTTCGGTCAGCAGATCAACGATCTTGCCTTTGCCCTCATCACCCCATTGGGTGCCCAGGACTACGACATTCTTACCCATAACACTTGTCCTCATTCGCGCAAACTTGGTGCCGGCGATGGCCGGCAGGAAAACTCAAGAAGCCAGTGGCGATACTTGCCAAAGCCCGTTCTGCAGAATCAATTGCCGGTCGCAGTCCGCTTCACGGGCGGCGGCCAATGGTTGCCCAGGCAAAGCCTGGACGACACGCTGACCCTCACTGCGCAACTGGCAAACCTGCTGCCAGAGTGCTGCGTCCGTACTGTCGGGCATCCAAATGCCACCAGACGGTAGCTCGACCTCAGCACGCCCCAGGGTCACCAGGGTTTTCAAATCGGTGGAGAAACCAGTGGCCGGACGCGCCCGACCGAAGTCGGCGCCGATATCGTCATAACGACCACCTTGGGCGATGGCCTGGCCAACACCCGGTACAAATACCGCGAACACCACACCAGTGTGGTAGTGGTAGCCGCGCAACTCACCCAGATCAAAGTACAGCGGCAGCTCCGGGAAGCGCGCCGACAACTGCTCGGCAATCGCCAGCACGTCGTCCAGCGCAGCCAGTACCGGCGCCGGCGCGTTGGCCAGGCGCTGACGCGCGGCGACCAGCACTTCACGGCCGCCGCACAGGTTGACCAATGCACGCAGCATGTCAGCCAGATCGGCAGGCACACCGGCGGTCAGGGCGATCACTTCATCGATGGCCTTGCGTTGCAAGGCATCGAAGAGCTGCTGTTCCACTTCACCGGACAAACCAGCCGCACGGGCCAGGCCACGGTAGATACCCACGTGTCCCAGGTCCATGTGAACATCCGGCACATCGGCCAATTGCAGCATGGCCAGCATCAAGCTGATCACTTCAACATCGCTGCTCGGGCTGGCATCGCCGTACAACTCGGCGCCCAGCTGGATCGGGCTCCGGGACGACGACAACGCACGCGGCTGTGCATGCAGCACGCTGCCGGCATAGCAAAGACGGCTCGGACCTTCGCGGCGCAGGGTATGCGCATCGATACGCGCCACTTGCGGCGTGATGTCGGCACGGAAACCCATTTGCCGGCCCGACTGCGGGTCGATGACCTTGAAGGTGCGCAGATCCAGGTCCTGGCCCGCGCCGGTCAGCAGGGATTCCAGGTACTCGATATGGGGGGTCACGACAAACTCGTAACCCCAGCTCTGGAACAGATCCAACACCTGGCGACGCGCTACTTCAATGCGCGCAGCTTCTGGTGGCAGTACTTCTTCGATGCCATCTGGCAGCAGCCAGCGGTCTACCGTTGCCATTACGCCATTCCCCTTTGATCCGGGCGGCCAGCCCTCGGCCGAGCCTTGAGTGAAGCAGAAAACACCCGCCCCCTGCATAAACCACGCGCAAGAGCGACGTGACGAACGGCCTGCAATCGGCCTCGTCGGGCACTTTCCTCGAAAAACCTGTCACGCCTGCCGAATCAAACATGCAGACGCAAAAAAGCCGGGAATTTCCCGGCTGCCGCATCATACACCCGTTTTCTGAAAGGATCACCCCGCCAGGCGTTTTAGCCGCCCGACGGAGATGACACCTACAGAATCACAGGCTGGTTACTTGGACTTTTCCAGGTAGCGGAAGAAGTCGCTGCTTGGGTCCAGCACCATGACGTCGGTTTTGTTCGCGAAGCTTTCACGGTAGGCGCGCAGGCTACGGTAGAACGCGTAGAACTCCTGGTCCTGTCCGTAGGCCTTGGCGTAGATCGCCGCCGCTTGAGCATCGCCATCACCACGGGCCTCTTCAGACTCGCGATAGGCTTCGGCCAGCAGGACACGGCGCTGACGGTCGGCATCCGCTCGGATACCTTCAGCCAACTCGTTACCCTTGGCGCGGTGCTCACGGGCTTCACGCTCACGCTCGGTGCTCATCCGCTCGAACACGCTGCGGTTCACTTCCTTCGGCAGGTCGATAGCCTTGACCCGGACATCAACCACTTCGATGCCCAGCTCTTTTTCCGCCATCGTGTTCAGCGAACGGGTGATGTCAGCCATCAGCGCATCACGCTCACCGGAAACCACCTCATGCAGGGTGCGCTTACCAAACTGGTCACGCAGGCCCGACTCCAGACGGCGCGACAAACGCTCGTCGGCAATCTGCTTGAGGCCGGAGGTCGCAGTGTAGAAGCGCTCGGCATCCTTGACGCGCCACTTGGCGTAAGCGTCAACCATCACGGCTTTCTTTTCCAGGGTCAGGAAGCGCTGTGTCGGTGCATCCAGGGTCATCAGGCGGGCGTCGAACTTGCGCACCTGGTTGACGTAGGGGACTTTCACATGCAGGCCCGGCTGGACATCCGCCTGGACCACGCGACCGAATTGCAGCAGCACCGCACGCTCGGTCTGAGCCACGATGTAGAAGCAGTTCCAGGCAGCGATGACCACGACGACGCCCACAATCAGGGCGGTCAGCGATTTATTGCTCATCAACGACTCTCCCTGGTACGTGTTTGCTGTTGCAGCAAGTCAGCGGCCGCACGGGCGCTCGCTTCGTTGGCAGCGGCAGTGGAACCGGTGGACGGTGCGCTGGTGCTGCTACGACCACCTTCGATCATCTTGTCCAGCGGCAGGTACAGCAGGTTGTTCTGCCCACCTTTGCTGCCGGTCACGAGAACCTTGCTGGTGTTGCTGAAGACTTCCTGCATGGTGTCCAGGTACAGACGCTCACGCGTGACTTCTGGCGCCTTGCGGTACTCGGCGACCAACTTGGTAAAGCGATCCGCCTCACCCTTGGCACGAGAGACCACTTCGTCGCGATAACCGTTGGCGTCCTCGAGGATGCGCTGGGCCTGACCACGGGCTTCCGGCACGACGCCGTTGGCGTAGGTTTCAGCCTGGTTGCGCGAGCGCTGCTCGTCTTCACGGGCACGGATCACGTCATCGAAGGCTTCCTGTACTTCGCGCGGTGCGGCTGCGCTCTGTACGTTCACCTGGGTGACGGTAATACCGGTGCGATAGGTATCGAGGAACCGTTGCAGGCGCTCCTTGATCTCGCTGGCCATCAATTCACGCCCTTCGGTCAGCACCTGGTCCATCGCGGTAGAACCGACGACATGGCGCAGGGCACTTTCGGTAGCGTGTTGCAGGCTGATTTCCGGCTGATCAACGTTCAGCACGAAGTCCTGCAGGTTGCTGATCTTGTACTGCACGGTCAGCGGCACTTCGACGATGTTCTCGTCTTCGGTCAGCATCTGGCCCTGCTTGGTGTAGGCACGCTCACGCGTGACGTTTTCCATGTACTTCTTGTCGATCGGCGGGAAATAGATGTTCAGGCCAGGGCCGACAGTCTCGTAGTATTTGCCGAAGCGCAGCACCACGGCTTGCTCCTGCTCGTCCACCACGTAGACGGCGCTGTACAGCCATACGGCCGCCAGCACGACAAGACCCAGGCCCAGCAGGCCATAGCCGCCGCCCTTGCTTGTGCGACCACCGTCGTCACCACCCCGTTTTTTTCCACCACCGAACAACCCATTCAGGCTTTCCTGCAGCTTTCGGAAGGCCTCGTCGAGATCTGGTGGCCCCTTGCGGTCGCCATTATTGCGGCGTTTACCACCCCAAGGATCCTGATTATTCGAGTTGCCACCCGGCTCATTCCAAGCCATAGCGCTCTCCATCTGATAAAGCAAAGACGCACCCACGGCGCGCCGACCAATGCTACAGAATGCCTGCCACCGCGGCACAACCGCTTTAGGAGGCTTTTATTGCAAAGTGTGTTGTTCGATGAACTCTGCCGGTACAACGCCTTCACGGCTGACCAGCCGATTCAGCTCCGAGCGCGGCAATCGAACGGCCAGCAAGCTGACACCTTCTTCGTCGTGTTCTTCTTTCTGCACCGCACCCAGCTCGAAAAACTGTGCACGCAGTCGAGCAAAACGCTGGGGCAAGCGCAAGGTGCCGACGAACAAATCGCTGCCGAGCAACTCGGCAATGGCTTGTTCAAGCAACTCAAGACCACTGCCATCACGCGCCGACAGCCAGACCCGCTGGGGCTTGCCATTCTCATCGCGCTGGATTTGTGGCTCAACGCCTTCAAGCAAATCGAGTTTGTTATAGACCTCGAGGATCGGCAAGTCCTGGGCACCGATCTCGCCCAGTACCAGCATCACCTGTTCAATCTGCAACATGCGATCCGGTTCGGCCGCATCGATCACGTGCAACAGCAGGTCGGAGTTGCTCGACTCTTCGAGCGTAGACCGAAATGCCTCGACCAGCTTGTGCGGCAAGTGACGAATGAAACCTACGGTGTCGGCCAGGACAATCGGCCCCAGGTCGTCCAGATCCAGACGACGCAAGGTCGGGTCGAGGGTGGCGAACAGTTGGTCGGCCGCGTACACGTCCGATTTCGTCACGTTATTGAAGAGTGTGGATTTGCCGGCGTTGGTATAGCCCACCAGCGACACGGTCGGGATATCCGCACGGGAACGACCCCGTCGTGATTGCTCACGCTGGCTGCGGACCTTCTCCAGGCGACCCTTGATCTGGCGCAGGCGAACCCGCAACAGGCGTCGGTCGGTTTCGAGCTGGGTTTCACCCGGACCACGCATGCCGATGCCGCCACCTTGACGCTCAAGGTGAGTCCAGCCGCGGACCAGGCGAGTGCTCATGTGATCAAGCTGGGCCAGTTCGACCTGGAGCTTGCCTTCATGGGTACGGGCGCGCTGGGCGAAAATATCGAGAATCAGACCGGTACGGTCGATCACGCGACACTCGAAGACACGTTCGAGGTTACGTTCCTGACTGGGCGTGAGGACGTGATTGAAGATCACCAGATCGGCTTCTTCGGCGTGCACCAGGTCGCGCAGTTCCTCGACCTTGCCGCTGCCAATCAGGAATTTGGCGGTTGGCCGATGACGCGGTACGTTAAAAAACGCAACGGTCTCGGCGCCGGCCGAATTTGCCAACTCCTGAAACTCCTGCGGATCTTCGCGCGCCTCAGGGTCCTGTCCATCCAAGTGAACGAGGATTACTCGCTCACCACCACCGTGGCGCTCAAAGAACAAAGGAGACTCCTATCAGGCGTTACCTGGCTCAGCGTCAGCTGCATCATCACCTGCTGCGCTAGGCAGACGGATTGGACGAACTGGAACGACTGTCGAGATAGCGTGCTTGTAGACCATCTGGCTGACGGTGTTCTTCAGCAGGATCACGAACTGGTCGAACGACTCGATCGTGCCCTGCAGCTTGATACCGTTGACCAGGTAGATGGAAACCCCCACTTTCTCTTTACGTAAAGTATTCAAGTAAGGGTCTTGTAGCGAATGCCCTTTTGACATGTGCCGCACTCCTTTAAGGATCAATAATAAAAAAATCGGAAAATAGATAGCTTATGGCCGTCACACCCCCAAGGATAGACGGCAATTGCAGGGACTCAGCTCAATATGGAGACCGTTCCCAAGTATTTCAAGGCGCGTGACAGATTGTCGCTGTCCAGACTGTCCAGCCAGTGCAAATCGCTCCAGCTGCGCAACCAGGTGAACTGGCGTTTCGCCAATTGGCGCGTGGCAATGATGCCGCGTTCCTGCATTTCGGCTGACGTCAGCTTGCCATCCAGATGATCCCAGACTTGACGGTAGCCTACAGCACGTATCGAAGGTAACCCTGGGTGCAGGTCACCTCTGGAACGCAGAGCTACGACCTCGTCCACAAACCCCTGTTCCAACATAATTGTGAATCTTTGTGCAATTCGTTCATGCAGCACCTGACGATTTGCCGGAGCGATGGCCAGATTCGCCACAGTATAGGGCAATTGTGATGCGCCAGATGCGCCTGCGTCAGCACTTTGCGCACTTTGTTTCAGCCGGTGTTCAGTCATGGTCTGCCCGCTGACACGCCAGACCTCCAAGGCGCGAGTGAGGCGCTGGGGGTCATTGGGGTGAATGCGCGCGGCAGATATTGGGTCTACCGACGCCAACTGGTCGTGCAAGGCTTGCCAGCCAAGGCGTGCAGCCTCTTCTTCCAGTTCGGCGCGCACCTGGGCGTCGGCCGGCGGCATGTCCGCCAGGCCCTCCTGCAAAGCCTTGTAATAGAGCATCGTGCCGCCCACCAGCAGCGGAATATTGCCTCGCGCGGTGATGTCAGCCATGGCAGCCAGGGCGTTTGTGCGAAAATCCGCGGCCGAATAGCTCTCTGACGGGTCGATGATGTCGATCAACTGATGCGGATACTGGGCCAGCAGCGCTTTTGATGGCTTGGCGGTGCCGATGTCCATGTCCCGGTAAACCAGGGCCGAGTCGACACTGATCAGCTCGCACGGCAGCACCTTGGTCAGCTCGATGGCCAGGTCGGTCTTGCCGGCGGCCGTAGGACCCATCAGGAAGATGGCGGGGGGCAAGGCACTCATCAACGGCCGCGCAGGAAGAGTTTGTCCAGATCGTCCAGGCCCATCTGGGTCCAGGTCGGTCGGCCATGGTTGCATTGCCCGCTGCGTTCGGTGTTTTCCATGTCGCGCAGCAGGCCGTTCATTTCCGGCAAGGCCAGGCGGCGATTGGCGCGAATGGCACCGTGGCAGGCCATGGTGCCGAGCAGTTCGTTGATGTGGGCCTGGATGCGGTCACTGGTGCCGTATTCCATCAGGTCAGCCAGTACGTCGGCCACCAGCCGGTTGGCCTCGGCCTGCTTGAGCAGCGCAGGAATCTGACGGATGGCCAGGGTTTCCGGGCCCAGGCGCTGCAGTTCGAAGCCCAGCTTCTGGAACACGCTGTGGTGCTCTTCGGCACAATCGGCCTCGCGCTGGCTGACTGCCAGCGACTCCGGCACCAGCAGCGGCTGGCCGCTGAGGCCTTCGCTGGCCATGGCAATCTTGAGGCGTTCGTACATGATCCGCTCGTGGGCGGCGTGCATGTCCACCAGCACCAGGCCATGGGCGTTTTCCGCCAGGATGTAGATGCCCTTGAGCTGCGCCAACGCGTAGCCCAACGGCGGGATATCTCCACCGCCTTCCGGCAGGGCAACCGGCGCGCCCGGTTCAGCACCCGGCAGCGGCGCGAAAAACTCGCGGTAAGCAGCCTGGGCCTCAGCCACCGGCACCGCCGACTGTGGACGCGGGGTGTATTGGTATTGATAACCCGAGCCGGCGCCGGCATTCGGCGCGGTATAGGACGGTTGCGACTGCGGCGATTGCAACAGGTTGGCCGCCAGGCTCATTTCGCCCTGGGGGCCAAACTCACCGGCTTGCGGGCCACTTGGGCGGACCACGGCCGTCACAATGGGCGCGGCCAATTGATCATCTGGACGCACATCACCCAGGGTGCGGTGCAGGGTGCCATAGAGGAAGTCGTGCACCATGCGTCCGTCACGGAAGCGCACTTCGTGCTTGGTGGGGTGCACGTTAACGTCCACCACCGCCGGGTCGACCTCAAAAAACAGCACAAACGTTGGGTGCCGCCCGTTGAACAGCACATCGCGATAGGCCTGGCGCACCGCGTGGGCCACCAGTTTGTCGCGCACCGCACGGCCATTCACAAAGAAATACTGCAAGTCCGCCTGGCTGCGGGAGAAGGTCGGCAAGCCGACCCAGCCCCACAGGCGCAGGCCATTGCGTTCGATTTCAATCGGCAGCGCCTGCTCCAGGAACCCCGGCCCGCAGATCGCCGACACACGGCGAGCGCGCGCGGCGTCATCGTGGGCTTCGTGCAAACTGAGGATGGTCTTGCCGTTATGACGCAAGTGAAACGCCACGTCGAAGCGGGCCAAGGCCAGGCGTTTGATGACTTCCTGCAGGTGATCGAATTCGGTTTTTTCGGCCTTGAGGAATTTACGCCGCGCCGGGGTGTTGAAGAACAGGTCGCGCACTTCCACCGAAGTACCGACGGGATGGGCTGCCGGCTGGACCCGAGGTGCCATGTCGCGACCTTCGGTTTCCACTTGCCAGGCCTGCTCGGCGCTGCGAGTGCGAGACGTCAGGGTCAGGCGCGCCACAGAGCTGATAGAGGCCAGGGCCTCACCGCGAAAGCCCAGGCTCATCACCCGTTCCAGGTCTTCCAAGTCGCGAATCTTGCTGGTGGCGTGACGCGCCAAGGCCAGCGGCAAGTCGTCGGAAGAAATGCCGCTGCCATCATCACGCACCCGCAGCAGCTTGACGCCGCCCTGCTCCACGTCGACATCAATGCGCTTGGCGCCGGAGTCGATGCTGTTTTCCAGCAGCTCCTTGATCACCGATGCCGGACGCTCCACAACCTCGCCCGCCGCAATCTGGTTGGCAAGACGTGGGCTCAGCAGTTCGATGCGTGAGCCGTTGTCCAGAATGGATTCGCTCATTACTGTGCCGCCAATTCAGTGCCAGGGATGGTCAACACCTGGCCGACTTTCAATTCATCCGTCTTCAGGTTGTTGGCGCTGCGCAAGGTAGCGGCCGACACCTGGAAACGCACGGCCAGCATGGCCAGGGTGTCGCCGGGCTGCACGCGATGGTCACGCGGGCCCTGAGCGATTTTCCCGGAGTCACGCAGCCAGGCGATATAGGTGCCCGGTGGCGGATTCTGCTGGAAGAACTGGCGAACACCGGCGCTGATGGAACGCGCCAGCGCCTGCTGGTGGCTGCCGGTCGCCAGTTTCGAGGCTTCGTTGGAATTGGAGATAAAGCCGGTTTCCACCAGGATCGAGGGGATGTCCGGCGATTTCAGCACCATGAAGCCCGCTTGCTCTACGCGCTGTTTGTGCAGCGGCGTAACGCGGCCGATATTGCTCAGGACCTTCTGGCCGACGTTCAGGCTGGACGTCAGCGAAGCGGTCATCGACAGGTCGAGCAACACACCGGCGAGCATTTTGTCCTTGTCATCGAGTGATACGTTGCCGGCTCCGCCGATCAGGTCGGAACGGTTTTCACTGTCGGCCAGCCAACGCGCGGTCTCGGAGGTAGCGCCGCGATCCGACAGGGCAAACACCGAGGCGCCAAAGGCTGCGGCCGAAGGCGCAGCGTCGGCATGGATCGACACGAACAGGTCGGCGCCCTTCTTACGGGCGATTTCGGTACGGCCGCGCAATGGAATGAAGTAGTCGCCGGTACGGGTCAGCTCGGCGCGGTAGCCTTTCATCGCATTGATCTGACGCTGCAGTTCACGGGCAATCGCCAGTACCACGTCTTTTTCATGCTGACCGCGTGAACCGGAGGCACCCGGATCCTCACCACCGTGACCAGCATCGATCACCACGATAATGTCGCGCTTGCCGGCCGGAGCCGGTGGTGGCGGAGGCAGCTTGACCTGCGGTTGCGACGGATTGACCGGAACCGCCGGGACAGTCGCAACGCTCGGGGGCGGTGCAGGTGGCGGGTTGGCATCGGCGGCATTGTCGAACAGGTCGACCACCAGTCGGTTGCCGTACTGGGCGTTAGGCGCCAGGGAGAAGCTTTTCGGGGTCACGACCTTTTTCAGGTCGATCACCACGCGCAGGTCGGTCGGTGTCCGTTGGGCCGAGCGCATGGCGGTAATCGGGGTATTGGCGGTGGACACTTTCAACGGCGCGGCCAGGGTCGCGCCGTTGATGTCGATCACCAGGCGATCGGGCGCCGTCAGGGTAAAGACGCTGTGCTGGACCGGCCCAGACAGGTCGAACACCAGTCGCGTGTTATCCGGCGCTCGCCACAGGCGCACACTTTTTACCTGTGAAGCAGCCAGAGCATTGACAGTCATTGCCGCAAGCAACACCCCCACGACAGCAACCAACGCGCGAAAGCGCATACCTAACCCCACCAATTATTTGAATTCCAATGCCAAAGCGGCGCACCACGACTGGCCGCGCGCGCTCTGGGGCAACAACTTCAACTGACGCCCGTGCTCATGCGGCGTAATGGTAATGGTCATGTCAGGCTTTGGCAAAAAGCCTGTGCCTTTATCTGGCCACTCAATCAGGCACAACGCATCGTCATCGAAGTAATCCCGGATCCCCATGTATTCCAACTCTTCGGGGTCCACCAGACGATAGAGGTCAAAGTGGAAGGCGCGCACCGCACCGATTTCGTAGGGTTCGACCAGGGTGAACGTAGGGCTTTTTACTGCCCCAGTGTGGCCCAACCCGCGGATAATCCCTCGGGACAACGTGGTCTTGCCCGCCCCCAAGTTGCCTTCCAGAAAGATCAGCCCTGTCCCCGCCGTCACCTGCGCAAGGCGTTGCCCGAACGCAACGGTGGCCTCTTCATCGGCCAGGAAAAGGATTACTTCAGACACGGCGACTGCTCCTCCAACAATTGACGAATGGCAGGTATCAAGTCGCTGGCAGCCAAGCCACGACCAAAGGTGCCCTGGCGATCGCCCGCCGTGGCGTGCAACCAAACCGCCAGACAGCTTGCCTCATAGGCCTGCATGCCCTGGGCCAGCAACGCGCCCACCAGGCCGGCCAGGACATCGCCCAGCCCTGCAGTTGCCATCGCCGGATGACCTTGTTCACACCGTGAAACACGTCCGTCCGGGCTGGCAATCAAACTGCCAGCCCCCTTGAGGATAGCCACTGCATTGAATGTCTGGCTCAACGCGCGCGCCACCTTAAGGCGATCGGCCTGAACCTCGGCTATCGAAATGCCCAACAACCGCGCGGCCTCCCCCGGATGCGGGGTGATCACGCAGTTGGCCGGCAAGCTGACGCTGCCGCTGGCGAGTTGGTTCAAGGCATCAGCGTCCCAGACTTGCGGCTGCTTGGCGTTGGCGGCTACAGACAGCAGGCTTTTGCCCCAGGACGCGTCTCCAAGGCCAGGCCCGATCACAATGACCGAGATCTTTTCCAGCAGGCCCATCAGTTGGTTGGCTGAGCTCACACCCACCGTCATGACTTCCGGCAAGCGAGCCAAAGCAGCTGGCACGTGCTCCAGGCGCGTTGCCAGGGACACCATGCCCGCGCCACTGCGCAAGGCACTTTCTGCGCTCAGCAAGGCTGCGCCACCAAAGCCGCGGTCGCCACCTATGACCAACAGGTGGCCAAACCGGCCTTTATGGTCGTCCGGGGAGCGCGCCGCCAGCTGCGGCAAATGGCCGTGCAAGAGGGACTGTACGTCGGTTATTGCGTGTTTTGTCTGCGGCATGCGTCTTCGAGCTCCGATGTCTGGCAGAATTATACCTATCTAACCTGCGGTTTCCCTTGTCTCATGCCTGCCATCACCACCGATCTGCCCGCCCTCGCCCAATCGATCAAAGACTGGGGCCGCGAACTGGGCTTTCAACAAGTCGGCATCAGCGGCCTGGACCTCGCCGAGCATGAGCAGCACCTGCAACGCTGGCTCGACGCGGGCTATCACGGCGAGATGGAGTACATGGGCGCCCATGGCAGCAAACGCTCTCATCCCGATGAACTGGTGCCCGGTACCTTGCGCGTGGTGTCGCTGCGCATGGATTACCTACCGGGCGATACACAAATGGCCCAATTACTGGCCAAGCCGGAAAAAGCCTACATCTCGCGTTACGCCCTGGGCCGCGACTATCACAAGCTGATCCGCAAGCGCGTGCAGCAACTGGCTGACCGCATCCAGGCGCAGATCGGCCCTTTCGGTTTCCGCGCCTTTGTCGACAGCGCACCAGTGCTGGAAAAAGCCATCGCCGAAAAAGCCGGGCTGGGCTGGATCGGTAAAAACACCCTGGTACTCAATCGCAAGGCGGGCAGTTACTTCTTCCTCAGCGAGCTGTTTGTCGACTTGCCGCTGCCGATCGACGCGCCCCACAGCACTGAACACTGCGGCCGCTGCACTGCTTGCCTGGACATCTGCCCCACCAATGCCTTCGTCGGTCCCTATGTGTTGGACGCGCGACGCTGCATTTCCTACCTGACCATCGAGCTCAAACACGCGATTCCCGAGGACCTGCGCCCACTGATCGGCAACCGCGTGTTCGGCTGCGATGACTGTCAGATCGTGTGCCCGTGGAATCGTTTCGCCCGCGCTACCGGCGAAAGCGATTTCAAGCCACGCCACAATCTGGATAACGCAGAACTGGCCGAGTTGTTTATGTGGGACGAGGATAAATTCCTCAGCAGCACCGAAGGCTCACCGCTGCGTCGTGCCGGCTACGAGCGCTGGCTGCGCAATCTCGCGGTGGGCCTGGGCAATGCGCCGTCGAGCATTCCAGTGCTGGAGGCTTTGAAGGCACGCCGGGATTACCCGTCGGAACTGGTGCGCGAACACGTGGAATGGGCACTGAACCAGCACGCCAGCCGCTAGTGCACATCGTCGTTGTAGACGAACTTGGGCATTTCCCAGTGAAAACGGATCGCCAGCAGGCGCAGTAGAAAGCCGCTGAACAGGGTCAGCAGGATCGCTTGCTCGCTGGGCAGCTCCAGATAAAGGCACAGCATATAAAACCAGGCGGCGAGGAACGACACACTGGCGTACAACTCGCGGCGAAAGATCAGCGGGATGTCGTTGCAGAAGATGTCGCGCAGGATGCCGCCGAAGACCCCGGTGATCACCCCGCTGACCGATGCCACCAGCATGCCGTGGCCCATTTCCAGCGCAGTCATGCAACCGATCAGGGTGAAGGCCACCAGGCCCACGGCGTCCAGCGCCAGGAACAGCGAGCGCAGGCGGCGCATCAGCGGTGCGATAAAGATCGTCACCAGTGCGGCAATGGAGGTCAGCACCAGGTATTCCGGGTGCTTGACCCAGGTCAGCGGGTAGTGCCCAAGCAGCACATCACGCACCGAACCGCCACCCAACGCCGTCACACACGCGATCAGCACCACGCCGAACCAGTCCATGCCACGCCGTCCGGCCGACAGCGCGCCGGTCATGGCTTCGGCGGTGATGGCGATGAGGTAGAGCATCAGCAGCATGATGGCGATCCTTGCAATGAGGCCGGCAGTCTAATCATTTGCTGATGGCACCAAAAGAGGGCGCTTGGCGAAAGACCGCGTCGACCCTACCGCAGGCGAGCCAGCTCCCCCATTTGTTCCGCGCGCGTCGTGACAAAACGGTCAAGCGTGGGAGCTGGCTTGCCTGCGATGGCGCCGGGCCAGGCGCCACATCTCAGGCCTTGATGAAATGCTTGCGGTAATGCTGCAGCTCGGCAATCGACTCGCGAATATCATCCAGCGCCAAGTGCGTGCTGCCTTTATGGAAGCTGTCTTTGACTTCCGGCGCCCAACGCGCAGCCAGCTCTTTAAGCGTGGACACATCCAGGTTGCGGTAGTGGAAGTAGCTTTCCAGCGCTTTCATATGCGTATAAAGGAAGCGACGATCCTGGCAGATGCTGTTGCCGCAGATCGGCGACTTGCCCTTGGGCACCCACTTTTCCAGGAAGGCGATGGTCTCGGCTTCTGCTTCGGCCATGCTGATACGGCTGTCGCGCACGCGCTGGGTCAGGCCGGAGTTGCCATGAGTGCGGGTATTCCACTCGTCCATGGTGGCGAGGACGGCGTCGCTGTGGTGGATGGCAATCACCGGCCCTTCGGCCAAGGTGTTGAGGTTGCTGTCGGTGACAATCGTCGCCATTTCGATGATGACGTCGGTGTCAGGGTTCAGACCGGTCATTTCCAGATCGATCCAAATCAGGTTCTGTGGGTTTTGCATGGCTTGATTCTCTTGGCACCTTGGCTTAGCTGCGCAGTTTAGCAGGCAGGGGCATGCTAGACTCGCGACCGTTTTACCTAACCTTTGTATTATCGACACGGAACACCAATGGCCAAACGCCAGCTCAACCGTCGCCAAAACTGGCGCATCGAAAAGATTCAAGGTGAACGCGCCGCTCGCGCCGCCAAACGTGAATCCTCCGCCGTGGAAGCGCTTGAAGGCGGCGACCTGGGCCCCGAGCAAACGGGCCTGGTGATCGCGCACTTTGGTGTACAGGTCGAAGTCGAGGCGCTGGAAGGCGAACTCGCAGGCTCTGTATCCCGTTGCCACCTGCGTGCCAACCTGCCTGCGCTGGTCACCGGCGACAAAGTGGTCTGGCGTGCCGGCAACCAGGGCATCGGCGTGATCGTCGCCCAACTGCCTCGCACCACCGAACTGCGTCGCCCGGACAGCCGCGGCCAGCTCAAGCCAGTGGCGGCCAACGTCGACATGATTGTCATCGTGTTCGCGCCACTGCCTGAGCCGCATGCCAACCTGATCGACCGCTACCTGGTCGCAGCCGAGCACGCCGGCATCCGCCCGCTGTTGCTGTTGAACAAATTCGACCTGATCGACGAACAGAACGCCCCGGCGCTCAACGCCTTGCTGGCGGTGTATCGCACCCTCGGTTACCCGGTGCTGGAGGTTTCGGCGCATCACGGTAATGGTATGGAACAGCTGCAACAGCAGTTGGACGGGCGCATCAGCGTGTTTGTCGGCCAGTCAGGCGTGGGTAAATCCTCGCTGGTCAACAGCCTGCTGCCGGAAGTCGACACCCGTGTAGGCCCGCTGTCGGAACTGTCCGGCCAGGGCACCCACACCACCACCACCGCGCGGCTGTTCCACTTCCCCGGCGGCGGTGAGTTGATCGACTCCCCAGGCATCCGTGAATTCGGCCTCGGCCACGTCAGCCGCAGCGATGTGGAAGCGGGCTTCATCGAATTCAACGACCTGATCGGCACCTGCCGCTTCCGCGACTGCAAACACGACCGCGAGCCGGGCTGTGCGTTGCTCAAGGCGCTGGAGGATGGGCGTGTGCAGCAGCAGCGGATGAACAGCTATCGGTCGATTATTGCGAGTCTGCCCGAAAGCAGTTATTAAACTGCTGAAACAACAAGGCCGCGATCATCGCGGCCTTGTTGTATGTGAAGTCTACGAACCCGTACCTGGCACCGTAGGATCCTTCACCCCACCCTCATCAAACAAATTCAGCTTCTGGCGCAGTTCATGCGCCGGCAACGGCTCCTGCCCTGGCGGAATAGCGTTCGGATCGGCCGGCACTTCACCCGGCGCGCCCGCACCTTGGGTGGGTTGCGGTGCCGGCGGCGGGTCACCCTCAATCGCACGCTGGGCCTTTTTGGTCAGCACCACGATATCGATACGGCGGTTGATCGGGTTGAACGGGTCTTTCGCATCAAACAACTGCGAAGACGCAAACCCCACCACGCGCGCGACTTGCGGGTCCGGGTAGCTACCGGCCACCAACGCACGACGAGCTGCGTTGGCACGGTTGGCCGAGAGCTCCCAGTTGCCGAAGTCGCCCTGCCCCGCATAGGGTTTGGCGTCGGTGTGGCCACTGATGCTGATCTTGTTCGGCACCGCCTTGATGGTGTCGGCCATGGCCAGCAGGATGTCTTCGAAGTACGGCTTCAAGCGCGCACTGCCCGAGTCGAACATCGGTCGGTTGGCCGCATCGGTGATCTGGATGCGCAAACCGTCCGGGGTGATCTCGAACGAAATCTGATCCTTGAACTTCAGCAACTGCGGGTTTTCCTCGACCTTGTTCTGCAGCTCTTGCAGCAACAGCTCAAGACGCTCCTGCTCGACCTGTTCAGCCATGGCCTCGACGGTATCGCGCTCGATCGGGATTTTCTCCTGAGGCGATTCGGTCTTGATTTCCGGGTTGATGGTGCGCTCAGGCGCCAACTGCGGTGAGCCGCCCAGGTCGATCACGAAGGGCGTGCCGCTTTCCGAGAAACCAATCGGGTCTTTGAAGTAGCCGGCAATGGCGATCTTCTGTTCCGGCGTGGCAGTGGACATCAGCCACAGCACCAGGAAGAACGCCATCATCGCCGTCGCAAAGTCGGCGAAGGCGATCTTCCAAGCGCCGCCATGGTGCCCCGCAGCGAAGCGCTTGACGCGCTTGATGATTATCGGCTGGTTGTTTTCCATGGCTTAGCGACCGCGAACCGCTTGTTCCAGCTCGGCGAAGCTTGGGCGGTGCTTGGGGTACAGCACCTTGCGACCGAACTCCACCGCCAGCGATGGCGGCATCCCGGAAGCGGAGGCGACCAGGCTGGCCTTGATCGATTCGTACAGGTTGATTTCTTCCTTGGCGTCATGGGCCAGGGAGGTGGCGAGCGGACCGAAGAAGCCGTAGGCCGCGAGAATACCGAAGAAGGTACCGACCAATGCCGCACCCACGTGCATACCGATGGCAGCCTGGTCGCCCTCACCCAGGGATGCCATGGTCACCACGATGCCGAGTACCGCCGCGACGATACCGAAACCCGGCATACCGTCAGCGATGCCGGTCACGGCGTGGGAGGGGTGCTCAAGCTCTTCTTTAAGGCTGAACAATTCCATGTCGAACAGCCCTTCCAGCTCATGGGGGGCCATGTTGCCGGAGGACATGATGCGCAGGTAGTCACAGATGTAGGCGGTCATGCGCTCATCTTTGAGCACGGCCGGGTACTTGGCGAAAATCGGGCTGGCCGCGGCGTCTTCGATGTCGGCCTCGATGGCCATCATGCCTTCGCGGCGGCTCTTGTTGAGGATCTCGTAGACCAGGCCCAACACCTCCAGGTAGAAGGTATGGGTGAAGCGCGAACCGAACATGCCCAGCGACTTCTTGATCACGTGCATGGTCATGTAGCCGGGGTTCGCCTGCAGGAAGGCACCCAGTGCGGCACCGCCAATAATCATCACCTCGAAAGGCTGGATCAGTGCCGCAATTTTACCGTGGGACAGGACGTACCCGCCGAGCACGCTCGCGAAGACGACGATGATGCCGATAATTTTAGCCATAGGAGATGAGTACTTGCGCCGTCGGGTTCATGGACATATTGGGTGTAGCAGAAAACTCTTGTTCTACTTATCGGCAAAACTGCGCCAGACTATAGCCCGTTAAGGCGAAAAGCCAGTTCGGCCCGCTCCGGGCGTGTAGACCGCAAGTGATGATCGCGCCCCTATCATGGCTAATGAAACGACAGTCCCAACTGCAAAACCCAACTCTCTCGCCGCTTGGATCAAGTGCCTGGACGATGTACGGCTGCCTGTCCCCCAGGCCAGTCACGACCGCGTGTGCAAAGGCATCCGCGACAGCCGCAGTTCATTGCGAGATATTGCCGAGCTGATGCAAAGCAGCCCGGCGCTCGTCCTCAGCGTGATGCGCGAGGCCAACAGCCACACCCATGGCAGCCTGGCGGAACCGGCGGAAAACCTTGAAGTGGCGCTCAACCGCCTGGGCCTCAAGCGCGCCGAAGAACTGCTGGCACGTCTGCCTTCGGTGCCGGCCAATGAGATCCCCGTGGCATTGCGCCAACTTCTGCTGATCAGCCAGCACGCGTCGCAGCAAGCCAACGGCTTGTTCGGCAGTCGCCTGGCGCGGCTGTGGCAGGACATTCACTGGGGCAGCCTGTTGTTTCTGTCGCCGCTGTGGCCAATGGCGGTCGCCTATCCCAAACTCCTGGAAGAATGGGAACTGCGGGTGATCCACAAAGGCCAGTCAGCCCGCGAGGTCGAGCGAGAACTGTTCGGCGTGCGCCTGCTGGACCTGTGCGTCGGCCTGACCGAAGCCTGGCACCTGCCGATCTGGGTATCCCAGGGTTACACGTTGCTGATGAGCGAGCAGCGCCTGCTGGTCAAGGCCCTGCACATCGCCCGTGAAGACGACCCGCTGCGCCACCAGCAATTGCTCGATGCCGAACCCAACCTGCGCCGCTGGCTGAACCAGCCGGCCAACACCGTGCTGCTGGCCAACGGCCTGGCAATGTCGGCCCAGGAGTCCTGGACCTGCCCGCACACCGAACGCTGGCAGTTGCTCACTGCGCTGTACCTGCAACAGCCCTTGGGCGAGGTGCAGCAACTGGTCCACCAACAGGCTGTCACCAGCGCCCGCACCACCTTGATGCCTGACCTCTGGCACCCGGCGCTGTCGCTGATCTGGCCGTGGCATGTACAGAAGATTCATCGCGGCCTGCTCCCCGCGCCGCCGCCCACCGCCGAGGCCCTGGCCGTGTGGCGCAAACGCTGTACTGAACTGCTGGTGGAGCCGAGCCGCTTTGCCAACGCCATGCACTTGACCACGTGCGCCAAGGAGGCCCTGGTCGCCAGTGGTATGCAGCGGGTCATGCTGCTGATGGCTGACCGCGCCTTGAGCACGTTGCGTGTGCACCAGGCCGATGGCCTGCCGAAGGATGCAGCCAATTTGAGCCTGGATGTGGTCAATAGTACGTTGCTGCAGCGCTTGCTGGAAAAGTCCGCCCAAGTGCGCCTCAACCCTGAAAACCACGCCCAGTTCTCGGCCTTGCTGCCGCCGGTCCTGCGCCGCCTGTTCACCGGCGAACACCTGTTGCTGCGGTCCCTGAGTTGCAATGGCAAGGTGGTGATGCTGATGGTGGCCGACCAGGGCGGCGGGCCGTTCTCGGAAACCACCGTGCAGGCCTTCGGTAAAACCGCCCAATGCATCGAGAAAGCCCTGCACTGCTTTACCAACCGCAGCGCCTGATGCTTGCGCTACAATCGCCCTCTTTTATCGCCAACATTTGTGCACAGGAGACCTCACATGCCTGACTTCTCTGGCTTGCCGCTGGTGATCGAACCCAGCGACCTGCTTGGTCGCCTCGATGCCGAACACTTGATACTGGTGGACCTCACCAGTGCCGCCCGCTACGCCGAAGGGCACATCCCCGGCGCACATTTCGTTGACCCCAAGCGCACCCAACTGGGCCAGCCGCCGGCGCCTGGCCTGCTGCCCAACAAGGCCGACCTCGAGAAACTGTTCGGCGAACTGGGCCACACCCCGGACGCCACTTACGTGGTCTATGACGACGAAGGCGGTGGCTGGGCCGGGCGCTTCATCTGGATGCTCGACGTGATCGGCCACCAGAAGTACCACTACCTCGACGGTGGCCTGCTGGCCTGGCTGGAAGAAAAACGCCCGGTTTCGACTGACGTGCCCACCCCGGTCGGCAACCCCGTCAGCCTGACGCTGCATGATGGCCCAACAGCCACCCGCGAATACCTGCAAAGCCGCCTCGGCGCGCCCGACCTGGGTATCTGGGACGCACGCGGCCCGCTGGAGTATTCCGGCGAGAAAGTGCTCGCAGCCAAAGGCGGGCACATTCCCGGCGCAGTGAACTTCGAATGGACGTCCGGCATGGACAAGGCGCGCAACCTGCGTATCCGCCGCGACATGCCGCAGATCCTCGAAGACCTCGGGCTGACCAAAGACAAAGAAATCATCACCCACTGCCAGACTCACCACCGCTCTGGCTTCACCTACCTGGTGGCCAAGGCGCTCGGTTATCCGCGAGTCAAAGGTTATGCCGGTTCCTGGGGCGAATGGGGCAACCACCCCGACACCCCCGTCGAGATTTAAGGTTTAAGGACAGTTATGAAAAAGCAGTTGTTTATCCTCAGCCAGTACTTGCTGCCGCACCACTTGCTGTCGCGCCTGGCCGGTTGCATTGCCGAATGCCGCGTGCGTTGGTTCAAGAATGCCTTCACTGCCTGGTTCGCCAAGCGCTATCAAGTGGACATGTCCCAGGCCTTGGTTGAAGACCTGACCGCCTACGAGCACTTCAACGCCTTCTTCACCCGCGCCCTGAAAGACGGCGCGCGCCCACTGGACCAAACCCCAGGTGCGGTGCTGAGCCCAGCCGATGGCGCGGTCAGCCAGTTGGGGCCGATCGAGCATGGTCGGGTGTTCCAGGCCAAGGGGCACAGTTTCAGCGTGCTGGAGCTGCTGGGTGGCGATTCGGCCTTGTCAGCGCCGTTCATGGGCGGTGACTTCGCCACGGTTTATCTGTCGCCCAAGGACTACCACCGTGTGCACATGCCACTGGCCGGCACCCTGCGCGAGATGGTCTACATTCCTGGCCGCATCTTCTCGGTCAACCAGACCACCGCTGAAAACGTACCCGAGCTGTTCGCACGTAATGAGCGGGTTGCCTGCATCTTCGACACCGAACGCGGCCCAATGGCCGTGGTGTTGGTGGGTGCGATGATTGTGGCGTCGATTGAAACCGTATGGGCTGGCTTGGTGACACCGCCGAAGCGTGAGCTGAAAACCTTCCGCTATGACGAGGCTGCACGCGCGCCGATTCACCTGGAGAAAGGCGCGGAGCTGGGTCGCTTCAAGCTGGGTTCGACCGCGATCGTGCTGTTTGGGCCGGGTCAGGTGACGTGGGCTGAAGCGCTGGTGGCGGGTTCGCCGGTGCAGATGGGCCAGGGTATCGCTTTACCTAAAGCCTGACAAAACACCCAATGTGGGAGCGGGCTTGCTCGCGAATGCGGAGTATCAGTCAACACGTCAGTGACTGAACCACCACTTTCGCGAGCAAGCCCGCTCCCACATTTTTTTACCGCATTTATTCAGTTACAGCTGACCGTCGCGGTCGCGGAAGCCCAGCAGATACAGCACGCCGTCCAACCCCAAGGTCGAAATCGCCTGCTTCGCCGATTGTTTGACCAGTGGCTTGGCGCGGAACGCTACACCCAGCCCGGCAATCGCCAGCATCGGCAAGTCATTCGCACCGTCGCCGACCGCAATGGTCTGCTCCAGACGCAAACCTTCCTTGTGGGCCAACTCCTTGAGCAGATCCGCCTTGCGCTGTGCGTCGACAATCGGCTCGACCGCCATGCCGGTCACCTTGCCATCCACCACTTCCAGCTCGTTGGCGAACACGTAGTCGATGCCCAGCTTGGCCTGCAATTGCTTGGCGAAGTAGGTGAAGCCGCCGGACAGGATGGCGGTCTTGTAGCCCAGGCGCTTGAGTTCGGCGAACAGGGTTTCGGCGCCTTCGGTCAGGCGCAGGGAGGCGCCGATGGAATCCAGCACACTCACGTCCAGGCCCTTGAGCAGCGCGAGGCGCTCTTTGAAGCTGGCGCGGAAGTCGAGTTCACCGGCCATGGCGCGCTCGGTAATTTCGGCAACCTGCTCGCCGACGCCCGCAGCCTTGGCCAGTTCATCGATGACTTCGGCTTCGATCAACGTGGAGTCCATGTCAAACACCGCCAGGCGACGGTTACGCCGGAACAGTGAATCCTCCTGGAAGGCGATATCGACGTTCAGCTCCTGGGCCACGCTGAGGAACTCGGCCCGCAAGGCTTGCGGGTCGGCTGGCTCACCGCGCACGGAGAACTCGATGCAGCCCTTGCCCTGGTCGGCCGGGGTATCCAGCGGCATGCGACCCGACAGACGGTCGATATGGTCGATATTCAAGCCATATTGCGCAGTAATGGAGCTGACGCGCTGCAGCTGCTCGGCGGTGACCTTACGGGTCAGCAGCGTCACAATGTGGCGTTTCTTGCCCTGACCAGCCACCCAGTGCTGGTAGTCCTCTTCGGACACCGGGGTGAAGCGCACCTGCTGATCCAGCTTATACGCCGTAAACAGGATGTCCTTGAGTACTGAAGACGCCTGTTCAGTGCTCGGAATCTCGACCAGGATGCCGAACGACAGGGTGTCGTGGATCACTGCCTGGCCGATGTCGAGAATGTTCACACCACCCTGGGCCAGAACGCCGGTAATGGCCGCGGTAAGACCCGGGCGGTCTTCCCCAGTGATGTTAATCAGGACAATTTCGCGCAAGGCGCACCCCCAGGCTGGAAAAAAACCGCATTCTACCCACTTTCAGTGACCATCGGGCACAGCCAGCGCTTTGCCGGTTCTAGGGCTGTCGCTATACTGCGCGTCAACTTCACGGACCAAGAGCCGAGCGCAAGTGAACCGGCCCACGCCAGTAAAAACCGATAACTTCTTCCTGCTGATCTTCCGGGCACTGCGCCACCGCCGTGTACCGATCGCATTACGCATCGCCAGCCATAACGTGATCCTGGTCGCCCTGGCCCTGGTGATCTACGCCTGCGTGATGGGTTTGCAGTTCAAACAGGCCATGCACGAGCAAGCCGACGCCCTGGGCGAGAGCTTGACCACCCAGACCGCCACCTCGGCGACTGAGCTATTGGTGTCCAACGACATTCTCAGCCTCAACGTGCTGCTCAACAACCTGACCAAGAACCCGTTGGTGGCTCACGCCGCTATTTACAGCGTGGACAACCGGATCATGGCCGAAGCCGGGCAGCGCCCGAAAAACGGCCTGCTGGGTGAAGCCGAAGGCCTGTACCAGAGCAATATTACGTTTCAGGACGTGAAGGCTGGCCAACTGCGCATCAGCCTGGACATGCAGCAATTCCAGCAGCCGATGACCATCAGCCTGCAAAGCATGGGCATCTTGAGCGCAATCCTGCTGGCGTTGGCGTTGGCCTTGAGCCTGCGCCTGGGCCGACATATCTCCACGCCGCTGATGCAATTGCGTATCTGGCTGCGCGATATCGACGAACACACCCCGGCCACCGACCGCCAGGATGAGATCGGCGACCTCGCTCGCCAGTTGCACGCCAGCTTCGCCCCGGAGCCGGTGGTGCGCGAAGTGGAGCCAGAGCCCGAGCTCGACGAAACCGACTACGACGACGAGCCTGAGCGTGAAGTGCAAGACGCTCCGGTAGCGGGCCTGAAGCCTGCTACCCGCCAGGCGTTCAAAGCCGAAGAAGACGAGCTGGACGACGAAGATCCCTTCGCCGACCTGCGCGACACCTCGGCCAGCACACCGGCCGTCGCACCGAAACCGGCCCCGGTGAAGAACGCCGAACCCCAGTTCAGCGCGGTATTGGCTGTGCAACTGGGTGCGCAGGATCAGTTGCGTCGGCTGCCCCGTGCACGCCTGACCGAGCTGCTGGAGCGTTACCGCGACTGCCTCGACCAGGCCGCGTCGCTGTATCAGAGCGAACTGCACACCCTGAACGACGGCAGCACGCTGATGCTGTTCCACAGCGAAGACAGTGGCGAAGACTACCTGACCAACGCGATTTGCTGCGGCGAGCTGCTGCGCGCCCTGGGCCACGCCCTGCAGATCGAAGTGGCCGACAGCGGCATTACCTTGCAACTGCAGTTGGGCCTGACGGTGAGCGATGATCTGTTTGGCATGACCCAGATCGACCTGCTGCTCACCGAGAGCGCCCAAGACGCCCTGGCGCTGTCGCAGCACAGCCGCAACCTGCTGCTGGTGGAGCGCAAGATCAGCGAAGACACGCTGATCCGCCAACGCGCACGCATCCGCCCGATTGCCAGCCCAGAGGGCGCCAGTTGCGTGGAGAGATTGATGGAGCCGTACCCATCGATGCTGGAGCGGCAGTTGGCGCGGATGCACGAGACCCGCACCAAATAACCCTGTATGACTCATGTGAGAGCGGGCTCGCCCGCGATAGCGAAGTATCAGTTAGCCCATCAATAACTGAATCCCCGCGCCCCCTCCCACAGTGAAACGGTGCCAGGCCCCAACGCTTGGCCCCAAAAAAAAGGCCCGCTGAGTAAGCGGGCCTTTTTTTGTGCGCGTTTCAGATCAGAACCTGAACACTTCCATATCCGTGCGAATCGGCGTCGCCATCGGCATCTTCGGCTTCTGCGGTTGTGCCGGCTTGGCCTGTACCGGAGCGCTCTGCTTACGCGGCACTTCGGCAATCGGCGGTTGGTTGGCCAATGGCTTGAGTGCCACCGACAACTGCTGTGCCAGATGCTGCAACAACACGCCCTGGGCCTGGACCTGGGACGCGGTGGTGCCGGTATGCTCTTCCTGCAGGTGCACGATGCGGTTATCGCGCACCTGGCCACGACGATCGATCAAGCGCCACTGCGCATCGAGAATCGCCGGTTGCGACGCACCAGAGTCAAGACGGGTAATGGTCAGCAACACCTGCACATCCGGGGTAAACCCGGTCGGCGCGGGCGCCAGCACCACACGCTGGCTATCCAGTTGACCCGCGACCTGGCGCAACATCAATTGGTTGATGTCGGAAGACAAGCTGCCCGCCCAACGACCATCCGTGGAACCTTGCAGGCTGCCGTCGTTCTGACGTTGCAGCAGTGTTTCGCGTTGCAGGTAGTCGGCAACGATCACCGGGCCCAGCAAGACGGCCATGCCAGCCGTCTGTGCGGGTTGAGCCGGACTTCCGCTGTCCAGCTGGTACAGCGACACCGGCTGATGTGTGCTGCAACCCGCCAGCCCCAAAAGGCCAGCGAGCATAAAAAATAAAGGAAGGCGTGGAGCAGTCATCATCCCATCCAGGTGGCTGCCACAAGGCGAACCACAATGTAATACTAAAAATAACCTAAACACGCTCGGCCACGCCGGCGCTGGAAAGGCCATATCATCCGTGAATATGCGCCATGACTCCAGCGCCAAAGCGTCGATCTACGCGTTAAATCGTAGATCGAGGGCTCTAATACGCGTTAAACCGGCGTTTCCACCAGCAAAGCATCCACACGTTGGAAGCCACGTGGCAATTTGTTACCACGCCGGCCACGCTCACCCGTGTAGTGCTCAAGGTCATCGGGACGCAGGGACAACGTACGTTTACCGGCCTGAAGCACCAAAGTCGCGCCTTCCGGGATCACTGCGATGTCAGTCACGTACTCTTCGCGACTGGCCACGCGCTCGCCGGGAATACCGATGATCTTGTTGCCCTTGCCTTTGCCCAACTGCGGCAGATCACTGATCTTGAACACCAGCAAACGCCCTTCGGTGGTCACCGAGGCCAACCAGTTGCCCTCACGGTCATCCACCGGCCGCGGCAGGATCACCTTGGCGTTGTTCGGCAAGCTCAGCAAGGCCTTGCCCGCCTTGTTCTTGGCCTGCAGGTCTTCACCCTTCACCACAAAACCATAACCCGCGTCGGACGCAATCACGTACAGCGCATCATCGTCCGGCAGCAAGACACACTCGAAATTTGCACCTGGCGGCGGCGTCAGGCGCCCGGTCAACGGCTCACCCTGCCCCCGTGCAGACGGCAAGGTGTGGGCCGGCACCGAATAACTGCGCCCGGTGGAGTCGATAAACACCGCAAACTGGTTGGAACGCCCGGCGGCGGCGGTCTTGAAGCCGTCGCCCGCCTTGTACGACAAGCCAGTGGCGTCAATATCATGCCCTTTGGCGGAACGAACCCAACCCTTTTCCGACAGAACGACGGTAATTTTCTCGTTTGGCAGCAGTTCGGTTTCTGTCAGAGCTTTCGCCTCAGCGCGCTGGACGATCGGCGAACGACGGTCATCGCCGTAGGTTTCGGCGTCTTTGATCAGCTCGCTGCGCACCAACTTCTTCAGCTTGGCTTCGCTGCCCAGCAGGGCTTGCAGCTTGGCTTGTTCCTTGAGCAGCGCGTCCTGTTCGTCGCGCAGCTTCATTTCTTCCAGCCGCGCCAACTGACGCAAACGGGTGTCGAGGATGTAGTCAGCCTGGATCTCGCTCAGCTCGAAACGCGCGATCAACTCGGCTTTCGGATGCTCGGCGGTACGGATGATATGGATCACTTCATCCAGGTTGAGGTAAGCAATCAGCAAACCGTCCAACAGGTGCAGGCGACGCTCGACCTTGTCCAGGCGGAATTGCAGGCGACGACGCACGGTCTGCACCCGGAACTCCAGCCACTCCACCAGCAGGTTGCGCAGGTTTTTCAGCTGCGGCTTGCCGTCCAGACCGATGATGTTGACGTTGACCCGATAGCTGGACTCAAGGTCCGTGCTAGCAAACAGATGCTGCATCAGCACTTCGTGGTCGACCCGGCTGTTGGTCGGGATGATCACGATGCGGCAGGGGTTTTCGTGGTCGGATTCGTCACGCAGGTCGGCAACTTGCGGCAATTTCGACGGTTTGGCCTGCATCAGCGCGGCGATCTGCTCCAGCACCTTGGCACCCGACACCTGGTGCGGCAGTGCGGTGACGATAATGTCGCCATCTTCGATGTGGTACACGGCGCGCATGCGCACCGAGCCCTTGCCGGTCTCGTACATCTTCAACAGGTCGGCGCGCGGCGTGATGATTTCCGCTTCGGTCGGGTAGTCCGGGCCCTGGATGTGCTCGCAAAGCTGTTCCACCGTGGCCTTCGGCTCATCGAGCAAGCGCACGCAAGCGGTGGCGACTTCACGCAGGTTGTGCGGCGGCACGTCGGTGGCCATGCCGACTGCGATGCCCGTGGTGCCATTGAGCAGGATATTCGGCAAACGTGCCGGCAACACCAACGGTTCGTCGAGGGTGCCGTCGAAGTTAGGCCCCCAGTCGGCAGTGCCCTGCCCCAGTTCGCTCAGCAGGACTTCCGAATAACGCGACAGACGCGCCTCGGTGTATCGCATGGCGGCGAACGATTTGGGATCATCCGGCGCACCCCAGTTACCCTGGCCGTCTACCAGTGTGTAGCGATAGCTGAACGGCTGGGCCATCAGCACCATGGCTTCGTAGCAGGCGGAATCGCCATGGGGGTGGAACTTACCGAGCACGTCACCCACGGTACGCGCCGACTTCTTGTGCTTGGAATCGGCATCCAGGCCCAACTCACTCATGGCGTAGATAATGCGCCGTTGTACAGGCTTCAGGCCGTCGCCGATATGCGGCAAGGCACGGTCCATGATCACGTACATGGAGTAGTTGAGGTAGGCATTTTCGGTGAAGTCAGCCAGCGACCGGCGTTCTACGCCGTCTAAGCTGTCTGCGAGGATGTCACTCATGCGGGCCTCATCATTGTCGGATAAGGCGCAGCGGAACTGCCGCTGCACCGGGTCAATTCAAAAAAACAGGGGCTCATGGGCGGGCGCTCCAGCCACCGGCAGGGGCGGCGAAACGATAGACCATGGGGCGTTTTTCACCATCGGCGCGGGGGCCGAAATTATTGTCAATGCCAAGCCAGGCCCCCTCCGCGTCGATCAACAGGGCTTCGGCCAAGCCATAAGGCTGGGCGTAGCGCCGCTCGGGCGCCAGGGTCTCGTCGGCAAACGACCAGCACAGCTCGACCTTGGCCGTGGCGGGATCGCGTCGGCAAATCTGGAACGCATTGCGCTCCAGGGTAAACAGTTTGCCGTTGAACAGCGCCAGGTCGGCGAAATCCTTGGATACCGCCTTGGCATTGGTGAACTTGGCTGGCTGCACGTCCTTGCCGGCCTCGCTCAGCAACACGCAGGCGCCCTCACAATCCCAAACGCTCTGCCCACGCTTGATCGAGATCAAGCCCCGTCGCTCACGCTCGGCCGCCAGCCAGATCTGATTGCCGTCCGGGCTGATTGCCAAGCCCTCGAACAAGGCATTGAAATGCAGCAACATGCCACTTGCACGCGCTTCGCGCACCATGCCTGGGGCGATCTTCAACCACTCGGTATCACCCTGCTCGCCGGAAAACGGCACTCTCAGCACCGCCGCATGGGCTTCACTGACAATGTAGCGATTTCCCTCGGCATCGCAGCTGATGCCTTCAAAATCCAGGTCGCCACCGCGAATGAACGACGCGGCCTTGGTTCGCGAGCGCAACCCCCAGGGCAACCCAGACTCAGGCACTGGCGGCACAACGATCCCGTACCTCTCGGCTTTCCACACCGCTGCGCGGGTATCAAGTCGATAGATCTGGTCGTCGTCGCGATCGGAAACCGTCCATAACTCTTTGCCACACAGCGCCAGACCCGACAGGTTGCCACCGCGCATGCCGTCCACTGGGTGTTCGGACACCAGTTTCAGCTCAGCCACGGGCGCGGCAGCCACCTGGGTAGCCGCAAGCCCGCTCAACATCAGGATCGCCAGGGCGAAACCTGTGCGCATCAGCCCAGAACCTCGGCCAGGTTGCCTTTGGATTCCAGCCACGACTTGCGATCCGGCGCGCGTTTCTTCGCCAGCAACATGTCCATCATTTCTGAGGTGGCGGCGAAGTCGTCGCCCAGCGTCAACTGCACCAGGCGCCGGGTGTTCGGGTCCATGGTGGTTTCGCGCAGCTGCGGCGGGTTCATTTCACCCAGCCCTTTGAATCGCGTGACCTGTGGTTTGCCACGCTTCTTCTCGGCCACCAGGCGGTCGAGGATGCCGTCACGCTCGGCTTCGTCCAGGGCGTAATAGATTTCCTTGCCCAGGTCGATCCGGTACAACGGCGGCATGGCGACGTAGACGTGGCCAGCCTCGACCAACGGGCGGAAGTGCTGCACGAACAGTGCGCACAGCAGCGTGGCGATGTGCAGACCGTCGGAGTCGGCGTCGGCGAGAATGCAGATCTTGCCGTAGCGCAGTTGGCTCATGTCCGCCGCGCCTGGGTCCACACCAATGGCCACGGCGATGTTGTGCACTTCCTGGCTGGCCAGGACTTCGCTGCCATCGACTTCCCAGGTGTTGAGGATCTTGCCGCGCAACGGCAGGATCGCCTGGAACTCCTTGTCCCGTGCCTGCTTGGCGGAACCGCCGGCGGAGTCACCTTCCACCAGGAACAGCTCGGAGCGCATCGGGTCTTGCCCGGCGCAATCGGCCAGCTTGCCGGGCAACGCCGGGCCCTGGGTGATGCGCTTGCGCTCGACCTTTTTGCTCGCCTTCAAGCGACGGCCGGCGTTGTTGATCGCCAGTTCGGCCAGGGCCAGGCCCAGTTCAGGGTGCTCGTTGAGCCACAGGCTGAACGCGTCCTTGACCACGCCGGAGACAAACGCCGCCGCCTCGCGGGACGACAGGCGCTCCTTGGTCTGACCGGAGAACTGCGGCTCCTGCATTTTCATCGACAGCACGAACGCGATGCGCTCCCACACGTCTTCCGGCGCCAGCTTCACGCCGCGCGGCAACAGGTTGCGGTACTCGCAGAATTCGCGCATGGCATCCAGCAAGCCTTGACGCAAGCCGTTGACGTGGGTGCCGCCCTGGGCCGTCGGGATCAGGTTGACGTAGCTTTCCTGCACGCTGTCGCCACCTTCCGGCAGCCACAGCAACGCCCAGTCCACGGCTTCTTTATTACCGGCCAGGCTGCCGCAGAACGGCTCGTTGGGCAGACGCTCGAAGTCGCTGACGGAATCTTCCAGGTACGAACGCAGGCCGTCTTCGTAGTGCCACTCGACCTTCTCGCCGGTGCCTTTGTCTTCA
Organism: Pseudomonas simiae; assembly: GCF_900111895.1. Lineage (GTDB taxonomy): Bacteria > Pseudomonadota > Gammaproteobacteria > Pseudomonadales > Pseudomonadaceae > Aquipseudomonas > Aquipseudomonas simiae. The sequence goes on from NZ_FOKB01000009.1 coordinate 197,451, forward strand.
AAGGTCACCAATAGGCCTGGGCACAATACAGCCTTGGCCTTGAGCACATGCTTGAGGCGGCTGATGGAGAATTTCGGCGAATCGAAGTATTTCGGGTCCGGCGCGAAGTACACGCTGGTGCCGGTGTTGCGCTTGCCAACGGTGCCAATCACTTCCAGGTCGGTGGCTTTGTAGCCATCGGCGAAGGTCATCTGGTACTCGTTACCGTCGCGCTTGACCTTGACCCGCACCAGCGTGGACAAGGCGTTGACCACGGAAATGCCCACGCCGTGCAGGCCGCCGGAGAACTGGTAGTTCTTGTTGGAGAACTTACCGCCGGCATGCAGTTTGGTGAGGATCAGCTCGACGCCCGGCACCCCCTCTTCGGGGTGGATGTCCACCGGCATGCCGCGACCATCGTCGGACACTTCCAGGGAGTGGTCAGCGTGGAGAATGACATGCACCGACTTGGCGTGACCGGCCAAGGCTTCGTCGACGCTGTTGTCGATGACTTCCTGGGCAAGGTGGTTCGGCCGACTGGTGTCAGTGTACATGCCGGGGCGTTTGCGCACCGGGTCGAGGCCCGAGAGGACTTCGATGGCGTCGGCGTTATAAGAGCTAGCGCTGGGAGTGGCCATGGGGTCTCGTCGTGAGTCGTTCGATTAAAAAGTGACCTGCGATTTTTACAGTGAAGAAAAATCGAAGGATTGATACTGATCTGCGCCAATGCCCGCAAAGCTCAACATCGCCGGCAATTGCCGGGCGAACCCCTGGTAACCGTGGTCGCCGCCGGCCTGGATGCGTAAGGCACAGGCCCGGTAGTACTGCTGGGCGAGGCGATAATCCAGGGTTTCATCCCCGGTCTGCAACCACACCTGATACCGCGCGGCGTCCTGGGGCGCCGGTACTTCCAGCTCGGCCAGCGCCGTGACGTGATCGTGGGTCAGTTCCCAGGTTTCATCGGTGTAGAGGTTCTTCTGGGTGCCCAGGTAACCATCGAACATCCGATGGGGGCTGACCGCCGGATTCACCAACAGCGCCTTGAGGCCATGGCGTTCGGCAAGATGGGTTGCATAGTAGCCGCCGAGTGAGCTGCCGACCAGCAGTGGCCGCCCCAGTTCAGCGATCGCCGCTTCCAACTGTGCAATCGCCTGACGGGGATGGTGATGCAGGGCCGGCACGCGTAATTGGTCGGCCAGGCCGATGGCGCCCATCACGGTGATCAACTGGCTGGCCTTGTTGGACACAGGCGCACTGTTGAAACCGTGGATATACAGGATCGAGGCAGACATGCCAGGCTCTCCGTGACTCAGCCAAAGAGGCGCAGTTTACAGGGATCGGGGTGGTGTGTGAGTCCCTCTACCCTCAATACACTGAAGATCCAATGTGGGAGCGGGCTTGCTCGCGAAGGCAGTGTGTCAGCCAATACCGCCGGTGACTGGAACACTGCATTCGCGAGCAAGCCCGCTCCCACATGTTGATCAGCGTTTACAGCTATTAATAGCCGTTGCTGCCGTAATCCACGGTAAATGCAAAATTTTGAAGCCGCTCCACCCCAGTTTCCAACCGTCCGTCGGCATGCAAGCGCAGCCAGCGATAACCCGGCGCTTGCTCGCTGACCTTGAAATCTTCACTGCCCGGCGCGAACTGGATGCAGGTGGAGGGCGATGCCAGCAGCCGCACGCCGTTGCGCTCGCGGTCGATTTCCTGGTGCACATGGCCCCAGAGCACCGCCCGTACCTGCGGGAAACGGTCGAGCACGGCAAACAACGCATCGGGATTGCGCAAACCGATGGGCTCCATCCAGGCACAACCGATGGGCACCGGATGATGGTGGAAGCACACCAGATGATGACGATTCGGCGCTTCGCTCAGGGCCTGGGCGAGCCGCTGCAGTTGCTGGTCTTGCAGGTAACCCGGCACCGAACCGGGGACAGCGGAGTCCAGCAGAGTGACGCGCCAGTGACCGATATCGACCACCGGCTCCAAGAGATCGCTGTGCACGGCGGCGTGGGCCATGATCTGCGGCTCGTCGTGATTGCCGGGAATCCAACGCGCCGGGGCGTCGATCTGCCGGGTCATGTCTCGAAATTGCTGGTACGACTCCAGTGTGCCGTCCTGGGACAGGTCCCCCGTCGCCAACACCAAATCAATACGCCGCTGCTGCGCGCGCACCAATTCGATGACGCCTTGCAGGCTGTCGCGGGTGTTCATGCCCAACAGCGTACCGTCGGCCTCGGCAAACAAGTGGCTGTCGGACAATTGCACCAGCAATGCAGGCGCATCGGGGCTCACAGTGGATACGCTCGGCAAGGCGCTCTCCCAAGGCAATCACAGGAATGGACGTGTGGCGTGATTATGCTGGGGCAGGACACAAGAGGAAACCTTAGGAAGCAGATGCAGTTCACATCTACCGCACAACTTCGAACTCGTGGCCCAGGGCCAGGCAGTGGCTCAACCATTCACCGAGGAACACATTGAGCTGTGCTTTCTCATCGGGCTGGTGCATGAACACGTTGGGGTAAGGATAGATGCTGCGAAAGCGCCGCGCATGTTCGGCGCTGATCACTTCGGCCATGCGCGCGTCGTGGTACACCTGCACTTCCAGTTGCGGCACCGGCAACCATGGCAGGCTGTGCTCCTGGCGCACGCGCAGGGTGGTGGTGTACGGGCAATTGACGATGACTTCCAGTGCCAGCACGCCAAGCATTTGATCGCCATGGGTCACGCCGATGCGCCGCGCCTCGGGGGCATGGCGCATGTCGGGCAGCAGGCGCATCAGCCGCGCATAGTTGGCCTCGCAGGCCGCTTGCAACCCGATCAGGTCGACTCGATAACGTTCCCGTGCCTTTACTGCCATAACCCCCTCACTTCCGCGCGATTAAGCGCAAGCCATTGCAGGGCGATAATGCTGGCTGCATTGGAAATTTTGCCGTCGCGCACCGCTTGCAGGGCATCTTCGAAGGCCCATACGGTGACGCGGATATCTTCAGCTTCTTCTTCCAATCCATGGACGCCCCCCGCGCCCGAGCTGTCGCAACGGCCCAGGTACAAGTGGACAAATTCGGTACTGCCGCCGGGCGACGGGAAATACTGGGTGATCGGCCACAGCGCCGAGAATGTCAGCCCAGCTTCCTCCTCGGCTTCGCGGTGTGCAACCTCCTCCGGCGCTTCATCCTTGTCGATCAGGCCGGCGACCATTTCCACCAGCCACGGGTTGTCGGTCCGACCCATGGCGCCTACGCGGAACTGCTCGATCAGTACCACTGTATCGCGCTTCGGATCGTAGGGCAGCACGCACACGGCATCGTGACGAACGAAGACTTCGCGATTGATCACCCGGCTCATGCCGCCATCGAACTTCTCGTGGCGCAGTTGCACGCGATCAAGCTTGTAGAAGCCCTGGTAGGCATTGTCGCGCTGAACAATTTCGATAGTGCTCGGCGTCGATTTTGCGATGTTCGTCATATCCCTTCCTCGTTGAGCCTGCGCAATTGGCGCCATCCTAACGCGCTCATGCCTCTGGATGCAGCCCCTTTCCAGTTGCCGGGATAGACGGCGGGCGTCAAACTCACTCTAATCAGCTTAGTGGCGAACTGACTGCCCTGCCGGTAGTCGAAGCTCCACAAATTTCGCTCTTATCGCTAGACGAAGGACATCCATGTCGCTTTTAAAAATCGCCTCCGTGGCCTGCATCGCATTGACCCTCGGTGCCTGCCAAAGCCTGTTCCAGCCGAGTTACAAAACCCCGCTGGACGCCACCCGCGACGCCACCGAGCAGAGCAAGCCAGGCTGCGCCAGCGCCGACTGCCCACTGGTGAATATCGACACCGTGCACTTTGCCAAGGAGCCGAAGCTGGATGCACTGATCGAACAGCGCCTGCTGGAAATGACCCGCACCAGCCCGAACGACCCGCTGCCGACCAGCCTTGAGACCTACCGCGAGCAATTCCTGAAAACGGCCGCCCCACGCAACAGCATGTACCTGCAGGCCAAGGTACGTGAACAGCATGACGGCTTGGTGATCATCGAGTTATCCAGCTACCTGGACCAAGGTGCCACCCACGGCGAACCGGGCCGTGCATTCATCAACTATTCGCGCCAGCAGCAAAAGGCCCTGACCCTGACCGACATGCTGTTGCCCGGCAAGGAAGAGGCGTTCTGGAAAGCCGCCCAGGTGGCTCACAACAGCTGGCTGATCAGCACCCGCCTGAGCCTGGAGCCGGAGTATGTGAAAACCTACCCCTTCCAGAAAACCCCGAACGTGGCGCTGACTTATGGCGGCGTGATCCTCAAGTACCCCACCACCACCATCGCACCGTATGCCCTGGGCCACGTCGAGTTGCAGATTCCGTACTCGCGCCTGGAGGGCATCCTCAAGCCTGAGCTGGTGCCCGCGCGCCGCTGAAGACCCGGCCCAGGATGAGCTGCAACAGCCCTGCCAGCACCAGCGCCGGCAGGGTTGCACCGATGTCCGGATACAGATGGGCCAGCAAGTGGTAAGTGGCGATACCGCCCAGCCAGGCCAGTAGCGCCGGCCAGCGCAAGCTGGCTACTGCACCCCCGCTACGACGGCGCAGGATGAAATGATCCACCAGCACCACCCCAAACAGCGGCGCGAATACCGAGCCGATCAACAACAGGAAGTTCTGGTACTGCGCCAACGGTGCAAAGCAGGCGATAAGCGTGCAGACCACGCCGATGGCCAACGCCAGGTGCTCGACCTTCAAACGCAGCAACATCCCGCTGGATACCGCCGCCGAGTGAATATCGGCGAAGGCGTTTTCCGATTCGTCCAACAGAATCAATAGAAGCGGAATCCCCAGGCCGGCCCCAGCCAACGCCAGCAACAGCGCGTTGACTTCGCCGCTCGGTGCGAACGCCAGGGTGTAGGCCACGCCCAGGCTCATCAGCCAGAAATTACCGATAAAGAACCCCAGCGCCGTGCCACCGAACACGCTGTGGGCGCGCTTGCCGAAACGCGAGTAATCGGCGATCAGCGGCAGCCACGACAGCGGCATGGCGATGGCGATATCAAAACCCACCGCGAACGGCATCGAACCGTCACCCGCCTTGGCCCAGAGTGTGGCGAGGTCGGCTTTGGCGAACAGGTTCCAGGTGAGCCACAGGCAGGCGGCAAGCAACAACCAGATGCCCCATTTGCGCAAGATCTGGCGCACGAAGGTCAGCGGACCACTGACCGCCAGCAGCGTCGCCAGACCGCCGAAGAATAGGGTCCACAGCAATGGGCTGGCCAATAGGCTGCCTTCACTGAACGCCCGCGTACCCAACAGGCTGGCCGCGTCGCGCATCACGATGATTTCGAACGAGCCCCAGCCGATCAGCTGCAGCAAATTGAGCAACGCCGGCAGGCTCGCGCCCTTCGCCCCCAGGCTCAGCTTGAGCGCGGCCATGGCGGACAGGCCGGTGTCGCTGCCGATTACGCCGACAGCGGCCAGCAGCAGGACACCCACCAGGGTGCCGAGGAAAATCGCCAGCAACGAACCGGACAGGCCCAAGCCTGGCGCGAGCAATGCGCCGGTTTGCAGGACCATCAAGCCGATGCCGAGGGAGAACCAGAGGGAGAACAGGTCGCGGGCGCCGAAGACGCGTTTGTCAGCGGACACTGCAATGTCCGGGGAGTAAGTGCTGGGTTGAATGCTCAAGGGTGTTATCTCTGAGGGACACTGTGTTGTTTTGGAGATCGCTATCGCGGGCAAGCCCGGCTCCCACAAGGGAACGGCTGTGGACACAAAAGCTGTGTACAACGCGATCAACTGTGGGAGCCGGGCTTGCCCGTGATGACGGCGGTGCAGGCACCGCCGCCTCGGATCAGACCTTTTTGTACAGCTGACTCCCTTCCTGCTTGAACCGCTGCGCCTGCTCTGCCAAGCCTTTGGCCACATCCACGTCCACCGCCTCAATGCGCTGGTTGGCCGCGTATTCACGCACTTCCTGGGTGATCTTCATCGAGCAGAACTTCGGCCCGCACATCGAGCAGAAATGCGCGACCTTGGCCGAGTCCTTCGGCAGGGTTTCGTCGTGATACGAGCGCGCGGTGTCCGGGTCCAGGCCGAGGTTGAACTGGTCTTCCCAGCGGAACTCGAAACGCGCCTTGCTCAAGGCGTTATCGCGGATCTGTGCACCCGGATGGCCTTTGGCGAGGTCCGCCGCGTGGGCGGCGATCTTGTAGGTGATGATCCCGGTCTTCACATCATCCTTGTTCGGCAAGCCCAAGTGTTCCTTGGGCGTGACGTAGCAAAGCATGGCGCAACCGAACCAGCCGATCATCGCCGCGCCGATACCGGAGGTGATGTGGTCATAGCCCGGCGCAATGTCGGTGGTCAGCGGGCCGAGGGTGTAGAACGGCGCTTCGTCGCAGCACTCCAGCTGCTTGTCCATGTTCTCCTTGATCAACTGCATCGGCACGTGGCCGGGGCCTTCGATCATGGTTTGCACGTCGTGCTTCCAGGCGGTCTTGGTCAGCTCGCCCAGGGTTTCCAGCTCGCCGAACTGCGCGGCGTCGTTGGCGTCGGCAATCGAACCGGGACGCAGGCCATCGCCAAGGGAGAAACTGACGTCGTAGGCCTTCATGATTTCGCAGATTTCGTCGAAATGCGTGTAGGTGAAGTTCTCTTTGTGGTGCGCCAGGCACCACTTGGCCATGATCGAACCGCCACGAGAAACGATGCCGGTCACACGCTTGGCGGTCAGCGGCACGTAGCGCAGCAGCACGCCGGCATGGATGGTGAAGTAGTCGACGCCCTGCTCGGCCTGTTCGATCAGGGTGTCACGGAACAGTTCCCAGGTCAGGTCTTCGGCGGCGCCGCCGACTTTTTCCAGGGCCTGGTAGATCGGCACGGTGCCGATCGGCACTGGCGAGTTGCGGATGATCCACTCGCGGGTTTCATGGATGTGCTTGCCGGTGGACAAGTCCATCACCGTGTCCGAACCCCAGCGAATGCCCCACGTAAGTTTCGCCACTTCTTCTTCGATGGACGACCCCAGGGCGCTGTTGCCGATGTTGCCGTTGATCTTCACCAGGAAGTTACGGCCGATGATCATCGGTTCCAGTTCGGTGTGGTTGATGTTGGCCGGGATGATCGCGCGGCCGCGAGCGATTTCTTCGCGCACGAATTCGGGGGTGATGATTTTCGGCACGCTGGCACCGAAGCTATGGCCGGCATGCTGCTGGTCGAGCAAGCCGGTGGCGCGGGCTTCTTCCAGCTTCATATTTTCGCGGATGGCGACGTATTCCATCTCGGCGGTGATGATGCCTTTGCGTGCGTAGTGCATCTGCGTAACGTTGGCGCCGGCCTTGGCGCGACGCGGGTTCTTCACGTGGGCGAAGCGCAGCGCGGTCAGTTCGGCATCGCTCAGACGCTGTTGGCCGAAGTGCGAACTGAGGCCCGGCAGGCGTTCGGTGTCGTTGCGTACTTCGATCCACGGCGAGCGCACATCGGCCAGGCCTTTGCGCACGTCGATGATCACATTCGGGTCAGTGTAGGGGCCGGAAGTGTCGTACACGGTAACCGGCGCGTTGATTTCACCGCCGAAATCGGTGGGGGTCACGTCCAGGCTGATTTCGCGCATTGGCACGCGGATGTCCGGGCGAGTGCCCTGCACGTAGATTTTTTGCGAGCGGGTAAACGGCTGCACGGAGCCGGAGTCGACCTTGGCCGATTCACTCAGGTGCACGGTGTTTTTCAGTTTTGTACTTTTTATTTCTGTGCTCATCACGGGCTCTCCAACTATCCAGGCGGTGGATTTTTGTCGGAGCGAACCTGGGACGGATGAACGCACTGAAACCAGTGCTGTGCTCTGTGCACGAGGGCTGCTCAATAAATGAACAGCATCCCGGACGAAGCACAAGAGGACTCGCCGGGTGACGAGAAATCTTGTTCCCTACGCAGGCGCTAACCTGATCAGGTTCAACGGGATCCGGTATTTACCGATCTCAGCCTTCCAACAAGGCACCCCGACAAGAACGCGGCCAGTCTAGACCATGCCGCGGGCAAATTGCCAATAGCGGTGCATTCAGCGTGATGAATGGCGTGATTGCGGGATTGTTGCGCCGAGTCAGCACCACTACACTCGGTTGCCGCCACAATGCTTGACGCCAGGAATGGCCCGCCTTAGCCTTGGGCGCTAAATTATCACCGTAATATTTAAACTAGGGATCGCCTCATGCTGCGCAAACTTTCACTGGCTCTCGCCGTGTCTTGTGCGACCAACGGAATGGTCTGGGCAGCTGAAGCGCCCTTGTCCGCCAACACCGACTTGGTCAGCGTCTACCAGGAAGCCGTGGACAACAACGCCGACCTTGCCGCTGCCCGTGCCCAATACGGCGCGCAAAAAGAAGTGGTGCCCCAGGCCCGCGCCGGGCTGCTACCGAACCTGACCGGTGGTGCCGATATCAATAACGTGCGCACCCAGATCGACACGCCCGCCGCCACCGCCAACCGCGACGCGCACTCCTGGCGCGCCACCTTGAGCCAGCCCCTGTTCCGCGCCGACCGCTGGTTCCAACTGCAGGCGGCCGAGGCCACCAACGAGCAGGCTGCGCTGCAACTGTCGGCCACCGAACAGAACCTGATCCTGCAAAGCGCCGAAAACTATTTCGCCGTGCTGCGTGCCCAGGACAACCTGGCCTCGACCAAGGCCGAAGAAAATGCGTTCAAACGCCAGCTGGACCAGTCCAACGAACGCTTTGACGTCGGCCTGTCGGACAAGACCGATGTCCTTCAATCCCAGGCCAGCTACGACACCGCCCGCGCCAACCGCATCCTGGCCCAACGCCAGGTGGAAGACGCGTTCGAAGCATTGATCACCTTGACCAACCGTCAGTACAACTCGATCCAGGGCATTGTCCACACGCTGCCAGTGTTGCCGCCGCTGCCGAACGACGCCAAGGCCTGGGTCGAAACCGCCGGCCGCCAGAACCTGAACCTGCTCGCCAGCAACTACGCCGTCACCGCCGCCGAAGAAACCCTCAAGCAGCGCAAGGCCGGGCATGCACCGACCCTGGACGCCGTGGCGCAATACGAAAAAGGTGACAACGACGCCCTGGGCTTCAGCAACCCGAATGCTTTCGGCACGCCGTACCGTGGCGATGTGGAACAACGCACCATCGGCCTGCGCCTGAGCATCCCGATCTACAGCGGCGGGCTGACCAGCTCGCAAGTGCGTGAATCCTACTCGCGCCTGGGCCAGACCGAGCAGCAGCGCGAAGGCCTGCGCCGCCAGGTGGTGGAAAACACCCGCAACCTGCACCGTGCGGTGAACACCGATGTGGAGCAGGTGCAGGCGCGCCGCCAGTCGATCATCTCCAACCAGAGCGCAGTAGAAGCCACGGAAATCGGCTACCAGGTGGGTACGCGCAACATCGTCGATGTGCTGGACTCACAGCGCCAGCTCTACGCGTCGGTGCGCAACTACAACAACAGCCGCTACGACTACATCCTCGACAACCTGCGCCTGAAACAAGCCGCGGGCACCTTGAACCCAGGCGACTTGCAGGACCTGGCGCGCTACCTCAAGGCTGACTACAACCCGGACCGCGACTTCCTGCCGCCGGACCTGGCCAAGGCCGCCGCCGAACAACTCAAGGCCCGTCCCGGCTATTAAACACAGCGTATAACCAATGTGGGAGCGGGCTTGCTCGCGAATGCGGTGTGTCAGCCAGTGCATCTGGTACTGATACACCGCATTCGCGAGCAAGCCCGCTCCCACAGTTGATTGGTGGTGTCAGCGGGTAAGCAGTTTGTCCAAACCGTCCAGCAGGCGCTTGAGCGCGCCCTGGTTGGCCTGCATCACCTTGAGGCCAGCCTGCGCCATCTTGCGGGCATCCTGCGGCAATTCGAACAACTGGCGCACGGCCTCGGCCAATCCTTCGGCGTCATCCACCTCGCGCAGCGCTCCCGCTTCGCGCATCATCGCCGTGATTTCGAGGAAGTTGAACACGTGCGGCCCCATGATCACCGGCAATGCCAAGGCCGCCGGTTCCAGTGGGTTATGCCCGCCCGTCGCCACCAGGCTGCCGCCGACAAAAGCGCTGTCGGCGAGGGCATACAGAAACAGCAATTCACCCATGGTGTCGCCGAGCAGTACCGCGGTTTGCGCGGTGACCGCGTCGCCGCTGGAACGGCGCACCGTGGCAAAGCCTTGTTGCTGACACAGTTCGAACATCGGCCCGAAGCGCTCCTGGTGACGCGGCACCAGAATCAGCAGCGCATTGGGATAGCTGTCGAGCAGTTGTCGATGCGCCGCCAGCACCACGTCATCTTCACCTTCATGGGTGCTCGCGGCGATCCACACCGGGCGCTCGCTGGCGCCCCATTGCGCGCGTAACGCAGCGGCCCGCGCCGGCAGTTCGGGGTCGATGGTCAGGTCGAACTTGATCGAGCCGGTGACTTCGACGGTTTCCGGGCGAGCCCCGAGGCTCAGGAAGCGCTGGGCTTCGGTCTGCGTCTGCACAGCGAAGAGGCTCATCTGCGACAGCATCGGCGCCGTCAGTTTGGCAAAGCGTGCGTAGCCCTTGGCCGAGCGCGCCGACAACCGTGCATTCGCCAACGCCACTGGAATCCCTCGCTGGGCGCAGGCGTGGATATGGTTGGGCCACAGCTCGGTTTCCATGATCACTGCCAGTTTCGGCTGCACGCGATCGAGGAAACGTTTGGCGGCGCACGGCAAGTCATACGGCAAGTAGCAATGCTGGATGCGCGGCTCGTTGGCGAACAACGCCTGGATGCGCTCGGACCCGGTGGGCGTCATACACGTGACGGTGATCGGCAGCGTCGGATAACGCGCCAGCAACCCGCGCACCATGGGCGCGGCGGCAATGCTCTCGCCCACCGACACGGCATGCACCCAGATCCCGCCCGGCTGCATCACCGGCAAGCCATAGGAGAAGCGCTCGCCGACGCGCTTGGCATAGGCCGGCGCCTTGCGCGCGCGCAGCCACAGACGTAAAGCCACCAAGGGCAGCGCCAGGTAAAACAGACAGCTGTAGAGAGTTCTATTCATGGCGGCGGAGTTTATCGGCTTTTTCAGTCGATCGCCTGCAAGCACTCGGCAAATCGTTTGGCCAGGAAGCGCGCGGCAGGCCCCAGATGCTCGTCGCGCCGCCAGACCAGCTCCACCACCAAGGCCGGCGGCGTCCATTCGCTGTCCAGCTCAACCATTTGTTGCTGATAGGTCGGGTACTGCACGATATGCCGGGGCAGCCAGGCCCAGCCCAGGCCGCTCATCAGCCATTCGGCCAACACGTAGAAACTGTCGGCGCGCCACACCAACGGGCTGGCGGCTTCGCTGCCGGGGTAGACGCTGGTCTGGGTCGACATCAACAACTGACGGAACTGCGCCAGACGCTGGCACGTCACGTACGGTTCCTTGGCCAGCGGATGATTCACGCCGCATACCGTGACCATCTCCACACTGCCGACAACCCGTCGCTCCAGGGCTTCGGGGATTTGATCGTGATAGAACAGCAGACCCAGGTCAGCCTTGCGCTCCACCAGCTTACGGGCCACATCGCCCTGCGCGGCGCTGGACAGCTGCACTTCCAGCAACGGGTACTTGCCCGCCAGCGCCTCCAGGCTATCGAGTACCGGCTGAAACAGCATGGCTTCATCCTGGGCCAGGCGCAGGCAAGCCTCCTCGCCGCGGGTCAGTGACAGTGCCCGGCCATTGAGCCGTTCACACTGGCGCAACACTTCGCGTGCCTCCTCCAGCAATACGCTGCCGGCTTCCGTCAGCCGCGGTTGGCGGCCGCTGCTACGCTCGAACAGGCTGACGCCAAGGTCCGCCTCCAGCATCGCAATCCCATTGCTCACCGCCGACTGCGCCTTGCGCTGCTGACGCGCCACGGCCGAAAACGAACGGTGTTCGGCGACGCTGACAAACAGGCGCATTTGCTCCAGATCCCACTGCACACTCATGGCTCGACCCATCTCTTATTCGGATAGGTAATGACTTTACCCCATCTGACTGAACGCTAGAATGCCAGCCTTATCTGATTGCTTTACCCGAGGATTGACCCATGAACGTCGCTTACTACTACTTGGCCATTGCCATCTGCTCGGAAGTGATCGCCACCGTTTCCATGAAGGCCATCAAGGGCTGGAGCACGCCGATCCCCCTGCTGCTGGTGATCGTCGGCTACGGTGTGGCGTTCTGGATGCTGACGCTGGTGGTGCGCACAGTGCCGGTGGGCGTCGCCTACGCCGTGTGGGCCGGGATGGGCATTGTGATGGTGAGCATCGCGGCGCTGTTCATCTACGGGCAGAAGCTGGATATCCCGGCGATGCTGGGGATGGGCCTGATTGTGCTGGGCGTGGTGGTGATCCAGTTGTTCTCGAAAACCGCCGGGCACTGACCACCCTTCAACACGCTGTATACTGCGCCTCTTGTCTTGAACACTGAGGTTGCCCATGCCATCCGTTATGTCCACCGACGTTCTGATTGTCGGCGCCGGGGTTGCAGGCCTCTGGCTGAATGCGCGCCTGCGCCGCCAGGGGTTTTCCACGGTGTTGGTGGAAAGCGCCACCCTGGGTGGCGGGCAAAGCGTGAAGTCCCAGGGGATCATTCACGGCGGTGCGAAATACGCCCTGCACGGTGCGCTCACCGGCGCCTCCGAAGCCATTGCCGACATGCCGCGCCGCTGGCGTGAAGCGCTGGCGGGTAACGGTGAGCTGGATCTGACCGGCGTGCGCCTGTTGTCCGACGCTCATTACCTGTGGTCCCCCGGCACGCTCGCCGGCAACCTCACCAGCTTTTTCGCCAGCAAGGCCGTGCGCGGCCGTGTCGATCAGGTCAAGGGGGACGACCTGCCGCCTGCCCTGCAAGACCGTCGTTTCAAGGGCAAAGTCTATCGCCTGGCAGAGTTGGTCGTTGACGTGCCGAGCCTGATCGAACGCCTGGCCCAGCTGGCCGGTGATGGTTTGCTCGCCGGACAACATATCGAACCCTTGCGTGAAGGCAACACACTGGTGGGTTTGAACGTGGACGGCCGCGAGATCCGCGCCCAACGTATCGTGTTGAGTGCCGGCGCCGGCACGGCGGACCTGCTGACCGCGCTGGGTCTGAACCAGCCAGCGATGCAAAAGCGCCCGTTGCACATGATCATCGCCAAAGGCCCCGGCCTGAAACCGTTGTATGCCCACTGCCTGGGGGGCGGCACCAAGCCGCGCATCACCGTCACCACTCACCCGGCAGCCGATGGCAACTGGGTGTGGTACATGGGCGGCGACATTGCCGAAGCCGATGGCGTAGCGCGCACACCGGAAGAACAGATCGCCACCGCGCAGAAAGAGCTGGCGCAATTGCTGCCGTGGATCGACATGAGCCAGACCCAGTGGGCCACTCTGCGGGTCGACCGTGCCGAGCCGCTGCAATCAGGCCTGACCCGTCCCGACAACGCCTTCATCGCCGAGGAAGGCCGCCTGCTGGTGGGCTGGCCGACCAAACTGGCGTTGGCGCCGGACTTCGCCGATCGGGTGATCAACCGCCTGGAACGTGACGGGATCCGCCCAACTGCCAGCGAACCTCTGCCCGCCCTGCCAAAACCCGCCATCGGCGTACCTGCCTGGGAGCAATTGTTGCCATGAGCCTGCCCACCCTTCACGACCTGCATCGCCCCCTGGGCAGCACCGGCCTGATGGTCTCGCCACTGGGCCTGGGCACCGTCAAGCTGGGCCGCGACCAAGGGGTGAAATACCCCAGCGGTTTTCAGATTCCTGGTGACGACGAAGCCCGCATGCTGTTGCGACAGGCTCGCGAACTGGGCATCAACCTGATCGACACGGCGCCCGCCTATGGCATGAGCGAGGAACGTCTGGGCCCGCTGCTGCGTGGCCAGCGAAAGGACTGGGTGATCGTCAGCAAGGTCGGTGAAGAGTTCGAGAATGGCCTGTCCAGCCACGACTTCAGCGCGGCCCACACCCGCCTGTCGATCGAGCGCAGTTTGAAACGACTTGAAACCGATTTTATCGACATGGTGCTGGTGCACTCCGACGGCAACGACCTGCACATCCTCAACGACTGCGAGGTCTACCAGACCCTGGCCGAGTTGAAAAAGGAAGGCAAGATCCGTGGTTTCGGCTTCTCCGGCAAAACCGTAGAAGGCGGCGTGAAGGCTCTGGAACAGGGCGATTGCGCCATGATCACCTACAATTTGAACGAACAGACCGAGAAAGCCGTCATTGATTATGCGGCGGCCCATGGCAAGGGCATCCTGGTGAAAAAGGCATTAGCCAGCGGCCACGTGTGCCTGGAGCCTGGAATGGATCCAATTCGGGCGAGTTTCATGCTGTTGTTTGCGCAAACGGGCGTCGCCAGTGCTATTGTCGGGACCATTAATCCGCTGCACCTGGCCCATAACGTGGCGACCGCTGCCCAAGTCATTCGTCAACTCTGATGCCGCCCACGCGGCCGACCCCGTCGCAAGAAGGAGCCGACATGCCGCGAACGCTCATAAGAAAAAACCCCAGCAACTTCAAGACACTGCCGCTGCACGTCGAAGCCACCCCCGAAGGCCTGAGTTACCAGAGCGTCGGCATGCCGCTCAATTTTGCCCAGACCCTGCAACGCCGCAAACCGGTGGAGGTGGCCGACCCGGAACGCTTCGCCCTGGAGCTGGCCAACCTCGGCGTATCCGTACGCCTGACCCTGCATTGGCAGAACCGCGATTATTGGGTGCTGGTACGCCAGCGCCGCCAGGACCGTGGCGACGTGGTCCTCAAGCTGATTTCCGGCTACGTGCCCGCCCACGAACTGAACCTGCCGCTGCACACTGCGATCCAGGAAATTGCCGAAGAGTGCCTGCTGGAAACCCCGGAAGGCTGGCTTGGCGGACGCTTCAACGACACCTGGCTACCGGCGCCTTATTCCGCCGCGCTGCATTATCGTGAAGCCTTGCCCTTTCGCCTCAGCCCGCTGTCCGGTGCCGCCCGCCCGGTACGTTGCGCCACCACTCAATTGATCGAGCGCCCCCGCGCCTACGTGCACCTGCCCACCGCCTCCCTGCAATTGATCTACGACCTGCGCCTGGAAGTGCCCAAGGAAGCCAAGTCCCTGAGCCTGTTCCATGTGGACGAGCGCCTGGAAGGCGATCAACTGGTGGCACGCCTGGACCGTCAGCGCCCCGACCTGTACCTGATGCCGCTGAAAGATGGCCAGCCTCTGGCCGAGTTGTACACCGTCAAGAAAGACCAGCTGTACCCGGCAAGTACTCGCGGCTTGTACCTGGCGGAGAGCTTCGCCCAACAGGAAGGCTGGCTGGTGCGTGAGGAGCGAATTCGCTGGAAGGATTGGCTACGCCAACAGGGTTTGGCTATGCCTGAGAAAGAGTCGAAATTGAAGCGCCTGGCACAGCGGATGTTGCGCAAGATCGTGCCGAAGAAAAAAGCCAAGGCTTGAATGTGGGAGCTGGCTTGCCTGCTCCCACACTTGATTGCGTTCAGCCTTCGAGCAAGCGCTGCAGCCCAACCTTCAACGGCGTGGGCTCCGGCAGCGTGAAGCTCGCCAGCAAGCGCTGGTTATTCGCCCGTGAATGCCGGATATCCCCGGAACGCGCCGGCCCGTAAGTCACCGTTGGCAGCTTGCCGACGATTTCTTCCAAGGCCTGCAACACCTGCTTGAGGGTGGTGGTGCGGTTCCAGCCCACATTGATGGCGCCCAACGGTGCCGACGGCGCTTCAATGGCCTGCACCAGCACGTCCACCAGGTCTTCCACGTACATGAAGTCACGGGTTTGCTCGCCATCGCCAAACACGGCAATCGGCACGCCCTGCTGCGCGCGCTCGCTGAAGATACTGATCACGCCGGAATACGGCGATGAGGGGTCCTGGCGGGGGCCGAAGATATTGAAGAAGCGAAAAATCACCGGCTCCAGGCCATGCTGGCGACGGTAGAAGTCGAAGTAGTGCTCGCCAGCCAGCTTGTCGGACGCATAGGGCGTCAACGGCGCCTTGGTGGTTTCTTCGTCAATCGAAGCGCCTTCGCCATTGTTGCCATAGACCGCGGCGCTGGAGGCATACACCACACGTTTTACGCCGGCCTTGCGCATAGCTTCGCAGACATTCAAGGTGCCGACGAAGTTGCTCTGGTGCGTGCTGACCGGATCATCCACCGACGCTTGCACCGAGGCCACTGCCGCCAGGTGCACCACCGCCGTTGTGTCGACGGCGGCGCGGGCCACCAGCTCGGCATCGGCTACATCACCTTCCAGCAATTCAACGCGCGGATTGTCCAGCGGCAGGTTGCTGCGCTTGCCGGTGGACAGGTTATCCAGCACCCGCACGCCGTAGCCTTTGGCAAGCAGCGCATCGACCAGGTGCGAGCCGATAAAACCGGCGCCACCGGTGATAAGAACGCGTTTACTCATTGTTGCGGATTTTCTCGACAATGGCCGTGGTCGAGCTGTTTTCGACCAAGCCCAGCACTTTGACCTTGCCGCCGTAGGCACTGACGATATCCGCCCCGACAACCTGGTCGACGGAGTAATCGCCACCCTTGACCAGCACGTCGGGCTTGACCTGGGCCAGCAGGTTTTCCGGGGTCGCTTCAGGGAAGCTGATCACCCAGTCCACCGCGCCCAGCCCCGCGAGCACTGCCATGCGACGGTCGACACTGTTGATCGGACGGCCAGGGCCTTTGAGGCGGCTGACCGACGCGTCGTCGTTGACCGCAACGATCAGGCGATCACCTTGGGCGCGCGCCTGCTCCAGGTACGTCACGTGACCGGCGTGCAGGATGTCGAAGCAGCCATTGGTGAACACAATGCTCTCGTTGTGGGCACGGGCGTCGTCAATGGCCAGCAGCAGTTGTTCGATGGTCAGTACACCGCGCTCCGAACCTTCGGAGCGCTGGATCGCACGCCGCAATTCAGGCGCGCTGATGGCAGCGGTACCCAATTTGCCCACCACAATGCCTGCCGCCAGGTTGGCCAGGGCCACAGCGTGGGGCAGTTCTTCGCCCGCCGCAATCGAGGCGGCCAGGGTGGAAATCACGGTGTCGCCGGCGCCGGTCACGTCAAACACTTCGCGGGCACGTGCCGGCAAGTGCATCGCCGGGTGGCCCGGACGCAGCAGGGTCATGCCGTGCTCACCCCGGGTCACCAGCAAGGCGCCCAAGTCGAGATCGGCCATCAGCGCCGCGCCCTTGGTCACCAAATCGTGCTCATCGGTGCAACCGCCGACGATGGCTTCGAACTCACTGAGATTAGGCGTGATCAGGCTGGCTCCGCGATAAATCGAGAAGTCCTTGCCCTTGGGATCGGCCAGTACCGGAATGCCCTTGGCCTTGGCGGCCAGGATCAGTTCCTGGTGATTCTTCAAGGCGCCTTTGCCGTAGTCGGACAACACCAGCACCTTGATGCCTTCGAGCAACTGATCGACCTGGCCACGCAGGGCAAGGGCGTCAGTGGTGAAGGGTTCTTCAAAATCGATACGCAGCAATTGCTGGTGCCGGCTCATGACCCGCAGCTTGACGATGGTGGGCTGGTGGGCGATGCGCTGGAACAGCGCGCGCACGCCAGCACCGCGCAGGCTGTTGGCCAGGCTGTCGGCGGCTTCGTCGTCGCCGGTCACGCCGACCAGGGAGGCTGGGGCGCCGAGGGCGGCAATGTTAAGGGCAACGTTGGCAGCGCCACCTGGACGGTCTTCGATTTGCTCGACCTTGACTACCGGTACCGGTGCCTCAGGGGAAATCCGTGAGGTACCGCCATGCCAGTAACGGTCGAGCATGACATCGCCGACCACCAAGACAGGGGCTTGATCGAATCGCGGCATGGACAACTTCATGGAGCAACCCACATACAAAATGAACAGGGGCGCGATATTAGCACAGGGTTACAGGAGGATTGCGGGAGGGTTTTGCAATGCAGGAGCCGGCAAGCCGGCTCCTGCACAGAAGGTCAGGTGATGTCGGCGGAAACCGGCGCATCCAGTCCCATGGCGTGCAGGCGGGCATAGTAGCCGTTCTGTGCCAACAGTTCGCCGTGGGTGCCACGCTCGACAATCCGGCCATCGTCCATCACCAGGATCAGGTCAGCTTTCTCGATGGTGGACAAACGATGCGCGATCACCAGGGTGGTGCGACCTTGCATGACCTTGTCCAGCGCCGCCTGAATGTGGCGCTCGGACTCGGTGTCGAGGGCCGAGGTGGCCTCGTCGAGAATCAGCAACGGTGCGTTCTTCAGCAGGGCACGGGCAATAGCCAGGCGCTGGCGTTGACCGCCGGACAGCAGCACACCGTTTTCGCCGACCTGGGTATCGAAGCCCTTGGGCAACTGGTCGATGAAGTCCTTGGCATTGGCATCCGCAGCCGCCGCCTCAACCTCCGCACGTGGTGCGCCGGCCAGGTCGCCGTAGGCGATGTTGTTGGTCACGGTGTCGCTGAACAGCGTCACGTGCTGGGTCACCTGGGCGATGTGCTTGCGCAGGTTGAGCAGCTTGTAGTTCTCGATCTCGATGCCGTCCAGCAGGATCTCGCCGCTTTCATGATGATAGAAACGCGGGATCAGGCTGGCCAGGGTCGATTTACCGCTGCCCGAACGCCCTACCAGGGCAATCATCTGCCCTGGCTCGGCGGTAAAGCTGATGTCCTTGAGCACATGGCGCTCGGTGCCTGGGTAGGTGAAATTGAGGTTGCGTACGTCAAGACGACCGCTGACTTTGTCACGCTCGATCGTGCCGCGATCAACTTCGACCTCTTCGTCCAGCTGTTCAAAAATGCTTTCGGCGCCGGCCACACCCTTCTGGATCGTCGAGCTGACTTCCGAGAGCTGACGAATCGGCTTAGGCAACAGGCCTGCCAAGGTGATGTAGGCCACCATGTCACCTGCCGAGGCATCGCCGCGAAGATAAAGAACCAGGAACATCAGCACCGCCATCGCGGTGTAGATCACCAATTGCAGCGCCGGCGTGTAGATCGCGCCGGTACGGGTCATGCGCAGTTGCTTGTTGGTGTTGCTCTGGCTGGCCTTGAGGAAGCGTTTTTCCTCGTAGACTTCGCCACCAAAGCTGCGCACCACGCGATAGCCTTGGATGGTTTCCGACGCGACGTGCGTCACGTCGCCCATGGCCACCTGGATCTTCTTGCTCTGCTTGCGGAATTTCTTGCTGGCCGTGCTCACCATCACTGCAATCAACGGCAGGATAGCGATCATCACCAGCGTCAGGCGCCAGTTCATGAACAGCAGCGAGGCGAACAGAAAGATCACCGTCATGCCTTCACGGATCACCACTTTGATAGCGTCAGTGGCCGCGCCCGTGACCATGGTCACGTTGAAGGTGATGCGGGAAATCAGGTGCCCGGAGTTGTGGTTGTCGAAATAGCGGTTCGGCAGTGTCAGCAGGTTGTTGAACAACTGCACCCGCAGGTCGTGCACCAGGCCCAGGGAAACCTTGGCCAGCAGGTAGTTACCGAGGAACGAACCAAGGCCCTGCCAGGCGGCGATCAGGATGATCAGCAGCGGTACCGCCTGCAGCAACTGCAGGTCCCGCAGGAATGGCACACTGGGGAACAGTACGGCTTCAGGATTGGACAGACCGTCGACGAAGTACTTGAGGATGTACCCCAGCATGGGCTGGGTCGACGCGAAAATCAGAAATCCGAGGATACTCAATGCGAACAGACCCGCATAGGGTCTGACATAGCTGAGCAGACGGAAGTATATTTTCAAGCTCGAAGGGCTTGCGCTCGGACTGGAGTCGGTCATATCACGCGGCGTTTTGAAAAAGGAGGCTGACTTTAGCACAGCTTCTCTGTTGTACTTGCACCCTGCATGACCCACAGCCTGGTCGGTCCCGACCAGCGACATTATATAGCCACTACTTTAAGATGGTCGGCTTTCTCTAAATGGAATGGCTTTTCTGTATGCACTCCAAGCGCCTGATCTATGGCTCAAATCGCGTTTTCGACTTCCTGGTCCTATGGATTTTGCCCATTGGCTTGTTGTTGTTACTGAGTTCGCTGTTCTTCGTATCCAACCGCAACGTGCTGCATCGAATCGTCTACATCCTGTTCAGCGTACCGACCCTGTTCATGTTGTGCATGCGCCCTCGGGAGTTAAAGGAGTTACTGCGTGAGCCCCTGGCGCTCGCATTCCTGGCCTTCTCTGCCTGGGCCCTGGCCAGCCTGATGTGGAGCCCCGAGCCCACCACCGACACCGACCTGTTCAAGCGCCCGCTCAATACCTTCATGCTGTTTGGCGGCTGCGGTCTGTTACTGCATTACCGCAACGAACTGTTCAAACCGATCTTCTTCAGTGCTGCTGTGATTGCACTCGTGGTGAGCTTGTGCAACCTGGTGGCCTTCGTCAAAGGCTTCGAACCGGGCATGCGCATGATCGGTGGGCGTGGCGCCCTCGACAACCCGCTGCTCAGCTCTCATCTATTCGGTTTCTTCTGCGTCTACTGGCTATATGTTTGCATGACCACCCAGCGCCTGAACGTCCTGTGGTTCAGCGCCCCGGCTCTGGCGGTCATGCTCGCGGCGGTTCTGGCCACGGGCTCACGCACACCGTTGGTCGCCCTGACACTGACCATCCTGTGGATGACCTTCGTCAGCCGCAACCGCCGCTCAGCCTTGCTGATAGCCGGCATGATCCTGGGCGGCGTCGGGCTTCTGCTGCTCTACCCCGAACAGATCACCACTCGCGGCAGCTCGTTCCGCTTCGAATTGTGGGGCATGTCCCTGCAGCGCATTGCTGAACATCCTTGGATCGGCCACAGCTATGACTCCGAGTTGTACCTGACCCTGTCCGACGGCTACGAGCTGCGCGAGCCGCACAGCTTTGCCCTGGGCGTGCTGTATTACGTCGGGATCATCGGTTTTATCCCATGGATCTTCATGCTCGGCTGGGGCCTGTATAAAGGCCTCAAAGAACGCGCGCAACCACTGTTTATCCTGGCATCGTCGCTGCTTGCCTATGGCATCGGCGCCGGATTGACCGAAGGCGGTGGCATCCTGTCACGCCCCAAGGAGCACTGGTTCCTGCTGTGGATTCCACTGGCCATCATCACCGGCCTGAGCATGGCCCAGCGCCGTCGCAGCCTGCTGCGCATACCGGTGCAAAACCTGCAGCCTGAAGGCTTCAATCAACTGTGCGCCGATGCCCACGTGATCGAAGCCGACGGCCTGGGCCCGAAGGTCCTGCGCCTGGCCGACGGTCGTTTCCTCAAAGTGTTCCGCCCACGCCGGTGGTATACCTCTGGCAGCTTCAACCCCTATTCCGAACGGTTTGCCAGCAACGCCGAGCAATTGCGCACCCTGGGTATCCCCACACCGCAGATTCTGGGCCTCTACCGTCTGCCCGATGCAAGCAGTGCTGTCAGCTATTCGCCACTGCCCGGCCTGACCCTGCGCCAGGCCCTGCAGAGCCTGGACAACAGCCTGCGCGAATCGCTGATCGAACGCTTCGGCCAGTTCATGGCCCAACTGCATGAGCGCGGCGTGTACTTCCGCTCACTGCACCTGGGCAACGTTCTGCTGATGGACGACGGCGAGTTCGGCCTGATCGATATCGCCGACCTGCGCATCTACCCGTCGCCGCTGCGCAACGCCTTGCGCCAGCGCAACCTGCGTCATATGCAGCGCTACCCGCAGGACCGCGCCTGGTTATTTGAGACACACTTCGAACAGCTGGCCAAAGGTTATGCGTCGGTTGCCAGTCAAGGCGCCACGGCGAAAATCCGCGAACACGTACTGGCGCTGAGCCGCCCCGCCGCCTGATAAAAAAAGGCGACTATCACTGCTGATAGTCGCCTTTTTCACCGCGCCTGCCGCCTCACGCCCTGAGGGGCGCCAGATACAATCGCACCAAGCCACGCAAGGTCTTGCGCCCCCAGAACTTCAACGGGATCTGCTTGAGTATCTCTCGCGCCAGCGGCCGGTCACGGTCGGCGGTCTTCAAGAACATCGAGTTCAGGAAGTTGTAGCGCACCGCGTCGTAGGCCGGATGCTCGCTGAAATGGGCATAGGTCTTGAGAATGTTCTGGATCATGTAGCGGTGGTTCTTGTAGGTGTTGTTCGCGTGCTGCCGGTAGCGCGCCATCACCACGCCAAGAGCGTCGATGGTGTAGCCGGCAGCCGTGATCTTCAGCTGGATCAGCAGGTCTTCCAGAGGAATCAACGGGTCGAAACCACCCACTTCTTCCAGCACTTCGCGGCGAATCAACATGGTCGGCGCTGGCGGGAAAGGCTTGCGGTCCATGAACATGTCGTCGAAATCCAGGCTGCGAAAGGGCACGTCGCGGCGCTGCTTTTTCTCCGGGTGCAGGTTGCCATCACCATCGATCAGCTCGATATTACCGGCGCACATGCCCACCTTCGGCTTGTCCGCCATATAGGCCACCTGGATGGCGAGACGGTCCGGCAGCATGATGTCATCGGAGCCGAACGGTGCGATCAGGCTGCCCTTGGCGCGGGCGATGGCAGCGTTGAGCGTGGCGGTCAGCCCCTGATTCTGCTGCACCTGGAAATCAAAGCCGTGCTTGGCCTGCAAGCGCTGGATGCGTTCGACACTGTCATCCGTGGAGCCGTCATCCACCACCAGCAGTTCGATATTCGGGTACGTCTGGCCGAGCACGCTGAGGATGCTCTCTTCGATATACCGGCCGTGGTTGTAGGACGCGATAATCACTGAGACCAGGGGTTGTTGCGCTGTCATGCTCTACCTACTTCTTTCAAACCGGTTTCGATGAGGTTCAGGTACTTCTGCTGGAACTCGGCCAAGGCGTGGTTCTCTTCCAGGTAACGGAACACCTGCTCACCCTTGGCGCGCAATTGCTCATCGCTCATGGCCAAATAAGTGTCCAGGGCCGTTGTCAGTTGCTCGACATTGCCCGGCTCGTGGGACAAACCGCCCGCCCCTTCTACCAGGGGCAGCATGGCCGGCCCGTTGGAGGCAATCACCGGCAGGCGCCCGCTCATGCCTTCCAGCAGCGCCAGGCCCAGCCCCTCAAGCAAGGAAGGCATGGTCCAGATATCGAAGGCACGCACATACTTGAGGCCATCCTCGCGAAAACCCAGCAGGTGCGCACGGCCGGTGAGACCGAGGCGCTCGATGTCTGCGCGCAAATCCGCCTCGGCACGGCCGGAACCGATGATGCCGACCTGGGCGTTGGGGTATTTGTCCTTGAGGCGGGCGAACGCCTGCAGCAGGTGCGTGTGCCCCTTGATCGGCACCAGGCGCCCCAATGCGCCGATGATTCGCGCGTCGAGCGGCAGCCCGAGCGCCTGGCGCGCCTGCTCGCGCGGCAGCTGCAAGGCTTCGGCCTGCGGAATATCGATGGCGTTGGTGACGAAGGTGGTGTTCTCTCGGGTAAAACCGCAGTTGAGCCCGACGAGGTAATCCCTGACCGCCGCCGACACCCCGACAAAGCGCCAGGCCGGGCTGACCAAACGACGCGTCTGGCGCCGGCGATAGGCGCGCTCGTACTCGCCGAAACCGTGAGAGATACCAATGCACAATGGGATCTTCAACCAGCGGTTGAGCGACAGCATCATGTTCACCGACTTGAAGCGATTGCAGATGACCACGTCGAACTTCTGCTCGCGGCAGTACTTGTAGATTTCCCACATGGCGCCCAGGCGAATGCCCTTGAGAGCCTTCTCGGGAAACTCGAAATACTTGGAATGATCCGCCACGCTCAACGGCTGGCCCGGCTGCGGTCGCCCGCTGAGAAAGGCCGACGTCACCTCGAATCGCTCGGTCGGCAACGCCTTGACGATCTGCTCACCGAGATCGGCGAAATCATTGAGTTTGACGTTGTAGTCAGGCTGCAACTGCAAAACCTTGAAACGAGGCTTCATATCACTCCATGAGGCAATCGGGCTGCTACGCGCACGCAGCCCGACGAAAAAAGTCAATTTCAGTCCTGCTTCAGCACCCAAAGCAGCTCGTGACGACGCACGGCCTTACGGAAAAACTCATTCTCGCCGTAAGGCGATGGACCACGACCAGCCAG
Source organism: Pseudomonas simiae (assembly GCF_900111895.1). Classification (GTDB taxonomy): domain Bacteria; phylum Pseudomonadota; class Gammaproteobacteria; order Pseudomonadales; family Pseudomonadaceae; genus Aquipseudomonas; species Aquipseudomonas simiae. The sequence continues at coordinate 221,402 of NZ_FOKB01000009.1, forward strand.
CCATTGCTGCAACAGGCGACGCACCCGGCGCTTGAACGGCGCACGGGGCTGCAAGTCATGCATCATGCCCAGCGCCATGGCCTTGTCCTGCTGCTGGCTCTCGCTCAGCACCCGGCAATAAGGTTCAAGCACCTGGCCAGCATCGAACTGCGGCGGCAAAGCGACGCCAGCACCGGAATCACCCATGGGCCAACGGTCGTTATCGTGCAGATGGTTGGCGTAGCCAAGCAACGTGGTCGGTTGCCACTCAAGTCCCTGCAACGCCTGCACCACCGCGGTGTGGGCGCAGATATGGTCAGGGTGGGGGTCGAGCACTGGCGTGGGCAGTACAATCACCTCGGGACGCGCCTTGAGCAACACTGCCCGCAGGTCAGCGATTAGGTTATTCCAAGTCGGCGCACCGTCCACATCCCCCGGCAACGCCAGGGCATTGAACTGGCGGAACAGCCGCGTATCGTCCAACTGCGCTTCGCGCGATGCCTGGGGTTGATCGGGGGCGTCACGCATGGCCGGCAGTTGCAGGCAGAAATACCCCAACTGCACGCAGTGCGCCTCGGGCACGCCGGCCCAGCGCGGCACGGCAATGCTGTCCCAGGCGCGCAGGCGCCCTTTGATCCGCGCCGCTTCAGCCTTGGGCAGGCCCATCTGCTGATAGTGCTCGGCCTCGATCTCACCGGCGGTCAGGGTCACGATCCAGCTTTCATCCGCCTGGCCGTACAGGCCGAAGGCGGCCAGTTCGGCATCGTCGGCATGAGGGGCGATCACCATCACGCGATGGCGCGCAGCATCGGGCTGGCGAAACACCCACAAGACCGGCTGGCCGATCACGCGGCAAAAACGCCCGCGCAGGCGCAGCTCACCCGCGGCCAATGCCTGCGCCGAGCCCGTGAGGTTCAAGTAACGCTTGCCGACCACACCGCGCTCGAACGCCTGGCGATCGTCCAGAAACTCAACCGCAGGATCAAAGAAACGCCCCCACAGGTTGCTTTTGAGCTGTACTTCGACGATCAGCGTTTCATCGCCAGCCAGCTCAAGCGGCGTATCTGCCAGCAACCTGCCGCCCTCCAGACGCAATCCGACCTGTTGGCCACTCGGCGCAAAACTGTATTGGTAGTCATCCTTGGGCGAATAAAACAGGTGGTCGGCAAACCAGGCTTCATGGGCCACCCACAGCAACACCGCCAGGATCAGCGGCAGCCACCAGGCCACCAGCACACCGGCCGCGATCAACAGCAGCAGGCCGATCAGCAGCGCAATGCGTTTATTGCGCCGGTGGCGCTTGAGCAGTTGCTGTTTGCGGCTCATACGCTGAACACCGGCACCGGGTTGCACCAGCGCTCCTTGTACTCGCGGTCGGCACGCCCGAAGGAAAAACGCAGCGGTTTATCCACGGCCCGCGCCTGTTCCCAGGCGCTTTGCGTGTTGAGGAAGCTCAGCACGCTGCCAGGGCTGAACGCACGGGTTTCAGGATCGACACCGCCGTTGACGTACTCAATGCTGATCCACTCTGGCGAATCGACCCGGTACACCAACTGAACGGCAATCGGCGCATCGTTGAGAAACAGCACCGAGCCGATCAGGAACTCCTTGAGCAGCGCCAGCACCTCAGCCAGACGCTCGGCCCCCGTGGCCGGAAAGCCCCAGCGGCGCTGAAACAGATCGCAGTAGATTGCCGCCAGCTCGGTGCTGGAAAACTCGTTTACCGCCCGCACCACACCGCCTGCCTCTTCCAGCAGGCGCAATTCGCGGCGCTGGTTGTAGCGAAACTTCTTCGACAGGTCTTCGGGGGTACGCGCCATGGCCAATTGCTCGGCCTGGGGCTTGAGGGTGATGATGCGGCCCTGGTTCAGTGCTGACAGGTAGCGCCCGCGATGGCGCACCGGCAACTGCGCATCGGCAGCGATCGGCAGGATGATCTCGGCATTGCCCAGGTCAAACAGGCCTTTCTTGCCGCTGCGTTTGAGCACGTCCTTGGACAGGGCCAGGTCGCGCCCCCAGGTGGCAATCGCGCCCTTGAGTTCGCCGTCCTGCTCCCAGCCCAGGTAACGCACAGGAATCTGCGCCAGGCCCGCCAACCGCTCGACCACCTGCGGATGGGTCGCCACGCTGCCGCCAAACCGCTGCCAGGCCTGGGCGTAAACCTCGGCCTCGACAGGCGTCCAGCCACGCTCACGCCACGCCTGGAAGCGGTTCAGCATTTAGACCACGGCGTCATAAGGGTCCACGCCGTCCTTGACGACCAGGATGTCTTCCATGATCAGGTACTGCAGGTCGGAGCCGAAGAACATGTCCAGCGCGTCTTTCGGCGAGCAGATCATCGCTTCGCCACGACGGTTGAGCGAGGTGTTCAAGGACACACCGTTGCCGGTCAACACTTCCAGCTCTTTCATCATGTCGTAGTAGCGCGGGTTGTACTCGCGCTTGAGCACCTGGGCGCGGGAGGTGCCATCTTCATGGACCACTTCCGGCACGCGGGTCTTCCACTCTTCCGCCACTTCAAAGGTGAAGGTCATGAACGGCGCCGGGTGATCGACCTTGATCATCTGCGGGGCCACGGTGTCGAGCATCGACGGGCAGAAAGGCCTCCAACGCTCGCGGAACTTGATCTGGTGGTTGATACGGTCAGCCACGCCGGTCGCACTCGGGCAACCGATGATCGAACGACCGCCGAGGGCACGCGGGCCGAACTCCATGCGACCCTGGAACCAGGCCACCGGATTGCCGTCGACCATGATCTTGGCGATGCGCTGGGGCATGTTTTCGATCTTGCGCCAGTTCGGTTTGCTTTCGTGCTTGGCGCACGCGGCAATCACATCTTCGTTGCTGTAGGACGGGCCGAGGTAGACGTGTTCCATCTTCTCCACCGGTACACCACGGGCGTGGGACACATAGGCCGCGGCACCGACAGCAGTGCCGGCATCGCCGGAGGCCGGCTGTACGAACAGCTCCTTCACGTCGTCGCGGGCAATGATCTTCTGGTTCAGCTTCACGTTCAGCGCGCAACCGCCGGCAAAGGCCAGCTTGCCGGTGTCTTTCAGGATGTCGCCCAGGTAGTGGTCGATCATCTGCAGGGCCAGCTTCTCGAACAGCGCCTGCATGCTCGCGGCGTAGTGGATGTAAGGCTCGTCGGCGATATCGCCTTCGCGCTTCGGACCCAGCCACTCGATCAGTTTTGGCGAGAAGTAGAAACCCTTGCCCTTCTCTTTGTAACGACGCAGGCCGATCACGTTGGCGTAGTCGGTGTTGATCACCAACTCGCCGTTTTCAAAGGAGGCCAGGCGCGAGAAGTCGTACTTGCTGGCATCGCCGTACGGGGCCATGCCCATGACCTTGAACTCGCCGTCAAGCATCTCGAAACCGAGGAATTCGGTGATTGCGCCGTACAGGCCGCCGAGAGAGTCCGGATCGTAGAATTCCTTGATCTTGTGGATCTTGCCGTTTTCGCCGTAGCCGAAGAACGTGGTGGCGTACTCACCTTTACCGTCGATGCCGAGGATCGCGGTTTTCTCCTGGAAGCCGGAGCAGTGGTAGGCGCTGGAAGCGTGGGCCAGGTGGTGTTCAACCGGCTCGATCTTGATTTTCTTCGGATCGAAGCCCAGTTGCTCCAGGCACCAGACGATCTTGTTGCGATAGCGCTTGTAGCGACGGTTGCCCATCAGGATTGCGTCAAGGGCGCGGTCCGGGGCGTACCAGTAACGCTTGGCGTAGTGCCAGCGCGCCTCGCCGAACAGGCTGATCGGGGCGAACGGGATCGCCACCACGTCAACGTCGGAAGGCTTGATGCCGGCCTGCTCCAGGCAGAACTTCGCCGATTCGTAGGGCATGCGGTTCTTTGCATGTTTGTCGCGTACGAAGCGCTCTTCTTCGGCGGCCGCGATCAGCTTGCCGTCGATGTACAAGGCTGCGGAAGGATCATGGCTAAGGGCGCCGGACAGGCCAAGAATCGTCAATGCCACAGGGGTCTAGCCTCTTTTAGTCTGCATACAGGCGGGGTGCGCCTGAAAAAAGTGTGCTTCCCGCCTGGGCAGGAAACAGCTAAAGGGCGGGATTATAGCGTAAAAGCAGCAGGAAACTGTTAGCGGCAAGCGGCTAGCGAAGCTCAATACTGCCGTCGGCACTCTGCCGGTAGACGGTATAGGGCAAGAAGAGTGTATCCAGGACAGCGGATACAGCCACATCGAGATAAGGCCATGGAACATCGTTCAAGGAAAGCCCACTTCCTGAGCTGGGGGGTGCATGCAGCACGCACAAATCATAAGACACGCCGCTGTAGACACGCGGAACCGACTGGCAGTAGGTTTTTTTCGCTTTGAGCGACTGGACCGTGACACGGTCTTCACGCAGCACCGTGGTCATTGTGCCGCAACCGGCCACTATCAAACATACACCCAGCAATGCCAATAACCCTGCAACGTTAGGTTTCATAAGTCGCTCATCCTGTAGAGGGACCAAAAACCTACCATCGCACACCGCCCTTCACAGCCTCCCGACAACGTTAATATGCGTAGGAACCTTCCCATATCCCTGACGTGTCAGAAATTCGGTAAACGAGGGAGGTAGCCGTTAAACTCGCGCTTTTTTTTGCGCCTACGCCACTTACTGACGCGTTGCGCCACGGACCCGGCCTTTCCATGAACACAACCGCCCCCACTCGCCTTGCCCTGTTACTGCTGGGCCTGTGCTCCAGCGCACTGGCCGATGACGGCTCGTTGACCCTCGACCCCAGCGTCGTCACCGGTTCGCGCAGCGCCAGCCCGACGTTCGACCTGCCTTACTCGGTGGACGGCGTCAGCCGCGAACAAATCAGTGACGGCCAGCTCGGCATCAACGCCTCCGAAGCCCTGTCCCGCGTGCCCGGCCTGGTCGTGCAGAACCGCCAGAACTATGCCCAGGACCTGCAGATCTCCTCCCGTGGCTTCGGCGCCCGTTCGGCATTCGGCGTGCGCGGTATCAAGCTGATTGCCGACGGTATTCCCGCCAGCACCCCGGACGGCCAGGGTCAGGCGGCCACGTTCAACCTCGATACAGCCGAACGCATTGAAGTGCTGCGCGGCCCTGCCGCCACTCTGTATGGCAGCAATGCCGGCGGCGTGATCCAGATGTTCTCCCGCGACGGCGAAGGCCCACCGCGCATCGGCGCCGAAACCCTGGTTGGCAGCGACGGACTGAACAAAAACCACCTGACTGCTGAAGGCGCCGCCAACGGTGCCGGCTTCGTGCTCGACGCCTCGCGCATGGACACCAATGGTTACCGCGACCACAGCAGTGCGCGACGCGACCAGACCTTTGCCAAGCTCAACTTCCAGCCGGATGACGACAGCAAACTCGCCCTGATTTACAGCAGCCTGGAACAGAACGGCACGCAGGACCCACTCGGCCAGACTTGGGCAGGGTATAAGGCCGATCCGCGTTCGGTAAGTGCCAATGCACTGACCTACAACACGCGAAAAAGTATCGACCATCAGCAATTGGGCATGAATTACGAGCGCTACCTCGGCGATGCGACGTTGCAGGTGAATGCGTATACGGGGCGGCGGAGTGTGATTCAGTATCTGTCGATCCCAAAAGGCACGCCAGCCAACGAACGCGGCGGCGGCGTGGTGCAATTTGACCGCAAGTTCTACGGCGGCAGCGTGCGCTGGATGCAGCCTATCGAACGCGCACCGGGTGAGCTGATGATCATCACCGGCCTGGACTTCGACCAGAGCGAGGACAGTCGCCACGGCTACAAAAACTACAACGGCAACACCCTCGGCGTGAAAGGCCAACTACGCCGCGATGAAATCGACACTGCCCGCAGCCTCGACCCTTACATCCAGGCCAACTGGGCCCTGGACCGCTGGACCCTGCAAGCCGGCGTGCGGCATAGCACGATGGAACTGGACGTCGATGATCAATTTCTGAGCAACGGTGACGCCAGCGGCAACAAGACTTATCAGAAAAACACGCCATCGATGAGCGTGATGTACGCCTTTACCCCGCAGTTGCGCGGCTATGTCAGCGCCGGCAAAGGCTTCGAAACGCCGACCCAGGCCGAATTGGCCTACGCGCCGGGCAGCGTCGAAGGGTTCAACTTCGGTCTGAAACCGTCAGAAAGCACCCAGTACGAAGTGGGGTTAAAGGCCCAGGTGAAGAACACTAGGATCAATGCAGCCGTATTCCAGATCACCACAGAAGATGAGTTGGTGGTCGCTCAATCCAAAGACGGCCGTACCAGCTACCAAAACGCCGGCCGCACCCTGCGCCGCGGCTTCGAACTGGGCATCGAAAGCCAACTCAGCGACCACTGGACCACCAACCTCGCCTACACCCGCCTGCAAGCCACCTACGACAGCGACTTCGTCAGCGGCGGCAGCACCGCCGTCGACAAGGGCAACTACCTGCCCGGCGTGCCGCAAACCACGCTGTTCGCCGAGCTGAACTGGAAACCCCGGGACTGGGTCAGCACCGCCATCGAAGGCCTGTACCGCAGCAAGGTCTATGTCGAAGACACCAACAGCCAACGTGCCGCGCCGGCCTACAGCATCTTTAACTGGCGCGCACGTTTTGAGCAGAAAGTCGAACACTGGACCTTCCACCAGACCCTGCGTCTGGACAACTTGCTCGACCGCCAGTACGTCGGCTCGGTGATCGTCGGCGATGGCAACAACCGTTACTACGAAGCCGCTCCTGGCCGCTCGTGGTACGCCGGTGCTGGTGCCGAGTACCAGTTCTAAAACCACCACAAGGCTCATGTGGGAGCTGGCTTGCCTGCGAATGCGTTAGGTCAGCAACACATGTACTAACTGACACACCCTATTCGCGGGCAAGCCCGCTCCCACATTTTGACCGCGATCAGACCTGAGCTGGCAAGCGCTGATCGATGAGTTTGTACAACGCACTCTCCGACGGCCAGTTACGCATAAACCGCGCACGATCCTTGGCATACGCTGAGGCAAAGCTGGCGTCGGAGGCGTGTTGGCACATGGCATCCAGGTCGATCAGCGACCAGCGATCCTCGTCCCAGAACAGGTTATGCCCCTTGAAATCGCCATGGCTGATGCGCTCGCGGATCAGTTCAGCGAACAGGTGATCCAGCGCCTGCAGTTCGCTTTCCGGTGCGTCACCGTTTTCAACGTACGGCGCGAAGCGTTCGATGATGTCCGGCCCCGGCAGGTACTCGGTGATCAGGTACGCACGGCTACGCAGCCAGAAGAAGCGTTTTTCCAGCACCGCCAGCGGCTTGGGCGTGGCGATGCCGAGGAAGGCCAGGCGATTGCCTTCGCGCCAGGAATGCCAGGCGCGGCTCGGGCGCCAGAAGCGCTTGAGCCAATGGGCGAAGCCCTTGATGTTGTAGCGCTTGATCACCAGCGGCCGGCCGGCCACTTCGACCTTGGCCACACTGGCCGCACCACCGGTCTTGTACAGGTGGCCCTGGTCGAGTAACGCATCCGCCTGCGCCAGCACCGGCAGCATCGCGGACTCTTCTTCGCGCCGAATCGCGCGCAAGGCAAAGGCGCCACGCACCACGCTGAACAACGTGCACTCGCGGCCGACCTTGTTCAAAAAGTCCTTGAGGCGCCAGACGCTGACCTTGCGCACCTGTTTTTCCAGGGCTTCCAGGGGCAGGGCGTGTTCGCCATTGCTCAGCAGGTAGTACACGAGCAGTTCTTCGGTGAACGGTTCGAGATTTTTCGGCAACTGGGCGAAAAACACCCCGAGGTTTTCCAGCACGCGGTTACGCGACAGTGGCTTGCCAGCCTCTTCGACGCGAATGCCGGCGCCATCGATCAAGTACAGCTTGCCGTCCTTGCGCAGCAGGTTGTCCAGGTGCAGGTCTTCCTGCCACAGGCCTTGGGTGTGCATCTGCGCAATCGCGCCCAACGCTTCGGCGAGCACCGCGGTTTGCTCATCGGCCAGCGGCGGCAAGTGTTCGACAGCCTGCCAGGCATCGGCCAGGCTTTCGGCGCCCTCGATGAATTCGAATAGCAACCAGCCGCCCTCGCCTTCCCGCAAGCCGTCCGCCAGCAACAACGGTGTGGTCAGCCCCTGCTCGGCCAATAGGCGTACGCCGCTGAGCTCACGCTGAAAGTGCCGTGCTGCCTTGCTGCCCACCAGTAACTTGGCCAACACCGGACGGCCACGCCAGACGGCCGCGCCCACATAGCGCTCGCCTGGCAACACGCGCAACAGGCTCAGCAGTTGCAACTGACCAGGGCCCGCCGCATCGGCCAGTTCGAGGGTCAGGGGCAAGTCCGGGGTACGGCCGGCGGTTTTCAGCTCGGACAAACGCATCAACGGTTTTCCTTGTGGCTGCGGCGGGCGGTCAACTTCTGCAGCCAGGTGCCGACCAGCGCGCTGTCTTCCGGCTGGTCGAGATAGGCGGCCAGCAATTGGCGCACTTGCTCATCAGACCACTGCGGCGCACGACGCAACAGCGGCTCCAGATCCTTGACCCGATCACGCCAGCCGAACAGCAACGGGCGGGTTTTCTCCAGGTCGATCAACTGCGCGGCATACCCGTCGCCGGTGGCCTGCAGGAAAATATGCTTGGGATAGAAACAGCCATGCACTTGGCCAACGCTGTGCAACCGACGAGCAAGCTGACCGCAAGCCAGCAGGATCGCACGGTGCTGGGCGTCGCTCAGTTGCGCCCATTGTTCCAGCAACGAATCCAAGTCATTCCAGCCGTCCAGGGCGCGGGTGAGCAGCATCGCGCGGTGTTCGCCATCGACTTTGCGCTCGCCGTAGAACGCCGCTTGCAAGGCCGGAATGCCAAGCTTGCGGTAACGGCTGATATTGCGGAATTCACGGGAGAAACTCGGCTCGCCAAAAGGACGGTGCAAGCTGCGCGTCAGGTAATTGCTCTGGCGCTTGAGGTAGTAACCCTGGCCGTCGAGTTCAAGGCGAAACACGCTGCTCCAACCTCCGCGACTGGTATTGGGTTCATCCACCGCGTCCAGTTGTTTGGCCCACAAGGCGTCGAACGTCGATAGGCCGTGGCGCTCCAGCAGCGCACGGTCTTCAACCGCCAGGAAATCACTCATTCGCGTCCCTCGAAAAACTTCACCACGTGGCGAATCCGCTCTTTATCCGATGCACTCAGGTGCCGGCACTGACGGTACTGTATGTAGAACCGCAGGCGCTGGGTGGCAGACAGGTGATACTTGGCCACCTTGTCCAGGCACGCCAGGTCTTTGGTGATGCGGTACTTGAGCCAGAACCCGCGCCAGAAATCACCATTGGGGCAATCGATCAGGTACAGGGTGGCCTGATCATCGATCAGCAGGTTGCGCCACTTCAAATCGTTATGGGTAAAGCGATGTTCGTGCATGGTGCGCGTGTACTCGGCGAGTTGGCGACTCACCGCGTTGACCCACTTCGGGTCGTGCAGGCGCGCATCATTGCGCTCGGCCAGTACCGAAAGGTCTTCGGTCTTCGGCAACTCGCGGGTGATCATCGCCCCACGGTCGTAGGCCAGGCCTTTGCGCTCCAGCCCCCAGGCGACCACATCGGCGGTGGGGATGCCCCATTTGGCGAATCGCTTGAGGTTCTGCCATTCGGACTTGACCCGAGGCTTGCCCAGGTAACGCCGCAACCCCTTGCCCGCACCGGTGTAGCGCTTGACGTAGTAATTGACCCCGCCCCGCTCCACACGGATCACTTCCGACAGTGGATCACGGGTCAGCCGCTCGCCCTGCAGGGCGAACACCGCTTCGAGGCTGCCAAAATCATCCGCCAGGTGGGCGTAAACCGGTTCCAGGTTCCAACCCGCCATCAGATTGCATCCCCGAGGCGCTGTTTGCGTGCATACAGCTTGTCGGCCTTGCGTTGCATCAGGCTCAACGACGCCGAGTGCTCGGCCAGGATCTGGCGCAGCGGCTGGCGGAAGTAACCCTTGAGAAAGCGCAGTTTGTCGCGACGGGTCAGGCCGATTTCCAGCGCCGAGTAATACAGCGCGGAGAGGTCCTTGTCGCGCCAGCGCAACGGCAAGTGCGCACGCAGTTGGGCGCGGTGCAGGTCGATCACCGACAGCTTGATGTTCTTCGCATCGATGGGTTTGGCAGTGTCCAGCAGGAAGTGGCACAGGTAGCAGTCGCGGTGGTTCACGCCGCCACGGTGCATGTCGCCGACCATGCGAGCAAGCTCCGCCGTGAGGGCGTGACGCAGCGCAGGCGCCGGAGGCTCGGCAACCCAATTGATAGTCACATCTTCCAGGCTGAGGGTCGGCGCCAGCTCTTCGGTGATGATGAACGAGTGCTGGTCTGCCGGGTTGCTGCCCTTTTCGCCGAAGGCGACGCCGGTCATGGTTGGCACGCCGAGTTCCTGCAGGCGATGAATCGCCGCCCACTCAAGGCCCGCGCCCAGCACCGGCAGCTTGGCGGTGATCAGGTTCTTGAAGATCTCGCCCCAGCCGATGCCACGGTGGATCTTGACGAAATACGGACGGCCATCCACCACGGTACGCAGGGTGCGACGCGCCGCCAGCTCACGGAATACTTCGCCTTGCAGTTTCTCGACTTCGGCAAAGGCATCAAGCCCGGCCCATAACGTCTTGAACGGTTCGGCAAGAATCAACTTCATCGTTTTGGCTCCGCCAGGATCACATCCGCAGCGTGCTGCGGCATGCTGTAAAGGTCGGCCGTCTCAGCGAAGGCCAAACCATTGCGGCTCCAGGCCGCGCGCTGTGCAGTGTCGGTGAGCATCTTCGCCAGGTACGTGTTGAGCTGCGTTTGTTCAAACGGCTCATCCAGCACCAGGCCGCTGTCAGCTTCAGCGATGTAGTGAGCATACCCACACACGGCCGAGACCAACACCGGCAGCCCGGCCACCAGGGCCTCAAGCAATACGGTGCCGGTATTTTCGTTGTACGCCGGATGGATCAACAGGTCGGCGCCCAGCAGGAAACGCGGGATATCGCTGCGGCCCTTGAGAAACTGCACATTGTCCCCCAGCCCCAGCGTCGCGCTTTGCAGTTGGAATACCTTGGGGTCGTCCTGGCCGATTACAAACAGGCGCGTGCGTTTTTTCAGCTCAGACGGCAATGCGGCCACGGCCTTGAGGCTGCGGTCGACGCCCTTGGTCTTGAAGCCCGAGCCGATTTGCACCAGCAGCAAATCGTCATCGCCCAGGTTGAACTCCTGGCGGAAACCCTCGCGAATCTCGGCGGCATTCGGCGGTGCGCGGCGGTCCTGGGCAATGCCCGGCGGCAGCAGGTGGAAGCGTTCCAGCGGCGTGTCGTAATGCTTGATGAACAACGGCTGCTGCACTTCGGAGATCATCAGGACTTCAGTCTTGGCGTCCTTGGCGAACACTGCACGCTCGTAGTCGGCAAAGTGCTTGTAGCGACCAAAATAGCGGTACAGCGAGTGGCGCAGGTTCTGTGCCTTGTCTTCAAAGCAGCCGTCGGCGGCGTAGTACACATCCAGGCCGGGCATTTTGTTGAAGCCGATCAGACGGTCCACGGGGCGCTTGGCCAGGTCGGCCTCCATCCATGCGCTGAGTTTCTCATTGCGCCGATGGTTGAAGAACGCCTTGACCGGCGCCACCAGCACTTCGAAACCGGGCGGGATGTCGCCCTCCCAGATCAGCGTATAGACACGAATCTGGTGGCCGCGCTGCTGGCACTCCAGGGCGATGCGCATGAAGTCGCGCTGCAGGCCACCGAAGGGGAAATACTTGTACAGCACAAAAGCCAGTTGCATCAGTGCAGCTCCTCAGCCAATAACAACGTGCTCAGTCGGCTTGCCACACGCTCAGGGTTCAGGCGCGTGAAGCACAGGGGCGACTCGCGCTTGATGTCGAACCGACGCAGGTCGTCGGCCGTCGGTTGATAGGTACATTGCTTTTGCAGGCACGGCGCGCAGGGGAAGTCGCTGGCCAGGTGAATCTGGCCCTTGCCATAGGCGCCGGTGAGGCCGGGGTTAGTCGGGCCGAACAGGGAAATGGTCGGTACATCCAGCGCGGCGGCCAGGTGGCCGAGACCAGTGTCCACCGCCACGCAGGCGCGGGCGCTGGCCAGTACGCGAGCGACGCCGGCCAGGTTCAATTTGGGCAGCACTTCGGCGTGTTGCAGGCCTTGGGCCAGGCGTTCGGCGCGGGCTTTTTCGGCGGCGTTGCCCCAAGGCAATTTCACCTCCACACCCAGGCGCCCCATGCGCTCGGCCAGCTCGCGCCAGTAGGCTTCGGGCCAGTGCTTGGTGTCCCAGGTGGTGCCATGCAGCAGCAGCACAAAAGGTTTCTTCGGCGGCAGGCCCAGGAGCTTTTCAGTGCTCAGGCCGTAGTCGCCCAGACCTTTGGGCAAGTCATAACCGAGCGCCACGGCGAATAACTGGCGCAGACGCTCCACCGCGTGTTGCCCACGCGCCACGGCGAGGCGTCGGGAGTAGAAACGTGCAGCCATCGGCTCGCGCGCGGAATTCTTGTCGAAACCGGCGATTGGCGCGCGCACGTAACGGGTCAGCCAGGCGCTTTTCAGCAGGCCCTGGGCATCGATCACCAAGTCATATTTGGTCGACTGGACTTGCTGCTTGAAACGCCGCCATTCGCCACTTTTGATGGTCTGCCAGATGTTCTTGCGCCAGCGGCGGATCGCTACCGGGATCACTTTGTCCACCGCAGGGTGCCAAGTGGGAATCTCGGCGAAGCCTTCTTCCACCACCCAGTCGAATCGAATGCCCGGGATCGCCCGCGCTGCATCGGTCAGGGCCGGCAAGGCATGAATCACGTCGCCCAGGGATGAGGTCTTGATTACCAGTACGCGCAAACTATCGGACCTCGACCGCAGAGCCCTGCAACCGCTGCAAGGCTTCGTTCACCGGCTGCGGCAGCAACTGGCGCATGCAGTTGTAGTGACCAAAACGGCAGGTGCGATCAAAACACGGGCTGCATTCCAGGCCCAGGCGCACCACTTCGACCTTGTCGGCCAACGGCGGGGTGAAACCCGGCGATGTGGAGCCGTACACCGCCACCAGCGGGCGGTTCAGCGCGGCGGCGACGTGCATCAGGCCGGAGTCGTTGGACACCACCGAATCGGCGCAGGACAGCAGGTCGATGGCTTCGGCCAGGGACGTGTCACCACTGAGGTTGACCGCCTCTTCACGCAGGCCAGGAATCAGGCGCTGGCGAATGTCCTCACCCACCGGATGGTCCTTCTTCGAACCAAACAGCCAGACCTGCCAGCCTTCACGGATCTTGGCTTCGGCGACCTTGGCGTAGTGCTCCGACGGCCAGCGCTTGGACTCGCCAAATTCGGCCCCAGGGCACAGCGCCAGGACCGGACGGTCCAGCGTCAGGCCGAACTTGGCCAGGGCGGCATCACGGCTCACGGGGTCAATCTGCAGGCTCGGACGCGGATACGGCGTGGGCAACTCGGCCCCCGGCTCGTAAGCCAGGGCCATGAAGCGCTCGATCATCAGCGGGTAGCGGGCCTTGTCTAGCGTACGCACGTCGTTGAGCAGCACGTAGCGGAACTCGCCACGCCAGCCGGTGCGCTTGGGAATACCGGCGAAATACGGCACCAACGCCGATTTGAGTGAGTTGGGCAACAGGATCGCCTGGTCGTATTCGCCCGCCAGGGATTTACCGATACGACGGCGGGTCGCCAGCTCCAGGGCGCCATGGCCGAGCGGGAAGCTCAAGGCCTTGCGCACTTCGGGCATGCGTTCGAGGATCGGCCGGCTCCACTCAGGGGCGAGCACGTCAATCTGGCAGTCCGGGTAGCGCATGCGCAGACACTGAAACAGTGTCTGCGCCATCACCATGTCACCGACCCAACTGGGCCCAACGATCAGAATATTCATGTAGTTTCCACAAACGATGCGGGGAGGCTTATGCCTCCCCGCCCTAATAGTGTTTCAGCTCAACCCCAGCTCCTGCCAGATACGCATCACCTGGCGCCGTTCGTCGGCGAACTGATCCCCGGCCACCGTACCGGCCTCATTTTGCAAGGCCTGGCGATGCGCAGCCGAACGGTAGGCCTTATACACCTCGCGCAGCAGATGGGCATCGGCGGCGGGCATCAAACCCACCTGCTCCAGGCCTTCCAGAATGCGGATATTGTCGGTATAGCGCAGCAACGATGGATGTTGCGCAGACCACGCCAAAGCCGCGTATTGCACCATAAATTCAATATCGACGATACCTCCGGCGTCCTGCTTGAGGTCGAACGCCGCCGTGGCCTCAAAGGCATTGGCGCCGGTGCCGGCCGCCGTGGTCTTGGTGCCCAGGTTGTCACGCATCTTGGCGCGCATCTCGCTGACCTCCTGGCGCAGCTTCGTCAGGTCCCGCGCCTGCCCCAACACGTTAGCCCGTACCTGCTCGAATGCCTGACCCACATCCTGGCTGCCGACCAGCACCCGAGCGCGGATCAAGGCCTGATGCTCCCAAGTCCAGGCTTCATTTTGTTGATAACGCGCAAATGCGCCCAGCGAACTGACCAACAGCCCGGACGCGCCGGAAGGTCGCAGCCGCATATCCACCTCATACAACTGGCCGGAGTTGGTCTGCGTGGTCAGCAGATGGATGATGCGCTGGCCCAGGCGTGTGAAAAACTGCGCACCGTCGATCGGCTTGGCGCCATCGGTTTCCGCCTGCGGATCGCCATCGTGGATAAACACCAAATCCAGGTCCGAACCATGCCCCAGTTCGATCCCGCCAACTTTCCCATAACCGACAATGATGAACCCAGGATCGCACAGGGTGCCGTCCAAGCGCTGCGGCGAGCCGTGGCGCGCGACAGTCTGGCGCCAGGCCAGGGCCAGCACTTGTTCAAGGATCGCCTCGGCGAGCCAGGTGAGGTAGTCACTGACTTTCATCAGCGGCAGGCTGCCGGCGATTTCCGAGGCGGCCACGCGCAGGCGGTGGGCCAGCTTGAAGTGACGCAGGGCTTCCATTTGTTGCTCAAGGTCATCTTCGGGAATGCGCGTCAAACGCTCACGCAGTTCGGCGGCCAACTCGGGCGCCAGCGGCGGCTTGAACAGACGGCCTTCGTTGAGCAACTCGTCGAGCAGCAGCGGGAAACGCGTGATCTGCTCGGCGATCCACGGGCTGGCGGCGCACAGGGTCAACAGCCGACGCAGGGCGTCGGGGTTTTCCGTGAGCAACACCAGGTAAGCGGAACGCCGGGCGACGGCTTCGACCAATGGCAGCACGCGCTCCAGCACCAAGTCCGGGTTGGCGTGTTCGACCGCTTGGGCCAGCAGGCGCGGAATGAACGCATCCAGCCGCTCACGCCCCAAACGCTGCATGGCACGCAGTTGCGGGCTGTTGCGCAGGCCGGCCAACGCCTTGAGGGCCTTGGTTGCGTCGGCAAAACCACCTTCGGCCAATTGGCGGCAGGCAGCCTCTTCATCTTGGGATTCTTCCCACAGCGGCAACCACTCACCACCCACGACCAATTCGCTTTCTTCGCCCTCTTCTTCGTCAGGATCAGCGATCACTTGGCGGAAATGCCAGTCCACCCGAGCGCGCCAATACATCAGGCACTCGTGGAACGAGGCCCAGTCGGCAAAGCCCAGCATAAAGGCAATGCGCGCCTGGTCTTCCGGGCTGTCCGGAAGCATTTGCGTCTGCCGGTCGGCAATCGCCTGGATCGCGTGCTCGGTGTAACGCAGGAATTCGTAGCCATTGCGCAATTCGGCGATCACCGCCGGCGGCAGGTAGCCCTGGCCTTCCAGGGTGCCGAGCACCTTGAGTAAGGGTCGCTGCTGCAAGCTCAAGTCACGACCGCCGTGGATCAGTTGGAAGGCCTGGGCGATGAACTCCACTTCGCGGATGCCGCCCGAACCCAGCTTGATGTTGTCGGCCATGCCTTTGCGCCGCACCTCCTGCTGGATCAACTGCTTCATGGTGCGCAGCGCTTCGATGGCGGAGAAGTCCAGATAGCGGCGATAAACGAAGGGTCGCAACATTTCCAGCAACTGCGCACCGGCAACCTGGTCGCCAGCGACGACGCGCGCCTTGATCATGGCGTAGCGTTCCCAGTCACGGCCCTGGTCCTGGTAATACTGCTCCAGCGCGTTGAAGCTGAGCACCAGCGCACCGGCCGAACCGTAAGGGCGCAGGCGCATATCGACGCGGAACACGAAACCGTCGACGGTCATCGGGTCGAGGGCCTTGATCAGTTTTTGACCAAGACGGATAAAAAACTCCTGGTTATCCAGGGCGCGCTTGACGCCAACGGTCTCGCCACCCTCGGGGTAGGCGAAGATCAGGTCGATATCCGACGACAGGTTCAACTCGACCGCGCCGAGCTTGCCCATGCCGAGGATCACCATCTGCTGCGGCTCGCCGCTGCGCCGACCAGTGGGCGTGCCGAACTGAACGCAATGACGCTGGTACAGCCACTGGTAGGCCTGATCGATGCTGGCGTCAGCCATGTCGGAGAGGTCGCGGCAGGTCTGCACCAGGTCCGCCTGGCGAGTCAGGTCGCGCCAGATGATGCGCACTTGCTGGCGCGTACGCTGACGACGCAGCACGCGGCCCAACTCATCTTCTGTTTCGGCTTGTTGCACCGCACCAGCGATCTGACCGCACAACTCACCGGGCGCAAAACCACGGTCCAACTCGCCCCAGGCCACCAGCTCCAACAACATCAAAGGGTCACGAACACTCTGTTCAATGACGAAATCACTGGCCGCGCACACGCGGGCGAAGTCGGCCCACCGTTGCGGCGTCCACGCAGAAAGTCCATGATCGTCGTCCAGCGCGGCCACTGCGTCACAAAATGACTGCTCGGCCCGCCGGGCTTTTGGCAAGAGAATGGCTGGCAGTTCGGCCAGTGTTGGAAGGCTCATGGTCTATCCTTGATCGGCGCGTAAAGGGCGTGTAGGTGTGAACGTAAGAACCACGCTCTATGAAGGACTGTCGAACAAAGGTTAGAAATAGCTGAAATTAATTTCATTTTGGCAGCCAACATCAAACTTTCACCTTTTCTTGTTCGCAAAAGATCAACAATAACGATTATGCTCACCAGCCAGACCGAGCCATACGCTCAGTCTTGTGTAGTTTTACTACTCGTATATACATTCGAAAGGCTGAAATGGCCGACGATTTGTAGTAAAACTACAGGACGCCGAAGCAACCTTCGGCCATCCAAGAATTTATGTCGTCTGCCCACAAGGCCAGTCGCAAACTTCAGGCAACCGATTCTGGTAGCCTTTCCGCCCTGGAGCAAGCCATGCAAGACCTCGATCCCGTCGAAACCCAGGAATGGCTGGACGCCCTGGAATCGGTTCTCGACAAAGAAGGCGAAGACCGTGCTCACTACCTGATGACCCGTATGGGCGAACTCGCGACCCGCAGCGGCTCGCAACTGCCTTACGCCATCACTACGCCATACCGCAACACCATTCCTGTTACCCACGAAGCACGCATGCCTGGCGACCTGTTCATGGAACGCCGCATTCGCTCGCTGGTACGCTGGAACGCCATGGCGATGGTAATGCGCACGAACTTGAAAGATTCGGACCTGGGCGGTCACATCTCCAGCTTCGCCTCCAGCGCAACCCTGTATGACATCGGCTTCAACTACTTCTTCCAGGCCCCGACCGACGAACACGGCGGCGACCTGATCTACTTCCAGGGCCACACCTCGCCAGGCGTCTACGCCCGTGCGTTCATGGAAGGCCGCATCAGCGAAGAACACATGAACAACTTCCGCCAGGAAGTGGACGGTAACGGCCTGTCGTCGTACCCGCACCCTTGGCTGATGCCTGATTTCTGGCAGTTCCCGACGGTGTCCATGGGTCTGGGCCCAATCCAGGCGATCTACCAGGCACGTTTCATGAAGTACCTGGAAGCCCGTGGCTTCATCCCGGAAGGCAAGCAGAAAGTCTGGTGTTTCCTGGGTGATGGCGAGTGTGACGAGCCGGAATCCTTGGGCGCCATCTCCCTGGCCGGCCGCGAGAAGCTGGACAACCTGATCTTCGTCATCAACTGCAACCTGCAGCGCCTCGACGGCCCGGTTCGCGGCAACGGCAAGATCATCCAGGAACTTGAAGGCGTGTTCCGCGGTGCTCAGTGGAACGTGACCAAAGTCATCTGGGGCCGCTTCTGGGACCCACTGCTGGCCAAGGACGTCGACGGTATCCTGCAACGTCGCATGGACGAAGTCATCGACGGCGAGTACCAGAACTACAAAGCCAAAGACGGCGCGTTCGTGCGTGAACACTTCTTCAACACGCCTGAACTCAAGGCGATGGTTGCCGACCTGTCCGACGACGAGATCTGGAAGCTCAACCGTGGCGGCCACGACCCGTACAAGGTCTACGCGGCGTACCACGAAGCGGTCAACCATAAAGAACAACCAACCGTCATCCTCGCCAAGACCATCAAGGGTTATGGCACCGGTGCCGGCGAAGCGAAGAACACTGCGCACAACACCAAGAAAGTCGACGTCGACAGCCTGAAGTTGTTCCGCGACCGCTTCGACATCCCGGTCAAGGACGAAGAGCTGGAGAACCTGCCGTTCTTCAAGCCAGAGCCGAACAGCGCCGAAGCCCGTTACCTGGCTGAGCGCCGCGCCGCACTGGGTGGTTTCGTGCCTCAGCGTCGCGCCAACAGCTTCAGCGTACCGACGCCAGACCTGAGCACCCTCAAGGCTATCCTCGACGGCTCGGGCGACCGTGAAATCTCCACCACCATGGCCTTCGTGCGGATCCTCGCGCAGCTGGTCAAGGACAAGGACATCGGCCCGCGCATCGTACCGATCATCCCGGACGAAGCCCGTACCTTCGGTATGGAAGGCATGTTCCGTCAGTTGGGCATCTACTCCTCCGTCGGCCAGCTCTACGAGCCAGTCGATAAAGACCAGGTGATGTTCTACAAGGAAGACAAGAAGGGCCAGATCCTCGAAGAAGGCATCAACGAAGCGGGCGCCATGAGCTCCTTCATCGCTGCCGGTACTTCGTACTCCAGCCACAACCAGCCGATGCTGCCGTTCTACATCTTCTACTCGATGTTCGGCTTCCAGCGTATCGGCGACCTGGCCTGGGCAGCAGGCGACAGCCGTACCCGTGGCTTCCTGATCGGCGGTACCGCCGGCCGGACCACACTGAACGGCGAAGGCCTGCAACACGAAGACGGTCACAGCCACATCCTGGCTGCCACCATCCCGAACTGCCGCACCTTTGATCCAACCTACGGCTACGAGCTGGCGGTGATCATCCAGGACGGCATGAAGAAGATGACCGAAGAGCAGCAGGACGTTTTCTACTACATCACCGTGATGAACGAGTCCTACCAGCAGCCAGCCATGCCGGCCGGTGTCGAGGAAGGCATCATCAAGGGCATGTACCTGCTCGAAGAAGACACCAAGGAAGCGGCGCACCACGTACAGCTGATGGGCTCCGGCACCATCCTGCGCGAAGTGCGTGAAGCGGCTAAGATCCTGCGTGACGAGTTCAACGTCGGCGCTGACGTATGGAGCGTGACCAGCTTCAACGAACTGCGTCGCGATGGCCTGGCCGTAGAGCGTCACAACCGCCTGCACCCTGGCCAGAAGCCACAGCGCACCTTCGTTGAAGAGTGCCTGACCGGCCGTAAAGGCCCGGTGATCGCTTCGACCGACTACATGAAACTGTTTGCTGAACAAATTCGCCAGTGGGTCCCGTCCAAGGAATTCAAAGTCCTGGGCACCGACGGTTTCGGCCGCAGTGACAGCCGCAAGAAGCTGCGTCACTTCTTCGAAGTCGACCGTCACTTCGTGGTGTTGGCAGCCCTGGAAGCCTTGGCTGACCGCGGTGAGATCGAACCTAAGGTGGTAGCAGACGCTATCGTCAAGTTCGGGATCAACCCGGAAAAACGCAACCCACTGGACTGCTGAGGAGATTTTTTGTGAGCGAACTCATTCGCGTACCTGACATCGGCAGCGGTGAAGGTGAAGTAATCGAGCTGTTTGTGAAGGTCGGCGACACCGTCGAAGCCGACCAGAGCATCCTGACCCTGGAATCGGACAAGGCGAGCATGGAAATCCCTGCTCCCAAGGCCGGCGTGGTCAAGAGCCTGAAAGTGAAGCTGGGCGATCGCCTGAAAGAAGGCGACGAACTGCTGGAACTGGAAATCGAAGGTGCCGCTGACGCGGCCCCTGCGGCGTCGCCTGCTGCCGCTGCTGCACCCGCCCCTGCTGCTGAAAAGCCTGCTGCTGCCGAGGCTGCTCCAGCCCCGGCCGCTGCACCTGCCGCCGCCACCGTCCAGGACATTCACGTCCCGGACATCGGCTCGTCGGGCAAGGCCAAGATCATCGAGCTGCTGGTCAAGGTCGGCGACACCGTCGAAGCCGACCAGTCGCTGATCACCCTGGAGTCCGACAAGGCCTCCATGGAAATCCCTTCGCCGGCTGCCGGCGTAGTGGAAAGCATCGCGGTCAAGCTGGAAGACGAAGTCGGCACTGGCGACTTCATCCTCAAGCTGAAAGTACAAGGCGCTGCACCTGCTGCCGCTCCAGCACCGGCAGCCGCTCCGGCCGCCAAGGCTGAAGCTGCTCCGGCTGCTGCCACCCCTGCGCCTGCTGCCAAAGCCGAGGCCGCTCCGGCCCCTGCTGCTGCCGCTCCTGCGCCAAGCGGTGCCAAGGTTCACGCCGGTCCTGCCGTGCGTCAACTGGCCCGTGAGTTCGGCGTTGAGCTGAGCGCTGTGTCGGCCACCGGCCCTCACGGTCGCGTGCTGAAGGAAGACGTGCAGGTTTACGTCAAGGCCATGATGCAGAAGGCCAAGGAAGCGCCGGCTGCTGGTGGCGCTACCGGTGGTTCGGGCATTCCGCCGATCCGTACCGTGGACTTCAGCCGCTTCGGCGAAATCGAAGAAGTGCCGATGACCCGCCTGATGCAAATCGGCGCGGCCGGTCTGCACGCGAGCTGGCTGAACATCCCGCACGTGACTCAGTTCGACCAGGCCGACATCACCGACCTGGAAGCTTTCCGCGTTGCGCAGAAAGCCGTGGCCGAGAAGGCCGGCGTGAAACTGACCGTGCTGCCACTGCTGCTCAAGGCCTGCGCGCACCTGCTCAAGGAACTGCCGGACTTCAACGCTTCGCTGGCGCCAAGCGGCAAGGCGATCATCCGCAAGAAGTACGTGCACATCGGTTTCGCGGTCGACACCCCGGATGGCCTGCTGGTGCCGGTCATCAAGAACGTTGACCAGAAGAGCCTGCTGCAACTCGCTGCCGAAGCCGCTGCACTGGCTGCCAAGGCCCGCGACAAGAAGCTCACCCCGGACGACATGCAGGGCGCGTGCTTCACCATCTCCAGCCTCGGTCACATTGGCGGCACTGGCTTCACGCCAATCGTCAACGCGCCGGAAGTGGCGATCCTAGGTGTGTCCAAGGCAACCATCCAGCCTGTGTGGGACGGTAAAGCGTTCCAGCCGAAGCTGATGCTGCCACTGTCGCTGTCCTACGATCACCGCGTGATCAACGGCGCCGCAGCTGCACGCTTCACCCAGCGTCTGAGCCAACTGCTGAACGATATCCGCACTATCCTGCTGTAAGCCGCCATGGCCTCCTCTTCACCGAGGAGGCCTGGCTGCAACGATTTTCGAGCGCCACGCTCGCACCTCAACCCCGCCACTTGGCGGGGCTTTTTTTGCCTGTTTTCCCGCAGGAAGCTGGACACACAAAACAGGTTTGTACACCTTCCATCACCTCGATTGCAGAAATCCCTCTCGCGGCCGATAACCCCCTTATAGCACTTAGCCTTCATCCTCTCTTGTCAGCCCGCGCCGCATGATGCAACCTTGCCGCAGGCAGCAGAAAAGAGGGCGTGAGCCCGGCGCAGTGCGCGTAATTTCAAGTGAGTTTCCCCCATGAAAAGCCAACCCGATGTCGCCCGTATGGCGGCCGAGGTAGTGACGCAGTTACCGGTGCCTTCGCGCCTCGGTATGCTGCGTTTCGAGCGGCTTAATGAGGCAAGCTGGGCCCTTCTTTACCTCGACCCCAATTGCGAACGCCAATTCGGCCTTTCGGCGGTCGAATTGTGTGCCTTGATCGGCACGCCTTACGCCAGCCTGATGGAGCCCCAGGCGCGCTATCAACTGCACGACACCATCCAGCAGCAACTGACCCAGAGCCCTCATTACCTGGTGCGCTATACCCTGCACACCAGCGACGGGCCGCTGAGCCTGCTGGAAATGGGCGAAGCCTATAAGCAACACAATCGCCATCTGCTGCGCGGCTACCTGATGGTGGTCGATGGCTTGTTCAGCGAGATTCCCACCGCGGCCCCCACGGCAGACCTGGAGAACCAGAATAGCCGCCTGCAGATCGCCCTGGAGCTCAACCAGCGCGCCCAACAGGAACAACTGCAGCATCTGGAGCGGGTGCGCGCCCAGCAAGAGTTGATTCTGCTGCTGGCCCGTCAGCGCTACACCACCCCCAATTCGCTGCAAGAAGCCGCCGAGCTGATTACCCGCAGTGCCTGTGACATCTACCAGATCGACTGCGCCAGCATCTGGAACCTCGAAGGCCAGCGCCTGGTGCCGATTTCGGCCTACCACCGCGCCGACGGGCAACACCACCTGCCCGAATCCATCGATGCCAGCTGCTTCCCGGACTACCTGGAAGCCCTGCACAGCAGCCGGGCGATCGACGCCACCAACGCGATGCGCGACCCACGCACTCGGGAAATGGCCGACAGCCTGCGCGACAAAGACATCCACGCCATGCTTGACGCCAGCATTCGCGTCGACGGCCATGTCGTGGGCGTACTGTGCCTAGAGCAAAGCGGTAGCACCCGCGCCTGGCAAGCCGATGAAATTGCCTTCGCCGGCGAGCTGGCCGATCAGTTCGCGCAAGTCATCAACAACCACAACCGTCGGACGGCAACCAGCGCGCTGCACCTGTTCCAGCGCGCCGTGGAACAAAGCGCCAACGCCTTTCTGCTGGTCAATTGCGACGGCGTGGTCGAGTACGTCAACCCAAGCTTTACCGCGATCACCCAATACAGCGCCGAGGAGGTCCACGGCCACCGCCTGGCCCAGTTGCCGGCGCTGGAGAACCTCAGTGAGTTGCTGTTCGACGCACCGTCGAGCCTGGCCAAGAGCAACAGCTGGCAGGGTGAATTCAAAAGCCGCCGTAAAAACCTCGAACCCTACTGGGGCCAGTTGTCGATTTCCAAAGTGTATGGCGACAACCGCGAGTTGACCCACTACATCGGCATCTACGAAGACATCACCCAGACCAAGCTGGCCCAGCAGCGCATCGAGCGTCTGGCCTACACCGACAACCTGACCAACCTGGGCAACCGCCCGGCGTTCATCCGCAACCTCGACGAGCGCTTCGCCCGTGACAGTGACAGTCCGATCAGCCTGTTGCTGGTGGACATCGACAACTTCAAGCGCATCAACGACAGTCTTGGTCACCAGACCGGCGACAAGCTGCTGATCAGCCTGGCGCGCCGCTTGCGTAACAGCCTGAGTACCGGCGGCAGCCTGGCGCGGTTTGCCAGTAACGAGTTCGCGGTGCTGCTCGACGACACCGATCTGGAGAGCGGCCAGCAGGTGGCCAGTCAGTTGCTGGCGACGCTCGACAAACCGATGTTTGTCGACAATCAGCTGATCAGCGTCACCGGCTCCGTGGGCCTGGCCTGCGCACCGCTGCATGGCCGCGACCCGCAGACCCTGATGCGCAACGCCGGCCTCGCCCTGCACAAGGCCAAGGCCAACGGCAAGCATCAGGTCCAAGTGTTTACCGAAGCACTGAACGCCGAGGCCAGCTACAAGCTGTTCGTGGAGAACAACCTGCGTCGCGCCCTCACCCAGAATGAGCTGGACGTGTTTTACCAGCCCAAGCTGTGCCTGCGCAGCGGCCGCCTGCTCGGCATGGAAGCGCTGCTGCGCTGGAACCACCCGGAAAAGGGCATGATCCGCCCCGACCAATTTATCAGCGTGGCGGAAGAGACCGGCCTGATCATCCCCATCGGCAAATGGATCGCCCGCCAGGCCTGTCGCATGAGCAAGCAACTGAGCGCCAGCGGCATGGGCAACTTGCAGGTGGCAATCAACTTGTCACCCAAACAGTTCTCCGACCCGGACCTGGTGGCCTCGATTGCCAGCATCCTCAAGGAAGAACAACTGCCGGCCAACCTGCTGGAGCTGGAACTGACCGAAGGCCTGCTGCTGGAAGCCACCGAAGACACACGCCTGCAGCTTGATCAATTGAAAAGCCTTGGCCTGACCCTGGCCATGGACGACTTCGGCACCGGTTACTCGTCGCTGAGTTACTTGAAAAAATTCCCCATCGACATCATCAAGATCGATCGCAGCTTCATCCACGAAATCCCGGACAACCAGGACGACATGGAAATCACCTCCGCGGTGATCGCCATGGCCCACAACCTTAAGCTCAAGGTGGTGGCCGAAGGCATCGAGACCGCCGAACAACTGGCGTTCCTGCGCCGCCACCGTTGCGATGTGGGCCAAGGCTACCTGTTTGACCGGCCAATCCCTGGGGCAGAGCTGCTGGCGATGCTCAAACGCTATCCGCGCGGGCCAATCGCCTGACAGCGCCGTAACACTCGGGCACACTGGTTGTCTGAATTCTTACCCAACTCAATCTGACTGAGAGGACTGATCATGGTCTTGCGCTCGGAAATTCTGGTGAACAAAAACGTGCTGCCCACTCAAGAACAAGCTCTGCCTGGCCGTGAAACCCCGATGTCGCTGCCGGAGACTCACTTCGTCAACGGCAATCCGCTGCTCGGCCCATTTCTGGATGACGTCGGCTTCGCGATCTTCGGCCTGGGTTGTTTCTGGGGAGCCGAACGCCGGTTCTGGCAGCGCGATGGCGTGGTCAGCACCGTGGTCGGTTACGCTGGCGGCTACACGCCAAACCCGACCTATGAAGAAGTCTGTTCAGGCCTGACCGGCCACAGCGAAGTGGTACTGGTGGTGTATGACCAGGACAAGGTGAAATACGAAGACCTGCTGAAGATGTTCTGGGAACTGCACAACCCCACCCAGGGCATGCGCCAGGGCAATGACATCGGCAGTCAGTACCGCTCGGTGATCTACGCGACCACCCCGGAGCAATTGGCGGCGGCAAAGGCCAGTGCCGAGGCGTATCAGGGTGAGTTGACCAAGGCCGGCCTGGGCGCGATCACCACCGAAATCGAAGAGGCACCGACGGTGTACTTCGCCGAGGCGTACCACCAACAGTACCTGGCGAAGAATCCGCAGGGCTATTGCGGGATCGGCGGAACGGGTGTGAGCTGCCCGATCTAAAGGCCAACGCCATTCAACATGTGGGAGCGGGCTTGCTCGCGAAAATGGGGTGTCAGTCACTGAATTAGTAGACTGATACACCGCCTTCGCGAGCAAGCCCGCTCTCACATTGGGTTCCGTGCATGGCTTAAGACTGGATCACTCAGCGATCAGCCAATCCATCTGCCATCCACCCTGGGTCTGCCCAAGCTTCTTGGACAGCCACGGCAGCAACTCCCGCAACTCCTCCTCCAAGCCCCACGGCGGGTTGGCGATCGCCAGGCCCGAGCCGGTCAGGGTGTTGGGCGTATCCAGCGGATGCACCAGCAATTCCACACGCAGCAACTTCGGCGCACCGGTGCCGGCCAGGTCCTGGTAGAAACGGCGCAACATGCGCTGATCCTTCACCGGATACCAAATGGCCGCGACGGTCTGGCGCATGCGACCCACCGCCTCTTTGAGGGATGCCGCACAGCGCTGCATCTCGTCGAGTTTTTCGAACGGCGGATCAATGAGCATCAACGCACGTTTTTCCGGGACCGGCAGCAAAGCTCGCGGCACATGCCAGCCTTCGCCCAGGTGCACCTTCACGCGACGGTCACCCTTCATGTTGTCCTTGAGCAGCACGCCGTCTTCCGGGTGCTTTTCATTGAGCAGCACACGGTCCTGAGGGCGGGTGAGCCGCCGCGCCAGTTCCGGCGAGCCCGGGTAGTAGCGCAACTCTCCGTCCGGGTTCATCTCATGCAGCACACGCATGTAATCGGCGGTCAGTGGCGGCAGGTCGCTTTCGCCCCACAGGCGCGCAATGCCCTCCAGGTACTCACCGGTGCGGTTGGCCTGGTCGCCCTGCAGGTCGTACAGACCGATCCCCGCGTGGGTGTCGAGGTAGGCGAACGGCTGCTCCTTGCGCGACATCAGGGCGATGAGGCGGGTCAAGGTCAGGTGTTTGAAGACATCGGCGTGGTTGCCGGCGTGAAAGGCGTGACGATAATTCATGGTTGCTCCTGCGCAGGGGGCGAAGTTTACCTTTTACGCGGGCGTTGGTGCAGTGCTTCGGTGCGCGCTTCGCCCGCGAAGACTGCGCCGAAGCCATCGCCGAACTGATCGAAGATCTGCAGCAGGCGCTGGTTTCAACTCGACTCTGAAGCCAGAAAGTCCGCCAAACCCTGATGGCTGACCTCGCGGCGGCGCGTGAAGTAGGCGACCTTGTCCCGCAAGGTCGTCGGCATGAACGCAGTGTAGAGGTCAGGGCGTTGCTCTTCGAGCCCTTGCAGGAGGTTATCGATCAGGGTGTGCGGCGATTGCTCGGCCAAATCTTGAAGTAACGGCGCAGGTACTCGCCACCACGGGCTCGCTCTGGCGGCAGTGACCGGGCCAGTGGCGACGGTCAGCGACTGGCCATTGATCAAGTAGCGCTGGAACACCGGCAATAGTTCACCGCCCGTCTGCTGAAGGATCGGCAGGAACTGAGCACCATCCCAGAACCGCAAGAACACTTCCTCGCCGTCGGGCAGGTAGACCTTGGTCAGGCCTTGCAGGTGTGCAATCACGGTTTCCAGCGGGTGCGACGATAGGGCCAACCAGCCCCAATCCGTGGAGGCCGTGGAAGCAGCCCAATCGAGGAACGGGCTATCCGGTTCGACAATTCCCACATAGGGCATCACCTCATCCCATGTCGCATAGGCCGTGCCGGCCCAAACGGGCTGCGGCGCTGGCCCGGCGGCGAGCGCCCGCCAAGCGTCAAGGGGCTTGGCGTCGCTGCCAGCGCCCAGCACTGCAAACATCTGTTCACCCGGAAGCAAAGGTTGATGCATCTTCGTAAATCCGTTTAAAAGTCAGATGAGGCCACATTGGCCGTTCTTGCAACGCTCGCACTCTTCGCAAAACGGCGCACTGCGCTTCAGGCTGGCCACTTGCACCCGGCTCAGTGGAGCGGGAATCACCGCCAGCAGTGTTTCCTTCAGGCCAGGCGTCAATGGCGCCGCAGTCGCAGCGGGCGCACTGCCAAGCTGGATCGGAACGCTGCTGAAAATCCCGCCCGCGCACAGGGTGATCGATTGTCCGCCCGCCTGAATCGTCACGGTTGCGCCACCCTCGATCACCACGCTTTGCCCCGCGCCTATCTGGATGGTCTGTCCTGCCCTTACCTGCCGCGAGCCGCCAACCATCAAGTGGTCGTCTTGCTTTAGGTCGGTCAGACGGTTGCCGTGGGTGATGCGCAGCTCCTCGCCTTGCAATTCGTGATGCGACTCGCCGTCCACGTTTACCCGAAGGTCATGCAGCACGTGCTGCGTCCAGTCCCGCTGGGCGCGCAGGTAGATTTCCTCGGCGCCCTTTCGGTCCTCGATGCGCAGCTCGTTGTAGCCTCCACCACCGGGGCTGCTCTGGCTGCGGAAGACGCTGCGGGTCTTGTCCGCCGGCAGGTCGAGGGGCACCTGGGTGGCCGCGTTGGGCAGGCAACCCATGACCAGCGGCATATCCATGTCGCCATTGACGAAACCCACCAGCACTTCCATACCGACCCGGGGGATCAACACCGAGCCATAACGATCATGGGCCCAGCCGCTGGCAACCCGCAGCCAGCAACTGGAATGGTCGTTATATTCCCCGTCGCGATCCCACACCAACTGCACCTTGACCCGGCCGTATTCATCGCAATGGATTTCGCTGTCGGCGGGGCCGGTCACCACGGCGTTCTGATAGCCGGCAATGGTCGGACGCGGCTGCTCAGGCATGGGCGGGCGGAAGATCGCGTCCCAAGGCGTCGCGGAAAATTCGTTGCGATAACCCTGGCGGAAATCCCCGCCTGCCACCTCGGTGACGGACTCTTCCAGCACTTGGGGCTGCAGCCCCTCATGGGTCACGTGCGTCACCAGCCACAGGTCGTTCCAGTCTTCCCGCGGGTGACCGGCCAACTTGAGAAACCGACCGCTGCCCAAGGCAGGCTCATCACCGCTGCCACGGGCGACGCGATAGTCACTGCGGTGCCGCTCCAGACCACGCTGCGCGAGGTATTTGCCATGGGCACGGTCGTTGAAGTGGCCGGGATAAACCTGAGCTTCAAGCGGTGGAAGCTGCTCGCCTGTCACCTCGCTTTCCAGCGCCAGGCTTGGCTTGCGAAAGTCGTAGTCGCGCAGGTTCACCCCCGTGGTACGGGCTTGTACCTGCACTGCAAACCGCTTGATCACCGGGGTGTCCGCCACCATCCCGGAACCGGGGGTATAGGGCGTGGGCGGGTCTGCTTGGACGAAAACGGTCTGGTCATCGCCAAATACCAGCAAATGACCGGCCGACGAATGCTGAAAGTGATAGTGAATGCCCAACTCCGCGCAAAGCCGCTGGATGAACGCCAGGTCCGTCTCGCCAAACTGCACGCAGTATTCACGCTCCGGGTAGGTGCCACTGAGCCGGAACTCGAAACGGTCGCGCTGGATCCCCTGCCCCTCGAGTACTTGCGCAACAATCTGCGGCACCGTCTTGTGCTGGAAAATACGCTGGTGGCTACTGTGGCCCAGATAGGCAAGTTGCGGCACAAGCGTCATCTGATACCGCGTCAGGCGTCGGCCGGAGTCGCCTTGCGCCATTCGGTAAACCAGACCGTGGACACCCCGACCCTGATCATCGAAACCGAGGTACACCTGCCGGTGCAGCAGGCTCTCCAGGTCCAGGCCGGGCTGCTCGCTGACCAGTTCGATATCAAAACGGTAAGGCTGGCTGATGGATTCGATACCACTGAACTCGAATACCTTGAATTCACTGGGCTCCCCATCGAGGGTCAGGGTAAAGGCGCTTTGATTGGCAGGAGCGAACATCCGGTGTTTCTCTGCGAGGGCTGGGCTGCCGATTTTGCATCACCCTTGCGCCCTGCTGAGCACACGCCAAGCAAATCAGTAAAACCCTACGTTCACACGTCTGAATCTTCTTCGGACCGACGTAAACCCCACGCAAAAAAAGGCCCGCAATCCGTAGGACGCGGGCCTTTTTTCAACTCACCTGGCGTTTAACGCCCAGCGAATTACTTATTGAGGTTGTAGTCTTTTTCCGCAGCATCAAAACGCTCGACCATACCCGCAGTCGGAGCGCCCAGCTTGCTCACGAAGTAGATCGCCAGGCTGGCAAAGATGAAGCCCGGGATGATTTCGTACAGACCCAGCAGTTCAAAATGTTTCCACACGATCACGGTGATCGCGCCGACCAGGATACCGGCCAGTGCGCCGTTGCGGGTCATGCCTTTCCAGATCACCGAGATCAGCACCACAGGACCGAACGCGGCGCCGAAGCCGGCCCAGGCGTAGCTCACCAGGCCCAGAACGCGGTTTTCCGGGTTGGCGGCCATGGCGATAGCGATCAGCGCAACCAGCAGCACCATCAGGCGACCGACCCATACCAGCTCAACCTGGGAGGCGTTTTTGCGCAGGAAGGTCTTGTAGAAGTCTTCGGTCAAGGCGCTGGAGCACACCAGCAATTGGCAGCTCAAGGTGCTCATCACGGCCGCCAGGATGGCCGACAGCAGCACGCCGGCGATCCATGGGTTGAACAGCAGCTTGGCCAGCTCAATAAACACACGCTCGTGGTTTTCGTTGACCGGACCTGCGACTTCCGGGTGCGCCGAGAAGTAAGCAATACCGAAGAAACCCACGGCCACGGTGCCGCCCAGGCACAGGATCATCCAGGTCATGGAGATGCGGCGTGCCTTAGCGATCGACTTCACCGAGTCCGCCGCCATGAAACGCGCGAGGATATGCGGCTGGCCGAAGTAACCCAGGCCCCAGCCCATCAGCGAAATGATGCCGATGAAGGTGGTGTTTTTCAGCATGTCGAAGTTAGTCGGGTCCTTGGCTTCAATGGCCAGGAAAGTGGTATCAACACCACCGGTG
Source organism: Pseudomonas simiae (assembly GCF_900111895.1). Lineage (GTDB taxonomy): Bacteria > Pseudomonadota > Gammaproteobacteria > Pseudomonadales > Pseudomonadaceae > Aquipseudomonas > Aquipseudomonas simiae. The sequence continues at coordinate 251,449 of NZ_FOKB01000009.1, forward strand.
GCCAGCAGCACGATGATTGGCGTCAGGATCAGCGCGAAGATCATCAGCGTGGCTTGTACGGTATCAGTCCAGCTCACTGCCAGGAAACCACCGACGAAGGTGTAGGCAATGGTCGCTGCAGCACCGGCCCACAGGGCAGTCTCGTAGGACATGCCGAAGGTGCTTTCAAACAGGCGGGCACCGGCGACGATGCCGGAAGCGCAGTAAATGGTGAAGAACACCAGGATCACCACGGCAGAGATGATCCGCAGCAGGCCGCTTTTATCTTCGAAACGGCTGGAGAAGTAATCCGGCAGGGTCAGGGCGTCACCGTTGTGCTCGGTCTGGACCCGCAGGCGACCGGCGACGAACAGCCAGTTGAGGTAAGCACCGACGATCAGGCCGATGGCGATCCAGCTTTCCGACAGGCCAGACATGTAGATCGCGCCCGGCAGGCCCATCAACAACCAGCCACTCATATCGGAAGCGCCGGCCGACAAGGCAGTCACCACGCTACCGAGGCTGCGACCGCCCAGGATGTAATCGGAAAGGTTGTTGGTGGAGCGATAGGCCATGAAGCCGATCAGCACCATTGCTGCGATGTAGATCACGAACGTGATCAGGGTTGGATTACTAACGCTCATAAGAGTGACGCCCTGGCTTTGTTTTTATGTAGCAGCGGTCTGTCAGACGGCCACCCACTGGTAGTGGGTAGACGTAACTGCGTGCCGCGCATTTATGACTGACGTTTCCCCAGGAAAGCCGTCAGCCGATGAACCGACCCGTCGAGGTGGTTGCACCTTGGCCGCGAATGCTATTCAACAAAGCAAATAAGGTGCAACCAGTTTCGCGAGAATAAGTTGCACCTTGACGTGTTTTGTAAAAAACACCTTGTTTTTGCTCCTTTTCGGAGCAAGAACAGCCGATCTCAGAAGCAAACGCACCAAGGCGGAGCGGAATCCGTTGACGGTGTGTTTTTTTCCCGATCACGATCGAAAATTTCCTGAATAAAAAGGGTTGCACCCGGTTGCACCTCTGCATGCGCAAAGCTAATCTTGCCGCCAGCTAATGCCACTCGGTAGTGGCACCCATGAGGATAAGAAAATGGCTACGACCACCCTTGGGGTCAAACTCGACGACCCGACCCGCGAGCGCCTGAAGGCTGCCGCGACCTCCATTGATCGCACGCCGCACTGGCTGATCAAGCAGGCGATTTTCAATTACCTGGAGAAACTGGAGGGTGGTGCAACCCTGACCGAACTCAATGGTTTGAGCAGCAAGGACGCCGACGATGCAGGCGAGGTCCAGACCGACCACGCCCACCAGTGCTTCCTTGAGTTCGCCGAAAGCATCCTGCCACAGTCCGTATTGCGCGCCTCGATCACCGCCGCTTACCGCCGCCCTGAGCCGGAAGTGGTGCCGATGTTAATCGAACAGGCTCGCCTGCCGGCCCCGATGGCCGAAGCCACCAACAAGCTGGCGGCCTCGATCGCTGAAAAACTGCGTAACCAGAAGAGTGCCGGCGGCCGTGCCGGTATTGTCCAGGGCCTGCTGCAGGAATTCTCCCTGTCGTCCCAGGAAGGCGTGGCGCTGATGTGCCTGGCCGAAGCGCTGCTGCGCATCCCGGACAAGGGCACCCGCGACGCACTGATCCGCGACAAGATCAGCACTGGCAACTGGCAGCCGCACCTGGGCAACAGCCCATCGCTGTTCGTCAACGCCGCCACCTGGGGCTTGTTGCTGACCGGCAAACTGGTCGCTACCCACAACGAAGCAGGCCTCACCTCGTCCCTGAGCCGCATCATCGGCAAGAGCGGCGAGCCGATGATCCGCAAGGGCGTCGACATGGCCATGCGCCTGATGGGCGAGCAGTTCGTCACCGGCGAAACCATTGCCGAGGCCTTGGCCAACGCGAGCAAGTTCGAAGCCAAGGGCTTCCGTTACTCCTACGACATGCTGGGTGAAGCCGCGCTGACTGAGCACGACGCGCAGAAGTACCTGGCCTCGTACGAACAAGCCATCCATTCGATCGGCAAAGCGTCCCACGGCCGTGGGATTTATGAAGGCCCGGGCATTTCCATCAAGCTCTCGGCATTGCACCCGCGTTACAGCCGTGCGCAGTACGAGCGCGTGATGGACGAACTGTACCCGCGCCTGCTGTCGCTGACCTTGCTGGCCAAGCAATACGACATCGGCCTGAACATCGACGCCGAAGAAGCCGACCGCCTGGAGCTGTCCCTGGACCTGCTGGAACGCCTGTGCTTCGAGCCGCAACTGACCGGCTGGAACGGCATCGGTTTCGTGATCCAGGCCTACCAGAAGCGTTGCCCGTATGTGATCGACTATGTCATCGACCTGGCACGCCGCAGCCGCCATCGCCTGATGATCCGCCTGGTAAAAGGCGCGTACTGGGACAGCGAAATCAAGCGCGCCCAGGTCGAAGGCCTGGAAGGCTACCCGGTCTACACCCGCAAGGTGTACACCGACGTTTCCTACATTGCATGCGCACGCAAACTGCTGTCGGTGCCGGAAGTCATCTACCCGCAGTTCGCCACGCACAATGCGCACACGCTGTCGGCCATCTACCATATCGCCGGTCAGAACTATTACCCCGGCCAGTACGAATTCCAATGCCTGCATGGCATGGGCGAACCGCTGTATGAGCAGGTTGTAGGCAAGGTTTCCGACGGCAAGCTGAACCGTCCGTGCCGCGTGTACGCACCGGTCGGCACCCACGAAACGCTGCTGGCCTACCTGGTACGTCGCCTGTTGGAAAACGGCGCGAACACCTCGTTCGTCAACCGCATCGCCGACCAATCCATCTCGATCCAGGAGCTGGTGGCCGATCCAGTGGCCAGCATCGAACAGATGGCCACGCTGGAAGGCGGCTTCGGCCTGCCGCACCCGCGCATTCCATTGCCGCGTGACCTGTACGGCAGCGACCGCGCCAACTCGGCCGGTATCGACCTGGCTAATGAACACCGCTTGGCGTCGCTGTCCTGCGCCTTGCTGGCCACCGCCCACAACAACTGGAAAGCCGCGCCGATGCTCGGTTGCGCCTCCAGCGAGCAAGCGGCGGCACCGGTGCTGAACCCGTCCGACCTGCGTGATGTAGTCGGTCATGTACAAGAAGCAACCGTCGAAGACGTCGACAACGCGATCCAGTGCGCTATCAGCGCCGGACCGATCTGGCAGGCCACCCCGCCCGCCGAGCGCGCTGCAATCCTGGAGCGTGCCGCCGACCTGATGGAAGGCGAGATCCAGCCGCTGATGGGCCTGCTGGCCCGCGAAGCCGGCAAGACCTTCGCCAACGCCATCGCCGAAGTGCGTGAAGCGGTGGACTTCCTGCGCTACTACGCGGTGCAGGCGCGTAACGATTTCACCAATGACGCCCACCGCCCGCTGGGCCCGGTGGTCTGCATCAGCCCGTGGAACTTCCCACTGGCGATCTTCAGCGGCCAGGTTGCGGCTGCGTTGGCCGCCGGCAACCCGGTACTGGCCAAGCCTGCTGAGCAAACCCCGTTGGTTGCCGCGCAAGCCGTGCGCATCCTATTGGAAGCCGGTATTCCGGAAGGCGTCCTGCAATTGCTGCCGGGTCAGGGCGAAACCGTGGGTGCCCGCCTGGTGGGTGATGATCGCGTCAAAGGCGTGATGTTCACCGGTTCTACCGAAGTAGCTCGCCTGCTGCAACGCAACGTCGCCGGTCGCCTGGATGCCCAGGGCCGTCCGATCCCGCTGATCGCCGAAACCGGTGGCCAGAACGCGATGATCGTCGACTCTTCGGCGCTGACCGAACAAGTGGTCATCGACGTGGTGTCCTCGGCCTTCGACAGTGCCGGTCAACGCTGCTCGGCCCTGCGTGTACTGTGCCTGCAGGAAGATTCGGCAGACCGCGTCATCGAAATGCTCAAGGGCGCCATGGCGGAATGCCGCCTGGGTAACCCTGAGCGCCTGTCCGTCGACATCGGCCCGGTGATCGACGCCGAAGCCAAGGCCGGCATCGAAAAACACATCCAGGCCATGCGCGACAAAGGCCGCAATGTGTATCAGGTGGCTATCGCCGATGGCGAAGAGATCAAGCGCGGCACCTTCGTGATGCCTACCCTGATCGAGCTGGACAGCTTCGACGAACTGCAACGCGAGATCTTCGGCCCGGTACTGCACGTGGTGCGCTACAAGCGTAAAGAGATCGACCAACTCATCGGTCAGATCAACGCCTCCGGCTACGGCCTGACCCTGGGCGTGCACACGCGTATCGACGAGACCATCGCCAAGGTGATCGACAACGTCAATGCCGGCAACGTCTATGTGAACCGCAACATCGTGGGCGCTGTGGTTGGCGTGCAACCGTTCGGCGGCGAAGGCCTGTCGGGCACTGGCCCGAAAGCCGGTGGCCCGCTGTACCTGTACCGCCTGCTGTCGACGCGCCCTACGGATGCCATCGAGCAATCCTTCGTCCGCGGCGACGCATTGGCCGCGCCGGACGTGCGCCTGCGCGACGCCATGAGCCAGCCGCTGACCGCCCTGAAAACCTGGGCCGACGGTAACAAGTTCAGCGACCTGAGCGCCCTGTGCAGCCAGTTCGCCGCGCAGTCGCAAAGCGGTATCACCCGCCAGTTGGCCGGCCCGACCGGTGAGCGCAACAGCTACGCCATCCTGCCTCGCGAGCATGTACTGTGCCTGGCGGACGTGGAAGGCGATCTGCTGACGCAACTGGCGGCGGTACTGGCCGTCGGCGGTTCGGCGGTATGGCCTGAAACTGACCTGACCAAGGCCTTGTTCCCACGCCTGCCGAAGGAGATTCAGGCGAAGATCAAGCGCGTGGCCGACTGGACCAAGGACGAGGTTGTGTTCGATGCGGTCCTGCACCACGGTGATTCCGACCAGTTGCGTGCGGTGTGCCAGCAAGTGGCCCAGCGTGGCGGTGCGATTGTCGGGGTGCAAGGTTTGTCGCAAGGCGAGACGGCGGTTGCGCTGGAGCGCTTGGTGATCGAGCGGGCGTTGAGTGTTAACACCGCGGCGGCAGGTGGCAATGCCAGCCTGATGACCATCGGTTAACTGACCCAACACGGTCAGAATTGTGGGAGCGGGCTTGCTCGCGAAAGCAGTGTGTCAGTCGATGAAGATGTTGACTGACATCGCGCATTCGCGAGTAAGCCCGCTCCCCCATTGACCGCGCTTTGCTTCCATCCGCGTTTTGTTCCTCCATCACCCAGATCAATCTTGCTATCCACCCACCATTCGCGCACTTAGACTCAGGCCAATTCCTCCAAAGGTAAGCCGCCATGTCCGAGACGCTGCTCAGTTCCCGCAATCTGGCTTTCGAGCTGTATGAAGTCCTCGATGCCGAGGGTCTGACCCAGCGCGAGCGGTTTGCCGAACACAACCGTGAAACCTTCGATGCGGCCATCAGCACCGCCCGCAACATCGCGGAAAAGTACTTCGCCCCTCACAACCGCAAGAACGACGAAAACGAACCGCGCTACGAAGACGGCAAGGCCATCCTGATTCCAGAAGTGAAACCCGCCGTGGACGCCTTCCTGGAAGCCGGCTTCCTCAACGCAGCGCGCAGTTTCGAAGCGGGCGGCATGCAACTGCCCACCCTACTGTCCCAAGCCTGTTTCGCGCACTTCCAGTCGGCCAACGCGGCGTCCACCTCCTATCCGTTCCTGACCATGGGCGCCGCCAACCTGATCGAAAGCTTCGGCACCGACGATCAGAAACGACGCTTCCTGCAACCGATGATCGACGGCCGCTTCTTTGGCACCATGGCCCTCACCGAACCCCACGCGGGCTCGTCGCTGGCGGATATTCGCACACGCGCAGAGCCTGCTGCTGACGGCACCTATCGACTCAAGGGCAACAAGATCTTCATCTCCGGCGGCGACCACCCGTTGTCGGACAACATCGTGCACATGGTGCTGGCCAAGCTGCCGGACGCGCCAGCCGGGGTGAAGGGCATTTCGCTGTTTATCGTGCCCAAATTCCTGGTCAACGACGACGGCAGCCTGGGCGAGCGCAACGACGTGCTGCTGGCAGGGCTGTTCCATAAGATGGGCTGGCGCGGCACCACGTCCACCGCGCTGAACTTCGGCGACAACGGGCATTGCGTCGGCTATCTGGTGGGCCAGCCGCACCAGGGGCTGAGCTGCATGTTCCAGATGATGAACGAGGCGCGTATTGGCGTCGGCATGGGCGCGGTCATGCTCGGTTACGCGGGTTATCTTTACTCCCTGGAGTACGCCCGCGAACGCCCGCAAGGTCGTCTGCCCGACAGCAAAGACCCTGCAACGGCACCTGTCTCGATCATTCAGCACGCGGACATCAAGCGCATGCTGCTGACCCAAAAATCCTACGTGGAAGGCGCCTTCGACCTTGGCCTCTACGCTGCACGGCTGTTCGACGACACCACCACCCTGGAAACCGAAGCCGAGCGCAAGCACGCCCACGAACTGCTGGACCTGCTCACCCCCATCGTCAAATCCTGGCCCTCGGAGTTCTGCCTCAAGGCCAACGAACTGGCGATCCAGATTCTCGGCGGCCATGGCTACACCCGCGAATACCCGGTGGAACAGTACTACCGTGACAACCGCCTGAACCCGATCCATGAAGGCACCCACGGCATCCAGTCCCTGGATTTGCTGGGGCGCAAGCTGGCGCAGAACGGCGGCGCGGGGTTGAAGCAACTCATACGACTGATTGCTGAAACCGGCGCACGGGCGCAGGAATACCCAAGCCTGACCGCACTAAGGGAACCGCTGGAACAATTGGTCAACCGCCTGCAAAGCGTCACCATCGGCCTGCTGACGGATCTCGCCCACGGCAAGGTCAACAGCAGCCTGGCGAACTCGGCGCTGTACCTGAAGGTGTTCGGGCATACGGTGATTGGCTGGCGCTGGCTGGAACAGGCGATTCGCGCCGAAGAAGGCTTGGCCAAGGGCAATGCGGCGGATGTGGCCTTCTATAAAGGCAAGCTCCAGGCAGCCCGGTACTTCCTGACCTGGGAAGTACCGAGCTGCCATCATGAACTGGCACTCTTGGAGGCCCGCGATGACACGTGCCTCGGCATGCAAGATGAGTGGTTCTAAGGCGTTCCGATCGCCTTGGAAATCACATCGACCGTGGCGCTGACTTGCTCTTGGTAACGGTCGAGTTCCTGCTGGTGCGCCTGCTGCATTTCGATCTGCTCGGCGCACAGGTTCAGCGCCGCCAGCACCAGTAGCTTGTCACCGATCAGGGTCGGGTACTTCTTCTTGGTGGTGGCCAGGGACGCCTTGAGCAGGGTCACGGCGTGCATCAGGGTTTTCTCTTCCCCGGCCGGAGCCTTGATCGAGTAATCCTCTCCGAGAATCGAAACGACCTTTATCCCTTCACTCATGCGCCGACGGGCCCTGCGCTCACACGCTCAACCAGCGCCTGGATACGTGCGGCAGTGGCGCCGTGCTTTTCTTCCTGCTCCATCAGGTTCAGTTGCAGGCTGTCGTTCTCATCCTTGGCGCGGGCCAGTTCCGCCTTGAGGGATTCGTTGGTGCTCAGCAGATCCTGATTCTGCTGTACCAGGTCGCTGACCAGTTGTTCCAATTGGCTGAGGGATGCTTCTAACATTTTGATTTCTCGGGCTTTTTCAAAGGGCGGTGACGATAAAGAAAATTCACCTCGGATGCCAGGGTTATCCCCGGCGCGCAGCCCGATTTTTAAGGGCCGGGCCGCACTTTCGAGCCTTAGTGACTGCATTTACCGGATCTGGTTCCTGAATCGGCCAAACCCCTCGTCAGATGCGACAAAAGCGCACACGCCCCTTTAGACTTTAGTCGTACGACCGATAGAGAGGGACACCCCGTCTGATGGCCGCACGGATCGCGCTTCTCCCCCAGGATTCCCGCATGTCGCTTCGTAATATGAATATCGCTCCGAGGGCCTTCCTCGGCTTCGCGTTTATTGGTGCGCTGATGTTGTTTCTCGGTGTGTTTGCCCTGAACCAGATGAGCAAGATCCGTGGCGC
>NZ_FOKB01000002.1 GCF_900111895.1 Pseudomonas simiae
GGTTTCCCCATGTGAGAGTAGGTCATCGTCAAGATTAAATTCCAGAACCCCTGTTTGCTAACGCAGACAGGGGTTTTGTTTTGGGCGGTCGAAAACATTAGCGCCTCGAATCCCCCGACAAATTTGCACAGTTATTTCTGAACCAGACCACTAGAATAGGCACCTAACCTTTTTTTAGAGTCCGAGCCCTACTTATGCCCGATCCGGTTGATGCCCTTGAGGTGTCGGATTTACCGCTGGACGACCTGGTGGCATGCCATGAGTGCGACTTGCTGATGCGCAAACCAGTGCTCGCCCTTGGCGAAAAAGCCCAATGCCCGCGTTGCGGTTACGAGCTATACGCTCACCGCCACAACGTCGTTGAGCGAAGCCTCGCCTTGGTGCTGGCGGCGTTGCTGTTGTACATCCCCGCGAACTTTCTGCCGATCATGCAGCTCAATCTACTTGGGCAGTCCTCTGAAGACACGGTATGGAGCGGCGTCGTTGGCTTGTTCGATACCGGCATGCAAGGCGTTGCCGCCGTGGTATTCCTATGCAGCATGGGTATCCCATTGCTCAAGCTGCTTTGCCAGTTGGCAGTGTTGCTCAGCATTCGCTGGAACATCGGCCGCAGTTATGGACTGCTGTTTTACCGCATCTACCATCACATGAAAGACTGGGGGATGTTGGAGGTCTATCTGATGGGCGTACTGGTGGCGATCGTTAAACTCGCCGACATGGCCGCCATCACGGTGGGCCTGGGTCTTGTCTGTTTCGTCAGCTTATTAATGGTTCAGGTGCTGCTTGAGGTGGTGATGTCGCCCCACCAGATCTGGCAAGCGTTGTCAGGAGAGGATGATCATGCGGGCGATTGATGCAGGCATTCTGATTTGTACCGAATGCCATGAGTTGAACAAGCAAGACCCCGATAGCGACGAGCAGCTCTGCACGCGCTGCGGTGCGTTGATCCATGCCCGGCGCCCCAATAGCCTCACTCGCACCTGGGCGTTGCTGATCACTGCGGCAATTTTGTACATCCCCGCCAACCTGCTCCCCATCATGACGATCAATTCCTTGGGGCAGGGGGATCCCAGTACCATCATGGCCGGTGTGATCCAACTCGTTCAGCACGGCATGTTCCCTATCGCCGCCGTGGTGTTTATCGCCAGTATCCTGGTGCCGACATTTAAGCTGGTCGGCATAGGTCTGCTACTGTTCTCGGTGCAGCGTCACCAACCGCTGTCCGCGCAACAACGCATTGTGATGTACCGTTTTATCGAATTCATTGGCCGCTGGTCCATGCTGGATATCTTCGTGATCGCCATCCTGGTGGCGGTTGTAAACTTTGGGCGACTTGCCAGCGTCGAGGCTAATCTCGGCGCGGCAGCGTTCGCCAGTGTGGTGATCTTGACGATGCTTGCCGCAGTAACTTTCGATCCCCGACTGATTTGGGATAACACGGAGTCGGACGACGACCATGAGTGATTTGCCTAAAGCTAAAACCCGCCCAGCTTCCAACTGGTCGGCTATTTGGGTGCTGCCCCTGATTGCCCTGATCATCGGTGGCTGGCTGGGGTGGCGTGCCTATTCCCAACAAGGCATCGATATCCAGGTGCGCTTTGAAAGCGGCGAAGGCATCCAGGTCAACAAGACCGAAGTGGTCTACAAAGGTATGCCGGTGGGCAAGGTCAAGGCTCTGGCCTTGGACGACGAGGGTAACAATCGCGGGGTGATCGCTACCATCGAGATGAACAAGGACGTCGACCAATACCTCAAAACCAATACGCGCTTCTGGCTGGTCAAACCGAGCGTTAGCCTCGCCGGTATCACCGGCCTGGAAACCCTGGTGTCAGGCAACTACATCGCCGCCAGCCCAGGCGACGGTGAACCCACGCGCAAATTCAAGGCGCTCTCCGAAGAGCCGCCGTTGTCCGACGCGAAACCGGGCCTGCACTTGACCGTCAAGGCCGACCGCCTTGGTTCGCTCAACCGTGGCAGTCCGGTGTTCTACAAACAGATCCAGGTCGGTCAGGTCAAAAGCTACTTGCTCTCCGAAGACCAGAGCACGGTCGAGATCAAGGTCTACATCGAGCCAACCTACGCCAGTCTTGTGCGTAAACACACACGGTTCTGGAACGCCAGCGGCATCAGCATCGACGCCAATCTCTCCGGTGTAAAAGTCCGCAGCGAATCCCTTTCCAGCATCGTCGCCGGCGGCATCGCCTTCGCCACGCCGGAAAATCGCAAGGACAGCCCGCCCACGGATCCGAGCCTGCCCTTCCGTTTGTACGAGGATTTTGACGCGGCCGCAGCCGGCATCCGGGTCAAGGTCAAGCTCACCGACTTCGAAGGTCTGCAAGCTGGCCGTACGCCAGTGATGTACAAAGGCATCCAGGTCGGTAGCCTGAAAACCCTGAAGGTCGACCCGGACCTGTCCAGCGCCAACGCAGAACTGACCCTCGACCCACTGGCCGAGGATTACCTGGTGCAAGACACCCAGTTCTGGGTGGTCAAACCTTCGATTTCCCTGGCCGGCATCACCGGGCTTGAAGCCTTGGTCAAAGGCAATTACATCGCCATCCGCCCTGGTGACAAAGGCACCGCCCCACAGCGCGAATTCGTTGCCCGCGCCAAGGCTCCACCGTTGGACCTGCGCTCACCAGGCCTGCACATGGTGTTGTTCACCGACAACCTCGGCTCCCTGGATGTCGGCAGTCCGATCCTCTACAAGCAGGTCAAGGTCGGCTCGGTGCAGAGCTACCAGTTCTCGCGCAAGAACAAGCAATTGGTGATCGGCGTCCATATCGAGAAGGAATACGAAAACCTGGTCAACGGCTCGACGCGTTTCTGGAATGCCAGCGGCGTCACCCTGACCGGTGGCCTCACAGGCGGCATCCAGGTCAAGAGTGAATCCCTGGCCAGCCTGATGGCCGGCGGCATCGCCTTCGAAACCCCGGAGCCGAACGTGCCTCTGAAAAAGCGCATCCCGCGTTTCCGCTTGTTTGCCGACCGCGAAGCCGCCAACCAACACGGCACCTTGGTGACCATCAAGGTCGACCGCGCCGATGGCATGCGTCCTGGCACGCCCGTACGTTTCAAAGGTTTGGACGTCGGTAAGATTGAGAGTGTCGACCTGAGTGCCGACATGCAATCGGTGCTGCTCAGCGCCCGTATCACCCAAGTGGCAGACCGCATTGCCCGCGCCGGCAGTCAGTTCTGGGTGGTCAAGCCTGAGCTGGGACTGATGAAAACCTCTAATCTGGAAACCCTGGTCACCGGGCAATACATTGAAGTGCTGCCAGCGGCGAAAAATGCCGGCCCACAAAAGAGTTTCGTCGCGCTGGATCAACCCCCGGAAGCCGTGCACCAGGAAGCTGGCTTGAGCCTCACCCTCAGCGCCGCACGCCGCGGTTCACTGAAGGAAGGCGTACCGGTCACTTACCGAGAAGTCACCGTGGGCAAAGTGACCGGCTACGAATTGGGCCAGACCGCTGACCGCGTACTGATCCACATCCTGATCGAGCCCAAGTACGCTCCCCTGGTGCGCAGCGGCAGCCGCTTCTGGAACACCAGTGGCTTTGGTCTCGACTTTGGGCTGTTCAAAGGCGCGACGGTACGCACCGAGTCCCTGGAAACCCTGGTCGCCGGCGGTATCGCCTTCGCCACCCCAGACGGTGAGCGCATGGGCAACCCCGCCCGCCCACAGCAAACCTTCGCGCTGTTCGACAAGTTCGAAGATGAATGGCTGACCTGGGCGCCTAAAATCCCACTCGGCAAATAAACGCCGACAAAAAAGGCCGCGATCCCGAAGATCGCGGCCTTTTGCATTTCAGCGAAACAAATCAGACTTCATCCAACTCCGGCTCATCCGCCTGCACATTCATTGTCGCCTTCACCACATCGTGGCGACGGATGTACTTCCAGTCCGCCTCGTCGATATAGATCCCGTTCGGCCCACTGCCGCCTTCCAGGTCGATCGCCACCTGGGCGGATACTTGTGGCTTCACGCTGGCCAAAATCGGCACGAAGCCCAGCTGCAAGCTGGTTTCCAGCAACGCCGCCTGGTTCTTCTCGTCGATGTCCGCCGCTTCGTCAAGGTAGTACGGCAAGCGCACACGCCCAGCCTGGTCGCGGTCCATCAAGTGCAGCAACAGATACATGTTGGTCAGCGCCTTGATGGTCATGGTGGTGCCGTTGGACGCCGCACCATCGATGTCGGTGTGAATCACTGGCTGGCCATGCACCTTGGTGATTTCGAACGCCAGCTCGAACAAGTCCTTGAGGCCCAACTGGTTATGGTTGGCCGCCACCAGGCGAGCCAGGTATTCCTTGGCTTCTTCGTTCTTGTTGTCTTGTTCGGCGCTCTGGCTCAGGTCGAACACCGACAGCGTCTCGCCTTCTTCATACTGGCCGGCACTGTGGATGATCTGGTCGATATGCTTGAGGGCTTCCTTGTTCGGCGCGAGCACGATGCGGAAGCTTTGCAGGTTGGAGACCTGGCGTTTGTTGATCTCACGGTTGAACAGCGCCAACTGGTGCTCAAGGCTGTCGTAGTCGCTGCGAATATTGCGCAGGGTCCGCGCAATGTCGGTGACCGCCGCACGGCGCGCCTTGCCCAACGTCAGGGCTTCATCGGTACGGTGTGCATAGGCGTTGATCAACAACTGCAGGCGACGCTCGACATCGTCCTCGCTGTCGAACTTGGCCACGCCCTTGAGACGTACCTGGGCATACAGTGCTTCGATCTGCCCATCGGCGCGCAGCAGACCTTGCCAGCTGTCCTGATAGTCATTGAGCAGGGGCAGCAGGTTGTCCATGGAGTCGTCGACCGGGTCCATGAACGGCGTACCGAATGGCAAGTCCGCCGGCAGCAGTTGACGACGGCGCAATGCGTCATCCAGCGTGCGTTGCTTGGCTTCCATATCGCCGATCTGACGGCCCACCAGTTGCAGCTTGGCCGACAGCTGCTGGACGCGTTCAGTGAAGGCATCACTGGAGCGTTTCAACTCATCCTGCGCTGCTTCCATCTGCGCCAGGTTTTCCAGCTTCTCGCCTTCCTCCGCGCTCAGGGTTTGTGCACGGCGGAAGTCTTCCAGCGCCTTTTGTGCATCCAGCACCTGTTGGTACAGCGCTTCGGTCTGAGTCTTGCTCGCAGCGCGGTCAGACGCGACGGCCTGCTGGGTTTTCAGTTGCTTGAGTTCTTTTTCCAGGCGCTCTTTCTGGTCGCGCAATGCCGCGCGATCCGCAAGCGCCTGCAACGCCGGCGGTTCGATGTGGGAGATGTCGATGGACAGCCCCGGTACTTCAAAGCGTTCGCCTTTGAAGCCATCGAGGATCTGCTCCAGGGATTTGACCCACTGGCCATCCTCGTCCAGCGTGATGCCATGCTCGCCCAACGGCAGGCTGAACAACGAACTGTTGAACAGACGCATCAGACGCTCGACATCTTGCTGTGAGAATTCTTCCCGCAGCTTGGCGTAGCTGTTGTTGTCCGCATGGTCGAGCTGCTGTTTGACCGACTTCAGGCGCTTTTCCAGGTCGCGCAGGCGCTCGTCCAGATCCTCGGCGCTGAACTGCCGCGACTGCGCCAATGCGCCCGCCAGCTCATCGTGAGCATCCTTGGCTGCCAGCAGCTGTTGCTCTAGCACCTTCACGTCATCCACCAGCGCAAAGCGATGTTTGAGCACCGACAGCTCACCCAGCCAACGCTGGATCCCGCTGATCTCACGCTCCAGGCGCATCAATTCCTGGGTGCCGCCGCGCTGGTCATTCTGCAGCGCGTCCTGCTCGTTACGGTAATGCTCGGCCTGAATGGTCAGTTCTTCCTTGCGCGCACTGGCGTAGTCCGACCAGGTGCCCAGCAACGAATCCAGCAAGGGTGACAGGCGATGCAATTTGCCGCGCAGGATGTCGCGTTGTTTCACGCCGTTGGAAAGCGCTTCGACCAATGGACCGGCGGCGACCAAGGAGTTGTAGTCCTGCTCCATGCGCCTTACATCGCGGAAGGCTTCTTCGCACGCAGCGATGTAATCCACGCTGCCGGAACGCAGGCTGTGTTCAAACGCATCGAGGAACAGCTGCTTGAGCTTGGCCGCGGTGATTTCCCGCATGTGCAGCAGGTTGATAAACAGCGCGCGGAAGGTCTTCAGGCTTTGTTCGCTGGTGGAGCGCAGCGGAATCAGGGTCAAGTCCAGCGGAATCGACGTATGGCCGCCCACCAGCAAACGACGTAGCTCATCGGGCTTGAGTTCGTAGGCTTTCAAACCCTCGCGCTCAAGGTTGGTGAACAGCTCCTTCTGGCGCAGGCAGGTGTCGTTCTTCTGGTAGTGGGCCAAGTCCAGCTTGCCGGCATAGGCGAAGAACTGGTGACCGAAACCACCGCCCGGGCCGCGACCGACCACGCCGATCACGTGCGGGCCGTGGGGTAGAGAGACCTCCACCAGGATGTAGCTGGTATCGGTGGCGAAATAGAAACGCCGCGATTGCTCCAGGGTGTACTTGCCGAAACTCATGTCCGACATGCGCGCCAGGATCGGGAACTGCAAGGCGTTGATCGACGCGGATTTACCCAGGTTGTTCGCGCCATACACCGACAGCGGTTCTTCCAGTGGGAACAGGCCCAGGCTGTAACCGGCGGTGTTCAATAGGGCGAAGCGGCGGATGCCGTAGCGTTCCTTACTCATGCGTCGGTCTCCTGTTCTTCGGCAATGGCGCGGGCCAGGGCGTCTTCTTCGCTTTCGTCCGCAAAGTCACTCAAGTCCAGCGGGTCATCGGTTTTCAGCAATTTCTCATCGCTGTCTTCGTCGATGATCACCGGTGCCGGCAGCGGCAACACGCTATGGATGCTGGCCGCAAGATCGCGGTCCTGCTGCACCGACAGGCACACATCGAGGAAACGGTGCATTGGCGGCAGGAAGCGATAGATGCCGTTGTCTTCGCTGGCGAACCCGAGTTGAGTCATGCGGCGCATGATTTTCTCTTCGAGCTCTTCCTGGGTCTGCACTTCGGCCTGGATAAACAGGTCGCGGTACTTCTCCAGCAGCGACGGCAGTTCATCACGGCCCAGGCTGCCACCATCCAGCACGGCAATCGGGTCACGGCCCTGATCGGCCAGGTGCTCGACGATGATGAAGGTGAACAACGCCAGGCGCTGGGCGGTCTTGTTAACCTGCGCGGCGGCCACGGCGGTGTCCGGCACGAAGTAGTAGAAGCCGCGGGTATCGCAGACCAGCTCAAAGCCCAAAGCCTTGAACAGCGTGCGGTACTGGTCTTGGAAGTTCGACAGTTGCGCGTACAGCTCCGGGTCGCGGCGGCTGACGTGGTAACCCTTGAACAGCTCGCGAAAGATCGGCGCCAGCTGGGACAGTTCGGATAGATCAAGATGCATGAGGTGTACTCGCAGAGTGCTCGGCGACGTCGGATCCAGCCGGGAGCAGGGCGAATGAGCGCAGGCTGACCTGGTGCTCGTGTGTGTGGTAATCGCGGCGTTCCAGGCGCTCGCGCTTGAAGCGTTTTTCGCGGGACAGGCGCGAGAACCAGTACAGCAATTCGTCGGTGGCGCCGTCCGGTTCCTGTTCCAGCAGCCAGGTCATCAGATCCGGCATCGGCAGTGCGTCTTCGCAGCGCTCGAGCATCTCCTTGACCGTGCGCGGTGCGCGCTGGGCGTCGCCCTTGTGGGACTTGTGCGCCTTGGGGAAACGCGCCGGTTTCGGCTCGAAATTCGCCAGGGCGTACACATAGGCTTCGACCTGGCTGGCACTGCCGAGAAACGTGCTTTGCGGCCGGGTGAACATCGGCATCGCCGCTTGCGGCACCGCGTCCAGGCCTTTGCGGCGAATCGCCGACAGCGCCAGCGCCGCGCCACGGGTCACGGCATTGTGTCGGCGGGCTTCTTCACGCAGTGGCAGCAACAGCTCGCGGGCGTGACGCAAGGTCAGCTGGGCGCTGGTCTGCATTTCGAGGATGCGCGCGTGAGTGCGCAGCAGCATGTCGTCATCCACCAGGTGGCCGAGGCGCTGTTGCTCGGTGAGCATGCGCAGCAGCACATTCTCCACCTTGCGCACGCCTTGCTCGAACGCGCCGTCGGCGTTCACCAATTGGATCATCGGTTCGACGTACTCGTCCCAGGTGGCCAACACCTCCGCGTAACGCTGGCGCAACGGGATCTGCCGGTCGCTGGTCTTGGCGCGGTCGGCCACGGCAGCGAGGGCCTGTTCGTCGTTGGCGAGTTTTTTCAGCACGTCCCGCACGCGCATGTCGAGCAGGCGCAGTTGGCGGGCCAGGTCGTGGCCATCACGGATGTCGAAGGCGTCCTGGATATAACCCGCCAGGCGCTCAAGGTGGCGCAGGTAGGCTTCGATTTCCAGGCACAGGCCAAGCCGGTGCTCCTTGCGAAGATAGGCGAGGAAGTCGTGGATCTGTGCGTTGAGCTCGAAACGGTTCGGGCTCTTGGCGACAGGCACCAGGATATCCAGGCGAATCCACACGTCCAGCAGGCTGGTGATGTCCTGGGGCGTGCTGTCCAGTTGTTGGGCGGCCAATTGTGCGCGCAGTTCACCCAGGCTCAGGGTGCCTTGGTCGAAGTGTTCGCACAGTGGCTCAAGTAAGGCCCAGTGTTCGGCGAGGGCGCGCAGGACGCGCTTGGGTTCGATCATGGGAATGGCCGGCTGGTTGGCGATTAAAAGTCGCGATTGTACTGCATCGGGCGCGGGATTTATCCACAGCCGGTCAGTGCGCAGTGGGCGATTGTTGCCGAACAGCGGTAGAATCCCCGCTCTTTAGTTATCCACAAGTGGCCGAGCTGTGCTTATCGAGTCCCGACGTCGCGCTTACTTGACCGCCATGCAGGTGGTCAACTGGCTGCCCCGCACCGAACTGCCGTTTGCCGCGCCGTCGCGGCCGGAGCTGTTGCAGGCGCTTGAGCCCTTTGAGGCGTTCGAGTCGTCGGGCGAGGAGGCGGCCGCGCCGGTGGCGGTGGTCAAGCCTGCGCCTGAGACGCGCCCGGTCGTCGAACGGGCGAAGGTCGAAGTGCCGCGTCCGTCGCCGGTGACCAAGGCCGCCAAGGTGGTGGAAGAGGCGGCGCCGGTGGTCAAGGCCCCGGTGGTGCCGCCACCGCGTTTTGCCCTGCAATTGCTGCGTGCCGGACGCTGTCTGCTGCTGGTGGAATTGCCCACCGGCGAACGTTTCCAGACCCGCGACCCTGCCTACATGCTGCTCAAGGACATGCTGCGCGCCGCCGGCCTGCCCGACAGCCCGCAGATCGTCGGCGACCCGGTGCGCTGGCCGCTTCTGGTCCGCGGCAACATGGACCAGGGCCCGGAAGCCGCTCGGGATTTTGTGCAAGGTTTTGTGTCGGCACGCCTGGAGGACGAACCCTGTGTGTGCCTGTGGCTGATCGGCCTGCCCGCCGTGCGCTTTGCCGGCGAAGCCAATGCCGAAGCCTGGTATCGCGAACTGCAGGTCGAAGGCCTGGGTTCGGTATGGGCCCTGCCGGGCCTGGAATTATTAATGGAAGAGCCACAGCGTAAGGCTGATGTCTGGCAAGCCATGCGCCGGCTGATGGCGCGCTGGAAAACAACCGATGAGTGAGGCTTTATCCTTCCGCCCGATGACCGAGGCTGACCTCGACGCCGTGCTGAAAATCGAATACGCGGCGTTCAGCCATCCCTGGACCCGTGGCATTTTTCTCGATGGGCTGGGCAAGTACCAGATCTGGCTGATGTTCGAAGGGGAGCAGCAGGTGGGGCATGGCGTGGTGCAGATCATCCTCGACGAAGCGCACCTGTTGAACATCACCGTAAAGCCGGAGAATCAGGGCCGCGGCCTTGGCCTGGCGCTGTTGGAACACTTGATGTCCCGTGCCTACGCCGCCAGTGCACGTGAGTGCTTCCTGGAGGTGCGTGACAGCAATACTGGCGCGTTCCGCCTGTATGAGCGCTATGGCTTCAATGAAATTGGCCGGCGTCGAGATTACTACCCTGCCATCGGGGGCCGCGAAGACGCGGTCGTCATGGCCTGCACGTTGGTGGATTAACCACAAATCCAAATGTGGGAGCGGGCTTGCTCGCGCAAGCAGTGTGTCAGTCAAGATATCGGTCGACTGGCACTCCGCATTCGTGAGCAAGCTCGCTCCCACCTGTTGAACCGCGTTTTTTCAGCGGTTGCCGTCAATCGGATCAAGGTCGGCCAGCTCTGCCTCATCCAACCCATTCCCGCCGCCAATTTCATCTTCATCGACGATACTCAAGTCCCAATCCGCCTGCTCGCCTTCACCGGCTTCCTGGGCATCCCGCGCACCGTCTTCATGGATCAGCGTTTCCGGGCTCATGTCATCATCCGTAGACTCATGATCCGCCGTCGAAGCGCCCGTCATCCCGGCCTCACGCACCCGCTCTTCGGGCATCAGATGCTCGCGCTCACGAGGTGGAATCTCATCGCCAATCTCTGCCGTAGGCGCTTCCTCGTCAAAATCCAGCTCGCGCATCGAGCCCATCCGGTCTTCGTTGTCGTCAATGGGTTCAGGCTGCGTAGCGCCGTAGGGACGTCGTGATTCAGTCATGGCCAATCCTCATACTGTGGGGCTTATAGTGTGTGGACAGGCTGCGCGTCCCAAAGATTCAAGCTAATTTGCGTGCGGCGTGACCTGGACGAAGGGTTGTCAGTCACAAAACTGCGCATCATTCCTGAGGCTTTCCCTGATGAACGAACTACAAGACCTGCTTGATAACAACGAACGCTGGGCGGACGCGATCAAACAGGAAGATCCCGAATTCTTCGCCAAGCTCGCCCGCCAACAAACCCCGGAATACCTGTGGATAGGCTGTTCCGACGCCCGCGTCCCGGCCAACGAAATCGTCGGCATGCTGCCGGGTGATCTGTTCGTGCACCGTAACGTGGCCAACGTGGTGCTGCACACCGACCTCAATTGCCTGTCGGTGATCCAGTACGCGGTGGACGTGCTCAAGGTCAAACACATTCTCGTCACCGGCCACTATGGCTGTGGCGGCGTGCGTGCTTCGATGCAAGACCGGCAGTTCGGCTTGATCGACGGCTGGCTGCGCACCATTCGTGATCTTTATTACGAAAACCGTGACCTGCTGGCCCAGCTGCCGACCGAAGAAGAGCGCGTCGACCGCCTGTGCGAGCTGAATGTGATCCAGCAAGTGGCCAACGTTGGCCATACCAGCATTGTGCAAAACGCCTGGCACCGTGGGCAGAGCCTGTCGATCCATGGCTGCATCTACGGCATCAAGGATGGCCGCTGGAAGAGCTTGAACACCACCATCAGTGGTTTCGAGCAGCTGCCGCCGCAGTATCGCCTGCGTCCGTTGGGTGAAGCCTAAGGGCGTTTGCGCTCGCGCCACCGGGCCATGAACGCCTGCCCCTCGGCGTTCAGCGGCTCGTCACGGCCGGTAATCCAGCCCCGGCAGTTGAGTTCGCCACACTGGCAGGCGAACTGTCGGAACAGCGCGTCTTCGGTCACCGCGTAATCCATGGTCAGCAGGGCGCCGGCAGGGATTTCATGCAGGGCCCAGACCTCCAGGTAGTGCACGTCGAGAAACACGTTCGGTTTGCACGAATGCGACAGCAGCCCACTGAACCAACAGTCGTAGAGGTGGATGCGCGGCGACAGCTGCAAGGTGTGCAGGCGTCGCTCGCTCAAGACGTAGCCGGAGATCCTGGCGATGCATACACGCCCGTCAAAGGCCGCGAGAGTCTTGACCCCGGCAACCCTGCCGCCGGGGGCCTGTATGACCTCGAATTGCGTGCTCGACGGGTAGCCTTGTCCTTTTGCCAGCTCTGATTTGAAAGGGTAAAGGCAGTCACTTACCGCGGTTCTAGCCTTATCCATGGCTTGAGTCTTCATAACTCTCCTGGCTTAGGCTGCATCGACCAGAGGGTGGGGCTGACTACCAGTCTTGCAGCTGTTGGACGCGGCTCAAGACTCGCTGAACAGGTAGCCGATTGCTACTGTCAATGTTGACAGTCAAATCGGCTTTTTTGTGCGAACTACAGCGCCGGCGCCGCAATGGCCGGTGCGGGGGCCGCGTTCTTCAGTTGTTTCAACTGGGTCTTGATGGCCGGCGTGGCGCATTTGGCGTTGGCCTCCTCCGTGGACAGGTTGCGCACCGAGGTATAGAACAACTCGCAGGTTTGCTCCTTGCGTGTGACCTGCCAGGTGTTCATGCACGCCTTGAGCAACACATTCGGATCGCTTGCCGGTTTCTGCCCCATCCCGGCTTGCCAGCAGGCGGCGCTCAGATCCTGGCCCATCACCTTCAACCCGGCCTCGTCGGCTTTCTGCTCGTTGCCGTCGTAAGTGTCGGGGCTCGCGGCATACCAAATGTAACTCGGGTGGTTGGCGCCCAGCACCGGGACGGTCTTGCCGGCGACCGGGCTGATCTGCGCCAGGCCCAGCACCGCCACGGTCTGCCCGTATTGTTGCTTGATCCAGCTGCGCACCGGTGCACCGAACGCCACCATCGGCAACGCTCCTTTGGCCGGCAGACTCAGTTCCTGGACCATGCGCGTCTGGTATTCAGTGAAGTAGCCGTAGACGGTTTCCAGGTCCTTGCCCGCGTTGGACGGCGCGGCGATGGGCGCGATATCAATGATGGTCTGGTAAGCCGGTGTTTCAGTAGCCGGGATACCGTTCTCCGTGAGCAGGGTGGCCCAACGGTCGGTGGTGGCCGATTCCAGGTAGTCCTGGGCCTGGGTCAGCGAGTAATCCGGCGGGAAGTGCAGCAACTCGATGCTTTTGCGGTTCTCCAGGGCCATGCCCAGCGGCAGGAACAGGTACCAGTTATAGGCCCATTTGCCGTCGCTGTTGAGCTTGCTCGCGCCTTGGTAGGCCAGGTCAGCGGTGTTGAGTAGCGTGGTCAAGGGCTGGCCGTAGCCGTCCGGCACGCCGGTGAACGTCGCCGACACCTGCCCGTCACGGGTTTTGACGCTGACCTTGGCGCGGTTGTAACCGTCACGCTGCAGGCTCTGGTTCAAATAATGCTCGGCAGTCTGCTCGAGCGTCCACGGCCGGAAGCAGATCACGTTGCAGTTATTGGGGAACGCGAACAACTGGGTCACACGTTGCGTGCTGCCCAGTTGCACCTCGATGTCGGCCTGTACGGCCGCACTGGACAGCAGTGCGGCCAGGGTGAATGACAACCTGTTCGGTTTGAACATACTCGATTCCTTGTCAGCGAAAGCCCGTCTGCGCGGGGTGAAAGCCCACGTGCACACAGTAGCGGTTGACCAGGGAAACCGCGTGCTAAATCACCGTGCATGTCGCTATTGGATAAGAAAACCTACAGGTTGAACTGCAAGGCGTTGCTCAAATCACCCATGGGCTTCTGGCCACGGGCCGTCATCGCGTCGTCGCGCAGCTTGAGGCCGTCCAGTTTCTCCAATTGGAACACCCGGGTGATCAACCGCAGGATCGACGCCGTGTCGTAAACCGTATGGTCCACCGTGCCCTTGCGCGCGAATGGCGAGACCACAATCGCGGGAATCCGTGTGCCAGGGCCCCAACGGTCGCCTTTTGGCGGTGCGACGTGGTCCCACCAGCCGCCGTTTTCATCCACCGTGATAATCACCACCATGTTTTTCCACTGCGGGCTTTCCTGCAGCATTTTCAGGGCGCGGGTGATATGGCGATCGCCCGAAGCCACGTCGGCATAACCGGCGTGCATGTTGAGGTTGCCCTGGGGTTTGTAGAACGTCACCGCCGGCAGTGTTCCGGCCAGGGCATCCGCCATGAAGCGGTTGGTGCTCGGCTCATCGCCCAGGCCGCCATCGCGCAGGCGTTTGTTGCGCTCAACGCGGTTTTCCGGGCCTTGCTGCTTGAAGTAATTGAACGGCTGGTGGTGGTACTGAAAGCTCGGGATCTTTGGAATGGCCAGCGAATCCTTGTGCTCGTCGATCGTGGCCTGCCAGGCACCGCCGTACCAGGCCCAATCGACGTTCTTCTTCGACAGCTTATCGCCAATGTGTTCGTGGGACTGCGGCACCAGCACGCTGGGCAGATCGGGCTTGGCGTAGTCCGGGCGCTCGGGATCGCGGATCCAGGTCGGCCAGTAGGGAGGTGCCATGGTGTTGACCGCATAGCCGTCCGGCGTCAGTGCGCTGGGGCCGAATTGCGGGGGGCCGGTCATGGCGCTGGCCGGGGATTGGTCCAGCGGCTTGAGGCGCGTGCCGGTCGGGTCGTCGCCCTGCAGCGTGGCGATCTGGGATTTGGCCACGGAATTGGCGGCGTCCGGGTAAAACGGCACCTGAGCGCTGATCAAGTACTGGTGGTTGAGGTACGAGCCGCCAAAGGCACCTTGAAAGAAGTTGTCGCAAAGCACGAACTCTTTGGCGACGTCCCACAAGCGCAATGAGTAGCGCGTTTGCGGGTAGTGACCAAACGTCAGCGCACCCGAGTCGGCCCAGGCGACAAAACTGTCGTTCTTGCCACCATTGATCTGCATCTGGTTCTGGTAAAACACGTGCCACAGGTCGCGGGTGACCAGGCTCAATGGCAGGTCTTCGCCGTTCGGACCTTTCAGTGCGTAAGGTGCGTTGGGCAAGTGCTCCTGATATTGGGTGGCGCTGGGGTAAACCACCCCGTCAATCGTCTGCGGCCCAAGCTGAGTCACGCCGCCCCAGACTTGCGGCAGCGTGTCCAGCAGGCTGCCGTCGCGGTCGCGTTGCTGGTAGTCGGCGGGTTTGAGTGCGGACAGCGGGCTTTCCACACCAGGGAAATCGGCAAACAGGTTGTTGAAACTGCGGTTCTCGCCGTAGATCACCACCACATTCTTCACGTTGTCGTGCAGGGCCTTGTCCAGTTCGGCAGGCGTCAGATCACGTTGGGTGACCGGGCCTGGCTGATCCGCCGGGCTGCCGCAGGCGCTCAGGGTCGCCCCGGCGCCAAGCACGGCAACGCCGCCTAAAAAGCGTCGACGGCTGGAGTCGGGGAGGGTGTCGGAGGGCTTTTTTACGGAATTCTGGTCTTCTGTTTCGTTGGTCATCCGAGGCTTCTCGCGGCTGTTTTTAGTTTATTTGTTGCTGGATGTTTCGGTGAAGAGGCGGCAAATATGGCAAAACTTGAACGGTTCAGTCTATAAGGCGAGGCCTTAGGGCATAAAAGTTCTGAGGGTGACTCATGGGTTTTGTAGCGTGGCCGCGCTGCACTGCAATCCTGTGCACCTTGATCGGTGGCGTGCCGATCAAGGTGACGGAAGCGTGCCGGGCCTGGGGTGAAGCTTAGGCAGGAGATGTGACAGAAGCGTTTACGGCATCACGGGCGGCAGGTACTTGAGTGTCGTCCCCAGCGCCCACAGCAGGAACAGCACCAACGGCGTGTGCACCAGCAACTGCACAAACGAGAAGCCAATCAAATCCCGCGCCTTCAACCCCAATACGCCCAGCAACGGCAGCATGTAGAACGGGTTGATCAGGTTCGGCAGCGCCTCGGCCGCGTTGTAAATCTGCACCGCCCAGCCCAGGTGATACTGCAGGTCATTGGCCACTTGCATCACGTAAGGCGCTTCGATGATCCACTTGCCGCCGCCCGACGGGATAAAGAAGCCGAGCACCGCCGAGTACACGCCCATCAACAATGCATAGGTGTCGTGGGAGGCGATGGAGGTGAAGAACAGCGAGATATGGTGCGCCAGGGTCTGGCCGTCACCGCCCTTGACCACGGTCATCAGCGCGGCAATCGAACCGTACAGTGGGAACTGGATCAGCACGCCGGTGGTGGTGGGCACCGCACGGGCCACTGCATCGAGGAAGCTGCGCGGGCGCCAGTGCAGCAGGGCGCCAACCATGATGAACAGGAAGTTGTAGGTGTTCAGCCCCGAGATCGCGCTGATCGCCGGCTTGGTTGAAAACTCATGGAACAACCAACCGGCCGCCAGCAATGCCAGCAGGACGGTCAGCAACGGGCTGTGTTCCAGCCATTCGCCGGGGCGGGTCGGCGCCTGCAGCTTGGGCATGTTGAACGCCGGGTCGACGCCGCAGGCCTTGGCATCACGTGCGCTGTTCGGGCCGGGGGCGGTGGCGTAGGCAATGATCAGCGAGACCACGATCAATGCCAGCAACAGCACGCCGGATTGCCATAGGAAAATGGTGTCGTTGAACGGGATCACGCCGGTGATCGACAGGATCGACGGCGGCAGGCTGGCCGGGTTGGCCTGCAACTGCGCGGCGGACGATGACAGCCCCAGCGCCCATACGGCACCAAGCCCCAGGTAAGCGGCTGCACCGGCTGCGCGGTAATCCATGCGCAAATCCGTACGACGTGCCAGCGCCCGCACCAGCAAACCACCGAATACCAGGGACAGGCCCCAGTTCAGCAAGGAGGCGACCATCGAGATCAACGCTACCCAGGCCACGGCCGAGCGACCGTTCTTGGGGATACGCGCCAGACGGTCGATCAGTTTCACCGCTGGCGGAGAACTCGCGACCACATAACCGCCGATCACCACAAAGGCCATCTGCATGGTGAATGGAATCAGGCTCCAGAACCCGTCGCCGAACGCTTTGGCGGCTTCGGTCGGCGCGGCGCCCATGCCCAATGTCGCCACGGCGACGATGATCACGGCGAGTGCCGCAAACACCCAGGAGTCTGGAAACCAGCGTTCGGCGAAGTTGGAGCAGCGCAGGGCAAATCGGGCATAGCGGCTTTCTTCGATAGCGTCGGCCACGAGTCTTTCCTCTTATAGTTATTAGGGTGAAGGCTATTTCCCGGCATGTTCCGCTACGGCCATTGATATGGGAATGCAGTTATCTTCATCGATCCATGAGGAAAACAAATATATCTGTCGCGATTGCCATCACTGGGTTCAGCTCATAACCTGCACGCCATTTTGTTTGTCTGCCGAGTCTTCACATGACTGCCACCTTTCCTGCACAGGCGCAGCGTTTTTCCCGCTCCGACTACAAAACCCTGGGCCTGGCCGCCCTGGGCGGTGCCCTGGAAATCTACGACTTCATCATCTTCGTTTTTTTCGCGTTGACCTTGAGCCAGCTGTTCTTTCCGCCGGAAATGCCTGAGTGGCTGCGCCTGCTGCAAAGTTTCGGCATTTTCGTCACCGGTTACTTGGCGCGCCCGCTGGGCGGCATCCTGATGGCGCACTTTGCCGATCATCTGGGGCGCAAGCGCGTGTTCAGCCTGAGCATCCTGATGATGGCGCTGCCGTGCCTGCTGATCGGGATCATGCCGACCTACGCGCAAATCGGTTATTTCGCACCGCTGATCCTGCTGGCGTTGCGCGTGCTGCAAGGCGCCGCGGTGGGCGGTGAAGTGCCCAGTGCCTGGACCTTCGTCGCCGAACACGCGCCGACCCACCATCGCGGTTACGCATTGGGTTTTCTGCAAGCCGGCCTGACCTTCGGTTACCTGCTCGGCGCACTGACGGCGACCCTGCTGGCGCAAGTCTTCACCCCGGTCGAAATCCTTGACTACGCCTGGCGCTTTCCCTTCCTGCTCGGCGGCGTGTTCGGTGTGATCGGCGTGTGGCTGCGTCGCTGGCTCAGCGAAACCCCCGTGTTCCTCGAAATGCAGGCCCGCCGCCAGGCCGCCGCCGAACTCCCTCTGCGCACCGTGCTGCGTGACCATCGCGCCGTGTTGCTACCGGCGATGATCCTCACCTGCGTGCTCACCTCTGCCGTTGTGGTGCTGGTGGTCATCACCCCGACCATGATGCAGAAAACGTTCGGCATGAGCCCCAGCCACACATTCGCCTTGAGCGCCCTGGGTATCGTGTTCCTGAATATCGGCTGTGTGCTGGCCGGCTTGCTGGTCGACCGCATCGGCGCCTGGCGCGCGGTGCTCGTCTACAGCCTGTTGCTGCCGGTGGGGATTGCGGTGCTGTACGCCAGCCTGATCAGCGGCGGTATCTGGCTGGGTGCGGCGTACGCCGTAGCGGGCTTGAGTTGCGGAGTAGTAGGCGCGGTGCCATCGGTGATGGTCGGCCTGTTTCCAGCGCAGGTGCGGGTGTCGGGAATTTCCTTTACCTACAACATTGCCTACGCGCTGTGGGCGAGTACCACGCCGTTGTTGCTGATTGCGCTGATGCCGACCAGCCCGTGGATTTGCGTGGGGTACTGCGTGGTGATGGGGGCGGTGGGCGTAGTAAGTGTGGCGCTGTTCGGTAAGCGCCACACCCTGGCTGCCTAAGGCTCAGGTCAGGAAGTGCCAGAGCAGCAGCGTACCGACCAGGCCCACCACGGACACAATAGTCTGCAACACCGACCACACCCAGATCGTCTGCTTCAACTGCAGGCCAAAGTACTCACGCACCATCCAGAACCCGGCGTCGTTGACGTGGCAAAAGAACACTGAGCCGGCGCCAATCGCCAGCGCGACCAACGAACTCTGGGTCGCTGCGAGCCCGGCCATCATCGGCGCGAGGATGCCTGCGGTGGTCGTGGTCGCGACGGTGGCCGAGCCGGTTGCCTGGCGCAACGCCACGGCGATCAACCAGGCCAGCAGCAGGTAAGGCATGTGCGCGCCTTCGGCGACCTTGCTGATGGTCTGGCTCACGCCGGCATCCAGCAGCGTTTGCTTGAGACCACCGCCAGCGCCGATGGTCAGCAGCAATACGGCGATGGGCGCGAGGGCCTTACGCAGTGTGTTGCCGACTTCCGCGCGTGGCATGCCGGCAGCCCAGCCCAGGCAGATCACGGCGGCGATCACGGCCAGGCCGAGGGCGATCAGCGGTTCGCCGAGGAATTTCAGGGTCAGGCCGATGGCGCTTTCAGCCGGCAGCGCGACTTTGGCCAAGGTGCTGCCCAGCATCAGGATCACCGGCAGCAGAATGATCAGCAATGACACGGTAAAGCTTGGCTGGCGCGGTGCCTTGGGTGGTGCGCTGAACAGCGCGCCGATGTCGGCCGGCTCGTCTACGTGGAGACGTTTGGACAGCCAGTTGCCATAGATCGGGCCAGCCAGGATCACCGCCGGCACTGCCAGGCAGAAGCCCAGCAACATGGTCAACCCCAGGTCGGCATGCAACGCGCTCACTGCGATCAGCGGCCCCGGATGCGGTGGCATCAGGGCATGCAGGGTGGTCATGCCCGCCAGCGCCGGGATCGCGATTTTCAGCAGCGGCTGGTTCGAGCGTTTAGCCATCACCAAGATGATCGGCACCATCATCACCAAGCCCACTTCGAAGAACAGCGGGAGGCCGATCACCATGGCCACCAGCGCCATCACCCAGGGCAATGCCTTGCCCTTGCCCAACCCGAGCAAGGTGGTGGCGATACGGTCGGCAGCACCCGACTCCGCCATCAGTGCGCCGAGCATCGAGCCCAGGGCGATGATGATCCCGGCTTCACCGAGGATCGCCCCGGCGCCTTTGCTGAACGCCTTGGCCACTTCTTCGGGCGGCAGCCCGGCGCCGACCCCGGCGATAAAAGTACCGATCAGGATCGACAGGAACGGCGGCAATTTGGTCGCACTGATCAGCACGATGATGCTGGCGATGGCCAGCAGTACACAGAACATAAGGCGGGTGTCGTGAACCATCCACACGGCAGTCGATAACTCCAAAACAGGGCTCCTCATCGAACAGGTCGGGAAAATTGTTTCTTTTTGTTTCCTGCTCGAAAAGCATACCTGATACGACGTTGGCCAAGTGCTTATGTGCCGTTTTGGTGCGATCAGCGGTAAGAGGCGGTGATGCCCGCCGCAGAGCCATTGCTGTCGGATTTGTAATCTTTGCTCCACCGCCTTGATAAGTCGCGACGGCTACATTGCCCCCGCTTGTACTTCATGGGCGTGGAACTCTTGTTATGGCAATTTCCGTTAAAAAACTTCTCGGAGCGGGTGTGTTGTGGGTGGTTGCCAGCGCCGCCCAGGCACAAACCCTGACCCTCGATTCAGCCCTGCAAACCGCTTTCGCCAACAACCCCGATTTGGCGGCCGCGCAATGGGAAATCGACATCGCCCAGGGCGGGCGTCAGCAGGCCGGTTTGATCCCCAACCCGGTGGCTTCCTGGGATGTGGAAGACACCCGCCGCGACTCCCGCACCACCAGCATCAAGATCAGCCAGGCCCTGGAACTGGGCGGCAAACGGGGGGCGCGTATCGACGTCGCGTCCCGTGTGCAGGACGCCGCCGCATTGACGTTGGAGCAGCGGCGCAACAGCCTGCGCGCCGAAGTCATCGACAACTACTATGGTGCGCTGCGCGCACAGGAGCGCCTCGACCTGGCGCAGCGTTCCATGACGGTGGCCGAACGCGGGCTGGTTGTCGCCAACGGTCGGGTGACAGCAGGCAAAGCCTCGCCGGTGGAGGCCACGCGGGCCCAAGTGCAGTTGTCGGAGATTCGCCTGGAACGTGACCGCGCGCAGATGGGCCTCACCGATGCCTATCGTCGCCTGGCCGCCAGCACTGGCAGCGCGGCGCCGAACTTCCAGGCCGTCGCCACACGAAACCCTTCCACACTGGCCGTGCCGTCAGCCACCCAGTTGCTGGCACGCCTTGAGCAAACCGCCGAGTTGCGCCTGGCCGAACTGAGCATCCTGCAATACGAAGCCAGCATCGGCTTGGAAAAAGCCCAGCGTATTCCCGACCTCGATGTGTCCATCGGCAGCCAATACGATGCCAGCGTGCGTGAACGGGTGAACCTGGTCGGTGTGTCGATGCCGATCCCGTTGTTCAACCGCAACCAGGGCAATGTACTCGCCGCGACGCGTCGCGCCGACCAGGCTCGCGACCTGCGCAACGCCACCGAACTGCGCCTGCGTACCGAAACCCGCCAGGCCGTCGACCTGTGGCAGTCCGCGAATACCGAGGTGCGCGTATTCAATCAGCAGATCCTGCCCGCCGCCCAAAGCGCGGTGGACAGCGCCACCCGTGGTTTCGAAATGGGCAAGTTCAGCTTCCTCGACGTGCTGGACGCCCAGCGCACCCTGATCGCGGCGCGCACCCAATACCTCACTGCCACCGCCCAGGCCACCGACGCCTGGGTGCGTATCGAGCGGATTTACGGCGATCTCGCCCGTTTTTGATTCTCTTTGGAGTCCACTATGAAGAACCGACACGGCGTCGCACTCGCCGTCGCCCTGGGCCTGATGCTGTCCGGCCTCACCAGGGCCGACGAAGAAGAGGGCGCACTCGAACTCACCGAACAGCAGATCCAGGCGGCCGGCATTCAACTGGCGATGGCTGAACCGCGTTCAATCGGCACGCTGCTGACGTTACCGGGGGAAGTGCGCCTGGATGAAGACCGTACCTCTCACATCGTCCCGCGTGCGGCGGGCGTGGTGGAGTCGGTGAAGGTCAACCTCGGTCAGTCGGTGAAGAAGGGTGAGTTGCTGGCGGTGATCGCCAGCCAGCAGGTGTCCGACCAGCGCAGCGAGTTGGCGGCCAGCGAACGACGCGTCGAACTGGCACGCACCACCTTCCAGCGCGAACGCCAATTGTGGCAAGACAAAATCTCCGCCGAGCAGGATTACCTGTTGGCGCGCCAGACACTGCAAGAAGCCGAAATCGCCCTGAACAATGCCCGCCAGAAGATGACCGCGCTCAGTGGCAGTGCTGGGCTGGTTGGCGGCAATCGTTACGAACTGCGCGCGCCCTTTGCTGGCGTGGTCGTGGAAAAACACCTGGGCGTTGGCGAAGTCGTGGGTGAAACCAGTAACGCCTTCACCCTCTCGGACCTGTCCCACGTGTGGGTCACGTTCGGTGTATTTCCCAAGGACTTGAACAAGGTCCGGGTCGGCAAACCGGTCAACGTCAGCTCTACCGAAATGGGCACCGAAGTGCAGGGCACTGTGGCGTTTGTCGGCAACCTGCTCGGTGAACAAACCCGCACTGCCACCGTGCGCGTCAGTGTCGCCAACCCTGACGATGCGTGGCGCCCGGGCTTGTTCGTCAACGTGCAACTCGTCACAGATTCTTACGAGGCCAAGGTCACCGTCCCACAAACCGCAATCCAGACCGTCGAGGAAAAGCCCTCGGTCTTTGTACGCACGCCCGAGGGTTTCATCACCCGCCACCTGGAACTGGGGACGAGTGAAAACGGCTACGTTGAAGTGCGCCAGGGCCTTGAGGCCGGGGCACAGGTGGCTACTGTCGGCAGCTTCATCCTCAAGTCCGAACTGGGCAAAGGCTCGGCCGAACACGCCCATTGATCCCGCGAGTGATTCCCCATGTTTGAGCGCCTTATCCAATTTGCCATCGAGCAGCGCATCATCGTGCTGCTGGCGGTGCTGTTGATGGCCGGTGTCGGCATCGCCAGCTATCAGAAATTGCCCATCGACGCCGTGCCCGACATCACCAACGTGCAGGTGCAGATCAACTCGGCGGCGGCCGGGTTTTCGCCGCTGGAAACCGAACAGCGCATCACCTTTCCCATCGAAACCGCCATGGCCGGTTTGCCGGGTTTGCAGCAGACCCGTTCGCTGTCACGTTCCGGGTTGTCCCAGGTCACGGTGATCTTCAAGGACGGCACCGACCTGTTCTTCGCTCGCCAGTTGGTCAATGAGCGCTTGCAAGTCGCTCGTGAGCAATTGCCCTTGGGGATCGAAACGGCGATGGGGCCAATTTCCACCGGGCTTGGGGAAATTTTCCTATGGACCGTTGAGGCCAAGGAGGGCGCGCGCAAGGACGACGGCACGCCTTACACGCCGACTGACCTGCGCGTCATCCAGGACTGGATCATCAAGCCGCAACTGCGCAACGTGCCGGGCGTGGCCGAGATCAACACCATTGGCGGCTTCGCCAAGGAGTACCAGATTGCGCCCGACCCCAAGCGTCTGGCCGCCTACAACCTGACCTTGAATGACCTGGTCACCGCGCTGGAGCGCAACAACGCCAACGTCGGCGCCGGGTACATCGAGCGTAGCGGCGAGCAACTGCTGATCCGCGCGCCGGGGCAATTGGCGTCTATCGAGGACATCGCCAATATCGTCATTACCAGTTCGGATGGCACGCCGATTCGCGTGCGCAATGTCGCCCAGGTCGAGATCGGCCGTGAACTGCGTACCGGTGCCGCCACGGAAAATGGCCGCGAAGTGGTGCTGGGCACCGTGTTCATGTTGATCGGCGAAAACAGCCGGAGCGTGTCCCAGGCCGTGGCGAAAAAGCTTGAAGCGATCAACCGTTCGCTGCCCGAGGGGGTGGTCGCCGTCACCGTCTACGACCGCACCAACCTGGTCGAAAAAGCCATTAGCACCGTGAAGAAAAACCTCTTCGAAGGCGCTCTTTTAGTGGTGGCAGTGTTGTTCCTGTTTTTGGGCAATATCCGCGCCGCGCTGATCACCGCGATGGTGATTCCCCTCGCGATGCTGTTCACCTTTACCGGCATGTTTACCAATAAAGTCAGCGCCAATTTGATGAGCCTTGGCGCGCTGGATTTCGGCATCATCGTCGACGGCGCGGTGGTGATTGTCGAGAACGCCATCCGCCGGCTGGCCCACGCACAGCACCGCCATGGCCGACTGCTGACTCGCAGCGAGCGCCTGCACGAAGTGTTTGCCGCCGCCAAGGAAGCACGACGGGCGCTGATCTTCGGGCAACTGATCATCATGGTGGTGTACCTGCCGATCTTCGCCCTCACCGGGGTGGCCGGGAAGATGTTCCACCCTATGGCGTTTACCGTGGTGATTGCCCTGTTGGGCGCGATGATTCTATCGGTGACCTTCGTGCCGGCGGCGATTGCGCTGTTCGTCACCGGCAAGGTCAAGGAAGAAGAAAACCTTGTCATGCGCAGCGCGCGTCGGGTCTATGCACCGGTGCTGGACTGGGTGATGGCGCGTCGTCCGTGGGTGTTCGGCTTGGCCGTGTTGACCATCGTCGCCTCGGGCGTTGTTGCCAGCCGCATGGGCAGCGAATTTATCCCCAGCCTCAGCGAAGGCGATTTCGCCCAGCAGGCCTTGCGCGTGCCCGGCACCAGCCTGACGCAATCGGTGCAGATGCAACAGCAGCTGGAAAAAACCTTGATGGCCCAGGTGCCGGAAATCGAGCGGGTATTTGCGCGCACCGGAACTGCGGAAATTGCCTCCGACCCGATGCCACCGAACATTTCCGACAGCTACGTGATGCTCAAGCCCAAGGACCAATGGCCGGACCCGCGAAAGTCCCGCGAAACCCTGATCGCCGACATCCAGCGCGCCAGTGCGATTGTGCCGGGCAGCGCGTACGAGTTATCGCAGCCGATCCAGCTGCGTTTCAACGAGTTGATCTCCGGTGTGCGCAGCGATGTGGCGGTGAAGGTGTTTGGCGATGACATGGACGTGCTGAACAAGACCGCCGGGGAAATTGCCGAGACCCTGCAAAAGCTCGGTGGCGCCTCGGAAGTCAAGGTTGAACAGACCTCCGGCCTGCCGGTGCTGACCATCAATATCGACCGCGACAAAGCCGCGCGTTTTGGCCTGAATGTGGGCGATGTGCAGGACACCCTTGCCGTCGCTGTCGGGGGGCGCCAGGCGGGCACGCTCTACGAAGGTGACCGGCGTTTCGACATGGTCGTGCGCTTGTCTGACGCGCTGCGCACCGATATCGACGGGTTGTCGCGGTTGTTGATTCCGGTACCGGGTAATGCGTCTGGACAGTTGGGTTTCATTGCGTTGTCCCAGGTAGCGAGCCTGGACCTGGTGCTTGGCCCGAACCAGATCAGTCGTGAGAACGGCAAGCGTTTGGTGATCGTCAGTGCCAACGTGCGCGGACGCGATATCGGCTCGTTCGTGGAAGAGGCTGAGGCGGCGATTCTCGCTCAGGTCAAGGTGCCGGCGGGCTACTGGACCACCTGGGGCGGCCAATTCGAACAGTTGAAGGAAGCATCCGAGCGGTTGCGCATCGTGGTGCCGGTGGCGTTGCTGCTGGTGTTTGGTTTGCTGTTCATGATGT
Source organism: Pseudomonas simiae (assembly GCF_900111895.1). Classification (GTDB taxonomy): domain Bacteria; phylum Pseudomonadota; class Gammaproteobacteria; order Pseudomonadales; family Pseudomonadaceae; genus Aquipseudomonas; species Aquipseudomonas simiae. Next base: position 24,815 of record NZ_FOKB01000002.1, read on the forward strand.
TCAACAACCTCAAGGACGGCCTGCTGGTATTCACCGGGATTCCGTTCGCCTTGACCGGTGGGATCATGGCGCTGTGGCTGCGGGATATTCCGCTGTCGATTTCGGCAGGAGTGGGCTTTATTGCCTTGTCCGGCGTGGCGGTGTTGAACGGCCTGGTGATGATTGCGTTCATCCGTAACCTGCGCGAGGAAGGGCGCTCATTGTCGATGGCGATCAACGAAGGCGCGTTGACCCGGTTGCGCCCGGTGTTGATGACGGCATTGGTGGCTTCCCTCGGGTTTATCCCCATGGCGCTGGCCACCGGCACCGGCGCCGAAGTGCAGCGGCCGTTGGCGACGGTGGTGATCGGCGGGATTATTTCTTCTACGTTGCTAACCTTGCTGGTGCTGCCGGCGCTGTATCAGTGGGCGCATCGCAAGGACGAGGAAACACCAGGCTGAACCGCGTGAAACGGCCCGGCTGGCTGCTGACGTCGGCGTGCCCCTGATGCAGGTGCATGATCGACTGCACAATCGCCAGCCCAAGGCCGGTGCCGCCTTCAGCACGGGCGCGGCTGTTGTCGGCGCGGTAGAAACGCTCGAACAGATGCGGCAGGTGATGGGCTTCGATGCCGCGCCCCGGGTTGCCCACCGACAGCGACACGCTCTGCTCATAGCTTTCCACCAGCAGCAAGACGCTGGCGTCGCGAGGGGTGTGGCGAATGGCGTTGGACAGCAGATTGGAAATGGCGCGCTGAATCATCAGGCGATCTCCCGTTACCCAGGCGTCGCCGCGCAGGGTCAGGCTGACGTTTTTGTCCTCGGCGCTGAGGGCGAACAACTCCATCACCCGCTGCGCTTCCTGCTCCAGCGACACCGGTGCAAACCCGGCCCGCGCCGCCGGGTGGCTGACCTGGGCCAGGAACAGCATGTCGGACACCATGCGCGACAGGCGTTCCATTTCCTCGGTGCAGGACTCCAGGCTGGCCTTGTATTCGTCTGAGGGCCGCTCGCGGGATAAAGTCACCTGGGCCTTGCCCATCAGGTTGGTCAAGGGAGCGCGCAGTTCATGGGCCAGGTCGTCGGAGAACTGCGTCAGTTGCTGCACCCCGGCGTCCAGGCGGTGCAGCATGAAGTTGATGCCCTGGGCCAGTTCGCCCAGCTCTTTGGGCAGGTTGTCCAGGGACAGCCGGTGGGTCAAGTCCTGGGTGCTGACTTTGGCCGCCACGCGGCTGAACTGCTGCAGCGGTGCAAGCCCGCGTTGCACCAGCCACCAGGCGCCCATGCCGATCAGGATCAGCAGCATCGGCAGGGCGATCACCGTGGAACGCAGGTAGGCACTGAGCAACGCTTCATCATCAGAGCGGTCCAGGGATAGCAGCACGCGTACGTACTCGCCGCCTTGCAACGGCATCAGGCGCGTCGCACTGAGGATACGATTGCCCTGGCCGTCGACCCAGTTCAAATAAGCCAGGTTTTTACCGGTGGGCACGTCGAGCAACAGCGGTTGCTGGGGCTTGGCGCCGACGCTCAGAAGTACCGGCGCATCGGAGCGTGCGCCGATGATGGTCAGGTAGATATTGTCGTGGCCCATCACCAGGTCCAGCAGTGAGTGCGGGCGGTTAGTGATGCGGTGTTCATCGAGGCCCTGGCCGAGGGTATGGGCCAGTTGCTCCATTTTGTTTTCCAGGCCCTTGCGTGCCAGCTTGTCCAGTTCGTGGGTCAGGGCCAGGTACGCCAGGCTCGCCAGCAGCACAACCAACCCGGCGCCCATCAGGCTGACCGTCAGCCCCAGGCGCATCGACAGGCTGCTGGTCTTCATGGGCGCGCCTCCAGCACGTAACCCACGCCGCGAATCGTGTGGATCAGCTTCACCTCACTCTGATCATCGACCTTGGCGCGCAGGCGGCTGATGGAGACTTCCACCACATTGGTGTCGCAGTCGAAGTTCATGTCCCACACCAGCGAGATGATCTGCGTGCGGGTCATCACCTGGCCGGCCTGGCGCATCAGCACGTGCAGCAAGGCAAATTCTTTGGTCGTCAGGTCGATCCGACGGTTGCCGCGATAGGCGCGATGCCGGCGTGGGTCCAGTTCCAGGTCCGAGACGCGCAGCACATCCGGCAGCGGGATGTGCTCGCTGCGTCGCAACAACGTGCGCACACGGGCCAGCAGCTCGGGGAACTCGAAGGGCTTGACCAGATAATCATCGGCGCCCATGTCCAGGCCCTTGATCTTGTCGGCCAGCCGCCCACGCGCGGTGAGCATCATCACGCGCTGGTTACCGTCGCGGCGCAGTTGCTCCAGCACTTCCCAGCCGTCGGTGTTGGGCAAGTTGACATCCAGGATCACCAATTCGTAGCTGTGTTGCCTGGCAAGGTGCAGGCCATCAATGCCGCTGGCGGCGCAATCGACGACATAACCGCTTTCGGTCAGGCCTTGCTGCAGGTAGTCGGCGGTTTTCTGTTCGTCCTCAACCACAAGGATACGCATGGGGAATTACCTTCAAAGAAAACGACAGGGGCATGGCCCCATAGCGAGGCTGAATTGAGCGTAGGAAAATTCTGAACCGTGAAGTAGCTTTAGGGTCAAGCCGCCTCAGGCAAGTGCGACGATTCGTCACTCAAGTCTGCACTCAAAAAAAACGCCCCAACCGGGGCGTAAAAGTTCATCTCTGTTCCAAAGGAGCTACACAAAAGCCGCAGAGATGAGGTGTGTTCGATGTGCAGTGTAAAAAGTGCAACTTAACGAGAAGGTGAGGCCGATATTACAGTTCTGTCAGATTTCAACTTGTGAACAGATGTAGCGCATTAGAAAGTGAATGTAATTGGCCTGCCTCACAGCACCGCAATTGGATATTCGACAATCACCCGAACTTCTTCCAAGTCCGACTCAAATGCACTTGAGCGCACCGTCGCCTGGCGCAGTCGCAACGACAAATCTTTCAAACGGCCCGCCTGCACCACATAGCGGGCTTCGATATCCCGTTCCCAGCGGCGCTGATCGGTAAGCGGATTGCCGGCCCCATCACGGCGCATGTACACCGCGTTGGCGTTGCTGTAGTCAGCGCCGGAGCCTCTGCCGTAGCGGGTCATGAATGACAGGCCGGGAATGCCGAAGGCCTGCATGTCGAGGTCGTAGCGCACCATCCATGAGCGCTCCTTGGGCGAGTTGAAGTCGCTGTACTGGATCGAGTTGTTGAGGAAGATCGAGTCCGACTGGCGCAGGTAATCGAAGTCGTCATCGCCGTTGTTGCGCTGGTGCGAGACAGCCAGACTGTGGGCGCCGACTTTCACGCCGAGCCTGGCGCTCCAGATGTTGTTGTCGAATGCCCCCAGCCGCTTCTTACCTTCGTCCACCGCCTTGTAGTAGCTGAAGTCGCCGAACAGCGAGACCTCGTCATTGAGTGGATAACGGGCGGCGCTGCCGAAATAGTACTGGTCCCAGGCGTCTTTCAAGCGACTGCTGTAGAGGCTGAAGCTAAGGTTTTTGTTGACGGTGTAGTCACCGCCGAAATAGCCGATCCAGGGCGAGTCGACCGGGCCTGCGTAGAAGGTGGCAAACCCCTTGTCCATGCCGCTTTGCGCAGGCTGGCTCATGCCGGTCAAGCGTCCGCCCTGCAAGCTCAGGCCTTCCAGGCTGGTGTTTTGCGCGGTGACGCCACGAAAGCTTTCGGGCAAGACGCGCGAATCGCCGTAGGCCACGACCGGGGTCAGCGGGAATACATCGCCGGCTTTGATCACGGTGTCCAGCACACGCAATTTCGCGGCACCCCCGACTTTGCTGTAGTTGTCTTCCGGGTGGTTGCTGCTGTCCACCGGCAACACGCCGAACGAACCTTTGCCACCGCTGCGACCGGTGCCCGAGTCGAGTTTCACGCCGACCATGGCAAATGCGTCCAGGCCGAACCCCACGGTGCCTTGGGTAAAGCCGGATTCGAATCGTCCAATCAATCCCTGCGCCCAGGCTTCTGAATAGCCGTTGCCGGTGGGGCTGGACTGGCCCTTGCGATCATCGCGATTGAAGTAAAAATTACGTGCCAGCACGTTAACGGTGCTGCCTTCGATAAACCCCTCGGGTGGGTCTTGCGCGGCCACAGCCGTGAAGGGCAAGGCGGCGCACAGTGAGAGGTGAAGGCTGTAGTGACGGATACGCATGGTTCGCTCCTGGTGACTGGCAGTGTTCAGCTTCTTATGGGAGTGGGCGTTCTTATTGATCTGGCCCGGGCTGATAGTTGCAAACCCTGGATAACGAAGACGTGGCGTGAACATTACAATTATGGAAACTCACCGTTATCTAACAAATAAGTAATGTTCTGGTGAAGATTGCGTCAGGGTCAGTTGGTTAGTCTCGACACTGAACTTTCAATCGAGGAACTAAGCATGAACGTTTATTCAATCGGCCTGGGTGTGTTAACGGCAGTCTTGTCTTTTGGTGCCTTGGCTGAAGGCGGGGGCGATCGTACGTTCGCGCTGATGATGGAGCGTAATGAAAAGGCCATGGCCGACTACGCCGCCAAAAAGGGCAAGCCGGCACCCGAAGTCCAGGCCTATCGCTATGGCATGAAGCTGGACATTGCCGAGGTGGTCAACGTCACGGCACCGATCCGCTCGTGCAACACGGTGCCGTCGCGCATGACCTACGAAGACTCCAGCGGCAAGCTCAATACCCTTGAGTATCAAGTGATGGGCGTGTGCCGAAACAATGGCAGCTGATGGAGCTAAAAATATACTCGGGAATGGGGCTAAAGCCCTCTTCAGAAAACACCGGGAGCGCCGATGCAGGTCAGATCCATCTCCCCCATTAGATCATCGGTGCCCCATGTTCAACACCCGTTTGAAGCAGGAGCTGGCGGCTCTTCGCGAAGAGTTGTCCAGCTTGAATCAGGTCAAGGAGAGCCTGGAAAGTGAAATGCTGTGCCTGACGCTGGACGCCGAAGGCCGGGTGGAGTGGGCCAATGCCAACTTCCTGCAGGAACTGGTCTACCAGAGTGGCCAACTGCTTGGGCGTCCGATCGAAGACTTGGTGCCGGCCCACGTGCGCAAAGACGAGTTCCAGCTGCGCTTCAAGAACGCACTGGTGCGCGGCGAACATTTCGCCGGCACCGTGCGCTTGGTGGGCGGCAATGGCCAGGAAGTGTGGCTGCGCTCGATTGTGCAGCCAGTGCGCAGTTCCGATGGGCGCATCAAGCATTTCTCGATTTATTCCAGCGACCTCACTCGCACCATCGAGGCTTCCCGTGAGCATGAAAACCTGATCACCGCGTTGGTGCGTTCCACCGCGGTGATCGAGTTCGACCTTGGTGGCCACGTGCTGACGGCGAACGATCGCTTCCTCAGTGGCATGGGCTACAGCCTGGCGCAAATCCAGGGCAAACATCACCGCATGTTCTGCGAGCCGGAGGAATACAACAGCACCGAGTACCAGGACTTCTGGAAACGTCTGAACGCCGGTGAGTTCGTCGCGGCGCGCTTCAAACGCGTGGACAGCCATGGCCGTGTGGTCTGGCTGGAAGCCACCTACAACCCGGTGATGGATGCCACCGACCGGCTGTACAAAGTGGTCAAGTTCGCCACGGTGATCACCGATCAGGTCAACCAGGAACAGGCGGTTGCCGAGGCGGCAAACATGGCTTACAGCACTTCGTTGCAAACCGATAACAGCGCCCAACGCGGTACGACCGTCGTGACTCAGGCAGTGGATGTGATGCGCGACCTGGCCAAGCACATGCAACAGGCTGGCGAAGGCATTGAAGCGCTGAACGCCCAGTCCCAGGTGATCGGCACCATCGTCAATACCATCAGCGGCATTGCCGAGCAGACCAACCTGCTGGCGCTCAACGCCGCGATCGAAGCGGCGCGTGCAGGCGAGCAGGGGCGTGGTTTTGCGGTGGTCGCCGATGAGGTGCGGCAACTGGCCTCGCGTACCAGCAAGGCGACCGAGGAGATTGTGGGCGTGGTCCGTCAGAACCAGGACATGGCCCGCGATGCGGTCAGCCTGATGACCGACGGACGCCTGCAAGCCGAGCAAGGCCTGGCTCTGGCGGCCGAAGCGGGCACGGTGATCGTGGAGATCCAGGACGGCGCGCAAAAGGTGGTCAGTGCGGTCGGGCAGTTCGCCAACCAACTGTCGAGTTGAGCCCGGGGCTTCGGGTATCGTAGGCGCTTTCTGGCATAAAAGAGTCGACCGTCCATGAGCCCTACCCACCGTCGCCCCGTTCCGCTGTCCAAAGCCTACCGTTTGCTCAACCATGGCCCGACCGTGCTGGTGAGCGCCGCGCACAACGGCCAGCGCAATATCATGGCGGCTGCTTGGGCCATGCCGCTGGATTTCGAACCGCCTAAAGTCGCCGTGGTGCTGGACAAGGCCACTTGGACACGTCAATTGCTGGAAGGCGCCGGCACCTTTGTGCTCCAGGTGCCTTGCGCGGCCCAGGTGGATCTTGTGCAGACGGTCGGCAACACCACCGGCTCCGAGACTGACAAGTTTGCCGCTTACGGCTTGCAAACGTTCAAGGGAGAACACACCGAAGCACCGCTGCTGGAAGGTTGTGTGGCGTGGTTGGAATGCCGCCTGCTGCCCGAGCCTCACAACCAGCAGACTTACGATCTTTTCCTGGGTGAAGTCGTCGCGGCCTATGCCGACGACCGCGTATTCAGCGACGGCCGGTGGCACTTCGAAGGGCATGATGAACTGCGCACGTTGCACCATGTGGCAGGCGGGCATTTCTTGACCATCGGAGGTCAACTCCAGGCTTCGAGCTTGACGCCGCAGGCGTGAAACTCACCACTTCGGTGAGTACTGCCGGTACGGCGGATAGACCAGCGAGATCGTCCGACTGCGCCCGGCGACGGAGGGTGAGCGCATGAACCGCTTCGGCGTCCGGTACTGTTTCCTCGCACTGTTGCTCTGGCAGGCGCGCTGTTGGCGCTGCGCCCCAAGCGCCCGGCCGGGTCACCTGTCCTGGAAACGGTCTGACATTTTTACCCAGCGCGACGGTGGCATGCCGTAGGTGCTGCGAAACTGCCGGGTCATGTGGCTCTGGTCGGTAAAGCCGGCGGTCATCGCCGCGTCCACCAACGATTGGCCCTGGGCCAGCAGGCTGCGCACCAGATCCAACCGACGCATGGTCAGGTAGCGGTAGGGGCTGGTGCCGAACAGCAAGCGAAAATCCCGCGACAAGGCCCAGCGGTCGCGGCCGGCATGGTTGGCCATTTCATCCAGGGTGATGCTGCGGCCCAGGGCGCTGTGGATAAATTCCCGCGCGCGCTCGGCGGCCACATAGTCGAAGGTCTTGCGGCTGATGATGGCGCCCGACACGTTGCTGAGCGCGTGGGCCAGGTCGAACAGGGCGTCCTGTTCCTGCAACGGGTCGATGGGGTTTTCGAGGTTCTGCAGCAGCACTTCGCTGGTGCGGAACAGCCTCGGATCCGTGGATAAACCGTTAGGGATGAACGGCAACGGCTTGCCGCCGAGAATCTGCTGGATCAGCGACGGCTCGACATAAATCATCCGGTACTTGAACCCTTCGTCGCTGCCCGCATGACCGTCGTGGGTCTCATCGGGGTGCAGGACCATGGTGGTGCCGGGCAGGCTGTGGACCATGTCGCCGCGGTAGTGAAAACTCTGCACACCCATCAGCGTCCGCCCAATGGCATAGGTGTCATGGCGATGCGGGTCGAAGGCGAAGCCGGCAAAATAGGCCTCGATACGGTCCAGGCCGCTGGCATGTGGGGCGCGGTGCAGCCAGTCGAGGATGGCAGTGGGTTTGCCCATGGTGGCGTGTCACAAAAAAGAGAGGGAAGTACGTTAACCCAGTCTGGCTCGGATTGTCTGCCGAGGTCTTGTACGATTGTGCAGGGTGTGGGCGAGGCCTATGATTGCTGTTCGTGCCTTGCACTGATGGAGCGGCCTCTCATGGATTTTTCCAACCCCGCCTACCTGGCGCCCCTGGTTTCGCTGGCCCTGCTGTGGACGGTGGCAGTGGTGACGCCCGGCCCCAACTTTTTCAACACGGCGCAATTGGCCGCCAGTTGTTCGCGCCGCCATGGCGTGGTGGCATCGGCCGGCGTGGCGACGGGTACCATCCTGTGGGGACTGGCCGGAGGCCTGGGGATCAAGTCCTTGTTTACCGCTGCGCCGATGCTGTACCTGGCGTTCAAGATCATGGGTGGCTGCTACTTGATCTACCTCGGGTTGAAGCTGTTCAAGCGCTCGGCACCGGCCATGGGCCAGGGCATGCTGTCGGCTGAGGCACGGCGCTCGTTGTTTTCCGCATGGCGACTGGGCCTGCTGGGCAACTTGTCCAACCCCAAGGCGGCGCTGTTTGTGGCCACCATCTTCGCGTCCACCATGCCGCCGTCTCCCTCGCCGATGCTGCTGACCCTGGCGGTAATCACCATGGCCACCTTGTCGTTCAGCTGGTATTCGTGTGTGGCCCTGGTGTTTTCCAGTCAGCGCATGGCCGACCTTTACAGCCGTTCACGCAAATGGCTCGACCGCTTTGCCGGGGGCTGCTACCTGTTGTTCGGTGCACATCTGGTAGCGAATCGCTGACCACACGTGGTAAGAAGCCTTACTTTCAACAGTGAGGCCGGTTCATGAGCAAGGTGCGGGTAGGTATTATTTTTGGTGGCCGGTCGGCCGAGCATGAAGTCTCGTTGCAGTCGGCGCGCAACATTGTTGATGCGCTGGATCGCTCCCGTTTCGAGCCGGTGCTGATCGGCATCGACAAGGCCGGCCACTGGCACCTCAACGACACATCGAATTTCCTGCTCAACCAGGAAAACCCGGCCCTGATCGCCCTCAACCAGTCCAACCGCGAGCTGGCGGTCGTGCCCGGCAAGGCCAACCAGCAACTGGTGGAAACTTCGGGCACGGGCCTGCTGGAGCATGTGGATGTGATCTTCCCCATTGTCCACGGCACCCTCGGCGAAGACGGTTGCCTGCAAGGCCTGTTGCGCATGGCGGACTTGCCTTTCGTCGGCTCCGACGTGCTCGGCTCGGCCGTGTGCATGGACAAGGACATCAGCAAGCGCTTGCTGCGCGATGCTGGCATTGCGGTCACCCCGTTCATCACCCTGACCCGTAGCAACGCGGCACGTACGTCGTTTGAGGCTGCGGTGAACAAGCTCGGCCTGCCGATGTTCGTTAAACCCGCGAACCAGGGTTCCTCGGTAGGCGTGAGTAAAGTCGGCGATGAAGCCGAGTACCACGCGGCCGTCGAACTGGCCCTGGGTTTTGATGAAAAGGTGTTGGTTGAATCCGCCGTAAAAGGTCGTGAAATCGAATGCGCCGTGCTCGGCAATGAAAACCCCATCGCCAGTGGTTGTGGGGAGATCGTGGTGAGCAGCGGTTTCTATTCCTACGACAGCAAGTACATTGACGACCAGGCTGCCCAGGTGGTGGTGCCGGCCGATATCAGCCAGGAAGCCAGCGAGCGCATTCGCGGGTTGGCCATCGAGGCGTTCGAGGTGCTGGGCTGTTCCGGTCTGGCACGGGTCGACGTGTTCCTAACCGACGACGGTGAAGTGCTGATCAACGAAATCAACTCACTGCCCGGCTTCACCCGCATCAGCATGTACCCCAAGTTGTGGCAGGCGGCGGGCATGAGCTACAGCGAGCTGGTGAGCCGGTTGATCGAGCTGGCATTGGAGCGGCATGCGGGGCGTAAGGGGTTGAAGATCAGTCGGTGAGACGAGCAATCCACGAATAGATCAACGTCTTCTGTTCCTCCGGGTTATGCGTCCTTCGGCGATAGCTGGCAAAGGTGGGAGAGGTGCAGTAAGTGCACACCTTACTCACCTCGATCTGCTCCCGCCGGATGCCGGCTGCTTGCAGCAACATCACCCCATAGCCACTCAAATCTAACCACGCACTTCCCGCTTGCCTGGCGTGGGGTGGTGCAATTTCAGGTGGCAGCAACGGCGCGGGCTGCGCGGCGCTCCACGGCGCTCGCCCGTTCAACCACAAGTGCCCCTGATCCGCCTGGAACTGTGTGATAAACCCCTCGCTCACCTCATAGCAGCATGGCTTGATCGACGGTCCGATCGCCACCCGCAACTGGTCGACGGCAATGCCTTCATCAGCAAAACGCTGCACGGCGTTAGCTACAATCCCGCCTTGCAAGCCTTTCCACCCGCCATGGACGGCCGCTACCTTCTCGCCGTTTGTGGCGGCGATGAGAATGGGCAGGCAATCGGCCGTGATCACCGCGATGGGGTGGGGCTCGCCGGTATATACCCCATCCGCCTCCACCGTATTGGGCACCGCGCCGGCTTGCCATTCAATCACTGAGGCGCTGTGCATTTGCTTGCAGATGAACACCGCTTCCGGGCGCAGCGGATCATCGATCGAACAAAAACCGTGGTCGATGCCGGGGATGGCGCCTAGGTTGTCTGCTTGCTGCACGGGCGTTTCTCCGTTGAATGATTAATCAGTCGCCGACCGCTTCGCCTTCACGCCGAGGGTCGGCGCCGCCGCTCAGCGACACCTTGCCCTGGGCATCCCGGGTGAGGACGATGGCCTGGATGCCGCTGGTCATATCGATCTCGCTCAGCGCATGGCCTTTGTCCTTGAGGGCCTGTTTCAGCGCGGGGCTGAACAGGCCGCTTTCCAGTTCGGTCGCGCCATTGCGGCTGCCGAAGTTGGGCAAGCTGATGGCGGCTTGCGGATCGAGTTTCCAGTCGAGCATCGCCACCAGGGACTTGCTCACGTACTCGATGATTTGTGAGCCACCGGGGGAGCCGACCGTGGCCAGTAACTCGCCGCTCTTGCGGTCGAACACCAGGGTCGGCGCCATGGCCGAACGCGGGCGTTTACCCGGCTCGACGCGGTTGGCCACGGGCTGGCCGTTTTCCTCGGGGATAAACGAAAAGTCGGTCATCTGGTTGTTGAGCAGGAAGCCCTGGACCATGACATGGGCGCCAAACGCCGCTTCCACCGTGGTGGTCATCGACACGGCGCCGCCGAGGTCATCCACCGCCACCACTTGCGATGTGGAAATGCGCAGCGGCGATCGATCCGGTGCGTAGGCCACCTGGATGCCCGCCGGCACGCCCGGCTTGGCGATGCCCATGCTGCGCGCGCCGATCAGGGCGGCACGTTTTGCCAGGTAATCCGGCGCGACAAGGCCCGCCACCGGCACCGGGACGAAGTCCGCGTCGGCGACGTAGAGGCCACGATCGGCAAAGGCCAGGCGTCCGGCTTCGGCCAACAGGTGCACGGCTTCGGGGGTTGGCTCGAGGCCAGCGGGCGACGGGCTTTTCAGCGGTTGCATCGCTGCGATGGCCAGGGCAGGATCGCGGGCTTCCAGCGCCTGCAAGGTGCCGAGGATTTGTGCGATGGCGACGCCGCCCGAGGATGGCGGCGGCATGCCGCAGACTTTCCATTGTTTGTAATCAGTGCACAGCGGCGTGCGTTCCTTGGCGGTGTAGCCCTTGAGGTCCGCCTGGGACAGGCTGCCGGCGTTGCGATGGCCCTGCACCTTGCGTGCGATCTCATCGGCAATCGGCCCTTGGTACAGCGCATCCGGCCCTTCCTTGGCGATGCGTTTGAACACATCGGCCAGCGCCGGGTTTTTCAACAGGGTACCGGTGGCTTTGGGTGTGCCATCGGCGTTCAGGAAGTACGCCGCCATGTCCGGCGATTGCGCGATATAGCGGTCGGCCGCGATCAGGCTGTGCAGGCGTGGAGAAATGGCAAAACCCTGTTCCGCCAACCGGATCGCCGGCTCGAACAGCTCGGCCCATTGCAGATGACCGGTCTTCTTGTGCGCCATTTCGAGCGCACGCAATACCCCAGGGGTGCCGACCGAGCGTCCGCCGATCTGCGCTTCCGGAAATGCCATCGGCTTGCCGTCAGCCCTCAGGAACAACTGCTGCGTCGCCCCGGCCGGAGCGGTTTCTCGGCCGTCATAGGCGTGCACCTTTTTCCCGTCCCAGAGCATGATGAACGCGCCACCGCCGATGCCGGAAGACTGCGGCTCCACCAGGGTCAACACCGCCTGCATCGCAATCGCCGCATCGATCGCCGAACCGCCCTTGCGCAGCATTTCGCGCCCGGCCTCGGCCGCCAGCGGGTTGGCGGCCGCTGCCATATGACGCTTGGCCTGTTGGGTGGTGAGGTCGGTGCGATAGCCTGAACCCAGCTCCGGTGCCGGTGGCGGTTCGTTGACAGAGGTGTTGCATGCAGCCAGGGCAAGGGCTGCGGCAATCACCGACAGTTGACGGCGGGAAATCGAAAACACGCGCTGAACTCCGTTCATTTTGAGAATGATCTGTTGTCCTTGGGGCACTGCTTTTTACAGGTAAATCGTACCTTGCAGGTAGAGCACGGCATGGCCGGAAATGATCACGCGGTCACCCTTGAGTTCGCAGCGCAGCTGGCCGCGGCGCGTTCCGCCTTGCTCCGCTGTCATGCTCGACTTGCCCAAGCGTTCGGCCCAGAACGGCGCCAGTGACGTATGGGCCGAGCCGGTGACCGGGTCTTCATTCACGCCCACGTTGGGCCCGAACCAGCGGGAGATAAAATCGAACCGTGCGCTTTTGGCGGTCACTGCAATCCCGCGTTTCGGCAAACCCTTGAGGTGGGCGAAATCCGGTTTCAGTGCGGCGACTTGCGCTTCGTCTTCCAGCAACACGATGTAGTCATCGGTGCTGAACACTTCGGCCTGTTCAATGCCCAGCGCGCTCAACATTCCATCGGGTGGCTCACAAGGCTGGGGTTGCTTGGCCGGGAAGTCCATTGCCAACTCGTCACCGTTACGCGTGACCCGCAGTTCGCCACTGCGTGTCGCAAAGCGCAACACTTCAGGCGCATCCCCCAGCAGGTGAATCAACACCCAGGCCGCCGCAAGTGTGGCGTGGCCGCACAGGTCCACTTCGACCTCCGGGGTAAACCAGCGCAACTCGTAGAACTCGCCACGGGGTACGAAGTAGGCGGTTTCGGAGAGGTTGTTTTCCGCTGCGATGTTTTGCAGTTGCTCATCGCTGAGCCACTCGGTCAGCGGGCACACCGCAGCCGGGTTGCCGCCAAAGACCGATTGACTGAAAGCGTCGACTTGAAAGATATCCAGTTTCATCGAAAGCACTCCGTGTAGGGATGGAGCCGGACACTAACAGTGGGTCAAGCGAGCGTCAAAATACAGTTGAGTGGTTTTTTCGTGCGCATGCAGTCGCCGTTGTGGAAAGGCCCGTGGTGGAACCAAACAGAGCGGATGCCCACTAGACAGCTGTGATGAATTTTGTTTGGGAGTATTGCCATGCGCACGGAATTGAAAGCTCTTTTCAAGTTACAGAATGATCTGGTGGAACGCTTGAAGAGGCCGGGCCAGGAACTGTCTCCGCCAGTGTTGCTGCACTATCAACCCTTGCACCCGACCTCAATGCAGTTCGATGTTTCCCTCAACGATGGCAAGGTACAGGCTGATACGACACTGACTGGCCGTGATATCGCCCACCACCTCAACCAGCCCAATAAACACTATGTGGCTGATGGTCCTTCGACAGCAGGTACGCATACGTTGCGGATGAAGGACGAGCGCCAGCATGTGTTTCACATCCATTCCACACCGGCGGTCGCGGCGGTGTTCAAAAGCAGCCTTCCGGATGCAACCGGCGACGTTGTCGAGAGTCCGGGGCGCGCGCATCTGGGCAGCGTCAGCGCGGTTCAAACGACGGTGGATGGCCAGCAATTTCGCCTGGACGGCGATCGACTGTTTCGCTTTGAACCCCTCACACTGTCGTGGATGCATGACGCAGACGCTCGTGCATTCAGCCGTATTGGCCTGACGAACGAGGGGCAGTTGCTAAAGACCCCCAAGGGCGTTGCCGACAGCAGTGCGCATGGCCGCACTACGGTGCAGCTGAACCAGGCCCGGGAGGCTTCTTTGGTGCATGTCCAGGGCGGGAGTGTGCAGGCCGTGCAGCCGGTGGATGAGCTGGGAGCGCCCGTGCAGCTCGCCCGTATCGGGTTGTCGGGAAACGCGCTGTATGGCGCGACCACGGACGGAGAATTGGTCCAAGCAGACCTGCGCATAGCGCGAGATCAACAGTTGCCGATGGTCCGTCAACCGCTTGAATCGCTGGAGCGGGCGTTGAAGGGAGCCGTCAGTGTCGAAGGCTTCTTTCATGATGATGCGGGGCAACTCAATGCTCAGGTTCGCGACGCACGTCAGCAATTGCACAGCGTGCCCCTGGGGGACGCGAATACCCTACGTCCGCAATGGAACCTTAGCGACGTGCTGGTCAAGGGCATCGAGAAAGGCCTGCCGCTGCCCAGCCAACACGCACTGGCGGCGGCGGTCGATCTGGGACAGCGGGGCAAGGTTGCCTTGGATGCGGGCAACCTGTTGACCTGGGACGCGGCGGCGCAACGTTGGCAAGACACCGTTCAGCCCGGTGTCGAGCATCTGGAGCGTGGGTTGGATGGTCGTGCCTATGTGCTGCAAGAAGGGCAACTGAAGGCCGTGGCCATCAGCCAAGTGCGCGATCCGCTGATGGAGGGTGCCAGCCATGACTTGGCCGCTCTTCCTGCGCCGCGCCCGCAAGTGTCCCTTGACGAAGTGCTCGCAGGGGATAGTCAGCGGCGCATTACCGGATTCGCTGTCGCTGACGGCCGCAATTTTGTCACCGTCGACCAGACCAACCAGCTTCAGGTCCATCACGATGGGGACGCCCAGCCGTTACACGCGTCACCCGCGATTGACATCAAAACACTGGCCCTGGATCACGTGGGCAATCTTTATGCACATACCCAGGGCGGAGAACTGTTCAGGTTGAATCGCGAAGCCTGGCAGGGTACTACCGCGGGCGTGCAGCACTGGAGCAGCGTTGAACTTCCGGGTCGCCAACCGTTGGAGTCCTTGCGGATGGACGCTGATAAGCACTTGATTGGGGGGTGGAACAAGCAGCTCTACCGACTGGATAATGCCAGCGCCTCAGCACTGGAGTGGGGCCCGATGCAATCGACGACCCCGGCGCCATCGTTAGCCGACACGTTGGCCAGTACGCAACTGCGCGCGCAGTTTCCCGGCGGGGCATTGTCAGTCGGCAGCAATGTCATGGGGCAAACCCGTGAGGGGGTGCCGCTCAAGCGTCAATATTCTCAAGGGATCAGCGCACACTTTCATCCCCTGGAGGCTCTCAGCCAAAAAGCCAAAGGTGTTCAGCAGCACTTCAATGGCCGCAAGGGGTTGGAGGGCATCTACGCTGACGATCGGCGACTGCACCAGCAACTCACTCCTCTCGCGCAGAGCAGGCCGGTTTCGGCTGAATTGGATCTGCGGCTCACCGCGTTGAGCGAACCAGGACCGCGACAGGCCCTGGCCGGGCAGATTCGCCAGGCGCTGACGCAGGTGGAGGAGAGTAGCCAGTCAAGCGCACGCCGCTTGGGCGACGCTCACGGTGTAACGTTCGACCCCAGGCCCACATTGAACAGGGCGGAAATCAACCCTGGCTCGACGCTGCATCAGCTCTATGAAGCGTTTAAGAGAGTCTCTCCCTCGTCGGAAAAAACGACCGCCGCGTTGTTGGCCAACTTTGAGGGGCAGGGCGTGACGCTTCCCACGGCCAAGCCCGGGGGCAAGCGGGACCTCGATCACCCCTCGGCATTGATCGAAGGCGATCTGATCCATCATGCGAGTACGCTCAAGCAATTGGCGGACCTGGTACAGGCGCTCGACGCTACATCAGGCCATAGCCCAAGCGCCTTGGCACGCTTGGAAAAGTCTCTTGCGGATGTCATGCAAGCGTTCCAGGACAGCCCTGTGCACACATTGGCCAGCCAAGGTATCGCCAGTTATGCGCAGGCCGAATCCTTGTATGGCAACTTCAAGCTGTTGGCCAAGGACCTTGGCACACCCGGCTCTGCGCTTCACTGGCATCTTTCGGGGCTCTTGGGATTGCCCAAGGATGCCTCCATCAAAGACGCGATGACGCAGCAAGTACAGCAACTGAGCAGTGGCCAGACCCTTTCCCCGAGCCGAACCCAAGGCAAAAGCCTGGGGTTGATGGTGACGGGGATAAAGCCAATTGCCCCCGTAGAGTTTTTCCTGGGCGTCTCCAAGTCTCATACCCATGGGGTAAGTATCAGCCGTACCGACAAAGGCGCTCGGGTTGAAATCAGTTCGGACGACATGCGGCGACTGGCGGGTTCGGTGGGCTCGGGCGTGACCTTAGGCAAAGGATCGGGCGCAGTAGGGCCGGGCTTGAGGGTTGCAGCGGAACTGACGGCCGCAGTTGCAAAAAACCAGGGGGCAAGCATCGCCTTCGACGTCAAAGAGGCGGACTTTGGCAAGATGATGTCGATCCTTACCGGTGAGACAGGTAGCGTCTATGATCTGCTGGCTTTGGGGGAGGAGCATGCGGCAGGTAAGAGTTCGAAGGTCAGTGGTGACGTCAATGTGGACGCACTTGCGCAATTGCGCTTGATGTACAGCCCGCAGGAAGACATCGCAGAGCTGGACTCGGTTATACGTGCTGGCGTTGGCGGGGTGGCAAACCTCAATCTTTTCCATACCGATAAGAGTCAGTCCGCCACACGCACTGCAACCGGCACCCGTCACAATGCGGCAACCAGCGCACAGTTCCTCCGGCAAGGAGGCGTGGGGGCCAATATCGCGCCCCTCAATGCGTTAGCGTTGGTCAGCGCCGAAAGCGGTGGGCCCAGCGCGGCGGTGTTTGCATTGCCGGAACTGTCGGTCATGGTCAAGTTTGATCGCGGCGAATCGCAGGCCTTCAGTTTTTCTTTCAAGCATCCGCAACCGGTGACTCAGTCTCAGGTTGATGACCTGAAGCGCAGTGTGTCGCTTTACTCACCGACGTTCAGGCAGGATCTGGCTGCGATCGAGCTGTCGGGGAATACGGTGGATCAGCAGCTAGCCTCGGTGCAACGGTTTCTCGCGACGCACCCGCCGATAGCGACGAAGCCGGATGCTTACCATGCCATCAGCCAGTCATTGAATGGGTTGATGGTCCAGCAGGACCTGGTGAAACAGGGTCTTCGCCAACTGGCGTCAGTGGAGTCTTCTGTCACCCGCGTGGGGTTAAGGGACGATGGCCGTCATACCTGGCTGGATGATGTGGCGCCGGCCAACAAAGCGGCGATCGAGCAGTGGTTGAGGGATGACCCACAATTTGCCCAGGTGCTCGATCAGTTGCAGCATGGCGAGGGCACTTCGGTGACGCTTGGCATGGAGCTCAAACCAGAGATCCTGCGAGCGATAGAGCGCAGTCACCTTGCCGGTGAAAGTTCTGAGCCGCTGATCAGGCGCGCACTGAGCGATCGCACCAATCTGCGGGTCAAACACATGAGTCTGAGCTATACCGCCACCCAGTCCCATGGCATGTCGATACCCGCGATGACGAATCTCAGTTTTTCCAGCAGTGCGGGCCTGAGTCATACCCAGAAGCGCGTCAATGCAGACCTTGAATATGGTCTGGACGCCGATAAGCCCTTGCGGATGAACCTGAACGACACGCTGGGCAGCCGGCCGGGCAATGATCTGACGATTGACCTGGGAGACCTGCGTGTGAGGACACCAAGCCTGGCAAGGCGCTGAACTTATTCCTGACATGCGGGGGTATCGAATGTGGGGTGCTGCGCTAGCAGGCGGCACCACTGCATTCGAAACCAGGGTGTGAAGGGGACTGCCGGATCTGAAAGTTGGGCTGATACTTGCGCGCGGGTCAGCCACGCGACCTCACTGACTTCCTCCGTGGTCGGGGAGACCACCGCGTCAGATTGAGCAATCAATACATGACAAAGTTCGTGTTCTGCCCCGATCGAACCAAAGTGCGCATGGTATTCAAAACTGTACAGCGAGCGGCAGGAGGCAGAGATACCCAGTTCTTCGCGCAGACGGCGTGACGCCGCATCCGGAACAGTCTCGCCAGGTGCCGGATGGCTGCAGCAAGCATTCGACCAGAAACCGGGCCACAGCATTTTACCTGCTGCGCGACGTTGAATCAGATGGCGCCCGGCGCTGTCGATCAGGTGTACCGAAAAGGCGCGATGCAGCCGTCCCGTTCCCAGGTGTGCGTCGCGTTTGTCACACACACCGATCTGAATATCGTGTGCATCGACTAAAATCACTTTGTCGTTCATCGGGTGTCCTCTTTCGTGCAGATGCGGTCGCTTACCCACGTTCGGGCACTTGTCCCCAGGCGCTGATAAACGTCAAAGCGGCCTCGGTGAACGTCGGGGAGGCGCGCAGTTTGACCATGGCATCAAGGTCGTTCTGAGAAAGTAGGCCGCGCTTGAGCAGTGCCGGCCCGGCGTGTGCTGTAGTTGTCGCCCAGAAGGCATCAGCCGGGCTGTCGTCGCCGATTCGGCCTTCCAGGGTGCGATAGCCGATGTTGGAAAGCCCCCGTTCACGTAGCCGGCCTGGAAGGGTATCGGCCCAGAGCATGTCGGATCCAATGGACTGCTCCAGGAGCGTGACGCCGGCCTGGGCGACTTTGCGGAACAACGGGTTGGCTGTTCCAAGGCTGGGTTGCAGACTCACATCTTCGATTACCAGCCAGCCGCCTGGACGGACCCAGGTGGCCAATCGGGTCAGAATGTCTTCGCGTTCGGGAAGGTGGCACAACAAGGCCCGAACGTGCACCACGTCCAAAGACGCCGCAGGAAAATCATCGGTCGCGGCATTGTGAGTGATCACCCGAATGCCGGGTATGTCGGTGAGAAATCGGGGGTCAATGTCGGTGGCGATGACAGTCGCGTCGGAGTATCGCGTGCTCAGCCAGCTTGCGAATGATCCAGCGCCTGCGCCGAGGTCAAGAATGGTCGGCCTTTCCGGGAGAGGCAGCAGGCCAAAGACTGTTCGACTCAACGGGTCAAAGGCACGCTCCAGGGTGCGCAGCCGCATTAGTTGGCCGGCCTGCTGATCACCGAGATAGCTGTTGGTGTAGCCGGGTTCCTCGGCTGGGCCAGTGGTGTTCACAGTGCGACCTCCAGCCGGTCGGGGCAGCGATTGAGGAAGCCGTGTTCGGCGGGCTGGAACCCTGGAGCCCAGCGCACGCCTGGAAAGGTCTGTAGCAGCAGGCGGGCGCCGATCGTGATCTCCATCCGTGCCAGTATCGATCCCAGGCAGAAATGCCGACCCGCTCCGAAGGCAAAATGATTTGTCTCCTGGTGAGGGCGCGACATATTGAAGGTGTCCGGATCGGTGAAGTGGTCTGGATCACGGTTGGCCGAGCCGATCAGGCAGGCGAAGGTCGCGCCGCAAGGAATGGTTCCAGACGGCAGCTCCAACGATTCACGGGCCTCCCTGAGAACGAGCTGCAAGGGAGGATTGCGTCGCAAGGTTTCTGCGAGCGCATTGTCCATCAAGTCTGGATTGGCCATCACCGCCTCCTTGACGCCGGGCTCGTCCAGCAGGTTCACAATGAGATTTGCCAAGGCACCGTGGCTGGTCTCGCTGCCGGCCGTCATCAGGATCGCGCAGTAGGCTCTGACGAACGCCTCGGACAATGGCTGACCGTCAACCCGTGCCGCCAGAAGATGAGAGATCAAATCGTCGGTGGGTACCGTGCGTCGGGCGTCGATATGTGGCTGGATGAAATCGTAGAAACGGTCGCGGTTGGACAATCCACCGGTCAACAGGGTCGGATCCTGTCGATAGTTGCCCATGTAGGTGAAGCCAATGGCACACCACTTTTTCAGCTGCTCTACCTCTTCAGTGGTCTGCGCCGGGAGACCCAGTGCACGGGCCATCACCCGCACGGGCAACGCGCAGGTGAAGTCGGCAATGAGGTCCACCTGGTGACGGCCCTGCATCTGCGCCAGCAGGTCCATGCTCGCCGAAGTGATCGATGCTTCGAGTACTTCGAGGGCCTTGCTGCGGAACGACGGGCTCAATAACGCTCGATGCTGGGCATGCTCACAGCCGTCCATGGCGACAAGGGTGTGCCCCAGCAACGGTCCGATCTGCCAGCTGTAGTTGTTGCTGCTCGCTCCGGGATGGGTCAGCGCTGCTTTGACATCCGCATACCGGCTGACCAGCCACACATCCGTGGGCTCGTCGTAGACGATCGGCAGCGTGGTACGCAAACGCTCATAAAGGGGGTAGGGGTCGATTTCGAATTGCCGGGATTTCAGGGTAGGCGGGGTGAGGTTCAGGTCCACCTGCTGGTTGATCCGACCCGTCGGGTCGTTGGCCTGCAGGTGATACCGGGACACGCTCCTGTGCCAGTCGCCCGCCGCACGGGCAACCTGACGCAGTCGGTCCGGGTCGGTGGCGGCGGATGGTCGTTGGCGGGTGTGCTTGGCGGCGAGCTCGGTGAATGCCGAGACAGCCGCGTTCACCATCTGATGGGCCGCTTCGATCGATGCAGGCCAGTCGGTGCCGGCGCTGTCCGCGAGAATCGACACCAGGTTGAAGCGCTCGCCACACACCACATCTTTGGCAATCGAGTGGATATCGTTTGTCCAGGTGATGATATCGGCAGCGTGCTCCCGCAGCCTGCTCCACCATTCGATATCGGCTGAGTGTTGGTAGGGGTCGAGCGTTTCGGCCGCATCGATGAGATCAAAGAAGAACAGTGCACCGAACGAGTCCCGTCGCAACGGCAGATATTCGGACAGTGTGAGTGCCGCTCCTGTTTCGCGCATGTTTACCAGTGTCGCCTGCGCACGCAGGTGTCTGAGCAAATTCTGTACAAGTCTATGCCGCCAACGCTCGTTACCCCAGTTCCGTGTCCGTGGCCACAGATCATCAATCAGGACACCGAGCATGGGGTCATCAAATCGGCCGATTTCATCCAGCGGATCGGCACCGTCGTTCTCGGTTATTGCCTGCACCGCTGTGACGAAACGCTCCAGTACGCCATTTTCTGCCCAGGGCCCATCATCGATTCGGTCATCGAGTATGAGTGCCCACAGATACCAGCACACCAGGGTTTCGGCTTGCTGCGTGGGCGCCTGCCCGCACAGCGCCATCCCCAGGTCGAGCAGCGCAGTGGTACTTAGCCGGTGTGCCCCTCGGCGACCGATCAGGCCGTATCTTTGCGCCCAGGCGAGCACACGCTCCCTCAACACATCGTGATCAGAGCGCGGTGTCGGGTTGGAGAATGGCAGTTGTATGTCGGGAATGATCAGCGGTGTTGGCGGTGCGACATTCACCTCTGAATTGTTTGTCACAAGACATCCTTGTTTCATATCCAAGCAGCCTCCGCTTGAGGGCAGTTCAGGGCAATGTGGCTGTATTCAGCCATGGGGATCATGCTTGGAAGCGAATGTCTTCGGATGTAGTCGTTATCTGATGTCGATACCGGAAATCACACAGAACGGATACAGAAATGGAGTTTCAGTGCTCGTGGTTAACCCAACTGTCGCCCTGTGGTGAGCATTTCCGGGCCGATGAGCGTGTCGCGCAGGGGAGGGACGTTCAGGACATGGCGCTGTCAGGCTGTTGCCTTGTGAAACGCCAGAAACAAGAAGGCCCGCACGAGGCGGGCTTCTTGAGGTGATTCATAGACTGCTGTAGACGTCTATGGATCGGTACTTGGTGGCTACACAGGGACTTGAACCCCGGACCCCAGCATTATGAATGCTATGCTCTAACCAACTGAGCTATGTAGCCAAGTGGCGCGCATTATTCGCGTAGAACGGCAATGCGTCAAGCATTTATTTTGAATTTTTATCTACGCTTTCAACTGTTTAAGCGAAATCAGCGAATCTGGCGACGAGTGGATCACTCTTCGCCCTGCCGAGTACCCGCGAAACTCGATCGCGTTGAGCAGATATCCCTGCCGCTCAACGCGTGCACTGACGCTACGGGTGTTTCGGGTTGTGCGTGGCGCGTTTGAGCTGTTCGCGGGCCCGTGACAGGCGTGAACGCACGGTGCCGATAGGAATGTCCAACGCGTCGGCTGTGTCCTGATAGCTGCCGTCGGTTTCCAGTGAGGCGTACAGGGTCTTGCGCATTTCCACCGGCAGATGGTCGATAGCGCTCAGGGTTTTTTCCAGGCGACGGTTGACCTCAAATTCCCAATCCAGGTTGCGATTGTCCTCCTGACCATGCCAGAGCGACTCGTCAAACTCGCAATGCACCGGCTTGGCGTACATGCGCCTGAAGTGGTTACGGATAAGGTTTTGCGCGATACCACACATCCACGTGCTGAGCGTCGCATTGCCGCTGAAACGCTCTCGGTTGCGCCAGGCTTCCAGGTACGTCAATTGCAGAAGATCATCTGCATCTTCCGGGTTGAGTACGCGCTTGTGAATGAAGCGCCGAAGTTTTTTTTGCTGTTCGTCTGTCAGGTGAAGCATGAATTGAGGCGAGCTGCCAACGAGGTGCGCTAAAGCTTCAATAGGGATATTCATGATTGTTTCCTTGGTGTAGACGCAGTCGAAAAGGTGTCGACGGGAACCCCTTTAGCACTGGCTATGCCAAGACTGTTTTTTATATAACTGACTGATTTTTATGAATAAATATTTTGTAGTGGAGTGATTTTGCGCAGGACCTTGCATAGATGCCACGGAGGTCTGTGCAAGTCTTTTCAAATTTTTCGTGGCATTCGACTTGATGGAACCGTTTGAGCTGGCCTTGCCACACAGGGAAACACTCTTCCTGTTCAGGTCTGTCCATGAAAGTCGAATCTTCCCCGGATGTGCCAGCCGTCCAGCAGTTGGATCAACCTGCTGTCAGCCAGACCTCCACGCCGGTGCCAGTTCCGGGCTTGGATGAGCTCGCTCACCTGTTCAGCCTGGAAGTGCAAAACAACAGCCAGCCCTTGAGTCAGCGGAAGATGAGCGTGCGCGTGCCTCCGGCCGAACAGCTTGCGCAAATTTATGATCAGTTGGGGCACCCTGCCCAGGCGACCCTTGCGAGCCTTTCGCGCCGCATCCGCTGGCAATTGCTGCAGCATCCCAGTGTCGACAAATTGCTGTCGCTGGCTGGCGGGGACCCCGCGCGTGCATTCGTGGTACTCAAATATGTGGCAACCCAGGCAGACGCTGAAGTGCGCCCATCGGAAGCGGCGTTGGCCCGTGATGCCATCGCCAAGCTGGAGGTCCGCTTCAAAGGGCAGATCCAGGCAGGCCTGAACATTGCTTTGGCGCTGCAGGCGGGCAGTGCCGATCCACAGGAGCGCCAGGCGCTGCGTGCGCTCTACTACGCCAGTGTGGTCACACGCCAATCGTTGTCGACGATGATGCAGGCGCTGCTGGGGGTGTATGGCGGTGAACGGCTTGCCGAAGGGCTCAAGATGATGCGCAAGGCTTTGGCGGACGACATCGCGGCCAAGGTGTCATCACTGCCTACGCCGATGCTGCGTACCCTGTTACTGGGGCTGCAAAGCTGTGGACAGTTGAGCGGCGTGTTGACCGGTTGCAACGCCCTGCTCCAACGCCTGGGTATCGATCATGATGCCGTGGCCCTGCTGCAACGCCTGCTGGGTTACGCCGGTGCAGGTATCGCTGCTGCTGAAATACTGCGACTCGGGAGCGACCTGTTGGGCAGTTCGAGCCCCCAGCAATTGTTGGCCCTCAATGCACTGTATCCGCTGGTCCAGCAACTGCCATTGGCGATATGGCTCGACAGTCGAGTACGCGAAGAAACCCTGCGTGGTTTCCTGGCCGTGATCGGCGAACTGGATCGGGTGACACGTGGCCCTGCGCGTCTTCCTGCTGAGCTGGGGGGCATGGCGTGACTGCGCTTTCGGCCATCAACAGCTTTCTGCTCAAGGTCGCGCAACGCGCAGAAGTGCTGGGCGCCGTGGTGGTGATGGCCATCGTCTTCATCTTTATCGTGCCGCTGCCCACCTGGCTGGTGGACATCCTGATCGCGCTCAATATCTGCATCTCATGCCTGTTGATCGTGTTGGCGTTGTACCTGCCAGGCCCCCTGGCGTTCTCATCGTTTCCGTCAATACTGCTGCTGACCACCATGTTTCGCCTGGCGCTGTCGATTGCCACGACGCGCCTGATCCTGCTGGAGCAGGACGCCGGTCATATCGTCGAGGCCTTTGGTAATTTCGTGGTTGGCGGCAACCTCGCCGTGGGGATGGTGATCTTCCTGATCCTGACCCTGGTCAACTTCCTGGTGATCACCAAAGGCTCGGAGCGGGTGGCCGAAGTGGCCGCGCGTTTCAGCCTGGACGCGATGCCCGGCAAGCAGATGTCCATCGACAGCGACTTGCGTGCCGGCTTGATTGACGGCATGCAAGCGCGGGACAAACGGGAACAATTGTCCCGTGAGAGCCAACTGTTTGGGGCCATGGACGGCGCGATGAAGTTCGTCAAAGGGGATGCCATCGCGGGGTTGATCATCGTTGTGGTCAACCTGTTGGGCGGCTTCTCCACGGGCATGTTCCAGCATGGCCTGAGCGCTTCCGAGTCAATATCGCTGTACTCGGTATTGACCATCGGCGACGGCCTGATCGCACAGATCCCGGCGCTGCTGATCTCCCTCACCGCCGGCATGATCATCACCCGTGTGGCGCCGGACGGACGCAGGGGCGCCAGCAACATGGGCGCCGAAATCGCCCGGCAAATGACCAGCGAACCCAAGAGCTGGATGATCGCCTCGGTGGGCATGCTCGCCTTTGCCGTGGTACCCGGCATGCCGACGGGCGTGTTCATTCTGATTGCGCTGGTTACCGGCAGCCTGGGGTACTACCTGATGCGCCAGCGTCAACGGCAGGAACAGCCCGCTGCTGAAACCGCCGAAGCGGTGCGTCCCGAAGAGAACGGCAGTGAGGATTTGCGTGGGTTTGATCCGTCGAGACCCTATCTGTTGCAATTCTCCCCGGTGATACGAGGGACGCCTGAGGTGGCTGATCTTGTTCACTCGATTCGCCAGGCCCGAAATGCACTGGTCGCCAATATCGGCCTGACGCTGCCACCGTTTGAGGTGGAGCTCGACGACTCACTGGCCGACGATGAAATGCGTTTCTGTGTCCACGAAGTACCGATGGTCAAGGCATCGGTTGTCAGCCATGTGGCGGTTGAGCGTAAGGCGTTGTCGGTTGAGCCGGCGCACGCCATTGCGGGGCTGGTAGAGCGCGATGAACAGGATTGGCTCTGGTTGGCACCGGATGATCCGCTGCTGGATGATCCGCAGTTGGAGCGCTTCACCGCGGCGAGCCTCATCGTCGAGCGCATGAAGCAGGCGATGATGCTCAGCGGGCCGCAGTTCCTGGGGATCCAGGAAAGCAAGTCGATCCTCAGTTGGCTGGAACACAACCAACCGGAACTGGTCCAGGAGCTGCAGCGGATTATGCCGCTGTCGCGGTTTTCGGCGGTCCTGCAACGCCTGGCCAGCGAGGGTGTGCCGTTGCGCGCCGTTCGGCTGATCGTCGAGTCGCTGATCGAGTACGGCCAGCATGAACGTGAGCCGGACGCGCTGGCCGACTACGCGCGCATCGCGCTCAAGGCACAGATCTACCACCAGTACAGCGAAGCCGACGGCCTGCATGCCTGGCTGTTGTCGCCGCAGACTGAAAACATCCTGCGTGAGGCGCTGCGCCAGACTCAGACGGGGGTGTTCTTCGCCCTTGATGACGAACACAGTGCGGTGTTGGTCAGCCTGCTCAATCAAGCCTTTCCCGTACGGCCAAAACTCAAGAGCGTGATGCTGGTCGCACAGGATTTGCGCAGCCCGCTGCGCACGCTGCTGCTGGAGGAGTTCAACCACGTGCCGGTGCTGTCTTTCGCCGAGTTGGGCAGCGCCTCCAAGGTCAAGGTGCTGGGGCGCTTTGACTTGGGCCAGGACGAATTGATGCGCGGTGCGGTGGCATGAAGGTTCGGTTTTGTTCAGCACGGAGGGCTCGATGATGTTCGAGTTGCGCGTGCTTGATGGGCGGCATCAGGGAGCGGCGCTGCCCTTGTTCGGGGAGCAGTGGAGCATCGGTGCCCACGCCGATGCTGACCTGGTGCTGAATGACCCTGGCATCGCCGAGCAGCATGCCCGGTTGCGGCTTGTCGACTCGAACTGGTCGGTGCAGGCTGAGGCCGGGTTGTTGCAGGATGCCGATGGTCAGGTGCTGGCGCAAATTGCGCACCTGGGGCTGAACGTAACGTTTTCGGTGGGGAACGTGCGGTTGTGCGTCACCTTGGCCGATGAGCCCTGGCCCCAGGCCCCAGCCCCCGCACCGGCTGTGTCGCCACGGGTCAGTGAACCGGTGCCGGTGCTTAAGTTGTCGGCCATCTCCCAGGCGCAGCAGAAGCGCCTGATCACGCTGGTGCTGGTGGTGACGGTGATCTTCATCGTGGTGGGCATGGCGTCCACCGGGAAGCCTGAGGCTCAGGCATCCCTGATGCCGCCTGTGGTGCAGAAGCACGAATTGGCCTCGCCGTTTGAGGTCCGCCAGCAGCTGTTGAAGATGCTCGGTGAACGTGAATTGAGCCAGCGTGTCAGCTTGCAAGTGGTCAATGGCCAGGTCGCGCTCAATGGGGATGTCTCACAGGATGATGTGGAACTGGTCGCGCGCATGCTCAGCCGTTTTGGCGAGCAGTTCGACAGCGCGGTCCCGGTGATCAGCCGTGTGCGCGTACGCGATGGGACGTTGCCGTTCAAGATTGTGCAGATCGTGGGCGGGCCGAATGGACACGTGGTCCTGGAGGAGGGCAGCCGACTGTTTGTCGGGGATGAAGTCGACGGCCTGCGCCTGGTGCTGATCGACAACAGCAAGGTGGTGTTCGATGGCGAACAGCGCTATGAGGTGCGCTGGTGAGTGCGGAAATGCAAGCACGGCTGGAGGCCTGGCAACAGCGTCAAGTCCAGTCGCTGGCCACCTTCGCGCCGGTGACGATGCGAGGGCGCATCCAGCGCGTCAATGGCATGTTGCTCCAGTGTCGGCTGCCCCAGGCGCGTATCGGTGACTTGTGCAGGGTCGAGAAAAAGCCGGGCGACTACATGCTGGCCGAGATCATCGGTTTTGATCAGCAGGACGCGGTACTCAGCGCCCTGGGCAATCTGGAGGGGGTGCAGGTGGGCGCTGGCGTGGAGCGTCTTGGCGTCGCGCATCGGGTTCAGGTCAGCGAGGCATTGCTGGGGCAAGTGCTGGATGGTCTCGGGCGGCCGATCACGGGAGAAGGCCCCGGTGCGTTTGTCGAGGCCGATTTGCCTGACACCAGTGCGGTGTTGTGTGAGGCGCCGCTGCCCACTGAGCGCCCGCGCATCAACCGCGCGCTGGCCACCGGCGTGCGGTCGATCGATGGCCTGCTGACGTTGGGTGAAGGCCAGCGCGTGGGCCTGTTCGCCGGCGCCGGGTGCGGCAAGACCACCCTGCTGGCGGAGATCGCCCGTAACGTGGACTGCGATGTCATCGTGTTCGGCCTGATCGGCGAACGGGGCCGCGAGCTGCGTGAGTTTCTCGATCATGAACTCGATGAACAGCTGCGTTCCAAAGCCGTATTGGTGTGCGCTACGTCCGACCGATCCAGTATGGAGCGAGCCCGCGCGGCCTTCACCGCGACGGCACTGGCTGAAGGTTATCGGCGCAAGGGGCTGCGTGTGTTGTTGCTGATCGACTCCCTGACCCGGTTTGCCAGGGCCCAGCGCGAAATCGGTTTGGCCGCCGGCGAACCTCTCGGTCGCGGCGGTCTGCCGCCATCGGTATACAGCCTGCTGCCGCGTCTTGTGGAGCGCGCTGGGTTGACCCGTGCGGGGGTAATCACGGCGATCTATACGGTGCTGATCGAGCAGGATTCCATGAACGATCCGGTGGCCGATGAAGTCCGCTCGCTGCTCGACGGTCATATCGTGCTGTCTCGCAAGTTGGCCGAGCGTGGGCACTATCCCGCAGTGGATGTGCTGGCGAGTCTGTCGCGGATCCTGAGCAACGTGGCCGAGCCTGCGGATATTCAGGCGGGTACGGCGTTGCGACGCTTGTTGTCGGCCTATCAACAGATCGAACTGATGCTCAAGCTGGGGGAATACCAGCCCGGCAGCGATGCCTTGACCGACCTGGCGGTGGACAGTCGCCAGGCTGTGGATAATTTCTTGCGCCAGGACTTGCGTGAGCCTGCGCCGATGACGGCGACGCTGGAGCAACTCAAGGAGCTGACCGCCTATGTCCCATTCTGATGGTCTGCTTGGCGAAGTCGAGACGCTGCGGCGCCTGCGTCGGCACCGGGCAGATCGGGCCGAGCGAGCCTTGCGCGAGGCGAAGCGCGCCCAGCAGGCCCTGCTTGCCACTATCCGGCAGGCCGAGGAGGCACTTGAACAGACTCGGCGCGATGAAGCCGAACGCAGTGCCCAACTGCTCAGCCAGCACCAAGGCCAGGTATTGAACCTGCAGGCGCTGAAGTCCTGGGGGGCGCAGGAGCGTTCCTTGTCTGCCGTTACGCGGCGAGGCATGGGGCAGTTGGAAGCCTTGCAGGGCCAGCAGGAAGAAAAGCAGACCTGCGTCGGCCGAGCCCAGAAGCAGGTCACCGTCTGCCTGCGGCAGGTGGAAAAACTTCAGGAGTTATCTCTTTTACTGGCGCAGGAGCCGACATGACCCAGGTTTCAGATAAGCCCGCCGAGCGGCCCCGTCCGCGTGACGCGCGAGAAGAGCGAGAGCCGGGAATGGCGGGTGTCGTTCCTGCGGAGCTAACGCGATTGTTTTCCCAATTGTGGGCTGATGACGGTGAGGGCTCTGGGGCGGGTACCCCGCTAGCACGAACCCGGACGTCGGGTGGCCCGGCGATGATCGAGGCGCTGGCCGAGCAACTGGCGCCGCGCATGCAGGCTGCCTCGCAGTGGCCGCTTCAGGCAGTCCTGTACTTGCCCCGCCTGGGGCGGATCAACGCCAGTGTGCGCCGAGAACAGGGCGCCTGGAATGTCGAGCTGGATGCGGAAGAGAAGGCGACGGTGCGCTGGCTCAGCGGTGTGCGGCAACAGTGTGAGGACCGGTTCGCGGCGACGCTGGGACAGCCGGTCAGCCTGTTTCTGCCCAATGTCAGTTGCGCATGATCGTGCCACTGCTCGCATTGCCGTTGATCAAGGGCGACTCGGTCGCCGCTCGGCGTCGACTGGGGCGTGGCTTGTGCCTGCCGTTCCAAGTGGCAGGGCGCAACGGTCAGTTGCTGCTCGAACCTGGCCGCGCGCCCGCGGGTGGCGAAGCTCTTTGCTTCGAAACGGTGTGCGGCGTGCTGGCGCTCGCCGAAGCCGGGCCGTTGCTCAGCCTGCTGGGGGAATGTCCGGTGGTCTTGGCGCCGTCCGGCAACGACCCGGAGTCCTGGTTCTGGCCGCTGTTCCAGCTCCACTTGAGTCCGCAGGTGAAGGCCCTGCTGGGCTATGTGCGATTGCTGGAGAGTGCTCGACCCAAGGCGTTCGGCTGTCGAATCAGCGTGATCCTGGGGACAACCCGGGTCGAGGGGTATTTGTGGCTGGCCCCGGAGAGCTTTCTAGCGCTATGCGATGCCGGACCTTGGCGCGCCATCGCCAGGCCGATGCCAGCGTCGTTTCGGTTAGCGATTGCGGTGGTCCTTGGGCGTCTGCAGTTACCGATCGCGCAAGCACGCAACCTGCGTGTAGGCGATGTGCTGGTCTTTGAACAGGCCTGTTTTCTAGTCCAGGGCAGCGGCTACGTGCAGGCGGGTACACGGCGATTGCATGGGCGCATTGACGATGACAGCGGGCCGTTGTGCCTGACCCTTACTTCAATCGAGGACACGTCTATGGACGAAGATTTCATCGCCCCCCATTACGCCGGGCATGAAGAGGATGAACCCGTGATGGACGTATTCGGCCACGAACCGTTCGATGAGCTGAGCATGGCGCTGAACGTACGTTGTGGCACGTTGAACCTTACCCTGGGCGAATTGCGTAACCTTGCGCCTGGCGCGGTGCTCGGCATCGGCGGTTATGCGCCGGGCATGGCTGGCTTGTATTATGGCGACCGGCCGATTGGCCAGGGTCAATTGGTCGAAATAGACGGGCGCCTAGGGTTGCAGTTGTCACGCGTGATGTTCGGTCGATGACATTCCAGGGGATCGATCCCCTCATCCTGGCGCTGTTTGTGGGGGCGTTGGCGTTGATGCCAATGCTGCTGATCATTTGCACATCGTTCTTGAAGATTGTCATCGTGCTGATGATCACCCGCAACGCTATCGGTGTGCAGCAGGTGCCGCCGAGCATGGCCGTCAATGGCATCGCGTTGGCCGCCACGCTGTTTATCATGGCACCGGTCGGTTACGAGATCGCCGAGGGCATCAAGGCCTCGCCCGTGGACACAAGCAGCGTGACCAATTTTTTGCAGACGGGACGTGAGGCTATCCAACCATTGCGTGCATTCATGCTGCGCAACGTGGACCCGGATGTACTGACCCATCTGCTGGAAAATACCGCGCGCCTGTGGCCGGCGAAAATGGCACAGGAGGTCCAGCGCGAAGACTTGATCCTGCTGGTCCCGGCCTTTGTCCTGTCGCAACTGCAGGCGGGGTTCGAGATCGGCTTTCTGATCTACATCCCCTTCATTGTCATTGACCTGATTGTCTCCAACCTGCTGCTGGCACTGGGCATGCAAATGGTCTCGCCAATGACCATTTCCCTGCCGCTCAAACTGCTGTTGTTCGTGATGGTGTCCGGTTGGTCGCGCCTGCTCGACAGCTTGTTCCTCTCCTATCTCTGAGTGGCCTATGGAACCGATCGTGCTGTTCAAACAGGGCATGTTGCTGGTGGTGGTGCTGACGGCGCCGCCGCTGATGGTGGCGGTGGTGGTGGGGGTGCTGACGTCGTTGGTGCAGGCGCTGATGCAGATACAGGACCAGACTCTGCCCTTTGGTATCAAGTTGGTGGCGGTGGGTGTCACGCTGATCATGACCGGGCGCTGGATCGGCGTTGAGTTGATCCAGCTGATCAACCTGACCTTCGAAATGATCGGCCGCTCGGCCCTGAATTGAGGTATCGCCCGTGCTGCTGTATCTCGAGTTCGTGCCCAGCCTGCTCATCGGCATGGCGCGTATTTATCCCTGTGGCATCTTGGTCGCGGCGTTCTGTTTTCAACATATACGTGGCAGGTTGCGGGTCACCATCGTGATGGTCATGGCACTGCTGCCCGCACCGGGTATTCATGCAGCGTTGGAGGGACATGACTACTCGGCGCTGATATTGGCTGCGCTGGTGCTCAAGGAAGTGGCCCTGGGATTATTGCTGGGGGTACTGCTGTCGATGCCGTTCTGGATGTTCGAGGGAGTGGGGGCGTTGCTGGATAACCAACGCGGCGCATTGGCCGGCGGTCAGCTCAATCCTTCACTGGGGCCGGATGCCACGCCGATGGGGCATCTGTTCAAGCAATTGGCGATTTTCCTGCTGATGACTACCTTGGGGTTGGGCGCGTTGACCCAGGTGATCTGGGACAGTTACCTGATCTGGCCTCCCACCGTCTGGTTCCCGCTGCCGGCAGAGAATGGGATGAGCCTGTTTATCGACTTGCTGGGCGATACCTTCACGCACATGCTGCTCTATGCCGCTCCTTTTATCGCGGTGTTGCTGTTGTTGGAGTTCGGCATCGCGTTGCTGGGGGTCTACAGTCAGCAATTGCAGGTCAGTACGCTGGCGCCACCGGTCAAAAGCCTCGCGGGTATCGGTATTCTGCTGCTCTACTTTGCGTTGCTGCAGGACTTGATCGTCGGACGCATGGGTTCGCTGGGTGACCTCAAACACGTACTGGGACAGTTGATCAAGGTCGCGGTCCCATGAGTGATTCCGGCGAAAAAAAGCATCCGGCGTCAGCCAAGAAACTGCGTGACCAACGCAAGAAAGGCCAGGTCGCCCAAAGCCAGGATGTTGCAAAGCTGCTGGCATTGACAGCCATCAGTGAAATCGCCTTATTCACCGCTGAAACCAGCCTGCAACGCTTCCAGCAATTGATGTTGTTGCCGATATCACGTTTGAATCAGCCCTTCACGCGTGCACTGGAAGAGGTGCTGTTCGACGGGCTGGGAGTGTTCTTCTCCTTTGCTCTGTTGATGGTCGGGGTCGCGATTACCACCAAGCTGATCAGCAGTTGGATGCAGTTCGGGCTGCTGTTTGCGCCGGAGGCCCTGAAGATGGATTTCAATCGCCTCAATCCCGTCAGCCAGGTCAAGCAAATGTTCTCAGCCCAACAGTTGATGAACCTGTTGATGAGCGTGACGAAAGCCTTCCTTATCGGTTTGATTCTGTATGTGGTAATCCGGCCCTCGGTGGGCACGTTGATCAACCTGGCCACCAGTGACCTGCAGAGCTACATCGTGGCGTTGATCGCGCTGTTCCGTCATCTGCTGCATGTGTGCTTTGGCATGCTGCTGGTGCTGGCGCTGGTCGATCTGATCCTGTCCAAGCACTTTTTTGCCAAGCGCATGCGCATGACTCAAGTGGAGGTCGTCAAAGAGTACAAGGACATGGAGGGTGACCCTCATGTGAAGGGGCAGCGCCGTTCGTTGGCGTACCAGTTGGCCCAGGAAGAACCGAAGGTCAAGCTGCCCAAGCTGGAGGAGTCCGACATGCTGGTGGTCAACCCGACGCACTTTGCTGTCGCCTTGTATTACCGGCCGGGTAAGACACCGCTGCCGATGTTGGTGAGTAAAGGCACGGACGATGAAGCCCGCAAATTGATCCGCCGTGCCAAGGCGGCCGACGTGCCGGTAATCCAATGTGTATGGTTGGCTCGCACGCTTTACACGAAAAAATTGGGCGCGAGCATCCCTCGGGAAACCTTGCAGGCCGTGGCGCTGATTTACCGAACCTTGCGCGAGCTCGATGATGAGGCCAAGCGCGAAACCCTGGAGCTTCCCGAGCTTGAGCGGCGCTGATCACCTGTCCAAGGCTTGCAGAGTGGCCAGCGACAGCATCCGACTGAGGATTCTGTCGAGAGCGTTGGCGGTTGCCGGCAGCGCGTGCCATATCACCAGGGCGTGCTGGGGATCGAGGTAGATAAAGCAGCCCTCGAACACCAGCGCTTGTTCAAAGCGTCGCTCTAGCACTTGTTGCAATTGCCCAGCCTGCAGGGCCTCGCGCGCAATGCACAAGGCCACCCCAGGGCGCTGGCCAGCGTGCTGTGCGCAGACCTTGATACCGGGCGCCAGGGGCAGGTGAGCAGCAGCGCCACTCACCAGGTTGTCGAAAAATACCTGCCGTGGGGCGCCGGGCATATTCGGGGAACTCATCGTTCCAATGACACCGTCTGGTAGTCCGCCCGCTCACCGGAGGGGGCGGGCTCGACGCGCATCTGCGGCGGCCACCAGATCACCATCTTGTCCTTGCTCGATTGCGGGCGTGAGCACGAATCACCTTTGCACGTGGGCGTACAGCCGGTGAAGAGTATCGCTGCGCCAATCAGGATGACGCACAACAGTCGGTTTTTCATGGCGTGGCCTTCTGAGCTGGAGTGATCATGGAGGGGCGGGGCACGCTGAGGTGTTCATCTCTCACTACCGGGCGCATGGCGATGAATACTTCGGCTTCTTCACCCGGCTTGAGCCAGGCACGTGGCCACACGGTGACTGCCAGGGTCTGCGAGTTGCTGCATTCCTTTTCATCGATACGCACATTGCGTTTGAACTGGTTGCGCAACACCACCACCGCCACGTTGTATTCCGGGCCGGCGTACCACTGACTGCGGTCGGTGTTCAGCGCCAGCAAATCACGGGTGCTGCACAAGGTGTTCAGCGCCAGAGGCATCGGTGCCGCGCTGAAAGCCTTGGGGACTTCTCCACTGACCAAGCGCGCCAGCGTGGTGATGATGTCACTGCGTTTGATCACCGGCTGATGCGGTGAGTAGCGCCTGGCCAGTGGTGCAAGGGCGGCTTGCAACTCGGCCTGGTCGTCTTGTGGCAAGTAGCGCGACGGGTCGTCCTGGTCCCCGATGACGCGGGGTGTCAGGATAAACAAACGCTCACGGCGATTGTTGTGGCGTTCTGTCGAAGAGAACAGCGCCTTGCCCAGTAACGGAATATCCCCCAGCAGCGGGATTTTCTTTTGCTGGTCGGAACTGTCAGTGACATGAAAGCCGCCAACCACCAGCGAGCGCTTTTCCTGCATCACGGCCTGCGTGCTGACCTTGCCCCGGCGCACATCAGGGTGATTGGGGTCTCTGTCGGGATTGGTCTCGTCGAAATTACCGTCTTCTATATCGACCGCCAAATGGATCTGGTGAACACCACGTCCGGTCGTTACCCGAGGAACCACCTGAAGGCTGGTGCCTACGGTGACGGGCAGAATGGTTGCGTAATCTCTGCCGGGGGTGATGTATTGGGTACGGTTGAAGTCGATCACCGCTGGTTGGTTTTCCAGGGTGAGCACCGAGGGGTTCGAAACCATGGTAGCCAGCCCCTTGGCTTCCAGCGCGCGGATATCGGCGTAGAAACGGTCGCGGTTATCAATCGACAGCTGTGAGGAGGTGCCGGGCGCCATGTTGACGCCACCGCGGAAGCGGCTGTTCTGGAAACCCCAGTTCACCCCGAATTCACGCAATTGCGTACGTTCGATATCGAGAATGATCGCATCGATTTCGATCAACTTGCGCGCGACGTCGAGCTGGGTGATCAATTCGCGGTACATGGTTTGGCGTTCCGGCAAATCATAGATCAGCACGGC
Organism: Pseudomonas simiae; assembly: GCF_900111895.1. Taxonomy (GTDB): domain Bacteria; phylum Pseudomonadota; class Gammaproteobacteria; order Pseudomonadales; family Pseudomonadaceae; genus Aquipseudomonas; species Aquipseudomonas simiae. Next base: position 59,303 of record NZ_FOKB01000002.1, read on the forward strand.
GTTATTGCGTACGTCGGCTTCGACTCGGATTCGGCTCGTGGATACCGGGGCCCGTGAGGTCAATGCAGGCATGGGAGCCATTTGACCTGTGGTGCCATTGGCGTCGAGCATTTGGCTCAGCAACGGATTGCCCAGCCGCGGCACATTGGGCGTAAGCGGCGCTGGCTGGGAGGCCGGACGTTGGGTCAAGCCTGTGAGCGCAGACGGGGAACGCGGTTCCAAAAGCCCTCGCAAGATGTTGGCGACGCCGGGAACGACGAGCTTTTCGCCGCGGTAATCCACTTGGCGGTCCGCCGCATTGGCGAACTTCAACGGGTAACTCAGTACGCTCTGTTTTTCATCCGGTGACCGGCGTTGGCTGCTGAATTGCTTGATCTGTTCGATATAGCGCTTGGGGCCGGAGACGAGCACGACACCGTCTTCCGGTAACTCACCCCAACCGAAACGGCTATCGAGCAGTCCGATATCGGTCAGCGCCTGCTTGAGGTCGGAAATCGTCTCTGACGAGACCTCCAGGCGCGCGGACTCCTGCTGGTCCAGCGTGCTGATGAACAGCGTGTTGTTGTAGAGAAACCACTGAAAACGATGCTCAACCCCGAGTCTGTCCAACAGTGACTGTGGGGTATTCGCGCGAATCTTGCCGTTGACGTCGCCTTCCAGCAGGCCTTCGATTTGCAGTTGCGTGCCGAATGTCTGGGCGAAGTCTTCGAGTACTTCCCGCAGCGGTTTGTGGTCGGCCTCATAGGCGTAGGCGGTGTTTTTCCATTCGGGGGGTATCGCGGCAAGGGCGTTGTGCGCCGGGGACAGCAAACAGGCGAGCGCTACCAGACTTGACCAGTTGAAACGTCTGGATGAAGTTTCACGCGAGTTAATGCGCAAGTCGCTGCGCTTGCAGATCGTGTTATGCATAGGTGTTTCCCTGTTTAGTGCAACAACGAACGTAGCCAGGTAGGTTTGAGTTGATGGATGGGTTTGTTCAGGCGCGCGACGGTGGCGCGCCAGGTATCGCGTTGGTTGAGCAGGCTCTCGATGCAGTGCAGCAGATGCTGTTCGTCGTGTGGGTTAGGCACGCAATGGATCAGCCAGAGGTCACCGCTGTCTGGTGACAGAGCGAGCGCACCTTGAAAGTGGGCCAGGCTGACGGCGCCCAGACGCATCCAGCTCACCAGCATTGATTCATTCCGGGAGTGTCGGGCCAGTTGAACGCTAAGCAGCAGGGTTCCCGAACAGTGACGCAGTACAACCGCTTCATCGTTCTCGAACAGCGTTAATTCCCCGGTGCCGTTCCTCAGGTATTCAGAAAACAGTTCTTTCAATTTACGGCACGCTATCCAGGCAGGACTTCAGTAGCATGTGCTTCACTCGGTTTTGCTCTTGGTAGACGTATTCGGAGGTGCGGTGTCGCTGTAAAAGATTGAAAAACAGCCCGATGTCTTCCTCCGAACCAGAGTTGTTTTCTGCTGCGTAGTTGTATTCCCTTTTAGTATGTCTGGCGTCGCTTAGAAGCCTGTCTTTGAAGCCGTCTAAATATTTCATAGAGGTATTCCATGAGGGGGTGTACCTCTTCTTGGTTTTTATTTCGAAATAGTTCCAGTTGTATTAAATTATTTTTAGGAACGCGTCTGCCTGCTTCTATCGTGCGAAAGGGGGGGATCCTGTCTGACGAGAGCACTGATCAAGGCTGTCCAGTCAATACGAAAGTCGCCCTCTTCGGTATTCAATATGAGGTTTTGAGGTTCAATCGTATTTTCCGCGCGCAACGTCCAGCAATTACCGCTGTCACTGTCTAGGCATTGCCTGACTGTCTCAAGCTCATGTGGGTTGCATAAAAGCGTTGCCTTAATTGCAGGCACATGGCACGCCAGCAGTTGCCTGATCAGAGCCTTAATACGTTGGGGGGCGGGTGTTTCTTCAAGTAGAAGGGAGATAGCCTGGTTGGCAATTGAGGTTGCGTATTGCTCGAGGTTGTCACACAAGGCTTGGCGCTCGGCTTCCCAGCGTTTGAGCTGTGCATCGGCACGTTGCCATATTTCCAGACTCGCTTTTTCCAGAAGCTGCTCACGTTGTTCATTGGCCTCCTGTAGTAACTGTCTGGCTCCCGCTTTTGCCTGCTCAACCACATTGTCGGCTTGGGTGTAACTTGCCAGGGTTTCGCAGGAGAGAAGGCTCCCCGGGAGCGCACGTGTTCCGCCAGGCGAGTTGATGATGCGGCGACATAACATCGTTATTCTCCATGCTCCCATGAATCAACAGGATTGCGGGTGCCATCCATGGCGCCAATACGCCACACGACAGCATGCCAGAGCGTATCAAGGCGGCTGTGCGAACCCTTGAGCGCCAATGGCATTTGCTCTAGATCAAGTACACGGTGGCGAGGAAAGCGCAGGCGGATTCGTTGCCAGGTCGCCGGAGGAATCCAGGCGCGTAGCAATTGCAATGGGTCGTTATCAGGCTGCACGATATCAAGTGGCAGAGCCTTGGATAGGCTGTTACACCACAGGTGATGATGCTCATCCAATGCTGTCGCATAGGCCGGGCGGCAAATGCCCTCAATCAACCCAATCGCCAGATCAAGTTGCTCCGCAGAAGCAGTCGCCAGTTGAATTAATGCAGGGTCAGGCATCGGAGGTAGGCATGGAGCAATACCGAAATGTGTCCCCGTAGCCACCTGCCCGCTGCGATGGAGTTGTATAAGTGCCGCGTAGTTATCGATGCTTTTCCAGTCTTCATGCGCATATAACCAGGGGGCGGCCCACCATTGGGCCCAGGCGAGATTACTCATTGCTGGAATGAGCAGTCATGCTGGAAGACACTTCATGTGTTTGAGCGCGCACGTCAGGCGTCGGCATAACTCGTTGCTTTCGCTTTTGCCAGAACATACCTCCCGATACCATGAACACCACTGCGAGCAGCGAAACAGTCACACAGATTCTCCAGAAACCGAGGTCATCTTCGGGAACCAGGAACGGCCCGAAGTAAGCCAAACGCTGTTGCTCCAGATAAGCTGTCGCCGGCACGAACACGACGGTCAATTTCTGCGAGTTGTCGACCGCTGTGGCCATGCCCGGTAAGCTGCTAGCAACCATCCTGCGAACACGCGCCCTGATGCTGTCTGGGTCAAGCCTAGGATCATGTTTGATGAACACTGACGCAGAGGCAGGTTGCACAGGCTCTCCAGGCGCGACGCGCTCAGGCAATACCACATGGACCCGGGCGACGATAACGCCGTCAATGTTCGATAAAGTTGTTTCAAGTTCTTGAGACAATGCATAGATATAGCGCGCTCTTTCTTCCAGCGGCGTTGAGATCACACCTTCTTTACGAAAGGTGTTACCCAGCGTAGTGCGTGCTGCCCGAGGGAGCCCTACGGCCTCCAGCGTTCGTACCGCACGCGCAATCTCGGTGGCGTTGACAACAACGATAACGCCATCTTTTGCCGGAACTTTAGTGGCGCGGATATGTTTGTCAGCCAGCTCCGCTACTACCTCGTTAGCCTCTTGCTCAGTTAGCTGACGATGAAGCTCGACCCGTTCACTACAGGCCTGCAGCAGGAGAGAGAGACATATAACCAATACAAACGGTAGCAGGTGATTCATTTTAACCTACTGAAGACTGCTGATTTTATCAATGCATTGTGCGGTTTTACCGACGGATTTTGACAGCATCTGCTGAAGTAGGAGCGCGTCGGAAAGTTGGCCCGGATATTTTCGAGCTTCATCCAGCTTATTCGGGCTGCTCAAGGCACGCAGGCTTCTAGTCATACGGTCCGTCACAGAACTTAGCTTGCCTGCTGCCTCGGAAAGTAAGTTTTGCGTAACGGTGCTACCCGTGGCGTGTTTCGAAAATGATGAAGCGGTTACGGCGGCGTTAAAAAAGTCAATATCCGTACTCAAGTCCGTTAATTTATGGTCTGTGAGGGACTCGGATAGAGAGTTGCGTTCAGTCTGCTTAATAATGCCTATCATAGTAGGATCCTGTAACGTCGAAACTAACGTTGAGGGGGCTTATCTCCGTGTTTGCTTAAAAAGCCTTCCCCGCCGGGGCCGTAGGAAGGCTTTTGTAAGTTGAAGCTATTAAACGTTGAGTTTGTCGGATGCTGCCTTGATACCCGAGGTATTTTGGTTTTCTGCACCCTTAAATGCGTTTTTTACACCATCTGCGCGTTTTTTTGCTTCTGCAGCTTCCAAGCCTTGGTCAGCATCTTGAGCAGACATTTGGCCACCGCCGTAGCCGCCCGAATAAGGTGAGTAGGATGATCCGCTAGGAATAGCCATAGTGTTCTCCGTAATTAATATGTGTAAGTGAAACAGCACGCCTTAAGAAAAAACTCTCCATCCGTAGTGCCGTTCCATCAATTATGTGGTTCAAGAAATGTATGCGTTCCACGCATCGCTGGAGGCTATGTTTCAATAAATGTATTGGTTTGTTTCCGGTGCGCTCAACCCAGTGACACTCCCAAGTGCTTTATGCGGTGATACAGGGTTCTTTTGGGAACGCCCAGTTCGGTTGCCGCACTGTCCACACAATGGCTATTTTGGCGCAGGCACTCTTCAATCAACGATTTTTCCATCTGATGCATGCGCGCCTTCAGGCCCATCTCTATTTCCTGTCGGGTGATCACGGTTGCTGAAAGCGGAGGCAGGCCCAATACAAAGCGCTTCGCCGTAGATCGAAGCTCGCGGACATTGCCCTTCCAGGGGTGGCACAGCAACTGCTGCAACAATTGGCTATCGGGAGGGGGAGGGTAGGCGAGTTTGAAATGATCAGCTTCTTGCTGAATCATGTGGAGGAACATAGGGATTATTCGCGCTCGTCGATCCCGCAAGGCTGGAAGGTGAATGCTGACGACATTCAAGCGGAAGTAGAGATCGCGTCGAAAAGTGCCTTGTTCGACCATCTCGTGCAAGACGCGTTGGGCAGATGCGATCACGCGCATATCCACCGGGATAAATCGGGTCGAGCCCAGACGCTCGACTCCACGGGATTCCAGCACGCGTAACAGCTTGGCTTGTAGCGTCAGTGGCATGCTATCGATTTCATCGAGGTATAAGGTGCCCAGATGGGCTGCTTCAACGAATCCAGCCCGGGACTGCATGGCCCCCGTATAGGCGCCGCTGTTTACGCCGAACAGCTGGCTCTCGGCAAGACTTTCCGGAATGGCGGCGCAGTTGACGGCAACGAAGTTTCCCTTACGCTGGGATAGGTAATGAATATGTTGTGCCAACGTATCTTTACCCGTCCCTGTTTCTCCCAATAGCAGAATATCTATATCCAAAGCGGCTGTGTTTTTTATAGTCGTTTCGATGCTCGGGCAATCAGAGAAAGTTATATCTTCTATAAGACTATTCTGATTGAGCGTCGACATATTATTTTGCTCCAGTGCGGTGGCCGCATGATGAGGGCTATCTCCATATGAACGCAGTTAAACAGGATTTTTTTATGTTGTCATGAACTGGCCAGAGCGATGGATGACGTGAAAGTTATACGTTTCAGCGAATAAAAAAGTTTCAAGTCTTGATGGGCGAGTTTCGCCATTTCAGGTGTAGGGAAAGTCTTAACGTTGCAAGGAAATATTCTAAAGAGGTGTTTTTGCAATGAGGCTTTTTATCGGGTGTCTTGCGTTTCGCTTTTAAAATTTATGAGCAAATGTATCACGTCATGACGTTTTTAATTTTTTCGTTAGCGAAATTCAAACGCCCACAAAAAAGCCGATGCAATGCATCGGCTTTTTATTCGCGGTATAAACCGCAGGTAACGCTTACACGTTGAAGCGGAAGTGCATCACATCGCCATCTTTTACGATGTATTCCTTGCCTTCCAAGCGCCACTTGCCCGCTTCCTTGGCACCGGCTTCACCCTTGAACTGAATGAAGTCGTTGTAGGCGATTACCTCGGCACGGATAAAACCTTTTTCGAAGTCGGTATGGATCACACCGGCAGCCTGCGGTGCGGTAGCACCGACCTTGACGGTCCAGGCGCGAACTTCTTCGACACCGGCGGTGAAGTAGGTCTGCAGGTTGAGCATCTCGTAGCCGGCGCGGATTACGCGGTTCAGGCCAGGCTCTTCCAGGCCCAGGGCCTCAAGGAACATGTCTTTTTCTTCGCCGTCGTCGAGTTCGGCTATTTCTGCTTCGATCTTGTTGCACACCGGAACAACGATGGCGCCTTCTTCGTCGGCAATGGCCTTGACCACATCAAGCAGTGGGTTGTTCTCGAAGCCATCTTCGGCGACGTTGGCAATGTACATCACTGGCTTGGTGGTCAGCAGGTGGAAGCCTTTGATTACGGCCTTCTCGTCAGCGCCCATGGTCTTCATCAGGCTGCGTGCCGGCTTGCCCAGGGTGAAGTGCGCGATCAACTGCTCCAGCAGGCCTTTCTGGACTACGGCGTCCTTGTCACCACCCTTGGCGTTGCGCGCGACTTTCTGCAGTTGCTTCTCGCAGCTGTCGAGGTCGGCAAAGATCAGTTCCAGGTCGATGATCTCGATGTCGCGTTTCGGGTCGACGCTGTTGGAGACGTGAATCACGTTCTCGTCTTCAAAGCAGCGGACCACGTGGGCGATGGCATCGGTTTCACGGATGTTGGCCAGGAACTTGTTGCCCAGGCCTTCACCTTTCGACGCGCCTGCGACCAGGCCGGCGATGTCGACGAATTCCATGGTGGTCGGCAGGATGCGCTTTGGATTGACGATGGCCGCCAGGGCGTCCAGGCGTGGATCCGGCATCGGCACGATACCGCTGTTGGGCTCGATGGTGCAGAAGGGGAAGTTCTCCGCTGCAATACCGGACTTGGTCAGGGCGTTGAACAGGGTGGATTTGCCGACGTTGGGCAAGCCGACGATGCCGCAATTGAATCCCATGGTGTTTCCCCTCGGTAAGAGTCAGGCCTTCTGGCTGTGCAGGTTTTTCATCGCGCGGTTCCATTCACCGGCGAAGATATCCGGCAGCACGCCGAGGGCAAAGTCGATGCTGGCATCGAGTTTTTCCTGTTCGGCGCGTGGCGCACGACCCAGGACGAAATTTGAAACCATACTGGCAACGCCTGGGTGGCCAATGCCGAGCCGCAGGCGGTAGAAATTATTCTGATTACCCAGCTGCGCGATGATGTCGCGCAGGCCGTTGTGCCCGCCGTGCCCACCGCCGAGCTTGAGCTTGGCGACACCGGGCGGCAGGTCCAATTCGTCATGGGCCACCAGGATTTCCTCGGGTTTGATCCGGAAGAACCCCGCAAGCGCCGCGACAGCCTGGCCGCTGCGGTTCATGTAGGTGGTGGGAATCAGCAGACGAACATCCTGACCCTGGTGCGAGAAGCGCCCGGTCAGGCCAAAATATTTGCGATCGGCCACCAGGTTCACACCTTGGGCGTGGGCGATGCGCTCAACAAAAAGGGCCCCCGCGTTATGCCGGGTCTGTTCGTATTCGGCGCCTGGATTTCCCAGGCCAACGATCAGTTTAATGGCAGTCACGACAGGGGCCCTTCCTTTGGAGTTGTGGATAACATCGCCGCAACCTGTGTGCGGCGAAAGTGGACGACAGAAGCTATTTACTCAAGAGTAAACGCCGCGTTATCGCCCGCTTTCTCGCTACGTTTCGGTCCGCGATGTTTCCTCAAGCTCCGGCAATACAGAGTGAATTACTCTGCAGCGCCTTCTTCAGCTTCTGGAGCAACGCGTGGAGCGTGAACGTTGGCAACAGCTTTGTCATCACCGTGAGCCAGTGCGACAAACTCAACGCCTTTAGGGGCTTTGAGGTCGGACAGGTGAACGATTGCGCCGACTTCCAGAGCCGACAGGTCGACTTCGATGAACTCAGGCAGGTCTTTCGGCAGGCAGGTCACTTCGATTTCGTTCAGGACGTGCGAGATCTCGCCGCCTTTCTTGACCGGAGCTTCTTCGCCAACAAAGTGCACAGGCACGATAGCGGTCAGTTTCTGGCCAGCTACAACGCGAACGAAGTCAGCGTGCATGATGAACTGCTTGGACGGGTGACGCTGCATCGCTTTAACGATGACGTTCTGCTTGGCGCCGTCGACGTTCAGTTCGATAACGTGGCTGTAGGCAGCTTCGTTTTCGAACAGCTTGGCGATTTCCTTGGCCAGGATGGTCACGGATTCAGCAGGCTTGTTGCCACCGTATACAACGGCTGGGATGTTGGCGGCGTGACGCAGGCGGCGGCTCGCACCTTTCCCCAGGTCAGTACGCGCTTGAGCGTTCAGAGTAAAGTCAGTCATTTTGTATCTCCAAAATAGCCATCATCGAGGGGCGTTTGCGACCAGCGCCGTACTCGACATGGGCAAAAAAGCCCCGCCCCAACAGAATGTCAGGGCGGGGCGCTTTTCGTCAGTGGGATGTGCCGAAGGTTTGACCCTTAGCGGAACATCGCGCTGATCGATTCTTCATTGCTGATGCGGCGGACCGCCTCGGCAACGACCGGTGCGATATCCAGTTGACGGATACGCGCACAGGCTTGAGCTGCGGCGGACAACGGGATGGTGTTAGTCACCACCAGTTCGTCCAACACGGAGTTCTCGATGTTCTCGATCGCTCGGCCCGACAGCACAGGGTGTGTGCAGTAGGCGAAGACTTTAGCCGCACCGTGCTCTTTCAAGGCTTTCGCCGCGTGGCACAGGGTGCCGGCGGTGTCGACCATGTCATCAACCAGAATACAGGTACGCCCTTCGACATCACCGATGATATGCATCACTTCAGAGTGATTGGCTTTCTCGCGGCGTTTGTCGATGATCCCGAGGTCCACGCCCAGGGATTTGGCAACAGCCCGTGCACGCACGACGCCACCAATGTCCGGGGACACGATCATCAGGTTTTCAAAGCGCTGGTCTTCGATGTCATCCACCAATACTGGGGAGCCGTAGATGTTATCTACCGGAATATCGAAGAACCCCTGGATTTGGTCAGCGTGCAGGTCAACCGTGAGCACACGGTCGATACCTACCACGGTGAGCATGTCAGCAACGACTTTCGCGCTGATAGCCACACGTGCGGAACGCGGACGGCGATCCTGACGGGCATAACCAAAGTAAGGGATTACAGCTGTGATTCGAGTCGCTGAGGAGCGGCGGAAGGCATCAGCCATCACGACGAGTTCCATCAGGTTATCGTTGGTCGGAGCGCAAGTCGGCTGAATAATGAAGACGTCTTTACCGCGGACGTTTTCATTGATCTCGGCTGTAATTTCGCCGTCGGAAAACTTACCGACAGAGATGTCACCGAGAGGGATATGCAGCTGACGTACGACACGTCGAGCCAGATCGGGGTTAGCATTCCCCGTAAAGACCATCATCTTGGACACGCGCAGTACCTAGAGGCTGAGGGTAACCTGGATGAGTATAGAAATGGCAGGGGCGGCTGGATTCGAACCAACGCATGGCAGGATCAAAACCTGCTGCCTTACCGCTTGGCGACGCCCCTGTATCTGTTGCAACGAGTGCCTAACACTCGGTTCCTTTAGAGCAGACTTTGCAGCTTGCGATGCAACATCGAAACGTTGCTTCCCTTTGCTACAAACCCTGTAAGGGTCTCTGTAAGAAGGGCCGAGACTTTATCAGCTTCAGCTTTGCTTGGGAAGCCCCCAAACACACAACTTCCAGTTCCGGTTAATTTTGCTTCGGTAAATTTACCTAGCAAATTCAAAGCGTTACGTACTTCTGGATAACGCCTTGCTACAACCGGTAAGCAGTCATTTCGACTGTTTCCCTTGGGAACGGGGCGCACTTTAATGGGAGGAGAGTTACGTGTCAACAGTGGATCTGAAAAAATTTCTGCTGTACTTACAGATACTTGCGGAACAAGCACGACATACCACGGCTCTTCGGGGTATTCGGGGGTGAGTTTTTCCCCTACGCCCTCGGCGAAAGCCGCGTGCCCACGCACGAAAACCGGGACGTCGGCGCCCAGCGTCAGGCCCAGCGCTGCCAGGCGATCATCGTCCCAGCCCAGTTGCCATAAATGATTCAGACCCAGCAATGTGGTGGCGGCATTCGAGCTGCCGCCACCGATTCCACCGCCCATGGGCAAAATTTTATCGATCCAGATATCGATGCCGAGCCGGCAACCGGATTGCTCCTGAAGTTTTTTCGCCGCCTTCACGATCAAGTTGCTGTCGTGAGGGACGCCTTCGAATTCGGTATGCAGCTTGATCACGCCATCGTCGCGCACGGCGAAGGTCAGTTCATCGCCGTAGTCGAGAAATTGAAACAGTGTCTGCAACTCGTGATAGCCGTCTTTGCGGCGACCGAGAATGTGCAGCATCAGATTGAGCTTGGCCGGGGAGGGCAGGGTCAATGTTTGTCCGGTCACGTTATTGCCCCAGCTTGCGCGGTTGCCAGTCCTTGATCACCAGCGTGACGTCAAGGTCGGTGCCGTGCAGCTTGATGCGCTCGGGCAGCCAATAGCCGCTTTGTTCCACATAGCTCAAATACTCCACCTGCCAGCCATCTTGTTCCAGCGTTGCCAGGCGGCTGTCGCCATTGAGGCTCAGGCGACTCTTGCTGTCAGGCGCGGGCAGACCGCGTACCCACCAGACCAGGTGAGACACCGGCAGCTTCCAGCCAATCTGTTCTTCCAGCAGCGCTTCCGGCGAGGTCGCTTCATAACGCCCCTGGTTGGCCACCTCGAGGCTGACTTGCCCCGGTCGACCCGTCAGGCGCGCCGCGCCACGTCCCAGCGGGCCGGACAGGCGAATATCGTAGTAATCCTGGCGTTGCAGCCAGAACAAGGTGCCGCTGCCGGAGTCCTTCGGCGCGCGAACCCCCACTTTGCCTTCGATCTGCCAGCCATCGATGCTGCTGAGCTGGTCCTTGTGCTGTTTCCACTGCGCCGGGTTGCCCTGGCCTTCAACGGATTCACGGGCGCCGAAACCCGCGCAACCGGCGAGCAGGGCGATAAAGCTGAAAACAACAATGTGGCGCAAGAACATAAGCTTAAAGGGTCTCGGATCCGGTCAGGCGTTTGATGGTGCCGCGCAGGATGGGGCTTTCGGGTTGTTCCTTGAGGAATTTTTCCCAGATCTGGCGGGCTTCGCGTTGTTTGCCATTGGCCCACAGCACTTCGCCCAGGTGAGCGGCGACTTCCTGATCGGGGAAGCGCTCCAGCGCCTGGCGCAGCAGGCGTTCGGCTTCGTCCAGGTTGCCCAGGCGGTAATTCACCCAGCCCAGGCTGTCGAGCACGGCCGGGTCTTCCGGGTTGAGCTTGTGAGCCTGTTCGATCAACACCTTGGCTTCGGCGTAACGCGTGGTGCGATCGGACAGCGTGTAGCCCAGCGCGTTGAGGGCCATGGCATTGTCCGGGTCGCGTTTGATGATCAGGCGCAGGTCTTTTTCCATCTGTGCCAGGTCATTGCGTTTTTCCGCCTGCATGGCGCGGGTATACAGCAGGTTCAAATCGTCGGGGAATTGCAACAAGGCTTGTTGCAGCAGTTTCCAGGCGCGCTCGCTCTGATTGTTGGCCGACAAGGTCTCGGCCTGGATCAGGTACAGCTGGATCGCATAGTCCGGCTCGGCATCGCGCGCAGCCGCCAGGCGCTTTTCCGCCTCGTCGGTGCGGCCGTTGCTCATCAGGATGTCGGCCTGGCGCAACTGGGCCGGGAGGTAGTCATTGCCGGGGCCGACTTGGGCGTATTCGAGCAGGGCAGCCTGCGGGTCGTTGCGCTCCTCGGCGATACGGCCGAGGTTCAGGTGCGCCGAGTCCACATGGCTTTCGCGCTGGATCAGCTCTTCCAGATAACCCTTGGCCTCGTCCCAGGCCTTGGCTTCCAGGCACACCAGTGCCAGGGAGTAGCGCAGTTCGTCATCGTCCGGGTATTGCTGGACCAGGCTGGCGAACTGCACTTTGGCGTCCTCCATGCGGTCCTGCTCTACCAGCATGCGCGCATAGGTCAGGCGCAGGCGCTTGTCTTCGGGATACTTCTTGATGCTTTTTTCCAGCAACGGAATCGCTTCCTTGCCGCGATTGAGGTTCTGCAGCAGGCGCGCGCGCAACAGGATCGGGGCGATTTCGCCTTCTTCCGGCGGATTCTGCTCCAGAAGTTTCAGCGCCGCGTCGGCTTCGTCATCCTGTTGCAGCAGCAAGGCCTTGCCGAAAATCAGCTGGCTGTTCTTCGGGTGTTTTTGCAGCAGGCGGTCGAAGCTCTTCATCAGGCCATCGCGCGTGTCCTGGTCAGTGTCGGCCGCCGACAGCGCGAGGAAGTCGAAATGGGTATCGCCCTTGCCCTGCAGCACCTTCTCCATATAGATCATGGAGTCGTCATAGCGCCCGGCGCGTGCCAGTTGAACGGCTGCCGCCCGCTGGGCTTCCAGATCGTCCGGTGCGTTTTTCGCCCAGATCAACGACGTATCCAGCGCAGCCTGGTCGGCACCCAAGTACTCGGCGATGCGGAACGCGCGCTCGGAAATCCCCGGATCCTGGGTGTTGATGGCCTGGGTCACGTAGTTATCCAGCGCAATATCGAAACGATTGCGCTGGCCGGCCAGCTCCGCGCTCAGCAGGCTGAACACCGTTTCTTCACTGAACGAGGAATAAACCTTAGGCTTTTCAGGGGCGGGGGTGCTGTCTTCCACCGGCGGCGTACCGTCCGGCGACACGGGTGCCATGGCCTGGCAGCCGCTGAGGAAGACAAAAGCAAGGAGCAACGCGGAAGATCTATTCATATAGGAAGAGGACGACTAACCTGCGGTCGGATCATCATGACACAAGCCTTCGGCCAAACATAACCGAGACTCAGCGGACGCCTTTCATAGGCACAACATATAGGGACAATAGACGACGGTGGTTGTTCTGAATCTATCGAAGTAGGACAATTGTCGGCTTCCCGACATCATCAGCGATATTGAATGGCCTTCCTCGCACTCGGTATTAACCACAAGACTGCCTCCGTAGACGTGCGCGAGCGCGTGGCGTTTACGCCGGAGCAGTTGGTTGAGGCCCTGCAGCAGCTCTGCCGGCTCACCGACAGTCGCGAAGCTGCGATCCTTTCGACCTGCAATCGCAGCGAGCTCTATATAGAGCAGGAACATCTTTCAGCGGATGTCGTACTGCGCTGGCTGGCCGATTTTCACCATTTGAGCCTCGATGACCTGCGTGCGTGTGCTTATGTGCACGAAGAAGATGCGGCAGTTCGTCACATGATGCGTGTGGCAGCCGGTCTCGATTCGCTGGTGCTGGGCGAACCGCAGATTCTCGGCCAGATGAAGTCCGCCTACGCCGTGGCGCGTGAGGCAGGCACCGTCGGCCCGCTGCTGGGCCGGTTGTTCCAGGCCACGTTCAACTCCGCCAAGCAAGTACGCACCGATACAGCCATCGGTGAAAACCCGGTGTCCGTGGCGTTTGCTGCCGTCAGCCTGGCCAAACAGATTTTCAGTGACTTGCAACGCAGCCAGGCGCTGCTGATCGGCGCCGGCGAGACCATCACCCTGGTCGCCCGTCACCTGCATGACCTGGGCGTGAAGCGCATCGTGGTCGCCAACCGTACCCTGGAGCGCGCAAGCATCCTCGCCGAGCAGTTCGGCGCCCATGCTGTGTTGCTATCGGATATCCCGGCCGAACTGGTGCGCAGCGATATCGTCATCAGCTCCACCGCCAGCCAGTTGCCGATTCTTGGCAAGGGCGCGGTCGAGAGCGCGTTGAAGCTGCGCAAGCACAAGCCGATCTTTATGGTGGATATCGCCGTTCCCCGCGATATCGAACCCGAAGTCGGCGAGTTGGACGACGTTTACCTCTATAGCGTCGACGATTTGCACGAAGTGGTCGCCGAAAACCTCAAGAGCCGCCAGGGCGCCGCCCAGGCCGCTGAAGAGATGGTCAGCACGGGCGCCGAAGATTTCATGGTGCGCCTGCGTGAATTGGCGGCGGTGGATGTGCTCAAGGCGTATCGTCAGCAGGGCGAGCGCTTGCGCGACGAGGAGCTGATCAAGGCTCAGCGTTTGTTGGCCAACGGCAGCAGCGCCGAAGAAGTGCTGATGCAACTGGCTCGCGGTCTCACCAACAAGCTGCTCCACGCACCCAGCGTACAATTGAAAAAGCTTACTGCCGAAGGCCGCCTCGATGCGCTGGCCATGGCCCAGGAACTCTTTGCCCTCGGTGAGGGCGCGTCAGATAGCTCTTCGGATAAAAAATCGCAATGAAAGCGTCACTGCTCAATAAACTGGACGTGCTCCAGGACCGTTTCGAAGAACTGACCGCTTTGCTCGGCGATGGCGAAGTCATCTCCGATCAAACCAAGTTCCGTGCCTATTCCAAGGAGTACGCCGACGTTGAGCCGGTGGTGGCTACCTACAAGAACCTGCTCAAAGTGCAGGCCGACCTTGAAGGCGCCCAGGCACTGCTTAAGGACAGCGACCCGGACATGCGCGAGATGGCCGTGGAAGAAGTTCGCGAAGCCAAGGAAAAACTCGCCGCGCTGGAAGGCGATCTGCAACGCATGCTGCTGCCCAAGGACCCGAACGACGGGCGTAATGTCTTCCTCGAAATCCGCGCCGGCACTGGCGGCGACGAGGCGGCGATCTTCTCCGGCGACCTGTTCCGCATGTATTCGCGTTACGCCGAGCGTCGCGGCTGGCGGGTGGAAATCCTGTCCGAGAACGAGGGCGAACACGGCGGCTATAAAGAAGTCATCGCGCGGGTTGAAGGCGATAACGTTTACGGCAAGCTCAAGTTCGAGTCTGGCGCGCACCGCGTACAACGCGTGCCGGCGACCGAGTCCCAAGGTCGTATCCACACTTCCGCGTGCACTGTCGCCGTGCTGCCCGAGCCGGACGAACAGGAGGCCATCGAGATCAATCCGGCGGACTTGCGCATCGATACCTACCGCTCGTCGGGCGCGGGTGGTCAGCACGTCAACAAGACCGACTCCGCCATCCGCATCACCCACTTGCCCTCGGGCATCGTGGTGGAGTGCCAGGAAGAACGTTCCCAGCACAAGAACCGCGCGCGGGCGATGTCGTGGCTGTCGGCCAAGCTCAACGACCAGCAGACCAGCGCCGCCGCCAACGCGATTGCCAGCGAGCGTAAGCTGTTGGTGGGTTCGGGCGATCGCTCCGAACGAATCCGTACCTACAACTTTGCCCAGGGCCGGGTCACCGACCATCGGGTCAACCTCACGCTTTACTCCCTGGACGAGATTCTTGCCGGTGGTGTCGACGCGGTGATCGAGCCGTTGCTCGCCGAATACCAGGCAGATCAACTCGCGGCGATAGGTGAATAAATGACCATCATCGCCAGCCTGCTGCGCGCCGCCGACCTGCCGGACTCGCCCACTGCGCGTCTGGATGCCGAATTGTTGCTGGCGGCGGCGTTGGGCAAGTCGCGCAGTTACCTGCACACCTGGCCGGAAAAAATCGTCACCAGCGAAGACGCGCTGACCTTTGCCGGTTTCCTGCAACGCCGTCGTGGCGGTGAGCCGGTGGCCTATATCCTTGGCCAGCAAGGCTTCTGGAAGTTGGACCTGGAGGTCGCGCCCCACACGCTGATCCCGCGCCCGGACACTGAATTGCTGGTGGAAGCCGCCCTGGAATTGTTAGCGGCCACACCCGCCAAGGTCCTCGACCTGGGCACCGGCAGCGGCGCCATCGCTTTGGCCCTGGCCAGCGAACGCCCGGCCTGGCAGGTCACCGCCGTCGACCGCGTGCTGGAAGCCGTGGCCTTGGCCGAGCGCAATCGCCAGCGGCTGCACCTCACTAACGCCACGGTGCTGAACAGCCATTGGTTCAGCGCGTTGCAAGGTCATACCTATGACCTGATCATCAGCAACCCGCCTTACATCGCCGCCAATGATCCGCACCTTGTGGCGGGCGATGTGCGCTTTGAACCGGCCAGTGCACTGGTGGCCGGCCATGATGGTTTGGACGACTTGCGCCTGATCATCAAACACGCTCCCGCTCACCTGAATGCCGGTGGGCGATTGCTGCTGGAGCATGGTTACGACCAGGCCCCCGCCGTGCGCGACCTGCTATTGAGTGAAGGTTTCGAAGACGTGCACAGCCGTATCGATCTCGGCGGTCACGAGCGCATTACCCTGGGACGCCGTCCGTGCTGACCGATCAGGAGCTGTTGCGCTATAGCCGACAGATTCTGTTGCAGCATGTCGACATTGACGGCCAATTGCGCCTGAAAAACAGCCGGGCGCTGATCATCGGCCTCGGTGGCCTGGGCGCACCCGTTGCGCTTTACCTGGCGGCAGCCGGTGTGGGCGAGTTGCACCTGGCGGACTTCGACACCGTCGACCTGACCAACCTGCAACGCCAGATCATCCATGACACCGACAGCGTCGGGCAGACCAAGGTTGATTCGGCCTTGCGCCGCCTGACGGCTATCAACCCCGAGATCAAGCTGATCGCCCACCGCACCGCCCTGGATGTTGATTCACTGGCAGCCGCGGTCGAAGCGGTGGACGTGGTGCTCGATTGCAGCGATAACTTCTCCACCCGCGAAGCGGTCAACGCGGCTTGCGTCGCGGCGGCTAAACCCTTGATCAGCGGTGCAGCCATTCGCCTTGAAGGGCAGCTGTCGGTATTCGACCCGCGTCGCGCCGAAAGCCCGTGCTACCACTGTTTATACGGGCACGGCAGCGATACCGAACTCACTTGCAGCGAAGCCGGCGTGGTCGGCCCGCTGGTGGGGCTGGTCGGCAGCCTGCAAGCGCTGGAAGCCTTGAAACTGCTGGCCGGGTTCGGTGAGCCGTTGGTGGGCCGCCTGTTGCTCATCGATGCCTTGACCACGCGCTTTCGCGAATTGCGCGTCAAGCGTGACCCCGGTTGTAGCGTCTGCGGGACTCAGCATGGTTAAGGGCGCGCCTATTGGTGTGTTCGACTCCGGTGTCGGCGGTTTGTCGGTATTGGACGAAATCCAGCAATTGTTGCCCCATGAGTCGTTGCTGTACGTGGCCGACTGCGGGCATATCCCCTATGGAGAGAAAACGCCCGCGTTCATTCGCGAGCGATCGCGGTTGGTTGCCGAGTTTTTCCGCGAAAAGGGCGCCAAGGCCTTTGTGATCGCTTGCAATACCGCGACGGTCGCGGCGGTTGCTGACTTGCGCCAGGATTATCCCGACTGGCCACTGGTGGGCATGGAGCCGGCCGTCAAACCGGCCGCCGCAGCGACCCGTAGTGGCGTGGTCGGCGTGCTTGCCACCACCGGTACCCTGCAAAGCGCCAAATTCGCGGCATTACTCGACCGTTTCGCGACGGATGTGCGGGTCATTACCCAACCCTGCCCAGGGCTGGTGGAACTGATTGAAACCGGCGACCTGAACAGCCCCGCCCTGCGCAAGATGTTGCAGGGATACATAGAGCCGCTGCTCAGCGCCGGCTGTGACACCATCATCCTTGGCTGCACCCACTACCCCTTCCTCAAGCCACTCCTGGCGCAGATGTTGCCTCCCAGCATCATCCTCATCGACACCGGCGCTGCCGTGGCCCGCCAGCTCAAGCGTTTGCTGGGCGAGCGCGACCTGTTGGCCGACGGCAAGCCTGAACCTGCACAGTTCTGGACCAGTGGCGATGTGTATCAGCTAAGAAATATCCTACCGACACTATGGAAATATCCGGGCGTTGTGCGAAGCTTTGGTGCGTGAAAATTTCGTGAAATTCCGGTGTTATCCACTGGAACTTCTGACTACACGCCAGCTTCTATAGCGAGATAGCCTGTACAAAACCATATAACTTCGTTCGGAAAGGATGTTTCTTATGAAGCGCTTGTTCTGTTTGGCTGCGATTGCGGCCGCAGTAGTGGGGCACTCTGTTTCAGCGCAGGCCGCTGGCCTGGAGTTGGGTGTGGGGGGCACCAGCGATTCGACCATGACCTATCGGCTGGGGCTGACATCGGACTGGGATAAAAGCTGGTGGCAGAGCGATACCGGTCGATTGACCGGTTACTGGAGCGGCGCCTACACCTATTGGGACGGAGACAAGCGCGCCAGCGTCAGCAGCCTGTCGTTCTCGCCGGTGTTCGTGTACGAGTTTGCCGGGGAAAAGATCAAGCCTTATATCGAAGCCGGGATTGGTGTTGCGGTGTTCTCGCGCACCAAAGTGGAAGACAACAACATCGGCCAGGCTTTCCAGTTCGAAGACCGTCTGGGTTTCGGCCTGCGCTTCGCGGGTGGGCATGAAGTGGGCATTCGTGCCACGCATTATTCCAACGCCGGCATCAGCAGCAATAACGATGGTGTAGAGAGTTACGCGCTGCATTACACCATGCCGCTGTAACCTTCAGGCCGTTGAGGATCCCCTGTGGGAGCGGGCTTGCTCGCGAAAGCGGTGTGTCAGTTGATACACCGCTTTCGCGAGCAAGCCCGCTCCCACATTTAGATCCCCGCTCATTTCATGATCAGCGATACGCCGTCGCAATCCCTTCGCGTTCGGTCAGGCACTCCGGCGCTCCCATCTCGAATTCCCGGCAGATCAGCGGCCGTCGCTCGTAGATCGTACACATCATCGTGTCCCGATCCAGCGCCGCGCACCAGCCGTCGTCCAGGCGCAGCATCACTTCGCCGCCCCAGTCATCGGTGTCGATATAGCGCTCCGGCACGCCGGTGTCGGTGATCAGCATGACCTCCAACTGACAGCAGCAAGCCGCGCAGGTCGAGCAGGTGACCGCGGGTTCGGTGATTTGGGTGTGGGGGATGTTCGTCATAGGGGGCAGTGTAAGGCAAGCGGGTGATACAGGTGTGAAACGACTGACAGGCGTCAGCGTGCCAATCGGTGCAACCCTACAAACACCACCGCCCACAGCAGCGCCAGGACAACCATCGTCGGCGCGAGGGCGAAGCCAAATTTCACCCCCGCCAATTGGCTGCCTGCAAAGTAGGAAAGCGGGCCGCCCACTGCGCCCAATATTGCCGCACGCCACCAGGGACGGGCGCTCCAGGCCAGGCAATGGCGCAATGTCGTCGCGAGCAACGCCCACAACAGGATCAACCAGAAGGGAATCAGCGGCCCCGGTTCCGTGAACTGGAACACGCCCAGCGCACGCAACGTGGTATCCAATAACGTGCCTACGACCGTTACGGCCAGGATCAGCTTGCCGTCGGCGGCCCACGAACTTATCCACAGCAGATGAATGGCAAGTACGGCCAGCCCGACCAGTAGCCACACGCTGTCACCGCCAAGCACACAAGCAAACCAGCCGCATTGAAACAGCACGGCATTGGACAGTGTCTTAAGCACTGAAACGACCGAGCAGCGGCGGGTTGATCGCGGATGGTTTGGCCAACAGCAATTGCGCGGTGCCGATGGTGCGTTCCATAAAACCGCCTTCGCAGTAGCACAGGTAAAACTCCCACAACCGCAGGAAGTATTCGTCGTAGCCCAATTCTGCCAGGCGGCCGTGCGCGCGGCGAAAATTCTCATGCCACAGGCGCAAGGTGCGCGCGTAGTGCAGGCCGAAATCTTCCATGTGCAGCAGGTTCATATCGGTGTCGCGGCTGACGATCTGCAGCATTTTTTGCACGCAGGGCAGGGCGCCGCCCGGGAAGATATAGCGCTGGATAAAGTCGACGTTGGTTTTGGCCTGCTCGTAGCGTTGGTCGCGAATGGTGATGGCTTGCAGCAACATCAGGCCGTCGCTCTTGAGCAGGTGCGCGCACTGTTTGAAGTAGGTTGGCAGGAAGCGATGACCCACCGCCTCGATCATCTCGATCGACACGAGCTTGTCGTACTGGCCCGTAAGGTCGCGGTAATCCTGTAACAGCAGCGTGACTTGATCCTGCAGCCCCAGGGCGACGATGCGTTTTTCAGTGTAGGCAAACTGCTCTTTGGACAAGGTCGTGGTGGTGACCTTGCAGCCATACTGCTGCGCCGCATACAGCGCCATGCTGCCCCAGCCGGTGCCGATTTCCAGCAGGTGGTCGCTGGGCTTGAGGGCGAGCTTCTGGCAGATGCGCTCCAGTTTATTCAGTTGCGCCTGTTCCAGGGTGTCGTCGGCGGTCAGGAATTGCGCCGCCGAGTACATCATGGTCGGGTCGAGGAACTCTTCGAACAGGTCATTGCCCAGGTCATAGTGGGCGGCAATGTTTTTCTGCGAGCCCTTGCGCGTATTGCGGTTGAGCCAGTGCAGGCCCTGGGTGAACGGACGTGTCAGGCGTGCCAGGCCACCTTCCATTGCATCGAGTACGTCGAGGTTACTGACCATCACGCGCACCACCGCCGTGAGGTCCGGGCTGCTCCAGTAACCGTGGATAAAGGCTTCTCCGGCACCGATGGAACCGTTGGCCGCCACCAGGCCCCACACGGCCGAATCCAGGATCTGGATCTCCCCCAACAGATGCGCTTCCCGTGCACCGAATACCTGGCGCTCGCCGTCCTCGATCACCACCAACTGACCATGGCGCAACTGGCTGAGTTGCCGCAGCACGGCCTTGCGCAGCAGCGCGGCGGTCATGCCGTTGACGTTCAGGCGATGGGTTTTGACCGATAAGCTAGGGGATTTCATGGCGGCGATCCTTGGTGTACCCGACTGCGGTGCGAGAGGCGCCATCGGCGGCCCGGTGGGAAAAAATCGGTGTGCGTTTGAGCAACAGGCGCAGGGCCTGCCAATAGATCGCGAGGCAGGTCTTGGCGGTCATCCAGGGAAAGCGCCACAAGTAGCGGTGCAGGCTGGTGCGGTTCAGCGTCTCTTTCTGCAGGCTCAAGGTGGCGTCGAAGACTTTCAATTCGCCCTGCCAATCGGCCATGTGCACGCCGAGTTTGGCGGCGGGCGGGCTGAAGCTCATGCGGTATTCCAGGTCGCGCGGCAAGAATGGTGACACATGGAAGGCCTTGGCGACGGCGAAGTGCTGGTGCTCATTCGCGTTCAGTGCCTGGGCCGGCAGCACGTAGTGATAACGCTCGCGCCACGGGGTGTTGGTCACTTCACACAGGATCGCGGCCAGACGTCCGTCGGCCTCGAAGCAGTAGAAGAAACTCACGGGATTAAAAGCCAGGCCCCAACTGCGGGCCTGGGTCAGTAGGCAGATAACGCCCTGGGGTGTACGCCCCAGTGCCTTGCCGACTTCCTGGCGCACGGCATCGCTCAAGCTCATGCCGGTGCGCGTCAATTCACGCAGGTAGTCCTGCTGGCGAAAACCGAAAGGCGCCAGGCGGCTGCGCCCGGCCAGGGGCGTAAGCCCGAGCACTTCGTGTTCCTCGCTCAGGTCCAGGTACAGCAGGCCGATGCGGTACCGAAAGGCGTGGGCCTTGGGCGCAAACCGGCGATGGGCAATCCAGCCGCTGTACAGGGCGCTGTTCACAGGGCTTCTCCAAACGCCTGGGCCACGTGCAGGGCGCTGACCACGCCGTCTTCGTGGAAACCGTTGGCCCAGTAGGCACCGCAGTAGAAGGTGTTGCGCACGCCGGATATTTCTTCCCGGCGTCCCTGGGCCGCCACTGCCGCCAGACTGTATTGCGGGTGGGCGTAGGTGTAGCGGGCAAGAATCTTCAGCGGGTTGATCATCGGCGTCTGGTTGAGGCTGACGCAAAACGTGGTGTCGCTGTCGATGCCTTGCAGGATGTTCATGTCATAGGTGACCGCCGCCTGCGTCTGACGGTTGGGGGTGAGCCGGTAGTTCCAGCTGGCCCAGGCCAATTGGCGGTCGGGTAACAGGCGCGTGTCGGTGTGCAGCACGACATCATTGTCGGCATAGGGCAGTGCGCCCAATATTTGCAGCTCGGACTCGCTGGGGTCGCCGAGCAACGCCAGCGCTTGGTCGCTGTGGCAGGCAAACACCACCTTGTCGAAGGCTTCGGTGCCGGCGGCACTGTGGACCACCACGCCCTCTTCATTGCGCTCCACCAGATGCACCGGGCAATCGAGGCGGATATGTTCGCGAAAGTTGCGGGTCAGGGGGTCGATATAGCTGCTTGAGCCACCCTCGATCACACACCACTGTGGCCGGTTGTTCACCGAGAGCAGCCCGTGATTCTTGAAAAAGCGCACAAAGAACTGCAGCGGAAATTTCAGCATGTCCACCAGCGACATCGACCAGATCGCGGCACCCATCGGCACGATGTAATGCAGGATGAACCGCGGGCCATAGCCTTTCGCTTCGAGGTAATCCCCCAGCGTCATGTCGGCGCTTATGCGTTGCTCTTGCAGGTCCAGCGGTGCCTCGCGATTGAAACGCAGGATGTCGCGCAACATGCCCCAGAACCCGGGCGACAGGATGTTGCTGCGCTGGGCAAACAGGCTGTTGATGTTGTTGCCGTTGTACTCGAACCGGGTGTTTTCGTCGCACACCGAAAAGCTCATTTCAGTGGGTTTGAACTTCACCCCGATCTGCCCTAACAGGCGGATGAAGTTCGGGTAGGTCCAGTCGTTGAACACGATAAAACCGGTGTCTATCGCGTAGCTTTTATCGTCGACGGTGACGTTGACCGTGTGGGTATGCCCGCCGATGCGGTTGCCCGCTTCGAACAGCGTGATTTCATGACGACGGCCGAGCAGGTAGGCACTGGTCAGCCCCGCGATGCCGCTGCCGATGATGGCGATCTTCATAGGTCGTCCTTCTTCGGCGGCGGGCTGCGCAACATGCGTTTACCGATGATCAGTTGTGCGCGGTTTGGCAGTTTCGACAGCGGCCACAGGGTGGCGATAAACAGGGCGGGAAAGGCAATTTCCAGCGGGCGTTTTTCCAGCTTGGCGAAGATGTGCCGCGCGGCTTTGTCCGCCGACCAACTGAGCGGCATGGGGAAGTCATTGCGTTCGGTCAGTGGCGTATCGACAAAGCCCGGACTGATCACGGTCACGTCGATATTTTCCGGCGACAGGCTGATGCGCAGGGACTCGAACAGGTAGCGCAAGCCAGCCTTGGAGGCGCCATAGGCTTCGGCGCGCGGCATTGGCAAGTAGGTCACGGCGCTGGCGACACCCACCAAGTGTGGCGTCTGCCCGGCGCGCAACAGCGGCAGGGCGGCTTCGATGCAATAACTGCTCGCCAGCAGGTTGGTACGAACCACGTGCTCGATGATCGATGAGTCGAACTGACGTGCGTCCACGTACTCGCAGGTGCCGGCATTGAGGATCACCGTGTCCAGCGAACCCCAGACCACGCCGATATGCTCGCCGATCTCGCGCACGGTCTGGCTGTTGGTCAGGTCGCCCGCCACCACCAGCACTTGGCCGGGGTAGCGTTGCGCGAGCGCTTCCAAAGGCCCTTTGGTGCGGGAACTGAGCGCCACATGGGCGCCGCTGTTGAGCAACTCCACGGCCAGTGCGGCACCGATACCACTGCTGGCGCCAGTCAGCCAATAACGGCGGGGCGGTGTCAGGCTCATCCCATTCTCCTTTTAAGCCAGCTGATGACGCTGCCCAGCACGGGCAAGTGTTCGTACAGCATGGCGCCGGCATCGAAATAGTCCCGGTGGCGGTACACCTTGTCGCGCCACATCAAGTGCGAGCAACCTTCCACCCGGATCACTTTGCCGTTGGCCAGGCGAGGGTGGCAAAAACTCATTTTCCAGCGCAAGTAACCTTCGCCTTCGGCGACCTGGTCGAAACTGTGGAAGTCAAAGCGCAGCTGGCTGACGTTGCTGTACAGATCGGCGAAGTAGCGGTGCAGGGCTGGCAAGCCATGGACTTCGTGCAGCGGGTCGGCGAAAGCAATGTCCTGGCTGTACAGGCTGTCGAGCAGGTGCAAGTTGTGCTTGTCCAGCGCGGTGAAGGCCTGGGCGAAGCGGCGCAGGAAGTCACTCATAGTCGCCCCCTGCGGCTTGGCGCGAGGGCAGGTTGCGGAAAGCGGCCAGCGCACGTTCACGGGATTTTTTCAGGTCGACGATCGAGCGCGGGTAGTCAGCCACGCCGAACAGGCCGCCGGCGGCTTCGGGGTTGTGCACGTCCTTTTTATTCAGCGCGGCCAGTTCCGGCAGCCAGTGCTTGATGAACACGCCTTCAGCGTCGAATTTCTCCGATTGGCTCAACGGGCTGAAAATCCGAAAGTATGGCGCGGAGTCGGTGCCGGTGGATGAACTCCACTGCCAGCCGCCGTTGTTCGCCGCCAGGTCGCCGTCGATCAGGTGGCGCATGAAAAAACGCTCGCCTTCGCGCCAGTCAATCAGCAGGTTCTTGGTCAGGAACATCGCCACCACCATGCGCAGGCGGTTATGCATCCAGCCGGTTTCCAGCAGTTGGCGCATGGCCGCATCGATGATCGGCAAGCCGGTGCGCGCTTCCTGCCAGGCGGCGAGGTCCTTGGGCGCGTTGCGCCAGGCCACGGCTTCGGTTTCCGGGCGGAACGCGCGGTGGCGCGACACCCGTGGGTAACCGACCAGGATGTGTTTGTAGAACTCGCGCCACAGCAATTCATTGATCCAGGTGATGGCGCCCAGGTCGCCACTTTCGAACTCGCCGCCGTTGGTTTGCAGCGCGGCATGCAGGCACTGTCGCGGCGAAACGACGCCCGCTGCAAGGTAGGCAGACAACTGGCTGGTACCGGGTTTCGCGGGGAAGTCGCGTTCGTCTTTGTAGTAGCTGATTTGCTGATCGGCGAAGGCATCGAGGCGCCGCCGGGCTTCGTCTTCACCGGCTGGCCAGAGGGCGCGCAGGCTGTCGCTGGGTGGGGCGAAACCTTCGACTGTGTTCGGGACGGGATCGCTTTTCAGCTTGAGCGGCGCCTGGGCCTTTGGCGCTGCAACCATGCGCGGCAGGGCGCTGTGCAGGCGGGTGTAGCAGACTTTACGGAACTGGCTGAACACCTGGAAATAAGTGCCGGTCTTGGTCAGTACACTGCCGGGTTGGAAGAACAGTTGATCGAGGTAGCGGTGGAACGTCACGCCATCGGCTTCCAAAGCCTTGTACACGGCAGCATCACGACGACTTTCGTGAATGCCATATTCTTCGTTGACGTGCACCGACTCCGCCGACAGCTCGCGGCACAGCTTGCTCAGTACGTCGGGCGCTTGGTCCCAAGTGGCTGCGGTGCGGATCAGCAGGGGAATATTCAGCGCGCCCAGCGTTTTGCTCAGGTCTTGCAGGTTGCGCAGCCAGAAGTCCACTTTGCACGGCGCATCATCGTGGGACTGCCATTGCTGCGGCGTGATCAGGTACACGGCCGCAATCGGGCCCCGCTGGCTCGCGGCGGCCAGAGCAGTGTTGTCGTGCAGGCGCAGGTCGGTGCGCAGCCAGATCAAATGCATTTAAACAAGTCCACGCTGGATCAGCAGTTGGTGGGCCGACAACGGATCTTCGGCGACGAACAATTCGGGGAGGTCATGGGGTAATACGGACAACTCGGCCTGGTGGATGCATACCGTTGGTCCGACAATCAACTTTGGGCAACTGACGCCACCCAGAAGTTTTGCGAACGCCGACAGATGGAGCGACTTGCTCGAATAGAGCAGCACCGCACGCGGTTGCAGGTGTTCCACCGCCAGGGCCAGCTCACCGGCGGGCAGCGGCCAGTCGAACACTTCCACCGGGCAGTCGGCGCTGCTGGCGAGCCAGGCGCTGAGCCACAGGTGCGGCTCCAGGGGCAGGTCGGATTGGTTGACCAACAGCAGCGGCGCACCATGCAGCTGACGATTATTGTGGTAGATGCGCGCGCCAAATTTGCTGCGCAGCCAGGACAGGAAAAACACCCGTTCCATCTGCGCGCCGAACTGGCCTTGCCAGCGTTGTTCCAGCTCCTGCAGCAACGGCAGCAGCAGTTGCTCGCACAGGGTGCGGGGCGGGTAGAGCGCCATGGCCTGGTTGAAGGCGTCATCCACCCGGCGCTCGGTCAATTCGCTGATGGCTTGCACCAGGTTCTGGCGCAGGCTGTGCCATTCGTTTTCGACGGCATCGGGAATGGCCTGGGCGGAGTCGATCAGGCCTTTGACCTGGCTGACCGGTACGCCGCGATTGAGCCAGGTGAGGATGGTGTGGATACGTTGTACATGCTCGGCGCTGAACAGCCGATGCCCCTTGGGTGTGCGCTGGGGCACGATGAGGCCGTAACGACGTTCCCAGGCGCGCAGGGTCACGGCGTTGACACCGGTCTGGCGCGCCACTTCGCGGATCGGCAGCCAGCCATCTTCGAGGGCTTGGGCGAAGTCTTCGCCGGGTTCGTCTAGCAGGGCAACTTTCATGGTCTAGATCGCATTTCGCAGGCTGAGGTTTTCCGGGTGCGGTTGCAGATAGGCCTGCTGCGCGATGTAGCGGTCCGGGTGTTGACGAAAGTGGTGCTTGAGCAGGGTCATCGGCACCACCAAAGGCACGATGCCGTGGCGGTATTGGCCGATGACGGTTTGCATTTCCTGCTTGTCGTCGGCGCTGATGGCCTGCTTGAGGTAACCGCTGATGTGTTGCAGCACATTGGTGTGGGTGCCACGGGTGGCGCACTTGGTCAGGCCGGTCATCAGCTCGCTGAAATAACCGCTGGCCAATTCATCCAGGTTGGCGTCCTTGGTCATGCTGCCCAGCAGGTGGCCGAGGCTTTTGTAATGCGCCGGACTGTGGGCCATCAACAAGTATTTGTAGCGCGAATGAAAGGCCAGCAGGCGGTGACGGGTCAGGCCTTCGGCCAGCAGTTGCTGCCAACTGGCGTACACGAATACGCGAGTCAGGAAGTTTTCACGCAGCACCGGGTCATTCAGCCGACCGTCTTCTTCCACCGGCAGATTGGGATGGCGGGCACAAAAGGCCTGGGCGTAGATACCGCGCCCGCCGCCGTCCACCGGAGTGCCATTTTCGCGGTACACCTTGACCCGCTCCAGGCCACAGGACGGCGACTTCTGCATGAAAATGTAGCCGCACAGGTCGGTGTGTTCCGCCGCCATCTGCTGGCCATAGTCGTCCAGCGGCTGGGTGACGTTCAGCTCGCGGTTCACCGTGCCGACGGCTTGCGGGTGAGCAGGGTCGCCCACCAGGCGGATGGGTTCGCGGGGAATGCCCAGGCCAATGGCGACTTCGGGGCACAGCGGCACAAAGTCGAAATAATCGGCGAGAGTCTGGCTGCACAGCAGGGATTGTTTATGGCCACCGTTGAAGCGCACGTTTTCGCCCAGCAGGCAGGCGCTGATGGCGATCTTCGGTTTGGTGATGCTGGACATAAACGAACCCTCGCAAGATTCCTGTACAAGGTTTTAATCTTGTACAACTAAATCCCATCATAGATTCGATGCTGTACAAGTCAAACTATTTGTACAAGTTTTGCGCGTTGGCTATTTCCAGCCGATTTTCCAGGCGTCGATATCCTGCAGGGTTTGCCAGGGCAGGCGTTCGCTGCGGTGGGTCATGACCGCTTGCAGTTCGATTTCCAGCACGGTGCCTTCATCATCACGAAACAATTCGGTGACCAGGAAGTGTTTTTCCTTGTTTCGGGGGCGCGCTGCTGTCCATTTTGACAGCAGCAGTTTTGCGGGATTGATGCGGTTCATTGCAGGTGTTCCATCAAGCGTCGCGCGGCTTCCTGGCCACTGAGCCATGCACCTTCTACCCGGCCCGACAGGCACCAGTCGCCACACACGTACAGGCCCAGATCGGCGTCGGCCAGTACGCCGAATTCATGACTGCTGGACGGTCGCGCATAGAGCCAGCGGTGCGCCAGGCTGAACGACGGCGCGGGCATGGCGCTGTGCAGCAGTTCGGCGAAAGCGCCGTGCAGGTGCTCGATCACCGCCTCCTTCGACAGGTCCAGATGGGCCCTGCTCCATGCGCTGGTGGCATGCAATACCCACGTGTCGAGGTGGGTGTCGCGCCCCGGTTTGCTGCGGTTGCGCGCGAGCCAATCGAGGGGGCTGTCCTGGACGAAGCAGCCCTCCATCGGCGTATCCAGGGGCTTGTCGAACGCCAGGGCGATGGCCCAGGTAGGGTCCATCTTCACGCCAGCGGCGGCACTGGCCAACTTGGGTGCGGCAGCCAGCAGGGCGGTGGCCTGGGGCGCTGGAGTGGCGATGATCACGTGACTGAACGGGCCGTGGTTTTCGCCGTCGGCATCCAGCAGGTTCCAGTGTTGTTTGCCCTGGAACACCTCGGTGATGCGGCAACCGAACTCCACCGGCAGGTCGTCGAGCAGCGCACGGGTGATCGCGCTCATGCGCGGCGTGCCGACCCAGCGGATCTGTTCATCGGGAGAGGGCGTGAGTTGGCCGGACTTGAAGTTGTACAGCTGGGGCTTCCATTGCTCGGCCCAGCCATTGCTTTGCCAGCGTTGCACTTCGTTGACGAAGCGCCGGTCACGGGCGGTGAAGTATTGCGCCCCCATGTCCAGAGAGCCGGCATCGCTGCGCTTGCTGGACATGCGGCCACCACTGCCGCGGCTTTTATCGAAGAGTTGTACGACGTGCCCCGCGTCTCGTAACGCTCGGGCGGCGGAGAGACCGGCGATGCCGGTGCCGATGATCGCGATGGGAACAGTCATGGGAGGCCTCGTTTTACCGTTGGTACAGACTACGCCGACACCAATAGCTGTACAATATTGTTTTTTGGTATAAGTTTTGGCTTACCTGTTCTTACGGCGTGACCTATGGTTAAAGCACAGGCTTAATCCAACGTTACGCCCGTTCAAATTGATCCCTGCTTATAAAATAGACCAGTGCGGGGCGGCGAACGTTACATGAGGAAGATCCCATGCACATTTTGCTGACCGGCGGTACTGGCCTGATCGGCCGCCAACTCTGCCAACACTGGCTTGCTCAAGGGCATCGACTGACGGTGTGGAGTCGTCATCCGGAACAGGTTGCCAAGCTGTGCGGCGCACAGGTAGCAGGCGTTGAACACCTGCAACAGGTTATCGGCCCGGTGGATGCCGTCATTAACCTGGCCGGCGCGCCCATTGCTGATCGTCCCTGGACCCACAAGCGCAAGGCGCTGCTGTGGAGCAGCCGCATCAGTCTGACTGAAACCTTGCTGGCGTGGCTTGAGGGGCTGGAGCAAAAACCTGCGGTGTTGATTTCCGGTTCAGCGGTGGGTTGGTACGGCGACGGCGGTGAGCGTGAGTTGACCGAAGCCAGCGGCCCGGTGCAGGACGATTTCCCCAGCCAGCTGTGCATTGCCTGGGAAGAAACTGCCCAGCGCGCCGAAGCCTTGGGGATTCGCGTCGTGTTGGTACGGACCGGTTTGGTGTTGTCGGCCGAGGGCGGCTTTTTGTCGCGGCTGTTGCTGCCGTTCAAACTGGCGCTGGGCGGGCCTATCGGCACTGGTCGGCAGTGGATGCCGTGGGTACATATCAAGGATCAAATCGCCCTGATTGATTTTCTTCTGCACAAGGCTGATGCCAGTGGTCCTTATAATGCCTGCGCGCCACACCCGGTACGCAATCGCGAGTTTGCGAAAACCCTGGGCCGGGTGCTGCACCGTCCGGCGTTCATGCCGATGCCGGCCTTTGCATTGAAGGTCGGCCTGGGTGAGTTGTCCGGCCTGTTGCTGGGTGGGCAGAAGGCAGTGCCCGAGCGCTTGTTGGCCGCCGGTTTCACCTTCCAGTTTACTGAGTTGCACGCGGCCCTGGATGACGTGTCCAGCCGCCTCTAAAGATAGGATGTTGCATGACGGATCACGCGTTGTTACTGGTCAATCTGGGTTCACCGGCGTCCACCTCGGTGGCCGATGTGCGCAGCTACCTCAATCAGTTCTTGATGGACCCTTATGTGATCGACCTGCCGTGGCCGGTGCGGCGCTTGCTGGTGTCACTGATCTTGATCAAGCGCCCCGAGCAGTCGGCCCACGCCTACGCGTCCATCTGGTGGGACGAGGGCTCGCCGCTGGTGGTGCTCAGTCGTCGCCTGCAACAGCAGATGACCGCACAGTGGACTCAAGGCCCGGTGGAATTGGCGATGCGCTACGGTGAGCCGTCCATTGAAACGGTGCTGACCCGCCTCGCCGCCCAGGGCATCCGTAAAGTCACCCTGGCGCCGCTGTACCCGCAGTTCGCGGACAGCACCGTGACCACGGTGATTGAGGAAGCCAAGCGCGTGGTGCGCGACAAAAAGCTCGATGTGCAATTCTCCATCCTGCAACCGTTCTACGATCAGCCCGAATACCTCGATGCCCTGGTAGCAAGCGCGCGGCCATACGTGGAACAGAATTACGACCACCTGCTGCTGAGTTTCCACGGCTTGCCTGAGCGCCACCTGACCAAGCTCGACCCTACCGGCCAGCATTGCTTCAAGGATGCCGACTGCTGCAAGAACGCGTCCGACGAGGTGCTTAAGACCTGCTATCGCGCGCAATGCTTCAGCGTCGCCCGTGATTTTGCCGCGCGACTGGGCTTGCCGGAAGATAAATGGTCGGTGTCGTTCCAATCGCGCCTGGGCCGCGCGAAGTGGATCGAACCCTACACCGAAGCGCGCCTGGAGGCATTGGCCCAGCAAGGCGTGAAAAAGCTGCTGGTGATGTGCCCGGCGTTCGTGGCCGATTGCATCGAGACGCTGGAGGAAATCGGCGATCGTGGGCTTGAGCAGTTCCGCGAAGCTGGGGGCGAGGAGTTGGTGCTGGTGCCGTGCCTCAATGATGATCCGCAATGGGCTAAGGCGCTGAATACTTTGTGCGAAAGAGCGCCAACGCAGCTATAACTCAAGCCGAGTGAAGATCGAAATGTGGGAGCGGGCTTGCTCGCGAATGCGGTGGATCAGTCAAATAATCAGTGACTGACAGACCGCACTCGCGAGCAAGCCCGCTCCCACATGGTTTACCGTGTTTACAGGTTAAGCGTCAGGCTGACCGTGAGATTGCGCGGCTCACCCGGATTGATCCAGTAATTGCTGTAGGACCGCTCGTAGTACTTCTCATCAAACAGGTTGTTCAAGTTCAAACCCACGGTGACATTCTCCGTGGCTTTGTAATGGGCCAGCAGATCAACCGTGTGGTACGCCGGCAGCTCGAAACCCGTGCCGGCCTCACCGGAGCGATCACCGACGTAGGTGATCGCTGCACCCAGGTCGGAGCCGCGCAACGCGCCGTCCTGGAATTCATACACCCCCAACAGACTGCCGCTGCGCTTGGCGACCCCGAGAATCCGGCTGCCGGCGGGAATGGTTTTATCGCCCTTGGTCACTTCGGCGTCGATGTAGGCAAACGCGCCGATCACCCTTATGGCATCGCTTACTTGCCCGCTCACTTGCAGGTCCAGACCCTGGCTGCGCGCTTTGCCCACGGCGCGGTTGAGATTGGTGGCCGGGTCCAGCGTCAATACGTTTTCCTTTTCGATATGGAACGCGGCGAGGGTTGCGCTGAGGCGGTCGTCGAACAGCTCGCTCTTGATCCCCACTTCATAGCCCACGCCTTCTTCCGGCTTGAAGGATTTGTTGTTGGCGTCCAGGCCACTGTTGGGCTTGAACGACGTGGAGGCGTTGGCGAACACCCCAACCTGCGGCGTGAGCTGATAGAGCAGGCCGGCGCGTTGAGTAAAGGCGTCGTGAGTCTGCTTGCTCTTGGCGTGGTTGCGGGTGAAGTCGTCGATGCTCTGCTCGAAATGCTCGAAGCGCACACCGACCATGCCGCGCAAGCGATCTGTGAAGATGATCTGGTCTTGCAGGTTCAGCGCGTGGCTTTTGGTCTGTTCGAAGAAGTCGGTGCCGGAGCGCGTGCCGTTGGGTTTGGGCTGGCCGTAAACCGGGTTGTAGATGTCAATGGCGTAGTCACGGCCGCCGATAGCTGTCACGCGTTCTTTCTTGCGGTAGTCCTCGTACTCGGTGCCGACCAGCAGTTCATGCTGCCAACTGCCAATGTCGAACAGCCCACGCAGCTCCAGCTGGGTAATGCTGTCGTGCCAACCCGTCGAGCGTTCGCGATAACGGCGGTTGATAGTGTGGCCGTCGGGGTTCAGTGCACGGTTTTCCGAAGCGTCGCCCCACAGGCTGCCTTGCTTGTAATGGCTGGCCAGGCGCAGTTTCCAGGCGTCGTTGAGGTGGTGTTCGAGGGTGGCCTGGAGGCGGTTGTTGTGGTTGTCGATATCGCCGTCGTTGGGTTCACCGAGGAAGGTGGAACGGGATAGGCCGGGGGCGTCGACGATGCCTCGGTCGAAGGTGGAGCTGTGACGGACGAATTCGCTTTCCACCAGCAGGCTGGTATCCGG
This sequence comes from Pseudomonas simiae, assembly GCF_900111895.1. GTDB lineage: Bacteria > Pseudomonadota > Gammaproteobacteria > Pseudomonadales > Pseudomonadaceae > Aquipseudomonas > Aquipseudomonas simiae. The sequence continues at coordinate 91,270 of NZ_FOKB01000002.1, forward strand.
GTCCAACTGCCAGCTGAACGAAGGCGCGACGAATACCCGCTTGCTCTGCACGTGGTCACGGAAGCTGTGGTTGTCTTCCACCGCCAGGTTGACCCGAGTCAGCACCTTGCCTTCGCTGTCCAGCGGGGTGTTCACGTCCACGGCGGTGCGATAGCGGTCCCAACTGCCCGCGCTGGTTTGCAAGGTAGTGAAGGCTTCAGGCTGAGGCTTCTTGGTGACGATGTTCACGGTGCCGCCGGGATCGCCACGCCCGTACAGGCTGGCGGCAGGGCCCTTGAGCACTTCGATGCGTTCAATGTTGGCCGCGTCCGGTGTGCTCGGGTAGCCACGGTTGGCGCTGAAGCCGTCCTGATAGAACTCCGACGTGGTGAAGCCGCGCACGCTGTATTCGTAGAGGGTCAGGCCGCCGAAGTTGTTCTGCTTGGACACGCCGCCGGCAAATTCCAGGGCGCGTTCCACGTTGGTGCTGCCCAGGTCTTTGAGCACCGTGGCGGGAATCACGCTGATGGATTGTGGGATGTCACGAATCGCCGTGTCGGTTTTTGTCGCACTGGCGGAACGGGTGGCGCGGTAACCTTTGACTGGGCTGGAGGCGGACTCGTAGGCGTCAGTGGTGACGCTGATGGTGTCGAGTTCCAGGGTATTTTCTTCGGCGTAGGCGGGGTCGAGCAGCAAACCCAAGGCCAGGCCAGCCAAGGGGGCGATTTTTCGAGACGGCATGATAGAGCATTCCAATAGCGATATTGAAACAATATAACATGACCGATGAGAATGGATCGCTCTGAAATATCAGCTTACAGGTGCCCTCGAATGGGCACCTGGGCAGCGAATTATTCCTCTTCCTTGACCGGCGCCGGCGGTGGGCGCAAACCGATTTCCGCCAGCAACTTGATCTCTTTGCCGTTGCGCATCACCTGTATTGCGACCTTGTCCGTGGGCTTGATCCGCGCCACCTGGTTCATCGACTTGCGGCCATCACCTGCCGGTTCGCCATTGATGCTGAGGATCACATCGCCCAATTGCAGGCCGGCTTTCTGCGCCGGACCATCGCGGAAGATTCCGGCGACCACGATGCCTGGGCGTCCGGTCAAGCCAAACGACTCGGCCAATTCCTTGGTCAACGGTTGCACTTCAATCCCCAGCCAGCCACGAATCACCTGACCGTGCTCGATGATCGACTTCATCACCTCCATCGCCAGCTTCACCGGAATCGCAAAACCGATGCCCTGTGAGCCGCCGGACTTGGAGAAAATCGCCGTGTTGATACCGGTCAGATTGCCATTGGCGTCCACCAGCGCACCGCCGGAGTTGCCGGGGTTGATCGCCGCGTCGGTCTGGATGAAATCTTCGTAGCTGTTCAGGCCCAACTGATTACGCCCAGTGGCGCTGATGATGCCCATGGTCACGGTCTGCCCGACGCCAAACGGGTTGCCGATGGCCAGCGCCACATCACCGACGCGCAAGCCATCGGAACGGCCGAGGGTAATGGCTGGCAGGCTTTTCAGGTCGATCTTCAGTACCGCGAGGTCGGTTTCCGGGTCGCTGCCCACCACGCGGGCCAAGGTTTCACGGCCGTCACGCAGGGCCACCACGATCTGGTCGGCGCCGGTGGTCACGTGGTTGTTGGTGAGAATGTAGCCTTCGGGGCTCATGATCACGCCCGAACCCAGGCTGGATTCCATGCGCCTCTGCTTGGGCCCGTTGTCGCCGAAATAGCGGCGGAACTGCGGGTCTTCAAACAGCGGGTGCGCCGGCTTGTTGATGACCTTGGTCGTGTACAGGTTGACCACCGCAGGGGCGGCGATGGTGACCGCATCGGCGTAAGTCACCGGGCCTTGTACCACCGCGCTGGTCTGCGGTGCCTGTTGCAGGTTCACATCCAGGCTGGGTAGGCCCACCAGCTCGGGGTAACGCTGAATAATCAGCATCGCGATCAGCACGCCAGCCAACAATGGCCATCCAAAAAAACGCAGCGCCTTGAGCATCAAGTTAGTCCTGACAGGTTGCAGGGGGCGAGAGAGCGCCCATAATGTCGCGCATTATACGAGGCTGTGACGCCTGCGAACGGGATATTTAGGAGTCTTTTATGGCCGTGCCCCTTACCACCCTCGTCGAGGAAGCGGACCGCTACCTCGGCAGTGCAAAAATTGCCGATTATTGCCCCAACGGCCTGCAGGTCGAGGGCCGCCCGCAGGTGATGCGCATCGTCAGTGGCGTGACCGCCAGCCAGGCCCTGCTGGACGCGGCCGTCGAGGCCCAGGCCGATCTGATCCTGGTGCACCACGGCTACTTCTGGAAAGGCGAAAACCCCTGCGTCACCGGCATGAAACAGCGCCGCCTCAAGACCCTGCTCAAGCACGACATCAGCCTGCTCGCCTACCACTTGCCGCTGGACCTGCACCCCGAGGTCGGCAATAACGTGCAACTCGCCCGTCAGCTGGATATCACGGTAGAAGGCCCGCTTGACCCGAGCAACCCCAAGGTCGTCGGTCTGGTCGGCTCCCTTGCCGAGCCCTTGTCGCCCCGCGATTTTGCCCGCCGCGTGCAGGAAGTCATGGGCCGCGAACCGCTATTGATCGAAGGCGGCGAGATGATCCGTCGCGTCGGCTGGTGCACGGGCGGTGGCCAGGGCTACATCGACCAGGCGATTGCCGCCGGCGTCGACCTGTACCTGAGCGGCGAAGCCTCCGAGCAGACCTTTCACAGCGCCCGCGAAAACGACGTCAGCTTCATCGCCGCCGGCCACCATGCCACTGAGCGCTATGGTGTACAGGCGCTGGGTGATTACCTGGCGCGGCGCTTCGCGTTGGAACATCTCTTCATCGATTGCCCCAATCCGATCTGAGCCTCACCACAGAAAGCCCAAACTTGGGGGCATATTCATATACCGTTTCGATCTAGTCCGCTCCCTGAATAGAAGCAGGTGCTGTGCTAGCATGCCTCGCTCGAACACGGCCCGCTGGCCGTCCATAAGATCGTTTTTCCGTGAGTAACCATGGTCGACAAACTGACGCATCTGAAACAGCTGGAGGCGGAAAGCATCCACATCATCCGCGAGGTCGCCGCCGAGTTCGACAACCCGGTGATGCTCTACTCAATCGGTAAAGACTCCGCCGTGATGCTGCACCTGGCACGCAAGGCCTTCTTCCCGGGCAAACTGCCGTTCCCTGTGATGCACGTCGACACCCGCTGGAAATTCCAGGAGATGTACCGGTTCCGCGACAAGATGGTCGAAGAACTGGGCCTGGACTTGATCACCCACGTGAACCCGGACGGCGTGGCGCAGGGCATTAACCCCTTCACCCACGGCAGCGCCAAGCACACCGACATCATGAAGACCGAAGGCCTCAAGCAGGCCCTGGACAAGCATGGTTTCGACGCAGCCTTCGGCGGTGCCCGTCGCGATGAAGAGAAATCCCGCGCCAAAGAGCGCGTGTACTCGTTCCGCGACAGCAAGCACCGCTGGGACCCGAAAAACCAGCGTCCCGAGCTGTGGAACGTCTACAACGGCAACGTCAACAAGGGTGAGTCCATCCGTGTGTTCCCGCTGTCCAACTGGACCGAGCTGGACATCTGGCAGTACATCTACCTGGAAGGCATCCCGATCGTGCCGCTGTACTTCGCCGCCGAACGCGAAGTGATCGAGAAGAACGGCACGTTGATCATGATCGACGACGACCGCATCCTTGAGCACTTGTCTGACGAAGACAAAGCCCGAATCGTCAAAAAGAAAGTACGTTTCCGTACCCTTGGCTGCTACCCGTTGACGGGCGCGGTGGAGTCCGAAGCCGAGACGCTGACGGACATCATTCAGGAAATGCTCCTGACGCGAACTTCCGAGCGCCAGGGCCGTGTCATCGACCACGATGGTGCCGGCTCGATGGAAGATAAAAAACGTCAAGGCTATTTCTAAGGGGCTGTCATGTCGCATCAATCTGATTTGATCAGCGAGGACATCCTCGCCTACCTGGGCCAGCACGAGCGCAAGGAAATGTTGCGCTTCCTGACCTGTGGCAACGTCGACGACGGCAAGAGCACCCTGATCGGGCGCCTGCTGCACGACTCCAAGATGATCTACGAAGATCACCTGGAAGCCATCACCCGCGATTCGAAGAAGTCCGGTACCACTGGCGACGATATCGACCTGGCGTTGCTCGTCGACGGCCTGCAGGCCGAGCGTGAGCAAGGCATCACCATCGACGTTGCTTACCGCTACTTCTCCACCGCCAAGCGCAAATTCATCATCGCCGACACCCCCGGCCATGAGCAGTACACCCGCAACATGGCCACCGGTGCGTCCACCTGTGACCTGGCGATCATCCTGATCGACGCCCGCTACGGCGTGCAGACCCAGACCCGTCGTCACAGCTTTATCGCCTCGTTGCTGGGCATCAAGCACATCGTGGTGGCCGTCAACAAGATGGACATCAATGGCTTTGACCAAAGCGTATTCGAGCAGATCAAGGCTGATTACCTGAAGTTCGCCGACGGTATCGCCTTCAAGCCAAGCACCCTGGCCTTTGTGCCGATGTCGGCGCTCAAGGGCGACAACGTGGTGAACAAGAGTGAGCGTTCGCCTTGGTACACCGGCCAGTCGCTGATGGAAATCCTCGAAACCGTCGAGATTGCCAACGACCGCAACTACACCGACCTACGTTTCCCGGTGCAGTACGTCAATCGCCCGAACCTGAACTTCCGCGGTTTTGCCGGCACCCTGGCCAGCGGCATCGTGCACAAGGGCGACGAAGTCGTGGTATTGCCGTCGGGCAAGAGCAGCCGGGTCAAGTCCATTGTCACCTTTGAGGGTGAGCTGGAGCACGCAGGCCCAGGCCAGGCCGTGACCCTGACCATGGAAGACGAGATCGACATCTCCCGTGGCGACTTGCTGGTGCACGCCGATAACGTGCCGCAAGTGACCGACGCCTTCGACGCCATGCTGGTGTGGATGGCTGAAGAACCGATGCTGCCGGGCAAGAAATACGACATCAAGCGCGCCACCAGCTACGTGCCGGGCTCCATCACCAGCATCGTGCACCGCGTGGATGTGAACACCCTGGCCGAAGGTCCGGCGAGTTCGCTGCAACTGAACGAAATTGGCCGAGTCAAGGTCAGCCTTGATGCCGCCATCGCCCTGGACGGCTACGACAGCAACCGCACCACCGGTGCGTTTATCGTCATCGACCGTTTGACCAACGGCACCGTGGCAGCCGGCATGATCATCGCGCCGCCTATCACCCACGGCAGCTCGGCGCAGCACGGCAATTTGGCTCACGTAGCCACCGAAGAACGCGCGCTGCGCTTCGGCCAGCAACCGGCCACCGTGCTGTTCACCGGCCTGTCGGGCGCCGGCAAGAGCACCTTGGCCTACGCGGTTGAGCGCAAGCTCTTCGACATGGGCCGTGCGGTGTTCGTACTGGATGGCCAGAACCTGCGTCACGACCTGAACAAGGGCTTGCCGCATGACCGTGCCGGCCGTACCGAGAACTGGCGTCGTGCCGCGCATGTGGCGCGTCAGTTCAACGAAGCGGGCCTGCTGACCCTGGCCGCGTTTGTGGCCCCGGATGCCGAAGGCCGCGAACAGGCTAAGGCGCTGATCGGCAGCGATCGCCTGCTGACGGTCTACGTGCAAGCGTCGCCGCTGGTGTGCGCCGAGCGTGATCCGCAAGGCTTGTACGCCGCCGGTGGGGATAACATCCCGGGCGAGTCCTTCCCGTATGACGTGCCGTTGAACGCCGACCTGGTGATCGACACCCAGGCACTGTCGCTGGAAGAAAGCGTCAAGCAAGTGCTGGAGCTGTTGCGTCAGCGCGGCGCGATCTAACCCTCGCGGCCATAAAAAAGCCCGCCACCGAGTGATCGGTGGCGGGCTTTTTTCATTCTCAAGATCAGACTCGGTCAAAAATGTGGGAGCGGGCTTGCTCGCGAATGCGGTGGATCAGCCAATACATCTGGCGACTGACAAACCGCCTTCGCGAGCAAGCCCGCTCCCACATGTTGATTACTGTTTGCCTGGGAAATCTTTGTGCAGTTTTTCCAGCAGGAGGTCCTTGTCTTCCCAAAGCTGGTTGATCCAGCCCTGAAACGCCAACCGATACGCCCCATCCTGCTCATAATTCTTGCCAATGAACTCGGCCGGAATCTGCACCTCTTCAAACTGCACAACCACGTCTTTCACATTCCCGCACAGTAAATCCCAGTAACCTGGGCGGCCAGCAGGGTAGTGGATGGTCACGTTGACCAGCGACTTCAACTGCTCACCCATCGCATCCAGCACAAACGCGATACCACCCGCTTTGGGCTTTAGCAGGTAGCGAAACGGCGAGTTCTGCTGGGCATGCTTGCCCGGCGTAAACCGCGTACCTTCGGCAAAGTTGAATATGCCCACCGGGTTGTCGCGAAATTTCGCACAGGTCTTGCGGGTGGTTTCCAGGTCCTTGCCTTTCTTCTCCGGGTGCTTTTCCAGGTAGGCCTTGGTGTAGCGCTTCATGAACGGAAAGCCCAGCGCCCACCATGCCAGGCCAATCACCGGCACCCAGATCAGCTCCTGCTTGAGGAAGAACTTCAGCGGACGGATCCGCCGGTTCAGCACGTATTGCAACACCATGATGTCGACCCAGCTCTGGTGGTTGCTGGTCACCAGATACGAGTGCTGATAGTCCAGCCCTTCGAGCCCGGTCAGGTGCCAGCGCGTGCGGCGTACCAGGTTCATCCAGCCCTTGTTGTTGGTGACCCAGGCTTCATGGGTGTGGTTCATCAGCCATTCGCTGAAGCGCTTGGCAAACGGCAGCGCCTTGAACAACGCGACGATAAACAGGAACGAACACAACAGGATCGTGTTGAGCGCCAACAACAGCGACGCAATCACCCCGCGCACGGCGGCAGGTAGGAAAGCCAGCATTTAAATATCCATAGGTCGGTTGGCGGCTTGGATCGCAGTGAGCGCGATGGTGTACACAATGTCATCCACCTGGGCGCCGCGTGGAAGGTCGTTGACCGGCTTGCGCAGGCCCTGGAGCATGGGCCCCAGGCTCACGCAATCAGCGCTGCGCTGCACGGCCTTGTGCGTGGTGTTGCCGGTGTTGAGGTCGGGGAACACAAATACGGTGGCCTTGCCGGCGACCTGGCTGTTGGGGGCCAGTTGTCGGGCTACGTTTTCGTTGGCGGCAGCGTCGTATTGCAGCGGGCCGTCGATCAACAGCGAGCTTTGCTGTTCGTGGGCGAGCAGGGTGGCTTCGCGGACTTTTTCCACTTCTTCACCGCTGGCCGAGTCACCACTGGAGTAGCTGATCATCGCCACACGCGGGGTGATGCCGAATGCAGCCGCTGAATCGGCGCTTTGCAGGGCAATTTCCGCCAATTCGGCCGCGCTGGGGTGCGGATTCATCACGCAGTCGCCGTACACCAGCACCTGCTCGGGGAACAGCATGAAGAACACCGACGACACCAGGGTGCAGCCCGGTGCCGTCTTGATCAACTGCAAGGCAGGGCGGATGGTGTTGGCGGTGGAGTGAATAACCCCGGAGACCAGGCCGTCCACTTCGTCCAGCGCAAGCATCATGGTGGCGATCACCACCGTGTCTTCCAGTTGCTGCTCGGCCATCGGCGCATTGAGGCTCTTGCTCTTGCGCAGGGCCACCATCGGTTCGACGTAGCGTTGGCGGATCAGGTCCGGATCGAGAATCTCCAGGCCTTCGGGCAGTTCGATACCCTGGGCGCGGGCGACCGCTTCCACGTCTGCCGGCTTGGCCAGCAGCACGCAACGGGCAATCCCCCGCGCTTGGCAGATGGCGGCCGCTTGCACGGTCAGCGGCTCGCTGCCTTCGGGCAGCACGATGCGCTTGTTGGCGGCCTGGGCGCGCTGGATCAACTGGTAGCGGAACACCGCCGGTGACAGGCGCATTTCCCGGGGTGTGCCGCAGCGTTGGTGCAACCAGCGCGCATCCAGGTGGCTGGCGACGAAATCGGTGATGATCTCCGCACGCTCGCGGTCATCGATGGGGATTTCTTTGTTCAGGCTATTGAGCTGGTTGGCGGTGTCGTAGGAGCCGGTGCTCACTGACAGCACCGGCAGCCCGGCCTGGAAGGCACCTCGGCACAACTCCATGATGCGCGGGTCGGGCAAGGTGTCACTGGTGAGCAACAGGCCGGCCAGCGGCACGCCGTTGATCGCCGCGAGGCTGACGGCGAGAATGATGTCGTCGCGGTCGCCGGGCGTCACCACCAGCACGCCGGGCTTGAGCAGCTCCACGGTGTTACGCATGGTGCGGGCGCAGATGATGATCTTGGTCATGCGCCGGGTTTCGTAGTCGCCAGCGTTGAGGATCTGCGCGCCCATCAGGTCGGCCACGTCGCGGGTGCGTGGCGCGTTGAGTTCCGGCTGATAGGGAATGCAGCCGAGCAGGCGGAAATCGCCGCTGCGTAACAGGGGTGAGTGTTCCTTGAGGCGCGCCGAGAAGGCTTCCATGCTTTCGTCGGTGCGCACCTTGTTGAGGATCACGCCGAGTACTTTCGGGTCTTTCGGGCCGCCGAACAGTTGGGCCTGCAATTCCACGCGGCCGGAGAGCTCGGTGAGCACTTCATTTTCCGGTGCTGAGACCAGGATCACTTCCGCATCCAGGCTCTTGGCCAGGTGCAGGTTGACCCGCGCCGCATAGCTGGCGCTGCGGGTCGGCACCATGCCTTCGACGATCAGCACGTCCTTGCCCACGGCGGCTTGCTGGTACAGCGTGATGATTTCTTCGAGCAGTTCATCGAGCTGGCCGTCGCCGAGCATGCGCTCCACGTGAGCCAGGCCCAGGGGCTGTGGCGGCTTGAGGCCGTGGGTGCGCGCCACCAGTTCGGTGGAACGCTCGGGGCCCGTATCGCCTGGGTGCGGTTGGGCAATCGGCTTGAAAAAGCCGACTTTCAGTCCGGCCCGCTCAAGGGTACGCACCAGCCCGAGGCTGATGGAGGTCAGACCCACACCAAAATCGGTGGGCGCGATAAAAAAAGTCTGCATGCGAATTCTCTGAAGGTGCATGGCTTCGGTGAGGTTCTATGATTGAACGTCTACCGGGAATCAGGCGCCAAGGTTATCGTTATTCGTGCGCTTGCGCACACCAGCCGCAGGCAAAGGGCTGGCCTATTTTTTCAAGGCGTTGCGCGGGGTCGAGCACCCAGGCGCGGGACTGCCAGGGTGGCTGGTGGCGCAGGTGCTGGGTGTGGCCGCAGGACAGCTCGGCGACCCAGTGCTGGTCGTCGTCCTGATGGAACCCGATGATGAAGGAAGCCGTTGATCGGCCCCGTCTGTCCGGGTTCTGTTCGCTTTCGGGCAAATCCTTGTTTAGACTTGTCCGTTCTTCATTCTTATGCAAAAGGTCTCGCCCCATGACGATCGCCGCTAACAAGGCTGTCTCCATCGACTATACCCTGACCAACGACGCTGGTGAGGTCATCGACAGCTCCGCCGGCGGCGCGCCGCTGGTCTACCTGCAAGGCGCAGGTAACATCATCCCAGGCCTGGAAAAGGCACTGGAAGGCAAGAGCGTCGGTGATGAGCTGACCGTTGCCGTAGAACCTGAAGATGCCTACGGCGAGTACTCGGCCGAACTGGTCAGCACCCTGAGCCGCAGCATGTTCGAAGGCGTTGACGAGCTGGAAGTGGGCATGCAGTTCCACGCTTCCGCGCCGGACGGCCAAATGCAGATCGTGACCATCCGTGATCTGGACGGCGACGATGTGACCGTCGACGGCAACCACCCGCTGGCTGGCCAGCGCCTGAACTTCCAAGTGAAGATCGTTGCCATCCGCGATGCTTCCCAGGAAGAAGTGGCGCACGGTCATGTTCACGGTGAAGGTGGTCATCACCATTGATCGTGGTTTGATCAATAGGTAGCAAAAACGCCCCGACTGGTTCGGGGCGTTTTTTTTGTCTTGAAAATACACTGCGGTCGAAATGTGGGAGCGGGCTTGCTCGCGAATGCAGTGGATCAGTCAATACATCTGGTAACTGACACTCCGCATTCGCGAGCAAGCCCGCTCCCACACAAACAAAAATGCCCCGGACCTTTCGGTACGGGGCATTTCTTAACTGTTTCGCAACCTGGGTTGCGTTGCAGTTGTTACCACTTAGGCTGCAGCAGGAACGCTCAGAGCCTTGATGTGGCCATTCAGGCGGCTCTTATGACGAGCGGCCTTGTTCTTGTGGATGATGCCTTTATCGGCCATGCGGTCGATAACTGGCACAGCCAGAACGTAAGCTGCTTGAGCTTTTTCAGCGTCTTTGGTGTCGATGGCTTTAACTACATTCTTGATGTAGGTACGAACCATGGAACGCAGGCTGGCGTTGTGGCTGCGACGCTTCTCAGCCTGTTTTGCACGTTTTTTGGCGGAAGGTGTGTTGGCCACCGTCGAGCTCCTCGAAAGACTTTTTAGGAAATAGCAAACAAAATAGGCCGCGAATCATGCCGATGACTTGATGGGTTGTCAAGAGCGGCTGATGCGAACTGCTGAGTGGTCGATCTGAAGAGGCGGGTGATTTATTTCCGGCGCTTGACCTGTAAACTCGCGAGCTTTGGCTCTGTGCTGTTGCAGGCGCGCAGTATCGCATAAGTGGGCGCTTTGTTCGCCTGCTCTTTATCTAAAGGCGCAAACTCTTTCAATGAATCTGCTCAAATCGCTGGCCGCTGTCAGCTCTATCACGATGATCTCCCGTGTTCTGGGGTTTGTGCGTGACACGTTGCTGGCGCGCATTTTTGGCGCGAGCATGGCCACGGACGCCTTCTTTATTGCGTTCAAATTGCCTAATCTGCTCCGACGGATCTTCGCCGAAGGCGCGTTTTCCCAGGCATTCGTGCCGATCCTGGCCGAATACAAGACCCAGCAGGGCGAGGAAGCCACCCGCACGTTCATTGCCTATGTCTCGGGCCTGTTGACCCTGGTACTGATGCTGGTGACCCTCCTCGGCATGCTCGCCGCGCCCTGGGTGATCTGGGCCACGGCCCCCGGCTTTGCCAATACCCCGGAAAAGTTCGCGCTGACCACGGATCTGCTGCGGGTGACCTTTCCTTATATATTGCTGATCTCCCTGTCATCCCTGGCCGGAGCGATCCTCAATACCTGGAACCGTTTCTCGGTGCCGGCCTTCGTGCCGACCCTGCTGAACGTCAGCATGATCATCTTCGCGCTGTTTCTTACCCCGTATTTCGATCCGCCGGTAATGGCCCTCGGTTGGGCCGTATTGGCGGGCGGCCTGGCGCAACTGCTCTATCAGCTGCCGCACCTGAAAAAGATCGGCATGCTCGTGTTGCCGCGCCTGAACCTCAAGGACACCGGCGTGTGGCGCGTGATGCGCAATATGTTGCCGGCGATCCTGGGCGTGTCGGTCAGTCAGATTTCGCTGATCATCAACACGGCGTTCGCCTCGTTGCTGGTGTCCGGCTCGGTGTCGTGGATGTACTACGCCGACCGCCTGATGGAGTTGCCGTCCGGCGTGCTGGGCGTGGCGCTGGGCACGATCCTGCTGCCGACCCTGGCGCGCACCTATGCCAGCAAGGATCGCCAGGAATACTCGCGTATCCTCGATTGGGGCCTGCGCCTGTGCTTTGTGCTGGTGCTGCCGTGTGCCCTGGCGCTGGGGATCCTGGCCGAGCCGTTGACCGTGGCGCTGTTCCAATACGGCCAGTTCGATGCCCATGACGCCTTGATGACGCAGCATGCGCTGATCGCCTACTCCGTCGGCCTGCTCGGCATTATCGTGATCAAAGTGCTGGCCCCCGGCTTCTATGCCCAGCAAAACATCCGTACGCCGGTCAAGATCGCGATTTTCACGCTGATCGTCACGCAATTGCTCAACCTGGTGTTCATCGGGCCGCTGGCGCACGCTGGCCTGGCCCTGGCCATCAGTGCCGGCGCATGCATCAATGCCGGATTGTTGTTTTACCAACTGCGTAAACAGCAAATGTTCCAGCCACAGCCAGGCTGGGGCCTGTTTGCCCTCAAGCTGCTGGTGGCGGTGGGGGTGATGTCGGCCGTGCTGCTGGGTTTGATGCACTTCATGCCGGCCTGGGACGAAGGCCATATGCTGGAGCGCTTCCTGCGCCTTGGCGTGCTGGTCGTTGCGGGCGTGGTGGTGTACTTCGGGATGTTGCTGGTGCAGGGCTTCCGCCTGCGGGATTTCAATCGCAAGTCCCTGGGTTAGAGAGTTTGCCGCGATAAAACCGTTGTTTTATCGATTCGATCCATTTGGCCTGTGCTGTTGCCTGTCGTCCGGGGCCGGGTGTGGTTATAATCGACCACTTTATGAGCAAGAAGCGCGTTATGCAGCTGGTTCGAGGTCTCCACAACCTGCGCCCCGAGCATCGGGGCTGCGTCGCCACTATTGGCAACTTTGACGGTGTTCACCGTGGCCACCAGGCTATCCTGGCTCGGCTGCGCGAGCGTGCGGTCGAGTTGGGCGTGCCCAGCTGCGTGGTGATTTTCGAGCCACAGCCGCGGGAATACTTCACCCCCGAGACTGCGCCAGCCCGGCTGGCCCGCCTGCGGGACAAGCTGCAATTGCTGGCGGAAGAGGGCGTGGACCGTGTCCTCTGCCTGGCTTTCAACCAGCGTTTGCAAAGCCTGAGCGCCGCCGAGTTTGTCGACCGTATCCTGGTCGATGGCCTGGGCGTGCAGCATTTGGAGGTGGGTGACGACTTCCGCTTTGGTTGCGACCGCGTCGGGGATTTCGATTTTCTGCAGCATGCGGGCGTCAACCAGGGTTTTACCGTCGAAGCCGCGCAAACCGTCGAACTGGACGGCCTGCGCGTGAGCAGTACCCAGGTGCGTAACGCCCTGGCCGCTGCCGACTTCGCCTTGGCCGAGCGTTTGCTCGGTCGCCCGTTCCGCATTGCCGGACGGGTCCTGCACGGCCAGAAGCTGGCGCGCCAATTGGGCACGCCAACCGCCAACGTGCAACTCAAGCGCCGTCGTGTGCCGCTGACCGGGGTTTACCTGGTGAGCGTCGACATCGACGGCCAATCGTGGCCGGGAGTCGCCAATATAGGTGTCAGGCCCACGGTTGCAGGTGATGGCAAGGCCCACCTGGAAGTACACCTGCTGGATTTTGCCGGTGATCTGTATGACCGGCGTTTGACGGTGGTTTTCCACCAAAAGCTGCGTGAAGAGCAGCGTTTCGCCTCCCTTGAGGCGTTGAAAACGGCGATCAATGCGGATGTCGCCGCCGCCCGTGCACTAGCCGCACCTAGCGCCCATCGCTAACCGAAGAGCCTTAAATGACCGACTATAAAGCCACGCTAAACCTTCCGGACACCGCCTTCCCAATGAAGGCCGGCCTGCCACAGCGCGAACCGCAGATCCTGCAGCGCTGGGACAGTATTGGCCTGTACGGAAAGTTGCGCGAAATTGGCAAGGATCGTCCGAAATTCGTCCTGCACGACGGCCCTCCTTATGCCAACGGCACGATTCACATCGGTCATGCGCTGAACAAGATTCTCAAGGACATGATCCTGCGCTCGAAGACCCTGTCGGGTTTCGACGCGCCGTATGTCCCGGGCTGGGACTGCCACGGCCTGCCAATCGAACACAAAGTCGAAGTGACCTACGGCAAGAACCTGGGCGCGGATAAAACCCGCGAACTGTGCCGCGCCTATGCTACCGAGCAGATCGAAGGGCAGAAGTCCGAATTCATCCGCCTGGGCGTGCTCGGCGAATGGGACAACCCGTACAAGACCATGAACTTCAAGAACGAGGCCGGTGAAATCCGTGCCTTGGCCGAGATCGTCAAGGGCGGTTTCGTGTTCAAGGGCCTCAAGCCCGTGAACTGGTGCTTCGACTGCGGTTCGGCCCTGGCCGAAGCGGAAGTCGAGTACGAAGACAAGAAGTCCTCGACCATCGACGTGGCTTTCCCGATCGCCGACGACACCAAGCTGGCCGAGGCCTTTGGCCTGGCAAGCCTGGGCAAGCCCGCGGCCATCGTGATCTGGACCACCACCCCGTGGACCATCCCGGCCAACCAGGCGTTGAACGTGCACCCGGAATTCACCTACGCCCTGGTGGACGTCGGTGATCGCCTGCTGGTGCTGGCCGAGGAAATGGTCGAGGCATGCCTTGCCCGCTACGAACTGCAAGGTTCGGTGATCGCGACCACCACCGGCTCTGCGCTGGAACTGATCAATTTCCGCCACCCGTTCTATGACCGTCTGTCGCCGGTGTACCTGGCTGACTACGTCGAACTGGGTTCGGGTACTGGCATTGTTCACTGCTCGCCGGCCTATGGCGTGGACGACTTTGTCATCTGCAAAAAATACGGCCTGGTCAACGACGACATCATCAACCCGGTGCAAAGCAACGGCGTCTACGTGCCTTCGCTGGAGTTCTTCGGCGGCCAGTTCATCTTCAAGGCCGACCAGCCGATCATCGACAAGCTGCGTGAAGTCGGTGCGCTGATGCAAACCGCCACCATCCAGCATAGTTACATGCACTGCTGGCGCCACAAGACCCCGCTGATCTACCGCGCCACCGCGCAGTGGTTCATCGGCATGGACAAAGAGCCGACCACCGGCGACACCTTGCGTGTACGCTCGCTCAAAGCCATCGAAGACACCCAGTTCGTCCCGGCCTGGGGCCAGGCACGCCTGCACTCGATGATCGCCAACCGCCCGGACTGGTGCATCTCCCGCCAGCGTAACTGGGGCGTGCCGATCCCGTTCTTCCTGAACAAGGAAAGCGGCGAGCTGCACCCACGCACCGTCGAACTGATGGAAGTCGTGGCCCAGCGTGTCGAACAGGAAGGCATCGAAGCCTGGTTCAAGCTGGACGCCGCCGAGCTGCTGGGCGATGAAGCGCCGCAGTACGACAAGATCAGCGACACCCTCGACGTCTGGTTCGACTCGGGTACCACCCACTGGCACGTGCTGCGCGGCTCGCACCCCATGGGTCACGAAACCGGCCCGCGTGCCGACCTGTACCTGGAAGGCTCGGACCAACACCGTGGCTGGTTCCACTCGTCGCTGCTGACCGGTTGCGCCATCGACAACCACGCGCCGTACCGCGAACTGCTGACCCACGGCTTCACCGTCGACGAGACGGGCCGCAAGATGTCCAAGTCGCTGAAGAACGTGATCGAGCCGAAAAAGATCAACGACACTCTGGGCGCCGACATCATGCGTCTTTGGGTCGCGTCGACCGACTATTCGGGCGAAATCGCCGTGTCGGACCAGATTCTGCAGCGCAGCGCCGATGCCTACCGCCGCATCCGTAACACCGCACGCTTCCTGCTGTCGAACCTGACCGGTTTCAACCCGGCCACCGACCTCCTGCCAGCCGAGGACATGCTCGCTCTGGACCGTTGGGCGGTGGACCGTACCCTGTTGCTGCAACGCGAGTTGCAGGAGCACTACGGCGAATACCGTTTCTGGAACGTCTACTCGAAGATCCACAACTTCTGCGTGCAGGAGCTGGGTGGCTTCTACCTCGACATCATCAAGGACCGCCAGTACACCACCGGCGCCAACAGCAAGGCCCGCCGTTCGGCGCAGACCGCGCTGTACCACATCTCCGAAGCGCTGGTGCGCTGGATCGCGCCGATCCTGGCCTTCACCGCCGACGAACTGTGGGAATACCTGCCGGGCGAGCGTAACGAGTCCGTGATGCTCAACACCTGGTACGAAGGCCTGACCGAACTGCCGGCCGACTTCGAACTGGGCCGCGAGTACTGGGAAGGTGTGATGGCCGTGAAGGTCGCGGTGAACAAGGAACTGGAAGTGCAGCGTGCGGCCAAGGCCGTCGGTGGCAACCTGCAAGCCGAAGTCACCTTGTTTGCCGAGGACGGCCTGACCGCGGACCTGGCCAAGCTGAGCAACGAACTGCGCTTCGTGCTGATTACTTCCACCGCAAGCCTGGCGCCATTCGCCCAGGCCCCGGCGGATGCGGTCGCCACCGAAGTACCTGGCCTCAAGCTCAAAGTGGTCAAGTCGGCCTTCCCTAAATGCGCCCGTTGCTGGCACTGCCGTGAAGACGTCGGCGTGAACCCTGAGCATCCGGAAATCTGTGGTCGCTGCGTCGACAACATCTCGGGTGCTGGTGAGGTTCGCCACTATGCCTAATGCAGCCAGTCGTTTTGGACGTCTGGGCTGGCTCGTATTGAGTGTGCTGGTCCTGGTCATCGACCAGGCCAGCAAGGCTCATTTCGAGGGCTCCCTGGAGATGTTCCAGCAGATCGTGGTGATCCCGGATTACTTCAGCTGGACCCTGGCCTACAACACCGGCGCCGCTTTCAGCTTCCTGGCGGATGGCGGCGGCTGGCAGCGCTGGCTGTTCGCCCTGATCGCCGTGGTGGTCAGTGCGGTGTTGGTGGTGTGGCTCAAGCGTCTCGGCCGCGATGACACCTGGCTGGCTATTGCGTTGGCCCTTGTGTTGGGCGGCGCGCTGGGCAACCTGTACGACCGCATTGCCCTGGGCCATGTGATCGACTTCATTCTGGTGCATTGGCAGAACCGCTGGTACTTCCCGGCGTTCAACTTTGCCGACAGCGCCATCACCGTCGGTGCGATCATGCTGGCGCTGGATATGTTCAAAAGCAAGAAAACCGGAGAGACCGTCAATGACTGATCAGGTATTGGCTGAGCAACGCATCGGCCAGAACACGGAAGTCACTTTGCATTTCGCATTGCGCCTGGAGAATGGCGACACGGTCGACAGCACATTCGACAAAGCACCGGCCACCTTCAAGGTCGGTGATGGCAACCTGCTGCCGGGCTTCGAAGCGGCCCTGTTCGGTTTCAAGGCTGGCGACAAGCGTACCCTGCAGATCCTGCCGGAAAACGCCTTTGGCCAGCCCAACCCGCAAAATGTGCAGATCATCCCGCGTTCGCAGTTCCAGGACATGGACCTGTCGGAAGGCTTGTTGGTGATCTTCAACGATGCGGCGAATACCGAACTGCCCGGTGTGGTGAAGACTTTCGATGACGCGCAAGTGACCATCGACTTCAACCACCCGTTGGCCGGTAAAACCTTGACCTTTGACGTTGAAATCATCGACGTTAAAGCGCTCTGACTGACTAAACCGGTTCCTGTGGGAGCTGGCATGCCTGTGATAGCGTCACCTCGGCGTACTTGATATACCGAGTCGTTTGCATCGCGGGCAAGCCCGGCTCCTACAGAGGCTTACTCTTACAGAGTTGAGTTGATCCAATTTCTTGCGCTGCAAGACACGAGGCACAGCATGCAAATCAAACTCGCCAACCCCCGTGGCTTCTGCGCCGGCGTGGACCGGGCGATCGAAATCGTCAACCGCGCCCTGGAAGTTTTCGGGCCGCCGATTTACGTGCGCCATGAAGTCGTCCACAACAAATTCGTGGTCGAAGACCTGCGCGCGCGTGGCGCCATCTTTGTCGAGGAACTGGACCAGGTGCCGGATGACGTGATCGTCATCTTCAGTGCCCACGGCGTTTCCCAGGCAGTACGTACCGAAGCGGCAGGCCGCGGCCTGAAAGTCTTCGATGCCACCTGCCCGCTGGTGACCAAGGTGCACATCGAAGTGGCGCGCTACAGCCGTGACGGACGAGAGTGCATCCTGATCGGCCATGCCGGTCACCCGGAAGTCGAAGGCACCATGGGTCAGTACGACGCCAGCAATGGCGGGGCAATTTACCTGGTGGAAGACGAAAAAGACGTCGCCAACCTGCAGGTACAGAACCCTGAGCGCCTGGCATTCGTGACCCAGACCACCTTGTCCATGGACGACACCAGCCGCGTGATCGACGCGCTGCGCGCGCGCTTCCCGGCCATCGGTGGGCCACGCAAGGACGACATCTGCTACGCCACCCAAAACCGACAGGACGCGGTCAAGCAACTGGCCGATGAATGCGATGTGGTCCTGGTTGTTGGCAGTCCTAACAGCTCCAACTCCAACCGCCTGCGTGAGTTGGCCGAGCGCATGGCAACCCCGGCGTACCTGATCGATGGCGCCGAAGACATGCAGCGCAGCTGGTTCGATGGCGTCGAGCGTATCGGTATCACGGCAGGCGCTTCCGCCCCGGAAGTGCTGGTGCGCGGCGTTATCCAGCAGTTGCATGCCTGGGGTGCCACCGGTGCGGATGAACTGGCTGGGCGTGAAGAGAACATCACCTTCTCCATGCCCAAGGAGCTACGGGTTCGCTCGCTGCTCTGAGTACCTGTGTGCCGGAGTCGCTCCGGCACAACGCCTGCTCGGCACGCTCGCTGCGCAGGCTGATGCGCCCGCTGGGTGCCAGTACCACCTGATACAGGCTCTGCGCCAGATCTGTGGCGCATACGTGCACGGTGCCAGCGCGAAAACCTCCGCCTGAAAAAACCGGTTCGCCCAATCCGCTGAAGCGCACCTGGTTTTTGACCGGCCCATTGCCGACGACCGTCACTCCACCATTGTCCTGATGCTCCAGCAGCACTGGGTTGTCGTCATCCAAATGGCCGCGCCCGCTCGCATCCACAATGACCCGCCAGCCCTGGCTCCAGCTGTTCTCACGCGCATGAATGACCACCGCCTGGTTACGGGCGATGGCTTCGGTGCGTGCGTAGCGCAGGCCTGCGGTCAAGGATTGCGCCGCGCCGTGTCGCTGCTGTGAGTCCAGCAACCCCTTGAAACCGGGGGTTGCCAGGCCGGCCAGGATGCCGCTCACGATCAACCCGAGCAGTAGTTCGATCAGGGTGAAACCTTGTTGGTGCATGTGTCGTCCCTCCTTGGGTTCAGGTGCAGTCCTAGGTATAGCGCCCAGTGCATTGCGCCGAATGATGGCCTTCATGTCCAAAGTATTTCCCTTTGTTCCAGGAGCAGCGCGAGCGAAAAACCGACGCTAGTCTTGGGCCGCACAGCAGGTTTCTCCTGCTTTTTTCGGACCTCGACATGGATGACGACGGTTATGCCTGCCTGCCCCAACACCGGTTTCCCCCAGGATCTGTCTCGGCACCAAATTGGCATGACGCTGATCGAGGTGCTGGTTGCCGTATTGATCCTCGCCATTGGCCTGTTGGGCACGGCGGTGATCCAGCTCAATGCGCTCAAGTACACCGACAGTTCCCGAATGACCAGCCAGGCCAGTTTCATTGCCTATGACATGCTTGACCGGATCCGCGCCAATTCTGCGGTCGACTACGCCTGGGGCCGGGCCGAGCGAGCCCCGGCCAGCAGCGCATCCGCCAGCGTGCGCGATCTGGACCTGCATGATTTCGAGGCCAATATCCTCGGCTTTGCCGGGGCCAGCGCCAAAGGCTCGGTGTCGGTCAGTGCGGGTGAGGTGACTGTCAGCATCAGTTGGGACGACAGCCGGGGCGCGAACAGGCCGGGCGCTCGGGAAACGTTCACCCTGACCAGCCGCATCAGCGATGAATCGAGGGGGGCGCAATGAGGCACCGTGTTCGGGGCTTCAGCCTGGTGGAAGTGCTGCTGGCGTTGGCTGTGGGCTTGGTATTGGTGCTTGGGGTCAGCCAGGTGGTGATTAGTTCCAGAGCCACCCATGCCAGCCAGCAGGCCGCAATGTTGCTGCAGGACGATGCGCGGTTCGTGCTGGGCAAGATCGTCCAGGACATTCGCCAGGCGGGCATGTTTGGCTGCCTGGCCACGGCGTTTATCGACGACGCTCCAGCAGCCTTTGATCAGCCTGTCAGTTGGAAGGCTGAGGCGGGTGTGAAGTCGCTGTCGCTGGTGACGGCGGATGTTGGTCAGCAGAGTGGCAAGCCTGACTGGACGGTGTTGTCCGATTGCACAGGAACCGCGCAGTCTTACGCCGGCAATGCGCCTGCGCCTGCCCCTGGACACATCAGGTTTGCGCTGCGCCAGATCACCTACACCTTCGAAGCGGGCCAATTGAGAGTGAGCACGCCTGCGGCGCCTGCCAAGGCGGTGTTGGTGGATAACGTGCAAGGGTTTGATATCAGCTTTGGCGTGGCCGCCAAACCGTCTTCCACGCAGGTGGCGCGCTACGACGCAAGCCCGGCGGACCTGTCCTTGATACGCAGCGTGCGCATCCTGATGACGCTGCGAGACCCGACCGAGCGCGTGAAGGATCAAACCTACAGCGTCGTGGCGGCACTTCGAAACCGTCTGGGGTAGGGCTGACATGATGCTTCAAAAGCCTATTCGTCTGCGGCAGGCCGGCATGGTGCTGCTGATCAGCCTGGTGGTGTTGTTGCTGTTGTCGCTGATCGGTCTGTCATCCATGCAAGGGGCGGTCAGCCAGCAAAAGGTCACCGCCAGTCTCTGGCACCGTAATCAATCGCTGCAAAGCGCCGAGAGTGGCTTGCGGCGTGGGGAGTCGGTGGTGCAGCGGTTATTTGCGACGCTGCCGCCGTGCCAGTCGATTGTCACCTGTGCACCGCCGGCCGCCGCCTATTCGGTGGTTGGGGCTGGGGTGGACCCTGTGTCGGGCATTACTTGGACTGCACTGGACGGCGGTCTATACGGCGTTCAAGCCCTGGGGGGCGCGGTGGGGCTGGCGCATTTACCACCACAAACCGTGGCCGACGTATATCGAGTGACGGCTGTCGGGTTGAGCGGCCAATTGCGCACGGTGCTGGAGAGCGTCTATGCGCATGTAGAAGAAGAGGGCGGCTCGCGTTTCCGGCGGGTGGCCTGGCGGCAACTTCAATAAGGAGCGTTGAAATGGGCATGGACAGGCGGGGTTTTACACTGATCGAGTTACTGATCGCCGTGGCCATCATCGCCGTGCTGGCCGGGATTGCTTACCCCGGCTATACCGGCCATATGAAAAAGGTCTATCGCGCTGAAATCGTCGCGTTATTGACCGACCAGGCTCAGCATCTGGAACGTTTTTATACGAGGAGCGGCACTTTTATTGATGCAAGCGGCGTCAGTGCGGGCAACGATCGCTATAGAATCACCGTAGCATTGAACCCTCAGGATTTCCAGCTGGTGGCTACGCCTGGCGTCGACTCGGTCATGACCGGCGACCTTTGCGGCGCGTTTAGCCTGACCAGCACCGGCGCGAGGACCAATCCGGGCGCTGCACCTGACATCTCGCGCAGGCAGTGCTGGGGGCAATGATGAGGGTGCGGGATGACTGGGCGCCAGGTGCGCTTGTTCCTATTTATCGGCTGGATCAAATGATGGCAGAGCAACAGCAGGTAGTGATTGTCGGTGGCGGGGTCATCGGCTTGTTGACGGCGTTCAACCTGGCGACCCAAGGGCAAGCAGTGGTGTTGCTGGAGCGCGCGGGGTTGGGGCAGGAGTCCTCCTGGGCGGGCGGCGGTATTGTCTCGCCGCTGTATCCGTGGCGCTACAGCCCCGCTGTCACTGCGCTGGCCCATTGGTCCCAGGACTTTTATCCACAGTTGGCGCAGCGCCTGTTTGCGCAGACCGGTGTTGACCCAGAGGTTCATACCACGGGCCTGTACTGGTTGGACCTGGACGATGAAGCCGAGGCCCTGGCCTGGGCTGCGCGCGAAGGCCGTCCATTGAGCAAAGTGGACGTGTCGGCCGCCCATGACGCCGTTCCGGTGTTGGGTGGCGGGTACGCCAATGCGATCTACATGGCTAACGTCGCCAATGTGCGCAACCCACGTCTGGTCAAATCCCTCAAGGCGGCATTGCTGACATTGCCCGGCGTGACCATTCACGAACAATGTGAAGTGACGGGGTTTTTGCTGGATGCGGGCAATGTAGTGGGGGTGAGCACTGCTGATGGGGCGATCTTCGGCGATCAGGTCGTACTGGCGGCCGGCGCCTGGAGCGGTGAACTGCTTGGTACGTTGGGCCTGTCGCTGCCGGTCGAACCGGTCAAGGGCCAGATGATCCTGTACAAATGCGCTTCGGATTTCCTGTCGAGCATGGTCCTGGCCAAGGGGCGTTACGCGATCCCCCGACGTGACGGGCACATCCTGATCGGCAGTACGCTGGAGCATGAAGGCTTCGATAAGACCCCCACTGAAACGGCGCTGGAAAGCCTCAAGGCCTCGGCGGTGGAGTTGATTCCCGCGCTGGCGGACGCCGAGGTGGTTGGGCATTGGGCCGGATTGCGCCCAGGTTCGCCGGAAGGTATTCCTTACATCGGCCAAGTGCCGGGCTTCAAGGGCTTGTGGCTCAACTGCGGCCATTACCGCAATGGCCTGGTGCTTGCGCCGGCGTCGTGCCAGTTGTTTACCGATCTGCTGCTGGAGCGTGCGCCGATCATCGACCCCGCGCCTTATGCGCCCGAAGGTCGGATCAACGCTGGATAGACTTCGGCCCTTGCTCCAAATGCGCCTGGGTGCAATACCACTCCTGGCGCGAGCTCAAGGCGCGATCCTGCGGCAGGTGCACGCCGCAGTGGGCGCAGCGCACCATCAGGGCAGCGTCAGGCTCGCTGGTGCGTTGCTGCTTGGCGGCCGGGCTTTTGAATTTGCGCCAGAACCATACTGCGGCGGCAATGACGGCAATCCAGAACAGTAGACGAAGCATGATGGGCAGTTTCTCGACAAGGAATGCGCCAGTTTAGCCAAGGACGTGCCAGGCGCACAGCGCAATAATACCGCCCACAAAAAAGGAGCCTCGAAAGGCTCCTTTTTGATGACGGCAGGTGCAATCAGTCGAACACACCGAAGGTCATGTAGCTGAACCACGAACGGTCCTGGTTGTTGCCCAGGGCCTGCGGTTCTTCCTCTTCGATCACGTCGCCGTTCTCGTCGTGGGGCTTGAGGTCCGAAGGAATGGCGTCCTTGGCGTCCTGGTACTGCTTGATCACGTCCTGGTTGGCGCGGGTTTCGCCCGGCGGCAGCGGTGGACGGGATTCGATCAGGCCCAGGGTGTACTTGCTCAGCCACGAACGGTTGTCGGCTTCGGCAACCTGAGGCACGAACTGGCCGTCCTTCAGGCTTGGGTGATCCGGGTAGTTGAGCTTCAAGGTTTCCAGGCTGGTGCTGGCCAGTTCGTCCAGGTGCAGACGCTGGTAAGCCTCGGTCATCACGGCCAGGCCGTCACCCACGGAGGGGGTTTCCTGGAAGTTCTCTACCACATAGCGACCACGGTTGGCGGCAGCTACGTAGGCCTGACGGGTCAGGTAGTAGTGAGCCACGTGGATCTCATAGGAAGCCAGCAGGTTGCGCAGGTAGATCATGCGCTGCTTGGCGTCGGGCGCGTAGCGGCTGTTCGGGTAGCGGCTGGTCAGCTGGGCGAACTCGTTGTAGGAGTCGCGGGCAGCGCCCGGGTCACGCTTGGTCATGTCCAGCGGCAGGAAGCGCGCCAGCAGGCCGACGTCCTGGTCGAACGAAGTCAGGCCCTTCATATAGTAGGCGTAGTCGACGTTCGGGTGCTGCGGATGCAGGCGAATGAAACGCTCGGCGGCGGACTTGGCAGCTTCCGGCTCGGCGTTCTTGTAGTTGGCGTAGATCAGCTCGAGCTGTGCCTGGTCGGCGTAGCGCCCGAACGGATAGCGCGACTCCAGTGCCTTCAGCTTGGCTGTGGCGCTGGTGAAGCTATTATTGTCCAGGTCTTTCTGAGCCAGTTGGTACAACTCGACTTCGCTCAGGTTTTCGTCGACGACTTCCTTTGTTGACGAGCAAGCAGCAGTCATGGCGAGGATGGCGATCAGCAGCAGGTGTTTCACTTGCATGGCGGCTTGCGTCCCTATGACGGCCGCTGTCTTGGGCGGGGCCGTCCTGTTATGATGAGCGCCCCGTTGAAAGCCTCGGGGCAAAAGACGCCGTATTTAACCACAAGCGCGCAGCCGAAACCAAAGGCTGTGCCACGCCTAGTCTGAGCATGTCCGATAAAATTGAACTTCGCGCAGAGGTGCCGTCCGAATTGGGCGGCCAACGCCTCGATCAAGTCGCCGCACAATTATTCGCTGAGCACTCGCGCTCGCGCCTTTCCGCCTGGATCAAAGACGGCCGCCTGACTGTGGATGGAGCGGTTATCCGCCCGCGAGACATAGTCCATGGCGGTGCGATTCTTGAGCTGACTGCCGAGCAGGAAGCCCAGGGAGAATGGGTCGCCCAGGACATCGAGCTGGATATCGTCTATGAAGACGACGACATCCTGGTCATCAACAAACCCGCAGGCCTGGTGGTTCACCCGGCCGCCGGGCACGCTGATGGCACTTTGCTCAATGCCTTGTTGCACCACGTGCCGGACATCATCAACGTCCCGCGCTGCGGCATCGTGCACCGTCTGGACAAGGACACCACCGGCTTGATGGTGGTGGCCAAGACCATTCAGGCGCAGACGCAGTTGGTCACACAATTGCAGAGCCGCAGCGTCAGCCGGATCTACGAGTGCATCGTGATCGGCGTGGTGGTGGCGGGCGGCAAGATCAACGCCCCGATCGGTCGCCATGGCCAGCAGCGCCAGCGTATGGCGGTAATGGAGGGCGGCAAGCAGGCCGTCAGCCACTACCGAGTGTTGGAGCGTTTCCGTTCCCACACCCATGTGCGGGTCAAGCTGGAAACCGGCCGTACTCACCAGATTCGCGTGCACATGGCGCACATCAACTTCCCGTTGGTCGGTGATCCTGCCTACGGTGGTCGCTTCCGTATTCCGCCGGCGGCCAGTGCAACCATGGTTGATTCGCTGAAAAACTTCCCACGCCAGGCACTGCATGCGCGCTTCCTGGAACTGGATCATCCGACGAGCGGTAAGCGGATGAGCTGGGAATCGCCTCTCCCGGACGACCTCGTCTGGTTGTTGTCGCTGCTCAAGCAGGATCGCGAGGCGTTTATCGGATGAGTGACTGGCTGATTCCTGACTGGCCTGCGCCGGCTCAGGTGAAAGCCTGCGTCACCACCCGTGCGGGCGGCGTCAGTCTGGCGCCGTTTGACAGCCTCAACCTGGGCGATCATGTCGAGGACAGCCTGGAGGCCGTCCTTGAGAATCGCCGTCGTCTGACTGAGGCCTTTTCTATTCAGCCGGCCTGGTTGCGCCAGGTTCATGGCGTGAACGTGGTCGAGGCTGATCCTGCGCGCATCGCCGAAGCCGATGGCAGTTGGACCAGCACCCCAGGCATCGCCTGCACCGCCATGACCGCCGATTGCCTGCCCGTGTTGTTCTGCAACCGCGCCGGCACTCGCGTGGCGGCGGCCCATGCCGGTTGGCGTGGCCTGGCGGCGGGTGTGCTGGAAGCCGCGTTCGAGAGCCTCGACACCGAACCAGACCAAGTATTGGTATGGCTGGGCCCGGCAATCGGTCCCCAAGCCTTTGAGGTCGGTCCGGAAGTGCGTGAAGCCTTCATGCTGCAGCTGCCGATCACCGCCGAAGCCTTTGTGCCCAGTCGTAACCCCGGCAAGTTCATGGCCGACATCTATAAGCTGGCCCGTCTGCGCCTGGCTGCACGCGGCGTCACGGCTGTTTATGGTGGAGGGTTGTGCACCGTGACCGACCCACGCTTCTTTTCCTACCGGCGCAGCCCTCGCACCGGTCGGTTTGCCTCCCTTATCTGGCTGGAACGCTAGACTCATCTGATCTGCGTCAACTCCCTGTCGCTTGAAACTCCCAGAATCCACCCCATCTATAAGGGTATCTGGCAGGTTTCTTCATTCAGGATGTTTTATAGCTCCGGCCTGCTCAAAAGGAAGGTGACTAATGCGTATTGATCGTTTAACCAGCAAATTACAGTTGGCACTGTCTGACTCTCAATCCCTGGCCGTGGGCCTCGACCACCCGGCCATCGAGCCTGCGCACTTGATGCAGGCGCTCCTGGAGCAGCAAGGTGGTTCTATCAAACCCTTGCTGATGCAGGTGGGCTTCGACGTCAACAGCCTGCGCAAGGAGTTGAGCAAAGAACTCGACCAACTGCCGAAAATCCAAAACCCGACCGGCGACGTGAATATGTCCCAGGACCTGGCGCGCCTGCTCAACCAGGCAGACCGTCTGGCCCAGCAGAAGGGCGACCAGTTCATCTCCAGCGAACTGGTGCTGCTCGCTGCCATGGACGAGAACAGCAAACTCGGCAAGTTGTTGCTGGGCCAGGGCGTGAGCAAGAAAGCCCTGGAAAATGCCATCAACAACCTGCGGGGCGGCGACGCGGTGAACGACCCCAACCATGAGGAGTCGCGCCAAGCCCTGGATAAATACACCGTCGACCTGACCAAGCGCGCCGAAGAGGGCAAGCTTGACCCGGTGATCGGCCGTGACGATGAAATCCGTCGCACCATCCAGGTGTTGCAGCGTCGTACCAAGAACAACCCGGTGCTGATCGGTGAGCCGGGCGTGGGTAAAACTGCGATTGCCGAAGGCCTGGCCCAGCGCATCATCAATGGTGAAGTGCCGGATGGCCTCAAAGGCAAGCGCCTGCTGTCCCTGGACATGGGGTCGCTGATTGCCGGTGCCAAGTTCCGAGGCGAGTTCGAAGAGCGCCTGAAATCCCTGCTCAATGAATTGTCGAAGCAGGAAGGGCAGATCATTCTGTTTATCGACGAGCTGCACACCATGGTCGGCGCCGGTAAAGGCGAGGGCTCCATGGACGCCGGCAACATGCTCAAGCCAGCCTTGGCGCGGGGTGAGCTGCACTGCGTCGGTGCTACCACGCTCAACGAATATCGCCAGTACATTGAAAAGGACGCGGCCCTTGAGCGTCGCTTCCAGAAAGTGCTGGTGGAAGAGCCGAGCGAAGAAGACACCATCGCGATCCTGCGTGGCCTGAAAGAGCGTTATGAGGTCCACCACAAGGTGGCCATCACCGACGGCGCGATCATTGCGGCGGCCAAATTGAGCCATCGCTACATCACTGACCGTCAGTTGCCTGACAAGGCCATCGACCTGATCGACGAGGCAGCCAGCCGCATCCGCATGGAGATCGACTCCAAGCCGGAAGTGCTCGACCGTCTGGATCGGCGCTTGATTCAACTGAAAGTCGAGTCCCAGGCCCTGAAGAAAGAAGAAGACGACGCGGCGAAGAAACGCCTGGAAAAACTCCAGGAAGAAATCGTCCGTCTGGAACGCGAGTATTCGGACCTGGAAGAAATCTGGACCTCGGAAAAAGCCGAAGTGCAGGGTTCGGCCCAGATCCAGCAAAAGATCGAGCAGTCCCGCCAGGAGCTGGAAGCCGCACGCCGTAAAGGCGACCTGAACCGTATGGCTGAGTTGCAGTACGGGGTGATCCCCGACCTGGAACGCAGCCTGCAAATGGTCGACCAGCACGGCAAGCCTGAGAACCAGTTGCTGCGCAGCAAGGTAACCGAGGAAGAAATTGCCGAAGTCGTTTCCAAATGGACCGGCATTCCCGTGTCGAAAATGCTCGAAGGCGAGCGCGACAAGTTGCTGAAGATGGAAAGCCTGTTGCACCAACGCGTAATCGGCCAGGAAGAGGCCGTGGTGGCGGTGTCCAACGCGGTACGGCGTTCGCGGGCCGGGTTGTCCGACCCGAACCGCCCGAGCGGCTCGTTCATGTTCCTCGGCCCGACCGGCGTGGGTAAGACCGAGCTGTGCAAGGCCTTGGCCGAATTCCTCTTTGATACTGAAGAGGCCATGGTGCGGATCGATATGTCCGAATTCATGGAGAAACATTCGGTGGCTCGCTTGATCGGCGCTCCACCAGGCTATGTGGGCTACGAGGAGGGCGGTTACCTGACCGAGGCTGTGCGGCGTAAGCCTTACTCGGTGATCCTGCTGGATGAGGTCGAGAAAGCGCACCCGGATGTGTTCAACATCCTGTTGCAAGTGCTGGAAGACGGCCGCCTGACGGACAGCCACGGGCGTACCGTGGACTTCCGCAACACGGTGATCGTGATGACGTCCAACCTGGGGTCGGCGCAGATCCAGGAGTTGGTGGGTGATCGTGAGGGCCAGCGCGCTGCCGTGATGGATGCGCTGACCAGCCACTTCCGCCCGGAATTCATCAACCGGGTCGACGAAGTGGTGATCTTTGAGCCGCTGGCACGTGATCAGATCGCGGGCATCACCGAGATCCAGTTGGGCCGCCTGCGTGGCCGCCTGGCCGAGCGCGAGCTGGACCTGGTATTGAGCAGCGAGGCGTTGGACAAGCTGATCGCGGTAGGTTACGACCCCGTGTATGGCGCACGGCCGCTGAAACGTGCGATCCAGCGGTGGATCGAAAACCCGCTGGCGCAGTTGATCCTGTCGGGCAGCTTCATGCCGGGCACCAGTGTCGAGGCGACCGTGGAAAACGACGAAATCGTCTTCCACTAAGCCCCGTCTGTTGGGTAATAAGAGAAGGCCCCGCATTGCGGGGCCTTTTTTTTCGATAGGGCGTTGAACTGTAAGGCAAAGGCTTGTAAAGTGCGCCCCGCAGCAACGTCAGCCCACGGGTTTCTTCTCCCCAAGAAGAAATCAGAAACAAGCGCAAATCATTGTCTTAAAAGCAATTTAAAGGGTTGACAGGGGTTTTTAAGATTGTAGAATAGCGCGCCTCAGACACATGAACGTAGCGATACGGACAAGTCGAAGAGAAGGTAGTAAGCAGTAACGTAGTACTTTGAAATATGTAGTTCCGTGATAGCTCAGTCGGTAGAGCAAATGACTGTTAATCATTGGGTCCCAGGTTCGAGTCCTGGTCACGGAGCCAATTTCAATATCGGGGTATAGCGCAGTCCGGTAGCGCGCCTGCTTTGGGAGCAGGATGTCGGGAGTTCGAATCCCCCTACCCCGACCATATTTGGGTCGTTAGCTCAGTTGGTAGAGCAGTTGGCTTTTAACCAATTGGTCGTAGGTTCGAATCCCACACGACCCACCATTTTTGAGACCAGTTAACGCTGGAATCGAATCTTAAGATCAGAGGCCAAAAGCGCTGATCGAAGAAGGCGACTGAAAGGTCGCCTTTTTATTACCGGGGTATAGCGCAGTCCGGTAGCGCGCCTGCTTTGGGAGCAGGATGTCAGGAGTTCGAATCCCCTTACCCCGACCATATTAAAAATCCTCGTATCGAAAGATACGGGGATTTTTTTTGTGCGCGAAAATCTTGACTCTCCGCCAGACAAATGTGGGAGCGGGCTTGCTCGCGAATGCAGTGGCTCAGTGTCAGATGTGCTGACTGATACACCGCATTCGCGAGCAAGCCCGCTCCCACATTTACCAGGTCCCACTCGGGACCGTGTTGTCAGTGGAGCTTGAGGCGTGGCTCGGTGCCTCGCCCGATCTTGCTCCCCAGCATCAGCATCGCCGTGCGAAAGAAGCCATACAGCGTCATCTGGTGCATGCGGTACAGCGACACATAGAACATCCGCGCCAGCCAACCTTCCAGCATCACGCTGCCGGTGAGGTTGCCCATCAAGTTACCCACCGCCGAGAAGCGCGACAGCGAGATCAGCGAGCCATAGTCGGTGTACTTGTAGCTCGGCAGGTCCTTGCCCTCGATGCGCAGCTTCAGCGACTTGGCCAGTAACGAGGCCTGCTGGTGAGCTGCCTGGGCCCGTGGTGGTACGTTGCGGTCGGTGCCCGGTTGCGGGCAGGCGGCGCAGTCGCCAAACGCGAAGATGTTCTCGTCGCGAGTGGTTTGCAGTGTCGGCAACACCTGCAGTTGATTGATGCGGTTGGTTTCCAGGCCATCGATATCCTTGAGGAAACCGGGTGCGCGAATACCGGCCGCCCATACCTTTAGGCTGGCCGGGATCACCTGGCCACTGGTGGTGATCAGTGCATCGGCCGTCACTTCACTGACCGCCGAATTGGTCAGCACGGTCACCCCGAGCTTCTCCAGGGTTTTGTGCACCGGCGCGCCGATACGCTCCGGCAGGGCAGGCAGCACTCGTGGGCCGGCTTCGATCAGGGTGATGTGCATGTTTTCCGGCTTGATGCGGTCCAGGCCATAGGCGGCCAGCTCATGGGCGGCGTTATGCAGTTCGGCGGCCAGTTCGACCCCGGTGGCACCTGCGCCGACGATGGCGACGCTGATTTTTTCTACCACGTCGGTCTGCCCGGCATGGGCGCGCAGGTAGTGGTTGAGCAACTGCTGGTGGAAGCGCTCGGCCTGCTTGCGGGTGTCGAGGAACAGGCAGTGCTGCGCGGCGCCCTCGGTACCGAAGTCATTGGTGGTGCTGCCGACCGCGATCACCAGGCTGTCATAGCCCAGCACGCGCGCAGGCACCAGCTCACGGCCTTCTTCGTCGAGGGTGGCGGCCAGCTGGATCTTCTTCTGTTCACGGTCGAGCCCGCTCATGCGCCCCAGTTGGAACTCGAAGTGGTTCCATTTGGCCTGGGCGACATAATTGAGTTCGTCTTCCGAAGAGTTCAGCGAACCGGCTGCCACTTCGTGCAGCAAGGGCTTCCAGATATGGGTCAGGTTGGTGTCCACCAGCGTGATGCTGGCAGTGCC
Source organism: Pseudomonas simiae (assembly GCF_900111895.1). GTDB lineage: Bacteria > Pseudomonadota > Gammaproteobacteria > Pseudomonadales > Pseudomonadaceae > Aquipseudomonas > Aquipseudomonas simiae. The sequence continues at coordinate 121,479 of NZ_FOKB01000002.1, forward strand.
GCGCTTACCCAGAGTCTTACCCAGGCGGGTAGCTAACTCCAGGCCGCCGGCGCCGCCGCCGACGATAATAATACGATGGGTCATGGGGATATCTCGCAAGGCTAAAAGAAATCGGAGCAGTTACCCCCGCGAGCGCCAGGCAGCTCATAGCGTCAGGTAACTCAAAAGTCGGCTCAGCAAGCCAAGGCCGATCACCACTATCAGCACCACACCCAGGAGCAGCCACGGCCGGAAAGGCTTGCGCTCGACTCGGTGTTGGGAGAGTTGGAGGTACTCTTCGACATGCTGTTGGTCATCGGGGTTCAGGCGGCTGGTCATAAAGGCCTCGTCAGGTAGACGTTGCAAAAGGGCGCCACGTTACAGTCCGGGGGCTCAGAGGCTGATGCCCACATCGAACACTATGCTGCGGCCCAGGTTGTTGCGCAAGAAATCCGGTGCATCCGGGTGGGCGAACAACACCCGTGCAAAGGTCGGCCCCACCAGCGACAGCGAGCGCCAGCCCTGGCGCAGGTATTCCGTCGGCGGCGGAAAATGACTGTTGAGGTCGAGCACTTCACGCTTGAGGCTGGTGAAGGCGACGATATCCAGCTCCCCCAGGTCCATCCCGCGCTCTTTGTAGTTATGGGCCTTCTTGCGCAGCGTGGGCGCCAGGCGCAGCAAGAACTCATGGGCCGGGATGCGTCGCGGCTTGGCCTCGCGCCGCACCAGTTGGCTCAGGGAGAACGCGCTGCGTCGGCGCAGCAATTCGTCGCGCCATTCGTCGTTCAGGCGGCGGCCCTCATCCAGTACAAAAAACACCTCGAAGCTGGCGTCGCGAAACAGCACGTCCGGCGGCTCTTGCCCGGCGGCGTGAAATTCTTCGGCACGGTAGGGCACGTTCAGGCCTTGCAGCAGGCGCTGGCAGACCCAACGCTCACGCTCCCATTTGCGGGCATTGGACAAGAATGCGTTGGCTTGTTCGGCCGCTACGGTCAGCAGGCGCAAGTAATCTGAGTCATCCATAGCTAGCAGCTTAGCGCCCAAATGATGACCGCAGGAAGTCCCGCTGCAAAAGCTCGGTGTAGACTGGGCACTCGAGCGTTCCACCGGGTAAGAGGAGTGTGCAGTGAAGATTCTAGCGGTGTTTTTGTTGGCTCTGTTGCCTGTGGGGGCCCAGGCGGTTGAAGTGGGCGAGCGCCTGGCCCCTTGGACCCTGCTGGATCAATTCGATCAGGCCTACACCCTGGATAACCAGGCGCAGGTCCTGCTCGTTGCGCGTGGCATGGACGCCGCCAAGCAGGTGGATGCAGCGCTGCAGGGCCAACCCAAAGGCTACCTTGAGGCACGACATGCCGTGTTTGTTGCCGATATCCAGCGCATGCCGCGCCTGATCGCCAAGCTGTTCGCGGTACCGGCCATGCAGTCCTACAACTACCGGGTCATGCTGGACCGTGACGCACGCATTGCGCCGCGTTATCCGGGGCCTGTGGATAAAGTGCTGTGGCTGCAACTGGATAACGGCAAGCTGGTCGCCGAGCACGCCTACAGTTCTGCCGCCGAACTGCGTCAGGCCCTGGAGCAGGTGAAGCCGTGATCAGCGCCGCGGTGTTGGCGCCGGCAACACTCGGGGCCGGCTGGCTGTTGTATGTGCCCCTGGTAGTCTGGGCCATCTTGCGTTCACCTTGGGTCGAACTGTTTGCCGACCGGCGGCGCCAGCATTTGCTGTTTGGCACTGTGTTCGCCTTGTTCATGCTGTGGCTGGTACGGCGGGATTTCGATACCGGCGTGTCCTACCACTTTATCGGCATGACCGCCGTGACCCTGTTGCTCGATTGGCCCCTGGCGATCGTGGGCGGTTTTGCCGCCCAGTTGGGCTTGATGGCGCTGGGACGCCAGGACCTCGCAGCCCTGGGCGTCAACGGCCTGCTGCTTATTGGGCTGCCGGTGCTGGTCACGGAAGCCTGCGCGTTGCTGGTCGAGCGGGCGCAACCGCGCAATCCCTTCGTGTATATCTTCTGCTCCGGTTTTTTCGCCGCCGCGCTGTCGGCTTTGCTCTGCCTGGTGGTCGGACTGGGGCTGTTGTGGTTCGACGGCCGTTTTGCCCTGCCGGAATGGCTGGAGGATTTTGTCGGCTACCTGTGGCTGATCATCTTTCCCGAAGCCTTCATCAACGGCATGGTTATCAGCGCGCTGGTGGTGTTTTGCCCGGAATGGCTGGAGACCTTCAACCGCACGCGCTACCTGTCCGCCCCCTGGAAGGACGACGATTCACAGCGTTGACCCAGATCAAATCCCACCCACCCAAGCAGGGCCATGCTCAGCGAAATTTTTCCAGGCAAGGCGGGAGCACGAATCATGAGTGTGTACGAGTGGGCACGGCAGGAATTGCGCAGAAGCCAGGACGCGGCACAGGAAATCGGTTTTGACCCGGGCCTGACCTTGCGTGCCATGCTCAGCGCGGTGGTGCAGCAGAGCAAGGGTGTGCGCAGTTTCGAAGACCTGGCCGACGAGCTGCAATACCTTGCAGAGAACCTCGACGACCAGCAGGAATACGCCTTTATGCGCCCTTAGTGGCGCGGTGGCAGGTCTTCGGAAAACAGCTCGTCTTCAGCGTCCGGGGCCACGGGGATCTTGTGTTCTTCAGCAGCCCAGGCGCCCAGGTCGATAAGCTTGCAGCGGTCCGAGCAGAACGGCCGGTTGAGGTTGGTCGCTTTCCATTCCACGGGTGCGCCGCAGGTTGGGCAGTCGACGGTCAAGGGTTGGCTCATGATCGGCCTCCACGCAAAGTAAGGTAAAAGTGGTGCAGTCGCTCGACCTCGCTGTGCAGCCAGGCAAGGTCCCGGTCATTGACCAGTACATCATCGGCATGGTTCAGGCGGTCTTCGCGGCTGGATTGAGCCTTGAGGATCGCCTGCACCTGTTGCTCGTTGATGCCGTCGCGCTGCAGGGTACGCTGAATCTGCAGCGACTGCGGCACATCGATCACCAGGATGCGCTGGGTCATGCTGTACTGGCCGGACTCGATCAGCAGCGGCGACACCAATATCGCGTAAGGCGACTTCGCGCGCGCCAGGTGGCTGCGAATCTCCTCGCCAATCAACGGGTGCAGCAAGGCTTCGAGCCAGCGGCGCTCTTCGGGTTCTTCAAAGATCAGCTTGCGCAGGGCGGCGCGGTTCAACTGGCCGTCGGGATGCAGCACGCCAGCACCGAAGTGCTCGGCGATGCGCGCCAGTGCCGGCCGTCCAGGCTCGACCACCCAGCGGGCGGCGTGATCGGCGTCCACCAGGTCGATGCCAAGGTCGATAAAGTGCTGGGCCGCGGCGCTTTTACCGCTGCCGATGCCACCAGTGAGGCCGAGAATCCAGGGTGTTGTAACAGGAGTGGTCATCTGAAACCGACAGACTGCAAATAGAAGTTGGTTATTTGACCACCCCAGAGCAATGCAATCCAGCCGGCAATCGCCAGATACGGACCAAATGGCATCGGTGCCGACGCGTGGGACTTGCGCAGGCGCATCAGGATCAAGCCCACGACCACACCCACCAGCGACGACATCAACAGGGTCATGGGCAGGATCTGCCAGCCCCCCCAGGCGCCGAGCAAGGCCAGCAGCTTGAAGTCGCCATGGCCCATGCCGTCCTTGCCGGTGACCAGCTTGAACAGCCAGAACACGCTCCACAGGCTCATGTACCCGATGACCGCACCCCACAAGGCCTCGGGCAGTGTCGTCAGCAGGCCGAACCCGTTGACGATCAGCCCCAGCCACAGCAGCGGCATCACTAGCACATCCGGCAACAGCTGATGGTCTGCATCGATCAGGCTCATCGCCAACAATCCCCAGCTCAGCACCAGCACTGCGCCCGCCTGCCAGCCAAAGCCGAAACGCCAGGCCACCCAGGCTGAGATCAATGCACACGCCAGTTCAGTGAGCGGATAACGGGCGCTGATCGCACCTTGGCAATGGGCGCAGCGGCCTCGCAGAAACAGGTAACTGAGCAGTGGGATATTTTCCCACGGACGTATCGGATGATTGCAGTGTGGGCAGCAGGAACTGGGGTGCATCAGGTTGTAGGTCGGGCCGGCAGGCTCAGCGGGCAAGCCGAGCACTTCGAGCGCCTGGGCCCGCCATTCCCGTTCGAGCATCGTTGGAAGGCGCCACACCAGCACGTTGAGAAAGCTGCCGACGATCAGGCCCAGCAGCGCCGCCAGCGCAACAAAAGCCCAGGGGGGGCCGGCCAACAGCAGGCTCAAAATGCGCTCCCCAACTGGAAGACTGGCAGGTACATGGCGATCACCAATGCGCCGACAATGCCTCCCAGGACCACCATGATCAGGGGCTCCATGAGGTGGGTGAGGTGATCGACCAGGTTGTCCACATCGGCCTCGTAATGGTTGGCGACCTTTTCCAGCATGCGGTCCAGTGTGCCCGACTCTTCGCCGATGGCTGTCATCTGGATCGCCATGCCGGGGAACAGGCCGCTGGTGAGCATGGATTGGTTCAATGGCATGCCAGTCGCTACATCGCGTCGCATCTGTTCGATTGCCCGTCTGAATGGCCCGGAACCGGCGGCACCGGCCACCGAATCCAGTGCCTGCAGTAACGGAACGCCGGCGGCAAACGTGGTGGACAGTGTGCGGGCGAAGCGGGCCACGGCGGATTTGCTCAGCAGTTTGCCTGCCACGGGCGCTTTCAACAAACAGCTGTCCAGCCATAGACGGAAATCCGCCAAGCGCCGATACGCTTCGCGCAGCCCCAGGCCTCCCGCAAGAAAGCCCAGCGCCACGGCCCACCAGGCTTTCTGCATGAACTCGGAAAGGCCGATGACCTGCAGGGTGAAACCCGGCAGCTTGCCGTCGACCCCGGCAAACAGGTTCTGGAACTGTGGCACGACGTGGACCAGCAGCACGCCGGTGACGAGGCTGGCGACCACCAGCACGGTGATCGGATAGGTCATGGCTTTTTTGATCCTCGTCTTTAGCTGCTCGCTCTTTTCCCGGTGGATCGCCACGCGCTCCAGCAAGGTTTCAAGTGCTCCGGCCTGTTCGCCGGCGGCCACCAGGTTGCAGTACAGCTCGTCGAAACAACGCGGCTGCTTGCGCAGCGCCTCGGCAAGGCTGGTGCCGGCTTCGATGGCCTGTTTCAACCCTTGCACAAGCTCACGCAAGGCGCGGTTGTCGAAGCCCTCAGCGATGATGTCGAAGGCCTGCAGCAGCGGAATACCGGCCTTCAGCAGGGTGGCCAGTTGGCGAGTGAACAGGGTGATGTCGGTTGATGTGATCGAGGCTGCCAGGCTCGACAGCACTGGGGATTTTTTGCGCACATGCCCTGGGCAGATGCCCTGTTTTCGCAACTGTGCCTTCACCAGGGCAGGGTTGTGTCCGGTGGTTTGCCCGGACACCCTGCGTCCTTTGCGGTTGATGCCTTCCCAGGCGTAGAGCGTTGAAGCGTTGTCCATGTCACGGTTCCGCACAGAGGTCGTCGAAGCTTTATAGCGTAGTCAGGTGACGGATTCTGACAGGCTGGCAGTGGCGGATAAAATGTCAGAATGTGCGTCTTGTGCGCGATTGAGCGCCTGCGGATGAGTACACTGGCGCCGCTGTACAACACGGGGCGCAGGACGCGCCTTGTCATGAGTTCTATCCTGGAGAGTGAATGTGAGACGTCAAAAAGGTTTTACCCTGATCGAGCTGTTGATCGTCGTGGCAATCATCGGCATTTTGGCCACCATCGGCCTGCCCATGTACACCACCCACCAAGCCAAGGCCAAGTTCACCGCCGGCCTGGCTGAAATTACCGCGTTGAAGCCTGGTTATGAAGACACCCTCAACCAGGGCACGGTCCCCACGCTGGCATTGATCGGCGGCACCAGCCCGACAGCCAACTGCAAGATTGACGTGACAGGGGACGTTGCCACGGGCGCGGGTTCCATCAGTTGCGAAATACTGGATGCCCCGGCACCGGTGCTCGGCAAGACCATCAGCCTGACACGCAATGCCACCACGGGTTGGACATGCACCACCACCGCTGACGCAAAATATGTCGCCAAAGGCTGCGGCGCCGACGGCGCTTAACTGCTAAACCCTCCACAGGGAAGTTGAGGTGACCGATGGGGTTATTCGTAGAGCAGCGTGGCAGTGTTTTTCTGGTCGCAGTGATGTGCCTGCTGTTTGTCGGAATTTGTGCTCCCTTCAGTGGGCATGATCTGCAACGGGTGATGCAGATCGGTATCGGGGCTTGCGCTGTGCTGTATGGGCTGTCGGTCGCCCGCGTTGAACGGCTGGTTGACCGGCCCACAGCCTTGGGTCTGGCGGCGATCATCGGGCTGGGCCTGATGTCGTCGATGCGGGCTCACCAGCCGCTGTGGGCATTTGCTGAAGTGGCGGTGTTTGTTGGCTGCGGCGCGATTGCCGTGGCATTTGCCCTGCTGCGACGCCAGGGCGGTGAGCCTTTGGACCGTGCCTTGATCCTGTTTGTGGTGCTGTTGTGCCTGATCAAGTCGATTCAATACACCTACGCCGGTGCCCTGGCGTTCATCAGCGCCGAGCGGGTGCTGGACCCTGACGCGTTGCTGTCCGGCTTTTCCAACAAGCGTTTCTACGGCCAGTTCCAGACATTCACCTTGCCGCTGCTGGCGCTTCCTTTGTTGATCCCCACGCTGTCTCGCCCACTCAAGGCCGCGACTTTTACGCTGCTGTGCGTGTGGTGGCTGATCGCAGTGGGGGGCGGCACGCGCGGCACCTGGCTGGGCATGGGCGTCGCGGCTGTGGTGTTGGCGGTGCTGGGACCATGGGGGCGGCGCTGGTTGGGTTGGCAGTTGGCCGCACTGCTGGGTGGATTGTTGCTGTACTGGCTGGTGTTTAAGGTGTTGGCGGATCATTTGGGAATCGAGATCGCGAATGCCGCCAGCGATCGCCTCACCACCTCCTTGTCGGGGCGTGGTCCGATCTGGTGGCAGGCCTGGCATATGCTCGTCGAGCGGCCTTGGCTGGGATTCGGGCCGATGCATTTCGCTGATATCCCCAACAGTATTGCCGCTCATCCCCACCAGGCCATCCTGCAATGGACCAGTGAGTGGGGGGTGCCATCGGCTTTGTGCGTTGCGGTGTTGGCTTGGCGAGGGGGCTGGGCAACGTTCGGTGTACTGCGTAAGCGCGCGCTGAGCGCCGAGCGTGCAGACCTGCTGCGGCTCTGCCTGTTTGCGGCGCTGGTGGGTGCGTTAGTGCAGTCCATGGTCGATGGTGTGATTGTGATGCCTAACTCCCAGGTCTGGCTGGCGCTGGTGGTGGGCTGGCTGATGGCGTTGCACGTATGGCGAGCTCCGGCAGCGGTCGAACGATCATGGGCCTGGGGGGCGTGGAAAGCACTGAGCGTGTTGGCCGTTGGTCTGCTGATTTTTATTGCGTTGCGCGATGTGCCGCACTTCAAACAGGCCCAGCAGCAGTACCTGGACGCCCATGGCGATTACCTGCAACCACGCTTCTGGGCCCAAGGTGTGATTGCCCGCTGACGGCGGCAAGTTGCCGGACTCTCGATGCGGTGCTAGCTTTAGCCCACCGCCCGTGTAGCTCAGCCGGTAGAGCAGCGCACTCGTAACGCGAAGGTCGCAGGTTCGATTCCTGTCTCGGGCAAAAAGGCAACAAAGGCAGTACTGTTTTCAGTTGATCCCAGAATGGTTCTGAAGGCCAGACGAGCTGGTATTTGCGCCCGCTCTTTTGTATCTGCGCAACCTTGATGACCCAGATGCATCCCCATTCCTCGATCTAAGAGAACAACATGACCACGACTGAAATGACCCAGGAAGTTCGGCACGAAGAAGCACTCAAGAAGTACCTTGAGGACACGCCGCAGCTGAAAGAAGAGATCAAGGACCTGAGCGCCGATGATCAGCGTGACCAGATCCAGTGGGCATTCGAGGATGAGGCCGAGAGCCAGGGCTATCAGCCCTGGGAGCTGACCCTCAAGTACACCTCGACACCGGAAGCGTTCGAAGCGGCGCGACTGGCCTTGCATAAAGAGGCGGCCGAAGTGCTGGGTGTCGAATGGGAAGAATATTGCGAGATGAATGACCTGGTGGTTTAGAAGCAGTCTGCAGGAGCGGGCAAGCTCGCTCCTGCAGTCAAGGCGCCTCAGATGCTAAGGCGCATCGACAAATCCACCGCCTTCACATCCTTGGTCATCGCGCCAATCGAGATGTAATCCACCCCGGTCTCGGCGATGGGTAGCAGGGTGCTTTCATTGATCCCGCCGCTGGCCTCCAGCTTCGCCTTACCGCCGTTCAGGCGCACGGCTTCACGCATATCGTCCAGGCTCAACTCATCGAGCATGATGATATCCGCGCCCGCCGCCAGGGCTTCGCGCAGCTCATCCAGGCTTTCAACTTCGATTTCCACCGGCTTGCCGGGGGCGATCTTGTGGGCGGCCGTGATTGCCTGGGCAATGCCGCCACAGGCCGCGATATGGTTTTCCTTGATCAGGAACGCGTCATACAAGCCGATGCGGTGGTTGTGGCAGCCACCGCAAGTCACTGCGTATTTCTGCGCCAGGCGCAGCCCCGGCAGGGTTTTGCGGGTGTCCAGCAGCTTGACCTGGGTGCTGGCGACAAAGTCCGCGAGAAATTGCGCGCGGGTGGCGACCCCGGACAGCAACTGCAGGAAATTCAGCGCACAGCGTTCGCCGCTGAGCAGCGAGCGTGCCGGGCCTTCAAGGCGGAACAGCACCTGATTGGGGCTGACGCGCTCACCGTCAGCCACTTGCCAATGCACGGCAACCCGAGGGTCCAGTTGGCGGAACACCGCATCCACCCAGGCCGTTCCGGCGATGACAGCGGTGTCGCGGGTAATGATGGTGGCCGTGGCCAGCCGTTCGGCCGGGATCAACTGCGCAGTGATGTCGCCGCTGCCGATGTCTTCCAGCAGTGCGCGGCGCACATTGGCTTCGATTTCGGCGGTGAGGTCGGCAAGACGGAGATTCGGCATAACAGGCTCCACAGACAAAGTGCCCCGATTATAGGGGCAGTGCGCGTTCGAACCCAGGCTCACCACTCATTTACCGTGCAAAGGCAGAGTTTGCTGGCGCACCTGCCCTCATTTGCCAGATAATCTAGCGCCTTGCAATTGGCGTCATAGCTTTGACGTTCAGAAAGATACCGCCGTTTCAGGAGGCCAGGATGCACAATGACGCAAAGGTGGTGCCTTTCAATAAGGCGTCCGCCACGCCATCGCCGCTCGCCAGACTGCCGGTAGTGTTGCTGCAGGTCCGCGACAAGGCGGCGCAACAGCTGCAGCAAGGGCTGCAGGACCTGTTCGATAACGCCGACGACACCTTGTTCGAAATGGCCGACAAGGCGCGCAACAACCTCGACCATCATATTTTCTTCGAGGCCATGCGCGACCTGCGCCTCAAGCGCAAGAATTTCGAGCGCGTGTTCATGGAGCGCCTGTTTGAAGCCTTCGCCAGCCTGGGTCAGGCAGGGCGGGGGGAATTGCAGTTGGTGCCAGTGGTTTCCTACGACGCGGCACCGGGCTCGTCCAGGGATGACCTGGAAAAAGCCGTTACGCTTGAAGCAATGCTGGATCGGGTGCGGCATCGTGACGGCCTGGCCTTGGGGCAACTCACGGCGCGCTTGAGCGCGTTGCTCGGCAACCAGCTGGATGATCGCGAGAACCCACTGGGGCCAGCGCTGCTGTGTGAGTGCTTCCTGCGGGCGGGACGCAGCCTGGGCGTGGAGATCCGCGTCAAACTGATCATGCTCAAGCTGTTTGAAAAATACGTACTCAGTGACGCCGACCAACTGTACGGCGAAGCCAATCAGTTGCTGGTCGCGACCGGTGTGTTGCCTGAACTCAAGGCCGTACCGTCCCGCCGGCGTGAGGCGCGTGAGGCCCGTGAGCTTGCGCGCGAAGAAACCTTGCCGCCTGTCGACGAAAATGGCCAGGAAGCCTTCGCTGCGCTGCAGCCGTTGCTCACCGCGGTACGCGGTAGCGTGGCGCCGACCCTTGAAGCCAGCGCCGAACCCTTGCCCATCTCCCCCCGTGACCTGCTGCGCCTGCTGTCCCACTTGCAGCAATATGTACCCGAGCCTGAGGTCGAGGATGATTTCGACCTGCGCAACCAGCTTGAACAGTTGCTCACCCGCGTCAGCGTCAAGAGCGGTAAGTCGCGGGTGGTGGAGGAGGCGGACGAAGATGTGATCAACCTGGTCGCGTTGCTGTTCGAATTCATCCTCAACGACCGGGCCGTGCCCGATGCCTACAAGGCCTTGATCGGTCGCCTGCAGATCCCGATGCTGAAAGTGGCGGTGCTGGACAAGAGCCTTTTCAGTCGAGCCAGCCACCCGGCGCGACGCCTGCTCAATGAAATCGCCACCGCTGCCATGGGCGCCAGCCAGCGCGACCCTCTGTACCTGCGCATCGAGCAGGTGGTGCAGCGCTTGCTCAATGAATTTGTCGAAGACCCGGTGATCTTTTCCCAATTGCTCGCCGAGTTCAGCGCCTTCACCGCTGATGAGCGACGGCGCAGCGACTTGCTTGAACAGCACACCCGTGATGCCGAAGCCGGGCGTGTGCGCACCGAAGCTGCGCGTCAGCGCGTGGCCGATGTGCTGAACAAACGCCTGCTTGGCAAGACGCTGCCGCGTCCGGTCGTGCAATTCCTGCAGCAGGCCTGGAGCCAGGTGCTGTTGCTGGCCAGCCTCAAGCATGGCGAGCAGTCGGTGCAATGGCAGGCGGGGCTGCGCACCATGGACGAACTGATCTGGAGCGTCGGCCTGCAGCAAGACACTGAAGCCGGGCGTCATTTGCTGGGGCAACTGCCGGGCTTGCTCAAGGCCCTGCGCGACGGATTGACCAGCGCCGCGTTCGACCCCTTCAGCACCCGCGAGTTTTTCGTGCGTTTGCAGGCCTTGCATGTCCAGGCCCCTGGCGGGGGCGACGAATGGATCGAAGTGCGTGAGCCGTTTGTACTGACCTCTGCGTTACCCGATCCGGTCCGCGATCTGCCGGACAACGACCCCGACCTGCTGAAAGCCCGACAGCTCAAGGTGGGTGATTGGGTGGTGTTCGAGGGAGACGAAGCGACTACGCTGCGCTGCCGGCTGACGGCGATCATGGCGCCGGCCGACACCTATGTCTTCACCAGCCGCACGGGGCTCAAGGTGTTAGAGAAAAGCGCGGGCCAACTGGCAGTGGCGTTCAAGCGGGGCGCGCTGCACACCCTGGACGCTGGCCCCTTGTTCGAGCGTGCCTTGACTGCCGTCGTGGGCAAACTGCGTCAACTCAATCGCGGCAAGTGATCGCAACCGAAGGGGCGAACGCGGCATACTGGTCACATGTTGTCTCGTTCAAGGAACCTGTATGCAGTTGGACCCCACCAGCGGTTGGTGCAAAGGCATCCGTCATTGCCCTTCGCCCAACTACAACGAGCGCCCCGCCGGCGAAATCTCACTGCTGGTGGTGCATAACATCAGCCTGCCGCCGGCGCAGTTCGCCACCGGCAAAGTGCAGGAATTCTTCCAGAACCGTCTGGATGTCACGGAACATCCCTACTTTGAAGGGATCGCCGACCTACGGGTGTCTGCGCATTTTCTGATTGAGCGTGATGGTGCGGTGACGCAGTTTGTGTCCTGTCTCGACCGGGCCTGGCATGCCGGGATCTCACAGTTCGAGGGTCGGGATACCTGCAATGACTTTTCCCTGGGGGTTGAGCTCGAAGGCACGGATGACCAGCCGTTCACTGACGCCCAATATGCGTCGTTGACCAACCTGACCCGCCAGTTGCTGGCGGCTTACCCCGACATCACGCCTCAGCGCATTTGTGGTCACAGCGATATCGCTCCGGGTCGCAAGACCGATCCCGGCCCGGCTTTTGATTGGACGCGCTTTCGCAGCGCCCTGCAGGATGGAGGACACGCACGATGAGTTTCCTGGTGTTGGTGCTGGCCGTATGGATCGAGAAGTTCTCGGCCCTGCGCCAGCGGTTACAGCGTGATGGTGGTTGGCTGCGTGAACTGGCCAAGCTGGAATCGAGCCCACGCATGGGCAAGCAGCCCTGGTTGATCCTGGCATTGCTGGTGTTATTACCGGTGGCCTTGCTGGCGTTGTTGCTGCTGGTGCTGGAACCGGTGGCCTACGGACTGTTAGCGCTGCCGGTGCACCTGCTGGTGGTGATCTACAGCCTGGGCCGTGGTGATCTGCTCGCCGGGCTGGGTCCCTTTCGCGACGCCTGGCGACGGGGCGACCTGCAAGCCGCCGAGCATGTCGCCGAGCGTGACCTGAATCTGAGCGCCGACAGTGGTGAACAGTTGCTCGAACGCGTCCAGGGCCATCTGTTGTGGCAGGCCTACCAGAGCTTTTTCGCGGTGATTTTCTGGTACTTCCTGTTGGGCCCGGTTGCCGCGCTGGCTTATCGCTTGCTCGCACTGGCCAGTGAATACAGCAAGAACCCTCTGGTGGCCGAGCGGGCCGGGCAACTGCGCCACGCATTTGACTGGCTGCCAGTGCGCCTGCTGGCAGCCAGTTTTGCCCTGGTGGGCAACTTCGTCGCCGTGGGCCGCGTGATGCTGCACGAACTGTTGAGCTGGGACATCAGCGCCGCCGAACTGGTGGAAAAAGTCGGCCTGGTCGCCGCTGAAATCCCGCCACCGGCGGTCGGTCCCGATGGCATCAACAGCCTGGACCGGCTCTGGGAACTGCTTTTGCGTGCGGCGGTGCTGTGGTATGCCGGGTTTGCGATCTGGACGGTGTTGCCTTAACGCCCTATCTCATTAACCTTAAGTTACAAAACTCCCTTTCAAATTGAGCTATACAGATGCTGGCTAACTGCCGCCCTGCGCCTCGATAAAAATAAAAGAAAGGGAGTTAACCTGTGAAGAGCTTGCTCTATCCCGCCGTCGCGCTGATGAACCGCCTGAGCTTCGGCATGAAGTTCAGCTTGATCAGCGTGTTGTTCCTGCTGCCGATGCTGGCGACCAACTATTACCTGGTGCGTGATTCGTGGCGCGAATACCAGGGCACGCGGGTGGAGCTGCAGAGCCTTGATTTGCTCGGTAGCAGCCTGGCCCTGCGCCGCGACCTGGAAACCCTCAACAACCAGGTGCAGATCAACGCCACGCTGGGCCAGTCCGGCAAGGCGGGCGATCTTGAGGGCAAGATCAGCGCCCTGGAACAAAGCGTGCTGAGCCGCCTGCAAAGCCTCAACGCCATGGCGACTGAGCCCGAGCAAATTGCCGCTTTTGACGCCAAGCGCGACGAGTTGATCGCAGCCTTCAAGGCCCAGCAACAGGAAACGTCGTTGCTGAGCAAAAGTGCTTTGATCGGCAAGTTGCTCAACAAGGCGCAGATGCTCAGCCAGATCATTGCCAGCCAAGCCGGTTTGAGCCGCGACCCCCAGAGCGACCTGCGCCAACTCAGTGAGCTGATCACCAGCGTGACCCCACTCGTCACCCAGACCCTGGGTGAAGGTCGAGCAATGGGCGCGTATTCCCTGGGGCAGGGTTTTCTCAACTCGTCGTCCAGCACACGGTTTGACGAGCTGTTGCAGCAATTGGAAAAAATCCAGGCCGAATATGGCCTGAAGTTGCAAGATGCCTTGGGCTCCAGCAAAGCCGCCCATGCGGCTCTCGACGGCCTGGCCAAGTCCAGCAACGCCAGCCTCAAGCAAGGCAGCGAGTTGTTTGAAGAACAGGTGGTGATGGCCGAAACCCTCGACGCGCCCTGGCAGGATTTCTACGACGGCGTCAGCCGATTGATGGCCCAGACGTACCAGTTGGATGACGCCACCCTGACGTTCCTCGGGCAGCAATTGGAGCAACGCCTGGCACAGAACCGTACGCATATGGTGGTGCTGGTCTCGGCCCTCAGCGCGGTGTTCCTGCTGATTTTCTACTTGTATGCAGGCTTCTACGCCTCCACGCGCACCACCTTGCGGCGCTTGGGCACGATGATGGATAAGGTCGCGGCCGGCGACATGACCGTCACCTTTGTCGCGCAAAGCCGCGATGAGCTGGGTGACCTCGGCCAGGTGTTCAATGGCACCGTGGCGAAGATCCATGACTTGATCGAGCGCGTCGGGCACACCGTCAGTCAGGTCGAGCTGCAGGCCGGGCAGGTGGAGACGGTCTCGGCCCAGAGCAACCAGGCCGTTTCCGGGCAGCGTATGCAGATCGAACAGGTGGCGACGGCCATGAACCAGATGTCGTCCACTGCCCAGGAAGTCGCGCGCAGTGCGGCGGCGGCGGTCAGCAGTGCCCACAGCGTCAACGACGAAACCGTCAGCGGCCGCAGCCTGGTGCAATCCCAGCAGGGCAGCATTGCGCGACTGGCGACGGAGATCGATCAGTCGGTGCAGGTAATCAACCAACTGGCCACCGACAGCCAGTCCATCAGCAGCGTGTTGGAAGTGATCAAAAGCATCGCCGAACAAACCAACTTGCTGGCGCTCAACGCGGCCATCGAAGCCGCACGCGCCGGCGAGCAAGGGCGTGGGTTTGCGGTGGTGGCCGATGAGGTGCGGACCCTGGCGCGCCGTACCCAGCACTCCACCGAGGAGATCGAGCAGATGATCAGCCGCTTGCAAAGCGGCGTGGCGGCGGCCGTGAAAGCCATGGGCAGCAGTCATGATATGGCCAGTGGCACCGTGGGGCAGTCGGAAAGGGTTCAGCAAGCCCTGGAAAATATCCTCGGCGCCGTCGGGATGATCGTCGATCAAAACCAGCAGATCGCCGCCGCTGTGGAGCAACAAACCGCCGTCGCCCACGATATTGACCAGAACATCGTTGAAATCAATCGGGCTGGTGAGCATGCCGCCGAGGGCGCGTATCAGACCGAAGCGGCGAGTCGACAGCTGTCGCTGCAGGTGATTGAGTTGAAACAATTGATCGGCGCGTTTCGGGTATGAGAATTGAATGTAGGATTTATCGTTTCATGGTGTGGCGCTTGTCCTGATTTTGCTGCGTCTCTTTTCTGAAGCCGTGAATGGGTGAAACTTGTTTCACTCGATTTCAAGTCCGGGGGAGGCACAGCGATGACCGCTGCGATCGGCATCAAAGGGCACTGCGCCCATTGTGATATCACCTTTAATCTCAAGCCTTGGCAACTCAACGCCATCGCCATCGAAGAACCGTTCGATTGCCCTTACTGCCAATGGATCTTGCAACTGAACTGCCCTCGACAGTTGCGCCAGTTCAGGTCCCTGGACCAGTGGGCGCTGGTGCGCCCGAGCATGGTGGTGTTGACCTGCATGGTGCTGATCGTGGCGTTGGTGGCGGAGTGGGTGGGGCTGATCAGTGTGATCGGCCAATTCAACATCTCGTTGGTGGTCTTACTGGTGCATTTGCTGGTGTTGCGATACGTCCGTCACCGCCAGCGCCTGATCTTGAATCTGCAACGGGTAACGCCCGCGCTACCAGTTGAACAGCTCGCACGCATTGCGTGTGCTCGCCTCAGCCAGCAATAGAGGGCTGATGCCCATGCGCTCGGCAAGCTCAGTGCAGATAGCCGGCAGGTGTTCGGGGCTGTTGCGCTGGCCGGGATACATGGCGGGCGCCATATCCGGTGAGTCGGTTTCCAGTACCACGGCGTCCAACGGCAGGTGGGCCAGCACCTTGTGCAT
The DNA here is from genome assembly GCF_900111895.1 of Pseudomonas simiae. GTDB lineage: Bacteria > Pseudomonadota > Gammaproteobacteria > Pseudomonadales > Pseudomonadaceae > Aquipseudomonas > Aquipseudomonas simiae. Next base: position 137,065 of record NZ_FOKB01000002.1, read on the forward strand.
GCGCAGGGCCTGAGGCCAAGTGGCGGCGCCCCCCAGCCCGAGTTTGAAGCCGAGCTTGATGTATTCGCGGGCTTCTTCGCGGCTACCGGCAAACGCATGGATGATGCCGCCACGGGGCAGGCGAATGCGCTTGAGGGTAGCGATGACGTCCGCGTGGCTGCGACGGACATGCAGCAGCGCCGGCAGCTGGAAGTCCACGGCCAGTTTCAGTTGGGCCTCAAACAGGCTTTGCTGGCGTTCGCGGTCCAACTGTTCGAGGAAGTAATCCAGCCCGATTTCGCCTACCGCACACAGTTGCCGGTGACCGTGCAGGCGAGTCAGCCAGTCGCCGAGCTCCGTCAGGTCGGCGGGGCGATGGTCATCGAGGTAGACCGGGTGCAGGCCAAACGCAGCGAACAAGCCTTCGTCCGTTTGCACCAGATCCCACAGCCGCTGCCAATTCTGCTGATACACCCCCAGCACCACCATGCGTCGCACGCCCAGCGCTCGGCTGTGAGCGAGGACTTCCCGGCGATCGCTGTCGAAATCCGGGAAGTCCAAATGGGTGTGGGTGTCGATCAGCTCCACGCTCAAGCCTCGCGAATACGCTGCTTGAACGTCCGGCCGATGGCATGCACGCCGGGTTGGTACTGCTCGTCTTCGACCGCGACCAGGGCCAGGCGCAGCGCGGTCTCGGCGATCAGTTGATGTTGCTGGGCCATGGCGTTGACCGGCAGCGGCAGGAAATCCAGCAACTGTGTATCACCAAAGGTGCCCAGGCGCAGCGGCCGCGATTTGAGTGGGAAGTCATGCAGCGCGTCGAACACGCCCTGCAGCAGCACGTAGGACGTGGTCACCAGTGCGTCAGGCAAGTGCCCCAGTTGCTGCAGAAGTTGCTCCATCAACTGTCGGCCACAGTCGCGGCTGAAGGCTTCGCCGTGTTCGACGATCACCTCGCCGGTGAACCCTTCCAGCGCTTCACGGAAACCGGCGGCACGCTCCTGGCTGATGCTCAGCTCGGGCCGCGCGCCGATCAGCACGATCTGCTTGGGCAGGGGCTGCAACAGGCTGCTGGTCAATTGCAGGCACGCTTGGCGGTCGTCGCTGACCACCGAGCAGAATTGATCTGCGCCCATCACCCGGTCGATGGCAATCACCGGCAAACCCTTGGCCTGCAGCTCGCGGTAACTGTCATCGCTGGCCGGCAGGCAACTGGCGACAAACAGCGCGTCACACCGCCGGGCGCGGAACAGTTGCAGCAATTGACGCTCGCTGTCGGCATCGTCGTCGGAACTGGCGATCAGCAGTTGATAGCCGCGCGCCCGGGCACCTTGCTCCAAAAGCTTGGCGATGCGTGCGTAACTGGGGTTTTCCAGGTCGGGCAGGATAAAGCCCAAGGTGCGCGTGTGCCGACTGCGCAGCCCGGCGGCCTGAGGGTTGGGGGTAAAACCATGGGCTTCGACCACAGCACGCACCCGTTCGACGGTGGCGTTGCTGATGCGTTGCTGTTCGGCCTTGCCGTTGATGACGTAGCTGGCGGTGGTTACGGACACACCGGCAAGACGGGCGATATCACTGAGTTTCAAACCGGGATTTCCTTGTTTTCTGGAGCGGGCCCCGACATTTTCTCCAATCGTAACCGATTCCTGTACACGACCAATGTCCTGGCTCAAGCGCCGAGTGGTTCTTCAAGGATGCGCAATTAACGCGTAGTCTTCCATAAGATCTAGATTAAACGTTTCAGCCAGCGTATTTTTACGACGTTCGCGACTGAGTGGCTACTGCCAATTGACTACTCAGTCAGTTAATCATGAACACCCTTTACACTGTTTGTTTAAAACAATACCTAGTGCGCCACCGCACTAACTAGGAGAACGGCATGCTTGAGCTCACTGTAGAGCAGATTTCCATGGGCCAGGTGGCCGTGGACAAATCTGCTGCCTTGCACCTGCTCGCTGAAAAACTGGTGGCCGACGGCCTGGTCGCCGAGGGATACCTCAGCGGTTTGCAAGCCCGTGAAGCCCAAGGCTCGACCTTCCTCGGTCAAGGCATTGCCATTCCCCACGGCACTCCCGAAACGCGCGATCAGGTGTTCTCCACCGGTGTGCGCCTGCTGCAGTTTCCCGAAGGGGTGGACTGGGGGGACGGCCAGATCGTGTACCTGGCCATCGGCATTGCCGCCAAATCCGACGAACACCTGCGCCTGTTGCAACTGCTCACCCGCGCCCTCGGTGAAACCGACCTGGGCCAGGCTCTGCGCCGTGCCGGTAGCGCCGAAGCGCTGTTGAAACTGCTGCAGGGTGCGCCGCAGGAACTGGCGCTGGATGCGCAGATGATCGGCCTGGGCGTGTCCGCTGACGACTTCGAAGAGCTGGTATGGCGCGGTGCACGGCTGTTGCGTCAGGCCGATTGTGTGAGCAATGGTTTCGCTGCCGTGTTGCAGCAGGTCGATGCGCTGCCCCTGGGCGATGGCCTGTGGTGGTTGCACAGCGAGCAGACCGTCAAGCGCCCGGGCCTGGCGTTTGTCACCCCGGACAAACCTATGCGCTACCTCGGCCAGCCGCTCAATGGCCTGTTCTGCCTGGCCAGCCTGGGGGAAGCCCACCAGACGCTGCTCGAACGCTTATGCGCCTTGCTGATAGAAGGTCGCGGCCAGGAACTCGGCCGCGCCACCAGCAGCCGCGCCGTGCTTGAAGTGCTCGGTGGAGAATTGCCACCAGACTGGCCTGCTGCGCGCATTACCCTGGCCAACGCCCACGGCCTGCACGCGCGCCCGGCGAAGATCCTTGCGCAGTTGGCGAAAAGTTTTGACGGCGATCTCCGTGTGCGCATCGTCGATGGCCCGGTGGGCGCCGTGTCGGTGAAAAGCCTGAGTAAATTGCTGAGCCTCGGCGCGCGTCGCGGCCAGGTGCTGGAATTTATCGCCGAACCGAGCATTGCTGGCGACGCGCTGCCCGCACTGCTGGCAGCGGTGGAAGAAGGCCTGGGTGAAGACGTCGAGCCGCTGCCGACCGTGAGCGTCCAGCCTGAAGTCCTCGATATCGAGCCGGAGCTCAGCGCACCCTTGGCCGGTAGCCAGGTTCAGGCCATCGCCGCTGCGCCGGGCATCGCTATCGGCCCTGCGCACATTCAGGTTCTGCAAGTCTTCGATTACCCACTGCGCGGCGAATCTTGCGCCATCGAGCGCGAGCGCCTGCACAGCGCCCTGGCCGATGTGCGCCGTGATATCCAGGGGCTGATCGAACGCAGCCAGTCCAAGGCGATCCGCGAGATTTTCGTCACCCACCAGGAAATGCTCGACGACCCTGAACTCACCGACGAAGTCGACACGCGCCTCAAGCAAGGCGAAAGCGCTGAGGCGGCATGGATGAGTGTGATCGAAGCGGCGGCCAAACAGCAGGAGTCGTTGCAGGATGCCTTGCTCGCCGAGCGTGCCGCCGACCTGCGTGACATTGGCCGTCGTGTGCTGGCGCAACTGTGTGGCGTCGAAACCGCCCAGGAACCGAGTGAGCCTTACATTCTGGTGATGGACGAAGTCGGTCCGTCTGATGTGGCCCGGCTTGATCCGGCGCGCGTCGCTGGCATCCTCACCGCCCGCGGCGGCGCGACGGCCCACAGTGCCATTGTCGCCCGCGCCCTCGGTATTCCCGCGCTGGTGGGCGCCGGTCCGGCGGTGTTGCTGTTGGCCGCCGGTACGCCGTTGTTGCTGGATGGCCAGCGCGGGCGCCTGCATGTGGATGCCGACGCCGCTACCCTGCAACGCGCCACGGTCGAGCGCGACACCCGCGAACAACGCCTGCAAGCGGCCTCGGCACAACGCCACGAACCCGCGTTGACCCGTGACGGTCATGCCGTGGAAGTGTTCGCCAACATCGGCGAAAGCGCTGGCGTCGCCAGCGCGGTGGAGCAGGGCGCCGAAGGCATCGGCTTGCTGCGCACCGAACTGATCTTCATGGCCCATCCGCAAGCGCCGGACGAGGCTACCCAGGAAGCCGAATACCGCCGCGTCCTCGATGGTCTCGCCGGTTGTCCGCTGGTCGTGCGCACCCTCGATGTGGGCGGCGACAAACCGCTGCCTTATTGGCCGATCGCCGAAGAGGAAAACCCCTTCCTCGGCGTGCGCGGCATTCGTCTCACCTTGCAACGCCCGCAGATCATGGAAGCCCAACTGAGGGCGCTGCTGCGCTCGGCGGACAACCGTCCGCTGCGCATCATGTTCCCCATGGTCGGCAGCGTCGATGAGTGGCGCGCCGCCCGTGACATGACCGAGCGCCTGCGTCTGGAAATCCCGGTGGCGGACCTGCAACTGGGCATCATGATCGAAGTGCCGTCGGCCGCGTTGCTCGCGCCGGTATTGGCCAAGGAAGTGGACTTCTTCAGTGTCGGCACCAACGATCTGACCCAGTACACCCTGGCCATCGACCGTGGCCACCCGACCCTGTCCGCTCAGGCCGATGGCCTGCACCCGGCAGTGTTGCAACTGATCGACATCACCGTGCGTGCAGCCCATGCCCATGGCAAATGGGTTGGCGTGTGCGGCGAGCTGGCGGCGGACCCGTTGGCAGTGCCGGTATTGGTCGGCCTGGGGGTGGATGAGTTGAGCGTGTCCGCCCGCAGCATTCCCGAAGTGAAGGCGCGCGTGCGCGAATTCAGTCTGAGCGAGGCCCAGGGCCTGGCGCAAAAAGCACTGGCGGTGGGCTCACCTGCCGAAGTGCGAGCCCTAGTGGAGGCCGTATAGATGGCAAGGATTCTGACCCTGACGCTGAACCCGGCGTTGGATCTGACGGTACGCCTGGCGCGCCTGGAACCGGGTGAAGTCAACCGCAGCGAAACCCTGCTGACCCATGCCGCCGGCAAGGGTGTGAACGTGGCGCAGGTGCTGGCCGACCTGGGCCATGAATTGACCGTGAGCGGCTTTCTCGGTGAAGGCAACCCCCAGGCCTTTGAAGCGCTCATTGCACAGCGTGGGTTTACCGACGCGTTTATCCGCGTGCCCGGTGAAACCCGCAGCAATATCAAGATTGCCGAGCAGGATGGCCGGGTCACCGACATCAATGCACCGGGGCCGCAGGTGACAGAACAGGCGCAGAACGCCTTGCTGGACAAACTGGCGCAGATTGCTCCCGGCTTTGATGCGGTGGTGGTGGCCGGCAGCTTGCCACGCGGCGTCAGCCCGCAGTGGTTCAAGGGGCTGTTGGAGCAGTTGAAACGCTATGGTTTGAAAGTCGCTTTGGACACCAGCGGCGAAGCACTGCGCGCGGGTTTGCTGGCCGGCCCATGGCTGGTCAAACCCAATACTGAAGAGCTGGCCGAAGCCCTGGATAACGCCACCGATGCGGTCAGCCAACTGCACCGGCAAGGTGTCGAACATGTGGTGGTCTCCGACGGTGCCGCCGGCGTGAGCTGGTACAGCCCAAATGCGGCGCTGCAGGCCACACCGCCCAAGGTCACGGTCGCCAGCACCGTAGGCGCCGGCGATTCGCTGCTGGCCGGTATGCTCCATGGTCTGCTCACCGGGGATACGCCGGAACAGACCTTGCGCCGCGCCACGGCGATTGCCGCGATGGCGGTGACGCAGATCGGTTTTGGCATCAGCGATCACGCGCAGTTGGCGCGTCTCGAAAGCGGCGTTCAAGTGCGCTCGCTGACAGAACAATAAGAGGGTTTGTGATGAAGTTAGCCATTGTTACCGCCTGCCCGAACGGCATGGTCACCAGTGTGCTGTGCGCCCGCTTGTTGGACGCCGCCGCACAGCGTCAGGGCTGGAGCACCAGCGTTGAAGTGGTGGATGTGCAGCGCCCGGAACGCCAGCTCTCCCAGGCCACGATCGACGATGCCGAATGGGTGTTGTTGGTCAGCAGTACCCCGGTGGATATGCAGCGGTTTGTCGGTAAGCGCGTGTTCCAGAGCACGCCGGCCCAGGCGCTGGCGGATGTCGACGCGGTATTGCGTCGCGGCGCTGAAGAAGCCCAGGTGTATGTCGCCACGCAGCAGGCGGCTGAAAATGCACCACGTATTGTGGCAATCACGGCTTGTCCGACGGGCGTGGCGCACACCTTCATGGCCGCCGAAGCCTTGCAGCAGACCGCCAAGCGGCTGGGCTACGACTTGCAGGTCGAGACCCAGGGCTCGGTCGGCGCACGCACGCCCTTGAGCCCGCAGGCTATCGCTGAGGCCGATGTGGTGCTGTTGGCGGCGGATATCGAAGTCGCTACCGAGCGCTTCGCCGGCAAGAAAATTTACCGCTGCGGCACCGGCATTGCCCTCAAGCAATCCGAAGCCACCCTCAACAAGGCCCTTGCTGAAGGCGCAGTGGAAAGTGCGGCCAGCGGTGCCGTGGCCAAGAAAGAAAAAACCGGCGTTTACAAACACCTGCTGACCGGTGTGTCGTTCATGTTGCCGATGGTGGTGGCGGGCGGGTTGTTGATTGCGTTGTCCTTCATGTTCGGCATCACTGCTTTTGAAGAGAAAGGCACACTGGCTGCTGCCTTGAAAACCGTCGGCGATCAGGCCTTCATGTTGATGGTGCCGCTGCTGGCGGGCTACATCGCTTATTCCATTGCCGACCGTCCTGCGTTGGCCCCCGGCATGATCGGCGGGTTGCTGGCGACCACCTTGGGTGCTGGTTTTATCGGCGGGATATTTGCCGGTTTCCTCGCCGGTTATTGCGTCAAGCTGATCACCCGCGCGGTGCAGTTGCCGCAAAGCCTGGATGCGCTCAAGCCGATCCTGATCATCCCGTTGCTGGCGAGCCTGTTCACCGGCCTGGCGATGATCTACCTGGTCGGGCCACCGGTGGCGCGCATGCTTGTGGGCCTGACGGAATTCCTCAACACCATGGGCACCACTAACGCCGTGCTGCTGGGCATTCTGTTGGGCGGCATGATGTGCGTCGACCTCGGTGGGCCGATCAACAAGGCAGCCTATGCGTTTTCCGTCGGCATGCTGGCGGCGCACAGTGGCGCGCCGATTGCCGCCACCATGGCGGCCGGCATGGTGCCGCCGATCGGCATGGGCATCGCTACGTTCCTGGCACGCCGCAAGTTTGCCCAAACAGAGCGTGAGGCCGGCAAGGCGGCGATCATTCTGGGGATGGTGTTTATCTCCGAAGGCGCGATTCCCTTTGCGGCCAAAGACCCGCTGCGCGTGATCCCGGCCAGCATCGCCGGTGGCGCGTTGGCCGGCGCGCTGTCGATGTACTTTGGTTGCAAGCTCGCGGCGCCCCACGGCGGCCTGGCGGTGCTGGTCATCCCGAATGCGATGAACCATGCGCTGCTGTACCTGCTGGCGATTGTCGCGGGCAGCTTGCTGACCGGTCTGGTGTACGCCTTGATCAAACGTCCGGAAGCGCAAGAGCTGACTGTCGCACCCGTGTCATAACCCCATGCTTTAGTGGCCCTTTTGATACTCAAGAGGGCACCTGCATGAGCCACTTCGATCTCGGCCGCCGCCGCGTGATGCAAGCCGTCGGCGCCGGCCTGTTGCTGCCGGGCCTGGCCCCGGCGGTGATCGCCTCTGTGAAGGACCGGCCGCAACTCACCGACGGCGTGCAGTCCGGCGATCTGCTCGGTGATCGCGCCATGATCTGGAGCCGCAGCGATCGCCTGGCGCGCATGGTGGTGGAGTGGGACACCCGCAGCGTGTTCAGCAACCCGCGCAAATTCATCTCGGCTCTGGCCGATAATCGGACCGACTTCACGGCCCGCGTCGAACTCACCGGGCTGCCCGCCGATCAGGCGATTTTCTACCGCGTGCATTTCGAAGATGCCCAAACCGGCGTCGCCAGCGAGCCGTGGTTCGGCCACCTGCGCAGTGTGCCGCAACAGCGCCGCGATATTCGTTTCGTGTGGAGCGGCGACACCGTCGGCCAAGGCTTCGGCATCAACCCGGACATTGGCGGCATGCGCATCTATGAAGCCATGCGCCTGCGTTTGCCGGACTTTTTTATCCACAGTGGCGACACCATCTATGCCGACGGCCCGGTGCCGGCGCAACTGACGACCGAAAACGGGCGTATCTGGCGCAATATCACCACCGAAGCCAAGAGCAAAGTCGCCGAAACCCTGGATGAATATCGCGGTAATTACCGCTACAACCTGATGGACGAAAATGTCCGTCGCTTCAACGCCGAAGTGCCGCAGATCTGGCAGTGGGACGACCATGAAGTGGTGAACAACTGGTCGCCGAGCAAGCAGTTGGATGAGCGTTACCAGGTCAAGGACATCAACACCTTGGTCGGTCGTGCACGCCAGGCGTGGCTGGAATATTCACCGATGCGCCGGCAGAGCGCCGATGGCGGCGGGCGGATTTATCGCAAGCTCAGCTATGGGCCGTTGCTGGAGGTGTTCGTGCTGGATATGCGCAGCTATCGCGGGCCGAACGATGACAACCTGGGCGCTGAAAAAACCTTCCTGGGCCGGGAGCAATTGGACTGGCTCAAGCGTGAACTCAAGGGGTCGCAGGCGCAGTGGAAAGTCATCGCGGCGGACATGCCTATTGGGCTGGGTGTACCCGACGGCGAAGTAAGCCCCGGCGTACCGCGCTGGGAAGCGATTGCCAACAACGACCCTGGCGCACCGCAAGGGCGTGAGTTGGAAATTGCCGAGCTGCTGGGGTTTTTAAGGGCGCAGAAGGTGCGCAACCACGTATGGCTGACGGCGGATGTGCATTACTGCGCGGCACATCACTATCACCCGGATCGTGCGGCGTTCCAGGATTTTGAGCCGTTCTGGGAGTTTGTGGCCGGGCCGTTGAACGCGGGGAGCTTCGGGCCTAACCCATTGGATAAGACCTTTGGGCCTGAAGTGGTGTTCGAGAAGGCACCACCGGCGCAAAACACGTCGCCATTTGCCGGGTTTCAGTTTTTTGGCGAGGTGCAGATAGATGGGCAGACGGCGGAGTTGACCGTCATCCTGCGGGACTTGGATGGGGTCTCAGTGTTCGAGCAAAAGCTGCAACCCGCCTGATTTGGAATGCAATCAAAACGGCGGGAGCTGGCTTGCCTGCGATAGCGCTAGTGAATTCACCCTCGCTGTCGCAGGCAAGCCAGCTCCCACCGTTGCCAATCAGTAGACGTCGCGACGATAACGGCCTTGTTCGATCAGCCGCTCCACGGCCTCACTGCCGAGTATGTCCACCAACGCCTGATCCACCCCGGCCGCCATGCCTTGCAGACTCCCGCACACATAAATCGCCGCGCCGTCGCTCAGCCACTTACGCAACACGTCGGCTGACTCCCGCAGGCGATCCTGCACGTAGATTTTCTCTTCCTGATCGCGAGAAAACGCCAGATCGAGCAACGCCAGGTCACCGCTGGCCAACCAGCCCTGCAACTCGTCCTGGCACAGGAAATCATGGGCGATATTGCGCTCGCCAAACAGCAGCCAGTTGCGCTGCTGGCCATCGGCAACACGCGCCTTGAGCAAGCTGCGCAGGCCGGCCAGGCCGGTGCCGTTGCCCAGCAGGATCAGTGGCACGGGGATGTCTGGTAGATGAAAACCACTGTTGCGGCGCAGGCGCAGGCTGATGCTTGAGCCGAGGGCGGCATGTTCGGTGAGCCAGCCTGACCCCAGGCCCAGGCTGCCATCGGGGTGGCGTTCCTGGCGGACGATCAATTCGAGTACGCCATCGCTGGGAATCGAGGCGATGGAATATTCGCGCATTCCCAGGGGCACCAGCGCGTCCACCAGCGCCTGGGCGTGCAGGCCGACCAGGTGAGCGCGATGCGTCGGCAATTGGCGAGTGGCCAAAGCCTGGTCGAGGGTGTGCGCCATGCCGTCGATCAACACGCCGTTGCTGCCGGCCAGACCCAGGCCTTCGAGGAAGTGCTCGATGGCCCAGGGGCAGTTGCGCGGCAGCACTTCCACCAGGTCACCGGCTTGCCAGCTGTGTGGCGAAGGCGAGGTGAGGCCCAGTAAATAGACACCGGAACCTGCGCTGTCGCGGTTGAGCAGGGTGCGCTGACACAGCGTCCAGTTTTCGTATTGGGCGGTCGGCCAAGCGGCCGCCGGGGCGTGACCGGTGAGCTGGCCGAGTTGTTGTTGCCAGTGCAGCAGGGCAGTGGTGTCGCCGCTGTCGACTTCCACCGGGGCAAACAGCGCGTTGCCGCCCTGGTTGGTCAGCCAGAAATGCAGGCGCCGCGCGAAGCCGCAGAAGTGTTCGTATTGACGATCACCCAGGGCCAGTACCGAGTAGTTCAAGCCCTTTAGGGACAGGTCCTGACCGAGCACACTGCGCTCGAAACCGCGGGCGCTGTCGGGCGCTTCGCCGTCGCCGAAGGTACTGACCACGAACAGCGCATTTGCCGACTGGCGCAGGTCATCCTGGCTGACACTGCCCAGGGACTGCACCTTCACCGGCAAGCCGGCCGCCTGCAATTGGCCGGCTGTCTGCCAGGCCAGTTGCTCGGCAAAACCGCTCTGGCTGGCAAAGCCGATCAACCATGGCGGAGCATCGCTGGTGTTGGCCGTGAGGCCTTTACGCGCGTCACGCACCTGGCGTTTCTTGCGACGCCGATCCAGGTACAACAGCCAGCCGGTAATGAAGAACAACGGCATCAGCACTGAACTGAGCGTGAGAATGATCCGCCCCACCAGGCCGAAGTAGCTTCCGGTGTGCAGCGCGTAGACGCTGGTCAGCAGTTGGGAACCGAGGGTTTTGCTGGCGTAGCGGTCGTGGGATTTGACCTCGCCAGTTGCCGGGTCCAGGTTGATCTGGTTCAGCGCACGGTCATGGGGCGAGTTGTCCAGCAGGTAGTAAACGATGGCAGGTTGCCCGGCGACGGCCGGCATGCGGATATTGTAGGCACTCAAGCCTGGGCCGGCGTTGCTGTAGATACTGCTCCAGATCGCATCGTAATTGGCCACGGGCGCCGGGCCTTCGGGGGCCGGTCCGCGTTTGCGCACGCGTTCATTCTGTGGGGCATCGGACAGCAGTTTGGTCAGGCCCTGGCTGTACCAGTCGTAGGACCAATACAACCCGGTCAGCGCCGACAGCAGGTAGGCCAACAGGCACCAGGTGCCGAATACCGAGTGCAGGTCCCAATTAAAGGCACGGCCCTTTTTGCGCCAATCCAAGGTCAGCCAGGCACGCCAGCTCGCCACCTGGCGCGGCCAGCGCAGGTACACACCGGAGAGGCAGAAGAACACCAGGATCAGCGTGCACGCGCCGGTGATGTTGCGCCCGATATCGCCCATCACCAGGAAGCGGTGGAACTGCAGCAGGAACCCGAAGACCTCCTGGCCGACCACATCGCCCAGGTAGTTGCCGGTGTAGGGATCGAAATAGCGCAACTGGCCACGGCGTTCACCGGGCGGCGGGGTGAAGAACACGCGGGCGGCGTTGCCGCTTTCGCTCTCCACGAACAGCATGGCCACGGTCTTGCCTTCGGTCGCTTCCAGTTTGCGCACCAGCTCGGCGGGCGGCAGTACGCCGGCTTCGCGTGTTTGCACGGTCAGTACGCTGGGGTTGAGCGCCCGCAGTATTTCATCCTGAAACGAGACCGCAGCCCCGGTGATCCCCATCAAGGCCAGCACCAGCCCGGCGGTAATGCCGAAGAACCAGTGCAACTGGAACAGGGTTTTCTTCAACACGTCTGACCGCCTCGTCTATCCGGATATGTAGGGCACGGCGCGCATTATGCCGTGCCATGTCGAGAAACATTCTGTTTAACACGCAAAAGCCCCACGCATCCGATGCGTGGGGCTTTTTGCTGCGTGGTAGTGCTGTTTAGAAGTGGAAACTGGTGGTCAACAGCGCCGTACGACCGGCCGCCTGATTGGCGAAGTGCGTCGAGAAGGCTTTGTCGTAATACAGCTTGTCCGTCAGGTTTTGCACGTTCAATTGCAGGTCGACGTTCTTGGTCAGTTTGTAGCTGGCCATGGCGTCGTAGCGGGTGTAGGACGGTACGTAAACGGTGTTGCCTGCATCGCCATAAACCTGGTCGACGTAGAACGCGCCACCGCCGATGGTGAGCTTGGAGGTGACGTCGTAGGTGGTCCACAGGCTGAAGGTGTTCTTCGGCGTATTGGGCATTTGATTGCCTTTGTTCGACCCCGAGCTGACCACACCGTTGCGGCCGTTCAGGCCGGATTTGACCAGCTCGCTGTCGAGGTAGCTGTAGCCGGCGAACACCTGCCATTGGTCGGTGATCTTGCCGCTGGCGGACAATTCCACGCCGTCGACTTGGGACTCACCTGCGTTCTGATAGGTCAGGGCGTCGACCAGGATGCGCGTGTTTTTCTTCTCGGTACGGAACACCGCAGCGGTCAGAGACAGGCGATCGTGGAACAGGTCCCACTTGGTGCCCAACTCGTAGTTGACGGTCTCTTCCGGCTGCAGGTCGCTGCTGGCGGCACCGGCAGACAGCGGGTTGCCGTCCGAACCTTCACCGACCAGGCCACCGGCAGGCGTCGCCGACGTGGCGTAGGAGGCATAGATGCTGGCGTTTTCCACCGGTTTCCAGACCAGGCCGGCTTGCCAGTTGAAGAATTGGCTGTCTTCTTTGATTTTGCTGCGGCCGGTCGCGGAGTCGGTGTTGGCAACGGTGTCGAAGGTGTCGTAGCGCAGGCCGACGTTCAGCAACCATTTCGGGTCCAGCTCGATGGTGTCGAACACATAGGCGCCACGGCTGGTGGCCTTGGTGGCGGTGCCGTAATAGTTGCGCGCGATGCTGCCGGTCCAGGCGTCATCCGGGTTCGGGTTGCTCAGGGAGGTGCACTGGCCGCCCAGGCTGCCTTTGGCCACGGTGCAGACCGGGTTGGTGTTGGGGCTGATGGTGTAGTTGCTCACGCGGGTTTCTTCGCCGGTGAACTCCAGGCCGGTGGAGTAGCTGTGCTTGAAGCCCAAAGCCTGGAAGCTGCCAAACAAGTCCGTCTGGTTGGTGGTGGTGGTTGTGGTCGAGACCCGGCTGTTGGCGCGGCGCCACACGGTGCCGAACCGGTTGACGTTGAATTTGCTGTCGTCCGGCTGCGTCAGGATGTAATCCTGGCCAGTGCTGCCATGGCGCAGGGTGTTTTTCAGCGTCATGTTGTCGTTCAGGTCGTGCTCGATGGAGAACGTGCTGATATCGGCGCGGGTCTTGCGGAAATCGCGATCCTTGAGGCCGTAGAAATTGTTGCTGTCGCCGCCATCGTTGGGTTTGTCATGCACGTGGGCAGTGGCGGTCGATGAGCCGTAGCCATAAGGAATCCCCGAATCCGGCAGGTCGTCGCTTTCCATGTGGTAGTAGCTGAGGTTGACGCGGGTAGGGGTGCCCAGGCCGAACGTCAGCGACGGCGCTACGCCCCAACGGTCGTAATTCACTGCGTCGCGGCCGGCGACGTTCTGTTCGTGGCTCATCAGGTTCAGGCGGAACGCGGCGCTGTCGTCGAGGAACTGACGGTTCACGTCGAGCACGTAGCGGCGGGTCTGGTCGGAACCATAGGTGAAGCCGCCGTTGGTGAAGTCCCGCGCTTGTGGGGTTTTGCTCACCAGGTTGAGGCTGCCACCGGCCGAGCCACGACCGCCGAACGAAGAGTTCGGGCCTTTGCTGACTTCGATCGATTCGATGTCGAAAATCTCACGGCTCTGGCCGCCGGTATCGCGCACGCCGTCCAGGTAAGTGTCGCCCTGGGCGTCAAAACCGCGGATGAACGGGCGGTCGCCCTGAGGGTTGCCGCCTTCACCGGCACCGAACGTGATGCCCGGTACGGTGCGCAAGGCATCCTGCAACGACGTGGCGGCGGTGTCCTTGAGCACTTGTTGCGGCACCACGGTGACCGAGCGCGGTGTGTCCACCAAGGGCGCGGTGTATTTCTGCGACGAGGCTTTTTCCACTTGGTAGGAGGTGTTGTCCTGTTCTTCCCCGGTGATGCTGGTGGCGCCGAGGGAGATGCTGTTGCGCTGGCCTTTTTGTTCAGTGTCTTCAGCCGCCTGCGCCTGATGGGCGATAGCGCTGGCGCTGAGGGCAACGCCGATGGCCGAGGCCAGCATGCGAGGTGAACTGGCAGGTATTTTTGTAATGGTGCGCGACATGACGTGTCCCTTCCCCAAGGATGTGAGGCGGCGGAATATAGGGTGAACACGACTTTCTATCAATTGCGATACATTGCTAATTGCACTAAATTTACATTCTTTACACTTTTTCCTTACGGTTTTTACGGACTCGTTCGTCCCGGCGTTTTACAGGGCGGATAAGAATCAATACCATTGGCGCCTTTCCGAATTCAGGTATTGCCCATGCTGCTGCACATTCCCGGCCTGTTCTCTCGTGAGGAAGTGCAGCGCATTCGCCAAGCCCTGGAAAACGCCGATTGGGCCGACGGTAAAATCACCGCCGGGCACCAGTCCGCCAAAGCCAAGCACAACCTGCAATTGCCTGAAGGCCACCCTCTGGCCAAGGAAATCGGTGCGGCGATGCTGGAGCGCTTGTGGCAGAACCCGTTGTTTATGTCGGCGGCGTTACCGCACAAGGTCTTCCCGCCGTTGCTCAACTGCTACACCGCAGGCGGCAGTTTTGATTTCCACATCGACAACGCCGTGCGCCAGCCCAAAGGCAGCCACGAACGCGTGCGCACCGATTTGTCGTCCACCTTGTTTTTCAGCGACCCCGATGAATACGACGGCGGCGAGCTGGAGATCCAGGACACCTTCGGCCTGCAGCGTGTGAAGCTGCCGGCCGGCGACATGGTGCTGTATCCCGGTTCCAGCCTGCATAAAGTCAACGCCGTGACCCGCGGTGCGCGCTATGCCTCGTTCTTCTGGACCCAAAGCCTGGTGCGCGAAGACAGCCAGCGCACCCTGCTGTTCGAGATGGACGGCGCGATCCAGCAACTGAGCGCCGATGTGCCCGACCACCCTGCGTTGATCCAACTCACCGGCACCTATCACAACTTGCTGCGCCGCTGGGTCGAGGTCTGAGCATGGGCTTTTTATTGCGCCGCGAAGAAGTGCTCAACGTTGAGCAGCTGCAGAGCATGCTTGACGATTCGCCCGTCCGTGCCGCCCAGGCGATCCTGATCGCGGCGAAGGAGGGCGTGGTGGATGCCCAGGCGCTGCTCGGGCAGATCCTGCTGGAAGGGCGTGGCATTGCGCGCGATGAAGCGCTTGCCTTGCGCTGGTTCCGGATTGCAGCCCAAAGCGGGCACTTGATGGCACGCAATATGGCAGGCCGTTGCCAGGAGCATGGCTGGGGGTGTGCCGTCGATGAGGTGGCGGCTGCGAGGGAATACCGGATGGCAGCAAAGGCCGGCCTGGATTGGGGTCAATACAACTATGCCAATCTGCTGGCGACCGGACGCGGCGTCGCTGAAGACCAACAACAGGCACTGGCCTTCTACCGTCAGGCGGCGGAGCAGGGGCATGCCAAGTCGATGAACTTGGTGGGGCGTTATCTGGAAGAGGGCCTGTTCTGCCCACGGGACCTGGACGCTGCCGTGGATTGGTATCGACGCTCAGCCGAAGCCGGGGATTTTCGCGGGCAGTTCAGCTATGCGGCGGTGTTGGCTGACAGCGGTCAAATCGAGGCGGCGCTGGCGTGGCTGCGCAAGGCATTGGCGGGCGGGAATCTGAAGTTCCTGCGCACGGCGCACAAGGCACTGGCAGCAGCGAATGATCCGCAGATTCGGGCGATGGCCGAGGCTTACAAAGAGCGCGCCACACACCTGAACCTGTAGGAGCCGGCAGCCGGCTCCTACAGCGGTTGATCGTTCCCGGGAGGGACGATCAGACGTAGAACGATTTCAACGGCGGAAAGCCATTGAACTCAACCGCGCTGTAGCTGGTGGTGTACGCACCGGTCGACAACCAGTACAGACGATCACCAATCGCCAGGTTCAGCGGCAGGCCGTACTTGTAGTTCTCGTACATGATGTCGGCGCTGTCACAGGTCGGGCCGGCGATGACCACTTCTTCCATCTCGCCTTTCTTCTCGGTCCAGATCGGGAACTTGATGGCTTCGTCCATGGTTTCGATCAGGCCGGAGAACTTGCCCACATCCGTGTACACCCAACGCTCGACGGCGGTACGGGATTTACGCGCCACCAGCACCACTTCGCTGACCAGGATACCGGCGTTGGCGATCAACGAACGGCCTGGCTCCAGGATGATTTCCGGCAGGTCGTCGCCGAAATCCTCCTTGAGGAAGCGGATGATTTCTTCGGCGTAGGTTTCCAGGCTGTTGGTGCGGGTGATGTAGTTGGCCGGGAAGCCGCCACCCATGTTGATCAGCTTGAGGTGAATGCCGTCTTCTTCCTTCAGGCGTTCGAAGATCACTTTGACCTTGGCGATCGCCGCGTCCCACACGCTGATGTCGCGCTGTTGCGAGCCGACGTGGAACGAGATGCCGTAAGGCACCAGGCCCAGGTCACGGGCGAGGATCAGCAGGTCCATGGCCATGTCGGTCTGGCAGCCGAATTTGCGCGACAAAGGCCAGTCAGCCGTGGTCGAGCCTTCGGTGAGGATACGCACATACACTTTCGAGCCCGGTGCGGCCTTGGCGATGTTGCGCAGGTCGGCTTCGGAGTCGGTGGAGAACAGACGCACGCCCTTCTCGTAGAAGTAGCGGATGTCCTTGGATTTCTTGATGGTGTTGCCGTAGCTGATACGGTCGGCGCTGACGCCGCGATCCATCACTTTATCCAGCTCGTAGATCGAGGCGATGTCGAAGCTCGAACCCTTCTCTTTGAGCAGGTCGATGATCTCGACGGCTGGGTTGGCCTTGACCGCGTAATAGACCTTGGCGAATTCGAAACCGGCGCGCAGGTCATCGTAGGCCTGGCTGATCATCGCGGTGTCGATCACCACGAATGGGGTTTCTTGCTTGTCGGCGAACGCCTTCATTTTGTCAAAAGTGGCGCGCGCGAAATAGTCTTCGACGTTGATCGACATGCTGGGAACTCCTAAGGGCAAACTGTAGTAATCAATGGGTGCAACTGAACGTCCTCCGTATCCCCACTTTGGTTCGCCTACTTCCCAAGGCATGTCGCCGAAAGCAAAAAGGCCATGGGACTAACCGCTTCCCTTGGCCTTGCTGTCTCGTCGTCAGTACTTGAGCCGGATGGATCGTTTCCAGCATGGACGTTCGGCGCGAACTTTAGGACGTGAGAGGCCATAGATCAACTAAAAATGTCGCGTTTTTGCACGCGTTCGTCGCGGGAACCGGTGCAGCTACTTATGTAACCGACAGGTATGACGGAATGATGTTCCCCGGAAGGGGCAATTCGCTGGAATTTCCCTGGCACACCTCAGACCAAATGTGGGAGCGGGCTTGCTCGCGAAAGCGCTGCATCAGTCACTCTATTCAGTGACTGACACTCCGTATTCGCGAGCAAGCCCGCTCCCACATGTTTTAACCGAGTCGAGTCAGATCAGGCCAGGGCGGTCTCGGCAGGCGACACAATACTGGTCTTGCCCCCACGGGACTTACCGGAACTCAGGTACTCGGCAATCGACTCCTGGGTGACTTCGCCGAGGAATACCCGCTCCGCATCCATCACCGGCAGCCACGACCGGTTGAACTCATACATGCGCGACAACAGGATGCGCAGATGCTCGTCATACGCCGCCGTGGCGTTGAACTCGCGCAGGTACTGGCCGCAAGTCCCGGTCTGACGGTGCAGGTCGCGACGTCGTACATACCCCAGTGCCTTGTTCTCGGCACAGGTGACCACCATGTAGCGGCGGTCATGCTCATCCATCAATTCCAATGCATCGGCCACCGGCGTCTCGGGGCTCACCGACGGCGCGTTGTCCGCCGCATCTTCGGCCTTCACCAGCAACAGGCGCTTGAGGGTACTGTCCTGGCCCACGAAGTTACTGACGAATTCGTCGGCCGGGTGGGCGAGCAGGGTGTCCGGATGATCGATCTGCAACAGCTTGCCGGCGCGGAAGATGGCGATCTTGTCGCCCAGCTTGATGGCTTCGTCGATGTCGTGGCTGACCATGATCACGGTCTTGTTCAGCGCGCGCTGCATCTCGAAGAACTCGTTCTGGATCATCTCGCGGTTGATCGGGTCGACCGCGCCGAACGGTTCGTCCATCAGCAGCAGTGGCGCATCGGCCGCCAGGGCACGGATCACGCCGATGCGCTGTTGCTGGCCACCCGACAGCTCACGCGGGTAGCGGTGCAGGTATTGCTTGGGCTCCAGCTTGATCATGCTCATCAACTCGCGAGCGCGGTCATGGCATTTCTGCTTGTCCCAGCCGAGTAATTTAGGCACGACCACGATGTTTTCCTCGATGGTCATGTTGGGGAACAGACCGATCTGCTGGATCACATAACCGATGTTGCGACGCAGGGTCACTTCGTCGAGGTCGGTGGTGTCTTCGCCATTGATCAGGATCTTGCCCGAGGTGGGCTTGATCAGGCGGTTGATCATTTTCAGCGTGGTGCTCTTGCCGCAGCCCGACGGGCCGAGAAAGACGCAAATCTCGCCTTCATTGACGGTCAGGCTTACATCGTTCACGGCCGTCACAGTCTTGCCGTTGCTTTGGAAGGTCTTGGACAGGTTTTGAAGTTCGATCATTTGAGCAATCCTTTTGGAGTCAGCGAGCGTTGCAGCCATTGCAGAAGCAGGTCGGCGAAGATGGCCAGGAGACTGACCAGCACGGCGCCAACGATCAGCATCGACATGTCGCTGCGGCTGATGGAAGCCAGAATAAGTACACCCAGGCCACCGGCGCCGATGGTGGCGGCGATGGTCATGACACCAATGTTCATCACCACGGCGGTGCGCACACCGGCGAGGATCACCGGCACGGCGATGGGCAGCTCGACCATGCGCAGGCGCTGGCCGAAGGTCATGCCGATGCCGCGTGCGGCTTCGCGAATGCCCGGTTCCACCCCGGTGAGGGCCAGGTAGGTGTTACGCATGATCGGCAGCAGGGAGTAGAGGAACACGGCGGTGATCGCCGGCATCGGCCCCAGGCCCTGGCCGAACTTGGAATAGAACGGCAGCAGCAGACCGAACAGCGCGATGGACGGTACAGTCAGCAACACGGTGGCGCTGGCTTGCAGCGGACCGGCCAGGGTCGGAAAGCGTGTCATCAGAATGCCCAGGGGCACGCCGATCAGGATCGCGAGGATCACGGCGATGCCGACCAAGGTGATGTGCTGTCCGGTCAGTTGTAGGACTTGGGCCCAATCAAGATGGGAAAAGGCGTTCAGGAATTCCATGTCTTCTCCTCTTATTGATTGATGGGATGTTGGCGCAGGAAGTCGGCGGCAACAGCGGATGGGCTTTCATGGTCGACGTCGACCCGCGCGTTCAACTGGCGCATGGTTTCGTCGTCGAACAGATCGGCCAGCGGCTTGAGTTCAGCCGCGAGGGTTGGATGCTGGTCGAGATACGCCTGACGGATCACCGGTGCGGCGGTGTAGTCCGGGAAGTAATGCTTGTCGTCTTCCAGCAGCTTCAGTTTGAAGGCGTTCAGGCGACCATCGGTGGTGTAGACCAAACCGGCAAACACTTGACCGTTACGCAGGGCGGTGTAGACCAGGCCGGCGTCCATCTGCCGGGTGTTTTTACGCGTGAGGTTCATGTCATACAGCTTGACCATGCCGCCCATGCCGTCGGACCGGTTGGCGAACTCGGTGTCCAGCGCCACCAGGCGCGTGCCTTTGGTTTTTTCCGCCAGGGCGTGGGTCAGGTCGCTGATGCTGTTGATCTGCGGGAACTCCTTGGCCACGTTCTCGGGCAGGGCCAGGGCGTAGGTATTGCTGAAGCGCGACGGCGAGAGCCAGATCAGGCCTTTTTTAGCGTCGAGTTCTTTGACTCGAGCGTAGGACTGTTCGCTGTCGAGTTTCTCGTCGACATGGTTGTAGGCCACCAGCGACACGCCGGTGTACTCCCAGATCAGGTCCAGTTGCCCGCTTTCCTGGGCACTGCGCGCCAGGTTGCTGCCCAGGCCGCCAGTCACACGGGCGTCGTAGCCCTTGGTACGCAGGTACTGGGAAGTGATTTCGGCGAGCAGGGTCTGTTCGGTGAACACCCGGGCGCCGATGCGGATCACCGGTTTTTCGGCGGCTTGCGCAATGCCTGCAAACAGCAGGACGCAGCTCAATATCAGGGTCAGTCTTTTCATGTGATTTCCTTTGCCAAGCCTTAAGACGGACGCAACCCGCGTTCCAACCAGAGGCGGCTGGCCATGGTCACCAGACCGTCAAGCAACAACGCCAGCAGCGCGGTGCACGCGGCGCCGAGTAGCAATTGCGGCTGGTTGTTCAGGGCGATGCCGGGGAAGATCAGGCTGCCCAGGCTGTTGGCGCCGATCAGGAAGGCCAGCGGTGCGGTACCGACGTTGATTGCCAGCGCCACGCGCACGCCACCGATGATGATCGGCACGGCGTTGGGCAATTCGACGCGAAACAGCACTTGGCGCGGTGTCATACCGATGCCGACGGCAGCTTCCTTCAAAGAACCCTGCACGTTTTTCAGGCCTTCGTAGGTATTGCGCACAATGGGCAGCAAGGAGGCGAGGAACAGGGCGAAGATCGCAGGGCCGCTGCCGATGCCGAGGACGCCGAGGGCGATGGCCAGTACGGCCAGGGGAGGGACGGTGTTGCCGATGTTGAAGATCTGCATGAAGCGTTCTGCACGCCCGACCATGTTCGGTCGACTGAGCAGGATACCGGCGGGGATCCCCACAATCAGGGCGGCCAGCATGGAGACAAGAACCAGGATCAGATGAGCTTGCAGGTAAAACAACAAATCGTCGCGGTACAGTTCGATCGTGTTGATGCCGATCCAGTGGACCAGCAGGGCCAAGAGGGCGACGACAACCGCTCCTCCTATCAGCCCTTTGCCATAGCGAATAGCCACAGGCGGACTCCTTTTTTCTTCTGTCGGCGAACACATTCCTTCGTGGCATGCCATGCCTGGCTGCCTCTGAATGTGGTCGCGAAATGCAGCTCGCCGATACCGGCAACGCGGTATGCGATCGAGCCATGAGCGCAGCCTCGTCAGGCTAACTTGCTGATTTATCAGCCCCTGTTCCGAGTGCGGTAGCAGGGGAGTGGACGTCTCTACCTTTTAAAAGGTTCCATACTTGGCAGCATTTAGCCACCCCCAATGGGCTGAACGGTGGTCTGGCTGCCTGGGTTTGCGCTATACTCGCCGCCCTTTTTTGACTCACCTGCCAGGCGATTTCCCATGACCCACCAGGCCGCCGAAGTCGCGAAACGCCGCACTTTCGCCATTATTTCCCACCCCGATGCCGGTAAAACCACCATCACCGAGAAGCTGTTGCTGATGGGCAAGGCAATCGCGGTGGCCGGCACGGTGAAATCCCGCAAATCCGACCGCCATGCCACCTCTGACTGGATGGAAATGGAAAAACAACGGGGTATTTCCATTACCACGTCGGTCATGCAGTTCCCGTATCGCGACCACATGGTCAACCTGCTCGACACCCCGGGCCACGAAGACTTCTCCGAAGACACCTACCGCACCCTGACCGCGGTGGACTCGGCACTGATGGTCCTCGACGGCGGTAAGGGCGTCGAGCCGCGCACCATCGCGCTGATGGACGTGTGCCGTCTGCGTGACACTCCGATCGTCAGCTTCATCAACAAACTCGACCGCGACATCCGCGACCCGATCGAGCTGCTCGATGAAATCGAAGCCGTCCTGAAGATCAAGGCCGCACCGATCACCTGGCCGATCGGTTGCTACCGCGACTTCAAGGGCGTTTACCACCTGGCCGACGACTACATCATTGTCTACACCGCCGGCCATGGTCACGAGCGCACCGAAACCAAGATCATCGAGAAACTCGACTCCGACGAAGCCCGCGCCCACCTGGGTGACGAGTACGACCGCTTTGTCGACCAGTTGGAACTGGTGCAGGGCGCCTGCCATGAGTTCAACCAGCAGGAATTCCTCGACGGCCAGTTGACCCCGGTGTTCTTCGGTACCGCCCTAGGCAACTTCGGTGTCGACCATGTGCTCGACGCTGTAGTGGATTGGGCCCCGCGCCCGTTGGCACGTGTCGCCAACGAACGCACCGTAGAGCCGGTCGAAGAGAAGTTCACCGGATTCGTGTTCAAGATCCAGGCGAACATGGACCCTAAACACCGCGACCGTATTGCCTTCATGCGCATCTGCTCCGGTAAATACGAAAAAGGCATGAAGATGCGCCACGTGCGCACCGGCAAGGACGTACGCATCGGCGACGCCCTGACGTTCTTCTCCTCCGAGCGTGAACAGCTCGAGGAAGCCTACGCGGGCGACATCATCGGCCTGCACAACCACGGCACCATCCAGATCGGCGACACCTTCACCGAAGGCGAAGCGCTGGGGTTCACCGGTATCCCGCACTTCGCACCGGAACTGTTCCGCCGCGTCCGCCTGCGTGACCCGCTGAAATCCAAGCAACTGCGCCAAGGCTTGCAGCAATTGGCGGAAGAGGGCGCCACCCAGGTGTTCTTCCCCGAGCGCAGCAACGACATCATCCTCGGCGCCGTCGGCGTGCTGCAGTTCGATGTGGTCGCCAGCCGCCTGAAAGAGGAATACAAGGTTGAGTGCTCGTATGAGCCGATCACTGTGTACTCCGCGCGCTGGATCGATTGCAGCGATAAGAAGAAGTTGGAAGAGTTCTCCAACAAGGCCGTGGAAAACCTGGCGGTGGATGGCGGTGGTCACCTGACCTACCTGGCCCCGACCCGAGTCAACCTGGCGCTGATGGAAGAGCGCTGGCCAGATGTGAAATTCCGCGCAACCCGTGAGCACCATTAAGGTCTGAGCGGTTTATAAAAGGGCGAGGCTGTCATGGCTTCGCCCTTTTTTGTGGGCGCTGAACACCACATTTTGATCTGCGCATGGCGATCGATTGGCAAGAAGCCCGCATCGGGTCTAGCGTATTCAACTACTTCACCCACTCACCGACGGATCAGGAGGCGACCTTGCGTATAACTCAACGTGCCGTTCAGCTGATGTTGCTGGCGGCTCTGGGGCTGGCCGGCAATTGGGCGCTGGCGGGCGCTGGAACGCCCCAATGGAAAGACACCGGCCCTGTCACCAAGAAAAAGCAGCAAGAGGTCAACTCCGGCAGCTGGAAACCGCAAGCCCAGCCCGCCCCGAAGGAAGATCAGGAAAATCCCTACAACGATGGCGAGGACAGTGAAACCTACGACGACGGCGAAACCTGATACCTGGCGCTATCCCGGCATCGCGACTAGCGTCAACGATGGCGGCGGTAAACGGCTGTCGCGTGGGATCTACCTACTGACTGGACGGAATCAACCATGAGTATTTTTCAACGAGTCGTGCTGTTGATAAAGGTGCTGGTGCTGTTGTCGTTGGGGATGTCGTCGGCCTGGGCGCATAACCCGCTGCAGAGCAGTGTTGGGTCTTCTGGGCATCGCCAGGATCTGCAATTGGCGAAGTCTGAGGCGGAGCCTGGCGACAAGGACCAGGGTGGCAGTGAGGGCGATGATGATTCCACCACCGACGAACCGGACAGTGATGATCCGGACGATGAAGGCGACAGCCAGACGTAGGCATCGCCCAAAAGAAAGCCCCTCCCACCCGGCTGATGCGCAACCTGATGGGAAGGGCTGTAGAACACTTGCAATGCCTTGGGCTGATCACCCAGGGCATTTTTGTTGCGATGTCACGCGACGAACTGCTCCGCGTAGTGGCAAGCCACCTGACGGTTATCCAACGGCCGCAGTTGCGGCTCCTCGGTGCTGCATCGCGCGGTCGCATACGGGCAGCGCTTGTGGAAGGCGCAGCCTGGCGGCGGGTTCAGCGGGTTGGGCAGCTCGCCGACGATTTTGATCTTCGGCTTGTTCGGGTCTGGATGGATGGTCGGGGTCGCCGACAGCAGCGCCTGCGTATACGGGTGCAGCGGGCGTGCGTAGATGTCTTCCTTGGGACCGACCTCCACTGGGCGACCGAGGTACATCACCATCACGTCGTCGGCAACGTGTTGCACCACTGCCAGGTTGTGGGAAATGAACACGTAGGCGGTGTTGAATTCCTGCTGCAGGTCCATGAACAGGTTGAGCACCTGGGCCTGGATCGACACGTCCAGCGCGGAAGTCGGTTCATCCGCCACCAGCACTTTCGGTTGCAGCATCATGGCGCGGGCCAGGGCGATCCGTTGGCGCTGGCCGCCGGAGAACATGTGCGGGTAGCGCTGATAATGCTCAGGGCGCAGGCCCACTTGCTTCATCATTGCCTGTACCTTCTCGCGGCGTTCGGCGGCAGACAGGTTGGTGTTGATCAGCAGCGGCTCGGCCAGTTGATCACCGACTTTCTGCCGTGGGTTCAGCGAGGCGTACGGGCTCTGGAACACCATCTGCACGTCTTTGCGCAGTTGCTTGCGCTGGGCCTTGTCGGCGCCCGCGACTTCTTGTCCGGCGATTTTCAGGGACCCGGAAGACGGCTCTTCAATCAATGTGAGCGCGCGGGCCAGGGTGGATTTGCCGCAACCCGACTCGCCTACAACCGCAAGGGTCTTGCCGGCTTCGAGCTCGAAGGACACGCCATTGAGGGCACGCACCGTGGCGTGGCCCTTGAACAGGCCACGGGACACTTCGTAGTGACGGGTAAGGTCGCGGGCGGTAAGAACGACGGCCATTACGCCACCTCCTGGTTCAAGGGGTAGAAGCAGCGCGCGAGGCTGTTGGTTTTCGGGTCAAGGTCGGGACGCTGGGTACGGCAGTTTTCCTGCACGTAAGGGCAACGCGGCGACAGCAGGCAGCCCTGCGGACGGTCATAGCGGCCGGGTACGATACCGGGCAGCGTGGCCAGGCGCGTGGCGCCGAGGCTGTGCTCCGGGATCGCCTTGAGCAGCGCTTCGCTGTAAGGGTGCGCTGGAATGTCGAACAGTTGCGGTACCTGGCCGACTTCCACGGCTTGGCCGGCGTACATCACGCACACGCGCTGGGCGGTTTCCGCCACGACCGCGAGGTCGTGGGTGATCAGCACCAGGCCCATGTTCTGTTCTTTCTGCAGGGCCAGCAGCAGTTCCATGATCTGCGCCTGGATGGTCACGTCCAGTGCAGTCGTCGGCTCATCCGCAATCAGCAGTTTCGGCTCGCCGGCAATCGCCATGGCGATTGCGACACGCTGGCTCATACCGCCGGACAGTTGATGCGGGTAGGCATCCATACGGCTGGCAGCGCCTGGAATTTCGACTTTTTCCAACAACTCGATGGCACGCTTGCGCGCTTGTTTGCCGGACATTTTCAGGTGCAGGCGCAGCACTTCTTCAATCTGGAAACCCACGGTGTAGCTGGGGTTCAGTGCAGTCATCGGGTCCTGGAATACCATCGCCAGGTCTTTGCCGACGATCTGACGGCGCTGGCGGTTGCTCAGCTTGAGCATGTCCTTGCCGTCGAAGTTCAGCGCGTCGGCGGTGACGATGCCGGGGTGTTCGATCAGGCCCATCAGCGCCATCATGGTCACGGATTTACCCGAACCCGACTCACCAACGATCGCCAGTACTTCACCTTTGTCGACGGAGATGTCGAGGCCATCGACCACCGGCACGGCGGTCTTGTCGCCGAAGCGGACGTTGAGATTCTTGATTTCTAACAGTGACATGGGAATCTCCTCAGGCGGCGTTCTTGAGTTTCGGGTCCAGCGCATCGCGCAGGCCGTCGCCCATCAAGTTGATTGCCAGCACGCTGAGCAAAATGGTCAAACCAGGCAGGCTCACCACCCACCAGGCGCGTTCGATGTAGTCACGGGCCGAAGCCAGCATGGTGCCCCACTCCGGGGTTGGCGGTTGTACGCCAAGGCCAAGGAAGCCCAGAGCCGCGGCATCGAGGATCGCCGAGGAAAAGCTCAAGGTGGCCTGAACGATCAGCGGCGCCATGCAGTTGGGCAGCACGGTGATGAACATCAGACGTGGCAGGCCGGCGCCGGCGAGGCGGGCGGCGGTCACGTAGTCACGGTTCAGCTCGCCCATTACCGCAGCGCGGGTCAGGCGAACATAGGACGGCAACGACACGATCGCGATGGCGATCACGGTGTTGATCAGGCCAGGGCCGAGGATCGCGACAATGGCTACAGCCAGCAGCAGCGACGGCAGGGCCAGCATGATGTCCATCAAGCGCATGATGGTCGGGCCGAGCAAGCGCGGGAAGAACCCGGCGAACAGACCCAGCAGGATCCCCGGGATCAGCGACATTACCACCGACGACAAACCGATCAGCAAGGACAGGCGCGAGCCCTGGATCAGGCGCGAGAGCAAATCACGGCCCAGTTCGTCGGTGCCCAGCAGGAATTGCATCTGCCCACCTTCCAGCCAGGCTGGCGGGGTCAGCAGGAAGTCGCGGTATTGCTCGCTCGGGTTATGCGGCGCAACCCACGGGGCAAAGATCGCGCAGAACACGATCAGCAACATGAACAGCAGGCCGGCAACCGCGCCTTTGTTCTTGGAAAAGGCTTGCCAGAATTCTTTGTACGGAGACGGGTACAGCAGGCTTTGATCGACTGCTGACACTGGAGTAGGTGTGGTCATGGTCATGATCTCAGCGCTGGTGACGGATGCGTGGGTTGGCGAAGCCGTAGAGGATATCCACCACGAAGTTCACCAGGATCACCAGGCAGGCGATCAACAGGATGCCGTTCTGCACCACCGGGTAGTCCCGCGCGCCAATGGCTTCGATCAGCCATTTGCCGATGCCGGGCCAGGAGAAGATGGTTTCGGTCAAAACCGCACCGGCCAACAGCGTGCCGACTTGCAGGCCGACCACGGTCAATACCGGGATCAGTGCGTTACGCAGGCCGTGCACGAACACCACGCGCGCCGGCGACAGGCCTTTGGCCTTGGCGGTGCGGATGTAGTCTTCGCGCAGCACTTCGAGCATCGACGAACGGGTCATCCGTGCGATCACCGCCAGCGGAATGGTACCGAGCACGATGGCCGGCAGGATCAGGTGGTGCAGGGCATCCCAGAACGCGTCCGGCTCGTCAGCCAGCAGGGTGTCGATCAGCATGAAGCCGGTGCGCGGCTCGATGTCGTAAAGCAGGTCGATACGCCCGGACACCGGGGTCCAGCCCAGGCTGACCGAGAAGAACATGATCAGGATCAGGCCCCACCAGAAGATCGGCATCGAGTATCCCGCGAGGGAGATGCCCATCACCCCATGGTCGAACAGGGATCCTCGTTTAAGCGCCGCGATCACCCCGGCCAACAGGCCCAGGATACCGGCGAACAACAGGGCGGCCATGGACAGTTCCAGGGTCGCCGGGAAGAGGGCGGTGAATTCAGTCCACACGCTGGTGCGGGTACGCAGCGATTCGCCAAGGTCACCCTGGGCCAGTTTGCCGACGTAATCCAGGTATTGCGCATACAGCGGCTTGTTAAGACCAAGGCGTTCCATTGCCTGTGCGTGCATCTCGGGGTCGACGCGCCGCTCGCCCATCATGACTTCGACGGGGTCGCCAGGGATCATGCGAATCAACGCAAACGTGAGCAACGTTATGCCGAAAAACGTGGGGATCAATAACCCCAGTCGGCGGGCAATAAAACTAAACATCTTGTCGTGTACCTCAATCAGCCGGTTAGGCAGGTCCGGCGCCGTCAATAGCGACGGCGCCGAGCGTTTTTCTTATTTACTTCACCTGGGTGGTGGCGAAGTTATTTGTACCCAGAGGGCTTTGGGTGAAGCCTTCTACGTTCTTGCGCATGGCGGTGAACAGTTTCGGGTAAGCCATGGGAAGCCATGGTTGGTCCTTATCGAAAACGTCCTGTGCTTGTTCATAGAGTGCAGCGCGCTGGGCGGGTTCAGCGATGGCGCGAGCTTTGTCGATCAAGTCTTGAAACTCTTTGTTACACCAGCGGGCGTAGTTTTCGCCGTTTTTCGCTGCATCGCAACTCAGGTTCGGGGTCAGGAAATTGTCCGGGTCGCCGTTATCACCCACCCACCCAGCCGAAACCATGTCGTGCTCGCCGTTTTTAGCACGCTTGAGCATTTCGCCCCATTCCATGACTTTGATATTCACCTTCAGGCCGATCTGCGCCAGGTCCGCCTGCATGCGCTGTGCGCCGAGCATCGGGTTAGGGTTGGTCGGGCCGCCGCCGTTGCGGGTGAACAGGGTGAACTCGGTGCCTTCCGGTACGCCGGCTTCCTTGAGCAGCGCGCGGGCTTTGTCCAGATCGCGGGGCGGGTTCTTCAGTTTTTCGTTGAAACCCAGCAAGGTCGGCGGATAAGGGCCGGTGCCCACCACCGCATTGCCTTTGCCGAACAGGGCTTCGGTATAGCCGGCCTTGTCGAACGCAATGTTGATCGCGTGACGGACCCGCGCATCGCTCATGTATTTGTGCGTGGTGTTCAACGCGGTGTAGCTGGTGGTCATCGCCGCCAGTTCGTCGACTTTCAGGTTCGGGTCTTTCTTGATGCTTGGAATGTCATCGGGCTTGGGAAACAACGCGATCTGACATTCGTTGGCCTTGAGCTTCTGCAGGCGCACGTTGTTATCGGTGCTGATCGCCAGGATCAACGGGTCGACTGCCGGTTTGCCACGGAAGTAGTCGGGGTTGGCCTTGAACCGCGCCTGGGCGTCTTTCTGGTAGCGGGTGAAGACGAACGGGCCCGTGCCGATGGGCTTGGCGTTGAGGTCTTCGGTCTTGCCGGATTTGAGCAACTGGTCGGCGTATTCCTTCGAATGGATTGAAGAGAATGCCATGCCCAGGTCGGCCAGGAACGGTGCTTCAGGACGGGTCAGGGTAAAGACGACGGTGTGATCGTCAGTCTTTTCTACGCTCTTGAGCAGTTCCTTGAAGCCCATGCTTTCGAAGTACGGGTAACCCACGAGGGACTTTTTATGCCACGGGTGATTCGGGTCCAGCTGACGCTGGAAACTCCAAAGCACGTCGTCGGCGTTCATGTTGCGCGTGGGTTTGAAGTAATCGGTGGTGTGGAACTTGATATCGTCACGCAGGTGAAAGGTGTAGGTCAGGCCATCGGCGCTGATCTCGGGCAAGTCTTTGGCCAGCGCGGGAACCACTTCGGTAGTGCCGGGCTTGAAGTCCACCAGGCGGTTGAACATGGTTTCAGCCGCGGCGTCAGCGGTCACGGCCGTGGTGTACAAGACCGGGTCAAAACCTTCCGGGCTGGCTTCGGTGCAGACCACCAGTGGTTTGGCCGAAACGCCGATCGCCACGCTCAACAGCGCGGCAGCCATAGCGGCTTGTAGCGGGAGCATTTTCATTCAGAGCCCTCTGCAATCGATGGGACCAGACAAGCGTAGACGGCGGGCTCGTCCTGAGCCCGCCGTCTACCTGGCGCTAATTAAAGAATGTTGAATGGGATGGTAGTAACCAGGCGGAATTCGCGCAGGTTGCCGTCAGACTGGTTTTCGCTGGCGCGGTGCGTCACGTAGGTGGCGCGAACAGTAGTCGCTTTCAGAGGACCGCTCTGGATCGCATAGGAAGAACCAATGCCGTATTCCTGGTGGTGTTCGCCGTTCTGGGCCTGGATGCCGTTGTAGGCGAAGTCTTTCACGCCGTTGTCGCCACGGTAGTGAGTCCCGTCAATGCCCCAGCCGCGTGCCGAGTAGATGTTGAACTTCAGGCCTGGAACGCCGTATTCGGCCATGTTGATGGCGTAGGCAACCTGGAAGGACTTCTCGTTTGGACCGTTGAAGTCAGAGGTCAGGGAGTTGGCCAGGTAGATGCCGTTGGTTTCGTGCAGGTAGTCGAAGTACTCGTTACCGTTCACTTCCTGGTACGAGAAGGTCAGGCTATGAGCTTGGTGAGTCAGGCCGAGCGACAGCGAGTAGGTATCGTTGTCGATTTCGCCCATCAACTTTTTGCCTTCGTCGACGGTCTTGTAGTAGTTCAGGCCTGTGGTCAGGCTCAGTACCTGGCTGTCACCCAGTTCATGGGTAGCGCCGAAGTAGTACTGGTTCCAGAAGTCTTTGACGTTAGCGGCGAAGACGCTGGTTTTCAGGCTTTTCAGCGGCTGGTAGTTGAAGCCCAGGGTGTAGACCTTGTCGGTCTCAACGCCGCTGCTGCTGTACTCACTGCGGAATTTCGACAGGCTTTGTTCGGTACGTGGCGAAACGCGGTCAAACACGCCACCTTGGAACGACAGGTTGCTGAATTCTTCGCTGTTGAAGCTCACACCTTCAAAGCTCGAAGGCAGCGCACGGTTGCCGATGGTGTCCATGATGCCGCTGCTGAAGTTCTGGCGACCGGCGGTCAAGGTCGTGTTCGAAACACGGAACTTGACGTTGGCCAGGCCCAGTTTGCTCCATTGGCCTACGGCGTCACCGTAAGTGTGGGCCAGGGTGCGGTTGGAGCCGCCAGCGATATCTTTTTGATCATCGATCAACGCGATGTAGTTATAGGCCGCCACTTCGGTGGCCACGCCAACGGTGCCCTGGGTGAAGCCCGAGGAGTAGTTGAGGATGGTGCCTTGGGCCCAGTTGTAACGGCGGGAAACGTTGGTTTTTACATCTGCGGCTTTATCGGCGGCATTTTTGTAGTAACCGAATTTCTGACCACGAAATTTCATTTCGTTGGAGTACCAGTTACGCGTGGTACCGCCCAGGCTTTGACCGTCGATAAAGCCTTTGGCCTCACTTTGGGCGCTGGTGCCGGCCAAAGTGGTCGGAACGAAGTCCTGGCTGGTGGTTTCAGCGTAGGCGGTAGCCGTGATGCTGCTGATGGCCAGGGCCAGAAGCGCTTTGCTGCTCAGTTTCATGAATGAAGCTCCTTTGGTTCTCTTTTTAATGCCGGTCTTTTTTGGTGATCCGGCTATTGGGTGTGTAACTCGTTCAAGCTCATGCAAACGTTTGGCGTAGGAAAAATCCCAACAAAAGGCCGCGCGTTTGCAGCAAGGCGGGGCCCGCCCTGCGCAATCCGGTTAATTTCTTATGGGGTGATACTGACGCCCGAGAACACGTTGCGGCCGAAGGGGCTCACTTTGAAACCTTCGACTTTGGCGCTTAACGGCTGGTTGACCGTCGAGTGGGCGACTGGCGTGATGGGCACCTGCTGCTTGAGCAGTTGCTGCGCCTGTTTGTACAGAACAGTCCTTTGTTCGCGGTCGGTCACGACCTTGGCTTGCTTGATCAGCTTGTCGTACGCCGGGTCACACCACATGGAGTAGTTGTTCCCGCCGATGGCGTCGCAGCTGTAGAGAGTGCCCAGCCAGTTGTCCGGGTCACCGTTGTCACCGGTCCAGCCGATCAGGCTGACATCGTGCTCACCGTTCTTGGTGCGCTTGATGTACTCGCCCCATTCGTAGCTGACGATCTTGACCTTGAGGCCGATCTTGGCCCAGTCGCTTTGCAGCATCTCGGCCATCAGCTTGGCGTTGGGGTTGTACGGACGTTGCACCGGCATCGCCCACAGGGTGATCTCGGTACCTTCCTTCACCCCGGCAGCCTTGAGCAGTTCCTTGGCTTTTTCCGGGTTGTAGGCGGCGTCCTTGATGCTGTCGTCGTAGGACCACTGCGTCGGTGGCATGGCGTTGACCGCCAATTGCCCCGCGCCCTGGTACACGGCGTTGAGAATGCTCTGCTTGTTCACCGCCATGTCCAGCGCCTGGCGCACTTCGAGCTGGTCGAACGGCTTGTGGCGCACGTTGTAGGCAATGTAGCCGAGGTTGAAGCCGGGCTTGGTCAGCAGTTTCAGGTTCGGGTCGGCCTTGAGGGCGTCGACATCAGCTGGGCGCGGATGCAGGGTGACCTGGCATTCGCCGGCCTTGAGTTTCTGCACCCGCACCGAAGCGTCGGTGTTGATGGCGAAGATCAGTTGGTCCAGCTTGACCCGGCTCGGGTCCCAGTACTGTTTGTTGGCCACATAGCGGATCTGCGAGTCTTTCTGATACCGCTGGAACACAAAGGGGCCAGTGCCGATCGGCTTCTGGTTGATGTCGCTGGGCTTGCCGGCCTTGAGCAATTGCTCGGCATATTCAGCCGACAGGATCGCGGCGAAACTCATGGCGATGTTTTGGATGAACGCGGCGTCGACCGTATTCAGGGTCATCACCACGGTGTGCGGGTCGGTTTTTTCGACCTTGGCAATGTTCTTGTTCAGGCTCATCCCGTTGAAGTAGGGGAACTCGGTGGGGTAGGCCTTGCGAAACGGATGGTCGGGGTCAAGCATGCGGTTGAAGGTAAACAGCACGTCGTCGGCGTTGAAGTCCCGCGTCGGCTTGAATTCCTTGTTGCTGTGGAATTTCACCCCTTCACGCAGGTGAAAAGTATAGGTCATGCCATCTGGCGAAATATCCCACTTGGTTGCCAACGCAGGTACGACACCGGTCTCGCCCTTTTCAAACTCAACCAGGCGGTTGTACAGCGGCTCGGCCGCGTCGTTGTCGGTGGCGGTGGTGTATTGCGCAGTATCAAAGCCTGCCGGGCTGCCTTCCGAGCAGAACACCAGGCTCCGCTTGTCGGCGGCGTGGCCCATCGTGGCCACAGCCAGCAGGCTGGTGGCAAACATTGCGGATAGAACGGTGGTATGGCGCATGACGATCCCGATCCTTGTTTGTAGTTGTCATCAGCGAGCAACCACCCGGGCGTTCGGCCAAGGTGACATCGCTGATCCCATACGCAGCAAGTGCCTTTCCGCATTTGGAGACTCTGCTGTCCTACGACGTTATGGGTCGCGGAGCTGGCAGTAAATGCACCAAATCGGATTGACCTTGTAGGCAACGGCGTCACGCATCGCAATTCGTTGCTGTAGGACGCAACGATTGCGAGCGTGGTCTGTTTCCTACGGTCCAGGCGGATGCAATAACGGCGACGTTAAGAAACGTCGCCGTCAATGATCCTTACTTGCCGCTGACGCTCACGCCGTAGAAGGAGTTCAAGCCAAACGGGCTGATCTTGAAGTCCTGCACGGTGGAACGCATGGGTTGATACACCGTCGAGTGCGCGATAGGTGTCATCGGGACAGCATCTTTGAGGATATGTTGCGCCTGCTTATACAGCTCGGTGCGTTTGGCGACGTCCGACGTAGCCTTGGCTTCTTTCACGATGCCGTCGAATTTCTTGTCGCACCATTTGGAGAAGTTGTTACCGGACAGCGAGTCGCAGCCGAACAGCACGTTCAGCCAGTTGTCCGGGTCACCATTGTCACCGCTCCAACCAATGATCATGGCCTGGTTCTCGCCACCTTTGGAGCGCTTGATGTACTCGCCCCACTCGTAGCTGGTGATCTTCACGTTGAGACCGATCTTCTTCCAGTCGTTCTGCAGCATTTCAGCCATCAGCTTGGCGTTCGGGTTGTACGGACGCTGAACCGGCATGGCCCACAGAACGATTTCGGTACCTTCCTTGATGCCCGCTTCCTTGAGCAGCGACTTGGCTTTCTCAGGGTCGTACTTGGCATCCTTGATGGTGGTGTCGTACGACCATTGGGTCGGTGGCATGGCGTTGACAGCCAGCTGGCCGGCGCCCTGGTAGACGGAGTCGATGATCTGCTGCTTGTTCACCGACATGTCCAGCGCCTGGCGTACGCGCAGGTCGGCCAGTGGGTTTGGCTGGTCGCTGCCCTTGACCTTGTCCATGACGTTGTAAGCGATGTAGCCCAGGTTGAAACCGGCCTGGTGCGGCAGTTTCAGGTCCTTGTCATCGCCCAGCGCCTTGAGGTCGGCCGGACGTGGGAACAGGGTGATCTGGCATTCGTTTTTCTTGAGTTTCTGGATACGCACCGACGGGTCGGTAGTGATAGCGAAGATCAGGTTGTCGATCTTCACGTCTTCAGGTTTCCAGTAGTCCTTGTTGCCGGTGTAACGGATGTTCGAGTCTTTCTGGTAGCTCTTGAACACGAACGGGCCAGTGCCGATCGGCTTCTGGTTGATGTCCGCAGGCTTGCCTTCCTTGAGCAGTTGAGCGGCGTATTCAGCCGACTGGATCGAGGCGAAGCTCATTGCCAGGTTCTGGATGAAAGCGGCGTCCACGGTGCCAAGGGTGAACTTGACAGTGTGCTCGTCGACTTTCTCGATGTTCTTGATGTTGGTGTCCATCCCCATGTCCGTGAAGTACGGGAACTCGGTGGGGTAGGCTTTGCGGAACGGATCGTCCTTGTTGATCATGCGATTGAACGTGAACAGTACGTCATCGGCATTGAAGGTACGGGTCGGCTTGAAGTACGAAGTGGTGTGGAACTTGACGCCATCACGCAGGTGAAAGGTGTAGGTCAAGCCATCCGGGGACACGTCCCAGCTGGTGGCGAGCCCAGGAATCACAGCGGTACCGCCGCGTTCGAACTGGGTCAGGCGGTTGAACATGGTTTCGGCCGAGGCATCGAAGTCTGTTCCGGTGGTGTACTGGCCTGGGTCGAAACCGGCCGGGCTCCCTTCGGAGCAGAACACCAGGTTAGTCGCCGCTTGGGCGAAAGGAGCTGCGGCCATAAGGCCAGCGCTAACAATTAACGGAATGACTGCGTGTTTAAGCATGTTGGCCTCATGATTTGTTGTCATTTTTGGTGGTGAGGGCGACCTCGTGAGTCGGCCTGCGGATACTTATGCAGGCGCCATACCCATTGCAAGATGCTGAACCGTCGCGAGGCTGAAACAGTGGTACGAACGTACAGGAATGTCGCAATTATGAAAGTTTGTACATATTTGCGCATATTTTGAGGGTTTTTTCGGTGCAGGAGGTGCACCAAAAATGACCAACCGAGGCGTCTAGCGCACTCGGTTGGGGCGTTGCTGTTACTTATCTAGACTCACGCCATAGAACGGCGTCAGCCCAAAGGGGCTGATCTTGAAGTCTTTGACTTCCTTGCGCAGCGGCTGGAAAACCGTCGAGTTCGCAATAGGCGTTATAGGTACTTGTTCCTTAAGGATTTTCTGTGCCTGTTGATACCACTTGATGCGCTGTTCGCGGTCGTTGCTGACCTTGGCCTGCTGCACGAGTTTGTCGTAGGCCGGGTTACACCATTTGGCGTAGTTGCTGCCCTTGACCGCAGCACAACTGTAGAGCACGCCGAGCCAGTTATCCGGGTCACCGTTGTCGCCGGTCCAGCCATAAATCATCGCGTCATGCTCGCCATTTTTGGCGCGTTTGATGTATTCGCCCCACTCATAACTGACGATATTGGCCTTGATGCCGACCTTTTCCCAATCCTGCTGGATCATTTGTGCCGACATGCGCGCGTTCGGGTTGGACGCGCGTTGTACGGTCATTGCCCACAGGTTGACGGTGGTACCGGGTGCAACCCCTGCTTCTTTTAGTAGCGCCTTGGCCTTGGTCGGGTCATAGGGTGCATCCTTGATGGTGGGGTCATAAGACCACTGCGCCGGAGGGAGGGCATTCTGCGCCAATTGTCCGGCGCTCTGGTACACGGCCTTGATGATCGCCGGCTTGTCGATGGCCATGTCCAGGGCCTGACGCACCTTGAGCTGATCAAGTGGTGGGTGGGTCACGTTATAGGCCAGGAAACCCAGGTTGAAACCGGCTTGTTGCAGCACATGCAGGTTCGGGTCCTGCTTCATCACCTCGATATCTGCAGGGCGCGGGTAACCGCTGACCTGGCATTCGCCGGCCTTGAGCTTCTGCAGGCGCGACGCCGCATCCGGGGTGATGGCAAACACCAGGTTGTCGAGCTTCACGTCCTCGGGTTTCCAATACTGTTTATTGGCCACGTAACGGATCTGCGAATCCTTCTGGTAGCGCTTGAACACGAACGGCCCGGTGCCCACCGGTTTCTGGTTGATCTCTTCGGCCTTGCCTTGCTTGAGCAGTTGCGCGGCGTACTCGGCGGACTGCACCGAGGCGAAGCTCATGGCCAGGTTCTGGACGAACGACGCATCGACGTTGTTCAGGTTGAACCGCACGGTGTGGTCATCGAGTTTGTCGACGCTCTTGATCGTGGTGTTCAACCCCATGTCGGTGAAGTACGGCGACTCGGAGGGGTAGGCCTGGCGAAATGGGCTTTGCGCATCGAGCAGGCGATTGAAGGTAAACAGCACATCATCCGCGTTGAAATCGCGGGTAGGGCTGAAGAAATCGGTGGTGTGGAACTTGACGCCATCGCGCAGGTGGAAGGTGTAGGTCAGGCCGTCTTGGGAGATATCCCAGCTTGTCGCCAGGCCAGGTTCGACTTCGGTGCCGCCGCGCTTGAACTGGGTCAGGCGGTTGAACACGGTTTCGGCGGACGCATCGAAATCGGTGCCGCTGGTGTACTGGCTGGGGTCGAAACCGGCGGGGCTGGCTTCGGAACAGTAGACCAGGGTACTGGCCGCCTGGGCCAGCGGCATGCAGGCCAGCAGGCCGGCAGCGAGGAGGAGCGGTTTTAAGGCGATTCTTTCCATGGAGACCCCTGAAGTGGCAGGCATATGTAAGCTGCCCAAACGAAAACGGCGCTACCGAGGGTAACGCCGTTCAGGTTTATCAGGTAGGGGTCACGGCATCTGCACTTCAATCACGCCATCGGCGCTCATGTTGACTTGGCTGGTGCCGGCTTCCACTTCTGGCGTAGGTGCCGAATCGGCCATGGCGGCTTTCATCATCATGCCGCCACGGGCATAGGGCATCGGGTAGCCGTTGGTGTTGAAGTTCAGGTTGACGATCTTGTAACCCTTGCCACCCAACGCATCGGTGGCCAATTGTGCGCGTGCTTTGAACGCGGCGACCGCATCTTTGAGCAGCGCATCTTCGCTGGACTTACGCGTAGCGTCGGCGATGGAGAACTCCATGTTGTCCATTTTCAGGGTGCTCTGCAGTTCGCCGGTGAGCTTGGACAGCGCCGGGAAGTCTGCGCTTTCCAGGCGCAGTTCGGCGCGTTCACGCCAGCCGGTGATTTTCTGGTTCTTGCTGTCGTAGATCGGGTAGCTGTTGCGGCTGCCCTGGCGCAGGGTCACGCCTTTGACTTCACGGGCCTGGCCCAGGGCCTTGTTCATGGTGGTGGTGATTTCGGCGGCGAGCTTGGCCGGGTCGCTGTTCTGGGATTCGGTGTACAGGGTCACGATCATCTTGTCGCGGGCCACCTCCTGGCTGACCTCGGCGCGCAGGGAAATCTGGTTGTAGTTCAGTGCGTCAGCGGCCAGTGCTGGCAGGCTGACCAGAGTGCCGACGCTGAGGGTGAGGGCGGCTGCACTGCGAGTGAAACGAGACATGGAAGCTCCTTGAGATAGTCGTGTTCGGTATGACTGTAGACGGTGACATCGGGTTCTTCGGGTTTACACATTCGCTACAAGTTGTGGTGATGCCGACGAACGGTCATTTGCCTGGCCTGCGGCAAAGAGCCACACGCGCCGTGCCAGCTTGCCTGCTTCGTTTATACTCCTGCCGATCCGCCTGCAGCGCTCACCGGGAGAGCACATGCTCGCCGCCGTAAAACTGACTTCCGCCACTCGCCAGAACCTCTGGCGCCTGACGTTCATCCGTACCTTGGTACTGGCCGCACAGGCCGGCTCCGTTGGGCTCGCCTATTGGTTCGACTTGCTGCCGCTGCCGTGGCTGCAACTGGGTGTGACCCTGGGTTTCTCCACCGTGCTCTGTGCGTTTACCGCGATCCGGTTGCGCACCACCTGGCCGGTGACCGAGCTGGAATACGCCCTGCAACTGGCCTGCGACCTGTTTATCCACAGTGTGTTGCTGTATTTCTCCGGCGGTTCCACCAATCCGTTTGTTTCGTATTACCTGGTGCCCCTGACCATCGCCGCGGTGACGTTGCCGTGGCGCTACTCGGTGGTGCTGTCGGGCATCGCCTTGACGCTTTACACCTTGCTGCTGGCACGGTTCTACCCGCTGCAAACCTTTCCGATTGCCCGGGAAAACCTGCAGATCTACGGCATGTGGCTGAGTTTTGCCCTGTCCGCCGCAGTGATCACGTTCTTCGCCGCGCGCATGGCCGAAGAACTGCGCCGCCAGGAAGAATTGCGCGCCATTCGCCGTGAAGAAGGCCTGCGCGACCAGCAGTTGCTGGCCGTTGCCACCCAGGCTGCCGGCGCCGCCCATGAACTGGGCACACCTTTGGCCACCATGAGCGTGCTGCTCAACGAAATGACCCAGGACCATCACGACCCGGCGCTGCAGGAAGATCTCGGCGTGCTGCGCGAACAGGTCAAGCAATGCAAGCAGACGTTGCAGCAACTGGTACGCGCCGCCGAAGCCAATCGCCGCCTGGCAGTGGAGATGCAGGACGTGACCCTGTGGCTCGACGAAGCCCTGAACCGCTGGCACCTGATGCGTCCCGAAGCCAGTTACCGTTTCCACCTGCTGGGCCAGGGCAGCGTGCCGCGCATGGCGCCGCCACCGGATCTGACCCAGGCGCTGCTCAACCTGCTGAACAATGCGGCCGACGCCTGCCCCGACGGCCTGGGCGTGCAATTGGACTGGGACGCCGAAGACGTGACCATCAGCATTCGCGACCACGGCGCGGGTGTGCCGCTGGCCATTGCCGAGCAGATCGGCAAACCCTTCTTTACCACCAAGGGCAAAGGCTTCGGCCTCGGCCTGTTTTTGAGCAAGGCCAGCGTGACCCGCGCGGGCGGCTCAGTGAAGCTCTATAGTCATGAGGAAGGTGGCACGCTCACCGAGCTGCGCCTGCCCCGTGTCGCACGAGGAGATATCGATGAGTGACGAGATCCAAGTCGAAGGCGAAGAACTGCCGCACCTGTTGCTGGTAGATGACGACGCCACCTTTACCCGCGTGATGGCGCGCGCCATGAGCCGTCGCGGTTTCCGTGTCAGCACTGCAGGGTCTGCCGAGGAGGGCTTCACCATCGCCCAGGCCGACCTGCCGGACTACGCGGCGCTCGACCTGAAAATGGACGGCGACTCCGGCCTGGTGCTGCTGCCCAAGCTGCTGGAGCTCGACCCGGAAATGCGCGTGGTGATCCTCACCGGTTACTCCAGCATTGCCACGGCCGTCGAGGCGATCAAGCGCGGCGCCTGCAACTACCTGTGCAAACCGGCGGACGCCGACGACGTACTGGCGGCCTTGCTCTCCGAGCACGCCGACCTGGACACCCTGGTGCCGGAAAACCCGATGTCGGTGGACCGCCTGCAGTGGGAACACATCCAGCGCGTGCTGACCGAGCACGAAGGCAACATCTCCGCCACTGCCCGCGCCCTGGGCATGCACCGCCGTACCTTGCAGCGCAAGCTGCAGAAGCGCCCGGTCCGCCGCTGAGCCTGATCTGAACAACAGCTGAACAAGCTGCTTCAGGCCGCACGGAGTCCCGAACCGATCCACTATGATCGGTTCGAAAGCGTGTCATCTTTTTCCTACCGAGCCTGAACGATGAATCCGAACGCTGAGTACTCCGCGGTCAACGACGCGGTGCGTGGGCAATTCTTCCGCCGCACCTGGGCGATGATCACGCCCTATTGGCGCAGTGAAGAGAAGGGCAAGGCCTGGTTGTTGCTGGCGGTGGTGATCGGTTTGTCGCTGTTCAGCGTGGCGATCTCCGTGTGGCTCAACCACTGGTACAAGGATTTTTACAACGCCCTGGAGAACAAGGACACCGCCGCCTTCTGGCAACAGATCGGCTATTTCTGCGGCATCGCCACCGTGGCGATTCTTGGCGCGGTGTACCGTCTCTATTTGACACAGATGCTGACCATTCGCTGGCGGGCGTGGTTGACCGAAAAGTATTTTGCACGGTGGCTGGGCCACAAGAATTACTACCAGCTGGAGCAGGGCGGCTACACCGATAACCCTGACCAGCGGATTTCCGAAGACCTCAATAGCTTTACCTCGAACACCTTGAGCCTTGGCCTAGGCCTGCTGCGCAATGTGGTGAGCCTGGTGTCGTTCTCGATCATCCTGTGGGGCGTGTCGGGCAGCATCGACGTCTTCGGTATCACTATTCCAGGCTACATGTTCTGGTGTGCCTTGGTTTACGCGGCAGTCGGCAGCTGGTTGACCCATCTGATCGGTCGCCGTTTGATCGGCTTGAGCAACCAACAACAACGTTTCGAAGCAGACCTGCGTTTTTCGATGGTGCGGGTGCGGGAGAACGCCGAAAGTATCGCCCTGTACAACGGCGAGCCCAACGAGAATCAACGCTTGAGTGCTCGCTTCGGGAAGGTCTGGCATAACTACTGGGACATCATGAAGGTGTCCAAGCGCCTGACGTTTTTCACTGCCGGTTACGAACAGATTGCCACCGTGTTTGCGTTTATCGTGGCAGCACCGCGCTATTTCTCCGGCAAGATCGAGTTGGGTGAGCTGATGCAAATCAACTCGGCGTTCGGCAACGTGCAAGGCAACTTCAGCTGGTTTATCAGCGCGTACTCGGACCTGGCCGGCTGGCGCGCGACCAGTGACCGTCTGCTGAGCTTTCAGCAGGCCATGCGTGACAACGAGCAACGTCCAGCGGCCATCGATGTATGCGTCGAGGGCGAACGCCTGGTGGTGCAGGGGCTGGGCATGGATCTGGTCGATGGCCGCCACCTGCTGACCGACGCCCATATGATCGTTGAGCCGGGGCAGCGTGTGATGCTCAGTGGCCGTTCCGGCAGCGGCAAAAGTACCTTGTTGCGCGCGATGGGGCATCTCTGGCCCGCCGGCCACGGCAGCATTCGTCTACCGGCCAAGCGTTACCTGTTCCTGCCACAAAAGCCCTACTTGCCGATCGGCACGCTGAAGGCCGTATTGAGTTATCCACAGGACGACAGCGTCTACCCGGCAGAACGTTATGCACAGGTCCTGGAAACCTGCCGCCTGCCTCATCTGGTCGGCCGGCTGGAGGAAGCCAACCACTGGCAGCGCATGCTCTCGCCGGGCGAGCAGCAACGCCTGGCTTTTGCCCGTGCCTTGTTGTTCGCGCCGCAATGGCTGTACATGGACGAAGCCACGTCGGCGATGGATGAAGAGGATGAAGCGACGCTGTATCAGGCGTTGATCGATGAGTTGCCGGGGCTGAGCATCGTCAGCGTCGGCCATCGCAGCAGCCTCAAGCGCTTCCATGGGCGGCATGTGCGCATCGAGGGTGGGCGCTTGCAAGAACAGCAATTGGCGTAAGGTCAAACTCGGTCAATGCGGGGGCGGGCTTGCTCGCGAATAGGGTCTATCAGTTACCGATGTGCTGACTGACCCACCGCTTTCGCAAGCAAGCCCGCTCCCCCATTTGATTGATGTTGTTTGTGAGACTCACAAAAAAGCCCGGCTGATCATCGATCAGCCGGGCTTTTTAGTGTTTGAGAATCAGGTTACTTCTTCAAACCGTAATGCTCATCCAGCATGCCTGGAGCGTTCGGCGTTTTTGGCGCGTAGTCCCGTGGTGGCTCCTGGTTTTCCCGTGGCGGGGTCAGGCGTTCCCGTGGGGTTTGCGGTGCATCGGAATGCAGCGCGGCCAGCAGGCGCTGACGGGTGATGTCGTCGAGGGCCAGGCGGTTGGCGCCATCGGCGAGGTGATCCTGTACTTCCTGGTAGCTCTGGGTGAGCTTCTTGACCAGGGTCGCGGTGCTGTTGAAGTGGGTAACAACCTCGTTCTGATAACTGTCAAAACGTTCCTGAATGTCATCCAACTGACGCTGCGTGCGGTTAGGCGCGGCATTCGGCAGCAAGCGAGCAACCAGGAAACCAATGGCGACACCGGCAACCAGGGCAAGAGTCGGCAACAACCAAACTAAGAGCGAGTGTTCCACGAGTCCTTCCTCTATAAACGGCTTTGCTTTACGTTAACGGCTCAAACCTGCGCTGTATACCGCGATTAAGCTCGCAATGATGCCATGCACAGACTTTTAGCTAGACGAGTCGACCCTTTGTGAGGTCACGGAGTTCATCTCTTGCTCATGCGTGAAACCCCCGTTTTGATCGATGGCCCGGTAGGCCAATTGGAAGCCTTGTACCTGGATCACCCCGAGCCACGTGGCCTGGCGCTGATCTGCCACCCCAACCCGGTGCAAGGCGGGACCATGCTCAATAAAGTTGTATCGACCCTGCAACGCACCGCTCGCGATGCCGGTTTGATTACCTTGCGTTTCAATTACCGTGGCGTTGGCGCGAGCGCCGGCACCCACGATATGAGCACCGGCGAAGTGGATGACGCCGAAGCGGCCGCCACTTGGCTGCGGGAAAAACACCCGGACCTGCCGATCACCTTGCTCGGTTTTTCCTTCGGTGGCTACGTCGCTGCCAGCCTCGGCGGGCGCTTGGAAGCCAAGGGTGAAAAACTGTCACATTTGTTCATGGTTGCGGCGGCGGTGATGCGTCTTCGCGATACCGATGCGCTTCCCCAGGGCTGCCCATTGACGCTGATCCAGCCGGAAACCGACGAAGTGGTCGACCCGCAGACCGTCTACGCTTGGTCCGCCGCCTTGAATCGCCCCCATGAGCTGCTGAAAGTGGCAGAATGCGGACACTTTTTTCACGGCAAGCTCACCGATCTGAAGGATCTGGTGCTGCCGCGACTTTCGAATTGATAGCAGTCTGATAAGCGATTACCCATGACGACTCGTACCCGTATCCTCACCGGCATCACCACCACCGGCACGCCGCACCTGGGCAACTACGCCGGTGCGATCCGCCCGGCGATCCTTGCCAGCCAGGACGCCAATGCCGACTCCTTTTACTTCCTGGCCGACTACCACGCCCTGATCAAATGCGATGACCCGCAGCGCATCCAGCGTTCGCGCATGGAAATCGCCGCGACCTGGCTGGCCGGTGGCCTGGACGTGAACCGGGTGACCTTCTACCGCCAGTCCGACATCCCGGAAATCCCCGAGCTGACCTGGCTGCTCACTTGCGTTGCCGCCAAGGGCCTGCTCAACCGCGCCCATGCGTACAAGGCCTCGGTAGACAAGAACGTGGAAGCCGGCGAAGACCCGGATGCGGGCATCAGCATGGGCCTCTACAGCTACCCGGTGCTGATGGCGGCGGACATCCTGATGTTCAACGCGCACAAGGTGCCGGTGGGTCGCGACCAGATCCAGCACGTGGAAATGGCCCGCGACATCGGCCAGCGCTTCAACCACCTGTTCGGTAACGGTAAAGAATTCTTCACCATGCCCGAGGCGTTGATCGAAGAAAGCGTCGCCACCTTGCCGGGCCTGGATGGTCGCAAGATGTCCAAGAGCTATGACAACACCATTCCGTTGTTCACCAGCGCCAAGGACATGAAGGACGCGATCTCGCGCATCGTCACCGACTCCCGCGCGCCGGGCGAAGCCAAGGACCCGGACAATTCGCACCTGTTCACCCTGTACCAGGCGTTTGCCAGCAAGGCCCAGGAAGAAGAGTTCCGTGCCGAACTGCTGCAAGGGCTGGGCTGGGGCGAGGCGAAGAATCGTCTGTTCCAACTGCTGGACGGCCAGCTTGGCGAAGCCCGCGAGCGTTACCATCAATTGATGTCGCGCCCGTCGGACATGGAAGACCTGCTGCTGGTCGGCGCCAACAAGGCCCGTGCCGTGGCGGCACCTTTCCTGGCCGAGCTGCGCGAGGCGGTAGGCCTGCGTTCGTTCGTCAACCCGATCGCAGCGCCGGTCGCGACCAAGAAGAAAGCTGCAAAAGCCGCGCGCTTCGTGAGCTTCCGTGAAGACGACGGCAGCTTCCGCTTCCGCCTGCTGGCGGCCGAGGGTGAGCAACTGCTGCTGTCGCGAAACTTTGCTGACGGTAAAGCGGCGGGCGCGGTGACCAAGCAACTGCAAAGCGGCGATGGGCTGGACGTACGCACCGAGGCCCTGAGCTTCAGTGTATGGCTGGACGGCGCCGCAGTGGCCGACAGCGCCGAGTTCGCCGACGAAGCGTCCCGTGATGCTGCCATCGCCGCTCTGCGCGTTGCGTTGACCCCCCTCGAGGATTAACCCGACCAAGGGTTGATTGCCATTATCCGGGGCCGTCGTTACAGTGACGGCCCGTTTTTGTTGCCTTGCTAACGAAATTATGACGCCCCTAGAACGATATCAAGCTGATCTGAAACGCCCTGAATTCTTCCATGACGCGGCCCAGGAAACGGCGGTGCG
Source organism: Pseudomonas simiae (assembly GCF_900111895.1). Lineage (GTDB taxonomy): Bacteria > Pseudomonadota > Gammaproteobacteria > Pseudomonadales > Pseudomonadaceae > Aquipseudomonas > Aquipseudomonas simiae. The sequence goes on from NZ_FOKB01000002.1 coordinate 180,858, forward strand.
TCATTTGCAGCGCCTGTACGACGACCTGGTTGCGGCCTCGCAAAGCAAGCCGGGGATGCTCAGCAAGCTGTTTGGCAAGAAAGACCATACGCCGGTCAAGGGCCTGTATTTCTGGGGCGGCGTGGGGCGGGGCAAGACTTACCTGGTCGACACGTTCTTCGAAGCGTTGCCGTTCAAGGAAAAAGTACGGACGCACTTCCACCGCTTCATGAAGCGCGTGCACGAAGAGATGAAGACCCTGCCGGGCGAGAAAAACCCGCTGACCATCATCGCCAAGCGCTTCTCCGAAGAAGCCCGGGTGATCTGCTTCGATGAGTTCTTCGTCTCCGACATCACCGATGCCATGATCCTCGGCACCCTGATGGAAGAGCTGTTCAAGAACGGCGTGACCCTGGTCGCCACCTCGAACATCGTGCCCGACGGCTTGTACAAGGACGGCCTGCAGCGCGCGCGCTTCCTGCCGGCCATTGCGCTGATCAAGCAGAACACCGAAATCGTCAACGTCGACAGCGGCGTCGACTACCGCCTGCGTCACCTGGAGCAAGCGGAGCTGTTCCACTTCCCGCTGAACGAAGCGGCGCACGAAAGCCTGAAGAAGAGCTTCCGCGCCCTCACGCCGGAATGCACCCAGGCGGTGGAAAACGACAAGCTGATGATCGAGAACCGCGAAATCATCGCGCTGCGTACTTGCGATGACGTGGCTTGGTTCGAATTCCGCCAGCTGTGCGACGGCCCGCGTAGCCAGAACGACTACATCGAACTGGGCAAGATCTTCCATGCGGTGATCTTGAGCGGCGTGGAGCAGATGAGCGTGACCACCGACGACATCGCACGACGTTTTATCAACATGGTCGACGAGTTCTACGACCGTAACGTCAAGCTGATCATTTCGGCGGAAGTCGAGCTGAAGGATCTGTACACCGGCGGGCGCTTGAACTTCGAGTTCCAGCGCACGCTGAGTCGCTTGCTGGAAATGCAGTCCCACGAGTTCCTGTCGCGCGGGCACAAACCTTAGCAGCAACCCAACACAAATGTGGGAGGGGGCTTGCCCCCGATAGCGGTGGTTCAGTCAATATCTACAGTGACTGACACGCTGCCATCGGGGGCAAGCCCCCTCCCACATTTTGGTTTCTGTGCACCCTTGGTTACGCGGCTTGCTGGAGTTACGCGGCCTGCTGGAATTGCTGGCGGTACTGGTTTGGCGACAGTTCGGTGTGCTGTCGGAACAGCCTGGCAAAGAAACTCGCATCGTCATAACCCACTTCATAACTGATGGTCTTGATGCTCTTGCGGCTGCCCGAGAGCAATCCCTTGGCCGTCTCGATGCGCAGACGTTGCAGGTAATGCAGCGGCTTGTCGCCGGTAGCGGTCTGGAAGCGACGCATGAAATTGCGAATGCTCATGCCGTGTTCCCGGGCCACGTCTTCGAAGCGGAATTTGTCGGCGAAGTGCTCTTCGAGCCAATGCTGGATCTGCAGGATGATCACGTCCTGGTGTAACTTCTGCCCGCCAAACCCAATGCGTCCAGGCGAATAGCTGCGCTGCACTTCGTAGAGAATGTCGCGGGCCACCGCCTGGGCGATGTTGGCGCCGCAGAAGCGTTCGATCAGGTAGATATAGAGGTCGCACGCCGAGGTGGTGCCGCCGGCGCAATACAGGTTGTCGGCGTCGGTGAGGTGCTTGTCCTGGTTGAGCTGTACCTGGGGAAAGCGTTCGGTGAACGCGTTGAAGAAGCGCCAATAGGTGGTCGCTTCCTTGCCATCGAGCAGGCCGGCTTCGGCCAGCCAGAACACCCCGGTGGCTTCGCCGCACAACACGGCGCCGCGTGCGTGTTGCGCACGTAACCATGGCAGCACCTGGGGGTAGCGGGTGCAGAGGGCGTCGAAGTCATCCCAGAAAGCCGGTAGCACGATGATGTCGGCGTCTTCCAGGCCGCCGTCCACCGGCATGATCACATCGCTGAAGCTGCGCACCGATTGCCCGTCGGGGCTGACCAGGCGCGTTTCAAACGCGGGGGTCAGGCCCAGGCCTTGCTGTTTGCCGTACCGCAGGCTGGCGAGGTGGAAGAAATCCTTGGCTTGCATGAGGGTTGAAGCGAATACCCGATCAATGGCCAAAATGCTGACGCGCCGCAACGGCGTGGAGATTTGGTTAGACATAATTTCATTTATTCTTATAGGGGAAAGTGGTCACCAGACGGCTGGATCGTCTTATTTTTTGTCGCATGTGTCCAGTGTCCCGTGATGCCTTCGCGGCATAGTCTCTGTGGGCTCGTCCTTGTCCGACAATCCACGCAGGTGACCCATGATTCCCAGAACCTTGTTCAGCCCGGAACACGAACTCTTCCGCGAGAGCGTGCGCACCTTCCTCGAAAAAGATGCCGCGCCGTTTCATGGACACTGGGAGAAGCAGGGCTATATCGACCGTCGCTTATGGAACAAGGCCGGGGAGGCGGGCATGCTGTGTTCCCATCTGCCGGAGGAATATGGCGGGCTGGGTGCGGACTTTCTCTACAGCGCGGTGGTCATTGAAGAGATCAGCCGGCTGGGCCTGACCGGTATCGGTTTTTCCCTGCATTCGGACATTGTTGCGCCGTACATCCTGCATTACGGCAGTGAGGCGCTGAAGCACAAATATTTGCCCAAGCTGATCTCCGGCGAAATGGTCACGGCCATTGCCATGACCGAGCCGGGCGCCGGTTCCGACCTGCAAGGCGTGAAGACCACGGCGGTGCTGGACGGTGACGAATACGTGATCAATGGCTCCAAGACCTTCATTACCAATGGCTATCTCGCGGAGTTGGTGATTGTGGTAGCCAAGACCGATCCCAAGGCTGGCGCGAAGGGCACCAGCCTGTTTCTGGTGGAGGCCGACACGCCGGGCTTCGACAAAGGCAAGCGCCTGGAGAAAGTCGGCATGAAAGCCCAGGACACGTCGGAGCTGTTCTTCCAGGATGTGCGGGTGCCCAAGGAAAACCTGCTGGGCCAGGCCGGCATGGGCTTCGCGTATTTGATGCAGGAGTTGCCCCAGGAGCGACTGACGGTAGCGATTGGCGCGTTGTCATCCGCCGAGGCAGCGCTGGAGTGGACCCTGGAATACACCCGCGAGCGTAAGGCATTCGGCAAGGCGATTGCGGATTTCCAGAACACTCGCTTCAAGTTGGCGGAAATGGCCACCGAGATTCAGATTGGCCGTGTGTTCGTCGACAAATGCATGGCGCTGCACCTGGAAGGCAAGCTGGATGTGCCCACGGCGGCGATGGCCAAGTATTGGGCCACGGACTTGCAATGCAAGGTGCTCGATGAGTGCGTGCAGTTGCACGGCGGCTACGGCTTTATGTGGGAATACCCGATTGCACGGGCGTGGGCGGATGCGCGGGTGCAGCGGATCTACGCGGGGACCAACGAGATCATGAAGGAGATCATTGCGCGGGCGCTTTGACCTTTAGTCTTGTTGAAGGCCTCTTCGCGGGCAAGCCCGCTCCCACACTTTGATTTGTGAATACATTCAAATGTGGGAGCGGGCTTGCCCGCGAAGGCGGCTTAAGGGTCCATCAAGGCGCTGGGTTCGGATGATCCTTCTGAATCGCCTCAATCCCTTCCAAAACCTCTTTCGAGAGTTTCAGGTCGGCACTGGCAATGTTGCTGTCCAGTTGCTCCAGGCTGGTGGCGCCAATGATGTTGCTGGTCACGAACGGCTGCTGGGTCACGAACGCGAGCGCCATCTGCGCCGGGTCCAGGCCGTGTTCCCGTGCCAACGCCACATAACGGCTGCACGCCGCTTCCGACTGCGGGTTGAAGTAACGGCTGAAGCGGCTGTACTCGGTCAACCGGGCCTTGGCCGGGCGTGCGCCACCTTCGTATTTGCCACTGAGCATGCCAAACGCCAGCGGCGAATACGCCAGCAGGCCGCACTGTTCACGAATCGCGACTTCCGCCAAACCTACCTCAAAGCTACGGTTGAGCAGGTTGTAGGGATTCTGGATCGACACCGCACGGCTCCAGCCACGGGCTTCGGCCAGTGCCAGGAATTTCATGGTGCCCCATGGGGTTTCGTTGGACAGGCCGATGTGGCGAATCTTGCCCGCCTTGACTTGCTCGTCCAGCGCTTCGAGGGTTTCCTCCAGCGGGGTGAGATCGTCTTCGTCCTTGTGCTTGTAGCTCAGTTGGCCGAAGAAATTGGTGCTGCGTTCCGGCCAGTGCAACTGGTAGAGGTCGATCCAGTCGGTCTGCAAGCGTTTGAGGCTGGCATCCAGGGCGTCGACGATGTGCTTGCGGTTGTGGCGCAGGTGGCCATCGCGGATATAGTCGATGGTGTTGCCGGGGCCGGCGATCTTGCTCGCCAGGACCCAGTCGGCACGGTCGCCACGACTTTTGAAGTAATTGCCGATGTAACGCTCGGTGGTGGCATAGGTGTCGGCCTTGGGCGGCACCGGGTACATTTCCGCCGTGTCGAGGAAGTTGATCCCCGCGGCCTTGGCCCGCTCGATCTGTGCGAAGGCCTCTGCCTCGCTGTTCTGCTCGCCCCAGGTCATGGTGCCCAAGGCTATCGCGCTCACGTTCAGATCCGTACGGCCCAGCTGTCGATAATCCATCGGGTACTCCTTCAGGGAAAACAATCATAAAAGCAGGTTGAATTTTTTTTCGCAATCTGCATAATTGCCCACCTCTTTCTGCAGTGGAAGTGATGCGCCGCCTGCCGAAGAATCTTGCCGTTGAACGGACGCGCCGACCCGAGCCCCCGATAGCGTCTGTATCCGGCTGCCTTTGACTTGTCAAAGTACGCACTATTCAGTAAGATCCGCCGTCTAATTTACAGGGCGGCCCCTGAGGCTATTAAAGAATGACAACTTTTACTGCAAAACCGGAAACAGTTCAGCGCGACTGGTTTGTCGTCGACGCCGCTGGTCAGACCCTGGGTCGTCTGGCCACTGAAGTCGCCAGCCGTCTGCGTGGCAAGCACAAGCCTGAGTACACCCCTCACGTTGACACCGGTGACTACATCGTGATCATCAACGCTGAGCAGGTTCGTGTAACCGGCAACAAAGCAAGCGACAAAATGTACTACCGTCACTCCGGTTTCCCAGGCGGTATCAAGTCTTCCAACTTCGAAGGCCTGATTGCCAAGAAGCCTGAAGCCCCGATCGAAATCGCGGTCAAAGGCATGCTGCCTAAGGGCCCACTGGGTCGCGATATGTTTCGCAAGCTGAAAGTCTATGCGGGCGCTGTACACCCTCATGCTGCTCAGCAGCCCCAAGAACTGAAGTTTTAACGGAATAGTTCATTATGTCGGCGACTCAAAATTACGGCACTGGCCGTCGCAAAACCGCAACCGCTCGCGTTTTCCTGCGTCCGGGTACTGGTAACATCTCGATCAACAACCGCTCCCTGGACAACTTCTTCGGCCGCGAAACTGCCCGCATGGTAGTTCGTCAGCCGCTGGAATTGACCGAGACCGTTGAAAAGTTCGACATCTACGTCACCGTTATCGGTGGCGGTGTAAGTGGTCAAGCTGGCGCAATCCGCCACGGTATCACTCGCGCTCTGATGCAGTACGACGAAACCCTGCGTGGCGCTCTGCGCAAAGCTGGCTTCGTGACTCGCGATGCCCGTGAAGTTGAACGTAAGAAAGTCGGTCTGCGTAAAGCGCGTAAGCGTCCGCAGTACTCGAAGCGTTAATTCGCTTTACGTTCCACAGAAACGCCCAGCCCCTTCGCGGAGCTGGGCGTTTTTTATTGCCTGCGATTTATGCATAAATTTGTGCGTGACAACTTGCCACATCCGTAGACCCCCTATACTACAAGGCCTGGAGGCTGAGCTCCCGGCAATTCCCTTGTCATACGTGGGGCTTTTCATTACCATCCGTCAAAATTTTTATAAGTAAAGATTCAACACTTAGTAGACGCCTGATTTAACAGGCCAAAAAGCTGATGGGAGAGGACTGAATGAGCAATGACGGCGTGAATGCAGGCCGGCGTCGCTTCTTGGTAGCAGCCACATCCGTGGTGGGTGCTGCAGGAGCGGTGGGGGCTGCGGTCCCGTTCGTGGGGTCATGGTTTCCCAGTGCCAAGGCGAAAGCCGCAGGTGCACCGGTGAAGGTGAATATCAGCAAGATCGAGCCAGGGCAGCAGATGATTGCTGAATGGCGCGGCCAGCCGGTCTTCATTGTTCGTCGTACCGAGGAAATCCTGGGGAATCTCAAAAAGATCGAAGGCCAGTTGTCTGACCCTCAATCCGAGAAGTCCGACCAACCCGCCTACGCCAAGAATGAAGTGCGTTCGATCAAGCCGGAGATCCTGCTACTGGTCGGTCTCTGTACCCACCTGGGTTGCTCGCCTACCTTCCGCCCGGAAGTGGCCCCTGTCGACCTGGGCAAGGATTGGGTCGGCGGTTATTTCTGCCCCTGCCACGGCTCCCACTACGACCTCGCTGGCCGCGTCTACAAATCCCAGCCTGCTCCCTTGAACCTGCCGGTTCCTCCGCACACCTACGAAACTGACGACCTCATTGTCATTGGCCTCGATAAGGAGAACGCGTGATGAGCAAGTTCATGGATTGGGTGGATGCGCGCTTCCCCGCCACTAAAATGTGGGAAGACCATCTCAGCAAATATTACGCGCCAAAAAACTTCAACTTCTTTTACTTCTTCGGCTCCCTGGCACTGCTGGTGCTGGTCAACCAGATCGTCACCGGCGTCTGGCTGACGATGAGCTACACCCCGTCGGCGGAAGAGGCGTTTGCTTCGGTCGAGTACATCATGCGTGACGTCGAGTACGGCTCGATCCTGCGCCTGCTGCACTCCACGGGCGCGTCGGCGTTCTTTATCGTCGTCTACCTGCACATGTTCCGCGGCCTGCTCTATGGCTCGTACCAGAAGCCCCGCGAGCTGGTGTGGGTGTTCGGCATGCTGATCTACCTGGCGCTGATGGCTGAAGCCTTCATGGGCTACCTGCTGCCCTGGGGCCAGATGTCGTACTGGGGCGCCCAGGTGATCATCTCGCTGTTCGGTGCGATCCCGGTGATCGGCAACGACCTGACCCAGTGGATCCGGGGTGACTACCTGATCTCGGGCATCACCCTGAACCGCTTCTTTGCCCTGCACGTGGTGGCCTTGCCGATCGTGATCCTGGGCCTGGTGGTACTGCACATCCTGGCGCTGCACGAGGTGGGTTCCAACAACCCGGATGGCGTGGACATCAAGAAGCACAAGGACGAAAACGGCATCCCGCTGGATGGCATTCCGTTCCACCCTTACTACACCGTGAAAGACATTGTCGGCGTGGTGGTGTTCCTGTTCGTGTTCTGCTCGATCGTGTTCTTTTTCCCGGAGATGGGCGGTTATTTCCTGGAGAAACCTAACTTCGAACAGGCCAACGCCTTCAAGACACCTGAGCACATTGCCCCCGTCTGGTACTTCACACCGTTCTACGCGATCTTGCGGGCGATCCCCGACAAGCTCATGGGCGTGATTGCCATGGGCGCGGCCATTGCGGTGCTGTTCGTGTTGCCTTGGCTTGACCGCAGCCCGGTCAAATCCATGCGCTACAAGGGCTGGCTAAGCAAGATCTGGCTGTGGGTGTTCTGCATTGCATTCGTGATCCTGGGTGTACTCGGTGTCTTGGCGCCGACTCCAGAGCGTACGCTGCTGTCGCAGGTCTGCACCTTCCTGTACTTCGCCTACTTCATTCTGATGCCGTTCTATACCCGGCTCGAGAAGACCAAACCGGTTCCGGAAAGGGTGACTGGCTGATGAAAAAATTATTCGTTGCATTGATGCTTGCGGCACTGCCGCTACTGTCCTTCGCTGCCGAGCATGGCGGACCGGAGCTGGAAAAAGTCGATATTGACGTGTCTGACAAGGCTGCCATGCAGGATGGCGCGCGCACGTTCGCCAACTATTGCATGGGCTGCCACAGCGCCAAGTTCCAGCGTTACGAGCGTGTTGCCGATGACCTTGGCATCCCCCATGAAATGATGCTGGAAAAGCTGGTGTTCACGGGCGCCAAGATCGGCGACCACATGACCATCGGCATGAAGCCTGCAGACGCCAAGACCTGGTTCGGCGCAGCGCCGCCTGACTTGACCCTGGTAGCCCGTGTGCGGGGTACCGATTGGCTCTACGGCTACCTGAAATCCTTCTACGAAGACCCGGCACGTCCGTATGGCGTGAACAACCGTGTGTTCCCGAACGTCGGCATGCCTAACGTTCTGGTCGGCCTGCAAGGCAAGCAAGTGGTAGGATGCAAGCAGATCCAGGTCGTTGAAGACGGCAAGAAGCAATACGATCCGTTGACCGGCACACCTTTGACTCATGAAGCGTGCGATCAACTGAAGATAGAAACCCCAGGTTCGTTGACAGACGAGCAGTTCGACGAGAAGGTCAAGAACCTCGTGACCTTCCTGGCCTACTCGGCCAATCCGGTCAAACTGGAGCATCAGCGCATCGGTACGTATGTGTTGCTGTACCTGGCCTTCTTCTTCGTATTCGCCTATCTGCTCAAACGCGAATACTGGAAGGATGTGCATTGATCCAACTGTAAGCAATTGCTGTTAATCTTGCGCGCCCAGCGGCATCTCTGACGTAGCGATCGGTTGAACCGGACGTTACAGAGATGCTCTCTGGGCGCGCTCGTTTTTGAGCTTTCGATAATTTCAACAAGCGAGGAGGACCGCCATGGGCGTGACCAATCGGTTGGCCTGTTACTCCGACCCCGCCGACCACTATTCCCACCGAGTGCGCATCGTGCTCGCAGAGAAGGGTGTCAGCGCCGAGATCATCAGTGTGGAGGCGGGCCGTCAGCCGCCAAAACTGATCGAAGTGAACCCTTACGGCAGCTTGCCCACCCTGGTCGATCGTGACCTGGCGTTGTGGGAGTCGACCGTCGTGATGGAATACCTGGATGAGCGTTACCCGCATCCGCCTTTGCTGCCGGTGTACCCGGTGGCGCGTGCCAACAGCCGGCTGCTGATCCATCGGATCCAGCGTGACTGGTGTGGTCTGGTGGATGTGATTCTGGATACCCGCAGCAAAGAGGCGGCACGTGTACAGGCGCGTAAGGAATTGCGCGAAAGCCTGACCGGCGTTTCGCCGCTGTTCGCCGATAAACCTTTTTTCCTCAGTGAGGAACAAAGCTTGGTGGATTGCTGCCTATTACCGATACTCTGGCGTTTGCCGATACTTGGTATTGAACTGCCGCGGCCTGCCAAGCCGCTGCTTGATTACATGGAGCGCCAGTTTGCGCGTGAGGCTTTCCAGGCGAGTCTGTCTGGTGTCGAACGCGATATGCGCTAAGGCTTAAGGAGCCGCTGATGAACTCCAGTCGACCCTACCTGGTCCGCGCGCTCTATGAGTGGATTGTGGACAACGATTGCACCCCGCACATGCTGGTCAATTCCGAATTTCCTGCGGTTCAGGTACCGGAGGGTTTTGCCAGTGACGGGCAGATTGTGCTGAACGTATCGCCGAGTGCCGTGCGCCACCTGCACATGGACAATGAAGCCGTGAGCTTCGAAGGGCGTTTCGGCGGCGTGCCGCATACGCTGTTCGTGCCGATTGGCGCCATCCTCGGCATCTATGCCCGGGAGAACGGCCAAGGCATGGTGTTCGATCTGGAGTCGCCTTTCGAGGATGACGAAGCGATCGAAAACGAAGGCGGCGATGACTTGCCGCCACCGGATTCCGAGCCACCGCGCCCTAGTGGCCGGCCGAGCTTGAAAGTGGTGAAATAACGGGCGTTCCCTCAGGGGAGCACTGAGAAAATGCCTCGACGTGTGTCGGGGCATTTTTTTGCGCGAAGGATAGGGATGAAAGTCGCGCCTGGACGGTGATCGTACAACCACCATGGGCTATGATGCGTGCTCAAGCTCACCGAGAAAGATGATTCATCATGGAAAACGCCAACATCGCCCCTCGTCTTCCCCGCAAGCGCCGCAGCCTTGCCCAGGAACTGGTCACGGTGTTGTCCGAGCAGATCCGCGACGGCCAGCTCAAGCGGGGCGACAAATTGCCCACCGAGTCGGCGATCATGGACGCCCATGGGGTCAGCCGCACGGTGGTGCGTGAAGCCATCTCGCGCTTGCAGGCGGCGGGGCAGGTCGAAACCCGTCATGGTATCGGCACCTTTGTACTGGATACGCCCAGCCCGAGCGGTTTCCGCATCGACCCGGCCACGGTGGTGACCTTGCGGGATGTGCTGGCGATCTTGGAGCTGCGGATCAGCCTGGAGGTGGAATCCGCAGGCTTGGCCGCGTTACGTCGCAGCGACGAACAACTGGCCGCCATGCGCGCGGCGCTTGATGCCTTGAATGAAAGCGCGGCTCACGCCGGCGATGCGGTGGCGTCCGATTTTGCATTCCACCTGGAAATTGCACTGTCCACCGGCAACCGCTACTTCACCGACATCATGACCCACCTGGGCACCAGCATCATTCCGCGTACGCGCCTGAATTCGGCGCGCCTGGCCCATGATGACCAGCAGCACTACATGGGGCGTTTGAGTCGTGAGCATGAAGAGATTTATGAAGCGATCGCGCGTCAGGATTCGGACGCGGCGCGGGCGGCGATGCGGTTGCATTTGACCAATAGCCGGGAGCGGCTGCGCCATGCCCATGAAGAGGCGGAGGCGCAGCGGGGTTAAGCTGGCGTTCTCAGGCCAGGTCGAACTCGATTTCGGTCACGCTGCCATTGGCGTCGTAATGGAACGTCTTCTTGGTAACCTCCAATACCTGACCGTCCATATTGAGGTAATCGCCTTTATTGGGCAGTTCCTCAATTTTGACGTTCGAAGTGCTGTTTTTTTTGCCTTTGAATTTAACCTGAATGTTGTTAGCCATGATTAAGCCTCATTGAGCAGGAAGAAAGTTAGGTGAAGGCCCGCACATCATGTGCGGGCCTCATCACGTTAGGAGGGGTGGAAATGTGCTGATACTGTCAGAATTCACAGTTCTGACGAGCGGTATCAGGCACGCCTGGAGCGGACCCCGGCTCAAGGCCGCGGCGTATTTGGCTTGTAGTCCTTCAACAACAAATACGTACTCCACCCCCACCAATCATTCGTCCAGTGCTTGTCGTTCAAGTCATTCACCTCCTTACGACGCAGCACCTTGTCCCCCTCCATCTTGAACAGCGGCGAGAAGTTGTTCGCCGGGTTTTGCGCCGCATTCAGGTCTGGCACATACAGCGGCGCCTTGAAGTTGGCTGGAGAGGGCGCAATACCGCTGATGAAGGTTTCGAAAATTTCATCCGCCGAAGCCTGCACCGCACGTTTGACCTGCACCCGATTGTCCGCATCGATGGCGTCGAAGTAGCGTTTGTCTCCATACGCGTGCCACTGATCGCCCATGGCGTTACGCACCTTGAGTCCGAATTTGCTGTCTTCGTCGTGCATGAAGCGGCTGATCAGCGAACCCAGTTCACCGGGAGTGACCACGGCGGCGAGTTGTTTGCGTGGTACTCGCAGATGGCCAGCGGAGAACAGGTCGGTCAAAAAGTGATCAGCAAAACTGTTCATGGCATACGCCAGTTCCAGCGCTGGGTCGGTGCCGGTCTGGTGCGCCACGACGGCTTGTTGCAGCGCCGCCGTGTGCCCCGCCAGATAGGCCGACAGCGCCCATTCGCCGAAGTGGTCGGCATTGTCCGCCGCCAGTTTCAGGTAACGTCCCAACGGAATCAGCGCCGAAACTGCGCTGCCGCCGCCCGTGATGCGGTTCCATTCCTCGGACAACGTATCACCCAGCGCGTCGTAGGCTTCATGGGCTTGTTTGCCGTCCTTGATCGCCTGCTTGACCGCATTGATCTCCTTTTGCATCACCGCAAGGATCTTGTGCGCTTCTTCCCGCGAGGCGGGCAGCACGGCGAGCGTATTGAAGGCTGCGGTAAAGCGTTGTACGCGCTCGGCGGGGGAGGCGCCATCGCTGATCGGTTGGCCGGGGACGCCATAGAAGTCGCCCCCGAGGGCGATCACTTGGCCATAGGTCAGCGCCAGCCCATTGGGCAGGTGCAGCTCGACCTGGCGTGCGGGAATCGCCGGGGCATCCTTGACGAAGCGCAACAGGGTGTCATCGCCGATGGCAGTATGTTCACCGCCTTCGAAGCGCAATGTGGGTGGGTTCTTTTCGGGTGCGGCGAGTTCAAGACCTGACATGTTAGCTCCTTGCTATGTAGTAGGAATCTTCCGTGATAGCTGTATGTATATACAGCTAAATCGAGCATAGAGTAAAAATTTCCTACGTCAAGAAGGCGCGCATTCAACGCTCTCAGAACGAAGACTGATGAATTGCAGTTGACGAATTGTTTTATAGTTGTACGATGACGTACGACATCACCAAAACCAACAACAACCTTTCGATAGAAAGTCTTCGCCCAGGGTGTTCGAATAATGAATCCACAAGAACTGAAGTCCATCCTTTCCCACGGTCTGCTGTCTTTCCCGGTGACCGATTTCAACGCCCAGGGTGATTTCCACCAGGCGGGCTACATCAAGCGCCTTGAATGGCTGGCCCCTTACGGCGCCACGGCTTTGTTCGCTGCTGGCGGTACCGGTGAGTTCTTTTCCCTCGCGGCCAGCGAATATTCCCAGGTGGTGAAAACCGCAGTGGATACCTGCGCGACCAGTGTGCCGATCCTCGCCGGTGTGGGCGGTTCGACACGCCAGGCCATCGAGTACGCTCAGGAAGCCGAACGCCTCGGCGCCAAAGGTCTGCTGCTGCTGCCGCACTACCTCACCGAAGCCAGCCAGGATGGCGTTGCGGCCCACGTTGAGGCCGTGTGCAAGTCGGTCAAGATCGGTGTGGTGGTCTACAACCGTAACGTCTGCCGCCTGACCGCTCCGCTGCTGGAACGCCTGGCCGAGCGCTGCCCGAACCTGATCGGCTACAAGGATGGCCTGGGTGATATCGAGTTGATGGTGTCGATACGTCGCCGCCTCGGTGATCGTTTCAGCTACCTCGGCGGCCTGCCGACTGCAGAGGTTTACGCCGCTGCCTACAAGGCCCTGGGAGTTCCGGTGTACTCCTCGGCGGTGTTCAACTTCATCCCGAAAACCGCGATGGACTTCTACCACGCGATTGCCAAGGACGATCACGCCACCGTTTCCAAGATCATCGACGACTTCTTCCTGCCATACCTGGACATCCGTAACCGCAAGGCCGGGTATGCCGTCAGCATCGTCAAGGCGGGTGCAAAAATCGTCGGCTACGACGCAGGTACGGTACGCACGCCGCTGACCGACCTGTTGCCGGAAGAATATGAAGCCCTGGCCGCGCTGATCGACAAGCAAGGCGCGCAATAACTCATCTACAAGGCCGCTGAGCAATCAGCGGCCTTTTGCGTCAGGAGAAGATTCGTGTCCCAAGCCCAACGTTTTGACAACTACATCAATGGCCAGTGGGTGGCCGGCGCTGACTATTGCGTCAACCTCAACCCGTCGGAGTTGTCCGATGTCATTGGTGAATACGCCAAGGCGGATGTTACCCAGGTCAACGCCGCCATCGATGCGGCCCGCGCGGCATTCCCGGCCTGGTCCACTTCCGGGATCCAGGCGCGCCATGACGCTCTGGATAAAGTCGGCAGTGAAATCCTCGCGCGCCGCGAAGAGCTCGGCACCCTGTTGGCCCGTGAAGAGGGCAAGACCCTGCCCGAAGCCATCGGCGAAGTGACCCGCGCCGGTAATATTTTCAAGTTCTTCGCCGGTGAATGCCTGCGGCTGTCCGGCGACTACGTGCCGTCGGTTCGCCCGGGCGTCAATGTAGAAGTCACTCGCGAAGCCTTGGGAGTGGTCGGCCTGATCACGCCGTGGAACTTCCCGATCGCCATCCCCGCCTGGAAAATTGCCCCGGCCCTGGCCTACGGCAACTGCGTGGTGATCAAGCCTGCCGAGCTGGTACCGGGTTGCGCCTGGGCCCTGGCAGAGATCATTTCCCGCGCCGGTTTCCCCGCCGGTGTGTTCAATCTGGTGATGGGCAGCGGTCGCGTGGTCGGCGACGTGCTGGTCAATAGCCCGAAAGTCGATGGCATCAGCTTCACCGGTTCTGTCGGTGTTGGTCGTCAGATCGCCGTCAGTTGTGTGTCGCGCCAGGCCAAAGTGCAGTTGGAAATGGGCGGCAAGAACCCGCAGATCATCCTCGACGACGCCGACCTCAAGCAGGCCGTCGAGCTGTCCGTACAGAGCGCGTTCTACTCCACCGGCCAGCGTTGCACAGCGTCCAGTCGCCTGATCGTCACCGCCGGTATCCACGACCAGTTCGTCGCGGCCATGGCTGAGCGCATGAAGTCGATCAAGGTCGGCCACGCGCTGAAAAGCGGCACCGACATTGGCCCGGTGGTTTCCCAGGCCCAGTTGGACCAGGACCTCAAATACATCGACATCGGCCAAAGCGAAGGTGCGCGGCTGGTCAGCGGTGGTGGCCTGGTGACCTGCGATACCGAAGGTTACTACCTGGCACCGACGCTGTTTGCCGACAGCGAAGCCGCCATGCGTATCAGCCGTGAAGAGATCTTCGGCCCGGTCGCCAACGTCGTGCGCGTAGCGGACTACGAAGCAGCGCTGGCCATGGCCAATGACACCGAGTTCGGGCTGTCGGCGGGCATTGCCACCACATCGCTCAAGTACGCCAACCACTTCAAGCGTCATTCCCAGGCCGGGATGGTGATGGTCAATCTGCCGACGGCAGGTGTGGATTACCACGTTCCCTTCGGCGGCCGTAAAGGCTCGTCCTATGGCTCGCGGGAGCAAGGTCGCTATGCGCAAGAGTTCTACACCGTGGTGAAAACCAGCTACATCGGTTCGTAATACGCAACACCCAGTGGGGGCCGGATGCCTGTCGGCTCCCCACGGCAAAAACAGAAAACCATTACCCGCAAAAAAAATAATTAGTGGGAGTACTTCTTCATGCAAGCGACCAAGCCGACCCATGTCCGCTATTTGATCCTGCTCATGCTGTTCCTGGTGACCACGATCAACTATGCCGACCGGGCCACTATCGCCATCGCAGGCTCCAGCCTGCAAAAAGACCTCGGCATCGACGCGGTCACGCTCGGTTACATCTTCTCCGCATTCGGTTGGGCCTACGTGGCCGGGCAAATTCCCGGTGGCTGGCTGCTGGACCGGTTCGGCTCGAAAAAAGTCTATGCCCTGAGCATCTTCACCTGGTCTCTGTTCACCGTGCTGCAAGGCTATGTCGGTGAGTTTGGTGTCTCCACCGCCGTGGTTGCGCTGTTCATGCTGCGCTTCATGGTGGGCTTGGCCGAAGCGCCGTCGTTTCCCGGAAATGCCCGTATTGTGGCGGCGTGGTTTCCTACGGCAGAACGCGGTACGGCTTCAGCGATCTTTAACTCTGCGCAATACTTCGCCACGGTGCTGTTTGCGCCGCTGATGGGGTGGATCGTCTACAGCTTCGGCTGGCAGCACGTGTTTATCGTGATGGGCGTGATCGGCATCATTTTCTCGCTGATCTGGTTGAAAGTTATCCACAGCCCGCGCCAGCATCCGATGATCAACGAAGCCGAGTTCAACCATATCGCCGCCAATGGTGCGATGGTCGATATGGATCAGGACAAAGGCAAGGGTAAGAAAACCGACGGTCCGAAGTGGGACTACATCCGCCAACTGTTGACCAACCGCATGATGCTCGGCGTGTACCTGGGCCAGTACTGCATCAACGGCATCACCTACTTCTTCCTTACGTGGTTCCCGGTGTACCTGGTGCAGGACCGTGGCATGACGATCCTCAAGGCCGGTTTCATCGCCTCGTTGCCGGCGATCTGCGGGTTTATCGGCGGCGTGCTCGGCGGGGTGATTTCCGACTACCTGCTGCGCAAAGGCCACTCCCTGACCTTCGCCCGCAAGGCGCCGATCATTGGTGGCCTGCTGATCTCCAGCAGCATCGTGGCCTGCAACTATGTGGATATCGAATGGATGGTGGTGGGCTTCATGGCCTTGGCCTTCTTCGGCAAAGGCGTTGGCGCACTGGGTTGGGCGGTGGTATCCGACACCTCGCCGAAACAAATCGCCGGTCTCAGTGGTGGTTTGTTCAACACCTTCGGTAACCTTGCGTCGATTACCACGCCGATTGTGATCGGCTACATCATCAGCACCACCGGTTCGTTCAAATGGGCCTTGGTGTTCGTCGGCGCCAACGCGCTGGTGGCGGTGTTCAGCTACCTGGTCATCGTTGGCCCGATCAAGCGTGTAGTACTCAAAGAGCCGCCTACCCAGGGGCCTGAGTTGACCCGCCTAACCGAAGCGCATTCCTGAGGGGCCGTGTGATGCAGTTGATTGAACATGCCGACTCGCCGCGCTCGATTCGTTTGCACGAACGCGACAACGTGGTGATTGTGGTCAATGACCAGGGCGTACCGGCCGGGACCGAGTTCCCGGATGGCCTGGTGACCGTGGACTTCATCCCCCAGAGCCACAAGGTGACCCTGGAAGATATCCCCGAGGGCGGTCAGATTATTCGCTACGGCCAGACCATCGGTTACGCCCTGGCGCCGATTCCGCGCGGCAGTTGGGTGCAGGAGGATCAACTGCGCATGCCTACCGCGCCGCCGTTGGACAGCTTGCCGCTGTCCACCGAGGTGCCTGAGGCCCAGGCACCGCTGGAAGGGTTTACCTTCGAGGGCTACCGCAACGCGGATGGCACTGTGGGCACGCGCAATATCCTCGGCATCACCACCACGGTGCAGTGCGTCACCGGTGTGCTGGACCATGCGGTCAAGCGTATCAAGGACGAATTGCTGCCCAAGTACCCGCACGTCGACGACGTGGTGGCGCTGACCCACAGCTACGGCTGCGGCGTGGCGATCACTGCAACGGATGCCTACATTCCGATCCGCACCGTGCGCAACCTGGCGCGCAACCCGAACCTGGGCGGTGAAGCCCTGGTCATCAGTCTGGGCTGCGAGAAATTGCAGGCCGGGCAGGTGATGCACGACAACGACAGCTCGGTCGACCTGAGCGAGCCCTGGCTGTACCGGCTGCAGGATTCCAGCCACGGTTTTACCGAAATGATCGAGCAGATCATGGCACTGGCCGAGACGCGCTTGAAGAAACTCGACCAGCGCCGCCGCGAAACCGTGCCGGCGTCCGAGTTGATTCTGGGCATGCAGTGTGGCGGCAGTGATGCGTTTTCCGGCATCACCGCCAACCCGGCGCTGGGCTATGCCTCGGACTTGCTGCTACGGGCCGGGGCGACGGTGATGTTTTCCGAAGTCACCGAAGTGCGCGATGCCATTTACCTGCTGACGTCTCGCGCCGAAAACACGCAAGTCGCCCAGGAACTCGTCCGGGAAATGGATTGGTACGACCGTTACCTGGCCAAGGGCGAGGCGGACCGCAGCGCCAACACCACGCCGGGCAACAAGAAGGGCGGGTTGTCGAACATCGTCGAGAAGTCCCTGGGCTCCATCGTCAAATCCGGCAGCAGCGCGATCAACGGCGTGCTGGGCCCAGGCGAGCGTTTCAAGGGCAAGGGCCTGATCTTTTGCGCAACGCCGGCCAGTGACTTTGTGTGCGGCACCTTGCAATTGGCGGCGGGGATGAACTTGCACGTGTTCACCACCGGGCGTGGCACACCTTACGGATTGGCAATGGCGCCGGTGGTCAAGGTCTCGACCCGTACGGAGTTGGCGCAGCGGTGGCCGGACCTGATCGATATCGACGCCGGGCGCATTGCCACCGGGCGCGCGACCATCGAGGAGCTGGGTTGGGAGTTGTTCCATTTCTACCTGGATGTGGCCAGCGGCAGGAAGCAGACGTGGGCGGAGCATCACAAACTGCATAACGACATCACCTTGTTCAACCCTGCGCCCATTACCTGAGACCGGGTCGCCTGCCTTCGCAAGTAAATCCGCTCCCACACTTGACCGCATTCTCATGCTGGAACTCGGTCAAGTGTGGGAGCGGCGGTGCGACGATTCGACTTGCTCGCTAAGGCGTCCTACCAGACGCCGCAGGGCTGCATGGCTTATCATTAGCCACCTACCGACGCTCACCAAGGCTTTCCCGGCATGCTGGCAATTTTCCTCACCACCCTCACCATCACCGCGCCGGTGTTTGCCATGCTGTTCCTCGGTGTGCTGCTCAAGCGCGTCAATTGGATCAACGACAACTTTATCCACACGGCCTCGTCCCTGGTGTTCAACGTCACCATGCCGGCGCTGCTGTTCCTCGGCATCCTGCATGCCGACCTGCACTCGGCGCTCAAGCCGGGCTTGCTGATCTATTTTGCCGTCGCCACCTTGCTCAGCTTCGCGCTGGCCTGGGGTTGGGCGATCTTTCGGTGCCCGCGTGAAGACCGCGGCATCTATACCCAGGGTGCGTTTCGCGGCAATAACGGCGTGATCGGTCTGGCGCTGGCTGCCAGCATGTACGGCGACTACGGCATCTCCCTCGGCGCGATTCTCGCGGCACTGGTGATCCTGTTCTACAACACCCTGTCGACCATCGTGCTGGCGGTGTACAGCCCGGTGATCAAGTCCGATCCGTGGAGCATCTGCAAGAGCGTGGTGGCCAACCCGCTGATCATCAGTGTGATCGCAGCCACGCCGTTCGCGGTGTTCCAGATTGGCTTGCCGGGTTGGCTGGAGTCTTCGGGCCAGTACCTTGCGGACATGACCTTGCCGCTGGCGCTGATCTGTATCGGTGGCACCCTGTCGCTGGCGGCCCTGCGCAAAAGCGGGAGCATGGCCCTGAGCGCCAGCCTGGTGAAGATGATCGGTTTGCCGGTTGTCGCGACGCTGGGCGCCTGGCTGTTGGGTTTCCGGGGGCCGGAGCTGGGGATTCTGTTCCTGTACTTCGGTGCGCCGACCGCAGCCGCCAGTTTTGTGATGGCCAGGGCAGCCGAGGGTAATCATGAGCTGGCGGCAGCGATTATCGTGATCACCACCTTGATGGCGGCGGTGACCACCAATATCGGAATCTTTGTGTTGCAGGCGGGCGGCTGGATCTAGCCCTCTTTCTGATAGGTTTCGATCACTTCCTGCGCCGCACGAAACGCATCAATCGCCGCCGGCACACCGGCATACACCGCGCAATGCAGCAGTGCCTCGCGGATCTCTTCCACGGTACAGCCATTGTTCAGCGCACCGCGCACATGGCCCTTGAGTTCCTGCGGGCACTTGAGCGCGGTGAGGGCTGCGAGGGTGATCAGGCTGCGGGTCTTCAGCGGTAGACCTTCGCGGTTCCACACGCTGCCCCAGGCATGTTCATTGACGAAGTCCTGCAGCGGCTGGGTGAACTCGGTGGCGTTGCCCAAGGCGCGGTCGACGAACACATCGCCCATGACCTGGCGACGCATCTCAACCCCGGGCTTTTTCTGATCGGTCATTGCGGCTCCCTCTTGTGTTGGCGGCGCCAGGCTCGCAGCGTGCTGAACAACAGAAAAGCCACCAGCACTGGCAGGACGTAATACAGCATCAGTTGTTCAAGCTTGCTGGCCAGGGGCATGCCGGTGGTAAAGGCCATCACATGCAGGCCGTACGCCAGGTACAGGCCCAGCAGCACCAGGCCTTCGGCGCGGGTCACGCGGTAGCCGGTGTAAAACACCGGCAGGCACAGCACCACCACGCCGAGCATCACCGGCAGGTCGAAATCCAGGGCATTGGGCGATACCGACAGCGGCGAGGGCGCGAGCAGGGCGGTCAGGCCCAATACGCCCAGCAGGTTGAACAGGTTGCTGCCAATCACGTTGCCCACGGCGATTTCCCGTTCGCCACGCAGGGCGGCAATCAGCGAGGTCGCCAGGCATGGCAGCGAGGTGCCGACGCCGATCAAGGTCAGGCCGATCACACGTTCCGACAAGCCCAAGTCGCCCGCCACATCGACGGCTGCGCCCAACAGCAAATGGCCGGCCAGCACCAGAATCAGCAGCCCGCCAAGCATCAGCAGCACGCTGCTTAGCCAGGGCGCGCGGGCCACGGTGTCCAGCGTTCGCGGGCGGCGGGAATGACGGGTCTGGTAGTGCAGCACACCGAGGTAGGCGACCAGGGCAACGAGCAGCACCAGGCCGTCGAGTGGCGTGAGTGCTTCATTGGCGGCGAGGGTGAACACCAGCAGCCCGGCCAGGATCATTACCGGAATATCCAGGCGCACCAGCTGGCGCGAGACCCGCAGCGGAATGATCAGCGCCGACAGGCCCAGGGTGACCAGGATGTTGAAGATACTGCTGCCGATCACGCTGCCCACCGCGATATCGGTGTTGCCGGCCAGCGTGGCTTGCAGGCTGACGGTCATCTGCGGTGCGCTGCTGCCGAAGGCCACGATCGTCAGGCCGATGATCAGCGGCCGCACCTTGAGGCTCGCGGCCAGGCGCACGGCGGCGCGCACCAGGATTTCGGCGCCGATGATCAGCAGGACCAGGCCGCTGACCAATTCCAGCAGGCTCCAGGGCGAGAGGGCGGTTAATCCGAAAATGGTCAGGGCTCCGTCTTCAGTTGCTCAGGGCTTGCACGCGCACACGCGCGGTGCCGCTGCTGATCATACCCAGTTGCTGGGCAGCCTTGCGCGAAAGATCAATCAAGCGCCCACGGGTATGCGGGCCGCGATCATTGATGCGGACAACCACGGATTTGTCGTTGTCGAGATTGGTGACCTTGACCTGGGTGCCGAACGGCAATCGCCGGTGGGCGGCGGTCAGGGCGTTCTGATTGAAGGGTTCACCGCTGGCTGTCTTATTGCCATGGTGCTTGGCGCCGTAATAGGAGGCGGTGCCGGTTTCGTCGTAGCCGTTGGGGTTGATGATGCCGCTGGCGCAACCGGCCAGTAGGGAGAACAAGGCCAGGAGGCCGAGTAGACGCTTCATGTTCAAGATGCCCCATAACAAATGTGGGAGCTGGCTTGCCTGCGATGCAGATAACTCGGTGTCTCAAGAACATCGAGGGGATGCAATCGCAGGCAAGCCCGCTCCCACAGGGTATCCGGGTGGGAAGTGAAATTTCCGCCCGGACTGTCCATCGCTATCAGCCTTCGAGCTTGCTTTTCAGCAGTTCGTTCACCTGTTGCGGGTTGGCCTTGCCTTTGGAGGCTTTCATCGCCTGGCCGACAAAGAAGCCGAACATCTTGCCGCGCTTGGCTTCGTCCGCCGCACGGTACTGTTCGACCTGCTCGGCGTTGGCTGCGAGCATTTCATCCAGCACGGCCGAGATCGCGCCGCTGTCGGTGACTTGCTTGAGACCGCGTTTCTCGATGATTTCATCGGCGCTGCCTTCACCGCTGGCCATCGCTTCAAACACGGTCTTGGCGATTTTGCCGGAGATGGTGTTGTCCTTGATGCGCAGCAGCATGCCGCCCAATTGCTCGGCGGAGACTGGGGCTTCGTCGATTTCCAGGCCCTGTTTGTTCAACAGGCTGCCCAGTTCAACCATCACCCAGTTGGCCGCCAGCTTGGCGTCACCGGCAATGCTCACGACTTTTTCAAAGTAGTTGGCTTGCTCACGGCTGGAAGCCAACACGCTGGCGTCGTAGACCGACAGGCCGAACTGCGCCTGGAAGCGTTCGCGTTTCTGCTGCGGCAATTCCGGCAGGGTGGCCCGGATGTCGTTGAGGAACGAGTCCTCAAGCACCACCGGCAACAGGTCCGGATCGGGGAAGTAACGGTAGTCGTTGGCTTCCTCTTTGCTGCGCATGGCGCGGGTTTCATCTTTGTTCGGGTCGTACAGGCGGGTTTGCTGGATGACCTTGCCACCGTCTTCGATCAGCTCGATCTGGCGACGTACTTCGCTGTTGATCGCTTTCTCGATGAAGCGGAACGAGTTGACGTTCTTGATCTCGCAGCGAGTGCCGAACTCGACCTGGCCCTTTGGACGGATCGACACGTTGCAGTCGCAACGCAGCGAACCTTCAGCCATGTTGCCGTCGCAGATGCCCAGGTAGCGCACCAGCGCGTGGATAGTCTTGACGTAGGCTACGGCTTCCTTGGCACTGCGCATGTCCGGCTCGGACACGATTTCCAGCAGCGGCGTGCCGGCACGGTTCAGGTCGATACCGGTGGCGCCCGGGAATTCTTCGTGCAGGCTTTTACCGGCGTCTTCTTCCAAGTGCGCGCGGGTTACGCCGACGCGCTTGATGGTGCCGTCTTCCAGAGGAATGTCCAGGTGGCCCTTGCCGACGATCGGCAGTTCCATCTGGCTGATCTGGTAGCCTTTGGGCAGGTCCGGGTAGAAGTAGTTCTTGCGCGCGAACACGTTGTGCTGGCCGATCTCGGCGTCAATTGCCAGGCCGAACATCACCGCCATGCGCACCGCTTCCTGGTTCAGCACCGGCAGTACGCCGGGCATGCCCAGGTCGACCAGGCTGGCCTGGGTGTTGGGCTCGGAGCCGAACGTGGTGGCGCTACCGGAGAAAATCTTCGATTGGGTGGCGAGCTGGGTATGAATCTCCAGCCCGATCACAACTTCCCATTGCATAGTGTTCTCCTCAGAAGCCGGTAGGGGTGCGAGTGTGCCAGTCGGTGTTCAACTGGTACTGGTGCGCCACATTGAGCAGGCGGCCTTCCTGGAAATACGGGGCGAGCAATTGCACGCCGACCGGCAGGCCATCGACGAAACCGGCAGGCATGGACAAGCCCGGCAGGCCCGCGAGGTTGGCGGTGATGGTGTACAGGTCTTCCAGGTACTCGGCGATCGGGTCGCCGGTCTTGGCGCCGATCTTCCAGGCCGGGTTTGGCGTGGTTGGGCCGAGGATCACGTCGACTTCTTCAAAGGCGGCCATGAAGTCGTTCTTGATCAGGCGACGGATTTTCTGCGCCTTGAGGTAATACGCGTCGTAGTAACCGGCCGACAGGGCGTAGGCACCGACCATAATCCGGCGTTGCACTTCGGCACCGAAACCTTCGCCACGGGAGCGCTTATAAAGGTCGGTGAGGTCTTTCGGGTTTTCGCAGCGATAGCCGAAACGCACGCCGTCGAAGCGGGACAGGTTGGAAGAGGCTTCTGCCGGCGCGATCACGTAGTACGCAGGAATTGCGTGCTGGTTGTTCGGCAGGCTGATTTCCTTGATGACGGCACCCAGGCTTTCCAGCGTCTTCACGCTGTTGTGCACCAGCTCAGCAATGCGCGGGTCGAGACCGGCGCTGAAGTATTCCTTCGGCACACCGATACGCAGGCCCTTGAGCGACGTGTTCAGGCTGGCGCTGTAGTCCGGCACGGGCTCGTCGATGCTGGTGGAGTCCTGTTTATCGAAGCCTGCCATGCCTTGTAACAAAATTGCGCAGTCTTCAGCGGTGCGCGCCAGAGGGCCACCCTGATCGAGGCTGGAGGCGTAGGCGATCATGCCCCAACGGGAAACGCGACCGTAGGTCGGCTTCAGGCCGGTGAGGTTGGTAAAGGCCGCTGGCTGGCGGATCGAGCCGCCGGTATCGGTGGCCGTGGCGGCGGGCAGGAAGCGCGCAGCAACCGCGGCCGCCGAACCACCCGACGAACCGCCAGGCACGTGGTCCAGGTTCCACGGGTTTTTCACCGCGCCGTAGTAGCTCGACTCGTTGGCCGAACCCATGGCGAATTCGTCCATGTTGGTCTTGCCCAGGGTCACGGCCCCGGCGGCAGCCAGCTTGGACACCACAGTGGCGTCGTAGGGAGCCTTGAAGTTGTCGAGCATCTTCGAGCCGCAGCTGGTACGGATGCCCTGGGTGCAGAACAGGTCCTTGTGGGCGATCGGTGCGCCCAGCAGTGCGCCACTTTCACCGTTGGCGCGACGTGCGTCGGCGGCCTTGGCCTGGCTCAAGGCCAGCTCTTCGGTGAGGCTGATGAAGCTGTTGACCTTTGGATCGTGCTCGGCGATGCGCGCCAGCAGGGTCTTGGTCAGCTCTTCGGAAGAAAACGTTTTGTCGGCGAGACCGCGGGCGATCTCGGCCAGAGTCATATGATGCATTGCAGGCTCTTTCCCTTTAGTCGATGACTTTCGGAACCAGATACAGGCCGTTTTCGACCGCTGGCGCGATGGACTGGTAGGCCTCGCGATTATTACTCTCGGTCACGACGTCTGCGCGCAGGCGCTGGCTGGCTTCCAGCGGGTGAGCCAGGGGCTCGATACCGTCGGTATTTACGGCCTGCATTTGGTCGACCAGCCCGAGAATGCTGTTCAGGGCTGCGGTGGTCTGTGGAAGATCGGCATCATTGAGGCCAAGCGAGGCCAGGTGCGCGATTTTTTCCACGTCGGAGCGTTCAAGCGTCATGGGAATCTCCAGTGGAAAACAGAACGGAGGCTGTCCGTGTGTTAGATTGTCGGAACACTACCGCATTTCTACGGTCTTACGGCCGCGATTGTGGGGTTAGGTGCACAGAAAGTCGGCCAATTTAGCACATTGGCGCCTTGCCCAAAATCCCTGTCGTTGTTAGAGTTTGCCGCACTTTTTTACCCACGCGTTGCCTAGGGTCCCTTTCCCATGTTCAAGAAACTGCGTGGCATGTTTTCCAGCGATCTTTCCATTGACCTGGGCACTGCCAACACCCTTATTTACGTGCGCGAGCGCGGTATCGTCCTGAATGAGCCATCGGTTGTGGCCATTCGGACCCATGGTAATCAGAAAAGTGTCGTTGCCGTCGGCACCGAGGCCAAGCGCATGCTCGGCCGTACACCAGGCAATATTGCTGCCATTCGTCCGATGAAAGACGGCGTGATCGCCGACTTCAGTGTCTGCGAGAAGATGCTGCAATACTTCATCAACAAGGTTCACGAAAACAGTTTCCTGCAGCCCAGCCCTCGTGTGCTGATCTGCGTTCCATGCAAGTCCACCCAGGTTGAGCGTCGTGCCATCCGTGAATCGGCCCTTGGCGCCGGTGCCCGTGAAGTGTTCCTGATCGAAGAGCCAATGGCTGCTGCGATCGGTGCCGGCCTGCCGGTTGAAGAAGCCCGCGGTTCGATGGTGGTGGATATCGGTGGTGGTACCACTGAAATCGCCCTGATCTCCCTGAATGGTGTGGTGTATGCCGAATCCGTACGCGTAGGCGGCGACCGCTTCGACGAAGCGATCATCACTTATGTACGTCGTAACTACGGCAGCCTGATCGGTGAATCCACCGCTGAGCGCATCAAGCAGGAAATCGGCACCGCCTACCCAGGCGGCGAAGTGCGCGAAGTCGATGTGCGCGGTCGCAACCTGGCCGAAGGCGTTCCACGTGCCTTCACCCTGAACTCCAATGAAGTGCTGGAAGCTCTGCAAGAGTCCCTGGCCACCATCGTTCAGGCGGTGAAAAGCGCCCTGGAGCAATCGCCGCCGGAACTGGCTTCCGACATCGCCGAGCGTGGCCTGGTACTGACCGGTGGTGGCGCCTTGCTGCGCGACCTCGACAAGCTGCTGGCCCAAGAGACTGGGCTGCCGGTGATCGTCGCCGAAGACCCGCTGACTTGCGTTGCCCGTGGCGGTGGTCGTGCACTGGAAATGATGGATAAACACACCATGGACCTGCTCTCCAGCGAATAAGTCATTGCTGGTCAGCCCATGTTTCGCCCGCAGGCAGCACTTTGCAGTGCTGCCTGTTGGCGTTTATCTTCTTCAATCTGCATCCAGGCCGGTTAGATGCCGTATGAATAAAGAGAACATTTGCCTGGGAGGAGCGGCTTATTAAACCGCTTTTCGCCAAAGGCCCCTCATTGGGCGTGCGCCTGTTGGTGCTGGTCGTGCTTTCGGTCGCGCTGATGGTGGTCGATGCCCGCTTTGCACTGCTCAAACCCGTGCGCAGCCAGATGTCGCTGGTGTTGATGCAGACTTACTGGATCACCGACCTGCCGCAACGTCTGTACCAGGGCGTGGCCAGCCAATTCGGCAGCCGCACCGAGCTGGTCGCCGAGAACGAAAAACTCAAGACCGAAAACCTGCTGTTGCAGGGGCGCATGCAGAAGCTCGCGGCCCTCACCGAGCAGAACGTTCGGCTGCGCGAGTTGCTCAATTCCTCCGCACTGGTCAACGAAAAGGTCGAAGTGGCTGAGTTGATCGGCATGGACCCCAACCCCTTCACCCATCGCATCATCATCAACAAGGGTGAGCGCGACGGTGTGGTCCTCGGCCAGCCCGTGCTCGACGCCCGTGGCCTGATGGGCCAGGTGGTTGAGCTGATGCCCTACACCTCGCGGGTATTGCTGCTGACGGACACGACCCACAGCATTCCGGTGCAGGTCAACCGCAATGGCCTGCGCGCGATTGCCAGCGGCACCGGTAATCCGGAGCGTCTGGAATTGCGCCATGTGGCTGACACCGCTGACATCAAGGAAGGCGATCTGCTGGTCAGCTCCGGCCTGGGCCAGCGTTTCCCGGCGGGTTACCCGGTGGCGACGGTCAAGGAAGTAATCCACGATTCCGGTCAGCCGTTCGCCATTGTGCGTGCCGTGCCGACTGCCGCCCTGAACCGCAGCCGTTACCTGCTGCTGGTGTTCAGCGATAACCGTACGCCGGAAGAGCGCGCCAACGACGCTGCGCAGGCCCAGGAAGCGGAAGACAAGCAAAACGGTACAGCTGCGATCGTTCCGGCGACGGTGCCCAAGCCGGCATTCGTGGGGCCACCCGCACCGACGGCGGCTCCGGCAGCGCCCGTCGCCACCCCGGTCAAGCCGGCAGCCCATAGCACGCCTCCAGCCAAGCCGGCAGTGACTAAACCCGCAGCCGCGACACCGGCTGCCAAGCCTCCGGCAACTGCCCCGGCAACCACGCGGCAGAGGGAGGAATAATGGCCAATACTCATTCGCGCAACGGCTGGATCGTCTGGCTGACCTTTGCTATCGGTATGCTGCTTAGCGTTTCGCCATTGCCGCAATTCATGGAAATCCTGCGCCCGCTCTGGCTGGCACTGCTGCTGGCCTTCTGGTCGCTGAACCTGCCGCATAAAGTCGGCATGGTCACGGCGATGTTCCTGGGCTTGGCGGAAGATGTGCTCTATGGCACCTTGCTGGGTCAGAACGCGTTGATCCTGACCCTGATCACCTTCCTGGTGTTGTCGTTGCAGCAACGCCTGCGCATGTTCCCGATGTGGCAGCAGTGCCTGGTGATCCTGGTGATCTTCGGCCTGGCGCAGCTGGTTCAGCTGTGGCTGAGCGCCTTGACCGGCAACCGCCAGCCAACCCTGGCGCTGGTATTGCCGGCGCTGGTCAGTGCCTTGCTCTGGCCATGGATCAGCTTCGGTCTGCGTGGGTTGCGTCGTCGCTATAAAATCAATTGAATGGATTGCGAGGCTCTGCCTGGTTATCGAACCCTACAGGGAGAGTCTGCAATGAATTCGCTTTACCTGGCCTCGGGCTCCCCGAGGCGGCGTGAACTGCTGGTCCAGATCGGTGTGCCTTTCACCGTGGTCAGCGCCGCTATCGATGAAACTCCTCTTACAAACGAATCCGCCGTTTCCTACGTCGAGCGCCTTGCGCGCGGCAAGGCGGCGGCGGGTTTTGCTGTGCTCGAAAGCACTGACGACGTGTGTGTGCTGGGTGCCGATACCGCCGTGATCGTCGATGGCCAGATACTCGGTAAGCCCGTGGATCAGGCCGATGCCCTGGCAATGCTGATGGCGCTGGCGGGGCGTGAACATGACGTGCTGACCGCTATTGCCCTCACCGATGGCCAGCGTTGCGAGACTGTTTGTGTAAGCAGTCGTGTACGGTTTCGCGGGATTTCCGTCGAGGAAGCGACCACCTACTGGCAGAGTGGCGAACCCCAGGACAAGGCGGGCGGCTATGCTATTCAAGGGTTGGGCTCAGTATTTGTCGCCGGACTCAATGGCAGTTATTCCGCTGTGGTAGGCCTGCCGGTGTGCGAAACCGCACAACTGCTCGCCCAATTCGGCATACCCTGTTGGCAAAACCTTACCGCGCGCTGAACGCCGTATTCCAGCGCCCAGCCTTAAGCGACCGGTCACTATTGTGAAAACGCCTGAACGAGACCCAGCCATGAGTGAAGAGATTCTGATCAATATCACGCCGATGGAATCGCGCGTGGCGGTGGTAGAGAACGGTGTTCTGCAAGAAGTGCACGTTGAGCGCACCCAGAAACGCGGGATCGTCGGCAATATCTACAAAGGCAAAGTCGTGCGGGTATTGCCGGGAATGCAGGCGGCGTTCGTCGACATCGGCCTGGACCGAGCCGCGTTTATCCATGCTTCGGAAATTTCCCTGCGCGAAGGGCCGGCGGTAGAAAGCATCAGCGCCTTGGTGCACGAAGGGCAGAGCCTGGTGGTGCAAGTCACCAAGGACCCCATCGGTTCCAAAGGCGCGCGCCTGACCACTCAGCTGTCGATTCCGTCGCGTTACCTGGTGTACATGCCGCGCACCGCGCATGTCGGTATTTCCCTGAAGATCGAAGACGAAGCCGAGCGCGAGCGTCTCAAAAAGGTGGTCAGCGACTGCGTGGCTGCCGAAGGCATCAAGGAAGCGGGCGGCTTCATCCTGCGCACTGCCGCTGAAGGTGCGGGTGCCGATGAGATCCTCATGGATATCCGTTATCTACGGCGGCTATGGGACCAGATCGGCGCACAGATCAAGACCATCGGCGCACCCAGTGTGATCTACGAAGACCTCGGCCTGGCCCTGCGTACGTTGCGCGACCTGGTCAGCCCGAAGATTGAGAAAATTCGCATCGACTCGCGGGAAACATTCCAGCGCACCACGCAATTTGTGGCCGAGCTGATGCCGGAAATTGCCGACCGCCTGGAACACTACCCCGGCGAGCGACCGATCTTCGACCTGTATGGCGTCGAAGACGAAATCCAGAAAGCCCTGGAACGCAAGGTGCCACTCAAGTCCGGAGGCTACCTGGTGGTGGACCCGGCGGAAGCCATGACCACTATCGACGTCAACACCGGCGCGTTCGTGGGCCATCGCAACCTCGAAGAAACCATCTTCAAGACCAACCTCGAAGCCGCCACCGCGATCGCGCGCCAACTGCGCCTGCGCAACCTCGGCGGCATCATCATCATCGACTTCATCGACATGGAAGATGAAGAGCACCAGCGCCAAGTACTGCGTACCCTGGAGAAACAGCTGGAGCGCGATCACGCCAAGACCAACATTATCGGCATCACCGAGCTGGGCCTGGTGCAGATGACGCGCAAGCGCACCCGCGAAAGCCTGGAGCAGGTATTGTGCGAGCCGTGCAGCAGTTGCCAGGGGCGCGGTAAATTGAAGACGCCGGAAACCGTTTGCTACGAGATTTTCCGCGAAATCCTGCGAGAAGCGCGAGCCTACCAGGCCGAAGGTTACAGAGTGCTCGCCAACCAGAAAGTGGTCGACCGGTTGCTGGATGAAGAGTCCGGTAACGTTGCTGAGCTGGAAGGGTTTATCGGGCGCACGATACGCTTCCAGGTCGAAACCATGTATTCCCAGGAACAATACGACGTGGTGCTGCTCTGATCCCCATTCGCTTACCTTTTATGAGACAGGCAGGCCTTGATCTGCCGTCCGACTACTGCCTTGAGGGTCGCCTGACATGGAGCGTCTGATACGCTTTTTTGCCGCTTTGACCCGTTGGAGCCTGGGCCTCTGTGCCTTGTTGCTGGTATTGGCGGCGGTGTATGTGAGCCTGGGGCGTGAATTGACGCCGCTGGTGGCCGAGTACCGTGCGGAGATCGAAGCCAAGGCCCAGGCCGCGGTGGACATGCCGCTGCACATTGGCAGCGTTGAAGGCCGCTGGAGCGGGTTCGCACCGGTATTGCGGGCCCACGATGTGATGCTGGGCGAGGGCAGCAGTGCCTTGCGTCTGGATCAGGTCGAAGTGGTGCCGGATATGTGGGCCAGCCTGATGGCCCGCGAGGTGCGCATTGCCCACCTGCAGGTCGGCGGTCTGCAGCTCAGTGCCAAGGAAGACAAGGATGGCAAGTGGGCGCTGCAAGGTCTGCCGGTGCAGGACGATCAGCCCGTGGACCCTGAGCAGCTGCTCAAGAACATGCAAAAGGTCGAGCGCGTGTCGTTGCTCGACAGCCAGGTGACCTTGCAGCCATTTGACCAGGCGCCGGTGACCCTGACGTATGTCGGCCTGAGCCTGCACACTGGCGTCACCCGCCAACGCCTGGATGCACGCCTGACCTTGCCCGACGGCCAGCCATTGGCGGTGAGCCTGCGCACGCGTATTCGCGCCAGTCAATGGAAGGACGGTGAAGTCCAGGCCTACCTGAGCCTGCCGCAAAGCGACTGGGCCAAGTGGATTCCGGCCAAACTGACCCAGCAGTGGAAGCTCACCCAATTCAAGGCCGGTGGTGAATTCTGGCTGACCTGGGCCCAAGGCACCGTGCAGAGCGCGGTGGTGCGCCTCAATTCGCCGCAGGTGAAGGGCAGCTACGCCGACCGCAAACCTGTGCATATCGAGAATCTGGCGCTCACCGCTTACCTGCAACGCAGCGAAACCGGTCTCAAGGTCCTGTTCGACTCACTGGCGATGAACCTGGGGGACACCCGCTGGGAATCGCGCCTGCAACTGCAACAGCGCCTGGCCACCGACAAGGACCTGGAAGCCTGGAAGCTCCAGGCCGACCGCCTGGACCTGACCCCGATCACGCCGCTGCTCAATGCCCTGGCGCCGCTGCCGGAAGGTTTTGCCAAGACTATCCAGCACCTTAAGGCCACAGGCCTGCTACGTAACGTGCTGGTGGACTTTCGCCCTGAAGATACGACCGATCAAAAAGTCAGCTTCGCCGCCAACCTCGAACGCATCGGGTTTGATGCCTACATGGGGGCGCCCGCCGCGCGTAACGTATCCGGCAGCATCAGCGGCGATCTGGGCCATGGCGAGTTACGCATGGACAGCAAGGACTTTTCCCTGCACCTCGATCCGATCTTTGCCAAGCCGTGGCAGTACATCCAGGCCAATGCACGTCTGACGTGGAAGCTCGACAAGGAAGGCTTCACCCTGATTGCCCCATACATCAAGGTGCTGGGTGAGGAGGGCAACGTCGCTGCCGATTTCCTGATTCGCCTGCATTTCGACCACAGCCAGGAAGACTACATGGACCTGCGGGTCGGCATGGTCGATGGTGATGGGCGATTCACCCCCAAGTACCTGCCTGCGGTGTTGAGCCCGGCGCTGGATGAGTGGCTGCGCACCGCGATTCTCAAGGGCGCAGTGGACCAGGGCTTCTTCCAGTATCAGGGGTCGCTGAACCACGACGCGCTACCGGCGTCGCGTAATATCAGCCTGTTCTTCAAGGTGCATGACGCCGAATTGGCGTTTCAGCCAGGCTGGCCTCATGTGAGCAAGGTCAGCGGCGAAGTGTTTGTCGAGGAGAGCGGCGTACGCATCCTCGCCAGCAAGGGCCAGTTGCTCGACACCAAGGTCAAGGACGTCTACGTCAATATTCCCCACGCCCCGGAGGGCAAGGACAGTCATCTGTTGTTGACGGGTGGGTTTGCCGGTGGCTTGGGCGATGGTTTGAAAATCCTCCAGGAAGCGCCGATCGGCACCGCTTCGACCTTTGCCGGCTGGAAAGGTGACGGTGACCTGCAAGGCAGCCTTGACCTGGATATACCACTGGCGAAAGGCACCGAGCCGAAGATCGTGGTGGACTTCAAGACGGATAAATCGCGCCTGCAATTGGCAGAGCCGACCCTGGACTTGACCCAGCTCAAGGGCGATTTCCGTTTCGACAGCGCCAAGGGCCTCAGTGGCCAGAACATCACGGCCCAGGCGTTCGACCGGCCGATCACTGCGCAGATTGTTGCCGATGGCAAGCCGGGGAATATCAGCACGCGTGTGACTGCCAAAGGCCAAGTGACGGTCAAGCGGCTGACGGACTGGTTGAATATCAGCCAACCGTTGCCAGTGTCCGGCGATGTGCCTTACCAACTGCAACTGACCCTGGATGGCGCCGATAGCCAATTGATGGTCAGCTCCAATCTGAAGGGCGTTGCCGTGGACCTGCCGGCACCGTTCGGCATGCCCGCCAGCCAAGGACGTGACAGTGTGTTCCGCATGACCTTGCAGGGCGCCGAGCGTCGTTATTGGTTTGACTACGGCGAACTGGCCAACTTCACGTTTGCCGCGCCGCCGGACAAATTCAACGACGGGCGTGGCGAACTTTTCCTCGGCGATGGCGATGCAGTGTTGCCAGGGGCCAAGGGTTTGCGTATTCGCGGCGTGCTGTCTGAACTCGATATCGACCCGTGGAAGAAACTGGTAGACCGCTACGCGGGCAATGATCCGGGCGGTAGCGCGAAGCAGTTGCTCAGTGGCGCCGACTTCAAGGTAGGCAAGCTGACCGGCTTTGGCACTCAGTTTGATCAGGTCAATCTGCAACTGGACCGCAAGCCTGCGGCCTGGGGCCTGCAGCTCGACAGTCAGCAAGCCAAGGGCACGGTCAACCTGCCGGACGCCAAAGGCGCGCCGATTGCGATCAACCTGCAGTATGTGAAGCTGCCGGCAGTGGACCCGACGGTGCAGGCTGACGAAAACGCGCCAGACCCCTTGGCCGATGTCGATCCAAAAAATATCCCTGCATTGGATATCGCCATCGACCAGCTGTTCCAGGGCCCGGACCTGATAGGCACCTGGTCGCTGAAAATCCGCCCGACGGCCAAAGGCATGGCCTTCAATAACCTGGACCTTGGCCTCAAGGGCATGCAGCTCAAGGGCGCCGGTGGTTGGGAAGGGACGGCGGGCGACAGCAGCAGTTGGTACAAAGGCCGCCTGGATGGCAAGAATATCGGTGATGTGCTCAAGGGTTGGGGTTATGCGCCCACTGTCACTAGTCAGGATTTCCATCTGGATGTGGACGGTCGCTGGCCCGGCTCGCCAGCCTACGTCGGGCCCAAGCGTTTCTCCGGTAGTCTGGATGCATCGTTCCGCAACGGCCAGTTCGTAGAAGTGGAAGGCGGCGCCCAGGCGCTGCGGGTGTTTGGCCTGCTGAACTTCAACTCCATTGGACGCCGTCTGCGGCTGGACTTCTCGGACTTGCTCGGCAAGGGTTTGAGCTATGACCGGGTCAAAGGCTTGTTGGCGGCCAGTAATGGCGTGTTCGTGACCCGGGAGCCGATCACCATGACCGGGCCTTCCACTAACCTGGAGCTCAACGGCACCCTGGACCTGGTCGCAGACCGTGTCGACGCCAAGCTGCTGGTCACCCTGCCAGTGACCAATAACCTGCCGATCGCCGCGCTGATCGTGGGCGCGCCCGCCATTGGTGGCGCGTTGTTCCTGATCGACAAACTGATCGGTGACCGTGTTGCGCGCTTCGCCAGCGTGCAATACAAGGTCGAAGGCCCGTGGAAGGACCCGAAAATCACCTTCGATAAGCCATTTGAAAAGCCAAACTGAGAGCCTGTGGAGTAGCATGGCGGCCTATCCATTACGGAGGGTCGGTCCATGTCCTTTGCGGTAATTCAAATGGTCAGCCAGAGCGATGTGCTGGCCAATCTGGCCCAGGCCCGGCGTCTGCTGGAACACGCCGCGGCGGGTGGCGCGAAGCTGGCGGTATTACCGGAAAACTTCGCCGCCATGGGCCGCCGCGACGTGGCCGACATCGGTCGCGCCGAAGCGCTGGGCGAAGGCCCGATCCTGCCGTGGTTGAAACAGACTGCCCGCGACCTCACCTTATGGATAGTGGCCGGTACTTTGCCGCTGCCGCCCAAGGATCGGCCGAACGCCAAGTCCAATGCCTGCTCGCTGCTGGTCGATGATCAGGGCGAAATCGTTGCCCGTTACGACAAGCTGCACCTGTTCGATGTGGATGTCGCCGATGCTCGCGGTCGCTATCGCGAATCCGACGACTATGCTTTCGGAGATCATGTGGTGGTGGCGGACACGCCCGTCGGCCGGTTGGGCCTGACGGTGTGTTATGACCTGCGCTTCCCCGAGCTGTACAGTGAGCTGCGCGCGGCGGGGGCTGAATTGATCACCGCGCCTTCAGCGTTTACGGCGGTGACCGGCGCCGCGCACTGGGATGTGCTGATCCGTGCACGTGCCATCGAGACCCAGTGTTACCTGCTGGCGGCGGCTCAAGGCGGGGTGCATCCGGGGCCACGGGAAACCTATGGCCACGCGGCGATTGTCGACCCTTGGGGCCGTGTGCTGGCACAACAGGATAAAGGCGAAGCGGTGTTGCTGGCCGAACGCGATAGCAGTGAACAGGCGTCGATACGGGCGCGCATGCCGGTGGTCAACCATCGGCGCTTTTTCTCGCAGGGCGCACAGCGACCTGCTTCGGAACGATGAATTTAAGGCCATACCTATGAGCGAGTTGTTGTCCTCAGTCAGTGATCACCTCCTGGCCCCCGGTGGCGTGACCATCGAAAGCTTGCAAACCGTGCTTGGCGATCTGGCCGGGCCGGGCATCGACGCGGCCGACCTGTATTTCCAGGGGCAGATTTCCGAGTCCTGGGCTCTGGAAGACGGCATCGTCAAGGAAGGCAGTTTCAACCTCGATCAGGGTGTGGGTGTGCGTGCGCAGTCCGGTGAGAAAACCGGTTTTGCCTACAGCAACGCGATCACCCTGGAAGCCTTGGGCCTGGCCGCGCGTGCCGCGCGCTCGATCTCCCGTGCGGGCCAAAATGGCACGGTGCAGGCGTTCAGCACCCAGGACGTGGCGCAGTTGTACGCGCCGGATAACCCCCTGGAAGTGATCAGTCGTGCGGAAAAGGTCGAGCTGCTCAAGCGTATCGACGCTGCAACCCGCGCCCTCGACCCGCGTATCCAGCAAGTCACCGTGAGCATGGCCGGTGTGTGGGAGCGCATTCTGGTGGCGTCCACCGACGGCGGCCTGGCGGCGGATGTGCGGCCGCTGGTGCGCTTCAACGTCAGTGTGATCGTCGAACAGAACGGTCGCCGCGAACGCGGTGGCCATGGCGGCGGCGGGCGTACGGACTACCGTTATTTCCTCACCGACGACCGTGCCATGGGGTATGCCCGTGAAGCGTTGCGCCAGGCGCTGGTCAATCTGGAAGCCATCCCGGCGCCGGCTGGTACATTGCCGGTGGTGTTGGGTTCGGGCTGGTCCGGCGTGCTGCTGCACGAAGCGGTCGGCCATGGCCTGGAAGGTGACTTCAACCGCAAGGGCAGTTCGGCCTATAGCGGGCGCATGGGCGAGATGGTTGCGTCCAAGCTCTGCACCATCGTCGATGATGGCACCCTGGCCGGGCGCCGTGGCTCGCTGAGCGTCGACGACGAAGGCACGCCAACCGAATGCACCACCCTGATCGAAAACGGCGTGCTCAAGGGCTACATGCAAGACAAGCTTAACGCCCGCCTGATGGGCGTGGCGCGCACCGGTAACGGTCGGCGTGAATCCTACGCGCACCTGCCGATGCCGCGGATGACCAACACCTACATGCTCGGTGGCGAAAGCGATCCGGCGGAAATCATTGCTTCGGTGAAACGCGGCATCTACTGCGCCAACCTCGGCGGCGGTCAGGTGGACATCACCAGCGGCAAGTTCGTGTTCTCCACCAGCGAGGCGTACCTGATCGAAGACGGCAAGATCACCGCGCCGGTCAAAGGCGCAACGTTGATTGGTAACGGTCCTGAAGCGATGAGCAAGGTGTCGATGGTCGGTAACGACCTGTCGCTGGACAGCGGCGTGGGTACCTGCGGGAAGGATGGGCAGTCGGTGCCGGTGGGTGTCGGCCAGCCAACGCTGAAGATTGATGCGATCACCGTGGGTGGCACGGGGTCGTAAGGGGTGGAGCTTCGGGTGGCGCAGAACGCCACCCGGGGAAGAGGATCAACGCAGGCCGCGTTGAGTCTCGTCCAGCTCACGGATGTACTTGAAGATTTTACGGCTGGTGGCGGGCGCCTTGTTATGCGCCAGTTCGTGCTGGGCCTGACGGATCAGGGAGCGCAGTTGCTGGCGGTCCGCATCCGGGTAGTCCATCACGAATTTCTCCAGCACCGCGTCATCGCCCGAGATCAGGCGGTCACGCCAGCGTTCCAGGTTATGGAAGCGTTCGTTGTACTGGCGAGTCGAGGCATCGGTTTGATCGAGCAAAGTCAAAATGGCGTCGATGTCCTGATCGCGCATGAGCTTGCCGATAAACGAGATGTGCCGTTTACGCGCGATATTCGCGGTGTGCTTGGGCGCATCGGCCAGGGCACGACGCATTTCGTCGGTCAGTGGCAGTTTTGCAATCAAGTCTTTTTTGAGCGTTGTAAGGCGCTCGCCGAGGTCGACCAGAGCATGCAGCTCACGTTTGACCTGGGTTTTGCTTTTCTCCCCATCGAGGGAGTCGTCGTAAGAATCAACCATGGTGGCAGTCCGCAAAGAAACGCCGCCATGATAACCAGTCGGGGGCCGCTTGTCCGGCCCGGTCGCTCGATGGCCTTAACCGAAAGCAGAATTTGAGTGGAGATAACCATGAGTGCAGCCCAAAGCGTCGGTCCGCAAGCGTTACCGGCACTGCAGGAACAAGTCGAGCAGATCCTTGCCGAGGCCAAGCGCCAGGGGGCCAGTGCCTGTGAAGTGGCGGTGTCGCTGGAGCAGGGGCTGTCGACGTCGGTCCGTCAGCGGGAAGTGGAGACTGTTGAGTTCAACCGCGACCAGGGTTTCGGCATCACGCTGTACATGGGGCAGCGCAAAGGTTCGGCCAGCACCTCGGCCAGCGGTCCGGACGCGATCCGCGAGACGGTGGCCGCAGCGTTGGCAATCGCCAAGCACACCTCCGAGGATGAAAGCTCTGGCCTGGCCGATAAAGCGCTGATGGCCAAGGACCTGCAGGATTTCGATCTGTTTCACGCCTGGGATATCACACCCGAACAGGCCATTGAAAAGGCGCTGATCTGCGAAGCGGCCGCGTTCGACGCCGATCCCCGCATCAAGAATGCGGATGGCACCACGTTGAGCACGCACCAGGGGTGCCGCGTGTATGGCAACAGCCATGGCTTTATCGGTGGTTATGCATCCACCCGTCATAGCTTGAGCTGCGTGATGATCGCCGAAGCCGATGGCCAGATGCAGCGTGATTACTGGTATGACGTGAACCGTCAGGGCGAGTTGCTGGCGGACGCGGTCAGCATTGGTCAGCGCGCCGCGCAGCGTGCGGCGAGCCGTCTGGGTGCGCGCCCGGTGCCGACCTGTGAAGTGCCGGTGCTGTTCTCGGCGGAACTGGCCGGTGGGTTGTTTGGCAGCTTCCTGGGGGCGATTTCCGGTGGCAACTTGTACCGCAAATCCTCGTTCCTGGAAGGCTCGATTGGCCAGAAACTGTTCCCGGAGTGGCTGACCATCGATGAACGTCCGCACTTGATGCGCGCCATGGGCAGTACGTCGTTCGACGGTGATGGCCTGGCGACTTATGCCAAGCCGTTCGTCGAGAAGGGCGAGTTGGTGTCTTACGTGCTGGGCACATACGCCGGTCGCAAGCTGGGCCTGCCCAGCACCGCCAACTCCGGCGGCGTGCATAACCTGTTCGTCACCCACGGCGATGAAGACCAGGCGGCGCTGCTGCGGCGAATGGGGCGTGGCCTGCTGGTGACTGAGTTGATGGGCCATGGCCTGAACATGGTCACCGGTGATTACTCCCGCGGGGCGGCGGGTTTCTGGGTGGAAAATGGCGAAATTCAGTTTGCCGTCCAGGAGGTGACCATCGCCGGCAATATGCGCGACATGTTCAAGCAGATCGTTGCTGTGGGTAATGATCTGGAACTGCGCAGCAACATTCGCACAGGTTCGGTGTTGATCGAGCGGATGACTGTCGCTGGCAGCTGATCCTTCCGACGCTTCACCCAATAAAGGCGCGCCCTCCTCAAGACGGCGCGCCTTTTTTTGTGCGTGCATTGCAGGTGGCTAGTTTGTTGTACTTGTTTTGATTCTCAATATCATTTAATAATAAATATCATTACCGAATGAGTGTGGATCATGAGTTCTGTCCTGCATGAGGATCCTTACCTGGAGAGCTGGCGCTGGATGAGTCGCCAGATTCGCTGCGGCCTCGACCCCAACGAACCGCGCCTGATCGAACATTACCTCAATGAGGGGCGATACCTGGCGTGCTGCACGGCGACCCATCCGTGGACGATCGCAGAAACTTCATTCCACCTGCTGCTCGATACCGCCAGCGACATCGCACTGCCCTGGCATTGGCGCTCTCTGTGCCTGGATCAAGCCTGGCGCCCCCTGCGCGACCTGGAAAAACTCTCCCACTGCGCATGCCGCCTCAAGCGCTGGCAGTCCTTTGCGTGGCGATTGGCGACCTGCGAGCTGCTGCCCTCGATTTCTGTTTCTGACCTGGTGCAAGGATCTTCCGATGAGTAACACCCGTATCGAACGCGACAGCATGGGCGAACTGCAAGTGCCGGCCGAGGCCTTGTATGGCGCGCAAACCCAGCGCGCGGTGAACAACTTCCCGATCAGTCATCAACGCATGCCGGCGCAATTCATCCGCGCCCTGATCCTGGCCAAGACCGCCGCCGCCAAGGTCAACGTCGACCTCAAGCAAATCAGCGAAGGCCAGGGCAAGGCCATCGTCGACGCCGCCCAAGGCTTGCTGGAAGGCGACTTCATGCGTCACTTCCCGGTGGATGTCTTCCAGACGGGCTCCGGCACTAGCTCCAACATGAACGCCAATGAAGTGATTGCCACCCTCGCTACCCGGTTGCTCGGCGAATCGGTCAACCCCAACGACCACGTGAACTGCGGCCAAAGCAGCAACGACATCATTCCGACCACCATCCATGTCAGTGCCGCACTGGTCCTGCATGAGCAAACGCTGCCGGCCCTGCTGCATTTGGTGCAAGTCATTGAACAGAAAGCCGAGGAGGTTCACCCGTTCATCAAAACCGGCCGAACGCACCTGATGGATGCCATGCCTGTGCGCATGAGCCAGGTGCTCAACGGTTGGTCGCAGCAGCTCAAGGCCAATATCGGCCACTTGCAGGATCTATTGCCGAGCCTGCAAGCGCTGGCCCAAGGCGGTACGGCGGTTGGCACCGGGATCAACGCACACCCGGAATTCGCTGTGCGTTTCAGTCAGCAACTGAGCAGCCTGACCGGCGTGAAATTCACGCCCGGCAAGAACCTGTTCGCGCTGATTGGCTCCCAGGACACCGCCGTCGCGGTCTCCGGCCAGTTAAAAGCCATTGCCGTGTCGCTGATGAAAATCGCTAACGACCTGCGCTGGATGAACTCCGGTCCGCTCGCGGGCCTGGGTGAAATCGAACTGGAAGGCCTGCAGCCTGGCTCGTCGATCATGCCTGGCAAGGTCAATCCGGTGATCCCGGAAGCGACGGCGATGGTTGCCGCCCAGGTTATCGGTAATGACGCGGTGATCACCGTCGCAGGCCAGTCCGGCAACTTCGAGTTGAACGTGATGCTGCCGATCATCGCGCAGAACCTGCTCAGCAGCCTCGAATTGCTGGCCAATGCCAGCCGTTTGCTGGCCGATAAAGCCATCGCCAGTTTCAAGGTCAACGAAGCCAAGCTCAAGGAAGCGCTGTCGCGCAACCCGATCCTGGTGACCGCGCTCAACCCGATCATCGGTTACCAAAAGGCCGCTGAAATTGCCAAGAAGGCCTATCAGCAAGGCCGTCCGGTGATTGACGTCGCCCTTGAACACACCGACTTACCGCGCAGCCAACTGGAAGTTCTGCTGGATCCGGAAAAACTCACGGCCGGCGGCGTGTAATCACCGACCCTGCTTTGGAGGCTCACCATGGAGCACTGGAAACGCACGATCGAACGGGCCAATCGCTGCTTTATGGCAGGCGAGTTGGTGGACGCTCGCGAGGCCTATTTGCAAGCCCTCGCCTTGGCCCAAGTGTTGTTCGAACGCTGGGCGGACGCCGACGAAGCAGTGGCGGCTTGCGTCATTTCCCATCACAACCTGGCGGACCTGCACCTGCGCCTGAATCAGCCGGAGGAAAGCGCGGAATACCTTTGCGCCATCCACCAGCGCCTGCTGCAGACCCTGCAGGATCCGCGGCTGAACCCGCAATTGCGGGAAGCGGCGCTGCGCCAGAGCAGCAAGACCTACGTCGAGCTCTTGAATTTCATCAGCGATCACGGCGAGTACCCTCGCACTCATCGCCTGTTGGGTGGCGCAGCGGCGCAACCCACCCCTCCTCAATACGGAGCACATTGATATGACTTATACCTTGCCTGCATTGCCTTACGCCTACGACGCCCTGGAACCGCATATCGATGCGCAAACCATGGAGATCCACTACACCAAGCACCATCAGACCTACATCAACAACCTCAACGCTGCCGTCGACGGCACCGAGTTCGCCGGCTGGCCGGTGGAGAAGCTGGTCTCCAGCGTGCAGCAACTGCCGGAAAAGCTGCGCGCAGCCGTGATCAATCAGGGCGGCGGCCATGCCAACCACTCGCTGTTCTGGGCAGTGATGTCGCCCAAAGGTGGCGGTAAACCCGACGGCGCATTGGGAAAAGCCATCGAGGAGCAGTTGGGCGGTTTCGACAGCTTCAAGGAGGCTTTCACCAAGGCTGCGCTGACCCGTTTTGGCAGCGGCTGGGCCTGGCTGAGCGTCAATCCACAAAAGACCCTGGTGGTGGAAAGCAGCGGTAACCAAGACAGTCCGCTGATGAGCGGCAACACGCCGATCCTAGGTCTAGACGTCTGGGAACACGCCTACTATTTGCTGTACCAGAACCGCCGCCCGGAATACATCAATGCCTTCTACAGTGTTATCAACTGGCCAGAAGTCGCCGCACGCTATCAGGCCGCCGTGGCCTGACATTCACCTTCATAACAAGATCTAAGGCCGACTATGGGCACTGAAACACTGGCGATCAGCAGCGGGCGAATGTTTCGTTATGCGTTTGGCTCGCTGCTGCTATTGGCAGGTACTGCATTGCTGGTGGCCCACGGGCTGGCGTGGCTGAACCTGGAGCCGCGCATTCTGCGCGCCCTGCAGGGCGGATCCATCTGTGCGCTCGGGACGGCGCTCGGCGCGGTGCCGGTGCTGGTTATCCGGCGCATGCCGGTGGCATTGAGCGATACGCTGCTGGGCTTTGGGGCTGGGGTGATGTTGGCGGCGACCGCGTTTTCGCTGATCGTGCCGGGCATCGCTGCGGCTGAAGGCCTGGGGCTCTCGCCCTGGGGGGCCAGTGGATTGATCAGTTTTGGCATTATGTTGGGCGCCTTCGGGCTGTATCTGGTTGACCGCAAAGTCTCCGGCGCCAGCCCGGAAATGCTGGTGGGCACGCCGGACAAACCGGTGATCCCGCCGCGTATCTGGCTGTTTGTGTTTGCCATCATTGCCCACAATATCCCGGAAGGCATGGCTGTGGGTGTCTCGGCGGGCGGCGGCATGCCGGATGCTGACAGCCTGGCCATGGGCATCGCCTTGCAGGACGTGCCGGAAGGGCTGGTGATTGCGTTGGTGTTGGCCGGGGCGGGGATGTCGCGGGGCAAGGCGTTCTTGATCGGTGCGGCGTCAGGTCTGGTGGAGCCGGTGTTTGCGGTGCTTTGTGCCTGGTTGGTCAGCCTTGCCGAAGTAGTGTTGCCACTGGGTTTGGCGCTTGCCGCTGGCGCGATGCTGCTGGTGGTGACTCACGAGGTCATCCCCGAGTCGCGACGCAATGGTCATGAAAAGCTCGCCAGCCTTGGGTTGTGCATCGGATTTTGCTTGATGATGGTGATGGACACGGCTTTGGGATAATACCCGCTCCCTTGTAGGCGCCGGCTCGCCGGCGATCAGTCGCGAGTCGTGGATGCTATCGCCGGTCAGCCAGACTTCTACAGGAGGGTTATTCGCCTTCGTCGAAGTAGTTATTGATCAGTGCCACCAGTGCGGCCATCGCTTCGTCTTCCTGCTCGCCCTCTGTCTTCAAGTGAATCTTGGTGCCCTTGCCGGCAGCCAGCATCATCATGGCCATGATGCTTTTGCCATCGACCATGGATTCCGGCGTACGACCGGCGCGGATCTGGCAGGGAAACTGCCCGGCGACACCGACAAATTTGGCCGAGGCACGGGCGTGCAGGCCCAGTTTGTTGATGATTTCAATTTCCAGAGCGGGCATCGCGAAGGTGTTCCTTTCAGCTAAGGTCGCGGTGGCGGACCTGGACATTCTTGAGGGTTTGTTGCAACACCTGGCCCAGGCGCTCGGTCAGGTAGACGGAGCGGTGGTGCCCGC
Source organism: Pseudomonas simiae (assembly GCF_900111895.1). Lineage (GTDB taxonomy): Bacteria > Pseudomonadota > Gammaproteobacteria > Pseudomonadales > Pseudomonadaceae > Aquipseudomonas > Aquipseudomonas simiae. The sequence continues at coordinate 222,834 of NZ_FOKB01000002.1, forward strand.
CGGTGCAGCCGATGGCAATGGTGACATAGGCGCGATTGCTGGCGGCAAAACGCGGCAGCCATTTGAGCAGGTAACTGGAAATGTCCTGGAACATTTCCTCCACATCCGGTTGCGCGGCCAGGTAATCGGCCACGGCCTGGTCCAGCCCGGATTGCTCACGCAGCTCCGGCTTCCAGTAGGGGTTGGGCAGGCAGCGCACGTCGAACACCAGGTCGGCGTCCACCGGCATGCCACGCTTGAACCCAAACGACTCGACCAGAAAGGCGGTGCCTGGCTCCGGCTGGTTCAGCAGGCGCAGCTTGATGGCGTCGCGCAACTGGTACAGGTTGAGGCTGGTGGTGTTGATCTTGAGGTCGGCGAGGTCAATGATCGGCCCCAGCAGCTTGGTTTCGTCTTCAATGGCTTCCGCCAGGGAACGGTGAGGGCTGCTGAGGGGGTGGCGCCGACGGGTTTCGGAGAAACGCTTGAGCAGAGTCTCTTCGTCGGCATCCAGGTAGAGCACATCGCAATGGATATGCTTGGCCCGCACTTCCTCGAGCAATTGCGGGAATCGCTCAAGGTGGCTGGGCAGGTTGCGTGCATCAATCGAAACGGCAACCAGAGGCTGAGCCAGTTCGGTGTGGATCAACGCGCGTTCCGCCAATTCCGGCAGCAGGCCGGCGGGCAGGTTGTCGATGCAATAGAAACCGCTGTCCTCAAGAACGTTGAGGGCGGTGCTTTTACCCGAGCCGGAGCGGCCGCTGACGATGATCAAGCGCATGATTACTGCCCGTTCTGTTCATCCAGGACAACCTGGTAAAGCGCCTCGTTGCTTTTGGCGCTGCGCAGTTTGTCGCGTACGTCCTTGCGGTCGAGCATGCTGGCGATCTGCCGAAGCAGTTCCAGGTGCGCATCGGTGGCAGCCTGCGGGACCAGCAGTACAAACAGCAGGTCGACCGGGGCACCGTCGATAGCGTCGAAATCGATGGGAGCGTCCAGGTGAAGCAGGGCGCTGACTGGGGTCTCGCAGCCTTTGAGGCGGCAGTGGGGAATGGCGATGCCGTTGCCAAAACCGGTGGAACCGAGTTTCTCACGGGCAATCAGAGCCTCGTAGACATCTTGCATTTCCAGTTCAGGCACTTCGCGGCTGATCAGGTTGGCAATTTGCTCAAGGGCTTTCTTCTTGCTGCCGCCCGGCGCGTTCACAAGGGAACGGCCGGGGGTCAGGATGGTTTCAAGTCGGATCATGGGGGGAGAGTTAACGACCTGTGCCCTGAAGCAGGCTCAGATTCTTTTCCTTATGCTTTTTAAGTTGGCGGTCAAGCTTGTCTGTGAGCAAGTCGATTGATGCATACATGTCTTCATGCTCGGCATTGGCGACTACTTCGCCACCGGGTATCTGGAGAGTCGCCTCAATTTTCTGCTGAAGCTTGTCGACCTTCATGATGACTTGCACATTGGTGATCTTGTCGAAATGACCCTCAAGCCGTTTCAGCTTCTGCTCGACGTATTCGCGCAATGGAGGGGTGACTTCTACATGGTGTCCACTGATGTTGACTTGCATACAGCTTCTCCTTCGTTGCCAGTGCATAAAGCGGCAGGTAGGACTACCTGCCACTGGAACGCTGTGGCCCGCCCGTCACATCAAACGCTTACGCTCGCTGGAAGGCGCGATCCCAAGGGATTCGCGGTACTTGGCGACGGTTCGACGGGCGACCTGAATGCCTTGTGCCTCCAGTAAACCAGCGATCTTACTGTCACTCAATGGCTTTTTCTGATTTTCCGCAGCAACCAGTTTTTTGATGATCGCGCGAATCGCCGTGGACGAGCATTCACCGCCTTCGGAGGTGCTGACATGGCTGGAGAAAAAGTATTTCAGTTCATAAATACCCCGTGGGGTATGCATGAATTTCTGGGTGGTCACCCGGGAAATCGTCGATTCATGCATGCCAACCGCTTCGGCGATGTCATGCAGTACCAGCGGTTTCATCGCCTCGTCGCCGTATTCCAGGAAGCCGCGCTGGTGCTCGACGATCTGAGTGGCCACTTTCATCAGGGTTTCGTTGCGGCTTTGCAGGCTCTTGATGAACCAGCGCGCTTCCTGCAACTGGTTGCGCATGAAGGTGTTGTCGGCGCTGGTATCGGCGCGACGTACGAAACCGGCGTATTGCGGGTTGACGCGCAGGCGCGGCACCGACTCCTGGTTCAGCTCTACCAGCCAGCGCTCGTTGTCCTTGCGTACGATGACGTCGGGGACTACGTATTCGGCTTCGCTCGACTCGATTTGCGAGCCTGGGCGCGGGTTGAGGCTCTGTACCAGCTCGATGACCTGGCGCAGGTCGTCTTCCTTGAGCTTCATGCGGCGCATCAACTGGCTGTAGTCGCGGCTGCCGAGCAAGTCGATGTAGTCGGTGACCAGGCGCTGGGCCTCGGTGAGCCAGGCCGTCTTGGCCGGCAGTTGGCGCAATTGCAGCAACAGGCATTCGCTGAGGGTGCGTGCGCCGATGCCGGCGGGCTCGAACTGCTGGATGCGGTGCAGGACGGCTTCAATCTCGTCCAGCTCGATATCCAGTTCCGGGTCGAAGGCTTCAAGAATTTCTTCAAGCGTCTCGTCCAGATAACCCTGGTTGTTGATGCAGTCGATCAGGGTCACGGCGATCAAGCGATCGGTGTCCGACATCGGCGCCAGGTTCAGTTGCCAGAGCAGATGGCTCTGCAGGCTCTCGCCAACGGAGGTGCGGGTGGTGAAGTCCCACTCGTCATCGTCATTGCTGGGCAGGCTGCTGGCGCTGGTCTGGTAGACGTCTTCCCAGGCCGTGTCGACGGGAAGCTCGTTGGGGATGCGTTCGTTCCAATCGCCTTCCTCAAGGTTATCCACCGTAGGGGCGGTTTCCTGATAGGAGGGTTCCTGCACGTCGGAATTGGGTTTTTGCTCGATGTTATCGGCCAGCGGGTCTGCATTATCGAAGTCGTCGCCTTCTTCCTGGCGTTCGAGCATCGGGTTGGACTCCAAGGCCTCCTGGATTTCCTGTTGCAGGTCCAGGGTCGACAATTGGAGCAGGCGGATGGCCTGTTGCAGCTGCGGTGTCATCGTCAGCTGCTGGCCCATTCTCAGGACTAGCGATGGTTTCATGGCAGGGGCTTAACACCTTATTCGCCGGCGCAATGCGCCATCCACGACAGGGCGCGTGAGCGCCAAACATAAGCAAATTATATGCCTGATGTCGGGGGCTTTGCCTAGAGCGCGGTAACAATAAAAATCCGGAGGTTTTCATTGACTCCCGCGCACCTCGGCAAACGGCCGTGACACCACGGTGTTTACAGGCGGAACTCGTGACCCAGGTACACTTCCTTGACCAGATCGTTGGCCAGGATGGTGGCCGAGTCACCTTCGGCGATCAGTTGGCCATCGTTGACGATATACGCGGTTTCGCAGATATCGAGGGTCTCACGGACGTTGTGGTCAGTGATCAGCACGCCAATGCCCTTGGCCTTGAGGTGATGGATGATCTGCTTGATGTCGCCGACCGAGATCGGGTCGACGCCGGCAAACGGTTCGTCCAGCAGAATGAACTTGGGGGCAGTGGCCAGGGCGCGGGCGATTTCCACACGACGACGCTCACCACCGGACAGGCTCATGCCGAGGTTGTCGCGAATGTGGTTGATGTGGAATTCCTGCAGCAGGCTTTCCAGTTCCTTGCGGCGGCCGTCACGGTCGAGTTCCTTGCGGGTCTCGAGGATCGCCATGATGTTATCGGCGACCGACAGTTTGCGGAAGATCGACGCTTCCTGCGGGAGATAGCCGATACCGGCGCGTGCACGGCCGTGCATCGGCTGGTGGCTCACGTCCAGGTCGTCGATCAGCACGCGACCCTGGTCCGCCTGGACCAGGCCGACGATCATGTAGAAGCAGGTGGTCTTGCCGGCACCGTTGGGGCCGAGCAAGCCGACGATCTGGCCGCTGTCGATCGACAGGCTGACGTCGCGCACGACCTGACGGCTTTTATAGGCCTTGGCCAGATGCTGGGCTTTCAGGGTTGCCATTACTCGGCCTTCTTCTTCGGCTGGATAACCATGTCGATGCGTGGGCGTGGTGCAGTGACCTTGCTGCCATTGGCACGACCGGCGTTAGCGATCTGTTTCACGGTGTCGTAGGTGATTTTCTCGCCTTCCGTGGAGTTGCCATCGGGGCTGAGCACCTTGGCCTGATCGATCAGCACGATGCGGTTCTGCTGGGCGTGGTACTGGATGGTCTTGCCGTAGCCTTTCATCGGGCCGGTGTCGGTAGGCGACTGCTTCTGTTCGAAGTAAGCCAGGTTGCCCACGGAAGTCACCACGTCGATGTCGCCGGCAGCGGTGCGAGTCAGGGTCACCGTATTACCGGTGATCTTCATCGAACCCTGGGTAATGATCACGCCACCGGTGTAGGTGGCGACACCTTGCTTGTCATCCAGCTGCGCATCGTCAGCCGAGATGTGGATCGGCTGCTGGCTATCGTTCGGCAGAGCCCAGGCGCTCACGCTTCCCAGTGCTGCGCCCAGACCGAGCAAAATAGGGAGAGTTTTAACGAGCCTCATACTGTCCTCTTACGTTCGATAGCAGGTGTATCCTGCTTTCTTTCAAATACGCTTTCATTCCCTTGCCAGTCGATACACCGCCAGCGCCGTCGATTCTAACGTCTTGCTCGGTCTGCGCATATTGCTTCTGCGGGAATACGGTCATGCGACTGCTGGTAATCACGGTATCGCGGTTCTGCGCGTCAGTGCGGGCGACGCGTACCGAGTCGATCAATTCAACCTCGGTACCGTCCGGGTTGACCTCGCCACGCTTGCTGGTGACGTGCCAGGGGAATTCGGTGCCGCGGTACAGATTCAGGTCGGGGTTGGTCAGCAGGGTGACTTCGGACGCCTTCAAGTGTTCGACTTTGTCCGATGTCATTTCGTACTGCACTTTGCCGTCAGGTAGGAACTGTACGCTGTAGGCATTGGTGGCGTAATAGTCGATAGCGCCTTGGTCAGCCTGCGCAACAGGCTGGTCGAGAAAGCGCTCCGGGCTGATATTCCAGTAGCCCACCGCCAGGAGCAGCGCGGCGATAACCCCGAATAACAGGAAGTTGCGAATCTTTTTGCTCAGCATAAAACGCTCTATAAGTAGGCGGCGTGGGCCGCTTCAAGGCTGCCCTGGGCACGCAGGATCAGCTCGCAGAACTCGCGGGCGGCACCTTCGCCGCCACGGGCGGTGGTGATGCCGTGGGCATGCTCGCGAACAAATGCCGCTGCATTGGCGACCGCCATGCCCAAGCCCACCCGGCGGATCACCGGCAGGTCTGGCAGGTCATCGCCCAAGTAGGCGACCTGCTCATAGCTTAGGTTGAGTTGGCCAAGAAGCTCGTCCAGAACCACCAGTTTATCCTCGCGGCCCTGATACAGGTGAGGAATCCCCAGATTTTGTGCGCGGCGTTCCACAACCGGAGTTTTCCGGCCACTGATGATTGCCGTTTGCACGCCTGACGCCATCAGCATTTTGATGCCCTGGCCGTCGAGGGTGTTGAACGTCTTGAATTCGCTGCCGTCTTCGAGGAAGTACAGGCGGCCATCGGTCAGCACGCCATCGACGTCGAAAATCGCCAACTTGATGTTTTTACCGCGTTGCAACAGGTCGCTGGTCATTTACATCACTCCCGCACGCAGCAAGTCGTGCATGTTCAGGGCGCCGATCGGGTGGTCATTGGCATCGACCACCACCAGCGCACCGATCTTGTGGTCTTCCATGATCTTCAAGGCTTCGGCGGCCAGCATTTCAGGGCGGGCGGTCTTGCCATGGGGGGTCATCACCGCATCGATGGTGGCGGTGTGGATATCAATGGTGCGGTCCAGGGTGCGGCGCAGGTCGCCGTCGGTAAAGACCCCGGCCAGGCGGCCGTTGTCTTCCAGGATCACGGTCATGCCCAGGCCTTTGCGGGTCATTTCCATCAGCGCGTCCTTCAACAAGGTGCCGCGCTGGACGTGGGGCAGTTCATCACCGGAATGCATGACGTTTTCCACTTTCAACAGCAGGCGGCGGCCCAGGGCGCCACCGGGATGGGAAAAAGCGAAGTCTTCAGCGGTAAACCCACGGGCTTCCAGCAGCGCCACAGCCAGGGCGTCACCCATGACCAGCGCCGCGGTGGTGGAGGAGGTGGGCGCGAGGTTCAGCGGGCAGGCCTCGTGGGCCACGTGAACATTCAGGTTTACGTCGGCGGCCTTGGCCAGGGTCGATTCCGGGTTGCCGGTGAGGCTGATCATCTGTATGCCCAGGCGCTTGATCAGTGGCAGCAGGGTCACGATTTCGTTGGTGGTGCCGGAGTTGGACAGCGCCAGGATGATGTCATCCTTGGTGATCATGCCCATATCGCCGTGGCTGGCCTCGGCCGGGTGCACGAAAAACGCAGTGGTCCCGGTGCTGGCCAGGGTGGCGGCGATCTTGTTGCCGACGTGACCCGACTTGCCCATGCCGACCACGACAACCCGGCCCTTGCTGGCCAGAATCATCTCGCACGCGCGTACGAAATCTGCGTCGATATGCGCCAGCAAGCCTTCTACGGCTTCAAGCTCGAGGCGAATGGTGCGTTGTGCGGATTGAATAAGGTCGCTGGATTGGCTCATGTCTGAAATCGTATAGCCTGACGAAAAGTCGGCGATTATAGCGGTAATGATCAATTCCCTCACGCTAGTTCGTCAGGGTTTGTTCGCAATGCGCCTGAGATTCATCCCAAGCAATGATTTTTCCCTGTCCCCAATCTGAACAAGCGCTGTTCCGGCCTTGGGCGCCCTGTACCAGCAGTGATATAGTTCGCCGCCAGTTCGGTCCGCCCAGCCCACGTGGCCAACTATTGCACAACGGTTGCAAACGTTTGTCGCAAGCGTGGTGTCTGAGTGAGAGGCTGCATCCCAAGGAGTTTAGATGAGTGCCGATAACGCCTACGCGGTCGAGCTGAAGGGACTGACCTTCAAGCGCGGGACGCGCAGCATCTTCAATAACGTCGATATCCGCATTCCGCGCGGCAAGGTCACGGGCATCATGGGGCCTTCCGGTTGCGGCAAGACCACCCTGTTGCGCCTGATGGGCATGCAATTGCGCCCCAGTGCCGGCGAAGTGTGGGTCAATGGCCAGAACCTGCCGACGCTGTCGCGCAGTGATCTGTTCGATGCGCGCAAGCATATGGGTGTGCTGTTCCAGAGCGGTGCGCTGTTCACCGACCTCGATGTTTTCGAGAACGTGGCCTTTCCGCTGCGGGTGCATACCCAGCTGTCCGATGAAATGATTCGTGACATTGTGTTGCTGAAACTGCAGGCCGTAGGCCTTCGCGGTGCCATCGACCTGATGCCTGACGAGCTGTCCGGCGGCATGAAGCGCCGTGTGGCCCTGGCGCGTGCCATTGCCCTCGACCCGCAGATCCTCATGTATGACGAGCCTTTTGTCGGTCAGGACCCCATCGCCATGGGCGTGCTGGTGCGTTTGATCCGCTTGCTGAACGATGCGTTGGGCATCACCAGCATTGTGGTCTCCCACGATTTGGCAGAAACCGCGAGCATTGCCGATTACCTCTATGTCGTCGGCGATGGCCAGGTGCTGGGGCAGGGCACGCCCGAAGAACTGATGAACGCCGACAACCCGCGCATTCGCCAATTCATGACCGGCGATCCTGATGGCCCGGTGCCTTTTCACTTTCCGGCAGCGGATTACCGCTCAGATCTTCTGGGGAAGCGCTGATGCGCAAGACATCTCTCATCGAGAAGGTTCGCCTTTTCGGTCGTTCGGGTATCGACATTGTCGAAGTGCTCGGTCGTTCGACGATTTTCCTGTTCCACGCCCTGCTCGGTCGCGGCGGCATTGGCGGCGGCTTCGGCCTGTTGATCAAGCAGCTGCATTCGGTAGGCGTGATGTCCCTGGTGATCATCGTGGTCTCCGGGGTATTCATCGGCATGGTGCTGGCGTTGCAGGGCTTCAATATTCTTTCCAGCTACGGTTCGGAGCAGGCGGTGGGGCAGATGGTCGCCCTGACGCTGTTGCGTGAACTGGGGCCGGTGGTGACTGCCTTGTTGTTCGCCGGGCGTGCGGGTTCCGCGCTGACCGCCGAAATCGGCAACATGAAGTCCACTGAACAGCTGTCCAGCCTCGAAATGATCGGCGTGGATCCGCTCAAGTACATTGTTGCCCCGCGCCTGTGGGCCGGCTTCATTTCCCTGCCACTGCTGGCGATGATCTTCAGCGTGGTCGGTATCTGGGGCGGTTCGTGGGTGGCGGTGGACTGGCTGGGCGTCTACGACGGCTCCTACTGGGCCAACATGCAAAACAGCGTGACCTTCAGCGGTGACGTGCTCAACGGCATCATAAAGAGCATTGTCTTCGCCTTTGTCGTCACCTGGATCGCCGTATTCCAAGGCTACGACTGTGAGCCCACTTCAGAAGGGATCAGTCGCGCCACCACCAAGACCGTTGTGTACGCCTCGCTGGCGGTACTGGGCCTTGACTTCATTTTGACCGCCTTGATGTTTGGAGATTTCTGATGCAAAACCGCACTGTGGAAATCGGTGTCGGCCTTTTCTTGCTGGCTGGCATCCTGGCTTTACTCTTGTTGGCCCTGCGAGTCAGTGGCCTGTCGGCCAGCCCCACCGCCGATACATATAAACTTTACGCGTACTTCGATAATCTCGCCGGTTTGACTGTCAGAGCTAAAGTGACCATGGCCGGTGTGACCATCGGCAAGGTCACGGCAATCGATCTGGACCGCGACAGCTTCACCGGGCGAGTGACCCTGCAACTGGACAAGAAGGTAGATAATCTGCCGACCGACTCCACTGCATCTATCCTCACTGCGGGTCTGCTGGGCGAAAAATACATCGGTATCAGCGTGGGTGGGGAAACAGCCCTGCTCAAGGATGGCTCGACAATCCACGACACACAGTCGTCGCTGGTGCTTGAAGACCTGATCGGTAAATTCCTGCTTAATACGGTCAATAAAGACGCCAAATGAGGAATCTGTTCATGATCTCTACCTTGCGACGTGGCCTGCTGGTGTTGTTGGCAGCGCTGCCGCTGATGGCTAACGCTGCAGGTTCTGCGCACGAGCTGGTGCAGGACACGACCAGCAAGATGCTGGCTGACCTGACTGCCAATAAAGAGCAGTACAAGCAAGACCCGAGTAAGTTCTACGACGCGCTCAACACCATTGTCGGCCCGGTGGTCGATGCCGAAGGCATTTCCCGCAGCATCATGACGGTCAAGTATTCGCGCAAGGCAACTCCCGCGCAGATGCAGACTTTCCAGGAAAACTTCAAGAAAGGCCTGTTCCAGTTCTACGGCAACGCTTTGCTTGAGTACAACAACCAGGGGATTACCGTCGCTCCAGCCGGTGACGAGTCCGGTGATCGCACCAGCGTCAACATGAGCGTCAAGGGCAATAACGGCGCCGTCTACCCGGTGCAGTACACCCTGGAAAAGATCAACGGCGAGTGGAAGCTGCGTAATGTGATCATCAACGGGATCAACATCGGCAAGCTGTTCCGTGACCAGTTCGCCGACGCCATGCAACGCAATGGCAATGACCTGGACAAGACCATCAATGGTTGGGCCGGCGAAGTCGCCAAGGCCAAGGAAGAAACCGACAAACAAGCTTCCGGGAAGCCTGCGCAATGACTGAAGCGGCTGTTCGTCTAGGCGATGCCGGCGAGCTGTTCATCAGCGGCGTGCTGGATTACCTCACCGGGCCTGACCTGCGCAAGCAGGGCCAGGCACTGATCAAGACCAGTTCCGCGCCCGCGTTGGTGCTGGATTGTTCGGCGGTGACCAAGTCCAGCAGCGTCGGTTTATCGTTGTTGCTGTGCTTCATGCGTGATGCCCAAGCGGCGAAAAAGCCCGTCAGCATCCGCGCAATGCCCGAAGACATGCGTGAAATTGCCGAAGTTTCCGGTCTGACCGAACTGCTGGCCCATCCTTAATACACATCATTAAAGAGGCCCCCCGTCAGAGTCCTGCTATGCGGGGTTCGCAGGCGCGGGGCTTTTTTGTATGATGTGCGACCCGCGCGCACTGGGCGCCGATAGAGGTTGAGCATGCAGGCCCTAGAAGTTAAGAGCTTTCTTGAAGGAAAGCTGCCGGAAACGACCGTAGAAGTTGAAGGCGAAGGCTGCAACTTCCAGCTGAACGTGATTAGCGATGAACTGGCGGCACTCAGCCCGGTCAAGCGTCAGCAGCAGATCTATGCCCATTTGAACCCGTGGATCACCGATGGCAGCATCCATGCGGTCACTATGAAATTTTTCAGCCGCGCGGCCTGGGCCGAGCGCACCTGAGCCCCCAAGGCGTCGAGATTCTTATGGATAAATTGATTATTACCGGCGGTGCCCGCCTTGATGGCGAAATTCGCATCTCCGGTGCAAAAAACTCCGCCTTGCCGATCCTGGCAGCGACCCTGCTGTGCGATGGCCCGGTTACCGTGGCTAACCTGCCGCACCTGCACGACATCACCACCATGATCGAGTTGTTCGGTCGTATGGGTATCGAGCCGGTGATCGACGAGAAACTGGCCGTCGAAATCGATCCGCGCACCATCAAGACCTTGATCGCCCCGTACGAATTGGTGAAAACCATGCGTGCGTCGATCCTGGTGCTGGGCCCGATGGTTGCCCGTTTTGGTGAGGCCGAAGTCGCCCTGCCTGGCGGTTGCGCCATCGGTTCGCGTCCGGTGGACCTGCACATCCGTGGCCTCGAAGCCATGGGCGCAGTCATCGACGTTGAAGGCGGCTACATCAAGGCCAAGGCGCCGGAAGGCGGCCTGCGTGGCGCGAACTTCTTCTTTGATACCGTCAGCGTGACCGGTACCGAGAACATCATGATGGCTGCTGCCCTGGCCAAAGGCCGCAGCGTGCTGCAGAACGCCGCGCGCGAGCCGGAAGTGGTCGATCTGGCCAACTTCCTGAACGCCATGGGTGCCAAGGTTTCCGGTGCCGGCACCGACACCATCACCATCGATGGTGTAGAGCGCCTGCACACTGCAACCTACAAGGTCATGCCCGACCGTATCGAGACCGGCACCTACCTGGTTGCTGCTGCCGTGACCGGTGGCCGCGTCAAGGTCAAGGACACCGATCCGACCATCCTGGAAGCGGTCCTGGAAAAACTGCGCGAAGCCGGTGCCGAAATCACCACCGGTGAAGACTGGATCGAGCTGAACATGCACGGCAAGCGTCCTAAAGCCGTCAACGTGCGTACCGCGCCGTACCCGGCGTTTCCGACCGACATGCAGGCGCAGTTCATCTCCTTGAACGCCATTGCCGAAGGCACCGGCGCCGTGATCGAGACCATCTTCGAAAACCGCTTCATGCACGTGTATGAACTGCACCGCATGGGCGCGAAGATCCAGGTCGAAGGCAATACCGCCATCGTGACTGGCACCGAGAAACTCAAGGGTGCGCCAGTGATGGCTACCGACCTGCGGGCTTCGGCCAGCCTGGTGATCTCGGCACTGATCGCCGAAGGCGACACGTTGATCGACCGCATCTACCACATAGATCGTGGCTACGAGTGCATCGAAGAGAAACTGCAGATGCTCGGCGCGAAAATCCGCCGCGTACCGGGCTAGTCCCTGCTGCACTGTAGGAGCAAGCTTGCTCGCGAAAGACCTCAACGATAACGTGTTTATCCAGAATCAACGCGGTGTCCATGAGTTCTTCGCGAGCAAGCTCGCTGCTACAAACACTGATTTGTTTCAAATCGAGGCTGTAATGGCCTCGATCTGTGTCCGGCGCCGTTTGCGATCGGACAGCAATAGCCTGATGAAGGACTGACGTTTCCCATGTTGACCATCGCACTGTCAAAGGGCCGCATCCTTGACGACACGTTGCCGCTTCTGGCTGAAGCGGGCATCGTGCCGACCGAGAATCCGGACAAGAGCCGCAAGCTGATCATCCCCACGACCCAGGACGACGTTCGCCTGTTGATCGTGCGGGCCACCGACGTGCCGACCTACGTTGAGCATGGCGCGGCTGACCTCGGTGTCGCCGGTAAGGACGTGCTGATGGAATACGGCGGCCAGGGCCTGTACGAGCCATTGGACCTGCGTATCGCCCTGTGCAAGCTGATGACCGCCGGCCGCGTCGGCGACGTCGAGCCTAAGGGCCGTTTGCGCGTGGCGACCAAATTCGTCAACGTTGCCAAGCGCTACTACGCCGAACAAGGCCGTCAGGTCGATATCATCAAGCTCTACGGTTCGATGGAGCTGGCACCGTTGATCGGCCTGGCCGACAAGATCATCGACGTGGTCGACACCGGCAACACCCTGCGTGCCAACGGTCTTGAGCCGCAAGAATTCATTGCCGACATCAGCTCCCGCCTGATCGTCAACAAAGCATCAATGAAGATGCAGCACGCCCGTATCCAGGCGTTGATCGACACCCTGCGCAAGGCAGTGGAGTCGCGACACCGCGGTTGACTTACCCGCGTAGCCGGAAGGCTGCGCCCGTCTATCCGCCTCATAGCCAGAATTCTCAGGTGCCCAAGCGGAAACGACTGCTAATTTAGGGCGCCTGAGTTTTTGCCAATTCTATTGAGGCCCTCGCTATGACCACGTCCACTGCAATTGCCCGACTCAACGCTGCCGACCCGGATTTCGCCCATCATCTGGATCATCTGCTGAGCTGGGAAAGCGTGTCCGACGATTCGGTCAACGGGCGAGTACTCGACATCATCAAGGCCGTGCGCGAGCGCGGTGATGCGGCGTTGGTGGACTTTACCCGCCAGTTCGATGGCCTGGACGTCGCGTCGATGTCCGACCTGATCCTGCCGCGCGAACGCCTGGAGCTGGCCCTGACGCGCATCACTGCACCTCAGCGCGAAGCTCTGGAAGTCGCGGCGGCGCGGGTGCGCAGCTACCACGAAAAGCAGAAGCAGGATTCCTGGAGCTACACCGAGGCCGACGGCACCGTGCTGGGCCAGAAGGTCACGCCGCTGGACCGTGCCGGCCTGTACGTGCCGGGTGGCAAGGCGTCTTACCCGTCGTCGGTGCTGATGAACGCGATCCCGGCCAAAGTGGCAGGCGTGACCGAAGTGGTCATGGTGGTGCCGACCCCGCGCGGTGAAATCAACGAGCTGGTGCTGGCGGCCGCCTGCATCGCCGGCGTCGACCGTGTGTTCACCATCGGCGGCGCCCAAGCCGTCGCGGCCCTGGCGTATGGCACCGAAAGCGTGCCGAAGGTCGACAAGGTGGTGGGGCCCGGCAACATCTACGTCGCCACCGCCAAGCGTCATGTGTTTGGGCAGGTCGGTATCGACATGATCGCCGGCCCTTCGGAAATTCTCGTGGTGTGCGATGGCCAGACCGATCCGGACTGGATCGCCATGGACCTGTTTTCCCAGGCCGAACACGACGAAGACGCCCAGGCGATTCTGGTCAGCCCGGACGCCGAGTTCCTCGACAAGGTTGCGGCCAGCATCAATAAGTTGCTGCCGACCATGGACCGCGCCGAAATCATCGAGAAGTCGATCAATGGCCGGGGCGCGTTGATCCTGGTGCGCGACATGGAGCAGGCCATCGAAGTGGCCAACCGCATCGCGCCAGAGCACTTGGAACTGTCCGTTGCCGATCCACAAGCCTGGCTGCCGTCGATTCGCCACGCCGGCGCGATCTTCATGGGCCGTCACACCAGTGAAGCCCTGGGCGACTACTGCGCAGGCCCGAACCACGTGCTGCCGACGTCCGGCACCGCGCGTTTCTCGTCGCCGCTGGGGGTGTATGACTTCCAGAAGCGTTCATCGATCATCTTCTGTTCGCCGCAGGGCGCCTCCGAGCTGGGCAAGACTGCCTCGGTGCTGGCCCGTGGTGAATCCCTGAGCGCCCACGCCCGTAGCGCCGAATACCGCATCCTTGATGAGAAGGGGAACTGAGACATGAGTAAATTCTGGAGCCCTTTCGTCAAGGACCTGGTGCCTTACGTGCCCGGCGAACAACCCAAGCTGACCAAGCTGGTCAAGCTCAACACCAATGAAAACCCCTACGGCCCATCGCCCAAGGCGTTGGCAGCGATGCAGGCGGAGTTGAACGATAACCTGCGCCTGTACCCGGATCCGAACAGCGACCTGCTCAAGCAGGCGGTCGCCAAGTATTACGGGATCGACGCCGGCAAAGTGTTCCTCGGCAACGGTTCCGACGAAGTCCTGGCGCACATCTTTCACGGGCTGTTCCAGCACGACCTGCCGCTGCTGTTCCCGGATATCAGCTACAGCTTCTACCCGGTGTACTGCGGCCTTTATGGCATCCAGTCGGATCCGGTGCCGCTGGATGAACAGTTCCAGATTCGTGTGGCGGATTACGCCAAGCCCAACGGTGGGATCATCTTCCCCAACCCGAACGCGCCGACTGGCACAGTACTGGCGCTGGACGCGGTGGAGCAGATCCTCAAGGCCAGCCCGGATTCGGTGGTGGTGGTCGACGAAGCCTATATCGACTTCGGTGGTGAAACCGCTATCAGCCTGGTGGACCGTTACCCGAACCTGCTGGTGACCCAGACCCTGTCCAAATCGCGCTCACTGGCCGGTTTGCGTGTAGGCCTGGCCGTGGGCCATCCGGACCTGATCGAGGCGCTGGAGCGGGTCAAGAACAGCTTCAACTCCTATCCGCTGGATCGCCTGGCGATTGTCGGCGCGGCGGCGGCGTTCGAGGACCGTGAGTACTTCGAGAAGACCTGCCAATGGGTCATCGATAGCCGTAACACGCTCGTCGCTCAATTGGAGGAGAAGGGTTTTGAGGTGTTGCCGTCGGCAGCCAACTTCATCTTTGCTCGCCATCCTGAGTATGACGCTGCTGGCCTGGCGGCCAAGTTGCGTGAGCAAGGGGTGATCGTGCGGCACTTCAAGCAGGAGCGGATTGCCCAGTTCCTGCGGATCAGCATCGGTACGCCTGAACAGAACCAGGCGCTGATTGATGGCCTTGGCGAGCTCTAACAGCCGCTGAAAACACATGTGGGAGCGGGCTTGCTCGCGAAAGCGGAGTGTCAGTCGAAAGGTATGCGACTGATACACTGCCTTCGCGAGCAAGCCCGCTCCCACATTCGGTTTTGCGGTGTTAATTAGAGCAGCGGCTCATCCGGCTTCTTGTTCTTCCAGCCATCATTGCCCGGCAGCAGCAGGTTCAAACCAATCGCTACCACCGCACACAGGGCGATGCCCTTGAGGCCGAAATCATCCGGGCCGGTGCCGGTACCCACCAGCACACCGCCAATCCCGAACACCAACGTCACCGAGACGATCACCAGGTTGCGCGCTTCGCCCAGGTCGATCCTGTGGCGGATCAGCGTGTTCATGCCCACGGCGGCGATAGAGCCGAACAGCAGACACAGAATCCCGCCCATCACTGGCACCGGGATACTTTGCAGCAGCGCGCCGAACTTACCGATAAACGCCAGGCTGATGGCGAACACCGCCGCCCAGGTCATGATTTTCGGGTTGTAGTTCTTGGTCAGCATCACCGCGCCAGTCACCTCGGCGTAGGTGGTGTTGGGCGGGCCGCCAAACAGGCCGGCTGCCGTGGTGGCAATGCCGTCGCCCAGCAGGGTGCGGTGCAGGCCGGGCTTCTTCAAGTAGTCGCGACCGGTCACGCTACCCACCGCAATCACACCGCCGATATGCTCGATCGCCGGGGCCAGGGCCACCGGCACGATGAACAGAATCGCCTGCCAGTTGAATTCCGGCGCGGTGAAGTGGGGCAGGGCGAACCATGGCGCGGCGGCGATCTTCGCTGTGTCGACCACGCCAAAGTAGAACGACATGGCAAACCCCACCAGCACGCCGGAGATGATCGGCACCAGGCGGAAAATGCCTTTGCCGAACACCGCCACGATCAGCGTGGTCAGCAGCGCCGGCATCGAGATCATCATCGCCGTCTGGTAATGGATCAGCTCGGCGCCATCGCCTGACTTGCCCATCGCCATATTGGCGGCGATCGGCGCCATGGCCAGGCCAATGGAAATAATCACCGGCCCGATAACCACCGGCGGTAACAGCCGATCGATGAACCCGGTGCCTTTGATCTTCACCGCCAGACCGAGGAAGGTATACACGAACCCGGCCGCCATCACCCCGCCCATGGTCGCCGCGAGGCCGAACTGGCCCTTGGCGAGAATGATCGGGGTGATAAAGGCAAAGCTCGACGCCAGGAAAACCGGCACCTGCCGCCCTGTCACCAGCTGGAACAACAGCGTGCCCAGGCCCGCGGTGAACAGGGCAACGTTTGGATCAAGACCTGTGATCAGCGGCATCAACACCAACGCGCCAAATGCTACGAAGAGCATCTGTGCGCCAGACAGGATCTGGCGCCAAAGCGGGTCGTTGAATTCATCCTGCATGCTCAAGCGTCCTTCTGCTTGGTGCCGAAGATCTTGTCACCGGCATCGCCCAGGCCTGGGATGATGTAGCCGTGTTCGTTCAGGCGCTCATCGATGGACGCGGTGTAGATCTGCACGTCCGGATGGGCCTTCTCGACGGCCGCGATGCCTTCGGGGGCAGCGACGAGGACCATGGCGCGGATGTCCCGGCAACCGGCCTTTTTCAGCAGGTCGATGGTGGCAACCATGGAGCTGCCGGTGGCCAGCATCGGGTCGATGATCATCGCCAGGCGTTCGTTGATTTCCGGAACGAGTTTTTCCAGGTAGGTGTGGGCTTCCAGCGTCTCTTCGTTGCGGGCTACGCCCACAGCGCTGACCTTGGCGCCCGGGATCAGGCTGAGTACGCCTTCGAGCATGCCGATACCGGCGCGCAGGATCGGGACCACAGTGATTTTCTTACCAGCGATTTTCTCCACCTGGACGGGACCGGCCCAACCGGGGATCTCGTAGGTTTCCAGGGGCAAATCCTTGGTGGCTTCGTAAGTGAGCAACGCTCCGACTTCCTGAGCAAGCTCACGGAAGTTCTTCGTGCTAATGTCGGCGCGGCGCATAAGGCCGAGCTTGTGTCGGATCAGCGGGTGGCGGATCTCGCGAGTGGGCATGGGAAAGGCTCCGGCGGCGGGCAAAAAAACCGGCCTAGATTAATCTATCCGAGGGTGTTGTCCTATAGACATCTAGTACGTTAGTCCATTAAGGCTTGCTCGGAGCGCACGAGAAGCGTACCTTCGCCCGCTTTTCTTGCCACAGCACCCCCTTGGAGAGCGCCATGTCCGCTGATCTCGAGCATATCCGTCAAATCATGCGCGAGGCTGACTGCCTGTACACCGAAGCGCAAGTCGAAGAGGCGATCGCCAAGGTTGGCGCGCACATCACCCGCGAAATGGCCGACACCAACCCGGTGGTCTTCTGCGTGATGAACGGTGGCCTGATCTTCGCCGGAAAATTGCTGACTCATCTGCAATTCCCGCTGGAAGCGTCCTACCTGCACGCCACCCGCTATCGCAACGAAACCAGCGGCGGCGATCTGTTCTGGAAAGCCAAGCCGGAAGTCTCGTTCATCGATCGCGACGTGCTGATCATCGACGACATCCTTGATGAAGGTCACACCCTGGGCGCGATCATCGACTTCTGCAAACACGCCGGCGCGCGCAAAGTGCACACCGCTGTGCTGATCGACAAAGACCATGATCGCAAGGCCCGCCCAGATCTGAAGGCCGATTACGTCGGCCTGCCGTGCATCGACCGCTACATCTTCGGTTACGGCATGGATTACAAAGGCTACTGGCGCAATGCCAATGGCATTTACGCCGTCAAAGGGATGTAAGCCATGGCCCGTTTTCTTGATCAGACGCTGTTTGCCGAACTGGCCGAGAAAGCGGGCGCCAGCCCTCGTGGCCGGCACCATCATAATTTCCATCAAATGGAAGAGCCGTGTCACCGTCTCGCTGTGGGGTTGCAGCCTGACACTTATGTGCCGCCTCATCGGCACCTGAGCGCGGACAAGGCGGAAACCTTGCTCGTGCTGCAGGGCCGCCTGGGTGTGCTGGTGTTCAGCGAAACCGGCGAAGTGCTCGCCAGACGCGTGATGCAGGCGGGTGGCGAATGCGCTGGCGTTGATCTTCCTCCCGGCGTGTTCCACGGTTTGGTGGTGCTGGAGCCCAACACGGTGATGTTCGAGTGCAAGGCCGGCCCGTATCGTCCGGTGGGCGAAGGCGAGCTGGCCGATTGGGCGCCCCGCGAAGGCGATGCCGGCGTGGCCGAGTATCAACGCTGGATGCTTGCCCAGTTCGATTGAGCTACAGTGCTGGGCCCATCTTGCCGGAGCGGCCCATGAGCCTGTTGATACGCACCTGCGCCGTCCTGGCGCTGACCCTCAGCCTGCCGCTGGCCGCGGCGCCTGCACCGATGCACAGCCAGTTCCTGCCCTCGGACGACCTGACCCTGCGCGCGGAAACCCCGGACCAGCAGCAACTGCTGCAAGTTAATGAGTACGCTGTGGTGGTGGGTAATCAACGCCAATCCAGCCAGCAACCGATTCCGGTGACCTCGCCGCTGATGATCCGCCTCAAGGGCAAATCCCTGAACAAAGGCGCGACCATCAGCCAGGTGGTGCTCAACTTCGATGCCGAAAGCAAAAGCCTGAAAAAACCGGTGTACGACGATAAGAGCAAGACCCTCACCTTGTCCTACCCGGTGGCTCAGTACAGAGTGATCGTCGACTTGCTGCGCAATGACACGGTGTATGTACAGTTTCTCAGTTATGCCAATGGGCATATCTGGGCCGACTTACACACCGGTGCTGTTCGCGCACGGTAGTGAGAACCCAGCATTACCACATGTGGGAGCGGGCTTGCTCGTGAAAGCGGAGTATCAGTTAAAGGTAAGTTGACTGACCCACCGCATTCGCGGGCAAGCCCGCTCCCACATTGGTTCTGCGTCGCTTCCGAAGCTGGCGTGCCGCAGGTAAACTGCTTTTCCCGTGTAATGTCTGCAGGCTGGAGTCGGTAATGCGTAAAGATAAGAAACAGGTGATTGGCGACGAGATCGGCGACGATCAGATCAAGTTGTTCCTGGACTTCGAGCCGGTCGATGCGACTTCACCGTCCCTGCACAAACTGATCAAGGCCTACCGTGGCCTGCGTATCGACGACTTCGAACGGTTCCTGGGCTTTTTCAAGGAAGCTGGCCTGGACCTCGACGGCAAGGATGAGCATGGGCAGACCTTCGTGGACCTGATCAAGGACCAGCGTAATGCCGCCGAGTATATCGAGCTGATCGATAACGCCCGCGGCTGATTATTCGAGGCACACAAAAACGCCCCGTTCTCATCACGAGAGCGGGGCGTTTTTTATGGCGTCACGACTTCAAGCGTAGCTTTCAGTCTCGGCGGCAGGTGCAACCAGTTCCAGGCTGATGTTGTTCTGCGTGTTGATCTTGCGATACAGCTCCGCGTCCGTTTCCAGAACCTTTTCCCGCGCCGGGAAAATTTCCTGCAACTTGGCGGCCCATTCACCTGCGGCTTTGCTTGGGAAGCACTTCTCGATCAGCTCCAGCATGATCGAAACGGTCACCGAAGCACCCGGAGACGCGCCCAGCAGGGCGGCCAGCGAGCCGTCTTTGGCCGCGACCAGTTCGGTACCGAATTGCAGCACGCCGCCTTTCTTCGGGTCTTTCTTGATGATCTGCACCCGTTGACCGGCCACTTCCAGGCGCCAGTCCTCGGCTTTCGCCTCCGGATAGAAGCGACGCAGGGACTCCAGGCGCTGCTCCATGGATTGGCGCACTTCGCTGACCAGGTACTTGGTCAGGTCCATGTTGTCGCGGGCCACAGCCAGCATCGGGCCGATGTTGCCGGCGCGAATCGACATCGGCAGGTCGAGGAACGAGCCGTGCTTGAGGAACTTGGTGGTGAAGCCGGCGTATGGCCCGAACAGCAGGGATTTCTTGCCATCCACCACACGGGTGTCCAGGTGCGGCACGGACATCGGCGGCGAACCTACGGCAGCCTGGCTGTAGACCTTGGCCTGGTGGTGCTTGACCACTTCCGGGTTGTCGCAACGCAGCCATTGGCCGCTGACCGGGAAGCCGCCAAAGCCTTTGCTTTCTTCGATGCCCGAGGCTTGCAGCAGCGGCAGGGCTGCGCCACCGGCGCCGAGGAACACGAACTTGGCGTCCACGTCACGGCTGTTGCCGCTGTTCACATCCTTGATGCTCACGGTCCAGCCTGTGCCGTTGCGCTTGAGGCCGGTCACACGCTTGCTGTACTTGACCTGGGCGTCTGGCGAACTGGTCAGGTGGCTGAGCAGTTGGTTGGTCAGTGCGCCGAAGTTGACGTCGGTACCGTTCATGACGCGGGTGGCTGCGATTTTTTCGTCGAGCGAGCGGCCCGGCATCATCAGCGGCATCCACTCGGCCATTTCGCTACGGTCTTCGGTGTAGTGCATGTCCGAAAACGCGTGGTGCTGGCTGAGGGTTTCAAAGCGCTTCTTGAGGAAGTCCACGCCTTTTTCGCCCTGCACGAAGCTCAGGTGCGGCACCGGGCTGATGAAGGACTTGGACGAGCCAAAGGTGCCCTTTTTGGTCAGGTACGCCCAGAACTGCTTCGACACCTCGAACTGGGTGTTGATGTGCACGGCTTTCTTGATGTCGATGGAGCCATCGGCGGCCTGGGGCGTGTAGTTCAGCTCACACAGCCCGGCGTGGCCGGTCCCGGCGTTGTTCCACGGGTTGGAACTTTCCGCGGCACCCGAATCCATCAGCTCAACGACTTCCAGCTTGAGGCCGGGGTCGAGCTCTTTGAGCAGTACGGCCAGGGTGGCACTCATGATGCCGGCCCCTACCAGTACTACGTCGACTGCTTCGTTATGCGCCATTTAACGCGTCTCCAAAATCTGCAGCACCAAATTGACGGCATGGCTGCCAGGAGTGACGGGGCGATTCACGTGTTGCCCCAGATTACCCATGGCCAGGATCGCCATGTCCGATTCGCAATTCTTTGCATGTTCAGCGCGCGCTTCCTGCCGGGCTAATCTGCCTATGAACGCATTCATGGGCGCCTGTGGCAATTCGACTTATGGTCAAAGCGTGCGATTCATGCAATCAATCCGTAGCGGACAGGCTCAAGCTCCGGTTTTTAAAACGTGCTCGGTCCTGTGTGGTTGGGCTGTTCCAGACGCTGATGGTGCTTGTACAAACGCCAAACTATTCATTTGCTCGCCACACTCTTGTGAAGTTGTGAAAACCCGTTTTTTCACGCTCTTTTGAAGACGTGAACCTCAAAAAAGGGCTGCCCCAGCCTGGCACCTGGCCCCTAGCCGACACGCGGCAAAACGGGCAAACAACTCAAGTGGCCGAGCGCAATGGCAGCTCTGGCAGATTCGGTAAAGGCGGAGGGTTTGCAGGGAAAACAGCAAGCACGCCAGCTTCACTCGATCTGTGTGGGCGGCTCTCTGTGGGCGATTTGGGGGTTAGTGCCGTGGCAATAACGATGCTGCGAGGCCCGATCAGGAGACGTCCTTATAATCGGGGGGAGATTGTAGCGAAGAACGCCAGGGAAATGGGCGTGTTTTATGACTTTTATTAGGCGTTCGGTCAGGCGGCCAACGGCTGGTGCCGGGGCGACCGCGCAGGACGCGGGCTGACGCGTGCGCGGGCCGGTAGCGGGTGGTGCATCCAGCTCAGGCGGATTTCATCGATTTCCACCCATCCGTCCCCTACCGGCGGCTGGCTGCATTCTTTGAAGGCCTGGCAACGACCTTGCGCATCGAGCAGGGCGAACTGACGAAGGGCGGGCTTGCGCGTAAACAATGACCAGAGAAAATGCATGGTGTCTGACCTCCTGAGATTGGGGCCTAGCATGTCGGTCGGGCATGACGAGCTTGTGTATCGGCCATGACATATCAGTGACACCGAACCGCGACAGGCCGCGCAGGTCTCAGGTTGTAACTGGCGCTAGTTCCTGGCACAGGCGCACCGCTATACTGCCCGCCTGTCGGTACCTGATTTCTGGAGAGAAGAGCATGTTGCAACGCCTGTTGTTCGGTTTGATCACTGTGACCAGTTTGACCCTGGTTGGCTGCGCCAACAGCCCGCAACAACTGACCCCGGAACCGAAAATCACCACGCAGCTGGCGCCTGTGGGCCACGGCCAGCCGGTGTCGGTGCGTGTGGTGGATGGTCGTCCGTCGCCGACCCTCGGCTCGCGCGGTGGCCTGTACCCGGAAACCGCCCTGGTCTCGGTGAATGCCCAGGACGTACTGCCCAAGCTGCAGGCCCAGGCTGAAGCCGCCGTGCGTCTGCTGGGGTTCACCCCAAGCGCCAACGCACCGGGTGCGCCGCAGTTGACCATCACCCTGGCCGAACTGAAGTATCAGTCGCCTAAAGATGGCCTGTACGTGACCGAAGCGTCCATCGGCGCGACCTTCAAGTCCGATGTCAACGCCGGCACCCGTCGCTACAGCGGTCGTTACGGTGCGTCCCTGAACCAGCGCTTCGGCATGTCACCTAACCAGGAAACCAACACCAAGCTGGTCAGCGACGTCCTCAGCGACGCCTTGACCCGCCTGTTCAAGGACCCAAGCATCGGTTCGTTGCTCAGCTCGCAATAACCGATTCAGCAAAAAGCCGGGCCCAGTGATGAGCCCGGCTTTTTTTCGCCTCCAGTTTCACGCGGCGGTGTCGATACAGAAATCCAGCATGCTCACCCCCGTCAGCAGATCGGTCTCCGGCAGGTCTGCATGCTGGTGTCCGCCGAGGGCGCAATACACCAGCCAGTGGCGATCCTGGACGTTGAAGGCCAGGCTGCCAACCAGTGCTTCTTGCTCATCACTTTGGGTGATCAGGTACAGCCGATCCTGGTTTTGTGCGTGCAGCATGACAAGCTCCTAAGCGTCGAAGGGCAACAGAGTGGCTTGTTAAGGTGACGTTCAGGTGACGGCGTAAATTACTGGATACATTAGCCGTTAACGGGGGAGGGAGCATTTACGGCGCGGGAGGCCACTATCGTTCAGGTTTGTATCTGAACCGATACCAAGACACTGTCTTACTGAGGTTTGCGATGGCGCTGCCCGCACTACTGATCAATGTTCTGGCTTTACTAGTGGCCTGCACGGGGGCGGCGCTGCTGTTCATTACCCGCCTGCGCGAGCAGCGCGCGATGGCCGACCTGACCGCGCAAGGCGAAGATCGCGCGATCGACCAGCCGATGTTGTTTCTGGATGTACGCACCGAACGGGCGCATCGTCTGGCTTACCGCATTGGGTTTGCCTGCCTGGGGTTGGCGTTGGTCACTTCCTGGCTCAGCACCCACCTCTGAAAACATCGCGAAACGAATGTGTGCGGGCTAGTGTGGGAGCTGGCTTGCCTGCGATAGCATCACCTCGGTGCGATTGATATACCGAGGTGCCTGCATCGCGGGCAAGCCCGGCTCCCCACACAAGCCAGATCCCACATGTTTGATCGGCGTTTAAAGAGGGATTCCAGCTTTTACGCGATACTGGTTGCGCACCGGCGTCGCATATTGCACCACCAGGAACGGTCGGTGTTCGGCCGGGCATTCGTTCAAGCGCCGCTCCCATTCCGTCTTCGCCTTGGCCAGCTCATCGGCCGGGAACACCTCGGCCGCTGTCGGCACCTGCAATTGCGGGTCCGCCTCGCTCCATTGAGCATAAGCCAGGTAATGCACCGGGAATAACCGATAACCACCGAGAATCTGCCGGTCCATTTCTGCGGCCAACACCTTGGTATCTTCGAAACGCTCAGTGATCGGCGGCGCGAAGTTGATGTGGACCCGGCCCTTGTAGCCTGTAATGCCAAGGGCAATGCTCACGTCATCCTCGCCCGGCGCCTTGCTGTAGGTGCCGGTGGTGGCGCGGATGTACAGCTCGCGGGCCTTGGCTGAGTCGCACGGGTCGTATTCGTAGCTGATGGACACCGGCGTCAGGTTCAACGACTGGATCACCTCGGCAAACGGCTCATCCTTGCGGCTGACATGGAACATCTTGAGGATCGCCGACTCGGTGCGATCATCCCCATCCTTGGCGCGCCCTTCGGCCTGGGCAATCCAGATCGACGCACCGTCGTTGCGGATCGAATGGTTGATATACGCCGACAGCAGCTGATACGCCGCCATCTTCTCCTTTCGCCCGGTGATCGAGCGGTGCACGATGAAGCTCTTGTTCAGGCGCATCAGGTCGCTGACGAACGGCTTTTGCAGCAGGTTGTCACCGATGGCGATGCGTGGCGTCGGCAGGCCGGCGTGGTACACGGCGTAATTGACGAAGGCCGGGTCCATCACGATATCGCGGTGGTTGGCCAGGAACAGGTAGGCCGTGCCGGACTTGAGCTGCTCGACGCCGGTGTAGGTCACGCCGTCGGTCGCCCGGTCGATGGTGTGGTCGACGTAGTACTCGACTTTGTCCTGCAGCGTAGCCACGGTGGTGACGCCGGCGAACTCACGGCGTAGTTTGCGGGCGATCATTGGCTTGAGCAGCCAGCCCAGGGCGCCGGCAAAGCGCGGGAAGCGGAAGTGGGTCAGGATGTCCAGAAAGGCCTTGTCACTGAACAGACGCGCCAGCACTGCCGGGACTTCGCTGTCGTTGTAAGGTCGGATGGTATCGAATTCGCCCATCATGCTCTCTTGTTAGAAACGGCTAGGGTAAGTAAAGGAAATACCAGGGTGCGGCCTGAGTAATGGGCTCAGCCGAAATATAACCCTGTAAATAGACCGGCGATTATACGCACAAGTCACCTTGGAGGCTGCGATGCTGGAAAACGCGACGTACGATTGTCCTTATTGTGGTGAAGTGGTTGAGACAACGGTGGACTTGTCCGGTGGTGACCAGACCTATATAGAAGACTGCCAGGTGTGTTGCCGGCCGATCATTTTCGATCTGCAGGTGCATGGGGAAGAGTGGATGCTCGAAACCCGAAGCGAAAACGAATAACGGATACATCCATGCAGCGAATCTACGAACCGGAAAACCTGATGGAAGGCGAGCTGCTGCAACAGATGCTCGCCAGTGAGGGTATCGAGTCGCATCTGGTGGGCCGTCATTTGCTCGGCGGCACTGGCGAATTGCCCATTTTCGGCCTGTTGGGTCTGGAGGTGGACAATGACCGGGCCATGGAGGCCCGCGAGCTGATTACCGCCTATATCGGTGCTCAGCCGGTGCCGGGTGACGAACCCGACAGCTTCCCCGACGTGCTGGTCTGTTAGGCTGTCGGTCGGTTTATCCAAGAGTCGTGTTGCCCCATGTGTGGACGTTATGCCCTGTTTCGCTGGAATCCCGCCTTTGCTGCCTTACCGGGCTTCCCGGCCGATCAGCAGGCGCAGTGGAACATCTCCCCGAATGATTCGGTGCTGATCCAGCGCGCCACCGCCGGCCAGCGCACCCTGGCCCGCGCCCGCTGGGGCCTTACGCCGCCGTGGTTGACCGATCTTTCGCGCACACCCGCCCATGCCCGCGCCGAAACCCTGGCCGAACAGCCTATGTTTCGCGAAGCGTTCCGCCAGCGCCGCTGCCTGCTGCCCGCGAATGGGTTCTACGAGTGGCGCGGTACGCAGCGCAAACGCCCGTACTGGCTGACGCCGGGGGAGGGTTCCACATTGTTTTTCGCCGCGATCTGGGAAGCGTATCCGGTGCAGGAGCAAGTGTGGCTGAGTACGGCGGTGGTGACCCAGGCTGCCCAGGCTCAGCGTCGCCCGCTGATTCTGGATGAGGCCGGGCAGGAGGCCTGGCTCAACCCCGAGACACCGTTGCATGTGTTGCAAGGTCTATTGGCCAGTGAACCCACCGCGTTGCGCGAGCGGGTCCTGGCCAACATGGTCAATGATCCCAAGCTCAATGGGCCGGAGTGCCTGACCCCGGCTTGAGCCTATTGGCTGTCTGTGGTCTTCACTGGCCTCTTCGCGAGCAAGCCCGCTCCCACATTTGGAATAGTGAATACAGTTAAATGTGGGAGCGGGCATGCTCGCGAAGGCGGCCTCAATACCGCCGCAAATCCCTAAACCTTGAACTGATTGATCAACCGCCGCTGCTGCTCCGCCAGCTTGGTCAAATCCGCACTGGCCGCGCTGGATTCATCCGCGCCGCCTGCCACTTCATTGGCCACCTGGCCGATATTGATCACATTGCGATTGATGTCCTCGGCCACCGCGCTCTGTTCCTCGGCGGCACTGGCGATCTGGGTGTTCATGTCGTTGATCACCGACACTGCCTGGGTGATCGTTTCCAGCGCTTCAGCCGCCTTGGCCGCGTGTTGCACGCTTTCATCGGTGCGGCTCTGGCTGTCCTCCATCACCCGCACCACGTCCCGGGTGCCTTGCTGCAACTGCTGGATCATGGTCTGGATTTCTTCGGTGGCCTTCTGGGTCTTCTGCGCCAGGTTGCGCACTTCGTCGGCGACCACGGCAAACCCACGGCCTTGCTCGCCGGCCCGCGCCGCCTCGATGGCGGCGTTGAGCGCCAGCAGGTTGGTCTGTTCGGCAATCCCGCGAATCGCGGTGAGGATGGCGTTGATGTTCTCGCTGTCCTTGGCCAGGGTTTGCACCACGCTCACCGCTTTGCCGATTTCTTCAGCCAGTGCGCCGATGGACGTGGAGGTGTCGCGCACAATGCGCATGCCTTGGCTCGCGGCTTGGTCGGCATGGCTGGCGGCTTGGGCGGCCTGGGTGGCGTTGCGTGCAACGTCTTGCGCAGTGGCGGTCATCTCATGCACGGCGGTGGCCACCTGATCGATTTCAACCATCTGCTTATGCACGCCCTGGTTGGTGCGGATCGCAATGTCGGCGGTGTGTTCCGATGAGTCGCTGACCTTCTGCACCGAACTCACCACCTGGGTGATCATGCCTTGCAGCTTGATCAAGAAGGTGTTGAAGCCGTTGGCGATCGCGCCCAGTTCATCGGCGCGGTCACTGGTCAGGCGCCGCGTCAGGTCGCCTTCGCCTTGGGCGATGTCATTGAGCATCGCGACCATTTGCTTGAGCGGGCGGGCGATGCCGTGGCCGACCAGCCAGATCACCAGCAAGCCGATACCGGCGATCAGCAGACCGGCGATGGTCATGCCGAAAATGTCGGTCTTGCGCTGGGCCTCCAGGTCGCTTTGCAGCTTCTGGGAATCGGCCATCACTGCGCTGAGCGGCAGTTGCAGCATCAGCGTCCAGCGTGCGTCGGCCTGGCCAATAGTGAACGGCAGGAACAGTTCGATATGCCCGTGTTCCTTGTCGATGTCGTAACGTACTTCACCGGCTTTCAACTGGTTGAGGTTGGTCAATTCGTTGCTGTCGAGCAGGTCACTGGCTTTTTCGCCGAGTTTGCTGGCGTCCTTGGTATAGGCCACCAGGCGGCCATTGCTGGAGATCAGCGCCATTTCACCGGCACCGTTGTAGAGCTTTTGATCGGCGCTGGTGAGCATGTCCTGGATGAAGTTCACCGACAGGTCGGCGCCGACGATGCCCTGGAACGCGCCGTCGATCATGATCGGCTCAATGAACGAAGCCAGCATCACCATTGCATTGCCCACCTTGTAAGGGGCGGGATCGATGGCGCAGGCTTTTTTGTTTTCCTTCGAGCACAGGTAGTACTCGCTGGCGCGCACGCCGGTGGAGAGGATGTTCTGGTCGTTGACGTCGGCGAGCTTGTCCAGGCCCAGGCTGCCATCGGCGTTGCGGTACCACCAAGGTAGGAAGCGTCCGTCGGCGGCCATGCCGACAATGGGGCTGTTCACGTAGGCCGCGTCGTTGTGGTCGATCGCGTTGGGCTCCCAGCCGATGTAGGCGCCGAGGATCTTCGGGTTGCGCACCACGGTTTCATGCAGCAGGTTGATCAGTTGCTCGCGGCTGACTTGCAGGGCCGGCTCGCCCTTGGCGTCTTTCATGCCGAGCAGGGCGTTGGCGGTGGCCAGGCTCTTGGCGGTCACCAGTGGTGCTTCCAGTTCGCGCTGGATCAAGGTGGCCTGGGTCTGCGCCAGGGCGGTCAGGCGCTGTTCGATAATCTGTTCGAATTGCACCTGGGTGCGATCCTGCACCATCTCTTGGGTCCGCGCTCCCGCAAACAATGCGTACAGCACCAGCACCGCGACCACGCTCAGGACAATGGCCCCGGCCAATGCCGCGACAGAAAATTGGATCGACTTGAATTTCATGAAGGCTCCGGGCGCAGGGGAGATAGTCCGCCTTTTTGTATCGGCCACGGGTGTGCAGGGCATTAGGGGGGTGTCCTGCAAAAATCTTCGGGGTGTCGCAAATGGAATGCCCGCCGCCGTTGTTGGGGCAGGTAGGGTGTATCCGAAATTCTTCGGTTACACGTCTGGTGTATCTGGCGCGGATACAAATGTGCGCCTACGATACGCGCCATGTTTTAAGGGCGTCTTTCAGGGAGAGTGTTGATGAAGAAATCATTGGTGGTAAGTGGGTTGGTGGCAGCGATGCTGCTGGCTGGGTGTCAGTCGGTCAACACCACCAGCGGCGGCGCCGTTGGGGTAGAGCGCAAGCAGTACATGTTCAGCATGCTGTCGAGCCAGGAAGTCGACCAGATGTATGCCCAGTCCTACCAACAGACGTTGGGCGAAGCCAGTAGCAAGGGCCAATTGGACAAGACCAGCGCCAACGCCAAGCGCGTGCAGGCCATCGCCAACCGCTTGATTGCCCAGGCGCCGACCTTTCGTGCGGATGCCGCACAGTGGAAGTGGGAAGTGAACCTGATCAAGAGCGACGAGATGAACGCCAACTGCGGGCCTGGCGGCAAGATCTTCGTGTACAGCGCGTTGATCGACAACCTCAAGCTCACCGATGACGAACTGGCTGCCGTGATGGGCCATGAAATCGCCCACGCCTTGCGTGAACACGGCCGTGAAGCCATGTCCAAGGCCTACGGGATCGAGATGGCGAAGCAGGGCGCTGGTGCATTGTTCGGCCTCGGCCAGGACAGTCTGGCACTGGCCGATACCGTGGCAAACTACGGCATGACCTTGCCCAACAGCCGCAGCAACGAAAACGAGGCAGACCTGATCGGCCTGGAACTGTCGGCCCGCGCCGGCTATAACCCGAACGCCGCCATTACGTTGTGGAACAAGATGGCTAAAGCCTCGGAAGGTGCACCGCCGGAGTTCATGAGTACTCACCCGGCCTCCGACAGCCGAATCGCCTCGTTGCAGGCGGCGATTCCGAAGGTGATGCCGCTGTACCAACAGGCCAAGAAATCCTGAGCCTAAAGATCTGGTGAAGGTCTAAATGGGGGAGCGGGCTTGCTCGCGAAGGCGTTGGATCAGTCAAATAATCAGTGACTGACACTCCGTATTCGCGAGCAAGCCCGCTCCCGCATTTGATTGGGTTTACAGATTTAGATCCAGCCACTGCTCTGCATGGCCCTGTACACCGCCACGATCGCCAGGATGAAGAACGCTGTTGCCGCCAGTCGACGAATCAAGGTCAACGGTAGTTTTTCCGCCGCAAAATTCCCCGCCAAGACCACCGGCACGTTGGCAATCAGCATGCCCAGGGTGGTGCCGATAATCACCAGCCACAACTCCGGATACTGCGCCGCCAGCATCACCGTGGCGATCTGCGTCTTGTCACCGATTTCCGCAAGGAAGAACGCGATCAGCGTGGTCAGGAACGGGCCGAATTTGCGCGTGGTGCTGGCTTCGTCATCGTCGAGTTTGTCCGGCACCAGGGTCCACAGCGCCGTGGCGCAGAAGCTCGCCGCGAGGATCCAGTGCAACACCGCATCCGAGAAGAAACTCCCAAACCAGGCCCCCACGGCACCGGCGGCCGCGTGGTTGGCCAGGGTCGCGGCAACGATGCCGGCGATGATCGGCCAGGGTTTGCGAAAGCGTGCGGCAAGGATGAGCGCGAGCAGTTGCGTCTTGTCGCCGATTTCGGCCAAG
Source organism: Pseudomonas simiae (assembly GCF_900111895.1). Lineage (GTDB taxonomy): Bacteria > Pseudomonadota > Gammaproteobacteria > Pseudomonadales > Pseudomonadaceae > Aquipseudomonas > Aquipseudomonas simiae. The sequence goes on from NZ_FOKB01000002.1 coordinate 252,617, forward strand.
GCAACGATTGCGGTAGGAACGAGCAATGAATCCAGCATCAGGTAGGTTTCCAGGGGCGGGTCGACACGGCTATGACACGTACAGCCTTCCCGCCCCGGGTAAGGTGTGCGTGTCATAGGTCTTGTCAAACCCCGGTCCGTCTGTGCGGACTCCTGGGTCGCATACGCCATGGTCTGCTGACCAAGTATGTTGACGTATGCCGGACGAGCGTGGCGCTCGTGGGAGACTACTCCCCTAGGACGGAGCGGATTCTGCCTAGGCAAAATCCATTCGGCAAGCCTTCTTTTTCAAACGCCCGTCAGCCGCGCTTTGCACGGTAGATGCGGAAACCGTTGCCCTCGGCCTTGATCGCGCACACGCCCAAGTGCTCTTCGATCAGCGGTTGGTACTTCAGGAAACTGTTAGCGACCAAGCGCAGTTCGCCGCCTTTTGCCAGGTGTTTCGCCGCTTTTCGCAGCAAGTTTTCGGTGGCGAAATAGTCGGTGTGCACCCCGACATGGAACGGCGGGTTGCTTAAAATCGCGTTCAACCCCATCGGGGCCGCATCGATGCCATCACCGGTCAGCACCTCGGCTTCCAAGCCGTTAGCGGCCAGGGTCAGGCGGCTGCTGGCAGCGGCAAAGGCGTCCACATCTAGCATCGTCACTGTGTTGTGCGGGTAGCGACGTTTGACCGCCGCCCCCAGCACGCCAGCGCCGCAACCGAAATCCAACAGATGGCCGCTTGGCAGCTTGTCCAGGTGCTCCAGCAACAACTCGGTGCCGCGATCCAGTCGACCGTGGCTGAACACGCCCGGCAGGCTCAACACCTTCAGCGGACCTTCAGCCAGCGGCACCTCGAAGACCTGTGCCAGGCTTTCCAGCTCGACGGCTTGGGGCGCGTTGGCCACGGTGACCTGCCACAGCTGGCAATGCCGCGCGTTGTCGAGCTTGCGCGGTTTGCCGAAAGGGATCATCTGCTTGGCGGCGCTTTCGATGCCGGCTTTTTTCTCGCCGACCAGAAACAATTCGGCGGCGGGCAAGCGTGCAGCCACGGCGTTGAGCAGGTAGTCGGTGAGGTCCTTGGACTTGGGCAGGAAGATCACCGCCGCATCAAATGCGCGCTCCGGCACGTTCACACCAAAGTGGCTGCGCTCGGCGAAGCGTGCATCTAGCGCCGCCTGGTCGCCGGCATGCCAGCTCCAGCCGTGGGCGTTGGGCAGTCGGCCGAGCAGGTCGTCGGCAGGCAAGCCCACCAACAGCAGGTTGCCTTGAAAAAGTTCGGCCTGACGAAGCAGTACTTCACTGCGCGGATCCATGGTCTGCTCCTTGAAAAGGGGCGCAGTTTATCAACTGACGACGCGCAGCGGGGCCCCGTTGAAAAAGCCACGGGCGTTTTCCGCCAGTTGGCCGACGATGCGTTGGCGCGCTTCGCGGCTGCCCCAGGCGTTGTGCGGGGTGACGATCAGCCGCGGGATATCGCCGGCCAGCAGTGGGTTGCCATGCACCGGCGGTTCTACGCTCAGTACATCTGTCGCCGCGCCACCCAGGTGACCGCTGCGCAATGCATCGGCCAGGGCCTGTTCGTTGATCAAACCACCGCGTGCGGTGTTGACCACAAACGCGCCGGGCTTGAGCAGCGCCAGTTCACGGGCGCCGATAAAGTCGCGGGTGTGTTCGTTGAGTGGGCAGTGCAGGGTCAGCGCGTCCACCTGCGCCAGCAGTTCATCCAGCGGCACGCGGTCAGCGCGGGCCGGGCGTCCCGGAATAGCGCCGAGCAGGACACGCATGCCGAAGGCTTCAGCCAGTCGCGCGACTGCGCCGCCCAATTCACCGTGGCCGAGCAGGCCGAGGGTCTTGCCTTCCAGCTCGACAATCGGGTGGTCCAACAGGCAGAACTGTTTGGCCTCCTGCCACTTGCCGGCGCTGACATCCCGTTGATAATCCTTCAAGCGCGTCGCCAGGTTGAGCAACAGCATGATCGTGTGCTGCGCCACCGAAGGCGTGCCATAGCCCTGGCAGTTGCTCACGGTGATGCCATGGGCGCGGGCGGCTTCGAGGTCGACGTTATTGGTGCCGGTGGCTGACACCAGGATCAGCTTGAGCTCCGGGCAGGCCGCCAAGGTTGCTGTGTTGAGGGCGATTTTGTTGCTGATCACGACGTGGGCGCCTTGCACGCGTTCGATCACGTTCTGCGGCGTGGTGTCTGCAAACAATTGCAACTCGCTGAAGCTGTCTCGCAGCTCGCTGAGGTCGAGGTCCCCCAGGTCCAGGGAAGGGTGATCAAGAAAGACGGCGCGGCGATTGTTCGTCATCAACTGTACCTTTTGCGACAGGGTTCGAAGGCGTAATCTCCCGAGCCTATCAGATGAAATAATCAGTTACTTAATGGGAGTGAGCATGTACGCCGCCGAGTTTTTGACCGTAGCCCTGATTCACTTACTGGCGGTGGCCAGCCCCGGCCCGGATTTCGCGGTGGTGGTGCGTGAAAGTGTGACCCACGGCCGTCGCGCCGGGACCTGGACTGCACTGGGCGTCGGTTCGGCGATTTTCCTGCACGTGGGTTATTCGTTGCTCGGTATCGGCTTGATCGTGTCCCAGTCCATCGTGTTGTTCAACGCCCTGAAATGGGCCGCGGCCGCCTACCTGCTGTACATCGGCTTCAAGGCCCTGCGCGCGCAGCCGGCCAAGCCTGCCGCCGAGGGCGAGTTGCACCGCGAAGCGGGCGAACGCACCCCGCGAGGTGCCTTCACTGCCGGTTTCGTGACCAACGGCTTGAACCCCAAGGCCACGCTGTTCTTCCTGTCGTTGTTCACCGTGGTGATCAACCCGCACACACCGCTGGCGATCCAGGCTGGTTACGGCGTGTACCTGGCAGTGGCGACGGCGCTGTGGTTCTGTCTGGTGGCGATGCTGTTCAGCCAGCAGCGCGTGCGCGCTGGGTTTGCGCGGATGGGCCACTGGTTCGACCGCACCATGGGCGCTGTGCTGATTGCGATTGGCGTAAAACTGGCCTTCACCAGCATGAAGTAAACTCGAGTGAGCACCGCACAAATGTGGGAGCGGGCTTGCTCGCGAATGCGCTGTGACAGTCAACACATGCGTGACTGATCCACCGCATTCGCGAGCAAGCCCGCTCCCAAATTGGAGCTCGGTAAGGCTTCAATGCTGGCGCAAAGCTAGCATTCATTGGGGCTGCAAATCATTCCTTTGGCTGATTTGGTTGAAACATAAGGTCTCTACAGTGCAGATCTTGAAGCCAAGACCGTGCAGTCATAAAAGGGATTCGTATGTTGCAGACCCGTGTTATCCCGCCCGCCGAAGGTGCGTACCAATATCCGCTGTTGATCAAACGCCTGTTGATGTCCGGCGCCCGTTACGAGAAGACCCGGGAAATCGTCTACCGCGACAAGCTGCGCTACACCTACCCGACCCTGATCGAACGCGTTGCCCGCCTGGCTAATGTGCTGACCGAGGCCGGCGTCAAGGCCGGTGATACCGTCGCGGTGATGGACTGGGACAGCCATCGCTACCTGGAATGCATGTTCGCCATCCCGATGATCGGCGCGGTGATCCACACCATCAACGTGCGCCTGTCGCCGGAACAGATCCTGTACACCATGAACCATGCCGAGGACCGCTTCGTGCTGGTCAACAGTGAGTTCGTGGGGCTTTACCAGGCGATTGCCGGGCACCTGACGACGGTCGACAAGACCCTGCTGCTCACCGACGGCGATTCCAAGACTGCCGAGCTGCCCAACCTGGTGGGCGAGTACGAAAGCCTGCTCGCCGCCGCCAGCCCGAAGTATGACTTCCAGGATTTCGACGAAAACTCCGTCGCCACCACCTTCTACACCACCGGCACCACCGGTAACCCCAAGGGTGTGTATTTCACCCACCGCCAGTTGGTGCTGCACACCATAGGTGTGGCGACCATCATGGGCAGCGTCGACAGCGTGCGATTGCTCGGCACCAACGACGTGTACATGCCGATCACGCCGATGTTCCACGTGCACGCCTGGGGCTTGCCGTATGTGGCGACCATGCTCGGCCTGAAGCAGGTCTACCCCGGTCGCTACGACCCGGAATACCTGGTGGAGCTATGGCGTAAGGAAAAGGTCACTTTCTCCCACTGCGTACCGACCATCCTGCAGATGGTGCTCAACGCCAAGGCCGCCCAAGGCGTGGATTTTGGCGGTTGGAAAATCGTCATCGGTGGCAGTGCCCTCAACCGTACGCTGTATGAGGCGGCAAAGGCCCGTGGGATTCAACTGACCGCCGCGTACGGCATGTCCGAGACAGGCCCGCTGGTGTCCTGCGCCCACCTCAACGAAGAACTGATGGCCGGCACCGAGGACGAGCGCATCACCTACCGCATCAAGGCCGGTGTGCCTGGGCCATTGGTGGAAGCGGCGATCATGGACGCTGAGGGTAACTTCCTGCCCGCCGACGGCGAGTCCCAGGGCGAGTTGGTCCTGCGCGCGCCGTGGCTGACCGAGGGTTATTACAACGAGCCGCAGAAGGGCGCCGAGCTGTGGGCGGGCGGCTGGATGCACACGGGCGACGTGGCCACCCTCGATGCATTTGGCGTGATCGATATTCGCGACCGCATCAAGGATGTGATCAAGACCGGCGGCGAGTGGATCTCCTCCCTGGCCCTCGAAGACCTGGTCAGCCGTCACCCGGCGGTACGCGAAGTAGCGGTGGTGGGCATTGCCGATCCGCAGTGGGGCGAGCGCCCGTTTGCCTTGCTGGTGGTGCGTGATGGCCATGTGATAGGCGCCCGCGAGCTCAAGGAACACCTCAAGCCGTTCGTGGAATTGGGCCATTTGAGCAAATGGGCGATTCCTAGCCAAATCGCCGTTGTTACGGAAATTCCCAAGACGAGTGTAGGAAAACTCGACAAAAAACGTATCCGTATCGACATCATTGAATGGCAGGCGAACAACAGCACCTTCCTGTCCACCCTCTGACCCTCCTCGCCGTGCCCGCTCGGGCACGGCAATGCTCTATCTGGCACCTTTACTTGTGATTTGCCGATTTTCAGCCATCCTTGCCGCGTCGGCCCTCGCCGACATGGCGAAAGGACTGTGGCAGACGGGTTGGTGATGCAAATCACACTTTAGAGGGATCAAGCAGTACCCCCTGCTGGCTATAGTCCCACTCAGAGTTTTTCAAGGATGTTCCGCTTCGGGCCATGAGGGCTCGGCTGCCGAGCGGCATTGGAATCGTTGTATTCCGGCTGTTACACGCATCAACAGAAAGAACTCACTGCCATAACAATAATGCACATGGAGTAGCGTCGATGACCTCAGTAAACCAGTTCTGGCGCCGGGCAAGACTGCCCCTGGCCGTCAGTCTCGCTTCTACGCTCGCCGGGCCCGCATTCGGCGTCAGTTTCAATATCGGTGAAATCGAAGGGAGTTTTGACTCGTCGCTTTCCGTGGGGGCGAGCTGGTCGACAGCCAAGCCCAACAAGGATCTGATTGGCGTCAACAACGGTGGTCGTGGCTTATCCCAAACTTCCGACGACGGTCACCTCAACTTTAAGCGCGGTGAAACGTTCTCGAAGATCTTCAAGGGTATTCATGACCTGGAACTGAAGTACGGCGATACCGGTGTGTTTGTGCGTGGCAAGTACTGGTATGACTTTGAGCTCAAGGACGAAAGCCGTCCGTTCAAGGACATCAGCGACAACAACCGTAAAGAGGGCGCCAAGTCCTCTGGCGGGCAGATTCTCGATGCGTTCATCTACCACAACTACAACATTGCCGATTTGCCGGGGTCGGTACGTTTTGGCAAGCAGGTGGTGAGCTGGGGTGAAAGTACCTTCATTGGCGGCGGCATCAACTCGATCAACCCGATCGACGTGTCCGCGTTCCGTCGTCCGGGGGCTGAGATCAAGGAAGGCTTGATTCCGGTCAATATGTTCTATGTGTCGCAGACACTGACCGATAACCTGTCGGCGGAAGCGTTCTATCAGTTGGAATGGGACCAGACCGTTACCGATAACTGCGGCACTTTCTTCTCTCAGCCTGATGTTATTTCCGACGGCTGCAGTGACAATTTGCGCGTGTTGAACAGTCGTCGCTTCCTGCCTGCCGCAGTACTGCCAGGGCTTGCCGCCAATGGCGTCGACGTCAATAACGAAGGCGTATTGGTGCGTCGTGGTCCAGATCGTGATGCGCGCGACAGTGGTCAGTTCGGTGTCGCGTTCCATTACAACTTCGAGCCGCTGGATACAGAGTTCGGCGCTTACTTCATGAACTACCACAGTCGTGCGCCGATCTTCAGTGCCCAGGGCGCACCGCAATCGAAATACACCGGTGCAACGCCTGGTGTGCCAGCCCAGCTGCGTCCGTTGGTGGTCGCGGGTAACTCCAATTATTTCGTTGAATACCCGGAAGATATTCGTCTGTATGGCTTGAGTTTCTCCACTACCCTGCCTACGGGGACTGCATGGAGCGGCGAGTTGAGCTATCGCCCAAATGCACCGGTACAACTGAGCACCACAGACATTCTTTTCGCCGGCGTAACGCCACTTCCGCCCTTCAACAATGCGTCTGTGTTGAAAGGGACGCCGGGTCAGGACCTGCATGGTTATAACCGCAAGGAAGTCACCCAGTTCCAAACCACCTTCACGCACTTCTTCGATCAAGTCATGGGCGCCAGCCGCTTGACCACTGTCGGTGAAATCGGCGTGACCCATGTCGGTGGGCTGGAAAGCAAATCCGAGGCACGTTATGGCCGTGACCCAGTCTTTGGTCCGGGTTCGCTACCAGGGGGGTTCTGCAACGCGCTCAACAACTCCACAGCACAAGGCGGTGGTTTGCCTAATGCCGCCAGCCTGAATACCAACTGCAACAACGACGGTTACACCACCGCCACCTCCTGGGGCTACCGCGCTCGCGCCATCTGGGAATACCCGGACGTGTTCGCCGGCGTCAACCTCAAGCCAAACGTGGCGTGGTCCCATGACGTCAAAGGTTATTCGCCAGGCCCTGGCGGTAACTTCGAAGAAGGTCGCAAGGCAGTCAGCCTGGGCCTGGATGCCGAGTATCAGAACACCTACACCGCCAGCCTGGCCTACACCAACTTCTTTGGTGGCAAGTTCAGCACGGTGGATGACCGCGACTTCGTCGCTTTGAGCTTCGGCGCCAACTTCTAAGCACACGCATTTCAGGAAGACCAGAACATGAAAATAACCAAAAGTCTGTTGCACGTGGGTGTGCTTGGGCTGTCGATCCTGGCGAGCAACGTCATGGCGGCGGTGTCGGCGGATGAAGCTGCCAAGCTGGGCACGACCCTGACGCCGATGGGCGCCGAAATGGCCGGTAACGCGGCGGGCACCATTCCTAAGTGGTCGCCGCTGCCGACCAACGCGGGTGCCGTCGACGCCCGTGGGTTCCTGGCCAACCCTTACGCCAATGAACAACCGCAATTCACCATCACCGCAGCGAACGTGGAGCAATACAAGGACAAGCTGGCGCCGGGGCAGTACGCGATGTTCAAGCGCTATCCGGAAACCTTCAAGATGCCGGTCTATCCGACCCATCGCGGTGCCACAGTGCCGGCTGATGTGTTTGCCTCCATCAAGAAGAACGCCACCACGACCAACCTGGTGTCTGGCGGTAACGGCCTGGAAAACTTCGAAACCGCCGTACCGTTCCCGATTCCGAAAAGCGGCGTAGAGGTGATCTGGAACCACATCACCCGTTATCGCGGTGGCAGCGTGACCCGTCTGGTGACCCAGGCCACGCCGCAAACCAACGGTTCCTACAGCCTGGTGTACTTCCGTGACCAGTTTGTATTCCGCGACAAGATGAAGGACTACGACCCGAAAAACCCAGGCAACGTGCTGTTTTACTTCAAGCAGCAAGTGACCGCGCCGGCACGTCTGGCCGGTGGTGTGCTGCTGGTGCACGAAACCCTGGACCAGGTGAAGGAACCGCGTTCGGCCTGGGTCTACAACGCCGGCCAGCGCCGTGTGCGCCGGGCGCCGCAAGTGTCCTATGACGGGCCAGGTACCGCAGCCGACGGCCTGCGTACCTCCGACAACCTCGACATGTATAACGGCGCACCGGATCGCTACGACTGGAAGCTGGAGGGCAAGAAAGAAATCTACATCGCCTCCAACAGCTACAAGATCGACGATCCGAAGCTCAAATACGCCGACATCATCAAAGCCGGCCACATCAACCAGGACCTGGCCCGCTACGAGCTACGCCGCGTCTGGCACGTGGTCGCGACCTTGAAGGAAGGCCAGCGTCACATCTACGCCAAGCGTGACTTCTTCATTGACGAAGACACCTGGCAAGCAGCCGTGATCGACCACTACGACGGTCGTGGCCAGCTGTGGCGCGTGGCGGAAGCCCATGCCGAGAACTACTACGACAAGCAAGTGCCGTGGTACGCCCTGGAAACCCTCTACGACCTGCAGTCCGGCCGCTACCTGGCGCTGGGCATGAAGAACGAAGAGAAGCAGGCGTATGACTTTGGCTTCACCGCCACCACCAGCGACTTCACCCCGGCGGCCCTACGCCAGGATGGTGTTCGCTAACCTGCGTTAGCTTGCAAATGTGGGAGGGGGCTTGCCCCCGATAGCGGTGGGACAGTCAAAAAGCGCATTGACTGATCCGCCGCCATCGGGGGCAAGCCCCCTCCCACATTTTTTGTCGCAGTTCTTTTTCAGGCAAATGTTGCAAAGATCTACAAACCCGCCGCTTTTACCGCTAGTCTGCGGACATCTGCAATGCCGACAACAGCCTTCTACAAGAGCCCGGCGATGACTGATCTGTCCCGAATCCAAGGGCCTGCCAGCACGGTCATTCCGACCCTGGAAGGTCGCTTCTACAGGCCACCTCTGCCTGACGGCTACGTGCTGCGCCCTCGCCTGTGCGAACGCCTGAGCGCTGGTCTGGAAGGGCGCTTGCTGCTGGTCAGCGCACCGGCTGGGTTTGGCAAGAGTTCGTTGGCGGTGGAGTTTTGCCAGAGCCTGCCGGCCCATTGGCAAAGCCTGTGGCTGGGCCTGAGCCCACGGGACAACGACCCCGGGCGTTTCCTCGAACGCCTGCTCGACGGCTTGCAGCAATTCTTTCCGCAACTCGGCGCCCAATCCCTGGGCCTGCTGAAAATGCGTCAGCGTCACCAACCCTTTGCCTTTGAAGAGTGGCTGGATGGCCTGCTCGATGAACTGGCTGTCCACCTGTCCACCCGTGCGCCGCTGTTGCTGGTGCTGGATGATTACCATCTGGCCCAAGGGCCGGTGCTCGACCGCTGCCTGCAGTTTTTCCTCAATCATTTGCCTGACGGCTTGGTGGTGTTGGTTACCAGTCGCCAGCGTCCGGACTGGCATCTGGCGCGGCTACGGTTGTCGCGTCATCTGCTGGAGCTGCATGAACAGGACTTGCGCCTGACTCACGACGAATCACTGGCAGTGCTGGATCGCCACAGCAATTCCCTACAAGGTGAAGCCCTCGATAACCTGATCCGCCGCAGCGAAGGCTGGGTCGCCGGCCTGCGTTTCTGGCTGTTGGCCGCCTCTGAAGCCGGTAGCGACGGCGCCTTGCCGCAGAGCCTGCACGGCGGCGAAGGGCTCATCCGCGATTACCTGCTGGAAGAAGTCATCGACTGCCTGCCGGCCGACGTGCAGGCGTTTTTGTACGACACCGCCCCTCAGGATCGATTTTGCAGCGAACTCTGCGACGCGGTGCGTGAAGCCCACGACAGTGCCGAAATCCTGCGTTACCTGCAGGCGCACCAAGTGTTTCTGGTGCCACTGGACGACCAAGGGCATTGGTACCGTTATCACCATCTTTTTTCTGATTTGCTGCGCACACGGCGCGCCAGCAGTCACGTTCTGCCGGCGGCCAGCCTGCACCTGCGTGCGTGTCGCTGGTTCAATGCCCAAGGCTTGATCGATGAAGCGGTGGAGCAGGCGCTGCGCGCCGGCCATCTGGACGTGGCGGCCAACCTGGTACAGAACCTGTCTGAAGAACAACTGCTGGCTGAGCAGAATGTCGGCATGCTACTGCGCTGGAAAATGGACTTGCCCGACAGCCTGCTGATCAGCACGCCGCGCTTGATCGTGCTCTACAGCTGGGCCTTGGGCCTGGCCTGCCAGTTGGATGCAGCGGAAGAACTGTCCAGCTACCTCAGCCGCTTCCTGCCGGCGCCGTCGGCTACCGCGCAGAAATCGATGTTGGCCCAGTGGCTGGCCCTGAGCGGGATCATCGCCCGCGGCCGGGGCGATCGCGAGCTGACCCAGCGCTATTGCAGCGAGGCCCTGGAGAGCTTGCCACAACGGCGTTACGGCCAGCGGTTGATGTGCTTGTCGACCCTGTCCAACCTGGCCATTGTCGATGCCGACCTCTGGCGTGCACGTGGCTTGAACCGTGAATCCCTGGAGCTGGCACAGCGCGTCGGCAACCCATTGTTCGAAGCCCTGGCCCACTACGACCGCGCGCGAGTGTTGCAAGCGCGCGGTGAGATCCTGCGTTCCCTGGATGAAGTCCGCCAGGGCTTGCAACGCCTGCACGGCTTGGCGCCGCAGCGCTTGTATGCAGTGCGTGCGCGGTTGTCGCTCTACGAAGGTTTTCTGCTGCTGGTGCGGCTCCAGCCCGACGCCGGCCTCGCCCGTTTGCGTGCCGGCCTCGCCGAAGCCCGAGCTTGTCGCGATATCAGCGTGTTGATCGGCCATTGTGTGATCGCCAATTTCGAAGGGCGTCGTGGTGACTTCCCCAAAGCCTTTGCCGAACTCGCCGAGGCTGAGCGCCTGATGCATATCTGGGATGTGCCGCCGATCTACTACCTGGCGATGATCACCCTGATCAAGTGCGAGCTGTGGCTGGCCCAGGGCCGCACCGACTTGGCCGACGCCTGGCTGACGCGCCTGGGGCAAACTTACCATGGCGAACACGCCGCTGCCGCGCCGGAGTTTCACCCGCACCTGCCGCAGCATATCGGGCTGCAACAGGCTGCGTTGGACGCCACTCGCCACCAACCTGCGGCGGCGTTGCAGCGTCTCGAAGAGCTGGCGCTGCAGGCGCATAACAGCGGGCGTCAGATGATCGCGTTAATGGCCCTGACCCAACGGGTGCAACTGTTGCTGGAGGAGGGGCAGGAGACAAAGGCGCGTTCAGTGTTTACCCAGGCCCTTGAGGCCGGCATAGGCGGGGCTTTGCAACCCTTCCAGCGATTGCTGGAAACCCACCCGGACTGGATGCGTGAGCAGCTGGCCAAAGATCCTCACGGCCTGCTGAGCCAGAGTCTGCTGGCGCTGTTACCGGCGGTAGTCGTGGTGGAAGCGGCTTCTACCCATGAGACCTTGAGCGCGCGGGAGCTGGCGGTGCTGCAATTGATCGCTCAAGGTTGCTCCAATCAGGAAATCAGCAATCGACTGTTTATCTCCCTGCACACGGTCAAGACTCACGCGAGCCACATCAACAGCAAGCTGGGTGTAGAGCGTCGTACGCAAGCAGTGGCGAGGGCCCAAGAGCTGAGGTTGATCGGCTAGGGATACTCCAGTCTGTTTTAATAGTGCACTTATTCCGGCGATGTTCGCCCGGAAACGTTATTTCATTTGCACGACAGGACCCAGAATGGAAACCGCCAAGCCGACCCTCATCCGCGAAACCTTCCCCGTCGGCCCCCTGCAGTGCAACTGCACCATCATCGGCGACCCCGTCAGCAAAAAGGCCATCGTGGTCGACCCAGGCGGCAACCATGAGCTGATCCTGGCGCGGCTCGATGCCCTGGGACTGAAAGTGGTGAGCATCATCCACACCCATGCCCATCTGGATCACTTCCTGGCGTCCGGCCAGTTGAAGGAGAAGACCGGTGCCACCTTGCACCTGCACAAAGAAGATCAATTCCTTTGGGACAATCTGGAAATGCAATGCCAGATGTTTCGCGTGCCCTATACCCCTGTACCTTCGCCGGATCGTTGGCTGGAACATGATGAAGAGTTGGCCTGTGGCTGTGGCGTGGCGTTGCACACACCCGGCCATACGCCTGGGTCGATGAGCTTCTGGTTTGCCGACGCCAAGCTGCTGATTGCCGGCGACACACTGTTCCGTCGCGGTATCGGGCGCACCGATTTGTGGGGCGGCGACCAGGCGACCATCGTGCGCTCGATCAAGCAGCGCCTGTATACCTTGGACGAGGGCGCGACGGTAGTGACCGGCCACGGGCCGGATACCCGGCTGGGCGATGAAATGCGTGAGAACCCATTTGTGCGGGCGTGAAGGGTTCATTGCCGGGCAGAGCGCGTTCTATAACAAGCAAACCTTGTAGCAAAAACTCAGGTCGTGTTCAGTGAGCGTCTGCTACGGTTTCTGTAGTCACGGAATTTTTGCCGTTTGTCGCGTTCCAAACTCGGCACAGGTCCATTGCCAATGTCCTTTGCACCATAGAATGCAAAAGTAGGAGCTCCCCCCATGTTCACTTCGCGTCGTCTGCTTGTTGTCGCTACCTGCGTAGCTTTGTTGTCCGGCTGCGCATCCCCTAACCCTTATGACGGCAGCAGCCAGGGACAGGCGAGTAATGAATCCGGCGGTATGAGCAAGACTGCCAAGTACGGTGGCCTGGGTGCCCTGGCCGGCGCATTGGCCGGTGCGGCCATCGATCACAACAACCGTGGCAAGGGCGCGCTGATCGGCGCCGTCGTTGCGGGTGCCGGTGCCGCGGGTTACGGCTACTATGCCGATCAGCAGGAAAAGAAACTGCGTGAAAGCATGGCCAACACCGGTGTTGAAGTTCAGCGCCAGGGTGACCAGATCAAGCTGATCATGCCAGGCAACATCACCTTCGCGACCAACTCGGACGCGATTTCCAGCAGCTTCTACCAGCCGCTGAACAACCTGGCCAACTCGCTCAAGCAGTTCAATCAGAACACTATCCAGATCGTCGGTTATACCGACAGCACCGGTAGCCGCCAGTTGAACATGGACCTGTCCCAGCGCCGTGCTCAGAGCGTAGCCAACTACCTGACTTCCCAAGGCGTCAACGGCGCCAACCTGAGCGCCCGCGGTGCCGGCCCGGATAACCCGATTGCCAGCAACGCCGACGTCAACGGCCGTGCCCAGAACCGTCGTGTGGAAGTGAACCTCGGCCCGATTCCTGGCCAACAGTACGGACAGCCAGGTGCCCAGCAACAGGCGCCACAACAGAACAACCAGTTCCAGGGCAATCCGTACTCGCAGTACCAGTAAACATTCGTGAATAAAAAAGGGCGCCTGAGTAAGGCGCCCTTTTTTGTGGCTGTCGGTTACATCAATCGATGTACTCGAAGACCTTGACGATTTTCTGCACACCGGAAACACCCTGCACCAGGTTGGCTGCGCGAGTGGCTTCGGCCTGGGTGAGCAGGCCCATCAGGTAGACGATGCCGTTGTCGGTGACGACCTTGATGCGCGAGCCAGGGATCGCGTTATCGGTGAGCATCTGCGCTTTGATCTTGGTGGTCAGCAGCGCGTCGTTGCTGATGGCCAGCAGGGTGATCGGGTTCATCACTTGCAGCTCGTTGTGTACCTTCTTCACGCGCTGTACGGCGGCGGCGGCTTGCTCGGCCTGGGCCTTGAGGTCGGCGCGTGGCGTCTGGCCAGCGAGCAGCACGACGCCGTTAAAGCTGGTCACGACGATGCGCGAAGCACCATTGCCCAGGTCCGGTGCGGCCTTGGCAACGTTGACTTCAACCTTGGTTTCGATCAGCGAGTCATCGATCTTGCTGCCGAAAGTGCGGGTGCCCTTGTCATCCTGAATAGGGGTGTCGCGTGTTGCAGTGATGGCCGTGCTGCAGCCGCTGATAGCGAGGCACAGGGTGATGGCTAAAAGGCTGAGGCGGTTAACGGTCATTCTTCACTCCCAAACAGTTGGCTGTCGATCAGATCGCACAGGCAGTGGATCGTCAGCAGGTGGACTTCCTGGATACGTGCGGTGACTGTGGCCGGGACGCGAATCTCCACGTCTTCAGGCAGCAGCAGTGAGGCCATGCCGCCGCCATCGCGTCCGGTCAATGCTACGACAATCATTTCGCGATCATGTGCGGCCTGGATCGCTTGAATAATATTCGCCGAGTTGCCGCTGGTGGAAATCGCCAGCAACACGTCGCCCGGTTGGCCCAGGGCGCGGATCTGCTTGGAGAAGATTTCGTTGTAGCTGTAGTCGTTAGCGATCGAGGTGATCGTCGACGAGTCGGTGGTCAAGGCAATAGCCGGCAGGCTCGGACGCTCACGCTCGAAGCGGTTGAGCAGCTCGGACGAGAAATGCTGGGCATCGCCGGCCGAACCGCCGTTGCCGCACGAAAGCATTTTGCCCTCATTGAGCAAGGCGTTGACCATGACCTGACTGGCTTGCTCGATGTGCGGTGCAAGTACGTCCATCGCCTGTTGCTTGGTGTCGATACTGGCCTGGAAAAGCTGGCGAATTCTGGATTGCATGTCCATCTGTGTGACCTTAAGTAGCGCGGCTGTTTGGCACAGGAATGTGCAGCCCGCAAAGCAAAGAGCAAAAGTGTGTGGTGAAGATGTCCGGCGAATCAGCTGTCGAAGGCATCTTTGAGCCAGTTCAGATCAGCTTGACCAGACGGTGTGCTTTCTATGGCAACCACATCGAAACGGCAGGGGGCGTCGGCCCAGCGATGCTCTTTCTGCAGGAAAAACTGCGCGGCCAGTATCAGCTTTTGACGCTTGCGCCCGTCGATACTGGCGAGTGCGCCACCCCATTGTGCGTGTTTTCTGTAGCGGACTTCGACGAATACTACTGTATCGCCGTCAAGCATGACCAGATCAAGCTCGCCACGTTTACATAACCAGTTCTGCGCCAGCAGGCGCAGACCCTGTTGTTGCAAGTGCTTCAGAGCTTGTAGTTCGGCATCCTTGCCACTTTGTGCGCTGGACCGCTCGGGCATCAGCGCGGGGTGTCCGGCAGACGCTGGATCTCACCGCCGACGAACTTGGCCCATGGCATCTGGCGATCAACGCGCTGGGTGGTGCTGATGCCCAGGCTGCCCGACAAGCCGTCAACTCGGGTGTCCGGCAATGCCTTGAGTTGCCCCAGGCGTGGCGCCAGGCGGTAGGCATCGACGCCCATGGCGTACAGGCGACCCAGGCTGCCATTGGCTTGCGGCCATTGAGCGGCAACCTGATTGCGCAGCGGGTCGGTGGTGTTGAGCAGCCAAGGGGTTTCGCAGAACATCACATTGGTCATGTCCAGGTACTGGTTCTTGTCGCCGCTGGCGCTGAACACGTGGGACGTGGCGTACACCGGCACATCGCCGGCGTATTGGAAGTTCAGGGTCGGCTTGATCTGCTGGGCCAGTTGCGGGGTCACGGCCAGGAAGATGAACTCGATGTCCTGGCGACGCGATGGTTGCGCCGCGACGTCGGTGCCAACGGTGCTTTGCAGGCTCTTGGCGCGACCTTCGCTTTTACGCAGTTGGAACAGATCGGCAATTTGCTGGGCGAGGGCGACCGGCTGGTCGACGTACTCAACCCCCATGACCTGGCCGCCATTGGCTTCCCAGTCCTGGCGGAAGGCTTTGTAGACACGCTCGCCCCACTCGCCACGGGGCACCATTGCTGCAGCGCGGTGCAGGCCGTCGGCACGCGCACGACGCGATACTTCGCGAGCTTCGTCTTCTGCGGCCAGGCCGAACTGGAACAGTTGCGCCGGGCTGCGATCGCTCTCGCTGTAATTCAGTGCCAGGGTGGTGATCGGCAGTTGTGGGCGCGCGCTGAGCTGTTTGACCAGCGGTTTCTCCAGCGGGCCGACTACCAGTTGTACGCCTGCAGCCTGGGCCTTGGCGTAAAAGTCGTCGAGGGAGGTGAGGCGCGAGCTGTCATAGAACTCGATCACTGGTGGCTTCTGCCCGGCTTGTTCAGCCTGGTAGTGCGCAGCCATGAAGCCTTCACGCAGTGCCTTGCCGACGGAGGCCAGCGGGCCATCCTGTGGCAGCAGCAGGGCGATCTTGGTCAGGGGCTGGCTGGCCAGTTCCTTGAGCTTGGTCAGTGGCGTTGGCAGTTGCACGGCAGCCGGGTGGCCCGGGTTCTGCGCACGCCAGGTGTCGATGGCAGCCTGTTGCTGCTCCAGCGTACCGGCGCCCTTGACTGCCTGGGCCAGGGTAATCCAGCCGTCGAGCGTCGGGTTGCCGCTGGCCTGCAACTGTTCCGCCGGCAGGGCGGCAATCAATACCCAGATAGCTTCGTGGTTGCTTTTGGCGGCATCGCCCGTGAGCAGTGGGGCCATGGCGACACGTTCACGGGCGGCGGCCAGGGTCTGGCCATCGGCTTCATAAGCACGGGCGTGTACGCTGGCGGTGCGGATCTGCTGCTCGGGCGGCAGGTCCTTCAGGCTTTGCAGGCTTGGGTGGTTCAGGGCGGTCAACGCGGCCTTGGGCTGGTTGCGCGCCATGGCAAGTTCAGCGGCCAGGGTGCTGGCAAAAACTTGCGCGGCTGGCTTGAGGACATCCAGGGACACCTGCGCAAGAATCTGCGACGAGCGGCCAGGGTTGTTCTGCTTGTAGGCCATGTCTGCCGCACTCAGGCGCAGTAATGCGGCCTTTTCTGGCGTCTTGGCGGTGGTGGCCTGTTCGAGCAGTTGCTCGATACTGGCGTCCGGGGTCCGTGGAAGGTCGCCAAGGCTGGACGAGGGCGAGCTGGCGCAGGCGGCCAGCAAGGCAGCGAGGCAGAGGGCGGAGAGCAGCCGCAGGCAAGCGATCA
Source organism: Pseudomonas simiae (assembly GCF_900111895.1). GTDB lineage: Bacteria > Pseudomonadota > Gammaproteobacteria > Pseudomonadales > Pseudomonadaceae > Aquipseudomonas > Aquipseudomonas simiae. Next base: position 269,313 of record NZ_FOKB01000002.1, read on the forward strand.
TGTAAGTGTTCCTGATACCGATCAAATTAGCGTGGAATTGTACCCAAGCACTGGCCCAGGCGCGATGTTACTGGCGTGAAACCGTCGATTTAGGTCGTGCAAATGTTGCAACGGGCGTAAAACGGCTGAAAAGGCATCGGCCGTGATGGCATATTTTCAAGGCGCCTACGCGCTACAATGTCGCTTTTGCCAACCATCGAGGTGTGCGTTTTGACTGCTCCAGGTCCTTTGAATTCCACTGCAGGCTCGCTTTTTGTCGTGGCGACGCCCATTGGCAACCTGGACGACATCAGTGCTCGGGCACTGAAAGTGTTGCGCGAGGTTAAATTGATCGCGGCTGAAGACACTCGTCACTCCCAGCGCTTGATGCAGCATTTTGGTATCAGCACGCCATTAGCGGCGTGCCATGAGCACAACGAGCGCGAGGAGGGCAGTCGCTTTATCGTACGCCTGCTGGCCGGCGACGATGTGGCGCTGATCTCTGACGCAGGCACGCCGCTGATCTCCGACCCTGGCTACCATCTGGTGCGCCAGGCGCGGGCCGCTGGTATCAATGTAGTGCCTGTTCCGGGCGCGTGCGCGCTGATCGCTGCGTTATCGGCGGCGGGCCTGCCGTCGGACCGTTTCATCTTTGAAGGTTTTCTGCCAGCCAAAGCTGTAGGGCGTCGTGCGCGCCTTCAAGCACTGAAGGAAGAACCGCGCACGTTGATCTTTTATGAAGCCCCCCACCGAATCCTTGAATGCCTGCAGGATATGGAGCTGGTGTTTGGCGGCGAACGCCTGGCGCTGCTGGCGCGTGAGCTGACCAAGACCTTTGAAACCCTCAAGGGCCTGCCTTTGGAAGCGCTGCGTGCGTTCGTCGAGGGCGACAGTAATCAGCAGCGCGGCGAGTGTGTGGTGCTGGTGGCGGGCTGGACGGCGCCAGAGGACGAGGACGCCGTGGGCAGCGAGCCGATGCGTATTCTGGATCTACTGCTCAAGGAGATGCCACTCAAGCGTGCAGCAGCCCTGGCGGCGGAGATTACCGGCGTGCGCAAGAACCTCTTGTATCAAGCGGCACTGGATAAGCAGAAGGCCGAATAGTTCCGGTGTCAAACCTGTATTCCGTCTGAACGTGATGGCAATTCTGAACTTTTATTACTTGTCCTAAGTCCGCCGTGCCGTTAACCTTCGCGGCGGAGAGTCGATTGGACAGTCGCTGCCCTCTATGAAAATTAGGGGGGGGAGGAAAGTCCGGGCTCCATAGGGCGAAGTGCCAGGTAATGCCTGGGAGGCGTGAGCCTACGGAAAGTGCCACAGAAAATAACCGCCTAAGCACTTCGGTGCCGGTAAGGGTGAAAAGGTGCGGTAAGAGCGCACCGCACGTCTGGCAACAGTTCGTGGCTAGGTAAACCCCACTTGGAGCAAGACCAAATAGGGTCCCAAGGCGTGGCCCGCGCTGGGACCGGGTAGGTTGCTAAAGATGTCCAGTGATGGCCATCGTAGACGAATGACTGTTCAAGACAGAACCCGGCTTACAGATCGACTCTCCACCTTTTTCCTTTTGTCCGAATCTCGGGCAGAAAACCGGTAGTAACGCAAGAATCCCTCCCTGCCGAATGATTGGCAGATGCATCTTCGTAATACCAAAAAAATCTTACTCTTAATAAATTACTTTAACTTCGAGCTATAGCTCTTTGAGCTATCTGTGCTTGTTGGGCCAAAAACATCGTCGAACTCGGTTTTCTCCTCCGTTTACGCTCCTAAATCTCCGTTCTGTAAGGCTTTTCCTTGAATCCGCGCCTTGACGGTGTGGTGGGCGCATTCCTATAGTGTGCGCAAGTGGCGGAAAGTGGCACAAAGTGGGTTTTTTGAACGTAAAACGCTAAAATTTGGAGAAACGCATCTGTGTTTCGCGGAGCTAACGCTATCAGTCTCGATGCAAAAGGCCGTCTCGCCATGCCGAGCCGGTATCGTGACGAGCTCATTTCGCGAAGTTCCGGACAGTTGATCATCACTATCGATGCCGTTGACCCTTGTTTATGTGTTTACCCCCTCGATGAGTGGGAGTTGATTGAAACCAAATTGCGCGCGCTGCCTTCATTGCGTGAAGAAAACCGCCGCCTGCAGCGTTTGCTGATTGGTAATGCCGTCGACCTCGAGTTGGATGGCAGCGGTCGTTTCCTGGTGCCTCCGCGTCTGCGCGAGTACGCCAAGCTGGATAAGCGCGCAATGCTGGTCGGCCAACTGAACAAGTTCCAATTGTGGGACGAAGATGCCTGGGATGCTGTTTCTGCAGCTGACCTGGCTGCTATTCAACAACCGGGCGCCATGCCTGATGAACTGCGTGATTTGATCCTGTGACTATTGATAGCGGCTTTAACCACATCACCGTACTGCTTGACGAAGCCGTTGAGGCTCTCGCCGTACGCGCGGATGGCTGCTATCTGGATGGCACATTCGGCAGAGGCGGGCATAGCCGGTTGATACTCAGCCAGCTCGGGCCTGACGGCAAACTCCTCGGGTTCGACAAAGACCCTCAAGCGATTGCCACCGGGCAAGCGCTAGCGGCCGAAGACGGCCGCTTTGTCGTTGTGCAGCGCAGCTTTGCCGAGCTGGGCGCCGAAGTGGCGGAGCGCGGCATGGCGGGCAAGGTGGCCGGGGTTTTGCTCGACCTGGGTGTGTCCTCGCCACAGCTCGACGACCCCGAACGCGGCTTCAGCTTCATGAACGATGGCCCGCTCGACATGCGCATGGACCCGACCCGTGGCGTCAGCGCCGCGCAGTTCATCGCGACCGCGCCAGTGGAAGAAATCGCCCGTGTGTTCAAGGAATACGGTGAAGAACGTTTCGCTGGCCGCATGGCCCGTGCCGTGGTTGAGCGCCGTGAAATCCAGCCGTTCGAACGCACAGCCGACCTGGCCGAAGTACTGAAAGTCGCCAACCCTGCCTGGGAAAAGGGCAAGAACCCGGCAACCCGAGCCTTCCAGGGCCTGCGTATTCACGTCAACAACGAATTGGGCGACCTGGAGGCCGGCCTCGAGGCTGCGCTCGAGGCGTTGGAAGTGGGCGGTCGCCTGGTGGTGATCAGCTTCCACTCCCTGGAAGACCGTATCGTCAAACTGTTCATGCGTCGCCTGGTCAAGGGTGAGTCCGACAACCTGCCGCGCAACCTGCCGGTACGTTTCGAGGCCTTTGTGCCGAAAATCAAAATCCATGGCAAAGCGCAGTTCGCTTCCGAAGCCGAACTCAAGGCCAACCCACGCTCCCGCAGCGCCGTTATGCGCGTCGCGGAGAAGTTGCGGTGAGCAAGCTTTTCGCCAAGCCCCTCCCGGGCGGCAGCTTCTTCATGTTGCTGCTGTTTGTCGGCGTGCTGATTTCCGCGATTGCGGTGTCGTACAGCGCCCACTACAACCGTCAGTTGCTGAATACCCTGTATGGGGAATTGAGTGTGCGTGACAAGGCGCAAGCGGAGTGGGGCCGGTTGATCCTCGAACAAAGCACCTGGACGGCCCATAGCCGTATCGAAGTGCTGGCCACCGAACAGCTGAAAATGCATATTCCTGGCGCGGCTGAAGTCCGCATGGTGGCGCCATGATGAAACTCGAGGGCGCACTCTACCCATGGCGCTTCCGCCTGATGCTCGGCTTGCTGGCATTGATGGTGGGTGCGATTGCCTGGCGGATCATTGACCTGCAAGTGGTCGACCGGGACTTCCTGATCGGCCAGGGCGACGCCCGTAGCCTGCGACACATCCCGATTCCTGCACACCGCGGCCTGATCACCGACCGTAACGGCGAGCCTCTGGCCGTCAGTACGCCGGTGACCACCCTGTGGGCCAACGCCAAGGAACTGCAGGTGGCCAAGGACCGTTGGCCGGCGCTTGCTGCTGCCTTGGGCCAGGACCCGAAAGCCTTGGCCGAGCGCCTCGAAGCCCAGGCCAATAAAGAATTCATCTACCTTGTTCGTGGCTTGACGCCTGAACAAGGTCAGCAGGTGCTCGACCTTAAAGTCCCCGGTGTCTACGGCATCGAGGAATTCCGTCGTTTTTACCCGGCCGGTGAAACCACCGCGCACATGGTGGGCTTTACCGACATCGATGACCACGGCCGTGAAGGCGTGGAACTCGCCTACGATGAATGGCTTGCCGGTGTTCCTGGCAAACGCCAAGTCATCAAGGATCGGCGCGGCAGACTGATCAAGGACGTCCAAGTCACCAAGAACGCCAAGGCCGGTAAGCCCTTGGCGTTGTCCATTGACCTGCGCCTGCAATACCTGGCCAACCGCGAGCTGCGTAACGCGATCATCGAGAATGGCGCCAAGGCCGGCAGCCTGGTGATCATGGACGTGAAGACCGGCGAGATCCTCGCCATGGTCAACCAGCCGACCTACAACCCTAATAACCGTCGCAATCTGCAGCCGGCGATGATGCGCAACCGCGCCATGATCGACGTGTTCGAGCCGGGCTCGACCATGAAAGCGATCTCCATGAGTGCCGCCCTCGAAACCGGGCGCTGGAAACCCAGCGACAAGGTCGAGGTGTACCCAGGTACCTTGCAACTGGGCAAATACACCATTCGTGACGTGTCCCGTACCGAAGGCCCGGTGTTGGATTTGACAGGTATCCTGATCAACTCCAGTAACGTGGGCATGAGTAAGGTCGCTTTCGATATCGGCGGCGAGACCATCTATCACTTGGCGCAGAAAATCGGTTTGGGCCAACCCACCGGCCTCGATTTTCCAGGCGAGCGCGTGGGCAACCTGCCCAACTATCGCGACTGGAAAAAGGCCGAGACCGCCACGCTTTCCTACGGCTACGGCCTGTCCGTGACCGCGATCCAACTGGCTCACGCTTTCTCTGTATTGGCGAATAATGGCCGGATGGTTCCGCTGAGCCTGATCCATGTCGACGAAGCGCCGAAAGCCACCCAGGTGATTCCGGAAAACGTCGCCAAGACCATGCAAGGCATGCTGCAACAAGTGATCGAGGCACCGCGCGGCGTATTCCGTGCCCAGGTGCCGGCGTATCACGTGGCGGGCAAGTCGGGTACCGCTCGTAAAACGTCGGTGGGCACAAAAGGCTACGCCGAAAACTCTTACCGTTCGCTGTTCGCCGGCTTCGGCCCGATGAGCGACCCACGCTACGCCATCGTCGTGGTGATCGATGAGCCGAGCAAAGCCGGTTACTTCGGTGGCCTGGTATCGGCGCCGGTGTTCAGCAAAGTGATGTCCGGCACCCTGCGCCTGATGAACATCACGCCGGACAACCTGCCGCCGACCCAACAAGCGAACGCCGGTCCACCGGCCGCTGCTGTAAAAGCCAATGGAGGGCGCGGCTGATGTCTCTTAGCCTGAACAAGATTTTTGCCCATGCCGGACGCGATCTGTTGATCCGCGAGCTGAGCCTGGACAGTCGTAATGTACGTGCCGGTGACCTGTTCCTGGCCGTGCCGGGTGGTAAGTTCGATGGCCGTGCGCACATCGCGGATGCCTTGCAACGCGGTGCGGCTGCCGTGGCTTATGAAGTGGAAGGCGCCACCGTGCTGCCGATCACTGACGTGCCATTGATTCCGGTCAAAGGCCTGGCTGCGCAGCTGTCTGACATTGCCGGACGCTTTTATGGCGACCCGAGCCGCCAGGTCAACCTGATCGGCGTCACCGGCACCAACGGCAAGACCAGCGTGACCCAATTGATTGCGCAGGCGCTTGACCTGCTGGGCCAGCATTGCGGCATCGTCGGCACCTTGGGCACCGGTTTCTATGGCGCGCTGCAAAGCGGCCTGCACACCACGCCGAATCCGATCGCTGTGCAAGCGACCCTGGCCGACCTGAAAAAGGCCGGCGCCAAGGCGGTTGCCATGGAAGTGTCGTCGCACGGTTTGCACCAGGGCCGCGTTGCTGCGCTGGCGTTTGATGTGGCGGTGATGACCAACCTGTCCCGCGATCACCTCGATTACCACGGCACCATGGAAGCCTACGCTGCCGAGAAGGCCAAGCTGTTTGCCTGGAACGACCTCAAGTGCCGCGTGGTAAACCTGGATGACGCATTCGGCCGCCAGCTGGCTGCCGAAGACCGTGAATCGCGCTTGATCAGCTACAGCCTGGAAGACGCCAGCGCGTACCTGTATTGCCGCGAAGCCCAATTCAATGATGAAGGTGTGCGCGCCACGCTGGTGACGCCTCAGGGCGAGCATCATTTGCGCAGCAGCCTGCTCGGTCGCTTCAACCTGAGTAACACTTTGGCGGCCGTCGGCGCGTTGCTCGGCCTGGAGTACGCCCTCGACGAAATCCTGCGTGTACTGCCGAAGCTGGAAGGCCCGGTCGGTCGCATGCAGCGCCTGGGTGGCGGCAAACAGCCGTTGGTCGTGGTCGATTACGCCCACACGCCCGATGCCCTGGAAAAAGTCCTGGTGGCGCTGCGTCCACACGCCAAGGGCAAGCTGCTGTGCCTGTTCGGTTGCGGTGGCGATCGCGATCGCGGCAAACGTCCGTTGATGGCCGAGATCGTCGAGCGTCTGGCCGATGGCGTGCTTGTCACCGACGACAACCCTCGCAGCGAAGATCCGGGCCAGATTTTCGACGACATCCGTGTCGGCTTCAAAGACGTGTCCAAGGCCACGTTTGTCGCCGGGCGCGGTGTAGCCATCGCCCAATTGATCGCCAGCGCCGGTGCTGACGACGTGGTGGTGCTGGCCGGTAAAGGTCATGAGGACTATCAGGAAATCAACGGCGAGCGCCACGCCTTCTCCGATCTGGTCGAGGCCGATCACGCCTTGACCGCCTGGGAGATCGCCCATGCTTAAAGCGATGAAATTCAGCGAACTGACCCAGGCCCTGTCGGCCCGCGTGCTGTCGAGCGATTGCAGCTTCGACGGCGTCAGTATCGACAGCCGCAACATCAAGCCGGGGCAACTGTTTGTCGCACTGACGGGCCCGCGCTTCGATGGTCACGACTACCTGAATGAAGTCGCCGCCAAAGGTGCCGTCGGCGCCTTGGTGCAGCGCGCAGTGGCGGACTCCACACTGCCGCAACTGTTGGTCGCCGACACCCGTTTGGCCCTCGGCCAGCTGGGTGCGTTGAACCGTGCCGCATTTACCAATCCCGTTGCGGCCATTACCGGCTCCAGCGGCAAGACCACGGTCAAGGAGCTGCTTGCCGGCGTGTTGCGCACGCGCGGCCCGGTGCACGCCACCCGTGGCAACCTGAACAATGATTTCGGTGCCCCGTTGACCCTGCTTGAACTGGCCCCGGAACACACGGCGGCGGTTATCGAGTTGGGCGCGTCGCGCGTCGGCGAAATTGCCTACACCGTGGCGCTGACCAAGCCTCACGTGGTGGTCATCAACAACGCCGGTACCGCCCATGTCGGCGAGTTCGGCGGCCCGGAAAAAATCGTCGAGGCCAAGGGTGAAATCCTCGAAGGCCTCGATGCCTCGGGCATCGCTGTGCTGAATCTCGACGACAAGGCCTTCGAAACCTGGCGTGTACGCGCCGCCGGTCGCAAGGTCCTGACGTTTGCCGTGCTCAACGCCGCGGCGGATTTCCATGCGTCCAACATCACCGTTGATGCGCGTGGCTGCCCGTCCTTTACCTTGCACACCCCGCAAGGCAACGAACATGTGCAACTGAACCTGCTGGGCAACCACAACGTCGCCAATGCATTGGCCGCCGCTGCAGCCGCCTACGCCCTCGGCGTGTCGCTGTTCGGGATCGCCACGGGCCTGGGTGCGGTGCAGCCGGTCAAGGGGCGCACCGTAGCGCAGTTGGCCACCAACGGCATGCGCGTGATCGATGACACCTACAACGCCAACCAGTCCTCTATCTGCGCTGCCATTGACCTGCTCAAAAGCTTCGAAGGCCGCAAGGTGCTGGTGCTGGGCGACATCGCCGAACTGGGCGACTGGGCCGAACAGTCCCATCGCGAGGTCGGCGCTTACGCCGCCGGCAAAGTCGACGCGCTTTATGCCGTCGGCCCGAACATGGCCCACGCCGTCAGAGTATTCGGCCCTGGTGCCCGACATTTTGTGACCCAGGCCGAGCTGATTCAGGCGCTGACCGCGGCTGAACATGACAAACATACAACCATTTTGATCAAGGGATCGCGCAGCGCGGTGATGGAAAACGTCGTCGCGGCCTTGTGTGGCTCAAGTACGGAGAAACATTAATGCTGCTGCTGCTGGCTGAGTATCTGCAACAGTTCCACAAAGGCTTCGCGGTCTTTCAGTACCTGACCCTGCGCGGGATCCTGGGTGTGCTGACTGCGTTGTGTTTGTCGCTGTTCCTGGGGCCGTGGATGATCCGCACCCTGCAGAACCTGCAAATTGGTCAATCGGTTCGTAATGACGGCCCGCAGTCGCACCTGTCCAAATCCGGCACCCCGACCATGGGCGGTGCGTTGATCCTGTCGTCCATCGGCATCAGCACCTTGCTGTGGGCCGACTTGCACAACCGCTACGTGTGGACCGTGTTGCTGGTCACGCTGCTGTTCGGCGCCATCGGCTGGGTAGATGACTACCGCAAGGTGATCGAGAAGAATTCGAAGGGGCTGCCAAGCCGCTGGAAGTATTTCTGGCAATCGGTGTTCGGCCTGGGCGCAGCGGTGTTCCTGTTCATGACCGCGCCAAGCGCGGTGGAAACCACCCTGATCATCCCGATGCTCAAGGACGCCAGCATTCCACTGGGCATTGGCTTCGTGGTGCTGACCTACTTCGTGATCGTCGGCTCCAGCAACGCGGTCAACCTGACTGACGGCCTCGACGGCCTGGCGATCATGCCGACAGTGATGGTGGGCGGCGCGCTCGGCATCTTCTGCTACCTGTCGGGTAACGTGAAATTCGCCGAGTACCTGCTGATCCCTTATGTACCGGGTGCAGGCGAGCTGATCGTGTTCTGTGGCGCGCTGATCGGTGCCGGCCTCGGTTTCCTGTGGTTCAACACCTATCCCGCACAAGTCTTCATGGGCGACGTCGGCGCACTGGCGCTGGGCGCGGCCCTGGGCACCATCGCGGTGATCGTTCGCCAGGAAATCGTACTGTTCATCATGGGCGGTGTGTTCGTGATGGAAACCCTGTCGGTGGTCATCCAGGTGGCTTCCTTCAAATTGACCGGACGCCGCGTGTTCCGCATGGCGCCGATTCACCACCACTTTGAACTCAAGGGCTGGCCTGAGCCACGTGTGATCGTCCGTTTTTGGATCATCACCGTGATCTTGGTGTTGATCGGCCTTGCCACCCTGAAACTGAGGTAGAAACGAGTGTCCCTGATCGCTTCAGACCACTTCCGCATCGTTGTCGGCCTCGGCAAGAGCGGCATGTCCCTGGTTCGCTTCCTGGCGAGCCGGGGCAAGCCGTTTGCCGTGGCCGACACGCGGGAAAATCCACCGGAGCTGGTCACGCTGCGCCGTGACTACCCGCACGTGGAAGTGCGTTGTGGCGAGCTGGATGTCGAGTTTCTGTGCCGTGCCGATGAGCTCTACGTGAGCCCCGGCCTCGCCATCGCGACCCCGGCCCTGCAAGCCGCCGCCGCCCGTGGTGTGAAACTGTCCGGCGACATCGATCTGTTCGCACGTAACGCGCAGGCGCCGATCGTGGCTATCAGCGGTTCCAACGCGAAAAGCACCGTGACCACCCTGGTCGGCGAGATGGCGGCTGCGGCCGGTAAACGTGTGGCCGTAGGCGGCAACTTGGGCACGCCGGCACTCGACCTGCTCAGCGACGACGTCGAGCTGTACGTGATGGAGCTGTCGAGCTTCCAGCTGGAAACCACCCACGACCTCGGCGCCGAAGTGGCCACCGTGTTGAACGTGAGTGAAGACCACATGGACCGCTACAGCGGCCTGCCGGCCTATCACTTGGCCAAGCACCGGATCTTCCGTGGCGCCAAGCAGGTGGTGGTCAACCGTCAAGATGCGTTGAGCCGTCCGTTGATGGGCGAGGGCCTGCCGTGCTGGACCTTCGGCCTGGGCAAACCTGATTTCAAGGCCTTCGGTATTCGCGAAGAGAACGGCGAGAAATACCTGGCCTTCGAATTCCAGAACCTGATGCCGGTGCGCGAGCTGAAAATCCGTGGCGCCCATAACCAGTCCAACGCCCTGGCGGCCTTGGCACTGGGTCATGCCGTTGGGCTGCCGTTCGACGCCATGTTGTCGGCCCTGCGTACCTTCGGTGGCCTGGAACATCGTTGCCAATGGGTGCGCGATCTTGACGGCGTCAGCTATTACAACGACTCCAAGGCCACCAATGTCGGTGCGGCCCTGGCGGCCATCGAAGGCCTCGGCGCCGACATCGAAGGCAAGCTGGTGCTGATCGCCGGTGGCGACGGCAAGGGTGCCGACTTCAAGGACCTTAAAGGCCCGGTTGCCGAACATTGCCGTGCCGTGGTGCTGATGGGGCGCGACTCCGATTTGATCGCCGCCGCCCTCGGCGACGCGGTGCCGCAAGTGCGCGCCACGTCCCTGGACGACGCCATCGCTCAGTGCAAGGCCCTGGCCCAGCCAGGTGATGCGGTGCTGCTGTCGCCGGCGTGCGCCAGCTTCGACATGTTCAAGAACTACGAAGAGCGCGGCCAGCTGTTCGCCCGCGCCGTGGAGGCCTTGGCATGAGTATCGACTTTCGGAACATCATCAAGCCCTACCCGTCGCCGATCATCACGGGGCGCGGTATCGACCTCGATTTCCCAATGCTCGCCGGTTGCCTGGCGCTGTTGGGCCTGGGCCTGGTGATGATCACTTCGGCGTCTTCCGAAGTGGCCGCCGTGCAGTCGGGCAACACCCTGTACATGATGATCCGTCACCTGGTGTACCTGGTGATCGGTCTCGGCGCGTGCATCGTCACTATGATGATCCCTATCGCCACCTGGCAGCGCCTGGGTTGGATGATGCTGATCGGTGCGTTCGGCTTGCTGATCATGGTGATCCTGCCCGGCATCGGACGCGAGGTGAACGGTTCGATGCGCTGGATCGGCTTCGGTGCGTTCAACGTGCAACCGTCGGAAATCGCCAAGGTGTTTGTGGTGATCTACCTCGCCGGTTACCTCGTACGTCGCCAGAAAGAAGTACGCGAAAGCTGGATGGGCTTCTTCAAGCCGTTCATCGTACTGCTGCCCATGGCCGGCCTGTTGCTGATGGAGCCCGACTTCGGGGCCACCGTGGTGATGATGGGCGCGGCCGCAGCGATGCTATTCCTGGGGGGCGTCGGTCTGTTCCGTTTCACCTTGATGGTGGTGCTGGCCGTGGCCGCTGTGACGGTGCTGGTGCAGGCGCAACCTTACCGGATGGCCCGTCTGATTACCTTTACCGACCCGTGGGCCGACCAGTTCGGTTCCGGCTACCAGTTGACCCAGGCGCTGATCGCCTTCGGTCGCGGCGAATGGCTGGGCGTGGGCCTGGGCAACAGCGTGCAGAAGCAGTTCTACCTGCCGGAAGCGCACACCGACTTCGTGTTCTCGGTACTCGCCGAAGAGCTGGGCGTGGTGGGTTCGCTGTGCACCGTTGCGTTGTTCGTGTTCGTGTGTGTGCGCGGTATGTACATCGGCTTGTGGGCCGAGAAGGCCAAACAGTATTTCGCCGCCTATGTGGCCTACGGCTTGTCGTTCCTGTGGATCGGCCAGTTCCTGATCAACATCGGTGTGAACGTCGGCCTGCTGCCGACCAAGGGCCTGACCTTGCCGTTTCTCAGTTACGGCGGCAGTTCGTTGGTGATTTGCTGTGCGTGCCTGGGCTTGTTGCTGCGCATCGAGTGGGAGAGTCGAACCCACCTGGGCAGCGAAGAGATGGAATTCAGCGAAAGCGATTTTGCCGAGGAGCCACCCCATGGGCGCTAACGTGCTGATCATGGCGGGTGGCACCGGGGGCCATGTGTTCCCTGCGTTGGCCTGTGCTAGGGAATTCCAGGACCGTGGCTACTCCGTGCACTGGCTGGGCACGCCGCGTGGCATCGAAAACGAACTGGTGCCGAATGCCGGCTTGCCGCTGCACCTGATCAACGTCACCGGCTTGCGTGGCAAGAGCAAGTTGTCCCTGCTCAAGGCGCCGTTCGTATTGCTCAAGGCGGTGTGGCAGGCGCGCAAAGTGATTCGTGAACTGAAGCCGGTGTGTGTACTCGGTTTTGGTGGGTATGTGACCGGTCCTGGTGGTGTCGCCGCCAAGCTCGCCGGTGTACCGGTGATCGTGCACGAGCAGAACGCCGTCGCCGGTACCGCCAACCGCCTGCTGGTGCCGCTGGCTGCACGGGTGTGCGAGGCGTTTCCGAAGACCTTTGGCGCCTCGGACAAACTGCGTACCACCGGCAACCCGGTGCGCACTGAACTGTTTATGGGCATCGCCCGTGAAGCACTGGCGGGGCGCAAGGTGCACCTGCTAGTCATGGGCGGCAGCCTGGGCTCCGAGCCGTTGAACAAACTGCTGCCGGAAGCACTGGCGCAACTCCCTGTGGAATTGCGCCCGGAGGTCTTCCATCAGGCCGGCAAGCACCACGGTGAAGTCACCGCCACGCGTTATCGCGAAGCCGGTGTCGAGGCGAACGTACAGCCCTTCATCAAAGACATGGCCCATGCCTATGGCTGGGCCGACCTGGTGGTCTGCCGCTCCGGTGCGCTGACCGTCAGTGAACTGGCCGCCGCCGGTCTGCCGTCCTTGCTGGTGCCTTTGCCCCACGCGATCGACGATCACCAGACCCGCAACGCCGAATATTTGGCCGGGGAGGGCGCTGCCTTCCTGCTGCCGCAAAGAACGACTGGCGCCGCCGATTTGGCCGCACGCCTGACCGAGGTTTTGATGCAACCGGAACGACTCAATAGCATGGCGAGCACCGCAAGCCGCCTGGCCAAACCTGACGCAACCCGCACTGTGGTGGATATCTGCCTGGAGGTGGCCCATGGTTGAGAATCAGAAAGCCATGCCGCAACCGGAAATGCGCCGCATCCGTCGTATCCACTTCGTCGGCATTGGCGGCGTGGGCATGTGTGGCATTGCCGAAGTGTTGCTGAACCTGGGCTACCAGGTGTCCGGCTCTGACTTGAAAGAGTCGCCGGTCACTGAACGCCTGAAAACCTTTGGTGCACAGATCTTCATCGGCCACCGCGCCGAGAACGCCGCCGAGGCCGATGTGCTGGTGGTGTCCAGCGCCGTGAACACCTCCAACCCGGAAGTGGCCACTGCCCTTGAGCGTCGCATTCCCGTGGTGCCACGCGCCGAGATGCTGGCCGAGCTGATGCGCTATCGCCACGGCATTGCCGTCGCCGGTACCCACGGCAAAACCACCACCACCAGCCTGATCGCCTCCGTGTTCGCGGCCGGTGGCCTGGACCCGACGTTCGTCATCGGTGGCCGTCTGAATGCAGCCGGTACCAATGCACAACTGGGCACCAGCCGTTACCTGATCGCCGAAGCCGACGAAAGTGACGCGAGCTTCCTGCACCTGCAACCGCTGGTCGCCGTGGTCACCAATATCGACGAAGACCACATGGCGACCTACGACGGGGACTTCAACAAGTTGAAGAAAACCTTCGTCGAGTTCCTGCACAACCTGCCGTTCTACGGTCTGGCCGTGGTGTGCCTGGACGATCCGGTGGTGCGTGAAATCCTGCCACTGGTCAAGCGTCCGACCGTGACCTACGGCTTCAGCGAAGACGCTGACGTGCGCGCGATCAATGTGCGCCAGGAAGGCATGCAAACCTTCTTTACCGTGTTGCGTCCCGACCGCGAGCCGCTGGATGTATCGGTGAACATGCCGGGCAACCACAACGTACTCAATTCCCTGGCGACCATCTGCATCGCCACCGACGAGGGCGTCAGCGATGAAGCCATCGTCGAAGGCCTGTCGCGCTTCGCCGGCGTGGGCCGCCGTTTCCAGGTATACGGCCAGTTGCCGGTAGACGGTGGTGACGTGATGCTGGTGGACGACTACGGTCACCACCCGACTGAAGTGGCTGCCGTGATCAAGGCCGTACGCGGTGGCTGGCCGGAGCGCCGCCTGGTGATGGTCTACCAGCCGCACCGCTACAGCCGTACCCGCGACCTGTATGACGACTTCGTCAATGTACTGGCCGATGCCAACGTGCTGCTGCTGATGGAAGTCTACCCGGCCGGTGAAGAACCGATTCCGGGCGCCGACAGCCGCAAGCTGTGCAACAGCATCCGTCAGCGTGGCCAGTTGGACCCGATCTACATCGAGCGTGGTGTGGACCTGGCGCCCATCGTCAAGCCGCTGCTGCGGGCCGGTGATATTTTGCTGTGCCAGGGGGCCGGTGATATCGGTGGTCTTGCGCCTAAGTTGCTGGCGAGCCCGCTGTTTGCGGCGGCCAAGGGGAAGTCGAAATGATCAACGACTACGGCTCCCTGTTCTCGACAATCGCACCTGCCGACTTCGGTCGCGTAGCGGTGTTGTTCGGTGGCAAAAGCGCTGAACGCGAAGTCTCGCTCAAGTCCGGCAACGCCGTGCTCGACGCCCTGCAAAGCGCTGGCGTGAACGCCTTCGGCATCGACGTGGGCGATGACTTCATCGCCCGCCTGCAGGCCGAGAAGATCGACCGCGCCTTCATCATCCTCCACGGCCGTGGCGGTGAAGACGGCAGCATGCAAGGCCTGCTGGAGTGCGCCGGTATCCCCTACACCGGCAGTGGCGTCCTGGCGTCCGCGCTGGCGATGGACAAGTTGCGCACCAAACAGGTGTGGCACAGCCTGGGTATTCCGACCCCGCGTCACAGTGTTCTGTGCAGCGAAGACGATTGTATTTCTGCCGCCAAGGAACTGGGCCTGCCTTTGATCGTCAAACCAGCCCATGAAGGCTCCAGTATCGGCATGGCCAAAGTGAACTCGGCCGCCGAATTGATCGACGCATGGAAAGCGGCAAGTACCTACGATTCGCAAGTGTTGGTGGAACAGTGGATCCAGGGTCCCGAGTACACCATCGCCACCCTGCGTGGCCAGGTATTGCCGCCTATCGCATTGGGCACGCCCCACACCTTTTATGACTACGACGCCAAGTACCTGGCTTCCGATACCCAGTACCGGGTCCCCTGCGGCCTTGACGCAAGCAAAGAACAGGAATTGATGGACCTCACGGCGAAAGCCTGTGAGGCGCTGCGTATCGCCGGTTGGGCGCGAGCAGACGTGATGCAGGATGACCAAGGGAATTTCTGGTTCCTGGAAGTCAACACCGCACCGGGCATGACGGATCACAGTTTGGTACCTATGGCAGCCCGTGCGGCCGGTTTGGACTTCCAGCAGTTAGTGCTGGCGATCCTGGCCGACAGCATTGAGCCAAGAGGCTAAGGACATGAAAGGCGCATCGCTTCGTCATCAGCCCCCACAAGCACCGAGCCGCAAGCCGGTGCCGCGGGGTGCCAGTCGAATGGTGGCTAAAGAGCCGATGTCGGCGCGCCTGCCGAAAGCCAACTTCGGTTTCCTAAAGGCGCTGTACTGGCCGGTTTTGCTGGTGGTGCTGGGCTTCGGAACCTATGAAGGCGCGCAACGTCTGTTGCCGTATGCCGACCGGCCGATCACCAAGATCAGCGTGCAGGGCGACTTGAGCTACATCAGCCAGCAAGCGGTACAGCAGCGCATCGGCCCGTACCTGGCGGCGAGCTTCTTTACCATCGACCTGGCCGGAATGCGCTCGGAGCTGGAACAGATGCCATGGATCGCCCACGCCGAAGTCCGCCGCGTATGGCCGGACCAGGTGACGATCCGCCTGGAAGAACAGCTGCCGGTGGCCCGTTGGGGGGACGAAGCGCTGTTGAACAACCAGGGCCAGGCGTTCACCCCGCGTGAACTGGCGAACTATGAACACCTGCCGCAGCTGTTCGGGCCGCAGCGGGCACAGCAACAAGTGATGCAGCAGTACCAGGCCTTGAGCCAGATGCTGCGGCCAATGGGCTTCTCCATCGCACGCCTGGAATTGCGTGAACGGGGCAGTTGGTTTTTGACGACCGGGGCAGGCAGTTCCGGCCCGGGCATCCAGTTGTTGCTGGGACGCGACCGCTTGGTGGAAAAGATGCGCCGCTTCATTGCCATCTATGACAAGACCTTGAAAGAACAGATTACGAACATTGCGAGCGTCGACCTGCGTTACGCCAACGGCCTTGCCGTCGGCTGGCGTGAACCGGCTGCGCCCACGGCAGCGCAACCCGCTGTCGCGAAGAATTAAGAAGAGGCAGGACCCATGGCAAACGTGCAAAGCGGAAAAATGATCGTCGGTCTCGATATCGGCACCTCCAAAGTGGTGGCGCTGGTGGGCGAGGTCGGGGAAGACGGCGTCATCGAAATCGTCGGTATTGGCACGCATCCGTCCCGGGGCCTGAAGAAGGGCGTGGTGGTGAACATCGAGTCCACCGTGCAATCGATCCAGCGCGCCATCGAAGAAGCGCAGCTGATGGCCGGTTGCCGGATCCACTCGGCGTTCGTCGGCGTGGCGGGCAACCATATCCGCAGCCTGAACTCCCACGGCATCGTGGCGATCCGCGACCGCGAAGTCAGCTCCGCCGACCTTGAGCGCGTCCTCGACGCCGCCCAGGCCGTGGCGATCCCGGCGGACCAGCGCGTGCTGCACACCCTGCCGCAGGACTACGTGATCGACAACCAGGAAGGCGTTCGCGAGCCTCTGGGCATGTCGGGGGTACGTCTGGAGGCCAAGGTTCACGTCGTGACTTGCGCCGTCAACGCCGCACAGAACATTGAAAAATGCGTGCGCCGCTGCGGTCTGGAAATCGACGACATCATTCTCGAGCAGTTGGCCTCGGCCTACTCGGTACTGACCGACGACGAAAAAGAACTGGGCGTCTGCCTGGTCGACATCGGCGGCGGCACCACCGACATCGCGATCTTCACCGAGGGTGCGATCCGTCACACCGCCGTGATCCCGATTGCCGGTGACCAGGTGACCAACGACATCGCCATGGCGCTGCGTACACCGACCCAGTACGCCGAAGAAATCAAGATCCGCTACGCCTGCGCCCTGGCCAAGTTGGCCGGTGCCGGCGAGACCATCAAGGTGCCGAGCGTGGGTGACCGTCCACCGCGCGAACTGTCGCGCCAGGCCCTGGCCGAAGTGGTCGAGCCGCGCTACGACGAACTGTTCACCCTGATCCAGGCTGAACTGCGCCGCAGCGGCTACGAAGACCTGATCCCGGCTGGCATCGTGCTGACCGGTGGTACCTCGAAGATGGAAGGCGCGGTCGAGTTGGCCGAGGAAATCTTCCACATGCCGGTTCGCCTGGGCGTGCCCCATGGCGTCAAAGGCCTGGGCGACGTGGTACGCAACCCGATTTATTCCACCGGTGTGGGCTTGCTGTTGTACGGGCTGCAAAAGCAGACCGACGGCATTTCCCTGTCGGGCCCAAGCAACCGTGACAGCTACCGCAGCGACGACGAGGCCAAAGCGCCGTTGTTCGAGCGGTTGCAGGCATGGGTCAAGGGTAACTTCTAAAGATTTACCGCGACACCGCAGCACCGCAATAAGCAGTAGGCGAAAAAACTAGAGAAAACGAAAGGAGAGGGAACATGTTCGAACTCGTAGACAACATCCCCGCAAGCCCGGTCATCAAAGTGATCGGTGTCGGCGGTGGCGGCGGCAACGCTGTCAACCACATGGTCAAGAGCAACATTGAAGGCGTTGAATTCATTTGCGCCAACACTGATGCCCAGGCGCTGAAAAGCATCGGCGCGCGGACCATCCTGCAATTGGGCACAGCCGTGACCAAAGGCCTCGGCGCTGGCGCCAACCCGGAAGTCGGCCGTCAAGCCGCGCTGGAAGACCGCGAGCGTATTGCCGAAGTGCTGCAAGGCACCAACATGGTGTTCATCACCACCGGCATGGGCGGCGGTACCGGTACCGGTGCTGCGCCGATCATTGCCGAAGTGGCCAAGGAAATGGGCATTCTGACGGTGGCTGTCGTGACCCGTCCGTTCCCGTTCGAAGGTCGCAAGCGCATGCAGATCGCCGACGAAGGCATCCGTCTGCTGTCTGAAAGCGTCGACTCGTTGATCACCATCCCCAACGAGAAGTTGCTGACCATCCTGGGCAAGGACGCAAGCTTGCTGTCCGCCTTCGCCAAGGCTGACGATGTACTGGCCGGTGCCGTTCGCGGTATCTCCGACATCATCAAGCGCCCAGGCATGATCAACGTCGACTTTGCCGACGTCCGTACCGTGATGAGCGAAATGGGCATGGCGATGATGGGCACTGGCTGCGCCAGCGGTCCGAATCGTGCGCGTGAAGCCACTGAAGCGGCCATCCGCAACCCGTTGCTGGAAGACGTGAACCTGCAAGGTGCACGCGGCATCCTGGTGAATATCACCGCCGGTCCTGACCTGTCCCTGGGTGAGTACTCCGACGTGGGTAGCATCATCGAAGCCTTCGCTTCCGAGCACGCCATGGTCAAAGTCGGTACCGTGATCGATCCGGACATGCGCGACGAGCTGCATGTAACCGTGGTTGCGACCGGCCTGGGCGCGAAAATCGAGAAGCCTGTGAAGGTCATCGACAATACCGTCCATACCAACCATGCCAGCCAGCAAGCTGCCGCTCCAGCGCCTGCGCGCCAGGAACTGCCGTCTGTGAACTACCGTGACCTGGACCGTCCGACCGTGATGCGCAACCAGGCCCAGGCCGGTGCTGCAGCGTCCCGTAGCCCGAATCCGCAAGATGATCTGGACTACCTGGACATCCCGGCATTCCTGCGTCGTCAGGCCGATTAATGGAATGTATCAGGGCTATGAAGGTGATTGGTGTTCAGCAAAGGTCTGGTCTGCTATTATCGCCAGCCTTTGTTGATACCAGTTCGCAATTTGCGCTGAAGCGGTCCAAGCCATGATTAAACAACGCACCCTGAAGAATATTATTCGTGCCACAGGTGTAGGTCTGCACTCCGGGGAGAAGGTATACCTGACCCTCAAGCCTGCACCTGTCGACACCGGCATCGTGTTTGTGCGTGCCGACCTGGACCCTGTGGTGCAGATTCCTGCTCGCGCGGAAAACGTTGGCGAAACCACCATGTCGACCACATTGGTCAACGGTGACGTCAAAGTGGACACGGTGGAGCACTTGCTCTCGGCCATGGCTGGCCTGGGCATCGATAACGCCTACGTCGAGCTCTCCGCGTCCGAAGTCCCGATCATGGATGGCAGCGCTGGACCCTTCGTATTCTTGATTCAATCTGCCGGCCTGGAAGAACAGGACGCAGCCAAGAAGTTCATTCGCATTCTGCGGGAAGTGACAGTAGAAGACGGCGACAAGCGCGCCACCTTCGTCCCGTTCGAAGGCTTCAAAGTGAGCTTTGAGATCGATTTCGATCACCCGGTATTCCGTGACCGCACCCAAAGTGCAAGCGTGGATTTTTCCAGCACTTCGTTCGTAAAAGAAGTCAGCCGCGCCCGTACCTTTGGTTTCATGAGTGACATCGAGTACCTGCGCAAGCACAACCTCGCACTCGGCGGCAGCGTTGAAAACGCCATTGTGGTCGACGCGGATGGTGTACTGAACGAAGACGGCCTTCGCTACGAAGATGAATTCGTGAAGCACAAGATCCTCGATGCAATCGGTGACCTCTACCTGCTGGGCAATAGCCTGATAGGCGAGTTCAAAGGCTTCAAGTCGGGCCACGCCCTTAACAACCAGTTGCTGCGCAAGTTGATTGAGCAGACAGACGCTTGGGAAGTTGTGACCTTCGAAGATGCCAGCACCGCACCGATCTCTTACATGCGTCCCGTTGCGGCGGTGTAAGTAACAACTCTCTTTCTTTCGTTTTGAAAGGCCGCCTTCGGGTGGCCTTTTTTTATGTGCCGGCTACGACGTTGATCCTAGAGTGAGGGGGGTTGAGCCTCGACAATGCGGTTTCGGCCGCTGTGCTTGGCTTCATACAACGCCTGATCCGCACTCAGTAACAACGCTTCCAGCGACAGCCGGCTACGCTTGTCCCAGGTGCTCATGCCGATGCTCGCCGTAATCGGTTGCGCATCCCCCGCCACCCTTGGCAAATGCTCGATGCTGCTGCGGATATGCTCGGCGATGACCCAGGCACCCTTCGCGTCCGTGTGGGGCAGCACCACCGCGAATTCCTCACCTCCATAACGCGCCGCGAGATCAGCCGGGCGGCGGATATTGGCGCCTATCACTTGCGCCACGGTGCGCAATGCCGCGTCTCCACCGTGATGGCCATGGCGGTCGTTAAAGGCTTTGAAGTGGTCGACGTCGATCATCAGCACGGTCAGTGGTTCGAGCGAGCGTTGCGCGCGGTCCCATTCAAGGCGCAGGCGTTCGTCCAGAATGCGACGGTTGGCCAAGCCGGTCAGGGCGTCGACGGCTGCCAGTTCTGACAGCACGCGCTCTGCGCGATAACGGCGTCGCAGTTCGCGGCGCAGCATCCAGGTCAGCCATAACAAACCGATACACAGGATGCCAGTGGCGCCACTGGTCAACAGCGCGGCGCGTTGCCAGCGGGCGAATACATCTTGGCTGGACAGTGCAACCACAACGATCAGCGGTAGCTCACCCACATTGGTGAAGGTGTACAGGCGTTCCGTGCCGCTGATGGCAGAGATCGCCTGGAAGGTGCCACTGCCTTCACGCAGTATTCGCTTGAAATTCGGTCGCTCGCTCAGGTCCTTGTCGATCATGTCGCTTTCGAGCAGCGGCTGCTGGGCCAATAAAAAACCTTGGTTATTAAGCAGGTTGACGCTGCTGCCGTTGCCGATGGTCACGGTGTTGAAGAGCTGGTCGAAATACGCCAGGCGCATGGTCGCGACCGCAACGCCAGCAAACTCACCGTTGGGCCCCGACACCCGACGGCTGAATGCCATGCGCCAGACCTGGTCGCAGTCGCAATGAATCTTGAACGGCCGGCTGATATACAAGCCGGCCTGGGCGTCCTTGGTATGCACCTGGAAGTAATCGCGGTTGGCAAAATTGCGTGGGGTGGGCTGCAGGGTGGAAGAATCGGCGATCACTGTGCCATTGGCATCCAACAACAGCACTTCACCTTTGAAAGGCGCAGCGGTGGACAGGTCAAACTGCACCAAATGCTGGATATTCGCGGAAACCTGGGCCAGGTCCTCACGTTGCCTGGCAGCAATCAACCCTTTGAGGGCCAGGTCGTAGAGTTCGACGTTACGCAGCACGTCGGCATTGATCAACTGCGCAATATTGGTGGTTGAGCGCGTCGCGGCCTGCAGGGTGCTCGCGTGTTCGCGGATCAGCAACACCGCGACGATGACCACGATCAGGACGACAGTAAGGCCACTGCCCAGAATCAGAAATAGCTCTGGGCGTGCCGGTAAGCTTCGAACGCGGGGAGGACTCATCGGGCAGACTTCAGCGGGACAATACTGGCAGTTTAGATCTACCCGATGAAAATTAAATACCCGATAAAAAAGAAAGATCTGGGTGTCAGAACACGTTGATCGGGTAATCGACGATCACTCGGTATTCATCCACGTCTCGATCCACCGCCGAGTAGCCGTTGCTGCCGCGATTGGTCGCCCACTGCAGGCGCACGGCCAGGTCTTTGGCTTTGCCACCCTGTACCACGTACTTGAGGTCGATATCCCGTTCCCAGTGTTTGGCGTCTTTGCCGTCAGCGCTGTACCAGGCGCTATAGCCCCGGCTTTGCGGGTCGACCTTGGTCAGGTCGGTCTTGCCGCTGATGTAGGACACCGCCGAGGTCAAGCCGGGCAGGCCCAGTCCACCGAAGTTATAGGCGTACTTGAGTTTCCAGGAACGCTCATTGGGGCCGTTGAAGTCGGAGTATTGCTGTGAGTTGTCCAGGTACACGCTGTCGCCCTGGGCGATGTAGTCGAACGGCGTGTTGCCGTTGACCCTCTGGTACGCGGCAGTGACGCTGTGATGGCCGACGTCCACGGTGAAGTGCAGGCTGTAGGTGTTGTTGTCGATATCCCCCAGCAGCGACTGCCCGGTGTCCTGGGTGTGGTAGTAATGCAGACCGGGGTTGAGACTGATCATCTCGTTCACCACATAGGTGTAGTCCAGGTCGTAGTAGTACTGATTCCACACGTCCTTGAGTTCGGCGGCGTAGAGGTTGCTGGTCAGCCCGTCGATACCGCTGAACGACACGCCGGCCCAGTTCATGTGCTGGCTGTCCGTGTGCTCGGGCAGCGCGCCGTAGCTGGTGCCGATGCGACGGTGGCCGCTCTGGTTATAGAGCTTGGTGAAGCTGGCCTGGCCACCTTCGAACATCCAACCGTCGAGGCTGTGGTTGGTCAGGCTCACGCCACGGAAAGTCTGCGGCAACATGCGGGTCGCGCCGCCGGCAATCACCGGGTTATTGAGGAACAGGTCGCCGGCTTTCAGCTCGGTATCGAATGCGCGCATTTTCAAGGTGCCACCGGCCGTCGAGAACGAGCCGGGCGCCTTGCCGTTGCCGCTGCCGTACGGAAGGATGCTGGAGCCATCGGTGCCGCCACCGCCGTCCAGTTTGAGGCCGAGCATGGCGTGGGCGTCCAGGCCGAAACCGACCGTGCCCGGGGTGTAGCCGGACTCGAAGATGCCGAGAAACCCCTGGCCCCATTCCTTGCTGTCATCGGTGTGAATATCGCGACGGTCGCGGTTCATGTAGTAGTTGCGGGTGTTGATATTGAGGTGGGCACCTTCGACGAAACCGTCGGCGGGGGTGGAGTCTGCCGCGTGGGCAAGGGGGACAATCGTTGCTGCAATCGCGAGGAATAACGGGGTGAACGTCAGCGAGTTCTTCACCGGTGGAGCTCCTTTGGTCAATCGAAAACGGCCAGTGTCGTTGGGGTGCCTGGCCTTTTTTACGGCAAAAAAAAGCCGCTGAAGTCAGCGGCTTTAAGACAGATTCCCAGTGTAGAGCCCTGGAAAAAAGTCGAGGGAAATTCGGGTAAGCGGAGACTGCCTTTGCCGTCGCGCTCATCGATGCGTCAAATTAACGCAGGCGAGCGGTGCGATACAGAGTGTAACAAGATAATGACTGTTGCCCAAATCGCAACAGTCAGGCGTTAGACCGGCAGGGTAATGCCAAACGTATTCCCACCGCCGTCGCTGCGTACGAACACATCGCCGCCGTGCATCAGGGCAATCGCCTTGACGATGGCCAGGCCCAGGCCATGATTGGCCCCACTGTTGCTGCGCGATGCATCCACTCGATAGAAGCGTTCGAACAGGCGCGGCAAGTGTTCGCTGGCAATCGCGTCACCGGGGTTGGTCACGCCGATTGCTACCTGATGGTCCTGTCGCTCGATGCTCACCACGATCACCTGATCGGGTGCTGTGTGTTGCACCGCGTTGCTCAGCAGATTGATCAGTGCGCGGCGCAGGTGGGCTTTTTCGATCTGCACCCTGGCATCGCCGCGTACCTGCACCTTGACCTGGGCGTCTTCGAGGATGAAGTCCAGGTAGTCGAGGGTGGTTGCCACTTCATCGGCCAGGGAGCTTTCGGTCAGCTTGGTGGCCTTGCTGCCTTGGTCGGCGCTGGCCAGGAACAGCATGTCGTTGATGATCGAGCGCAGGCGCTCCAGCTCTTCGAGGTTGGATTGAAGCACCTCGAAATAATGCTCGGCAGAGCGCCCGCGAGTCAGCGCAACCTGGGTCTGGCCGATCAGGTTGGTCAGTGGCGAGCGCAGTTCGTGGGCCACGTCGGCATTGAACGACTCAAGGCGTGAGTAAGCCTGCTCCACGCGGTCGAGGGTGGAATTGAACGAGTTGACGAACTGGCTCAACTCCGGCGGCAACGGTGACAGTTGCAGGCGTCCGGAGAGCTTGGGTGGGGCGAGTTTCTGTGCCTCATCCGAGAGTTTCCCCAGGGGTTTGAGGCCGATGCGCGCGACCCAGAAGCCCAGCAACGACGCCAGCACCACGCCCACCAACGAGAGGGCGACCAGCGCGACCAGCAAGTGGTGCTGGGTGGCACGGAAATTCTCGGTGTCGATGGCGATCATGAAACGCAAGGGCGGACGCTGATCCTTGGCCGGGAACTGGCTCACCAGCACCTTGAGCGGGTATTCGCGCCCCGGCAGGCGCAGGTCGCGCTTGCCCGTGGGGCCTTCGGCGAAGGCACGGATCTGCGCATCGGGGTTGCCGTACTCATAGTTCGGATCACTGCTCACGACCCAGAAGCGGATGCGCTTGTCTTCCTCACCCAACAACTTGAGCTTGGCCTGAATCTTCACCCAATGGTCCGGTGTACCGAAGCGGTTCACCGAAGACTCCAGCACGCTGTAGCGCGCATCCAGCTCGGCGCCCGGCAACAAGCCGAGGCTGCGGTCCACCTGCTGATACAACGCGCCGCCGATCAATAGGAAGATCAGCAGCGCCACCAGGGTGAACATGCTGCTCAAGCGCAGGGCGATGGAGTTAGCTGACACTTCGGCTCTCCAGCACATAGCCCATGCCACGGATGGTGTGCAGCAGCTTGGTGTCGAACGGCCCGTCGAGTTTGGCGCGCAGGCGCTTGATCGCGACTTCCACCACGTTGGCGTCGCTGTCGAAATTGATGTCCCAGACCATTTCCGCAATCGCGGTCTTGGAAAGGATCTCGCCCTGGCGCCGCGCCAATACGCTGAGCAGTGAGAACTCCTTGGCGGTCAGATCCAGGCGCACGCCGTTGCGGCTGGCCTTGCGGCTGATCAGGTCGATCCACAGGTCGGCAACTGTCACCTGCACCGGTTCGTGGCCGCCGCTGCGGCGGGTCAGGGCTTGCAGGCGGGCCACCAGTTCCAGGAAGGAGAAAGGCTTGCCCAGGTAATCGTCGGCGCCTTCGCGCAGGCCACGGATGCGGTCTTCCACGCGTTCGCGGGCGGTGAGCATGATTACCGGCGTCTGCTTGCGCGCACGCAAGGCGCGCAGCACGCCAAAGCCGTCGAGGCCGGGCAGCATCACGTCAAGTACGATCACGGCGTAGTCGTTTTCCAGTGCCAGGTGCAACCCCTCGACGCCTTCGCGCGCCACATCGACGGTGTAGCCTTGCTCCGTCAGGCCGCGGTGCAGGTAATCCGCGGTTTTTTCTTCATCTTCAATAATCAGGACGCGCATCAGCCTTTTGCTCCAGGGCGGGGCCTCAGCCTCAATGTGTGGTCGCCAATGCAGGCGTTGGTTTGGGCTTGTGGAAAAACTTCTCAAGGTACAAGTATATGACCGGCGTGGTGAACAGCGTCAGTGCCTGGCTCACCAGCAACCCGCCGACCACTGCGATACCCAGCGGTTGGCGCATTTCCGCACCGGGGCCGGTACCGAGCATCAGCGGCACCGCGCCGAGCAGGGCGGCGAGGGTGGTCATAATGATCGGTCGGAACCGCGTGACGCAGGCTTCGTAGATCGCATCCTCCGGCGACAGGCCCCTGACGCGCTGAGCCTCCAGGGCAAAGTCGATCATCAGGATGCCGTTCTTCTTCACGATGCCGATCAACAGCACCAGGCCGATCAGCGCCATGATCGAAAAGTCCTGGCCCATCAGCGACAGCATGATCAGCGCACCCAACCCCGCCGAAGGCAAGGTGGAGATGATCGTCAACGGGTGCACGAAACTCTCGTACAGCACGCCGAGGATAATGTAGACCGCCACCAGTGCCGCCAGGATCAGCCATGGCTGGCTGGCCAGCGAACTCTGAAAGGCCTGTGCCGCGCCCTGGAAGTTGCCGATGAGGGTGGTCGGCATGCCGATTTCATTCTTGGCCTGGTTGAGCATGATCACCGCGTCGCCCAGTGCCACCCCAGGCGCCAGGTTGAATGACAGGTTGGCGGCCGGGAACATGCCGTCATGACTGATCGACAGTGGGCCCACGGTGGGCGGATCGACTTTGGCCAGTGCCGACAGCGGCACCATCTCGTTGGTCAGCGGCGAGCGCAGATAAAAGTAGTTGAGGCTCTCGGCCTTGCCGCGTTGCTGGGTGTCCAGTTCCAGCACCACTTGGTACTGGTTGATCTCGGTCTGGAACTCATTGATCTGGCGTTGGCCGAACGCGTCGTACAGCGCCTGGTCGACATCGGTGGCGGTGAGGCCGAAGCGCGCGGCGGCCTGACGGTCGATGCTGATGTGGGTGATGCTGCCGCCCAGTTGCAGGTCATTGGACAGGTCGCGAAACGCCGGGTTGGCCCGCAGTTTTTCGGTGAGGCGCTGGGTCCAGGTGTTGAGCGTCGGCCCGTCGTTGCTCTTGAGCACATACTGATACTGGGCGCGGCTGGGGCCGGAACTCAAGTTGATGTCCTGACCGGCGCGCAGGTACAGCACAATGCCTGGCACCTTCGCCAGTTTAGGGCGGATACGGTCGATGAACTGGCTGGCTGACACATCGCGGTCGCCACGGTCTTTCAAGGCGATCCAGAAACGGCCGTTGGCGATGGTCTGGTTGCTGCCCGTCACGCCGACCGAGTGCGAAAATGCTGCCACCGCTGGGTCGGCCTTGACGATCTCGGCGAGGGCTTTGTGTTTGGCGATCATGTCCGGGTAGGACACATCGGCCGCCGCCTCGCTGGTGCCCAGAACAAAACCGGTGTCCTGCACGGGGAAGAAACCCTTGGGGATAAACACATAGCCGACCACGGCCAAGGCCAGGGTCACTACAAAGATTGCCGCCATGGTGCGTTGATGGGCCAGGGCACGGCGCAGGTTGCGTGCATAGCCGGCCAGCAGTCGCTCGCTGAAACCGGGTTTGTCGTGGGCATGATGGGTGGGGGCGCGCATGAACAGCGCAGCCAGCGTCGGTGCCAACGTCAGCGAGACCACCACCGAAATCAGGATGGTCGAGGTGGCCGTCAGGGCGAACTCCTTGAACAGCCGCCCGACCACGCCGCCCATGAACAGCAGCGGAATAAACGCGGCCACCAGCGAGAAGCTGATGGACACCACGGTAAAGCCGATTTCACCGGCGCCCTTGATCGCCGCTTCGCGTTTGTCGAGCCCGGCTTCCAAGTGGCGGTGAATGTTCTCTACCACCACGATGGCATCGTCCACGACAAACCCCACGGCAATCACGATCGCCACCAGCGTGAGGTTGTTCAAACTGAAACCCATCAGGTACATCAGCGCAAAGCTGGCAACCAACGACACCCCCAGCACGCTGGACACGATCATCGTTGCCGACAACTGGCGTAGGAACAACGCCATCACCGCCACCACCAGCAGAATGGCGATCAGCAGCGTCACTTCCACTTCATGCAGGGACGCGCGGATGGTCTTGGTGCGGTCGGTCAATACGCTGACCTGCACCGACGCCGGGAGCATGGCTTGCAGGCGCGGCAATTCGGCTTGAATGCGGTCCACGGTCTCGACGATATTCGCCCCGGGCTGGCGCGAGATCACCAGGTTGACCCCGGGCGTGTCGCCGGCCCACGCCTGTACGTAGGCGTTTTCCGAACCATTGATGACTTTGGCGATATCCCGCAACTGAACCGGTGCCCCGTCCTTATAAGACACGATCAACTGCGCGTAGTCCTCCGGGTGGAACAACTGGTCGTTGGTCGACAAGGTCGACACGCTGTTCTCACCGTAGATCGCGCCCTTGGCCAGGTTGAGGCTCGATTGCTGGATGGCCAAACGAATATCGGCCAGGGTCAGGCCGATGGCGGCGAGTTTGTCCGGGGATGCCTGCACCCGAATCGCCGGGCGCTGCTGGCCGGTGATGTTGATCTGGCCAACGCCGTCGATCTGGCTGATCTGCCTGGCCAGCAGGGTTTCCACGTAATCACTCAGCTCGGTGCTGGGCATGCTGTTGGAGCTGACGCTGAGAATCAGCACCGGGCTGTCCGCCGGGTTGACCTTCTTCCAGGTCGGCAGGCTCGGCATATCGCTGGGCAGCTTGCCGGACGCGGTGTTGATCGCCGCCTGCACTTCTTGCGCAGCGGTGTCGATGCTCTTGGTCAATGTAAATTGCAGGGTCAGCAGGCTGGAGCCCAGTGCGCTGCTGGACGTCATTTGGGTCATGCCGGGGATGGCGCTGAATTGCACCTCCAGCGGCGTTGCCACGGATGACGCCATGGTGTCCGGGCTGGCGCCGGGCAGGGTGGCGGTGACCTGGATCGTCGGAAATTCTGCTTCCGGCAGTGGGGCGATGGCCAGGCGCGGGAAGGCAATCAGCCCGAGCAGCACCAGGGCGAAGGTCAGCAGAAGGGTGGCAACCGGGTGGTCGACGCACCAGGCTGAGGGCGAACGGCTCATGGCTGCACCTTGGCATCAACGGTCTGGATCACCTGCGGCGGCTCCTTGAGGACTTCCACCTGGGCGCCTGCCTTGAGTCGCGATTGGCCGTCACTGACCAGCACATCCCCGGCTTGTACGCCCTTGATGATGTTCACGTCGCTGTCCTGGTAGGTGACTTGCACCGGTACCACGTCGACCTTGTCACCGTTGACCCGGTATACGAAGTGCGAATCCAGGCCACGCTGCACCACGGTCGGTGGCACCACCAAGGCGTTTTTGTCGAGGGCGGTCTGGATCTTGATGGTCACCAGTTGTCCCGGCCACAAGCGTTGCGAGGCGTTGTTGAACTCGGCCTTGGCGCGCAGAGTGCCGGTGGTGGAACTGATCTGGTTGTCGATCAGACTCAAGTGGCCTTCGCCGAGCAGGTCGCCGGTCTGGCCATCGGTGTCGGCGCCGAGGTAGGCATCGACGCTGGCCTGGGTAGGCGCTGCGATCAAGCCCTGCAAGGTGGGCAACATCTGCTGTGGCAGGGAGAACTCGACGGCAATCGGGTCGATCTGGGTCACGGAAAACAGGCCCTGGGCATCGCTGGTGCGCAGGAAGTTGCCTTCATCCACGGTGCGAATACCCACGCGGCCACTGACCGGTGAGCGAATTTGGGTGTAGGAAAGTTGTACCTGGGCTGAATCGATCGCGGCCTGGTTGCCTTGGGCCGTGGCCTTTAGCTGGTTGACCAGCGCTTGTTGCTGGTCATAGGTCTGTTTGGACACGCCGTCGTCGACGCTCAATGCCTTGTAGCGCTTGAGGTTGACCAGCGCCACCTGCAACTGTGCCTGGCTTTCGCCCAGTTGTGCCTTGGCCTGGTCAAGGCTGGCGCGGATCGAGCGGTCATCGATGGTCGCCAGCAGGTCACCGGCCTTGACCAGTTGCCCTTCCTTGACCAGCAATTTAGTCAGGATGCCATCCACTTGCGGGCGAATCACCACACTGTGCAACGACAGCACTGAACCGATCCCGCTGACAAAACGTGGAATATCCTGCTGCGCCACGCTTACCACCCTCACCGGAATCGCAGTGGGCGCCGCCAGTTTGGACTTGGCCGGGCGGGTCAGTGCCCAGGCCGCAACAGCCAACACCACGAGGACACCTACGATCAGGGCGGTTTTTCGTTGAATTTGCATGGGGTGAGGTGCCAAGGCGAAGGATTGGAAGTGGATGAGGCCTTTATAGCCCGCCAATCCGGTCAGCAAGGTGACTGCTAACTGACAGCGCTGTCAGTAAAGACCGACCATTCGTACAGGTGGTGGTTAAAGATCCGAGGCGGGCAGGTATACTGCGCGCCAGCGTGGCCCGCAAGCTGGCCCCGCGTCATTTTTTGCACGCTCCGGAGCCTCCATGACTTCCCCGACACAACCCCCTGTTGAAGCGGCCGACCTCGTCGATCCGGCCAGCGCCGAAGGCGTTGAAAAAGCCGAGATCCCGGCGTTCAAGTTTCCCTTCAAACCGGGTGAACTGGCGGGGGCCAAGAATGCCGCCCAGCCCTGGTACAAGAACGGCGCCAAGAACGGCCACACCAAGACCCCGGGCATGGCCCCGCCGGGTACGCGCCGCTCCATGGGTAAACGTTAAGATTAATCGGTTGTAATGTTTGGCGGATGTTGCCTACAGCCTCCGCTGATGTTTCTGATTGTAGGCCGGCGACTGTTTCTTGAAAGCTGCACAGCCTTCGCGCTTCCCTGGGTTTTTAGTGGGGTGGAGCGCAGCGTGCTCTTTCCGGAAAAGGACGTTTCCTGTGGCCCTGATACACCTGTGTGTAATGCTTGCCCTGTCGCTCGCGGTGGATGCCGTTGCAGGCATTGATCAACCACGGCGCGAAATCCGCTTTGCTGTCGTCGCACAGTTTTCCCCTTTCCAGAGTCGCAACCCGCAAGGACAGTTGATCGGTCTGAATATCGAGTTGGGTAACGCGCTCTGCCAGCAATTGAATGTGCGCTGTACCTGGGTCGACCAGGTGCTGGTCGAAAACTTCGAAGGCCTTGAAGCCCGGCAATTCGATGCAATCATGGGTATTGCCTCCACCCCCCAGCGCCGGCGCCGGGTGAGTTTCACCGACAACCTCTACCCCTTCACCACACGGTTGGTGGCGCTGCGAACCTCAGGCCTTTTGCCAACGCCAACGTCGCTCAAGGGCAAGCGGGTCGGGGTATTACTGGGGAGTAACCGCGAAGCGTTTGCCCGGTCCCAATGGGGGCCAAAAGGCGTGATCATCAGGAGCTTCTGGCTCAACGACGAACTGGTTCGCAGCCTGATGGCGGGTGAAATAGACGCGACCCTGCAGGGCACCGTGGAAATTCGCAATGCGCTGCTCGACACTGCCGCCGGCCAGGACTACGACTTTCTGGGCCCCGCCGTGTCTACTGAACTGCTGGGCGACGGTGTGGCGATCGCGCTGCGTAGCACCGATACGGGGCTGCGCACTGAGCTCAACCGTGCCCTCGAGCAGCTTATGCACAACGGCGAATATCAGCGGATCCTTGCACCTTATCGCCTGGACGCGCCGTGATGGCATAGTCAGTTGTAGCGTCAGTGGGCGAGAGCGTTTTGCACTAAGCCGCGCGTAACGGGATAAACGCGTAGTTGGCCGGCACCTCGGTCGCAATCTGCGCCCCGGCATCCAGCACCTGCTCGGCGATGTCCAGTCCGGACACATGGAACACCCACTCATTAGCCACCGACGGCTGACTTATCGCCAACTCGATCGCCTGGGCAAATGCCCCCATGTCCGGCAGGTAAGCGGTAAATCCATCGCCCTTGAGCGCCGTGGTGCGAATGCCCAGTAGTGCGCACACCGCCTCTTTGGTCTGCACATCGTCGCGGTCGGCCTGGCGCGAACGACGGATCAGTTCAGCCAGCGCCTGGTCCATCAGCTCACCGCCGACGATCAGCGCCGGCCCCTGTTCCCAGGATTCCGGCGGACATTCCTTGGCAGCGGGGTTCAGCGGGATATGCGGGTTGATTTCCATCGGATAGATGCGACACACCAACGGGCGGCGCGCATAGATACGGCACAGGTTGTCTTCGTCAAGATTCCGGCAGCGCCCCGCGTTGTAGGCCGCAAAGGTGATTGCCACAAACGCCTCGGTGTTGCCGCTGGGCACCACCACCGAACGGCGCTCGGCATGTTCGCGTTGCAGCTGGGGCAGGCCCAGTCCATTGCCCAGGAAACCTTCCACCAGAACAATGACGTTACCGCCGTCCGCCGCCCACATCCGGGCCTCTTCCAGGGTCAGGGGCACGTGATGGTCGGAGCAGCATTTGCCGCAGCCGACGCAGGAAAATTGAGTATTCATGGCGGATCTGTCACCAGGTTAGGTCAGAGGGCACGCAAGAACGGTGACGGGTTTTTACCTCTGTTCACCAATTCGCTCTCTGGAAGCAAGTTACACGCCAGTGTGTGTTAGTCCTGAGGTACTACGTCGCGCAGGACAAATTTCATGCCCGCGCTTTCATACAGCTGGCGGGCACGCACATTGCTCTCCAGCACCTTGAGGTCCACGTAGGGTTCGCCGCGTTGCTTGAACGTCTGGAAGCTGTGCAGCAACAAGGCTCGCCCCAGCCCTTGGCCTTGGGCGCAGGGGTGAATACAGAGGTTCTTGATAAAGGCGCTGGTCCAGCACTGGGCCACACCGAGAATGCCTTCATCGTTGCTGACCACCAGGCACAGGGTGGGATCGAACTCGGCGTCAGTGGTGAACTGGTGCCGCCAGGTGTCCAGGTTGGGAACGCGACCGCCGCCTTGATCCTGGGTCAGGCACAGCACGGCATGAATCGCTGGAGCCAAGTCGTCGCGGTAGTGATCCAGTCGCGTACCCGGCGGCCACTGAGGGGCGGGCAGGCTGTCGGTGAGGTCACGACGCAGCAGTTGGAAATAGTCGCTCACAGGCCTTTTTGTGCCACCGTTTGAGCGGCCACTACCAGGCACTTGGTCAGTTCCGGCGAGGAGAATTTGGTGAGCACCGCGTCGGCGCCGGCCAGCCGGGCTTTTTCGCTGTTCATCGCGCTGTCCAGGGACGTGTGCAGCAGCACGTAAAGGTGCTGGAAGTCCGGGGTTTCGCGCAGGGTGCGAGTCAGGGCGTAGCCGTCCATTTCCGACATCTCGATATCCGACACCACCACATTGATCTGCTCGACCGTGCCTTGCAGCTCCAGCAGCACATTGATGGCTTCCTTGGCGCTGCGTGCGGTGTGGCAGGTGAGGCCAAGGTTGCGCAGGGTGTGCACCGATTGCTGCAGGGCGACCTGACTGTCGTCCACCACCAGGATGCGTGCGTTGCCCAGTACTTCAGCTTCTTCCATGGTCAGGTCGGTTGGCGCTGCTTCGATCGGTGCCGGCGCGATGCCGTGGATGACTTTCTCGATATCCAGTACCTGCACCAGACCGCCTTCCACTTGAGTCACCCCGGTAATGAACGCACGGTTACCGCCGGAGCCATAGGGCGGCGGGCGGATGTCGGTGGTCAGGCAATGCACGATCTTGCTCACCGCCTGTACATGCAGGCCCTGCTTGGAGCGGCTCACGTCGGTGACGATCAGGCAGCCGCCGTCCGGGTCTGCCAAGGGCATTTCGCCCAGAGCGCGGCTCAGGTCGATCACCGCCAGCGAGTTGCCACGCAGGGTGGCGATGCCTTTGACGTGAGGGTGGGACTCCGGCAGCTTGGTCAGCGGCGGGCAAGGAATGATTTCACTGACTTTCAGCAGGTTGATCGCCATCAGCTTGCCGCTGCGCAAGGTAAAGAGCAGAAGCGAAAGTGAGTCTGCGCGGGCTTTGGTGGTAGACATAAAAACCTTCTGTGGATCAGGGATGACGATCTATAGAGGGTTATCGACTTGGGGAGGCCAGGCTTTAACCGGATTTTGTATCGGGACGGGTGTGTGGGAGCGGGCTCCCACACACGGCCTATTTCAGCCCTTCCACACTTGCGGATTGACCAGGTCCTGCGGGCGTTGGCCCAGCAGAGCACTGCGCAGGTTGTCCAGAGCACGGTTGGCCATGGCTTCACGGGTTTCGTGGGTGGCCGAGCCGATGTGCGGCAGAGTCACGGCATTGCTCAGTTGGAACAGCGGCGACTCGGCCAGCGGCTCCTGCTCATACACATCCAGCCCGGCACCGCGGATGGTCTGGTTTTGCAGGGCGTCGATCAGCGCCGGCTCGTCTACCACCGGGCCGCGGGAGATGTTGATCAGGATCGCGCTGGATTTCATCAAACCCATTTCGCGGGTGCTGATCAGATGACGGGTCTTGTCGCTCAACGGCACCACCAGGCACACGAAATCCGCTTCGGCCAGCAGCTCATCCAGGCTGCGAAACTGCGCGCCCAGTTCCTGCTCCAGTGCCGGCTTGCGGCTGTTGCCGCTGTACAGGATCGGCATGTTGAACCCCAGGCGCCCACGCCGGGCCACGGCTGCGCCGATGTTGCCCATGCCGACGATGCCCAGGGTCTTGCCATGCACGTCGCAACCGAACAACGGCGCGCCGACGCTGGCTTTCCACTGGCCGGCCTTGGTCCAGGCGTCCAGTTCGGCCACCCGGCGGGCGCTGCTCATGAGCAGGGCAAAGGCCAGGTCGGCGGTGCTTTCGGTGAGCACGTCGGGGGTGTTGGTGAGCATGATCCCGCGTTCGTTGAAGTACGCCACATCGTAGTTGTCGTAGCCCACCGACACACTGGACACCACTTCCAGCTTGCTCGCGCCCTGTAACTGCTCGCGCCCCAGCTTGCGGCCCACGCCGATCAGGCCGTGGGCGTGGGGCAGGGCTTCATTGAATTGAGCGCTGATGTCGCCCAGCTTGGGGTTGGGCGCGATCACTTCGAAATCCTGTTGCAGGCGTTCGATCATTTCCGGGGTGACGCGGCTGAAGGCGAGGACAGTCTTTTTCATTGCAGGCGGGCTCATCGACTACGGAAGAATGCCAAGCACGCTAACATTCCTGCCGACAATTGTCAGGGCAGCCTGAACCAAAGTGGGCACAGTCCAAAACGCGGGAGCTGTTGTTTGATAGCCCTCAGTTCGCCAACCGAGCGCCGCTGAGGCTGCCGCTCAATTCATACGCCACCAACTCCGCCTGATGCGCCGCCAGAATCTCCGGCAGCGAGCCACGCAGGTATTCCACCCAGGTTTTGATCTTCGCATCCAGGTATTGGCGCGATGGGTAGATGGCGTACAGGTTCAACTCCTGGGAACGGTAGTTGGGCATTACCCGCACCAGGGTGCCGTTGCGCAGGCCTTCGATGGCCGCGTACACCGGCAACAGGCCGACGCCCATGCCGCTGGTGATCGCGGTTTTCATCGCGTCGGCCGAGTTCACCAGGAACGGCGACGTATTGATCGCCACGCTTTCCTGGCCTTCGGGGCCGTTGAAAGTCCACTTGTCCAGTTGGATCACCGGGCTGACCAGGCGCAGGCAGGCGTGGTTGAGCAAGTCCTGTGGGCGCTGCGCGCAACCTTTGGCCTTGACGTAATCCGGCGAGGCGCACGCGATGCTGTAGGTAATGCCCAGACGCTGGGACACGAAGCCCGAGTCCGGCAGCTCGCTGGCCAGCACGATGGACACGTCGTAGCCCTCATCGAGCAAGTCCGGCACGCGGTTGGCCAGGGTCAGGTCGAAGGTGACGTCCGGGTGGGTGCGGCGGTAACGGGCAATTGCATCGATGACGAAATGCTGGCCGATACCGGTCATGGTGTGCACTTTCAGCTGCCCGGCCGGGCGCGCGTGGGCGTCGCTGGCTTCGGCCTCGGCTTCCTCGACGTAGGCCAGGATCTGCTCGCAGCGCAGCAGATAGCGTTTACCGGCCTCGGTCAGCGCGATGCGTCGGGTGGTACGGTTGAGCAAGCGGGTTTGCAGATGGGCCTCAAGGTTGGAGACCGCGCGCGACACGTTGGCGGTGGTGGTATCCAGTTGCACGGCGGCGGCGGTGAAGCTGCCGGCTTCGGCCACGCAACTGAAGGCGCGCATATTTTGCAAAGTGTCCATGGAGTGTTCTCAGGGGAGATAACAAATTGTGACAGAAAGTTGCGCCGTCCAGTGATCCCTACCAACGGATTATCGCCTGAACGGTAACAAAGATTCACAGGAATGCCAGCTTATCGTCCTCCCTATCGCCCCCTAGAATTGCGCCACCTACCCCCGCATCACCTCAGGAAGTCGCTTGCCGTGCCGCGTCGCATCAGCAGAGAGCTGAAGACTCTCAGTGTTTGGGCCTTATCGTTAGCAATCAGCGGCTGCATCGGAACCGGAGGAATTGCCCCACAAGGCCAGTCCCTCAACGCCAATACCCTGGCCACCGACGACGCCATCCAAAACGCTGCACAAGACGCCCACTGGCCCACCGGGCAATGGTGGCAGGCCTACGGCGACCCGCAATTGAACCGTTGGGTCGACCTGGCCACTCAGCACAGCCCAAGCATGGCCATGGCTGCCGCGCGAGTGCGCGAGGCGCGGGCCATGGCCGGGGTCGCCGAGTCGGCCGAATCGCTGCAGATCAATAGCGACACCACCCTCAAGCGCCACAATTGGCCCAAGGATCAGTTCTATGGTCCTGGCGAACTGAGCGGTGCCAACACCTGGGACAACAATGCCAGCCTGGGCCTGAGTTACGCCCTCGACCTGTGGGGCCGCGAAAGCAATGCCACCGAGCGTGCCGTCGACCTGGCGCACATGAGCGCTGCCGAAGCGCGCCAGACCCAGCTCGAATTGCAGAACAACGTGGTGCGCGCCTATATCCAGTTGTCGTTGCATTACGCCAACCGCGATATCGTCGCAGCGACCCTGGCGCAACAGCAACAGATTCTCGACCTGGCCAACACACGCCTGAACGC
Organism: Pseudomonas simiae; assembly: GCF_900111895.1. Lineage (GTDB taxonomy): Bacteria > Pseudomonadota > Gammaproteobacteria > Pseudomonadales > Pseudomonadaceae > Aquipseudomonas > Aquipseudomonas simiae. Next base: position 305,269 of record NZ_FOKB01000002.1, read on the forward strand.
CGGGATCGGCACCCACTTCGATGTCAGCCAGGCCGAAACCCCGTTGCCGGAAACCCATCGCCAACTGGACGCGTTGGACGAAGAGATCGCCCTGAGCCGTAACCAGTTGGCAGCCCTGGCGGGCAAAGGACCCGGGGAGGGCGCGCAGTTGCAGCGCCCGAGCCTGTCCCTGGCCGCGCCGTTGAAATTGCCGTCGAGCCTGCCCGCGCAATTGCTCGGCCAGCGCCCGGACGTGGTTGCCCGCCGCTGGCAAGTTGCGGCCCAGGCCCGTGGCATCGATGTGGCCCATGCCGGTTTCTACCCCAATGTCGACCTGGTCGGCAGCCTCGGATACATGGCCACCGGTGGCGGCATGCTGGAATTCCTGGCGGGCAAGAAATTCAACTACAACGTGGGACCTGCGATCACCTTGCCGATCTTCGACGGCGGCCGCCTGCGTGCGGAACTGGGCGAAGCCAGCGCGGGCTATGACATCGCTGTCGCCCAGTACAACCAGACCCTGGTCAATGCCCTCAAGGGTATCAGCGACCAATTGATCCGCCGCGAATCCATGGATAAGCAAGCCACCTTCGCCGCGCAGTCGGTGGCCTCGGCGCAGAAGACCTACGACATCGCGATGATCGCCTATCAACGTGGCCTCACCGATTACCTGAATGTGCTGAATGCGCAGACCTTGCTGTTTCATCAGCAACAAATCGAGCAACAGGTGCAGGCCGCTCGCCTGAGCGCCCACGCCGAACTGGTGACGGCCCTGGGCGGCGGCCTCGGCGCCGGCGACGACGCACCGCAAGATGCCAAGACCCTCCCGAGCAAGACCCCGGCGGCGCTGGCCGTGTTTGATCACTGAGTAGGATTCGATGACTCCCTTGCCTGCACCGCTGCGCTGGCTGCATTCCCTTGAATGGCGCCGTGGTTTTTTCGACTGGGCACGCAGCGATGGCGTGACCTGGGTGTATATCTTCAAGGTGCTGGTCGCCGCGTTCCTGACGCTGTGGCTGGCCATGCGCCTGGAACTGCCGCAACCGCGCACGGCGATGATCACCGTGTTTATCGTGATGCAACCCCAGAGCGGCCAGGTGTTCGCCAAGAGCTTTTATCGCTTCCTCGGCACCCTGGCGGGGTCGGCGGTGATGGTGTTGTTGATTGCCCTGTTTGCGCAGAACACCGAGTTATTCCTCGGCGCGCTGGCGATTTGGGTGGGCATTTGCACCGCCGGCGCGACGCGCAACCGTAACTTCCGCGCCTATGGGTTTGTGCTTGCCGGTTATACGGCGGCGATGGTTGGCCTGCCGGCCCTGGCCCATCCGGACGGCGCGTTCATGGCGGCGGTGTGGCGGGTGCTGGAAATTTCCCTGGGGATTCTGTGCTCCACGCTGGTCAGCGCCGCGATTCTGCCGCAAACCAGCAGCGCCGCCATGCGCAACGCCTTGTACCAGCGCTTCGGCGTGTTTGCGCTGTTCGTCACCGATGGCCTGCGCGGACGCAGTCGACGTGAAGGTTTCGAGGCCAGCAACGTGCGTTTTATCGCTGAAGCGGTGGGCCTTGAAGGACTGCGCAGCGTCACGGTGTTTGAAGACCCGCACATGCGTCGGCGCAACGGCCGGCTCAGTCGCCTCAACAGCGAATTCATGAGCATCACCACGCGCTTCAATGCTTTGCATCAGTTGCTGGAGCGGTTGCGCGCGGATGAAGCGGCCCCTGTTGTCGCCGCCAGACCCGGCGTGCAAGACCTTGCCGAACTGCTCGATGGTTTCTCCGGCCGTGCGCTGACCAGCCCCGATGCGGCGCGCCTGGTCAACCAACTCAGCGCCTATAAGGACGGCCTGCCCGCCAAGGTCCGCAGCCTGCGCGCGGCTTTTCAGGAAGAGCACCCAAGTGAAGCCGAGCAGCTGGATTTCCACACCGCCTACGAGCTGCTTTACCGGTTTGTCGATGACCTGCACAACTACGCGCAAACCCACGCTTCCCTGGCGGAACATAGCCATGAGCGCGAGCAATGGGACGAAACCTTTATCCCCAAGACCAACTGGCTGGCCTGCGCTGCCTCGGGGATTCGCGCGTCATTCATCCTGATGGTACTGGGCAGTTATTGGGTGGCCACCGCCTGGCCCAGCGGCGCGACCATGACCCTGATCGCCGCCGCCACCGTGGGCTTGTCCGCCGCCACGCCGAACCCGAAACGCATGGCGTTCCAGATGGCTTGCGGAACGTTGATAGGGGCCCTGGTGGGCTTTGTCGAAATGTTTTTCGTGTTCCCCTGGATCGACGGCTTCCCGCTGCTGTGCGTGATGCTTGCCCCGGTGATCATCTTTGGCGCGTTCCTCGCTTCGCGCCCGCAATACGCGGGTGTTGGCGTAGGGCTGCTGATCTTTTTCAGCACCGGCTCGGTGCCGGACAACCTGACGGTCTACAACCCTTACACCTTTATCAACGACTACATCGCCATGATCCTCGGCATGCTGGTGTGCGCGGCGGCGGGCGCGATCATTCTGCCGCCCAACAGCCGCTGGTTGTGGCGCCGCCTCGAACAGGACCTGCGCGAGCAGGTGGTGTACGCGATCAGCGGCAAACTCAAGGGGCTGGCGTCGAGCTTTGAAAGCCGCACCCGTGATTTGCTGCACCAGGCCTATGGTCTTGCTGTTGGCCAGCCGCAAGTGCAGCGCGACCTGCTGCGCTGGATGTTCGTGGTGCTGGAGGTTGGCCACGCGATTATCGAACTGCGCAAGGAACAGGCGATGCTGCCGGTGCACCCGGCGTACGCCGAATCCCAGCCGTGGCGCCAAGCCATCCGCGTGATGGGCCGCTCGCTGGTGCGGCTGTTCCTGCAACCCAGCGCGAGCAACCTGGAGCGTGGCCTGATCGCCGTCGACCATGCGATCAGTCGTGTGCAGGCCACCGACGAACCCTTCGCCCCGCACTTCGACACCTCGGCCCTGCGCCGGGTGAAAAGCTACCTGCATTTTATCCGCACCTCGCTTTTGGACCCGCAATCGCCGTTGGCCGCTCTTAAAGGTGCCACGCAAGGAGCCACGCATGCCTCGTGAAATCGCCTTCCACGGCGTGTATATGCCGACCATGACCCTGATGTTCCTGATCGCAGCTGTGCTGGCCTGGGCGCTTGATCGCTGTTTGGCCGGGTTTGACCTGTACCGTTTTTTCTGGCACCCGGCGTTGCTGCGCCTGAGCCTGTTTGTTTGCCTGTTCGGCGCCCTGGCGCTGACCGTCTACCGTTGAGAATCCCCCGATGAAAAAGTTTTTCAGCCTGCTCGCGACCTTGCTGGTATTGGCTTTGGCGATCTGGATTGGCCGTACGCTGTGGGTGCACTACATGGAAACCCCATGGACCCGAGACGGCCGTGTGCGCGCCGATATCATCAACGTCGCGGCCGACGTCACCGGTGAGGTGGTCGACGTGCCGGTGCGTGACAACCAGTTGGTGAAGAAGGGCGACTTGCTGATGCAGATCGATCCCGAGCACTACCGCATTGCCGTCAAGCAGGCGCAATCGCTGGTGGCTTCGCGCAAAGCCACTTGGGAAATGCGCAAGGTCAACGCTCATCGGCGCGCCGATTTGGACGCCCTGGTGATCTCCAAGGAAAACCGCGACGACGCCAGCAACATCGCCGACTCAGCGCTGGCCGATTACCAACACGCGCTGGCGCAACTGGAAGCGGCCGAACTCAATTTGAAGCGCACGCAAGTGGTGGCGGCTGTTGATGGTTATGTCACCAACCTGAATGTGCATCGCGGTGACTATGCGCGTATCGGCGAAGCCAAGATGGCCGTGGTGGATATGAACTCGTTCTGGGTCTACGGCTTCTTTGAAGAAACCAAGCTGCCCCACGTCAAGGTCGGTGACAAAGCCGATATGCAGTTGATGAGCGGCGAGACCCTGAAGGGCCACGTGGAAAGCATCTCACGTGGTATCTACGACCGCGACAACCCCGAAAGCCGCGAGCTGATCGCCGACGTGAACCCGACCTTCAACTGGGTGCGGCTGGCCCAGCGGGTGCCGGTGCGGATTCACATCGATGAGGTGCCGGAAGGGGTGTTGTTGGCGGCGGGGATCACCTGTACCGTGATTGTGGACCAGACACAAAACTGAACCGGCGCTAAGCCTTAATAAACGTTTCATGCAAATGGCGCCACAGCAGCGCACCACTGGCCTGCTTTTCGAACACTACCGTGGCGCGGCGATCCGTGCGGGTGCCGCTGTCGTCGAGCTGATGTTCGCGATAGGTCACCGTGGCGCCACGTGCATGCCGATCGATGCCGGTCATTTCGCTCAAGGTGATCTTCAACCCTGGACGCATGCCGCCCAAACGCGTGAACAGGGCGTTGACCCCGGCGGCATTGACCCGTGTGCCGGTCGCCGGGGCAACCATGCTGAATTCCGGTGAGAAGCGAGCGAGCAAGGTCTGCAAGGTGCCCTCAGGCGCAACCCCGGCAAACCATTGCTCGATCTCCACGTGGGTCTGGATCACTTCTTCGAAAAAGTCGCTGTAATCAATCATCGGTGAGGCTCGCTGGCAGGGTGAAGCAGTGAGCGTACTCTGGATGCATCCAGGCGCAGCACTGCAAAAAGAGGCAGCAGGGTCAAGGCTGCCGCCATCGTGAAGGTTATGGCGAAAGAATCCAAGGCCGACAACAATGCACTCAGCGCTGCCGCGCCCAGGCAGAAGCTCACTTGGCGATTGATGTTCCACAGGGCGCTGGCGTGGCCCATGCGTTCGGCGGGGATATCCACAAAGGCCAGGGTCTGCGCGGTGCTGCTGCACAGGCTGCCACCCAACCCCATCAAGAGGTAGGCAGGGATGATCAGGGCTGGCGCGTTGAGCAACAATATGCCGACGCATTGCAGCGCCATGCCCGCCAGCAACAACGGCTTAGGGCCACAGCGGTTGAACAGTTGTTTGCTGAGGAAAATCGCCAGCGCCGACGCCAGGGCCCAGGGCAACATCAGCGCACCGGTTTGTGTCGCGTCATAGCCGAGTCCGCGCAAGTAGAGGATGGCGATAAGGCTGGTGCCGATGAATACGCCGGGGATGCACAGGTAGATCAGCATGGCGGTGCGCAACATCGGGCTGCGCACTTGTTGGAAAATACTGCCCACGTCCAGCTTCGGACGAAGCTTGGCCGTCACATCGGGCGTTATCCACAGCAGGGTTAGCAGCAAGGTAATCAACGCCAGGGGCAAGTTGGCGTAGAAGATCCAGCGCCACGACAGGCTGTCGACAATCAACCCGCCCAACGCCGGGGACAGCGCCGGCACCAGCAGTGCTACCGACATCACGCGCGCCGTCAATTGGCTGCGCTCAGCCGCAGGGAAATGCCGGTAAGCCATGCCCTGTCCCACCGGAATCAGCAAGCCGCCGCCCAGCCCCTGTAGGGCGCGCCAGCCGATCAGCGTTTCAATCGAACTCGCCTGGCCCACCATCACCGAAGCGCCGGCGAACAACAGCAGGCTGGCGGCGATCAAGGCTCTTTCGCCCATCAGCGCCGCCAGCCACACACTCAGTGGAATGATCACCGTCAGGCCGAGCAGGTAGGCGTTGCTGATCCATGCCAGTTGAGTGACCGAAGCCTGCAGTTCGCGGGCAATATCCGGGTAGGCGACTGTGGCGACAAACATGTTCACCAGGTCCAGGGCAAAGCCCAGCAAAAAGATCCAGGCGACTTTCGAGCGGTAGGTCATGAGCGCGATCCTGCGAATGAAGCGGGCAGGGTAGGCCGCGCATGCTGTTTGGGAAACGTCGGTTTGCCTGTTAGTTTGTCAAAAATATTTTGACAAAGGAGGGCGCCGCCGATGGTCAGCCTGGACCGATTCGACACTTTCAAGGCCGTGGTCGAGGCCGGCTCGCTTACCGCTGCCGCCGACTTGTTGGGCCAGACCCGCGCCGTGGTCAGCTTCAACCTCAAGCGCCTGGAAGCGGAGCTGGGCGTCACCCTGCTGACCCGTAACACCCGGCAACTGGCGCTCACCGATGCCGGCGAGCGTTTCTACGTGCGCTGCACACGCATGCTCGAAGAAGCACGGTTGGCGGTGGAAGAGGCGCGTTCGGAGCATGCCCAACTCAAAGGCACGCTGCGCATTACCACCACTGTGGAATACGCATTGGCCGTGGTTGCCCCGGCTGTCGAAGCCTTCCGCCGCCTGCATCCAGACCTGAACATCCACTTATCCACCTCCTCGACCCATGCAGACCTGATCTCCGAGCGTTTTGACGTGGCGATTCGGCTGGGACGCCTGCTGGATTCCAATCACCGTGCGGTGCAGTTGTCGTCGTTCGACGTGTTTGCCGTGGCGGCGCCATCGTTGGGCGGGGTGAGTACACTGGATGAATTGGAACAGTTGCCCAAGCTGGGACATGGCCGATTGACGGAGTTGCGCGTGACCGATCCCCAAGGCGGCGAACATCTCTATCGCCCCGGCCACGCGTCACTGGTCGCCGACAGCGCAGCCGTGCTCCAGGCCTTCGCCGTGCGCGGACATGGCGTGGCAGTGTTGCCGCAATGGCTGGTGAAGGACGATCTGGAGGCCGGGAGGCTGGTGCGCTTGTTGCCGGACCATCGTTTTGCCCCGCAAGGGGTCTACGCGATGTATCCGGACACTCGGCATTTGCCCCTGAAGGTGCGGGCGTTTATTGATTTCATGAAGGGTTAGAGCGAACCGGCCAGCCCGAAGCGCTTCTTCAACACCTTCTCCAGCAACCCCTTGGGCAACAACGCTGCCATCAACGGTAACGCGCGACTGCCATTGCCCGAACGCAGCAGGCGGGGCGGTTGTGGTTGTTGCACGGCCTTCAATACATCCGCCGCGAACACGTTGGCCGGCGTCGGCTTGTCCTGGGACGCCTGGCTGCGCGCCCGGATGCCATCGCGCAGCGGCCACCACGGCGACTGTTCATTGATCAACAGTTCGGCCTGGGCGCCGGCGTTTTTCGCAAAGCTCGTGTTGATCGCGCCGGGTTGCACTTCCATGACCCGCACGCCAAACGGTGCCAGTTCCATGCGCAGTGCGTCGCTCAAGGCATGCACGGCCGCTTTGGACGCGCAGTAGGCGCCGGCAAACGGGGTCACCAGCACACCGGAAACACTGCCGATGTTCACCACCACTCCCTTGCTGCGCCGCAGGGCCGGAAACAGCGCCTGGGTGACGCCGACGATGGAAAACACATTGGTCTCGAATTGGCGTTGCATCGCCTCGGTGCCGCCGTCGAGCAATGGGCCCATGGCGCCGTATCCAGCGTTGTTGACCAGCACATCCAGTTCGCCCAGTTGTTCGGCCAGCCGTTGCAGGGCGGCGCTGTCGTTGACGTCCAATTGCACCGCGTTAAAGCCTGCGGCCGACAAACCGGCGACGTCTTCCGCACGGCGGGCGCTGGCCCACACGCGGTAGCCTGTGGCCTTGAAAGCGTCAGCCAGGGCACGGCCGATGCCGCTGGAGCAACCGGTGATCAGTACGTTGGGCATGGATCGATCCTTCATCAGTCCGAGAAACTGCCTTGCAGGTGCTCGGCACGGAACTCCAGGGTTTGCGGGCGGTAGCCGGGGCGTAAAGGTGGGGTTGGCAAGCAATCGTCCCAGGTGCCGCCGGCTTGCAGTTCGCCAGGGCCGCGATAGCGTGGGGCGGCATAGACGTTGTCGGCCAGGTTGACCGAGTCGCCCGGTGCATAGGCGGCGACGCGCCAACGCAGCTCAGTGAGGGGCACATCGTTGCCATTGTTGAGGGTCAGTTTCAGCGGACGGTCCGCAGGGCATTCCTGGGGGGCATAGCTGATGCGCAGTTCCAGGCGTGCCAGTTGGGAGGCTTCGCGGTTATCCAGCCAGACGACCCAGATGGCTACGAAACCCAGGCCGACGGCGGCGGCCAACGATACCGGCAAGGCTTTGGCCGGGTAGCGCAGCAGCAGGATCAACCAGGTGATGATCAGTAGGACGCCGAAGAACATGAGGACGGTCTCGTATGCGGATAACCCATCCTACCTGCGCGATGGCCTGGATGCCTATGGCGAGTCTCTGTTTTCATGAGGGAACCGCACAATGCCTTTTCTCCACAAATCCAGCATAGGGACATGCAGATTGCCCAGGAGGGTATCAACCCCAGTCTGATCAAGTGAGACGAACTATGATTGCTTCAGCCGTGCTTATACCCGCTGCCACGTCAGCACTGTCGTCAGTGGCTTCCTCTCTTCTCACACCTCAATCTGCGCCAGCGCCGAGCAGCGCTGCAACATCGAATCAAGCGAACGTAAAGCATGACACTCAAGCGCAGCCCCGCATGCAAAGCCAACAATTGACCAACCTGGGGCAAACGCTGCTGCAAGGGGCTGCGACGCTTTTCCCCACAGCGTTACGTGGCGGCCCCGAAGAAAAGGCGAAGGGCGCTGGACTGATGGTGGGTGGGGCTGCCGCAGAAGGTCTTGGGAAAAGGTTTGGCATGAGTGGTGGTCTGTTGAGCAAAGCCGTTGGCGCCGGTTTGGTATATGGCGGCAGGGCTGCTCAGGAATTTGGCAAGAGCCGATACGACAGCGCGGACAGCACCACGAACAACACGGGTAACTACAACGCCTACTCCCCGTCGAATTGGGGGAGCAGGCCGGCGTCGTAACGGGCTGGCGGTGCAATAAAAAAGCCCCCGCCCAACCGGCTGCGGATAGGGGACGCAGTCGGCTGGACGGGGGCTTCTTTTACGACTGTTTTACTGCGCGATAGTTTTCACCGACACGCCACGTTCAACCGGCGTCGAGCGACCGTAGATATCTTCAAAGCGCTCGATGTCGTCTTCGCCCAAATAGCTGCCCGATTGCACTTCGATGATCTCCAACGGGATCTTGCCCGGGTTGCGCAGGCGATGCACCGAGGCGATCGGGATGTAGGTGGACTGGTTCTCGGTGAGCAGGAACACGTTCTCGTCACAGGTGACTTCAGCGGTGCCGCTGACCACGATCCAGTGTTCGGCGCGGTGGTGGTGCATCTGCAGCGACAGGCACGCGCCCGGCTTGACCGAGATGTGCTTGACCTGGAAACGCCCCCCCATGTCCACCGAGTCGTAGGAGCCCCACGGGCGATAGACTTCGCAGTGGTTCTGGGTTTCGCTGCGGCCCTGGTCGTTGAGGGTCGAGACCATCTGTTTGACGCCCTGGACCTTGTCCTTGTGGGCAATCATCATCGCGTCCTTGGTTTCCACCACCACGATGTTGTCCAGGCCGATCACCGACACCAGTTTGCCGTTGCCGTGGATCATGCAGTTGCGGCTGTCCTGGATCACCACGTCGCCTTTGCTGACGTTGCCGTGGACGTCTTTGTCGTTGACGGCCCACAGCGAGGCCCAGCAACCCACGTCGCTCCAACCGGCGCTCAGCGGCACCACGCAGGCGCGCTGGGTTTTTTCCATCACGGCGTAGTCGATGGAGTTGTCCGGGCAGCAGGCGAAGGTGGCCTCGTCGAAGGACACCGTGTCGGCGGTCTGTTCGCTGCGTTCAAGGGTCAGCAGGCAGGTGTCGTAGATGTCCGGGTCGTGCTTTTTCAGCTCTTCGAGGAAGCGGCTGGCGCGGAACAGGAACATACCGCTGTTCCAGAAGTAACCGCCGCTCTTGACGAACTCCATGGCGCGTTTTTCATTGGGTTTTTCCACGAACTGCTCGACGCGGCTCACGCCTTCGGGCAGCAGCGAATCGTTGGTGGACTTGATGTAGCCATAACCGGTTTCCGGACGGGTGGCCGGCACGCCGAACAGCACCATCTCGCCACGCTCGGCGGCCACGGTGGCCAGGGCCAGCGCACGCTGCAGGGCTTTCTGGTCGTCGATCACGTGGTCGGCGGGCAACACCAGCATCAGCTCGTCGCGGCCTTCATTGACCAGCATCATCGCGGTGAGGGCCACGGCCGGCGCGGTGTTGCGGCCGAACGGTTCCATCAGGATGCGCTGGCTTTCGAGCTTACGCGCGGCCAGTTGCTCGTTGACGATGAAGCGGTGGTCCTTGTTGCAGACCACGATTGGGGAGTCCATGCCTTCAAACACCAGGCGCTCCAGGGTTTGCTGGAACAGCGTGTGCTCGCCGGTCAGGGCCAGGAATTGTTTAGGGAACTGTTTACGCGAAAGCGGCCAAAGACGTGAGCCGCTACCACCGGAAAGGATGACTGGAATCATGGGTGTTTCTCCTTGAATCGATTTGGGTCAGAGCTACGAAGGTTTGTCGTTTCACTCTTGTTTTTGTCTCGGTCTCTGTGGGAGCGGGCTTGCTCGCGAAGGCATCAGCTCGGTGCATCTGACAAACCGAGTCGTCTGCATCGCGGGCAAGCCCGGCTCCCTCAGGGAAATAATCAGCGGGTCGACACCGGGCGTTTCACCCACACTGGCGACAGGCTCGAACCGGAACCGGTGACGTACAGCACCGCCGCTTCACCGCGTTCCAGGGCCACCGGCTTCACGTCGCCGACTTTTTTGTCGCCGTCATACAGCGCCAGGCTGACCTTCACCGGGTTGATTTCGCGCTCGCCACGGCCTTTGGCAGCGACTGCCTTGACCACGTCGGTCTTGCCGTCAGCGGTCTTCAAGGTCAGGGCCTTGTCGCTGAGGTTCTGCACGCGCACCAGGGACTTCTGCTTGTTCTTGAACGGTGGTTCCTCGATCAGCTGTGGCTGGCCGCTGCCGCTGTTGACCAGGGTGTAATAGTGGTCGGCGGCGAGTTTGACCGGCACGGTCTGGCTGCCGACCTTGGCGCTGTAGTCACCGCCGGGCATGAAGCTGAAATCACTGCTGGCCAGTGGTGCGACATCGCTCAGGTTGGTGGCGCCGACAGTGGCGCTGACTTCCTGATTGCTGGCGTTGTAGATCCGCACGAAGCTCGAACCTTTTGGCGCGGTAGGGCCGTAGAGGGCGGCGTCGCCACCGGCGAAGGCGGACATCGATACGAAGCTCAGGCCGGCTGCGATAGCCAGGGTTTTAGCGAGACGACGAGGAGTTGTAGTGAAAGTCATGTGAGTTACCTCTCTTTCAGTTTTGCGCCCGGTCGGGCGTCTCGGATTTTTGGTTTTTAACTGGGGTGTTCAGTGCCATGTTCTGTTGGCGCGAACCGGCTTGTTTAAGCTGCGCAACCCAGGATGGGTCGGCATCACCGATTTCGTTGTTCACGGGCAGATAACGTTCAGGAAACTCCCAGATCAGCACCTGGGGCGGTTTGTTCTTGAAGTCATCGCTTTTGAGGTAGCTGAGCATCGGCAGGATCGGGCCGTGGCCGTCTTCGGCGTAGCTGACCACGTCGCTGCCCAGGGCTTGCTTGAGGGCGCCGACGAAGTTCCAGTTGGGGTTGGCGCTGTAGCTGGTGCCCACCAGTGCCACCGGGGTTTCGCTGTCGCTGAACAGGGCATCGTCACCTTGGGTTTCGGCCAGGTGCGTGACGCGTTTTTCCAGCGGTTCTTTCGGCGGCATCAGGTTTTCGAACAGCGGGTCCAGGGGCAGGAACAGACGCAGGTCGCCTTTATGCGGCTCGGTCTTCTCGGCTTCGGTGATAAAACGCTGCGGCTCGCCGTGGAGCGGGGTCTTGTCGGCGATGGTCTTGGCCAACTGCTTGGCAGCGATTTCGGCACCGTCCGGTGTCCAGTGGGTGTCGGTGCGCAGGAACACTTGCTTGCCGCCGAGCTTGGCCTGTTGCAATGGGCCGAGCAGGTCCGGGGCGATGATCTTGTCGGCCGCGACACGGGCGTGGAAGTCCTGGTACAGGTTGGCGTGGATGCTGGCCGGTTTCACTTCACCCAAATGTTCCGGGTAAAGGCGCACCTTGGCTGGCACGATCGCCATCACCAGTTGAATGCCCTGGGCCTTGAGTTTCTGGCGCACGCCTTCGACCAGCGCGTAGTTGCCTTCAAGGTTCTGGTCTTCGTTGACGGCGGGGTTGAATTCCTCGTCGCTGTACAGCCAGTGATCGCGGCCCAGCACCACACCGGGACGGCCTTCATTGAACAGCTTGTAGTCCAGCGCCGCCCACAGGTTGGTGCCGATGCGCTTGATCGGGAACTCGTCGTCGTAGTGGGTCTCGACGGCTTTGGTCCAGCGACCGTTGAGCACGGTGGCGTCGGCATTGGTGCTGAAGCCGAAGAAACTGCGCAGCGACCAGGCGCCCAGGGCCAGCAGCAGCACCAGGAACAGGCCGATATAGAGGACGCGTAATGAACGGGTCATGGTCGGCTCCCTCAAAATTGGAAGTAAAGGAACGGCGAGAAACTCTGCGCCGACAGTTTGAGAATCGACGCCACGAACAGCAGCAGCACCGCAGCGCGCATCGCGTAGCGTGGCCAGTCAGCGGTCCAGTAGGCCGGTTGCACGGCGGCATCTTTGCCCACGGTGAAACCGGGTTCGTGGATGCTGCCTGGGTTGTCGCCCGGCACAGCCTTGATCAGGCTAGGGTCGGCCGGTTTGGTCTTCTCGGCAGGACGATTGGTGTAGAAGTCGCGCAGGCCGAAGAACGCCAGGGTTGCATACGCCACCACCAGGGTTGCCACTTGCAGGCCGGTGAGGTTGGCGCGGTTGAGTTCCGACAGCGACCACTCGCCAAAGCTGAACATCGCACCGTACATACGGCCGGCGACGTGCAGGTTCTCGGCGCGGAAGATCACCCAGCCCATCACCACCAGCAGGAAGGTGAAGGCCCAACGCACCGGGTTGAAGCTGCGCGGCGACGTGTTGAGGCCGATGGCTTTTTCAATCGCCAGCCACATGCCGTGCCATGCACCCCACACGATGTAAGTGATGTTCGCACCGTGCCACAGGCCGCCGAGCAGCATGGTCAGGAACAGGTTGCGGTAGGTGGTCAGCGTGCCTTTACGGTTGCCGCCCAGGGTGATGTACAGGTAGTCACGCAGCCAGGTGGACAAGCTGATGTGCCAGCGCCGCCAGAACTCGGTGATCGACTGGCTGATGTACGGCTGCTTGAAGTTCTCCATGAAACGGAAGCCCATCATCAAGCCCAGGCCGATGGCCATGTCGCTGTAGCCGGAGAAGTCGAAGTACAACTGCGCGGTATAGGCCAGCGCGCCGAGCCAGGCATCGCCCGTCGTCGGGTTTTGCAGGGCGAAGCAATGGTCGGCCACCACCGCCAGGGTGTCGGCGATGAAGACCTTCTTGATGAAACCCTGCATGAACCGCGTGCAGCCCTCGGAGAACTTGTCGAGGGTGTGGGTGCGGTTGTTGAACTGATCGGCCAGGTCGCGGAAACGCAACACCGGGCCGGCAATCAGGTGCGGGAAGATCGCCACGAACGCCGCAAAGTCGATCAGGTTGCGGGTTGCAGGGGTATCACCGCGATACACGTCGATGATGTAGCTGATGGACTCGAAGATGTAGAACGAGATCCCGATCGGCAGCAGCACGTGGGTGAGAATGAACGGCTCCAGGCCGGCCGACTTCATCATCACGTTGATGCTGTCGACGCCAAAGTTGGCGTACTTGAAGTAGCCGAGGATGCACAGGTCGACCACCACGCCCAGCAGCAGCCAGCGCTGGGCCGGCTTGGTGCGCACGCCTGCCGCACCGACCTTGAGGCCGATCCAGTAATTCCACAGCGTCACGGCGGCGAACAGCGCCAGGAAGTCCACTCGCCACCAGGCGTAGAACACGTAGCTGGCCAGTAGCAGCAGCAGGTTGCGATAGCGTTGCCCGCTCAAGTAGTACAAGCCGAGAAAGATCGGCAAGAACAGAAACAGGAACACATTGGACGAGAAAACCATCCCGATCTCTCCATGTTTAACCAACAGTCAAGGGCCAGAGCCCCCCCAAACCCCCCCACGATTTCGGGGGAGGGCTGTATTGCATTCTCACTGTCGAAACCGGCTCAAAAATGTGGGAGGGGGCTTGCCCCCGATGGCGGTGTAACAGTCGCCATCTGTGTTGAATGACACCCTGCTATCGGGGGCAAGCCCCCTCCCACATTTTTTACCGAGTTCGCTCAGGAACCTTTGTTGCCTTTTTCGTGCGCCGGGTCGTAGACCTTGGTCAGGTCACCCCCGAGGCGGAACGTCTTGAAAGGCTGCATCCCGTGCTTGCGCTCGATCACATCCGGCGCACAGGTGTAGAGGGTGCAGAACGGCTCAAGCCAGGCATATTTCATGTCTTCCTTGAGGTCTTTCATATCCTGCTCTTTGCCGTTCTTCTGTTCGAAGATCTCCGGATCCTTGACCCCGGCCAGCACTTTTTCGCCCAGGCGCTTGAGCGCGCTGTTGTTTTCCTGGCGCAGGTCCACACCGTTGACCAAGGCAAAGCTGGCGATCATCGACAGCGGCGGCAGGGCGTAGTTGTGGTACGACAGGGCGCGTTGCTGGCGCTTCAATTCGTTCGGCAGGAAGCCTTGGTCGTCGACCTGATTCGCGCCGACCTTGTATTCCTTCACGGCCCAGTCGAACAGGTCGCGACGGTTGGTGGCGACGGACGTTGCCATCACCGACCAGGCGGCCCAGTAAGAGTGGTTGTTGGTTTTTTCCAGCGGCAGGTTGTCCCAGTCGCTCACCACCTGGTCGGCCAGTTTGTTGAACCAGGCTTCGATCAGCTGCGATTCCTGCTGGTGGTTGGCCAGCGGGTGCGACTCGGAGAACTTCAAGCGCACATAGGCCGACGCCATGCTGCCCAGTGCCCATTTGCGCATGGACTTGCCGGTGTGGTTGAAGTCTTTGGACATCAACGCATCTGCCCGAGCCCATGTAGCCAGCCAGTTGAGCGTGCATTCCAGTTGTTCGGGCCGGCCATCGCGCATGAACTGCATCACCCGCTTGCTGGTGTCTTTTTCCAGCTTGGTGATGTCGGCGGTGCTGTCACGAAAGGCTTTTTCGGATTGCACATTCAGCGTGGAACGGGCCTTGTCCGAGCCTTCGTACTTGCTGCGAAATTGCAGCGAGCCGGTGTACGGCGCGGGCATGGCGTCGCAGTCATTCTTGAAGTCGCCGGTCTTGAACGCTTCAATCGGTGCGAAATAACCCTGGGGTGGACGCAGTGGGGCGGCGGCGTTGACTGAGCCGGCGAACATCGCCAGGCCGAGTAACGTGGGAATCAATAACTTCTGCATAAGTAACCTCATTGCCCAGTTGAGGCGGTCTGTTGACCACCGGCTGGGAATACGTTGCGTGTGCAAATTTTCGCTTCGACTTTCTGCGCGGCAGCGCCCGCTTCGGGACCCTGCACTTCCACGGCCAGCAAGTTCTGCGAGGCCCAGTCTTCATCGGTGCGCAGTTCAAAGGCGAAACGCCCGTCTGTATCGGATGTTTCGGGTTTTTCGATCTTGATGTCCTCGTGGCGCCCGTTCATGTACCAGAGGGTGGCTTGCAGGGTTTTCACCGACGGGTCGGCGAAGCGGATATCAACCTGGTGGTTGGCGTTGCGCAGGTCTTTATTCGAACTGTTAACCAGCAATTCGTTCTTGCCGGGCTTCAATGTCGTGCTGGCGGTCATCTGCGCGGTCTTGCCTTCGCAGCCGTTGTCCAGCAGCGCCATCATCTGGCGGTAGATGGTCTCCTGGTCCAGGCGATACAGCGGCGAGAATTCCCAGATCAGAATCTTTGGCGGGGTCTTCTGGAATTCTTCGCTGCCCAGGTACTGGATCATCGAGCCTTCCAGGCCACCGCCGGGGAAGGCGACGTTGAGGATGTCAGCACCGATTTCCTGCTCCAGGAAGCCGGCGAAGTTGTAGTTCTTGCCACTGTGACTGGTGCCCACCAGCGTGATCTGCGGGTTGCCCGAATCGCTGAACAGGTCGCCGTCGCCCGCTTCGCCCTTGGGCTCGGTGGAGAACTGATCCATGTACTGGATCGCGTAGCTGGTGCCACACAGTTGCCCGGCCATGTTGTGCAGGGTGCCGGTCTTGCCCATGCGTCCGGACACTTTGGTCTCGAATTCACGCTTGGGAATATCGGCAAATTCAGGCATTGCACGCACTTTGGCGCCGACGATTTTCGCCGTGCGCTGGGCACCATACGGGGTCCAGTGCTGGTCGCCACGGAAGTAGAAATCGTGGGCTGGCAGCTCATCCGGCAGTTGCTCGTTGGTCAACGGCGACAGGTCCGGCACCACGTAGCCCATCTTGGCGAAACGGCCGAGCATGGTCTTGTAGTTGGCCAGTGCCTTGTCGAAATCGAACTTGGCTTTTTCTTCCGGGTTGAGCTTGTTGCGGTTCACCAGGCCACGGGTCGGCTGGTAGACCACCACCAGTTCCACGCCCTTGGCCTTGAACGCATCGTGCAGCTGTTGCATGCGCTTGTAGCCGGACGGGGTGGTATCGAATTCGGTGCGCAGGTCTTCCTGGGTCCGGAACAACCAGTCGCCCTGGGCTTGCACCAGGGTGGTGAAGTTCTGCTGGTAGCGCGTGGTGTAGTTGCGCGCATCGTGGGCGGCCGGACACAGGCTGCAGCACGGCTCGGCGGTGAAGGTCGGTGCCTTGACTTCGTCGGCGCGCACGCCCTGGCTGGCCGCGAGCAGGCCGAGGGTCAGACCCGAGAGGCTCAACAGTTTGATCATGTGTGGGTGCATAAGGGTCATCCTCAGTCCTGCAATTCGGTCTGGCGTTCGACAGGGTCGATCAGCACGGCTTTCTGCTGGCGTACCAGCAGGTCGAGAATCTCTTCCTGGCGATCGCCCAGCACGCCGTTGAAGCTGATGCCGCTGGATTTGGTCGGCGCCAGCATCGACACGCGGTACAGCTCCACGCTCAACGGCGAGTCGATGGACAGCGGCCCGCTGCCGTTACCCGCCAGTTCACCACCGACCACGATCAGCGAGACCTTGGCGTCGAACGGGTCGAGGGCGATGTCGCGGTCGGTGTCGGTCAAGTCCTTGATGTGGCCGTAAAGCCCGGTCAGGCCGTTGGCCATCGAGGTGTTTTCGTACAGCTTGATGTTCACGCTGTTACGCACGCGAATACCGTGGCGACGGTTGGCAATCACTTTGTTGCCCCACAGCAGGTTGTCGCCGCTCTCATAGAGGGTGATGCCGTCGGTGTGGTTACGGTAGAACTCGTTGTCGGCCACGATGTTGTTGACGCTGTTACGGTCGAGTACCAGGCCGGAGAGCTTGTTGTCGTAGCTGCGGTTGTTGAAGATGAAGCTGTCGTTCACTTCCCGGGAAATGATGATGCCGTGCTTCTTCTTGGTGCCGTAGACGGTGTTGTCCGCGATGATCAGACCGTGGGAACGGTCGTGGGGGTCAATGCCGTAGACGATGTTGTCTTTGTAGGTATTGCCCTTGATCACGAAGTTCGTGGTCTCGTAGCAGTAGAAGCCGTACCACATGTCCGAGAACTCGGAGTTGATGATCCAGCCGGTCGGCTCTGGACGCTTGAGCACCTTGGCCATGTTCGGCGTGTACTGGGAAATACTCACCCCGTACGACTTACTGTTGGCGTAGCCGAAACTGGCCATCTTGGTGTTGGAGATGTAAGTCTCGGTGCCGCCCCACGCCAGTAGAAACGGACGGAATTCCTTTGGCGACTTGAACAGCGCCGGGCCGTTGGCTTTTTCGCTCCAGCCGGTGACTTTGGTGTCACGCACAAACAGCTGGCCGTCGTTGATCAGGAACGAACCGCCTTCCTGGGACAGGCGCAACTCCTGGGTTTTCTTGTCGATTTCCAGGATGCCCTTGCGACCGACCACGATTGGCAACTTGGCCAGGAATACACCCGGCGATGTCTCGCTCAGGTACTGTTTGGGCACCTTGCCCAGCAAGTCCTTGAGGTTCATGTAGCCGTCGTCGACAAAGATCGCCTGGGGAATGCCGTGCTGGCGCACCACCCATTCGGCCATCTTGTTGTCACCGCCGATGAAGTCCTTAAGGGCATCTTCCTGCATCATGCGGCGGATGCTGATCTTGCCTGGCTTGGCGCGCACGATCTTTTTTTCCATCGCCGCGTCGGTATAGCCCGACAGGTCCGGCAGGGCCGGCTTGGCCATTTCCAGCGGCGCGGTCGGCGGGCTGGAGATGGTGTAGGTCTTGGCCTGTTGCAGCTCTTTGGCGATGGTCGGCGCTTTAGCCTGCGGCGCGACATCGGCCATGGCAGCAGCGCTGGCCAGCAGCATCGCTGCCGCCAACATGGCCGAGCCTTTGAGGGCTTGAGGGTTCATTGCGCAGGCTCCCATCAGAACTTCCAGATCACGTCGACAAAGGCGCGATGCATGTACGAGTCAACCTGGCTGCCATAGGCGTCGCCCGGCTTGAACACACCTGCACGGAAACGCACCAGGGCCGATGGCTCGTCGATCGACTGGCTGAGCGCAGCCGGCAACAGGCCGGTCTTGAAGTACTTGGTGACTACCAGGTCCATCTCCTGGCCCAGGTCTTTCTTGCCGTCTTCAAGCGGCAGGGAAGTGCTGGACAGGATCGCGCCGGTCACGTCATCGGTGTTGTTCTGTACGGCATCGATGCCGTTGCTGCCCACCGGCTTGTTACCGTCGACGCGCCAGAACTTGTGGTACACCAGGCTGGCGTCGTAGTCCTCGCGCAGCTGCCAGGAGCCGAACAGGCTCATGGACTGCATGTTGTTCATCTCGCCACGGAAGGCTTCGCCGAAGCGGTGCACGCGGGACTGGGTGCCGGTCCAGTTCGAACGGTTGCTTTGCAGGCCGTTCTGCTCGTACTCGGCGCTGGCGCGGGAGTAGGCCGCACCGACTTGCCACTGTGGGTCCAGGCGCAGGCGGATACCCAGGTCGGTGGCCCAGCCATTCACGTCATCGCTGCGCTTGGCCGTGGTCGGACGGGTGCCGTCGGCGTTCAAGGCGTTGACCGTGTCGCGGTCGCCCTGCATACCGGTGATGCTCGCCCAATAGTTGACGGTGTTGGTGTTGCGCCAGTTGTAGGCGTCGCTGTTGGCTTCGATGCCGAGCCAGGTCAGGTCGCCGTTCTCGCGCTTGTCCAGCGAGTCAGTGGCGACGCCCGGTTCCGGGTAGTCCAGCTTGCCGTCGTCATGGGTGTGGTGAGCGCGCAGGCCGATCCACTGGCCTGGCGTCCACTGGTAGGCGGCGTCGGCGTAGAGGTGCTGACGGTCCTTATCCTTGGGCGACAGTTCCTTGAGGTCGGTGCGGTATTCGCTGAAGCGTTCAGCGACGCCGACGTTGGCCTTGAGCAAGGTGGTGTCGAAGGTCCAGTTCAGCGCTTCGATGTTGGTGTCGCGCCATTGGCCGTCGTCATTGCGCAGGCGTTGGCGGCCCAACTTGAGGATCTCGCCGGGGTAAGGCGTGAAGCCGCTGTAGCCGACCCAGAACTCACGCATGGCCAAGTAGTTTTTCTTGGTTTTGCGGTCGTTGTTGGTGGTCTGCTGGTTTTCGTCATCCGCCGACTGTTGCAGCGTGTCGGTCTCGATGATGTCGCTCGATACCACCGCCTGGCCCATGGCATAGGCGCTCCACGCGCCGCTTTCACCGTAGATCCACGGGCGCAGGTCGAGGCCGATACCGTTGACGTCGCCGCCTTTCTGCGTGCCGAGGTCGCGGTCATCTTCGGACTGGGCGGTGGCTTTGACTTCCAGGCCGAAGTTTTTGGCTTCGGTCAGCGCGGCCAGGGTAGGGCACGACCACAGCAGGGCGAAGGTCAGGCCGATGCCGGCCTTGACGAATGGGTTGAGCTTCATAGGGATTCCTCGCCGTCTTCTTCTTCCAGGGCGTGCAGTTGCAGCGTGCTCTGAGCCAGGGTGCCGCGGGCGGCCAGTTCCTGTTGCACCAGGCGTTGGCCTTGGGCGCGTTGCTCCGGAGTCAGTGGGGTTTCCAGCTGCGTGGCCAAGTCATTGGCCTCTGGCGTGTCTTGGGCTTTAGCCAACTGGCTGAAGACATAGGCATTCAATGGGTCGGGCTTGGTGCCCTTGCCTTGGGAAAACAATTGGGCAATCGCGAAATCGGCGCTGTTCTGGCCATTGCGCGCAGCGGTCAGCAAGTGGTCCAGGGCTTTTTGCGGGTAAACCTTGCCCAGGTAGCCACGGCGATAGATCTGGCCGAGGTAGTAATCGGCGGCCACTTCCTTGCCCACGGCTTTTTCGAAGTGTGCTTCGGCGGCCTTGGCGTCGGCGGGCACCCACTTGCCTTCGTAGTAGAGCTTGCCCAGCAACAGCTCGGCGCGCGGTTGGTCGGCGGCGCGGCCGTTGTCCAGGTACTTCATCATCTGGTCGACATCGCCCAGTTCGGGGAAGTCGTAGAGCAGTTGTGCCAGGCTGACCCACGAAGCCGGGTAGCCGGGGGCGATTTTTTCCAGCAGCGCCTGGGCGGTTTTTTCGTCGGTCTTGCCAAGCGATGCGTCACCCAATACACGGGCTACGCTGTCGACGCGCTGTGCAGTGACGGTGCCACGGCTGTAGCCGGCTTCCATCTGCTTGAGCAGCTCGGCCTGCTTTTCCGGCTCGGCTTTTTTCTGGTAAACCGTGGCCAACTCGACGTAGCAGATATCGGTGGTATTCAGCGCGGCCTTGCAGATGCGCTCCACGTCATCCAGATGCTGGTCGTAAGTGTCCTGAGTGCGATACAGCAGCACTTGGGCGAGGCCGGCTTCCGGGTAACCGGCGGCCTGCCATTTGCTGATCTGCTGCTGGGCATTCACATTCGGGAAGCTGTGCGGGTATTGCAGGTACAGCATCGCCAGTGGAATCAGGGTGTTGCCTTCGCCATTGGCAAAGGCTTTTTTCAGCAGGCCTTCGGCTTCATGGTGTTCGGCTTCGGTGCTGCCAGGCTTGGCCACCAGCAGGCGACCGAGACGGGCCTGGGCGCGGGGCGAAGTGTCCGCCGCGGCGCGGTAGGTGGCTTCAGCCTGTTTGATTTGCGCCGGATCGCGGGTGCCGACCTGGATGTCAGCCAGGCCCACCTGGGCCTCGCTGTAACCCAGGTCTGCCAGTTGCTGGTAATTCTGCTGGGCGGTGACGGTGTCGCCACGTTTCAACGCTTCGTTAGCCAGGCGTTGGTCGGGCAGGCCGGCGCAACCGGCGAGGCTGACTGCAACAGCTAGCAACGCCGCAGTACCCATGTGGGAGCGGGCTTGTTCGCGAAGGGGCCCTGTCAGTTGATGCATGTGCTGGCTGACACACTGCTTTCGCGAGCAAGCCCGCTCCCACAGGGATTGCGGTGTTTTTGAGAAAGTCGTCACAGGCATGTCCTCGCTTACAGACCGTGGGCCATGGCTTTATCGATCAGCCAGTTCAGGGACGGGCCACGGTCGCTGGTCACTTCCACCGGGCGACCGGCGTAGGTGCTGTCCAGCGGTGCGTCAGGCTTGATCTGCACGCGAATGTCGGAGGACAGGTCGGCGCTGTTCAGGCTGGTGCTGCTGACGATGGTGCCGGTACGGATCTGTTCTTCGTCGGCCACCTGGAAGCTCACCGGTGTACCTGGGCGAACGTCGGCGAACTGGCGATAGGTGAAGCGCGCTTCAACATTGGCGAGGCTGCCGCGCGGCACCAGTTGGAAGATCACATCACCTTTGTTGGCGTACTGACCGTCCGCGACCATTTGCTGGGCCACCACGCAATCGCAGGGCGACGTCAGGGTGCCGGTCATTTGCTTGCCGAACAGCTCTTCAACCTTGGCCGGTTGCAGTTGGTCTTCGTCCAGGTGACCCTTGAGCACGTCCAGCATGCTGGTGCTGAAGGTCGCCAATGGCGCGCCTTTGGCAGCGATCCCGTCACCCTTGAGCAGGCTTTGCACAGTGCCGTCGCGCGGCATGGTCACGTTCATGCCGGGTACGTTGACCAGGCCTGCCTGGGCGTGGCTGACGAAGTACATGCCGTAGATCGACTTGAAGACAAAACCGAACGCGGCGAGGCCGACCAGGAAGATCGCCAGGCTGAACGTCACGGCGCGCAGGCGGCCGAAGGCGCTCATGTTGCTGCCGCCGTCCTTGACCTTGCGCGCCTTGGTGAAGTTGTCGCGTTGCAGGGTCGCCAGCACGTCGCCCATGGTCACGATGTCACCGGACAGGTGCGAGGTGATCAGATGGCGCAGGGTGGAAATGTCCTGAGCGTCGAGGTTCTGGAACTGGCAACCGGTACGGCCGCTCTGGCGATCGTAGGAGCGGATCTGCAACTCCACATCCATGGCCAGGCCGAGGTTGTCGATGACGAATTGCAGGCGACCCTTGTGCACTTCCCCCACGGTCAGCGGCTGCGTGGCGGTGAACGCCAGGCCGCCGGCCGACAGGTCGATGACCCGTGCTTCGGTCTGGGTGCGGTCGGTGTTGAAGAAGCGCAGCTTGGCCGGGATTTTTACCCGGGCATGTTGGCGCTGGGCTTCGGATTCGTGGACAACGTTGGCGTTTACTTGGCTGTTCATGACGGTGTAATTCCTTGGTTAATTCAGGCTTGGCAGGGTCAGACCATCATCAGCAACACGGCGACGAAAATGCTGCCGGCGGAGAAGGTCATGGTCCGAGACGACCAGGTGTTGAACCAACGTTGAAAGCTGGCCAAATCGCGGGTCAGTTTGGTGTCCTGGCGGGTCCAGGACTGTTGATCAAGGCGGAAGAACACGTAGATCTTCACCAGCGCGCCCATGATCTGGTTGTAATAGAGAATCACCGGGTACGCCGGGCCGATCTTGTGGCCGGAGCACGACAGCAGCAGGGTCAGAATCAGACGGGTGATGCCGATCCACAGCAGGTACGCGAGGATGAACGCGCCGCCGTACTTGAAGGTGGCGATAATTGCCACGGTCAGGCCGAGCAGGGAGGTCCACATCGAGACGCGCTGGTCGAACAACACGATGCTGGTGAACAGGCCCAACCGACGCATACCCAGGCCCAGGGCACGGGAGTTCTGGCGCAGGTTGTTGCCGTACCAGCGGAACATCAGTTTGCGGCTGGCCTTGATGAAGCTCTTTTCCGGCGGGTGTTCCACGGTGTGGATCGCCGCGTCCGGCACGTAGAACGTGTCGTAGCCCAGGCGCATCAGGCTGAACCAGCTGGACTTGTCATCACCGGTCAGGAACTTGAAGCGGCCCAGGCGCCAGTGTTGCAGCGAGTCGCTTTCCACGTCGGCGATAAAGCCCGGGTCGGTCACTACACTGGCGCGGAACACTGACATACGACCGGTCATGGTCAGTACGCGCTTGGACAGGGCCATGGAGCACATGTTGATGTGGCGCTGGGCGAAGCGCAGCTTGTGCCACTCGCTCATGATGTAGCCGCCGCGCACTTCGCAGAACTCGTTGGTGGTCAGGCCGCCGACATTGTCGAACAGCTGGAACCACGGCACGGTTTTGCGTACCACGCCTTCGGCGAGCACGGTGTCGCCATCGATCACCGCAACCACTGCGCGGTCATCCGGCAGGTGGCGGGAGATGGCGCGGAAACCGAAGGCCAGGCCGTCGCGCTTGCCGGTACCGGCGATACGCACAAAATCGAGCTTCACGTGTTCCGGCGGGTTCATGCGTTCCCACAGGCTTTTCACCAGCAGCTCATCGGACATTTCCACCAGCGAGCAGACCACGGTGGTGGGAAAGCCACATTCGATGGCTTCACGGATCACCGAGCTGTAGACCTGCGCGGTGGTCAGCGCATCGATACGGAAACTGGTGACCATCAGGAACACATGGGATGGGTCGGCAGCTTTGCCCAGCTTGCGCACTTTACGGCGCAGGTGTGGGTAGACCACGTAGAGAAACAGCATGCCGCGAAAGAAATGCGTAGCACCCATCGAGTAGCGCCAGATGCCGACGGCGCCAATCAGGAAAATAAAATTCTTCGACTCGGAGTCGAACGTACTCGCCGGCAAAAGCAGGGCGAGTCCCATCAGCAGGCTCAGAAAGAACAGCCAGCCGGCGGATTGGAGCAGTACGTGTTTTAACTTGGACATAAGCGTCATCCGAAGGTGAAGAAGGCTCCAGGCTGCAAGCGCTGGGGATGGGTACGCTTGCAGCCCGGAACTTGCCGTTGCTCTTACCAGCAAATACCTTCGGTGCGGCTACCGGCGCTGGTGGCATTGGCCATGAAGCCCACCAGGTCGATCACTTGCTTGCCGTGCGGTGCGTTATGCGCCAGGGCACGGAACTTCTCATCGCGGTTGCCCAGGATGATCACGTCGGAGTTGTTGATCACGTCGTCGAAGTCCGAGTTGAGCAGGGACGACACGTGCGGGATCTTGCCTTCGATGTAGTCTTTGTTCGCGCCGTGGACACGGGCGTACTCGACGTTGCTGTCGTAGATGCTCAGATCGAAGCCTTTGCCGATCAGCATTTCGGCCAGCTCCACCAATGGGCTTTCGCGCAGGTCATCGGTGCCGGCCTTGAAGCTCAGGCCCAGCAGCGCGACTTTGCGTTTATCGTGGCTGGAAACGATGTCGAAGGCGTTCTGTACCTGGGATTCGTTGCTGCGCATCAGCGAGTTGAGCAGTGGTGCTTCCACATCCAGGGAACTGGCGCGGTAGGTGAGGGCACGCACGTCTTTAGGCAGGCACGAACCACCGAAGGCGAAGCCAGGGCGCATGTAGTACTGGGACAGGTTGAGGGTCTTGTCCTGGCAAACCACTTCCATCACTTCGCGACCGTCGACGCCGACGGCCTTGGCAATGTTGCCGATCTCGTTGGCGAAGGTCACTTTGGTGGCGTGCCACACGTTGCAGGTGTACTTGATCATCTCGGCAACGGCGATGTCCTTGCGGATGATCGGTGCATCGAGTTCTTCGTACAGCGACTGCAGGACATCGCCGGAGGCTTTGTCGAATTCGCCAATGACCGTCATCGGTGGCAGGTCGTAGTCGGCGATGGCGGTGGATTCACGCAGGAATTCCGGGTTGACCGCGACACCGAAGTCGACGCCGGCTTTTTTGCCGGAGCAGTCTTCAAGGATCGGGATTACCACGTTGGCCACGGTGCCCGGCAGTACGGTGCTGCGCACGACCACGGTGTGGCGGGTGGCTTTGTCACGCAGGACCAGGCCGATTTCGCGGCATACCGCTTCGATGTAGTCCAGTTCCAGATCGCCGTTTTTCTTGCTCGGCGTACCGACGCAAATCATCGACAGGTCGGTATCACGGATGGCTTCGGCGAAGTTGGTCGTGCCGCGTAGTCGGCCGGTTTCGATACCCTGGCTCAACAACTCGCCCAGACCCGGTTCAACGATTGGCGATTTGCCGGCATTGATCAGGTCAATCTTGTCCTTGGAGATGTCTACGCCAACCACTTCGTGGCCACGGGCAGACAGGCAACCGGCACATACTGCGCCAACGTAACCGAGACCAAATATGCTGATGCGCATCGCATTTACCTCTTTGTCATTGAAGACTGTATTAATCATGCCAATTAATGGCCGGAGTTCATGTTTGCAAGCGTCACTGATGCCACGAAAGTTGGGCGAATAGACGCCGACTTACCGCGTACAGGCATGTTAATTAGTGAGTGACTAACTATTGCACTCAAGTTGTGCGCAACTTGGCCTTGTTATTGGGGCTTGCCCTGAAATGCAGCCGGCCTTCCTGGTGGAAGGTGCCGACGCCAGTGCCTCAGGGTGCAGATAGAAGCTTTAAGCCTTTAACTATCAACACCTTGGGTGTCATCACTGACACATTTGGGTAAGCGCTCCCTTGGCCTATAGGGGATAGCAATTCATCCTTATCGCCGCCCTCAACTCATATCAGTTGATGTTATGACCCATGAGTCAAAGTTGATGGGGCAACTTTGCTACTTCCTTGGGTCATGGTGTAAGTCATCTCCTACAGAAACAGAGAATTTCGTTACCGGTGGTATGAGCCGTGCGTTTAGACGAAGTTCCAGGCCGCTCATCCTGTTTCCGGAAATTTCTTGAAATATTAGGAAAGATGGCACTGGTACTATATTGATAGCACTTGCTACTTGGGCCAGTAGTTGTGGGGAGTTGGTACAGGGAGATAGTTTTGTGCCACTACACTTTAAAAAAAGTGGTGCCACTACGAAAAAAAACGACGAATGTCGAGTGAAAGAATTGTTAGAGAGGTTTCGGAATGTTTTTTGACGTCAAAATAATGACTATTTTCTGAGTGAGCTGGATAAAAAAGTGGGAGCTGGCTTACCTGCTCCCACAGTTGATATTCCGTGTGGTGACGGGCGGAGCCGCCTTATTCCGGTGCGTGATCGCGCAAAAACACCAGGTTGTCCGGCTTCGACTGCTCGGCATTGAAGCGATAGCCCTGCACATCAAACGCCTTGAGCTTGGCCGGGTCATTGATGCGTTCTTCGATCACAAAGCGGCTCATCATGCCCCGTGCTTTCTTGGCATAGAAGCTGATGATCTTGTACTGGCCGTTCTTCAGGTCCTTGAACTCGGTGTTGATGATCCGCGCGTTCAGGGCCGTACGCTTGACCGCCGAGAAGTACTCGTTGGAGGCCAGGTTCAACAGAACGTCATCGCCTTGTTCAGCCAACGCTTCGTTCAGCCATTCGCTGATACGTGTGCCCCAGAACGCGTACAGGTCCTTGCCACGGGCATTGGGCAGCTTGGTGCCCATCTCCAGGCGGTACGGCATCATCAAGTCCAGGGGGCGCAGCAGACCGTACAGGCCCGAGAGCATGCGCAGGTGGTCCTGGGCGTAGGAGAAGTCGGCATCGCTGAAAGTGTCGGCATTCAGCCCGGTGTATACGTCGCCTTTGAACGCCAGCAGCGCTTGCTTGGCATTGGCGGGGGTGAACGCCGGGGTCCAGCTGCCGAAACGGGCGGCGTTGAGGCCGCCGATCTTGTCGGATACGTGCATCAATTCGCTGATTTGCGCCGGGCTGAACTCGCGCAGTTGCTCGATGAGCTCCTGAGAGTGGTCCAGGTACTGCGGCTGTGTAAAGCGCTGGGTCGCAGGCGCGGTCTCGAAATCGAGGGTCTTGGCGGGTGAAATCACCATCAGCATGAAGTCGTCTCCTGTAATCGTGAAGGGATTCTAGGGGCTGGGGCGTTTTGACTCCACCTATGAAGCCCATAGATACCCCGATTTCTGTAGGCGCGAGCAAGCGCGCGCCGACGATAATCGGCAGTTAGTCCGCTATGATGGCCGGTGACTCTGGAGAGGGAGACCCCGTGTGCGAATAGCGCTTTTGTTGTTGGCTTGTATGTTGTGCCTGAATGCCCGGGCGGCGCCCGTGGATGTGGCCAGCCTGGACCGTGGCACCTGGCCCGAAAAACTCGGCAGCCCGGCGTTGTTCGACGTGGCCTCACGCGCCGAAATCCTGATGTTCGCCCACAGCCTGCTGGCCAGCGAGAATCAGGACGAAGCCGCGCTCAAGCAGCGCCTGGGCCTGAAGATCATTAACCTCTCCGCCATTGACGACCTGCGTCGCCAGCTCTGGCAGCGATTGTTGGAGAACTACACTTTTGCCCAGCAGAGCTGCGAGGTAGATGCCTCATTCTGCTACCTGGTAGAGAGCATGGACGACCTGCGCGAGCAGGCGGGCAAGTTCGAGGTCAGTGCAGATTCCTTCTATATAGGCTGGGCCGACCCCAGCCGGCACTTTCATGAGCGCTATCTGGACGAGCTGCTGCGCAAGGCCGCGCTGTTCCCGCAGATCAGCAGTGAAGTCGCGCGCTTTGGCGACCATGAGCGCAATGGCGATGAATTCAACGATCGCCTGTTCCTGCTCACCTTTGACGGCGGCCCGGCCCCGGTCGGCGGCAATACCGACTGGCTCACCGACTACCTGCGCAAGCAGAAGATGAACGCCACGTTCTTCGCCCTCGGCAGCAGCCTGCAAACCCGTGTCGAACGCAGTTCGGTTGCCGATGTGCAGGCGCTGTACCAGGGTCAGTGCGTGGGCTCCCAGGGTTGGCAGTACCGCTCCCACAGCCATTGGGTGGACTGGCAGAGTTCCATCACCCGCAGCGCGACACTGGCGCAAAACCTGATGCCGGAAAACTACGTGCCGCTGTTCCGTCCTCCCTATGGTCAACGTCGCGCAGACAGCCAGGGTTTCTTTCAAGCCCAAGGCTTGCAAGTGGCATTGTGGGACATCGATTCCCAGGACGAGCCGGGCAAGCTCAAGGCCGATGAGTCGGCGCAGCGGGTGCTGACGTTGATGCTGCTGTGGCGCAAAGGCGTGATTGTGTTTCACGACACCCAGGACAAGGCGCGGGTAGCACTACCCATGCTGTTGCAGGCGACGGCGCAGAGTGGTCTGGGTTGGCAGGACTGCCGGGAGGCATTTCGCTGAAGTGCCCGGCCCTGTTGGGTGTGAGGCGATTTCGGGGTGATTTTGTGCGAGATTTCGATGCAGGCGGACTTCCGACTTTAGCGGGGTACGTGGCACGCGGCTAGTGCTATTCGTCATCCTGAAAAATAAACTTCAAAAAAACGTCAAAGTGCTTTTTTCTGTCACACGTTTTGCGGTATTACGAAGTCAGATCGCCGAAACCTGCAGCACAGGTGGCGTCTTCCAAGACTCCTCAGGTGGGCACTGCGCTTGACGTCACTCAGGTGCAGTCGGTGGTCGAATCGAGGCGCAGCACCGCCCAGGTATTGCGTCGACTGGCTCCCACAAAGGTGACCGAGTATGGATGATCATGGACGTAACCCTTCTTCCGACCAGCCAATCCTTTATGTGCTTGATACCAACGTACTGATTCACGATCCAAACGCACTGCTCAACTTCGAAGAACACCACGTCGCCATCCCGATGATCGTGCTTGAGGAGCTCGACAAACTCAAAAGTGGGCACCACAGCGTTGCCGCCGAATGCCGCCAGGCCATCCGCCTGATCGACAAGACATTGGGCGAAGCGTCGCCGGAGGACGTCGAAGTCGGCGTACCGATCCAGCGCGGCAAAAGCGGGCCCAAGGGCTTGCTGTCGATTCTGATGAGCAAGCGCAGCGAGCCCAACAGCCTGCTGCCGGAGAATCTGAACGACAACAAAATCATCAACCAATTGATCGACCTGCACGCCCGCGACAAGGACCTGCGCGTGGTGCTGGTGACCAAAGACATCAATATGCGTCTCAAGGCCCGAGCGTGTGGGATCGCGGCCGAGGACTACAGTACCGACCAACTGGTCGACGACGTGTCGATGCTGTCCCGTGGTTATCACATGATGACTGGCTCATTCTGGGACCGCGTCAGCAAGGTCGAAACCCGCCAGGACCATGGCCGCACTTGGCACCAGGTGCAGTTGATCGACAACCTGCCGGCCGTGCACATCAATGAATTCATCGTCGACGAACAAGGCTTCGTGGGCTGGATCAAAGAGATCCAGGTCGACAAGCTGCTGATCCTCGACCTGCATCAGGAACCCCTGTTGCACCAGGAAGCCTGGGGCCTGAAACCGCGTGACATCTACCAGAGCCTGGCGCTGTATGCGCTGCTCGACCCGGACATCCACCTGGTCAACCTGACCGGTGCTGCCGGTTCCGGTAAAACCATTCTTGCCCTGGCTGCCGCCATCGAGCAGACCATGGTGACCAAGCGCTATCGCCGCATCATCGCCACCCGCAGTGTGCAGGGCCTGGACCAGGAAATCGGCTTCCTGCCCGGCACCGAAGCGGAAAAAATGGAACCGTGGCTGGGGGCGATTACCGACAACCTCGAAGCCTTGCACATGGATGACGAAAACACCCATGGCAGCGTCGACTACATACTCAGCAAAGTGCCGTTGCAGTTCAAATCCCTCAACTACATCCGAGGTCGCAGCTTCCAGCAGAGCCTGATTTTGATCGATGAATGCCAGAACCTCACCCCGCACCAGATGAAAACCATCATCACCCGTGCCGGCGCCGGTTCCAAAGTGGTGTGCCTGGGTAACCTGGCACAGATCGACACCCCCTACCTGTCCGCGACCAGCTCCGGGCTGACCTACCTGACGGAACGCTTCAAGGACTTCCCGAACGGCGTGCATATTGCGCTGCAAGGGGTACCTCGTTCGATTCTGGCTGAATACGCCGAATCGCATTTGTAAACGCAATCACTGTGGGAGCGGGCTTGCTCGCGAAAACGGTGTGTCAGTCGCCGGCTTTATTGGCTGACACGCCGCATTCGGGAGCAAGTCCGCTCTCACGTAAGGCTGCTGCCACATTTTGATCGGTGTTAGGTTTACAATCGACGCTCCTGATCAGGAGTATCCCCGTGCTGACTCATCTCGATTCCCAAGGTCGCGCCCATATGGTCGACGTCACCGACAAGTCCGTGACGTTCCGCGAGGCGGTGGCCGAAGCGCGCGTGCGCATGTTGCCCGAGACCCTGCAAATGATTGTCGACGGCGCCCATCCCAAGGGCGACGTGTTTGCCGTGGCCCGCATTGCCGGGATCCAGGCCGCGAAAAAAACCAGTGACCTTATCCCGCTGTGCCATCCGCTGATGCTGACCGGCGTCAAGGTCGAATTGAGCGCCGAGGGCGCAGACTCCGTACACATTGTGGCGCGCTGCAAACTCTCGGGGCAGACCGGCGTGGAGATGGAAGCGCTGACGGCCGCCAGTGTCGCCGCATTGACCCTCTACGACATGTGCAAGGCCGTGGACCGCGGCATGACCATCGAAAACATCCGCCTGCTGGAAAAGCTCGGCGGTAAAAGCGGGCATTTCAAGGCGGATCAGGCATGAGCATCAACGTATTGTTTTTTGCACGTTACGCAGAGGCTGTGGGCTTTGATTCGCTGGAGATGGAGGGCGATTTCGCCACCGTCGATGCTGTGCGCCTCGCGTTGGCCAGCGACCCTGCGTTCGCGGTACTCAACGAGACCAGCCTGATGTGCGCGCGCAACGAAGAGTTGTGCGACCTCGAGGAACCGGTGCAGGCAGGTGACGACGTGGCGTTCTTCCCCCCCGTGACGGGAGGCTGACCATGGCCGTTCGTGTGCAAGCCCAGGCGTTTGATCCGGGCGTCGAGGTGAATGCCATGCACGCGGCCAATGTCGGCGTGGGGGCGGTGGTGAGCTTTGTTGGGTATGTGCGCGACTTCAACGACGGCCTGGATGTGGCGGGAATGTTCCTTGAACACTACCCCGGCATGACCGAAAAAGCCCTGGCCAAGATCACCGTCGAAGCCGAGCAGCGCTGGCCGTTGCTCAAGCTGGAAGTGCTTCACCGCATCGGCGCGCTGGAGCCGGGCGAGCCGATTGTGTTTGTCGCGGCAGCCAGTGCCCATCGTCAGGCAGCGTTTGATGCCTGTGCGTTTGTGATGGATTACTTGAAGACGCGGGCGCCGTTCTGGAAGAAGGAAAATACGCCTCAGGGCCCCCGCTGGGTAGAAGGTCGCAGTAGCGACCATGATGCGGCGCTGCGCTGGAAGTAATGCAAGGTTAAAAACCTCGTTAATACATGCTCAAGGTGATAACGAGGTTTGAGCGCATGGCTCAGTTGAAACGCTCTGAGCGACAGTCTTTTAATTCAAAACTAATCTGAAAAACACCGCTTGCCTGTCAGTTCTGACAGTAGGCACGGTGCCGCGCTGAATATTAAATAAGTCTAGGTAGTTAAATTTACTTTGATGGTCATGCCGCCAGTGCGACAGCATGAGGCATGCGTGAAGGAGAGCGTTATGGCCGCGGGCGACATTGTTATAAGAGCCTTTGAGGTGAAGCTGCCTAACGGGCAGAACTGGACTAATGAGCTTTATGCCAACGGTCGGCATCAATGCCAGTTAAATATATTGATAAAGAAAGAAGTCGAAGATGCCAATGGCAGCTATATTGAAACTCCGTTAACTACAACTGAGCGCAATAGCGCAACAATTACGGCTTATGGTTTTCCTGAATCCGTACTTCCTCGGGGGTGGTCGTGCGATAAAACTAAAAACCAATTCGACGTAGGCCTGCGGCCGCTAGGCACGGAAGACTCCGCGGAAGAGCCTAGGGCAGAATTCGACCCTGTTGACAGCAGTTTTGAATTGATAAAGTTGTATATGAGAGCCGGTACGAGCGCGTCCATAGGGACCGAAAGGTTAATGGCAAAAATTTACGTAGGGGGAAAAACGTATACCACCAATGGATCGGTGGGGGGGGTACCCTTTCAGAGTTACGTGGATATCCAACTCACTAGACCCTACCGGTTAGAGATTAACGAGCTGAGTACCTATGTCGACCTTGATGCGTACTCCCACAACCACAATAAAGTCGATATAGATATCTATTATATGACGCCAACCGTTAAAGGTATTCGTTTTGTTGAAAATCGGGGTTTGGATTCGCCCGTGGTTGTCGAGGGAGAAGGGTCACATTTTCATACCTCGTATGTTCAGCATACGAACGATGGGATCCGGTTTAAAGGTGGTGTTGTAATGGTTGAGAGCGGTAGGTTAACAGTGGATAAAATTCAGAAGGACAATGGTTCGGGGGAGGTTCTTTATAATAAGATGTCTACCATTATGCGTGCTGCGCGATATAGAGGGTGGATCAATACTCCCGATGACAACCGGCAAAGTGGATGGCGTCTGTGGGATAACTATGGGTGTGAGCACGTTTTTTATATTGGCTTCACCGACAAAGGAAATGTGCTGGTGTTAAGAACTTAGTTGTTGATTGGGGTTGTGACGCGCATCTATTTTGAATAGGGGCTTTCACTTTTATGAACGTTTACTCCAATGCTTTTAACTTCAATAGCCGCCTCAATGGCGTTGTCGACACGCGCACTGGTCAGTACGTTTGCCGTATTGCACTGGCCACACTCTACCCGCAGGGGCCGTTGGAAATAAGTCGTGAAATTGCACTCTCCTTCTCCCTGTTGAACTCAGATGTCTCAGGTAACTATGGCGCCGGGTGGCGCCTTGACAACACGGAGTTTGATCTGGCGACTTCAAAGCTGACGTTGTTGACAGGTGAGCAATACCAAACCCATGGGCTGCCGTCTGTGGGGCGCACATTGGTGATCAAGGACCGAAAGCTCAAGGACCTGGTGGTCCAGCGTGTCGGCGAGTCCACGCTTCATGTGATTTATAAGGACGGCACCCTTGAAATCCTAGGGCGCCCGAGTAGCTCTGGGCCTTACAAGATCACAGCCATTCAGTTTGAAAACGGTGAGCGCTTGCGCTTTTCTTATCTCCAGGGGGGGCCGTTGGAGCGCATTCAGAACGATCAAGGGCAAGACTTGTTGGTGTTGACCTACATGGGCGCCTTACTTGTGGAGGCCGACGTTTTGATTGACGGTGGCCGGTATGCCCGTACTCGAATTGCCTATGGGAATGTTAACAACCAACTAGTGCGCGTCACTGTCCCTTACGATCGTACACAGGCTCCGGAAACTGCGGCCTATACATTTGTCTACCACAGACCGTTTCGCAACGGCCTCATCGCGATCAGCGAAGTCAACTCACCGATGGGGGGTAACACACTCATCAGCTACGAAGAGAATGGCCATCAATACGCAAACAATCAGTACATCCCGCGCGTGGTGGGGTGGCGGCAAACCCCGGGGGGTAATCAGCCACCGATCGGTCGTAAGTACAGTTACAGTGCGGGGACTAACTTCACAGGTTATCCCTACTCGGGTGGCTTCACTCCGGGTGAAGAAAACATGTACCTGATTGCCGGTGACTATGCCTATTGGGGCGAAGAGACGGTCATTGATGTGAGCAACAATGATGCCCCGTTGTATGCCACCCGCATGACCTATAACAAGTTCCACCTGTTGACCGAGGAGCGCGTGACCCGCGAAGGGACCCGAACCACCACAAGTCTTGCCTATAACATCCTCCCTGGAAAATTGTTCCCTGATCAGCCGCCCAACCTGCAATTGCCTCGGCAGGTGGTCAGACGCTTCGAATTGGTTGCTGGCGGCAACGCTCGTGAAGAAGTGCAAACCATGGAGACCGATGACTATGGCAACGAGCTAAGTCGTACCGAAGCCTCTGGCGTTTGTGTCGAACGCAGCTATTACCCGGTCGCGGGCGAGGCGGGAAAGTGTCCGGCCGACCCCCATGGTTTGTTCCAGCGCTTCGTGAAGCAAGAGCGCCTTGTTGCCGCAGGCGATACGCCAGCCGCACGACTCACCGAGTACACACATACCCGTGTGCCACAGACGGGTAACAGCTACTTTGTGGTGCAGGAGTCGGTGACTCAACCTGACCTGTTCAGCACGCGGCATACCTACTACGACACACCCGTCTTGTTGGTTGGTCGATTGAAAAGCACGTCCAATACAATCGACGAGCTTGCGTTGACCAGTCACTTCACCTACACCGTTGCGGCGGGCAACCTTGTTGAGACCCGGCGCATGATGGGGCGTGAAGGGCAATGGCTTGAGTCGGCACGCACGCTCTCGCTGGTCAATCGGCGGTTGCTGTCGATGACTCGAGACGGTGGTTGCTCACTGGATCTGGCGTTCGATGTCAGTGGCCGTTTGACAGCGGAAACAGTTTCTCTCGGCAAACCCCAGCAAGCCGGGCGGCGTTACGCCTATCATTTTGCGACGCCGGAAAAACGTGCTCATTTGATCACCACTGATGCGCAAAATAACCAGGTCATTACCTACTTTGATGGTGTCGGGCGCCAAGTGTCCGAAGCTCAATTGATCGGTGCCAACCGTGACCAGGAGCGTGTCACCAGAACGTGGCGTTACGACGCGTTGGAGCAACTATCGGAAGTGGTCAAGCACGATTACCTGACCGATGGGCAGCGCTCATTGAAAAGCACCTACTCCTATAACCATTGGGGCAACTCCAGTCGTGTGACCCGCGCCGATGGCAGTGTGCAGATCGATGAGTACGATCCACTGCTCAACCTCAGGGTCGAAGGAGTTGAAGGCGGCGAGCGCTTGAGGCGTTACTTCAATGAGCACAATCAGCCGGTAAAAGTGGAACGTCTCGACGCAGGCGGCGCGACTGTCGAAGTGGAGTCGCGCACCTACGATGGCTTGGGGCGCTGCCTGTCGGTACTGGATAATATGGGCAACAAGCGCACCGAGTTTACCTATGATGCCTTCGACCGGTTAATGACGACCCTTGAAATACCGCTTGATGGCACGCCGCAAAGGCTGCAAAAAACGGACTATGCCCCCGGCACCAGCGACGCAATGATCAGTGCGTTGGCGGTCGATGGCAAGTGTCTGGGGGCCCGTACTTATGACAGCTTGGGCCGCTTGACCAGTCAGACGCGCGGGACGGGGCAGACCACAACCTGGGAGTATGAGTCTGGATGGACTGAGCCTGTCGCCATAACTTCCCCACGGGGTCATCGTCAGACGCTGACTTACGATAAAGAGTTGGGTGTACCGATCCGTAGAGAGATGACAGGGCTTCCGGTGAGCGCCTACCGACATGATGCAACTACCAGCATGTTGACCCGCTCGGAAACCGATGGCCTGATTCACGAGTATTTTCAGGACGCGAATGGCCATCCAGAAAAGGATATTCAAACCGCCAACGGTGAGTCACTCACTGCGCTGTATAGCCATTCTCCTGGTGGGCGCCTGTTGCATCAAACGGCTGCCGATGGTCAGCTCAGCACGCTTGAGTACGATATTTACGGGCGTTTTTCCCGGATCACCACCGGGCCCATGGTGATCGAGCAAGGCTACGATACCCTTGGCCGGCCTCAGGACCTGACCACGGTCTATGAGGACACGACGGTGGTGACCAAGGTGTCTTATGATGCATGGGGACGGGAAGCCGAACGCCGCTTCGAGGAGAACGGTGTACTGCTGCAGGTGATGACCAATACGTATCACGCCAACAGTCTGTTGGCGACCCGCTTTCTTCGAGACGCGAGTTCGCGGGTGGTGATTGGTGAAACGTTCACCTACGACGCTTTCTTACGGTTGAAAACCTACCGTTGCGAAGGCCTCGAACAGCCTCAGGATCATTTGGGGAGAGGCATTGTCGGGCAGGACTTCAGCTTAGATGGCCTCAACAATATCACCGGCGTAGTGACCACCTTTGTCGATGGCACGCAGGACATCTGCGAGCGATTTTTCACCGGCGCCGATCCGACACGATTGACTCGCCTGACCCATACGGCACCACCACAAGATGTGACCCTGACGTACGATGCGGCGGGCAACCTGCAGGCAGGACCGTCTGGGCAGGTCTATACGTACAATGCCTTTGAGCAACTGACAGGTGTGCACGCCGGTTCCGACCAGTACAGCTACCAGTACGATGCCGACTCCCGACAGGTCGTTGCATCCCGGGGCGATGAGCCGCCAGTGAGGTTGGCCTATAGCGGCGAAGGCCTTGAACTACTGGTTGAGGGGAACAAAACCATCCGTTACGCCAACGGCGATGATCAAGTGATGGCACTCAGCGGTGGGGTGGATGGGGTGCAGTTGTATGCCAACGATGCCTCTGGCAGCGTGCGCGGCATAACCGCCCCAAGCGAGGCTCATGTGCGGCGACACTACACGCCCTATGGCGATACGACGATATCGCTGGACGATGGTAAGGCCCGCAGCATGGCCGACCTGCAACTACCTGGAATCAATGGCCAGCGACTGGACGTAGCGACCAACCTCTACGTCCTCGGCAGCGGCGTGCGCGCCTATGACCCGCGCCTGATGATATTTCTGCAGGCTGATCCGCTGAGCCCTTTCGATGAAGGTGGGGTCAATGGTTATGGGTACGCTGCGTGTAATCCGACCAACATGATGGACCCCAGCGGGTTGTGGCCGACCTGGTTGAAGTGGGCTTTCACAGGGGCTGCGTTGGCGTTTGGCGTTGTGACACTGGGGGCAGGTTTGGCAGGCATTGCTGCTGCTGGTTTAGCCGCCGTTACCTCGGCCCAGATAGTAGCCGTCGTCGGAGCGACGATGGGTGTCATTGGCAACATCTTAGGGGTGACCGCACTGAGTATAGAAGCGGTTGATAACGCAAACGGATGGGATCGCTCCCATCACATTAAAAATCTGGGGTGGGCGTCTTTCTCCTTTTCCATCGCCAGTTGGTCAGCCAGTGGGTACAACGCCTGGGGGGCTGCGAGTAAAGCGTATGGCGCGGCGAAGACGGGGGTGGATGTAGGGAAGAACACAGCTGGTTTTGTTGTCGACGTCCCACTGCGTGAGGCGCTGAGGAGTGGGAGCAAATTAATCTTGGGTCGAACCTTTAAATTCGGTAAAGCGGTGACCACTAGCAGTAAGGCGTTCGGTTCCACACGAGCATTTGTCAGAACGGCTAATTTGATGCGCTCGTTGGTGGCGCGTTACGACGCTCTCGACTCCCCTTCCGAAGTGGACGACGCGACTAAGGGGGAAAGACGTGAGGCGCAGTCGCAATCACGTTCGGAGCTGGCGCACATCGCCGACATGCCAGACACCGCAAACCGGTTTTATCTGGCGTTCAGGGAGGAGGCTTTACGTATTCGTCAGCCGATCCTGAGTGAGCTTTACCAGGCGGCACCACAACGGTAAGGGTGATTCAAACACATCAGCAACGTGGAAAGCGTTGCGGCGATGTCGCTCCGCTGGAAATAGTGGACAAAAAAGCAGGTACATAAAGCCCTGCTTCTTCGTCCTTGGTTCAGGCTTACGGGCGTTTGCGCTCGACAGGGCGCAACAGGTGCGTCGGCGGCGTTTCACAGCTGATCTTGCGCCCCAGCAGCGTCTCGATCGACGGCAACTGATACGAGTCATCTTCCCCGGCAAAGCTGATCGATACACCCGCCGCCCCGGCACGACCGGTACGGCCGATACGGTGTACGTAATCGTCCGGCACTTCCGGCAGGGTGAAGTTGATCACATGGCTGATGCCATCGATGTGAATCCCGCGACCGGCCACGTCGGTGGCCACCAGCACGCGGATCTTGCCTTCGCGGAAGCCTTCGAGGGTCTTGATGCGCTTGTGCTGTGGCACATCGCCCGACAGTTGCGCAGCGTTGACGCCGTCACGCACCAGGCGTTCTTCGATGCGGCGCACTTCGTCCTTGCGGTTGGCAAACACCATCACGCGCTCCCAACCGTTGTCGTTGACCAGGTTGTAGAGCAGCTTGTACTTGTCGGCACCGGCCACGGCATAGATGTGTTGCTCGACGTTCTCGCTGGCGACGTTTTCCGCTTCGATCTCGACGATGGACGGGTCGGTGGTCCACTGCTTGGCGAGGTTCATCACGTCCTCGGTGAAGGTCGCGGAGAACAGCAGGGTCTGACGCTCGGATTTCGGCGGGGTCTGGCGAATGATCTGACGCACTTGTGGGATGAAACCCATGTCGAGCATGCGGTCGGCTTCGTCCAGTACCATCACTTCTACCATGTCCAGGTGCACGTCGCCGCGCTGGTTGAAGTCCAGCAGTCGGCCCGGCGTGGCTACCAGAATGTCGCAGTGACGGGCTTCGAGGTGCTTGAGCTGTTTATCGAAGTCCATGCCGCCGACGAACGTCATTACGTTAAGGCCGGTGTACTTGGTCAGGTCTGCGGCGTCCTTGGCAATCTGTACCACCAGCTCCCGGGTCGGGGCGATGATCAGCGCGCGCGGCTCACCCATGTAGCGTTCTTTCGGCGGCGGCGTCTGCAGCAACTGGGTAATGATCGAGATCAGGAACGCGGCGGTCTTGCCGGTGCCGGTCTGTGCGCGACCGATGGCGTCTTTGCCGGCCAGGGTGAAGCCCAGCACCTGCGCTTGGATCGGTGTGCAGTACGGGAATCCCAGGTCCTGGATGGCGTGCATCAGTTCAGGCGCCAATTTGAAATCGTGGAAGCGCGTCTTGCCTTCCTGCGGCTCGACGACGAAGTCTTCGAGTTTCCATGGGATCACCGGCGGCGTTGGCGCACGTTCGCGACGTGGCTTCGGTGCCACTGGCGCGGCAGCGGGTTCAACCGGCTT
The DNA here is from genome assembly GCF_900111895.1 of Pseudomonas simiae. Taxonomy (GTDB): domain Bacteria; phylum Pseudomonadota; class Gammaproteobacteria; order Pseudomonadales; family Pseudomonadaceae; genus Aquipseudomonas; species Aquipseudomonas simiae. The sequence goes on from NZ_FOKB01000002.1 coordinate 343,891, forward strand.
TGCCTGTTCAGGCGGTGTCACCGTTGGCTTCTTTGGCTGGGCAGCCGGTGCGTGCCGTGCGGGCTGTTTGCCGTCATTGCGGCTACCGGCTGTCGGAGCAGGAGCACTGGAATCAGGCGCGAGCGGCTCAGCCTCGCTTTTGCCGAACATCTTCTTGAGTGCTTTGAGCACGGTGATCTCATTAATTGGTTAAGGAATGTACGCCGGCCAGTGTAATGCAAGAATCGGGCGCGGCGTAGTGCGTCTGTCATACAGCTACATAAACTGTGGTTTTCAGCCCAGGCGAACGGTCAACCAGGCACCGATATCGCGTATCTCCTCGGGTAACACTTCGTGGCCCATTGGGTATTCCTGCCATGTCACGGTGACACCACGGGTTTTCAAATGCTCGTAAGCGCTGCGGCCCATGGCGTTCTGTACCACATCGTCGTACTGGCCGTGCAGGCACAGGGCGGGAATGCGCTGTTGGCTGGCTGATAATTCCAGCTCGTCGCTGAACGTAGGGGCATAGGTGGAGAGGGCGATCACGCCACCCAAGGGACCTTCCCAGTTCAGGAATGCGGTGTGGAAAACCACGGCGCCGCCCTGGGAAAAACCGGCGAGGAAAATTCGCGAAGCGTCTATTCCGGTTCTCTTCTGCGCTTCGATCAGGTCCGTGACCATTTTTGATGATGCTTCCAGTTCTTCCAGGCTGATCGAACGGGCCGGGCTCATGGCCTTGATGTCGTACCAACTGGGCATTTCATAGCCCCCGTTGATCGTCACCGGACGGGTCGGTGCCTGAGGCAAAACGAAGCGAGTGGTCAGCAAGCTTTCTTGTAGCGCCTCGGCCACCGGCAGGAAGTCGTAGCGATCGGCACCCAGGCCATGCAACCAGATTACGCAGGCATCTGCGGGCTTGGCGGGCTGAAGAATCAAGGGGTCGGTCATGTCTGCTCCATTAATGTGCGTGCGCTCCGATTAAGTGCGACGGAACGGTGCGTGGCTTGTCGATCTGTTAAGAGAATGTCGCAAGGTTGAATCTTTTGCACTTGATCATGGGCTGAAACGGCTCAGCCAGCACTCTGGTACGCGCCTTGCTACGTGTAGGTCGATGTCAGAACTTTCCTCAAGCGGTAACACTATCAGTGCATGCCGCTTGTAGGAAACAAGCTGGAATTACTGCGACAACTTCATGCCGCTTGACCCTAAAAAAAGCCAACACGGGTCGATATCGCCTCATAAGGGTGCGCTGAGGTTCGAGCTCCGACACAACAAGAGCAAACTGGAGGTTTGAATGAAGGTATTGAAATCCACCCTGGCCATCGTTTCCGCGGCGGCCGTTCTGGGTGTCAGCGGTTTCGCCCAAGCCGGCGCCACTCTGGATGCCGTGCAGAAGAAAGGCTTTGTGCAATGTGGCGTGAGTGACGGCCTGCCGGGTTTCTCGGTGCCGGATGCCAGCGGCAAGATCCTCGGGATCGACGCTGATGTGTGCCGCGCCGTGGCCGCTGCCGTTTTCGGCGACGCTACCAAGGTCAAATTCAGCCAGTTGAATGCCAAGGAGCGTTTCACCGCGCTTCAGTCCGGCGAAGTCGACATTCTGTCCCGTAACACGACCATGACCAGCTCCCGCGACGCCGGCATGGGCTTGAAATTCCCAGGCTTCATCACTTATTACGATGGCATCGGCTTCCTGGTAAACAACAAGCTGGGCGTGAAAAGTGCCAAAGAGCTGGACGGTGCAACCATCTGCATCCAGGCCGGTACCACCACTGAGCTGAACGTTTCCGACTACTTCCGCGGCAACAACCTGAAATACACCCCGATCACCTTCGATACCTCCGACGAAAGCGCCAAGTCGCTGGAGTCCGGGCGTTGCGACGTGCTGACCTCCGACAAGTCCCAACTGTTCGCCCAGCGCAGCAAGCTGGCCGCACCGAAAGACTACGTGGTACTGCCGGAAACCATTTCCAAAGAGCCATTGGGCCCCGTCGTGCGTAACGGCGACGACGAGTGGCTGGCCATCGTGCGCTGGGTTGGCTACGCCATGCTCAACGCTGAAGAAGCCGGCATCACTTCGAAAAACGTTGAAGCTGAAGCCAAGTCCACCAAGAACCCGGACGTTGCACGTCTGCTCGGTGCTGACGGCGAATACGGCAAAGACCTGAAAGTGAAGAAAGACTGGGTCGTACAGATCGTCAAGCAAGTCGGTAACTACGGTGAAGTGTTTGAGCGCAACCTGGGCAAGAGCACCCCGCTGGAAATCGACCGTGGCCTGAACGCGCTGTGGAACAACGGCGGCATTCAATACGCACCCCCTGTGCGCTGATCGCTGATGGTTCTGTCACCCGGTGGGCCAACCGCCGGGTGATGTTCTGTTCCATTATTTTCGGGGCATTTCATGCAAAAACAAATCGGCGCACCCAAGCAGAAGCTCAGCTTCAGCGATCCCAAATTGCGTGCGTGGCTCTTCCAGATCATCACGATTGTGGCGGTGGTCTCGCTGGGCTGGTACCTCTTCAACAACACCCAGACCAACCTTCAGCACCGAGGCATTACCTCGGGTTTCGACTTTCTTGAACGCAGTGCCGGCTTCGGCATCGCGCAGCATTTGATCGACTACACCGAATCGGACAGTTATGCCCGGGTGTTTGTGATCGGTTTGCTCAACACCTTGCTGGTGACTTTTATCGGCGTGATCCTGGCGACGCTGCTCGGGTTCGTCATCGGCGTGGCGCGGTTGTCGCCGAACTGGATGATCAACAAGCTGGCGACCGTGTATGTGGAAGTGTTCCGCAACATCCCGCCGCTGCTGCAAATCCTGTTCTGGTACTTCGCGGTGTTCCTGACCATGCCGGGGCCACGCAACAGCCACAACTTCGGCGACACCTTCTTTGTCAGCAGCCGTGGCCTGAACATGCCGGCAGCGATTGCCGCTGACGGTTTCTGGCCATTTGTGGTCAGCATCGTGGTTGCCATCGTGGCAATCGTGCTGATGGCGCGTTGGGCCAACAAGCGCTTTGAAGCCACCGGCGTACCGTTCCATAAGTTCTGGGCGGGCCTGGCGTTGTTCATCGTGATCCCGGCGTTGTGCGCCTTGATCTTCGGTGCACCGCTGCACTGGGAAATGCCCAAGCTGCAAGGTTTCAACTTTGTCGGCGGCTGGGTACTGATCCCTGAACTGCTGGCATTGACCCTGGCGCTTACCGTGTACACGGCAGCGTTTATCGCCGAGATCGTGCGTTCGGGTATCAAGTCCGTCAGCCACGGCCAGACCGAAGCCGCGCGCTCACTGGGCCTGCGCCCTGGGCCGACGCTGCGCAAGGTCATCATTCCGCAGGCCCTGCGGGTGATCATTCCCCCGCTGACCAGCCAATACCTGAACCTGGCGAAAAACTCGTCGCTGGCAGCCGGTATCGGTTACCCGGAAATGGTTTCGTTGTTTGCCGGCACGGTGCTCAACCAGACCGGCCAGGCCATCGAAGTCATTGCCATCACCATGAGCGTGTACCTGGCGATCAGCATCAGCATTTCCCTGCTGATGAACTGGTACAACAAGCGCATTGCGCTGATCGAGCGGTGAGGAAACGCCCATGAGTTCACATACTTTCAAACCGGATATGCCGCCGCCGAACAAAGTGTTCGGGCCGATGGCATGGATGCGCGCCAACCTGTTTTCCAGCTGGCTCAACACCCTGCTGACGCTGTTGGCGTTCTACCTGATCTACCTGGTGGTGCCGCCGATCCTGAGCTGGGCGATCATCGACGCCAACTGGGTTGGCACCACGCGTGCCGATTGCACCAAAGAGGGCGCCTGCTGGGTGTTTATCCAACAGCGCTTCGGGCAGTTCATGTACGGCTACTACCCCGGCGACCTGCGCTGGCGCGTGGACCTGACCGTGTGGCTGGCCATCGTCGGTGTGGCGCCGTTGTTTATCTCGCGTTTCCAGCGCAAGGCGGTCTACGGCCTGGGTTTCCTGGTGCTGTACCCGATCATCGCGTTCTTCCTGCTACACGGCGGGGCGTTTGGCCTGACCAACGTGGCGACCAGCCAATGGGGCGGCCTGATGCTGACCCTGGTAATCGCCACTGTCGGCATCGCCGGCGCCTTGCCGCTGGGCATCATGCTCGCGTTGGGGCGGCGCTCGAACATGCCGGCGATTCGGGTGGTCTGCGTGACCTTCATCGAGTTCTGGCGCGGTGTACCGTTGATCACTGTGCTGTTCATGTCCTCGGTGATGCTGCCGTTGTTCCTGCCGGAAGGCATGGGCATCGACAAACTGCTGCGGGCGCTGATCGGCGTGATCCTGTTCCAGTCGGCCTACGTGGCTGAAGTGGTGCGCGGTGGCTTGCAGGCGATTCCCAAAGGTCAGTACGAAGCGGCCGCTGCGATGGGCCTCGGCTACTGGCGTTCGATGGGCCTGGTGATTCTGCCGCAAGCCCTGAAGATGGTGATCCCCGGCATCGTTAACACCTTTATCGCGTTGTTCAAGGACACCAGCCTGGTGATCATCATCGGCCTGTTCGACCTGCTCAACAGCGTCAAACAAGCCGCCGCCGACCCGAAATGGTTGGGCATGGCCACTGAAGGCTACGTGTTCGCGGCCCTGGTGTTCTGGATTTTCTGTTTTGGTATGTCGCGCTATTCCATTCATTTGGAACACAAGCTCGACACTGGCCACAAGCGTTAGGAGTTGATGTTATGAGCGAAGCGATCAAACAGCCTGTGAGCCCTGAAGGCATTATCCAGATGCAGGGCGTCAACAAGTGGTACGGCCAGTTCCACGTGTTGAAAGACATCAACCTCAACGTCAAGCAAGGCGAGCGTATCGTGCTGTGCGGCCCGTCGGGTTCGGGCAAGTCCACCACCATCCGCTGCCTCAACCGTCTGGAAGAGCACCAGCAGGGCCGCATCGTGGTCGATGGCGTGGAGCTGACCAACGACCTCAAGCAGATCGAAGCGATCCGCCGTGAAGTGGGTATGGTGTTCCAGCACTTCAACCTGTTCCCACACCTGACCATCCTGCAGAACTGCACGCTGGCGCCGATGTGGGTGCGCAAGATGCCTAAGCGCAAGGCCGAGGAAATCGCCATGCACTACCTGGAGCGCGTGCGCATCCCGGAGCAGGCGCACAAGTTTCCGGGCCAGCTCTCTGGCGGCCAGCAACAGCGTGTGGCGATTGCCCGTGCACTGTGCATGAAGCCGAAAATCATGCTGTTCGATGAGCCGACTTCGGCACTCGATCCGGAAATGGTGAAGGAAGTTCTGGACACCATGATCGGTCTGGCTGAAGACGGCATGACCATGTTGTGCGTGACCCACGAAATGGGCTTTGCGCGCACCGTGGCCAACCGTGTGATCTTCATGGACAAGGGCGAGATCGTGGAACAGGCGGCGCCAAATGACTTCTTCGACAACCCGCAGAATGACCGGACCAAGTTGTTCTTGAGCCAGATTTTGCATTGATCGATGTCTGAAAAAATAAACCCGGCCAAGTGCCGGGTTTATTTTTGCCTGCTGAAAATTTTCAGGAGGCTTGTAGGGCGAGTTGTTGTGCGTCAATCGAAAATACCGCTCCTTTTTCCTACCTAAGAACCCCTAGTGCGTTGCCTTTGTAGGTCAGTCCGAATAGGCTGTAGGAAAATTCATCCTATGATGGGACGAAAGCGCAAAATCCTATGACAGACATCGCCCCCCTGATCAAACGCTCTCTGGTCGACCAGGCCCTGGAGCAACTGCGCCAGCGCATCAGCCAGGGCATATGGGCCATCGGCGAGCGCCTGCCCACCGAGCCCGAGCTTTCCGCAGAGTTGGGCATCAGCCGCAATACCGTGCGCGAAGCCATGCGCGTATTGGCGTTTTCCGGCTTGATCGAGATCCGTCAGGGCGACGGCAGTTACCTGCGCTCGATGACCGACCCGCTGGGCGCCATGCGCGCGTTGTCCCATTGCACTCTGGAGCAGGCGCAGGAGACGCGGCAGATCCTGGAAGTGGAGGCCATCGGCCTGGCCGCCCTGCGTCGTACCGAGCAAGACCTGCATCGGTTGCGCGCGGCGCTCGACACCAGCGCCGCGCTGTACCACGGGGAACTGGAGGCCTACATCAGCGCCGATCTGGTATTCCACCAACAGTTGGTGGACGCGGCGCACAACCCGGCGTTGAGCGAGTTGTACCAATACTTTTCCAGCATCATCGGCGCGCAACTGCGCCAGACCCTGAACCTCTCGCCGCGCCGCCAAGCGGTGTTCGACCTGCACACCGCCCTGCTTGATGCCGTCGCACAGCAAGATGCGGAGCGCGCCAAATCCCTTTGCCGGCAGTTGATCAATGAACCCTGATGCCCCACGCACGCCTGAGTTGGAACAACTGCTGATTGACGCCGAGGCCGATGACGATGAGGTCCAGCACAGCCCCCCGCCAGTGAGCCGGCCGTGGCTATTGCTGCTGGGCCTGGTGCTGGTGGCGCTGAACCTGCGCCCGGCCCTGTCGAGCCTGTCGCCGCTACTCAGTGAGGTTTCCAGCAGCCTGGGGTTGTCGGCGGCCAGGGCCGGTTTGCTGACCACCTTGCCGGTGCTGTGCCTGGGTCTGTTCGCGCCGCTGGCGCCGATCCTTGCCCGGCGTTTCGGCGCCGAGCGGGTGGTGCTGGGGATTTTGCTGATGCTGGCCGGCGGTATTGTGCTGCGCAGTGCGTTCGGAGAAGTCGGCTTGTTTGTTGGCAGCCTGATCGCCGGCGCCAGCATCGGCATCATCGGCGTGTTGTTGCCCGGTATCGTCAAGCGCGACTTCGCCAGACAGGCGGGCACCATGACCGGGGTCTACACCATGGCGCTGTGCCTGGGCGCGGCGTTGGCGGCGGGGGCCTCGGTGCCCTTGAGCGACTACTTCGGCCACCGTTGGAGCATCGGGTTGGGCTTCTGGATGCTGCCGGCGTTGCTGGCCGCGTTGTGCTGGTTGCCGCAAATCGGGCACAAGCATGGCGCGCATCGCGTTGCCTACCGGGTGAAGGGCTTGCTGCGTGATCCGCTGGCCTGGCAAGTGACCTTGTACATGGGCCTGCAATCGTCCCTGGCCTACATCGTGTTCGGCTGGGTGCCGTCGATCCTCATCGACCGCGGCCTGAGCGCCACCGACGCCGGGCTGGCGCTGTCCGGTTCGATCATCGTGCAACTGCTCAGCGCCCTCACCGCGCCGTGGCTGGCCACGCGCGGCAAGGACCAGCGCCTGGCCATCGTGGTGGTGATGCTGCTGACCCTCGGCGGGCTGATGGGCTGCCTGTATGCGCCGCTCGACGGGCTGTGGGGCTGGGCGATCCTGCTGGGCCTGGGGCAGGGCGGCACGTTCAGCCTTGCGCTGACCTTGATCGTGCTGCGTTCGCGGGATGCCCACGTCGCCGCCAACCTGTCGGGCATGGCCCAAGGTATCGGTTACACCCTGGCGTCCCTTGGCCCGCTCGCGGTGGGCCTGATTCACGATTGGACCGGTGGCTGGGCCGCCACCGGCTGGGTTTTCGCGGTGATCGGCCTGGGCGCCATCGTCGCCGGTCTCGGTGCGGGGCGGGCCAAGTACGTCGGCGTGTGCAGCGAAAAAGTCTAGAGGTACACCACCTCCAGGGTCGCCGAACCGTCCATGAGGATGTCGGTACTCAGGTCCAGATTCTGTTTGGCGTTGATCACCGTCTCCAGGGTCAGCGTGCTGGTCAGGTTCTGGATCGCCATGGGGCCGGCGGTGCTGCCCGCAGTATCGGTGAAGCCCAGCAGGCTTTTGGCGCCCACGTCGATCGGGTTGCGGTTGGCCGTGCGCCAGGCCAGGCCGCCGGTGGTGGATTCGGTGCCGTAGACCTCGGCCACGGCGTCCACCACGGTCAGCGTTGGATCGAACGTCACTGAGTACACGCCGATCTTGTTCGCGCTGTTGTCCAGGCCCAATCCGTAATAAATCTCGCTGTTGACGTAGGCGGTGCCGTCGCGGTTGTCGCGCATGCGCAATGCGTAACGCACCGGGCCGTTGCAGGTCACCGTCAGGCCCAGGGACTTGAGCGGCAGCCGCGTGCCCGTCGTGAGGTTGAGGTCTTGCTGGGCGATCTTGCCGAAGTCCACCTGCCCGTTGTCCGACAGGCTCGGCACACAGGACGCCGGGGTGATTGTGCCGTTGACGTTCAGGTCGACAGCGGCGGCCTGCGCCGGTTGGCTGAACAGCAGGGGTACGAGGATCAGGTAGCGAGTAATCATGGGAGCCTCCGAGGTGCTTAGAAGTAGGTGATTTCCAGGGTCGCCGAACCGTCGAGCCGCACTTCACTGCTCAGGTCCAGGCTGTCGAGCGGCGCGACAAAGGCTTTCAGGCTGAGTAGCGCGCTGAGGTTTTGCAGGGCCGTCGGGCCTTCTGTGCTGCCGGTTGTGGCGGTAAACCCCAGGAGGCTGCGTGCGCCCAGGGGAATTGTGCTGGCGCTGGCGTTGCTCCAGGCGGCGCCGCCGGTGGTGGAGTCGGTGCGATACAGCTGTGGCAGGTTGTCGGCGCTGGCCTGGGCGGGGTCGACCAACAGGTAATAGCGGCCGATTTTCTGCCCGCGTGCATCCAGGCCCAGGCCGTAGGCGGTTTCATCGATGCCGCCGGTGGCTGAGCCGGCGCGGTTGTCGTGCATGACCAGGGCAAACGGGGTCGGGCCGTCACAGCTGACCGTGAGACCCAACGCGCGGGCGGGCAGGGCGGTGTCTTTGTCGCGACGCAAATCGCTGACCGACAACTTGCCAAAGTCCACCGTGCCGTTGTTGGCCAGGGTGGGCGTGCAGGCCGCTGGCGCGAAGCGCGCTTGCAGATGCAGCTCGCGCGAGCGTCCGGACGCGGGGGCATCGACCAGCGCCGAGGCGTCCCAGGTCTCGGCATCGCGCACCCGAAACGCCTCTTCCCGGGCCCAGGCATTGACCTGCAGTTGTGCAGAAAAACTGCGCCCGGCGACGGGCTGGCCGTCGTGCAGCGGGACGATGCCATGGTCGGCGCGCCAAGTCAGGCTCGCCGCCACCTGGGCGGGCGCCTGGCCGGGGCCGGCGAGCAGGCCCAGTTGCACCGCGCGGCCATCGAGCACGGCGTCATGCACTTGCACGCGGTAACTGCCACCGTCGGTGAAGCGCAAACGCTCGGTGCCGGCGGCCAGAGCGCGGTAGAACAGGCTCATGTCGGCGGTTTCCGGGCAGTTGAGGGTCAAGGACAGGCGTCGTTCACCGAGCAGTCGCTCGGCGGTCGGCGTTGACGCAATGGCGCGGTTCATCAGGCCAAAATCCAGGCGCGATTCGCTCAGGTCCAGGCGGCAGTCGTCCTGGGCCAGGGCGGTGCCGGTACACAGCAGCAGGGCTGCCAGGCAGTGGTGACGTTTCATGGGGCGTTCCTCAAGGCCGCTGGCAGCGGGCCGGGGCGGTTTCGAAATACACGTGGGGGTCGGCCTTGGCCGGCAGTTCAAAGCGCAAGTGGCAGCGCGGCTGATCGGCGGCCTTGATCCAAAGCGAACGGGTGTCGAGCACGTCGGACAAGAACACTTGGTTGCCTTCCTGGACCAGCGTGATGAACTCGCCGTCCTCGGTGGTCACGGTCGAGCCGCGTGGCATCGGGGTGTCCAGGGTCAGCAGCGCGCGGCGGGTGAGCGACACTCCGAACTCGATGCGGTCCACCGCGCCGCGCCCTGCCGAGACCACCGCGAGCCCGTTGTGGATGTCGGCATTGCGCGGCAGCGAGCGGGTTTGCACTTCCAGAGGGCTGCGCCCATAGGCGCTGAGCTGGGGCGCGACGGCCTGACCCTGCCAGTCGGTCCACACCGGGCCGCTGGGGGTATTGACCTTGATTCCGGCCATGTCGCCCACCGACAGCACGGCAAAGGTGTCGCGCACCGGGTAGGGCGAGAACGTCAACCCGTCGCCGTGCAGCACCACCGCGCCGCGTGCGCCGCCCTGGTAGCTGGAGCGTTCGGCGTCGGAGCGGGTGTAGTTGAAGTCCAGCTGGCTGTAGAACGGCAGGGCCGAAACGCCCAGGGACGACTCGACCTCGCGGTCGCGGGTGTCATGTTCGACGCCGACCCGATACGCCAAATGGTCGTTGATCTGTTCGTTGAGCCCAAGCCCGGTGCGGTGCTCGCCACCGGAATTGCGCACCCACGCGCGGCCTCGGCGGCTTTCGCCCAGGGGCAGGCTGACCGTCAGGTACAGGCTGTCGTCGTTATAGCGACGCCCGCCCATGTGCCATTCGGCGGTGGCGGACACCGACATGCCGGCGATTTGCGTGCCCCAGGACGCCAGGGCACGGCTGCTGCTGTCGCCCTGGAACGAGGACGAACGCGAAAACCCCGCGCTGAAGGCGCCCAGCCACGGATGCGACCACGAGGTGGTGGCGCTCTGCTGGTCGCGGTAGCGCGTGCGTTGCTGCTCGCGGGTGTCGACGACGTAGGTCGACTCGCTGAGGTCGCGGTAGCCCAAGGTGCGCCAGGAATTGGCCGCCGTGAAGGCCCAGCGCTCGCTCAGTTTCTGCGACCACGACAGGTCGGTCTGCACACCGCGCTCCTGGGTGCGCCGCGAGGCTTCGGAGGCGACCACGGCGACTTGCACCTGGCTATCCTGCCAAGGCAACAGCCCCAGGCTCAGGCCCGCCGAGCGATAATCCTCGGCCGCCAACAGCCCGCTGCCGAAGCTGACCTGCGGATGCGGCGAGGCGCTCCAGCCCGCACTCACCACCCAGGGTTCAGCGCCTGGGCCGTCGCCGATATTGCGCACCCGCCCGGCCGCCACCGAGTAACCAGGCGCGGGCAGGCCCAGGCCGAGCATGGCGGCGGGCACGGTGAACCGGCGTTCCTCGCCGGTGCTTTCCTTGACCGTGACTTCGACGTCGGAGCGCCCATTCAGCCGCGGCACATTGCTCAGGCTGAACGGACCGGCGGGCACCACCGTGGAGTGAATCAACGTGCCGTTCTGGCGCACTTCCACCTGGGCCGGGCCATTGGCGATGCCATGGATGGTCGCGCCCTGGTTCTGATCTTGCAGGGCCTGTTCGGTGAGCACTTGCACGCCGGTGATTTGTGCCCCGGCGAGCACCGGGTTGTAGAGGTTGATCTGCCCGGCCTGCAACACCGCCTGGTGGCTGGCGAAGGTGCGCTGGGCGTAGGCGTCCAGGTGGGTGGTGCTTGAGGTGCTGTCTTGCCAGGTCTGCACCTGGCGGCTGCGCACGATCCAGTCGCCGGCATTGAAGCCGACCTCGGTATTGGCCGAGCCGAAGCGGCTGGCGTCGTCGCCGTAGTGGTTGTACAGACCGGTCACGTCGTAGTTGAGCAGCGCGGCAAACCCGCCGGTCTGATAGCCGGAAATGTCCTGGGTGACCGGGCGCAGCGCCTGGGTCGGTACCACCAGGTTCAGGTTCAGGTTGGCCGGGTCATGCTCAATCACGGTTTGCGGGTATTGCTGGAGAAAGTCGTAGCAACGGCTTTCCTCGGCCGGGCCCGAAGACGGCGTCACCAACTGCGCGGCGTTCAGCAGCGGCGGGTCGAAGCAGGTTGCGCCGTGCTGATCGATGCTCACATCGACGCGCCCGTGCCGCTGGCCGTTGACCGTCAGGTTGAGCGCGTGGCGGCCTTGGGTAAACCGCGGGGCCTGCATCAGCAGGCTCGCGAGTTCAGGGTCGATGCCGCGCTGGAGCAGGGTCTGTGGGTCAAAGGAATCGCTCGACGACGGCGTCTGTGCCCAGGCCAGGTTTGTCGGCAACCCCAGGCTGAGTGTCAGCACAAGCAAGGCGAGGTGTGGTGAAACGCCGGGCACGGCTTTGCCGTCACGGTAATGAATGACTGTGTTCACACAAATGCACTCGGATGATGGAAGTACCCGGCGTGATTCCCTATCGCGTCAGGTCTTCCCGGTGGCCTTCAGTGGGTGGCCACTTCGTTATCGTGGCGCCGTTGCATCCCTGGGCGCCGTTGCATCACAGGGTTATGGGCGCGTCGTGGGGCTCGACGGCAAAGCCATACACGGTGGCCGGTTGCAGGCGCACGCGGGTGGCGCCGGTGCCGGTGCCGCTGGCGGTCATGGTCAGTGTTTCGCCGGGCAGCACATAGGTGCGCGGCAGCATCGCCGAGGCATTGCCGGGCAGCAGTTGCAGCTCCTGGGCCAGGCGCACTACATACGGGGTAGGGTTGTGGACGCTGAGTTGGTCGGCCTTCAAGGTCCAGCTCAGGCCCAGCCACGGTGTGCGATTCGGTGCCAGCCCCTTGGGATGAATGATCACCGGCAGGTTCTGGCGTACGGTCACGCCCACTTGCGCGCGCCCGGCCTGGGCCGGGTCGCGTTGGGCGGGCATGCCTTCGAATATCGCGCGCTTGAGGCGCTGGGTTTGCAGCGGCGCCTGGGTTTGCAGGATGAAGCGCACCAGCTGGCTCTTGGACGCTTCGACGCGGGTCAGGGGTGGGGTCACGAACAGCAAGGTGTCGCTGTCCTCGGGAATGTTTTCGAGGGTGACGTGCAGCAGGGCCATTTTGTTGTCGGTGTTGGTGACCGAGACCGTAGCCTCGCCGTCGGCCTCGTTGACGATCACCACCGAGGTGTCCGGGACCATGCCGTCGGCACGCGCGACGGTTGCGCCGAAGACGGCCAGTGCCACGCAGCAGAGGCGCGGCATCGCACGCCAAACGGAAAGAAACAGGTTCATAACAGGGCTCTTCAATACAAGGTGCTTCAAGGGGGCCGCCATGTGCTCGGCACGTGACCGGGGCGCTGACGACGCAGGGTCAGAGGTAACGCAGGTTCAGCGTGATCGAGCCATCGAGGGGCACCTCTTCGTGGAGCGTCAAGGTGTTGGCCGGGCTGATCGAGGTGTCGACCCGCAGAGAGGCCACCAGCAGCCGGATCGGCGCGGGCAACGCATCGCCAGCGTGGGCGAAGCCCATGAACAGGCCGGGGTACACGTAAGGCTCGGGTTTCCAGGTGGCGCCCTGGTCGGATGAGGTCAGGGTCTGCATCAACTGCGAATCGCCAACCGGCCCGCGCAATGACAGGCTGACCGAGCCGAGGCGTTCGTCGGGGGCGTGGGGGTTCATGCCCAGCCCATAGAAGTAGTCCGGCGCCAGCGATGACTCGCGTTTGTTGTCGATGCCCACCAGAGCGAACAACACCGGTCCTTCGCAACTGATGCTCAAGCCCATTTGCTGATTCGGCAGCACGGTGTACTCACTGGGGTGCAGTGTCGTCGCGAGGATCCTGCCGTGGTCGACAAGGCCGTTGTCCGACAACGATACGGTGCAGGCGCTGGGGGTTATTCGCCCGTTGACGTCCAACTCCACAGTCGAGAGGGCGAAGGCCAAGGGCGTCGTCAGCAACAGCGAGGCGAGGGCCGGCAAGCGAATAAGCAGGTTCATGGCGTAAGTTACCTGGTGTTGAACGGTGGTACGGGCATCGGCTCAGGCGGCGTTACAGGTACTTGACTTGGATCGTGACCGAGCCATCAATCGGGGTATCGTCTGTGAGCGTCAGGTTCTTTGCCGCCAGGATGAACGGCCTTACCGCGAGCTCCATCGCAGTGTTCTTGGCCGCGACAGGGATGCGCCCTGCGTTGGGGTCGCGGATTGAAATAATGAGGTTTTTTGACCAGTTAGTGTCCGGATCATGGGTGCCCCAACTGGCGCCGTTGTCCATCGAGAAGATATGTGTGACGGCAGCCCCGTCGGCGACCCCTTTGTCGAGGAGCATGATGTAACCACCGATACGCTCACCCGCGAGCGTCTTGCCGATGCCATATCGGCCGATGTCACCGGAGTCTGCCCGGTTGTCAGTGGTCTGCATGGCAAACAGTGTCGGTGCCTCGCAGTCGATGCCCAATTGCAGGGTGGCCGGGGTCAGCCAGGTTGACGCCTCCGGGTTCAGGTCTTTGACCGAAATCCGGCCGACGTCGACGGTGGTGGCCGACAGGCTTGGCGTACACGCCGAGGGTACGATCAGGCCCTTGACGCTCAGGTCGACGGTGGATGCGGCGAATGCCGGGAATGCGCTGGCGATCAACAGGCCGGCAACGCTGGTGCTGAGTAGTTTTTTCATCACGGGTAAAGCTCCAGGGAAAGGGGGCATGCCCAGCCCATACAGGTGAACGGCGATACGGGCTTCGGGAAGGGCAGTGGCGTTACAGGTACTTGACTTCGATGGTGGCCAAACCATCGATCGCGGTGTCTTCGCTGATGGTCACGTTCTTTGCCGGGTGGATGAACGGGTTGACGGAAAGCGCCATCAGCGTGTTCTTGGCCGGGATGGGTGTTGACGCCGTACCGATTGCCTTGATCGAGATCAGACTCGTGGATTGCCAAAGGTCGTCTTCATAATGAGTGAACCAGGTGGTGCCGCCGTTGTAAGAAACAATGGTTTGGACGGCGACCGCGTCGGCCACGGCGTTGTCGAGAAACAGACCGTAGCCGCCGATCGGTTCGCCGGCGGCGGTCTTGCCGATACCAAACTCGCCGGCGTTGGCACTGGAATCAGTGCGGTTGTCGGTGGCCTTCATGGCGAACATCGTCGCGGCCTCGCAGTCGACGCTCAGCGACAAGGTGCTCGGGTTCAGCAGGGTGCGGCTTTCCTGATTAAGGTCCTTGACCGACACCCGGCCCATGTCGACGGTGTTGGCCGACAGGCTTGGCGTACACGCCGAGGGCACAATCAGGCCCTTGACGGTCAGGTCCACGGTGGACGCGGCGAGTGCCGGTAATGCGCTGGCGATCAACAGACCGGCAACGCTGGTGTGGAGTAACTTTTTCATGCGGGTAAAGCTCCAGGGAAGGATAGGCATACAGGGGGTGCAGGGGTTACAGGTAACGCACCTCGACGGTCACGTGCCCGTCGAGGGGGGCTTCATCGGTCAGGGTCAGGCCGTCGGCGCGGGCGATCCGGGTGTAGAGCGCAACGTCCGCGTCGAAACGCGTCACCGCCATGGGCCGGGTGGTGTTGTCGGCCGAAGCAGCCGCGAGCAGGTTGAGGTGGCTCAGCTGGGTTCCGGCGGCCCAACTGGTGCCGCCATCCAGTGACACGATGGTGCGCGCGGCCGCCTCATCCGCCACCGGGTTGCTCAAAGCCAGGGACACGCTGCCCAGGTTCTCGCCTTGGGACGTCGTGCCCAGGCCGTGATGGTTGGGAATCACCGCGGTGCCTTGACGGTTGTCGATGGTGGTCAAGGCAAAGAGCGTCGAGCCCTCGCATTGCACGCTCAGGTGCAGGGAATTGGGGGGCAACAGCGTGTGTCGGTCCGGGTTGAGGTCGCGCACGGTGACTTTGCCGTGGTCGATCACGCCGTCGTTCGACAAGCCCGTGATACAGGCTTTGGGCGTGATCGCGCCGGTCACGCGCAGGTCGGTTTGGCTGCCAGCCAAGGCGCTGGGCACAGTGGCCAGTAACAGGCTCGCCAGCAGCGCTGGGACATATTTATCCATGGAACGAACAACCTCTCTGGGTAATGTCCTGAGTGGATGGGTCACAGGTACTTGACTTCGATCGTGGTGGAGCCGTCGATCAGCACTTCATTGCTCAGGTCCAGGCTGTTGGCGGCGGCGATCTGGGTGTCGACCAACAGGTCGACGATCACGTTTTTGAGCGGGATCGGCTTACGGTTTTGCCCCGTCGAACCGTCGCCGAACGCCGCCAGGTACTGGCTCTGCCACATCACATCGTCGATGGGGCGCCAGCTCACGCCGTCCAATGACTCGATGGGCTCGGCGGCGACGTTGTCGGCCACCGGGCTCCTGAGGGAAATCCAGAACGTGCCGATTTTTTGCAGGTTGTTGATCAAGCCCAGGCCGTAACCGTAGCTGCTGGTCGACGACCCGGCGCGGTTGTCGATGGTGCGCAGCGCAAACAGGGTCTGGGCTTCGCAGTCGACGTTGAATTGCAGCCGGGCGGTGGGCAGGTTGGTCGCCGTGGTGAGGTTCAGGTCTTTGGCCGAGAGCTTGCCGTGATCCACCAGGCCATTGCCGGACAACGTCGGTGTGCAGGCACTCGGGGTAATCACGCCAACGACCGCCAGTTCCACGGTGCTGGCGGCAAACGTCATGCCGCTGCAGACAAGGGCGACGGCGGCGGTGAGGGCGGCTAAGGGCTTTTTCATGTGATCGAGCTTCCAGTGCAAAGCTGATTGCCGAGGGGTCAAGGGAGGACGCGTCGGCAACGAGGTGGCGAACGCCTGGAGTGGCCGGTCGCGTCCCGCTTAGGGGATGCCGGGCAATTTATCGGGGGGAAGGCGTCTGGCAAATACAACAAATACGACAATGAACGGGTGTCGCACACGCCCAATCGACTTGTCGGAACTCGTTTTAGTGTGTGTAGGAAATTTAAGGATTTCGTAGTTGTTGTATCGCTTCAGCGCGCTCATTCAACTAGCGTTCCGGCCGATAGTTTTTCCACAGCACATTCGAACAGGTCTGAGCGTCAGCGCTTGAACCGCGGCCCCTCCGTCGGTGGATGGTGTGCCAGCCGTTGAGGTTGCCGATTCCGGCGCCGCGCGCTTTTTGAAGTTGAGGTAGTCATGTCTTCAGACCCTATCCCAGGCGACCAAGCAGGGGATGACCGGGTCGCGCAGCCCCCGTCGACCGTGCATTGGCGTGAGCTCAAAGTGTTGTTGGTGGACGATCACCCCGCATACTGCCTGCTGATGGGCGCCATGTTCGAGCGGCTGGGGCTGGCTTTTGAAGTGTGCGCACATGGCCAGGCCGCGCTGGCGTTTCTGGACGTTACCTGTGTCGACCTGATTTTCAGCGACTGCCAAATGCCGGTGATGGACGGCTTTGCCATGACGCGCGAACTGCGCCGCCGCGAACAGCGCGCCGGAACGCAGGGCGTGCCGGTCATCGCGTTCACCGGCAAGCTGGGCGCGCATGAAATCCAGCAGTGCCAGGCCGCCGGCATGGATGCCTGGCTGGACAAACCGGTGACTTTCCAACAACTGCGCCAGGTGCTCGGCGACTGGCTGCCCGGCCCACGTATCAGCGAGGCGGTGCAGCCGATGGTGGCGGTCGAAGGGCGCTGGCCGAGTCGCGCACGGCTGGGTCAACTGTTCGGATGCCCGGAGGCGTTGCCCGGCATCCTGGCGAGCCTGGTGTACGAAGCCGAGATCGATCTGCATGCGCTGGCACAAGCCACCGACGGCCTGCACGCGCAGGCAACGGTCGAGCACCTGCACCGCTTGATCGGCAGCGTGGCATTCTTCGGTGCCACACCGCTGGAAAAGCGCGGTCACCTGTTGATCGAAGCGATCAACCGCGACGGCGTGGCCATGCACCTTCCGCGCTTGCTCGCATTGCGCAGCGACTTGATCGGGTATTTGAACTATTTGTCGGCGTTAGGAAATGGATGACAGTTCATGCTGATGTGTGTTGTAGGTCTTCGGAGTGGGGTATTTCCTTTTTTTCTGTAGGGCAAAATCCTGTTTCCAGGGATTGCTGGGCTATCTGCCATTACTGCTTTCAGGGGCGGTTGTTGCTGATCCGATCCGGGAGTATTTTGCGCGGATTCAAGTTGCCATCATGGTGGTGCTCATGCTTCGCGTAATTATTGCTGACGATCATCCCATTGTGCGTATCGGGCAGAAAGTGGTGATAGAAGCCAATGGCCGATGCAAAGTCGTTGCCGAGGCCGACGGTCCGGATCAGTTGCTGGCGCTGGTGGACAGCACGCCGTGCGACATCCTGGTCACGGACTTTGCCATGCCGGGTAACCAGCAAGCCGACGGTTATAGCTTGCTGGGCCTGATGCAGCGCCGGCATCCGGACTTGCCGGTGATTCTGGTAACCATGTTTGCCAGTGTCGCCACCTTGCGCGAATCGTTTGCCCAGGGGGCCCGGGCGGTCCTGGCCAAAAGCGCGTCGGCCCGTGAACTGCCGCTGGCGATTGCCGCCGTCAGTGAAGGGCGCACCTTCGTCAGCGAATGTTTGCGTGCGCAACTGGCGGAGGCCGGGACGGGTAACCAGCAAGCCGTGCCGCAGTTGTCCTGCAAGGAGCGCGAAGTGGTGCGCATGCTCGCCAGCGGTATGACCGTCAGCCAGATCGCGGCGCGGGTCAACCGCAGCATTTCGACCATCAGCAAGCAGAAAAGCACGGCGATGAACCGGCTGTGCATTTCTACCGATGTGGATCTGTTCGCCTATGCCCGCAGCAGCGGCATGGTGCCCTGAGCCCGGCGCGGCAAGCCGCCCATTTGCGCGGCGAATGTTGCTAGCCTTGGCGCTGCCGGCGGCTTATCGTGCGGCTATCTTTTCGACGCCAGCGGACCCTGCCCATGAGTGATGCCCATAACGCCCTGATCACCGAGTTCTACAGCGCCTTCCAGCGCCTGGACGCCGAAGCCATGGCCGCCTGCTACACCGACGACGTGGTGTTCAGCGACCCGGCCTTTGGCGAGCTGCGTGGCCGCGATGCCGGGGATATGTGGCGCATGCTCACCACCCGCGCCAAGGACTTCTCCCTGACCTTCGACCATGTGCGCAGCGATGACAGCACCGGCAGTGCGCATTGGGTAGCGACGTACCTGTTCAGCGCCACCGGCAATACGGTGGTCAACGACATCGGTGCGCGGTTCGTGTTTCGCGATGGCAAAATCTGCGAGCACCACGACCACTTCGATCTGTGGCGTTGGTCGCGCCAGGCCCTGGGCTTGAAAGGCCTGCTGCTGGGCTGGTCGCCTGCGCTGAAAAACGCCGTGCGCGCCCAGGCGCTCAAAGGGTTGAAGGCATTCCAGGCCGGTCGTTGATAAGATTAGCGTTCCTCTGGTTTGCAGACATCGCCCGTGACTGATCCTTCCGCACCCAAACCCTGGTTCGTCTACCTGGTGCGCGCCGCCAATGGTTCCCTGTATTGCGGCATCAGCAATGACCCGGTGCGCCGCTTTGCCTCGCACCAGAGCGGCAAGGGCGCCCGGTTCTTTTTGTCGAGCCCTGCCGTGGCGTTGGTGTACACCGAGCAATGCGCGTCCAAGGGCGAAGCGCTGCGCCAGGAACGCCTGATCAAGAAGTTGAAGAAGAGCGCCAAGGAGTGCCTGGCGGCCAGTGGCTCATTGATTTGACTGATGGGTTCCCATCGCCCCGTTTCCTGTGGTTGCAGGCTAAGCTAGCGGTTCATTTCTAGCGCGGAGCCTGGCATGTCTGAGTTAATCCTCCACCATTACCCGCAGTCCCCCTTTGCTGAAAAAGCCCGCCTGCTTCTGGGTTTCAAGGGATTGTCCTGGCACTCGGTGCATATCTCGCCCGTCATGCCCAAGCCTGACCTGACAGCCCTCACCGGCGGTTATCGCAAGACCCCGGTGTTGCAGGTCGGCGCAGATATCTACTGTGACACCGCCTTGATTGCCCGTCGCCTGGAGCAGGAAAAGTCTGCGCCGGCACTGTTCCCCCAAGGCCTGGAACTGGTCACTCAAGGCTTCGCGGCCTGGGCGGACTCGGTGGTGTTTTCCCATGCTGTGGCGCTGGTGTTCCAGCCGGAATCCCTGGCGGTGAAATTTGCCAAGGTGCCGCCGGAAATGATCCAGGTGTTGGTGGCGGATCGCAGCAAGCTGTTCAGCGGCGGCACCGCAACCCGTGTGCAATTGGACCAGGCCAAGCACCAGTGGCCGACGATCATCCATCGCATCCATCAGCAGTTGCAGCACCCGGCGGAGGATTTCCTGTTCGGCGAGCCGTCGATTGCCGACTTTGCCCTGGCCCACCCACTGTGGTTCCTCAAAGGCTCTTCAGTGACGTCGCCGTTGGTGGACGCCTATCCGACCGTCGCTGCCTGGCTGGACCGTGTGCTGGGGTTCGGCCATGGTACCTCTATCCAGATGAGCGCCGAGCAAGCCTTGGAGGTATCGCGTAACGCTGCACCGGCTGTTTTGCCTGAAGAAGTGTTCGAGGACTTGAACGGCTTCAAGGCCGGCCAGCAGGTGACCATTTCCGCCACCGACTACGGCACCGACCCGGTCGCTGGGGAACTGCTGTTCGCCGGGCGCGAAGAGCTGATCCTGCGCCGTACCGACGAACGTGGCGGCACCTTGCATGTGCATTTCCCGCGCATGGGGTTTTGCATCCAGGCGCAATAAACAAAAAAGTTGCAAATAAAAGTGAGGTAAATCCACGGCCCATCCGTGTAGTGCTTGAAACTGCGATCTATTCGCATTAACAGCGTTTTCTACACGGGTTCTCACAGCATGAAGTCGACGGCGGGCGGTTGGGTTAAACAGTGGCTGGGAGCCTCGGTATTGGCGGTATCGGGGCTGGCGCTGCTGCCCTTGAGTGTGGCGCAGGCGCAGGCGCAGGAGCAGCAAAGCGCCCGGTTCAACTTCGCCCTGACGGCCAAGCCGCTGCCCCAGGCCTTGAGCGATTTCAGCCGCGTCACCGGCATCAGCGTGATCTACACCGATGAAGCGCCCTACGGCCTCAGTGCCCCGGCGGTCAGCGGGCAAATGAGCGCGACCCAGGCCCTGCAACGGCTGCTGAGCAACACCGGCTTCACCTTCCGTCAGATCGATGCCCGCACCCTGGCGCTTGAGCCGGTGCCGACGGAGGGCGCGGTCAACCTCGGCGCAACCACCATCAGCGGTGTCGGCCAGCAAGTCGAGGACAGCACCAGCTACCAGCCACCGCCCACCAGTTCGGTGATGCGCTCCCACGCGCTGCTGCTGGAAACCCCGCAAACCGTCAACGTGGTGCCTGCCCAAGTACTGCGTGACCAGACCCCGCGTAATCTGGATGACGCCCTCGCCAACATCAGCGGCATCACCCAGGCCAATACCTTGGCCAGCACCCAGGACGCCGTGATGCTGCGGGGCTTCGGCGACAACCGTAACGGTTCGATCATGCGCGATGGCATGCCCATCGTGCAGGGGCGCGCGCTGAATGCTACGGCCGAGCGCGTCGAAGTGCTCAAGGGCCCGTCGTCGCTGCTGTACGGTATTCAGGACCCGGGCGGCGTGGTGAACATCGTCAGCAAAAAGCCGGAGCTGATGCGCTCCACTGCCCTGACCGTGCGCGGCTCTACCTTTGGTGACGGCAAGAACGGCAGCGGCGGCAGCCTCGACACCACCGGCCCGATTGGCGACAGCGGCTTGGCCTACCGGCTGATCGTCGACCATGAAGACGAAGATTACTGGCGCAACTTCGGCACGCACCGTGAGAGCCTGATCGCGCCGTCCCTGGCCTGGTACGGTGACAGCACCCAATTGCTGTTTGCCTACGAACACCGCGAATTTCTCACGCCGTTCGACCGTGGCACCGCCATCGATCCCAAGACCAATCACCCGCTGGACATCCCAGCCACACGCCGTCTGGATGAACCTTTCAACAACATGGAAGGCCGTTCCGACCTGTACCGCTTCGAAGCCGATCATGACCTGAACGATGATTGGAAAGCCCATTTCGGCTACAGCTGGAACCGCGAGACCTACGACGCCAGTCAAGTGCGTGTGAGTGCGGTGAACGCCAACGGCACGCTGACCCGCAAGATGGACGGCACCCAGGGCGCGATCACTACGGACCGCTTCGCCACGGCGAGTCTGGAAGGCAAAGTCAATGTGTTCGGCCTGCAAAACGATGTGGTGTTCGGCCTGGATGACGAGTACCGCAAGATCTACCGCGCCGACCTGATCCGCCAGAGTTCGCGCGCCACCAGCTTCAACTACAACAATCCGGTGTACGGCAACGAAGTGGCGGGCACGACCGTCAGCCCCGCCGACAGTGCCCAGACCGACCTGCTGCGCAGCGATTCGTTGTTCTTCCAGGACGCCATCCACCTGAACGAACAGTGGATTTTTGTCGCCGGCGCGCGCTACCAGATGTATGACCAATACGCCGGCAAAGGCGTACCGTTCAAGGCCAACACCAACGGCAACGGCCAGGCCTGGGTGCCGCGCGCGGGCCTGGTGTATCGCTACACCGATGAGTTGTCGTTCTACGGCAGCTACACCGAGTCGTTCAAACCCAATTCCACCATCGCCGCCTTGGCCGATGGCAGCACCTTGACCGGCGACCTCACGCCCGAGGAGTCCAAGTCCTGGGAACTGGGGGCCAAGCTCGACATTCCGGGACGCATCACCGCCAGCGCGGCGTTGTTCAATATCGACAAGCGCAACGTGCTCGTCTCTGTTGGCTCAGGCGCCAACACCGTCTACAGCATTGCCGGCCAGGTGCGTTCCCGTGGCCTGGAACTCGACGCTACCGGGCAGTTGACCGACAAGGTGAGCCTGATCGGCAGCTACGCTTACACCGATGCGCTGGACGTCAAGGACAAGGACCCGACCCTGGAAGGCAACCGTCTGCAAAACGTCGCCAAGCACACCGGCTCGTTGGCTGTCGCCTATGACTTCGGCAACATCTTTGGTGGCGACCAGTTGCGGGTGGGGACCGGTGCACGTTACGTCGGTGCACGCGCAGGCGATGCGGCCAACGATTTCACCTTGCCGGGGTATACCGTGGCGGATGCGTTCGCCACCTACGACACCAAGATCGATGGGCAGAAGGTCAAGTTCCAGCTCAACGTGAAGAACATGTTCGACCGCGTCTACTACACCTCGGCGGCCAGCCGCTTGTTTGTGTCCATGGGCGATGCACGGCAGGTGTCGGTGTCCAGCACCCTGGAGTTCTAAGGGGGTTGTGGTAGCGTTGCCGCCATTGATGTCTTGGCGGAAACGATACTGATGCATTTTGGACGATGGCTACATCTGCTGTGCTTGAGCTTTTTGCTGGGTGGTTGCGCGAGTGTTTCACCGACTTCCACCCCGGCAACCCTGGAGCAACTCCTGGCTGACCCGGCCCTCAACGGCGCCACTGTTTCCCTGATGGTGCGTGATGCCCGTAGCGGTAGCACGCTCTATCAACACAACTCGCGTACACGGTTGATCCCCGCGTCCAATCTCAAATTGCTCACCACCGCAGCGGCGATGGATGTGCTGGGGCCGCAGTACCGTTTTTCTACCCAATTGCTGAGTAATGGCACGCTGCAAGGCGAGCGCCTCACCGGTAACCTGTACCTCAAGGGCCTGGGTGATCCGACCACGCAGTTCGCTGATTACCAGGCATTGGCGGCACAGCTTGCAGCCCAAGGCGTGCGTCAGGTCCAGGGCGACCTGGTTTTCGACGATACCTTTTTCGACGCCGAGCGCCTGGGTGTGGACTGGGCTCACGACGATGAAAGTACCTATTACGGTGCGCAGATTTCAGCGTTGACCGTATCGCCGAACACGGATTTTGATGCGGGGACGTTGCTGGTCACGGCGAAGGCCCCTAGCGGGGTTGGCCAACCGGTCAGCGTGGTGGTGAGCCCGTCTACCGACTACGTGCAACTGAGCAACCGTGCTGTCAGCGGCCCCGGCAACAACTACGGCATCACCCGCCAGCATGGCACCAATCTGTTGCAGCTCACCGGCACGCTGGCGCCGGGCAAGCAAAGTCGACAGTGGGTGAGTGTGTGGGAGCCGACGCAACTGGTGGCCAATCTGTTTGAGCAGGCGTTGGCGCAGCAGGGCATTCAGGTGCTGGGGCGGCGTGTGATCGGTGGCGCAAGCCCGGTCACGGCCAGGGTGCTGGCCGAGCATCAATCGGCGCCGCTGCAGGCACTGCTCACACCGCTGCTCAAACTGTCGAATAACAACATGTCCGAAGCCTTCCTCAAGGCCATGGGCCGCAAGGCGTCCAATGCAGGGACGGCGCAGGCCGGTGTCGCGGCAGTGGCAGACTTTATGCGGCGCCAAGGTTTGGACCCGATGACGCTGAGCCAGGTCGATGGTTCGGGCTTGTCGCGGCGCAATCTGGTGTCGTCGCAAAACCTCACCGATCTGCTGCTGGCGACGGCCAAACAACCCTGGTTCGAGGCCTGGTACAACGCCTTGCCGATCGCCGGTAACACCGATCGCATAAGCGGCGGCAGCCTGCGTTATCGACTGCGCGGGACGCCGGCCGAAAATAACCTGCATGCCAAGACCGGCTCCATGGCCGGCGTGTCATCGTTGAGCGGCTACATCACCGACGCCCAGGGCCGGCGCCTGGTGTTTTCTATTATCAGCAACAACTACCTGAGTACCGCCGCACCGATCCGCGCCCTGGAAAACCGCGTGGCGCTGGCCCTGGTCCAGTGGCACGACTAGTTCAGGGCTGATAGCCCATGCGCCAACTCACGGCCCGGGTCGCCGCCAGCAAGTGCTGCGCCGCCGGGCCATCTTCGTCGGCATGGAACAACGAGGTGGGGCCAACGACGGTCATCACCGCCGCCACTTGGCCGATGGCGTTGAACACCGGCGCCGACAGGGCATCGACGCCGGGCATCAACAGACCGTGCACGAAGTGCAGACCACGGCTGCGGATCTGCTCGCAGGTGGTGGCGTAGGCCTGGTCATCCGCCAGGGCATGAGCGATGCCGGCCTGGATTTCCCGCTCACGCAGCTCCACGGTTTCCCGCGACGGCAGGTAAGCGCTGAACACCAGCCCGGTGGACGAGCTGAGCAGCGGCAGCACCGAGCCCAATTGCGTGACCACTGTTACCGCGCGCACCGCCGGCTCAATCTGCACGACGGTGGCGCCCTGGTTGCCCCACACGGCTAAAAAGCAGGTTTCATTCAGTTCATCGCGCAGCTCCGCCAGGGGCATCGCGCCGACTTTCAACACATCCATGCTGCCCAGCGCCGCCAAGCCCACGCGCAACGCTTCACGGCCCAGGCCGTAGTGGTTGGTGGCGGTGTTCTGTTCGGCAAAACCCGAGGCGATCAGCGCCTGTAAATAGCGGTGCACCTTGCTCGCCGGCATCTGCACGTGCTCGGCCAGGCGTGACAGCGAAGTGGCCGGCGACAGTTCGGCCAGAGCCTTGAGGATATCGGTGCCGACTTCGGCCGAGCGGACTTTCTGTTTACCGGTGTCGCGGGGCTTTTCCATGGAAGGGCGAGAATCCGAGAGATGAATGGGCGTCTTTATAGCTTGACGGTCGATGGTGATCAAATTACGTTATGCGTAACTGGATTACGATAAAAACAACTTCCGTGTAGAGGACGATCCATGAACCTCGAATACCTGTCGGGCTTCGGCAATGAATTCGCCAGCGAAGCCTTGCCCGGCGCGCTGCCGATCGGCCAGAACTCCCCGCAAAAAGCGCCCTACGGGCTGTACACCGAACTGTTCTCTGGCACTGCGTTCACCATGGTGCGCAGTGAAGCCCGGCGGACCTGGCTGTACCGCATTCAGCCGTCGGCCAATCACCCTGCATTCATCAAGCTTGAGCGGCAACTGGCCGGGGGGCCGTTGGGGGCGGTAACGCCTAATCGCTTGCGCTGGAACCCGTTGGATATGCCGAGCGAACCGACGGACTTCATCGATGGGCTTGTAGGAATGGTCGCCAATTCAGGGGCAGAAAAGCCCTCAGGCATCAGCATCTACACCTACCGCGCCAACCGTTCCATGGAGCGTGTGTTCTTCAACGCTGATGGCGAGTTGTTGATTGTGCCGGAGCTGGGTCGCCTGCGTATTGCTACCGAGCTTGGCGTGCTGGAGGTGGAGCCGCTGGAAATCGTCGTGTTGCCTCGTGGCCTGAAATTCCGCGTCGAGTTGCTGGATACGCAAGCGCGCGGTTACGTCGCCGAGAACCATGGTGCGCCGCTGCGTCTGCCGGACCTGGGCCCTATCGGCAGCAATGGCCTGGCCAATCCACGCGACTTCCTGACGCCGGTTGCCCACTACGAAGATGTGAAAAAACCAACAACGCTGGTGCAGAAATTCCTCGGCGAACTCTGGGCCTGTGAGCTGGACCATTCGCCACTCAACGTGGTCGCCTGGCACGGCAACAACGTGCCGTACAAATACGATCTGCGCCGCTTCAACACCCTTGGCACCGTGAGCTTTGACCACCCGGATCCGTCGATCTTCACTGTGTTGACCTCACCTACCAGCACCCACGGCCTGGCCAACCTCGACTTCGTGATCTTCCCGCCACGTTGGATGGTGGCTGAGAACACCTTCCGTCCGCCGTGGTTCCACCGCAACCTGATGAACGAATACATGGGCCTGATCCAGGGGGCCTACGACGCCAAGGCCGAAGGCTTCCTGCCCGGTGGCGCGTCGCTGCACAGCTGTATGAGCGCCCACGGCCCGGACGGCGAGACCTGCACCAAGGCCATCAACGTGGACCTGGCGCCGCACAAGATCGATAACACCATGGCCTTCATGTTTGAGACCAGCCAAGTGCTGCGTCCCACCCAGTTCGCCCTGGACTGCCCGCAACTGCAAAACACTTACGACGCGTGCTGGGCCTCGCTGCCCGCCACCTTCAACCCGAACCGGAGATAACCCATGACTCAGCCTACACTTACCCGCAGCTGGGTGGCCTCCGCCAATGGTCACACCGATTTTCCCCTGCAAAACCTGCCGTTGGGCGTGTTCAGCGTCAACGGTTCGACCCCGCGTGCTGGCGTGGCGATCGGCGACTCGATCCTGGATCTGCAAGCCGCCATCGATGAGTTTGACGGTGAAGCCCGCCGTGCGGTCGAAGCGACCGCGGGTGGCCAACTGAACGCGTTTTTTGCACTGGGCCGCGGCCCGCGCGTGGCCTTGCGCGAGCGTCTGTTGGAGTTGCTGGCCGAAGGCAGCACGTTGCACACCCGTGAAGCGCAGGTGCTGCATCGCGCTGCCGATTGCCAGATGCACGTTCCGGCGCGGATCAATGACTACACCGACTTCTACGTCGGCATCGAGCACGCGCAAAACGTCGGCAAACTCTTCCGCCCCGACAATCCTCTGCTGCCCAACTACAAGTACGTGCCGATTGGATACCACGGCCGTGCTTCGACTATTCGCACCTCGGGCACCGATGTACGCCGCCCCAAAGGCCAAACCCTGCCGGCCGGCCAGAGCGAGCCGACCTTCGGCCCGTGCGCACGCCTTGATTACGAATTGGAGCTGGGCATCTGGATCGGCCAGGGCAATGAGATGGGTGATTCGATTGCCATTGGCGATGCGGCCGATCACATCGCCGGTTTCTGTTTGCTCAATGACTGGTCGGCACGGGATATCCAGGCCTGGGAATACCAGCCGTTGGGGCCGTTCCTGTCGAAAAGCTTTATCACCACTATCTCGCCTTGGGTGGTGACGGCCGAAGCCCTGGAACCGTTCCGCAAAGCGCAGCCGGCGCGCCCTGAAGGCGACCCGCAGCCGCTGTCGTATCTGCTGGATAAACGTGACCAGGCCGCAGGTGCGCTGGATATCGAGCTGGAAGTACTGCTCACCACCGCCGCCATGCGCGAGCAGAACCTGCCGGCCCATCGCCTGGCCCTGAGCAACAGCCTGCACATGTACTGGACTGTCGCGCAATTGGTGGCGCACCACAGCGTCAACGGTTGCCAATTGCAGGCGGGCGATCTGTTTGGTTCGGGCACCTTGTCCGGCCCGCAAGCCGGCCAGTTCGGCAGCCTGCTGGAAATGACCGAAGGCGGTAAAAAGCCGGTCGAATTACCGTCCGGTGAGGTGCGCAAGTTCCTCGAAGACGGTGATGAAATCATCCTGCGTGCGCGCTGCAA
Source organism: Pseudomonas simiae (assembly GCF_900111895.1). Lineage (GTDB taxonomy): Bacteria > Pseudomonadota > Gammaproteobacteria > Pseudomonadales > Pseudomonadaceae > Aquipseudomonas > Aquipseudomonas simiae. The sequence goes on from NZ_FOKB01000002.1 coordinate 371,378, forward strand.
CCGTGAAGGCTTCGCCTCCATCGGCTTCGGCGAATGCCGCGGCACCGTGATCGCGGCACGCTAGGAGGGCAGGGCGATGGAACTCTACACCTACTACCGTTCCACCTCGTCGTATCGGGTGCGCATCGCCCTGGCGCTCAAGGGCCTGGACTTCACCGCCGTGCCGGTCAACCTGCTGGTGCCGGCGGGCGGTGCCCATCGCCAGCCCGAGTACCTGGCGATCAACCCGCAAGGTCGTGTCCCGGCCTTGCGTACCGAGGAGGGCGAACTGTTGATTCAGTCGCCGGCGATCATCGAGTACCTCGACGAACGTTATCCACAGGCGCCGCTGCTCTCCAGGGACCTGGCGACCCGCGCTCATGAGCGTGCGGTGGCCTCGATCATCGGCTGCGATATCCATCCGCTGCATAACTCCAGCACCCAGAGTCTGCTGCGCCAATGGGGGCATGACGAGGCGCAACTGTTGGAGTGGATCGGGCATTGGATCAGCCAGGGCTTGGGCGCGGTGGAACAGTTGATCGGCGACCAAGGGTTTTGCTTCGGCGAGCAGCCGGGGTTGGCCGATACGTTCCTGATCCCGCAACTGTATGCGGCCGAGCGCTTCAAGGTGCCGTTGGCCAGTTACCCGCGCATTGGACGGGTGGCGGCGTTGGCGGCCCAGCACCCGGCATTTGTGCGGGCACACCCCGCCAATCAGCCGGATACACCCGCTGCCTGATTCCTGCTGTTCCATAAAAATAAAAAACAGGTACTTGCGATGCACAATCAGCTTGCCAGCTTTCGCGCGGCACTCGACGCCCGTCCGGTGTCGCGCTATCAGTGGTTGATTCTCCTGTTGCTGGCGCTGCTGCTGGTGACCGACGGCTATGACGCCCAAGTGCTGGGTTACGTGGTGCCGGCGCTGGCCCAGGACTGGGGGCTGGAAAAGGCTGCATTTGGCCCGGTCTTCAGCGCCAACCTGCTGGGGCTTACCTTGGGGTCGTTGCTGGTGACGCCGCTGGCGGATCGGTTCGGCGTGCGGCGCATCCTGCTCGGCTGTGTGCTGATCTACGCCAGCCTCACCGTGTTGATGGTGTTCGCCAACTCGCTGACCACACTGATGGCCGCCCGGTTTATCTGCGGCATCGGTATGGGGGGCGCGATGCCGAGTGCGATGGCGTTGATGTCGGAATACTCGCCGCCGCGCCTGCGTACCTTGATGGTGACCCTGGCGGCGTGTGGCTTCTCGTTCGGCGGTGCGGCGGGCGGGTTTGTGGCGGCGGGGTTTATCGAAGGCTTTGGGTGGCAGGCGGTGTTTCTGGCGGGTGGCGTGACGCCATTGCTGTTGTTCCCGTTTCTGGTATGGCTGCTGCCGGAATCATTGCCGCGTTTGCTGCGTGATGCACCACCCTATGCACGGTTGCAGAACGTGACGTCACGCATGCTGCCGGGCTGGCAACCGCCGCTGGCGACCGAGGCCGAAAACCAACAGGAGCAGGGCAGCAAACTGACGGTGGTGGAACTGTTCCGCAATGGCTACGCACGTCCGACGCTGCTGATCTGGTCGACGTTTTTTGTCAGCCTGATCCTGCTGTATTTCATGATCAGTTGGCTTCCGTCGTTACTGCTGGAGAGTGGGTTGGCGTTGAAAGAGGCCAACCTGGTGACCTCGATGTTCCTGTTCGCCGGTACTTTGGGTGCCATCGCCATGGCCTGGTTCGCCGACCGCTTGAAACGCAAAGTGCGGCTGTTGTCCGGCGTACTGGCCGCCGCAGCGGTGTGCACGCTTCTGCTCGGCCTGAACCATGACAACCCGCGCTACTTGGTGGCCTGTGTCGTTGCGGCCGGTTTTTGCATCATCGGTGGTCAACTGACCCTCAATGCCTTCGCCAGTAACTTCTACCCCGCTCATGTACGTGCCACCGGTACGGGGTGGGCGCTGGGAGTGGGGCGTTTTGGTTCAATCCTGGGGCCGTTGTTTGGCAGCCTGTTGCTGGCAATGCATATCCCGGTGCAGCAGATTTTCTTTTTCTGCGCGATCCCGGCGGTGATCGCGGCTCTGTTGATCATTCAGGTGCGTTCGCCCGAAGCTGAAGGTTCGAAGAGCCCGTTGGCTGGGGATACCCTCAAGGCGCCACAGGCCTAATGCACCACTGAATTGGGCGGCAGGTGCCCCAGGCGCTCGGTCAGGCGCAGGCGCTGGATCGGGTCTTCGCTGAGCATCAGCGCATGTTCCAGGTCGAAGCGTTCGGCGTTGGGGCAGTCGAGGCGCTGATACAGGCTCGCCCGTGCAAGGTAATCGGCGGCGCTGGCATTGCCCAGTTCCAGCACGCGTTCGGCGTCGATCAGGGCCTGGAGTGGAATGTCGTTGGAAAGGTGCAGTTGTCGCAGGTTGCGTGACAACCGTTGCAGGATCGAACGTGGATCGGCGGTGTGCAGGTGATCGGCCTGCAGCTTGAGGTTGGGGCCGTATTGGCGCTGCAACAGGTCGCGGCAATCGTTGGGGTACAACCGCCGACCGCCGCAGGGATCCAGCAGGTGATCGGCGCCGGGTACCCGCAGCAGGAAATGGCCGGGGAAATTCACGCCGACCATGGGGATTTCCAGGCGGCGCGCCAGCTCAAGGGCGATCAGGCCCATAGCCAGGGGTTGCCCACGTTTGCGCTGCAAGACTTTGTCCAGCAGGGCGGCGGCGGGGCGCAAAGGGGTGAATTCATCCTGGGCAAACCCCAGGTCATTCAGACGTCGCAACAGCGGCTGGCCGAGTTCATCCGCCGGCAACAGGGGCATGCCCTGGCTCACCTGTTGTTGCAGCAAGGTCAGTTCCTGCAGGGTCTGCGAGGGTTGTACGGCCGGGTCATGCTCGGCAGCAATCCACAACGCCGCTTCAAACAGCGCAGGTGGGGAGCGTTCCAGGCAGGCGAAAAAGGCTTTGCGGGGATTCATTGCATTCTCCGGCGTATGCCCCCGTTTTAGCCTTGCTGGGAATTTTCGTCCAGTGGCTTAAAGAATATCCTGCTCGCTTATGTCGCAAGTTCTGCGAAAACGGGCGTCTTATTCCAGCGTGGTCCGGCAGTTTTCTGCCGCAAGCCTATACTTGGCCCACTACCAGAAGTGATTCGGGAGCTTGACGATGTTTGCTCTCATGCACAGCACCCGCCTTGAATCGCTGCACTTGAGCGTCGACCCGGTCACCGGGCTGAAGGCGGTCATCGCCATCCATAGCAGTCGCCTGGGCCCGGCCCTGGGTGGCTGTCGCTATCTTTCCTACCCCGACGACGAAAGTGCCGTGGCCGATGCCGCGCGCCTGGCCCAAGGCATGAGCTACAAGGCGGCCCTGGCCGGTTTGCCGGTAGGCGGTGGCACCGCCGTGATCCTGCGCCCTGGCCACGTGGAAAACCGTGCGGCCCTGTTTGAAGCCTTCGGCCGTTGCATCGAGCAACTCGACGGCCGCTACGTCACCGCCACCGACAGTGGCACCTCGGTGGCCGACATGGATTGCATCGCCCAACAAACCCGCTACGTCACCAGCACCACTGCCGCAGGCGATCCTTCGCCCCATGCGGCAATGGGCGTGTTCGCCGGCATCCGCACCACCGCCATGGCGCGCCTGGGCAGCGACAACCTCGAAGGCCTGCGCGTGGCGGTTCAGGGGCTGGGCAATGTCGGTTACGCCCTGGCTGAACAGCTGCACGCCGCCGGCGCGGAACTGCTGGTGAGCGACATCGATCATGGCAAGGTGCAACTGGCCATGGAGCAGTTGGGCGCGCACCCCATCGCCAACGACGCGTTGCTGAGCACGCCGTGCGATATCCTCGCGCCCTGCGGCCTGGGCGCCGTGCTCAACCGTCAGAGCGTTGGCCAGTTGCGCTGCGCCGCCGTGGCCGGTTCCGCCAGTGCGCAACTGACCAACCTGCAAGTGGCCGACCAACTGGAAGGCCGCGGCATCCTCTACGCCCCCGACTACGTGATCAACTCCGGCGGCCTGATCTACGTCGCGCTCAAGCACGGCGGAGCGGAACTGCCAACGATTACCGCGCACCTGTCCAACATCGGCACGCGCCTCACCGAGATCTTCGCTCACGCCCAGGCGGAAAAACGCTCACCCGCACGGGTGGCGGATGAGCTGGCCGAGCGTTTGCTGTACCGCTGATACACCGGTCAGAGTTGATACTTCTCACGCACCAGTGAGCCGACCCCCATGCGATCCAGAATGTGCATCGGACACAGGAGCGTGACGCGGACGGTCCCCGGTAGCCGACTGATTTCAATCGAGCCGTTAAGCGTTGCGCGGTTGCGCACCTCATCCATCGACAGGCCCGTGACGGCCGCTGCGCGCTCCAGGCCGTTTTCCGTCGCTAAGTTGAGGTCGGCGCCACTGCCGATAAACGTAATGGGTCCGTTGTCTTCTATCTCGAACTGCCCCCAGCGCTCGCCCAATGCCTTGACATGCAACCGTTGCTCGGCAGTCATCGGACGAGCCATGGGCGGCAGGTCATCAAGGTTCTGCAGCAGGATCGGGCCGTCGAGTGCCAACCCCTTGATCACATGGGCGGTCAGTTCGGTTTCACCCGATACATCGGTGGCATGCCCGGCAATTTCGCCGTTGCCTTGCTGGGCGTGCATATCGCCCATGTAAACCCCGGCGCCGGGGACTCTCACCGGGCAAATCAGCACGCAACCTTCACGTACCGAGTTGGTGTCCATGTGCCCGTCGGTTTTCGCGGCATGCAGTTGGTCATGGGTCATGCCGTAGCGATGGGGCGCGCCGACCAGGTACTGGCCGAAGTCGGCACAGTTGTGGGAATCCGGCAGATCCCGTGAAGGCGTGGTGCCAATATTGCCCAGGAACGGCCGCATGTGCGCGGCAAGGCCGGGGATATCGGCGCGGGCCAGGGACAGAATCGAATGCTGGGCGGACATCTCCGGCAACGCCGCCATATCCGGTGCCTGGCCGGCGAGGCGGTCGGCTACCAACTGGTTCACGGTCAGGCTCAGCTGATGCTCGGCATCGAACACGATGACGTAGCCATGGCTGAAACGAAATGCGCTGACCTCCGCCCCGCAGGCGTTGCAACGAATGGCGTCGGCGCCGATGCCGTCGACATGGCTGGCGGGATGCTCCTGCCCACAGTTGGAACAGAACTTGGCGACAAAGGGATCGCCATGATAACGCCCCTCAACAAAACGCATGACACCTGACGAAGTGGCCAGAGACGTCACGCGCATGCGTTTGATCTTCAGGGCCACGGCGTCACCAACCTCTGCGCCGGCGATGAATACGGGTTGAGTCACCTCATGACCACCCTCAAATGCGGGCGTGATCATTGGGCCCCAACACCCCGGCGGAGTACCGGTGATAAGCGTGCCGCCATCGGCGAGCGGGCCGAGCATCTTCTGGCTGGGGCCGATGAGGCCATTGGTGTAGGTGTTGACGATCAGGCGATCAACCGGTGCTGAGTGGTGCATTTTTATTCTCCGGGTCCTATGTGATTGAACCTTCGGTCACGGCTTATTGATCAGGGAAGGTTCAGGCAGGCCCAGTAGACCGGTGTTTTGTATCCCGAATATGTCGCGCGGGTGCGCTAATACACAGTGGTACATAACGATGGGAGAGGAGGGTTTGTAACTGCAAAAATCCTGATAGGGTTCTGTGGGCTGGCGCTTTGAGGTGCTTGCTCAGCTATCGTTTTCCTACTTGCTGCGGAGAATATTCATGTCCAATCAAGCAACAGCCCATTCCGTAACGTTCAAGCGTCCGGACGGCGCCGAGGTCAATGGCTATCTGGCCAGCCCGGCTGTGCTGGAAGGGGCGCCGGCCATCGTATTGATTCAAGAGTGGTGGGGGCTGAACGAGCAGATCAAGGGCGTGGCCATCCGCCTGGCCGAGTGCGGTTACCGGGTGCTGGTGCCGGACCTTTATCGCGGCGCCTCGACCGTGGAAGAGGAAGAAGCCCATCACCTGATGGACAGCCTGGATTTTGGCGATGCGGTATCCCAGGACATCAAGGGTGCGGTGCGCTATCTGCAGGCCGACTCGCAAAAAGTGGGCGTGACCGGCTACTGCATGGGCGGGGCGTTGACGCTGTTGGCGCTCAATGCAATTCCGGAGCTGGCTGCGGGTGTGGTCTGGTATGGCTTCCCACCGCTTGAATATCTGGATGCGGCAAAAATCAAAGCACCGCTGATTGGCCATTGGGGCACACAGGATGCTTTTTTCAACATCGAAACCGTCGCGGAGCTGGAGTCAACGCTGCACGCGGCAGGTGTGGACGCGACCTTCTACCGTTACCTGGCGCGCCATGCCTTTGCCAACGAAACAGCGATCGGCAACGGCCGTATCCCCGACACGCAATACGACGCCGCATGGTCGCAACTGGCGTGGGACCGCACGTTGACCTTCTTCGGTAAAACCCTGTGGCAGGCGTAAGGCGCAAATAGCCTTCGGTAAAACGATCAGTTGCCGGTCTGCCTGAACCTGTTGGTTCACCCTGAATCAACGGAGGCGGGCCGGCCTCCTTACTCTGCCTCTGGCTGCCCGATCTCGGCCAGGGCGCTGGCGTTGTTCTTGAACGCTGCTGCAAAGGCGGCGCGGTTCTTGGCCATGAAAATACCGGCGTCTTCTGCCTGCTTTTCAGTCAAGCCTTCCACGTTTTTCAACAGGACTTCCATCAGGGACTCTGCCAGTTCGAGCATCTGGTCGTGTGCGTCGGCAAGTTTGCGGTCCACGAATGTAGTCTCCAAGTCGCGGGTACTGCGATACAGGGTTTCAACAGCCATTTTTTGGCCTCGTCATCAGGGTGCAGTAGTGAAGGGGAGTAGCCCTTGTGTTCGGGTGTCGCTAGAGTGCTGTATTTATATACAGTAAAAAGAGTAAGCCAAACCCTCGGGTTTGGGTAGCAGTTTTTTAATGTAGCCCGTAAATACAGGTTTGGAGTGCCTCATGTCACCCCGCCATCATCTTATACCTGCCCCTGGCCTTTTTTCTGCATGCAGAACAACCGTCACGTCTAACCCGCATTATCCGGTCGAGTCGACCTAAGGAAGCATCATCGTGAAGATCAATTGGGCCGAAAGGCTGCGCCAGCAAGTACACGGGCTGGCCGAGTCACTGGGCAATCTGTTTGTCGAGTCGTTTCACTACCTGGCGCTGTTCGCCATTGGTGCGGTGACGGCCTGGGCGGCGGTGATGGAGTTTCTGGGGATGCTGGAGAAAGGGCACATCAAGATCGATGACATCTTGTTGCTGTTCATCTACCTGGAACTGGGCGCTATGGTCGGGATTTATTTCAAGACCAACCACATGCCGGTGCGCTTCCTGATCTACGTGGCGATCACCGCGCTGACGCGTCTGCTGATCTCCAACGTGTCTCACCACAACCCACCTGATGTGGGAATCATCTACTTGTGCGGTGGGATTCTGCTGTTGGCGTTTGCGATTCTGGTCGTGCGTTACGCGTCGTCAGCCTTCCCATCGGTGAAGGTCGAAGGCCCGCGTCGCAAGGGCGAGGCGAGCCTGGAGACCGAGAAGGGCGAGCTTTAAAGCCCGACGCTGAACGGCAGGGCGCGGGTCGGCGGTCGCTGTAGGACTTTGTGATCGCCATCCGTCATCATCGCCAGGATCTCCATGGCGCTGTGGCCCTGTTCGATGGCGATGCCGAACTGGATGCTTTGCACCAGGCGTTTTAGCCGCTTTGGGTCATTGCGCTGTTCGGCGCTGATCATCCGCTTGGCCACCACGCCTTGTTCGTTGGAGAGGGTCAGCATGATGCTGCCGTCCAAGCGTTGGATGCTCAGGTTGACGCGATATTCTGGAGTGAATGTGTCGGTGATGATCTGAAAAGGATTGTCCATGGTGCGTACCGCCTAATAAGAACATGCAGTCATTGACGACCGGTGTCGGGATTAGTTCGCGTCTCCTGACCATCGGCCAAATTCCGTTTCCCTCATAAGCTGTACAGCAAGGGCCGTGCCGTATAGAGATCTTTCAGGCGGTAAGGGGCCAATGTGGGAGCGGGCTTGCTCGCGAATGCGGTCCTTCAGCCGAGTATTCATTAGCTGATACACCGCGTTCGCGAGCAAGCCCGCTCCCACATTTGTTCGGTATTGTCGTTTCGGTCAGTGATCTGTTTCAGGGCAGGACGGAAAAAACGATCGCAGACAGCGCAATCAATCCAATCACCACCACAAATACGTTGGAGACCTGGCCCGAGTACTTGCGCAGAGATGGCACGCGGCGAATCGCGTACATCGGCATCAGGAACAACAGGCACGCGATGATCGGCCCGCCCATGGTTTCAATCATGCGCAGGATGCTCGGGTTGAAGGTGGCGACGGCCCAGCAGGTCAGCACCATGAACAGCGCGGTGCAACGCTCCAGCCATTTGGCCGACATCGAGCGATTGCGCCCCCGTAGGGATTTGACGATCAAGCCCTGGAAACCTTCGCTGGCGCCTATGTAGTGGCCGAGAAAGGATTTAGTAATGGCCACCAGCGCGATCAGCGGTGCGGCGTAGGCGATCACTGGCGTCTGGAAGTGGTTGGCGAGGTAAGACAGGATCGAGATGTTCTGGGCCTTGGCGGCTGCCAGGTCGGCCGGCGACAGTGCCAGTACGCAGCTGAAGCAGAAGAACATCACGGTCAGCACCATCATGCCGTGGGCCGTGGCCAGGATGCCGCTGCTTTTGCGCTCGGCCTGCGCGCCGTACACGCGTTTCTGGTCGACGGCGAACGCGGAGATGATCGGCGAGTGGTTGAAGGAAAATACCATCACCGGAATTGCCAGCCACAGGGTCTTGAAGAACAGTGGCATGGGCATGCCATCACCGGCGGAGGCGAAGAATGCGCCGTTCCAGTTGGGAATCAGGCTGAACGCCAGCAACAGCAGGGACGCGACGAACGGGTACACCAACACGCTCATGGCCTTGACGATCACGCCCTGGCCGCAGCGCACGATGGCCATCAGGCCAAGAATCAGCACCAGCGACAGAATCGCCCGAGGCGGTGGGGTCATGTGCAGTTGGTGTTCCATGAAACTGCCCAGGGTGTTGGTCAGCGCCACGCTGTACACCAGCAGGATCGGGAAAATGGCGAAGAAATACAGCAGGGTGATCAGCTTGCCCGCACCGACGCCAAAGTGCTCTTCGACCACTTCGGTGATGTCGCCGGATTTGCCCGACAACACAAAGCGCGTCAGCCCACGGTGGGCGAAGAAGGTCATCGGGAAGGCCAGCAGTGCCAGCACGATCAGCGGCCAGAAGCCGCCGACGCCGGCGTTGATCGGCAGGAACAGGGTGCCGGCACCGATGGCGGTGCCGTAGAGGCCCAGCATCCAGGTGGTGTCGTATTGGGTCCAGCCGGTGGTCACGGTTGTTGTGGCAGCGGGATTTTCAGCAGCAGGTGTACGTACATCGGTCATCGGTATTGCCTCGTTATTATTTTTGCGCGGGCTCACGTTGGGGCGGGTAGAGATGCTCCGATCAGCACTCCACCCAGCTGACCGCCAGGCCGCCCCGTGAAGTTTCTTTGTATTTGTCATGCATATCGGCGCCGGTATCACGCATGGTGCGGATCACCCGGTCGAGAGAAATGAAGTGTTTGCCGTCACCGCGCAGGGCCATTTGCGTGGCGTTGATTGCCTTGACCGCCGCGATGGCATTGCGCTCGATGCAGGGCACTTGCACCAGGCCGCCGACCGGGTCGCAGGTGAGGCCGAGGTTGTGCTCCAGGCCGATTTCGGCGGCGTTTTCCAGTTGCTCGGGGGTGGCGCCGAGGACATCGGCCAAGCCGGCCGCGGCCATGGCGCAGGCAGAGCCCACCTCGCCCTGGCAGCCGACTTCGGCGCCGGAGATCGAGGCGTTTTTCTTGCAGAGGATGCCGACAGCAGCGGCAGCCAGGAAGAAATTCACCACGTCGTCGTCGGACGCCTCGGCGTTGAACTTCATGTAGTAATGCAGCACAGCGGGGATGATGCCCGCAGCGCCATTGGTTGGTGCGGTGACCATGCGCCCACCGGCGGCGTTTTCCTCGTTGACGGCGAGGGCGAACAGGTTGACCCACTCCATGGCCGACAAGGTCGAGGTGATGACATTCGGCTTGCCGATTTCCAGCAGGCTGCGGTGCAGTTTCGCCGCGCGTCGAGGCACGTCCAGGCCACCTGGCAAGATGCCTTCATCGCGCAGGCCCTGTTCCACGCATTCACGCATTACCGACCAGATATGCAGCAAGCCACTGCGAATGTCGGCGTCGCTGCGCCAGGCGCGTTCGTTGGCCATCATCAGCTCGGAAACCCGCAAGCCGTGCTTGTTGCACAACGCCAGCAGTTCTACGGCGCTGGAAAAGTCGTAGGGCAATTCCACATCGCTGGTCGGCGCAATGCCCGAGGCCGCTTCCGCCGCTTCGATGATGAAACCGCCGCCCACCGAGTAATACGTCTGCTCGCTCAGCAGGCCGTTTTCGCCGTAGGCGTGCAGGGACATGGCGTTGGGGTGGTAGGGCAGGCTTTCGTCCAGTAGTCGGAGATCCTGTTGCCAGTTGAAGGCAATGTCCTGCAGGCCAGCGAGCAAGAGTCGGCCGGATTCGCGCAGTTGCTGGATGCGTGCATTGATCGAGGTGGGGTCGACCCGGTCCGGCCATTCGCCCATCAGGCCCATCACGCAGGCACGGTCGGTGGCATGGCCGACACCGGTAGCGGACAGTGAGCCATACAGGCGCACTTCCACACGACGAGTCTGGCTCAGTAATTGTTGATCGATCAGGGCCTGGGCAAAGGTTGCCGCCGCCCGCATCGGGCCGACAGTGTGGGAGCTGGAAGGGCCGATGCCCACTTTGAATAGATCGAAAACACTGATAGCCATGCTAAAGCCTTACAAGCAATGGAGTAGGAATCGCTGCCATGTTTTGTAGAGCGAGCGGAATTGGCGTGATACTGAGCCTCTGGAACGGCACTGACCAACGAATTATCCTAAGACACTCTTTAGCAGGACTAAACGCTATGACCCGGCCCCTCCATGGCCAGACTTATGTCTGGTTGCACGTTTTTTCCTGTGCTGCGCGGCATTTGTCGTTCACCCGCTGTGCCGAGGAACTGCACATCACACCGGGTGCGGTGAGCCAGCAGATTCGCCAGTTGGAGGAGCGATTGGGTTTCCGCTTGTTTCATCGGCGCGCGCGTGGGGTGGAGCTGAGTGCCGAGGGGCAGCGGTTGGCGGCCACGGTGGGCGAGGCCTACGGCAGCATCGACGCGGAGTTGCAGCGCCTGGATGCAGGGATGATCAGCGGCACCTTGCGCCTGCGCTCGATCCCGTCGTTTCTCGGTAAGTGGCTGACCCCGCGCCTGCCGCGTTTGCAGCAGCGCTTTCCGGATATCCAGCTGCGCATGGTCGCTGAAGACAGCAGCATCGCCCTGCATGAGGGCGACTTCGACCTGGCCATCGACTTGAACGACGGCAGCTACCCTGGCTTGTTATCCACAGCCCTGTTGGACGAGCAGATTTTCCCCGTCTGTGCCCCGAGCCTGCTGCGCGGCAGACCGCCGCTGCATGGTCCCGCCGACCTGGTGCATTTTCCGTTGCTGCACGACATCACCGCCTGGCGTGGGAGTTATGAGTACGCCGAATGGGAGTTTTACCTGAATGCTATCGGCTATCACCACGCCGACGTGCGACGCGGTCACACCTTCAACCGCAACCACCTGACCATCGAAGCCGCCATCGCCGGTATGGGCGTGGCCATTGCGCGACGCACCTTGCTCAACGATGAGCTGGAGCGTGGCACCTTGATCGTACCCTTCGGGCTTGCCGTGCCTAACTACAAGCGTTACGTGTTGCTGTATGCCCCAGGCGCACTGAGCCATCCGGGCGTACGCGCGGTGCATGATTGGCTGGTTGAAGAAGCGGGGATTTTCCGGGGATTGCACCCGTTGGGAGAGGGGCAATTATGAGGTTCGCAGCGCGTAAGAAGATGTAACTAACTCCCCACCCTAACAGTGTTTTTGCTCGTAGTCAGACTTAATTTGTAATGTGGGATTTATCTTTGCAAAGGGGTTGAATTGTTCTGCTGACTGCTCAATTGTGTAGTTAAGAGGTCATGGTTTCACCGACCCGGTGTTGCAGTTGTGACCTCTCGCGAGCTAGCTGAAATAAGGGAAGAACTATGCAAATCCAAGTCAATAGCGATAACCATATTGAAAGCAGCATCCGACTGGAGGAGTGGGTACGTACTACCATTGAGAGCACGCTCGAACGTTACGAAGAAGACCTGACCCGAGTTGAGGTCTACCTGCGGGATGAGAACGGCGATAAGCCCGGTCCCCACGATTTAAGTTGCCGCCTGGAAGCGCGGCCAAAAGGCCATCAACCGCTGTCCGTGCTGCACAAAGCCGATACCCTGGAACAGGCGATCGACGGTGCGGCCACCAAGCTGGAACATGCGTTGGAACATCTGTTTGGTAAACTGCAAGGCAAGCCACGCGCTGCCGGGAAAAACCAGCCGACCACCAAAGTCAACGAAGACGAGCTTGAGCAGGAGTTTCTGGAAAAAGAACGCGCTGTGTTCAACGGCTGATAGATTTATCACGCTCCACTAAAAACGGGCCTGCATATGCAGGCCCGTTTTCGTTCTGGGCGGCGTTAGAACGCGATAGAGGTCTGCACGTAGACCGTGCGTGGTTCGCCTACGTATTTGCCCTTGTTGTTATCGTCGAACGAGCGGGTGAAGTATTGGGTGTTGAAGATGTTTTTCACACCCACTGCCACATTCAGGTCCGACAGCTGCGGGCCGAAGTCATAGGCCGCACGGCTGCTGAACAGCATGTAGCCAGGGATGCGTCCGTTGGCGCCGTCGGCGGTTTCCTTCTCGGTGTTGGCGTTGTCGGCGAACTGGCTGCTCTGGTAGCTGCTGTCCAGGTTGAGCTTCCAGCGGCCTTCGGTGTAGCCCACGCCGAGGGTGCCTTTGTGTTTGGAGGAGAAGGGCACGCGGTTGCCTTTGTTCGGGCCGTCTTCGCGAATGGTGGCGTCGACGTAGGCGTACGTGGCATACACATCGAACCCCGCCAGCGCCGGGCTCAAACCATCAAGCGCGTAATTGATGCTGGTCTCGATCCCCTGGTGACGGGTTTCGCCACGGGCAATGACCGAGTCATTGGTCTGGTTGCTTTCGTATTGGTTGTCGAAGTTGATCAGGAACGCGCCGATTTCCGCACGCAAGGTGCCGTCGTCGTAGCGGGTACCCAATTCCCAGGTACGGGCTTTTTCCGGTTTCACTTCGCCGCTGGTCACGCGGTTCGGCATCTGGCTGTACTGCACGCTGCCGAACGAACCTTCGGTGTTGGCGTAGAGGTTCCAGTTGTCGGTGAGGTGGTAGAGCACATTCAGCGCCGGCAGCGCGGTGTTGTAGTCGCCCTTGTATTTGACGTTGGTCAGGTTGTTCGTCTGCTGCGACTCGATAATCTCGTAGCGAATGCCCGGGGTGATGGTCCACTTGCCGATATCGATCCGGTCATCGACGAAGAAGGCATTGGCCTCGGTGCCGCCACGGGTGTCGCGGTCGTTGCGGCTGTTGGTAGTGGGGATCTGCTGGTTGGCGGCAATCGGCGTGCGGTAACGCAGCTCGTGGCCGGCCTCGTTGATGTATCGGTAGCCGACGCCCACTTCGTGGCTGGTCGGGCCCAGGTCAAAGCCTTGGGCGAAGCGGGTCTCGATGCCACGCACCCAGTATTCACGCGGGGACAACGAGAGGAACGTGCCCTGGTCCAGGTAACCGCTGCGCAAGGTCTTGGTGAAGAAACTGTTCACAGTGAATTCACGGCGGTCCTGCTCATAGCGATAGCCGACGTTGAACATCGTACGGCGGCCCCAGAATTTGTCGTAGGGGCGGGTGGACTGGTAGGGGTCCGCCTTGTAGTCCGCGACGTTCAAGCCACCCGGCATATCGGCCTGGCCTTCGTAGTACTGCGCCATGGCGTTAAAGCTGTTGGCGTCATCCAGTTGGTATTTGCCCTTGAGGATCAGGTCGTCGATGCGCGTGTTGCTGTTCTCGCGCCAGTCACCACCACGGGTTCCGGAGTACAGAATCGCGCCACCCAAACCATTGTCGGCGGTGCCGCCGGCCAGCAGGTTGCCGGTGGTCTTGAAGCCGTCGTGGCTGGAGGACGGGCTGGTTTCGGTCTGCAAGCCGCCTTTGACCGTGGGGGCATCCGGGATCGCACGGGTCACGAAGTTGACCACACCACCGACGTTCTGCGGGCCGTAGCGCACCGCACCGCCGCCGCGCACCACGTCGACCGCGTCCATATTGCCCATGCTGATCGGCGCAAAGGAAAGCTGCGGCTGGCCGTAGGGCGCGAACGGCACCGGAATGCCATCCATCAGCACCGTGGAGCGCGATGCCAGGCGCGGGTTGAGGCCACGAATGCCGAAGTTCAATGCCATGTCGTGGCTGCCGGTGCCGTTGTTGTCCGGGGCATTTACGCCGGGAATGCGGTTGAGCACGTCCTTGGCTTGGGTCGCGCCCTGGCGTTCAAACTCTTCACGGCGGATCACATCGCGGGCGCCGGGGTGTTCGAACACATGGGTTTGCGCCGCGTCACCCAGCCAGTCGCCGACGACGCTGGACGTGCCCAATTCGATACTGGCCGGTGCCGTGGCCGGTTGCAGGCTGTAGGCATTGTCGCCTTCGGCGCGGGCTTGCAGGCCGGTGCCTTCCAGCAGCTTTTGCAGGCCGTCCGCGGCGCCGTAATTACCGGACAAACCGCGGCTCTGCATGCCCGCCGTGACTTCTGAACCGAACGAAATCAGCACGCCCGCTTCGAGCCCAAACTGGTTCAGCGCAGCTTCCAGCGACGTCGGGGCGATGTGATACGGCTTGGCATCGGCCGCCATCACAGGGGGAAGTGCCGTAAGACTCAAGCTGGCGCCGAGTAGGAGTTGGCGCAGAGTGCGGGCAAGAAGCGTCGGTTGCTGGGGCATGAAGAGCGGTCCTGAGAAGGAAGGATCAAGGTGGCTTTCCTTCTCTGTCACGCGAGGGGTGGAAAACGGCTCAGTGTTTTTGAAATAAATTTCAGGCGCGTGCCTGCACCGTCACCCAATACCGCGTAAAGCGCCGCACTTTCACGGGCAGGCTGACTTCCAGCAGGTCGAGAATGCGTTCGCTGTCGTCCAGAGGGTAGCTGCCGGAGATCAACAAGTTGGCCACCTGCGGATCGCAATTGACCTGGCCACGACGATAACGGCCCAGTTCGCCAAGGAAATCTTCCAGGCGCATGTGCGCGGCGACCAGCATGCCGTCCGCCCAGGCGCCGCTGTTGGCGTCGGTGGGGCGCGGAGTGTCCCAGCCTTTGCGCGTAAAATTGACTTGGCGCGTGGCGTCGACCGCCAGCGGCAGGCCGCTGTATGTAGTGGGCATCACCTCGACGCGACCGTCCAAGACCGCCAGTTGGGTATGGTCGTTGAACTGGCGCACGTTCATGCGTGCCGCCTGGCTGGTGAGCAACCCCTGGCCGGTCAGCACCTGCAGCGGCGTACCGGCTGCGTGGCCGGTGAGCAGTATCTCGCCTTCAAGCAGGCGGATCAGCCGTTGTCGGCCATCGAAATGCACATCCACCGCGCTGCCGGTATTGAGCTGCAACTGGCTGCCGTCGGCCAATTGCACCTTGCGTCGCTGGCCAACGGGGCTGCGGTAGTCGGCGGTCAGTGGCGGCAGGATATGTTGCTGGCGAAGGCTCCAGGCGGCAGCGGAACCGGCGCCGAGTATCAACAGCAGTTTCAACGCCTGGCGACGGCTGGTGGAGGTTGGTGCATTCAACGCCGCATGGGCCAGTGGCGAGGGCATGCCGCGCAGGCGCTGGTTGACGCGTTGCATGTGGTCCCAGGCGCGCTGGTGTTCGCTGTGGGCGTTCAACCATTGCTGCCAGGCGGCTTGCTGGCGTGGGTTCAGCGCGCCGTGCTGCATTTCCACCAGCCAATGCACGGCTTGTTCGGCGACTTGAGTGGAGAAGTTCATAGGGCGAAGTAGCAGCGCATGGCCGCTTTGCTCAGGTGGCGTTTGACGGTGGCAATGGAAATACCCAGTTCAGCGCCGATTTGCGCGTAGGTCAGGCCATCGCATTGGGCCAGCAGGAACGCACGCTTGACCTGGACGGGCAGGCCATCGAGCAGTTGGTCCAGTTCGACCAGGGTTTGCAGGATGATTGCGCGTTCTTCTTCCGACGGTGCCACGTGCTCGGGCATCTGCGCCAAGGCGTCGAGGTAGGCGCGCTCAAGGTCCTGGCGGCGGTAGAAGTTGAACAGTACGCGCTTGGCGACCGTGGTGAGGAACGCACGGGGCTCGATCAGCGTGGGTGCTTCCCGCGCAGTGAGCACGCGCATGAAGGTGTCCTGGGCCAGGTCGGCGGCGCTTTCCGGGCAGCCGAGCTTGCGTCGCAACCAGCCGGTGAGCCAGTGGTGATGGTCGTTGTACAACACTTCGACGGTATTGGGCGGGCTCAACGCGGACACTCCACAAGCATCGCCATGCTTTAGAGAACAAGAATTGTTCGCATTGTAGGGGCGGAGACTGGCTTCGGCAATCCGTCGGGACAGGTCTTTCATCCGTTCTGTTTTGCTTATGAGAATATTTATCATTAATATTGCGACCTGATGAACCTGGCGCCTCCCGCATGAAAAGCAAAACCTCGCTGCCCGTCTCCTATCGTCTCGCCGTCACCTCGCGCGTGCTGGCTGCCGTGGTGGGCGGTTATCTGATGGCCTCCCTGGCCAGTATCTGCCTGGCGCTGTGGATACCCACTTCCCGCGCTGATGCCGTGATCACCGGGATGATGAGTTCGTTCGTGTTCTACCTGCTCGCCGTGCTCTGGTGTTTCGCCTGCCGCAGCGCCGCGCGCGCCTGGTTTGGCGTGATGTTACCGAGCGCGGCATTTGCCACCCTGGCAGGTGTGGGCTTCTGGATGGCGCGCACATGAAAGAGGGTTTCCGCCAGGCCATGGCCTGGTTGCACACTTGGGCGGGCCTGATCTTTGGCTGGCTGCTGTTTGCGATTTTCCTGACAGGCACCTTGGCGTATTTCAAGGATGAGATCAGCCATTGGATGCAGCCTGAAGTGCAGGCCCGTGCCCTGGACGATGCACGCAGCCTGACGGCCGCCCAGACCTATTTGCAGCAGGTCGCGCCGACCGCTGCGCGTTGGTTCATCACCCTGCCGGACAGCCGCGACCCCGGCCTGTCGGTGATGTGGCAAGACAAGGTCGACCCTGGCAAACGCGGCAACTTCATCCAGAAAACCCTCGACCCTGTCACGGGCCAGGCCGTGGAAGCCCGTGAAAGCATGGGCGGCGAATTCTTCTATCGGTTCCACTTCCAGCTGCAAATGCCCCATCCCTGGGGCCGCTGGCTCTCGACCATCGCCGCGATGGTGATGTTCGTCGCCTTGATCACCGGCATCATCACCCACAAGAAAATCTTCAAGGACTTCTTCACCTTCCGCCCCCGCAAGGGCCAGCGTTCCTGGCTCGACGGGCATAACGCGGTGGGGGTGCTGGTATTGCCCTTCCACCTGATGATTACCTACAGCAGTCTGGTGATCTTCATGAGCATGGTGATGCCGGCCCCGATCATTGCTTCCTATGGCAATGACACCCGGGCCTTTTTCAGCGAAGTGTTTCCGAATACCAACAACGCGCCAGCACTGGGCCAGCCAGGCACATTGCTGCCGCTGACGCCGATGTACGAGCAAGCACGGGCGCAATGGGACGGTGGCCACGTGGGGCGCGTCGCCGTGAACAACCCCAGTGATGTGAACGCCTCGGTCAATGTGTTCCGTGCGGGTTCCGACAGCGTGGTGCATGACTTCGGCAGCACCGTGTCCTTCAACGGCACCACCGGCGAGCTGTTGCGGGTCAGTGGCGGGCAGTCGCTTCCTGCTGCCATCGGCGGCACGTTCTATGGCCTGCACATGGGGCATTTCGCCGGGCCGGTGCTGCGCTGGTTGTACTTTATCTGCGGCCTGGCGGGCACGGCGATGATCGGCACCGGTCTGGTGATCTGGCTCGGCAAGCGCCAGCTCAAACATGCCAAAGCGGCCGCAATGCCTTTTGAATTACGCTTGGTGGAAGTCCTGAACATCGCCAGCATGTCCGGGTTGATGATCGCCATCGCGGCGTTTTTCTGGGCTAACCGGTTGTTGCCGGTCAGTTTCGCCGAGCGTTCCGACTGGGAAGTGCAGACCTTCTTCATCGCCTGGGGCCTGAGCCTGTTGCATGCGGTCCTGCGCCGAGGCCGTCCGGGCTGGGTCGAGCAACTGAGCGTTGGCGCGCTGCTGTTTAGCGCCATTCCATTGCTCAACGCCTTGACGACGTCGCACCACCTCGGTGTTTCGTTGAGAACCGGCGACTGGGCCATGGCGGGTTTCGACCTGACGTGTCTGGCCAGCGGTGTGTTCCTCGCGTGGGCCGCCTGGAAGATGCAGCATCGCACCGCGCCTGCGACCAAGGCTGCGCGCGCACGCCCATTGACGCTGAAGCAGGAGGCCAACTGAATGCTCCTCGCACTGCTGATGTGCTATGCCGGATTCACCGCACTCTGCCTGTCCACCGACCGTCACCACGGCGAGTTACTGCGCCGCAAACCCTCGCCCCGTCGACGCCTGGGCTTGCGTGTGATCGGTTGGATGCTGCTGGTGGTGTCGATCTGGCCGGCGGTGGACGTCGCCGGATGGGGCCAGGGCCTGGTGGAGTGGTGCGCCGTGCTGATGCTCAGCGCATTGCTGCTGGTGCTGTTGTTGCCGTATCGGCCACGGCTGGCCTTGATCCTGGCGGGCGTCGGCCTGCTCGCCAGCCCTGTTGCAGCCTTCGCCACCCTCTGAGCCCGCCCATGATGATCAGCACGCCACCCGAATCCCAGGACAGCCAGCACGCTGACGCGGCAGGCGGGCGTGCGCATTTTCTGCAGGTGTTTTTGTCCCAGCGTTCGCAGATGGAGGCCTTGGTGAGTCGCCGCGTCGGCTGCCGCGCCACGGCGGCCGACCTGGTGCAGGATCTGTTCCTGCGTTTCTGGCGCCGGCCTTTGGTACAGGTCGAGGAACTCAGCACTTACCTGCTGCGCTGCGCCGGCAACATCGCCATCGATCACCTGCGCAGCGAAGGCGCGCGGGCGCGCAGCAGTGAAGGCTGGTTGCCCGAACAGCAAGACAACCAAGGTTCAGAACCCCAGGCGGCACTGGAAGCCGGCAATGATCTGCGTCACGTCGAAGCGGCCTTGCGCAGCCTGCCCGAGCGCACGCGGCAGATTTTCCTGCTCAACCGCATCCATGGCCGCAAGTACGCGCAAATCGCCAAGGCGATGGGCCTGTCCCAAAGCGCCGTGGAAAAACATATGATGCGTGCCCTCGAAGCCTGCAAAGCCAGCCTTCGCGAACCCTCATCCCCACGCACGCCAGGGAAAGCACCGTGAACGTCACCCCTACGCCCGCCCAGGAACAAGCAGCACTGGCCTGGCTGAGTCTGCTGCATGACCAGCCCAGCGGTGGTGACCAGGCCACGTTCAGCCAGTGGCTGCGGGCTGACCCGGCGCACGTCGAGGCCTATGCCCAGGCCCAGGTGCTGTGGGAGTTGAGCGAAGTGCCAGCGCGCAAGCTCGCGGACGAAGAGGCGTTGGTGTTGCAGGGTTATCTCAACGCGATGAACCCTTCGAAGCGCTCGCGGGTGGCGCGTTGGTCTGGCGCGTTGGCGATGGCCGCCTGTCTGCTGTTGATGGTGTCCATGGGCGTCGGATGGCAGCCGTCACGCTGGGTTGATGATTTCGGCGCCGACTACGTGACGGCGCCGGGCGAAGTCAAAACCGTCACGCTGGCCGACCAATCCCAAGTGACCCTTGATGCCGACAGCGCCATCGCCGTGGACTTCACCCAGGGCGAACGGCATATCCAGTTGCGCCGCGGGGCCGGCTTTTTCAGCGTGACCCACACCGGGCAATCTTTTGTGGTGGAGGCGGGCAGTGGTGAAGCGCGGGTGCTGGGTACACAATTTGAAGTGCGCCTGCAGCCGGCAGGCGCTGAGGTGACGGTGTTGTCCGGGCGGGTTGGCGTGACGCCGTCCAAGCAGGGTCAACAGCAAATTCTTACGGCAGGGCAGCAGGTGGCCTACGCCGAGGGCGTCGCCGACGCCCTGCACGCGGTCGACAGCGAATCACGCCTGGCCTGGCGCGACGGTTGGCTCAACTATTACAAAGCGCCGTTGGCGGACGTGGTCAAGGACCTGGAGCGTTATTACCCAGGTCGCATTCTGTTGCTCAACAAAGAGATGGGTGCCAAGCGCGTCAGCGGCAGTTTCCCGAGCAAGGACCCGCAGGCCGTGTTGAATGCGTTGCAAGCCGTGCTTGGCTTCGAACAGCACACATTATTGGGACGGATGATCGTGGTGCGCTGATTATTTCAGCGCCGCCATGATTTTTTCCGGTGCGTAATCGCGAATCAGCGTGCCGTTCACGTCCACGAACGGAATTCCGCCCCCGCCCAACGCCTCATACGCCTTGCGCGCCTGGGCATCTTTCTCGATATCGAACGCCTGGTAGGGAATGCCCTTCTGGTCCAGAAAGCGGCGGATCTGCTTGCAGTACCCGCACCACTCGGTGGAATAGAGCACCACACGCGCCGAAGTGCGCACGTGCTCCGGCGCCACCTGCGACGGGTTGAACACCCGCTCGATCTTGCCCCAGTTCTGGATCACTACCACCACCAGCAACACCAGCAGGACTTTCTTGAAAACCCCGCCAAGCATCAGTTACGGCGCTTGAGCTGATCAGTCAGTTGAGTCGGCAGGCCCTTGATGATCAAGGTGCCGGCGGCTTCGTCGTATTCGATCTTGTCGCCCAGCAGATGGGCTTCAAAGCTGATGGACAAACCCTCGGCGCGGCCGGTGAAACGGCGGAACTGGTTGAGCGTGCGCTTATCCGCCGGGATCTCCGGCGACAGGCCGTAGTCCTTGTTGCGGATATGGTCATAGAACGCCTTAGGCCGATCTTCATCGATCAACCCCGACAGTTCCTCCAGGCCCATCGGCTCGCCGAGCTTGGCCTGGCTGCTGGCGTAGTCCACCAAGGTCTTGGTTTTCTCGCGAGCGGACTCGTCCGGCAAATCTTCGCTTTCGACGAAGTCGCTGAACGCCTTGAGCAGGGTACGGGTCTCGCCCGGACCGTCGACGCCTTCCTGGCAGCCGATGAAGTCGCGGAAATACTCCGAGACCTTCTTGCCGTTCTTGCCCTTGATAAAGGAAATGTACTGCTTGGACTGCTTGTTGTTCTGCCACTCGGACACGTTGATGCGTGCCGCCAGGTGCAGCTGGCCGAGGTCCAGGTGGCGCGACGGGGTCACGTCCAGCTCGTCGGTCACCGCCACGCCTTCGCTGTGGTGCAGCAGGGCGATGGCCAGGTAGTCGGTCATGCCTTGCTGGTAGTGGGCAAACAACACATGGCCGCCAGTGGAGAGGTTGGACTCTTCCATCAGTTTTTGCAGGTGCTCGACCGCCGTGCGACTGAAGGTGGTGAAATCCTGGCCACCGTCGAAATACTCCTTCAACCAGCCGCTGAACGGGTGCGCGCCGGACTCGGCGTGGAAGAAACCCCAGGCCTTGCCTTGTTTGGCGTTGTAGCTCTCGTTGAGGTCGGCAAGCATGTTCTCGATGGCGGCCGACTCGGCAAGCTCGGAGTCGCGGGCGTGGAGAACTGCGGGTGTGCCGTCGGGTTTTTTGTCGATCAGGTGGACGATGCAATGACGGATCGGCATAGGCTTCTCGGCTGGTTGAAGGGGAGCGGTTGGCCTCCCCGAAAAGTCGCCCAGTGTACCGCACCCATTGGCCAAGACACGCTTCGAAGGCGGTTTTGGGCACCCTCCGACGGTCTATATGCCTTTTTTTCACGGTTTAGAGCGATAAAGCTGACCAAATGGGTAGGTAGAAGCGGATATTTCCCCGTCTCTGTGCTAGTTTTGCCCCGTCTTACGCCAAGTCTCGGCGATAAGCGTGCATTCAGCATCTGTCAGGTCGAACCAATCCCCGTTTCAAGCATCTATAACCCCGATCTCCGTGGTTATAGCCGGGGGTGCCAGGCCATGACGGTCAGGCTCGACGGCTGACACTGCACTCTGCAATCCATATGAATTTGATAGGGAAGGAACACCACAATGGCTTTGACTAAAGACCAACTGATCGCTGATATCGCTGAAGCTATCGACGCGCCGAAAACCACCGCGCGCGCAGCTCTGGACCAACTGGGCCAGATCGTTGCCGATCAGCTGGAAAACGGCGGCGAAATCACTCTGCCAGGTATCGGCAAGCTGAAAGTGACCGAGCGTCCTGCCCGTACTGGCCGTAACCCTTCGACTGGCGCTGCCATCGAAATCGCTGCCAAGAAAGTTATCAAGCTGGTTGTGGCCAAAGGCCTGACCGACGCTGTTAACAAGTAAGATGCGGTAAAAAAACCGTGCACCGGAGTGATCCGGGCACGGTTTTTTGTTGCCTGCGATTTGTGCTTAACGCACCCAGCGCTGACGCCAGATCTGCTGTTCGTTCTTGGTCTGGAAGGTCCATGCCACGAAACGGCTCTGCTTCTGGCCCTGGGACATTTCCACTACCTGGCTTTCCAGAACACCGGCTTTTTTCAGGGCTGTCTCGATCGCGGGCAAGTTCGACGCTTTTGACACAAGGGTGCTGAACCACAGCACTTTATGAGCAAAGTGTGCGCTCTCGGCAATGAGTTGGGTCACAAAGCGCGCTTCACCGCCTTCACACCACAGCTCGGCCGATTGGCCACCAAAGTTCAGCACCGGCAACTTGCGCTTGGGATCCGCCTTGCCCAAGGCGCGCCACTTGCGTTCGCTGCCCTTGGTCGCTTCATCCATCGACGCGTGGAAGGGCGGGTTGCACATGGTCAGGTCAAAGCGCTCGCCCGGCTCCAGCAAGCCCAGCAGGATCTGTTTGGGATTGGTTTGCTGGCGCAATTGAATGACCTTGCTCAGGTCGTTGGACTGCACGATGGCCCTGGCTGCGGCGACGGCGATAGGGTCGACTTCCGAACCGAGGAAATTCCAACGGTATTCCATGTAGCCAATCAGCGGGTAGACGCAGTTGGCGCCCATGCCGATGTCCAGCACCTTGACGATAGAGCCGCGCGGGATCTTGCCGTCGTTGGTACTGGCCAGCAGGTCGGCGAGGAAGTGCACGTAGTCTGCACGCCCCGGTACCGGCGGGCACAGGTAGTCGGCCGGGATGTCCCAGTGCTGGATGCCATAGAACGCTTTCAGCAGCGCTCGGTTGAACACACGCACTGCATCCGGGCTGGCAAAGTCGATACTTTCCTTGCCGTATGGGTTGATGATCACGAATTGCGCCAGTTCCGGCGTGGTCTTGATCAGCGCCGGGAAGTCGTAACGGCCTGTGTGGCGGTTGCGCGGATGCAGGGTGGCCTCCTTGCGCGGCACAACGGGCTTGGTCGTGGCTGCGGTTTTAGGCTTCTTGCGCGGAGGTTTTGGCGTGCTGGGGGCGGTCATGATGATTCTGGTGTTGGCTCAAAGTGGTGGGCATTGTCACACATCTTGAGCGCAACTCGGTCAAATGTGGGCGCGGGCTTGCTCGCGAAGGCGGTATATCGGATACACATTCAGTGACTGACCCAGCGCTTTCGCGAGCAAGCCCGCTCCCACATTGACCGCGTTGCCAGCAGGAGATCGGAAATGTCCAGGCAAAAAAAAGAGACCCGAAGGTCTCTTTTTTCACACGGCTCACACCTTACAGGCTGGAGATCCGCGCATGTTGCTCCGCCAGCTTGCCCAGGGCCTGTTCAGCCTCGGCCAGCTTGGCGCGTTCTTTCTCGATCACTTCAGCCGGGGCCTTGTCGACGAAGGCCGCGTTGGACAGCTTGCCGCCCACTCGTTGCACTTCGCCTTGCAGACGGCCGATTTCCTTGTCGAGACGTGCCAGTTCGGCGCCCTTGTCGATCAGGCCCGCCATCGGCACCAACACTTCCATCTCGCCAACCAGCGCGGTGGCGGACAGCGGTGCTTCGGCGTCGGCCGCCAAGACGGTGATCGATTCCAGCTTCGCCAGCTTCTTGAGCAGTGGATCATTTTCGGTGAGGCGACGCTGATCTTCCGCACTGGCGTTCTTCACAAACACGGCCAATGGCTTGCCCGGCCCGATGTTCATTTCGGCGCGGATGTTACGCGTGCCCATCATCAGGGTCTTGAGCCATTCGATATCGCTTTCGGCCGCTTCATCGATGCGTGCTTCGTTGGCCACTGGCCAAGGTTGCAGCATGATGGTCTTGCCTTCGATACCGGCCAGCGGCGCCAGGCGCTGCCAGATTTCTTCGGTGATGAATGGCATGAACGGGTGGGCCAGGCGCAGCGCCACTTCCAGCACGCGCACCAGGGTGCGACGGGTGCCGCGCTGGCGCTCGACCGGCGCGTTTTCGTCCCACAGTACCGGCTTGGACAGTTCCAGGTACCAGTCGCAATACTGGTTCCAGATGAACTCGTACAAGGCCTGTGCGGCCAGGTCGAAACGGAACTGGTCGAGTTGGCGGGTCACTTCGGCTTCGGTGCGCTGCAGCTGCGAGATGATCCAGCGGTCGGCCAGGCTCAACTCATAGGCTTCGCCGTTCTGGCCGCAGTCTTCGCCTTTGTCCAATACGTAGCGCGCCGCGTTCCAGATCTTGTTGCAGAAGTTGCGATAGCCTTCGACGCGGCCCATGTCGAACTTGATGTCGCGACCGGTGGACGCCAGTGAGCAGAACGTGAAGCGCAGGGCGTCGGTGCCGTAGCTGGCGATGCCGTCGGCAAATTCGTCGCGGGTTTGCTTCTCGATCTTCTTCGCCAGTTTCGGCTGCATCAGGCCCGAGGTGCGTTTCTGCACCAGGGTTTCCAGGTCGATACCGTCGATGATGTCCAGCGGGTCCAGCACATTGCCCTTGGACTTGGACATCTTCTGGCCCTGGCCATCACGCACCAGGCCGTGCACGTACACGGTCTTGAACGGCACTTGCGGCGTGCCATCCTCGTTTTTCACCAGGTGCATGGTCAGCATGATCATCCGGGCAACCCAGAAGAAAATGATGTCGAAACCGGTGACCAGCACGTCGGTGGAGTGGAATTTCTTGAGGAATTCGGTCTGCTGCGGCCAGCCCAGGGTGGAGAAGGTCCACAGGCCCGAGCTGAACCATGTGTCCAGTACGTCGTTGTCCTGTTGCAGCGCAATGTCGGCACCGAGGTTGTGCTTGGCGCGCACTTCAGCTTCGTCACGGCCTACGTAGACCTTGCCCGACTCGTCGTACCAGGCCGGAATGCGGTGGCCCCACCACAGTTGACGGCTGATGCACCAATCCTGGATGTCACGCATCCACGAGAAGTACATGTTCTCGTACTGTTTCGGCACGAACTGGATGCGGCCATCTTCCACGGCGGCGATGGCAGGTTCTGCCAACGGCTTGGTGGAGACGTACCACTGGTCGGTCAGCCACGGCTCGATCACGGTGCCGGAGCGGTCGCCCTTCGGCACTTTCAGGGCGTGGTCGTCAACGCTGACCAGCAAACCGGCAGCGTCGAAGGCGGCGACGATCTGCTTGCGTGCTTCGAAACGGTCGAGGCCTGCATATTCGGCCGGAATCTTACCGTCGATGCTTTCGTTCAGCGTGCCGTCCAGGTTGAACACCTGGCAAGCCGGCAGTACGGCGGCGTTTTTGTCGAAGATATTCAGCAGCGGCAGGTTGTGGCGCTTGCCGACTTCGTAGTCGTTGAAATCGTGGGCCGGGGTGATTTTCACGCAGCCGGTGCCGAATTCAGGGTCGCAGTAGTCGTCTGCGATGATCGGGATGCGCCGGCCGACCAATGGCAGCTCGACGAACTTGCCGATCAGCGCCTGGTAGCGCTCGTCAGTCGGGTTAACTGCAACGGCGGCATCGCCGAGCATGGTTTCCGGACGGGTGGTGGCGACGATCAGGTAGTCGTTGCCTTCAGCGGTCTTGGCGCCGTCGGCCAGCGGGTACTTGAGGTTCCACAGGAAGCCTTTCTCATCGTGGTTTTCCACTTCGAGGTCGGAAATCGCTGTGTGCAGCTTGGTGTCCCAGTTGACCAGGCGCTTGCCGCGGTAGATCAGTCCGTCTTCATGCAGACGCACGAAGGCTTCTTTCACGGCTTCCGACAGGCCGTCGTCCATGGTGAAACGCTCGCGGCTCCAGTCCACGGACGAGCCCAGGCGACGAATCTGACGGCTGATATTGCCGCCGGATTGGTCCTTCCACTCCCAGATCTTTTCCAGGAATTTCTCGCGCCCCAAGTCGTGGCGACTCTGGCCGGTGGCTTCGAGTTGGCGTTCCACCAGCATCTGGGTGGCGATACCGGCGTGGTCGGTGCCCGGTTGCCACAGGGTGTTGCGGCCCTGCATACGGCGGAAACGGATCAACGCATCCATGATCGCATTGTTGAAGCCATGGCCCATGTGCAGGCTGCCAGTGACGTTCGGTGGCGGAATCATGATGGTGTAGGAATCGCCCGCGCCTTGCGGGGCGAAATAATTCTCGGACTCCCAGGTCTGGTACCAGGAAGTTTCAATAGCGTGCGGCTGGTAGGTCTTATCCATGCGCGGCGGGACCCTAGTTGGCATTAATTCAGGAAAGCCGACAAGTATAACGGGGGATAGGGCGCAGGGCGAGGTGAAGACAGGCTTGAGATGTACGCTGAGCAAATGTGGCAGCGGGCTTGCTGGCGAAAGCGGTGTGGCAGTCAGCTCAGGCGTTGACTGATCCAGCGCTTTCGCCAGCAAGCCCGCTCCCGCAGGGTGACGTGTATGGCTTAAGACTGGTATTGGCTGAGCAACCGCTCCATGCGCGCATCCAGCCGGCGCTTGATCTCGGTTTCGATATGCGGGGCAAAGTCGTCGATCACGTCTTGCATGATCAGTTGCGCGGCAGCGCGCAGTTCGTTGTCCAGGTGCAGCAGCAGGGCATCTGGGCCTTTTTCAGCAGGCGCAGGTTCGACGGCGGGGGCCACGGCGACGGGCTCCGGCGCGACGGGTTTGCCGCCGACCATGTCGAACAACAGCGGAATCTGTACCTCGCCCTCGACCGGTTCGGTCAACAGCGGCGGTTGCAAGTCATCATCACCCAGCAACTGACGGATCGACTCGAGGTCGTCCAGCAGGTGGTCATCTTTTTTTAGAGGGTTTGGAGTGTCCATCGTGTGCTCAAAGTCGTTGTAGCCGGTGATCCTGCAGAGGATAGCCCTGTTCGCGGTAGAAACGGAAACTCTCCCGCGCGGCCTGACGAATAGCCGGATCCTCAACCACCACTTCCGCCACACGGGCGAATGCCTTGGCGAACGGCGGTACTTTCAGGTCCAGGTTGACCAGCAGGTCCAGGTGGTCGCCGCAACTGTCTCCCAAACCCAGGACAACCAGGCCTTCAGGTTCAGATTCGGCGGGGCCGTGGGGCACGAAGCTTTCGCCCTTGAAACGCCAGAGGCGGGCATCCAGCTCATCGCGTTGGGCGGCATCGCTGCAATGCAGGTAGATGCGGTGGCCCATGCGCCAGGCTTTTTCGGTGAGTTTGCAGGCAAAGTCCAGGCGCGCGAGCGGGTCGGCGCTGGGCAATATATAGAAGTCGACTTGGGTCATTGCATTTCCTGGGCTTGCGCATCCCCCCGCAGGACCGGGCAAGCCGGCTCCTGCAGGGGGATTGCGTTTAGGCCTTGGCGCGGTCCAGCAGGTACTGGGTCAGCAGGGGAACCGGACGGCCGGTGGCGCCCTTGTCCTTGCCGCCGCTGGTCCAGGCCGTGCCCGCGATGTCCAGGTGGGCCCAGTTGAAGTTCTTGGCAAAGCGCGACAGGAAGCAAGCAGCAGTGATGGTGCCGGCTTTCGGGCCGCCGATGTTGGCGATGTCGGCGAACGGGCTGTCCAGTTGTTCCTGGTACTCATCGAACAGCGGCAATTGCCAGGCACGGTCGTCAGCGGCTTTACCGGCGCTGAGCAGTTGCTCGATCAGTTCGTCGCTGTTGCCCAACAGGCCCGAAGTGTGGGAACCCAGGGCGACGATGCAGGCACCGGTCAGGGTCGCGATGTCGATCACGGCCTGTGGCTTGAAGCGCTCGGCGTAGGTCAGCGCGTCGCACAGCACCAGGCGGCCTTCGGCGTCGGTGTTGAGGATTTCGACGGTCTGGCCGCTCAGGGTGGTGACGATGTCGCCCGGACGGGTCGCGCCGCCGCTCGGCATGTTCTCGGCGCAGGCCAGGATGCACACCAGGTTGATCGGCAGCTTGAGTTCCAGCACAGCACGCAGGGTGCCGAACACGCTGGCGGCGCCGCCCATGTCGTACTTCATCTCGTCCATGCCCAGGCCCGGCTTGAGGCTGATGCCGCCGGTGTCGAAGGTGATGCCTTTACCGACCAGTGCGTAAGGCTTCTCGGACTTCTTGCCGCCGTTGTATTGCATGACGATCAGGCGTGGCGGCTGGTCGCTGCCCTGGCCCACGGCATAGAACGAGCCCATGCCCAGTTCCTTGATCTTCTTCTCGTCCAGCACTTCGACTTTCAGGCCCTTGAACTCTTTGCCCAGCGCCTTGGCTTGTTCGCCGAGGAAGGTCGGGTGGCAAATGTTCGGCGGCAAGTTGCCCAGGTCGCGGGTGAACGACATGCCGTTGGCGATCGCTTGTGCGTGGGTCACGGCGCGCTCGACTTCAGCCTGGGCGGCCTTGATGGTCAGCAGGGTGATTTTTTTCAGCGCGCGGGGTTCGGCTTTGGTGCTCTTGAACTGGTCGAAGACATAACCGCCATCCATCAGGCTCTCGGCCAGCAGGCGAGTCTTGCCATAGCTGTCACGGCCTTTGACCACGACTTCGTCGAGCGCCAGCGCGGCGTCAGTGCCGCCCAGGCCCTTGAGGGTGGTGAGGATGCCGCTGATGATTTTGCGGAATGGACGGTCGCCCAGTTCAGCGTCCTTGCCCACGCCCACCAGCAATACGCGGTCGGCCTTGAGGTTAGGCAGGCTCTGCAGCAGCAGGCTCTGGCCGACTTTGCCGGCCAGGTCGCCGCGCTTGAGCACTGCGCTGATGGCGCCGCCGCTGAGTTCGTCGAGTTGCTTGGCGGCAACGCCGAGCTTGCGGCCTTCGCCGATGGCGACCACGAGGGTGGCGGTTTTCAACGTTTCGGGGCTAACGCTTTTTACAACCAATTCCATTTTCGGGTCCCTTATACAGGTCGGTTAGCCAGGAGTCTGTACTCCGGCTTTAATACCAGGCAGCTGTGTAAGCCGCCGGCAACAAAGGCCGCAGTTTGAACCTCGCCGGCGGAGCCTGACAACCCTTGTCACCCGCTTTGTGCATGCGCATGAGGTTGCGCAGTGACAGGCGCGGTCAATCACAGGATAATGCGCCATCTTTTTAGTCGGCCCCTGCAAATGGGCTGGCTCGGTATGCTTGCTTGTTTGGCCGCCTTAGCCTGACAACCCTGGAGTGTCTGGTTTGATCGTCTTCCGTTATCTGTCCCGCGAAGTCCTGTTGACCCTGAGTGCCGTGAGTGCGGTGTTGCTGGTCATCATCATGAGTGGTCGTTTCGTCAAATACCTGGCTCAAGCCGCCTCGGGCGCCCTGGATCCGGGCTCGCTGTTCCTGATCATGGGCTTTCGCCTGCCGGGCTTCCTGCAGCTGATCCTGCCGCTCGGCCTGTTCCTCGGGATCCTGCTGGCTTACGGCCGCCTGTACCTCGAAAGCGAAATGACCGTGCTTTCGGCCACCGGCATGAGCCAGCAGCGCCTGCTGGGCATGACCATGATCCCGGCCGCCGGCGTCGCGCTGATCGTGGCCTGGCTGAGCCTGGGTCTGGCCCCCCAGGGCGCCATGCAGTTCCAGCTGGTCCTGAACAAACAGGACGCGATGACCGAGTTCGACACCCTCGAACCGGGCCGCTTCCAGGCGCTCAATGACGGTTCGCGTGTGACCTACACCGAAACCATGACCGACGACCGCGCCAACCTGGGCGGTGTGTTCATCTCCGAGAAGCGTCTGGGTCAGGACAAGAAAGATCGTGGTATTTCCGTGCTGGTGGCCGATTCAGGTCGCCAGGAAGTGCGTCCTGACGGCAGTCGCTACCTGATCCTGGAAAATGGCTATCGCTACGATGGCAGTCCGGGCATGGCTGATTACCGTGCGATCAAGTACGACACCTATGGGGTGATGCTGGCTCGTCCGGATATCAGCGACGAAGTCACCGACCGCGACGCCATCCCGACCACCGAGCTGTTCGGTAGCAAGGAACTGCGCTCGATCGCCGAGTTGCAATGGCGGATTTCCTTGCCGTTGCTGGTGTTCATCGTGACCTTGATGGCGGTGCCGCTGTCCCGCGTCAACCCACGTCAGGGCCGCTTCCTCAAGCTGTTGCCGGCGATCCTGCTGTACATGGCTTACCTCACCATTCTGATTTCCGCCCGTGGCTCCCTGGAGAAAGGCAAGCTGTCGCCGACCCTGGGGCTGTGGTGGGTGCACGGGATCTTCCTGGTGATTGGCCTGGGCCTGCTGTATTGGGAACCGATCCGTTTGAAAATGAAGAGCCGTCGTGGCCAGAAGGAGTTGGCTCGTGGCTAAGCTCGATCGCTACATTGGTAGCAGCGTACTGATCGCCATCCTGGCGGTACTGGGCATCATCCTCGGGCTGGCATCGTTGTTCGCCTTCATCGATGAAGTCGGCAACGTCACCGACACCTACACCGTGTGGGACGTGCTGAGCTATGTGGGCCTCACCGCGCCGCGCCGTCTGTACGACATGATGCCGATGGCCGCGCTGATCGGCTGCCTGATCGGCCTGGGCAGCCTGGCCAGCAACAGCGAACTGACCATCATGCGCGCCGCCGGCGTGTCCATCGGTCGTATCGTATGGGCGGTCATGAAGCCCATGCTGCTGCTGATGGCGTGCAGCGTACTGATCGGCGAATACGTGGCCCCACCGGCGGAAACCACGGCCCAGGCCAATCGCGCCCTGGCCCAGGGTTCGGGCGATGCGCAAAGCGCCAAGCACGGCCTGTGGCACCGCCAGGGTGATGAATTCATCCATATCAACGCCGTGCAGCCGGGCGGCCTGTTGATTGGTGTGACCCGCTACACGTTCGACAAAGAACGTCATTTGCTGGAGTCCAGCTTCGCCAAACGTGCACAGTACAGCGGCGAAAAATGGCAACTCAGCGACGTTACCACCACCTACTTCCGTAATGTCGGCCAAGGCACCAAGGCCAGCACCGAAGTGATCAATGTGCCGAGCCAGGAGTGGGACATTGCCCTCAAGCCGGAATTGTTGAATACCGTGGTGATGATCCCTGAGAGCCTGCCGATCTCCGGGCTGTGGGGTTATATCCACTACCTGAAGGACCAGGGCTTGAACAACGGCCGTTATTGGCTGGCATTTTGGGTCAAGGTGTTGCAACCCGTGGTGACTGCCGCGTTGGTGCTCATGGCAATTTCCTTCATCTTTGGTCCGCTGCGTTCCGTAACGCTGGGGCAGCGCGTATTCACGGGTGTACTGGTGGGGTTCACGTTCCGCATCGCCCAGGACCTGCTGGGCCCATCGAGCCTGGTGTTCGGCTTCTCGCCGCTGTTTGCGGTGCTGGTGCCCACGGCGATTTGCGCCCTGGCCGGCTTCTGGCTGCTGCGCCGGGCCGGTTGATTCCGCGCTTATGAACAAAAAATGCCCCGGTCGGTAGATCGGGGCATTTTTGTTCTGGTCAGCAAAGATGACGTCTGGCCTGAGCATCAGGTACAATTCCCGGCTATTTTTCAGCGGGCAATCTGCCTGCAGCCTTTTTGAGTGTTGATCCGTGAGTGATTTGAGTCATATCCGCAATTTCTCCATCATCGCCCACATTGACCATGGCAAGTCGACGCTGGCCGATCGATTCATCCAGATGTGCGGCGGCCTTGCCGAGCGTGAAATGGAAGCCCAGGTCCTGGACTCCATGGACCTCGAGCGCGAGCGCGGGATCACCATCAAGGCCCACAGCGTTACGCTGTATTACAAAGCCAAAGACGGCATCACCTACCAGCTGAACTTCATTGACACCCCGGGCCACGTTGACTTCACCTACGAAGTCAGCCGTTCCCTGGCGGCCTGTGAAGGTGCCTTGCTGGTGGTCGACGCCGGCCAGGGCGTTGAAGCGCAGTCGGTTGCCAACTGCTACACCGCGATCGAGCAGGGCCTGGAAGTCATGCCCGTGCTGAACAAGATCGACCTGCCCCAGGCCGAGCCTGAGCGCGTCAAGGAAGAGATCGAGAAGATCATCGGCATCGACGCCACCGACGCCGTCACCTGCAGCGCCAAGACCGGCCTGGGTGTCGACGAAGTGCTCGAACGCCTGGTGCACACCATTCCAGCCCCGACCGGCAACTACGAAGATCCGCTGCAAGCGTTGATCATCGACTCCTGGTTCGACAACTACCTGGGCGTTGTGTCCCTGGTTCGCGTTCGTCACGGCCGCGTGAAGAAGGGCGATAAGATCCTGGTCAAGTCCACCGGCAAGATCCACCTGGTGGACAGCGTCGGTGTATTCAACCCCAAGCACACCGCGACCGTTGATCTGAAAGCCGGTGAAGTAGGCTTCATCATCGCCGGCATCAAGGACATTCACGGCGCACCGGTGGGTGACACCCTGACCCTGAGCTCCACGCCGGACGTCGACGTGCTGCCAGGCTTCAAGCGCATCCAGCCGCAGGTCTACGCCGGTCTGTTCCCGGTCAGCTCCGATGACTTCGAAGATTTCCGCGAAGCCCTGCAGAAGTTGACCCTCAACGACTCGTCGTTGCAGTACACCCCGGAAAGCTCCGACGCACTGGGCTTCGGCTTCCGCTGCGGCTTCCTGGGCATGCTGCACATGGAAATCATCCAGGAGCGCCTTGAGCGCGAATACGACCTGGACCTGATCACCACCGCGCCGACCGTTATTTTCGAGTTGTTGCTGAAAACCGGTGAAACGATTTACGTCGACAACCCGTCCAAGCTCCCGGATCTCTCGGCGATCGAAGACATGCGCGAGCCTATCGTGCGGGCCAATATCCTGGTACCGCAGGAGCACCTGGGCAACGTCATTACGCTGTGTATCGAAAAGCGTGGCGTCCAGCGCGACATGCTGTTCCTCGGCACCCAGGTCCAAGTGACCTACGACATGCCGATGAACGAAGTGGTATTGGACTTCTTCGACCGCCTCAAATCCACCAGTCGCGGCTATGCTTCGCTGGATTACCATTTTGACCGTTACCAATCGGCTAATCTGGTGAAACTGGATGTGTTGATCAACGGCGACAAGGTCGATGCCCTGGCACTGATCGTGCACAAGGACAACGCGCACTACAAAGGTCGCCAGTTGACCGAGAAGATGAAAGAGCTGATTCCGCGCCAGATGTTCGACGTCGCGATCCAGGCCGCCATTGGCGGGCAGATCATTGCGCGGACCTCCGTCAAGGCACTCAGAAAGAACGTACTGGCCAAATGCTACGGCGGTGACGTAAGCCGTAAGCGCAAGCTGCTTGAGAAGCAAAAGGCCGGTAAAAAACGCATGAAGCAAGTAGGTAACGTGGAAGTTCCACAAGAAGCCTTCCTTGCGGTGCTCAGGTTGGATAGTTAGGTCCTATGTCGCTAAATTTCCCGCTGTTGCTGGTCATCGCCGTTGCCGTTTGCGGCCTCCTGGCGTTGCTCGATCTGGTGTTCTTCGCCCCGCGTCGGCGGGCGGCTATCGCGTCCTATCAGGGCAGCGTCAGCCAGCCCGATGGCGTGGTGATCGAGAAGCTGAACAAAGAGCCCTTGCTGGTTGAATACGGCAAGTCGTTCTTCCCGGTGTTGTTCATCGTGCTGGTGCTGCGTTCGTTCCTGGTGGAACCGTTTCAGATTCCTTCGGGGTCGATGAAACCCACCCTGGACGTGGGCGACTTCATCCTGGTGAACAAGTTTTCCTACGGGATCCGCCTGCCGGTGATCGACAAGAAGGTCATCGAAATCGGTGACCCACAGCGTGGCGATGTGATGGTGTTCCGCTACCCGAGCGACCCGAACGTCAACTACATCAAGCGTGTGGTTGGCCTGCCGGGCGACGTGATCCGTTACACCAGCGACAAGCGTCTGTTCATCAACGGTGAGTCGGTGGCCGAGAAACTGGTCGGCTCCGAGCCGAACAGCCTGGGCAGCGCCGAGCTGTACCAGGAAAAACTCGGTGCGGTGGAGCATGAAATCCGTAAGGAAATGAGCCGCTACCGTGCCCAGCCAGACGGCCAGTGGAAAGTGCCGGCCGGGCACTACTTCATGATGGGCGACAACCGCGACAACTCCAATGACAGCCGGTACTGGGATGACCCCAACATTCCCAAGGACCTGCTGGGCATGGTTCCCGACCAGAATATCGTCGGCAAGGCCTTCGCGGTCTGGATGAGCTGGCCGGAACCCAAACTCAGCCACCTGCCGAACTTCTCGCGGGTCGGGCTGATCAAGTAATACAGGCGGCGCTGTGAACACAGCGCCGAATGCTTTTCTGGGGTGGGGACAAATCGGTCCTGCCTCATGCTGCACCAACCAGGATTTGAATTTGAACACTGCGTCAATCGTCGATGGCCGCCGGTGCCACCAAACAGATATGGGTAAACCGTGAGCGTTTCTCTAAGTCGTCTCGAGCGCCAGCTCGGCTACACCTTCAAGGACCAGGAATTGATGGTCCTTGCCCTTACACACCGCAGCTTTGCAGGGCGCAATAACGAGCGCCTGGAATTTCTCGGTGATGCCATCCTCAATTTCGTCGCCGGTGAAGCTCTTTTCGAGCGCTTCCCCCAAGCCCGTGAAGGCCAGCTGTCGCGCTTGCGCGCACGCCTGGTGAAGGGCGAGACCCTGGCCGTGCTGGCCCGTGGCTTCGGCCTGGGCGAGTACCTGCGCCTGGGTTCCGGTGAGCTGAAGAGCGGCGGTTTCCGCCGTGAATCGATCCTGGCCGACGCCCTCGAAGCGCTGATCGGTGCCATCTACCTCGATGCAGGTATGGAAGCAGCCAAGGAACGTGTCACCGCGTGGCTGACCTCCGAGATCGAAAGCCTCACGCTGGTCGACACCAACAAAGACCCCAAGACCCGCTTGCAGGAATTCCTGCAATCGCGCGGTTGCGACCTGCCACGCTATGAAGTGGTGGATATCCAGGGTGAGCCGCATTGCCGCGTGTTCTTCGTGGAATGTGAAATCACCTTACTGAACGAAAAAAGCCGAGGTCAGGGTGTGAGCCGTCGTATTGCCGAACAGGTAGCGGCCGCTGCAGCACTGATTGCCCTGGGCGTGGAGAATGGCCATGACTGATTCAAACGCAACACGCTGTGGCTATGTTGCCATCGTCGGCCGCCCGAACGTGGGCAAGTCCACGCTGCTGAACCACATCCTTGGCCAGAAGCTCGCGATCACCTCGCGCAAGCCGCAGACCACCCGCCATAACATGCTGGGCATCAAGACCGAAGGCAACGTGCAAGCGGTCTACGTCGATACCCCGGGCATGCACAAAGGTGGCGAAAAAGCCCTGAACCGCTACATGAACAAGACCGCTTCGGCGGCGTTGAAAGACGTCGACGTGGTGATCTTCGTGGTCGACCGCACCAAGTGGACCGACGAAGACCAGATGGTCCTGGAGCGTGTGCAGTACGTCACCGGCCCGCTGATCGTCGCGCTGAACAAGACTGATCGCATCGAAGACAAAGCCGAGCTGATGCCGCACCTGAGCTGGTTGCAGGAACAGCTGCCGAACGCCCAGATCATCCCGATCTCCGCCCAGCACGGCCACAACCTGGACGCCCTGGAACGTGTGATCGCCGAGCACCTGCCGGAGAACGAGCACTTCTTCCCGGAAGACCAGATCACCGATCGCAGCAGCCGCTTCCTCGCCGCCGAACTGGTGCGCGAGAAAATCATGCGCCAGATGGGCGCCGAGCTGCCGTACCAGATCACCGTCGAGATCGAAGAGTTCAAGCAGCAAGGCAAGACCCTGCACATTCATGCGCTGATCCTCGTCGAACGTGACGGCCAGAAGAAGATCATCATTGGCGACAAGGGCGAGCGCATCAAGCGTATCGGCACCGAGGCGCGCAAGGACATGGAGTTGCTGTTCGACTCCAAGATCATGCTCAACCTGTGGGTGAAGGTGAAGGGTGGCTGGTCCGATGATGAGCGTGCATTGCGCTCTCTGGGCTACGGCGACCTGTAAGGACGCCGCAGGGAAAAAATGTGGGAGGGGGCTTGCCCCCGATAGCGGTGGGTCAGTTAGCAAATAAGTGACTGACACACTGCCATCGGGGGCAAGCCCCCTCCCACATTAGGTTTGTGTCGTTTTCACTAGTGCATTCCAGCAACGAGAACCCATGTCCTCAACCACGCCCCCCAGCCAGCCCGCGTACGTCCTGCACAGCCGCGCCTACCGCGAGACCAGCGCCCTGGTGGACTTCCTCACGCCTCAGGGCCGCCTGCGCGCAGTATTGCGCAGTGCGCGGGGCAAGGCGGGCACGTTGGCGCGGCCATTTGTCGCCTTGGACGTGGAGTTTCGCGGCAAAGGCGAGCTGAAAAACGTCGGGCGCATGGAAAGCCTCGGCACTTCTGCCTGGCTTAATGGTGAGGCGCTGTTCAGCGGCCTCTACCTCAACGAATTGCTGATCCGCCTGCTGCCCGCCGAAGACCCACACCCGGCGGTCTTCGATCATTACGCCGCCACCTTGCTCGCCCTGGCCGAAGGGCGTCCCCTGGAACCGCTGCTGCGCGCCTTCGAATGGCGTCTGCTCGACGACCTGGGTTACGGCTTCGAACTGGCCAACGACCTGCACGGCGATCCTGTCGCCGCCGATGGCATGTATCGCCTGCAAGTCGACGCCGGCCTGGAGCGCGTGTACCTGTTGCAGCCGGGCCTGTTCCAGGGCACCGAACTGTTGGCCATGAGCGAGGCGGACTGGACCGCACCCGGTGCGCTTTCTGCCGCCAAGCGCCTGATGCGCCAGGCCCTGGCCGTGCACTTGGGCGGACGGCCGCTGGTCAGTCGCGAGTTGTTTCGAAAGCCCTGACAACCCCGTGTATGCTGTGCAGCGTTTCTTTCCCTATTCAGGAGCGCTTCCGTGACCACCAGCAATCGCATTCTTCTTGGCGTCAACATCGACCACGTCGCTACCCTGCGCCAGGCCCGGGGCACCCGTTACCCGGACCCGGTCAAGGCCGCGCTGGACGCCGAAGAAGCGGGCGCCGACGGCATCACCGTGCACCTGCGCGAAGACCGCCGTCATATCCAGGAGCGTGATGTGCTGGTGCTCAAGGATGTGCTGCAAACCCGCATGAACTTCGAAATGGGCG
This sequence comes from Pseudomonas simiae, assembly GCF_900111895.1. Classification (GTDB taxonomy): domain Bacteria; phylum Pseudomonadota; class Gammaproteobacteria; order Pseudomonadales; family Pseudomonadaceae; genus Aquipseudomonas; species Aquipseudomonas simiae. The sequence continues at coordinate 408,711 of NZ_FOKB01000002.1, forward strand.
TCACCGAAGAAATGATGCAGTTCGCCGAGCGCATCCGCCCCGCGCACATCTGCCTGGTGCCGGAAACCCGTCAGGAACTCACCACCGAAGGCGGCCTCGACGTGGCCGGCCAGGAAGCGCGGATCAAGGCCGCCGTGGAGCGCCTGTCGAAGATCGGCAGCGAAGTGTCGCTGTTCATCGACGCCGACGAGCGCCAGATCGAAGCCTCGCGTCGTGTCGGCGCACCGGCTATCGAACTGCACACTGGCCGTTACGCCGATGCCACCACGCCGACCGAAGTGGCTGATGAGCTGCAACGCATCATTGACGGTGTGAGCTGCGGTCTCAAGGAAGGCCTGATCGTCAACGCCGGCCATGGCCTGCATTACCACAACGTCGAGGCGGTGGCGGCGATCAAGGGCATCAACGAGCTGAACATCGGCCATGCGCTGGTGGCGCATGCGCTGTTCGTCGGTTTCAAAGGTGCGGTTGCCGAGATGAAGGCCCTGATCCTGGCAGCCGCCAGAACTTAAGCGAACACAGTCTAAAGAACGCTGAAGATCAACATTGTGGGAGCGGGCTTGCTCGCGAATGCAGTGGCTCAGTCAAAGATGTATTCACTGACCTGTCGCCTTCGCGAGCAAGCCCGCTCCCACACTGGATCTTCAGTGTATCCAGAGTCCTGACCACCCAGCTAAACCCTTTGAATTCAGCTGTGCGGCAATGCGAACCCTTACTGTTTAGCGCCCGCGGGTGTATTGTATCTGCCCTTTGCAGGCCCTGTGCCTGCTGCAGATACGTGAGGTTGTTGTGTCCCAATCGTTTTCCCGTCGACAGATTCTCGGTGGCCTTGCCGGCCTGGCAGTAGTCGGTGTGGGTGCCGGTGGCGCCTACCGCTACTGGCTGGGCAAGGTTGCCGATGCCAACGCAGGAAGCGATTACCAATTGATTGCCGCGCCGCTGGACGTGGAGCTCGTGCCGGGTCACAAGACCGAAGCCTGGGCATTCGGCCCTTCGGCGCCTGGCACCGAGCTGCGCGTGCGCCAGGGCGAATGGCTGCGAGTGCGCTTCATCAACCACTTGCCGGTCGCCACCACCATCCACTGGCATGGCATCCGCCTCCCGCTGGAAATGGACGGCGTGCCTTACGTCTCGCAATTGCCGGTGCTGCCCGGCGAATACTTCGACTACAAGTTTCGCGTGCCCGACGCGGGCAGCTACTGGTATCACCCCCATGTGAACAGCAGCGAAGAACTCGGCCGCGGCCTGGTTGGTCCGCTGATCATCGAAGAGCGCGAGCCCACCGGTTTCAAACATGAACGCACCCTGAGCCTAAAAAGCTGGCACGTGGACGAAGAGGGCGCTTTCGTGGCCTTCAGCATTCCCCGTGAAGCGGCGCGTGGCGGCACCGCCGGGCGGTTGTCGACGATCAATGGCGTGTCCCAGGCCGTCATCGATCTGCCCGCCGGGCAGATCACCCGCGTGCGCCTGCTCAACCTCGACAACACCCTGACCTATCGCATCAACATCCCGGATGTCGAAGCGCAGATCTACGCGCTGGACGGCAACCCCATCGAGCCGCGCCCGCTGGGCAAGGAATACTGGCTGGGCCCCGGCATGCGCATCTGCCTGGCGATCAAGGCACCGCCTGCCGGTGAGGAACTGTCGATTCGCAACGGCCCGGTGCGCCTCGGTACGTTTCGTTCGGTGGCCAACTCCGATGCACCGACTGCGTGGCCGCCCGCATTGCCCGCCAATCCGATCAGCGAACCGGACCTGGCCAATGCGGAGAAACTCAACTTCAATTTCGAATGGGTTGGCACCGTTTCAGTCGATGACGGCAAGCCACCCAGCCTGTGGCAGATCAACGGCAAGGCCTGGGACATCACTGACAAGACCTGCGCCGACCGCCCGATTGCCAAGCTTGAGAAGGGCAAGAGCTATATTTTCGAATTGAAGAACATGACCCAGTACCAGCACCCGATCCACCTGCACGGCATGAGCTTCAAGGTGATCGCGTCGAACCGCCACAAGGTGATCCCGTACTTCACCGACACCTACCTGTTGGGCAAGAACGAACGCGCCCGCGTGGCGTTGGTGGCGGATAACCCAGGCGTGTGGATGTTCCATTGCCACGTGATCGACCATATGGAAACCGGCCTGATGGCCGCCATCGAGGTGGCGTGATGCGCCAGTTTCGCCCCCCCGCGATCATCGACCGCAGCCGCGACCAGGACTTCATGCGCGAAGCCCTGGCCCTTGCCGCCCAAGGTGCTGCATTGGGTGAAGTGCCCGTCGGTGCAGTGCTGGTGCAGGACGGTGAAATCATCGGCCGTGGCTTCAACTGCCCCATCAGCGGCAACGACCCCAGTGCCCACGCCGAAATGGTCGCCATCCGCGCCGCCGCGCAAGCCATCAGCAACTACCGCCTGGTGGGCAGCACGCTGTATGTGACGTTGGAACCCTGCAGCATGTGCGCGGGCTTGATCGTGCACTCACGGATTGCGCGGGTGGTGTACGGCGCGCTGGAGCCCAAGGCGGGGATCGTGCAAAGCCAGGGGCAGTTTTTTACCCAGGGCTTTCTCAATCATAAGGTGCTGTTTGAAGGCGGCGTGCTGGCCGAGGAGTGCGGCACGGTGTTGAGTGAGTTCTTCAAGGCTCGCCGGGCCAAACCACCACGCTAAAGAACACTGAGGACAAAAATGTGGGAGGGGGCTTGCCCCCTGCCACATTTGGCCCTGTGTTTCTTCAGGGCGATCGGGACTATTTCTTGGCGATGATCACCGCCCGCATTGGCGCCGGCAGCCCTTCGATGGTCTTGCTGTGATCTTCCGGGTCCAGGAAATCGCTGAGGGACTGGTACTTCATCCACTGCGTCCCACGCTGTTCCTCAACCGTGGTCACACTCACATCCACGCACCGTACGTCGCTGAAACCTGCACGCCGCAGCCACAGCATCAAGGCCGGCACCGAGGGCAGGAACCATACGTTACGCATTTGCGCGTAGCGATCTTCCGGCACCAGCACCTGTTGCTGATCGCCTTCCACCACCAGGGTTTCCAGGACCAGTTCGCCGCCTTTGACCAGTGTATCTTTCAGTGCAAGCAGATGCTCGATGGGCGAACGACGGTGGTAGAACACGCCCATGGAAAACACCGTATCAAAGCCTTCCAGGTTCGACGGCAGGTCTTCGAACGGAAACGGCAGGTGCCAGGCCTTGGGCTCGGACAGGTAGCGCTGCACCGCCTGGAACTGGCAGAAGAACAGCCAGTTGGGATCAACGCCAATCACGCTATCGGCGCCGGCGCCGAGCATGCGCCACATGTAGTAACCGTTGCCGCAGCCCACGTCGAGGATGCGCTTGCCCTTCAGGTTCAAGTGCGGTGCAACGCGGGACCACTTCCAGTCCGAGCGCCACTCAGTATCCACATGCACGCCGAATAGGTTGAATGGTCCTTTGCGCCAAGGGCTCAGGCCCATCAGCGCGGTATGCATCTGCGCGCGGGTGTCATCGTCGCAGTGGGTATCGAGTGTCAGGCCGTTGAGCAAATCCACTTCGCTGGGTTGGATCTTTGGCAACGCATCCAGCGCACTCTGCCAGCGCTCCAGGTCGCCATGACCCTTTTCCATCTTGCTATCGAGTTGCGCTTGCAGGCCCTGGGCCCACACGGCCAGGGGAGTGCCGACCAGGTGGCGGGCGAGGGGAGACAGATCAATCATGGCAAGGCAATCAACGAGGCAAAGTTAAGACACTGGAACCATGGCACAACTGTCGAGAACCCGGCCGCCAACAGGCGTTCGCGATGTTCTTCGAGGCTGTCGGGCTTCATGACGTTTTCGATGGCGCTGCGCTTCTGGGCGATTTCCAGTTCGCTGTAGCCATTGGCGCGTTTGAACGCGATATGCAGGTCGGTGAGCAGCGCATGTTCTTGCGCATCGTTGAAACGCAGCTTCTCCGAAAGGATCAGCGCACCGCCCGGCAACAGTGATTGGCGGATGCGCGAGAGCAGCGCCAGGCGCTCATCGGGTGCGATGAATTGCAGGGTGAAATTCAGCGCGACCACTGACGCCGGCTGAAATTGCAGCGCGAGGATATCGCCCTCGATCACTTCAACCGGCAGCAACTCCTGGAACATCGAGTCCTGGCCATTGAGGTATTCACGGCAACGCTCGACCATCGCCGCCGAGTTATCCACCGCGATCACTCGGCAACCGTCGGTGCGCACATGACGGCGCAAGGCCTGGGTCACTGCGCCGAGGGATGACCCCAGGTCATACAGCACGCTGTTGGGTTGGGCGAACTGCGCGGCGAGTACGCCAAGGTTCTCGACGATGGTCGGGTAACCCGGTACCGAGCGCTTGATCATGTCCGGGAACACCCGCACCACGTCCTCGTTAAAGGCGAAGTCCGGCACCTGGGGCAGGGGCTGGGCGAATAGGCGATCGGGTTCTTTGCTCACGGTTGTTCCGGCGACGAAGGGGGAAAGGCCGGCATTTTAGCCAACTTGGCCCTCATGTGCGCGGGTTGTCTGATGGAAAGCCGAGGCCGTGATGCCCCATTGGCCGAGCCAATACGTAGTGATCAGCAAATACGGCGCTGCATCGAACGCCACCACAAATCGGTTGATGCCGATCAGCGTGTCGGAAAACACGAACGACGCCGCGCCCGCAGCCGCCAACCCTGCCGAACGCTTCGGCACATCGCTGCCTAGCCGGGCCAATGCGCGCCAGAGCATGGCGCTGATTACCAGGGCATACACCACCACTGGAATCAGCAGGTCGCCCAGCCCATGGGAAATCAGGATGCTCAGCAGGATCGCGCCCACGGCCAGCGCCAAGATCAGCGGCAGCAGCGCCAAGCGGCGACAGTCACTGAAATAGGCTTTGAGGTAGGCCAGGTGCGCCAACAGAAATGCACCCAAGCCAAAGATGAACAGGTCACCCGGCCAGGCAAGCAGCACATCGCCCACCAGGGAAAAAATCAGCCCCAGGCTGATCCAGCGTCGATAGTCGGTGGGTGGCGCATCATGCAGCCAGCCCAGCAGCGCCAGTACTGGCAGCGGCTTGACCAGCAGGCACAGCAACGTGGCATGGGTGGTCAGGCCGTAGATAAAGGTGCCGGCGCCCATCAACGCAAGAATCAGCCATGGCATATCAGTTCACCGTGATAGCGCAGTCAAAGGTCTCGACGGGTTCGGCTTCCGGCTCCCAGGGTTGTTGGGAGGTCAGGCGCAAACGGCCCTGCCCGGTGGCGAACGCCTGGAAGCGCCAGGTCGACTGGCCGCCGCCACCGATCACGCCGGATTCCGAGCTGCTGTAGACCTCCGGGCTCAACGCACGCAACACGCCGCCGGCGGAGTCCTGGATCGCCCAGCGGTAGCCAGTGGTGGGGTTGCTCGGCAGGGTCAGGATCAGGTTTTGTCCGCTTTTAAGCTGCAGCGGGCAGGCGCTCTGATTGTCCACGGTGACGTTTTGCTTCGGTGCACTGGCGCACGCGGCCAGCAGGGCAAGGCTCAAGGGGAGAAGCAGGCGGGCAGCGGTCATGGGGGCTCCGTTGATTCACGACGAAGGGCGAGCATAACCGAAGATGAGACAAGGTGTGACTGGATGGGAACTTGTGGTGACCGGGCCGGCCCTTTCGCGAGCAAGCCCGCTCCCACCTGTCGACCGCGTACGCGGTCAACATGGAGGAGCGGGCTTGCTCGCGAAGAGGCCGCTCCAGGCGCTACATAACGATCAGAACAGCACTTTGGCCACATCCGCAAATCGCTTGGCAAAGTGCACCGTCATGCCTTCTTTCAGGTACTCCGGCAACTCTTCAAAGCTCCCGCGATTCGGCTCCGGCAAGATCAGCTCATGGATCTTCTGGCGCCGCGCCGCAATCACCTTCTCGCGCACCCCGCCAATCGGCAGCACATGCCCGGTCAGTGTCAGCTCGCCGGTCATCGCCACGCCTTTTTTCGGCGGCTGGTTGCGTGCCAGGGACAGCAGCGCACTGGCCATGGTTACCCCGGCGCTTGGGCCGTCTTTCGGCGTGGCGCCTTCCGGCACGTGCAAGTGCACGAAGGCTTCGTCGAAGAACTTCGGATCACCGCCAAACGACTTCAGGTTCGAGCTGATGTAGCTGTAGGCAATCTCCGCGGACTCCTTCATCACCTCACCCAATTGCCCAGTGAGCTTGAAGCCGCGATTGAGGGTATGGATACGCGTCGCCTCGATCGGCAGGGTCGCGCCGCCCATGCTGGTCCAGGCCAGGCCGGTGATGACGCCGGTGCCGGACAGCACTTGCTCATTGCGGAACACCGGCACGCCCAGGGAGCTTTCCAGGTCCTTGTTGCCGATCTTGATCACCGAGTCCGGCTCATCCAGCAACTTGACCACCGCCTTGCGCACCAGTTTGCCCAGCTGTTTCTCCAGCTGACGTACGCCGGCCTCTCGCGCATAGCCGTCGATCAACGCACGCAGCGCGCCATCGCTGATGGTCAGGGTGTTTTTTGACACGCCTGCTTTTTCCAGCTGTTTCGGCCACAGGTGGCGCTTGGCGATGGCGACTTTCTCTTCGGTGATATAGCCCGACAGGCGGATCACTTCCATACGGTCCAGCAACGGGCCGGGGATGGAATCCAGGGTGTTGGCGGTGCACACGAACAGCACTTTGGACAGGTCCAGGCGCAGGTCCAGGTAGTGGTCGAGGAATTCGACGTTCTGTTCCGGGTCGAGGGTTTCCAGCAGCGCCGACGCCGGGTCGCCCTGGAAGCTCTGGCCCATCTTGTCGATCTCGTCGAGCATGATCACCGGGTTCATCACTTCCACATCTTTAAGCGCCTGCACCAGCTTGCCGGGCATGGCGCCGATGTAGGTGCGGCGATGGCCCTTGATCTCGGCCTCGTCGCGCATACCGCCGACGCTGAAGCGATAGAACGGCCGCCCCAGGGACTCGGCGATGGATTTACCCACGCTGGTCTTGCCCACGCCCGGCGGGCCGACCAGCAGCACGATGGAGCCGGCGACTTCGCCCTTGTAGGCACCCACCGCCAGGAATTCGAGGATGCGGCTCTTGATGTCATCCAGGCCCGCGTGGTGTTTATCCAACACTTTTCGTGCATGTTTCAGGTCGAGCTTATCCTCGCCATACACGCCCCATGGCACCGACGTGGCCCAGTCCAGGTAGTTGCGTGTCACCGCGTATTCCGGCGAGCCGGTTTCGAGGATCGACAATTTGTTCAGTTCTTCATCGATGCGTTTTTTCGCCTGGGCCGGCAGTGCTTTGCCTTCCAGGCGTTGCTCGAACTGTTCGACGTCCGCACTGCGATCGTCCTTGGTCAGCCCCAGTTCTTGCTGGATGACCTTGAGCTGTTCCTTGAGGAAGAACTCGCGCTGGTGTTCACCGATCTTGCGGTTCACCTCGGCGGACAGTTCTTTTTGCAGGCGCGCGACTTCGACTTCTTTGCGCAGCATCGGCAGCACTTTTTCCATGCGCTTGAGCATGGGCACGCAGTCCAGCACTTCCTGCAACTCATTACCGGTGGCCGAGGTCAGCGCAGCGGCGAAGTCGGTCAGTGGCGATGGGTCGTTGGGGCTGAAGCGGTTGAGGTAGTTCTTCAACTCTTCGCTGTACAGCGGATTGAGTGGCAGCAGTTCCTTGATCGCATTGATCAGCGCCATGCCGTAGGCCTTGACCTCGTCGGTCGGCTCGCTCGGCTGGTGCGGGTATTCGACTTCCACCAGATAGGGCGGGCGGTGGTGCTTGAGCCAGGTTTTGATGCGCACACGGGTCAGGCCCTGGGCCACGAATTGCAGCTTGCCGTTCTCGCGGCTGGCGTGGTGCACCTTCACCAGGGTGCCGTACAGCGGCAGGGCTGAGGTGTCGAAGTGGCGTGGGTCTTCCGGCGGCGTGTCCATGAAGAACAGGGCCAGGGAGTGGTGGTCGGATTTGCTCACCAACTCCAGGGTCTCGGCCCACGGCTCTTCGTTGACGATCACCGGCAGCACTTGCGCCGGGAAGAAGGGCCGGTTGTGGATCGGAATGATGTAGACCTTGTCCGGCAGGTTTTGCCCAGGCAGGGCCAGGCCGGTATTGGACGAGGCGGATTCAGCGTTTTCGGGGTCGGCGTAGTCGTTGAGGTCGTAATCAGGGAATTCTTGCTGGTCGCTCATGGGGCACCTGCATAAGGAAGTATGCAAGTTAGATGGGGCGGGGTAGCGGTGGTTTCAATGGTCGGGTGAAGTTAGCAACAAATTGCATGAATTCAGCTGATTTTGTGCAGGTAGCTCGGCAATGGCTGCTCCGGCAGCACTGACAACACTTTCAACCGCTGCAGCATACGCTGCCGTGCGCGTTGCAAATGCTCGCGCAGGTTCAGCGCCGCCGCGTCAAAAGCGCCGTGCAACAACAACTCTAGAATCAGCCGATGTTCGGCCAGCATGGCTGGATCGGCGCCGATCCCCAGCAAACGGTAGAAAATCCGGCTGATGATCATCGGGCTCTGTCCTTGGCGAATCAGTGCCGCGATCTTGCGATTCTGTACGCCGGCTAGGCAGCGCTGGTGCAGGTCCTCCTCGATCTGTTCGATGGCCTCCAGGCTGCAGTGGGGGCTGTCCTGGGCATCGAGCACGCGTTGCAACATGGCCTCCAGCAATTCGCGGTCGAGGTGGGGCGCGCTCTGGCGTAGGGCTTCGGGTTCCAGGCAGGCGCGCAGCTCGTAGTCTTCGGTGACTTCGCGGGCGGTCAGCGGTCCTGCCAGCCATTGAGAGTAGGGCTCTTTTTCCACCAGGCCTCGGTCGCGCAGGCGCATCAGCGCTTCGCGCACCACTGCGCGGCTGACGCCGTAGTGGTCGGCGGCGGCTTGCTCGTCCAGGCGGTAGTGACCGAAGGCAATGCAGGTGGACAACGCAGCGCCGATTTCCTCGACGATGCGCTCGCCCAGGGGCCGCGTGTCCACCAACTCATCTTCCCCGTTGAGGCCCAAGTGCGCATGGCTCAAGGGTAGGCGCAGCGGTTCCAGCGCCAGGCCTTCGGGGTTGATCAGGTAACCCCGGCCGTTGAAGCGACAGATCAGCCCTTCCTCATGCAGCAGGTCGAGGGCTCGGCGAACCGGCACGCGACTGGTGCCGAACAATTCGGCCAGCGGCGCTTCCAGCAAGACCAGGCCGTGGCGTGCGGTGCCGTTGACGATCGCATCACGCAATACCTGGTGAATCATCGCGTAACGGGAGGCCGAGGCGGACACTGCTTTCATCGCTTTCTCTGGGGCTTGTAGGACGGTGGCCGGGGATTCTCTCATAAGTTGCGCCTGTCACCCTGCGCCACAGCGGCGGCACTTTTTTGGGGCTTGAAATGTGGTGATGTTACTTTTCTGCACAAAAATGTACTTATTAATAAAAGATACATTATTTCATTCGGCACGCTTTCCGGCGTGCTCCCGTCCTTTTTTTGCGCTGTTTAAAACCTTCTATCCCGTAGCTCTGGGCAAAATCCACGGTTTGCGTAGAGCCCGTCAAACAGAGACTGGCACGAAAGCTGCCTTTGTAAAATGTATATTTTATTAATATGTACGTTTTATAAGGGGCAACCTGATGTCAGACGCCACTTCAATGGCCGAGGATTTCGCCAGCGGTCGCAGCGACCCGGTGCAAGTCCTTGAACAGGCACTCGAGAAGGCGAGCCAGGTCCCGGCTGTGTTCATCAGCCTGACTGCCGAGCGCGCGCGCCGGGAAGCTGAAGCCGCTGCCGCCCGTTGGCGCGCCGGCCAGCCTTTGAGTGTATTCGACGGCGTACCCTTGGCCTGGAAGGATCTGTTCGACGTGGCCGGCAGCATTACCACTGCTGGCGCCGCCTACCGCCGCAACGCGCCTGCCGCATTGCTCGACGCACCGACGGTCGGCTTGCTGTGCCGCGCCGGGATGGTCAGCGTGGGCAAGACCAACCTCAGCGAATTGGCGTATTCCGGCCTGGGCCTGAACCCGCATTTCGGCACGCCACACAATCCCCATGGCACTGACCAGCCACGCATTCCCGGCGGCTCGTCGTCCGGTTCAGCCGTGGCCGTCGCTGCCGCAATTGTGCCCATCGCCATGGGGACCGACACCGCCGGTTCCATCCGCATCCCCTCGGCGTTCAACGGCCTGGTGGGTTACCGCAGCAGCAGCCGACGCTATAGCCGCGACGGCGTGTTCCCCCTGGCCCACACCCTCGACAGCCTGGGTCCGCTGACGCGCAGCGTGCGTGATGCCCTGGCCATCGACGATCTGCTGCATGGCCGTCGCCAAACGCACATCGCCCGCAGCCTCAAGGGCCAGCGTTTTGTGTTGGCGCAGCAAGATGTCGAACCCGCTGTACGCAACAACCTGCTGCGCGCAGTGGAGCAACTCAAGGCCCACGGCGCGTTGATCGAAGAACGCGAGTGCCCGACCTTCCAGGCCACCTTGGACCTGATCAAGCACCATGGCTGGCTGGGTTCCTTCGAAGCCTTCGCCTTGCACGAAGCCTTGCTCGACAGCCCCGACGCCGAACAACTCGACCCCCGTGTACGCCGCCGCCTCGAAGCCGCGCGCGCGCTGCCGGCCAGCCAACTGCTCCACTTGTTCGACGCCCGTCGCCGCCTGCAACAGCAATTGATGGCCGACCTCGACGGCGCCCTCCTGATCACCCCCACCATCGCCCATGTCGCTCCGGCGTTGGCACCGCTGGAAGCCGATGACGAGCTGTTCGTCAAAACCAACCTCGCCACCCTGCGCCTGACCATGCCCGGCAGTTTGCTCGACATGCCGGGCGTGACCCTGCCCAGCGGCCGTGATGCCCAGGGCCTGCCCACCGGGCTGCTGCTCAGCGCCCCGACGGGGGAAGACGCTCGCCTGTTGCGCGCGGCGCTATCCGTCGAATCCGTACTCAACGTTTAAGGAGACACATCATGGCTAAAGACATTCTCTGTGCATTCGGCGTCGACGTTGACGCCGTCGCCGGCTGGCTCGGTTCCTACGGCGGCGAAGACTCGCCGGACGACATCTCCCGTGGCCTGTTCGCCGGCGAAGTCGGCGCGCCGCGCCTGCTCAAGCTGTTCGAACGCTATGGCCTGCGTACCACCTGGTTCATCCCTGGCCACTCGATGGAAACCTTCCCCGAGCAGATGAAGGCCGTGGCCGACGCCGGTCACGAAATCGGTGTGCACGGCTACAGCCATGAAAACCCCATCGCCATGACGGCCGAGCAGGAAGAAATTGTCCTGGATAAATCCATCGAGCTGATCACCCAAGTCACCGGCAAGCGCCCGACGGGTTACGTGGCGCCGTGGTGGGAATTCAGCAAGGTCACCAACGAACTGCTGCTGAAAAAAGGCATCAAGTACGACCACAGCCTGATGCACAACGACTTCCATCCCTACTACGTGCGCAAGGGCGACAGCTGGACCAAGATCGACTACAGCCAGCACCCCGACACCTGGATGAAACCCCTGGTGCGCGGCGAAGAAACCGACCTGGTGGAGATCCCGGCCAACTGGTACCTCGACGACCTGCCGCCAATGATGTTCATCAAGAAAGCCCCCAACAGCCACGGCTTCGTCAACCCGCGTCACCTCGAAGAAATGTGGCGCGACCAGTTCGACTGGGTGTATCGCGAACACGAACACGCCGTGTTCACCATGACCATCCACCCCGACGTCTCCGGCCGTCCGCAAGTGCTGCTGATGCTTGAGCGCCTGATCGAACACATCCAGAGCCATGCCGGTGTGCGCTTCGTGACCTTCGACGAAATCGCCGACGACTTCATCCGCCGCCAACCCCGTACCTGACACACCCCACCTGTAGCAGCGGGCTTGCCCGCGGAAACCGTCAACGATGACGCGGGCATCCTGGATGAACGCGGTGTCGAGGCGTTCTTCGCCAGCACGTTCGCTCCTACGGAGGGCCACTAACCCTTGAGGCGCGACCCATGTCCATCTACAACAAGCTTGACCTGACTGGCTGGAAACCCCGGCAACTGACGTCCAAGGAGGTGCGATTTGCCACCTGGATCGCGTTTTTCGCCTGGGTGTTTGCGGTGTATGACTTCATCCTGTTCGGCACCTTGCTGCCGGAGATCGGCCGGCATTTTGGCTGGGGTGAAGTGGAGCAAGCTGAAATCGCGACGTGGGTGGCGGTCGGCACGGCGGTGGTTGCGTTTGCCATCGGCCCGGTCGTGGACAAATTGGGGCGGCGTACCGGCATTATCTTCACGGTGGCCGGCTCCGCGCTGTGCTCGGCACTCACCGCGATCGGCGGTGCGTGGGGCAAGTCGCCGCTGATTCTGATCCGTTCGTTGGGTGGCTTGGGGTATGCCGAAGAAACCGTCAACGCGACGTACTTGAGTGAGTTGTATGGCGCCTCGGAAGATCCGCGACTGACCAAACGCCGTGGTTTTATCTATAGCCTAGTGCAAGGCGGCTGGCCGGTGGGGGCTTTGATTGCCGCCGGGTTGACCGCGCTGTTGCTGCCGATCATTGGCTGGCAGGGCTGCTTCATCTTCGCCGCGATCCCGGCGATTGTCATCGCGATCATGGCGCGCAAGCTCAAGGAGAGCCCGCAGTTCCAGATCCACCAGCGCATCAGCGAACTGCGTAAAAGCGGCGCATTGAAGGAAGCGCAAAACGTTGCCGTGACCTACGGCGTGGACTATGACGAACACAGCAAGGCCGGCCTCAAGGCCGCGTTCCGGGGCCCGGCGCGGCGCGCCACGTTAGTGATCGGCGCGGCACTGTTGCTCAACTGGGCGGCGATCCAGGTGTTCAGCGTGCTCGGTACGTCGGTGATCGTCAGCGTGCACCATATCTCGTTCGAGAATTCGTTGATCATCCTGGTGCTGTCGAACCTGGTGGGTTACTGCGGTTACCTCAGCCACGGCTGGATGGGTGACAAGATCGGCCGTCGCAACGTGATTGGCCTGGGCTGGATGCTCGGCGGCCTGTCGTTCGCCGGGATGCTGTTTGGCCCGAGCAATATGCCGATGGTAGTCGGGCTGTACAGCCTGGGCCTGTTCTTCCTGATCGGTCCATATTCGGCGGCGTTGTTCTTTATCAGCGAGAGTTTCCCCACCAGCATCCGCGCCACTGGAGGCGCAATCATCCACGCCATGGGGCCGATCGGTGCGGTGGTTGCAGGCTTTGGCGCAACCCAGGTGTTGTCTGCCGGCAGCGACTGGCAGACCGCCGCGCTGTGGTTCGGTGCGCTGCCGTGTTTCCTGTCCGGCGCCTTGATGTTTGCCGCACGCCATGTGCGCCCGGAAACCGTTCAGTAAGGAGTGTGTGATGAGCCGTAAAGTCGCCTTGATTACCGGTGCCGCCAGCGGCATCGGCCAAGCCCTCGCCGTGGCCTATGCCCGTAACGGCGTGGCGGTGGTCGGCGGGTATTACCCGGCCGATCCCCATGACCCGCAGACCACCGTCAGCCTGGTAGAAGAGGCCGGTGGCGAGTGCCTGATGCTGCCGTTGGACGTGGGTGACACCGCTTCAGTCGATGCCCTGGCCGCGCAAGCCATCCAGCATTTCGGTCGACTGGATTACGCCGTGGCCAACGCCGGCCTGCTGCGTCGCGCACCGTTGCTGGAGATGACCGACGCGCTGTGGGACGAAATGCTCAACGTCGACCTGACGGGGGTGATGCGCACCTTCCGCGCGGCGACCCGGCACATGCAGGAAGGCGGTGCGCTGGTGGCGATTTCGTCGATTGCCGGCGGTGTGTATGGCTGGCAGGAACACAGCCATTACGCGGCGGCCAAGGCCGGCGTGCCGGGGTTGTGCCGGTCGCTGGCGGTGGAGTTGGCGGCCAAGGGCATCCGTTGCAATGCGGTGATCCCAGGGTTGATCGAGACGCCGCAATCGCTGGATGCGAAGAACTCGTTGGGGCCGGAAGGCTTGGCGAAAGCGGCGCGCGCGATTCCGTTGGGCCGGGTAGGGCGGGCGGATGAAGTGGCGTCTCTGGTGCAGTTTTTGACCAGTGACGCATCGAGCTATCTGACCGGGCAAAGCATCGTCATCGACGGTGGCCTGACCGTGCGCTGGCCCGATTGACTGTACCCACATCAGAACTGTGTTTGTCTCGGGAGAATTTACATGCCCCAACTCATCCACCGCCGCGCCGTCATCACCGGCGCCGGCAGCGGCATCGGTGCCGCCATCGCCCATGCCTACGCCACTGAAGGCGCGCGCCTGGTACTGGCCGACCGCAACGCCGCCAGCCTCGCGGAAACGGCGATCACCTGCCGCAACCTCGGTGCCGAGGTGTTCGAGTGCCTGGCTGACGTCGGCACCGTCGAAGGCGCCCAGGCCAGTGTCGATTGCTGCATCGAACACTTCGGCGGAATCGATATCCTGGTCAACAACGCGGGCATGCTCACCCAGGCACGCTGCGTCGACCTGTCCATTGAGATGTGGAACGACATGCTGCGTGTCGACCTCACCAGTGTGTTCGTCGCCAGCCAGCGCGCCTTGCCGCACATGCTCGCGCAACGTTGGGGGCGGATCATCAACGTCGCGTCGCAACTAGGTATCAAGGGCGGCGCCGAGCTGACCCATTACGCCGCAGCCAAGGCCGGGGTGATCGGTTTCACCAAGTCCCTGGCCCTGGAAGTGGCCAAGGACAATGTGCTGGTCAACGCCATCGCGCCAGGCCCGATCGAGACGCCGCTGGTAGGCGGTATCAGCGACGACTGGAAGCGCGCCAAGGCCAAGGAACTGCCCCTGGGTCGCTTCGGTCTGGCTGATGAAGTTGCGCCAACGGCGGTGCTGCTCGCCAGCGAGCCCGGTGGCAACCTGTTCGTCGGCCAGACCCTGGGCCCGAACTCCGGCGATGTCATGCCATGAGTGGGGTGTAGCCATGTGCGGACTCTGCGGACTGCTTGGCGAAGACCTGCACTGGAGCGATCCCCTGGGCGATGAACTGCCCCGGCGCCGCGAACGCCTGCGCCGGATTGCTGCGATAAACCAGGTGCTGGCAGTGTTCCGGCTCAAGGTCGAAGATTTCCAGGGCGCGTCGTATTTGCTGTTGGGCGCCACCGGCAAACAGGCGCTGGCCAGCGGCCTGGATCAACTCTGGCAGGCGGCCGAGAGCATGCTCGGCCGCCCGCTGGACCCCCTCGACCCCCACTTGCTGGATCACCTGGACTTGTAGGCGCCCGGCTTGCCGGCGATGGCATTCTGAAGGACGCCATCGCCGGCAAGCCGGGCTCCTACAGGGGCATCATTGAGGTAGTAAACAATGAGCATGGCTCTGAATGTGATCACCGGCTTCCTTGGCAGCGGCAAGACCACCTTGCTCAAGCGCCTGCTGCAAGGCGAAAGCCTGGGCGACACCGCGCTGCTGATCAACGAATTCGGCGATGTCGGCATTGACCACCTATTGGTGGAAGAGGTGGCACCGGACACCGTATTGTTGCCCAGCGGATGCGTGTGCTGTTCGATCCGTGGCGAGTTGAAAGACGCACTGCTCGGCCTGCTGCAGCGTCGCGAACGGGGTGAAATTCCGGCCTTCAAGCGGGTGATCCTGGAGACCACCGGCCTGGCCGACCCGGCACCGATTCTTGCCACCTTGAACAACGACGTGCAACTGCGCGGGCGTTTCCATGTTGGCCTGGTGATTACCCTCGTCGATGCCAGCCACGCCTCTGTGCAAGAACGCCTGCACCCGGAATGGCTGGCGCAAGTGGCGGCGGCGGATCGCCTGCTGCTGAGCAAGACCGATCTGGCCGGCGATTGCACGGCGTTGCGCGCCCATTTGCAGGCGCTGAATGCCGGCACGCCGATTCTCGATACCCACGAGATCCACAGCGGCGATCAACTGCTGCTCGGCGAAGGCCTGCGCAGCCTCGAACCCGCCGTGGAGGTCAGTCGCTGGCAACTGCATCGCACCGCCACCGCCACCCACGGCGCCGCACAAGTGTGCAGCCTGACCTTCGACCAGCCCCTGGACTGGGTGGGGTTCGGGGTGTGGTTGTCGATGCTGTTAAGATGCCACGGCGAACGGATCCTCCGTGTCAAAGGGCTGCTCAACGTGAACGCCAGTAACGCCCCCATCGTCATTCATGGTGTGCAGCATTGCCTGCATGCGCCGGTGCACCTGCCTGCGTGGCCGGGCAGTGATCGGCAATCGCGCCTAGTGTTTATCCTGCGCGGCCTCGACCCCGAACTGTTGCGACGTTCCTTCAACGTGTTTTCACGACGGTTTGCGGCATGATCACGTTAAGAGTCCTCGGTACTTCGGTCACCCTGCTTGAATGCTTGCGCGTGCGCGCTGAGCAGGAGCTGGGCATTCGCCTGATCTATCAGGTGCACGACGTCGAACAGGCCCAGCGTATCGCGGTGATGCAACCCGACAGCTACGACCTGTACGACCAGTGGTTCCACAACGTTGACTTCGTGTGGCCGGCCCGGGCGATCCAGCCCATCGACACCCGACGCATCGCGCTGTGGCACGAAATCAACGATCTGCCCAAGCGCGGTCGCCTGTCACCCGATGACCGCCTCGGCAGCGGCAGTGTGCCCAGTGAACGGTTGTTCGTGCAGCACGATGGCAGCCTCGGCAGCACGGTCACCGACCGCATCAGCATGTTGCCCCTGACCCACAACGCCGACAGTTTCGCCTACCGCCCCGAACGGTTGCCCGAAGGCTTTTGCCACGGTAACGAAAGCTGGGGCTGGCTTTTGGACCCCGCTTGGCGTGCGCGCACGGCCTTGCAGAGTGACGCCGCCATCGGTGCGTTGGATGCGGCGTTGGCGGTGCAGGGCGCGGGGCTGGCGAGCTTCAGGGACATCGGCAACATGAGCATTGAAGAGATCGACGTGCTTGCTGACATCCTGGTGCGCAAGCAGAAGGAGGGGCACTTTGCGGCGTTCTGGTCCGATGATGAAGAGGCCGCGCAATTGATGCTCAGCCCGAGTATCGATATCCAGAGCCTGTGGTCGCCGACCTTGATGCGGCTGCATCGCGCGGGGGTGAAATACCGCTTGGCGGTGCCGCGTGAAGGGTATCGCGCGTGGTTTGGTGGGTTGTCGTTGTCGCGGCATGCCAAGGGCGCGGTGTTGGATGCGGCGTATGCGTATTTGAATTGGTGGTTGTCGGGGTGGCCTGGGGCGGTGATGGCGCGCCAGGGTTACTACATTGGGAACCCGGCGCGTACGCGGGATCACTTGAGCAGTGCGGAGTGGGATTATTGGTACGCGGGGGAGCCGGCGCGGGAGGAGTTGCTGGGGAGTGATGGGTTGCCGTTGATTGATGTCGGGGAAGTGCGGGATGGGGGGTCTTATGAGCAGCGTATGGGGCATATTGCGGTGTGGAATTCGGTGATGGATGAGCATAATTATTTGGTGCGGCGGTGGGGGGATTTTATGCGGGCTCGCTGTTTTTGATTGATTGATTGATTGAGTACATATCCGTTTCTTTGGTAACGGCGACTATGGGTTCCGCTCTTACAGCGGGTCACTTTTTGAAGAGCGCAAAAAGTAACCAAAAACGCTTCGCCCCAACACTCGGTGCCTCACCTAGGCTCGGCATGCCCTCACTCCGGCTTGTTTGACGGGGCGCCCCAGATCAAAAGCAAAAGCGCGGCGGCCTTAGAGCCGACCGGTTTGGGGAGGCGTACGCGGTCAAATGTGGGAGCTGGCTTGCCTGCGATGGCATCACCGGGGTGTGCCTGCGGTACCGAGTCGTTCGCATCGCCGGCAAGCCAGCTCCTACAGGTAACAGCCTTTGATCCAACCACTCGGGCTGGCTGTCAGGGCGCCGTGCTTTTGTTTTTGCTTTTGCTTTGCTTTTGATCTCAGGCGCCCCGTCAAACACGCTGGCCGGAATTCGGCAGGGATTTGGGGGGTAAACCGGCAGGGATGCCGGCTTAGCCGCCCCGCGCCATGGATGGCGCGTGGCGGCGGCCCCCCAAATCACTGTCGGATTACGGGCACACCGAGCGTGAGCGAGGTGCCGAGTGTTGGGGCAAGAGCCTTTTGGTTACTTTGGGGCTTTTCCAAAGTGACCCGCTGTAAGAGCGGAACCCATAGTCGCCATAACCTAAATAAAGGATATGTACTCAACCCCGCGTCCCCCCCCCGAGCCGCCGAGCCCTTCAGTCAACCCATTGTCGCCAAAAAACCGCCACAAAACTCCCCGTTTTTATTGGGTGCACTTAACCCTACTCCCAGCTAATCTCCTAAAACCTAATATCCACTCAAAATAGATGTTTTTTTGACGCCAGGTCAGCGGTCGCAGGGAATGCACATGACAAAGGGACGTAGTGGCAGAGAGAGGCGAACGCTGCCAGAGGGCACTGCAATGAGGTGGCGCCATACGTTCCAAACCCGCATTGCCGGGGTGCTGGCTCTGTTGCTGCTGGTGGTCGTCGCCGCCACATATTTCGCCGTCAAGACCGCCACCACCCGCGCCGTGGAAAACCAGGCGCGAGTCCAACTGCAAACCGGCAGCCAGGTATTCGAGCGCCTGCTCGACCTGCGCGGGCGTCGCCTGCAGTACGGCCTGGACTGGCTGACCGCCGATCTCCCATTCAAACATGCCGTGGCCGAAGGCAAGACCGGGCCGGTTCTCGCTGCATTGCGTCGCCACGGCACGGGCATCCGTTCCAGCGAAGTGTTTGTACTGGGGCTGGATGGCAAGGTCATGGTCAGCACCTTGCCAATCTTCGTGCGCGGTCAGTCTTTTCCCTATGACGACGCCTTGCGCCACGCCCGGCGTACGGGCCTGCAGATGCTGATCGTGGCCCTGGATGGGCGGCCCTATCTGTTGGTGCAGCGCGAAGTGATCGACGATTTACCCATTGCGCGCGTCGTCATGGGCTTTCCCATGGATAAGCTGTTCGCCAGTGAGCTGCGCTCCATGAGCAACCTGGAGGTGTCGTTCCTCAGCGTGCAAAATGACACGCCCGGCCCGCTGTTCAGCACCCAGCCGCAGGCTTACCAGGCCGGTACGCTTAGCCTGTTGCGCGAAGGGCATGTCGACCCCGAACCGAAAATCCATATGTTCTACGGTCAGCGTGTGCTCAGCCTGGTATTGCCGCTGGCCAATACCGGCAATGGCGATGAAGTGCGTGTGCTGCTGCAAAGCCCGCTGGACCATGCCCTGGAATCCTTTGCACCGCTGGACCGGCAGTTCCTCGGGATTGCCCTGGCGGTGCTGCTGGTGTCGTTGGCCGCCGCGTTGTTTCTGGCGCGACGGGTGTCGCGCCCGCTCAACGCCCTGGTGCAGGCGGCCGAGCGTATCGGCGCCGGTGATTACCGCACGCCGGTGCGCGTGCGCAGCCACGATGAATTCGGTCTGTTGGCCCGCGCTTTCAACGCCATGCAAAGCGGTATCGCCGTGCGCGAGCGGCAATTGGCGCACAACGCGCTGCACGACCCGCTCACCGGCCTGCCCAATCGGGCCCTGGCCATGGAGCGCCTGGGCAGCGCGATCAGTGCACGCCGGCCGGTGGTGTTGCTGTACCTGGGGATCGAGAACTACCGAGTGATCAACGAAGGTTTCGGCCCCCAGGGCGTGGAAGAGATGCTGCGCGAAGCCAGCCGTTGCCTGTCTATCAGCCTGTTGGCCAGTGATACGGCGGCGCGTATCGCCGGCAGCGAATTCCTGCTGTTGTTGGAAAACACCGAGGTTGACCGCGCTGTGGCCCGTGCCGACCGCCTCTACGCGCTGCTCACCGAGCCCCAGCGCATCGGCAATGACGAACTGCGCCACGAGGTGAGCATGGGGATTGCCGCCTACCCGGCAGACGGCCAGCAAGTGGAAGAGTTGATCAGCCGCGCCGCCATCGCCCGGCATGACGCGGCCAGCCTGCCGGGGCATTTGCAGATCTACCAGCAGGACCGCGACCTGGCCCATCAACGCCAGATCACCTTGATCCGCGACCTGCGGCGTGCCGCCATCGAGGGCGAATTGTTCCTGTGTTACCAGCCCAAGCTCGACCTCAAGCACGGCCATGTATGCCAGGCCGAAGCCTTGTTGCGCTGGCAGCATCCGACCCTGGGCCAAGTCTCTCCCGTCGAATTCATCCCCCTGGCCGAACGTACCGGCAGCATGCGCAGCCTGACGCTGTGGGTGATCGAAGAAGCCATCCGCCAGATCGCCGAGTGGGCGCAGCGCGGCATGCTGATCCAGCTGTCGGTGAATATTTCAGTGGACGATCTGGCTGATGATGACCTGGCGATCCGTGTCACCGCGCTCTTGATGACGTACCAAGTGGAGGCCGAGCAACTGATTTTCGAGATCACCGAGAGCGCGATCATGCACAACCCGCAACAGGCGCTCAGCGTCCTGGAGCAACTGCGCGGCTGCGGTATCAGCCTCTCGGTGGATGACTTTGGCACCGGCTATTCGTCCCTGGCGCAATTGCAGCGCCTGCCGGTGCAGGAGTTGAAGATCGACCAGTCCTTCGTGCGCAACCTCGACAGCACCAGTGGTGACGGGGTGATCGTGCGCTCCACCATCGAGATGAGCCATAACCTTGGGCTCAAGGTGGTGGCCGAAGGCGTGGAATTCGCCCCCAGCCTGAAACTGCTCAAACAATGGAATTGCGACACCGCCCAGGGTTATCTGATCAGTCGGCCGTTGAATGCGATGGCGTTCGAGATGTGGATGCGCCGGGAGCGGGTGCCGCTTTAACCGGCATAAAAAAGGCGGCTACCTTCACAGGTAGCCGCCTTTGTTTTACCGCCGGTGACGCTTATTCCGGCAGTTTGAACGCCATCACGTAGTCACCCTGTTTGGTGCCCAGGGAGCCGTGACCGCCGGCCATGACCAGCACGTACTGCTTGCCGTCTTTACCGGTGTAGGTCATCGGCGTGGTTTGCGCGCCTGCTGGCAGGCGGCCTTCCCACAGTTGCTTGCCGTTTTTCACATCATAGGCACGCAGGTACTGGTCGAGGGTACCGCTGAGGAACGCAACACCACCGGCGGTGGTGAAGGTGCCGCCCAGGCTAGGTACGCCCATGGTCAACGGAATTGGAACCGGCGCGCTGTCACGCACGGTGCCGTTCTTGTGCATCCAGATGGTCTTGTGGGTGGTCAGGTCGACCGCCGCTACATAACCCCATGCCGGCGCCTGGCACGGCAGGCCCATTGGCGACAACATGGCTTCGAGGATCACACCGTATGGCGCGCCTTTGTTTGGCTGCACGCCTTCGGTTTCGCTGACGCGTGGGCCTTGCTTGGCGATGTCGGCGGCCGGGATCAGCTTGGATTTGAACGCCATGTAGCTTGGGTTCACGAAGGCGATCTGGCGCACCGGGTCGACGGAAATGCCACCCCAGTCGAACACGCCGAAGTTGCCTGGGTAAACGATCGAACCTTGCAGCGAAGGCGGCGTGAAAGCACCGTCGTAACGCATGGATTTGAAATCAATCCGGCACAGCAGTTGGTCGAACGGTGTCACGCCCCACATGTCACGCTCTTTGAGCGGCGGTGGCATGAAGTTCAGGTCGGACTTCGGTTGGGTCGGGGAGGTGCGGTCGCCCGCCACTGCGCCTTGCGGTACCGCCACTTCGTGGATCGGCACGACCGGTTGGCCGGTGGCGCGGTCCAGCACGTAGATGCTGCCTTGTTTGGTCGACGCCATCACTGCCTGCTTCACGCCGGCTTCGGTCTTGATGTCGATCAGCGAAGGCTGGCCGCCCACGTCCATGTCCCACAGGTCGTGGTGAGTGAACTGGAAGGTCCACTTCACGTGGCCAGTGTCGATGTCCAGGGCGGTGAGGCCGGCAGCGTATTTCTCGGAATCGTCGGTACGGTCGCCGCCGTATTGGTCGGGCATCTGGTTGCCCATCGGCAGGTAGAGCATGCCGAGTTTTTCATCCACGGCGAACATGGACCACATGTTCGGCGAGTTGCGGGTGTAGGTCTTGCCTTCGGCCAACGGGGTGGTGTCGTCCGGGTTGCCGCTGTCCCAGTTCCACACCAATTTGCCGGTGTGCACGTCGAACGCACGGATCACGCCGCTCGGCTCGTCGGTGGAGACGTTATCGGTCACGTGACCGCCGATCACGACCAGGTTCTTGGTCACGGCCGGTGGCGAGGTGGAGTAGTAACCGCCTGGGGCGAAGCCCCCGATGTTCGCGCGCAGGTCGACTTGGCCTTTGTCGCCGAAGTCTTCGCACATCTTGCCGGTGTCGGCGTTGAGGGCGATCAAGCGGGTGTCGGCCGTCGGTACAAAGATGCGTTTCGGGCAGGCATTCGGTGCGGCAGACGGGCTGGCGCTACCGGTTGGGCTCTGCTCGGAAGCGTAGGCGGCGTCATCGTGGTACGACACGCCACGGCAAGTCATGTGCGCCCAACCCTTGAAGTTCTCGGCACCCATGCTGCTGATCTTCGGATCGAAGCGCCAGATTTCCTTGCCGGTGTCCGGGTCCAGGGCAATCACTTGGCTGTGTGGCGTGCACACGTAGAGCATGCCGTTGACTTTCAGCGGGGTGTTTTCCGCGGTGGTTTCGCCTGGATCGTTCGGGCCAGGGATGTCACCGGTGCGATACGTCCACGCCGGCACCAGCTTGTGGGCGTTTTCCGGGGTGATCTGCGCCAGTGGCGAGTAGCGATCGCCGTAGGCCGAACGGCCGTAGGAGTTCCAGTCACCCTCAGCCTGGGACGGCGCAGCACTGGCCATGCCAGGTACTGCGTCGCGGTCCAGTTGGCCGGTCTTGACCATTTCACCTGGGTTGGTGAATTGGCTGGCCAGGGCGGTAGCACCTGCCAGCACCACGGCCACACTCAGTGCGCCAGTGCCCAGCGGGGCCGGTTGGCCACGCAGCAACGGACGGCGAAACCACGGAAGCAGCATGACGATGCCCAGGGCGAACAGCAGCGCCAGGCGCGGCACCAACTGCCACCAATCCAGGCCGACTTCCCACAAGGCCCATACGGTGCTGGCGAACAGCACCAGTGCATACAGGCCCAGTGCAGCGCGGCGGGTGGCCAGCAGCAGGACGCCGGTCAGGGTGATGCCGATACCCGCCAGCAGGTAGTACAGCGACCCTCCAAGCATCGTCAGCTTGATACCCCCGGCCAACAAGGCCAGGCCCATGATCAGCAGCAAGACGCCTAGCAACCTGGGCAGCAGGCGGCTTGGGCTTGAAGCACCATCAGTGCTCATAGTGTGTTTCTCCGTGACGTTGGAATTATGTATCCCCGTGTTTCTTCACTGTAGATGACGATTCGACACGGGCTTGGTTCAGCGTTAATTCGGTTTTTCTGGGGATAAGTAGGGTTATCCACAGGCGGGCGATTTATCCTCAGGCGCAGGTCTGGGTAAGACAGCGCTGTCTTGATAGGCGGTTTGAAGCAGCAAGATGGGGTCGACCGGGAGGTGAAACGTTTCAGATTATTGCGGGCAAGGATAAAGGGAGTTTTCTTGGAGAGAAAGGACGAATCGCGATATGCATCATTTCTGAATTGGTAACAGTGACCAAGTGTCGCTGCAAAACCAATGTGGGAGCGAGCACGCCCGCTCCCACAGGGGGCATAGGGTGTGAGTTAGAACGTGGTGCGAATGCCGAACTGCACGCTTCGACCCGGTGCCGGCGCAATATCGCGCAGGATCGAACTGGCATAGCGCACAGTTTGATTGGTCAAGTTTTCACCGTTCACAAACGCCAGCCACTGGCTGCCACCGACATTGAAGCGATAACCCGCGCTTGCCCCCAACGTGGTGTAGCCATCGGTGCCGCTCTCGTTATCCGGCACACGGCCCTGGCCTGCGGCATGTTCCACGTCGATGCGCGCCTGCCAGCGGTCCAGTTCCCACAGCAAACCGCTGTTCAAGCGCAGCGGTGCAATACGCGGCAGGGCTTCGCCGGTGTCCAGGTTGGTGGCGCGGGTGTAGTCGCCCGACAGTTCCAGTGCGAACTTGCCGTAGGCGCTTTCGCCAAGTTTCCAGTGATCCTGGGCTTCGAAGCCAGCGAAACGGGCGCGCACGCCGGAGTATGTGTACTCGGGGATGCCGCCAGCGTCTTCTTCGCCTTCATCGTTCAGCGTGCGACCGCTGCCCAGCAGGCCGATGTAGTTGGAGAAGCGGCTGTAGAACATGCCGAAGCTGCCCTTGTGAGTGCCATTGTCAAAGCGCAGCGCCAGGTCGCTGGACACGGCTTTTTCTTTCTTGAGGTTGGCATCGCCCAACTCGTAGGTGCCGGTGGCGACGTGGGCGCCATTGGCATACAGCTCGTAGAACGTCGGTGCGCGTTCGGTGTAGCCCAGGGTTGCGGCCAGGGACCAAACCGGCGTGAGGGTGTAGACCGCACCGGAAGACAGGCTGCCGGCGGTGAAATCGTTGGATTTATCGGCACCGGCAAAACGTGCGTTGCCCTTGGCATCCGGGTCGACGTTGGTGTGTTCCAGGCGTCCGCCGAGGCTGAGTTTCAGGCGTTCAGTGGCCTGCATTTCTTCGAGGATGAACAGCGCGCCGGCATTGGTGTTGGTCTGCGGGACAAAGGCTTCTTCACCCAGGGCCGAGAACTCGTTGCGGGTCACTTGCGCGCCGACCACACCGTCGAACGGACCAATGGGTTGGTGGCGTGCTTCGACGCGTGCTTCATAGCCTTTGTTCTTGAAGATCGTACCGGTTTCGCCGCCTTCGATTTCGCGGTGTTCGTAGTCGGTGTAGCCGGCGTCGAGTTTTACCGAGGTAAATGGGCCTTGCAAGTTGCGGATTTCCGACGCGAAGGCGTAATGATCCTGCTTCATGCGGATGCGTACGTCCTGCTCGGCCGGGGAGCCATAGTTCGCGTCGTAATTGCTGTAGGACAAACCAGCATAGCCGTCGTCCCAGGTGTAGGAACCGCCCACGGCACCGCCATCCTGGCGTCCGTCGCTGTTGCCCAGGCGACCGTTTTTGCCGGGGGCGTCTTCGGTTTCCGGGGCGTGACGGCTGCGTGCCTGGCCGGGGATTTTCAGGTCGTTGAAGGCCCGCGCATTGGCATCCAGGTGTAAGGCGAACGTACCGTTGCCGGCTTCCAATTTGCCCGCGCTGCTGCGGGTGGTGTCGGCGCCGCCGTAGCGCAGTTCACCGGCACCGTGGATGCCTTCGATGGCCTCGGTAGGGATGCGGTTGTCGAAGGTATTGACCACGCCGCCGATGGCGCTGCCGCCATACAACAACGCGGCCGGCCCGCGCACGATTTCGATGCGGTCGACGTTGACCGGGTCCAGCGGCACTGCGTGATCGTAGGACAGCGACGAGGCATCCAGCGCGCCCACGCCGTTGCGCAGGATGCGAATGCGGTCGCCATCCTGGCCACGGATGATGGGGCGGCTGGCACCGGGGCCAAAGTACGACGATGAAACACCCGGCTGCTTATTCAGGGTTTCACCAAGGCTGCCTTTTTGTTGCAGGGTCAGGTCATCGCCCTCCAGTACCGTGGTCGGCGAGGCGAGTTGTTCGCTGCCCAGCGGGTTGCCGGTAATGACTTGGGGTTGCAGCTCCAGGGCGTGGGCTTCGGAGCAGATCAGCAGGGCGGCGGCAAGCGGGGACAAGCGCCATACAGAAGAGAAGGGCATCAAACACATTCCTTGGCAAAACGACTAAAGATCTGAAATTCATGGTTACAATATAACATTACTTTTTAACTGAGAACGGGAACTTTTTTGTTCGTGCTAAAGTGACCGGCTGTATTTCTACTTACTGCAAAAGGCCCGGCATGACCGCGACAAGCAACGACCCACTCCACGGCGTGACCCTGCAACACGTCCTCACCACCCTGGTGGAACATTACGAATGGAGCGGTCTGGCCGAACGCATTGATGTGCGCTGTTTCAAGAGCGACCCCAGCATCAAGTCGAGCCTCACGTTCCTGCGCAAGACCCCTTGGGCGCGGGAGAAAGTCGAAGGCCTCTACGTAAAACTGATGCGCACCAAACGTCCGCTGGACTGAACCTATGAAGCGCTGTGTAGCGGCGGCCGCCTTGGCCGGTTGGGTGGGGCTGGCGATTCAGCAGTACCTGATTTTCCATTCGCGCTGGTCGACAGGCGCCAGTCTGTTGGGCGGGCTGGTCAACTTCTTCAGCTTCTTTACGGTGCTGACCAACACCCTGGTGGCGGTGGTGCTGAGTTATGCCGTGGTTCATCGTGATTCAGCGGTGAAGCGGTATTTTCTGGCGCCCGGGGTCAGCAGCGCGATTGCCGTCAACATTGTGCTGGTGAGCCTGGCCTATAACGTGTTGCTACGGCATTTGTGGCAGCCCGAGGGGTTCCAGTTCATCGCCGACGAATTGCTTCACGACGTGATGCCGCTGCTGTTTGTCGTCTACTGGTGGCGCTGCGTGCCCAAGGGCGCCTTGCGGTTCAAGCACATTGGCCTGTGGGTGTTGTACCCGCTGGCGTACTTCGCCTATGTGTTGCTGCGCGGGGATTTGCTCGGGCAGTACCAGTACCCGTTCATCGACGTCGGTACCCTTGGTTATCCACAGGTGTTTGTGAATGCCGGGGGGATTTTGACGGGGTTTGTGCTGATCGCGTTGGCGGTGGTGGGCTTGGACAAATGGCTCACGCGGGCACAGTAAAAAAGCGCGGGCTTGCCCGCGATCACGCCTGCCCGAACACCTTCCCTCTCAAACCTCTGCACCCCTAAGTCTCCACCCGCCGTATGCGCCGCCGCTGACAGCTCTCTGCGCGTCGCTCGCCCCTGGCTTGGTTTCCATCGTGACGAAGGTATACAGCGCACCGCGCGGCAACGGATGGACGCTGAATCAGCGTCTGGTCGCACGAAACCGATAACTAACTCGCCGAGGCACAATCGGCTGCCTCTACACGCTCGTGTCTTAATTAGTTAGTGGGTTTGGCCCGGTAGAGGCTGTTATTTTTCTACGCTTGTAATCCCGTTCTTACATACCTGTTTGTAGTTGATGGATGCTCATTAACTTGCATGTAGTCTGTTTCTTACGGATGGTTTTAAAGTTTTGGCAAGTTGCCATTATTTTCCTATGTGTCTGCGTGTAACAAAGCTACGCACGTTTGCGAATCGGACGGCTTACTTCTTAATGGCGACGGGGGAAACTTGCGCTGCTTCGAACAACATCCTGATTAAGCAATGCAAATAGTTGGAAAAGCCGTTTTACGCACAATCGCGTGATCCAAACTTTTACCGAGATAAATCAGGCGCTACACCCTGTTCGTCGCTCGCTTAGTAAGTCCTGTAGCACTGTTGTTGCAGGGGGTCTTAATGAAAATTATTAATGTGTGAGTACTGGAAAATGAAAAGCAAAATGAAAACTGCACTGTTGTCTGTCGGGCTGTTGCTGGGTTCGGCGTCCATGGTTCATGCGGCGGATGGAACGGTTACGTTTATCGGGTCGGTCCACTCGGGTGCTTGCTCTATTAAGCCTGACTCCGTCGATCAGACTGTTCACCTGGGGGCGATCGCAAAGCATCAGTTGCAGAGCGGAGGCAAGTCTGAGGCCCGACGTGTGCTTATTGAACTTGAAGGCTGCGATTTGACTGGCCTCACTGATAACACCGTGACGACCACCTTCACCGGGGCACCCTCGGGCGCTGTGCCTGGCGCGATCGGCACGGTCGGCGGTGCGGGTGGTATCGGCATCATGATGACGCATGGCAACAAACTCGTTGAGCTGGGTGTCCCTACGGCTCCGCAGGCCATTGTCGTCGGTGATAACACCCTGGAGTTCGGTGCCTATGTACAAGGCGCCGCTGCGGACCCGATCGTCCCTGGCAGTTTCAGCGCGGTAACCAATTTCACCTTGGCTTATCAGTGAGTTTTCCCCCCGCCACTTAAGGTGGCGGGGGACGCTGGCGGGAGAAAACGGTGAATACATTCATACGCCTTGCTATCACCTCTTCATTGACGATTTTCATCAACCCTAGCGTGTTCGCGCAGGAGCCTGCGCAAGGCGCCGGGGTCGTCACGTTGGGGGGGGAGATCATTGATTCAGCTTGCGGGCTGGAATTGGTCAGTGCCGATCAATCCATCGAGATGGCGCCCGAACCCATAGGTCGGCTCTTGCGAAATACGATGGGCGAACCACACCCCTTCCAATTGCGTCTGGTCAATTGCTCATTGAGTCGCCCCGACCCGTCGCGGCCAGGCGTCAGTTTGCCGGATTGGCAGCATCTGCAAGTGACCTTTGACGGGGCTCGCGATAGAAACGGTCGCTCCTTTGCTGCCTTCGGCGATTCAGAGGGGATTGCCCTTCATATCTGGGATGCGGCTGGTCAAGAGAGTGTTCCGGGTGAGCCGATGCCTCTGCTGCCGTTGGCTGAAGGTGACATGACACTTCACTACACGCTTCGCCTGATTGGAAACGGACTGCCGCTGGTGCCTGGCGCTCACCTTGCTGCGGTGCGGTTCAAGTTGGAATACTTTTGAACAGTGATGGGTTGTTTTCATGTTGAATGCGTCGAAGATCAAAAAAACGCTCCGCCCAAGCCTGTTTGGCGGGTTGATGTCAGCGGTGGGAACGGCATTGGGTGCAGGGGATATCGAGTTTAATACCGATGTTCTTGATCTCGTTGACCGCACCAATATTGACTTGTCTCAGTTTGCTCGCAGTGGGTTTATTCTGCCGGGCACTTACTCGATGGTTGTGCAGATCAATAGCCAGCCTATTTCTGAGCAATCGGTGGCGTTCTATCCCCCCGATGATGATCCCAAAGGCAGTCAGGCCTGTGTGTCGCGCGCGCTTGTGGAGGAGTTGGGCCTCAAGGCCTCCGGCGCTGCCGGGCTTACTTGGTGGAAAGGCGGGGAGTGTCTGGATATTCAAGGCTTGCCGGGTATGGAAGTCGCTGGCGATCTGGCCACCTCCACCCTGAGCATCAACCTCCCCCAGGCCTACCTTGAATACAGCGCCATCAACTGGGACCCACCCTCCCGCTGGGACGAGGGGGTGCCGGGGTTGCTGGTTGACTACAACGTGACGGCGCAAGCCAGTCACCAAAAGAATGACAGTGTCCGCCATAACTTCAGTGGCAACGGCACCGTGGGCGCCAATGCCGGGGCCTGGCGCCTGCGGGCGGACTGGCAGGGGCGTGTCGACAGAGACCGCGATCAGGCGGCCAGGCATCCGACACTGGAGTGGAGCCGCTACTATGCCTATCGCGCCATTCCTGCGCTCAAAGCGCGCCTGGTACTGGGTGAGGACTACCTGTATTCGGAGCTGTTCGACAGCTTCCGTTTTACCGGTGCTGCACTCAACTCGGATGAAAGTCAGCTGCCACCCAACTTGCGCGGTTACGCACCTGAAGTGGTCGGGGTCGCCAAGACCAATGCAAGGGTCATCATCAGCCAGCAGGGGCGTGTGCTGTATGAAACGCTGGTCGCGGCCGGACCTTTTCGTATTCAGGACCTGAATGACGCCGTGAGCGGCAGGCTCGATGTGCGGGTCGAAGAGCAGGATGGTTCGGTCCACACGTTCCAGATCGATACGGCAGGCGTGCCCTACCTGACGCGGCCTGGACAAGTGCGTTACAAACTGGCGAGCGGGCGACCGTCGAATCTTCAGTACGGCGGTGATGGTGACTTCTTCGGCAGTGGCGAGTTTTCGTGGGGCATCAGTAACGGCTGGTCGTTGTATGGCGGCGGTATAACCGATAACAACTACCGTGCGCTGTCGGTCGGTGCCGGTCGTGACCTGTTGGCGTTCGGTGCTGTGTCACTGGATGCAACTCAGTCGCACGCGAGTGTGTGGAATGAGACGCTCTCGGGGAAATCCTACCGCCTTCAATACTCCAAGAAGTTTCAAGAATACGACAGCCAAGTCACCTTTGCCGGTTATCGCTTTTCCGAGAAGAACTACTTGAGCATGAGTGAATACCTCGATGCTCGACATTACGGGAGAAACGGCGAACTCGCCGGGCTCGACAAAGAAAGTGAGTACAGCGGCAGTTGGAAACCGATTGGGGGCAGCAAGGCACTTTATACGGCCACGCTGAATAAGCAGTTTCGGGATCTGGGGGCCACGGTTTACCTGAGTTACAACAAACAAACATATTGGGAGCGCCCGGCCACTCAGCGTTGGAACGTGTCGATGTCACGCTACTTCAATGTGGGTAGCGTCAAGAACTTGAGCGTTTCGCTGAACATGTATCGCACTCAGGAGTACAACTATAAGGATAACGGCATGGCGCTGACGGTCAGTCTGCCGTTGGGGCGCAGCGGCACGCTGTCGCTGGATGCCAATAGGGCAGCAGGCAAGAACAGTTTTTCGACGCGCTACAGTGATCGCCTCGATGAGCGTAATAGCTACCAGCTCAGTGCCAGCGATAACGCTGCCAGTGGTTATCTGAGTCATATCGGTGACCAGGCAGACATCGATCTCGCTGCCAGTAAGCAACAAGGCGATTACACCAGCCTCAGTGTCTCGGCGCGTGGCGGCGGCACACTCACCGCTCACGGTGCGGCATTGCATCGTACCAACAGCACGGGCGGTACGCGCCTGATGGTCGATACCGCCGGTGTGCCCGATGTGCCTGTGCGGGGTTATGGCGCGCCGACGCGCAGCAACGCCTTCGGCAAAGCGGTCATTTCCGATATCGGCAGCTATCAGCGCACGGCGGCCAGTGTCGATCTGGAGAGTTTGCCGAGCAATGTCGAAGCCACTCAATCCGTCACGCAACTGACGCTCACCGAAGGGGCGATCGGATATCGATTCCTGGACGTGATTTCCGGCCAGAAGGCCATGGCCGTTCTGCGCCTGCCGGATGGCAGTTCCCCGCCCTTCGGCGCGACGGTGAAGAACGTCAAACAGCAGGACACCGGGATTGTGAATGACGGCGGCAATGTCTACCTCAGCGGTATTCAGCCCGGCGAAGAGATGATCGTCAGTTGGGGTGGGGCCGAGCGATGTGTCCTCACGCTGCCAGGTGTTTTGCCGGCCGATGGCTTGACCCATGCCCTGCAACTGGGCTGCCGCAGGGTAGCCACTGATCAATCCTTGCCCGAGCCAGCCAAGCTGACCGGGAAGCCTACCGATATGGAGAACACATCCTCATGATGCTCAAAACGCGCCTCACACTCCAAGCCTTTACGCTGCTGGCCCTGGGCTTGAGCCAGAGCGCCAACGCGGCGGTTGGCCTGGATCGTACCCGAGTGATTTTTGATGGTGGCAAAGAGGCCACCAGCGTGAACATCACCAACAACAACACCCAGTTGCCCTATTTGGCTCAGGGCTGGATCGAGGACGAGGCGGGCAAAAAAATCACCTCGCCGTTGATCGTACTCCCGCCGGTTCAACGCCTGGAGCCAGGGAAGCAAAGCCAGGTGAAAGTTCAGGCGTTGCCGGCGGCCAAATCGTTACCGCAGGATCGAGAGACGGTCTACTACTTCAACCTGCGGGAAATTCCGCCGCGCAGCGATAAGGCCAACACCCTGCAAATCGCGCTGCAGACCCGGATTAAATTGTTCTATCGGCCGCAAGCCATTGCGCCAAGCCAGCAAGACTTATCCAACCCGTGGCAGGAAAAACTGACCCTTACCCGCGAAGGCGAGCGTTACCAGGTGAATAACCCTACGCCTTACTACGTGACCCTGGTGGATGCACGCAGCACCAAGGACGGTAAAACCGTGCCGGGCTTCGAACCCCTGATGGTTCCGCCCAAAGGCACGCTGACCTTGGGGCCAACGGCCACCGTACTCGGCACAACGCCTTATTTGGCCTATGTGAATGATTACGGCGGGCGTCCGGTACTGGCATTCACCTGCGGTGGCAATACTTGCAAGGTCAACTCGCAAGTATCGACGCCTAATGAATAGTGCCTGCTGCTGGAGAACGTCATGAAGTCGCGCAATGTGAAGGTCTTGGGCGGCCTGTTGCTGGTCTTTGCGGGGGGCGCACAGGCCGAGGATGTCGAGGGCATGAATGGGCTGCTGAACATTTCCGGGGCCATGCATGAAACCCCCTGCAGCCTGGAGATGGCCTCACTCCATCAAACGGTTGACCTGGGCGCCGTGTCGACCAGCCAGTTGCAGCGTCCCGGCGATCAGGCAAAACCGGTGGCGTTTCAGCTGCGGTTTACCGATTGCCACCGCACCGCAGGCAGCATCCGCAGTGAACGTACCGGGAACCTGACCTGGAGTGCCTTTCAACCCGTGCTGTCGGTGGCGTTTTCCGCACCCGCCGATGCTGATGATCCGCGGTTGGTCAAAGTGCAAGGCGTCACCGGGATGGGCCTGCAATTGACCGATGCACTGGGGCGGGATGTGCAGTTGGGCGCCAGGGGCGAACCGTTGTTTTTACCCCTGGGCGGCAATGTCCAGACCTGGAACGTTCAACCCACGCGCACTTCCGCGGCGTTGACCAGTGGGGCGTTTCGGGCCGTGGTGGATTTCAGGCTCAATTATGAGTAGGGGCAGAGTGATGGCAACCTCAACCGGCCCGTGGGCCATTCTTATCGCTGGCAGCCTGCTGTGGGCTGTCGGCCAAGGCGTGCAGGCTGAAACCAGCCTGACCATCCGCGCGGTCATCATCGCGCCGCCGCCCTGTGTCATTAACAACGGCAGTACGCTCGATGTGCCGTTTGGGAACGACCTGCTGACGTCGCGGGTGGACGGGGTCAATTATCGTCGAGACGTGCCTTACACCGTCAGGTGCGACTCCCCCTTCAGCAACGCGTTGACCCTCGAACTCAAGGGCTCGGGGGCTGCGTTCGACAATCGTGTGCTGGTGACCCGCAAACCGGATCTTGGGGTCAAGCTGTTCGTGAACGGGGCTGACTGGCCGCTGAATACGGCGGTGAATTTTACCTATCCGAACTTTCCGGTGGTGCAGGCGGTGCCGGTCAAACGGGCGGGCAGCACGCTGACGGGAGGCGCATTTGATGCGACCGCCACCCTTGTGGTCGATTACCAATGAAGAGGAACGATCAATGACATTTTGGCAACCGCGAGCGTTGCTCGTCTGGTGGTCCATCGGCCTTTGCAGTGGTGCTTCGGCCAACCTGACCTTTAGCGGAACGCTGAACGAGCCTCCTCCTTGCACGATCGATGGCGGCAACACCATCGAAGTCGACTTTGGGGACGTCGGCGTCAAGCGAGTCGATGGCGTGAAATATCGCAGGGGGCTCGGTTACACCATCAGTTGCAGCCCTGCCACGCTCCCTTGGGAGCTGAAGTTGAGTGTGAACGGCACGCCCACGGTGTTCGACGGCTCGGCGGTGCAGACCAATGTGCCTGAACTGGGCATTCGGATTTTTCAGAATAACCTGCCGTTTCCACTCAATACGCCACTGGAGATAACCCTGTCGTCGCCGCCGGTGTTGGAAGTCGTACCGGTCAAACCGCTGGGCGCCATTCTGGCCCCGGCAAGGTTTACGGCGGTGGCCACGCTATTGGCCGAATACGAGTAGGAGTTGAGCCCATGCGACATGAAATGCTTCATAAAGGCTGGGCATGTGCCGGGCTGGCATGCCTGTTGATCTTCGGCCTGATCCCGGCGGGGCAGGCGGCGGACAACCTGAGTTTCAAGGGCAATCTGGTTGAAGAGGCTTGTACGATCCGCCCTGGCGACGAGGCCATCACCTTGGAACTCTGGGACGTTACCAGCAAGCACCTCTATATCAACACGCGCTCACAGGGGAAGGGTTTCAAACTGCACCTGGAGGATTGCGACACCACGATTGGCAACACGGTCACCATCACGTTCGGCGGTAGGGAAAACATGGCGCTCCCTGGATTGTTCGCGCTGGACGGTGGAAGCGGTGCATCAGGTATTGGCGTCGGTTTAGAGACGCCGAGCAACAAGCCATTGCCGCTCAATACCGTCAGCGATGAACAGGTGCTGAGTAATGGCAACAATGTCATTGAACTCAAGGCCTATGTGCAGGGTGAGCCGGATGCGATCAGGGATCAAACCATCGGGCATGGCCTGTTCACAGTGACCTCGACGTTTACGCTGGACTACCCGTAACCGCCTCAGACAAGCCTCAACTCTCCCCTGGGCGGCGTTAAAGCGTGGGCTGAATGTTCGCGGGGCAATGCATGGGTAGAGCAACAAGAGAGATCAAAATGAAACAACTCTATAGTGCGATGGCGCTGTTCGTCCTGATGGGTTTCAGTACGATCGCAAGCGCCGCTACATGCCGTGTGAATGGCGGACAGTGGACAGAGATAGTCGGGGAACTCCCCCTACGGGTCCCTGTTACGGTGACCTTGGCCGCAGATCGTACACGGATAATGATGGAAGGCGCACGGCTTGAATGTGGGTTCTCCAGAGGCTCGCAGAGCCCGTCTTCCCGGCGGGACTACTGGGCAACGGGTAGCTCGGCGGGGACCCCCTGGGTACCGGGTATCAAATTCAGCCAGGAAGGGGCTGGTTTACGAATCAATGGAACGTACCGAAATAACCCTATCCCGAACGGAATAAGGTTCGCCACACTGCCTGACGACCTGAGAGGTTATCCGATCGATGTCACGCCCTATATTCTGCTGCGCAACAATCCGTCCAATCCGATCGATATTCGAGTAGGGGATACGCTGGGAATCCTGCGTCTCACCGCCACGAACAACTACAACGCCAATACGGCAAGGATCTCGGTTACCTACACCGCCGCCAACAACTTCACCATCACACCGTCAACCTGCACGATCAACAATAACAACCCGATCGAGATCAATTTCGGCAACGTTCACCAGCGGGCCATCGGCGCCGATCCGTTGACCACGACGATCCGTAGCGACCGCAGGCTTACCTACTCATGCCCGGACGGCGGGATTACCACGCCGATAACTATTTCCTACAAAGGCAGCCCGTCGTCGTTCGACACACGCCTGCTGATGATGTCCAACCCGGACGTGGGCACGGCCCTTATTCGTGCGGGATCTGCGGTTCCAGTCAACGGTTCGTTCCTGACCCACATTACCAACAGCGTGGGGGGCGACGATGTGACGTTTTCTCTGGTTCGGCGCGCGGGGTCGCTACCTGCCGCTGGCGCCACCAGCGGCAGCGGGGTATTGGTGATGGGGGTGCCGTAACACCCGCACCAGGCTCATTCTTCCTCACTGCCCTCGGCACGCCAATAACCGACGGCCTTGAGGAACGCTTCATCGACCTTGTGCGTGTCCAGCAACACCCGACGCACCTGACGCGACAGCTTGGTTTCCATCGCGACAAAGGTGTACAGCGCGCCGCTCGGCAACGTCAGTGTGCGCACGGTGTCGAGCAGGTCAACCTGGCCGCGTAGCACCCAGATCACTTCCACCTCGGCCGCGCTGTGCAGCGCCTGTTGCTCGGCCGCATCGGCGATTTCAATCACCGCCAGCA
The DNA here is from genome assembly GCF_900111895.1 of Pseudomonas simiae. Classification (GTDB taxonomy): domain Bacteria; phylum Pseudomonadota; class Gammaproteobacteria; order Pseudomonadales; family Pseudomonadaceae; genus Aquipseudomonas; species Aquipseudomonas simiae. The sequence continues at coordinate 443,907 of NZ_FOKB01000002.1, forward strand.
CCTTGCGCCCGGCCGGCAGTTCTTCGAGGCGGCGGGCGATGGCGGGCAGGGCGGTTTCGTCGCCGATCAGCAGGTAACTGTCGAAGATATCCGGCACGATCATCGAGCCCCGTGGGCCGCCGATGTACAGGTGCTGGCCGACTTGGGCCTGTTCGGCCCAGGTGGAGGCGGGGCCATCGCCGTGCAGCACGAAGTCGATATCCAATTCGCCAAGGCTGAGGTCGAAACGCCGTGGCGTGTAGTCGCGCATCGCCGGCTGCGGGCCATCGCCCTTGATGCTGAACGTCGGGCTTTGCAGCGCGGCCTGCTCGGCGGCGTTTTGCGGGAACATCAGCTTGATGTGATCGTCACTGCCCAGGCTGACAAACCCCGCCAGCTCAGGCCCGCCGAGGGTGATGCGGCGCATGCGCGGGGTGATATCGACCACCCGTAGCACGTCGAGGCGACGGCGTTTGATTTCGTGGGTGACGCGATGGATGACGGGCGTATTCATTGGGTTTCCCCCTGGACAGGTTGAACGGCCGGGCCGTCGACGATGGCCCGGGCGGTGCTGTTGAGCAACGCGGCGACGCGCGTGATTTCTTCGGCGCTCCAGCGCCCATGGTGCAGTTGCAGGGCATGGCGCAGGTTATGCACCGCCTCGTGGATTTCCGGCGGGCGATCATGGCCGCGCAGCGAGCGTTTGCTGACATCGATGCGCATGCGCACGCCTTCCAGTGCAATCGCCTGCTCACCTAAAGAAAGACGACCGGCGTCGGTGAGGGTGTAGCGTTTTTTTCCACCTTCGGCGTCGCCGCTGATCAATTCGCTTTCTTCAAGAAAGGTCAGGGTGGGGTAGATCACGCCGGGGCTGGGACTGTAGGCACCGTCGAACAGGCCTTCGATCTGGCGGATTAAGTCGTAGCCGTGGCACGCCTGTTCGGCGATCAACGCCAGCAACAGCAACTTCAGGTCGCCGGGGGCGAACACGCGTGGGCCGCGGCCGCCGCGTTCTCGGCCGGGGCGTTTTTCGAAGCCGTCGCGGCCGTCGCCGTGGTGGTGGGAATGATGCTCTCTCATTTTGGGCCTCTCCGTTCTGGTTAAGATATAACTTAAGATATATCTTAAGGCTGTTCAAGATCAGTCGACCAATGGTCGCGGCCCTACTTAACTACCACCGCCTCGCGTGATGCGCCCAGCATGCTGATAGCCCTTCCCATGTGCATGGAGCCAGTGCGATGAGCACATTGATTTCTCCCCCTTACTCGCCGACCTCCTTGGAAATACGGGGCTATCTGCATCAGATCGGTCACCAGTTGCTCGAAACCGACACCCCTTTGCTGTCCAAACGGCCGCTCCCCATCGAGTTGCAGCAGTTGGAAAAACTCAACCAGACGCTCAAGGCATACACGCAAGCGCATGTTGAAGAAAATCGTGCGCTGTACGCCGATGTGGCCCAGGTCGACCTGCAGAGTGACGAGGGCAAGCGACGGCTGGCGACGCTCAAACGCGACCTCACCCCGCAGTTGCAGAAGCTGGACGAAGTCGGTGTGCTGGGCAGCAAAAGCCTGCGCACGTTCATGGCCAACGACGCGGGCCTGGTTGCGTTGGAACTGGAAGCCAGGCTCAACATTCAGGACTATCTGCTGCATCGTGAAGAAGCCCGGCTGGTGCAGAACCTGGGACTGGGGCCGAGCTTTCGACCGGGCATCTATGCGCTGACCTTCACCTACCAAACGCAGACGATCGAATTCGCCGGGGCCTTTGTGCTGACCGAAAAAAACACCCCCGTGGTCACGCAGTTGACCGCTGCGGAGGACGTCGGCTACGTGGTGCTGTTTACCCCAGCCCGTGGCTTTGAGTCGTTCGGCACGCTGGCCGAGATGAACAGCCAACTGCGCGAAGCAATGGCGGTCGGCAGTTGGCGCAAGGAGTTCATGACCCTGCTGCCGCGCCAATACCAGGGGCTGTCCGCCATGGGCGTCTGGCCTCTGCTGTTGACGTCCATCGATGGCGAACCGCTGTGCGAACACACCTACGACGCCCGGCTGGCCAAGCGCGCGCTGGATATCGACTGGGCCCTGAGCAACCCCGGCCCCAGCGCCCAACACCTGCTTGCCGAGCTGGACGCTGCGATACGCGCCGCGTTGCCCGACTTCAGTCAGCGCCTGGAATTGCGCGCCCAACGCCTGCTGGACCGCTGCCTGGAACACAGCGCCCCGGCCTGGTACCGCAACGCCCCCAGCCACCAACGCGAGGCTCTGGCGCGGCACCTGGCCGAGTACGACGAGGCCCGGCAAACCCTGCTGAACCTGTTCGGCCATGCCGCCTCGCCGCAGACCCTGGCGCGCTATCAGTTGCTCGAACAACTGGCCACTGACCTGGAAATCAACGACCTTGACCCCGACCGCCTGCACGTGCGCACGCGTCGCAGCGTGGCCAGGGTCGGCACCTACGAACAAAAACACAGCCTGACCGAGCTGGCGCTGCGCGGCCTGCACAGCGGCGACGAACTGGCCGGGTCGACGTTTTTGCTCAATACCTCCTTCACCTATGCCGACGCGCCGCTGCCCGAGGCTTATCAAGACTTGACCGCCGACTATCTGGTCGGCCTGCTCGACACCCTCAAGCCGCGTGTGGCGTTTGAAACCGTGCGCCGCGAGTACTACGCCAAACCCGAGATCCATGCCGCCATCGAACAGTTGCTCGACCGCCGCCTCAACGCCCTGGCCTACACCGCTAAGCTGCAACGCCACATCACCGCGGCCGACTATCAACGCTTCACCCGCCTGCGTCGCGGCACCGACGCGCAACTGCGCGCGAGCAGCGTTGCGCTCAATGGCTACGTGCTCAAAGACCTCTGGCTGCTGCGCGAAAGCGACGAGCAGGGCGGCCTCACGCGCTTGCTGCTGTGTACCCCCGAAGCGCCCCAGGCCCAGCAGTTTCATGGTTTCGACTCAGAAGTGCTGTGCCAGGCCCACCTCCTCGCGTGGTGTGCAGACGACGCCATGCGCGCGTATCTGCTGGAGCAAGTACCCCTCAAGTCCCGTGCGGGCCTGAACACCTTCATGACCGGCCTGGGCTTTATCCCGGCACACCAGGAATACCGTCACGTCACCTTCAGCGAGGCGAGCAGCCACGCCGACTGCCTCAAGACCTTGCGCGGCCAGCTGCTGGCGGTGCAGACCGACGATTACCACTGGGGCACCCCAACATGGTACCGCGCGGCCAGCGAGGCCCAGCGCCGACAATTGACGCTGTTGGCCGAGCAGGCCGAAGGCGCCGCCAACACCTACGCGCAGCACCCGTTGTCCGACGCCAGCTTCATCACCTTCGAGCGGTTCCTGCATGCCCAGGCCAAGGTACAGCTCAATACCCTGCTTGGCCGCCAGCGGCAAAACGATGTCGACCCCGATACGGTGTGGATGCATTACCCCAAAAACTTCCCGGCGTTAACGCGCCCCGCGTCCGTGACTTATACCCGGCTGTATCGCGATGGTTATGAGGAGTCGCTGGGGTTTCTCGACGCGAAGTTCGAAACCGTCGCCACCTTCATGGGCCCGGCCGGGGTCGACCTGAGCAAGCTCACGCCGCGCAATGTCGGGCTGTCAGTGCGCGGCGTGTGGATCGGCCAGCGCTACGCCAATGAAGTCCAGGCCAAACTGCAAAACCCCACCAGCCCCGGTTACGCCCTGCGCCGCGATGCAACGCTGGCCATCAACCAGTTGCAGTTGCGCAACGCGGCGCTGGAGTCGCGCCTCAAAGGCCATATCGTCCAGGCCGATCTGGACTGGTTCGAGCGCGCCGTCCAGAGCCTGGACGACACCTCGGTCGAGACGCGCAGCACCTACCGCGTGCATCGCCTGATGATCGACGGCGACTGGGTGATCGACACCCTGCTGTTCAGCCACGCCGCGAACCCGGTGTTGCTCTATACACCGCAGGCCCCGGACGGCGTGTTCTTCCGTGAAGCCAGGCAGTTCAACTACCTGCTGAAAAAAGTCGACGGCATGCTCGACTACTTCTGCACCCGCGTCGCGGTGCAGTCTCAGGTGCGCGTGCGGCATTTTCTGCAAACCGCCCAGGCCGGCCTGCCCGCGGACCTCAACAGCACCGACCTGAGCCTGGCGCGCTACGACACGATCGAGCGCGTGCCGCCCGTGCTCGACCTGCGTCACCTGCTGCACGACATGAAGCTGCAACGCAAGATCGACGACGTGGCCGCCACCACGGTCAATCGCACCGACATGATCATTGGCCTGGTCTGGCGTTGCCTCGAACCGCTGATCGCGATTGCGACCGCGCCGTTCCCGATGTTGAGCCTGAGCCTGGGCCTGCTGCTGGCGCTCAAGGACGGCATGCTCGCCCTGCACGCCTACAACCAGGGCGACACCGACGCCGCGCTGCAACACTTCGTCGGCTACCTGAGCAACAGCCTTGGCGCGGTGTTCACCGACCTGCGCCCGGCACTCAAGTCCATCGGCCCGCTGGTGCGGCCGATGCGCCACCTCATGCGCCCAGCCGCGCCGCGCGAGGCCATGGCGCTGATCAAACAACTGCAGCCACCGACCCCCGCGCCCGCCGCTATGCAGGCCGTACTATTCGAAGGCCGGCCGTTATGGGCGCCCAAGCAACCTGATGCCTTGGGTCGCTATATGCTGTTTCGCCAAGACCCGGTAAGCGGCAAACTGTTGTCGACTGCGCGCCTGGTCAACCAGACGGTCGAGGGGCGCTGGGTGCGCTCGGGCCTCACCGGCGGCGCGCCGAAACGTGCGCTGCCGACACCCCACGCGTTGCAGCGCTATGAAGTGCCGATCGAACAGGCCAAGGACTACGAAACCCTGATGACATTGGAGTTTGGGCAACGCTCCAGTGTCGATCAGTTGTTGGGCGAGGGCACACGCGACAGCCTGCTGACCTATGAAATGAGCCCGCTACGGGCTCCGTATTTAAAGGCATACCTGCAGTTGCGCAGCGACGCCGACACCTTCTTCGCCCAGCTCAAACCCATCGTCCCCAGGGCCGATGTGCTGGCCTTGCAAGTGAACGCGAGCCATCGGCATATCCTGGAAAGTGCCTTCAAGGAAAACCAAGGCTTGGTGCTGGGCGCGGTGCCTGGCTCGCTCGCCGCCAGACAGCTGCTGATCGACAACATGCCCACCCTCTACGAGCAGGGCGTGCGGCGCCTGTATATCGAATACCTGCCGGGCGACTTGTTCCGGGCCAAACTGGACAAGTTCAACGCCGGCGGCAGCTACAGGCACATCGGCGACTATCTGAAAAAAATCGAGACAGCCCTGGGGATTGCCAAAGACTCGCCGCACTCCTATCGCGCCCTGATCCTGGCGGCACGCCGCGAAAAAATCGCCGTCTGTGCGCTGGACGCGTCCACCGGCTACGAGGTGGACAAAGCCTTCAACCTGAGCAACGGTGCGATGGTCAGCCCGCGACCCAACGCCCAGCGCAATTTCTATTCCCACAAACTGATCGAGACCGACCTCGCCGAAAAACCCAGCGAAGGTTGGGTCGCGCTGGTCGACAGCCGCCGCCTCAACACGCACACACAAACCCCAGGGTTGGCGGACCTGCAAAAGACCCTGAGTGTGCGCGTCGAAGACGTCGCTGCCGGCCAGCCGGTAGGCATCTGGAACGACGTGCCCGGCTCGATCGCCGACGACCCGTTGGCCAAAGCCGATTTCAAGCTGACTCTGCAAACCTCCTACAGCGCGCCCCCTGCGTTCATCAGCGCACCCCGCGCGGCTAACACCTTCAGCGACTTCGATATCGACCCACGGTTCACCCACGAACTGCACCAAATGGGCAAGGACCCACATCCGTTCGACACCCGTTACGGCTCGCTCAACCCGAAAATCGCCGCCGCCGAAAACGCCTTCCGGAAAACCCGCGACCGTCTGAATAAGCGCGCGCAGGAGTTCTTCAAAACCCATGAACTGCCACCCCGGCCCACCTTGCCGGACCTGCCGGCGAGCACCACGCCCGCCGACTTTATCGAGCGCAGCTACCAACACGCCCCAGGGCTGATCATCTGCGAGAGCCACGCCGAGCAATCGAGCAAAGCCCTGCTGATCGATCAGATGAGCGTACTCAAGGCGCAGGGGGTCAAAACCCTGTACATGGAGCACCTGTTCACCGACCTGCACCAGGCGCACCTGGATGCCTTCCATCAAACCGGGGTGTTGGCCAAACCGCTCAAAGACCACCTGTGGACCTTAGACCGTGGCCACATGATCGAGTACCAGGGGCCGCACACCTACACCAGCGTGGTGGAAGTGGCGGGCAAACACGGCCTGCGCATCCGCGCATTGGATTGCGTATCGAGCTACTACACCAAGGGCATGAGCGAACCGAGCACGTCGCGGACGTCGATGTTCAACTTCTTCGCCAGCGAGGTCATCCGTCAAGACCAGGTCGCCCAGGGCGCGCACAAGTGGGTGGCGCACATGGGGAACGGCCATGTGTTTCCGGTCGAAGGGATTGCCGGGGTGGCCCAAACGCAAGGCGCGATCAGCCTGCGGACGTTCGATGTACCGACGGGCACGACCACCGAGTTGCGTTCAGGGCTGGAGTGGACAGTGGCCTACGGCTCGTCGTTGTACCCCAACCGGCTGACGGCGATCCGCAGCGACTTCACCTTGAGTGTCGGCATCCCTGGCAAGCGTCCTCCTCCCGCCTATGTGCCCGCCGATCGTTCACGCTTGACGCGACCGGGGCAGTTCATGGTCGAGCAGCTTTCACCCCACGAAGTGAACCTGGTGCATCACTCGCGCAGTGGCGAGATCCTCTCCACGCCGATCCAGATCGACGATCAAGGCCGCTTCTTCATCGAGCGCTGGGCAGAACTGAAGGACGAGCGTTTTACCGTGTTCGAGCGACTGCTCAGCGCCCTTGATCAGGTGCTCAAGCTCACGCACGTCCAGTAGGCCTGGCGCCCCCTGTCGGCATGCGGCAGGGGGAAAGCGCGAATTGCCGTTCGGCTCAGAGCGAATCTTGCCCACACCGTTTATCCCGGATTGGCTGCAAGGCCTGTGTTGCCGGCGCGAGCAAACCATGCGTTCAAACCCGGTGACTGAAACCCTGAGCGCGGTGGACGCTTACCTCGCCGCCGGTGTTGTTCAACGGCCGCGACAACATTGCGCTCAAAGTCACCTGCAACCCACCGAAACTGGGGCTTGACGCCTTGCGCGTGGTGCCCATGAGCGGCGCGCCGTATCGAGGACGAGTGAAGCCGGTGCGCATAAACCACACGTCACGGTGATCCGGGACTAACTGTCTACCGCCGTTGCCCATGGCTGCGGAACTAGTTTCCCAGGCTTGGGTGAGTCGTCGACTCACCAGGCAAGGAGCTAGTTTTGTGACACAAGCCAATCCCACGGCGCTGCTGCGTCAGACTCACATCGATACGATCCACGCCCTGTTCGCCGATCCACCGTCCCTGCGGGCGGTGGCCCAGGCCAGTGCCCAGGCCCATCTGGACGAGCACTTCGCGGCGCGTACACTGGCCGTCGAGCAGCTTTACCTGCGCACGCCGCTGGCGAGCCAGACCGCGACGTATGACTACACCGCGTTGGCGGACGCACTGGTGGCGCGGCTGGTCAATGGTGAACCGGTGCTCTACGTGCCGGGCCACCATGAGAGTGTCCAGCGGGTGGGGGATGACTATGAGCCGAGCACACTGGATCTGTTCGAGTGTGAAGTGCTGGTCAATGAGCGCGGCGCGCTGTTGTTGGCGTCTTACCGGGAGCAGTTGCAGGCCTGGTGGAAAACGCGCTGGTGGCCGCTGGTCGAGGCGTTGATGGGCGTCGTCAGCGATACGCCCAGGCAGCCTGGCATGAGCCAGCGCCATCTTGATACGTTCTTTTCGCTGTCTTTCACCAACCCCGGCGGGGAGCTGGCCGCTCCGGCCGGTCCGTTGCGTGTCTCTACGGTTCACCTGCGCCGCGAGGACGCGGGAGACGACGATTCGGGCGAAATCCTGCCCCTGTGCTTGCTCCAGGCAACGCATTCCACGGACATGGCACTCTACAGCCCAGCGATGGGCGTGCAGTTGATCGACCAGTTGGACGATATCGGGCCGTTGCTGGCCGATCACCTGAGCCCGTTGTTGGATGAACCGGCAGGTGAGTGGTTTGTCGTTGAGCACGCAGGCCTGGCCCCTGAATCGCTGGCAAGCGGTTACCTGGCACGCCAGTTGAGTGAAATTGCCGCCATCGACCCCACGGTGCGTAGAACCGCGCAACAGTATCAGGCGCTGCTCAATGCCATCACCGATACGCGTCGCTGGTTTGTGTCCCCCCTGACAGCGTTCGGACAAGGCGTTCACGAGGCCATCCCGGCGTGGCTGTTCAACGCTGCGCAAACTGATCGACTTCAATATGGGCGTCTGCTGGTCGAGCAGGTGCGCCACTTGAACCAGGGCGCGGGCAAGCGGTTTTTCCCCGAAGTCCCGTCTCTGGCGGCGTTTGCCGAAACAGCGTTGCAAGACTGTCTGGACAACGAGCCACGCGCGGTCGAGCTCAAGGTCCTGGATATCCATGGGGTGTTCGGCCCGCCGAGCGCTGCGCCCCTTGAGTTGACCCTGACCGAATGGGCGCTGGAAACCCTGGGCGGGTTCACGCCGAGCCCCATCACTATCACGCTCAAAGGCGCCCCCGCACCCGCCTGGCTGACCGAGCCCTTGCTCAGAGACTGGCTGGCCAAAGCCGATATCGCCAAGACTTACGGCGCGGTTCTGAGGCAACGGTTGGCCAAGGGCAACGCCGCCAAAGACTGGGACCGGGACCTGGCCGGCGATCAGGTGCTGTCACAGCTGAAGATGCTGGCAATGGCATACAAAATCCAGGGGCTGCACGGGCTGACCCAGCAGGGCTATCGCCTCATTAGCGAACGTGCCGCGGGGCTGCGGGCATCCTCCCGTCTGTTGCCGCTGACGCTCAAGGCCATGCCTCAAGGGCAGACGGCCGTTGTGCAGCACATGCACCTGTTGATGCCCCGGCAGGCGCCACCGGGCGCGTGCCTGTTGTATCGACCGCTGTTGAATCCGGTCGTACAGGAATTTGCCTCGCTGGAGGATCTGCACACAGCGATCAAGGCGCCTGGTGCCTTGCGCGACAGTGTCCTGGCATGGCTGCCGACGAGTCACCGAGCGGTGTTCGAGCCGCTGCTCAGCGCCCTGCCGGTCGATGACAACGCGGCGCTGGCGGTGGAGGTGGAGGTGAGCGAGGACCTCGAGTCGGTGCATTCCCTGCGCGAGGCGTTCTATCTGGCGCTGGAAACCTTGAGTGAATGGCCCGTATCGGGTGGTGATGCACGGCACTGGGCCTGCTTCAAAGCGGCAGGCTGGTCGCTGACCGATGGGCTGATGCCACTGGTGCAGGGCGTGCACACGCTGACCGGGTGGCTGGGGCAGTTGATGGACACTGTGCGCCAGGATGTCGGGGCTACCACGGGTGTCGACGTGCTTGGCAACCTGGCGTGGGTGCTCGCGCAGCGGGTTTCGCCGGCCAACGTGCAGTTGCAACTGGACCTGTCAGCGTTGATGTTTGCGACGCCGCAGAGGGTGCAAAATCCGTTGGAGTTGACCCGTATCCCAGCGCCCAAGCAGTTCAAGCAGCCGGATAAATGGGGCTCCGTTCTCCGTGTGAAGGCGCTCATTCAGCAGGCTCGGCTACAGACGAATCTGCGTCTTGAAGAGTGGCAAGCGCTCTACGATGGCGCCGACAGCACACGTGCCGAGGCTGAGAGCCGAGTGAGCGTGCTGTCGAGTCTGGTGGACAGCATTGTCGACAACCTTGCAGATGCAGCCGCTAACCAGGTGCGTGAGCAATACCACCAGATCTTGCAGGTCAAGTTGAAGGCGCTGTCCCAGCAATTACACGCGCTCCGGCAGCTGCGCGCCCTGGCACCGCGCCTGGGCTATGAGGTGCAAGTCTGTGCGCTGCTTGAGTCTCTGGTGGGCACGGCACGCACCCTCGGTAGTCTGGAAGCACGCTACATCGCGTCACTCGATACCTCGCTGGCGTCGATGTCGCAAGAGCAAGTGAGCGAGAACCGGCGCAACCGCTTGGCCGCCTACAATGGGGCGATTCACTGGCGTGAACTGGAAACCCGTCACCTCGATGAGTTGACGGCAGTCATCGGCTGTGGCGCCGATAAGGGCCAGGCCCTCACGCTGGCCGTTGCGCCAGCCTCGGTGCTGGCACTGCAGGCGCAGCAGGTCCGGCGTTTGTGGCAGGCGGCCTGGCGCGCCGAGGATTCGGGAAACGACGCGATGTTTGCCGGGATGCTGGCACAGACCCTTCAGCGCGTCGCGTGCGCGAGTCAGTCCCATGCAGGATTCATGGCGCTGACGCAAGCCGAGCGGATCGAGTTGTTCGACAGCGTGCTGCAGTTGTATGGCGATACCGCCGACCGGTTGGCGTTTTGCAGGGCCATTACGCCGCAAGCGTTTGATCTGGACTCCCTGCATGAGCTTCAAACCTTGATCGACGAGTTGCACGCCACCGCCGAAAAAAATCTGCTGGAGGCGCTGACGGACAACGCCCCGGCTGCAGCTGTCGGCGCGCCGCGCAACAGCCTGATTCGTACCCGCGGCGGCGACGTTTATCGGGGGCGTATCCTTGAGCCGACTCACGCACAGCCCGCGCGCATCGCTCAAGTGCATGACCGCGCGGATGAGTTGATTGCCTCCTTCAAACAGGCGGCCGATGGTTTGTGGGACCCGCTGGAGCGAGCACCCGCCACGCTCGGCTGTGCAAGGGCCGGCACCTTGGTTGAGATGATCGAGCACGGCAAGCAAACGGTGGCCGGTGTCGAGCGCATGATCGCCCAGGTGTTGAGGATGGTCCCCACGGCCAAAAGGGCTCATTCGCTGCAAGACGTGCTCGCGGTGCCGGCGTTTTTCTTGCTTGAGTGCGCCGAAGCGATGCGTCGCAAGTTGGCGCAAGCGAGCGCTGCCCGCTGGCCGGTGAAGCACCGCAGCACGGCGCAACGCATTGAAGCGGATTGGCGCGCGGCGGCGGCCCGTTTGTATGAACAGGGGGTGCATGCCAGGATCGCGGTGATCAAGGCACGCGCACCGGTCCAGGCCGGGGTCCACGCGCTCCTGGCGGGCCATGAGGTGCAGTTGGTCAACCGGCCGGGGCGGTATCGGGTGGACGACGCTGCGGATGATTATGTGCAGTTCTGCCAGGTCGTGGACGTTCATACCCGACAGCCAGAGGGGTATATCCACCTGTACTATCAGCAGGCTGTCGGTCGGGACGACTTGTTTACCGCTGCGTATCTGAAGACCCCCGAGCAGCACCACGCGACCCGGCAAACCGAGCTGCCGCTGTCATTTTCGCGCTGGATGACCCCGACGGCGGCGACAATACTGGCCGACCATCGGCGTCAGGTCAGCCGGTCCCAGACCTGTCGCTGGATGGCCGATGCCGATACCCGCTGAGCAACGAGGGCAGGCGCGAACATGCTCGCGCCTGCACTGGCCTCACTGTGTGGGCAGAGGCTCGCGGTTACGGCGCAGGTGCGCCTTTTTCAGCGCCTCGCGTGTCAGGCCGCGCATCCATTCCTTCTCGTTGTAGCCCAGGTCATTGAGCAGGCGGTTGTACAGCGCGTCGCTGATCGGCGTGTCGGCGAACACCACGCTTTCCTGCGTGTGCAGTTCGTCGGCCAGGGCCTTGAGCTGTTCCCTGAGCCGGGCTTTCTGCTGCGGCTCCTGTTCGGCATGCCATTGCGACTGCAGGGTTTGAAGGTCGTCCAGGCGGTAGAACTTCTCGGTGTATTCGGTGAGATTCTGTTGATAAAGGCTGTCGTAGGTTTCCTGCAGGAAGGTCTCCCAGTACGGCTCCAGTAACATCTGGTTGACCAGGCCATCGCCCCGGCCCAACTCCATGACGCTGATGCGCGCCTGTTGGATACGGCTCGCGCTGACGTCGGCGGTGTCGCGGTAGAGCATATGGTCCGACAGCCAGGGCAGGTCCAGCTCGTTGGCCAACGAGGTCTGGTAGGCCAAATGGATGTCCACTTCGTCCACCTCGCCCGCTTCGCCGTTCAGCACTTCTGAGCGCAGGCGCTGGCCTTCGCCGCCGGCCGCTTTGGGTCGCAGACGCCGGGCGACTTCTTCCTGGGCCACCTGATTGAGCTGCTTGAGCCGCGCCGCGCCCTTGGCCAGGGTCACCAGGCGGCCTTCGAGTTCAGGCAAGGTCGTTGAAAAACGCCGCGCTTCGCTGGCCATGACCTCGATCCCCATTTCATTGAAAATTTGCGCGCCGCCATCGCCACACAAGCCGGGGAAGCTCGACAGCTTGAACAGGCGCTCGCGCAGGGCGCTGTCGGCGTGGGCGGCGTTGATCAAGCGCCAGACCCGCTGGGTCAACCCGGCCTGGTTGGCGGCGTGGCGCTGCCGGTCTTGGGGGTTTTCAAAGAACTCGGGGGGCTCCAGGTACTTGATAACCTCAAAAAAGCCTTGGGAGCCGTGCTCGTCTTCGACGGCGTCCCACAGGTGCTCGCGCACCACGCGGGTGCCCGCATCGGCGTCTACCAGCCACGGGTCGCTGTTGCCCTGCGGTTCATAGGTGCGATACGGGTCCAGCCCGGCCTCGGTGCGGTAGCGTTCGTACAGGGCGCGCTGATCGTCGTTCAGCGTGTGGCGGTCCAGCCGCGTGCGCGCCACGGTGCGCGCGGCCGTCGGCTCGGCGGTCAGTGCGGGCAGGGTGGTGATCGGGTTGCCGCTCAGGTTCAGGTCGAACAGCTCGTTCCTGGCGTGCGCGAACAGGCCGATGGGCCATTGGTGGATTTGCGTGTGGTTCAAGTCGAGGCGGCGCAGGTTGGGCATGCGCGTGATATCCGGTGCGGCGGTGAGGGGGTTGTGGTCCAGAGTCGCAATGTGCAGGCGCCGCAGATTGCGCAGGCGCGTCACGTCTTCTGGGAACAGCACCATGCGGTTGTTCGACAGGTTCAGGTTGCGCAACTGCCGCAGCGCCGTCAGTTCGACCGGCAAGCTCGTCAGGTGGTTGTGGCTCAGGTCCAGGGAGCGCAGCGCCGGGAAGTGTTTGAGCAAACCGCAATGGGATTGCCCGACGCTGCTCTGGCTCAGATTCAGGAACGTCACATGTTCAAAATTGACGGTCAGCGCGGGCAGCGACTCGGGTAACGGCATGCCGTCCAGATCGACCCGCGCGCCGGATTGGGTCCTGCCCCAATCGTCGGTGTATTCGGCGTAGCGTTCGCCCCAGCACTGTTCCAGCTGGAGGGCCAGGCGTCTGCGGGCGGCCAGTTGTTGCCGTTCCTGGGCGCTGCCTTTGGGGTGATGGGTGGGCGATTGCTTCCAGGTGTGCAGCTGGGTGTTCAGGGTGTGTTTCTGCAAGGTCAGTTCGTTCAGGGTGCTGCTCAATTGGTCGGCGGGGATGTCCTCGATAAAGCGGTTCAGGCGTTGCTCGCTGAGGCTCGGAAACAGGCGTTGCAGGACGTCCCTGGCAAACGCCGTGTGGTTCTCGGCCGGGGCGGGGCGGCAGCGGCTGAGCAGCGGGCCGCCGAGCAATTGCGCGGTTTCCCGCTCCATGACGCGGTGGGTGTCGGGCCCGGCGAGGACCTTGCGTCGCTCGGCCAGGGGTTCAAGGTGGGTCATCAGCCAGTGCTTGAAGTCTTCGCCCTCGCCGGGTTGGTAGCCCAGGGCGGTGCGTGGCTCGCTGGGCAGTGCGAGCAACACGGCTTCATACAGGCTGGCCGGGCGGTGTAACGGTTGGCCGGCATTGTCGTAGACCGAATAGCCCAGGCGGGTGTGAACCAGCACCCGGCGTGTGGCAGCCGTGTCCGAACCGGCCTGGCTGCGCAGGGAGCCCGTGACCGTGGCTTCGCGGATTTCAAGGTGCAGATCGGTGAGCGCATCGGTATTGAACAGCAGGCTCTTGAGCAGCAGGTGTTCAGTCGCCGGGTTGGGCATGGCCGGTGGATAAAAGCCTTCGTAGGCATGCACCGAGTCAGCCGCCAGCTGCAATTCGCTGGCTTGATTGCGCAGGCGCAGGGGCGCATGCCGGTCGTTCGCCAAGGCCTCGCGTTCGTGGGGACGGGCGCGCTCCAGCAGGCGGCGGGCCAGGCTCAGGTCGAGGTCGGGATGGTCCCGGCGCAGGCCGATGATGCCGGGGGCGTCGCTCTGTTCGCGGGCGCGGTAGACCGCCGGGGCGATATCGCGGTTCTGGCTCAGTACGTAGTTGGCCAGCAGATCGCGCAATGCTTGTACCCGCTGCGATTCCGGCACTTCGGCGCCGAGCAGGAGGGTGATCGCCGCTTCATCGAGAAAGCCCAGCACCCGCTCCGGCAAGTGCCCGGACAGCACGTCGCCGAGGCTGATGCGCAAGGTGTCGGCGGGGCCGGCTTGCGCGGCGCCGTAGCGGTGCGAGCTGCCGCTCAGGTCGGGCTTGAGGAACACTTGCAGCGCTTTGTCCTGGGGCCAGCCATCGAGTTCGGTGACCATTTGCTCGAACCAATCCGAGCTGGGGTCGGCGCTCAAGGCTTGCCCCGCACGGATTCTGTCACTGGCGACCTGGATCGATTCGGCCGCTTCGAGGCGTTTGAGGCCGGCATCGAGGAGCGGCGGCAGCGCTTCGTTGTGCTCGTACACACGACGCAACGCGCCGTCTTCGGTGGCGCTGGCGACCCTGAGCTGTTCCAGTTGGGTGTCACTGAACGGTTGCACCCGATGCCCGAGACGCCGCAGCAGCCGCGGGCGCTCCCAGGTGCGCGGGCGTTCGCCCTCGTGGGTCACGGCGCCGTCGCCATTCAATTGCAGGCGCGGCCGGTAGGCGTCCGCGCGTTCGGGGTGGACCACGCGGTGCACGTCGCTGAGCGGGTCGTAATGCACCTCCAGGTGATGGCCGTCCAGCGCCAGCAGGGTTTTGCCTTGGTGTGTGTGCAAGCCCGAGGGCGCGGGAGTCGAGCCTTCGGGGATCAGGTCTTGCTGGGCGAACGCGCTGATATCCGGGTTCCACAAGCGCCGTGAGCCGTCGGCCCGTTGCACCGGCACCAGGCCCTCGACAAACGGCGAGAGCTTGAGCCGCGCCAACTGACCGATGCTGGCGCCCGCCGCGAACAGGGCGAACTGGATCACGCTGTCGGCCACCCCCTCCACATGTTCCCAGGCTTCGGTGCGCAGGCCTTCGCTCCAATCGACGATGCCTTCGAACACCTCGTCCATGACCTGGTACGCGCTGTAGACCAGCATCAATTCGCCGAGTACCGGCACGAAGGGCGTGACCACCAGCAACGCCGCGTTGAGGATGTCGGCGAGCATCTGCTCCAGGTTGTCCCACCAGGCCCAGCGGGCACGGCGGTCGACGTCGACGGTGGACAGCGCGATGTTGCGTGCGTCGTTGACGATTTTGTTCAGTTGGGTGCGAAACAGGTAGTCCCACAGCGTATCGGCGGCCGGCGAAGGCGGGCGCTGGCGATAGTCGTCCTGCCAGGCGTGCAGGCTGAAGTGCAGGTTGGGATCGCTGATCGGCGTGTCTTGCCAGCTCGGCCCGCTGTCGGTGGGCTGTTTCTGATGCCATTGGATGTGGCTCAGGCGTGCATTGATCCCGGCGAAAAAGGCCGCGCGTTTGGCATGGGGCACGAACTGGCTGAAGAACACTTGGTAGCGCGCCTTGTCGCGCAATTGGCGGGTCAGTTCCTGCATGAACGCCTGGGGCGACGGGTATTCCTTGAGCGGGTGCGCGGGGTCTTCGGCGACGTAGGCGATCACCCGCGGGCTGGGCGCGGCGATAAACAGCACGATGCCCACCAGGGCGATGTTCATCACGCTGAGGGTGTAGGCCTGGAGCGCGGCGCCGTCGAGCCGCGGGGTCGGCTGGTCGTCCACCAGATTGAGCATCGCGGCATGGGCATCGGGCTTCAGGTCGGCCTTGGCCAGGGCCAGGTGCGCGGCGCTTTTCAGCGCGGCCTTGTGGCGTGCCGTGACTTCGCCGTGCAGGGTGCGGGCGAGTGCCGGGTTCTTGAAACCGAGGGCCTGGCTGAGCTTGAGTTGATACTGCGCGCCGATATCCAGCTGGCGGCAAATGTCTTTGAACTGTTGCGCGGTGAGCCGCGTGCCGCTGCGGCGGTGGGTGATCGAGAGCACGTCGCGTTGCCCGCGCGCATCGGTCGGACCGAGGAAGGCGAAGTCGAGAAAGGTCTGGTCGGCGGCGAAGTTGTACAGCGCCGCATCGAGCAACGAAAAGGTCTTGCTCACCTGGGCGCCGGTCACATTGAGCTTCCACCCACTTGTCTTGGCGTCGACGTAGAGGCGCAGGTAGGTGTTGCGTACATCCAGGTTGCCGTAGTCGCGCAGGGCGTGTTTGAGCAAGGGTTCGGCGAAGGCGTACACGTCGTTCAAGCCGGCGAGGCGTTGGTCCAGGCGGTTTTGTTGTTGCCAATGCTCGGCAATGGCGGCTTTGAGCGGGGCTGGCGCGGTCAGGTGTTTGACGCCTGCGGCTTTCAGTGCGCCGAGGCGTCCCGGCGTGGCCTGGGTGAGCCAGTCTGGCAGGGCGTCGCGGATGTGTGTGTAGTGGGCGCCGTGGAAGGCGCTGTTGGGTTGCGGTAATTCGGGCACGGATCAGGTCCTGTCAAAGGGTGATCCAGGAGTGTGTTCAACGCTGCCGCGCTGGGGTGGCAGATAGGTAGTGCAGCCGCGCGTCAGTGTTTGCTCGCCAGGCACAACGCCGGGTCGCCCGGTTGCAGCAGCGGGTTGAGCAGCGGCGCCATGCCCTTGAGCACCTGCACCGGCAAGGCCGAGGTGAAGGTGAAGTGCTGCGCCGACACCCCCGGCACAAACGCGGTGAGGGTGCCGAAGTGATGGGCGCCGATGTAGAACACGAAAGTCGCGGTGCGGTTGATCGATTTGGAACTGAGCATGCGCCCGCCGGCCCCCATGGCTTCGATGCGGTTATCGCCGGTACCGGTTTTGCCGCCCATCGCCAGCGCAGTGCCGTCGGCCAGTTTGAAGCTGCCGGCCACGCGCTTGGCGGTGCCGGCGTCGACCACTTGCGACAGCGCGCCGCGCAACGCCGTGGCAACTTCACTGGGCAGCACCCGTTTGCCACGGTTCGGGTCATTGGCGACGTGGGTTTCGTAGGGCGTGCCGCGGGCGAATTGCAGGCTGTCGATACGCAACACGGGCAGGCGCACGCCGTCGTTGAGGATGATCCCCATCAGTTCCGCGAGAGCGGCGGGGCGGTCGCCGGAGCTACCGATGGCGGTGGCCAGCGACGGCACCAGGTGGTCGAACGGGTAGCCCACGGCCTGCCAGCGCTGGTGGATATCGAGGAACGCTTCGATCTCCAGCATGGTGCGGATCCGGCTGTCGCGCGCACTCTGGTGACGGCTCTTGAACAACCAGCTGTAGACCTCTTGGCGCTCGAATTCACTGGCTTTGACGATCTCGTCGAAGGTCGCTTCGGGGTGGTTGAGCAGGTAGCCCAGCAACCACAGGTCCAGCGGATGCACCTTGGCGATATAGCCCTGGTCCGGCAGGTCGTAGGCGCCGGGGCCGTAGCTCTGGTAGAGCCGTTCGAGGCGCTCGTCGGTGAGCTTATCGGTGGTTTTCAGGTTTTTCAGGTGCGAGCGCACGAAGCCGTTGAAACTTTCCTGGCTGGCCTGGGGCAGCAGGTAGCGGTGGACGGCGGCCAGGCGGATCGCGGTGGGGTGCAGGCTGTCCATGAAAGTGTCGAGCCGGGCCTGGGTGTCTTTGTGGCGGTATTTTTTCCAGAACTTGAGCAGGAACGCGGTGCCTTCATGGTCGGCGAATTTGGCCAGGTATTCCTGGCGGCGCGGGTCGTTGTCGTCCTTGAGCAGGCGCGCACTGTTGTTTTCGCCAGAGTAAGTGGTGTAGCGCACCAGGTCGCGCATCAGGCGAATGAACGGCAGGTTGATCGACTCGCGCAGGGCATCGCGCAAGGTCGGGTTGCGGCCGTTGTCTTCGTTTCGAAAGTTATGGAAGCGATGCAGGCCGCCGCCGGTGAAAAACGCCTCGCCGGGGTTGGCCGAGTAGGTGCGGTCGAGGGCGGCGTCGAGCATCTTCGCCAGGTCGCGGTCGCTGTGCTGGGTCAGGTAATTCAGCGCCCAGCGCGAGAGCACATCCTGCTCGGGCAGTTCGACGTTTTTCAGCTCGGCGGGCGTGCGTGCCTGATAGCGTTCATGCAGCTCGGTGATGATTTGCAGGTAGGTGGTCAGCACCCGCAGTTTGGCGGTGGAGCCCAGTTCCAGCTTGCTGCCTTCGTTGATGTCGAACGGCTGGTCGGTGTTGTCGGTCTGCACCCGCACGCGTGCGCCATCGGGTGTCAGTTCGTAGAGGGTGAAGCTGTAGCGCACCTGCGGCGTGCTTTGTGGCGTCAGCAGGCGCGGGCCGAGCAGGCCCATTTGCGCGGCGAACGTCGGGTCGGCCAGGTGCTTGAGGTAGTCGGTGGCCTGGGTTTGCAGCGCGTAGTGCAAGGTGCTGGTGGCCGACAGGTCGAGGCGGTCGAGGTCATACAGCGAGCGGTCGAGCAGGCTGGCGAGACGGCTGCGGGCGACGTTGATGGCCTTGTTGGTTTCCACTGGCTGGACGGTCGGCTGCTGCTGCCAGTCGCGGTAGGTCACCGAGCTGGCGAGGGCGGCGGCGGACAACGTGGCGGGGATCACCTGGTTCTGCGCGAGCAGGCGCAGATGGCTGTCGGTCAATTGCGCCAGTTCTTCGCGGCCTTTGGTCAGGTAGTGGGAGGGCCGGCGTTGGGCAATCATCAGCGACAGCACCTGGCGCAGGGCCAGGCCACGTCTGGCCAGGCTCGCCGGGTCTTGCGCGCTGTCGCTCAAGGCCTGATTGACCTGGTTGAAGTCGGCGCCGTACCAGACCCGCAGGCCTTCGGCCAAGCCATGCACTTCGCCGTGGCCCGGCACGGCGGACAACGGCACGCTGTTGAGATAGTCGCGCACGATATTCTGCCGACTGCCCAGGGTGTCCGGCCCGGCCTGGTAGGCCCGGACGCTGGCGGACAGCATCTGGCGAATTTTCTCGCCGCCGGACACGGTCAAGCCGTCGGGCGAATGGCGATATTTTTCCAGCTGCGTGGCCAGGGTGCTGCCGCCGGCGGTCTGCCCCGGCAATTGCACGAGCTTGGCCACTTGCGACCAGGCGGCCTTGGCAAAGCGCGGCCAGTCCACCGACGGGTTGGCCAGCGGTTGCGTGGGGTCGAGCAGGTCGCGGTCTTCAATGAACAACAGGCTTTGCACCACCAGCGGCGGGATTGCGGCAAAGCGGGTGTAGAGCTGTTGCGGGTAGGTGAAGGTGTACAGCGGCGCGGCGCGGCAATCGGTGATGCTCAGGCCCGCCTGGACTTTTTCTGCGTAGGGCACGAACAGCCCGCGCTCGGCATAGTCCATCAAGGCCGGTGAGAAGCGCGTTTGTGCCTGGATCAAGTAATTGCGCTTGAGCAGGCGCGGCAGGAATTCATTCAGCGCGCTGTAGCCCAGGCGCCGGTCGAACGGGCCGTCGCCGGGATACACGATGGCATCGCTGGCGCCGGGTTCCAGGCGATAACTGAGCGATGCGGCCAACGGGCTCAGGTAGCGGGCCTGCAGGCGCGAGGTGCGCATTTCCACGCTGGCGGCCCAGCCCAGCGCGCATAGGGCGAGCAACAGCACCAGCCACACCAGGCGCCACCACGCTGTTCGCGTGCGGGCGCTGTGTGGCAATGGCGGTTGATCCGGGCTGTCAGGTGGCAGCGCAGCCTGCTTCGAATCGGTTTGCCATAAAGCGCCCATAGTCGATTGATCCATTGACGTAGATTGATCGGACTTGGGTGAAGCTTAGTCGTTAGTTGCGAAATGTGTCGGTTCACGGCGGTGGGCGTTTCACTGCGCTGCGTAGCAGGGTCAGCCAGTTGCGGTCGTTGGCCCGGCCCCAACGGAAGGTGCCTTGGTCGTTGAATAACACCGAAATGTCCGCCAGGTGCCAGGCGAGCATTTTGATGTTGAGCTCGCGAAGGTATTCGCTTGCCGGGCAGACGATGGCCGCCCAGGGGTCACATATCCACAGGCCCCTCCAGCCCGCTTCGCTGAAGTCCAACGTCGAACCCAATGTCGGGGGCGTTATACCCACCACCACAAACGCGTGAGCCGGTGGGCTGGTGCCCCAAACACGCGAGGCACCGCCGTTGAAACGGATCAATTCGTTCGCCACATGGGCCATCTGGTCGCAATTGCCCGCGCCGGTCTTGAGGATCACTTCGGTGTAGCTGGGCTGCCCGGCCCGGCTGCACTGCCACATCACCTGCGATTCGGCGATGGACAGCCGTTCCAACTCGTCGACCCCCACCCCCGCGACGTTGGACGGGCCGATGCCGGTGGCCTTGACCATTGATCGAGCGCCCGAGTGGCACGCCCAAGCCCGCCAGCTCCACCAGCTGGCGCATGGTCCAGGCCTGCAAGTGTCGCTGATCAATTGGCCATCGGCGGCCAGGCGTTGCGTTCGACCTTGCTGGAGTACGTCGAAGGGGGTTGGCATGGGGAGATCCTTTCGCTGGGATTGCCGTCCTGGCAGTCGGAGCGTCCCATGGTGAATGGACGTCCCGGCCGCTGATAGGGCGATGCTTCTCGTCCGACCGTGGCCGGCTTCCGCATTGTCTGCCTGTTGGTCTGAAAGCATTGAAGCAGAGCCTTCCGCTGGGTATATACGGCCTAGGTAGGGGCATGACGCTGCACCAAAGCTGTGCAATACTCGGCGCGCGTCAAACGGAGAAAAACCCTCCGCTATCCAGGTAATGCCCCTCCATAAAAGCGGCTTTTACCGCGACTTCTCGCTGAATCTTGGCGTTTATTAAGTGAAAAACCCTGGGTTGGGCTTTTTATACTGCACCCCCGCTGATCTGGCCCTGCCAGACGTGTTGGCCCATGAGGCCGGCACGGTGTAAGGGCGTCGTGGCAGACCCGCCGTGGCGCCGAGCACTCGGTGATCAATCCAATAACAAGACGAGGTTGTACCCCTATGCCAGTTGGCAACCACCTGCCCCATGGCGAGACCGCTCAGGGCGGCCCGCTGAAACGTGAACTGGGTGAGCGGCATATTCGCCTGATGGCCCTCGGCGCCTGCATCGGTGTCGGCCTGTTCCTGGGCTCGGCCAAGGCCATTGAAATGGCCGGCCCGGCGATCATGCTGTCCTACATCATTGGCGGCCTGGCGATCCTGGTGATCATGCGCGCCCTCGGCGAGATGGCGGTGCACAACCCCGTCGCCGGCTCCTTCAGCCGTTACGCCCAAGACTATCTCGGCCCGTTGGCGGGCTTTCTCACCGGCTGGAACTACTGGTTCCTGTGGCTGGTGACCTGCGTGGCAGAAATCACCGCCGTGGCCGTGTACATGGGCGTCTGGTTTCCCGACACGCCGCGCTGGATCTGGGCCCTGGCGGCCTTGATCAGCATGGGCAGCATCAACCTGATCGCGGTCAATGCCTTTGGTGAGTTCGAGTTCTGGTTTGCCTTGATCAAGATCGTCACCATCATTGCGATGGTGATCGGCGGCGTCGGCATCATCGCGTTCGGCTTCGGCAATGACGGCGTGGCGCTGGGTATCTCCAACCTGTGGGCCCACGGCGGCTTTATGCCCAACGGCGTGCAAGGCGTGTTGATGTCCCTGCAAATGGTGATGTTCGCCTACCTGGGTGTGGAGATGATCGGCCTTACCGCCGGTGAAGCGAAGAACCCGCAGAAGACTATTCCGAGTGCCATCGGCTCGGTGTTCTGGCGCATCCTGCTGTTCTACGTGGGGGCGTTGTTCGTGATCCTGTCGATCTACCCGTGGAATGAAATCGGCACCCAGGGCAGCCCGTTTGTGATGACGTTCGAACGGCTCGGCATCAAGACCGCCGCCGGCATCATCAACTTTGTCGTGATCACCGCCGCGCTGTCGTCTTGCAACGGCGGCATTTTCAGCACCGGACGCATGCTTTACAGCCTGGCGCAGAACGGCCAGGCACCGGCGACGTTCGCCAAGACCTCCAGTAATGGCGTGCCGCGCAAAGCGCTGCTGTTGTCGATCTTCGCGTTGTTGCTGGGGGTGTTGCTCAACTACCTGGTGCCGGAGAAAGTCTTCGTCTGGGTGACGTCCATCGCCACCTTCGGCGCGATCTGGACCTGGCTGATGATCCTGCTGGCGCAGCTCAAGTTCCGTAAGAGCCTGAGCCCGGCGGAACAGGCGGGACTCAAGTACCGCATGTGGCTGTACCCGGTCAGTTCCTACCTGGCGCTGGCGTTCCTGTTGCTGGTCGTGGGCCTGATGGCGTACTTCCCGGACACCCGCATCGCGCTGTATGTCGGCCCGGTATTCCTGGTGCTGCTGACGGTGCTGTTCTACGTGTTCAAGTTGCAACCGACCCAGGTTGCTCAGGGCGAAGCCCGCCCGGTCTAATGGCAAACACTGTGTGGCGAGGGGGCAAGCTCCCTCGCCTCCTTTTGCAAGTGCCCGATTCGGGAAAGCGCCGCACCACCAACGCGGCTGCCTGGGTTAACCAGTGGATGACGGCATGGCTAAGACGCGGCGGTCTTGCAGTGACTTATCCAGCCGCTTGTTGAACTCCAGCCAGGCTGCCAGCAGCCCCATCAGCACCACGCCCACTGTTGCACTGAACAACTGCATGGCCAGCGCATCGCCCGCGAGGGCATTGAGCATGTCCGCCAACGGCGCCAGCAGCACACCGAGGCAGAACACCTCCAGGGAATAGCGGCCCATGCGGCAACTTTGTTGCGCCAGCCAGTGGCGGGTCCAGCCCATGCCGGGCAAAAGCTTGGCGGTGACATAGGCCAGGGCCAGGAAGTGCAACAGGCGCACGGGTGACAGGTCAGTCTTGCTGATGGGATACAACAGGTCGCTGAGCGGCGATGGCATCCATGCGTCATGCGCCTCGGGCCAGCGCCAGGAAATCGTGATGATCCCGGCCATGACCGAGTAGGCCGCCGCTGCGACGAACAACGGCTGGCGCAGCAGCCCACGCGTCTCGACAGGACGTGGTTGGCGCGCATGAATCGCCGCCGCGCCGCCGAGCACGAACAGCAATTGCCAGGTGACGGGATTGAAATACCACACGCCATCGGCAATCGCCCGCAGGTTCCAGCCCATCCACGGTGCCAGCAGGTACACAGTCAACGAAACGCCCACCACCGCCCAGGTCTTGCGCAGCAGCAGCGGCAGCACCAACGGCAAACCGCTCAACAGCACGATGTACAGCGGTAGCGGGTCCATTAGGTTGGGCTTGAAGCGCAGCAGCAACTCATCGGTGAGCGCCTGTTGCGGGTGGGTGACGAAGTGCGTCAGTCCCATCTCCTCGACAAGGTCGCGGGTTTCCACATGACTGTTGGCGAAGAACACGATGCCCATCAGCATCGCCAGCAGGAAGATATGCACCACGTACAGCACCCAGGCGCGCCGCAGGATCTTCAACGAGGCAATCCAGTAGCCGTCGCGCTGCAGGATCTTGCCGTAGGCCAGTACGGCGGCGTAGCCGGCGAGAAAAACAAACACCTCCGCGGCATCGCTGAAACCGATGTTGCGCAAGGTGATCTGGCCGAGGGGGTTGTGGGGGACGTGATCCCAGAAAATGAAGATCAACGCCAGGCCCCGAAAAAAATCGATGCGTGGGTCGCGTCCGTTCAGCATGGCAGCGGGCTCTTGTACGAAAGGTTTAGTAATGACAGGCGAACGCGGGTGAAGTCGTACGCCGCACGTCGGGCGGGGGCAGGTTGGCGTTATTCGTAAGTAATTGCAAAGGTTGGGTATTACTGGATGTCTCTAGACATCCAGGGTAACCAGAGTGCCTTGGCTGCCTGCATGCACGGCATGGGCGGTGCCGGCTTCCACCAGATACATCTGACCCGCGCCGACCCTGATCCACGCCGGACCAATCTGGCCCTGGCGCGTGAATCACCTCGTTTCAACGATGCCGTCGGTGGTCCGGTTCAGCAAACAGGGAGGGTTTATTGATCAGGCGGCAGCCGCTTCATGGGGTTCAAAGCTGTCGGCCCGTGCCATCTGCCACATGCGCGAATAGAACTCGCCATTCACCTCACCGGTGAGCAACTCGCCAGGTTTGAGGAACACATGCAATTGCGAAAACAGCTTGATCTCGGTCGCCGACATGCGCCGCACCAGATGCTTGGCCGACAGTTGCGATGGATGATCCAGGCCGGCGGCGGCGAGCATTTCGGCCAAGGCCTTGAGGGTATTGCGGTGGAAGTTGAACACGCGCTGGGCTTTGTCCGGCACCACCAGGGCGCGTTGGCGCAGCGGATCTTGGGTCGCGACGCCGGTCGGGCATTTGTTGGTGTGGCAGCTCTGGGACTGAATGCAGCCAATGGCAAACATGAAGCCACGCGCCGAGTTGGCCCAGTCCGCGCCGATGGCCAGGACGCTGGCGATATCGAATGCGCTGACGATCTTGCCGCTGGCACCGAGCTTGATCTTGTCGCGCAGGTTCAAGCCCACCAGGGTGTTGTGCACAAACAGCAGGCCTTCACGCAGCGGCACACCGATATGGTCGGTGAACTCCACTGGCGCGGCGCCGGTGCCGCCTTCCTTGCCGTCCACCACGATAAAGTCGGGGAGGATGCCGGTCTCCAGCATGGCCTTGGCGATGCCCATGAATTCCCAGGGGTGGCCGAGGCAGAACTTGAAACCCACCGGTTTGCCACCAGACAGCTCACGCAGTTGGGCGATGAAGTGCATCAGTTCGATCGGGGTGGAAAACGCGCTGTGGCGCGACGGCGAGATACAGTCTTCACCCATCAGGATGCCGCGGGTGTCGGCGATTTCCTGGGTGACCTTGTGCTTGGGCAGGATCCCACCATGGCCGGGTTTGGCGCCCTGGCTCATCTTGATTTCGATCATGCGCACTTGCGGGTTCTGCGCCTGCACGGCGAAGCGTTCCGGATCGAAGCGGCCGTCGCTGGTGCGACAGCCGAAGTAGCCGCTGCCCAACTCCCAGGTCAGGTCGCCGCCGTTCTCCCGGTGGTAGGGGCTGATGCTGCCTTCGCCGGTGTCATGGGCAAAATTGCCCAGTTTGGCGCCTTGGTTCAACGCACGAATGGCGTTGGCGCTCAACGAGCCAAAGCTCATCGCCGAGATATTGAATACCGATGCCGAATACGGCTGCGTGCATTGCGGGCCGCCGACCATCACACGAAACGCGCTGGGGTCGCTGAGCGGCGCCGGGCGCATGGAGTGGCCGATAAATTCGAAGCCCGACTGGTACACGTCGATCAGGGTACCGAAGGGTTTGTCGGCAGTTTCATTTTTGGCGCGGGAATAGACCAGTGAACGCTGGGCCCGGGAGAAGGGCAGGGCGTCGCTGTCGGACTCCAGCAGGTACTGGCGGATTTCCGGGCGGATGGCTTCGACCAGGTAACGGATATTGCCCAGGATTGGATAGTTGCGGCGTACGGCGTGGGGGCTTTGCAGCAGGTCGAACATACCGATCAGGCTCAACACGCCCGTGACCAGGGTGATCGGCCACAGCCATTCGTGTTCGATAAAGGGGAGGCTGGCGAGGGTGAAGATGACGCACACGGCAAAGAAGGCGTAACGGCTTAGCAAAGACAGGCTCATACGGTTTCCTTGAAATCGGACTCTTACAGGTCGGTGCCGCATTCTGCGCCTGTCGGCAAACCCCAGACAACCTTTGCCGGGCGGATACGGTCCGCTCCTGCGCCCTAGGCGGCCGTCTGCCGAATCGGCAACACCACGCGAAAGGTCGTGCCTTTTCCCGGTTCGCTGCTCACGCAAATATCGCCGTGGTGCTTCTTGATAATGCCGTAGGACAACGACAACCCGAGCCCCGTGCCTTCGCCCACCGGCTTGGTGGTGAAGAACGGGTCGAAGATTTTCTGCACGGTCTCCGGGGGAATGCCACAGCCGTTGTCCGCGACTTCCAGCCAGATGTTATCGCCTTGCACGCCATTGCTGATGGTGATGGTGCCGCGCTCCGGGCCCATGGCCTGGGCGGCGTTGATAACCAGGTTCATCACCACCTGGTTGAGCTGTGAGGCCAGGCATTCGATTTCAGGCAGCGGTGTGTAATTTTTCACGACGTCGGCCTTGTACTTGAGTTCGCTGGCGACGATGTTCAGCGTTGAGTCGATGCCCTGTTGCAGGTTGGCGAATTGCCAGGTCTGGTCGTTGTCGACCCGCGAGAAGTTCTTCAGGTCCTTGACTATCTGCACCACCCGGCCGATGCCTTCCTTGGATTCCCTGATCAGGATGGGGATGTCTTCCCTGAGGAAATCCAGCTCCAGTTCAGCACGCAAGGCCTTGAGCGCGGCGCACTGCTCGGCCGCGGCGGGGCTTTCTTCGAGCTGCCGGTAGGCGTCCAGCATCCGCTGCAGTTGGTTGAAGTAGCTGTCGAGGGTGCTCAGGTTGGAGGAGATGAAGCCTACGGGGTTGTTGATCTCATGAGCGACGCCAGCTGCCAGTTGCCCCAGCGACGCGAGTTTTTCCGATTGCACCAGTTGGCTTTCCAGCTGCTTGCGCTCGTCGATTTCCAGTTGCAACGCCTCGCTGGCCTGGGTCAGTGCCTGGGTGCGCTGCGCCACCAGTTGCTCCAGGTGTATGGTTTGCAGCGAGGCGCGGCGGGCCATGTCCCATTTGTTGGCAAGCATGTTGGCCATCTGTTGCACCTCGATGTTATCGAAGGGCTTTTTCAGGATCAGCAACCGGTCATGGCCGTTGAGGCGATACAGCAATTCATCCCAGGAGTAATCCGTATACGCGGTGCACACCACCACTTGCAGGCCGGGGTCGACGGTCCATAGCTCTTCGATGGTCTTTGCGCCGTCCCAACCTTGCGGCATGCGCATGTCGACGAATGCCAGGGCGTAGGGGCGTTTTTCCGCCATGGCGGTGGTGAGCAATTGCAGGCCTTCTTCGCCGCCATACGCCGAATGCAGCTCGAAGGTACGCACCTCGGGCTTGCTGGTGTCGCCGAACAGCGCTGACTCCATATCGTCGAGGGCCTGGTTGGTCTCGACGGTCGGCATCAGGATTTTGCGAAAATCGTCGTGAATCGACGGCGTGTCGTCGATCAACAGGATGCGCCGATTGGGAGGCTGATTCATGCGGGACTTCCGGCAAGGGTCATAGGGATCGTCAAGGTAAACACCGCGCCCAGGCCAGGCCCGTCGCTGTGGGCACTGAGCTGACCATTCATTTCTACGGCGGCCAGCGCGCAGCTGTGCAGGCCGAAGCCGTGGCCTTCCTTGCGAGTGGTAAAACCGTGGGTGAAGATCCGCGTCATGTTTTCCGCGGGAATGCCCTCGCCATCGTCCTTGACGCTGATCTGCAAGGTATTGTCCTCCAGGGGCTGGACCTTCAGGGTCATCTGCCGGGGTCGGTCACTGAGGTTGGACATGGCGTACTTGGCGTTGCTGATCAGGTTGACCATGATCAATAGCAAGCGGTGTTTGTCGGCGAGGATTTCCGGCACCTGCGCATATTCCTTGACCACCGTGACGTGGTGACGACTCAGGGCTCCGGCGTTCATGCGCAATGCATCTTCCATCAGGCCGCTGATGTGCACCGGCTCCAGCAGTGTGGCGGCGCCGGCATAGGATTGCTGGGTGGAGACGATGTCCTTGATGTGGTCCACGCTTTTACTCAACTGCGCCAACTCGTCGGTCATGCCCTGCTGCTCAACGGCGATGGCGTCCACCAGTTGGTTGAGATAGCCGGGCAGCAGCTTGCCTTTCTCATCTTCGGTTAGGAAGGTGCCCAGGTCGGCCTTGTGCTCATTGATCAACTGCATGGCTTTGCCCAACCCCAGGGCCTTGCTGCTGCGCAGCTTGCGCGTGACCAGTTCGGCGGAGATGTTCACGCTGTTGAGTACGTTGCCCACGTTGTGCAGCACATTGGTCGCGATTTCGGCCATGCCGGCCTGGCGTGCGCTGTCGAGTAATTCGCTCTGCGCATCCTTGAGCTGGCGGGTGCGTCGCTCCACGCGCTGCTCCAGGGTTTCGTTGGCGGCGTGCAACGCGCGATTGACCCGGTTGATTTCGGCAAAGCTGCGCAACAGGCGCACCGCCAGATAGAGCAGCAATCCCACCAGCAAGGTCGAGAAGATCAGCAGGTAGCGATGGTATTGATGGTCGATCAGGTCTGCCGCTTGCTGGTCCTGGTCGAGGTGGGTGGTCAGTGCGTCCAGGTGTTCGGCGACGGGCACCGTGGCAATGCGCTCGAGCAGGTCGTTGACCACGGGCTGTTCGCGCAGGATCAGCGAAATGTGATTGCTGAGTATGTCCACCGGCCCTTGGAACTCGCTGGGCAGTTGCTCCTTATTGATCGCCAGTTTGCCCAGCCCCACCAGGATATCGGCGGCGCGATCGTCGCTGGTGACTTGGGCGAACTCCAGGCTGCTGAGCAACAGGTCATAGGTGTCGGTGGCCACGTCTTGCAATTGCAGGCGGCCTTCAGCGTCAAGGCGGTTGAACTGCGCCTGGATGTCGTCTTCGGCGGTCGGCAGGAACGCCAGTGAATTACGCAGCAGCGCGTTGTGGGATTTGAATTGGTCGACCAGGCGGGCTTTTTCCTGGATCGCCGTCTGGTAAGCCGTTTGCGTGGCCTGCCAGCCGCTCAGGTTGGACGGGTTGTGGTAGGTGTCGCGGCTGTTCAGTTCGGCCCATATTCGGGTCATCTGCGTGAGTGGCGTGACCAGCGGGTCGTAGTTGTGGGTGATCGCGATGCGGGCCTTGAGGACCTCGCTGTCCCACTGCGCATTGAGCTGCTGCAGTTGGCGGATCAGATCCCGCGACTGGGTGTAGCTGGCGGTCTGATCGCGGGAAGCCTTGAGGTACAAAAACACCAGGGTCGAGGCCAGCAGCAGGGTCACCAGGCCAAGTACAACCTGGGTAAAGCGGCGACGGGAGTGAGAGGTCATAGCGGCTTGCCTGCCCATTCGCCGGTCAGGGTTTTGAGAAACTGCACGATCAAGTCCCTGTCTTCCTTATTCGGATTGCGCCCCAACTGGTACTTGAACATCACATCGACGGCTTCTTCGAGGGTCTTGGCCGACGCATCGTGAAAGTACGGCGCGGTCACCGCCACGTTGCGCAGGCTGGGCACCTTGAACACATGGCGGTCCTCTTCGTCCTGGGTCACCAGATAGCGGCCCAGGTCGGCTTCGACCGGGTTGCCTCGGGCCTTGAAGTAGTCGCCCATCACACCGAATTTCTGGAACATATTACCGCCGATATTGATGCCCTGATGGCAGGCGATACAGCCGTAGTCCTTGAAGCGCTGGTAGCCATATTTTTCCTGGATTGTCAGGATCTCGGTGTTACCTAGCAGGTACTGGTCGAACCGCGAGTTGGGGCTCAGCAGTGTTTGCTCATAGGTGGCCAAGGCGTCCTGCACGTTGGCGGCGGTGATGCCATCGGGGTAGGCCTGTTTGAAAGCGGTCTGGTAGGTGGGCAGGGCGGACAGGTTCTGCACTACGGTATTCCAATCGCTGCCCATTTCCAGGGGGCTGATCACTACCTGTTCGATCTGTGCTTGCAGGGTGTCCGACCGGCCATTCCAGAACTGCTTGAAGTTCAGGCTGGCGTTGAACACGGAAGGGGTGTTGATTGGCACCGGCTTGCCGTTGAAACCCAGGGAAAACGGCTGGTTGTCTGCACCTCCGGACGCCAGTCGATGGCAGCTGGCACAGGACAGTGTGTTATTGACCGACAGGCGCGGCTCATTGAACAGCTGGCGACCCAACTCGACTCTGGCCGGGTCCAATACGGGCACCGGTGGCAGTGGTTTGAGCGCTTCGTTCAACGGCGCGGCCAGCAACGGCTGGGCCAGCCCCGACCACACCACCAGCAGAACGCCGAAACGGTAACGTGAGACTTTGCTCAAGCGAGCACTCCTTGCAGGCACGCGGCTATTGGGCAGGCATCAGTGTGGCGCTGCCCACTTGCAGCAACCGGGCGAAATCCTTCGGCGGCACCGCCTTGCTGAACAAAAAGCCCTGACCCTCTTCACACTGCTGGCTTTTCAGGAAATTCAGCTGTTCGACGGTCTCCACCCCCTCGGCGATGATGTTCAACTCCAGGCTCTTGCCCATGCCGATGATAGCGCTTATCAGCTGGGCATCCTGGTTATTCTCGTTCAGCCCACGCACGAACGACTGGTCGATTTTCAACACATCGATGGGAAAGCGTCGCAGGTAACTCAGGCTCGAGTAGCCCGTGCCGAAGTCATCCAGCGCCAGGCGCACGCCCATGGCCTTGATTGTTTGCAGGATCTGCACCGTGTCGTCGACATTCTGCATCAGTACGTTTTCGGTGATTTCCAGCTCCAGCCAGGCGGGCGGCAGGCCGGTCTGCTTGAGGATCGCGGCCAGGTTGTCGACGAAGTCATGCTGGCGAAAGTCGATGGCCGATACATTCACCGCCATGTACAGCGGTGGCAGGCCCATGCCGCGCCAGGCCTGCGCCTGTTCGCAGGCCTGGTGCAGCACCCACTGCGTCAAGGGCACGATCAGCCCGCTGTCTTCGGCCACCGGAATGAAATCGCTCGGGCTGACCCACCCCGAGCGCGGCTGAAACCAGCGTATCAGCGCCTCCGCGCCGACGATTCGCCCGGAGTTGAGGTCCAGCTTGGGTTGGTAGTGCAGTACGAATTCATCCAGCTCCAAGGCCAGGCGGATCGCGCTCTCCAGATTTTGCTGGCGCCGGGCGCGCAGGTTCATGTCTTCGGTGTAGAAACTGAAATCGTTGGGGCCGCGTTCCTTGCTGGTATGCATGGCGGTTTCGGCGTGCTTGATCAACTCCACCGTGTTGTAGCTGTCATTGGGGTAGATGCTGATGCCCAGGCTCGCCGTGATGCTCAAGTCATGCCCGGCCACATGGCGTGTGGCACTGATGGCCTTGAGCACTTTGTGCGCGATGTGCTGGGTCTGCTGCGGGTGCTGCACGTCGTGGAGCAGGATCACGAACTCATCGGAGCCGTAGCGAAACACCGAGTCGGAGCTGCGCACTGTTGCTACCAGGCTGTGGCTGACATGTTGGAGCACCTCGTCGCCCACCGGGTAACCCAGGGCATTGTTGATGCGTTTGAAACGATCGAGCCCGATAAATATCACCGCCAGTTGCGTGTCATGCCGCCGACCAAGGGCTATGGCCTGGCTAAGGCGGTCGCCGAGCAGCGTGCTGTTGGGCAGTTCTGTCAGCGCATCGTATTGCAACAGATGCGAGACCTTCAGCAGTTCCTGCACACGTTCTTCGATGGTGCGCTCCAGTGCCACCACTTTCAGGGCGACATCCTGGGCCAGCTGCCATTTCCACGTCAGGGCACTGGCCATCTGGCGGATCTCCAGATGGTCGAAGGGTTTCTTCAGAATCAGCAACTGATCGTTGTATTTCAATCGCGCCTCGATCGCTTCGAACGAATAGTCGGAATACGCGGTGCACAGGGCGATCTGCAGATTGGGGTCGACGTTCCACAGCTGTTCGATGGTTTGCAGGCCGTCCCAGCCGGGCGGCATGCGCATATCGATGAACACCATGGCATACGGAGCGTTGGCGGCCAGGGACCGGGCTACCAGTTCCAGCGCTTCCTGGCCCTGGTAGGCCGAATCCAGCACGAATGCGTGGCGCGGGGTGGCGGTGGTGCCGAACAGGGTTTCCTCAAGACTATCCAGGGATTTCTCGCCCTGGGCGTTGGCACACAGGATCTTGCGAAAGTCATCATGGATCGACGCGCTGTCATCGACGATCAGAATACGCCGGTTGGCCCGCGCTGAGTCCGGGGTCATGACGCACTCCGCGATTGCAAAAGGCTCGACGGCATAATGATTCCTTCCCTGATTCTGCGGCTGAGCGAAGTTGTCTACTGTGACAGCATAGTCGAGTGCCTTGAAATCGAAGGCCAGTTGGCGTCAAATCGACCCCCGCGCCGCGGTCGAGGGAAGATGGCTTGGCACGATGGTCAAATGTGGTTCCATTCAGTTCAATTTGAAGGCGCAGCAGGCATGGACGAACAACTTGCGACGAAACCCACGATATTACTGGTCGACGATGAAGAATCGATCCTCAACAGCCTGCGCCGCTTATTGCGCGGGCAGCCCTTCGATGTAGTCCTGGCCGGCAGCGGTGCCCAGGCCCTGGAGATCATGGCCGCCCAACCCATCGACCTGGTGATGAGCGACGCTCGTATGCCCGGTATGGACGGTGCGCAGCTGCTGGCCGAGGTGCATCGGCTGTATCCGGCCACCAGTCGCATTCTGCTCACCGGTTACGCCGACCTGCCGACGATCGTCAAGGCCATCAACGAAGGGCAGATCCACCGCTACATCAGCAAGCCCTGGAATGACGAGGAGCTGCAGCTGGTCTTGCGCCAGACCCTGGAGCACCAGCGCCTGGAGCGCCTGACCCAGGTGCAGAACGATCAGCTCAAGCAACTGAACGCCACCCTGGAAAAACGCGTAGCGGCGCGTACCAGTGAGCTGCAGCAGACCGCCGACATGCTCGACCTGGCCTACGACGAACTCAAGCACAGCTACGTGACCGGTACCGAAGTGTTTTCGCTGTTGGCCAACCTGCGCTTGCCCAAGAACAAGCAGACCAACCGCTCGCTGATCGAATTGGTGCGGGTCTATTGCGCCGCCCAGTCTATCGACGACGCCAGTTCGCGTGACCTGACGATGGCCGCTGCGTTGTACAACATTGGCAAACTGAGCTGGAGCGACAGCATGCTGATCGAACCGGCCGATAAGCTGCACAGCACGGATCGCGAGCGCTACCGCAGCTATCCGACCCAGAGCGAATCGTTGTTGATGACCTTGGAGCCGATGAAAGATGCGGCGCGCATCATTCGTCACCATCAGGAGCGCTGGGATGGCAGCGGTTTTCCCGACCACCTCAAGGGCGATGCGATTCCGTTCGGTTCGCGCCTTTTGAAACTGGCGGTGGACTTCATCGAGTTGCAGAAGGGGCTGATTCTTGAGCGGCAGATGAACAGTGACGAAGCGCTGCTCTATATCCGCAAATATGCCGGGCGCCTCTATGATCCCGAGCTGGTCGAGGATTTCGTTCTGGCCTGCGCCACATTCCTCAGTGATGTGACGCTGGGCGATCCCACCGTCAAGGTCCTGACCACGCGCGAACTGGCCGACGGCATGGTGCTGGCTCGCAACCTCAACGCCGACAACGGCATGTTACTGCTCAATGCCGGCAAGGTGCTGAACCTGCCGCTGGTGGACAAGCTGATTGCGTTTGAGGCGATGGAAGGGGCGAAGTACAACGTATTTATCAAGGCGCCGGACGAGGCGTAAGCCTTGCCGGTTATTTTCACTGACCCAATTCAAGGCTTTTACTGCATGTCCACGACTATCCGCATCGCCGCCGCCCTCCTGATCGGTGGCGACGGCCACACCCTGCTGGTGCGCAAGCGCGGCACCCAGGCCTTCATGCAGCCCGGCGGCAAAATCGACGCAGGCGAGCAACCCGCCGAGGCATTGGCCCGAGAGTTGTTCGAGGAACTGAACCTGCGCATCAACCCCAGCGATGCCGCTTATCTGGGCCACTTCTCGGCCCCGGCGGCCAACGAGCCCGGCTTTACGGTGGAGGCCGAATTGTTTCAGGTCACTATCGACGTGGCGGTGACCCCCGCCGCCGAGATCGAGGAAGTGCGCTGGATCGACCCGGCCGGTGACGGTGGCCTGCAATTGGCCCCGCTGACGCGCGATCTGATCCTGCCGTTTTACCGCGCCTCGCTGACGGCATGATCATTCGCACGCTGGGGGCCAGCGACGCCGAGGCTTATCGGGCGTTGATGCTTGAGGCCTATGGCGCCTATCCCCAGGCATTCACCTCCAGCGTGGCGGAGCGTGCGGCGATGCCGCTGAGCTGGTGGGAAAAACGCTTGAGCAGCCCCTTGGATTGCTTGCTCGGCGTTTTTGTCGGTGACGAACTGGCCGGCATTGTCGGCCTGGCGTATGAGCCGCGAGAGAAAGCGCGGCACAAGGTGACGCTGTTCGGCATGTACGTGAACGAGGCCTATCAGCAACAGGGCCTGGGTCGTCAGTTGGTCGAGGCCGCACTGGACGAAGCACGCAAACAGCCGCGCCTCAAAGTGATCCAGCTTACGGTCACCGCCGGCAATGACGCGGCCTTTGCCCTGTATCAACGCTGCGGCTTCGTCCAATACGGCCTGGAGCCGCTGGCAGTGCGGGTCGGGGTCGATTATTTCGACAAGATCCACATGTGGCGCGAATTGCCGGGCTCCTGCAATTAGCGCACCGCGCTGACCCCATCCAGGGTGGAAAACGACGTGTCCTTGGCCGTCAGCAAGAAATCGCGCATGTACGGTGCATCCAGCATGTCTGCACGAATCCCCGCATACAGCGTCGCAAACAACCCTTTCTCGCCCAACCGCTTGGCCTTCACATAGCCGCGCGCGCTGTACTCATGCAGCGCCCAATGGGGCATGCCGCACACACCACGGCCGCTGGCCACCAGTTGCATCATCATCACCGACAGCTCCGATGTACGCACCTGGGCCGGTTCCACATCGGCAGGCTCGAGGAAGCGGGTGAAG
Organism: Pseudomonas simiae; assembly: GCF_900111895.1. Classification (GTDB taxonomy): domain Bacteria; phylum Pseudomonadota; class Gammaproteobacteria; order Pseudomonadales; family Pseudomonadaceae; genus Aquipseudomonas; species Aquipseudomonas simiae. The sequence continues at coordinate 478,471 of NZ_FOKB01000002.1, forward strand.
ATGTCCAGGCGGTCGCGTTCCACCGGGTAGGTGATCAGTGTTTCGGTCAACAAGTCTTCCGGCACGATGTACGCCTTATTCGCCAGCGCATGCTGGTTGGCGACCGCGAGCATGGCTTCGTAGGTGAACAGCGGCACATAGGTGATGCCCGGCAACTCCAGCGGGTCGGAGGTCACCACCAGGTCCAGGTCGCCTCGGGCCAGAGCTGGCAGCGGGGCAAAAGCGAAGCCGGAGGCCAGGTCCAGTTCGACCTCCGGCCAGGCGTCGCGGAACTGATCGATAGTCGGCATCAGCCACTGGAAGCAACTGTGGCATTCGATGGCCATGTGTAAACGCCCGGCGGTTCCGCCGACCAGGCGCGCAATATCACGCTCTGCGCCGCGCAGCAGCGGCAGCGTTGCGTCGGCCAGTTGCAGCAGGCGCAGGCCGGCGCTGGTGAAACGCAGCGGCTTGGTCTTGCGCACGAACAGCGGCACCCCCAGGCGTTCTTCCAGCTCTTTGAACTGGTGGGACAGGGCGGACTGCGTCAAATGCAGGCGTTCGGCGGCTTCGACCAGGCTGTCGGCCTCGCGCAGGGCGTGCAGGGTTTTCAGGTGGCGGATTTCCAGCACCGTGGCCTCCATGAGAAATATTGATGATTAATGCGAAGAGGGTGAGTTTGTCTCATGTTGTGCGGGTTGTCGACCTGCAGGCCTGGGCGTGATGTACCCGGCCAAAGGTTCGCCGCGCAATCTCTACACGGCGGCGAACCTGAAGATCCCGCCGCAGCGCACCAAGACCCCGAAAGTCCTGGTGACCGAGACAGCCGCGGGCCTGCGCGGCTAGAGGGCAACCCATAGCGGCCGGATATGCGACAACGCGGCGGACTGCTTGCCGATGTCCGAGAATGGCAGTGACGGGTCGTCGGCATGGGTCAAGTAGCGATGTTCCGGCAGTTTCAAGTGGGCCTTTTCGAACTCATCGAAGGTAGCCGTGCGGCGGTTGTAATGAAAGTGCGCGTACCACAAGGGACGCGGTGGGGTGGCGGTCAGGTCCCAGACTTCATATTCCTGCATGAAGTCGCGGTGCCCGTTCGCACGCCTCGCCAGCTCGGTCATCGACGCGGTTCGACGCACCTCGACCACGTGATGCCTGGCCAGATCATCAAGCATGCCGTCGGTGGGTTGGCGGCTGGCCAATGATTGGCGGGTGCGCAGGGTGCGGCCCGCGGCGGTCAGCTCGGTGGCGGTCGTGCGCAATGGCTGGATGCTCGGCTCCTCGGGGTCAAGGCGTGCGATGCGGTTCGAGCGCAGGGTGAGTTCGGCGGCTTCGCTGACCAGCATGTGTTCAAGGTCCACCGGCAACATGCCTTGGCGGGCGTAGGCTTCGACTTTAGCCTGATACACCGGCACGGCGCGCAGGCGGCTCTGGGCTTCGTTCACCATCACCGACTTCACGTTCGCCTCGGGTGGGAGCGCCACCGGTGGTGCCGATTGGCGTTGAGCCCGACCGTTTGGGCGTTGCTCCCAGGTCTCGGTGTGGCCGCTGAGGTTGTCGATGGTGTAGCGCGTGGTGTTGGTGCGTGGGTCGGTGCTTTTTATGCCGATCAGCATCCGGTTGTCATCGGTTTCAAACACTGTTCCTCGTGGTTCGTCGGGCCGCGGGCGATGCAGGCGAGCGGGCGTGCCGATGCGCTGACGGGCCAGTTGAGTCATGCGCTCGAGGTTGTTCAGCAAGGCGCTCAGGTTATCCAGGTCAAAATGTTGCGGGTAGCCTGCGCTCAAGGTTTTAACGCTGAGGCTGAAGCGCGCGTAGGCATCGATACATTCATTGAGTATTCGCGTGCGCTGGCTGACCGTGGTGGGCGTATTTGTCAGTGCAAAATGCGTGTTCAGGGCCAGGTGGGCGTCGAGATAGACGCGATTGACCTCACTTTGCAAGTACAACCAGGAAGGATCGGTGACGTGATCGTAGCGGTTGAACGTGTCGATGCTGTGGACGGTGCGCAGGTGCGTGCGAAAGCCTTCATCGTACAGTTCGTTCCAGCGCGCCGCGTCGTCGCGAGCCTCGCCCACCATCGTGCGCGTGTTGTGAAGATCCGCGTCGATCTGTTGCGCGGTCCTGCGCGTACTTCTGCCGTGCAGGCGTATATCGGCTTCCTGCGCCATTAGGTTGATATTGGCGCTCCATTCGTTCATGACCAGGAAGAGGCGGTCGATCCGGTCGAGTGCCTGCACGATGTTCTGGCTGAGACCTTTGCGGGTTTGCAGAAACTGCAAAATGGCGGCCGGGCGCGTCGGCGGCACTTGGAGGTCGCCGAATTGCCCGGTCAACCCCTGCAGCGCGGCCGCGGCGACTTTCAAGCGCTCCACGGCTCTGCTGGTGACAATCAGGGCGGCGCGGCTCTGCATGCCTTTGAGGGCCAGGTGCTCTCTGTTGGGGGTGAAGGCGATCACGTCCTGAACGGCGTTGGCCTGCTCAATCGCCAGCTCGATGTCTTTGGCGTAGGCCTGGTCCAGGGTCGGCTGCAAGGTTTTGCGGGTGGCGATGTCGCTTTGGTTGGACAGGTGTTGCAGGTTGCTGGTCGCGGCCAGTTGAGTGTCGAGCCGACTGCTCAGCGTATTGATCGCATCGTTGAGCGCCAGTTGGCGGCGCAGCACATGATCGGTCCACCAGATCGGCAGCCGTTGTCGAATCGCCATCGGCCAGAGCGGTTCGAGGGTGTCCGCCAGGTGCCCGAGCACGCCGCCGCCGCCCGCCAGGCCGACCGGTTGCGCGGTGCCGTAGACGCCGAAGTGGGTGTCCCATTGGCCGGCTTCATCCAGGGCAATCGGCTGTTTGTAGGTCTTCAACGTGTTGCCACTCAAGCGCCAATGCCCGTTCTGCAGTTCGACCTGATAGACGCTGCCCTGCCGCACAATGAAGTCGCCGTCGGTATGGCGGTAGACGTTGCGATAAACACCGTGGCTCGCCGGGGTCAGATGGGCCAGGGCGATCTCCTTGCCATATTCATACCCGCTGAAGCGCTCGGCGATGCGGCGCGCCTTGCGGCTCATGGGCGGTTGCAGGTAACGGCCACCCTTGAAGGCATTGCGCAACTGGCGCCCAAACGTGCGCGTGCGCGCTGCATTGGGTGTGATCAGCACCCCGCCGGCCACATCGATGCCGGCGTCGATCAATGATTGCAGGACTTGGGTGATGGCGTGCATGCCTTGCACATGATCACCGCGGCGAAACGCAGCCACCGCGTCATTGGCGCTGACCCAGCCATCGTAAAGGCCGATCACGCTGCCCACCACGGGGACCACGCCGAGTGCCATCTTGATATAGCTGAAGGCCTGCACGCCTTTGATGGCATAGCGTTCCAGGTACAGATCGCTGTTGGAACGGGCACTGGCGCGGTGGGCCTCCTTGACGCGGCCCATTTGCGCGTTGAGCAGATGGCTGGCCAGCGACGTGGTGACGGGCCAGGCGGTGCCGACGCCGATCAGCGCGTCGAAATGCCGGAGTACCGCTTGATTGATCCGGCTGACGTGGTTGGCCATGTTACCGAGCAAGGCGCGGCCAGCCAGGTAGTTGACCATCGCGGTGTTCAGGCACAGGCGGAACAGCGCCAGTCGCGCCGCCTCAAGGCTGTTGTAACTGCGCAGGGCCTGGCCGTCCGGGCTCTCGGGCAGATAGAGCAGGGTGCTCCCGGAATTTTTCTGACGGATGAAGGTGACCCCGGACAAGGTGCTTGAGCCGTCCTGGGTGTCTGGGCCGCCGACGCTGAGGTGAGCGGGAAGCAGCTCAATGTCATTGCCATCGGCGCGCCAGGCTTGAGCGGTGCTGGCATTCACGGCGATGTTGAAGGTGTTCAGTTCGGTGGCGGTGATGTGCTTTTGCAGGAACGCCAGGCGCCCCTGAAGGGTGAGCAGCAGGCGATGAGGTTCGAGCAGGCATTCGAGGCGATACTCACGGCTGAAGTCCGCTTCGCGATCCGAGCCTTGGTAAGCCTCGACGATCAGGTCTTCATACGCTTGGGCCAGGTCCAGTTCCGGCACCAGCCGGCGCAGGTAGTTGGCGCTGAGCCCGGCGGTGAGGGCCTGGCCTTCGGTGGCGTCCTGGGTGCTGACCTCGACCTTCATGAACGTCAAGCGTTCGGAGGTCGGCGTATCGATGTTGCTCAGCGCCAGCTCATCCAGGCTCATTTTGACCCGCGTGGCGCTGGGCACCGGTACGGTCTTGGTCGGGGTGCCGGGCGCGCCGGGGGCTTCGACGAAATGCTGTGAATGCGTGACCGATTCCGGGACGTCGAGCTGAACGTGGAACGGTTGTTTGAGCGAGAAGTCCCGGGACAGCCGTGCGTGCAGGCGTTTTTTGCAAAAGCTACTGATCAGCGGCAGCTTCAGGTTCAAGGCCTCGTCGGCGCGCTGGAACGCGAGGATGTAGCGTTCCAGCAGGGCCTTGAGTTCGACGCTATCGGCAGCCGACACCTGGCCGAGCCAGGCCGGCAGTTGTGCGGCCAGGGCGCCGCTCTGGTTCTGTTCCAGAAGCTGCGCATAGGCCAGTTCGCGCACGCTGTGGGTCGATACGCCCAGTTCCTCGATCGCTTGCACGCGCATGGGTTCCAGTTCCCGGGCTTGGCGCTCGGTGTCGTCCGGGGCACGCTGAAGCATCGCTTCGATCTGGGTAACCCACCCATCGAGTTGCACGGTGAGGCTGTATTCGAGCGGGGTCTGATTGAGCAGGGCCAGTTCCAGCGACGCAGCGTCCGACGGCGTTACGCCAAGCCACTGTTCAAGCGCCTGCAGCGAGGCGAAATGCTGCAGCCCGCCCTGGCTGCCCGGCCAGTACAGCAACAGGTCCTGAGGTGTTGAAGCATCGAGCAGCGCCGCTTCCAGGGTGATCAGCAGCACGCCGTCCAGCTCTTTGCGCTGGATGTTGACCGCGCCGTTGCTGCGCTCGCTGATCGACAGGGTCAAGGTTGCCACCGACACCTTGAGTTCGGGGTCTGGCGCGTTGAGCGGGTCAAGCGCGGCCAGAAGCATGTCGTGCCCGGCCTGGCTGATCTGGTTGAGTTGACGCTGCAGGCCGGCCTCGGCAAGCAGCCCGTTCAGGCGTGCCTGGAGCAAGGTGTGGTAATCGGGGTTCGCTTGCTGGGACAGCTCCAGCAGTTGGTGCTGGGATTGACCCCACAGCGCGGTGGCGGCTTCATGGGCCTGCTGTTGCGCCTCGTGCAAGCGGTTGAGTTGGCTGCGTAATGTGGCCAGTTGCTCATCGTTCGGCGGCGGCAGCAGGGCGGACGCGTGCTCGGCACCGAAGAGCGGCTGCTGTTGCCGTGACAGTGCGTGGCGGCGCTGGGCCAGGGGCAGGTCGGCGGTCAGTCCGGCGAAGAGCATGGGGGGAGTGTCGCGGGCGACATCGCTCTCAACGGCAGTCAGTTCGGCAGCGCGCGGCAAGGCGAAAAAACCCTGGCTGTGCTGGTGCCGGTCAACCTGATCGGCCGCATCCAGCGCTCTGTGACCATGCTCGGCGAGGTCTCTGCCGTGGGGGTAGGCCAAGCTCGCCTGTTTTTCTCTGAGGCGATGTTCCAGCAGATGCGTCACGCCGGCTTGCAAGGGGTCGTTGACCTCGCGGTAGTCGATCTGGTTGTCTCGGGTGATTGCCGTCACACCGGGGAACAGCGTGGGGTGATCGAGCAACCATTGCTCCATGCTGACGCGGCTGTTGAACAGGTTCAGCGCCGGTTCCTCAGAGGGCAGGTACAACAGCTGGAGGACGATCTCGGCATCCAGGGTGATGACCAGCGCACCGGGTATCTCGGCATCGGCCAAGCCCGTGCGCTTGAGCAGCAGTTGCTCGGTGTAGATCTTCTGACCGTCAAGCTGCAGCGCGCCGCTCGGCGGGTCGAGGACCGTCAGCAACGGTTTCAATTGATCGGCGGTGATCACCCCGCAGGCACAGGCCAACTGAGCGGCCGCCTGGAGGTGGCTGCTGTACTGCGCGACCGCGTGATCACGGCGTGAAACCGACGTGCCGGGCGCGCGCGTGAACCACCAGTAGCGCACCCAGGCGGTTCGCAGGGCCTGTTGCACATTGAGCTGGGTAAAGGGTTTTAGCAGCTCGAACGGTTGCGCCGCGTACTGGGTTTTGCCCACCGGCAGGCCGATGACCCGACAACGTTGCGCGAGCGAGCTGGGGACCGGGATTTGATGAACAAAGGCGCAGGCCTGGGTCAGCGTGACGTGACGCTGTGGCTGGTCGACAGTTGCCGCGAAATGCAGCTGCACGCTGTCGCCGTCCAGGCCCAGTTGCTCTTGGATGAACGCCGTGAGGGCGGCGCGAATGCTGGGGGCGGCGGCGGTGAGCGTGAGCATGTGTTCCCGGCTGGCGTGCCAGCGGGCCGTGGCTTCCAGCAGCAGGCTTTCATTCAACGGGCGAAACGGCGCGGGGGAGAGCGGCAGGAAATCGCGCACGGCAAGGGGGGAGAGCGGGTTGGGTGTATCGGTCATGTGACGGCACTCAAAAAAAGGGGCAGAACGGTGCTTTACCGGTCGGTGCCCTATTTAAAGGTGGGGAACGCGGCGCGCAGGGATAGATAGTTAGTGGGCCGACCGTTGAGCGACATTCATCAAACTGTCACGCAACTGTGGCAGCGCGCTTGAACAAACTTCATCAGACTCGCGCTCTACTGGGGTTCTGCGTTTCGGTGTTTTTCATGCGCGTGTTGTATTTACTGGCCGCTCTGTTGTTCGGCCTGCCGTCCTTTGCGGCTTCTCGATGTGACGTCAATGTCCCGACCCAAACGGTCGACCTGGCTCAGGTGAGCATCGCCTACCAGAGTATCGGCCGTGCGTCCGACCCTGCCTTGCTGCTGGTGATGGGCTTGGGCGGGCAGCTAATCCACTGGCCGGATGAAGTGGTGGTCGCGCTGTGCGAACAAGGGTTCCGGGTGATCCGCTACGACAACCGTGATGTAGGCCTGTCCACTTGGCGCCAGGCGCCGGCCAACGCCAACCTGACCTTTGAAGTGCTGCGCTACAAGCTCGGCCTGCCGGTGGCGGCGCCTTACACGTTGACTGACATGGCCGATGACGCCATCGGCTTGATGGATGCCTTGCAGATCCAGCAATTCCACGTACTGGGCGCAAGCATGGGCGGCATGATCGCCCAGCACCTGGCGGCCATGGCACCGCAACGGGTCGAGAGCCTCACGCTGATCATGACCAGCTCCGGCGCCGAAGGCTTGCCTGCGCCGAATGCGGCGTTGGTGCAACTGCTGTCGCGGCGCAGCGCACCGAATCGTGAAGTGGCTCTGGAGCAGCAGGCCGATCTGCTGGCGGCGCTGGGCAGCCCGAACGTGACGGATGATCGCCAGGCGCTGTTGCACCAGGCGGCGCTGTCCTACGACCGTGCCTTCAACCCGGACGGCGTGAAGCGCCAGATCATGGCAATCCTCGCCGAACCGAGCCGCGTGCCGTTGCTCAACCAACTGCGTGTGCCGACCCTGGTGGTGCACGGCACCGCCGACCCGCTGTTGCCGGTGATGCACGGCGTGCACCTGGCGGCGCATATCCAGGGCAGCCAGTTGAAATTGATTCCCGGCATGGCCCATCGTTTCCAGGAGGCGTTCAAGGCGCCGCTGCTGACGGCGGTGCTGCCTTACCTGCAAGCCCATCGCGAGGACGCGGCGCACTGGGCGCAGATTGACCGGGGCGAGCCTTCGAAGGTGTTGTGACATTGGTGTATCGTGCAACCTTTGTGGCCCATTCAAGCCAGCGAGGTTGCCTGTCATGAGTACCCCCCTGAAAATCGATTTCGTCAGCGACGTGTCCTGCCCCTGGTGCATCATCGGCCTGCGCGGCCTGACCGAAGCCCTCGACCAGCTTGGCGCCGAGGTGCAGGCCGAGATTCATTTCCAGCCGTTCGAACTGAACCCGAACATGCCCGCCGAGGGGCAGAACATCGTCGAGCACATCACCGAAAAATACGGCTCCACCGCCGAGCAATCCCAGGCCAACCGCGAACGTATCCGCGACATGGGCGCCGGGTTGGGTTTTGCCTTTCGTACCGATGGCCAAAGCCGTATCTACAACACCTTTGATGCACATCGCCTGTTGCATTGGGCCGGGTTGGAAGGCTTGCAGTACAACCTCAAGGAAGCGCTGTTCAAGGCGTACTTCACTGACGGCCAGAACCCGTCCGACCACGCCACCCTGGCGATCATCGCCGAAAGCGTCGGCTTGGATATCCAGCGTGCGGCCGAGATTCTCGCCTCCGATGAATACGCCGCTGAAGTCCGTGAACAAGAGCAGCTGTGGATCTCCCGTGGCGTGAGCTCGGTGCCGACCATCGTGTTCAACGACCAGTACGCCGTCAGCGGTGGGCAGCCGGCGGAAGCTTTTGTGGGAGCGATCCGCCAGATCATCCAAGAGGCCAAAGGCTAAGCGCTGGCCCGTCCCTTGCATTGACCCCCTAAAGCCCGTCCGGTATCCGGATGGGCGCTGCCATTAGGGGTGAAACATTACCTTGAATATTCTTGACCTTGACCACAGCCTCACCGGCCAGGCACCGATTGCCCGGCGTCTGGCCAGTGGCCGTGCCACCCGTATCGACCTGCTGGACCTGGGCCCGAAGCTGCGCCTATGGTCCACCGAGAAAACCTGGAGACGCTTCGCCGAACGCCTGGCCCAACGGCCTCGGCCCACCGATGCGCGACCGGAAATCCTGTTTGTCGGCTCTGGCGACTATCACCACCTCACGCCGGCGTTCCTCGCCGATTTGAAAGAGCCCATCAGCCTGATCCACTTCGACAATCACCCCGACTGGGTGCGCTTTGCGCCCAAGCGTCATTGCGGATCGTGGGTCAACCGCGCGCTGAAGATGCCGGCGATCAAGCGCATCGTCACCCTCGGCCCGTGCAGCGACGACCTGCATAACCCGCAACTGCGCGGTGGCAACCTTGCAGCCCTCAAGCGCGGGCACTTGCAGCTGTTTCCCTGGCAGCATCCGCCGTCGAAAGTCTGGGGCAGGGTAGGGGACGGTGCCGGTCACCAGCAGCAGGAAAATCACCTGTATTGGCGCAACCTGGCCGAGCTGGATTGGGCGGCCTTCCTCGATCAGATGATCACCAGTCTGCCCACCGAAGCCATCTGGATCACCATCGACAAAGACGTACTTGCCAGTGAAGACGCGGCCACCAACTGGGACCAGGGCGGCATGCGCCTGACCCATTTGCTGCAAGCTTTGCGGGCGTTGGCGGCGCGCAAACGCATCATCGGCATTGACGTGTGTGGTGAGTTCGCCACGCCCGCCTTCAGCAATGCGTTCAAGCGCTGGGAAGCCAAGTCCGACCAGCCGCCGCCCGAGCGTTGGAGCGCCGAAGATCTGCAGCGCAACGCCGCCACCAATGAAGCCCTGATCGACCTGTTTGAGGAGTTGTTCCCGTGACGTTGACCGTGGTGTTGCTGGTGGCGTTTTCCATCGTGCTCGATGTGATCGGCCAGCTGTGTTTCAAGATCGGCCTGGACCGTTTGCCCGAGTTGGACGGCGGTTTCCGCCTGAATGCCTTCTGGGGCCAGGTGTTCAATGCGCCGCTGCTGTGGGCCGGGATCGGCGCGTATGCCATCGAGTTCTTCGTGTGGCTTGAAGCCTTGTCCCGTGCGCCGTTGAGCTTGTTGTTCCCGGCGGCGGCGCTGGCCTATTGCGGGGTGGTGTTGGCGGGCAAGGTGGTGCTGGGGGAAACCGTCAGTCGCCGTCGTTGGTTGGGCACGCTGGTGATCACCCTGGGTGTGATGTTGGTAGCGATTGCAGGGAGTCAGGCATGAGTACGCAGACGATGAACAACGGGTGGCTACACGGGCGTTTCGGCACGGTGGTGCTGTGGGCCTTGCTGATTTGCACCGAGAGCGCCGGCCAGTTGTTTACCAAAGTGGCCGGGGACCAACTGGGGCAAATGGATCTAAGCTGGCAATGGCTGGCTGACGTGGCGCGCAACCCCGGGATCGTGGCGGCTATTGCTAGCTACATCGGCGCGTTTTTCGTGTGGATGCTGATCCTGCGGCGCAGCAGTCTGTCCCTGGCGTTTCCGCTGAGTTCGCTGGTGTTTGTGGTGGTGCTGCTGGGTTCGTGGCTGGGGCTGGGGGAACATATCAGCCCGCTGCACTGGGTGGGCGTCGCGGTGATTATCGGGGGTATTGCCCTGTTGGCCGAAGGCGAAGAAAACTGATCACGCTGGCCTGGGCTGATCGTTGTGGTGAGCGAGCTTATCTCGCGCAGGGCAAGCCCGCTCACCGCAAGAGCTGGGGTTCAGCCCTGGCGTTTGCGGTGCGCCACCAGGAAGCCCAGACCGTGTGATACCGAAATCTGCTTCACCCCCGCCTCACGCTGCTGCTCGGCAATCTCCCGATGAAACGCCTTCACCTTGGTCCAGTGCATCTTCGGCCGGTAGTGGTGCTCGGCGTGGTAGCCGTTGTTCATCCAGATCAGGTTGTACAGCACGCTATAGGAACTCACGCCCCAGGCGATCGGCAGGTCCGGGTTGCCGCCGAAGTGCTCGTAGTAGCCATTGAGTGATGACAGGCACTGGCCCAGGTACCAGAACGGCAACAGCCACAGCACCGCCTGCCAGTTGTAGAGCGCCAGGGCGATATAGAACGCCACAGTCACTGCGATCTCAACCTTGACCCAGCGCGCATCCGCCGGGCGCTTGCGCTTCATCTCGTCATAGAACGGCTTGGGATCGTCGCGAAAAAAACTCAGGAAGGTATAGGCCCACGGGTTTTCCGGCTGACCCTGCTTCCCGCGCTGGTAGATCGACAGCGGGTCGATGGTTTTGCCATCTGGGCCCGGCAGGTCGGCGTTGCCACGGTGATGGCGGTTGTGGATATCGCGGTAGAGCGTCTGGGAAAAACCGATGGTCACCGACAGCAGCAGGTCGAAGGCGCGGTTCATTGCGCGATGGCTGAAGTAGGCATTGTGGATCTGGTTGTGGGAGATGCTGTTGATGCTCCACGACATGCTGATCGCGTAGACCAGTGCCAGAGGCACCAGAGCCCACCAGCTCAGGCTTTGGAAGGCGGCAACCAGCCAGACGACAAAGGCAAAATGCCCCAGGCCCAGGGCGATGGGCACCAGGTCCCAGAGCGAGTGATGCAGCAAACGGTAAGCAGGGCGAGCCATGAAGAGTGTCCTGGAAAAATGGATTCCAGGACCTCATTGCAAACCCCAGACCAACCTAATCGAACTTATAGCTGATGGCCGTCTGCACCTGGCCCTGGTTAACGTCGCCAGTCTGCCGGACGATGCTGCTGTCCGCCGCCGAACCCACCAGATGCACCCAGCTCGCGCTGGTCAGCAACGACCATTTGGCAGCCAGGGGAAACTCGAAACTCTGGGTCAGCGTCACGTTCTGGAAGCCGCCGCTGGCGTTGTACGGCCGAAAGCCCGACGCGGCTGCCTCGTTGTCATCCACGCCGAAAAAGGTCTGGGTTTGGCGGGCGTCGGCGAAGTGCGCCACCAGCCCGCTGCTGCCGATGATCCCGTTGCCCAGCGGGTAGCCCAGTTCGCCGCCGACCTTGCCCAGCGTGCCGCTCTGCGCGTGGCCGCCGCCGACGGCCTGGCCCAGCTGTGCATACACCCGCCAGAAATCAGCCGGTGCGTATTGGACAAAACCGCCCACCTCGGCCATGTCCGACACATTACGCAACCCCTGCAGCGAGCCGTTCGAGGTGCGCCCCTGCAGATAATTGATATACGGGCCGGCGGTAAAGCCATTGCTGTTCAACGCGCTCCAGGTCAGGCCGTCGTCGGTACTCAGGCTGACATCGCCCCAGTCCAAGTCGAAATAGGGAACGGGCCGCGTTTCGTAGCGGCTGCCGGTAGGGTCATGGGGCTGGTAGCTGACGCCTGCGCCGACTTCGCCGGTGATACCCTCGGCCTGAGCCGCGTTCGAAACGCTCCAGAGGCCCAATAAACCGGCCAGTGCAGCGCAAGTGATCCTCAACATGGTCACTGTTCCTTGATTGATTACGTGCGCATGAACGCGCAAAGCGTCGACCTCGCGCAAGCACTCATCTTGTTTGTAGCAAGCTACAAAAATTGTAGCTTCCACGACACAAATCGCCCTCCATGCCGAGCAAAGCCCCAGCCCCGCTGGGCCTGCGCCAGTTGGCACGCTCCCTGCTCTACCCCTTGTTGCAAGCGCACACAGCGCGCTCTTCCAAGGTAAACAACGATGATCCAATGGCATATCGTGTGTGACTTCGACGGGACCATCACCCCCACCGATGTCATCGACAACGTCCTCCAACGCTTCGCCGGCCCCGAGTGGGAAACCATCGAACAGGAATGGCTGGATGGGCATATCGGTTCACGCGAATGCCTGAGCCGCCAACTGGCGCTGATCAAGGCGACCCCCTCCGAACTGCTGGCGTATTTCGACAGCGTCGAGATCGACCCGGACTTCCCGGACTTCGTCGACCACGTGATCGGCCTGGGCGCGTCCATCGAAGTGGTCAGTGATGGCATCGAGCAGGGCATCGCGCGAATCCTGTCGCGCAACTACGTGACCTTGCTGCCGATCCTCGCCAACCGCCTGCGCCAGGTCGATCAGAACAGCTGGCGCATCGACTTCCCGTATTCCAGCGATGCCTGCCGTGCCGCCTCCGGCAACTGCAAGTGCAAGTCCACCCCGCGCCACAAGCGCGTGCTGGTGATCGGCGACGGCAAGTCCGACATGTGCGTGGCCTCCACTGCCGACTTCGTGTTCGCCAAGGGCAGCCTCGCCGACTACTGCGTCGCCAACCACATTCCTCATGCGCGCTTCGACACCTTTGCCGAAGTGACGGCGCTGCTGGCTCAACTGCCACAAAGCCTCGCCGCCAACGCCACCACCTTTACTGCTGCTGACAATCAGGAACTCTTCCACCATGTCTGATATCCGTATCGCTACCGCCGAAGACCAGATCCTTCTGGATAAAGAAGCCAAATACTGCTCCTACGGCGACACCGTCCACTACATCGAACCGCCGCGTATTTTCAGCCGTTGCGAAGGCTCCTACGTGTGGGACACCGAAGACCAGGCCTACCTCGACCTGCAAATGTGGTACTCGGCGGTCAACTTCGGCTACGCCAACCCACGCCTGAACAATGCGCTGAAGCAGCAGATCGACACCCTGCCGCAGATCGCCAGCCAGTACTTGCACAAGGGCAAGATCGAGCTGTCGGAAATGATCGCGGTCGACGCCAAGAAGAAGTTCGGCCTCGACGGTCGCGTGCACTTCAACGTCGGCGGTTCGCAGTCCATCGAAGACTCCCTGAAGGTGGTGCGTAACGCCACCAACGGCAAGAGCCTGATGTTCGCCTTCGAGGGCGGCTACCACGGGCGTACCCTCGGCGCGTCGTCGATTACGTCCAGTTACCGCTACCGTCGTCGCTATGGCCACTTCGGCGAGCGCGCGCAGTTCATCCCATTCCCGTACCACTTCCGTGGCCCTAAAGGCATGACCAAGGAAGAATACGGCAGCCACTGCGTGCAGCAATTCGCCCGTCTGTTCGAGACCGAATACAACGGCGTGTGGGACCCGAAAGTCGGCCAGAGTGAGTACGCTGCGTTCTACGTCGAGCCGATCCAGGGCACCGGTGGTTATGTGATCCCGCCGATGAACTTCTACCGTGAGTTGAAGCACGTGCTGGATCAGCACGGCATCCTGATGGTCTCCGACGAAATCCAGATGGGCTTCTACCGCACCGGCAAACTGTGGTCGATCGAGCACTTCGACGTGCAACCGGACGTGATCGTGTTCGGTAAGGCGCTGACCAACGGCCTCAATCCACTGGGCGGCATCTGGGCCCGTGAAGAGTTGATCAACCCGAAGATCTTCCCGCCAGGTTCGACCCACTCCACCTTCGCCTCCAACCCGTTGGGCACGGCGGTAGGCTTGGAAATGTTCAAGATGACCAACGAAGTCGACTACGGCGCGATGGTCATGGCCAAGGGCAAGTTCTTCCTTGAAGGCCTGCAAGACTTGCAGAAACGCTTCCCGATCATCGGCGACGTCGACGGCCTGGGCCTGGCCCTGCGCTGCGAAATTTGCGGCCCGGATGGCTTCACACCGGACAAGGCGACCCTGGACTACATGGTCGAGGAAGGCATGAAGGGCGACATGGTGGTGGACGGTCAGAAGCTGGGTCTGATCCTCGACGTGGGCGGTTACTACAAAAACGTGATCACCCTGGCACCGTCCCTGGAAATCAGCTACCCGGAAATCGAACTGGGCCTGAAGCTGCTTGAGCAACTGCTGGTGCGGGCGACCGACCGGTGAACACAGTAGAGATCGACCTCGGTGAGGGTGATGCCGGTTTCGTTCTCGGTGATGGTCCGGTCGGGATCCTGTTGATCCACGGCCTGACCGGCACCCCGACGGAGTTGCGCCAGGTCGCCAAGGGCCTGGTCAAGGTGGGCAACTGCACGGTGTACGTGCCCACCCTGGCCGGGCATTGCGGTGACAACAGCGACCTGCAAGCCACCGGCTGGCGAGACTGGTACGAAGGCGTGCGCAAGACCTTCGCGGGCGTGAAGCAGCGCCATGAACAGGTGTTTGTCGGTGGCTTGTCCATGGGCGCGGTGATGTCGATGTATGTGGCCGCCGAGCACCCTGGGCAAGTCGCCGGGCTGCTGATGTATTCCACCACCTTGAAGTACGACGGTTGGAGCATCAACAAGCTGGCATTCCTTACGCCGTTGTTGATGAAAATCCCCTTCGGCGTGCATCTCTGCCGCTTCGAAGAGAAGCCGCCGTACGGCATCAAGAACGAACGCCTGCGCGGCATCGTCGAGCGGCAGATGAAGGAAGGCGAGAGTAGCGAGGCGGGGTTGTTGACCATGGAGGGCATCACCGTGCGCGAATTGCACCGGATGAACGCTGTGGTCAAGAAGCGCATGCCGCAGATCAACGTGCCGGCGCTGGTGTTGCACTCCATCGAGGACGACATCACCAGCCGTTGGAACGCGGACTATGTGGAGCGCCATCTGGGCGGGCCCGTGACCAAGATCCTGTTGGACAACTGCTACCACATGATCACCGTCGACCTGCAATACCGCCGCGTGATCGAGTTGAGTGCCGACTTCGTCGAGCAGCACGCGGGCCTCAAACCCATGCAGGTCGAGGTGGGACTCCAGCGAGGCAGCGATGCAGGCACCTCGGTCTTTCAAATGCACCGAGGTGATGCCATCGCAGCCTCGCCGGGGCTCGACAGCTCCCACGTTTGATCGGCGCTCACCCCAGATATAAGGGAAACCTGTGATCACCACCCAAGCCTTCCCGACCATTCGGGCCATCCAGCGCAGTGCCTGGAACGACTGTTTTGCGGGAGCCCTGGAGGATTGGGACTATTACGTCGCCGTGGAGAACGCCGCCATCGAAGATTTCCAGTGGCGTTACCTGGCGGTTTACGAAGATGGAACGCTGGCGGCTGTGGCGGCGGCGTTCATCACCCATTATCGCCTCGACACGACGGTGTCGGGCGCCGGCAAGCGCGTGACCGAGCGTGTCGAACGCTTGTGGCCGGGGCTATTGCAATTGGGGCTGTATGCCCTCGGTTCCCCGGTGGCTGAGCGTTGCGACGTCGGTTTTGCCAGTGGCGTGGCGGATGGGCGCCGACCGCTGTTGCTCAAACACCTGCTGGCAGCCGCGCGCCAGGATGCCGATGACTTTGGTATCGGCCTGGTGGCGGTCAAGGACGCGCCGAGCAAAGACCCGGATTGGGTCGAAAGTTGCCGGGCTGCTGGCTTCCAGAGCATGCCGAGCTTGCCCACGGGGGTATTGCCGCTGCCGTACGGCTCGGTGGACGCTTACTTGGGCTCCCTAGGAAAATCCACGCGCAAGGACCTGCGCCGCAAACTGCGCGCGCCGGGGCCACGGGTGGAATGGCGGCGCAATATCGACGACGTGCTGCCGCAGGTCATGCGCCTGTACGAGGCTACGCTGACGCGTGCCGAATTGCAGTTCGAGCGGCTGCCCGCCGGCTACTTCACCGGTGTGCTCGAACGCCTTGATGAGCGCGCGGTCTGTGTTCTTTACTGGGTGGACGAGCAACTGGTGGCGTTCAACCTGATCCTGGTGGACGAACATCGACTGGTGGACAAGTTTTTCGGGCATGACGTTGAGTTCACTCGCGACTACAACCTGTACTTCCGTAGCTGGCTGACCAACGTCGACTACTGTATTCAACACAATATTGCGGTGTATGAGTGCGGCCAGGCCGGGTATGCCAGTAAGCTACGCCTGGGCTGCGAGTTCCAAGGCAACAGCGTGTTTTTCCGCCACCGCAACCGGCTGGTCAACGGCCTGCTCAAGCTTGTAAAACTGTTTATTCGACCGGATCGTTCCGACCCTGCCATGGCTGCTGCGATAAGCGAAACCTGATGATCACCAAGACCCGCCAGAAAGCCCGCCCCTTTGCCATTTCGCGTTGGAGCGTCCAGCGCAAGCTGGTGCTGGCGTTCTGGTTGGTCAGTGTGATTCCCACCATGATCGCCGCCGAACTGGCGGCCACCACGCTGTCGCAGATCTTCGACAGCAACGTGCGCATCTGGCTGCAGGAGTCGACCAAGATCGTCAAGGACGAGATCGGCGATATCCTTCATGACAACGCACGCATGGCTAAATTGTTTTTGCGCTACACCAGCCCGCCTGCGAGCAAGCAAGCGGCCAAACACGACCGGCTGACCGCCGACATTGCCGATGCCACCGATATTGATGTGGTGGCGTTGATTCGCACCAGTGACCAAAAAATCGTGTTCAGCACCGCGGCATCCGACATCGTCAAGCAGATCAGCCTGGCCAAAAATACGGTGTTGCAGACTGTGCAGGTAGGGGGCGCGTCCACCGGCATCGTGGTCTCGACTTTCGAGACCTCCCAGGACGGCGTCGATTACGAGCTGCTGGTCGGGACTTACCTGGACAGCAGTTTCCTCACCAGCGTGGCCGACGTGCATTCCCTCGACCTGCGCCTGTACCTGGCGAACCCGGAAGGTTTCTCTGAGATTTTCTCGACCCAACGTTTTGAGGATCACCCTTCGCGCATCCCCAAGAGCGTCGAAACCGCGATGCGCGCCACCAGGCAGCCCAGTGAGCAGTTCACCAACAACTACAGCGGGTTGTACTGGCCGATCTTCAACGATGCCGGTGACCTGCAAGGTGTGATTTTCAGTGGCTTGCTGCGCCACACCAGCCTGGTGGGGCTGGTAAACCAGAGCAATCTGTTTGTGTTGATCTTCCTGCTCAGCTCGGCCTTGTCGCTGGCTGCCGGGGTATTGGTGTCGCGACGTTTGACCAAGCCGCTGCGGGACCTGTCCCAGGGCGTGAGTGCGGTGATTTCCGGCGACTATGCGCACCGCGTGGTGGTCAGCGGTGGTGATGAACTGGCGCAGTTGAGCAGTACCTTCAACCATATGACCGAGCGCCTGGGTGAGTTGCATCACCTTGAAGCGCAGCTGCGTCGACGTGATCGCCTGCATGCCCTGGGTGAAGTCGCCATGGGCCTGGCCCACGAGATCCGCAACCCGCTGGGCATCATCAAGACGGCAACGCAGTTGCTGCACCGCCGCGCCGATCTGGCGGACACCGACAAGCGCCACCTGGAATACGTGATCAGTGAAGTCAGCCGTATCAACGACCTGATCACCGAATTCCTCGACTTTGCCAAGCCCAACCCGCCGTTGCGCGTATTGCTGCCGGCGCGCCCGTTGGTCGAGGAAATCCTCGGCTTCTGCGCCCCGGAGCTGGCCACGCATACTATCGATGCGCAGATCGACGACCAGGCGCCGGGAGCGACGATCTACGCAGATGCCAAACAGCTCAAGCAGGCGTGCCTCAACCTGATTCTCAACGCCATCGACGCGATGCCCGAAGGTGGGCGCCTGACCCTGGGGATTCGCGCGGACGGCGAGAACACGGTGATCAGCATCGCCGACACCGGCCAGGGTATTCCGGCGGACATGATCGAACGCATCTTCACGCCTTTCGTTACCACCAAGGCCTCCGGCACCGGCCTGGGCCTGGCCAAAGTCTATTCGATCATGGAAAGTCACGACGGCAGCATCGAATGTGCCAGTGAAAAAGATGCCGGCGCCACCTTCAGCCTGTACATTCCGGCGAGTGGCGAAGACGACGAGGACAGTCATGACGCATAACATTCTGGTAGTCGACGACGAACCCAAGCTCTGCGACTTGCTGGCATCGGCCCTGGGGCAGAACGATGTGCAGGTGTTCATCGCCGGCAACGGCCTGCATGCGCTCAAGGTGCTGGAACAGGAAGACATCGACCTGGTGATCAGCGACTGGCGCATGCCGGGCATGGACGGTCCGGCGCTGCTGGCCGAGATCAAGGTGCGCTACCCCCATGTGCCGGTGATCGTGATGACCGCCTACAGCACGGTGAAGAACGCCGTGCAGTCGATGCGCAACGGCGCCTACGACTACATCGCCAAGCCGTTCGACATCGACGAGCTGGACATCACCGTGGCCAAGGCCCTGCAGTTTCGCGACATCATGCGCGACAACGCACGCCTGCGTGCCGAGCTGGACGAGCACGCGCAATTCGACAGCCTGGTAGGCGACAGCCCGGCGTTTCGCAAAGTGCTGCAAGCCGTGGACTCGGTGCGCGACAGCAGCGCCACCATCCTGCTGACCGGCGAAAGCGGCACCGGCAAGGAAATGGTCGCCCGCGCCATTCACAAACATGGCAGCCGTGCCGACAAACCCTTCGTGGCGGTCAATTGCGCGGCCATCCCGGAAGGGCTGCTGGAAAGCGAAATGTTCGGCCACCGCAAAGGCGCGTTCACCGGTGCCGTGGCTGACCGGGTAGGGCGCTTCCAACAGGCCGACAAAGGCACGCTGTTTCTCGATGAAGTGGGCGACATGCCCCTGGCGTTGCAGGCCAAGATCCTGCGCGCGTTGCAGGAGCGGGTGATCGAACCGGTGGGCGATCCCCGCGAGCGCAAGGTGGATGTGCGAGTGATCGCCGCGACCAACAAGAACCTGCTGGACGCGGTGGCCAACAAGGAATTTCGCGAAGACCTGTACTACCGCCTCAACGTGTTCCCGATTCCCTTGCCGTCATTGCGCGAACGGGTGGAAGACATCGCGCCCCTGGCCCGTCACTTCGCCCAGACCCTCAGCGCCACTGCCGGTAAACGCATCACCGGTTTCAGTGCTGAAGCGTTGCAGGCCATGGCGGCCTACCACTGGCCAGGCAATATCCGTGAACTGCAGAACTGCGTAGAGCGCGCGACCATTGTGGCGGCGTCGCCGGTGATCGAAGACATCGACTTGCCGGGCTACCTGTTTGCGTCCAAACCGAACCAGGGCGACGTGACGGCGATCCTCAGCGACGGGCCGGGCATTCCCCAGGACCTGGATGCGGCACTGGCGGAAGTGGAAAAGGCCTACATACTCGCGGCGTTGCAGGAGAGCAATGGCGTGCAAGCGGCGGCGGCGGCGAAGATCGGGATTTCGGAGCGCAGCTTCTGGTACCGCCTCAAGAAGCTGGGCATTCAGGTCGACAAAATAGTCCGCTGATCTTTCCGGCACACCTCAATTCAAATGTGGTGTGTCAGGTATGGACGCGTACCCAGATGCTCACTAACACGGTTGCCGCCATCAACCAGGCGACAGCCGCCACGGCCAGCGACGCCTCCAACCGCATCCGATCCACCACCACATACAACGTCGCCAAATACACAAAATACGGAATGATCGACCACATCCCGAACAGGATCGTGGTCTTCAAATCCTCCACCGAGCGGCCCTTGCCGACGATGTAATGGGCGATCAACGCAAAGGTCGGAAACAGCGGCACCAAACCAGCGATGTAGTAGTTTTTGGTCTTGGCCAGCACGGCCAGAATCAACACCACCGCCGCGCCAAGAGCGGCCTTCAACACCAGATCCATCAGTGGCTCAACCCGTATTTTTTGACTTTATCGAACAGCGTGGTCTTAGCCATCCCCAGTTCCTGACTGGCCTGGGTCAGGTTGCCGCCGCTGCGTTGCAAGGCGTCGTTGAGCAGGTTGCGTTCGAACGCTTCCACTGCCTCGGTGAAAGCCAGGCTTTGGCTGCCGCTGCTGGTGCCGCTTTTCTTGAAGGCCGGCAGGCCGAGGGCGAAGCGTTCGGCGACGTTGCGCAGTTCACGCACGTTGCCCGGCCAGTCGTGGCTCATCAGGCTCGACAGGGTCTGGTTGTCCAGCTCCGGCACACTGCGGTCAAAACGCAGCGACGACTGCTGAAGGAAATGTTCGAACAGCTGCAGGATGTCTTCGCGGCGCTCGCGCAACGGCGGCAGCTCCAGGGTCACCACGTTGAGGCGATAGTACAGGTCGCTGCGGAACTGATTGGCACGGCTCAGTTCATCGAGGTCAGACTTGGTGGCGGCGATCACCCGGCAATCCACCGCCACGCTCTGGTTCGACCCCAGGCGTTCCAGGGTACGCTCCTGCAAAACTCGCAGTAGCTTGATCTGCAGGTTGATCGGCATGCTTTCCACTTCATCGAGGAACAGCGTGCCTTCGTGGGCGTGTTCGATCTTACCGATACGACGTTTGCCGGCGCCGGTGAAGGCATTGGCTTCGTGACCGAAAATCTCGCTTTCGAATAGGTTCTCCGGTAGGCCGCCGCAGTTCAGCGCGACGAACTGGTGAGCATGACGCCGGCTGAAATCATGCAGGCAGCGCGCAACCAGTTCCTTGCCGGTGCCAGTCTCGCCTTCGATCAGCACGTTGGCCGAGGTGTCGGCCACGTTGGCGATCAGCTCGCGCAGGTTCTGCATGGCCGGTGAGCGGCCGATGATGCGGCCTTCCAGCGAATCGCGCTCGGCCAATTGGCGGCGCAGCGACCAGACTTCCCTCGCCAGTCCGCGCTGTTCAAGGGCGCGGCGGGCCACGTCCACCAAGCGTTCGGGGGAGAAGGGTTTTTCCATGAAGTCATAGGCGCCGTTGCGCATGGCGCCGACGGCCATGGAGATGTCGCCGTGCCCGGTGATCAGCACCACCGGCAAGCTTTTATCCAAAGCCTTGAGACGGGTGAGTAGCTCCAGGCCGTCAATGCCGGGCAAGCGGATGTCGCTGATCACAATGCCGGCGAAGTTCTCGCCGATGCGCTTCAACGCCTCTTCAGCGCTGCCTACGCCGACACTGGGAATGTCTTCCAGGGCCAGGGCCTGCTGGCAGCCGAGCAGTACATGGGGGTCGTCTTCGACGATCAGTACCGTGAGCTCGTCTTTAATGGCTTTAGCGTCTGTATTCATGTCGACTCAGCTTTTTGAGCGCCCGCCAACGGCAGGCACAAGACAAAGGCCGTTCCACCACTGGCCGGGTGTTCCACGGCAAGGTTGCCGCCGGTGGCCGCCGCCAGGCTGGCGGAGAGGGTCAGGCCCAGGCCCAGGCCTTGCTCGCCGGGCTTGGTGGTGAAGAACGGTTCAAACAAATGCTTGCGCGCCTCCGGGTCGATACCGTGGCCATTGTCGCGCACGTGCAGGCGGTATTTACCGTCGGCGCTGCTGCCTTCCAGCCACAGCTCGGGAGCCGGCTGAGCCTGCATAGCGTCGAGGGCATTGCCGATCAGGTTGACCAGGATCTGCTCCAGGCGCGTCTGGTCGATTTGCAATTGCGCGTGGGAAAAGTCGCGGTGCAGGGTCAGCGGTAGGCTGTCCAGGCGTGCGCCGAGTACTTGGAAAGCCGCGTCTACCGCTTTGGCCAGGCTGGCTTCGCCCTGGTCATCGCCGCGCCGGGCGAAGGAGCGCAGGCTGGCGGTGATGCGACCCATGCGGTCGATCAGTTCGTTGATGGTTTTGAGGTTGGCACTGGCGGTGTCCAGGGCGCCGCGCTCCAGGAAGCGTACGGTGTTGCCGGACAGGGTGCGCAGGGCTGCCAGGGGCTGGTTCAATTCGTGGGCGATGCTGGTCGACATCTGGCCGATGGCCGCCAGCTTGCCGGCCTGCACCAGTTCATCCTGGGCGCGGCGCAGCGTCTCCTCGGCCTGGCGCCGTTCGCGGATCTGGCCCTTGAGCCGTTCGTTGCTGGCACGCAGGTCGGCGGTGCGTTCGGCAATCCGTCGTTCCAGCTGGCTGTTGGCTTCCTGCAGGGCTTCCCGCGCGGCGAGGCGGGTGGCGATGACTTTGCGTCGCTCGTTCCAGGCAATCAGCAAAAACGCCACCAGGCCAAACGCGACGGCCACCAAAATGCCTTGGTTGATCGCCGCACGGCGCAGGTCGTTGAGCGGGGTGAGCAGGGTGAAATTCCAGGGTGTGTCATTCAGCGGGCGGGTTTGCGCCAGGTAGCTGACTTCGTGCTCGTCGTTCACCACTTCGCTGTTGGCCGGGAAGGTCAGTTTCTCGGTACCTTCGTTGAGGCGCTCGCGGGCCAGGGGTTCCAGCTCGTTCAACGTCGCCCAGTAGTATTGCAGGCTGTGGGCCAGGCGTTCCTTGACGTCATCGCTCAGCGGACGCACAGCCTTGAGGCGGCGGGCCGGGTCGCTGGAGAGGATGATGATGCCGTTCTCGTCGCTCACAAAGGCTTCGAGGCGCGCGCGTTGCCAGCGTTCCTCCAGGGCTTCGAGGCGCACCTTGACCACGGCGACGCCGATGATCTTGCCATGCTCTTCCAGGCCGTGGGCCAGGTAGTAGCCAGGTTCGCCGTTGGTGCTGCCGATGCCGTAGAAACGGCCAGGCTGGCCACGCACGGCGTTCTGGAAATAGGCGCGGAAGGACAGGTCTTCACCCTGGTAACTGTCGGCATCACGCCAGTTACTGGTGGCCAGCACGCGGCCGGTGGTGTCCATCACGTAGATGGCCCGGCTGCGACTGCGTCGGTTCAGGCCTTCGAGGTAATCGTTGACGGTCTTGCGGGTTTCCTGATTGGGGTCGGCCAGCAGCGCGGACACGCTGGACTCCAGTTCCAACAGGCTGGGCAAGTAGGTGTATTTGCTCAGTTCGCTTTCGACGGTGCGGGCATGCAGCTCCAGCTGGCGTTCGCCAGTGTCGCTGAGGGTGCGGATGCCGTAGTACTCGCTGACCCAGAAGCCGATATAACCCAGGCCGATCATCAGGGCGATGATCAACGGCGGCAGGAACAGTTGGCGGATCAGGCGTGGTTTCACGGCAAGTGATGGCGGTGCGGCGCGAAATTGGTTGGGGTCGCATTTCATCACAGATGCCTTGGGTCAGCTACCGCTCACCCCTTCCTGTAGGAGCGAGCTTGCTCGCGAAAAAACCAAGGGCATCGCGTTCATCCAGGATGTGCGCGTCATCGTTGCCTTTTTCGCGAGCAAGCTCGCTCCTACAGGAGGAGCAAGCTGTGGCTTTTTTAGTGCTGCAGGATTTTCTCAAGGAAGTGCTGCGCGCGTTCGGAGCGGGCGCTGATGTCGCCGAAAAACTCTTCTTTCGGGCAGTCTTCGATGATCTTGCCGGCGTCCATGAAGATCACGCGGTCGGCCACTTTGCGGGCGAAGCCCATTTCGTGGGTCACGCACATCATGGTCATGCCTTCTTGGGCCAGCTGCACCATTACGTCGAGTACTTCGTTGACCATTTCCGGATCGAGGGCCGAGGTCGGTTCGTCGAACAGCATGACGATCGGGTCCATGGCCAGGGCGCGGGCAATTGCCACGCGTTGTTGCTGGCCGCCGGAAAGCTGGCCCGGGTGCTTGTGGGCGTGTGCCGACAGGCCCACACGCTCAAGCAGTTGCAGGCCTTTCTTGGTCGCTTCTTCCTTGCTGCGACCGAGTACCTTGATCTGCGCGATGGTCAGGTTCTCGGTGATGGTCAGGTGCGGGAACAGCTCGAAGTGCTGGAACACCATGCCCACGCGCGAACGCAGCTGCGGCAGGTTGGTCTTCGGGTCGGCGATGGAGGTGCCGTCGACCACGATGTCGCCCTTCTGGAACGGTTCCAGCGCGTTGACGCACTTGATCAGGGTGGACTTACCCGAGCCCGACGGCCCGCACACCACGATCACTTCGCCTTTTTTGACATCGGTGCTGCAATCGGTCAGCACCTGGAAGTCGCCATACCACTTGTTGATATTCTTGATAGAGATCATACGGCAAACCTTTTTTGCAGACGCTTGACCAGCAGCGAGGCGGAAAAGCTGATGATGAAGTAGACGACACCGGCGAAGATCAAGAACTCATTGGAGCGGCCGATGATGTCGCCGTTGGAGCGGGCGGAGTTGAGGAAGTCCACCAGGCCCACGGTGTAGACCAGCGAGGTGTCCTGGAACAGGATGATCGACTGTTGCAGCAGCAACGGGGTCATCTTGCGGAACGCCTGGGGCAGGATGATCAGGCGCATGGTCTGGCCGTAGGTCATGCCCATGGCCTGTGCTGCTGCCATCTGGCCTTTGGGGATCGACTGCACGCCGGCCCGTACGATCTCGCAGAAGTACGCGGCTTCGAACATCATGAAGGCCACGACGCAGGAGGTGAACGCACCGATCGGGGTGTCTTCGCCGGTGATCCAGCGCAATACGAACGGCACCGCCAGGTAAAACCAGGTGATCACCAGCAGCAGCGGGATCGAGCGGAAGTAGTTCACATAAGCGCCGGCCACGCGGGACAGCAGTTTGCTGGACGACAGGCGCATCAGCGCCAGGACCGTACCCAGCGCAATGCCGCCGACTACCCCCATGACCATCAACTGCAAGGTCATGACCATGCCGTTCCACAGGCCTGGGATAGCGGGGATGATGCCGCTGAAATCGAAGTCCATTATTTACCCCCCACGGAGATCAGGCCGGGCACTGCGACTTTCTTCTCGACCAGGCGCATGAGCAGCATCAGGCTCATGTTCAGGGTGAAATAGATCAGCGTGGCCAGGGTGAAGGCTTCAAACAGGTTGGCCGAGAACTCGGCGGTCTGTTTGGTTTGCGCCAGCAGTTCCATCAGGCCGATCAAGGACGCCACGGAGGAGTTCTTGAAGACGTTGAGGAATTCCGAGGTGAGCGGTGGAATGATGATTCGGTAGGCCTGCGGCAGCAGCACGTTCCAATAGATCTGCGGCAGCTTGAAGCCCATGGCGCGCGCGGCGGATTCCTGGCCGCGTGGCAGCGCCTGGATACCGGTACGCACCTGCTCACACACACGGGCGGCGGTGAACAGGCCCAGGCACACGACAACGCTCAGGTAGGCCGAGGTGGTCGGGTTGAGGTCTTGTTTGTACCAGTCCTGCAGGTTCTGCGGCAGCATGTCGGGTACCAGGAAGTACCAGATGAACAGCTGCACCAGCAACGGCACGTTACGAAACAGTTCCACGTAGCAGGTCGCGATGCCCGATACGATGCGGTTTGGCACGGTGCGCATGACGCCCAGAATGGACCCCAGCAGCAAGGCGATAATCCATGCCACGACAGCGATGGCGATGGTCCAGCCCAGGCCGGCGATGTACCAGTCGAGATAAGTCTCGCTGCCCACGCCAGTGGACTTGAAGAACACGCCCCAGTCCCAGTTGTAATTCATTAGGGTCTCCCCTCGAAATCGATCGATGTACAAGCACCCGCTTGGGGAAGATCCTTTCCCGCCTGACGGTGAACGCCAGGCACACACGATCGGCTCGAAAACCGCCAGGTCGAGTGTTCCAATTAAAGCCAGCAGGTAGTAACAGACGCCTGAGGGAGGGTTGGCTCCCTCAGGAGATAAGCTTAGTCAGGTATCAGATTTTTACGTCAGGCGCTGGCTTGTCACTTGGGTTGGCGATCAGCTCCTTCACCTTGTCGCTCATCGGGAAGTTCAGGTTCAGGCCTTTTGGTGGGATTGGGCTCTCGAACCACTTGCTGTAGATCTTGTTGATTTCGCCGGATTTGTACAGGGCAACGATGGCGTCATCGACCGCTTTCTTGAAGGCCGGGTCGTCTTTACGCACCATGCATGCGTAGGCTTCGAAGGACTGCGGAGTACCGGTGATGACCCAGTCGTCCGGCTTCTTGGCCTTGGCTTCTTCACCGGCCAGCAGGGCGTCGTCCATCATGAAGGCAACGGCGCGGCCGCTTTCCAGCATCTGGAAGGATTCGCCATGGTCTTTGGCGGAGATGACGTTCATGCCCATTTGCTTGTCGGCGTTCATCGCTTTGATGATGCGCTCGGACGTGGTGCCGGCGGTGGTTACGACGTTCTTGCCTTTCAGGTCGGCAAAGTCAGCGTAGGACGGCTTGCCATCCTTGTCTTTCTTGACCAGCAGACGGGTGCCAATTTCGAAGATGTTGACGGTGAAATCAACTTGCTGGGCGCGTTCGGCGTTGTTGGTGGTGGAGCCGCACTCGAGGTCCGCGGTGCCGTTCTGGATCAGCGGAATACGGGTTTGTGAAGTGACCAGGTTGTACTTGGCTTTCAAGTCGGGTTTGTTCAGGTCTTTTTTCAGTTGCTCGACGACGGCCAACTGAATGTCGTGGGAGTAGCCCACGGGTTTGCCCGAACCATCCGCGATGTAGGAAAACGGAATGGAGCTGTCGCGGTGAGCGAGAGTGATGGTGCCGGAGTCGTTGATCTTTTTCAGCGTGCCGGTGAGTTCGGCGGCGAAAACTGGAGTGCTGATCAGAGCAGCAGCGATAGCTGCGCCCAGAATATGGGGAACGATGCGCATCAATACTTCCTCGACATTTGTTTTTTTTATGAAGCCGGCTAAACGGCTCTCTTGTACAGCGAATGCCCGTGACGGCTCCTGAAGCGTTCCAGGCAATCGTCCAAGAGTGTAGAGCATGAGTCGTGCCAGGCCCGAGATAAAAGGTTAACTCTATGATTTATAGGGTGATTAAGTTTGTGTGACGATGTTTTTTCAGGACTGAGGTCCGGCAAACCGAATAGATGGCACTGTGACGTTCGGAAAACCGAATGCGAAAAAAAGCCCCTGAGCCTTTCAGCGCAGGGGCTTTTTATAGTAGCGATCCGTCAGGCGGCTTCGATCTTGCTGCGATTCTGCTCAACGGTCGACAAGTAGCGCTGCACGTTGGCCTGTTCTGCCGGCGTGGTGAACAGACCCAGCTTGGTGCGGCGCCACAGCACGTCCTGAGGCTGGGTCGCCCATTCCTCAGCGCACAGGTAATCAACCTCACGGGTATAGAGGCCACCGCCCAGGTGTTCGCCCAGGTCCGCCAACGACTGCACGCCTTCCAGCAAGCGCCAGGTGCGGCTGCCGTAGGTGGTGGACCAGCGGCGCGCGATCTCACTTGGCACCCAGTCGAATTTGCTGCGAATGGCCTCGGCCAGGGCCTCTGGCGTGGTCATGTCTTCGCCGCCAGGCAGGCTGGCCTTGGCGGTCCAGCTTGGGCGCATCTGAGTGAAATACGGTGCCAACTGCGCCATCGCCGATTCGGCAAGCTTGCGATACGTGGTCAACTTGCCGCCAAACACCGACAGGATCGGCGCTTCGCCTGTGCCGCCGGACAGTGCCAGGGTGTAGTCGCGGGTAATGGCCGACGGGTTGTCCGATTCGTCGTTGCACAGGGGGCGCACGCCGGAGTAAGTGTGGACAATGTCGTCGCGGCTCAGTTGTTTCTTGAAGTGCGCGTTGACCACCTTGAGCATATAGTCCGTTTCACCTTCGGTGATCGCCACTTTTGCTGGGTCACCGGTGTATTCGCGGTCGGTGGTGCCGATGATGGTCAAGTGGTTCAGGTACGGAATGGTGAAGACGATGCGTTGGTCTTCGTTCTGCAGGATGTGCGCGTGGGCGCCTTCGTACAGTTTCGGTACGATCAGGTGGCTGCCCTGGATCAGGCGGATGCCGTAAGGCGAATCCAGCTTCAGATCGTCCTTGATGAACTTGGCGACCCATGGGCCGGCGGCGTTCACCAGTGCGCGGGCACGGATTGAGAACAGGCTGCCATCGGCGCGTTCCATGTTCATTTCCCACATGCCGTTGCTGCGGTGTGCGCTGATGCAGCGGGTCTGGGTGTGGATGTGCGCCCCTTTTTCACGGGCGGCCATGGCGTTCAGCACGACGAGGCGGGCGTCATCGACCCAGCAGTCGGAGTATTCGAAGCCCTTGGTGATTTCGCTTTTCAGCGGGCTGTCGGGGCCGAACTTCAGGCTTTTGGAACCCTCAAGTTTTTCGCGCTTGCCGAGGTTGTCGTAGAGGAACAGGCCGGCGCGGATCATCCATGCCGGACGCAGGTGTGGGCGATGCGGCAACACGAAGCGCATCTGCTTGACGATGTGCGGGGCCTTGGCCAGCAGCACTTCACGTTCGGCCAGCGCTTCGCGCACCAGGCGGAATTCATAATGTTCGAGGTAGCGCAGGCCGCCGTGGATCAGCTTGCTGCTGGCGGATGAGGTGTGGCTGGCCAGGTCGTCCTTTTCGCAAAGGAATACCGACAAACCGCGACCGGCTGCGTCCGCTGCAATGCCGACGCCATTGATCCCGCCGCCGATAACGGCAACGTCATAGACTTCGGCAAGCGGTGGAGCAGGCAAGGTGGAAGGGTTCATCGGCTGGCCTCGCGATTTTTTTTGTCTTGGAATTCGAACATTAATGTTCATTTGCGAAAATGGTAGCTGATAAACGCGCGCGCAGCCAGCCGACTTCGATTGAAAAAACTCATCGAAGGGCGGGAAAAGGAAAATTTGTGAACATGAGCCGGGGACAGGCTTGAGGAAATGGGGGGTGGATAGATAGCCTTCGCGAGCAAGCCCGCTCCCACATTGACCGAGTTCCAGCATGAGAATCCGGTCAAATGTGGGAGCGGGCTTGCTCGCGAAGGCGGCGGTACAGGCGCCAGAGATATCCAGTGTTTAAACCACTTCCAACCGAACCTTGTGCTGATTCAATAACTGCACCAACGCCGGCACGGGCTGTTGATCGGTCACCAGGCAATCCACCAGGCTGATCGGGCCCAGTCGAATCATGGCATTGCGCCCGAATTTGCTGGAGTCTGCCGCCAGGATCACCTGACGCGCATTGGCGATGATCGCCTGGGAAACCCGCACTTCCTGGTAGTCGAAATCCAGCAGGCTGCCGTCTTCATCGATACCACTGATGCCCACCAGAGCAAAGTCGACCTTGAACTGGTTGATGAAGTCGACACTCGCCTGGCCCACCACGCCGCCGTCACGGCGCACGTTACCGCCGGTCAGCAGCACGTCGAAGTCGTCCTTGGCGCTGAGCATGGTGGCGACGTTGAGGTTGTTGGTGATGATTTTCAGGTGATTGTGGTTGAGCAACGCACGGGCGATGGATTCGGTGGTGGTACCGATATTGATGAACAGCGAGGCGTGATCGGGGATCTGCGCGGCAATCGCTTCGCCAATACGCTGTTTCTCGTCGCGCATCTGGTCAGCACGCATGGCGTACGCAGTGTTCTCGACACTGGAGTCATAGGCCGCGCCACCGTGGTAGCGGCGCAGCAGATTGGCATCCGCCAGCTGGTTGATATCGCGGCGGATGGTTTGCGGGGTGACAACGAACAGCTGCGCCATTTCCTCGATGCTGACGTAACCGCGTTCGCGGACCAACTCGAGGATTTGTTGTTGGCGGGGAGGCAGATTCATGGGGCGTCCTTTGGGCTGCCATACAAAAGTGGCCCATGATGACGCAGGAATCCGCTCCCTGCCAGTTACAACCGGATGTTGGCTTATTCAGCCCCTTCGTGGGGCTCCCAGTCACGGGTGCGGCTGACTGCTTTTTGCCAGCCGGCATAGAGCTTCTCTTTGGCCGCTTCGTCCAACTGCGGTTCGAATTCGCGCTCGATAACGGCCTTGCCGCGCAACTCTTCCAGGCTGCCCCAGAAGCCGCACGCCAGGCCTGCCAGGTAGGCCGCGCCCAGTGCGGTGGTCTCGCGCATTTGCGGGCGCTCGACCTGGGTGCCGAGGATGTCGGCCTGGAATTGCATCAGGAAGTTGTTGGCCACTGCGCCGCCGTCCACGCGCAGGGCTTTGAGGCGTTCGCCCGAATCCTGTTGCATGGCGTCGAGTACATCGCGGGTCTGGTAGGCAATCGACTCCAGGGCTGCACGAATAATGTGGTCCACGCGTACGCCACGGGTCAGACCGAACAGTGCGCCACGGGCGTAGGGGTCCCAGTACGGGGCGCCCAGGCCGGTGAAGGCGGGCACCAGGTACACGCCGTTGCTGTCCTTGACCTTGCCCGCGAAGTATTCGGTGTCGTGGGCGTCGTTGATGATTTTCAACTCATCACGCAGCCACTGCACGGTGGAACCACCATTGAACACGGCGCCTTCCAGGGCGTAGGCCACTTCGCCACGCGGGCCGCAAGCAATGGTAGTGAGCATGCCGTGCTTGGATTTAACCGCTTTGTCGCCGGTGTTCATCAACAGGAAGCAGCCGGTGCCGTAGGTGTTCTTGGCTTGGCCGGCTTCGACGCACATCTGGCCGAACAGCGCGGCCTGCTGGTCACCGGCGATACCGCCGATGGCAATGCCGCTTTTGGTGCGGCCGTAGATTTCGGAGGAAGACTTCACTTCCGGCAACATCTCGCGCGGGATGTCGAGGATTTCCAGCATCTTCGCATCCCACTCCAGGGTGTGGATGTTGAAGAGCATGGTGCGCGAGGCGTTGGTGTAGTCGGTGACGTGGGTCTTGCCGCCGGTAAATTTCCAGATCAGCCAGCTGTCGACGGTGCCGAACAGCAGTTCGCCGTTGCGCGCACGCTCGCGGCTGCCTTCGACGTTGTCGAGGATCCACTTGAGCTTGGTGCCGGAGAAGTAAGGGTCGGTAACCAGACCGGTGGTGTCGCTGATGTACTGCTCGTGGCCATCGCGCTTGAGCTGCTGGCAGATCTCGGTGCTGCGGCGGCACTGCCAGACGATCGCGTTGTAGATCGGGCGACCGGTGACCTTATCCCACACCACGGTGGTTTCACGCTGGTTGGTGATGCCGATGGCCGCGACCTGATCATGGTGCAGGCCGGCCTGGGCCAGGGCTTCGACCATCACGGCGCTCTGGGTGGCGAAGATTTCCATCGGGTCATGTTCGACCCAGCCTGCTTGTGGGTAATGCTGGGCGAATTCACGCTGGGCAGTGCAGACCACGTTGGCGTCACGATCAAAGATGATCGCCCGGGAACTGGTGGTGCCTTGGTCAAGGGCGATGATGTAGTTCTTATTCTGAATATCGGTCATGTCGAATGCCTTGGAAAATAAGAAAATCGGTAATCAGCCTGGGCCGCAAAAAGGGCAGGTGCGTCCAGGCTGGCGCTATCAGGAAATACGGGTCTTGCCGTTGACAGCCGTGTCAGGTGTTTCTTCATCTATAGCAGGTGCGGCGCTCGGCAGATGACGGGCAATCAGCCCGCGATAGGCTGCAGCACCGAGGCATGCGCCAACGATCGGCGCGAAAATCGGCACCAGGAAGTAAGGAATATCGCGGCCACCGGTAAAGGCCATTTCACCCCAGCCCGCGAAAAAGGTCATCAGCTTGGGCCCGAAATCCCGCGCGGGGTTCATCGCAAAGCCTGTCAACGGGCCCATGGCGCTGCCGATCACCGCGATCAGCAGGCCGATCAGCAGCGGGGCCAGCGGGCCGCGGGGCAGGCCGTTGTTGTCGTCGGTCAGGGCCATGATCACGCCCATCAGGATGGCAGTGATGACCATTTCCACCAGGAACGCCTGGGCGGTGCTCAGCAGTGCATGGGGGTAAGTAGAGAACACCGACGCCAACTCCAGGCTGGCCTGGGAGCCGCGGACCATGTGGTGGGTTTGTTCGTAATCGAAAAACAGGTTGCTGTAGAGCGTGTACACCAAGGCCGCCGAGCAGAAGGCGCCGGCAATCTGGGCAAGGATATAGAAGGGCAGTTTGCGCTTGTCGAAGTCAGCGAAAATACACAGGGCAATACTGACGGCGGGGTTAAGGTGGGCCCCGGAAATCCCGGCGCTCAGGTAGATCGCCATGCTGACGCCGACCCCCCAGATGATACTGATCTCCCACAAGCCAAAGCTGGCACCCGCGACCTTGAGCGCAGCGACACATCCTGTACCGAAGAAGATCAGAAGCGCAGTCCCCAGAAATTCGGCCATGCATTGGCTCGAAAGTGAAGGTTGTTGAAGAGCAGTTGTCATGGAAAACCTCAGTTGTTGTTCTTGTCTGGCGCACAACCTCAACGGATTGTTGCGCGATTTTCACCGTGGCAAGGATCCCCATCCCGGTCACGGCTTACTGCTTCGGTGCTGCAGGTGTATTCCTACAGTATTCGGAAACGAAAAAATATAGACAAGAATGACGGCTGTCAAAGGTCGAAAGTGAACTGCCAGTCACTTTCAAACTATTGGTCTGGTGAATGATCACGCTTGCCACAAGGTGCCTGTACCTTAAGAGTGGGCGGACTAGAGCGTTTTGCGTGGGCTTGGCCTAGAATTGGCCATCTGTTTGCCACGCCCGGAGACGTCATGACCCCCGCATTGGACCTGTTGAAAAAAGTTCGCGCCGAACATCGTATCCACAGTTATGAACACGACCCGAAGGCGGCTTCCTATGGGCTGGAGGCCGCGGAAAAGTTGGGGCTCGACCCGGCGCAGGTGTTCAAGACCTTGTTGGCGAGCAGCGAGAAGGGCGAATTGTTGGTGGCGGTGGTGCCGGTCGTCGGAAGTCTGGATCTGAAGGCCCTGGCTCACGCTGCGGGCGTCAAGAAAGTCGAAATGGCCGACCCGGCGGCAGCGCAGCGTTCAACCGGTTACCTGTTGGGCGGCATCAGTCCGTTGGGGCAGAAGAAGCGATTGCGCACGTTTATCGATGTGACGGCTGAGCCGTTTGCGACGATTTTTGTCAGTGCGGGGAGGCGAGGGTTGGAAGTGGAGTTGCCGGCGGCGGTGTTGGCTGAGCATACCCAGGCCAAATTCGCGCCGATTGGCCGGGCCTGAATCTCGTTTGAAACGCATGAAATCAAAATGTGGGAGCGGGCTTGCTCGCGAATGCGGTGTATCAGTCAAAGATGTGCTGACTGAATCTCCGCATTCGCGAGCAAGCCCGCTCCCACATGGTTAAGCCGGTTTCGTCAGCTATTCAGTGGGCGGGGCTGTGGCGCCGCACGCCGGACTCGCTCTGAGGAATCTGCGCGGCGGTGCTGCCTGAGGCCTGGAACAGCACCAAGTGTTCGGCCGCCACACGGATCCCCACATCCGCGCCGACCTGATGATCGGCATGGCTGGGGAAAATCGACTCCAATAGCGCGCCGGTCGGCAGTTGCAGGCGGTACAAGGTCGACGCGCCAAGAAAGGTCTTGCCGATGATCCGCGCTTTCAACGCGCTGTCAGGCGCGTAGACGATATCGTCCGGGCGCAGCAGCACATCCACTGCGCCGCCGATAGGCCAGGTGTAGGCGCGGTTGCCGCGCAACTCGCCCAGTTCGGTGCTGACCGATTCCGGCGAACTCAATTGGCCACGGATGAAGTAACCCTGGCCGATAAAGCTGGCAACGTAAGGCGTCTGCGGTTCGTGATAGAGGTTGTAGGGCGTGTCCCACTGCTCAAGACGGCCCTCCTTGAAAACCCCGACCTGGTCGCTGACGGCAAAGGCCTCCTCCTGGTCGTGGGTCACCAGGATCGCACTGGTGCCGCGTGCCTTGAGGATGTCGCGCACCTCATGACTGAGCTTGCGGCGCAGTTCGCCGTCCAGGTTGGAAAACGGCTCATCCAGCAGCAACAGGGCCGGTTCCGGCGCCAGGGCGCGGGCGAGGGCGACGCGTTGTTGCTGGCCGCCGGAAAGCTCATGGGGGAAACGCTTGCCCAGGTTCTTCAGGTTGACCAGCTCCAGCAACTCGGCCACCACGCGGTCTTTCTGCGGGTGTTTGCGAATACCAAAGGCGATGTTGTCGGCCACGCTCAGGTGAGGAAACAGCGCGTAGTCCTGGAACACCATGCCAATACGGCGTTTTTCCGGTGCCAGGGTGAAACCGGCACTGGAAATCACTTCGCCCGCGAGGCTGATCTCGCCATCGTGTACCGGCTCAAACCCGGCAATCGCGCGTAATGTGGTGGTCTTGCCGCAACCCGAAGAGCCCAACAGGCAGCCAATGTCACCGGCATTGAGGTGCAGGTTGAGATTCTGCACCACCCGTTGATCTTGATAGCCGCATGCCAGATTGCGCAGGTTCAGCAGTAATGAATGGCTCATGCGTGGTGGTACGACGGCGGAACGAGGAATTCGAGCAGCGCTTTTTGCGCATGCAGGCGGTTTTCAGCCTGGTCCCAAGCGACCGAGCGTGGGTCGTCGAGCAGGTCGGTGCTGATCTCTTCGCCACGGTGGGCCGGCAGGCAGTGCATGAACAGCACGTCTGGCGCGGCCAGGTCGAGCAGGGCGCGGGTCACCTGGTACGGGGCGAACAGGGCCAGGCGCTTGGCGGTTTCGTCTTCCTGGCCCATGGAGGTCCAGACGTCGGTGCTCACCAGGTGCGCGCCGATCACGGCGTCACGCGGGTCGCGGACCAAGGTCACGCGGTCGCCGGCCTGTGCCAGGAAGCGCGCGTCAGGCTCGTAGCCTTCCGGGCAGGCAACGCGCAGTTGGAAATCGAACTGGATCGCCGCTTCTATATAGCTATTGCACATGTTGTTGCCGTCGCCGATCCAGGCCACGGTCTTGCCCTGGATCGAGCCTCGGTGCTCAAGGAAGGTCTGCATGTCAGCCAGCAATTGGCACGGGTGCAGATCGTCGGACAGGCCGTTGATCACCGGTACGCGGGAGTTGGCGGAAAATTCGGTCACAGTGCTATGGGCAAAGGTACGGATCATCACGGCGTCGAGCATGCTCGACATCACCTTTGCGCTGTCGGCGATCGGCTCGCCACGACCCAGTTGGGTGTCGCGCGAAGACAAGAAGATGGCTTGGCCACCCAGTTGGATCATGCCGGCTTCGAACGACACGCGGGTGCGGGTCGACGACTTCTCGAAGATCATGCCGAGCACGCGGTTTTTCAAAGGCTCGAACAGTACGCCGCGGTTACGCAGGTCTTTAAGCTCAATGCCTCGACGGATCACGCTGACCAGCTCTTCGGGCGTGCAATCCATCAGGGAGAGAAAGTGCCTTGCGCTCATCATTAACTACCTTTTTGCAACAGACCGCAGATACTCAAAGCCTTGTTTATTGTGACAACGGGCGAGACCTGCGGCGAAAGCCGCACGGGGCGACGAAATAGGGGAAGGCGCGATCTTATAATTAAATGTCGCGTCTTACCAATAGGGCTACGGTTTTTAAGGGTGTTCAAGAAGGGCGCCGGAGCGCTTTTGAAGACAATTTCCAGACAGCAGCGAGCCATTTGTACACTGGCGCCGAGACCTTTTGCAACGTGCAGGGGCGGGCGCAAGCCAGGCAGCGTCGGTTTCAGAGGGCGGTATGCCGGGTTTTGAAACATTTGCTCACGCTTGGCCATGGTCAGGCCTGATGCTGGTCGATTCACGGGACGAACGTTGGTGGCGCCCACGTCGGTCTCGACCCATAGTGGGATCAAAGCCCCTATAAAGAGACTGGCCATGACCAAGACTCTCCACCACCGTGCCTGCCATCTGTGTGAAGCCATTTGTGGCCTGACCCTGGAAACCACCCAAGCGGATGATGGCAGCCTGGCGATTACCTCGATCAAGGGTGACGCCCAGGACAGCTTCAGTCGTGGGCACATCTGCCC
This sequence comes from Pseudomonas simiae, assembly GCF_900111895.1. GTDB lineage: Bacteria > Pseudomonadota > Gammaproteobacteria > Pseudomonadales > Pseudomonadaceae > Aquipseudomonas > Aquipseudomonas simiae. The sequence continues at coordinate 514,044 of NZ_FOKB01000002.1, forward strand.
CAAGGCCGTCGCGTTGCAGGATATCCAGAACGATCCCGATCGGCTGCACCAACCCCTGTTGCGAGTCGGCAGCGAATGGCAGCCGATTGCGTGGGAAGACGCCTTTGTGCTTGTAGCCGAGCGGCTGTCAGGCATTCAGGCGCGGCACGGACAGAATGCGGTGGCGGTGTACCAGGGCAACCCCAGCGTGCACAACTATGGGCTGATGACCCACAGCAACTACTTCCTGGGCCAGTTGAAGACGCGCAATCGGTTTTCTGCGACGTCGGTGGATCAGTTGCCCCATCACCTCACCAGCTACCTCATGTACGGCCACGGCCTGTTGCTGCCGATCCCGGACATCGATCACACCGACTTCATGCTGATTTTGGGAGGCAATCCGCTCGCGTCAAACGGCAGCATTATGACCGTGCCCGATGTGGAGAAACGCTTGAAGGCGATCCAGGCACGGGGCGGCAAAGTGGTGGTGGTCGACCCACGGCGCAGTGAGACGGCGGCGATGGCCGACCAGCATCTGTTCGTGCGTCCTGGGGGGGATGCGGCCTTGTTGTTTGGGGTGCTTAACACCTTGTTTAGCGAGCACCTGACCCGCGACAGCCATCTAGCCATTGAAGGCCTTGAGGAGGTGCGTCTTGCCATCGCCGGGTTTACCGCCGAGGCCATGAGCCGCCAATGTGCGGTGCCTGCCGAACAGATCCGCCAGTTGGCACGGGACTTTGCTGCAGCGGACAAGGCTGTGTGCTACGGGCGCATGGGCGTGTCGACCCAGGTATTCGGCACGCTGTGTCATTGGCTGGTGCAATTGATCAATCTGGTGACGGGTAACCTTGACCGTGTCGGCGGCGCACTGTGCACCACGCCGGCGGTGGACCTGGTGGCATCGACCGGTGGCGGTCATTTCAATCGCTGGCAAAGCCGGGTTTCCGGGCGTCCGGAGTACGGTGGCGAGTTGCCTGTGTCGGCTTTGGCTGAGGAAATGCTTACCGAAGGTGATGGACAAATCCGTGCATTGGTGACGGTGGCGGGTAATCCGGTGTTGTCGACGCCAAATGGCCGGCAATTGGAGCAAGCCCTTGATGGTCTGGAGTTCATGGTCAGCATCGACCTCTATATCAACGAGACCACGCGCTACGCCGACCTGATCCTGCCCTCCACGTCGGCGCTGGAAAACGACCATTACGACACCACCTTCAATATGTTTGCGGTGCGTAATGTCACCCGTTTCAACCGGGCGATTTTGCCTAAACCGGTGGGCGCGCTGCATGACTGGGAGATCTTTGTCGGCCTTGCCCAGGCGTTTGCCGCGCAGACTGGCGCGACGCTCAAGCCAACGATGCCGCCTTCGCACATGATCGATTTCGGCCTGCGCACCGGGGTGTACGGTGATGCATCCAGCCACAAGTTGTCCGTGGCCATGCTGGCGGATCACCCGCACGGCGTGGACCTTGGGCCGCTGCAACCCAACCTTTCCGCGCGTTTGAAAACCGCTGACGGCAAGGTGCAAGCGGCACCCGCGGTGATTCTCGCCGACCTGGCGCGCTTTACCGCGCAACCGGTGCCTGTGGTCGACGAACTGCTGCTGATCGGCCGCCGGCATGTACGCAGTAATAATTCCTGGATGCATAACTATCACCGGCTGGTGAAGGGCAAGCCGCGCCATCAATTGCTGATGCATCCGGATGACCTGGCCAGTCGGCAGTTGAGCGATGGCCAGCGGGTACGTGTCAGTTCGCGCATCGGCATGATCGAAGTGGAAGTGGTGGCCAGCCTGGACATGATGCCCGGTGTGGTCAGCCTGCCCCACGGTTGGGGTCATGGGCGCCCAGGCGTGCAAATGACGATCGCCAGCGGGCAGCCGGGGGCGAGTGCCAACGATTTGACCGACGAACGGCAGTTGGACGAGCTGTCGGGCAATGCCGCCTTGAATGGCGTGCCCGTGCAGGTAGCAGCCGCCTGAGCACCACGCTGGAATTTTGCGTTACAATGCGCCACCGTGCCGACCTGTGAGTCGCAAAGTTCCAGCCGAGGTGTTCCATGGATATCATCGAAACGATCAAAGAGCAGATTGCCAACAACACCATTCTGCTTTACATGAAGGGCGCACCAAACGCTCCTCAGTGCGGTTTCTCCGCGAAGGCGTCCCAGGCCATCATGGCGTGTGGCGAAAAATTCGCTTACGTGGATATCCTGCAAAACCCGGAAATCCGCGCCAACCTGCCGAAGTACGCCAATTGGCCTACTTTCCCACAACTGTGGGTAGCCGGTGAGCTGGTCGGCGGTAGCGATATCATCACTGAAATGGCCGCTGATGGTTCGTTGCAGGCGTTGATCAAAGATGCAGCGGCAAACGCGGCAGCCAAGACCGACGCTTGATTCGCCGGCAATAAAAAGCCCCGCTTCTCGTGAGAGAGCGGGGCTTTTTTGTACCTGTGAGCGACGGGGTTATTCACCCATCTGCGATTGCAGGTAGTTTTCCAGGCTGACTTTGTCGATCAGGCCCAGTTGGGTTTCCAGCCAGTCGATGTGTTCTTCCTGGTCTTCCAGGATGTCTTCCAGCAGCTCACGGCTACCGAAGTCGCCCTTGGTCTCGCAGTGAGCGATGGCGGCCTTGAGGTCGCTGTGGCTCTTGCGCTCGAAACCCAGGTCACTGCCGAGCATTTCCTGGGTGTGCTCGCCAATGTTCAGCTTGCCCAGGTCCTGCACGTTCGGCAGGCCTTCCAGAAACAGGATGCGCTTGATCAGCGCGTCCGCGTCTTTCATGGCCTTGATGGATTCTTTGTATTCACGCTTGCCCAGCTTTTCCAGGCCCCAATCGTCATACATGCGCGCATGCAGAAAGTACTGATTGATCGCGACCAGTTCATTGGCAAGGATTTTGTTGAGTTGCTGGATGACTGAGATGTCGCCTTTCATGACTGGGGTCCTGCCCTGTAATAGCTGTGTATAGGGCGGAGTTTGAGCGGCGAAACCCCTAGTGTCAAACCTAAGTTATTGAATAATAAATGAAAATTAATCGGAATAAGAATGTTTGTGTTCCGCGTCTTGACGCTAACTAATTGAATTGCGGGCATAAAAAAACCGGACACTAAGTCCGGCTCTTTAAAACACGCCAAATCAGGCGTGTGTAAATTCTGCTGAATAGGGGATCGCGGCCTGGGCTGTCTGCAGCTGCGTCAGGGTTTCCCGTACCACTTGCTTGGCGAGGCAGGCACATTTGCCGCACTGGCTGGCAACGCCGGTGGTTTCACGCACTTCCTTGTAGCTGCAGCAACCTTCATAGATTGCTTCGCGGATTTGTCCGTCGGTGACGCCAGTACAGAGGCACACATACATAAGGGAGAACCGTCGCGGGTTTAAGGCTTAAGTGCGATGGATCTTAATGTTAACGAGAATGATTGTCAAAGTGGATTCGCAGGGTATTTGCTGGCATCGCGCCCTCACTGACGAACGGTTTTTTCAGTGTATGATGGTCGATCTTCACGAAGCGTGACTGCGTCACAGGGCTGTCGCTTATTCACGGCAGACTCGGGGCCGGTCCTTTTACTTCAATCGTCACCCCTACATCAGGAGATATCCAATGAGCGTACTCGTCGGCAAACAAGCCCCGGATTTCGACGTCCCAGCCGTCCTCGGCAATGGCGAAATCGTAGACAGCTTCAAACTGTCTGAAGCCATCAAAGGCAAATACGGCCTGGTGTTCTTCTACCCGCTGGACTTCACCTTCGTCTGCCCTTCGGAGCTGATCGCTCTGGACCACCGCATGGACGATTTCAAGGCACGCAACGTTGAAGTGGTAGCGGTTTCCATCGACTCCCATTTCACCCACAACGCCTGGCGCAACACCGCCATCAATGATGGTGGCATCGGCAAAGTCAAATACACCATGGCTGCCGACATGAAGCACGACATCGCCAAGGCCTACGACGTTGAGTCCGAAGGCGGCGTGGCTTTCCGTGGCGCGTTCCTGATCGACGACAAGGGCGTTGTCCGCTCCCAGATCATCAACGACCTTCCACTGGGCCGTAACATGGAAGAGCTGATCCGCCTGGTTGACGCCCTGCAATTCCACGAAGAGCACGGCGAAGTCTGCCCAGCCAACTGGAAAAAAGGCGACAAAGGCATGAACGCTTCGCCAGAAGGCGTTGCCGCTTACCTGACCGAGAACGCTGGCAAGCTGTAAGCCTGGTTCGAGGTACAAAAAAACCGGCCTGAGAAGGCCGGTTTTTTTATGTGCGGGGTATGACCCGTGGTGAGCGGGGCAAGCTCGCTCACCACACGAGCTTTGCTCAGTCGTTGAAGTCTTCCCAGCCGCCCATGTCTTTCCAGCGGTTGACGATGCCGCAGAACAGCTCGGCGGTCTTCTCGGTGTCGTAGCGAGCCGAGTGGGCCTCACGGCCGTCAAAGTCGATACCGGCTGCCTGACAGGCTTTCGCCAGCACGGTCTGGCCATACGCCAGGCCGGCGAGGGTGGCCGTGTCGAAGCTGGAGAAGGGGTGGAACGGGTTGCGCTTCATGTCCAGCCGCGCCACGGCGGCGTTCAGGAAGCCCAGATCGAAGCTGCTGTTGTGGCCGACCAGGATCGCGCGTTTGCAGCCATTGGCTTTCAACGCCTTGCGCACGCCACGGAAGATGTCGGTCAGTGCCGCTTCTTCACTCACTGCCATGCGCAGTGGGTGATCGAGCTTGATGCCCGTAAATTCCAAAGCGGCGGCTTCGATATTCGCGCCTTCGAACGGCTCGACGCGGAAGAAGTGGGTGTGTTCCGGGAACACGAAACCCTGTTCATCCATGCCGATGGTGGTCGCGGCGATTTCCAGCAGTGCGTCGGTAGCGCAGTTGAAACCACCGGTTTCTACGTCGATGACAACCGGCAGATAGCCACGAAACCGCTCGGCCATCGGGTGACGGGAACCGCCACCGCTGTGCTCGTGTTCGTCGTCGTAATGGTCTTCACTCACTTGCTTTCCTCCAGCAGGCGCCAGCGCAGTGTTTCACCGGCGCGCAGCGGGATGACAGTCAGCTCGCCAAACGGCAGGCTGGCAGGGGCGGTCCAGTCTTCACGGACCAGGGTGATGCGGTCGGTGTTCGCCGGCAGGCCGTAGAAACGCGGGCCGTTGAGGCTGGCGAAGCCTTCAAGCTTGTCCAGGGCGTTACGTTGTTCGAACGCTTCGGCGTACAACTCGATCGCTGCATAGGCGGTGTAGCAGCCGGCACAACCACACGCCGCTTCTTTGGCGTGAACGGCGTGAGGGGCGGAGTCGGTGCCGAGGAAGAACTTCGGATTGCCGCTCGTCGCCGCATCCAGCAAGGCCACCTGGTGGGTGTTGCGCTTGAGGATCGGCAAGCAATAGAAGTGCGGCCGAATCCCGCCCACCAGCATGTGGTTGCGGTTGTACAGCAGGTGATGCGCGGTGATGGTCGCGCCGACGTTGGCCGAGGCCTCGCTGACGAACTGCACGGCATCGGCAGTGGTGATGTGCTCGAACACCACCTTGAGGGTCGGGAACAACTCGACCACGCGGCGCATATGCTCGTCGATGAAGATTTTCTCGCGGTCGAACACGTCCACGTCGCCACGGGTGACTTCACCGTGGATCAGCAGCGGCATGCCGACTTCGGCCATGGCTTCGATCGCCGGCAGGATCTTGTCGATACTGGTCACGCCGGAATCGGAGTTGGTGGTCGCGCCGGCCGGGTACAGTTTGGCGGCGTGCACGAAACCGCTGGCCTTGGCCTCACGAATCTCTTCGGGCTGGGTGCGGTCGGTGAGGTAGAGCACCATCAACGGTTCGAAGCGGCTGCCGGCCGGTCGTGCAGCGAGGATACGCTGGCGATAGGCATCGGCTTGCTCGGCATTACGCACCGGAGGTACCAGGTTAGGCATGATGATGGCGCGGCCAAACGTGCGCGCAACATCGGCCACGGTGTGGGGTAACGCAGCACCATCGCGAAGATGAATATGCCAGTCGTCGGGACGCAGCAGGGTCAGGCGGTCGGACATTGGGGATTCCAGGCGGGTCAATCTGGTGGGAATGCTACCGGAAAAGACTCTATCAGGCACTCGCTATCAAGTTTTGCAGGATGCAACCGATAGCCTGGGGTATGCCTTATCGATGTATGACGCTTTGAAGTGTTGTAGAAACCAATGGAGCCTCCCGTGCGCCAGCAATATCTAGCCCTGCTCAGTGTGTTCGCCAGCCTCCCTGCAATGGCCCTCACGTTCCAGACGCGTCTGGAGAATATTGAGTGGAAGGTGGAAGGCGACCAGTTTGAGTGCCGACTGACCCAGCCGATCACCGATTTCGGTTCGGGTGAGTTCGTGCGCCGGGCTGGCGAGCAGGCGACGTTTCGTCTGAAAGCCTACAACGGCTCGCTGGGTGCCGGTTCGGCCACGTTGCTGGCGGCCGCTGCGCCGTGGCAGCCGGGGCGGGGTGATATCAACCTCGGCGCCGTACGTGCCGGCAGTGGCGACGTATTGTTCAACAGTTCCCAGGCCCAGGCCGGGCGTCTTTTCAACGGCTTGCTGGAAGGGCGCAGCCCGACCGTGCGGCACTATGGGCGTGAAGGTGGCTATTCGGAAATTCGCCTGCTGCCGGTCAAGTTCAACAAGGCCTACAACGATTACCAACTGTGTACCGCCAAGCTGTTGCCGATGAATTATGACCAGGTGAAACAGACCGAAGTCGGCTTCCCCGGTGGTGGGATCGAGCTGGACGCGGCCGCCAAGAAGAAACTCGACGTGATCCTCGCGTTCATGAAAGCCGACCCGACCGTCAACCATATCGAGTTGAACGGCCATTCGGACAACAGTGGCAACCGCCTCACCAATCGCGACGTCTCGCGCCGTCGCGGCCTGGCGGTCATGGACTACTTCAAGGCCAATGGAATCCAGGAATCGCAAATCACTCTGCGGTTCCACGGCGAAAGCTACCCACTGGCGCCCAACACCAATGCGGCCAACCGGGCACGCAACCGGCGCGTGAATATCCAGCTTGAACGCGTGGCAGCCCCCGAGAAACCGGCGCCTCAGGCCACCGGTCCCAGTAACGCCGCGCACACGTCATAAGGTGCGACCATCGGTCGCCCGCTCGACATAATCTGTCGCTTTATCTTCATTTGCTGTCGCGCCCCTGTAAATCCACGGTTTTGGTCGGTAGAATCGACGCCTTTCCGTACAACCCCGTGGAGTGATGGCATGGCCGACGTAAACAAGGTCGTTCTCGCGTATTCCGGCGGCCTGGACACTTCGGTGATCCTCAAGTGGCTGCAGGATACTTATAACTGTGAAGTGGTGACCTTCACCGCTGACCTGGGTCAGGGCGAAGAGGTCGAACCTGCACGTGCCAAGGCGCAAGCCATGGGCGTGAAAGAGATCTACATTGACGACCTGCGCGAAGAGTTCGTCCGCGATTTCGTTTTCCCGATGTTTCGCGCCAACACCGTCTACGAAGGCGAGTACCTGCTGGGTACCTCCATCGCACGTCCGCTGATCGCCAAGCGCCTGATCGAAATCGCCAACGAAACCGGCGCCGACGCCATTTCCCATGGCGCTACCGGCAAGGGCAACGACCAGGTACGTTTCGAACTGGGTGCCTATGCACTCAAGCCAGGCGTGAAAGTGATTGCCCCTTGGCGTGAATGGGACCTGCTGTCCCGTGAAAAGCTGATGGATTACGCTGAAAAGCATGCAATCCCGATCGAACGTCACGGCAAGAAGAAGTCCCCGTACTCGATGGACGCCAACCTGCTGCACATCTCCTACGAAGGCGGCGTGCTGGAAGACACCTGGACCGAGCACGAAGAAGACATGTGGAAGTGGACCGTCTCCCCGGAGAACGCGCCCGACAAGCCGCAATACCTGGAGCTGACCTACCGCAACGGCGACATCGTCGCGCTGGACGGCGTCGAGATGACCCCGGCCACCGTGCTGGCGACCCTGAACCGTATTGGTGGTGAACACGGTATCGGCCGTCTCGACATCGTCGAGAACCGTTATGTGGGCATGAAGTCCCGCGGCTGCTACGAAACCCCAGGCGGCACCATCATGCTGCGCGCCCACCGCGCCATCGAGTCCATCACCCTGGACCGCGAAGTGGCTCACCTCAAAGATGAGCTGATGCCCAAGTACGCCAGCCTGATCTACACCGGCTACTGGTGGAGCCCTGAGCGTCTGATGCTGCAGCAGATGATCGACGCCTCCCAGGTCCACGTGAACGGCGTCGTGCGCCTGAAGCTGTACAAGGGCAACGTGATCGTGACCGGTCGCAAGTCTGACGAGTCGCTGTTCGACGCCAACATCGCCACCTTCGAAGAAGACGGCGGTGCTTACAACCAGGCAGACGCAGCAGGCTTCATCAAGTTGAACGCATTGCGCATGCGCATTGCAGCCAACAAAGGTCGCTCGCTGTTCTAAGTCTCAGCGTGTTATGAAAAATGGCCCCTTGTTCAAGGGGCCATTTTTTTTGCCTTTGGTTTTGTATCGTCTTTTGATGTTTATGACGTTTAAACAGGTGTGGATATTTTTTCTCGAAATCTTTATCAACGGTGGGTTTGAATGAATTGTTGTTGAAAGTTTGTAGGGGGAATGAATTTTTTACATCTTTGTAGGAACTGGTCTTACAGATAATTCACTCATACAAGTGCGGCGAAGATGCAAAACACTGAATAGTCTGTAGGAATCAAGGATGTAAGAAAATATGTTGAATGGAACTAAAGCAGACGGATCGTTCTGGCCGTTTTTCCCCGCTGCAAGCGAGAGGCAAGGGGCATTTCCTGAGAGTCATGTGCGGCACGTTTACCCAACCCCCTATAAGCCAAGGATATTTCACTCAAAGTATGTAAGTCCCCGGAAAGGTCTGAAAGGCTCCATAAAACCGGATGCCTCCGAGATGGCGTTTTTTTGTAGGGCAATTCTTTTATCGCTGTGGGGTGGGTCTCTGCTTGCTGTTGCTTGGGGGGGAACGCTATGCCAACTAGGAAACGACTAGGCTATTGTGCTTGCTCTAAATAATTCGAACAGCGAAATTGGACTTTCTCATGAATAAAGTGCTGATCGTGGATGATCATCCCGTCATTCGTCTTGCTGTGCGTATGCTAATGGAGCGTCATGGTTATGAGGTCGTTGCCGAGACCGATAACGGTGTCGATGCGTTGCAACTTGCACGGGAGCATATGCCGGATATTGTGATACTGGATATCGGGATTCCAAAACTTGATGGGCTGGAAGTTATTTGTCGACTGTCTTCTACCAAGCAGCCTGCACCGTTCAAGGTGCTGGTGTTGACGTCCCAGGCGCCTGGACATTTTTCCATGCGCTGCATGCAGGCGGGGGCTGCGGGCTACGTGTGCAAGCAACAGGACCTCACCGAGTTGCTGAGTGCCATCAAGGCGGTCTTGTCGGGCTACAGCTACTTCCCGAACCAGGCGCTCAACTCGGTACGCTCCACCATGGGCAATGCCAGCGAGGCCGATATGGTCGAGCGCCTCTCCGGGCGGGAAATGATGGTATTGCAGCAGTTGGCGCGGGGCAGGACCAACAAGGAGATTGCCGACGGCATGTTCCTCAGCAATAAGACCGTGAGCACCTACAAGACGCGTTTGCTGCTCAAGCTCAATGCGCGTTCGCTGGTGGACCTGATCGAACTGGCCCAGCGTAACGGCTTGGTATAGAGGAGGACATCGTACAGCGCATTGCCCGGGTAACCGGCAGAAAAAAGCCTCCGTGAAGGAGGCTTCCGGCTGTCGATCGCTCGATCAGAAATCGAAGTCGTAATCGGCCAGCTGTTTTTGCAAGCGTCGTTCTTCCAGCAGATTATCGATAGTACGGCGTTTGCTCAAATTGGTCTTGGCGACCTCTGCCTCAGGTGCCTCTGCTACATCGTCGTCCGACTCAACGAGGTCGTCTTCCACTTCCAGTTGCTCTTTGCCAGTGCTCATAAGGTTCACTCCGGGCTAAGACTGCCGTTGGCGCTCCTTATAACGATAATCCATGATCCGGTAAAAAAGATTTTTTCAATCGACTGATTGGGAAAACCAATGATCCGTCAATCGTCGGACGTCTTGTCCTTGTATTCGCACAGGTCTTCGATGCGACAGCTGCCGCAGCGTGGCTTGCGCGCCTGGCAAACATAGCGTCCGTGAAGGATCAGCCAGTGGTGGGAGTCCAGCAGATACGGCTTGGGCACGAACTTCATCAGCTGCTTTTCCACCTCCACCACGTTCTTGCCACGGGCGATGCCGGTGCGGTTGCTGACCCGGAAAATATGGGTGTCCACGGCCATGGTCAGTTGCCGGAACGCGGTGTTGAGTACCACATTGGCGGTTTTGCGGCCGACGCCAGGCAGCGCTTCCAAGGCTTCACGGGTTTGCGGTACTTCGCTGCCGTGCAGCTCCACCAACAAGCGGCAGGTTTCGATGACGTTCTTGGCTTTGCTGTTGTACAGGCCGATGGTCTTGATGTACTCCGACAGCCCGTCCACCCCCAAGGCATAGATCGCTTCGGGGGTATTCGCCACGGGATAGAGCTTTGCCGTGGCCTTGTTCACGCCGACGTCCGTGGATTGAGCCGACAGTATCACCGCAATCAGCAACTCGAACGGCGTGGTGTAGGCCAGTTCGGTTTTGGGTTCTGGATTGTCTTCGTGGAGCCTGCGGAAAATTTCCAGGCGTTTTGCGGCGTTCATGGGGTGGGGTTTTCCTGGCAGTCTATCGGCGGGATTGTAACAAGACACACAGCAGGTTATGCAGGTCAGGTGTTGCCGTGGGCATCCACTTGGCGCTGCGCCTCGTCTAAGTTGTGTTGCGCCTCGTCCAGTTGCTGCGGGCTGGCGTTCAAGTCCTTGGCCTTCTTCAATTCCGCGCGGCGCATCGCCAGTTGGATTTTGGCGCGTTTCAGGTCGCCAGTACTCACCGCTGTACCCGCTGCCTTCGTTGTGGTGCCCAGCTCCAGCGCCGTCAGCGCGTGTTCTGCCGCTTCGAACTGCTGCTGCAAGACGATCAACTGTGACTGCTGTTCAAAGGTGGGAGGGTGACCGAAGGCCTTCAAGGATTTATGCAGTTGGGCGCGACTCATAGCGACCGCAATTTTGGCTTTTTTGATCGCAGCATCCTGTGCTGTAGCCGCCTGCACAGGTAAAACCGGCACTGAGCGTTTGGCCCGAGCCACGCGTTCAGCAAGCTTTTGCGCTTCTTCCCGTTGCAGCCGCGCATTACGTTGCTCATAACGCCGCCTTGCCCGGTCGCGTTTGAGGCTGCGCTCATGGCGTTGCTGATCTGTGATGGTCAGGTCTCCCACGATCAGTACGGTGGTTGTCGGGCGCATTTCAATGCAGTCAACGGGGCAGGGCGCGACGCACAGGTCGCAACCGGTGCACTCATCGACGATGACCGTGTGCATCAGCTTGGCGGCGCCGACAATGGCGTCCACCGGGCAGGCCTGAATGCACTTGGTGCAGCCGATGCACTCGGCTTCGCGGATATAGGCGATCTGTGCCGGGGCTTCTCCTCGACTGGTATCGAGTTCCAGCACCGGCACGCGCAGCAATTGCGCAAGACCTGCAAGCGTCTCCTGGCCGCCAGGCGGGCACTTGTTGATCGCTTCGCCTTGAGCAATACCCTCGGCGTAAGGCTTGCAGCCTGGGTGCCCGCATTTGCCGCATTGGGTCTGAGGCAGCAGCGCGTCGATACGTTGAATGAGGTTCATGCTGTGATCATGGGCATGCCGGTTAAGCAAACTGGGCTTAGTGCGTGGTTGAGCGTTCTTGTGGCGAGCGGGCTTGCCCCGCGATGGGCTGCAGAGCAGCCTATCATTGCCAGCGCGGTTTTACAGATAGAACCGGGTGCGTGGTGTAGGGCCGCTTCGCGACCCAGCGCGGGCAAGCCCGCTCACCACAACCACACCTACAGACCTTGCAGGATTACTTGATGCGCTGACCCGGCTTGGCGCCGCTGTCAGGGCTGAGCAGGTAGATCTCTTCCCCACCAGGGCCGGCCGCCATCACCATGCCTTCGGACACGCCGAATTTCATTTTTCGAGGCTTGAGGTTGGCGATCATCATGGTCAGGCGACCATCGAGCTTGGACGGGTCCGGATAAGCGCTCTTGATCCCGGAGAACACGTTGCGTTGCTCGCCACCGAGGTCCAGGGTCAGGCGCAGCAGCTTGTCGGCACCTTCCACGGCTTCAGCTTTCACGATCAGCGCGACACGCAGGTCCACCGCGGCGAAAGCGTCAAAGTCGATTTCCGCAGAGATCGGGTCTTTGGCCAACTCGCCATTGCCAACGGGTGCAGCCGAACCGGTATCGGTCTGGCTGGCGACCAGGTCTTCTTTCGAAGCGTCGGTCATGGCCTGGACTTTGACCGGGTCGATGCGGGTCATCAGTGGCTTGAACTCGTTCAACTGATGGTTGCTGAGCAAGGTAGCGTGATCGTTCCAGGTCAGTGGCGCCACATTGAGGAACGCCTCGGCGTCGGCAGCCAGCAGCGGCAGCACCGGCTTGAGGAAGATCACCAGTTGGCGGAACAGGTTGACACCCGTGGCGCAGATCGCCTGGACTTCCGCCTGCTTGCCTTCCTGCTTGTTCAGCGACCACGGCGCCTTGTCGGCGATCCAGGCGTTGGCGCGGTCGGCCAGGCCCATGATCTCGCGCATGGCGCGGGCAAAGTCGCGGGCTTCATAAGCATCGGCAATGCTGGGTGCGGCGGCCAGGAAAGCGTCGGTCAGTTCCGGCGCAGCGTTCTCGGCCACCAGCAGGCCTGCGTTGCCCTTGTGGATAAATCCGGCACAACGGCTGGCAATGTTGACGACCTTGCCGACCAGGTCCGAGTTGACCTTCTGCACGAAGTCTTCCAGGTTCAGGTCGAGGTCGTCGACGCCACGGCCCAGCTTGGAAGCGTAGTAATAGCGCAGGTATTCCGGCGACAAGTGGTCCAGGTAGGTGCGCGCCTTGATGAAGGTGCCACGAGACTTGGACATCTTCTGGCCGTTGACCGTCAGGTAGCCGTGCACCGCAATGCCCATCGGTTTGCGGTAGCCCGAACCTTCAAGCATCGCCGGCCAGAACAGTGCGTGGAAGTTGACGATGTCCTTGCCGATGAAGTGGTACAGCTCGGCCGTGGAGTCCTTGTTCCAGAACGCGTCGAAGTCCAGCTCCGGCGTGCGGTCGCAGAGGTTCTTGAAACTGGCCATGTAGCCGATCGGCGCGTCCAGCCACACGTAGAAGTACTTGCCCGGCTCGCCCGGGATCTCGAAGCCGAAGTACGGCGCATCGCGGGAGATGTCCCACTGCTGCAGCCCGGCGTCCAGCCATTCGGCGATCTTGTTGGCGACGGCGTCCTGCAAGGTGCCGCTGCGGGTCCAGGTTTGCAGCATCTGCTGGAAATCCGGAAGCTTGAAGAAGAAGTGCTGGGAGTCCTTGAGCACCGGGGTGGCGCCAGAGATCGCCGACTTGGGGTTCTTCAGTTCGGTGGGCGCGTACGTCGCACCACATTTCTCGCAGTTGTCGCCGTACTGGTCTTCAGTGCCGCATTTCGGGCAGGTGCCCTTGATGAAGCGGTCGGCCAGGAACATTTTCTTTTCCGGGTCGAAATACTGGGTCACCGAACGCTGGTCGATATGCCCGGCTTCTTTCAAGCGCAGGTAGATCTGGCTCGACAGCTCGCGGTTTTCTTCGGAGTGGGTCGAATGGAAGTTGTCGAAATCCACCAGGAACTCGGCAAAGTCGGCGCTGTGTTCAGCCTGCACGTTGGCGATCAGTTGTTCCGGGGTGATCCCTTCCTTTTCGGCGCGCAACATGATGGCCGAACCGTGGGCGTCGTCCGCGCAGACATAAATGCATTGATTGCCGCGATGCTTCTGGAAGCGCACCCACATATCGGTCTGGATGTACTCAAGCATATGGCCAAGATGGATGGAACCATTGGCATAGGGCAGGGCGCTGGTGACGAGGATCTTGCGTGGCTCGGACATGGGGCTCGGCTACTTGATGAAACGGAGGTCGGCCACTATAAAGCGCCGGGAAATATATTTCACCCCGTGACGCTGTTTCAGAATCTTCCTGACCTGCGAAAGCATGCCGTTACGCCGCTGGAACGGTTAGGATAGCCGCCTGTTTCAGTCAGTCTTTTTCGGGAGTAGCCCATGAGCGCCGTCAATCGCGCAGCGGTGGAAGCCGTGCTTCGCCAATACACCGACCCCTATTTGAACCAGGACCCGGTCAGTGCCGGCTGTGTGCGTTCCATCGACGTCCAGGGCGACCAGGTGTCGGTCCAGCTGGAACTGGGCTACGCCGCCGGCCTGTTCAAGAGCGGCTGGGCGCAGATGTTGCAGATGGCCATCGAAGGCTTGGACGGCGTGCGTTCGGCCAAGGTCGATATCCAATGCGTAATCGCCGCGCACAAGGCCCAGGCGCAGATCCCGGGCCTGGCCAACGTCAAGAACGTGGTGGCTGTGGCCTCCGGCAAGGGCGGCGTGGGCAAATCCACCACGGCCGCCAACCTGGCCCTGGCCCTGGCCCGCGAAGGCGCACGCGTGGGCATTCTCGACGCGGATATCTACGGCCCGAGCCAAGGCGTGATGTTCGGCATCGCCGAGGGCACCCGACCGAAGGTCAAGGACCAGAAGTGGTTCGTGCCGATCGAGTCCCTGGGCGTGGAAGTGATGTCCATGGCCTTCCTCACCGATGACAACACGCCGATGGTCTGGCGCGGACCGATGGTCTCCGGCGCCTTGCTGCAATTGGTCACCCAGACCGCCTGGGGCGACCTTGATTACCTGGTGATCGACATGCCGCCAGGCACGGGTGATATCCAGCTGACCCTGGCACAGAAAGTCCCGGTGGCCGGTTCGGTGATCGTCACCACGCCCCAGGACCTGGCGTTGCTCGACGCAAGGAAAGGCGTGGAGATGTTCCGCAAGGTCAATATCCCGGTGCTGGGCGTGGTGGAGAACATGGCGGTGCACATCTGCTCCAACTGCGGCCACGCCGAGCACTTGTTCGGCGAAGGTGGTGGCGAGAAGCTGGCCACCCAGTACGGCGTGGAGTTGCTGGCTTCACTGCCATTGTCGAGGGGGATTCGTGAGCAGGCTGACGGCGGCAAGCCGACTGTTGCAGCGGAGCCTGATGGCCAGATCGCTATGGTGTATCAAGAGCTTGCCCGTCATGTGGGCGCACGTATTGTGCTGCAGGAAGCCGCAGCGCCAGCGATGCCGACGATCACGGTCAGCGACGACTGAGAATCTGGAAGGGAAAGAGCCTCGACAGCGTCGGGGCTTTTTCATGTCTGGACGGCGACAAGGGAGAGATTTCTCATTTACGCAATTGGTCGTGTAAGCATTTGCTTACTTTTTCGTAAGCGTTTGGTTTTTTTACCCGCCAAGTACGTCCCATTTAGTCGAAAGATTTTTCTATCTTATTGAAAGATAACAATTAATTAACGGGTGTTGAGCGCGAAAGTCTGCCTGCCATAGGAATGGAACCCGTTGAACTTCCTTTGGAACTCTCTAACATCAGTCCTGTGTCCACGGATTGGCACAGCCATCAAGGACCGATGGTTGAAGGAACGTCGCAGGATGCGATTCATCAGGATGATGAAAAGGAATACAGGGACTAGGGAAAAAATGTGGGCGGGTCATACCGCCCCTTTTTTTTGCCTGCAGGAAAGTGAAACCCACCTTCCAGAAACGCAAAAAGGCCCGCAAGGGGCCTTTTGGGAGGCGACGCTATCAGCGTTCGAGGTCTGCAATCTTACCTTTTTTGCCATCCCACTCCGCTGCATCCGGCATCGGGTCTTTGCGTTCAGTGATATTCGGCCAGATTTCCGCCAGCTCGACGTTCAACTGAATGAATTCCTGCATCTCTGCCGGGACTTCATCCTCGGAGAAAATAGCGACGGCCGGGCATTCAGGCTCACACAGGGCGCAGTCGATGCACTCATCCGGGTGGATAACCAGGAAATTCGGGCCTTCGTAGAAGCAGTCCACCGGACACACTTCGACGCAGTCGGTGTACTTGCACTTGATGCAGTTGTCGGTAACGACGAAGGTCATTTCTAATTTTCTCCTCAGGCGGCGGCAGCGAAACCCTTTGTGGCAGGGCTCGCGAGGTTCGGGAGCGATAGTCTGCAGGCCAGGCTAAAAGCCCGCAGCATCCCAAACCGCGCGAGAGTCTACCAGCTTGCAAGCCTTAGCGTTATATCCGAGTCTTCAGTGCATATAACATTTCGAGCGCTTTCCGCGGCGTCAAGTCATCCAGGTCAAGCTTTGCCAGCTCATCCAGCACCGGATGGGGCAGGCTTGCGAACATGTCGCTTTGATGCGGTGCGGCCGGTTTGCTGGAGGCTTTGGCGGGGCTGGCTACCGCCGTTTCATGGGGCAGGGCCGTGGTTTCCAGGCGGCTGAGGTGTTCGCGGGCGCGGGTGATCACGTCATTCGGCACACCCGCCAGTTGGGCCACGGCCAGGCCGTAACTCTGGCTGGCCGGCCCCGGCAGTACGTGGTGCAGGAACACGATACGCTCGTTGTGCTCGGTGGCGTTCAGATGCACGTTGGCCACCAACGGTTCGCTCTCCGGCAAAACAGTCAGCTCGAAGTAGTGGGTGGCAAACAGGGTGTAGGCACGCAAGTGCGCCAGGCGCTCGGCCGCCGCCCAGGCCAGGGACAGGCCGTCGAAGGTGCTGGTGCCGCGGCCCACTTCGTCCATCAACACCAGGCTGCGTTCGGTGGCGTTGTGCAAGATGTTGGCGGTCTCGCTCATTTCCACCATAAACGTCGAACGGCCACCGGCCAGGTCGTCGCTGGAACCGATCCGGGTGAAAATGCGATCCACCAGGGACAGCTCGCAACTGGCCGCCGGCACAAAGCTGCCGATATGCGCCAGGAGCACGATCAAAGCGGTCTGGCGCATGTAGGTGGATTTACCGCCCATGTTCGGACCGGTGATCACCAGCATGCGGGTATCGTCGTCCAGCGACAGATCGTTGGCGACGAACGGCGTGGTCAGCACCTGCTCTACGACCGGGTGGCGACCTTGCACGATGCGCATGCACGGCTCGCTGACAAAACGCGGGCAGTTCAGGTCAAGGTTCAATGCACGTTCGGCCAAGTTGCTCAGTACATCCAGTTCGGCCAGGGCGCTGGCGGTGTCCTGCAGCGGCGCCAACTGGCTGATCAGGTCTTCAAGCAGGTTTTCATAGAGCATCTTCTCCCGAGCCAGGGCGCGGCTCTTCGCCGACAGCGCCTTGTCTTCGAATTCTTTCAGTTCGGGAGTGATAAACCGTTCGGCACCTTTCAGTGTCTGGCGACGTTGATAGTCGATCGGCGCCGACTCGGCCTGCTTGCTCGGTAATTCGATGAAATAACCGTGCACGCGGTTGTAGCCGACTTTCAAGTTGGCCAGGCCGGTACGGGCTTTCTCGCGGGCTTCCAGGTCAATCAGGAATTGCCCGGCGTTCTCGCTCAGGGCTTGGAGTTCGTCCAGCTCGCTGTCGTAACCGGTCTTCAATACGCCGCCGTCGCGGATGATTGCCGGCGGGTTGTCGATGATGGCTTTTCCCAGCAACGCCGCCAGTTCCGGGTAAGTACCGGCCGTGACCGCGAGCTGTTGCAGGTGCGGCGTATCCAGTTCGGTCATCGCCGCTTGCAACTGTGGCAAGGCTGCGAGGGCATCACGCAGGCGCGCCAAGTCGCGCGGGCGCGCATTACGCAGACCGATACGCGCCAGGATGCGCTCGATATCGCCGATTTCCTTCAGCTGTGGCTGCAGCTTTTCAAAGCGATAGCCGTCCAGCAGGCAAGTAATAGACGTCTGACGCGCCTGCAGCACGCTCAAGTCGCGCAGCGGACGGTTCAGCCAGCGGGTCAGCAAGCGGCTACCCATGGCCGTCTGGCAACGGTCGACCACCGATTGCAGGGTGTTGTCACGCCCGCCGGCCAGGTTGGTGTCCAGCTCCAGGTTGCGACGGCTTGCGCCATCGAGCACCACGGTATCGTCCAGACGCTCATGACGCAGGCTGCGCAAATGCGGCAGGGCCGTGCGCTGGGTTTCCTTGGCATAGCCCAGCAAGCAACCTGCTGCACCGATGGCCAGGGTCAAGGTTTCACAACCGAAGCCTTTAAGGTCCTGCACCGAGAACTGCTGGCACAGACTTTTCAGCGCCGAATCGCGTTCGAAGTCCCACGGCGCACGGCGCTTGGCCCCACGGCGTTTTTCCGCCGGTAGATCCTTCGGCCAATCATCCGGGATCAACAACTCCACGGGGTTGATACGCTCCAGCTCCGCCAGCAGGTTCTCCCAGCCTTTGATCTCCAGCACGCTGAAGTTGCCACTGGTGATGTCCAGCACCGACAGGCCGAACAGGCGCTCGTCGCCCAACACCGCTGCAATCAGGTTGTCGCGGCGCTCATCCAGCAGCGCCTCATCACTCACCGTCCCCGGCGTAATAATGCGCACCACCTGACGTTCCACCGGCCCTTTGCTGGTGGCCGGATCGCCGATCTGCTCACAGATCACCACCGACTCGCCCAATTTCACCAGTTTGACCAGATAGCCTTCCAACGAATGGTAGGGAATCCCACACATCGGGATCGACTGCCCTGCCGACTGCCCGCGCGCTGTCAGGGTGATATCCAGCAACTTGGCGGCCTTCTTCGCGTCTTCGTAGAAGATCTCGTAGAAGTCGCCCATGCGGTAGAACATCAGCTGATCAGGGTGCTGGTTCTTGAGGCGCCAGTACTGCTGCATCATGGGGGTGTGGGAGGACAGGTCTGAAGTGGTTTTACTCATTGGGTCGTAGGCAAATTCGTTGAAAGGAGTGGGGCAAATGTGGGGCATTCCGCCCTGCGATTTTGCGATGGGCGCAAGGTTAACACGCGAGGTCGGGGCTTCGCAGGTCGCGTACGGTTAGTAAAGTGCAGGACGAAAGTCAGGGGCGGAGAGCAGGTTGTAAGAGCCGCTATTTTGCCCTGCGGCCACTGGCGGGGAACAAGCCTCGGATAACGCCGAGAAAAGCGGCAAACAAGTTGATTGAGGTTGCGGTAGTAATAGCAATCAACACGTTATCGGAAAAGGGGGCTTTGCCGGAGTAGTACGTTGACCAACCATTCCACACAAGTAACACCGCCCAAAAGATCACGCCGCACGCAGCAAACCAGAAAGCACGCCCCGCATATTTCTTGCGCAGCAGCCGTTCAGCCTTCTGATCTTTCAGGTTTTGGTTTCTTTCGTCGTCAGCGCCTACTGCCTGCTCGCCTCCGGGTTGGGAGTCCTGGTCGGGCCCTGATGCGGGGGGCAGGGTCAGTTCCAGGGTGTCGAGTTCCTCATTCACGGTTGCGGCTCTTTGGGTGAATGAGCTGCGCCATTTCCTTCCAGTCAATGGCGGAACCGTCCGCGCCCCTGAGTGCCCAGGCGGTACCTTCCTCGTGGGAGAGGTTGGACAGTTGGGTGCCCGACCACTTGCCGTATTTATTGATAATGCGGTCAATCAAACGATGGGCGTAGGTGTCGCTTTCAGGAATTCTCGGGGTTACGAAGACGATGTCTTCGACGTCGGGCTTAAGGTTGCTGAGCAGCGACGTCACCGGGCGGCTGCCGTAGGATTTCAGCTCATGATAGAGCGATGGAATGACCGGGCCGTATTGCCAGCGGGCAAAGTGGTCATCCATAAGGGGGAGCTCCCTTTCACGCAGATGCCAGGACTGGGTGTAAAACAGCAGCTTTTGAAGCTTCATGGGAGTCAAGCCTGCAAGCTTGCCTTCCTTGGCGCGTTCAATGAAGGCGTTAGCAACAGCTAGAGCTGAATAGGCCATGAGCACCTCCGGAATGGCTGGCTACGTTGTTACAGAGTTTCATATATAGGCTCGGGCTTGTCGACATGCAATGACGCCGGCTGACTGATGTCGTGTTGTTTCCCGGCCTGGTTTGAAAAGCTGTATCCAGTGTGGTGGATAGTAGTGAGTAGACCACTGTTTGCATAGCCAGTATTTTGTGTCAAATTCCAGCGCAATAGGGATTAATGCATAGATTATGCAAATTAGCATTTGCCAATGCTAAAAACCCCCGGCACTATCCACGTTATGCAAAAACGCAACGTTTCTATCGTCTTACGCGAACTGCTGGACCGCGACCGGATCTCCCCCACGGAGCTTCACCGGCGTACCGGCGTGCCTCAATCCACGCTGTCCCGGATCCTCAGCGGCAAGATCGTTGATCCGTCGGACAAGCATATTTCCCGCATCGCAGAGTACTTCCGCGTCAGCACTGACCAGCTGCGCGGGCGCGCGGCAGTTGGCGTTTCGCGGGAGGACGGTCGCGACCCGATGCATTCGGAACTCAAGGACATAAGCCTGTGGGATGACGACACGCCCGTTAATGACGACGAGGTGTCGATCCCCTTTCTGCGCGAGGTTGAATTGGCTGCTGGATCAGGAAGATTCGTCATCGAGGAAAGCGAGAAGGCCAGCTTGCGGTTCGGCAAGCGCAGCCTGCGTCATAACGGCGTGCAGTTCGACCAGGCCAAGTGTGTGACGGTGCGTGGCAACAGCATGTTGCCGGTGCTGCGTGATGGCGCGACGGTCGGGGTGAATGCGGGCAAGAGTGGCATTGGCGATATCGTTGATGGCGACTTGTATGCCATCAACCACAACGGCCAGTTACGGGTGAAACAGCTCTATCGCCTGCCTTCCGGGATTCGCCTGCGCAGTTTCAATCGCGATGAGCACCCGGATGAGGACTATAGCTTCCAGGATATCCAGGATGAGCAGATCAGCATCCTCGGCCATGTGTTCTGGTGGGGCATGTACGCGCGTTAACCTTCTTCTGTAAGACGAAGCCCGCCAACGAGCGGGCTTTTTTTCGTCTGTGAAAAACCACCAAACCCGCTGCCCATAAGGTCGAAAATGCATTCGTGCATTTGTGCGGTAAAAATAAATGCATTTGTGCATTGACTGTATATGCATACATGCATATTCTTCGTCTCAAGCCAGCCAACAAGGTGGTGGAGGCGGCAAGGATGCTGCCAAGGAAGACAAGGAAGGCACGCAACACCGGCAAGGACGCCATCCGAGCGATGGCAAGGAAGCCAGCAACACCGGCAAGGATGCCGACGCTCTTTAGTTTCACCGCTTTAAAAGAATAGGCAGCGATGAACCGGCCTTAACGGTTCAGAGGGTTGGCAACTGACCCGGGTGTGCAGCGTAAAGCACCAGAAGCAGTTATCCGGCAGACAAGGATCGTGGTCGGAAAAACATCTCAGGAAAGAACCGTACCGCGCCAGTAGCGCCGAACGTTCGAATATGGACCGCATTACTGAAAAGCCCGGGCGACCGGGCTTTTTGGAATGCCTACCTATAAATGGATTTACCCAAGAGCCGGCCCTGTGCCGGGAGTGCTCAGCCAGGAGGCGTGACATGACAAACGAGCAGCAAGCGTTAGCGGAAATGCCTATCTGGCTGGTGATCGTACTGGCCCTGATCGGTGGTGTATCCGGCGAAATGTGGCGCGCCGACAAGGAGGGAGCCCGCGGTTGGTCACTGGTACGGCGCCTGGCCTTGCGGTCCGGAGCATGCATGGTCTGCGGCGTTTCAGCGTTGATGCTGTGCTACGCCGCCGGCATGTCGATCTGGACCGCCGGCGCCATTGGCTGCCTGACCGCTATGGCCGGCGCCGACGTGGCCATCGGCCTTTATGAACGCTGGGCCGCCAAGCGCATCGGGGTCGACGAGACCCCAACTTCTCGCCCGGATCAGCAGTAACCGCTGCAAGGATGCAAGCAGATGACACTTCTCGAAAAACCTTCCCAACTGCCCGTGGCGATTGGGGAGGCGCTGAAGAGCGCTTTCCCACAACTGCGCGTAGGCAATCACCATGACTTTCCTGGAACGGGCGATAAAACTGGCATTTTGATCAGCGTGGAGCGCAACGGCCCTGGCATTCGCTCGCTTGCAGGGCGCAAGGCGCACGCCTTGTCGGTTTCACTCAGGGTCATGGTTGCCGGTGGGTCGGCACCTTTTGATGCTTGCGATCTGGCCAGCCAACTGATGGACCTGGCCCTGGATAACCGCTGGGGCCTGCCGCCTGATCAGTGCGACCTGCCTACCGCAATTGTCGCTGCCCCTTCCGCGCGCTCCGGTGCGGAAACGGACTATGACACCTGGACGGTTTCCTTTACCCAAAACCTCTATCTCGGTCCCTTGCTGCTCGAGGATCCTACAGGCAAGCCGTTATTTGCCCGCACCTGGGAAGTCTCTGACATCAACGATCCGGATCAATATCGCCCACTGCAGGAGTAGTCCATGTTTGATGCATTGCTACGCATGCAACTCGGGCCGATTGTCGAGCGGCTGGCAGAAATGGAAGCCCAGTTGGAAGACCTGTATCGACGTGCAGATAGCTTCTGCCGGATTGGCGTGTGCCAGGAGGTCGACGCCGCGAGTAATACCTGCAAGGTCAGCCACGGTGATTTGCTCAGCCCAGCGATCCAGTTTTTCAACCCGAGTGCGGGGGCGCAAACCGAAACCCGCATCCCCTCTGTGGGCGAACAATGCCTGCTGCTCAATTACGGCGGCGGGGAAGGAGGCGCGCAGTCCGTCGCCTTGTTCGGCCTCAACAGTAGTCTCTTTCCACCCGTGTCCGACGTTGCCTCGCTGACGCGGCGTCGCCATCAGGACGGCACCCAAAGTGACTACGACGACGCCAGTCACATTTTCAACTGGGTAAACGGCCCGACTACGTTCAGTGGCTCTCGCGAGCAGGTCGACGTCAAGGTTGGCGCCGCCAGCCTGACCCTGAATGCCCAGAGCATCACCCTGCAACTCGGCGTCACCGGCGTGTTGCTGGATGCCGCCGGTGTGCATTTGAGCGGTCCGGTGGTGGATCACCAGGGCCGCGTGATCAGCCGCGCATAAGGAGTTGCCATGATCGGAATCGATAGGAACACCGGGGCAGTCGTCGACGACTGGCTGCAATTCGTACAGCGCGCCACCCGAGCGCTGACCACCCCCCTGGGCACTCGCCAGAAACGCCCGCTGTACGGCTCGCTGATCCCGCAACTGCTTGGCCAGAACCTGGGGGATGACCTGCTGATCCTCGCCCAAAGCCACGCCGCGCAGGCGTTCTACAACACCCAGAACGGCATCGCCGACTTTCAACCCCAGATCATCGTCGCCACCCGTCAGGGCGCCGGGCTGTTGCTGCGTTTTGCCGGTACCTGGAAAAACCGCCAACAAACCTTTGAGGTCGCGACATGAGCATGTTGATCCCTGGCCAGAACCAACTGGCGGAACCGGCCATCATCGCCGTGGATGAGTTCGAACCGTTGTTGGCCGAGTTCAAGGCCTTCGTCGTCGACTACGTCGCCAACCGTGCGCCGCAAAGCGCGGCCAAACTCAAGGTCAGCCTCGACAATGAAAGCGAACTGCTGACCCTGGCCCTGGAAGCGTTTTGCGTGCGCCTGCAAACCCACGAACGCAAGTACAACGCCCGCATCAAGCAGATGCTGGCGTGGTGGGCCACTGGCAGTAACCTGGATGCTCGACTGGCCGACATGGGCCTGGAACGCCAGGTGCTCGACCCCGGCGACCCGGCCGCTTTCCCGCCTGTGCCGCCGACGTTGGAAAGTGATGACGACGCTCGCCTGCGTTACTACCTGGCGCCCCATGCTCCGGCGGCGGGCTCGCGGATGCAGTATCGGCGCGAGGTGTTCACCCTCGGCGAGCGGCCGTCGGTGAAAGTGCAAAGCGCAACGCCGGGCGTGGTGACGGTCAGCTACACCTTTGATCCGGACGGCTATGCGGCCCAGGTCAAAGATGGCAATGGGCGTCGAACAGCGCCCGGCGAAGTCATGGTTACCGTGCTTTCTCGTGAGGGCGACGGTACGCCATCTGCCGATTTGCTTGACGGCGTTCGTCGCCATTTCGCACGGCCGGATGTGCGACCGGAGACTGACTTGGTCAGCGTGCAAAGTGCGCAAATCCTGCCGTACAAAATCCGCGTGGTCGCCAAGATCAACGCCGGCCCGGATTCGGGACTCACTCAAGTCGCTGCGCAGAAACTGCTGCAGGACTACGCAGAGTCTTGTCATCGGCTGGAAGGGCGGGTGGATCCGAGTTGGATTGACTATGCGATTCACAGTGCAGGGGCTGCGCAGCTGCAGATTCTTGAGCCTCTGGTGCCGGTTATTGGCAGCGCGTTCCAGGCGCCGTATTGCACGGGTGTCGAAGTGGAGGTGCGTACGCTATGAGTGAGCCTAAAGCGAGCTTGTTGCCGGCCAATAGCTCTCCGTTGGAAAAGGCGTTGGACCTGGGGTTTGGCAAGCTGCTCGACCGCGTAATGCCGCCGTTTCCGGCGTTGATGGATCCACTGCAAACGCCTGCCGAGTTTCTTCCTTACCTTGCCGCCGATCGAGGGGTGAGTGAGTGGGATGCGGATGCCAGCGCCACCGAAAAGCGCATCACTGTGGCCTTGTCCTGGCAGATCCAGCGCCAAGCCGGCACGCCGAAAGCGTTGAGTTATGCGGTGGAATCGCTGGGGTTCACGCCCAACATCAGCGCGTGGTATCAGCAGCGTCCGATGGAGAAGCCTTACACCTTCGACGTGCAGGCCATCATCGGGCGCAGTTGGTCCCGTGGCGATCACAATCGACTGATCCGTCGTATCAACGCAGCCAAGAGCGAGCGGGACCAGGCGACGATCACCATCGTGCATGAAACCGAAGGTCGAATTGCGCTCACTCAGGTCCTCCACGCCCTTTGGAGCGATGGCGAGCTGTGCCTGCACGGCGCGTTGCCGGAGTTGGCGTTGGTTGCCCGACTTAACAGTGCTGGGGCTGCCCAGCACTACACCATTAACGACTACGACCTCAGGGCGCAGCCATGACAGATGACATTACGCGCCTGGTGCGCTTCACCTCCAAAGGTTTGGATGAAGTGCTGCAGGCAAAGAACCAGGGCCTGAAAGGCGAAATCACCCACATCGGCGCCGGCACCGGTCGCTACAACCCGGACGGCACGGAAGTGGCGCTGCGTGATGAGCGCCAACGGGTCGCCATCGTGGATTACGAGGACCTGGGCGACCGACAACTCAGGATGGCTGCGCTGTTTGATGGCGAGGCTGAGTATGAAATTGGCGAGTTCGGGTTTTATCTCGCCAGCGGGACTTTGCTGGCGGTGTACTCCGTGGCAGGGAAGTTGCTGACGTATAAAGCGGCAGCGGCGAGAGTACTGCAAAAGTTCACGTTGGATATTTCGCCGTTGCCGGCGGACAGCGTGACGATTGTGGTGGGGAGTGAAAACCTCAATGTATTGCTCGTCGATGAGTTGGCGACGCTCTCGGCTGCCAGTGTTGACAATATGGCCAGAGGTGTCGGGCTCTTGTTTCGAGTAATGAAACTTGAGAGCAAGGCCGGTGTTTGATGGTGAGTGTTTTAGTGTTGGCCATTGAGGAGTCACTAAGTGATCAAAGCAGATAAGGAGTTCATATTTTGAGTACAGAACAGCAACTGGCTTCCGTCGTTAGCGCGGCAAATAATCTGACCAGTGTCATCACTGGTAAGGTGGGTGAGATAGATAAGGCGATTGCGGATGCTCGCCGTGCCTACGATGCACAACTTTTAGATCTGAAAAGCCGTTTGCCCAGGCTTGCAGTGACCAAAAACTTCAACTTGTACCCTAGTGCCGATGGGAAGTTGATCGAAAACTGGGGTATTCACAGCGAGGTTACCAGCAACAAGCTTCGTTCAATCACCACTACCTCTCAAGCTACAGGGCGCCCACAAGCGGACGTGGACTTTATGCTTCAGGTCCAGTCGGATGTGCGCGAGCAATATCCTGGGTTTGATATCAGGGCCAGTGAGTACTGGCGCACTATTGTCAATGTGTGGCAATTGAAGTGGGCAAGTGCAGATGTTAGTCCTTGGCTCGCGTTCCCTTATACGGTCGATACTGCGCTCGCTAATGGAACGGGCGCGGTGCCGCTTAATTCCTATATCACGTTGGGCGCTTTTGTCCGGGTATTGGAGGGTTCCATTGCGGGTGCCTGGAGTACTGGGGCAGAAAAGGGTAAATGGCGCTGGTGCTCTACGGTTGTGGCCCCCAGTGACCTGTTCGGCGCCTATTACCACCTTCATCCAATGCGGACCTCTGCTTCCGGTATCGTTGAGGTCATGTTGGCAGGCGCGTGCACGGGTGTTGTTACCAGCCCAGGCGACTGGGGAACTATGTTGGCTTTGAGCTAAGGAGAAACTATGAAACCCATTTTTGTGCCTGCAGAACTTCATCCACTTATTAAGTGGCAGGTCATTCGTAGTGCCCGTGATCAGGATTTATCTAACAGTGATTATGCGGCGATGCCCGACTATCCAATGTTGGATGAAAATAACGCTGCGTTTGTGGCCTATCGTCAGGGGCTTCGTGATATCCCTGATCAAGGCTCCGACCCTGATGGGGTGATTTGGCCGGAAAAACCCGCCTTCCTGAAATAACCCACCGCGAAAGCGGTTTTTTTTCGCCTCCCCAAAGCCCCTCCTCGCAGGGGCTTTGGTGTTTTACACACGGAGAATTCCACTCATGTCTGACCGCAAAACCTACACCGTCCTCATCCCATTCCCCATCGGTAACGGCCATTGGTCCACCGCCGGCGAGGAACTGCAACTGCTGGACGTCGAAGCATCCGCCCTGCGCACCGCCGGCCGTCTGGAACTGACCAGCGTCCTCAACTCCACCCCCAAGAAGGCTGACTAACCATGACTGAGGTTCTTAACTTCGAGCACAACGGCATCACCGTGAATGCCACCGAATCCCCCGAGGCCATGGGTGGCCTCGGCGATAATGTCATCGGCCTGGTCGGCACTGCGCCGAAGGCACACGCGTCGATCCCTAAAAACGCGCCGTTCCGCATCAACAGTTTCACCACCCAGGCGCTGCTGGACCCCACGGGTACTGAGTCGGGCACGTTGTTTCATGCCGTGTATCAGATCCTCAAGGTCGTGAAGGTGCCGGTCTACGTCGTGATCGTGGAGGAGGGCGCCACCCCGGCTGACACGATCAACAATGTGATCGGCGGCGATGAGCCGGTCACCGGTCGCAAGCTCGGCCTGGCCGCGCTGGCCAGCGTGCCGGAAGACCTGACCATCATCGGTGCCCCAGGCTTCACCGGCACTAAAGCTGTAGCCGGTGAGTTTGCCTCCTTCGGCAAGCGCATCAAAGCGCGTGTGGTGCTGGACGGCAAAGACGCAAGCGTCGCCGACCAAGTGACCTACAGCGGCGAGCTGGGCGGTGCCGACCTAGGTTTCGACCGTTGCCTGCTGGTGCACAACATGCCGTCGGTGTACTCCAAGGCGGCGAAGAAAAACGTGTTCCTTGCGCCGTCGTCCCTGGCGATCGCTGCGCTGGCCAAGGTCAAGCAGTGGGAAAGCCCAGGCAATCAGGTGACGTTCGCAGAGGATGTTTCCCGCGTCGTCGAGTACAACATCCTCGACACGTCCACCGAAGGCGACCTGCTCAATCGCTACGGCGTGAGCTATTACGCTCGCACGATCCTTGGCGGCTTCTCGCTGCTGGGTAACCGTTCCATCACCGGCAAGTTCATCAGCTACGTCGGCCTGGAGGACGCGATCAGCCGCAAGCTGGTCAAGGCCGGCCAGAAAGCCATGGCCAAGAACCTCACCAAGTCCTTCATGGACCAGGAGGTCAAGCGCATCAACGATTGGCTGCAAACCCTGGTCGCCGACGAAACCATCCCCGGCGGCAGCGTGTACTTGCACCCGGAATTGAACAGTGTCGAGAAATACAAGAACGGCACCTGGTTCATCGTCATCGACTACGGGCGGTACGCGCCGAACGAACACATGATTTATCAACTCAATGCCCGCGATGAAATCATCGAGCAGTTCCTGGAGGACGTTCTCTAATGTTTACCAACCGAGTCAGACAGGCCATTGCCGCCACCCTTCAAGGCCTGCCGTTGTCCGCGACGGTGGAAGAATTTACCCCTCCGAAGATTGAGTTCGACATGGAGCCCATGTCCGGCGGGCGCTTCATTGCCGAGGAAATGGCCAAGAGCGGCAAGGTGCTGGGCGCCAAGTTGATCCTCCAAGGTGCGGGCCCGGAAATCATGCTGGCGTTGGGCGTGCGCCTGGGTGATGACATCCTGCTGAACGTTCGCGAGGCCGGTCAGGACCAGGATGGCAAGACCTACTTCACCTATCACACCGTGGGCGGCAAGCTCAAATCCCTCGAGGAAGCGAAGCTGAAAATGGGTGAGAAGGCCACCACCACCCTGGAACTCTCCTGCCGCACCTACAACCGTCTGGAAAACGGCATTCCGGTGATCGACATCGACGTACGCACCCAGAAATTCGTGCTCAACGGCGTCGACATCCTCGGCGATGCGCGCCGCGCCGTGCTGATGCCGTAATGCCTCCGGGGGCGGGTTCGCTCGCCCCCATACTTCACCAAGGAGCTACCCCATGGCCTGGATGCCACCGCTGCACCCCCTGCTCTCGCCGATCACCGCCGACACCGGCGCGACGATCGAGCAGGTGCAACTCAAGCCGCTGTACTACGCCGCGCAAAAAGAGGCGCTGGCCCGGGCCGGTGATGACGAGGACGACCAGTTCTTCGAACTGGCGAAACTCGCCACCGGCCTGTCGGAAAAAGAGCTCGACCAACTCAAGCGTCCGGACTACGTGACCATCGCCCAATACGTACATGAGATGTCGACACGTCCTGCATCGTTCTTCCTCGACGGGCAGGCGGAATCGACCCACGACCAGCCCATCCAACTGTTGCAGCCCCTCGACGCTGCTGGCCGTACCTTCACCGAGCTGTCCCTGGAAATGCCCGCCCTGCGCGCCACCAAGGTGATGAAAAAACTCGCCACCAACAAAGAGCGCGCCGAGTTCATCACCGCTCATTGCAGCGGCCTGATGATCCCCGATCTCGCCAACCTGACTGTGCCCGACTGGACCGAATTGCAGGAGCGCATCGACGATTTTTTAAATCAACCGGCGGCTTTCTTTCGCAACGCGACATCGACGTGATCCTCGATGTGGTGCCGCTGGTTTACTCGGTCAATGAGGCGGAGATCCTGGATTGGGATGCCGCAAAAGCATTGCGCCGCTACGACATCGCGATCACTCGCCTTGGCGTTAAACAGGAGTAAGCGGGATGCAAGAGACTAAATATGGGGTCCGGCTCGTCCAGGAGGATTTACGCTGGATGATCGGCGATGCGGACCTCGGCAGTGTGCTCACACCGTTTACCGCAGGTCTTGCCGCACCGGTGAGCCTGGAGGCTGCGCCGCAGCCGCAGCCGCCGCTCACTTCGGCGCTGATGACTGTCAGTACCGGCCTCAATGCCTTGACGCAAGAGCAAGTCCGGCTGCGCGAGACGCTGGAGACCCTCAACAGCACACTGTCCGCCCGCGAACAAACGCTGGCAACCAAGACAGCTGATGTCACTGCTGCACCTGGCGCAAGTGAGCCAAAAAAGCCCGAGCCTGCTACCCGTTCCTGGCGCGAGCAGGGGCTTGAGATGGGAACCGATGCCGTTAAGTTCGTCGGCAAGGAGGTGGTCAGCGGTTTGTGGGATAAGGCCAAAGACAGGCTTTCAGGCAAAGCGCTTGATGCCGTGGCGGACAGGTATCCCACGGCCGCGAAGTGGCTTAAAGAGGACAAGGACGGTAACAAAGGTAAGGAGTGCTGCTGCACGGGAGCCCTTCCTCCGGATATTCGCGGATCATTGGAGCCGGTGCAGTCACAGGTGCCTGAGGGTGTGGGCAAGACCGCCAGGGAGCAAGAAAAAGCGCGCCCTAAAGACACACGGAAAAAACCGCGTGGCCCGCGTAGCAAGACCCGTCAATCCAGCTCGCGCGAGGTCAAGACCAGCGTGGTCAGAAGGGCCATGGATCTCAAGTCGCCACGTGCTGTGCCTGCGGCCAAGGTGTCGCCTCCACTCAATGTCGTGGTCCAGCGGCAGCTTCCATTCGAGGGCACGCGTGCGAGTCAGGCCGCGACCGGTCTTCCCGGTCGGTCGTTTGCCTCCTCCGCAGCACTTCCGACATCCCGTCCCCTGATGCGCGGTGCGGGCAAAGGCCTGGCGGCCGGGTTGTCGGGCACTCTGGCGAAGTTGGAGTCATCCGCCGTCCGCCGTCTTGGCCCGTTGAGGTATGTCGACACGGCCATGGATGTGGCCCAAGGCGTACGCAATGGCGACGTCAAGGCCATCGGCGCCGGCCTCAGCACGGCCGGTGGCGCCTGGGCTGGAGCCTCTGCGGGTGCAGCCATCGGCACGCTGGTTTTCCCCGGTGTGGGGACTGCTGTCGGCGGAGCAATCGGAGGCTTGCTCGGCAGTGAGGCGGGCGCTTGGCTCGGTGACAAGCTGTTCGGGCCTAGGGACCGTCTGCCGGCGCCTGCAGATGTCGGCAAGCACCTGAGCAACGCCCAGGCTGACAACCGCCAACTCACCTTCTCCCCGCACATCACGATCAACGCACCTGAACAGGCCAGCTATCAGCAACTGGCTGCGCTGGTGGTGCAACAGATTGAGGCTCAATTCACGCCGTTGCCGATGGACAGCTTGCTGGCGACGCGACGTGACTCGGCCCTGACTGATACAGGAGTAGCGTGATGCGACAACAGATGGCATTGGGCACCTTTATTTTTGGGCTGTCCCGTGGGTTTGCCTACGACACCCTGGACCGTGCAAGCAGTGGTGGTTGGGTCAGCCTGGAGATCGTGGCCGGTAAACCCAAGTCCAGCCAGGTCGGCCAGGCGCTCGAAACGCTCGCCTTTGGTGGCAAGGCCGCACGGGCACAGGGTATGGCGCGGCTGGATGAGTTGCGTGCGCTGCAAGCCCTTCGTGTGCCGTTGCCTTTGGTCGACGGCGTAGGCCTCAGTTGGGGGCTGTGGACCATCAAGTCGGTGGACGAAAAACAGTCCAGCGTCATCGATGACGGTACGGCGATGGTGATCAATTGGTCGGTGGTACTGGAGGAGTTCGTCAATGCGTAGGGTACGAAGTATTGCGGGTGATTCGGTGAACCTGCTGCTCTACCGCGAGCTAGGGCGCTGTGATGATGCGGCCGAGGAAGTGTTGTGGCGCTTGAATCCTGAATTGGCCGAACAGGGCGCGGTATTGCCTGCGGGCGTCAACGTGATTGTGCCTGAACTGGAGACACAACCGACCGCCAATCAGCCGGTTTCGGCCTGGGATTAAGGAGTCACCATGACACTTGGATTTACACCGGTGGTGGAAATTTACGGCGACAACGCCGCGCTGCTCAACGAGCGGCTACTGGAGTGGGAACACACCGATTTGGCGGGTTTCGTGTCCGATCAGTTGAAGTTGACCCTCGACATCGAAGGCCTTGAAGGGTTGCCTGGCTTGGGCGGGCATATCGGCCTGCGCGTTG
Source organism: Pseudomonas simiae (assembly GCF_900111895.1). Classification (GTDB taxonomy): domain Bacteria; phylum Pseudomonadota; class Gammaproteobacteria; order Pseudomonadales; family Pseudomonadaceae; genus Aquipseudomonas; species Aquipseudomonas simiae. The sequence continues at coordinate 545,445 of NZ_FOKB01000002.1, forward strand.
GCTACCGGGAATCCGGCCTGGTGGATAAAGGGCGTTTCAAGATCACTCAGCGTACGCCGTCGCTGTTTCCGCTGCGCGTGGTGCTGGTGGCGACGGCAGCGCCTTTTGATGAACCCGAGTTCAAGAAGCGACGAACCGCCAGTCACGGGCCGATCAGCCTGGGGGCGCTGTTTCGCCAGTTGACCACTCGCCATGGCTTCTCACCGCGTGTGGCACATGACTTGGAAGGCGAACAGATCCAGCATATCGACCAGACCAATGAAAGCGACATGGCGTTTTTGACGCGGTTGGCCAAGCGGTTCGATGCGGTGGCCAAACCCGTCGACGAGCTGTATGTGCTGGGCCGCAAAGGGCAGATCAAGTCGCTGTCTGGCAAGGTTTTGCCGGATGTGCAGCTGTCGATCACCCGTGATAACCGTCCGGGAGATCGTGCGTTTGTTTCCGCCAGCTTTACTGAAACCAGCCGCGCGACCTACTCCGGCGCCCAAGCGCGCTGGTGGGATGCAGCCGCCGGTAAACAACACGTGGTGGAGGTGGGGGGCGCGCCGTTCAAGGTCATGACGCAGCGTTACCAGAGCGAGGCTGAAGCCAGAACTGCCGCTGAGGGCGAGATGCGTCGAGTGGGCCGTGAGGGCTTGCAGGTCAGTGTGATCTGCCCTGGAAACCCCTCATTTGGCGCCGAAGGGCTGTTGCTGTTGGACGAGTCCTGGCCTGGCTTTATGCGGGGTCGTTGGTCGATCGACAGTGTGACTGCCAGCGGCAAGCGCAAAGAGAGCTACCGATGTGCGATCAAGGCCAGTGGTTTGTCCCCGGCCGAGTGAGGAACCATGCTGATAACACTGCCCCAACTGCTTCAAATCCTGCCGGGAGCCCGCCTTGGAGCGGGCTCTTTTTTGCCCGCACTGAACATGGCAATGTCCAGGTTTGAGATCGGTCAACCCAAGCGCATTGCTGCGTTTCTCGCCCAGGTCGGTCATGAGTCCGGCGAATTGCGTTACGTGCGTGAACTGGGCAGTGATGAATATTTGAGCAAGTACGATACTGGCGCATTGGCCGCACGCCTGGGCAACACACCCGAAGCCGACGGCGACGGCCAGAAATACCGGGGCAGGGGGCTGATCCAGATTACCGGACGCCGCAATTACCTGTCTTGCAGCCAGGCACTGTTCGGCGATGATCGTTTGTTGCGGGAACCGACGTTGCTGGAGCAGCCGCAATGGGCGGCCGAGTCGGCGGCTTGGTTCTGGCAACGCAACGGCCTGAACGAACTGGCCGACAAGGATCAATTCACTGCGATCACGCGACGTATCAATGGCGGGCTCAATGGGCTGGAGGATCGCTTGCGGTTATGGGCGCGGGCGAAGGCGGTGTTGTGCGTTTCTTAGGCGCGTGCCGCTTGATCGGTGTATGCCTGCTGATGGCGGTTGTGTGGCAGGTACAGGCCTGGCGGTACGCGGCGCAGATCGCACATTTGTCGGCAGCGCAGACGCAGGCAGCCCTGTACCAGAAGCAGGTCGAGCAGGATAAGCGGCTGGCCCTTGAGCAACAGCTCAGTGCCGATGATCAACGACATGCCCGGGAGTTGAGCGATGCCCAACGTAACCAAGCTATTTTGCGCGACCGCCTGGCCACTGCTGATGTGCGGTTGTCAGTCCTTCTCGACGCTTCCAGTGGCTGTCCGGTGCCAGCCTCCACCGCCCCCGGCAGCGTGGTTCATGCAGCCCCGCGAGCCCGACTTGACCCGGCGCATGCTCAGCGAATTATCGGCATCACCGACGACGGTGACAGCGCCTTGATCGCCTTGCGCGCGTGCCAGGCTTACGTGCGTGCCGTCGCCCGTTAGCGTCTTGAGACAGTCCGTCACTTGCGCGTGCGAGCGGCTCCTGTAGGGTAGGCGAACCCCCGCCCACGTCTGGAGACGACCGTGAAGGAAATCACTCAACTGGCTGCTGAATTGGGGCGCCGCTTGCAGGTGCTCAATGCCCATGTCACCACTGCCGAGTCCTGCACCGGCGGTGGAATCGCGGAAGCCATCACGCGGATTCCGGGGAGTTCGGCCTGGTTCGAGGCGGGGTATGTCACCTATTCCAACCGTCAGAAGACCCGGCAGCTGAATGTGCCGGAAATGCTGTTTTCAAAAGTCGGCGCTGTCAGTCGGGAAGTGGTGGAAGCGATGGTCCGCGGCGCACAGGAAAAAAGCCTGGCGCGTTTTGCTGTTGCCGTCAGCGGTGTGGCGGGGCCGGATGGCGGTTCGCCGGACAAACCGGTGGGCACTGTATGGCTGGCTTTCGGCGTGGGCGAGGACGTCACGGCCGAAGTTGAACACTTCACCGGCAACCGCGACGAGGTCCGCCGACAAACGGTAAAGGCCGCGCTAGAGGGCTTGTTGCGACGAGCTGCAGCAGAAATAGAAAATCAGGGGTAGGCGATCTCCGATCTTTGTGGAACAATACTGTCTACTTATACAGGTGTTGGCCGCCCCGGCCTTATTGATTACGTGAGGACTTTAATGGACGACAACAAGAAGAAAGCCTTGGCTGCGGCCCTGGGTCAGATCGAACGTCAATTCGGCAAGGGTGCCGTAATGCGTATGGGCGATCACGACCGTCAGGCGATCCCGGCTATTTCCACTGGCTCTCTGGGTCTGGACATCGCGCTCGGCATTGGCGGCCTGCCAAAAGGCCGTATCGTTGAAATCTACGGTCCTGAATCTTCCGGTAAAACCACCCTGACCCTGTCGGTCATTGCCCAGGCGCAGAAAATGGGCGCCACCTGTGCGTTCGTCGACGCCGAGCACGCCCTGGACCCTGAATACGCCGGCAAACTGGGCGTCAACGTTGACGACCTGCTGGTTTCCCAGCCAGACACCGGTGAGCAAGCCCTGGAAATCACCGACATGCTGGTGCGCTCCAACGCCATCGACGTGATCGTGGTCGACTCCGTGGCTGCCCTGGTGCCCAAGGCTGAAATCGAAGGCGAAATGGGTGATATGCACGTGGGCCTGCAAGCCCGTCTGATGTCCCAGGCGCTGCGTAAAATCACCGGTAACATCAAGAACGCCAACTGCCTGGTGATCTTCATCAACCAAATCCGTATGAAGATCGGCGTGATGTTCGGCAGCCCGGAAACCACCACCGGTGGTAACGCGCTGAAGTTCTACGCTTCGGTCCGTCTGGATATCCGCCGTACTGGCGCGGTGAAAGAAGGTGACGAGGTTGTGGGTAGCGAAACCCGCGTCAAAGTCGTGAAGAACAAAGTGGCTCCGCCTTTCCGTCAGGCCGAGTTCCAGATTCTCTACGGCAAGGGTATCTACCTGAACGGCGAGATGATCGACCTGGGCGTGTTGCACGGTTTCGTCGAGAAATCGGGTGCCTGGTATGCCTACAACGGCAGCAAGATCGGCCAAGGCAAGGCCAACTCGGCCAAGTTCCTGGCGGACAACCCGGACATTGCTGCCACACTTGAAAAGCAGATTCGCGACAAGCTGCTGACCGCCGCTCCAGACGTGAAAGCTGCCGCCAACCGCGAGCCGGTTGAAGAAGTGGAAGAAGCTGATACTGACATCTGAAGCACGCGATGACAGTTGTACTGGATACACTCGTCGCCGTTCGGCGCACTGCGATGGACCTGCTCGCTCGCCGCGAGCATGGTCGAGTCGAGCTGACGCGTAAACTGCGTCAGCGCGGCGCGGAGCCCGAAATGATTGAAACCGCCCTTGACCGCCTGACGGAAGAGGGACTGCTTTCCGAATCCAGATACCTCGAAAGCTTTGTCTCCTACCGAGCCCGCTCCGGCTACGGCCCGGCGCGGATTCGCGAGGAGCTGAGCCAGCGTGGCCTGCAACGCGCCGATATCGACCTTGCCCTGCGAGAGTGCGGGATCAGCTGGCAGGCGCAGTTGGAAGACACCTGGCGGCGCAAGTTCTCTGGCCATCTACCGATTGATGCCAAGGAACGGGCGAAGCAGGGGCGATTCCTGAGCTATCGGGGTTTTTCGATGGAGATGATCAGCCGATTATTGAGCGGCAGGGATTTGGACGACTGATCTCTTGAACAAGCAAAAGACCCACTATGAAAATAGTGGGTCTTTTTTTTTACCTCAGAAAATCACGCCGGCTCCGGCGCCACCCGTTGCTGTGCCTTGCCCTGAGCCTGAGCCCAGTTCTCCGGCAGGTTGATGTAGTCCACCAGCTCCCGTAGCCGGCCCTGATCGCGCCCGTTGAAGTTGAACACCAGCCGCGTCAAATGGCTGAACCTCGGTTCATCATGTTCCTCGCCGGTATACGCCAGCTGTTGGAACTCTCCACTCAGCCGCAGGCTGGCAAACTCGCTCTGTAAATGGGCCAATGCTCGTTCACTGAGTGGGTGGTTCATGCGCACCACAAACTCGCGTTTCAGCCAGCGTGTGGAGTGGAAGTTGGCATAAAACTGGTTGATCTCGTCCACCGCCTCTTCGGCGCTGTACACCAGGCGTATCAGCTTGAGGTCAGTGGGAAGGATGTAGCGATTGGCTTCCAGCTGGCTGCGGATAAAGTCCAGGGCGCCTTGCCAGAACCCGCCACCGGGTGCGTCCAGCAGCACCACCGGGACCAGAGGGCTCTTGCCGGTTTGAATCAGGGTCAGCACTTCCAGTGCTTCATCCAGGGTGCCGAAGCCGCCTGGGCACAGCACCAGGGCATCGGCTTCCTTGACGAAGAACAGCTTGCGGGTAAAGAAGAAGTGGAAGGACAGCAGGTTCTCAGTGCCATCAATCGTTGGGTTGGCATGTTGTTCAAACGGCAGGGTGATGTTGAATCCCAGGCTGTGTTCCAGGCCCGCGCCTTCGTGGGCGGCGGCCATGATGCCGCCCCCACCGCCGGTGATCACCATCAGGTCCGAGCGTGCCAGTGCCGCGCCGACTTCCCGGGCCAGTGCATACAACGGGCTTTCCACCGGGGTGCGAGCCGAGCCGAATACCGTCACCTTGCGGCGACCCTTGAACTGTTCGAGTACGCGGAAGGCATTGTCCAGTTCGCGGATGGCTTGCAAGGTGATCTTGGCGTTCCAGCGATTGCGGTCGTCCTGGGCCATGCGCAGCACGGTGAGGATCATGTCGCGATACAAGGGGATGTTCGGGCTGTTGGGGGCGATCAGCTGGAGTTGTGCGTCGACCTGCTGCGTGAGGTCGGTACCGTGTTGTTCAAAATGTCGGAGCAGGCGGTCATTCGGTTCGTAAGGCATTCAACTTCTCCTTCTTGCAGGGCACCTTCGCCGGAGGCTACGACACTGCTTGTGTCGCTGTTTGCCGCAGGGAGGCAACCTTCTTTTGCCCTGAAAATGTTACAGAACAGCATGAAAAGCGCTGTGAATGAAAGGTCGGGATGACTTGATCATGGGCCGGAAAACCCTTGGCTGGCAACCACTTATTGGCCGCCCAGTAGGGAGTCTAGCTGCCTGGTAGGACTTGAAGCGGGGGGAGTGCGCGCCACCGGACGGTAGCGCGCGAAGGTCAAGCCGTTACTTTTTCTTTTTTGCCGCAGCCGGTGCCGGGCAATCCGCTTCCACGAACTTTACTGAAGCCACAGGACGGTTGGTCTTGTTCTCAGTGATTTCGTAACGCATCACCGCACCCTTGGCCATCAGCTCGCGGTAGCCCTTGTTCAGGCATACGCTCTGGCCGAGCTGGAAATACACAGCCTTGGGGTTGGCGCGCATCTGTTCGGCGCGATCAGGCAAGACGCTCAGGTGATCGATCAGTTGCATGCCTTCAACGGTGTAGGCCACTTCCAGGGTTTTTTCGTCGATTTCCCGGGGCAGGTCTTTGTTGCTCTCAGCCGCAACGCTTTGCAGCTTCCGGTTCATTTGGGCCTCCAGCAGCGAGGCCGCCTGGGCGCACACGGGCAATACCAGCGCGAGGGCGACGGATGGGGCGACAAGACGCAGCATGGAACGCAGCATGAAACTCTCCTGATTCGGTTACTGGTGCATAGACCAGCCACTGCGCTGTGCGTTCAGTGGCGCGCAATTATAGGTGAGCCCTGGCCACTACAGCCAGGCGTATCGCTGGTAAACTGCCGCCACTTCAGCCGTCCACGAGTTTTCTCCGTGTCGATTTACCCGTTCCACCGGCGCATCCAATGAGCCACGCCGTTTCCCGACTGCACACCCAGCGCCTGGCCCGTGCCGTCCGTCCGTTCCTCAATCGTGGTTCGCGTGCCGAACGCTGCCCCGGCTGCCGGGTCATTCCTGAGTATTGCCTGTGTGCCTGGCGACCCAAAATCGCCGCAACCTCAGCGATGTGCCTGCTGATGCATGACGTGGAACCCATGAAACCCAGTAATACCGGTTGGCTGATCGCCGATGTGATCGACGACACCACGGCGTTCGCCTGGTCGCGCACCGAGGTCGATCCTGACCTGCTGACCTTGCTGGCTGACCCGCAGTGGCAGCCCTATATCGTATTCCCCGGCGAATTCGTCGCGCCGGAGCGTGTGGTCAGTGAAGTGAAGGTGGGACAGAGCAAGCGCCCGCTGTTCATCCTGCTGGACGGCACCTGGAGTGAGGCGCGCAAAATGTTCCGCAAAAGCCCCTACCTGGAGCATTTGCCGGTGCTCAGCCTGGCGCCGGAACAGCTGTCGCGCTACAAGTTGCGGCGTTCCAAGCGCGACGACCACTTCTGCACCGCCGAAGTCGCCGCTCTGTGTCTTGAATTGGCGGATGATCGGGTAGCCAGTGAAGTCCTGGACGCCTACCTGGATGTATTCAGCACCCATTACCTGGCCGCCAAGTTCCAGATGCCGCTGGATCCGGCGGACTCTGTTCATGCGCGCCTTGCTCCCTATATTCCGACGGTATAACCAGTCGACGTTTGCATGATGGCACCACGAACCCGCAACCCGCTAAAATCCCCACGGGCGTAGCGCTTGACCCTCCAGGCTACGCTGGGCATGCTGGGCGCCGATCAGGGCACCCCTGAAAACAGGATCATTTAATCAATGGCCACATACGAAATCCTGATAGCCGATGACCACCCGCTGTTTCGCAGTGCACTGCACCAGGCCGTGACCTTGGGCCTTGGTTCGGACGTACGCCTGGTCGAAGTGGCCAGCATTGCCGAGCTGGAAGCCCGCCTCACCGAAAAATCCGACTGGGACCTGGTGCTGCTCGACCTGAACATGCCCGGCGCCTACGGTTTCTCGGGATTGGTGCTGCTACGCGGTCAATATCCTCAGATCCCCGTGGTGATGGTCTCGGCCCAGGAAGAGGCCGACGTGGTGGTGCGTTCCAAGGAGTTTGGCGCCAGTGGTTTCATTCCCAAGTCCAGTGCGATGGAAGATATCCAGAAAGCCGTGCGCACCGTGCTCGATGGCGATGTGTCCTGGCCGCCGCAAGCGTTTGAAGAAATCAACGTGTCCGACGAAGCCAAGGCTGCCCGTGATGGTCTTGCCAGCCTGACACCGCAGCAGTTCCGCGTGCTGACCATGGTTTGCGAAGGCTTGTTGAACAAGCAGATTGCCTATGAGCTGAGCGTGTCGGAAGCGACGATCAAGGCCCATGTGACGGCGATTTTCCGCAAGTTGGGCGTGCGAACGCGTACCCAGGCGGCGCTGCTCTTGCAACAACTTGAGTCAATTTCGCAGCACTAAGCGGCCCCCGATTCACGCTTTTTTGACTTTGCGTGATCTAGTTTCCCCACTCCTTTGGTTCAGTTGCCTACGTCTATGTCGCCTTTCAAGGGTCAAACCGGTATCAAACGTATCTTCAATGCAGGGGGGTATTCCCTCGATGGCCTGCGCGCAGCATTCACTGGCGAGGCGGCGTTCCGCCAGTTGGTGTTGCTCAACGTCATCCTGATCCCGCTGAGTTTTTTCCTGAATGTCAGCCGGGTCGAGCGTGCCTTGCTCATCGCGGTGTGCCTGCTGGCGTTGATCGTCGAGTTGCTCAATTCGGCGGTGGAGGCGGCGATCGACCGCATCTCCCTGGATCGACACCCGCTGTCGAAAAACGCCAAGGACATGGGCAGCGCCGCCCAATTCGTCGCGCTGACCATGATCACCCTGGTCTGGGCCGTGATCCTGATCTAACCCTCAGGCAATGCTCGGCAGCACGATCTCGTCGCTGCGCTGCACCCCAGCGGTGAAGGCGCGGCACAGCTCCAGGAATTCTCGCATCGCCGAGGTCTGGTACTTCTGTTTGTGCCAAATGAAGTAGAACTGCCGGGCCAGGTCGAGGTCCGGGGTTTCCACCGGCACCAGGCTGCCACGGCGAAACGCGTCACGCAGCGCCAGCCGTGAAATGCAGCCAATCCCCAGCCCTGACTCCACCGCTCGTTTGATCGCCTCGGTATGCTCCAGCTCCAGACGGATATTCAGCGCGCTACGGTGATGGCGCATGGCTTGGTCAAAGGTCAGGCGTGTGCCTGAGCCTTGTTCCCGCAGGATCCACGCCTCATGGGTCAACTCGTCCATGCTCGCCACGCCACGCTTGGCCAGGTGATGCTGCGGCGCGCAAAACACCACCAGTTCATCTTCCACCCAGGTTTGCACCTCGATGTCCGGGTGGCTGCAGTCGCCTTCTATTAGACCCAGGTCAATTTCGTAGTGCGCTACCTGGTGCACGATATGGGCAGTGTTCTGCACATGCAGCTTCACCTGGCTCTCGGGGTGTTGCTGCATGAAGCTGCCAATCAACAGGGTCGCCAGGTAATTGCCGATGGTGAGGGTGGCGCCGACCGCCAAGGAACCGAAGCCGGATTTGCCGTTGAGCAAGTCCTCGATCTCCTTGGCCTGGTCCAGCAGCGCCACCGCCTGGGGCAAAAGCTGATGACCGAGCGCGTTGAGGCTCAGGCGCTTACCCGCGCGGTCGAATAATTGGCAGCTGGATTGGCGCTCCAGCTCAGTGATCGAGGTGCTGGCGGCGGATTGAGATAAGGCCAGAAGGCCAGCAGCGCGCGAGACGCTTTCCTGCTGGGCGACGGCGACGAAGACTTGCAGTTGACGGAGAGTAAATCGCATATCGATATAACCGATAACCCTTATCTTAATAATCCAGTTAACAGATATTGTCGCCGCCATTAGAATGCTGTGCAATTGCGCAACTACATTTGGCGCAGACCCATTTCCAGGAGTCCCCCGTACATGAGCAACATGAACCACGAGCGTGTCCTCAGTGTTCATCACTGGAACGACACTCTGTTCAGCTTCAAGTGCACCCGCGATCCGGGCCTGCGCTTCGAGAACGGTCAGTTCGTGATGATCGGCCTGCAACAACCCAACGGCCGCCCGCTCATGCGCGCTTACTCCATTGCCAGCCCGAACTGGGAAGAGCATCTGGAGTTCTTCAGCATCAAGGTGCCGGATGGCCCGCTGACTTCCCAATTGCAGCACTTGAAGGAAGGCGACGAGATCATCATCAGCAAAAAACCGACAGGCACCCTGGTGCTTGACGATTTGAAGCCGGGCAAACACCTGTACCTGCTCAGCACGGGCACTGGCCTGGCTCCCTTCATGAGCGTGATCCAGGACCCGGAAACCTACGAGCGCTTTGAAAAAGTGATCCTGTGCCACGGCGTGCGTTACGTCAACGAAGTCGCGTATCGCGAATTCATCACAGAGCACCTGCCGCAGAACGAGTTCTTCGGCGAAGCCCTGCGCGACAAGTTGATCTACTACCCGACCGTGACCCGCGAGCCGTTCGAAAACGAAGGGCGCCTGACCGACCTGATGCGCAGCGGCAAGCTGTTCAGCGACATCGGACTGCCGCCGATCAACCCCGAGGATGACCGCGCGATGCTGTGTGGCAGCCCAAGCATGCTTGACGAAACCAGCGAAGTGTTGAACAGCTTCGGCCTGAAAGTTTCGCCACGGATGCGTGAGCCGGGTGATTACTTGATCGAGCGGGCGTTCGTCGAGAAATAAACACTGATCCAAAAATGTGGGAGCCAGCTTGTGTGGGAGCAGGCTTGCCTGCGATGCAGACGCCTCGGTCTTTAGTTAAACCGAGGTGATGCAATCGCAGGCAAGCCAGCTCCCACAAAAAGCAGCTCCCACACTGGTTTTCGGGGTTTATCCCGCTGGAAGCACTTCCAGCACACAAATCACCCCAGCCTCGGGATAGTGCCAACGCACATCCACGTCCCAGAACTGTGCGCCATATTCCCGTTCTGGCCCTGGCGTCTGGTACGCCGGCCGTGGATCCTGTGCCAGGCACTGATCGATCAGTTCCACCAGTGGCTCGCCAAGGCGCTGGGCATGGCCTTGTGCCTGTTGCAGGGCAGTCTTCAGCCACTGCACGGGGATCAGCTGCGGCGCGCCGCTGGCGATGTCGTTGGTGGCCGTGTCGACGATGTCGGCATACGGCACATACGGCTTGATATCCAGCACCGGTGTGCCATCGAGCAGATCAATCCCGGAGATCCACAGCCGCCCCGGCTCCACCTTGTCCAGCTTCACCACTGACTGGCCGATGCCATTCGGGCGGTGCGTGGCGCGGGTGGCGAACACGCCCATGGACGTATTGCCACCCAGGCGAGGCGGGCGCACTTTCAGGCGGGGCTTGTCTTCCAGGGCTTGGTGGAACAGGAACAGCAACCACACATGGCTGACCTGCTCCAGGCCCTGTACTGCCTCGCCACCGTCGAACGGCGCCACCAGCTCCAGCACGCCACGGGCGGCCGGTGCCAGTTGCGGTTGGCGTGGGATGGCGAACTTCTCCTTGAAGCAGGAGCGCACGAAGCCGACGGGCGAGACGTTGTAACTCATGGCTTACGCGCGAACCCGCAGGGTCAGGCCCTTGAGGAAGTTGCGCAGCAACTGGTCGCCGCATGGGCGATAGTTGGTGTGGCCGAACTTGCGGAACAGCGCGCTCAGCTCAGGCTTGGACACCGGGAAATCGGCGGCTTTGAGGATGGCGTGCATGTCGTCTTCCTTCAGCTCGAAGGCCACGCGCAGCTTCTTGAGGATGATGTTATTGGTCACCGGGGTTTCGATCGGCTGTGGCGGACGGCTTTCGTCCTTGCCGCGCTTGAAGATCACCAGGCCATCGAGGAAGTGCGCCATGACTTCATCCGGGCAGAACACGAAGCCTTCCTCCTCATCTTTCTTGAGGTAGGTCAGCAGGTCGTCCTTGGTCACGTCCATGCCGCCGAGCTTGATGATCTCGACCATCTTGTTGTCGCTGATGTCGAGCATGTAGCGCACGCTGCGCAGTACGTCGTTGTGAATCATGGTGGGCAATCCTGGTATTCAACTGAGGGCGCCGCCCATCAGGCGGCGCCGGGAAAAAGGGCGGCTTAGAACTTCTCTTTGCCGGACAGGTAACGCCATTGGCCGACCGGCACCTTGCCGATGGACACGCCGCCGATGCGGATACGACGAATGGCGATGACTTTGAGGCCAACCGCTTCACAGAACAGCGCGATCACGCCTGGCTGCGGGTTTTTCATCGCGAAGCGCAGGCGGTTTTCGTTCTGCCAACTGGCTTTGACCGCCGGCAGTTCCTTGCCTTTGTAGGTCAGGCCGTGGTTCAGGCGATTGAGGCCGTGGGCAACCATGTCGCCTTCGACTTCCACCACATACTCCTGCTCGATCTTGGCGGCATCGGCGGTCAACTTGCGCAGAATCTTCCAGTCCTGGGTAAACACCAGCAGGCCGCTGGCCTTGGCTTGCAGGTCGGCACTGGCGGTGAGGCGCAGGAAGTGGCCCTTGAGCGGGCGCTTGCCGAAGCGGTGTTCCTCCGAGAGCGTCTCGGCGCTGATCGATGCCATGGCCGTCTCGGCATCTATGCCGGCCGGGGCGTGCAGCAAGATGGTCACCGGCTCGGGCACGGTGGCCTTGGCGTCCGGGTCGAGTGCGACCTTCTGGGTGGTGACCTTGAACTGTGGTTCGTCGATCACTTCACCGTCCACCGAGACCCAGCCGCCTTCGATGAACAGCTCAGCCTCCCGACGGGAGCAACCGACCAGTTCGATAAGGCGTTTGGAGAGGCGTATGGGGTCAGTCATGACATGGGCCGTAGCAAAAGGGGGCAGCTATTGTACCTGCCTGGCGCCGGTTAATCCCGGCCCCATTTCAGTGCCGTCGCTTTTTGTGGGCGCTGGCTTGCCTGCGATGGCATCGCCTCGGTTCGTCAGCCACTGCGCAGGTGTTGCTGCTGGCGCAAACGCATATGCAGCAACGGATAGGGCTGGCCCAGGCCGTCATGCTCCGTGCGCCCGATCACCTCGAACCCCTGTTTGAGGTAGAAGCCCAAGGCCTGGGGATTCTGCTCGTTCACTTCCAGCTCGTCGGCATTCATATGCTCGATCGCATAGCGCAGCAATTGCCGGCCAAGGCCCTGGCCACGGTGCTGCGGGTCGATAAACAGCATCTCGACCTTGCCTGCGGCGACGCCGGCAAACCCGGTGATGCGTTGGTGCGAGTCTTTGGTGCAAATCAGCATCACCGTGTCCAGATAGTGAGTCAGCACGAGGTTCCTCAGTAGCTCGATGTAGCTGTCCGGCAGGAAATCATGGGTAGCCCGCACCGAGGACTCCCAGATTTCAGTCAGTTTTTGATAATCGCTGGATTTAGGTGTGTGGATAACCGAATGCCGACGCATGCTCGCTGCCCCTGCCGATGATTGGCGATGGGCAAACGATAGACCTAAAAAAGCCCCACATCTTGATCAGATGCAGGGCTTTTTACAGTGTTACCGATCAGTCGCGCTTTTCAGCCCACAGGTCGTATTCGTCGGCATCGGTCACGGTGCACCAGACCTTGTCGCCCGGCTTCAGGCCGCTGGCGTCGTCGATAAACACGTTACCGTCGATTTCCGGTGCATCGAAGAAGCAACGACCAACCGCGCCTTGTTCATCGACTTCGTCGATCAGGACTTCGATTTCCTTGCCGATGCGCAGTTGCAGGCGCGCCGAGCTGATGGCCTGCTGGTGCGCCATGAAACGCTCCCAACGGTCCTGCTTGACGTCGTCCGGCACCACGGCCAGGTCCAGCAGGTTGGCCGGGGCACCTTCAACCGGCGAATACTGGAAGCAGCCGACGCGGTCCAGTTGGGCCTCGGTCAGCCAGTCCAGCAGGTACTGGAAGTCTTCCTCGGTTTCGCCGGGGAAGCCGACGATGAACGTCGAGCGGATGATCAGTTCCGGGCAGATCTCGCGCCAGTTCTTGATGCGCGCCAGGGTCTTGTCTTCGAAAGCCGGGCGTTTCATGGCCTTGAGCACTTTCGGGCTGGCGTGCTGGAACGGAATGTCCAGGTACGGCAGGATCTTGCCGGCGGCCATCAGCGGGATCAGCTCGTCCACATGCGGGTACGGGTAGACATAGTGCAGGCGCACCCACACACCCAGGCTGCTGAGGGCTTCGCACAGTTCGGTCATGCGGGTTTTTACCGGCGCGCCGTTCCAGAAACCGGTGCGGTATTTCACGTCGACGCCGTAGGCGCTGGTGTCCTGGGAGATCACCAACAGCTCTTTGACGCCGGATTTGACCAGGCGCTGGGCCTCGTCCAGTACGTCGCCGACCGGGCGGCTGACCAGCTTGCCGCGCATCGATGGAATGATGCAGAAGCTGCAGCTGTGGTTGCAGCCTTCGGAAATCTTCAGGTATGCGTAATGGCGTGGTGTCAGCTTGATGCCCTGCGGCGGCACCAGGTCGATCAGCGGGTTGTGGTCCTGGCGCGGTGGCACCACGTCGTGCACCGCGTTGACTACCTGCTCGTACTGCTGCGGGCCGGTCACCGCCAGCACGCTCGGGTGCACGTTGCGGATATTGCCTTCTTCCACGCCCATGCAGCCGGTCACGATGACCTTGCCGTTTTCCTTGATCGCTTCGCCGATCACTTCCAGGGATTCCGCCTTGGCCGAATCGATAAAGCCGCAGGTGTTGACCACCACCACGTCGGCGTCCTGGTAAGTGGACACAACGTCATAGCCTTCCATACGCAGTTGCGTGAGGATGCGCTCGGAGTCGACCAGAGCCTTCGGGCAACCCAGGGAAACAAAGCCAACCTTGGGGTTGGCCTTTGCGATGGTGGTGGACATGTCTAACCTCGGTATTGAATGACGCCGCCAGTCGGGCACGACAGGGCTGCGGACGGGCGCTTAGTGCGCCTCTGATCAAAAAGTGCGCAATTCTAGCGACGGGCAACGCACTTGACCAGCTTTATGCAGGGAAATGCGACGAGTGCTGCGCTATGCTTCGCGCCGTTGCGCGTAGGTAAAGTCCTAAGGTCAACAAAACGTCTGTTACGAGAAGTAAAACAGCGCATGCTAGGGTCAGCTTAGACGCGTTGTAATAAAAGACCGCAGGTCAAAGGGCAGGAGTTGTTGATGGGTCACGCGAGTAATCAGGCAGCAGGTGCCGAGCATTCAAACGCCAAGCCGATTGGTATGCTGGTGGCAGCGGTTGGGGTGGTTTATGGCGATATCGGGACCAGCCCGCTCTACACCCTTAAAGAGGTGTTCAACGGCGGTTATGGGGTTCAGGTCAATCATGACGGCGTGCTGGGGATCCTGGCGCTGATCTTCTGGTCGCTGATCTGGGTGGTGTCGATCAAATACATGCTGTTCGTGCTGCGCGCCGATAACCAGGGCGAGGGCGGCATCATGGCGCTCACCGCACTGGCACGACGGGCGGCGGGGGAGCGCAAGAAGTTGCGCAGTTTCCTGGTGGTGTGTGGCCTGTGCGGCGCGGCGCTGTTCTACGGCGACAGCATGATCACCCCGGCGATTTCCGTCTTGTCCGCTGTTGAGGGCTTGGAGCTGGCCTTCGACGGCCTGGAAAAATGGGTAGTGCCGATCGCTCTGGTGGTTCTGGTCGCGCTGTTCCTGATCCAGAAACATGGCACCGACCATATCGGCAAGCTGTTCGGTCCGGTGATGGTGACCTGGTTCCTGGTGCTGGGTGGTTTGGGTGTGTATGGCATCACCCTGCACCCTGAAGTGCTCAGTGCCATGAACCCGATCTGGGCGGTGCGCTTCTTCGAGGCTCATCCTGGGATTGGCGTGGCCATCCTCGGCGCGGTGGTGCTGGCACTGACCGGCGCCGAAGCCCTCTACGCCGACATGGGCCACTTTGGCCGCAAACCCATCGCTCGCGCCTGGTTCATGCTGGTGTTGCCGGCGTTGGTGCTCAATTATTTCGGCCAGGGCGCCATGCTGCTCGGTGATCCGGAAGCCGCGCGCAACCCGTTCTACTTGCTGGCGCCTAGCTGGGCGCTGATCCCGCTGGTGGTGTTGTCCACCCTGGCCACGGTGATTGCGTCCCAGGCGGTGATTTCCGGTGCGTTCTCGTTGACGCGCCAGGCGATCCAGCTGGGCTACATCCCGCGCATGCATATCCAGCACACTTCCAGCGCCGAACAGGGCCAGATCTACATCGGCGCGGTGAACTGGTCGCTGATGGTCGGTGTGATCCTGCTGGTACTGGGCTTCGAATCGTCCAACGCATTGGCATCGGCCTACGGCGTGGCGGTGACCGGCACCATGCTGATGACCACCATTCTGGTGTCGGCAGTGATGCTGCTGCTGTGGAAGTGGCCTCCGATTCTGGCCGTGCCGGTCCTGGTCTGCTGCCTGTTGGTGGACGGCCTGTACTTCGCTGCCAACGTGCCGAAGATCATCCAGGGCGGCGCCTTTCCGGTGCTGGCGGGGATCGTGCTGTTTGTGCTGATGACAACCTGGAAACGCGGCAAGCAATTGCTGGTGGACCGCCTCGATGAGGGCGGCCTGCCGTTGCCGATCTTTATCGGCAGTATCCGCGTGCAGCCGCCCCATCGCGTGCAGGGCACCGCCGTGTTCCTCACCGCGCGCCCGGACGCCGTGCCCCACGCGCTGTTGCACAACCTGCTGCACAATCAGGTGCTGCATGAGCAAGTGGTGCTGCTGACGGTGGTCTACGAGGATATTCCCCGCGTGCCGGCCGCACGGCGGTTCGAGGTGGACGCCTACGGCGAAGGCTTTTTCCGCGTGATCCTGCACTTTGGTTTTACCGACGAGCCGGACGTGCCCGAAGCGCTGAAGTTGTGTCACCTCGATGACCTGGACTTCAGCCCGATGCGCACCACCTACTTCCTCAGCCGCGAAACGGTGATCGCCTCGCGGATCAAGGGCATGGCCCGCTGGCGTGAGGGGTTGTTCGCCTTCATGTTGAAGAACGCCAACGGCAACCTGCGCTTCTTCAAACTCCCGGTAAACCGGGTGATCGAACTGGGTACCCAGGTCGAAATGTAAGCTGTTGCTGCACGGGGGCCGGCAATCGGCTCCCGCTTTCCTTTCTGAACCCTGTGCAATCCAGCGTTGTCGACTAGGCTCTAAGCACCGTTTGAATAGTGCCCACAGAACCCAGAAGAGGTGCGCCATGAGTCAGCTGCTCGAACCCTACACGCTCCGTCAATTGACCCTGCTAAACCGCATCGCGGTCTCGCCGATGTGCCAATACTCGGCGCAAGATGGCCTGGCCAATGATTGGCACCTGGTGCACCTTGGCAGCCGTGCCGTCGGTGGTGCCGGGCTGATTTTCACCGAAGCCACCGCCGTAACTGCCGATGGCCGCATTACCGCCCAGGACCTTGGGTTGTGGAATGACGCACAGATCGAACCGCTGCAACGCATCACGCGTTTCATCGCTGCCCAAGGCGCGGTGGCCGGTATTCAACTGGCCCACGCCGGGCGCAAGGCCAGCACTCATCGGCCTTGGATCGGCAAGCATGGCAGCGTCAAAGTGGAAGAGGGCGGCTGGACACCGGTGGGGCCATCACCCATTGCCTTCGACCCCCAGCACACCCCACCCAAGCAGTTGGACGAAGGCCAGATCCAGCAAGTGATCGCCGACTTCGTCGCCGCCGCCAAGCGCGCGTTGACCGCAGGCTTCGAAGTGGTGGAAATCCACGCGGCTCATGGTTATCTGCTGCATCAATTTCTCTCACCCATCAGCAACCAGCGCCAGGACCAGTACGGCGGCTCGTTCGAAAACCGCATCCGCCTGGTGCTGCAAGTGACCCAGGCTGTGCGTGATGTCTGGCCCCAAGAGCTGCCGCTGTTTGTGCGGGTCTCGGCGACCGACTGGGTGGAAGACGGCTGGAACCCCGATGAAACCGTGGAGCTGGCGCGTCGCCTGAAGGACTTGGGGGTGGACCTGATCGACGTCTCGTCCGGTGGCACCGCCGCCAATGCCGAGATTCCCACCGGCCCCGGCTACCAGACCCGCTTCGCCGAGCGCGTGCGCAAAGAGTCGGGCATGGCCACCGGCACCGTTGGCATGATCACCGAGCCAGCCCAGGCCGAGCACATCCTGCGCACCTGTCAGGCGGATATCATCTTCCTGGCCCGCGAGCTGTTGCGTGACCCGTACTGGCCGTTGCATGCCGATGATGACCTGGGCGGGCGCAAGGCCATCTGGCCGGCGCAATATCAGCGAGCGACGCACCGGGATCAGCCGATTCATGAGTCGGACCTGCGCGATTGACCTTATGGGCTCTGCCATAACCCACCGCTGACCACGGTGGGTTTTTTCTAGGCCGTGCGCCGCCAGTTCGCCCAGGCCCACAGCGTCGCCGCGCGTAGCAGCCACTCCATCGGCCCATAAGGGTGGGTACGCAGCCAGCGTGCACTCAGCCACAGTTGCAGGGCAAAGATCCCAAGTGCCACAGGCAACATCAGCAGCGGGGCGAGCGTGTTGATCAGGCCTGCGCCATAGCCGCTGAACAGCAACCCCAGCAGTACCGATTGCAGCAGGTAGTTGCTCAGGGCCATCTTGCCCACCGGGGCCAGCCAGTGGCACAGCCAAGGCCCGGCGGCAGAGCTGAACAGTGCGAGCATAAGCAGGGCATAGGCGGCGCTCAACAACGGTGCCGTGAGTTGCCCCACGCCAAAGGCAAAGGTTTCCAGGCCGCCACCGGGGGCATAGGCGGCGCTCAAGGCATAGATCATTGCGCCCAACAGGCCTGCGGGCAGTGTGATGAGCAGCAAGCGGCTTAGGCGCGGCTGCCAGGCGTACGGGGCTACCAACAGCTGGCGTCGTCCGGCGGCATAACCGAAGAAGAACATCGCCAGGGCGCTAGGCCCTTGCAACAACCATAACGCCTGCACGGTGCTCCACAGATGGCCACTGTGAAAACGCAGGGTATCCACTGCACTGCCAGTAAACGCCACGAGTTTGTCTGCGGCGTCGGGGCTTGAGACCCCGGTCAGGTTGCCTTCCAATGCTTGCAGCACACCCAGCAGCATCCACGCCGAACAGGCGGTCACCACCAGGCAAATGCCCCAACGGTACGCCTTGGCCGGAGACAGGTTGCGAGCCGCCAATAGCACCAGGCCGAGCAAGGCATAGGTGGAAAGAATCTCCCCGTAATACAGTGCAGCGCCGTGGGCCAGCCCCAGGGCCAGCAGGGCCAATTGCCGGCGCACCATTCGCGGTGCGAAAGCAGCATTGGCACGTTCGGCGGCGGCCATCTGTAAGGTAAAGCTGTAGCCGAACAGAAAGGAAAACAGCAGGTAGAACTTGGTTTCGAACAGCAGCGAAATGACAAACCGGACCACGTGGTCGACGGTGCCGGCATAGTCGGGGTTGGTGAGGGTTGATGCGTAATAAGGGTCGGCGAACGCGCAGATATTCACGGCCAGAATGCCAAACAGGGCAAAGCCGCGTAACGCATCGACGTGCACCAAGCGTGTCGGGGTCATCTTCAGCGCCCTTGCAGCAGGTGCACCACCAGGCCGCGCAGCACTTGCGTCTGTTGGTCCGGGTGGAAGTCCGCATCGGCTGCGACGCGGGCGAACATGCCATCGATCAGGGTGGCCAGCCAACTGGCGGCTTCAGGCGCAGAGAGTGATGTGTGAAGTTGCCCGGCGCGGTCGGCGGCTTTGATCAGCGCTTCCAGGCCTTCGCGCAAATAGCGGTCGTTGGCCTTCATCAGGTGTGCCACCGCTTCATCGCGGTGGCCCAAAGCGGAAATCTCCAAGGCCAGGCCGGCGTAGTGGCGGTCGCAGGCCAAATGGCAGGTGTGGTCGACAAACGCCAGCAAAGTCGCCATCGGGTCTTCGGCGTCGGCCAGAGGTGCCATGCCCTGCCGAATCTGCTCACCTTCGCGCGCCACCAACGCCAGCAGCACTTCATGCTTGCTGGCGAAGTAATGGAACAGGTTACCGGCGCTCATTCCGGCGGCGGTGCAGATGTCGGCTGTGCGGGTAGCGACAAACCCGGCTTCGGCGAAACACCGGGATGCGGCATCAAGCAGCGCCATGCGCTTGGTTTCGCGTTGTTGCGGATCGACGGTGCGCATAGTGGGTTCATTAATTAATTGAGTGGTCACTCAATTAAATGGTGCGTAGGAAAATACTGCAAGCTTTTTGCTCAAAACCCATTATTTAAGTTTTTACTCTAAAAAATCCCACGCTTGGCAAGATCGTTTCTACGCTTAGAGTAAGTCTGATTTCTGGCCCAGGAAGTCAGTCGGTTTGTTCATTGAGGCATTGCGCTTCATGGGCGGCGGTTATGGGCAAAGGGAGTATTTGATGGATATCAGGAGAAGCAGTCCATGGCCAAGTCCTATGGTGTAGCGGGGGTGGTGGCGTCGTTTCTGGCCCGCAGTGTGTCTTTGCGGGGCCGAAGGCTGAGTTCGGATGAGGTGGAACTGCTGACGCAGTATCGCGCCCTGACCGAGAGCGATCAGGTGGCGATGCGCTATTTGATGGGGGCGATGAAGAGTGTGTCGCGGTTTTGAGCACCTGTAGGCGCTGGCTTGCCAGCGATGCAGGCACCGCGATGCGTCAGTCGCACCGCAGTGATGCCATCGCCGGCAAGCCAACGTCTACAAGGGACGATCAGGTGTACTTACGCTGGTCCGGTGCCGGCGGGAAGTACTGATACAACCAGGTTTCACTCAAGGTGCGGTCCTGGGTGCGGATAAACAAGCGCAGTTCCACCGGCTCCACGCTGTCGCTGGTTGGGTACCAGTCAAACAGAATGCGGTAGCCCTTGATGTTATCCAGCACCAGCACGCTGAAATCCTTGACCTGACCGTGGGAGCACGTCACCACCGGCTCGATCCCGGTGCCCGGTGGCAGGCGATCCAGGCCGCCGCCCTTGAAGTCCACGGCAAAACGGCGCGCCCACACCGGTGGGTAGTGTTCACCTGGTGCCCAACCTTCGGTAAAGCCTCCCATCCCCGAACGAGTAGCGTCGACTTGCGCCAACGGTGTACTTACCGGTGGCAGCGCGCTCCAGTACAGCTTGTAGCCGTAATTGAGCGAGTCGCCGGCCGCCACGGGTTTTTTCGGGGTCCAGAAGGCCACGATGTTGTCGAGGGTTTCGCCGGTTGTAGGAATTTCCAACAGGTCGATGGAGCCTTCGCCCCAGGCAGTGGTCGGTTCGACCCACAGGCTTGGGCGCTTGCTGTACCAGTCCACAGTGTCCTGGTAGCTGGCGAACTCATGGTCGGTCTGCACCAGGCCAAAGCCTTTCGGGTCTTTGTCGGCGAACGCGTTGAATTGCAACTTGGCCGGGTTGTTCAGCGGGCGGCAGATCCACTCGCCGTTGCCGCGCCACATCGCCAGGCGGTCCGAATCGTGGATCTGCGGGTGGATGGTGTCGCACATACGGCGTTCGTGAGTACCGCAGCTGAACATGCTGGTCATTGGTGCGATACCCAGTTGTTCAATGGTGGTACGCGCATTGATGTGCGCGTCGATCGCCATCACCACCTGGTTGGCCTGGCAGTCGATATCGAAGCGGTAGGCGCCGGTAGCGCTCGGCGAATCGAGCAGGGCATAGACCACGAAGCGTGTGGCGTTCTTGTCCGGGGTTTCAAACCAGAACTGCGTGAAGTCGGGAAACTCCTCGCGTTTTTTTGCGTAGGTGTCGATGGCCAGGCCACGGGCGGAAAGGCCGTACTGCCCGGTACTGTCCACCGCGCGGAAGTAGCTGGCGCCGAGAAACGACAGCACGTCATGACGGTCCAGCTCCGGCGCCTTGAACAGCTTGAAGCCGGAAAAGCCCAGGTCGCCAGTCAGTTGCTGGGTGTCGACGGTGGTCTTTTCATAGTTGAACAGCGACGGCCGGAAATGTACCTCTCGCGCTTCGCGGGTCTTGGGGTCAACACTGTGCATGCGCACCGGGGTCTTGAAGCCCATGCCGACGTGGAAGAACTGCACGTCCAATTGGCCGTTCAATTCCTTCCACAGCGAATGGTTACCGTCGTAGCCGATGGCGTTGAAATTCTGGGGCGTCATGGTCGCCAGTGTCGGCGGCAGTACCTGTTTGGTGTCCTTGTAAGCGGTCCCGGCGAGTTGTTTGGCCTGGGCCTTGAGCGATTCGAAGTCGAACGCCACGGCCTTGCCATCGGCAGCACGGTTCCCCGCCCAGGCTTGGGCGGCGAGCAGGCCGCTGGCCGACAAACCGGTGTAAGCCGCAATGGCCATGGACGCTTTGAGCAAATTCCTGCGGTGCATAGAGACAACCTGTCGTGAGCAAATCCCGCGCCGTTCCTGGCACGTGCTGGATCAGAAATTACGGTTCGGACATGCCTTCGACCAAACGCAACGGACATTAAACAGACGCTGGATAGCTTAAGCGGTTCGATGACGTAGGAAAATTGATTGATGGCGGGGTGATGGCGTTGCAAGTGAAACAAGGTGTTGCAGGGGGGGCGAGCGAACACACTCCTCAGGAAAGAAGACGACCCCATGTAGGAGCGGGCTTGCCTGCGATGGCATCAGCTCGGTCAGACTGGAGGCCGAGTCGACCGCATCGCAGGCAAGCCCGCTCCCGCATTGGGTTCAGGCGTCAGGTCACGTTCAGGCCACTTCGCCCGCTGCCCTGTACGCCTCATCAATCGCCGCATGGGCATACGCACTCCACGCCGCATCCGAGTTAGCGATACTCACATGCCCCACCGGCTTTTTCGCCAGCTTCATCAACGCTTCGCTTTCATCGGCATCATCGAACAAGCTGTTGGAGAAGGTCGCATAACCGTGTGACCAGCGGTTGACAGTGATCGCCAGGATGTCGGTCTCATGGTTGAACCCACCCGGCCCGAGCATACGTTGCAACTGATCGCGCAACTGCGCCTCCAACTGCTCGAACGTCTGCCCATACAGTTTGCCCCGCCCGGCACGGGCCTGGTCGCGGGCGTTCATGCCGCTGTTGGGGCTGGTGGGCACGTAGACCATGTGCAAGCCGATCGGCTGTGTCGGGTCGCGCGGGTGGTCGTAGCCTCCCATGCTCACCGGGTAGTCCAACTTGATGCGGCTGTAAGGCTGGGTCGCCGCGTAGATCTCATGCACGCCCAGTGTCTGGAACGACTGCCAATTACGGATCACCACCTTGGTGTACACCAGCGGGTATTTTACGTTCTGGCTCAGGGCATGGGCCTGCGGCGCCGGCAGATCCTTCAACAGGTACGGGATCATCATGTTGTAGCAGGCCAGGATGCAGCGTTTGCCGCGCACCTGTGCGAGTTGTCCGCCACGGCTGTAGCCGATATGCACGCCGTTGTCGACGTTACGCACGCTGACCGCCGTGCTGTTCAAGCGCAATCGCACGGCTGCCTTGGGCTGGTCGAGCTTGGCGTAGTCGAACGTCGCCAGCACGATATCGTCCATGGTATGCCCTGGCGCCACGCCCGGGATCAGGCTGCGCACCAGCAAGCGCGCCACCGAGGCATTTCCATCGGGGAAGTGGTAGATGTAGGGCTCTTCCATTTCCGCTGCCGCTTCTTCGCTGATGGGCGCCAGGTTCATCCCGGCAAAGCCTGGGAAACCCACGCTGTAGGCGTCAGCCGAAGCGACGGCATCAATGCTCAACGCCATGAAGTCATTGGTGCGGCTCTGGAAATACTTCACCGCGCCTTCCGATAATCCTACGTTCTTGAGCAGAAAGTCGCGGTAGCTGGTTGCTGCCAAGTAGTCGGCCTTTTCTTCGGCAGTCTTGCCCGGCAGGTAATCCTTGGGCGCCATGTGCAGCTCGATCAGGGCCTGGCGGTCTGCCGCTGGCAATGGGAAGTCATTGATGAAATCGCGGATGGCGCGGGCATTCAGCTGGCCTGGTGCAACATCGTCAGCCACCATCGGGGTCGGGTCGCCGGTCACCAGTTTGTCTTCGCCGAAGTTTTCCTTGTCGAAGAACACCCCGCGCGAGAGCCCCAGGCCTGGGTAGAACTGGCGATCGAAGGCGGTTTCAAAGCGCTTTATATTCACCCCGAGCGTTTTCAACAGCCCGTTCACTTCCTTGCTGTACAGGTGGTTGGGCGACTGGAAAGCCTCGCTCCCGCCGTAGCCGATGATCATGCGGCCACCGGCCTGGAATTCGTTGCGCTTGGCGTGGCCGCCGAAGTCGTCGTGGTTTTCCAGGATCAGGATCTTCGCCTTGGGGTGTTTTTCGCGGTAGAACCACGCCGCCGACAAACCACTCAAGCCACCACCGACCACCACCAGGTCGTAATCCTCGGTGATCGGCAGTTTGTCGGTGTCGAACACCTTCTTTTCCCAGCCCATTTGGTGCGCCACTTCGAACGAGCCGGCATGGCTGCCGCGCAGGCCGGTGAGGGCAGGTGGGTAGTAACGGCCATCGGGGGCGGCTTGCAGGATTTGCAGCGGGGTCATGCCAGCGGCAATCGTGATGGCGACGCCGTTGAGGAAGTCGCGGCGGGTGATATCCATGGGAGATCCTGAAAATTATTGTTATAGGTTCCCGGCATCCAGAACGGATGCCGGGTTAAATCGTCAGTGCTTGAACATCACATGGCGCACGCTGGTGTAGTCCTCCAACCCATACATGGACATGTCCTTGCCATACCCGGACAGTTTCTGACCGCCGTGGGGCATTTCGCTGACGAGCATGAAGTGGGTATTCACCCACGTGCAGCCGTACTGCAGGCGTGCGGCCAAGCGGTGGGCGCGTCCTACATCGGCGGTCCACACGGACGACGCCAGGCCGTAGTCCGAATCGTTGGCCCAACCGAGCACCTGCGCTTCATCAGTGAACCGGGTCACCGATACCACCGGCCCGAACACTTCGCGGCGCACGATCTCATCGTCCTGCTGCGCGTCGGCCAGCACGGTCGGTTCAAAGAAGAAGCCATTGCCTTCCACCGCCTTGCCGCCGGTGACCAGGCGAATGTGCGACTGCGCCACGGCGCGTTCGACGAAACCTGCGACACGGTCGCGATGCTGCGCGGTAATCAATGGGCCCAGCTCGGTGGCCGGGTCATCCTGCAAGCCGTACTTGATGCTGGCGACCGCCGCGCCGAGTTTCTCGACAAACTGCTCGTAGATCTCCGCTTGCGCGTAAATCCGACAGGCTGCGGTGCAATCCTGACCGGCGTTATAGAAGCCGAAGGTGCGGATGCCTTCCACGGCGGCGTCGATGTCCGCGTCGCTGAAGATGATCACTGGCGCCTTGCCACCCAGCTCCATGTGCATGCGCTTCACGCTGTCGGCGGTGCTGGAGATGATGTTTGCGCCGGTGGCGATGGAGCCGGTCAGCGACACCATGCGCACTTTCGGGTGGTTCACCAGCGGGCTGCCGACGGTTGGCCCGCGGCCGAACACCAGGTTGAGCACACCGGCCGGGAAGAGGTCAGCGGCCAGTTCGACCATGCGCAGGGCCGTCAGCGGGGTTTGTTCCGACGGCTTGAGCACCACGGTATTGCCGGCGGCGAGGGCCGGGGCGATTTTCCAGGCAACCATCATCAGTGGGTAGTTCCACGGTGCGATGGACGCAATCACGCCCACCGGGTCGCGGCGGATCATCGAGGTGTGGCCGGGCAGGTATTCACCGCCTGCCGAACCGCTCATGCAACGGCTGGCGCCGGCAAAGAAACGGAATACATCGGCAATCGCCGGGATCTCATCATTCAAGGCGGCGCTGTAGGGCTTGCCGCAGTTGTCCGATTCCAGCTGGGCCAGCTCTTCGCCGTGGGCTTCGATCACGTCCGCCAGTTTCAGCAGCAACAGCGAGCGGTCTTTGGGTGCGGTTTGCGACCAGCTTTCGAACGCCGCATCGGCTGCGCGCACGGCGGCGTCGACCTGGGCTTCGCTGGCTTCGTTGATTTCCACCAGCACGCGGCCGAGCGCCGGGTTGAATACAGCCTGGGCCGGGCCTTCGCCTTCTACCAGTTGGCCGTTGATCAGCAGTTTGGTTTGCATGGTTCAGCTCTCCTAAAACGAGTGTTTACCCCTGAGCAAATGCGGTTCAAATGTGGGCGCTGGCTTGCCCGCGACAGCGGTGGATCAGCCAGCCGATTCATCAACTGACAGCCTGCGATCGCAGGCAAGCCAGCTCCCACACTGATCCGTGTTTCTTCAGTGGCAGGGTCTTGTCAGTTATTTACCGCCACTCCCCGCCACGCTTTCACCGCCGCGGGTCAGGTAATAGGCACCGAGAATCGGGAACATCGTCACCAGCATCACCAGCATGGCGACCACGTTGGTCACCGGCACATCCCGTGGGCGGCTGAGCTGGTTGAGCAGCCACAAGGGCAAGGTGCGCTCGTGGCCGGCGGTGAAGGTGGTGACGATGATTTCGTCGAACGACAGCGCAAAGGCGAGCATGCCGCCGGCCAGCAGTGCCGAGCCCAGGTTGGGCATGATGATGTAGCGGAAGGTCTGCCAGCCGTCGGCACCCAGGTCCATCGACGCTTCGATCAGGCTGTGGGAGGTGCGGCGCAAGCGTGCGATGACGTTGTTGTAGACGATCACTACGCAGAAGGTCGCGTGGCCGACGATGATGGTGAACATCCCCGGCTCGATGCCCAGCGTCTTGAAAGTCGCCAGCAACGCGATACCGGTGATGATCCCCGGCAGCGCAATCGGCAGGATCAACATCAGCGACACACCTTGCTTGCCGAAGAACTCGCGGCGATACAGCGCAGCCGAGGCCAGGGTGCCGAGCACCATGGCAATCAGGGTAGCGATGGCCGCAATCTGCAACGACAGCTTGATGGCTTCCAGCACGTCCGGCCGGGCGAACGCCACGCTGAACCACTTCAGGGTGAAGCCCTGGGGCGGAAAGCTGAACGCGGCTTCTTCGGTATTGAAGGCGTAGAGAAAGATGATCAGGATCGGGAAGTGCAGAAACACCAACCCGCCCCAGGCTGCAATCTTCAGACTCATACTTGATTTTTCAGAGTGCATCGAAGGCCCCCAGGCGTTTGACGATGGACAGGTAAACCGCGATCAGCACGATCGGTACCAGAGTGAACGCCGCCGCCATGGGCATGTTGCCGATGGCGCCTTGCTGGGCGTAGACCATGCCGCCGACGAAGTAGCCGGGCGGGCCCACCAATTGCGGCACGATGAAGTCGCCCAGCGTCAGCGAGAAGGTAAAGATGGAGCCGGCGGCAATCCCCGGAATCGACAGTGGCAGGATCACCTGCATGAAGGTCTGACGCGGCTTGGCGCCAAGATCCGCCGAGGCTTGCAGCAACGACGGCGGCAGTCGTTCCAGGGACGCCTGGATCGGCAGGATCATGAACGGCAGCCAGATGTAAACGAACACCATGAAGCGCCCCAGGTGCGAGGTGCTCAAGGTGCTGCCGCCCACGCCGGGAATGCCCAGCACGAACTGCAACACCGGCTCCAGGCCCAGGTGCTGCACGAACCACTGCGCTACGCCGCCCTTGGCCAGCAGCAAGGTCCAGGCATAGGCCTTGACGATGTAGCTGGCCCACATCGGCATCATCACCGCGATGTAGAAAAACGCCTTGGTCTTGCCCGTGGTGTAGCGCGCCATGTAGTAGGCAATCGGGAAAGCAACGATGGCGCTGGCGATCGACACCGCGATCGCCATGCTCAGGGTGCGCACGATGATGTCGAAGTTCGACGGCTGGAACAGCGCGGCGAAGTTGGCCAGGGTCAGGTCCGGCGTGACCGCCATGGTGAAGTCGTCAAACGTATAGAAGCCTTGCCACAGCAGGGTCAGCAGCGAACCCAGGTAGATCGCGCCGAACCAGATCAACGGCGGCACCAGCAGCATCGCCAGGTAGAGGTTGGGCTTGCGGTACAGCAGGTTGGAAAACCTGCGCATCGGCGGTTGGGAAAGGGCCAGGCTCATGTCACACCTCGCCTGCGATATCGGTCAGCGGCACCATGGCTTCACGGGCCCAGCGCGCGGTGAGGGTCTGGCCGACCTGGTGCCCGGCAGTGGTGTCCAGCCACTGGTTGTTGGCGCGGCTGATATTCAGGGCCTGGCCGTTTTCCAGCTTCAATTCATAGCGGGTGGCGCTGCCCTGGTACTGGATATCGTGGAGCAAACCGCTGATTTCCACTTCGCCGGTGCCCAGCGGGCCTTCGGCAAACCGCACATGTTCCGGGCGGATCGAGAAGGGTTGCGCGGTGCCGCCGAGGCGCTGGGCCAGCTCGCCACGAATCACGTTGGAGGTGCCGACGAACTCGGCGACGAACGACGTGGCCGGTTTCATATAGAGGTTGCGCGGCGTGTCGACCTGTTCGATGTGGCCTTTGTTGAACACCGCTACGCGGTCGGACATCGACAACGCTTCGGTCTGGTCGTGGGTCACGAAGATAAAGGTGATGCCCAGTTGGCGTTGCAGCTTCTTCAACTCACTTTGCATCTGCTCGCGCAGCTTGAGGTCGAGGGCTCCCAGGGGTTCATCGAGCAGCAACACCCGTGGGCGGTTGACCAGAGCGCGAGCCAGGGCGACACGTTGGCGTTGGCCGCCGGAGAGCTGTACCGGCTTGCGGTCGCCATAGCCGCCGAGGGCGACCATTCCCAGGGCTTCTTCGGCACGGTTCATACGCTCGGTCTTGCCCACGCCCTTGACCTTGAGGCCGTAGGCCACGTTGTCGCGCACATTCATATGGGGGAACAGTGCGTAATCCTGGAATACAGTGTTGACGTCACGCTGATACGGCGGCAACCCCGCGGCTTCCTCGCCATGGATGCGGATCGAGCCCGCGCTCGGCTGCTCGAACCCGGCTATCAGGCGCAGGCAGGTGGTCTTGCCCGAGCCGGAAGGGCCGAGCATGGAAAAGAACTCGCCGTCCTGGATATCGATGGAAACCCGGTCAACGGCTTTCACTTCGCCGAACTGACGGGAAACGTGAGTGAATTGGACTGCAAGCGTCATGGTGCGGTGCTCCAAAAAGGCGCGGGTCGTCGCAGCGGCCCGGCCTGGACTTCTGAAAAAACGGGGTAGCGGTGTACGCGGTCAAAATGTGGGAGCGGGCTTGCTCGCGAATGTGGTGTTTCAGCCAACACATCTGTAACTGACCCACCGCTTTCGCGAGCAAGCCCGCTCCCACCTTTTGTCCTGCGTTGTCAGGAAGGCTTAGCGGCCACCCATGATCGCGATGTAATCCTGGGTCCAGCGGCTGTACGGCACGAACTTGCCGCCTTCAGCCTGCGGGGTTTTCCAGAAGGCGATCTTTTCGAACTGGTCGAAACCGTTGGTCTTGCAACCCTCGGCGCCGAGCAACTCGCTTTCCTTGCACGCCGCGGGCACCGCCGGCAGCGAACCGAACCAGGCGGCAACGTCGCCCTGGACTTTTGGCTGCAGCGACCAGTCCATCCACTTGTAGGCGCAGTTCGGGTGCTTGGCCTCGGTGTGCAACATGGTGGTGTCGGCCCAGCCAGTGGCGCCTTCCTTAGGAATGGTCGAGGCAATCGGCTGCTTCTCGTTCTGCAGGCCGTTGACCTGATACGGCCAGGCGCTGGAGGCCACCACACCTTCGTTCTTGAAGTCACTCATTTGCACGGTGGTGTCGTGCCAGTAGCGGTGGATCAGCGGTTGCTGGGCGCGCAGCAGTTCGAGCACGGCCTTGTACTGGGTTTCGGTCAGTTCGTAGGGGTTCTGGATGCCCAGTTCCGGCTTGGTCGATTTGAGGTACAGCGCCGCATCGGCGATGTAGATCGGGCCGTCATACGCTTGCACGCGGCCTTTGTTCGGCTTGCCGTCCGGCAGGTTCTGCGGGTCGAAAATGACATTCCAACTGGTGGGCGCGGTCTTGAACACGTTGGTGTTGTACATCAACACGTTCGGGCCCCACTGGTACGGGGTGCCATAGGTTTGTTGGCCGACCACGTACCACGGCGCATCTTTCAGGCGTGGGTCGATGTTCTTCCAATTGGGAATCAGCGCGGTGTTGATCGGCTGCACGCGCTTGCCGACGATCAACCGCAGTGACGCATCGCCCGACGCGGTCACCAGGTCATACCCGCCCTTGGCCATCAGGCTGACCATTTCGTCAGAGGTGGCGGCGGTTTTCACATTGACCTTGCAGCCGGTTTCCTTCTCGAAACCGGTGACCCAGTCGTAGGCCTTGTCACTTTCGCCACGTTCGATATAGCCGGGCCAGGCGACGATATCCAGCTGGCCTTCACCGGCGCCCACCGCTTTGAGCGGTTCGGCGGCCTGGAGGCTGGCGCTGGCCAGCAGCGCGGTGGTCAGGGCACTGAGCAGTGCGGTCTTGTGCGCAGACATGGGGGTTCCCTCTTCTTTAATTATGGTCGGGGCAGTGTTTGAAGCCGGTAACGCAAAAGCTTAATTGTTGTTTTAAAGATGCTGGCCGTGGCGCGCCATGATGTGGCGCACCACGCTGTAGTCCTGCAGCGAATCGCTGGACAGATCTTTCCCATACCCCGAGCGCTTCAAGCCGCCGTGGGGCATTTCGCTGACCAGCATGAAATGGCTGTTGATCCAGGTGCAGCCGTATTGCAGGCGCGCCGCCACCTGCATGGCCTTATCAAGGTTCTGGGTCCATACCGAGGACGCCAGGCCGTATTCGGAATCGTTGGCCCAGTCCACCGCCTGTTCCAGCTCATCGAAGCGCGTCACCGTGACCACCGGGCCGAACACTTCGCGCTGCACGATTTCGTCGTTCTGTTTACAGCCGGCGAGCAGGGTGGGCTGGTAATAGAAGCCCGCGCCGGAATGCACGGCGGCACCGGTGATGCGTTCGATATGCGGTTGGCCGAGGGCACGCTCGACAAAACTGGCGACCCGGTCGCGCTGGCGCGTGCTGATCAGCGGGCCGAGTTCATTGTCGGCATCACGTTTACCGGCAAAACGCAGGCTGCTGACCGCTGCGCCCAGCTCGGCGACCAGTTTGTCGTGGATACCGGCCTGGGCGTAGATGCGGCACGCGGCAGTGCAGTCCTGACCGGCGTTGTAATAGCCGTAGGCGCGTACCCCGTCGACCACGGCGTGCAGGTCGGCGTCGTTGCATACGATCACCGGGGCCTTGCCGCCCAGTTCCAGGTGCGTGCGTTTTAGGGTTTTTGAGGCGGCTTGCAGAATCTTCTGCCCGGTGACGATATCGCCGGTCAACGAAACCATGCGCACTTTGGGATGGCTGACCAAGTGACTGCCAACGCCTTCGCCGCCGCCGCACAGAATGTTGATCACGCCGCGTGGCAACAGTTCTTTCAGGACCGGAGCCAGGGCCAGGATCGACAGCGGCGTGTGTTCCGATGGTTTGAACACCAACGTATTACCGGCGGCCAGGGCTGGGGCGATTTTCCACGCAGCCATCATCAGCGGGTAGTTCCACGGCGCAATGGATGCCACCACGCCAATCGGGTCGCGACGCACCATGCTGGTGTAGCCCGGCAGGTATTCACCGCTCAGTTGTCCGGTCTGGCAGCGCACGGCGCCGGCGAAGAAACGGAACACGTCGACGGTGGCGCTCAAGTCATCCTGGCGGGCCAGGTGCAACGGCTTGCCGCAGTTCAGGGACTCCAGGCGGGCCAGGTAGTCGGCTTGTTTTTCGATGGCGTCGGCAATGCCGAGCAGGATGTTCGAGCGTTGCTGCGGCGTGGTACGCGACCAACCGGCAAAGGCGCGGTGGGCGGCGAGGATCGCGGTTTCCACCTGCTCGGCGCTGGCTTCGGCGATTTGGGTAAGCACTTCACCGGTGGCCGGGTTGAGAATCGGCTCGGCAAAACCCTGGCCATGAACCAGTTCGCCGTCGATCAGCAACGCAGTGAGTAGCGGGGTGGGCGCGCCGGGCATTTTTCGCGATCTCTTTTCTTGTGTGGCCATGGGCGTTCTCTTACAAGGCGCCTGACCTTCTCTTATGGGATGAACAGAGACTAGAGGTCAGGCGCGAGGTCAACAAATACTAAATACTGAATGCAGCATTCGATTAAATAGATGGCTTGCGTGGGTGCGGCTGTTCGCGGGCGACGGTCAGGAACGGGTCCACCAGCGTCGGACGCGCGGTGCCACGGCGCCACGCCAGGCCGACATCAAGGGTCTGGCTGAGGTCGGCAATCGGCCGCGCTTCAATGATGTCGCCCTCAAGCGACCAGGGCCGGTAGGTCATGTCCGGCTGGATCGACACGCCCAGGCCGGCGGCCACCAGGCTGCGAACGGCCTCGGTAGAGGCGGTGCGCAAGGTCACGCGGGGTTGCAGGCCCGCACTCGTCCACATGCGCTGGGCGTTGTGGCCCATTTCGTCGACGTTCAGCTGAATCAGCGGCTCACGCGCCACATCGGCCAGATTGATACTGTCGTGTTCCAGCAATGGATGTTGCGCCGGTAGCCACAAACGGTGGGGCGAATGGGTAAGGACTTCGGTCTGCAGGGCGTGGCGGTCTTCCAGGTTGGAGAGAATCAGCACGCCCACGTCGATTTCGCCGCTGACCAGCAAATGCTCGATATACGGGCGTTCATCCTCCATCACGCGGATTTCCACATTAGGATAGGCGCGCTGGAAGCGGGTCAGCAGGTCCGCGAGGTAATAGCCCGCCACCAGGCTGGTCACGCCGATGGTCAACTGTCCGGCGACTTGATCGGTGCTCTGTTGCAGGCTGCGCTTGGCGTTGTCGACGGTGGCCAGAATGAGGTGTGCCTGGCGCAGGAATTGATGGCCCTGGTGGGTCAGGGTCATGCCCTTGGCGTGACGGTTGAACAGGTTGACGCCGATTTCCTGCTCCAATTGCTGGATCGCCAGGGTCAGGGTGGACTGGGAAATAAACGCGGTCTGCGCGGCGGCAGAGATCGAGCCGGTCTCGGCCACTGCAATAAAGTGCCGGATTTGACGCAAGGTCATCATGCTGGAATTACCAGTGAGCTATTTTTATAGATGTGTTCGAGTGTATATCGATTTAAGCGAAGGGCGGCTGCGTTACATCTGGAAGCACTCTAGATCGGGGCTTTTTGGCACTTAGTTTTACGCTGGGAGCCTATTGGTCTTATGAACCCTAGTGTCTGGAGGCTACGAATGAATACCCGTGGATTGCTCGATCAGTTGCTCAAGTCCGGCCAGGACATGTTGCAAAACAAGGCTGGCGGCCAGCGTAAACAGGACGACAAAGGTGCGTTGGGCGGTTTGCTTGGCGGTGGTGGCCTGGGCAGCCTGCTCGGTGGTGCGGGCGGCGGCGCCCTGGCGGCCGGCGCGATGGGTCTGCTGCTGGGCAACAAGAAAGCCCGCAAGTTCGGCGGCAAGGCCCTGACCTACGGCGGCTTGGCGGCATTGGGCGTTATCGCCTACAAAGCCTACGGCAACTGGCAGGCCAGCCAGGCCAATGCGCCCCAAGGCGAACCGCAGACCATCGACCGCTTGCCACCGGCGCAGGTCGAGCAACACAGCCAGGGCATCCTCAAGGCGCTGGTCGCCGCCGCCAAGGCCGACGGCCATGTGGATGAGCGCGAGCGCGAACTGATCGAGGGCGAATTCACCAAGCTGGATAACGACCGCGAGTTGCACAGCTGGCTGCATGCCGAACTGAACAAGCCCCTGGACCCCGCCGACGTGGCGCGGGCCGCCGGCACGCCGGAAATGGCGGCCGAGATGTACATCGCCAGCGTGATGCTGGTGGACGAGGAAAACTTCATGGAGAAGGCCTACCTCGACGAGCTGGCACGCCAACTGAAACTGGAGCCAGGCTTGAAGCTGGAGCTGGAAAAACAGGTACGCCAAGCCACCCTCTGAGACTGCCGCCTGACCACCAACACCCCGGTTGCCAGCATGGCCCGGGGTGTTTTTGCATTCTGTGAGCGCTACATCAAAACCCGTTGATAAATGAGGGCTTGCGCTCAGCTATACTCCCCCCATTTGAATGGCCCTTCGAGGAATTACTGTGAAGAACTGGACCTTGCGCCAACGGATCTTGGCGAGCTTTGCGGTCATTATCGCGATCATGCTGCTGATGGTCGTGGTGTCCTACTCGCGGTTGCTGAAGATCGAAGCCAGCCAGGAAGCAGTCCGGGACGATGCGGTGCCGGGGGTCTACCTCAGTTCGATGATCCGCAGCGCCTGGGTCGACAGCTATTTGGAGACCATCGATATCATCGGCCTGCGCGACGAAAAAGACCTTACCAATTCGGATAAGTCGGACTACAAGTCCTTCGAGGCGCGTATTGCGCAGCAGATGGCCACCTATGAAAAAACCATTCATGGTCAGGCCGACCGAATGGAGTTCGATAACTTCAAGGCAGCGCATATCACCTACAACAAAGTGCTCGCGCAACTGCTGGAGCGTGTCGATGCCGGTGACCTGCCGGGTGCGCGTACGTTGCTGGAAGAGCAATTGACGCCGATCTGGGTCGAAGGGCGCATGAAGCTCAACGACATCATTACCGAAAACAAGAACGTCTCCGACCGCGCCACCGCGGCAATCGACGAGTCGGTGCTGTCGGCCAAGGTCAGCATGGCCGTGTCGTTGGTCATCGCCGTCCTCGCCGCCGGCCTGTGCGGCCTGCTGCTGATGCGCGCGATCATGGCGCCGATGCAGCGCATCGTCGACATCCTCGAAACCATGCGCGACGGCGACCTGAGCAAACGCTTGAGCCTGGAGCGCAAAGACGAGTTTGGCGCAGTGGAAACCGGCTTCAATGACATGATGACCGAGCTGACCGCCCTGGTCTCCCAGGCTCAGCGTTCGTCGGTGCAGGTCACCACCTCGGTGACCGAGATTGCCGCCACCTCCAAGCAGCAACAGGCCACCGCCACTGAAACCGCGGCCACCACCACCGAAATCGGCGCCACCTCCCGCGAGATCGCGGCCACGTCCAAGGACCTGGTACGCACCATGACCGAAGTGTCCACTGCCGCCGACCAGGCGTCGGTTGCCGCCGGTTCCGGCCAGCAAGGCCTGGCGCGCATGGAAGAAACCATGCACTCGGTCATGGGCGCCGCCGACCTGGTCAACGCCAAGCTGGCGATCCTCAATGAGAAGGCCGGCAACATCAACCAGGTGGTGGTGACTATCGTCAAGGTCGCCGACCAGACCAACCTGCTGTCGCTCAATGCCGCGATCGAGGCCGAGAAAGCCGGTGAATATGGGCGTGGCTTCGCCGTGGTGGCCACCGAAGTGCGTCGCTTGGCCGACCAGACGGCTGTCGCCACCTACGACATCGAACAAATGGTGCGCGAGATCCAGTCGGCGGTGTCCGCTGGCGTGATGGGCATGGACAAGTTCTCCGAGGAAGTGCGTCGCGGCATGTTCGAAGTGCAGCAAGTGGGCGAGCAGTTGTCGCAGATCATCCATCAGGTGCAGGCCCTGGCGCCGCGGGTGTTGATGGTCAATGAAGGTATGCAGGCCCAGGCTACGGGCGCCGAGCAGATCAACCACGCCCTGGTGCAACTGGGCGATGCCAGCAGCCAGACTGTCGAGTCCCTGCGTCAAGCCAGCTTTGCCATTGATGAGCTGAGCCAGGTCGCGGTCGGTCTGCGCAGCGGCGTGTCGCGTTTCAAAGTCTGATGAGCGACCTCGCGGCTAAAAGCGGCGCCGTCCCGGCAGCGAAGAAAGCGTTGTTTCTGGTGTTCCACATCGGCGACGAACGTTACGCCCTCAAGGCCACGGAAGTGGCCGAGGTGCTGCCGCGCCTGCCGCTCAAACCCATTGCCCATGCACCGGTATGGGTGGCGGGCATCTTTGCCCACCGCGGCACGCTGGTACCGGTCATTGACCTCAGCGCCCTGACGTTCGGCAAGCCGGCCCAGGCCCGCACCAGTACGCGCCTGGTGCTGGTCAATTACCAGCCGCAGCCTTGGGTTGAACCCCGCAGGTTGGGACTGATCCTGGAGCAAGCCACCGACACCCTGCGTTGCGACCTGGGGGAGTTCAAGCCCTACGGCCTGGACAACCGCGAGGCGCCGTACCTGGGGCTGGTGCGTGAAGATGCCTTGGGCTTGATGCAATGGATTGGCGTCAACGAACTGCTCACTGATGACGTGCGCGCCTTGCTGTTTTCTGCCGAGCTGAGCCTATGAGCAGCGATCCGCGTTTCTTTGCCTTCCTCAAAGAGCGCATCGGCCTGGATGTCGCGTCGGTCGGCGAAGCCATCATCCAGCGTGCGGTGCGCCAACGCAGCCAGGCCGTTAATGCGCAAACGACCGGTGAGTACTGGCAGCACCTGCAAAGCTCCGAGGATGAGCAACAGGCGCTGATCGAAGCGGTGATCGTTCCGGAAACCTGGTTTTTCCGTTATCCCGAATCGTTCGCGACCCTGGCCCGTCTGGCCAAGGCGCGACTTGCCGAGATCAAGCAGATGCGCGCCCTGCGCATCCTCAGCCTGCCATGCTCTACCGGTGAAGAACCGTATTCGATTGCCATGGCCTTGCTGGATGCTGGCCTGGCGCCGCACCAGTTCAAGGTGCTGGGCCTGGATGTCAGCCCGCTGTCGGTAGAGCGCGCGCGGCGCGGGGTGTATGGCAGAAATTCTTTCCGTGGTGGCGATATTGCCTTTCGCGACCGCCATTTCACCGAGTATGACGACGGTTACCACATTGCCGAGCGCGTGCGCGAGCAGGTGCGCCTGCAAGTGGGCAATCTGCTCGATCCTGGCCTGCTGGCGAATGAGGCGAGCTATGACTTCGTGTTCTGTCGCAACCTGCTGATCTACTTCGACCAACCGACCCAGAAGCAAGTGTTCGATGTGCTCAAGGGCCTGACGCACGTGGACGGCGTGCTGTTCATCGGCCCGGCCGAGGGCAGCCTGCTGGGGCGTCATGGCATGCGTTCGATTGGGGTGCCGCAGTCCTTTGCGTTCAGTCGGCATGCCGAGCCGGTCAAGCCGGAACCCGTGTTTGTGCCGATCGCCGCGCCCATCCCGCCACGCAGTGCGGCTCCGATTCCGACCAAGCCTCGGCCGTTCAGCACGGCCAGGGCCCAGGTGGTGCCGATCAAGGCGCCGCACACCGACGCGGGCGACCTGCTCGGTCGCATCGCCACCCTGGCCAATGAAGGCAAGAGTGCCGAAGCCCGTGCCGCGTGCGAACAGTATTTGAGCAATCACCCGCCGGCCGCCCAGGTGTTCTACTGGCTCGGGTTGCTCAGCGACGTGGCCGGCAGCGCCCTGGAAGCCCAGGGCTATTATCGAAAAGCCTTGTACCTGGAACCCCAGCACCCGCAGGCCTTGATGCACTTGGCGGCATTGCTCGAATCCCAGGGCGACAGTGCGGGAGCGCGCCGCTTGCAGGCGCGGGCCGCCCGTAGCGAGCGAGCTGACAGTGAGTCCAAACGATGAGTAACACCGACGCGCTCGACACCGGGGGCCTGGACCTGACCCTGGCCGACACCCAAGCCATCGATGACTGCTGGAACCGCATCGGCATCCATGGCGACAAATCCTGCCCGCTGCTGGCGGACCATATCCATTGCCGCAACTGCTCGGTGTACTCGGCGGCGGCCACGCGTTTGCTGGATCGCTACGCCTTGCAGCAGGACGCGCATCGCCCGCATGCCGCTGTCGAGTTGGGTGAAGACGTGGTCACCCGTTCGTTGCTGATATTCCGTCTCGGCGAAGAATGGCTGGGCATCGCCACGCGTTGCCTGGTGGAAGTGGCGCCGCTGCAACCGATCCATTCCCTGCCGCACCAACGCTCGCGCGCCTTGCTTGGCGTGGCCAACGTGCGCGGCGCGCTGGTGGCGTGCCTGTCGTTGGTGGAACTGTTGGGCCTGGACGTGACCAGCAACGGCGCCAGCGGTGGGCGCATCATGCCGCGCATGTTGATCATTGCGGCAGAGGATGGCCCGGTGGTGGTGCCAGTGGATGAAGTCGACGGTATCCACGCCATCGATGAGCGCACCTTGAAGGCGGCTTCGGCCTCCGGCCCTCAGGCCAGCGCACGCTACACCCAAGGCGTGTTGCAGTGGAAAGGCCGCAGCCTGCGTTGGCTGGACGAGGCGCAATTGTTGTCCGCCGTGACCCGGAGCCTCACATGACCCCCGACCAGATGCGCGATGCCTCGCTGCTGGAACTGTTCAGCCTGGAAGCCGACGCGCAGACCCAGGTACTGAGCGCGGGCCTGCTGGCCCTGGAGCGCAACCCCACCCAGGCCGACCAGCTCGAAGCCTGCATGCGCGCCGCCCACTCGCTCAAGGGCGCGGCGCGTATCGTCGGGGTAGATGCCGGGGTCAGCGTCTCCCATGTCATGGAAGATTGCCTGGTCAGTGCCCAGGAAAGCCGCCTGTACCTGCAACCTGAACATATTGACGCGTTGTTGCAAGGCACCGACCTGCTGATGCGCATCGCCACGCCCGGCAATAATGTGGGGCCGGCCGATATCGAAGCCTATGTGGCGTTGATGGAGCGCCTGTTGGACCCGTCCCAGGCGCCGGTCAAGGCGCCGCCGCCGGAGCCTGTGCCTGTCGTTGAAGCACTGCCGCCGGAGCCTGAGCCCGCGCCGCCGGTGGTCGCCGAGCCGCCGCGTCACAACA
Source organism: Pseudomonas simiae (assembly GCF_900111895.1). Lineage (GTDB taxonomy): Bacteria > Pseudomonadota > Gammaproteobacteria > Pseudomonadales > Pseudomonadaceae > Aquipseudomonas > Aquipseudomonas simiae. Next base: position 583,042 of record NZ_FOKB01000002.1, read on the forward strand.
AACGCATGACCGAAGGCGGCGAGCGCGTGCTGCGTGTGACGGCCGAGCGCTTGAACAGTCTGCTGGATCTGTCGAGCAAATCCCTGGTGGAAACCCAGCGGCTCAAACCGTACCTGGCTAGCCTGCAGCGCCTCAAACGCATTCAAAGCCAGAGCGTAAGGGCCCTGGACACGCTGGACGGGCAACTCAAGACTGAGAATTTGAACCTCGAAGCTCAAGAGGCCCTGGCCGATACGCGTCGCCTGCTCAGCGAAGCCCAGGCCTTGTTGGCGGAAAAGACCGCCGAACTGGATGAATTCGGCTGGCAGGCCGGGCAGCGCGCCCAGGTGTTGTATGACACCGCGCTGGCCTGCCGCATGCGTCCGTTTGCCGATGTGCTGGCCGGTCAGGTGCGCATGGTGCGTGACCTGGGCCGCAGCCTCGGCAAGCAGGTACGCCTGGAGATCGAGGGTGACAAGACCCAGGTCGACCGTGACGTGCTGGAAAAACTTGAAGCGCCGCTCACGCATTTATTGCGCAATGCCGTCGACCACGGCATCGAAATGCCCGAACAACGCCTGCTCGCAGGCAAGCCGGCTGAAGGCCTGATCCGCCTGCGCGCGTCCCATCAGGCCGGTCTGCTGGTGCTGGAATTGAGCGATGACGGTAATGGCGTCGACCTGGAACGCCTGCGCGGCACCATCGTCGACCGGCATCTGTCGCCGCTGGAAACGGCCCAGCGCCTGAGCGAAGAAGAGTTGCTGACGTTCCTGTTCTTGCCGGGGTTCAGCCTGCGCGACAAGGTCACCGAGGTGTCCGGGCGCGGCGTCGGCCTGGATGCGGTGCAGCATATGGTCCGCCAGCTGCGCGGTGCGGTGGTGTTGGAGCAGACGGCAGGGCAGGGCAGTCGTTTCCACCTGGAAGTACCCTTGACCCTGTCGGTGGTGCGCAGTCTGGTGGTGGAAGTCGGCGAAGAAGCCTACGCGTTCCCACTGGCTCACATCGAGCGCATGTGCGACCTGGCGCCGGACGACATCGTGCAACTGGAAGGTCGCCAGCATTTCTGGCACGAGGGCCGGCATGTTGGCCTGGTTGCCGCCAGCCAGTTGTTGCAGCGCCCGACGGGGCAGAACCCGTCGGACACTTTGAAAGTCGTGGTGATCCGCGAGCGCGATGCTGTGTATGGGATTGCCGTGGAGCGCTTTATCGGCGAGCGTACCCTGGTGGTCTTGCCGCTGGATGATCGCCTGGGCAAGGTCCAGGATATTTCCGCCGGCGCGTTGCTGGATGACGGCTCGGTGGTGTTGATCGTCGACGTTGAAGACATGCTGCGTTCGGTGGATAAGCTGCTGAACACCGGCCGATTGGAACGGATTGCCCGGCGCAGCCAACAAAGCACCGAGGCTCCGCGTAAACGGGTGTTGGTGGTGGATGACTCACTGACCGTGCGCGAGCTGCAACGCAAATTGTTACTTAATCGTGGTTATGAAGTGGCCGTGGCGGTCGATGGCATGGACGGCTGGAACGCCTTGCGCTCCGAAGACTTTGACCTGTTGATCACTGATATTGATATGCCTCGTATGGACGGTATTGAATTGGTCACACTCTTGCGCCGTGACAGTCGCCTGCAATCGTTGCCGGTGATGGTGGTGTCCTACAAGGATCGCGAAGAAGACCGACGCCGTGGACTGGACGCCGGCGCCGACTATTATTTAGCCAAAGCCAGTTTTCATGATGACGCCCTGTTGGACGCCGTGATGGAACTGATCGGAGGCGCGCGGGCATGAGGATTGCGATCGTCAATGACATGCCCCTGGCGGTGGAGGCCTTGCGCCGCGCCTTGAGCTTCGAGCCCGCGCATCAAGTTGTCTGGGTGGCCGCCAATGGCCTGGAAGCGGTGCAGCGCTGCGCTGAACTGACGCCGGACCTGATCCTGATGGACCTGATCATGCCGGTGATGGACGGCGTGGAAGCCACCCGCCAGATCATGGCCCAGACCCCGTGCGCCATCCTTATCGTCACCGTCGACCGCCAGGCCAACGTGAGCCGAGTGTTCGAAGCCATGGGCCACGGCGCCCTCGACGTAGTGGACACCCCGACCCTGGGCGTGGGCAACCCCAAGGATGCGGCGGCGCCGCTGTTGCGCAAGATCCTCAACATCGGCTGGCTGATCGGTCAGCGCGGCAGCCGCGTGCGTGCGGAAGCTTTGGCCCCGCGCATCACCGGCAAACGCCAGAGCCTGGTGGCCATCGGGTCCTCTGCGGGCGGCCCGGCCGCCCTGGAAATCCTGCTCAAGGGCTTGCCCCGTGACTTTCCCGCGGCCATCGTGCTGGTGCAGCATGTCGACCAGGTGTTCGCTGCCGGCATGGCCGAGTGGCTGAGCAGCGCCTCCGGCTTGCCGGTGCGCCTGGCCCGCGAAGGTGAGCCACCGCAAAGCGGCGTGGTGCTGCTGGCCGGCACCAACCACCACATTCGTTTATTGAAGAACGGCACGCTAGCCTATACCGCAGAGCCGGTGAACGAGATTTACCGGCCTTCGATCGACGTGTTTTTCGAAAGCGTGGCCAGCCACTGGAATGGCGATGCCGTCGGCGTACTGTTGACCGGCATGGGGCGCGACGGGGCCCAGGGCCTCAAGTTACTGCGTGAACAAGGTTATTTGACCATCGCCCAGGATCAGCAAAGCTCGGCGGTGTATGGCATGCCCAAAGCGGCGGCGGCGATTGATGCTGCTGTTGAAATTCGCCCACTGGATAGAATTGCGCCCCGACTGCTGGAGGTATTCGCCAAATGAACACGACCTCCCGCAGCACCGGCTTGCCGGCAGTAATTCAGGTGACTGCACATGAATGATTTACAGATCGACGACATCAAGACCGACGAAAATGCTGCCATGGTGTTGCTGGTCGACGACCAGGCCATGATCGGCGAAGCCGTGCGGCGTGGCCTGGCTCATGAAGAAAACATCGACTTTCACTTCTGCGCCGACCCGCACCAGGCGATTGCCCAGGCGATTCGCATCAAACCGACCGTTATCCTGCAGGATCTGGTGATGCCCGGCCTCGACGGCCTGACCCTGGTGCGTGAATACCGCAATCACCCGGCCACGCAGAACATCCCGATCATCGTGCTTTCCACCAAGGAGGACCCGCTGATCAAGAGCGCGGCGTTCTCGGCGGGTGCCAACGACTACCTGGTCAAGCTGCCGGACAATATCGAACTGGTGGCGCGGATCCGCTATCACTCGCGCTCGTACATGACCTTGTTGCAACGGGATGCAGCCTATCGCGCGCTGCGGGTCAGCCAGCAACAGTTGCTGGACACTAACCTGGTGCTGCAGCGGTTGATGAACTCCGATGGTCTTACCGGGCTGTCCAACCGGCGTCATTTCGATGAATACCTGGAACTGGAATGGCGCCGTGCCATGCGTGACCAGACTCAATTGTCGCTGCTGATGATCGACGTGGACTTCTTCAAGACCTACAACGACAGCTTTGGGCATGTCGAAGGTGACGAGGCCTTGCGCAAGGTTGCCGCCGCCATCCGCGAAGCCAGCAGCCGCCCCTCGGACCTGCCGGCGCGCTACGGCGGTGAAGAGTTTGCTCTGGTGCTGCCGAATACCTCGCCGGGCGGTGCTCGGTTGGTAGCCGAAAAGCTGCGCATGGCGGTTGCCGCGCTGAAAATCCCGCATAACGCACCGACCGAGGGCTCAAGTCTGACCATCAGCATTGGGCTCTCGACCCTGACGCCGGTGCAGGGCACGGACTGTCGTCAATTGATCATGGCGGCGGATAAGGGGTTGTATACGGCCAAGCATAATGGGCGCAATCAGGTGGGGATCGAGTGACCTGAAGGCACTGGACATCTAAATGTGGGAGCGGGCTTGCTCGCGAATGCGCTGGGTCGGTTGATATATCCGTGACTGACCCGCCGCATTCGCAAGCAAGCCGGCTCCCACATTTGATCCGTATCGTTCTACGGATCGTGTACAAACCCCACGCCTTTTCGCCAAGCGGACTGCCGTTCCCCCCCATTTGCCGTTATACTCGCCGGCTTTCAAAAGTTCGCCAACGAGTGCTGCCCGCCATGGAAATCAACCCGATCCTTAACACCATCAAGGACCTGTCCGAGCGCTCCGAAACTATTCGGGGGTATCTTTGACTACGATCAAAAGCATGAGCGTCTGACCGAAGTCAATCGCGAGCTTGAAGATCCTGCTGTCTGGAACAAACCTGAATACGCCCAGGAACTGGGTCGCGAGCGCGCTGCGCTGGCGCAGATCGTCGACACCCTCGACGAACTGAACACCGGCCTGGCCGATTGCCGTGACCTGCTGGACATGGCCGTCGAAGAAAACGACGAAGGCGCAGTGGGCGATGTCGTCGCCGAGCTGGCCCGTCTCGAGGAAAACCTCGCCAAACTCGAATTCCGCCGCATGTTCAGCCACGAGATGGACCCGAACAACGCCTACCTCGACATCCAGGCCGGTTCCGGCGGCACCGAGGCCCAGGACTGGGCCAACATCCTGTTGCGCATGTACCTGCGCTGGGCGGACAAACGCGGTTTCGAAGCGACCATCATGGAACTGTCCGCCGGTGAAGTCGCCGGTATCAAGGGCGCGACCGTGCACATCAAGGGTGAATACGCCTTTGGCTGGTTGCGCACCGAGATTGGCGTGCACCGCCTGGTGCGCAAGAGTCCGTTCGACTCCGGCAACCGTCGTCACACTTCGTTCTCTGCGGTGTTCGTCTCCCCAGAGATCGACGACAAGGTCGAGATCGAAATCAACCCGGCCGACCTGCGCATCGACACCTACCGTTCCTCCGGTGCCGGTGGTCAGCACGTAAACACCACCGACTCGGCCGTACGTATTACCCACGTACCGACCAACACCGTGGTCAGCTGCCAGAACGAACGTTCCCAGCATGCCAACAAGGACACCGCCATGAAAATGCTGCGGGCCAAGTTGTACGAGCAGGAAATGCAGAAACGCAATGCCGCGTCCCAAGCGCTCGAAGACACCAAGTCGGATATCGGCTGGGGTCACCAGATCCGCTCTTATGTGCTCGATGCGTCGCGGATCAAGGATCTGCGCACTAACATCGAACGCAGTGACTGTGACAAGGTGCTCGACGGTGATATCGACGAATACCTGGAAGCCAGCCTGAAATCCGGCCTGTAACACCCTATGTGGGAGCGGGCTTGCCCGCGATCCCCAGGCCGCAGGCCTGGGGGCAACGAACCTGTGATGGAAAATTTAAAGACATGAGCGACCAACAACTCGACCAGGCCCTGCAACAGGAAGAAAACTCCCTGATCGCCCTGCGCAAGGAAAAGCTTGCTGCCGAGCGCGCCAAGGGCAATGCCTTCCCCAACGACTTCCGTCGCGAAAACTACTGCGATGCCTTGCAGAAACAGTACGCGGACAAGACCAAGGAAGAGCTGGCAGAGGCTGCGATCCCGGTCAAGGTGGCAGGTCGCATCATGCTCAACCGTGGCTCGTTCATGGTGATCCAGGACATGACCGGTCGCATCCAGGTCTACGTCAACCGCAAGACCTTGCCTGAAGAAACCCTGGCCTCGGTGAAAACCTGGGACATGGGCGACATCATCGCCGCCGAAGGCACCCTGGCCCGTTCCGGCAAGGGCGACCTGTACGTCGAGATGACCCACGTGCGCCTGCTGACCAAGTCGCTGCGCCCGCTGCCGGACAAGCATCACGGCCTGACCGACACCGAGCAGCGCTACCGCCAGCGCTACGTTGACCTGATCGTCAACGAAGAAGTGCGCCACACGTTCCGTGTGCGTTCGCAAGTGATCGCGCACATCCGTACCTTCCTGATGCAGCGCGACTTCCTGGAAGTGGAAACCCCGATGCTGCAAACCATCCCAGGTGGTGCCGCAGCCAAGCCGTTCGAAACTCACCACAACGCACTGGACATGGAAATGTTCCTGCGTATCGCGCCGGAGCTGTACCTCAAGCGCCTCGTTGTTGGCGGCTTCGAAAAAGTGTTCGAGATCAACCGCAACTTCCGTAACGAAGGCGTTTCGACGCGTCACAACCCAGAATTCACCATGTTGGAGTTCTACCAGGCCTACGCCGACTACGAAGACAACATGGACCTGACCGAAGAACTGTTCCGCGAGCTGGCGCAACTGGTCCTGGGCAGCACCGACGTACCGTATGGCGACAAGGTGTTCCATTTTGGCGAGCCGTTCGTGCGCCTGTCGGTATTCGACTCGATCCTCAAGTACAACCCTGAGCTGACCGCCGACGACCTGAACGACATCGACAAGGCCCGTGCGATCGCCAAGAAAGCCGGTGCCAAGGTGCTGGGCTTCGAGGGCCTGGGCAAACTGCAGGTGATGATTTTCGAAGAGCTGGTGGAGCACAAGCTGGAGCAGCCGCACTTCATTACCCAGTACCCGTTCGAAGTGTCGCCGCTGGCCCGTCGCAACGACGACAACCCGAACGTCACCGATCGTTTCGAACTGTTCATCGGTGGTCGCGAGATCGCCAACGCCTACTCCGAGCTTAACGACGCGGAAGACCAGGCCGAGCGTTTCATGGCCCAGGTGGCCGACAAGGACGCCGGCGACGACGAAGCCATGCACTACGACGCTGACTTCGTCCGCGCCCTGGAATACGGCATGCCGCCAACGGCCGGTGAAGGTATCGGCATCGACCGTCTGGTGATGCTGTTGACCAACTCGCCGTCGATCCGCGACGTGATCTTGTTCCCGCACATGCGGCCGCAAGCGTAACCGAAGCGAAATCCGAAGCCGCCTTTTATAAGGCGGCTTTTTTATGTGGCGTCAATAAGCGTCAAGCAAACAGCGCCAGGTTTTGATCTATTCAAGGATGTGAGTCGTGAACCGCGTAACCGCTCAAGAAGGCGCCGCCGGCATTGCCGCTGCCGTGGCTGAAAGCGTCCAGTACCAGGGCCGCAAGGCCAGCCGTCGGGGTAGCGAGCAACGCAGGCAAGACATTCTCGATGCAGCCATGCGCATCGTAGTGCGCGATGGCGTGCGCGCCGTGCGCCATCGCGCGGTGGCGGCCGAGGCGGGGGTGCCCTTATCGGCCACCACCTACTATTTCAAGGACATCGACGATCTGCTCACCGACACTTTCGCCCAATACGTCGAGCGCAGTGCAGCGTTCATGGGCAAACTGTGGGTGCGTAACGAAGGCCTTTTGCGCGAGATGGTTGCCTATGGCGATGGCAGCCCGCAGTCACGCTCGCAACTGGCCGATGACATTGCGCGGCTGACCGCCGATTACGTCTTGCGGCAACTGACCAACCGTCGTGAACACCTGATGGCCGAGCAGGCGTTCCGTCAGGAAGCCTTGCTCAACCCGCGCCTGGCCGAGTTGGTGCGTTCCCACCAGCAGATTCTGTTGCAAGGCACCGGGCAGTTTTTCCAGGTGTTGGGCTCCCGCGAGCCACAACAGGATGCCAAAGTGTTGACGGCGATAATCAGTCGGATGGAATATCAGGGCCTGCTGGGCGGCGCAGAGCCTCTGACCGGTGAAGAAATGCTTGAGATCCTCAAGCGTTACATGCATTTGGTCTTGGCCTCGGTGTAGTCATTTACGGAACGTGCTTTATGTGGGAGCGGGCTTGCTCGCGAATGCGCGGTGTCAGTCGATACACATTTGGCTGAGCCACCGCTTTCGCGAGCAAGCCCGCTCCCACACAAAACGGTTCCACCCATACCCCCGTGGAGTACTCGATGAAAGCCTGGCGAATCGCGGTAATTGCCTTGTCATTCCTGCTGCTCAGCGGCTGCCTGGTGACCTTCAAGGACCCGATGCCGGCCCGTGAAGCCGCACCCGCGGGCTTGCTGGGGAAATGGTCGAGCAAAAACGCCTGGGGCGAGCCGCTCAACCTGCGAATCACGCGCGTCGGTGAACACCGTTATAAAGCCGTGAGCTACCCTACAGCCAAGCCGAACCAGCGTGATGAGTACTTGTTTACTGTGTCCCGGCATGGCAACCGCTGGTACTTGTCGGCGCCGCTGCCGGCCAAGCTCGGCGGGCATTTCATCCTTGCGGGCTTCGAAATCAACGAAAAGCATGAATTGGTGGTCTACAACCTCGACCTGGAGCAGATCCATCAAGCCATAGGCCAAAAGGCGTTACAGGGCAGCACGGTGGAAACCGTCGAAGGGCCCGGGGTGCTGGTCGACGGCCCGCTGGACCAGGTGTTTGCCTACCTGGATGACCCGGCCAACGCCGATGTATTCGTGGAAGCCGTGCGCTACCAGCGTGCGGGCAAATAACGTTTAAAGAGGAAGCACCGGGTGGACGATTACCAGCAGACGATACGCACCTTGTCTGATCGCATTGTGCTGGCGCAAACACCGATTCGCGTCCTCGACGCCGTGAAGTGGGACGAGAACATTCGCCAGGGGTTCCTCAAGGCCAAGGGCAAGGAAATGCCGGCGGTCAGCCGCGACTACTACCTCAACCGGCCGCTGTCGTTCGATTCCAGCGCGGTGAAGCTGGAGTTCCAGAACATCGAGCGCGACATCACCCGTCGTCTCGGCCAGTTCAGTCCGGTGGGGCAGATCATGCGCCGCATGTGCAAGGAATACCGCATGGTGGTGCGCATGCTCGAAGCACGCGGCACCGAGGATTTCGGCCTGATTTCACAAGAGCTTTATGGCGCTGCTTCCGATGCGTTCCACGCGGGTGACCCGACCCTGGCCGATCTGGGCCTGATGCTTTCGGACTATCTGAACAACATCGATGGCCGTGGGGACTTGAAGGATGAGGCCAAGACCCTCACCGCCAAGGACGCCGTGGCCCTGCTGCAAACCCGCCTGAACAAGGTGTTCGGCGAGGCCGAAGAGACTATTCGCGTGTTTGAGTCCGACGGTATCGTCGCCGACGCGGCGGCGGGTGCGGACTACATCAAGATCCGCGCCGATGCGATGTTCAACGACCGCGACGTACGCGCCCTGGAAGTGCATGAAGGCCTGGTGCACGTGGGCACCACGTTGAATGGCCAGAACCAGCCGATCTGCACGTTCCTGTCCAAAGGCCCGCCGTCGTCTACCGTGACCCAGGAAGGCCTGGCGATCCTGATGGAAATCATCACCTTCGCCTCCTACCCGAGCCGTCTGCGCAAGCTGACCAACCGCACCCGCGCTATCCACATGGTGGAAGAGGGGGCCGACTTCCTGCAGGTGTTCGAGTTCTTCCGCGAGCAAGGCTTTGAGATGGCCGAAAGTTACGGCAACGCCAGTCGGGTTTTCCGAGGTTCAGTGCCGACTGGTCTGCCGTTTACCAAGGACCTGTCCTACCTCAAGGGCTTCATCATGGTCTACAACTACATCCAGCTCGCCGTGCGCAAAGGCAAGCTGGAACAAGTGCCGCTGCTGTTCTGCGGCAAGACCACCCTGGAAGACATGCGTACCCTGCGCCAACTGGTGGACGAAGGCCTGGTGGTGCCGCCCAAGTACCTGCCAGAGCAGTTCCGCGACATGAACGCACTGGCGGCGTGGATGTGCTTCTCCAACTTCCTCAACCATTTGAGCCTGGATCGGATCGAGGCGGATTACTCGAATATCCTTTGACGAAACCGGATCGACCGGTGGGAGCGGGCTTGTTCGCGAAAGCGGAACATCAGATATACATAAGTTGACTGACACACGGCTTTCGCGAGCAAGCCCGCTCCCACCTTTGAATCGCTGAAAGATTTAAAATTTCGAATAATAGCGAGGCTTCAACGGATGAGAATCCTCGGCATTTTGTGCCTGCTACTCACATTGAACGGCTGCAGCTCATTGCTGTTCTATCCCGAACCCGGCCTGCCGTTCACGCCGGAAAAAGCACACCTGCAGTACCGTGATGTCACCTTGACCAGCGCCGACGGCGTGAAGCTCCACGCCTGGTGGTTGCCGGCCAAGCCCGGTGTGCCGCTCAAGGGCACGGTGCTGCATTTGCATGGTAACGGCGGCAACCTAGCCTGGCATCTGGGCGGCAGTTGGTGGCTGCCAGAGCAGGGTTACCAAGTGCTGCTACTGGACTATCGAGGCTACGGCTTGTCGGAAGGCAAACCCTCGCTGCCAGCGATCTACCAGGATGTGGATGCGGCCTTCAGCTGGATCGACAAGGCGCCTGAAACCCAGGGCCAGCCGCTGATCGTCCTCGGTCAAAGCCTGGGCGGGGCGCTGGCGGTGCACTACCTGGCCGCTCACCCGGAGCGCCAATCCCAGCTCAAAGCCCTGGTGCTGGACGGCGTGCCTGCCAGTTATCGTGACGTAGGACAATTCGCCCTGAGCACCTCCTGGTTAACATGGCCATTGCAGGTGCCCCTGTCCTGGCTGGTGCCGGATGCTGACAGTGCAATCCATGCCATGCCCCGGCTCACTGGCGTGCCCAAGCTGCTGTTTCATAGCCTGGATGACCCGATCGTGCCGGTGGCAAATGGCATCCGCCTGTACCAGGCCGCACCGCCGCCACGGGTGTTGCAGTTGACCCGGGGCGGGCATGTGCAGACTTTTGCCGACAAGACCTGGCAAACCGTGATGCTGCGCTACCTGGATGACCCGCAACACTTCAACGGCCTGCGCCGCCTGGGCGAAATTCCGAACTACCCCATTCCTAAAGTTGATTCATCAGAGAGCCCGCAATGAGCGAAGAACGCAACATGATCCCGCTGATCCTCACCGGCATTGGCACCATCATCGGCACCGTCGGTTGCCTGTGGTTCTACGGTTACCTGCACTTCGCCAAGCCGGAAGACGCCCTGCTGCTCAGCGATTTCACCATGCTCAAAACGGTGCCAGGCGAGGACTACAAGATCTCCTTGACCCCGGCCGCGCAAGTGGCGCAGTGCGTGGATGGCGTGCTGGTGATGTTCGACACCGAGCAGAAAGGCCTCAGCGGTGTGCTGGTGAACAACAAGAAGCAGGCCGTGCGTTGCATGGGGCAGGAAACCCCGCAATTACAGGAGTGAACGCTGTTTTTCCCACTGTGGGAAAGCTCCGTTTTGAGTACCGACTAATGATTTAACGCATGCCAGGCGCTCGGCCGACCGGAACCGGCCGGGTGCGCTCACCACAGATCATGGACTGATTGGCTTTGCTGATCGGTCCATTTTTTCATTAGTCTGGAGTGAGCCTATATGGCGGGTATAAACGGAGTATCGGGTGTAGGAAACATGGGCAATGGTGGGAATGTCGGCGGGGGTGCCTCATCAGGCCAAGGCCTCGATCAGCAGATCCAGGACGTCCAAAGTAAAATCAAAGATATGCAGTCACAAGGTGCTAAAGGTGGTCAGGGTAGCCAGGGCGGAGGTGAGCTCGACGAACTGATGAAACTACTGGAAAAGCTGCTTAAGCAAAAAAATGATCAAGGCGCACAGGGCGCGCAAGGTGATCAAGGCGCCCAAGATGGTCAAGGTAGCGGCCAGGGACAGGGCCAGATCCAAATGCCGGAGACCCAGGGCACCGGTAAGGTCGGTGGTTGAACGGCACCTCTCAAAAACCGCCCTTTCGGGGCGGTTTTTTCGTGCTGATCAGCTATTCAGCCTGTAGCGACGTGGGGGGCGTAATGCAGGCTGCCGCATGTCATGCAACTGAAATGGAAATGTCTGGAACCGCTTCGACTTAAATGCCACATAAAATGCTGAAACCTACCTAGATTGGGTCGAGGATGAAAATACACATTCCTGTGTTGGAAAACATGTTGGCCATGGCAAGGCAGCATGTAGCGCTGGAACAGGAAGCCGCTCGCAAGTACAAGCGCGATCAACGGGTGGATGAGCAGGCGGGCGCGAAGATTGAAATGCCAGCCGAGGACACGAATCGCACTATTCAGTTTGATGAGCCAAAAAAAAACCCACCGTGAGGTGGGTTTTTTTAACCAATGCCAATCAATCAGTTAGCAACGGAAGACCGTGGCTTGACCGGCTGGTTGTCGTTGGAGATAGTCACTTCAACGCGACGGTTCATGGCACGGCCCGACACGCTGCCGTTGTCGGCAACCGGGTATTCCTTGCCGTAGCCCTGGGTCACGATGCGCGAGATATCCACGCCTTGTTGAGCCAGTGCGCGTTGTACCGAAGCCGCACGACGCTCGGACAGGCTCTGGTTGTACGAATCGGAACCGGTGCTGTCGGTGTAGCCTTCGACGATCACTTTGCGATCCGGGTTGTCGCGCAGGAACTGAGCCAGTTTGGTGATGTTCACCAGGCCGCTGGATTTCAGGTCAGACTTGTTGGTGGCGAACAGCACGTCACCGAAGGTCACCAGCGTACCGCGATCGGTCTGCTTGGCGTTCAGGCTGTCCTGCAGTTGCTTGATCTGCGCATCGCGGGCATCCAGCAAGGCGCGGGCACGCTCGTCGCCAGCGTTTTTCAGCTTGGCTTCGGATTCACGCAGCACGATGGTGTCTTTGGCCACTTCAACGCGCTGGTTGGTCAGGTAAGCCAGTTGGTCGACTTTCTTCTCGTCTTCCTTGTCGCGGTAGGCCTTGTCAGCCTTGTCCAGCCATTCGCTGGCGTCCTTGGTTTCCAGGGCCGCGAGCTTAGTGGCTTGCGGGTTGGTCTGCAGGGACGAGAAGTTGGTCCGTGCATTTTCCAGGTTCGCGTTTGGCGGGGTGGAGCAGGCCGCCAGTGCAACGCTCATCGCCAGCAGGGCAGGGATCATCAATTGTTTACGCATAGTCGTGTCGTCCTTTCAATTCGATATCAGGTGCGATTTGGTCACAGGAAGCGTCTTACTTCTGCTGGATAGCAGCCGGACGCATGCCTTCCTTACGCAACTCATCAACAGCCTTCTGGGAATCCTTCACAGCCTGTTCAGCCTTGGCGGCTTGAGCCTTGCGTTCTGCGACGCGAGCGTCCCACTCGGCTTGTTCAGCCAACTGGCGAGCTTTGTCGTAGTTCTTGTCGTGCATGGCAATTTCGGCTTCTTTGAGCTTGTCCTGGGCCGACTTCATTTCCACAGCCGCGTACTCAGTGCCGCCAGCGCTGACGGCGCTGTTCACGGCGGACTGGGTGACCGCGTACTGCTCGGTCGGAGGGTTGCCGGCGCAGCCCGCCAGGACGAAGCTGGTGCCGATTGCCAGCGCGGCCAATTTAAGCCCGCGCAGGTGGTTAAACGAGGATTTGGCAGTGCTGGTCTTCATCGTCTTCAACTCCATTGGATAACTCCTGAAAAACATTAAAATCCATGTCACTGGTCTGCGGCGGCGGGGCTGGCACTGGTGCACAAATTGCCCTTTAAAACGACCGTTCCAAGTGATGGCTTACTGGCTGTGACCGGAGGCTTTTTTCAAAAGTTCAGAGAAGATGGCGATTTGCCTAAAAAAATATCTGACTGATTGGTCAGCATAAAAAATTGGAACTTCTGCGTTGCGCAGTGGTACGCCGGGCCCGTCAGGAGCCCGGAATACAGGGGTTTGGTAGGGGTGTCAGTGTTTCTGCTCGTCAGCGCTCGCCGACAAATCATGCAGATAGCGGCGCGACAGCGTCAGAAAACGTGGGGTAGGGCCGACGTCCTCGTACAGCGGATCGCCTTCTTCATCGGTGGCAATCACCTGCTGGCCCTTGATGTAAGGGAAGCTGGCTTCCAGCTCTTCAAGGGCGGCACCGATCAACTCACCGAGCAATTCTTCAGGGTGGCGTTTGGGGTACATCTCGGTAATGGCCGCCAGCCGCGCGGCGGACTCCATATCCAGATGGATGGCGTATTCGGTCTTGGTCAGGCGACCCTTGGCGTTCTCTTCCCAGTGCTGGGCCAGTTCTCGAATTTTCATGGCAACCTCAATGAAGCCCGCGTTTAGCAGGCGGTGATGAGTGTCCAGTCGCCTGCGTGGATAAACGCGACGACTTAACCTTGAGACTAGCCGCAACTCACAAGGTTTAAAGTCTTGTCATAAATTGATGCTGGCGGCACTCTGGCAAACCTGCGCGTCCCGGATTTCTGGCTGGAGATTGGCTGATGAGTGATATCGATGCACGCTTGCGTGAGGATGTTCACCTGCTGGGTGAGCTGTTGGGCAACACCATTCGAGAGCAGTACGGCGATGATTTCCTCGACAAGATCGAGCAGATCCGCAAAGGCGCCAAGGCGGACCGTCGGGGAGCCGGGGATGAGCTGAGCACCCGCCTCAACCAGTTGCAGGAAAATGAACTGTTGCCGGTAGCACGGGCGTTCAACCAGTTTCTCAACCTGGCCAACATCGCCGAGCAGTACCAACTGATCCACCGGCGTGATGAGTCCCAGCCGGCACCGTTCGAGTCCCGCGTATTGCCCGAGTTGCTGGCGCGCCTGCAAAGCGAAGGCCACAGCAACGAATCCCTGGCCCGCCAGTTGGGCCGCCTGGAGATCGAACTGGTGCTCACCGCCCACCCTACCGAAGTGGCGCGTCGCACCCTGATCCAGAAATACGATGCCATCGCCGCCCAACTGGCGGCGCAGGATCACCGCGACCTCACCACCGCAGAGCGCGAGCAGATCCGCCAGCGCCTGCAACGCTTGATCGCCGAGGCCTGGCACACCGAAGAAATCCGCCGCACTCGGCCCACGCCGGTGGACGAAGCCAAGTGGGGCTTTGCGGTGATCGAGCATTCGCTGTGGCACGCGATACCCAATTATCTGCGCAAGGCCGATCAGGCGCTGCATGCCGCCACCGGTTTGCGCTTGCCCCTGGAAGCCGCGCCGATCCGCTTTGCCTCGTGGATGGGCGGCGACCGTGACGGCAACCCGAATGTCACGGCGCCGGTCACCCGTGAAGTCTTACTGTTGGCGCGTTGGATGGCTGCCGACCTCTACCTGCGCGATATCGACCACTTGGCCTCCGAGCTGTCGATGCAGCAAGCCAGCCCGGCGTTGCAGGCCAAGGTCGGTGATAGCGTCGAACCTTATCGCGCCTTGCTCAAGCAACTGCGCGAGCGCCTGCGGGCGACGCGCCAATGGGCGCACACCGCGTTGAGCAGCAGTACCCCGGCGCCGGCCGACGTATTGCAGAACAACCGTGACCTGCTGGAGCCGCTGGAGCTGTGCTATCACTCGCTACACGCGTGCGGCATGGGGGTGATTGCCGATGGCCCGTTGCTCGACTGCCTGCGTCGGGCGGTGACGTTCGGGCTGTTCCTGGTGCGTCTGGATGTGCGTCAGGATTCCAGTCGCCATTCGGCAGCCATGACGGAAATCACCGATTACCTCGGCCTGGGTCGGTACGAGGACTGGGACGAAGAGGCCCGTATCAGTTTCCTGATGAAGGAACTGGCTAACCGTAGACCCCTGCTGCCGGGCTATTTCAAGCCGTCGGCGGACACTGCCGAGGTGCTCAACACCTGTAAGGAAATCGCCGCCGCACCGGCTGCATCGTTGGGCTCTTATGTCATCTCCATGGCCGGCGCTGCCTCGGACGTGCTTGCGGTGCAACTGTTGCTTAAAGAGTCGGGCGTGCAACGGCCGATGCGTGTGGTGCCGCTGTTCGAAACCCTGGCCGACCTGGATAACGCCGGCCCGGTGATCGAGCAACTGTTGCTGTTGCCGGGCTATCGCACGCGTTTGCAAGGGCCGCAGGAAGTGATGATCGGCTACTCGGACTCGGCCAAGGACGCCGGCACTACCGCGGCAGCCTGGGCACAGTACCGCGCGCAGGAACGGCTGGTGGATATCTGCCGTGAGCAGCAGGTGGAGCTGCTGTTGTTCCACGGTCGGGGCGGCACCGTTGGCCGTGGCGGCGGCCCGGCCCACGCTGCGATCCTGTCGCAGCCACCGGGTTCGGTGGCGGGGCGGTTCCGCACCACCGAACAGGGCGAGATGATCCGCTTCAAGTTCGGCCTGCCGGATATCGCCGAGCAGAACCTCAATCTCTATCTGGCTGCGGTATTGGAAGCGACCCTGCTGCCACCACCGCCGCCAGAGCCGGCCTGGCGCCATTTGATGGATGAATTGGCGGCAGACGGTGTCAGCGCTTACCGCGCCGTGGTGCGGGAAAATCCGCAGTTCGTCGAGTATTTCCGCCAATCCACGCCGGAACAGGAGCTGGGTCGCTTGCCTCTGGGCAGTCGCCCGGCCAAACGCCGTGCGGGTGGAATTGAAAGCTTGCGTGCGATTCCCTGGATCTTCGGCTGGACCCAGACTCGCCTGATGCTGCCGGCCTGGCTCGGGTGGGAGGCGGCGCTGAGCAAGGCGCTGGAACGCGGAGAAGGCGAGCTGCTGGGGCAGATGCGCGAGCAGTGGCCGTTCTTCCGTACCCGCATCGACATGTTGGAAATGGTGCTGGCCAAAGCCGATGCCGATATCGCCCGCCTGTATGACGAGCGCCTGGTGCAGCCGGACCTGCTGCCATTGGGTGCACATCTGCGCGACCTATTGTCGCAGGCGTGCAGCGTGGTGCTTGGCCTGACCGGCCAGTCGCAACTGTTGGCCCATAGCCCGGACACCCTGGAGTTCATCCGATTGCGCAACACCTACCTTGACCCCTTGCACTTGCTGCAGGCCGAGTTGCTGGCGCGCTCACGCCAGCAGGAAGCGGCACAGGACAGCCCTCTGGAACAGGCGCTGCTGGTCTCCGTGGCCGGTATCGCCGCTGGTTTGCGTAACACTGGCTAGGGTTTTTTGCGTGTTCTCAATAGCTTGCAGATAAACCACGGCGGCCGCCCTGAAACGGGCGGCCGGCGTTTATGGGGCCGGGTTGCACCCAGGCACACCCTACCTATGACGTAAGCGCTGCGCGGGTTCCTGCGACTTTTGGCGGCTTGTGTGGTTAAGGCCTGCTGTGTATCTTGATCAGCCTTTGGCCGTTTGGGCGGCCCGAATTCTATTTTTACGAGCCACACTTCTACGAGATTTGCCCCCACGCGGCGAATCCGAGCGTCATCTCTATATAAAAAATTGAGGAGCACATCGATGCGCGTCATTCTGCTGGGAGCTCCCGGGGCCGGTAAAGGTACTCAGGCAAAGTTCATCACTGAAAAATTCGGCATTCCACAAATCTCCACCGGCGACATGCTGCGTGCGGCCGTCAAGGCTGGTACCGAGCTGGGCCTGATCGCCAAGAGCGTGATGGACAGCGGTGGCCTGGTTTCCGATGACTTGATCATCAACCTGGTCAAGGAACGCATCAGCCAGGAAGACTGCAAGAACGGTTTCCTGTTCGACGGCTTCCCCCGCACCATTCCCCAGGCTGAAGCCCTGGTGAAGGCCGGCGTTGAGCTGGATGCCGTGGTTGAAATCGCGGTGGAAGATGAAGAGATCGTCCAGCGTATTGCCGGTCGTCGCGTTCACGAAGCCTCTGGCCGCGTGTATCACACCGTCTACAACCCGCCAAAAGTGGAAGGCAAGGACGATGTGACCGGCGAAGACCTGGTGCAGCGCAAGGACGACACCGAAGAAACCGTGCGTCATCGCCTGTCGGTCTACCATTCCCAGACCAAGCCGCTGGTGGATTTCTACCAGAAGCTGTCCGCCGCCCAGGGCAAGCCGAAGTACAGCCACATTCCTGGCGTCGGCTCGGTTGAAGCGATCACCGCCAAAGTGCTGCAAGCACTCAGCTGATCCCTCTGCCGGCTACACGGATAACGGCCCGCTTGCGGGCCGTTGTTGTTTATACTGGCGCACTTTTTTTCGACTTGGACACCTACACCGATGAGCACCCTGCTGGCCCTGGACACCGCGACTGAAGCTTGCTCCGTTGCCTTGCTGCACGATGGCAAGGTAACGAGCCACTACGAGGTGATCCCGCGCCTGCATGCGCAGAAGCTGTTGCCAATGATCAAGCAACTGCTGGAAGACGCCGGCACTACGCTGGCAGCGGTAGATGCCATCGCCTTCGGCCGTGGCCCGGGTGCGTTTACCGGTGTGCGTATCGCTATCGGCGTGGTGCAGGGCCTGGCGTTTGCCCTGGAGCGCCCGGTGCTGCCGGTGTCCAACCTTGCCATGCTGGCGCAGCGCGCCTTGCGTGAACACGGCGCCCAGCAGGTGGCAGCGGCCATCGATGCGCGTATGGATGAAGTCTATTGGGGCTGCTACCGCGAAACAGCGGGTGAAATGCGCCTGGTCGGTGTGGAAGCCGTGCAGGCACCGGAGTCATCGGTATTGCCTGTCGATGCCAGCGGCGACTGGTTCGGTGCTGGCACCGGCTGGGGTTATGGCGAGCGCATCGCTGTGCCGTTGGTGGGCCAGGATGCGGCGATGTTGCCCCACGCTGAAGACTTGTTGACCCTCGCGCGCTTCGCGTTCGAACGCGGCGAGGCGATTCCTGCAGACCAGGCTGCACCTGTGTACCTGCGCGATAAAGTGGCGCAGACCAAGGCCGAACGCGGGATTATTTGACGCCAAAAATGATGGCAGTTTGGGGCTAACTTCACCAATCGTCAGAATTTGCCCCCGATTTAAAACCTTTTTCAAATTATGTGTTCTAGTTATCACCAGAGTATTTGCGCACCACGGATGATGCTGCCAAAATGCCACTACTGATAGCGAGTTCGCGCCCATGCGTATTGATGGCTTTTCCTCACAGTCCTACCCAATCAAGCGCAAGCCGCGTAAGGCAAACGTCACGGTAGACGAGTCCGTCGAGGATTCGCCGGACTTCATCGAGGTCCAGTCCGACGCGCAGGCCAACGCTCAAGCACGCATCAGTGGTCTTCCCGCCCGTCAGCAAGACATGGTCTTCCCGCGCTCCATGAGCAAAAGCGTCGCCACCGCCCTGGCCAGCTACCTGACCACCGCCGGTTTTGTCGAATGGGATATGGAAGTGCTGGGCCTCGACATCCACATCTGATGCGTCTGCCTTACTACCTCGGTTGCCCGTCCTGGAGTGAAAACGCCTGGCGAGAGTACCTGTACCCCGCCGATGCCCGTTCCAGCGACTACCTTGCGCTTTACGCCCAGGTCTTCAACGCCGTTGAAGGCAACACCACGTTCTATGCCCGCCCATCGACCGCCACGGTGCAACGCTGGGCTGAGATCATGCCCGACGATTTCCGTTTCACGGCCAAGTTTCCCGGTGATATCAGCCACAGCGGCAACCTGATTGAACAGCTACCGGCTGCGGAAAGCTTTGTCGGCTTGATGAGCCCATTGGGTGAGCGCGTATCGCCGCTGTGGTTGCAGCTGCCCGCGACGTTCACACCGCAGCGTCTGGGGGAGTTGGCAGGCTTCATTGATGGTTTGGAGCGGCCCCTGGCGGTGGAAGTACGCCATCAGGCGTTCTTCGCCAAAGGCGACGCGGAGCGCATGCTTAACCGCTTGTTACGGGATCGGGGCGTGGAGCGTATCTGCCTGGACCCGCGCGCGTTGTTCAGTTGCACCTCTACAACGGCTGCCGTACTGCACGCCCAGTCGAAAAAACCCAAGGTGCCCCCCCGGCCGGCGGCACTGACGCAGTTTCCTCAGGTGCGTTTTATCGGTCATCCCGAACTGGAAGCCAACGATCCGTTTCTGGTGCCTTGGGTGGAAAAAGTCGCAGGTTGGATCGAAGAAGGCCGCACCCCCTACGTATTCCTGCACACCTCGGATAACCGCCTCGCCGCCCAACTGGCCCTGCGTTTTCATGACCAGTTGATGGCGCGTCTGCCCGGTCTGCCAGCCTTACCTGTGCTGGATCGTGCCCCCGCCGTGGAGCAACTGGGGTTACTCTAGGGCTCCTTTCCCCGCCAGGAGCCAGACATGGATGCCCAAACCCTTCGCGCCGAAACCTTCAAGGCCCTGCATGAGCGTGACCGTGCGTTCGTGATGCCCAACCCGTGGGATGCAGGCTCTGCAGTGATGCTGGCCAGCCTGGGGTTCGAAGCCCTCGCCACCACCAGTGCGGGCTGCGCGTTCAGCCTGGCGCGCCCGGATGCGGAAGGGGCGTTGTCCCTGGAAGACACCTTGATCAATGCCAGCATGATTGCCAAGGCCACGGCGTTGCCGGTATCGGCGGATCTGGAGAACGGCTTCAGCGACACCCCGAAAGGCTGCGCCCAGACCATCCTGCGTGCCGCTGCCACCGGTATCGTCGGCGGTTCCATCGAAGACGCGACGGGCATTGCCGCTGACCCGATCTATCCTTTCGACCTGTCCGTGGAGCGCGTCGAAGCTGCGGTGGCCGCCGCGCGCAGCTTGCCATTTCCCTTTACCCTGACCGCCCGCGCGGAAAATCTCCTGCATGGTCGCCTGGATTTACCCGACACCATCCGCCGTCTGCAAGCCTACGCCGAAGCCGGTGCCGACGTGCTGTATGCGCCGGCCCTGCGCAGTGCCGAGGAAGTGCTGGCGGTGGTCGAGGCGGTGGCGCCCAAACCGGTGAACGTATTGATGTCTGGCGGCTTGAACCTCAGCGTCGCGCAGCTCAGCGCGATGGGTGTGCGGCGCATCAGCGTCGGCTCGGCCCTGGCGTTGGCTGCCTATGGTGAGTTCTATCGCGCAGCCCAGGAAGTGTACGAACTGGGCACGTTCACCTTTACCGAGCGCAAGATGCCGTTCAGGCAGGCCAATCAGTTCTTCAAGGGCTAAGGGGTGAGTTTTTTCAAAGTGACAGGCGTGTTGCTGATCCTGGCCGGCGCCTGTGCCGTTGGCGTTTGGCGTGGCTGGGTGCCGCTGCCGGCCGATTGGAACCCGTGGGCACCGTTGGATGTGCGCGCTAGCCCGAATCTGTTGACGCGCTACAAGCTGGGGCGTCTGCAGGATGACCCGGCGTTGTGCGACCAGGTGCTGGTAACCTCGGGCCTGCGCGTCAGCCATCAAGCCGATACGCCCGCCGATGCCGCGTGTCCGCTGCGCAATACTTTGCGCGTTCAGGGGGCGGCAGTTGGACTCAGCAGCAGTTTTCTCGCCAGTTGCCCGCTGGCGGTGGCATTCGCGCTGTTCGAGCGCCACAGCCTGCAACCGGCGGCCCAGGCCGTGTTCGGCCAGGCGGTGACGCGGGTCGATCATCTAGGCAGCTTTGCCTGCCGCAATATGTATAACCGCGCCGAAGGGCGACTCAGCCAGCATGCGTCGGCCAATGCCCTGGACATTGCCGGTTTCCGCCTGGCGGACGGTCGCACTGTCAGCGTGCTCAGGGATTGGCCGGGGGAGGGGGAGAAGGCGCGGTTCTTGCGAGAGGTCCGCGATAGCGCCTGCGATGATTTCAACGTGGTGCTGAGCCCGGACTACAACGCCGCGCACCGCAACCATTTTCATCTGGATATGGGGCGTTGGTGGGTGTGTCGCTGACTGTCAGGCGGCCAGACGCAGGTTTTGGGTGACCAGCGGGCGAGCCCAGTAGTAGTCGAAGTCCAGCGCCTTTTGTTGCGCAACCAGTTCTTCGGTCGGGTACGGCGTGGCAGCGGGCGGCAGCAGGTCGAGTTCGAACTCGGCGATAGGCAGGTGCAGCGGGCGTGGCTCCGGCGCCGGGCCAGGCTCCGGCAATGGTTGGCCGGCGGTCAGCACGATCGGGCGCACCCAACCGCTTTCGAAGTTCTGCTGGCGCTGCTGGGCGACGATTTCTTCTTCAGGGAACGGCGGGGAGGCGGGTGGCAGCAAGTCGGTCTCGAGCTCGGCGATCGGCAGGAACAGCGGTTCCGGTGGGGCGATCTCGGTGTCTCTCACATCGCATTCGCGCTGGGTGAGGATCTGCGCCAACAGATCGGCGCCTTCGCTGGGCTCTACCGCTGGATCCGCCGGTACCGGCGCCTGCACAGCCAGCGCGTCCGGCGTATCGCCGAGCTGCTCGGCCAATGCACGGGCGAAGAAGTCCTGCCACACATGACTCACCCCGGCCAGCGCTTGAGTATTGCGCAGGCCGTAGTGGTTATGGGTCGGCAGTACACCGATGGTTAGGGGAAGAATGTCTGACATTTTTCTCGGTCGACGCTCAGCTCTGGCAAAATACCTGACTGTTGTTTTTATCGGCCGCTGTTTGCCGATCCTTAATATTTTTGAGCGTAGTGATTGATGAGCGAACAACCAGCGGCCAGCCGCATCCAGGTCGAGGCCTTGGGCGAAGGTTTCCAGGGCCGTGCCGAACAGTGGGCGTCACTGCTGGGTTTGCCGATGCACGTGGCGGATGCGGACTTTTCCTTGCAAGTGGGAGAGCACGGCCTGCAGCTGCAACAGCTCGGGCCTGACGCGCCTGGACCGGTGCGTGTGGACTTTGTCGAAGGCGGGGCAGCGCACCGGCGCCTGTACGGTGGTGGCAGCGGGCAGATGATCGCCAAGGCCGTGGGCATCGCCCAAGGCGTGCGCCCCAGGGTGATGGACGCCACAGCCGGCCTGGGCAAGGACGCTTTTGTGCTGGCCAGCTTGGGCTGCGAGATGAGCCTGATCGAGCGCCAACCGTTGATCGGCGCCTTGCTCGAAGACGGTTTGGCGCGTGGCGCGGATGATTTTGAGGTGGCACCGATTGTGGCGCGCATGAAGTTGCTCAAGGGCAACTCCATCGACGTGATGCTCAACTGGGAAGGCGAGCCGCCCCAGGTGATCTACCTCGACCCGATGTTCCCGCACCGTGAGAAAACCGCCCTGGTGAAGAAAGAAATGCGCCTGTTCCGACCGCTGGTGGGCGATGATCCGGACGCGCCGGCGCTGTTGGCTGCGGCCCTGGCCCTGGCCAGCCACCGTGTGGTGGTGAAGCGCCCGCGCAAGGCACCGTGCATTGACGGGCCCAAGCCGAGCCATGCGCTGGATGGCAAGTCCAGCCGGTATGACATCTACCCCAAGAAAGCACTCAAACCCTGAAGCTGCTCTTGGTTTGAGGGCCTCATCGCTGCATAGATGTCTACACACTTGTCGGTGTGGCGATGGGCCCGTGGCGAGGGAGCTTGCTCCCATGACGGCCTGATAGTCGCCTGAGCCCTGTCAGGTGTAAATCGGTCGAAAATGTGGGCGCTGGCTTGCCTGCGATGAGGCCCTAAAGGTCAATGAAGATTCAGGGCCGATAAGCCCGCATAAACAACCCCACCACGTCCTGCACATGGGCTTCGGCAGCTTCTTCGCTCAGTTGCCCGCCGCAGCCATACAGCAAGCAAAAGTTCGCCGTGCCCTTGAGCAGGCAGAAGAAGTGCTCGGCTGCCGTGAACGGTTTGTCGATGCTCAGGGCGCCGCTCTGGTCGATTTTGCCAAGCAGGCGCTCCATGCCTTGCAACATGCGCATCGGGCCCGCCTCGAAGAAGATCTGCGAGAGTTTCACGTCCTGATTGCCAGTGGTCATCATCAGGCGATGCAGGTTGACCGACTCCTCGCTGTTGATCAGGCGGTGGAACCCCCGCGCGATATTCAGCAACACAGTCTCCACGGGCATGCCCGCAGGCAACTCGAAGTACATCACCGGCAGTTGTTCTTCGCACTTGGCCACCACCGCGGCGGTGAACAAGGTCTCTTTATCGTTGAAGTGGCTGTACACGGTCAGTTTCGACACGCCGGCCTCAAGGGCCACGGCATCCATGCTGGTACTGGCGTAGCCATTGCTCAAAAACAGGATTTTCGCTGCTTCGAGGATTGCCTGGCGTTTTGCCATGTCCTTGGGACGCCCGGGGCTATTGGTGTTCACAGGATTGTCGGACATTTTCACCTTTAATACTGGACTGGTGAGTTTGGTATTAATAACATACCCGCCAGTATAATTATTCTTAGCTCCATTTGCGAAAGGTCCTACAGCATGCGCAGTACTTTCCTGCCCTTTGCGTTGCCTGTCAGTCTGGTCTTCCTGTTGGCCGGATGCGGCCATGAAGAAGCGGCCCAGACCACCATCCGTCCGGCCATGGTGGTGCAGCCACAGCCTTCTTCACAGTCGATGGACAGCTACCCCGGTGAAGTGCGCGCCCGTTATGAACCGGACCTGGCCTTTCGCATCGGTGGCAAAGTCAGCAAGCGGTTAGTGGAAGAGGGCGAGCGGGTCAAGGCCAACCAGGCGCTGGCCGAACTTGACCCGCAAGATGTGCGCCTGCAACTGGAAGCCACCCGTGCCCAAGTCGCCGGCGCCGAGGCCAACCTGAGCCTGGTGCGCGCCGAGCGTGACCGCTACAAGACCCTGATGGACCGTCAGATGGTCAGCCGCTCCCAGTACGACAATTCCGAAAATCTCTACCGAGCCGGTGTTGCTCGTCTCAAGCAGATCAAGGCCGAGTTCGACGTGGCCAGCAACCAGGCCGGCTATGCGGTGCTGCGTGCGCCACAGGATGGGGTGGTGGCCAAGCGTGTGGTAGAAGTTGGCCAAGTGGTGTCCGCCGGCCAGACCGTGTTTACCTTGGCGACCGATGGCGAGCGCGAAGTGCTGATCAGCCTGCCGGAGCAGGGTTTTGGCCGTTTCAAGATCGGCCAGCCGGTGTCGGTCGAGCTGTGGAGCCAGCCCGACCAGCGCTTCACCGGCCGCATTCGTGAACTGTCACCGGCCGCCGATCCAAAGTCGCGTACGTTTGCTGCCCGCGTGGCATTCACCGGCGGCAAAGTCCCGGCGGAACTGGGCCAGAGCGCACGTGTATTCATACAGGTCGACGGCGATATTCCTCTCTCGGTCCCACTGTCGGCTCTCAGTGCGGAGAACGGTGCGTCCTACGTCTGGCGTGTGCAGCCCGACAATACCCTTAAGCGCACACCGGTACGCATCGGTGCTTTCGGTGAAAAAACCGTACCGGTACTGGAAGGGTTAAGCCCTACGGATTGGGTCATTGCTGCGGGTGTGCATGTGCTCCACGACGGCCAGCAGGTGCGCCCGGTGGATCGCTCCAACCGTGTGGTGAATCTGGCGGCCAAGGAGTAGTCCCCGATGGGTTTCAATCTTTCCGAATGGGCGTTGCGTAATCGCCAGATCGTTCTGTTCCTGATGATCCTGCTGGCAGTGGTTGGCACCTTGTCCTACTCCAAGCTGGGACAAAGCGAAGACCCGCCGTTCACCTTCAAGGCCATGGTGATCAAGACCAATTGGCCTGGCGCCACGGCCCAGGAAGTGTCGCGGCAAGTCACCGAGCGCATCGAGAAAAAACTCATGGAAACCGGTGAGTACGAGCGCATCGTCTCGTTCTCGCGCCCCGGCGAATCCCAGGTCACCTTTATCGCCCGTGACTCCATGCATTCAGCGCAGATTCCTGAGCTGTGGTACCAGGTGCGCAAGAAGATCAGCGATATCCGCCAGACCTTGCCGCCGGATATCCAGGGGCCGTTTTTCAATGATGAGTTCGGCACCACCTTCGGCAATATCTATGCCCTGACCGGCGACGGCTTTGACTACGCCGTACTCAAGGACTACGCCGACCGTATCCAGATTCAGCTGCAGCGCGTGGCGGATGTGGGCAAGGTCGAGCTGCTAGGCCTACAGGACGAAAAAATCTGGATCGAACTGTCCAACCTCAAGCTGGCGACCCTCGGTTTACCGCTGGCGGCAGTCCAGCAGGCGTTGCAGGAGCAGAATGCTGTTTCCACGGCCGGTTTCTTTGAAACCCCGAGCGAACGTGTGCAACTGCGCGTGTCGGGTAACTTCAAGACGGTGGAAGAAATCCGCAACTTCCCGATTCGCGTGGGCGACCGTACCTTCCGCATCGGCGACGTAGCCGACATCCACCGCGGCTTCAACGACCCACCGGCACCGCGCATGCGCTACATGGGGGCAGACGCGATCGGTCTGGCCGTGGCCATGCGTGATGGCGGCGACATTCTGGTGTTGGGTAAAGCCCTGGAAGGTGAATTCGCACGCCTGCAGAAGAACCTTCCGGCCGGCATGGAGCTGCGCAAGGTGTCAGACCAACCGGCAGCGGTGAAAACCAGCGTCGGCGAATTCGTGCAAGTGCTGGCCGAAGCACTGGCCATCGTGTTGCTGGTGAGCTTCTTCTCCCTCGGTGTGCGTACCGGCATGGTAGTGGCCCTGGCGATTCCGCTGGTGCTGGCGATGACGTTTGCCACCATGTACTACCTCGGCATCGGCTTGCACAAGATTTCCCTCGGCGCTCTGGTGCTGGCGTTGGGTTTGTTGGTGGACGACGCGATCATCGCCGTGGAAATGATGGCGATCAAAATGGAGCAAGGTTACGACCGGCTCAAGGCCGCGAGTTTCGCCTGGACCAGCACCGCGTTCCCGATGCTCACCGGTACGCTGATCACCGCAGCGGGCTTCCTGCCGATTGCCACCGCGCAATCGAGCACTGGCGAATACACCCGTTCGA
Organism: Pseudomonas simiae; assembly: GCF_900111895.1. Classification (GTDB taxonomy): domain Bacteria; phylum Pseudomonadota; class Gammaproteobacteria; order Pseudomonadales; family Pseudomonadaceae; genus Aquipseudomonas; species Aquipseudomonas simiae. The sequence continues at coordinate 609,114 of NZ_FOKB01000002.1, forward strand.
TCTTTCAGGTAGTGACCATTGCGTTGCTCGCCTCCTGGGTGGCTGCGGTGGTGTTCGTGCCCTACCTGGGGGAAAAGCTCCTGCCGGACCTGGCGAAGATTCATGCGGCCAAGCACGGCACCGATGGGCCGGATCCCTACGGCACACCCTTCTATCAGCGCGTAAGACGCATGGTGGAGTGGTGCGTGCGCCGGCGCAAAACCGTGATCGTCCTCACCCTGCTGCTGTTTATCGGCTCGGTGGCGCTGTTCCGTTTTGTGCCGCAGCAGTTCTTCCCGGCATCTGGCCGTCTGGAGCTGATGGTGGATCTGAAGCTGGCGGAAGGCGCCTCCCTGAGCAACACCGCCGACCAGGTCAAGCGCCTGGAAGCCTTGCTCAAGGAACACGCGGGCATCGACAACTACGTGGCCTACGTCGGCACCGGTTCGCCGCGTTTCTACTTGCCGCTGGACCAACAACTGCCGGCCGCCAGCTTTGCCCAGTTTGTCGTGCTGGCCAAAACCATCGAGGAGCGCGAAAGCCTGCGCACCTGGCTGATCCAAACCCTGAACGAACAGTTCCCTGACCTGCGCTCACGGGTCACACGCCTGGAGAACGGCCCGCCTGTGGGCTATCCGGTGCAGTTCCGCGTGACTGGCGAACATATCGAGGAAGTCCGCGCCCTGGCTCGGAAAGTCGCGGTGAAGGTTCGCGAAAATCCCCACGTGGCCAACGTGCACCTCGACTGGGAAGAGCCGAGCAAGATCGTCTACCTCAATATCGATCAGGACCGCGCCCGCGCCCTCGGCGTGAGCACGGCCAACCTGTCGAAATTCCTGCAGAGCTCGTTGACCGGTTCCAGCGTCAGCCAGTACCGCGAGGACAACGAGTTGATCGAAATCCTCCTGCGCGGCACCGTGCATGAACGCACCGAACTGTCGTTGCTGCCCAGCCTGGCGGTGCCGACCGACAATGGCAAAAGCGTAGCACTGTCGCAGATCGCCACCCTCGAATACGGTTTTGAAGAAGGCATCATCTGGCACCGCAACCGTCTGCCCACGGTGACCATCCGCGCGGACATCTATGGCAAGGAGCAGCCGGCGACGCTGGTCCAGCAGATCCTGCCGACCCTGGAAGGCGTGCGTGCTGAACTGCCGGATGGTTACCTGCTGGATGTCGGCGGTACGGTGGAAGATTCCGCCCGTGGCCAGAACTCGGTCAAAGCCGGCGTGCCATTGTTTATCGTGGTGGTGCTGACCCTGTTGATGCTGCAACTGCGCAGTTTCTCACGCACTGCGATGGTGTTCCTGACAGCGCCGCTGGGCCTGATTGGCGTGACGCTGTTCCTGCTGGTATTCCGCCAGCCGTTCGGCTTCGTGGCCATGCTGGGCACCATCGCGCTGTCCGGGATGATCATGCGCAACTCGGTGATTCTGGTCGACCAGATCGAACAGGACATCAAGGCGGGCCTGGCGCCCTGGCAGGCGATTATCGAAGCCACGGTCCGACGCTTCCGCCCGATTGTGCTGACAGCCCTCGCAGCAGTGCTGGCCATGATCCCACTGTCACGCAGTGTGTTCTTCGGGCCAATGGCCGTGGCCATCATGGGCGGTCTGATTGTGGCGACGGCGCTGACGCTGTTGTTTTTGCCGGCCTTGTACGCAGCATGGTTCCGGGTCAAACCACAGGCTGGGTAAAGAGTTGTCGTAGGGTTTTTCACAAAGGGGATGCGGAGGCGGGAACGCTTCCAAGGTGTGGGGCCACTCATTGATTACCTGATTGTCAGGTCTTTCGCCAATCAGGGTTCACGCCTGTTGGTGGACGCTTCAATTCAATGATTCAAGGAGTGCTTATGGGAATGCTTAATATCAATATCAGCGCGTCTAAGTCGAGCTGGGGTTGTAATCCTTGCGGGCCTAGCAAGCCTGAACCTGCCAAGCCTACCAACCCTTGCAAGGATCCTTGCAAGGACGCTTGCAAGCCCAACAAGAGTATGACCATAGGCTTCGGTGTGATGCCCCTAGGCATGATCGCATTCGGTGGTTTTGGTTTAGGAAAGTTCTTCTGATCGTAGAAGAACTGCTTGGAACCGGGCAGGTGAGCCCCCCACACCTGCCTGGATTCATTCCCGGTTTTACAGTGCGCCGAAGACTTTCTTCGCCAGGCTGGTCGCGGCGGCCGCAGGGTTCTCGCGAATGGTTTCTTCCTGCTTTGCAATCATCTTGAACAACCCATCCAGCGCCTGTTCGGTCACGTAGTTTTCGACGTTGGCGCTCTTGGCGTCCACTGCGCCAAAGGCAGCGGCTTTGCCGGCCAGGGCATTGTATTGCTGGGCGACGCCGACCTTGTCGGTCGCGGCCTTGACGATCGGCAAGAACTTGGCGCGGATCTGTTCGCGGCTGCTTTTGTTCAGGTACTGGGTGGCCGAGTCCTGGCCACCACTGAGGATGCCCTTGGCGTCAGTCACGCTCATGTTCTTCACGGCGTTGACCAGGATCGGCTGGGCCTGGGTCACGGCGGTTTCGGCGGCCTTGTTCATGCTGGTTTCCAACTGGGTCACCTGGTCACCCATGCCGAACATTTTCAGTTTGTCGGCGACTTTGCCCAGCTTGCCAGGCAGACCGATCTTCACTTCCGGGTTGTTGCTGAAACCACCCGGTACGCCCAGTTGCTTCACGGCGATCTGCGCGCCTTGGGTCAGGGCGTCCTTGAGGCCGCCACTGGCGTCGCCCTGGGACAGGCTGCTCAAGTCCAGGGCCATGGCGTTTGCACCGAGCAGCAGGCCGGCACACAGGGCAGTGAAACGAAGGGAGTTACGGAGCATGGGCGCTTCCTTTTTAATCTGGCTTAAGTTCTGGAGACTATCAGTGGGCGACAGCATCAACCCGCAGGCGCAGGGGTTGCGCGTCTTGGCCATTGAGCTGCACAGCGTGCCGTTCGGTGGTGATAAACAGTAGCTTGCCATCCACTTCGATGCGAGCGCTCACCGAATAAGTGTGGCCAGGTTTGACTTGCGCCGGGTCATAGCTCAGGTGAAACGGCAGCGGCACCTGGCCTTTGACCGGGCCTTTCTGCTCAGCCAGGGTCACGGCCGGCGCATCCATCAGCGACACGTCCTGCAGGCTGACGCTCAAGGTCGCGGTGGGCGGCAGGGCGATGCGTTGCAGATAGAACACTTCGCCGTCGAGGCTGGCTTTGGGGGCGGGGTTCATGGATTGGCAGGCTCCGAGCAGGGCAGTCAGGCCCAGGAGGATGATTTTTTTCATGGTGTTGCTCCTTTTCAACGGCGCCGGAATCCATCCGGCGCCTGTTTAAATCTAGCGGGTTTCTTCAGGTGCAGTGGCTTCGGGGTCGACGGGTGCCTCGGCGGCGCCGTCCACGCGATGCAATGCCACTTGGCGGATCGACAGGCGAATCTCCGCCGGCAGCACGCGTTTGGCCGCGCCTTCGGCCAGTTCGCCGAGCAGGTCGTGATAACTCAGTTTGCCGGCCTCGTCGCGGCGCAGCACATCTTGCTCCAGCAAGGTCTGGATGAAATGTCGGAAAAGGCTCTTGTCGAAGAATTCCGGGGCGTTGAGGCCATGCAGGATCGACAGGCGCTGGGCCATGATCGTGCACAGGTCTTCCAGTTCTTCGGCGCTGATGCTGTTCTGGCCGCTGTTGAGCAGCAGCGAAATCGCCATGTAGAAGCGTTGCAGGGTTTGCGCGATGGTTTTGGACAGCAGGGTCAACAGCACAAAATGCCGCGAACTCGGCGCCGGGCGCAGGTACACGTTGTTCTCGAAGCGCAGCAGCCCTTGCTCGACAAAGGCCTCCAGCCATTGGTCGATCACCGTGTCCAGCTCTTCCAGCGACCAGCGAATGAACAGTTCCGATTGCAGGTACGGGTACAGCGCGTGGGTGTAACGCAGGATCTGCTCGCGGCTCATCCGCGAGCTGCTCTGGAAGAAGCTCGCCAGCAGCGCCGGCAGGGCAAAGATGTGCAGCACGTTGTTGCGGTAATAGGTCATCAGGACGGCATTCTGCTCGTCCAGGTACAGAATCTTGCCCAGGGCGTCGCTCTGCTCCGACAGCAGGTCCATGTCCTTGACGTGCTTGATCAGCGCCAGACCATCGCCGTCGGGCAGGGTGGTGTGGGGCGAGTAGGGCACGCGGCGCAGCAGCGCCAGGTACAGGTCCAGTTGGCGCGCCATGGCTTGTTCGTCCAGGGCCAGGCGGGTGGTGGACAGCAATGCCAGGGCCACCAGGTTGACCGGGTTTACCGCCGCGGCTTCGTTCAAGTGGCGTGCCACTTGTTCGCCGAGGCGGTTGGTGGTTTCGTTGAGCCAGGCCGGTTTGTAGTTCGGGCCCAGGTCCTGGGCGCGCCAGCCCGGTTGTTCGCTGTCGAGGAATTCGGCCAGCTTGATGGGTTCGCCGAAGTTGACTGCAACCTGACCAAAACGCTGCTTGAGCGCGCCGACCACCTTGAAGATGTCGAAGATCGACTCTTTCTTCTTGCTCGCACCGCGTAGCTCGCCCAGGTAGGTGCGGCCTTCCAGTACGCGTTCATAACCGATGTAAACCGGCACAAATACGATGGGCATGCGCGAAGAACGCAAGAAGCTGCGCAGGGTGATCGCCAGCATTCCGGTCTTTGGTTGCAGCATGCGCCCGGTGCGCGAACGGCCGCCTTCGACGAAGTACTCCACCGGGAAGCCCTTGGTGAACAAGGTGTGCAGGTATTCGTTGAACACTGAGGTGTACAGCGGGTTGCCCTTGAAGGTGCGGCGCATGAAAAACGCACCGCCACGGCGCAGCAGGCTGCCGATCACCGGCATATTCAGGTTGATGCCGGCGGCGATGTGCGGTGGGGTCAGGCCATTCTTGAACAGCAGGTAGGACAGCAACAGGTAGTCGATGTGGCTGCGGTGGCACGGTACGTAGATCACCTCATAACCCTGGGCAACCTTTTGCACACCCTCGATGTTGTTGACCTTGATGCCGTCGTAGATCTTGTTCCAGAACCAGCTCAGCACCACTTCGAGGAAGCGGATTGCGGTGTAGGTGTAGTCCGAGGCGATCTCGTTGCCGTAGCGCAGGGCCTGGGCCTTGGCTTTTTCCGGGCTGATCTTCTCCCGTTCGGCCTCATCGGCAATGGCCTGGCGCACCAGCGGCATGTTGACCAAGCCCTTCACCAGGTTGCGGCGGTGTGACAAATCGGGACCGATCACCGCCGTCTTCAGGTTACGAAAGTGCACGCGCAGGATGCGTTGGGCCATGCGCACGGTACGTTCGTGGCCTTTATTGTGCTCGATCAATTCACGCAGGTTGATAGGCGCGGAGAATTGCACCCGAGTCTTGCGACCCAGGATCAGGATGCTTAACAAGCGGCGTAGACGCCCGGTGACCGCCCAGCTGTCGGCAAACAACAGCTTCCACGGGCTGGACTCGCTCTCGGGGGATTGGCCCCAGAACACGCTGACCGGAATGATTTGTGCATTCTCTTCGGCGTGCTCGGTGAGGGTGCCGACCAAACGGGTCAGTGTGGGCGGCGCGCCGCGCTTGTCCTGGCGGCCGAGCCAGTCCGGCTCCGGCGTCAGGTAGAAGAACGCCGCGGGTTCCATCAACGGGCCGACCGAGACCGGCAGCACCGGGCGCGGCAGGCCGGCCTTGGTGCACTCGGCATCGACCACGGCCAATTCGGTGAGGGAGGGTGATTGCAGGACATAGAACACCGGCCGGCTGCGGTCCAGGTTAAGGGTCAGGGACGACTGGTTGATCGTCTCCGAGCGGACCCAGAGGTACAACAGTCGGCGCAAGGTGCCGAACACTAGACGGCGAAACGGGGAACGGGTCATAGGCGTGCTGCTTCAAGTGGAAAAAACCGAGCAGGCGCTCGGGCGAGTAGTGTGCCGTATTCGCCGAAAATCGGCAAAAAAGCAGCGATGTAAACTTGAGTTGATCGTTTTTGAGCCTGTCTTATACTCGGCAGTTCAATGCGAGCGACTCAACAATAAAAATGCATGTGGGAGTAAGACAGATGGCAACGCGTGAAACCGGCAATGTGAAGTGGTTCAACGATGCAAAGGGCTATGGGTTTATCCAGCGCGAAGACGGTAAGGACGTGTTTGTGCACTATCGCGCCATTCGCGGCGAAGGCCACCGCTCCCTGGCCGAGGGCCAGCAGGTGGAATACGCCGTGGTGACCGGCGAGAAGGGGTTGCAGGCGGAGGATGTGGTCGGTCTATAAAGCCCCTGGCTGGGTAACCCAACCAACTGTGGGAGCTGGCTTGCCTGCGATGCAGACACCTCGGTCTATCGGTAAGACCATGGTGATGCCATCGCAGGCAAGCCAGCTCCCACAGTTTGATTAGGTTCACAATTCAGGATCAGGCAGTTTTCCAGGTGATCTGTTCTTCACCGTCTTCGCTGATCCGAATCCAGGTGTCAGCGCTTTCCTCACCTTCTTCCTCAACCCAGGTCCCCGGTGCACAACGCACTTCCACGTTCAGCGCAACAAATGCAGCGCGGGCGCAGGCGATGTCGTCATCCCATGGGGTCTGGTCGCTTTCCAGGTACAGACTGTTCCATTTGCCGACAGCTTTCGGCAGCCAGGTGACAGGCACGTTGCCGGCCTTGCATTTGTACGTCTGGCCTTTCTGGACCCAGTCGGAGCACGGACCCAGGGCGGCGCCCAGCCAGGCGGCGATGGCCTTGTGGTCGACGTCGGCGTCCTTCAGGTAAATCTCGATATCGGGTTGGCGCATGGATGTTCCTCGTTGCGGGATTCGAAAATCCATTCGCGGATGCTGGAAAGTTATTTATTGAAGCACGAAATAGTCGTAGCGCATCGACACAGTGACCACCAACGGCTCGGCCGCCTCGATCACCTGTGCGCGGCGCTCGGCGCTGGCACGCCAGCCGTGCGGGGTCATGGCCAGCAGGTTGGCGCGGTCCTGGGGCTCGGCCAGGCTCAGGGTGAACGCCAACGTCTCGCTGTGCGCCAGGCTCATACCGTCCGGCACCAGGGCCAGGTGCTTGTCGTCGGTGTACTCACGCACTTCGTCGTACAGACGCTCGCGCAGCTCCATCAGGTGGCCGCTGGTCGGGCCGACTTTCATCAAGCCGCCACCGGGGCTGAGCAGGCGCTTGGCCTCTTCCCAGTCCAGTGGGCTGAACACGCTGGCGAGGAACTGGCAACTGCCTGACGCCAACGGCACACGGGCCATGCTGGCGATCAACCAGGTCAGCGCCGGGTTGCGCTTGCAGGCACGCTTGACCGCTTCCTTGGAGATATCCAGTGCATAGCCGTCGGCGTGGGGCAAGGCGTCGGCGATCTGCGCGGTGTAGTAACCCTCGCCACAGCCGATGTCGACCCAGCGCGCCGGCGCACGTTCAGCGGCCAGCTCGGCCAGGCGCTGGGCCACTGGCGCGTAGTGCCCGGCGTTGAGGAAGTCGCGGCGCGCTTCCACCATCGCCAGGTTATCGCCGGGGTCGCGGCTGTTCTTGTGCTGCACCGGCAACAGGTTCAGGTAACCCTGGCGTGCGCGGTCGAAACGATGCCCTGCCGGGCACGCCACACCATTGTCCACCGCGTTCAGCGGTGCGCTGCAAATGGGGCAGGCCAGCATCAGGCGAGCAACTTGATCAGGGTCTGGTAGTAGATTTCGGTCAGCACATCGAGGTCGCTGGCGAGGATGCGTTCATTGACCTGGTGGATCGTCGCGTTGACCGGGCCCAGCTCGACCACTTGGGTGCCCAATGTGGCGATGAATCGCCCATCGGAGGTACCGCCGCTGGTGGACGCCTGGGTTTCGCGACCGGTGATCGCCTTGATGCTGGCCGACACGGCATCCAGTAGCGCACCCGGTTCGGTGAGGAACGGCAGACCCGACAGCGCCCACTCCACGTGCCAGTCCAGGCCGTGTTTGTCGAGAATCTCGGCAACCCGCTGCTGCAGGCCTTCGACGGTGGATTCGGTGGAGAAGCGGAAGTTGAACACCGCCTTCAGGTCACCGGGGATCACGTTGGTCGCGCCGGTGCCGGAATTGAGGTTGGAGATCTGGAAGCTGGTGGGTGGGAAGAAGGCGTTGCCGTCATCCCAGTGCTCGGCGGCCAATTCGGCCAGGGCCGGCGCCGCCAAGTGGATCGGGTTCTTCGCCAGGTGCGGGTAGGCCACGTGGCCTTGGATACCGCGTACCGTCAGCGTGGCACCGAGGGAACCGCGACGACCGTTCTTGACCACATCGCCCACCAGCGTGGTGCTCGACGGTTCGCCAACGATGCACCAGTCCAGGCGCTCCTTGCGTGCGGCCAGGCGTTCGATCACGGCCTTGGTGCCGTGGTGCGCCGGACCTTCTTCATCGCTGGTGATCAGGAAAGCCACCGAGCCCTTGTGGTCCGGGTAATCGGTGACGAAACGTTCAGCCGCCACCAACATGGCCGCCAGGCTGCCTTTCATGTCCGCCGCGCCACGCCCGCAGAGCATGCCGTTTTCATCGATCAGTGCGTCGAACGGATCGTTCTGCCACGCCTGCACCGGGCCGGTCGGTACCACGTCGGTGTGGCCGGCAAAACACAGCACCGGGCCATCGTGTTTGCCATGGGTGGCCCAGAAGTTGTCCACGTCCTCGATGCGCATCGGTTCCAGCGCAAAACCGGCGTCGCCCAGGCGCTGCATCATCAGCTTCTGGCAATCGGCGTCGATCGGCGTCACGGAGGGGCGACGGATCAGGTCGATGGCAAGTTGAAGGGTCGGCGAAAGGTCGGCATGGGCCGTCATGGGGAAACTCCGGAAAGCGTGTAATGGGCGCAGGACGAATGTGGAATACAACCTGTGAAGTGGCGCAGAGCCAGGTGGGAGCTGGCTTGCCTGCGATGCAGACACCTCGGTCTATCAGTCAGAACGCGGTGATGCTATCGCGGGCAAGCCCGCTCCCACGTGAAAGCAGTGGTCCAGGCCAAGTCTTGCAAAACGGCCGTTATCTTATAGCAAAACGGCGGCCAGAGGCCGCCGTTTAGTGCATTGCGCAAGTTTTTACGCGGCTGTGACGGGCTCAGCCTTCGCCGAAGGTTTCGGCAGCGACGACAGGAACGCCATGATCAGCGCCGCCACGTACGGCAGCGACTGCACCAGCAGCATCACCACCCAGAAGCGGATGTCATTGCTTGGCAGGCCCTGCACCAGGTAGATCCCCAGTGCCGCGCCCCACAACAGCAGCATGATGAACATCTCTTCGCGGGCTTCGGAGATGGCTACCCAGAAGCCGTGGTTATCCGCGTTTTTCGGTGTGCGGAAGAACGGAATGCTGGTGGTGAAGAAACCGTACAGCACCGCTTTGGCGATGGTGTGCGACAACGCCAGACCGGCCAGGGCCGCACAGAACGCATCCTTCAAGTTCACGCCTACCGCTCGACGGTAGAGGAAGATGATCTTGCCCACCTTGAACACAAACAACGCCAACGGCGGGATTGCGAAAATCAGCAGCGGCGGATCAACCCGCGTCGGCACAATGATCATTGCCGCCGACCATAACAACGCGCCAACGGTGAAGAAGATATTCATGCCATCCGCCACCCACGGCAACCAGCCCGCGAGGAAGTGGTAGCGCTGGCCACGGGTCAGCTCGGTGTCCTTGCCGCGCAGCAGGCTGGCGGTGTGGCGCTTGATGATCTGGATCGCGCCGTAGGCCCAGCGGAAACGCTGTTTTTTGAAGTCGATAAAGGTATCCGGCATCAAGCCTTTGCCGTAGCTGTCGTGGTAATACGCCGCCGACAGACCCTTCTCGAATACGCGTAGGCCCAGTTCGGCATCTTCGCAGATGCACCAGTCAGCCCATCCCAATTCCTCAAGCACCGAGCGACGGGTCATGGTCATGGTGCCGTGCTGGATGATCGCGTCACGGTCGTTGCGGGTGACCATGCCGATATGGAAGAAGCCCTTGTATTCCGCGTAGCAGAGCTTCTTGAAGGTGCTTTCGTTCTGGTCGCGGTAGTCCTGCGGCGATTGCACCACGGCGATTTTCGGATCGGCGAAGTGCGGCACCATGTGCTTGAGCCAGTTTGGCGACACGCAGTAGTCGGAGTCGATCACTGCGATCACTTCGGCATCCTTGGCGGTGTGCGGGATCAGGTAGTTCAGCGCGCCACCCTTGAAGCCAGCCAAAGGCGCGACGTGGAAGAACTTGAAGCGCGGGCCCAGGGTTTCGCAGTAGTCGCGCACCGGTTCCCATACCGCCGGGTCCTTGGTGTTGTTGTCGATGATCAGGACTTCGTAGTCCGGGTAATCGAGGGCGGCCAGGGCGTCGAGGGTCTGTTTGACCATTTCCGGCGGCTCGTTGTAGCACGGCACATGGATCGACACTTTCGGGCGGTAGTCCGAATCCCCTTCAACCGGCAGGAATTCACGCCGACGCTTGTGGGTCCACACCGCTTCCGCCAGTTCGTGGGCTTCGGTCAGCAACACGATAAACACACCCAGGGCGCCGAGCGCGAGAAGGATGCCCACGGTGACACTGAACCAGGTGCTGTATTGCTGGCTGTAGTCGTAGCCGATCCACACCAGCACCGAACCGCAGAGGAACGCGATAAAGGTCAGGAAGGTGCGACCACGCTGGCGCAAGGCCGAGCCGTCGATCATCAACAGGGTCAGGGACAGCAGCGCGAGTACCACCGAACCGATGGCCAGCACACGCCATTGCGGAATCGCGACCACGGGCCCTTCAAAGTTGAATTTCTGCTGGCGTGCAGCGTTGTACACGCCCCAGTAAGCACCCGCCGAGCCTTCGTCGCTGACTTTCCACGGCTGATCGAAGGCCTCGATCACGAAGTAGTTGAAGCCCTGGCGGTTCAGTTTGTTCACCAGCGTACGCAGGTAGATCGCCTGGTCGGCCGGGGAGGTTTCATTGCCTCCGCGCATGCGGCCGTTGCTCGGCCAGCCTACTTCCGAGAGCAGCAGCGGCTTTTTCGGGAACAGTTTCTTCAGGTCCCGGGCGCGGTCGAGTACGTACTGGCCGGCCTTGTCCATCGGGATGTATTCCCAGAACGGCAGGATGTGCGCGGCGATCAGGTCGACGTGCTTGGCCAGTTGTGGGTTCTTCTCCCAGATGTCCCATTGCTCGGAGGTTGTCACCGGCACTTTTACAGCGGCGCGCACTCGATCCAGCAGCACGATCAGCGCTTCTGGCGTGATGTCCTTACGGAACACCGCCTCGTTACCGACCACCACCCGCACTACGCTGCGCGAGGTGTTGGCGATTTCGATGGCTCGCTGGATTTCCCGCTCGTTGCGCTCAAGGTCCGGGCTGATCCAGATCCCGAGGGTCACGCGCAGGCCGAATTCTTCCGCCAACTTGGGGATATCCCCCAGGGTGCCGTCGACCGAATAAGTACGGATGTTGTCCGTCAGCTTGCTCATGATCTCAAGGTCACGACGCATCTGATCGTCGGTCGGGAATTGATTTTTCTGGGGGTACTGGCCTTGCTGGAACGGCGAGTAGGAAAAACCGGAGATCTGTTCAGGCCAGTTGGGGGTGGTGACGGGGCGGTTGATCAGCGCCCAGAAACCGGTGAACAGCGCGGCAATTGCCAACACGATCACCAGGTTGAGTCCAAATTTACGCGATGCCATGGCTATTTCGGGTTCCAAAGGGTGTGGAACGAAAAGAGGTGTCGGCCTGCGCCGAACGGCGCGCATCCTACACCGGCCCCTCCCTGACCGTACAGCAAGCAGAGAAAAACCGGACATTAGTCAGCGAAAGGCCATCTAAGTTCTTTACTTGTAGCTTGTCGCTTCGAACTTGTCGCTCTGTAGTCCATAATGCGCGCCAGTTTTTGGGGTAATGGTCATGAGTACAGAAGATCCACGGTTTGCAGGCGTCGCCCGCTTGTATGGCATTGAAGGCCTGGAGCGCTTGAAAGCAGCCCATGTGGCGATCGTCGGCGTCGGCGGCGTGGGCTCGTGGGCGGCGGAAGCCATCGCCCGTTGTGGGGTGGGTGAGATCTCGCTGTTTGATTTGGATGATGTCTGCGTCAGCAACAGCAACCGCCAGTTGCACGCGCTGGACAGCACCGTGGGCAAGCCCAAGGTCGAGGTGATGGCAGAACGCCTGCGCGGCATCAATCCGGATTGCACGGTGCATGCGGTGGCGGACTTCGTGACCCGCGACACCATGGCTGAATACATCACGCCCACTATTGATTGCGTGATCGACTGCATCGACGCGGTCAACGCCAAGGCTGCGTTGATCGCCTGGTGCAAGCGCCGCAAGATCCAGATCATCACCACCGGCGGCGCCGGCGGGCAGATCGACCCGACACTGATCCAGGTCTGCGACTTGAACCGTACGTTCAATGATCCGCTGGCCTCGAAAGTGCGTTCCACCTTGCGTCGCGACTATGGGTTCTCACGTACCGTGACTCGCCATTACAGCGTGCCGTGCGTGTTTTCAACCGAACAACTGCGCTATCCCAAGCCGGACGGCAGCATTTGTTTGCAGAAGAGTTTTGTCGGGGACGGCGTGAAACTGGACTGCGCGGGTGGGTTTGGTGCGGTGATGATGGTGACGGCCACCTTCGGCATGGTCGCGGCCACCAAGGCGGTCGATAAGATCGTGGCCGGTGTACGCAGGCCATCCGAGCGGGTCAAGCCCACTTAAATCTTAATGCCGTGCACCGCTTGAAATGTGGGAGCTGGCTTGCCTGCGATAGCATCACTGCGGTCTGACTGACAGACCGAGTTGCCTGCATCGCAGGCAAGCCAGCTCCCACTTAGTTTGGTGTATGGCTTAGTGCTCGCATGCGCTGCAGCACGGCATTCAGGCCATTGCTGCGCGACGGTGAGAGTTGGCGGGACAGGCCCAACTGGTTGAACCAGTCAGGCAGATCCACCGCCTGCAATTCTGTGGCGGACAACCCATTGACCCGCGCCAACAGCAACGCCACCAACCCGCGGATCATGCGTGCCTCGCTGCTGGCGGCGAACTGCCAGTGGCCATCGTGCAAGCGGCCGACCAGCCACACCAGGCTCTCGCAGCCCTGCACGAGATTAGCCTCGACTTTATCCTCATCGGCCATGGCAGGCAGACGCTCGCCCCATTGCATCAGCATCCGCGCGCGTTGCTCCCAACTGCCGACGGCCTGAAAAGCTTCCAGTGCAGCCACTGCATCAACCGGCAGGCTCATCGCAACATATCCAAGGCTTGGTCCAGCGCCTCAAAGAAACGCTCCAGATCGTCGGAATCGTTATACAGCGCCAGGGACACACGGATCGCCCCCGACAAGTGCATCGCTTTGAGCAGCGGCATGGCGCAGTGATGACCGGCGCGCACGGCAATGCCTTGCTCGGTGAGCAGGTGCGCGAGGTCGGCGTTATGCACACCTTCGACGACAAAACTGACCAACGCCACTTGGGGCGAACCCAGCACGTGTACGCCATTGCGGGCTTTCAGCCCGCGCAACAGGTAGTCATGCAACGCCGCCTCATGGGCGATCACTGCCTGCTGATCCAGCGAACTCAGGTAATCCAGGCTGGCGCCCAGGCCAATCACGCTGGCAATCGGCGGTGTGCCGGCCTCAAAACCCAGCGGCGCGGGGCGGAAGCTGGCGCTGTGGTAATCGGCCTGCTGCACCATCTCGCCGCCGAACTGCCAGTGGCGCAGGTGGTGCAGGGCTTCATTGCGCCCAAACAGCACGCCGACGCCGTCCGGGCCGTACAGCTTGTGGCTGGAAAACACATAGAAGTCGCAACCCAGGGCCTGTACGTCATGGCGGCCATGAACGATGCCTTGGGCGCCGTCGATCACGGTCAGGGCACCGTGTGGCTGGGCCAATGCCAGCAGGGCTTCCAGCGGCTGCCAGGCGCCGAGCACGTTGGACAACTGGCTCACTGCCAGCAGGCGCGTGCGCGGGCCGATCAACTCGGCGGCGGCGTGCAGGTCGATGACGCCGTCATCACCCAGTGGCAACACCACCAGCGTCAGTGCGCGTCGCTTGGCCAGTTGCTGCCAGGGCAACAGGTTGGCGTGGTGTTCCAGGGCGCTGATGACAATTTCATCGCCCGCATTGAATAAGTGCTCAAGGCCATAAGCCAAGAGGTTCAGCGCAGACGTCGCGCCGTGGGTAAACACAATCTGCCCGCTGTCGCCTGCATTCAACCACTGCGCGACCTTGCTGCGGCTGTCTTCGAACGCCTGGGTCGCATGGGCACCTGGCAAATGCTGGGCACGGTGCACATTGGCTGCGCCGTTTGCGTAGTAATGGCTGATGGCATCCAACAAGGCCTGGGGCTTTTGCGTGGTGGCGGCGTTGTCCAGGTAAGTCTGGTCTTGCCGCTGCAGGGTGGCGATGGCCGGGAAGTCGGCGCGCCAGGGGGAGGGCACTAGCATGGTGTTCAAGACTCGTATAAGCGAGCCCCAGGGTCGGGGCCCGCTAGTGGCATCGAGTGGCTGCTTAGTTGTGAGCGTGCAGCGCTTCGTTCAGTTCGATGGCCGATTTGTGGGTTTTGCACTCCACGGCACCGGTCTCGGAGTTGCGACGGAACAGCAGGTCCGACTGGCCGGCCAGCTCGCGAGCCTTGACCACTTTGACCAGTTGGTTCTGCTCGTCCAGCAGCGCAACCTTGGTGCCGGCGGTGACGTACAGGCCCGACTCCACGGTGTTACGGTCGCCCAACGGGATACCGATACCGGCGTTGGCGCCGATCAGGCAGCCTTCACCGACCTTGATCACGATATTGCCGCCGCCCGACAGCGTGCCCATGGTGGAGCAACCGCCACCCAGGTCCGAACCCTTGCCGACGAACACGCCTGCCGATACACGGCCTTCGATCATGCCCGGGCCTTCGGTGCCGGCGTTGAAGTTGACGAAGCCTTCGTGCATCACGGTAGTGCCTTCGCCCACGTAGGCACCCAGGCGGATACGCGCGGCATCAGCGATACGCACACCGCTCGGCACCACGTAGTCGGTCATTTTCGGGAACTTGTCCACCGAGAACACTTCCAGCAGTTCGCCACGCAGGCGCGCTTCCAGCTGGCGTTCGGCCAGTTCGGCGATGTCGATCGCGCCCTGGCTGGTCCAGGCTACGTTCGGCAACTGCGGGAATACACCGGCCAGGCTCAGGCCATGGGGCTTGACCAGGCGGTGGGACAGCAGGTGCAGCTTGAGGTAAGCCTCAGGCGTGGAGGTCAGTGCGGCGTCTTCGGCCAGCAGGGTGGCGACCAGCGGCGTGTGGCTTTCGGCCAGGCGATTGAGCAACGCGGCTTGGGTAGCGTCGACATTCTTCAGTGCATCAGCCAGTTGCAGCGCTTGGCTGATGGTGAAAGTGATGGCCTGGTTGCCTTCGGTGTAGCCGAGGATCGGCGCAACGGCGGCGACGATTTCTGCCGACGGGTTGAGCAGCGGTTGTGCGTAAAACACTTCCAGCCAAGCACCTTGGCGGTTCTGAGTGCCAACGCCGAAGCCCAGGCTGAACAGGGAATGGGACATGCTGTTACCTCTACAAAAATGGTAAGGGCTGGCCTACTTGAGGGCCGCCGAATAACTATCTGGCTTGAAGCCAATCAGGGTTCTGTCACCGAGATCAAGCACCGGGCGCTTGATCATCGAGGGTTGTGCGAGCATCAATTCAATGGCTTTCGACTGATCGAGATCGGCTTTGCGTTCGTCTTCGAGTTTGCGAAAGGTGGTGCCCGCACGGTTCAAAACCACCTGCCAACCGTGCTCGTTGCACCATTGGGTCAAGTGTTCGCGGTCGATACCGGCCGTTTTGTAATCGTGGAACTCATAGTTGACGCCGTGCTCATCGAGCCAGGTGCGCGCCTTTTTCATGGTGTCGCAGGCTTTGATGCCGAAAAGGTGCAACGTTTTGCTTGAAGCGGTCAAGGAATTGCCCCCCTTTGGACCAAGTGGAAACGAAAGGTCACGGATTATGCCATGACCAGCGGGCCGGTGCCCCTCGTCATGCTGGTGTGCGACGTATGTGCAAATGCCGGCCGGCAGCATGGGCGGTAACATAGCTGGGTAATATGGCACTTCAAAGGCGAGTTGTTGCCTGATGTGTGTCGTTGCAAGTCGATTGTCCGGGAAACCCGCTTTATGCAAACCGCCTACACCGTTCTTATCCTGCTGATGCTGGTCAGCGTTTCGCGTCTTGTCGGGCGTGTCATTCCTCTGCCGTTGCCTCTGGTCCAGATTGCCGCCGGTGCCTTGCTCGCCTGGCCTACGCTTGGCCTGCACGTAGCGCTGGACCCCGAGTTGTTCCTGTTTCTGTTTCTGCCGCCGTTGCTGTTCTCCGATGGCTGGCGCATGCCCAAGCGGGAATTGTGGCGGCTGCGCGGGCCGATCCTGACGTTGGCGGTGGGCCTGGTGCTGTTTACGGTGGTCGGCGCCGGTTACTTCATCCATTGGCTCTTGCCTACGATCCCGCTGCCGGTGGCCTTCGCCCTGGCGGCCGTGTTGTCGCCGACGGATGCCGTGGCAGTGTCGGCCATTTCCCAGAATCGTTTGCCCACGCCGCTGATGCACATGCTCCAGGGCGAGGCCTTGATGAATGATGCATCGGGCCTGGTGACCTTCAAGTTCGCCCTGGCGGCAGCGCTGACAGGTGTGTTTTCCCTGGCGGATGCCAGCCTCACGTTTGTCTTGGTGGCGGTGGGTGGCCTGGCGGTAGGCGTGGCCCTGAGCTGGCTGGTCGGCCGCCTGCGCGCATGGATGATCGCCCGCGGCTGGGACGACCCGGCGACCCACGTGGTGTTCATGTTGTTGTTGCCGTTTGCGGCCTATGTGCTGGCCGAGCGCCTGGGGGCATCGGGCATTTTGTCGGCGGTGGCGGCGGGCATGATGCAAAGCTGGCTTGACCTGCTGCCACGCCAGACCAGTACGCGCTTGCTCAATCGCAGCGTGTGGTCACTGCTGGAGTTTGCTTTCAATGGTTTGATTTTCCTGCTACTGGGCCTGCAACTGCCGGACATCATCAAGGCGGTGGTCAGCCATGAGCCGACGCTGTGGCCGACCTTGTTTTATCGCTGCCTGGATGTGGTCGCGATCTTCCTGGTGCTGGTGGTGTTGCGCTTTATCTGGGTGCAGAGCATCTGGCGGCTGTCGGGCTTGCTGCGCAGGCTGCGTGGGAAAAGTGAATTGACGCTGGTGCCGACGGCCCGTTCCTGCTGGTTGTTGACGGTCGGTGGGGTACGCGGTGCGGTGACGTTGGCGGGTGTGATGTCGGTGCCATTGTTGCTGGCGCCTGGACAGGATTTTCCGGAGCGTGACTTGCTGATCTTTATCGCCGCCGGGGTGATTCTGTTATCGCTGATCGCCGCCTGTATCACCTTGCCATTGTTGCTGCGGGGCATTGAAAAGAGCCCGGACGAGAAGCGCCACAAGGAGGTGCGTGAAGCCTGGAAGAAAACTGCCGTCGCGGCAATTCACGCGCTTGAAGCGGAGGAACCCGCAGAAGTCGAAACCCAGGACGCCGCCCAGGCCGCGCTCGCCACTGAGCTCAAGGCACGGCTGATGTCGGAATATCGCCATCAGTTAGAAGTGTTCAACGACTCCGCCGAAGCCCAGGCGCTGGCGCAGCAGATGGACTTGCTGGAGCGAAAGCTGCGCCTCAAGGCCCTGCGGGCGCAGCGGTTGGAGTTGTACAGCCTGAGCCGTCATCACCAGATTGGTGATGACGTGCTGAGGGAGGTGTTGGCGGAGCTGGATATGAGTGAGGCGAATCTGGGCCAGGTGAAGTGAACCCGGTCAGGTCTTAGCGGCGACGCTGGATGAAATCCCGAATCCGCTCCGCCGCTTCCACACACTCCGCCAACGGCGCGACCAGTGCCAGGCGCACACGGCCGGCGCCAGGGTTGAAGCCGTCCACTTCCCGCGACAGGTACGAACCCGGCACTACGGTCACGTGTTCTTCCACAAACAGGTCACGGCAGAACCCGGCGTCGTCGCCATTCACATTCGGCCACAAGTAGAAGCCGCCATCCGGGCTCTCGACGTCCAGCACCGGTTTGAGAATCGCCAGCACCGCATCGAACTTCTCGCGGTACAGGTCACGATTGGCGAGCACGTGGGCTTCGTCCTGCCAGGCAGCAATACTGGCCAGTTGCGTTTGCACTGGCATCGCACAGCCGTGGTAGGTGCGGTACAGCAGGAAAGCCTTGAGGATGTCTGCGTCGCCGGCCACGAAACCGGAGCGCAGGCCCGGCAGGTTGGAGCGCTTGGACAGGCTGTGAAACACCACGCAGCGTTTGAAGTCCTGGCGGCCCAGTTCGACGCAGGCACTCAACAGGCCCGGCGGCGGGCTTTGTTCGTCGAAGTACAACTCGCTGTAGCACTCGTCGGCGGCGATGACGAAGTCGTATTCGTCGGCCAGGGCGATGAGTTTTTTCAGGGTGTCGACCGGGATCAGCGCGCCGGTCGGGTTGCCGGGCGAGCACAGGAACAGAATCTGGCAGCGTTTCCAGATGTCCGGTGTCACGGCCTCGAAGTCCGGGTTGAAGCCGTTGGCGTCCAGGCACGGCAGGTAGTGCGGTTTGGCCCCGGCCAGGAACGCGGCGCCTTCGTAGATCTGGTAGAACGGGTTCGGGCTCACCACCAACGCGTCGTCGCCACGGTTGACCACGGTCTGGGTGAAGGCGAACAGTGCTTCACGGGTGCCATTGACCGGCAGGATATTGCGCGCCGGGTCGAGCCAGCCCTTGGGCACGTTGAAGCGACGCTCACACCAGGCACCGATGGCTTCGCGCAGGGCCGGGATGCCCAGGGTGGTCGGGTACACGGCCATCTGGTCGAGGTTGTTGCTCAGCGCTTCGGCCACGAAGGTTGGCGATTTATGTTTCGGTTCGCCGATGGAGAGCGCGATAGGGCGCTTGTCCGGGTTGGGCGTGACGCTGCCCAGCAGGGCGCGCAGTTTCTCGAACGGGTAGGGCTGTAGCTGGTTCAGGGCGTTGTTCATGAGGGCCTCGATCAGGAGGAGGACGGCTTTTTTGTGGGAGCTGGCTTACCTGCGATGCGTACACTCGGAGTATCAGCCATACCGAGTCGATGCCATCGCAGGCAAGCCAGCTCCCACAGGGACCGTGCCCACTGGGACGTTAAATTAATTCAAATGGTCAGTCTGGTCAGCTCGACGCCGGGTTCCTGGGTAACGCTCAGCTGCTGGACGATGGCTTCCTGCAAGCGCAGGCACAGTTCCGGGTCGGACAACGGCTGGTTGTCGGCATCGGTGATGAAGAACACGTCTTCCACACGCTCGCCGAGGGTCGCGATCTTGGCGTTCTGCAACGACAGGTCGAACTCCAGGAAAATCCCGCCGATGCGGGCCAGCAGGCCTGGGCGATCCGGGGCGCTGAGCTCCAACACCGTCACCGGTCGTTGGGCGTCGTTGGAAATGGTCACCTGGGGCGCAAACGCAAAGTGCTTGAGTTGGCGCGGCACCCGACGCTGGATGATGGTCGGGTATTCGTCAGGGTTGCGCAGGGCCTCGGTCAGGCCTTCGCGGATCTTTTTCACCCGTGCCGGATTGTCACCAATCGAGTCGCCATCGGTGTCGAGCACGATATAGGTGTCGAGGGTGAACTGGCTGCTGGAGGTGATGACACGGGCGTCATGGATGTTCAGGTTGAGCTGGTCCATGGCTGCCACGGTCACGGCGAAGAAGTCGTGCTGGTCGGGCGCATAGATGAAGATCTGCGTACCGCCTTCGAATTCGCGCTGGGTGGTTTCCTTGATCAGTACCAGCGGGCCGCCATCGGCGGGCTGTTGCAGGATTGCGTCAGTGTGCCAGGCGACATCGCCCGCGGTGTGGCGCAGGAAGTAGTCATCCCCCAACTGCGACCACAACTGCTCGACGTCGTCCGGATCGTTGCCGCCGCGTACCAATATGTCCAGGGCCGCGCTCTGGGTGCGGCGGATCTGCTCTTCGCGGTCCACCGGGTTTTCCAGGCCTCGGCGCAGGGCGCGCTTGGTCTCGGTGTACAGCTGGCGCAACAGGCTGGCGCGCCAGGAGTTCCACAGCGTGGGATTGGTGGCATTGATATCCGAGACGGTCAGCACGTACAGGTAGTCGAGACGGGTTTCATCGCCGACGGTCTGCGCAAAGTCGTGGATCACCTGCGGATCGGACAAGTCCTTGCGCTGGGCTGTGGTCGACATCACCAGGTGGTTCTGCACCAGCCAGACGATCAGGCGGCTGTCCCACACGGGCAACTGGTGGCGTTGGCAGAAAGCCTCGGCGTCAACTGCACCCACCTCTGAGTGGTCGCCATGCCGGCCCTTGCCGATATCGTGGTAGAGGCCGGCCAGGTAGATCAGCTCGGGCTTGGGCAGTTTGGCCATGAGTTTGCTGGCCAGCGGGAATTTCTCTGACACCTGGGTGTACTGCAGCTTACGCAGGTGCTTGATCAGGTTCAGGGTGTGGGCGTCCACGGTATAGATATGGAACAGGTCGTGCTGCATCTGCCCGACGATAAAGCCGAACTCTGGGAGGTAGCGCCCGAGGATGCCGTAACGATTCATGCGCCGCAGGTTGCGGTGGATACCGATCTTGCATTTGAACAGCTCAATAAACAGGCTGGTGTTGCGGATATCGTTGCGGAAATCGTCGTCGATCAGGTGACGGTTCTCCCGCAGCAGGCGAATGGTGTCGGCGCGCACGCCTTTGATTTCCGGCTGCTGGGCCATCAGTACGAAGATTTCCAGCATGGCGAACGGCGTGCGGCGGAACACGTTGTCGTTGCGTGCCTCGATATAGCCGTCATGCAGTTGGAAGCGTGCGTTGATCGGCTGCGGCGGCGCTTCGTCTTCGGGGGCCAGGATCACCTCTTCGAAGTGCTGGATGATCAGGTCGCTGAGCTGGGCAATGCTCATGACCACCCGGTAATACTGCTGCATGAAGCTTTCGATGCTGGTCTTCGCGTCCTCGCCTTCAAAGCCCAGCAGGGTGGCGATGGAGCGTTGGTGGTCGAACAGCAGCCGGTCTTCGGAACGCCCGGCGAGCATGTGCAAGGCGTAGCGCACCTTCCACAGGAATTCCTGGGACGAGGCCAGCAGGGCGTTTTCGCTCTCTACCAGAAAACCTTCGCCAGCCAGGGCGCGCAGGTTAAGGGTGCCGTATTGGCGACGGGCCACCCACAAAATCGTCTGGATATCCCGCAGGCCGCCGGGCGAGCCTTTGACGTTGGGTTCCAGGTTGTATTCGGTGTCGTTGTACTTGTGGTGCCGGGCCTTCTGCTCGGCACGCTTGGCCAGGAAGAAGTCCTTGCTCGGCCACATGTGCGCGGTGCTGGTGACTTCGAGCATGCGCTGGCGCAGGCGCTCGGGGCCGGCGATGGTGCGGCTTTCCATGAGGTTGGTGATGACGGTGAGGTCGGCGCGGGCCTCTTCGGCGCACTCGTCGACCGAGCGCACGCTTTGGCCGACTTCCAGGCCAATGTCCCACAACAGTGTCAGAAAACGCTCGATGGAATCGCGAAAGATCTCGTGGTCGGCGCTGTCCAGCAGAATCAACAGGTCGATGTCGGAATAGGGGTGCAACTCGCCACGCCCGTAGCCGCCGACCGCCACCAGGGCGATGTCGGCGTCTTCGCTCCAACTGAACTGCTCCCAGGCCTTTTGCAGAATGTTATCGACGAACCAGGCGCGGTCCTCGATCAGTCGGCGGATATCCCGGCCACTGCGAAAACGCTGATCAAGCACCTCGCGGGCCTGGCGGATGGCCTTCTTGAACGCGGCGATAGGGCTCGCCTTCAGGGCCAGTTCGGCCTGGAACTGGCCACGGTCGAAGAGTTCGGGATCCACCTGGGGCATTGATCGGCTTTCCTTTCTATCTATCAGTCAGTCACAACACGGCGTGGGAAAACCAAAGCAACGTTGCCTACACTTAAGCGGCACCCGAGACGCGTGGGATCGTATCGTCGGCGCGCAGGGTGAAGATTTCGTAACCGGTTTCGGTGACCAGCAGGGTATGTTCCCACTGGGCCGAGAGCTTGCGGTCCTTGGTGATGGCGGTCCAGCCGTCGCCCAGTACCTTGGTGTCGGCCTTGCCCTGGTTGATCATCGGCTCGATGGTAAAGGTCATGCCTGCTTTGAGCTCCATGCCGGTGCCGGCGCGGCCGTAGTGCAGGATCTGCGGCTCTTCGTGGAACACGGTGCCGATACCGTGGCCGCAGAATTCGCGCACCACCGAGAAACCATTCTTTTCAGCATGCTTCTGGATCACTTCACCGATGTCGCCCAGGCGGCAGCCGGGTTTCACGATCGAGATGGCCTTGTACATGCATTCCTGGGTCACCTGGGACAGGCGCTCGGCCCAGACCGGCACGTTGCCGACGTGGAACATGCGGCTGGTGTCGCCGAAGTAGCGGTCCTTGATCACGGTGACGTCGATGTTCAGCGTGTCGCCGTCCTTCAATGGCTTGTCACCTGGAATCCCGTGGCAGACCACGTGGTTGACCGAGGTGCAGATCGACTTGGGAAAGCCCTTGTAGTTCAGCGGCGCAGGGATGGCGCCCTGTACGTTGACTATATAGTCGTGGCAGATCTGGTTCAGGGTTTCGGTGGTCACGCCGGGCTTGACGTGTTCGGCGATCATCTCCAGCACGTCGGCAGCCAGTTTGCCGGCGATGCGCATGCCAGCGATGTCTTCGGCGGTTTTCAAACTAACGGTCATACAGGCTCTCTCTAGCGCGACGCGCTGAAATCAATACGGTTTACGGGCGTGCGACAAAAGGTTGCAGAATTCGCACAAGCCACAGAAAACGCGATTCTAACAGACGATGGCGTCAAATCATGAGCCTCTGATGATCGCTTCTCTCTATAAGGTAGGGCTATGTTGGCTCTATTCAAGGGGTTACACGACCGCGGACGGCGGCAAATGTGATTGCGTGTTCCGTTTTTGCCGATGCTGTGGTATAAAATGCGCCGCTTTCCGGGGATACCCCGAAAGGCTTAAATCCACACACGTGTCGACACGATGACCTGGGTGCCGGAGGCTTTGAAGCCGCTGGTTGGTCATTGGGATACGTGGAGGCCAAACCCGACTTATTAAGGAACTATCATGTCCCAAGTCAACATGCGCGATATGCTGAAGGCCGGTGTGCACTTCGGTCACCAGACCCGTTACTGGAACCCGAAAATGGGTAAATACATTTTCGGCGCGCGTAACAAGATCCACATTATCAACCTTGAAAAAACCCTGCCAATGTTCAACGAAGCTCTGACTTTCGTAGAGCGCCTGGCCCAGGGCAAAAACAAGATTCTGTTCGTCGGCACCAAGCGTTCCGCTGGCAAGATCGTTGCTGAAGAAGCA
This sequence comes from Pseudomonas simiae, assembly GCF_900111895.1. Taxonomy (GTDB): domain Bacteria; phylum Pseudomonadota; class Gammaproteobacteria; order Pseudomonadales; family Pseudomonadaceae; genus Aquipseudomonas; species Aquipseudomonas simiae. The sequence goes on from NZ_FOKB01000002.1 coordinate 632,374, forward strand.
GCACGTTGCGGTTCGCCGTACGTCGATCACCGCTGGTTGGGCGGCATGCTGACCAACTTCAAAACCATCCGTGCTTCCATCAAGCGTCTGCGTGACCTTGAAGTACAAGCCGAAGACGGTACTTTCGCCAAGCTGACCAAGAAAGAAGCGCTGATGCGCTCCCGTGACCTGGAAAAGCTCGATCGTTCCCTGGGTGGTATCAAGGACATGGGCGGTCTGCCTGACGCACTGTTCGTTATCGACGTTGATCACGAGCGCATCGCGATCACCGAAGCCAACAAGCTGGGCATCCCTGTTATCGGCGTAGTCGATACCAACAGCAGCCCGGAAGGCGTTGACTACATCATCCCAGGCAACGATGACGCAATCCGCGCTATCCAGCTGTACATGGGTTCGATGGCTGACGCTGTAATCCGTGGTCGTAACCACGTTGCTGGTGGTACCGAGCAGTTCGTTGAAGAAGCTCCGGTAGCTGCCGCTGAGTAATTGACGCCCTGGCGTTGACTCAGTAAGCAAAAAGGGGGCTTGGCCCCCTTTTTGCCACCTCGAAAACCGTTTGTCGGCGCTCACGTATGATGGCGCAACCTAGCGACTGTAACGTGCAGCAGCCTACAACGGAGATTCGGGAAGAATTGATCGCCCGTTTGATCGGGTGGAATGGTTGAAAACCTATCCAAGAGGATTTTGAAATGGCAGAGATTACTGCAGCGTTGGTTAAAGAACTGCGTGAGCGTACCGGCGAAGGCATGATGGATTGCAAAAAGGCCTTGACCAAGGCCGGCGGCGACATCGAAAAAGCCATCGACGACATGCGTGCCTCGGGCGCCATCAAGGCCGCCAAGAAAGCCGGCAACGTCGCTGCTGAAGGCGCTATCGCCCTGGTAGAAGACGGTAAAGCCGCCGTTCTGCTGGAAGTGAACTCGCAGACCGACTTCCTTGCCCTGCAAGACGACTTCAAGGCATTCGTTGCTTCCAGCGTCAAGAAAGCATTCGACGAGAAGCTGACCACTGTCGAGCCTCTGATCGAAGCTCAAGAAGCTGATCGCCTGGTACTGGTCGGCAAGGTTGGCGAAAACGTCAATATCCGTCGCCTGACTCGCGTTGAAGGTGATGTTGTTGGCGGTTACCTGCACGGCAACAAGATCGGTGTAGCTGTTGTTCTGAAAGGCGGCAACGTTGAGCTGGCCAAAGACATCGCTATGCACGTTGCTGCAAGCAACCCTGAGTTCCTGCTGCCTTCGGAAGTTTCCGAGGAAGCAATCGAGCGCGAAAAAGCTGTGTTCCTGAGCCTGAACGCCGACAAGATCGCCGGCAAGCCAGAAAACATCGTTGAAAACATGATCAAAGGCCGTATCAGCAAGTTCCTGGCTGAAGCGAGCCTGGTTGAGCAGGCGTTCGTCAAGAACCCTGAAGTCAAGGTTGGCGAACTGGCCAAGAAAGCCGGTGCTGAAATCGTTTCCTTCACTTACTACAAAGTAGGCGAAGGCATCGAGAAGCCGGTCGACAACTTTGCTGAAGAAGTTGCTGCCCAGCTGGCTGCCGCCAAGCAATAAGACAGTTTTAAACTGTCGCCCAAGAGAGGCTGCCCGCTCACGCGCGCAGCCTCTTTTCAAATGGGAAGGCCGATTTTAATTGGCTTCCCTTCGGAACTGGCTTACAAAGCCGTGTTCCGATGGCGCTGTAGCAGCGTCCAGCTAGAGTGAACGCAAGCCGTAAACGGCTCGCCAAGAATTTTTGAAAAATACGCCGCAGGAGAGATTCGCAATGGCTCAGCAGGGCAGTGGTTATCAGGCTCGCTATAAACGCATTCTACTCAAGCTTAGCGGCGAGGCCCTGATGGGCTCGGAAGAGTTCGGGATCGATCCCAAAGTCCTCGACCGCATGGCGCTGGAAGTCGGCCAACTGGTCGGTATCGGCGTACAGGTCGGCCTGGTGATCGGCGGCGGCAACCTGTTCCGTGGTGCGGCACTGAGCGCTGCTGGCATGGATCGGGTCACTGGCGACCACATGGGCATGCTGGCCACTGTGATGAACGCCCTGGCCATGCGCGACGCCCTGGAACGCGCCAATATCTCGGCTATCGTGATGTCGGCTATTTCCATGGTCGGCGTGACCGATCACTATGACCGCCGCAAAGCCATGCGCCACCTGAACGCCAAGGAAGTGGTGATCTTCGCCGCTGGCACGGGTAACCCGTTCTTCACCACCGACTCGGCAGCGTGCCTGCGCGCCATTGAGATCGATGCTGACGTGGTGCTCAAGGCGACCAAGGTCGATGGCGTGTACACCGCAGACCCATTCAAAGATCCGCATGCCGAGAAGTTCGATCATCTGACCTACGATGAAGTACTGGATCGCAAGCTGGGCGTGATGGACCTGACGGCTATTTGCCTGTGCCGCGACCACAAGATGCCGCTGCGCGTATTTAACATGAACAAGCCCGGCGCCCTGCTGAACATCGTACACGGCGGCGCAGAAGGGACTCTGATCGAGGAAGGCCAACAATGATCAACGAAATCAAGAAAGACGCCCAGGCGCGTATGCACAAATCCCTGGAATCCCTGAGCCATGCATTCGGCCAGATCCGTACCGGCAAGGCGCACCCAAGCATCCTGGGCAGCGTGATGGTGCCTTACTACGGTTCCGATACCCCTATCAGCAGCGTTGCCAACATTACCGTTAAAGACTCGCGCACCCTGCAAGTCGTAGCGTTCGAGCGCAACATGCTGGGTGCTGTCGACAAGGCCATCCAGAGCGCCGGTTTGAACCTCAACCCGACCAACCTGGGTGAGCTGCTACTGATCTCCATGCCGGCCCTGACCGAAGAAACCCGTAAGGGCTTCACCAAGCAGGCGCGCAGCGCAGCCGAGGACGCGCGTGTTGCCGTGCGCAACATCCGTCGCGATGCCCTGGGTGACCTGAAGAAGCTGGTCAAGGACAAGGAAATCAGCGAAGACGAAGAGCGTCGTGCCGTCGCTGATATCGACAAGCTGACCAAAGATGCCGAGGCCCAGATCACCAAGGCCACGGAAGAAAAAGAAAAGGACCTGATGGCCGTATAAGGGGTCAGGACGCCTTCATGGAAAAGACCAAGCAGACTGTGCCCTCTGTGGTGCCGCGCCACGTCGCGATCATCATGGATGGGAATAATCGCTGGGCGAAGAAACGCTTTATGCCGGGTGTTGCCGGGCATAAAGCGGGTGTCGATGCGGTTCGGGCTGTGATCGAGGTATGCGCCGAGGCCAAGGTCGAAGTGTTGACCTTGTTCGCCTTCTCCAGTGAGAACTGGCAGCGGCCCGCCGAAGAAGTCAGTGCCTTGATGGACCTGTTCTTCAAGGCCTTGCGTCGTGAAGCCAAGCGGCTCAACGACAATAACATCAGCCTGCGCATCATCGGCGATCGCTCCCGCTTCCACCCCGAACTGCAAACCGCCATGCGCGAAGCCGAGGCGATTACAGCGGGTGCCAACCGATTCGTGCTGCAGATCGCCGCCAACTACGGTGGCCAGTGGGATATCGCCCAGGCTGCACAGCGTCTGGCGCGCGAAGTGCAGGCCGGTCATCTACGGCCGGACGACATTACGCCCGAACTGTTGCAAACCTGCCTGGTGACTGGCGACCTGCCGCTGCCTGACTTGTGCATCCGTACCGGGGGTGAGCACCGCATCAGCAATTTCCTGTTGTGGCAGCTAGCCTATACCGAATTGTACTTCTCCGACCTGTTCTGGCCGGACTTCAAACACGATGCCATGCGTAAAGCACTGGCCGATTTCGCTTCCCGTCAGCGTCGCTTTGGTAAAACGAGCGAGCAGATCGAAGCTGGAGCCCGGGTTTAAATGCTTAAACAACGAATCATCACAGCACTGATCCTGTTGCCGATCGCCTTGTGTGGGTTTTTTCTGCTCGACGGTTCTGCCTTTGCGCTGTTTATTGGCCTGGTGGTCACCCTGGGGGCCTGGGAGTGGGCGCGCCTGGCGGGTTTCAACACGCAATTGCCGCGCGTTGTGTATGCCGCTGTGGTGGCTGCCTTGGCATTCCTCCTGTACATCCTGCCGGACATTGCGCCGTGGGTGTTGGGGGCGGCGGTGCTGTGGTGGGCGCTGGCGACATTCCTGGTGTTGACCTATCCACGCACCAGTGGGAAGTGGTCCAGTGTGGCCTGCAAGCTGGTGATTGGTTTGCTGATCTTGTTGCCGGCGTGGCAAGGGTTGGTGGAGATCAAGCGTTATCCAATGGGTAACTGGCTGATCCTGGCGGTCATGGTGCTGGTATGGGGTGCTGATATCGGTGCCTACTTCTCCGGCCGGGCCTTCGGCAAGCGCAAGCTGGCGCCGGCGGTCAGTCCGGGCAAGAGCTGGGAGGGCGTGTATGGCGGGTTGGCGTTGACGCTGGTGATCGCGCTGGTGGTCGGTGTGGTGCGTGGCTGGTCGGTGAAGGACATCTTCCTGGCGCTGCTGGCCACTGCCATTGTGGTATTTATTTCGGTGGTGGGTGACCTCACCGAGAGCATGTTCAAGCGTCAGGCCGGGATCAAGGACAGCAGCAACCTGCTGCCGGGTCACGGCGGCGTGCTGGACCGTATCGACAGCCTGACCGCTGCCATTCCGATCTTCGCCGTACTGTTGTGGATGACTGCTTCGTGAGCCGCCTGCAGCAAGTCACCGTGCTGGGTGCAACCGGCTCGGTGGGGTTGAGCACCCTGGACGTGATTGCTCGTCACCCTGATCGCTATCAAGTCTTCGCCCTGACCGGGTTTACCCGTCTGAGTGAGTTGCTGGCCTTATGTGTGCGTCACGCGCCGCGCTTCGCCGTGGTGCCTGAGGGCGCAGCGGCCCGTGGCCTGCAGGATGATCTGCGGGCTGCCGGGCTTGCCACTCAAGTGCTGGTAGGGGAGCAGGGGTTGTGCCAGGTCTCGGCCGACGCCGAGGTGGATACCGTGGTCGCCGCTATTGTCGGCGCTGCGGGCCTGCGCCCAACCTTGGCTGCCGTGGATGCTGGCAAGAAGATCCTGTTGGCCAATAAAGAAGCGCTGGTCATGTCCGGTGCGCTCTTCATGCAGGCGGTGCGCAAGAGCGGTGCGGTGCTGCTGCCACTGGACAGCGAGCACAATGCAATTTTCCAATGCATGCCCGGCGATTTTGCGCGTGGCCTGAGCCAGGTGGGGGTGCGTCGGATCCTGCTGACCGCCTCCGGTGGCCCATTCCGGCAGACTCCACTGGCCGAGCTGGAGCATGTATCGCCCGACCAGGCGTGCGCTCATCCGAACTGGTCCATGGGGCGTAAAATCTCCGTGGATTCGGCAAGCATGATGAACAAGGGGCTGGAGCTGATCGAGGCGTGCTGGTTGTTCGATGCGCGCCCGGATCAGGTCGAGGTGGTGATTCACCCGCAAAGTGTGATTCATTCCCTGGTCGACTACGTGGACGGGTCGGTCCTGGCGCAGTTGGGTAACCCCGATATGCGCACGCCGATTGCCAATGCCCTGGCCTGGCCGGAGCGGATCGACTCGGGCGTAGCGCCATTGGATCTGTTTGCGGTGGCCCGGCTGGACTTTGAGGCCCCGGATGAGCAGCGCTTTCCTTGCCTGCGCCTGGCGCGGCAAGCGGCTGACGCGGGTAACAGCGCACCGGCGATGTTGAACGCGGCCAATGAAGTGGCTGTGGCAGCGTTTCTCGAACGGCGCATCCGCTTTCCGCAGATCGCGAGTATCATCGAAGACGTCCTGGCGCTTGAGCCTGTCGTGGCGGTCAATGATCTGGCGGCGGTATTCGAGGCTGACACCAAGGCCCGAGCCTTGGCAGAACAATGGTTGAACCGCAACGCGCGTTAGTCTGTGGGCAGGTTTGAGCCTTCAGGCACTGGATTGGAATGCGGAGAAATTAGATGAGTGCGCTTTACATGATTGTCGGCACCCTGGTTGCTCTGGGTGTGCTGGTTACCTTCCACGAATTCGGCCACTTCTGGGTGGCGCGTCGTTGCGGCGTCAAGGTACTGCGCTTTTCCGTCGGTTTCGGCATGCCGCTGGTGCGCTGGCACGACCGTCACGGCACCGAGTTCGTGATTGCGGCCATTCCTTTGGGCGGCTACGTCAAGATGCTCGACGAGCGCGAAGGCGAAGTGCCGGCAGATCAGTTAGACCAATCGTTCAATCGCAAGACCGTTCGTCAGCGCATTGCCATCGTCGCCGCCGGTCCGATCGCCAACTTTCTGTTGGCGATGGTGTTTTTCTGGGTCTTGGCCATGCTGGGCAGCCAGCAGGTGCGTCCGGTCATCGGTGCGGTCGAGTCGGACAGTATTGCCGCCAAGGCAGGGTTGGTTGTCGGGCAGGAAATTGTATCTATTGATGGCGAACCCACCACGGGCTGGGGTGCGGTCAATTTGCAGTTGGTGCGTCGCCTGGGTGAAAGCGGCATCGTCAAGGTGGTGGTGCGCGAGCAGGATTCCACCCGCGAAACCCCGCGTGAGCTGGCCCTCGACCATTGGCTCAAGGGCGCTGATGAGCCTGATCCGATCAAGTCTCTGGGCATACGTCCATGGCGTCCGGCCTTGCCACCGGTCCTCGCGGAGCTGGACCCGAAAGGTCCGGCCCAGGCTGCCGGCCTGAAAACCGGTGATCGCCTGTTGGCCCTCGATGGTCAGCCGCTGGGCGACTGGCAGCAGGTGGTCGACCTGGTCCGTGTACGTCCTGATACTAAAATTATGCTGAAAGTTGAGCGCGACGGTGCTCAAATCGACGTCCCCGTGACCTTGTCGGTTCGTGGGGAGGCCAAGGCGGCCGGGGGTTACCTGGGTGCCGGGGTCAAAGGTGTCGATTGGCCGCCATCGATGGTGCGTGAGGTGAGTTACGGGCCGTTGGCTGCAATTGGCGAAGGTGCAAAACGCACTTGGACCATGAGTGTGCTGACCCTCGAATCCCTCAAGAAAATGTTGTTCGGCGAGCTCTCGGTAAAAAACTTGAGTGGACCGATAACCATTGCTAAAGTGGCGGGCGCTTCTGCCCAGTCGGGTGTCGCGGATTTCCTGAATTTCTTGGCTTATCTGAGTATTAGCCTGGGTGTTCTGAATTTGTTGCCCATTCCTGTACTGGATGGGGGGCATCTGTTGTTTTATCTGGTCGAGTGGGTGCGTGGTCGCCCCTTGTCGGATCGGGTGCAGGGTTGGGGGATACAGATCGGTATCAGTTTGGTGGTCGGGGTGATGTTATTAGCCTTGGTCAACGATCTGGGTCGACTGTAACGCTTCGCTGAATTGCGAATCTGCCGCATTTTGCGGCAGTTTGTTTATTGCCAGTTGGAATAAGAAAGGACTTCATGAAACGTCTGCTGCTAACTGCGGTTCTCACCGTATTGATGATCGCCGAAGTTCACGCCGAGTCCTTCACCATCTCCGATATTCGCGTCAATGGCCTCCAGCGGGTTTCCGCGGGTAGCGTCTTTGGTGCATTACCGTTGAACGTCGGTGAACAGGCTGATGACCGTCGCCTGGTGGAATCCACTCGTGCGCTGTTCAAAACCGGTTTCTTTCAAGACATCCAACTGGGTCGCGAAGGCAACGTCCTGGTCATCACCGTGGTCGAGCGACCTTCCGTCGCCAGTATCGAGATCGAAGGTAACAAGGCGATCTCTACTGAAGACCTGATGAAAGGCCTGAAACAGTCTGGCCTGGCCGAAGGCGAGATCTTCCAGCGCGCCACCCTCGAAGGTGTGCGTAACGAACTGCAACGCCAGTACGTTGCCCAGGGTCGCTACTCCGCAACCGTGGAAACGGAAGTGGTCCCGCAACCGCGTAACCGTGTCGGCCTCAAGGTCAACATCAACGAAGGCACCGTGGCGGCGATTCAGCACATCAACGTGGTGGGTAACACCAAGTTCGCTGATGAAGACCTGATCGACCTGTTCGAGCTCAAGACCACCAACTGGTTGTCGTTCTTCAAGAACGATGACAAGTACGCCCGTGAAAAGCTGTCCGGTGACCTGGAGCGCCTGCGTTCCTACTACCTGGACCGTGGCTATATCAACATGGATATCGCTTCGACCCAGGTGTCCATCACCCCGGACAAGAAGCACGTCTACATCACGGTCAACGTCAACGAAGGCGAGAAGTACAAGGTTCGTGACGTAAAACTGAGCGGTGACCTTAAAGTACCTGAAGACCAGGTCAAGGCGCTGCTGCTGGTGCAGAAGGACCAGGTGTTCTCGCGCAAGCTGATGACGACCACCTCTGAACTGATTACCCGCCGCCTGGGCAACGAAGGCTACACCTTCGCCAACGTCAATGGCGTGCCGACGCCTCATGATGATGACCACACCGTGGACATCACTTTCGTGGTCGACCCCGGCAAGCGTGCTTATGTGAACCGTATCAACTTCCGCGGCAACACCAAGTCTGCGGACGAAGTGTTGCGTCGTGAAATGCGTCAGATGGAGGGCGGCTGGGCGTCGACTTACTTGATCGACCAGTCCAAGACCCGTCTTGAGCGCCTGGGCTTCTTCAAGGAAGTCAACGTCGAAACCCCGGCCGTACCGGGTGTGGATGACCAGGTTGACGTGAACTACGCCGTGGAAGAGCAGGCATCGGGTTCGATCACCGCCAGCGTCGGCTTCGCACAGAGCGCCGGTCTGATCCTCGGTGGTTCGATCACCCAGAACAACTTCCTGGGTACCGGTAACCGCGTCTCCATCGGCCTGACCCGAAGCGAATACCAGAGCCGATACAACTTCGGCTATACCGACCCCTACTGGACTGCTGATGGTGTGAGCCTGGGCTACAACGCCTTCTACCGCACCACCGACTACAAAGACCTCGACGTTGACGTTGCAAGCTATGCGATCGACAGCCTCGGTGCCGGTGTCAACGTGGGTTACCCGATCAGCGAAACGTCGCGCCTGACCTTCGGCCTCACTGCACAGCAGGATGAGATCAAGACCGGTGTGTACACCGTGGACGAAATCTTTGACTTCACCCGTCGTGAAGGTGACAAGTTCCTGAACTTCAAGGCGTCTGCCGGCTGGTCCGAGTCGACCCTGAACAAGGGCGTACTGGCGACCCGTGGCCATTCCCAGAGCCTGACCCTGGAAACCACCACGCCGGGCAGCGACCTGTCGTTCTTCAAGCTCGACTACCGTGGCCAGTTGTTCACGCCGTTGAGCGACAACTACACCATGCGCCTGCACACTGAGCTGGGTTATGGCGATGGTTATGGCTCCACCAATGGTCTACCGTTCTACGAGAACTACTATGCGGGTGGCTTCAACTCCGTACGTGGTTTCAAAGACAGCACCTTGGGCCCACGTGGTACTCCAAGTCGTGGTGTTGGCGTAACCGGTAACCAGGGCACTGTGGCTGACTCGGACAATGACCCGCTGCCATTCGGTGGTAACGTCTTGATCCAGGGCGGTGCGGAAATCCTGTTCCCGCTGCCGTTCGTGAAGGATCAGCGTTCCCTACGGACTTCGGTCTTCTGGGATGTGGGTAACGTGTTCGATTCCAAGTGCGAGCAGATCAAAAACCCGAGTGGTGTGAAGTCCAACACCCAGTGCAACGATGTGAGCCTGAGCAACCTGGCAAGCTCCGTGGGTGTGGGTGTGACCTGGGTGACTGCGCTTGGCCCATTGAGCTTTGCTCTGGCCATGCCGATCAAGAAACCGGATAACGCTGAAACCCAGATTTTCCAATTCTCCCTCGGCCAGACGTTCTAAGCGTCTGACCCAAGATAACGACAACGGATTCTGTAGGAGTACATCGTGCGTAAGTTGACTCAATTGGTGCTGCTGGCAACTGTGTTGGTAGCGACCCCGGCCTTCGCCGAAATGAAAATCGCCGTCCTGAACTATCAGATGGCCCTCTTGGAATCCGATGCGGCCAAGAAATACGCCGTGGATGCCGAGAAGAAATTCGGCCCGCAACTGACGAAGCTCAAGACCCTGGAAAGCAGCGCCAAGGGCATCCAGGATCGTCTGGTGGCCGGTGGCGACAAGATGCAGCAAGGCGAACGCGAGCGTCTGGAGCTTGAGTTCAAGCAAAAGGCCCGTGACTACCAGTTCCAATCCAAGGAACTGAACGAAGCCAAGGCTGTTGCTGACCGTGAAATGCTGAAACAACTGAAGCCGAAGCTCGATAGCGCTGTGGAAGAAGTCATCAAGAAAGGTGCCTTTGACCTGGTGTTCGAGCGTGGCGCTGTGATCGACGTCAAGCCTCAATACGACATCACCCGTCAGGTGATCGAGCGCATGAACCAGCTGAAGTAAGCCATGACCGCGACTATCAAGCTCGGCGAGTTGGCCGAGTTCCTGGGGGCCACCTTGCGTGGCTCCCCGGAGAAGGAAATCACTGGGCTAGCCACCTTGCAGGAGGCTGGCCCAGCTCAGTTGAGCTTCCTCGCAAACCCCCAATACCGTAAATACCTGGTCGACAGCCAAGCTGCAGCCGTGTTGCTGAAAGACGCTGACGCCGAAGGGTTTGCCGGGGATGCACTGGTGGTGCCCGATCCGTACCTCGCGTATGCGCGGGTTTCGCATCTGTTCGATCCCAAACCCAAGGCTGCCGCCGGTATTCATCCGTCTGCGGTGGTTGCCGACGATGCCCAGGTTGATCCTGCGGCCAGCATCGGTGCCTTTGCGGTGATTGAGAGCGGTGCACGCATCGCGGCCGGTGTCACGGTCGGTGCCCATTGCTTTATCGGTGCGCGCTGCGAAATCGGCGCCGGCGGTTGGCTGGCTCCCCGCGTGACCCTGTACCACGATGTGCGTATCGGTGAGCGCGTGGTCATTCAGTCGGGTGCCGTAATTGGCGGTGAAGGCTTCGGCTTTGCCAACGCCAAGGGTATCTGGAACAAGATCGCCCAGGTCGGTGGCGTATTGATCGGCGACGACGTGGAGATTGGCGTGAACACCGCTGTCGATCGCGGGGCCCTGGCCGATACCGTGATCGGCAACGGCGTGAAGCTCGACAACCAGATCCAGATCGCCCACAACGTGCAGATTGGCGATCACACCGCCATGGCGGCCTGCGTGGGTATCTCCGGCAGTACCAAGATCGGCAAGCATTGCATGCTCGCCGGTGGCGTCGGGTTGGTCGGGCATATCGATATTTGCGACAACGTCTTCATCACCGGCATGACCATGGTCACTCACTCGATTACCGAGCCTGGGGCCTACTCTTCCGGTACCGCCATGCAGCCCGCGGCTGAATGGCGCAAGAGTGCAGCTCGGTTGAGGCAGCTTGACGACATGGCTCGACGTCTCAAACAGCTGGAAAAGCGTGTTGGGGACGTGACCCCTGGCGGTAATGCTTCATCAGAAGGCTGATACCATTTCCATATCAAGTGTGCACAGCCGCTAGACTGCCTCCTTGATTTGCTAGCGGGGCGTGCTTTTAGTTCGCCCGCCCCCAATCTTTATTACAGGCTTCCCCCCGAAATGATGGACATCAACGAGATTCGCGAATACCTGCCTCACCGTTACCCGTTCCTGCTGGTGGATCGCGTAGTGGACCTCAACGTCGAGGAAAAGCGCATTCGTGCCTACAAGAATGTCAGCATCAACGAACCGTTCTTCAACGGTCACTTTCCCGCGCATCCCATCATGCCGGGTGTGTTGATCATCGAAGCGATGGCCCAGGCTGCCGGTATCCTTGGTTTCAAAATGCTCGACCTCAAGCCTGCCGACGGCACGCTTTACTATTTCGTGGGCTCCGACAAGTTGCGTTTCCGCAATCCGGTGACCCCTGGCGACCAGTTGATCCTGGAAGCCAAGTTCATCAGCTGCAAGCGCCAGATCTGGAAGTTCGAATGCCAGGCCTCGGTGGACGGCAAGCCGGTGTGCTCCGCTGAGATCATCTGTGCGGAACGCAAACTATGAGTTTGATTGACCCTCGCGCAATCATCGATCCGTCGGCCGTTCTGGCCGCCGACGTTGAGGTCGGCCCCTGGTCGATCATCGGCGCAGGTGTGGAAATCGGCGAGGGGACTGTCATCGGGCCGCACGTGATCCTCAAAGGTCCGACCCGCATTGGCAAACACAATCGCATCTACCAGTTCTCCTCGGTAGGCGAAGACACCCCGGACATGAAGTACAAGGGCGAAGAGACTCGCCTGGTCATCGGTGATCACAACATCATCCGTGAAGGCGTGACCATTCACCGTGGCACCGTTCAGGATCGGGCCGAAACCACCCTGGGTGATCACAACCTGGTCATGGCTTACGCGCACATCGGTCACGACAGCGTCATCGGCAACCACTGCATCCTGGTCAACAACACCGCGTTGGCCGGGCATGTGCACGTTGACGATTGGGCGATCCTGTCCGGGTTCACCCTGGTGCATCAGTACTGCCATATCGGCGCCCATAGCTTTTCCGGCATGGGCACGGCCATTGGCAAAGATGTTCCGGCATTCGTCACGGTATTCGGTAACCCGGCGGAAGCGCGCAGCATGAACTTCGAAGGCATGCGCCGTCGCGGGTTCAGCGAAGACGCCATCCATGCCCTGCGACGTGCCTACAAGGTGGTTTACCGCCAAGGGCTCACCGTTGAGCAGGCATTGACCCAACTGGCCGAGCCGGCAGCGCTGTTCCCGGAAGTCGCGGTGTTCCGTGACTCAATCCAGGCGTCGACTCGCGGCATCACCCGCTAATCATGGCCAATCTGCGTATCGCACTGGTGGCCGGGGAAGCTTCCGGCGACATTCTGGGCGCAGGTCTCATGCGGGCCCTCAAGGCCCAGCATCCGGCGGTGGAGTTCATTGGCGTCGGCGGGCCGCTGATGCAGGCTGAAGGGCTTACGTCCTACTTTCCCATGGAACGTTTGTCGGTCATGGGGCTGGTCGAGGTGCTGGGTCGCCTGCGCGAGCTGCTGGCCCGTCGCAAGCTGCTGATCCAGACGCTGATCGAAGAAAAACCCGACGTGTTCATCGGCATCGACGCGCCGGACTTCACCCTCAATATCGAACTCAAGTTACGTCAGGCCGGGATCAAGACCGTGCACTACGTCAGCCCGTCTGTGTGGGCGTGGCGGCAGAAACGCGTGCTGAAGATCCGCGAAGGTTGTGATCTGATGCTGACTCTGCTGCCGTTTGAGGCCCGGTTCTATGAAGAGAAGGGCGTGCCGGTGCGGTTTGTCGGGCATACCCTGGCCGACGCGATTCCGCTGCAGGCTGATCGCGCCGCTGCGCGTGCCGAGTTGGGCTTGCCCGATGGCCCGCTGGTCGCGCTGATGCCTGGCAGCCGTGGCGGCGAAGTCGGCCGTCTGGCCTCGGTGTTTTTTGATGCTGCCGAACGCCTGCTGGCCTTGAAGCCGGGTGTACGTTTCGTGCTGCCTTGCGCCAGCCCGCAACGGCGCGCGCAGATCGAAACACTGCTGGAAGGCCGCAACCTGCCGTTGACCTTGCTCGACGGCCAGTCACACCTGGCCCTGGCGGCCTGTGATGCGGTGCTGATCGCTTCGGGTACCGCTACCCTGGAGGCCTTGCTGTACAAGCGCCCAATGGTAGTGGCCTACCGCCTGGCGCCGCTGACGTTCTGGATTCTCAAGCGCATGGTCAAAAGTCCTTACATCTCCCTGCCCAATCTGCTGGCCCAGCGCCTGTTGGTGCCGGAGTTGTTGCAGGACGATGCAACGCCCGAGGCGCTCGCACAAACGCTATTACCCTTGATCGACGGTGGCGAAGAACAGACCCGTGGTTTCGACGATATTCACCGCATACTGCGCCGTGATGCCTCGAACCAGGCGGCCGACGCCGTGCTGACCCTGATCGGCCATAAACAGGAAAGCCTATGACGATGCAAATGGGCCTGGATTTCAGCCTGGTCGCACAAGCCCATGAGCTGGTGGCCGGCGTTGACGAAGTCGGGCGTGGGCCTTTGTGCGGTGCGGTGGTCACGGCGGCGGTGATCCTCGATCCGAACCGCCCGATCCTCGGCCTCAACGACTCGAAGAAACTCACCGAAGCGCGCCGTGAAAAGCTTTACGACGAGATCATTGAGAAAGCCCTGAGCTGGCATATCGCCCGGGCTGAAGTCGAAGAAATCGACGAACTGAACATTCTCCACGCCACCATGCTCGCGATGCAGCGTGCGGTTGAAGGCCTGCATATCACGCCAAAAATGGCGATGATCGATGGTAACCGTTGCCCCAAGCTGGCCATGCCTTCTGAGGCGGTGGTGAAGGGGGATAGCAAGGTGCCTGCTATCGCGGCCGCCTCGATCCTGGCCAAAGTCAGCCGTGATCGTGAAATGGCCGCGTTCGAACTGATCTATCCAGGCTACGGCATTGGCGGCCATAAAGGCTATCCGACGCCCGTTCATCTGGAAGCCCTGGCTCGCCTGGGTCCGACGCCGATTCACCGCCGCTCGTTCGCCCCGGTTCGCCAGGCCTACGAGTTGCGCGAGAGCCTCAACGAGGTGTAGTCGCAAGGCTGATGTTTTGCTCAAGGCCCGGTACAATCCGGGCCTTGTTGTTTTCCACGTATAAGAGATCACTATGCCGGCTTCATTCGTTCACCTACGCCTGCACACTGAATACTCCCTGGTCGACGGCCTGGTACGGATCAAACCGCTGGTCAAAACCCTGGTGGGTATGAACATGCCTGCGGTCGCGGTGACCGATCAGAACAACATGTGTTCCCTGGTCAAGTTCTACAAGAACGCCATGGGCGCCGGTATCAAGCCGATCTGCGGCGCTGACCTGTGGCTGTCCAACAAAGACCCGGATAACCCCCTGAGCCGTATCAGCCTGTTGGCGATGAACGGCGTGGGTTATCGCAACCTTACCGAACTGATTTCCCGCGGTTTCATCGATGGCCAGCGCAATGGTTCGATCATCATCGAGCGCGAATGGGTTGCCGAGGCCAGCGAAGGCCTGATCATGCTGTCGGCCGCCAAAGAGGGCGAGATCGGTATCGCGCTGCTGGGTGGCAACCCCCAGGAAGCTGAAGTACTGGCCAAGGAGTGGATGCAGGTCTTCCCCGATCGCTTTTACCTGGAAGTCCAGCGCACCAATCGCCCCAACGATGAAGAGCACCTGCACGCCGCCGTGGCCCTGGCCGACAAGCTGGGGGCGCCACTGGTCGCCACCAACGACGTGCGCTTTATCAAGAAGGAAGATTTCGAGGCCCACGAAACCCGCGTGTGCATCGGTGAAGGCCGGGCCCTGGATGACCCGCGCCGCTCCAAGAACTACAGCGAAGAGCAGTACCTCAAGAGCGCGGAGGAGATGGCCGAGCTGTTCAGCGACCTGCCCGAGGCCCTGGAAAACTCCGTCGAAATCGCCAAACGCTGCAATATCGAAGTGAAGCTGGGCAAACACTTTTTGCCCAACTTCCCGATTCCCGATGGCATGACCATCGATGAGTACTTCCGCAAGGTGTCGTTTGATGGTCTGGAGGAGCGTCTTTCCGTCCTGCTGCCCAAGGACACCACCGAAGATTACGAGGCCAAGCGCCAGGTTTATGTCGATCGGCTGAATTTCGAGCTGGATATCATCATCCAGATGGGCTTCCCCGGTTACTTCCTGATCGTAATGGACTTTATCCAGTGGGCCAAAAACAACGGCGTACCGGTAGGGCCGGGCCGGGGGTCGGGTGCCGGCTCGCTGGTGGCCTACGTGCAGAAGATTACCGACCTGGATCCGCTGGAATATGACCTGCTGTTCGAGCGGTTCCTGAACCCGGAACGGGTTTCCATGCCCGACTTCGACGTCGACTTCTGCATGGACGGCCGTGACCGCGTGATCGAATACGTGGCCGAGAAATACGGCCGCAACGCGGTAAGCCAGATCATCACCTTCGGTTCCATGGCGGCGAAGGCTGTAATTCGCGACGTGGCGCGCGTTCAGGGCAAGTCCTACGGCCTGGCGGATCGTCTGTCGAAGATGATCCCGTTCGAAGTCGGCATGACCCTGGAAAAAGCCTACGAGCAGGAAGAGATCCTGCGCGACTTCATCAAGATCGATGAAGAGGCCGCCGAAATCTGGGACATGGCCCGCAAGCTTGAAGGCGTGGTGCGTAACGTCGGTAAACACGCCGGCGGTGTGGTGATCGCGCCTACAAAACTCACCGACTTTTCGCCGATTTATTGCGATGAGGAAGGCGGCGGCCTGGTCACCCAGTTCGACAAGGACGACGTGGAGGCGGCCGGCCTGGTGAAGTTCGACTTCCTTGGCCTGCGAACCCTGACGATCATCGACTGGGCGCTCAAGACCATCAACCGCGACCGCGCCAAGGTCAATGAAGAGCCGCTGGATATCGCGTTTATCCCGCTGGACGACAAACCGACTTACACCTTGCTGCAAAAAGCCGAAACCACGGCGGTGTTCCAGCTTGAGTCGCGGGGCATGAAAGAGCTGATCAAAAAGCTCAAGCCCGACTGCCTGGAAGACTTGATCGCACTGGTGGCCCTGTTCCGTCCGGGTCCGCTGCAGTCCGGCATGGTGGACGACTTCATCAACCGTAAGCACGGTCGCGCCGAGCTGGCGTATCCGCACTCCGACTATCAGTACGAAGGCCTCAAGCCAGTACTGGCGCCGACCTACGGCATCATCCTGTATCAGGAACAGGTGATGCAGATCGCCCAGGTGATGGCCGGCTACACCCTCGGCGGCGCGGACATGCTGCGTCGAGCCATGGGTAAGAAAAAACCCGAAGAGATGGCCAAGCAGCGCGGCGGTTTCATTGAGGGTTGCGCGACCAACAATATCGACGCGGACCTGGCCGGTAACATTTTCGACCTGGTGGAAAAATTCGCCGGTTATGGCTTCAACAAATCCCACTCCGCCGCGTACGGCCTGGTGTCGTACCAGACCGCCTGGCTAAAAGCGCACTACCCGGCGCCTTTCATGGCGGCGGTACTCTCGGCGGATATGCACAACACCGACAAGGTCGTGACCTTGATCGAGGAAGTGCGCACCATGAAGCTGCGTCTCGACGCACCGGACGTGAACGCCTCGGAGTTCAAATTCACGGTAAACGACGAAGGCCGCATTATTTATGGGTTGGGCGCGATCAAGGGGGTGGGTGAAGGCCCGGTGGAAGCCATCACCGAAGCGCGCCAGGACGGACCCTTCAAGGATCTGTTCGACTTCTGCGCGCGGGTTGACCTCAAGCGCATCAACAAACGGACCCTCGATGGTCTGATCCGTAGCGGTGCGCTCGACCGTCTCGGCCCGTATTTTTACGACGAGCCCAAGGCTTACCAGGCGAATATCGACCGGAACCGTGCGGTATTGCTCACCGCCATGGAAGAAGCGATCAAGGCCGCCGAACAAACCGCCCGTACCCACGACAGCGGCCACGCCGATCTGTTTGGCGGTTTGTTCGTCGAAGAGGATGCCGATGTATATGGCAACCATCGCAAGGCCAAGGAGCTGACGCTCAAGGAGCGCCTCAAGGGTGAGAAAGACACCCTGGGCCTGTACCTCACCGGCCACCCGATTGACGAATACGAAGGTGAAATCCGCCGTTTCGCCCGTCAGCGAATCATCGACCTGAAACCTGCGCGGGATACCCAGACCGTCGCCGGCATGATCATCGCCCTGCGGGTGATGAAGAATAAAAAGGGCGACAAGATGGGGTTCATCACCCTCGACGACCGTTCGGGGCGCATCGAAGCCTCGCTGTTCGCCGACGCGTTCCACTCCGCGCAGTCGCTGTTGCAGACCGACGCCATGGTGGTAGTGGAAGGGGAGGTCAGCAACGATGACTTCTCCGGCGGCCTGCGCCTGCGGATCAAGCGGGTGATGAGCATGGAAGACGCGCGCACCAATCTGGCCGAAAGCCTGCGCTTGAAGGTGAAAACCGAGGCGCTCAAGGGCGATCAGCTACGCTGGTTGGGTGAGTTGCTCAAACGCCACCGTGGCGCGTGCCCGGTGACCATGGAGTACACCGGCAGTGACGCCAAGGCCATGTTGCAGTTTGGGGAGACCTGGCGAATCGATCCGGCTGATGGCTTGATTCAAGCATTGCGTGACCAGTTCGGCCGTGACAACGTCTTCCTCCAATACCGTTGACGGCCAGGCACCGCAATTCGCCTGTTCTCGACGAAACATTTAATCTCGACCTGGACGCGCCTCTCCCTTAAGGTAGGGCGCGAACAGACAACCGGCTGGCCAGGCACTCCCTGGCCGTCGACCCAAGACGGACGCTTATGAACCCGAATTTTCTTGATTTCGAACAGCCGATCGCTGACCTGCAAGCCAAGATCGAAGAGCTGCGCCTGGTCGGCAATGACAATTCGCTGAATATCGGCGATGAGATCGCTCGCCTGCAAGACAAGAGCAGCTCGCTCACCGAAGACATCTTCGGCAAGCTGACCAGTTGGCAGATCGCGCGCCTGGCTCGCCACCCGCGCCGTCCGTACACGCTGGACTATATTCAGCACATCTTCACCGAGTTCGACGAGTTGCACGGCGACCGCCACTTCTCCGACGACGCGGCCATCGTGGGCGGTATCGCTCGCCTGGACGACCAGCCGGTGATGGTGATCGGTCACCAGAAAGGCCGTGAAGTGCGCGAGAAGGTCCGCCGCAACTTCGGCATGCCGCGTCCTGAAGGCTACCGCAAGGCGTGCCGCCTGATGGAAATGGCCGAGCGCTTCAAGATGCCGATCCTGACCTTCATCGACACCCCGGGTGCCTACCCAGGTATTGACGCTGAAGAGCGCAACCAGAGCGAGGCTATCGCCTGGAACCTGCGCGTCATGGCCCGCCTGAAAACCCCGATCATCGCCACCGTGATTGGTGAAGGGGGATCCGGCGGCGCTCTGGCCATCGGCGTCTGCGACCAGCTGAACATGCTGCAATACTCGACCTACGCGGTGATTTCGCCGGAAGGTTGCGCCTCGATCCTGTGGAAAACCGCCGAAAAAGCGCCGGACGCTGCCGAAGCCATGGGCATCACCGCCGATCGCCTCAAAGGCCTGGGTATCGTGGACAAAGTGATCGCCGAGCCTTTGGGCGGTGCCCATCGTGACCCGGCTGCGGCTGCCGCGACTATCCGCGCTGAACTGGGTTCGCAGTTGGCGATGCTCAAGAAGCTGGATAACGAAGCGCTGCTGGCTCGTCGTTACGAGCGTCTGATGAGCTACGGTCTCTAAGCCGACGCTGTACCCAATGTGGGAGTCGGCTTGTGTGGGAGCTGGCTTGCCTGCGATAGCATCACCTTGGTATCACTGATAGACCGAGGTGCCTGCATCGCGGGCAAGCCCGGCTCCCACATTTGTTTTGTGTATGCTGACGAACGTATTCCAGCTTTGCAGCGGTGACGTGTGATGAAACCAACCCTGCCGGCCACACTCCTGCGTACCCTGGCCCCCTGGCGTAACGCGCCGGCCTGGCATATCGCATTCTCCGGCGGTCTCGACTCCACCGTCCTGTTGCACCTTCTGGCCTCGCTGGCCAAACTTGAAAATCTGCCTGTTCTCAGTGCCGTCCATATCCACCATGGCCTGCAAGCTGCTGCCGATGCGTGGCCCGCGCATTGCCAATCGGTCTGCGACAGCCTGGGCGTGCCCTTGCGGGTCATGCGCGTGAAGGTGCAACCCGGCGCCAGTCTTGAGCAGGCAGCCCGCGATGCACGCTATCAGGCGTTTGCCGAGGTGACCGGGGCAGGGCACGTATTGTTCACTGGCCAGCATCGCGACGATCAGGCCGAAACCCTGATCTTTCGTCTCTTGCGCGGGGCAGGGGTGCGAGGGTTGGCGGCCATGCCTGGGTATCGCCCATTGTCGGGCGGGCATGTGGTACGGCCATTGTTGAATGCCTCCCGTGGTGAATTGGAGGCCTACGCCCACCAGCATCAATTGAAGTGGATCGAAGATCCCTCCAACGCCGATCCACGTTTTTCCCGCAATTACCTGCGCCATCATGTATTCCCGACCCTGACGCAACGCTGGCCCCAGGCAGTCTCCAGCCTGGCGCGCACGGCCGAACACTTGGCCGAGGCACAGGGTCTGCTTGACGAGTTGGCGCAGATGGATCTGCGGGCTGCCGATCAGCCTTCAGCGTTTGCCTGGTTGCCTTTGCCTTCATTGGCGCTTGCGCCATTACGAGAACTTTCCGATGCCCGCCAGTGCAATGCCTTGCGGCATTGGTTGGCTCCGCTGACTCGAATGCCTGACACCGACCACTGGGCCAGTTGGTATGCCCTGCGTGATGCCAAAGGCGATGCACAACCCGTGTGGCACCTGGCCGACGGACAACTGCATCGTTGTGGTGAGCGCATCTGGTGGTTACCTTCAGCGTGGTCGGCGTTTTCTGACGCATCGGTGCGCTGGCCCGATCCGCAAAACCCACTAGAGTTACCGGGCAACGGTCAGCTGAGATTTATCGGCAACGTCCCCGAATGCCCATTGGTGATCCGCTATCGCCAGGGGGGCGAAATCGTCGAAGTGCCAGGTCGAGGCCGGCGCGACCTGAAGCGCCTGCTGAATGAAAGTGGTTTGCCGGGCTTCGTCCGTGGCAGATTGCCGCTGGTCTATCGGGGCGAGCAATTGCTGGCTGTCCCAACCGTCGCGGGGGCATGGGCCAGCTCAACGGATGACCGGCAATTACATTGGATGCCACAGACCTGCGATCAAGGTTTGAGCTGATAGAGCCTTTCCGGTAGACTACGCTCCCTTCTTGATACAACTTCTGTGGATTCAACTGAATCGCAGTAGTTGCCGATTACCAAGCAGTCTTTGCTGGGCGATTCCAAAAAATGTGTAGCGATCAACGTACCGGTGTTCCATTGCTGGTCTGTCACAACGCGGCGGTTTTTTTGAAAGGTGCACTGTGATTAATGCAGGTGATCGGGGGCTTCGGCCTTCCTTCGCTTTCCCCGGCGGCTCGGACCGCTTTAACGCAGACTTCTAGGGTTTTTCATGACGCGCTACATATTCGTCACGGGCGGTGTTGTTTCTTCATTGGGGAAAGGCATTGCCTCCGCTTCATTGGCGGCCATCCTGGAGGCGCGGGGACTTAAGGTCACCATGCTCAAGCTGGACCCGTACATCAACGTTGACCCGGGCACCATGAGCCCGTTCCAGCACGGTGAAGTGTTCGTCACCCACGACGGCGCCGAGACCGACCTGGACCTGGGCCACTACGAGCGGTTCATCCGCACGACCATGACCCAGAACAACAACTTCACCACCGGCCGTGTCTACGAGCACGTGCTGCGCAAGGAGCGCCGTGGTGACTACCTGGGTGCAACCATCCAGGTGATCCCGCACATCACCGACGAAATCAAGCGCCGCATCATCAAGGGTGCAGGCGATGCCGACGTGGCGATGGTCGAGATCGGTGGCACCGTGGGTGACATCGAATCCCAACCGTTCCTCGAAGCCATCCGCCAGCTGCGTTTCGAAGTCGGCGCCAAGCGCGCGATGCTGATGCACCTGACGTTGGTGCCGTACATCGCCACGGCCGGCGAAACCAAAACCAAGCCTACCCAGCACTCGGTCAAGGAACTGCGTTCCATCGGCCTGCAGCCGGACGTGCTGGTATGCCGCTCCGATCACCCGATCGACATTTCCTCGCGTCGCAAGATCGCGCAATTCACCAACGTTGAAGAACGTGCGGTGATCGCGCTGGAAGACGCCGACACCATCTACAAAATCCCGGGCATCCTGCACTCCCAAGGCCTGGACGATTTTGTGGTCGAGCGTTTCGGCCTGCAATGCAATGGCGCGGACCTGTCCGAGTGGGAAGCCGTGGTCGACGCCAAGCTCAACCCTGAGCATGAAGTCACCATCGCCATGGTCGGCAAGTACATGGAGCTGCTGGACGCTTACAAGTCGCTGATCGAAGCGATGAGCCACGCCGGTATCAGCAACCGTACCAAGGTCAACCTGCGCTATATCGACTCTGAAGACATCGAGAACCAGGGCACTGCGCTGCTCGAAGGTGTGGACGCTATCCTCGTGCCAGGCGGTTTCGGCCTGCGTGGCGTGGAAGGCAAGATCACGGCTGTTCAATATGCTCGCGAGAACAAGGTGCCGTACCTGGGTATCTGCCTGGGCATGCAAGTGGCCGTCATCGAGTTCGCCCGAAACGTGCTGGGTTGGAAAGACGCCAACTCCACCGAGTTCGACAGCAAGAGCGGCCACCCGGTCGTGGGCCTGATCACCGAGTGGGAAGATGCCACCGGCGCGGTCGAAACCCGTACCGAAGCCTCCGACCTGGGCGGCACCATGCGCCTCGGCGCGCAAGACTGCTTGCTGGAGCCGGGCTCGCTGGTTCACGACTGCTACGGCAAGGACGTGATCGTCGAGCGTCACCGTCACCGCTACGAAGTGAACAACAACCTGTTGCCGCAGATCAAAGAGGCTGGCCTGAAAATCTCCGGTCGCTCCGGTGATGGCGCGCTGGTTGAAGTGGTTGAGGCGCCGGATCATCCGTGGTTCGTGGCGTGCCAGTTCCACCCTGAGTTCACCTCGACGCCGCGCGACGGTCACCCGTTGTTCAGCGGTTTCGTCAAAGCAGCACTGACGCAACATCAGAAGAAGGCGTAACCCTGATGGCCCAGAAGATCATTCGCGTAGGCGACATCGAGATTGCCAACGACAAGCCCATGGTGCTGTTTGGCGGCATGAACGTGCTGGAAAGCCGCGACATGGCGATGCAGGTCTGTGAAGAGTACGTAAAGGTCACCGAGAAACTCGGTATCCCTTACGTATTCAAGGCCAGCTTCGACAAGGCCAACCGTTCGTCCGTGACCTCCTATCGCGGCCCGGGCCTTGAAGAAGGCATGCGGATCTTCCAGGACATCAAGCAAGCCTTCGGCGTGCCAATCATCACCGACGTCCACGAGCCTGAACAGGCTGCCGTGGTCGCCGAGGTGTGCGACATCATCCAGTTGCCGGCCTTCCTGTCGCGCCAGACCGACCTGGTCGTTGCGATGGCCAAGACCGGCGCTGTGATCAATATCAAGAAAGCCCAGTTCCTCGCGCCCCAGGAGATGAAACACATCCTGAACAAGTGCGTGGAAGCGGGTAACGACCAGTTGATCCTCTGCGAGCGGGGTTCGAGCTTCGGCTACAACAACCTCGTGGTGGACATGCTCGGTTTCGGCATCATGAAACAGTTCGAATACCCGGTGTTCTTCGACGTGACCCACGCATTGCAAATGCCCGGTGGTCGCGCCGACTCCGCTGGCGGGCGTCGTGCCCAGGTACTGGACCTGGCCAAGGCGGGCATCAGCCAGTCTCTGGCGGGCCTGTTCCTGGAAGCCCACCCGGATCCGGACAACGCCAAATGCGACGGCCCATGCGCCCTGCGCCTGGACAAACTGGAGCCATTCCTGGCCCAGCTCAAGCAGTTGGACGAACTGGTCAAGAGTTTTCCGACGGTAGAGACCGCGTAAGCGTCGTTTCTCCGGTAGACTTTCCCACGCTTTACGCTCAGGCCTGCGGGCCTGAGCCTTGTCGCCTGCAAGCCTGCCCCGTTGTTCCACCCTTGCGGTCGGTCAAAAGATTCCCTTCAGCTGCGTCGTTTTCGTCAACTTTGGAGTGTTTACAACAATGGCAAAAATCGTCGACATCAAAGGTCGTGAAGTTCTCGACTCCCGTGGCAACCCCACCGTCGAAGCCGACGTGCTTCTCGATAACGGCATCATCGGCAGCGCCTGCGCGCCGTCCGGTGCTTCTACCGGTTCGCGCGAAGCGCTGGAACTGCGTGATGGCGACAAGAGCCGTTACCTGGGCAAGGGTGTACTCAAGGCGGTAGCCAACATCAATGGCCCGATCCGTGACCTTCTGCTGGGCAAGGACCCGCTGGACCAGAAAGCCCTGGACCACGCGATGATCAAGCTCGACGGCACCGAAAACAAAGGCAGCCTGGGCGCCAACGCTATCCTCGCTGTGTCCCTGGCCGCTGCCAAGGCCGCTGCCCAGGACCAGGACCTGCCGCTGTACGCGCACATTGCCAACCTGAACGGTACTCCGGGTGTGTACTCGATGCCGGTGCCGATGATGAACATCATCAACGGTGGCGAGCACGCCGATAACAACGTCGACATCCAGGAATTCATGGTGCAGCCGGTGGGTGCCAAGTCCTTCTCCGAAGGCCTGCGCATGGGCACCGAGATTTTCCATCACCTCAAAGCCGTACTGAAGGCCCGTGGCCTGAGCACTGCCGTGGGTGACGAAGGTGGTTTCGCACCGAACCTGGCGTCCAACGAAGATGCACTGAAAGTGATCTCCGAAGCCGTGGCCAACGCTGGCTACAAGCTGGGCACCGACGTGACCCTGGCCCTGGACTGCGCGGCCAGCGAATTCTACGAGGACGGTAAATACAACCTGTCCGGCGAAGGCCAGGTGTTCAACTCCGAAGGTTTTGCGGAATACCTGAAGGGCCTGACCCAGCGCTACCCGATCATCTCGATCGAGGACGGCCTGGACGAGTCCGACTGGGACGGCTGGAAAATCCTCACCGACAAGATCGGCGAGAAAATCCAACTGGTGGGCGACGACCTGTTCGTGACCAACACCAAGATCCTGAAAGAAGGCATCGATAAAAAGATCGCCAACTCGATCCTGATCAAGTTCAACCAGATCGGCACCCTGACCGAAACCCTGGAAGCGATCCAGATGGCCAAGGCTGCGGGCTACACTGCCGTGATCTCCCACCGCTCCGGCGAAACCGAAGATTCGACCATTGCCGACCTGGCCGTGGGCACCTCGGCGGGCCAGATCAAGACCGGTTCCCTGTGCCGTTCCGACCGTGTTTCCAAGTACAACCAATTGCTGCGTATCGAAGAGCAACTGGCAGGCAAGGCCAAGTACAACGGTCGCGGCGAGTTTCGCGGCTGATCGCTACTTGATGGTAAAACATGCTAAAAAGTCGGCGGATTGCGTCGGAAAACTCACGACAGTGTGTATTTCGACGCTAATCTGATGGCTATCAAGCACAAGCCTGGTTCTTCCAGGCTTCGTGCTATCAGTTGTTTCAAAAGTTTTGAATGGCTGTCTTTTTTCACTGGATACCCGATATTCGATGCGCAGTCCCAATTGGTTGTTCCTCGTCTTGCTCTTGTTGCTGGCTGGCCTGCAGTACCGCCTATGGGTGGGTAATGGCAGCTTTGCGCAGGTAAAAGACCTGACCGAGCAAATTGCTGCACAGCACGCCGAAAACGAGATCTTGCTGGAGCGCAACCGCGTCCTCGATGCCGAAGTGCTTGAGCTGAAAAAAGGTACGGAGACCGTTGAAGAGCGGGCCCGTCATGAACTGGGCATGGTCAAGGAGGGCGAAACCCTCTACCAGTTGGCCCAATGAATCGCAGTTTGCCGGCCTTCTGGGCCGTGATTCCTGCCGCGGGCGTCGGTGCCCGTATGGCCGCGGACCGTCCCAAGCAATATTTGCAGTTGGGCGGGCGCACTATTCTCGAACACAGCCTTGGCTGCTTTCTTGATCATCCAGACCTTAAAGGGTTGGTGGTCAGTATTGCTGTAGATGATCCTTATTGGCCAAACCTGCCTTGCGCCAACGACCCACGCATTGTGCGTGCGGACGGAGGCGACGAGCGTTCGGGGTCTGTGCTCAATGCGTTGCTGCAGCTCAATGCCCTAGGTGCCAGCGATGACGATTGGGTGTTGGTGCACGATGCTGCGCGCCCCAATTTGAGTCGTGAAGACCTCGACAAACTTCTGTTTGATCTGGCGGATGACCCGGTGGGCGGCTTGCTGGCCGTGCCGGCCCGCGACACGCTCAAGCGCGTCGACAAGCACGGTCGTGTGGTCGAGACCGTCGATCGCAGCCTGATCTGGCAGGCTTATACACCGCAGATGTTCCGCCTGGGTGCTTTGCATCGTGCTTTGGCTGACAGCCTGGTGGCCGATGCCGTGATTACCGATGAAGCTTCGGCCATGGAATGGTCCGGCCAGGCTCCGCGCCTGATTGAAGGGCGCTCGGACAATATCAAGGTGACCCGGCCGGAGGATTTGGAGTGGTTACGGTTGCGGTGGGCGAACCGGCGGTAGTCAGTGACATCGAGTCGACCCCTTCGCGAGCAAGCCCGCTCCCACTTCTGACCGTGTTACCACTGGGGAAACGCGGCCAAGTGTGGGAGCGGGCTTGCTCGCGAAGAGGCCAGTGCAAACACTGAGTAATCAACTGCTGTACTCCGGCTTTTCAGCCAACCCTACCTTCAAAAAATCCACCAGCTTGCGAACTTTCGGCGACAAATGCCGCTGCTGCGGATACAACGCCCATACCGCCGTATTCGGCGGCTGATGCGCCTCCAGCAACGACACCAACGCGCCACTGTGCAGATGCTCCAGCACGTAATAGTCCGGCAGTTGGCACAATCCCACGCCCTGCAACGCCGCATCCAACACAGCCTGCCCACTGTTGCAGCGCCAGTTTCCCTGCACGCGCTGGGAAAATTCCCGCCCGTCCTGGGCCAGTTGCCAGATATCCGAGCTGCCGATCAGGCAGTTATGCCGGCTCAATTCCGACAAGCTATGCGGCCGACCGTACCGAGCGAGGTAGGACGGTGATGCACACAAGTACATGCGCCGAGGTGCGAGGCGGCTGGCGACCATGCGCGAATCCTGTAGACGCCCCAGGCGGATCGCCAGGTCGAGGCCCTCGTGTACCAGGTCCAGCTGGCGGTTGCTCAGCTCGATATCCACCCGCAACTGCGGATAGAGCCCCATGAACCGCGTGACCAGCGGCACGATAAAGCGCTCGCCGTAAGCCACGGCGCAGGTCATGCGCAACATGCCCTTGGGTTCGCTGGTGAGGTCGCCGACCGCGCGCAAGGCTTCTTCGCGACCGTCCTGCAGGCGCTGGCAATGTTGCAGGAAGGTCTGGCCCGCTTCAGTCAGGGTCACCTTGCGCGTACTGCGGTACAGCAAACGTGTTTGCAGGCGTTCTTCCAGGCGCGCCACCTGCCGGCTGATGTGAGACGACGACACTCCCAGTCGCTCTGCCGCGGCCGTGAATTGGCTGCATTCGGCCACGGCGACAAACTCATCGATACCTTCCCAGCGGTTCTCAAGCACGTCGATTGTCCCTGTACAGCAATAAAGTTTTGCTTTTGTCTGGATTATTCATCAGTCAGCCATGTTTTACACTCACCTTCTCAGTTTTCAACTCCCTGGAGAAACCCGGATGATCAAGTCCCGCGCCGCCGTAGCCTTCGAAGCCAAAAAGCCCCTTGAGATCGTCGAAGTGGATGTCGCCATGCCCAAGGCTGGCGAAGTGCTGTTGCGCGTGGTCGCTTCCGGCGTGTGCCATACCGACGCGTATACCCTGTCGGGCGCCGACCCGGAAGGCATCTTCCCATCGATCCTCGGCCATGAAGGCGGTGCGGTGGTTGAAGCGATTGGCGAGGGCGTAACGTCGGTGGCCGTGGGCGATCACGTGATCCCGCTGTACACCCCGGAATGTGGCAAGTGCAAATTCTGCCTGTCGGGCAAGACCAACCTGTGCCAGGCCATTCGCTCCACGCAGGGCAAAGGCCTGATGCCGGACGGCACCACGCGTTTTTCCTACAAAGGCCAGCCAATTTTCCACTACATGGGCACCTCGACCTTCTCCGAGTACACCGTGCTGCCGGAAATTTCCGTGGCCAAGATTCCTAAAGAAGCGCCGCTGGAAAAAGTCTGCCTGCTCGGCTGCGGCGTCACCACCGGTATCGGCGCGGTGATCAACACCGCCAAGGTCAAGCCGGGCGACACCGTGGCGATCTTCGGCCTTGGCGGCATCGGCCTGTCGGCGGTGATCGGCGCGGTCAAGGCCAAGGCTGGCCGCATCATTGCTATCGACATCAACCCAGCCAAGTTCGAAATCGCCAAGCAACTGGGCGCCACCGACTGCATCAACCCGAAAGACTACGATCGCCCAATCCAGGACGTGATCGTCGACCTCACCGACGGCGGCGTGGACTTCTCCTTCGAATGCATCGGCAACGTGCAACTGATGCGCGCCGCCCTTGAGTGCTGCCATAAAGGCTGGGGCGAGTCGGTGATCATTGGCGTGGCCGGTGCAGGCCAGGAAATCGCCACCCGTCCCTTCCAGCTGGTGACCGGTCGCGTCTGGCGCGGTTCGGCATTCGGCGGCGTGCGCGGCCGCAGCGAACTGCCGAGCTACGTGGAAATGGCCCAGACCGGCGAGATCCCGCTGGACACCTTCATCACCCACACCATGGGCCTGGAAGACATCAACAAAGCGTTTGACCTGATGCATGAAGGCAAGAGCATTCGTACCGTCATCCACTTCTGAGGTCGGCCATGAGTCTGGAAAACCTGTCGTGCCAGAAAAGCTTCGGCGGCTGGCACAAACGCTACAAGCATCATTCCGATGTGCTCGGTTGCGACATGACGTTCGCCGTCTACCTGCCGCCGCAAGCGGAGCAGGGCAGCAAGTTGCCGGTGCTGTACTGGCTGTCCGGTCTCACCTGCACCGATGAGAACTTCATGCAGAAGGCCGGCGCCCAGCGCATGGCTGCCGAACTGGGGTTGATCATCGTTGCGCCGGACACCAGCCCGCGTGGGCCGGGTGTGCCGGGCGATCCGGATAATGCTTGGGATTTCGGCCTCGGTGCCGGCTTCTATCTGAATGCCACGCAGGAGCCGTGGGCCAAGCACTATCGGATGCATGACTACGTGGTGCAGGAATTGCCTGCATTGGTTGAAGCGCATTTTCCGGCTTCGGACAAACGCGGCATCAGCGGCCACTCCATGGGCGGCCACGGGGCGCTGGTGTGCGCATTGCGCAACCCAGGACGTTACCTGTCGGTGTCGGCCTTTTCGCCGATCAACAACCCGATGGATTGCCCGTGGGGTCAGAAAGCCTTCTCGCGTTATTTGGGCGAAGAGCGTTCGAAGTGGCGTGAGTGGGACGCCTGCGTGCTGATCAGCGAAGCCTCGGAAAAGCTGCCGCTGCTGGTGGACCAGGGCGATCGCGACGATTTTCTCGCCGTGCAACTCAAGCCTGAAGCCCTGCAGCAAGCGGCCAAGGCGGCCAACCATCCGCTGGAGCTGCGCCTGCAACCTGGCTATGACCACAGCTACTTCTTTATCGCCAGCTTCATCGAAGACCATTTGCGACACCATGGCCGCGCTTTGCTCGGTTAATGTGAGGCAAAAGTAGGTAGAATCACGCCCTGAATTAAATCGGGGCGTTTTTTTATGCGTATTGGCCACGGCTACGATGTGCACCGTTTCGCTGAAGGCGATTTCATCACCCTGGGCGGTGTGCGCATTGCACACCACCAGGGTTTGCTGGCTCATTCCGACGGCGACGTTGTGTTGCACGCCTTGAGCGATGCCTTGCTCGGTGCCGCGGCGTTGGGCGATATCGGCAAGCACTTTCCGGACACTGACCCTACCTTCAAGGGCGCGGATAGCCGCGTACTGCTGCGTCATGTGGTCGGCCTGATCCACGCCAAAGGCTGGAAGGTCGGCAACGTCGACAACACCATCGTGGCCCAGGCGCCGAAGATGGCCCCCCATATCGAGTCGATGCGCGCGCTGATTGCCGCCGACCTGCACATTGAACTGGATCAAGTGAACGTGAAAGCCACCACCACCGAAAAGCTCGGCTTCACCGGTCGTGAAGAGGGCATCGCCGTGCACTCCGTCGCCTTGTTGCTGCGCGCATGAATGACTTGCAACTATTGGGTCCACGGGCCTATGGCGAGGCCTTGGGCCGTGCGGTGCTGAAGGCAACGGCCGAAGACTTCCAGGTCGACGAGGTGCTGGATATCCCGCTGACCGGCGAGGGTGAACACCTGTGGTTGTGGGTGGAGAAGCGCGGGCTCAACACCGAGGAAGCTGCGCGGCGGATTGCCAAGGCGGCTGGCGTGCCGTTGCGCACCGTCAGCTATGCCGGGCTCAAGGACCGCCAGGCGTTGACTCGCCAATGGTTCAGCGTGCAGCTGCCCGGCAAGGCCGATCCGGACATGAGCGCGGCGGAGAATGACACGCTCAAGATCCTCAAGACCGCCCGCCACAAGCGCAAGCTGCAGCGCGGTGCACACTCAGCCAATGGTTTCACCTTGCGCCTGACCCAGTTGGCCGGTGATACCGCAGCCATCGACGCGCGGTTGCAACTGATTGCACAGCACGGCATTCCCAACTATTTCGGCGCCCAGCGTTTTGGCCACAACGGCGGCAACGTGGTGGACGCCCGTGAGTGGGCCGCGCGCAGGGCGTTGCCGGAGCAGCGCAACGTGCGTTCGCGTTTGCTCTCCACGGCGCGCAGCTTCCTGTTCAACAAAGTGTTGGCGGCGCGTGTGGCCGATGGATCTTGGCAGCGTGCCCAGGTCGGCGATTTGCTCGCCTTTACCGACAGCCGCAGTTTTTTCCCGGCGGGGGAGGCCGAATGCAGCGACCCACGCCTGGCGATCCTGGACCTGCACCCGACCGGGCCACAGTGGGGTGAGGGCGATTCGCCGGCCAGTGGTGCAACCTTTGAGCTTGAACAGGCCGTTGCCGCCGGTGAAGCCGACCTGCGCGATTGGCTGGTGAATGCCGGTATGAGCCAGGAACGTCGCATTCTGCGACTGCCCATTGGCGGTTTGACGTGGCATTATCCCTCGCTGGACATTCTGCAATTGGAATTCGTCCTGCCGGCCGGATGCTTCGCCACTGTCTTGGTGCGCGAGCTTGTGGATCTGGTGCCGGTGGGGCAGACGGACAACCCATGCGTATTCTGATATCAAACGATGACGGTGCCACCGCACCCGGTCTTGCCGCGCTCTATGCTGCGCTGGAAGATTACGCCGAGTGCGTGGTGGTTGCCCCCGACCAGGACAAGAGCGGCGCCAGCAGTTCGCTGACGCTCGACCGTCCGTTGCACCCGCACGTCCTGGCCAATGGCTTTATCAGCGTGAACGGCACCCCCACCGACTGCGTCCACCTGGCGATCAACAGCCTGCTGGATCAGGAGCCGGACCTGGTGGTGTCGGGTATCAACCTCGGTGCCAACCTGGGCGATGACGTGCTGTATTCCGGCACCGTGGCGGCGGCTCTCGAAGGCCGTTTCCTGGGGCGTACGGCGTTCGCCTTTTCGTTTGCTTCGCGCCAACTGGATAATTTGCCGACTGCTGCGTATTTTGCGCGCAAGCTGGTGCAAGCCCATGGCTCCCTGAACCTGCCTCCGCGCACCGTGCTCAACGTCAATATCCCCAACTTGCCCCTCGACCATATCCGCGGCATCCAGCTGACACGCCTGGGCCATCGTGCCCGTGCGGCGGCGCCGTTGAAGGTGGTCGACCCGCGTGGCAAGGAAGGTTATTGGATTGCTGCAGCGGGAGATGCCGAAGATGGCGGGGAAGGCACGGACTTTCATGCAGTGATGCAAGGCTATGTGTCGATTACTCCGTTGCAGTTCGATCGCACCTTCAGCGATGCCTTCAGTGGTCTCGATGGCTGGCTGGAGGGGCTGCGCTGATGGGCCGTGAACAAGACGACTTGCTGCGTCGGGGTATCGGGATGACCTCCCAGCGTACCCGCGAACGCTTGATCCAGCGCCTTTACGAAGAGGGCTTGTCCAACGCCCAGGTGCTGGAAGTGATCCGGCGCACGCCTCGGCACCTGTTTGTCGATGAAGCCCTGGCTCATCGTGCCTACGAAGACACGGCGCTGCCCATCGGCCACAACCAGACCATCTCCCAGCCTTACATGGTGGCGCGCATGAGCGAGCTATTGCTGGCGGCGGGTCCATTGGACAAGGTGCTGGAAATCGGCACCGGCTCCGGCTATCAGACCGCCGTGCTGGCACAACTGGTGGAGCGGGTGTTCTCGGTCGAGCGCATCAAGGTGCTGCAAGACCGTGCCAAGGAGCGTCTGGTGGAGTTGAACCTGCGCAACGTGGTGTTCCGCTGGGGTGATGGCTGGGAAGGCTGGCCGGCGCTGGCGCCGTACAACGGCATCATCGTGACCGCCGTGGCCACCGATGTGCCCCAGGCGTTGCTCGATCAACTCGCTCCGGGTGGGCGTCTGGTCATCCCGGTGGGCTCCGGTGAAGTGCAACAATTGATGCTCATTATCCGTGAGGAAGAAGGCTTTTCCCGGCACGTACTGGGCGCCGTGCGCTTCGTGCCGCTGCTCAATGGCCCGCTGGCCTGATCATTTGTTCGCAGGCAGTGAATTCTGTTGGCGTGGATGTGTCTTACGGCGGGGTCTATCGAGTCAACATGATCGGGCGCCGGCATTAAACACGATGAATGTTTCGTTTCAGTCGTATGCCGGTAAAAAGCCAATGCCCAGTTATACTTGCGTCATATTTCAAGCCTGATACAGGCGTTCATATTCAGCCACCACAAAGGGAGCGGCGGGTGAGTCTCACAGGTCTTGCGCAGCGTATGAGTAAAACAAGCTTTCATCGACTGGTGCTTGGCCTCGTCTTCAGTTCCGTGTTGGTCGGGTGCTCCAGCTCGCCAAGCAGCGGCGCACGAGTGGTTGACCGTAACAATGCGGTACCGCAAAAGCCGACGGTGACCACCGGGCAATACGTGGTGCGCAAGGGCGATACGATGTTCTCGATCGCCTTCCGTTATGGCTGGGATTACAAGGCGCTTGCAGCTCGTAACAATATTCCCGTGCCCTACACGATACATCCTGGTCAGACGATTCGCTTCGACGGCCGCACCGGTTCAACCCCTACGACAGTTGTGACAAACACCGGATCTTCGCCGTCGTCTTCGAGCAAAACCACCATTATCACAAGGCCTGCAGGTACCGCCAAACCGGCGTCTGCGGCCAAGCCGGCACCCGCGCCGTTGCCGCCTGCCGGGCCTGCGCCGACCGGTTGGGGATGGCCCTCGAACGGCGTGTTGATTGGAAAATTCTCTTCAAACGGTAGTTTGAATAAAGGCATTGATATCGCCGGGGATTTGGGACAGCCTGTTTTAGCTGCGTCTGATGGGACAGTGGTGTACGCCGGGAGTGGTTTACGGGGCTACGGCGAGCTGGTCATCATCAAACACAGTGATACCTACGTCAGTGCTTACGGCCACAACCGTAGGCTGTTGGTTCGGGAGGGGCAGCAGGTCAAGGTCGGACAGACAATTGCTGAAATGGGGTCAACTGGTACAGACCGGGTGAAACTGCACTTTGAGATTCGCCGCCAAGGGAAGCCTGTAGATCCTCTGCAATTCCTACCCCGTCGTTGATGTGTTGCACAGCCTGTTCCCTCACGTAGAAGGAACAGGCTCCAGCGTTGCCAAGGATAAAGGCGCCGCTTGAGCTTGAGGTCGAACTCACCAAAGGACTATAACAATGGCTCTCAGTAAAGAAGCGCCGGAGTTTGACATCGACGATGAGGTTCTCCTTATGGAGGCCGGTATCGATACGGAATCGATGTCGAATGAGGGACCAGCTGTACCTTCAGTTCGCACCAAATCCAAGAACGCCACCGCATTAAAGCAACACAAGTACATTGACTACACGCGGGCGCTCGATGCGACCCAGCTGTACCTCAATGAAATCGGTTTTTCCCCTCTGCTTACCCCCGAAGAAGAAGTCCATTTTGCGCGCTTGTCGCAAAAGGGCGATCCGGCTGGG
This sequence comes from Pseudomonas simiae, assembly GCF_900111895.1. Classification (GTDB taxonomy): domain Bacteria; phylum Pseudomonadota; class Gammaproteobacteria; order Pseudomonadales; family Pseudomonadaceae; genus Aquipseudomonas; species Aquipseudomonas simiae. The sequence continues at coordinate 665,855 of NZ_FOKB01000002.1, forward strand.
CGCAAGCGCATGATTGAAAGCAACCTGCGCCTGGTGGTGAAAATCGCCCGACGCTATGTCAATCGTGGGCTGTCCCTGTTGGACTTGATCGAGGAAGGCAACCTGGGCTTGATCCGGGCGGTGGAGAAGTTCGACCCTGAGCGGGGCTTCCGCTTTTCAACCTATGCCACCTGGTGGATTCGCCAGACCATCGAACGGGCGATCATGAATCAGACCCGCACGATCCGGTTGCCGATCCATGTGGTCAAGGAGCTCAACGTCTACCTGCGGGCGGCACGTGAGCTTACCCAAAAACTCGATCATGAACCTTCGCCCGAAGAAATCGCCAACCTGCTGGAAAAACCGGTAGGGGAGGTCAAGCGCATGCTGGGTCTCAATGAGCGGGTGTCTTCGGTCGATGTCTCGCTGGGTCCGGATTCGGATAAAACCCTGCTGGACACCCTGACGGATGATCGTCCTACCGATCCTTGCGAGCTGTTGCAGGACGATGATCTTTCCCAAAGCATTGACCAGTGGCTGTCGGAACTCACGGACAAGCAGCGTGAGGTGGTGATTCGCCGCTTCGGCCTGCGCGGCCATGAGAGCAGCACCCTGGAAGACGTAGGCCTGGAGATCGGCCTGACCCGTGAGCGGGTGCGGCAGATCCAGGTGGAGGGGCTCAAGCGTCTGCGTGAGATCCTCGAGAAGAATGGCTTGTCGAGTGAGTCGTTGTTTCAATAAGCGACGCAGGACCCAATGTGGGAGCGGGCTTGCTCGCGAAGGCGATGGATCAGTCAGTACATCTGTAACTGACGCACCGCATTCGCGAGCAAGCCCGCTCCCACATTTTTTTGTGCTCGGCCATTACATCGCAAGCAGCACCGAATGACAGGCATAAAAAAACCCCGCTTTTAAGGGCGGGGTCTTTTCGACTAAGTCAGTACAAGTTAGATAACTTGAACTTCTTCAGCTTGCATGCCTTTCTGACCGCGGGTAGCGATGAAAGAAACCTGTTGGCCTTCTTTCAGGCTTTTGAAGCCGTCGGATTGGATAGCTTTGAAGTGAACGAACAGGTCGTCACCGGATTGTGGAGTGATGAAGCCGAAGCCTTTTTCATCGTTGAACCACTTAACGGTACCAGTTTGGCGATTAGACATGGTGTATCTCCTTGGACAAAGTTAACTGCGACTCAGGAAAAGCCCTGGCCGAGACTGAGTGCAAAGAGCAGGAAAAATTCTTGGAGATGGTTGGATCGAAATTCAACATATCGTGTAGAGATTCTCAGTGACACAAGCAGCACAGTGGCGCCACCTTAACCCTTTTTCCGGGACGTGCCAATGATATTTCCGAAGGTTTCTCCAAATTCGTGACTGGCGGTGGTATTTCTGCTCACTGGCATGCCCATACATATCCCGGCCCCGCTAGCTGCGGCTTATGGCAGGCGGCGCATTCGTCAAGAAAAGGCCCGCGGCCTTTGAACCCCAACGCCGGCCCCGGTAAGATGCCCCACAGAATTTTTCCACCTCGCTATTCAGGACACACGCCATGAGCATCAAATCGGACAAGTGGATTCGCCGCATGGCGCAGGAACACGGCATGATCGAACCGTTCGTCGAGCGCCAGATCCGCGGCCAAGGCGATGCACCGGTGATTTCCTACGGCGTTTCCAGCTACGGCTACGATGTGCGCTGCGCCGATGAGTTCAAGGTGTTCACCAACATCAATTCAGCGATTGTCGATCCAAAGAACTTCGACGAAAAGAGCTTCGTCGACGTCAAGAGCGACGTGTGCATCATTCCGCCGAACTCCTTCGCCCTGGCGCGCACCGTGGAATTCTTCCGTATTCCCCGCGACGTGCTGACCATCTGCCTGGGTAAAAGCACTTATGCGCGTTGCGGCATCATCGTCAACGTGACTCCGCTTGAACCCGAGTGGGAGGGCCACGTGACCCTGGAATTCTCCAACACCACCACGCTGCCGGCGAAAATCTACGCCAACGAAGGCGTGGCACAGATGCTGTTCCTGCAGTCCGATGAAGCCTGTGAAGTGTCCTACAAAGACCGTGCGGGCAAGTATCAGGGCCAGCGCGGCGTCACCCTCCCACGCGCTTGATCGAAAGCTCCTACGCGCAAAGGGAATTAGTCTGCATAAAGTGACTCTATCTAGGTGTACTGCCTCGGCACGTGTAAAACGCGCCGAGCCACGCTTGAGGAGTACCTTATGAAGATCGACCCGCGAATCAGCGCAGAACTTGCCCGGCTTGAACCCAATCAGATTGGCGTTCTGGCCTGGTCCCTGATGGCCGATCCTGCTTATGCGGGCGGCATCCCCGGCCAACCCGAGCCGGATTACCCACAACCTACCGAACCTGGTGAGCCGACATTGCCGGACGAGCCACCACCCGCACCGGTTGCCTGATCCCTAGCCCACTGGCCAGACGTCATGATCGCCAATCACATAGATTTGGCGGTCATTGTCCTGTTCCACCCCATGCCCGCCGGTAAATGCGCCGAACGCCGGCAGCAGGCTGACTCGGACGCCGATCACAAAACACGGCAAACGTAAGCTCTGCCGACCCTTGCCACGTAATCGATACACCGGATGCACATGCCCCGCCAGCACGTGGTGGCTGGGATGGGCGTCAGGTTCGTGCTGCAGGGCAAAAGGGCCTATCAGCAGCGGCTCTGTGACCACGTTTATGTTCAGGTCCTCGGGCGGGTCGCCTGCGCGTTTATCGTGATTGCCGCGAATCAAGGTCATGGGCAGGTCAGGATTGAGGGCTCGCCAGCTTCTCAATGCGCCCAGCGTGCCGCTGGCGTGCGAGCCCGGGCCGTGCAGGAAGTCGCCAAGAAAGATCACCTGCGTGCAGGGCAGCGCCGAGAGCAACCGATCCAGGCGCTGCAGGTTTTCCGTGGTGGTCCCTTGCGGCACCGGTTGTCCCAGGCTGCGATACGCCGAGGCCTTACCGAAATGTGCATCGGCGATCATCAGGCATTGGCGCGCTGGCCAGTAGACAGCCTTGTCCGCCAGCAGCCACAGCTCCTCACCCTCTAGCTCCACCGTGCACAGCATCAGCGTTTCCCGTTGTCCGCGACTTTTTCCAGGTCCTTGACCATCCGTGCGATGCGCTCCGAGAGTTTTTCCGAACTCATGCTTTCGCGCATCCGTTCAACCAGCAATGGGAAGGCCAGGGGCGTGGGCCGCTGGATCCGATGCAACTCCAGTTTCAGCGCGCAAAGATGACGTAACGTTTGTTCCAGTCGACGAATGTCCAGCTCATCGCGCAGGACTTCTTCGCCGGCCTGGGTCAGCAACAGGTTCTGCGGGTCATATTGCTTGAACACCTCAAAGAACAACCCACTGGACGCCTGCACCTGCCGGGTACTTTTGGGGGCGCCCGGATACCCGGCAAACACCAGCCCGGCGATCCGTGCGATCTCGCGAAAACGACGCAGGGCCAGTTCCCCGGCATTCAGGCTGGCTACCACGTCTTCCAGCAAATGTTCAGGGCTCAGTAGTGCTTCATTCAGCAATGCCGGCCAATTCACTTCAGTGGCACTCAACAGCTCCAGTCCATAATCATTGACTGCAATCGAGAAGGTGACGGCCTGCCCCTGGCTCACACGCCACGCCAACAGGCTCGCCAGCCCCAAATGCACCTGGCGTCCGGCAAAGGGATAGAGAAACAGGTGCCAGCCTTCCCGTGATTTCAGCGCTTCCGCCAGCAGGTGTTCGCGCGTCGGCAAGCCGGACCAGCGCACCTGCGTCTGCAACAAAGGGCGTACCGCCTGCATCTCCGGCCCCTCGAAGTGCCCCTGAGCCGCTGCATCAAAGCGCTCTACAACCGCTTGCGCCAGCTCGTTGGAAAGCGGCATGCGCCCGCCATTCCAGCGTGGCACGGCAGCTTTTTTCGCGTTGCTGCGGCGCACATAGGCCGTCATGTTTTCTACCCTCACCAGCTCAAGCAGGCGGCCGGCGAACAGGAAGCCATCTCCCGGCTTCAGCCGCGCAATAAACCCTTCCTCGACACTGCCCAGGTTCTTGCCACCTCCGCCTTTGCTCCAGAATTTCAGATGGATGCTCGCATCACTGACGATCGTGCCTACGCTCATTCGGTGACGCCGTGCCAGCCGGGCATCCGGGACACGCCAGATGCCGTGCTCGTCTGGTTCCACGCGGCGGTAATCCGGATAGGCGGTCAACGACAGCCCACCATGACGCACAAAACCCAGGGCCCACGCCCAGTCTTCATCCGTCAGGTCGTGGTAGGCCCTGGCACCCCGCACTTCCACCAGTAAGTCGTCGGGCTTGTAGCCGCCGCCCAATGCCATGCTGACCAAGTGCTGTACGAGCACATCCAAAGGCTTGTAAGGCGATTCCCGTGCTTCGATACGCCGTTGCGCAATCGCATCTTGAGCGGCGGCAGCTTCCACCAGCTCCAGGCTGTGGGTCGGCACCAGCGTCACCCGCGACGGCCGTCCTGGTGCATGCCCCGAGCGACCGGCGCGTTGCATCAAACGCGCCACGCCTTTGGCCGAGCCGATCTGCAGCACGCGTTCCACCGGCAGGAAGTCCACCCCCAGGTCCAGGCTCGAGGTGCACACCACTGCCTTGAGCTGGCCGTCTTTCAAGGCCCGCTCCACCCAGTCACGGGTCTCTCGGGACAGCGAGCCATGGTGCAGCGCAATCACCCCGGCCCAATCGGGGCGTGCGTCCAGCAACGCCTGAAACCAGATCTCCGACTGCGCCCGTGTATTGGTAAACACCAGGCAACTGCTGCTGGCGTCCACTTCAGCCACTACCTGAGGCAACATCTTCAAACCGATATGCCCGGCCCACGGAAAGCGTTCAGTCACGGGTGGCAACAACGTATCGATGATCAACTGTTTAGCCGTTTGCCCCTGCACATTGATCCCGTCACCTTGTGGGACCAAGACTTCCAGCGCGTGAGCTTGATTACCCAAGGTCGCCGAAATCCCCCATACCATCAAATCAGGGTGCCAGCGCCGCAGTCGCGCCAGTGCCAATTGCAATTGCACACCGCGTTTATTGCCAATCAGCTCATGCCATTCATCCACCACCACCATGCGCAGGTGCGCAAGGCTCACTTCGCTGTCGGCGCGGGCGAGCATCAGCGTCAGGCTTTCCGGGGTGGTGACCAGTACGGTGGGCTGGCGCCGGGTCTGGCGTGCGCGCTCGCTGCTGCTGGTGTCGCCAGTGCGCAGGCCGACACTCCAGGGAATCTGTAACGTCTCAAGCGGGGCTTCAAGGGCGCGGGCGGTGTCGGCGGCCAGCGCACGCATGGGCGTGATCCACAACACCGTCAGCGGCTCAGCGGGCGGTTTGCGTTTAGCGGTAACAGGCGGGCGAGCGATGGCGAAGCGATTGAGGGCGGCGAACCACAGCGCATAGGTTTTACCCGCACCGGTGCTGGCGTGCAGTAACCCCGATTGACCGCTCTTGACCGCCGCCCATACCTCTTTCTGAAAGGCAAACGGCTTCCAGCCTTTGGCGGCAAACCAGCGTTTGGCGAAATCGGTGGCTTTTGCCATGGGGCGGCTGACACTCTGGAAGGCCTATTCCACAGACCCTCCAGAGCGACCAAAGGTTTACTTCAAATTGCCACTCAAGAACTGCTGCAAGCGCTCGCTCTTCGGATTGCCCAGCACCTCTTCCGGCGGACCTTGCTCTTCCACCAGCCCCTGGTGCAGGAACAACACCTGGCTGGACACTTTGCGTGCAAAGCTCATTTCGTGAGTGACCATGATCATGGTGCGGCCTTCCTCGGCCAACCCCTGGATCACCTTCAACACTTCACCCACCAACTCCGGGTCGAGGGCTGAGGTGGGCTCGTCGAACAGCATCACTTCCGGTTCCATGGCCAAGGCGCGGGCGATGGCGACGCGCTGTTGCTGGCCGCCGGAGAGGAACGCCGGGTATTGATCAGCCACGCGTGCGGGCAGGCCCACCTTGTCCAAGTAACGACGCGCGCGGTCTTCGGCGTCCTTCTTGCTGCACCCCAGCACCCGGCGCGGGGCCATGGTGATGTTCTCCAGCACGCTCATATGGCTCCACAGGTTGAAGTGCTGGAACACCATGGCCAGGCGCGTACGCAGGCGCTGTAATTCGGCGTCATCAGCCACGCGCATGCCGTGTCTGTCGCTGACCATGCGGATCGGCTGGCCGTCGAGGGTCATGGCGCCGTCGTTGGGGGTTTCCAGGAAGTTGATGCAGCGCAAAAAGGTGCTCTTGCCCGAGCCGCTGGCGCCGATCAGGCTGATCACGTCACCGGTCTTGGCCTTGAGCGAAACACCTTTGAGCACCTCATTGTCGCCATAGCTTTTATGCAGGCCTTCAACGGTCAATTTGTACATGGGGCGTGCATCCTCAAGGCGAAAGTAGATAGCCGCTGCGGTAGGCCTCGGTGCCTGCGACATGGGCGATGACCATCCCGGCAGTGGCCATGCGGCGCAGCGAACGGGCGTAGAGCAGGCCGGCATTGCGGCAATGCACGGGCGTTACGCGGTCGGAAAGGGGGTCGATGATTTCAGCGATCAGTTGTCCGGCTTCCAGGTATTCACCCGGCAGGGCGCAAAATACCAGCAGGCCGCCCACAGGCGTTGCCACGGGTTCAACACCCGCCAGCGGTGTGGCCGGGTAAGGCAGGTCGGGCAGCGGTGCAACGTCACCGGCGATGGCGCCGAAGTGGATCAGGTAATCGATGATCGCCTGGCAGTCGAGGGCGGCCAGGCCGTGGTTGACGTCACCTTGGCCACGCAGTTCCACGGTGACCGAAAAACTGCCCATGGGGATCGGGAAGCGCTCACCGAAGCGTTGCTGCAACTGCCACCACACCAGGGTGAAACACTCATCGAAGGACTGCCCGCCGGAGTCGGTCGCCAGCAGATTGGCCTGCGAACCGATGTAACGCGCCAACGGCTCCACCTGCGGCCAGGCTTCGGGCGTGGTGTACAAGTGCGCCACGGCTTCGAAGTCGCAATGCAGGTCCAGCACCATATCGGCATTGCACGCCAGGCGTTGCAAGACCAGGCGCTGGGAGTGCAATTGGGTCTCAGCGCTTTGTGCGGCGAGGGCGGTAGACAGTGCCGCGCGGATCAACTCGACGTTGTGCTGGGGATCGTCCCCAAGCAGGTCCTCGACTTGATTACCCACCGCTTCACTGAGGTCGACAAACAGACGATTGAAGTTCTGTCCGCTTTCCAGTTCGTAGCGGCCCAGGGGAATATCCATCAGCACCTGTTCCAGGCCCGCGGGGTTGGCAATGGGCACCAGCACAATCTCGCTGCGCAGGCGACCGGCCGCCGCCAGTTCAGCCAGTCGCACCTTGAGGTGCCAAGCCACCAGCATGCCTGGCAGCTCGTCGGCATGCAGTGACGACTGAATGTAGATTTTGCCCGCGGCCTGATCCGGGCCGAAGTGAAAACTGTGAATCTGCCGCGCCGTTCCTGGCACCGGCGCGATCAGTTCATGGACTTGATGTCGCATGAAAGCTCCTGAACATAAAAAACGGCTTAATGGCTCGGCCCGAGGAAGGCCAGCCAGCGACGCTCCGCCAACCGGAACAGACCGACCAGGGCAAAGGTCACGGTCAGGTAGATCAGCGCAGCGATACCGAAGGATTGAAAGGTCATGAAGGTGGCCGAGTTGGCATCCCGCGCCACTTTGAGGATGTCTGGAATCGTCGCGGTGAAGGCCACCGTGGTCGAGTGCAGCATCAGGATCACTTCATTACTGTAGTACGGCAGCGAGCGACGCAACGCCGACGGCATGATCACGTAGGCGTAGAGCTTCCACCCGCTCAAGCCGTAGGCCTTGGCCGCTTCGACCTCGCCATGGGCCATGCTGCGGATCGCCCCGGCGAAAATCTCCGTGGTGTAGGCGCAGGTGTTGAGGGCGAAGGCCAGGATGGTGCAGTTTATCGCGTCGCGGAAGAACGCATCCAGCAACGGCTGTTCGCGCACGGCGGCGAGGCTGTAGATGCCGGTGTAGCAGATCAGCAGCTGGATGTAGAGCGGCGTGCCCCGGAACAGGTAGGTGTAGAACTGCACTGGCCAACGTACCAGGCGCTTGCGCGACACGCGGGCGATGGACAACGGGATCGACACCAGGAAGCCAATGACCAAGGCGGTGGTGAGCAACCACATCGTCATGGCGAGGCCGGTGATGTGCTGGCCGTCGCTATAAAGGAAGGGGCGCCAGTATTCCTGCAAGAGTTCGATCATCGCACGGCCTCCCGGGCGCCAGCGGAGTAGCGACGTTCAAGGCGGCGCAAGACGAAGTTGGACGCGCTGGTGATCAACAGGTAGATCAATGCCGCGAGTACCAAAAAGTAAAACAGCTGATAGGTGCTCTTGCCGGCATCCTGGGCGGCCTTGACCAGGTCGGCCAGGCCGATGATCGACACCAGGGCCGTGGCCTTGAGCATCACCATCCAGTTATTGCCGATACCTGGCAGGGCAAAGCGCATCATCTGCGGGAAGGTCACGTAGCGAAACCGCTGGCCTCGCTTGAGCCCATAGGCCGTGGCGGCTTCCAGCTGACCACGCGGCACCGCGAGGATCGCGCCGCGGAAAGTCTCGGTGAAGTACGCACCGTAGATAAACCCGAGCGTGATCACCCCGGCGCTGAAGGGGTCGATCTCGATGTATTCCCATTCCATGAAGTCGGTGAGGCCGGTCAGCCAAGTTTGCAGGCTGTAGAAAATCAGCAGCATCAGCACCAGGTCGGGCACACCGCGGATCAGCGTGGTGTAGAGCTGGGCGGGAATGCGCAGGAAGGGCAGGCTGGACAGTTTGGCGCTGGCGCCGAGCAGGCCCAGCAACACGCTGACCGCCAGGGACAGCACCGACAACTTGATAGTCATCCAGGTGCCTTGCAGCAACAGCGGGCCGAAACCCTTCAGGCTGAGCGCGCTCAGGCCGAGGGTTTGCAACAGTTCTTCGAACATAAATCGGGACCTATGGCGATAAAAAAGCGCCCCTCCAGGGGAGGGGCGCTCCAGGCATTACTTGCCGCTGTACAGGTTCAGATCGCCAAAGTGTTTCTTCTGAATGGTGGCGTAGGTGCCATCATCGTGTAACGCTTTGATACCTTTATCCAAAAGCGCCTTCAGTTCAGTGTTACCTTTTTTGATACCGATCGCGGTTTTCGACGGCAGCAGCGGGTCGTCAATCGCCGCGCTGACTTCATAACCGGCACCGGCCGGCGACTTCAGGAAGCCCAGCTCGGCTTGCAGCATGTCCTGCACAGAAGCGTCGAGACGGCCGGAGGTCAGGTCGGCATACACCTGGTCCTGGTTGGCGTAGGCCTTGGTGGTCACGCCGGCTTTATCCAGTACGGCCTTGGCATAGGCTTCCTGGATGGTGCCTTGCTCGTAGCCCACAGACTTGCCCTTGAGGGACTCAGGCGTCGAGTAGCCTGCGCCTTTCTTGAACACCAACGAAGTAGGGCCGGAGAACAGTTCGCTGGAGAAGTCGATGGCCTTCTCGCGCACTGGGGTCACGGTCATGGACGAAATCACGCCATCGAATTTGTTGGCTTTCAGGCCTGGAATCATGCCGTCGAAGTCACTTTCTACCCACTTGCACTTCACTTTCAGCTCGGCGCAGATCGCATTGCCCAGGTCGATATCGAAGCCTACCAGGCTGCCGTCGGCGGCCTTGGACTCGAACGGTGCGTAGGACGGATCGACACCAAAACGCAATTCCTTGTATTCCTTGGCCAGCGCGGAACCGGCGGCCATGCACAGGGCCAGTGCAGAAAGGGTCAGCAATGCTTTTTTCATTATGTAATCCCTGGAAACCAAGATAAGCGCTTGTGGCGCGTTTAGGACTGTTACTGAACGGTGTCAGACGGATCACAAGTAGCAATTTCTGCACCATAGTTCCGAATGAGCGTTTTAAAAGGTGAGACAAGGAAGAAGTGAGTGTAGGAGATGCCCGAAAATGGGCGCACAAAAAACACTGCACCAAGTTGGGTCTGGCACACCTCAAGAATGTGGGAGCTGGTATTTGTTGCCAAACAATCAGGTCAGAAGGTTTTGCAGGGTGGCAAGGTTGTCAGCCTCTTCCACGGATTTGTCCTGCCGCCAGCGCAACATCCGCGGAAACCGCACCGCAATCCCACTTTTGTGTCGCTTGGACAGGGCAATGCCCTCGAACCCCAGTTCAAACACCATGCTCGGCGTCACGCTGCTGACCGGGCCGAATTTTTCCACCGTGGTCTTGCGCACAATGGCGTCAACCTTGCGCATTTCTTCGTCGGTCAGGCCGGAGTAGGCCTTGGCAAACGGCACCAGGGTGCGTTCGCTGCCGGGCGGTCCGTCCCACACGGCGAAGGTGTAGTCGCTGTAGAGGCTGGCGCGCCGACCATGACCGCGCTGGGCATAGATCAACACCGCGTCGACGCTGAACGGGTCGACCTTCCACTTCCACCACACGCCCATGTCCTTGGTGCGGCCGACGCCGTAGAGGCCATCCCGCGCCTTGAGCATCATGCCTTCCACGCCGAGGCTGCGGGAGGCTTCGCGTTGTTTGGCCAGCGCTTCCCAGGTCGCGCCGGTCAACAGCGCAGACGCCACTAGTACGGGCTGATTGCACTGGGCAATCACCCGCTCAAGCTGCGTGCGACGCTCAGCCTGGGTGTGGTTGCGCCAATCGTCGCCCTGGTGTTCCAGCAGGTCGTAGGCCAGTACCGCAACCGGAGCATCTTCCAGCACTTTTTTGCTCAGGGTCTTGCGGCCAATTCGCTGTTGCAGCAGCGCGAAGGGTTGCACCGTGTCTTTCCATACCACGATTTCACCGTCGATCACCGTGCCATCGGGCAAGCCGCTCACCAAGCTGTGCAGTTCTGGGAAACGCTCGGTTACCAATTCTTCGCCACGGGACCAGATCCACAGGCGGCCCTCGCGTTTCACCAGCTGCGCGCGGATGCCATCCCACTTCCATTCCACTTGCCAATCGGCGGGGGAGCCCAGCAAATCGTGGAATTGCTCCACCGGTTGTGACAAACCATGGGCGAGAAAAAACGGATAAGGCTGTCCGCCCCGTTGTGCATGTTCGTCGGGCGATTCGGCGGCGATCAACTTGAGGTAGCCTTGGGCCGTAGGACGGTTGGATAAGTCGGTGTAGCCCACCAACCGTTGCGCCACGCGCTTACTGTCCAGATCGGCCATCGCGGCGAGTGCGCGGGTGACCAGCAGTTTGGACACGCCAACGCGAAAGCTGCCGGTGATCAACTTGATGCACACCATCAGGCTGGGCTGATCCAGTTGTGACCATAACGCCGGTAGACGTTCGGCCAATTCCAATGGCGGCAGACCACGCAGGGGCAGGAGTTTTTCCTCCAGCCACACTGCCAAGCCGTCCTCCGAGGTGTAGGTAGATTCCGGCAGCAGCAGGGAAATGGTCTCCGCCAGGTCGCCCACCGACTGGTAGCTTTCTTCGAACAACCACGGCTCGATGCCGGACGCTTCGGTGGCCATATCGCGCAACAGGCGCGTCGGCACCAGTTGCCGAGGTCGCCCGCCGGACAGGAAATACACCGCCCAGGCGGCATCCTCCGGTGCGGCATCCTGGAAGTAGGCTTGCAGCGCGGCAAGCTTGGCGTTGCTGGAGGTCGTGGCGTCTAGGTTGGCGTACAACTCGGCAAAGGCCTTCATGCGCTGGCCTCTTCTTCGTCATCACCGTATTCAGTCGTGAAGCCCTGGGCATCCAGGCCTTTTTCCCGCAGATGGCGCACCAGAACGCCGACAGACCCGTGAGTGACCATCACCCGCTCGGCGCCGGTTTGCTCGATGGCCCACAGCAGGCCAGGCCAGTCGGCGTGGTCCGATAGCACAAACCCCCGGTCCACGCCGCGCCTGCGTCGGGTGCCGCGCAGGCGCATCCAGCCGCTGGCGAAAGCGTCGCTGTAGTCGCCGAAGCGCTTGATCCAACTTCTCCCGCCGGCGGAAGGCGGCGCGATGATCAAGGCCTGGCGCAGCAGCGGGTCGGTTTTCTTGAAGTCACCGGCGTATAGGGTTTCAGGGATATAGATGCCGGCCTCGCGGTACACCCGATTCAATGGTTCGACCGCGCCATGGCTGAGGATCGGGCCGATGCTGGCGTCGATGCCATGCAGGATGCGCTGAGCCTTGCCGAAGGAGTAACAGAACAACACGCTGGCTTTGCCGGCTGCGATATTCGCCTGCCACCAGGCGTTGATCCCGGCAAAAATCTGCGCCTGGGGCTGCCAGCGATAGATCGGCAGGCCAAAGGTGGATTCGGTGATAAAGGTGTGGCAGCGCACCGGCTCGAAGGGCGCGCAGGTGCCGTCGGGTTCGACCTTGTAGTCGCCGGACGCGACCCAGACTTCACCCCTGTATTCCAGGCGCACCTGGGCCGAACCCAATACATGCCCGGCGGGGTGAAAACTCAGGGTGACGCCGTGGTGGAGCAATTGTTCGCCGTAGGCCAGGGTCTGCAGGTTGATGTCCTGTCCCAGCCGCGAACGCAGGATGCCTTCGCCAGGGGCGGCGGCCAGGTAGTGCTGGTTCCCGGTGCGGGCATGGTCGCCATGGGCGTGGGTGATGACCGAGCGTTCCACCGGGCGCCAGGGGTCAATGTAGAAATCTCCGGCGGGGCAGTAGAGGCCTTCGGGGCGGGCGATGACAAGGTCCATGGGCGTGCCGGGGGCGATGGGCTTATCAGGTAGGAGGCGGTTGGCAGAGGAGAAGTTCGATTAACTATTTGCAGTGATCGGGCTTGCTCACCACAGCAAGCCACTCCCACATGTTGATCCGGTTATTTACCGGGCGTCAGGGTCAACCTGGCTTTCCCATATACCTTCTCGAAGTTCTGCGGCTGCATCGGGAAGCTCAGGTATTGGGCCTTGAGCGACGGGTCGATGCCATTGGCATAGTTAGGGCTGGCCGGGTTGCCGGACTGGCCGATGCCAGCCTGGCCCATCATCGGTTCCACTTGGCCGAAGTCGACGATCATGCGCAGGGCCGACACTTGGGTGGTGGTGAAGTCCTGGCCCCAGCTGTAAGGCGCAGGGTTCAGGGTGTTGTGGTCGCCACCGGAGGCCAGCGGGCCGCGGATCGCCTGGCCGTTGGTGTTTTTCCAGGTGGTGGTGTGCAGTTTGCCCCACTGCCAGGCCTTGTGATCGGCGCCCAACTGGCTATCCCCCGCGCTGATCGCGGCGGCCAGGCTGCGGGCGAGGATCGCCGGTTTGTCTTCTTTTTGCGGGGTACGCACGTCATCCCAGAACGGGCTGTCTTCGCGGCCCAGCAAGTGGTCGGCCTGGGCGGCGTAGGACAGGCTGGCATTGCTGACAAACGCCTTCCAGCTGGCGCTGTTTTCCGGGCCGAGTTCGTCAAGGAAGATCTGCTTGGCGCTTTCTTGCAGGAACAGTTCATAAATCGCCGCGTCGGCGGAGGTGGACGCCAGGCGACCGTCAAAGGCCATCAGACGCCCCAGCGCTTCCCGTGCCTTGGTCTGTTCGGGCGCCGGCAGTGCGTCGATCGCCTGTTTCAGCGGCTGGGCCATGCCTGGCGCCTGGAACATTGTCTTGAGCTTGGCGGCGAAGGTGGTGGTCTGGTCGTACTGCATGGCGATCATGCTGCGGCTGTCATGCTTGCCGGCATTGGCCAGTTGCGCCAGGCGCTCACTGCGCTCCGGTGCATCCCAGGAGTTGGACAACTGCATACCATAACCGCGCGGTGCGGTGCGTTGGTTGGCGGTGCCGATCCAGCCTTGGGCCGGGTCCTGGTCATAGGGGTGCAACATCGCGTCGGCGTAGCCATCCCAGTCAAACCGCGTGTCCCAGCCGGGCGACGGCAGCAGGCCTTCGCCTTCGCGACGGTTGGGGAAGCGCCCGGTGACTTGCCAACCAATGTTGCTGGCGTCGGCGAAGATCATGTTCAGGGCAATGGCGCGAATCTCGCGCGTCGCGTCCGAGGCCTTGCCGGCGTTTTGTGCACGGGACAGGTCGAAGAACGCGTCCAGGCTCTTGTCATCCTTGAGTTCGGCGGTTTGCAGCGCCAGACCCAAACCGGTGGTCAGCGCCTGGCTGCTGTTGAGCAGGGCGCCGTGGCGGGTTTCGTACACCACTTCACGAATCGAGCGTTGGCCTTTGACGAAGAAGGTTTCGTTACGCACACCAGCGGGTAGCCATTTTCCGTTGTTCTCGTAATACAACGCGCTGCCCTGGCGTTTGACCTTTTCCAGGAACAGGTCCTGGGTGTCGCCCTTGACCGTGCTCATGCTCCACGCGACTTTGCCGTTGAAGCCGGACAGCAGTGTCGGCAGGCCGGCAATCGAGGCGCCCACGGCCTGGTACTTCGGCGCGCGGATCTGCACGTAGCTCCACGGAGACGGTGCTTGCGGCTGGGCGGCGAGGTCGCCTGCCAACAGGCTTTTACCGCTGCGGCTGCGTTGCGGGCCAATGGCCCAGTTGCTCGATGTGGTCACTGCCAGCGAGTTGAGGCTGCTCAGTTGCTGGCCGACCGCGTCCAGGCCGGCGAGGCCGGTAATCTGGCTGAAATTCACGCCCTTGAGTTTCTCGGCCTCGGCCAACGGGATCGCTTCATCCGGCGCACTTGGGGTGAGCCAGGCGAGTTTGTCGACGCCGACCTTCTGTGCCAGCACCAAGGATGCGATTTCCTCCTGCAGGTTGACCGATTCGCTGAAATTCAGCAGGCAGAACAGCAGCGCCGAATCTTCCGGCTTCCAGTACTCGGGCTTGTACCCGGTCTGGGCCAGGTCTGGCGGTAGCTTGTCGCGGTAGCGGAACAGGTAGGCATTGACGCCACGGGCATACACTTCGAAGAAGCGCTTGAGGCGCGGGCTCGATGCGTTATACAGCTCGCCCGCGCTTTTCTTCAGGTTGACCGCGCGCATGAATCGATCGACATCCAGCACCTCGGGCCCGGACATTTCCGCCAGGCGGCCCTGAGCCAACAGGCGCAGGGTGACCATCTGTGTGATGCGATCACTGGCGTGCACATAACCGAGGCTGAACAGTGCGTCATGGAACGTGTTGCTTTCGATCAGCGGCATGCCTTGAGCATTGCGGCGCACGGAAACATTCTGTGCCAGGCCTTTGAGCGGCTGCACGCCGGCGACCGGGGGCAGGGTGTCCTGGGTGCTCTGGAGCTGGCAACCGGCCAGGCTTAACGCACTGGCCACTGCCGCGGCAACGCCGAACCGGGGAAGAAAATGTGAGAGGGCTGGCGAGGCCATGGCAAAGCTCCTGCGGGGGGGTAGCGTCAGTAAAGGCGCTACGTTAGTGAGCGCGGCGAAACGACGCAAGCAGGAGCTATGCCTTATTTTCAGGAAATGCGTATCAAGACTTGGGCGGGTTCACTTTCTGCACCAGCTCATACGCGCGGACCGTCGCCGGCCGCTCCTTGATCCTGTTGAACCAGCGGTGCAGGTGTGGGAAATCTTCCAGGCGTTGGCTCTGCCACTTGTGGGAAACAATCCACGGGTAGATCGCCATGTCAGCAATGCTGTAGGCCTCACCCGCCACGAACGCGCGGTCTGCCAGACGCCGATCCAGCACACCGTAAAGGCGAGCGGTCTCGTCCACATAACGCTTGATCGCATACGGAATTTTTTCCGGTGCGAACTGGCTGAAGTGATGATTCTGACCGGCCATCGGCCCCAGGCCGCCCATTTGCCAGAACAACCACTGCAGTGTTTCCTGGCGACCGCGTAGGTCTTTTGGAATGAACTGGCCGGTTTTTTCCGCGAGGTACAGCAGGATCGCGCCGGATTCAAACAGTGAAATCGGCGCGCCACCGTCGGTCGGGTTCTGATCGACGATGGCCGGAATGCGGTTGTTGGGGGCGATCTTGAGGAAGTCAGGCTTGAACTGGTCGCCCTGGCCGATGTTGATCGGGTGCACCTTGTAGGGCAGGCCGGCTTCTTCCAGGAACAGCGATACTTTGTGACCGTTAGGGGTAGTCCAGTAATACAGGTCGATCATGAAGCTCTCCAAAAGTGGTGATGCTTGAGCGAATGCCTGTAGGTATAGGTAATGTTGGGTGTGCGAAGTTTCAATGAAACATTTGCGCATACCCATAGAAGCAAATTAAAAGGCGCCGTCCACCAACACCTGCACCGTCTGCTGCGAACAGCGCTCGATGCGTGCCCGCACGCGATACACCTCGGCAAACAGCAGTGGGTTGAGCACGTCGTCCGCTGCACCGCTGGCATACAAACGTCCCTGGCGCAGCACGGCAATATGGTCGGCGAAGCGCGCGGCGAGGTTGATGTCGTGCAGCACCACCACGGCAATCAGGTTGTGTTCGCGCACCAAATCGCGCACGCAATCCATGACTTTCAGTTGGTAATTGAGGTCGAGGGCGCTGGTGGGTTCGTCCAGCAGCATCACCTGAGGGCGACGGGCGATGAGTTGGGCGAGGCTAACCAGTTGGCGTTGGCCGCCGGATAGGGTGCTCAGCAACTGATCGGCCAAATGCGCGATGCCAATGCGCTGCAAGGCGTCGAAGGCTTCACGCAGGCAGGCGTCGCTGGGCAACGGGATGCCCTCGACATTCGCCACGCGCAGGGCGGCGATCACACTTTCCATCACGCTGAGGCTCAGTCCCGGTGGCAAGTTTTGCGGCATGTAGGTCACACGCCGCGCGCGCTCGGCGACGGACATGGCCGACAGGTCGAGGTCACCCAATCGCACAACGCCTTGCATCTTTTCCAGCCCGGCCACGGCACGTAGCAAGGTGGATTTACCCGCGCCGTTGGGGCCGATCAGAGCGGTGAGGCTGCCGTGGGGCAGGGTGGGCAGGCTCAGGTCGTGCACGATCTGGCGGCGCCCGTAACTTACCTGGGCATTGTGTACGCTCAACCCTTGGCTCATAACTGCCTCCCCCGTTTGAACACCAACACCACGAAAATCGGCACGCCCACCAACGCGGTGACGATGCCCACCGGCACGATCACGCCGGGCATGATCAGCTTGCTGGCAATCGACGACAGCGCCAGCAGCAACGCGCCGGTCAAGGCGCTGGCCGGTAGCAGGAAGCGTTGATCTTCGCCCACCAGAATCCGCGCGATATGCGGACCCACCAGGCCGATAAAACCGATGGTGCCTACAAAGGCCACGGCGGTGGCCGACAGCAGACTGATGCGCAGCAGTGAGAAAAACCGCAGGCGCTTCACGTCCACGCCAAAGCTTTGCGCACGGTCCTCGCCCATGCGCAACAGGGTCAGGCGCGGTGCGGCGGCAAAGGAAAACGGCAGCACTACCGCGACCACCAGCGCCAGGATGCCGAGCTTGTCCCAGTTGGCACGGGTCACACTGCCCAACGTCCAGAACACCAACTGTTGCAACACATCTTCGGTGGCCACCAGTTGCAGCAGCGCCACCACCGCGTTGCAACTAAACACCAGGGCGATGCCGAACAGCACCAGGCTTTCCACCCCGGCGCCGCGCAAACGCGACATGGCTTGCAGCAAAAATACCGACGCCGCCGCGAAGATAAATGCCGAGATGGAAATCGCCGTATTGGCCGAGACCCACAGTGTCGTCACCGGAAACACAATCACCAGGGACGCGCCCAAGGCCGCCGCCGACGACACGCCCAAGGTGAACGGGCTGGCCAGCGGGTTGTTCAGGATCGCCTGCATTTCGGCCCCGGCCAGCGACAGCGCGCAGCCCACCAGCACTGCCATGAGTGCATAGGGCAGGCGCACGTTCCAGATGATCACCTGGTCGGTGGCGCTGAGGTGGGACGGGTGCAGGATTCCGTCCAGCAAGGCCAGCAGGCCCATGCCCGAGGGGCCGCTGGCAAGGTCCACGAGGATGGCGCTCACCAGCGCCGTACCGAGCAGGCCAAGCAGCCAGGCGCGCCGCGCCAGCAGACGGCGATAGCCATGGGTGGCGCTGGCGAGGTCGAGGGTTTGAGTGGTCATTGAACTCACACAATCTTGAAAGCGAAGAGGATCCAAATGTGGGAGCTGGCAAGCCTGCTCCCACACTGACTGCATTCCAATAGGGCGATCAACGTTACTTGGGCTTGCTGTCGATCCAATAGGCACCCTGCAACGGCATCCCCAGGAATTGCGCGTTGATCTGGTCCATGGTCGCCTGCGGATCCAGCTGGGCGAACAGCTCCGGGTGCACCCATTTGGCCAACGATTCAATCGCCAGCAGGTTGTACGGCGAGTTGTAGAAGTCATGCCACAGGCCGTGGGCATTGCCCTCACGGATTGCACGAAGATTGGCGAATTCGGGACGCGCCAATACCCGGTCCAGCGCCTCGTGGGCTTCATCTGCGCCGACACCCGCGCCCAAGATCAAGCCGGGCTTGCGGTTGCCGGTGGCTATATACACATCCGGGTCGGCCTTGAGCGCGTACTCGACGCTGATATCGCCCAGCGCACCCGGCACCACGCCAGCGGCGATATTGCGCCCGCCAACCAGTGCGATCAGTTCGCCCATGCCACTCTTGCCGGTGGTATGCCCCGGCGCTTGCCAAATGCCGGCCAGCAGTTCGAGGAACACACTCGGGCGCGGCCCCGCCGGCAAGGTGGCGACCGCATCGGTGATCACCTTGATGTGCTGGTCATAGAAACCCAGGAACGCCTTGGCCTGGGCTTCACGCCCCAATGCCTGGCCCAGCGCGGTCATGCTGGTGTGAGTACCCTGCACCGGGTTGATGCGGAAGTCGACGAACACCACCGGAATGCCCGCCTGGGCCAGCACATCGGCGACCGGACTGTGTTCGGTGGGGCCGTGACCGGAAATGCTGAACACTGCCAGGTCAGGTTTCAGCGAGAGGATTTCCTCGGCGCTGACACTTTGTTCCGACGCTTGCCCGATCAGCGGGATGTCTTTCACTGCCGGAAATTTCGCCACGTAGGCGTTGTAGGTGTGTTGGTCGAGCAAGCGCAAATCGTTCTGCCAGCCGACGATGCGCTGGAAGGGCGCGTCCTTGTCCAGCAACGCAAACGCCGAAATCAGCCGGCCTTCACCCAGGACAACGCGCTTTACGGTGTCAGCCACTTCGACCTTGCGGCCCAGCACATCGGTGACTTCATGGGCGGCAGCGGTTTCAGCATGGCCCAGGACCAGCGCGGCAAACAGCACGCCGAGCGTGAGCACATTACGGGGTTTCAACATGGCAGGGACTCCAGGTGAAGGCGGCGCATCAGCCATCGCTCCAGCGCCGCAACAGGTTGTGGTAAGCGCCGCTCAGTTGCAGCAGCGCGTGGTGATCGGCGTCTTGGGCGGTGAGGGTCTGGATCGCCACGTCCATGTCCAATAGCAACTGGCGCTGGCTGTCTTCGCGCACCAGGCTTTCGATCCAGAAAAAACTGGCGATGCGCTCACCGCGCGTCACTGGGTTGATCTTGTGCAGGCTGCTGCCGGGGTAGATCAGCAAATGGCCGGCGGGCAGCTTCACAGCGTGTTCGCCGAAGGTGTCGCGGATCACCAATTCACCGCCGTCGTAGCTGGCCGGGTCGGCCAGGAACAGCGTGGCGGAGATGTCGGTGCGCACCCGCTCGCGCACGCCCTTGATGCCGCGAATGGCGTTGTCGATATGCCAGTCGAACCCTTCACCACCGCTGTAGCGGTTGAACAGCGGCGGGTAGATGCGCTTGGGCAAGGCGGCGGACATAAACAGCGCGTTGTCCGACAGCCGCGCCAGAATCTGCTCACCGATGCGATGGGCCACTGGCGAATCCTCCGACAACTGCCGGTTATTTTTCGCCATGGCCGAGCGCTGTCCGGCGGTCACCTTGCCGTCAACCCAGGGCTGATCGAGCAAGGTGGCCACGGTGGCGTCGACTTCGCTGACACTGAACAGCGCCGGGATTTCGATCAGCACGGTTCAGAACTCATAGTCGACGCTGGCGGTGAGGGTGCGCCCGGCACCTGGGATGCCGTAGAGCTGGAAGCCGTCGAGGGAGGCGCCGACCTGGCTGTAGTAGAACTTGTTGAACACGTTGTTGAGGTTGAGGTTGACCGTGGTGTCCTTGTTCACTTTGTATTGCGCGGCCAGGTTGCTCAGCCAGTAGCCGGGGGCTTTTTCGTGGTCGCGGGTGTAGATCGCGTACACGCCGGACGGGCCGTTGGCGTAACTGCTGTTGTTGTTCAAGCCGCCGACGTATTTGTTGTCGGTGTAACGGCGGCGGCCCACGTATTGCTCGCCGTAGCTGAGGCTCAGGGCATCGGTGACGGCGTAGGTGGTCCACAGATTGGCGGTCAGGTCGGGCACGTTCTTGGCTTCGGCGCCCTTGTTGATGCCTTTGGTCTGCGTGCTTTTGAGTGCCGAGAAACCACTGTAGGCGGTCCAGCGCGGGGTGATATTGCCTTGCAGGCCCAGTTCGATGCCGTCGACCCGTTTGGCGGGTAGGGCGCGTACCGGGGCGGATTCGCCGTCCTGGTATTCCCAGGCATTGTCCAGTTCGGTGCGGAAGATCGCTGCTGTGACGTTGAGCATATCGTGGGCAATGTCCCACTTGGTGCCCAATTCATAGGTCTTGGACTTGGCCGGGCTGTAGTTGCGGGTGCTCGCCGTGCCGTAGATCTGGTTATTGGTCGACGCACCCAACGCGGACGGCTGCGCCGCTTCGCTGTAGGACACATAGAGGCTGCCGTGGGGCAACGGCTTGAACACCGCGCCAACCCGACCGCTGACGGCACCGTCGGTGCTGCTGATGCTGGCTTGACCGCGTTGGCTGGTCTGGGCACGCCAGTTGTCGTAGCGCAGCGACCCGAGCACTTGCCACTGATCGTTGAGGGTGATGGTGTCGCCCAGGTAGATCCCGGCGTTGTCGATCACTGAGCGCGGGTCGCCTTCGCCTTTGGTCACGTAGGTGCTGGCGAAGCTGTGGTTGGGGGCGTTCATGTCGAACAACATGTCGCCGGCCGGCACTTTGGCGCTGCGTTTCAGGCCGCCGTAAGTCTCGTGATAGAACGCCAAGCCGCTGACCACGGCGTGTTGCAGGCTGCCGGTGGTGAGGTTGAAATTGAAGTCGGTCTGGTTGTCGAGGATGGTGTAGCGCTTGGACAAGCCGAAATCGCTGCCGCGCAGGATGCCGTAGGCGGTATTGCTGTTGTTCACGTAGTCGGAGTAGGCATTCACCGTGCTGCCCGGCACTTGGCTGATCGGTCCTACACCGGTGTAGCCCAAGGTCGCACAACGGGGGCCGGTGCAGGTCTTCTGGCCGTTGGCGTTGGCGGCGAAGAAGCGCGCCGGGGAGAGCACGGCAAAATTGTCGCTGCGTTCCCAACGCGTCTGGTTGCGCAGGTTGGCGTCATTCCAGTCGAAGTCATGCTCGAAGCGCGCCGTGAGCGAAGTGGTTTTGTTCTCTTGGGTGTAGAGGCTCGAGTCGCCGTACCCGTTGGAGCGCTTCACGCCGGGCATGCGATCGCCATTCGTCCCACGCTGGATCGGCACGCCGCCGTCCGGCGTATTGGTGTCTTTCTGGTAGAAGGTGTCGACGAAAAAGCGCGTGTCGGTGCCCAGGCCGAAGCCGAACGAGGTGGCAATGCCCCAGCGGTCGTAGTCCACGTCGTCACGTTCGGCCACTTGGTTGTAGTGCTTCATCAGGTTGATACGTAGGGCAGTGGTGTCGTTGATCTGTTTATTCAGGTCAGCGGTGAGGCGGCGGTAGGCATCGGTGCCGATACCGGCCGAGACGCGGTTGGCATCGCCCAGGTGCGCTTCTTTACTCACCAGGTTGACGCTGCCCCCCACGGCGGACACGCCGGATTCGATGGAGCCAGTGCCCTTGAACACTTCCGCCTGTTGCAGGTTGAAGGTGTCGGTGCGCGTGGACATGCCCGCATCGCGCACGCCATCGACGGTCAGGCTTTGTTCGGAAGAAAACCCGCGAATCGAAAACAGGTCGCCCCACCCCAGGTTGCCTTCGCCGGACATGAAGGTAATCCCCGGCACGTTGCGCAACACTTCCTGCAAGGTCTGCGCATTCTGCTCCTTGAGCACCTGCTGCGGCACGATGGTCACGCTTTGCGGGGCGTCCAGCAGCGGTTGGCTGATTTTTGCCGAGGTCACCCGGTCTACTTTGAACGTGGAAGTGGCTTCACCATCGACCTTGATTTCCGGCAGGCTCAGCACCGAATCGTTGGACTTGGCCGCTGGCGCGCCAGCCAAGGCGATCGGGACGACGCCGCCGGCAGCCAGTAGGCCGAACATCGGTGCCAGGGTGGTGTGCAGCGTTTGGCTGCGAGAGGTGGGCGATGACATGGGCAACTTCCGAGTCTAAATTACAATTACTCTCATTTAGGTTCGGTAGTCTAAAGAGCGTTTTCCCCTGCCATGCCCCGGGTTTGTATCGCTGATGCGTGATTATGGTTTCCTACAACATTCCATTACATTTGCCTGCACGGCTGGCTGAACTTTCGGCTATTTGCTGCGTTTCATTGTTTTTTGGATTGACTGCCCATGGCCAAGCAAGACCACCTGCTGATCGTTGATGACGATCCGCAAATCCGCCAGTTGCTCTGCGACTACCTGAGCGACGCCGGCTTCCAGGTCTCCACTGCGGCCGACGGCAAGGAAATGCGCCGCCGCCTGGCGCTGAATGTCATCGACCTGATCGTTCTCGACCTGATGCTGCCCGGTGAAGACGGCCTGAGCCTGTGCCGCGAACTGCGGGTGAACTCAAACACGCCGGTGGTGATGCTCACGGCAAAAGGCTCGTTGATCGACCGCATCGTCGGCCTGGAAATCGGCGCCGACGATTACCTGCCCAAACCGTTCGACCCGCGCGAACTGCTGGTGCGGATCAAGGTGGTGTTGCGCCGGGTGCAGAGCTTTCCCGACCGTGCGCGCCTGGATGAAGCGCCGAGCATCCGTTTCGCAGGCTGGCAGCTCGACACGCGGGCGCGGCAGTTACTGTCGCCGGAGGGGGTGGTGGTCAGCCTGGGCAACTCCGATTACCGCGTGTTGCGCCTGCTGTTGCAGCACCCCAATCGCCCGTTGAGCCGCGACTTCCTGCTCAATCACGTGTTCGACAAGGACAGCACGCCGTTCGACCGTTCCATCGATGTGTGCGTCAGCCGTCTGCGCTCGCAACTGCCGGCCAATGTGATCAAGACTGTGCGCAACGAAGGCTACATGCTCACCGCCGACGACGTTGTGCTGGAATCGTGAGACTGCTGCCGCGTTCGCTGTTCGGGCGGTTGGTGCTGATTTTGGTCAGCGGCATGCTCGCGGCGCAGGCGCTGACCAGCAGCATCTGGTACGACCGGCGCCACGGGCAGGTGCTGGAAATCCCTGCGCGCTTGATCGCCACGCGCTTGGCGGACGTGGTGCGGCTGGTGCACGGCGACCCGCAACAGGCGGACCTGCTGATCAAGATGCTCGACACGCCGACCTTCCGCCTGACCCTCAGCGACCAGGCCAGTAATACGCCTAGCACGCTTCACGACAGCGACCGGCCCACCGAACGGTTGATCAAGAAGGTATTGTCGGAAAAAACCGGTTACGCCCAGACGCTGATCCTGTTGCGCCTGTCGCTGGTGGATGCCGAAGGGCAAACCGCCGGGCTGTCGACCCTGCTGGGTTCAAAACCGGTGGTGGGGCAGTTTCTGATCGACCTGCGCCTGCCCGACGGCCGCTGGTTGCAGGTGGATGCCAGCGAAGAACAGGGCTGGACCAGCACCTCACCGCTGGACCTGTTGTTCGATTACGTTATGCGCATTTATTTGCTGCGGGTACTGGTATTGGTGCTGATCGCTCTGGTGGCGGTGCGCCTGGCGATCCGCCCGCTCAACGCGTTGGCCAAGGCGGCCGAAGCCCTGGGCAGGGATATCCAGCGTCCGCCGTTGTCGGTGGATGGCCCTACCGAAGTGCGCCGTGCCGCCCAGGCCTTCAATGCCATGCAGCAGCGGCTGATCGCCAACATCGCCGAGCGCACGCGGTTTCTTGCGGCTATTTCCCACGACCTGCGTTCACCGATCACACGCCTGCGCCTGCGCACCGAGATGCTTGAGGACAACCGCACCAAGGAACGTTTTCGCAGTGACTTGGAGGAAATGGAACAGATGGTGGCCAGTACGCTGGATTTTGTCAGCAGCGGTGAAATCAACGAGGCACGGCAGAACATCGACATCAATGCCTTGCTGCAAAGCTTGCAGGCGGATCTGCAGGATGTGGGCGAGAACGTGGTGATCGAAGGCCGCGCAAAACACCCACTGCCGGGGTACGCCCGCAGCCTCAAGCGGTGTGTGCAGAACCTGCTGGAGAACGCGGTGCGTTATGGCCGCGATGTGACGGTGCGGGTCGAGGACCAGGCGGATAGCTTGACGATCATTATCAGCGACCGAGGGCCGGGGATTCCCCAGGCACAGCTGGAGCAGGTGATGGAGCCGTTTTATCGGGTAGAAGGCTCACGCAATGCCGAGACCGGCGGGTATGGGCTGGGTTTGAGCATCGCTCACACCATCGCCAAGGCGCATGACGGGCGGTTGAGCTTGCGTAATCGGGAAGGTGGGGGCCTTGAGGCGGAGCTGCGATTCCAAAGCAAATCCTGAATGTGAAGTGCAATCTAAATGTGGGAGCGGGCTTGCTCGCGAAAGCGGACTTTCAGTCGATGCATCAGGTGACTGACACACCGAATTCGCGAGCAAGCCCGCTCCCACACAAGCCCGCTCACATTTGGGCCTTACGCCCCGTGGCACTTCTTGAATTTCTTCTCGCTGCCGCACGGGCAAGGATCATTGCGACCCACGTCCTTCAAGGCGTTGCGCACGGGCTCCTGGTGAGCATGGCCGCAGTTCGGGCCGTGGACATGGCCGTGGTCGTGATCATGGTGATCGTGATCGTGGTTGCAGTCAGGACCATGGACATGGGGTTGCTGAGTCATCGATGTCGCTCCGGAATAAAATCGCCGGGGATTATCTCGCCATTGTGGTTCACCTGCACGTCATAACCGATGAATAATCCGGTTTTCAGCTCGCCATCCAAGCGATACGGCACAGGCCGGTCGGGATTTTTCAGCATCTGCACCACATCACGGATCTGCGGCCAGAGGTTGGTGCGCACCGACACCCGGAAAAACTTATGACTGCGCGGCGGCACGGTGAGCCATTCATTGGACTCGCCCTCAGTCAGCACGAAGTCGCCCAGGGTGACCTTGTAAATCAAACCGCGCACAGTCAGGTCGGCGTCGTCGCGGTTATCCACGCGAAAGTACAGCTTGAATTTCTGCTCCAGCAACTTGGCGCGCACCACTTCGACTTTCACCAGCGACACGTGGGGCGGGGGGGAGTCGTCTTCAAACCACGACGCGCAACCACTCAAACCGAGGGCTAACGCCAGCATCAAGCTGTACATCCGAAGCATGGCGTTAATCCTTAGCGTTTTTAGAGGTAGCTGGAACAGCACTTCTTGAATTTCTGCCCACTGCCGCACAGGCAGGCATCGTTGCGTCCGGCCTTCACTTCCACGGTCGGGTCGATGAAGTACCAGCGCCCGTCATTCTGTACGAAAGAAGACTGCTCGCGGTGGCTATGTTCGCCGTTGCTGTCGTGCCAGCGCGCGGTGAAGGTCACGAACGCGTGTTCCGGCTGGCCGCCGAACACCTCGGAGCTTTCCACCTCAAGGCCGAGCCAGGTGCTCTGGGCACTCCAGGCGGCGATGGCATTTCGGTCCAGCCCGGCTTGTTGCGCGGGCAGGGTGGTGGCGATCAGGTAATCCACCAGGCCCAAGACGTAGGCGCTATAACGCGAACGCATCAACGCGGTGGCGCAGGGTGCCGGGTGGCCGGCGTGATAATGGCCGCAGCAGGCATCCAGCAGGTTGCCACTGCCGCAGGGGCAAATGGATGTACTCATCAGGTTACCACCAATACTTTCCGAAGTTTTCCGGGTTGGCCCAGAAGCGGGCGTTGAGCCAGTCCGGCACCTGTTTATAGTCAAGCAGATCATAGGTAAACAGCGTGAGAACCTGCTCGTCGCGCTGGAATCGCTCACCGGCCTGCAGGGCCAGGGAGAAAAAGTCCGTGTCCTTCCAGTCGCAGGCGCCCAGGTCCACCAGCACCGCAATGCGGCTGGCATTCAGGTTACGGATGCCGCCGAGCAGCGTCAGGCCTTGCGGTTTTGACAGGTGCTCCAGGCAGTCCACCACCAGCGCCAGGTCAAACCGCTGTGCGGCAAGCTCTGTGGGCAACGCGCCCGGTGCCGCGACGGACACCTGGGTATCCGGGTGGGCTTTTTGAAAAGCCTCCAGCGCCGGGAACTGGCTGGCGCCCAACAGCAGCAGGCGTTTGGGCTGGTGCAGATCGAGCAAGGCGGCCAAGGCTTGCTGAGGTGTACGGGCAGAAATACCAGCGGTCATCAGAGATCCTCACATCGGGACCATAGAGACTAGCGCGGCTGAGCGTGCGGGCCTAGAGCGGGTGGCGGCGAAAAGTCCTACGAATGCGGCGATCCTCAATGAATACAGGGGCGCGGCGTAGTGGCGCAGATGAAAAGAGCCGTCTTTACTCCACCCATCGGCCCCCGCCGATCCCCTCAGGAGAAATCAGATGAGCATCATGCGGACAGCTCTACCCTTGGTTCTGCTAACCGGAGTATTGACAGGTTGCGCAGGTTTGCAAAAAACCGATTGGCCCACCTGCGCCGCCATTGGCGGTGTGACCGGTGCGGCGATCGGTGCCACTGAAAGCTCGGCCTATGCGGGCGCTGGTGCGCTGCTGATCGGCGGCATGGCCGGTGCCTATTGCTGGGTGCACGGCGATGGTGATGAAGACGGTGATGGTGTGCCGGATAGCCGCGACAAGTGCCCAGGCACGCCAAAAGGTGTGCAGGTGGATGCCAATGGTTGCCCACCGACACCGCCACCGGCCGTGGTTGAGGAAGTGCTGGTGGTCAAGGAAGAAACCATCGTGATCCGCGATGTGCACTTCCAGTTCGACTCGGCCAAGCTGACGGCGGCGGACAAAACCAATCTCGACACCATCGCCACGCGCTTGAAACAGGAAGCCCCGACCGCCCAGTTGCGGGTCAGTGGGCACACCGACAGCGTCGGCAACGACGCCTACAACCAGAAGCTTTCGGACAAACGCGCCCATTCGGTGACGGACTACCTGATCGGTGCCGGTGTGCCGCGCAGCAATTTCGTATCGGTGACCGGCGCAGGTGAAAGCCATCCTGTAGCGGATAACAAAACCGCTGAAGGCCGCGCCTTGAACCGCCGCACCGAAATCCAGATCAACCGCTGACGGCCCTTGCCCCTGTGGGATCCACAGGGGCATTGCTGCCAATCCTCCCCCTTTATCATCTTTTTTGATCCTTCACTGGCAAAGCGCCTGTGGAAGTCGTTACTGTGCGTCCAAAGAAAAACTAGAAATATTTTTTGAAAATTTTCAGGGGAGCTCCACGATGCGTAAGGTTCTATTGCTGGCCCTGTTGGTCAGCCCCGTTGCCCTGGCCCAGAGCGTCAGTGTTGAAACCAACTCGTTGATGCGCCTGCCCAGCAGCACCAGTGTGTTGCAACTGGAGCGCTTGGACGTGGCGGACTACGGCACGTTGTTGATTCCGGCCACCATCAGCCAAGTCACCGTGGATGAACTGCACCTGGGCCGCGACGCCCGTATCGCCATCGTGCCCGGTAACACTGCGCTGCAATTGCAAGTGCGCCATGCGCAGTTGGATCACGGCAGCCAGATCACCTCACGCGGCGCTCCCGGCACCCACGAAAAGCCGGCCAAGGCCGGGCGTGACCTGACGTTGCGCATCAATTCGCTGGTAGCCGAAGAACTGTCGGTGGACGCCCGTGGCGGCGCCGGTGCCCAAGGTTATGCCGGGCTGGATGGCGCCAATGGCGAAGACCCGGGCTGCACCTGGGGCTCGGCCGGTCGTGGCGCCAATGGCGATAACGGCGGTGACGGTTTGCCAGGCGCGGCGGGTGCGCAGGTGCGGGTCGAGCTGCCGCAGGACTTCCCGGCGCAGCAGATCAAGGTGTGGGTGGATGGCGGTGCCGGAGGTTTGGCTGGCACAGCGGGCAAGCCCGGCAAGGGTGGCCAGTCCAAAGGCTGCCTGGTGTACCGCGCTGATGGCGGCGAGAAAGGCCGCCCAGGGTTGGAAGGGCAGCCAGGGCCGGCTGGGCCTGCAGGCACTGTGACAATTCAGCGGCTGTGAGTCGTTTGGGCTGACGTCTTCGCGAGCAAGCCCGCTCCCACATTCGACCGCATTCTCATGTTGGAACTCGGTCAACTGTGGGAGCGGGCTTGCCCGCGAAGAGGCCCTGAAGAACACCCTTATAACATCGGCCGAGCCGAAGCAATCGCCACCACCACCAACCCCACGATCAAATTGATCCCCACCAACCGGCGGATCTGGCCCAGCACCGCAGCCCCTGCCGGCCAATCCTCAGCCGCCACCGCCGTGCGCAATTCCGGGAATTTCAACGCCTGGATACGGATAAACAACGCCGTCATCACCAGATACAACCCCATCATCACCTGCACATACCGCGGTGCCGTCTCAAACCCGTTGAAGCGCAATTGCAGCAAGCCAATGCCGCTGATCGGCAAAATCGCCACCGCGACCCACACCCATACGAAAAAACGTTGAAACACATTCGCCCATAACCTGAGGCGGGCCGGGCCCTCAAGTGCCGCGACAGCGGCGGGGCGCAGGATCATCCAGGCGAAAAACATACCGCCGACCCATACCAGGGCGGCCAATACATGCAGGGTGTAAACGAGGCTAAACGCGGTCATTGTGGTACTCCGTTCTGCGCGGGATTCATTAGCGGGGTATGATAGCCGCCGATCCGAACCACTGAAAATTTATCCAGCGTTTTTTGCGCCCGACTATCCATGATCAGCACTGAACTCAAAACCACGATCCAGGGCGCCTACTCGCGTTTTCTCGAAGCCAAGAGCTTGAAACCGCGCTACGGCCAACGCCTGATGATCGCCGAAGTGGCCAAGGTCCTCGGGGATATCGACACCGACGACGAAGGTCGCCGCGAGGGTGAGCCCGCGGTCGTGGCGGTCGAGGCTGGCACCGGCACCGGCAAGACCGTGGCCTACAGCCTGGCCGCGATCCCCACCGCCAAGGCCGCCGGCAAGCGCCTAGTGATCGCCACCGCCACCGTCGCCCTGCAAGAGCAGATTGTCTACAAAGACCTGCCCGACCTGATGCGCAACAGCGGCCTGAACTTCACCTTCGCCCTGGCCAAGGGCCGTGGCCGCTACATGTGCCTGTCCAAGCTCGACGTACTGTTGCAGGAAGGCCATGCGCAGACCGCCACTGCCCAGCTGTTCGAAGAAGAAGGCTTCAAGATCGAAGTCGATGAGGCCAGCCAGAAGCTGTTCACCAGCATGATCGAGAAACTGGCCGGCAATAAATGGGACGGCGACCGCGACAGTTGGCCCACCGCCCTGGAAGACGCCGACTGGGCACGCTTGACCACCGACCACAGCCAATGCACCAACCGCCATTGCCCCAACTTCGGTCAGTGCGCCTTCTACAAGGCCCGCGAAGGCATGGGCAAGGTCGATGTGATCGTCACCAACCACGACATGGTCCTGGCTGACCTGGCCCTGGGCGGCGGCGCAGTATTGCCGGACCCGCGTGACACCCTCTATGTCTTCGACGAAGGGCACCACCTGCCCGACAAGGCCATCGGCCACTTCGCCCACTACACGCGCCTGCGCTCCACTGCCGACTGGCTGGAAACCACCGCGAAGAATCTCACCAAGTTGCTGGCCCAGCACCCGCTGCCCGGTGACCTGGGCAAGCTGATCGAACAGGTGCCGGAGCTGGCGCGGGAGATCAAGACCCAGCAGCAATTCATGTTCAGCGCCTGCGAGCAGGTGGCTGATTTCAAACCCGGCGAAGACGTCGAGGGCCGTGAGCGGCCGCGTCACCGTTTTGTCGGCGGGTTGATTCCCGAGCACATGCGCGAAATGGGCATCGAGCTGAAGAAGGGTTTTTCACGCCTGACCGACCTGTTCACCCGTCTCACCGACCTGCTCAAAGAGGGCATGGACGGCGAGGTCAATATCGGCATCGCCAGCAACCAGGCCGAGGAATGGTATCCGTTGTTCGGCAGCCTGTTGTCCCGTTCCCAGGGCAACTGGGAGTTGTGGACGGCCTTTACTGTTGAAGACCCGGAAGACAACCCGCCCATGGCGCGTTGGTTGACCCTGTCGGAAAGCGGTGCGCTGTTCGACATCGAGGTCAACGCGAGCCCGATCCTGGCCGCCGAGATGTTGCGCCGCAACCTGTGGAACGTGGCCTACGGCTGCCTGGTCACCTCGGCCACGCTGACGGCCCTGGGCACTTTCGACCGCTTCCGCATGCGCGCCGGCCTGCCGAAAAAGGCCGTCACCGCGGTGGTGCCCAGTCCGTTCCATCACGCCGACGCCGGTGTGTTACGGGTGCCGGACCTCAAGGCTGATCCACGGGATGCGGCGGCCCACACCGCTGCGATCATCCGTGACCTGCCAGAGCTGGTAGAGGGTTCACGCGGTACGCTGGTGCTGTTCTCGTCGCGCAAACAGATGCAGGACGTGTTCGACGGCCTCGACCGTGACTGGCGCAAGCAGGTGTTTATCCAAGGCAACCTGTCCAAGCAGGAAACCCTGAACAAGCACAAGGCGCGCGTTGATGGTGGGGACTCCAGCGTACTGTTCGGCCTGGCGAGTTTTGCTGAAGGTGTGGACTTGCCGGGTGCCTACTGCGAGCACGTGGTGATCGCCAAGATTCCGTTCTCGGTGCCGGACGATCCGGTCGAGGCGGCCTTGGCCGAATGGATCGAAGCACGGGGCGGCAACCCGTTCATGGAAATCTCGGTGCCGGATGCTTCCCTGAAGCTGGTCCAGGCCTGCGGTCGCTTGCTGCGTACCGAGGAAGACCGAGGCACCATCACCTTGCTTGACCGCCGTTTGGTCACCCAGCGCTATGGCAAGGCTATCCTTAATGCCTTGCCGCCGTTCAGGCGCGAAATTTCTTAAGCCACAGTGGGCGGATTCGCCCACTTCGTGGTCTATCTGACTGTCATTCATCAGGCCATTCATCGGCCGCCTGGGAGAACCTTGCTCGTATGATTCGCACGCTGCCC
This sequence comes from Pseudomonas simiae, assembly GCF_900111895.1. Lineage (GTDB taxonomy): Bacteria > Pseudomonadota > Gammaproteobacteria > Pseudomonadales > Pseudomonadaceae > Aquipseudomonas > Aquipseudomonas simiae. The sequence goes on from NZ_FOKB01000002.1 coordinate 696,912, forward strand.
GCCCTTTTTGCCCTGCTGTTCGCCGCGCCCTTGATGGCCGCGCCTGCAGGGCAACAGACCCTGTTCAATTTCGTCCGGCCTGCCGATGTGGTCAAGGTGGCGACCCAGGACGCCAGCCTGCCGCAATACAACGCCGAACAGACGCCTGAAGGCGAAGTGCTGCGCCGTATCACGTTCAACCCGGCTGCCGAACCGAGCCTGGTCCTCAGCCCACAGACCGGCGCCTGGGACTGGTCCCAGTCGGGGGCCATGAGCCTGCGCATCCAGAGTGCGATGGATTGGGCATTGACGCTCTACGTCAAGGTGCAGAGCAACGACGGCCGTACCCTGGTCAGCCGCATCGACCTGCCGGCGGGTCCGGCGCAGACCCTGCTGGTCCCATTGCAAGCCAATTCACCATTGAGCCAGGGCATGAAGGCCGGTCCGCCGATGCCGATCACTGTGGACGGCCAGCGGGTATTGCTGGCCAGCAGCGCGGGTGAAATCGACCGCAGCCAGGTGGTTTCGGTGACTTTGTCGATGATCAAGCCCAACGCCGCCCAGAGTATCTTGCTGGAGCGCTTTGGCGTGCAGGACAGCGAGCCCGTATTGAAGGCTGCCTACAGCGAATTGGTGGATGCCTATGGTCAATCCACCCGTGCGCGCTGGCCGGAAAAAGTCAGCAGCGACGAGCAGCTCAAGGCTGCCTCCGCCAAGGAGCAACAGCAGCTCCAGGGCTGGCTGGCCACGCGGGATAAGTCCGCCCTGGATCAGTACGGCGGCTGGAACAAGGGCCCCGCGTTCGACGCCAGCGGTTTTTTCCGCACCGAGAAGCGCGACGGGCGCTGGTACCTGGTGACGCCGGAGGGGCATCCGTTCTACTCCCTGGGCGTCAATACCGTGGCCCCGGACAACAACCAGACCTACGTGTCCGGTCGTGAATGGATGTTTGCGGCGCTGCCCAAGGCCGGCGAACCGTTCGACAAGTATTACGGCAGTGGTGACAACCGCACGGGCAATGGCGCAGGTGAGGGCCGCAGCTTTGGCGCCGGGCGCTGGTACGATTTCTACGGCGCCAACCTGCAGCGCACCTATGGCGGTGAAGGTTTTGACCAGAAACGCTGGACCACTCACACCCTCGACCGCCTGCAAGCCTGGGGTTTCAATACCGTGGGCAACTGGAGCGATGGCGACCTGGCCAGCGCCGACCGCGTACCCTATACCTTGCCGCTGTCGATCGTCGGCGACTACACCAGCATCAGTACTGGCACTGACTGGTGGGGCGGCATGCCCGACCCGTTCGACCCGCGCTTTGCCATGGCCACTGAGCGCGCCGTGGCCATCGCTGCTCGCGATCATCGCGATGATCCGTGGCTGATCGGTTTCTTTGCCGACAACGAGTTGGCTTGGGCCGGCCCAGGTGATGATCCGAAGTCCCGCTATGCCTTGGCCTATGGCACCTTGCGCATGACCACCGACGTCCCGGCCAAGCGTGCGTTTCTCAAGCAACTGCGCGACAAATACCGTAATGAGGAAGGCCTGTCGAAAGCCTGGGGCATCGAATTGAAGGGGTGGGAACTGATGGAAGACCCGGGCTTCGAACCGCCGGTGCCCAACCCTGAGCACCCGGAAATCGAAGCGGACTTCAAGTACTTCCAGAAGACCTTCGCCGATGCCTATTTCAAGACCATTTCCGATTCGCTGAAGTGGCATGCGCCGAATCAACTGCTATTAGGCGGTCGTTTTGCGGTCAGCACACCGGAAGCCGTGGCGTCCTGTGCACAGTATTGCGATGTGCTGAGCTTCAACATGTACACCCTCAAGCCGCAGGACGGTTACGACTTCGCCGCCCTGCGTGCGCTGGACAAGCCGGTGTTGATCACCGAATTCAACTTCGGCTCGGCCGACCGTGGGCCTTTCTGGGGGGGCGTGACGCAGCTGGCCCGTGAGGAAGACCGTGGCGCGGCCTATGGCAACTTCTTGAAGCAGGCCATGGCCGAGCCGTCGATCGTTGGCGTGCATTGGTTCCAGTACCTGGATCAGCCGGCCACCGGGCGTTTGCTGGACGGTGAAAACGGCCATTTTGGCCTGGTAGGCATCACCGACGTGCCGTTCCAGGGCTTTGTCGACAGCGTACGCAAAAGCAACCTGGCGGCCGTCGATCAACTGGGCAAGGAAGCGGAAAAGGCCAAGGCAGCGGGGGCTGTGCGTGAAAGCGAAGGCGGCAGGGCCGGACACGAGGGCAAAGGTCCGGGGCAGGGCGCCGGACATGCGGGCGGGCACTCTGGAAATGGTCATTGATTGAGTGCTGACGGGTTCACAAAACCCACAAGGGCTGGAACAATGTCGGCCACTTTTTTGATGTTTTCGAGGGCGCTCAGGTGCAGATTCAGGGTCATTACGAACTCCAGTTCGAAGCGGTACGTGAAGCCTTCGCCGCCTTGTTCGATGACCCTCAGGAGCGTGGTGCCGGGCTCTGCATCCAGATCGGCGGTGAAACCGTTGTCGACCTGTGGGCCGGTACCGCCGACAAGGACGGTGTCGAAGCGTGGCACAGCGACACTATCGTCAACCTGTTCTCCTGCACCAAGACCTTCACAGCCGTGACGGCCCTGCAGCTGGTGGCCGAAGGCAAGTTGCAACTGGACGCACCCGTGGCCAACTATTGGCCGGAATTTGCTGCGGCCGGGAAAGAAACCATTACCCTGCGCCACTTGCTCTGCCACCAGGCTGGTTTACCGGCGATCCGCGAAATGCTCCCCACCGAGGCCCTGTACGACTGGCAACTGATGGTCGACACCCTGGCGGCAGAAGCCCCGTGGTGGACGCCCGGCCAAGGCCACGGCTACGAGGCGATCACCTACGGCTGGCTGGTGGGTGAATTGCTGCGTCGCGCCGATGGGCGCGGGCCGGGAGAGTCAATCGTGGCGCGGGTTGCACGGCCACTTGGGCTGGACTTCCATGTGGGCCTGGCGGATGCAGAGTTTTATCGCGTGGCACATATAGCGCGCAGCAAAGGCAATATGGGCGATGAAGCCGCACAACGTTTACTGCAAGTAATGATGCGTGAACCTTCGGCCATGACCACACGTGCATTTGCCAATCCGCCGTCTATTCTGACCAGTACTAATAAACCTGAATGGCGCCGCATGCAGCAGCCGGCGGCAAATGGTCACGGTAATGCACGCAGCCTGGCAGGCTTTTATAGCGGTTTATTGGACGGTAGTTTGCTTGAAGCCGATATGCTTGAACAATTGACCCGCGAACACAGTATCGGGCCGGATAAAACATTATTGACACAAACCCGTTTTGGCCTGGGCTGCATGTTGGACCAACCGCAGCTGCCCAATGCCACCTTCGGCCTTGGCCCGCGTGCATTCGGGCATCCCGGCGCAGGCGGCTCGGTAGGCTTTGCCGACCCAGAGCATGATGTAGCGTTTGGTTTCGTGACTAATACATTGGGACCTTATGTACTTATGGACCCCCGGGCGCAGAAGTTGGTCGGAATATTGGCCGGTTGTCTGTAAACCTCTTGCTGTTTCACGATTTTTTGTTACAAAGGCAAGTATAAGAAGACGCTGAACGAAATGATCTAACTTTGATGTTCTGTAAGCGTCTGTTTAACGGGTCATCCAGACCCCCGTTTCTTTTCTCATTTTGTGGATATCTCATGTTATCGAACAAGTCCTTGGCACTGGCGCTATGCCTCACTATTACCGGCTGCGCACAAACTCCACAAAATGATGCCGAGGGCGGGCATTGGTGGTCATTTGGATCTGACAAGGCCGCGACCAAGGACGCAGTGACCCAAACCGACGTCAAGCCAGACGCCAAGCCGGCTGCGGGTGCCAAGCCTGTAGCACCGGTAGCCGCCACCGCCGCGCCGGCGCCAGCCGCCAAAGCTGACACCGGCTCCAGCTGGTGGCCGTTCTCTTCCAAGAGCGCCGACGAAAAGGCCGCCGATGCCAAGGCTGACCTGAAAGCCGATCTCAAGGCCGCCGAGCCTGCCACTGCCCCGGCCGTCGCCAAGACAGACAGCGAAACCCGCTGGTGGTGGCCGTTCGAAAGCAAACCCAAGCCATTGGCCAAGGTCGACGTGACCAACGTGCCAATGCCTGACCCGAAAATCACCCAGGCCTGGTTGGACGACTATGAGCCGCGCCTGCGCGCCGCCATCAAGGACAGCAACCTGCAACTGGAGCGGCGCGACAACGTGCTCGTCGTGATTGCGCCGGTAGACGGTTCCTACAACCCGAAACGCCCGACCATGCTGCTGCCGGTCACCCTCGGTCCGTTCACGCGCGTTGCCAAGGCTGTTGAAGCCGATCCCAAGACCGCCGTGCTGGTACTCGGCCATGTGGATGCCACCGGCACCGCCCCGGCCAGCCAAGCGCTGACCAAAGAGCGTGCACAATCCATCGCTTCGATCTTCAGCCTCAGCGGCCTGAAGCAGGATCGCCTGATGTTGCGTGGCATGGGCGACCTGATGCCCCGTGCCGCCAACGACAGCAATCAGGGCCGTGCCCTGAACCGTCGCATGGAAATCATGTTGACCCAGCGCACCACCATGCTGGCGCTGCTGAGCAAGTACCAGTCGGGCAAGACCCCGCCTGTCGCCGAGATGGTTGCGGTGCAGAATGTTCCCGCTCCGACTCCGGCTCCAGCTGCCAAAGCTACGGCTAAAAAGGCGCCAGCCAAGAAAGCCGCCGCCAAGCCAGCCGCCAAGAAAGCCCCGGCCAAGCCTGCTGCCAAAAAGCCTGCGCCGGCCAAAGCCAAGGCTGCGGCACCGGCTAACGACCAGGCCAAAAACTGATCCGCTGAACCAGAAGGATAAAGCCGCATGACCCAGGCACTGGCCGATATGCGCCGTGACTACACACGGGATGGTTTGAGCGAGGCCCAGGCCCCGAGCGAGCCATTTGCCTTGTTCCATCAGTGGTTTGCTGACGCGGTGAAAACCGAGCAGCCACCGGTGGAGGCCAATGCCATGACCCTGGCCACGGTTGACCAGGACGGTCGCCCGCACTGCCGCATCCTGCTGCTCAAGGGCCTGGACGCGCAGGGTTTTACCTTCTTTACGAACTATCAGAGTGCCAAGGGCCAGCAGCTCGCGGCGCGGCCCTTTGCGGCCATGACCTTCTTCTGGCCGACCCTGGAGCGCCAAGTGCGGATCGAGGGGCGGGTGGTGAAAGTCACGGCTGAAGAGTCGGACGCTTATTATCAGGTCCGCCCGCTGGGGAGCCGACTGGGCGCCTGGGCGTCGCCGCAGAGCCAGGTCATTCGTGATCGAGAGGAACTGCAGGACCTGCTGAAGGCCACCGAACAGCGTTTCAGCGAAACCCAGCCCGACTGCCCTGAGCATTGGGGTGGCTATCGCTTGCTGCCGGAGCGCATCGAGTTCTGGCAGGGTCGTGCCAGCCGTTTGCATGACCGTCTGAACTATCGCCTGCAAGGGGCCGACTGGACCCGCGAACGCCTGGCGCCCTGAGCTGCACCTTTCGTCATTTCCGTTGAATGCATCCCGTCACTCCGACGTCTCTATTCCAGAGACGTCGGACGTGTACTGCCGCGCCGAGTTCTCGGCGACCGTTGCGACTACAATCAATGTAAACCTTGAAGGTAGAACTACCGTTCGTCGAGTTTTCTGGTGTGGGCAGTCTGTACTAAGGCTGAATGAAAGCAATTTTTTGCGGTGCTTGCCGTGACAGGCGTCAAGCTGCAGCGTTTAATGACCACCTGTCCTTTGGAGTTGATGCTATGCGTAAGTCAGTTTTACTGGTTGCCTGCTTTACCACCCTGTCGTTGCTGCTGGGTGGCTGCGCCTCGAGTCTGACCGGCGACTCGTATTCCCGTGACGAAGCGCGTCGTGTACAGACCGTGCGCATGGGGACCATCGAATCCCTGCGTCCGGTAAAAATCGAAGGTACCAAGACCCCAATCGGCGGTGCAGCCGGCGCAGTCATTGGCGGCGTTGGCGGCAGCGCCATCGGCGGCGGCCGTGGCAGCATCGTGACCGCAGTGATCGGCGCCGTCGCTGGCGGCCTGCTGGGTTCGGCCACCGAAGAAGGCCTGACTCGCACTCAAGGTGTGGAAATCACCGTTCGCGAAGACGACGGCAGCATGCGTGCCTACGTGCAGGCTGTGCAGGAGAATGAAATCTTCCGCATTGGTGACCGTGTGCGCATCATGACTGTTGATGGTACTAGCCGCGTTACGCGTTAAGCGCTGGTTGTAGAACTACAAAACCCCAGCCGGGTGACCGGTTGGGGTTTTTGGTTTTATGGGGTGTGGCCGGGTTGAACTGCAAAAAATGCAGGCATTAAAAAACCGCCTTAGTAGGGCGGTTTTTTATTGCGAACCCGATTATTGACGGGGCTGCGACTTCAAAGATGCATTGACCTGCGGCCGGGATAGTACCTCCGGTCACACCGTCATGCAAGGTTGAGAGAAGTCGACGAAGGCCATTCTTGACGCTTTTCTGTTTTCAATTTTTACTGCAAAAAATTGCAATAGATCTCATAAGCAGTACTGGATATTTAACCACTTTTCGTCACACCTTCATTCGGGAGATTCGTTAGGCTCCCCCTTGTTCTACGTTTTTCGCTAATAGGCGAGCCGGGTACGCGCGCGAATTTTTGGACTGATCGCCACGGGCTAGTAAGCCGTGCCGGATTCATGCGGGAAGCCCATCAACCCGGCCGCCTCAAAGATGCATTGACCTGCATCCAAAGGCTCACGTGTTCCGGTAAGTGCGCTGGAGGTAAGGCCTAACGTTAGGAGGGCCGAGTATGTCGAAGTTTGCACGACGTACGTGGAACCTCGTAGTGAATAGCCTGCGTGTCTACCACGTGTGGGTATTTCTGCGGGACAGCTTCGATGACCGGTAAGGTCTGAAAAGTGGAGCCGCCTCGGTTTAAGCCGAGGCGGCTTTTTGGTTTTCGGCGCTGTCAGTTCAAACCTGAAGTTTCGGCCTTCTTGCGACTCGCCATCGCCGTCACCGCATAACCAATACACGCGGCCAATATCGACCCCGTCAGAATCCCCATCCGGTCCTCCCCAGCAAACTCACTGGCACCCGGCACAAACGCCAGCGAACCGACAAACAGGCTCATGGTAAAGCCGATGCCGCAGAGGATCGCCACACCAAACACCTGGCCCCAGTTGGCGCCGTTGGGCAAGGCAGCGAGGCCGGTCTTGATGGCCAGCCAGGTGAGGCCAAACACACCCACGGTCTTGCCGATCAACAAACCGGCGGCAATGCCCATCGGCACATGGTGAGTGAAGCTTTCCAGGCTGACGCCGGTCAGGGATACGCCGGCGTTGGCGAAGGCAAACAGCGGCAAAATACCGTAGGCCACCCACGGGTGAAGCGCGTGTTCCAGCGTGAGCAGCGGTGAGGGCTCGGCGTTCTTGGTGCGCATCGGGATGCAGAATGCCAATGTCACACCCGCAAGCGTCGCGTGAACACCGCTCTTGAGTACGCACACCCACAGGATCAGCCCAATGATCAGGTATGGTCCGAGCTTGATGACGCCCAGGCGGTTCATCGCAATCAAGGCAACCAGACAGGCAGCTGCGCCCGCCAGGGCGGCGCCGGACAGGTCGGCGGAATAGAACACGGCAATCACGATGATCGCGCCAAGGTCGTCAATGATCGCCAAGGTCATCAGGAACAGCTTCAGCGACACCGGCACGCGCTTGCCCAGCAAGGCCAGCACGCCGAGGGCGAAGGCGATGTCGGTCGCCATGGGAATCGCCCAGCCGGAGAGTGCGGCGGGGTAATCCTTGTTGATCGCCCAGTAGATCAACGCCGGCACGACCATGCCGCCGATAGCCGCTGCGCCGGGCAGTACCACTTGCGAGGGCTTTGACAGGTGGCCGTCGAGCAACTCACGTTTGACCTCCAGACCTATCAACAGGAAGAACAGGGCCATCAGGCCATCGTTGATCCACAGCAAGGCCGGTTTGGCGATTTTCAACGCGCCGATCTGCGCCACCACCGGTACATCAAGAAACGCAGCGTACAGGTGCGACAAAGGGGAGTTGTTGATGATCAACGCCAGTGCCGCAGCCGCGATCAATAACAGACCGCTGGCGGCTTCCAGCTGGAAGAAACGGGTAAAAGTGCTACGCAGAGGCAAGGGATGCTCTCCAATCCAGATTCAATAGGTGGGTACCCTAACCCGTACCGTTAGTTGTTAAAACAAAAGTTATATTCTTATTTGTTATAAGCGACGGTTTGGAATGACGTTGCGATTGAACCTAGCAATTGTGCGCCCGATTGAATCGGTACTGTATCTGTGTGACACGTAGGAAACCCCCTAAAATCAGGGCTTACACCCTTTAGAGAAACTCTCCATGAGTGACCATCGTCCCTGGGCTCGCGAAGCCATTCGCATCATTGAAGCTGACTTCCAGCGCAGCGCGGACACGCACTTGATCCCTTTGCCGCTGCCGGGGTTGCCGGGCATCGAGCTTTACTTCAAGGACGAGTCCAGCCACCCCACCGGTAGCCTGAAGCATCGGCTGGCGCGTTCGCTGTTTCTCTACGCGCTGTGCAATGGCTGGCTCAAGCCGGGCGCGCCGGTGATCGAAGCATCCAGCGGTTCGACGGCGATTTCTGAAGCCTACTTCGCGCGCCTGCTCGGTCTGCCGTTTATTGCGGTGATGCCGGCCACCACGTCCCAGGAGAAAATCGCGCAGATTGCCTTCTACGGCGGCAAGAGCCACCTGGTACAGGATCCCACGCAGATCTATGCCGAATCCGAACGTCTGGCGCGGGAAAGTGGCGGTCACTTCATGGACCAGTTCACCTACGCTGAGCGCGCCACCGACTGGCGGGCAAACAACAACATCGCTGAGTCGATCTTCCAGCAGATGCGTTTCGAGCAACATCCAGAACCGAGCTGGTTGATCTCCAGCCCCGGTACGGGCGGCACCACCGCGACCCTCGGTCGTTATGTACGTTATCGCCAGCATTGCACCCGCGTGTTGTGTGCCGATGCCGAACGCTCGGTGTTCTTTGATTTCTACCAGAGTGGTGATGCCAGTTTGCGCCTGGACTGCGGTTCGCGGATTGAGGGCATTGGTCGGCCACGGGTCGAGGCATCGTTTTTGCCCAAGGTGATCGATGCGATGGTCAAGGTGCCGGATGCACTGTCGCTGGCGGCCATGCACTACCTGGCCGAGCGGTTGGGGCGGCGGGTCGGCGGTTCGAGCGGGACTAACCTGGTTGGCGCTTTGGTGGCGGCGCAGCAGATGAGAGCGGCGGGAGAGTCGGGCTCGATTGTGGCGATCTTGTGTGATGGCGGTGAGCGCTACGCCACAACTTACTACGATCAGGCCTGGCTGGCGGGGCAGGGGTATGCGCTGGACGGGTTGATTGCGGCGGTTGCGGCCAGTGTCGAGCGCGGCGAGCCGTTGCCGGACAGTATTCTGCGCGCCAACATTTAACGTTGTAGAAGCCCGGCGAGCCGGGCTTCTACAAGGGAATGTGTCAGGCTTGCAGGCCCAACATGTCCCGCGCCAACGCCTCGGCAATGCGAATCCCATCCACACCTGCCGACAGAATCCCTCCGGCATAACCGGCGCCTTCCCCCGCCGGGAACAGACCTTTCACGTTCAAGCTCTGCATCGATTCGTTACGGGTAATCCGCAGCGGCGACGAAGTACGCGTCTCAATGCCGGTCAACACGGCATCGTGCAGCGAGTAGCCTTTGATCTGCTTCTCGAACGCCGGCAGGGCTTCGCGGATCGCTTCGATGGCGAAGTCCGGCAAGGCCAGCGCCAAGTCGCCCAGGGAAACGCCTGGTTTGTAGGACGGTTCCACGCTGCCGATCGCTGTGGACGGCTTGCCGGCGATGAAGTCACCCACCAACTGCGCCGGCGCCTCGTAGTTGCTGCCACCGAGGACATAAGCGTGGGACTCCAGGCGCTCCTGCAGCTCGATACCTGCCAGCGGACCGCCCGGGTAATCCACCTCCGGAGTGATGCCGACCACGATGCCGGAGTTGGCATTGCGCTCGTTGCGCGAATATTGGCTCATGCCGTTGGTGACCACGCGGTTCGGCTCGGAAGTCGCCGCGACCACGGTGCCGCCTGGGCACATGCAAAAGCTGTAGACCGAGCGGCCGTTCTTGGCGTGGTGCACCAGCTTGTAGTCGGCGGCGCCAAGTTTCGGATGCCCGGCGTATTTGCCCAGGCGCGCGGCGTCGATCAGTGATTGCGGGTGCTCGATGCGGAAACCCACCGAAAACGGCTTGGCTTCCATGTACACACCGCGGCCGTGGAGCATGCGGAAGGTGTCGCGGGCGCTGTGACCCAGGGCCAGGATCACGTGCTTGGACAGGATTTGCTCGCCACCATCGACGACCACGCCGTTCAACTGGCCGTCCTCGATCAGCACGTCGGTAACCCGCTGCTCGAAACGCACTTCACCGCCGAGGGCGATGATCTGCTCGCGCATGTTCTCTACCACACCGGTCAGGCGGAACGTACCGATATGCGGCTTGCTGACGTAGAGGATTTCTTCCGGTGCACCGGCCTTGACGAACTCGTGCAGGACTTTGCGGCCGTGGAATTTCGGGTCTTTGATCTGGCTGTACAGCTTGCCGTCGGAAAAGGTCCCGGCGCCACCTTCCCCGAACTGCACGTTGGACTCTGGGTTGAGCACGCTTTTGCGCCACAGGCCCCAAGTGTCCTTGGTGCGCTGGCGTACTTCCTTGCCGCGCTCAAGGATGATCGGCTTGAAGCCCATTTGTGCCAACAACAGCCCGGCAAAGATCCCGCATGGGCCGAAACCCACTACGATCGGCCGTTCAACCAGGCCTTCCGGCGCCTGGCCCACGACTTTGTAGCTGACATCTGGCGCGGGGTTGACGTTGCGATCATCGGCGAACTTGAGCAGCAGGGCGGCTTCGCCCTTAACATTCAAGTCGACGGTGTAGATGAAGCACAGCTCCGACGATTTCTTGCGGGCGTCGTAGCTACGCTTGAACAGGGTGAAATCGAGCAGGTCATCACTGGCGATGCCCAGGCGCTGCACGATGGCGGGCCGCAGGTCTTCTTCGGGATGGTCGATGGGCAGCTTGAGTTCGGTGATTCGTAACATGACAGGATCCGGTAGGCGGCGGGCTCGGAGGCCGGCTGTTTTGCAAACCGGCGATTATAAGCCTCAATGGCGGTTTCCCGTCATGTTAAAACAGCGTGGGGTCGCGTCAGTCGTCGCGCGAGCCGCCGAACGACGCGCAACCGCGCTGCACCTGGCCGTTGACGCGCAACTCGGCGGTCATGTGTTGCAGGCTGCCGCTGACCGGGTCGACGCAACGCTGCGGGGCTACCCACAATTCCACGTGCTGGTTGTTGGCTTCGGTCATCAGGTTGAAGCGGCCGTCACCGATTTGTTCTTCCACATAGGGCACCGCCAGTGGCGGCTGGCCTTCGCGCTCCAGCACCAGGCCCTTGGCGGTGACGTTCATCACCCAGGTCGGTTTGTGGCCGTTGGCGCGCAGGATCATGCGTTTGAAGTCCGGGTCGTCGCAGGCCGACGTCGAGCGCTCGACGCGGTAGAGTTGTTGCAGGTCGACGCTGCCCTGGGTGCCGCTGGCGACCCCGGAGAACTTGCCACGCAGGTCGGCAAACAACGCGCCTTGCTCGCCGGCGAGGGAGGCCGCTTCCTGCAGGATGCTGGTGCCGCCGGTGTCGTTGACCACGTAGTTGCGTTTGTCATTGCACGGCTGGAACAGCAGTTTGCCGCCGACTGCGGTGAGTTCGCCCTGCATTCGGGTCAGCCCGGCCGTAGAAGGCTTGGCCGGATCGTTATCGAACATCTGGCAGGCGCCAAACAGGGGAAACAAGGCAAGTAGGGCAAGGGTATGGGCGGCACGCATTATCGGGTCTCCAGACAAGTGCCGCCACGTTACGCAGGCCTGCGCTGCATCACAACCCCGCCCGTTAGCTTCAGGTAATTCTGACAGGCAGCCTGATCACCCCACGATAAACGTCTGGCCGGTCTGCAAGCCTTCCACACTTTTTGCGTAGGCCAATGCCACGTCGGCGCCCGGCGCCGGTTTGTAGCCACGGAAGTACGGTGCGTAGCTGTCCATGGCTTCCAGTAACACCGTCGGGCTCACCGAGTTGACACGCAGGCCACGTGGCAGCTCGATTGCCGCTGCTTTGACGAAAGCATCCAGCGCACCATTGACCAGCGCAGCTGAAGCCCCGGTGCGAATCGGGTCGCGGTTCAGAATGCCACTGGTGAAGGTGAATGAGGCGCCATCGTTGGCGTATTCGCGGCCGATCAGCAGCAGGTTGACCTGGCCCATCAGTTTGTCACGCAGGCCCAGTTCGAAATCGCCTTCGCTCATCTCGCCTAGCGCCACGAACTTCACGCTGCCTGCCGCACAGACCAGGGCATCGAACTTGCCGGTCTGTTCGAACAGTTTGCGGATCGACGCGCTGTCGCTGATATCCACCTGGAAGTCACCGCTGTTGCGGCCGATGCTGATCACGTCGTGACGCTGGGCCAGTTCCGCCTTGATCGCTGAACCGACAGTGCCGCTGGCGCCAATCAATAGGATTTTCATGGTGCTGTTCCTCCAGGGAGTTAAGTGAGGGTTCAGTCTAGAGTGGCTTTTTTGGCGAATAAACGTGCTAATAGGCAACCTTTGGTTTTCAAATGGAAACAATCCGTGAGTGACATGGATGACCTGGCCGCGTTTGCGGTGCTGATCGAAGCCGGTAGTTTTACCGTGGCCGCCGAGCAATTGGGCTGCAGCAAAGGGCAGTTGTCCAAGCGGATCAGCCAGTTGGAAGCGCGGTTTTCCGTGGTATTGCTGCACCGCACCACCCGCAAGCTTAGCCTGACCGCGGCCGGCGCAGCGTTGCTGCCCCAGGCCCAGGCATTGGTGGTGCAGGTGGATCGTGCCCGACAGGCGTTGGCCCGGCTCAAGGATGATCTGGCTGGGCCGGTACGCATGACGGTGCCGGTGTCGCTGGGCGAGACCTTCTTCGACGGATTGTTGCTGGAGTTTTCCAAGCAGTACCCGCAGGTACAGATCGAGCTGGAGCTCAACAACAGCTACCGCGACCTGGCGCGGGATGGCTTTGACCTGGGGGTACGCTTAGGCGCGATCGAGAATGAGCGCCTGGTGGCCAAGCCGTTGTTGGCCTGGCATGAGATGACCTGCGCCAGCCCAGCCTACCTTGAGGAGCATGGCGAGCCGCAGACCCCGTCCGACCTGGCCGCGCACACCTGCCTGCTCAACAGCCATTACAGCGGGCGTGAAGAGTGGCTGTATCACCAGCAGCACGAATTGCTGCGGGTGCGGGTCAGCGGCACATTCGCCTCCAACCACTACAACCTGTTGAAAAAGGCCGCATTGGTGGGCGCCGGTATTGCGCGGCTGCCGTCCTACGTTCTCCCCGCGGAATTAGCGGACGGCCGTTTGCGCTGGCTCCTGCGCGATTATCAGACGCGGAGCATGCCGATGTACCTGGTGCATCCCTATCAGGGCGGTTTGCCGCGCCGCACCCAGGTGTTAGCCGATTATCTGGTGGGTTGGTTCAAGCGCAGCGGCGAGGCCCTGGATCGGCTTTAAGCATAGCGACGGGCGATCAGGTGATCGATGGACAGACGTCCCGGCCCTTTGGCCACCAGCAACAATAGCAGCGCGATCCAGGTCCCGTGGGTCGGGTAGGCGTCCGGGTAGACGAACAGCTGAATCACCAGGGTCATGCCGATCAGGGCCAAGGCCGAGAAGCGTGTGGCAAAGCCCACCAGGATCAATACCGGGAAAAAGTGCTCGGCAAATGCGGCCATAGGCGCTGCGACTTCGGGCGATAACAGGGGCACGTGGTATTCGCTGCGAAACAACGGCAACGTTGAGGCTGCCAGTTTGGGTTCACCCAGTTGGAAGGTGCCGCTGATCAAATCAATCGCGAAGCCTTCGACTTTGGTTTGCCCGGATTTCCAGAACACCGCGGCAATGGAAAAACGTGCGAGAAAGGCGATCAGGCTGTAGGGGATCTGCTCGAAAAGCGCGATGACCCGATTGATCAGGTACGACGGACGAGTATTCATGGCGATACCTTTTGTTCTGGATACAAATGAGTGATGGCGTTGTGGCTGATCAGCAGCGTCAGGCATTGGTGCAGGTCGAACTCGACTGACACTTCAAGCGCCTGCTCCACGGCTATTTCCAAGGGCGTGCCATGGGCCAGGCTGTCGATAAACGTGGCTGAACCGTGGTCGATAGCAAAGACCTGGACCTTCAGGCCCTGACGCATGACCAGCGCACCCTGGGCGTGCCAGGGATTCAGGGTGGCCAGGCCACCTTCGAGCTGGTGTGCGGCCAAGATGGCTACCACCGCATAAGTTGAATTCAATGTGGCAAGGGAGGGGTGCAGTTGCAGGCGCAATTTCCCCAGGGCTGACTGGCCTTGCAGTGCTTGGAGAACCGCCTGCTGTTCCAGCGGCTGGGTATCTGCTGCGTGGTAGGCACGCACGCGCAAGCGTTCCAGGCGTGCGACATCGGCCAGGTAGGGCACGCTGGCGGCAGGCTCGAAGTCCTGGATAAACGCCGCGAACGCACTGCCGTACTCGCTGATCAACGGGCTGGTGGGTGGGCAAGCCTGCACAAACAGGCCGGCCATTGCGCGGAAAAATTCCTCGCCCACCAGTTGTAATGTCACCGGGTAAGCCGTTGCCAGTGCGTTGATCAACGCGCTGTGCACGTTGTTGCGATACACCACAAAGCGGCTGGCAGGGTCGGCGCCATTGCTGCTGAACAGGCCATCGGGGCAGGCCAGATCCGGCGCCAACAAGGCCTCTGCGAACTCGTCATGCAGGCTCATGGGGTCACCTGCGACAGATGCCATTCGGCCTGTTGAGCCTCGGCCAGCAGTGCGCCGAATGCTGGCACCTGGTTATCCCGCTCGATCAGGGTCGCAACCGAGCCGACGTGTGCCAGTACTTTTTCGTACAGCTGCCACACGGCGTTATCGATTGGGGCGCCGTGATCATCGATCAGCAAGCGATCACCGAGGCTGTCAGTGTCTTCGGCAAAACCGGCCAGATGAATTTCGCCGACGGCCTGCAGCGGCAGGGCATCGA
The DNA here is from genome assembly GCF_900111895.1 of Pseudomonas simiae. Classification (GTDB taxonomy): domain Bacteria; phylum Pseudomonadota; class Gammaproteobacteria; order Pseudomonadales; family Pseudomonadaceae; genus Aquipseudomonas; species Aquipseudomonas simiae. The sequence goes on from NZ_FOKB01000002.1 coordinate 712,003, forward strand.
TGTAGTCGAGTGGATCGCGCTGATGGTTGATGCACGACACATAGACGTTGTTGACGTCCAGCAGCAAACCACAGCCGGTGCGGCGGATGATTTCGCTGATGAAGTCGGTCTCGTCCAGGGTCGAGCGCTGGAATTGCAGATAAGTCGACGGGTTTTCCAGCAGCATTGGGCGCTTCAAGGTGCTCTGTACCTGGTCAATGTGTTCGCACACCCGTTGCAGGGTCGCGCTGTCGTAGGCCAGGGGCAGCAGGTCATTGAGGAACACCGGGCCATGGCTCGACCAGGCCAGGTGTTCGGAAAAAGACTGGGGTTGATAGCGATCGATCAGCGTGGCCAACCGTGCCAGGTGCTCACGGTCCAGCGGGTGTTCGCCGCCAATGGACAGGCCCACACCGTGCAAGGACAACGGGTACTGTTCGCGGATCAACCCCAGGTAATGATGAAACGGGCCGCCGGCCACCATGTAGTTTTCGGCGTGCACTTCAAAAAAACCGATGTCGGGTGAGGTCTCCAGCACTTCAAGGAAATGCTCATGCTTGAGCCCCAGCCCGGCCCGGCGGGGGAGGCCGGGCGCCTGAGCCTGGGAGATGGCGTGCAGGGATGAAAGAGTCATCATCAGTACTCAGGTTTTGCGAGGGATCAGGACTTGGCAGTGAAGGCCGCTTCCTGGCCGAAACCGGTCGGCGAGGTGGAGCTTGGGGTCTTGAGGCAGGTGCCGGCCGGGACCAGTTTCCAGGCGTTGGGCTGGTCTTTGGTTTTCGAGGTGCCGGCGCAGGAAGTGCCAGCACCCGCGGCGCAATCGTTCTTGCCGGCTTCGGCGACGCCAAAGCATTTCTGCATGTCGTCGGCAGCGTGGGCGGTGGTGGCCAGGGTGGACAGGCTCAGGGCGGAACCGAGGGCCAGGACGAGGGTGGCGGCGGACAGTTTGGTAGTCATGGTGCATCTCCAGCAGTGGGTTGAATTGGCGGGCTTGAGTGCCTGCTTGCACCACTAGAGGCGGGAAGGTGAGATTCGTTACACATCGCTTGAAAATAATTTCAAACAATGAAAGTTTCAGGGATCACACAAAGCAAAATGTGGGAGCGGTCTTGCTCGCGAATGCGGTGTTTCAGTCACTGAATGTGCTGACTGATCCACTTTATTCGCGAGCAAGCCCGCTCCCACATTTTTGATCGGGTTCCTACAGCAACCGTCTCTTAACCGCCCAGGTACGCCTCGCGCACCTTGGGATCGGTCAGCAACTGCTCGCCAGTCCCTTGCATCACCACCCGGCCGTTTTCCAGCACATAGGCGCGGTCAGCGATCTTCAAGGCCTGGTTGGCATTCTGTTCCACCAGGAACACCGTCACACCGTCCTTGCGCAGTTGTTCGATGATGTCGAAGATCTGCTGGATGATGATCGGCGCCAGGCCCAGTGAAGGTTCGTCCAGCAGCAACAGCTTGGGCTTGCTCATCAGCGCACGGCCGATGGCGAGCATTTGCTGCTCACCGCCGGACATGGTGCCGCCGCGTTGACTGAAGCGTTCCTTGAGCCTCGGGAACAGGTGCAACACCTTGTCCATCTGCTCCTGGTAGTCGCCCTTGTCGGTGAAGAACCCGCCCATGGCCAGGTTCTCTTCCACGGTCAGGCGCGAGAACACGCGACGGCCTTCCGGCACCACCGCAATGCTCTTTCGCATGATCTGCGACGACTGCTGGCCCACCAGTTCTTCGCCCATGTAGCGAATGCTGCCGCTGTGGGCTTGCGGCGAACCGCACAGGGTCATCAGCAAGGTCGATTTGCCGGCACCGTTGGCGCCGATCAGCGTGACGATCTCGCCTTGGCGCACTTCCACGTTGACGCTGTGCAGGGCCTGGATCTTGCCGTAGAAAGTGGAAACGTTTTCGAATTGCAGCATTTTACGCTTCCCCCAAATAGGCTTTGATCACTTCAGGATTGTCGCGGATCTGCTCCGGCGTGCCGTTGGCCAAAGGTGTGCCCTGGTTGATCACCACGATGTGGTCGGAAATGCTCATGACCAGTTTCATGTCGTGTTCGATCAACAGCACGGTGGCGTTGTTTTCCTCACGCAACACGCTGATCAGGGCCTTGAGGTCTTCGGTTTCCTTGGGGTTCAGGCCGGCCGCGGGTTCGTCGAGCATGAGGATCCGCGGACGGGTCATCATGCAACGGGCGATTTCCAGGCGACGTTGCTGCCCATAGGCCAGGGTGCCGGCGGGGCGGTTGGCGAACTCGGTGAGGTTGACCTTGTCCAGCCAGTACTCCGCATATTCCATGGCCTCGCGCTCGCTCTTGCGGAACGCCGGGGTCTTGAACAAGCCTGCGAAGAAATTGGTGTTCAGGTGGCGGTGCTGGGCGATCAGCAGGTTTTCGACCGCCGTCATGTCCTTGAACAACCGCACGTTCTGGAAGGTCCGCACCACGCCTTTGCGGGCGATCTCGTGACCGGCCAGGCCCTGGATCGGTTGGCCGTCCAGCAGGATGCTGCCACCGCTCGGCTTGTAGAAACCGGTGAGGCAGTTGAACACCGTGGTCTTGCCGGCGCCGTTGGGGCCGATCAGCGCGACGACTTGTTTTTCTTTGACGGTCAGGGCTACGCCGTTGACCGCTAGCAAACCGCCGAAGCGCATGCTCAGATTTTCGACTTTCAGGATCTCGCGGCTCATTTGCGCAGCTCCATGTGTGGACGTTGCATGGGCAGCAGGCCTTGAGGACGCCAGATCATCATCAGCACCATCATGGCGCCGAACATCAACATGCGGTATTCGCTGAACTCACGCATCATTTCCGGCAGCAGGATCATCACGATCGCCGCCAGGATCACGCCCAGTTGCGAGCCCATGCCACCCAATACCACGATGGCGAGGATGATCGCCGACTCGATGAAGGTGAACGACTCCGGGGTCACCAGGCCTTGGCGAGCGGCGAAGAAGCTGCCGGCGAAACCGGCGAACGCAGCCCCCAGGGTGAACGCGGAGAGTTTGATGATGGTCGGGTTCAGGCCCAGTGCGCGGCAGGCGATCTCATCTTCGCGCAACGCTTCCCACGCGCGGCCGATCGGCATGCGCAGCAGGCGGTTGATCACGAACAAGGCGGCCAATGCCAGTAACAGCGCCACCAGGTACAGGAACACCACTTTGCTCACGGGGTTGTAGTCGATCCCGAAGTATTCGTGGAAGGTCTGCATGCCTTCAGCGGCGGTACGGTCGAACGACAGCCCGAAGAACGTCGGCTTGGGGATGCTGCTGATACCGTTGGGGCCGCCGGTGATGTCGGTGAGGTTACGCAGGAACAGACGGATGATTTCACCGAAGCCCAGGGTCACGATCGCCAGGTAGTCACCGCGCAGGCGCAGTACCGGGAAGCCCAGCAGGAAGCCGAACGTGGCCGCCGCCATGCCCGCCAATGGCAGGCAGATCCAGAAACTCCAGCCTAGGTAATGCGAGAGCAGTGCGTAGGTGTAGGCACCCACGGCATAGAAGCCCACGTAACCCAGATCGAGCAGGCCGGCCAGGCCGACCACGATGTTCAGGCCAAGGCCCAGCAACACGTAGATCAGGATCAGGGTGGCGATATCGACCGCGCCGCGCGAGCCGAAGAACGGCCAAATGAGTGCGGCGATGATCAGGGCAATGATGATGTAGCGCTGCGTGCGTGGCAGGGTCAGGAATTGGCTGACCTTGGGCGACACCAACGGACCACGGTTGCTCTTGAACAGGGCACCGACCTGCTGGGTGAACAGCACGCGCAGGAACATCAGCACCGAGCAGAGGGCAATGATGGTCAGGGTCACGGGACCGGTGCCATGCACTTCCAGATTGATGCCGACAATGCTCAGCTTGAGACCGAGTACCGGAAAGGCCACGGCCCATACCAGCAAGGCGCTGAAGAACGCCGATTTAAGATATCTGCTCATACTTTCTCAACCTCCGGACGGCCCAGGATGCCGGTCGGACGGAACAACAGCACCAGAACCAACAGGCCGAACGCCACGACGTCCTTGTACTGGTCGCCGAAGATATCGGCGCCAAAGGCTTCGGCCACACCCAGCACCAGGCCACCGAGCATCGCGCCCGGAATACTGCCGATGCCGCCCAATACCGCCGCGGTAAAGGCCTTGAGGCCTACCAGGAAACCGGCATTAGGGTTGATCACGCCGTACTGCATGCTCAGCAGCACCGCTGCAACGGCGGCCAGCGCGGCGCCGATCACGAAGGTCAGGGCGATGATGTTGTTGGTGTTGATGCCCAGCAGGTTGGCCATCTTGATGTCTTCGGCGCAGGCCCGACAGGCGCGCCCCAGACGGGAGCGGGAGATGAACAGGGTCAGGCCCAGCATCGCCACTAGGGTGACGACGAAAACCAGGATCTGCATGTAGGAAATCAGGACTTCTTCCGCACCACCCGGACCGAAGGAGAAGCTCCCCGGGATCAGGTTGGGAATGGACTTGTCCTTGGAATCCTGGGACAGCAATACGGTGTTCTGTAGGAAAATCGACATGCCAATGGCGGAAATCAGCGGGATCAAACGGTTGCTGCCACGCAAGGGGCGATAGGCAACGCGCTCGATACTGTAGCCATAGGCACTGGTTACGACGATCGACGCAAGGAACGCAGCGGTCATCAACAGCGGCAGGGAGTGGATACCCATCATGGCCAACCCGGCAAGGGCGATAAAGGCCACGTAGGAACCAATCATGTAGACCTCGCCATGGGCGAAGTTGATCATTCCAATGATGCCGTAAACCATTGTGTAGCCAATGGCTATCAAGGCATAGGTGCTGCCAATGGTCAGGCCATTAACCAGCTGTTGGAAAAAATGATAGATCTCAGGCATTACAGCGCTCCTAAAAACCCGATACGCATTTCACTGGTGGAGTCATGTTCCGGCCCCGTGCTGTGTTCTGTGAGCACATTTGCACAAAGCGTTTGCCAGCGAACCGCTGGTGACGGTTTTAAGATTTTCAGGTGAGCCAGCGCCCGGATCGCGGGTGTCAGGCCCATAAACCTCGTAAAACAAAGCCCACTGCTCTCACAGTGGGCTTGTTGGACCAGTAATGCCTGGCTTACTGAGGGGAAACTTCGGTTTTTGGTTTACCGAAGTGCCATTCGTAGACCACGAACTTGAAGTCCTTCAGGTCGCCCTTGGCGTCGAAGCTCAGGTCGCCGGTAGGGGTCTTGAAGGTGCCCGCGTGGATGGCTTCGGCCACCTTGGCGGTGTCTTCGCTCTTCGCAGCCTTGATACCGCCGGCGATCACTTCAATGGCCGAGTAGGCTGGGAACACGAATGGACCGGTTGGGTCCTGCTTGTTCTTGGCGAACTCTTCAACGATGGCTTTGTTGGCCGGGTCGGTGTCGAAGGATTTAGGCAGGGTCACCAGCAGGCCTTCGGAAGCGCCCTGGGCGATTTGCGAGATGGAGTCGTTGCCGACGCCTTCTGGCCCCATGAACTTGGCGTTCAGGCCTTTTTCCTTGGCTTGGCGCAGGATCAGGCCCAGCTCTGGGTGGTAGCCGCCGTAGTAGACGAAGTCGACGTTGGCTTGCTTGAGTTTCTGGATGATCGAGGAGAAGTCTTTGTCGCCGGCGTTCAGGCCTTCGAAGACGGCAACCTTGGTGCCTTTCTTCTCGAGGGTCTGTTTGACGGCGGTGGCGATGCCTTCACCGTATTGCTGCTTGTCGTGCAGTACGGCCACGATCTTCGGCTTCACGTGGTCGGCGATGTAGTTGCCGGCGGCTGGGCCTTGAGCGCTGTCCAGGCCGATGGTGCGGAAGATCAGCTTGTAGCCACGCGCGGTGATTTCCGGGCTGGTGGCAGCCGGGGTAATCATGATCACGCCTTCATCTTCATAGATGTCGGAGGCAGGTTGAGTGGAGCTGGAGCAGAGGTGACCGACCACGAACTTGACGCCGTCGTTGACCACTTTGTTGGCGACGGCAACGGCTTGTTTAGGATCGCAAGCGTCGTCGTATTCCTTGGCTTCAAGCATTTTTCCGTCGACGCCGCCTTTGGCGTTGATGTCGGCGATGGCTTGCTTGGCACCCATGAATTGCATGTCGCCGTATTGCGTCACTGGACCGGTCTTAGGACCTGCGATACCGATCTTGATGGTGTCGGCTGCGAACGAATGGCCGGCAACCCCAGCCAGGACCATAGCGGCAAACAGTTTGGAAATCTGCTTAGTAGCCTTATTCATAGTGCTCCACTCTTACTGTTGTATTTTTTATAGTTCTAGCGGCCTTGTGAGCTGCAGAACCGGATCAGATATCTCGGATATCCCCCCGGCAGTGCCCTGGCAACTGTACCGGTACAGTGTAGAGCGCCGGTTGATCGCTTGAAAAGCTGGCTGCTGGGGGCAAAACCCGGGTATGTCGCTTAAATGAAAGAAAAAGACAGAATTGCGGCGGGGTTATGCCGGAGTTTCAGGCAATCCTTGGCTTTCCTGACACTTTCTATCGGTGACTCATTTGCAACTGGGTTTTTCTGCTTGAGGTGTGACGCTATGATTGCGCCGATTTTTTCCCAAGGTGAACTCCCATGACGCAAGAACCTAGCACCCTCTATGCCAAGCTGCTCGGTGAAACCGCCGAAATATCCTGGAAGGAGCTTGAGCCGTTCTTTGCCAAGGGTGCCCTATTGTGGGTCGACGCCGGCCTGGATTTGATCGAGGCCGCCGAAGGCATGGCCGAAGATAATCGCGACAAAGTCGCTGCCTGGCTGGCTGCCGGGAGCCTTGGCGAAGTGTCTGCGACGCGGGCATTGGACCTGGTTGAGCGTGATCCGAGCCTGTGGGCGGTGGTGGTATCGCCGTGGATTCTGATCCAGGAAAGGGCAGTGTAAGAAAAGATTGCACGAAAAAGGTGCGTGGTTTTTGCTGTCTTAAGTGTGTAGCGGAGTAACTGCTGACGCCGTGATGGCACGTTGCCGTAGAGAAAGGTCACAGGTGAGGGTGACGTGCACGTCATGGGAACAGTTAGGGCGCTGGCCGAATCGCTGCGCAATTGTTTCCAGGTGTGCCAGGACTGAAGGTATCTGTTGTCTGGACTGCCGCATTCGCGAGCAAGCCCGCTCCCAAATGCGACCGCATTTGTGCAGGATGCACACGGTCAACTGTGGGAGCGGGCTTGCTCGCGAAGAGGGCAACGCGGCCTAGGCGGTTTTCCCGGTATGGTTATTCAACGAAATAACCTTGGTCTTGCCAATCCGGTGACGGTAAATCTCGCGCAGGTACTTGATCGCCTTCTTCACGCAATCCCGTGACAGGCGGATGTCATTGATCGACACAAACTTCTCTTTGTCGTTGATCAACTCGCGGTACTTCTTCTCATACATCGGTTTGATCGCGTACCAGTTGGTATCGAGGATCTTCGCCGGGTTTTCGAACTCGTTGAGCAGCTCGTCGATACGGTCTTCGTCGAAGTCCTCGTGGATGATGAAGTCCAGGATCGAATTGTCCAGCGTGTCATCGAAGCGGTACGGGTTGCGCGCAAAGCAACGTTTGATGAATGCCACGATCAGCGTAAGAAAGTCGTCCGACAGGCACGGGCTCTTGGCGATCAGGGTGGTCAGCGACAAGTTGGCCGAAGCACCGATCACCAGGGCATAGCGCTTGAGGGTGGTATTGGGGAACAGGCTGTTGAGGTGGGTCTTGAGCCGGTTCAGGTCCATGTAGGACAGCTTGTAGTCCTTGGGCAATGAAACGATCGACACCACCGACGAACAGTTTTTGAAGAAGTGCAGGTCGTGCAACGCGGCCGCGTCGTAGCCCGAATTCTTGTACTGCTCCAGCGACGCCTTGTAGCGCTTGGACTCGATCGGCAGCAGGCTGATGCCTTCGATGGCTTGGGTGACCTTGTTGAAGTGCGGCAGGTCGATGGAGCGGAAGAACAGGTCGTCGATGTTCAGGCGCTGCGGCTCTTTGTCGAATACCTTGAACTTGTCGCTCGACGGCGCCGGGGTTTCCGGGACGACGGATTCGGCATAGGCAATCGCCACCGGGCCGGCCAGGCTCATGAACAGGTCGTTGGCATCCAGGCGAATGGTTTCGCCGATGTCGATACCGGCACGACGGAAGTAGTTCTGGTCGTAGTCGGTGGTCACGGCCTGGGCCGTGAGGATGTTGAAGATCTGCTGGGAAATGTACTGGTTGGCGTGTTTTTCCATCGCATTGACGTCAATGTTCTGGATATTGCCGTCATCGCTTTCTTCGGCATAACGCATGATGTCGTTGGAGATCAGCATCATCGCGTTCCACGGCCGGATACGCCCCTTCACGCTGGCTTCGCTGCTGTCTTCGTTGGCAAAGTTGTACGAGAAATCCCATTCTTCCGACAGGTATTTGCACAGCAGTCGCCCGGCGTTGATGTGCAGCGCCTCGGACATTTCACTGCGGTGGTCGGAAATATTCGGCAGCACGCAGATGCCGCTGGTGAAGATCGGCTCGAACACAAAGGCATGGCCGCTTTTGCTGTCGTGCTCGTCGGCGGGCTTGGTGTCGAACGTTTTGTTCATGTACGAGTGCTGCTGGGCCAGGCCGAATTCGGAGGCCATGCCCGAACCGGTGCCGCCGCCGGCGCTGAAGATCGAGAAGTACAGGCGCGACTGGTTGGCTTTGATGCCGCAAGAGTCGATCAGGTACGAGTGGATCATCTTCCAATCGGGGCTGGAAAAGCGCTGGGTGTCTTTGTTGAGGATGATCTTGGCCAGGTACTGGCCGAGGATCGGCGCGTTACCGGCACCACCGGCATGGACCTCCGACAAGTCCATGATCTTCATTTTGCTGTAGTCGCGCAGGAAGCCGCTTTTTTCGCCCTTGCGCGAGAAACGGATGCGCCCGGCGATGTCCTTGTCCAGGTCGCCGAGCATGACCAGCGGCTCCACCAGGAACACGGGTTTGCTGGCCTTGGCGCCGCCCAGGCGCAGATTGTTGCGGATCCACTGGGCCGGGCTGTAGCCCTTGTCCTGCGATTTGTCTTCGTTACTGAATTCGTTCAGGTAGAACTTGCGCGCGTTGTACACCAACTCCGCCACGTCCAGTGCGATGTTCGAACCGCAGCGGCCCAGGCCGATCAGGCATACCGAGGGAAATTCCTGCTCGTTGCGCGGGTCGGTGTCGCCTTCCAAGTGGGGCGGGCGCGGGAACACCATGTCGCGCAGGCCGTCGAGGTTGTCGAGAATGCGGTCGGTATTGGTTTCGGTGAAGTACAGGTATTGCTGGGTGGCCGACGGGCGGGTGGTGCTCAATGACGTTGAACCTGAGGGTTTGTCCGCAGGCGCTGGGGGCAACACGTCGGATACCAGGGTGGCAGAGTTATTTTTAGAGGTCATTGTGCGCCATGTGCCTGGGCGGACGGCTAAAGAGTATCAAGTAGCCATCACGGAGTGGGAGTTCGCGACTTTACTGCGCGTCCTTGTCCTGGGCGAGTGGGCTAAACCCTAGTGTTTTCAGGGAAAACCTGGCCGGACTCTGATGAATCGGCCGTTTGTCGGGGTTCTTTAGGCAAATGATGGCTAAATGCCAAGGATTCGACGTCAACGAATTGGCCTGACGATCGACGTGGAGCTGCCACGGTTTGGGGAGGGGTCTTTCGTCGAACTGCTGTCCTTGCTGCCCACCCCTCTGTGCGCAGGGAGAGGGTTGCGCTGGTTGATGCCCTGCATCACGCCGATGATCTCACCGGCCGGCACCGCCGGACTTAGCAGGTAACCCTGCACGAAATCGCAGCCATGCTTGAGTAGCACCTCGAATTGGGCCTGGGTTTCCACGCCTTCGGTCACCACCTGCAAGTGCAGGGTGTGAGCCATTCCGATCACCGCCTGGACGATCTCGATATCGGCGGTGGACTTGGGAATGTCCTGGATAAACGAGCGGTCTATCTTCAGGGTGTTGAGTGGCAAGCGTTTGAGATAAGCGAGGGACGAGTAGCCCGTGCCGAAGTCGTCGATGGCCAGCGACACCCCCAGCGCGCGGATCTGCCGCAGCAACGCCAAGGTGCTGCTGATGTTGCCCATCAGTGCGTTTTCGGTGACTTCCAGCTCCAGGCGGTTGGCGCCGATCCCGCTGAAGCGCAACGCGTCTTCGATTTCATCCGCCAGCTCATCGCGCGCCAGGTTAAGGGCCGAGCAGTTCACTGACATGGTCAAGTCGGTGTAGCCGCGGTCAGCCAGCAGGCTCAGGTCATGACAGGCTTGGCGCAACACCCAGTGGTCCAGTTCGGCAATCAGGCCGTTGCTTTCGGCGATGCCGATAAAGCGGTCCGGGGCCAGCAAGCCGTGCTGTGGATGTTGCCAGCGCACTAGGGCTTCGAGCCGCGTGACCTTGCCCAATTTCATGTCGAAGATCGGTTGATAGAACAACACCAGTTGGTTATGGGTGCGCAGCGCTCCGCGTAATTCCTCTTCCAGTTGCAGTTCGAGGAAGGCGCGAGTTTTCAGGTTGGAACTGAAAAAGTTGAGATTGTTGCGCCCGGCATCCTTGGACTGGTACAGCGCCAGATCGGCGGTTTTCAGCAGTTCTTCGCAAGTCAGGCCGTCGTCGGGGAACAGGCTGATACCAATGCTAGTGGTCATCACCATGCGTCGGCCGGCCAATTCGATGGGCTCTTTCATCTGTTGCATGATGCGCTGGGCCAGGTGCCGGGCTTCGTCGCGGTGGTGAATGCTGATCAGGATGCAAAACTCATCGCCGCCAAACCGTGCGACCACATCCGCGTGGCTGCGCACCGAGCCCTTGATATGCCCGGCCAGCACGCTGAGTAACTGGTCGCCGGCGTCATGCCCGAGGCTGTCATTGATGCGCTTGAAGTGATCAATATCGAGGAATATCACGGCCATCATGCCGTTGGAGGCGGTTTTTTCGGCGAGCTTCTCCGCAAAAATCTGGTTGAACCCTCGGCGATTGAGCAGGCTGGTCAGGGCGTCGTAATGGGCTACTTGTTGCAGCGAGGCGCGAGCCTGGTCCAGTTCGCTGAGCAGTGCATTGACCCGGCGCAGGTCACGTTCCTTGTGCTGCAGTTTCTTGTCGGCCAGAGCGGCGCTGATGCTGCTGCCGATCACCAGCAGGGTGATGACGGCCACCGACAGGCCCAGTTGAATGGGGTTGTTATCCACTGCCAGTGAGAGGTCAGCGCCGGTGGGGACGATTAATTGCAGAGCGGCCATGCCCGTAAAATGCATGCTCAGGATCCCCGCGCCCAAGACCAGGCTGGCGGCGTATTTGAGCAGTTGATGGAACACGCCCGTGCCCGTGCGCAGGTAACTCGACAGCAACAACGCCGCGAGGCTGGCACCCATGGCAATGCCAACCGAGGCCAGGAACAGTCCCGAATCGAAATACATCTGGGCCTGGGAGCGCATGGCCGACATGCCAACGTAATGCATCAAGGCGATGCCGATGCCCATCCAGATGGATGCCAGCAAATACTGGTGAAAGCGCAGGTTGGAGTGACTGAGGGTTTGCATGGCGATCAACGACGCGATCAGTGCGATCAGCAAGGATGCGAACGTCATGAACAGTTCGTAATGGATCACAATCGGGGCCTGGAAGGCCAGCATGCTGATGAAATGGGTGGACCATATCCCGCCTGCCAGGCAACCGGCACCGAGCCAGCGCCAATGGCGCCGCGCGGTAGGGTCTTCGACATGGCCGACGCGTTCGGCCATGTCCAGTGTGCCAAAGCCCGCCGCACACGCAACCAGGTAGGCGAGCAACACCAGGAAGGGGTTATGACTGCAATTGAGTAATAAGTGCCCGCTCGCTGGAAGTTCGGTAAAAAAATGCAGACCCAGCCATTCCATAGCATGTCCCGTCATAGCGTCACGTCACTGCCTACGGCGATGACCAATGAGGACGAGTGTAGACGGCTAGGAGAATTCGCCAAGGAGTAATGGCACTTTGATTCTCTACGATTTTGGCATGCCACCCATAGCGTTTGATGCTAAGCGCTGATGGGCAGGTCCAGTTCGAACGGTGCTTCCAGAGGCGCCAGGCCAAACGCGGCGCGGGCTGCATCGCAATCGGCGTTGTGTTCGCCCCCATACCAGGAGGCCTCGAATTCGCGGCACACACTGGAGCGTTGTTCGTAAATCGTGCAGCGGGTGCCTTGGCCCACTTCTCCTTCAAGGCTGCAACAGCGCGCCGGCTTCTGGTCGGTGCCGATCATCGCCACGCGGGTGGGGTTGATCTGCACCACCAGGTCATCGGGCACCGTGCCCCCCGACGAGGCGCACTCTCCCCAAAAGAAAGACACACGAAAGTGTGAACAGCAGGCACCGCAATTCAGACACGGACTGGCTTCGGACATGGGCGTCATCGATAAGAAAAGTAGGGTTGGGGTGTTACGGAAGGCTCGCCATTCTATCCGGGCCATGGCCGTTGGGAAGGGGGGCAGGCACTTATATTTTTGTGGGCGAAGTCCCGTGCTGCCGGGCGAAATCATGCCCTATCAGCTTTACGAATCATTACAGACAACCGGGTGCTGTCTGACTATGTTGCAGGTACCGGGCAGGATGCATCGGGCATCGCAGCTCTCATAACAATAAAAGAGACGGACCCATGCAGAACTCGACCCAAGCGGCGAATGCCTGGCGCATTCTGCTCCTGCTGTTCCTCGCCAACCTGTTCAATTTCTTCGATCGCACGATTCCGGCGATCATCATCGAGCCAATCCGCATGGAATGGCACCTGAGCGACTTCCAGCTCGGCATCATCGGCACCGCCTTCACCATCGTCTACGCCATTGCCGGCTTGCCCCTCGGGCGCCTGGCCGATACCGGCTCGCGCAGCAAACTGATGGGCTGGGGCTTGTTCGCCTGGAGCGGGCTGACGGCGGTCAATGGCATGGTCGGCAGTTTCTGGACGTTTCTGTTGGTGCGCATGGGCATCGGCATTGGCGAAGCCAGCTATGCACCGGCGGCCAACTCGCTGATTGGCGACCTGTTTCCGGCGCACCGTCGCGCGCGGGCCATGGGCATTTTCATGCTGGGCCTGCCGTTGGGGCTGTTGCTGGCATTCTTTACCATCGGCTGGATGGTCAAGGCGTTCGACAGCTGGCGCGCACCGTTCTTTATTGCGGCGGTACCGGGCATGATCCTGGCGGTGTTCATGTTCTATATCAAGGAGCCCAAGCGCGGCGCCGCCGAAACCGTGCAGGTGTCCCAAGAACGCGTCGACCGCCCGATCCGCCGTGTGTTGGCGGTGCCGACCTTTCTGTGGCTGGTGCTGGCCGGGTTGTGCTTCAACTTTGCGACCTATGCCTGCAACTCGTTCCTGGTGCCGATGCTGCAGCGTTATTTCCTGATGCCGTTGCAGGAAGCCGCCGTCGCCACTGGCGTGATCGTCGGTTTGACCGGCCTGGTGGGCCTGACGTTGGGGGGCTGGGTCGCCGACAAGATCCATCAGCGGGTTGCCAATGGTCGGCTGTTGTTCGCCGCGTTCAGCCTGATTATCTCCACCGTGACCACCGCCTGGGCGTTGCACGCCGGGCGCATTGAGATTGGTGTGTTCGTGGCGCTGTTCAGCGTGGGCTGGTTGTTTGCCTATAACTTCTACACCTGCGTGTACACGGCGATTCAGGACGTGGTCGAACCGCGCCTGCGCGCCACGGCGATGGCGCTGTTTTTTGCCGGGTTGTACTTGTTGGGGGGTGGAATGGGGCCGATCGTGGTGGGCGGGCTCTCCGATCATTTTGCCCATTCGGCGATGTACGCAGCGGGGGCGGAGCAGATGACCGAAGCGTATAAAGCGGTGGGGTTGCATGACGCCATGTACCTGATCCCGGTGGCGCTGTTCTTGACCATGCTGTTTCTGTTCCAGGCGTCGCGCAGCTTTGTGCGCGATGCCAAGAAGATGAAGGAAGGATTGGGGGACGTGCAGGTGCCGGCTGCCGGGGTTCCCGCCTGAGATCGGGTTGACCCCTTCGCAGGCGAGCCAGCTCCCACATTGAACGGTTATCGACATGGCAACTCGGTCAACTGTGGGAGCTGGCTTGCTTGCGAAGAGGCCGGCACCCACAACACCGGGGCCGCGACAAACGAAAAAGGCCCGCATTGCGCGGGCCTTTTTTGTGCTTCAAACCACGATTAACCTGCTACCAGAACCCGAATCGCTTCCAGTCGCAGCGCCGCCTTATCCAGCATGGCCAGGCCTTGCTCGCGTTGGGTGCGCAGGGCCACCAGCTCGCTGTCGCGCACAGTCGGGTTGACCGCTTGCAAGGCGGTCAGGCGTGCCAGTTCTTCGTCGGTGTCCGCCGCCAGGCGACGCTTGGCCTCGGCCACGCGCTCGGCATGTTGCGGGGTGATCTTCTCTTCGCCCGCGTTGATCCGTGGCGTCAGCTGGTCGCGCTGGGCCTGGATGAACTTGTTGGCGCTGGCCCGTGGCACGCTTTCCAATTGGTCGTTGAGGGTCACGAAAGACACACGGCTCGACAGGTCGTTGCCATTGGCATCCAGCAGGCAGCGCAGGGCTGCCGGCGGCAGGTAACGGCCCAGTTGCAGCGAGCGCGGGGCAACCACTTCGCTGACGTAGAGCAGTTCCAGCAACACGGTGCCAGGCTTCAGCGCCTTGTTCTTGATCAGCGCCACGGCGGTGTTGCCCATGGAACCGGACAACACCAGGTCCATGCCGCCCTGCACCATCGGGTGTTCCCAGGTGATGAACTGCATGTCTTCGCGGGACAGCGCCTGGTTACGGTCGTAGGTGATGGTCACACCTTCGTCGTCACCCAGGGGGAAACTGGCGTCGAGCATCTTTTCGCTGGGCTTGAGGATCAGCGCGTTTTCCGAATGGTCTTCGCTGTCGATGCCGAAGGCGTCGAACAGGGTTTCCATGTAGATCGGCAGGGCGAACTGGTCGTCTTGCTCAAGGATGTCTTCCACCAGTGCATCGCCTTCACCCGCGCCGCCGGAGTTGAGTTCCAGCAGGCGGTCGCGACCGGTGTGCAGTTCTTCTTCCAGGCGCTCACGCTCGGCGCGGGCCTCGTCGATCAAGGCTTGCCACTCGCCGTCATCGGCGTTTTCCAGCAGCGGCAGCAGGCGTGGGCCGAACTGATGCTGCAAGGCGTTGCCGGTCGGGCAGGTGTTGAGGAAGGCGTTGAGCGCTTCGTGGTACCACTGGAACAGGCGCTCTTGCGGGCTGGTTTCCAGGTACGGCACGTGCAGTTCGATCACGTGTTTCTGGCCGATCCGGTCCAGTCGGCCGATGCGCTGTTCCAGCAAATCGGGGTGGGACGGCAGGTCGAACAGCACCAGGTGGTGGGAGAACTGGAAGTTACGGCCTTCACTGCCGATTTCCGAACAGATCAGCACTTGGGCGCCAAACTCTTCATCGGCGAAGTAAGCGGCGGCGCGGTCACGCTCGAGGATGTTCATGCCCTCGTGGAACACCGTGGCCGGAATGCCGGAGCGCACGCGCAGGGCGTCTTCCAGGTCCATGGCGGTTTCGGCGTGGGCGCAGATCACCAGGACCTTGGTGCGCTTGAGCATTTTCAGCTGGTCGATCAGCCACTCGACGCGCGGGTCGAAGCGCCACCAGCGGTTTTCTTCTTCGATGTCCGGCTGCGACTGGAAGCTGACTTCCGGGTACAGCTCGGCGTGTTCGCCCAGCGGCAACTCGAGGTATTCGTCCGGGTTCGGCAGCGGGTAGGCGTGCAGTTTGCGCTCTGGGAAACCTTGCACAGCGGCACGGGTGTTGCGAAACAGCACGCGGCCCGTGCCGTGGCGGTCGAGCAGCTCGCGTACCAGGCGTGCGCTGGCTTCGGTGTCGCCATCGTTGACGGCGGTCAGCAGCGCTTCACCTTCGTTGCCGAGGAAACCCTGGATGGTCTTGTGCGCGGCAGGGGAGAGACGACCTTTGTCCAGCAGCTCCTGCACGGCTTCGGCGACCGGGCGATAGTTCTCGCTCTCTGCGCGGAAGGCTTGCAGGTCGTGGAAGCGGTTCGGGTCGAGCAGGCGCAGACGCGCGAAGTGGCTGTCCTGGCCCAATTGCTCCGGGGTGGCGGTGAGCAGCAATACGCCAGGGATCACTTCGGCCAGTTGCTCGACCAGCGCGTATTCCGGGCTGACCTTGTCTTCATGCCACACCAGGTGGTGAGCTTCATCGACCACCAACAGGTCCCAACCGGCGGCGAACAGCGCGTCCTGGGCCTTTTCGTCGTCCACCAGCCATTCCAGCGCAACCAGAGCCAGTTGGGTGTCTTCGAACGGGTTGGTGGCATCGCTTTCGATAAAGCGTTCTTCGTCGAACAGCGCAACCTGCAGGTTGAAGCGGCGGCGCATTTCCACCAGCCATTGGTGCTGCAGGTTTTCCGGGACCAGGATCAGCACGCGGTTGGCGCGGCCCGACAGCAGTTGGCGATGGATCACCAGGCCGGCTTCGATGGTCTTGCCCAAGCCCACTTCGTCAGCCAGCAATACCCGTGGCGCGATACGGTCAGCGACCTCACGGGCGATGTGCAACTGGTGCGCGATCGGTTGTGCACGCACGCCACCCAAGCCCCACAACGAGGACTGCAATTGGCGGCTGGTGTGTTCCAGGGTGTGGTAGCGCAGCGAGAACCAGGCCAGCGGGTCGATCTGCCCGGCGAACAGGCGGTCGCTGGCCAGGCGGAACTGGATGAAGTTCGAGAGTTGGGTTTCCGGCAGGGTGACCTGCTCGTTCTGCCCATTGAGGCCGTGGTACACCAGCAAGCCGTCGACATCGTCGACTTCCTGAACGGTCATTTTCCAGCCTTCGAAGTGGGTGATGCTGTCACCCGGCGAAAACCTCACGCGAGTGAGGGGCGCATTCCGTAGCGCATACTGGCGAGTGTCGCCAGTGGCCGGATAGAGCACGGTCAATAAGCGGCCGTCCTGTGCCAGAACGGTGCCTAACCCCAGCTCTGCTTCGCTGTCACTAATCCAGCGTTGCCCCGGTTGATACTGCTGCGCCATGCTGCCTGACTCCCGCCGTGAAAAAGCCGACTATCTTAACGGAACAAGCCCCCACGCCCAAGGACTCTGAGAAAAACTACTCCGTTGGCGCGGCGTATCGGAAGTCGAATCGACGGGTGGCGGGCACTTGACAGTGTCGACTGGGTCACAGGTTGGCGAGCCTGCGCTCAAGTCGCCCGGCAACCCGCCGACAGCCTGTTGATCAGGAGAATAATCACTATGCTGCCACCCATGCTGCCCGTCAGCGTTGTGCCGGTCACGTCACAACTCGATCCGGTGCGACAGAAGCCGGATATCCCGCCCGTGGTGCCAGTTCAACCCGGCTCCAACGAGAGCACCATCGACCTGAAAAAAGGCGACGCCGAGACGTCGACCTTTTTGCTGCGCGAAGAACAACGCCGCCAGCAGGAACAACAGAAACGCCGGCGTGAGGCCGATGAAGACCCGGAGCAGCACCTGGCCATTCCGGGGGATGTGCTCAATGCCGACAACACCGTGCCGGTGGTGCCGCTGATCGAAGATGCCCCGCGCCAGGGCTTGTGGGTGGACGTCGAGGTTTAGTCGCACAACTCGCGCAGGGCCGCGATCAACAACTCGATATCGTGCTCGGTGTTGAGCGGGCTGACCGAGACCCGCGCCACGCTTTCCAGGCCCCGCGCCTGCATATCCAGTGGCGTGTAGGCCACGCCGTTGGCGCCGATATTGATGCGCTTCAAGCCCAGTCGCCGTTTCAGTTCGAAGGCATCCCACCCCGCCAGGTTGAAGGCGATCAAGCCTGATTGATGGGTGCCCAGGTCATGCAGGGTAATACCCGCAATCCCACGCAATGCGTCGCGGATTTGCTCGGCGGTTTGCGACACCCTTTCCCAGACGCGCTCGATGCCCAGACGATTCATCTCTTGCAATGCGTTGCCCAGGCCAGCCAGTAAGGCGAAGGAGGTCTCGCTGGTTTCGAAGCGACGGGCGTCATTGCGCAGGTCAAACCCCCGGGCCGTCCATGGCGCTGAAAATACGTCACGCTGGGCCGGGTTCAACTGTTCAAGAAAATCCGGCCGCACATACAGCAGTGCGGTGCCCCTTGGGCCGCGCAGGTGTTTGCGTCCGGCCGACTTGAGCACGTCGCACTGCAACGCCTGCACATCCACGGGCACCTGGCCGACGGCTTGGCCGGCGTCGATGAAGTAGGGGATGGCATGACGTCTCGCCACTTCACCGATGGCCTGGGCGGGGTTGATCAGGCCGCCATTGGCCGGGAGCCAAGTGAGGTCGATCAGCTTGACGTGTGTATCGATCATCGATTCCAGCGCCAGCGGGCAGACCGCGCCGCTGTCATCGCAGGGGATGGTTTCCACTCGGGCACCGGCTTGTACAGCCAGCTCCATGCTGGCCAGATTGCCACCCCATTCATGGCGGCCCACCAGAATACGATCGCCCGCCTGCCAAGGCCCCAAGGCCTGAAACGCCAGGCTCCAGGCGGTCGAGCCACTGCTGGCAAACGCGATTGATGAAGCGGGGGCGTTGAGCAGTTGCGCGGCGGCGCGACGGGCTTTTTCCACCAGCACGGCGCCATGTTCACCGGCTTCCATCGGGCCGTCCCGGGCTTCGCGTTGCAGGTGTTCGATGATCGCATCGAGGGTTGCCTGGCTGGGCAGGGAGGCGCCGGCAGGGTTGAAGTGCACGATGCCGGATTGGCAACCCGGCGTGTCATCTCGCAGGCGCTGGACTTCGAGCGGGCTCACGGGCGCAGCTCGAAAATGGCATCAACCTCCACCGCCACGCCGGCCGGCAGGCTTGAAACACCCACGGCGGTGCGCACATGTCGGCCTTTTTCGCCCAGTGCGTTGACCAGTAGATTGGACGCGCCGTTGGCGACCACGCTTTGTTGTTTGAAATCAGCGCTGCTGGCGATAAACACACCCAGGCGCACGGTGCGTACCAGGCGTGACAAGTCATCACCCAAGGCATCGCTCAATTGGCCCAGCAGGCCCAGGGCTGCCAGTTCCGCCGCGTGTGCGCCTTCTTCATCGCTGACGGACTCGCCCAAGCGGCCGACGTAGGCTGGTTTGCCATCTACCAGCGGAATCTGCCCGGAGACGAACAGCTGGTTCTGGCTGATGACATGATTGACGTAGTTGGCAATCGGCTGGCTGGGGGTGGGCAGCGTGAGGCCCAAGGCTTGCACGCGTTGGCGGATGGAGTCGCTCATGATCAATCCTCTCTGTTCAGGAGGTTTCAGCATGTGCGTTGCCTGGGTGAGCGACAAACGGATAGATCTCACGCAACGTATCGAAATAACTCACCCGTCGGCGCAGACTTCCTTCAGCCACCGGCTGAAGCACGCGGCGGCTTCGTTGGTGCTGCCCTGGGGAGCGATGAGCCAATAGCCGATGTCGCTGTGATAGGGCGGCCAGTCGAAGGCCTCCACCAGGCTGCCGTCCTGCAGCCGGCGTTCGATCAGGCGATGCCGGCCCATCGCGATACCTTGGCCAGCCACGGCGGCTTCGACCACGATGTTGTAGTCGTGCAGCATCACGCGGGGGTGGTGGGCGAGGTCGACCTGGTAGTGCGCGGACCAGTCGGTCCACTCGAACGGCCGGTGCGAAGTGGCCATTAATAGTGGGCTGTCCTGCATGGCTTTGAATGTAGGGCTGCACACCGGGGAGATGACTTCCTGCATCAGTCGCGTGGCCTGGACATCAGGCCAATCTCCCTTGCCGTATCGGATGGCGAGGTCGACCTCGGCCGCAGCGACGTTGGCCAGTTGAATAGACGGCAACAACTCAACCTGGATATGCGGGTAACGGGTTAGAAACCCGGCCAGACGCGGCGCCAGCCACAGCGTGGCAAAGGAGGCCAACAAGCCGATGCGCAAGACAGTGGCGCGGGGGGCAACCCGTTGGGTGCGAGTGGCGGCAGCGATGGCATCGAGGGCAGGGCGGATTTCGTCGTAGTACTGTTGGCCGTCGGCGGTCAGATCGATCGCGCGGGTGCGTCGGATAAACAGTGGTTTGCCCAGGTGCTGCTCAAGTTTTTGCACCTGGTGGCTGAGGGCGCTCTGGGTCACCGACAACTCGCTGGCGGCCTTGATAAAACTCAGATGCCGCGCCACGGCTTCAAAGGCACGCAGTGCCAGCAACGGCGGAAGGTCCTTGTGCAGTGCCACCTGAGGGCGTCTCCGGGTTTGGGAAAGGCCTCGATTTTGTGCGATGCCTTGCCTTTTGTCGCCCGCTGATTTGCCGTTGGCCGCTTGAGCCCGCATTATTGGGCCATTCCCTCCACGACGTAAGCCAAGCCATGAGTGAAGACGACAAGCTGATCGACCTGAATGCCGAACGTGCCAAGCGCGTGCATGACCTCAATGACAAGCGCCTGAATGAAGTGCGCCAGGCATTCGAACAGGCAATGCCGCTCAGCAAAGTGAAGAAAAAACCGAAGAACAAACCAAAAAAGCGTTGAAACAGCCTGCATCTGCTGATGCAGGTCAGTTATTGCCCTTCTTTATGCCCCGTCGCGGGCAACATTGATCCCCGTCAATTTTCCAATCCGCGTTCTCCATTAACTTAGCCCTATCGCAACAGGGCAAGCACAGGAGGCCGGTCATGTTTATCGATAATGTGGTGTTTGCCGGAGTGCTGACTGTAAGCCTCATGGTGATGTTTTTTGTAGGATTTGGAATTTTTATCTGGAAAGACGCGAACAAGCGTAAAAAACCATAGGTCTTTCCAGATTACATGAGCACGCAAGGCATTTTGGGCGACTTCGGTCGCCCTTTTTTTTGCGTTCGAATTAACGCCATTCCCTGTAGGAACCGGCTTCTACAGAAATACGAACATAAAAAAAGGTGCGATCCTCGCGGATCGCACCTTTTTTATGACAGGCAGGTTATCAACTACCCAGCGCTTTGGATGCCAACCAGAACAACCCGGCCGACAAGGCCACGGTGGCCGGAAGGGTCAGGACCCAGGCCATCAGGATGGTCTTCACCGTGCCACCTTGCAGACCGCTTTTATTCGCGACCATGGTGCCGGCCACGCCGGAAGACAGCACGTGGGTGGTGGAGACCGGCAGCGCAAAGATGTTGGCGAAGCCAATCATGGTCGCGGTGGTGATCTGCGCCGACATGCCCTGGGCATAGGTCATGCCTTGCTTGCCGATCTTCTCACCGATGGTCAGTACGACGCGCTTCCAGCCCACCATGGTGCCCAGGCCCAGGGCCAGTGCAACGGCGAGGATGACCCAGAACGGGGCGTACTCGGTGGTGGCGGTCAAGTCTTTGCGCAGCTTGTCGAGGTCGGACTTTTCACGTGCATCCAAGCCTGGCAGCTTGCCGACTTTTTTCGCGGTGTCATCCAGGCAGAGCAAATAGCGACGCACTTCAATACGCTGGTCAGAGGTCAGCGAATGATAGTCGGACACGCCTTTCAAGGTGTCGACCAGCGCGTTGATGGTGGGCTCGGTCTGTTGCGGGTTGCACTGGAACTTGCCCGGCAGATCATTTTTCACGCTTTTGCCCAGGGCCAGGAACTCACCGAGCGTGGCGTTATTGCGCTGGTAGAACTGGCTCAGATGCACGGTCGCATCGCGGGTACGTTCGATCTGGTATGTGGTGCTGCCCAGGTCGAGGACGAACTGCGCCGGTACGATACCGATCAGCACCAGCATGATCAGGCCGATGCCTTTCTGGCCGTCGTTGGAACCGTGTACGAAACTCACGGCCATGGCGGAAATCACCAGCACCAGGCGGTTCCAGAACGGCGGGTGTTTCTTGTCGTCGAGCTTGCGGCGCTGGTCCGGGGTCTTGTGCATCTTCGACAGCGGACGCCACCACTTCAGGCCGATCAGCACCAGGGCTGCGACCAGGAAGCCGGCCATTGGCGAGAACACCAGCGAGGCGCCGATATCCACGGCTTTCTGCCAGTTCACACCGTCAGCCAGGGGAATATCGTTGATCAGGGCATTGGCCAGGCCGACACCGAGGATCGAACCGATCAGGGTGTGGGAGCTGGAAGCCGGGATACCGAAGTACCAGGTGCCCAGGTTCCAGGTGATCGCCGCCGCCAATAAAGAGAAGACCATCGCCAAGCCATGGCCGGTGTTCACATTGATCAGCAACTCCACCGGCAGCAAGTGCACGATGGCGTAGGCGACGCCGACACCACCGAGCAACACGCCGAGGAAGTTGAACACCCCGGAGAAGAACACGGCCAAGTGCGGCGGCATGGCTTTGGTATAGATGACTGTGGCCACCGCGTTAGCGGTGTCATGAAAGCCATTGATGAACTCGAAGGCGAGGACAAAGGCCAGGGCGAGCAACAGGCTCACGAGAACCCAAGCATCCAGTCCGCTGAATAAATCGATCATGAAGGTTTTCTGACCCGGTCGTAAGGGGGCGCGATTATGCCAGAAAACCTCAGTAATCGATGCACTAGCTGCTCATCGGTAACAATCTTCACCGAAAAAAACACCGTGAAAGGCGTGCATCCCAGGGTTTTCGGGGCTTTGGCAAGTCTTTGATTTATAAAGCGCAGAGGCCTCAGGGCGGGGTTTTGTCACAAAAACGTCACGCCTGAAACATTTGTATGAAATTTTACCGATGGTGGTGGGATTCAAGGTTGCCGGCTGCTGGCTATGTGCCGGCAGCCGAGGCAGAACCTTGTGGCTCAGACCGGATCGCTCATGGCTCTTCGGTTTTCAGCTCTTGTTCAATCTTTTGGATTTCCTGGGCAAATGCCTGGTCGAGCAGGCTGGCTCGCTTGCGCCAGGGTTTGCGTTCAGGCTCAGGCTGGGCGGCGTAGGTGGTGACTTCCCCGCCGTAAACGTCCTTGTAACGTTGCTCCTGGCGCTCAAGTTCCGCGCGCAGTTCATCTTTCGTCACATTGCTACCTAATTGAGTTGAGTGTTAATACGTTGCAGCTTTATGCCGGCATGCGTCCTCGCGTGTTCCAAGTTGAAACGTTCAAGTTTGGAATAAGCACACGCGGCCACTTGTTTAGTGGGGGCATTCAAGGCATGTAGTTTCGACCATGCACAGCGGGTGCATCATCTGGCGTGGCCCCGACCTGATAAACAAACCAGGTGAACCTGCGCATAGCGCACATTATAGCGGCGCGTTCGAATAACACTATCAGCTTAAAGTTAAAAACCGTCAACTTTGTGTGAGCGTTTTGTTACACCGTCGCGCGGGTAACTGCGTGAATTCTGGCGTCATAAATTCTACCCAACTTAACAGGTTAATAAGCACCGTTTGCTTTTACCCAATCCTGCGGGCTGGCCTACGGCGCGAACCGGAAAATTGCGATAATCGAATGATCGTCCGATAATCGCACAATGTTGTCAGCGCTGCCTTGTGCATCCCGGCTGACGCGGCTTGTAATAGCAGCCGAACCTCCCTTGCGGTCGACAATAAGAGAAAGGATCCCGATATGAACGATCAATTGCGCAACTCTTTCGCGTCAGTAGCGCCGCCGATCGTTGCCTCTCCGGCCAAGCGTATCCAGGCATTTACCGGTGATCCGGACTTCATGACGTCCCTGGCCCGCGGCTTGGCCGTGGTGCAGGCATTCCAGGAACGCAAGCGCCACCTCACCATCGCCCAGATCAGCCACCGCACGGAAATCCCCCGCGCCGCCGTGCGACGTTGCCTGCATACCCTGATCAAGCTCGGCTACGCCACTACCGACGGGCGGACCTATTCGCTGCTGCCCAAAGTCCTGACCCTCGGCCATGCCTATTTGTCTTCCACGCCGTTGGCCGTGTCGGCCCAGCCCTATCTGGACCGCATGAGCGAGCAGCTCCACGAAGCCTGCAACATGGCCACCCTCGAAGGCGACGACATTCTGTACATTGCCCGTTCGGCCACCACCCAGCGCCTGATTTCCGTGGACCTGTCGGTGGGTGGGCGCCTGCCGGCCTATTGCACCTCCATGGGACGCATCCTGCTTGCCGCGCTGGACGACGCCTCGCTGCAGGATTACCTCGACCATGCCGACCTGCAAACCAAGACCAGCCGCACCCTGACCACACCCGCGGCGCTGTTCGAATGCCTGCAACAAGTGCGTCAGCAGGGCTGGTGCATCGTCGACCAGGAGTTGGAGCAAGGCCTGCGATCCATCGCGGTGCCGGTGTATGACGCATCGGGTCAGGTGCTGGCCGCGCTGAACGTCAGCACCCATGCCGGACGCGTCAGCCGCAGTGAGCTGGAACAGCGCTTTCTGCCGAACATGCTCAGCGCTAGCCGTGAGTTGAGCGCGCAACTGTTCGCCTAAGCTGTTCGGTCACCGCACAGATCCCGGTTTGCTCAATTGACGGTGTTTCCCCCGGCTTATTAATGTGCGGCAGCGCTGTTCAAGCGCACCAATAATAATGACGACCCCAGGTCGTCAGCCCGCCATCGGTGTGGAAATAAAAACAATGAATCAGCCTTCTGTCGGTACCCCATTAGACGTTCAGTCCTTCATCAACGCCCAGCCACTGTCACGTTATCAGTGGCGCGTGGTGATCCTGTGTTTCCTGATTGTGTTCCTCGATGGCCTCGACACCGCCGCCATGGGCTTTATCGCGCCGGCGCTGTCCCAGGACTGGGGCATCGACCGCGCCAGCCTCGGCCCGGTGATGAGTGCCGCGTTGATCGGCATGGTGTTTGGTGCCCTGGGTTCCGGACCATTGGCCGACCGCTTCGGCCGTAAAGTGGTGCTGGTGGGCGCGGTACTGGTGTTTGGCGCGTTCAGCTTGGCCTCCGCCTACAGCAGCAACGTCGATCAGTTGCTGGTGCTGCGTTTTCTCACTGGACTGGGACTGGGCGCCGGCATGCCGAATGCCACGACGCTGCTGTCCGAATACACGCCGGAACGCCACAAGTCGCTGTTGGTGACCAGTATGTTCTGCGGCTTCAACCTGGGCATGGCCGGTGGCGGGTTTATCTCGGCCAAGCTGATCCCGGCGTTTGGCTGGCATGCTTTGTTGCTGATCGGCGGCATCCTGCCATTGATCCTGGTGGTGGTGCTGATGCTGTGGCTACCGGAGTCGGCACGCTACCTGGTGGTGCGCAATCGCGGCACCGACAAGGTGCGCAAAACCCTGTCTCCCATTGATCCCGTTATCGTCGGCCAAGCCACCAGCTTCAGCGTACCCGAGCAAAAAACCGTCAAGGCGCGCAACGTGTTTGCGGTGATCTTCTCCGGCACCTACAGCGCCGGTACGTTGCTGCTGTGGCTCACCTACTTCATGGGCTTGGTGATCGTCTATCTGCTCACCAGTTGGTTGCCGACCCTGATGCGTGACAGCGGGGCCAGCCTGGAACAGGCCGCATTCATCGGCGCCTTGTTCCAGTTTGGTGGCGTGCTGAGTGCGGTGGGCGTGGGCTGGGCGATGGACAGGTTCAATCCGCACAAGGTCATCGGCAGCTTCTACCTGCTGGCCGGGGTGTTTGCCTACGCGGTAGGCCAGAGCCTGGGCAATATCACCCTACTGGCAACCCTGGTGCTGATTGCCGGGATGTGCGTCAACGGTGCCCAGTCGGCGATGCCTTCATTGGCTGCACGTTTCTATCCGACCCAGGGCCGCGCCACGGGCGTGTCGTGGATGCTTGGCATCGGTCGCTTCGGCGCGATTCTCGGCGCCTGGATGGGGGCGACCTTACTGGGCCTGGGCTGGAACTTCGAACAAGTGCTCACGGCGTTGGTGATCCCCGCTGCGTTGGCAACCGCCGCTGTCGTCATCAAAGGCATGGTCAGCCACGCCGACGCTACCTGAGGATACCGCTGCCCCTGTGGGAGCTGGCTGGCCGGCGATGCTGTCGCAGGCAAGCCAGCTCCCACATTTACCGCGTTCCTCCAGATGATTAGCCAGGCAACAATCCGTTCGATAATCGAACGCTGAGTCGATTATCGGATTGTTTGGCCCATTTCCCCGGCTTAATCTTCAAGCACTTCGGCGCCCCCTCAGCGCCTTTTTCGATCCATACCGGGAGCCCGAAACCCATGGCTGAAATCCTCGCGCTGCGTGACGCGGTGAAGCAATTTGTGAACGACGGCGACACCGTCGCACTGGAAGGCTTCACCCATCTGATCCCTACGGCAGCGGGTCATGAAATCATTCGTCAGGGCAAGAAAGACCTGACGCTGGTGCGTATGACGCCTGACCTGATCTACGACCAGTTGATCGGTGCCGGCTGCGCCCGCAAGCTGATTTTCTCCTGGGGCGGAAACCCTGGCGTGGGCTCCCTGCATCGCCTGCGGGACGCGGTCGAGAAGCAATGGCCGCAACCGCTGGAAATCGAAGAACACAGCCATGCCGACCTGGCCAATGCCTACGTCGCCGGTGCCTCGGGCCTGCCGTTCGCGGTACTGCGCGCCTACGCCGGCTCCGACTTGCCCAAGGTCAACCCGCTGATCAAGACCGTCACCTGCCCGTTCACGGGCGAAGTGCTGGCGGCGGTGCCGTCGGTGCGTCCGGATGTCACCGTAATCCACGCACAAAAGGCCGACCGCAAGGGCAATGTGTTGCTGTGGGGCATTCTCGGTGTGCAGAAAGAAGCGGCCCTGGCCGCCAAGCGCTGCATCGTCACCGTTGAAGAAATTGTCGATGACCTGAATGCGCCGATGAACAGCTGCGTGCTCCCGACCTGGGCGCTGACCGCGGTGTGCCATGTGCCGGGTGGCGCGCATCCGTCCTACGCCCATGGCTACAACGAGCGTGATAACCGCTTCTACCAGGCGTGGGACCCGATCGCCCGCGACCGTGGGACTTTCACCGCCTGGATCAACGAATACATCCACGGCACTGCCGACTTCACCGAATTCCAGGCCAAGCTGGCCACCGCGCAGGAGGCCAAATAATGGCTTACTCGACCAATGAAATGATGACCGTCGCCGCTGCGCGCCGCCTCAAGAACGGTTCCGTGTGCTTTGTCGGCATCGGCCTGCCGTCCAAGGCGGCCAACTTGGCGCGCCTGACCTCGTCGCCAGACGTGGTGTTGATCTACGAGTCTGGCCCGATTGGCGCCAAGCCGTCGGTACTGCCACTGTCCATCGGTGATGGCGAGCTGGCGGAAACCGCCGACACCGTCGTACCGACCGGTGAGATCTTTCGCTATTGGCTGCAAGGCGGGCGCATCGACGTGGGCTTTCTCGGCGCGGCCCAGGTCGATCGTTTCGGCAACATCAACACTACCGTGGTCGGTGACTACCATCAGCCTAAAGTACGCCTGCCGGGTGCCGGTGGCGCGCCGGAAATCGCCGGTTCGGCCAAGAGCGTGCTGATCATCCTCAAGCAGTCGGCGCGTTCGTTTGTCGACAAGCTCGACTTCATCACCTCGGTCGGCCATGGCGAAGGCGGCGATTCGCGCAAACGCCTGGGTCTGCCAGGGGCGGGGCCTGTAGGGATTATTACCGACCTGTGCATCATGGAGCCGGAAGCGGGCACCCATGAGTTCGTGGTCACCGCGTTGCACCCTGGCGTGACCCGTGAGCAAGTGGTGGCCGCCACCGGTTGGGCGATTCGTTTTGCCGACCAGGTCGACACCACCGCCGAACCGACAGACGTAGAGCTGACCGCCCTGCGTGACCTTGAAGCACGCACCGCGGCCGCCCATGGCCAAGCGCCGGGAGAAGCCTGATGCGCGATGTATTTATCTGTGATGCCATCCGCACTCCCATCGGTCGTTTCGGCGGTGGCCTGTCCACCGTGCGTGCCGATGACCTGGCAGCGTTGCCGATCAAGGCGCTGATTGAGCGCAATCCTTCGGTGGATTGGACGGCAGTCGACGAGGTTTTCCTCGGCTGCGCCAACCAGGCCGGTGAAGACAACCGCAACGTGGCGCGCATGGCGCTGTTGCTGGCGGGCCTGCCGGAAAGCATTCCCGGCGTGACCCTCAACCGCTTGTGCGCCTCGGGCATGGACGCGATCGGTACCGCCTTCCGCGCCATCGCCAGCGGCGAAATGGAGCTGGCGATTGCCGGTGGCGTCGAGTCGATGTCCCGCGCGCCGTTCGTGATGGGCAAGGCCGACGCAGCGTTTTCGCGCACTATGAAGCTGGAGGACACCACCATCGGCTGG
This sequence comes from Pseudomonas simiae, assembly GCF_900111895.1. GTDB lineage: Bacteria > Pseudomonadota > Gammaproteobacteria > Pseudomonadales > Pseudomonadaceae > Aquipseudomonas > Aquipseudomonas simiae. The sequence continues at coordinate 739,982 of NZ_FOKB01000002.1, forward strand.
CGTTTTATCAACCCGTTGATGAAGGCGCAGTACGGCGTGGATGCCATGCCGCAGACCGCCGATAATGTCGCCGACGATTACCACGTGTCCCGCGCCGACCAGGACGCCTTTGCCCTGCGCAGCCAGCAACGCACCGCAGCGGCCCAGGCCGCTGGCTTTTTCGCCGAAGAAATTGTGCCGGTACGGGTCGCCCATAAAAAAGGCGAAACCGTCGTCGAACAGGATGAACACCCGCGCGCGGACACCACCCTGGAAGCCCTGACCAAGCTCAAACCGGTCAATGGCCCCGACAAGACCGTCACCGCCGGCAATGCCTCGGGCGTGAACGACGGTGCGGCGGCGCTGATCCTGGCCTCCGCCGAAGCCGTCAAGAAACACGGCCTGACCGCCCGCGCCCGTGTATTGGGCATGGCCAGCGCCGGTGTTGCACCGCGAGTGATGGGCATCGGCCCGGTGCCGGCCGTGCGCAAGCTGGTCGAGCGCCTCGGCCTGGCGGTCACCGATTTTGACGTCATCGAACTCAACGAAGCCTTCGCCAGCCAAGGCCTGGCCGTGCTGCGTGAACTGGGCATCGCTGACGACGCACCCCAGGTCAACCCGAACGGCGGCGCCATCGCCCTTGGCCACCCGCTGGGCATGAGCGGCGCGCGTCTGGTGCTGACAGCCCTGCACCAACTCGAAAAAACCGGCGGCAGCAAAGGCCTGGCGACCATGTGCGTGGGCGTCGGCCAAGGCTTGGCCCTGGCGATTGAACGCATCTAATAAGAGAGGACTGCACCATGAGTGACAAGCCTGGATACCGGCGCCCGCAAGCGGGCACTCAACCTGATTACCTGCACCCGGCCTACCAGTCGACGAACCTGCGTTCGCCGTCCCAGCCGTTGGTGTTCCTGCCCCATTCCTTGTCGGAAATCACCGGCCCTACCATCGGCGCCGAGCGTGTCAACGCCAAGGACAACGACCTCACTGCCCAGCATGACGGCGAGCCCCAAGGCGAACGCATCATCATTCATGGCCGCGTACTGGACGAGAACGGTTTGCCGGTGCCGGGCATTCTGGTGGAAATCTGGCAGGCCAACGCTGCCGGCCGCTACAACCACAAGCGCGACCTGCACGACGCGCCGCTGGACCCGAACTTCACCGGCACCGGTCGCACCGTCACCGACGCCGATGGCTGGTACCAGTTCCAGACCATCAAGCCCGGCGCCTACCCGTGGGGAAACCACCACAACGCGTGGCGCCCGGCGCATATCCACTTTTCGCTGTTCGGCCCGAGTGTGCTGACGCGACTGGTCACACAGATGTACTTCCCCGGCGACCCGCTGCTGGAATACGACCCGATCTACAACTGCGTGCCGGACACCTCGGCCAAGGAACGCTTGATCGCCCGTTTCGACCTGGAAAAAACCATTCCTTCCTATGCCCTCGGCTACCGCTGGGACATCGTCCTGCGCGGCCGCGACGCCACGCCGATGGAGAAATGAGATGACACTCAACGCGACCACGTCCCACACCGTCGGGCCGTACTACCACATCGGCCTGACCTGGCTGAACCGCGAAGACCTGACCGTGAGCGCCACCCTCGGCGAACGCGTGGCGATCAGCGGGCAAGTGGTGGATGGCAACGGCGATGTCGTCAATGACGCCATGCTCGAAGTCTGGCAGGCCAATGCCGCCGGCAAATATGACCATCCGGAAGACGAGCAGGACAAAGCCGTCGATCCGAACTTCGAAGGTTTCGGCCGGGTGCCGGTGGACGCCGAAGGGCGGTTTCGCTTTACCACCATCAAGCCGGGTGCCGTGCCGGGCTTGAAGGGCACTACCCAGGCGCCGCACCTAGTAGTGCTGGTGTTTGCCCGGGGTTTGGTGAAACACCTGCTGACGCGGATTTATTTCGAGGGCGAGGCGCTGAACGGTGATGACCCGTTGCTGGCATGTGTGCCAGCCGAGCGTCGCAGTACCTTGATTGCCCAGCAGGATGCGGCGGGGGTGTATCAGTGGAATGTGATTTTGCAGGGGACAGAGAAGGAAACGGTGTTCTTCGATTATTGAGTTGACCTTAGGGCCCTATCGGAGGAAAGCCCACCGATAGGGCTCTACCAGGCAACACATATCCAAAAGTCCGCTTGCATGACATGGTTGTTGCAAAGTATGTCTAGGCTATAACCGTTCCCACTGAGTGAAAAAACATGACAACAACAACGAGCCACTACACCGGAGAAGAACGCAGCAAACGGATTTTTGCGATCGTAGGGGCATCCTCCGGCAACCTCGTCGAATGGTTCGACTTCTACGTCTATGCCTTCTGCGCCATTTATTTTGCGCCGGCGTTCTTCCCGTCGGACGACCCCACGGTCCAACTGCTCAACACCGCCGGCGTGTTCGCCGCCGGCTTCCTGATGCGCCCGATCGGCGGCTGGCTGTTTGGCCGGGTGGCCGACAAGCACGGGCGCAAGAACTCGATGATGATCTCGGTGCTGATGATGTGCGCCGGTTCCCTGGTGATCGCCTTCCTGCCCACCTACAAAGACATCGGCGCCTGGGCCCCGGCGTTGCTGTTGGTGGCGCGGCTGTTCCAGGGCTTGTCGGTGGGTGGCGAATACGGCACCACCGCGACCTACATGAGTGAAGTCGCACTCAAGGGCCAGCGCGGCTTCTTCGCCTCGTTCCAGTACGTAACCCTGATCGGCGGGCAACTGCTGGCGGTTTTGGTGGTGGTGATCTTGCAACAGATCCTTACCGAAGAAGAATTGCGCGCCTGGGGCTGGCGGATTCCGTTCGTGATCGGCGCCATTGCGGCGGTGATCTCCCTGCTGCTGCGTCGCACCCTCAAGGAAACCACCAGCAAGGAAACCCGCCAGGACAAGGACGCCGGCAGCGTGGCTGCGTTGTTCCGCAACCACAAGGCGGCGTTTATCACCGTGCTCGGCTACACCGCCGGCGGCTCGCTGATTTTCTACACCTTTACCACGTACATGCAGAAATACCTGGTGAACACGGCCGGCATGCACGCCAAGACCGCCAGCTACATCATGACCGGCGCGCTCTTTGTGTACATGTGCATGCAGCCGCTGTTCGGCATGCTCTCGGACAAGATCGGCCGTCGTAACTCGATGCTCTGGTTCGGCGCCCTCGGCACCCTGTGCACGGTGCCGATTCTGCTGACCTTGAAAACCGTCACCAACCCATTCCTGGCCTTTGTGTTGATCTCCCTGGCCCTGGCCATTGTGAGTTTCTACACCTCCATCAGCGGCTTGGTGAAAGCGGAAATGTTCCCGCCTCACGTGCGTGCCCTGGGGGTAGGCCTGGCCTACGCGGTGGCCAACGCGATCTTCGGTGGTTCGGCGGAATACGTGGCCCTGGGCCTCAAATCCATGGGCATGGAAAACACCTTCTACTGGTACGTCACCGGCATGATGGCGGTGGCCTTCCTGTTCAGCTTGCGTCTGCCGAAACAGGCGGAGTACTTGCACCACGATCTATAAGGGACGCGTTATGACTTTGCGCACGAGCAATCAATTGTTCGACGCTTACTTCACGGCGGGCAGCATGGCCGAGGTGTTCTGCGACCAGGGACGCTTGCAGGGCATGCTGGATGTTGAAGCGGGCTTGGCCCGGGCCCAGGCCCAGGTCGGGGTGATTCCCCAGGCCGCCGTCGCACCGATCGCCCAGGCGTGCCTGGCCTCGTTGTATGACGTGGATGCCCTCGGCGCGGCGATTGCCACGGCGGGTAATTCGGCGATTCCGCTGGTGAAGGCGCTGGGTAAGTTGATTGCCAGTGAAGATGCCGGGGCTGAGCGCTACGTGCATCTGGGGGCGACCAGCCAGGATGTGATGGACACCGGCCTGGTGCTGCAACTGCGGCGGGCGGTGGAGTTGATCGAGGCGGATTTGGTGCGCCTGGGGGATAGGCTTGCCGCCCAGGCCCAGCGATATGCCGACGTGCCTTTGGCCGGGCGTACCTGGTTGCAGCATGCAACGCCGGTCACCCTGGGGATGAAAATCGCCGGTTGGCTGGGCGCGGTTACCCGCAACCGCCAGCGCCTGACGGCGCTGAAACCGCGCTTGCTGGTGCTGCAATTCGGCGGCGCATCCGGAACCCTGGCAGCGCTTGGTGAGCAGGCCATGCCGGTGGCCGAAGCGCTGGCGGCTGAGTTGCAACTGAGCTTGCCCGAGCAACCCTGGCACACCCAACGGGATCGCTTGGTAGAGTTCGCCAGCGTGCTCGGCCTGATCGCCGGCAGCCTGGGCAAATTGGGCCGTGATATCAGTTTGTTGATGCAGACCGAAGCTGCCGAGGTGTTCGAGCCGTCGGCTCCGGGCAAGGGCGGCTCGTCCACCATGCCGCACAAGCGCAACCCGGTGGGTGCGGCCGTGCTGATCAGCGCCGCTACCCGAGTGCCGGGCCTGGTCTCGACGATGTTCAGCGCCATGCCCCAAGAGCACGAACGCAGCCTGGGCCTGTGGCATGCGGAATGGGAAACCCTGCCGGAGATCTGCCGTTTGGTGTCCGGCGCTTTACATCAGGCGTTGCTGGTGAGCGAAGGCCTGGAAGTCGATCCGCAGCGCATGGCGCAAAACCTCGACCTGACCCACGGCCTGGTACTGGCCGAGGCCGTCAGCATCGTGCTTGCCCAGCGCCTCGGTCGCGAAACCGCCCACCATCTGCTGGAGCAGTGCTGCAAGCGTGCCGTCGCAGAGGGGCGGCACCTGCGTGCGGTCCTGGCGGACGAGCCGCAAGTCACCGCCGAACTGTCCGCGATTGAGCTGGACCGTTTGCTTGATCCTGCCCACTACCTGGGCCAGGCCCACACCTGGGTCACCCGCGCCGTAGCCGAACACTTTGCTTGAGGAGACCACCGTGGCATTTGTACAACTCGCCGAGGGCGAACTGCATTACCAATTGGACGGGCCTGAGGGTGCGCCAGTACTGGTGCTCTCCAACTCGCTGGGCACCGACCTGCACATGTGGGACCTCCAGATCCCGGCCTTCACCCAGCATTTTCGCGTGCTGCGTTTCGATACCCGTGGCCATGGCAAATCCCTGGTTACCCCAGGCCCCTACAGCATTGAGCAACTCGGTCAGGATGTGATCGCGCTGCTGGATGCACTGGATATCCAACGCGCGCATTTTTGCGGGCTGTCCATGGGCGGCCTGATTGGCCAATGGCTTGGTATCAATGCCGGGCAGCGTTTGCAGCGCCTGGTGGTGTGCAACACCGCCGCCAAGATCGGCACGCCCGAGGTGTGGAACCCGCGCATTGAAATGGTGCTGCGTGATGGCGCAGCGGCGATGGTAGCGCTGCGCGATGCATCGATTGCACGCTGGTTCACCGCAGACTTTGCGGCCGCCAACCCGTACCAGGCCAAGCAGATTACCGACATGCTGGCGGCCACTTCGCCCGAAGGTTATGCCGCCAATTGTGCAGCGGTACGTGACGCGGATTTCCGCGAGCAACTGGCTTCGATCACAGTACCGACCCTGGTCATTGCCGGCACTGAAGATGCCGTCACACCGCCTGCGGGCAGCCACTTTATCCAGAACCATGTACAGGGCGCAGAGTACGCCGAGTTCTATGCGGCGCACTTGTCCAATGTGCAGGCCGGTGCGGCATTCAGCGACTGCGTCATTGAATTCTTGTTGGGCCACTGAGGAGCTTTTCGTGGACGAGAAACAACGTTATGCCGAGGGCCTGCAGGTGCGCCGCGAAGTGCTGGGCGACGCCCATGTCGACCGCAGCCTCAATGCCCTGACCGAATTCAACAGCGAGTTCCAGGAAATGATTACCCGCCATGCCTGGGGTGACATCTGGACCCGTCCCGGTCTGCCCCGGCACACCCGTAGCCTGATCACCATCGCGATGCTGATCGGCATGAACCGCGGTGAAGAACTCAAGCTGCACCTGCGCGCCGCCGCGAGCAATGGCGTCACCCGCGCCGAGATCAAGGAAGTGCTGATGCAGAGCGCGATCTACTGCGGGATCCCGGCAGCGAATGCGACGTTTCACCTGGCGGAATCGGTGTGGGATGAGCTGGGCGTCGAGTCGCGCCAGGCTGACTGAGTTGAAATACGGTCAAAACGTGGGAGCGGACTTGCTCGCGAAAGCGGTGGTTCAGTTAATACCTGTGCTGACTGACACATCGCATTCGCGAGCAAGCCTGCTCCCACCGCTAGTCTTTACCGGGTTTTAAACATCAGTGGGAGTCGGCGTCCCACACCCAATTCCACACGCCAGGCAGATGCACCTCTTCACTCACATCCTTGACCGTACGCGCCAGCGCCGCGCGCTGAAGCTGGGCCGTGTCGGTGTAGAAGGGCTCCGCGGACGTCTTCAGGCCGTTGATCCGGGCGCTGTCCAGCAGGATCTGCAGGTACTCCTGCATATGCCGCGCGGTGTAGCGGTTGATGTCGTGGAAGGTCACCACCACCGGTATCACACCGTCCACCGTCGGCAACTCACCCAACGCAATGCGCTCGCGCACTACCGACAACTGTCGATACAGATTGGCGCGCCTGCGCGGGCTGCCGTTGAAGCCCCAGATCTTGCCGTCATTGGCACTTAAATCCGTGAGCAGCACGTGCATGCCATGGCGCTGATAGGCGGCGAAGGTGCGGCGGTCGTAATTCCAGAACGGCGGGCGCACCAGCACCGGCAGGCTGCCGGTGATCGCGGCGATATCGGCCGCGCCTCGGGTGAGGGTGCTTTCCAGTTCCGCGTCGTTCAGCCAGCGGTGGTTGGTGTGAAACCCGGTGGCGGTGTGGAAGGCCAGGATGTGACCGGCCGCATACTCGCGCTCCATGGTCTTGCGACCCCGTGAGCTGCCGCCGGAGCGAGCCGCTTCGGTCTGCAGGAAGAACACCGCCTTGATCTGCGGCAGCACCGGGTTCTGCGCCAGGTCGGCTATCACCGACCGGCTCGGGTTGTTGTAGCCCGACGCACTCGGGCCGTCATCGAAGGTCAGCAGGAAGCGGATCGGCGCCTGGGTTTGCAGGCGCTGTTCGGTCTCTGGCGTCAGGGCGATGGGCGAGCCAATGCAACCGCTGAGGCTCAAGGCCAGGGTCAGCACGGCGGATGCGATGGCGAAGGATTTCATGGTGTGCGCGGGCTCGAATGGAAGGCCGCTGCGGGGTGGATCAGCAGCGGCAGGCGCGCACCATACAGCAAGATGGGCGGTGGGAGGTTACAGGCTGACAAACGAGCATCGCTAGGGGTCAGCCCACGTATTGTGTGCGCAGTGGCTTGCCCATCTCTTCAAGCAAGGCGTTTTCAGTGAAGGGTTTGGGGTTGGGGACGGTCGCGGGTGTGGTGGGCAGCCCTACGGCCTGACGTTCGCTGTTGGGGACATCGTGTTGCTCGCCCTCGAATGTTTCAGTGGTCGAGCCCGATAAAGCCGTGCCGTTACCAGCGTTATAGGCATGAACCATTTCGTGATAGAGCGTCGTGATCGGTGAGTACGTGCTGGCACCCAGTACGTTCAGGGCGGAACGGTTGTAGATGATTTCAGCCCGGTCAGCCCGAGACCCCGGCACACCGTCGACCATAAACCCCCACTTGGGGTCGTCCCCCACCACGGGGGGCCGTTCGTATTGCAGCAATGCCTTAAGTTCCTGACTGCCATAAACGTAGCCGCTACCCACGTCGACCCGATCCTCCATAAGCATCACCGGTGCGCCGTTACGTAGGGCGATCGCATTCATCTCGGCCAGCATCTGTTTGCCCTGGGGAGAACTGCGCAGCAAGGCCAGATCGTCTTCGACCCTTTGAATAAAATCGGCAGAGCCCTTGATGCGAAAACCTACAAGCGACGACTGGTCGGTTGTGACGGTGGTCAACACCGAGCCGTTGAGGCGCTTGATCGTATCGCCCGCTTGAGCGTAGATCCGGTCGCCAGGGCGATTGGCAATCACCTTGTCGCAGCCACTGCCGGTGTAGAACGTGCTGCGATCGTGGCCGATCAAGCGATCGTCACCGGGCCCTCCATGCAACACGGTATGACCGTTGCCCGCGTACAGTAAATCCTTACCGTTACCGCCATCCAGGTAGCTGGTTTTGCTTTTTGCACCCGCACCGGCGTAGAGGCGGTCATTGCCGTTGTTGCCGTACATCACGTTGTCGCCCGTACCGCCGATGAGTGTGTCGTCACCGTCGTTACCTTCGGCATAGCCAAGGCCGCTACCCAGGCGCAGCACATCGTCGCCTTTACCACCGAACAGGCGGGTGTAGCCCGCGCCGGCCTGCACACGGTCATTGCCGTCGCCAGCCTCCACGATGACGGGCTGCGTCACGTTGGCGTCGATGCGGATGTTGTCGTTACCGCCGTGGGTCTTGAGATGAAAGGTGAGTGCTTTACCGTCTTTATCCTGACTGTCAAAACGATATAACTGGCCGTTGACCCGAACATCCAGTTGGCCGGAGTACGTCTGGCTGATATGGACCTGGTCGGCCTTGTCGCCGGTTTCAAGGATCAGACTGTTGTTCAGGCTGAAGGAGTTGTCTTGCTCCCACACCGACTGGCCGCTGGCTTTTAAATTGTCGTCATCCAGAAAGGGGTGTCGGTGAGCTTGGACCGGGTTGTCGGGCGTGAGTACCGGGCGGGGGCGTAATACAAGGCCATAGTGGCTATTGTTGAAGGCTGTAGGGCGCGCAGTCGTCGAACTGTGCGCCCCGGCAGGCAGGTTGGGTTGAGCGTGTGCAATACGGTTTGAAACGTCCATGTGTAATCCCTATAGGGGGCCTGGTATTGACCCTGTCTCCTGGAATTGTCCTGACGCTTCAGATGGTTCCTCCAGAAATGTAATTCGGTCTTACAGCAGGCTGATCGGGTAACTGACGATCAACCGGTTTTCATCGAACTCATTGTTGCTGTAGTCACGGCGCATGCTGGAATTACGCAGGCGCACCGTCAGGTTTTTCAGGCTGCCACTTTGCACGGTGTAGCCCAGTTCGCTTTCGCGGCCCCATTCCTTGCCGTCGGTGACGGTGCCGGTGTGCACGTTGCTGCCGCTGATGTAGCGGTTCATCAGGGTCAGGCCCGGCACACCGAGGGCGGCGAAGTTGTAGTCGTGGCGTACTTGCCAGGATTTCTCCTGGGCGTTGTCGTAGCTGGCGTTGTAGCTGTCGTTGGCCAGGGTGCCGCCGCTGGTTCCGTTAACGCGCATCCAGGCGCTGTTGCCGGTGAGTTTCTGCAGGCCGAGGTAGAAGGTGTTGCCGCCGTACTTGGCGGAGAACAGGCCCGACCAGGTCTTGTTGTCCAGCTCGCCGGCGCGGGCGCTGCCGTCGTCCTTGCCGTAGAAAAAACCGAGGTTGGCGCCCAGGGTCCAGTTGCCCAGCGGTTGGCTGTGGATCAGGTTGATGAACTGCTGGCTGTAGATGTCTTTGAGTTGGGCATTCCACAGGCCGATCTGGGTGCGCTTGTCGTTGAACGCGTACTCGGCGCCCTGGAAGTTGAAGCGGTCGGAGGTGAACGCGGTTTTACCGAACATCGACAGGTCGTTCATGCTGCTGTCGTCCCGCGGGCTGTTGGCACGAAACTGGCCGCCGTAGAGGGTCAGGCCATCGATTTCTTTGGAAGTGATCTGGCCGCCGCGCAGGGTTTGCGGCAGGGAGCGGCCGTCGTCTGAGCGCAGGATCGGCAGCACCGGCATCCACTCGCCGACCTTCACTTCCGTCTTGGAAATGCGCGCCTTGAACGCCACGCCCAGGCGCCCGAATTCATCCGCAGGGCGGCCATCATGATCCAACGGCAGCAGTTGGGTACCCCCGGTGCCGCGTCCGCCATCGAGCTTCAACGAATACAACCCCAACACATCCACGCCGAAACCTACAGTGCCCTGGGTAAAGCCGGACTTGGCGTCGAGGATGAAGCTCTGGGTCCACTCCTGCGCACCCCCCTGGGCCTTGGTGGGGTTGGTGTAATTGCGGTTGAAGAAGAAATTGCGCAGGTTGAGGTTGGCGCTGGCGTCTTCGAGAAAACCGTGTTCTTCGGCGACGACGGGCAGGGCGAGACTGGCGACAGCGGTTGCCAGCAGCAGCCGGCGCGGGTGGAAAGTGCTCATGGCGAAAGGACCTGTTGTTATTGGGTTTATGCAGGTGGCGGCCATGGTGCGGGGCGGTGCGGGGGCGAGGAAAGTGGGGAAGGGCGGGTTGTGGGCGATGATCGAACGCAAGTTATCAGGGCAAAAGTGAGGCATAAAAAAACCGCTTCCGGTGAGGGAAGCGGTTTTTTTTGCAGCGGTGCGACTTTTTACAACACCATCAGAACAACTTCAGCGCCGGTGCTTCTTCTTTCAACGGCTCGTTCTTCGCGGTCTGCTCGTTCCAGCCGCCGCCGAGGGCCTTGTACAGGTTGACCTCGCTGGTCAGCTGCGCCAGGCGGTCGGTGATCAGCGATTGCTGGGCACTGAACAGTTGGCGTTGGGCATCGAGGAACGTCAGGTTGCTGTCGACACCAATGCGGTAGCGACGCTCGGCCAGGCGGTAGTAATCCTGGTTGGCTGCGACGAAGCCGCGTTGGGCATCCAGTTGCTGCTTGTAGGTTTCACGTGCGGCGAGGCCGTCGGACACTTCCTGGAAGCCGGTCTGGATCGCCTTCTCGTAGTTCGCCACATTGATCTCTTTCTGGATCTTCGAATAGTCCAGGCTGGCGCGCAGGCTGCCGGCGTTGAAGATCGGGATGTTGATCTGCGGGGCGAACGACCAGGTGCCCGAACCGCCCTTGAACAAACCGCCCAGGTTCGGGCTTGCGGTGCCGGCGCTGGCGGTCAGGGTGATGCTCGGGAAGAACGCGGCACGCGCCGCGCCGATGTTGGCGTTGGCCGCCTTGAGGTTGTACTCGGCTTGCACAATGTCGGGACGACGTTGCAGCAGGTCCGATGGCAAGCCGGCCGGCACTTCGCTGAGCAGGTCATCCGACAGCGGCTTGCTGGTGATATTCGCCGGCAGGCCGGTGCCCAGCAGCAGGGTCAGGCTGTTTTCGTCCTGGGCCACCTGGCGGGTATAGCGTGCCAGGGCAACCCGGGCGTTTTCCACCGAGGTCCGCGACTGGCTCAGGTCGAGGGCCGAGGCCACGCCGACTTCGTTGCTGCGCGAGGTGAGCTTGAAGCTCTGCTCGTAGGCATCCAGGGTGTCCTGGGTGAGCTTGAGCAGTTCCTTGTCGGCCTGCCAGGTCAGGTAGGCATTGGCCACGCTGGCCACCAGGCTGATCTGGGTGCTGCGCCGCGCTTCTTCAGTGGCGAAGTACTTTTGCAGGGCTTCTTCACTCAGGCTGCGCACGCGACCGAACAGGTCCAGCTCATAAGAACTGATCCCGAGACCGGCCGAGTATTGGCTGCTGATGGTCGACTCGCCAGTCTGCGACAGGCGGGCCGGAGTGCGCGAACGGCTGCCGCTGCCCGTGGCCGAAACGGCCGGGAACAGGTCGGCGCGCTGGATCTGGTATTGCGCGGCATACGCGTCGATGTTCAGGGCCGCGACACGCAGGTCACGGTTGTTCACCAGCGCGGTCTGGATCAGCTGTTGCAGGGCAGGGTCATGGAAAAACTGCTTCCAGCCCTGCTCGGCAGCGGCCTGGCTCGGCGCCTGGGCCGACGAATACGCCGGCCCCTGCGGGAACTGTGCGGCCACCGGCGCTTCGGGGCGCTGATAGTCAGGTATCAGCGAGCAGCCACTGAGCACGAATGCCGTGACGGCTAGGGAAAGTAGCGACTTGCTCATTGGCCAGCCTCTTTAGGGGTTTCAGTTGTGTCAGTCTTTTTACGCTCGCCAGCAGCGGATACGGTTGCGAAGAACAACGGCACCCAGAAGATCGCCAATACAGTGGCCGTGATCATACCGCCGATGACACCGGTACCGATGGCGTGCTGGCTGCCCGAACCTGCACCCGAGGAGATCGCCAGCGGCAATACGCCGAGGATGAACGCCATGGAGGTCATGATGATCGGCCGCAGACGCATGCGTGACGCCTCGATGGCCGCCTCGACGATGCCTTTGCCTTGTTCGTGGAGCTCTTTGGCAAACTCCACGATCAGGATGGCGTTTTTCGCCGCCAAGCCCACCGTTACCAACAGGCCCACCTGGAAGAACACGTCGTTGGACAACCCGCGCATGCTGGTCGCTATCAACGCACCCACAACCCCCAGGGGCACTACCAGGATCACCGCGATCGGGATCGACCAGCTTTCGTACAGGGCCGCGAGGCAGAGGAACACTACCAGCAGCGACAGGGCGTACAGCGCAGGTGCCTGGGAGCCGGACAGACGTTCTTCGTACGACAGACCGGTCCACGCATAGCCAATACCTGCCGGCAGTTGCTTGGCAATACGCTCGACTTCGGCCATGGCGTCACCGGTACTGTAACCCGGTGCCGGAGTACCGAGGATTTCCATCGCCGCTACACCGTTGTAGCGCGAGAGTTTCGGCGAACCGAAGATCCACTTGCCCGACGCGATGGCGGACAACGGCACCATCTTCCCGGAGTCGCTGCGCACGTACCATTTGTTCAGGTCTTCAGGCGACATGCGGCTGGCGGCTTCACCTTGTACGTACACCTTCTTCACCCGACCGCGGTCGATGAAGTCGTTGACGTAGCTGCCACCCAGGGCAATCGCCAGGGTCTGGTTGATGCTCGACAGGGTGATGCCTTGGGCACTGGCCTTCTCGTCGTCGACGGTGAGCTCGTACTGCGGCTCATCGTTCACGCCGTTGGGGCGCACACCTGCCAGAATCTTGCTTTGTGCTGCCATACCGAGGAACTGGTTACGCGCCGCCATCAATTTATCGTGGCCGACACCGCCCTGGTCTTGCAGGAACACGTCGAAGCCCGTGGCGTTACCCAGTTCCAGTACAGACGGCGGCACGATGGCAAATACCATGGCGTCCTTGAAGGTCTGCATGAAGTAGCCCTGGGCGCGCTTGGCGATCTCGAACACCGAGGTGGAGGCGTCACGTTCGTCCCACGGCTTGAGCATCACAAAGGCCAGGCCCGAGCTTTGGCCACGACCGGCGAAGTTGAAGCCGTTTACGGTAAATACCGATTTCACGCCTTTGCCTTCGCCCGGCTCGCCTTCCTTGTCGTTGAGCAGGAAGATGCGCATATCGTCGATGACTTTTTGCGTCCGTTCAGCCGTAGAACCGACCGGCGTCTGTACCTGGGCAAAGATCACGCCCTGGTCTTCATCGGGCAGGAACGCCGCAGGGATGCGCATGAACAGCCAGATCATGCCGGCGATAACCAGTGCGTACACCAGGAACGCCGGGATCTTGTGCTTGATCATGTTACCCACGCCGCGCTCGTAGCTCAGTACGCCACGGTCGAAGGTGCGGTTGAACCAGCCGAAGAAACCACGCTTGGGTTGGCCGTGTTTTTCCGGGTCGATCGGCTTGAGCATGGTGGCGCACAAGGCCGGGGTGAAGATCAGCGCAACCAGTACCGACAACGCCATGGCCGAAACGATGGTGATGGAGAACTGTTTGTAGATCACACCGGTGGAACCACCGAAGAATGCCATCGGCAACAGTACCGCCGACAGTACCAGGGCAATACCCACCAGGGCACCCTGGATCTGGCCCATGGACTTGACCGTCGCTTCTTTGGGCGACAGGTGTTCCTCGGCCATCACCCGCTCGACGTTTTCCACCACGACGATGGCGTCATCCACCAGCAAGCCGATGGCCAGGATCATGCCGAACATGGTCAAGGTGTTGATGGTGAAACCGAACGCCGCCAGGATCCCGAAGGTACCCAACAGCACCACCGGTACGGTCATGGTGGTGATGATGGTGGCACGGAAGTTCTGCAGGAACAGGAACATCACCAGGAACACCAGCACGATCGCTTCGACCAGGGTATGGACTACGCCGGAGATCGATTCGGTCACGACCGGGGTGGTGTCATACGGCACCACCGCCTTCATGCCTGGCGGGAAGAAGGGTTCGAGCTGCGCTACGGTGGCACGGATTGCTTTGCCGGTGTCCAGGGCGTTGGCGCCCGAAGCCAGCTTGATCGCCATACCGGAAGCCGGCTTGCCGTTGAACTGTGCAGCGATGCTGTAGTTCTGGCCACCCAGCTCAATACGCGCGACATCCTTCAGGCGTACCTGGGAGCCGTCTGTATTGACTTTCATCAGGATGTTGCCGAACTGCTCCGCCGTCTGCAGGCGCGTCTTGCCAATGATGGTCGCGTTCAACTGAGTGCCGGGCAGGGCAGGCAGGCCACCCAGTTGGCCGGTAGCCACCTGCACGTTCTGTGCGGAGATCGCGGTGCTGACATCCACTGGCGTGAGCTGGTAATTGTTCAGCTTGCTTGGGTCAAGCCAGATGCGCATGGCGTACTGCGAACCAAACACCTGGAAGTCACCGACACCTGCGGTCCGGGAAATCGGGTCCTGGATGTTCGACACGATGTAGTTGGACAGGTCGTCCTTGGTCATGCTGCCGTCTTCCGACACCAGACCGATCACCATCAGGAAGTTCTTCACCGACTTGGTCACGCGGATACCCTGCTGCTGCACTTCTTGCGGCAGCAGTGGAGTCGCCAGGTTCAGTTTGTTCTGCACCTGAACCTGGGCGATGTCCGGGTTGGTACCCTGGTTGAACGTTACGGTGATGGTCATGCTGCCGTCGGAGTTACTGTCCGAGGAAACATAACGCAGGTTGTCGATACCGTTGAGCTGTTGCTCGATGACCTGCACCACGGTGTCCTGCACGGTTTGTGCGGACGCGCCTGGGTAGGTCACCTGGATGTCGATGGCGGTCGGCGCGATGGCCGGGTATTGGTTGATGGGCAACTTCAGGATCGACAGTGCCCCGACCAGCATGATCACCAGGGCAATAACCCAGGCGAAAATGGGGCGGTCGATAAAAAATTTCGACATGGATTACTCCCCTTTGCCAGCAGCGGCAGCAGGAGCAGCAGCACTGCCGGCGTCAGCAGGTTTGGCGTTGTCGGCCGCCTTGACCTTGACCTCGGCGCCCGGCTTGACGTACTGCAAGCCTTCTGTGATCACACGGTCGCCGGCGTTCAAGCCCTTTTCCACCAGCCAGTAGGCGCCGTAAGTACGGTTGGCCACCAGTTCGCGCTGCTCGACCTTGTTGTCGGCGTTGACGACCAGCGCTGTTGGAGTGCCCTTGAGGTCACGGGTTACGCCTTGCTGCGGGGCCAGGATGGCCTTGCTGTTCACACCGGCTTGCAACTGGGCGTGAACGAACATGCCCGGCAGCAAGGTGTGGTCAGGGTTCGGGAACACGGCGCGCAGGGTCACGGAACCGGTGGTCTGGTCGACCGACACTTCGGAGAACTCCAGCTTGCCATCCACGCCATAGGCGCTGCCGTCTTCCAGGGTCAGCTTGACTTTGGCGGCGTTGTCGCCGGCTTTTTCCAGTTGGCCGCTGGCCAGGTCGCGGCGCAGTTTCAGCATTTCTGCCGAAGACTGTGTGACGTCGACGTAGATCGGGTCCAGTTGCTGGATCACGGCCATGGCATCGGCCTGGCCGTTGCTGACCAGTGCGCCTTCGGTCACCGAAGAACGACCAATACGCCCGGAGATCGGCGCGAACACTTTGGTGTAACGCACGTTGATCTGGGCGGTTTGCACGTTGGCTTCCGACGTCATGCGGTTGGCGACGGCAGTGTCGTACTCCTGACGGCTGACGGCTTGCTCATCGACCAACTGCTTGTAGCGGTCGCTGATCGACTTGCTCTGGGTCAGGCTCGCTTGTGCGCTTTTCAGGGTGGCTTCATACACCGAAGGGTCGATCTGGTAGAGCTGTTGCCCTTCCTTCACGTCGCCGCCTTCCTTGAACAGGCGCTTGAGAATGATGCCGTTGACCTGCGGTCGCACTTCCGCAATGCGGTACGCGGTGGTGCGACCCGGCAATTCGGAGGTGAGCGTAAAGGCTTGCGGTTGGATAGTGACCACGCCGACCTGAGGGATTTGAGCGGGCGGAGCCGCTTCTTCCTTTTTACATCCGCTGAGCAGCGATGCCAGGGCGACGGCAGTGACCAGAGCGGTAACAGCTGGCTTAAGTTGCATGAAGATCCTCGGGTCAGGCGCGCAGGATGCGCACAAGAAGGGTGGAAGGGTAAAAAACAAACACTGAGTAGATAAGTAGCTTGCTACGCAATATACTTACGTTCATGGTTGTTTGTAAACTCTTGACAGGCTGCGCGGAGTGTTGACAAAGCAACGCCCAAAGCCTCGATTCCATTACGTTCGGCACCCATGACGGTGTCGTCCCACAAATATTCGGATTATCGGTACTGGCGGTTAATTCTGCGTTAACGATAGTCCCAAGTGTCCTGATTGAGGTTGTACTGCCATGGTTCGTCGCACCAAAGAGGAAGCTCAGGAAACGCGCAGCCAGATTCTTCAAGCCGCCGAGCAAGCGTTCTATGAACGCGGCGTCGCGCGGACCACGCTGGCGGACATCGCCGCGCTGGCCGGCGTGACGCGGGGTGCCATCTACTGGCATTTCAGTAATAAATCCGATTTGCTGCAGGCGCTGCTCGACACGCTGCATGAGCCGCTGGACGAGTTGGCCAGGGCCAGTGAAAGCGAGGACGAACTCGACCCGCTGGGCTGCATGCGCAAACTGTTGATTCATTTGTTTCATCAAGTGGCCCTGGACCCGAAAACCCGGCGCATCAACGAGATCTTGTTTCATAAGTGCGAATTCACCGATGAAATGTGCGACATGCGTCGCCAACGTCAGACCCATAGCCTCGAATGCAACCTGCGCATCGGCCTGACCTTGCGTAACGCGGTCCACCGCGGGCAACTTCCGGAAAATCTTGATACCACCCGTGGCGCGGTGTGCATCCATGCCTACATCAACGGGCTGATCGGCCAGTGGCTGCTGGTTCCCGACAGCTTCCAGTTACATCAGGAAGCCGAACGCTGGGTGGATGCGGGGCTGGACATGCTGCGTTGGAGCCCCAGTCTGCGCAATTAAGACAAAATGCGTAATTGCATCAGGTTGTGTCAACAGTAAAGCCCAAGGACAGTCAATCGTCCTTCCGCCTGATTAGTGGGGTGACTTTATATACGGGCTGTCCAGCGGTTGATAGGTAGCCGCCTAAGTATTTTGTAGCGATTTTGTTGCACGGTTGTGAAGGAGTATTGCTCTCAGGTCCCGCGTACTCGACAAGATAGGCGTAAAAAAGCCCCGGTTCCTGCGAACCGGGGCTTTTTCATTTCAGCTTTTTACCTCACAGCGCCAGGGTCGGGTAGTCGATGTAGCCGACTGGGCCTTTGCCATAGAAGGTTTCCGGATGCGCTTCGTTCAGCGGCGCATCTGCCTTCAAGCGTGCTGGCAAGTCCGGGTTGGCAATAAACGGCACACCGAAGGCCACCGCATCCGCTTTGCCCGAAGCCAGCCAGGTGTTGGCGCTGTCCTTGGTGAAGCGTTCGTTGGCGATGTACACGCCGCCGAAGGCTTTCTTGAGTTGTGGGCCGAGGCTGTCGCCGGCTTCTTTCTCACGGGAGCAGATGAACGCAATGCCACGCTTGCCCAGTTCGCTGGCGACGTAGGTGAAGGTTTCCGCCAGGTTGTCGTCGCCCATGTCGTGGGCGTCGGCCCGCGGTGCCAGGTGCACACCCACACGGCCAGCGCCCCAGACTTCGATGGCTGCATCGGTGACTTCCAGCAACAGGCGAGCGCGGTTTTCCAGGGAGCCGCCGTACTGGTCAGTGCGCTTATTGGTGCTGCTCTGCAGGAACTGGTCGAGCAGGTAGCCGTTGGCGCCGTGGATTTCCACGCCGTCGAAACCGGCGGCCTTGGCGTTCTCGGCACCGGTGCGGTAGGCGTCGACGATGTCGGCGATTTCAGCGGTTTCCAAGGCGCGGGGGGTCGGGTAGTCGGCCAATGGGCGCACCAGGCTGACGTGGCCTTTAGGCTGGATTGCGCTCGGGGCCACCGGGGTTTCGCCGTTCAGGTACGACTCATGGGAAATACGGCCCACGTGCCACAGTTGCAGGAAGATCTTGCCGCCCGCGCCATGAACCGCCTTGGTGACGTTGGCCCAGCCGCGCACCTGATCGTTGGACCAGATGCCCGGTGTGTCCGGGTAGCCTACGCCCAACGGCGTCACGGACGTGGCTTCGCTGAGGATCAGCCCGGCGGAGGCGCGTTGCACGTAGTACTCGGCCATCAGCGCGTTGGGCACACGACCGGCGTCGGCACGGCAGCGGGTCAGCGGCGCCATGATGATGCGGTTCGACAGTTCCAGGTCGCCCAGTTTGATCGGATCGAAAATAGTCGTCATGGGGAAAGCACCTTTGTCTTTGAAGTGGATCAGTGGGTCGCAGGGGCCAGGTCGGCATCGCCGGTCTGGCGGAAAGTAATCAGGGTCACCAACAGCGCGAGGATCGCCAGGACCGCTGCGGCCAAGGGCACGCGGGTCAGGCCGAAACCGTGGGCAATCACACTGCCGCCCACCCAGGCGCCGAGGGCATTGCCGATGTTGAAAGCGCCGATGTTCAAGGTGGACACCAGGTTCGGTGCGGCCTTGCCGAAGGTCACCACGTTGATCTGCAACGCCGGCACGGCGGCGAACGACGCGGTGGCCCACAGGAACAGGGTGATTTCGGTCGGGATCACGGCGACGCTGGTCCAGGTCAGAGCCGTGGAGACCACCGCCATGCTGATGAACACGCCGATCAAGGTGGCCGCCAGGCGTTTGTCCGCCAATTTGCCGCCGATGATGTTGCCCACGGTGAGACCCAGGCCGATCAGCAGCAGGGTCCAGGTCACGCCCTTGGGCGACACGCCGGTGACATCGCCGAGCAGCGGCGCTACGTAGGTGAAGAGGGTGAACATGGACGCGGCAAACAGCGCGGTCATGCTCAGCGACAGCCAGATGCCGGCGCCCTTGAGGGCGGCCAGTTCGGCGCGCATGTCGAGTTTCTCTTCATCACGCTTGGCGGGCAGGAAGCGGATCAGGCCGATCAACGCCACCACACCAATCACCGTCACTGCCCAGAAGGTCGAGCGCCAGCCGGCTTCCTGGCCGAGTGCGGTACCCAGCGGTACGCCGAGCACGTTGGCCAGGGTCAGGCCGGTGAACATCAGGGCCACGGCCGAAGCTCGCTTGTTGGCGGGCACCAGGTTGGCGGCGACCACCGAACCAATACCAAAGAACGCACCGTGGCACAGCGCGGTGACGACACGGGCAAACATCAGCACGTTGTAGTCACTGGCCAGGGCGCAGAGCAGGTTGCCGATAATGAAGATACCCATCAACGCTACCAGGGCCGCCTTGCGAGGCAGCTTGGCGGTGGCCAGCGCCATGAAGGGCGCGCCGATGGCCACGCCCAGGGCGTAGCCGGTCACCAGCCAGCCGGCGCCGGGAATTGACACACCCAGGTCCGCTGCCACATCGGGCAGCAAGCCCATGATGACGAACTCGGTGGTGCCGATGGCGAAGGCACTGAGGGCCAGTATGAGTAGCGAGAGGGGCATTATCGTTTCCTTGTTACAACGCGGCGTTGTCGTCCGCGCTGAGTTCGGTGGTGAGCGCCGCGAGGAACGCCTGGATGGTGTCCTCGTTGCGTTTGAAAAAGTGCCACTGGCCGGCCTTCTGGCTGCTGATCAACCCGGCGCGTTGGAGGGTGGCCAGGTGGGCTGACACGGTCGACTGGGACAAGCCGCAGCGTTGGTCGATCTGCCCGGCGCAGATGCCGTATTCGTGGTTGTGCAATTGTTCGGGGAACTGCACTTTGGGGTCTTTCAGCCAGGTGAGGATGTCTCGTCGTACTGGGTGTGCCAGGGCTTTTATTATTTCGTCGAGGTCGATGGACATGGCAGATGCTCGGTTTTGTACAGCGTTATATCGCGATGAGGCGAACTTTATATCGATCTATCCCGATAGACCAATATGATTTTGGTCTGAGCCTAGGCTTAATCGGTATATCGGGTTATAACGATACGTTGAGGGCAGTGATAGACTGCGCGCCATGAATTATCTCGCACATCTGCACCTGGGCGGCCAACTTCCTGCGCAACTGCTGGGCAGCCTGTATGGCGACTTCGTCAAAGGCCGCCTGCAGGGCCAGTTCAGCCCGCAAATTGAATCGGCGATCCAGCTGCATCGTTCCATCGACCGCTTCACCGACAGCCACCCGCTGGTGGGGGAGGCGCTGTCGCGCTTCAGCCTTACCCGTAGGCGCTATGCCGGGATCGTCCTCGATGTGTTTTTCGATCACTGCCTGGCGCGGGACTGGACCTTGTATGCCGACCAGCCCCTTGAGCATTTCACGTCGCAGGTTTACCGCGTGCTGGCGGCCGAGCCGCAGTTGCCGGGGCGGCTGGCGCAGATTGCACCGTATATGGCGGCGGATGACTGGCTGGGCTCCTACCGCGAGTTTGCGGTGATGGAGCAGGTGTTGCGCGGGATCGCCCGGCGCCTGACACAGCCCGAGGAACTGGGGCATGCCATGCAGGAATTGCGCGAGTTGTATGAGCCGCTGAGTGAAGACTTCCGGTTGTTCTATCCCGAGCTGCAGGCCTTTGCACACTCCCGACTGACGCCATCGATTTAAGGTGGGAGCTGGCTTGCCTGCGATTGCAGTCTGCCAGTTGATACATGTGTTGCTGACCCACCGCTATCGCAGGCAAGTCAGCTCCCACACGTTGACCATGCCCGCTTTATGCCGCGAATGCCGGTCGAGCCGCGATCTGTTCTGCCTCGGGCAAGGGCCCAAACAACGCCTTTTGCACCGCCTGCTGCGCCTGATACGCCAGCGCCGCGCGTTCCTGCCCGGCACAGGCAATTGGCTTGAGCACATGGATTTCCACATCGCCCTGGTCGTTGGCAAATAAGCGCATCAGGTGCGACAACAAATCATCATCGCCAATAAAAGGCGCCAGCGGGTCCACTTGCCCCTCACGCAGATAACGGATCGCCACCGGTTGCAGGCATACATCCGCATCGATCGCACTGGCCAGCAAACGCCCGTGGAAAGTGCGCAGGCTACGCCCGTCGGTGGTGGTGCCTTCGGGGAACATCAGCAGCGGGTGTTGTTGCTCCAGGTGACGGGTCATCTGCTTGCGGATCAACTGGCTATCGCCCGAACCCCGGCGGATAAACAAGCTGCCGGCTTTGGCCGCCAGCCAGCCTGCCACCGGCCAGGTACGCACTTCGGCCTTGGACAGGAACGACATCGGCGTCACCATGCCCAGCAGGGGAATGTCGGTCCAGGACACGTGATTGCTCACCCACAGCATCGGCGTTTGCGGCAACTCACCGTGCACCGTCACGCGAAAGGGCAGGGCGTTGGTCAGCCGCGCCATGAAGAACCGCGACCAGCGCTGGCGGCGCACCATCGAGTTGGCCACGCCCAACCGTTCGAACACGCCGAATACACTGGCCATGCTCAAGCCCAGTGCCACCACTAGCAGTACGCGGGCAATGCGCCCGTACACGCGCAGGCGGCTCATCACATGGCCGCCTTGAAGTGGCGTGCATAGCGCGGGCATAGCTCATCGCGCTTGAGCAGGATAAACACGTCGGCCACCTGGAAATCTTCATCCCAGCACGGCTCGCCGCAGATCTTCGCCCCCAGGCGCATGTAAGCCTTGAGCAGTGGCGGCATTTCGGCGATCACGTTGGACGGCAGGTCCAGCGCCGGCAGGGGTTTTTTCGGTTCGGCGCGCAGGTGTTCATTGCACAGGTAGCGTTCGCGCAGGCGCTGCATGATCGCGTGAGCCTGGATGCCGCCGTCGTGCATCGGGATGCTCGCGCAGCCCATCAAGTAGCTGTAGCCACCCTGGTTGAGCACTTCGGCCAACTCGCCCCACAACACGGCAATGGTGCCACCGTTGCGGTAGGCCGGATCGACGCAAGTGCGGCCGATTTCCAGGATCGGGCCTTGCAGGTGGAGCAAGCCATGCAGGCTGAATTCTTCTTCGCTGTAGAACCGACCCAAGGTGCTGGCAGCCTGGTGGTCCAGCAAGCGAGTGGTGGCCACCAGTCGACCGCTGTTCAAGTCCCGCACGCCGATGTGGCTGCAGTGAACATCATAGTCATCCATGTCCAGGCCCAGTTCCGCGCCTTTCAGCTTGGCGTTGAATTCGCCGCTGAACACGTTGAACCGCAGGGCCTGGGCTTCCTGCAACGCCTGCGCGCCAACCAGGCGTTCGGCTTGCAGACGGCGTTCATTGCCGGTGTCGCTGATGCGGGCGATCTGAGTCATGGCGAGTCTCCGAGTGCCGGCCACGATTTCGGCCGGTCGACTTTGTTGTCCAAAGTCAGGCTATGGAGGCCCGGTGTCATCTCCATGAAGTTATGGTGACGCTTGGATGACAGCCCTCCATGTCGCAAATCTGTCATCACCCTCGGCTAGGCTCGCGGGCTTGAATGCCCCCTTGAGTTTGCGTCCATGGTCAGAGGCCTGTTGTGCGTTGCCCTGTTGTTCGTCACCGTTGCCGCTTACGCCGAAACCTGGCCCGATAAGGAATGGGCCAAGGGCACACCGCTCTCGGGTCCCGCAGTTGATGCTCTGGATGCTTACGCTTTTCCGGCGCGAGACGACGCCACCCGCCAAGGCATCCGCACTGACGCATTGTTGGTGATCCGCGACGGCCAGGTCATCTACGAACGCTACGCCACGCCCACCACCGCCAGCACTCCGCACCTCACCTGGTCCGTCAGCAAAAGCCTGATGGCGACCGTGCTGGGCGTGGCCTACGGCGAAAACCGCTTCAAATTGACCGACCCCGCCGCGCGTTTTTACCCGCCAATGAAGCAGCACCCGACTGTGACCATGGCCGACTTGCTGCACTGGGCCTCGGGCCTCGACTGGCAGGAAGACTATGAATACGCGCCACTGAAATCTTCGGTGGTGGCGATGCTTTACACCCGTGGCCGCGGCGACATGGCTGACTTTGCCGCCGATACCGAGGCCGCCACTGCACCGGGCCAGGTGTTCCGGTACTCCAGCGGTGACACCAATATCCTGTCCGCCACCCTGAAAGGCATGCTCGGGCATAAGGCGTATATGAGTTACCCGTGGGATGCGTTGTTCAAGCCATTGGGGATCCGCAACGCCACCTGGGAAACCGACGCCGATGAAACCTTCGTCGCTTCCTCTTACGCCTACCTCACGGCTCGCGACCTGGCGCGTGTCGGCCTGTTGATGGCACGGGACGGCCGTTGGGGGGAACACCAGTTGCTGCCCAAAGACTGGGTTGCCTTCAACCGTCAGCCGTTCGATAAGTACAAGGCCGGCCAGGACGAAGCCGTTCCCGGCGGTCACTGGTGGCTTAACCAAGGTGCGCCACGGCCCTGGCCAGACGCCCCCGCCGACACCTTTGCGGCCCTCGGCCATTGGGGTCAGGCGCTGTTTGTGATGCCTGAAGAACATCTGGTGATCGTACGCTACGGCGACGACCGCGACGGCAGCTATCGCCACAACGAACTGCTCAAACGCGTGCTTGCGGCGGTGCAGCCATGATCCGTCGTCGTCCGTTTACCAGCCTGTTTCTGCTGCTGTTGCTCGCCCTGCTGGGGTGGATCTGGCACGAGCGCGTCAACCTGCAAGCTTTCCCCGACATCATCGCGGCGTATACGGCCAAGGAGTATTGCTCGTGTCGGTATGTGGCGAACAACCCGGCGGAGTATTGCCGGGGGTATGTGAAGCAGTACGTGCCCACCAGTGCCTTTACCGATAACCCCGAGCGCAGTGAAGTCACGGCCAGCGGTTTGGGGCGTACGCACAGTGCACGGTGGTTGGGGGATCGGCAGGGCTGCCGCTTGAACCCCTGACACACCGCGACCCCATGTGGGAGCTGGCTTGCCTGCGATGATGGCGGCACAGGCGATAGTGATGTTGACTGACCTGCCGCTATCGCAGGCAAGCCAGCTCCCACAGGGGATTTGCACTAATCATTGGAAATGAGAGAAGCACTGGTAGGCGCCCGATGCACTGCATCGGGCGCGAACGACTTACTACGTGGCTGGGCTGCCAGGTTGCATAGCCAACAGCAGATCATCAATGATCGCTTTGCCCATTTCACCCAAATAGTGCGAGGCGAAAGCGAACTTCTCCGCCTTGGGGTCCATGGCGGCCTCAAGCGAGAGCATTTTTGCGTAATAAAGCACGTGCGAGGCGTGTTCAAGGGCTTCCAGCAGCGGAACCCCTGCGTTGACACGGAACACTTTCAAATGGCTTTTGTTTTCTCCGCAATCTGCAAAGGTCGCGGCGCCGATAGTTTCGGCTGAGGGTATTTCGTACGGCATAGCTTGCTCCTTTGGTACAACCAAAAAGAGCTGCCAGTCACGATTCCAAGCGTGGGGGGGGCAGCTGTACGCAGGTTGGAATCCGAGAAGAAGCAACTCGGCAGGCACAAGGCCTCCCACGTACAGTCGCCATAAAGCACAAACAGCAGGCACAAAAAAGCGCCGACTAATTGTTTGACGACGCTGTAGCGTTCTTTCCCGGGATTCCACGCCCGCTCATCACAGACTTTGCTTCCGCTCCAATGGACGGTTAAGGTTCGTTCAGGTTTTTCGCCCCGCGAGTTTTCAATGTTCAACGCTTCTGTGATCAAACCCCTGGCCTTCGCCCTCTTGGCCGCCGCCGCTGTGCCTGCCCATGCCGACTGGTATCTGGATAACGAGTCCTCGCGCCTGTCGTTCGTCACCACCAAGAACACCGAAATCGCCGAAGTGCAGCGCTTCCTGGTGTTGCACGGCAAAGTCGACAGCAAGGGCGCGGCGCAACTGGAGGTGGAGCTGGAGTCGGTCAACAGCGGCGTTCCGCTGCGCGACGAGCGCATGCGCAATCAGTTGTTCGAGATCAAGACGTTTCCAGACGCGCTGATCAACGCGCAGATCAACCTGCAACCGATCAACGATTTGGCCCCTGGTGCGCAATTGGAATTGCGCCTGCCGTTGTCCGTGACCCTGCACGGCAAGACCCAGACCTACAGCGCCGAGCTGCTGGCGACGCGCCTGGATGACCGGCGTTTCCAGGTGGTGACCCTGGAACCGCTGGTGGTGCATGCCGAGGACTTCGACCTGGCGCCGGGCGTGGCAGCGTTGCGCAAGGCGGCGGGGCTCAAGTCGATCAGTCTGTCGGTGCCGGTGGGTGCGGTGCTGATTTTCACGGCGCGCTGACATGAGCGGCGCGGTGTTCCCATGGCGCAGCGCCAACCGTTTCGAATTGCTGATCGATGGGCCGAATTTTTTTCCGCAGATGCTGGTGGGCATTGCCCGCGCCGAGCGGCAGGTCGAGCTGGAGTTGTACCTGGTGGAAGCCGGTGCCTGCGCCGAAGCGATGGTGCAGGCACTGGTCCTCGCCGCTGAACGCGGCGTGCGGGTGCGCTGCCTGTTCGATGATTACGGCAGCCTGGCGTTTACCCTCGGGTTGCGCAAACGCTTGACGGACGCGGGTGTGGAGCTGCGTTTCTACAACCGCCTGAATTGGCGCCG
This sequence comes from Pseudomonas simiae, assembly GCF_900111895.1. Taxonomy (GTDB): domain Bacteria; phylum Pseudomonadota; class Gammaproteobacteria; order Pseudomonadales; family Pseudomonadaceae; genus Aquipseudomonas; species Aquipseudomonas simiae. The sequence continues at coordinate 765,410 of NZ_FOKB01000002.1, forward strand.
CTGGATGCGCAACCTGTACCGCGATCATCGCAAACTGCTGCTGATCGACCAGGACATGGCCTTTGTGGGCGGCACCGGGGTGACCGATGAATTCTGGACGCCAGGCAACGACAGCGCCGACTGGCATGAAGTCATGGTGCAGATCAGCGGGCCGCTGGTTTTGGACTGGCAGGCGCTGTTCGATCGCCAATGGCATGCCAATGCAGCTCGTCGGGAGTGGAAACCCGCCACCCATTTCGGTTTGCCGCGGTTGCCCAAGGTGCCGGCGACGGGCCCCGGCCTGGGTCGGGTGGCCTATGCCGATGCCCGCCAGCACCGCGATATCCTGCAATCGCTGATCCGCGCCTTGAACAGCAGCCAGCAGCGTATCTGGCTGGCCACACCGTACTTCCTGCCGACCTGGAGCGTGCGCCGTGCCTTGCGCCGTGCCGCCGGGCGCGGCGTCGACGTGCGTTTGTTGCTCACCGGCCCGCGCACCGATCACCCGTCCGTGCGTTACGCCGGCCACCGTTATTACCCGCGCTTGCTGCGTTCGTGCGTGCAGATCTTTGAATACCAGCCGTGCTTCCTGCACTTGAAAATGGTGCTGGTGGACGATTGGGTAAGCATCGGCTCGTGCAACTTTGATCACTGGAATTTGCGCTTCAACCTGGAAGCCAACCTGGAAGCGCTGGACCCGGCATTGACCGAGGCCGTGGCGGACAGTTTCGAACGGGATTTTGCCCAGAGCCAGGCGGTCAGCCTGGAGGCGTGGAAGTCGCGGCCGTTGTGGCGGCGGGTGAAGCAGCGGGTGTGGGGCTGGATTGATCGGTTGGTGGTCAACTTGCTCGACCGACGCGGCTAATCAGGTCAACTCGATCGAAATGTGGGAGCGGGCTTGCTCGCGAAGGCTGCGTGTCAGTTACTAAAATCAGCGACTGATCCACCGCATTCGCGAGCACGCCCGCTCCCACATGTTCTGACCGCGTCAGGCGTTAGAGCAGTTCGAAGGTCTGCTGCTGCACATCCTGGGAATCCAACCCGATCTGCACATTGAACTCACCCGGCTCTGCCGCGAATTTGAGCTGGGTATTGTAGAACTTCAAGTCCTCCTCGGTGATGGTGAAGTGCAGCGTGCGCTCTTCACCCGCCTTGAGCATGACCTTCTGGAAGTTCTTCAGCTCCTTGATCGGGCGGATCATCGAGCCGGCCACGTCTTGGATGTACAGCTGGACGACGGTTTCCCCATCCACCTTGCCGGTGTTTTTCACGGTGACACTGGCATCGAGCTTGCCGGTCTTGTTCAGCGTGGTGGACGACAGCGCCATGTCCGACAGGCTGAACGTGGTGTAGCTCAAGCCATATCCGAACGGGAACAGCGGCCCGGTGGTGTCATCGAAGTACTGCGAGGTGTAGTTGCCCGGCTTGCCTGGGGTGAACGGCCGGCCGATGGTCAGGTGGTTGTAGTAGGTGGGAATCTGCCCCACCGAGCGTGGGAAGGTGATCGGCAGCTTGCCTGACGGGTTGTAGTCACCAAACAGCACGTCGGCAATCGCGTTGCCGCCTTCGGTGCCGGCGAACCAGGTTTCCAGGATCGCGTCGGCCTGTTGGTTCTCTTCGAGGATCGACAGTGGACGGCCGTTCATCAGCACCAACACCAGCGGCTTGCCGGTAGCCTTCAGGGCCTTGATCAGGTCGCGCTGGCTCTGCGGGATGTTCAGGTCGGTGCGGCTCGAGGATTCGTGGGACATGCCACGGGACTCACCCACGGCGGCGACCACCACATCGGCCTCCTTGGCGGCCTTGACCGCTTCGTCGATCATCACCTGGGCAGGGCGGGTGTCATCCACCACTTCAGGGGCATCGAAGTTGAGGAAGTTCAGGTAGTCGACCACGGCCTTATCCTGGGTGATGTTGGCGCCACGGGCATAGATGATCTTGCCTTTTTCGCCAATCACCGCGTTGAGGCCGTCGAGCAGGGTGACCGATTGTTCCGGTTTGCCGGCAGCGGCCCAACTGCCCATCATGTCGATCGGCGCCTTGGCCAGCGGGCCGACCAGGGCGATGGTCGCTGATTTTTTCAGCGGCAGGGTGTTGTTCTGGTTTTTCAGCAGCACCAGGCTGCGGCGCGCGATGTCGCGGGCTTCTGCGCGGTGCAGGCGGCTTTCGGCGTAGGTGTCGGCCGGGTCGTCCTCGGCTTTGCCGATACGCAGGTAGGGGTCCTTGAACAGGCCCATGTCGTACTTGGCGCCGAGCACTTCGCGAACGGCGTTATCAATGTCGCTCTGTTCGATCTCGCCGGACTTGAGCAGCCCCGGCAATTCCTTGCCGTACAGCGAGTCGTTCATGCTCATGTCGATGCCGGCCTTGATTGCCAGCTTGGCGGCTTCGCGCCCATCCTTGGCCACGCCGTGCTTGATCAGTTCGAAGATTGCGCCATGGTCGCTCACGGCCAGGCCCTTGAAGCCCCAGTCCTTGCGCAGCAGGTCGTTCATCAGCCAGGTGTTGGCGGTGGCGGGTACGCCGTTGATCGAGTTCAGCGCCACCATCACGCCGCCGGAACCGGCCTTGATCGCCGCGTGGTACGGCGGCAGGTAGTCCTGGTACATCTTGACCGGGCTCATGTCGACCACGTTGTAATCGCGGCCGCCTTCCACCGCGCCGTACAGGGCGAAGTGCTTGACGCTGGCCATGATGCTGTCGGCATTCGCGGGGCTCACGCCCTGGAACGCCTTGACCATCACTTCGGCAATGCGCGAGACCAGGTAGGTGTCTTCACCGAAGCCCTCGGACGTACGACCCCAGCGTGGGTCGCGGGAGATGTCGACCATCGGCGCGAAGGTGATGTCGAGGCTGTCGGCGGCGGCTTCCTGGGCGGCGATCCGCCCGGAGCGGCCGATGGCGTCCATGTCCCAGCTGGAGGCAAGCGCCAGGCTGATCGGGAAAATTGTGCGGTGGCCGTGGATCACGTCGTAGGCGAAGAACATCGGGATCTTCAGGCGGCTGCGCATGGCCGCGTCCTGCATCGGACGGTTTTCCGGGCGGGTGATGGAGTTGAACGTGCCGCCGATGCGACCGGCGGCGATTTCCTTGCGGATCAGCTCACGGGGCATCTCGGGGCCGATGCTGATCAGGCGCAATTGGCCGATCTTTTCATCCAGGGTCATCTGCTTGAGCAGGTCGCTGACGAAGGCGTCCTTGTCTTTAAGCGCAGCAGGCTTTGTTTCTGCCCAGACGGGATGGGTGGCCAGAGTGGCAACAAGGCCGAGCAAACACAGCTTCTTCATGAATATCCTTTTTCGGCTCACTGCACAGCAATTACGCTGATCGGCCAAAATGTGGGGAGCGTCTATTGTTGTTCGGGTGTTGTTCAGATAAATGCAGCACACTCTGAACTCTTTTTCGCGCTGGGCATCTTTGTAGCTGATTGGTTCGATGCATTCCAGTGGTGGCGGATTATGCCCCAAGCGCGCGGTGTATAGGGTTAGTCGTAACATTCCATCAAGATTGGGCAGGAGAAACACCATGCAAGCAGCACAAGGTTACCGCTGGGGCTTGAAAGCCGCGGCGCTGCTATTGATCAGCACAGTGCTGAGCGGTTGTGGCATCAATAACATCCCGACCCTGGACGAACAGGCCAAAGCCGCCTGGGGTCAGGTGCAAAACCAATACCAACGCCGCGCCGACCTGATCCCCAACCTGGTGGAAGTGGTCAAGGGCTACGCTGCCCATGAGCAGGACACCCTCACCGCCGTGATTGAAGCACGGGCCAAGGCCACCTCGATCCAAGTGGATGCGAGCACCCTCGACAATCCGGAAAAACTCAAGCAGTTCCAACAGGCCCAGGACGGTTTGAGCGGTGCACTCAGCCGCTTGATGGTGGTGTCCGAGCGGTACCCGGACCTGAAGGCCAACCAGAACTTCCTGGCCCTGCAATCCCAGCTTGAAGGCACTGAAAACCGTATCGCCGTGGCCCGCCGCGACTTTATCCAGGCAGTGCAGGCCTACAACACCGAGATCCGCACCTTCCCGGGCCGCCTGTGGCACAGCGTGATGTACAGCGACTTGCCGATCCGCGCCACGTTTGAAGCCACCAGCGCCGATGCCGATAAAGCGCCGCAAGTGAAGTTCAAATAAGGCTGCACTGAGGTGTCGATGCGTTTATTACGGATAGGCCTGGCGCTGTGGTTGTTGGCCTGCGTGGGCGTGGCCCAGGCGGCGCTGAGCTTCCCGGCGTTGAGCGGGCGGGTGGTGGACACCGCCCAGATGATCGACCCGGCGGTGCGCGAGCAGATTACCCAGCAATTGCAGGCACTGGAGCAAACCCGTGGCGACCAGATCGTGGTGGTCACGGTGCCAGACCTGCAGGGCGTGCCCATTGAGGATTACGGTTATCAACTCGGCCGCCAATGGGGCATCGGCCAGAAGGGCAAGGATAACGGCGCGCTGTTGATCGTCGCCCGGGATGAGCGCAAATTGCGCATCGAAGTCGGCTATGGCCTCGAAGGCACGCTGACCGATGCGCAGTCCTGGGTGATCATCAACCAAGTGATCGCGCCTAAGTTCAAGGCCGGTAATTACAGCCAGGGCATCAGCGACGGCGTTTCGGCGATGGTGCAGGTGGTGGGCGGCGAGCCGCTGGCCGTGCCGGCGCATGTGGCGGATGCCAACTTTGCCAAGGATAATCCCGGGTTTTCCATTGGCCTGTTTATCCTGCTGATCGGCGTGTTGTGGCTGTGCAATCGCATGGGGCTGCCGGTGGGCGCTATCTTGCTGGCGATTCTCAGCAGCAGCGGCCGTGGCGGTGGTGGCGGGGGCGGCGGTGGTGGTTTCCGGGGCGGCGGTGGCGGCTTTGGCGGCGGCGGGGCTTCAGGCGGCTGGTGATGATAATAATGAGAGAGCAACGACAACCATGGCATTACTGACTGAACACGAGCAGCGCCAAGTCGCGGAAGCGATCGCCCGCGTCGAGAAAACCACCGACGCGGAACTGGTGACCGTGTTGGCCGCCCGCGCCGACGACTACGCCTACATCCCACTGTTGTGGGCCAGCCTGATCGCGTTGGTGGTGCCCGGTGTGGTGCATTACCTGTCGGGTTACCTGACCATGTACACCTTGTTGCTGGCGCAATGGGCGACATTCATCGTGTTGTGCCTGGTGTTCCGCCTGCCCAAGGTCACCACGCGGTTGATCCCCCGTTCGGTGCGCCACTGGCGTGCGTCCAACCTGGCGCGGCGGCAGTTCCTGGAGCAGAACCTGCACCACACGCTGGGCAGCACCGGCGTTCTGATCTTTGTCAGCGAGGCAGAGCGGTACGTGGAGATCCTGGTGGATGACGGCATTTCCAAACGCCTGGATGACAGCAGCTGGGATGTGATCGTCAAGGCGTTTACCCAGCAGGTGAAACAGGGGCAGACACTGGCTGGGTTTATCAGTTGCATCGAGGCCTGTGGCGAGTTGTTGAAGGTGCATGTGCCGGTGACGCAGACGCAGACGCGTAACGAACTGCCGAATCGATTGGTCGTACTCGAGTAATCCAGACAGTGCAGTTCTAAATGTGGGTTTTGTGTCGGCAATACACTGACCGTTAGTCAAATAACCCCGTGCCCTGAACCGCTATCCCCCCTAAAATGCCCGGCATTCCCTGCCCGAGGCGTTTTAGTTCATGTCTGTCACCGCTCAACCTGCCCGTCCTGCGCCGGATCATCATGCCCAGTTCGTCGAACTGCTCAGCGCAAGCCTCGCGCAGAACGCCTTTATCAAGCTGGTGCTGGCCAAGTACGTCGGTGAGGAAGCCGAGTTGCAGCGGCTGATCATCAAGCCGGTCACGGTCAAGGAACAGGCGTGCCTGTCCTTCGTCTACCGCTACAAGACCCGCGACATCACCAAGAACTTCCTGCTGGCGGAAGGTGTGGCGGCGATTGCCGAGTTGCTGCCAACCTCGTTCAAGAATGCGCACCTGCTGTCGCTGACTGACGAAGCCCAGTTGGAATACAGCAAAAAGAACAAAAGCTCACTGTTCAAAAGCAAGCCGCAGCAACTGCGTGAAGCGCCGTCGGCTGAACATAACCGTGAGAAGAATCGATTCCTCGATCTGAGCCGACCCTTTCTCGCCGACCTGGGCGTGACCGACGCCAAGCAGGCGCTGATCCCGTCGATGTCGCGCAAGTGGAAGCAGATCAACAAGTTCATCGAAGTGTTCAGCCATGCGCTCACCTCGTCACCCTTGAAGCTGGACCAGCCGGTGCGCGTCGCCGACTTCGGCTCGGGCAAGGGCTACCTGACCTTTGCCATTCACGACTACCTGCGCAACACCCTCAAGGCCGAAGGCGAAGTGACCGGCGTCGAGCTGCGCGAAGACATGGTGACCCTCTGCAACACCGCCGCCGCCCGCCTGGAGCATCCGGGGCTGGTGTTCAAATGCGGTGATGTGCGCAGCGTGGCGCCCAGCGAGCTGGACGTGATGATCGCCCTGCATGCCTGCGACATTGCCACGGACTACGCGATCCACACCGGCATCCGTTCCGGCGCGTCGATCATCATGTGCTCGCCGTGCTGCCACAAGCAGATCCGCCTGCAGATCCAGAGCCCGGCGCTGCTCAAGCCGATGCTGCAATACGGCCTGCACCTGGGCCAGCAGGCGGAAATGGTCACCGACAGCTTGCGTGCGTTGTTCCTCGAAGCCTGTGGTTATGAGACCAAGGTGTTCGAGTTCATCTCACTGGAGCACACCAACAAGAACAAGATGATTCTTGCGGTCAAACGCGCCGAGCCTGTGGACAACGCGCAGTTGCTGGAGAAAATCCAGGAGCTCAAGGCCTTCTACCACATCACCGAACACTGCCTGGAAACCCTGCTGCGCGCGGATGGCTACCTGGCCTGAAGCACGATTCGATTTAAAGAGCGGCAGCCTTGGGGGCTGGCGCAGGCTGCACCGCCGTCTTGCGCCCCAGCATCACCGTCACGATCACCCCACACGCAAACAGCCAGGTAATCGGCTCGATGTGTTCACCAAAGAACAGCGCCGAAAACGCGATGGTGAAGAAGATCTGCAACAGCTGGATCTGGCTGACTCGCGCAATCCCGCCCATGGCCAACCCGGCGTACCAGGCGAAGAACCCGAGGAATTGCGAAAACAGCGACACGTAGCCGAATGCCCACCAGGCGCGCATGGAAATCGCGCCTTGATGCTGCGCCGCCAGGTACCACACCGGCCCGATCAGCACGGGCGTCGACAGCACCAGCGCCCAGCAGATCACCTGCCAGCCGCCCATTTCCTTGGCCAGTCGGCCGCCTTCTGCGTAACCCAGCCCACCCACGGCAATCGCGCCCAGCATCAGCAAATCACCCGCCTGGATACTGCCGGCGCCGGTGATCAACGCATAACTCAATACCAACCCACTGCCCAGTGCCGCACAGGCCCAAAAGGCTTTCGACGGTCGTTCATGGGACAGCCACGCCGCGTACAGCGCCACGCACAGCGGTTGCAGGCCGTTGACCAGTGCGCCATGGGATGCCGGCAGGGTCTGCATGGCCCACGCTGACAGCACCGGGAAACCCAGGATCACGCCCGCGATCACCAGGCACAGCCCACGCACCTGACGCCAGGTCGGCCAGCGTTCGCGACGCCACAGCAACAGCGCCGCCGCCGGGATCGCCGCGAACAACGCACGGCCCAGGCCGTTGAGTAACGGATGGATTTCCTGCACCACGATGCGGGTGAAGGGCAGGGTCAGGCTGAAGATGATGACGCCCAGCAGGCCGAGGGCCATGCCGGTGTTTTCGCGCGAGCTCATGGAGAAGAACCGAATCTAGAGGGCTTCAAGGGAAGCCCATCTAGCCACATCCCTCACCGATCAAGGGTCTACAGCTGCGTGCGGATTTATCCGTACAGTTGCTGTCGGGTGGGAGCTGTCGAGCGTTCGCGAGGCTGCGATGGGCGCACCGCAGTTTTACGCAAAAAACGCGTCGCCTGCCTTGCGGGCACGCCCGGCTCCCACAACGGCCGTGCCCGTTTTAGAAGAAGCGCGTGACGCTGATCTTCGCGTCGCGGCCTTTGGTGTAGGCGCGGTCGCCACTCAGGGCCGGGCGGAAGTTGTTGTTGAACACGTTGTCCACGGTGAAGTTCACCTCGGTGCCTTTCAGGTAGGCCTGTTGTGGTTTCCATTTGGCGAACAGGCCCTGAGTGTTGTAGCGCTTGTTGCCGTACTGGTCGTAGAACAGGTCGCCCACGCCGCTGCCCGGGCCGCCGGAATAGTTGTCGCTGGGCAAACGGGAGGTCGCGCCGATGAACTGGCCGGTCCAGCCGACCTGGGCATCCCAGGCGGGAATATGGGTGCCAAGCACCAACACCCATTTGGTCGGCGGGATATCCCGTGCCGCCACATCCGGACCCCAGGGGTTGGTGTAGGCGCCTTCATGATCACCCTTGGCATAGGCGAACGACACCGAGCCGAACAGGTAGGTGGAATTGTAGAAAGATTCGAGCTCGAAGCCCTTGATGGTCAGGCCACCGATGTTGCGATAGTTGGACAGGGCGCCCGGCGGGCAAGCCGTGGAGATGCTGCCGCCGTTAATGGCCTGGTTCTGGCAGCCGACGCCTGTAGCCTTGAAGATTTCGTCTTCGACTTTGTTGTGGAAGAAGGTGGTGCGCAGTTGCAGGTTGTCGTCGTGGGCGATCAGGTTGTCGAAGCTGCTGACGCTGCCCACGCTGATCGAGGTGATGCGTTCCGGGTCGAGGTCGACACTGGTGGCGGTGCGGCTGCCCAGGCCTTGGACTTCGTACTGTTCGTCGATCACTGGCGCGCGCCAGGTCTTGCTCCAGTTGGCGAACAGCCCGAGGTTCGGGTTGACGGTCCAGAACACTGCCAGGCGCGGCGACCAGCCGGTGTAGGTGCGGTCGCTGTAGTCGTGGCCAATGGACGGATCGGGGTTGCTGTAGTACGGCGCATCGTTGGCTTCGCCGCGGTTGCGGACGTGGTCGTAGCGCATCGATGGCGTGATGGTGACGTCGCCCAGGGTCACCGCATCCTGCACGAAGAAACTGTTGGTATCGACTTTGCCGTGGGGCATGAAGCCCGGCTGGAAATGCCCGTAGTTGTAGCGCGGGGTGTTGTAGGTGGTACCCGGCATCCACATCTCGGTCTCGCGGATGTGCTTGCGGATCTGCCCGCCCACGGTGACGGCATGTTGCAACGGGCCAGTGTCAAACAAGCTGACGTTGCGCACGTCGAGGTTTTTGTCGGTGTAGGCGGTGTCCATTTTGCGCCCGCCGGTGGCCAGTTGAAAAAATGCCGTGGCGTCGCGTTCGTCGGTCTGGTCGGTGTTGGACTGGGAGTATTTGACGGTCAGGTCCACCAGCGGGTTATCCACGGGTGTGTATTCGTATTTGCCCGACCAAGTGGTGTCGACCGTGTCGCGATGGGCCAGAAAACGCTTCAGCGCTGCTTCGTAGCCATAGCGGTCAATGTTGGCCTGGGTGGGCGGCGTCGGGTAGCTGGCCGCTGAGAACGGCGTCCAGCGGTTGCTGTGTGACCGCGAGTAGGACAAGCCAACGGCGTGCTCTTCGGTGAAGTGGGCGTTGACCTTGAACAGCTTGCCGTCGACATTCTGGGCGGAGTTCGGCAGGCGCTGAGGGTTGATTGGGTACTGATTGTTTTCGTTGGGCAGTTTGGCGGCGACCTTCATGTCGTCACCGTCGCGTTGGGTCAGGTAGGCCAATGCGTCGAAACGACCATCGTCGGTACGTCCGAACACGGCGCTGCTGTAGACCTGCTCATGGTCGTTGCTGGAGTAACCGTATTTGAGCATCGCGCCACTGTTGCGACCGTCCTTGAGCAGGTCGGGGGCATCCTTGGTGGTCATGTTGACCGTACCGCCAAACCCGCCGTTGCCGGTGAAGGGGGAGTTGGGGCCTTTCTCCACCTCGATGCTTTTGATCAGCTCGGGCTCGATGAAGACTGTGCCTTGCTGATAGCGCTCAAAGCCGCTCTTGGTGGCCCCATCGACGGTCAGAGGTACGTCTTCGGCATCACCGAACCCGCGAATATTGATGGTCTGGCCGCCAGGTTTCAGCGAGCCGCCCTGGCTAACGCCCGGCAGGGTCTGCAGCAGGCTGGGGATGTTATTGGACTGGTAACGGTCGATGTCTTCCTGGCTCAGGGTGGAGCGGCCGACGGTGCTGGAATTGACCTCGGTACCTGTGCCGATCACGCTCAGAGCGTCCAATTGGATCACGCCGCTCTGGGTGGTGGTGCCTTCATCGGGGCGCACGACGTAGGTGCTGCCGACCTTGATCAAGGTGAGCTCACCGTTTTTCAGCAGGGTGCGAATCGCCACTTCCGGCGTGAAGTTGCCGTTGAGTGCCGGCGCCTGCACGTTCTTGAGCAGTTCTTCATCGAACAACAGCTGGATTTTCGCCTGCTGCGCCACCTGGCTCAAGGATGTCGCCAGCGGCTGCGCCGGCAGTTGCAGCGTGAGCGACTCGGCCTGTGCATTGAGGCTGAATACCAGGCAGCTAGCGATGAGCGTCGGTCGAAAGAACAGGTGCGAAGCGTGGCAAGGCGCGCGAAACATGAAATCCCCCGGTGTGGCCAAATGGCCGAAAAGGTGTACGTATCGAACTCAGACCGGAGGAAGACGGGGCTGGCGGAAAAATCCACACCCGCGAATGCAAAATATTCTCAAATAAGAATTCTGTCGGGTTATTTGCTCGGTTCGATGCGTACGATGCCATCTGCCGACGTCACGGTTTTGACCGGCAACAGCGCAGGCAGGGCGTTGAGCAGGGCGTCGGGATCATTCACATCCAGATTGCCCGAGACCTTCAGGTGCGCCACGGCGTTGCTGACCTGCAACGGTGCCTGGGGGCGGTACAGGCTCAGCTCATCGATCAGGCTGGCGAGGTCGCGGTTGCGAAACGACAGGTGACCGCTGCGCCAGTCGGCAACCTCTCCGGCGGTGAGCGTTTGCTGCTGTACCGTGCCCTTGGCGTAACTGAAGATCGCGCGTTGCTGGGCGCCCAGCAGGGTGACCGGGATTTTTGCATCAGGCTCGAACGCGACCTGGCCATGGGCGACGCTGACCACCAGTTGCTGTTGGCTGCGCCGCACATCGAAGCCGGTGCCGACCACGCGGATATTGGCCTCGCCCGCTTGCACGAACAGCGGCCGTTCTTTGTCGGCGGCCACTTCGAGGTACAGCTGGCCCTTGTCCAGGTGCACGATGCGCTGGTGCGCGGTGAAATCCACGCGCACGCGGGTGTTGGCATTTACATACACGCTGCTGCCATCGGGCAGGTTGAGCGTGCGCATGCCTTTGGCGTGGGCTGCGACCTGGGTGTGATACAGCTCACGGGGCGCGCCGAGGTGGGGGGCCATTACCGCGCACAACAACGCGGCCGCCACGGCCAGGGCTGGGCGCCACACCGACGGTTTGCGTTTGGGCAGTGCCGTGGGCTTGTTCAGTTGCTGCAGCTGGGCCAGGTCTGACCACAGTTGCTCGAATTCGGCATAGGCGCGGGCATGGGCGGGCTCGGCTTGCCAGGCGGCAAAGGCCTTGCGGTCGGCACGCCCCACGTCATTATTGCGGTTGCGGGCAAACCAGCTGGCGGCTTGGGCATCGATGGAGTCACTGTCCTTGATGTCCAGCAAGTCGGTGTCGCTCAGGCGGTTCATTCTGGCTGCTCCGTGCCGGGTTCGTGTTGAAGGCGTCGCTTGCAATGCAGCAGGGCAAAAGCGATGTGCTTTTCCACCATGCTGGTCGATATGCCCATGCGCTCGGCGATCTGCGCCTGGCTCAAGCCTTCGAAGCGGTGCAGCATAAGGGCTTCTCGCCGGCGGGGCGAGAGTTCGGCGAGGACTTCTTTCAACTGTTCCAGGCGTTGCAGGCGTTGCACGGCGGCCATGGGATCGTTTTGCTCGTCGGTGGCAGGCTCGGCGTCCATGTCGGCCTGATCAGAGTGGACGGTGTGCCGTACCTTCTGTTTGCGCCAGTGATCACGCAGCAGGTTGCGCGCCATCTGGAACAGAAACGCCCGTGGCTGCTCGACCTTGGCGCGGTCGCGGTAGTCCAGCCACTGAGTGAAGACATCCTGGGTCATGTCCGCGGCGTCGCTGGCGTTGTCTGTGCGCTTGCGCAGGAAATACAGAATATCTGTATAGAACCCGCGAAAGGCATCGGCCGACAGCAGGTCGGGCTTGGGACGAGACATGGATATCCTTCTTGACGAAGCACGACTTGGAGAAAGTCGCGAATGGTATCGAGAACCATTGTCATTTGTCTCTATTTTACGGATGTACCCAGTAAAAAATGTGGGAGCGGGCTTGCTCGCGAAAGCGGTGTGTCAGTCGATTTATCCATTGACTGGCGCACTGCATTCGCGAGCAAGCCCGCTCCCACAGGGAGTCGTGGTTAGCGCAGTAATGTTTTCAGTTGTTCGATCCCCACTTCACCCAGCGGGAACACCGGCAACCGAGGATCACCGGCTTCCAATCCGGTCAACCGCAGCCCGGCTTTGATTGTGGCTGGCAATCCACCCTTGAGGATGAAGTCCAGCAACGGCAACTGGCGGTAAAACACTTCCCGCGCCTGGGTCAGGTCATTCGCCAATACCGCCTCATATAACGCCAGATTGAGCTCTGGGATCAGGTTCGGCGCCGCCGTGCACCAACCCTTGGCGCCCGCCGCGAAGGCTTCCAGCGCCAAGGGGTTGCAGCCGTTGTAGAACGGCACGTCGCTCTGGCGATGCAGGTGGTGCATGCGCTGGATATCCCCGGTGCTCTCCTTGACCATGGTCACGTTGGGGACCTGCTTGATGATGCGCAGGATCAGGTCCACCGACATGTCCGTGCCACTGGTGGCCGGGTTGTTGTAGAGCATGATCGGTACGCCGATGCTGTCGCCGATCGCGGCGTAGTGGGCGAGGATTTCCGCTTCGCTGAGTTTCCAGTAAGACGTCGGCAGCACCATCACCACATCGGCGCCATTGGCTTCGGCGTAGCGGGCGCGGCGTACGGCTTTGGCGGTGGTGAGGTCGGATACGCTGACGATGGTCGGCACGCGACGGGCGATTTTTGCCAGGCTGTAGGCGCTGACTTCGTCCCACTCGGCGTCGCTCAAGTACGCACCTTCACCGGTGCTGCCCAGTGGCGCAATGGCGTGCACACCCCCCTCGATCAGGCGGTCGATGGAGCGACCCAGTGTGTTGAGGTCAATGCGTTGGCCGTCGGTGCTGAACGGGGTGATGGTGTAGCCGATGATGCCGTGAATGTTAGGGCTGGACATGGAAAATCTCCGGTCGGAAAAGGGCAATTCAGTTCAGGCAATCGGCGTGTTGACGCAGGTTCTGCCGGGCGTAGTAGTTGAACGCGGCGCCATGGCGCTTGGGTCGGGAGATCCAGTCGTGGGCCTCGCGTCCCTGCTCCGGCAGGATCGGCTTGATGGTGCCGGCCGACATCGCCAGCAACTGCAATTTGGCCGCGCGCTCGATCAACTGCGCGATCACGCAGGCCTCCTCAATGCTCGCCCCGGTGGACAACTGACCGTGGTGCGAAAGCAGGATCGCGCGTTTGTCACCCAGTGCCGTGGTAATGATTTCGCCTTCTTCATTGCCCACCGGTACGCCCGGCCAAGCCTCCAGGAAGGCGCAGTCTTCGTACAGCGGGCAAAGGTCCATATGGGACACCTGCAGCGGCACTTCCAGCATCGACAGCGCGGCGATATGGGTGGGATGAGTGTGGATGATGCAGTTTACGTCCGGCCGCCCACGGTAGACCCAGCTGTGAAAACGGTTGGCGGGGTTGGGGATGCCGTGGCCTTCCAGTACTTCAAGATCCTCGTTTACCAGCAACAGGTTGCTGGCGGTGATCTCATCAAAACCCAGGCCCAATTGCTGAGTGTAATAGGTGCCCTGTTCCGGCCCGCGCGCGGTGATCTGCCCGGCGAGGCCAGAGTCGTGGCCGTTCTCGAACAGGATGCGGCAAGTGAGCGCCAGCTTTTGCCGGTCAGTCCACGTATTATCTGCCAGGGTGTTTTGCATCTGGACGAGTGCTTGCTTGACCAGTTGGTCTTTTGGGAGTGCTAATGTCTTGGCCATATCGGGTGTCCTGGGTGGCTGCTAATGACACTAATGATGCTATATGACACTTTGTGTCATTGGCAAGCACAGCTCATCGCTTACTGCATGGATAAATCGCAGCGCATGTCTATCCGTTTGAAATTATTGAGAAAAAAACTTGGTGTTACTTTGGAAGCCCTGGCTGAAAAGTCCGGGATGACCAAGAGTTACCTGTCCAAGGTGGAGCGCGGGCTCAACACGCCTTCGATTGCCGCCGCGCTGAAGCTGGCCAAGGCGCTGAACGTGAAGGTCGAAGAGCTGTTCAGCGAAGACAGCGTCAGCCTCGACAGCTACAGCCTGGTGCGCAGCCATGAACGGCCTGACACGTCACCCGGTTATGCGGTGCTGGCCCATCAGGTCAGTGAACGCAGCCTGCTGCCGTTCATCATCTATCCGCCGGCGGAGTTCACCGACAAGACCTTCAAGGAGCATCTGGGGGAAGAGTTTCTGTTTGTGCACGAAGGCCAGGTGGAGGTGGATTTCATGAACGAACGGGTGATCCTGGAGCGTGGCGATGCGCTGCACTTCAATGCGCAGAAGCCCCATCGGCTGCGTTCGGTGGGGGATGTGCAGGCGCAATTGCTGGTGGTGGTGCACAGCGCGGAAGACTGACGTCGCGCTGGCCTTGTGAACGCGGTCAATGTGGGAGTGGGCTTGCCTGCGATAGCATCACCTCGATTCAGCTGACAGACGGAGGTGCCTGTATCGCAGGCAAGCCAGCTCCCACAATGGATCGAAGTCGCACAAAAAATCAGCGTTCGACAGGCACTGACAGCGCAGGATGACCCAATGGATGCGTCCGCGCCGCAAAGAACTTCAGTGCCACGCCAGTCCCATCGAACAATTCCGAATACCGCCGCTTCTGCTGGCGGATGAACCCATCACTGCGCCCCGACACCGAGATCGCCAGCGTCGTCACGTTGGCCTGGCGAATCGCATCCACCAGGTGTTTATCCTGTGGGCCCAACTCATGCCCGAAGATGCACAGCGCCCCTTCGTGGCTCAGCAACTGCTCATAGCAGAACGACAAATAATCCGAACTGCGGATGGTCTTGAGCTTCTCTTCCACCTTGCCCTCACTGACGAACAGCGGCACATCATCAAGGGTCTTGATCGTGTTGTTGATCGCAAAACTGCTGAGCAAGGTGCTGTCGGTGGTCGGCAATTTGCGTGCGGTGCCATCGAGGTTGCGCACCAGGTGCAGGCCGCCGTGCAGGTAGAGGATGCGCGTGGTATCGGTGCGGGTATTGCGCAGGTCGAAGCTGGCGTCGGCGCTGCGAAACAGGTCGTCGATGCCTGGTGTGTGCAGGATCGCCCAATAGTTGAGCAAGTCGTAGTTGCTGGTGAACACGGTGGCGTAATGCTTCAACTCATCGTTGATCGTCGCCAGCGTCGACGGCTGCACCAGGCGCCACGGGATATGCACCGCGTGGATGGTATTGATCAAGGCTTCCTTGATCGCGTAATAACGATTGCGCGGCGCCGCTGAGCTGACGGCCAGGGCTTTGTTGACCCGGCTGGTGGTCTTCAACGCGCCCAGGGCTTGCTCGAAGCTGCGGGTTTGCAGGGCGTCGAACACGCTGAGTTCGGATTGGCTGAGGGGTTTTTCTTCGACTGTACGGGCGTTTTCGAACAGCGAGTCGTAGGCAAAGTCTTCCCAAATCGTACGGCTCGCGCCATTGCCGATCAGAATCCCGCTGAAGTCGGTGCTGCTGCGCACTGCGCTCCAGTCTTCAAGGTGGGCGTCAATATCCTGGAAATCCTTCATTGCGGCGGGTCTACTCGAAATCGGCTGAGCGGTGACTTTATCACGGGTCGACGTTGATCCTGATCAAGATGCCGCAGAGGGCGCAGGTTGATGCTGTAGGTATAAAGCCTCTGAGGATTCGCCATGAGCAGCACCTTCTTCATCCCCGCCGTCAACATCATGGGCACCGACTGCCTCGACGAAGCCATGATCGCCATCCGCAACTATGGTTTTCGCAAGGCGCTGATCGTCACTGACGCCGGCCTGGCCAAGGCGGGCGTTGCGAGCATGATCGCCGAGAAACTGGCGATGCAGGACATCGACTCGGTGATCTACGATGGCGCCAAGCCCAACCCCAACGTTGAAAACGTCGAAAAAGGCCTGACCCTGTTGCAGGAAAGCGCCTGTGATTTCGTGGTGTCCCTGGGCGGCGGCTCACCCCATGACTGCGCCAAGGGGATCGCCCTGTGCGCGACCAACGGCGGGCATATCGGCGACTACGAAGGCGTCGACCAGTCCAGCAAACCGCAACTGCCCCTGGTGGCCATCAACACCACCGCCGGCACCGCCAGCGAGATGACCCGTTTCTGCATCATTACCGACGAAACCCGCCATGTGAAAATGGCCATCGTCGACCGCAACGTCACGCCGCTGCTGTCGGTCAACGACCCAAGCCTGATGGTCGGCATGCCCAAGGGCCTCACCGCCGCCACCGGCATGGACGCGCTGACTCATGCCATCGAAGCCTACGTGTCCACCGCCGCCAATCCGATCACCGACGCTTGCGCGATCAAGGCCATCGAACTGATCAGCGCCAACCTGCGCCTGGCGGTACGCGATGGCAGCGACAAAGCCGCGCGGGAGAATATGGCCTATGCGCAATTCCTCGCCGGCATGGCCTTCAACAACGCGTCCCTGGGTTTTGTGCACGCCATGGCGCACCAGTTGGGCGGTTTCTACGACCTGCCGCACGGCGTGTGCAACGCGGTGTTGCTGCCCCACGTGCAAAGCTTCAACGCCAGCGTCAGCGCCAAACGCCTGAGCGACGTAGGCCGCGCTTTGGGCGCCGACGTCAAGGGTTTCAGCGACGAAGAGGGCGCCCAGGCCGCCATCGCCGCGATTCGTAGCCTGGCCCATGACGTTGAGATTCCCGCCGGATTGCGCGAGCTGGGTGCCAAGTTGCAGGACATTCCATTGCTGGCGACCAACGCACTGAAGGATGCCTGCGGACTGACCAACCCTCGGCGGGCGGATCAACGTCAGATTGAGGAGATCTTCCGCAGCGCGTTTTGATCTGCCCGGCAGCGGGCGACGCACACCCACGCGGCGCCCGCCAACGCCATACATAAAGCCGCCAACGACCATGCCTGCTGACTCACTAGCAGGCTCGCCATACCGCCAATCAACGCCGCCATGAGTTGGTGCATGAAACCGCTCAACGCCATGGCGTAGGAACCACTCACCGGCGACTCATCGTTGGCCACGGACAAACTGATTGGGTAACTCATCGACTGCCCCAGCACTGCCACGCAATACGGCAGCCACAACAAGATGGCGAGCCCGCCAGCAAACACACTGCCTAAAAGCATCACTGCCGTTCCTGTCAGCAACAGGGCTACGCCCCAGCCCATCATCGTTAATCGACCCGAGCGCGCCACAAAGCGGTTGACCATCAATGCCCCCGCCAGATAAGCCGCGCTGATTGGCCAACCCAACCCACCATATTGCGCCGCGCTCCACTCGAAACGCCCTTGCAGTATCAACGGTGCACAGGTGTTGAAGGCAATGATCACCCCATAACCCAGGCCACCGGCCAAGGCTGGGTACAGAAACGGTGGATGCCGCACGATCGTGGCATAGATGCGCCAGGCGGATAGAGACTCGTCAGCTTTCACCAGTGCCGGGAACATCACCCGCTGCAACACCAGCATCAACCCGAGCGCGCCAATCGCCAACCCGTAGAAGATCGCCTCCCAGCCCAAGATCACCTGCAACAACGAACCTGCGAATTGGCCGATACCCAAGGCAATCACAAAGGTCATGCCCAGCCACGACAAACCCTTTGCCAGCAAAGCACCGCTGAAACTATCACGCACCAATACTCGCGCCATCACCGAAACACCGCCCGCGCCCAGCCCTTGAACCAGCCGCAATGCCAGGAACGCTTCAACGTTGAACGCTGAAGGGATTGCTGCACTCGCCAACGCATACACGGCAAGCGCTGCCAACAGCACAGGCTTGCGCCCAAAGCGTTCGCTCAGGTGGCCCCACAACAACATCGGCAAAGCCATGCCGACCAAGTAGATCGCTAGGGCCAGCGCGACGTGGCCTTCGGCGGCGGGGAGGGAACGTGCGATTGCTGGCACGGCGGGCAGGTAGCTGCTGATTCCGACTTGGGCGAGGAAGGCGGCACTGCAGGCTAGGGTGAGGGTGGTCGAGTTTTTCAAGAATGGGCATCCGTCATTGCGAGTGTTGAGCAAGTCATCGAAAACCCAACTGTTAGAACGAGCCGCATTGTTAGAAACTCTGAATTATTGGAAAGCACAAAGATTAAAGGTCGATTTTATTTTCTTCTATCAGACTCATGAGCCTTGAGCAAAATGAAAGTATTGTTTCATGGGCCATGTCCGCTCGGAGCGTTACGCGAATTGCCGCGTTCCCTCGGGGCACCACGGGGAAAAACACGGCCGAAGTGAAGAAGCCACTGTTAGCGAGTTGTGCAGCGATTATGTTCGCTTTTTCCGCCTCGCCACAGGGTATCAAACGGATAGCAGTGCGCGTACCTTGCTGCTCCGTCTCTATAAGGCTGTCAAATAGCTGTATGTTGGCGAGGAGCCTTTCCTGGAGTATAAGTAACTCATTCGTTTGATGGATTTTTATAGAGGCTAGGCCTGCGCCGATAGAGGCGGAATTTAAACTTTGGGACCAGTTGCTAGGACCGCCGTATCGATACATGAGGCTCTTTTGTTTTTCACTACCAAACATCACTAATCCTCCGCTGGCACCGAATGACTTGCCGAGAGACGCGACAATCAAAGTTTGATCGTCTAGCGATTGAAAGTGTGGTCGGATGAATCCTCTTCCTTTCTCTCCAAATGCAGATAAAGCGTGAGAGTCGTCCAGATAAAGAAATAGCCCATACCGCGATTTAAGATAGAGCAAGCTGTCAATATCCGCTTTTCCACCCATGCTGTAGATGCCGTCTGCTATGTAAGCGACGTGTTTGCGCTTCTTACATAAGTCTTCAATAAAACATATGTCATTGTGAGGTGCGGTTGTTACTTCTGTCTCATCTGCACAGGAAGCTTTAATATGGTTCATCGAATAATGAGAGTGTTTGTCGAATACCATTGTCGGGGGCGTGTTATCAGTGAAGGCGCCACTAGCAAGTAAGGGCAATAAGCCGGCACTGGCTGCACTGCAGGACAAGGTGCTTAGACATGTTGAGTTGAATAGAGTTGATAGCGTTGTTTCGTATTGCTCAAGTATGTCTAGCTTGCATCGATTTTTTGAATTTGCGATTCGTAATGTCTTAGCGGTCGTTATGCCTTGGATCGCGCCTTCCAATATTTGTGGGTGGTAGTCAAGACCAAGATATGAGGTGGTGCAGAAGTGGTGAAGGTCTCGTCCATATTGGTCAGTAAAATAGTTGGGTTTCTTTACGGTTGCATTAAGTTCACAAATTCGTCCGGTTTTGGCTGATTGCCAGTCTTTATCAGAGAGCGCGATTATCTTTTTGTGGTTTGAGAATTTATGTGTGACTTGTGGGGTTTCCATTTTTTCGTCCTTGGAGGTGATGGGCGGAAACAGTAACGGGAAAAGTTTTGAAGGTTAAGTCAGGCGCTTCCTATACGATCAATGCCAGGCGAATATTTTAGTGTGAGTAATTTCCTACGAGGTTTAATGGCAAATCAATGTTTGCGTCTATGTAGCAATGGGGGCGAGGAGTATTTTATTGTGGTGTGTCGAGCTAAGCGTTTGAGGGGGCTTGCGATTTGTTGAGGTCGCCTCTCACTATATTGAGTAAGGTGGCAGTGTTGAGGACGGATGTGACGATGGCTTTCGAAGGCCTGTCTCTCAGGTAGTCAAACTGGCGGGATGAAGGGAGTACTAGATGAGAGTTCTATTATTCGGTGCCACCGGCATGGTCGGCCAGGGCGTGCTACGCGAGTGCCTGTTGGCCGCCGACGTGCAGGAAGTCGTCGCCGTCGCCCGCACGCCCTTGACCCAGGAGCACGGTAAGCTGCATCAGGTGTTGCACAGCGACATGCTGGATTTCCAGCCCCTGGAAAATCTGCTGCAAGGCTTTGATGCGTGTTTCTTCTGCCTCGGCGTTTCGTCGGCGGGGATGAATGAAACCCAGTACACCCAACTCACCTATGACCTCACCCTGGTCGCCGCCAGTACGCTGGCGCGGCTCAATCCGCAGATGACGTTTATCTATGTGTCCGGCGCCGGTACGGATAGCTCCGAGGCGGGCAAGTCGATGTGGGCGCGGATCAAGGGCAAGACCGAGAACGCGTTGCTGCGCCTGCCGTTCAAGGCCGTGTATCTGTTTCGGCCGGGAGTGATCCAGCCGTTGCATGGCGTGCGTTCGAAGACGCCGTTGTACCAGACCTTCTACTCAGTGCTTGGGCCGTTGTTGTCGTTGGTGCGGCGGCTGAAGCCGGGTTGGGTCGTGAGCACCGAGACGGTGGGCCGGGCGATGTTGCAGGTGGCAAGCCAAGGTGCGCCGCAGCCGGTGGTGGAGCAGGCCGAGATCAATCGGCTGGCCAGCGAGCGTCACTGATGTTGCACAAGAGCCTGGTGCGTCGGCTGGACTTGATCACGCTGCAGCTGTTCGTTGCGGTGTTTGAGGAAGGTACGCTGACCCGCGCCGCCAACCGTGAAGCCATTGCCGTGTCGGCCGCCAGCAAGCGGCTGATGGAGCTTGAGCAGGTGCTGGGCGTCAGTCTGTTCGTGCGACGGGCCAAGGGCATGGACCTGACGGCGGCCGGCGAAACGCTGTTGCACCATGCGCGGCAGATGCTGTTCAACGTCGAGAAGATGGGCCTGGAGCTGGGCGAGCACAGCCACGGCGTGCGCGGTTATGTGCGGATGCTGGCCAACCTGTCGGCAATCATTCAGTTTCTTCCGGAAGACCTGCGGGATTTTTCCGAACGGCATCCCGAAGTGAAAACCGACCTGGAGGAACGCCCCAGCAATGGCGTGGTGCAAGGCGTGCTGGATGGCGTGGCGGACCTGGGCATCTGCTCCAGTGACACCGATACCAAAGGCCTGCCCAGCGTGACCTATCGCCACGACAAACTGGTGGTGCTGATGCCGGCGGATCACCCATTGGCGGCGCGCAAAAACCTGGCATTTGCCGACACCCTGGACAGTGATTACGTGGGCCTGCACGCTGCCAGCTCGATCAATATGCGCACCCACGCCGCCGCACGCGAGGCGGGCAAGATGCTGCGCCTGCGCATTCATGTGCCGGGGTTCGATGCGATGTGCCGGATGGTCCAGGCGAATATGGGCATCGGCATCCTGCCGCAGAAAGCGTACGAACTGTTTGGGCGTGCCTTGGGTTTGCATGCCGTGCCGCTGACGGACGACTGGTCGGATCGCAGCCTGATCCTGGTAGTGCGCGATGAGGCGCAGTTGTCGCCGGTCAGCCGGCTGCTGTTCGATTATCTGAGTGTTCGCGTTTAGCGAACGCTCCTTGCCAACTGACGGTTGGATTTCTCCGGCCTCTGGCCTCTAGTCTTGGCGTCACATTCCAAGAACAAGAGGTACACCCCATGACGGCTCCCCTGAGCGGTATCAAGGTGGTCGAGATCGGCACCTTGATTGCCGCGCCGTTTGCCGCCCGGATGATGGCCGAGTTTGGTGCCGAGGTGATCAAGATCGAAGCCATGGGCCAAGGCGATCCGCTTCGCAAATGGCGAAAGCTGCACGAAGGCACCTCGCTATGGTGGTACCTGCAATCGCGCAACAAGAAGTCGCTGGCGCTGGACCTCAAGTCGCCGGAAGGCCTGGACCTGATCAAGCAATTGCTCGGCGACGCCGACGTCCTCATCGAAAACCTGCGCCCCGGCGGCCTGGAGAAACTCGGCCTCGGCTGGGACGTGTTGCATGCCCTCAACCCCAAGTTGACCCTGGTGCGCATCTCCGGCTACGGCCAGACCGGCCCTTATCGTGACCGTCCGGGCTTTGGTGCGATTGGCGAGGCCATGGGCGGGATTCGCTACACCACCGGCAATCCGGATTCGCCGCCAGCGCGAGTGGGCGTGAGCCTGGGGGATTCGCTGGCTTCGTTGCACGGTGTGATTGGCGCACTGATGTCGTTGCTGCGGGTCAAGACGGGGCAGGGCGACGGGCAGATTGTCGATGTGTCGCTGGCCGAAAGTGTGTTCAACCTGATGGAAAGCCTGGTGCCGGAATACGACATGCTCGGCCATGTGCGCGAACGCAGCGGCGGCGCCTTGCCGGGCATTGCACCGTCCAACACCTACCTGACGGCCGACGGTGCCTACGTGGTGATCGCCGGCAACAGTGATCCGATCTACAAGCGGTTGATGACCACCATTGGCCGTGCCGATCTGGCCGAAGCGCCTGAATTCGCCCACAACGATGGTCGGGCCGCCAAGAGTGGGTTACTCGACGCCGCGATCACGCACTGGACCAGCAGCCTGCCCATCGAGCAAGTGCTCAGCGCTCTGGAGGCCGCTGAAGTACCGGCCGGGCGTATCTACTCCGTAGCCGATATCGTCGGCGACCCGCACTACCAGGCGCGTGACATGTTGCTCAATGCCGAGCTGCCCGGCGGTGTGTCGGTGAAGATGCCCGGCATCGTCCCCAAGCTCTCGGAAACCCCTGGCGGCGTGAATTGGCAGGGCCCGACGTTGGGCCAGCACACCGACGATATTCTCGGTAGCCTGGGCCTCACCGGCGCTGATATCCAACGCCTGAAAACCGCGGGAGTGGTGCAATGATTTCCGACTACTGCGACGCGCTGATCGTGCAGGAAGTGTCGCCGCGCGACGGCCTGCAGATCGAGCCGACCTGGGTCGAGACGGCCGACAAGATCGCCCTCATCGACCAGCTTTCCCTCGCCGGTTTTTCGCGGATCGAGGCGGGTTCGTTCGTCTCGCCCAAGGCCATTCCGGCGTTGCGCGATGGTGAGCAAGTGTTCAAGGGCATTGAGCGCAAGGCCGGTGTGATCTACGTGGCGCTGATCCCCAACCTCAAGGGCGCGCAGCGTGCCATTGAGTCTTGCGCCGATGAACTGAACCTGGTGATGTCCGCCAGCCAGACCCACAACCTGGCCAATATGCGCATGCGCTGCGAGGCGTCGTTGGCGGCGTTTGGTGACATCGTCAGTTTTGCCGGCGATTTCCCGGTGAGGCTCAACGCCAGCATCGCTACCACCTTCGGTTGCCCGTTCGAAGGCAAGATCGATGAAGACCGCGTGTTGCAGATTGTCGAGGCGTATCAAGCACTGGGTATCCGGGGCATCAGCCTCGCGGACACGACTGGCATGGCCAACCCGCGCCAAGTGGAACGCTTGGTCAAACGCGTGCTGGAGCGCGTGTCCGCCAGTGATCTGACCCTGCATTTCCACAACACCCGCGGCCTGGGCCTGTGCAATGTGCTGGCCGCCTATGAGGCCGGCGCCCGTCGTTTTGACGCGGCGCTCGGTGGCTTGGGTGGCTGCCCGTTTGCGCCGGGGGCGTCGGGCAATATCTGCACCGAAGACCTGGTGAACCTGTGTGATGAAGTCGGGATTCACACCGGCATCGACCTGCCGCACCTGCTGAATATGTCCCGCCGTCTACCCGCTTTGCTTGGACACGAGTTGCCCGGCCAGGTAGCCAAGGCCGGACGCAATTGCGACCTGCATCCACCCCCGGCGTACATCGCCACGCTGTAACGCCGCACCAGACAACAAAAACAATCGGGCGCCTGTGAGCAGCCCGCTGGAGAGAAACCATGAGCACTAATACGTTGGAGGCCGGCGCGCGCCCGGCCGCTGAAATCGATGCCGAAAAAGCCCTGGTCAGCAAGGTCGCCTGGCGCCTGATGCCGCTGATCATGGTGTGCTACCTGTTCGCGTTTTTTGACCGGATCAACATCAGCTTTGCCAAGTTCCAACTGCAGGCGGACCTGAGCCTGAGCGACACCGCCTATGGCCTGGGGGCCGGGCTGTTCGTGGTGGGGTATGTGATCTTTGAAGTGCCGAGCAACATGATGCTGTACAAGGTCGGCGCCCGGCGCTGGATTGCACGGATCATGATGTCGTGGGGCCTGGCGACGGCGGCCATGGTGTTTGTCACGGCCGAGTGGCAGTTCTATGCGCTGCGCTTTCTGATCGGCGCGATGGAGGCGGGGTTCGCGCCGGGTGTGCTGTATTACCTGACCCTGTGGTTCCCGCAGCATTTCCGAGGACGCATCACCTCGATGCTGTTCCTGGCGTCGGCGTTTGCGGGCCTGGTGGGCGCACCGTTCTCCGGCCTGGTGCTGGAACACCTCGACGGTGTGTTGCAGATGCGCGGCTGGCACTGGTTGTTCCTGCTCGGCGGCTTGCCATGCATCGGCCTGGGGTTTCTGGTGCTGACGCTGCTCAAGGATCGCATCGAAGACGCCCACTGGTTGACGGCGGCGGAGAAGACCCTGCTGTCGAGCCGCATCGCCAAGCATGAGCCGAACCAGCACGGTGGCTCGCTGTTGTCGGCAATCCGTATTCCAGGGTTCCTGATGCTCGGCTTCATCTACTTCCTGATCCAGGTGGCATCCTACGGCCTCAACTTCTGGGCGCCGCAGTTGATCCGCAGCGCGGGCACCCAGAGCCCGGTGATGATCGGCCTGCTCACGGCGATTCCTTATGTGTGTGGCGCCATCAGCATGGTAGTGATCGGGCGGCTGTCGGATGCTACGGGTGAGCGCCGCAAGTTCGTCTGCGGCCTGGTGGTGCTCGGGGCAGTGGGCTTCTTCAGTGCTGGCATTTTTGCCGACCACACCACCTTCCTGATCATTGCCCTGGGCATGCTGGGCGCGGGCATCATCGCCTCGATCCCGACCTTCTGGACGCTGCCGCCCAAGTTGCTGGCCGGTGCCGGTGCAGGCGCGGCGGGCGGTATTGCGGTGATCAACACCCTCGGGCAATTCGGTGGCATTGTCAGCCCGGTGATGGTGGGGCGCATCAAGGACCTCACCGGCAGTACCACACCCGCTCTGTACGTGATTGGCGTGTGTGCGCTGTTGGCGGCAGCATTGCTGCTGTGGGGCCTGCCGCAGAAACTGCGCACCCTCGATAAGGGTTGATCAGCCTGCGGTTGCCAACGCCCGGGCAGGTGTGGCACTGAACTGAATCAACACCACGCCGCCGATCAACAACAACGCCCCCAGTACGCGGGGCGTTGTCAGTTGGCGTTCCACCAGGCCGAACAGACCGAAGTGATCCAGCACCAGCGACGCCAGAATCTGCCCGGCCATGGCCAGTGCGATAAACCCCGAGGCGCCAAGCTTGGGCAACAGCATCAACGCCAGGGAAATAAAACACACGCCAAACGCGCCACCGGCCCACATCCACAGCGGTGCCTTGCTGATAAACGCCAGGCTCGGCAGCGGGAGGCGCAGCGCCAGAATCACCGGCAGCAACACGATGATGCTCACCAGCAACGACGCCAGCGTGGCCCACAGCGGGTGACCAAGCCCGCGCCCGAGGTTGGCGTTGATCGCACTCTGAAACGGCACCACCGCCCCCGCGATGACCGCCAGCGCGAATAAACCCACCCAATGCAACGTTGTCATGTCGAATCTCCCAGAGGTTTTGCTGGACTCTAGGCTATTCGTCGCGCAAATTTAAATTCCAATTTCTTATGCAGAGCATGCAGCTGATGAATGATCTGCGCCGCATTGACCTCAACCTGCTGGTGATCCTCGACGCCTTGCTCAGCGAGCAACACGTCACCCGTGCGGCTGAGCGCTTGCACCTGAGCCAACCGGCGGTCAGTCACGCGTTGGCACGCTTGCGTGACCTGCTGGGTGACCCGCTGCTGGTACGCCAAGGTGGCAGTCTGGTGCCGACTGCTCGCGCGCTGGAGTTGGCCCCGCCGCTGACAGAAGCGCTCGGCCAGGTACAGGCGTTGCTGGCGCCGAACCGCTTTGACCCGGCGTCGGCCAAGCGCAGGTTTCGGGTGGCGATGTCCGATTACAGTGCGGCGATTTTCCTACCCGACCTGGTGCGAACGTTGCGCCGCGAAGCGCCGGGTATCGATCTGCAAATCATCCAGGCCAGCCGTGAGGGCATGGTGGACGGGGTGCTCAATGGCGACCTCGACCTGGCGGCGGGTGTTTTTCCCGATATGCCTGCCGAACTGCGGACTACGCCGTTGTTTGAAGAGCACTACACGTGCCTTGTGGACCGCGATAGCCTGCCGGCAAGCGGCACACTGGATCTGCCGACCTACCTGTCACGCCCCCATGTATTGCTGGAAATGCGCGGCAGTGGCACTCCGGAAATCGAGCGGGCACTGACAACGATTCGGGAACGTCGGCATGTGGCGATCAGCCTGCCGCACTGGGGTGTAGCGCCGCAACTGATTCAAGGCACCGACCTGATCCTTACCGTATCGTCCCGTGGCCTGCTGAATATTGATCACCAGCACTTGCTGGCGGTGCCCGCGCCGTTTCATATCCCTTCGTTTGCATTTGAGCTGGCGTGGCATGCACGGCGGGGTGGGGATTCGGGGTTGCAGTGGTTGATTGGGCAGGTGCAGGGTGTATTGTCCGAAGGCCACTGCTGACAGGACAACAACACCCTGCGCTGCGGCTTCACCCACCTCGCCTACCTCTCACTGCCGGGGCTCTTTTGGCAACAAGCCCGCTGGATTTGACGATGACCGTTCGTCGCACTGGCGAGTTTTTTCTAAACCTTTGCCGCCCTGAAAATTCGAATTGAGGGCGGGGTGTGTTCCCCCGCCCTTATTTTTAGCCTGGAGGAACCCATCATGAGCCGCATGGCTATCCGGTTACGCACCGCCAGTTTCGCGATGCTGCTGGGCCTCGGCGCCAGCAATGCCTTCGCCCAGTCGCCTGCTGAATTCATCGAGCAGGCTTCGGCCAAAGGGATGGCCGATATCGAAACCAGTCGCATGGCTCACGCCAAGACCTCGTCCCAGGAGATCAAGGATTACACCATCGAGGTGATCAACGAACGCACCCTGGCCAACCAGCACCTGGCGGCTATCGCGAAGAAGCTTGACCTGCCGGTGGCGCCTCGGGAAAAGATCGTCGACAAAGCAGAAACCTTGATGCCCGAACTCAAGGACGGCGACTCCTTTGATGCGGCCTATACGGCGCAACAGGTCAAGGAAAACGAAGACGCCATTGCCCTGTTCAAGAAGGAAGGTGCAGCGTCGGATGTGCCGGAAATAAAAGCCCTGGTGGATGAGACGCTGCCCAAGTTGGAAGAGCGTCTGCAAAAGGCTCGCGCCTTGGCATCGACTTACGGTAAAGGTCATCAAGGCGACGGTTGAAGCCATGACTTGAAGTAAAAAACGGCGGTTGGACCTGTTCCAACCGCCGTTTTTTCATGCCTGGTTCAAATCGGTTTTGATCGGTGCCGCATCGTCGGCAGCATGACCGCAACTGCTGTTCAGACTCACCGTGCCCGCGTTGCCGATGCTGCGGTATTCCTGGCGCAGTTTTTCCAGTTCCTTGCGATCCAGTCCATCCAGGCTGAGTACGGCATTCTGCGCATCCTTGGACACACGTAGCAGTTCATCGATCTTGATATGCAGGATGTCGTTGTCGCGGTTCTGCGTGTTCTGGATCAGGAACACCATCAGGAACGTGATGATGGTGGTTGAGGTATTGATGATCAGTTGCCACGTGTCGTTGTAGTGGAAATACGGCCCGCTCAGACTCCATGCCAGGATCAACGCCACTGCCGCGTAAAACGTGCGCGGGCTGCCGGCCCAACGGGACAGGGATTGAGAGACTGCGGAGAATTTCATGACCGTTTTTCCTTTGTAAGGGGGTGATGAAATAATGGACCGCACGGTGGCTTTGAAATTTCTTTTTACATTTGATCCGCGTTTTTAGAACACCAGTTCGGCCTGGCCTGTCCCTTCCAGCGTCAGTAAATACTGCTTGGCTTCCAACCCGCCCGCAAAGCCGGTCAACCCGCCCGATGCGCCAATGACCCGATGGCACGGCGCAATGATCGAGATGGGGTTACGCCCATTGGCCGCCCCCACTGCGCGTACGGCTTTGGGGTTGCCAATCTGCTGGGCGATCTGGCTGTAGCTGCGGGTTTCGCCGAAGGGAATGGTCAGCAACGCCTGCCAGACCTGTTTCTGGAAGTCGGTGCCGGCGAAGTCCAGTTCCAGCTCGAAATGTGTGCGGGTACCCGCGAAGTATTCCTGCAACTGGCATTCGGTTTCCAACAGCACCGGGCTTTCAGGCGCTTCGTACAAGTCGCCCAGACGCACACGGTTGGCGCGCTCGGTAGCCCACAGGATGGCGCCGAGTTTATCGTTGCGCGCCACCAGGGTGAGCTGGCCGACAGGGGAGGGCATGAGCTTGTATTCGTAGGCCATGATCAGGGCTCCTGAAGGTGGGTGTAGGGGGAGTCTAGACCGGCGGCCCTATGGGCAAACTACGTTTCTTGCGGTCAAATTCAGCGCCGCCAGTCGCGCCATTCCGAGAACGCCGGATAAGCGTACAACCACGCGATGTAACCAAGGGCCATCAACCCCGTGGGGGTCGATGACCGGTCTTTTTGGGGCGGCGGTAGTTGGCATGTGTGAGCGCATAGGAATGGCGTCCGGGAGAGGTGTTGCGATCGAGTTACCGCATGTGCAGGGGCTGCGCAATGACGGCGAGGAACGCATCAACCAGCACACTTTTTGTTGCAGTCCGGGTCAACACCAACAACTGGGCACAGGCGTCCAC
Organism: Pseudomonas simiae; assembly: GCF_900111895.1. Lineage (GTDB taxonomy): Bacteria > Pseudomonadota > Gammaproteobacteria > Pseudomonadales > Pseudomonadaceae > Aquipseudomonas > Aquipseudomonas simiae. The sequence continues at coordinate 794,198 of NZ_FOKB01000002.1, forward strand.
TTCCACCAACGGCCTGTACGTCACGCCCTTATTCATCAGGCTCTGGGTACATTCCGGCACCAACGCCACACCTTGTCCGGCAGCCACCAGCGCAATGATCGACGTGATCTGCCGCCCGGTCGGTCCAAGGCGTAAAGGCTGGCCGTGATGCCGATAAAGCTGTTCGATGGACTGGTTGAGCCCCGATCCATAATCTGCAGGAAACAGAATCAACGGGTAGGCACTGAGCTGCGCCAGGTTGACGCTTGGCTGGCGCGCCAACGGGCTTTCACTGGACACGGCGGCCACCAACCGTTCTTCGCCCAGCGACAGCGCTTGCACCGCTTCGTCTTGCGGCAACAAGCGACTCAAACCGAGATCCAGCCGCCCATCCGCCACTTGCGCGCCCAGGCTGCCGGAGGCGCATTCCACCAGCGTCAACTGCACATCGGGAAAGCGCTGGGCAAACGCCTGGATCGCCTGGCTGAACAGGTCCGACAGGGCAATCGAACTCACATAACCCAACGTTAGCTGCCCTGCGGTGCCCGCCGCCAGTTTGCCCGCGATCACTTGCGCCAATTCCACCTGCTCCAGCACGCCGCGGGCGTAGGGCAGGAACGACCGGCCTTGCGCGGTAAGGCTGACCGTGCGGCTGGTGCGATCGAATAGCTTGAAGCCCAACTCGGTCTCCAGCGCCGATATCTGCCGTGTCAGCGGCGGCTGCGCCAGGTGCAGGCGAATGGCGGCGCGGCCGAAGTGCAACTCTTCGGCGACCGTCAGAAAGTAACGCAGCTTGCGTAGGTCGAGCATCCTGATCCTTGGGTATTGATCGGTCCGAAATCGGTATTGGTTTCAGACCTGCCGGCCATTCTATAAAGACCTCACAAAATAAAACGAGAGGTTTCATGAAACCGCGCCTGCATTGTGCCCGCCTTGCCCTGTTCTTGTGTGGCTGCGCGGCATTTCTCAACCTGTATGCCACCCAGAGCATTCTGCAGACCTTTGCCACGCAGTTTCACATCAGCGCCAAGACGGCGGGGTGGAGCATCACCGTGACGACGCTGGCCGTGGCGATCACCGCGCCGTTTGTCAGCCGGTTGACCGGACGCTTCGAGCAGCGCACGGTGATCAGCGTGGCGGCCTTGCTGCTGGCGGTGCCGGCGCTGATGACAGCCTATGCCGACAGCTTTGCCGAGGTGCTGGTGTGGCGGTTTGTCGAAGGGATGTTGATCCCGGTGGTGTTTGCCACCAGCGTGGCGTATATCGGCGACCGCTGGAGAGGTGGCACGGTCACCGAAGTCACCAGCCTGTACGTGGCGGGCACCGTGTTGGGTGGGTTTGCCGGACGCTTTGTCACGGGGGTGATGACCGAATACGCAGGCTGGCGCGAAGCGTTTGAACTGCTGGCGGTGCTGAGTTTGATGGTGGGCGGGTTTATCCAGTTCCTGTTGCCTGCCAGCCGTGGGCGATCGTTGAGGGGTGAAACCGCTTTCTCGGCGGTTTTTCGTAAGCCTTTGTTGGCGGCCTACGCTGTAGGTTTTTGCGTGTTGTTTTCCCAAGTGGCGGCGTTTACCTACGCAGGTTTGTACCTCGGATTACCGCCTTTCGGCCTGGGGCCTGCAGCGTTGGGGACGCTATATACGGTGTTTCTGCTGGCACTGATCGTGATCCCCGTCGCCGGCCGCCTCAGCAAGTCCCGGCCTCACGCTGAACTGCTCAGCGTCGCTGCCGGGCTGGGCATCAGCGGTTCAGCGCTGACGCTGGTGCCCTCGTTGTGGTGCATCGTGGTAGGCCTGGCCCTCAGTTCTACCGGGGTGTTTCTCGCCCAGGCGGCGGCCAACGCCTTCACCGCCGCTACCGCCGGCGACAACAAAGCCGGCGCCGTGGGCATGTACCTCACGTTTTATTACCTGGGCGGCAGTTGTGGTGCGATTGTCCCGGCGTTGATCTGGGAGCGTTGGGGCTGGGCCGGGTGCGTGACGCTGATTATTGCCTTCCAGATACTGACCTTGCTGATCGCCCTGACCGGCTGGAAGCCCGTTAAACCTGAACTGATCCCGACACCATGAATCACGCCGTCGCCATGCCTGTTTCCACACGCCGCCGCACGCTGATCGCCGGCTGCAGCGCCCATGCCGTGCATGATGGTCTGACCGATGTCATCTACGTGCTACTGCCGATCTGGCAGGCGCAGTTTGCGCTGTCCTACGCTCAGATCGGACTTTTACGCGGTGCCTATTCCGGGATGATGGCGGTGTTCCAGCTCATGGCCAGCCGTGCTGCGAAACGCTGGGGACGTGTGCCGATGCTGGTGGGCGGCACCGCGCTCGCCGGTGCGGCGTACGTGTTGGCAGGCCAAGCGACCGGGCTGACGATGCTGTTAATGGCACTGATGTTAGGTGGCTTGGGCGCCAGCACTCAACACCCGCTGGCTTCTTCGATGATCAGCGATGCCTACGAGGATGGTGGTGGAATCAAGCAGGCACTGTCCCAGTACAACTTTTCCGGCGATATCGGCAAAACCCTGGTTCCCGGGCTGGTCGGTCTGTTGCTCACGGTCATCGGTTGGCGCGCCAGTGCCACGTTCCTGGGATGGCTGGGGTTGGCTGCGGCGGGCCTGTTGTGGTGGTTGATTCCCAGCCAGTCGCGCCCCTCGGCCGCGCCCCAAAAAACCAAGTCGCCCATCGGAACCGGCTCCACCACGGGCCTGCGCGCGCTGATCCTCACCGGCACCCTCGACAGCGCCGTGCGCATGGGGTTTCTCACCTTCCTGCCGTTTCTGCTGGCCGCCAAGGGCGCCGGCACTGCTGGTATTGGCCTGGCCTTGACCCTGCTGTTTATCGGCGGCGCGTTCGGCAAATTATTCTGCGGCTACCTGGGGGCGCGCATCGGCATGATGAGGACCGTATGGCTGACGGAGAGCAGCACGGCCTTGCTGATCGTCGCTGCGGTGTATTTGCCGCTGACTGGGCTGATGGTGATGTTGCCGCTGTTGGGGCTGGTGCTCAATGGCACGTCTTCAGTGCTTTACGGGGCTGTGCCGGACCTGGCGGGAGCCGAGAAGCGCGAGCAGGCATTTGCCGTGTTCTACACCGGCACGATTGGTGGCGGAGCGTTGGCGCCCGTGGTGTTTGGTGGCGTGGGCGATGCGTTGGGCGTGCCGGTGGCGGTGATGGTGCTGGCGGGGGTGTTGTTGGTGACGTTGCCGTTGGCGTGGGGGGTGCAGCGGGGGATGGCTGAGCCGGATTGACGCTCGCGATTACACAGTGCGAAATCGATCCATTCGAACCTGGAGGATAGGAACGACCTCAATACCTGCACCGCCTTAAAAGGACGCATCCAGCGTAAACGGAATCCGCAATGCGCCAATGGGGCCTTCCCGAACTCCGCACATTTCATCGTGCACGCACTGTTGCACCAGCACACAGGGAAACGGCGGAACCCGTTGCAACAAGTCGCGCAAGTGCGTGGTGGAGCGGATGCGCAGCGGCTGGTTATCATCGCCCAGCAACGTCATTTCGACATCATCCAGCCTGACACGCGCGATATAGAAGCCACCCTCCAGCGACTGCAACTGCAGCTCGCGAACTTCTCCGTTTACCGCCCATTCAGTCAGTTTCTGCAGATGCATGATTCACCTCCGTTGCAGGTCATTCATTGGCGACGAAAGAACAACGTGACCTGGCCCCATTCGACGCCGAACTTGGTCATGCTGGAGCGATTGATCAGGGTGTCTTCGTCCATCAGGTACATCCAGTCATCAAAGCTCACCTCGTAGACAGAACCGTCTACCGGCAGGTTGAGTCGGTAGCGCCAACGCAGCGCGTTCCCCGCGACCTCGCCGATGGCCTCGCCGACCACATCACCCGCCCGACCGCGCCAACGCCCCGGACCGTCGGGTGTCAGCGTCCACACCCGCCGCTGACGCGTGCCGTCGCTGTACAGGAAGCGTTCGTCGAGAATCAAGGCGTTACCTTCGCGCCGGCTGGCTATATCCACTTCAAAACGCTTGGCCACCTCGCCCGAGCGCTTCTGGAAAATCCCCCAGGCCTTGACGGGCTTGCTGAAGAACCGCTCCAGGTCCAATTGCGGTTGCTGGTCAGCGTAGTGCTCGACGCCTACGTTGGCGCAACTGCTCAAGCTCAACATCAGCAACAATGAAACCAATAGACGTGTCATTGCTTGGCTCCTTGATCGTGCCTCGGCGCGTTGCAGTGATAGTTGTACAAAAATATTAATTTGTACAGGTATGTCCGACAGGCATGACTGCTACCGTAAATCGCAGCCACAAAAAAACCGGTCTCAAAGGACCGGTTTCTTTAGGCATCCCCCGTCAAAAACAACCTGACGTGGAACGCGAATTTGAGTGGAGCGGGTAGAGGGAATCGAACCCTCGTCGGAAGCTTGGGAAGCTACTGTTCTACCATTAAACTATACCCGCTCAGAGCGGCTGACTTTGTACCAGATGTTCGCCGGGATTTGAAGTTTTTCTTCAAAAATGTGTGGGTTACAGGTGTCACACAGGCGGACTGACCCAGTGTAGGAGCGAGCTTGCTCGCGAAAGACTCAAGCGCGCCGCGTTCCTCCAGGAAGCGAGCGTTATCCTTGACGTTCTTCGCGAGCAAGTTCGCTCCTGCAAGGGAGCGTATTTCAGAGTGCGAAGGCATGCTGTGTCTGGCCCTGTTGATAGCGCAACCGGCTGACCTGCCGCTCCGGTTTCAAGAAGCCCACGACTGCGTCCCGACTATCTCGGCACGCCGCCTTGTGCTCCATATCCAGGAAATGCCCCGTCGCCTGAATGGTGCTGAAGCTGCTGTTCGCCACGTGCTGGCCAAACAGCTTGGCGTCCTGGGCGCTGGTGTATTCGTCCCATTCACCATTCAGAAACAACACCGGAATGTCGATCTGCCTGGCCGCCTTGAGGTAGCACAGGCGATCACTGTTCAGCACATGGCTGATGTGAAAGTGCATCTGCCCATATTCATGTTCGGCCAGACTGCTCACGTGCCGGTAGTTGAAACGCTTGAACAATGACGGCAGGTGTTTGCCGATGGTGCTGTTGACCAAATGGCCGACGCGGTCGCGGTCGAGGTTGCCGAGGTAGTCGACGCCGCGTTCCAGGTAGTCGCGCATCGGTGCGTTGATCACCGGCGAGAATGAGCTGATCACCGCCTTTTCCACGCGACGAGGGCGGTGGGCAAGGGCGACCAGGGCAGCGGCACCGCCCCAGGAAAAGGACAGTACGTGTTCGGCGGCGAAGTGGTCGATGAGCTCAAGCAAGATCTGGCCTTCGATTTCCTTGGTCAGCATCTGCTCATGACGGTTGTGGATTTTGGAGCGGCCAGCGTAGGGCTGGTCGTACAAAACCACATTGAATTGCGGGTACAGGCTTTTCACGGTTTGGGCGAAGGATGCCGTGGTGGCCATGGAGCCGTTGACCAGGATGATGGTCTTTTCAGCAGCGTCCGCGCGATAGAACTCCGTGTAAACCCGATACTGACCCTGTATATCCAACACAGCGATTTCTGGCCTCATGTCGTAAGACTCCTGGCAAGCGGGTAGGGCGCGCAGATCACTCTGCACGAGCTTTGTGACAGGTAGGCATACGCCTGGAAAAGGAGGCCCATGTCGATCCAATGACGGCTGGCCGACGGGTGTTGTTAGGGCGGGCTGTTTGCCGGGAAGGCCCGTGGATCAAGCGCGGGCGGGGCAAGGTGTTTCTTGGAGGTTATAGGCGACTCGCCAGTCATATTTGAACTGGTGATCCTGATTCAAGCAGCAGAGCGGGCACCTCGCAAGGCGGTGAAGCGGTTTTTTGCCATCACCGGCTGAACGGTCATCAGACCATTCGGATTTCGTCGTCGGTAAGTGCTCGATACTCCCCCGGTGCAAGGGCGGCATCCAGCACCAAGGGCCCCATGCGCTCGCGATGCAGGCCGACGACCTTGTTATCAAAGTGCCCGAACATGCGCTTCACCTGGTGATAGCGCCCTTCGATGATGCTCAGCCGCGCAGTTCTCGGTCCCAGCAACACCAGTTCGGCGGGTTGGGTAGTCAGGTCTTCGAAGGCGAAATACAGGCCGCGGGCAAACGTTGCGGCGTAGTCCGACCCGATGTCCTGCTCGGTCTCCACAAGGTAGACCTTGGGCAGTTTGGTCTGCGGCTGCGTCAGGCGACGCGACCATTGGCCGTCGTTGGTGATCAGCATCAGACCGGTGGTGTTGAAGTCGAGGCGACCGGCAATGTGCAATTCATCTTTGTCCGGCTCATCGAGTAAATCCAGCACCGTCGGATGTTGCGGATCCGCCGTGGCGCTCACGCAACCCTGGGGCTTGTGCAGCATGAAATAGCGTGCCGGTTTACCCGCCTGCAGCACCTCATCGTCAACGCATACGCGGCTGAATGCGCGCACCTCATGATGGGGATCGCTGACCGCCACGCCATCGACCGACACCCGCTGCTCAACCAGCAGCAGACGCACTTGCTTGCGATTGAAACGCGGCAGATTACTGAGGAAACGATCGACCCGCATTACGTCGGCTCAACGCCACGCAATTGTTCATCGACCTGGGCGCAACGCGGGCACAGGCAAGCCTTGTTGCGCAATTCGTCGGGCAAGGCCCGGAGGACTGCCGGGTCGATGGTGACGCTGTAGCACCAGCACGGCTGGTCGACCGTACGTGGGTCAGCCAGGGAGCAGTCGTTGCGGGCGCCGCAGGCGGGGCAAAGGGTTGGCGTGGTCATGGGCAGGTTCAGGCTGGATCGGGCAAGGTTCCGGAGAATCCCGGTATGCCTTGTACGATACAGGGCCGCCCCTGCCCAGGCTACTTAGAGCTGGAACTTGCTGACCAGTACGTTGAACGAAGTGGCCAGGCGCGACAGGTCCTGGCTGGACGCGTTGGTCTGATGGGCACCGGCCGCGGTCTGAGTGGACAAGTCCTGGATGTTCAGCAAGTTGCGGTCCACTTCGCGGGCCACCTGGGCCTGCTCCTCCGAGGCCGAGGCGATCACCAGGTTACGCTCATTGATCTTCGCCACACTGGCGGTGATTCGTTGCAGCGCTTCGCCGGCGTTCTGCGCGAGGGTCTGGGTGTTGTTGGCCCACGTCAGGCTCTTGTTCATTGCCGCGACTGCATCGTCGGCGCCGGTCTGCACATCACCAATCATCTTTTCGATATCGACCGTGGATATCTGGGTGCGGTGGGCCAGCGCCCGCACTTCATCGGCGACCACCGCGAAACCACGTCCTTGCTCACCCGCGCGGGCGGCTTCAATGGCCGCGTTGAGGGCCAGCAGGTTGGTCTGGTCGGCGATGCCGCGGATCACATCGATGACCTTGCCGATTTCTCGCACTTGGCCGGCGAGGTCTGCAACCGATTGTGTGGAGTCGTTGATCTCGACCACCATCGAACTCATGCCGGACACTGCCTGCTCCACTTGCTGGCGGCCATCTTCGGCCTCGGTGGTGGCCTGGCGCGAGGCTTCGGAGGTGGAGACGGCGTTGCTGGCCACTTCGTCCACGGCGGCGGTCATCTGGTTGACGGCGGTGGCTGCTTGTTGGATTTCATCGTTCTGGCGGGTCAGGCCGCGGCTGCTTTCATCAGTGACCGCACTCAGTTCCTCAGCCGCCGATGCAAGTTGGTCGGACGCGTTGGCGATTTCCACGAGGGTGCTTTTCAGGCCGCCTTGCATGTCCGACAGCGCCATCAGCAGTTGCCCGGCTTCGTCGGTGCGCTCGGTGATGATGGCCTGGGTCAGGTCGCCCTGGGCAATGCGTTGTGCGCTCTGTACGGCTTGAGCGATGGGACGGGTGATCAGGCGGGTGATCAACACACCGATGATGATCGCAATGAGGAAGGCCAGCACAATGCCGCTGATCATCCACGTCAACGCGCTGTTGCGCAGCTCATCGGCGGCGACCGCGCCTTCCTTGATCTGGCGGTTATTGGACTCGATCATCACGCGGATCAGCTCACGCGCCTGGCGGAACAGTTCATTGTTGCTGGTGTTGAGCTGGGCACGGGCCTGGTCGACTTGGCCGCCATCGAGCAGTGCCATGATGCGTTCGGAACTGCTGATGTAGGTGGGCCAGATCTGGTCGAGTTTGTCGCCCGCCGCCCGTTCGTCATCTTCCAGCGGGGTTGCGCGGTAGGTGGCGTAGGACGCCTGACTGCGCTTGAGTTCCTGGGCTATATCCTGGCGCACGCGGTCGCGATCCTGCGGGGAGACGTCACCCTTGCTGGCATCCATCAAGCGGTACAGGCCGCGGTTGTGGGCCACCAGACCGTTGAGGGTGGCGGCCGTGTTGCTCACCGAAACCAGGTTGTTGGAAAACGTCAGTTCCAATGCCGTGGAGAGGCGAACCACCCCTTTGATTCCCAGCAGGCCTACCGCTAGGGTGACCAGCGCACACAGTAGAAACGAGAGCAGCAGTTTGGTTGAAATCTTCATGGGTCAGGTCCGAACAGGGTAGCGAAGGGCGCACGCTAGAGCCTCCCTGGCTTTGTGCGATGTCATAGTGACATCATCGCAATTGAGAAAGTTGCGAGCCAGACAAATTTACTGAACCGATAAAGCTGGCGCAGATGTATCAAGCTGTTGCGAAAACGCACCAGATTCCGTTTTTGATGTCAGATGTCTCGTCATTCAGTGAAAGCTGAATGCCGCCCTCCCGCGTCGCTGGAGGCGCTCTTCCGCGGTCCAGGAGGCCGCCATGTATCGACGACTGCTGCTCAGCGCTTTACTCGGTCTGACCCTTTCCGCTTGTGTGCCTTATTACGATGGAGGCCAGAGCTACTATCGGTCCGAGGTCTACACATCACCGGCGCCGGTGTATTACTACGGTGGTGGTACGGCGTACCCGTATCGGCGTGACTACTACCCTGCACCGCGCTATTACGCGCCACAACCGCGCTACTACTCAGCGCCGCGTTATTACCAGCCGGCCCCGCGTTATTACGGACCGCGCGCCGGTTACCGGCCTTACCCGAACCAAGGCTGGGGCGGCGGTAACCGTTGGGGGAATGGCGGGCACGGCCGCGGTTCCGACCATGGAGGTGGTCGCGGCGGTCACCGTTGACACGTCTGCATTGCAAGCGGCGCACGAAGCGCCGCTTTTTTATGGGCAACTGCTAGTAATCGGACAGGTCGGCCAGGGGGTGGCGACCTTCCCAGGCCTTATTGAAATGCGCCTGCACCACCGCATCCGGAATCGCGTTGATATCCGGCCAGTGCCAATGGGGCGTCTGGTCCTTGTCGATCAACCGCGCACGCACGCCTTCGCTGAATTCCGGGTGACGGCAGCAATTGAGGCTTATGGTGTATTCCATCTGGAACACTTGGGCCAGGGACAAATGCCGGCCGCGCTGGATCTGTTCCCACACCAGGTGCGCGGTCAACGGGCAGCCTTCGCTGAGCGTCTTGCCGGCCCGGCTGAACAGCGGGTCAGCGTGTTCGCGCAGCTGGCTCAAGGCCCGCCAGGCACAGCGCACATCGCCTACGTCCAGCCATTCGTCGATCTGTGCCCGGCGTGGCAGCCATTGTGCCTGCGGTTGTTGCTCGACAGCTTCCTGGGCCAACGCCTTGAGGAGGCTGTTGAGCTGCATTGAGGTTTGCTCCTGCCAGTTCAGTTGCAGCAGGCCGTCGAGCAGTTCGTCTTGCTGGTCGTCGCGCAAGAAGCGGTCGGCCAGTCCCAGGTCCAAAGCGTCGCGGCCGTTGATATGGGCGCCCGTGAGGCCCAGGAACAACCCGAGCTTGCCTGGCAGCCGCGACAGGAACCAACTGGCGCCGACGTCCGGGTACAGCCCGATGCTGATCTCTGGCATGGCCAACCGACTGCTCGGCGTGACGATGCGCACCGCCGCACTTTGCAGCAGGCCCATCCCACCCCCCAGTACGTAGCCATGGCCCCAGCAAATCAGCGGTTTCGGGTAGGTGTGCAGGCGATAATCAAGGCGGTATTCCGCCGCAAAGAACTGCGCAGCCAGGGCCGGGACAGCGCCTGGCTGTTCCCTGCAAGCCTGAACCAGGCTGCGCACTTCACCACCGGCGCAAAATGCCTTGGGGCCGTTGCCGCGCAGCAGCACGCAGACAATGTTCGGATCCTTGGCCCAAGTGTCCAGGCGTTCGCCCAGGGCGAGGATCATCGGCAAGGAGAGCGCATTGAGGGACGTTTCAGCATCGAGGCTGGCGATACCGATGCGGGCACCGTCGCTGCCGGTCAGTTCTTCGAAGTGCAGGTTCATCGTGACCTCAATCGATACGTTGGAGGATGAGTATGATCGCTTCGTAGGAAAGTGTCGGTGGTGTGTCAGATCAATTGACAAGCGGGGTCGGCTTTCCTAGGGTTCGCCTCATTCTTTTTGACAAGACCATTCAACCATGACCGAAGACGACCGTATCAAACTCGAACCCAGCTGGAAACACGCCCTGCGGGATCAGTTCGAGCAGCCGTACATGGCCCAGCTGCGCGAGTTCCTGCGCCAGGAACATGCCGCCGGCAAAGAGATCTACCCGCCCGGCCCGCTGATTTTCAACGCGCTCAATTCCACGCCGTTGCATAAGGTCAAAGTCGTGATCCTCGGCCAGGACCCGTACCACGGCCCCGGCCAGGCCCACGGCCTGTGCTTCTCGGTGCAACCGGGTGTGCCGGCGCCGCCGTCACTGGTCAATATCTATAAAGAGCTCAAGCGCGACCTGAACATCGACATCCCCAATCACGGCTACCTGCAAAGCTGGGCCGACCAGGGCGTGCTGATGCTCAACACCACCATGACCGTCGAGCGCGCCAACGCCAACGCCCATGCGGGCAAGGGCTGGCAGTTCTTTACCGATCGGATTATCGAGGTGGTCAGCGAACATCAGCCGCACCTGGTGTTTTTGCTCTGGGGCGCTCATGCCCAAGGCAAGCAGAAGCTGATCGATGCCACCAAGCACCTGGTGCTGACCTCGGTGCACCCGTCGCCACTGTCGGCGTATCGCGGGTTTTTGGGTTGCGGGCATTTCAGTCGCACCAACAAGTTTCTTGAGCAGAATGGCGAGACGCCGATCGAGTGGCGGTTGCCGCCTGTCTGATGGTTGTGCGGGGGCAAGTTTCCCCCGCTCCCGCAAGTCATTGTTTGACGGTGCTTTGGTCGTGCGTTTCACGCAAACCAAGCACTTTCGGCCCGGCCGTACCTGTTAGTTCTGACAGTATCCGTTTCGGCTTCAATCGCATTAACTCCTCTCTCTGGTCTCTGTAACCGATGGCCAATAACCCTCACTGAGGCTTGCCGAGGAGAGTAGACATGCCAAAACCTGAACCCATTGGAGTGACAAACGCCGGCATTCTGGAGTTGCACGCACCGTTGGCGCCTGACTCACTGGATTTGATGCCTGACGATGACGGCCGGAAAATACCTGTGTCGTTTCAAAGCACGGGACTGCGCGTTGAGGTGCCTGAACTTCCGCCCGGCAGTGATAGTCTCGATCCGGGCGATATAACGGTATTCAAGTGGTATTGGGATGACGCTCTGTTTGAGACCAAAAAGCTGGAGGCGCCCTATGACGAATCCGACCTGCCTGATGTCGATGCCGTGGTGCCTTCGTATCTTATGGATGTCGGCGGGCTGCATCGTCTGAAATACGAAGTGGTCTTGAGAGAAAGCAGCGGCAACCCTGGCGTTGCCTCATTCATAACCCTGTTGGACAGCGACAGGGTCGGCCCGAATCAGGGGCAGCGCGGACCGCGGTTGCGGTTTTCTGCGCAGATCGATGCCGAAGGCGTCACCGACGCATACCTGGATGATCCAGCCAATGGAAATCAGGTGGTCGGCACTATCGCTCCTCTGTGGTTGGACGCCCGTTTAGGTGACGTTGTCGAGGGTTATCTGACCCTATTGCCCTTCCACAAACCTGCGCGCAAACGTAGCCGCCGTCTGGACATTGTTGCCACGACAGAGATCACACAAGAGCACAAAAACGGGACTCGACCTGTTGAATTACATTTTCCCGGCGACTATCTGCGCGGGTTGAAAAATGCCGAGTACAACGGCCTCTATTATCTGCGCGACCGCTCGGGCCGCGAGTCTGGCCCTTCCCTTACTTCCCCTCTATTGATCAGTTTGACGCCGACGCCCGTCGAGCTGCGTCCTGTTCAGATACCTCAATTGGCGGACGGCCTGATAAACCTCGATGACGCCCGCCAAAAACCGGATGGCGTGTACATGCAAATCCTCGAAGTATACGGCGCCGCGCCGGGGGATTTTTTGCATCCTTTCTGGGACCGTATACCCCTGGCTTCTATCCAGATTACCGAGATTCAGGCGTGGCCTATCACCGTCCGCATTCCGTATTCAGTGTTGGCCAGTGGCGGTTATGAGTACACACCAGGGGTGATCCGAGCAGAATACAACTGGCAGCGGGGGACTGCGCCCGCGAGGCCTTCGGCCACCCGGTTTGTTCCGGTTAACCTGACCGTGGCAGGGGATGTGAGCCCTGACAATCCGAAACCGACCAACCACTTGCTGCCGGTGGTGACCGTCAAAGGTAAAGATGGTGACAACCAGTTGAGCGTGAATGATGAAGGGCTGCGCGTACGTGTGGTGGCCCCTCTATACAACAATCCGAAACCAGGTGAATTGCTGGAGTTGATGGCGGGCACCCATCCAGGACCGATTGCGACGTATGAAGTGAAACTGGGGGACACGGCCGGGAAGGAAGTCGAATGGTTTGTCGACTGGGCCTTCATCGAGATTCTGGCGGGCGGGCTGGTTCCGTTCTTTTATTGGACCTTCAACGGCGTTAACAGGCAGCGAGCACGGGATACGCCGGTATTAATCAACATCATCCCGATTGTGGGGTTGAAAGACCTCGAGTATGTCGGGGTGACCTACGACACAGGCCCGGATTCCGGGTTTATCAGTTGCTCTTTGCGGCCGTGGGTTAACGGCGTGGGCGTCAAGATTCCTGGGGATGAGAGCCGGTTGGCCCCAGGCGATGAGCTGAAATTACACTGGGCCAGTTATGCGCATCCCGCCGGCTTTTCCGGTGCGGTCATCCCTGAAACCATCCAGACCTTTAAGCATACGCTGACCGGGAATGAACACCGTGACGGATATACCTTTCAGGTGCCGTTCGTTCCGTACATCAAGGCACCCGGTCTGGTAGAGCCTGCGCCGGGCCAGACTGAGCCTCGCCATGGCTCGGCTGTCGCACGCTACCAGGTCATCAGGCCCTTTGGCGCAGGCATGGGCTATTCCGGTCGCAAGTTGGTGTACATCAAGTTGACTCGCCTGGCTGGCCAGCCGCCTTGTCTTTCGGATGATTAAAACGTTGCATAACTGTCAGATTTGACAGTTATGCAACCTTCTCAAAGTCTATTCAATGAACGAGACATCATCAGGTTTGTGAAGCCATACCAGTTGAACGTCAGTTGTTTCCTTGAGTAATGACAGCCGGGTGTGTGGTCAAGCATGCCTTGTATACCCGGACAGATACCTATCCTTATCAGGAGTTAGAGTTATGTCCAGTAATACACAGAAACCCATCAACAAAAGCAGCGTTCAAGAGCTAGGGCCTTTGGAGGACTGGGAGGACCCCATCGAGAACCCTTCTTTTTCGCCGCCGCCAATTATCGAGGGTCTGTTACAGGCTATCGTGGGTGATACGCACCGTGATGTAGTGCCGCGGGCGCTGCAACAGACGGGTTTGGTGCTGCAAATACGGCCTTGGGAGCGCGGGCTTTTCAATGCGTTCGAGCCGCTCACCGTATTGGTTAATGACCGGCCTGAATTCATCACGAGCTTTGAAACCAGCGTCAATCTACCTGATCCTGTGGTTATCAACTTGGGGCCTCGAGATGCGCTTAAAGAAAATGGGCTCAAGGACATCAGAGTCGTTGTGGTTAACGCAAGCGAAAACGTCATCAACTACAACGTCAGGCGAGTGTATGTGGATGCACGGGATCCTAATGGTAATAAACAGCCTGCCCCGCTTGAATTTGAAAACTATGGCGCGGAACTCACCCCCACATACCTAGAGGGTAAGCTGGGTCTGGAATGCACCATTCCCGAGCCTGCAGAGCGGCGGGGCGGGGACAAGTACAGTATTCATGTGGGCACCTCCACGACGCACATTGAAGGTGACGTCCCCTTGACTGGCGCCATTACGGCGATCATCCCCACTGCAGTGATCCTGGAAAGAGCCGGTACAATCGAGAATACCTACCGGCTAATTGATCGTTCAGGAAACCAGACGAACCTCTCTGATCCGGCCTATGTGCGCGTAAGGCTCAACAATCCGCCGGTGTTCGGCGCTATCAGAGTTTTGGAGGCGCCGCTGGTCGACAAAGAAGAAGCCCGCAATGGTGCAACAGTACGGCTGGAAAGCATTACAGGCCACTTGCCCACGGATTTCCTGAGAGTGACGTGGGGAACGGTAGAGATCTACAACCAATCCATCGGCTCGATCAGTGGGCCGATTGATATTCCCGCCCGTTATGCTGCCATTGCGACGGGTGGTAGTTTTTACACTGCTGATATTCAGCTTTTTGTGGATCGCGCTGACAGCCCCACCTTCCCGTCAGTCGTCGTTCAAGTGGATGTCGACCTGCGTGAGCCAGGTGACAGCCAAAACCCCGGCCCAGGTCCTGTGGATCCGACGCTCGCCATGCCCGTACTGTTGGGCGGCGGGCCTCTGCCGCGTCCAGACAACCGTATCTCTGAAAAGGATCGTGGCTTTGATGCAACGGCTACTCTAGCGTTGCCTGCGGGATTGACAACGGGCGACTTCATCGACCTGATCTATGGCCCCAACGGAGATGTCGCGTCCACCTATGCCGCCACAGGCTCGGAGCCAGCGGGTTTTCAGGTGCCTTTTACCGTTGACTGGACGCTCATCGAATCGTTTGGCAATAGCTCTGCCCTCCCGATTTATTGCAAGATCCGCGATGCGATCAACTACAAACACACCCCGACTCAAAATGTGGTGGTTGAAATTTTCAATCTGGCGGGGTTGGCCGATCCTAGTTTCAACAACGCAGCAGTCTTGCCATCTCACCCACATGCCGGTTACTTCATCAATTGTTCACGGAGTCCATGGCTGGGTGTTCCAATCAAAGTCCTGGACCCGGCGATACTCCAAGTGGGGGATAAGGTCAAGATCGAGGCCTACCGATACGCCTATGTCCCCGCTGGAACGCCTCTCGGCGCACCTATCGGGTCCCCGGTGATAAGTGCTGATTTCGATATCGACAGTAGCCATGTAAACCTGGGCTTGATCGTGCCTTTGGATTTGAGCGCCTGGTTCAGGGACTATACGGGTACCTCAGGTCGGGGCTATGTCGGTGTGCGTTGGACACTCTTCCGGCCGTCCACAGGGGATCGTGGGAATTCCATGGAGGTCAGGGCGCTTTGGGACCTGGTTGCTTCTGGCACACCTCCTACCTGTGTGCCAGGCGCAACACGCCGTAGCGGGACACTCTGATTGCCTTGGCCCCACTCGCCTTTGTGAGGCGGTGGGGCCTTTTACTGCAACAACCTATAGCCGTTAAGCAGGGGATATTAAGAAAAGTCCTACGTGTTCGGGGGATTCAGCTCTTTAGTCTCAGCGCCGTGGAAAACGGAGACCTATTCGATACGGGTTCCGGGTTCGAACTGGTATTTACTTCTGAGGCTACAAAGCATGAAATCTATTAATCCCCATCATTTTCGTTATTCGCGTTTATTCACAACTATAAAACTCATGGCTGTCGGGCCACTGTATCTTTTGAGTGAACATGCGCTATCGGCTGTCACCGTGGACGGCAATGTTGGCACCGGCCAACTTGACGTCTATCCCGGGTCAGGTGCGCTGGCCTATATCGCGCAGAATAATGCGGCCCTCAACATCCACGACAATGCCATCGTTCAAGAAATACAGGCGACCAACGGCTCTACACTGACCATTAAGTCGGCTACGGTGACCTCGACGCACAGATTCCAGGCAGCTGTCGCACTGAGTGAATCGAACGCCACGATCACCGACGCGAGTGTGACCAGCTACACCAGTGGCGGCTTGAACGTTGCTCACCAACCAGGCACCACCATCGGCTCTCACGCTCAAGTCGGCAGGAGTGAAATTACCGGTGCGACTTACGGCGCCAACGTTACTTCCCATAGTCTGTTGGAGTTGAATGACTCCAAGGTGACCGGCAGCAGCCAGCAGGGTCTAAGGCTGTTGGGGGGCGCAGCCATTGCCAGGAACAGTGAAATCACGGGGGCGACAACCGGTGTCGTCATGGCACGTGAGAGTTCGACGGCCATTGAGTCTCCTCACTTGACCCTGGACGGTTCACGCGTCGAGGGGCTTGGCGGCCCGGCAATCTCAGTGTTGAGCCCGATCATGGCCGAAATTGATGTAACCAATGGTTCATCCTTGAGCGGCAAGAACGGCAATATGCTGGAACTGAGCGGTGGTGGCTCGGCCAACATGCGCGTGAATAACAGTGCGCTCGACGGCAATATCCAGGTGGGCAAAGACAGCGCTCTGGACCTGAACCTGGATGTCGCCTTCATGAACGGCGACATCGTCAACAGCGGCGGCAGCGCCAACGTGGGTCTGAACAATGGCTCGGTACTGACCGGGCGCCTGGACAATGTCGACAAACTGTCGGTCAACAGCGACGCCACCTGGGTGATGGTGGATGGCCAACAGGCCCTCAACGCATTGTCGATGAATGGCGGTAACGTCAAGTTCGGCGAGTCCGGAGCCTTCTATAAGCTGGACGTGGCCAACCTGTCCGGCACCGGCGGTACGTTCATCATGAAGGCGGATTTCGGCTCGCTGACCGGCGACTTCCTGAATGTAACGGGCACGTCTGCCGGTCACCATCAGTTGCTGCTCGCGGCCACGGGGGCCGACCCGTTGAACGAGCGCCTGCACATGGTGCACACCGCCGACGGTGTGGCGAATTTCAGCCTGGTGGGTGGTCGGGTCGACCGCGGTACCTATTCTTACGACCTGACGGCGGATAACCAGAATCACGATTGGTACCTGGACCCGGATAGCAAGGTCATCAGCCCGAGCACCAACTCAGTGTTGGCGTTGTTCAATGCGGCGCCGAGTGTGCTGTTGGGGGAAATGACCAACCTGCGGACGCGCATGGGCGAACTGCGTTTCAACGGCGGCCAGACCGCGGGTTTGTGGACTCGTGCCTATGGCAACAAGTATGAAGTGTCCAACGACAAGACTGGTCTGGGTTACAACCAGAGTCAGCGCGGTTTCACCCTGGGAGCGGATGCACCGCTGGAGGCCGGCGATGGGCAGTGGCTGATCGGTGCAATGGCCGGCCACAGCCAATCGGACCTGGACCTGAACCTGGGCAGCAAGGCCACCATCAACAGTTACTATGTGGGCGGCTATGCAACGTGGCTGGACAGCGAAAGCGGCTTTTACTTCGACGGCGTGCTCAAGTTCAACCGCCTCCACAATGAGTCCAACGTGGCCATGAGCGACGGCAAGAAGAGCAAGGGCAACTACACGCAAAATGCCATGGGCGCTTCGGCCGAATTCGGTCGTCACATCACGCTGGATGATGGCTATTTCGTCGAGCCCTACGGCCAATTGGCGGCGGTGATCACCCAGGCCCAGAGTTACACACTGGATAACGGCCTGGAAGCCAAGGGGGACCGTTCGAGTTCGGTGATCGGTGAGTTGGGCGTCACTGCCGGCAATAACATCCAACTCGACAGCGGCGGCGTGCTGCAGCCCTACTTGAAAGCTGCGGTCGCCCATGAGTTCGACCAGAGCAACAAAGTGTTCGTCAACGATAACTCGTTCAACAACGACCTGTCGGGCTCACGCTTGAAGCTGGGAGCGGGTGTAGCGATGTCGGTGTCGCAAAACCTGAGCATGCATGCGGACCTGGAGCGGAGCGTGGGCAAGAACATCAAGCAACCCCTGGGGGTGAATGTGGGGCTGCGCTACGCGTTCTAAACGTTGCCGGTGCAGGACTCTCCGTTCGTCGGGCAAACCGCCAACCTGTCAAATCTGACAGTAGGCGGTTTGTTTTTTGGGGGCTAACTGGATGGGCATTCCTTATCAGGAGATTCCCATGCAGCGTCTTACAAGTAAAAAAGTTATGCGTACCGTCCCCAAGGTATTACTGGCGGCAGGTGTTGCTGTACTGCTCGCCGCTTGTTCCAGCGGCCCTACCGAGACGATTTCGAGTGAGTACCCGGGGGGTGATCCAGCTTGCACTAGCGCCGGCTATTTCAAAAGCGTATCGCCCGGTTGGTATTATCGGTGTATATACCACGTCAATATCAATCGATGGATAAAATACCCGATGCAGTGCCCGGCTGGACAAGATTTTGATGACACTCTGAAAAAGTGTGTACCCAGAAAATAACAAATCAGCGAGCCTCTCTTCCTGACGGTAGAGAGGCTTTTTTATTGCATCAAAAGTGGTGGTGTCGGGTAGCAATGTCACCACCCGGCACCGGTCTTGAACAATGAGTCTATGGCCGCTCCACAACCAAAATATCATCCAGTGAAAACTCGGCCCCTGAGAAACCACTCTTGAAATAGATGCGTATAGGCAAGAACTGAGACGGAACCCCGGCAGGCAATGCAAAGGTCCGGGAGTGTGAGGTCCATACTCCGGGATTGTTATGCAGGAAATGTTCTGACTGAGTGCCGAACTCCATGTAAACAAAGGGTTGATAGGGGTTCAAATCCACCTTCATTTTGAAACTCAAGTCGTAGGTTTTACCGCTTTTGATAAAAAAGGATTTAATGACGCCGGGAGTGATAGGGCTGCCATTGTTGAGTTTTACAAACCAGAAATTGTTGTTGTTGACGTTTCTGATCAGGCCCAGACTGCTGACGATGTTGACCCACTGATTCCAGCTTAATAACTCAAAGTCCGTCAAATCATAGAACCGAAGCGCTTGGATGAAGTAGTTGCTCGACGGAAAGGGTTTGGCGTTCAGTTCATTAGTATCGCCATTGAAAGTGACGGCTGCACTTACCGTCACCTTGCTTTCATCCGTCAGTGCGGTAAACCAGCTGCGCATTGCCTTTTCATTCACTATCCCGTTGTCGGCTTGGGTCTGGTCGATCAGATGGCCGTTCAACAGTGTCAAGGGGGTTGCGCCAACACTATGGAGCTTGAGCCAGATCCGTTGGTCCTTGCGGCTTAACGTCCAGGGCGCCAGGCTCACCCAGCAATCGGTGTTGAACGCATTCAAGTCTATTTTTGAGCCGGGTGGCAGGCCATTGAGCCTTGGCTGCGGCAGTGGATTGCCGCCGGGTACTTCATCGAAGTCCAGTACGCGCAGGTTCAGTACCCTTGAGTCATCGGTGATGCCATTGGTTGTGACGTGATACTGAAGACGCAGGACGCTCCCAATGTGGTCGCCGATCACGCTGTTAGAGAATTTGAAATCGACAAAACCCGCAGTTGGGTTGCCGTATTGAGGTGCTATGGAC
Organism: Pseudomonas simiae; assembly: GCF_900111895.1. GTDB lineage: Bacteria > Pseudomonadota > Gammaproteobacteria > Pseudomonadales > Pseudomonadaceae > Aquipseudomonas > Aquipseudomonas simiae. The sequence continues at coordinate 813,626 of NZ_FOKB01000002.1, forward strand.
GGTAGCGTCGCACCGGGGTTGCCCTGCAGTTCGAGTTTGATGAGATCGTTCGAAGACATCGGTGCAAATTGCACGCGAACCGTCACCTGCGCAGTGTTATCAGCAATGACCGGGTTGATAGTCGCGTTTTCGTCGTCCACGGGTGTGCTGTTATAAACGAAAGGCGCGGGCAAATGGCGCGCAGCGAGGACTCTCATGTGCACGGTGTTCGAGATGCGTGGTGCAACGCCTGGACGCGAGCGCTCGTAGAAAATATTCATATTTTGATTGAGCAGGATGTACTGGCGCTTAAGCGTGAAAGGCAGTGGCCGGTCTTTCCAAGTGTCTGAGACAAAGAAGGGTTGGGGCGGCGCGCTGCCACCTGGCACATAGCCTTCAGCATGCAGGATGACCGTATCCCCCTCGATGATGTCGCTGTGGGGGTCGACCTCAATGGTGGCATCACCGGTGGACTGGTTCGAATCAAACACGTAATCAGGCGGTGGCGCCTCATGCACTCGCGGTTCTGGCAGTACAGCCGTAGAGGCACTGATACTAACTGTTGTGTCCGGGGATGGTAGTGGTCCCTCGCTATTCTGACGGGTATAAGAGGCAGTCAGGCTGCCACCTGCCAATTTGGCAATGTCACCCTCGGGGCCATTGATAATCGAGAACACCACATTGCCTACGCCTGCATTTTTGGATTCTTCGTGGTAGTAAAACTTGCCGTTAGGGTAGCGACCCAACAGCTTCAGCGTGATGCGGTCAAAGTAGTCCTGGTCGTCATATTTAAGGATGTCGATGTTGATGATGGTGGTATCGGCAGGCAGTATTCCATCGACAGCCTCGCGAAAGATCGGGGCGCGAAGTCCGCCGGGAATGGCGGTGCCGATAATAGTGACCGGCGTGAGGTGTGAGCCTCTATTCTGCGCGCCAAAGCGAATTCGCTCATAGCTAAGTCGAGCCTCACCTTTGATCAACGGTATCAGGTCGCTTACCGGGCATGGAATTTTGAGCTGGCGCGTCGTGGTGGATGTCAGTGGATCAGAGCTGTAGGTTTTCCTCACCGTTTGCCCACGCAACGTCTTGCCGATGAGGGTCACCTTGATCACGTCGCCCAATAGGTAGCCGTTATTCGCGATTAGAACGACGATGTTCACGAAATCGCCAACGACGTGGTCGAGATCGAGGATGTCTTCCGGAGCCTCACTGAAGAAACAATGGGGCAACAATGGCTCTGAACCATCGTTCAGGTAGACCAGGAGGAATTCGGCGACCGACCAGCCGTCGGAATAGTTTCCGCATTCATCAATCACGCTCCACTCAGCGACGTGATGGCCGCTGCCGATCTGGCGCCAATGTTCAATGCACAGCTTGAAAACAATGTCGTCATGGTTACCCTGTTCCTCCTGCGACACTGAGTGTTCGAATAATGCATCGCCGATTTTCAGGCGAACAACATCCCGCACCGCCCGGTAAGTGCGGGGTGACAGTGAGGTATCGGCAGGGTAGTAGGGGACGCGAATCTCTATGCAGTTTTGGGCGTCGTCTTCTGTAACGCCAAAGTCGAGAAATTCTTGGGGAATGATCGGCTTGAGCAGGTTCGTGTTTACAAATCTGTCCCCGTCCGGATTGTCCCCGCCGGGTTTCACCTTATCGACCTTCAGTGCGAATTTTCTTGTTTCTCCTACCGCCTGGCCGAGGCGTGTCACCCTGAAGAACACTGGATAGGTATTACCGTCGGTGATCGAACTTGACGGTACGAACAGGGGAATCACCTCAGCGTTATCCACTTCATGCTGTTGGATGGTGGTGGAGGCGACGGGGTCGGTCAGAGAGCCCCAGAACAGCTCCACGAAATCCAGGGCTGCCGCCTCCAGAAATGGCAGCAAGCCGATCAGTAGTCCCTCCTCATGCGTGGTGATTGCGACGAGATTGATACCTGCATCGTAGCCTTGCACCGGCCGGGTACTTGCAGGGATGTACAGTACCAAATCTTCGAGGTGAACCTTTTTGAAGGCTTGCGTCGAGTTGAGCGACAGGTCGGACGGGGGCGGCACCAAGTAACGACGGTCGATGAACGTACGCTGCACCGGTGGCGTCTTTTTGAGGGGGCGCGTGCTTGAGTAAGGCGTAAGCAGTGAGCGCCCCTCTGAGAGCTTGATCAAACGCTGGTCTGGATTTTTGGAAAGCTCTTCGTCGTTACCCATGGTGGAAGCCTCTGCAGTTATTGAGGAACTCAATGTCTACGGCCCATTTACTGAGTGGGAGTAGTTGCGAAGAGGTGTAACGCGGAAGCTGGGGAGCAACCAGCTGTGAGAATTGACAGTGCCGACAAACGGCAGCGGCCCGCACGCGAGCCGCTCACGTTACCGAGGGTCAGGGTTGACGGTTCCAGTGCCGGAACAGAGGTTCGGCGAGGAACAGGACGAACAACAAACGCATCACCTGCATGGCCGTCACCAGGGGAACGGACAACTGCAGCGTCTCGGCGGTCAGGCTCATCTCGGCAATCCCCCCCGGCATCATGCCCAACGTCAGCGAGCGCAGGTCCAGGTGGGTCAAGGCACTCAAGCCCACCGCTGCCAATGTCGCCAGCGCCATGGTCAGGGCTGTGCCGATCAGGGTGCGACCCATGAATGACGGTGCCCGACGGAAGAACTGCCGGTTGAAGTGGCAACCCAGACCGCTGCCGATCAACCATTGGCCGATTTGGCTGCCGCCGTCGGGCAGGCCGATATGCAGATCCCAGATCACACTGGCAGTGGCGCTCACCAGCAAGGGGCCGAACAACCACGGGTTCGGCTGACGCAAACGCTGCCAACCCCAGGCGACCAGTGCGCCCATCGGAAACAGCGCTAACAGCCACGGCCAGCTCACGGGCGCCGGATGAAACTGCGGTGTACCGCCTTCCAGCAGATACTTGAAGATCGCCGGTACACACAGCACCACCACCAATACGCGCAGACTCTGCCCCGCCGCGACACGGCTGAGCACGGCGCCATTGCGTGCGCCGAGGTTGACCATCTCACCGGAACCGCCCGGCATGCTGGAGAAAAACGCCGTGGCGCGGTCTTCACCGCTGCGGCGCATCAACCACACGCCAACCACGCTCGACATACTGGTGACCAGTGCGCCGAAAAAGATCAGCCCGAAGTGGCTCATCACCTGTTCGATCACCACCGGCGTGAAGTGCAGGCCGATGCCGATGCCCACTACCCATTGGCCGCATTTGCGCCCGCCGGGAATCTCCGCCAACTGCCACGGCGTGAGGCAGCGCACCAGGATGATCGCCAGCAATGAGCCGACCATGTACGGCAAAGGCCAGCCGACGAGGCTGGCCAGGTAACCGCCGGCCAGGCCGACCAGCGGTGTTCCCCACCAATGTTTAAAGGTGACCTCAGACATCGGCCACGGCACGACGCTGCAAGGCACGTTTGCGGTAGATGCGGATCAGCGGGAAGGCCAGCATCAGCGCGGTCAGTACCCACACACCAAAGGTGATCGGGCTCGACCAGAGGATCTGCAGGTCACCGTTGGAAATCGACAGCGCACGACGCAGGTTCTGCTCCATCAAGCCACCGAGGATAAAGCCCAGCAGCACCGGCGACAGCGGGAAATCGAGCTTGCGCAGGATGTAGCCGAAGATGCCGATACCGACCATCAGGAACAGGTCGAAGGTGGTGGCGTGAACCGCGTACACGCCAATCGCCGTGATGATGGCGATCACCGGTACCAGCGCCCAGTTCGGCACGGCAAGGATGCGGGTGAAGATGCGGATCATCGGGATGTTGAGGATCACCAGCATGATGTTGGCGACGAACAACGAGGCGATCAGGCCCCAGACGATGTCCGGTTGCTGTTGGAACAGCAGCGGGCCAGGGGTGATGTTGTACAGCGACAGTGCGCCGATCATCACGGCCGTGGTACCCGAACCTGGTACGCCGAGGGTCAGCATTGGCACCAGGGCACCGCAGGCGGACGCGCCGATGGCGGTTTCCGGAGCGGCGAGGCCACGCATGTCGCCCTGACCGAATTTACCGCTGGCACCGGCCAGGCGTTTTTCGGTCATGTAGGCAACGGCTGACGCCAGCGTCGCACCGGCACCTGGCAATACGCCCATGATGAAACCAAGCAACCCACAGCGGATGTTGACGACGAACACCGCGCCAGCTTCCTTCAAGTTAAACATCATGCGCCCGGTGGCTTTGACCGCTTCCTGGCCACGGTGGGTTTTTTCCAGCAGCAACAGGATCTCGCTGATGGAGAACAGGCCCAGCACCAGCACCACAAATTGGATGCCGTCAGTCAGGTGGATGTTATCCCCGGTAAAGCGATACACGCCGCTGTTGGCGTCGATGCCGACCGCCGACAGGAACAGGCCGATCAGCGCCGCCACGAACGTCTTCAAGGGTTTGTCACCGGCCATGCCGCCGAGACAGACAATCGCAAACACCATCAGTACGAAATATTCCGCCGGACCGAAGGCAATCGCCCATTGGGCCAGCAACGGCGCAAACAGCACCATGCCGCAGGTGGCGATAAACGCGCCGATGAACGAACTCCACGCCGACAACGACAGCGCCACGCCAGCCAAGCCTTTGCGGGCCATTGGGTAGCCGTCAAGGGTGGTCATCACGGTGGACGCTTCGCCCGGGATGTTCAGCAGGATCGAGCTGATACGGCCGCCGTATTCACAGCCCAGGTACACGGCTGCCAGTAGGATCAGCGCCGATTCGGGTGGCAGGCCCAGGGCGAAGGCGATGGGGATCAACAGCGCCACGCCGTTGATCGGGCCCAGGCCTGGCAATAGGCCGACCACGGTGCCGATCAGGGTGCCGCACAGCGCGGTCACCAGGTTGTAAGGGGACAGTGCAACGCCGAAGCCCTGGCCCAAGTAGCCGAAAGTATCCATATCAATTCTCCAGAACGTCGAGCAGGCCGAGGGGCAGCGGCACATCCATGGCTTTATCGAACAGCAGGTAAAGACCAATCGCCATCAGGCCGACGATCACTGCACTGGGCAACCAGCGGCCGCCATACAGGCGCGCCATCGGGATGCCGATCAGCATGCTGCTGAGGATGAAACCCAGGGGTTCGAAGGTGCCGGCAAACACGATCAACAGCGCGACGCACACGCCGATCTTGATCAGGGTTTCGCGGTCCAGCGCGGGTTCTTCTTCCGTGTGCTTGGTCGGCTGGGGGCGGAACAGCATGTAGATCAGTGCCAGGCTCATCAGCCCGAGCATCAGCAGCGGGTAGGCGCGAGGTCCTACCGGCTCGTAGGAAAACGACGCTTGATACGGCCAGGCCATCAGCGCGAGGCCGGCACAAGCCAGCAGCAACACGGCGGCGAAAATGCGTTGTAAGAGCATAGGGAACTCCTGGATCGCGCCCCGAACGGGGCGCGGCTACGGAATATGGCGACGCTATAGGAGCGAGCTTGCTTACGAAGAACGTCAACGAGGCTGCGTGCTGCCTGGATAAGCGCGGTGTCGTTGCGTTTTTCGCGAGCAAGCTCGCTCCTACAGAGGGGCAATTACTGGATCAGGCCGAACTCTTTGGCCAGCACTTTGTAGTCAGCCACCTGTTTCTTCACGTAGGTGTCCAGCTCCGGGCCGGTCATGGCGAACGGGAACAGCTCGCGCTGGTCACGCAGCTTGGCGAACTCGTCGGAGGCCAGCAGCTTGTCGAACGCGTCTTTCCACCAGGCGTAGTCGGCATCGCTGACTTTTGGCCCGAGGTAGAAACCGCGCACCACTGGCCAGACGATGTCGTAGCCTTGTTCCTTGGCAGTCGGAATGTCTTTCATTTCCGGCTCGTCCAGGCGCTGTTCGGAGAACACCGCCAGCAGGCGCATGTCGCCGCTCAGGATGTGCGGCATGGAGTCGGAGATGTCGGTACTGCCCACCTGGATATGGCCACCGAGCAGGGCCGTGGCAATTTCGCCGCCGCCTTCGAGTGCCACGTAACGCAGTTCACGCGGGTTGATCCCGGCCGCCTTGGCGATCAGCGCGGTTTGCATCCAGTCCTGGCTGCCGACGGTGCCGCCGGAACCGATTACGACGCTGCCCGGATCTTTCTTCAAGGCTTTGACCAGATCGTCGAGGGTCTTGTAGGGCGAGTCGGCTTTCACGGCGATAGCCCCGTAGCTGGTGCCCACCGCCGCCAACCAGCGCACGGCACTTTCATCGAAGCGACCGAACTTGCCCTGGGCCAGGTTCAACAGCGAACCGCTGGACCAGGCCACCAGCGTACCGGCATCGGCAGGGCGCTGGGCGACTACGGCGTTGTAGGCCACTGCGCCCACGCCACCTGGCATGTAGGTCACGCGCATTGGCTTGCTCAGCAGTTTCTCGTTGACCAGCGCGCTTTGCGCCAGTTTGCAGGTCAGGTCAAACCCACCGCCAGGCGAGGCCGGGGCGATGCATTCCGGGCGCTTGGGTTCATCGGCGGCCAACAGTTGGCCGGCGAACAGCATGCAGCCGGCGGCGAGGGCTAATTTACGCAGTGAAGGGGTCATGGTTATCTCCGTCTTTGTTGTTATGAGGGGTTACTACCAGAGCGCAACGCTATAGCTGACCAGCAAGCGCATTTCATCCGCATCACGGGCGGAGTAGTTGGAACGGTAGGTGGCGTTGCGCAGGCGCACCGCCACATCCTTGAACGTGCCGGTTTGCACCACGTACTTGATCTCGCTGTTGCGTTCCCACTCCTTGCCAGTCTCGCCGTTCTTGAGCTTGATGTTGTCACCCGAGAGGTAACGGCTCATGAAGCTCAGGCCGGGGATGCCCAGCTTGGCGAAGTCGAAGTCGTAGCGCGCCTGCCAGGAACGCTCTTCGGCGCCGGCAAAGTCGTTGATCTGCACGAAGTTGACCAGGTACGGGTCGCTGCCATCCACATACGGGAAGGCGCTGTCGCCGGACATGTGCTGGTAACCGGCACTGAGCTTATGGCCATTGAGGGCATAGCTGAACAGACCGTTGAGGGAGGTGTTGTCGATCTTGCCGCCGCGTGCTGCGCCGGTATCATCGCTGATGGCCAGGCGCAGGTCGGTGCCGAAGGTGCCAGGCCCCATCGGGCGCGAGGCCACCAGGCCGAGGAAGTGCTGGCGGTACACGTCATCCAGCTGGGCGAAGTGGTAGCTGCCGGTGATCTTGTCAGCGAACTGGTAGTCCGCGCCGCCGAAGTTGAAGTGCTTGCCGGTGGCGCCGCTGACGAAGCGGCTGTTCTTGTTGTTGAGGGCGATGTCTTCGTAATTGGTGTCGTCACGGTCCTTGGCTTTGTCCAGGCGCCCACCGGTGAATACCAGGTTCTTGAATTCTTTCGAGGTGATCAGGCCGCCATTGAAGGTCTGCGGCAGGATGCGCCCGTCGTTGGGCTTGAGGATCGGCAATTCGGGAATCAGCGAGCCGATTTTCAGCTCGGTGGCCGAGATCTTCACTTTGCCGGTCAGGCCCAGCTTGGAGTACTCGTCGGCGGCACGGCCGTCGTCATGGGTGGGCAATAGGCCGGTGCCGGTGCGGTCGGGGCTGGAGTCGAGCTTGACCCCGAGCATGCCCAGCGCGTCCACACCAAAGCCGACGGTGCCGTCGGTGTAGCCCGATTGCAGATTGAGCATGAAGCCCTGGGCCCATTCGTCGCGCTTGGATTGCTGCGCACTGGTGCCGTCGCGGAAATCGCGGTTGAAGTACATGTTGCGGGTTTCCAGGGTCGCGCTACTGTCTTCGAAGAAGGCAGCCTGGCTAAGCGGCGAAAAGCCGGCAAGCGTAGCAGCACTGGCGAGGGCGGTCTGGGTCAGACGAGAAAAACGAACAGGCGAGGAGGCCTGGGGCTGTGTCGACAGCATCGTTGTGTACTCCGTTATTGTTCTTATTTTGGCGAAAACGCTTCGAGGCGTTTTTCGGGCGCGACGTTGAGGTCGCTCGGCGGGCATAGACCACCGTAGCTGGATGCTAAAGGGCGAAGCTTTCACTAACCTTTCAACGGCCTTTCAATGTTTTCGGGCTTCACAGGGCAGGCGGCGCCTGTAAACTGCCCGCCAAAGCGTGGCGCCGACCACCCCTGAACGAGGTAGAAATCCATGCGTGTCTTGCTGGTTGAAGACCATCTGCAACTTGCCGAAAGCGTCGCGCAAGCGCTCAAGAGCACGGGTTTGACCGTTGACGTGCTGCACGATGGAGTGGCGGCGGACCTGGCCCTGAGCAGCGAGGAGTACGCGGCGGCGATCCTCGATGTGGGGTTGCCACGCATGGACGGTTTCGAGGTGCTCGCACGTTTGCGCGCCCGTGGAAAAAATCTTCCGGTGTTGATGCTGACGGCGCGCAGTGATGTGAAGGACCGTGTGCACGGCCTCAATCTTGGCGCCGACGATTACCTCGCCAAACCTTTCGAACTCACGGAGTTGGAGGCGCGGGTCAAGGCACTGTTGCGGCGCAGTGTGTTGGGCGGCGAGCGCCAGCAGGCCTGCGGCGTGTTGGTCTATGACCTCGACACCCGGCGTTTCACCGTGGGCGGCGAGCTGATGACGCTGACCTCCCGTGAGCAAGCGGTGCTTGAGGCGCTGATTGCACGGCCGGGCCGGGTGATGAGCAAGGAGCAGCTGGCTTCCCAAGTGTTCGGCCTGGACGAAGAAGCCAGCCCCGATGCCATCGAAATCTACGTGCACCGCCTGCGCAAGAAACTCGATGGCCAGCCCATCGCCATCGTGACCTTCCGCGGCCTCGGCTACTTGCTGGAAGCCCGCGATGCATAAGCCCAGCAGCCTGCGTTGGCGCCTGCTGTGGAACCTGGCGCTGTTGCTGGTGCTGTTGATGCTCGCCAGCGGCATGAGCGCCTACTGGAACGGCCGCGAGGCCGCCGACACCGCGTACGACCGCACGCTGCTGGCCTCGGCGCGCACCATTGCCGCCGGCTTGACCCAGGTGGATGGCACCTTGAGTGCGAACGTTCCGTATGTGGCCCTGGATACGTTCGCCTACGACAGCGCCGGGCGCATTTATTACCAGGTCAATGACATCCACCAGAAGCTGATCTCCGGCTACGAAAACCTCCCCGGCCCGCCGCCTGGCACGCCGCGTACCGATGACTATCCGGCGCTGGCACGCTTCTATGACGCCATGTACCAGGGCCAGCAGGTGCGGGTGGTGAGCCTGCTCAAGGCGGTCTCCGAACCGAATATGAACGGCATGGCGGAGATCCGTGTCGCTGAAACCGATGAAGCGCGGGTGAGCATGGCCCGCAGTCTGATGGCGGACACGTTGCTGCGCCTGGGGATGCTTGCGGTCGGCGCATTGTTGTTGGTGTGGTTTGCCGTCAGTGCCGCGTTGCGCCCGCTGGAGCGCCTGCGCACGGCGGTAGAAGAACGTCAGCCAGACGACTTGCGGCCATTGCCCTTGGTGGAAGTGCAGCATGAGTTCGGGCCGCTGGTGCGCTCCCTCAACCATTTCACCGAGCGCCTGCGCGGCCAATTCGAACGTCAAGCGCAGTTCATCGCCGATGCAGCCCATGAACTGCGTACCCCGCTGGCGGCCCTCAAGGCCCGGCTGGAGCTGGGGTTGCGCGCCGAGGATCCCGCTACTTGGCGCAGCACCCTGGAAACCGCAGCCCAGGGCACTGACCGCCTGACGCATCTGGCCAATCAGTTGTTGTCGCTGGCACGCATTGAAAACGGTGCCCGCGCGATTGCCGAAGGCGGCGCGCAATTGCTGGACCTCAGCCAGTTGGCGCGGGAGCTGGGTATGGCCATGGCCCCGTTGGCCCACGCGCGCGGCGTGGCGCTGGCGTTGGAGGCCGACGAGCCCGTGTGGCTGCGCGGTGAGCCAACCTTATTGAATGAGTTGCTGAGCAACCTGGTGGATAACGCACTGGCTCACACGTCTCCGGGGGGCAATGTGATCCTGCGGGTGACGGCGCCCGCCGTGTTGGAAGTGGAGGACGATGGCCCCGGGATCCCGCTGGATGAGCGGGACCGCGTTTTCGAGCGCTTCTACCGTCGCAGCCAGCAGGGGATGGGGTCTGGCCTGGGGTTGGCGATTGTCGGTGAGATTTGTCGGGCGCACTTGGCCCAGATCAGCCTGCACGATGGCGAGCAGGCCGGCTTGAAGGTGCGGGTGAGTTTTATCGCGGGTTGATCAGTAGAACATCGAGCGGGCTTCATCCAGCTCGGCGCGCAACGCATCGCTGTAGGGGTCGACCCGCAGTTTCTTGAGCGCCGGCAAGGTCGAGACCGGTACGCTGGCCAAGGGATGATCGGTGCCGCGATGGCAATACAACACGGCGACCTGCACCAGGTCGATGTAGTCGAGCTTGGGCGAATCGCGTTCCAGGTCCAGGTATTGGCCGGGCAGTTTCGCCAGCATTTCCGGGAAGTCCCAGACTCCCAACAGTTTGTCGCCCAGTAACGGGTGGATACTCTCGATGACATGGTTGAGGCTGACCGGGTCTGCGAGCAACTCGTAGTGGTCCTCGGCGTACGTCAGGATCGGCAATACGCCGATCTGATGCACCAGGCCGCCGAGTGCCGCCTGGTCTGGCTTGAGCTGGCTGTGGCTGCGGCACAGGGCGTAACTGACGCCCGCCACTTCCAGGCTGCGGCGCCATACATCACGCATCTTTTGTTCGACCACGTCGGAGCGGGCGTGGAAAATTTGCTCCATCACCAGGCCGATTGCCAGGTTGCTGCTGTAGTTGGTGCCCAGCCGGGTGATGGCGGTGTGCAGGTCGGTGACTTCCTGGGTGGCGCGCAACAACGGGCTGTTGACCACTTTGATCAGGCGCGCCGACAGCGCGGTGTCGCGACCGATCACTTTGCTCAAGTGGCTGATGCTGATCTCCGGGTCCTCGGCGGCCTGGCGAATATTCAGGGCCACTTCCGGCAATGTCGGCAGAACCAGCTCATCGTTGTCGATGGCCCTCACTAAAGCCTGTTGGACTTTTTCCGCCAGCGTGTTCATTCATGCTCTCTAGGGTGTTGCAAAAAGGTACGGCGATCAGCGCTGGATCTCTCGATCACGGTCGAGCGTGTAAGGCAGGTCGAGCAGGTGCAAACGGGGGCCTTCCGGCGTACCTACATGCACATCGCCACTATCGGCAGCTTCGGCTTGCAACACGGCCAGAAGTTCAACGGTTTGGTCAGTTTTTGCCGCAATGACCACTTCGCCGATCGCGCTGGTGTGGCTGGGCGAAAACAGCGGAGTGCCTGGCTCGGGCATTTCAGGCGCATCGAGGCTCAAGCGGTACAGGCGACGTTTGAGTTTGCCCAGGTACTGCATGCGCGCGACGATTTCCTGGCCGGTGTAGCAGCCTTTCTTGAAACTCACGCCGCCCACGGCCTGCAGGTTGAGCATCTGCGGGATGAACAGTTCGCGGGTTTGCGGCATGACCTGGCCGATGCCGGCGCGGATCTGCCCCAGCAGCCATTCATTCAGATCGGTTTGTTCAAGGGTTGCAGCCAATTGATTGCGTACGGCGTCGCCTTGCTCGGCAGGCACCCAAAGTTCAGCGCGGTCAGGGGAGACGCGGATGGCGATCAAGGTATCGTTGCGAACGACGCTGTCGGTCTCGGCGGGCAGTTCAAGGCCAAGGCTGGCCAGGGCCGGCTCCGCATGCATCAGGCCGAAGCGCACCCAGGCGGCGCTTTCGTCGGTCAGTTTGGATTTGGAGAACACGGCGTACTTCTTCAGGTCGGCCAGCTGGGGTTCCAGTAGCTCGGTGGCCATGGCCAGCACCACGCCGTCACCTTGCAGCAGGATGCGGAAGCTCGACTGCATGCGCCCTTTTTGCGTGCAGCGCGCGCCGAGGCTGGCCTGGGTATCGCTCAAGTAATTGAGGTTGCAGGTCAGTTGGCCCTGAAGGAATTTGGCGGCGTCGGCACCGCGGACGGCGAGAACGCCTTCGTGGGACAGGGGGCAGAAGAAAGCAGAGTCGGCCATGGGTCATCGCAGGTCAAAAAGTCATGGGTGCATCATAGAGGGGCGCCCGGCAAATGGATAGTTTCCGTATGGGGCGACCAAAGCCGACTGTTCCGGTGCCGTCGGCCCTGTATACTTGCCGCCTATTTGAGGAGCGCTCCATGGTCGAAGATGTAGAAATCAATCGTCTCTACTGGCACAGCCGTCGTGGCATGCTTGAGCTTGATGTGTTGCTGGTGCCTTTCACCAAAGAGGTCTACGCAACGCTCAGTAAGGTGGATCGCGACCTCTACGTCAGGCTGCTGACTTGTGAAGACCAGGACATGTTCGGCTGGTTCATGGAGCGCGCCGAATCCGAAGACCCAGAGTTGCAGCGCATGGTCAGGATGATCCTGGACCGTGTCCAGCCCAAGTAATACCTTTGAATGCCGCTGGCAGGCCTCACGGCTGTTGCTGGCGGCGTATCTCCTCGCCCAGCTGTTCGCGCTGGGTGCGTTTTTGTTTCTTGATCTGTCCTATTCAAGCCTTGGCCTGCTGGTGTGTCTGTTGCACGCCGCTTGGGTTTTGCCGCGCTTTATTCTGCTGACCCACCGTTCGTCGATTCGTGGTCTGCGCCGTGACACTGATGGTTGGCAGTTGCTCAGTGCGGAGCGGGGCTGGCACAGCGTGCAGTTGCGTCCGGACAGCCTCGCCTTGCCATTGATCGTCGTTCTGCGTTACCGGATGCAGGGCGAATGGCGGGTCCGTTCGGTGTGTGTACCCAGGGATTCGCAGGACGCCGATGTGCATCGGCGCCTGCGGGTACGCCTGAAGTTCAGCCGCCGTAGGTGGTTGGCACCAGGATAGTGTCGCGGGCCTCGGGCAGCATCTGCGGGTAGTCGAGGGTGTAATGCAGGCCGCGGCTTTCCTTGCGTTCCATGGCCGAGCGGATCATCAGCTCCGCCACCTGGGCCAGGTTGCGCAGTTCGATCAAGTCGCGGCTGACCTTGTAGTTACTGTAGAACTCGTCGATTTCATCCAACAGCAATCGCACTCGGTGCTGCGCGCGCTGCAGGCGCTTGTTGGTGCGTACGATCCCCACGTAGTCCCACATGAAGCGGCGCAGCTCGTCCCAGTTATGGGCGATGATCACGTCTTCGTCCGAATCGGTAACCTGGCTGGCGTCCCAGCGGGGCAGGGCTGCCGGCACCGGAACGCGTGGCAGTTGTTCGAGAATGTCCGCCGCCGCTGAGCGCGCATAGACGAAACATTCGAGCAGCGAGTTGCTGGCCATGCGGTTGGCGCCATGCAGGCCGGTGAAGCTGGTTTCGCCAATGGCATACAAGCCCGGTACGTCGGTGCGCCCGTGCTGGTCGACCATCACGCCGCCGCAGGTGTAGTGCGCGGCGGGCACCACGGGGATCGGGCCTTTGGTGATGTCGATGTTGAACGTCAGGCAGCGCTCGTACACGGTAGGGAAGTGCGCCTTGATAAAAGCTTCGGGTTTGTGGCTGATGTCCAGGTAGACGCAGTCGATGCCCAGGCGCTTCATTTCATGGTCGATGGCGCGGGCGACGATGTCGCGCGGGGCCAGTTCGGCGCGTGGGTCGAAGCGCTGCATGAAGCGTTCGCCGTTGGGCAGTTTCAAGTGGGCACCTTCGCCGCGCAGGGCTTCGGTGATCAGGAAACTCTTCGCCTGTGGGTGATACAGGCAAGTAGGGTGGAACTGGTTGAATTCCAGGTTGGCCACCCGGCAGCCCGAGCGCCAGGCCATGGCAATGCCATCGCCACAGGCTCCGTCGGGGTTGCTGGTATAGAGGTAGACCTTGGCTGCACCCCCCGAAGCGAGGAGGGTGAAGCGCGCGCCGTAGGTGTCGACTTCGCCGCTGGCGCGGTTGAGCACATAGGCGCCGAGGCAGCGCTCGCCGTCCAGGCCTAGGCGTTTTTCGGTGATCAGGTCGACGGCGACGCGTTGTTCCAGCAATTCGATGTTGGGGCGTTGGCGGGCTTGTTCGAGAAGCGTCTTGAAGATGGCGGCGCCGGTGGCGTCGGCAGCATGGATGATGCGGCGGTGGCTGTGGCCGCCCTCGCGGGTCAGGTGGAACTCGAAGCCGCCGTCGTCGCTCCCCGCGTGTTCATCACGGGTAAAGGGGACGCCTTGATCGATCAGCCATTGGATGGCCTCGCGGCTGTGCTCGACGGTGAAACGCACGGCCTCTTCATTGCATAGGCCACCCCCGGCATTGAGGGTGTCTTCGACGTGGGATTGCACGGTGTCGGTGTCGTCCAGCACCGCGGCGACACCGCCCTGGGCCCAGAATGTCGAGCCGTTGGCCAGGTCGCCCTTGCTCAGTACCGCAATGCGCAGGTGGCTGGGAAGGGTCAGCGCAAGGCTCAGGCCGGCCGCGCCGCTGCCGATCACCAGGACATCGTGTTGAAACTGTTGGCTCATTTGAGGGATTCCGCAAAAGCGATCCGAAGAGGTGGCGCAAACAGGACGCCTGGGTCGGCGAATCAAAGGGTCACACGGGCTACTAGTATATAGAGGGGTGGAGCGGCACAATAGCCGGGCATTCGTGGCAATGTGAGATTACGGTGCGCGGCTTGGGTAAAATCGGCAGGTTATTGAAACGGGAACTTTTTGCATGAGCCCCGACTCAATAGCAGGTTGCCCGAAAGCTGGGAAAACGTTGAGTTTATTGGCCCGTCGGGAGCATTGGACGCGTCAGAAAACCGGCGACAAGATTATTCGCGCAGTCGGCTATGCCCGTACTGCGTTTTTCGTGTGTGCCAAATCAGTGCGTGCCGGAAACTTGCTTGAAGGGGGAGAACTTTTGCGAAAAGACCGAGTCTATGTTTGCAAGCCTGATCGTTTAGTTATGCAAGCCTCCTTAAAGTACAACGAGGAGTGTTCATGCTAACCCAGGAAGAGGATCAGCAGCTGGTCGAGCGCGTCCAACGCGGCGACAAGCGAGCTTTTGATCTGCTAGTGCTGAAATACCAGCACAAAATTCTCGGGTTGATCGTGCGGTTTGTGCACGACACCCATGAAGCGCAGGACGTTGCACAGGAAGCCTTTATCAAGGCTTACCGTGCACTTGGTAACTTTCGCGGTGATAGCGCGTTTTACACGTGGCTATACCGGATCGCCATCAACACGGCGAAGAACTATCTGGTGTCTCGCGGACGCCGCCCACCGGATAGCGATGTAAGTTCAGAAGATGCAGAATTTTACGATGGTGATCACGGCCTCAAGGATCTCGAGTCGCCGGAGCGTGCATTGCTGCGCGACGAGATCGAAGGCACCGTTCATCGCACAATTCAGCAACTGCCAGAAGATTTGCGTACGGCGTTAACTTTACGTGAATTCGATGGTCTGAGTTACGAAGACATTGCGAGCGTCATGCAGTGTCCGGTGGGGACTGTAAGGTCACGGATTTTCCGGGCCCGGGAAGCCATCGATAAAGCCTTGCAACCGTTGTTGCAAGAGAACTAAAGACAGCGGCGACAGCCAAGAGAGGAACCGCCATGAGTCGTGATGCCCTGCAGGAATCGCTGTCCGCAGTGATGGATAACGAAGCGGATGAACTGGAACTTCGTCGAGTGCTCAACGCATTTGATGACGCCGAAACCCGTGATACCTGGTCTCGTTACCAAGTCGCTCGGGCGGTGATGCACAAGGATCTTCTAATCCCTCGTCTGGATATTGCTGCGGCCGTTTCTGCCGCGCTGGCTGATGAAGCCGTTCCGGCAAAAGCTGCTCGTGGACCATGGCGTAGCCTGGGTCGCCTGGCAGTTGCTGCTTCGGTGACTGTTGCGGTGTTGGCCGGTGTTCGCCTGTACAACCAGGACGAGATCGCCGGTGCCGAACTGGCCCAGCAGACTCAACAGCCGGTGATGGCAGGCCCTCAGGTCAAAGGCCCAGCGGTACTGGCCGGCTACAAGGAAAGCTCTGACACCACAGGCCCGATGGCCAACGGTGTATTGCAAGGGCAATCCGGCTGGCAGGACCAGCGTCTTCCAGGCTACCTGCGCCAACATGCACAGGAATCGGCTCTGAAGGGCACTGAAAGCGCTCTGCCTTATGCGCGTGCAGCCAGTTTGGAAAACCGCTAATCCGTAAGGAGCTCTATGCGAGCCATACCGCTCCTTACGCTTTTGCTCAGTGGTTGTTTTGCACTCCCCGCCCACGCCGACGAAGCCCAAGACTGGCTGACTCGACTTGGGCGTGCAGAGCAGCAGCAAAGCTTTCAAGGTACGTTCGTCTATGAACGTAACGGCAGTTTTTCTACCCATGACATCTGGCATCGTGTCCAGGAGGGTCAGGTCCGTGAGCGGCTCTTGCAGCTCGATGGTTCTGCCCAGGAAGTCGTGCGGCTGGATGGCCGGACCCAATGTGTCAGCGGCACTCTCGTCGCAGGCCTGGGCAACTCGCGCGATGCGCCATCCCGTGCGCTGGATCCGCAAAAACTCAAGCAATTCTACGAACTGGCCGTCATTGGCAAATCCCGCGTGGCCGGGCGTAATGCGGTGATCGTGTCGATCACGCCGCGTGACCAGTATCGCTACGGTTTTGAACTGCACCTGGATCGCGAAACCGCGCTGCCGCTCAAATCCCTTTTGCTGAATGATCAGGGGCAGTTGCTTGAGCGCTTCCAGTTCACGCGATTGAACACTTCGGTTGTGCCGGATGATCGCGATCTGCAGCCCAGTAGCGAGTGCGCACCTCTCTCCGTCGCCAATGAAAAAGCCCCCGTCGTGCAGCCTACTGAGGCGTGGCATCTGGAATGGTTGCCGCCGGGCTTTCAGCTGACCAGCACCAGCTCGCGTAAAGACACCCAGACCAAGGCGACAGTCGACAGCCTGATGTATGAGGATGGGCTGGCGCGTTTCTCAGTGTTCCTTGAGCCAATCAGCGATGCGAGTGTCACCGAAACGCGCACGCAACTGGGCCCTACGGTCGCTGTATCCCGTCGCCTCAATACAGTGGATGGCGAGATGATGGTGACGGTGGTGGGCGAAATCCCGATCGGCACTGCAGAACGTATCGCGTTGTCGGTGCGTGGTGAAAAAAAGCCAGCCGTGCAGCCGTGAGTCGTTAATCCTATGTTCATCCTGACGTTTCACTGTATTTGCATGCCAGGTTGGCTGCCGAGAGCATGAAATGTCTGGATCAGCATTTTCACTTGCAAAAATCTCTTATGTTTTTTATAGGTCAGGGCTTGTCGGCTCTGGCCTTGTTTTGTTCGCGGAACAAAGATGTCGGTCGCAGTTTTCGGCGTTTCTTGAACCCTGTCGCTCAACCCTGCTCGTCGTAACGGGAGCTGTATGTCGATACCACGTTTGAAGTCTTACCTATCCATAGTCGCCACGGTATTGGTGCTAGGTCAGGCCTTGCCCGCGCAAGCGGTCGAGTTGCCTGACTTCACCCAATTGGTTGAGCAAGCCTCGCCGGCCGTGGTGAACATCAGTACCACGCAAAAACTGCCGGAGCGCAAAGTCTCCAACCAGCAGATGCCGGACCTGGAAGGCCTGCCGCCGATGCTGCGCGAGTTCTTCGAGCGCGGCATGCCGCAACCGCGCGCCCCCCGTGGCGGTGGCGGTGGCCAGCGTGAGGCTCAGTCCCTGGGCTCGGGCTTCATCATCTCGTCGGATGGCTACATCCTTACCAACAACCACGTGATTGCAGACGCCGACGAAATTCTCGTGCGCCTGGCTGACCGTAGTGAGTTGAAAGCCAAGCTGGTGGGCACCGATCCACGTTCCGACGTGGCGCTGCTGAAAATCGAAGGCAAAGACCTGCCGGTGCTGAAGCTGGGTAAATCCCAGGACCTGAAGGCCGGGCAGTGGGTCGTTGCCATCGGTTCGCCGTTTGGTTTTGACCACACTGTGACCCAAGGTATCGTCAGCGCCATCGGCCGCAGCCTGCCGAACGAGAACTACGTGCCGTTCATCCAGACCGACGTGCCGATCAACCCGGGTAACTCGGGTGGTCCGCTGTTCAACCTGGCGGGTGAAGTGGTGGGGATCAACTCGCAGATCTACACCCGTTCCGGCGGATTCATGGGCGTGTCGTTCGCTATCCCGATCGACGTGGCGATGGACGTTTCCAACCAGCTGAAAAGCGGCGGCAAGGTTAGCCGTGGCTGGTTGGGTGTGGTGATCCAGGAAGTGAACAAAGACCTGGCGGAGTCCTTCGGTCTCGACAAGCCGGCCGGTGCCCTGGTCGCGCAGATCCAGGACGACGGCCCTGCTGCCAAAGGCGGCCTGCATGTCGGCGACGTGATCCTGAGCATGAATGGCCAGCCGATCGTCATGTCGGCCGACCTGCCACACCTGGTGGGCGCACTCAAGGCCGGCAGCAAGGCCAAGCTGGAAGTGATCCGTGAAGGCAAGCGCCAGACCGTTGAACTTACGGTCGGTGCCATCCCTGAGGAGGGCGCAACCCTGGATGCCCTGGGCAACACCAAGCCAGGTGCCGAGCGTAGCAGCAACCGCCTGGGCATTGCCGTGGCTGAGTTGACCGCTGAGCAGAAGAAGACCTTCGACCTCAAGAGTGGCGTGGTGATCAAGGAAGTGCAGGACGGCCCTGCCTCTCTGATCGGCCTGCAGCCGGGTGACGTGATTACCCACCTGAATAACCAGGCCATCGACAGCACCAAGCAGTTCACCGACATCGCCAAGGCGTTGCCGAAGAATCGTTCGGTGTCGATGCGAGTGCTGCGTCAGGGGCGTGCAAGCTTCATTACGTTCAAGCTCGCCGAGTAAGTCGGTAGAAACAAAAAGCCCCGCCTTCGTTGAATGAAGGCGGGGCTTTTTTGTGGGCGATGGAGTTAGCTCATCATCCCTTTGACCAGGCGTTCCTGTTCGATCAGCTCGCGTTGACGGGCGTCGATCCGCGAAGACAACGGGAAGTTGTTGCCGGCGCGACGCTTGGCGAAATCCAACTGCTGGATGGCCTGCTGGAAATCCCCCACCAGCGCAAAGTACTCGGCGCGGGCTTGGTGCAGGCCGATAATGTTGCCGGACAAGCCGCGTGTCTCTGCGACCTGGTACCACACGTCAGGGTCGTCCGGACGAGATTTGAGCAAGCTGTCCAACGCCTTTTCCGCATCGGCGGTACGGTTCTGCTTGAGCAGAAGATCCACGCGTATCTGATTCAGCGGGTAGTTGCCCGGATACTGAGTCAGCATCTTGTCCGTACGTTGCTGGGCGTCAGGCAAGCGGCCGTTGTCAATGTCCAGCTGGATCTGCGCCAGGTTGTAAGTGATGTCGTTGGGTGTCTTCGCAAGCAGGGGCGCCAGGTTTTCCCGTGCCTGTTTGAACTGGGAGCCCTTGATCTGGGCAATGGCCAGGCCATAGCGCGCCACATCGTTCTTCGGGTTTTCGTCCAACTGCGCCTGGAAGCGTTTGGCGGCGAGGCCGGAGGTGTCTTCGTACTGCAGCTGCACCCGTGCGCGGATCAGTTGATAGCGCAGGCTGTCTTCCTTGCCGCCGGTTTTGGCTTGCTCGGCGCGGTTGCGGGTGTCGGCGATTCGCGATTCGGTCACCGGGTGCGTCAGCAGGAATTCCGGCGGCTTGGCGTCGAAGCGGTATTGACGCATCAGGCGTTCGAACATGGTCGGCATGGAGCGCGGATCGTAACCGGCTTTTTCGAGGTTGAGGATGCCGATGCGGTCAGCCTCTTGCTCGTTCTGACGCGAGAACCGGCGCTGTTCCTGGATCGCAGCCGCCTGGGTGCCGGCAATAGCGGCAATACCAGCGTCACCCGCGCCAGCTGCTGCGGCAATGATGCCGCCCAGCAGCGCGGCCATCATCGGGAGTTGCATGCGCTGTTGGGCTTCCACGCCACGGGCGAAGTGGCGTTGGGACAAGTGCGCCAATTCGTGCGCCAGTACCGAGGCATATTCCCCTTCGGTCTGGGCATTGAGGAACAGGCCGCCGTTGACCCCGACAATCCCGCCGGGCGCGGCGAAAGCGTTCAGTTGCGGGCTGTTGATCAGGATGAACTCCAGGCGCCGGTCGTTGACCTGGCTGGTCTCCACCAACTTGTAGACGCTGGTTTCGACGTAATCCTTGAGCTGCGGGTCGTTGAGTTGCGAGACCTGGCCCCGCAGGTACGCCAGCCAGGCGCGACCCAACTGGTATTCCTGTTGTGGCGAGACAATGGCAGAACTGGCGTCGCCGAGTGACGGCAGGTCGTCAGCGAAGCCTGGGGAGGCCAGCAGGCAAGCCAGCGTCAGCAGGGTGGGGCGCAAAAAAGTCATGCACAGAGCCTTTCGACAAAGAGCTTACTGTAGCCGGACACTGAGCTTCGGACCAGATATTCTAAGCATCCCCAATGCTTGCCCGGAGTAAACCATGATCGATGCTGTCGCCTTTGATGCCGAACTCGATGCCAGCGGCCTCAATTGCCCGTTACCCTTGCTCAAGGCCAAGCTGGAACTCAATCGTCTGGCCAGTGGCGCAGTGCTCAAGGTGATCGCCACGGACGCGGGCTCCCAGCGTGACTTCCGCACCTTTGCCAAGCTGGCCGGCCACACGCTGTTGCATGAAGAAGACGCCGCCGGTGTTTACCGTTACTGGTTGCGCAAGGCCTGAACCGTTCGCTCCACCACCCGAGGTTGATTGATGTTCAAAGTGTTACGAGACTGGATCCAGCGCTACTTCTCCGACGAGGAGGCCGTGGTACTGGCGGTCCTGCTGTTTCTGGCCTTCACGGCCGTGCTCACCTTGGGCGGCATGCTGGCGCCGGTATTGGCTGGGATGGTACTGGCGTATCTGATGCAAGGTTTGGTCACCACGCTGGAGCGTTTGCGCCTGCCGGGCGGAGCCGCCGTGGGGCTGGTATTCGCCTTGTTCATGGGGCTGCTGGTGCTGTTTATCGTGGTGGTATTACCGCTGTTGTGGCATCAGTTGATCACGCTGTTCAACGAGCTGCCGGGCATGCTCGCCAAGTGGCAATCGCTGTTGCTGCTGTTGCCGGAGCGCTACCCGCACCTGGTGTCGGACGAACAGGTGTTGCAGGCCATCGAAGCGGCGCGCGGCGAGATCGGAAAGTTCGGGCAATGGGCGCTGACCTTTTCCCTGTCCAGCCTGCCGCTGCTGGTCAATATCATGATCTACCTGGTGCTGGTGCCGATCCTGGTGTTCTTCTTCCTCAAGGACCGCGTCATGATCGGCCGCTGGGTACGTGGCTATCTGCCACGCGAGCGTGCACTGATTACCCGGGTGGCCGAGGAAATGAATCGGCAGATCGCCAACTACATTCGCGGCAAGGTCATCGAGATCATTATCTGCGGCGGCGTGACCTACATCGCCTTTATTGCCCTGGACCTGAACTACGCGGCCTTGCTGGCGTTGCTGGTAGGTATTTCGGTGGTGGTGCCGTATGTCGGCGCGGTGGTGGTGACTGTGCCGGTGGCGCTGATTGCGCTGTTCCAGTGGGGCTGGAGTGACCAGTTCATCTATTTGATGGCGGTGTACGGGATCATCCAGACGCTGGATGGCAACGTGCTGGTGCCGCTGCTGTTCTCGGAGGCCGTCAACCTGCACCCGGTGGCGATCATCTGCGCGGTGTTGTTATTCGGTGGGCTGTGGGGGTTCTGGGGGGTGTTCTTTGCGATCCCGCTGGCGACGCTGTTCAAGGCGGTGCTGGATGCGTGGCCACGGCAGGAGCCAGTGGTGGCGCCGTTGCTGTGATTTTTTGTGGTTGAGCGGGGCAAACCCGCTCACCACAAGAGCTCGCTGTGTTCAGCCTTTGCTCAGCGCCTGCGCTGCCGCCAGGACGGCATCCACATGCCCCGGCACCTTTACGCCACGCCATTCCTGACGCAACACACCCTCCTTGTCGATCAGGAAGGTGCTGCGATCCACGCCCAGGTATTCCTTGCCGTACAGCTTCTTCAACTTGATCACGTCGAACAGTTGGCAGACCGCCTCGTCCTTGTCGCTGATCAGCTCGAAGGGGAATGCCTGCTTGCCCTTGAAGTTCTCGTGAGACTTCACGCTGTCCCGCGACACGCCAAACACTTCGGTGTTAGCCGCTTTGAATGCTGCGTATTGGTCGCGAAAGCCCTGGCCTTCGGTGGTGCAGCCTGGCGTGCTGTCCTTCGGGTAGAAGTAGATCACCACTTGCTTGCCCTTGAGGGCAGCGAGGCTGAAGGTCTGGCCGCTGGTGGCCTGGGCTTCGAAATCGGCTACGGGTTTGTCGATGACTACCGCCATGAAAACTTCCTTACATTGGGTTCTGTGGGCGCCATGGCTCGATCAAGGCGTCGAGGTTCAGGGCATCGGCGAAATCCAGGAACTGGTCGCGCAGCCAGCTGATCTGCACGCCAGCCGGCAACGTCACGGTGAACGTTGCGTTCAGCATGGTGCCGCCGGTTTGCGGGGCCTGGTAGGTGTCGCAGGTCAGGTTCTCCAGCTCGACGTTGTGGTCGATGAAGAACTGGCACAGTTCGTTGACGATGTCCGAACGGTAGGCGGAACTGACATACGCTACATAAGGCAGGGCTTGGGGACGATTCTCCAGGGCGGCGCTGCGCACCACATTGACGGTGAAGTCGTGCTTTTTAGCCAGGCCTGGCAGGCCGGTCTCCAGGCGCGCCAGGGCATCCCAGGTGCCGGAGATCTGCAGGACCAACGCGCTGCACTCGCCATGGCGGGTGAGGCGGGAGGTCACGACGGCGCAGCGGTTTTCATGGCTGGCGCGGCACAGGACGTTGGTCAGCTCCATGGGGTTGGCGCCGAGGGCACTGATAACAAGGAATTGTTCGCGAACTGTGGGGGTGGACATGCAGCCTTCCTAAAACGATGAGCGGTCGATACTGTGCGGGCTGTATCGATCAAAGGATGAAGGGTAGCGAAAACCGTCGCCAAGGGATAGGAGGTGGCGTTTTCATTGCGTGATCGGCTCGATTTCATCGTGCTTCTGGGCAGGCTTTGGCCCAATGATGGCATTGCCCGTCGTTTAGTTGCGCCAGAACGCATCCTCAGGCGGTACTTCGCTTGTGCAAGCATCTTGGCGCCAGTACCATTACGGCTCTCTTTTTCCGGCAGGAGCGGTTGCATGATTGCGGGCAGTATGGTGGCACTGGTCACACCCATGGATGCACAAGGTCATCTCGACTGGGACAGCCTGGGCAAACTGGTGGACTTCCACCTGCAAGAAGGCACCAACGCCATCGTGGCGGTCGGCACCACCGGTGAATCGGCCACCCTCGATGTGGAAGAACACATCCAGGTGATCGAATTCGTGGTCAAGCGTGTCGCGGGCCGTATCGCCGTGATCGCCGGTACGGGCGCCAACTCGACGCGAGAAGCGATCGAGCTGACCAAAAACGCCAAGAAAGCCGGCGCCGATGCCTGCCTGCTGGTGACCCCGTACTACAACAAGCCGACCCAGGAAGGCTTGTACCAGCACTTCCGCGCGATTGCCGAAGCGGTCGATATTCCGCAGATCCTCTATAACGTGCCGGGTCGCACCGCGTGCGACATGCAGGCCGCGACCGTGATCCGCCTGTCCACCGTGCCGAACATCATCGGTATCAAGGAAGCCACTGGCGACCTGCAACGCGCCAAGGACATCCTGGCCGGCGTGAGCAGCGATTTCCTGGTGTATTCCGGTGACGACGCCACCGCTGTCGAGCTGATCCTGCTGGGCGGCAAGGGCAACATCTCCGTGACCGCCAACGTGGCCCCGCGGGCCATGAGCGAAATGTGCGCCGCCGCCATTGCCGGCGACGCCGTGACCGCCCGTGCGATCCACGAGAAGCTGATGCCGCTCAACAAGACACTGTTTATCGAATCCAACCCTATTCCCGTGAAATGGGCGCTGACTGAAATGGGCATGATGCCGGACGGTATCCGTCTGCCGCTCACCCGTCTCAGCGAAGCCTGTCACGAACCGCTGCGACAGGCCCTGCGCCAGTCCGGCGTCCTGGTTTAATTGAGGAAGCACTACGCATGAAGCGATTGGCCGGACTTTCCGCACTTGCCTTGATTATCTCCAGCACCAGTGGCTGCGGTTGGATCTGGGGCCCGGAAGGCTACTTCCGTGACCGCGGTAGCGATTACCTGGAAGCACAACCTACCAAACCTATGGAGCTGCCGCCGGGCGTCAACGTCGCCAAGCGACTTGACCCGTTGCTGCCGATTCCGCGCAATGTCGCCGACGACACCGCCAAGGGTGAGTACGTGGTGCCGCGTCCACAGCCGATCTCGGCCGTGGCGGATGCCAGCGACTACAGTCTGCAGAAGAGTGGTGACTCCCGCTGGATCGTGGCTCAGCGCCCACCTGCCGAAGTCTGGCCAGTGGCCGTGCAGTTCTTCCAGGACAACGGCTTCCGCATCGACGAGCAGCGCCCGCAGACCGGTGAATTCACCACCGCATGGCAGCAGGGCAGCGAACTGTCCGCCACCATGGCCAAGCGCCTGCAGGCCGGTGGTGTAGCCGCCGACAGCGAGGCCCGTGTGCGCGTGCGCATCGAGCCAGGCGTGCAGCGTAATACCAGTGAAGTCTATGTGGTCAGCGCCGAGCGTCCGGCCGGCAGCACCGCCAACGTTGATTTCACCAACCGTTCGGTCAACACCGGTGTCGACTCGGCACTGGTCGACGAGATGCTGGCCAGCATGAGCCGTATCTCCGAGAAGGGCGGTTCGGTTTCCCTGCTCGCCGCACGTGATTACGACACCCCAAGCCGCGTCAGCCTCACCGAAGATGGCAGCGGCAACGTGGTGTTGAACCTGGGTGAAGACCTCGACCGTGCCTGGGCCAGCGTTGGCCGTGCATTGGAACAGGGCCCTTGGCGTGTAGAAGACATCAACCGCAGTCTGGGCCTGTACTACATCAACGTGGCTGAAAAAGCCGAGCGCAAAGACGACGAGCCAGGTTTCTTCGGCAAGCTGTTCGGCAGCAAACCGACCAAGGAAGAGATCGAGACCCGCGCCGAGCGTTATCAGGTTCGTTTGAGCAAGGTAGGCGAAAGCGTGCAGGTCACCGTCGAGAAGAACATCAACACCGTTGCGCCCGCTGAAACAGCGCGCAAAGTGTTGGGCGTGATTCAAGACAACCTGGGCTGATCCGGTGCGTTTTGCCGTTCTCGGCAGCGGTAGCCAAGGGAACGGTACGCTGGTCGCCCACGACGACACGTACGTGCTGGTGGATTGTGGTTTCTCGTTACGGGAAACCGAGCGGCGCCTGCTGCGACTGGGGGTTCACCCCGCGCAGCTGAGCGCGATTCTGGTGACCCACGAACATGCCGACCACGTGCATGGCGTGGGTTTGCTGTCTCGGCGCTACAATCTCCCGGTGTACCTCAGTCGCGGTACCTTGCGCGGGATGCGCAAACCCATCGAACCTGCAGGTTTCCTGGCTGGTGGCGAGACGCTGCAGATTGGTGCGTTGAGCATCAATGTGATTGCCGTAGCGCACGACGCCCAGGAGCCGACGCAGTACGTATTCAGTGACGGTGAGCGGCGTTTCGGCGTGCTCACCGACCTGGGTTCCTACTGCTCAAAGGTGCTGGACGGTTACCGTGACCTGGATGCATTGATGATCGAGTCCAACCACTGCCGAGACCTGCTGGCGCGTGGTCATTACCCGTACTTTCTCAAGCAACGGGTGGGCGGCGAGCTGGGGCATTTGAACAACCACCAGGCGGCGTACCTGGTGTATGAGTTGGGCTGGCAAGACTTGCAACACCTGGTCCTGGCCCACCTGAGCAGCAAGAACAACCTGCCGCAGCTGGCCCGGCAATGTTTTGTCGACACCCTCGGGTGCGACCCGGACTGGCTGCAACTGGCCGATCAAGATTCAGGGCTCGATTGGCGACACATCGCCTAGCCCACCATTTAGCAAGCGGAGCCCATCATGGAAAAACGTGAAGAACTCTACCGCGGCAAAGCCAAGTCGGTGTACAAGACCGACGACGCCAACCGCCTGATCCTGCTGTTTCGCAACGACACCTCGGCGTTCGACGGCAAGCGCATCGAACAACTTGATCGCAAAGGCATGGTGAACAACAAGTTCAACGCCTTCATCATGCAGAAGCTCGAAGCGGCCGGCATTCCGACCCAATTCGACAAACTGCTGGGCGACAACGAGTGCCTGGTCAAGAAGCTCGACATGATCCCGGTTGAATGCGTCGTGCGTAACTACGCGGCCGGCAGCCTGGTCAAGCGTTTGGGCGTGGAAGAGGGCCTCAAGCTCAACCCTTACACCTTTGAACTGTTCCTGAAGGACGACGCCAAGGGCGACCCGTTCATCAACGAATCCCACGTCGTGGCATTCGGCTGGGGCACCGCTGAGCAACTGGCGCGCATGAAGGAGTTGTCCCTCAAGGTCAACGACGTGCTGAGCAAGCTGTTCGACGACGCTGGCCTGCTGCTGGTGGACTTCAAGCTCGAATTCGGGGTCTTCCACGACGGCTCCATCGTCCTGGGCGACGAATTCAGTCCTGATGGCTGCCGCCTGTGGGACAAAGACACCAAGAAGAAGATGGACAAGGACCGCTTCCGCCAGGGCCTCGGTGACGTCATCGAAGCCTACGAAGAAGTCGCCAACCGTCTGGGCGTACCGCTTTAATCGACGCAAGCATCTGATAGCACGGAAAAAAATCGCTTCGGCGCTTTGCTTTCCTGATCCACGCTGTTATGATGCGCGCCGTTGGAGAGATGCCAGAGTGGCCGAATGGGACGGATTCGAAATCCGTTGTACCTTCACCGGTACCTAGGGTTCGAATCCCTATCTCTCCGCCATTATTGAATACGACTAAGCCCCTGAAATGGTTGAATATTTCAGGGGCTTAGTCGTTTTTTTATGTTCGCTTAGGGCATTTTTAGGGCAAGCAGAGCAAATATTTTTCATCTTTGCCTTTCTGGATAACCATTGATCGTTTAGCCAACGAACAGCTTTTCTATTATGCGCAATGATGTAGATTGCATGACGGTCAGCTACCTGCGCGAAAGGAATCTGCGGACGTATGTTTGAGGTTATCGAGGTCCAGAAGGACTGGGTGATTGATGAAGAGTGGATGGGGACGAAAACGAAGTTTTGGGTGTCCATTCCTCCTGATCAAGACGTTTGGTTGTTCAAGCACTCTCGCGTATCTGGCAAAAATTTTGCCGGAGAGCATTGGTCTGAAAAGCTGGCCAGCGAGATTTCAAAAAAACTTGGTGTTCCCTGCGCTGACGTCGAATTAGCGTCCTTTGAGGGGCAGCCTGGTTGTTTGAGCCGGAAATTTAGCCAGCTTTCAGACGGAGTAGAGCTTGTACACGGCAACGAGCTTCTAGCAGGTGCCATCCCTGGTTATGACCAATCTCAGAATTATGGGCTCAGCACCCACACGCTGAGCAATATTTTGGATACGGTCTGTACATTAATGCCAACGTTGGCATCCAAGTACGAAGCAGTCGTGTCACTCGGTGGGATTATTACTCTGGATGCTCTGATAGTTAACGTAGATAGGCATCACGAGAACTGGTGTGTGTTTCGTTCAAGGGAGCAAAATGCCGTAAAGCACTGGGTTGGTCCATCCTTTGATCATGCTTCGTCGCTAGGAAGAGAGCTGAATTCGGAAAAGATTGATTCTTGGTTGCGATCCGGGCTTGCCAACCGAGGCGAATGGTATGTAAATAAGGCTAGGGGAGCGATTTATTGGAATTCCTCTGGGTCAAAAGGGACTAACCCTATAGAACTGCTGAAGCAAGCCCACGCGCGATGGCCAGAAATGGTCGCCCCATGGGTTGAGCGGCTCGCTAGGATTGACATTGATGAGCTCTGTAGGCTGCTAGACGAAATTCCCGAAGGCTGTATTGAGCAACCTTGTAGGGAATTCACTGCCGACCTACTCAGGTATACCTACCGTGAGCTGACAGGAATCAGATGATGAATACTTTATTTTTGGCATGGAGATCAGGTTACACGGTCGATGCTGCGATTCCTCCAAAAGCCAGCTGGTTTCCGATTGGTCGCCTGGATCGGGCGGTTGATGGCGGGGAACGTTATACATTCCGCTACTTGAAAGGCGCGAAAATTGCTAAGTCTGTAGCCGGATTCAGCCCTCTGGAGGCGTTCCCGGTGATGAATGATGTGTACACGTCTTCTGAGCTGTTTTCTGTATTTTCGAATCGCATCCCAAACCCACGACGTTCAGATTTCTCTGAAATAGTTGAACGGATGGATCTAGAGGATAAGGCTGATCCTTTTAGGATTTTGTCTATTTCCGGTGGTTCGAGGCAGACAGATACGCTGGAAATTTTCCCTCTTCTGACGACTTCGCCTGACGGCGATTTTGTTTGCCGGTTTTTTATTCATGGCAGTAGGTTCATGCACGAGTCGTCGAATCTAGCTATGAATAATCTCGCGGTTGGGGAAAAATTGAGAGTTTGTTTTGAGGCGAATAATCCCGCGACTGGTTGGGCTATTCAGCTACAAACTGTTAATAAACCTCAAATCATTGGTTATGTACCACGCTATCTACTCCCTGACCTGCACTCTATCCGTAAAAGTGATGATCAAGAGTCATTGAGCGCTGTGGTCACCCGAGTGAATCCTGCTCCTGCTCCTCTGAACCAGCGGTTTCTTGTTGAACTGACCGGTCGATTACCCGCAGGCCAGTCAATGATGAGTTCAACAGAGTTTGAAATTCTCTAGTGAGGTCGCAGCCCGATCGTAATCGGGCTGCGCCTCCCGTTGTGAAAACCTAGTTCTCAGCTTCTGAACCCCAGCATTTTCGACACGATACCTGCCATGCTCTTGGTGTCCTTCGGTATCCATCTCCCGTAGTGCTTTCTCACCATTGTCGTATCTGCGTGTCCGAGTTGACGGGCTACCCATTCGACCGGGACGTAGCTCGACAGCATCTGGCTGGCAAACGTATGGCGGCACTGGTTGGCGCCTCGGTGACGAACCTCTGCTTTTTTCAGGTGGGCGGTGAACCAGTTGCTCAACGTTTTGCTGTTCCAAAGTAAACCGCTGGTCGAGCTGCGGAAAAGGAA
Source organism: Pseudomonas simiae (assembly GCF_900111895.1). Lineage (GTDB taxonomy): Bacteria > Pseudomonadota > Gammaproteobacteria > Pseudomonadales > Pseudomonadaceae > Aquipseudomonas > Aquipseudomonas simiae. The sequence goes on from NZ_FOKB01000002.1 coordinate 842,497, forward strand.
CCTCACCTTCATCTTCTTGGACGTGATGTTGTCGCGCTGGATAACGGTGATTTCCTCGGCTACGACATCCCTGGCGGCGGCAACTATCTCCCGCATCAGTTCTAGTGCCGGGTCTATAAGCTCGATGACTCGGACCCTGGAACGCTCTTTGGGGACTTTGAACTCGCCCACGACCAATGCGCGGCGTACATGCACCAGGCCGGCATCAAGGTCTACATCTTCAACGGCAAGCCCAATGAGCTCTGAAAGGGACATCCCGGCCCAGCAGTTGAACTCAATCATCCTGGCATCAGGCCGGCGGTCCGGGTCCGTCTTGCCGATCGATTCGATCTCGGTGCGACTGAAGGGGTCGGCATGCTCCAGGTCCACGTCCGATCCGACGTTGCAGATCCTGTCGAGTGGGTTCGCCTTCAGGATCCCGTCGCCGAAGGCGTCCGCCCACACCCCACGAACGACGGTGAAAATGTCGTTTACTGTCTTCGGGGCGAGGCCCTGCTTTAGCAGTTGTGCTTGAAACAGCTCAATATCGCTCTTGCTGATGTCGACAAGTCGGCGCTTGCCGAACTTCTTTTCTACGTGCACAGCCTTGCTCACATAGTTGATGACAGTGCTCGACGCTTTAAGCGCGCGCTGAACCTCCAGCCACCGCTCAATCCCTTCCTTTACAGTGCGCTTGAGTGAAGGGCCGCCGGTTCCCGTGAACATGGCAGCCCTGGGCGAGTTGGGAAAATGGGCTGAATAGTCGAAGCGACCCTCTTTGATTTCCGCGAGAATGGAACGGCGTTTGTTGTCGGCATAGGCGATTGCGGCCTTGTTTACTTTCAAGACTCCTTCCAGGGGTTCCCGGCACCGTTGGCCGTTAAAGATGAACCAGATGCGTAGCTGCTTTCCATTCATCTCAACGCCGGTCGGCATCTTGGCGCTCATGGTTTTCCTTCCATCCAACGTTCAATGGCCGCGCGGTTGTAGACGATCACGTTGGCTGGGTCGTAACGCCAATGCTTGCCCTCAAGCCACAGACCTCGGGTGCGATATTTGCGAACCGCTTCCGTGCTTAGGCCGAAGACTGGATACAGCAGATCCTGGCGAAACCAAGCGCCTGGTGTTATGTGGAAGTCGAGTTTCTCTGCTGCGCTCATTGTGGTTTCTCCCCTGCGCGTCGGCCGATACCTTCGGCCTGGAGCTGCTTTCTGCATTTTTGATGGTTGCCGTGTGCTCGTGACTTGTTGCACTTGTCACAGATGGTGTTCAGGTCGAGCGGCGGCATCTGTCCCCGGCGGATTCGTACTGTTCGGCGAAGGGCTGTCATGCGGCCTCCTTTACAAAGTCGGCCAGCAACAATGCGTTTTTTGCATCCTTGTGCAGCTTGCGCAGGGCGTCATTGCCGATAAGCACGGCTAGTTGTCGATCGAACTCTTTGCGAAAGCGCATCAACTCCAGCAATTCGGTGGTCGCCTTGGCGCACTGGCGCTGAAGCTCACCGGCTGCCTCGGGTGTTAAACGCAACAATGGGATAAGACGATTCATGCTGCGTCCTCTTGTGCTACTTGCTGCAGAAGGACGGCCATGTCGAGCGCTTGATCGCGGAGGGCGCGTGAGTCACGTTCAAGTTTTTTGCCTGTACGGAATGCGCTGAAAGTTTCTGCCGCAATTCTCAGTTGTTCGGCGATGGTCAGCAGAGTCTGGCGTTCTGGTTCCCCTAGTTTTGAGGCGGCCAATGCGCGCTCATAGTGGGAGTAGAGTTGCTTGTGGCGGTCCTGTGCCTGATCAAGCGATCGTTTAAGGTCCTGGATCGTCCCTGAGCTATCTGATTGCTGAATAGCCTTGCCTTCGTCGATGCCTTCGATGCGACCATCAATCAGGCCCCCTCGATAGCCGGCCCAATAGAGGATCGCGGCTGCGAAAATGATGCTAATCAATGCGCAGATTTGAATTGCAGTCATGTGGTGTGCTCCTGGTGGTGTGTTGGCTTGTGGTGGCAGCCAATTGGTGTGTTATTCGTTGTCTGGATCGGGTGGATCTGCCAAGCCACACATCAGCTTGGCCTGGTGGGGCATGTAGCCCTCCTCTCGTAGGGCGTCGTAGCGCTGATAATCGGGGGCAAAGTAGCTGCACCCATCACACAGTCGGCTGGCCTTTTCTTCGACAGACAACGGCGTATCGCAGTGTCTGCATTTATCGAGCAGCGAAATGTCACACCTCGTCGCCGGCGGATTCTGGTCGCGGCATATCTTCATCCGCCCTATAGGCGCGAATGTCGATTAGCGAGGCCACATGCTTGATGTGGGCGTACTTCGGTGCCTTGCGGCTGTTGACCAGTGTTGTCACGGGCAGTTGAATTCGGCCTGTGGTAATTGCGTCGGCAAAAGATCCTTCGTTGAGGTTCCGGAAGTACCGTTCGCGCAACTTTTCCACCGGGATCAGAACGTCACCAAAGGTCCGGTACAGCAGTTCGACTGTCACCGGATCGGGTGCGGGCAGCAGTCTTAGTGGCTGTTGGTCAGCGTGTGCAGTCATTGGGTTTCTTCCGTTGAGGATGATTCCAGGCATTCAGGCAATGGCGTTTAGTCAGCTCCCGCAGATGCTCCGGCACTTCGAGGAGCGCGGCGTTGCGCTCCTCGCGTGTGCGCATGGCGACTATCTGGCGGGCGTACTCCCTAGGCCACGTCACGGTTGTCTGCCGGGATGGCTGGCAGTTCGAGCCCTAGTTGCTCGGCCAGCCAGCGGATACCGGCTTGGCGGACCTTGGTCGACTGGCTGTACTGCATGCCAGCGGTCTCGTGGTACCAGTTGCTGTCCTTGACCCGCAGGTACTCGCGGTCCCGCACAGGGAAGGCAGGTAGGTTGCGGTCGTTGAACAGGCCCTTTTCACGCATGAGAGCGATCAGCTTTGGGCGGGTGAGGCCGAAGTACTTGGCGGCTTTTGCCAGGCTACGTTCCATCTCGGCCTCCTAGGCTGCATGCGCGGCGGGTGTCGCCACAGCAGCCAGATGGGTGATGGACTCGGCCACCATGGAGTAGATCTCCACGTCGCTGCCGTACACCGTAAAACACTTGGTGCGCGGCTTTCTGACGCCGATGCTCATGATGGTGGTGATGCCGGCGCGGGTTTTGCTGCGGTGGATTGCCAAGTTGATCGGTTGCTCGAAGCCCATATCGAGACTGAGAGCGCCGCCGGTTTGCACTAGGTCGAATACCTGCTGCTTGTGTTCGGTCTCGAACGCGCCGTAGCGGCGGTCTGCGTGCTGCAGAGAGGATGGATCGGTTGGGTTGGTTGGCCCGTTCACGATCTCCTCAATGAAGTCCGCAAGCTTGAGGTGCATCTTCTTGGTGTTGGCCAGGGTCAGCGTGTGGCGTTCGCTGCCCAGCTCAACGGTGAAGTGCGTGTCGACTTTGCGGCGCTCGACGTTCAGGCGGAAGGCCAGGGCCTCACGCTGCGTTTCGGCGCGTAAGTGGTGGTTGAAGGTTTGGGTCAGGTTCACCTGGGCCTTGAGCAAGGCCAGGGTACGGTTGTCGAGTTTGTACTTACTCATGCCGCGTGCCCTCCGTCGTTTGGATCGAATGGGGCGGGCGTGAAGCGCTGTTGCGGTTTGGGTTTGGACGCGATGAAGGCGCAGCCGCAGTCTTGTGCCAAGCGGCGGATTTCGAAGATGCGGGCGGGGTTAGCAGCGGCCGGGTGGACGTGCAGGGTGGCTGTGGTGTGCATGGTGTTGCCTCGCTCTGTGGTGGAAGAGTGAGGCAATGATAACCTTCGGGGTTAACTCGTCAAGCTTAAATTAACCTATTAGGTTATTTTGTGTCACTTCCATGTCCAATCTGCGGGCATAAGGCCGGAAGCCAGTTGGTCGACAGTGGCGATGTAGATTCTACAAGTAAGGTCAAGAGGTCTCGCGAGATTATGGAGAGCGGTTTTAATATTATGTTGATTTGATTCGCTTGTGGGTTCATTTAAGATCACAACAAGGTGCAGTACAACTTTACGGCTTGAAACGCTGTAAATGTTTTGAGCTGCTAAGCTAGCTTTTGTGAGTGTCGGTCCAAAGCGGCTAGGTGCAAAACGCTGTTTGTCAAAGTATTTGACTTCAGCAATATGGATGGTGTCGCCTTGATCGGCAATGGCATCAAATATCAATGGTTTTTCAAGAGAAGGAATGTCGAATTTAACCTTCGCAGAGAATTGTATGTTCGTGGAGAGCCTAAGCTTTTCTATTGAGCGTTTTTCTATGTATTCAAGTTTCGCAATTGATTCAATGTTGCTTCGTTTCTTGAAGCCTTCAAAATCAAATTTTGTTTCTGTGAGTGGATGATCAGAATCGGTACTGTTTTCTTCTTGCGAATTGGCTGACTCCATCGTCTCGGCCTGATCTGCGACGACTGGAATTGGCGGATCTTCAGGGATTGGTGCAGGTTGCTCTACTACTGGGCTTTCTTCTAAAGGCTGAAGGGTAGCATCAGCTTCTTGGACCTCAGCGTTTAGCTTTTCGTCACGCTCGTTTGGGGTAACTATCCCGAAAAGATTTAAGAAATGGTTTTGGTTCTTGTAATCTGACGGTGCATATAATGTTTTGTGATTGAAGTTTAGGGTTAAGAAAAAAGCACCAACGAGTAATACAGGGAAGGTCATTAAGAACCATATGTAAGTTGCTTGGTTCTCAGGTGCGATAAACGGTAGTACAGCAGTTCCACTGATTTCGGCTATTGCTGCAAATCGTGAAATTACAGTTAATGGGTTTTTAATGTGTCCTATATGTTCTGACATTATCTATCCGTGATTTAATTGGTTTTTAGTTTTAAAGGTCAGAAATTTTCCAGCGGGCTCTCCCGCAGATAGTCCATTCTTCAGTCATTTTGATAATACGATCTGGCCAGTCGGGATTGATTGCGAATAGGTACTGCTCGTCGCCTTCTTGCTTTAACTGCTTCAATGTCGCTGCTTGATCCCTTGTCCTTTTGGCGGCGACGAAATGCCCTGGATGTGCTTCGAGTGAAGGATCTATAACAATTTTATCCCCTTCAGTGAATTTGGGTTCCATGCTGATTCCTTCGACGCGCAGGATAAAGGCACGTGGGCCCACCGGACCTGGTGCGTCAATCCACTCTTCTGCGTCTCTCGGGTCAAAGCTACCGTTTGTCTCGCACCAAACGCCAGCAGCAATTGATCCAATCACAGGCAGTTTTCTGCCGGTGTGGCTAAGGATGGTGGCATTGTTGAATTCACCAACCCCATAGGGCATATCTAAATATCCATTGTGCAAATCAAGAGCTTTTTCAATTTGTCGTGCGATAAGGTCGCCTATACCTTTGGTTGGATTTTTTCCCCCAAAAGCGCTGACTTGTGCCGGGGCCTTACCAAGGCGTTCGGCAATGTCGGTCAGGCGAAGCTTTTTCTCGGCCAGGACCCTGCGGAAATTCTGTAGGCGAGTATCTGAAATTTTCATCGGTTGATTTTGTCTGGATTAACCCTGTAGGTGAATGTCCTATTTGGTGTTGCAAAAAATAACCTTTAGGGTTAACTTTGTGGTCAAGGAGGAACACCCTATGAAACTGCGCGACTACATCAACCATTTGGACTCTGACGCGCTTGAGGCGTACGCGGGCCGTTGCAGTATCGCTTTGAGCTATCTTCGCCTTCACGTCAAATATGCGAGCAAGGATCCCAGTGTTTCGCTGATCAAGTCGCTGGCTCGTGAGAGTGAAGGATTTGTATCACTCGCAGAAGTTTTGGAGCATTTCGGTGTTACTGAAACTCCTTCAGCGGGAAAAGCTGCATAGAAAAAAGGCGACCCAAGGGCCGCCCAGTTCCTCCCGGCACACACCACCACAGTGCTGTCGGGTCGCGATAAAGAGTTGCGGGCACACCACATGCAAACCACCTCCCTTTATCGCGATGCCAAGACACGGATGTCTTGGGTTGCTGCCTTTTCCACCACAGATTAGGCAGCTGTTGCGCCAGAGGTGAGCAACAGATTGTTCGCCTCGGCACGGTGCCGGTTTCGATCCCTAGATCTAGCCGGCGTTTGGGCCCTTTCAAGCCACGCGGCAAATGTAACACCACTGCATGTCGCGGGGCACTGGCAACTTAGTAGGATTAATGCCATGAGCCGAGTAGCTTTAAGCTGTGTTGATCGAGCGCAAAGGGAAGTCCTGACGCTCGAATTAGCCCTGTACCACGCCGCACGGGACTATCCCGGCGGTGCCGCTGCAATCGCCGCCACCACCGGCCGCAATGCCACCACGTTGCAGCACAAGTTGTCTCCTACCCATCCCTCTCACACCGTCAATGTCCAGGAGTTCGGCGAGATCCTCGAACTGACCAAGGACCGTCGCATTCTCGATGCTGTGCACGGTCTTGTCGGTGACACGATCTGGCAGGAGCTGGCCGAGGCGTATACCAACGACATGCCTGAAACCCTCACCACGGGGATCGCGCAGTTCTTCCGGCAGGTTGCGGATTTGTCCGAAACCTGGGCCAAGCACATTGGTGACGGCAAGGTCGATGACGGCGAGCTGGCCGAAATTCGCCAGTTGGTATTTCGAGGTATCCAGGGGTTGTTGGGCATGTACAACCGCGCCCGTTACGTCAACCAGACGACTCGCGGGGTGGAACGTGGCTGATATCGCTGACTTTGCAAATGACCTGGTGCAGGAACGGATCGATCAAGCTGTGGCTGCACGCCTGGCGCTGATGTCCAGCACGGCACCGCACTCCCTGATGTTCTGTGATGAGTGCGACGAACCTATTCCTGAAGCGCGCCGCTTGGCACAGCCCGGTTGCACGCTCTGCATTGGGTGTAAAACCGCTGATGATCTGAGGGCTTCCCGTTATGCTCGATGACGTGCTCAATCAGTTCGCAGACTACGGTCTCGAACCCGCTCAACCCCTCGTATTCGGAAAGCTCACCCGCTGCAAAACCACCCAGGATAAGGGCAAGGAAAAGAACGGCTGGTACGTCATCCACGAACACCGCACCGAAAAGAACGAGACGCTGATCTTCGGCAGCTTCGGTGACTGGCGCTCCGGCGAAACCCAGAAGATCAAGGTCAAGGCCGGTCGTATGAGCCCTGAAGAGCGCGAAGTCATGCGCGCTCGCCAGGAGGATGCCAAGCGCAAGGCTGCCGAGATCGCGGCCAACGCGTCACGTCGAGCGGCCAACCGTGCTGCCGGACTGTTCAAGCGAATGCCGGAAAAGGGTAAGAGCGCCTACCTGGATCGAAAGCAGATCGTAGGCTTTAAGGTTCGCTATGCGCCACGTACAGGCGCATTTTTAGTGCCCATGTGCAACGTGCGCGATCAGATCGTTGGCCTGCAGGTGATCTTCCCCGCGAAGCAAGAGGACACTGGGCGCGACAAAGCGTATTGGCCCTACGGCATGTCGAAGGAAGGCGCTTTCCACTTGATCGGCCCGCACCCTGAACCGGGTGAGCCGGTGCTGGTGTGTGAGGGTTATGCCACGGGTGCAAGCCTGCACATGGCGACTTCGCTCGCTGTCGCCGTCGCCTTCGACGCGGGCAACTTGCTGTCGGTCTCCAAGGCCATGCGCGAACGTTTCCCCGGTTGCCCGCTGATCATCTGTCGTGACGACGACTGGAAGACCAAGCGCCCTAACGGCGATCCCTGGAACCCTGGCGAAGAAAAGGCCAACAACGCCGCTCTGATCGTCGGTGGTCAGGTGGTTGCTCCGGTGTTCTCCGGTGAGCGCGAAACCAAGTGGACCGACTTCAACGACCTGCATATTGCAGAAGGCCTAGAGGCGGTCCGCCGTCAGGTGCTGGCGGTGGTCAGGCCTCCTGCAGCTGGTGGTTGGAAGGATCAACTGGCCCGAACCGAAAACGGATCTTTGATAGCGCACATGCAGAATGTCGAGCTGATTCTTGGCAACGATGAGCGTTGGGCCGGAGTGATCGGCTTCAGCGCATTCAGCTCAAAAATCGTGAAGTTACGCGCCGCCCCATACGGTGGCGGTGTTGGCGACTGGGCAGATATCGACGACATGCTAGTAATGAAGTGGCTCGCACAACAGTACAACCTTCGGGTCAAGGCCAGCAGCGTGATCGAAGCGGTCAGTGTGGTTGCCCATGATCATGCCTTCCATCCTGTACGCAATTACCTCCATGGTCTGGAATGGGACCGAGTTCCAAGGTTGGCTACCTGGTTGACTGACATCATGGGCGTTGAAGCAACTGACTACAGTTCGAAGGTTGGTAAGCGCTGGATGGTGTCAGCGGTTGGGCGCGTGATGCAGCCAGGTTGTAAGGCTGACTCGGTGATGATCCTCGAAGGGGCACAGGGCGCAGGTAAATCAACAGCAATGTCTGTGCTAGGCGGTGCCTGGTTTATGGATACACCTTTCGCCCTGGGCGATAAGGATGGTTTCCAGGCGATTCGTGGTAAGTGGATCATAGAGCTGGGGGAGCTAGATAGTTTCAACAAAGCTGAATCCACCAAGGCGAAGCAGTTCTTCTCTGCGTCGACTGACACCTATCGCGAGAGCTATGGCCGAAGAACGATGGACGTGCCACGCCAGTGTGTTTTTGTGGGTACTACCAACCAAGACGAATATCTCAAAGACGCCACGGGTAACCGGCGTTACTGGCCTGTCGCGTGTACCAAAGTCGATTTGGAACAGTTGCGCGAAGTCCGCGACCAGCTCTGGGCCGAAGCGATGTTCTGTTATCAGTCCGGTGACATTTGGTGGGTCAACCGGGATGAGGCTCCACTATTCGCCGAGGCGCAGGAGTCGCGCTTTGTCGTGGATGAGTGGGAAGGTCCGGTCGTCAAGTGGTTGGAAGAATCTCAGATCGGCGCAACAGCGAGCGGCGAGGATATTTTGGCTGGTGCGTTGAAGCTCGATTATGGCCACTGGGGCAAGCCTGAGCAGATGCGTGTCGGGGCGATCATGCATCGACTCGGATGGCGAAAGGTGCGACTGCCGCCGTTGCCCAAAAGTGGTATTCGGCCATATGCCTACAAGAAGCCAGATCATTGGGGCAATACATCAGCGCTGCAGGTTGATAGCGCACGGGATGAGGAGCCTTGCTTTGATTAAACGAATCGATGAAATGCTCAAGCTCTGGGCGCAGGATCTGCATTCGCCAGTGCCCGAAGGCTCTGGTGGGCCAAGTGGCGGCAACATGATTGCCATGCTGATGGAGTGCAAAGGGGAGTTGATACGCGGCACGCGTGGCAGTCGGGTACTGTTAGATGAATCGGCCGACATCGAGCTCATCGTCAACAAGCACTTGCCGCCGCAGCTGTCGGTCGTCGTGCGTGAACACTACTGCAACCACGAAAGCTTCCTGTCGCAGAAGTACACCCACTGTGGGTGTAGTCGCGATACCTACTATCAGCGCCTGCATGAAGCGCACCTGCACATTGCCGGCATGCTGATGGGGAAGGCTGCGTGACCTTTCGCACACTTGCGCCTACAACTGTCCTACTGTCCGGCCTTGCCCTACCTCAAGTTTGTAAGGTAGGACTGCTGGAGGCCGCGCATTCCGTGGCCTGTCCTACCTCCCTACCTAATATCGCACGACGCACACATGAGCGTAGCGCGTCGCATCACGCGCCGCTGGCGCGCATGCGTTTTTTTAGTTTTCTCTCTTTACACGAGAAAAAGTTAAAGGAGGTAGGGCAGTAGGGCAAGGCCCCGAATTCAGCGGGCTCCAGCTGTCCTACCTCCCTTCTGAATAGTGGGGCAGGTAGGACAGCGCCGGAGGCGCTGGAAGCCGAAATAAAGATATTCACCGACATTGCCTAGGCGTAGACCAGACATTCACCGGGTGGCATTAAAACAGGGTTGCTGCCACCGGAATCCACCTGTAAAAAGTAGTCATCTTCGATAGGTGCGACCGCGAGCAGCGGGACACACCACCACACTAAACCCGGCCATTGCGCCGGGTTTTTGCGTTTATGGGGTAGGGCGATGACAAACGAGCAGCAAGCGCTTATTGAGATGCCGATCTGGATGGTGATCCTGCTATCCCTGATCGGCGGTATTTCCGGCGAGGCATGGCGGGCCGACAAAGCGGGGGTAAGCGGCTGGTCATTGGTTCGCCGCTTGCTGCTTCGATCCGGGGCCTGTGTGGTCTGCGGGCTCTCCACCATGATGTTGTTGCACGCATCGGGCATGTCGGTCCTGGCGGCGGGGAGCATTGGATGCCTGACGGCTATGGCCGGCGCCGATGTTGCCATCGGGCTGTACGAACGCTGGGCCGCCAAGCGGTTAGGCGTGTGCGATGTGCCGCCCTCGAGCAGTGGGCAGGCATGATGCGCTGGAGGCCACGGATTACGTGGCTTGTAGCGGGGGGGTCAAAATGGTGCGCCGAAATTCGCTGGGGACCCTGGCGGCATTCGAGGGACACGGGGCATGAAACCCGCGGGAAAGCGTTAGCGGGTGGGCTGCCAGCTTACTGAAATTCAATCCATTGAAATTGAAAGGTTTCCATTGAAAAGCCGTTGAAAAGGAGGGCTTATGACGGATCCACTGTTTCTGTCTAAAAGCGCTTTCGCGGTTCGCATCGGCAGGACGCCGAGTTACATCACCTGGCTGAAAGGCAACAACCGCCTGGTCCTTTCGCCGGACGGCAAGATGGTTGACGTGCTGGCAACTGAAGCGTTGATCGTCGAAACCGCCGACCCCAGCAAGGCCGCCGTCGCTGCTCGACACCAGCAGGACCGGATCCAGCGTGACGTATACAGCCAACTGTCCCCCCTGGTCGAGCCGACCAACACGGCTGCGCCGCAGCAGCCTATTGCTGTCGGCACCAAGGGCCACGACTTCCAGAAGGCTCGCGCCATGCGCGAACACAACTTGGCGCAACTAGCCGAGATCGAGCTGCACAAGGCGCAGGGCTCGCTGGTTGCCAGGGATGCAGTGGAGCTGGGGGCCTACAACGCGGGGCGACATCTGCGTGACCAGTTGTTCGGCCTGCTCCCCCAGCTTTCCCACAAGGTGGCAGCCATGACCGATCCTTGGGACATCGAGAAACACCTGGCGGCGACACTTCGTAAATCACTGGAAGAGGCTGAGCGCATGTCCTCGTCCGACCTTGAACGAGCAATGACAACGAGCTGACCTATGACCACGGAATTTCCTGACGGTGACCGTGCGTACCGTGAGGCATATTTCCGTGGGCTGCGACCCGACCCAGACCTCTGGATCGACGAGTGGGCCGACGAGTACATGCGCATCCCACGGGACACTGGCGCCCCTGAGCCCGGCCAGTACCGCACGGACCGGACACCTTACGCTCGCGAACCCATGCGCTGCCTGTCGCCGGCTCACCCGTGCCGGCGTGTGGTCACCATGGTGGCCTCGCAACTGATGAAAACGCAGATCGCCTTGAACTGGATGGGCGGTCTGATCCACATGGCGCCGTCCAACATCCTGGCGCTGTTGCCCAGCCTGGGCCTGTCCAAGCGCGTCTCCGGGCGGATCAGCAAGACTATCAAGGCAACGCCGGAGCTGGCAAAGCGCGTGGCAGCCAGCCGCTCACGGGACGCCCGCAACACCATGGACACCAAGGAGTTCGAGGGCGGCGCCCTGTACGTCACCACAGCGGGCTCTGCGGCCAACCTGTCGGAGCTGTCGGCGCGCTACATCTACGGCGACGAGGTCGACCGCTGGGAGAACGATGTCGGCCAGGAAGGTGACCCCATCGTTCTGGCGGAAACGCGGGCCACCAACTTTGGCCGCAACGCGAAGATCTACTTCTCCAGCTCGCCGACGATCAAGGGCGCCTCGCGGATCGCGGATTTGTTCGAGGCCAGCGACCAGCGTTACTACTACGTGCCCTGCCCATCCTGCGGACATATGCAGGTGCTGGAGTGGGAGCGCCTGCTCTACAACAAGGACTACAGCGCGGTTCACTACCAGTGCGCCGCGCCTGAATGTGATGTGCTGATCGAGGAACACCAGAAGACCGACATGCTCGCCCGAGGCGAATGGCGCGCCCATGGCAACGGCGATGGCAAGACGGTGGGCTTCCACCTGAACGCGCTGTATTCACCGATTGGCTGGAAGGACTGGCCCTCGCTGGCCGAGGAATTCGAAGACGCCAAGAAGGCCCAGGCCAAGGGCGACATGGGCCTGATGCAGGTGTTCTACAACACCCGCCTCGCCAAGGTCTGGGACAGCGCGCAAGAGCAGACCAAGGCCGAAGTGCTGGTCGCTCGGGCACGGCTGGAGAGCTACACCCTCGGCAGCATGCCGGTGGGCGTGCTGATGTTGACCGGTGCCGTCGACGTCCAGGCCAACCGCCTGGAACTAATGGTGATGGGCTTCGGCGTGGGCATGGAACGTTGGGTGGTCGACCACCAGGTGATCTGGGGCGACCCTGCCGATGAACGCACCTGGGCGGTGTTGGACGAAAAACTCAAGGTTCGCTACCGGCATCCATGCGGTGTCGCGCTGGCGATCCTGGCGACGGGTGTCGACTCCGGCGGTCATCACACCGACGAGGTGTATCAGTTTTGCCGTGTGCGGCGCTGGCGAAACATATTCGCGATCAAGGGCGCGAGCAAGCCTGGCCGCCCGGTGATTGCTCAGCGGCCATCCATGGTCGACGTTACGTGGAAAGGCCAGACCGAACGCGGCGGCGCCGAGCTGTGGTTTGTCGGCACTGACACCGCGAAGGACTGGATCTACAACCGCTACGCCTTTGAGGACGGTCCCGGCTCGCTGCACTTTGCCAACGACCTGCCGGACGAGTTCTTCGCCCAGTGCGTGGCCGAGCGCAAGGTCGCCCGATACGTCAAAGGCTACAAGCGTATCGAGTGGGTCAAGGGCAAGGCCGAGCGCAACGAAGCGCTCGACCTGATGGTGTACTGCCTAGCGATGGCGCACTACCTGGGCATCAACCGCTACCAGGAACACGACTGGGAGCGGGTACGCCAAGCGCTGGCTCAGTCCGGTTTGTTCGACGATGTGTTGGGCGTCAAGCCCGTGCAGGGCGAGCGCGTCGACGCTGACGAAACACCGGCACCAGTTGCGGCGCGTCAGTCGCTACCCGCACCGCCACCTGCTGCACCTGTCGCCCAACCGCGACCCGCTGCACCCACACAACGCCGCAGCTCCACCAGCGGTTACCTGAAGAGACGCTGATATGTCGTTTACCCCGAAGCACCTCGAAGCCATCGAGCGCGCCATCGCACGCGGTGAAAAGACCGTGCGCTATAGCGACCGCACTGTGGAGTACCGCTCCATCGACGAACTGCTCAAGGCCCGCGACGAGATTCGCACGTCGCTGAGTCAAGCCGCCGGGCCGCGCTCTCGCGTGATCCGGCTCACCCACGGAGGCAAAGGACTCTAATGGCCCGACATTATCCGACGCTGACCCGTAACGGATTCTTGCTGCCGTCGAACATCAAGGCCAGTTACGAAGGCGCCGGGGAGGGCCGGCGTTCGGCCAGTTGGGAAGCCACCGACAACGGTATCAACAGCATCAATACTCCAGCCCTGCGCAACCTGCGGGCACGTTCGCGGGCGGCGGTGCGCAATGACCCGTACGCGTTCAACGTCATCGACAAGCGTGTCAGCAACCTGATCGGTACCGGCATCACGCCCAGGCCGACCACGGATGACGCGGCCCTGCGCAAGCTGAAGCAGCAGCTGTGGGATGACTGGGTGGATGAGGCGGACGCCGACGAGTTGACCGACTTCTACGGCATGCAGGCCCTGGTGGCGCGCACCGTCGAAACGGCCGGCGAGTGCTTTGTGCGGTTGCGTCCGCGCAGCCCGAGTGAAGGCTTGGCGGTGCCGCTGCAGTTGCAGGCGCTGGCCCCGGAGTTTGTCCCTCACGACAAGTTCGAGACCGCCAAAAACGGCAACGTGATCCGCGCCGGGATCGAGTTCAACCCGGCCGGCAAGCGTGTGGCGTATTGGATGTATCTGTCACATCCACGGGATTCATCGTCGTTGAACGCCGGCTACAACCAGCTTGTGCGTGTACCAGCAGCGCAAGTACTGCATATCTTCGAACCGATGGAGCCTGGTCAATTGCGCGGCGTACCGCGCCTGGCTCCTGTGTTGAAGCGCCTGCGCAGCCTGGATAACTACGACGACGCGGTGCTTTTCCGTCAGGAGGTGGCGAATCTGTTCGCTGGCTTCATCAAGCGACCTGCACCAGAGGCGGGGCCGCAGACTCGCAACCCCGTGACCGGAGAGTTGCTGGTCACCGACCGCGACGGCTTCACGCCGATGGTCGCCCTGGAGCCTGGCACCATGCAGGAGCTGGGGCCAGGTGAAGAGGTGGAGTTCTCCAAACCACCGGACGCCGGCAACAACTATCCGGACTTCATGCGTCAGCAACTGATGGCTGCGGCAGCGGGGTCGGGCACACCGTACGAGATCCTCACCGGTGACATGCGGGAGGTCAACGACCGAGCGCTGCGGGTAGTGCTCAACGAGTTCCGGCGGCGCCTGGAGCAACTGCAATTCGGCGTGTACGTGCATCAGCTGTGTCGCCCGGTGCGGGCGGCCTGGATGGACATGGCGGTGTTGTCCGGCGCCCTGGTGCTGGAGGACTACGCGCAACGTCGGCGTGAATACCTGCGCACGCGTTGGGTGCCACAAGGCTGGGCCTACATCCAGCCGGTGCAGGACGTGCAGGCTCGGCGGATGGAAGTGCAGGCGGGCTTCGGTTCGCGCAGTGAGATGTGTCTGCGTAACGGTTACGACGCGGAAACCATCGACGCAGAAAACGCCGCCGACCTCGCCAGGTCCACTGACCTCGGCCTCAACTACACGACTCTTGATGCCATCGAGCCGATTGATGACAAGGAATTACCATGAGTAAAAAAGCCAAGCCCCGCGTTTATGACAAGGCGGGCAAGCAGGTAAAAGTCGCCGATAAAAGCTGGTACACCTTCCAGGCCAGCGGCGAAGCCGAGCAGCGCAACATCGAGATCTTCGTCTACGGCGAGATCGGCGCCTGGGGCGTCACAGCCAATCAGTTCGTACAGGATCTGCGCGCCATGGATGACGGCGTCTCACCGGTGACTGTCGCGTTCAACAGCATTGGCGGTGACCTGTTCGACGGCCTGGCGATCCACAACGCGCTGTCGCGTTTGGGCGAGCGCTGCACCGGGCGCATTGATGCCCTGGCAGCCAGCGCGGCCAGTGTCGCGGTGTGCGGCGCTCGCCGGGTGGTGATCGCGGCCAACGCCATGTTCATGATCCACAACCCTTACACCTTTACCGGTGGCGATGCCGAAGACTTCCGACGTGTTGCCGATGTACTGGACCAGACCCTGGAAGCGATCATCGCGGCTTACAAAGCCAAAGCGCCGGACATCGACGAGGTCGAGTTGCGGCGCATGGTCAACGCCGAGACCTGGCTCACCGCCAATGAAGCGGTGGCGTTGGGTTTGGCTGATGAAGTGGGTGATGGCTTGAAGGTCAGCGCCTGTCTCGGCCAGGGCAGCGTGCTGCAGCGTTTCCAGCATGCCCCGCCTGAGTTGCTCGCTCAGCTGGATGAAGAGCCGGATGTCGAACCGACAGAGCCAGTTATTCAGCCAGATCCGGCTCCTGTGCTGGACGCCGCCGGATTGGCACTACTGGTCACCAAGAGTTGCGCGGCGGCAGGCATCAGCAACCTGGTAGAGCCGCTTCTCGCTACCACCAAGCTGGAGAGCGAAGCGGTAGTCACGGCGGCGCTGACCAGGGCGAAAGCGCTTTACGGCCTCTGCGTTGCTGCACGGCTACCTGAGCTGACTGGCGAGTTCATCGCAGCTGGCCTGGATGAAGCTGCGGTCAGGGCACGTCTCTTCGACAAGCTGGTGAGCAGTGGTGGTGGCTTTGAAATCAACAACAGTCTGCCGCTGGACAATGACCCTGAACCCATGGTCAAGGCCAAGCAGGTCGACACCCAAGCAATCTGGAGCAGTCGTCAGGCAGCTCAGAACGGAACCTCGAAAGGAGCAAGAGCATGAAAACCGAATCGATGCACGCGGGCGAGTTCCTGCTGTCCGAAGGCGCTGGCAACATTTCCCGCGAAGCGATCAACGTCGCGGCTGGTGCAGCGCTAGAGCCGGGCCAGGTCCTGGGCCTGATCACCGCCACCAGCGAATTTGCACCCTATAAGCCAACCGCCGAAGACGGCACCGAGAACGCCATCGCGATCCTCTACGGCCCGCTTGGCGAGTCCGATGTTCCTCGTCGCGGTCGCGCTGTCGTGCGCTTGGCCGAAGTCAGCGAAGCCCACCTGACGGGTCTCGACCCTGCCGCCGAAAAGGCCCTGGCCGCCCATTTCCTGATCGTCCGCTAAGACGTTCACCTCACTTATCCATCCCGCCGCGTGCGGGATTTTTCGTTTCTGGAGAGTACCCCATGGCCGATATCGCCATTTTTGAAGACGATGCGTTCAGCGTCTCCTCGCTGACCGCTGCAATCAACGAACAAGAATACCTGCCTGGCCGCATCAGCAGCTTGGGCCTGTTTCGCGAAGAGGGCATCAGCACCCTGACCGTGCAGATCGAGAAGGACGGCGACACCCTGGCGCTGGTACCAGCCGGTGAGCGTGGTACATCGGGTCTGGTGGTTGGCGGGACCAAGCGTACGTTGATCCCGTTCAACACCGTGCACCTGCCGGAGCGCTTCACCATCAAGGCGGATGAGATCCAGGGCATTCGCGCTTTTGGCACCCGCAGCGAATTGCAGGCCGTCCAGGACGTGGTCAACAAGCGCCTGGCGAAGGCCCGTCGCCAGTTGGATGCCACCCACGAATTCCAACGCATGGGCGCGTTGAACGGCCAGGTGCTGGACGCCGATGGCAAGACCGTCCTGTTGGATATTTACAAATCCTTCGGCGTGAATCGCCAGAAGCTGCCGATGGGTTTGAACAGTCCAGATACCGAGCTGCGGGTCAAATGCGGCGAAGCGCTGGATATGCAAGAGGAAGCCCTCGGCAGCGTCACCAGCAGCGGTTCCCGCGCTCTGTGCGGCAAGAACTTCTGGAACAAGCTCATCGTTCATAAGTCGGTCAAGGAAACCTACCTCAACACCATGCAGGCCGCGTCTCTGCGTGGCGATGCCCGTGAAAGCTTCGAGTTCGGCGGGATCGTCTGGGAGCGTTATCGCGGCAAGGTTGCCGGCGTTGCGTTTGTCCACGATGACAAGGCGTTGCTGATCCCTGAAGGCGTACCGGATCTGTACATCTCGTCCTTCGCACCGGCCGACTACATGGAAACGGTCAACACCCAGGGCATTCCGTACTACAGCAAGATCGAGCCGCTGCCGTTCAACAAGGGCGTGGCCGGTGAAGCCCAGTCCAACCCGCTGCACCTGTGCACGCGGCCTCGGGCGCAGATCCTGCTGGAGATGTGACCGTGGCCTTCCGCGATCTGATCGACGATATCGACGATGTGGTCTTCGAGACCTTGGGCGACAGTGCCCAGATCGAAGGCCGCGCCGAGCCGGTCTTGGGCATGTTCTCTGCACCGTGGAAGCAGCCTGCGTTCGGCAAGGTCCACTCCGCCATACGCGAGCCTCGCTTTGAGATCCGCGTGAAGGATTCGGAAGGTCTCAGCAAAGGCCTTCGGGTCACGGTCGACGTGCCAGCATTAGATGGTGGTGGCGAATACGACCTGCTGCAGCTGGAGCCCAACGGTAATGGACTGGTGGCCTTGATCTTGAGGAAACGTGCATGAGCGTCGGCAGCTACGTACATAAGACGCGGGACAGCGGGATGCTCAATATCCAGCCGTCAGCGGTGCATTCCCAGGCGTTACGCGAGTTCGGGCAGTTAGTGCCCAAGGCTGCTGCAGCGGCCC
Organism: Pseudomonas simiae; assembly: GCF_900111895.1. Taxonomy (GTDB): domain Bacteria; phylum Pseudomonadota; class Gammaproteobacteria; order Pseudomonadales; family Pseudomonadaceae; genus Aquipseudomonas; species Aquipseudomonas simiae. Next base: position 860,267 of record NZ_FOKB01000002.1, read on the forward strand.
AGCGTCGAGCAATTAATAAGACGCTGGGCAGGCTGCGCACTCACATCGGCCGCGCAGTTGGTAAGCAGGAGCGGATCGCCATCGGCGCCGTCCGGCAACGCCTACGGGCGTACCCGGTCAGCGGCGGGGCGATGCGCGGCAAGTTGTGGTTCGGGGTCAACGCAATCGAGGCCAGTCGGATCGGGAAGGCTCGGCAAACCCGTGCCGGCGTGTCAGTGGCAGGGCGACGTTACCAGGGCGCGTTCTTCAAGCAGGTGTATGGAGGCAGCCCTGATATCTGGATCCGCACGTCGAGCAAGCATTTCAACGCCACGGACTACCCCGGCAGTACGCAGGGGCGGCGCACCTCTGGCTTCATCGCGGAAAGCGACAACCGCTTTCCGCTTGCGAAAGCCAAGGTGTCGCTTGACCAGGTGCGACCGCACTTCGATAGCTGGGTCAAACGCGCCGATGAAATCCTGCTGGAGATCCTCAAGCAAGAACTCAACTTTGAACTGCAGAAGTACCTAAAGGGGATCGCCCGTGTCTGATCAGCCTTCCAGCCTCGACCAGTTGTATGAAGCCATCGAGCAGCACCTGCAGGAACATCTACCGGGGATTCAGGGGGTGTCGTTCTGGCCGGATCTGTCGGCGGAGACCACCCTCCCAACGCCCGTGGTGCTGCTGGAAATGGCCGAGATGGAGCCGGCGCAGGACACCGGTACCGGTGAAACCTCGCTGACCTGCAAGTTCGAGGCGCGAATCATCGTCGACTCGATCAGCACGGACCCGCAACGGCAAGCTGTGCAGCTGGCCTCTCAATTAGCGGTACTTCTACGGGGGCAAAGCTGGGGCTTGGAGGTCGACTGCGCGCAGTTCGTACGCTCCACCCAGGACTGGACCAAGCCCGAACTGGACGGCTACTTCGTCTGGCTGGTGGAGTGGGATCAGACCGTTTACCTGGGCGTCGAGGAGTGGCCGTGGCCGGATGAACCGCCGGGTTCTCTGGTCATCGATCTGGGGCCGGGTGTTGGGCAGGTCCGGCCGGAGGATCTGCGATGAGTTACGCCACCGCCCAGCATGACCGGATGATCGCTTCCACCGTGCTGCCCTGCGTTGTCGTGGCGGTAGATTTGCCTGCCGCCATGGTGCGTGTGCAGTCGGGCGATTGGACCAGCGCCTGGGTTCGCTGGCACAGCCAGGCTGCTGGCAAGGCGCGCCACTGGCGCGTGCCGAGCCTGGGCGAGCAGGGCGCGTTGATCAGCCCTAGCGGCGAGCCGGCTATGGGCACGTTCCTCCCCGGTCTGTACGGCAATGCTGGCGCGCAACCGGACAACCGTGACCATGTCGAGGTTTGGCGGTTCGACGATGGCGGCTCCCTGGTCTACGACTGGGAGGCCCACAGCTATACCATCGACCTGCCGGCCGGCACCGTCACGGTCAAGGTCGGTGGCTCGGTGCTGGAGATGACACCGGATAGTACGCGACTTGTATCGGGGGCGATTAACCTGGTGGGCGCAGTCACCATCGACGGTGCAACTCTGATCAACGGCCAGTTGAACACGACCGGCGATATTTATGGTGCCGGCAAGATCATTGATGCCGGCGGGAACTCGCCAAATCATAAACATTGATTCCGACCCGCCTAGTGCGGGTTTTTCGTTTTAGGAGCATCCATTGATGAGCAGGAACAAACCCGACAGCCAGGACGAGATTGGGCCAGGCCGCGTGTTTCGCGACACGCTCTTTACCTCCCGCACATTGGTGCTGCCCGATGGCAGCACTATGGCCGTGAGCAAGGCCCGCGTAACGGCCACCACCGACGAGCAGCTCGCTTTCCTTATGACCCACCCGGAAATGGTGCAGGAGTAACCCTGATGATCGGAATGGATCGCCGCACCGGTCAACCGCTGTCCGGGCTCGACCATCTCCGGCAGTCCATCGGGGACATTCTCTCCACGCCGGTCGGCAGTCGGCGGATGCGACCTGAATACGGCAGCCAGATCCGGCGATTTGTCGACTTGCCGGTTAACGCTGGCTGGAAGAGTGCAGTACAGGCCGAGGCGGCTCGCTCGCTGGAGCGCTGGGAGCCGCGGCTAAAGCTCGAACAGGTGCAGGTCGTTGCCATCGTCAGCGGCCGCATCGACTTCAAATTAACCGGTGAATACCAAGGCGAACGCCTGCTGCTGGAGGTGTCGGCATGAGCACAGTGGATTTATCGGCACTGCCGGCGCCGCAGGTGCTGGAGGCCTTGGATTACGAAGCGTTGTACGAAGAAGGGCTAGCTGCCTTTCGTGGGCACATGGGCGTCAACTGGTCGGCAGCGCTGGAGAGCGACCCGGTAGTCAAGCTGGTGGAGCTGGGGGCGTACGGCAAGATGCAGAACCGGGCACGGGTTAACGATGCGGCCAAGGCGCTGATGTTGGCGTACGCCGAGAAGGCAGATCTCGACCAGCTTGCA
>NZ_FOKB01000020.1 GCF_900111895.1 Pseudomonas simiae
GCCCTCGGCCACAGCGTCGAGTTTGGCTACGACGCCTATGGCCGACTGCTGCACCTGAGCAATGAAAACCACGAACGCTACCGCTTCGAGTGGGATGCGCTGGACCGCCTGCTGGCCCAGCAGGACCTGGACGGCAGTGGACATATCTATCAGTACGACCCGTTGGGCGAGGTCACCGGCATCCGCCATATCCCCGCGCCGCTGGCCGAACCTGATCTGGATGGCAAGGACAGCGCCGAACCGCACACGCCACTGGTGCATCATTTCGAGCGTGACGCCCTCGGCCGCCTGATCCGCAAACGCACCGACGACGGCGTCACCGAGTATGCCTACGATAACGCCGACAACCTGCTGTCGATTGCCTTTATAAACAAACAAGGTGAAGAGCAGCGGCTAGACTATGCCTACGATACCCTCGGCCAACTGCTCAGCGAGACCAACAGCGCCGGCCTGCTGCAGTACGACTACGATGAACTGGGCAACCTGCAAACCCTGACCCTGCCCGACCAACGCCAGCTCAACCACCTGCACTACGGCAGCGGCCACCTGCATCAAATCAACCTGGGCGGGCGGGTGATCAGCGATTTCGAGCGCGATGCACTGCACGACGAAGTGCTTCGCACCCAGGGCGCCCTGCACACCCGTACCCGCTACGACTGCAATGGCCGCCTCAGCCAGAAAGCCCTGCACTACCAGCAAGTCGCCCGCGAGGTGTTACCGCTGTTGCAGAAAGACTACCAGTACGACGCCAGTGACAACCTGGTGGCCGAGATACTGACCCAGACCCAGCGTCCAGGCGCTCGCCACTCGGCCACGGCGGCCAACGACGACAGCCTGATCGGGCGTTTTCATAACCAGTCATCGACCGGCAAGAGCTATCAAGGCAGCGCCCGCTATGGCTACAACCCCGTCGAGCAGATCCAAAGCGTGCACCGCAGCGGCCCCACGTCGTTGGGCCAGCATATCGAGAGCCTCAACTACGACGCGGCCGGCAACCTGTTCGACGGCTACCGGGTCAACGGCCTGATCAAGCACAACCGCGTGCATGTGTATCAGGACAAGCGTTATCGCTATGACCGCTTTGGGCGGCTGAGCGAAAAGCGGACTGGCAGCAACCGCATTCAACGCTTCGAGTACGACGCCGAACACCGACTGATTGAGGTACATCAACAGAACGGCGCGCTGCGCCAACGCGTGGTGTTCGGCTACGACCCGCTGGGGCGGCGCATCAGCAAGCAGGTGTATCACGACGGCGCCAGCGAACCGAGCCACCGCACGCTGTTTCATTGGCAAGGCTTGCGGCTGCTGGAAGAGGTACAGGACGGCAGACCCAGCCTTTACGTGTATGCCGATCCGGACAGCTATGAACCCTTGGCCCGCATCGATGGCAAACCAGGGAGCGAGGCGATCTTCTACTTCCACACCAACCTGGCAGGGCTACCGGAACAGTTGACTGACACCGCCGGCAACACGGTATGGCACAGCGAGTACCGGGCCTGGGGCAGGACGCGGGACGAGTGGCATGATCGACAGGCAGGAAGTGAGCAGAACCTGCGTTTTCAGGGGCAGTACCTTGACCGCGAAACCGGGCTGCACTACAACACCTTCAGGTTTTATGATCCGGAGGTGGGGCGGTTTACCCAGCCGGATCCAATTGGGCTGGCGGGAGGGCTGAACCTCTACCATTACGGACCGAACCCTGCTCAATGGGTCGACCCTTTAGGCTTACAACGCTGTAAGAACCTCCCTGATGGTCAGACCGTTTCCGAGTTCGAGCGAAGCCTCGCCTTTTTGCCACCAGCAGAGAGAGTTCCTGTAGTGAGAGGGATGGCTGACCAAATTGCGAGATCTCGCTCCTGGACAAGAGCGAAAAGAGTAGAAAAACTAAACAATGGCCGAACAGTGTACACCGACGGCAAGCATTACTACTCACTTGACACTCAACACGGAAGGTTTGAAAAAATAGACATGAAGAAAGGAAAACACTTAGGAGAGGTCGATATGAACACAAGCCCAATACCAAATTCATTAGACCCAAGCGGTAAACACGACCTGCGAGTAAGGTAATGAAGAGACTAATTGACTATACAATCAGTGATTTACCAAGAGGCGCTGTACTGAGATTCCCAGCAACATGGCCTTATGAGGATTTCGTTGACGCATTGCTGGTTAGCCTCCCGGACGACAACACCGGACATACTCTAGTAATTGCAACGGGGCACAAAGCCGGCCTTGTATTAATCCACCTCCCCAAAGAGTGCGAGTGCCAACAAAGCAGATCAGTGAGCAAACAATGGCTTATAGACAACTGGTCAAAATGGGTTTATCCAGAATGCCGAGCGGAGGATGTTTATATTTTAGAGCACTATGCGCCACCCTTACCTCCCGAATAGCCAACTCATATCTAGAGCACCTATTAAAACAAACAACTCCTGCAACGAAGTACATTGCCCTTCCATCGCCGCCACATTGTCACCCGCTACTGAGGTTGAAATCGACCGTACGGCGAGCTATGGATCTACGTCGACGAGGCAGGCAACCGCCTGGAACTGGGCCAGCTCATAGCCGGCAACGCGTTCGTCAACGTCATGGATGGCTTGACCTTCTACCAGCTGGAGGATGGTCAGACCGTTGTCGAGGAGATCTACTCAGGACGCTATCAGCTTTTCCAGCCTGACCCGCATAACCCGCAACGCTCGCGACTGATCCGCGTGGGCGACCGCAACCTCAACGTCCTCGACATGCTGTACGACGAACAGGGCCGCCTGCACTTCCTCGTCGACAAGTACAGCCAAACCGTTGTGCAGCTTCACTATGATCAACACCATCCAAAGCGTGTCAGCAAGGCGTCCCGTGTATTCCTGAAGGCCGGCGACCCCCCCTGCATCGAGCACGACAAGGTCCTGGCCACCTATCGCTATACACGCAGTGGCCAGTTGCAGGAAGTGTTGGACGCGACTGACCACGTGGTCCGTCGCTTCACCTACACTGCCGAGGGCTATCTGAACAGCCATCAGATCGCCAGTGGCGCCGTCCGCGAGTACGAATGGGCACGCTTTACCATCCCCGAGAACCGTCCCACACCCAAGCGTGCAGACGGCACTTCGTACCAGCTTCCGCCGCTATTGGAGCCACAACCCGACCACGAATGGCGCGTCACTCGCCACTGGGGCAGCGACGGCGAAGAGTATCAATTCGAATACGACCTGGAGCGTGGTGAAACCCACGTCACCGACAGCCTCGGTCGTCAGGACCATTACTATTGGGGCCCGTTCTATGAGATCTACAAGCATATCGACCCCCTCGGTAACTGCTGGCAAGAGGAAATCATCGCCGGGCAATTGATGAAGAGTGTCGATCCACAGGGCGGCGAATGGCACTACAGCTACGATGACATTGGCCGCCTGATCGAGACGCGCGACCCATTGGGACGTCGCGAACACATCCGCTACCTGCGGCACTGGGCGTTGCCTGTCGAAGTCACCGATGCTGCGGGGCGCACGTACCGCTCCCGCTACGATGCCCAGGGCAACCTGCTCTGGGAAGAAGATCCGCTGGGCCGCAAGACCCACTACCAATACGACCCCGAAGGCCGGGTGGTACGTGTCACCGATGCGCTGGACAAGACCAAGTACCTGAGCTGGAACGTACACGGTCAGCTACTCAGTTACCGCGATTGTTCCAATGCGCAAACGCTGTACCACTACGACACCGACGGACGCCT
>NZ_FOKB01000010.1 GCF_900111895.1 Pseudomonas simiae
GATATGCCGACTGATCCACCGCTTTCGCAGGCAAGCCAGCTCCCACATTTTTGAGGGCATTTCAAATCGATTGGGCGGTGCTTCGACCATAAAGCCACCGGCAGTACACGCCAGATCCCAACCTGGAACGCAGTTTAAATGTGGGAGCGGGCTTGCTCGCGAATGCGATCTTTCAGTGACAGATATACCGACTGACCCACCGCTTTCGCAGGCAAGCCAGCTCCCACATTTTCACCTGCATTTCACATCAAGCCATCTGAGGCACCGCAACCAGCAGGATTGCCGTGCCATGGGTCAGCGTCGCCGCCAACACCCCGTAGCGCATGCGCACCAGCGCACAGGCCAACCCTTCGATCACCGTGAACAACAACACCGGCCAGCCCAACTGGGTGACGCTCAGTGCCAGGAACGCATGGCAAGCCGCAAACGCCACGCCGCTGGCCAGTGCGGCGCGTAAGGGCGCGACATGCTGTTCCAGATAACCCTGCAAATAACCGCGAAACAACACTTCTTCCAATGCATTGGCGCCGTAGGCCAGGACGACCATCCCCGGTAGCCATACCCAATAACCCGGGATCGCTGACGCCTCGATACCCTGGTAAAACCGGAGCGGCACACCGATCAGGCACCCGACGGCGATCCCGACCGTAAGGCCTGACGCGCGATGCCCCTTGGACCAGAGGATAAGTGGCGACAAGTCTGGCGCCACGCGCACGAGCAAGGCGATCAACAGCACCGACAAGCCACCCAGCGCTGCCAATACAAAGGTGTTTGCCGTGAATGCCAGTTGCACCGCGCTGCCAAGCGACCACATGCCCAAAGGGGTCATCACATCGCGCATCAGCACAAAAGCGACCAACAGAATCAGGATGCGCATGCCCGTCAGCGACTTGGGCGTGAGTGCGAACCACAGGCCAAAGAGCAGCAGGCCCGGCGCCAGATACGTGGCGTAGTTAATCAGTACCGCCATTCCCTGGGTAATCATCGGTCGCTCAACCGTGTGCCACCGCAATCATATCGACCTCCACCGCCGCCGACTTCGGCAACTGCATCACCCCCACCGACGTACGCGTGTGCGCCCCGGCGGCACCCAGAATTTCGTGCAACAAATCCGACGCGCCGTTGGCCACCTCACTCTGCTGATCAAAATCCTCGGCACTGCGCACGTACACGGTGATGCGCGGGATCGCCCTGACCTGGTCCAGCGAACCCAACGCCTGTTTGAGCAACCCCAAGCAACGCAAGGCACTGATACCGGCGGCGATTTGCGCCTGGGCCACGGTCAGGCTTGCTCCAACCTTGCCCGGCAGCACGATCGCATCGCCGACGCGGGGGATCTGGCCACTGATGTAGAGGTGGTTGCCGTCGCGAACCAACGGCGTGTAGTTACCGCCGATTTTGAATTCGTCCAACTGATAGCCAAGGCGTTGCTGGGCGGCCTGGTATTTCTCATCGGGTGTCATGGGCGTGAATCCTCGTTTCGGCGCAGCCACTCATCCACCACGTCGCCCAGGGTCTTGGGCTGGTCGTTGCGAATCCAGGCCATAAAGGGACGATCGAATTTGAACCCCGGACCGCAGTGCTCAAGCATGAAGCGGCGTACGTTTTGCGTGTTTTTGTAGTGTGGGGTCACGGGGGTGCTGCGGGTGATGGCGTCGCTGTGCCAATTGAAGTCCATTTGCGTGACGCTCTGATGCCTCAGGAGCCAGCAGCATAGCGCCAAATGCCACGATGAACGCCTGCCAACCGACGCCCATCGTGTTTTTTTACACGTTAGCTGCCGAAGCCGGCGTCCCGCGTATTGACGAACAACGAATAGATCGAATGGCTGCCGGCCATGAACAGGCGGTTGCCTTCGCGGCCGCCAAAACACAGGTTGGGGCAGCGTTCGGGCAGCGAGATATGCCCGATGGCCTTGCCCTGTGGATTGAACACGCGCACACCATCGAGTTTTTCCAGGTCAGCCTTGGGGTCACCATTGCCGCCCCAACCGCACCACAGGTTGCCGTTCTCGTCACACTTGATGCCGTCCAGCGCTGCGTAGTCGAAACCTTCGATGTGCTTGCGACGGGCACCGAGCGTGCCGTCGTCCTTAACGTCGATGGCCCAGATCAGTCGGTTGGGTTTGGCCCGACCTTCCACGACGTACAAGACTTTTTCATCCGGTGAAAAACACAGGCCATTGGGTCCGTTGAGGTCGTCGATCACCCGCGTGACCGTGCCGCTTTCGCCGTCGATGCGATAAACGCCATGGGGCTGGGTGGGTGCGATCTTGTGCCCCTCGTAGTTGTTGCTGGTCTGGAACGGCGGGTCAGTGAACCACACCGAGCCATCCCGCTTGCACACGATATCGTTGGGTGAGTTGAAAGGCTTGCCGTCAAAGCTGTCCGCCAGCACTGTAAGGCTGCCATTGTGTTCGGTACGGGTGATTCGCCGGCCCTCGCGGGTGGTCGTCGAACCTTCGCACACCAGCAGGCGGCCCTGGCGATCGCGGCACATGCCGTTGGAGAAATTGGCATTTTCGCGGTACACCGACAGGCTGTCGGTCACTTCGTCCCAGCGCACGATACGGTTATTGGGAATATCGCTGACCAGCAGGTAGCGGCCATCGCCGATCCACACGGGCCCCTCGGCCCAGCGCAAACCGGTTGCCAACCGTTCGACACTGGCGTTGAACAGGCGCAACTCCAGGAAACTGTCATCGAGCACTTTGATCAGTGGGTCCGGATAACGCTGGCTCAACGGCTCGGCAGCATCTGCCAGGCGAGGCAAGTTACCCAGCACCGCCACCGATGCGGAAACAGCCAAGGAACGCTTGAGGAAGACGCGCCGAGTGTGGTCGGTCCGCGTGGGCAGAGGAGGAAGATCCATCGTGTGTCTCCGTTATTTTATTGTTAGACGGGACGCCATTCTTAACCAGTGATGAGACATCGTACAATAACAATACGATCTCAAAACCCATTCCCAGCAAGACCTGCGTAAATAATCAAAAAATTACTTTCCAAAATCAGCTTGGATATTGCAATGTTGTACGACGACACAAACAGTTACGTGTTGTCCGCCACTTCAACAACAATAAGGAAACATCCATGCCAAACGTCAAAGTACTGATCGGCTTTCTGTGCCTGTTTACGGGTTATGTCGCCGCAGCGCCTGCCCCTGCTGAAAAGGAGGTGGCCCAAGCGGTCGACCAACTGACCCAAGCCATGCTGCACCTGGACCTCAAGCAGCTTCATGCGCTGACGTCCGACAAGCTCACCTACGGCCACTCCAGCGGCAAAGTGCAGAACAAAGACCAATTCATTGCCGACCTGGAAACCCATACCAGCGCGTTCAAGACCCTGGAAATGCAGAACCAGACCATCACCCTGCAAGGCGACACCGCGCTGGTACGCAACCACTTCCATGCGCTGGCGGTGAACAGTGGCGTGGAAGTGCCCACTGATATCGATAACTTCCAGGTGTGGCAGAAGCAAAAAGGCAAATGGCTGTTGATCGGACGCCAGGCCTACAAGTACTGATGCCGATCGGTGAGCCGTTGAGCGCGGCTCACCACTCCACCACCTTGCGCACGCTGAGCAATGCCTCATGCAGGGCTGGCATTGCTACCGAGCCCAAGGCCAGGCGTAGCGCATGCGGGACATGGGCCGAGACGGCAAACGGCTCGGCGGTGGACACGGAAATATTGTCGCGCTGCAACGTCATGGCGACCTGATCGGCCCGGGCGTCTTCCGCCAACGGTAACCATAAGAAATACGACGAGGGATGGCTGGTGTAGGCCAGCCCTTTCAACACCCGCGCAGCCAGGGCCTGGCGGGCCTGGGCGTCCTCGCGCTTTTGCGCCTCCAGTTGTGCCACGGTGCCATCTTCGATCCAGGCCACCGCAATGGCGCTCATCACACCGGGCACGTTCCAGGTCGTGGCCATGATGGCGCGCTCGAGCGTTTTCACCCAATCGCTCGGCGCCGCGACAAACCCCACGCGCAAACCGGTCGCGACACTTTTTGAGAGCCCGCCCACATACACCGTGCGTTCCGGCGCCAGGGTCGCCACGGGTGGCGGTGCGTTTTCGGCCAAGAACGCGTAGGCCGCATCCTCAATGATCATCAGATTGTGCTGACGGGCGATGGAGACCAAGCGCTCGCGCTGGGCCAGATCCATTACCCAGCCGAGGGGGTTGTGCAAGGTCGGCATGCTGTACACGGCACGCACCGGCCGCTTGCGACACAGGTTTTGCAAGGCCTCCAGGTCCGGGCCGGTCGGCGTCACCGGGATCGCGACAATTTCCAGGTGCAGGGTCTCGGCCAGCACCTTGAACCCCGAATAAGTCAATGCATCCACCGCAATCACATCGCCGGGCTTGAGCAACGCCATCATCGTCACCGCCAGGCCATGTTGGGCGCCGCTGGTCAGCAGCACTTGTTCGGGGTCAACGGTGAGCCCTCGACTGAGCAAATGCCGCGCAAACGCCGCGCGCTCATGCAGGCGCCCGGCATGGGGCTGATAGCGCAACAACGCTTCAAGGTCGCCGGACAGCGCGAGTTGGCGCAGCGCCGTACGCAACAAATCTGCCTGACCCGGCAACGCGGGGTAGTTGAAATTGAGATCGAGCATCCCCGCCGTCACCGTCATCTGTCCACTGCCCTGCCCTGGCGGCAACGAGATCTCGCGCACGAAGGTGCCACGCCCGGTTTCGCCGCTGACCAAGCCCATGGCCTCAAGCTCGGTGTACACGCGACTGGCGGTAACCAAGGCCAAGCCATGGTCGGCGGCCAACTGGCGGTGCGTCGGCAGGCGCATGCCAGGCGGCATTTCGCCGCGGCGGATGGCGGCGGCAAAAGTATCGACCAGGGACTTGTAGCGGGCGCGCGGCATTCGGATGTATCCATGACAATTTTTTGATTGTCTTAATGTTCGCCCCTAGGATGACCTGAACGCAACCCCTCCGGCTTCGAGCACGCCATCATGGAACGTACCTCCCCTATCAACACCCTGGACACCCGCACCCAAGGCTGGATCAACGGCTTTATCGGCGTGGTGATTTTCAGCGGTTCACTACCCGCCACGCGCCTGGCCGTGATGGAATTCGACCCGGCATTTCTCACCATGATCCGCGCGGCCATCGCCGCCGCCCTGGGTGTGCTCCTGCTGTGGCTGTTCAAGGAAAAACGCCCTGCGCGCAATCAGTGGGGGCCGCTGGTGGTCGTTGCTCTTGGGGTGGTGATCGGCTTTCCCTTGCTCACCGCCCTGGCGCTGCAATACGTGACGTCAGCCCACTCCATCGTATTCATTGGCCTGCTGCCCCTGGCCACCGCGGTGTTTGGCGTGTTGCGCGGCGGCGAGCGCCCACGTCCGGTGTTCTGGATGTTCTCGATCCTAGGTAGTGTCTGTGTGATGGGGTATGCGTTCGCCCAAGGCTTGAGCGCCGCACCGGCCGGCGACCTGCTGATGCTGCTGGCGGTGCTGGCCTGCGGCCTGGGATACGCCGAAGGCGCCACGCTGTCACGCAGCCTGGGCGGCTGGCAGGTGATTTGCTGGGCGCTGGTAGTGTCGGTCCCCGTGGTGGTGCCCTTGAGTCTGGTCCTCGCCCCCACCCATTTCAGTGGCATCAGCTTGCCGGCTTGGCTGAGCCTGGGTTACGTGTCGCTGTTCAGCATGCTGATCGGCTTTGTGTTCTGGTACCGCGGCCTGGCCCAGGGTGGCATCGCCGCCGTTGGCCAATTGCAATTGCTGCAACCGTTTTTCGGCCTGGCACTCGCGGCGGGCCTGCTGCATGAGCAGGTCAGCCTGGGCATGGTGTTGGTGACCGTCGCGGTGATCGGCTGCGTGGCCGGCGCAAAGAAATTCGCCCATTAACGCTGCGGTGCGACCATCTTGAACTTGATGTTGATCTCGTTGGACACCACGCTGTTACCGGCCCACTCGCCCTCGCCGATCTTGAAATCGCCGCGTTTGAGGACGAACTCACCGTCGAACACACCGATGCCACCGTGCTCCTTGAGCACCACGTCCACCTTCACGGGGTGTGTGGTGCCCTTGATGGTCAGGTTGCCGCTGATCGTGTAGCGGTTGTCCCCCAGGGCCGTGACGCCAGTGGACTCATACACGCCCACCGGATAGGTCGCGGTATCAAACCAGGAAGCACGTTGCAGTTCGTCGTTCGCATCCGGGCTGCCGGCGTCGATGCTGGCGAGCTGGATCTTGAGCACCGCTTGCCCGACCTCCGGCTGTTGCGTGTCGAAGGTCAAGGTGCCTTCAAATTCGCTGAAGGTGCCGTATACCCGCTGCCCCAATTGCGTGTAGGTGAAGCTGATCTGGCTGGCGGTGCGGTTGACGTCCTTGTACTCCACCGCCTGGGCGCTGGAAACATAAGCAAGGATCAGGGCCAGTACGGCGACCGGGGACATTAGACGTTTCATGCAACGCTCCGCAGAGGAAGGGACACCGGTACTGAGCTGACACGCCCTACCAGGGATTTATTCCATTCAGGCGTTTGTCCTGCTAAACAGAGTAGTCGGCCCACACTAATAAGGACGCTGCATGCACGCCCCTTCACTCCAGGATATCACCGCGCCGGAAGGCATCTGCTACGGCTGCGGCGGCAGTAACCCCCATGGCCTGCACATCAAGAGCCGCTGGGACGCGGACGGAATACACCTGGTCGCCGAACACCTGCCCGAGGCCCGCTACAGCGGCTGGCCGGACCTGGTCTACGGCGGCCTGATCGCCATGCTGGTGGACTGCCACTCCAACTGGACTGCGATGGCCTACCACTACCGCGCCGAAGGGCGCGAACCCGGCAGCCTGCCGCGCATCGACTGCGTCACCGGCAACCTGGGGATCAAGTTCATCAAGCCAACGCCCATGGGGGTCACCCTGACCCTGCGCGCGCGGGCCGACGGTGAGGTCGGACGCAAGACCCGCGTGATCTGTGAGGTGTACGCCGGCGACGTGCTGACCGCCCTCGGCGATTCAATCTTTGTGCGTGTCGACACCGGTCAATTGGCCGCTGCCGCCCATGGTCGCGAGGACTGATCCTGGGCTACATTGACCGCCACCGCTAATCGAGGATGCACCGATGACTCGTCTCACCGCGAAAGACTTTGCCCCCGAACTGCTGGAGCTTTATGACGGCTACGCCCACGGCAAGATCAATCGCCGCGAATTTCTCGACCGCGCCGCGCTGTTCACCTTTGGCGGCCTGACCGCCTCGGCTCTGCTCGCGGCCCTGAGCCCCAACTATGCGCTGGCCGAGCAAGTGAAATTCACCGACCCGAACATCGTCGCCGACTACATCACCTACCCCTCGCCCAAAGGCAACGGCAGCGTGCGCGGCTACCTCGTGCGCCCGGCCAAAGCCATGGGCAAGCTGCCGGCGGTGGTGGTGGTCCACGAAAACCGCGGCCTCAACCCTTACATCGAAGACGTCGCCCGGCGCCTGGCTAAAGCCGGCTTCATCGCCCTGGCCCCGGATGGCTTGACCTCGGTCGGCGGCTACCCCGGCAACGACGAAAAAGGCGTGGCCCTGCAACAGACTGTCGACCCGACCAAGCTGATGAACGACTTCTTCGCCGCCATCGAATGGCTGATGCACCACGACAGCAGCACTGGCAAGGTCGGGATTACCGGCTTCTGTTATGGCGGTGGCGTGACCAACGCAGCGGCGGTGGCCTACCCGGAATTGGGTGCGGCGGTGTCGTTTTATGGACGCCAGCCGGAAGCCAAGGACGTGCCACGGATCAAGGCGCCGATCATGCTGCATTACGGTGAGCTGGATACGCGGATCAACGAAGGTTGGCCAGCCTATGAACAGGCGCTCAAGGAGGCCGGTACGCCCTATGAGGCGTATATCTACAAGGGCGCCAACCACGGCTTCCATAATGATTCGACGCCACGCTACGACGAGGCGGCGGCCAAGCTGGCGTGGGAAAGAACACTCGGTTGGTTCAATAAATACCTGGTCTAAGCGTTTACGCTTTCACGCATCCACCCCTTGAACGCCAGCATCGCTGGCGTTTCAGCCCGCGACTGCAAACGCGTCAACCAATAGCTGCCAGTGCTGATGCCGACGTCGAACGGCTGGCGAATCACATCGTTCTCCAGTTGCCGCGAAAACATCATCGCCGGCGCCAGTGCCACACCGATGCCTTGCAAGGCGGCTTCCATCATCGCCAGTGAAGAATCAAAGATGATGCTGCGCGGCACCAGGGTATCGGCGGGCAACCCGGCGGCCTGGAACCACAGGCTCCATTCATCGGCGCGGTAGGAGCGCAGCAAGGTGTGTTTCAACACGTCTTCGGGGGCATGCAGTTGCTCGGCCAATTGCGGCACGCAGAGTACGGTGAGGGGCGCTTCCAGCAGCTCGCAGGCTTCGGTGCCGTGCCACGCCCCCGCGCCGAAGCGGATCGCGTAATCCAGGCCTTCGGCAGCCACGTCAACACGGTTGTTGTGGGTGGACAGGCGCAGGTCGATAAAAGGGTAACGCGTCTGGAACGCGGGCAGCCGTGGCAGCAACCAACCCACGGCAAAGGTACCGACCGCGCCGACCGTGAGCACTTCGCGGTAATGTCCGCCTTCAAATTGGCTCAGGGTCTGGGCGATGCGGTCAAACGAGTCTCGCACCACCGGCAATAGGGTTTCGCCTTCGCTGGTGAGCATCAGGCCACGGGGCAAGCGCTTGAACAAAGTAACATTCAGTTGCGCTTCCAGGCTTTTGACTTGATGGCTGACCGCCGCCTGGGTCACACATAATTCAATCGCGGCGCGGGTAAAACTCAAATGCCGGGCCGAGGCTTCGAAGGCACGCAAGGCATTGAGGGGAAGATGGGAGCGCAACATGTGTGACCCTAATTATTCTAATGGCAGGTGCGAGATATGATCGTTTGCCCAAAGCCTGCGAACTGCCTACATTGGCCACGCCTGCGCAGGCTCCTCAATCAATCGACCACTCTCATGGAAGCGATATCATGCCTCAACTCCCCCTGTCAGGCGTGCGTAATTTAGGCGCCGCGGCGTTGTTTCTCGCCGCCGGCCACTGCCTGGCCGCCGACGACCTGCGCGCCGTGGTGGACGCCAGCATCAAGCCGCTGATGCAGCAACAGTCTATTCCCGGCCTTGTCGTCGGTATCGTGAAGGATGGCAAGGCGCAATACTTTAACTACGGCGTCGCCAGCAAAGACGCGAGACAGCCCGTCAGTGAAAACACCCTGTTTGAAATCGGCTCGGTGAGCAAAACCTTCACCGCCACCCTCGCCGGCTATGCCGTGGCAAGCGGCAAACTGACCCTCAGCGATCCGGCCAGCCAGTACCTTCCGGCGTTGCGCAACAGCAAGTTCGACCACATCAGCGTGCTCAACCTGGGCACCTACACGCCTGGCGGCCTGCCCCTGCAATTCCCCCGCGAGGCAGACAACAACCAGCACATGATCAGCTACTTCCAGCAATGGAAACCCGACTTTGCCCCTGGCACCCAGCGCCTGTACTCCAACCCAAGCCTGGGCCTGTTCGGCTACCTGGCAGCGCAAAGTCTGAAGCAGCCCTTTGATCAGGTGATGGAGAAAACCCTGCTGCCAAAACTGGGCCTCAAGCACACCTTCGTCAAAGTGCCTGATAGCCAGATGAACCTGTACGCCCAGGGCTATGGCAAGGATGGAAAACCCGTGCGCGTCGGCCCCGGCGCCATGGACAGCGAAGCCTATGGCATCAAAACCAGCGCCGCCGATCTGCTGCATTACGTGAGTGTGAACATAAACCCCGCGAGCCTGGAAAAACCCTTGCAGCAAGCGATCGCCACGACTCACACGGGTTACTACAACGTAAATGGAATGACCCAGGGCCTGGGTTGGGAAATGTATCCCTACCCGATCAAGCTGGACGCCTTGTTGGACGGCAATTCGACAAAAATGGCCATGGAGCCGAATCCGGTCAATTGGCTGACCCCACCGCAGGCGCCTCACGCCGACACACTGTTGAACAAAACCGGCTCCACCAGTGGGTTTGGCACGTACGTGGCCTATGTGCCGAGCAAGGCCATGGGCGTGGTGATCCTGGCGAACAAGAACTACCCGATTGCCGAGCGGGTGAAGGTGGCTCATGCGATCTTGAGTGCGATGGACCACTAAGCACTGGCACACATCAAATGTGGGAAACGGGCTTGCCCGCGATGAGGGCGTGTCAGCCGGTAAATTGGGCAAATGACACACAGCTATCGCGGGCAAGCCCGGCTCTCACAGGGTGCTGCAGGGTTCCGGAATCTACATACCGAGCCAGTGCGGCAGCGCCAGCGAAATGAACGGCAAGTACGTGACCATAATCAGGAACACCAACAGAATCATCAGCCACGGCAACGCCGCGCGGATGGTCTGCCCCAGCGTCAATCCGGTCACCGCCGACGTCACGAACAGGTTCAGCCCCACCGGTGGATGCACCAGGCCGATTTCCATGTTGACCACCATCACGATCCCCAGGTGAATCGGGTCAATCCCCAGTTTCATGGCAATCGGGAAGAAGATCGGCGCCAGGATCAGCACGATGGCAGACGGTTCCATAAAGCTGCCGGCAATCAACAACACCACGTTGACCATGATCAAAAAGCCAATCGGCGTCAGGCCTTCGGAGAGCACCCACGCGGTGATTTCCTGGGGGATCTGCTCGGTGGTCAGCACATGGGCAAACAGCATGGCGTTGGCGATGATGAACATCAGCATGATCGCCAGGCGCCCGGACTCCAGCAGCACCTTGGGACAGTCGCGCAGCTGCATGTCCTTGTAGATGAACAGCGCGACAAACGCCGAGTAAACCGCCGCCACCGCCGCCGCTTCGGTCGGGGTGAACATCCCGCTGTAGATGCCGCCGAGGATAATCACCAGCAGCAACAGGCCCCAGAATGCCCGGCGTGCAGAGGTCAGCCACTCACGAAAGGTCGCCCGTGGCTGCGCCGGCAGCTTCTTGATGCGCGCGACAATGTAGATCGCGATCATCAGCATCAGGCCCAGCAATAACCCGGGAATCACCCCTGCCATGAACAGCTTGCCGACCGAGGTTTCAGTCGCCGCCGAATACACCACCATCACGATCGACGGTGGAATCAGGATGCCCAAGGTGCCCGCGTTGCAGATGATGCCCGCGCCGAACGCCTTCGGGTAACCGGAACGGACCATGCCCGCGACGGCGATCGAGCCCACCGCCGCCACCGTCGCCGGGGACGAACCTGACAATGCCGCAAACAGCATGCACGCCAGCACCGCCGCAATGGCCAGACCACCTCGGATATGGCCGACACAGGCGTTGGCAAAATCAATCAAACGCTGCGCTACGCCGCCGGTGGTCATGAACGCACCGGACAGCAGGAAGAACGGAATCGCCAGGAAGGTATAGGCGTCGGAGGTTTCGAACAGCTTGATCGCCAGGGAACTCACCGAATCCTGGCTGAACATCAGGATCGACACTGCGCCGGACAGTCCCAGGGAAATCGCAATCGGCACGCCGAGAAACATGAACACGAATAACAGCAGAAACAGACAGAGCACGGCCATCAGTGACGCTCCTCATGGCTGCCGGCCAACTTGCTGGCCTCACCGGCCTCGTCGGCCAGCCCCAACCCGACCTGACGGTGGGTAAAGATGCGGTAGAAAATTTCCAGGTAGCGGATGAACACCATGGCGAATCCGATGGGCACGATCACCACGATGTCACCGACGTCGATACCGTACTGGTCGAGGTCTTCAGCACCGATATGCGCGCCCATCACCGCACTCACCCACTTGTAGCTGGCGATCATGAACAACCCGGCGTAGGCCAGGCAGCACAGGCAGGCGAGCATGCCGAGCACGCGTTGCACCGGGCGCTTGGTCAGCTTGACCAGCGCATCCACGCCAAGGTGACCGGCGGTGCGTACGCCATAGGAAATACCGAAGAAAATCAGCCAGCCGAACATGGCCTTGGTCAGCGCCACGCTCCAGGTCATGTCCTGGGCCCAGGTCATGGTGTGGTCGCCCAGGGCGCCGAAGAAGTCACTGCTCCACGCCCATTTGTCGGCCAGGGCAAAGAACAGCGTGTAGATGTTGTTGAGCATGACGTAGACGAATGTCACCAGGGTCATGGCGGCCAGCAGGAAGGCAATAAAGCCCTCCTCCAGGTGCTCCCAGACGCGCCTTAGCGTTTGCATGGCAAAACCTCGCGAAGCGGGAATAGGTATCGGGTTGGAAATCGGATCAAACGGTGGGAACTGGCTTGCCTGCGACAGCAGTGGATCAATCGCCCGTTGTATCAACAGACAGACCGCAATCGCAGCCCGCGCCCCCACTGAATCTGCGCTACTGGTTGGACGCGTCCGCCGCCTTGATCAGATCAGCCCCAATTTCCCCTTCGAACTTCTGCCACACCGGGCGCATGGCTTCGCGCCATAGCTGGCGTTGCTCCGGGGTCAGTTCGATGATTTCGCTGGTCTTGGCATCGATGATCTTCTGCTTGGCCGACTGGTTCAGCGCTTCAGCCTGCTTGTTCACCTCGACGGTGACCTCGACCATGATCTGCTCCAGAGTGCTGCGGATATCCGGTGGCAGGCCGTTCCAGAACGTGGCGTTGGTGATCACCATGTAGTCGATCAGACCATGGTTGGACTCGGTGAAGTATTTCTGCACCTCGTTGACCTTCTGGCTTTCATAGTTCGACCAAGTGTTCTCGGTGCCATTCACTGTGCCGGTCTGCAGGCCTTGATAGACCTCGGCAAAGCTCATCTTGCGCGGGTTGGCGCGGATGGCCTTGAACTGTTCTTCAAGCACGCTGGAGGCCTGTACGCGGAACTTCAGGCCTCGGGCGTCCTTGGGTTCATGCAGCGCCTTGTTCGACGAGAGCTGCTTGAGGCCGTTGTGCCAATAGGCCAGGCCGAGGATGTTCTTGTCCTGCATCGCTGTCAGCAGTGCCTTGCCCTGGGCCGCCTGGAAACGGTCGACAGCGGCCAGGTCGTTGAACAGGAATGGCAGGTCGTAGATCTGCACTTGCTGGGTGTATTGCTCGAACTTGGCCAGGGACGGTGCCAGCATCTGCACATCGCCCAACAACAGCGCTTCCATTTCCTTGCCATCGCCGAACAACGACGAGTTCGGGTACACCTCGACCTTTACCCTGCCGGGCAGGCGCTCTTGCGCGAGCTTCTTGAACAGCAGCGCGCCCTGCCCCTTGGGGGTGTTTTCGGCGACCACGTGGGCGAACTTGATGACAATCGGGTCCGCCGCCTGGGCCAGGCCCGCGGCGAACAAGGTGGCGGCGCACAGCAGCGCCCGAGAAAGCTTGAGCATGGGAAATCACCTTCTTATTGTTGTGTTGTAGGGCAAGGTGCCTGATGTCACGCGTGTAGTGAATTTCGATTTTTTGATACCTGCGTTCGGCCTGGACGAACGCTAAAGCAGAGCCGCCAACAGCCGTTGCGCCCGCAACAACACCGGCGCATCCACCATCTGCCCATCGATCTGATAGGCGCCTGCCCCATGGGCTCCGGCATCCACCACACGCCGGGCCCAGGCCAAATCTTCGGCGCTTGGCGCCAATGCCTGGTGAATCACCGCCACCTGTTTGGGATGGATACACAGTGCGCCGGCAAACCCCATCTCATAAGCATGCCGGATCGAGCGGCGCAGGCCTTCAGGATCGTCGATGGCCGGGTGCACGCCATCCAGCGGTGCAACCAGGCCCGCAGCGCGGGAATGCACAATCAGCACCAGCCGCGCCTGGTCCAGGGCGAACTGGGCGGCAGGCGAATTACTGCTCAGGTTCAGGTCCAGCGCCAGATCCAGCCCGCCGAATGACAGGCGTTCCACCTGCGGTGCATGGGCGATCTCGGCCACTGCCAACAAACCACGCGCACTCTCGATGATCGGCCAAATGACTTTGCCGGTTGCCGCCACTACGGCGACCTGGGATGCGCTCTCGACCTTTGGCAACAGGACGCCCGCCACAGTCGGATGAGCCTTGCAGAAAGCCACATCCTCAAAATGCTCGGCATGTTCCGGCGCGTTGATACGCACCCACACCTGAGCGGCGGGGTTGGCCGTCAGAAACGCCCCCAGGTTATCCCGCGCCTGACGCTTGAGCGGCTCTTCCACCGCATCCTCAAAATCCACGATCACTGCGTCGGCACCGCTGGCCAAGGCTTTGGAGAATCGCTCCGGTCGGCTACCGGGCACAAACAACGCCGAACGTACCAGTGGCTTGGGCATCTGTTGAATTCCTTATGGTTAGATAACGCCGCGCGCGCGCAGGCCGTCGATGGCATCTGTCGAGTAACCGAGCCCGTCGAGAATGCCCTGGCTGTGCTGGCCCAAGCCTGGAACACCGTCCATGCGCGGAGTGAAGGCGGCATTGCGGGCCGGCGGTAGCAGCGCCGGCAACGGACCGGCCGGGCTGTCGACTGCTCGCCAACTGTCACGCGCCTTGAGTTGCGGGTGATCCCACACGCCTTGCATATCGTTGACGCGGGCGCTGGCGATCTGCGCGCTTTCCAGGCGCTGGATCACCGCCTCGGCATCCAACTGCGCGAAGCTATCGACAATGATCTGACGCAGCACTTCGCGGTTCGCCGAGCGCTTGAAGTTGGCGGAGAAACGCTCGTCGGTCGCCAATGCCGGGGTGAGCAGCACCTTGTCGCAGAACGCCGCCCATTCGCGCTCATTTTGCAGGCCGAGCATCACGGTCCCGCCGTCACCGGTGGGAAACGGTCCGTAGGGATAGATCGTCGAATGCGCCGCCCCGGCACGCGGGGGTTGGGGTGCGCCGTCGAACGCGTAGTACATCGGGTAGCCCATCCATTCCACCAGGCTTTCCAGCATGCTGACGTCGATGCGGCTGCCCTTCCCCGTCTTGCCGCGCAGCAGCAGCGCCGAGAGGATGCCGCTGTAGGCATACATGCCCGCCGAGATGTCGGCGATGGAACAACCGGCCTTGGCCATCTCGTCTTCGCCAGGGCCGCCGGTGACGGAAAGAAAGCCGCCCTCGCTCTGGATCAGCAGGTCGTAGGCCTTCTTCTTTTCGTACGGGCCGCCTTCGCCGTAGCCGGAAATATCGCAGACGATCAGGCGCGGGAAGCGCTCGTGCAGCGCCTCGAACGACAGGCCCATGCGCGCGGCTGCGCCGGGTGCCAGGTTCTGCACCAGTACATCGGCGTCGGCCAGTAGTGTGTCGAGAATCGTACCGGCCTCCTCCTGCTTGAGGTCCAGGGTCAGGCTTTCCTTGGAACGGTTGGTCCACACGAAATGCGAGGCCAGGCCACGCACACGTTCATCGTAGCCACGGGCAAAGTCGCCGGCGCCGGGGCGCTCGACCTTGATCACGCGCGCGCCCAGGTCAGCCAATTGACGGGTGCAGAATGGCGCGGCAATCGCGTGTTCCAGGCTGACAACGGTGATGCCGTCCAGCGGTCTTGGGTTAGTCATGACGGTTCCTCAAAGCCAATCGGCCATGGATACGGCGTTGCGCAGGTCCCAGACTTTGTCGATCAGGGCATTGGCCTGGGCCGGTGTGCGGGCGTTGCTGAACTGGGTGAGGCGCTGGAATTTATCCGCCAGTTCCGCACGGCTCAGGGTGTTGCCCGGATCGCCCTTGGGTTCGTCGATAGCGCCGTGCAACGTGCGACCCTCCAGCGTGGTGACGGTGACACGGCCGAGCCAGCGCTGGGGGTAGGCGCCGTCGACTTCAGGGTCGAGGGTCATGCTGACTTTGTCGCGCAACGCCGCGACGGCTGGGTCAGTCAACGCCAGCTCATGGAACTCCGTAAGCCCGGCCTTGCCATGCACGGCGATCAGGCCCAGCACGGTGCCCATGGAGAACTTGGCCTGGTGCACAGAAGCAGGCACGGTCACGCGGCCCAACACATCGATGGCGCCTTGGTGCACGCGGGTTTCCACGCGGGCGATCTGTTCGGCGTGCAGACCTTCGCGCTGCATCAGGTCCAGCAGCGCATCGGCGGCAGGATGGGTATGGCGGCACGACGCATGAAACTTGAACGAGGTTTCCAGCAACGCCCAGCGGCTGCCGAGGTCGGCGGACAGTCTGGCAGGCTCGGCATCAGTGGACATGCCCGCCGCCAGCCCCTGGTCGCCCTCAAGAATATTGCGTGCACCGGTCAACCCGTCCGCCGTCAGGTACGCGGCGAGCAAGCCGTCCGCCGCCGCTTTCGCGGTGTGCAGCTGCTTGGAATCGGCGGCATCACGCAGGAACTCCCATAACCCGGCAGCCTGGGTGCCCGCGCTGCCCAACAGGTTGATGAATTGTTCTTCATTGAAATCCAGCAATTTGCCGACGGCAACGGCGGCGGCCAGCGTGCCGACGGTGGCAGTGGTGTGGAAGATGCGGTAATGGGACCGGCCCATGAATTCGCCGATGCGGATACCGGCTTCATAACCGGCCACCGACGCCAGCAGCAAGTCGCTGCCGGATTTGCCAAGGTCCTGGGCGGCCGCCAGTGCCGCCGGGAACACCACAGTCGCCGGGTGCAGGACGGAACTGTTGTGCAGGTCGTCCTGCTCCACCAGATGGGATGAAGCAGCGTTGACCAGCGCAGCGAAATACGCGCTGCTGCTGCCGCCATTGACGATCACCTGCGCCGGGCCGCTGCCGGGGCCCATCTTCTGCGCATAACGTTCGAACAACGGAATCGGGTGCGCACCCTTGCTCGCCAGCGCCGAGGCCAGCCAGTCCAGGTACAGGTCTTCGGTGCGCGCCAGCACCTCTTCAGGCAGTTGCGCGGCGTTCAGTTCGGCCAGGAACCGACACAAGGCTTGGGTATGGCTCATGATCAGGCCCTCAGAAACTGCGTGGCAGTTCGAGCAGATGCTCGGCCACGTAGGACAGGATCAGGTTGGTGGAGATCGGTGCCACCTGGTACAGGCGCGTCTCGCGGAACTTGCGCTCCACGTCGTATTCGCAGGCAAAGCCGAAACCGCCGTGGGTCTGCAGGCAGGCGTTGGCTGCTTCCCAAGACGCCTTGGCCGCCAGGTACTTGGCCATGTTCGCGCTCGCGCCAGCCTGCTTGCCGCTGTCGTATTCCTCGCAGGCACGCCAGCGCATCAGGTCCGCGGCTTCGATCTCGATATGCGCTTCGGCAATCGGAAACTGCACGCCCTGGTTTTGCCCGATGGGCCGGCCAAACACCACGCGGTCGCGGGCATAGGCGCTGGCCTTTTCGATAAACCAGCGGCCATCACCGATGCATTCAGCGGCGATCAAGGTGCGCTCGGCGTTGAGGCCGTCGAGGATGTATTTGAAGCCCTTGCCCTCTTCGCCGATCAGGCTGTCCAGGGGCAATTCCAGGTTGTCGAAAAACAGCTCGTTGGTTTCATGGTTGACCATATTGGCGATGGGCTGCACGGTCAGGCCGTTGCCGATGGCTTCGCGCAGGTCCACCAGGAAGATCGACATGCCTTCGGATTTTTTCTTCACCTCGGCCAGTGGCGTGGTGCGCGCCAGCAGGATCATCAGGTCGGAATGCTGCACCCGCGAGATCCACACCTTCTGGCCGTTGATCACGTATTTGTCGCCACGTTTGATCGCCGTGGTCTTGATCTTGGTGGTGTCGGTACCGGTGGTGGGCTCGGTCACCCCCATGGATTGCAGGCGCAATTCGCCGCTGGCGAGCTTGGGCAGGTACAAACGTTTCTGCGCTTCACTGCCGTGCCGCAACAGGGTGAACATGTTGTACATCTGGCCGTGCACGGTGCCGGAGTTGCCGCCACAGCGGTTCACCTCTTCAAGGATCACGGACGCTTCAGCCAGGCCCAGGCCGGAGCCGCCGTATGCTTCAGGAATCATCGCCGACAGCCAGCCGGCGTCGGTCAGCGCCTTGACGAAGGCTTCGGGGAAGCCCTTTTCCTCGTCAATCCTGCGCCAGTACGCTGCATCGAATTCCGCGCACAAGGCGCGCACGCCTTCGCGGATCGCATTGAGTTCTTCATTGTCATTGGGGTTCATTAACGGCGCTCCGCCTCTTGTTCTTGGATTATTCGAAATGCACGCTTGCTTGCTGCGCCAGGCCCTCGACGTTGCCGGCCCACAGCTGTGCCACACCGGCTTCGATCACGCGGCCGCCCACTTCAAACGGCTGCGGCGCTATCAAAGGGCGCACGCCGCGATAGGTAAAACAACGCAAGGTTGCACCAGGGTTGGCGCGGCAGAACGCGCGCAGGCTCAGGGTGGCAATCAACGGACCATGCACCACCAGGCCTGAGTAGCCTTCGGTGCCGGTGACGTAGGGGTAGTCGTAGTGAATGCGGTGACCGTTGAAGGTCACGGCGCTGTAGCGAAACAGCAGGGTTGGCGTGGGGTCGACGGTTTCAGACCATCCGCCCTGCTCCAGCGCGTCACCACTGCCGGATTTGGGCGGCGTGGGCTCGCGATAGACGATGTCCTGTTCCTCGCGGATCGCCAGGCGGCCGTCCTGGGAATAGTCGTGGCGCACAGTGACAAACAGCAGCGAGCCGGTGCGACCGGTCTTTTCTTCCACCTGGACGATGGTCGACACGCGCGTCGCCGCCTCGCCTGCACGCAGCGCATGCAGGAACTCGATGCGCCCACCGGCCCACATGCGATGACGGTTATCGGCCGGCGGCAGAAAGCCGCCACGGGCCGGGTGGCCGTCAGTGCCCAGGGCAGTTTCCGGTAGCGGGTCCTGGAAGAAGCACCACTGCCACAGCGGCGGAATGTCCGTCCCATCCTCGGGAACGGCCTCGCCGAAGGTGGCGGCGATGCGCTTGAGCAGGTTATGGCTGAGGTGGTCGTGGGCGGTTTCGCTTCGGCCGATCCAATCGGTGGCGCTCATCGGGTGCAGGTCCTCGGGCGGTGAGTGTCTGCCCCGGATCATGCAAGCCTGCAGCCGTTCTGAGAATTTGCATTTCAATAAACCGGCGTTCGGTTATGCTGAACGCCGCCGTCCTGTCCCAGGAGTCACGCATGCACTTCGATCTGGCCGACCTGCGCATGTTCATCCATATCGCCGAATCCCCCAGCCTGACCCAAGGCGCCAAGCGCGCGTTCCTCTCGCCGGCCGCCGCCAGCGCAAGGATCAAAGCCCTCGAAGGCCAGCTCGACACCCGCCTGTTGTACCGCGACAGCCGTGGCGTGGAGATCACCCCGGCCGGTGAACGCCTGCTGCACCATGCGCGGCTGATCATGCGTCAGGTGGATTACCTCAAAAGCGAATTCACCCAGTACGGCGTGGATTCAGCCGGGCATATCCGCATCTTCGCCAACACCACCGCGGTCACCGAATTCTTGCCCGAAGTACTGGCGGGCTTCCTATCAGAACGCCCCGGCGTGACCGTCGACCTCCAGGAACGCCTGTCCCGAGACATCGTGCGCGGCGTACTCGATGGCACCAGCGACATGGGCATCATCGCCGGGCCGGTGGAAGCCTCGGGGTTGCAGGTGCTGCATTTCAGCACGGATAAACTGGTGTTGATGGTGCCGGTCGGGCACCCATTGGCGGGGCAAGCGTCAGTGACGCTGGAACAGACCCTCGCTTACCAGCACATCGGCCTGCACGAAGGCAGCACCTTGCTGAGCTTCTTGCGCGAGCATGTCGAGCGGCTGGGCAAGCATTTGTCGCTGCGTATCCAAGTGTCGAGTTTCGAGGCGATCTGTCGAATGGTCGAAGCCGGTGTGGGCATCGGCATCATTCCAGAGTCGGCCGCCGTGCGTCACAGCCGCACCATGCAATTGATCGCAGTGCAATTGGATGAGCCCTGGGCGATTCGCGAGCGCAGCATCCTGGTGCGGGAGCTGGAGGCGTTGCCCGGCACCATTCGTGCGTTGATCGCCACGTTGATGCCGCACAGCGCCTAAGCCTAACCGCAAGGGCCGTTAACAGTCTTTGACAGTTTCTCGACAAAGCTGCAAAAGACCGGCGAGCGCTGCGCCCCTAGCATGCGAGCATCCAAATCACCTGTCGGGTGCTCGTCATGCTTCGCACATTGCGCGGTCTTCCGTTGCTCGGTTGCCTGTTGGGCAGTATTGGCTGCCACGGGCAGTCACCTGCCCCTCCGTCAATTGCGAAGGGTGACTACAGCGCGATCATCCGTTACCTGCAAACCCGGATCCCACGGGACATGGCCCAGGACAACATCCCGGGCCTGTCGATAGCACTGGTCAACGGCCAGGAATTGATCTGGGCCCGCGGGTTCGGCATGGCCGACAAAGCCAAGGGCCTGCCTGTCACGCCAAACACTGCATTCCGGGCCGGCGCGATCTCCAAATTGCTCACGGCCAGCGCGGCCCTGCAACTGGTTGAAGAACAGCGACTGACGCTGGATGCCCCCCTGCAGCAGACCCTGCGCGAGTTCTATGTGCGCTCGCGCTTCCACGCCGACCAGCAGGCCGCCGACCGCGACATCACTTTGCGTCGCCTGCTGAGCCATCAGTCCGGCTTGCCCAGTGAACACCTGCGAGACCTGCGCAACAGCTACGCCATGGGGCAGATGCCGATGCGCCTGTCCGGTGTCTGGCTGAGCACACCGCCCGGCACGCAAGTGGCCTATTCCAACCTGGGTTATGCGCTGGTGGGCGCGGCGATCGAGCGCAGCAGCGGCAAGGAGTTTGAAGCCCAAATGCAACACAGCCTGCTCAAGCCGCTGGAGATGGATCGCGCGAGCTTTGTCGGGACCGCTGCCCAAGTAGGCTTTCGCGCCCTGGGCTATCAGGAAGGCGTCGCCAGCACCGATGCGCAACTGCGCGACATCGCCGCCGGCGGCTTGTGGGCCAGCCCCAAGGACCTCAGCCATTACGTGCAGATGCTATTTGCCAAGGGCCTCTACAAGGGCAAGCGGGTAATGGCAAGCCGCTCCATCGATGAAATGTTCACCCAGCAAAACACCGGCAATGCCCTGGACTTCGACTGCCAGATCGGCCTGGCGTGGTTTTTGGCGCCCTGTGGTGACGCGCCGGTCGGTCCTGGGGTGCGTACCTACCAGCACAGCGGCGGTGGCGATGATTTCGCCGCACAGCTGAGCCTGCTGCCGGACCATCAATTGGCAGTGATCATCATGGCCAACGACAGCAATGCCGAAGACCTGGTCGCCAGATTGGCCACTGACTCCCTGCGCCTGATGCTTGAAGCGCAAACCGGCACGCCTGTGTGCGGCGACGACTGCCAGGCACCCCGCCATGGGCTCAAGCTGCGCCAAGTGCCGACAGCCATCGACCGTCAGCGCCTGGCCGGGTTTTACGCAACCGCCTGGGGCGTCTTCAGGATCAAGGATGATGAGCAGCGGCTGCGCGGCGAACTGGCCGGTTTCAACTTCGAACTGCTGCGTGACGATCAGGGCTGGCTGCGCGCGCAGAAGAAACTCTTCGGCTTCTGGCTCAAGGACCTCGGTGAACTGGGCCACGTACAACTCGACGTGATCACCGTGCAAGGCCGGCAGATGCTCACCGCGCGCAGCCACGGCCAACGCATCCCCATCGGTGAGCGCATCGACCCGCCGCCGCTGCCCATGGCCTGGGCCGACACGGTCGGCACCTATCAGGTGCTCAACAGCTTTGAGCCCGACGCGCCATTAAGCGGCATCAGCGTGCGCCTCGAAGAAGGCTTCCTGGTGATTCGCGGCCAACTGCATGACGAACCGCTGACCGACTACATCCTGCTGCCCGTCGACAACGCCCACGCCGTACTGGCCGGGACCGGCTATGGCCTGGGCGACACCGTGAGCCGCCAGATCAATGGCCTGAGCGCTTCGGGCTACGCCTTCAAACGTACCCATCCACCCTTGAGTTTCTGACTGACATGAAAACCCTGATGAGCCCCAAAAACCTCTGCCTGTCCATGACTTCCCTGTGTTTACTCGCCGGAGCCAACAGCGCACTGGCCGAGGACTGGACCTACAGCCTCAACGCCGGGGTGGCCAACCTGCCCCGCTACAGCGGCAGCGATGAACGCATGACTGCTCCCGTGTTCGGTGGTGCCATCGTCAGCCCTTGGGGGCTTTTTCTCGACACCGACAAAGGCCTGGGCTGGGGTTACGAAGGCAATGCCTTGAGCTTCAAGGCCTACGTCGGTGCCAGTGCTTCGCGCAAGGACAAAAACACGTCCATGCACCTCGGCGCCAAGCGTCTCAAAGGCATGGGCGAGATCAAGTCACGCCCGCAACTGGGCGTGAGTGCCAGCTACAACCTGGGCGGCGTGATTGTTGGCGCCACCCTGGAACATGCGCTCAAGGAAGATGACCACAAGGACAGCGGCAAGGCGTTCACCCATGTAGAACTGAGCCTGGGCACCAACCTGTATGAAGGCCGTTTCGGCTCCCTCGACGCCAGCCTCAACAGCCATTTCGGGGACCGTGACTACTTGCAGACCTGGTACGGCGTGACCACCGGCCAAGCCGCACGCAGCCGCTTCAAAACCTACAAGGCGGGCGCGGGCAATATCAGTAATGGCATGAACCTGGTGTGGAGCCTGCCGATCAGCGAGGACACCCAGTTCTCGACCTTGCTGGATGTGCAGTACCTGGCGGATGAAGCCGGCAAGAGCCCGATCGTAGAGCGTCGGTTGCAGACGTCGGTGATGGGTGTGCTGGAATACAGCTTTTGAGGGGGAAGTCGGCATCAACGCTCAACCCCTGAGGAGTGAAATATCCCCTCACTGAGCAGAGGGGAACCGGAGGCCTGGCACTTGCGACGAATAGTCACTGCTGCATGTGGGAAAACACGCAGTCGCTATCGTCGTTCTTCTGGAGTTTACTGATGGTCTCATCGACTCAATCCGCTACTGTTTCGGCCGCCACGTACCAGTCCCCACCACCGGATGCACAGCAACCCCCTTCACCTCAGTCGGCCCCACAAGCACCTGACTGGTTGGAACTCATAAAAAGTACCCCGCGGTATATAGCCGACGCAGAATTGGCGGGAACCTATGCCGCCGCGCTAACCCGCGCAGCCCAAGACTTGCCCTTACCGGTGACCGGAAGTGAGGCCGTTTACCCTGTGCCTGTCGACTCTACGTTCGGGCAATGGCGAAACCACCTCGACAGCCTAGTGGCGGGTGACGATTTCAAGCAGTGGGCCCACGCCAATCGCGTTGACCTATCCCGCCCCCTTCGCATTTTCCCCCCGAGCGACACCACGCCCGGTTGGATACAGGCCTACGCCAAGCCCTCGGCATCCGGTGAAGCGGGTGCGCGCGCCAGCATCCTCGCGCTGGGGGCACAGTTCAGCGACGGCCAAGCGTTGCCTGCCTCGTGGCCATTGATCATGCAGACGTCCAAAACGTTAGCGGCGGGCAACATCTGCGTCTCTGTCCCTTCGCCTGGTCGGTCCGACCCCGTTACGCATGCCACGCGCCCCGCTGACCTCAAAGACATTGCGGCCTTCTATGGCGAGCAGGTGCCCCATAGCCGTGAAGCGCTCACAGAACGCGCGAATGACGTCAAACACGCTAACACCTTTCCCCTGCCTGGTGCGGTGCTCTCACCCGCACAATTTGAACTGCGCTCAGAGACCGCGCTGGAACAGCAGCAGAGGGAATGGGGCGATGTTCGTAACAACACGCGCCTGTGCCAACTGTTGTCCACGGCAATCACGCCACCCCCCGCCTCTGCCAACGCGACCGACAGCCCTCCCTCTTTCATTGATTCGCCACACATCTCAGAACAGGCTGCGCAACACGAAAAAACCTTGATTGCGCAAATGCTCGACAGTGACGCGTTCAAGTTAAACGTGGACCCCACTTCCTGGTACGTTCAGGATGAGCAGTTGGCACCGGAGGCCAGCGTCAGCCTCAGACGATTCATCACCGACAAGGGGTGGATCGTTCCGCAGACCAAAGACGACATCAACAACTTGATCAAGTCCATTCAACGCGGGCCCTTGCCTTCCATCCCCCATGGCAATCTCACCGGCGCCTTGAGCTGGGCGGCGGCACTGACGCTGGATGAAAAAAAGCAGCTCTACAGCCACATACGCTTTAACAACCTCAAGCTACCGGACTTGGGTGCTTCGCACGCCGTGAACAATGAAGGAGGGGCTTTTACCTACCTGACGAAAAATCGCCATTGGACAGACGCCGAGCTGAACGCCCCACGAGAAATCGTAGATGACCTCCTTCGCTCGCCAAAAGCCCGGACGCTGGAAGCTGCCCTACAGCGGAAAATGGGCGTCGCTGGCGATACCGACGGCTCTGACATGACCCTCGCGGCGATCCTGTTGGGGCTGGATGCACCCACGGCCCATGATGTGGCGAAGAGAAATGAATGTGCCGGTTTCGACCTCGCGGCCCCATGTTTCTATGGGCAGCCGCTGAGTCACATCAAGCAAGCGTTGATCCCCCATTTGGCCGAGAGTGGCCGTTGCACGACCAGGATGGCCCCCGTGGCGGCGTTTATGCTGCTATCAAGTGCCGCGCCGGAACTGCTGGTCAAGGACATCCCCGCTGACGTGACTTACGGTTCACCGGCGTGGGCCACCCTGAAAGCCACAGTGGCCTACATAGAAGCAAAGAGCCCTGGCAGCAGTTCCCTCATGAGCTTTGCTGAAGTCGTAAAATTCGCGGCAATCGATCCGGTTGCTACAGAAGACCAAGCGCTATTGAATGCGGCCAAATTAGACATGGTCATCGATTGGGCGTTAGTGCATGGCGTCCTCTCGCCATCACCTACAGGGCGCTATTCAGACGAGCAGTTGGACACAGCGCAGAAAGCGTTCTCCGAGGTCATGAGCGAGCTGCAAACAACCCCCGGGGATATCACCGCGAAGGTTCCACTGCTCAAAGACCAGGCACTGGAAGAACTGGGGAAGCGCTATAAGAATGTGCCCTTTGAACTGGCCGTGCTCACAACGCCCCAGGCGCGGGCGAATAACGTCCTCAACAACGATATATTACATACCAACACGGGCCCTTATTCCCTATTGGACCTTTATCTCTCAGGCCGAGCGCCAGCCCCGCAGGAGGACAACACATGGTATTCATTGAGAGAACAGGCGCTTCCAGGAACAACCACCGGATTACTTCACCACCTCCCGGATATCAAGTCCGTACACCGCCTTGCTGTGGCCAATTATCAGCAACGCAGGGAAAGCGGGCTGGTCACCCTCAGCAAACATCTCATTGCGCAACAACCGATCAGCGATAGAAAGCAGCTGGAATATGGAAAACTCGAGATTTTCATTGAAGGCACCGTCATCAAACATCGAGTCATCACCAAGTCCGGCGCCGTCAATCTCGACCAATCAACGCCGAGTCAAGATCCGAGCAAGCGCGCGTTGATCATCAAGTCAACGCATGAGAACAAAGTAAAATTCTATGAATTTTGCCCGCAACACAACTATCTGAAAGCCCGCGATGACCTGGGCAGCGCATTCGTTCCAGGCCCTCAAGGGCCATGGATCAAGGCGCCCACACCTCATCTGGCAGGAGAAAAATTCTCCAATACAGCCATCACGCCATTTAGCGTCTCGCAGACCGACAGCCATAAGTTACAAGCCATCACGCCGCCGGCAGACGCCAGTGTCCCGGCATCGTATAACAGTGCACGCAGTCAGTTTCTGGGGGAGTTGCTCTCCAAGCACACCCTCGGTGATGTCGAGCTTGAACAACTGGTGAATGCCAGCGGCCACACAACGCGATTTGACGAAGAAGATGAAGAGTTCGAAAGGAACAGAGAGGTGCTGTTCGCCTCGATGGTTGTCGTGAACCCCATCAGAAACGTGCTCAACGGCGATTGGCTTGCGGTGGCGTCCGACATCGTATTCGATGGTGTCATGTACTTGACCACCGCGGGTCTGGGCAAGGTTGCTGGCGCAGCGGCCAAGCCGGTGAATAGCGCGTTGAAACAAAGCGGTAAACCTTTCGGACGACGGCTGTTTACACAAACACCGGCTCAGCCTTCCGGTGGGCTCAACGCTAATTTCCATAAGTTCTCGCCAGGAAAAACCGGGCAATATGACTTTTCCGACCTCGCCCGAAAACCTGACATCGCGCAAGGCACTTACAAAAGAGGCCTTACCGAATTCTCCACACCAGCAAGGTTCGATAGAACAACCCGCAAATGGTATGCGGTAGATCCAAAGACCAACAAAACGTATGGAAAGCCCTTGGAGGACTTCAAGCCACAGGTGTCTGCAGCGCCTGGCACAAGCACACCTGCCATGACACCTCAGCAGCGCGCACTGGACATAGGATTGAGCCGCGACAATGTCATTCAAATGGGCGGGCCGATGAGGGATCTGAAACTGATTGGCAATGAAGTTCATACCTTCACCGATACCTATAAAGGCACGAACCGCCTCAATGTCGTCGCACACGGTATCAAACGAAATTGGGTTGAGCGGATCACAGGTGACGGTACGAAGATAATCATGGACAACACGCTTTATGATGCGCCTGGGTTAGCGAGGCTGCTGAGAGCAAAGGGTGTGGACCTTACTTCTGCCGATAACGTACGCCTTCTGGTGTGCTACTCCGCTGAAGGCAGAGGCAAAGCATTTGGGCGCCTCTTTCAACAAGAAATAAACAAACCGGTCAAGGCGTTTGAAGGGACCGTCTCATTGACGCATGGCTCGACATCCGTAACCGCCATACGAAACGGAGTACGAAATGAGGTGTTGCGAAACTATCCCAATGGGACGTCGGCAGTTATTGAGCAAGCCACCGATCTATTGACGGAAGGTTTATTTAATGGAAAAGCCATTCCGCACATCCAAAAAAACCATGGTCAAACCATCAGGATCAATATCGCTCCGCCCGGCCTGCCTCCTATACATGACGACCTGAGAATCACTTATAGGCCGCGCCAATTCACTCGATAACCCTATGACTCAACGTACGCCCACGTCATTCGGAATGAGGCGCCGCCCCATTCCGAGTCCAGCACCTGCACCTGGCCGCCATGCCACTGCGACACCCGCTGCACCAGCGCCAGGCCCAGGCCGAAGCCGCCGGTACGGCGATCGCGACTCGCGTCCAGGCGCATGAAGGGTTGGAAAATCTTCGCCCGGCCGTCCTCCGGGACGCCGGGCCCGTCGTCACACACCCGCACTTCGTAGCCGCTGCCGAACTTGACCAGCGAGACTTCCACCCGACGCTCGGCGTAGCGGATGGCGTTGCGCAACAGGTTGATCACCGCACGTGCCATAAAGCGTGGCTCGATCTGGATAAAGTCCACCTCGCACGTGCGCAACGACAATTGAATACCCGCCGCCTCGGCCTCCAGGGCCACACTGCCGATCACGCTGTCGAGCCAGCTGAGGGCCTCGATGCTTTCGCGTGTGACCTGGGTGGCGCCACGTTCCAGGCTGGCATAGGTAAGCAGTTCGGAGACCATTTCTTCCAGTTCGCCCAGGTCTGCATACATGTCAGCAATCAATTCGCCACGCTGGCGCGGGTCGGCCTGCTGCTTGAGTTGGTCGAGTTCGAACGAGAGGCGTGCAATGGGCGTGCGCAGTTCGTGGGACACGGCGTTGGTGAGTTCGCGCTGGTTGGCGATCAGGCTTTCGATACGCTCGGCCATCTGGTTGAAGTGCCCCGCCAGCTCACGCACGGTGGAACGGCGCGGCAGCAGGATGCGCGAGCTGAGCTCGTTGTCACCGAAACGTTGCGCCGCCAGACGGATATGCTCCAGATCGCGCCAGTGCGGCCGAACCCAGAAATACAGCACGATCGCCAGGCTCAGCCCCAACAGGCTGTAGGCCCACAAGTACAGCCATTTAGGCTCGTCGGGCAGCTTGATATTGAGCAATTGCGGGCCGCCGTCGAGATTGGCGATGAACTCCATGAAATCGCCACGCACCACCAACTGCCCAGCCGCCAGCAACTGTTGCTCACGCGGGTTCAGCGCCAGGTCATCGCGCTGGACCAGTTTCAGGTGCAGACCGTAATGGGGTTGCAACTCGCCCAGACGCGCTTGGCGGGCATCACCGAGCAAGGGTCGCAACTGCTCGACCAAAGCATAGGCCGGGCCGCG
The DNA here is from genome assembly GCF_900111895.1 of Pseudomonas simiae. Lineage (GTDB taxonomy): Bacteria > Pseudomonadota > Gammaproteobacteria > Pseudomonadales > Pseudomonadaceae > Aquipseudomonas > Aquipseudomonas simiae. Next base: position 27,936 of record NZ_FOKB01000010.1, read on the forward strand.
CATGGCCTCGCGGTTATAGGTTTCGTTGGCCTCGGGAAGAAGCTCGTCGAACGTGTAGTTGACCAGCCAGATAGCGCCCGCCAGGCCTAGCGCAAGGATGATGTACAGGCGGATATAGAGCCGCAGCATCTAGGCCTCCCACGCAAACGGGTTGAACAGGTAGCCCTTGCCCCAGATGGTCTTGATGCACACTGGTTCGCGCGGGTTGTCGTTGAGTTTGCTGCGCAGTTTGCTGATGTAGACATCGACACTGCGGTTGAGCCCGTCGAACGCAATGCCGCGCATGCGGTTGAGGATGTCATCGCGGGACAGGATCGTCCCCGAGTTACTGGCCAGCAGCCACAGCAATTCAAACTCCATGGTGGTGAGGTCGATCTTGTCATCGCCAAGGCTGACCACGCGGCAACTGCGATCGATGGCCAGCCGCCCGAAGGCCAGCGCCCCGCGCACCGTCGGCTCCGGCGCCTGACGTCGTTGCAGGGCACGCAGGCGCGCCAGCAACACAGGGGGCTTGATCGGCTTGATCACATAATCGTCGGCACCGGACTCCAGGCCAAGGATATGGTCCAGGTCGTCTTCCTTGGCCGTGAGGATCACGATCGGCGTGTCGGACACCGCGCGAATTGCGCGACACACATGCAGGCCACTCTGGCCCGGCAACATCAGGTCAAGTACGACGATCTTCGGCTTGAACGCGAGAAACGCCGCCAAGGCCTCATCGCCCCGATGCTCCACGCGTACCTCAAAGCCATGCTGCGCGAGAAAGTGCGCGATCAGCCCTGCCAGTTTTTCGTCGTCCTCAACGAGCAAGACCTTGCCCAGCCCCAGGTTTTCCATAAGTTCTCAGTCTGCAGACACGGATTGAAGAGCGGGCATTATAGGTGGCAAGCTGGACAACTGAAGCCGCTGGCCAGGATTGGCCACGAAGGTTCATGTTTTTAAGAGTTTTTAACAAATAACCTGCAATCTTTAACGCCAACCACAGGGAGTTGTATGCGCAAGGATTACCTGGCGTTCTTTGTTTCGCTGTTCTTGTCGCGGCTGGCCGACCAGATTCTGCTGTTTATCGTGCCCTTGATCGTGTTCCAGACTACCCAGAGCGTGGCTTGGGCTGGACTTGCATTCTTTGTCGAGTCGCTGCCGCGTTATCTCGCGTTCCCGGTGTGTGGCGCATTGTGCGACAAGTTCGCGCCGGTGCGCATCCTGCATATCAGCCAGGTTTGCCGGGCGCTGGCTTGCGGGGTGGCCGTGGTTTTGTACGGGGTCTTCGACGGTATCCTCTGGATCGTGCTGCTCTCGGCGCTCTGCGGCGTGTTGACCACCCAGGGCATCATGGCGCGGGAAGTGTTGATGCCTCATGTCTTTCCCCACTACAGCTATGCCAAGACGCTTTCCTATTCGCAGATTGCTGACCAGAGCGGGCTGGTGCTCGGGCCTTTGGTGGCCGCGCTGATGCTGGAAGTGTGGGCCTGGCACTGGGTCGTACTCGGGGTGGCCGGGCTGTTTTTATTGGCCGACCTGGCAATGCGGGCGTGGCAACGCTCCAACACGACACAGCTGGAAACGTTCGAGCAGCATCGGGATATCTGGCTGCAGCCACTGAAGATTGCCTTCGGGCATATCCGCAGCCTGCCGGAACTGAAGCGGATCATTACGCTGGCCGTGGGCGTCAACTTGATCATTGGTGTCACGCTGGCCACATCTGCGGCGATGGTGACCGGCCAATTTGCGCAAGACAAGGACACCTATGCCCTGCTGCAGGCAGCCGGCGCCTTGGTGACCATCGGGATTCTGTTTTACCTGGCGCGGGCCGGGCTCCCGCTGAGGGTGCTGGGCGGGTTGTCGTATTCGATGATTGCGGTAGGTGCAGTGATCATGGCGATCAGCCCCGGCATCTGGCTATACGCCGTGGGCTTCCTGCTGGTCACCGGTTTCGACAAGATGTTCAACGTCTACCTGCGCAGCACCCGTCAGCGGGTGATTCCCGTGCAGGACTTCGGCAAGACCGTGGGCGTGATCACCTTGCTCAACAACCTGCCGCAACCTTTGGCAGGCTTGGCGATAGCAGTGTTGGCAGCACCGCTGGGTACACAGCCGGTGATCCTGCTGCTCGCCGGAATCACCGCGCTGATCGGCGCGGCCGTGGCCTCAGGCTGGCACGCCACTGTGAAAGCGGAACTCGATGTCGGGTGACTCGATCAGTTCCTGCTCGGCCGCCCTCACCCGCTCGATCACCTGGGCGACGTCCTTGGCGTCGCCGTATTGGTAGGCCAGCTTGAGGTAACCCTGGAAGTGCCGCGCCTCGCTTTTCAGCAGGCCGAAGTAAAACTTGCCGAGTTCTTCGTCCAAATGCGGCACCAAGGCTTCGAAACGCTCACAACTGCGCGCTTCGATAAAAGCGCCCACCACCAGGGTGTCCACCAGCTTGACAGGTTCATGGGTGCGCACCACTTTGCGCAAACCCGAGGCATACCGGCCAGCATTCAACTGGCGCAACTCGACTTTGCGCTTTTTCATCAGGCGCATGACTTGTTCGTGGTGCACCAGCTCTTCACGGGCCAGGCGCGACATCATGTTGATCAGGTCCACATGGCTGTAGTACTTGGCGATCAGGCTCAGGGCGGTGCTGGCGGCTTTGAATTCGCAGTTCTTGTGGTCGATCAGCAGGGTGTCCTGATCGGCCAGCGCGGCCTGGACCCAGGCGTCAGGGGTGCGGCAACCGAGGAATTCGTGGATGTCTGGCAGGTTCATCGGGCTCACGGGCAAAAGGATCACAAAAGGCCGGCGATTATACCGACCCCGCCGCAGACCACCAGCCACCGGCCTTGATGTGCATCAACATGACGTCTGCCGTGCAGCAACTATAGTTGTTCCAGGCCCACCCTTTTTGGAGATCCCGACCATGCAAGCCATCCGCAGCATCCTGGTGGTCATCGAGCCCGAGCATTCGGAAAGCCTGGCCCTCAAGCGTGCCAAGCTGATCGCCGGGGTCACCGGCGCGCACCTGCATTTGCTGGTCTGCGACAAGAAGCACGAGCACTCGGCGCTGCTGGCCCTGCTCAAGTCGGGTTTGCACGAAGACGGATACAGCGTCAGCACCGAGCAGGCCTGGAATGCCAGCCTGCATGAAACCATTATCGACGTGCAGCAGGCGGAGGGTTGCGGGCTGGTGATCAAGCAACACTTCCCCGACAGTCCATTGAAAAAGGCGCTGCTGACGCCTGCCGACTGGAAGTTGCTGCGCTATTGCCCTACAGCGGTGCTGCTGGTCAAGACCGCCAAGCCATGGACCGGCGGGGTGATTTTGGCGGCCATCGATGTCGGCAATACCGATGGCGAGCACCGCTCCCTGCACAACGCGATCATTGACCATGGTTTTGATATCGCCAGCTTGGCCAAGGCGCAATTGCATGTGATCAGCGCCCATCCGTCGCCGATGTTGTCGGCGGCGGACCCGACGTTTCAGCTCAAGGAAACCATCGAGGCGCGTTATCGCGAGCAATGCAAGGCGTTCCAGGCAGAGTTTGATGTGGACGACTCACACTTGCACATTGAGGAAGGCCCGGCGGATGTGCTGATCCCGTTCGCTGCCCATAAGTGGCAGGCAGCCGTGACAATCATCGGCACGGTGGCGCGCACCGGGATTACCGGGGCGCTGATCGGCAATACGGCGGAGGTGATACTGGATGCCGTGGAAAGCGATGTGCTGGTGCTCAAGCCCGACACGCTGATGGATCAGCTGGGAGAACTGGCTACCAAGGCCTGACGGGGTCTTCCGAACAACTGCGATCAACTTTGTGGGAGCGGGCTTGCTCGCGAATGCGGTGTGTCAGTGAATGAATAATTGACTGATCCACCGCATTCGCGAACAAGCCCGCTCCCACATTGGGTTGCGCGTTATCCGTTGGAAAATACATCTTTGAGAAAGTTTGGCGCGATATAGCGCTGGTAGTGCGCCTCCGACAGGATAAAAAACTCCCGATCAATGGCGTCACGCAGGTCCGGCAAGGGCCAGTCGCGAAATTCCGGCAACAGCACCATGCCGTAAGCCTCCAAGTTGGAAATCACCCGCGCACCACGGGCGATCAACTGGTATGCCCAGCAATACTCGGACTGGTGCGGCACGAAGCGAATCTTGCGCTGCTCCAGCTGGCCGCGCAGGGTCTTGGGGTCGAACACCTCCAGCTTGCCGGCCATCACCTGCACCAACAGCTGCTCCAAGCGTAGCCAGACCGCGCGTTTTTCCTCTTCGTTATAGCCATTCCACTGGATCACTTCGTGGTGGAAGCGCTTGCAGCCACGGCACACGAGATCGCCGTAGACCGTGGAGCACAGGCCGACGCAGGGGGTCTTGATGGTTTGGTTGGACATGGGCAACGACACGCAAATCAGCGAAACAATGCGCCATGTTAGCCCTTTGTCTAAGCGTGATCACCCTTCAAACTTGGTGAGGCAACTTACCTTTAGAAATTTTTTGCCGTAGAATCATCCGGCCTTGTAAGGCGCCAATAATCCGCTGGAAGCTGTTTTCAAAGCGTCACGAGCACAGTCGTTCCTTCAGAACGGTGTTGGCGATGGTCCATGACTCGGTAGGTCAGAGCCCTCGCCAACCCTCATCAGCTCCGTTCTGCAGGCGTAAAACTTTGAAAGCAGCTTCTGTGAGGAATGCCGGCAGCGCTGGCTTTGCGGCCCAAAAAGCCCCTGAGCGCATGCGTGCCGTTCATTTCTGGATGAGCGTCCCGTGGGACCACTGATGAGGGTAATAACTGTGCTTGAAGCCTACCGCAAACATATCGAAGAGCGTGCAGCCCTGGGTATTGTTCCCCAGCCGCTTAACGCCGAACAAACCGCAGGCCTGGTCGAGCTGCTGAAAAATCCTCCGGCTGGCGAAGAAGAATTCCTCGTTGACCTGATCACCAACCGCATTCCACCAGGCGTTGACGAAGCTGCCTACGTCAAGGCCGGTTTCCTGTCTGCCCTGGCCAAGGGCGAAGCCACTTCCCCCCTGATCGACAAGAAACGCGCCGTTGAACTGCTTGGCACCATGCAAGGCGGCTACAACATCGTGACCCTGGTTGAGCTGCTGGACGACGCCGCACTGGCTCCGGTCGCCGCCGCCCAACTCAAGCACACCCTGCTGATGTTCGATGCGTTCCACGACGTGGCTGAAAAAGCCAGGAACGGCAACGAACACGCCAAAGCCGTGATCCAGTCCTGGGCCGACGGCGAGTGGTTCCGCAACCGCCCTACCCTGGCCGACAAGATCAGCCTGCGCGTCTTCAAGGTCACCGGCGAAACCAACACCGACGACCTGTCCCCGGCTCCTGATGCCTGGTCCCGTCCTGACATCCCGCTGCACGCCCTGGCCATGCTGAAAATGGCCCGTGAAGGCATCGTGCCGGATGAGCAAGGCAAGACCGGCCCGATGAAGCAGATCGAAGAGATGCGCGGCCAAGGCTTCCCGATCGCCTACGTCGGTGACGTGGTCGGTACCGGTTCCTCGCGTAAATCCGCGACCAACTCCGTACTGTGGTTCTTCGGCGACGACGTGCCTTACGTGCCGAACAAGCGCGCCGGCGGCTTCTGCTTCGGCAGCAAGATCGCTCCAATCTTCTACAACACCATGGAAGATGCTGGCGCACTGCCAATCGAGTTCGACGTTACCAACATGAACATGGGCGACGTGATCGACCTGTACCCGCATGCTGGCAAAGTCTGCAAGCACGGTACCGATGAAGTCATCACCACCTTCGAAATGAAGACCCCGGTGCTGTTGGACGAAGTCCGCGCCGGCGGTCGTATCCCGCTGATCATCGGTCGCGGCCTGACCGACAAGGCCCGTGCCGAGCTGGGCCTGGGCCCAACCGATCTGTTCAAGCTGCCGGAAGCGCCTGTCGACACCGGCAAAGGCTTCACCCTGGCACAGAAAATGGTCGGCAAGGCCTGCGGTCTGCCAGAAGGCAAAGGCGTTCGTCCTGGCACCTACTGCGAACCGAAGATGACCACCGTGGGTTCCCAGGACACCACCGGTCCGATGACCCGTGACGAACTGAAAGACCTGGCGTGCCTGGGCTTCTCGACCGATCTGGTGATGCAGTCGTTCTGCCACACCGCGGCCTATCCAAAGCCGATCGACGTGACCACCCACCACACCCTGCCTGACTTCATCATGACCCGTGGCGGTGTATCCCTGCGTCCAGGCGACGGCATCATCCACAGCTGGCTGAACCGCATGCTGCTGCCGGATACCGTCGGCACCGGTGGTGACTCCCACACCCGTTTCCCGATGGGCATCTCGTTCCCGGCCGGTTCCGGTCTGGTCGCGTTCGCCGCAGCCACTGGCGTCATGCCACTGGACATGCCGGAATCGATCCTGGTGCGTTTCAAAGGCAAAATGAAACCTGGCATCACCCTGCGTGACCTGGTTCATGCCATTCCTTACTACGCGATCCAGTCGGGTCTGCTGACCGTAGAGAAGAAAGGCAAGAAGAACGCCTTCTCCGGCCGCATCCTGGAAATCGAAGGCCTGAACGACCTGACACTGGAGCAGGCTTTCGAGCTGTCCGACGCCTCGGCTGAACGTTCGGCTGCCGGTTGCACCATCAAGCTGTCGAAAGAGTCGATCACCGAGTACCTGAACTCCAACATCACCCTGCTGCGCTGGATGATCGGTGAAGGCTACGGTGACCCACGTACCCTGGAACGTCGCGCCCAAGCGATGGAAGCCTGGGTCAAGAACCCTGAGCTGATGGAAGCCGATGCCGACGCGGAATACGCTGAAATCATCGAAATCGACTTGGCCGAGATCAACGAGCCGATCCTCTGCGCACCGAACGATCCGGACGATGCCCGTCTGCTGTCGAGCGTTGCCGGCGAGAAGATCGACGAAGTGTTCATCGGTTCGTGCATGACCAACATCGGTCACTTCCGCGCGGCCGGTAAGCTGCTGGAGCAAGTCAAGGGCCAGCTGCCTACCCGTCTGTGGCTGTCGCCTCCGACCAAGATGGACGCTCACCAACTGACCGAAGAAGGCTACTACGGCATCTACGGCAAGGCTGGCGCGCGCATGGAAATGCCGGGCTGCTCGCTGTGCATGGGTAACCAGGCACGTGTAGAACCGAACTCGACCGTTGTGTCGACGTCGACCCGTAACTTCCCGAACCGTCTGGGTGACGGCGCTAACGTCTACCTGGCTTCGGCCGAGCTGGCGGCAGTAGCTTCTACCCTGGGTCGCCTGCCGACCGTCGAAGAGTACATGGGCTACGCAGCGAAACTGGACACCATGGCCAGTGACGTCTACCGCTACCTGAACTTCGATCAGATCGCTGAGTTCCGCAAGATCGCAGCAAGCGCCAACATCCCGGTGATTCAAGCCTAAGGGTGTGTTGACATAAAAAACGCCGCGTATCGCAAGGTACGCGGCGTTTTTTTATGCCTGCAAAACAGCATCGGCAACACCCTAAACCAACTGTGGGAGCGGGCTTGCCCGCGAATGCGGTGTATCAGTGATGTGGCTGATACACCGCATTCGCGAGCAAGCCCGCTCCCACATTTTTAACCCTGCGCAGTCGGATAGACCGCATCAGGCTCAAGCAAAAAGCGAATAAACCACTGCAGTGATCGCCACCAGACCAACCGCCGTGACAAACACATTGGACGCCTGCCCACGGTACTTGGCCATGGCCGGCACCTTGCGGATGGCATACATCGGCATCAGGAACAGGATCGAAGCAATGATCGGACCGCCCAGCGCCTCAATCATGCCGAGAATGCTTGGGTTCAATGTCGCCACAATCCAGCACACCACCAGCATGAAGGCGGCGGTCATGCGATCCAGGCGCTTCGCACCCGGACGACGACCCGTCTTCAACACCAGGCCCTTGAGGCCTTCACTGGCACCGATGTAATGCCCCAGGAACGACTTGGTAATCGCCACAAACGCGATCAAGGGGGCTGCGAACTCGATGGTCGGGTTATTGAAGTGGTTGGCCAGGTACGACAGGATCGACAGGTTCTGTGCCTTCGCCTCGGCCAGTTGCGCCGGCGACAGGGTCAGCACGCAGCTGAACACGAAGAACAGCACCATCACCACCATCAACAGATGCGCGCGGGACAGGATCTGCGAGCTGCGCTCATCGGCATGGATGCCGTACTGGCGCTTCTGGTCCACCGCGAAGGCCGAGATGATCGGCGAGTGGTTGAATGAGAACACCATCACCGGGATCGCCAGCCACAAGGTGTTAAGCAGGGCGGACGGCGTCGGGACCTGACTGGCGGTGCTGAGGATGCCGCCATTCCAGTGCGGGATCAGGTAAACCGCCAGGAACAGCAAGGCGACGATAAACGGGTACACCATCAAGCTCATGGCCTTGACGATCACTTGCTCGCCGCAACGCACCACGGCCAGCAGGCCGAGGATCAGCACGAACGACAGGATCGCCCGTGGCGGCGGCATGATGTGCAGTTGATGCTCCATGAAGCTGGCGACCGTGTTGGTCAACGCGACGCTGTAGATCAGCAGGATTGGGAAGATCGCGAAGAAGTACAGCAACGTAATCAGCGCGCCGGCCTTGATGCCGAAATGTTCTTCGACAACGTCAGTGATGTCCGAGCCTTCACGGCCAGACAGCACGAAACGGGTCAGGCCACGGTGGGCGAAGAAGGTCATCGGGAACGCCAGCAACGCAAGGATTACCAGGGGCCAGAAGCCGCCCAGGCCGGCGTTGATCGGCAGGAACAAGGTACCGGCGCCAATAGCGGTGCCGAACAGGCCAAGCATCCAGGTGGTGTCCTGGCGGCTCCAGCTCGTGAGGGTTGCAGGTGTCGTTGCATAGCGTTCGTCGACGCTATTGGCCTGATCATTCATCCGGTCGGATCTCCGCATTTACATAGCCGGGACGAGTCAGAAAAACCTGACAGGCAGCGCCCCGACCATAGAAGGGCCGTGATTGTCCGGGATTCTCTTGAATAAGCAAAGACTTAGCTGAGGAACGGTGTACCGGTGCAGGCGCTCGAGGGCCGCCATAAGCGAAGGTTGCGGGCATGCCAACATCATTTGGCGCGAGCGGAAAGTGCTCTTCACGGCTGCACCCAAGTCGTCGCGTTTAAACTGAACTTGGCCTATTTAGAGAATCGGCCTACAACCCAATCAGACGCAAATAGCTATCCAACTAAAATAATAAGCAAAGTGCGGCGTTAATTGTTACACAACCCTACATAGTCATTGAGCAACCACCCACGTTGAAACTAATATCACCCGCAGCAGACCCCACAAAAAACAACGTCGCTTATTGAAAACAACAGGAATTCGACAATGCGAAGATTTAAATGTGTGCTCATCAGTCTGTTACTCTCATGCATGTTCAGCGCGCACGCCAATAGTGCAGAACAGCTGGAACCTGAAGCGGACATTCAAGCGCTGGCCTCTTCTGCGCAATGGTTGACCACCAAAGTCTATGTTGAGGGGGAACCGGACAAAGACGTCAAGGCCAACTACCCCGGCGTCGTTGGCATATCAATGTGGGATCCACTGCGCAATCGCTATGAATTCTTCTACACCGACACCGGCCGTTCAAAGCATGCCGATGGCGGCGGCGGGTATTTCATGGTCACGGGAGACCGCAAGACCCATATCCTGTTCCCTGATCTCGGCCCGAATAGAACAATCGTCAGGCGCCTGGAGAAACTTGATAACCGTGAATTCACTTACTCTCGCGAAGTACCGCGCAACATGATCCCCACGCAACCGCCCGTACGCATCTATGTCGTGCACGCCCCCTATAAAGGCCCAATCAAGACCGCCATGTCGAATTAATCAAACATCGCCAATACAAACAACAATGAGCAAGGTGCCCAATCATGAATAAAAGTAACCCTCTCCATTTATTGTTATTACCTGCACTACTGGCCGCCGCGCTATTGCCAGTTTCAGCAACTGCACAAACCGCTGTTGCGCTGAATGAAAAGACTACGCCCATCACTGCCGATAACGCCGTCATGTTGACCGTATTTCTTAAACATGATCAATCCCGCCCCTTGGGCGAGTTAAAAACGCAACTGGCCAGGCAAGCGTTCCACGCGGTATTTCCACCGCCCGGGGTGGAAGTACTGAGTTGGAACATCACCATGGGCATTGGACAGGTCGTCGTGCTCCGTCTCCCGGCCTCGCGCCTGGCAGAGGTCAACCTGGCAATCGAAAACAGCGCGTGGGGGGTGTACACCACGGAATTTTTTCCTACCTACAATTTCATGCCTATTGCACAGGCAGAGCAAGACAAGGCGCGACGCAGCGCCCAACAGTGATCGCCTGACAGCGGTTGCGCCCCAATGCGCAAAAGGGGCGCAACGGAGCGGCCTCTCGGGAATAATACATGCCCGCATAAATCTATTTAAGAATGGCACCCATTCCTGTAGTTTTCATACAGCACCCGCCCTTCTTCCTGTGAGCCCTGCCATGCCTCGCGTTTCACGCAAACAAGCCGAACTCAACCGCGAAATCATCGTCGAGGCCGCCACGCACCTGTTTCGCGAACGCGGCTTGCACGGTATCAGCCTGTCGGACGTCATGGCTGCAGCCGGCCTGACCCACGGCGGTTTCTACGGGCACTTCGCCTCCAAGGAAGCCCTCGCCACCGAAGCTTGCCAGCAGGCATTCGAGCAAGCGAACTTGGGCTGGCAGGCAAAAATCGATCGCAGCGTAGATCAGCAGGCGGCCCGTGAGGCCGTGATGGGGCCTTATTTGACCGCCACCCATCGCGATAACCCCGGAGACGGCTGCCCAGTGTCGGCATTCGCCCCGGACATGTGCCATGAGCCGGCCGACACGGCCTTGCAACATACGTTTATCGAAGGCGTCGAAAAGTCGCTGGATATATTCGCGCAGTTGCACGATGAAGACCGCCAGGGCCTGCTCGCAAAGTACGCAATGATGATCGGAGCAGTGACACTGGCACGTGCGACACGTGGCAATGACCTGTCGGATGAATTCCTGATTGCTGCACGAAAGGCCCTGTTACCCGTTGACAGCCCTTCACCCGTCCCAGCATGATCGGCCCATGAACCTTATCCAGCTCGCCCTCACCCGTACCACCACCACAACCGCTTCCGGCGGGTCGCGCGGTGGCTGTGAGTGCTTGAGCTAGACACTTCACAGATTCAACCCAAGGCCCCGCCAGCAATGGACGGGGCCTTTTTATTGCTCCGTCCATGTGGCAATCACAAGGAGCAACACCATGGCTGACGCCCTGCTGATCATCGACATGCAAACCGGTTTATACGACGGTCCGGAAAAACCCTTCGAGCGCGAACGCGTACTCGCCACCCTCAACCAATTGATAGCACGCGCGCGCGATGCCGGCGCCCCGATCTTCGTGGCTCGCCACACCGGCCCGGCCGGCTCACCGATTGAAGCCGGCAGCCCGCTCTGGCAGCTGTGGCATGAACTGGAGGTAGACGAATCCCGCGATCACCTGTTCAACAAGACCCGCCCCAGTTGCTTCCTGGGCACGGACCTGGAACAGCAATTGAGAGCTGCGCGGGTCAATGAGCTGGTGATTGCAGGCATGAAAACCCAGTTCTGCATCGACACCACCTGCCGGGTCGCCGTGGAACTGGGGTTTTCGGTGGTACTGCCAGAAGACGGCCATACCTGCATGGACACGCCGGCGCTGAAGGCCGAGGCGATTATCGAACACCACAATGCCACCCTGGCCGGCGCGTTTGTGACGCGTGCAAGCGCCGTCGAGATCAGCTTCTGAGCGCTCAAATACGGCATACTCAGCCCCTCAAACCCTTCAGGAAGAGCCTTCCGATGACCGCCACTGTTCTGGTCCTGGTTGAAACCATCAATGAATACCTGCCCATCATCGAGGGCAACGACTTTCATGTGATTCTGGCACCGACACCCGCCGAACGCGCCGAAGCCATCAAGGCCCACGGCAGCCAGATCAAGGCCGTGCTGACCCGTGGCCCGCTGGGCTTGTACGCCGAGGAAATCGCCGCCCTGCCCCAGCTGGAAATCATCTGCGTGATCGGTGCCGGCTACGAACACGTAGACCTGCAAGCCGCCAGCAATCGCGGGATCGTCGTGACCAATGGCGCAGGGGTGAATGCGCCATCGGTGGCCGATCACGCCATGGCATTACTGCTCTCGCTGGTGCGCGGCATCCCGCAGACCGACGTCGCCGTACGCCGCGGTGAATGGCCCAAGGTGATGCGCCCGTCCCTGGGCGGCAAGCAACTGGGCATCCTCGGCCTGGGTGCGGTGGGCCTGGAAATCGCCAAGCGTGCGTCCCAGGGCTTCGGCATGGAGGTGAGTTATCACAACCGCCAGCCACGCGACGACGTCGACTACACCTACTGCGCCACGGCGGTGGAACTGGCGCGCACCTCGGATTTCCTGATCCTGGCCACGCCCGGTGGCGCCAGCACGCGCCACCTGATCGATCGCCACGCCTTGGATGCGCTTGGCCCGAACGGCTACCTGGTCAACATCGGCCGTGGCAGCGTAGTGGTGACCGCCGACCTGGTCGCCGCCCTTGAACAACGCCGCATCGGTGGCGCAGCACTGGATGTGTTCGACGACGAACCCCAAGTGCCCGATGCTCTCAAGAAGCTCAGCAATACCGTGCTCACTTCGCATGTGGCCGGCTTGTCGCCAGAGGCCGCCCACGACACTGTGCAGCGCGTGGCCGACAACCTGGTGGAATACTTCGCCGGCCGCCCGGTGCTCACGCCGGTCGCCCTGCCCCCGCCCACTAAATGACCGATCAGGCACGCTGATCATCGTCCAACACGCTAACCTATTAAGCCGCCCCGACCTTGTCGCTGGGCGGTGGTGCGCATTAGATTAGGAAATAGTCCGAGGCCTTTAGAATAAGCAGAAGGGATAAGCATGGCGCTGAACGACCAATCGACCCAGATTCGCCCAGGCGAAGAACTTGATGCCAGCCTGATCGATCCCTACCTCAAGGCCTATATCCCGGGCCTGAGCGGCACGCCCACGATCAGCCAGTTTCCGGGCGGTGCGTCGAACCTGACCTACCTGCTGGAATACCCCGGTCAGGAATTCGTGCTGCGACGCCCACCCTTTGGCCACAAAGCCAAGTCCGCCCATGACATGGGCCGTGAATACCGCATTCTCAACCAGCTCAAAGACGGCTTCCCGTATTGCCCCAAAGCCTACGTGCATTGCACCGATGAGTCGGTGATCGGCGCCGAGTTCTACGTGATGGAGCGCGTCAACGGCATCATCCTGCGCTCCGACCTCCCAGCCGAACTGGGCCTGGACGCAACCAAGACCGAGGCACTCTGCAAGAGTTTTATCGACAAGTTCGTCGAGCTGCACCAGGTCGACTACAGCGCCTGTGGGCTGGGCGACCTGGGTAAACCCGAAGGCTATGTGGCGCGCCAGATCCGTGGCTGGAGCGACCGCTACGAAAAAGCCCTGACCCCCGACGCGCCAAGCTGGGAAACCGTACGCACCTGGCTCAATGACAAGATGCCGGCCGACCACCCGACCTCAAGCATCGTGCACAACGACTACCGCTTCGATAACGTGATTCTTGACCCGCACAACCCGATGCAGATCATCGGCGTGCTGGACTGGGAGCTGACCACCCTCGGCGACCCGCTCATGGACCTGGGCAACACCCTCGCCTACTGGATCGAAGCGGCCGACCCAGCGCCGGTGCAACTTATGCGTCGCCAGCCGAGCAACGCGCCCGGCATGCTCACCCGCCGTCAATTCGTCGACTATTACGCCGAGCGCGCGGGCATCCAGATCGACAACTTCGATTTCTATTACACCTACGGCCTGTTCCGCCTGGCCGGCATCGTGCAGCAGATCTACTACCGCTTCTTCCATGGCCAGACCCAGGACAAACGCTTTGCGCAGTTCATTCACATGAACAAGCTGCTGGAGCAGATGAGCCTGAACGTCATCAGCAAATCGTCCCTTTAAGGAACCGCTATGTCCAAGACCCACCTGTTCGACCTCGACGGCAAAATCGCTTTTGTTTCCGGTGCCAGCCGTGGCATCGGCGAGGCCATCGCCAAGTTGCTGGCCCAGCAAGGCGCCCACGTGATCGTGTCCAGTCGCAAGCTGGAAGGCTGCCAGCACGTGGCTGATGCGATCATCGCCGACGGTGGCAAGGCCACTGCGGTGGCCTGCCATATCGGTGAAATGGAGCAGATTACCCAGGTATTTGCCGGCATCCGCGAGCAGTTCGGCCGCCTGGATATCCTGGTCAACAACGCAGCGACCAACCCGCAGTTCTGCAACGTGCTGGACACCGACCTCGGTGCATTCCAGAAGACCGTTGACGTGAATATCCGTGGCTACTTTTTCATGTCCGTGGAAGCCGGCAAGCTGATGCGCGAGAACGGTGGCGGCAGCATCATCAACGTCGCGTCGATCAACGGAATCTCCCCGGGCGTGTTCCAGGGCATCTACTCGGTGACCAAGGCTGCCGTGATCAACATGACGAAGGTGTTCGCCAAGGAATGCGCGGCATTCGGCATTCGCTGCAACGCCCTGCTGCCGGGCTTGACTGACACCAAGTTCGCCTCGGCGCTGGTGAAGAACGATGCGATCCTGAAAATGGCCCTGGCGCAGATCCCGCTCAAGCGCGTGGCCGACCCGAGCGAGATGGCCGGCGCGGTGCTGTTCCTGGCCAGCGATGCATCGAGCTACACCACCGGCGTGTCACTGAATGTGGACGGTGGCTTCCTGTCCTGATCAAGCATTTGGCGGCGGCTGCCGAAAACTCACTGCCAGGCGGTTCCAGCCACTGATGCTGGACACCGCCATGGTCAGGTCCACCAGTTCCTGCTCGCTGAACTCCAACCGCACGGCGGCGAACAGTTCATCCGATACCGTCGAGGTCGGCAACGTCGCGACTGTTTCACTCCAAGCCAACGCGGCCTTTTCCCGTGCCGTGAAGAACGGCGAATCACGCCATACGCACACCGCGAACAAGCGCCGCTCGGTCTCGCCGCGCTGACGTGCCGCCATCGAGTGCATATCTGTACAGAAACCACAGTGGTTAAGCTGCGAGACCCGGATCTTGATCAGCTCCAGCAAGTGCTTTTCGATGGACAAGCCGAAGGTCGTCGCCTCCAGCATAAGCATGCCTTTGAGCGCTTGCGGCGAGGCGGTGTAGTAATCCAGGCGGGGTTCCATGGCGATGGTTCTCTGTCAGTGGGTGCAATCACAGTCCAGCCTAGAGCCCACACGACATAAGCCCTATAGCCAATCAGCCGGTTTATGCAGAGACCATTTTGCACCTGCGGCATGCGCGCGTACTCTTGGCCCGAGTGAATGCACGGGGTAAGACATGGAATTGCACGTTGTCATTAACGGCCGCAAGGATCTGGCCGAACAGTTGTATCAACAGTTGCGTGAAGCCATCGGCTCCGGGCGCCTGGCCGCCGGTGCGCAGTTGCCGCCCAGCCGCTTGCTCGCCCAACAGCTGGGGGTGTCGCGCAAGACCGTGTCGGACACCTACGCCACCCTGACCTACGAAGGATTACTGATCGGCAAGACCGGCCGTGGCACCTTCGTCAATGCCCGAGCGCCACAGACTGAACGCCAGCAAGGCGCCACCGACCTGGCCTGCGCCGCCAACCTCGCGAAGTGGCAGTCACTGCCCTCCCCGATGCGTCACCCCACCCGTGACAGCACGCTGCGTTACGAATTTATCGGCGGTGCCACCAGCCGCAACCAGTTCCCCCAGGATGAGTGGCGTCGCTGTACCCAGGACGCCTTACGGCGCATCGCCCAGAACAGCGGTTTCTACAGCCAGCCCGAAGGCTTGCCGGCGCTGCGCAGCGCCATCGCCGGACACATCGCGTTCTCCCGCGGGGTCAACTGCCGTGACAGCGACATCGTGGTCACGAACGGTGCACAGCAGGCGCTGGACCTGATCGCCCGCGTGGTGCTGGAACCGGGCAGCCTCGTTGCCATGGAAGACCCCGGCTACAGCCCCGCACGCCAGATGTTCATGGCGATGGGCGCCAGCGTCGTCAGCGTGCCGGTGGATGAACAGGGCATTCGCGTCGACCGAATTCCCGACGGCACACGACTGATCTACGTGACGCCCTCCCACCAATTTCCCCTCGGCATGCCGATGAGCCCAGCGCGCCGTGAAGCCTTGCTGGCGCGAGCGTTCGAGCTGGGTGCGATCATTATCGAAGACGACTACGACAGCGAATTTCGCTACGAGGGGCGGCCCACCGACTCCCTGCAAAGCCTGGACACCCGTGGCGTGGTGGCCTACGTCGGCACCTTCTCGAAAACCTTGCTGCCGGAGTTGCGCCTGGGTTACGCGGTGCTGCCGCCGGCCATTTACGGCGCGGTCCTCAAGGCCAAGCAATTGACCGATCAGCACAGCTCGACGCTGCCGCAATGGGCCTTGGCCAAATTCATCAGTGAAGGCTACTTGCTCAAGCATATCCGCCGCTGCCACACGGTTTACGCCGGGCGCCGTGAACGCATCCTGCAACGCCTGGCGGGCGACTTGTCGCCCTGGTTCGAGGCGGTGCCTACTGTGGCCGGGTTCCACATGGCGGCGTTGTGCAAGGTGCCGGTGAACATCCCGTTGCTGATGGAACTGGCACGCCGGGTAGAAGTGGGCGTGTACCCCCTGGACGTGTTCTTCCACGATGCGCCCATACGTCCTGGCCTGATCATCGGTTTCGGCGCCATCGAGACCCTGGACATCGACCCGGCGCTGGATAAGGTACGCGACATACTGCTGCAGATTGGCTAGTGGATTTTCCTCCGGATTGGTCATTGGTCCCCCAGGCACGGCGGCGTAGGGTGAAGAGGTCTCGAATGACTCGGAAACCTCACCATGAAACGATTGCTCGCTGCCTCGCTGATGCTCGCCTCGCTTTGCGCCTTTGCCCACGAACCGGTTTACAACCAGGAGTCGATCAAGGTGCTTCAAACCCATGCCTTGACCAATGTGCCCGGCAAGAAAACCATTATGCTCACCGTCGATTACGCCCCAGGCCAGGCCACCATGCCCCACAGCCACACCGGCACTGCCGTGGCTTATGTGCTGGAAGGCGCGATCACTTCGCGGGTGAATGATGAGAAAGCGAGAACCTACCAGGTCGGCGAATCGTTCTACGAACCTGCGGGTTCGCGACACTTTGAGTCGAGCAATGCCAGCCAGACAAAACCGGCCAGATTGCTGGTGGTGATGGTGCTGGATGACAACGCTGAAGTGCTGACGCCGCTCCAGCAGTAAGCCTCAAGGTCGCTGGAACTGCCGGCGCAGGTCTTCGATCCGTGGCCGGCACACACAGCCTTCCAGGTGATCATTGACCATGCCCATCGCCTGCATCAACGCATACATCGTGGTCGGGCCCACATACGTCCAACCGCGCTTCTTCAAGGCCTTCGACAAACGCACCGAAGCCGGTGAAGTGGGGTTGCCCGTCCAATAAGCCATGTCCACCACGGTCGGGCGCTCATCTTCACCGGGCTCAAACGCCCACAACCAGCGCGCCAGGGAACCGGTCTCATCCACCAGCTCACAGGCCCTGCGTGCGTTGTTGATGGTGGAAACGATTTTGGCCCGATTGCGCACAATGCCCGGGTCCTGCATAAGCCGCGCAATATCCGCCTCTCCATAGTGCGCCACACGGCGAAAATCAAAACCCTCGAACGCCACGCGGAACTGCTCACGCTTACGCAGGATGGTGATCCACGCCATGCCAGCCTGAAAGCCCTCCAGGCAGATCTTCTCGTACAGCTGAATATCATCCGCCACCGGCACGCCCCACTCCTGGTCGTGATAACGCGGGTATTCCGGCGCGGCCATGCGCCAGGTGCAGTGGGTCTGCCCGGTGTCGTCAGTGGTCAGTCCTGGTGTGTCCATCCATCACCTCACGTGCCGAGCGGTGGATGATAAGCGAAAAAATTTCCACCGCGCCAACCGCTCAAGCCTCGACCTTACCGACCAACTGGTCAGACCGGGACCTGTCAACCGCCAAATAATTGCTTGTGATTTCAAAAATACCGGGCGTAGACTGGCCCCGCACTGGACTTACCGGTAAGACCACAACAATTAAGCCCTGGAACCACCAGGGCACCGAATAGAGATCCCTCCCATGCTCAGATGGTGCTCGCGTTCGATTTTCCTGCAAGTCGTGATTGGCCTGATGCTCGGCATAATCTGCGGCCTGACCCTTCCCGAATTCTCCTCGCAACTCAAACCCCTGGGTGACGGTTTTATCAAGCTGATCAAGATGCTGATCGGCCTGATCGTGTTCTGCGTGGTGGTCAGCGGCATTTCCGGCGCCGGCGACCTGAAGAAAGTCGGGCGCATCGGCCTCAAGTCCGTGATCTACTTTGAAATCCTCACCACCGTCGCTCTGGTGATCGGCCTGGTGATGGCCTTCAGCACCGGTATCGGCACCGGCGCCAATATCCATCTGGAACAACTGTCGTCGGCCGGCTTGAATGAACTGGCAGACAAGGGTCAGCACATCCGTGGCACCAGCCAGTTCCTCATGGACCTGATCCCCAACTCGGTGATCGGCGCCTTTGCCGACAACAACGTGCTGCAAGTGCTGCTGTTCTCGGTGCTGTTCGGCAGTGCGTTGAACCTGGTCGGCGAAGCAGCCTCGGGCATCTCGCGACTGATCAACGAACTGAGCCACATCATCTTTCGCATCATGGGCATGATTGTGCGCCTGGCGCCAATCGGTGTGTTCGGCGCAATCGCCTTCACCACCAGCACCTACGGGCTGGACTCCCTGCAACACCTGGGCAGTTTGGTGGGCCTGTTCTACTTGACGTGCTTTGCCTTCGTCGGGCTGATCCTCGGTCTGGTGATGCGCCTGTCGGGGCTGCGCATGTTGCCGCTGCTCAAGTACCTGCGTGAAGAACTGCTGATTGTGATGGGCACCGCCTCCTCCGACGCCGTGCTGCCACAGATCATGCGTAAACTCGAACACCTGGGCATCGGCAGTTCTACCGTGGGCCTGGTGATTCCGACGGGGTACTCGTTCAACCTCGACGGCTTTTCCATCTACCTGACCCTGGCCATCGTGTTTATCGCCAATGCCACCGGCACACCGCTATCGATGACGGATCTGCTGACCATTCTGCTGGTGTCGTTGATCACCTCCAAAGGCGCCCACGGGATTCCCGGCTCGGCGCTGGTGATCCTGGCGGCGACCCTCACGGCGATCCCTGCGATCCCGGTGGTGGGCCTGGTGCTGGTGCTGGCGGTGGATTGGTTCATGGGCATCGGTCGCGCGTTGACTAACTTGATCGGCAACTGCGTCGCCACCGTCGCCATCGCCCGCTGGGAAAAAGACATCGATATCCAGCGCGCCAACAAGGTGCTGGACGGCCAGCAAGGCTATGCCTTCCAGGCCAAGAAGCCGGTCGTGCCGGCGCATCAGGAGTTTTGATCCATTTCATGAGCGACACAGGCCAAGATGTGGGAGCGGGCTTGCTCGCGAATGCGGTAGTTCAGCCTGCAAATGGGGTGACTGACACACTGCTTTCGCGAGCAAGCCCGCTCCCACATTTTAACCGTCGTCAATTTGACAACCCTGTTCGCAACATCAAGGAGGTAACGGCGTGATCAGCACCTCAACCGTCGTCAATTCAGTCGTAGAAAAACTCCGCGCCGCGCTGGCCCGCGGGCAGTGGCGTCGCGGCGAAATGCTGCCCGGCCAACGCGAACTGGCCGAACAAATGGGTATCAGCCGCCCCAGCCTGCGTGAGGCGGTGATCGTGCTGGAAACGCTCGGCCTGGTGCGCTCCATGCCCGGCAAGGGCGTGGTGGTATTGGAGACCAATATCAGCGAACCGCACGCCAGCGACGCGGTGGCCGACGCCAGCCTGGAAGACATCCTGCAACTGCGCTACACCCTCGAGCCCTTCATTGTCGGCCTGGTGGCCCAGTCCATCAGCAGCAAAGAGGTGGGCCAACTGCGCCTGACCTTGATGGACATGCGCGAGGCCCTCGACGCCGGCGACGCAGAGGCCGGAATGAACGCCTACATCGGTTTTCACGAAGAGCTGTTTGCCCTCACTTCCAACCCGATCTTCCAGAACGTGGTGCAACAGACCAGCAACGCACTCAAGCAAAGCGCCCAGGTGCTGCGCAACTCGCCAGAGCACCTGGCCGAACGCCTGCAGGAAAATGAAGCCGTTGTGCGCGCCATCCGCAACAAGAACAGCGCCCTGGCCAGCGCCGAAATGCGTCGCCACATCCTTCAGGAAGGCCTGCGCATGGGCATTCGCTTGAACATCCCGGACGACCATCTGGGCAGCTGACTTTTTGGAGACAGGCCATGACCGCTCGCGCCTTGCACTACGACCCTATCCTCCCAACCCTGCGTCTGGTCGCCGGTAAAAAGCCTTCGGTGGACGACATCTATCCGCGATTGTTCGACGCCATCCTGGAACAGCGTATCGCCCCGGCCAGCCGCTTTACCGAAGAAGGCCTGGGCGAGATCTTTGGCGTGAGCCGCAGTGTGATTCGCCGCGTCCTGGCAAAGCTTTCCCATCAGCAAGTGATCCTCCTGCGCCCCAACCAGCGCGCCCAGGTGGCAGCGCCGGACACGCAGCAGGCGCGGCAGATTCTGGAAGCGCGGCGACTGACAGAAATCACCGTGGTGCAATTGGCCTGTGCGCAAGCAACACCCCTACAGATCCGCCAGTTGCGCGAGCTGATCGCACGGGAACGCGAGTACATTGAGCGTGATCAGCGTGGACCGGCGATTCGGTTATCCGGGGAATTCCATCTGCAACTGGCGGCCGTGGCGGGCAATGCACCGCTGGCACAGTTTCTCAACAGCCTGGTGCCACTGACCTCGTTGATCATTGCGCAATTTGAAGCCAAAGCCTGCACGTATTGCGCGTGGCAGGAGCATGCGGCGATTGTGGATGCGGTGGAGCGGCGCGACTCAACCACCGCGGTGACGCTGATGACCCAACACCTGGATCACCTGGAAGCCAAATTGCTGAGCCAGGCTGTGCCATAAAGCCCACCCTGACTGACTACGAATACAGCGGTGATCTCCGAAATCGCCGACAGCCCGGAGGGTCATGGCACTGCACAATTGTATTCATCCCTACAGCCTTGAACTCGGATGAATAGCGTTATGCAAGCCCTCACTTTCGCACTGGTCACCGCCCTCTTCATTCCGCAGTTCAATGCCTATGTATGGGCGGGCGACGCGTTAACGGCCGGGACTTACATCATCACCCCGGCAGCCCCCGTCTGGCTGCTTGAACAACCCTACGCCAATAGCCCGATGCTAACCGCCCGCACTTTCGGTGGCAGCGCTTACGGCGACTATCACGTCAAGGCCAGCCTTGAGATCAGTTGCTCCCCGCAAAGCCCGACGGCCAGCGTTGCACTGCAGATCACACCGGCCTCGCTGGGCTTTGACGCGGCGCCATTCGAAGGTCCAGACGCCAGCGCAAATGGGCCATTGCGCATCACCACGGCAACACGCACCGCCATCGATCACCCGGTAAACGGTGTCTGGACCTACGGCGGGGCGTTCCAGATCGGAACGGTATTTGCGCTCAGTACTGCCGTTGCGCCTGACGAATTAGCCTACTGGGCCAGCGATGCCTCACGCGGTCAAACACTAAAACTCTCAATAGCGCCTGCCAACGAAGGCGACAAGCCGCTGACCGCGACCTTCTTATTACCAGCCAATAACAACGGCTTGAAAAGAGTCATCCAGCCTTGCCTGGGTCATGCCAGTTTTTAAGTCAAAAAAAAGCCCCGTATCTCAAGATACGGGGCTTTCTGTCTTGCAGTTAAATCAAACCGCTTGCAACGCCGACTGGCCGCTCAACGCCAGGTCCAGCAACTCACGGTTGGCCACCGCGTACATGGCGTAGTCCGTACCCACAGCGGCACGAATCTCAACCATCATCGCCACCCAACGATCGGCCATGTCCTTGTGCTGCTCAAGCCACAGGGCCACGCGGGCTTCCATGTCTTGCGGCGCATCGGCCATTTGCAGGACGGAGATAGTGATCGCGCGCTGCTGCCAGTCCACGTCGTCGCGGAAGGCCTCGCGGGCCTGGGCTTGCCAGTTGTTGGCCACCGGCAGATCACTGATCTGCTGCAGGTACCATGGCAGGTCCAGGGCGCTGCCGACGGCGAAGTAGGCCTTGGCCACTTCGGCGGCATCATGCCCGGTCACGTCAGCCGCTTCGATGATTGGCAGCAAGGTGTACAGGTGCGTTGTACCGGCAACCATACGCGCCAACAACTCCGGCACACCGGCTTCGGTGTATTTGCCGTAGCGGTTCTGCCAGCCTTCACGGGTCGGGCCTTCCAGCAGTTCGTCGAGCTTGAGGCCCAACGCCGCCAGGTGCGGACCGAAATGCGCGGTGTCGCGGCCAGCGTCCTGCTCGTTGCGACGACTGCGCAGGAACCAGCGCGTAGCGCGGCGGCCCAGGCGCATCAGCTCATCCATCAGCTCCAGTTGCACATCAGCGGAAACCTGGTGGTCCAGGGCTTCGATCTGGCGGAACCAGTGCGGGAGGTGGAAGATGTCACGCACGATCACATAGGCGCCGGCCACGTTCGCCGGGCTCATGCCGGTGGACTCTTTGAGCCGCTGAACGAAGGTGATGCCCATGTGGTTGACCAGGTCGTTGGCGATCTGGGTGCTGACGATCTCACGCTTCAGACGGTGGCGACGCATGGCCTCGGAGAACTTGGCGACCAGGCTCGGAGGGAACGCGGTTTCCATGTCACGGGTCAGGTACTCGTCATCCGGCACCAGGGACTTGAGCAGCGCTTCCTTGAGGTCGATCTTGCTGTACGAGATCAGCACCGACAGTTCCGGACGGGTCAGGCCCTTGCCAGTCGCGGCGCGCTCGGTGAGCTGCTCCTCGGTCGGCAGGTACTCGATGGCACGGTCCAGCTTGCCACGGCCTTCCAAGTCGCTCATCAGGCGTTTGTACTCGGCGGCACGCTCATAGGCACGGCGCGCAGCCAGGGACAGGGCCTGGGTCTGCTTGTAGTTGTTGCCCAACACCAGGTTGCCGACTTCGTCCGTCATGCTCGCCAGCAACTGGTTGCGTTGCTTGTCGGTCATGTCACCTGCCTGCACCACTTCGTTGAGCAGGATCTTGATGTTCACTTCGTGGTCGGAGCAGTCCACGCCACCGGCGTTGTCAATGAAGTCGGTGTTGGAACCGCCGCCATTGAGGCCGAATTCCACACGACCCAGTTGGGTCATGCCGAGGTTACCGCCCTCGCCCACGACCTTGCAGCGCAACTCGTTGCCGTTGACGCGCAGCGCGTCGTTGGCCTTGTCGCCTACATCGGCATGGCTTTCGGTGCTGGCCTTGACGTAGGTCCCGATACCGCCGTTCCACAACAGGTCCACCGGCGCCTTGAGCAAGGCGTTCAGCAGTTCGGTCGGGGTCAGCTTGTCGGCGGAAATGTCGAAGCGTTCTTTCATCTGTGGCGAGATGGCAATGCTCTTCGCGCTGCGCGAGAAGATACCGCCGCCTTCGGACATGATGCTGGTGTCGTAGTCGGTCCAGGCCGAACGCGGCAGCTCGAACATGCGCTGACGCTCGACGAAGCTGGTGGCCGGGTTCGGGTTTGGATCGATGAAGATATGCAGGTGGTTGAACGCCGCGACCAGTTGCAGCTTGTCGGACATCAACAGGCCGTTACCGAATACGTCACCGGCCATGTCACCGACGCCGACCACGGTGATGCTGTCTTCCTGCACATTGATGCCGCGCTCACGGAAGTGACGCTGCACGCCAACCCACGCGCCTTTGGCGGTGATGCCCATTTTCTTGTGGTCGTAACCGGCGGAACCACCGGACGCGAACGCGTCACCCAGCCAGAAGCCGTAGTCGATGGCGATACCGTTGGCGATGTCGGAGAAGGTCGCGGTGCCCTTGTCCGCTGCGACGACCAGGTACGGGTCATCGTCGTCATGGCGCACGACGTTGGCCGGCGGCACCAGGGCGCCATCCTTCAGGTTGTCGGTGATGTCCAACAGGCCCGAAATGAAGATGCGGTAGCAGGCGATGCCCTCGCCCGCGATCTCGTCGCGGCTGCCGCCCAATGGCAGGCGACGCGGCAGGAAGCCGCCCTTCGCACCCACTGGCACGATGACCGAGTTCTTCACTTGCTGGGCTTTTACCAGGCCGAGCACTTCGGTCCGGAAGTCTTCTTCACGGTCGGACCAGCGCAGGCCGCCGCGAGCGACGTTGCCGAAACGCAGATGCACGCCTTCCACGCGTGGCGAGTACACGAAGATTTCAAACTTCGGCACGGGCTTCGGCAGTTCAGGAATGGCGCGTGGGTCGAACTTGAAGCTGAAGTACGACTTGTTCTGGCCGTTGGCGTCAGTCTGGTAGAAGTTGGTGCGCAGCGTGGCCTTGATCAGGTCCAGGTAGCGACGCAGGATGCGGTCTTCGTTGAGCACCTGAACATCGTCCAGGGCGCTGAGAATCGCTTGTTCCAGGCGTTGCTGCTTATCTTCCAGGTCGTCGGCGGTCAGCTTGCGCGCCAGGTAGAAGCGGGTCTTGAACAACCGGGTCAACTCGCGGGCGATGTCGGTGTGGTTGTTCAGGGTGCTGGCGATGTAACCCAGGTCGAAGCCCAGGCGGATCTGCTTCAGGTAACGGGCATAGGCACGCAGCAGCGCCACATCGCGCCAAGGCAGGCCCGCGGTCAGTACCAGGCGGTTGAACGCATCGTTCTCGGCGTCGCCATGCACGATGTGCACGAACGCATCCTGCAGGGTGTCGTTCAGTTGCTGGATGTCCAGGTTCACGCCTTCGGCGGCGATGAACGCGAAGTCATGGATCCAGAACTCACGGCCATTGGCATGGCGTAGACGGTACGGGAACTCGCCCAGCACGCGCAGGCCGAGGTTTTCCAGGATCGGCAACACGTCGGACAGCGCCAGCGGGGTGTCGGCGTGGTAGAGCTTGCAATGCAGCTCGCGCTGGCCGGAAACCTGGCCCAGCGGCTGGTAGAAGCTCATCACCAGCGGGTTGGCTTCGGTCAGGCTCAGCAGGTGCTGCATGTCGACCACGGCGGAATGCGCGGCGAAACGCTCGCGGTAGCCGGCCGGGAAGCCTTTCGGGAAGTCAGCCAGCACGTTGGTGCCGTGGGCTTCGCCGAAGCTTTCGACGACAAGGCTGGAGTAGTCGTCCTGCCAGCTGCGGCAGGCCTGCACCACTTCTTTTTCCAGTTGCAGCGGGTCGATGTCCAGACGGTTCTTCGGGTCAACCCGCAGAATCAGCTGCACACGGGCCAGCACGGATTCGGAGAAGAAGGTCCAGAATTCGCAGTCCGAGGCCTTCAGGCGATCCATCAGCACTTGCTGGATCTTCTGGCGCACTTCGGTGGAATAGATGTCGCGCGGCACGTAGGCCAGGCAGTAGCAGAAACGACCGTACGGGTCCTTGCGCAGGAACACGCGGATCTTGTTGCGTTCCTGGATCTGCACGATGGACATCACAGTGCTGAACAATTCGTCGACCGGGGTCTGGAACAGGTCGTCGCGTGGCAGCACTTCAACGACTTGAGCCAGCTCCTTGCCCAGGTGAGCCTTGGGCTGGAAGCCGGAGCGGCGTTCGATTTCCGCGACCTTGCGACGGATGTACGGAATAACCCGCACGCTTTCGCCATACACCGAGGAGGTGTACAGGCCCATGAAGCGGTGTTCCTTGATCACTTTGCCGTCGGCGCTGATCTCACGGATCGACACGTAGTCCGGGTACGCCGGACGGTGTACACGGCTCGGGTGCGCGGCCTTGGCGAACGACAGCACGGTCGGCTCACGCAGGTAGGCCACGGCGTAGTCTTCGATGCGCAGGTCGTCGGCGGTGAGGCCGGCGCGCAGCAGCTTGGTCAGGCCGAGGAAGGAATCGGCGTCATATTCGATATGACCGCCATCCGCCTCGTCACGTACCACGAATTCTTCATAGCCGAGGAAGGTAAAGTGGTTGCCCACCAGCCATTCCAGGAAGTTCTTGATCTCGGCTTTTTCTTCGCCGTCGATGCTGAACTGGCTGGCGTCGATACCGGCCAGCAGGTCCTGGACCTTGGCTTTCATCGGCTCGAAATCGGCCACGGCCACGCGCACTTCGCCCAGCACCTGCTCAAGCTCTTTGCTCAGCACGTTCAGTTCGGCGGCGTTGGCGCAGCGGTCGATTTCCAGGTACATCAGCGATTCTTGCTGGATGCCTTCGCCCTGGGTGCCTTTAGGCAGGATTTCCAGCAACTCGCCCTTGGCGCCACGGCGTACGCTGAGCACGGTGGTCTGCAAGGTGTGGATGCTGTAGCCGCGGCGGTTCAGCTCGGTACGGACCGAGTCCACCAGGAATGGCAGGTCATGGTGCAGCACTTCAACCGCGGTATGGGTCGACTGCCAGCCATGACGTTCGTAATCGGGGTTGTAGACCCGCACTTGCGGTTGGGTATGGTCAAAGCGCTCAAGCAGGCGCCACGCAGAGAGGGTGCAACCGGCCAGGTCGGAAAGGCGACGCTGGGTCAGTTCGTCCAGGGAAATGATGCCGAAGAATTGTTCAGCAAACAGCGCCACTTGTGGCAGTGCCTGTTCACTGATGTGCTGCGCCAGTGCCGCTTGCAGTTGATGCTGGAAGTCGGCCTTGCTGGCTGCGGTGAAGAACGCCATCTGTGGTACTCCGCTTGGGCTTGTTATTGATGGAAGCGTCGCGTGTTATCCCCTTGCGGGGAGACCGTCAGCGCTGTTCGCAGGTTAACCATAGCGAATTCAGCGTGACAGGTGAGTGAAGCTGGACAAGACAGTCAGGTCACATACAACTTCCATTGGACATGCGCCTTGCCAGGCGACGGTACGACGGGCAGGTCAGACTCCCGGCACAGGGCACATCCGTTGCGCAGCTTAACGAGTGTGGGAAGCCAGCTGCTTGCGACGCTGCGACATATTCGGTCATCGGTAAGCAGGCGTAGGGTTGCGACTTGGGCAACCCGCAACATCCGGCAAAAAAACCGGCTATTTCAAGGCGTGCGAGTACCAGAAATGACTGATATTGCCCGTCAGGTCATGCACTGGGTCTGACACAGGATGCAGCACAAAATTCGCCGCAATGGCACAATTGCCCCTATTACGCCCTACCCCCTACCAGGATTCCCCATGCTGCAGCTGAAAACCGACGCCCTGATGGTCACCCCGTGCGATGACGAAGAGGACAACATGGCGATGCTCTGCTGTCACGGCAAGAACGGCGAAATGTTCATGCTGACCCGCTACCCGGATGAAGACGAAGTGGAGCTGACCTGGGACTACGAGCCATCGACCCTGGATGGGCTGAAGATCACGCTGAGTGACACCACGCTACGGGTCGAGCTGGCGGCGGGTGACGCCGATGCACTGGGCGGCAAGGATCACCTTGAGATCACCCACGCCACAGCCGCGTCGGATCTGGCCGAAGTCGAAGAAACCCTGCAAAACATCCTCAAAGGCACTGGCACCTACGCCCGCGCGTGATGCCTCCCACACAAAAATCCTACAAGTTTTGCCAAAAATACCCGTTACGCCGTTAGTCGCCACCCCCCTCGATGCATTAAAGTAAGCCTCCCAAGCCCGGCGTTTTTGCTCGACCGCCGGGCTCATCTCTCCAGGAACCGTCATCGATGGAACATCGTGAAGCGCTGCTTGCGCTGCGAACCTTTCTTTCTACGCAGATTCTCGGCCAGGAAAAACTCATCGATCGCCTGTTGATCGCGTTGCTCGCCGACGGCCATATGCTGGTGGAAGGCGCGCCGGGCCTGGCCAAGACCAAGGCCATCAAAGAGTTGGCGGAAGGCATCGAAGCGCAGTTCCATCGAATCCAGTTCACCCCCGACCTGTTGCCCGCCGACATCACCGGCACCGAGATCTATCGTCCGGAAACCGGCAGCTTCGTGTTCCAGCAAGGGCCGATCTTCCACAACCTGGTGCTGGCGGACGAAATCAACCGCGCGCCGGCCAAGGTGCAGTCGGCCCTGCTGGAGGCCATGGCCGAGCGCCAGGTCAGCGTCGGGCGCAGCACGTATGACTTGTCGCCGCTGTTCCTGGTGATGGCCACGCAAAACCCCATCGAGCAGGAAGGCACCTACCCGTTGCCCGAGGCCCAACTCGACCGCTTCTTGATGCATGTGAAAATCGGCTTCCCGGACGCCGCCGTCGAGCGACGTATCCTGCAACAGGCCCGCGGCGAAGCCCTCAACGGCGAAACCAAGCCTGAGCGCCGTGTCAGCCAGCAGGCGATCTTCGCCGCGCGCAAGGAAATCCTCGGCCTGTACATGGCTGATGCCGTAGAGGAATACCTGGTGCAACTGGTGATGGCCACCCGCACCCCCGCCAAGTTCGACCTGGAAATGGCCGAATGGATTGCCTACGGCGCCAGCCCCCGCGGCTCCATCGCCCTCGACCGTTGTGCCCGCGCCCATGCCTGGCTGGCCGGTCGCGACTTCGTCAGCCCGGAAGATATCCAGGCGGTGCTGTTCGACGTGTTGCGCCATCGCATCATCCTGTCGTTCGAAGCGGAAGCCGCCGGCATTGACCAGGACCGTGTGGTGCAGCGCATTCTCGACGTCGTTGCCGTCGCTTGAAACCCATGAACGCAAGCGATGGGGTCCGCGTCACGCTCAGCGAGTTGATCGAGATGCGCCATCGCGTGCGCGAAGTGCAGTTGTTTTCCACGCCAAGCCAGCGCAGCCCGCTGATCGGCCTGCATCACTCCAAGCTGCGCGGGCGTGGTGTGGACTTCGACCAGGTGCGCGTGTACCAGGCCGGGGACGACGTGCGCACCATCGACTGGCGTGTGACGGCGCGCACCCAAGAGCCGCACACCAAGTTGTTCCATGAAGAACGCGAGCGACCGATCTTCATCATGGTGGAACAAAGCTGCCGGCTGTTTTTCGGCTCCGGGCAGATGTTCAAGTCGGTGCTGGCCGCACAGGCCGCCAGTCTGATTGGCTGGGCCGCACTGGGGCATAACGACCGTGTGGGCGGCCTGGTGTTCGGCGACAACGAGCACTACGAAATCAAGCCGCGCCGCAGCAAGCAAAGCCTGCTGCAATTGCTCAACCGCCTGGTGCGCGTCAACCAGAGCCTGAGCACCGAAAGCCGCCCCGAAGCCGATGCCCTCGGCATGGCCTTGCGCCGTGGCCGCGAAGTGTTGCGCCCCGGTAGCCTGGTGATTGTGATCTGCGATGAACGCGCGCTGACCGAAGGCGCCGAGCAACAACTCAGCCTATTGTCGCGGCATTGCGACCTGCTGCTGTTGCCGATCTCCGACCCACTCGACCACGCCCTGCCCGCTGCTGGGCTGCTGCGCTTCGCGGAGCGCGGTGCCCAACTGGAACTGGATACGCTGAATTTCGATCTGCGCCAGGCCTACAAGGCCCAGGCCGAAGCCCGCATCGCGCGCTGGGAGCTGCTCGCCCAGAAACTGCGTGTGCTGCTGATGCCCCTGAGCACCCAGAGCGAAATGGTCGAGCAACTGCGCGAATACCTCAACCCGCAACGCCCGGTTAAAAAACAATGAGCAGCCTTGACCAACTGCAGCCGTTGATCGCCCCGCCCGCCGTCGGCTTCTGGCCGCCCGCGCCGGGTTGGTGGCTGTTGCTGCTGGTGCTTCCGCTGCTCGGCTGGGGCCTGTGGTCACTGCGCCGCTTTCTGCCGGCCCGCCGCCCCATCGCCCGCGCCGAACAGCCGCTGGACCCGCTGCGCATCGCCGCCCTGGCAGAGCTTGCGCTAATGCCCAAGCCTTACGATGGCGCGCCCGCCGGCGCCTGGCTGCAACAGCTCAACGGTCTGCTCAAACGGCTGTGTCGCAACGATTATCCCTATAGCCAGAGCCACACCCTCAACGGCCGCAAATGGCTGGCGTTCCTCGATAACCGCTGCCCCGCCGCCGGCCTCACACGCTGGATGGTATTGGTAGAGGGCGCCTACAAACCCGAATGCAAACTAGACGACAAGGCTATCGCCGGCCTGACCCAAGCCGTCGACACCTGGATTCGCAAACATGTTTGAGTTCGCCTGGCCGTGGATCTTCGCCCTGTTGCCCTTGCCGTGGTTGATGCGCCTGGTGCTGCCGGCCGCCGACAGCGGTGAGCCCGCCTTGAAAGTCAGCTACCTCAGCGACCTCGAAGGCCTGGCCCGTCGTCGCGCCCGCATCAACTTGCCCGGTTGGCGCCAACAAGCACCGTTCGTGGTGCTGTGGTTGCTGCTGCTGACCGCCGCCGCACGCCCGGAATGGCTCGGCGAACCGCTGCCGATCGCCGCCAGTGGCCGCGACCTGCTGGTGGCGGTGGACGTGTCCGGCTCCATGGACTTCCCCGATATGCATTGGCAGGGCGAAGACGTGAGTCGCTTGAGCCTGGTCAAGCACCTGCTCGGCGATTTTCTTGAGGGCCGCGAAGGTGATCGGGTTGGCCTGATCCTGTTCGGCAGCCAAGCCTACCTGCAAGCTCCACTGACCTTTGACCGCCGCACCGTGCGCACCTGGCTGGATGAAGCGCGCATCGGCATTGCCGGCAAGAACACCGCGATTGGCGACGCCATCGGCCTGGCCCTGAAACGCCTGCGCCAGCGCCCGGCGCAGAGCCGCGTGCTGATCCTGGTCACTGACGGCGCCAACAACGCCGGGCAGATCGACCCGCTGACTGCCGCGCGCCTCGCCGCTGAAGAAGGGGTAAAAATCTATCCGATCGGCATCGGCGCCGACCCGGAACAAACCGGCTCCCTGGGCATCCTCGGCGTCAACCCGAGCCTGGACCTCGACGAGCCGGCGCTCAAGGCCATCGCCGACGTCACCAGCGGCCAATACTTCCGCGCCCGTGACGGTGAGCAATTGCAAGCGATCAAGGAGACCCTCGACAAACTGGAACCGGTCGAACAGCAACCGACGCAGGCACGCCCGGCCCTGGCGCTGTACAGCGCACCGCTGGCCCTGGCGCTGGTGCTGAGCATGCTGCTGGTGATTCAAGAACGCTGGCCGAACAACGCCCTGCAACGGTTGTTCAACAAATTGTCGAGCAAGGGGATTTTCCTGCAACAACACCCGGAATGGCGCCAACGCCTCAAACGCCTGCGTTTGCGGAGGCGTCGATGATCGACCTGTGGCCGCACTGGTTCCGCCCCGGCTGGTTGTTGCTGCTGCCGTTGCTCGGCTGGTTGCTGTGGCACCTGTGGCACCGGCAAAAGCGCGCCGGGCGCTGGCAGATGATCTTGCCTGCGGCCTTCCATGCCGTGTTGCTCAGGGGTGGAAACGGCCGCGAGAGCAAATCGCCGTGGGTGCTGCTGGGCATTGCCTGGCTGTTGGCCGTGCTGGCGTTGCTCGGCCCAAGCTGGCAGCGTGTTGAGCAGTCGAGCCAGAAGCCTTCCGATCCGTTGGTGGTGTTGCTGGAACTGACCCCGGAAATGCTCGCCACCGACAGCCCGCCTAACCGCCTGGAGCAGGCACGGCGCAAGCTATATGACGTGTTGCAGGCGCGTACCGACGCACAAACCGCCATCGTCGTCTACGCCGGTAGCGCCCACACCCTGGTGCCGCTGTCGGATGACCTGGCCACCAGCCGCAACCTGCTGGACGCCCTGCGCCCCTCGATCATGCCTGAGGCCGGCCATCGCGCCGACCTGGCCGTCGAGAAAGCCCTCGGCCTGCTCAAGCAAGGTGGCCTCGGCCAGGGACGCCTACTGCTGATTGGTTCTTCGCTGTCCAAACAGGAACGCCAGGGCATTCGCCTGCTGCTGCAAAACGCACAATCGCCCACCCTGTCGATCCTCGGCATCGGCAGCCGTGAAGGCACGCCGGTGACCCAGGAAAGCGGTGAATTTCTCAAGGACGAACAAGGCGCGATCCTGGTGCCGCGCCTCGACAGCCCGACGCTCAAGGCCTTCGCCAGTGAAATGGGTGGGCGCTACCGCGCGGCACGCCTGGACGACAAAGACCTGCGCCAACTCGGCGTGCTCGACCCGCCGCAGACCCTGCGCAACGATGGCCAACTGCTGCGCCTGGACACCTGGGCCGACCAGGGTTACTGGCTGCTCCTGCCCCTGTTGCTACTCGCTGCCTGTGCCGGGCGGCGTGGCTGGTTGTTCTGCCTGCCCCTGCTGCTGTTGAGCGCACCACAGCCCAGCTACGCATTCAGCTTGCAGGACCTGTGGCTGCGTCCCGACCAGCAAGGCCAATACCTGCTGAAGAAAAAACGCCCTGCCGAAGCCGCCGAACACTTCGAAGACCCGCAATGGAAAGGCGTGGCGCTTTACGAAGCCGGCAACTACGCCGAGGCTATCAAGCTGTTTGCCGAAGGCAATGACGCCTACTCCCACTACAATCGGGGTAACGCCCTGGCCAGGTCCGGTGAGCTGGAAGCCGCCATCGATGCCTACGAACAGGCCCTCGAAGCCCAGCCCGACCTGCAGCCCGCCCTGAAAAACAAGGCGTTGGTGGAAGCACTGGTGCAGGAACGCGACGAACCGGAACCGACCCAGCCGGCAAAAAACGAAGATGACGAAACCACTCAACCCGGCCAAACTGCGCAACCGGGCGCCAGTGGGCAAAACGCCACGGGGGGCGAGCCGTCGTCCCAGGGCCAGGGCGAATCCGGTACTGACGACACCCAGGCCGGCAGTCCATCGCCAACCCCAGGCAACGAAGTGCCCGGCAGCGAACTGGGCGACGAACAGACCACCACCCCGCCGCTG
The DNA here is from genome assembly GCF_900111895.1 of Pseudomonas simiae. Taxonomy (GTDB): domain Bacteria; phylum Pseudomonadota; class Gammaproteobacteria; order Pseudomonadales; family Pseudomonadaceae; genus Aquipseudomonas; species Aquipseudomonas simiae. Next base: position 60,663 of record NZ_FOKB01000010.1, read on the forward strand.
CGCCCCGACAACGCGAGCCTCGACGGTGAACACCGTCAGGCCCTGGAGCAATGGCTGCAGGAGATCCCGGACAATCCCGGTGAACTGCTGCGCCGCAAATTCTGGTACGAACAGCAACAACATCAGGACAAGACTCGATGAGCCGCCGCACCACCCTACTGCTCCTGCTCGCCCTCTCGGCAGGCCACGCCCAGGCGGCGAACCTGACCGCCAGCGTCGACCGCAGCCGCGTCAACTCCGGGGAAACGGTGGAATTGACGGTGGAGTCCAGCGATGTCACGCAGTTCGGCAAGCCGGACCTGTCGCCGCTGGATGCGCAGTTCGAAGTCAGCGGCACCCGCCAGATCAACCAGCTCACCACCTTGGGCGGCGATAACCACGCCACCACGCGCTGGATCATCACCCTGCTGCCCAAGGAAAACGGCACGGTGGTCATCCCGCCCCTGCAAGTGGGCGATTACAAGACCCAGCCCATCAGCCTGCAAGTGGTCGAAACCGCCAGCCAGAACACCGCCGCCGAGCTGGCGCCGGTGTTTGTCGAGGCCAACCTTGACCAGACCAGTGTCTACGTCCAGGCCCAGGCGCTGTTGACCGTACGCGTCTACCACTCAGTGTCGTTGTACGATGACAGCAGCCTCACCCCCCTGCAGATTGCCGATGCGCGCGTGGAGCAGTTGGGCGAGTCCCGCACCTACGAAAAGGTCATCAACAGTATCCGCCATGGCGTGATCGAGACCCGCTACGCGATCTATCCGCAGCACAGCGGCACCCTGGCGATTCCGGCGCAGACCTTCAGCGCCACGCTGGTGGAGTCGCGCCCACCGCAGGAAAACACCCTGCAAGGCACCAAGCCGGGCAAGCTGATTCACGTCAGCTCTGCGGAGTTACCGCTGGTGGTCAAACCCAAGCCCGCGCTGTATCCCGCCGACGCCCCATGGCTACCGGCACGCAGCCTGACCCTGAGCGAAAACTGGAACCCGGCGCCTGAGCATGTGCAGGTCGGCGACTCCCTGACCCGCAGCCTCACGGTCAAGGCCGAAGGCCTGTCCAGCGCACAACTGCCGGCCCTGCCCAGCACCGACGTCAACGGCCTGCGCCGCTACCCGGACCAACCGGTGCTCGGCAACCAGACCAACGACCGTGGCCTGATCGGCAGCCGTGAAGACCGCGAAGCCCTGGTGCCCACCCTCGCAGGCAGCATGGACCTGCCCGCCGTGGACGTAGTGTGGTGGAACACCCACGAAGATCATCTGGAGCGTACCAGCCTGCCCGCGCGCACCCTGCAAGTGGCGATCAACCCGAGCCTGGCCGTCGACACTCCCGCCACGCCCACGGTGATCACCGCGCCGGATGATGAACGCCTGTGGCTGTGGCAACTGAGCACGTTGCTCTTCGCCTGCACCACCCTGCTGGGTTTTGGCCTGTGGTGGCGCGCACGCCGGCAACCGGCCGTGCAACGTGCCGCGCAAACGGGCCCGAGCCCGCGCACCCTGCTCGATGACCTTAAACGCGCCACCCAGGCCAACGACCCGCAAGCCACCCGCCAGGCCCTCGACGCCTGGGCGCGGCAGCAGCCGGAAACGCTCGCGGACATGGCAGCGCGATTTGTGCCATTGTCGGATGCATTGGATGGCTTGAATGGCGCGCTGTACAGCGAGGGTGGGCATTTCTGGCTGGGTGAGGACTTGTGGCGTGCCGTGAAAGCGATTCCTATAGCTGAACGTGAACTGGACCCGGCGGCGGATACCACCAGTTTGCCGCCGTTGTATCCCAAATAGCCTGCTTCCTCCCACACTGGATCTTGGCCTCCCGCGGGCACCGAATGTGTTTTTGCAGGTAAACTCCCTTCCTTTTCATATTCTCCACGGAGTTCGCCTTGCGTCTGTTTCACACCTCCGACTGGCACCTGGGCCAAAACCTCCATGGCCAGGAACGCGACTTCGAACACGCCTGTTTCCTTGAGTGGCTGCTGGGCCAACTGAAAACCCATCTCCCGGATGTGCTGCTGATCGCCGGCGATATCTTCGACACGGTCAACCCGCCCCTCAAGGCCCAGGAGCGGCTGTATGACTTCATCATCAGCGCCCATGAACAGAACCCCAAGCTGACCATCGTGATGATCGCCGGCAACCACGATTCCGGCTCGCGTATCGAGCTGCCCGCGCCGTTGATGCGGCGCCTGCGTACCCATGCGCTGGGCCGCGTGCTGTGGCTGGATGACGGCCAACTCGACGCCGAACGCCTGCTGATTCCGCTGCCGGATGCCAAAGGCAAGATTGCCGCCTGGTGCCTGGCGTTGCCGTTCCTGCGTCCGGCGGAAGTCACCGGTGCGCACTTGGGTGACGACTACCTGCGCGGCATCGGCCAGGTGCATGAATGGCTGATCGCCGCCGCCAACGCCAAGCGCAAAAAAGGCCAGGCGCTGATTGCCATCAGCCACGCGCACATGGCCGGTGGTTCGGTGTCGGAAGACTCCGAGCGCAGCCTGATCATCGGCAATGCCGAGGCGCTGCCGGCCAGCCTGTTCGATAGAAGTGTCGCCTACGTTGCCCTCGGCCATTTGCACAAGCCGCAAAAGGTCAATGGCGAAGAACGCATTCGCTACAGCGGCTCGCCGATTCCGCTGTCGTTTTCCGAAATCGGCTATAAACACCAGATTCTCGACGTGACGTTTCAGGGCCAATGCCTGGTGAGTGTCGAACCGCTGCTGATCCCCCGCTCGGTCGACCTGCAACGCCTGGAAGCCGCGCCCCTGGCCGATATCCTCAAGGCCTTGGCCGAGTTGCCGGATATCGACCTGCTTGCCGAAACCCAGCGCCACCCCTGGCTCGAAGTTCGCGTACGCCTGGATGAACCACAACCCGATCTGCGTCAGCAGATCGAAAGCGCCCTGCAAGGCAAGGCCGTGCGCCTGGTGCGCATCGCCGCCGAATACGCCGGTACCGGCAGCCGTGAGGACGAAGGCGACGACCGCCTGATCGATCTCGACCAGCTCACGCCCCAGGAATTGTTCAGCCGCGCCTGGCAGGACAGTTATGGCAGTGACGTGGATGAACAGACCTTGAAGGACTTCGCCGTGCTGCTCCAGGAAGTGCAACAGGAGGGCGAACAGCCATGAAGATCCTCGCCATCCGCCTGAAAAACCTCGCCTCCCTGGCGGGCCCGTTTGAGATCGACTTCACCGCCGAGCCGCTGGCCAGTGCCGGTTTGTTCGCGATTACCGGGCCGACCGGCGCCGGTAAAAGTACCCTGCTCGATGCCTTGTGCCTGGCACTGTTTGGCGCGGTGCCGCGCCTGGGCGATACCGGCCAGGCGAAGATGCCGGATGCCGACAGCGACATTTCCATTGGTGACCCGCGCACCTTGCTGCGGCGTGGCACCGGTGGCGGTTATGCCGAGGTGGACTTCGTCGGCGTCAGTGGCCGTCGCTACCGCGCACGCTGGGAAGCCAACCGCGCACGGGACAAAGCCAGCGGCAAATTGCAGAACAGCCGCCAAAGCCTGATCGACCTGGACAGTGACCAACTGCTGGCCAGCCAGAAAACCGAATACAAGACCCAACTGGAACTGGCCCTGGGCCTGAACTTCGAACAGTTCACCCGTGCCGTGTTGCTCGCTCAAAGTGAGTTCAGCGCCTTTCTCAAGGCCAACGACAATGAGCGCAGCGAACTGCTGGAAAAACTCACCGACACAGCCCTTTACACCCAGCTCGGTCGGCGCGCGTTCGACAAGGCCAAAGAGGCCAGGGAAGCGCATAAACAGCTACAGGACCAGGCGACCGGTGTGGTGCCGCTGGCCGCCGAAGCCCGTGCCGAACTGGATCAGCAATTCGACGCGGCGCAACAACACCTCAAGACCCAGCAAGCCCAGCTCAAGCAGCTGGAGTTGCAGCACACCTGGCTCAAGGAACTGCGCGAATGGCAAGAGCGCCAACTCGCCGCTACCGAACAGCTACAGCGGGCGCAGGCCGAGTGGGATAACCAGGGCCAGCAACGTGACGACCTGAGCCGCCTGGATCAGTTGGCGCCACAGCGTCACCAGTTTGCGCGCCAGGCAGAGCTGAGCACCCTGCTTGCGCCGCTGGCCGCGCAGATCCAGTTGCATCGCCAACAACAAGGCGAACTGCATACTCGCCAGGAACAGGCCCAACAACAGCAAGCCAGCGCGCAAACCGCATTGGCGCAAGCCCTGAAAAACCAGGCTGATGCCGTGCCTTTGCTGCGCCAGGCGTTCGAAGAACAGAGCACCCTCGCCCACTTGACCAAAGAGTTGGCAAAGCGCATCGAGGACAAACAGCAACACGAAAGCGCCTGCATCGACGGCCAGGCCCAGCTCACTGGCCTGCTGGAAAAACAGAACCAGGTCGCCGAACGCTTGCAACGCCTGAGCACCGAGCTTGACCGCAGCGCGGCGCTGGCACCGCTCAGCGACGCCTGGACCGCCTACCGCGACCGCTTGCAACAGTTGATGCTGATAGGCAACCGCCTGAATAAAGGCCAAACCGAACTGCCGCAGTTGGAGCAACGTGCGACCAGCGCCGCCGAACAGTTCACCCAGCAACGCGAAGCCTTGGACCTGCTGTATCAGGAGGCCGGTGCCGAGCCTCACGCCGTGGCCGAGCAGATCCAACTGCTGGCCAGCCTGCTGCAAGACAATCGCAAACAGCAGCGCGCGTTCGAAGATCTGACACGCCTGTGGGACAACCAGCAGCAGTTGGACCAACAAGCCGCTACCTTGACGCAAAAGCTCACCGATGCCCAACAGCAGCGCGAGCAGTTGAACCAGGCCGGCCTGCAAACCAAGGCAGAGCTGAGCGTTGCCGAACAGACGCTAAGCGTGACCAAACAGCTGCTGGAACGCCAGCGCCTGGCCCGCAGCGCCAGCGTCGAAGAGTTGCGCGAGCAGTTGCAGGACGACCAGCCCTGCCCGGTGTGCGGTAGCCACGAACATCCGTACCACCAGCCCGAAGCCCTGTTGCAAAGCCTCGGTCGTCATGACGAAAACGAAGAAGCCGCGGCGCAGAAAGCGGTCGATACACTCAAGGAAAAGCTCACCGAGTTGCGTGGCGAAGTGGGCGGTTTGATCGCCCAGCAGAAGGAATACCTGCAACAGCAGGAACACCTGGCGACGCAACAGCAAGCACTCAAGCCGAGCCTGGATGCACACCCGCTGTACGCGTCGTTGCTCAACCAGGAAACTGCGAAACGCAGCGCCTGGCTCGAACAGCAACTGGGCCAACTGACCCAGCGCATCAGCCAGGACGAACAACGCCAAGGCGCCCTGCTTAATCTGCAACAAAACGCCGGGCGCCTGCAGCAGCAGTTGCAAGCCGCCCAGGACGCGAGCCAGCAGGCCCGTCAATTGTTGGTCGACCAGCAACGCGAGCTGGCCGGTGACCGCGAACGCCTCGACCAGGAATTGAGCGCCTTCGCCAACCTGCTGCCCGCGGACACCCTGGAAGGTCTGCGCGCCGAGCCGGCCGCCACCTTCATGCAGCTGGACCAGCAGGTCAACCAGCGCCTGGAACAGCTGGGCCATCAACGCGATGAGCTGGCTGAGCAACAAGATCGCCAACAGGCGATCGAGAAGGAACAGACTCACCAGCAACATCGCCAGCAACAACTCGACGCCCTGCTCCAGCAGGTCAACGAGCTGGCGAGCCAACAGCAAACGGCCCAGGCAAAACTCAGCGCGTTACTGGGCGAGCACTCCAGCGCCGAACACTGGCAGCAGCAGCTGGAACAGGCCGTGACCCAGTCACGTCAAAGCGAAACCGACGCAAACAAACAGCTGCAAGAGATCCACAATGCACTGATCGAACTGGCCGCCGACCTCAAGGCCCAGCAGGAACGCGAACACGCGTTGCAGGCCGAACACCATGCCCTCGCCACGCGCATCAGCGAATGGCGTGCCCTGCACCCGGAACTCGATGACGCAGGGCTTAGCCATTTGCTGGCCTACGATGACGCCCAGGTCAGCCAATTGCGCCAACAGTTGCAGCTCAGCGAAAAAGCCGTCGAACAGGCCAAGGTGCTGCTGCAAGAACGCGAACAGCGCCTCGCCGACCACCAGGCCCTGCACAATGGCAATCTTGAGGCCCAAGCCTTGGACAGCGCCCTGGCAACGCTCAACCAGCAATTGGCCGAAGGCGAGAAAATCTGCGCCGAACTGCGCGCACGGCAGTCCGAAGACCAGCGCCGCCAGGAGGCCAACCAGGCCTTCGCCGAGCACATCGCCAAAGCCTATGACGAGTGGCAACGCTGGGCACGCCTGAACGCGCTGATCGGCTCGGCCACCGGCGACACCTTCCGCAAGATCGCCCAGGCCTACAACCTCGACCTGTTGGTGCACCACGCCAACGTGCAACTGCGTCAGTTGGTGCGGCGTTACCGCCTCAAGCGTGGCGGCAGCATGCTTGGCCTGTTGGTGATGGACACGGAAATGGGCGATGAATTGCGCTCGGTGCATTCGTTGTCCGGCGGCGAAACCTTCCTGGTGTCCCTGGCGCTGGCCTTGGGCCTGGCGTCGATGGCTTCCAGCACGTTGAAGATCGAGTCACTGTTTATCGATGAGGGCTTCGGCAGCCTCGACCCGGAATCGTTGCAATTGGCGATGGATGCGCTGGATGGCTTGCAGGCTCAAGGCCGTAAGGTTGCGGTGATCTCCCACGTACAGGAAATGCACGAACGCATTCCTGTGCAGATTCAGGTCAAGCGCCAGGGCAATGGCTTGAGCACCCTGGAGGTCAAATGAGCGAGGCGCTGCTGTATTCATTCCGGCGCTGCCCCTATGCCATGCGTGCGCGGCTGGCCTTGCGCTACAGCGGCGTGCCCGTGCGCATCATTGAAGTCAGCCTGAAGGCCAAGCCGGCCGAGATGCTGGCGCTGTCGCCCAAGGGCACGGTGCCGGTGTTGAGTGTGGCGGGCGAGGTGATCGAGGAAAGCCTGGCCATCATGCAATGGGCGCTGGCGCAGCATGATCCGCAGGATTGGTTACTGCAGGGTGATCCGGCGGTGCTGGCGCTTGTTGCCGAGAATGACCAAGGCTTCAAGTATCACCTGGATCGATACAAGTACGCCGAACGCTACCCGGAACTGCCGATGGAACACTATCGGGCCGAGGGCGAAGTATTTTTGCGCAAGCTTGAAGCATTACTGGCGGGCCGCGCCTATTTGCTGGCGGATCATCCAAGCCTGGCGGACATGGCCCTGGCGCCGTTCGTGCGGCAGTTTGCCCATGTGGATCGGGACTGGTTTGCCAGTGCCCCGTACCCCCGCTTGCAGCATTGGCTGGAGCGATTTCTGCAATCGCCGCTGTTTGTCGCGGTGATGGCGAAGGTTTAGCCCTGGGCCAAATCCAACAAGCGCTCGCGGGCAATCTCAGGCTCACTGTCTACCCCCTGCACGGAAGACAGGATGGGCGCGGAATAGAGGGCCAGTATGAGTGCGGCGAGTCGGATTGCCATGCTGTCGATTCCATGAAGAAAAGCGTCAAAAGTTGAGCGTCAAATTTAAACACATGGCAATGTGATATCAATCATTTTTCTTCCACGCCTGCACAAACGCCAAACCACTCGAACGAGCCAGGCTTCGTTCCAGTGGTTTGGCGTCTGCGGGTGTGCAGGTTATTGCTGGGTTTTGTGATCGAGTGCGGCGTAGAAGTTGGCGCTTTGTTGCAGGTATTTCTGGGTGTAGGCACTGGTGCTGGATTTTTTGCCGGTGACTTCCACGCTGGCTGCTGCTGGCAGCGCAACAGTGGCGGAAACAGCGGAAGCGGCGATGATGGAGAAGAGATTCAAATTCATGTCGGTAACCCTTGTGTGCGTTTGATTGAGTGGCCGGGGAAGGCCTTGGAACCAAACTTACGCCCGAGGGCTAAGCCTTAGAAATGCTTTGAAACAGTAGCCGCTATTAATAGAATTAATACAAAGGCTCAGGCCCCGCATCGCGGGGCCTGTGGCTTATTGACGCACCAGGAACTTGAGGTCACTGGGCGCATCGATCGGCATTTTCTGCACGGTTTTACCCAGCAGGCCGGTCTTGGGGTCGCGTTCGACCACCACGATTTCATTGCTTTTCTGGTTGGCGATCAACAAAAACCGCCCGCTCGGGTCCAGGCTGAACTCGCGCGGGTGGTCGCCTTCCACGGGACGGCGTTGCAGCTCCTTGAGGTGCGCGGTGGCCGGGTCGATGCTGAACACCAGCAGTTGGTTGGCCGTACCACGGTTGCTCACGTAGAGGAACTTGCCATCACTGGACGCATGCAACGCGGCGCCGGCCTTGTCCGACACCGGCTGCCCGGCGGCGAAGTCCACCAGCTGGGTCTGGGTCAATTGGCCGTCCTTGTAATCAAACACCGCCACCTGTGCGCTCATCTCGGTGGTCAACCACGCATGCTTGCCATCTGCACTGAACAGCAGGTGCCGTGGGCCACTGCCGGGTGGCAGTTGCACCGAGGCCGGGCTGGCCGGCGCCAAGGGCTGTTCAGGGTTGGCCTTGGGGTCGTAGTGGTAGGCAAACACCTTGTCTGCGCCCAGGTCCTGGACGAACACGTATTGGCCATCTGGCGACGACACTACCGAGTGCACATGGTTGGACGCCTGCCGCTCTGGGTTCACACGGCTGGACGGATGCCCGCTCAGTTGCACGGGAGCTGATAGCTTGCCCGTCGCATCGACCGGCAGGGCCGCCAGGCTGCCACCCGGGTCTTCGAGTACCGAATAGTTGGCGACAAACACATAGCGCCCGTCAGCGGCGACGCTGGAGTGGGTCGGCTCGTTGCCGAGGCTCTGCACCTGATTGATCAAGGTGAGCTGGTAATTCTGCGGATCGATGCTGTAGCTGCTGACGCGACCGACCGGGTCGTTCTGGCCGGGGCCGTTTTCGTTGACCACGAACAGGTGTTTCTGGTCCTTGGAGACCGTCAGCCACGACGGGTTGGCAGCCTTCGCGGCCAGTACCGGCTTGCCACTGAACTGACCGGTCCGGCTATTGAACTGCAGGCGATAGATCCCTTCGCTGCTGCCCGCGGTGTAGCTACCCACCAGCAACTCGTAAGTCTCGGCCGGCGCGGCCTGCACCGACATCGCACCGACACTGCCCGCCATCAGCAGGGGCCAGAATTTACGCATCATCATCCGCTTGCTCCTCGTTGTTATTGTTGCCGGTGAACGCACTCATGCAGATCAGGCGGTGCTCGCCCGACTCACCGGTAAGGGTCCAGCTTTGCAAGGTGTCATCGAAGGTAGCTGCCTGGACTTGCTCCAGGCTGAAGCACCAGCGTTTTTCCGCGCGGCCGTCCATGGCGATGATCAGCAGTTTCTCTTTATCGAGCACGAAGTCGAAGGCATGCAGCCCATCGATTTCAAGCATGTCGGAAGCTTCAAGGACGGCAGGCAAATTATCAGTCATCACAGTCTTTCATCAGGTTCAAAGGGCTAATCATAGGCGAGTTTGCCGCCAGGGCCTAAACCATAACGGGCTACCACCGGGTCGCGGCGCTGCGCATTACCTTGCTTGGGCATGTCCTATCCCGCGTAAAGGAATACCCATGACAGACCCCAACACCCCACCTGCCGCACACCCGACCCGACAAGCGGTTGAGGCCCAGTTTCGCACCCGCCCGACGTTACGCTCAGTCACCGCGCAGATGCTGACCACCCACTTGAAAGAACACTACCCGCCGCTGGCGCATCCCGTCGGTGAACTGCGACTGGCCGTACCGCGGGACGGCGGTGGCCGCGCCCTATTGCCGCTGCTGGAGGTGACGCTGGGCTACATGGCCGATGGCAGTTTCCCGGACTTGTCTGCGCGCAACAACCTGGATTGCTACCTGGCCGATGCCACCGGCGCCCGCCTCACCTTTCAAGGCAATGGTGCTCGCGATTATGACCTGGCGGTGATCGAAGCTGTCATCCGGGAGCTGCCGACACTACTGTTCATCGGCTTCCAAGACGCGCTGGCAACCTACTGGAGCCAGGACAGCGATGCCGGCGGCAGTCGCTGGCAATGGTTGGCCAAGGTCCTGCAAGGCTCGCTGCTGGATTCGGCGATTGGCCAGGCCGGCGCCGCGATGCCCGCACTGAAAACCCTGGCCACGCTGGCCCGCTACCCCGACCGCGCCACCCGTGCACGCCGGCCAGGGCGTGAGGGCGCGGTACACGCCTATACCCTGGAAACGCATCTGGACCAGGCTCGCAGCCGACTCACCCTGCAAGCCATCGACCTCCTGGTGGTCTGCCAGGCGCAGGTGTTGCTGTGTCGCGTATCGGGAGAAATCGAGGCATACGCCGACCTCGATGCCTTCGGCCAGGCATGGGGTGCAAGCATGCAACAACGTTACGGCGCCGACAGGATCACCTGGCAGCAGTACGAGCCCGACGGCAATATTTTCGAGGTGCAAGCCGCACTGATCATCAACCAGCAATTGGATAACCTGGCCGCGATTGAATTGCCCGGCACATCCAGCGTGCAAGCCCTGGAGGACTTGTTTGCCACGGCCACCGACCCGGCGCTCTTGTTCAGCGCCTCATCCAGCACCCCACGGACCACCTTGGCCTCGATCCAGGCAGGCTTGCCTGGCTGGCTGCAGCGCGCCAGCACCGCCGACCGTCTGGCCTATCATCAGTGCCTGCTGGAGCAAGCCGGTATACGCCGACTGACCCTGGGTGACTCAGACTTCGCTGGCGTAGAAACGCTGCGCAGTTATGCCACCGAGCACTTGAATCACCAACTGTGCCTGGACCGCGCGCAGGCGCTCGGCGGCCGACGTCATTGCGATGACGCTGCGCGCGTAGCCGGGTACAACGCAGATGACCTGGAACTGACCTTCCACGTCCCGGTCGGCACACTGGCCGGTGGCTACGTCGAACCGGTCTGCATAAGCCTGGTCGATCTGGCCCTGCAAAACCTGTCGGGTGCGCCCAAAGGCCGTATGACACTGCGCCATCGCGCGGGTCGTGAACTCGAAGCCTGGTTGACCGACGATTACATCCGCCAATTGGTGCAGCGTGTCGACATCGGCCAAAACTACCCTCGTTACCTACGCCAGGCGCTGATGAGCGATACCGACGTCGCGCGAAAACGCCAACGCCTGTTCGAACAGCAGCGCCCGGTTCATCTGAAAACACAGGCGCTGGAACACAAGATCAAAGGACAGGCGGGCCTGACCCATCGCGGTGTTCGTTGTGTGAGTGCCGTGCTCGACCCCGAGCCATTGGCGCAGCAGGTCGACGATGACGCCATTGTCATCCGCGCCTTGGCCTTCCTGCGCAAGCCCGGCGCCACGGCCGACGTCGTACAGAATATGTTCATCATCGAACCCCGCGATACACAGCGAGGGCCGCACGTGCTGTATCGGCCCGCCTATCGCGACGCACTGCTGGAGTTTGCCAATCGCGACAGCCTGCTGGCAGCCATCGCAGTGCCGGGCGCGCTGCAGGACAGCGTCTTGACTTGGCTGCCGGAGACCGCGAGAGCCATCTATAGCAACGGCGGATTCACACAGCCTCACATTGTCAGAGTCGGCATGGGCTCGGAATTCGCCCCGTTGCCCAGCGTTCCCGAGCCTGCACAATTGGCTGGCGCTGGTGACGAGAGCAGCGATGAAATCCTCCAGGCGCTGAACAATGGGCGCCTGATGGAGTACCTGTTCGGCAGTGAAACCCGGCAGTTGCTGGACCAGGCCGAACGCGCATCGACGTCCAACAGGGAAAGTCGCTGGGCACTGATAATCGAAGGCATGCAACTGGGGTTCAACACGCTGTTGATGGCCGTACGCGGGCCGCTGGCGGCCGTCGGCTGGCTGATGCAACTGGTACAAAGCCTCACGCAGGACGTGTCGGCCCTGGAGAGCCATGACCCGACGGCAAGGGAGTTGGCTTGGGTTGACCTGCTGCAGAACATCGCCATGCTGCTGTTGCACCATGGCTCGGTGACTGTGGCACCCGACATCGCGGCGCCGGATACACAGGTCATGACGCGCCAGCCTTTCAGACGCAAGCCGGCTGGCTCACCGCTGGCGCGAACGGTCCTGATTGAACACGGCAAGATTGGCGTGCCTTCCGAACCGCCCGGTGGAGGCCGTACGCTGCTGGACTTTGACCAATCGGTGGCCGGTGATGCGGCCGCGAGCAAGCTGTTGAACACGCTGCGCGCGGTCAACATTGCCTGGCCTACGCCGCTGCCGAACCCGATCAGCATCGGCCCTCACCAAGGGTTGTACAGGATCGACGGCCTATGGCATGCCTCGGTCGGCGGCCTGTTGTTCAGGGTCAGCATTACGCCGGGGTTTGGCGAGGTCTTCATCATTCACCCGCAGAAACCCGACCACCCAGGCATCAAGCTGAAAACCGACGGCAAGGGGCATTGGACATTGGACCGTGGCCTGAAACTGCTAGGCGGTGGTCCCAAGCGGATGGCGAGTTTGCGTGAGGAAAACCAACGTAGAAAAGCCGAACTCATCGCGCGCGGGGAAGCACTCAATTCAGAAATCAACGTCTTGATGCCGCCGTTCCTGGCAACAATGGATCAAATGCTGAGCGCCCTCACAGCCTTGAAGAACCAACGCAAAACCGTGCGATTGATCTGGGATCTTCTGCAAAAAGCCACTTCCCGACAAAAACCGGCATTGGCCGAACGCCATCAGAGGGAAACCCTGGAGCACCAGACGCGGCGCACCGAGTTTCAGATCCTGTTGCAAAACCTGGAAGATCAGTTTGCCCAGTCACTGTCCCCACGCCTGGAAATGGTCAAAGTGGGCAAAGAACTCGAACGGGTCGGGGGCGCCGGTACGCATGTACAGGAGCGGGCCAGAATCCTGGCAACCATTTGGGATCAACAGTTGGCCATCCACACGCTGCTGTTGGACCGGTTGAACGCCATGCGTTTTTCCAGGGCGGGTGAGCCCATGGAGCACATGGCACGCAGGATGTTTATCGATAATCTGTTGGAAGATTTCACGGTCTATGAGGAATACATCAGCAACACCGTTGAATCGGCAAACATCCGCCAGCACATGGCCGAGGTCTCCACGGCCATGGAGCAGACCCTCGAACAGCTGGCGCAAGACTCGGTGGCGGGGCGCGCCATACGCCAGGAAAAGCTGTCTCGGATCCAGTTCCCGCAGAACTTTTTTGCCGACAACCTGAAGCTCAATACGCTGAGTTATCTCACCGCCGCCAGCCTTGATAAGACCCATACGTCGGTGGTGCCCCTGGAACGGTTTTACCTCGATCGCCTCGAACAAACCGACCTGTTTGAAACGCTGCAGTCTCACATCGATGTGCGCAGTGGCGCCGAGTACCCGCTTGCCGATCAGCGGGACGTGTATGAAACCGTCCTCAACGAGTACCGCCGTTATGAGGAGGGCATTCGTGCGCTCAAGATCATCAATCCACGCTGCCTGCGCCCGGAGGCCGAGCGCTTGCTGACAGGCCTTGAATATGCCCAGGCCCTGGCGCAAACCGAATTGGAAGGCGTGGTGAGCAAGCAGGAAGCGCTGGACGTCGAATTACCCTTGTCCAAGACGCTGCGCCCCAAGCCGGCCTCCAAACGGGTATTCAAAACGCGCAAGAAGAAATACCTGGTTGGGGACCTCAAGCAGACCAATGCGCAACAGCTTGAAGAGCAGTTCACCATCGTCGATACGCCGACCGGCGAAACCATTGCCACCTTCAACCGGCATGAAGACGGTTGGGAGGCCACCTCCGACACGCCCGCAGCCTCGGCAGAGCCCGCGCCCACGGGTCGATCGCTGGCGACAATCAAAGGCTTGGCCCTGGCGTTGGTCAACGAACGCAAAGGCATTGGTCAACTGATAGAAGCCGAGCAGAAAAAACTCGATTCCGCCCTCACCCGCCAACACGTTGACCCCGGCAACTGGAATGAACTGCTCACCGGGCAAGCTGCAAAACTCACCGCATTGGCCGATGAATTGCTACGCGAACACCTTGAGCAAAAACCGGCGGTACAGCGCCTGATCGATGAATACAGGGACGAAGCGCGGGACATGACCCGGCAGGCAGAGCGTTTATGCAGTAATGCGTATAAGCGCCAATGGCCAACACAGGAGAGCCTCAATTATCTATGGGAACACAACCAGATCGACATCAACCTGACCAGCGTGGCCGACCTGCAACGTCCGACCCTCAGCGGCGACTTCTTCACCGAATACGCCGTGTATGACAAGGCAAAAAAACCGCCGGTGGTGTTGTGGTATGCGCACTTTCACTACGCCAGCGCCGACGCCCCGCCCGCGCACTACACGCGGGCGCACCTGAAGTTGGCGGAACAGCGTAAATACACACAGAAGGATTTGCTCAAGGAACACGTGCAGGCCCATTTGCGCCAGCAGCCGGAACCGTCCGCCGTGCCGCTCAGGCGGGTTCTCTACGTACTGATCACCCCGCCGGTGGACCAGATATTCCTGAAGATCGTGCAGGCCCCACGCCCCCGTCAGTGACAACCGAGCGTGAGGGCGAAGACGCCCTCACGCCCTGGTTCAGTGGGCAAACAACGAATTACCCTTTTGCCCCGCCAGCTTCTCGGGCTTGATCAGGAACCGCGCCAGTGCCGGCAGCAGCCACAGTGCGCCGAACATGTTCCACAGCAGCATGAACGTCAGCATCAGGCCCATGTCGGCCTGGAACTTGATGGCCGAGAAGATCCAGGTGCACACGCCGATCGCCAGGCACAGGCCGGTGAACAGCACGGCCTTGCCGGTGGATTTGAGCGTCTGATAGTACGCCTCTTGCAACGGCAAACCGGCGCGCAGGAAACTTTCCAGGCGGCTGTAGATGTAGATGCCGTAGTCCACGCCAATCCCCACGCCGAGCGCTACCACCGGCAGGGTCGCGACCTTGACGCCGATGCCCATGAACGCCATCAGCGCGTTGCCCAGTACCGAGGTCAGCACCAGCGGCAGCACGATGCACAGCGTCGCGGCCCAAGAGCGGAAGGTGATCATGCACATCGTCGCCACGCACAGGTACACCAGGATCAGGATCGTCAGCTCGGACTCCTTGATCACTTCGTTAGTGGCCGCTTCGATCCCGGCGTTACCGGCGGCAAGGATGAACTCCAGGCCGTCCTTGTTGTTCTCTTTGGCAAAGTCCTGCACCGCATGCACCGCACGGTCGAGGGTTTCAGCCTTGTGGTCGTTGAGGAACACCAGCACCGGCGCCAGCGAGCAATTGTTGTTGTACAGGCCATCGGCACGGGCGATGGAGTTGTTCAGCACATCCGGGTTGCGCGACAGGGTTTCCCATTTCAGGTTGCCTTCGTTCATGCCCTTGATCATCTGCTTGGACACGGTGACCAACGAGATCGCCGACTGCACGCCCTCGGTGTTCTGCATCTTCCACATCAACTGGTCGATGGGCGCCATGGCTTCATAGCGTGAGCAGCCCTCGGCCTTGGTCTTGACCATCACCACCAGCACGTCGGAACTGGTGGAGTAGTTGCTGATGATGAAGTTGTTGTCTTTGTTGTAGCGCGAGTCCGGGCGCAGCTCCGGCGCGCCCTGGTCCAGGTCGCCGATCTTGAGGTTCTGGCTGTACCAGAGGCCGCCACCGAAGGCGATCAGGGCCAGGAAGACCGAGACCGGCGCGACTTTAGGGCTGGCGAACTTCGACAGCAGGCGCCAGAACGGATGTTCGCGATTGGCGTCTTTCTTGCTTTTGGCTATTGCGCGTTTGCTGATACCGACGTAGGAAATTGCTACTGGCAGCAGGATCAGGTTGGTGAACACGATCACCGCCACGCCAATAGAGGCGCCGATGGCCAGTTCACGGATCACGCCAATGTCGATGATCAACAGCGTGATGAAGCCCACCGCATCGGCCAGGATCGCGATCATTCCCGGCAGGAACAATTGGCGAAAGGTGCGGCGTGCCGCGGTCAGCGCGTTGTCCGCCTCGCTCGATTGCAGGGCGATACCGTTGATCTTCTGTACGCCGTGGGAAATACCGATGGCGAAAATCAGGAACGGCACCAGCATCGAGTAGGGATCCAGCCCGAAACCGGCGGCATGCATCAGGCCCAGTTGCCACACCACCGCTACCAGGGTGGTGCTCAAGACCGCAATGGTGCTGCGCAGGCAGTTGGTGAACCACAGCAGCAGGACCAGGGTGATGCCAAAGGCCACGCCGAAGAACAGCACCACCATGATCAGGCCATCGATCAGGTCACCGACTTTCTTGGCAAAACCGACGATGTGGATCTGGACGTTAGGGTTCTGCTCCTGGAATTTGGTGCGGATCTTGTCTTCGAGTTCATGGGAGAACTTGCGGTAGTCGAGGGCCAGCAACTTGCCCTGGTCTTGTGGGTCCGGGTAGGACTCCAGCAGCGGGATGTCAACGATGCTCGATTTGAAATCGTTGGCCACCAGGCGCCCGACCTGCCCGGACTTGAGCACGTTGTTGCGCAGTTGGTCGAGGCTTTCCGGCGAGCCGTTGTAGCTCTGCGGGATCACTTCACCGCCGGCAAAGCCTTCTTCGGTCACTTCGGTCCAGCGTACGCTGGGGCTCCACAGCGACTTCAGGCCCGAGCGGTCGACCCCGGAAATGTAGAACACCTCGTCGTTGATCTGACGCAGGGTCTCCATGTATTCCTTGGTGAAGATGTCGCCGTCCTTGGCCTCCACCGAGATACGCACCGTGTTGCCCAGGTTCGCCAGGTCATTGCGGTGCTCCATCATCTTCTCGATGAAGGGATGCTTGAGCGGGATCATCTTTTCGAAGCTGGTGGAGGGGCGAATCAACGTCGCCTGCCAGAACAGGAAAATGCTCACCAGCAGGCAGATCACGATCACTGCCGGGCGGTTGTTGAAGATCAGGCGCTCAAGAAAGGTCGCTTTATCGTTGTGATGACTGCTCATTCTTTCCCCGCCTTCTTATTGTTTTGTCGGTTCGGCGCCATCGGCTTTAGCGACGCGAACGCCACCCTGCCCGGCCAGAATCAAGTTGCCATTGCCTGCCGCCGTGACGGACGAAAGGGAAATCCGGTCCGGACGGTTGAATACGCTGAAGGTCAACCCGTCGTCATGGCTGACCACCACGCTGCCACCATTGCCGACGACAACAATCGAGCCGTCCTCCAGCAACGTCGCGCCGGACAAACCAAACTCCAGCGCGCCCCGCGCGGCGTTGAGCTCAACTTGCTCCCAGGTGCTGCCGAAATCCGTCGACCGGTACAGGTTGCCGCGCAAGCCATAGGCCAGCAGGGTTCGCGGTTGCGCCGTGCTGATCACCCCAAACAGCGAGCCCTCGTAGGGGCCTTCGAGTTTTTCCCAGGTCTGGCCGTCGTCGCTGGAGCGGAACATGCTGCCCTGCTCGCCGACGATAAACAGGCCGGCGTCCTTGATGGAGGCGATGGCGTTGAGGTGGTACTGGTCTTCGTTGTCGAGGCGGTCGCTGACGTCTTCCCAGGTCTTGCCGCCGTCGGTGGTTTCGATCAGCGCGCCATAGGCGCCGACGGCCAGGCCGTGATTGGCATCGTTGAACCATACATCGAGCAACGGGGCTTCGCGCTTAAGATCCTGGTACTGCTGGGTCCAGGTGGCACCGCCGTCGGAACTGGAAAGAATTTGCGCATCATGACCCACCGCCCAGCCTTGCTTGTCGTCGATGAAAAACACCGCCGTGAGCAACTGCCGGGTGGGCACTTTGGCTTGGGTCCAGGTGCTGCCCTGGTCATCGGAATAGAGAATGTGCCCGCGATCACCAACCGCCACGAGGCGCTTGCCCGCATGGACCACATCGATCATCAGGCCTTTGGCGGCCTTGGGGGATTCAATCGCAAAAGAGGTATCGCTGGCGGCCTGGACAACCGTCGGCAACGCGACAGCGCCAAACAGCGAGAGCGCTGCGGCCAGCATCGCAACCCTGCGTGCGGCGCGTGGGCGGCAGACAACCCAACCCATGACAGGCTCACTCATAGACCTTTCTCCCATTTATTATTGTTATCGCTGCCTTCCGGGGCCTTGAAACCTGCAATCTAGAGCGCCTGGAGGAAGCAGGGGCCATCCTAGCGGGCTTTCGAATCGTCTGACAATCGGCGCTACGTTATCTTTTGTTAACTGAGCCGCTTTCGTCAGAGCCTGAATATAACTGCATTCGCCGGGGTGATCGTCGGGGCCTCAATGAATTTTTATTCCATCTATTGAATTTAGGGAATTTTTATTCCATTAATAAGCCCACTGAAAACAATAATCCAAAGGACCACGGCAATGCGTGAACTCGGAATCGGCTTGATCGGCACAGGCTTCATGGGGCGTGCCCACGCCTTGGCCTTCAATAACGCCCGCGCGGTATTCGAACTGCCGGTACACCTCAAGCTGGCGGCACTGGCCGACGCCGACACCGAACGCGCACAACGCTGCGCCAAGGCGTGGGGATTTGCCCAGGCCCACGGCGACTGGCAAGCCTTGATCAATGATCCCAATGTCGACGTAGTGGCCATCACCACTCCCAACCATTTGCACTACCCCATGGCCATGGCAGCCATCGCGGCGGGCAAGGCGGTGTACTGCGAGAAACCCCTGGCGGTGAGCCTGGAACAAGCCGACGCCATGCGCCGCGCCGCCAGTGCCGCCGGGGTCGTCACGCGGGTGGGCTACAACTACCAGCACAACCCGATGATTACGTTGGCGCGGCAGATGATTGCCGGTGGCGAACTGGGCGAAATCATCAGCTTCCAGGGTGAGTTCAGCGAAGACTTCATGGCCGACTCGGCCTCTCCATGGTCGTGGCGTTGCGAAGTCGAGCATGCCGGCGGCGCCCTGGCGGACCTGGGCAGCCACTTGCTGTCGATGGCGCGCTATCTGCTCGGTGATGTGGTCAGTGTGTGTGCCGATACCCAGACCGTCCACGCCCGGCGACCTGCCATCAACGGCAGCGCGCAGCTCAAACCCATCGCGGTGGATGACCAGGTGCATGCCCTGCTGCGCTTCGCCAACGGCGCGCGCGGCACGGTGAGCAGCAGTTGGCTCAAGCACGGATACAAGAACCACCTGAGTTTCGAGATCAGCGGGACGAAAGGCACACTGGCGTTCGATCAGGAGCGCTTGAATGAATTGCAGGTGTGTCGCGTGGGCCAGGACGGGTTCCAACGCGTGCTCGCAGGACCGGCCCTGCCCGGTTATGCGGCGTTCAGTCCGGCGGCGGGGCATCAGTTGGGGTACAACGAACTAAAGACGCTGGAAGTGCAGGAATTGATCATGGCCATAGCCGGTCAAGGCGCGGATGGCACTGATTTCGAAGCGGCGTGGGAGGTGGAGCGGCTGGCGACGGCGATTCGCGTAGCTGCCCTCGAAGAACGCTGGGTAACAGTGAACGCACTCTAAACCAACCCACCGAACCCTGTGGGAGCTGGCTTGCCTGCGATGGCGATGTGACTGATACACCGCTCTCGCAGGCAAGCCAGCGCCCACACTTGAATCACCTAAATCTTCAACTCAGCGCAGCGCCCGACGAAGCACTTTGCCCACGGTGGTCTTGGGCAACTCGGTGGTGCGGAACTCCACATACTTGGGCATTTTGTAACCTGTCAGATACTCGCGGCAATGGGCAAGAATCTGTTCCTGGGTCAGGTTCGGGTCCTTGCGCACCACGATGATCTTGACCTTCTCACCGGTCACGCCATCTTCTACGCCAATCGCCGCCACTTCGGCCACTGCGGGGTGCAGCGCCACCACGTCCTCGATTTCATTGGGGTAAACGTTGAAACCGGAGACCAGGATCATATCCTTCTTGCGGTCCACCAGACGGATGTAACCACGGGCGTCCATTACCCCGATATCACCGGTCGACAACCACCCTTCGGCATCCAGCACTTCGGCAGTGGCCTCGGGGCGCTGCCAATAACCTTGCATCACCTGGGGCCCGCGCACTTGCAGTTCGCCCTGCTCGCCAATCTCAGCCAACTCACCGTCTTCGCGAACAAACCGCACCCAGGTCGAGGGCAACGGCACGCCGATGCTGCCGGTGAATTCCATCTCGCGCATGCGCGCAATGTCGATCGGGCTGATGCTCACCACCGGCGAACACTCGGTGAGGCCATAGCCTTCGATGATCGGCAGCCCAGTGACTTCCTTCCAGCGCTTGGCCACCGCCGTGTGCGTGGCCATGCCGCCGGCGATCACCATGCGCAGGTCGGAAAAGTCCCGTGCGCAGAACGCCTCGTTCTCCAGCAAACCGTTAAACAGGGTGTTGACCCCGGCAATCCCGTTGAAGCGCTCCTTGCGCAGGATCATCTGTACACGTTTCACGTCCCGCGGGTTGGCGATCAGGATGTTGCGCCCACCCAGGCACATGAACATCAGGCAATTCACCGTCAGCGAAAAAATGTGGTACAGCGGTAGCAAGGTGACGTTGGTTTCCTGCTTGTCCTGGTCCAGTTGATCCCCCACCCAGGCCTTGGCTTGCAACAGGTTGGCGATGATATTGCGGTGGCTGAGCATCACGCCCTTGGCATCGCCGGTGGTGCCGCCGGTGTATTGCAGAAAGGCCAGCGCGTCGAGGTGCATCTCCACCGGGAAATGGTTGAGCGCCCGCCCCTGTTTCAACACCTGATTGAAGCGCACCGAGCCAGGCAGATTGAACGCCGGCACCTGCTTTTGCACACGGCGAAGGATGAAATTCATCGCCGCGCCCTTGAACGTACCGAGCAAATCGCCGATGGCCGCGATCACCACGCGCTTGACGCTGCTGCCGGTGATGACTTTTTCCAGGGTGTGGGCGAAGTTTTCGAAAATCACCACGGTTTCCGCGCCGCTGTCCTTGAGCAGGTGCTTGAGTTCATGGGAGGTGTACAGCGGGTTGACGTTGACCACCACCGCCCCAGCCAGGATCGTGCCCAGCAGGCAGATCGGGTACTGCAAGCAGTTAGGCATCATCAGCGCCACACGCTCGCCTTTCCTGACGCCCTGCCCCTGCAGCCAAGCGGCAAACGCAACGCCTTGCACCTGCCAGTCGGCGTAGGTCATTTCGGTGCCGATGCTGACGTACGCCACCCGCTCGCGAAACTTCTCCAGGTGTTCCAGGAACACCTCGCGCAACGATGGGTAGTCCTCGATACCGGCGTCAATATCCGCCGGGACGCCGGGCAGGTAAGCGTTCAACCAGATCCGTTCGGTGTGTTCCAGGCTTACAGCGTTCATGGCAGTCTCCTTGTTGTTGTTTTTGATAGAGCTACTTTTCGACGATGGCGGTAATGCCCAGCCCGCCCGCCGCGCAGATGGATATCAGGCCGCGCCCGCCGCCGTTCTCATGGATGATCTTGGCCAGCGCCGCCAACTGCCGGCCCCCCGTGGCCGCAAAGGGATGGCCGCAACCCAGCGAACCACCGTTGACGTTCATCTTCGCGCGGTCGATGGTGCCCAGGGGCGCGTCCAAGCCTAGCCGCTCGCGGCAATAATCGGGGTCCTCCCAGGCCTTCAGCGTGCACAACACCTGGGCGGCAAAGGCTTCGTGGATTTCGAAGAAGTCAAAATCCTTGAAGCTCAGGCCTTCACGTTCCAGCATGCGCGGTACCGCGTAAGCCGGGGCCATCAGCAGGCCTTCGGTGCCGTCGACAAAGTTCACCGCCGCGGTTTCGCCGGTGCGCAGGTAAGCCAGCACCGGCCAGCCGTTGGCGGCCGCCCATTCTTCGCTGGCCAGCAGCACCACCGAGGCGCCATCGGTCAGGGGGGTGGAGTTGCCGGCCGTGAGCGTACCGTTTTGCCGGTCGTAGGCCGGGGACAGGCCGGCGAGCTTCTCCAGGCTGGCATCGGCGCGCAGGTTATTGTCGCGGGCCAGGCCGCGATGGGGGCTGATCAAGTCGTCGAAGAAGCCGCGTTTGTAGGCCGCCTCCAGGCGCTGATGGCTGGTGAGGGTCAACTCGTCCTGGGCCAGGCGCTTGATCTGCCAGCGCTTGGCCATTTCCTCGCAGTGTTCGCCCATGGACAAACCGGTGCGGGGCTCGCCATTGCGTGGCAGCAGCGGTTTGAAGAACATCGCTGGCCGCACCTTGAGCAGTGTCTTCAGCTTGTCACCCATGCCCTTGGCTCGGTTGGCCGCGAGCAAGGTGTGGCGCAGGGATTCATTGATGCCGATAGGCGCGTCGGAGGTGGTGTCGGCACCACCGGCGATACCCACCTCGATCTGACCGAGCGCAATCTTGTTCGCCACCAGCAACGCCGCTTCCAGCCCGGTGCCGCAGGCTTGCTGCACATCGTAGGCCGGCGTATCCGGCGACAACGTGGTAGACAGCAGCGACTCTCGCGCCAGATTGAAATCGCGCGAATGTTTGATCACCGCCCCGGCGGCAAACTCACCGAGGCGTTGGCCGTGCAGGTTGTAGCGGTCGACCAAGCCTTGCAGGGCGGCGACCAGCAGGTCCTGGTTGCTGTCGTGGGCGTATACCGTGTTGGAGCGAGCAAAAGGGGTGCGGTTACCGCCGATGATCGCCACGCGTCGGACCGGGGCCGGGTTGAAGCTGTATTCACTCATTCCAGGTTCTCTTTCCAGATGAAAAGGCCACGCATATGGGGTTTGTCACCGGCGAAATTGCGCACTTCGAATTCGCGGCGCGGACCGGTCACCGGGCGGCGCCACAGCGCGACCTGGCCGGGCAGGAAGATCGGTAACTTGAAGTCACAATGCGCCTCGGCCTGGTCCAGGCCGCCGGGCGGTTGCTGGGCAGCGAGCGCGCGGCCCAGCGTCCACATGCCATGGGCGATAGCGCGACGAAAGCCGAACAGTTTGGCGCCGATCACCGAGGTGTGGATCGGGTTGAAATCCCCCGACACCTTGGCAAAACGCCGGCCCAGGTCGGCGGGCAACACCCAGCGCTGGGTACGTAACAAGCCTTCCTCCTGCAACGGCAAAGCGTCCTCCCAGGGCTCGCCGACAGGGTCTTTCGCATCACGGCGCAGGTACAGACTGTCGCTTTCCCATACCAGCGTGTCGGCACCGAAGGCACGGGTGGCAATACTCAGCGCCTGCCCCTTGGGATGGGCAACCCAACGCTCGCAATACACCTCAATGCGCAACGCCTGGCCTTCGTGCAAACGCTGGTGCTGACGGATGCGATTGGCCAGGTGCACCATGCCACTGGCCGGGAACGGGAAGCTGGGACGGGTCAGCAGCATCAAGTGCAACGGAAACGCCAGCACATGGGGATAGCACAACGGCACGCCCTGCTCGCGGCGAAAGCCACAGGCGCGGCCATAAGCAGCGATGTCGCCGGCAGACAACGCCACCGCCGAGCGCACCAGGCGCTCCTTGGGCAGCACGGGCGCACCGTCAAGCTTGGGTTTGCGCAAGGCACGCACGCCGTCCAGCAGCAAGCGGGTGCGTGAGGGCGGCGGATCGATGATTTGCGTCACGTAGTCCATGGCTCAGGCTCCTAGCAGGCTTTGGCCGCACACCCGTACGACTTGGCCGTTGACCCCGCCGGAAGCAGGATGCGCCAGCCAGGCGATGGTCTCGGCCACGTCGATGGGCTGCCCGCCCTGGGACAGCGAATTCATGCGCCGCCCGGCTTCACGGATCATCAGCGGGATCTTTGCGGTCATCTGGGTTTCGATGAACCCTGGCGCCACCGCATTCACCGTCACCTGCTGCGCCGCCGCACGCGGTGCCAGGCCCTGCACCAGGCCGATTACGCCTGCCTTGGAAGTGGCGTAATTACTTTGCCCGAGGTTGCCGGCGATGCCGGAAATCGACGAGACACAAACGATACGGCCCCCAGGCGTGAGGCCTTGGCTGTCCAACAAGGCATTGCTCAGTTGCAACGGCGCTTCAAGGTTCACCGCCAACACGCTGCGCCAGGCGGCCTCGGTCATTTTGGCGATGGTCTTGTCACGGGTGATCCCGGCGTTATGCACCACCACATCAAAAGCGCCGTATTGGCTGACATGGGCTTGCAGCAATGCGGCGGCGTCCGTCGCGGTGATGTCCAGGGGCAGCGCAGAACCGCCGACACTGTCCGCCGCATGTTGCAGCGACGCCTGGGCCTGGGGCACGTCCACGCACACGACATGGGCGCCGTCCCGCGCCAGCACCTGGGCAATCGCCAAACCGATGCCACGAGAAGCACCGGTGACAAGGGCGCGACGACCGGCGAAGGGTTTGTCCCAGTTGACCGTGACGTGACCGTCCACGGGCTTTACAAGACGTACCACCTGCCCGGATACATAGGCCGACCGGCGCGACAAGAAGAAACGCAAGCTGCTGTCCAGCGCGTCTTCAGCACCGGGCGCCACGTAGATCAACTGCACGGTGATCGCCCGGCGCAGCTCCTTGGCCAGCGAGCGCACCAAGCCTTCGAGGGCGCGTTGGGCGATGGCCTGGGGCAAATCCTGACACTGTTCCGGCGCGGTGCCGAGCACCACCACGCGCCCGTGGTGGCCAAGGCGCTTGGCGTTGGCGTGAAAGAACACATACAACTCATCCAACTGTTGCAGATCGGCCACGGCGCTGGCATCAAACACGGCGCCCTGCACTTTCACCGTGGAAGGCGCCTTGAGCGTGGCCGGGGTGCCGACAACGGTATCGGTAGCCGCGAAAATCCGCCGCACCTCGGCGGCCAGGCGCCCTGCTCCGGCGACGATCACCGGATTGGCCATGCCCTGCTGGCCGCTGCGGTGACGTTGCAGTGGCAAGGGTTGCGGTAAACCAACGGCCTGGGCCAAGCGACGGCCCCAAGGGGAATTAACGAAAGTAAGGTAGCTGTCACTCATAGGTAAACCCACTGTCTTGACGTGTAAACCCGATCAATGTGGGAGCTGGCTTGCCTGCGATGGCATCACCTCGGTGTTTCTGATGCACCGAGTCGTCTGCATCGCAGGCAAGCCGGCTCCCACACTGACCGTGTACATTCAGTGCCACTCAACTGACCGAGGCGTTTTCACCTTGGGCGGTTCGGCGCTTTGGCACGGGCTCCAGCGCTTGCTTGCGCTGCTGCAATGCCTCCAGCAACCCGAAGTCCTGCGGGAAGTCGTCCACCTGGATGCCGTGATCGGCGTATTCCACGTAGCGCCCGAGCAAGGTGTCTTCGTCGTCGCTGATCAGGTCCAGCGCCCGCGCCCTGACGCGCCAGCCGGTGAAGGCCGTTGCGGAGATAGGCATCGGTTCGATCAGGCCTTGCTTGACGGCAGGTTTGAGTCGCGCGTCGATCAGCTCCACCTGCGGCAACAGACGGAAACCCAGTTCGCCGTAGGCCAGCTTGTCGATTTCCGGACGTGGGATGTAGGAGTTGGCCAGTAAGCGGTCACGGGTTTCGCCTGGTGTCTGCACCACGTCGGCCACCTGGGCCAGCAGACGGTCCGACGGTTTGCGCAATGGGATCCCGAACGGGAATGTCAGGCCACGCACCACCGCCGCCGCAGGTTTCGATGGGTAGTTGTCGAGCACTTCCGCCAGCGCTTCATGGGCCCGCAGCAACGCATCCTGGGCCGACCAATGCACCAACGGCAGATCCGCCTGGGGCCGGCCGTCGTCCTCAAAACGCTTGAGTACGCAGGACAGGATGTACAACTGCGACAGCATATCCCCCAGGCGCCCAGTGATACTTTCCTTACGCTTGAGGGCACCGCCCAGCACGCCCATGGAAATGTCCGAGATCAGCGCGAGTACCACTGACAGGCGATTGGCCTGGCGGTAGTAGGATGCCAGTGCCGGCTCGGTCTTGGCCGGGGCAGCGATCAACCGCCCGCCTGTAAGGGAATGCACCGCTGCACGTACGGTATTGGCCAACACAAAACTCACATGGCCAAACATGGCACTGTCGAAGGCTTCCAGCGCCTTGCGCCGGTCCGGATTACGCGCAGCTTCCATCTCGCGGAACACATAGGGATGGCAGCGGATCAGGCCCTGGCCAAAGATGATCAGGCAGCGCGTCATGATGTTCGCGCCTTCCACCGTAATGGCAATGGGGCTTTGCTGGTAGGCACGGGCCAGGAAGTTGTTGGGGCCCATGCAGATGCCCTTGCCGGCGACGATATCCATTCCGTCATTGACGATGATCCGCGCACGCTCGGTGACGTGGTACTTGGCAATGGCCGAGATCACCGACGGTTTCTCACCCGCGTCCAGGGACGCCACCGAGACCTTGCGCACCGCATCGCAGGCATACAAGTGCCCGGCCATGCGCGCCAAGGGTGCCTGTACGCCTTCGAACTTGCCGATGGGCAGGCCGAATTGTTTGCGCATCGCGGCATAGGCGGTGGTGCCGCGCACCGCCACCTTGCCCAGGCCGACGTTGGCCGATGGCAGCGAAATCGCCCGGCCGGCCGCCAGGCATTCCATCAGCATGCGCCAGCCGTTGCCGACTTGTTCACGACCGCCGATCACCCACTCAAGCGGAATGAACACGTCCTTGCCGGTGGTAGGACCGTTTTGGAATACCGCGTTCAGCGGCCAATGACGGCGGCCACTGTTGACGCCGGGATGGGACGTTGGGATCAGTGCGCACGTGATGCCGAGTGAACCGGGAGCGCCGAGCAACCCATCCGGGTCTTCTGCGCGAAACGCCAGGCCCAGCACCGTCGCAATCGGGCCCAGGGTGATGTAGCGCTTGTCCCAGGTCACACGGAAGCCCAGAACTTCCTCGCCCTCGTGGGTGCCTTTGCAGACGATGCCCAGGTCGGGAATTGCCCCTGCATCGGAGCCGGCATACGGGCTGGTCAGGGCAAAACACGGAATGTCTTCACCCCTCGCCAGACGCGGCAGGTAGTAATTGCGCTGGGCATCGGTGCCGTAATGCAGCAGCAGTTCGGCCGGGCCGAGGGAATTGGGCACCATCACCGAAATCGCCGCCGCCGAGCAACGGGTCGACAGCTTCATCACCACCTGGGAGTGCGCGTAGTGGGAGAAGCCTTTACCGCCGTATTGCTTGGGAATGATCATGCCAAGGAACCCGGCATCCTTGGTGTACTGCCAGCCTTCGGGCGACATGTCCTGCCAGATCTGGGTGGTTTCCCAGTCGTTGGCGATGTCGCACAGGGTTTCCACTTCGTTGTCGAGGAAGGCTTGCTCTTCAGCGCTCAGGCTAGCCGGTGCCGCTTGCAGCAGGCGCTGCCAGTTGGGCTTGCCGCTGAACAGCTCGGCATCCCACCACACGGTGCCGGACTCGATGGCGGCGCGTTCAGTGTCAGACATCGCCGGCATGATCGTACGAAACAGGCCCAGGGCCCTACGGGTCAGCAAGGTGCGGCGCAGGGGTTTGATCGTCATCAGCAACGCGGGCGCCACTACCAGTATCGCCGCGACAGCGGTGCCGAAACCGGCCACCACGTTGAACAGGTAACCCGCTGCCAGCCAGATCAGGCCCGTGACCAACCATAAGGTGGCGACAGCTTGTCGATATGCCAGGGCGATCGCTGCTGCGAAACCCACCAGTAACCAGATAACCATGGAGATACCTCTACTCGATTCAGGGTACGGCCTACGTGCGCCAGGTCGGATGACATGCGGCGTAACGCCACACTACAAAATTCGAAAACTATATTCAAATTTTGTTTTGAAATATTTATTTAACGCCTGCACGAAAAAAACGGCGGCTGAATGGGCCGCCGGGTCAACCCGTCATCTAAAGGGATCACCGCCCTGAAAGGTCAGAACGTATAGGTGGCCGACAGGCTCACGACATCGCCGGAGGCATTCACTTTGCCATCCAGACTTGCCGCCCCCAGCCGGTCGACGTTCTGAGTCTTCAACTTCACCGGCTGAACGAACTGGTGGGAGTAAGCTACATCGAGGGTCAGGCCCTCGATTGCCTTCACGTCATACCCTGCACCGAGCGACAGGAAGGTCCGATCGCCGTCCGGGATGCGCGGATCACGGGTCGAATTGCGCGTTGGTGTCTGGTCAATGGCCACACCTGCGCGCAAGGTCAGTTCATCGGTCGCACGGAAGTCGCCACCGAGGGCGTACATCCAGGTGTTCCTGTAGGTGTAGGGAATAGAGACGATTGTGATGCCCCCAGACCTGAGTGTCAGGTCCTTGAACGATGACCCCTGCGTCCAGACCACACTCGCGCCCAGGGTAAGTCGGTCATTGAATCGGTGTACCCAGTCCAGGCCTGCGGTGGCAGGAATGTCCAATTGGGTGCTGGCGTGGGCACCGTCCGGAAACAGCTCAAGCCCCGGATAGGCCACGCCCACTAGCGTACCGCTGCCGCCGAAGGGACTCGGTTGAGTCATGAGATTGTAGGAAAATTGATCGGCATGGATGTTGTACTTGCCAGTCATCTTGTTCTTGATCCTGGCGTGGTAGTTCAAGCCCAGGGCGTCGTTTTCCGTGGGTTTCCAGACCACACCGGAAAACCAGCCAACTGACACATTGTCGACCTTTACTCGCATCAGCGCGCTGCCGACGTCCGACGGAAAAGGAATGCCGCCCAGTTCAGAGTCCGACACCGCCGCCGCTGACAACACGTCGACGTTCTGGCTGACGAACCCCTTGCTGTGCTGGACAATCATCCCTCCGCCAACGGAGAACCGGTCGTTGACCTTGAACGACAAGGCTCCCGTCAAACCCACGGTTTCGATCTTGGTGTCCACTGCAAACCCACGGACTTTCGAGTCTGGGTCCCAGGTGGAGTGCATGCCCTGGGGCACGCAGTCGCAACAGACGCCTCTTTGGAGGCGCCTGTCGTTTAACGGGCGATCAGCCCCTTGCGCTCACGCCATCCTCAAGGAACAACGGTGAACGCCGGGGTTGGCTTGACGCTCAAGCTCACCACGGTGCAATTGCCTGCCAGGGGTTGATTGGTCGCCGTCAATACGCCACCGCTGTAGTTGCCAGTGATAGTCGACGCGCCACAATTGGAGCCTGGGTACAGAATCGAGCCCGCAATGGTGTATCCGACGTTGGTCACTGAACCTGCTGTTGGACCGGTAGCCGTCAGGGTCCAAGGCAAGCCCGTGATGTTGGGCAGACTGCAAAGCCCACCACCGGTAATGGCCACATCCGTGATTTTGGCAACGCCAGCGGCGTCGACGTTACCGGTGAAGGTCGCCCCGCAATTGACCGCTGCCTGGTAGGAAGATGGCGATTTCACCGAGATCGTGCCGGGCGCGGAGAAACTGGTGTTGACAGGAGTGATACTGTACGCATTGGCCATAGAAGCAACACCCATGCAAACAGCCAGGGCAGACAACGACACCAGAGTTTTCAAGTTCATCATTATTATTCCTCATCGATAAAGGCGAGTTTTAATCGCCTGGAGTAATGGCCATGTTCAAAAAGCCCTGCGTAAACCACAGTTCTCTTGATACAGCCAAATCATCAACGCTCTGTTCGACCTACATTGTTCTTCCCTGAAACCATTGCGGTTCGGGTAGAACAAATCTCTTGCATCTGAACATGAGCTGAAATAGGAATAATCTGAGTGATGAGTAGTACCAAACCACGCAACTAAACGCGCAGCCGATCGACGCTTGAAAAAGCGGGAGAGTTGCCAACAACTATTAATTTCTCACGTGGAGATAATTAGGAGACATGAACGGGTTACGCGAGCATCCCGTTAAAAAGAAACATCGAGGATAAACGCACCAAGATGCGCTTGGCGCGTTTATCCCTAATGTTGGGGCATTGAACTAGAACGCGTAGGTAGCCGAAACAGAAACAACATCACCTGAAGATTCGGCTTTGCCATTCAGGCTTGCGCCACCGAGGCGATCGACGTTTTGGGTCTTGAGCTTGACCTCTTGCACAAACTGGTGGGAATAGGCCAAGTCAACACTCAGCCCCTTGATTGCTTTCACGTCGTAGCCGGCCCCCAACGACAGGAATGTACGGTCGCCATCCGGGATTCGCGGGTCGCGAGTCGAATTGCGGGTAGGTGTCTGATCAAGGGCGACACCTGCACGCAAGGTCAGCTCATCGGTAACCCGATAGTCGCCACCGAGGGAGTACATCCAGGTGTTCTTGTAGTTGTAGGGAATGGACACAATAGTGGTGCCGCCGGAGTTAAGCGTCAGGTCCTTGAACGAGGACCACTCCGTCCAGGTCACGCTCGCTCCCAAGGTGAAACGATCGTTGAACTGGTGTACCCAGTCCAGACCCGCCGTGGCAGGAATGTCCAACTGCACGCTGGCGTGGGCGCCGTCCGGTGCCAACTCCAACCCTGGATAAGCGGTGTTCACCAACGTACCGCTACCGCCAAACGGACTCGGTTGGGTCATCAAGTTGTAGGAAAACTGATCGGCGTAAATATTGTATTTGCCGGTCATCTTGTTCTTGATCTTGGCGTGGTAATTCAAGCCAAGCGTATCTCGTTCTGTGGGCTTCCAGACCACGCCGGTAAACCAGCCCGCCGAAATATTGTCAACTTTGACACGCATCAACGCATGACCAACATCCGATGGGAAATTGATGCCACCCAGCACCGAATCGGACACTGCAGCGGCAGACAGCAAGTCGACGTTCTGGCTGACGAACCCCTTGCTGTGCTGAACGATCACCCCGCCTCCGATGGAGAACTGATCATTCACTTTGAAGGACAGGGAGCCGGTCAGCCCCACAGTTTCGATTTTGGTGTCCACTGCAAAGTCGCGCAGTTTCGAGTTCTCATCCCAGGTAGAGCGCATGCCCTGGGGCACAACTTGGCTCAAGCCGAACGCGAAGCGATCCCCGAGGGGCATGACCATGAACCCGGTTGGCAACCAGGCCGTAAACCCGCCCTGCCCACCGTCATTGTTATTGACCGTAGTCGCCGTCCCATCGGGAAAACCATTGGCATCCAATGGCGTATTGGAAATGGGGTTGCCCGCATAATCAGAGGCATCGCCCTTGTACTTGATCTTGATGCGCGCGTAGTCGACCGTAAATTGCGCAACGTTGTGCTCCACAAACGCCATGGCCGCCGGGTTGTTGTACGCTGAGCTCGGGTCGTTCTTAAACAGTGAACCACCGGCAAATGCCCGGCCCCACCCTGGCGCCCCGTAGGTCGGTGTTGAAAAACCGCCGGCCTGTGCGGGTGCCGTCGCCATAGCCCCGCCCATCAACGCCAGCCCCAGCAAAACCTGCACATGTTGTTTCTTATTATTCATGCGGCACTCCTTATTATTATCTCTGAGCCAGCCCTGCCGGTTCGTCTTGCGGCTTGCAATTCATGAACTGGCGCCCTGTGGAGGCGCCAGTTTTTCACCGGGTGATCAACCCTTTGTTCTCAGGCCTTCTTCAAGGCACGATGGTCAGTGCAGGGCTTGGGGTAACACTCAGGCTTACCACGGTGCAGCTGCCGCTCAGGGTCTGGTTGGTAGCGGTCAGCACACCACCGCTGTAGCCCACGGTGATGGTGGAAGGCCCGCAATTGGAGGCGGGATACAGAATCGAAGAGGCAATGGTGTAGCCGACGTTGGTCACTGACCCGGCAGCAGGACCGGTGGCAATCAACGTCCAAGGCAAGCCGGTAATTTTAGGCAGCGCACACAGGCCGCCACCGGTGACGGCGACGTTGGTGATCTTGGCAACACCGGTCGCATCGACGTTCCCGGTAAAGGTGGCGCCACAGTTAACGGTGGCCTGGAAGGACGACGGTGACTTCACCGAAATGGTGCCTGGCGCGGAGAAGTTTGTGCTGACAGGACTGATGCTGTAGGCATTCGCCATCGAAGCAGCACCCATGCAAACAGTCAAAGCAGTCAACGACACGAGAGTTTTCAAGCTTTTCATTGTTTTTCCTCACATGTTATGGCGAATTCATTTCGCCAGGGGTAATGGCCATGATCGAGAGGTCACGGTGAAACTGCAGAACTTCCCTTTCCAGCCAAATCTCAATTCAATTACCGCAACAACTTCCAGCGGTTATTCAACAACTTTAAAGGTCGGCGGCATCTTGATAGATACCGTCTTGATTTTGCAGTCTTCGCCGATGGGCACATTCGTGGCTTCCAACTTGCCGGTGGCGTTGTCCCATGTACCGTCGGCAGTGGATGGCCCGCACTTGCCGCCCAAACCAAAGGCATGGACATCCACGGCGATCTTCGACATGGAACCACTCTTGGTGTCTTTCGCGACGAGTACCCAAGGCAAGTTGATGGCTTCCACCCGGCTGCACTTGAGGCCGCCGTCGAATTCGACTTTGTCGACGTTTACCGATGAACCATCAGCCGCCACCTTGCCGGCCACTTTGATGGTGCAATCAGCACTGATCAGCGCGCCTTTTGAAAAACTGATGGGCCCTTGGGCGGTAAACGCACTGCCGGCGGGTTCGATACGGGCGGCCTGGGCCTGGTGATAGGCGATCAGGCCCAGCGCAGCCAATACGATATGGGTGGTGAAGGTGGCAGGTGATTGCATGGTGTACGTCCTTCCCTTTAATTATTTTTGTTCGGGTCAAACAACTTTCTGGCAACTGATCTGGAAACGGGCGGGCGATAAAGACCTGCGCGGCATCCAGACCCCGAGTACACAAACACTGTAAAGTTGAACTTAGAACGGTTTGGCGCTGTTGCTGTACTTCTCCAGATACTTCAAGCGCTGTGACGGCTGAAGATTGGTCAGGGTAATATCCCCCGCGTAATGATTCAGTACCCGATGATCCATGCGCCGTCGCCACAAGTAAGGCACATAAGCCCAGACAATCATGCTCGCATAGCCATACGGCAGTTGCGGCGACTCATCAAAGTGACGCAACGACTGATAACTACGTGTGGGGTTGGCATGGTGATCCGAGTGCCGTTGCAACTGGAACAGAAAGATATTGGTAACAATGCGATTACTGTTCCATGAATGCCGTGGCGAACAACGCTCGTAGCGACCATTGGGCAATTTCTGACGTTTAAGGCCGTAGTGCTCTACATAATTCACCACTTCCAGCAGCGAGAAACCGTAGATGCCTTGGATGATCAGGAAAGGAATCACTGCTGCCCCCAGCCAGGCGATCATTGCGCCCCACAACACCACGCTGTACATCCAGGCGCTGAGCACGCCGTTCTGCCAGTGCCAGGCCGGCAGGCCGAGCTTGCGCAGGCGTTCGCGCTCCAGATTCCAGGCCGATCGGGCACTGAACCAGACCGAGCGTGGCAGGAAGGCCCAGAAGCTCTCCCCCAGCCGCGAACTGGCTGGGTCTTCTGGTGTTGCAACGCGTACGTGATGGCCACGGTTGTGTTCGGTGTAGAAGTGACCGTAGAACGTCGGGGCCAGGGTGACCTTGGCCAGGAACACTTCCAGCGCATTGGGTTTGTGCCCCAGTTCATGGGCGGTGTTGATCGCGATGCCAGTTGCGGCGCCGGTCGACATGGCCATGCCCAGGTAAGTGAACGCACTCACTTCGCCATGCAGTTGAGTACGTGTGGTGATGTAGCTGGCCGCATGGGACAAACCGCTCGACGGTTCCAGGCTAGCGGCAGCCTGCAACAGCCCACCCTGGATGATCCAGTCGATACCGCCAGCGGCGAGCCAACCGGTGATCACCACCGACGAGATAACAAAGAGCACGCCGGTGTAAACGATCCAGCGGTAGTAACGTTGCGATTCGAGATGGCTGACGGCGGATTCGGGCGGGTTGCTCACGTCTTCACCGAGCAAGCCATCGATCAGCGGGATCAGGCCGAAGATCACCAATACACCGACCCACCAGAGTTGCTGGACACCGGTGGTGATGGCCAATGCGCCGGACAATAAAGGCGTGGCCAAGGGCATGATGCCCAACCACCACAGGTGACGCTTGCCGTCGGTCCAGATGCTTGGAGCTGCCAGTGTCTGATTCATGGCAGCCTCCGTTGCAGGGAGGCGGAAAACAGGTTCAGGGAGCGTTGGATGCTCCGAGCAATCAACCATGCGATAAAAGACGTTTTTTTCATTTTTATTCGCTCTTAGGCATTTCAAAAATCATTTCAAAAGAAACATTGAAATATTTTTTTAAATAAATAGCGCGGAATCGTTAGGTCGTCAACTAGTTTTTCGAGGCCTTTTTTGCGTGACCGGACAGTCTCTTTTGCAGGCGCTTGGTCAGGTCTCTAGGGCAAGCATTTCGAACGGTACAACCCGCGGTGAGTGCCACGATTATTGGCTTGTCAGGGCAAACGGAGGATGCAGGATAGCCGCGGTTTGCGCTGGCCGCGCACGCTTCGCCAGCTGTTGCACCGCCTCCACCACCCGCGCGGTGGCAGTGATCGGCAACATGTGCCCGCGCCCCTCCACCAACTGCAGCTTCAGCCCTGGGACCTTATCGGCCAGGGCCTGGCCGTGTTTGCGAAAGTCGAGGACCTTGTCCTGCGCGCCGTAGATCAGGCTGATGGGCAGCGTCAATTGCGGGTAGCGCTTGACCATCTCCGGCAGGTCGTCGTTGACCAGGGCGATCTCGCTGGACGCGGCATAGAAGTTATCGGGGCGCATGCCCAGCAGCCCGCCTCCACGGGTGGCAAAATCGTCGGGGGCGCTGTCCGGTGCGAACACGCCTTTGACCACGGCACGGCGCGTCAACAGGCCCATAGGCACCGTGAGGGTGTGAGACACCCAGCGCCGCAGCCAAGCCGGTCGCACCGCCAGTGACCAGAACACCAGCGGCAAAGTGGGTTGTGGATGGGTCAGTGGCGCCACCAACACCAACCCCGACACCGCGTGGGAATGGTCAAGGGCCAGCGCCAGGGAAATCGCCCCGCCCAGGGAATGCCCCAACACTATGGGTTTATCCAGGCCCAGCGTATTGATAAAGGCCGCCACTTGCCGCGCCTGGGCCGGCAGGTCCGCAGCGGTGCCTTTATGACGCGTGGAGTAACCCGATCCAGGACGATCGAGCGTGATAACGCGGAAGTGCTCACGTAACTGCCCGGACAGGGCATACGTCAGGTTGCGACTGCTGCCCATCAGCCCATGAATCATCAGCAGCGGTGGGCCCTTGCCCTCTTCGTAATAATGAAAGCGTTCGCCGTCCACCTCCACAAAACGCCCGCTGCCCGGAACGGCGGCTTCAATGCGCCGAGTCATCCACGCACTAAACCCCCATGAAATGGCGCTCGCGCCTATCAATACAGCCGCAGCGATAACCCATTCAACAGCCATAGCTCGGTCCTCTGCTTCCCTGCTGCTGTCGACCTGACCGGAATTGATCAAAGCCTCAGCTATCGCCCACACCCTGGACCTGAATATCGCGCCTGTCCGTCGGACAAGTCGCACATGAGGAACCTGGGACTAGCGTAGGTGATATTTTCAGGTAGATTATTTAAAATCTTTTTTAAAATAAGTAATTCAATTTTTCTTTGCAATGGTGTTCTATCTAAAAGACACAACAAGAAAAGGAGCACACCCGATGCCCATGAAGGAATGCTTATGAATGCCCAGAGCGACTCAATCGATATCGCCATCATCGGCTCCGGCTTTGCCGGCTTGTGCATGGCGATCAAGCTCAAGAAGGCCGGGTTCACCGACTTCTTTATCGCCGAGCAGGCCGACACCCTCGGCGGCACCTGGCGTGACAACCACTACCCAGGCTGCGCCTGCGATGTGCAGTCCCACGTGTATTCGTTTTCCTTCGCGCCCAACCCGGACTGGACGCGGCAGTTCGCGCCCCAGGCAGAAATCCGTGCGTACTTGGAGCAATGCGCCACGCGCTACGAGCTGGCGCCCTACTTGCGTTTCGGCATGGGCCTTGAGCGGGCGGTATTCGATGAGCAACACCAGCGCTGGCAATTGCGCTTCAGTGATGGCCGCCAGGTCAGCGCGCGGGTGCTGGTGTCGGGCATGGGCGGCCTGTCGCGTCCGGCGCTGCCGGATATCCCGGGACTCGACAGCTTCAAGGGCAAACGCTTCCACTCACAGCAGTGGGACCACGCGTACTCCTTGAAGGGCAAGCGCGTGGCGGTGATCGGCACCGGCGCCAGCGCCATTCAGTTCGTGCCGCAGATTGCGTCCCAAGTGGCTCATCTGGACCTGTTCCAGCGCACGCCACCGTGGATCATGCCCAAGCCGGACCGGGCAATCTCACCTCTCGAACGCTGGCTGTTCAAGCACCTGCCCTTCACCCAACGCCTGGTGCGTAGTGCCTTTTATTGGGCTCTGGAAGGCCGCGTGGTCGGCTTTGCCCTGCACCCACGGCTGATGAAAATGGTGCAGAAAATTGCCCTGCGCCATCTGCATAAACAAGTGGCACGCCCTTCCCTGCGCAAGACCCTGACCCCGGACTACACCATCGGCTGCAAGCGCGTGCTGATTTCCAATGACTACTACCCCGCGCTGTCGAGAAGCAATGTCGAAGTGGTCACCGACAACGTGCTGCGCATCGAAGCAGACGGGGTGATCACTGCCGACGGTATCAAGCACCCAGCCGACTGCCTGATCTTCGGCACCGGCTTCCAGGCCACTGACCCCCTGCCCCGCGACTGCATCATCGGGCGCGACGGCGTGGACCTGATGGATGCCTGGCGAGACGGCGCCCATGCCTACAAGGGCACCACGGTGCCCGGCTATCCCAACCTGTTCCTGATCGTCGGGCCCAACACCGGCCTGGGGCACAACTCGATGATCCTGATGATTGAAGCCCAGGTGACCTACATTCTCGATGCACTTGAGCAAATGCAGCGACATCGCATCGCCAGCGTGGACGTCAAACCCAGCGTGGAGAGCGCCTACAACCAACAGCTGCAAGCCAAACTCAAGCGCACCATCTGGAACACCGGCGGATGCCGAAGCTGGTACCTGGACCCACGCACGGGCAAAAACACCACCTTGTGGCCGGGCTCGACCTGGCGCTTCAAACGCGTCACCCGCCAGTTTGCGCTCAAGGACTATGTGACCAGTCGGGTGCCGATCCATGCGCCCCACCGTCCTGTGCCTACAGCCCATTCCACTGCCGAAGGGAGCCTGTCATGAAGTCATTCAACGGCCGCGTAGCGGCCATTACCGGCGCGGCATCCGGCATGGGCCGCGCCCTGGCAATGGCCCTGGCACGGGAAGGTTGCCACCTGGCACTGGCGGACAAAAACAGCCAGGGGCTGGAACAGACGTTGGCATTGATCAAGGCCTCCACCCTGGCCCCCGTGCTGATCACCACCCAAGTGCTGGATGTGTCCGATCGCCGGGCCATGGAGGACTGGGCTGCGCGCTGCGTGGCCGAACACGGCCGGGTCAACCTGGTCTTCAACAATGCAGGGGTGGCCTTGTCGAGTACGGTGGAGGGTGTGGACTACGCCGACCTGGAATGGATTGTCGGCATCAACTTCTGGGGAGTGGTCCATGGCACCAAGGCGTTTCTGCCGTACCTGAAAGCCTCAGGAGAAGGCCATGTCGTCAACACCTCCAGCGTGTTCGGCCTGTTTGCCCAACCGGGCATGAGCGGCTACAACGCCACCAAGTTTGCCGTGCGTGGCTTTACCGAATCCCTGCGCCAAGAGCTGGACATGCAACGTTGCGGCGTATCGGCCACCTGCGTGCACCCCGGTGGGATACGCACCGATATCTGCCGCAGCAGCCGTATCGACGCCAACATGACCGGGTTCCTGATCCACAGCGAGCAGCAGGCCCGCGCCGACTTCGAAAAGCTGTTCATCACCGACCCCGACCAGGCCGCCAAGGTGATCCTGCACGGGGTGCGTAAAAACAAACGTCGCGTGCTGATCGGCCGCGACGCCTATTTCCTCGACCTGCTCGCCCGCTGTCTGCCGGCGGCCTATCAAGCCCTGGTGGTGTTCGCCAGCCAGCGCATGGCGCCGAAACCCCGCACACCGGTGCTTGAAACCAACGACGAGCCTCGTCTCTGAACAGGAGCACGCACTATGCTGCCGATCCGCCGTGACATTCATTTCGCCCTGCCCGCCGAGCGCATCAAAAACTGGCATGAACAGGGGCCGTTCATCACGCACTTCTTCAACGCACTGTCGCTGCTATTCCCCCAGGGCGAGCTGTTTTTCATGGACAGCGTGCGCCACTACCGCCAACGCATCGACGATCCAGCGCTGAAGAAAGAGATCCAGGGTTTTATCGGCCAGGAGGCCATGCACAGCCGCGAACACGTGGCCTACAACGATCTGCTGCAAGCGGCCGGCTTACCAGCGCACACGCTGGACCGTCGGTTGAAGTTCATCCTCGACCTGCAGAAAAAACACCTGCCAGCCTCCTTCAACCTGGCCGTGACCATTGCCCTTGAACACTACACTGCGATGCTGGCCGAAATCCTGCTGAGCGACCCGTCTCGCTTCGGCGATTCACTCAAGGGCTACCAACAGATGTGGTACTGGCATGCCCTGGAGGAAACCGAACACAAAGCGGTGGCCTTCGATGTCTGGAACACCGTGATCAAGCCCGGGCCCAAGCGCTATTTATTGCGTACCGGGACCATGCTCACCACCACGGTGTTTTTCTGGCTGGTGGTCTTCGATTTCCACCTGCGCCTGCTGATCGCTGACCGCAAGTCCGGCGGGCACCTGAAAGGCTTCTGGCGCATGCTGAAATTTCTGTATGGGCCCAAGGGAGTTTTCCCACGGATGCTGGTGCCGTGGCTGCATTACTTCAAACCCGGCTTTCACCCCTGGGACCACGACAACCGTGCGCGCCTGGCGGGAATCGACGGGTTGGTCGAGGAGATCGAACAGACTCAGCGCGGGTATTAGGCTTGCGCCAAGGCGGCGCGCTCACGCACAAAGTCTTCCAACTGATCTGCCGGCAGTGCCTTGCTGAAATACCAGCCTTGGATAATCAATTCGGCGCCGGTGTTCAGAAAGGCCAACTGCTCGGCGGTTTCCACGCCTTCCACCACCACACCCAGGTTCAGCGCCTCACAGAAGCGCAGCATGCCAGTCATGACTTGGGCGCCTTTGGGGTCGCGCTGGGCCACCACGAAACTGCGGTCGATCTTGATGAAATCCACTGGAAACTGATGCAGGTAGCTCAAGGCCGAAAAACCGGTGCCGAAGTCATCGATATAGACCTTGGCGCCGATGGCCTGCAGCTTCTGGATGGTCTGGCGCGTGACCTGAATATCGCCGACCAGCGCGTCTTCGGTGATTTCCACCGAGACGTGCCCGTGGGCCTGGGCCAGGATTTCTACGAGGCGTTCACCATAGGCGGCGTCGGTCAGCGTCGCGCTGGAAATATTGATAGTCATCGGCAGGACAAAGCCGAGTTTCTGCCACTTCTGGTACTGGCGAACCGCCTGGGACGCAACCCACACATCCACGTCCGGCATCAACTGCGCCTGGGCCAGCCATTGCAGGAACTCCCAAGGCGAATGCACCTTGCCCTGGGCGTCACGGGCACGCATCAGCGCTTCACAGCCGGTGCACAGGCCGGTGCGCGTCGAGACTTGTGGTTGGAATTCGAGGTAGAAATCGTAGTCGCTGATTTGCTGGATGCGGCTCAGTTCATTGGCCTGGCGCGCCAGGGCCTTGTGGGAGGCGAGCACCGGATCCAGCTCACGCAGCCGGCCCTTTTCTTCAAGACCACGGAAGGTCATGTCCAGAGACTTGAGGTAGACCGTGCCGCCTTCGGTGGCCTGGCGATGAATCGCAAGCACATACGGCGCATACACCAACGTGCCCAGGCCCAGCAGCGTCAGTTGCAGCGCCACCGCCGCGAAGTCACCATGAGTGCTCAGGTAGGCATTGAGCAGCACCGGCGCTGTGAGTGGAACGCTGACCACCGCCGGCGAGACCCAGCCCATCTGCACCACCGTCAACGCCACCATGGCATTCAACGCGGGTACCACCAGAAAGGGAATGAACAAGCGCGGGTTTAGGATGATCGGCAAACCGAACAACAGCACCTCACTGACGTTGAACAGTGACAGCGGCAGACTCGCCATCGCCAACAAACGCATGGACTGGCTCTTGGAGAACAGCAGGATCGCCAGCAACAGGCATAAAGCTCCACCCGAACCGCCGATAAACGCGAAGCTGCCCAACAGGCCGCTGTTCAACAGGTAGTTGATCGGCTCGCCCGCCGCCGACGCCGCACCGTTCAGCGCCACCGCCTGGTCCAGCACATCGAACAGCGGCTGCATGGCGTACACACCGTGGATGCCGAAGAACCACAGCAGCGAATTCATCAGGGTCACAAACAGGCCGCTGCCGTAAGGCGACTCCAGGGCATGGAGTACTTGGGGCCCCTGGAGTTGCGCCACGTAAGGAATCTGCAGCAGCAAAGACAACACCACCACCAACGCCAGCGCGGTGATGGCGCCCGGTACCACCATATTGATAGTGCCCCGCAGGTTGTGCCCCACCAGGTCTTCATTGACCAACCGAGTCCAGCGGTAACGGTGCAGCCACGCAATCGCCGGCACATTCAACAGCGGCGAAGCAATCGCGATAAACAGGACGAAAGTGGCCGAAGCGCGTGGGTATTCACGCAGGATAAACGTTGCCACCACTACATGGGCCAGACACAGGAACGCCACCGGCAGTTGCGGCAATCGATGCTGGATTGCCAACATGTAACCGATGGACGCAGCGACCAGCAGCGGGATCACAGAGCTGATTTGATTGTGCAAGCCAGCGAAGAACGCCACCACTTGCGCATCGAAACCCAGCATCCGCGCGCATTCGGACAGGATCAGGAAACCGGCAGACACCAGCAGGCAAGGCAGGATCCACAACAAACCTTCGCGGATCGCTCGAAGAGACTCCGTGCTGGCCAAGGCGGCCAGACGTTGGGTGAAGAAAAGCTTGAACAGCGTTTGCGCCATGACCGATCCCTCTGCCCATCGCCCACTGTCCCTGAAAGGCAGGGCCGGAAATACGGGGTTAACGCTACACGTCAAGGCACGCTGAGCGAAAGCCTTTTGCCATTTATCCAGATGTTTTTCCATAATGGATGACAGTCAATTCCTCAGATTTCAAAAGTAATTGAGTTTTGTGACGTGGGCCACTCACTAAATCTGCTTCGGTGCTGATGACCTTCCTGTTATTGTTTTTACTCAATCCTATGCGTGCCTGGACCAACCGCCGGCGATACAAACGCACCCGCCGCCTCGCGGCAGGCCACGGACCAAAGCCCGGCCATTGAATGGAGTAAGCCCTTGTCACCACCCGGCGATAACCACCAGTTGGCACTGGACAGATTCCTCAACGAACACCCCGATGTTGCCGCAGAACTCGAGACCTTGAACCCGCTGGCCGCACAAGCCAAGGGCGAAACCCTGGCACACTACCGCGCCGAACGGCTGCATGAAGCCTTCGAAGCCGAAGCCGAACGTCAGGGCCTGTTTGCCTGGGAGTTGACCCTGAAACTGACCGCCGAGTCCCCCGAAGCCTTTGAAACCCAACGCCTTGAAGTCCACAAGGAAGTAGCACAGATGGCGGGGCTGAGCTGGGACGAATACTGCCGGATACATGATGTGGCCGGTTGACGCATTAGCCCCTGAACCATAGGCACCGACGGGCTGCCAAGCCCTCGCACAGCTCGGCAACATCGACGGTTCGCTGCTCAGGGTCAATGGCCAATGCTGAACGTAACAACGGCCAGTACTGCCTGGGCAGTTGCCTGGGTCGTGGCAATCGTTGATTGCGGTGAGGCTCTAAGGGCCGCCGTCCTTCGGCCATCTCATAGAGCACCCGGGCCGCCCCATACAAGTCGGCGCTAGCCGACGGCAATCCTCCTGCTATCAGCTCCGGTGCCGCATACGCCGGCGTCCAGGCATTCAGCCGGTTGCGGCTCAAAGCCGGCAAGCCCGCCTCTGCCTGGGCTTGCGCGTGACCCAAGCCAAAATCGAACAAGCGTAGCCCCTGCTCCCCAACCATAATATTCGCCGGTTTCACATCGCCATGCAGGACACCCTGCCGGTGGGTGTAGGCCAGTGCTTCCAGCAGTTGCAGGGCCATGGGTTGCAACTCTTGCCATGGCAGTCCTTGAGGACACTCCTGGAGCAGGCGATCCAGGGTCAGTCCAGGCATCACTTCCATGGTGAAGAATGCCACTTGGAGGGCTGTGTCTACCTCGAACGAAAATGCACGCACCACGTGATCATGGCGCAGGCTTCGGGTCAGGGCGAACTCGCTGTAGAGAAGCACATGCGCGTCGGTGGAGGCGGATAGGCTCTCGCCTAACAATTTCAGCGCCACACGGCAGTCTGGCTCGCCGAAAGCTTCATGCAGCAGATCCCGCGCGCGATAGACCACCCCCATGCCCCCGGTGCCGAGGATCCGCTCAAGCTGATAGCGCCCCGCCAGCAAGTTCGGCGGACCTGCCGCTGCGCTCATGGCTGGACTACCACGGCGGTCAGGTCATCCCGTGCCGGCCCCTGCAGCACGCCACGGAACAACCGATCCACCACCTGCCGTGGCGTGCCTGCGCTCATGGCACTCCCCAACTCCTTATGGCTGAGCCCCTGGTACAGACCGTCGCTGCACAACAAAAACACATCACCGGGCTGGGCGCGCAGCTCCAATATCTCAAGGCTCAATGGCTGCCTGGCTCCCACCGCACGGGTCAAGGCTCTTGCGCCAGGATGAGCCTGGGCCAGTTCCGGG
This sequence comes from Pseudomonas simiae, assembly GCF_900111895.1. GTDB lineage: Bacteria > Pseudomonadota > Gammaproteobacteria > Pseudomonadales > Pseudomonadaceae > Aquipseudomonas > Aquipseudomonas simiae. Next base: position 103,053 of record NZ_FOKB01000010.1, read on the forward strand.
CTCAACTGTTGCGTGTCTATCAGTTGCTGCTGCAGAGAGTGGTCCCGCGACAGTTGATACAGCCGCTGCCCTCGCCACAGGTAGCATCGGCTATCCCCTGCCCAGACACAGGCGGCGCGATGGTGCTCCAGTAACAAACGGTACTTACGCCAGACGGGTAGCATCAGTCGTTGCAGACGGTGATGAAACACGTCCAGAAAATCTCGCGTGGTATTGCCACCCACCCCGTCGGCACACGCCTGCTCGCCATAAAACGCCGGCAAGGGCGACCCCGCGCCACACAAGCCCAACAGGTTGAGTCGAAGACGCGCACGCAACTGCTCGTGTTCGATGAAAAACTCCACCCGGTCAATATCGTGACCGGGAAAGCCAAGACCTGGATTGGCGTGAAACTCCAACAGGTCATACAACGCGTCTTCATCCAACAGCGGATGGGCAACGCGCAAGCGTTTGATCACCTGCAAAACTGCCTGGAATAGCGAGTACTCGCGGATGCTCAGGGACAATCGCGTCAAAGCAGGGGCTGCTGCCCCATCCGTGGTGGCCATAGGTACACGTCTCCTTGTGTGCTGATGACTCTTAGTTCGTGGTAGGCGTTGAGGCTGGCGTAAAGCGCGAAGAATTCGTTGAGTACCGACGCGAAGACGAACACTTCGCCATGCCCCAAAAAGCCTTGGGGATCGATGCTCAGATCAATTCGTATCCCCCGAAACGGCAAGCCACGGTGCAATCGGTCAACCGCCGTATGACTGACGGATCGCATTGCGCCCAGCTTCCTCTCGCTGATCTTCTGCGCTTGTCGGTCGTGGTAGCGCGGTAAGTCATAGGTTTGAAGGATCACCTTCAAGGCATTGATGTCGCTCAACGACAGATAGTTGAGCGACAGGTTGCTGATCAACCGCCAGAGAAAATCCTGATCCAGGGGGGGCGGGAAACTGGCCGTCGGTGCGCAGATATTCCGAAACGACAACCCCTCTGGCGTCTGTTCGCAAGGCAGGTTGATGTCCCCAAGCTGCAATAGCCGAGGCAGATTGTGATTGGTACACGTCAACTCGATCGACAGTGTTTGTTGCGCTGACCCAGGACCGTTACCAAACGCAAGCCAGGTCTCAAGGCCTGCATGTTGTGTCGATGGCCGTTGACGAATGCTGTAACTCCCTGGGCCATCCGACAGGTCGTTATCGACATCATGTTCGAAGGATTCGAAGGGCACGTAGGTCTTGTATCTACGCCCACCCGGTTGCCACCCTGTGACACTGTCAACGGAAAATACGCTCGCGTTTTCCCGTGAATACTCACCGGGGACGAGCAGGTACTCATCCTGCTTCCCATCCAGGCGGATGGGCACTGCATCATGCTTGAACAGGTTCACGATGGGGGTGCAGTACAGTTTGACGTTCTCCAGGGTGGGCTGCCGGGACTCACCCCATGGACTGCGCAACTCGAAGCGCAACATCACTCCACTGACCTGCTTGAGCAATTCGCCAGGTAATTCCTGCAGTACCCCCAGGCCCCCCACATCGACAAACAGATACTTGTCAGGGAAGGCAAAATACTCCTGCAGGTGGCGATACCCCGGAAAGGTATTCTGCGGATACGGGATCAACGCCTGTTCCTCGCTGAAACCCACCGGCTGGACCTGGTCGGCACCCAGTCGTAGCGATAACGCCTGACCATCAACCCCATTGACCGGTAGGCCATCGTGGCCCAAAGGCAGCAGTTCGATACCCTCCAGATGACGCAGCAGGCTCAGGTACAGCTCCTGGCTGATGTAGCGATCCCCGGCGAAATGCAGACGCAACCGGTTGAGGGTCCATTCACTGAAATTCCCTTCGGCGCTCATCTCCAGACGCAGACTCAACACCCCCTGTCCTGCTCGGGAGCCATACTCCAAGGCGTTCAACTGCAACGGTAGAACCTGCGTGGCATAGCAGGTCCGAAAACGGCATCGCTCGCCATTGACTGCGGCGCTCTCAACCGGCGTCCCCCTCGCCACGCACACGTCAGGACCTGAGTGCTTCAACGGATCAAACTGCAGCATGCTGAACGCAGGCATCGGGCGCATGTAGTTGGGCCAGAGCAAATGCATCAGCGAGTGGGTCAGTTCTGGAAGCTCGTCATCGAGTTTCTGGCGCAAGCGCCCCGTAAGAAACGCAAAGCCTTCCAGCAGACGCTCTACATCCGGATCTTGACCGGCCTCTGCGAGAAACGGAGCGAGCGCAGGATTACGCTCGGAGAACTGCCGCCCGAGTTGTCGCAACGCGCTGAGTTCGCTTTGGTAATAACGATTAAACGACATCCGGCAAGACCTCTACCCGACCGGAGTCGCCTAGCCGAGCGGTGAACACTACGGGGTGCTGGGTGCCCTTAATCACTAGCGTGGCTTCAATGGCGAAGGCCAGGGCCAGCGGGTCATGGTCCCTCGGCAACGTCTTGACCCGCACATCCTTCAAGCGCGGCTCGTAGGCGCGGATGAATCGCTCGATCAACAAGCGTGACTGAGCCAATGACTCATGCAGGCTCTGGTTCATGTCATTGAGGTCGGGCAAGCCGTAATCCGGCAGCGTCTGCACACTGCCCGCACGGATGCTGAGCATTTTTCCCAGGTGACTCGCGACGGATGTCACGGCACTTGCGGGAGTAGCCGGGCGTTCAAGGCGCTGGAAAAGACTCTGGTGATTGGGCATTCGCTGGCCTCTGCTCATTCTTTGTCGAGCTTGCCGACCAAGGACAATGTGAAATCCGCCCCCATGTACTTGAAGTGCGGGCGCACACTCAAGTTGACGCGGTACCAACCGGGTTCGCCGTCGACATCGCTGACAACGATGCGGGCCGCCCGCAAGGGTCGCCTCCCACGCACTTCGGCACTGGGGTTTTCCTGATCGGCGACGTACTGGCGAATCCACTTGTTGAGTTCAAGCTCCAGGTCAGTGCGCTCCTTCCACGACCCCAATTGCTCGCGCTGCAAGACCTTGAGGTAGTGGGCCAGGCGATTCACCACCATCATGTAGGGCAATTGAGTGCCCAGGCGGTAATTCAGCTCGGCCTCCTTGCCTTCTGGACTGAGACCGAAGTGTTTCGGCTTCTGAACCGAACTGGCGGAAAAAAATGCTGCATTGTCGCTACCCTTGCGCATCGTCAAGGCAATAAAGCCCTCCTGCGCCAGCTCGTATTCACGCCGATCGGAAACCAGCACTTCAGTCGGGATCTTGGTTTCAATTTCACCCATGCTGTGGAAGTGATGCAGCGGCAAGTCCTCCACCGCGCCACCGCTTTGCGGGCCGATGATGTTCGGACACCAGCGAAAGCGCGCGAAACTGTCGGTCAAACGCGTAGCAAAGGCGTAGGCAGTGTTGCCCCACAGGTAGTGCTCATGGCTGTTGACCACGTTTTCCTTATAGGCAAAGGTCTTGACCGGGCATTCAAGGGGATCGTAGGGCGTACGAAGCAGGAAACGCGGCACGGTCAAGCCGATATAGCGTGCGTCTTCGCTTTGGCGAAAACTTTGCCATTTGGCGAATTGAGGGCCTTCGAAATGGTCTTTCAGATCTTTGAGATCCGGTAGGCCGGTGAAACTTTCCAACCCGAAGAACCCAGGCCCGGCAGCTGCGATAAACGGCGCATGGGCCATGCAGGCCACGCTGGATGCGTATTGCATCAGCTTCACGTCGGGTGCGCTGGGGGACAGAAAGTAATTGGCGATAATCGCGCCCACAGGCTGGCCGCCGAACTGACCGTATTCCGCACTGTAGATATGCTTGTAAAGCCCGGACTGGGTCACTTCCGGAGAGTCCTCGAAATCTTCCAGCAGGTCTTGCCGAGAGATGTTCAGCAGTTCGATCTTGATGTTCTCGCGAAAATTGGTGCGATCAACCAACAACTGCAAACCTTTCCAGGAAGCTTCCAAGGCCTGGAAATCCGGGTGGTGCAGAATCTCATCCATCTGAAGACTGAGCTTCGTGTCGATCTCGGCAATCATCCGATCCACCAGCCGCTTCTTGACGGGCTCACCACGGTTCTGCGGCTTGATCAGCTCTTCGATGAACGCCGAGACGCCACGCTTGGCAATGCCATACGCCTCGTCGTCCGCACTCAGCAGAGTCTGTGCAACGATGTTGTCGAGAATGCTGTATTGATCAGCGGTTTGTGCAGGCAGTGAGTGATGTTGTGTTGTCATGCGGTCAGTGTCCTTTTACTGAAAAATGTCAGGCGTCAGGCGTGTCCAGCCCCAGCTCCGCCAATACCCGGGCACGGGAATCGTCATCGGCCAGGGCCTGCTCGATAGCCTTGCGAAAGCTCGGCGTGTTGCCCAACGGGCCTTTGAGCGCCATCAACGCCTCGCGCAACGCCATCAGCTTGTGCAACTCGGGCACCTGCTCTACCAGGTTCGCGGGATTAAAATCCTTCATGGAATTAATGCTTACCTGAATGGCCAGTTCCTCAACGTCTGCATCCTCCTGCAGACGGTTAGGCACGTTCAGCGTCAGGCACAACGCCTGTTTGGCCAACACGTCATCCAGGGTGTTCTTATCGATCGCAATTGGCTTTCGATCTTCGAGCTTGCGCGCATCTTCACGCTGGGTGAAATCGCCCAGCACCAACAGCTTCAACGGCAGCTCGACTTCTTCCTGCGCCCCGCCTACAGCGGGCTTGAAAGTGATGTTGATACGCTCCTTGGGGGCGACCGAAACGTCTTTGGCCATGGTGTATTTCCTTATTCAGTGGCTCGAAAGCCTATTCAAGTACCGCTTCCAGATCGAAGAGGCACAGCCTGCGATGGGTGTCTTCCTTGCGCTCACGCACTGCGTGGTTTTGTGGCAACAGGTCGCAGCAGCGATACAGAAGCTGGGTGACCTGAAGGGCCAACTCCGGCTCCCAGTGCTCAAGACCTGTGTGTTGCAGTTCGTGGTCCAGGTGTTCGAGCTGGATCTTCGCCAGCTCATGCTTGCCGGCCTGCACACACAGGCGCGCCTGGGCAAGCCGCCAATGAAATCGCGCGCGTTCGCTGCGAGCGGCATACATCCCTTGTTTGAGTTCATGGATCGCGGCTTTGAGCCCGTCCTGTCGCAACCGGGGTGCGACTGCCTGCAAGGCGCTCTCCCAAGGCTCGGCTTCGGTATCAATCACCACGGCGGCTGATTCGGGTGTTTGCAGATGACGGCTGACCTGCAGCGTGATCCAGTCACGGCTGGCGGCGTCGGCAAAAGGGATGCCGTCGTGAAAACAGAAGGACGGCAGGTCCGGCAGACGTTGCAGCAGCAAGGCGAAGGTCACTTCCAACTCGATCATGGCCTGTTCGGCCCGCAAGGCTTCCAGGCATTGCCAGAGCATGTGCAGCCCGTCAAACCAGAACATCGCACCGGCGAGACTGGCTTCGAGTTCAAGTACCAGGTCGGCGTGATGCCCTTGAGCAAAACGCTCCTGATAACGCTTGAGTTTTTCAGGGGCTGGCCCACGCAGGGTGGTAACCCGTTCGCTGTCGGCGTCCGGATATCCGCTCAGGACGAGCCAGTTCAACGTTCGGTTGAGACGCAGGGCGCGTAGATCGGTGGCGTTCTGGCGCAACCACCAGGCACACAACGGACGGGCCTGCTCCTGCAAAGTGCGTAGCAACTTGCCTGCGTCTTTTTCGTTGTCCACCACGGGCTCGGATTTGAGCAATTGACTGGTCGCCTGCTTGACCTGGGCAATGACGCCGCTCAAGCCTGCTGCCGGGGCATCAGCCTGAAGCGCCTGCTCCAGCCGTTGGGCCAATTGCCTGCGAATCGGCAGCAGCAGCGGCGCGTCGTCCCCCAAGTGCCTGCCCCACAGCTCTTCAAGGCTCGTCAGGTGCTCAAGCACGGCGCGGAACAACAGCTGCTGGTTCTGGAGTGGCAGGCCCTGTGCAAACAGAGGCTCAATGCGCAACACCAGCCAGGCGAACGCTGCGCTTCGGGTACGCAGTTTTTCGGGGTAGCTCTCCACCCAATGATGCTCACAGAGATAGCGCAGCAACCCGAGACCCGCCAGCAAGCCTGGATAAGACTCACGTTGGTACAACGCCCAGGTCATCCACACCACCACGCGTAGATCCTTGGATTGCTGGCGCAACAGGCGTTCGCTGGTTTCCAGGATCTTGTGCCAATCAGGCTGGCGGGTGCCATGAATGGATTGCGCCTTGGTCAACTCGGATTCCAGGCATTCATATTCACTTGAAAAGCGCATATCGCCGCCCGCAAAACATGTTTGCGAACAAGGCGACCTTGCAACTTCAAGATAATAATCACACAGCGTGTCCGAATAAGACATTTCGCACCAGGCGCAACTAACCAAGACGGGAGCAGCCCACTAACCGCACTTGAAATACGGATTAGAAGGCATCTGAACCTTGCCCTAACTTCTGCAAAGTTCCCGAACCTTAGCCACGCCCAAATCATTCAGCAAGCGACGGAATGACACTTAATCCTTTTCCTACAACCGTATTAAATGGGCCACTGCGCAGCATTTTGCGCACCCATTCATGCTTATGCGCTCAACTTGACCTTACAACTTCGACATTCAACCATTCTTCCAACTGAGCAACTAAATGCGCACAGCTGCGCAATTAAATACGGTTTACACCCACAAAGTTCATCCCACACAACCCAAAAAACGAACTTATATAACGCCACACCTCAATGTTTATTGGCCCGCGTACTTTCAGGCACGGTTCTTGTACTAGGCACCTTTCCCAACCCGCGTAATTATCGGTTGGAACTACCTCTTCAATCAGACAAGGAAACCCGTCATGCCAACACCCGCGTATCTCTCCGTCACCGGCGTCAAACAAGGTTTGATCACGGCAGGCACGTTTACCCAGGACTCGGTAGGTAACATTTATCAGGAAGGCCATGAGGACCAGATCCTGGTCCAGGCCTTTTCTCACCAGGTGATCATTCCGCGTGACCCTCAATCCGGCCAACCAACGGGCCAGAGGGTGCATAAGCCCATGATGATCAGCAAAGTCTTCGATAAATCCTCACCGTTGCTGTTCAGTGCATTGACCAGCGGCGAAGAGGTCAAGTGCCGGCTGGAATGGTTGCGCACCTCGTCGGCCGGCACCCAGGAGCACTACTTTACGATTGAACTGGAGGGGGCGACCATCGTGGACATCCAGTCACGCATGCCGAACTGCCAGGATCCGGACAACGCTCATTTCACTCACTTGGAAGACGTTTACTTCACCTATCGCAAGATCGTGTGGACCCACGAAGTGTCCGGCACATCAGGGTCAGATGACTGGCGTAGCCCGGTTGCAGGTTAAACCGGCTTGACGCAGGGACGGCGCCAAGGATGGCGCCGTCCCTGCGAAGGGGCTAAACCATCGCCAGTGGATGTTTGCGTTTGGGTGCGCCAAACACGCGATCAATCGCCTCCAGGTCGTGCTCATCCAGTACCAGCTTGGCGGCGGCCGCATTGAGCCGCACGTGCTCAGGGGTGACGGCCTTGGGGATTGCGATCACGCCATCCTGGCGTAACACCCAGGCCAGGGAGACCTGCGCGGGTGTGACCTCATGGCGGTGGGCGATCTGCTTGAGGGTCGGGCTGGACAACAACTCACCACCCTGGGCGATCGGGCAATACGCCATCAAGGGCAAGTGATGCTGTTGCCACCACGGCAGTAGGTCGAATTCGATGCCACGCTCTTCGATGTTGTAGAGCACCTGGTTGGTGGCGCAGGCCGGGGATGCGAGTTCCTGCAGGTCGGCCACATCGAAATTGGACACCCCCCAACGCCCGATTTTGCCGGCTTCGCGCAGGCGTTCGAAGGCTTCGACGGTTTCTTCGAGGGGGTACTGGCCGCGCCAGTGCAACAGATAAAGATCGATGTAGTCCGTGCCCAGGCGTTGGAGACTGGCTTCACAGGCGCGGGGCACGCCCTTGTGACTGGCGTTGTGCGGGTAGACCTTGCTCACCAGAAATACCTGGTCGCGCTTGCCACGAATGGCTTCGCCGACCACTGTTTCGGCGCCACCATCGCCGTACATTTCGGCGGTATCGATCAGGGTCATGCCCTCGTCGATGCCCAATTGCAACGCCGCGACTTCAGCGCGGTGCTGGTCGGGGTTTTCGCCCATGCGCCAGGTTCCCTGGCCGATAACAGGAACGGGAACACCCGCCAGATCGATGGTGCGCATGACAACCTCCTCATGAGTTCGCGGATTAACAGTGTGGCATTGGCCGGACAAAAGGGTTCAATCGAAGTATGGTTAGCCTCTGCCAAGTCGCCAGGAAGAACCTGTAATGCTGTTTGTCGTCATGCTCGGGGGTAAGCACCCCCGGGCGAAAATTGAAGTACACGATGTGGTATTTGTTGTCGCGGACACGCTGGAGGCCACCTACCCGCAATTGCGCGATGGCTGGTTTGGCGGCCCCAAGGGTATGCATATCGATGCGTGGATGGCGGTGGATGGCGTCGACGGTTGGAAAGTCGAGTTCAGCCCCCTGGCGCCTGCTGCCGGCGCGCATCACCTGTACTTCATTAACCTTGGCGGTTATGAAGCCAACAGCTTTGGCGAAGCCCACCACTACCTGTTGGTGGTGGCCCGCAATAAACAGGAGGCTACGAGCAAGGGCAAGCAACAAATGCTGCGCCAGTGGTCCCAGGCCCACACCGACGGCGTACTGGATATCGATGATTGCCTGCCGATCGATCTGGTGGACGGTCGCTATGTTCACTTGGTACAGGGCCCGCACCAGCCGATCCGCCAGCAGAATGACTACATCGTCCTGACCTGACGCTTCTACAGCGGGGCGGACTATCCCCTGGCGGAGCTGTTTGCATTATTTATTGAAGGGATGACGCGGCAGCCGCGAAGCGGTCTGCGCACGTCCAGCCCGGGGGCGGCGTGCAGAGATCGGTGGATTACACGCAGCCTGGCGCCTTTACCAGCTTCCGGATGCCCCGCCACCCCCACTGGAGCCTCCGCCACCGGAAGAACTGCTACTGGAACTGGAGCTGCTGGAACCCGAGCTTGAGCCACCACTCGACCCGGACCCAGACCCGCCGCTGGTCTTGCCAAAAATGAACAGCGCTGCGAACGAGGCTATCGGGAAGGCGTACAACCAACCGTTACGGCCGAGTTCCATCAGCATCCCCGCCGCCACATACACCCCCACCGCGGCCACCAGTCGCGCAATAAACCCTACGCGGCTCTGCTTCCAGGCGTCCTTCATGATCATCAACAGGACCAGGTACAACCCCAACGCCAGCAACGCACCCAGCGGAAACACCAACCAATGAATGAAGTTGACGTCGGCATATCGCTGATCAACCACCACCAACCCAAGGATGTAGGCCAGCAGCGCAACCACGCCGTAAAACACCGAGCGGGCCATCCACAACGCACCAAACGTCGCGCCGCCGATCAGCAGGGTCAATGGCAGCACCAGCAGGAACATCAGCCAGTCGCGGCCCCCACCAAAAATCGCCAGCAGCACGGTGACGGCCGCCATCGCAATCAAGGCGCGGCGCCAGTGAAGCCTACCGGCGCTAATGAGCACACCGCCAATGGAGCCGATGACAAACGCCAGCGCTATCGCAATGAACTGAGGATTCGCCCCTGGCCCGGCGATTTGGGGTAGGTCGCCGCCGTCCACCAGCACCACCAAGTCGTTTACCCCCTGGGAAACACCGCCGGCAAAATCCCCCTGGCGGAAGGCCGGGGTGATGTGTTCTTCGATGATGCGGTGTGCCAGCAGGTCAGTCACCGTACCCTCCAGGCCGTACCCCACCTCAATACGCACCTTACGGTCCTCCTTGGCCACCACCAGCAGGACGCCGTCATTGACGCCCTTGCGTCCCAACTTCCAGGCGCGGAACAGTTGATTGGCGTAATCCTCGATGCTCGCACCGCCGGTGGTGGGCACCAGTAGCACGGCCACCTGCGCGCCCTTGCGCTGCTCGAGGTCGGCCAGTTGGTTTTTCAGACGGGTGGTGGTGCTGGCATCCAGGGTGTCGGTGAGGTCGATCACCCGTTGGTCGAGGGCGACGCCAATCGGTGAAGTGTCCGCCTGGGCGGTGCTCAAAAGGCCTAAGAACACCAGCGCCACCAGACTCAAGACGGATTGCCGCAGAATCGCCATCATGTTTTGTTACCTGAAGTTTCTTCCTGAAGGCGGCGACTTTACCTTATCCGCACTATATCGCGTGACCCCACGCCGTTGACTATTTAAACTCCCTTCACGCATAGCAAAACGCCACAACCGGAAAGCCCATGGATCTACGCCACCGCAACAATGTCAGTGTGATGGGCAACGGCAGTTCGACCCTGGTGTTCTCCCACGGCTTCGGCTGCAACCAGGCGATGTGGAACTACCTGGCCCCGCAATTTTCCGAGCGTTTTCGCGTGGTGATGTACGACTTGGTGGGCGCCGGCCTGTCGGACCTCAGTGCGTTCGACAAGGCCAAATACAGTTCCCTCGACGGTTACGCGCGCGATTTGAACGAGATCATTGACGCCTTCGCCGTGGGCCCAGTGATCTTGGTGAGCCATTCGGTGAGCGCCATGATCAGCACCCTCGCCGACCGCCAGGCCCCCAACCGTATTGCCGCCCACGTCATGATCGGCCCCTCGCCGCGCTACATCGACGCCGACGGTTATGTCGGCGGCTTCAAACGGGGCGATATCCAGGACCTGCTCGACACCCTCGACAGCAACTACCTCGGTTGGTCCAGCGCCATGGCGCCGGTGATCATGGGCGCGCCTGGGCAACCGGCGTTGAGCCAGGAATTGACCGACAGCTTTTGCCGCACCGAACCTGAGATCGCCAAGCAATTTGCACGGGTGACTTTCATGTCGGATAACCGCCAGGACGTGATCGGCCTGGCCACTCCGGTACTGGTCCTGCAATCGAGCGACGACCTGATTGCCCCGGTCGCCGTAGGTGAATACCTGCACAGCGTGTTGCCCAATAGCACCTATTGCTTGGTGGACAACGTCGGCCATTGCCCGCACATGAGCGCGCCGCACGCCTGTGCAACCGCCATGCACAGCTTCCTGGCCCCTTGGGCGGCTGCACGTGCCGACTGATCTGTTCGACAGCGCCGCCTGCGCCCTCGCCGTCACGGCAGAGGACGGCACGATCCTGCAAGTCAATGCGCGGTTCAGCGAGTGGCTGGGGTTCAGCACGACTGAGCTGTGCGGCAAGCGTTTTCAGGATTTGCTGACCATGGGCGGGCAAATCTTCCACCAGACCCATCTGGCGCCGATGCTGCGCATGCGCGGCAGCGTCACCGAAGTGAAACTCGACATGCTGCACCGTGACGGCCACAAAGTGACCGTACTGCTCAACGGTATCAAGCGAGAACAGACCGATGCCGTGGTACACGACCTGGCGCTGTTCGGCACCACTGACCGTGACAAGTACGAGCGCGAGCTGCTCAATGCACGCAAACTGGCCGAGGCCTTGCTTCAGGAAAAGACTGACACCGAACTTGCCCTGCAGCACGCCCAGGCCGAATTGCACGAGGCCTATGCCATTTCCCAGAGTCGCGCACGGTTTGCCGAGCAAATGGTGGCGATTGTCAGCCATGACCTGAAAAACCCGCTGACCGCCATACGTATGGCCTCGGATTTTCTGGCAAGGGGCGAACGCACGACCAAGGAACGCCAACTGCTCGGACATATCGGCCAGTCGTCCGAGCGTGCCCAACGCATGATCGCCGACCTGCTGGACTTCACCCAGGCACGCGTCGGCCAGGGCATCACCATCAAGGCAGCGCCGCTGGACCTGCATGAGGTGATTCATCGTGCTGTGGATGAACTGCGCGTGGCCTTTCCCAAGGCATCCTTGGTGCACCTCGCCGATGGCAATGGCGACGCCAGTCTGGACGCCGACCGCGTGCAGCAGATCATCGGTAATCTGGTGGCGAACAGCGTGGCGTATGGTGACCCGCAACGACCAATCACCATCACTTCACGCCTGGGAGATAACCGGTGCGAAGTGTCGGTACATAACTACGGCCGAGTGATCCCGAAAGCGTTGCTGGCCGAATTGTTCGAGCCCATGACACGTGGTACCGATCAGGGCAGTGACGTACGCAGCGTCGGCCTTGGCCTGTACATCGTGCGCGAATTGGCCAGGGTGCATGGCGGCGATGTAGCGGTGAGTTCCTGTGTCACGGGCGGCACGACGTTTACCGTCAACTTTCAGCCTACGTAGGCGCTGCCCTGCATCACCGGCTCCACGCTGCCTGTGAGCACCACTGCCCCCTCGCCCGCCCAGTGCACAGTCACCGTGCCGCCGTCGCAGTGCACCTGCACCGTGGCGTCCAGCAAGCCACGGCGGATCCCATTGACCACCGCGCCACAGCAGCACGACCCGGAACCCAGCGGCACGCCACCGCCGCGCTCCCAGATGCGCAGGCGGATATGACCACGGTCGAGCACCTGCACGAAATGCACATTGGTCTTGGCTGGGAACAATGGGTGAATTTCCAGCACCGGGCCCACGGTCGCCACGTCGACAGCCGTGAGGTCTTCCACGAAAAAGGTGCAATGCGGATTGCCCATGCTGCACGCCGCCGGGTTGCCATCGATGGGCAAGGTGAGCGTATCCATGGCCTCGGCCAGCGGCACGGCCGACCAGTCCAGCGACGGCTCACCCATGTTCACCGAAATTTGCCGCCCCGCAGCCCGCACACAGGTCAGCAAGCCGCGGTCGGTACGCAGCACCACCGAATCCGTGCCCGCCTCATGCATCAGACGGTCAGCCACGCCACGGGTGGCACTGCCGCAGGTGGCCAGCGGCGTACCGTTGGGGTTCCAGAATTTGATGCGCGCGGCGGCGTCATCACAATCGAGCAGCACGGCCAGTTGGTTGAAACCGATACCGGTGTGGCGGTTACCGAGTTGGCGGGCAACTTTCGCGGTAATCGGATCGTGCAGGCCCCGGCGATCGATGATGATGAAATCATCGCCATGGGCGTGCATTTTCACAAACGGCAGAGGCATGGGCTGTCCTGTGGTCGACCGATGGGGAACTGAAGGATACCCTGAACCGCACCCATCTTATCGAGAGCCACCCATGCTAATTGTCTTCAGCGGACTGCCCGGCACCGGCAAGACCACCATCGCCCAGGCGCTGGCAGGCCAGATCGGCGCAGTGTACCTGCGCATCGATGTGATTGAGCAGGCGATCCGTGACGCGGGCGTGTTGGCGAGCGATGTGGGTGCCAGCGGTTATGGGGTAGCGAATGCCTTGGCGTTGAGCAATCTGCGATTGGGGCATGCGGTGGTGGCTGACTGCGTGAACCCGGTCAAGGAAAGCCGGGAGGCGTGGAAAACATCGGCGGCAATGGCAGGTGCGCAGTTGCTGGATATTCGGGTGATTTGTTCTGACCGGCAGGAACATCAACGGCGGGTGGAAGCCCGAACGGGAGATATTCCCGGCCTGGCTCCACCCCCTTGGGAGTCGGTGCTGGCGCATGAGTACGAGGCGTGGGCCGAAGTGCCGATGACGCTCGATACCGCACTCATGACGCCGTATGAGGCGGTAACAAGAGTGCTGGCGACGCTCAAAGCACGCTCCCCATCGCCTTCATCAACACCAGGTCCCGCCCATAGATATCCGGCGCATACACCAACCCGCCCTCGCGATTGACCTCAACCGTCCAATAACTCAACAGCACCGGTACCGGCGTGGCCAACCTGAACTCATGGGTCAGGCCGGTAGCCAGCAGCTCATCGGTACGGGCGCGCTCAGCCGGGCTCACCAACAAATCCCGCAGCAACAACGGTTGCTCGACCCGCACGCACCCTGAGCTGAATGCCCGCGGTCCCTTGGTGAACAGCGGTTGGCTCGGCGTGTCATGCAGGTACACCGAGTACGGGTTGGGAAAACGCATCACGATCTTGCCCAGCGGATTGCGCGGACCGGCTTCCTGACGCAGCAGGATATTGCCGGGTCGGGCCCAGTCCACCTGTTCGGCAGTCAGCGGGTGGCCTTCGGCGTCCAGTACTTGCAGGTTCTGCTGGCGCAGGTATTCGGGGTTGAGGCGGATGGCCGGGAGTTTGTCCTCGCGCATGATGGTGGGTGGGATGGTCCAGGTGGGGTTGAGGGTCAGCCGGGTAATGCGCGATTTGAGCAGCGGCGTCTGACGTTCGGCGCGACCGACTTGCAAGCGGGTTTGCCAGACCGGGATGCCGCTCTGGTACACGCTCAGTTGCGCGGCAGCGACGTTGACCAACACGCCTTCGGGCTCCAAGTCCTGGGCCAGCCAGCGAAAACGTTCGAGGTTGATGCGCAGTTGTTCGCGGCGCACCGCCGGGCTGATGTTCAATTCGGCCACAGTGCCGGCGCCGATCACCCCGTCGGCCTGCAACGAATGGCTGAGCTGAAAGGCCTTGACCGCCTTGACCAGTTCATCGCGGTACTGCTTGCCGCTGGGCGCGTTGGCCAGGTAGCCGCCACTGATCAGGCGCCGCGCCAGCTCCGGCACGCGGGGGTCTTCCATGCCCGGACGCAGCAGCGGGCCGCTGGCCACAGGGTCCCAATGCGGTAAGGGTTGCTGGCGCACGGTGGAATAAGCGTTGCGCAGGCTGCGATACAAATCGGCACTGGGCCGTGCCTGGTCGAACGCCTGGGCCATGTCTTGCAGACCTTGGGCCGCAAACGCCAGCACTTCGACGTTGGGGTCGCGGGTGGGTGGTTGAGCGTGCCACAGCGGTTCGAAGCGCGATTGCTGCAGGCGGCCGTAATGAAGATCCTGCAGGGCTTGCAGGTAGTGCTGGCTGCTGGTGATATCGCTGCACAGCACGTTAGCCGCGGCATCTGGCACAGGCAAGCTATAGTGGGTAGGGTCCAGGCCGTCATCGGCGAGCATCAGCAACTGAGATTGCAGGGCTTGTCGACGGTCATCGGCGGACCACAGCGGCATGTTGCCTTGCTGCTGGTAGAAGGCTTGCAGGCGCAGTTGGGCGGCGGCGTCGACCTGCCGAGCCAGGTCCGGGCAGACACTGGGCAGTTGCGCCAACGCCTGTTGCACGGGTGCCAGATCGACCGGCGCCGGCGTGGTCACCGGCAACGGCTCGACCGGCAGCGCGACGGCTGTCGCGACCAATGGTGCAACGAGCAGGCAAATGCTCAAGTAACATGCGTGTTTTTTGAACAATTGACCAGGCTCCAATCCACACCGGGGGACACTTCGTAGATGCTGACTTTCATGCGCCGCCTCGGTTTGATGACCGTGGCGTTGGCTACGCTGAGCAATTTTGCGCTTGCTGCCAATCAGACCTCTCCTAACTTGTATAGCAGCCTGGCGCGCTCGGCTCCAGAACTCAATCCCACCGTACTCAAAAGCGCCCTGAACGCGGTGCAGTGTGCGGTCAATAACGGCGAAGAACGTTCCGAGCGCCTAGCGGTTATTGACTACTCCCAGCCATCGACCGCCCGTCGGCTGTGGATCTTCGATCTGCGCAAGAAGACCCTGGTGCTGCGCGACCTGGTGGCCCATGGTGCCAAATCCGGGGAGAACTTCGCCACACAGTTCTCCAACCTGGAAGGCAGCCACCAGTCCAGCCTTGGGCTGTTCCGCACCCAGGAAAGCTACCTGGGCACCCACGGCTACTCGCTGCGCATGGATGGCCTGGAGCCGGGTTTCAATGACCAGGCCCGCGATCGTGCCATCGTGATTCACGCCGCCGACTATGTGAGCCCGCTGTGGAGCAAGCGCGAAGGCCGTATCGGCCGCAGCCAGGGTTGCCCGGCCGTGCGCCCGCAAGTGGCGCGCCAGGTAGTGGATAAGCTCAAGGATGGGCAGTTCATGTTTTCGTGGTACCCCGATCAGCGCTGGTTGAAGTCTTCGACCTACCTCAATTGCAAACCCCAACAGGTGGCGAGTAGTCGTACAATCCGTGGCGGATAGCCTGTCCCCATAGATAAAAGAGAGCGTCGCATGCTTCTACACAAATCCACCTGGATCGAGATCGGGCAGTTTCTGGAGCGCAACCGCACGGTGGTGATTCCGATCGGTTCCAACGAACAGCATGGCCCCACCGGCCTGCTGGGCACCGACTGGATGTGCCCGGAAATCATCGCCCATGAAGCGCAGAAGAACGCCGACCTGCTGATCGGCCCCACCTTCAACATCGGCATGGCCCAGCATCACCTGGGCTTTCCCGGCACCATTTCCCTGCGCCCTTCCACTTTTATCGCCGCGATTGGCGATTGGGTGCGCTCGCTGGCCGGGCATGGTTTCGAGAAGATCCTGTTTCTGAACGGCCACGGCGGCAATATCGCCACCATTGAAGCCGCATTTTCCGAGCTGTACGCCGAAGCCAGCTTCGCCCGCCGCCCGGCCGGGTTTGCCTTGAAGCTGGTGAACTGGTGGGACCTGGAAGGTGTGAACGACCTGGCGCAACGCCAATTCCCGGTGGGCCATGGCAGCCATGCCACGCCTTCGGAGATTGCAGTGACCCAATGGGCCTACCCGGACGCGATCAAGACGGCGGATTACTCGCCGCAAATTGCCAACACCGGGCCGATCCGTGAAGCCCTGGACTTCCGCGCACGCTTCCCGGACGGACGCATGGGTTCGGACCCGGCGCTGGCGACAGTGGAAAAAGGTGGGGAGCTGGTGGCGTTGGCGGCGCAGGGGTTGGTCAAGACGGTCAACGCCTTCAGCAACGAAGCCAAACCTTAGGCCTGACACACTTCAAAATGTGGGAGCAAGCCCGCTCCCACTGGGGGCGGTGTTACTTACATTCCTGTGCGGCAAGTTCCAATCGCGACGGCTTAATCGTCGACGCCAGCGGCTTGCGCTCATACAGGAACACCTTGCCACCGTCCTGGGACTTGTAGGCTTCCAGCACATCATCGGCGGCAATCTTGCTGGTCAATACCACTTTGGCGTGGCGCGAGTTCTGCGTCACGGTGGCGGCGATCCCGTGTTTTTCCAGCTTGGGCAACACACACTGCACATAGGCTTCAGGCGTTTTGCTGGTCTGGAAGGTCATGGTTGGAGCGTTGGGGGCGGAAACACAACCGGCCAACAACAAGGAAGCAAGGGCAAAGGCCGGGGCGAAAAAAGCGCGCATCAAAAATTCCTGACGATAAAAAAATAAAGGTTCACATCAACCGGCACGAACCAACGCTTTGAGCGAGGCATCGAACTGCTTCAAGGCATCCAGTTGCACATCCCGCTGCTGCTCGATCTGCGCGGCAATTTCCGGCGCGGCCTTGTCGTGTACCCACACCGATGGCACCTGCTTGTGCACCGAGCCTTCGGCCTTGGCGATGTATTGCAGGTTCGCATCGTAGAACCGCGCAATGAAACGCGCCTCGACCTGGTCGTTACGCTGGGTCAGCAACTGGTTATGGGTATCGAGCATCACCACCACATCGGGGTGAGCCTGCACCAGGGCATCCAGGTTGTCGTAGACCGTCACCGACAAAAAGGTGCCTTGCAGCGAGCTCATCAACCAATCGATGGCCAGCTCCGGGTCGGAGCTGTTGACGAACGCCTGGCGGATACGCCCGTCGAGGGCATCCCTGGCGCCATTCAAGGCCATGTCGTGGTAGCGTTCGAGGTAGCTGAGGTTGTCGCGGGTGTTGTCACTCAGCAATACACCCACCGACTGCGCGTGCTGCAGGGATTCTACGCTACCGTTGACAGGTAGCAAATGGCGCGTGCGCAGATCATCGGCGACTGCCGCGTTGTTGAAGGCAACCGTGCCGAGCATCAAAGTCATCAAAGCCAGCTGAATAAACGTCCTCATCGCGTATTTCCTTGAACAGCATCTCGATGGGGTGATTTTGCGCTTTTCCCGCAAAAACAGAACTTGCGTTCCATGATGGTGACTATTATCTGAACCGATAGTGCTGACATAAAACTTATAAGGACCCCGCCATGAAGCCCCACCAGAAAACCTTCGACCGCATCCGCGAAGCCGTACTACCGGAGTTTCGCGAGCGGGTCGCCGATTACCTGGTCGATTATGAAAACGTGCTGTTGGACGAGGCGGCTGACAACGATCAAGTCAGCGCCAGCGCCCAACAACTGCGCGGTTACCTGCGCGGCCTGAACACAACGCGGGTGCTGGGCATGGCGGATTGGGAGGACCTGGATCGCCGGGTCCTGCAAATCTCTGAGCGCTCTACAGCGCAGGACGATGCTGATTGACCCACGCCTGTACGGAGGGCCGCTGCCACTGGCGCTGCGCGTATTCCACCAATTCGCCAGGTACGCTGTCGCCGTTGAGAATCAGGCGGTTAAGCATCACGGCCAGGTCCACATCGGCGATTGACCAGTCGCCGAACAGATACGCTGGGTTGCCGACCAACAAGTCCTGCGCCGCACTGATCAACTTGGCCGCCGCCGCTTCAGCGACTGGGGACAATGGCGGCATCTTCTGCCCGTAGAACACCACCATCGTCGAACGCTCCTGGCGGATCGGCAGCAAGTCACTGCGCAACCATGCCTGTACCTGGCGCGCCCTCGCCCGCAGCTTTGGGTCGGCCGGGTACACCGGCGTTCCGGGGTAGGCCTGCTCCAGGTACTCGGTGATCGCGGAGGACTCCGACAAGGCGAAGTCGCCCTCTACCAAGGTCGGCACGCGTTGGGTCAGGGACAGGCGGGCGAAGTCGGCCGCGTGCTGTTGCGCGGCATCCAGGTCCAGGGTGATCGTGTCGAACGCCAGGCCTTTTTCGCGCAGCGTGACGAACACCGACAGGGCGTAGGGGCTGGTGTACATATGGTCAACATACAGGCGCATAACGATTCTCCTTGAGGGGAACACCACGCTACGAGATGTGCCGCAAGAAAGACAATGCGCTGTTTTTATGGGGGCATTCCTTGGCGGAATACTGGCCTAGCCGGCAAACCCACCCTCGTCCAGGAAGGCGCGTTCTTCCTCCGTGGTCTCCCGAGCCAACACCTCATTCCGATGAGGAAAGCGCCCGAACCGCTCGATGATCCGGGCATGTTCCTTGGCCCAATGGTAGGTGCTGGCGTCCAATGCCTGGTTGAGGATCAGCGAGCGCTGCTGGTCCGCCGGGTTTTCCGAATGTTCGAACGGCAGGTAACAGAATGCGCGCAACCCCGGGTCGATCTGTTGATCCAGCCCGGCGTCGACCAGGCGGCGGGCGTACAAGCGTGCCAGCGGGTCGGTGGCGAACATATGGGCGGTGCCGCGAAAGGCGTTGCGCGGGTATTGGTCGAGCAGGATCAGCAGGGCCAGGGCACCTTGCGCAGAGTCCAGCCAGTGTTCGAGTTCACGCCGGGCAGCTTGCAGGTGGGTGGTGTGGAAGGTGTCGCGAAAGCGGGCGTCGAAGGCTTCGTCCTTGGCAAACCAGCGCTTGGGGCCGGCGTGTTTCCAGAACTCGATGACGGATTGTGGGGTGTGTTGGGTCGCACTCACGGGGCTATCTCCTGTAGGAACCGGCTCGCCGGCGCCTACAGTGGACCGTGTTTGCGGATCAGAAGTCCACTGTTGCCGAGCACTTGACTGCGTGCGGCTCGCTGCCGAAACCGGCGATGTTCGCAATACAACGCCTGGACAGGCAGAGGGAGCGAAGACGACATGCCGATCCCCCGACCCCGGTAGCAGTCAAGAACTGATCGCATTCAAATCTGAACAACGAATCGCAGCAACGCGCACACTAATGTTATAGAATAACACCCCACTTTCGCCCTACCCTGTGACCCCCCCCATGACCGATGCTGTTCCCCTGCGCCAACGCCTGCTCTCCATTGATGCCCTGCGCGGCCTGGTAATCCTGTTCATGCTGCTGGACCACGTGCGCGAAACCTTCCTGCTGCACCGCCAGGTCAGCGACCCGATGACCATCGACAGCACCGAGCCTGCGCTGTTTGTCAGCCGTACCCTCGCCCACCTGTGTGCGCCCGTGTTTGTGTTGCTCACGGGGTTATCGGCCTGGCTGTATGGCCAGAAATACCAGGGCCGACGCGACGTGTCGGCGTTCCTGTTCAAGCGCGGGCTGTTTCTGGTGGTGCTGGAATTCACCTTGGTCAACTTCGCGTGGACCTTCCAGTTGCCGCCCAGCGTGATCTACATGCAAGTGATCTGGGCGATTGGCGTGAGCATGATCGCCCTTGCCGCGCTGGTGTGGTTGCCGCGTCCGCTGTTGATTGCGTTGGCGGTGGTGATTATCGCCGGGCACAACCTGCTGGACGGGCTGCACTTCGAGACCGGTTCGGCACTGCATGTTCCATGGGCGATCCTGCATGAGCGCAGTTGGATCGAGGTGGGCGACTCGCTGCGCCTGCGCATCACTTATCCGGTGCTGCCGTGGATCGGTGTGATAGCCCTGGGTTATTGCCTGGGCCCGTGGTTTGCCAAAAGCATGCAGCCGACGTTGCGCCAACGTTATCTGTTGCTCGGCGGTGTGAGTGCGTGGGTGGGGTTCGTGGTGGTGCGAGCGGCCAATGGGTATGGCGACACACCATGGCAAGCCTATGACAACGGCGTGCAAACCCTGATGAGTTTTTTCAACATCACCAAGTACCCGCCTTCGTTGCTGTTTTTGGCCCTGACGCTGGGTATCGGATTGTTGCTGTTGCTGGCGTTTGAACAAGCTGGGGCCAAGCGTTGGATCAGCATGCTCGCCACCTTCGGGGCGGCGCCGATGTTCTTTTATTTGCTGCACCTGTATGTGCTGAAAATCCTCTACGTCGTGTGCGTGGCGCTGTTTGGCCTGAATCACGGCAACTACTTCGGCTTTGACGGCATGGGCGCCATTTGGCTGGTGGCGCTGCTGCTGCCGCTGGCGCTGTACCCGCCGGTACATTGGTTCGCCGGGCTGAAGGCGCGGCGCCGCGACCTGGCCTGGCTCAAATATCTATAGAATCCGGACAGCTTTTCTGTGGGTGCTGGCTTGCCTGCGATTGCATCACCTCGGTCTATGCAGGCTACCGAGGCGCCCAGGGCCCTTCATGTCGCGACCAGATGCAGATAGAACGCCTGAAACATGAAATACGCACACACCGCCAGCGCCAGGCCCATACAGCGGTTGAACACCGTAAACGCTGACGTCCCGTTGATCCGCCGTCCCAGGAGTGCGCCGAGCAACGCATAGATCCACGGCGCGCCAAACGCGCCAAAGGCCAGCAACCCCGACACCACCGCAATCGACACCCCGGTGATATGCGCCGCCGGCAGCATGACGCTGGTGATCGGCAGCACCGCCATGATGCCCTTGGGGTTGAGCAACTGGATCACCAGGCCGTTCCAGAACGTGAGGGTCCTGGTCGGTGCGGTTGAGGCTTCTTCATCGACCACCGTGCGCGCGGTGAACACCTGATAAGCCAGGTAGAGGGTGTACACGCCGCCAATCAATGAGATATAGGGCAACGCCGCCTGAGAAATGATCGCTTCGCCGGTGTAGCCGAACAGCATGAACAACACCAGCATCGCGCACCCCACGCCGATGAAAAACCCGGTGGAGCGACGGAACTGCCCCGTGAGCCCGGCGTTAAGGCCCATGAAATTCACGGGGCCGGGGCTGTACATGACGCTGAAGGCGTAGAGGAAGATGTCCATGGGAGACCTGCAGTAGAAAGAGTGCGGCGAGTCTACTGAGGGGCGTTGGGGGGATTCTTGCACGTTTGTGGTTGTGGCCGATATGGGGATGATGCTGCGCCTTCCGGCGGGAGTAAGCTGCCTCGCCACGGGTATAGTGTTTGTCGAACTCTTCGGGATAAAACCAGGCATGGACACAACGAATCAAGGCAACCTGGATTCACGGACAGTTCCTTTGAGTCAGCGCAACGCAAACGTCTCGATACGTAAACTGGAGCAACTTCCGGTGCAGATCCGCGCGCTCGAAGTTCAGGCAGTCGCCGAAGGTTTCAGGTTCCTGACACGATTGATCACAGAGTGGGAAGATGGCACCCATCGATTTGATCAACCGGGTGAATGCTTTCTAGGGATGTTTTGTGAAGGGCAGTTGATCGCAGTCGGCGGTCTGTCTTGTGATCCCTTTGCGGGACCGGGCGTTGGACGGCTTCGCCGGGTCTACGTAGAGCGCAATCACCGTGGGCGGCAGGCTGGAAAGGCCTTGGTGCATCAATTGCTGGAAAACGCTGCCGTGCATTTTTACCAGGTACGTCTGTCCACCGATTCCTCTGAGGCGGCAGCTTTCTACCTTCGCTGTGGTTTTGATCAAGTGGCTGATGACACGGCCACCCACACAAAAGCCTTGGGGCACAGCTGAGACAGATGCTGCAGGCTCAATGACAGAGCGCAAAAGTGGGAGTTGTCGAGCTTCAGCGAGGCGACGATAGCCGTGTGTCAGGCGGCATCTCTATCGACAGTGCTGTGGTCATCGCGACCTCACTGGGTTCGACGGCTCCCACATTGGGCTTTGCGGTGTTTGAAGGGACGTTACATCAACGGAATCGAGTAATTTACAAACACCCGGTTCTGATCCTGATCCCGCGCCACTTCACTGCGCGACACACCGTTGCGCCAGCCAAACCCGACGTTTTTGAACGTCCCGCTCTGCACCACGTAATCCAACGAGATGTCCCGCTCCCACTCGCTCGCATCGTTGCCGCTGGCGGTGAGGATGTGGTCACCCTTCAAGTACATCACCGAGGCCTTCAACCCCGGTACGCCGAGTGACGCGAAGTCATAAGCGTATTGCGCAAAGGCGGTGCGCTCGCCGGCCTGGATGAAGGTTTGCACGGTACGGTCGGTGTAGAGGTACAGGCTGGAACCGCCCTCCCCTTTATTCACCAGGCCACCCTGGTTGAGTTGGGCGAAGTTGCTGTCGTCCGAGACCTGTTGGTAACCGGCGGTGATCGCGTGCGGGCCCAGGGAGTAGATGAACGCCGCGCTCCACGTGTTGTTGTCGATTTCACCCGTGCCGTTCTTGGTGTAGCCGCCGAGCTTGTAGCCTTCGGCACGGCCGGCGACGCTGCTGTTCTTGCCGTCGGAGGTGGTCTTGAAGTAGCGCAGGTCGGTTTTCAACGAGCCGTAGTCGCCCAGGGGCAACACGTGGATCAGCCCGGCGAAGTGCTGTTGGTAATAGTCTTCGAGGTTGGCGTAGTAGTACTGGAGCATCAGGTCCTTGGTCACCTGATAATCGGCACCGGCGTAGTTGAATGTGTTGCTTTCCTGGGTGCCGCCCGCCACCGCCAGACCGCTACGGTCGCTGGAGCCACGGCCGGTGGTGTGTTGCAGTTGGCCGCCGATCAGGGTCAGGTTGTCGATGTCCTTGCTGGTGATTTGCCCACCGTCGAACGACTGCGGCAACAGGCGGCCGTCGTTGCTCACCAGGATCGGCAGGTTCGGGCGCAGGTAACCGTAGCGCAGTTCGCTCTTGGCAAAACGTGCCTTGGCGGTGGCGCCACCTCGGGCCCAGTTGTCGGTGGCCTTGCCGTCATCGTTGGGGATCATCGAGCTGCCCACATGGCGACCGGCGCCGCTGTCGAGGGTGATGCCGAGCATGCCGATGGCATCGAGACCAAACCCCACGGTGCCGTCGGTGAAGCCCGACTGGTAGTTGAGGATAAACGCCTGGCCCCACTCTTCAGTCTTCGACGGGGCGGCGGTGCCATCCCGGTTGTCGTTGTTGAAGTAGAAGTTGCGCATGCTCAAGTTGGCTTTGCTGTCGCTCAAGAAATCAGCCGACGCCAAAGGGCTCAGGGCAACGCCCAGGCCGCCAGTCAACACGCTTAACACATTCAAAGTGGCTTTCATCACAACCTCAGTCAATTAACCCATGAGCGTCATAAAACGGATACGGCCCCGGGTAGTCCCCGAATACGCCGTTGTGGCTGATCAAACCCTGTTGCGCCTCCCAGCGATGCAACAGATAGCCCGCCGGCTCCAGGTTGAAATGCGCGGGCGCCGCTTCTTGTAGGTCCAGTACGATCTGGTGGGAGGTGCCGGGGCACACACAACTCAAGCTGCCACCGAAACGGCGCTGCATGGGGCGGTGCAAGTGCCCACAGAGCAGGCGCTCCACTTGCGGATGGCGGGCAACGACCTGCTCCAGCGCAGCCGCATTGATGAAGGGCTCGCGGTCCATATGGCCAATGCCGCTGATGAACGGCGGGTGGTGCAGGATCAACAAGGTCGGCGCCTCCGGGCGCAAGGACAATTGCGCGTGCAGCCACTGCAATTGGCTGTCATGCAGCTGGCCGCCGTGACTGCCCGGGAGGGTGGAGTCGAGACCGATCAGGCGCAGCGGATGCTCGTCCACCACCCAGTCCAATGGACCCTCTGCGGACAACGGCAAATACGCGTGATCACGAAACGCCTCCAGCAACGGCCCGCGGCTGTCGTGGTTGCCGGGGACCAGGTAGTACGGCATGTGCAGTCGGGCGAGTTCGGGGTGCAGCACGGCGTATTCATCGGCGCGGCCGAAGTCCACCAGATCACCGCTGATCACCACGATATCGGGGCGCGGGTCGCTGGCGTTCAGGTGGTCGACGGCGCGACGCAACGCGCCCAAGGTGTCGACGACCCCATAAGTGAGACGCTGGCCGGCTTTAAGGTGCAGGTCGCTGATCTGCGCGACAAGAAACGGTCGATTCACAATAGATTCTCAAGCATTCAGGGTGAACAACATGTGCGGCGCAATCGCCAGGGCAATTGGCGCGCCGACGGCGTACAACTGGTTGTCGCTGCTGTCGACCAACAGCGGTTGCGGGCCGCCCACATCCACCAGCAGGCGGCTTTGCGCGCCTTGGAAGAACTGCGCCAGCAGGTGGCCGTGCAGGTGCCCCTCACCCTCCATCACCCTCAGGTGTTCGGGGCGGCAATAGACTGTGCTGGGCAGCTCGGCGGCGTGCCACGGCAACTCGCCGCCGCAGACTTTCAAGCCATGGGCCGACGGTTCGATGACCGGAAAGGCATTGAGGTTGCCGACGAAGCCGGCGACAAAGGCGTTGGCAGGTTTGTGGTAGATGTCACGCGGGCTGGCCAGTTGCGCCACACGGCCGTGCTCCATGACCAGGATGCGATCGCCCAGGGCCATGGCTTCGCCCTGATCATGGGTGACGAACACCGAGGTGATGCCAAGACCGCGCAACAGGTCATTCAGTTCGCTGCGCAGGCGCTCACGTAATTGCGCGTCGAGGGCCGCCAGCGGTTCGTCCAGCAACAGCACTTTCGGACGTGGCGCCAAGGCGCGGGCAAGTGCTACGCGCTGACGCTGGCCGCCGGAAAGTTCGTGGATGCTGCGCTTGCCGTGGTGTTGCAAGCCCACCAGCTCCAGCAGCTCTTCGCAGCGCTTCTCGCGCTCCACTCCCCCCATGCCACGAATCTTCAAGCCATAAACAATGTTGCCCGCCACGTTCAGGTTGGGAAACAGTGCATAGTTCTGGAACACCATGCCCACGTCGCGGCGCTCGATGGGCAGGCGGGTCACGTCCTGATCGCCGAAAAGCACCTGGCCCACATCCGGGCGCTCCAGGCCGGCGATCAGGCGCAACGTGGTGGTTTTGCCACAGCCGGATGGGCCAAGGATCGCCAGGGTTTCGCCGCCCTCGACGGTCAGGTTCAAGTCATGCACGGCCACGGTGCCATCGGCGAACGCCTTGCGACAGCCTTGCAGGCGGATAGTGATAGCGGTCATCGACGTTCTCCACGGGACAAACGGGCACTGATGGCCTGCAACGCAATCAGCAGCGGCACGATCATCAGCAAAAAGATCAGGGTGTAGGCACTGGCGATTTCCAGGCGCGCCGAGGCATAGCTGTCGGCCAGGCCCACGGGCAGCGTCTTGGTCATGGGGGTGTGGAGCATCCAGGTCAGGTTGAATTCACCCAGGGACAAGGTCACCACCATCAGCACGCCCGCCAGAATCCCCGCCCGGCAGTTGGGCACCACCACGCTGAAAAAGCGTTTGATCGGACCCGCGCCCAGACTGGCCGCCGCCGCCTCCAGCAGCGGCAGTTGCTGGCGTTGCATCACCGCCATCACCGGGCGTACCAGGAACGGCAAGGTGAACAGCACATGGCCAACCAAGATGAACAGCCAACTGCTACGAAAGCTGCCGAACTGGCCGTAGGTGAGCAGCAAGGCCAGCGCACTGGCCAACCCCGGCATCGCCACCGGCAGCACCATCAACTCTTCGAAGGCGCGACTGAAGCGGTTGTTCATCCGCACCAGCGCGTAGGCCGCCGGCACGCCGATCACGCAGACACCTACCGCGCAGGCCAGCGCCAATTGCAGCGACAACCACACGGTGGGCGAATAGGCCTGCCACACCTGGATCAACCAATCAAAGGTCAAGCCACTGGACAGCCCCACGAAAAAGTTGCGGGTCAAGCCGGCCAGCAAAGACATCAGCACCGGCACCAACATGAAGGCACACACCAGCAGGGTGAACAGCAGTTGCAGCACAAACAGTGATGAGCGTTTCACAGCACAGTTCCCGCGTTTTTCACCAGGCGTCGCGTGAGCAGCAACACCGCCCAGGTCACCACGCCAAGCACCACCGACAGCGCAGCGGCGACGGCAAAGTTGGCGTAGTTGGTGAATACGTTGTAGATCGCCACCGGGGTGACATTCAGTCGCGTGCCCAAGGTAAAGGCCGTACCGAAGGCCCCCATGGACGTGGCAAAACAGATCGCGCCGCAGGACGCCAACGCGGGCGCCAGGCCCGGCACGATCACGTCGCACACCACGCGCCAATGCCCGGCGCCGAGGGAATGCGCGGCCTCCTCCAGGCTGCGGTCAAGGCTTTCGCACGCGGCCATCACCGTGAGGATCACCCGTGGAATCGAGAAGTACAGGTAGCCCACAAACAGTCCCGCCAACGAATAGGCAAAGATCCAGCGCTCGCCGACCAGTTGCAGGCCCAGTGAGGCCAGCAGGCCTTGTCGGCCAGCCAGCAAAATCACCAGGAAGCCCACCACCACACCGGGAAAGGCCAAAGGAAAGGTGAGCAATGCCACCAACGCCGAGCGCCCGAAAAACTGCTGCCGGGCGAGGAATACCCCGCTGATACCGCCAATCACCAACGCAACCAGCGTTACCACCACGGCCAGGACCAACGTTTGCCCAAGGCTGCCCAAGTACTGCGCACTGCTGAGCACCTGCCAGTACCCGCTGCCGTTGCTGTCGCGGCTGTCGGCACCGAGCACCACCAAGTGCGCCAGCGGCAACAGCCAGAACGCGAGCAGCACCGCAAAGGCCGGGGCCAGCGCCCAGACCGCATGTCTTGACGATGCTGCCACTTACTTGACCTCGTTCAGATAACGGGCGGCGAAGGCTTCCTGCACGGCGGCCATTTTTTCGTAGTCCACCACCCCGGCGCGGGCGTAGTCGCTGTCGGGCAGGAACTGTGCAGCTACGTCAGCCGGCATTTTCATCGGGCGCACCGGGCGCAGGTAGGCCTTGGCCCAGAGTGCCTGGCCTTCGTCCGACAGCACGAAATCGAGGACCTTTTGCGCATTGGCGCGGTGCGGCGCGTTAGCCACCAGGCTCATCACATAGGGCACGCTGATACTGCCTTCCTCCGGGATCACGAAGGCGACGTTGGCCTTGTCCTTGTAGCGCGCGCGGTAAGCGTTGAAGTCGTAGTCCACCAGGATCGGCAACTCACCAGACAGCACGCGCGCATAGGCCGTTTGCTTGGGCACGATGGGCGTGTTTTTCGCGAGCTTTTGGAAGTAATCGATGGCCGGCGCAAAGTTGTCCAGGTCGCCGCCCATGGCGCGGTTGATCGCCACTGCCGAGACGTAGCCGACAAAGGCGCTGGACGGGTCGAGGTAACCAACCATGCCTTTGTATTCCGGCTTGAGCAGGTCAGCCCAACTGTGCGGCACCGGCAAACCACCGAGCGCATCGACGTTGACCATAATGCCCAAGGTGCCGGAATGGATCGCGAACCAATGGCCGGCGGGGTCTTTCAAACCTGCAGGAATCTGGTCCCAGGCCTTGGGCTTGTAAGTGTCGACCACTTCAGCTTTTTGCGCCTGCAGGCCGAAGGTCACGCCGTAGTAAACGACGTCCGCCACCGGTGCGGCTTTTTCCGCCACCAACTGTGCCAGGGACTGGCCGGAGTTCTTGTTGTCCAGCGGCACTTGCACACCGGTGCTGGCGGCGATGGCCTGGAGTTGGGTGCCCCAGTCGGCCCAATCCGGCGGGCAGTTGTAGCAGATTGCAGTGTCGGCGGCCTGGGCCAGGCTGGCCGCACCGCAGAGCAGCACGGCTGCCAGGGTTTTACTGAGTGCGCGCATCGTGGGTTTCCTCGTGGGGTTGAGTACTGTCGCCCGGCCGGATATGGCAAGGCAGGCAATGGGACGTCGGGGCATTGCCGGCGATTTGCGCCAGCAGTTGGTCAATTACGGTGCTGGCCAGCAAGGCGATGGGCTGCACCACGCTGCACAGGGTCGGGTGCATCTGAGTGCCGAGGCTGATGCCGTCGAAACCCATCACCGAGAGTTGTTCGGGCACGTTCCAGGCGTTACGGCGCAGTTCGGCGATCAGGCTGATTGCCAGAAAGTCGTTGGAACACACCAGCGCGGTGGGCGCATCAGCACCTTGGAGAACGGGTTGGATGGCGGCGAATTCGGCCTGGGTGTGGGCCGGCATTTCGATCACTGAGCGGGGCTCAAGGCTGTATTCGAGCATGGCATCGCAATAACCGGCGTAGCGCAGGCGGGCACGGTCGGACTGCAACGCGGGGCCGGCGACCATACTGATGCGTCGATGGCCCGCATCCAGCAGATAACGGGTAGCCAATGCCATGCCGGCGCGGTTGTCGACCGATACGGCGCTGTAGTTGGGGTTGCTCGGTTGGTGGTAGGCCAGCACGAACGGGGTCTGTTCGGTGTTAAGGCTGCTGAGCACGCTGTTGCTTTCGGCATCGGTGACCGTCAGCACCAGGCCGTCGACACGCTGGCGCAGCAGCTCTTCGACCACACTGCACTCGCGTTCGCTGCTGTAGTCGGTTGTCGCCAGCAACAGGCTGTAGCCGCGCGCCCGCGCCGCACGTTCCATGGCCTGGAACTGTTCAGCGAATACCGGGTTGAGCAGGTTGGGCACCACCACCCCAATCAACTGGGTGGTTTGCAGGCGCAGTTGGCGGCCCAGCAGATTGGGGCGAAAGCCCAGCTCACGGGCGGCGGCGAACACCTGCTCACGGGTGGTCGGGCGCACCTGGTCAGGGGAAGCAAAGGTACGGGCGGCGGTGGCGCGGGATACCCCAGCCAGCCGTGCTACGTCTTTCAGGTCAGTCATTGTCACTCGCTTGAGATCGATCTCATTGGCGAGGACACTAGCGGGGGAATATGGCAGGACGGTGGTGGGAGGGTTACGGTTTGATGACAGCAAATACCCTGCAGCAGGATGAACAGCGGTCCAAATGTGGGCCGGTGTCTATCCATAGACAGTCATACTCCTGGGCTAGTCTGGAAAAATCGGGCACGCAAAATCCGCCCACTAACCTTTCGATTCGATCCAAGTGCGGGCACAATGCGTGTCCTTTTTTGGCAGGCACCGCCGCAGGCTCTCAAAAATGATCAAAACGCCGTACTACCTCATCGATAAACAGAAGCTTCTGGTCAACATGCAGAAGATTGCTTACGTGCGCGAGCAGTCCGGCGCCAAGGCGTTGCTGGCGCTCAAGTGCTTTGCCACCTGGTCGGTGTTCGACCTGATGCAGCAATACATGGACGGCACCACGTCCTCGTCGCTGTATGAGCTCAAGCTCGGTCGCCAGAAGTTCGAAGGCGAGGCGCACGCCTACAGCGTGGCCTGGGCCGACGATGAAATCGAAGAGATGCTGGATAACTGCGACAAGATCATCTTCAACTCCATCAGCCAACTGCAGCGTTTTGCCGAACGTTCCGAAGGCAAGACCCGTGGCCTGCGCGTGAACCCACAGGTGAGCAGTTCCGACTACCTGCTGGCCGACCCGGCGCGTCCATTCAGCCGCCTGGGCGAATGGGACCCGGTGAAGATCGAAGGTGTGATCGAGCAGATCTCCGGCTTCATGTTCCACAACAACTGCGAGAACGGCGACTTCAGCCTGTTCGACAAGATGCTGGGCGTGATCGAAGAACGCTTCGGCGCGCTGCTGCACAAGGTCGAGTGGGTCAGCCTCGGCGGCGGCATCCACTTCACTGGGGAAGACTACGCGGTGGACGCGTTCTGCGCGCGCCTGAAAGCGTTCTCCGAACAGTACGGCGTGCAGGTGTACCTGGAACCCGGCGAAGCGGCGATCACCAACAGTGCCTCCCTGGAAGTCACCGTGCTCGACACCCTCTACAACGGCAAGAACCTCGCCGTGGTAGACAGCTCCATCGAAGCCCACCTGCTGGACCTGCTGATCTATCGCCTCAATGCCAAGCTGGCACCGAGCGATGGCGAACACACTTACATGGTGTGCGGCAAATCCTGCCTGGCCGGGGACATTTTCGGCGAGTATCAATTTGATCGTCCGCTGGCCATCGGCGATCGGCTGTCGTTCATCGACACCGCAGGCTACACCATGGTCAAGAAAAACTGGTTCAACGGCCTGAAAATGCCGTCCATCGTAGTGAAACAACTCGACGGTACTGTCGAAGTGGTTCGTGAATTTGGTTACGACGACTACCTGTCCAGCCTTTCGTAAGCTGGCGGATAAAGGAGAGATAAAGCAATTGAAAAAGAACGTTCTTATCATTGGTGCAGGAGGTGTCGCCAAGGTGGTGGCCCACAAGTGCGCGCAGCACAACGACGAACTCGGTCGTATTGCTATCGCGTCGCGCAACATCTCCAAATGCCAGGCCATCATCGACAGCGTCAAGGCCAAGGGTAGCCTCAAGGTTCCCGCCGATATCCAAGCCTTCGCGCTGAACGCCCTGGACGTGGAAGCGACCAAGGCCCTGATCCGCGAGACCGAATCGCAGATCGTCATCAACGTCGGTTCCGCGTTCCTCAACATGTCGGTCCTGCGGGCCTGCATCGACACCGGCGTTGCGTACCTCGACACCGCCATCCACGAAGAGCCGGGCAAGGTCTGCGAGACCCCGCCGTGGTACGGCAACTACGAGTGGAACCACCTGGAAGAGTGCAAACAGAAGAACATCACCGCCATCCTTGGCGTGGGCTTCGACCCGGGTGTCGTCAACGCGTATGCCGCGCTGGCGCAGCAACAGCATTTCGACCGCATTGATTCGATCGACATTCTCGACGTCAATGCCGGCTCCCACGGCAAATACTTCGCCACCAATTTCGACCCGGAAATCAACTTCCGCGAGTTCACCGGACAGGTGTGGAGCTGGCAGAACAGCCAGTGGACCAGCAACACCATGTTCGAAGTCAAACGCACCGACGACCTGCCGGTAGTCGGTTCGCAGAACCTTTACCTCACCGGCCACGATGAAGTGCACTCGCTGTCGAAAAACCTCGACGTGCCCAACGTGCGTTTCTGGATGAGTTTCGGCGAACACTACATCAACGTGTTCACCGTACTGAAGAACCTCGGCCTGCTCTCCGAAAAGCCGGTCACCACCGCCGAAGGCCTGGAAGTCGTGCCGCTTAAACTGGTCAAGGCCGTGCTGCCCGACCCGTCTTCGCTCGCACCGGGCTACACCGGCAAAACCTGCATTGGAGACCTGGTCAAGGGCACCAAGAATGGCCAGCCACGCGAGTTGTTCATCTACAACGTGGCGTGCCATGAAGAAGCCTTTGCCGAAACCGACAGCCAGGGCATCTCCTACACCGCAGGCGTACCACCGGTGGCCGCTGCGCTGCTGGTCGCCCGTGGCGAATGGGATGTGAAGCACATGGCCAACGTCGAGGAACTGCCAGCCGAGCCGTTCCTGAAAGCGCTGGACGTGATGGGCTTGCCGACGCGGATCAAAGACGAGCACGGTGATCGTGCCTGGGATGCAATTGCCTGAATAGGCAATCGTTGACCGAACAAAAAATGCGCCCTGAGGGGCGCATTTTTTTTGATGCCAACCCACCCTACTGTAGGAGCGAGCCTGCTCGCGAAGAACATCAACGAAGACGCAGGCATTCTGGATGCACGCGGTGCCTGTTGGTTTTTCGCGAGCGCCTACAGAGGTTGTCGGTTATTCGAGGTTCCGCGCTGAATTGCTCAGCGCCCGCGAACACTGCAACAACGCCGGCGCCAGTTGCTTCTGCGCATCCGCCCTGCTCCACCGACTGGTCGGCGCCACCACATGCACCGCTGCCACCGGCCGGCCATTGGCACCCAGTACCGGCGCGCCGATGGTCATGTCGCCCAGGAACAGCTCCTGGCCATTTACCGCATAGCCCTGCTCGCGCACTTGCTGCAACGACTCCAGAATCCTGTCGACCTCGGTCAATGTCTGGCTGGTATGCGCAATGCGCTGGCTGTTCTCGATCAACACCAACGCCTCCTCCTGCGGCAACGCGCTCAAATACGCCCGCCCCGACGCCGTGCAGTACATCGGTACCCGCGAGCCAATCGGCATGTGCACCGGCACGAAACCCGAGCTGACGAAGCGCGCGATGTAGGTCATGTCGTAGCCCGCAGGCTCGGTAAGGCACGACGTCTCGCCGGTCAATCGCGTCAGTTCCGATAAAAACGGGTTGGCCACCTCGATCAACGAATGCGCATCCAGATAGCTGAAGCCCAACTCCAACACCCGAGGTGTGAGTTGGTAATGCCGTGTGCGCGAGTGTTTCCGAAGGTAACCCAGGCTTTCGAGCGTAAATACCATGCGCTGGGCCGAACTTTTGGTCATGCCGGCGGCCTCGGCCACCTCCGCAAGGCTCATGCTGCGGCGCTGTGCGCTGAATGCCTTGAGCACCGACAGGCCTTTTTCCAGGGATTGGTTGTGCAGACTGTTGCGATCTTCGGACATGGCGTACTCGTGGTCAGGTCGATCAGGCGTGGCGATATTTCTACCTTAAATTACAAAAATAGACCATCTAATATCGCATATCGATACGACTGCTTCATTTTTTCAATTTTGTGTAGCGATATACGATTTTTATTAATCGAAATGGCACAGAGCTTGCGATTTCATCGGCAGCCGCTTGCGGTACTGACTTTCCGTTTTCCTTCTGGAGTAACCCGATGAACAGTCTTTCGCCCTTGTTTCGCCGCCTTGCCTTCGGCCTCTGCGCCACGTTCTGCGTTACCGCCGTGCACGCAGAAAGTGCGTCCTCTTACAAAGTCGGTGCAACGGCCAGTGGTTCGCCGTTTACCTTCCTCGACATCAAGAGCAACAGCATTCAGGGCGTGATGGTTGATGTCGCTGAAGCCGTAGGCAAGGCCGGCGGTTTCACCAGCCAGATCGAGCAGACCAACTTCGCCGCGCTGATCCCCTCCCTCACCTCCGGCAAGCTCGACTTCATTTCCGCCGGCATGCTCAAGACCGAAGAGCGCACCAAGGTCGTCGACTTCAGCGCCCCGGTTTACGCGTACGGTGAAGGCCTGATCATCAATGCCGACGACAACGCCGCTTACCCTGATCTCATGCCACTCAAGGATCAGGTGGTCGGCGTGCAGGCCGGCACGATCTTCTATGACCAGCTGAACAAGCTCGGCATCTTCAAGGAGATCCGCACCTACGATTCCATCGGCGAGATGGTCCGCGACCTCTCCCTGGGCCGCATCAAGGCCGCTGTGGGCGACCAGCCAGTGGTGGCCTACCAGATTCGCCAGAAGCTGTTCAAAGGCGTGAAGCTCGCTCCTGACTACACGCCCAGCAACGTCGGCGAAGTCTGCCTGGTGGTGCGCAAGGGCGATGCACAAACCCTGGAGCGCCTGAACACCGCCATCGCCAGCATCAAGGCTGACGGCACCCTCGACAGCATCCTCAAGAAGTGGGGACTTGATACCCAGGTGCGCCCATGAAGCCGGCTGAGTTCCTGCAAAACGCCCTGGACTTCCTGCCGATCCTGCTGCAAGGCGCCTGGGTGACGATCCAGATCACCGTGCTGTCGTTCCTGCTCAGCAGTGCGCTCGGGTTGGTACTGGCGCTGCTCAAGCTGTCGCCGATTCGTGCACTGTCGTGGACGGCCAGCACCATCATCAACGTGATCCGTGGCCTGCCAATCATTGTGCAGCTGTTCTACATCTACTTCGTACTGCCCGACATGGGCGTACACCTCACCGCGTTCTATGCGGGTGTGATCGGCATGGGCATCGCCTACTCGGCGTACCAGGCCGAGAACTTCCGTACCGGCATCATTGCCGTCGAACAAGGCCAGCGCGAAGCTGCCGAAGCCTTGGGGATGCGCTCGGCGCTGATGATGCGCCGGGTGATCCTGCCACAAGCGTTTCGCATCGCTCTGCCGCCCTACGGCAACACCCTGGTGATGATGCTCAAGGACTCGTCCCTGGTGTCGACCATCACCGTGGCCGAGATGACCCGACAGGGCCAGCTGATCGCCTCGTCGACCTTCCAGAACATGACCGTCTACACCCTGGTCGCCCTGCTCTACCTGCTGATGAGCCTGCCGCTGGTGTATGGCCTGCGCCGCATGGAACAACACCTGGGTCGGAGGAAAAAAGCATGATCAACATTCACCAACTGCACAAACACTACGGCAGCCACCGCGTACTGCACGGTGTCGACCTGAACGTGGCCAAGGGCGAAGTGGTGTGCCTGATCGGCCCCTCGGGCTCGGGCAAATCCACCCTGCTGCGCTGCATCAATGC
This sequence comes from Pseudomonas simiae, assembly GCF_900111895.1. Taxonomy (GTDB): domain Bacteria; phylum Pseudomonadota; class Gammaproteobacteria; order Pseudomonadales; family Pseudomonadaceae; genus Aquipseudomonas; species Aquipseudomonas simiae. The sequence goes on from NZ_FOKB01000010.1 coordinate 137,640, forward strand.
ACTGGAAGCCTACGACGGCGGCGTGATCACCGTGTTCGGCGAAACCGTGCAGCGCGGCAGCAAGACCGTGCACGCCCTGCGCAGCCGCATGGGCATGGTGTTCCAGCGCTTCAACCTGTTCCCCCATCGCACCGTGCTGGAAAACGTGATGGAAGGCCCGGTGTACGTCAAAGGCGAACCGCCCACGCAAGCCCGCGAAGAAGCCCTGGTGTTGCTGGAAAAGGTCGGCCTGAGCGCCAAGGCCGATGCTTACCCGGAGCAACTCTCCGGCGGCCAGCAACAACGCGTGGCCATCGCCCGCGCCTTGGCGATGAAACCCGACGCCATGTTGTTCGACGAACCCACCTCCGCCCTCGACCCGGAACTGGTGGGCGATGTGCTGGCGGTGATGCGCACCTTGGCCGACGAAGGCATGACTATGATTGTGGTCACCCACGAAATGGGCTTTGCCCGCGAAGTCGCCGACCGCGTGTGTTTCCTGCATGGCGGTTACATCGTCGAAAGTGGTGCGGCGGAACAGGTGCTGGGCAATCCGCAGCATCCGCGTACCCAGGATTTCCTGCGGCGGGTGCTGCACCCCACTGGCGATACGCGGAGCCTGTCATGAAGTCATTGTGGTCCGCGACGGCGCCCTCGGTGGTGCCGACACCTGCGTTGAGGGAGTCGATGAAGGTGGATGTGGCGATTGTCGGGGCGGGATACACCGGCTTGTCGACCGCACTGCACTTGGCCGAGTGTGGTGTCAGCGTGTGCGTGCTGGAAGCCAATGAGCCCGGTTGGGGGGCATCTGGACGCAATGGTGGGCAGGTCAATCCCACGCTCAAATACGACCCCGAGCAACTGGTGCAGATGTTCGGGCCGGAGCGCGCCGAACCGTTGATCTCGACCGTGTCGAGTTCAGCAGACCTGGTGTTCAAGCTGATCGAAAAGCACGGCATTGATTGCGCGCCGGTACGCAAGGGCTGGATGCAGGTGTCATACACCGAAAAAGGCGTCGCCGGGTTGCACGCGCGAGCGGATCAGTGGGCGCGGCGCGGTGTGCCGGTGCAGCGTCTGGATGCGTCGACGGTGGCGTCACGCATGGGCAGTGACGCATTTGCCGGCGGCTGGCTGGATGGTCGTGCAGGGGCGATTCAACCGTTGGCGTATGCCCGTGGATTGGTGGGCGCGGCATTGGCGGCGGGTGTACGCATTCATGGGCAGAGCGCGGTGACCGACTTGCGGCGCCAGGGAGCGGGCTGGCAATTGCAGACGGCTTCGGGTGCACGGGTCATGGCCGATCAAGTCGTGCTGGCCACCAACGGCTACAGCGGCAACCTGTGGCCGGGCATGGCGCAGAGCGTCCTTGCGGCAAACAGCTTTATCGTCGCCACCACACCGTTGAGTGGCAGCGTCGCCGAGCGCATCCTGCCGGGCCAGGAAACCGTCTCCACCGCGCAAAGGCTGCTGCTGTACTTTCGCAAGGACAGCCATGGGCGCTTGTTGATGGGCGGCCGCGGACTGTTCAACGACCCCACTTCACCGACAGATTTCGCCCACCTGGAACGCTCGCTGGCGCTGCTGTTTCCGCAGTTGGGGCCACTGCAGTTCGAGTATCGCTGGGCCGGACGTATCGCGATCACGCGGGACTTCATGCCCCACGTTCACCAGCCCGCGCCGGGTTTAACGTTGGCACTGGGCTGCAATGGGCGCGGGATCGCACTGTGTACCAGCCTGGGGCAACAGTTGGCGGGCAAGTTGTGTGACAGCCAGGCGGAGTTCGCCTACCCGGTGACACCGTTGCAACGGCTACCGATGCATGGGTTGCAGCGTTTCTACATCGGGGCGGGGGTGGCGTGGTATAGCCTGTTGGACCGGTTGAACATCGTTTGAATCGCTAAACACTCTAAAGAGCTGTCAACACTCACAGGTTACTGAACCGACGCACCCTGCTAGCCTGAGCCAGTCGAACTCAATCCTCGTCTGGCTCACGCCTTTACCATGTGCGAAAGGAATCGTCCATGAACCCACAAACACACGCCGACAGCCTCCCCGCGCGCTTGGTCGGGTTGGTGTACAGCATCGCTTGCTACGTGGTTTTCCTACTCACCTTTTTATACCTGATGGGGTTCTTGGGCAGCGTCGTGGTGCCCAAGAACATCAACGCGGGGCGACTTATCGACTGGCCTCTGGCAACGTTGATCAACGGTTTGCTGATCATCCTGTTTGGTCTACAGCACAGTGTCATGGCGCGTAAACGCTTCAAGAGCAGGTTGACTGCACTCATTCCGACGGCGGCTGAACGCTCCACCTATGTGTTGTTCAGCAGTCTGGTACTGGGGGTGATGTTCTGGCTGTGGCACCCCATCACCTATCAGGTATGGCATATCGAAACAGCCTGGGCGAGGGCTTTGATAACGGGGCTGTTCTGGGCGGGGTGGGCCATTGTGTTATTGGCGACGCTGTTGATCAGCCACTTCGAACTCTTCGGGCTCAAGCAAGCGATTGACCGCTGGCGCGACACAGCGCAACACGCGCCAGTGTTCAGGACCCCGCTGCTCTATAAGATCATTCGTCACCCGCTGTATCTTGGGTTCCTGATTGCCTTTTGGGCTACGCCGGACATGACGGTCGGTCATTTACAGTTTGCGATGGGGCTGACGGTCTATCTCTTTATCGGCACCTACTTTGAAGAGAAGGATCTGACGGTGTTGTTTGGAGACAGGTATCGCGAGTATCAGGGAGAGGTCAGCATGATTTTTCCGATGCCGAAGAGACGTTCAAAATGAAGCAACGCAGATACTGAACAGGTCCCCGCCACAGGGGGAGAGAGTTCGCTCCCACGCAGAGTGAACTGACCCCACAAAGTTGGACGTTTACCCATCTATGCCTGAGCGGCCTGAGTGCTGCCATCCGACGCGATCTAAAACACCGACCACCCAATCCGCTCACTCAACAACTCCAATGCCTTCATCCCCGCCAGCGAGTTCCCCGCCGCGTTCAACTCCGGTGACCACACGCACACCGTAAACTGCCCCGGCACCACGGCGACAATCCCGCCGCCTACCCCGCTCTTGCCCGGCAACCCCACGCGATAGGCAAAATTTCCCGCTTCATCATAGAGCCCGCTGGTGGCCATGATCGAGTTGACCTGCTTGGTCTGGCGCGCGGTGAGGACCTGCTCGCCGCTGTGGGCGCTCACGCCTTCGTTGGCCAGGAAACTGAAGGCCCGGGCCAAATCCAGGCAGCTCATTTGCAGCGCGCAATAATTGAAATAGCTGTGCAGCACCGCATCGACATCGTTGTGAAAGTTGCCGAACGACTTCATCAGGTAGGCCATGGCCGCGTTGCGCGCGCCGTGTTGGGCTTCGGACTCGGCGACGACGCTGTTGACCAGGATCTGCGGGTTGCCGGACAGACGCCGCACAAAGTCGCGCATCGACAAAATCGGCACGGCGAAGCGCGATTGGTTGATGTCGCAGATCACTAGCGCGCCGGCATTGATGAACGGATTACGCGGGCGGCCGCGTTCGAACTCCAGTTGCACCATGGAGTTGAACGGCTGCCCCGAAGGTTCGTGGCCCAGGCGTTCCCAGATGGTTTCGCCGCCGTGGTCGATGGCCTGCACCAGGCTGAACACTTTGGAGATGCTCTGCACCGAGAACAGCGTATCGGCATCACCGGCGCAGTAGGCCGCACCATCGTTGCCGTAAACGGCGATGCCGAGTTGGTTGGCGGGCACATCGGCAAGTGCGGGGATGTAGTCGGCGACTTTGCCGAGGCCGATCAGGGGGCGCACTTCGTCGAGGATCGACGAGAGCATCGCCTGCATGTCTTGTCCTGTCATCTGTGTTTGAATCACTGGCAAACGGGTCGCGGAGGATACTTCAATGCGCCCGAAAGCCCCACACAATCTCGACCACCCGTTCGGCGATCACCAGGTAGACAAGGATCAACAATAACTGCAGCGCCAGGTGATAACGCAGCTTGGCGAGCCGGCGAATACCGTCGCTGATATTCAGGAGCATCAACAGCGTCGACAGGATGATCAGGCCCCAGCCGGCCACGCTGGAGGCAAACACCCCGATAAACAAGTCACGCTGACCCAGCAACGTATTCGTCCCCGCCGCAAACAGCAGTGCACACACCAGCAAGTTTTTCACGTTGTCGAAGATCTGCGTGCTCAGATCGTTTTCCAACAACGCCATATACCGCTTCCATAACGTGCGCATGGCCAGTACCGGGTAGGGATCGCTCGTCAATCAAAGTAGTCCAAATGCCCGTACACTGCACCGTTGCGCTTACTCCATGAGGACTTTTGCATGAAATTGATGATCGGCCTGGCCGCCCTGCTGTTGGTATCGGCTTGCACCACGACCACGCCCACCACGCCCCCCGCCCAAGACTCCGCCGCGTCAACATGCCTGGCCGGCGGCGGCACGATGAAGCAAGTCGGCAAGTTGCAGACCTGGAAGTGCATCACGCCGTACAGGGACGCGGGCAAGGCGTGCACCGATTCGAGCCAGTGCGAGGGTGAGTGCCAGACCAGCGTGACCACGCAAACAGGCACCACACCGATCAGCGGCACCTGCCAGGTGGATAACAGCCACTTCGGCTGCTCGGCGACGGTGGAGAAAGGCAAGCTGGGGCGGGCGATCTGCGTGGACTGAGCCATATCCCCCTGTAGGAGCGGTTAGAAGTGCGCCACATCCGACACCCGCTCATCCAGCACATCCCGCGCCAGTGCCCAGGCGCTTTCCCTGGATTCCACCACCAGCAGCGGGTAGCCCCAGGCCTTGCCGAACATCGCGGCAAACGGCTTGAGCGCCAAGCGTTGCGCGGCGCTGGGCTCCACCTGAATCATGCCTTTGACGTAGGTGCGCAGCGCCTGTTTGTTTTTCTTCATCCAGATCGACGCGTGCTTGCGCTCCTCGTGGGAGTGCTCGTGGTTGTTTTCATCCACGGATTTCTCGTGCAGCAGCACGAAGGATTGCTGGCGGGCCAGCAGGCTTTCGAAGGTCAGGAAGGCATCTTCCGGCCCGCCCTCGTTGGGTGCATCGAAGACGATTTTCACCACTGGGAATGTTGAACTGTCGAGTCGCATGGCAAAGCCCCTTGAGTAGCCGTTGATGAGAGTGAATCTCATCATAAGGCTCAACCCGCTGGACGGCATTGCACAGAATAGCCAGAATGTTTCGCAATTCAGCCAAAACGTGAAGCCGTCATGCAACGCCACCGCCTTGATCATCGTGATCCCGCCAGAGTCAGGGACGCCGACCTGCTCCCGCGCGCCGTGGTGGCCGTGAACGCCACCAGCACGTCCGAGAGCTGGGAGCATGCCCCGCATTCCCATCGCAAGGGGCAGCTGATGTACACCCTGCGCGGGGTGATTCATTGCCAGATCGAGGCTGGCATCTGGATCGTGCCGCCCCAGTGCGCGCTGTGGATTCCCGGCGGCCTGCCCCATGCGGCGCGCGGTTCCGGCGAAGCGGAGGTGTATTGCCTGTTGATCGACCCGGACGCCGCCGGCGCCCTGCCCGCGCAATGTTGCACGCTGTCGGTGTCCGGCCTGTTGCATGAACTGATCAGCAAGGCCGTAAGCTTCCCGCAACTGTACGACGAGGACGGCGCACAGGGGCGCCTGATCCGCACACTGCTGGACGAGCTGGCCCAGGCGCCCATCGAGGACCTGCACCTGCCGATGCCCCGGGATCCGCGCTTGCGGCGCCTGGCCGACAGCCTGCTGGCCGACCCCGGCGACAAGACCACGCTCGGCCAATGGGCCATGCGCATCGGCATGAGCGAGCGCAGCATGACGCGCCTGTTGCTGGAAGAATTTGGCTTGAGTTTCGGCCGCTGGCGCCGGCAGTTGCATGTGATCCTGTCACTGCAACGCCTGGCCCGGGGCGACAGTGTGCAGCGGGTCGCCCTGGACCTGGGCTACGAGAACGCCAGCGGCTTCATCACCATGTTCCGCAAGGCGGTAGGCCAGCCGCCAGCACGTTACCTGGCAGATCGCGCCGGGGCGCCAACGGCCAACGCCGCGGCAACCATTGCGTTGCACGCGCTCCAGACGCCGGATCAGCGCTGAACCGGAATACGAATATCACCGCCGCGACACTGGGTTTTCACACTTTTGGGGCAGCCGGCAAAGCGCAGTTCCTTGCTCAGGCACACGCGCACTTCGGACAGCACCTTGCCCTTGCAGATCACCGCCATGCTGTGATCGCCCATGGCGGGGTTGCTCTGGCGGAACAACTGTTCGATGTCCCGTGCTTCAAGGTAATTGGGCACATTGAATGGCTGCAGTTGCTGCGGGATCTGCACCGTGGCCAGCGCCGCGTCGGTGGCGTCCAGGTAACGCGTGGGTCCCAGGCCGCTGCACGTACCGTGTTTGGCCCACTCATGCTTGAGCAATGCCTGGGTGGGAAACATCAGCGCGCCCTTGGCGATGTCTTCGGCCGACAGCCGCGATTGCGGGTCACACGACGCCGGCCACCCGCCTCGGGCATACTGCGGCCATAACCCGTGCAATACAAAGCCGTAGCCTTTACCCGTGCATTGCTCGTTGCTCGGGTGCGTCAGGCAGAACGTGGGCGACCACGACAGTGACAACACATAAAAATCAAAATCCCCTGCCGGGCGTTGTTCTCGTGGCGCGGCCATTGCGTTGGTGGCAATGACCATCCACACCATCATCCAGAATTTCATCCATCTGTTCCTTGAAAAAACACAACCCTATCGTACCTAGCCAGGATGATGGGGGTTACGCTGTAGCACCTTGTCGAGGATCCGATCGGTCTTCAACGCCTCGATTGCCTGTGAGGGGTGTTCGGCTTCCCCGCGAATATGGGCGTTCATGGCCAGCACATGATGCCATTGGATATGCGCGTGGCAAGGCACCTCCAGCACCTCGTCCACCTCGCCTTCAAGGCGCAGCGGCTGGTCTTCGAATACTGCAAACGTGATGCGCCCCTTACTGCCGATCAGCTCGACCTTGTCTTCGCGGCGGTCGGCGACAAAGTTCCAGCAGCCCATGCCCAGCGCGCCGGACGCGAACGTCCAGCAGGCGGTCACCGCATCCTCGGCGGCGTAGCGCCCGGCCTGTCGCGCGGTAAAGCCCGAGACCTCGACGATATCCCCGGCCAGGTACTGGAACAGATCAAACCCATGGCTGGCCAGGTCGGCAAAGTAACCCCCACCGGCAATGAGCGGGTCGGTGCGCCAATTGGCGGCGCTGGCGTCGTCGGCGCCCGGTGGCTTGCACAAGGTCCAGGTCAGGTGACGCAATTGGCCAATGCGCCCGTCCTGCAGCCACTGGCGCACTTGCTGGAAACGCGGCAGTGAGCGGCGGTAATACGAGACAAACAGATGCAGGCCGGCACGCTCGAAGGTGCGCTGCATCAATGCGCTTTGCTCGGCATTCAATGCCATCGGCTTTTCGACACAGCAATGCTTGCCCGCGGCGGCCACCATCAGGCTGTATTCCAGGTGGCTGTCGGGTGGCGTGGCGATGTACACCGCGTCCACTTCGGGATCGTTGATCAGGGCCTGGGCATCGGTGTAGAAGCGGGCAATCCCGTGGCGTGTCGCATAATCGCGCACAGCCTCTTCACGGCGCCCCATCACGGCGACCAGCGCCGAACCTGGCGCTTTGTAGAAAGCGGGTCCACTCTTTAACTCAGTGACACTGCCACAGCCGATCATGCCCCAGCGTACGGTGCTCATCTGCTCTCCTCGTCCGTTTTGATCAATCGGGCAGTATCCACAACCCCACGCGTCAGCGCCATAACCACTTAGCATGACAATTGCATTACACTTTTATGACATTCATCCCACTGCGGGGGCACAGACGATGAAAATAAGGGCCACGGTCATTTGCGAACACGAGGGGCATATCCTCTTCGTACGCAAGGCCAGATCGAAATGGGCGCTGCCGGGCGGCAAGGTCGAACGCAATGAGCGCCCGGTCGGCGCGGCGGAACGCGAACTGGAAGAAGAAACCGGATTGAACGTGGACGGCTTGCTGTACTTGCAGGAACTGAAGGCGCGCGACACCGTTCACCACGTGTTCGAAGCGTCAGTGGTGAACATCGCCGATGCAAAACCCTGCAATGAAATAATCGATTGCCAGTGGCACCCTTATGGCGCCATGGATGAACTGGACACCACCGACGCCACCCGGCACATCGTTAAATCCTTCCTGCGTCGCCTGTAGTTCAGCGCTCTGCCCGCTCACCACAACAATCGCCACAAAGAAGCTCAAGCCCCTGGCTGCAGTAGCAACGCCACCAGCGCGCTCCACCCCGTCTGGTGGGACGCGCCCAGTCCGCGCCCGGTTTCCCCGTGGAAATACTCGTGGAACAACACCAGGTCGCGGCTGGCCGGGTCAGCTTCCAGCTGGGCGTACCCTGCCATCGACGGCCTTGAGCCATTTTCGTCGCGCAGAAACAGACGCGTCAGGCGCTGACTGAGGCTGTTGGCGACGTCCTCCAGGGAGGACAGGTAACCACTGCCGGCCGGGTACTCCACCGAGAAGTTGTCCGCGTAGTAGCGGTGAAACTCTCGCAACGACTCGATCAGCATGTAGTTGACCGGCATCCACAGCGGCCCGCGCCAGTTGGAATTCCCGCCATACAACCGCGAGTCGGATTCGCCGGGTTGGTAGCTCGCACACAGGGTATTGCCGTTCATCTTCAACGCCAGCGGTTGTTCCGCGAACGCCTTGGACAGGGAGCGCACGCCAAACGCCGACAAGAACTCTTCGTCAGCCAACATGCGCCGCAACAAATCCTTGGTGCGCTCACCACGCAACAATGCCAGCAACAGGCGATTGCCCTGCCCCGGCTCGTTCCAGCGCGAGACCAATTTGGCCAGGTCCGGCCGGTGCTTCATAAACCCCAGCAAACGCTCGCGCAAACCTTCCAGGCCTTCATGCTCGCGCTGCTCCAGCACCAACACGGCAAACAGCGGCATCAGCCCGACGATCGAACGTAGGCGCACCGGCTCGTTCGCGCCGTCGGGCCGGTGCAGCACGTCGTAGAAGAACAGGTCCTGCTCGTCCCACAGGCCTTCCGCGCTGTCGTCGACGCGGTTGATGGCGCCGGCGATATACAGGAAGTGCTCGAAGAACTTCACGGCAATGTCGACGTACACGCCATTGCGCTTGGCCAGCTCCAGGGCGATGCGCATCAAGTCCAGCGCATAGGCCGCCACCCACGCGGTACCATCGGCCTGGTCCAGCTGGTAACCCGGTGGCAACGCGGCCGAGCGATCGAACAACGCGATATTGTCCAGCCCGAGGAAGCCGCCCTGGAACAGGTTGCGTCCCTCCGCGTCCTTACGGTTGACCCACCAGGAAAAATTCAGCAGCAGCTTGTGGAAAATTCGCTCAAGAAAATCCATATCGCCTACGCCAGTCAGCGCTTTGTCCTGCTGATAGACACGCCAACTGGCCCAGGCATGCACCGGCGGATTGGCGTCGTCGAAGCGCCATTCATAGGCCGGCAACTGGCCGTTGGGGTGCATGAAACGGTCCTTCACCAACAGCAACAGCTGTTGCTTGGCGTATCCCGGATCGATCAGCGCGATGGCCACCGCCTGGAAGCCCTGGTCCCATGAGGCGTACCACGGGTATTCCCAGGTATCAGGCATCGAGAGGATGTCGAAGTTGGACAGGTGCCGCCAATGGGTATTGCGGATATGCAGGCGCTCGGGCGGCGGCGCGGGTTGTGCCGGGTCGCCGTCGAGCCATTGGTTCACATCGAAATAATAGAGCTGCTTTGACCAGAGCAACCCGGCCAAGGCTTGACGCTGCACATTGCGCGCATCCTCATCGGCGATGTTGTGTTGCAAGGCGGCATAGAAGTCATCGGACTCCTGGCGGCGCTGTTCGAACAGCTTGCGGGCGTTGACCTGCGGTGCATCAACGGGGGCGAAACGCAGGTAGAGGGTTTTGTTTTCCAGGCCTGCCAGCTCAAGGATGAAGCGCGCCGCGACTTTTGTGCCGCGGTCACGGCGAATCGCCGATTGCACACCCGCCACCACGTAATCATTGATCCCGTCCTTGAACGGTCCCGGCGCCGGCTGCCCATTCAGCCGCGCAACGTTGGTCTCGTTCTCGCAAAACAACCACTCCACGCCGTCCTGGCCCCAGGCGCCGAGATGCCGATCAGGCAACTCAGGGTGGCGCGCCAGCACCTGTTCCCCGTCCATCGTCAATTGCGGCTTGGGCGCGTCGAAGGTCCAGCTCCAGTCATTGCGCGCCCAGAGTTGAGGCACTACCTGCACGCGCGTCGACTGCTCCGAACGGTTGCGCACAGTCACGCGCATGAAAATGTCGTCGGGCTGATGCTTGGCATATTCGACGCTGACATCGCAGTAACGGTTGTCTTCGAACACGCCGGTATCGAGGATCTCGTATTCGGCATCCGCCAGGCCACGGCGGGCGTTTTCGCTGATCAGGTCGTCATAGGGAAAGGCGGCATGCGGGTATTTGTAGAGCATGCGCATATAGGCATGGCTCGGTACGCCGTCGACGAAAAAATACAGTTCCTTGACGTCCTCACCGTGGTTGCCCTCGGCGTTATTGAGGCCGAACAAGCGCTCCTTGATGATCGCATCGCGCTCGTTCCACAGGGCCAGGCCCAGGCACCAGCGTTGCGCCTTGTCGCTGAATCCCGCCAAACCATCCTCGCCCCAGCGATAGGCACGGCTGCGCGCGTGTTCATGGGGGAAGTAAGTCCAGGCATCGCCATCGGCGCTGTAGTCTTCGCGCACCGTGCCCCATTGGCGTTCGCTTAAATAAGGGCCCCACTCGCGCCAACGTTCGGCATCCTGCTGCGCCAAGCGTTGGCCTTCGAGGGTTCCAAGTATCCGGTTGTCGGGTGTGGCCGTCATCGGGTCCTCCATCGCCTACCCAGTGAGAGGCAGTGTAGAGCCCAATGACGTCCGGGCGCACATGAAGACTTAGAAGATCGCGTAGGTGTAGTTGAAGATCAGGCGGGTTTGGTCCTGGTCGGCGGTGCCGGTGTTTTTACCGTGATAGGTGCCGGTACGGAAAGTCGTACCAAACCCTTTCAGCGGACCGGCCTGCACGACGTAGTCCAGGCGGAAGTCGGCTTCGTTTTCTTTCTGGTCAGGGCCACCGGCCACCTTCGACTTGATGTCCCTGCCGTCCAGGTAAGCCACGGACGCCTTCAGACCCGGCACATAGGCCTTGAAGTCATACGAGTACTGACCAAAGTTGACCTGTTCGCCCGCACGGGAGAACTGGCCGACCACGGCGTCGGTGAACAGGTAGAAGTCGCTGCCGCCGGCGCCTTGTGCGTGCGGGTCGGCCAGGCTGCCCTGGTTCACCCACACGAAGCCGCCGTCATCACCCACGCCTATGTGGCCAAGCATCAGGCTGCTGCCGCCCAACTGGTAGGTGAAGGCCGCACTGTAGGTTTTGTTGTCCACTTCGTTGGCGTGCTTGGCGTAGCCACCGTTGTTGTTGAACTGGTAACCGCTCTCGCCGTTCTTGCCGTCGCTGGAGCTGTCGAAGTAGCGCAGGTCGGTCTTGAACGACCGATCATTGCCCAGCGGCAGCACGTGGACCAGGCCGAAGTAGTTCTGTTTGTAGAAGTCCTGCAGCTGCGCGTAGTAGTACTGCAACGTCAGGTTTTTCGCGATCACGTTCTCGGAAGAACCAAACGGTTTGTAGTCCACCCCACCGAATTTGAAGCTGTCGCTGTCGCGGGTACCGCCTGCCACGCTCAAGCCCGTGGAGTTGCTGGAAGCACGGCCTTCGGCGCGGTTCAGTTCACCGCCGGTGAAGGTGACATTGGGGATGTCATTGGAGGTGAGGATGCCGCCGTCAAAGGTCTGCGGAGCCACGCGACTGTCGTTGGAAACCAGGATCGGCAACACCGGCGCCAAGCCGCCACCGACATGCAATTCGGTCTGGGAAATGCGGAACTTCACGTTGCCCGCCGCGCGGCCGAAGGAATCCGCAGGCTCGGTGCCGTTGTTCTTTGTCGGGAAGAAGCTGTTGCCGTTGCCCGAAAGGCCCGCGCCCGCCGTGTGGCCATCACCGCCATCCAGACGCAGTGCGCCGAAAGCCATGACGTCAAAGCCCAAGCCGATGGTGCCTTGGGTGAAACCGGATTTGTAGTCAAAACGCAGCGCGGTTGCGGCTTCGCGCAGGTCGTTGTTGGTCCCCGAGCGGTTATCCGCGCTGTAGTACATGGTCCGCGAGCTGATGGCCGCATGACTGTCTTCCAAGAAGCCGCTGTGACCGTTGCCGGTGCCCAGCGAACCGAGCCCGAAATCATCAGCGAACGCCTGTTGTGCAAGAACGGCGGCGGTGATCGACAACGCCAGTGTAGAAATTTTCATTAACGACAGCCCCTAAACATTTTTTTATGTGTCTGGTGTGCATAACGGCGTTTTCATCCTTGCAAACGTGACGATTCTTTCATGCCGACCAGGGCGGAATCCGTGAAGAATTAGTTAGGAAAGCCGCCGTTAAATGAAATTTCTCACGGGCTGTTTTTTGTCATATTCACGTCATCTCATTCATTTGCAGAATGAAGTCCTGAGGAATCTTCGTTTGCAAGGGTGCTTTGCGCTCAACAAAATCCAGGCAAAGGCCACCTCTACCGCTATAGCCATCAGGAATTTTTCTATGCCCAGCACCGCACATGTCAGCCCCGACCAGATCCGTAGGGGCTTTTCCAAGGCCATGTCCGACATGTACCGAGATGAAGTTCCCCTGTATGGCGCCCTGATGGAGCTGGTGGCCGAGACCAATGCCCACGTACTCGACACCCAGCCGCAGCTGGCGCAGCAGCTGCAACGCACCGGCGAAATACAGCGCCTGGACATGGAGCGCCACGGCGCGATCCGCCTGGGCACCGCGGCAGAGCTGGCGACCATCAGCCGCCTGTTTGCCGTAATGGGCATGCAACCGGTGGGCTACTACGACCTGACACCGGCCGGCGTACCGGTGCACTCCACCGCGTTTCGCGCCGTGCATGAACAGGCGTTGCAAACCAGCCCGTTTCGGGTATTTACCTCATTGCTGCGCCTGGAACTGATCGAAAATCCCGACCTGCGCGCCTTCGCCGAAACCGCGCTGGCCAAGCGCTCGATCTTCACCCCTGGCGCCCTGACGCTGATCGAACAAGCGGAAAAGGACGGCGGCCTCAACGCCGAGGACGCCGATGAGTTTATCCGCCAGGCCCTGGAAACCTTCCGCTGGCACCACACCGCCACCGTCACCGGCGCGCAGTACCAGCAACTGAGCGACCAGCACCGCCTGATCGCCGACGTGGTCGCCTTCAAAGGCCCGCATATCAACCATCTGACCCCGCGCACCCTGGACATCGACCAGGTCCAGGCCGCCATGCCCGGCAAAGGCATCACCCCCAAGGCTGTGATCGAAGGCCCACCGCGCCGGCATTGCCCGATCCTGCTGCGCCAGACCAGCTTCAAGGCCCTCGACGAACCCATCGCCTTTACCGACGCTCAAGGCAGCCACAGTGCGCGCTTTGGCGAAATCGAACAGCGCGGCGTGGCGCTCACCCCCAAAGGCCGCGCGCTGTACGACCAGTTGCTGAACGCCGCGCGCGACGAATTGGGCGCCTTTCCCAATGAGGGCAACGCTGCACGTTATGTCGAATTGATGGAACGGCATTTCCAGGCGTTCCCGGATAACCATGCACAGATGCGCGAACAGGGCTTGGCCTACTTCCGCTACTTCGCCACCGAACAAGGTTTGGCGGCGCGCGGCACTGCCGCTCAACCGCGCACACTGGAAGCGCTGGTCGAGGCCGGCCACATCGATGTGGAGCCGTTGGTGTATGAGGATTTCCTACCGGTGAGTGCGGCGGGGATTTTTCAGTCGAACCTGGGGGATGCAGCCCAGAGTCACTACGCGGCCAACTCGAATCGGGCCGAGTTTGAAAAGGCGCTGGGACGTCGGACGATTGATGAATTGAAGCTGTATGGCGAGACGCAGCAACGCTCTATCGATGAATGCACAAAGGCACTGCTGGCCTGAAATGAAGTGCCCACCCGACTCACCAGCACAATCCTTGCGCCGCAACAGTCCCCAGAGCCGGGTGGGCGGTCGGCATGATAGGCAGAGAGAAGCATCCTGTCCCCCAGACAATTCTGAACAAATATGTCCGTCCCTGCTGTAGGAGCAAGCTTGCTCCTACAGGGGAGGCGTTTTGGTTTACCCCAGCTTTGCGACAATGTCGTCTTTGATCAACAGCCGCTTCTTCTTCAGCTTCTCCACATCCTCATCGCTGGCGCTTGCCGATTCTGCCTTCAGCACCTCCTTATCAGCGTCATCGTATTGAGTGAGCAGCGAGTCCAGGCGTTTATCGCTCGCCCTGCGTTCGTGAACGACTTCCTTGCTAAACCCCAAGTCCTGATACAGGTCGTGTTTCACTGGCATGGCGTACCTCCGCAAGTTGATCAATGGCTTACGCCCTAGAAGCTAGACCATTGCGAGGGGTCTTGTCATGTCCGGGGTCAATACAGCCCCGTTCGTCGCAGCGCGGGCGTTTGGATCAAACCTTTGCCGCCCCCTGCCCTCCACTCTAGATAGCCAACCGAGGGAGACCGGTTTCATGACTCATGCTGCCACTGATATCGACACCCAATGCATCAACACCCTTCGCACCTTGGCCATGGACGCCGTGCAGAAGGCCAATTCCGGCCATCCGGGCACGCCCATGGGCCTGGCACCGGTGGGGTATACGTTGTGGAGCCGCTTCCTGCGCTATCATCCCCAGCATCCCGACTGGCCCAGCCGTGACCGTTTTGTGTTGTCCGTTGGTCATGCCTCGATGCTGCTGTATTCGCTGCTGCACCTGGCCGGCGTAGTGGAATTGGATGCCAACGGCGAGCGCACCGGCCAACCCGCGGTCAGCCTGGACGATATCAAGCAATTTCGACAAGCCGGCTCCAAGACCCCCGGCCACCCCGAATACCGCATGACCACTGGCGTGGAGACCACCACGGGCCCGCTCGGCCAGGGCTGTGCCAACAGTGTCGGCATGGCCATGGCCGAACGCTGGCTGGCCAAGCGCTTCAACCGCGAAGAAAAAACCTTGTTCGACTACAACGTCTATACCCTGTGCGGCGACGGCGACATGATGGAAGGCATCAGCGGTGAAGCCGCGTCCTTGGCCGGTCACTTGAAGCTGGACAAGCTGTGCTGGATCTATGACAACAACACCATCAGCATTGAAGGCCACACTGAACTTGCGTTCAGCGAAGACGTGATCCAGCGCTTCCAGGCGTATGGTTGGCACACCCTGCACGTTACCGATGCCAACGACTTGCAAGCCCTGAGCAATGCCTTGGAAGCCTTTCATTGCAATCGTGGCGCACCCACGCTGATTGTGGTCGACAGCGTGATTGGCTATGGCTCACCGCACAAACACAACACGGCCGCCGCCCATGGCGAGCCCTTGGGCGAAGAGGAAATTCGCCTGACCAAGTCGGCGTATGGCTGGCCCGAGGACTCGAGCTTCCTGGTCCCCGAAGCAGCACGCGCGCAATTGCGTGATGCCCTGCTTGAACGCAGCGAGCCCCTGTATGAAAAATGGACCGAACACCTGTCCTTGCTGGAGCAGTTCGAACCGGAATTGGCCGATGAATTGAGACGTATGCGTGCCGGGGAAATGCCGGAACACTGGCAGAAGCACCTGCCGGACTTCGATACCGACCCCAAGGGCATCGCAAGCCGCGCCGCTGGCGGCGAGGTGCTGAATGCGTTTGCCGAACAGGTCCCCTGGCTGCTGGGCGGTTCGGCGGACTTGTCACCGTCGACCAAGACCAACCTTACCTTTGACGGTGCCGGGCGTTTCAGTGCCGACGACTACAGCGGGCGCAACCTGCACTTCGGCATTCGTGAGCACGCCATGGGCGCGATCGCCAACGGGCTGGCGCTGTCCTACCTGCGGCCATACACCTCGACGTTCCTGGTGTTCAGCGATTACATGAAACCGCCGATCCGCCTGGCGGCGATCATGGAGTTGCCGGTGGTGTTCGTGTTTACCCATGACTCGATTGGCGTGGGTGAAGATGGGCCGACGCACCAGCCGATCGAACACCTTACGCAGTTGCGCGCCACGCCGGGGCTGCTGACCCTGCGGCCGGGCGATGCGAATGAAACCCTGGAGCTGTGGAAGGTTGCCCTGGCGCAAACCCATCGGCCGAGTTGCGTGGTGTTGTCGCGTCAGCCGTTACCGACGCTGGATCGTACAAAGTACGCAGCGGCGTCCGGGGCGGCCAAGGGGGCTTACGTGCTGGCCGCTGCCGACCATCCCAAGGTCTTGCTGTTGGCGACCGGCAGCGAAGTCGGCCTGGCCGTAGCGGCCTATGAGCAGCTGAAGACCGAAGGGATTGCCGCGCAAGTGGTGTCCATGCCCAGCTGGGAATTGTTTGAAGACCAGGACCAGGCCTACCGCGACAGTGTGCTGCCGCCGGCGGTGAAAGCGCGGGTCGTGGTGGAACAGGCAGGCCCATTGGGCTGGGACCGTTATGTAGGCCAGACCGGCGCCAAGGTGGTGATGAACAGCTTCGGTGCGTCCGCGCCGTTGGCCAAGTTGCAGGAGAAGTTCGGGTTTACCGTGGAGAATGTGGTGAGGCAGGCCAAGCAGCAAATCCAACAGACCTGACAGCTTTTGTATAGGCGCCGGGCTTGTCGGCAAGCCCCGCGCCTACACAGGTTTAGAGTGCTTTCGCCAGGAAGGCGGCAGTCCGGCTTTTCTTGCTCTTCGCAACTTTTTGCGGCGTACCACTGGCCACCACGGTCCCGCCCAAATCCCCTGCCCCCGGCCCGATATCTATCACCCAATCACTCTGCGCCACCACGCGCATCTCATGCTCCACCACAACCACCGTATGCCCCGCATCCACCAAGTGATTCAACTGGCTGAGCAAGCGGTCCACATCCCGCGGATGCAGGCCTGTAGTCGGCTCATCCAGCACGTACAAGGTCGCGCCCCGCGCATTGCGTTGCAGCTCGGTCGCCAGTTTGATGCGCTGCGCTTCACCGCCCGACAGCTCGGTGGCCGGTTGGCCCAGACGCAGGTAGCCCAGGCCGATATCCCGCAGCACCTGCAACGAGCGCAGCACGCTCGGTTGTTCGGCAAACACTTCGACCGCCTGCTCGACCGTCAGCCCCAACACTTGGGCGATGGTCAAACCTTGCCATTTGACCGCCAAGGTCTCGGGGTTGTAGCGCGCCCCATGACAGGTCGGGCATGGCGCGTACACACTGGGCATGAACAGCAACTCGACACTGACAAACCCTTCCCCTTCGCAGTTCGGGCAACGCCCCTTGGCGACGTTGAACGAGAATTGCCCGGCATCGTAGTGCCGTTTCTTCGCCGCCGGTGTAGCCGCGAACAGCTTGCGCACATTGTCGAACAGCCCGGTATAGGTCGCCAGGTTCGAACGTGGAGTGCGGCCGATGGGTTTCTGGTCTACCTGCACCAGGCGGCGGATGTGCTCCAGACCGGCGTGGATGTGCCCGCCGCTGGTTTGCGGCGCATCGTCTTCCAGGCTTGGTTCTTCGTCATTTTCCACCACGCGCCCTAAACCGGCGCTCACCAGTTCCAGCAGCGCCTGGCTGACCAGGCTGGACTTGCCCGACCCGGAAATCCCGGTGACCGCCGTGAAGCAGCCCAGCGGAAAATCGACATTCAGGTCCTTGAGATTATTACGCGTCACACCTTGCAGTGTCAGCCAACCGGTGGGTTCACGGCGCTCTTGCTTGGAGAGACGCTTTTCAGCGAACAGATAGGCGCGGGTCTGCGACGCCTGCACCTGTGCCAGCCCCGCAGGCGGGCCGCTGTACAGCACCTGGCCGCCATGTTCGCCGGCCGCCGGGCCAACGTCGATCAGCCAGTCGGCGCGGCGCATGGTTTCCAGGTCATGCTCCACCACAAACAATGAATTGCCCGCCGCTTTCAAACGGTCCAGTGCGGTGAACAGTGCCTCGCCATCCGCTGGATGCAAGCCTGCCGAAGGCTCATCCAGCACATAGATCACGCCGAACAACTGCGAGCCCAATTGCGTGGCCAGGCGCAGACGCTGCAACTCGCCGGACGACAAGGTTGGCGTGCTGCGCTCCAGGGACAGATAACCCAGGCCCAACTCGGTCAAGGTGCTGACCCGCTCCAGCAAGTCCTGGGCAATACGCTGGGCGGCGAGGCGTTTTTCCACCGAGAGTTTCATCGTGTCCTGCCCCGCCGCCACCGGCCGCAGTAACTCGGCCAATTGCGCCAATGACAACTGTGACAACTCACCTATGTCCACCCCGGCAAACTTCACCGACAGCGCAGCCTTGGTCAGGCGTTTGCCCTCGCACAACGGGCAGGCGCTGCCCTGCATGAACTGTGACACGCGCTTCTTCATCAGCGCGCTCTGGGTGTGGGCGAAGGTGTGCAGGATGTAACGCCGGGCGCCCATGAAGGTGCCCTGATAGCTCGGCTCCAGTTTGCGTTTCAGCGCATCGCGGGTCTGCTCCGGGGTAAAGCCGGCATAGACCGGTACGGTGGGAGTTTCTTCGGTGAACAGGATCCAGTCGCGCTGCTTTTTCGGCAGGTCGCGCCAGGGGATATCCACGTCGTAGCCAAGGGTCACCAGAATGTCCCGCTGGTTCTGGCCTTGCCACGCCAATGGCCAGGACGCCACCGCGCGCTGGCGGATGGTCAGCGAAGGGTCCGGCACCATCAGTGCTTCGGTCACTTCATACACACGGCCCAAGCCATGGCATTGCGGGCACGCACCCTGGGGCAGGTTCGGCGAGAAGTCCTCGGCGTACAGCATCGGCTGTCCCGGCGGATAACTGCCGGCGCGGGAATACAACATGCGGATCAGGCTCGACAACGTCGTCACGCTGCCCACTGATGAGCGCGCGCTCGGCGTACCGCGCTGCTGTTGCAGGGCCACGGCGGGCGGCAGGCCTTCGATGCTGTCCACGTCCGGCACGCCCACCTGGTCGATCAGCCGTCGGGCATACGGCGCCACCGACTCGAAATAACGCCGCTGCGCTTCGGCATACACCGTGGAAAACGCCAGGGACGACTTGCCGGAACCCGACACGCCGGTGAACACCACCAAGGCATCCCGGGGAATATCCACATCAACATTCCGCAGGTTGTGTTCGCGGGCGCCACGCACACGGACGAAACCGGTTTGCTGGGCAGTGATTGCAGGCGTGTTGCGCTGTGAAGTCATGGACAACCTTGTCGGGCGGTGAGCACGCTGCGCACCCGTTGCGTCAGCGCTTCGGGGCTGTAGGGCTTGCTCAGCAGATGAATATCGGCGCTCAGCAGATGATTGCTGGAGAGAATGTCACGGGTGTGGCCGGAGGTGAACAGGACTGCCACCGGCGGGTTTTGCGCACGCGCCCAGTTGGCCAGGTCGGTGCTTTTGACGCGGCCGGGCATGACCACATCGGTGAAAATCAGCTCCGGCTGCAAACCGGCTTGTAGCTTGAGCATGGCCTGGTCACCGTCATCGGCCGTGAGCACGGTGTAGCCGGACTGTTCGAGTAACTCGACGACGGTCAGGCGCACGCCTTCATTGTCCTCGACCACCAGGATGGTTTCCTGGCCGCTACTAAGGGGGAGTTGGTCGATATGCACATCGAGGCTTTCCGGCTCCAGGCTGTGAGGGAAATACATCTGCACCACCGAGCCCTTGCCCTCCTCGCTCCACATCTCCACATGCCCGCCACTCTGGCGCACAAAGCCGAACACCATGCTCAGGCCCAGGCCGGTGCCATGGCCTTCGCGCTTGGTGGTAAAGAAGGGTTCGAACGCACGTTTCAACGTGGACTCGGACATACCCACACCGGTGTCGATGACCGCCAGGCGCACATATTCGCCCGGCTTGATGCCTTTACCCGCGCAATCGTCCGGATTAAGGATGATGTTCTCGCCGGTGATACGAATCACGCCCTCGCCGTTCATGGCGTCCCGGGCATTGATCGCCAGGTTGAGCAGTGCATTTTCCAGTTGGTTGCGGTCGACGTTGATAAACCACGAGTCCTGGGGCAGTTGCACATCGATATGGATGGTTTCCCCCAGCGCCCGTTGCAGCAGCTCGCCGAGGCCTGCGTAGATACGTTGCGGGTTGTAGACCGCCGGTGACAAAGGTTGGCGACGGGCAAACGCAAGCAATTGCGATGACAGCTTGGACCCGCGCTCCACCGCCGCAATGGCCGCGGCGACACGGCGCTGCACCTGGGCGTTGTCCGGTTCGTGGCGGGCCAGCAAATGCAGGTTGCCGGCGATCACCTGCAGCAGGTTGTTGAAGTCGTGGGCCACACCGCCGGTCAGGCCGCCGATGGCTTCGAGCTTCTGCGACTGACGCAGTTGGTCCTCGGCGGCCGAGCGCGCCTGCACTTCAGCGGCGACCCGCTGCTCCAGGTTATGCGTGAGCTCCTGGCGCACCTGTTCGGATTTCACCAGCTCGGTCGTCTCCACCACAATCGCCAACACCCCCGCCGGTTGCTGGTTGTCGCCGGCGACGGGGCTGTAATACAGGTCCAGCCATACGGTTTCTGGCTTGCCGTTGCGCAACAGCACCAGGTCCTTGTTGTTGAATGACAGCGTGCCGCCTGCCAGGCAAGTGTCCACCACGTGACGGTTGAACTCGGCGACTTCCGGCCACCCCAGTTCTACCGGCGTTCCCAGCAGGTACGGGTGGCGACCACCGGCAAAGACCGAATAGCTGTCGTTGTAGATCATGTACCCCCATTGCCCCCACAGCATCACCATGGGCACGGGTGATGCCAGCATCATCTGCACGGTGCAGGTCAGGCTGGTGGACCATTTGTCGATAGGGCCCAGGTCGGTGGTGGCCCAATCGAAAGCGCGGATTCGCTGGGCCATTTCACCGGCCCAACCTTCACAGCCATGAGGGTTGGATAAAAATTGCATCATTGAACTCTGCGCAAAGAAAAGACAGCTGCGAAATTTGGAGCGCGTCAGAAGCTGATGGTTTCATCTTATATAACTTAGGGAGGAATGCCCGCAGAAACCACAGCCCCTAATGAAAATCCCGGCTGCGCACAGTGATGCCTTCCAGCAACGGCGTCAGGTCGGTGAGGCGCCCGGCGATCAGGTGCCGCACTTCACCCACCGCTTCCCAGCGCCCATCCACTTTCATCAGACGCGAGCCCACCAACGCCTGGCGTTGACGCTCAGCCAGATCGCGCCAAACCACCACATTGAGATTGCCGAATTCATCCTCCAGCGTGACAAAAGTCACCCCACTGGCTGTGCCGGGACGCTGACGACCGGTGACCAGGCCGGCAACGCTGACGTTGCGCCCATGCTCCACCGCCATCAGCTCCTGGGAACTGCGGCAGCGCCGCTTGCGCAGTTCCGCACGCAACAATGCCAACGGATGCGGGCCCAGGGTGGTGCCGACCGTGGCATAGTCGGCGTGCAAATCCTCACCCACCGTGGGCGACGGCAACTCCACCACGGCTTCGTCCGGACTCGGCAGGCCGGCAAACAGCCCGAGTTGCTTGTGTACACCGGCGACCTCCCAGCGCGCCTTGTGCCGGTTGCCCGACAGGGCGCGCAAAGCACCCGCATCCGCCAGCAGTGCCTGGGCGCGTGCATCCAGCCCGGCACGATCGTCCAGGTCGGCAATATCGCTGAATGCCCGGCGGTGGCGTGCGGCTTCGATGCGCCGCGCGTCCTCTTCGCGAAACCCCGAGATCATGCGCAAGCCCATGCGAATCGCCGGCTGTGCCCCGTCGATCGGCTCCAGGCTGCAATCCCAGTCGCTGGCCTGCACGTCCACTGGCCGGATCTGCAAGCGATGGCGCCGTGCGTCCTGCAGGATCTGGTCCGGGCTGTAGAACCCCATGGGCCAGCTGTTGATCAGCGCACAGGCGAAGGCCGCCGGCTCATGGCACTTGAGCCAGCAACTGGCGTAGGTCAGCAAGGCGAAACTGGCCGCGTGGGATTCGGGGAAGCCATAGCTGCCAAACCCCTTGATCTGCTCGAAGATCTGCGCGGCAAAAGCTTCGCTGTAACCGTTTTTCAGCATGCCGGTGCGCAGGCGTTCCTGGTGCGGTTCCAGGCCACCGTGGCGTTTCCAGGCGGCCATGGAGCGGCGCAACTGGTCGGCCTCGCCTGGGCCGTAGTCGGCGGCGACCATGGCGATCTGCATCACCTGCTCCTGGAACAGCGGGATGCCCAGGGTACGTTCCAGCACAACTTTGAGTTCCGGCG
The DNA here is from genome assembly GCF_900111895.1 of Pseudomonas simiae. Classification (GTDB taxonomy): domain Bacteria; phylum Pseudomonadota; class Gammaproteobacteria; order Pseudomonadales; family Pseudomonadaceae; genus Aquipseudomonas; species Aquipseudomonas simiae. The sequence goes on from NZ_FOKB01000010.1 coordinate 159,884, forward strand.
AAGGATAAGTGGTTTCCTCCTCCTTGTTCCGCCGCCGCAAGTACGGGTGCACCATGCCACCCTGGATCGGCCCAGGTCGCACGATGGCGACCTCGATCACCAGGTCGTAGAACTTCTGCGGCTTGAGCCTGGGCAACATCGACATCTGCGCCCGCGACTCGATCTGGAATACGCCGATGGTGTCGGCCTTGCTGATCATCGCGTAAGTGGCCGGGTCTTCCTTGGGGATGGTTGCCAAGGCCAGGTCCCGGTTGCGATGGCGGCGCAGCAAGTCGAAACAGCGACGGATTGCGCTGAGCATGCCCAGGGCGAGGATATCCACCTTGAGCAAGCCGACGGCATCGAGGTCGTCCTTGTCCCACTGAATGATGGTGCGCTCGGCCATGGCGGCATTTTCCACCGGCACCAGGGTGTCCAGCGGGTATTCGGAAATCACGAAGCCACCCGGGTGCTGGGACAGGTGCCGGGGAAAGCCGATCAATTGCTGGGTCAGCGTGAGCACGCGGCGCAGGATCGGGCTGTCGGGGTCGAAGCCGCCTTCACGCAGGCGATCCAGCGGGGGCGCTGCGTCACTCCAGCGCCCGCAGCAGTCGGCCAGGGCGTTGATCTGGTCCGGCGGCAGCCCCAGGGCCTTGGCCACATCACGCACCGCGCCGGACGCGTGGTAACTGCTGACCACCGCCGTCAGCGCCGCACGGGTACGGCCGTAACGCTGGAACACGTACTGCAGCACCTCTTCGCGGCGTTCATGTTCGAAGTCCACGTCGATATCCGGCGGTTCATTGCGCTCCCTTGAAAGGAAGCGTTCGAACAACATGCTGGTCAGGCTCGGGTCGATCTCGGTGATGCCCAGGGCATAACACACCGCCGAGTTCGCCGCCGAGCCGCGCCCCTGGCACAGGATCGACCGGCTGCGGGCGAACTGCACAATGTCGTGCACCGTAAGGAAGTAACTTTCGTAGCCCAGCTCGCTGATCAACTCCAGCTCGCTGTTGATCTGCTGCGCGGTCTTGGCGTCGACCCCTTGCGGCCAACGTTTGGCGATGCCTTCTTCGGTCACGGCGCGTAGCCAGGATTGGGCGTTGTGGCCAGCGGGCACCAGTTCGCGCGGGTAGTGATAACGCAATTGGCTGAGGTCGAAGGTGCAGCGGCGGGCAATGATCTCGGTTTCGTCGAGCAAGGCTTGCGGGTACAGCGCGGCCAGGGCGTCGAGGCTGCGCAGGTGCCGCTCGCCATTGGGGTGCAGGCGCGTGCCGGCTTCGGCCACCGGTACGTGATGGCGAATGGCAGTCATGGTGTCTTGCAGGGCGCGGCGGCCACGCGCATGCATGTGCACATCGCCGCAAGCCACCGCGGGGAGGTGCAGGCTGGCGGCCAGTTGCAGGCGTTGTTCCAAGTGACGCGCATCGTTCTGGCCGCAGTGCAAGTGCACCGCCAGCCACAGTCGCTCACCGAAGGTGCGGCGCAGCCATTGGCTATCGGCCTGGGTGTCGCTGTCTTCGGCCACCCACAGCGCCAGCAGGCCGGGCAGCGGTTGATCGAAGTCCTCGCGCAGCAGGCGATAGCTGCCCTTTTCGGCACGCCGCCGGGCCAGGGTGATCAAGCGGCACAGGTGCTGGTAGCCGCTGATGTCTTCCACCAGCAGGACCAGTTTCGGGCCGTTGTCGATGCGCACCTCGCTGCCGATGATCAGCGGCAGCTCCACCGCCTTCGCCGCCTGCCAGGCGCGCACAATGCCGGACAAGGTGCATTCGTCGGTGATTGCCAGCGCGCTGTAGCCTTGGCGCTTGGCGCGCTCGAACAACTCCAGCGCACTGGAGGCGCCGCGCTGGAAGCTGAAGTTGGACAGGCAGTGCAGCTCGGCGTAACTCATGCAAACCAACCCTGCAACCATAATCCATCGCCCTGCCCCACGGTGCGAAAGGCCCAGCCTTGCTGACCGGCGCGCGTCTGGATCAGGTAGTAGTCGCGGCGGATATCGGCGCCGTCCCACCAGCCGGACTCGATGCGCTCAGGCCCCATGAGGATCTGCACACCCTGCTCGCCCAGCAAGGTCGGTTCGTTCAGCAGCCAGCCGGGGCGCTGCACGTTGTTCAGGGTTGGGCACAGGGTTTTATCCGCAGCCGCTTGCCAGGCGCATTCAGGTCGGTGGTCAGCGTGGAAGCGCAGGCCCTGCACCGCTTCATCGCCCAAGCGGGCACGCAGGCGTTCGCGCAGTTGCTCCCATGGCAGGGTTTGTTGCGGGCGGTCGTCGAACAGGTCCTGGCGCTGGGGCACGAACACCGGCAGGTCCTGGGCCACCAGGCGAAAGCCGCGGACCGGTGAGGTGACTTGGACTTGCTCCAGGCGGCCACGCGCCAGTTCAAACAGCATCGCCGGTTCACGCTCGGCACTGAGCAGGCCGACCTTGATCACGCTATCGGGCGCCTGGGCGTGCTCCAAGTGCAGGTCGAAGCGCTGCACGCCACTGTCGCGACCACAGAGGAAGGCGGACAGATCGCCGGTCAAACGCCTTAAAGGAAACAGCAACGCCTGATGGGATTGCACATCGAAATTCAGCTCGATACGCACATCGAACCGGTCCGGCGGCTGATAGAACGCCAGGCCCAGCGGCCGGTGCCCGACCAGTGCATCCAGGTGCTTGAGCAAGCCGGCATCAAAGCGTCGCGCCAGGGTATGCCGAGGCAGCGCCTGCACCTGGGCCAATGTGCGCAGGCCCATGCGCGACAAGGCCGTAGCGGCCTGCGGGTCAAGACCGGCGCGGTCGATGGGCAGCGGCGCCAGGGCCTGCATCAAGCCGTCATCCTGCACCGCCAAACCATCGTAGATATTTGCCAGCACCCGCGCCGCCGCCGGGTTGGGTGCCGCGACGATACGGTGGCGAAAACCCAGTTCGGTCAACTCTCTGCGCAAGCGCGCTTCGAACCGTGGCCATGGTCCGAACAGCCCCAGGCTCGACTCGATCTCAAACAACAAAGCGCGTGGATAATACAGGCTGACCTGAGAACTGAACTGATAGGCCCAGGCGGCGAGGAACTGCTGGTAGCGTTCGATCTCGGCGGGATCATATTCGGCGCTGGCAAAGGTCTTGGCCAGGGCATGTGCAGCTGTCAGGGATTGACCGGGGCGCAAGCCCAAGGCGCGGGCGGCGTCATTGACCGTTTGCAGCACACGCCGCTGTGGCGTGCCGGCCAGCAAGACCAGAGGCTGCTCCGGTTCGGGATGCGCACGCTGCACTCCGTCCAGCGCCAATTGCGGGAAGACAATACACACCCAGCGCATGGCAACCTCAATGCCCCGCCAGCGTAATCGGCGCCGGATGGGCCAGGCCGCCCCGGCACTTGAGCACGCGCACCTGCGCGGGTTTGGCTTCCACGGCCAGGCGCAAGGCGGCGGGAGATGAGTTGACCGCCTCACTCAAGGCGCGCCAGGCAAAGGCCAGGGTCTGCCCGGTTTCCGCCGCCACTTGCAGGCGCCGCAGCGCGCGGTCATCGGCCTTGCGTGGCCAGCACAACACCGCGCCGCAACTGCCGGAACGCAGGCACTGTTCCACCGCCCACAGGGCATCACGCTCTTCGGCCTGGATCACCGAAAGCAAGCGCAGATCCACCCCGGCGTTCTGCCAGGCATGGGGGTACGGTGTATAGGGCGGCGCCACCAGCACAATGCGCTCCCGCGCCTTTGACAAGCGTGCCAGGGTCGGCAGCACCAGTTGCAGTTCGCCCACCCCCTCCTTGGCCATGAGGATTTCACTCAGGGCCGCCTCCGGCCAGCCGCCCGTGGGCAACACCGCATCCAGCGCCGCCAGCCCGGTGGGGTGCACACTGGCTGGCGGCGTGGCAGGCCGGCCTTTCCAGACACGCCCGCCATTGAACAGCGTGTCCAGTGCAACCACGGCGCCCATCAACCTTGCCTCACCAGACCGCAGAACACCCCTTCGATCGCCAGGTCCTGATCGGGCCCGACCACGATGGGTTGATACGCGGGGTTGCGCGGCAGTAAGCGCACGCTGTCGCCATGGCGTTCGAAACGTTTGATGGTCACTTCACCGTCCAGGCGCGCCACCACAATCTGCCCGTTCAAGGCCTCGGCACTGCGGCGCACGCCCACCAGGTCGCCATCGAGAATACCGTCCTCAATCATCGAATCGCCCTGCACGCGCAGCAGGTAATCCGGGGTTTTCGCGAAGGTCGACGGGTCAAGTTGCAGGCGGCTATGCACCTCGGCATCGGCGCCGATAGGCGAGCCTGCAGCGACACGGCCAAGCACCGGCACATCCAGCCATTGCGGACGCATCGGTTGATTGAGCAAGCGAATACCGCGTGCCTGGTTCGGGTTGACCTCGATAAACCCGGCTTCAGTCAGCGCCAGCACATGCTTGCGCGCCACGCTGCGCGAGGCAAAGCCGAACGCCTCGGCGATCTCGGCGAGGCTGGGGGACTGGCCTTGCTGCGCGATACGGTCGCGGATGAAGGTCAGGATGGCGGTACGGCGGGGCGTTAGAGTTGTCATGGAGTACATTTGTACTCCTGCGGGAAATTTCTGACAATAGCCGCTAGTCGCGTGAGGGACGACAAGGTTTGTCGAAACGTCCTACATGCCTGCCGGATAAGCTCTACTCCCCTCCCGTGAAAAGGTCCGCAAAGTCCCTCGCCTGAGTACACAGTGCGAGGGATTGCGGATGGCGTTGTTTGTTTGGCCCCCGGTTGATGGGGCCGCCTCATGATCGAAGTGACCAGCCAAACCATTGGCTATTTGGTACTGGCCACCCTGGATTCAAAGACGCGAGACGTTGAATCGGTCATCAGCGACTTCAAGCGCTGCCTCAATCACTACGATGCCTGGGCGGAAAGCTTTTTCAGCTTTTCGGCGCTGGATATCGAGCAGGTCTTCAAGGTCGGGGATGAAGTGGCGCTGGTCGCGCCGATCAACCGCTCCCTGTTTCCCAGCACCACCACCGCAACCTGCCAGGCCAACGGCACGTTGACCCTGGTGCACATGTTCCAAAGTTCACGGTTCGTGCCCATTGGCAATACGCCCGTGATGGTGCAACGCATCGATCCAACGGGTGGCCCGCTCGGGGAGCCCCTCCATAAAACCATTGGCCCGAGCGGCATTCTCGAAATCACTGAATGTGATCGCAACCAGCAGTACCGGGTCAGTTTCTACCCCAACGTTTCCACAGCGCATTTCAAGGCGCTGTACGCCTCTTACCAGTCGGTTATCGCGCCGCTGGAAGGTTGGCTGCGCGCTGAATGGACCACCACGTTTGAACCGCTGTGGAAGGGGTATTCCGAAGCCAACTTCCTGGAACGCTATCTCTCGCTGCACCAAGCCTACGCTCGGGGGTTTGGTGAGGCGTTGTATGCGCTCTGGGACAACATCAAGCAGATGTTTCAGTGGCTTTCGGACCCAATGGGTTACGCGGAAAAACTCCTGCATTACCTGTCCCAGGATGAATTTGAAAAGCTGTTGAAGCTCGGCACCGAAAGCATCGCAAAGGGCTTGTTGGTGCTGAGCGATGAGCCGCTGCTGTTCATTTATGTGTCGGCGATGGTCAGCTGGGTGCGGATGTTGCCGCCGCCTTATATGAACGAGTTGCTGGGGGAAATCAGCGCTGAAGTATTGATCAATTTGCTGCTGTGTCTTGCTACCGCAGGAATGGGGATGGCGGTGCGCTTGAGTACGAAGGTGCTGGGCGGCATCAAGTCTCAGCGAGCGCGTAAGTGGTTGGAGCATATGGCTGGGCAGTTCGGGAGGTTCCGTGGGGATGACCACGCGGAGCTGGCTAAGCCGATATTGCTCAGTAGCCGGGCAACGACGATCAAGACGATTCCGGATGTGCCGTTGAAGGCTGGAGATCAGGTGGTTGCCAACCCGGTGCCGCTGGTTCGGGACAAGGCCACGCAACGGACGGTGTTGGTGCGGCAGGAGCCTGTCGACGATGTGCCTGCTTCTGCTCGAAACCCGGCTGGGAATGTCGCTGCGTCTTCGGACAAGACCGCCACCAACGGGTGCCCGGTGTCGATGGTCACGGGCGAGGAACTGCTGACCCTCACCGATGGAACGCTGGACGGGCTCTTGCCGTTTGAGTGGACCCGCTTGTACCGCACCAGTGCGGTGGAAATGGACTGCGGGTTGGGGTTTGGCTGGAGTCACTCGCTGGCGCATCGGCTGAGTGTTTCCGGCGATGCGGTGGTGTGGACCGATCATGAAAACCGCTCGACCACCCTGCCCTTGCCCACTGTTTCGCGACCTGCAATTACCAACAGCCTGGCCGAAGCGGCGATCTACTTGGGGGCTGTGCCCGATGAGTTAGTCCTGTCTCAAGGGTCACGTTTCTACCACTTCCACGACGGTGCGCTGACAGCGATCAGCGATGCGTATGACAACCGGCTGCGCATTTCCCGTAATTACCTGGGGCAGATTGAGCGGTTGGATAACGGCGTCGGGCGCTCGTTGTTTTTGCGCTATGCGTCGGGCCGCATTGTGGCGGTGGATTACCAGATTGAGCGGGCTGTGGATGACGGCCC
>NZ_FOKB01000004.1:0-682941 GCF_900111895.1 Pseudomonas simiae
TGAACTTCGGTATCGACGTGATCAACCAGATCAAAATCGAAAACCCACACCTGTGGGATGCCGAGATGAAAGAGGAAGCGACCCAGATGATCCTGCAAGGGACTCAGCTGGAGATCGAATACGCGCGCGATACCATGCCACGCGGTGTACTGGGCATGAACGCGGCGATGATGGAGGATTACCTCAAGTTCATCGCGAACCGTCGCTTGTCGCAGATCGGTCTTAAAGAAGAGTATCCAGGGACCACTAACCCGTTCCCATGGATGAGCGAGATCATGGACTTGAAGAAAGAGAAAAACTTCTTCGAAACCCGTGTGATCGAGTACCAGACCGGCGGCGCGCTGAGCTGGGACTAACGTGTAGGAGCCCCCGCTTGTCACGAAGCATTGACACGTTGTCACGATGACTTAGCACGCCAGCTTCCGATTCGTCTAAGCCTGATTTTTTCAGGCTTTCGGATCGGTTTTAGGCTTTGACTAAAATAGCCGCAACGAAGCGCGGAAGGATTGAGCCGCGGCTATCTGCTGGCACTGAAAGGAGCGGTAACGCCAAAATATCATACAAAGGCAAAGCGATAGACTGGGCATCTTTCCTACAGGTGGGTTGACGAAGGGGCGCACGCAACCAGCATCCTGCTTTATCGTCGGAGCTTCAGGGAAATAAGTTAGGTGAAAAAGCCGTAACTTGTTAATTAGGTGCTATTCGGAAGCCGATATTTTTTCCATCGTCGACTTCACCAAGTCCAATGGGGAGCTGTTGAGTGCTACCGCCAGAGCAAAAATGGTAGCTAACGTCGGTTGGTGATGACCTCGCTCCATAAGACTCACATAGTTGCGCTGCAACCCAGCTTGGGCAGCTAATGCTTCTTGCGTAACCTTCTGACTTAATCTCGCCTCACGCAAGACCTTACCAAATGCAACTGCGATATCCACTCATCCCTCCTATCAGAAGGGAACTGTGAGGTAGAGCGCTGCAATCGTCTTCACAGTATACTGTGAATATTTCGCTAATGGAGGAATCTAGATTTGCCTGAATTGATGATCGCAGTCGTGGACGAGTCAGGGCTTGAGGGTCAAGACATCTCAAAGTATTTGGATGGCCAAATCGCTTTAGATCGATTCGAGCATACAGGGACGCACCCGCTATTCATGATCTTTCATTGGCACCTAAACTCAACAGGTGCAAATCATAGCGTCTCGATCATGGATAACTATTTTAGGATGCGAGACTTCTCGGCAAAAAATTTAAACCGTAAGAATCTTGGAATTGAGAAGGTATTAATATTACTTCCTCCTGACATTGCAAGCGGACGCGGATGGATCGTAGAGGAGTTTGTAGAGGCCGTCATTGAAAAGAAGATTGAGGGCCGTCCCGCATACATAATATACAAGACACTTTTGCATTCTTATAGATACCTACTTTCAGATGCTGTTGAAGCAACATCTCCCGATCAAAGAGTCATATTGAAAAATATTGCTTCTTCCTCTCGGAACAGTCGCTGCATCCAAAAACCAAAAAATGATGGCAGTAAATTAGTGCAAGCAAAAACATCAGACCATTAAAATTCAATTAGCACCTATGAAAAAATTAATGACGGATTACGAGCAAGCGGTAAAGGCCCTTATAGAAGCCAAAAATATCGTTATCTCAACAGGCGCAGGCATTTCACAAGAAAGCGGAATTCCCACGTATCGCGACGGACTCACCGGATTGTGGGCCGGGCAAAATCCACAGTATTTGGAAACAGCCAACGCGTTCCGCGAGAATCCTCAACTAGTATGGGGATGGTATCTGTGGCGTCGACAGCAGGTAGCAAGAGCGAAACCCAACGCAGGTCATATCGCTCTACACCAGATGGCTGCTCTGGGGCGTAAGGTCTCCATCATTACGCAAAACATCGACGACTTGCACGAAAAAGCGGGCTCGAAAGAAGTACTCCACCTACATGGCAGTTTGGCTACACCGAAATGCTTTGCGTGCCACCGGCCCGCCGCCCTGTCGTTTGATAACGTATACGTGACAGATTTCGGTGCCCTGATCGAGCCACCTAGGTGTGAAAAATGTAATGGAAAGTTGCGTCCTGGAGTGGTTTGGTACGGAGAAGACCTCCCCAAAGGCGCCTGGAAGTCAGCGATGTCATTGATTAAAGATTGCGACGTTCTGGTTTCCGTTGGCACATCAGGGATCGTCACCCCGGCCTCGGACCTGCCTGATATCGCGTTTGGGTTGTACAAAACGGTAATTCATGTGAACACTATCGATCAGGGTGTGGGCGAAAACGAACCCAACGAAATCTCGTTAGTAGGTAAAGCTACTGAAGTACTCACACGACTGTATTCGATGATGTTAAAAGAGGTCCAGACTCGATAAAATTGGCCTGTGGGCGCACGCGAAGCAAAGTGAAGTCAGGCTAATTTTTGGCGAACCTTTATAGTTCGCTTTTAACCTCGGGAGGACGCTGCCACTGGGCACAATTCACGCAAAGTGAGTTGGCGACGCTTACAGAACTACATATTTCACGCATGGATGGGCAGCAAATCGGTCCTGATAGAGGGCGTGCAGATTGTTGTGAATATCGGAATATATCCTGCTGGATATAAATTATAGTCCGCAGGATATATTCGGATATTTTCCGCCGGTAGGCATGCATCAGTACTGCAGCGCCACCCTTGCGTTTATCACCGAAGGATGGAGCGACACCGTCATCGTGCGCTCATGTATCGACTCGGGAGGTAATGGCAAGACAGTTGATGGCTTCGTCGCTGACCCATTAACTCAGACGTACGACAAGTAGTATTGACCTTGCCCCTATGGGCTTCAGGATTGGCTCCATGCTCTATGACTCTAAGCAAAGGCTAGGCTCATTCGGGCGGTTCTGCGCCCTTGAGCTGGTTGGTACTCTCAAGCCTGAACAGTGTCCGCCCATTACCGGACGGATGGTCAAGGCGCTTTGATTCCTCGGATTCAATGTCCGGGCTACCTAACTGGGGCAGAGTGAAGCCGCAAAGACTCAAGGAGTCTAGCTAGACTGTACTTGACCCCACTGCTTTCGCAGCTACAGTCAAATTCGGTTCACATTTGAGAGCAACCCAAGCTACCGGTCGCTCTATGGGGCAATCGTCCTACTATAAGGAGGTGAAATGGCACTTGCTATTCTACTGCTGGCCATGTCGGCGCTAATCAGTTTAGTAGCCGGACGCTTCCATATTCTCCATCTGTCCGGTGGGCTCGCGTGGCTGATCTCTCTGGTGCCGTTGATCATGATGTTTGGCGCAATTGGCTGGGCTGTGCACGGGCGCTTGGATGGCGTGTTGATTGATCGAGACAACCGGATCAGTCTATCGCGCCTACAGCTGGTCTTGTGGACCGTGCTCCTGATGGGAGCTCTGCAGGCCGCTGGCATTTTCAACAGCACAGTCACCTACCCACAATCCTTCGGCGCTGAAATGATGCTCGGCCCGCTCGACATCAGGATTCCACCAGAGATTTGGACGCTACTCGGACTCGGCAGCTTCACGGCCGTCGTGGCGCCAGTGATCAAGCAAGGCAACCGAACCCGTCCACTCCGCGCGCCCGAGAAGGATACCGACATTGTCAGCGAGATTAAGCATGATCGGGGCCTGAGGGAGGCTGGCCGTTTCGCTGGACGGGTCTATCAAAACGCATCATCCAATGACGCACGCTGGATCGACCTTGTGATGGGAGACTATGAAGGAGCTGCCCACATCGACATCAGCAAGCTACAACACTTCGTGCTAACGCTACTCCTCCTGCTGATCTACGGCCTTGCTCTATTCGCAATCATGGACAAGAGCCTGCCGCTATCTGAACCGGTTAACAGATTTCCGGACATATCGCCGGGCTTGCTCTCACTACTCGGAATTAGCCACGCAGCCTATCTTGCTGACAAGGTCGGGGGGTCGTCGTGAGTGTACGCATGGATCGGCGGGAATAGCGTTGATGAGCCCGGTTGAAGTGGTAGAACTCAAGAAGCAGTTGACTGAGCTTGGCTTCAACTTGCTGTTTGATGTCGGCGACCAGCCCACTGCATGGCTTCGGCACGCTATCCGCGAGTTTCAGATCTACGCCCGCCTACCTCGGGTCGCGAAAGTTAAGCAGGGAAGCGCGAACGAGGCTCGCTGGCTTGACCGCCTAGAAGCGACGAACAACTCCAAGCGCTACACGGGCCAGATTGACGGCATCTATGATCGTGCATCTGTGCAGCCTATCCTCGATCACTGGACAGCCGCAAAGTATCGATGCCCAGTCGTCGCAGAGATATACATCAGGATCGGAAAAGCGAAATGGTCCGAGCTTGGCGAGGGCTCAAGCGATGTCCGCGGCAACTACTGGCGCTATGACGACCCTCGCATCAAAGCGTTCGTCAAAGCGTCCAAGCGCGATAAGCCCTATGGCGAACTGCATGTCCGCATCTGCGACCTGACTGGCCAGTTCGAGGAGGAGCATAAGGCATCTGTCATGTCCGGACGCATCTTCAAGCACCATGTGTCGGCGGCCAAGGGCAAGCCGCCGGATGTATATGTCGGTGGGTATGTCGCTAACTCCCCCCTCACCATGACCTCCACGGCCGAAGTCACGCCGAAGAATCTCATCGGCAAGGAGTGGGCCGATTTGAATGATCAGGCTCGACGGACCTTCCGGGTGATTCGGGCTGTTTCTGAGCACGAATGTTATGGCTATCTTGAGTCGATCAACGGCTATGACGATGCCTGGATGTCGCAGGGCCCATGTCACTGGACTCTAGCGCTCGCCGTGCCTGGCAAAGCGGGCCCTGATGACGATGCGAATCCTGGCGAACTGCCTGCTTTCATTGCCTATTGGGCTGCCACAGAGACCAATGACTCCAACGCGAAGCTGATCCAGCCATTCGGGGTCGTGCCGAAACCCACTTGGACCAATGGCAAGCCGCCGAGCAAGCCTGGCGGCGCCTGCAGCTACACCGGGCGCCTTCATTGGATGTCTGGGCCTATCGACGGTGCTGCGGAGGACGGCCCGATATCCAAAGTAGAGGACCTGAACTGGATTCGCACGACGCATTGGTTCTGGCGCTTCCTAGCGCTGGCCCGTAACGTGAAATCGTTTAGGCAGCGCCAATGGCACATGACCCGAATAAGACTGCGAGACATCCTGGCCTACGAAATCGACCCCTCCGATCGACCTATAAAGGATGCCGGCTCGAACACGGTGGCGGTTTCCAAGCTGATCACCTCAGAGGTTGGAGTCGCGCTGCTGCTTCGATGTCATATTCGCAAGTCGGGCTTTATGGCTCAGAAAAAGCTTGCGCACCCATCGCTTCGACTAGCGCTCGCCTTTGCCAACATTGCCGAGAAGGATCCTGCCAAGTGGAAAACGGCCGAAGAGGCCGTCCTCATCGAAGGGCTGCTGGCCTCTGCCGCAGTCGCGAAGCTGCCCGCCGACGTGGCAACCAAGCTCAAGAAGCTGACAATTGATCGCGTGCACGAGATGCGTGCGGAACTCGCCACGCTCGAGCCGGCTGGTGATCTGCTCGCTCAGTGCCGGAAGCTCCTGAGCTGGCCAGATCGTTCCCAATTCGAGTGGGGCCGAAAGGGTGCCGCGTTCAAACTCCCAGAAGAGGTGGCCACACCTGCCCTTAGAAGCGAGCGCGGCTCCTTCCAGCTTGACAAAGACAACCTGCCGACTTGAAGTAATGGAGACGCTAATATGCCACCGATCTTAGCTCGACCGTTCATGATGTTGGTGCAGGCCACGCTCCTTTGTGGGTGTGCAGTTGGCGAGTTGTCGCTGCGAACGCATATGCCCCTCGACTCGCCGCTAGCACTACCCGACAATGCAACGGAAATAGGTCCGTCAGTCGGCATTCCGAGGCCGCAGATCGGAACGCGCTGCCAACTCGGTATCGGGCCTGGAAGAGAGCCCCCTCTCCCAAATAATCCGAAACCAGATTTCGCCGTGCGTCCTGGCGTGGGTACGCGAATTACCTTGGCAACCTGGAGCGCAGGCACACTTCGCGCTGACCTGGGCTCAGGCAACTCTAACCCACCAGTCCTCACACCAACAAACGTCGCGATTCGCTTGATCGGCAGCGGTCAGCGGATCGATGCCGACGAACGGGCGGTGCTGGCGACCTTCCTTACCGCCAATAGGACCGAATGGAGTTCGGGTGACCCGACAGGCGATTACCCGGTCTCAGAGAAATCGCGCGGCGCGCTGGCGGAGGTTTTGGAGGCGAATCAATCAGCGCTGTGGAACGCACTGGTGGGCAGCATGTGCATCGAGGTGCGCAAGACTGCGCCGCCCGGAGTCGAATTGAAGGTGCCAGCAATACGCGCCATCGGCAACATGGCCGCGCTGTGCGCTGCGATGCCAGCAGCTTCGCGCAAGGCATTCGTAGAGGCGTTTATCGACACTCTCTCCGCAACGGACAATCCCGACTGTGCTGGTTGGATCGTCAACCGCTCTCTCAACGGAGTCGGCCCGCTGGTCCACAGCGTCGCATGGCCGTTTGCGACATTGGCAGTAGTGACCAAGGGTGGAGATAACGGCTATTACGACAGCGGAGGGCTTGGGTCGCCGAAGACACTGCTTGGCGAAATCGTGTTTGATGCAGTCCGTCCGCTGGAAATAGGAGCGCCACATTGGTCGCTCGCGGCTTGGGAGGCATCCGGCATCTGTAGGCTCGACAGCGAGGAAACACGCATCGACGCAGTGTTGCTAAATGGCGGTGCAGCCTATCTAAAGGTAGTCGACGAAAATCCAACGCATCGGATCATTGATCGGCATGTGACGCGTGCTCTGGAGCGGAACAAAGACACCAATCCGTTCAAGGCCAGTATCCTCCGGACCGATCTGAGGCTGCTCACCGCAGCCGATGTGCGCGGACTGCGCTGGATGGCCGGCGAGAACGAGGTTAAAATCTCAGGTTGTGATCGGGCGGCCAAATGATGGTTACGCTCTCGCTCCTTGGGCTCAATCTTTCGATCACTGCTGGGGGAAGTGCGCAGCCCAATATGCCCGGGCTTACGGCACGGTTCTCGCTCAACTCCGCTGGATCCCAGCTCAAGATCGAGTTGAATGGTGCGTCAGGCGCTGCACAATTCTCTGGAGTTGATGTGTCGGTACCTTGCGTGATCCAAGATGGCAGGGTTGCGCTGCGGGAAGCCATGAGTCTGCCTAGCAACGGCACGATCACGCTGCAGATTGGGCATAGCAACGTTGACGCTACCGAGCTGGGTGCAGATGTCCAAGGTGGAGCGCTGCTCTTCAAGCATGGCGCGACCCTCGCGGCGGACCTGGCGCAAATCACAGGCAATCCGTTAAACGGCATTCTTAGCTTCGAACGCCTGCAATATTGGAAAGCGAGTCGGCTGGCGCTCGACCTGCAAACCGGCTCAGCCGAATTGCTCGCGGAGGATGATCGGCCTCGTGTACTGCTGCGTGACCAGTTTGGTGGCACGTCAACCAGCCCGCGTATAGACCAATTTTGCCGCATGCTCGGAGTTCGCCTTGGTGCCTCGTCGCCTGTCGTGCTTCTCGAGCCACGCACGGGCGCGTTGTTCTTCAACGCAGATATTCTCGACCCGACTGAAGCGCTCGACGATGGCTACAATGGATTGCTCTTCCAGCACATCGCGGCGGAAGTGCGCCTAGAGGCGGACCTCACAGCAGTAAACAATGGCTGGGAAATCTCGCAATGGTGGGTTGCTCCGACTGCGAAACGTTTTGTCCTCGCCGTGCCGGTACTCAGGGACGAGCATGGGCATCCTCTCGTGCTGAGCGTCCCGGTGCGAGTTCCAATCACCAAGCGCGTTGGCGTTCTTAAGGCGCAAAGTGACGGGAGACTCAATCAGGCTGTGATTCTGGGCCGCCGCGATTCCGAACTCGAGATCGATGTCGAGTTGGTCTCGATCGATCCCGTCAAGACATATGGTGTTGACCGCAGGCCTTCGCCACTCGGTAGCGATAGGACGATCAAGCCACCGTATTGGACCCATGGCAATTTCGCTCTGTCCAGCGACGACCGCCCGCGCGAGATTCTTGGCTGGTCCAGCAACGGCGCTATCCGGACTGGCGGGCGGGGCGCGCTCAAGTGCAAGCTCAAGCTGAGCCCGGTTCTCCCGTCAGCCACCGACCTTCTGTTTGTTGAGACCAGCTTGTCGTTCGAGACGAACGATATGCACCTTAGCGCTGACCTGCCTGAGCGTGGAACCTTCGTATACAACGGCACCAAAACGCCACCGATGCTGCGCTACATCGCGGTAGGGCTTGGGCGTACGGTAGCACTGCCGCTTTGCGATATAGGCTGGACCTTCGCCGATGTTGCCGGGCCAAAGCAAGCTGCCGGCGCACAGCCGCTTGCCAGTACGATTCAATCCTGGCCTGCACTACTTAACGAGGTACTTGTGCAAGGCTTCAGCGCCGCAGCGGTCGGTTCTTACGCGCATACCGAAGGGCACCGTGCGAACGCACCGCCGCAGGGCTTTGCACGTCTGATCGCGACTCCACCAGCAACAACTATAAGGTCGGGCGCACGCCTCGAAACTGCCTTCCTGCTCGCAGAGACCGTGCTCTCGCGAACAAGTCGAACATTAGCGCCCTTCTCGAGCCGCGTGGCAACAGAGCAGTCCACCGCATTTCTATTTGGCGGGTCGCGTAGCGAGCAAGCCATCGACGACGCGCTTGAGCGTTTGGACAAGGCCCGCACTGTGCTTGCGCCAAAGATTGAAGCGTTCTTCCGCTTTTGGGCTGGACATGATCTACCGTCAGGACTGGGGGCTGATCCTGGGCCGGCTCGCCGCGCGCTTCGCAGGTACCTCGTCGGTGAGCCAGCGGCGCTGCCCGACCCGGATAACTGGACTTGGGAGGATCTGGTCGAGGCGTCCGCGCGACTCAACCAGGCCACGGGCATGCTCAACCGCCCCCCCCCTAACGTGCTCGGGTTCGAGGAGTACGCAGAGGTCCTAGGCAATGCCTTGCCCGACGAGGTTGCCGAGTTGCTCGACCCCGCGGGCGACGACGGACTCCTGTCACGTGTCTTTCAATATGCATTCGCGCCGCCCTCGACCGATGTGCTGAAGCGCGCTGCCGCTGCGATTTGGAGCAAGGATCCTGCACACGTGCTCAAACAGCATCTGCCAATGTTGCGGCAGATGGTTGGCCAAGCGCTGGTGCAAGCGATGAGCGACATGTTCTCAGGCAACTTAAGGCCGTCAGGCCTCATCGCCGAGTTGCTCCAAGGGCTGTCGCCGCTGATAGAGCTGGTCGAGCAGGTCTGGCGAGATCACCAGAGCTTTGATCCCGAAATTGTCACGTTGCTCGACGATTTGAACGCGCGGTACGGGTCGCTGTTCACACCAGAAGTCTATGCGGCCGTTCTCGCAGAACCGATCGATTCCGACGCGCTACTAGAGGCGCTCCGCGCGATGGGGCTGCCGCTGGCTCGGCTCGCCGACCTGTCGTTCGAGCCGCCAGACTATTTACTGATTTCCCGTCGGACCAGATCCGCCGGTGTCGCCGGCGACACCGTCTCGCTGCATCCAGTAGACCGCGTCGCAGCGCTGTGGAACCATCGCTTCGATTTCTGCAACCTGGGCGGCGGCAAAGCCTGGGACATGTTTCTTGATGACGACACCACGCTTCTCGTCAAGCTTGGTGGCGAGCGTAGGCTGGACGATATTCTGGCCGAGGTCCACAAGGCCTATGTGACATCCCAGCGCCCGGACCCCTTCGGTCTCGTGCCTGGAATCGAGACGAACGATCCTGTCGGCGCGTTCCTCGATCAGCTCGCGAGCGATCTGCGTCATCCCGAGTGGCGCGGTGTGCTCATTATCAATCCTGCGATCGATCTCGAACGCGATCCGGTGTTCAGCACTTTATGTGGCTTCCCGCATATCAGTGCGCGCTACGCGGCGATTGGAGGACAGACGCCCGCTGCGCTCAGTGGTATCGACCTAGATGTGTGGGGGCGCATAGAGCGACGCCCACAAGTCGAAGGCTGGGCCGAGGCGAGGGGCGACTCGCTCAAGACACCGCCTGGCTGGGGCACCGCGGATGTTGGCTGGTCGCTTGCCAAGTTTGAAGCGACAATCAAGGGTACGACGATCCTTTGTGGCGAGATCGAGTTCGTACTTGAAGTGCGCGAACTGTTCGGCCGAAGCGATCTCAACTGGCCTTACATCAAGGTTTCGAGCGTGCTCCGCCCCTCCGATGCGCCTGCCAATGACGCAGCGCGCGACTTCACACTCGGTGCTAGCTTCGATACACCGCTCACGCTTGAGGTAGGCGTCGCATTCCTAGAGGAAGTGCAACTCCGCGGCATTCGCGTGGGATCTCACGATGGAGACACAACACTCGACGTCGACGCGGACCTCAAATGTCGCAAATGGGATATAGCCGGCATCGAGTTCGAGATGCCGGATGCGCCAGTGCGCCTGTCAGACTTTCGCATCCGCATGCCCGAGATCCACAGCGGGCTGTCTATCCCGATGGGTATCCGTCGCGCGCTGTCCTTTGATCTCGGAGCAATCCGATTTCCTGTGATCGGTGAGCGCCAGTTCCGTATAGCCGGACTCGAGATCAAACCTGTCGGTATCGGCATGATTCGGGATAACCGCGAAGCCATCCTCCAGCGCCTACGTGATGAGACCATGCCTGTGATTGAGCCGGACATGCCGAGCCCGGGCCGCTATGCCTATCCGTACCTCGACACTCGAATCTCCTTCGGAAGCGGTCCCGAGCTGGGTGGCGGCGGTCAACTTTCGCTGGTGGCGCGCGCGGGCGTGCCGGTATCGGATCCTGGCAAGAATTTTCACACCCCAGGCTTGGGCATCGCTTCGCTCGAAGGACGCGACCTTGAGCTTTCACTGTTTCGACTGTTGACGATCTCGGCGAAGGAAGTGGAAGTCGGCGTCATCCCGCTTCGCGATCCGGATTCGACCCGAATCAAATCAGGCGGCGCGAGCGCGGGCAACGATAGCGTCGGCGTCGTCAGCGTCAAGGATTTCAACCTGAAGCTGCTCTCCTGGTCATTGTTCAGCGACAAGGACGAGCGGCAGATGATCCTTGCGCAAAAGACCGAACGAGGCAGCGGGCGCGGGATGCTTGCCTGGTACTCAAGCGGCAACAACGAACCGAGCGGCGCTTTCTTCCGGCTACATTGGCTGCTGGTGGCGCGCAATTTCGATCCAGGCGGGAACGTTCTCAATGCATTGCTCGCACCCGGCGGCGACGACGATGTGAAGGGCGAGCGTGAAGCGATCGCGCAAATCTTGACCTCGTCACCGAACAAGCAGTTGAACGCCCGGATCGGCACGGACGATCCATGGCTATTCGGCATGCGTTTCGACTTGGGCGAGTTGTTCAAACCGTGTGCTTTGGTGCTCTACGACAAGCACTATTACGGTATCCGTCTTGGCGGCGTGGTACCGAAGCTGCTCACTGGCGAGGACGAACTGAACTTTGCCTACATCCCAGGCACCGAGCCCGCGCTTGATCGGTTCCGCACGACGTTTCGTTGCGCCGCGTTCGACCTGCTCGCCGAGATGCGCTCGGGCGTCATGGCCCTTGAGTGGAGCCCATGTTGGGACTTCCTAATCGACTGCGGTCAGCCTTGGCGCGGCCCGGACGGCTATGCCTGGGAGCGAGCCTTCTCGATGCCTGTTGGAACTTACGAAGCGAAGTTCGGCTTTTTCATTGAGCGCAGAACAAGTCTCGCACCGCCTGCTTCCCTCCCGCTGGACCAAGGAAAGTACGTAACGTTCAGCGCGGGCGCGGGCTTCTATCTTGGCTACCGCTTCGAACTATCCGCTGGCATCGCTTGGGTGCGTGCAGGCATCGGCGTGTTCGGTGTCCTAATCGGATCGGCGACGTTGAAGCTTCCTAGTAAGTCCGCCGCAGGCAATCCGCTCGCGCTGCTCAAGGGGTCGTTGGCGCAGCTCACAGTTGTCGGTGTGATCGGCATCTACGCATATGGGGAAGGTGGGGTCGAAGTCTGGATTCTGTCTGCGCGCTTCCGCGTATCGGCGCAAGCCTTTGTCCAAGTCACGCTTAACTACGTGCCCTCGGGACGCAGCATGATCGCCTGGGACGCGATGTTGTCAGCGAGGTATTCCGCATCGGTGCGCGTCGGCTCGGGCTGGTTCAGCTGGACATTCAGGGTCTCAGGCGCGGTGCAGATGCATATCAGTGGCCGCGCGGCGTTCGGATGAGGCTCAAATGACAAGACTCTACGTAGCGATCTCACACTTCCACTCCGCGCTGTTCGAACCGAACGGCCCCAATGGAGATGACTACAGCCACGACGCCGACGCGACGTTCGTGGTTGTACAACCTTTCTTGGTCGACGCCAATCATCCGGACCACATCCCTCCCGAAGACTATTTCGCGAGCTGGAATGTAGATCGCCTGGAACAGACCGGTTTTGTCCTCATTGACGAGCAGGTCGCTCGGCAACTGCACGGAACACGGATGATTCCAGTGCCATTCCCTAAGAATACCAACCTCAAGCTCACGCTTAAGGGGAATACGCGTTCGGGTGCTGCGTTTCCAGATTGGTGGGACGACCGGGTCGTTGGCGGCACCACACCGTTAGGCATGCCGGTCACGGAGTTCGATCAGCTTGGTGGAGACGCTGCGCTCGGCTGGCCAGGGTTCGCAGTGCTCTCCCAAGCGATGCCTCTCGTGGAGGAATTTGCGGACCTGGATGCGCGCAGCACGGAAGATGGCCCCCAGAAGCGCGCCGTCGTAGCCGCCCTCTTCGCTCTGTTCTCGCAGATGATCGAGGAGTGGAGCGCAGCACCGCCTGGGCTTCCGGCAAATGACGCACGGGTTAGGATCTGGACAGCGATCGTCGAGCCGCAATATCGCGCGCATCCGCTCAGCGACACGTCATGGTGGCGTACATACCTGGGTGAAGCGAATGGTGGCAGCGCGCGGATTGGCTGGGCGTACCGCCTGTTGATCGAAGCTGTCGCAAACGGTCCAGTCAGCGGCAAGGTATCCATCTCTGTACCACGGTATCCATGGGACGCCACGCTGCTCAGTCAGCAAGCGGGGCTTTTTCTCGATACGGGCCATCTTTCAGGCCGTTCTTATCTGGACGCAATGTGGTGCAGTCTGGCCGACATCGGCAAGCGCGAGCCAGCGAAGCTCGAGGGGACGCTGCAGCGATTGTTCGGTTTTGGCGAGCGCCTGGCTTGGCCGATGACTCGCGTCAGCGGGTCGGTGCAGCACGCAAAGCGATTCATGACGCTTAGCCCAAGCCTATCGGCGGACGCCAAACTCTCCCCGGATCAGAAACCGCCAAGCTGGATCGATCCTTCAGCTTGGCTGGTAACCAACATGGTGTCACTTCTCGGCCTGGTCTTCCGGATCACCCCCTTCGATCCCGATGATCCACCAACGCAGCTGACCACCGCCGACCTCATCATCGCCGGCCATGCGGTTCCACCAAGCGCCGATCTCGCCGGCGCACTCAACATCTACTTCGCCGCGATCGCGCGCGACGCCGCCAGTGGCGTCAAGCCGAACGTCTCGCTGGCAATCGCTCAGGAGAGAGGCGCGCAAAGCGTTACGCCCGCCAAGCCTGAGCGGTTGGTCCTTTTCGCGGCACGCGAGGCAAACCTTGCAGCACTCGATGCCAGTGCGCATCCAGCGGGCCGCAGCTTTGCAGCCTTCGGCGAAGCACTGCTCGACCTCGTCGACGGATCGGCTCGGTTTAGTGGCGGTGGCCCAAGGCTGTTGCCTTCAGTGTCCGCACCTCGGCGAGGGTTGTTCCATTCCGAGCTGGCCAAGCCCTTGCCCGCAGGTGCGCTAACTTGGCAGCGGCGAATCGCCGAGATCGAGCCGCGGCCGCTAACCGGCGCGGCCAATTCGGAGGGCCCAGCGGCCTACGCGCTGCGATTCTCAGACGCACTGCATCCAGCGGAAGCGCAGGTTGCGACATGGCTGGATGCGATCACTTCTGGCGGAACTGGAAGACAGGCATTCCTTTGGATTCCCACCGTCGACGCTCAGCAAACGCCACAGCCGACCACGGAGGTGACACTCAGCGCCGCGAACCTTCGTATAGATGTCGATGGCTCCCTGATCATCCTTGATCCCAATCCGGCAGCGGCTGGATCGCTAGCGAAGCTGCTCGCTGCACGGCCCGGGCTGCCGGGCGGGTCAAAAGATCCCCGTGTAACGATCGTGTTTTCGTCGCAAGGCGCCACTGATCCGTTCGATCTCGTCGAGGGGCTTTCCGATAAATTCTCGATCGTACTCGCCAAGGCTCCGGCGTCACGGCTTGGGCTCACCTCCGATCGGTTGGCGCTAGCATTGGAAGCTAGCTGGTCACCCGGCTATGATCCCGATGGAAGGCCAGCCGATGGCACGGCTACTCCGCTCGTCGACCAAATTGCCAACACGAACAAGCTCCGCTTGATGCTCAATACTCCAGGTGGCTACATCCGTGCGCTTTCGCTCCCCGACGCGCTGCTACCCCTTCCTTTCTTCGATCCTCACTACGTCCCGGCGAATCCGGACGAGGAAATCACCAACCGGCCTTGGCATCGACGCGGAATGATAAATCCGGACGGCCCGCAGGCCTACTACTGGCTTGGCGAGTATTTTGATCACTCGAGTGGTAGCGATGAGCGGCTAGAGGCAACACGGTTTCACACCTGGTCGCACGCAGGCGGCGAGTTCAGCCTGAGCGGTTATTTCGAGCATCAGTACGGCCATCGTGTTGCTATCCCTGAAATGCCGCTTGAGATGCGGCGCGGCGTCGACATCATCAATCCGGCACAGGTGCACCTTGGCGCGCCGCCAACGATGGGCAAGAGTGAGGGCCAAAGGCTAACACTGGTCGAGGCAAGGGAAATCCAGTTGGGTACAGAGACCAAGCTGCAGGTTGGCCTACGGAAGGACGCGGCCACGCAGGCGCTGGCCCGCTACGCGGCAAAGAGCCCCGTGGA
This sequence comes from Pseudomonas simiae, assembly GCF_900111895.1. Lineage (GTDB taxonomy): Bacteria > Pseudomonadota > Gammaproteobacteria > Pseudomonadales > Pseudomonadaceae > Aquipseudomonas > Aquipseudomonas simiae. The sequence continues at coordinate 14,955 of NZ_FOKB01000004.1, forward strand.
GGACTTCGCCGCCGACCTGCGTACGCTCTATCGGGCGCTCGCGGAGCTTCGTGACGCGATCCACGCACGCAGTGCATTTGTTGAGATTGAGCAATGGGTCTTCGACAATTCGAGCGCGATTGGCGTTGGGAAAGGTGCGACACTGACGCAAGGCTTGAGCTGCGTCGACAACACGACCATGTTGCTCGAGCCTCCCGCACCGGGAAGCGCGCTTGCGAGAATGTTCGCCGCGTTGGACCGTGACCTCACGGCGTTTTGCACCGAGCTAGAGCAAGTGGTACAGACCAGCCCTGACAATTGGTGGGCACAGCTCTGCAACGTGCCCGTCACCAAGGCAGTCAGACGCGCATCTGTGCTGCGCGTTGGCTTGCTGCTCCAGCGCCCTGAGGCGGTCAATGCATCGCCCGAGTGGGCAAAAGGTGCGTTCATTCCGGTGGCGGAAGATGGCGGATCGGCGGCCGGCACCGCACTTGCAAACGTAGCCCAACAGGAGCTGGCGGGCTACCTTGCCAGCTCGCGCTTGACCTCGGCGCTCGATTGGATATTCGTGCCAGCAACGGAGGTCAAGACGCCAGTGCTGGGGGCAGGCGCGTCCACAATGCTTGTGCCAGAAGCGCCGACGCAGCGCGTACAGCGCGTCGTCGACCTGTTCTACATGCCGCACGCCTTCGTTCTGCCGGCGGCGCATTGCGCCTTGGGAGATCGCCAAGCGAGCTTCGACTTTGCGAGCTTCCTGCTCACGCTTCTTGAGGACGTGCTGAGTAGCCGCTCCATTGCGGATCGAGTTGAGCTCGCGACGCTCACTGCTGATGCGGCTGTACGCCTGCGCCGAAGGCTGCGCTTGCTACTCGAGCAAAAAAACGGTATCACGGACCATCTCATGCGAATGTTTCGCAGGGTCGATATCGCGGAACCTACCCCACCCGCTGACCAGCCACGCGCGTTACATTGGCATGCAGGAGCGCTACTCGACAAGTTGGAAACGCTGGAGGTCGATGGAGCCCCCTCTCCCGACCGTCCGTCCGCCGCCATCCGCGAGATGATCATTGATCGTCCGTCGCTCTACGCGTCAACGCGCGCGATCTCTATCGTTCCCTTCAATACCCATCTCGATCACCAGGGCAGCGATCCTGCCGCACCGTTCAATCATGACTGCTTCAGCCCAGAACTGCTCTCACTCGATCTGAAGAAGTTGCTCGTTGGTGATGACGGTACCGAGGCTGAGGACACGACACGTTTCGACCTGAGATCGCTACGTGGCGGAATGATCGGCAACAGAATCTACGCCTATGTGATCGACGTGCTCCCGGATCGGACCTATGACGATACGGTAGTCATCGGCCAGAACGTCTACCGCGGAATCGATCCAAACGAGGAGGACGCATGGGGAGTTCCTCGCGGAATCGACCAGATAGAGAGCTTTTCAAGCGATGGCCAATCAGGTGTCTTTGCGCGGCGCGGCGAGGATGCGATCGACCGACCTAGAACTGGCGAGCCACGCGGCATCGCAGCGAATGTCGTGCATGTGTTTCCGAGTTGGCGTGTGCTTGAACGCGATGCCAATGGAGTAAGTCGCAAGCAAGCCTACTATCTCCTTCCCGAGCGACGCATGCCACCGCTAGCACGAGCGGTTCCCATGACGACGCTGGACGGCAAAGACGCCTCACAAAGTATGATCACGTTGAACTTGCCTGCCCTATCGCCGGCCGCGCCATTGCCGAGGGTGAAATTGCGAGAGGCCTGGTCACCAGTTTACGACAACGCTACGGCGAGTCTTGACGCGCTCCAAGTGGCTATGCAGGGTGGCGGGGAGCCACGTGTTTATCGTCGCATTCTGCCCTCAAAGAATCCAAAAGATCCGGCAACACGCGCGCTGCCTACTGCGAAGGTCGCAGGCGCCGAGGCGGGTGGGTGGCATCTGCTCACAACCGTACTCGCGAACTTTTACTTCGCGATCGATCTGCAGAAATCGAAGTCGAAGCTCGTCGAACAGTTGGACGATGATGTCTACGAGATCGAAGTAGAGATGTGGCGGAAAAGCCCGCCAGTGGATTCGCCCGGAACGCCGGACAAGATAGAAGGATCGGACAAACTGCTCAATGCATATCGCCGGATGCGAGCGCTCAAGACCGGTACCCCCGCCGAAGTGATTCCCGCTGTCACCGAGGACGAACTCGTGAACAGTCTCTCAAACTGGTTGGCCCAGCCGCCAAGTGATGGACCCTACCATGGTGCGCACCTGCTCGAGGCCCCGATTCTTACTACGCAGAACCTGACGGCGCCAGCGCTGACCAGGAAGTTCAGGATCGGGCGTTCAGCACAAGCCGGGGGCTGGCAAATCAAGTCAGACCCGACGAATCCCAGTTCACTGGATGCAAACATAGTGGGCGCGCTCGGGGCTGTCGTCGGATTCGAGGTCTTGGCGCAGGTTGCCCCCAGCGCGACCAAGGGACCGGCCTATGATGCGGTCGTGCCAGACTCAGAACGGTCGGCGGTAATCCGTTTGAGCGTGCTTGACCATCCGTTCCACATTACGCGCGCGCGCATGCGCATCGTGCGCAACTGGACCGACGTGGACGGCGACGGCAAGCCGGACATCAATCCTGCATTCGTGCTGGCAAGCGGGTATAGCGAATGGGCATGCGAGGGACGCACACCGCGGCACGTGGATGCCGCGTTACTGAACGATGCGAAGATGCCCGACATGGGGCGAGAGCTTCGTGTGGTGCCAGCCGGTGCTCCACCCGAGACGAGTATTCGTGAGTGGCTTGAAAAAATCGACATGGGCGGCACTTTTGATGCAGGAGCGGCGCTGCCTGCAATGCTTAACGTGCCAGTATTCATCGATGTGGATGACGGTGACAAGTCGAAGTCAATCTGGGAATCTGACTGGATGACGCATGACGGCTTTACCGTCTCGGCGACGCTAAACCGAACTCTTGTTGATCTGAGCGCGCGCTATGGCAAAAGCGGAACTGTGTTTCCGATCCCAGCCAGGGAGGTGACTACGGTTCGTCAGATCTGCAGCGCGGTGCCCGGTGGGACGCTCGACAAGTTGCTCGGTGCGCTCCAGCCCGCCGAAATCATGACGCTCGATGCGTGGACGCGCGTATCGTGGAGGGACACCGAAGGGCATAGCGTCCTAAATGTCGATGTCCCGATCACATTCAAGAGCCGCTAGCGGGGTGCACACTCGACCACTGGGAACGCAGCCACTGCTGCGGGCCTGCGGTGCTGCCTGCCATAACAAGGCGCGTCACGCGCGGTGACCTCATCTTGACGACGAGCCGAGCCCTCAGGCAGCAGTGTAGGTAGACGTCAGGGCGTAAGCGGGCTGTCACTCATCAATCCAGCGCCTCCTTTGACGTTTGCGCGATGACAGTTTGGGGTCGGCTGGTACCGGTCGTGACAGGCCGGAGTCGACCCGACACGGGATCATCTAACCAAGACGAACTAACGTCTGCTATTAGCCAACGAGTTTGGCGCCTTACTCACTGCCATTTTTCTGCATGCCGCGCCCCATGAAATCTTTCACCGATACATAAGCAGGCGCTAGCTCCACCAATTGGTGAGCTACAGGGCATCGTTCTAAAGGACATGGGCATGTCGCCCAATGGGGTGAAGTCAGTGATAGCCCTGGCGGACGCCGTTGGAAATCTCAACGGCATACTTGACTCGTATAACGGTAAGCAATGGGATGGACGCCCCCGCCCATAATCGCATCGCTGTGCCAAAGTGAGTGGTGTCACCATCCACCTGTGCGAAGGGGTAATCAGCTATGGAAATCAGAACTGTTGGTATCGACCTAGCCAAAAACGTCTTCCAAGTTCATGGAATGAACGAGCGAGGCAAGCCCCTGTTGCGCAAACAGCTAAAGCGCGATCAGATGGCAGTGTTTTTTGCCAACCTTTCGCCTTGCCTGATCGGTATGGAAGCGTGCAGTAGTGCCCACTACTGGGCCCGTAAGCTCGAAGCGCTTGGGCATACAGTGCGGCTTATGGCCCCGCAGTTCGTCAGGGTGCCACTGGGTGAAGTCATGGCGATGACCGAGCACCGCAGCGTGAGTACGGTCATGGGCTACTTTCAAGCCGGTGCGCTGCTCGAAAGTCGAGCCACGACTCTGCTTAATTCATCGACCGTTGATGACCAAGAGCCCCCGAAGGACGAGCACATTGGGGCAGGTTTTTAACGATACGGCGATACGAAGTTACATCGACTTGACCGATACCACCTCCACGTATCTGAATTTTTTCCGCGCCGCCTTGATTGCCTCTTGCTCTGCGAGCAGAGAGCTCAGCGTGTCGGCCTCATGCACAAGCTCGTGCATTTGACCCTCAAAATCGTTCCCCACACGCAGCGTGACCCTCAGCCTGGGCGTAAAACCTTTTGAGATTGAGGCCTTCTTCTTTGCACGCGTAACAGGCAGCGCCGGTACATCATCCGGGGCGATAATTTGCTGATGCACAATGGCGCCTGGCGCAGGCGGCTCGACGTCGCCGAACAATGCTCGACGTATCTCTTCTTCTGTAAGTTCGGTACTCATCACTGTTCTCATTGAGCTTGATACATCACGTGGCCGATTCTAACCCGGCGACTGCTATGCTTGAATTTTCTCGACAGGAATTCGAACGAGATGACGATGGAATACTCACTATCAGACCTGTTGGAAAGGCTGTATGAAAATCAATTGGCCCTAGAGGCTGCGCTGATGGAATTGGCCATCCACGCCGAGAGGCAGGGGTCAAACGACGTCGGCGAAAATGTCCGCGGTGCGTTATATATTTTAGGTGAAAATGCCGGCCACATTAAGCAGGGGCTGGCCAAGCTCAGCTCTAAAAGCCTCTGATCCTCGTGCAGGATACCACTGCTCGCTCAAGCAAACACTGCCTTGAAACGACGCGAACCACTCGTAATTCTCCAGGCTTTGCACATTCATATTGCTCCATTGCTGTTTAGGCCACAAAGATGCGGGTGGGGCCGCCCTATAAAAAGCTCGTGGTCGGCAATAACTGCATATGGCTTCCATCCAGGAGAAGATCAGCGGGCAAGTCCTTCAAAAAGCCCAACTCTAAAACCAGTTTTTTCAGTCGAGTCTGATCATGCAGACCCACATGATAAAAAACTAAAATTTTTTCATACTCCGATAACTGGGCAGACACCATCGAGAGGTACGGTTCAGTTGAACTAGACTCCGAAGCTATATAAGCCAAAACTACTGAGAGGCTTTCATGCCAGCTATGCAAGTTTTTTCTGGTAGGCTCCCAATACTCTGCATACATAGCTTTTAGCTCCCCCATTCCTTGCAGTGTCTTGCCGTCGAATGCCATCCCATTATCTTTAAATTTAGTTCGATATATTGTTTTTAACCTCAAATGGAAGCGAGCCATACAGTCTGTCCCGGTGACCGTCTGATTGGATTTTACTATCAACAAATCTATCGACTGAGTAAGCGCAGAGTGAATCTCGAGCATCTTGAGGAACGTCACCTCAAAACCCTGCTTCCTGAAAGCCACTACTTGCTCACTCAAAGCATCCGCGGAGCGCTTCATTTCCTCCCTTGAATCTCTTAACTCTACTTTTTGAACAACTATTGTCAAAAGCAGGCCCATAAAAGTAAGAAACGTCAAAAACGGGTTGGCCACCCCGCCAAAAAAATCACCGAAAACCCCGTGACTGGGCTCGCCTTCTTTGTTTGCAGAGAGGGTCAATACCACGTCAATTAAAAAAATGAGCAATACCACTAACAATGCAAAAACAAAAATCCGGTATAACCCTTTGACACCCAGATCCTCTCCTGGTTTTACGAAGGATTCAAACCATTGAAATGGTCTGTTCCACAACCGTGCTATCCATGCAACCATGCCCGCTCTCCCCTTTTGAATGGCATCATAATGCTTTATCCGCACCTCAGCGTAAATCGAAGAGGTGGGGATCGCTCTTCCAGTTTTCGCTTACGCAGAGTGCCATTGGATAACCAACGGCTCTGCTGTTTCGAGAAGCAGAGTGCGTATTTCGGCATGCACTCCGGCTTTGCTCCATTTAACAAGCAAAGGCGCCGTTAATTTGCCAATGCACCAATGCGCTGGCTGTATTCTCGTCCAATATTGCTCCGCCTCTTAACGACGTAGTGGGGTCAGAAGTGATATTTCTCAACGCGGCGCCTGAATGCCTCCTCTGACCCCTCCATGATGTCGAGCACGGCCAATGCCATTTCTCGTCTGTCCAACCCACCTTGGTCGGAGGTGAATACTACGGCAAAGCGGTACAAGCGCCGCTCGCCGTCGTCCCGCGCTTCGCCGTAGGTGTCGAGGATTTGCCGCGCTAGTAAAGGATTGGCAAAGTCCTGGGCGCGTACGGTAACTCACGACAGGTAATCCAGCCTGTGAGTTCATGGTGGTGTCCTACATGACGCTATAACCGTTCAGCGTGATGCTTGCATCGAATCTGCGCTGCCCCCCCTCAAGCGTTTCTTTTAGTGGCAAAATGACACAATTAACGAGCCACTTTTCTCGCACAACGGCGCGGGCACAACACAAACTCCGCCAAATTTTGTGTTGTGCCCCCAAGATCAAGGAAGAAAAAAATGATCCGATTAAAGCGGGGTCCCGTCCCGGATATCCTAAATTCCGAACGCGCTAACATGCTGCGAAAGGAAGCTGCCGATTTTTTCTCTCAACCGCGAGAACAACGGAGGCAGAAACGCTTTGAGTTTCAGAAGTATGCAGCGCAGTTAAACAGTGACATACGAAAGGCGCTGGCCGAATGTTTCCCTAGCAAGTGCGCCTACTGTGAGACCCCGGTCGAGAAACCTGAAATAGAGTTGTTTCGCCCCCGGCAGAGTGCCAGCAATCTGGACGGTTCTGTAGACGACGACTGCTATTGGTGGCTCGCGCATGACTGGTCGAACTACCTGCTCGCCTGCTCTCCCTGCAACACCTTAAAAGGGTCGCGCTTCCCCGTCGAAGGACTGCGTGCTGGGCCATATCCGACCAGCCTAGGCTTGACTGAAGAAGAAAGGCTACTGCTCGATCCTTGCGAAGATGAGCCGTCTTCGTTACTGCTTTTTCTAGAGGATGGTCGTGTCACAAGTGACGACTTTCAGGGCTCGGCGACGATCGATGTACTCGGGCTTAACCGGGAGGCGTTGGTGCACGCACGTCGTCGTGATCTAGAAAACCTGAAACGGATTTTATCGGTACAAAAGATAGCCTTCGATTCGCCCTATTTGGTGGATGACCTACTGAGCGCAATGATTACGGATGACAGTCCGTATGCCGCCATGCGCAGACAGTTCGTAGCTACCTGGGCCGCTGAGGAGGCCCCTGCTGGTCCACAAACGAGCAAGCTACTGCAACAACTGCAGCACCACCGGGGCGCAGTGACTGGGAGTCTTGTTGCAAGTCTGGATGACTTGAAGCTAGCGGCAGAACGTCTCACTAATACAACTGTGGGGATGGAGTCTTTTTCTGTATTGGAAGAGCGAATATCGAATGACTTCTACCGTAAAAGCCGTTTTATCGAACACTTCCAGTTGACCAATATCCGGTCATGCGAAAACGTAAGCCTACAGACCTCACTGGGAGCAGGAGGATCAGGGAAGTGGTTAGTGTTGCTGGGCGAAAATGGCACAGGCAAGAGCACAACCCTTCAAGCCCTTGCTTGTGCACTGGCGGGACAGGATGCCGTTGACGATCTCGATATCAAAGCGTCTGACCTGCTACGCAGCGGCTGCGAAACCGGTACAGTCAGCGTGCAATTGTCTAGCTTCTCCAGACCCATCGTCATGACGCTTAACGCAGCAAATAACAGCATCACCATTGATCCGCCTGAGCCCAAAGTCATGGTCCTGGCATATGGCGCAACTCGGTTATTAACACCGCATAAAAACAAGGCCCTGCCTCGCGCATCCGTTCACATTGCCAACCTCTTCAACCCGCTCGAACGTCTGAGTAACGGTCGCCCTTGGCTTTACGACACGGATGATCAAGAATTCGACCGGATAGCACGTGCATTGTCCGCCCTACTACCTCGTCCGGATGGCGCTCAGTTCTTTCGTTACAATAACGAAATCATTGTAAAATCCGCCGGAGTTATCGATACCCTGGAGGCACTTAGTAGCGGCTACCAGGCTGTACTTGCGTTGGCATTAGACATCATGAGCGTGCTGCGACGGGGCTGGCAAGATGCGGCCTCCGCTGAAGGGATCGTGTTGATCGATGAGATTGATGCCCATCTCCATCCACGGTGGAAGATGCGCATTATCCAGCGCCTGCGTGAGGTCTTCCCTCGCCTGCAATTCATCGCCACAAGCCACGAGCCACTGACACTACGGGGTATAGAACGAGATGAAGTAGCGGTGTTGAAACGGACACTGAGTGGCGCAGTGAAGGTCATAACCGCAGAAACCGACGATCTGCCGTCACCTCGCAATATGACAGTGGGTCAATTGCTGACCTCTGACTTCTTTGGCCTGAACTCGGCCGAAGACCTCGAAATCGATACCCTGTTTGAGGAGTACTATCGACTGCTTGCCTCAAGGGAGCGAACTGTCGCAGATGAATTGCGTCTTGAGGAACTCCGTGAAGAGCTTGAATCAGGCCGCCAGTTAGGTTTGACTGAACGTGAACGCTTGGTTTTCGAAGCAGCCGATGCATACATTGCTGAACGAATGGCCAGGCGGCAGGCGTTACCGGAACAATTAAAGTTGGGAGCCCAACATCGTCTGCAACAGCTATGGGCAACCCTGGATGAGCCTGACACGGTCCCCCCCCCACAACTGGGAACTGACAGGAAGTCACCCTTATGATCAGGGTAGAACGGGCGGAATGCCCACCTAGTTTGAATGGTCCTGATTCAAAAGGTAGCCGAGAGCGAGCAGCCGCACTTGTCGCGCAAGCGGCAGGTGGAAAAACAAAGTTCAGAGCGTATAGAGAGTCTGATGTCGTTCTCACTCTACGCGAGATGTTCAATAAGAAATGCGCTTACTGCGAGTTCAACTATGCAGCAGGCTCCCCCGAGGATATTGAGCATTTTCGTCCCAAAGGTGCCGTAGTCATCAACGGCCAACTTACCAAGCCAGGGTATTATTGGTTAGCCGCAGAGTGGAGCAATCTGTTGCCATCCTGCATCGATTGTAATCGCAAACGCTCCAAGGAGTTTGCGGTACCCAATCAAGCGTCCTCGGGAAAAGCCAACCTATTTCCCGTAGTGGACGAAGCACACCGATGGCGTAGCCATACCGCTCCCAACGTGAACGAGCAACCGTTGTTACTCAACCCCTGTGATGACTATCCCGACCAACACCTCGAGTTTCTAAATGACGGTTTGGTACGGGCAGTAGCCGATACCGCTGGAAACCCCAGCCCCAAAGGCGAAACCTCGATAGAGGTCTTCGGTCTGTTACGCCATGACCTTGTCGAACAGCGGGCCGCCAAGCAACTCATGATCAGAGCAGCCATCGAACGCGCCCTTGAGGCCGCCGAGATAGCCGAGGATACGGACGACATCACACGTAGAGAGAAATGGCTAAACCTTTCTGCAAATCTTCTAATGGACGCTCGGGCTCACTTAGACCCGCGACAACCGTATAGGGCAGCAAGCGAGGCGATTTTCCGCGAATATGGCATTCCGCTCTAGCCTAACTTGATCGCTCAAAAAATTGCCCAAACTGAATTGGTAAAGCGATGAGCACAACGATCAGCTACGCCTGGTGAGCGCGGCCTCGTAGCTGGGCCGAGGATGGGATGTAGGCGCATACCACTACGTCGCGTGCCCACGCTCGGCCTTCGCGTTTACAACAAGCGCCGGATCAAACCAGCCAACGACGGACGCGGCCTTAACAACAGCGCCCGCACCGCACTGTTGCCACGAATGCCCAGAAGCAGCCCCACTTGCGACTCGTCCGCCCCGCCCCTATACAGCAATCCTGCCACAGTACGCCGAGCATCCCGGCCGCTCAGCGACGGCGGTCCTCTGCCTATGAAAAGGGGGAGTCAATTTCAATCGACATGGCTCGGGTTCCACACAACATGGAAATGTTCATGCGGTATGCGCAGCAATACGGTGGGAATAGCGCGTCAGCACACGTGATGATGGAGGCAGAGCTGGCTTGGCAGGGACTTTCACCCAATAGGTATTTTCGGATGGGACGGCATTACCGCACTCGTTTGAAGGCGCGCGTAACGCTGGAGAAGCGATCAGGGGCAAGCCTGCCTTGTCACGCAATATTGCAGGAGAGAGGGACACGAACATGCGACGATTCAGTTACGCTGGATCATTGTTGAGTTCTGCCGATCTCGGTCTAGTACCTCATAGGATTCAAATCTGCTTCATCATAATGTTGCTCGTTCCGTTCGGCATGGAGGAAGTGCTGCCAACACTCGCAACGTATCCTCAACACCTGCCTTACTCCCCACGTGACGCTCAAAGCTAGATTTTTGACAAGGAATAATTCTTGAAACGCATGCCAAGAGATCCATTAAAATTCGATCCAGTTGAACTATTTACCGCCGTAAGCAGGGATAATAATTACAGAATCGAAGCAGAAGAGGATATTGAAGACTTCCTAGAAAAAGTTGGAAAGTCTCTCAAGTCATCTCTAAAAAATCAAAACCTGCTGAACGGTAAGCGAGTCGAAGCTTTATTTGCTCATGTTGCCGGAGCTTTGGGCAAATGCGCAATGGTGAAGCAGGAAGACAGTGGTGCAATATTCGCAGCAGGAATGAATGTTCAGGCGCCCGATTACTCTATTGCTTTGAATGACGGAGCGAGATTTCTTGTAGAGGTGAAAAACTGCCATTATGGCGATCCCAAAGAAAACTATGTGCTTCGAAAGGACTACGTAGAGCGGCTGGAGAATTATGCGCAGCTACAAGGTACAACTGTAAAGTTTGCGATTTATTTCTCCAGGATCAGAAAATGGGTACTCTTGTCCAAAGAGTCAATGACTGAACATCGGAATAAATACACGACCAACTTCATTGAAGGCTACGCCAAGAGTGAAATGATATCGCTGGGGGATAGGATGATCGGCACTAAGCCGAATTTGAGCATCGAGTTGGTTGCAAAGCCCGAAGAAGAGTCAGGAATCAATGAGGATGGGCAAGCCTCAATAACAATAGGCGATGTCAAGTTGTACTGCCATGACAATGAGATTCTGAAGGAAAATGAAAAACATATTGCGTTTTATCTCATTAGATTCGGAGACTGGACTACCGACGCTCCTTCGGCTGAGATGGATGGAGAAAGAGTAAGGTCTATTCGATATGATTTTTATCCTGACGTACCATGGGAAGAAGACCAGGGATTTGCAATGCTAGGCTCACTGAGCTCAATGGTCACTAGCGCTTACAATGAGCATACCGTATACGAAAGCAAGATATATGCCCTTGATGCTAGGGTTAACCCTGAGGTGTTTTCAGTGCATATTCCTGACGGATACAAAGGCGACAAGCTTCCACTCTGGCAATTTTGTCTTCAGCCAAACATGGAGTTCAAGATATAAAAAAGGGGCCAACTGGCCTTGGCCGTTTGCAGCCCTTAGCGACAGGCAGCAAACGGCCAAAAGCGGACATGAGTGAGTTACCGCTTTCGACCCAAACCTGTCAGCCGATATCGAAAATACCAGCTATAAAAGGTTGTCAGGAAGAAGGCAATGCATTTAGCCGTCGGCTGAAGGAAAAACAGCCAATAATAAACTGTACCCACACTGCCTCCCACAACTCGGCAGCTTATTCTAATAGCCTATTGGCTGCGACACTTGTCGCCGAGGTGCTGCGAGCACATATCTTTACAGTCATGGTGAGTGTGCGTGGTGAGATTGTTTGGCGTGAAGTACTTGCCCCCTTGAGAGAGCGAGCATGGTAGAAATGGCCAGCGTGCTGCCAGGATAGATAAAGGAGACATCACTTCAATTAAATGAATGTAGAATGTAAAAACCCGAGCCGATTAAGAACTCGGGTGCACAACTATATTTCTCATAAAATCTCTAGATCTTTTTTATTTCCTATGTTGGCTAGCGTGAGCCCACAACCTCCTGTCCAATACATACATCTTAGTGCAGGATTGCCTGTTGTTACGTGAGTTCGCCAAGCAAGCTTGCCATCTCTAGTTTTTTGGATCTTTTTGCCTAAATCTGAATAAAATGGCTTGTGTGGAGACTTCTCGACCCCTGCAATCACATGGCAGATCACATCGAATGCAGTGTTCGAAAATCGCTGTGTAGGTGCACACTGGTGCAAACCAAGACTCTCGACAAACTTATCACCAAACTCAAAACTCCCGACGCCAGGTCTGCCGCAGCTTCGGGCTAAAGCGATAGCTCCTAAGGTAAAAGCATCCTTAATCTCTTCTGGGGTATTGGCAGTATTGTAGGCAGCAGCAGCGTTGAATTGCGATAAAAACTCCGAGTAATCAGAAAATAGGGAAATACTATTCTCAAGTGTGACCGGCAATGGCGGCGGGGTCTCGGGGATACTGTTAGTCAATTCTCCAGTAAACGTAACAGACTTATGCCCAGAATCTAAGGGATGGTGCAGAATCGATAGCGATTTACCATGAAAATGGTTCGCCAGAAATATGCTCTCTACCAAGCTAACTATAGCCTCGCTTCGCTCGTGGCTACAGCCCGTGATCGCAGGAACTATTTCCTTTCTACTCCAGTAAGCTACACATTCTGGAAAGAATTTATCGTCATCCAAGGTCATCGAAGCGAGATGATAAACCACCTTGGTTATATCCTTAATTGAGAATAACTCAGTTTGGCTAGCGACCATGTTATTTTTGAATAGCGAGCTGCACGGATAATACCCAAGCGCCGAGAGCTTTAGCAAAGCGTTACTTTCAATAGTCGCTCGGTCGCTTCCTCCGGCAATTTCTCTCTTTATATTAACTAGGTCGCTAACTTTTTCAGCCAGATGGGAAGGATCGCAAAATGCCGGAGCAACTAGATAATCGCAACTCACTACGATCTGCATTAGTTCTGCCCCGCAGGTTTAGTGATCGAACCTTCTCTCTTTTTGTTAACCGCTTCCAAAAGAATATTTTCGACTTCTGTATCTGTCTGGTCGAAAAATTCGCTTGGCCAGTTCACGATAGACCCAAATGGGGTAATATCGACTTCTTGGAACTGGGAGCCATCTTTGTCTTTATTGACGAACAAAATCGTAGATGCATCTTTAATCCCGTTGTCCCGACTCTGGACGATTCGCAGTCTTAACCTGTTGATCAAGTATTCACTGTGGGTCTCAACTATCAATTGCCGATTAATCGAAAGTGCTAGAAAGAAGTCTGTCAGTCTGGATTGAACCTTGGGATGCAGATGAAGTTCCGGCTGTTCGAAAATAAGTATATCATCAGTTTCAGACAGAAGAGCCATCACAACAATTGGCAATATTTGGCTTACCCCGACACCAACATGAGTAAGGTCCTGCATTTTATCGTTTTCATTAGTTTTGACTTGTAGCTCGTAGCCAAGCTTGCCCTTGTCAAATGTTTGGAAGTCTGTGATCACCCCCATATAAGACAGCCACTCCGTACAAGCTGTGCTTAGTGTGCCCTCTCTAGTGCCAAACTCTAATTTACCGCCTTCTCTCTCCACCACCACCGGGTAGGATAGTTTAAGAGAACTATTCAGGTGCAGCACTGCCGCGGTGTTTTCGCCCTTGAGCCCAACTGTCTTAGGCTCCGATAGATCGAATGCTTGGTACATAGCCTGGGGTTCATATCGTAGTGGCCCCAAATACTTTAAATTTCTCGGGAAAAAGTATGACAAAAATATTTCCAGCTGATTCAGTGCATTTAAGCCATAGATGGCCTTTGCACGGACTCTCTTCATATTGATGTACCATGTCCCTTGGATTTCGTCACGATTCCGAATTAACACATCAGATAAAGCCTTTTTTTCTTTATCGTTGAACTCCGTAACGCTCCTTCTCCAATCCGCTATCGTGATATTTTCAGCGTCGAATAATTTATCAAACCTATCATGACTAAGCGCTATCGATTGACGCGCCAAGATATTACGAACATGTTTGGAGTCTAGCAGTTCTTTTTCCTTCTTTAGGAGTTCAAATATTTCGTCAGGCAGAACAAAATTTCGTACAAGCTCCTCATTTTCAGCCTCGATCAATGAGCGAAGCTTGTAAAGCATAGGCTTAGGTATCTCAAGGCTGCTAAGTTTGTCAACGACGTCATCATCAACCGTCTTTAAATAATTTGGCGTCCCGATCAGGAAAGGCACTAAGTTTTGACTTAACTTTTTTGTAAGATCATATATCAGATGTAAGTTGTGCGGAACTAAGTCTTGCTTAGATACGCCTTCAATTTTGTAATCTGGATACTCCTTGGAGATCAGATTTTTGCTTGCCGATTCTAAAAGGTTAACGAAGTATAGATCGCTGTTAGATTTTCCAGATTCAGCTGAAGAAAATTCTATTTGTTCGACTACGGATTCGGCATCGATTCGTTCAATTTTTATTTTCCCGCTTGTGATCTCTGGGTGAAATTCACTATCAAACTTTCGATTGCTTTCGTTTTGGGCGCTGAAAGTTAAGGCGATGCTAAGTCTTTTTATTCCGGCAAATGTGATTTCATGTTGCATTTCCATGTTGATTTCAATGTCGATACTACGATCTTTATTTTTTTCATCATCGGCCGACATGTGATTGAATATATCGTGAAAGGATCCAAGACGCACTAGTCGTCCGTTCAGGGAGACAGAGCGCCGTATATATCGTGAAGCGAATGTTTGGCTAAGCATCAGAAGCGCTTGGATAATGGAGCTTTTTCCGGAACTATTCGATCCGCAAATTAATGATAGGTTTTGAAATTGTAGAGTTGTTTCTTTCTGAATCGATTTGAAGTTTCTTAAGGAGAGTGAGCTTATCATTGGACGTCCCTGAGATTACAACTGAAGCCAGACTGGAATCGTCCGAGTATGGCATAATGCCGCCCTTGATCAACCTCCCTGAGATAGCCATTAATGGCAACGATTAAGCATCAACGATTCTGATAGTGAGGATGTCCAATTTCTGGGGCTTACACATCGTCCGCTTAGGGTCGATTGCTTTCAGTCAGGCGCAAAATCAACAGTTTTATCGGTGATGGATTGGAACGCCTGCGTTTACAGACCATAAAACACGAGGCTACAGAACCATCACAAGCCATCCGTACCACTTCCCTCGGCACCCTAGAGCTATTGGCTCCCCTCACCACTTCAAGCTATGCTCGTTGTCGTCAGCGGTACGGTTATGGGCTGTACAGTGATGCCGCAGTCGAACAGCGGCCTAACAAACGGTTCGAGTCGTTCGTTTTGCTCGCCGGCCCTTTAGCCAAACGTCAGGACACACCATGGATCCGATCGCTTCATTTCTTTGGGATATTTTCAAAAACGTTCTCGGCAACCGCGCTGATGAATTCTTTTTCGGAAAGAATGAGCCCGAGCCAGAACCGCCTGAGGTCGAAGAAGTACCAGCTCCCGAAAAGCTGGACGAGAAGGTCACCGCCAAAGCTCGCAGATTCAAAACATTTGATGCGGTATACGACCTAGAAAAGATTCTGTCTTACGTCGATGCCCCGATTGTTCACCTGCTCATTGAGGATAGCCCAAGCTCTGCCTACAACCTCCCTGGCTATGTCCTGGAATCTGGAAGCACGGGAGAGTGGTTTGTATTTTCCCGTGGTCGTTTGGCGCTTCAAGGCTCCGGTGGCGGACATAACAATACTGAAGGCGTCTTTTCCCTCCTCTCCGCAAAGAAGACAACGATTGGAGCATGGGTGGTCGAAAAGAAACTTCTTGATCTCTTCGAGAATGGCCAAGCGTTATGGCCAGAGGTCAAGCAACAAGCAGTGCCCCTGCTGGCATTTCTTTCTGAGGAATACTCTTGGTCGGAAATTCAAAAGCAATTTCGAGCCTTGAGTACTAATAATGCTTCCTAACTCTACGCTCAACCAAAGTCTGCGCGATAAGGCCACGCAGCTCTGGTTGGCTCCACGTTAGCGTCCGCTTAGGTGCGAAAGTGACCTGATGCGAGTGGCTCCTTGTGGCAGAGGCTGTGTAAAAACGTTTTCGAGTGCGACAGGTACTCATCACCGGACTGGAAATCGCGCATTTTTGCGAAATCTACTTCAGCTGACTGCCGATAAATTCCAGATTTAACGTAGACGCACGCACTTTAATTTTGGCGAAGCGTTTTTACACACTAAGGGCCAGAAGCGGCCATCGGGCGTCTACGAAACTAGCGACGATTCAGTCCGGGAATTGTTGACCACTACACACCCAATCCGTCGCAGAGCCACAGCTATCGCATTTCATGTCGCAGAAAATTAAACACCTGCGACTGACTAAAGCGACACCGCAACGTTTTACCCAGCAGTGCGAGAGAATCGTCGCATAACTTTGGAGTTGAGCGACAATAGTGGACGTTCATACTTTCAGATGCCCAGACGTTGCATAGAGCGTCGGGTTGCGCCTAACGGCGTTACCCCTCCTAGAGGTGTAAGGACCTTTTTTACAGGTCATCAGTACCCGATAGAACGGAATAGCGCTGATCACTAATAGTGAAGCTTTCACTAGACTTATCGACAGAGATCGCTAACCGACTTATCGCGGCGGGTTGGATGTGTGTCTTTTAATACTGATTTAAAGAAAAGGTCGGCACCGGGTCAGTTAACATTCGGCCTGGCAGCATCAAATCAATCGGTAAGCGTCGGCCGGAAGCACGAGTGATTACCTGTGTCCTATGCGCCGAGCAAGTGTAAGCAATGGTGTGCTAAATTTCTTACCAAAGAAAAAGGCCCCACCTATAATCAGGTGGAGCCTTTTTTTACTTCAGATTAACGGTTGCTATCTGGAGTTCTGTGGGTAGGAACCCATGTAGAGTCCGGACGGCTAGTTGGTGGTAGGCGCGTATTGTCAGGAACAGTGGTGAAGTTGGGACGCTTGCCGCCGCGTGGCCCTTGTTCCTGAAAAATGCCGCCGTTATTACCGGTATTGGAACCGGGAGTTTTGCCATTTGCCATGAGGATTCTCCTTAGGCGATAAATGCGCATTAACCCCGAAGCTGCGGCCGCAACTGGTTGTATGCTGTACAAACAGTGTGCGTACGCATAGAATCTCGCTCCTCAGGTTCTGCGCTTGGGTAGCCGTAAGGGGGGCCGTCTCGACAACATTCCCCCTTACGGCCGATTGAGTCCCGCTTTCGCGGGACTTTTCATTTAGGCCAAAAGCCAATCTCTTACAAGCGTCAGTCATTAATTTGACTAATCGCCTCGTTCTGTCTGCTTGCTGCCTGCTTGTTGACACTCTAATGATGGCCAGAGAAGACATCAAGCGTTTTTTCAGCTTTTTTGCTTGTGCATATCTTTTTATTTTGTGCATAAGCCTGTGGATAAAAAACGTGTTTAAGCCGGCCCCCCTCAATTTATTCAGCCTTGAGGGGGGGCTCATAGAAGAATATATACATTTGTATGTTTTTTGATCAGCTGGTTTTTGCTTAAGTGTGGCCAATTTCCTACAAATCCCTTCGTGCAAAGGTTCACATGTCTTGTATTTGTAGGAAAAGGCTTACACGCGATAGTTTTTTTCGATTTTTTCTTGAGTTTTTACTAGCCATAGAAACGTAAATTTCACTTTAAAAACCTCAACGCCATGGGTAGGGTCAGTGCCGAAGGCGTCGTCGAATACCTGCCTCGGTATCCTGCCGCTCTGCCTCATATTCGTAGGTCTCCACCATTGATATAAGAAGAGACGAGGAGACGAACGGATGGGTAAAGTGGAGGGCTTCCGCCCATCTGCGATACTTGGCTGCGAGCTCTCTCTCCTGACCTCCTCCTTCGCCCCGCCAGTGCGCCCCACGGGCGTTGTACAGTCCCGTATGAGCGCCCCGCGATATTTCCTCGGATTCCAAGTCCTCCATAACATTGCGAACAGCCTCGTTGGGCCACACTCCATCCTTTCCTTCAGAGGCACGGGCCAAAAGCTTGCCAAGGCAAACATCGGCTATTTCTGCGCGGTCGAGTTCGGAACAACGTCTGCGGACCATCGATATCCACTCGGTCAGCTTCTCGCGGGCCAACTCTTCAGTGGCTTCATCCTGTCCAGGTATGCGCTCCAAAGCTTCCAGCAAGTTGTAGCCCCTGAGAGCTAAGCCCTCCCGTCCATCTTCCGCACTGAACTCCGGAGGATCTTCGCCGGGAGTCTTGCGCTTGTACGTCCAAGCGATCGCCTGCACGAACATTTCGGGATGATCTTCGATATAGCGTTCCAGGTTCGGAATCTGATGTCCGTCACCACCTCGAAGTGATCGGGCGAGTACATCAATAAAAATGAACTCCAGCCCTGCCTTTTCCTCGAGCAGCACGTCGGGATTTCGGTTTAATAGCTTGAAGGCTTGCTGGACTGCATAGCGTTGAAGCTGATACTCGCCTTCCTTGTCATTGCCGTCTTTGGGTATGTCGGAAAGCAGCCGAACCAGAAGTTCAGGACGTACCTCATCAAGCTTGAAGTGAACGGAGGAGAAGGCGGCACGCGGTCTTTTCGCGCCAAGCAGATGCCCGATGCTTTCGTTATTTTGATCCGGCGCATCGAATATGAATTCCGGTGTGACATCACGCCAGTAGCTACGACGCGCTTCAGCTGAAAGTTGATCCACGAGTGCCCACGTCGTTCTACGATAGGGTGAGAAAAGGAGCATGCGAAGAGCATCCTGCTCAGACATTTTATCGCGCAAGCTTGCGAAGAGAGCCTTGTGCTGATCTTGATCAAGTGCACCCAAAACACCAGTTGCGATGCTGTTGTGGCCGGAGTCATTCTCCTTGCTAAGGCACTGGAGAATCAGCTCTTCAAGCTGCTCTGCGTTTAAGATTCCACGCGCCAGATACCAGCCGATTTGCCGGTGAGAATTGCCTTTCATGGCAAGGTTGAAAATTCCACGTAGCCCACTGTTGGCTGCGATCTCAGTCAAAGCTTCGAATCGGAGCTTTTCGATCCGGCGTTCGCGCGCCTGAAAATTCAGCTCTTCACCAGAGAGTTCATCTGCCGATTCCTCGACCCAGCCCTGCCGGAACAGCCATTCGTGCTTATTGATGATGTCGGTCGGCTCCATCGAAGCGTAAACAGCCTTCGCAATTTTCGAAAGGGTGGCTTGTCCACCTTCGTCCGCCTTCTTTCGGCCGCGTCTTGACAGTACTGTCACACGGATTCTGTCGCGCACACGGGCGATGTCGGCGTCAATGGCTCCGGCCTGCTGCCATTCGTCGATGATTTTCCAGACGTTTTCTTGATCCTCGACAGATAGCGCGTGGAGCCGCGTGATGAGGTCGCAAATCATGTCGGCTGTGTAGGACGGCATGGTCAAAGCCATCTTGACCATTTCGCGGACAAAGTCATTGGCGGGCCCCCAAGTGCTGAAGGGGTCGCCAAACCCATATCCATCGGGCCTCCATTTAGGCTTTTGGGTGTAGTCTCCGACGCGACTCCCGAAATCGCCGAACTGCTGGAGGCAGATCTCCCAGCCTATTGTGGGGTGCTTCTCCAGTAGCATTCGCATAGCGTTCAGTCGCGAGTCGTGGTCAGCAGCCGTCTGCGGCATCCACGCTCTGAAGATCGACCCCAGTGAGCCAATTGGCTTATTAGACCAGTTGTCGCCAATTTTGACTTCGGCGAGCCGTCCCAGAATTTTGACGACCCGAGGAAAAGTTGCGGGGTTCCAAGCCAGCCCTTCAAGCGCCCACAGAAGACCTGTTCGTTTAGGTGAGCCAAAGAGGCCTGCCGCGACAGGACGCAGCAGTCCGAGCGTGCAAGGCCTCTCTGATCTGAGGTCGCGCTCAATAATGCTCAAGAACTCGTTGGGGGCAGCTTCCGCATATAGAGGAAGATCGCGATCGTTCGCTTCCAGCTTCCGGGTCTCAAGCGGCTCAAGGAGTTCCCTCACTAACCGGGCAGCAGCGAGTTCACCATCAAAGCCAAGGCGTTTCCCGAAAAGATGCTTTCCATGAACAGCGAGCAAAACTAACGTCTCAGAAATGCCTTCGCGAAGCGCTGAAGAGAACTCGCGCTTCTTTCCGTGGATGGCCGCCGCCCAACGCTCGTTCTCCGGAAGATCGAGAGCGGGGTCGCCCTCACCCAGAATAATCTTTGCGATGTCGAAAAAATGGTTGAGGTCACCTAGGGTGACAGCCCCAGCAATCGCAAATAACGAGTCGATCTTGGAAATCACTCCACGATAGTTTCCGAGGGACCACACGGGGGAATCGTTGAACTGCAGCAGCTCCTGCACGCGTCTCTCTAGTGCATCAAAGGAGAGGTCACCCGCAAGCAGCGAAAGAGCTGTTTGGTCTGCATCGTTACGCGTATCCCATGTTCCTAAAAGTGCGAGCGGAACAAGGTTAGAGGCGGCTTGATGATTGGCAGCCCACGCAGGCGTTTTGATCGCTGGGATTGTCGAAAGTATACGCCGCAGCACAGTGAGTGAGCGCCCTGAGGCATTAGCAAGCCTTGTTATCTCGTCGCGCCCTTTATCCATTGCTTCAAGTGCTTTGTCGAAAGTCTCATAACCGAGTGGCTCTAAGATGATGTCCGGATTGGCATTCGCGGCGTTGCGCGGATAGACCACGATTGTACGCAACGACCCGCTATAGGAGCCGAACTCCCGCTCGACGTCTCGCGTGTGCGCAACCGCAATGAAATTGGTTGTGCTCTGGGCAAGTTTTGGTAGCACGCCGCATTCGTCGAACACGAGCACGCGGTCTTTATGATGGTCAAACTCCGGTTCGCTGAATATCTGGCTTAAGAACGCAACGGCTTCCTCAACTGAGTCGGCCGTGATAACAAGCGGCTCTGAGTCGCGCTTCAACAAGAACGATTTTATACGGCTGCGCCACACGTCGTTCGCGGTGCTGAAGAGCGACGGATGAAGGGGTGTTTCTGCAACATTTGCCCAATCAGTCCAGCATTTTTCGAGAGTTCGAACGCCTCTCGATGGCCGTTCAGTTTGATTAGCAAACCATGTCTGCGCGGCAATGGATGTCTCCATCCATTGCTCTAAATCACTAACATCGTAGGCTCGAACATCCTTCCAGAGTCCCTTTGCTTGCATGGCTGTAAGCCATGCAGCCTTTCCAGGCCATCGTCGAGGGGTAACAAACACAAACGTGATGTTTTGACGATCAGCCTTACTGATAGCTTTCACGCTTTTCGCAAAATCGCCGTCAGCTTTTGCTTTGATGTCAGCATTGACCCCGAACTCCCAGCCCGATGCTCCGGCAGGAATCCATGGCGTCCCCAGGGGGCCTTCAATAAAGCCGTCCCAGCCAGGGCGCTCTGCGTCGTCGTTTCCGGGAAAGTCAACTTTCTCCAGATTCTCTCCTGTCGAATTGACGAGCGTGCGAAGCAGAACCGATAACCGGGTGCGGGCTAAAATTGTCTTAGAAAACCAGTCGGTTATGTCATTGCCTGAAATTCCAAGAAACGGCATTACGTAGGCGCGCACGCTTGCTGCGGCAACTTCGGTCTTGGCGGCGTGCGAGTCGAAGGAGTTCTGGAGGTTGAGAATATCTATAGCCGGTACGCCAAACGCCCGCTCCAGCCGCGCGGCCATATCAGGCGTCGCTGATACTTTTGCATTGAGGAAATTTGAAACCCCAGGACGGCTTATACCGATAAGCTTAGCCGCGTCGGTCACCGTGAGATTCCGAGGGTTGAGGATGTTTTCTCGGACCCAATTTCCCGGGTGCAAGGAGGTATTTTCCTTTTTCATTTTTTGGGCCCGTTTTATGTAATGCGTAAGGCTACACCTTACACACCCAGGGTGACCGGCGCAATTCTAGAAATATAGATCGCATACACCCTTCAGTTTGATGGTGCAGCGATGCTTGTCGCGCCACGTAACAACTCCGCGTAGACGCGGCGAGACAAGGTAGGTTTAGACCCCGAAAGCTCCTTAGATCGCCACATGACAGTCATCGGGGTCGATAGGGATAAATGGAAAACATCGTGTGGTTAGAGAATACCCACCGTCAATCAAACCGTGCATCAAGCCGAGGCCATAGCCCGGGGTGATCCATGGGCGCCAGGGAATCGGGCCGCCTAGTGTTCGTGCTGTCTGCATTTCCTTGAGCAAGCCCGCGCAGAGGAGGTCTGCACAGAGAAGTCGATCCAGAAAGAGTGCTGCTTGCGAAATCGGGCCGATCAACAAGCTATGGTAAACCCATGCGGGGTCATAATTTGAGGCGCTTCCAAGAGGGGACGTTTGTAAGTCGGCTCGCGTTTTAGCAAAGCGAACGTTCGAGATACCCAGAGGGGAAAGAGCACGTTGAATCACCGCATCATCAAGCGTCAGATCAGTCAGCCGTTCAATTAGCCTGCCGATGAGTAAATAGCCGACATTCGAGTAACGCCAGCCGGTTCCGGAGGTGTATCGAAGTCAAGTACCGTCAAGGCGCCGCATCATTTCATCTGCCGGCCATGCTGGCTCACCGTTAGCAACGGCGGTGTGATACTCCGCAAGTTCTCCGTAATCAGCCAAGCCGGCCTCGTGCCGCAGTAGCTGGCGTAACGTGAAAGGCTGATCGGGAATGGGGTCGTCCAAGCCGATCAGTCCGTCACGCACCAACGATAGGGCCGTCGCAGCCAAGACCGTTTTCGTGAAACTCCACCAGGGGGCCATCAGTTCCAATCGGTCTGGCGTTTGTGGCTGACCATTTGACAAGAGTGAAATTAGCATTGGCTTCCCTGGAATGTTGAGCGGATCGACAGCTCGACAAGATATCTCAATTACTCTTCTTCGCCGGGGTGAAGTCAGCCGTTTGTGCTGTGCTGAACGACTGTTTCTGGGCTTAGTGACACAGGGCAAGCGTCATCGTGCTAAATCGCCAAAGGGCGCGCTGGTGTCTATATAGCGAAGTGCCGACTGCACATCCTTCCAGCCGACATAATCCATCAATGCCTTCGTACCCCACTCATTGCGGCTGGCCCAGGTTGCGAAACCGCGGCGTAATGAATGCCCGCTGAGGCTTGCACCGTCCACGCCATTGCGGGCAAACGCCATCCGCAACAAGCGCGACACACTGTTCGGATTCAGGCCTTCTAGAGAGACATGGCCCCAGCGGTCGATCGCCCGAAACACCGGCCCCTTCTGCAATTCGCTGGCGTCCAGCCAGGCTTCATAGGCCTGTACCGGACAGAGACGTTTCAGCGCCGGGACGCTGACCGTGCGCCCCTGGTTTTGGCGATCAGTCTTGCCACTGCCCAAAAATATCTCCAGCCCCTTCCCCGTACGGACCTGGATGTGTTCGATACGCAGACGACATAAGTCATCGCTGCGAAAGGCTCGCCAGAACCCCAGCAGGATCAACGCCTGGTCGCGCAGTGCACGCAGCCGTTCGCCAGCGGCGTCAGAAGCGGCCTGTTCGGACAAACCGGCGAGACATTCCTCCAACGCCTCCAATTGCAGAGCATCGGCTTGCTGCACCAGACGCGGGTGCTCGGCCTGAATCCCGCGCAAGACATCGCGGACTTTGGACTCCTTGGTAGGGTCCTGAAAACCATGACGCTTGTGCCACTGCGCCAGCGCCGCCAGATGCGTGCGCAAGGTACTGCTGGATAGCAACTCGGCGTGCTCGGCGAGGTATCGCACCAGACTTTCACTGGAAGCGGGCAGCAATCCGCCCCACTCGTCTCCGAAGTGCGCGACCGCCTGACGATAGCGCCGCAGCGTGCTCTCGCGCCGTGCTGCTTTGAGGTACCGCTCCGCCGGGATTGTCATGCCATCTGTTCCTCGCATACCGCTAAAAACCAACCGTGCGCCGAAAAACTGCCTCACGTGTGGGAAATCAGCATTCTCAAACGTCAGTCCGTCGCCTGTTCGCACGTACTAGAGGACAGAAGTACACCCGTACTTACATACTCCATAACAAGCTACGAAATCGTAGGAGACATCTCATGGCACGTGGTGGCATCAACAAGGCGCTGGTCCAGAAGGCTCGCGACGCACTGCAGGCTCGAGGCGTCCGGGCCAGCATTGACGCGGTGCGAGTCGAGTTGGGCAACACGGGCTCCAAAAGCACCATCCTGCGCTATCTGCAGGAGCTCAGTGCCGTGCAGGCGCCCTCAGACCCGGTAGCTCTGGAAGACGAACTGGTGCGCCTGATCAGCAGTGTAGCCGAGCGGCTGCAAGAGGCAGCCAAACAAGCAGTCGCGAACGATCAAACCCGAGTCGATCAAGCCTGGCAGCGGCATGCGCAAGCTCAGGAGCAACAACGCGAACTAGTGGAATCTTTAAGGGATCAGGTCCGCCGCCTGGATGCACAGGTGGAAGAGCACCGCCAGCGCGAATTGGCGGCGCAGAGCTATGCCCGGGACCTGCAGACCCAGTTCGAGGCGCAGCAACGGCAATTGACTCACGTGCAGCAAACGCTAGATGAGCGTGAGGCCCACCTCACCGCCTTGAGTGAGCGTCACGATCACCTCAAAGCTTCGCGGGATCACTATCAGGAGCAACAACGGACTCAGCGAGAACAGGAACTGGCTCGTCACGATCAGCAGGTCCAGCAGTTGTCCAAAGAACTTCGGACCCTGCAGGCATCCTTGCTCGCCAAACAGGAAGAACTGGCCACTCTCAATAGAGCCAACGAACGGCTGCTCACCGAGTCGCGCCTGGCTAGCCGACAGGCACTTACCGACTCGCGGGATTACAGCCAGGCCAGAGTCGAGTGGCAACAACTCGCCCATCGTCATCAGCAGGCACAGGCCCAGTGGCAAACGGAGGAGGCAGAATTACGCGAACGTCTGCGCGCGGCTCTGCTCAAGCAGCGCAGCGATGCTCTGTACCGACGGCATGAGCAGCGGCAGATTCTTCAACTGCAACGCCTGTTAGAAACGTCGGCGCATCGCGCATGAAACCTTTCCTATGCAAACAGTGTTCGGGGCCTTGCCACGTGCTAGCCCTCGAGAGATCGGTCTACTCGTACCGCACTGGGCACGTCGAGCCGTGGGTCCAACGCCCTCATCGCTCTCATTAGTAAGGGCGGGCACCGACGCACGCCATGGTTCAGACTGCCCTGCAGCTTTTTTTCAAACGCTTTGCCACCAATACGGAGACACCAGAGCATCGCAATAGCGCACCGCGCGGTGCGATCATCGGCGGGCAACCATCCCCACTCCTTCAGATCGGCGAACCGTTCGTTGCACAAAACACATTGATCAGCAAACGCGGCGGCGTCGACCGGCCAATCAGGCTGTGACGGATTGGGCTCCAGCCCTCTGGCGCGTAACCAATTGTCAATGAGTAACCACAGGTCAGCAAAACAGCCTTGGCACTCAGGCGAGAGCGACGCGAGGGTCAGGTAGTCGTTGAAATATTTATGCAACCACAGGCGCTGCGGCATCCGGCGCGGGCAGCGGCAGCCTACCAGGGCCAGTGGCATCGCCAGCCTGCTCCAATCCGGTATACCCAGCGCCCAACTCATCCGCGCATTGACGCGACAGCGATAGGAACTAGGGACTAGGGCACGGCAACTGGGCAGAAGGTCCTGTAGAAAGGCCGCGGGCCTCTCAGCGTCTTCCGAGTCCCAAGTTAGCAACGTCCACAACGGATTCTGCAACACCTGATTGAGCACCGGGAAGGCTGCAATCAGACGCTTTAGGCAATGGGTCTGCAACTGGCTCCCGTCATCCAGTAGGCGCAGCCATTTGGGATTGGCTACGCCTCCGCCAGCGATCACTTGACCGCCCGGTACGGCATAGAGATACGGACGATCCAGATAGTCGCACCACCGGGCAAATTCGTTCCGGTCACGAGCCCCCGATATCTGGTACATCTGGGCGCCTAGGAAACGGTTGCGACAGCGGCATATTGCAACTCTCGAAAGTGTCGACACTTTGTCATCTCCTGCGGCCCGTAGCCCCAGTACATAACTATAGAACGCTACGAAACAGAAGCCAGCGCATCTCGTCACCCATGCCGACGTCACAGGCTATAACCGTTCATGACAGAGTAATGCGAAAACTGGGTCGCGCTAAGTCTCTGACGTGTCTAGATATATACAGTGCCTATCGTGAATTTAGCGCCAATTTTGTCGTTTGACGGCCTGTCATCTCTCGCCAGCTAATGCGCAACCTCGGTGAGTGTAAGCCGTTGATCCTTATAGCCATAGCCAATATCTATCTCAAAATTTAGAGGAATTTCCGTTAGCAGTATGAATGTACGTACCGGCCTACAGTGAGCTGGCGATCCGGCACTTTGCTTGGATCTACCTGAAGGACATGACCATGCATCGCCATCGATTGTACCTGCGCAGTATCCCGCCATTACGGCGGCCTATAGCCCTAGATAACACCTCGCATAGACAATTCGGTCCCCCGCCTTGGCGCACCAGCCTCTCTCACCACTGCGTCCAAGCACACCCCCAACAGGCCGGTCGGGCGGAGGCGCCTAGTGATGTCGGGGGACAGACTATGCACCAACGCAATCTTGTCGCAGCGTTGGCCACTTCACTGAACGATACCGGGCTGCGTATTCCCCACGCAGGAGTCCGGCACCGTGCACAGATCATTGGCCGGATCTTCGCCGCGATGACCTTGGCGCTCAGCCCCCTATTGTCGCGACGATGGTCTCCTCGAAGACCCTGCTAGCGCTAATTGGGCACTTATATCCCATGACGTGCTGCGTGGAGGTCAGCTTGCTTGACAGTCATGACTGCTTAACTCAGCGCGCCCCCCCCCCCGGAGGAACACGATCATGCTTGTAACATCTAGGGATTGTCTCGAAAACCGGCCCCGTGCGCCCTTGAGCAAAGGACGCCCAGGGAGTCGAGTAACGTTTTTCCCGTCACGAAAAAACCATGGCCCGATCACCTGCGGCAACCTCATGCAGGCTGATTATTGCGTTCACCTCGAGTATCACCACGATGTCCGCACCTACCAGTGCCGCCCTCCAACCGTGTGCAAGGGTGAACTGCGCTACAAGGCCGACTTTCTCGTTGCGCTCAGCAACGGACCGTCGGTGTACCACAAGTTTCTGCTACCGGATGACCAGGCCAGGCCACACATGCGTGACTGGACGAAGGCGGTCGAAGCCATGCTGCTGGAGCATGGAGTGCTATTCCGGTGGCTCATTCACGACAAACTGCCTCAGCGTCTGGTCACTCAAAACCTGAGGTACCTCTATCACCACAGCTTCAGCAGTTCTAAACGGGCAGCACTTGAAGTGCGTGCTCAGGTCGTCGCGCATGCCGGACAACAGACGACCATTGCAGCACTGCTGGCTAGGGGTATCGCTCCCGCAGACATCAGCCACGCCATCTTTCTGAATGAGTTGCGGGTCAACCTTGAGCAGAAGCTCACGCCCGAAAGCAGGATCTACGGAGGCCATGATGGACATCTCTGAATTTAAAATCGGTGAACACTACCGCTATCGCGGCCAGCGCTTTCAGGTCGTCGATCAACAAGGTGAAACCGTGCAACTGCGCGCCGTCGAAGGCCGCCGGATCGTATTGCGCCAAACCCGAGAAGTTCTACTACGTGCGATGAAGCGCTGTGACCTGGTCAAAGATCAGGAGGCGCCCATCGAGAAGGATCCACAGAAAATCCTTGCGGGGCTCCCCAAGCCTTACGCGGCTGCATTCGACCGACGCTGGCATTATGTGCATGCGCTCACCAAACGGTTTGGAGGGAAAATGCCGAGGGAGCGGAGCTCGCTGATGATCAGCGCTCTGGCTAATGACATCAAGGACATCAGTCCCCCCAGCTTCAGCACGGCCCGCAGTTGGGTACGGGCTTTCTGCAAATCGGGGCACAGCAGCCTTGCCCTTATACCCGGCCGACGGCAGAGAGCGAAACATCGCTTAGCCCTCCAGCCTTGGGAGGTTCAGCAGGTGATCAATCAACAGGTCAGCCAATTTTACCTGAAAGCTGAACCGGCCTGTAAAACTGAAGTGATCGATGCCATTGTCCTGGAGCTGGAAGCCTTCAACGACGGCAGACCCAGCCACGATCGCTTGAAGATCCCATCGGAATCGACCCTCAACCGTATCCTGCGAGAGCTCGACGCTTATGAAAGAGCGCTGGCTCAGCATGGCAGCAAATATGCCCAGAAACACCAGGGATGGACTCGCAAGCGGGATCGGCCTGGACGATTCTTCGAACTCGTCGAGGCCGACACGCAGCAGATGCACGTGATGGTAGTGGGCAGTGATGGAGAGGTCATTGGCCGCCCCTACTTGACGGTGTTCCTAGAGGTTTACACGCGGATGCCGTATGCCTGGTCTATCGGATTTAATCCCCCCTCTTTGGACACGACCCTTCAGGCACTCAAGCGATCGTTATCCAGTGATAACACATACGCCGGTGTTGCCATCCGCTACGTTTTCGACAGCGGAGCCGAGTTCATCGCGCAGAATCTGCGTCGAATTATCGCCATGCTCGGCGGTGAGGTGTGCTATTGCGAGCCTGGTACCGGCAATCAGAAGCCTCACGTGGAAGCGTTCTTCGGAACTTGGTCGAAAGAAATCGCCCACGTGATGCGAGGCACGACTTTCTCGAACATCGGCGCACGGGGTGACTACAGCTCCGAAAAAAACGCTTGCATGACCATCGAGGACGTCAGAGACGCCTTCTCCCGCTGGGTGACGCAGGTGTACTGCGAACGCGTGCACAGCAGTCTGAACACGTCTCCCAATCGGGCTTGGGAAGCGGCGTACTCCGAGATGTTTCCGCCCCGGCGCTATTCACAGTCCGAATTACGCCAGCACTTTCTCAGTGCGTTCCAAGCCTCTCCCCAACAGGGGCGGCTGCGCTACAACTCCCTGTTTTGGACCGGGCCGGCGGTAGGGTATCTGGCCAACCGCGAGCCCAAAGCAGAAAAGCTCCTGGTCTACTACGACCCGAGTGACCTCGGTCTGGCCTGGGCCTGCCATCCCAGTTATCCCGACGAGGTGTTGGAGCTGCAAGCTGTAGAGCCTGACTACCAGCAAGGCTTGACCATGCATCTTCATCAACTGACGCTTAAACGTCTGAGGGCCGAGCGTAAAAGCTTCGACTCGCACAAGGCGCGCCGCGCCAGGGTGGCACTGCTGCATGAGCTAGCCCTAGTAAAGACGCCGGCCCAACGGCGTAAACACAGCCGAGCCGAAGAACAGGGCTCATTGCAGCCCAAGACCCGGCGCGCTGGCAGCGGCGGCAAACAGCAGCCGCTGAAACCGCAGCCCACGACCTACCGTTACCACGACAACACACCCGACGACTATTCGTCTGAGGAGATCTAAGGCCATGCACATGCCAATGTCGAGGCACTCGCCTGTGCCCTCTCAGACCCAGCTCGGTGCCAGCCAGCGATCACGACCACTCGCAGAGCATTGCCCTGTCAGTCACACGGGCTGCGCCAATCTCCGTCTCTGTTAGCGAAAAGCGATGTAGCCGGCTGCCGGCAACACTTCTTGGAGTGAGCCACAGCCGGGCTACCTCCCCGTCGTCAGTGTCCCCAACGCCCTGATAATCCGTCAGTGCGCACGCACAAAAGGTCCACCATCATGGAGCTCGAGCGTCAGCAAGTGCTTAAAGCGTTCAAAAGCAAAATTGTCTTCCATCCGCGCTACCGGCACGCATTCTCGCAAATCCAGAATGCGATCGAGAATACGGAGGCACTAGGTGAACCAGCGTGCGCCCTGCTTTGCGGCCCAAGCGGGACTGGGAAGTCCACGCTGTGTAATTACTTTCGCAAGCATTATGTCGCGGACGCAGAAACTCATCGTAAAGACGGCACTTACTCCAACCTCCCCGTCTTCTATTGCGAGGTCCCCTCACCGGCCACCGTCAAAGGCCTGATCACGAACATGTTGCGCATGCTGATTAACGCTACCCCCAGTGGTACCGTTGAGAAGCTAACCCATCAGCTCATCACGTGTCTTAAAACATCTCAGGTAAGGGTGATTTTTCTCGACGAAATTCAACGCCTCTGCATCACCACCGTGGCCGAGAAGGTACGACTGGACTCCCTGCAATGGATTGTTTCGCTGCTCAACGGCTCCGGAATTCCGGTGATCCTTTCAGGCACCTGCCTGTGCCGTAACATTCGCCGCGAAGACGAAGCCTTTGAAAACAGGTATCCATACTTCGCCGAGCTTTCAAACTTCCGCTATGAAACAGGAGATAACTCCGACTACTACGCGACGTTGAAACATCTGGACAGGGCGATGTATCAGGTAGCTCCGCTCGAAAGAGGTGTCCACCTTAATGATCCAACGATCGCGGCTCCTCTGTTTGTGGGTACCAGAGGCAATCTAAAACGCATGCGTTTGATCATCAACGATGCGCTGAAGACGTGCCTGTACCGCAATGAGAAGCTCGAGTTGAAGATGGATGATTTCATTACGGCTTGCCAGTACGCAGACATGCCGAAAAATTTGTCAGACGGAAATCCCTTCGGACTGTCTTATGACGACGCGTTGAAACTCATTTTGGATTGTGAGGAGACGGAGGGTGAGTAAGATACTGTTCCTGCCTGCCCCGCTTCCCGAAGAAAGTCCTACCAGCGTGCTGAGACGCATGGCGATCCGACACGGTTGTACAGTCAGGACTGATCTTAAGGACCTCTTTGGAGAAGCCAACTTCTATAGGCCGATACTCGTCCGCACGCACCCCATTATCCAAGCCATTGCGACGCAATCCAGCTGGAATGTGGAACGGTTTCTGAGCGGATTCTACGAGCCGGTGGGGCCGTTACCAATCGCGCCGCCATTGAGAATCGGCGGGCAGGTGGTCAAGGCCGAGATGGTGCGAAAAAACCGATCTGCCTTCTGCTCTGAGTGCTGGGCAACTGGCCGGGAATATTTCATTAAGGACCTGAGACTTGCAGTCTATTGTCCTTATCACTTACGCCAATATTTGGATAAATGTCCTCGATGTGGTACTGATCTGAGTTGGTGCAGCCTATTATCCGGCAGGTGCCGATGCAAAGAACTGGCAACGTCACCGGCCTGCACACCTGAAGATGCGGACATTGAACGTCAACTTTTGAACTTATTCAGACAGGGAGACAACATACGGTTCAGCAGGTTTGACGAATATCTGAAACTGCTGGACTTTTTAAAAAAAGATCAACACGAATGCAGCGCAGTAAGAACCTTAATCATGATAGCATTTGCCTTACTGAACAGGGATCGAAAGGCGATCTTGTGCAATCTGGAAAAGCTGCACGCACTTTACCCCGACATACCCAAACGAATTATCTGTGCCAAACTTTCTCTGGTCCCGGCGGAGGAATATCAGGACTGTGTAAAAACTTTCCTACTACAAAACACCACTCCTATTCAACAAAAAAACCTTACACCAAAACCTTTGTCAGCCTTTTACCTAACTAGTCGCCAAATCTGTGCCTGGCAAAATTTGAACAACCACCAATGGAAAACAGCTCGCAAAACATTCAATACTCTCCCAACAACGGGCCGTTACTACTTGGAGGAAGTGCAAACAATGGCTGCGCACATACTTCAACTAAAGCTTAATAAAGGTTTCAGCCAAAAGAAAACTATCTCGGGCATAAAGCTAGGAGAATTGAAAAAAAATCTACTGATAAGTATGAAAGTTCTAAGGGACGCTATCAACAAAAAGCTTCTGCACCCAATTAGCTGGCAGCAAAATGGCTGCTTATTCGATCCTACTGATATAGAAAACTTCTCTCAGCATTACATTTCCGTGCGGAAGCTGTCGGCCAACACCCAAATCCCGGTACGCAAAATACGCAGCGCGCTTCGACACTTAGAATTACGCAGTTCCGAATTTAGAAGTCAAAGAGCGTGTTTACATGTGATGAATATTGAAACAAGCAAAGCAGTGATTGAGTGGTGCACCCCTCATCCAAAAAAATATCAGAAGCGGGACGCATCTTGGTTCGGGCTTCCAAAACATGACCCGAGCCAGGCCGGCATTTGGCTGAATTCATCGGCTGCAGCAAAATTCTTAGGGGTCGGGCCGCCACAGATCGGTTGTTTTGTAGCGGCCGGGCTGGTAGCCGCTTCGGTTGGCGGATCCAAAAACAATGCTTACCTCATTGAGGAGACGGCGCTGGTCGAATTCAAACTTAACTACATAAGCGTCACCGAAGCGGCAAAGCTATTGGGCTTGACGCTA
Source organism: Pseudomonas simiae (assembly GCF_900111895.1). Taxonomy (GTDB): domain Bacteria; phylum Pseudomonadota; class Gammaproteobacteria; order Pseudomonadales; family Pseudomonadaceae; genus Aquipseudomonas; species Aquipseudomonas simiae. The sequence goes on from NZ_FOKB01000004.1 coordinate 47,077, forward strand.
CACTCCGCCAGTACCGTCCTCAAACAAGCGGGCATCGCTCCCGTCACGGGGCCCGGAGTAGATAGAAATTCTTCTTACCATTTTTTACGTTCTCAAGTACTTGCATCACTGCGCCCTATTGATGAAGCTGATGATTCAGGCATTACTAACTATGACGCAAGTCGCCAGTTACACCTTCCCCCCGCAACGATAGTGAAACTGATCAATGCCAAAGCATTGGAGCTTGTAGACCCAAAGGATCGCTTCAAAAAATCGCTAAAGAAGAGAAGTGTGGATGAATTTTATGACCATTACGCAACAGAGTTGACCGTCGCCAAGTTTTTGAACGTTCCAATCAAATGCGTAGTGCGAGCATTATCTAGGTTCGGAATAAATCCAATATCGGAAGTGGCAAGCAAATCGTCTAAGACCCAAATCTACAGGATAGACGACGTCGCCGCAGTTTTTTCCCTACCCCGTCGCCCCAACTCAATTGGTTACAAGGCAGGAAAATTTCTGCTTTTAGAAAAAGTCTCGATTGTGAGAAAGAGACACCAGCTTTCAGCAGTACCATTCTTCCGACTCTTCATAGCGTCCGGATTTGTTGACACGATTGGAAATCACGAACCAATTTATCTGTTAGAAAGTGACATCCTCAGAATTTCACAGATAATGGAAAAGTACTGCATCATCTCGCAAGCCAACAAATATTTGGGGCATCCTAACCTTGCACACAACCTCATCCGGACAAAAAAAATAGATGTAACACACCCGCTACTGCCCTATACAAACTACCCTATGGTTGAAAGAGCAGCTTTGTACGATTACGCGTTAAAAAATCATCTTATCTAAATTTTGCCCTCCCTCTACCAACACACTCGTTCGGCCAATACTGATACGATCAGCTACTAGTCCGGTTAGTAATAGCTGACTGGCATAACCGTTGTCAGCTTATTTTGCCAGAAACAAGCAAAAGCCAGCTTATTTTCACACCTTCTACCTAGTGATTTTGACAAATGTCAACGAAATCAATGCTAGTATGTTAAAGGAGAAATGAAAAATGGGGGGAGCTGGCTTACCGGCGATGGCGATCATGCGGGCGCCATCGCCGGCAAGCCGGCTCCTACAGGTTTGGTGTTGATACCCGTTAAATAGTTTTTATGCCCAATCAAACCATCAAGACGCCCTGCGTCGGCTTGTGTTCCACCGTTTACGGGGACTTGGTCTGCCGGGGCTGCAAGCGTTATCACCATGAAGTGATCCAGTGGAACGGCTACAACGCCGACGAGAAACAGGCGGTGTGGCTGCGCCTGGAGCAATTGCTGGTGCAGGTGATGGCCAGCAAGTTGGAGGTGTTTGATGCGCACCTGCTGCGTCAGCAACTGGAGAACCGCAAGATCCGTTTCGTCCCGCACCAGTCACCGTATTGCTGGGCGTACCAGCTGATTGCACGGGGTGCGCGGGTGATTTCCAAGCTGGATGCGTATGGGCTGGCATTGCTGCCAGAGTTTCGCGAACGCAGCCTGGCGGATCTTCGGGATGCGATTGACCGGGAGTTTTTCCTGCTGTCAGAGGCGCATTACGAGCGGTACATCGCCCCAGGTTTCCTGAAGGAAGCGTTTGGCCCCGCCCTGATCGCCACGCTCTGAAAAACACGGTGGGAGCCGGCTTGCCGGCGATGGCGACCTTACGGACGCCATCGCCAGCAAGCCGGGCTTTCACGGGTTCAGGCGTTCCAGGAAGCGTCGCGTTCCGCCTGCAGGCCGTAGCGCTCAATCGCCTGCTGACACACTTGCGGCGCCAGGCTGCCCTGCTCCGCCAACGCCGTCAGCGCTGCCAGCACCAGGTGATGGCGATCCACCTCAAAAAAATCCCGCAGCGCCGCCCGCGTATCGCTGCGTCCAAAGCCGTCCGTACCCAGTACGGTGTAGCGGGAACCCAAGTAAGAGCCAATCATCTGCGGCACTGCCCGCACATAGTCGGACACCGCAATCACCGGCGCGCCGTGGGGCAAGCATTCATTCACATGGCTGACCCGCGCCACTGCCTGCGGATGCAAGCGGTTCCACCGTTCCACCTCCCGCGCATCCCGCGCCAGCTCGCTGAAACTGGTGACGCTGAACACCTCGCTCGCCACCTGCCAATCGTCCGCCAGCAACTGTGCCGCTGCCTGGGCTTCGCGCACCAGCGTGCCCGACCCGAGCAGGCGCACCTGGGCACCGGCCGCGCCTTGCAGGCGATACATGCCCTTGATGATCGCCGCTTCAACCCCTTCCGGCAGGCTCGGCTGCGGATAGTTTTCGTTCATCAGGGTCACGTAGTAGAACTCGTCCACATCCTGCTCCAGCATCTGGCGCATGCCGTGATCGAGGATCACCGCGAATTCCCCGGCGAACGCCGGGTCGTAGGCACGGCAATTGGGCACGGTGGCAGCCGTGAGGTGGCTGCTGCCGTCCTGGTGCTGCAAGCCTTCGCCCCCCAGGGTGGTGCGTCCGGCGGTGGCACCCAGCAGGAAGCCACGGGCGCGTTGGTCGGCGGCCGCCCAGATCAGGTCGCCAACGCGCTGGAAGCCGAACATCGAGTAATAGATGTAGAACGGCAACATGCGCAGGCCATGCACCGAATAGCTGGTCGCCGCCGCGACCCAGGAACTGATGGCGCTGGCCTCACTGATACCTTCCTCCAGGATCTGCCCGTCGGTGGCTTCGCGGTAGCTGAGGATCGAGCCAATGTCCTCAGGCTCGTAGCGTTGACCGACGCTTGAATAAATACCGATCTGCTTGAACAGGTTGGCCATGCCGAATGTCCGCGCTTCATCGGCCACGATAGGCACGATACGTGGGCCCAGGGCCTTATCCTTGAGCAGGTTGGTCAACATGCGCACGAAGGCCATGGTGGTGGACATTTCCTTGCCGTCGGCGGCCGTCGCGAAGCCGGCGTATGCCGAAACCGCCGGCACGCCGACCGGGCTGGCGCCCTGACTGCGACGGGGCACGTAGCCGCCCAACGCAGTGCGGCGCTGGTGCAGATAGCGCAACTCCAGGCTGTCCTCGGCCGGTTTGAAGAAGCTCAGTGATTCGGTCTGTTCATCGGTCAGCGGCAACTGGAAGCGATTGCGGAAGGCGATCAACGCATCACGGTCCAACTTCTTCTGCTGGTGAGTGGTCATCTTGCCCTGCCCGGCCTCGCCCATGCCGAAGCCTTTCTTGGTCTGGGCCAGAATCACCGTGGGTTTGCCTTTGACCCGACGTGCGGCGTGATAGGCCGCGTGGATCTTGACCATGTCGTGGCCGCCACGCTTGAGACGGTCGATCTGCTCATCGCTCATGCCCTCGACCAGCCGGGCCAGGGATTCGCTCTGGCCGAAGAAGTGTTCACGGTTGTAGGCACCGTCCTTGGCGGCGAAGGTCTGGAATTGACCGTCGACGGTGTTGGACAAGGTGTTGACCAGCGAACCGTCAGCGTCATTGGCCAGCAACGCATCCCAGTCCGAGCCCCACACCAGCTTGATCACGTTCCAGCCCGCGCCGGCGAACAAGGCTTCCAGCTCATCGATGATTCGCCCATTGCCGCGCACTGGGCCGTCGAGGCGTTGCAGGTTGCAGTTGACCACCCAGGTCAAGTTGTCCAGGCCTTCGCGGGCGGCCAGGGTCAGGGCCGACATGCTTTCCGGCTCGTCCATCTCGCCATCGCCGAAGACGCCCCAGACGTGGCGGTCGCGGGTGTCCTGCAAGTTGCGATGCTGCAAGTAGCGCATGAAACGCGCCTGGAAGATCGAACTGATGGGGCCGATGCCCATGGATCCGGTGGGAAACTGCCAGAAGTCCGGCATCAACCACGGGTGCGGGTAGCTGGACAGGCCGCGTGCGCCATGCGCGGACCCGCCTATCTCCTGTCGATAGTGGGCCAGGTCGTGCTCGCTCAAGCGCCCTTCAAGGAACGCCCGCGCGTAGATGCCCGGCGCGGAATGCGGCTGATAGAACACCAGGTCGCCGCCAAACCCTTCGTTGCGCGCGCGGAAAAAGTGGTTGAAACCCACTTCGAACAAGTCCGCCGCACTGGCGTAGCTGGCGATATGGCCACCCAGCTCGCCATAGGCCTGGTTGGCGCGCACCACCATGGCCAAGGCGTTCCAGCGTACCAGCGAGGCCAAACGTTCTTCGGTAGCAAGGTCGCCGGGGAATGCCGGTTGCTGCGCCACGCTGATGCTATTGATATAGGGCGTGCCGTGGCGGGGTTTCCAGTCGATATGCGCAGCACTGGCGTCTTGAGCCAGCACGTCGAGGATCTGGCGCGCCCGCACGGGGCCGGCGTGGGTGACCAGGGAAGCCAGGGCGTCGCGCCACTCATCCAACTCTTGCTGATCAATCACCGCATTCGTGAAACCGTTCATGGGCACCTCCGGCGTTTTTTTCCAGTTTATGTCGGCGCTGGAGGATTTTTTGCCTGTTATCAGGCGTTCACCGTTGAATTTTGAGCATGAATCACTCCCAGGCTTCGTTTTACCAGCACGTTATGCTCCAGCAGGACGAAAGCCCGCAATTGTGTTTAAAATGCCGCCCGCTCAACGACCGACGCTTAACGATGACCCCAGACGTACTCGCCACCCTGCACACTCACCTGCTCACCGCCCTGGCGCACCCACCGGCTGAAACCCGCCGCCTGTTCCACGGCCGTGGCCGCTGCTGGCCGGGCCTGGAGCAACTGACGGTGGACTGGTTGCAAGGCGTGCTGTTGGTGGCGTTGTTCAAGGAGCCGGACGCTGCACAACTGGACGCCCTGAAACAGCTGCTGCAAACCGAGTTCGGTACGTACACCGTCGCCCTGCAACACCGCTACCTGCCGCAAAGCACCACCGAATGGCTGGCGGGCAACCCTGTCGACGAGCTGACCATTACTGAAGGCGGTCTGCGCTACCTGATCGACCTGGGTAAAAAACAGAATAGCGGGCTGTTCCTCGACATGCGCTACGGCCGCAACTGGGTGCGCGAGCAGGCCAAGGGCCAGCGCGTGCTCAACCTGTTTGCCTATACCTGCGGGTTTTCCGTGGCGGCCATCGAAGGTGGCGCGGACCACGTAGTGAACCTGGACATGGCGCGTGGTGCCTTGAGCCGTGGCCGTGACAACCATCGCCTGAATGGTCATGACCTGAGCAGAGTCAGTTTCCTGGGCCACGACCTGTTCAAGTCCTGGGCCAAAGTCACCCATAGCGGCCCCTATGACCTGGTGATCATCGACCCACCCTCGTTCCAGAAAGGCAGTTTCCTGCTGACCAAGGACTACCAGCGCGTGCTGCGCCGCCTGCCGGACCTGCTTACACCACAAGGCACTGTATTGGCTTGCATGAACGATCCGGCCTTTGGTGAAGACTTCCTGATCGACGGTGTCACCCGCGAGGCTCCGGGCCTGCGTTTTGTTGAACGGCTACAAAACCCGCCGGAATTTCCTGACATTGATGTGCAAAGTGGCTTAAAGGCGCTGGTGTTCCGCCAGGGCTGATGCCGAAACGTCCTACGCTTGCTACGCTAAGTGATACGCCGGGGTGGTGAACCTTCTTACCCCCTTCCCGGTCGATACCTGCATTCCCCGGCCAGACTCGACGGCGTCACGTTGTCGGCTGCCCCGTTTCACCTTTTGGAGAACCGCCCGTGATATCGACCCTGCATGTAGCCAGACTCAAAGCCTGGGGCGCCCACGGCTTTACCGCCACCGGTGTGGTATTGGCCTTTCTGGCTACCCTGGCGCTGCTGGAAAACTCACCCAAGGCCTGCCTGTTGTGGCTGGGCCTGGCATTGGTGGTGGACGGTGTCGACGGTTCACTGGCGCGACGCGTGAATGTCAGCACGGTTTTGCCGAGCTTCGACGGTTCGGTGCTCGACCTGGTGATCGATTACCTCACCTACGTATTCATTCCAGCGTTGTTCATCTACCGCTACATCGACCTGCCGGACTTCACCCACCTGTTTGCGGTGTCGGTGATCCTGGTGTCGTCGCTGTTCTGCTTCTGCAACGTCAACATGAAAAGCAAGGACAACTACTTCGTGGGCTTCCCCGCCGCGTGGAATGTGGTGGCCTTGTGCGTCTATATCATCCAGCCGGAAGCCTGGGTCACCTTGCTGACGGTGATCGGCCTGGCCCTGCTGACCGTGACGCCGATGAAATTCCTGCACCCGTTCCGGGTGAAGCGTTTCATGCCGATCAATATCGCGGTGACCACGATCTGGCTGCTGTGCAGCTTTTTGATGGTGGTGGATTACCCGAATACCAACCCGTGGACGTTCGGGCTGTGGTCGTTAATGTCGGCTTACTTCCTGGGGATTTGTATCTGGCGCACGGCGCTGGAATGGATCGAAAAACGTCACGGTTGATCGCAGTTGAAGATGTGGGAGCGGGCTTGCTCGCGAATGCTGAGTGTCAGTCGGTACATCGGGTACTGATACACCGCATTGGCGAGCAAGCCCGCTCCCACATTTGGATTGCGTCTAGCTGGCGAGTAAGATGGCGGCCTTTCGCTTAGCGCCCTGCCAATCATAAGCCCAGCCCATGCCCTTCGAACTCAGCGTAGACCTCACCACCCTCGCCATCCTGGCCGTTGTCGCCTTTATCGCCGGCTTCATCGACGCCATCGCTGGCGGTGGCGGTTTGCTCACCACCCCTGCGCTGCTCACCGCCGGTATGCCACCGCACTTGGTGCTGGGCACCAACAAGCTCAGTTCCACCTTCGGCTCGGCCACCGCCAGCTTCACCTTTTATCGCCGCAAGCTGTTCCATCCGCGCCAGTGGGTGCATGCCATCGTCGGCACGCTGGTCGGCGCCCTCACCGGCGCCGTAGTCGCCCACTACCTGCCCGCCGAAACCCTGAACAAGATGCTGCCGGTGATCGTGTTCGCCTGTGGCGTGTACCTGCTGTTTGGCGGCACGCCCAAGGCGCCGCTGGACGCCGATGCGCCGATCAAGAAGAAATGGCAATCCACCCAGGGCTTCAGCCTGGGCTTCTACGACGGCGTGGCCGGCCCCGGAACCGGGGCGTTCTGGACCGTGAGCACGATGCTGCTGCACCCCATCGACCTGGTGAAAGCCAGCGGCGTGGCGCGCAGCATGAACTTCGTCAGCAACGCGGCGGCGCTGACGGTGTTTATCATCAACGGCTCGGTGGACTGGATCGTCGGCCTGGCCATGGGCATCTCGGTAATGTGCGGCGCGTTCTTTGGCGCACGCAGCGCGATCAGCGGCGGCGCCAAATTCATTCGCCCGGTGTTTATCACCGTGGTCCTTGGCCTGACAGTGCGCCTAGCCTGGCAGCACTGGTTCAGCGTGGCCTAGTCGACGGGCCAGGTAGAGGTCGATCAAGTAACGCGCAATCGAGCGAGAGGCCGGCAACGGCGGCAGGTCGTGGATGTTGAACCACTGCGCGTCCTCGATTTCGTCCGCCTGGGGCACGATGTCACCACCGGCGTACTCGGCATGGAAGCCCAGCATCATCGAATGAGGGAACGGCCAGCATTGGCTGCCCATGTACTGGATATTCTTGACCTCTACCTGCACTTCTTCGCGTACCTCGCGGATCAGGCAGTCTTCGGCCGACTCGCCCGGCTCGGCAAAACCCGCCAGCGTGCTGTACACCCCCGTGACAAAACGTGGCGAACGCGCCAGCAGGATCTCGTCGCCACGGGTCACCAGCACGATCATGCTCGGCGAGATCCGTGGGTAGCTGCGCAAGTCGCAGGCCTCGCAATACATCGCCCGCTCGCGTGGCACCTGGACCATGGCCTGGCCGCAACGCCCACAAAACCTGTGTTCACGCGCCCAGGTACCGATCTGTGCCGCATACCCCAGCACTTTGTAAAGCGTGTGGTCGCCTTGCAGCATGAAGCCGCGCAGACCCTGCCAGCTGCAGCCCGGTACTTCAGCAGGGGCATCGAGTTCCAGCAGGTACACCGGTTCGCCATCAAGGTGGCCAATGCCGTGTTCGGCGAACACCGAGAGGTCCTGGCGCTTGAGCCACTCCCGGGGAAACAAGGGGCCATTGGTGTCGTGTAAAAAGCCCTCGCGGCTGCGGGCGACGGCCCAGCCACCGGGGGTGTCGTTGTCCAGCAACGTTGTGGTAATCCAGCCTGGGGTCATGTCAGTCAATCCACGAATTCGGGTTTCTGCTTACTCATGTGGGCCGCGATGGCCACGCGCAGGTCGTTGGATTGCAACATAGCCGCGTTCCAGGTGGCAACGTATTCCAGACCATCATTGACTGTATGGTCACGCATGTAGCTGATCATGGCCTTGGTGCCGGTGACGGCTATCGGCGACTTGGCGGCGATTTCATGGGCGATTTCCATGACGCCGGCCAACAGGCTGTCCTGATCGGGATAGACGCGATTGACCAGGCCGATGCTGCGCGCCTCTTCAGCGCCAAACTGGCGGCCCGTGTAGGCAAGTTCGCGCAGCATGCCGTCGCCGATGATGCGCGGCAGGCGCTGCAAGGTGCCGACGTCGGCGGCCATGCCAATGTCGATTTCCTTGATGGAAAATTGCGCGCCCTCGGCGGCGTAGCGCATGTCGCAGGCGCTGATCAGGTCGATGGCGCCGCCGATGCAGTAACCCTGGACCGCCGCCAGCACCGGCTTGCGGCAGTTATCGACGGCATTGAACGAGGCTTGCAGTTCAAGGATCTTGCGGCGCAGCAGGCGCGCATTGCGGCCCACGTCCTTGCCGAACTCGTTGGCCACCGAGGCCAGCATCATCAGGTCGATGCCGGAGGAAAAATGCTTGCCTGCACCGCTAAGCACCACGGCGCGCACGGCGTCGGTGTCCTCGATCCATTGGAAGATGTCGATGATCTCGGTCCAGAACGCGGCGTTCATCGCGTTGATCTTTTCCGGGCGGTTGATCTGCACATGGGCAACGTTGCCGATGAGTTCGACGACAAAAGCGTGGTATTCGGACATGGCAGTGATCCCTGACTGGCGAGTGATAAGGCCCGAACTATAACAAGGGAACGTCACGGCACATCGGCCAAAAACGGGACAGGCCAATGTGATGGAATGTTGTGAGTGATCACTTCATGCAGCACCGATACATTTCACCCAAGGCGGCCGATTTATCGGCTATACAATCAGGGCCATTGCCTGGAGCCGCCTATGCCGACTACGTTTCGCTCAACCTTGATCCTGGCCCTGGTGGTCGTATTGACCGGTATCGGTGCCGGGTTGGGCGGGATGCTGCTGGCATTGCTCCTGCACGGTATTCAGCACCTGGCCTACGGCTATAGTCTCGACAGCCTGGTCAGCGATGAAACGTTCTTGCTGGGCGTCACGGCGGCTGCGCCCGAGCGGCGTCTGCTGGTGCTGGTGGTGTGCGGCCTGGTGGCGGGATTGGGCTGGTGGGCAATTTATCGCTATGGCCGGCCGCTGGTGAGCATCAAGCAAGCTGTCGCGGAAAAGATGCCGATCATGCCGCCCAAGACCACCCTCGCCCACGCCGTGCTGCAGATCATCACCGTGGCGCTGGGTTCGCCGCTGGGCCGTGAAGTGGCACCGCGGGAAATCGGGGCATTGGCCGCCACCTGGTTGTCCCTGCGGGCGCGACTCGACCCACAGATGCATCGCCTGCTCGTCGCCTGCGGCGCCGGGGCGGGTCTGGCGGCGGTCTACAACGTGCCGCTGGGTGGCGCGGTGTTTGTGCTGGAAGTACTGGTGGGCGCGTTCAGTTGGCCAGCGGCGGTGATTGCGCTGGCGACCTCGGCGATTGCGGCCTCGGTGGCGTGGATCGGGCTGGGTGCGCAATTACAATATGAGGTCCCGAACTTCGTATTGAGCCCTGAATTGATCGCTTGGGCGGTGGTTTGCGGCCCGCTATTCGGCGTGGCTGCGTACGCTTTCACCCGGCTCACCGGCAAGGCGCGGGCACAGGCTGCAAGAGGCTGGCGCTTGCCGGTGCTGGCATTGATCAACTTCACCATCATCGGCGGCTTGGCGATGGTATTGCCGCAAATCCTCGGCAATGGCAAAGGCCCTGCGCAGTTGGGTTTCGACAACGAGTTAAGCATCGGCCTGGCGGCTTTATTGCTGGTGGTCAAAGTGCTGATCACCACCAGCAGCCTGCGCGCCGGGGCCGAAGGCGGCTTGCTTACCCCCGGCCTCGCCAATGGCGCGTTACTGGCAATCATCCTCGGCGGCGCCTGGAGCCTGGCGTGGCCCGGCGTTCCCTTGGGCGCGTTTGCGATCATCGGCGCGGCGGCATTCCTGGCCGCCAGCATGAGCATGCCGTTGACCGCGATTGTGCTGGTGGCGGAGTTCACCCGAATCGACCATGACTTCCTGGTACCGATCATCCTGGCCGTGGTGGGTTCGATGTGTGTGAGCAAGCTGTGCCAACGGCGCTGGTAAAAACCCTGCAAAATGCTGGATAAAACCCGGCACACACGCCATCCTTCGCGCTTTAGGCCGCCCCATTCGCTGTTCAGGACTGAGATAAATCCATAGGGGGGTGTGAGGTAAACCCGAGATAATCCGGGATACGCTGGCCTAGGTTGGGATGGATTGTGAAATAGAGTTGCAGCTAGTGCAATTGGAAGTGGCCCCCGATCAGTTGGTGCTGGCGGGGGCGTGTGACTGGGCTTAGATCGTATTGGGCTCAAGCATGTTCGTCGTCCGGTGGTGGGAATAAGTCCCCTTGGTCGCGGGCGATGATTGCCAGGCGCATACGTTTCACCACTGTATATACGTGCTGAACAGAAACTCCGTGCTTAGTCGCCACCTGGTGGTGATTCCGTCCGGTGAAGTCATCGTAGATTTTTTGGTGGAGCTTTGACGCCTGGATGAAAACGCCCTTCGGGACGTAGACCACCTGGCCACCCCACAAAAATGCGAACAGCGTAGTGATTTCCACGCTCGTCGCTTCTGCCAGTTCAGGGCTGACCCCTAAAGTATCGCGAATCACTTTGGCAATAGGCTCGACGGCTTCGCTCAAAAGATCACTGCCGCGTAATGTACTCATTGCTGGACTCTCCCCATCCATTGTTTCAGGTTCTCAATGACCCGGCTTGCCTGGGCCGTGGTCAGCCACTGGAGCGCGGAGACACGAGTCATGCTCTGTACGAACTTGGCCAGAGCCGCCTCGGAGGGGTCGCGCACCGCCCCCAGACCGTGCAGCTCCAACCACAGTGATCGGATCTTCTTCGATTGAATGTCGTCGGCTAGCTGCCGCTTCTGCTCTTTGCTTGGACGAACCTTGAAACCCTTTATCTTGAGCTGTTCCAAAACCCTGAGCAGATTTGGAACGCTCAGATCAGCGGTGGACGTTGCGCCGTCCAAACCCTTCATGCCAGCCAGCATCAGGCGATAGGTGTCATCTTCCATGCGTAGCTCACGTCGGGCGACATGGATCAGCTTGATCAAGCGCAGGCGATTTAGGTTGGAAGGCGCGGCTTTCACTGGGCACCTCCCAGCGTCGAACGTTCGCTATTGCTCTGTTGGTTTCGGGCAGCGTGAATCTGTTGCCGAGCCTTGCTGCATTTGGTGTGATTACCCGTGTTGCGGGGGCGCTGGCACTGATCGCAGATCGCCAGAAACTCCAATACACCGGCTGAAAGTTTCCCTGTGCTGGTCGTGTTCATTTCAAAGCCCCATGGTCAAGCGCGCACGAGGCTGGTGATCCACCGCCTGGTGCAGTTGAGCCGATTTACCAGCCTCATAACCGGCATCACTGGCGCCTTCATTGCGCGCCTTGACCTTACGACGCTTCAGTTCGACGTTCTCCAACTCTGGATACTGCTTTTGCATGAACGCCTCAATGGCCTCTGCAATATTGTCTTCGACGCCTGCGAACGCCTCGATCTTGCTGTGAACCGCATCCAGCCAACCATTGGCAAATGCATCGCCTCGGGCAGCCTTGGTTGAGCGTTTGCAGCGTTTTTGGGTATCCAGGTAGTCACGGCGGGCCTTCTGTAGCTGGCGTACAAGCACCTGATACGCATAGCCAGCGAGTTCTGGCGCGGCTGAACAACCCACAAAGATGAAGCGAGCAGCACTCCACCGAGGGTTGGAGATGATGAACCTGGTACCGAATGCATCAGCGCAGACTTGGGCCAGTCGCACACGCCAAACCGGTGGAGAACCTTCAGAACCGGCAAGGATCGTGTGTTCGCTCGCCATGCTGGCGAGTACGTCACCCACCTCCAAGTTGTACATTTCCATCAGTTTATGGGCTTGGCGTAACGCGATCTCAGCCTCATGAGGGTTGCTGGTTTTGGACTTGGCCATCTCCAGGCATTTTTTGATTTTTTCCAGAGTGCGATTGTTTTCCATGTCACACGTTCTCCAACGGGGTAATGCGCCATTTGCTGTGCAGACGCCCGGCTGTCGTACATGGGAGGCGCTCGATGTCAGTGTGACGACCGGGAAAAAGCTTTTCGGCCAGACGTTTCACGGGATACTCATAGTCGTGGGTGCAGGACACGCGCTTACCGCGCACGGTACTGGTGACATAGCCATCACCGTTCATGCGTACCGAAACCTCGACGGAGGCCAGCGGGTGGATCGAATGCACCGGGTACTTCACGCTCCCGCTACGACCTTCCCACAGATACTCAACGACGCCACCGACCTTGAGGCTGGCCAGGTTCACGACCTTGAGCCCGCCCCAAACATCGGTCTGGTATGGCCAGCTTTCTGTAACGATCCCCACCTCATCGACTGTCCACACAAGAAAGTCCTGGTGGTGATCTTGGAACTCAATCAATGTCTTGCTCATGTCGATTCTCCCTGCCACTGCTGCTTCAACACTTCAAGCTTTTCCGCAGCAACATCGACTTTGTCTGGATCGCCATGAATCACAGCAATGACAAAGCTCTGCCCTGACTCAAGCGCCAGGTGAACAACGTCAAAGGTGTCGTTAGCGCTGGTCTCTGCATCTTCTAGCAGCTGAAATAGCGTCGTCTTGGGCCATTGCAGCGAAGTTAATAGGCCCATGTCACACCACCGCCAAGTTCAAGTTGATTGGCTCGTAACGATCAGTGGCCCCCACACGCTGATATACGCGGATATACACGGACGTTCCGTTCACCTGGATAGAGTCTTTCAAGGCCTCCATAGCGAGCTTCCAATCTGGATCGTCGATCTCAACACGCAGCAGACTGAGTACATCGCCTGTTTTGATCTGACCCTGCCGGTTGGCGCGGAATGCACGATCAACCAGTACGCGTAGATGCTGATCCGCGCCTTCGCTCCATTTTCGGATGCACTGATCGATCAACTCTTTGGCAGCAAGAATCTCCTCTGTGAACGTGATGCGCTCAGCCATGGCGCGCTCGATCTTAAACTTGCCGTCGTAGGTGATAATCGATGCATTGCCCTTTTTTCCACCGATCTTGACGCCATACCGTTCGTGGGAAATGGCAATCAGGTCATCGATATCGGCTAATGCCTTGGCCTTAAATTCGGTCAATCCCTTGCTGAGTACGAGAGCCATACCAGCGAGGTCGGCCGCGACCTGGTCACGCAGCTTGTCGTGCTCGCGCACTTGATGCTCAGGAACCAGGTGTCCAGCGGCGTTTTGAACGAAGCCAGTGGGGATCTGCACCAGCGCTGTTTGTTGTGTCTCAGCCATGAATAGGTTCCTCTTGTTTCGACTGGTTGGAACGGATAGCGAGAATCTGGGCACTGATCTGGGATGCGCGGAGTAGCAGTTTGTCGAGTAGATCCTGCAATGGTTCTTCTCCCTCACCAGTCTCCGCAGGCTCACCTTTGATGAGCGATTGCTCCAGGCGCTGGATGATCTCGCTATTCATGGAGCGGTGATTTTGTTGTGCAGCCTCGCCGATACGGCCACGCATACCATCCGGCAGCCTTACAACGAATTTGTCTGCATTACGTGATGATGTGTTGTTCATGGCAGTGCCTTCCGAAGTACTTCGATAACGTCGTTGATGCCGAGCACCTGACTCTCAGGCTTATTTTTCGACGTGGCTTCAAGCTTTGCGATTGCATCGGCCACACCCTGGACCGTGTAAAGCCGTTCGCCGAGGGCGTCGAGAATCTCAAGGGCGTGCTGACGCCCCTGAACGCGCAGGTGATTGTTTACGGGCGCGATCATTGATCCTGCTCCTTCACCGAGGTGTACCAGGCCACGTCGACGCCCCGGATACGCATGGTGTTACGGGTATGACGGCCAACGGGAGTGAAACTGATCCGATGCAGTTCATCTCCGAAGCGACGCAGGAGCAGGTCAACGCTGTCGTTGTCGATGAAGATCTTGTTATCCAGCAGCACCAGATGTTTGATGACTACACCGGCAGCACGGATGTCGCGGGTCAGCTCGTTGAATGCACAAAGCTTCACGGTGAAGTCTTCAGCCAGAACGCTGGGCCGCTCTTCCACTTGCACACCTACCAAGTACAAAGCAGCCATCTCACACCCCCTTCACGACATCGGCGGTGACTGTCGGCACACCGAGGTGGGTGGCCAGGTTCATCGCGGCGATCATCAAGTTGCCGATGGCCAGCGGATACAGCAGCGAGATTGTTTCGTCGCGACCACCACGGCGGTCGGCCTGCGACAGACGAGCGGCAATTGCCTGGATGCCCCCGGCGTCGATCACCTCGGCCAACGACTTACCTGCACGCTCAAAGCGGAACTTGAGAAACTCCTCCAGGCGAGCGCCTTCAACCGGTGGAAGCGTGACACGCTCGCATCGCTGCACCACTTCGCGCACGTCGGCGTTGCGCTCGCTCAACTTCACGCTCAGCTCCGGCTGGCCGATCATGATGATGCTGACCAGCTTGGTGAAACCCACCTCCAGCTCCAGGATGCGCTTGAGATGCTTAAGCGTCGGGATCGGCAGGCTGTGTGCCTCCTCGATCACCAGGCAGTGGCGGTAGCCCGCTGCATGGGATTCCTTCAACGCTTTGTGCAGTTGCGCAAAGCGCGCTTCAGGGCTGCTCTTGGGCTTGGCCAAGGGCGAGACCGCCGCCATCATTGACTCGGCAATGTGGGTGCTTTTCAGCGATTTGCCCTTGGTATCGTTATCTTCAGAGGCCAGTACATAGGGCTCAATGATCAAAACCGGGTCGTTGTTTTCGGCAATCCGGTTCACCAGGTCGCGGCGCAAGGTGCTTTTTCCTGCACCCGATTCCCCCTCAACGGCGATGAAGCCGCCGTGCCGTGCGGTCTGGTACATCACCTCGCGAACGTAGCGAATATCAGGGCTGACCCACATGTCCTGGGCGCAGGAAAGCTCATCAAACGGATCGCGGAACAGGCCGAATGCCTTGCGGGTAGATGGCAACAGAGTTTGTTTTGGCAGTAACATAGGTTCGTCCTCCCCGGACGGCTCTTCTTTAAGGGCCGGATCTGCCGTGTTGGCGCACGGCAGATCCACTTCTTCAAACGCGTTGGCGATATCGGCATCGTTGGCGCCGGACTCTGTCAGGAATACACGGATGCGCCCCTGCAGTTCTTCGTTATCCAGGCTGCGTGGCCACTGGCCGTGGTTCAGCAGCTGTGCGATGGCGGCCTCGCTGAGCTTCAGCGACTCGGCCAAGGCCGATTGAGGTCGGCCCACCCCCTGTAAAACGTGCTTAAGTTTCAACATCACTCACCTCCAACCACAGCCCGAACCAGGCTGAGCGGTTTGCGCATGACCTCTACAGGTCGTTTCAGCTCGGCCTCGATGGTGTCGAGCTGCTCCTGGGCGATGCCCTCCGGGTATTGCTGCTGCAGCCAACTGAATGTCTCGGCTGACCAGAGATTGGCCATCCTCGGACGCAGCAATTTCGCAGCCTCGACATGCGACAAAAGCACTTGCTCGACAGTCGGGGCGTTGACGTTCAGGGACGTGCCACGACGCGGCAGGTAGGCCGGCAGCACGGTATCGGTAACGTGTTTGTGCGGGTCAATGAGCCCACCGAACGGAAGGGTCTTGGCCTTACGGGCAGCCTGGGCGTCGGCCTCGTTGGTAGTGCCGGTAGCGATCTGCTCCAGCAGCTTGCGCGAGGTTTGCGCAGGTGTTTCCGCATGTCGCTTGTATTGGTCGCCGATGGTCGCTGCCGTTTGAGCGAAGCCGAATTGGTCCATGCCGATCCGCTCAACGACGTGGTAATGCTCTCGACCGTCGTCGCCGATCATTACGACGATGGCTGAGTCCTTGTCGCGCCAGCAGTTGCGGGTGATCAGCAGCTTGTCGCCTACCATCACTTCCGGTACCGAGCTGACATCGAACTGATCGCCTCGGAACGAAACCCGTAACAGGTTGCTGACCTTGCGCTGCTCCGGCGTGCTGACCGCCAGTTCCCGGCAGACCTCAACACCAGGAGCTAGGCGCAATTCGTCCGGCTTGATCATCTGCCACACGCCATAGCGGCTACGACGGGTACGGGTGTGAATAGAGGTTGCGTTGAAGTAACGCATCCACTGGCCTGCCCAGCTATTGATCTGCTCCAGGCTGGTTGCTGCCTGAAACTTCAGGGCACTCTCAAACTCGCGCTCGACGATGTTGTGAGCCTGCTCTACCTGGCCCTTGGCGCGAGCATTCCCCACCTGGTTGATGATCAACTCAATGGACATGGCGCGGCATAGGTTGCGGAAGGTCCCGCTGGTCATGGCGGCACCGGGGTCAGTCATCAGCATCCAGGGCACACCGTGGAATGGGTCAGACTCGTTGCGTTTCTGCATGGCGTTTATCAAAACGTTGCACAGGTTCTCAGCCGACTCCGCCCCCAGCACGTACTCGACATATAACGTGCCGCTGGTGTGGTCGGTGATCACGTAGCGCCACAAACGTTGGCGTTCGATCTTCTTCAAGTTGCCAGGCTTACCGTCGTAGAACTCGGCCTTCAGCATCACCCGAGCACCATCGTCCGCCAGATAGAACTGCGTCGAGATAGAGGCGTCGACCTGCCATACGTGGTTGGGATGCTTGCTGGCCAGCGACACCGCAGGTGCGTCATGCAGCAGCTGCCCTGGGTGCAGTTTGTAAGTGCGCAAGGCGCGGCTGATCGCGTTATTGGTCAGCGGGCGGAACTCACCCGAGGCCTCATCTACGCGGCCGGCCAGGATCAAGTTGTTGCTGCGCAAGCGCTCAACAGCTCGCTCTATGGTGGACAGTTGTTTGTTGTTGGCCCGAATCGACTCCAGCAACACGGCTGAAATCATGCGAGCCTCTTCCAAGGGCAAAGCGCTGTTGCCTGCATCGCTGCGACGTTTACGGGGTTTGCTCACCGCAACCTCCTTGAGCTTGCGCTGCAGGGTTTGAAGGGAAACACCCAGCTCGGCTGCACCGGCCTTGTAAATGGCGGTGCGCTGACCATGCGGGGCATTGGCTGCCCGTTGGGCGATCTGGGCCAGTTGCTGGGTCTGTACCGGGTTCATGGGTTACGCCTCTGCCTGG
Organism: Pseudomonas simiae; assembly: GCF_900111895.1. GTDB lineage: Bacteria > Pseudomonadota > Gammaproteobacteria > Pseudomonadales > Pseudomonadaceae > Aquipseudomonas > Aquipseudomonas simiae. The sequence continues at coordinate 64,435 of NZ_FOKB01000004.1, forward strand.
TCCATCCACACAGGGTTGGCAGCCTGGTGATGGGGCAGATGAAATTCGCTGCGTACGGTGGCCAGGGTTGTTTCCAATTGCAGAACCAGGTCGGCCAGATAGGCGCGATGGTCCTGGCCATTGGCGGCGGCGTGCTCAGTCATCTTGGAAAACCCTTCCCGCAGCTCGCCCAGGATCTTGGCCTCCACTTCAAACTGAAGGGCGACTACCTCGGTGCGCAGTTCTTTGATGACGTCATCCGGCGTTGCGGTCTGGATGCGCTTGCGGTGTTTTTCCAGCTCCTGCTTGGTGCTGTCCAGCTCTTTGGTCTTCTTCGCCATGACTTCGCCCTGGGCGTCGTAGTCGGCGTTGACCTCGTCCAGGCGCTGGGCGAGTTCGGCTTTTTCCTTGGCGTGCTTGGCAATGATTTCTTCTGCTAGATCAACGAAGGCGTCCTTGTCACCGGCCTTGGCGACTTCGATCAGGGCTGCTTGGGCGTCTTCGGGCAGGCGGCGGTATTGACGCATTTCGCGGTAGCCGATGCCCATGCGGGACATGGACTCAAGGGCTTCTTCCCCGAGCGTCCGCAGGTTTGCTATGTCTTCGTCGACCTGTTGACGGGAGCGGCCAAGCAAGGAGCAAAACTCGTCCCAAGTTCCTGAAAACTGCTGACCGTCAGCGCTTTTCTTCCCGCTTAGAGCCCGGTACAGCTTGCTTTCCTTGACGTAGGCCAGTTTGGAAGTGCTGACGGTCAGCGAAAATTTTGAGAATGACTCTGCCATCTGAGCTTGGCCGAGGAGCTGATTAAGTAGGTCGCGGTCGTCGGTATGTGATGCTATCGCCGTGGCCATAGAGTTTTGAGTGGCCGTCAGTACCTCGCCATTCAAAGCAGGCAATTCCATTGGGGCGGTAGGTTGGGCTTTAGCTCGTGCCATGATGGGCTCCTTAGTTCATTGAGCCAGCGGCTATGCGCTGATTGATTTCTTGCATCCGTTGGGTCAGGCGAGCCATGTGTTCAGCGTGGGCCTGGGCGATCTGCAGCATTGCAACCGAGTGGGCAAACCGCCCGTTGTCCAGCTTCACAGCCAACCCTTCTTCAATAAGGGTCTGCATGGCGCGAGTGATGTTGCTTGGGCTGTCTTTAGTGAGCTGAGCCAGTTCTGTGTTGCTAAGGCCGGTGACGGTGTGGCCCTTCAGTGCTTTCAGCACACCCAGCACACGGGCAGCTCCTGAGGCGGTGCGGCTCATGGCTGCCCCTCCAGTTCAAGTTGTGGGTTTTGAGTTTGGGTGACGTTTCCCCGATGCCAGGCAAGCCCTTCCATGGCTGCTTGAATCGCAGCCAGGGCGTCATCGGCGTCAATGTTTTCGGCATAGAAAGCGAGCAGCTTTCCGGCAGCAGTCGTCAGCAGCTCCTGCAGCGCCTGCATGTCCTTGGCTGTGCAGTTCCGTCCGGGTGGGGATAACGATGGTCAACCGTCCAGCACTAGCTGCAATCCAGCGGGTGACGTAGTCGCACCCGCAAGCCCGCTCGTAGGGACGAATCATGTTGGCTGGCATGCGACCGGTCTGGAGCCACTTGTAGACAGTCCACTGATCGGTGACGCCCATCTCGACCGCGATGCGCTCGACGCTCATGTTGTGGGCTTCTTTCGCGAAGTCTTTGCACAGCTCCAGCCCGTGCCGCAGCGAGGTCGGTTGAATGGTCTTCCAGCGACGGCGGTTCATTGGAATGACCTCAAAAGAGCGTCTTCCAAACAAATAGAGCGTTTGCACCTAGGCAAAAGGATTACTCCAGGCGCAACATTTTCGGGTACATTCACTGACAGGAACATGGCTATGACCGACCGTATTGATAGGCTTGAAGCGCAAGTGAATGCCCTGGCGCAGGGTTGGTTGCGTCTTGCGGCGGCTCTTGAAGTAGGCGGCGTGGTTGCTCCTGGTCAAATTGAGCAATCTCTACGAACTGCTCGCTGGCCTGAGCGGCTCTTTGAGCTTGAGGCGTTGAATACGGTTGAGTGGCTGTGCGGTCAGCTAGCCGAGGCGAGAGACGCTCGCCAATGGCTTGACACGCGTGGATGAAGCCAAAGCAGTCGGTAAGAGGCTGTATGGTCTTCATCAGGCTGCCATCGCTGCAGAAGGTTTAAGGCCAAGCTTCACCGCAATATCGTGGGCTTTGCCGTAGTGGGCTTTGGCTTGGCCATTGAGCACGCGGTACACCTCGTTACGGGTGTAGCCGTTCTCGATAGCCCATTCAGTGATGGTTTTGCCAACCCGACGAAAGTTTTCTTTCACTTGGTCGGCGGATAGGGCTTTGGCATGGGTGGCCATGGTGGTGGCTCCTGTGATGCAAAGATGATTAGTGTTTACACGAATGATTATGAGAACTTAAGTTCTCATTTGCAAGGGGTTCAATTGTCATTTTCTTCGCTATCTGCTGAGCGGATGAAGGAGGAGCGCATCCGCCTCGGCTTGAAGCAAGCTTCAGCTGCGGAGCTTTGTGGTGTGTCGAGAGAAATTTGGGGGCGGTATGAGCGGGGAGCTGCAGCTCCGGGAGGAGATGTATTGTTCTCTTTTGCGAATGCGGGTGCTGATGTCCAATTTATCTTGACGGGAAAGCACTCTGTAAATGCTGCTGCTCAAGAGATGAATGAAACACTTATCGATGTGAGTCGCTTGGAAAGGATCACTGAAATGCTTGAGATTGCTGCAAGTCAGGCAGGCAAACGCTGGCCGGTGAAAAAGCTCACCGCCGTTGCTGCAGAAATTTACAACGTACTCAGTACTGATCGAGTGCTGGATGAGCATCAAGTACAACGGGTGCTGAAGTTGGTAGTAAATCGCTGATGTAGCAAAGGAGGATTATGCGAAGCGATGAAGATCTGGTGGCAAAACTTTCAGCACGGCTTACCGAGGAGATCGGGAATCTACCCAATGATGGTAAGGATCATGAACTGATCATTAAAATCAAAGGCGATCACGGAAATATAAACCTTGGCACTCAGACTTTTGACATTCGGTCGGGGAAGGAACCACCTCCACGTGGTAGCGACCGAGAAAGAGAATGTCCGCAGTGCGGTAAGCCAGCTTGGCGTTACACCCAGCTATGTATGCATTGCGACTATGATTTGTATCGGCATGACCAGATAGAAGCGGAGAATGCGGCCAAACGTCATAACGAGGCAGTCGGAATCTTGATGTTAAAAGTGTTTGGCGTATGTGTTGCGGTTGCTGCAGGAAGTTTTTTGCTTAAGGACCATCTTCCTGCCCCACTGCAGGGATGGGCCATTGGCGTAACGGTAGTTGCGGGCTTCCTCGCATTTGTTGTCTTACAAGCACAGCGATAACTCACTGCTTTACACCGGATCTGGGAGGCAGATGCAATGCAGAACAAAGGAAAAGCTTGGACAGATATGAGCACAGGCGAGCGTAAAGCGGTGCTCATAGGCTGGCTTGCTGTCTTAGCAATTGGCGCATATTTTTTCTGGCCATCCAAATCGATTGAACCTCTGGCTAACGGGCCTCAAAACGAAAATCCGGCCTTACTTCCGGCGGCAGTGACCTTTACAAAGGCATCCCCTGAAGCGATGGCAATCGCAAATCAATACTTTGCTGATGTAGAACAGGCAATGGAGCTCGGTTTAAATAGCCTTAAGTCTAAGAGCTTGAAATCGATGGGCGATCATAGCCGTCGATTCTCGGCTTTGGCAGACCAAGGAAAAGCCCTTTTCGGCGCGACTATTGCTGACCACTTTGGACAATGCGGCATAGCAGGTAACTTTGCTCGCGCATGGTGGCAGGCTCAAGTGGGGGCCGCTTTGAAAGGTGGCATTGAATCAACTCCAGGTGAGGTTCAAAGTAATCTGTCCATTTATGAGTCAAGACGCGTGGACTGTTTGAATACTATTGCCGAGGGCCTTAGAGGCAACTCCTGACTCCACTCTTTAAACAAGATTAAAAGCCTTCCTGTACCACGCCGCCGATCATGGCGGCGTGTGTATTTCTGGCGCCTGAAACCTACGGCGCCTTTACAGGAGGCGTCCCATGCGACCCGAAACCCCTCGCGGTATCCGCAACTTCAACCCCGGCAATATCCGCCATGCCAAGGGCGTGCGTTGGCAAGGCATGGCCGACGCTCAGGGCGACACGGCCTTCGTCCAGTTCACTGCTCCGCGCTGGGGTATCCGCGCCATCGCCCGCGTACTGATCACCTACCAGGACAGACGCCTCGCAGCTGATGGAAGCCGCATCGACACCGTGCGCGAGTTCATCGAGCGTTGGGCACCACCATTCGAGAACGACACCAACGCCTACACCGCCAGCGTGGCCCGTGCGCTGGGCCTTCACCCTGACCATGAAGGCGTGGACGTGTATGACTTTGATGTCATGTTCACCCTGGTGACCGCCATCATTCGCCATGAAAACGGCCCTGGGCCATTGCCAGGTGGTCAATGGTACGGCGATGCAATCATTGCCGATGGTCTGGCTCTCGCAGGCATCGAGCGCGGGGCGAAGCATGGGGTGGCGGCATGAAGCCCATTTGCGATTGGCGTTGCTGCTATCGACTCTACAGCGTTCAGATCACCATCCTGATCGCGCTGCTGGGGTTCGCTCAGCTTGAGTTGCTGCCTATGTGGCAGGCACAGCTCTCGCCACGCGCCTATGCCGCACTCAACAGCGGTTTGGCACTGGTGCTGTTCGTCGCTCGCCTGATCAAGCAAGGCCCGGATCAGGGGGCATCGTCATGAAGCTCAACTTGTTTGGTCGGCTCTTTTCAGCGCTGCTCGCAGGCTTCACCTGGGCGCCACGCTGGACCTTACCCAGCTCAGCAGTGGGCAGTTGGACCAGGGCATCAGTCACTCCATCGTATCGGCACGGCAAAACCGGCATCGTCGCAGCCAAACGTCATGCACGTAAATCACGCAACTGCCGGAGGCATCGCCATGGGCGCGCTTGATCAGTTGGTTTGGCCTTTACCGGCTCGGCTTGCTGCTGTCGGGCTCGCATGCCTGTTAAGCGCCTCGGCTGCCGGTTCAATCGCCTATGGCTTCGGCTTTCGTTACGCCCAGTCCTTGGGCGCGACTGCTTTGTCAGACCTCAAATCCAAGCACGCAGACCAAGCCCTGGCAGCGGAAAGCGCCAACCGCCTGCAGCTGCTGCAGAAGGTTGCCCGAGCCAACGAAAGCGAGTCGCTGCTGTTCAACCTGATGGACCAGTACGCCAAAGAGAAACAACTGCTCCAGGAGCGCATCCCCCATGTCACCACCCAATACCGTCCTGCGCCTGGCGCAGCTGCTCAGCCTATCCCTCGTTGCGTGTTCACTTCTGGCTGGCTGCGCGACTACAACACCGCCCTCGGTGTGCCCGCCCCAGGAGCAGGCGCCACTGCCACCCAACCTCCGCAAGCGCCCTGGGCCACCCCCGGCACTGACGCCGAACTATTGGAAAGCGGCGTCACTCCCGCAGACATTCTTGCCCACGCCCAGGACTACGGCGTGTGGGCCCGCAACAACCTTGCCCAACTCAACGGCTTGCTGGATCTACAAAAAAAGGACTGACGCTCTATGGATGTAGCCGAACACGCTACAGAGCAGGACGACGATGAGTCGGAAGCACGGATCTACACCCAAGGACTGCAACGGCGATCTGGCCGCTCAGCCTACCGCTGTGATGCGTGCGGCGACGCGATCCCGGAGGATCGCCGCCAGAACGAACCAGGCACCGAACACTGCAGCGACTGTGAAGACGCTTTACAACACATGAATAGACGGGGTTTTCGATGAACCTGGAACAACTGAACTTCAGCTTCACCGCCATGCAGTGGGTCGTGCTCACAGTGATCGGCATCTACACCTGGTTCACCAATAGACAGGCAGCCAGCGCTCAGGAATTGCTGGAACTGCGCACTCGCATTGTCGCCCTGGAAGAACACGTGCGGCACTTACCCGACCAAACCGCCGTCACCGATCTGCTGGGTGACATGAAAGCGGTTCGCGCCGAACTGACGGGGGTCAAGGATGCCCTGGGCCCTTTGGCCCGCTCGCTGGACCGAATCAATGACTACCTGCTGAGAGAAAAGACATGACCCCATACTCCGACTTCATCCGTCAGGATGTCCGCTTAGTGTTGTTGCGCTTGCTCGTCGAGATGACGGCGTACCGTGCGAACAGCTCCGTACTGACCATGGCACTGGATAGCTATGGGCACTCTCTCAGCCGCGACCAGGTCAAAACGGAGCTGCATTGGTTGGCCGAGCAAAGTGCGTTGACCGTCGCCGATGTTGGCCCGGTGTTGGTGGCCACGCTCACTGAGCGTGGTCAGGACATTGCTGCTGGGCGTGCTCGCGTTCCTGGTATCAAACGGCCGGGGGCATAACCATGGCGGGCAAGTCATCGATCAACCGCCTGCCGCCCATGGTCAAGGCGTACATCCAGAAGCTGCTGCGTGAAGATCGCATGACGCTGGATGACATGCTCGCCGATATCCAGGCGCGCTTCCCCAATGAGAAAGCCCCCAGCCGTAGCGCGTTGGGTCGCTTCAAAATGGGGTTCGATCTGCTGACCGAGAAGGCCCGCCAGCATCGTGAGCAGGCGGAAGCGTTTGTTGGTGCGTTCGGTGAGGACTCCACCGACAAGACCGGCGCCTTGCTGGTCGAGGCCATTTCAACCCTGGCGTACCAGGCCGCCATGGGAGCCCACGAAAAAGATGAGGTGACCACCAAGGAAGTGGCCGAGCTGGCACGAGCGGCCAAGAACACCATGCAGGCTCGCACGTTGAGCATGAAGGAGCGTCAAGCTGCAGAACAGGCCGGACGTGAGCGCCTGCTCCAGGAGCAAGCAGCTGAGCTGGATAGCGCCGTCAAAGCCAAGGGCATGACCGAAGACCAGGCCATGTTCTGGCGTCAGAAATTCCTGGGCGTGAAGCAATGAAACCTTCATCCAGCACGCTGCGTGTCGTCGAGTGGGACGAGCTTCCACCCAGCGTTCGGGAGATCCCCGAAGGATACAACCCACTCATTGAAGGCATCTTGATGGCCCACCAGTCTGAATGGCTGGGCATCGATGCGCAGATCAAGCTGTGTGAAAAAGGTCGACGTACCGGCATCACCTTCGCCGAGGCACTGGACTCGGTCATCACCGCCGCCTCCCAAAAGGTCGCGGGCGGCATGGATTGTTTCTACATCGGCGACACCAAGGAAAAGGGTCTGGAGTTTATTGGCTACTGCGCCAAGTTCAGCCGAGTGATGGCCGAGGCTCAGGCCTCGGGCGTGAGCGAGATCGAGGAATTTCTGTTCGACGACCAGGACGAAGCAGGCAATACCCGGCAGATCAACGCGTACCGTATCCGCTACGCGTCAGGTTTCAAGATCGTCGCTTTGTCCAGTAACCCAGCGGGTGTGCGCGGTCTGCAGGGCAAGGTCATTATCGACGAGGCTGCATTCCACCGTGACGTTTCGGCCGTGCTCGATGCCGCCACGGCGCTGCTGATTTGGGGTGGCCGGATCGTCATCATCAGTACCCACAACGGCAAGGGTAATGCGTTCAACCAGATGGTTAACGACATCCGGGAGAAACGCTACGGCGACAGCGCCCGAGTCTACCGGGCCACCTTTGATGATGCTGTAGCCAATGGTTTGTTTGAGCGCGTGTGTTTCATGGCCGGCAAGGTGGCCACGGCTGAAGACAAGGAAGCCTGGTACAAGAAGATTCGCAACGCCTACGGTCCTCGCAAGGCGCAGATGCGCGAAGAGCTGGATGCCGTTCCTCGTGACGGCAACGGCGTGTGTGTTCCTGGTGTGTGGATCGAAGACGCCATGCGTCAAGGTCGGACGGTGTTACGTCTTGCGCTGGACGATGACTTTACGCTGCAGTCACTTGCCCGCCGTGAAGCCTATGTCGAGGACTGGATCGAACGCTATCTCGCGCCACTGGTGCGGGCACTGACGCTCGAGCTGCGGCACTACTTGGGTATGGACTATGCCCGTCACCGGGACTTCTCGGTCATCTGCCCGATGTCCGTTGACCAGGCTCGCCATCGAGACGTGCCCTTCGTGGTGGAGATGCACAAGGTACCATACCGTCAACAGAAACAGATCGTGCTTTACATCCTGCGCCGCCTGCCGCGCTTTGTCGGTGCAGCTTTCGACGCCACCGGCAGCGGTGAAACCCTCGCCGAGGAAATAGCGGATGAGCTTGGTCATGACCGCATTCAACAAGTGAAGCTCAGCCGCGCATGGTATGGCGCCTGGATGCCAAGGTTTATCCAGCTCTTTGAGGACGGCACGGTCACCATCCCTCAGGACGATTCGCTGCAGCAAGATGTTCGCTCAATTGAGATGGTCGAGGGCATTCCCCAAATCGTTAAAGCCCGCTCGCAGGACCTCAAGGATCCGGACCTCTACCGGCACGGCGACTTCGCGGGTGCTGGCGCATTGGCCAACTTCGCCACCTTGGAAAGCGACGCAGGACCAGTCTCCGTTAAATCCCGCCGCCCACGTCAGGGCGCCCGTATGACTCAGGGGTACGCATGAAAAACAAGGGTGTGTGGGTTAGCCCCACCGAGTTCGTCAACTTCGCCGAGCCGAAGCGTGACAAGGGGTTGACCGATCATATCGCCAGCCGTGCCCGCAGCTTTGACGCTCAGGCGCTCGGCATGTACCTGCCGAACCCCGACCCGATCCTCAAGGCCCAGGGCAAGGACATCACGGTCTACCGCGACCTGCGCAGCTCCGCTCTGGTCGGAGGCAACATCCGTCGTCGCAAGTCGTCGGTGCTCGCCCTGGAGCGGGATCTGAAGCGGGGCGATGCACCTGTTCGGGTGGAGCGCTTTATTCGGGATTGGCTGGCTGACCTCGATCTTGATCGAATCATTCGCGAGATGCTGGATGCGCCGTTGTTCGGGTTTCAGCCCATCGAATTGATGTGGCGACCTGTTGGGCTCAACCTTGTTCCTGAGGATCTGGTAGGCAAACCCGCTGAGTGGTTCCTGTATGACCAGGACAACAATCTGCGCTTTCGTGCCCGCGACGCGGGCTTGACCGGTGAACTGTGCAATCCGAAACGCTTTGTAGTAGCCCGTCAGGACGCGACCTACAACAATCCATATGGCTTTGCTGACCTTTCGATGTGCTTCTGGCCCGTGATCTTTATGAAAGGCGGGCTGAAGTTCTGGGTTCAGTTCACCGAGAAATACGGCTCGCCCTGGGTAATCGGCAAACACCCGCGTGGGGCTAGTACGGGGGAAACCGACCTGCTGCTCGACAGCCTGGAGGCAATGGTCCAGGACGCAGTAGCAGCCATCCCTAATGACTCCAGCGTTGACATAGTCGAGGCCGCTGGCAAGGCTGGCAGCGCCGAGGTTTACCGTGAACTGTTGGTCTATTGCCGCAGTGAAATCAACGTGGGCCTCTTGGGACAAAACCAAACCACCGAGTCCAACAGCAATCGGGCCAGCGCAACAGCGGGCCTGGAGGTACTCAAAGATATTCGCGATGGCGACAAAGGCATTGTTGCCGCGACCATGAACGCGGTCATTCGCCGGGTCGTGGATCTGAACTTCGGTGAGCACGTTGATGCACCGGTGTATGAGCTGTGGGAACAGGAAGAGATCGACAAGACCCAGGCCGACCGCGACAAAGCGCTGACAGAGTCAGGGGTAAAGTTCACACCGCAGTACTGGAAGCGCACCTACAACCTGCAGGACGGTGACCTGGATGAGACGGCAGCACCGGCTCAATCATCGGAGTTTGCTGAGTCCACGTTGAAACCCATCCTCGACCAGGTGGCGCTCGACCAGGTCATCAACAATCTGCCTGCAGAGCTGCTCCAGAATCAGAGCGAACAGATCATCGCTCCAGTGATCGAGGCGCTATTGCGAGCGCGCTCCGATACTGAAGCACTCGGTCTGTTGGCGGAGGCTTTCCCGCAGATGGATGACCAGGCACTTCAAGAAAACCTCACACGCCTGCTGTTTGTGGCCAACGTCTGGGGCCGTTTGAATGCCAGCGCGGATCGGGTGGACTGATGGATATCACCACGAAAACCCCAAATCCAGCCGACCTCAAGGCCATCTTCGGCCTTGAGCCGGAAAACGCCGTGGCCTATCTGAAGTCCAAAGGCTACGCGATCACCTGGAACTGGCAGGAAATGCTCGACCAGGCGCATGACCAATCCTTCACAGTGGCCAAAGCCATGCGCCTTGATCTGCTCTCGGACATTCGTGGCGCGCTGGAGACTGCGCTGCAGGATGGGCAAACACTCAAACAGTTCATCGCTGTCCTGCAACCGACGCTGGAAAGCCAAGGTTGGTGGGGGCAACAGGTGATTGTCGATAGTCAGGGCGTAGGCGAACTGGTGCAGCTCGGCAGTCCGCGTCGGCTCAAGACGATCTATCAGACCAATCTGCAGAGTGCCTACATGGCTGGCCGTAAAGCCAGCATGGAGGAAACCACTGACACCCATCCATACTGGATGTACATCGCCATCCTGGACGGCAAGACCCGGCCAAGCCATCGGGCGCTGCACGGTCAGGTGTTTCGTCATGATGATCCGATCTGGGCAGCAATCTTCCCACCCAATGGGTTCAACTGCCGCTGCCGTGTTGTCGCCTTGAGCGAGGCTGCAGTGAAACGCCGGGGGCTGAAGATCGTGTCGAGCGAAGGTCGTATGTTCACCGAGACCGTCGAGACCGGCACCGACAAACGGACAGGCGAGATCAGAACTGCGCCCGTCACTGGTATCCGAACCACTGACAAGGCGGGCAAGCCGGTAACATTCCGCACCGATCCTGGGTTCAACCACGCACCAGGTACAGGCCTTGCTGACATGCTGAAGCGCAAACAAACGGCTGCGTAGGAGAGCTGAAATGATCACCGTTGAACTGGATCACGAACGTTTGCAAAACGCCCTGCGTCGAGTGGAGTGGGCCGTAGGAGATGTCGCGCCCTTGATGCGTGGTATCGCTGCTGAGCTGGCCAGTCAGACCGAAGAGAACTTTGAAGAAGAAGGTCGGCCTGACTGGAAAGACCTTTCAGATACCACCACTGAGCGTCGAGCAAAGAAAGGCAATTGGCCGGGGCAGATTCTGCAGATCAGTTCGGCGGGCTTGGCGGCATCGGTCACCAGCCATTCGGATGACAGCTCTGCACTGGTTGGTAGTAATAAACCCTACGCCGCCATGATGCACTTCGGGGGGAAGAAGTCAGACTTCCCTCATCTGTGGGGTGATATTCCAGGGCGACCTTTCCTGCCAATGGATGTCGAGGGCCAGCTGCAGCCTGAAGCAGAAGAAGCAATCCTTGAACTGGCGATGCATCACATCGAAAAGGCCGCTCGCCTGTAAGCCCCTCAGAGGCGCTTACAGCTACGCATAGCTCCGGTTCATCGAATCACCCACTCCAAAAACGCCGTAAACGCTTTATAAAGCCAGCCCGCGCAACTATCGAACCGTTGCGCGGATGCATCTTGCAGCGCCATCGCCCAAAGTCCTTTAAGCAACTCTTTAAACTCGATTAAAAGTCATGGGCCATTGATTGGCCCAGGCTGTGCGTATCACCTTCAAACGAAGCGCACATCCCATGAAGCCTCTTCACATTTTCAAGCCAGGTACGCACGTCACCATGAGTGGCGCCAGTATCACGTTCGGTGAGTCCGATTTGGCAGCCACCGTGCGCGCCTACGATCCAACCTTGCACGAAGCGCCTCTGGTTATCGGCCATCCTAAACACGATGCACCCGCCGCTGGCTGGGTCAAATCCATCTCAGCCGCTGCTGAAGGGCTGATCGCCGTTCCGCACGAAGTCGATGTGGCATTCGCGGAACTGGTCGCAAAAAAAAGCTTCAAGAAAATCTCCGCCTCGTTCTACCACCCTGATGCCGCCAACAACCCGGTACCGGGCGTGTACTACCTGCGCCATGTGGGCTTCCTCGGTGCGCAACCACCATCAGTGAAAGGCCTGCGCCCCATCGAGCTGGCAGAGGACGAGGAAGGCATCATCGAGTTTGGTGATTTCGGCGACAGCATTACGGCTGGCGTCTTCCGCCGCTTGCGTGAATGGCTCATTGGCCAGTTCGGTCAGGAAGCGGCTGACCAGGTAGTGCCCGGTTGGGACGTGGACAACCTTGCAGCTGAAGCACTTCGTGACGATGTCCGTCCCTCATTCACCGAACCCACTCAATCCCACAACACCACCATCGAGGAACACACCGTGAGCCCAGCGGAACAAGCCGCCCTGGAGGCGGAAAACAAGCGCCTCAAAACCCAACTCGAACAACATCAGACTGACCAGCGGCAGGCTGCTGCCGATGAACGTCATACCAAAAACCTGGCTTTTGCTGAGGAACTGGTCGGTTCGGGCAAGCTGCTGCCCAAACACACTGCCGCACTGATTGCTGCCCTGGACTTCGCCGAGGCTGGCGATGAGCCGTTGGAATTCGGTGAAGGCAAAGAGCGTAAGCCGGTGATCGAGGGGCTCAAGGCGATTTTCGACGACCTGCCGGCACAGATCGACTTTGCCGAGCAGGCAAGCAAAGACCGTCAAGGCGCCAGCAGCATCAGCGTCGATCTGGAGTTCGCTGAGAAGAACACTGACCCGGATCGCTTGAGCCTGCACAACCGTGCCAGTGCTCTGGCAGCCGACAAAAATATTCCCTACGAGTCGGCGGTTCGCCAGCTCATCAAGTAACAAGGAGTCATCATGGCTGACCGTTTGAGCAAACTGCGGATCGTTGACCCGGTCCTCACCAACCTGGCGCGGGGCTATCGCAACGCCCAGTACATTGGTGAGGGGCTGTTTCCCATCGCGCTGATGGACAAAGAAGCCGGGGTTGTCCCGCTGTTCGGTAAGGAAGCTTTCGAGGTCTACGATACCGAGCGGGCTATCCGTGCCCAATCCAACATCATGACTCCGGACGATGTGGATGGCCTGGACGTGGTGCTGCGCGAACATGACCTCGCTTATCCCGTGGATTACCGCGAGAAGAATGAATCCATGTTCGACGCCGAAGCTCGTGCCTCGCGTCGCGTCGTCAATGCCATTGATCTGCGCCGCGAAGTGGCCTGCGCCAAGCTGGCACAAAACCCTGGCACCTTTCAGCCAGGCGCCAAGGTCACACTGGCTGGCTCCAGCCAGTGGAGCAATGGTGGTGGTGATCCCATCGCAGTGGTTGAGCAAGGCAAGGAAGTGGTCCGCAGCCGAATCGGCATTCGCCCCAACACCATGACCATGGGCGCCTCGGTGTATCAATCGCTGAAGTTCCACCCGAAGCTGCAGGAAGCCCTGGGTTCCACCGAGCGCAAGCTGATCACCGTTGAACACCTCAAGGCGCTCTTCGGCATCGAGAACGTACTGATCGGCGAGTCCTTGGCCGGGTCGGTCAATACCTCCGATATCTGGAGCGACAACCTGACCCTGGCTTATGTCGCCAAGCCTGCAGCTGGCGCCCAGGCTGATCATGACGAACCGAGCTTCGGCTACACCCTGCGTCGTAAGGGCATGCCTGAAATCGATACCTATGACGGTTCGGGCGGCAAGGTGCGTTTCGTTCGTAACACTGACATCTATAAGCCCGTGGTCGTGGGCTCGGATGCTGGTTACCTGATCTCCGACATCAACGGCTGAGGTTCCCATGGCAGCTAAGAAGACAGAGCAAGACCAGGGCGGCACCTCGGAAAAGCCTACTGACGTGGTTCAGGTTGATGTCAACCAAGCCGCAGCAGCTGCAGCAGCTTCGCAGTCAGACCCAGCCACGGCAGGTGAACAGCCTAGCGATCCAGTTGCGCCAGCAGCTCCGGCAACCAACTCACCAACCGCGTCGACTGCTGATGCAGCTGCTGCGCCTGGTGATGCCACGGGCACACCGGAACTGCCTGGCTATCTGGTGACCGACGTGTCGTCTGTGCTGCATGACGGCACCTGGTATCACCAGGGTGACGAAATCTCATTGAACGATAAGGAGGCGACCCCGCTGTTACGTCGCCGAATTATCGAGCCTTCCAGGAGCAAAAAATGAAGACTCAACAACCTGTTCTCATCACCTCGGTCGTGGCCCTGGTCGACCTGCCACGTAACCGCTTCGCCGGTTTCTCTGGCGGCTTGTGTGCTGCCGGTGCCAAGGCCCTGGGTACGGTGCAGGCTGACACCCAGGCCGACAACGTAGCTCCGGTCAGTGTCCTGGGCATCTGCCTGATCACCTGCGGTGGCGCAATAGCCGCCGGTGACCAGGTGGAGTCTGACGCCACTGGCCGAGCTGTGAAACTCGCTGCAGGCGCGTCCAACGGTTTTGCTATGGATGTTGCGACTGCAGCTGGTGATGTCATCCGCATCGTTCGGGGTATCTGAGGCCAGCCATGCGCTACTGCACTCGCGCCGATATCGGCAACGCCATCCCCGAAATAACGTTGATCCAGCTTTCCAACGATGACCCGGCTGCCCAGCAACCGAACGAAACCGTCATTGGTGACGGCGTGCGTCAGGCTGAGGAGTTGGTGGATGGCTATCTGCGCGGGCGCTACAACCTGCCACTGGATCCGGTGCCCACCGTACTACGTGACGCCGTGGTGTACCTGGCGCGGCACTGGCTTTACCAGCGCCGCCCGGAAGGCACGATGCCGGATCCTGTTAAGGACAGCCGCAAGGACACCATCAAGCTGCTGGAAAGCATCCGCGACGGCGTAGTCACCTTGGGTATGCCGACCGGCCAGGCCGCGCCGGAGCCTGGTGAGATCAGGGTTCGTGCGCGCCGTCCTCAATTCACGGATGACCGCTGGGAGCGTTACTGATGAGCCAACCCAGGGCAAAGACACTGACCGAGCAACTGCTGGACGCTTTTGTCACTCGGTTGAAAAAGGATTTTGACCGGGAGTTGGCCATTGAGCTGTTCCCCGAAAACCCGGCCCAGTACCGACTCAACCATGCGTGCGGCGCGATCCTGGTGGCCTACGGCAAGTCAACGTTCGGTGCGTCGGAGTCCACTGACGCGGTGTTCCAGGCACGCAACATGAGCTTTCAACTGACTCTGGTGTTTCGCCAACTTCATGGCACCAGCGGCGCGATCAGCTACCTGGATCGAATCCGTGAATGCCTGACCGGCTGGAAGCCGCCGCACTGCGACATGACCTGTCGACCAACCGCCGAAAACTTTATTGGCCAGGTACAAGGGCTCTGGCAATACGGCTTGAGCATTGCCACCCGTGCCGTCCAACTGCAAATCATGGGCCTTGAAGACGGCCCGCCGATGACAGAAGCCCGATTCGAGGATTACCCATGACACTGACCCGATACCGTTACACCGGCCCTCAAAGCAGCGCATCACTGCGCGTCGGTGAAGCGCGTGAACTGCTCGATGTGCAGCTGATACCTGGTCAGCCGGTCGAGCTTCCAGCTGATCACGAATACACCCAGGTGTTGGTGGAGCTGAAGCACCTGGTGCCGCTGCCGACTGCCGAAAAGAAAGGAGCAAAAGCCAATGCCAGCTAACTATCTACACGGCATCGAGACTATCGAGGTCGAGCGCGGCCCTCGGGCTATTCGCGTGGTCAAGTCTGCGGTCATCGCCTTGGTGGGTACCGCGCCGATTGGTCCGGTCAACGAACTGACGTTGTCGCAGACCGAAGTGGACGACGCCCAGTTCGGTCCAGACCTGGAAGGTTTCAGCATTGCTGACGCGCTCGCGGGCATTCACGCTTTCGGCGCCGGGACGGTGTTGGTGATCAACGTGCTTGATCCAGCGGTCCATCGCAGCAACGTCGTTGGCCAGGCTCGTCAGTTTGGTGACAATGACCTGCTGCAACTGCAGCACGGTGCTTTGCAATTACTGGCGTTAAAGTCCGAGGACGGTACCATCACCTACGTGCCGGATGCCGACTACTCCGTGAACCTGCTGACCGGCAGCGTCACGCGCATGTCAGCAGGCGCTATCCCCGTAGGAGCAAAGGTCAAGGCTGACTACACCCACGCTGATCCGAGCAAGGTTACTCCCGCTGACATCATTGGCTCGGTCACCCTGGCTGGTCGGCGAACGGGCCTGAAGGCGTTCCCGGACAGCTACAACCTGTTCGGTTTCTTCCCCAAGATTTTCATTGCGCCTGGGTTCAGCACCTTGGGCCCAGTGAGCGTGGAGCTGATCGCGTCAGCAACCCAACTGGGCGGCGTCGCCTACATTGATGCGCCCATCGGTAGTACCGTGCAGCAAGTCGTTGCGGGTCGCGGCCCACTTGGCGTGATTAACTTCAATACCAGCAGCGACCGGGCGCGTCTGTGCTACCCGCACGTTAAAGTCTATAACGCACGCACCAACAGCGAGCGGCTACAGCCTCTGTCGATCCGTGCCGCTGGCCTACGGGCCAAGGTAGATAACGACAAGGGGTACTGGTGGTCCAGCTCCAACCAGGAGCTGGTTGGGGTCATTGGTCTAGAACGGCCGCTGACGGCGCGGGTCGACGATCCGAACAGCGAAGTCAACCTGCTTAACGAAAACGGCGTGACCACCGTGTTCAATTCGTTCGGTACCGGCTTGCGTCTTTGGGGCAACCGAACGGCGGCATGGCCCACCGTGACCCATATGCGCAACTTCGAAAACGTGCGCCGGACCAAGGATGTGGCCGACGAATCGATTCGCTACAGCTCGTTGCAGTTCGTTGACATGCCGATCACGAACTCGCTGATCGACAGCCTGACTGAAAGCGTCAACCAGTTCTTCCGCAAGCTGATCGGCGACGAGGCTCTGCTCGGCGGTGAGTGCTGGTTTGATCCGACACGGAATCCACAGACGCAGATCGAACTGGGCAACCTGCTGATCAACTACAAGCTCACCGTGCCGGTGCCCTTTGAACGCGGCACCTTTGAAACCGAAATCACCGGGGAATACCTGGTCAAACTGGGAGCCGAATAATGGCTGGTTTTAGCGCGCATCGGATCGCCAACGCGAACGTATATCTGGATGGCAACAGCTTCTTTGCTCGTTGCGAGGAGATCGAACTCGGCACGGTCAAAGCCGTCATGTCTGACTTCCAAGGACTGGGCATGGTCGGCCTGATTGAATTGCCTGACGGCCTCGACAAGCTGGAAGGCAAGATCGTGTGGAACAGCCTCTACTACGATGCGGCGAAGAAGCTGGCCACACCGTTCAAAAGTGTTCAGCTGCAGTGCCGTTCGAACGTACAAGTGTTCAACAGTGCGGGGCTGGTGGATGAAATCCCCCTGGTCACCCTGATGACAGTGACCTTCAAGGAATACGCCCTGGGCAGTTACAAACCACGTGACCCCACCAAGTTCGAAACGCCGTTCTCGGCCACGTACGTGCGCCAGCTGTTGAACGGTGAGGAAATCGTGCGACTGGACTACCTGTCCAACATCTTCCGTGTAGGCGGTGAGGATCAGTTGTCCAAGTACCGGAAGAACATCGGTCAGGCGTAAGACCGATAGGATCGCTTCGATGGATCGAAGCCGCCAGGACGGCAAAACCGAAGCCCCGCCATTGTGCGGGGCTTCTTCTTTAAACTAGATTAAAAGCCAGCGCCACGGCCAGGCGCGACACTCAGGGCTCTCGAGCAACCGATCACTTGATCAACCTGGAGTAACGAACGTGGCCGACAAACTCAGTATCCCCCTCAAGTTCCCTTTCAAATCCGCTGCAGGTGAACAGATCACTTCGCTGCCGATCACTCGCCTCAAACGTAAAGACCTCAGTAACGCCCAGAGCAACTCCAAAGACGAAGCGGCCATGGAAGATCATCTTGTAGCGAAGATGACCGGCATGACCGTGGAGGACTTGATGGACCTGGACATTGCTGACTCGAAAACAGTCAGTGCGGTGTTTCGGGAAATGGTGGGCGGAGGAGACCTTGCTGCATTCCTGGGACGAAGCGCTGCTCCTGGTACTGAGGATGCAACCGTCTGAGATCGACGAGCTGGAGATGGAGCGGTACTGGTTTTGGGTTGATGTTTGTGAGCGAGAGATCAACCGCCGGATCGAACTTTCCGAGCAAATGAACCGCTGATCAAAGCTACCAACCCCACTACCACTCCCGCCAATAATGCGCCGCCCGCTGCGATAGGGGCGGCTGCCAGGGCCAGCAACGGCAGTCCTAGGCAGAACATCAGCACCGCCGCCCACAAGGGCAGGTTCGCCAGGCAGAGCCAGGCAAGCCAGATCACACCGACGCCGATGGCCAGTGCATAAAGGGTTTTGGCGGTGAGCAGAGCGGCTTTTTCAAACATGCTTGCAGCGTAGCAAATTATGGCTAATGAAGTCCTGGTCGGGTTAAAGATTGGTGCCGTGGTATCGGGCAGCCTGCACGCCGCGTTTGGCTCGGCTAAATCCACTGTGCAGCAGCTGGGCCGCGCTACCGATGGCTTGACCACCAAGCAGAAGCTGATGGGCACAGAGTTGGCGGCGTCCATCGCCAGAGGCGGTACCGGCGTCGAGCGTCTTCGGCGGCAATACGACCAGGTCGGCCGCACCATTGAACAGCTCAAGGCGAAACAGGAGCGTCTCAACACCAGCATTGCTCGTGGCGAAACGCTGAAGAACAAGCGTGGGGATCTGCGTGGCCAGGCAATGGAGACCATCGGTACTGGAGTCGCCCTGGGCGCGCCAGTGGTGCAGTCGATGCGTACGGCTATCGATTTTCAAGACCAGACCCGTGACATTGCCATTACAGGCGGCTTCGACGAGGCCGAGGAAAAACGCCTTAGTGATGTGATGCGTGGGGCGGCGTTGAGATGGAACCAAACTCAAACCGACGTGGCCAAGGGCACGGGCGTCTTGATCGCGGGGGGTATATCGAGCGCCAAGGAACTTGCTGCTTACGCTCCAGTGATGGCCAAGTCCGCGACCGCAACCCGGGCTAGCATGGACGATCTTGGTTCTGTTGCTATTGCACTGAACGATAACCTGGGTATTGGCGCTGCTGGTTTAGAGCGTTCAATGAACATGCTGGCATTCGCCGGGAAAAGCGGCCAGTTCGAACTCGCTGACATGGCAAAGTGGTTGCCACAGCTGACCCCACAGTTCGCTGCACTAGGGGTTACAGGCGAAAGAGCCGTTGCTGAAATCGGAGCGTCACTGCAAATAGCTCGGCGTGGCGCAGGCACAAATGATGAGGCCGCTAACAACTTCAAAAACTTTCTTTCAAAAATTACCGCTCCAGATTCAATAAAGGCCTTTGAGAAGGCGGGTATTGATCTTAAAAGCAGCATGAAGAACTTAGTCAGCGAAGGTCTTTCGCCTGCTGAAGCGATGATCAAAATACTGACGGTACACCTTGGGAAGAAGGCGCCCGAAGCTGCTGCCCAATATGGGAAAGCGCTCGACTTAAAAGATGACCAAGAAAAGCAAATAGCGCTCGCCCGATTGGATGAAGCCTACAATTTGGGAGAGCTGTTTGTTGATCAGCAAGTACTTTCGTTTGTTCGTCCTGCGCTCGCGAACCAAAAAGACTTAGGCGATATTAAAGCCGGTAGTAAAGGTGCTGCCGACAAAGGTGTACTGGATGAGGATTGGACGAAGCGAATGGGCAGCTCTAAAGAGCAGCTGAAAAACTTAAGAATCAATCTCTCAGACATAGGTATTTCAGTAGGTAATGCGTTGTTACCTGCCCTAGTAGATGTTACCAAGGCTTTGGTGCCGCTGATGGCATCGTTCTCCACCTGGGCAAGCGAAAACCCCGCCATCATCAAAGGTGTTGTCGGCCTCGTCGGCGGCCTGCTGGCAGGCAAACTGGCCTTCATCGGTCTCGCCTATGGCGCCAACCTGGTGATGTCACCGTTCGTGGCGATGTCCACCACCATCACTACTGTGTCCGCCAAATGGACTCTGCTGCGTGGCATGTGGCAGATGGGCAAGTTCGCGCCCCTAGTCACCGGCCTCACACGTATTGGCAGCGGTTTGCTCACGGTTGCCCGGTACAGCGGCCTGTTCTTACGCGGCGTCACTATGGCACTCGGCGCACCGCTGATGATGGTGGCGCGTGGTGGTTTGTTCCTGGGCAAGATCCTCGGCGGGACGTTGTTGTTCGGTCTCAAGCTCGCTGGTCAAGCTGTCCTCTGGCTGGGTAGAGCGTTGCTGATGAACCCCATCGGCCTGCTGATCACCGGCATCGCCCTGGGCGCGTATCTGATCTACCGCTATTGGGAGCCCATCAAAGGCTTCTTCAGCGGCTTGTGGACTGAGATCAAAGCTGGCTTCAACGGCGGGCTGTCCGGCATCACAAGCTTGATCCTGGACTTCTCTCCGCTGGGGCTGTTCTACCGTGCTTTCGCTGGCGTGATGAGCTACTTCGGGGTTGAGTTGCCCGGCAAGTTCAGTGAGTTCGGCGGCATGCTGGTGACAGGACTGGTCAACGGCATCAGCAACATGGCCGGTGCATTGAAAGACAGTGTGCTGGGCATTGGCTCATCTATTAAGGGCTGGTTTACCGAAACCCTGGGCATCCAGTCGCCCAGCCGTGTGTTCATGGGGTATGGCGCAAACATCAGCGAAGGCGCTGCCATTGGCATCACCGCTCAATCCGACCTGGTGGGCAAGGCGGCGCTGAGCATGGCGGGTCAATCGAAGGTCGACATGCTGCCACCAAACCCGACTGAGGTGTCCAGGGCGAGCATGATGGGTAGCTTCGCAGGTTCCGGTCAGGGCAGCACACCAGGTGCAGGCGCGGCGCCTACTTTCCATTTCTCTCCCCAGATCAATGTTCCGGGTGGACCCAACGTGAGTGAACAGGTCACCCAGGGGCTGCAAGCAGGCTATGCCGAGTTCGTGAAGAACATGGATCGTTACTTCCACGATAAACGTCGCCGCAGCTACGGGTCACCTGACGAGGGCTTTGCCTGATGTTCGCGATCCTGGGAGACATTGAGTTCGACGTTGCAGGCGGCATCAGCGGCCTGGAGCAAAGCGGCACAGCCGATTGGGCGGAGCATGCTCGTATCCAAGGCAAGCCCTTGTTGGAGTGGATTGGCGAAGGACTGGACACCTGCAACCTGACGATGGTCCTGCACCCGTTGCTGGGTGATCCCGAGGAGCGGCTGCGCGCACTGCGCCAGGCCAAGAGCAAGCACGAGCCGCTGGCATTCGTGATGGGCAGCGGCGAGTACTTGGGCGCCTACGTCATCACCGACATCAGCAACACCATGCGACGGGGAACCGCTGTGGGCCAAATCGCCGCCGCAACGGTCCAGGTAAGCCTCAAGGAATACACGGGAGCGTTTAACCGTAAGGTACTCCGGCCGGGGCTGCTAGATCCGGCATTGAGTGGCACTCCTGCAGCAGTGACTGGCTCTCCGGGGCTGATTTCTAAATTGACGCCGCCTGCCAGCCCAACGCAGATGGCTATTGCTCATGCAAAAACCGTGGGCAACGTCTTGCGTGCGGGAATGAACGTGTACGACTCCACCAAAAGCGGCAGTCCGTCCATGATTCTTGGGCAGGTGCCGCAACTGCTCGGCATCACCGCTCGGGCTATTGAGCCGCTCCAGGGCTTCAAGGACGCGGCAGGCCTGCTCGATGACGGCGCCGATCTGTCACGTCTGAGTGACTCCGTGCTGGGTAGCGTGATGGGCTCCCGGTCCAGTCTCAATCCAGTAGACCTGGGCAACATCGTCGACCGCTTTGCCAGCTCCCGCGAGTCCCTTGGACAGGCAGCCACCACCCTGAACAGCGCCAGTACCCGCCTCGCAGGCCTGGCAGCTCAAGTCCTGACCAGGAGAGCCTGATGTTTATCGCCCACGTAACCACTGAGGGAGAGCGTTGGGATCAATTAGCCTGGCGCTACTACGGTGACGCTCACCGCTATTTGCCTATCGTCGAAGCAAACACCCATGTGCCCATCACCGCCGCGCTTCCAGCTGGGCTGACGCTGGCCATCCCTATGCTGGACCCCGTGACGTCGACCGAGGATCTCCCACCATGGATGCGTTGATTCCCGCTCAGGTACCCGAAGCGCGCTTCGTGCTGACCTACCAGCAACGCAATATCACCCGCGACATCAGCAAGCACCTGCTGTCGTTGACCTACTCCGACTTTCTGACGGGTGAGGCTGATAGCCTGGAGGTCGAACTGGAGGACACCGAGGGCAAGTGGCGGGACGCCTGGTATCCGGGACATGGCGACACCCTGAAACTGTCCATAGGCTGGGAAGGCAAGCCATTACGGGCGGTGGGCAGCTTTGAAATAGACGAGGTGGAACTGAACTGCCCGCCGTCGACCATCAGCATTCGTGCCCTCGCTGCCGGCATTCAGACCGCTCTGCGTACCACTGAACATAAAGCCTACGAAAACATGACGCTGGACGTTGTGGCCAAACAGATTGCCGACCGTCAGGGGCTGGAGCTAGTTGGTCGTATCGAGCCAATCAAACTGGACCGCTTGACTCAACAGGAGTCGGACCTGGCCTTCCTCCGAAACCTGGCTGGCGAGTACGACTATGCCTTCAAGGTCACCGGCAAACGCATGGTGTTTCACGCAATCAGCGAGCTGGCCAGTGGCGTATCTGTAGCCAGTTTGATCTTGAAGGACCTCGCCAGCGTGCGATTGCGTGACCAGATTACGGTGGTGCCCAAGGCTATTGAGGTGAAACACAAAGAGCCTGCCAAAAAACAGTTGATCGCGTACAAGATGGTCAATGGCGAAACCGTTGCCGTGCCCAGCAGTTCCAGCAAGGCCACAACCAGCGCTGACACGAAGAAACAGCGCAAGCGCAGTGCCTCAGCGGAGGTCGCCAAAGCCAAGGCCAAAGCCGACCTGGCCAAAGCCAACCGCGAGCGAACAACAGGCAGTTGGAGCTGTATGGGGCGCCCTGACCTTGTCAGCGGCAACATCGTCACCCTGGTGGCCGCTGGCAAACTTGGCGGAAACTACCTGATCACGGCCTCGCATCACCGTGTCAGCCGAACTGGCTACACCGTGGATAAAGAGCTGTGTCGCATTTCGGCACCCTCGATCAACCTGAGCCTGGCCAACACCAAGCCTGACCTGGCGCTGTCGACCTACGGCATCCAACACGAGGTGGTGGCCTGATGGGCATTGAGCTTGAGTACGGTGAGATCAGCGCTGTGGATTACCCAACCTGTCGCGTGCGAGTCCGTCTGGATGATCGTGATGGTGTTGAGAGCTACTGGCTCCACGTGCCACAGCGCAATACGCAGGGTACTCAGCGCCGCCCGCTGATGCCCGAGTTGGGGGAGCAGGTCGCGGTGCTGCTCGATGCCGATGGTGTCGGTGGTGTGTACCTGGGCGGGATCTACTCGACTGCTGAGCCACCGCCAGTTGTAGATGAAGATACCGACTATGTCCGCTTCAGCGATGGGACGGTTTCAACCTACGACCGAGCTGCAGGAGTCATGACACTTGATTGTGTTGGGGCATTGCGTGTGAAGTGCGGGCGAAATATCACTGTTGAAGCCGGAGAGCCGGTCGTGGTCAAGGCGCCTTCAGCAACATTAAATGTGCCTCAGGTCTCCCTGATCGGAGACCTATCAATAACAGGTAGTTTGCTGGTCGACGGAAGCGTCGAAGCTACCGGCACCATCATGGATGGTGGTGGAAACTCAAACCATCACAGCCATTAGCTAGATGTCCCGTCGTTTGTTTTCAGGGGTTAATGCACGTATCGCCTCTAATTCTTTCTCTTCTGTAATGCAGTGACGAACGGCAATGTTCAGCAGGGTAAAGAGCGCAAGCGCGACCTCTGGGCTGTCATTGAGATTGACAGTTCCTGGATGCACCGACTCATTTCCGAAGATACGAATGGTATCGAACGCTTTCAACAGTCGGCTGGGCAACCCCAACTCTACAAGCTCACCAATTTGGTTGTGGATTTTTCCTGGTTTGCCTAGAAGCTCCTCACAAAGCTTCTGCACACACAGTCGAAGCAGTGCAGCCGCTGCGCGAGGCGAGTGGCTGAAAACCAATCTGGCTTCTTCATAATCCGCTTTGATCCCTTCAGGCATATCCTCCTCCGCCTGAGGAGCAACACATTCTTGAGGGAATATCAGGGCTCGAGTGCCACCTAAAAGTCCTAGCAACGGCCTGCCTTCCCTTGATCCCCTGGAGATACCGCTTTCATCATTGATCCAAACACTTGGCTTACGACAGGCATCACAGAGCGAAAGAGCTATGGACGCGTATTCATTGAGATTCAGAAGCAAGTCGTTCCATTTCATACCGGCAAATGCGCCACAACGCGGGCAATTGAAGCTGTCCTTTCTGTAACCTGGCGTACCATCGACTTTGCTCATTGATACCAACCCATCATCCAGTTGTTTTCGCTAATCTAACTGGATTGGTCTTTAAACTCGATTAAAAGCCACCGTCAGTTGGTTTTCCCATCATGGGCGCATGACGACGCCCACTCCCTACACCAGCATCACCGCCGCCCACTGGCAGCCCGCCCTCGGCACGTCCGGCGAGGTGGTCGAAGGTCTGCGCGACATCGACCAGGCTATCCGCATCATCCTGACCACCCCCAAGGGCAGCGATGCACACCGGCCTGAGTTCGGCAGCGACCTACATCTATATATCGACTGGCCCACAAACCGAGTCACTCCGCACCTGGTGCGTGAAGCCGTCGACGCCATTCGCCGCTGGGAAACCCGCGTATCAGTCGTCCAGGTACAAGTCAGCATTGATGTCGAGCACATCACTGTGCGTGTGCAATGGCGTGTAGCCGACGGCATTCCTCAACTGACCGAGGTGCCATATGCGCGAGCTGCCTAAACCCGAGTTCGTGAAAATCGACCCCGCAGAGATCGAGGCCGAGCTAATTGCCCTCTACGAGCGAGACTCAGGCAAATCGCTGTTCCCGGCTCAGATTGAGCGCCTGTTCATTAACCAGGTGGCCTATTCCGAGGCCCGTATCAAGGCAGCGATTCAGAGCGCCGGGGAAAAGCTCCTGGTGCGTTTCAGCGCTGGTCCAATCCTAGATTACCTGGGCGACCTGGTCGGCACCCCCCGGTTGTTGGCGGTTGGAGCAGTCAGCCCCTTCTTGTTCGTTGCATCGCAGCCGCAGCCCCAGGATCGCCTGATTCCGAAAAACACACGGATCACCAATCAAAACGGTGCTGTAGCGTTCCTCACGCGCCAGGACGCGGTAATTAAGGCAGGGACACTTTCAGTACAAGTGTCTGCGATCTGCGAAACAGTGGGTGTGGTTGGAAATGGTTGGGCTATCGGCCAGATCAACACCTTGGTTGGCCAACCGTTCGTTGGGCTGACTGCGAGCAACAGCGCCATACCGGCCGATGGCGTTGAGGACGAGTCTGATGACCGCTATAAGCAACGGATCATACTTGCCCCTGAGGCTTACACCACTGCAGGCAGTCGCGGTGCATACAGATACCACGCGCTGTCAGTTCACCAGTCCATCATTGATGTGGCAGTGCGTGGCCCCGACGACGGCCTGCCAGATGGCGAGGTCGCGATTCACCCGCTGACTGAAGCAGGAATGCCCACGACGAACCTTCTGGAACAAGTCGAAAGCTATCTGAGCGGGGAAAAGTTGCGCCCCTTGTGTGACACGGTACGAGCCCAGATGCCAGCCAGGACAGACTGGCGTATCAAGTCGCATATCACCCTTTACTCCTGGGCCGACAAGGAATCCACGCTGGCTGCTGTGCAAGGGGCGGCTGAGGTTTACGCGCAGGAGCTGCGTGTCGGGCTTGGCATAGACATCGTTCCTGAGCAACTCAACGCCAGGCTTCAAGTGGCGGGCGTGTATCGATCTGCCCTGGAGTTACCGGCTGCAACGCTAGACCTCCCACGCCATGGCTGGGCGGATTGCTCCAGCATCGAGATCCTTTACTCGGGGACCGCCGATGGCTGATCTGACATTACCGCCCGCACTGGCGGGCGATGAGCGTTTTTCACTGCTGTGCAAGCTGTTGGAAGAGCGACATGCCGACATTGATCTGAACCCAATGCTGGTCTACCTCGTCGACTTGGTAAAGGCACCGTTGCTTCCCGTGCTGGCCGACCAGTTCAGCCTGCTTGATGAGGCAGTCTGGATTTTGGCTGAGTCGGAGGATGCCCGTAGAAACTTGATCAAAAACGCTGTCGAGTTGCACCGCTATAAGGGAACGCCCTGGGCGATCCGCGAGATCATTCGCTTGCTGGGCTTCGGTGAGGTCGAACTCCAGGAAGGGCTCGGAGGACGCACTTACGACGGCAGCATCGCCTTCGACGGGCTTTATGTATATGGCGATTCCCGCGCTTGGGCTGCCTATCGCGTGATTTTCAAAGACCCCATTACCAACGACCAGGCGGACGTTATACGCCGTATGTTGTCCTCCATCGCGCCTGCAGGGCGTCGCCTTGCCTCGCTTGAATACCAGGCCGCGGCCATTCGATACAACGGCACCGCTCGCTATGACGGGCTGTACAACCATGGGAGCAGTGCTTAATGGCTAACTTGCCGGAAACAGAAGACTTTGCTGAGGGCACTTATCAGATCGAAACGTCTGATCGCGTCCTGGGTGGGCCTGGTGGCATCGCCAACAAACAGGCAGAGCAGTTGGGTAATCGGACAGCCTGGTTAAGAGCGGCGATTGCGAAAATCATCGACGGTACGACGACGGTAGGTAAAGCGACTCGATTGGCGGCTTCCCGAACTCTAAAGTTCAAGGGAGCGGTAAGTGGAAGTGGTAGCTATGACGGTACTGGCGATACAGAAATAGCGTTAACGCTCGTTGATACCGGTGTCGCAGCAGGTACTTACACCAAGGTCACTATCAATGTTAAAGGCTTGGTGACGGGAGCAAGTAATCCAACAACCCTGGCCGGTTATGGCATCACAGATGCCTTCACCAAGCCCGAGACTACGTCTGCGATTCAGCAGGCAATATCGAACCTCGTGAACTCGTCACCGGCAGCACTAGACACACTCTACGAGCTTGCCGCTGCTCTGGGCAATGACCCGAACTTTGCTACGACCATGACTAACGCTTTGGCGGCTAAGGCCAACAAGGCGACGTCGTTGGGCGGCTATGGCATCTCGGACGCTTACACCAAGACCCAGGTAGACAACTCCCTTTCTGGGAAGCTGCCAACATCCGGCGGTCCTTACTCGCCTAGTTTATACAGCATATGTATTACTGCTAACTCTTTGCCTATTAACAACCCAGGGGCATTCGTTTCATACGGAACTGACGGGCAGTTTACTAACGCTTTCAATTCGGTTTGCAATCGAAGTTCAGGAACTGGTGGATTTACTTGGCGAACTGTTAACGCCGATAACTCCGTCACCGGCCCTACGATGACGTACAGCTACAGCGGGATTCTGACGGTCCCGACAGCGCTGTTTGTTCCTGCAATAACCAGCAACACAGCCGTGTCGACGCAAGGCCCAGGCTACTCGGGTCCGTATATTGCTAACTGCGCGTTTGTAGCCACCTCTGTGGCTGGCCGTCTTGGGGCAGACAACGCAGACTTCGCTGGGTTTGTTGATGCATCACCGACTGCTGCGCCATACATGCGCAGAACCATAAATAGTGAGGTCGTCAGACTTCGGCCGGCGTCTGTCGTTGACGCGGCAAACTTAACCGCTAACGGCTATACAAAAAATATTGACACCGGAGAAATTGTTCAATGGAAAGAGGTGCTCATTGGGGACATCCCAGGAGGTGGCGCCACCATAGATGTGACTTGGCCATTCGCATTTCCTAATGCCTTTATCAATGTCACGTCTATCGTCCTGCGGAGTAACGATGCATCCGTACGACACATAACAACGGCTTATTACTCTATGGGAACCGTTAATGGATGCCGATTACAAGTTGATGAGGCTCAACAATCGGTCCAGCCAGCATCACTGACGGCCATCATCACAGCTCGCGGGAGATAACAATTGAAGATTTTTTACAGCGCGCGGGAGAATGTTTTTTATCGTGACGACTTCCATGGCACTCGACTGATATCGATCCCCGATCCAGATTGGAAGCCGCCGATGATTAAAGTGCCGGACCCTGCATGGAGTACTCCGGTGGTAAAGGGGCCAATGCCTGGCTGGAGTCGACCGTTGGTTGAGGTTCCGAACCCGGAGTGGAAAGAGGGGGCCGTTGATGTCCCGGAGACGGTTTTGGTTCCTGACGTGAATGCGGTAGCTCCTACTGTAGATATTCCTGATCTTGAAGCCGTGCAACCATTGATTGATACGCCTGATCCGTCCGCTGTTGCACCATTAATTGAGGTGCCAAACCCCAATTGCTTGTTACCTGCGGAAGACGAACTTGTCGATGTTTCAGAGGATGAGCATCGGGCTATCGAAGCGACTATTGCCACAAGCTTTTCAGTATTGACCAGCGATGAGCAAGGGCGCCCTAAGGCTGTTCCTGCTCCAGGGCCAACACCGGAAGAAATGGCACGCCGCGAGCGTGCCTTGCGAGATAAAGCGCTGCTGCTTACTGACCCACTGATTGCACGTCACCGGGATGAAGTTGAGGCCGAGCGTCCGACAACACTCACCATCGCGCAATATAAGCAGTTGCAGGCCTACCGGCAGGACCTGCGCGACTGGCCTGAGTCGACATACTTCCCTTCACTAGAGAAGCGCCCAGTGCGCCCTGAGTGGCTTGTTTCACTACTCGGGTGATGTAGTCCTGATCGGTGGTGGTAAGGGTTTTAATGCGGAGGATGGCTCGATCATCATTTTGGATGTTCAGACCAACCTTCTGACCTGTTTTGACATTCTGTTGCAAGGGATGCAAAAGATCCTGAAGTGGTTTATCTCAGTTTACAGCGTGAGTTTTTCGCGCTCGGCATCAATTCGCGGCGCTCGACGTTTAAAGGATATGCCCATGCACGCCCACCCCCTCACCCCTGCCGAATTCGAGTTCATCGAAAACACCCTGCTCAAGTACGGCGACGACCATTCGGTGCTGAACCTGGCCGAACTCGACGGCTACTTCACCGCCTTGGTGTCCAGCCCGGCGCAGGTGGATGTGGCTGAGTGGTTCCCGGCGATCTGGGGCGGCCAGAACCCGGAGTGGAACAACATGGATGAAGCGCAAAGCTTCCTCGAACTGTGCGTGCGCCACATCAACACCCTGGCAAGCCAGCTGGCCACCGATGCCCAGGGCTTCAAGGCTCGCTTCGACGAAACCGAACACCAGGGCCAGAACGTGACCCTGGCCGAAGAATGGTGTTTTGGCTACATCCGCGGCGCGGCCATCGGCAACTGGCCGGCGCTGCCGGCAGAACAGGCAGCACTGCTGGAAAAAATCTCCTGGTGCGCCGAACAGGACAACTTCGAACTGCCCGCCGACCTGGACGTGCAAGCACACCAGCAACGCGTCAGCGAACTCGAACCGGCAGCACGAGCACTGCACGCGTATTGGTTGGCGAAGCGGTAAAGGACTGCTGGGCGTATCAGAGGGAGCGAGGCGCCTGCATCGCAGGCACGCCAGTTCCCACATACACCGAGTAAATATCAGCGGCCACGACCCCAAGCTCGACAAGCACGGCGTCTATGCCCGATTATTCCAGTCCGCCCGTCGGCCACTCCGTTCCACCTTGCCTTGAATCAGGAGCCTTGTACCTTGAGTTCGCAGAAAACCGTGACCGTTACACCGCCCAACTTCCCCCTCAATGGCAAGGTCGCGCCCCCCGGCTCCAAATCCATTACCAACCGTGCCCTGCTGCTTGCCGCGCTGGCCAACGGCACCAGCCGCCTCAGCGGCGCGCTCAAGAGCGACGACACCCGCCACATGTCCGTAGCCCTGCGCCAGATGGGTGTAACCATCGACGAGCCGGACGACACCACCTTCGTCGTCACCGGCCAAGGCAAACTGCAACTGCCGTCGCAACCACTGTTCCTCGGCAACGCCGGCACCGCCATGCGCTTCCTCACCGCTGCCGTCGCCACCGTGGAAGGCACCGTGGTGCTGGACGGCGATGACTACATGCAAAAACGCCCGATCGGCCCGCTGCTGGCAACCCTCGGCCAGAACGGCATCCTGGTCGACAGCCCCACCGGCTGCCCACCGGTCACCGTACACGGCGTCGGCAAGATCAAGGCCAAGCGTTTCGAGATCGACGGCGGCCTGTCCAGCCAATACGTATCGGCCCTGCTGATGCTCGCGGCCTGTGGCGAAGCGCCGATTGAAGTGGCGTTGACCGGCAAGGACATTGGTGCCCGTGGCTACGTGGACCTGACCCTGGACTGCATGCGCGCCTTCGGTGCCCAGGTTGAAGCGGTCGACGACACCACCTGGCGCGTGGCCCCCACCGGCTACACCGCCCACGACTACCTGATCGAACCCGACGCCTCCGCCGCGACCTACCTGTGGGCCGCTGAAGTGTTGACCGGTGGCCGCATCGACATCGGCGTGGCCGCCCAGGATTTCACCCAGCCGGATGCCAAGGCCCAGGCCGTGATCGCGCAGTTTCCAAACATGCAAGCCACAGTCGTCGGCTCGCAGATGCAGGACGCCATCCCGACCCTGGCGGTACTCGCCGCGTTCAACAACACCCCAGTGCGCTTTACCGAGCTGGCCAACCTACGGGTCAAGGAGTGCGACCGCGTCCAGGCCCTGCATGACGGCCTGAACGAGATCCGCCCGGGCCTGGCGACCATCGAAGGCGACGACCTGCTGGTGGCCAGCGATCCGGCCCTGGCCGGCACCTCGTGCAACGCGCTGATCGACACCCACGCCGACCACCGCATCGCCATGTGCTTTGCGCTGGCGGGGTTGAAAGTCGCGGGGATCCGCATCCAGGACCCGGACTGCGTCGCGAAGACCTATCCTGAATACTGGAAGGCCTTGGGCAGTCTTGGGGTTCAGTTGAGCTATTAAAGGGGCGGCGTCGGAATGGGGAGGCACTGCACATGACAATTCGCCAACCCTGCCCACCCGGCGCCTGCGTCTGCGACCGCGAGCAACTGCTGCAAGCGCCTGGTGCCGACCTGCGCATTCTCAACCTGACGCGACAGGAAGAGAGAAAACTGCTCGACCGGCTGGAAGACCTCAAGAGCCTGCAAGACCTGGAGCACATGCAGCAGCGGATGTACGAACTTTTGGGCATCCGCGTGCACGTGGCCCCCGGCCATACCGAGGTCAAGAGCATGCGCGGTATCCAGATCGT
The DNA here is from genome assembly GCF_900111895.1 of Pseudomonas simiae. Classification (GTDB taxonomy): domain Bacteria; phylum Pseudomonadota; class Gammaproteobacteria; order Pseudomonadales; family Pseudomonadaceae; genus Aquipseudomonas; species Aquipseudomonas simiae. The sequence goes on from NZ_FOKB01000004.1 coordinate 95,481, forward strand.
GATCGACGAGCTGCCGGGCATGTGCCGCAAGACCCGCCAATCCATCCCGGCAGCCATCCGCCGGGGCATGGAGAAACGTCCGGAAATCGCCTACCGCCTGCTTGACGCCCACGACCTGTTTCGCGAAGGTTGAATCAACCCGCCACGGTTTCGGTTTCGAACAGCCCTTTGCCCAAGGCCCTGGCCTTGTCCAGATGCGCCTGCGCCGCGCCGCTTTCCGACTCCAGCAACAACGCCGACGTCACCACCTGCGCGCCACAGTAATCAAAGATCCCGTAGTCAATTTGCGTGCGCATCGCGTTGGCGTAGCCGTGTCGATCAAACGCATCGGCGTCCGCTGCACCCAGCGCCAGCAGATGCACCCGCAAGTGCCGCAGCTTTTTCACCACCGGGGTGTCGGGGCCGTAATCGATGGCCCAGCCGTTGACGAAGACGCGGTCGATCCAGCCCTTGAGCAGGCCCGGCAGCGACCACCAATAAATCGGGAATGCCAGCACCAGCGCATCGGCGCGGTCGATGCGGGCCTGTTCGGCCAACACGTCGGCCGGAGGCGTGGCGCGGGTACGGTGCACTAAGTGATCGGCGGCGGCGTAGCGCGGGTCGAAACCTTCCGCGGCAATGTCGGCGATTTCGAAGGTGTGGCCCGATGCAGTAAGGCCGGCTGACACCTGCGCAGCCACGCTATGGGTGAGGGATTGCGGGTCGTGATGAGCAACAACGATGAGTGCGTGCATGACATTGACTCCCTTTGGGGTTAGCCTAGGCTTAAGTTACGATTAGTAAGTTACTTTTGGTATATAAGCATGTCAAGCAGCGAATCCACCTCCCCCCGCCGTCGCCTGTCCCGTGAAGATCGCCTGCGCCAACTCTTGGAGGTGGCCTGGCAACTGGTGCGCGATGAAGGCACCGAAGCCCTGACCCTTGGCCGCCTGGCGGAGTTGGCGGGCGTGACCAAGCCGGTGGTGTACGACCATTTCGTCACCCGTGCCGGGTTGCTGGCGGCGCTGTATGAGGACTTCGATGCGCGACAGGATCAGGTCTTCGCCAACGCCATCGCGGCCAGTGGCGACACGCTGGAAGAGCGTGCCTGGGTGATCGCCGAATCCTATGTGGATTGCGTTTTATTGCAGGGTCGGGAAATCCCGGGGGTGATTGCGGCCCTTAGCAGCTCGCCGGAGCTGGAAGCACTCAAGCGCCAGTACGAGGCGATCTTCCTCGATAAATGCCGCGACGCGCTGTCGCCCTTCGGCCGCGTGTCCCAGGCGGGACTGCGCGGCATGCTGGGCGCTGCGGAGGCGCTGTCCCAGGCGGCAGCCAGCGGCGAGATCAGCCGTGAAGAGGCGAAGCAGGAGTTGCTGGCGACCATCCTCGCGATGGTCAATCGCAGTCGCATGTGAATAACGTCTGACAGGCGAGGAATAAACCGGCACGGCGGGCGTGTCATTACCGATGACGGTGTTGGCGGCAACGGCAACCTGGCCAAGCCGTAAGGCCAATGCGGGATTGTCTTTCAGCCCCGATCCTGTAGAAACAGCTGCACCCGGCGCGCCAGTTGATCAAGGTGCCGATCGCGTTGTTTCTCGGCATCCACCATGGCGCGCTTGCCGTGCTTTTGCAGCAGGTAGGTATGAATCTGCCGCACTTCCAATGAGCGGTAGATCGACGCCACATCCAGCACGCCCATCAAGCCCTCCGTGCCGTAGTCCCGCGTGTTCATCAGCACCTGGGTACCCCGCGCACCGCGCACTTGGAAACCCATGCCCTCGAACGCCGGCACCTTCTCCACTGAGCACGCCAGTTCCGCATGGGGATAGCGGCTCAACACGTCACCCATCATTGCGCGCGCCACACCTTGACGCCGGTAACCGACCTGTACCGCCATGAACGCAATGCCGCAGGCCTCCGAATCGTCCTTCACCGGCAGGTACAGGCAAAAGCCGATGAGTTTTTCCGCTTCCATCGCCACCACCAACTCGACGGCGATGCCTTTGGCGCCGTTCAGCGCCTCCAGGTAAAGGTGCACCTCAAAGCCAATGGCGTACTGGTAGATGTTGTACAACAGGTTGCTCGGCGGCAGCGCCACGCTGCTGATATCGGTGAGGTTGTCCACCACCATCTGCAGGATCTGAGCATTGATGGGCTCGGGGCACGGCGTGGTGTAGCGGGTAAGGCTGAACATGCAAATTCCTGGGTTTAACGTCAAGGCAGCGCCGATTGTACCTGTTGCAGCCCACACACCTCACGCAAACATCCGCGCAACCAGCGATGGGCCAGGTCGGCATCCAACCTGGGATGCCAGAGCATCGCCACGGTGAAGGTGGGCAACGTCAGCGGCAATGCAAAGCGGTGCAGGCCCTCGGTTTGATGGGCGGTGTAGCGTTCCGGCACGCTGGCGATCAAGTCAGTGTCTCGGGCCAAGGCGATGGCAGCGGCGAAACCGGCGACAATGGTAGTGATCTGTCGCGTGAGGCCCTGGGATTCAAGTAAGTCGTCGATCTGGCCTCGATCCTGGCCCCGTCGGGATACGTAGACGTGCTGACCTGCGGCATAACGCTCGACGCTGACGTCACCCCGGCTGAGGGGGTGACCACTGCGCACAACGCCGACCAGGCGATCGCGAAACAGCGCCTGGGTCAGCACTTCCGGGCCGGCAGTGGGGTCGACCACCCCGGTCTCCAGGTCGACGCTGCCTTCGCGTAGCAAAGTGCTGTCCTTGTCGGCCTTGTGGATGAACCGCAAGCGCACGCCGGGCGCGTCCCTCGCGGCGCGGGCCAGCAATGCCGGACCGAAATTTTCGACAAACTCTTCGCTGGTACGCAGGGTGAAGGTGCGCGTCACATGGTTCATATTCAGGGATTGCACGGGGCGCAGCACGGCATTGGCCTCTTGCACCAGACGACTGACCTGATCACGCAACTCCAGCGCCCTGGGCGTGGCCACCAGGCCGCGACCCGCGCGTACCAGCAAGGGGTCGCCGGTGGTTTCGCGCAAACGGGCCAAGGCTCGGCTCATGGCCGAAGGACTCAGACGCAGGCGTTTGGCCGCAGCCGCAACACTGCCTTCGGCGAGCAGCACATCCAGGGTGATCAGCAGATTGAGATCGGGCATCAGCACTCCTTATATGGCGTCGGGTGCACGTATTAACTGCACACCATGCGTCTTCCGCCATGTTAAGCCACACCGTAGATTTGTGACAGTTGCCTTCATTCAAGGAATTGTCCATGCAAAGCACCTCACGTGGCAGCCTCGTCAGCCTGTCCCTGGCCATGTTGCTGGCCTCCCTGGGCACCAGTATCGCCAATGTCGCGCTGCCCAGCCTGACGCGGGCGTTTGATGCCTCTTTCCACGCCGTGCAATGGGTGGTGCTGGCCTATCTGCTGGCAATCACGGCGGTGATTGTCAGCGCCGGACGTCTGGGCGACCGGTTCGGACGGCGGCGGTTGTTGCTCGCCGGTTTGCTGCTGTTTGCCGTGGCGTGCGGGTTGTGCGGCATGGCGTCGTCCCTGGCGTGGCTGATTGCAGCGCGCGTCGTGCAAGGCCTCGGCGCAGCAGTGATGATGGCCATGGCCCTGGGCATGGTCGGTGACACCGTCACCAAGGCGCGTACCGGCCGGGTGATGGGTTTGCTGGGCACGATGTCGGCCGTTGGCACCGCGATGGGGCCCAGTGTCGGCGGCGTGTTGCTGAGTGTGTGGGGCTGGCAGGCGATCTTTCTGGTTGGCGTGCCATTGGGATTGGTGGCGGTCGCCCTTGCCTGTTGCTATTTGCCGGTTGATCGGCCCCACGCGCGCTCCTCGGCCGGCTCAGGTTTCTGGCCATCATTAAAAGATGCGTCGTTGCGCACCGGGTTGGTCATGAGTGCCCTGGTGGCCGCTGTGATCATGGCCACGTTTGTGGTCGGCCCGTTCTACTTGTCCCGAGGACTGGGACTCGATCCCGAATGGATGGGCTTGGTCATGGCGGTCGGCCCCTGCGTCGCGGCCATCACCGGCGTACCGGCCGGCAGGCTCACCGACCGCCTCGGCAGCCCGCGCATGACGCTGGCCGGCCTGGGCATGATGGCCTGTGGCGCCCTGCTGCTGTCCTGCGCTTGGGGTCTATTCGTCTATTTGGGCGCCTTGGTGATCCTGACCACCGGCTACAGCCTGTTCCAGGCCGCCAACAACACTGCCGTGATGGGCGACGTGGAGGGCGCGCGTCGTGGCACGGTGTCGGGCCTGTTAAACCTGTCACGCAACCTGGGGCTGATCGTCGGCGCCTGGGCATTGGGGGCGGTGTTCGCCTGGGCCAGCCCGGATGTCACCCGCGCCCTTCCCCAATCCGTGGCCTATGGCCTGCATACAACGTTCAGCGTGGCATTGGGCTTGATCCTGCTGGCCAGCGTGATGGCATGGCGCCGCTTTGCTGCTTTCAACGGCCTCCAGAACATCCATTGAGGCAAAAAAACAAAAAAGGCGTTGCGCCAGACCGGGTTACATCGCGCATCATGGGCACTTTCAAGCTCAAGGGTAACGTCCATGCGCGTTCTGTCATTGATGATGGGTCTTACGACGCTGGCCGCCAGTACGGTGTTCTGCGCCAGCGCGATGGCGAATGAAGAAAGTCAGTTGGTACAAGAGATCAACCAATACCGCAGCCAGGTGCAGCGCTGCGGCGACCAGGGTTCCCAGGAACTGCCACCGCTGACCAGCGATACGCGGCTGGTGCTGCCGGCCACCAATGTCGGTGACCTGCAGCAGGCGCTGGCGCGGGCCGCGTACCCGATGGTCAACGTGCAGGCCATCAGCCTGTCCGGCCCCAAGGATGCCCAGGCAGCCATGAAGGCCGTGCGCGAAAGCTTCTGCCGCGTGGTGCTGGATCCACAATTTGTCGATATCGGCGTGAGCAACAGCGGCCAGGACTGGCGCATCGTGCTCGCCCGCCCACTGCTCACCAGCGGCCTGGGCGACTGGCAGACCGAAGGCCGGCAGGTGCTGAACCTGATCAACACCGCGCGTTCGCAGCCGCGCCAGTGCGGCACCCAGGCCTTTACCGCGACCACACCATTGTCCTGGAACGAAGACCTGGCCAGCGCTGCCAACAGCCACACGCGCAACATGGCCAATGGCAATTTCTTTGACCACCTCGACCATGACGGCCGTACCCCTGGCGACCGTGCCGAACTGGCGGGATACATCGCGAAGAACATCGGCGAGAACATCGCCGCCGGCCTGGATACCCCACGCAAAGTCGTGGATGGCTGGCTGGCCAGCCCGGCCCATTGCGCCAACCTGATGAACCCGCAATTCCGTGAACTGGGCGCGGCGTATGCCATGGACCCGAAGAGTGATGCAGGGATTTACTGGACGGGGGTTTTCGGCGCGCAATAAGTCAATGTGCAGGTCGATCAAACGGTTGCAGCATCAAATCGCCATCTCATGGATAATGGCGCTGAACTTGGCAGCGGTCATTCCGGTCTGTTGATAGTTAACCTGACTTCAGGCGTTCGACAGGCGGTGGCAAACAAGGTGTTCTCGCGATGAATTGGCTGCAAAGCAGCAGCGACATGGCTGAGCGGGTTCGCCTGCATGATTGGGCAAGCTCGCCCCTGGGGCCGCTGGAGCAGTGGCCGGATGTGCTCAAGACCACCGTGGCGCTTTGCCTCGCCTCAAGCTTCCCCCAATCCATTGTGTGGGGGCCGCAATTGACCATGCTGTACAACGACGCCTTCATCCCGATTCTGGGGGACAAGCCCTATGCGCTGGGCCGCCCGTTCAGCGAGGTGTGGCATGAGGCTTGGGCAGACATCGGCCCCATCGCCAATGCGGCGTTCGAGGGGCATGCCACCTACATCGAGAACTTCCCCCTGCTGATCGAGCGCGGCAACGGTTCCGAGCAGGCGTACTTCACCTTTTGCTACAGCCCGATCCGCGACCCTCAAGGCAGGGTCGTGGGCATGCTCGACACCGTTACGGAAACCACCGCCACCGTGTTCCTCGCCCGCCGCCTGGCCGTGCTGGATGCCGTGGGCAGTGCGGTGGCCAATGCCACCGACGCCGAAACCATCATGTCCACCACCACACGCCTGCTGGCTGAGCACTTGCAGGTGTCCAACTGCGCTTACGCGGACATGGACGCCGACGAAGACGGCTTCACCATTCGCGGCAATTGGGCGGCACCGGGCTCGCCCAGCATTGTAGGGCGCTACAGCCTCGCCTCGTTCGGCGCACGGGCAGTGCGGCAGTTGCGCGCGGGTGAGCCACTGGTGGTTGAGGACAACCGGGTGGAGTTCCCACCCGAGGAAGCCGCCAGCTATCAGGCCCTGGACGTCCTGGCGACGGTGTGTTTCCCACTGATCAAGGACGGCCGCCTGACCGCCTTGATGGCGGTGCATCACAAGAAGGCGCGCGTCTGGTCACCCTACGACCTGGCGCTGGTAGGCGAAGTCACCGAACGCTCCTGGGCCCATATCGAACGGGTACGCGCCGACGCCGCCGTACGCGAAGGCCTAGCGGCGTTCACCGAGCTGAATGCCACCCTCGAACAGCGTGTAATGGAGCGCACTGCCGCCCTCACCCAGGCCGAAGCCGCGCTGCACCAGTCGCAGAAACTCGAAGCCATCGGCCAATTGACCGGTGGCGTTGCCCATGACTTCAACAACCTGCTGACCATCATTCGCTCGTCGGTCGACTTTCTGCGCCAGCCCGGGCTTTCCGAAGAGCGGCGCCAGCGCTACATGAGCGCTGTTTCCGACACCGTCGAGCGCGCCAGCAAGCTCACCAGCCAACTCCTCGCGTTCGCCCGGCGCCAACCGCTCAACCCGGAAGTCTTCGATGCGGGCCAGCGGGTCAAGAACATTGGCGAAATGCTTGAAAGCGTCACCGGCGCACGCATCCACGTGCAGGTGCAACTGCCCGAGCACCCTTGCCATGTGCGGGTGGACGCCAGCCAGTTTGAAACCGCGCTGATCAATATCGCCCTTAATGCCCGGGATGCGATGGAGGGTCAAGGCACCCTGACCCTGCGCGTGGTCACTGTCGAAGCAATGCCAAGGATCCGGGGCGATGCGGAAGCCCGACAACCGTTTGTGAGCATTTCCCTGGCCGATACCGGCAGCGGTATTCCTGGCGACGCCGTCGAACGCATTTTCGAGCCGTTCTTTACCACCAAGGCCGTAGGCAAAGGCACCGGGCTGGGACTGTCCCAGGTATTCGGCTTTGCCAAGCAGTCCGGGGGCAACGTAGAAGTCGTCAGCACCCCAGGGCAAGGCTCGGTCTTTACGCTATACCTGCCAGAGGCGACGCCACAGGCGCTACCTGACGAGCAACCGCAGCAAGGCCCTGCGCCCACGCACGATGCCGCGCAACGCCACATCCTGATCGTGGAAGACAACCTCGAAGTGGGCCGCTTCGCCACCCAGATCCTCCAGGATCTGGGCTACCAGACCACTTGGGCCACCAACGCGGAGCAGGCCCTCGCCTTGGCCGGCACGGACGCCCTGGCGTTCGATGGCGTTTTTTCGGATGTGGTGATGCCCGGTATGACCGGCGTAGCCATGGCGAAAGTACTGCGGCAACGGCGCGCGGACTTGCCGGTGGTGCTCACGTCCGGCTACAGCGAGGAACTGGCCGACAGCGGTTACGAAGGGTTTGAGTTCCTGCCCAAGCCCTACTCCGCCGACCAGGTTGCCCGGGCGCTCGCCAAGGCGATGCCCTGAGCCCTACTCCGCCACTGCCACCTGATTGCGGCCCTGGGCCTTGGCGCGATACAGGGCCTTGTCAGCGGTGTTCATCAGGCCGTGCAAGTCCTGATCCTGCGCATGGGTGGACGCCACACCCAGACTGGCGGTCAACCCATGCACCGGCTCGGAGGCCAATCCCGAAATGGCCTTGATCAACTGCTCGGCAATATCCCGCGCGGTTTCCAGCGACGTATTGGGCAGCAACACAGCAAACTCTTCGCCGCCCAGGCGCCCGTACACATCGGCTTGGCGGAACGACGTGCTGATCACCCCGCCGATCTGACGCAACACCTGGTCACCAGCCTGGTGGCCGTAGGTGTCGTTGATTTCCTTGAAGTGGTCCATGTCCATCATCAGCGCACACAGCGGTTGCCGGTTGTGACGGCATTGGGCGTACAACACCTGGGCATGTTCAAAGAAGGCACGGCGGTTCATCAGGCCGGTGAGTTCGTCGGTCTGTGCGGCGCGGGTGGAAATGTTGTGGGCACGCTCCATCTGCCGGGTCAGGCGAAAGGCCTTCTCCAAAGCATCCGAGAGCTTGCGCGTGGCGCTGACGACAAAGGTGGAGAACACCAGCACCGCAACGGCTACGCCCACTTGCATCGACGACGGCTGGAACAGCAGCCATAGCGTGCACGGCAACAGCACCACGGCCATGGAAGCCAGCGTCATGTAGCGATAAGCCGAGTAACAGGACACGGCGCTGACCGACATACCCACGGTAAACAGCATCACCAGCACCTGGGACAACCGATCATCGGTGGGCATCACCGCCAAGGCGCCGAGGCCCCAGGTTGCGGCAGACAGCAGCAACGTAACCCAGTAACGGCGTTCCCAGCGGTCTGGAGTGCGTTCGGCATTGGGGCAGCGAAACCACTTCATGAACATCATGATGCGAATCAGCGACGTCGCCGCCAATACCACCAGCCAGACCAAGATAACCTGATGGTCAAACCGCTCCCAGCACAGCCAGCACAGCATCACCGCAGCCAGGTAACTGCCGAATATCGCAGCGAATGACTGCCGGAACAGCTGGTGCAAACGATCGGTTCGCACCTGCTCCTCTATGAAGCAATCATGGTCCTGCCCACGCTCAAGGCCATTCATGAAATTCGCCCGATCCGACTGCCACGACAAAGGCGCCATTGTGGCACCCTGCCAGTAGTGCGGACAACAGAATCCAGCACGGTAGAGCCTTTAAAGCGGTTCCGGACGCAGAATCAGTACGCCAAGCGGCGGGAGATTCAACGACAGCGATACCGCCTGTCCATGGTGCGGCTCATCCTGGGTAAATATCTCCCCTCCATTTCCGTAATTGGAGCCGGCGTACATGTCCGCGTCGCTATTGATCACTTCGCTCCAGCGCCCGCTGAACGGCACGCCGACTTTATAACCCTCACGCGGCACCGGGGTGAAGTTGGCCACCACCAGCACTGGCCTGCCGTCCTTGCTCCAGCGCAGCCAGGCGTAGACGCTGTTGATCGCATCGTCACCGATCAGCCACTGGAAGCCTTGGGGCGCGTCGTCCTGCTCATGCAGGGCGGGTTCCTCGCGGTACAGGCGGTTAAGGTCGCCGACCAGCCTTTGCACGCCTTTGTGCTCAGCATACTGCAGCAAGTACCAATCCAGCTGCTGGTCGTGGTTCCACTCGCGCCATTGGCCGAATTCGCAGCCCATGAACAACAGTTTTTTGCCGGGGTGCATCCACATGAACGCCAGATAGGCACGCAGGTTGGCAAACTTCTGCCAGCGGTCGCCAGGCATCTTGTCGATCAGCGAATGCTTGCCGTGCACCACCTCATCGTGGGAGATCGGTAGGATGAAACGCTCGGACCAGGCGTATACCAGGCCGAAACTCAGCTCGTTGTGGTGATGGGCGCGATACACCGGGTCCTGCTGGATGTAATGCAGGGAATCGTGCATCCAGCCCATGTTCCATTTGTAGTTGAAGCCCAGGCCGCCCTGCTGGGTCGGCTGGCTGACGCCGGGCCAGGCGGTGGATTCCTCGGCGATCACCAGGGCGCCAGGCGCCTCGATGGCGACCACATCGTTCAGGTGACGCAGGAAGTCGATCGCTTCCAGGTTTTCGCGGCCGCCATGACGGTTCGGTACCCACTCGCCGGCCTTGCGCGAGTAGTCGCGGTAGAGCATCGAGGCCACCGCATCCACGCGCAGCCCGTCAATGTGGAAATGTTTGAGCCAGTGCAGCGCCGAAGCCAGCATGAAACCATGCACTTCGGTGCGGCCCAGGTTGTAGATCAGCGTGTCCCAATCCTGGTGGAAACCTTCCAGCGGGTTGGCATATTCGTACAGCGCGGTGCCGTCAAATTGCGCCAGGCCGTGGGTATCCGTGGGAAAGTGCGCCGGCACCCAATCGAGGATCACGCCGATATCGGCCTGATGCAGTGCATCGACGAAATAGGCGAAATCCTGCGGCGAGCCGAAGCGTGCCGTCGGTGCGAATTGTGACAAGGCCTGATAGCCCCACGAGCCGCCGAACGGATGCTCCATGATCGGCATCAACTCGATATGGGTGAAGCCCAGTTGCTGCACATAGGGAATCAGACGTTCAGCCAGCTCGCGCCAATTGTACTGGCGTGCCACTTCGCCCGCCTCGTCCAGCTCGGCCTGCCAGGAACCCACGTGCAATTCATAGATCGACAGCGGCGCGGTGGTCTTCTGCTTTTCCACCCGCGACTGCATCCATGCGTGGTCCTGCCAGTCGACCTGCAAGGGCTCGGCGACCTTTGACGCAGTGTCCGGCGGCAATTGGGTGGCCAGCGCCACAGGGTCGGCCTTGAGCGGCAGGATCCCGTTGGCGCCGAGCACTTCGTACTTGTAGGCAGCGCCCGGCTGCAGGCGTGGGATAAAGATCTCCCACACGCCGGAAGGATGGCGCAGGCGCATCGGGTGTCGGCGACCGTCCCAGATATTGAAGTCGCCCACCACCGACACCCGCCGAGCATTCGGTGCCCACACCGCAAAACGCACACCTTGCACGCCGTCGACGCTGGTCACCTGGGCACCGAGGCAGCTGCCAAGGTCGCGGTGATTGCCTTCGGCGAACAGGTACAGGTCCATTTCACCGAGCAACAGTTGCTGGAAGCTATAAGGGTCTTCCGTGATCTGCTCGCCACCCGCCCACTGGATTTTCAACAGGTACACCTGGCGCGTGTGAAAGTGCCCGACAAACAGACCGGGCACCTGGCTCGCGTCCAGGCTACCGATCTGCTCACCACTGTCGCGGGCCAGTACCTGGACACTCAACGCTTCAGGCAGGAACGCACGGATAAACTGGCCGCCGTGATCATCATCGTGTGGCCCGAGAATCGAGAACGGGTCATGGTGTTCGGCGCGTACCAGCGCTTCGACGTCCTTGGACGCCGGCAATGCCGTCAACTTCGGTTGCAGCGGTTCTTTATTTGTAAAGCTCATGACGTCTCCCCACCGCGTGCAGTTTTCGATATAGGCGCAAGCCCGCTCAACAGTCCGTGCAACCCTTGCAGGGGCACTGGCAACCAGGTCGGGCGGTTTTCCGCTTCGTAGGCCACTTCATACGCGGCCTTCTCCAGGCTGAACAACGTCAGCGCTGCGTCCTGGCCTTTGGCATCCTGCCAGTCATGCGCCAGTGTAGACGTAGCGGACTGATAGGCCTGGATAAAGGCCTGGCGTGCTTCTTTCAGGTAACGGTCAGTCACGCGTTTGCGCGCCTGGTCCGCCTCGGGCGAGTGATCCACCCCTTGTACATTCAAGGCCATGGCCGCTGCATAGTCGAAGGAACGCAACACGCCGCTCACATCTTTATACGGGCTGTGCTTGCCGCGTCGCTCATGCAGTGGGCGCGCCGGCTCACCTTCAAAGTCGATCAGGTAGGCATCGCCCTTGACCACCAGCACCTGGCCCAGGTGCAAGTCACCATGGACCCGAATACGCAATCCGCCGGCCGTGGCTTTCGCCAGGGCCTGCACATGGCTGGCGATGGCTTTTTTCTGCGCCAGCAATTCACTGACCAGCGCTTGATCCGCCAGGTTCAACTGGCTTTGATGAAGTTTGAGCAGTTGCAACGCGCGGTCCAATTGCGCGCCGACATCCTTGGCCCAGGCCTGGGTGTCCTTGACAGTGGTGACTTCCGGCTTGAAGTCCTTGTTGGTGGTTTTCGCGCCGAGCACCCGGTGCATCTCGCCCAGGCGTTGGCCAAGCAACCCGGCAAAGTCAGCCAACTCGCCGAGGGCGTTGTAGTGCTGTTCCTGTTCGGACATGGCTTCGGCCAGTTCGTCGCGGATCGCGCGCTCCAGGTTATTCTGGGTCCAGCCCCAGGCGTCGCCCTGGTTGCTCAAGTAGCCTTGGGCAATCATCAGCAGGTTGTCCTGGCCCTCGGCGTCGTGGCGAATCATCGAGCCCAGCAACGGCGAGATATTCGGGTAGCCGGCTTCGGTCAGGTAGGCGCTCATTTCCAGTTCCGGGTGCACGCCGGAGGCGACTTTGCGGATCAGCTTGAGCACCAGGCTCTCGCCCACCACCACCGAGCTGTTGGACTGCTCGGCCGACAGGTAGCGCACCTCGGACTCATCCGTCAGTTGCAGCTTGGCCAGGTGCGGGGTGGCCGCAAAGCGCAGCTCGCCTTCATGGGTGTTGAGCAGGGTACCCGCCTGCAACCCCTGGATCACGGCGCGGACAAAGTGTTCGAGGCTGAAGGCATCGGTCACCAACCCCACCTGACGCACGCGCCGCACACGGGCCAACGCCAATTGCTGGGGCAAGGCGCTGGTGAACTGATCTTCGCCGAGGAAACCGAACGGCAACTGATAACGACTGACCTGTCCACCGGCCGTCACTTCCAGTTCGCTGAGCAACACCGGGTGTTGCGGGTCGCCAAAGCGCACGCCGTAAGCAATGCGCACGCTGTCGATGGCCGTGTCCTTGCCGGCGAACCAGCGGCGCTTGGGCAGCCAGGCTGGCAGCACTGTCTGTTCCAGGGAGGCGCGACACGGTTCGTCCAGCAGTTCTTCCATACGCTTTTTCAACACCAGCGTGGTGAAGTCCGGCATGCTCTGGGCCGGCTCCACGTGCCAGCTGGGCATCTGGTTTTCCGGCGCCAGCACGAACCAATAAAAGCCATAGGGCGCCAGGGTCAGCAGGAAATTCAACTGGCCGATGGGCGGGAAGGCATTACCGCCCAGCATCTCCACCGGCACCATGCCGGCGAATGCCGACAGGTCCAGCTCGGCCGCCTGGGCACTGCGCGACACGTTGGCCACGCAGAGAATGATCTCGTTGCGCCCATCTTCGCCGGTGAATTCACGGGTATAGGCCAGGATGCGGCGGTTGCTCGGCGAGAGCATTTTCAAGCTGCCACGACCAAACGCCTTGGACTGCTTGCGCACCGCCAGCATGCGCCGGGTCCAGTTCAGCAGCGAATGGGGGTCCTGGGCCTGGGTCTCGACATTCACCGACGGGTAGCCGTATTGCGGGTCCATGATCGGCGGCAGTACCAGGCTGGCCGGGTCGGCGCGAGAGAACCCGCCATTGCGGTCGATGGACCATTGCATCGGCGTGCGCACGCCATCGCGGTCGCCGAGGTAGATGTTATCGCCCATGCCGATCTCATCGCCGTAGTACAGGGTGGGCGTACCGGGCATCGACAGCAACAGGCTGTTGAGCAGCTCGACTCGACGACGGTCACGCTCCATCAACGGTGCAAGACGGCGACGAATACCCAGGTTGATCCGCGCGCGACGGTCAGCGGCGTAGTAGTTCCACAGGTAATCGCGCTCCTTGTCGGTGACCATTTCCAATGTCAACTCATCGTGGTTGCGCAGGAAGATCGCCCACTGGCAGTTGGCCGGAATTTCCGGAGTCTGGCGCAGGATGTCGGTGATCGGGAAGCGATCTTCCTGGGCCAGCGCCATATACATGCGTGGCATCAGCGGGAAGTGAAACGCCATGTGGCATTCATCGCCGTCGTCGCCCTTCTTGTCACCGAAGTACAGCTGCGTGTCTTCCGGCCACTGATTGGCTTCGGCCAGCAGCATACGGTCAGGATAATGGGCGTCGATTTCGGCGCGGATCTGCTTGAGCACATCGTGGGTTTCAGGAAGGTTTTCGTTGTTAGTGCCGTCGCGCTCGATCAGGTACGGGATGGCGTCGAGGCGCAGGCCGTCGATGCCCATGTCCAACCAGTAGCGCATCACCGACAACACGGCTTTCATCACCTGGGGGTTGTCAAAGTTGAGGTCGGGCTGGTGAGAGTAGAAACGGTGCCAGAAGTATTGGCCCGCGACTGGGTCCCAGGTCCAGTTGGACTTCTCGGTGTCGAGGAAGATGATGCGCGTGCCGTCGTATTTCTGGTCGTCATCCGACCACACGTAGAAGTCCCGTGCCGCCGAGCCGGGCTTGGCCTTACGTGCGCGCTGGAACCAGGGGTGCTGGTCGGAGGTATGGTTGATCACCAGCTCGGTGATCACCCGCAGCCCGCGCTTGTGCGCCTCGGCGATGAAGCGCTTGGCATCGGCCATGGTGCCGTAGTCGCTGTGCACGCCACGGTATTCGGCAATGTCATAGCCATCGTCACGGCGTGGCGAGGGGTAGAACGGCAGCAACCAAATGGTGTTCACGCCCAGATCAGCGATGTAGTCGAGCTTGGCGATCAGGCCGGGAAAATCACCGATACCGTCGTTATTGGAGTCGAAATAGGATTTGACGTGAACCTGATAAATCACCGCGTCTTTGTACCAGAGCGGGTCTTTGATAAAGGTGGCAGCGTTGGGTTTCTTCGCCATTGGAAACTCCTGAAAACACTAAAATTCTGTGGCCGGAATACGATCCAGTGAGGGCGCTGACTTGCTTGCGATAACGGTCTGTCAGTCCCTGAACTGACACATCGCAATCGCAGGCAAGCCCGCTCTCACAGGGGATCTCCATCAGGCTGGGGAATGGGTGATACGCCAGATTCCAAAGGGCATCTGTGGGTCCAGTCGCGTCCACTGGTTCTTGCCATACCAGGTCCAGCGATGGCCGTTCATCAAGTCTTCGCCCTGGGTCTGGGCGTCGTCCGGCAGGCCCAACTCCCATAGCGGCAACTCGAAATGGGCTTCCTGGGCGTTGAATGGGTCAAGGTTCACGGCCACCAGGATGAAGTTGCTGCCATCCTCGCTGCGCTTGCCGAAATACAGGATGTTGTCGTTCCAGGCGTTGTAGAGCTTGAGCCCCAGGTGTGTCTGCAGCGCCGGGTTCTGCCGGCGAATGCGATTGAGCTGGGCGATCTCGGCGATGATATTGCCGGGCGCCGTGTAGTCCCGTGGGCGGATTTCGTATTTCTCCGAGTCCAGGTATTCCTCTTTACCCGGCACCGGGGCTGATTCGCACAGTTCGAAGCCTGAATACATGCCCCAGAGCCCTGAGCCCATGGTGGCCAGTGCCGCACGGATCAAGAAGCCGGCACGGCCGGATTCGTGCAGGAAGGCAGGGTTGATGTCCGGCGTATTGACGAAGAAATTCGGCCGGTAGCACTCGCGCC
The DNA here is from genome assembly GCF_900111895.1 of Pseudomonas simiae. Lineage (GTDB taxonomy): Bacteria > Pseudomonadota > Gammaproteobacteria > Pseudomonadales > Pseudomonadaceae > Aquipseudomonas > Aquipseudomonas simiae. The sequence goes on from NZ_FOKB01000004.1 coordinate 110,717, forward strand.
ACGGTGATTCGTTCAGCTGCGTCAGGTATTCGCTCAACTCGGCCTTGGTGTTACGCCAGGTGAAATAGGTGTAGCTCTGGGAATAGCCGACCTTACCCAGGCGCGCCATCATCGCCGGGGTGGTGAAGGCTTCGGCGAGAAAAATCACCTCGGGGTACTTGGACCGGACATCGCTGATCAGCCATTGCCAGAACGGCAGCGGCTTGGTGTGGGGGTTGTCGACGCGAAAGGTCTTCACGCCCTCTTCCACCCAGCCCACCACGATGTCGCGCAGTTCCGTCCACAGGCTCGGGATGGCATCTGCGGCATAAAAGTCGACGTTGACGATGTCCTGATATTTCTTCGGTGGGTTCTCCGCGTATTTGATCGTGCCGTCCGGGCGCCAGTTGAACCAGCCGGGATGGGCCTTGAGCCATGGATGGTCCTGGGAACACTGGATCGCGAAGTCCAGGGCGATCTCCAACCCATGCTCGGCGGCCGCCTGGACCAGGCGACGGAAGTCATCGCGACTGCCCAGTTGCGGATGGATGGCTTCATGGCCACCCTCCTCGCTGCCAATCGCATAAGGGCTGCCCGGATCGTCCGGGCCGGCGGTCAGCGAGTTGTTCTTGCCCTTGCGGTGGCTACGCCCGATCGGGTGGATCGGCGGGAAGTACAGCACGTCGAAGCCCATGTCATGGATCATCGACAGCCGCGAGTGCACGTCATTAAAGGTGCCGTGACGCGCAGGATCGTCAGTGATCGAGCGCGGAAACAGCTCATACCAGCTGGCAAACAGCGCCGCCTCACGCTCCACATCAATCGGGTAAACCGTGCTGATGCTCAAATAGGCGCGATGATCGGCCTGGGTCATCAGGTGTGCACTGTCTTCGTGCAGGAACTGCGCGACCTGCTCGGTTTCCAGCAGCCCGGAGAGTTCATGGTGCAGCAACATCAGGCGATCGCGCAGCTCATTGTCACTGCGCTCGGCAGCTTGCAGCACCAGGCTACGGCCTTCCTGCAACTCCAGGCTCACCGGCACGCCGGCCTCATGTTTCTTGCGTAGCTCATAGCAAAAGCTGGCGAAGGTATCGATCCAGGCTTCGATGCAGTATTCGTGAGGGCCTTGCTGGGTCACGGTAAACGTGCCCTCCCAGCCGTTGTTGCCCACGTCGGTCATGACCACGCTGTGCCAGCTTTCATCCTGAAGCGGGCGCCAGCGGATCAGCACGGCGAGCTTGTCATGGCCGTCGGCGAACACTTTGCTGGTGACATTGACCTGTTGGCCGACCACGGCCTTCACGGCAAATTCGCCGCCATCAATCACGGGGGTGGTGCTTTCGATCGCAATCCTGGGCAGCAACAGTGCCTGGGACAGTGGTAACAAAGATTCTATTTCAGCAGTCATCGAGCATCTTCCCCTTACGCCCTGTGGACGCTCTTTGCTTGATCCGAATTCTGAGGCGGCCGCGCTCTTCCTGAGCATGACCGTAATAGGTCCGAGCCTGGGCTCCGGTTAAAAGTTCAGCTGGATATGCCGCCATCGGGCGGGGAATCAATTCGCCCCGGTGGCTGTCCACCGATAGAGCAAAGCACAAAGGAGGCCACACCGATGAATATCCCGATCCCGGCAGAAACGCCGGACCCGAATATCGACAAACCCACCCTGCCGCCCACCGAACCGCAGCCCATTCCGGAAAAAGAACCACCCGAAAATGAGCCACCGCCGGTGGAGGAACCCCCTACGACCATGCCGCCAGTGATCGTCAGTCCTTCTCGAAACGCTTGACGATCTTCGGCATCACGCTGAACACCACCAAGGCCAGTAACGTACTGAGTACCGCTGTCGATTCCCGGCCCAACCCGGCCGAGACCCCGATCGCAGCGGTCATCCACAAACCAGCTGCGGTGGTCAGGCCTTTGACGTGGCCCTCTTCATCATCCTTGCCCTTGATGATCGTGCCCGCGCCCAGGAAGCCGATCCCCGCAATCACACCCTGCACCACCCGGCTCATGGCATCCGCCTGGTTGCCGGACATTTGCGGCACCATCACAAATAAAGCCGCGCCCAACGCCACCAGCATGTGGGTGCGCACCCCGGCGGCCTTGCCCTTGCTCTCTCGCTCAAAGCCAAGAATGCCGCCCAGGGTCGCCGCGATCAGCAGGCGCACGGTGATCTGGGTGAGCTGCTTGGCGTCGCCAATGTCGGCGAATTCAGCCTGCAGGGTTTGCCACACTTCAAGCCACCAAGCGTCCATCGAAGCTGTCCTTTGTCATGGTTGGTAAAGCATGGACAGCGGTGACCGCCAGTCAGTTGCCTGGAACCCCCACACATTACTGCCCCCTAATCCTCATAGCCCATGAATAAGGAGAACGGCATGCCCATTCGTATCGAAAACCACCTGTGCTACTTCATGCTCGATGACAACGGCCAGGAACAGAGCGTGCCGGCGACTCGGGTCAATATTGTTACCGACCTCGACAAATCCATGTCCTACGTGGAATTGGCCGCCGAACGGATCTACATCACTGAAGCGGAGGCCGATGCCCTGACCGTGGCCGGCGCCCATGACGGACGTCAGCACGTGAAGGCAGAAGAACCTGGTTCGCTGATTTAATTGATCTGTGTCAGCGCATTCAAAATAACGCTGCACCCCTGACGCCACGGGGTGCAGCACATTGTCGCAGCGATCTTCCCGCGCACCTTCTGATCCGCTTTTTATCGCCATACCTGAGTCTGTTATGCAAACAGCGTCACGCGCATAGTTCATCCGCCTGATGGAGGCTGATGAGCGAATGACCATGAGCGAACACATCCCAACCGTGGAAATCTTTGAGCCCACACACCCAAAGAAGGTGAAGGCCAAATCCAGTGACAACCTGATTCATACCCGCAGTTTCACCGGGCTGTTCCGTACCTTGCGCGTGAGCGGTGCGGGCTTCCTGTTCCTGGCCTTTTTCGGCACCGTGTGGCTGAACTGGGACGATCGGCAGGCGGTGCTGTGGGACCTGGCTGAAAGCAAATTTCACATCTTTGGAGCGACATTCTGGCCGCAGGACTTCATCCTGCTGTCGGCGCTGCTGATCATCTGCGCCTTCGGCCTGTTTGCGATCACGGTGTTCGCCGGTCGCGTCTGGTGCGGCTACACCTGCCCGCAAAGCTCGTTCACCTGGCTGTTCATGTGGTGCGAAAAAGTCACCGAAGGCGAGCGCAACCAGCGCATCAAGCTGCAAGCCGCACCCTGGAGCCTGAACAAATTGGCGCGACGCTCGGCCAAGCACACGTTATGGCTGGGCATCAGCGTGCTGACCGGTCTGACGTTTGTCGGCTATTTCACGCCGATCCGCCCCTTGGCGGCCGAACTACTGACCTGGCAGATGGGCGGCGTCAGCCTGTTCTGGGTGCTGTTCTTTACCGGCGCCACCTACATCAATGCCGGCTGGCTGCGTGAAGCGGTGTGCATGCACATGTGCCCGTATGCGCGGTTCCAGAGCGTAATGTTCGACAAAGACACACTGACCATTTCCTATGACGTGGCACGCGGCGAACAGCGTGGCCCGCGCAAACGTGAGGTCAAACCCGCCGACGTCGGCCTGGGCGACTGCATCGACTGCCAGCTGTGCGTGCAGGTCTGCCCCACTGGCATCGACATCCGCGACGGCCTGCAAATGGAGTGCATCGGCTGCGCGGCGTGCATCGACGCCTGCGATTCGATCATGGACAAAATGGGCTACCCGCGCGGCCTGGTGAGCTACACCAGCGAACATCAACTGCAAGGCGGCAAGACGCACCTGCTAAGGCCGCGTCTGATCGGCTACAGTGCCGTGCTGCTGGTGATGATTGCGGCGCTGGTGGTGGCGTTGGTGGAGCGGCCAATGGTGTCGCTGGACGTGACCAAGGACCGGGGCATGTTCCGCGAGAACGCCCAGGGTTTGATCGAAAACATCTACAGCCTCAAGGTGATCAACAAGACGCAGCAGCGCCAGGACTATCGCTTGGAGCTGGTGGACGCCGAGGGCTTCCAGTTGCAAGGCAAGACCGAGATCAGCCTGGCGCCGGGGGAAATCAGCGATGTACCCGTGTCGGTGGCGTTGCTGGCAGACAAACCTGCGAGCAGTTCGCAGACCTTGCGCTTCAAGGTGACGGATGTGGATGAACCATGGATCTACAGCGCTGCCGACAGCCGTTTTGTCGCACCGCTGAACCGCTGAACCCTCGCAACCTGTAGAAGCCGGCTCCTACCGTAAATCTTTTGGATATTCATGAAACGCTACGAAAAATTCGCCGACGACATTGCAGAACTGATCCGCTCCGGCGTGCTGGGCCCCGGCCAGCGAGTGCCCTCGGTGCGCTATGCCAGTCAGACCTACGGCATCAGCCCGTCCACGGTGTTCCAGGCTTACTACCTGCTGGAGCGCCGTGGCCTGATCCGCGCGCGGCCACGCTCCGGGTATTTCGTCAATACCCATGCCCCCAGCCCGTTTTCCGAGCCGGTGGTGAGTGAGCAGGTGCATGAGTCCACCGAAGTGGATGTGAGCGAACTGGTGTTCTCGGTACTCGATTCGATCAAGGACCCGAACACCGTACCGTTCGGCTCGGCGTTCCCCAGCCCTATGCTGTTTCCACTGCCGCGCCTGGCGCGCTCCCTGGCCAGCGCCAGCCGTGAGATGGACCCGCGCCTGGTGGTCACCGACATGTCGCCGGGCAACCCGCAACTGCGCCGGCAGATTGCCCTGCGCTACATGGTCGGCGGGTTGATGCTGCCGATGGAAGAGCTGCTGATCACCAACGGCGCGTTGGAGGCTTTGAACCTGTGCCTGCAAGCCGTCACGGAACCCGGTGACCTGGTGGCCATCGAAGCCCCGGCGTTCTACGCCTGCCTGCAAGTGTTGGAGCGTTTGAAACTCAAGGCAGTGGAAATCCCCGTGCACCCGCGCGATGGCATTGACCTCAACGCGCTCGCGCAAACCCTGGAGCGCTACCCGATCAAGGCCTGCTGGACCATGACCAGCTTCCAGAACCCCATGGGCGCAACCCTGCCGGAAGCCAAGAAGCAGGCACTGGTGGAGCTGTTACGCGGCCATCAAGTGCCCTTGATCGAAGACGATGTGTACGCCGAACTGTATTACGGCCAACAGGCGCCGAAACCCGCCAAGGCGTTCGACACCGAAGGCCTGGTGATGCATTGCGGCTCTTTCGCCAAGAGCCTGGCCCCCGGCTATCGCGTGGGTTGGGTGGCCGCCGGGCGCTTCGCGCAAAAGGTTGAGCGCTTGAAGTTGATGACCTCGCTTTGCCCTTCGATGCCCGCCCAGGCGGCGATTGCCGATTACTTGCAGCACGGCGGTTATGACCGGCACCTGCGCAAATTGCGCTATGCCCTGGAGGAACAGCAAAGCGCCATGCTGACGGCCATCGCCCGCTACTTCCCGGCGCAGACGCGCGTCAGCCAACCCGCCGGCGGGTATTTCCTGTGGCTGGAGCTGCCGGAGCAGACGGATTCGTTAAAGTTGTTCCAGATGGCCTTGGCGCAAGGCATCAGCATTGCGCCGGGGCCGATCTTCTCGGCGACCCAGCGCTTCAGGAACTGCATTCGCCTGAATTACGGCAGTCCGTGGACCGAGGCATCGGAGGAAGCCATGGAAACATTGGGGCGTATTATCCGATCGTTTTGAGCAGGAACCCCACTCCACAAGAGGCCACACAAGAACGCGCACGCAACAGCTACGCGAAATGCACGCGCCAATGGGGCGCCCTGTTGGCGATCGACCTGGACAAGGTATTGCGATTTCTCGATAACGCAGACGATCGTTACTTGAACGCCAGCCATCGCCGTAATGGACAGATAGACGGCTCGGCCAGCAACGGTTCCAGCATCCTGGACAATTCCGAAGCCAGCCTGCTCCAGGCTTTTTCCCGCAAGGGTTACGACGTGCTGCACCATCTACAGACGTAAGCAGCAGGTGCTTAACGACCACCGCCCAAATCGAGGAACGTCCCGGTGGCATAAGACGCCTTATCCGAGAGCAACCAGATAATCGCTTCCGCCACTTCATCCGGGCGCCCGCCCCGGGCCATGGGAATACCGGATTCCAACTTGCTGACCCGGTCGGGGTCGCCGCTCAGGGCATGGAAGTCGGTGAAGATGTAGCCAGGCCGCACGGCGTTGACACGAATACCCTCACCCGCCACCTCTTTGGACAAGCCCAGGGTGAAGGTGTCGAGTGCGCCTTTGGAGGCCGCGTAGTCGACGTATTCACCCGGCGAACCCAAGCGAGCCGCCACTGACGACACGTTGACGATGCTACCACCCTGCCCGCCATGCTTGGGCGACATGCGCAGCACCGCATGCTTGGCACAGAGGATCGGGCCGAGCACGTTGGTCTTCATGACTTTCAGGATGCGGAATTCGGACATCTCATCCACGCGGGATTTATGCCCCACCGTGCCGGCATTGTTGACCAATGCGGTGACACGGCCCAACTCGGCGTCCACCCGATGGAACAGCGCGATCACTTCATCCTCGATGCTCACATCCGCGCGCACGGCAATGGCCTGGGCACCCAGCGCACGCACCTGTTCGAGCACACGATGGGCTGCGTCTTCGTCGGACTGGTAGTTGATGCAGATGCGATAGCCCTGGCGGGCGGCCAGCAAGGCCGTCTCGGCGCCAATCCCACGGCTGCCTCCGGTGATGATGACGACTTTGTCCATGGGTGCGGTCTCCTGATTCAACCTGATGCTAAGGGTTGGATCCAAGAATAACCGTCACGCACGGCTTTTGTCAGGCGCTACCGCCTCTTCGGCGCGCTGGATGTCCGTCATGAACCCCTCCGCCGGCAACGGATGGCCCAGCAGATACCCCTGCAGGGAGTTGCACCCCAGCCGGGTGAGGAAACTCTGCTGCACATCGGTTTCCACGCCTTCGGCGACAATGCGCAGCCCCAGGGCCTGGCCGAGGGCGACAATGGCGGAAACGATGGCGGCGTCGTCGCTGTCGTGTTCCAGATCGCGTACAAACCCCCGGTCGATCTTCAGCTCGTTGGCCGGCAGGCGCTTGAGGTACATCAGGCTGGAATAACCGGTGCCGAAGTCGTCGATGGACAAATCGACGCCCATGTCCGACAGCTGCTGCAACACGGTCATGCTCGCATCGGCGTCGCTCATGGCAGTGGTTTCGGTGATTTCCAGGGTCAGGTTATTGGCCGGCAACTGGTGCCGCTCCAGGGCGTCGGCCACGCTCTTGACCAACCCGGCGTGGCAGAACTGCAACGCCGACAGGTTCACGGCAATACGCCAGTCTTCGTAGCCCTGGGCGTACCACAGGCTCATCTGGCGACAGGCCTCGTTGAGCACCCATTCACCGATCGGAATGATCAGGCCGGTCTTTTCCGCCAGCTCGATAAACATCGCCGGCAGCAGTAGCCCTTGTTGCGGATGCTCCCAGCGCAGCAGGGCCTCGGCCCCCACCGGGATACCGCTGACCGCGTCGCACTTGGGCTGGTAGTACAAGCGGAATTGCTCCTGCTCCACCGCATTGCGCAGGTCCTGCAGCAGTTGCAATTGCTTGCGTGCATTGGTGTTCATCGAGGCATCAAAGAAGCTGTAGCCGTTCTTGCCCATGCCTTTGGCGTGGTACATCGCGGCGTCGGCGTTCATCAGCAATTCCTGGGGGTTGTGGCCGTTGCCCGGGAACATGGCGATGCCCACGCTGGCAGAGATCTTAAGCTCATGCTCGGCCACCTGGAACGCTCGGTTGATCAGGATCACTTGGCGCTCGGCAAGGCCAAGGGCATCGTCCGGCTGGGTCAGTTGCACCAGCAACACGAACTCATCGCCGCCAATGCGCGCCAAGGTGTCCTGACTGCGCAAGTCTTCGCGCAGGCGCAGGCCGACCTCACGCAACAATTGGTCACCCATGTGATGGCCAAACGCATCGTTGACCGGTTTGAAGCCGTCGAGGTCGATAAACATCAGCGCGAAGCAACCGCCCTGCTCTTTCACGACCTGCATGGCCTGTTGAATGCGATCGGCCAACAAGGTGCGATTGGGCAAGCCCGTGAGCATGTCGTGCAGGGCCAGGTGGGTCAGTTCCTGGTTGGCCAGGGTCAGGGAATCGGCCAGCACTGCAGTGCGCGCTTCCAGGCGTGCATCGAGCAACGAGGTGAGCAAGGCGATGGCCAGCACGGCCAGGGTGGTCACCAGCACCAGGTTGTCCAGCCCCTTGCCGCTCAAGCCGTTCAGTGCAGCACCGCAAACGCTGTCATCGGCGAAACGTGCCGCGGCCATCCCCGTGTAATGCATGCCGACGATGGCAAAGCCCATCACCACCGCGGCGCCCCCACGCGCAAGGCGCACATACGGCGCGTTACGACGCAAGTTATGGGCGATCCACAGCGCAGCGCCAGACGCCGCGACGGCGATCAACAACGAAGCGCCAAACAGAGTGGGGTCATAGTCAATGCCCGGCGTCATGCGCATCGCGGCCATGCCGGTGTAATGCATACACGCAATGCCGGTGCCCATGACCAGCGCGCCAAACGCCAGTTGCCAGGCAGGCAAACGCGGCTGACTGATCAGCCACAAGGCAAAGCCGCTCGACAACACCGCGATCAACAACGACAGCGCCGTGATCCCCAGGTCGAAGCCCAAGGCAAACGGCAAGCGCAACGCCAGCATGCCGATAAAGTGCATCGACCAGACCCCTACGCCCATCGCGATGGCGCCGCCGGTTATCCATAAATAGACAGTGCGGCCATTGGCGGTGGCGATGCGTCCGGACAGGTCCAGCGCGGTGTAGGAAGCCAGGATCGCCACGAACAGCGAGATCACGACCAGGGAGGGTGAATAACTACCGATGAGCATGGGACTTCTCGTGCACAACGGGACTAAGACGCCCGTACCAGGTGGCAAAGCGGGCGATTGTAGCGAGAATAATTATTGAACAGTTGATTAATTATCAGAGCGCCATTAGTGGCATTTTGACGTCAATCATATGGCTCAACAGCTACTCGAATCCGAGGGTCAGTTGCGGCCGAATGTGGGAGCGGGCTTGCTCGCGAAGGCAGTGAATCAGTCAAATGTTCAGTGACTGACACTCCGCATTCGCGAGCAAGCCCGCTCCCACAATGGCTCGGTTTATGTTTATTTTTTGTCCGCGATCGGTGTCTGCCCGTCCCAACCGCCGCCCAATGCGGCGATCAATTGCACGCTGGCGACCAGGCGCGTCTGCAGCAAGGTCAGCACCGTGCGTTCGTTGCTCAAGGCCGTGGCTTGCACGGTGACTACGTCCAGGTAGGCAATCAGGCCGGCCTTGTACTGATTCTGGGTCAGGCGCAGCGATTCACGTGCGGCCTCCAGCGCTTCGTTGCTGACCACCGCCTCGTCTTCCAGCACCTTGAGCTGCACCATGTAGTTTTCCACTTCGCGGAAACCATCCAGCACGGTCTGGCGGTACTTGGCCACCGTCTCATCATAGGAGGCCACGGTACGGTCGACTTCCGCCGAACGCTGGCCACCGTCAAACAGGGTCATGGCGAGTTTCGGCCCCACCGACCAGAAGCGATTCGGCAGGCTGATCCAGTCGGCGTAGGTACTGCTGGAGTAGCCGCCGGCCAAGCTCAGGCTCAGGTCCGGGTAGTAGGCCGCCTTGGCGACACCGATATTGGCGTTGGCGGCGATCACCGAGCGTTCGGCCGAGGCGATGTCCGGACGGCGTTCCAGCAATTGCGACGGCAGGCTCACCGGAATCTGCGGCAGTGCCGGGATATCCTTGCTCACCGCCAGGTTGAAGTTGGCCGGTGCCTCGCCGATCAACACGGCAATCGCGTTTTCCAATTGGGCACGCTGCCAGATCAGGTCGATCAGGCTGGCCTGGGTGGTCTTGAGCTGGGTTTGTGCCTGGGCCACCGCGTCCTTGCCGGAGACCCCGGCCCGGTACTGGTTTTCAGTCATTTGCAGGGAGCGTTGATAGGTCTCCAGCGTGGCTTGCAGCAAGCGCGTCTGTTCATCCATGACGCGCAGTTGCAGGTAACTTTGCACCAGTTCCGATTGCTGGCTCAGGCGCATCGCCGCCAGGTCCGCCGAGCTGGCTTCGGCGCTGGCTTCGTTGGCTTCCAGGCCGCGACGCAATTTGCCCCAGATATCCGCTTCCCAGCTCACGCCCAACTGGGCATTGAGGGTGTCGCGAATGCCGCTGCTGGAACTGCTCAGGCTCGCGTTGCTGCTGCCGGTGCCCTGACTGGCGCGGGTTTTCCCCACGCTAAGGTCAACGGTGGGGTAAAAAGCGCCACGGGAACTGCGCGCCAGCGCCTGGGCCTGGCGGAAGCGCGCCTCGGCCTGGGCCACGGTCTGGTTGGCCGTGTTCAGGCGCATCACCAAGTCGTTGAGCTGGCGGTCGCCGTACAGTTCCCACCAGGCGCCACGGGCCAGGGAGTCACTAGGGGTAGCCTGACGCCAGCCCTGGGCTTCCTTGAACTGCGCCGGTTCCACGACTTCCGGGCGCTGGTAGTCGGGGCCAATAGCGCAAGCACTGAGCAACAACGCCAATCCCATTGTAGGAGCGAGCTTGCTCGCGAAGGTCGTCAACGAAAACGCGCACAGCCTGAAAGTACGCGGTGACGGTGAGTTTTTCGCCAGCAAGCCGGCGCCTACAGGGGACTGCGGTGCATTGGCGTTGATTGAATCGGTCATAGCGCAGTGTCCAGGGCAGCATCGGTACGCACGCCGCGCCAGGCGTTGAAGCGATGGCGCGCGCGGTCGAGATAGAGGTAAACCACCGGGGTGGTGTAGAGGGTCAGGATCTGGCTGAACACCAGGCCGCCGATAATGGTCAGGCCCAAGGGGCGACGCATTTCCGCGCCATCGCCCGCGCCCAGCAGCAACGGCAACGCACCGAGGATGGCTGCCAGAGTGGTCATCAGGATCGGCCGCAAACGCAGCAGGCAGGCACTGCGAATCGACTCCAGCGGGCTCATGCCGTCGTGGCGCTCCAACTGCAAGGCCAGGTCGATCATCAGGATCGCGTTTTTCTTCACCACGCCGATCAGCAGGAACAGCCCCAGCAGGGAGATCAGACTGAACTCGCCACCGGTCAGGTAAATCGCGAGCATCGCGCCGACGCCGGCTGACGGCAAGGTCGAAAGAATCGTCAGCGGGTGAATGTAGCTCTCATACAGAATACCCAGCACCAGGTACACCGCCACCAACGCCCCCAGGATCATGAACGGCTGGCCCTTCTGCGTGGCCGCGAAGGCATCGGCGGTGCCGGCCATCTTGGCGATCACGTCTTCCGGCAACCCGACCTTGGCAATCGCCCGCTCGATGGCGGCCGTACCCTGCTCCACCGTCACCCCGGGGGCCATGTCAAAGGCGATGTTTTCCGAGGCGAACTGGCCTTCGTGGCTGACGCGATCGTCGGCCAGGCTGTTCTCATAGTGGGCAATGGTCGATAACGGCACCCGCGCGCCATCGGCAGTGATCACCTGCATTTGATTAAGTGTGATCGGGTCCTGGGCGTATCTAGGATTGACCTCCATCACCACCTGGTACTGGTTGAGGCTGTCGTAGATGGTGGAAATCTGCCGCTGGCTGTAGGCGTTGTTGAGCACCGCCGTGACCATGTCCATGTCGATGCCCAGGCGCTTGGCCTGGTCACGGTCGACAATCAGCGTGACCTGCGCCGCACCCCGGCCTTCGCGGGCGTCGATGGCGGTGAGTTCCGGCAGCTCGCGCAAGGCGGCCACCACTTTCGGGTACCACAGCCGCAGTGCCGCCAAGTCGCCGCTTTGCAGGATGTAGGAATACTGGGCGCTGGTCTGGTCGCGGCTACCGCCGAATTGCAGGTCCTGGTCGGCCATCAGGAACAGCCGCCCGCCCGGCACCAGCGGCACGTCCTTGCGCAGGCGCTCGATCACCGCCTGGGCGGAAATCTTGCGCTCGCTGATGGGCTTCAGACGCACCAGCATCACCGCATTGTTGGTGCCGTTGTTGCCGCCGATGAAGCCGGCCACGCTGAGCACCGCCGGGTCCTTGAGCACCGCCTTGCGGAAGGTTTCCATTTTCGGCTGCATCACGCTGAACGACAGCCCATCGTCGCCGCGCACAAAACCGATCAACTGGCCGGTGTCCTGCTGCGGCATGAAGGTTTTCGGCACCACCACGTACAGCGCCACATTCAGGCCGATGGTCAGCAACAGGCTGAGCAGGGTCAGGCGACGATGGCGCAGCACCCAGTCCAGGCTGGTGGCGTAGCCTGCGACCATGCGGTCGTTGATCTTCTGGCTCCAGCGCTGCAAACCGGTCATCTGGCCTTTGACATGGGGCTTGAGCCAGCGTGCGCAGAGCATGGGGGTCAGGGTCAGCGAGACGATCAGCGACACAATGATCGCCGCCGACAAGGTGATGGAAAACTCGCGAAACAGGTTGGTGACGATCCCGCCCATAAACAGGATGGACAGGAACACCGCCACCAGCGACACGTTCATCGACAGCAAGGTAAAGCCGACTTCCTGGGCCCCCAGGTACGCGGCCTTCATCGGCGGCACACCCTCGTCGATATGCCGGGAAATGTTCTCCAGCACCACGATGGCATCGTCCACCACCAGGCCGGTGGCCAGGATCAACGCCATCAACGAAAAGTTGTTCAACGAAAAACCGTACAGGTACATCACCGCAAAGGTACCCACCAGCGACACCGGCACCGCCAAGGTAGGAATCAGCGAGGCGCGGAAGTTACCCAGGAACAGGTACACCACCAGGATCACCAGCCCGACGGCAATCAGCAAGGTCATTTCGGCTTCGTGCAACGTGGCGGTGATCACCGGCGAACGGTCCATCGCCAGGCTCAGCTTGACGCTGGACGGCAACACCGCCTGCAACGCCGGCAATTGCGCCTTGATCTGCCTGACCGTCTCGATGATGTTGGCCCCAGACTGGCGATTGATCACCAGCAGCACCGCCGGTTCGTTGTTGAAGAAGCCGCTGTTGTAGCGGTCTTCAACGCCGTCGCTGATCTTGGCCACATCGCCAAGGCGCAACGCCGCGCCATTCTGGTAGCGAATCAGCAGCGGCTCGTAGTCCTTGGCCTTTTCCAACTGGTCGTTGGCCTGGATCTGCCAGTTGCGCTGGCTGTCCTCCAGTGAACCTTTGGGCCGGCGCTGATTGGCGTTGGCGATGGTGTTGCGCACGTCGTCGAGGGCCACGCCGTACTGGTCGAGGGCCTTGGGCTCCAGCTCGATGCGCACTGCCGGCAACGAACTGCCGCCGATCTGCACTTCGCCCACACCGGGCACCTGGGACAGGCTTTGCGAAAGGATGGTCGAGGCCAGGTCGTACAGCTGGCCCTTCTGCAGCACGTCCGAGGTCAGCGACAGCACCATGATCGGCGCCTGGGACGGGTTGATCTTTTTGTAGGTCGGCATGCTGCGCATACCGCTGGGCAGCAGGTTGCGCGAGGCGTTGATTGCCGCCTGCACTTCCCGCGCTGCGCCGTTGATATCACGGTCGGAGTCAAATGCGAGGATTACCCGAGTAGAGCCCTGGCTCGACGAGCTGCTCATGGTGGTAATGCCGGCAATCGAGCCAAACGAGCGCTCCAGCGGCGTGGCCACGGTAGACGCCATCACCTCAGGGCTCGCGCCGGGCAAACTCGCCGATACAACGATTACCGGAAAGTCGATCTGCGGCAGCGGCGACACCGGCAGCAGGTTGAAGCTGACACCGCCCAGCAACATGATCGCCAGGCTCAGCAGCATGGTCGCTACCGGCCGACGAATGAAAGGTCCGGACAGGTTCATGACTCAACCGGCTCCAGGCTTTGCGGCTCTTTACGCCAGCGACGGCCAAGGCGATCGAAGTACAGGTAGATCACCGGCGTGGTGAACAGAGTCAGCACCTGGCTGACCAGCAGACCACCGACCATCACCAAGCCCAAGGGTTGACGCAATTCGGCACCGGATCCCGTGGCGAGCATCAACGGCACCGCGCCAAACAGCGCAGCCAGGGTGGTCATCAGGATCGGCCGAAAGCGCAGCAGTGCCGCCTGGTAGATCGCGGTCTGCGGGTCGAGGCCCTGGTTGCGTTCGGCGTCGAGGGCAAAGTCGATCATCATGATCGCGTTCTTCTTGACGATACCGATCAGCAAGATAATGCCGATGATCGCGATCATGCCCAGGTCATTGCCACTGAGCAGCAACGCCAGCAAGGCGCCCACGGCCGCCGACGGCAAGGTCGAGAGAATGGTGATCGGATGGATATAGCTCTCGTAGAGCACGCCCAACACGATGTACATGGTGACCACCGCCGCCAGGATCAACAACAAGGTACTCGACAACGAGGCTTCGAAGGCCTGGGCCGCGCCCTGGAACTGGGTCTGCACGCCCACCGGCATGCCAATGTCTTTCTGGGTCTGGTTGATCAGTTCCACCCCTTTGCCCAGCGCAACGCCGGGGGCCAGGTTGAACGACATCATCACTGCCGGGAACTGGCCGATATGCGCTATCGCCAATTGGGCCTGACGCTGTTCCACATGGGCCAGGCTGGACAGGCGCACCTGGCCACCATCGGTGGTTTTCACATGGATCTGGTTCAGCGCCTCCGGCCCCAGGGTTTCGCCGGACTGGGCCTGCAATACCACACGGTACTGGCTGGCCTGGGTGTAGATGGTGGAAATCTGCCGCTGGCCGAACGCGTCATACAATGCGTCGGTGATGGTCGACACGCTGACGCCCAGGCGCGAAGCCGCATCGCGGTCGATCACCAGGTACACCTGCAAACCCTTGTCCTGCAGGTCGCTGGCAACGTCGGTGAGTTCGGGCAACTGGCTCAACGCGTGCACCAGCTTGTCGCTCCACAACGCCAGCAACTCGGCATCGGGTGAGGACATGCTGAACTGGTACTGGGTGCGGCTGACGCGGTCTTCAATGGTCAGGTCCTGCACCGGCTGCATGAACAGGCGGATACCCACCAGCTTATCGATTTCCGGCTGCAAACGCGTGATCACCTGGGCAGCGCTCAAATCGCGCTGGCCGTGGGCCTTGAGGTTGATCAGCAGGCGCCCGCTGTTGAGGGTCGCGTTATCGCCGTCCACGCCAATGTAGGAAGACAGGCTTTCCACTGCCGGATCGGCCAGGATGATCTTGGCCAATTCCTGCTGGCGCTGGCTCATAGCGGCGAAGGAAATTGACTGCGGCGCTTCGGAAATACCCTGGATCACCCCGGTGTCCTGCACGGGAAAGAAGCCCTTGGGCACCACCAGGTACAGCACCACGGTCAGGCCCAGGGTGGCGATGGCGACCAGCAGGGTCAGCGGCTGGTGCTTGAGCACCCACTGCAACATGCTGCCGTAACGCGCGATCAACCAATCGATCCAGGCGCCGCTGGCCTTGTAGAAACGGCTTTGTTCTTCTTCCTTGGGTTCGCGCTTGAGCAAGCGTGCGCACATCATTGGCGTGAGGGTCAGCGACACCACCAGGGAAATCAGGATCGCCACCGCGAGGGTGATGGCGAACTCACGGAACAAGCGCCCCACCACGTCAGCCATGAACAGCAGGGGAATCAGCACCGCGATCAGCGACAGGGTCAGGGAAATCAGGGTGAAGCCGATCTGCTTGGCGCCCTTGAGTGCGGCGGCCAGCGGGGTCTCGCCTTCTTCGATGTAACGGGAAATGTTCTCCAGCATCACGATGGCATCGTCCACCACAAACCCGGTGGCGATGGTCAATGCCATCAGCGTCAGGTTGTTGATGGAGAACCCCGCCAGGTACATCACGCCAAAGGTGCCCACCAGGGACAGCGGTACGGCAATGGACGGAATGAGCGTGGCGCTGACCCGGCGCAGGAACAGGAAGGTCACCATCACCACCAGGGCAATGGCGATGAGCAATTCATGCTGTACGTCTTTTACCGAGGCGCGGATGGTCTGGGTGCGGTCGGTGAGCACCGTCACATCGAGGCCGGCCGGCAGGTTGTCGGTGATGCTCGGCAGCAGCGCCTTGATGCGGTCCACCACCTCGATCACGTTGGCCCCTGGCTGGCGCTGGATATTCAGCAGCACGGCCTGGTTTTGGTTGGCCCAGGCGGCGAGGCGTTCGTTTTCGGCGCCGTCGACGATCTGCGCCACGTCCTTGAGGCGCAGCGGCGCGCCATTGTTGTAGGCGAGGATCAGTTCGGCGTATTGCTGGGGCGAGACCAACTGGTCGTTGGCGTCGAGCATCGACACCCGCGTTGGGCCGTCGAAGTTACCCTTGGGCTGATTGACGTTGGACGCCGCGATCAGCGTGCGCACGTCCGACAGGTTCAAGCCATTGGCTGCCAGGGCTTCGGGGTTGACCTTGATGCGCACGGCCTGGCGCTGGCCGCCGGCGATGCTGACCATGCCGACGCCGCTGATCTGCGCGATTTTCTGCGCCATGCGCGTGTCGACCAGGTCATTGAGCTTGGGCAGCAGCATGGTCTTGGAAGTGATCGCAAGGGTCAGCACCGGGGTATCCGCCGGGTTGACCTTGTTGTACACCGGCGGCGCCGGCAAGTCCTTGGGCAGCAGGTTGGTGGCAGCGTTGATCGCGGCCTGCACTTGTTGCTCGGCGACATCCATATTGATGTCGAGGTTGAAACGCAGGGTCAGCACCGACGCACCGCCGGAGCTGGTGGAGGCCATCTGCGTGAGGCCCGGCATTTGCCCGAACTGGCGTTCCAGCGGCGCGGTGACCGCACTCGTCATCACGTCCGGGCTCGCGCCGGGGTACAGGGTCATCACCCGGATGGTCGGGTAATCCACCTGGGGCAAGGCCGACACCGGCAGCAAGCGGTACGCGATGATGCCGGCCAGAACAATGGCCAGCATGCTCAGCGTGGTGGCGACCGGGCGAAGGATAAACAGCCGCGACAGGTTCATGAACCGACCTTTTGCGCCTTGCCGGCGGTGGTGCCGGTCTCCCCTTTCGCCGCTGGCTTGCCTTGCAGGTGTTCGGTCGGGGTGGTCGGCACTTCGCTGCTGTCGTTCACCACTTCGATCTCGCTGCCGTCCTTGAGGCGGTCGGTACCTTCCAGGACCACGCGGTCGCCGGCTTTGAGGCCTTCTTTGATCACGGTGTTGTCGCCGTCGGTATCACCCACCACCAGGGGCTGCACCTTGACCTTCTTGTCACCGTCGAGCACGTAGACGAAGGTACCGGTGTTGCCGAACTGGATCGCCGCCGACGGCGCCAGCACTACGTTGTGCAAGGTATCGGCCAGCAGGTGCACATTGACGAACTGATTGGGGAACAGCGCCTGGTCCTTGTTATCGAAGCGTGCCTTGAATTTCAGGGTACCGGTGGTCACGTCGATCTGGTTGTCCAGGCTTTGCAGCACACCCACGGCCTGTTGCTTCACATCACCACGGTCCCAGGCTTCCACCGGCAGCTTGTTGCCGGCGTGGTAGCGGGTGAGCACGGTTTCCAGGGTGTTTTCCGGCAGCGTGAAGGCCACGCTGATCGGCTGGGTCTGGGTGATCACGGCCAGGAACGTGGTGTCGTTGGCCGCCACCAGGTTGCCGACGTCCACTTGACGCAGGCCGACACGGCCGCTTATGGGCGCGCGGATCTTGGTGAATTCGAGGTTGAGCTTGGCGTCATCCACCGCACCCTGGTTGGTCTTGACCGTACCCTGGTATTGCAAAACCAGCGCTTCAGCGGTGTCCAGGGTCTGCTTGGCAATACTGTCCTGGGCATACAGGTCGCGGTAACGTTGCACGTCGACCTGGGCGTTTTTCAACTGGGCCTGATTCTGCATCAGCGTGCCCTGGGCCTGGAGCAAGGCGTTCTGGTAGCTGCGCGGGTCGATCTCGGCGAGCAGATCCCCAGCCTTGACCATTTGCCCTTCTTCAAAGGCGATCTTCACCAGCTCGCCGCCCACCCGGCTGCGCACATTGATGGTGTTGAGTGCGGTGACCGTGCCCAACGCCTTGTAGTACACCGGAAACTCGCCCAGCACCGCAGGCGCCACACGCACTGGCACCGGGCCGGTGGATCCACCGAAGCCTGGGCGCATCATCCCCGTTTTGCCGGCATGCCCCGCGGGCTTCTCGGCGCCGTCTTTATGGCTGCCGGGCCAGAATTTCCAGCACAGGCCGGCGATAACCAGCAACACAAGCAGGCCGAACAGCCAGCGGCGGGACTTACGGGGGGAGGATTGCATGGAGTGATCAACCATTGGGCGCGAGAGCTTCTTCTTGGGGAGGCTGAAAGATAAGCACTGGGGCGCATTTAGAAAAGCGCCTTTACCGGCTATTTACCTTGGGCTTACAACTTTTAACTTATGCGACTTAGTCCTACGGCGGTTTCGCTAAGCATCTGAGCTACAAATAAAAACGGCCTGGACTAGGCCAGGCCGCAATCTTGCATCACGCGTGTTACTGCAAAACGACAGTAACGTACCGAAACAGTTACTTCAAAACAGCCAGGGCTGCTTCGTAGTTAGGCTCTTGGCCGATTTCAGGCACCAGTTCGCTGTGCAGCACGTTGTTGTTTTCGTCCAGCACCACCACGGCGCGGGCGGTCAGGCCTTGCAGCGGGCCGTCAGCCAGCGAAACGCCGTAGTCCACTGCGAAGTCGGCGTTGCGGAAGTCCGACAGGCTCAGCACATTGTCCAGGCCTTCAGTGCCGCAGAAACGCTTCTGGGCAAACGGCAGGTCAGAGGAAATGCACAGCACGACCGTGTTGCTCAGGTCGTTGGCCTGGGCGTTGAACTTGCGCACCGAAGTGGCGCAGGTCGGGGTGTCAACGCTTGGGAAGATGTTCAGGACCTTACGCTTGCCGGCGAAGGTTTCCAGGGACGCTTGCGACAGGTCGACAGCAACAAGGCTGAACTCAGGAGCGGTGGAACCGGTTTTCGGCAATTCGCCTTCAACCTGGACAGGGTTACCACGAAGGGTGACTTGAGCCATGAACGGAATCCTTATGCTGATGTGGGTTTAACGAATTCGAGAGGTCGAAGTTAACCACAAACTACGGCGTCTACCTACCGCCAGCGATAAATTGTCATGCCTTCGGTTATGGTTTAATTGCGCGCTTTGCGCCCAGCCCTTCAAGGAAAACGATGTCGATGAATGCCCCTGCCACCAAAGTCCTGGTCATTGGATACGTCTGGCCGGAACCCCGCTCCTCGGCCGCAGGCGGGCATATGATGCAGATCCTTGAAAGCTTTCTTGCACAAGGTTGGGACATCACCTTCAGCAGCCCAGCGACGATTGGGGAACACAAGGCCGATTTGCCTGCCCTGGGTATCGCCGAGTGCGCCATCGAGCTCAATAACAGCAGTTTCGATGATTTTATCCGCGATCTGGCCCCGGATATCGTGTTGTTCGACCGTTTCATGATGGAAGAACAGTTCGGCTGGCGCGTCGAGAAATGCTGCCCAAGCGCCCTGCGCGTGCTGGAAACCTCCGACTTGCAGAGCCTGCGCGACGCACGTCACCAGCGGTTCAAGGATCACTTGAAGGCGCACCCCGACAGCGACGACTTCAGTGCCTTGTTCTCCCCGGCACTGCAGGCAGAGTTCACACTGATGGCCGATACCGACCTGGCCAAGCGCGAGATCGCGGCCATCTACCGTTGCGACATCAGCCTGATGATTTCCGACGTGGAAATCCGCCTGCTCACCGAGCACTTCAAGGTGCCACCCGCCCTGCTCCACTGGTGCCCGCTGATGGTGGAGCCGCCGACCGAAGCCTTCGCGCCGTTTGAAGACCGCGCGCACTTTCTCAGCATCGGCAACTTCCGCCACGCGCCCAACTGGGATGCGGTGCTCTGGATGAAAAACAGCCTGTGGCCGCTGATCCGCCAGCAGTTGCCGGGGGCGCAGTTGCACATCTATGGCGCCTACACCCCGCCCAAAGCCACCGCCTTGCATAACCCGACGCAGGGTTTTCATGTCATGAACTGGGCCGAAGATGCCTTGCAGGTGATGACCGCCGCGCGTATCTGCCTGGCGCCCCTGCGCTTCGGCGCCGGCATCAAGGGCAAACTGGCGGACGCGATGCTCTGCGGCACGCCGAACGTCACCACGCCTATCGGCGCCGAGGCCATGGGTGATGAACAGCCGTGGCCGGGCATGATCGAACACAGCGCACCTGCCTTGGCGGCGGCTGCCGTGGCGCTCTACCAGAACCGCGAACGCTGGACCCTGGCCCAAGAAAATGGCCGCCAACTGCTCGCCCGCCGCTATGACCAGGCCATGCATGGCCCGGCGCTGGTGGCCTGCCTGGAACAGTGCCGCAGCCATCTGAATGCCCATCGCCGGGACAACTTCACCGGCAGCATGCTGCGCCATCACGCCCATAAAAGTACGCAATACATGTCCCAGTGGATCGAGGCGAAAAACCGCATCGTATAAACACGAGTGCTGGCGAGGTCGCGTGCGAGGGGGCATTATCCAAGGCAGCAACCACAATAAAGCGACGGCAGCATGACCCGAGCAACGCGAATCACCGACCCTTCCTACGAGCTGATGGACGACCACAACGGCCTGTCCATCATCTATCGCCAGCATGGTTTCCCCTGCCCGCTGGTGCGCTGGCACTTCCACAAGGAATACGAACTGCACCTGATCGTCGCCAGCTCCGGCAAGGTGTTCATCGGCGACTACATCGGTAACTTCTACCCGGAAAGCCTGTTTCTCACCGGTCCCAACCTGCCCCACAACTGGATCAGCCAGGTGGAGGAAGACGAGGTGGTGCCCAAACGCGACATGCTGGTGAATTTCACCGATGAGCTGTTTGAAGGTGGCAGCCAGATCTTCGCCGAACTCAAGACCTTGGCGCCGCTGCTGGAGCGTGCGCAATACGGTATCGAGTTTCGCTGCAAACGCACGATTACCCAGGCGATGACCTTGATGCAACGCATCGAGGACGCCCAGGGCATGGCGCGCCTGGGGCACTTCTTTATCCTGCTGGAAGCCTTGAGTGCGTGTGAGGACTACCAGTTGCTGTCGGGTGCCACTACCCCGCAGCTGGCCGACGAGCACAGCATCGACCGCACCAACCGCGCGGTGGACTACATTTTCGCCCATTACGCCCGTGAGTTGCCGCTGGAGGAAGTGGCGGAATATCTAGGAATGAAACCCACCTATTTCTCCCGAGTATTCAAACAGGCCACCGGGCGCACGTTTATCGAATTTGTGAACCGGTTGCGCATCAGCAAATCATGCGAATTGCTGGCAGACGGCGACAAGGCCGTGACCGATGTGTGCTTCGAGTCGGGCTTCAATAACATCTCCAACTTCAACCGGCGCTTTCAGCAACTCAAGGGCATGACACCCTCCCACTACCGACGCCTGGCAGTGCAACGGCTCACCGAAGAAAACCGCGGCCAGCACCTTACGACACCAGCAAACGGCTACAGATCAGGGCCTTAAACCGTGGCCTTCACGCAATGGAACCTTACGAAGTGCCAAGCCACTTAGTGAACACACGCCCAACGCTTCTTTTTCATTCGTTGGATGGCGTATGTTCACACACAGATATAAGGCCCTCCACTTATGACTGGCGTTCACCGCGTTCGCTTGGCCACCTCTATTACGCCCACGGCCCCCACACTACAAAGCCTGCACGCAGCCGATGAACATTCGGTGGCCTCCAACGTCATCAGACTTTTTCAGGCTCGTCAAAACAGGCATAGAGACCGCCCGCAGCCCGAATACGCAGTCGATATGCCGAAACACGCCCCGCAGCGAATACTTGACCTGCTCAGATACACGGTGACCGACGAGCAGCCAAGTCTGGCCGAACAGATCAGTCAATTGATACAAGGCGCCGGTGAGACACTCACAGACGAAAGAGCACTGCACAACGAAGTCGAACGGCTCCTGAACCAGCCGAGCGCGCTCAATCCGCAAAAAACCTACACCCAACTGATTGACGACATACTCCAAAGCCCGGCGCGTGCCATGCCCAACAACGGCATTGGTTTTTCTCGAGTTCGCCGAGAACTGCAAAACGCCCACCCTGCGCAAAACGCGGGTAACACCTCAATCCAGCAGTTCGCCAATGCTCTGGTTGAAGACAGCGACAGCCAACTGGCGATTAATTTTGCCAATTATTTGATCCGCATTCGGGTGGATGCAATCCCATACAACCCTGCTCGTGCAGTCCCAATTGCTGTACCGCCCAGCTCAACGTTCGGCCTCGCCTGGAACGAACTGGCTGACGCGCTCGACGCGGAGCCTTTCAAAACCTTTGCCCAAACCAAAGGCATTGATATTTCCAGTCTTGTCATTAAGGCCAATGGAGACCTGACCGGCCAGAGGAACAATCAAACCTTCAGCTTCTCTTTGGCACAAAATCCTGAATGGGCCGCCGCTTCATCTGCGGTTTTGACTGCGGCAAGAAAAATGCGCGGGGACATCACGTTCCACGACCGCGAGCATGCACCCGCGGAGGACGTCGCAAGCTTTTATCTGGAGCGCGCGCCCCGCTACAACAGCGACGACACGCTGATAGCGATCGACTGGCTGATGAAAGAGAGAAACTTCCATTCGATAAGTAACACCGATACCTACTACGCGGCTCAATACGCCCCAGTCCAACAGCGCCAAAGAGAGGCAAAACAACAGGTCGCAAACCTGCCACCGCCTCAGTTGAACCGACTACTGGCCGGTTTCGAGCCCGCATCGGTGGCACAAAAGATCAAGGACGCCGATCAGGCCCTGGCCCGCCTGAGCAGCCAAGCGATGGGCAAGTTGTTTGGGATCAAGATTGAAGAACTCCCCGAATATTCGACCTTCAACCTGGTACGTAACAACCTTAAGGATGTGCTGAACGGCGTTGCTTTTACAGCGTTCGCACAGGAAAAAAATCTTGAAGTGTCGAGCGTCCGGATCAATGCGGCGGACGGGACCTTAAAAGGCACAGTCAATGGCGTCGAAACCACCTTCGTGTTGAACGACCTCTCCGGTTGGTCCGAGGTCTGGCCGCAAGTACAACTGGCGGTAGAACGTATGGCGACAGGCTCAGGCGATTACGTCTTCTATCCGAGTGCACACTCTGCAGAGGTTTCAGAGGTGCTGCGTTTTTACGCGGAAGAAGGACCGCCTCAAAATGACGCTCCTAACCCTGGCTGGGCGCGAAGAGCGCGCGAAGGGAGTCTGCGCAGAAGTGCCGAAATCACCCAAGTCGACGGCTTCAAGGCATTGGTGGGTACACCCACTGACGATGCCCGCTCGCTCAGCGTGCGCGAGGTGCAGCAGGCCGTCATCTCACAGCTCACTGGGAAGCCAATGAACCTTTCGCCGCTTGAAACCCTGGCGGCGGCAGCCAAGGTCAATGTGCCACAGAGCGACCCCGCACCGCCCGTAAACGCGGCACCAGACCTCGACACCCCAGAAGACATCCTGGCACGCGCCGAAGGCGAACTGATCGACACTGCGCATCGCGTGATGCTTGAGCTCAAGAGCGACCCGACGCCCCCTGCCTCAAAAAAGGTTGAGCCGGTCCCGGCCAACAGCCTGTTCGGACAATGGCGCGCTTACTTGGACAAAGCCCTGAAAAGCAGCGGCTTTACCGAGTGGGCCGCGAAACAGGGCATCGACCTAAGTACCTTGCGCTTTGACCCAACGGACCGCGCACTGATCGGTAAGGTCAACGGCGTTGAGCAACGCTTTACAGCCACTGATTTTACGAAAAGATACCCGGAACAGCATTTTGACGTACTCACCCCAGTGTTGACCGCTGCCGAGGCATTCACCGCACATGGAAAACCGATCACGCTGGCTCAGGCCAACGACAGCAGCGCATCCTTTGAATGGTTGGCCAATTTTTATTCCATCAGTACCGACTACGACAGCGAGGCGTTCACACGCCATACGGAGCTGATGGGCCGAACATTGGCATTTCCAACGCCACCTGAAAACCCAGGGAAAATCGTGAGCTGGTTGAACCAGCGCAAAATCGCGTTAGGCGACAGCAATGACAGGCATGCGCTGATTCATCAGCTTAAATTCGGGAATGTTGATAACGACGCCACAACCCGCTTTACGGTGGATCCGGACTCTAGCCACCAGCCCAAGGGCACCACGACACTCCAGAAGTTTCTGTCAGACCACGGCTGGTATGGCGCCACGTCGGCCGCACAGGTCGATAATTTGTTACAGGCGTTGCAAACCCAGATCCCGCAGGCACCTGCCCTGGGCAACCAATGGGGCTTCTTGTCCACTGACTTACCGTTGAGTGCTGAGCAACGCAGCGCGGTGGGTGAGCTCGTCAAAACGTCTATTGGAAACCACAGCACCCTTCTCAGCTTCTTGAGTTCCGGGGTTTCCAACCTGAGCAGCGACCCTGATCAGGCACTGCAACAGCTCCTCTCCAGTGACATCGCCCTGGAGCTCGCCACACACTTGCAAACCGCAATGAAGGGCGCTGCTACCCCAACCAGCCTAAAGCAATGGCTATTGACCGCGCTTGTGCTAGCGCTTGATCCAACGGCCGGCACCCAGCGCAATCGCGTTGCAGGTTTCGACTTCATGTGGCCTGCGAACTGGGGCTTAGGTGCTGGCAAGCTCAGTGAGCTTTTAAGCCAACATTTGGCTGATACCCAACAGGTCCCGACCCACCTTCGTCCGGCAGTCACCCGCCTATTGATGTCCGGTGCAGCGCCACATTTGCTGGTCAAAGACCTACCGTCGACGTTGAAGCTTGGTTCCCCAGAATGGGTCAACTTTTCAAGTGCGGTAAATCGAATCGAACTGATAGCCGCCGGTGCCAGCGCGAACATGACTTACCAGCAAGTCATGGACTTTCATAACATCAAGCCCATTTCAGCAGAGGAAAACCGCCTGCAGGCCGTCGCCCAACTGAACCCAGTGATTGATTGGGCCGTCATCAATAACCATCTTGGGAAAAACAACAACGACGAATATAGCCTCGAGCAGCTGAACGACAGCCAGGAAAAACTCAATACTCAGATCAATGAGACCTCGCAAGCCAAACGTTACCTGCGAACCGTCGCCCCCCCAAGCAGAAGGGCCATGGCCCTGGCGGCATTGAAAGAAAAGTTTGGCGCAAGCATCGATTTTGAGAGGCCGGTTCTATGGGAAAAGGTGGCGGGCGGGATCTTTTCCGGTATTAACGCAAGCATCGTCGAGGTCTATGAGGCTGGCCGCCTGGGTGAAAGTTGGAGTACACAACAACCAGGCCTGAACGTCGAAGACCTGCGCAAAAAAGCACACGAGTTGCCAGATATCAACGCGCAATTCGACAACGCCATCCAGGAAGACTTCACCCCGCGCAGGCGCCATACGATTTCCCTGTTCAAAGACATGCTCAGCAAGTTGCCGTTGGAGGAGCGCAATAGCCTTAACTTTGGAACGGTGGAACTTCTGCAAGTGGAAGGGACCGCCAGTGGCATCATCATCACATCCGTTTACGAAGGCGTGAGGCGGGATTTCGCGGTCTATCCGGCAACCGGGCAAATAGTCAGAATTCCCGACATTGATCCATCAACGCCGCTAGACAAAAAAGTCAGCGTGGCTCTCGACATGGATGCGCTCAAAAACGGCACGGAGCCCAAACAGGGCGTCACCTGCGATGTTGTATTAAGGGAAAGCGAACAATTTATCCTCAACGAGACCACAGACGGTGACAAACGCCCTGAGTTACGTGAAAGGCGCTTCCTTGAACGCAGTGCAAGTGACGCATCTTCCGTTTACGACAGCAACAGAATGGAGGACCTCGCCAAGGTGCTGGTTGACACGGTCTACCTGCGCAAAAGTACGTTTGTCGGTAGCCACCGTGGATTGCACAATGCAGTTGAACATGGCGTAGAACCCAGCGACTTCTTCAAAGGCCTCTTACGCGCCATTCCAGGCAGCAGCAGCCTTGAAGATCTTTATCACGGTGAATACGCCAAAGCAGCAGGTGACCTGCTCGTTGATATCGCGCTCTATGTGGCTACCGAAGGCGCTGGGAAAATATGGACGCTAGCAAAAACAGGTGCTGCGTGGGCGACGGCCAAGGTCTCTGCCAAGTTTGTCGAAAAGTTTGGCGCAGATGAAGCCGAGGACATTGCTCTCAAGGATATAACTGCCGCCAGCACCTCGAATTCGATCAACGCATTGAGCCGAATGCAGGAAAGCCACCTTGCAGCGCAAACGGCAGATATGGCCGAGGGCAGGGTCATACGTTCCGGCACCCACAACCAAGTCAAGGTCAGCACGGTATTCCAAGACGGTAAATGGTACGCCTACGACGCCAAGACACAGGCGGCTTATGGCCCCGCCCTGGAAGGGTTTATCTCGGATACATCAGCCCCCCTGCATAAAGAGACTTTCTCCAGTGGCACTCAAGCCCTGGTCACTGAAAAGCCCCTGGCCGCCGATGCGTACACCCTCCCCCGCGCCAATGGCTTCGACCTGGTCAATGAGGGCAAGGTATACCGTTACGACGCCAAAAATCCCAGTGTGCTCACGGACTTGGAGTCGGCCGACCACTTTAGGCCCTTGGATAATTTCGAGGCGATCTGTGAGGCGCCGTCCGTCGGCGGCAGAATCAAACGTGGCGCCAATGACACCTGCTTCTCCAAGATCGTTGAAAACACGCCCAACGAATTGACCCAGGAACTGCAAGCGCTTGAGCACGTGCGCTTGTTCCCCTCGCCGTCGAAGTTTCTGAGAAAGGATCAATTTGTCGTCTTCGAACGACGCCGCTACAAAGTGATTGATGGCGAAACGGGGCCACACCTTCACCCGACCTTGGACAAGCAGCCCATCACTTACAAATCGCTGATCACCGGCAGCATCAAACATGATCCACAGTTTGGCTTTTACGTTGGGCAAACCAACGAAGCACTGAACCAGGAAACGCGTGTTATCAAGCTCAACAGCATCAGCGATATAAGTGACGACAAGCGCGAAGTTCGTGCGGTCATTGTTCACGGTCGAACGCCTGGGGACTCCCAAAAATACCTGGTGATCGAGGCGGACACCGCACAGTTTTATTACGCAAAGCTGAATACAGCGTCATCCGGCGAACTCAAATTCTTTAAAACCACACCCAACGACATATCGCTCGTCAATGGTTATCGGAATAAATTCAGCATCCGCCAAGGCGTGTCCAGAACACCACTGGATACCGAATTCATCGCCCTGCCCAAACTGGACTCGGCGCTGGCAGAACTGAAGCGGTCGGGTTACCAGAAAAAAGATGTCGATGAGTTAGGGGCCTTCGTTAAAAACATGACGAAGGAGCAACAGCGCGAGGTGCTCTATCAATTGCAACGTAGCGAAGCGATTGGCAAGACGAATATCGCCCTGAAGCCAAATCGAGTAACCGCTTTGACAACTCCCGCGAACTACTCGACTTTAACAGCCGAGCAGCAGAACAAATTCCTGGCGCAGCAGGTAAAAGACACGGTGACCCGTTCCATGACGGCCACCGGGCTAGGCCCAGGCAATCAGATACGCTCAGCATCGGATATTGCGCGCGCAGACGCCGCCAACCAGACCGTCGAATGGTTGCGTCGAAGCATTCCCAGCAGTGCGCGGAATCGCTCTGACATAATTTTGAAAGCCGGCGCCGGCAATTGCGGAGAAATGGCCCTGCTGTCGAGGGACATCATCAAAAAGAGCGGTGGCAATGCCTACGAATGGAAAGCCTCAGACGCTCATGCATTTACCGTGGTAGGCGGCCCGTCCGCGATACCTGCAGGAACAGTCGACTTCTCGGAACCGGAATGGGCGGATGCCTGGATTGTCGACCCGTGGGCCGGTATTGCCAGCCCCGCTCGGGAGTACACGCAAAAACTGAAAGAGGTCATGACTCAGTGGGAGCGCCATGGCATAAAAATAGTCGAGGGCAACAAGCCTATAAGCCCACTGGAAAAGAACTGGATGGATGCTCTTATCGTGAAACCGAAGACCCCCTATCCTCACGGTTATATCAACCCCTGATCCCTCGCCGGGCGAAAAGTGCACGCAATCCGATAGCAGCGCTTTTTTTGCCCAGGCCCGCCGGGCCTATGCCTTCGCCTGAACAATCACTGAAACGTTTTACCCAGCCGCGAATGAAGTGCAAAAAAGTATCAGTACCAGTGTTCCCAAGGATTTGTCACATCGCCTTTAGAAGGCTGTAATCAACGCACACTCTTCCTGACAACCTGTAGGAAGACACAACAACAATAACTGTCCTTCTGTAGCCCCCTGGGCGCGGAAATGGAGTGCGCGATGAAGTTCACAGCAAAAGCACTGCTTGCCTCTACCTGCATGATGACCTGCATGACCCTCAGCGCCGTCAGCTTTGGCGCGCAGACCCTGACCATTGCCACCGTCAACAACAGCGACATGATCCGCATGCAAAAGCTCTCGAAAACCTTCGAGGCCGAGCACCCGGAGATCAAGCTGA
Source organism: Pseudomonas simiae (assembly GCF_900111895.1). Classification (GTDB taxonomy): domain Bacteria; phylum Pseudomonadota; class Gammaproteobacteria; order Pseudomonadales; family Pseudomonadaceae; genus Aquipseudomonas; species Aquipseudomonas simiae. The sequence continues at coordinate 139,063 of NZ_FOKB01000004.1, forward strand.
ACTGGGTGGTGCTCGAAGAAAACGTGCTGCGCCAGCGCCTCACCACCGACATCGCCACCCAGGGCGGGCAGTTCGATGTGTTGACCATCGGCATGTACGAAGCTGCACTCTGGGGCGCCAAGGGCTGGCTGGAGCCGATGAAGGATCTGCCGGCGTCCTACGACCTCGATGATGTGTTCCCTTCGGTGCGTGACGGTTTGTCCGTCAAGGGCTCGCTGTATGCCCTGCCGTTCTACGCCGAAAGCTCGATCACCTACTACCGCACCGACCTGTTCAAGGACGCCGGGCTGACCATGCCTGAGCATCCGACCTGGACGCAGATCGGCGAATTCGCCAGCAAACTCACCGACAAGACCAAAGAGCAATACGGCCTGTGCCTGCGCGGCAAAGCCGGTTGGGGCGAGAACATGGCGCTGATCACCACCCTGGCCAACGGCTACGGTGCGCGCTGGTTTGACGAGAAGTGGCAACCGGAATTCAACGGTCCTGAATGGAAAGACGCGCTGAACTTCTACGTCGACAATATGAAGAAATCCGGCCCGCCGGGTGCTTCCAGCAACGGTTTCAATGAAAACCTGGCGCTGTTCAACAGCGGCAAGTGCGCGATCTGGGTCGATGCCAGCGTGGCCGGCTCATTCGTCACCGACAAGACCCAAAGCAAAGTGGCTGACCATGTCGGCTTTACCTTTGCCCCCCACGAGAAGACCGACAAAGGCACTTCGTGGCTGTACTCCTGGAGCCTGGCCATTCCGACCAGCTCCAAGGCCAAGGATGCCGCCAAGGTGTTCACCAGTTGGGCAACCTCCAAGGAATATGGCGAGCTGGTGGCCAAGACCGACGGCATTGCCAACGTACCGCCAGGCACGCGCAAATCCACCTACAGCGACGAGTACATGAAGGCCGCGCCGTTTGCCAAGGTGACCCTCGAATCGCTGAAAGTCGCAGACCCGACCAAGCCGACACTCAAGCCGGTGCCGTATATCGGTATCCAGTTGGTGACCATTCCTGAGTTCCAGGCGATTGGTACCCAGGTCGGCAAGTTCTTCTCGGGCGCACTGACCGGTCAGCAGACGGTGGATGCAGCATTGACCGCCGCACAGACCACCACCGAGCGTGAAATGAAGCGGGCGGGTTATCCCAAATAGTCCAGGCTCACCACCATAAATGTGGGAGCAGGGCTTTTGTGGGAGCTGGCCTGCCTGCGATGCAGACAACTCGGTCTGTCAGTTACACCGAGATGATGCCATCGCAGGCAAGCCAGCTCCCACATTTGATCGCGCTCCGACTCTGGTTCTGCATGTAATCGACTGGCTTTGATCACCATGAATACAACCACACCCAAAAACCGCCTGGCCAACCCCGGCTGGTTCCTCGTCAGCCCCTCGGTGGCCTTGCTGCTGCTGTGGATGATCGTGCCGCTTGGCATGACCCTGTACTTTTCGTTGATCCGCTACAACCTGCTCTACCCCGGCGAAAACGAGTTCGTGGGGCTGGAGAACTTCACCTATTTCATCACCGATTCGGGGTTCCTGCCCGGCGCCACCAATACCTTACTGCTGGTGGGCAGCGTGCTGCTGATCAGCGTGGTGTTCGGCGTGTTGATCAGTGCCCTGCTGGAGGCCAGTGAGTTCCTCGGCCGCGGCCTGGTGCGGGTGTTGCTGATTTCGCCGTTCTTCATCATGCCCACCGTCGGTGCGTTGATCTGGAAGAACCTGATTTTCCACCCGGTCTCGGGGATTCTCGCCGCCGTCTGGAAGTTCTTCGGCGCCGAGCCGGTGGACTGGCTGGCGCACTACCCATTGCTGTCGATCATCATCATTGTGTCGTGGCAGTGGCTCCCCTTCGCGATCCTGTTGTTGATGACCGCCATGCAGTCCCTCGACCAGGAACAAAAGGAAGCCGCGCGCCTGGACGGTGCCGGCGCCATCGCGATCTTCTGGCACCTGACCCTGCCGCACCTGGCCCGCCCGATTGCCGTGGTGGTGATGATCGAGACGATCTTCCTGCTCTCGGTGTTCGCTGAAATCTTCACCACCACCAACGGCGGCCCCGGCTACGCCTCGACCAACCTCGCCTACCTGATCTACAACCAGGCGCTGGTGCAGTTCGACGTGGGCATGGCTTCGGCCGGCGGCTTGATTGCCGTGGTCATCGCCAATATCGCGGCGATCATCCTGGTGCGGATGATCGGCAAAAACCTGACTGACAAGCCTTGAGGGCCGCGCCATGACGCTTCAACAATCCCGCCGCCTGCAAAGCCTGTTGCTCGGCACCCTGGCCTGGGCCATCGCGATCCTGATTTTCTTCCCGGTCTTCTGGATGGTGCTGACCAGCTTCAAGACCGAAATCGACGCGTTCGCCACGCCGCCGCAGTTCATCTTCACGCCGACGCTGGAGAATTACCTGCACATCAACGAGCGCAGCAACTACTTCAGCTATGCGTGGAACTCGGTGCTGATTTCCTTCAGCGCAACGGCGCTTTGCCTACTGATCTCGGTGCCGGCCGCCTACTCCATGGCGTTCTACGAGACCCAGCGCACCAAAGGCACGTTGCTGTGGATGCTGTCCACCAAGATGCTGCCACCCGTGGGCGTGCTGATGCCGATCTACCTGCTGGCCAAGAGCTTTGGCCTGCTGGATACACGCATTGCGCTGATCATCATCTACACCCTGATCAACCTGCCGATTGTGGTGTGGATGGTTTACACCTACTTCAAGGACATTCCCAAGGACATCCTCGAAGCCGCCCGCCTGGATGGCGCGACCCTGTGGCAAGAGATGGTCCGCGTACTGTTGCCGATTGCCAAAGGCGGCCTGGCGTCCACCGTATTGCTGTCGCTGATCCTGTGCTGGAACGAGGCGTTCTGGTCGCTGAACCTGACCTCCTCCAGCGCCGCGCCGTTGACCGCATTGATCGCCTCCTACTCCAGCCCCGAAGGCTTGTTCTGGGCCAAATTGTCCGCCGTCTCGACCCTGGCCTGCGCACCGATCCTGATCTTTGGCTGGATCAGCCAGAAACAGCTGGTGCGCGGTTTGTCCTTTGGCGCCGTTAAATAATAATTCCTAGCGGAGGCTCATCATGGCCAACCTGAAAATCAAGAATCTGCAAAAAGGCTTCGAAGGCTTCTCGATCATCAAAGGCATCGACCTGGAAGTGAACGACAAGGAATTCGTGGTGTTCGTCGGCCCGTCGGGCTGCGGTAAATCCACCCTGCTGCGCCTGATCGCCGGCCTGGAAGAAGTCAGCGAAGGCACCATCGAACTGGATGGCCGCGACATCACCGAAGTGACCCCGGCCAAGCGTGACCTGGCGATGGTGTTCCAGACCTACGCGCTGTACCCGCACATGAGCGTGCGCAAGAACATGTCGTTTGCCCTGGACCTGGCCGGTGTCGACAAGAAGCTGGTGGAGAGCAAGGTCAGCGAGGCGGCACGCATCCTGGAACTGGGACCGTTGCTGGAGCGCAAGCCCAAGCAGTTGTCCGGTGGCCAGCGCCAGCGTGTGGCCATCGGTCGCGCGATTGTGCGCAACCCGAAGATCTTCCTGTTCGACGAACCGCTGTCCAACCTCGACGCCGCCCTGCGCGTACAGATGCGCCTGGAACTGGCGCGCCTGCATAAAGAGCTGCAAGCGACCATGATCTACGTGACCCACGACCAGGTTGAAGCCATGACCCTGGCCGACAAGGTGGTGGTGCTGAACAGTGGCCGTATCGAGCAAGTCGGCTCGCCGCTGGAGTTGTACCACCAGCCAGCCAACCTGTTTGTGGCGGGTTTCCTCGGCACGCCGAAGATGGGTTTCCTCAAGGGCAAAGTCACCCGTGTTGAAAGCCAAAGCTGCGAAGTGCAGTTGGACGCTGGCACGTTGATCAACCTGCCGCTGAGTGGCGCCACCTTGAGCGTGGGCAGTGCAGTGACCCTGGGCATTCGTCCGGAACATCTGGAAATTGCCTCCCCGGGCCAAACCACCCTGACCGTCACCGCCGACGTCGGCGAACGCCTGGGCAGCGACACCTTCTGCCATGTCATCACCGCCAATGGCGAACCGCTGACCATGCGGATTCGCGGCGACATGGCCAGCCAGTACGGCGAGACGCTGCACCTGCACCTGGACCCGGCGCACTGCCATCTGTTCGACACCGACGGTGTTGCCGTGGCCCGCCCACTGCGCGCTGCCGCCTGATTTCGCGAGACTTTGCTGATGAAACTGAATAAACAGAACCTCGCCCAGTTGGCACCGCAAGTGAAGCTGCCCACCTATGAGATCGCCAGTACCACGCAGGGCATCGCCCATATCGGCGTCGGTGGCTTCCATCGCGCACATCAGGCGTATTACACCGACGCCCTGATGAACACCGGCGTTGGCCTGGACTGGAGCATCTGCGGCGTCGGCCTGCGGGCCGAAGACCGCAAGGCCCGCGACGACCTGGCCGGCCAGGACTACCTGTTCACCCTGTATGAACTGGGCGATACCGATGACACCGAAGTGCGTGTGATCGGCTCGATCAGCGACATGCTGCTGGCCGAAGACGGCGCCCAGGCGTTGATCGACAAGCTGGCTGACCCGGCAATTCGTATCGTCTCGCTGACCATCACCGAAGGCGGCTACTGCATCGACGACAGCAACGGTGAGTTCATGGCCCACCTGCCGCAGATCCAGCATGATTTGGCGCACCCGAGCGCACCGAAAACCGTGTTCGGCTTTATCTGTGCCGCGTTGACCAAACGCCGCGCCGCCGGCACTCCGGCATTTACCGTGATGTCCTGCGATAACCTGCCGCACAACGGCGCCGTGACGCGCAAGGCGCTGCTGGCCTTCGCCGCCCTGCACAATGCCGAACTGCACGACTGGATCAAGGCCAACGTGAGTTTCCCGAATGCCATGGTCGACCGCATCACGCCGATGACCAGCACCGCGCACCGCCTGCAATTGCATGATGATCACGGCATCGACGATGCCTGGCCGGTGGTGTGCGAACCCTTTGTGCAATGGGTGCTGGAGGACAAGTTCGTCAACGGTCGCCCGGCCTGGGAAACGGTCGGCGTGCAGTTCACCGATGACGTCACCCCCTATGAAGAAATGAAGATCGGCCTGCTCAACGGCAGCCACCTGGCGCTGACCTACCTGGGGTTTCTCAAGGGTTATCGGTTTGTGCACGAGACCATGAACGATCCGGTGTTTGTCGCCTACATGCGCGCCTACATGGACCTGGACGTCACGCCGAACCTGGCACCGGTGCCGGGCATCGACCTGACGGACTACAAGCAGACGCTGGTGGATCGCTTCTCCAACCAGGCGATTGCCGATCAGTTGGAGCGCGTGTGTTCGGATGGCTCGTCGAAGTTTCCCAAGTTCACCGTACCGACCATTAACCGGTTGATCGCCGATGGCCGCGAGACTGAGCGCGCCGCGCTGGTGGTGGCGGCCTGGGCGTTGTATTTGAAAGGTGTGGATGAAAACGGGGTGAGCTACAAGATCCCGGATCCGCGGGCTGAGTTTTGCCAGGGGCTGGTGAGTGATGACGCGCTGATCAGCCAACGCCTGTTGGCGGTGGAAGAGATTTTTGGTACGGCTATTCCCAACTCGCCTGGGTTTGTGGCAGCTTTCGAGCGCTGCTTTATCAGCTTGCGTGACAACGGCGTCACCGCAACACTGCAACATCTACTGAAGAAACCGAATTAAATAGGTGGGAGCTGGCTTGCCTGCGATAACGATCTATCAGTCACATCATGGCTAACCGGACCACCGCCATCGCAGGCAAGCCAGCTCCCACCGTTGATAGGGTTTCCACTCCAAAAAAACAATACTGCTGAGCAAATCCTCATGACCCAGCAAAACCTGTTTCTCGGCATCGACTGCGGCACCCAAGGCACCAAGGCCATCGTCCTCGACGCCTCCAGCGGCAAGGTACTCGGCCTGGGCGCTGCGGCGCACACGCTGATCAGCGGCGCCAATGGCCGTCGCGAGCAGCACACCCAGGAATGGCTGGACGCCTTTACCGAAGCCACCCACCGCGCCCTGCAACAGGCGGGCGTGGATGGCCAGGACATCCTCGGCATCGGCGTTTCCGGCCAGCAACATGGTTTGGTGCTGCTGGATGACCAGGGCCGCGTACTGCGCCCGGCCAAGCTGTGGTGCGATACCGAGACTGCGCCGGAAAACGAGCGACTCTTGCAGCACCTGGGCGGCGAAAGCGGCTCTCTGGAACGCCTCGGTGTGGCGATTGCCCCGGGCTACACAGTATCCAAGCTGCTGTGGACCCGCGAACAGCACCCGGACATTTTTGCGCGTATCGCGCATATCCTGCTGCCCCACGACTACCTCAATTACTGGCTCACCGGTCGCGCCGTCGCGGAATACGGCGATGCGTCAGGCACCGGCTACTTCAACGTGCGCACCCGTGAATGGGATGTGGCGCTGCTCAAGCACATCGACCCAAGTGGGCGCCTTGAAAACGCCTTGCCGCAACTGATCGAGGCCGATCAAAGCGTCGGCACGATTCTTCCGGCAATTGCCGAACGCCTGGGCATCAACCCCAATGCCATCGTTTCCAGTGGTGGTGGTGACAACATGATGGGCGCCATCGGCACTGGCAACATTGCGCCTGGCGTGATCACCATGAGCTTGGGTTCATCGGGCACTGTGTATGCGTTTGCCGACCAGCCGAGCGTAAGCCCGCAGGCGTCGGTCGCCACGTTCTGCTCATCCAGCGGTGGCTGGCTGCCGCTGATCTGCACCATGAACCTGACCAACGCCACCGGGGTGATCCGCGAACTCTTCGATCTGGACCTGACCGCGTTCAATGCCTTGGTCGAGCAAGCGCCGATTGGCGCGGACGGCGTCAGCATGCTGCCGTTTCTCAACGGCGAACGCGTGCCCGCCCTGCCCCACGCCACCGGCAGCCTGCACGGCCTGACCATGACCAACCTGACCCGCGCCAACCTGTGTCGCGCGGTGGTCGAAGGCACGACCTTCGGCCTGCGCTACGGCCTGGACTTGCTGCGTCAGACAGGGTTGCAAAGCCAGAGCATCCGCTTGATCGGTGGCGGTTCGAAAAGCCCGATCTGGCGGCAGATGGTCGCCGATATCATGAACACCGAAGTGGTCTGCACCGAACAAAGTGAAGCCGCCGCGCTGGGCGCCGCGATTCAGGCGGCCTGGAGCCAGTCCGGCGAATCACTGGCCAGCCTGTGCGACAAGTGCGTGAGCGTCGACCCGGCCAGCCGTACGCTGCCGGTAGCGGCCAGTGTCAGCGCATATCAACAAGCCTACGAGCGCTACCAGCAGCTTGTGGCAACCCTTTAAGAGCGAACGACTATGTATCTGGTGTGTGGTGAAGCGCTGTTTGATTTTTTCAGCGAGGAAGATGCCAGCGGGCAGGCGTCCAAGGTCAATTACAAGGCGATTGCCGGCGGTTCGCCGTTCAACGTCGCGGTAGGCTTGCGCCGCCTGGGTATCGAGGCGGGCTTGTTCGGCGGTTTGTCCACTGACTTCCTTGGTCGCCGCTTATTGCAGGTGCTCAAGGATGAGGGCGTGAGCGAGCAGTTCCTGGTGGAATTTGCCGCGCCGACCACCTTGTCGATGGTCGCCGTGGGCGCCAATGGCTCACCGCAGTACAACTTCCGTGGTGAAGGCTGCTCCGACCGACTGCTGGAAGTCGCCCATCTGCCTGAGCTGGGTGATGACATTCGCGGCCTGCATATCGGCTCGTTCTCCCTGGTGGTGCAACCCATCGGCGACACCCTGCTGAGCCTGGTCAAGCGCGAAAGCGGCAAGCGCCTGATCAGCCTCGACCCCAACGTGCGCCTCAACCCGCAGCCGGATATCCAGCTGTGGCGCGACCGCGTGGCAGAGTTGGTCAAGCATGCCGACCTGATCAAGGTCAGCGACGAAGACCTGCACCTGCTCTACCCCGAACAGTCCCCGGAAAGCGTGTTGCAGGGTTGGCTGCAGCACCGTTGCCAGTTGGTGTTCCTGACCCAAGGCGGCGATGGCGCCAGTGTGTTCAGTCGCCAGCACGGCCACTGGTCACAACCGGCCGTCAAGGTGGTGATGGCTGATACGGTGGGGGCCGGCGATACCTTCCAGGCCGCGTTGATTGCCTGGTTGACCGAGCAACAATTTGACTCGATTGACGGCCTGCAGCAGCTCAGCCGCGACCAGATCGACGCCATGCTGGGCTTTGCGATTCGCGCCGCGGCATTGACCTGCACCAAGACCGGTCCAGACCTGCCTTACCGCCGCCAGGTGAGTTGAACCCAGCAGCAACATGAGCAATGTGCCACCACGCAGGCCACGTATTCCGTGGCCTGCGCGCGTTTATACACACATTGCCAAGCGGGAAAACTGTGCTAAACCCAAAACAGGAGCAGTAATTACAACAAATGCAGGAAAGACCCATGCAAAAAAGCAACGGCTTATCAACCCGCGCCGTTTTAGCTGTCGGCCTTCTCTCACTGCAGTACACCACACCACAACAGTCCTACGCTGCCTGCGCACTCACTCCCGGCCCGGGCAACGACACCTTCATCTGCGACAGCGGCAGCAGTGCCGGCCTGACCGATCTCCTGGGCAATAACAGCCTGACGCTGCCTGCAGGTGGCACCGGCACCATCAACGGTAAGCGTCTACTTGGCGGCAGACTACAACACCCACCTGGACAGCAACGCGATGGAGGGGGTCAGCGGCACCGCCGGCGTGCGCATGAGCTGGTGAAGATGAAGGTTTTGTCAGCCAGGCAAACATTAATCGATGGTTAATCCCGCAAGTCGAGAGTGACGCTGTACCCACTTGCGGAGAACCACCATGAAACTGCGCACATTGATGCTCGGTGCCACCTTTTCACTGGCGGCTGTGTCAGGCCTGGCCCAGGCCGACGATCAAACAGCCGCCGTGAAACCCGTGCCTTACCACTATGGCCTGCCGATGAACATCGACAAGGTCCTGGCCATGAACGAAGCCCAGACCGACGAATGCAAAGTCATCAAGGCCGATATCAAGTTTCTGGACAAGGCAGGCAAGGTGGAAGACGTGAGCTATCGGAAGATGTCCGATGCCTGCGATTTCCAGAATTGAAGCGAACCACCGTAGGACCGAGCTTGCTCACGAAGCACTTAAAACGCCACTGAGTAGTAGGCTACCCGCGTTATCGTTGCCGATTTTCGCGAGCAAGCTCGCCCCGGCTAATAGTAGCCGCGCCCTCCCACTCGTTGCAGTGTAGGTGCGTGGGTGTGCTTGAGGTCTTCGCGCAACCCGGTGATCAGGTTGCAAATGGCTCGACTGCTGTCGAGTTTGTCTGCATCGATTCCTTTGACTTCCAAATCCACCCGGTCGCGGTCACGGTCATCGTAGACCTTGATCGTCAGCGAGGCATCTTCGGCTTTGGTGCATTCGCACCGTCTGGGCAGGAAACTTCCTTCAATAATGCTGCGAAGTTCTAATTCCGAAAGCATGGTCAACCTCTCCTTTTCTGAGACTGCCAACAGATTGTTATGAATCTGGCGGACGCTCGCCCGCCGCGTCTTGCCGGCCCTGGAAGACGCTTGTAACACCCAAGCGTACTCGGCTAAGTCAGCGCTCGTTGTAACTTTTCCTCATAAGCACTGTGCCTGGTTATAGAGGTTGAACAGCGTCAATGGGATCGTCGTCGAACGGCTACGATTAAACGTTTAACCCTGGACTTAAGGTCAAACGACACTTTGCGCAGCGACCCTTTCGGCAACATGTCGCAAACTATCGAAGTTGATGTTCGCTCCGGAATTGATCGCCACCAGCGTCTGCCCGCGCAGGTTGTGAGTGGCGACGTATTGGCGAATGCCCGCCACCGCCAACGCCCCGGAAGGCTCGGTGATGGAACGCGTGTCGTCGTAGATCAACTTGATTGCGCTGCACAACGCGTCATTGCTGACGGTGATGACTTCATCCACCCAGTCCCGGCAGATCTCGAACCCGTGGGCGCCGACCTGGGCTACCGCCGTACCGTCGGCAAACCCGTCAACGCTGGGCAGCACCACGCGCTCACCGGCACGCAGCGCCGCCAACAGGCAACTGGAGCCTTCGGGTTCGACGCCGATGATGCGCACGTCCGGGCGCAGGTATTTGACGTAGGCGGCGACGCCGGCGATCAGGCCACCACCGCCCACCGGCACGAAGATCGCGTCCAGCGGCCCCTGCTGTTGGCGCAGGATCTCCATAGCCACGGTGCCTTGGCCGGCGATCACGTCTGGGTCGTCGAAGGGCGACACGAAGGTGCACCCGGACGACTCGGCCAACTGCAGCGCATAGGCCAGGGCAAAAGGAAAACTCGCGCCGTGCAGCACGGCTTGCGCACCGCGTGAACGTACGCCCAACACCTTGAGTTCCGGGGTACTGGCGGGCATCACGATACGCGCCTTGATCCCCAACTCCCGCGCTGCCAGGGCCACACCCTGGGCATGGTTACCCGCCGACGCGGTGACCACGCCACGGGCCCTTTGCTCAGGCGTGAGCTGCACCAGCTTGTTATAGGCGCCGCGGATCTTGAATGAAAAGGTGGGCTGCAAGTCTTCGCGCTTGAGCAACACCTGGTTGCCCAGCAATGCCGACAAGGCCGGGGCCGCTTGCAAGGGCGTACGCACCGCCAGGTCGTACACCGGGGCAGCAAGAATCTTCTTCACGTAATGCTCAAGCAGTCCCGGGTCGGCGGTGTGAGGCGCGGTGCAGCTACTCATGGATGTCTCCTGGCTTTTTGTCAAAGACCCTGGAGACGGAAAAACAAAACCCGCCTCTAGGGCGGGTCTGGGTACAGCCGTGCGCTATCCCGCCAAATGAGGAATGGCGGTAATAATGCTTGGCTGGCTGCGGAAGGCTTGAAAAGTCATGTGACGAAACTAACCGGCGGCCCGCGATCAAGTCAATGGCCAAGCGCCATTTAGCGGCTGGGGGTTTACGTTCTATATACGAAACGTATACGCTTTGTATATTCCCACTGCACAGTGATGACCATGGGCATCGTCAAGATCACCGACCACCTGCACGAACAATTACGCCTGGCCAGCGCAGCGATGGACCGCTCCATCAACGCCCAGGCCGAGTTCTGGATCAAGATCGGCCTGCTCGCCGAACTCAACCCTCACCTGCCCTACAACGAGCTGATCAACAAACTGCTGCTGGACAAACCTGACCTGATCCGAGGGCGCAGTTGATGATCAAGACTGCCGCACAATTGGCCGTGATGCGTGAAGCCGGGCGCCTGCTGGCCCAGGTCTTCACCATGCTCGACGGTTTTGTCGCCGCCGGCCGCTCTACCCTGGAACTGGATGCCGCCGTCGAAGCCTTTATCCGCAACGACCTCAAGGCGCGCCCTGCCAGCCTGGGCCAGTACGACTACCCCTTCTCCATCAACACCTCGATCAACGAGGTGGTGTGCCATGGCATGCCCAGCGCCAAGGCAATCCTCAAGGACGGCGACATCATCAACATCGACATCACCCTGGAAAAAGGTGGCTTCATTGCCGACTCCAGCAAGATGTACATGATCGGCAGCGTTACGCCCAAGGCCCAGCGCCTGGTCGAGAAGACCTTCGAAGCGATGTGGGCCGGTATCCGCCAGGTCAAGCCCGGCGCCCGCCTGGGTGATATCGGCCATGCCATCCAGAGCCATGCGCAGGCCAACGGCTACAGCGTGGTGCGCGAGTATTGCGGCCACGGCATCGGCCGGCAGATGCATGAAGAACCACAGGTCCTGCACTTTGGCCGCCCCGGCACCGGACTGGAACTGCGTGAAGGCATGGTGTTTACCGTGGAGCCGATGCTCAACCAGGGCAGCTCGAAAGTGCGCAGCCTCAAGGATGGCTGGACGGTGGTCACCAAGGACAACAGCCTGTCGGCGCAGTGGGAGCACACGGTGGCAGTGACCGCGGATGGCTTTGAAGTCCTGACCCTGCAGACTTAGACGGTTGCCCATACGGCGGCTCACTTTCGAACAGCCGGAATGCCGGCCCAGTCAAAAGTAAGAAAAATGCTCTCGCCGCAACCCTCGGCACTTCGCTAGAGCTGACCCGTTTCTTACTCTCGATTTCAGTCAAATGTGAGAGCTGGCTTGCCTGCGATGGCCTCAACTGAATGTGCCTGATGTACCGAGTTATCTGCATCGCTGGCGAGCCAGCTCCCACAGAAAAGCAGGGAGGTGACTGATCTCTCAGCCAAGCGCGGCGGCCTTAGAGCTGACCCGTTTCCTACTCTCTATCTCGGTCGAATGTGGGAGCTGGCTTGCCTGCGATGGCCTCGACTGAATGTGCCTGATGTACCGAGGTGTCTGCATCGCTGGCAAGCCAGCTCCCACAGAAAAGCAGAGGCGACTGATCTCTCAGCCAAGCGCGGCGGCCTTAGAACTGACCCGTTTCCTACTCTCTATCTCGGTCGAATGTGGGAGCTGGCTTGCCTGCGATAGCCTCAACTGGATATGCCTGATGTACAGAGGTGTTTGCATCGCTGGCATGTTCACACGACATTGGCGCCCCCCGCTATCCGCTTCAGCCCCACCACCATCAAGCCCGCCCCAAGCCCCATCGCCAGCAGGAACAACGGGTACGACACCCACCAGGGCGTGCCCGCGGTCATCATGCTGAACTCCGACATGCCGCCAATGCTCGCAATCAGGTTGAGCGGCAGGAACACCACGTTGATCAGGGTGAGCTTGCGCAACAGGTTGTTCATGCTGTTGTTCATCAGATTGCCGCGCGCATCGATCAGCCCGGAAAACACGTTGGAATAGATCTCCGCCTGTTTGTAGCACTGATGGTTCTCAATGATCAGGTCATCGATCAGCGCCAGGATTTCCGCGTCGAAGTGCTCCTTCTCGGCATGGTTGCGCAGCCGCGACAGCACCGCGCCGTTGCTGTGCAGCGCGTTGATGTAATAGATCAGGCTTTCGCTGAGGCTGAACATCTGCATCAGATGATGGTTGCTCATGGACGCGTTGAACTGCTGCTGCAATTCCCGGGCGACCAGCTTGATCACCTTGAGATGGCCCAGATAGTGGTGGATGTTGTTGAGCAAAAGGTCCAGCAACACATCCAGCGGTGTGTGCAGTGGGCGGCGCTTGCCGAGACCGGTCAGCGGGGTTTCGTCGGTGGCAATCACCAGCAGGCGGCTGGGCGAAAACAGCAGGCCGCAGGACGACACCTCGAACACCAGGTTGCCGCCGCCGGAGTAGTTTTCCGGGCGCTTCCAGATCAGGAACAGATTGTCCGGATGAAACTCGATGCGTGAGACTTCGTCGGGGTCCAGCGCCGAAGCCAGGGCGTGCTCGTCGAGCTTATGGTGGTCGCGCAGCCACTCGCGCTCGGCCAGGTCAGGGTTGTTGAACAACAGGATCGGGGCATCGTCACTTTCCCCACCGTACAGCTTGCCGTCGGCCAGTTGAAAACGCTGAATCATCGCCGGGTCACCAAACCTGGCCCTGACGTTTCAACTCCAGACGTCGCACGAACTCCTCCAGCACCAGCCCATACAGGTCGTCCTGCAAGTAGGCATCCTCAATGCCCGCGTCCAGGTTGGGGTTGTCGTTGACTTCGATCACCACCACTTTGTCGCCGGACTGCTTGAGGTCGACGCCGTAGAGGCCATCGCCGATCAGGTTGGCGGTCTTCACCGCCAGTTCCACCACCGCTTTGGGCGCTTCGTGGACCGCCAGGGTACGGCACTCACCGTTGATGTCCTGGCCGATGGCCTTGTGGTTGTAGATCTGCCAATGGCCCTTGGACATAAAGTACTGGCAGGCAAAAATCGGCTTGCGATTGAGTACGCCGATGCGCCAGTCGTACTCGGTGTAGAAGAATTCCTGGGCCAGTAACAGCACCGAATGCTCGAACAACTCGGCGGTGGCCTTGAGCAAGGCGTCCTGGCTTTCTACCTTGATCACGCCTCGCGAGAAGCAGCCGTCGGGGATCTTCAACACCAGCGGGAACCCCAGGCGCTCGCCGACCCGTTCGAAGTCTTCCGGTCGCTCCTTGTACAGAATCTCTGTGGCGGGCATGCCCAGTTGGTGGCTGTTGAGCAAGTCGGTAAGGTAGACCTTGTTGGTGCAGCGCAATATCGACGCCGGGTCGTCCATCACCACCAGGCCTTCGCTTTCGGCTTTCTTGGCGAAGCGGTAGGTGTGGTTGTCGACGCTGGTGGTTTCGCGGATCAGCAAGGCATCGTATTCAGCCAGGCGCGAGTAGTCCTTGCGCTCGATCAACTCGACATCGATGCCCAGGCCCTTGCCCACGCGGATGAAATTATCCAGCGCCTTGGCATTCGACGGCGGCAATTGCTCCTGGGGATCGTGCAGGATCGCCAGGTCATAACGCGCCAGTCTCCGTGAGCGCGGCTGGCGCCAGATCTTGCGGCTGAAGTTGTCCAGGGCGTGGGCAAATTGATCTTCCTGATCATCGCGCAACTTGTGCAACACGCCGGACTTGACCCCTTCTATGTGCCAACCGTTATTCTTTTTGAAATCAACTAACAGAATCGGGCAAGGGAAGGCTTCAAACAATTGACGGGCCAAATCCTGCAATGGCTCTATATTGGTTCGACCAAAATAAAGTGTCAGGGTAAAGCCTTCGGTATTGCTATAGAGGTGATGATTCAGGGCTTTATCAAGGGTCTTGTCCAGGTCGTCCAGGGCCAGGCCGTACAGCGACTTCCTGGTCAGTTCACTGATGGTGCGCACCGAGGGAATTACCTTGTGCCCACGGGCTTCGGCGAGCAGCGAGCAGTAATAACCGTGCCCCAGGTACTTGTAGCCGCGGCACAGGTTGATCACCTGCACACGCTTGCCGGTCTCGCTTTCCCGGGTCTGCTCCAGGTATTCCTGCGCGGTGACGATGTCTTCGCTGGGGAAGTAGGAGGCCCAATCTTCCTTGCGCTCGACAATGATCACTACTTGACGGGTTCCTTTGAGGGGGACGGGAAAATAACCTGTATTAGTTATTGTCGCCGCGACTGTTTGCTCGGATACTTCACGCCAATGACCTTGTACCGCCGACATAATATTTGATCCGCTTTAGAGAACTCGACCTTTTCTATTAAGCACGATCTTTTAGAGAAGTCCCGTTTCGTTACGCAACTTTTACGGCGGTCATATGGCTCTTTGCTTTCGCGTTGCAACCCCCTGCGATGTGCCTGAACTGGTGGCACTGGAACAGCACTGTTTCACCACCGACCGGCTGTCATCGCGCAGTTTCCAGTGGATGGTCAGCCGCGCCCATGGCCAGTTGCTGGTGGCGGACAATGACGGGCAACTGCTCGGCTATGGGCTGGTGTTGTTCCACCGCGGTACCTCGTTGGCGCGCCTGTATTCCATCGCCATTGCCGAGCACGCGCGCGGCCTGGGGTTGGGCAAACAGTTGCTCGCCCGTATCGAAACCATCGCGGTGGAACACGACTGCGCCTACCTGCGCCTGGAGGTGCGCACCGACAACCCCGGCGCCCTCGCCCTGTATGAACGCAATGGCTACCGGCGTTTTGCCCTGATCAACGATTACTACGAAGACCACACCGCTGCCCTGCGCCTGGAGAAACGCATCGTCCAGCATCAGGATGCGCGCCCGCAAAGCGTGCCGTATTACCAGCAGACCACTGACTTCACCTGTGGCGCTGCCTGCCTGCTGATGGCTATGGGCGCGCTGGTGCCGAAACGCGTGGCACAACGACGCGAAGAGCTGCAGATCTGGCGCGAAGCGACCACCGTGTTCATGACCGCCGGCCACGGCGGATGCAGCCCCCAAGGGTTGGCCCTGGCCGCCTGGCGCCGGGGCTTTGCGGTGCGCATGCAGGTGAATGTGCGCGGGCCGCTGTTTTTGGATGGCGTGCGTGATGCGCATAAAAAGGACGTCATGCGCCTGGTGCATGAGGCTTTCGAAGAGGAATTAGCGAGTAGTGACGTCGAGCAAGTGTTCGGCGGCGCGCTGGACTTGCCCCAGGTATTACGCGACGGCGGCCAGCCGCTGGTGCTGATCAGCAGCTACCGCCTCACCCGATCCAAGTCACCGCACTGGGTAATAGTCACCGACTGCGACGATGACTTCGTCTACCTTCACGACCCGGACGTTGACCACAGCCAGCACCGTCAGCCCCTGGACTGCCAGCACTTGCCGGTCAGCCATGGGGAGTTCGAACGCATGTGCCGGTTCGGCAATAACAAATTGCGCGCGGCGGTGGTGGTCTTCACGCCACGTTCTTGATCGCAGCCTTGGCCTCCAGCTCACGCACCAGCGGCAACACGCGCTTGCCGAAGTACTCGACTTCTTCCTGGAAGTGCAGGAAACCGGCGAGCACCAGGTCCACCCCCACCGCCTTGAGCGCGATGATGCGCTCGGCGACCTGCTGCGGCGTGCCGATCAGGTTGGTCTTGAAGCCATCGTTGTACTGCACCAGGTCTTCGAAGCTGGACTTAGCCCAGTTGCCCTCACCTTCCGGTGAAGCCTTGCCGGCCTGCTTGGCTGCATCACCAAAGGCATTCACGGCCTCCGGATCGGCCTTGTCGATGATCTCCGCCAACACGGCACGGGCTTCTTCCTCGGTGTCGCGGGCAATCACGAACGCGTTGACGCCGACCTTGACCGAATGGTTATTCGCCGCCGCCTTGGCTCGAATGTCGTCGACTTGAGCCTTGATGCCTTCTGGGGTGTTGCCGTTGGTGAAGTACCAGTCCGACACCCGTGCGGCCATGTCCCGCGCCGCCCGCGAGCTGCCGCCCTGGAACACTTCCGGCTGGCCCAGTGGCTTGGGCTTGAGGGTGTACTCGTTGAAACGGTAGAAGTCGCCCTTGAAGGTGAAGTCGTCCTGGGTCCAGATGCCTTTGAGGGCACGGATGAACTCTTCGGAACGACGATAGCGCTCGTCGTGCTCCAGCCAATGTTCGCCGATGGCCTGGAACTCGCCCTTGAACCAGCCGCTGACGATATTCACCGCGATACGGCCGTTGGTGAGCTGGTCGATGGTCGCCAGTTGCTTGGCCGCCAGCGCCGGTTGCCACGGACCGGGCAGGATGGCGGCGATCACCTTGAGCGTGGTGGTCGCCGCCAGCAGCGCATGGCTGAACGCTACGGACTCATGCTGGTTTTCGGCGCCGTAGCCGGCGGTGAAACGGATCTGGGTGAGGCCGTACTCGAAACCGGCGGCTTCTGCAAGCTGCGCCAGTTTGCGGTTGTAATCAATGCCCCAGTGAGTGCGTTGCTCGATCTTGCTGACCACCAGCCCACCGCTGACGTTGGGCACCCAATAGGCAAATTTCACGGCTTGCTGACTCATCGAACGGTACCTCGCACAAAGGGATGTACCCGGGGCTTGAGCAGCAAGCGTGCCAGGCCGGTGAAACGCCCATGCCAGGGGCTCTGGGCCGACTTCGAGGTGTCGGCGACGATGTCGCAGAGTGTGCTGGTTTGTCGATCAGCTGTTGCCAGGGCAACAGTGGCCGAAGGGTCTACCCCGCAAATACGGGCGCTGGCACCCGGCACGGACTGTGCAATCCCCCTGTACCGATCACTGCCCAGGAACCTTGCCCATGACCGAACAACACGTCATCAACCCGCTGTCTACCGGCGTCGACTACCCGACTCTGGCGGCACGCTTCCGCCCGATTTTTCAGCGCATCGCCGAGGGCGCCCTAGAGCGCGAACAGCGCCGCACCCTGCCCCACGAGCCGATCCAGTGGCTGAAAGCCGCCGGCTTTGGCGCGGTGCGCGTGCCGGTGGAGTACGGCGGTGGGGGCGCTTCCCTGCCGCAGTTGTTCGAACTGCTGATCGAACTGGCCGAAGCCGACTCCAACGTGCCCCAGGCCCTGCGCGGGCACTTTGCCTTTGCCGAAGACCGCCTGAATGCACCGCCCAGTGCCGGTCGCGACCTGTGGTTCAAGCGCTTCGTAGAGGGCGATATCGTCGGCTGCGCCTGGACCGAAATCGGCAACGTGGCCATTGGCGATGTGGTCACCCAGGTCAGCCCCGACGGTGACCATTGGAAGCTCAATGGAGAAAAGTTCTACAGCACCGGCAGCATCTTCGCCGACTGGATCGACGTGTATGCCCAACGCAGCGACACCGGCGCCGATGTGATTGCCGCCACCCGCGCCCGCCAGCCTGGGGTGGTGCACAGTGATGATTGGGACGGCTTTGGCCAGCGCACCACGGGCAGCGGCACGTCGCGCTTTACCGATGCGGTGGTGGAGGCGGACAACGTTATCGACTTTGCTACGCGGTTCAAATACCAGACGGCGTTCTATCAGTTGGTGCTGCTCGCCAGCCTGGCGGGTATTGGCCGCGCGGCGCTGCGCGACGTGGCACACCAGGTGCGCAGCCGTAAGCGCATCTACAGCCATGGCAATGCGGCCCATGTCAGCCAGGACGCGCAGGTTCAACAGGTAGTGGGCGAAGTGGCGGCGCTGGTTTATGCCGCCGAGGCAAGCGCGTTGAAAGCCACGTTGCCGGCGCAACGGGCGTACCTGGCGCGGTTTGGGAGGGATGATATTGTTGAGCGTGAAGCCAATGTAGCGGCCGAGATTGAGTCGGCCACGGCGCAGGTGGTGGTGTCGGGGTTGATTCAGCGTGCCACCAGTGAGTTGTTCAATGCCCTGGGGGCGTCGGATGTGCGTCAGGGTAAGGCGCTGGACCGGCATTGGCGGAATGCGCGGACGGTGTCGTCGCATAATCCGGTGATCTATAAGGCGCGGATTGTGGGGGATTGGGTGGTTAATGGGGTTGAGCCGCCGTTTGTCTGGCAGATTGGGAATGGGCCGGGCCGGGGCTGAGTCACTCGGCACATCGCTTAAGCTCGGTGTGCCCGTAATCCAACATTGATTTGGAGGGCTTGCCAGCAATGCAGGCAACTCGGTATATCAGTTACACCGAGGTGATGCCATCGCAGGCAAGCCAGCTCCCACATGTTGACCGAGTTCGGCGTTGAATACCGGACGGCTTTAAGGCCGTCCCAGCCAACATCAGAACGCGAGCTTGTAACCAATCGCCATCAACATAACCGCCAAACAAGGCCGCAACACCCCATCCGGAAGCTTGCCCGTCATATGGCTGCCGACATAGATTCCCGGCAACGACCCCATCAACAAAAACCCCAACAAATGCCAGTCCATATTCCCCATGCTGGCATGCCCCAACCCCGCCACCAGGGTCAGCGGCACAGCATGCGCGATTTCAGTCCCCACCAATCGCCGCGTAGCCAGGAACGGATACAGAATAAACAACGCCACCGTTCCCAGCGCACCAGCACCGATGGACGTCAGCGCCACCATGGTTCCGAGGACCGCGCCAGTCACCACTGTCAGCGCATTCAGGTTCCGCGGGCTCATGTGATAGCTATCACCCGCATGCCGCTGGGCAAACGCCAACAGACTTTTCTTGAACAGAATCGCCAAGGCCGTCAGTAGCAACACTACACCGAGCGCCTGCTTGATCACCGCATTCATCACACTGGGGTCGGTATGCAGACTGGCCAGGAACCACAGCGTCAACAACACCGCCGGCACGCTACCCAGGGTCAGCCAGCCGGTGATGGCCCAATCGATATTCTTGTTCTTGCTGTGCACCAACACCCCACCCGACTTGGTGATGGCGGCATACAGCAGGTCAGTGCCCACGGCGGTGGCCGGGTTGATGCCGAACCACAGCAGGATCGGGGTCATCAACGAGCCCCCACCCACACCGGTCATGCCCACGATAAAACCAACGATCAGGCCAGCAATTACAAAACCAAAATTACCCACATCCATCACAGCTACCTGCGGCCTTATAAATTTCTGGCCGCAGGATAGCGATTTTTCTTATAACGACTTATATCAATGTGATCTGACTTTATGCCTTTTAGCTCAGACGGTGACAGACATAAGCCTGGGTCTGATACGGAAAGGCCACCGTGTCGCGCCCCTTCAACGCCGGATGCGTATCAATCAAGGCCTGCAATTGCGCAGTCACTACCGCCTTGGGTGCATCCGGCAGCGCGGCAATAAAGCTCACGGAAAGGAAGCGGTCCATGATCACTTCCTGAGGGCTGCCGACATGACTGTAGGGAAAACAGGTTACTTCGGGGTCGGAAAAATACTCGCCGGTGAAGGCCTCACGCCAACGCCCCGTATGAAAGCGCGGCGTATCACCCTCGTACGGGGTGATAATCTCGGTGATGGCGGCGACCCAATCCACCGACTCATCGCGGACATTCCACACCAGGCCAAGCCGACCGTCAGGTTTGAGTACGCGATGGATTTCTGCGAGCGCGGCTTCAGTGGAAAACCAGTGGAACGCCTGGGCACACACCACTGCGTCGGCGCTGGCAGAGGGCAGTGGGATAGACTCAGCAGTGCCATTGACCAGGCGCACATCCGGCAACAGTTTGGTCAACTGCGCGCCCATGGCCGCGACCGGCTCGACGGCGGTCAATGTCGGTGCCAGGGTGCTGAGCAGGCGGGTGAATTTGCCAGTGCCGGCGCCCAGGTCGATCACGCTCGATTGTGCATCGATGCGCAGTGTGTCGGCGAGCCAGCCCGTGAGTTGCCTGGGGTAGTCCGGCCGGCCTTGGGCGTAGGTGACGGCCTGGGTAGAGAAACCTTGTTGAGCAGACGTGTGTACACCAGTCATTGCCAATCTCTCCTCGGGTAAAGCGGGGGCACAGTGTGCGCCCTCTCACCTTTATTTTCTAATCGCTGCATCCAATCGTACGCGCCATGGGTAGTCCTTTCAGAAACCCCGCTGTTTTACTGAAATGGAGAAGTACCCATGAACGCTAAAGCACTGTTCTGCCTCACTACACTGCTGGCCGCCGCGCCGGCCGCATTCGCCCAGACCGGCTTGCCTGACAGCATCAAGGTGCCGGACGGCCACAAGGTGGCGCTGGAAACCACCGGCGTCGGCGAAATCACCTACGAGTGCCGCGACAAGGCCAACGCCGCCGGCCAGACCGAGTGGACGTTTGTCGGGCCAAAAGCGGTGTTGAATGACCGCAGCGGCAAGCAAGTCGGCACCTACTTTGGCCCACCGGCCACCTGGCAGGCCAAGGACGGTTCGACAATCACCGGCACCCAATTGGCCGTGGCGCCATCGGGCGCGGGCAACTTGCCGTATCAATTGGTCAAGGCCAACCCCGCTGAAGGCAAAGGCGTGATGAGCGGCGTGAGTTACATCCAGCGCGTGGCCCTCAAGGGCGGCGTGGCACCGAACACAGAGTGCACGGCAGCCAACAAAGGCAAGCAGGAAGTGGTGAAATACCAGGCCGATTACATCTTCTGGGCGGCCAACTGAGCAAACTGAGCTACGCTGCCCCGAAACTGCCTACATACCTTGTAGGAGCGAGCTTGCTCGCGAAGAACCTGAGAGCGCCACGGACAGCCTGAATGCCCACGTTTTCGTTAACGTTTTTCGCGAGCAATCTCGCTCCTACAGGGGTTCAGCAATTGAGGGGACGGTGATACGTGTTTGATTACGAAGCCTGTCTGCAGGCCTGCGCCCGTGGCGATCAACGCGCCTTGCGCCAACTCTACGAGCAGGAAAGCAGCCATCTGCTCGGCGTAGCGATGCGCATCGCCAGGAACAGATCCTTGGCCGAAGATATCGTGCACGATGCGTTTATCAAGATCTGGCGCGGTGCCGGCAGTTTTGACCCCAGTCGCGGCTCGGCCCGTGGCTGGGTGTTCAGTGTGACCCGGCACCTGGCGCTCAACTTCGTACGAAACCAATACCGCGAAGTCCCGTTGAGCGATGAACACGAACAGGTCGCTGCAACCGACACGTTTGAATTCACTGCACGCTCAGGGCAAGTGCACACCTGCCTTGAGCAACTCGACCCGGTCCGTCGCACGTGCATCCTGCATGCCTATGTCGACGGTTATTCCCACAGCGAAATCGCCCAGAAACTCGACACCCCGCTGGGGACCGTCAAGGCCTGGATCAAACGTAGCCTCGCCGCGCTGCGGGAGTGCATGGCATGAGCAACCCACTGGACGAACTGGCCAGCGAATACGTGCTGGGCACCCTGCCCGGCGAACAGCGCGCTGAAGTCGAACAACGCCTCAAACACGATTCCGAACTACGCGCTGCAGTGGACGCCTGGGAGCAACGCCTGTTGCCGCTGACGGCCTTGGCGGAGCCCGTGCCGCCCTCCTCTGAGCTGTGGCGGCGTATCGAACGCAATATTGCCAGTGCCGGTACACGCTGGTGGGACCTGCTGGCAGTGTGGCGCGGCCTGGCCGGTGCTGGGCTGTTGACCACGCTGGTGCTGGCCGGGTTGCTGCTGACCCGCCCGCCCACTGCCGCCCCAAGCTTCGTGGTGGTGCTGGTGGCGCCTCAAAGCCAGGCACCGGGCTGGGTGATCCAGGCCAGCAATGATCAGCAGATTCAGTTGATCCCGTTGGGCGTCATGGAAGTGCCGGCCGACAAGGCCCTGCAGTTCTGGACCAAGGGCGACGGCTGGCAGGGACCGGTATCCTTGGGCCTGGTCACGCCGGGGCAGACGCTGTCGGTGCCATTGGACAAGCTGCCACCGCTGACTCAGAACCAATTGTTCGAACTGACCCTGGAAGACCCGCGCGGTTCGCCGACCGGCAAACCCACTGGGCCGATCCAGGCGATCGGCCGCGCGGTCAAAGTGCTCTGATCAGGCGACGGTGGGCAACCACACGCGAAACCGCGCACCGCCCAGCGGTGAAGCCAATGCCGTCAAGGTGCCGCCCTGGGCTTCCAGGGCGCGCCGGCTGATGGCCAGGCCCAGGCCAAACCCGCCGGTAGCGCGGTCGCGGCTGCGGTCGAGCCGGTAGAACGGCTCGAAGATGCGCTCGCGCTGGTCCACGGGGATGCCGATACCGTCGTCGTCCACCCAGATTTCACAGCCCTTGGCACACACCTTCACCCCAACCTGGATGCGCTTGTCGCAGTAACGCGTGGCATTGCGCAGCAGGTTCTGCAAGGCACGAGCAGTGAGGCGCGGATCGAGGCTGAAGCGCTCTACGGCGCAGTCGAGCGCGACGTCGATGACGATCTCGGGGTTTTCCAGTTCGTCATCGACGCTGCCCAGCACGCTGTCGATGAACTCATCGAGCACCACCTCGACCCGCTCCGGCAGCTGCGCCGGGTTTTGCAGGCGGCTGTAGGACAACAACTCCAGTACCAACTCATCCAGTTCGCGGATATGCGCCACCAGGCTTTGCAGGCGTTCGCGGCTGGCCTCGGGCAAGTCCTCGGAAAGCGCCAGGGCCAGGCCGAAATCCAGGCGCGTGAGCGGCGTGCGCAGCTCATGGGAGACCGCGTTGAGCAGGTCGCGCTGCTGGTTGAGCAGGTGCTCGATGTCGTCGGCCATGGTGTCGAACACCGAGGCCAGGCTGCCGATGCTGGAACTGGCCGGAATACCCGTGCGCTCGGCCAGGTTGCCTTGGCCCAATTGCGCGGCGGTGCTTTTCAGGCGTTCCAGATCGCGCCAGTGCGGGCGCAACCACACCAGCAGGCAGGCCAGCAGTGCAGCGACGATCAGCACGTTGATCGCCCAGTACAGCACATTCATGTCCATCGGATCGGGCGGTACAGTCAGCTTGACCACGAACTGCTCATTGATCGGCGAGCTGATTTCCTCCATCCAACCCCATTCCCCCAGCCGGACCACCGACTTGCCGCGTTCCAGCAGCGTCTCTTCGGCCGGGGTGTAGCTGGCGTCCTGGCGCAGCAACAACTGCACTTTCAGCGGCGCGAAATCACGACCGAGTTGCTCGGTGACCTGGGACCAGCGCTCCACCGGCGCCCGCAGGTATTGCTTGACGATCAGCTTCTGCTGGCCGCGGGTCTGCTCGATGTTGTAGTTCATGTAGCGGTGTTCGAACAGCTGGATCACCAGCGACGGGATCAAGTAGATCGCCAGGCTGTAGGTGACGATGGTGATCAGGTAGAGGCGCAGCAATACACGGAACATGGCTCAGCATTCCCACTCGGAACGGCTGAACAGGTAGCCCTTGCCCCACACCGTCTTGATTTTGCGCGCCTCACCGGCGTTGTCGTCGAACTTGCGGCGCAGCTTGGAGATGGCCACGTCCACCGAACGGTCAGTGCCATTGAATTCGATGCCCCGCAGGCGTTGCAGGATCTGGTCGCGGCTCAGCACTTCGCCTGCATGCCGCGCCAGCACCACCAGCAGGTTGTACTCGCCGCTGGACAGCTCCACCGGCTGCTCACGCCAGGTCACCGTGCGCTCCGACAGGTCGATGCACAGGTTGCCCATGATGATCTGATCGTTGGCCACCTGGGGCTCGGACAAACTGCTGCGCCGTAATAACGTGCGCACCCGCGCCAGCAATACCCGTGGCTCGCAAGGCTTGGTCACGTAGTCGTCGGCGCCCATTTCCAGGCCCAACACCTGGTCGTGGCTGTCATCGCGGGCGGTGAGCATCAAGATCGGCAGGCCCGCCGAGTCAGCGCGCAACAGGCGGCAGACTTGCAGGCCGTCGAGGCCGGGCAGCATCAGGTCGAGGATCACCAGGTCCGGCGGGTTGAGGCGCGCGCGTTCGCGGACGTGGTCGCCACGGCTGAGCACGCTGACGTGGTAGCCATTGCGTTCCAGATAGCTGGCAATCAGCTCGGAGAGTGCGGCGTCGTCTTCCACCAGGAGGATGTTGGGCATGGTGTTTCCAAATAATGCGGTTCGTCGGCTGTGCACAGACCCTTGTGGGAGCGGGCTTGCTCGCGAAAGCAGTGGTTCAGTGAGCAGATTTTTTGGCTGATATACCGCTTTCACGGGCAAGCCCGCCCCCCACATTGATCGTTGCTGTTTGCAGGATTGTGCAAGGATATACGCCCTCTGCCGACTATGGGTCGCACCTTACATTTCTTCACAGACGAGCTACACAGCTTCACAGCACCAAGGCGCAGGTGACTTTAGGATGCGCCAGTCAATATTGGGATAAAAGCATGTCGAAGAATCTGTTTGCGCCATTTTGCCTGCTGGCCCTCACCCTGGCCCTGAGCGCATGTGGCGACTCCGCCGCCGAGGCGCCGGAAATGCCCCTGGCCAAAGTGCGCGTCGAAACCCTTGAAGCCAAGCCCCTGGCCATCACCAGCGAACTCAGCGGGCGCATTGCCGCGCCGCGTATCGCCGAAGTGCGCGCACGGGTCGCAGGCGTGGTGATGCAACGGGTGTTCAAGGAAGGCCATGATGTCAAACAGGGCGACGTGCTGTTTCGCATTGACCCCGCACCGTTCAAGGTCGACCTCGACAGCGCCCAGGCCAACCTGAGCAAGGCCGAGGCCGATGCCTTCAAGGCGCGCCTGCAGGAACAGCGCTACAGCCAGTTGGTGGAAGGCAATGCCATCAGCGGCCAGGACTACGACAACGCCCGCGCCGCCGTGCGCCAGACCAACGCCGAGGTCGCCGCCAACAAAGCCGCCGTCGAACGCGCGCGCTTGAACCTGGGCTACGCCACCGTGACCGCCCCGATTTCCGGGCGCATTGGCCGGGCGCTGGTCACCGAAGGCGCGCTGGTCGGCCAGAACGAGGCCACACCGCTGGCGCTCATCCAGCAACTGGATCCGATCCACGCCGACCTCACCCAGTCCACCCGCGAACTGAACGACCTGCGCCGCGCCTTCCGCGCCGGCAGCTTGAAGCAGGTCGGCCAGGACCAGGCCAAGGCTACGCTGATCGAGGACGACGGCAGCCTCTACCCATTGCCGGGCAAGTTGCTGTTTGCCGAGATCAGTGTCGACCCTGGCACCGGGCAAATCATCCTGCGCAGCGAGTTCCCCAACCCCGACCTCGACCTGCTGCCCGGCAGCTTTGTGCGGGTGCGCCTGGAACAAGCGGTCGACAAACAAGGCATCAGCGTGCCGCAACGCGCCATCACCCGTGACAGCGCCGGTATCCCGATGGTGTTGCTGCTGGACGCCGAGCAGACCGTGAGCCAACAGCCGGTCGAGCTGGGGGCGGTGATCAACGATCGCTGGATCGTCAGCAGCGGCCTCAAGCCCGGTGACCGCATCATCGTCGAAGGCCTGCAACACGCGCGCCCCGGTGAAAACGTTGAAGTGGACGACAGCCCGCTCGTAAAGGAATAACCCGTCATGCCGCAGTTCTTTATTGACCGCCCGATCTTCGCCTGGGTGGTCGCCCTGTTTATCCTGCTGGCCGGTTTGCTGGCGATCCCGCAACTGCCGGTGGCGCAGTACCCCAACGTCGCGCCGCCGAAAGTGGAGATCTACGCGGTATACCCCGGTGCATCGGCGCAGACCCTGGATGAAAGCGTGGTGAGCCTGATCGAGCAGGAGCTCAACGGCGCCGATCACCTGCTGTATTTCGAGTCCCAGAGCAGCCTCGGTTCGGCCACCATCACCGCCACCTTCCAACCGGGCACCAACCCGGAAATGGCTCAGGTGGACGTGCAGAACCGCCTCAAGGCGGTCGAGCCGCGCCTGCCGCAGGCGGTGACCCAGCAAGGCTTGCAGGTGGAGAAAGTCTCCGCCGGCTTCCTGCTGCTGGTGACGCTCACCTCCAACGACGGCAAGCTCGATGACGTGGCGCTGAGTGACTACCTGGCGCGCAACGTGATGAACGAACTCAAGCGCCTCGACGGTGTGGGCAAGGCCCAGCTGTATGGTGCCGAGCGCGCCATGCGCGTCTGGATCGACCCGCAGAAATTGATCGGCTTCAACCTGACGCCGGCCGACGTGAACGCTGCGATCAGCGCGCAGAACGCCCAGGTCTCGGCCGGCAGCATCGGGGATTTGCCCGGCACCAACACCCAGGAAATCACCGCTGCAATCCTGGTCAAGGGCCAGCTTTCGACGCCCGCCGAGTTTGCCGATATCGTGCTAAAAGCCAACCCGGACGGTTCGACCGTGCGCATCGGCGATGTGGCGCGGGTTGAAGTGGGCAGCCAGGAATACCAGTTCTCCACACGCCTGAACGGCAAGCCGTCCACCGCCGTCAGCGTACAGCTGTCGCCGGGCGCCAACGCCCTGAACACCGCGACGTTGGTGCGGGCGAAAATGGACGAGCTGTCGCGCTACTTCCCGGCCAATGTGGAGTACAAGATCCCGTACGACACCTCGCCATTCGTCAAGGTCTCGATCACCAAGGTGGTCTATACCCTGCTCGAAGCGATGGCGCTGGTGTTTGCGGTGATGTTCCTGTTCCTGCAGAACGTGCGCTATACCTTGATCCCGACGCTGGTGGTGCCGATAGCCCTGATGGGCACCTTTGCCACCATGCTGTTGCTGGGCTTCTCGATCAACGTACTGACCATGTTCGGCATGGTATTGGCCATCGGTATCCTGGTGGACGACGCCATTGTGGTGGTGGAGAACGTCGAGCGCATCATGGCCACCGAGGGCCTGTCGCCCAAGGAAGCGACGAAAAAGGCCATGGGCCAGATCACCGGGGCCATCATCGGCATCACCCTGGTGCTGGTGGCGGTGTTTCTGCCGATGGCGTTCATGGCCGGTTCGGTGGGGGTTATCTACCAGCAGTTCTCGTTGTCGATGGCCACCTCGATCCTGTTCTCGGCGTTCCTCGCCCTGACCTTGACCCCGGCGCTGTGCGCCACCTTGCTCAAGCCGATCGCCAAGGGCGAGCACCATGCCAAGGGCGGTTTCTTCGGCTGGTTCAACACGCGCTTTGAACAGCTCACCGACCGCTATGAAGGCTGGGTAGCCTATGCCCTCAAGCGTAGCGGCCGTTACCTGCTGATCTACCTGGTGCTGCTGGTAGGCCTGGGCTGGATGTTCAGCCGCCTGCCCTCCTCCTTCCTGCCGGTGGAAGACCAGGGTTACACCATCACCGACATCCAGCTACCGCCGGGCGCGAGCAAGAACCGCACGGTGCAGGTGGCCGAGCAGATCGAAGCGCACAACGCCGAGGAACCTGGGGTGGGCGACACCACCATGATCATGGGCTTCAGCTTCTCCGGTTCGGGGCAGAACGCGGCGCTGGCGTTTACCACGCTCAAGGATTGGTCTGAGCGCAGCAGCGATGATTCGGCTTCGTCGATTGCCGACCGCGCCAACATGGCCTTCAGCGAGCTCAAGGATGCGATTGCCTACGCGGTCCTGCCGCCGCCGGTGGACGGCCTGGGCACGTCCAGTGGTTTCGAGTTCCGCCTGCAGGACCGGGGGGGCGTCGGCCATGCCGCGTTGATGGCGGCGCGTACCGAATTGCTGGCTGCCGCTGAGAAAAGCCCGATCCTGGCCAACGTCCGCGAAAGCGCCCTGGCCGAAGCCCCGCAAGTGCAGTTGGAGGTGGACCGCAAGCAGGCCAACGCGCTGGGCGTGTCCTTCGCCGACGTGGGCAATGTGCTGTCCTCGGCCATCGGCTCGGCCTACATCAACGACTTTCCCAACCAGGGCCGCATGCAGCGGGTGGTGGTACAGGCCGAAGGCGACCAGCGCAGCCAGGTGGCGGATTTGATGAAAATCAACGTGCGCAACAACGCTGGCAAGATGGTGCCGCTGTCGGCCTTTGTCGAAGCCAAATGGACCCAGGGCCCGACGCAGCTGACCCGCTACAACGGCTACCCGGCCATCGCGATTTCCGGCGAAGCGGCACCGGGCCACAGTACCGGTGAAGCGATGGACGAGATCCAGCGCCTGGTCAGCCAGTTGCCGGCAGGCCTGGGCCAGGAATGGACCGGTTTGTCGTTGCAGGAACGTCTGTCCGGCGCTCAAGCGCCCTTGCTGTTGGGCTTGTCGCTGTTGATCGTGTTCCTGTGCCTGGCGGCGCTGTATGAAAGCTGGTCGATCCCCACCTCGGTATTGCTGGTGGTGCCGCTCGGTGTTCTCGGCGCCGTTATCGCGGTGGGCTTGCGCGGCATGCCCAACGATGTGTTTTTCAAGGTTGGCCTGATCACCATCATCGGCCTGTCGGCGAAGAACGCGATCCTGATCATCGAGTTCGCCAAGGACCTGTATGACCAGGGTGAAGACCTGGTCACCGCTACCTTGAAAGCTGCGCGCTTGCGCCTGCGGCCGATCATCATGACGTCCCTGGCGTTCATCCTCGGCGTGGTGCCGCTGGCGATTGCAACCGGCGCCAGCTCGGCCAGTCAACAAGCGATTGGTACGGGGGTGATTGGCGGGATGATTACGGCGACGCTGGCAGTGGTGTTTGTGCCAGTGTTCTTTGTGGTGGTGATGAAGTTGGTGAAGAAAAAAAGCCGCTAGCACAATTTTCCCTTTCCCCTGTGGGAGCTGGCTTGCCTGCGATGGCATCAACTCGGTATGCCTGATGTACCGAGGTGGCTGCATCGCAGGCAAGCCAGCTCCCACAAGGATCGGGTACAGTCTGCTCACATACCGTGATTTGTGAGCCCTCATGCCCTTCCTCGCCCGCACCCACCCTCGCCTCTCCGCCGCCGCCGTGTTCGGGATTGCCGTGGGCATCCTGGTGCCGGCCGACACGCTGGTCAGCAAAGTCCTCATCGGCTGGAACGCCGGCGTCTGGACCTACCTGGTGCTGATGCTGTGGCTGACCCGCCGCGCCAAGGCCGAGGACGTAAAGCGCATCGCCGAGATCGAAGATGAAAATGCCGGCCTGGTGCTGTTCACGGTATGCATCGCCGCCATTGCCAGCCTGGCGACCATCACGTTCGAGCTGGTGGGCAGCAAGGATCTGGCCAATGCCGAGCGCCTGCTGCACTACGGGTTCACCGGGTTGACGGTGATCGGATCGTGGTTGCTGATCGGGGTGATTTTCAGCGTGCACTACGCCCGCCTTTACTACACCTGGGACGGCAAGGAACCGGCGTTGCGCTTTGCCGAGGGCCTGACTACGCCCAATTACTGGGACTTCCTGTACTTTTCCTTCACCATCGGTGTAGCGGTGCAGACCTCCGATGTGGGCGTCGCCACCCGGGCCATGCGCAAAGTGGTGCTGGGCCAATCGTTGATCGGTTTTTTGTTCAACACGGCGATCCTGGGGTTTTCGATCAATATTGCCGCCGGACTGTTCGGCTGACACGGCACACACCTGCTAGACGCCCCACACACGCTGGGCGCTAATCGCTTCACTTAGTCCGTCTCGGTGCCTTATGGGCACGCACAACTGAATCGACTTATCCGAGGAAGCCAACACCGGCCCTGTTGCTGCTGATAGCGACCTGGCTGCATGTGGCAGTTTGACGCACCGGTCATCTGACTTTGTCCTACAACAGCTTGACGACTTTCCTCATTTGATGGTTTCCTGAAACCGGTTTCAGTCATTCCAATAAAAACAGAAGGTCGATGACCGTGAACAATTTCTCTGCCGCCCAGCGCAGCCGTGTGACCATGCTTGATGTGGCCGAGCGCGCCGGTGTGTCCAAGGCCAGCGTGTCACGCTTTATCGGCGACGACCGCGCCCTGCTCTCCGATGCCATTGCACTGCGCATCGAGCAAGCCATCGAACACCTCGGCTACCGCCCCAACCAGATGGCCCGTGGTCTCAAACGTGGCCGCACCCGCCTGATCGGCATGCTGGTGGCCGATATCCGCAACCCCTATTCCATTGCCGTGATGCACGGTGTCGAAACCGCTTGCCGCCAGCACGGTTATAGCCTGGTGGTGTGCAACACCGACCGCGATGACGCACAAGAGCGCCAGCACCTGGCGGCCCTGCGTTCTTACAACATCGAAGGGCTGATCGTGAACACCCTCGGCCATCACCTCGACCAGTTGCTGGAACTGCAACGGGAAATGCCCCTGGTGCTGGTGGACCGTAAGGTCGAGCCGCTGCACAGCGACCTGGTTGGTCTGGACAACCCGGCGGCAGTGCGTATGGCGGTAGAACACCTGGAGCAGCAGGGTTATCGCGATGTGCTGATGGTGAGCGAACCCACCGATGGCACCAGTTCACGCTTGGAACGCCTGGAGAGTTTCAAGGCTGAGATTGCCAGCCGCCCGGCATTGACCGGCGCCGTGCTAGAACTGGATGACGCGCTGCAACAACACCTGCAGACCTTTCTCGCAAAACCTGGCCCCAAGGCGCTGTTCTGTGCCAACGGCGTCGCAGCACTGGCCTGCACCCGCGCCCTGAAGAACCTGGGTTGCAACCTGTTCGACGACATCGGCCTGATCGCCCTGGATGACCTCGACTGGTATCCGCTGGTAGGCACCGGTATTACCGCCCTCGCCCAGCCGACCGAAGCGATTGGTGCCAGCGCCTTCGACTGTTTGCTCAAACGTCTGCGCGGTGACACAACGCCGACCCGCACCCTGGACTTCATGCCCCAACTGATCATCCGAGGCTCCACAACCCCTTGCAGGAGCGAGCTTGCTCGCTAAAAACACCAACGATAGCGCAGCGATCCTGGTTTAACGCGGCGCTCTCAGGTTTTTCGCGAGCAAGCTCGCGCCTACGGAAAGTATTTTTTTCAGAAAAAATGAAACCGGTTTCAGAGGTAACCAACAATGCATAAATACCCCGTTTCAATCAGCCTCTCCAGCTACGGCGCCGACCTCGTCCGCCAGCAGGGCCAGTTGAGTTTTGTCGAGCTGCTGAGGGCCGCCGGCGCCCAACGTATCGAATGGCGTGAAGAATTGCTGACCGTCGAGCAACCCAAAGCCTTGGCCCAGGCCACTGCCGAGCATGGCCTGGAATCGGTGTTTTCATCGCCGCTGGAACTGTGGGTCGCCGGCCGCGCCCAACCGAATGCAGAACTCGCGGCCACCCTCGATCGAGCGCAGGCGTTCGGCTCACGCTGGCTGAAAGTCTCCCTTGGCTACTTCACCGACACCAACGACCTGGAAAGCCTGCACGCCCTGCTCAACCGCCACCCGGTTCAACTGCTGGTAGAGAACGACCAGACCTTGCACGGCGGCCGCATCGAACCCATGCAGCGCTTTTTCACCGAGGTGGAACGCCTGGGCCTGCCGGTGAAGATGACCTTCGATATCGGCAACTGGCAGTGGCAAGACCAATCCGCCCTCACCGCTGCACGCCTGCTGGGCCGGCATGTGGATTACCTGCACTGCAAGGCCGTGGCCCGCCGCGCCGACGGCAAGCTGGTGGCCATGCCGCCTGGCGCCACCGACCTGCATCTGTGGGAACAACTGCTCAAGCACATGACTCCAGGTATTAGCCGGGCCGTGGAATTCCCGCTGCAAGGCGATGACCTGGTCGCGGTCACCGCGCGGCAGGTCGCCACCCTCACCCTGCTGGGCCAACCTCGTGCGGAGCGTGCTTATGTCTGAGATCGATATCCTGTCGTTTGGTGAAACCATGGCGATGTTTGTCGCCGAGCAAACCGGCGATCTGGCCCACGTGGCTCAATTTCATAAACGGATCGCGGGTGCCGACAGCAACGTCGCCATCGGCCTGTCACGCCTGGGTTTCAAGGTGGCCTGGCTGAGCCGGGTCGGTAACGATTCGCTCGGGCGCTTTGTGGTCGACACCTTGACCCAGGAAGGCCTGGATTGCCGCCACGTGGCGGTCGATCCGGCACACCCCACCGGTTTTCAACTCAAATCCCGTGAAGAAACCGGCGATGATCCTCAGGTGGAGTACTTCCGCAAGGGCTCGGCGGCCAGCCATTTGTCGATCGCAGCCATCAGTCCTGCCTTGCTGCAAGCCCGCCATCTGCATGCCACCGGCATTCCGCCCGCACTGTCTGAGGCGACACGTGAGTTGTCCGTGGAGCTGATGACGCAGATGCGCAAAGCCGGACGCAGCGTGTCGTTCGACCCCAACCTGCGCCCGTCCTTGTGGGCCAACCAACAGACGATGATCCGTGAAATCAACGCCCTCGCCGGCCTGGCCGATTGGGTCTTGCCGGGCCTGGGTGAAGGCCGCCTGCTCACCGGTTTCGATGACCCGGCCGACATCGCCGCGTTCTACCTCGACCAAGGCGCCGAAGCCGTGGCCATCAAGCTTGGCCCGGACGGTGCCTACTACCGCACTCATTTGGACCAGGGCTTTGTCGCCGCCGTGCGCGTGGACAAGGTCGTGGACACGGTCGGCGCCGGCGACGGTTTTGCCGTGGGCATGATCAGCGCCCTGCTGGAAAACCTCAGCTTCCCCGAGGCGGTACAGCGCGGCAACTGGATCGGCAGCCGCGCCGTGCAAAGCCGTGGCGATATGGAAGGCCTGCCCGCCCGTTCAGAGTTACCGATTCGATCCGTTGCCTAACCCACTACCTGTTGCCACAACTACAACAAGCTCAGGAGCAACCCCATGGAAACCGTGAAACTCGCCACCCGCCGCTGGTGGTACATCATGCCCATCGTTTTTATCACCTACAGCCTGGCGTACCTGGACCGCGCCAACTACGGCTTCGCCGCCGCCTCCGGCATGGCCGAAGACCTGATGATCACCCCCGGCATGTCGTCACTGCTGGGCGCGCTGTTTTTCCTCGGCTACTTTTTCTTCCAGGTGCCAGGAGCGATCTACGCGCAGAAGCGCAGCGTCAAGAAGCTGATCTTCGTCAGCCTGATCCTGTGGGGCGGCCTCGCCACCCTGACCGGCGTGGTGTCCAACGCCTACATGCTGATCGTGATCCGCTTCATGCTCGGCGTGGTCGAAGCCGCGGTGATGCCGGCGATGCTGGTGTACCTGTGCCATTGGTTCACCCGGGCAGAACGCTCACGCGCCAACACGTTCCTGATCCTCGGCAACCCGGTGACCATGCTGTGGATGTCGGTGGTATCAGGCTACCTGGTGCAGCATTTCAGCTGGCGCTGGATGTTTATCATCGAAGGCCTGCCGGCCGTGCTGTGGG
The DNA here is from genome assembly GCF_900111895.1 of Pseudomonas simiae. Lineage (GTDB taxonomy): Bacteria > Pseudomonadota > Gammaproteobacteria > Pseudomonadales > Pseudomonadaceae > Aquipseudomonas > Aquipseudomonas simiae. The sequence continues at coordinate 172,746 of NZ_FOKB01000004.1, forward strand.
CGTTTATCTGGTGGAAGCTGGCCGATGAGCGTCCAAAGGATGCCAAGTGGCTGAGCGACTCTGAGAAACAGGACCTGGAAACCGCGCTGGCCGCCGAGCAAGTCGGGATCAAGGCGGTGAAGAACTACGCCGAAGCCTTCCGCTCGCCCAAGGTGATCATCCTGGCCCTGCAATTCTTCTGCTGGAGCATTGGTGTGTACGGCTTCGTGTTGTGGCTGCCGTCGATCCTCAAGCAAGGCTTGCAGATGGACATGGTCGAGGCCGGCTGGCTGTCGGCGCTGCCCTACCTGGCGGCCGTGATTGGCATGCTGGCGGTGTCGTGGGGCTCGGACAAGCTGCAAAAGCGCAAGCGTTTCGTATGGCCACCGTTGCTGATTGCCTCCATTGCTTTCTACGCGTCCTACGTGCTCGGTGCCGAACACTTCTGGTGGTCCTACACCTTGCTGGTGATTGCCGGCGCCTGCATGTACGCGCCCTACGGTCCTTTTTTTGCGATTGTCCCGGAAATCCTGCCGGCCAACGTCGCCGGGGGCGCCATGGCGCTGATCAACAGCATGGGCGCCCTGGGCTCCTTTGGCGGCTCGTACCTGGTGGGCTACCTCAATAGCAGCACCGGTTCGCCCGGTACTTCGTACCTGCTGATGAGCGGCGCCTTGCTGCTGTCGGTGGTACTGACGATTTTTCTCAAGCCCGGCGCCAGTGATCGCACGCCGGCGCCCAACCTGGAATTAAAGGTAAAGACCGCATGAAAAAGTCTGTCGTGTTGTACAAGAAACTCTCTGCGCCACTGATGGCCCGCCTGCATGATCAGACCGATGTCACGCTGATCGAAGCACTGGACGACACCGGCCTGGCCAAATTGCGCGATGCCCTGCCCGGCGCCCACGGTCTGCTAGGTGCCAGCCTACGGCTGGATGCCAAGTTGCTCGACCTGGCGCCACAGCTGGAGGCCGTGGCCAGCGTATCGGTCGGCGTCGACAACTACGATATCGACTACCTCACCGCGCGCGGCATCTTGCTCAGCAACACACCCGACGTGCTCACCGAAACCACCGCCGACACCGGTTTTGCATTGATCCTGGCCACCGCCCGGCGCGTGGTCGAACTGGCCGACATGGTCCGCGCCGGCCAATGGAACAAAAACATCGGCCCAGCGCATTTCGGCAGCGATGTGCATGGCAAGACCCTGGGCATCATCGGCATGGGCCGCATCGGCGAAGCGCTGGCCCAGCGTGGGCATTTTGGTTTTGGCATGCCGGTGATCTACCACAGCCATTCGCCCAAGCCGGCGGTGGAGGCGCGTTTTGGTGCGCAGTACCGCAGCTTGAACGACTTGCTGCAACAGGCCGACTTTGTCTGCCTGACGTTGCCGCTCACCGCCGAAACCGAGAAATTGATAGGCGCAGAACAGTTTGCGCGGATGGGCCCGGAGACGATCTTCATCAATATTTCGCGGGGCAAGGTGGTCGACGAGGCCGCGCTGGTGGAGGCGTTGCAACAGCGCACCATTCGGGCAGCGGGGCTGGATGTGTTTGAGAAGGAACCGCTGGATCACAGCTCGCCGTTGTTGCGCTTGAACAACGTGGTGGCCACGCCGCATATCGGCTCGGCCACCCATGAGACGCGGGAGGCCATGGCCAAATGTGCGGTGGATAATTTGCTGCAGGCGTTGGCCGGTGAGAAGCCGAAGAACCTGGTCAACGCCAACGCCTGGAACCGCTGATTTCTGACACCACAAACCCCATGTGGGAGCGGGCTTGCTCGCGAATGCGGTGTGTCAGTCGAGAGACGTCTTGACTGATCCACTGCATTCGCGAGCACGCCCCCGCTCCCCCATTTTGAGCGCATTTCAGGTCAGATAACGAAACGCGCCACCATTCCATTCAAATCCACCGCCAGGCGCGACAGTTCGTGGCTGGCTGCGCTGGTCTGATTGGCACCGGCCGCCGACTGGGTCGCCAGGTCACGGATGTTCACCAGGTTGCGGTCCACTTCGCGGGAGACCTGGGCCTGTTCTTCCGAGGCGCTGGCGATCACCAGGTTGCGTTCGTTGATCAGGCTGATGGATTGGGTGATCTGCTCCAAGGCCACGCCGGCGGCGCGGGCCATTTCCAGGGTGGTCTGGGTGCGCTGGTTGCTCTGCTGCATCGATTGCACGGCCTCACCGGTGCCGTTCTGGATGCCGGCGACCATTTTCTCGATTTCCTGGGTCGACTGCGCGGTGCGATGGGCCAACGCTCGCACTTCGTCGGCCACCACCGCAAAGCCACGCCCGGCCTCACCGGCGCGAGCCGCTTCAATGGCGGCGTTGAGCGCCAGCAGGTTGGTCTGCTCAGCAATCGCACGGATCACGTCCAGTACCTTACCGATGTCGCGGCCCTGGGTGGCCAGGCCTTCAATCATCGCCGCAGTGTTTTGTACGTCCTGGGTCATGGTTTGGATGGCGCCGACGGTTTCCACCACACGGTCGCGGCCTTCACGGGCGGCCTGGTTGGACTGGCTGGACGCCTCGGAGGTGGACACCGCATTGCGCGCCACTTCTTCTACCGCCGCCGTCATCTCGTTGACTGCCGTGGCGGCCTGGTCGATTTCGTTGTTCTGTTGCTGCAAACCTTTGGAGGCTTCTTCGGTGACTGCGCTCAACTCTTCCGCTGCCGAGGCAAGCTGGGTGGCCGAGCCGGCGATGTGCTGGATGGTCTGGCGCAGGTTGGCCTGCATGGTGGCCAGGGCGCCGAGCAAGCGCGCCGGTTCGTCCTTGCCGTCGTCTTCGATCGCTTTGCTCAGGTTGCCGCCTGCGATGGTTTCAGCGACTTCTACGGCTTTGCGCAGTGGCGTGACAATGCTGCGGGTCAACAACCAGGCCAACAGCACGGTGAGCAATGCGGCAGCGACGGAAACCGCAATCACGCCGGTGATCGCGCCGTCGTAACTCTGCCCGGCATCAGTGTCGGCGGTCTTGGCATCGGCCACGTTGATGGCGATGAGCTTATTCAATTGCTCGCCCATCTGGTCGGTGCCGTCCTTGATGCGGCTGTTGATCAGCGCACGCATTTCATCCACTTTGCCCTGCTTGGACAACGCGAGCATGTCGGCCTGGGCCTTGAGGTAGTTGTCCAGCGTGACCATAAACGTTTTGTACAGCGCGGCTTCTTCCGGGCCGGCGGGCAGCGCAGCGTAACTGGCCTGGGCGGTCTTGACCTTGTCAACGAGCACACCTATGCGCGTTTCGGCCTCTTGCAGGCTGGCAGGCTCGCGGTTGACCAGCACGCGGAACGACAGGATGCGCAGGCGCAGCACGTTTTCCGTGATCACCCCCAGCGACGTCACGCTGGGCAGTTGGGTCGCGGTCATTTCCACTGAGGATTGCCGAATCTGTGCCATGCGGTTGACCGCAAACACCCCCAGTAAAATCACTAACAACGCAATGAAGGCGAAACCGAGAAACGCTCGAGGGGCAATGTTCAATTGGCGAAGGGACATAGGGGGGGCTCTCAGAAGTAGTGTTTGCGAGCGTCCCTGCTGCGAAACGATCAGTCGGCGTCAACGCGCCGTTCCGACCTGTGGTCACCACTGTTGTCGTTGGTATGTGGGCCTATCCTCGATATCGGCAGGGCCTGGGGTTTCCCGCAGGTCATTCATAAATATTTTTTTACACTTCTGACGACCGGCGCTTTCTGGCATCCTGCGCCTCCATTTTCTGACCCGAGCCCGTATTTTGTCTGACGCTCAAGCCCCCCGCCCGCGCTATAAATCCGACCTGATCTACGGCCTGGAAGACCGCCCGCACTTCACCGCGGCGATTTTTGCCGCGTTGCAGCACGTGCTGGCGAGTTTCGTCGGAATCATCACCCCCACGCTGATCGTCGGTGGCGTGCTGGGCCTGGAAAGCGAAGTGCCGTACCTGGTGAGCATGGCGCTGTTTGTGTCGGGGCTCGGCACCTTTGTGCAGGCGCGCACGTTCGGCCCGATCGGCTCGGGGCTGTTGTGCCTGCAGGGCACCAGTTTTTCCTTCATCAGCGTAATTCTCAGCGCGGGCTTCATGGTCAAGGCCCGGGGCGGCGGCACCGATGAGATCCTCTCGACGATCTTTGGCATCTGCTTCTTCGCCGCGTTTATCGAGGTGGTGCTGAGCCAGTTCATCGGCAAGCTGCGCAAGCTGATCACCCCGGTGGTCACCGGCACCATCATTACCTTGATGGGCTTGTCGCTGATCAAAGTCGCAGTCACTGACATGGCTGGCGGTTTCGGCGCCAGCGACCTCGGCGCGGCCAGTAATATGGGCCTGGCTGCGCTGGTACTGCTGACTATCGTGGTGCTCAACCGTTTCAACAACCCGTTCCTGCGCCTGGGCTCCATCGTGATCGGCCTGACCCTGGGCTTTGTGGTGGCCTGGCTGATGGGGCGTGTGGACATGGCGGCACTGCCTCAGGTGCCGTTGATCAGTGTGCCGGTGCCGTTCAAATACGGTTTCTCGTTCGACTGGGTGGCGTTTATCCCGGTGGCGGTGATCTTCCTGATATCGCCCTTGGAAGCGGCCGGTGACCTGACCGCCAATTCGATGATTTCCCAGCAGCCGGTCAAGGGCCCGCTGTATATCAAGCGCATCAAGTCCGGCCTGCTGGCCGACGGCCTCAACTCGGCGATGGCGGCCACCTTCAACAGCCTGCCGATGGTGACCTTCGCCCAGAACAACGGGGTGATTCAGTTGACCGGCGTGGCCAGCCGCTACGTGGCGTACTTCATCGCCGGGCTGCTGGTGCTGCTGGGGCTGTTCCCGATGATCGGCGCGGTGCTGCAATTGATGCCCAAGCCGGTGTTGGGCGGCGCCACGCTGATCATGTTCGGCACCGTGGCCGTGGCCGGCATCAAGATCCTCGCCGAAGCCGGGCTGCACCGGCGCAATGTGCTGATCGTGGCGATTTCCCTGGGCATGGGCCTGGGCGTGGCCGCCGTGCCGGAAGTGCTGCGTGACTTGCCCAAGGCGCTGCACAACATCTTCGAATCGCCGATCACCGTGGGGGCTTTCTGTGCAATCCTGCTGAACATTTTCCTGCCGGAAGAGTTCATAGAGCTGGAAGAAGATGAATTTGATCCGGAGTCTTCGACCCTTAAAGTGATGCAGGACCCGGACGTCACGAAATAGGAGCACTTATCAATGCGCAAGCTCATGGTTCTATCGCTGTTGCTACTGACCCTGAGCGCCTGCGCGCTGTTCCCCAACCGCGACCCGGTGAACATCAACGTGGTGGGTATCGAGCCCCTGCAAAGCCAGGACCTGGAAGTGCGATTCGCCGTGAAACTGCGGGTGCAGAACCCTAATGATACGGCGATCGACTACAACGGCGTGGCCCTGGACCTGGAGGTCAATGGCCGGCCGCTGGCGTCAGGGGTGAGTGATCAAAGCGGATCCATCCCACGCTTTTCCGAGACGGTTCTGACGGTGCCGGTCAGTGTTTCGGCGTTTTCTGTCTTGCGCCAGACCCTGGGCCTGAGCCAGACCCAGAGTTTGAACAACCTGCCCTACGTGTTGCGCGGCAAACTGGCGGGTGGACTGTTCGGCACGATGCGCTTTGTCGACCGTGGTACGTTGGACATGCCCAACACGGCCACCTGGTGACCGCCATGCAACCGACGCTGCACACCGAACGATTGCGTTTTAGTCGGTGATGTAGCGCACGCCTGGCTTGGCGCGCTCATCCACCACAAGTTCGAAAACATCCGGCCGGGCGTAGTGCCCCACCACGTCATAGTCATACCGCGCACGCACCAAATCATCCGTGTTGATTTGCGCCGTCAGCAGCCCGGCTTCTCCAAGCAGCGGCCCTGCCAGAATGTCACCCATGGGCCCGACAATCACACTGCCACCTGCAATCAACGCACGCTCGGCCGGCCAGTTCGCCACCTGAATCCCCAGCGCCTCGGGCGACGCCTGCACCTGGCACGCGCTCACCACAAAGCAACGTCCCTCATGGGCCACATGGCGCATGCTCACCTGCCACATCTCGCGCTCGTCCACCGTCGGCGCGCACCAGACCTCCACACCCTTGGCGTACATCGCCGTACGCAGCAGCGGCATCATGTTTTCCCAGCACACCGCGCCGCCGACACGTCCCACTGCCGTATCGATCACCGGCAGGGTAGAGCCGTCGCCCTTGCCCCAGATAAGCCGCTCGGTGCCGGTAGGCATCAACTTGCGGTGCTTGGCCACCAGACCGCCCGCCGGTTCGAAATACAGCACCGTGCAATACAGCGTGCTACCGCTGCGCTCGATCACACCGAGAACGAGGCTGGCGCCAGTGCGCGCCGACAGGCCTGCCAGCGCCTGCGTTTCAGGGCCTGGCACATCGATCGCATTATCAAAATAACGCGCGAAGGCTTCGCGACCTTCCGGCAGCCGATAACCCAGCTGCGTGCCGAATGCCTCACCTTTGGGATAGCCACCCAGCAGCGCCTCGGGCATTACCACCAATTGCGCACCGCTGCGCAGGATCTCGTCCTCATAACTGAGGATCTGCGCCAGGGTTTCGCCCTTGCCGCCAGGCAGGGATCCGATTTGCAGGGCCGCCACAGTAGAAACAGGCATCGCATTCACTCCAGATAAAGGGGTTGCCCATTCTCCCGTCAGCCTCGATCATGAATAAAGCCCACTTCAGTGCTGAATGATATGAGCCAAATCAATATCGCCCAGGTCGATCTGAACCTACTGAAAACCTTCGAAGCCCTGCATGACGAGTCCAGCGCCAGCCGCGCCGCCTTGCGCCTGGGCGTGACGCAATCGGCCGTCAGCGCAGGCTTGCGGCGCTTGCGCGAGGTGTATGGTGATCAATTGTTCGTGCGCACCGGGCGTGGCCTGGCGCCGACCTTGCGGGCCAATCAACTGAAACCGGTAATCAGTGAAGCACTGGAACGCTGCCGGCAGAGCCTGGCCATGGTTGATCCGGACAATCAGCACTATCAGGGTCGGTCAGTGGTGTTGGGTTTATCCGATGATTTCGAAATTGCGTACGGCCGCCGGCTGATCGAGGCCATCGCACAACGGGCGCCCAGGCTGCGGGTGATTTTCCGTCAGACACATAGCCAGATCGTCGCGGGCGCCCTCCTCGACCGCACCCTGGATCTTGCTATCACAGCCGGTGGCTTTGCTCAGGGCCGGCTGAGTCGCCAAGTACTGGGAGAAGGCGATTACCGCTGTCTGGTGGATTCGGACCAAGCCAGCATCAGCCTGGAGGAATTCGTCACACGCGAGCATGTGCTGGTGTCATCCGGCGGGTTTATCGGGATTACTGACGAGGGCTTGGCGGCGCTGGGGCTGAGCCGCCAGGTATGTGCGTCCACCAGCCACTTCGCCGCGCTGCCCTTTCTGCTCAAGGGCAGTCAGGCGGTGGCGACCATTCCTGGGCATGCGGCACAGGCCATCGCGCAGATGACCGGCCTGCGCGTGCTGCCCTGCCCGCTGGCCTTGCCGCGCTACCCGGTGGAACTGGGCTGGCGTACCCAGGCGCAGCTTGATCCGCTGTTGCTGAAAGTGCGTGAAGCGATTGTGGCGAGTTTTACTTAGCCGCGGCCATCAGCTTGTTGACTTCGCTGCGCACCATGTTCGAAAACTCCGGCGGCGACATGCCGTCGAGTTCGGCGCGCACCCACTCGGCCCACTTGCCCTTACGCTTGGCGCGCTCGCCGAACAAACGCGCGGCCTCGCCCTTGGCCTTGCCCAGATTGGTTTGCCACAGGTCGTAGAGACGCGACTTTTCATCTTCCAGCTCGGCGCGTTCGGCGAGGGTCTTGTTGGCGAGATTGAAGCTCATGTTGAATTACCTGCTGCACAAATAGGCGACATCTTACACTGTAGGTCGAATATTCCAGATTCGGATTTTGCTCAAGGCCGGGCCTAAGCAAAAAAACTGCAACTTTTGCCATCGCCCGGCACTCCATTGATCACTGTCCCATTCACCCGCAAGGAGTCACACAATGGCCCGCAAATCCGCTGCCCAAGCTGTCGAAGACCAAATCAAGGATCAAGCCTTCAGCGAACTGACCGCGTTGATCGAAGAATCGGACAAACTGCTCAAAAGCAGCGCCTCCCTGGTAGGCGAAGAAGGTGAAACCCTGCGTGAGCAGGTCGCCATCAAGCTCAAACAAGCCCTGGACTCGGTGTCCAATGTGCGCGAGCGCAGCAAGCCGGTGGTCGATGCCACCGAGACCTACATCGGTGGCCACCCATGGCAGACCGTGGCGATCAGCGCCGGTTTCGGCCTGGTGGTGGGCCTGCTGCTCGGTCGCCGTAACTGAGCAACGGGGGCTGCGCTGCTGGCGCAGCCCCCGTCAATCTTCGGCCAATTCCTGCAACTGCTTTAAATCCTGCGCGTTAATCTCTATACCGATTTCCTGCGACTTCGCCCGCGAGCGATGACGCCGGTCCCCCGGCAAGCGCCGCAACCCCGCCGCATGCATCTGCCGCACCAGCTCCTGGCTGCGCTCGGCAAAGTTTTGCCCGGTGGTTTTACTCGGGTCGATCAAAATCACCAGCTGGCCCGTCCATGGCGTGCGCGCACCTGGATGATCCGACCAATTGAACTCGAACGAGAAGTTACCGCCCGTCAACGCGGCGGCCAGCAACTCGACCATCATCGACAGCGCCGAGCCCTTGTGCCCGCCAAACGGCAACAGCGCACCGCCTTCAAGAATGGCCTTGGGGTCCTGGGTCGGCTGACCCAGGCTGTCGACGCCCATGCCCGGCGGCAGGCGCTCACCTTTGCGCGCGGCAATTTGCACGTCGCCGTGGGCGATGGCGCTGGTGGCCAGGTCAAACACAATGGGAGGGCCGTCCGCCCGTGGTGCAGCGAACGCAATCGGGTTGGTGCCGAACAACGGCCGGTCGGCGCCATGGGGCACCACACAGGTCATGCTGTTGACCACACTCAGCGCCACCAGCCCTTCTTCGGCAAAGGGTTCGACGTCGGGCCACAGCGCCGCAAAGTGGTGGGAGTTGTGAATGGCCAGCAGCGCAATGCCGGCACTGCGGGCCTTGTCCACCAACAGTGAGCGGGCAGCTGCCAGCGCCGGCTGGGCAAAACCATTCACCGCATCCACCCGCACAAAGCCGCTGGCGACGTCTTCAACGATGGGCACCGCCTTGCCGTCAACCCAGCCGCTGTTCAACGTCGAGACGTAGCCGGGCACGCGAAACACCCCGTGGCTATGGGCCCCGTCGCGTTCGGCACTGGCGCAGTTTTCGGCCAGTACCTGAGCCACCGATTCAGACGTGCCCTGCCGGGTAAAGATGCGCTGCAACAGCAGCGTCAAGGCCTCATAGCTCAGGTGCGTGGTTGAAGGGGCGTGATCCAAAGGCGATGCAGACATCGGTAGCTCCCGTTTAATTATTGGAAGGGGCACTGCGTACGAACAATCGGCAGTCACGATTAAACAGTGTTTCGCGCGTGACTGTCGACCACGACAAGCAGCCCGGCGCATCAGACATATCTACTGCCGAACCCGCGTACCACGACTCTAGGCTCACGACGTCCCGGACGGGCTATTCGCACCGCCTCCGCACCTTTGAGGGTCCACCCTATGAGTCAGGTACAACCGCCTTACTTTTTTCCTGAAGTCCTGCGTTCGGTCTGGAAGGAACGCGATCGCGAACGACACTTTGGCATTGATGCCAACGACAGGGGGTTCTTGCGCAATCTGCCTTTGAGCAGCCATGAGGTACGGGGCAAGCAGGTGCCCCCCATGATCGCCCAGACGCTTTGGCTGAACAAAAACAGCCCGACCGAGCAGGAACTGGTGGGCAGTTTCATGATGAGTTCAACAGGCACCTACACCCGCGCCTTTCTGTACACGCCCTATGGCGGGCTGGAAAAATTCGACAGTCGGACTCTGTTGCTAAGTGAGTTGACTGAACGCCTCAAGACGCCGGCCAAAGCCGATGAGCTCTTGCAGTTCATTGCGCTGGGCACGCGTTCGGGATTGAAGCTGTCATCCCCTCTGGTGCTGACACCAGTGGATATTGAGGGCGATGTATTTGACCAGCAGAGAAAAGCCGTGGAGCAGCAGCAAACGCTCAACCTGCAAGCCGTGCTCGCCGAGCTGGTGAAATTGCCCAGCCTCGACATGATGCTCCAGTCGCTGCTCAGGTCGGTCTTCCACCCACTCTTCCCCGGGCTTGAGCCCAGCCAAACCCGAATCAACTTGTTCAAATTGCTATCCACCGAAGGGAAGCCACGGCAGTGGGTCAATTCGCTGTCGATCAGCGAGGCGCTCCTGATGCTTTACCGTCAGCAAGCCTGGCCGGCGGGGCAGACCCGCGAGTACTCCCATCCCTACGCCATCACCGCCGCCAACAACGCAACCCGCTGGGAAGATGGCCTGAAGCAGGCATCAGAACAATTGTCGTCGTTCTTGCAGAATACCCTTGAGACGTTTTGGAACACAGAGTCGCCAAACGGCACCTCACGCCGTGAATTCCTGGCACACACCATGGCGCACAAGGCTCGGATCGACCTACTGTTCAAACGCCAGAGTGAAATCATTACGCCTGAACACGCCGATAAACTGGCCGCGCTTTACCTTCCGGACGGCGCGCCGCGCTCCCAAGCCAGTGACGGATTACGTGTCGAGACGGTGAGGTTCTGGGAGCGCGCGTCTCACTTCGTCGAACTGACCAATTCGGTGATGATCAGCGATGTGCAGACCTGGTTTTATTCGCCGCCCAAGGGGCTGCAGGTACTGGCCGATCACGACGATCTGATTCATACCCTGAAGGCAATGGTTAAGGCCCCGGCCTATGAAGATGATGTCTACAACGCTCTGTCCCTGGAGGAGCGCCTGTGGTTTATCGGTTTCAACCAACCGTCGGTCAGCGGCAACCTCATCGTCGGCAACGTGTTTGAACACCTGATGGAGGGCATCATCGACAAACAGAAACAGAACCTGATCTACGTGCTCGGCCAATTCCGACGCGAACGCGGCGATATCAACCTCTCGGCGTTGCTGGATCATGCCATGGACGTGCGCTTCATGATCGATGACAAGCTCTTGACGCTGGACACTGCGCACCGCTGGACCACCCACTCAGTGTTGGCCGACCCGCTTCGGCCCATTTCGGTCGCCGCTAAACGAGCGGAGCAGGCGCATAAACAGTTGATTGATATCCCCGACGCGCTGGAGAACCTGGTCAAACCACTGCCGTCGATCACCGCCCCGCTGGCCGAAGCCTTGTCGAGCCGCGAGCGGCAGGCAGTCGACCCTGAACGGGTGTACATCAATCGCTACACCGACGATGCGCCCCCCTACCCCCTTGTGCTGCCACTGGACAGCCAAAGCCTGGCGGACCATTTCGCCGCACGTCTGGCCGAAGGGGCTGGCCCGGTCCCTGAAACCCGCCATTACGGCGTTTACAAGCCAGACCACACCGCTTATGGGCAACAACTGACTCATGTGGACGTGAGGTCGCTCAATCGGATCGTCAATCAGGTGTTGGCCCACTACAAAGAGCAGGGCATCCACGACGCCCCCCGTAAACACCTTCAGGACCTGCTACCGCAGATGGGGGTCATGATGTCCAACGCGATACGCCACCAGGCCTATCTGCGACGTCTTAACAAGACCCTGGACGCCAGGGATGAGGCCATCATTCAAGCCGTGTTTGACCCGTTCAACCCTGACCGTCGTCGACGGGAAGACCTGGAAGGGTTTATCCCCGATGTCTATCGCATCACCGTCCAACGCGATGAAGAAGCACTGCGGCACAGCCTGGCCAATTGCCTGATGATCACCGAGCGCGGTGGACTTGATCACCAGCATTCGGGTCGCGCCATTCTCTGGACACCGGCCTGGGGCCTGGAAAGTTTCGTTTCTCCCTCCGTGGCAAAACAGCAGCTTGAGGTGCGCCTGAGCGACCCCTGCGCGTGCTTGGCACTGTTGGAAAACCTGGACCCGCGCCAACGCCAGCCGCATGCCAACTACAGCTTGGGGGCATTCTGGCTGATCACCGAACCGATCAGCGAAAATCGCCAGCAGTCCTGGATCGACCACTACATCGCACAAAGGGCCCATTGGTTGGCACAGAAGCCAAATGGCAAAGCACTGTTAAATCTTATGGCGGTACTGCCTACCCCTGTCCTTGGGGGGGCTGCACAGCTCGCCCATCATTTTATGGCACAACGCTCACTACCCGCTTGGCTCGGCATGGCGAGCCCTGCTGAACAGCAGCACCATGCTGAGTTACTTGAGCAATATCGGCTCAACACCCTGGATCAAAAAGACTATCTGTATGAGTGTTCCTCGCTACGCCAGCGGGTTCACGACACGCTGAACGAGATGCTGGTGGACTATTCTGTTGACCCGGAAGACGTGTTTATCACGCCACGGCTTGCCATGGGTGGTCAACGACAGAACCTCACCGATTACGCCTTGGCCCACATCAATGAGCAGGCGAGTGCCTTCACTGTGGAGTCGGCGGTAACCCAACTGACCGAATCAACGATCCGGCCACTCCTGCTTAAATTGAACATCGCCCAGGCCACTCAGGACTACCTGAAAGAGAAACTAGCCTCAGGGCAACCAGGTGCACTGGAGCGTGAGCAGCGTTTTATCCGGCAATTACCCTGGCAACTGTTGCAACAGGCCCATGCGCTGAAACTGCAGGAGCGGTTATCGGAGGCTGGCTACAACCTGATTCGTCAGGTCTTCGACATGCCGGACGCCGTCGCCCGAGCCACGATTTCGGGCGCCACGGCAAGTATTCGGCCCCTTGAGATGATTGCCACACCTGGCGCCAGAATCGTCAAGGCACTGGGTCTTTACGTGATGGGTGCCGGTGCTACTGGGCCGTTGATTCTCTATGCGCCTTACTACCCAGGGCAGTGCTTCATGGAGTTCGAGCACCAGGCGCAGTTTCTCCTCCACCTGAATGCCCCAGGCATGCTGCAGGACTGGATCATCGCCCACCTGGAAGGCGCAGATAAGACGACGTATAAAAATTTGCTGATCAGCACAGCAGGTGCCACCTCCGACATCACCTTGGCCAATCACCCAATAAGAGGTCACGCCATCAAGCAGCTCTATCAGGACAACCAAGTGGTGATGGGGCGGATGCTGAAACACCAGCAGGACCCCGATGGCGCGGGTTTATGGGGCACCGTCAAAAGCCTCTTGAGCGGCGGCGTGCGGATCGTCGCGCAATTCTTGCCAGGAACGCTGCAGATACCGGTGGTGATCTGGCAGAGCTATAAACTGTTCAAAGACTCTGCCGAGGCACTGCAACAGCATCATTGGCAGGATGCACTGCGCTCATTCATTCTTGGTGTTGCAACAATGGCAAGGCTGGAGCGGCTGATGCGCACGCCAGCTCCCAAAGCAGCTCCCCCTGTCTACAAAGAAGTGAACGAACGCGATTTGAGCCCCTCCGACACAGTCGTCGCGCCGACCGTCAAGGACATCGACGTGACCGACCCCAGGCGCACACGCCTGCAAACCTACGAAACCAGCCAAGTGGCGTTGATAGATTTGAAAAAACAGGCGGAAACCGGCCTCTACGCTGCTGCCGACGGCAGGTCGCTCTACGGTGCCGTGGAGGGCAAGGTTTACTCGATCAAAAATAGCCCACAACTGAGGATCGCCGGCCTGTCCACCAACAGTGACGGCCCGCTGCTATCCCGTACCCCTCGGCAGCAACAGGTGCTGGCCCCGCATTATCACCCGCTGCAATACGGCCAAGCGATCACGCGGCTGGGTAATCATTATGTGACGCGTTTGAACGCCTCGCTTGACATGAATATCGAAGCGACTGGCATGGATGAAATTCGCCGAATCTACCCGATCAAGGCCCAGCAGATTATCGAGGCCCTGGACATCGCACGCCTCTACGCATTGCGCGCGATGCATAACCTGGTTCAACTCCGACGCCTGACGCCAGGCACACGCCTTGATGACTTCCTGAAGCGGCTGTTTGACGTCAAAAACGTTGATGCTGGCCTCCTGAAGAAAGTGCATGATGCCATCACCCCGCTGTGCAAAGCCTTGGTAGACCCGGACCTCGACGGGTGGGACACCTCACGTTTTGTGGTCGGGGCGAACAGAAATCCCTCGCAAAGGGTGATCGCGTTCACTGTCTCCGGCGACAGAAAAAACCAAGTGTTCTTTACCGAGCTGTTTTTTGATCAACAACTCCGGCACAAGTACATCACTCTGTTGACCGAACCCTTCAACATTGACGGCCATGCGCGAGCGGCCACACTGATTCACGAGTTCGCCCATCTCTACGCGCGCGCCGAAGATATCACCTACATAGAGGCGCGTCGGCCCTTCGCGGACCTGATTGACACCACGAATCAAAGAGGCAGGTTCGAACACACACTGTTGCAAGCCTTTCAGCACAACGTTCTGTCACTGCGCACGCCGTTTAATCAGCTGTTCTCGCGTTGGTACCCTAGGTCCGGGAGCTCTGGCACCTCCGGCAACTCCGGTAATTGGGTCACCATGGACGCTTCCAACTCGGAAGATCTAGCCGCCAAGGCAATCCTGGAAACCACAGCCAGCACGAGCATTGATGAGGCACGTAGAGCATTTTTAGATACCGCATCAGCCGACAAACGCATTGACACGATTCTGCGCAACGCCGACTCCGTTGCCAGGCTTATTTGTGAAATGGGGCGCGCACTCGACCCTGAACAGGGTACGCGTTAAATGTTCCGGCGCCCCATTGGAGCTGGGAGCCCGAACGGGCTCCCGGCGGGCAGCGTCAGTCTTTCTGATCGCGCAGAACATTGCCCGACGCGCCATCAATACGCGCTTCATAGACTGTGCCGTCGGACTTGCGCCCTTTGACTTCCCAATAGCCATTGTCATCGGCTTCGGCCGCGTAAACCTCGACATAACCGGCCTTGGTCTTGGCGACTTCAATAGCCTTTTCAATGGTAATCCAGCCCGCCCCCGGTTTATCCGCCAGGGCTGCGCCAGCACTGAGCAGTGCAGTGGTTGCGCACACAGCGACTAAGGTTTTCTTCAGCATATTCGTTCTCCATTGTGGGAATGTCCTGAATTTTTTAGGCGCTCTCAAACAAGAATAAGTTCCAATTGATGTGCAATCGCCATGACGGCTGTTCTCGCCACCGGCCTGCGGAGGTTAGAATGTGGGAAATCAGGATGAGTCAATGACCGAAAAGTCCCTTTCAGAAGCCGAATACGACGCCATCACCGACGCTGCCGCGCATTGGTGCATGCGCCTGCACGCGGTTGATTGCACCGCGAGTGAACGTCAGGCTTTTGAACAATGGCACGATGCCCACCCGCTGCATGCTTTCGAGTACGCGGCCATGCTGGAAATCTGGGACGTCGCCGACCACCTGCCACGCAATGAACCCACGACAACGGTGGTGCCCTTCAAGCCCCGTCGTCGCCTGCGCACCTATGCGGTAGCGGCCGCGATCTGTCTGGTCGCCCTGCCCCTGGCGGCCTTTACCGGCTGGGAAGCGGGATGGCTGCCCAGTTCCTATGAACGCTTTGATGCCACCCATGGCCTGCGCCAGGTGACGCTCGGGGATGGCAGCCAGGTGGAACTCAACCTGGGCACCCAATTGGTCTATAGCAATTACAAAGACCAGCGCCGCGTAACGCTGAAGAAAGGCGAAGCGTTCTTCAAGGTCAGTCATGACACCGCGCATCCGTTTATCGTGCACGCCGGCGAAGGCCAGGTGCGGGTCACGGGCACTCAGTTCAACGTGTGGAAGTATGAAGACCAGGTGCGCGTGACGCTGCTCGAAGGCTCGGTGCAGATCTCCAGCGACAAAGTGCATGGCAGCGTGCCACTGACCCCCGGCATGCAGGCCAACTACCAACACGGCGATGCCACGCCGCGCGTAAGGACGATGAGTCCCAACGACACGGCGCTGGCCTGGCGCCAGGGCAAGCTGATCCTCGACAACCTGGCCCTGGCCGACGCGCTACCGCTGATCAACCGCTACCTGAGCAAACCGGTGATGCTCGCCGACGCCAACACCGGCACGATCCGCATCGGCGGCATCTACAACATCAACGAGGTCAACAACCTCGTTCCCTCCCTGCCCAAGGTTCTGCCGGTCTACCTGACCCAGAACCAGGACGGCAACCCCGTACTCAATTCCATCCCGCGTAAAGCACCGAAAGGCTGAGCCATTGCCTACAGGCACAGGGTTCTGTGCGCGTGGAGTGTCCGTTTTTTTAACACACTGTCGGCCTGAATCGCCCGTGCGGAGCGGATTCATGGTTTTGTCATGGACAGTGTTTCAACACTGATACAGCGGGATGAAACGTTTGTGCGATGACAGAAGTGCAAGGGTTCCACTTGGCGCTGTCTCACGGATGAAACAGCCGTGACATCACTTTGCCCCACAAAAAACCTAACCCCATGAATAATCAAGACAAATAGAAAGCGGCACGGCTTCTGCTCTATCCCTTACAGCGCTGTTTAGGGTCAGCGCGAAGCATAAGGAAGACCGCCGTGATCACACTCAATCAAGCGTCGCTGAACGTATTGCTGATCAGCTGTTTACTCAGTGCCGGCATCAGTGTTCCGAGCTTTGCGGGTGACGGCGTTATTGTGACGGGCCGCGACGTACAAGGGCACATGTACGGTCGACCTTCATTCGGCAAAGACCCCTACCCAACCACGGCTAACGCAAATCCAAGCCGGGACATCATCAGCGCCACCGGCGAACTCAGTGATTCGGCGATTGGCGGCATCAGCAGCGGCTCAAGCATTGCCCGCTCGATTCAGTCCACCAGCAACCTGAACCACTTGACCGCCACCCAAAACGGCATGTCGACCCTGGGTGCCGGCTCGGCAGCCGGTCATGGTGCGGGCAGCAGCATGGGCGGGCAGATCAGCGACTCGATCCAGCGTGGCATGGCGCCCCTGAACAACATCGGCAGCATGATGGGGGGCAAATAATGAACCGTTCGTTGCTCATTCTGGCCCTGCTGGGCAGCGCCGCGGCCATGGCCGACAACACTGCGGTGATCAACAACAGCGGCAAAGACTATGTCGGCAACGTGATGATCAATCAGGCGGCGGGCAACCAACAGCAATCGGCCAACAATCGCGCCGTAGCGCTCGGGGGCCAGGCCTCCACCCGCACTGTCCAGAATATGGATGGCAAGGTCGACTCCGCCCTGAGCGCCAAGGCGACGATCGAGGGCACTTCTTTTACCAATGGCAACGGCATGCTGGGCATCAACCAGTCGGCCGGGGCCAATAACCAATCAATCAATGCCGTGCGGATCAGCCTCAACCCTGGCCCGCAAAGCATCGACGACAGCGTCCTGTTGCAACAGAACACGACGACGCTGGCAACCGACTCAGGGCTCACCCCCACCACTGGCAGCCGCCAGGTCGTGACAAGCGACCAGGCCTTCACCGGCAGCCGAGGAGTGATTCAGGTGAACCAGAGTGCCGGGGTGGGGAACCGAGTGGCTAACACCTTGGGCATCACTATCAAGTAACAGCTTGGTAGCACACGTTAGACCGTACCAACACTTAACCAACTAATTAGAAGCAAGGAGAAACACCATGAAACCTCAAATGGCTCTGAAACCACTGGTTTTCGCTCTCGCCGCACTCATGGCTGCTGCTGCTCAAGCAAATGGCTGGCACCCTGCGCCTCAACCAACCGGTGTTGTTGCCTCTGTCGTCACAGACGTACAAAACAGCGCAGGCAACCGCTTCGACGACACCAACACCGAAAACAACGCCTCTGCCGATGATTCGGTTAATAGCAACAGCGGTAACACCGGTGTGAACGCTCAGGCTGGCAGTGGCAACCAGGCAGACAACTCTGGCGCCATCTCCAGTGCCAAAGGTGACTATGCAAGCGTGTTCGCCGTGGTCGATGTGAATCAAAACAGCGGTCTGAACAACTTCGTTAACAAAGGCACGCAAAACAATGCCTCCCTGGACAACTCGGTTAACGGCAACTCCGGTAACGTCGGTTACAACGGCCAAGCCGGTCAAGGCAACCAAGGTAAAAACAACCTGGCAATCACCACCGCTGATGGCAAAAACATCGCAGCGGCCGCCAACACCGAGCAAAACTCGCTCGCCAACAGCTACCTCAACACCGCTACTTCCGGGTATGGCCATTATGGCAAACCTCAGTACGTATCGAACAACTCCAGCCTCAACAACTCGGTTAACCGCAACTCCGGCAACACAGGTGTAAACCTGCAATCCGGTGCCGGCAACCAAGGCAGCAACAGCCTGTCGATCGGTCAAGGTTGCACCGTTTGCACCAGCGGCGTGCGCTTCTGATCCAATCGGGCCTTGGCAACAAGGCCCTTTTTTATTCCAGTGTCCAACAGGTCACACGATCATGCGCCTCGCGACCCTTACCCTCCTGATGTTGCTCACCGGCCCAACCTGGGCAGGCACCATGGCGATCTCCGCCATGCCTGGCGGTGCAGTCATCTACAAGAAGGTCGAGAGTATCCGTGAACGCCGGTTCGCCAACCTGGTGGAACAGAAAACCGATTTCAGCTGCGGTGCTGCGGCACTCGCCACCATCCTGCGCCAGGGCTATTGGCTGGACGTAGACGAAGACCACGTCATCAAAGGCATGCTGGTCAATGCAGACCAGGACCTGGTACGTACCCAGGGTTTTTCCATGCTGGACATGAAGCGCTACCTCGAAAGCATCGGCATGCGTGCCCGGGGTTACAAGATCGGGCCAGAGACCCTGGTGACCGTGAAAATCCCTGTGGTGGTGCTGCTGGAGATTCGTGGCTACAAGCACTTCGTGGTGTTACAGCGCGCGGACAAGGACTGGGTCTATATCGGCGACCCGGTGCTGGGCCATAAACGCTATTCACACGACGACTTCGTCAAAGGCTGGAATGGCATTGTCTTCGCCATCCTGGGTGAAGGTTACGACAAGGCCAACGCCTTGCTCGACCCACCCACACCGCTGACCGCCAAAAACCAGATGAATGAGTTCAGGCCCGTAGGCGATGCAGAGCTGATGGATTTCGGTTTCATCCAGAGCGACTTCTTTTAACAGAAGCGCAATAAGGGGCAGGACGCTCCAGGAGCAGCAGATGAACACTTCCCGTTGGCTGACGGTCTTGTGTCTGGCAGCCTCAATGCCCGCTTATGCTTCATCGGGGTTTAAACCGATCGAACTCAAGGATTCGGAAATGGCCGAGCTGCGCGGTCGATATGTGATGCCGGGGCGGATTATCAGCTTCGGCATCGTCATGAGCAGCACGTTTCAAAACGCTGCCGGAGATATCATCAAGGGCACGGCAAGCATGCAGGTCGACGCGTCCACCATCACACCGCAATTCTATGTACAAACCACCGGCTCATCAGGTTCAGGCACGAACCAGGGGCCGGGCACCGGCACCGTGACCGGCGGCGCAGGCCTGGGCAGTGGCCAAGGCGTGACTCAGAGCGTACGTACAGCCGGTGACGGTAATACGGGCTACAACAATGTAGGTATCAACGTGACTGAAAATGGCTTGGCCCCCACGAATGTCGTGCAATCCGGGCAGGTACTGCTGGCAGGTGGAATAGTCAACGGCACCAGCGCTGCGGGCGATATTGCTGTTTCGGCGAGAAACGGCGGCCTGCAGATGGCGATCCAGTCCAAGAATAATCAAGGCAACAGCCTCCAACAAATCGGTGGCGGCAATCTGGGCCAGGCCATCGTCCTGACCGGTAATGCCAACTTCGTCACCAATATGACCCAACTCAATGTGGTGATGAATAACGGCCTGAACAACCCGGCGTTGAACTGCAACCTGGATCAACTCAAAGGCCTACGCACTCTCGGTTATTGAACTACGCTGACCCTCGGCACTTTCGCATTCAGAACAGGACGGCTTATTTCATGCATCGATCGTTATCGCTACGTGCGGTGGTCTGTTTAAGTACGCTGTTGCCCGCATCCGTGTTGTATGCCGCGCCAGACGCCGATATCGAGACCCTCAAACAGGAACTTCTGGAACTCAAGCAGCGGTACGATGTACAGCAAAAAGCCCTGGCGGTGTTGGAGCAACGGGTGCGCCAGGTGGAGGACCAACCCGCGGCACCCGCGCCCAAGCGCCTGGCCAAGTCCCCGGCAGACTTCAAGAAAGGTGGCACGACCGTGGCAGGTACGGGCGCAGCAGCAGCCTCTGGTGGTGCAGGTGGTGGCGGCAGTTCTTACGGTCAGTCACTCAAGGACGACTCAGCCCCTGCACAAAGCGTGAGCAACCTCTATAACGAGGCCAGCGGCTTTTTCGGCAACGGCAAGTTCAGCGTTGAAACCGGCATCACCTACGCGCGTTACGATGCCCGCCAGCTCACCCTCAACGGCTTCCTGGCGTTGGACTCTATCTTCCTCGGCAATATCAACCTGGACCGGATCAAAGCCGATAGCTGGACCCTGGACCTGACCGGTCGCTACAACGTCGATAACCGTTGGCAGTTCGACGTCAACGTGCCGGTGGTGTACCGCGAATCGACCTACCAATCGAGCGGCGCCGGCAACGATGCCACTGCCACCTCTGAAGCAGACGTCAGCCGCGATCCAACCATCGGTGACGTGAACTTCGGCGTGGCGTACAAATTCCTCGATGAAACCCCCACCTTGCCGGACGCGGTGGTTTCGGTACGCGTCAAGGCGCCGACCGGTAAAGAACCCTTCGGCATCAAGCTGGTCAGGCAAACCACCAACGACAACCTCTATGTACCGGAAAGCCTGCCGACCGGTAACGGTGTCTGGTCGATCACACCGGGCATCTCGCTGGTCAAGACCTTCGACCCGGCCGTGCTGTTTGGCTCGCTTTCGTACACCCATAACTTCGAAGATTCGTTTGACGACATCAGCAGTGACGTCAATCAGAAGGTCGGCGGCAAAGTCAGGCTGGGCGACAGCTTCCAGCTCGGCGTCGGTGTAGCCTTCGCCCTGAACGAAAAGATGAGTATGTCGTTCTCGGTCTCCGACCTGATACAGCGCAAGAGCAAGCTCAAGCCTGACGGTGGGGACTGGCAGTCGGTGGTGTCCAGCGATGCCAACGCAGGCTACTTCAACGTGGGCATGACCATTGCGGCGTCGGATAACCTGACGATTGTGCCGAACCTGGCGATCGGGATGACGGATGATGCGCCGGACTTTACGTTCAGCCTGAAATTCCCTTATTACTTCTAACTGAAACGACGGTATTCGCCAACAAGCTCGCGCCTACTACGGGTAGTCGAAACAAGGAAAAGCCCCGCAACGATAAGGGTCGTTGCGGGGCTTTTCGGTTTACCCGCCCTAGCGGATCTGGTGTTTGTGCAGCAACCGGTAGAACGTGGGTCGGGAAACCCCCAGTACACGGGCCGCCACACTCAAGTTGTCACTGTGCCGGTTGAGCACGTCGCACAGCGCCTGACGTTCGGCGCGGTGCTTGTAGTCTTCCAGTGTAGCCATCGGCGGCGAAATTGCCTGTTGACCCTGCAATCCCAGATCAACGGCTTCTATCTGCCGTCCTTCGGCCAAGACCAGCCCACGGCGTACGCGATTGGCCAGCTCACGGACGTTGCCTGGCCAGGCGTGCTCACCCATTGCGACCAACGCATCGTCACTGAAACTGCGTGGGCGGCGGCCGGTTTCCTGGCTGTAGAAACGTGAAAAGTGGTTGGCCAACATCGCTATGTCGCCATGCCGTTCACGCAGAGGCGCGGTGACCACTTGCAGGACATTGAGCCGGTAGTACAAGTCTTCGCGGAAAGTACCCTTCTCTACGGCGGCTTCAAGGTCGACGTGAGTCGCCGCCAATACCCGCACGTCCACCGGAATCGGCTGGCTGCCCCCCACTCGCTCGATCTGTTTTTCCTGGAGAAAGCGCAGCAGGTTGGCCTGTAGCTCCATCGGCAGATCGCCGATTTCATCGAGAAACAGGGTGCCGCCGTTGGCCGCTTCAATCCGCCCGACCTTGCGCTGGTGTGCACCGGTAAACGCGCCCTTCTCATGCCCAAACAATTCGGATTGGATCAAGTGTTCAGGGATCGCCCCGCAATTGATCGCCACAAATGGTTTGGCGTGACGTTGGGATTGGCGGTGCAGGGTCTTGGCGACCAGTTCTTTACCGGTGCCGCTGTCGCCACGGATCAATACCGGGGATTCGGTGGGCGCCAGTTTGGAGAGCAATTTGCGCAGTTCGCGGATCGGTCGACTGTCTCCCAGCAGTTCATGCTCGGGTTCATCCACCGCCGTGTAGCCCTTGCCACGCAGGCGTGCCATGCCGAACGCGCGGCCCAGGGTGACCTGTACGCGAGCCACATCGAACGGCAAGGTATGGAAATCGAAGAACCACTCGCAGACGAAGTCACCGACGTTCTGCAGGCGTAGCACGTCTTGGCTGAGCACCGCGATCCACTCGGTGCCGCTGCGGCTGATCAGTTCTTTGACCGCTTCAGGACGTTCCAGGTGATAGGGCTGCAGGCGCAACAGGCCGACATCGCAAGACCGGTCACCGACCCCTTCCAAGGTGCAGCTGTCGACTTCCCACCCCGCCGCACGCAAACCGGGCAGCAGCCCGTGGCAGTCGTCACAGGGATCAACCACTAGCAATCGACGTTGAACGGGGGGTCCACCCATGACTGTTCCTTGGCGTCAACATTGTTAAATGTTATTTAGAAACAATAGTTTGTGACGTCTGCCGCTTACCCTAGCAAGGTTTTGACGCTGGCCTTGTATCGTTTCGCTATAAGTCGGGGCAAAAAGCCATCAGCCGGTGTTCAGACTGAAAAAGTTAGGCGTCGACGAGACTTCCATTCAGCTTTCAAAACAGCCGCTTACATGACGTTAATCACTAAATATCGAAAATAGTTGCTTTAACATGTGACCCGTACCCCGCCATCGTGCATCAGTACAAGTAACCCGCCGCACGGTCAGCCCAACCGCCGGCACTCACTTGAATGGGCAATGAGAGAGAACCCACATGAACGCCCCGCTCCGCATCAACGAAGCTCTTTTGATCGCAGACCGTGCCTTCCAGCCCTTTCAGTGCGTGGCCTGGCATGACGGCAATGGCGCCCTCAGCCTGAGCGTCATCGACCGAACCAATACCCGTATTGGTAGCAAACAACTGTCGTCGAGTGCTTATACCGACCCGGCACAACTTGAAGACTTGCTGTTGCAGGCCCGTGCCGAACTCGATAAAAGTGGCTACCAGTTGCAATCGTGGGCAATGCCTAAGTAATCCGCCACTGCAACTTGCGCTTATCGGTTTAGATCAGCGCAAGTTCAGTGTTAAAACGCGCGACGCTTATTGAGCAGCCAGAATAAACCGCTCGATGGCCTCTGCGGCACCGTCCTCGACATTACTACCGGTTACCACGCTGGCCTGACGCTTGACGGTTTCTTCAGCCTGGCCCATGGCAATCGACAACCCGGCCACCTGAAACATGGCAGGGTCATTACCGCCATCCCCTATGGCCGCGGTCTGCTCCATGGCGATGCCGAGGTGCGCCGCCAAGGTTTTCAAGGCCTCGCCCTTGTTGGCCAACATTGCAGTCACGTCCAGGTACACCGGCTGTGAACGCGACACCTGGGCCAACCCCTGCACCTTGGGCTGCAACTGCGCCTCTAGCTCCACCAGCAACTGCGTGTTGTTGCTGGCCGCGACAATCTTGTCCACACGGTCCAGATAGGGTTCAAAACTCTCCACCACGACCGGCCCGTAGCCCAGTCCCTCAGCCTCGCGCGGCTCCATCGGCCCTGCCGGGTCGCGGCGCAACCAGTCGCCGTCAGCAAACACCCAGACCTCCACCTCCGGCTCAGTCGAGAACAACGCCAACGTCACCAGCGCCGCCTCCGCCGGCAGATGGTGGGCAACCAGAATGCTGCCATCGGGATGGATCAGCGTACCGCCGTTAAAACCAGCGACGGGCACGTCGATGCCGAAGGTTTCGATCAAGTGCAGCATGGCCTTGGGCGGACGCCCGCTGGCCAGGCTGAAAAACACCCCGCTGTCACGCAAGGCACGCACCGCGTCGGCGGTGCGTTGGCTGAGGCTGTGATCCGGATGCAGCAACGTGCCGTCCACATCACTGAGGATAAAACGGATGGGATGGATCGCGGCATCACTCATCCGAGGCTATGCCAGGTGCGGCCGTCACGGGCCAGCAAGGCGTCGGCGGCAGCCGGACCATCTTCACCGGCCTTGTAGGCCTGGATCCCATCGTCTTCCTTCCATGCATCAAGGAATGGCTGCACTGCACGCCAGCCGTTCTCGATGTTGTCTGCGCGCTGGAACAAGGTCTGGTCGCCGGTCATGCAGTCATAGATCAGGGTTTCATACCCCGTCGACGGCTGCATTTCGAAGAAGTCCTTGTAGGCAAAACCCAGCTGGATGTTGGCCATGTCCAGGGTCGGCCCGGGCTTTTTCGCCAACAGGTCAAACCACATGCCTTCATTGGGCTGGATCTGGATCTTCAAATAGGTGGGCTTGAGCTCATCCACCTCAGTATCGCGAAATTGCGCGTAGGGCGCAGGCTTGAAGCAGATGACGATTTCGGTGTCGCGCACACTCATGCGCTTGCCGGTGCGCAGGTAGAACGGCACGCCGACCCAGCGCCAGTTGTCGATCATCACCTTGAGGGCGACGAAAGTTTCGGTGCTGCTGTCCGGGGCGACATTCGCCTCTTCGCGATAGCCCGGCAGCGACTTGCCGCCGATTTCACCGGCGGTGTACTGCCCGCGCACCGAATTGGCCCGTGCATCTTCAAGCGACCAAGGGCGCACCGCGCCAATCACCTTGGCCTTTTCACCCCGTACGGCATCGGCGCCGAAGGCAGCGGGAGGCTCCATGGCCACCATCGCCAGCAACTGGAACAGGTGGTTGGGCACCATGTCGCGCAGAGTGCCGGTCTTCTCGAAGAAATTGCCACGGGTTTCAACGCCGACGGTTTCAGCGGCGGTGATTTGCACATGGTCAATGTAATGGTTGTTCCAGAACGCTTCGAACAGCACGTTGGAGAAACGGCTGATGAGGATGTTCTGCACCGTTTCCTTGCCCAGGTAATGGTCGATGCGATAGATCTGCTTCTCGCTCATCACCTTGAGCAGGCTGGCGTTCAGCGCCTCAGCGGTGGCCAGGTCGGAGCCAAAGGGCTTCTCGATGACCACGCGGCGAAAGCCGTCTTCGGTTTCCGTGAGCAGGCCGGCGCTGCCCAGGCGCTGCACCACGTCGCTGAAGAAGCGCGGAGCAGTGGCCAGGTAGAACACCGCGTTGCCGGTCCCGCTGTCAGCGATCTTCTTGCCGATGTCGGCATAGGTGCTGTCATCGAGGAAATCCCCCTCGACGTAGCTGATGCCCTTGGCCAATTGCGCCCACCGCTCAGGGTCCAGGGCGTTTTCACCACTTCCCTTGACCTTGCTCGCTGCTTCGGTGCGAATGAAGTCTTCGAGTTTCTTGGCGAAATCGGCGTCGCTGATGGCGTTGTGGTCAACGCCGACAATACGCAGGCCGTCGCCCAGCAGGCCATCACGACTGAGGTTGTACAGCGCCGGCATGAGCAGGCGCTTGACGAGGTCACCATGGGCACCAAACAGAAACAGCGTGGTGGGTGGAGCGGGTTCGGCCTTGGGTTTCTTGCCGTTGGCGGTCATTTTTTGGAAGTCTCCACATGACCACCAAAGCCGAAGCGCATGGCAGAAAGCATTTTGTCACCGTAGGTGCTCTGCTGACGCGAACGGAAGCGTGCGAACAGCGAGGTGGACAGCACCGGCACCGGCACGGCTTGCTCCATGGCCGCTTCGATGGTCCAGCGGCCTTCGCCACTGTCGGCAACCGAGCCGGAATAGCCGTCGAGTTTCGGGTCGGTGGCCAAGGCGTCAGCGGTCAGGTCCAGCAGCCAGGAAGACACTACGCTGCCACGGCGCCAGACTTCAGCGATATCGGCCACATTCAGGTCGAAGCGCTGGTCTTCGGGCAGGTTTTCCGAGTTCTTGGTCTTGAGAATGTCAAAGCCTTCGGCGAACGCCTGCATCATGCCGTACTCGATGCCGTTGTGGATCATCTTGACGAAGTGCCCGGAACCCGCAGGGCCTGCGTGGATATAGCCTTGCTCGGCGCGCGGGTCAGCGCTGTCTGAGCGATCCTTGGTGCGCGGGATGTTGCCCAGGCCAGGGGCCAGACTCTTGAAGATAGGATCGAGGCGCTGCACGGTCTCGGCGTCGCCACCGATCATCATGCAGTAACCACGCTCCAGGCCCCAGACGCCGCCGGACGTGCCGACGTCGACATAGTGCAAGCCTTTTTCCGCCAGCGCCTTGGCCCGACGGACGTCGTCCTTATAGTTGGTGTTGCCGCCGTCGATGATTGCATCACCGTCTTCCAGCAGCGTACTCAATTCGTTGATGGTGTCTTCGGTCGGTGCGCCGGCTGGCAGCATCACCCACACGGTGCGCGGCTTCTGCAGCCCGGCAACCAGGGCCTTGAGATCGGCAACGCCGGTAGCGCCCTCTTCGCTCAGGCCTTTTACAAATGCTTCGTTACGGTCGTAAACAACGGTGGTATGCCCATTGAGCATCAGGCGCCGTGCAATATTCCCGCCCATGCGGCCTAGTCCGATAATCCCCAGTTGCATGTGCTGATGCTCCTAACTACTAAAAAATGTGTGACATAGTTTATAGCGCAATGAGGCTAATGAGGGTTAGTCCAGCGCGGATACCTGTAGTTTCATGGAAAAAAGTTGCCATCGTTTCACCATCACGGCACAAAAAGTCACAGGACCATCAAAAATAAAAAAGTTCCATTGCCCGCAAAAAGAATTCAGAATTAGCCTCGACTGCTGCCGAGAACCTCGACTCAAGCGTTCTGGCACACCGCGACATACCGGCTATTTGCGAGGTAAGCAATGAGCACTGCACAGATGAATCGTCCGCCACAGACCCTCTATGTCACCATTCGACGTGATGAGTTGCGCCAGTTGAAAGACGAACGCGAACAGCTGCAGCAGGAAGTCATGCGCCTGCGTTCGCACATCATCCAAGCCCAGTTGGACCAGCCCGCCGGCGTCCAGCCCGCACTCTGCTGAGTCTTGCGATCACTTTGTAAGATAACAGCTACAAAAATCTCACAAAGTTTTCACATACCCCTCCCGATACTCCCGCCCGAAGGGCCGCCCCATGCAAGGGTGGCCTCTGTTGCGCGCGCCCCTGCGCGTCAACTGAAAAAATTATCGGGTTGGAGCGCTGGATGGCGATGTTCAAACGCAGCACTACGTCTGCGAAAGGCTTTGATTGGGCCGGTCTTGGTTGGCTGTTTCTGTTCTTCTGGTACTTCTCGGGTATTACCCAACTGCTGATCCAACTGACCGGAACCTCCGGTTTCAGTGGCTTTCGCCAAGCCTTCTTTATGAGCGCGCTGTGGCTGGCGCCCATGTTGCTGTTCCCCCGCCGTACACGTCTGCTCGCCGCGTTGATCGGCGTCGTGCTGTGGGCTTGCTCCATGGCCAGCCTGGGTTATTTCTTCATCTACCAGCAGGAATTTTCCCAAAGCGTCATCTTCATCATGTTCGAGTCGAACATTTCGGAAGCCGGTGAATACGCCACCCAGTATTTTGCCTGGTGGATCGTGCTGGCGTTCATCGCTCATACCGCCTTCGCCGTGTTCCTCTGGACCCGTTTGCGCCCGGTCTATCTGCCTCGCGGTCAGTCGATGCTCGCCGCGGCCGCCATTGTGCTGGCTGTGGTGGGTTATCCGCTGGTCAAGCAGATCGCCACCAGCGATAACATGGAACAGGCTATTGATCGCTTCGAAACCCGCATCGAGCCTGCCGTGCCATGGCAGATGATTGTTGCCTATCGCCGCTACACCGAACAGCTGGACAACATGCAAGGCATGCTGACCAGCGCCAGCCAGATCCCGCCCCTGAAAAACCTCAAGGACAGCATGGCTGGCCAGCCGTCAACGTTGGTATTGGTGATCGGCGAATCCACCAACCGCCAGCGCATGAGCCTCTACGGCTACCCACGCAACACCACGCCCGAACTGGACAAGCTGCGTGATCAACTGGCAGTGTTCGATAACGTCATCACACCGCGCCCCTACACCATCGAAGCACTGCAACAGGTGCTGACCTTTGCCGACGAAGAAAATCCGGACCTGTACCTCAAGACACCGTCGATTGTCAGCGTGATGAAGCAGGCCGGCTACAAGACCTACTGGATCACCAACCAGCAAACCATGACCAAACGCAACACCATGCTCACAACCTTTTCCGAACAGGCCGACGAGCAGGTGTACCTGAACAACAACCGCAACCAGAACGCTCGCCAGTACGACGGTGACGTGCTTGCCCCCTTCTCCAAGGCGCTGGCCGACCCCGCCGAACGCAAGTTCATCGTGGTGCACCTCTTGGGCACCCACATGAGCTACCAGTACCGCTATCCGCCGACCTTCGACAAATTCACCGATCGCCAAGGCGTACCGGAGGGCGTCAGCGATGCGCAGTTGCCGACCTATAACAGCTACGACAATGCCGTGCTGTACAACGACTTTGTGGTGTCGAGCCTGATCAAGGACTACGCCAAGACCGACCCCAATGGCTTCCTGTTGTACCTGTCGGACCATGGCGAAGACGTTTTCGACTCCGCCGGCCACACCACCTTGGGGCGCAACGAAGGCAAGCCGACGGCGCCGATGTACACCATCCCGTTCATGGCCTACGCCTCCCCCAAATGGCGCGAAAGCCACGACTGGAGTTTCGCCGGCGACCTGCAACGCCCGTACAGCAGCTCCCAACTGATCCACACCTGGGCGGACCTGGCGGGCCTGAGTTTCGATGAATGGGACCGCAGCAAGAGCCTGGTCAGCGACAGCTTCACGCCTCGCCCCTTGATGATCGGCAACCCCTACGAGCGTCAGCAGAAAGGCCTGATCGACTTCAGCCTGATCAAGCCGAAAAAGCGCACCACCGACGTGGTGCTACAAGAGCCCTTGCAATAGAAAGATAACAATCATTCTCGTTTAACCCTAAAGTTCCGCGCCTCCTTTCGTCTTTGAGCCAAGGCCTTCTTTTACTGAGAAGGCTGCAAAGACGACAAGGAGTCTTCCGCGATGTTCGCGCCCTTTACGCGTTCCATGACCTTCACCCTCGGCCTGTTCACTGTGGTAGCAAGCCCGGATCTGCTGGCTGAAACCGACCCCGAAAACAACGCCCTCGAACTCGGTGCCACCAGTATCACCGCCGAAGGCCTGGGTGCCACCACCGAGCACACCGGGGCCTACACCACCGGTTCCATGAGCACCGCCACCCGCCTGAACCTGTCGGTCAAAGACACCCCGCAATCCATCTCGGTGATCACTCGCCAGCAGATGGATGATTTCAATCTCAATACATTGACCGATGCGCTGCGCCAGACCACCGGGGTGACCGTCCAACACCTGGATTCGGACCGCGCCGGCTACTCATCGCGCGGTTACTCCATCAACAATTTCCAGGTGGATGGCATGCTCAATACATTCGGGCGCATGAAGTCAGACGCCGACACCATCATCTACGACCGTATCGAAGTGGTACGCGGTGCGACCGGCCTGACTACCGGCGCAGGCGATCCCTCGGCCACGGTCAACATGATCCGCAAACGCCCGACGTCACAGTGGCAAGCCAAAGCCGGCGTCAGCGGCGCCAGCCATGACAACTACTACAGCTACCTGGATGTGGGCGGCCCGCTGGCATTTGACGGGCGCCTGCGCGGACGTACCGTGATGGCTTACCGCGACAGCCAATCCTTTCGCGACAACTACGCTCTGCAAAGGGAAGTCGGCTACGGCATTCTTGAGGCCGACCTGACAGACGATACCGTGGTAGCCGTAGGCTTCGATTATCAGAACAAGCATGTTCAGGGCACCTCATGGGGCACACTGCCCTACTGGAACAGCGATGGCGGCAAGGCCCGCTTGTCACGCTCCGCCAATATGGCCACCGACTGGAGCTCCTGGCCGCTGAAGGACAAGACCACCTTTGCCTCCCTGGACCACAAACTGTCCGAGGACTGGCGCCTGAAAGCCGCCTACACCCACCGACAGAGCGATACCGACGGCAAGGTCTATTACGGCGGCGCGGGCTTCCCGAATCCGGACGGCAGCGGCATGACCGCCTGGACCAACCAGATGGTCGGCACGTCGAAAATGGATGCCGTGGACTTCAACCTCGCCGGCACCTACACACTGCTGGGGCGCGAGCATGAATTGATGGTGGGGTATGGGGAGTCGGAGCAGCGGGATTCCTCGCCCTACCAGCGTTACAGCACACCCGAAGGCTACGAAACCATCCCTGATTGGCAAGATATGGGCGGTATCGTCAAGTTCCCCGACCGTACCACTGGGCTCAAGGGCCCACACTCAAGCAAACAACAAAAAGCCGGGTATCTGGCCACTCGACTGAGCCTGACCGACAGGCTTCACGCGGTACTGGGCAGCCGGTATGGCAGCTGGGAAATCGAAAGCACCCCTGTTGACTATGACGCCAATAACCAGCGTATCCCCGAACCCAAAACCCGCCAGACCCACAACGACATGTGGACGCCCTACGCCGGGCTACTCTACGACCTGACACCGCAATACACGGTGTATGCCAGCTACACCGATATCTTCAACCCGCAGGACGAACGCGACGCCAGCAAGAAATACCTGGAACCGGTGGTGGGCAGCAACTACGAAATCGGCCTCAAGGGCAGCCTGCTGAACGAGCGGTTGAACCTGGCCACCGCGTACTTCTGGAGCACCCAGGATAACGTGGCCGAACTCGACAACGCCGCGCCACCCGACCCGGTGACCCGCGAGCAGTTCTATAAATCCGGTGGTAAAGGCAACAAGGTGCAGGGCTTTGAAGTCGAGGTGTCAGGCGAAGTGATGCCCGACTGGAATCTCACCGCAGGCTACACGTACACCCACTCGGTCAACGGCGATAAGCAACGCAACAACACCGATCAGCCGATGAACCTGCTGAAGATGTCGACAGCCTATCGCCTGCCGGGTGAATGGCGAGGGTTGACGGTAGGTGGCGCGGTCAATTGGCAGAGCGAGTTCTACAAATTTGCCGGGCGTCCAACGGGTGGCCGGAACCAGGACGGCGACCTCATCACGACTCCGACCAAGATCACCCAGCAGGCCTACACCGTGGTCAACCTGATGTCGCGCTACCAGTTTGACGAACATGTTTCGGCATCCATTAACGTCAACAATCTATTTGATAAAAAATATTACGAACGTGTCGGTTTTTACAATGGCGTGTATTGGGGTGACCCTCGTTCGATCACTCTGGCATTGGACTGGAAGCTGTAAGATCTTTTAACCCGAAGTTAACGAAATTGTTAACTTCGCGGTTTTTTCCGAGTTAATTCCTACTTAATAAACTCACCTCAAACTCGCCCCATGAATCTGATCAAGGACAGAGCGGATACCGATCACTCTTAATGGGAATACTGCCATGAAACTCTCGACCCTGGTGCTTGCCAGCCTGATGACCCTGACCTCCGCCGCCGCCTTCGCCGAAGGTGGTTCCGAGCGCTCGAAGGAGTTCTACAACAACTTCACGTTCATGCAGCAAAAGACTCACGGCACTGCAGAACAAACCGCGCAGGCTGATGGGAAGAACGTGAAGAAAGAGGCAGCCGGTCAATCTACCGCCGAGGAACTACCGAACACTTGATTCAACTGCGTTAACCGCACGGCCCTTTACCATCCTGCTCCTATGGCTAAGGTGAACTTGGCGCCATTTAATTAATGGCGCCTTTTTTTGCCTGTGATTGATTAAAGCGGTTTGCTCCAGAACAACATGCGCCCGTGGGCTGGATCAAATATCGAGTCATCAAAACCGAACTTGCGATAGGCCGACTGAGCCACCGCATTGCCCTCCAGCACCTCCAGGGTGATTTTGCAGCAGCCCCGCTGACGGGCGATTTCCTCGACCTTCAACAGCATTTTCTGGCTCAACCCCAGCCCCCGAAACGCATCCATCACAACCACGTCATGGACATTGACCAGCGGACGGCAGGCAAATGTGGAAAACCCTTCAAAACAATTCACCAGACCTGCCGGCTCCCCTCCCACAAACGCCAGCACGCTGAAGGCATGAGGTCGCTTGGCCAGCTCGCCCGGCAACTGCTCCAGAAGATCGGCAGGCAGGCTGTGGCCACCGCCCATCGGGTCCTCGGCGTAATGGTTGAGCACGCGGCCAATGGCTTGCGCATGCACGGGATTGGTATAGCTGGCTTGCAGCACCAGGATATCTGGGGTGTCCATTTCCGTCCTCAATCACGACTACAAGGGAATCGGCTCCCTATAGGGGCACGATTGTAAGCGTGGAGCCGGACACAGATGAAGGAGATTAACTACAAAAATGCGCATGAAAGCGCCAAGGCTGTGCCGTTGAAAGCCGACAATCAGCCGATTCCTGTGTTTTTTCACACGCCCTCAGGCGAAACGCAGCAACTGCATTTCCCGCAGGCGGCTCAATGTCCGACGGAACGCAAACTCCAGGTAACCCTCGGTATAAAGACACTCCAGAGGTACCCGCGCCTCGATGAACAATGGCACCTTGCGGTCGTAGCACTCGTCCACCAGGGCGATGAAACGACGCACACTGTCATCGTGCACCGACAATTGCGGCAACTCGCGATCACCCGCCTCCACGCGCTGTGCGCCATCTTCGGTACCTCGGGCGATCCGGCCGGGGCGTTTTTGCGCACTGAGGTTGGGCACTTCACCCAACAGGATCGCCTTGAAGCGATCGCACAGCAGCATGAAATCCATCGCCGCGAGGGGTTGCTCGCACAGGTCCGCGTAATTGCACCAGAGCACTGTGTCGCTGGACTGCTGCGCGATGATCGAGCGATGACCGACAGTCACCGGCCCACTCTGCACCGCCTGCCCTTGCGCCAATTGCTTGAATACACCGGCCAGCGCGTCGGGTTGATTGACCCAATAGCGCTGAAACGCCACGCCCGGGTGCAAGCGGTGGTCCTTTTCGCCGTCCACGGCCACCACCTGCATATGCTGTTCTATTGCCGCAATGCCCGGCAAAAAACGCTCCCGGTTGAAGCCATCGGCGTACAACTGCCCAGGCGGTTGATTCGACGTGCAGACCATCACCACGCCTTCCTCGAACATCACCTGAAACAAGCGTCCCAGGATGATCGCGTCACCGATGTCATTGACGAACAGCTCATCGAAGCACAGCACGCGCACCTCCTGGCTCAGCTCGCGCGCCAGGGCCTGCAAGGGGTCATGGGTGCCTGTCAGTTGGAACAGCCGTTGATGCACCCACGCCATGAAGTGATGAAAGTGCTGGCGCCGCGCAGGCACCCGCAGGCTCTGGTAGAACTGGTCCATCAGCCAGGTCTTGCCACGCCCCACTGGCCCCCACAGGTAGACGCCGATGATTGGCGCACGCCCCCGATGTAGGGCTTCATGGCAGGCTTGCAGCGCGTCGACCGCTCGACGCTGAGCGTCGTCGGCAACGAAGCCCGGTTGAGCAATGGCGTATTGGTAGGCAGCGCGGGGCGAGTCGAAAGTCATGCCCGCCAGTATGACCTACAGGGAAATATCCAGTCGCGAAATCTTACCCTGCTCGTTCAATCGAAAGGTGTAGCGCAGCTCCAACGGGCTTCCGGGAAAATTGCCAGACACCACATTACTGACCAGCACCTTGCCCGTTCGGTGTTGCACCTTGAGCACTTCGACCCGCGGCTGGTAACGGCGCGCGGTGTCTTCCATCCAGCGCGCGATGGCAACGGTGCCGACTTGATGCTGCCCCTCATCGAACACATTGGCGTCGTCGGCAAAACAATCGGCGACAGCCGAGGTGTCACGGCTGTTGGCCGCCTCGAGGTAGGCCATGATGGCCGGCGCCAACTCGGGAATAGACATGGCACAGCTCCTTTGTAGGTGATTGGTGACGCCATGCTAAGCCAGGGTTGTGTCAGTTTTTGTCAGGAGTAAACGGCCCGTCCTCATTCTGTTCCATCAGCTTGCGCCAGGCCCGTAGCCAATCACTGCGCCGCCCCGGATAACGCTCGCCATGGGGTTGGGCACTGGCCACACGGTCGGTGCGGAAGGTGCGATACGCGCCACGCAATTCACACCAGGCGACGATCACCCGCACTTCGTTCAAGAACCCCAAGGCCAGGGGCCAAATCAGACGTTGGCTCTGGGTCTGGCTGGCGTCTGCGTAATCGATCTGCAATTTGGCCTGGCTGCGAATGGCTTCGCGAAACACGTTGAGGGGTACGCGGTTTTCCGGATAACCGAACCCTGGCGGGCCGGGCAATACCGTTGGGTTGCGCAAGGCTTCCTGAGCGGCCGGGTCGAGCACGTCGGCGATTTTCGCCAAAGCATTGGCGGCGGCGCGGCTGAGCACGTCATCACCGCGCTGATCCACGTAACGCAAGCCGAGCACGATAGCCTCGGTTTCCTCGGCGTTCAGCATCAAAGGCGGCAGAAACAGGCCGCTTCGCAACACATATCCAACCCCCGCCTCGCCGAAAATCGGCGCGCCCAATGCAGTCAATTCGGCAATGTCGCGGTAAAGCGTACGCTCGGACACCTCTAGCTGCGCCGCCAGCACGGCAGCAGTCACCGGGCGTTTCTTGCCCCGCAAGGCCTGGAGCAAAGTCAGTAGACGAGTGGTGCGCGACACGGGAATGCCTGCCGAGAAAAAAAGTGATGCAGCTTAGCAGAGCCCCCTGTCAGAAAACGTCAGCAGTGAAAAAGCCTCTTGACCGAATACATTACCAGCATCATATTTAATACATGTTGATAGACATGTATTAACCATCACAGCCTCAGGAGTCCTTCTATGCGCAATAAAGTCTTTGGCCGCCGCAGCGGTCTGCAGGTATCTGAACTGGCCTTGGGCACCGCTAATTTCGGTACGGGCTGGGGCCATGGCGCCGAACGCGATGAAGCCAAACAAATCTTCGACGGCTACCTTGAGGCCGGCGGCAACTTTCTCGATACCGCCAACGGCTACCAGTTCGGCCAGGCCGAAAAACTGCTGGGTGAGTTTATCGCCACCGAGCGTGACAACCTGGTGGTGGCCACCAAGTACACCTTGCGCTCCCAGCCATCGGATGAAGGCACGATCAGGCTGGGCAACAATCGCAAGAACCTGGTTCGCTCGGTGGAAGACAGCCTCAAACGCCTGAACACCGACCGGATCGACCTGCTCTGGGCGCACATGAGCGACAACGTCACGCCCATGGAAGAGATCCTGCGCGGCCTCGACGACCTGGTCCGCGCCGGCAAGATCCACTACGCCGGCCTTTCCAACTTTCCCGCCTGGCGTATTGCCCGCGCCGACCTGCTGGCCGAAGTGCGCAACTTCGCGCCGATCATCGGCATCCAGGTGGAATACAGTCTGGTCGAGCGCACCGCCGACCGCGAATTGCTGCCGATGGCCGAAGCCCTGGGCCTGGCTGCAACACTGTGGTCGCCCCTCGGCGGTGGCTTCCTGACAGGCAAGTACCGCAACACCCAGGACGACAACCGCGCCAACAAACTTGGGATCCTGGTGCACGCCGAACACAGCGCCCGTGAAACCGCCGTGCTGGATACCCTGCTGGCGGTCGCCGCCGAAGTTGAAGCCTCCCCGACCCACGTTGCCATCGGCTGGCTACGGGAAAAGGCGCGCCGCTCCACCACCGCACTGATCCCGATCCTGGGTTCGCGCACTCGCGCCCAACTGGACAGCACCTTGGGCGCGTTGAATGTGCAATTGTCGGCCGAGCACGTCACCCGTCTCGACCATGCCAGCGCCATACCACTGGGTGTACCGCACGGCATCATCGCCGAGCGTTTCCCCATCGATATCGGCCTGGACTCCCCTCGCCCGCCGGTTATCTGAGGCGAAAAAAAACGGCCTGTCGAACAGGCCGTTTTTTATTCATCGCTCCAGCTTAAGCCAGGCTCTTGCTGACCACTTCGAACACATCGCTCGACAGCTCACCAGACGACCGAATGCGCTCCAGCTCTGCCCTCATCAGCGCCTGGCGTGCGCTGTCGTATTTGCGCCAGCGGGTCAACGGCGCCAACTGCCGCGAAGCGATCTGCGGATTGAAACCATTCAACTCGATCACCAGGTCCGCCAGGAAGCGATAACCCGAACCGTCCGCCGCGTGGAAGTTGATCAGGTTCTGCCCGGCAAAGGCCCCCATCAAGGCGCGCACCTTGTTGGGGTTCTTGATGTTGAACGCCGGGTGTTCCATCAACGCCTTCACGCGCGCCAGCCCGCCCGGCAAGGTGCTGCCGGCCTGCACGCTGAACCACTGGTCCATGACCAACGGGTTGTCCTTGAAGTTCTCGGCAAACACCGCCAGGGCCTGGGCCTTCTCCGCTTCGAACGGCGAATTCACCAGCACCGCCAGCGCGGTCAGGCGCTCGGTCATGTTGTCGCTGGTGTCGAACTGCTCGAGAGTCGCCGCCAACACTTCCGGCTTGCCGCTGAGCATCAGGTACGACAGCGCGATGTTTTGCAATGCGCGACGGGCGAAGTGCTCGGCGGCCGCCACGTACGGCGTTTGCTTGGACAGCTCGCGATTGGCCTGGTAACGCAGCCACAGGGCTTCATGCAGGTTATCCGCCAATTGCTTGCGCGCAAACTCGCGGGCGGCGTGGATGGCATCCACATCCGCCACCTCGCTGATTTCGGTCAGGTAGGCTTCACCCGGCAGCGACAGCATCTCCGCAACCATCGCCTGGTCCAGGCTTTCGTCGCTCAACACGCTGCGCAGCGCGGTGATCAAGCGCTGATCCATGTGCAACGCCTGGCCCTGTTGATGCTGGGCAATCAGTTCCTGCAACACCTGCACCGACAACTGCTGGCCGGCATCCCAGCGGTTGAAACCGTCGCTGTCATGCTGCATCAGGAACATCAGTTGATCGCGGTTGTACGGGAAACTCAGCTTGACCGGCGCAGAGAACCCGCGCAGCAGCGAAGGCAACGGTTGCTCAGGGATATCAACGAACGTGAAGGTCTGCTCGGCCTCGGTCACCGAGATCACGCGCGACGTGGCGCCAGCGGTCGCTTCACCGGCCAGGCGCAAGGCCATACTGCTGCCCTTAGCGTCCAGCAAGCCCAATTCCACAGGGATCACGAACGGCAGTTTTTCCGCCTTGTCCGGGGTTTCCGGGCAGCTCTGGCGGAAGGTCAGGCTGTAGGTTTTGGCCACCGCATCGTAGGACTCGCTCACCGCCAGACGTGGCGTGCCGGCCTGGCTGTACCAGCGTTTGAACTGCGTCAGGTCGGCGCCGTTGGCGTCTTCCATGGCCTTGATGAAGTCGTCGCAGGTCACGGCCTGGCCATCATGGCGTTCGAAGTACAGATCGCTGCCTTTGCGGAAGCCTTCGGCACCGAGCAAGGTGTGGATCATGCCCACCACTTCGGAGCCTTTTTCATACACGGTCAGGGTATAGAAGTTGGAGATTTCGATGAAGCTGTCCGGCCGCACCGCGTGGGCCATCGGGCCGGCGTCTTCGGCGAACTGGTGGGTGCGCAAGTACGCCACGTCCTGGATGCGCTTGACCGTGGCCGAGTTCATGTCGGCGGAGAAGCCCGAATCACGGAACACGGTGAAGCCTTCCTTGAGCGACAGCTGGAACCAGTCGCGGCAGGTCACGCGGTTACCCGACCAGTTGTGGAAGTATTCGTGGGCGACGATCGCCTCGACCCGCTGGTGCGCGGCGTCGGTAGCGGTTTCGGCACGGGCCAGCACGGCACTGGAGTTGAAGATGTTGAGGCCCTTGTTTTCCATGGCGCCCATGTTGAAGTCGTTCACCGCCACGATCATGAAGATGTCGAGATCGTACTCGCGACCATAGGTTTCTTCGTCCCAGCGCATGGACTTCTTCAGGCTGGTCATCGCGTGCTGGCACTTGTCGATGTTTTCCGGCTCGACGTAGATACGCAGCGCTACGACACGGTCAGTCATGGTGGTGAACGTATCTTCGACACACCACAGGTCACCTGCAACCAGGGCAAACAGGTACGCCGGTTTCTTGAACGGGTCTTCCCAGGTTGCCCAGTGGCGGCCGTCTTCGCCAGGACCGCTGGCGATCGGGTTGCCGTTGGACAGCAGGATCGGGTAGCGATGCTGTTCGGCGATGACCGTGGTGGTGAAGGTACTCATCACGTCCGGGCGGTCGAGGTAGTAAGTGATCTTGCGGAAACCTTCGGCCTCGCACTGGGTGCAGAACATGCTGCCGGACTTGTACAGGCCTTCCAGGGCGGTGTTCGTTTCCGGGTGGATTTTTACCGTGGTGTCCAGGGTAAAACTCGCACTTTTCGGCTGGACCGTCAGGTGGCTGTCGGTCAGTTGGTAGTCATCAGCGCCGAGTGCTTGATCGGCAAGGTTCACGCTCAACAATTCCAGCTGTTGTCCATCCAGCACCAACGGCGGCAACCCCGCGCCGCGCTCAGGGTTGCGGCGCATCACCAGCTGCGCGTGGACCAGGCTGTGGTCCTCGAACAACTCGAAGGTCAGGTGCGTCTCTTCGATCAGGTAGTCCGGCGCCTGATAGTCCTTCAGGTAAATCATCTTCGGTTGTTCGGTGCGCATGGGTGGCATCCTTCTACTGATGCACGGCGAGCTGGTAGGCCGTGTACTTACGAATATTGATAACGCCGGTGTCGAAGATCAGGTATTGGCCCTTGATCCCCAGCAGCGTGCCTTCGGCAATCGGGTTCTTGTCCAGGTTGAAGCTGACGATCTTGGCCGGATACTGCTCCACCGGGTAGCGGATTTCGATCGGTTCGATGTCGGTCACCGGTTGGATGGCCTGCAGGCCAAAGCGTTCCTGCAAACCGAGCAAGCCTTCGGCGCAGGAAGCGAACAGCTCATCGCGCACCTGCTTGAGGTCGACCGCTTGGGCGTCGCCCTTGAGCAGCGCGCGCCAGTTGGTTTTGTCGGCCACCTGACTGCGGAACAGGTCTTCGACGAACCCGGACTGCTGGCGCGTCGCCACGCGCATGATCGGCAGCGCCTGGCTTGCACCCTGGTCCAGCCAGCGCGTCGGCAACTGGGTGGCGCGGGTGATGCCAACCTTGATCCCCGACGAGTTCGCCAGGTACACCACGTGGTCGGTCATGCAGAATTTTTCGCCCCAGCCCGGATCGCGGCAGGTGCCGGCATCGTAATGGCAACGCTCGGGGCTCATGATGCACAGGTCACACTGGGCCAGCTTGGTCATGCACGGGTAGCAGTAACCCTGGCTGAAGCTGGTCTTGGTCTTGCGGCCGCAATGGCTGCAATGAATGGCACCAAGGTATTCCAGGCGCACGTGAGTACCGATCAATGGATTGACCGGTACCTCGGCATCGCCTAGGCGAAACGCATATTGAACGGTCGGCTCACCGAGTTGCGCCGACATTTTGCTGACTGCACCGCGACCAATTTCAATCAATGGATCGCATCCGACTTGAACAGGATGTTCGGCACCGGCGCGGACTTGGACGCACATTCCTGCGGGCCCATGTAGCCGGTGCGCTGGTCTTCCGGCAGGTTCTGGATTTCCCAGGCGATCATGGCCTGCAACGACAGTTCGCGCTGTTCGGCAGAGAGCTTGCGGCCATCGGACCATTTGCCGATCTCCACGGCGAGCTTGAGGCTCTCGTAGATGTCCGGCGTGATGTTTTCGATCATTTCAGCAAAAGAGGACATAAGGCTCTTCCTTATCAAATAGACGCTTTGCGGCGGCTGTATAGCCCACCCAGCAAACCCGTCAGGCAACCGATAACCAGGCCGCCGACATGGGCAGCGTTGGCGATTTCGCCGAAACCGATCATCGAGACCAGCCCCGACAGGCAGAGCAGCAGCCATACCAGCATCATCACCAGCACCCCGCGGGGC
The DNA here is from genome assembly GCF_900111895.1 of Pseudomonas simiae. Lineage (GTDB taxonomy): Bacteria > Pseudomonadota > Gammaproteobacteria > Pseudomonadales > Pseudomonadaceae > Aquipseudomonas > Aquipseudomonas simiae. The sequence goes on from NZ_FOKB01000004.1 coordinate 212,603, forward strand.
AAGCGATAGGCCGGGTTAGGCGACAATAATTGAAAAATCCAGCAATGCCCGAGCAGGCCATACAGCACGCCGGACAACCCACCGAACAGGCCGGGGCCGCCATAAGCATATTGAGCGTAGTTGGACACCAGGCTGAACAACAGCGTCAGGCCCAGCAAGTTGATGCTGCCCTGGCGCGCTTCGATGCGCCGGCCCAGTTCCCAGTACCACATGCCGTTCATGGCCAGGTGCAGGATGCCAAAGTGGATCAGCATCGGGGTGACCAGCCGCCACCACTGCCCCGCCGCCAGGCTATCGGCCAGCGGCGTGAACTGGATGTACTCGCCGACGATGCGAAATGGCAGGAACGTCAGCCAGCTCATGGCTTGCAGGTTTTCACCGAGCAAGGTCACGGCGCCAACAATGATACTTGCCAGCAGCACCAAAGCGGTCAACGGGCTGTGCCGCAGTTGCTGAATGAACCCGGGCCGCTTGACCGGAGCCTGCTCGGGAATATCCAGTTGCTGGTCCGGGTCCCCGGCAGGAAAGCGTTGGTACAGTACGCGCACGTCGTCGCTGATGTTCTCGGGCACCCACAACACCTGCTCACCCGCCTCTTCACTGACACGATGGGGGACTTGCATACGTTGCAGCAGCAGGACAAAGCCGCCCAGGTCGACGCTCAAGGGTAAGCGTAATACCGCCACAGCACTCATTTGATGACCTCGGGCCGCTCAACGTCGACCCATACGAATTTATTCGGATCCAGCCGCGTCTCCTGATCCAGACGGTAGGCCACCAGCTTGCCATACAGCACTGCGCTGTAGTCCAGGCAGGCCAGGTTCGGTCGGATCGGCGCCGGTTTGCCGCTGCGCCAGTAATGGCCGACGAACAGCAAGGGTTCGTCGACGCCGTAGCGCAGCAGGGAATTCTTTTCGGTGGACGACAACGGCGTACGCGCCACCGGTTCCGGCAAGGCGTCGGGCTGGAACACGATATCGCCGTAGGTCTTGGGGTCGTCTTCCCAGAACTTGGTGCGGAAGAATGAGCGCGTCAGGCCATCGCCACCGGTCAGCGTCAAGCCATCCGGCAGGCGCATGTCGGTGCCACGCAGCAGGCGGTCGAACGCATTACAGGCAAAACTGCCCGGTACGGCGGCGGCCTGCAGGAAATGCTGGTCGATGCATCCGTTCGGAAAAGTCGCGCGCAGCGGATCGATAAAGCCGTTATCCCAGCAGGCGTGCACCACGCGGAAGCGTCCGGCATCGACAAACAGCGGCATGTCGTAGAACCAGCCGAGGAAGTCGTGCCAGTCGGCCGGGTGCTGTTCGAATTGGGTCAGGGTCTCGTGGATCAACCGCGCGTGCCGTGGGTTGTGCTCGCGCACGAACTGTTTGCCACTGCCTGGCGGTGCGGGCGTGGTCCAGCCCAGGGCGTTGAACTCATGGTTGCCCATGATGCACAGCGCCTGGCCGGCCTCGGCCATGTCGTGGACGATGTGCAAGGCCTCGCGGATGCGCGGGCCACGGTCGATGATGTCGCCGAGGAACACCGCCATGCGCGACGGGTGACGCCAGGTGCCGCCCTGCTTGTGGTAGCCCAACAGGTCGAGCAGGTGCTCAAGGGTATGGGCGCAACCGTGCACGTCACCAATCAGGTCGTAGCTACGCGCGGGATCGAGCATCAGTCGCCTCCACCCCCCAAGCGGCTGCCCCAGCCCAGCTTGGTGCGGCACACTTCGTAGTAGTTGTGGTCCAGCGGGTGGATCAACCGCAACTTCTGTGCCTTCTTGCTCACGGTGATGGTGTCACCGGGGGCGCAGGTGAAATGGTTCTGCCCGTCACACGACACCTGGGGGTAGATCTGCATGTCTTTGGACACCACGATTTTCAGCTCACTGTTGCCATCGACCACAATAGGCCTGCTCGACAACATATGGGGGTACATCGGCACGATCACAATGGCATCCAGCTTGGGATGCATGATCGGGCCGCCCGCCGACAGCGCGTAGGCCGTGGAGCCGGTAGGCGTGGCAACGATCAGGCCGTCGGCCTTCTGGCTGCACACGAACTGGCCGTCTATATAGAGCTCGAACTCGATCATCCGCGTGGACTTGCCGGGGTGCAGCACCACGTCATTCAAGGCATCGCCCTGGCCGATGGCTTCGCCGTGGCGACGCACTTCAGCTTGCAGCAGGAAGCGGTTTTCCACCAGGTAATGGCCGTCGAGCACCTTGGCCACTTCGACTTCCAGGTCATCGGGGCGGATATCGGTGAGGAACCCCAGGCTGCCACGGTTGATCCCCAGCACCGGCACGTTATGCCGAGCCAAGGCCCTGGCCGCACCCAGCAGGCTGCCATCGCCACCGACCACAATCACCATGTCACAGACTTCGCCGAGCATCTTGCGCGATGAAGTCTGCAGGCCGTGGCCGGGGAGGATTTCAGCGATGGTGTCTTCGAGGATCACATGCAGATGGCGTTCCAGCAGGAATTTTTTCAGCCGGCGGACGGTGTCCAACACCTGGGTACTGCCCAGGCGACCGATAATGCCGATATTGCGAAATTGCTCCATGGGGCTCCTGCGGGATGTGGGGTGTGGCAAAAAGAAGGATTATGGGCGAAAGGCCGCCCCAGGCAAAATCCTTTGTCGCCATGAAGCCTTGATGACAATAGTTCTCAGCCACCCATGCAACCTTTAAACGGCTATGCTCGGACCATGACTGTGTTCCCGGATCTGCACACCCTGCCCCGACAGCTGCGCCACCCCGAAGTGCGCGACCTGGCGTGGGTGATGCTCGCCCCGCCGATGCTCGCGCACACGCCGTGGCCGCAACGCCACCCGCTGGCCGGCAGCGATTGGGTGCAGGCACCGCATCAACTGGAACGCTGGCTGCGCCAACTTGATCAGGACAGCGGCGCCTTGCAGCAATGGCTCAGCCTGTCACGCACGCGGCGCCTGGGCCTCTATTACGAACGCCTGTGGCAGTTCGCGGTGCAACATGCGCCGGGTGTGGAATTGCTGGCCGCCAACCTGCCGATCCGGCGTGCCGGGCATACCCTGGGCGAGCTGGACATGCTGCTGCGTGACCGCGATGGCGTGCATCACCTGGAGCTGGCGATCAAACTTTATCTTGGGCCACAGGATGGCCACGGCCAGGACACGGCGCAATGGCTGGGACCGGGTTGCCATGATCGGTTGGACCGCAAACTGGCTCATCTGGCCCAGCATCAACTGCCGATATCAGCGCGTGCGGAAAGCCGCGAGGCGTTGGCGGCGCTGGATATACAGCAATTCGATGCGCATTTGTGGCTGGGCGGTTACCTGCTCTACCCCTGGCCCGGCCAGGCTCAAGCCCCCGTCGGCGCCCATCCGCAGCACCTGCGTGGGCGCTGGTTGCATCAGCGCGATTGGCAAGCGTTTGTCAGCCTCAGCCAGCCGGGCCGCTGGCAACCCCTGCCCCGGCATGCGTGGCTGGCGCCGGCGCATTACCCGGCGGATCAGGTGTGGAGCGAGGCGCAGATGCAAGGCTGGCTGGCCGACCTGGACCCCATGGCCCCGGCGCAGTTGCTGGTGCGGCTGGTGCAGGTGGGTGAGGATTGGGAGGAAGCTGAACGGCTGTTTCTGGTGGCGGACCTTTGGCCGAATGTGCCGGGGGCGGGCTGAAGGATTTTTGGTGTATTGGAGGGCCTTATCGCAGGCAAGCCAGCGGCCACATTTTGACTGCACCGCCGATCAAATGTGGGAGCTGGCTTGCCTGCGAAAGCGATCGTCCAGGCGCTACAAGTCATCGATATGCCGATAATCCAGCTGCAACCCAGCCGCCAGCTCTTGAGCCCGACCCAACCTGATCGGCCCACGCTCGATATCCACCAGCACGCCAGGGCACTCCAGCAACGCTAACCCGGCGATATCCTTGAGTCGTCCGTCAGTGATCACCAGCAACCGCTGTTGCTCAGCCGGGTAACGCGCACGCCGCAGTGCCAGCCAATGCCTGGCCTCTACAAGCGCCGCGAGTAATGGCGTGCCGCCGCCCGCGCCCAACTGGTCCAGCCAACCCGCCAAGCCCTTCGCCGCCTTCAATCCCTGGACCTGCCAGTTGGGCGAATGCCCGCTGGCCGTCAACAACGCCATCCGTGCCCGCTGGCGGTAGGCATCATCAAACAAATGCGCCAACACGCCCTTGGCGTCGGAAAGCGCGTGATGTCGCCGGGTGGACGCCGACGCATCGACAATCACCAGCCACAACGCGGGGGCCGAACGACTGCGCAGGTGATAAAGCAGATCCTCACGGGTTTGCGGGCGCCCACCGAGCAAGGTGCCCGGCCAATTGATCGAGCCCTGTTTCGCGCTGCGCGCCTTGCCGTGCCTGCCTCTGTCCAGTTGCCCCGCGTTGGGGCGGGCATCCGCCCCCGCGTCAGGTCGGGGGCGAATGCCTAGGGCTTTTTTGGCCAGGCCGGCACATCGCGGCGTGCGCCCGTGGGCAAGGCCGGTGCGGGCATATCGCCCCATTGGCCTTGGCCTGGGGAAGCGTCGGAGGACTTGGGCGATTGCCCTTCACTCGGTGGGCTCGATGGAGTGGCCTGCTCTTGGCGGCGATGGCGCAAGGCAAACTCCGCCACAGCTTCAATATCTTCCTCGCCGATAGCATGGGCACCCCGCCAGGCGGCATGGGCCCGAGCGCCGCGCAACCAGACCAGGTCCGCACGCAACCCGTCGACGCCCGCAGCGAAGCACCGTTCGGTGATCCGAGCCAGCGTCTCATCGTCCAGCGCGATGGCATCCAGCCGCGCCCGCGCCTGAGTGCAGCGCTCTCGCAAGGCTGCCTGCGACTCATCCCATTGTGCGCAGAACGCCGCCGGGTCGCTGTCGAAATCCAGGCGACGACGAATGATCTGCCCACGCTCGACCGGCAAGGTCTGCCCACTCAACGCCACGTTGAAACCGAAACGGTCGAGCAGCTGCGGTCGCAACTCACCTTCCTCCGGGTTCATGGTGCCGATCAGCACGAAGCGCGCCGAATGGCGATGGGAAATACCATCGCGCTCGATCAGGTTGGTGCCGCTGGCGGCCACGTCCAGCAGCACATCCACCAAGTGGTCGGGCAGCAGGTTGACCTCATCGACGTACAATACGCCGCCATCGGCCTTCGCCAAGACCCCGGGTGAGAACTGCGCCCGCCCCTCGCCCAACGCGGCGTCCAGGTCCAGCGTGCCCACAAGGCGCTCTTCGGTGGCGCCCAAAGGCAACGTCACGAACTGACCACTGGCCAACAGGTCCGCCAAACCGCGCGCCAAGGTCGACTTGGCCATGCCGCGCGGACCTTCGATCAGCACACCGCCGATCTTCGGGTCGATGGCAGTCAGGCACAGCGCCAGTTTCAGGTCATCGGCGCCGACTACGGCGGACAGCGGGAAATGGGGAATATCAGTCATGCGATCCCTCTTCAAATTCTGCGACACAAGCCTGCTCACCACAACGAGCCCGCCTTTAGCCGTCCTCTTCTATATCCAGCAACAGGTTTTCCAGCGCCTCGCGATACGCCCCCGGCTCCTGCCACATGCTCCGCTGCTGGGCTTCGAGCATGCGCTCGGTCATGTCCCGCAAAGCGTCGGGGTTGTGTTGCTGCACAAAGGCGCGGGTGTCGGGGTCGAGCAGGTAGGCATCGGCCAGCAGCGCGTATTGATGATCGTCGATCAGCGCCGTGGTGGCGTCGAAAGCGAACAGGTTGTCCACGGTCGCCGCCATCTCGAATGCACCTTTATAGCCATGGCGCTTCACGCCTTCGATCCACTTGGGGTTGGCGGCGCGGGAGCGGATCACCCGGTTCAGCTCTTCCTTCAGAGTGCGGATCTTCGGCAGGTCCGGTTGGCTGTGGTCACCATGGTAGCTGGCGGCCTTGTCACCGCTGAGGGTTTCCACGGCAGCGAGCATGCCGCCCTGGAATTGGTAGTAGTCGTTGGAATCCAGCAGGTCGTGCTCACGATTGTCCTGGTTCTGCAGCACCGCCTGCACCTGGCTCAAGCGCTGAGCGAATTGCGCACGGGCGGCGGTGCCTTCATCGGAACCTCCATAGGCGTAGCCGCCCCAGTTGAGGTAAACCTCGGCCAAGTCCTCACGGCTTTGCCACAGGCGACCGTCGACCGCGCCCTGCACGCCCGCACCATAGGCGCCCGGCTTGGCGCCGAAAATGCGCCAACCGGCTTGTTTCGCCGCAGCTTCTGCGTCCAGGCCAGATGTGAGCAACGCCTCACGCTCACTGCGCACCTTGGCGGCCAGCGGGTTCATATCGTCCGGTTCATCCAGCGCCGCCACTGCCTGCACCGCGGCGTCGAACAGGCGGATCAGGTTGGCGAAGGCATCGCGGAAGAACCCGGACACACGCAGGGTCACGTCGACACGCGGGCGGTCCAGCAGGCTGATCGGCAGTATTTCAAAATCATCCACCCGTTGGCTGCCGGTCGCCCACACCGGGCGCACGCCCATCAGCGCCATGGCCTGGGCGATGTCGTCGCCGCCGGTGCGCATGGTGGCAGTGCCCCATACCGACAGGCCGAGTTGGCGCAGGTGGTCGCCGTGGTCTTGCAAATGTCGCTCGAGAATCAGGTTGGCGGATTGAAAGCCGATGCGCCAGGCCGTGGTAGTGGGCAGGTTGCGCACGTCGACGGTGAAAAAATTGCGACCCGTCGGCAGCACATCCAAACGTCCGCGGCTCGGCGCGCCACTTGGGCCGGCAGGCACAAAACGGCCACTGAGGGCATCCAGCAAGCCACACATTTCCGCCGGGCCACAAGCGTCCAGACGCGGCGCCACCACGATGCGCAGGCTTTCGATAACGGCCTTCACATCCTCCCAACCGGGCTCTTCCAGCTGTTCAAGCGGCCCCTCCAGCGCCTGTTCGATCAGCCGCGCGGCATACAGCTCCAGGCGCTCGCGGGTATCGCCGGCGGTGCGCCACAACTGCGCATCGATCTTCTGCAAGACCTGGGGACGGCGCCCGGTCCAGGGCTCGGCCAAAGCGCAATCCAGCGGATCAAAGCCCAAGTCAAAGGCCTTGGCCAACACACGCAGCAGACTCGATTGCGGACCACGGCCATCGCCACGCGGGATGCGCAGCAAGGCCAGCAAAGTATCGATACGCAGGCGACCTGCCGGCGACTCGCCAAAGATGTGCAGGCCATCGCGGATCTGCGACTCTTTCAAGTCGCACAGGTACGTGTCCAGGCGCGGCAGCCAGACGGCGGCGTCGGCGTCGCTCTCCAGCTCAAGTTCCTGGTCGATGCGGGTTTCGCGCACCAGCTTGAGGATGTCTTTCTGCAACTCCAGGGCGCGACGCGGATCCAGCAGTTGCGCTTCGTAGTACTCGTCCGCCAGCAGCTCAAGGTTACGCAGGGGGCCGTAGGTTTCGGCACGGGTCAGGGGCGGCATCAAGTGATCGATGATCACCGCCTGGGTGCGTCGCTTGGCCTGGGCGCCCTCGCCCGGATCGTTGACGATAAACGGGTAGATATTCGGCAGCGGCCCCAGCAGCGCATCGGGCCAGCAGTTTTCCGACAAGCCGACGCCCTTGCCCGGCAACCATTCAAGGTTGCCATGTTTGCCTACATGGATCACGCCGTGGGCACCGTAGGTGTGGCGCAACCAGAAGTAGAACGCCAGGTAACCGTGGGGCGGTACCAGGTCCGGGTCGTGGTAAACGGCGCTGGCGTCCACCTGATAACCCCGCGCCGGCTGGATACCGACGAACGTCAGGCCCAGGCGCAGGCCGGCGACCATCATGCGGCCATCGCGGAACATCGGGTCGTGATGAGGCGTGCCCCAGCGCTCCAGCACCGCCTGGCGATTGGCCGCGGGCAAGCGGCTGAACATCGCCTCGTAGTCCTCCAGGCCCAGGCTTTGGTGGCAGGGGCGCAGGTCGAGGCTGTCGAGGTCATTGGTAACGCCGCCGAGCAAAGCGTGGATCAGTGCCGTGCCGCTTTCCGGCAATGCATCCGACACCGGGTAGCCTTCGGCCTGCAGGGCACGCAGGATATTCAACGCCGCCGCCGGCGTATCCAGGCCGACACCATTGCCGATACGACCGTCGCGGGTCGGGTAATTGGCGAGGATCAGCGCGATGCGCTTGTCGCCATTCGGCACTCGCGCCAACTCGACCCAGCGCCGCGCCAGCTCAGCAACAAAATCCATGCGCTCCGGCGCGGCGCGGTAGCACACCACATCCGACTGGCTGCGCTCACTGCGCCAGGCCAGGTCCTTGAAGCTGATCGGCCGGCTGATGATCCGCCCGTCCAGCTCCGGCAAGGCAATGTGCATCGCCAGGTCGCGGGGGCCAAGACCTTGGTCGCTCGCTTCCCAGCCGGGCTGGTTGTCCTGGGCGCAGATCGCCTGGATCACCGGGATATTGCGGCGAAACGGCCGCAAGTGCGGCGCTTCCGGGCTGGACTGGGCGAAGCCGGTGGTGTTGAGAATCACCGCCGCGCCGACCTCGTCCAGCAGGTCCTCGACCACCGCCAGGCAGCCGGGTTCTTTCAAACTGGCCACCGCCATCGGCAACGGGTTGAGACCCGCCGCCTGCAAGCGCTGGCAGAACACATCGATAAAACCGGTATTGGCTGCCTGCAAATGCGAGCGATAGAACAACACCGCCGCCACCGGCCACTCGGCATTCCAGTCGGCCTGCCAATCATTCAGCCGGGCGCTGGCACGGTGCGGGTGATAAATCGCCGTGCGCGGCAAGGTTTGCGGCTCGGCCCAGGCGTAATCACGGCCCAGGTAAGTGCTGGCCAGGCAGCGATAGAAATCCAGGGCATTGCCCAGGCCGCCCTGGCGCAGGAAGTGCCAGAGGCGATCACGCTCTTCGGCGCCGACGGTACTTAGTCCGCTGAGCTCAGGGTCCGGGCGATCATCCCCCGGCACCAGAATCAGTTGAACGCCACGCTCGGCCAATTCCACCAGACGCTCAATGCCGTAACGCCAATAACCGATGCCACCATGCAGGGAAATCAGGATGACCTTGGCGTGGCGCAGCACCTCATCGACATACAGGTCGACCGAGGCATGGTTCTGCACCTGCATCGGGTTGGCCAAGCGAAAGCTGGGGTAATCGTCCGGCAACTGCTGGGCCGCTTCGGCCAGCAGCGCCAGGCTGGAATCGCCGCTGCACAGGATCACCAGATCAGCGGGGGTTTGTCCGAGGTCGGCAATATTGTCGTCCGAGACGAAACCACCGGGCTGGGTCCTGAGCAGGTGCATGGGTTAAACGCTGAGGGCTGCGCGCAGTTGCGCTTCAAGGCCCGCCGCGTCGAGGTCCTGACCGATCAGCACCAAGCGTGTGATGCGTGCTTCGTCCGGGCCCCAGGCACGGTCGAAGTGCTTGTCGAAACGCGTACCCACCCCTTGGATCAGCAGGCGCATCGGCTTGTTCGGAATCGCAGCGAAGCCTTTGACGCGCAGGATGCCGTGTTGCACCACCAACTGGGTCAGGGCGTCGAGCAGCAGCGCTTCATCGGCCTGCGGCAGGTCGATGGAGATGGAGTCGAAGGCGTCGTGATCATGGTCATGATCGTCTTCACCGTCATGGTGATGGTCGTGATGACTGTGGCGACCGTCGATATGCTCTTCGGAGCCGGCACCCAGGCCGATCAGCACGTCCAACGGCAAACGACCGCTGCTGGCTTCAATGATCTTCACCGCGGGCGGCAGTTCTTCCGCGACTTCCAGGCGCACACGGGCCAGGTCTTCAGGGCTGATCAGGTCGCTCTTGTTGAGGATCACCAGGTCGGCGCTGGCCAGTTGGTCGGCGAACAGCTCATGCAGCGGCGACTCGTGGTCCAGGTTCGGGTCGAGCTTGCGCTGGGCATCCACCTGGTCCGGGAAAGCGGCGAAGGTGCCGGCGGCCACGGCCGGACTGTCGACCACGGTGATCACAGCGTCGACGGTGCAGGCGCTGCGGATTTCCGGCCACTGAAAGGCTTGTACCAACGGTTTTGGCAGGGCCAGGCCGGAGGTTTCGATGAGGATATGGTCGAGGTCGCCGCGACGGGCCACCAACTCGCGCATCACTGGAAAGAACTCTTCCTGCACGGTGCAGCACAGGCAGCCATTGGCCAACTCGTAGACGCGGCCGTTGGCTTCTTCTTCGGTGCAGCCGATGGAGCACTGCTTGAGGATTTCACCGTCGATACCCAGTTCGCCGAATTCGTTGACGATCACGGCGATGCGACGGCCCTGGGCGTTATCGAGCATGTGGCGCAGCAAGGTAGTCTTGCCCGAGCCGAGGAAGCCGGTGACGATGGTGACGGGGAGTTTGGCCAGTGTTTTCATCGGATGCCCTTGGGGGCGGGCATACGGGACGATAGGCCCTGCGACGGCGCGCAGCAGCGGATTTCGTCACCGGATCACCCCGCCCGGTTGAAGTAGAAAATCGGTTGCGAGGCAGGTCTCCTGGCTTGGGGCTTGCGGGTCTTGCGACCGGCGCTGGCTGCGCCTTCCCGCCTTGTCGGCAGTGGCGTGGCAGTCAGCTGAACCCTTTACAGTTGCGGGGGCAGCCGCGGCTTGGACCGCGTTCCCTTCTTAGCTTCGGCCTGGGCCGAAGAACCTCGAAGGGTGTAAGGCTACGCAGTGCTTGGGGGATGGTCAATGATGGGGTTGGATTGGTTGGGTTAGTGTACATATCCGTTTCTGCGGTGATGGCTGCTATGGGTTCCGCCCTTACGGCGGGTCACTTTGGAAAAGAGCCCCAAAGTAACCAAAGGGCTCTTGCCCCAACACTCGGCACCTCGCTCACGCTCGGTGTGCCCGTAATCCGACAGGGATTTGGGGGGCCACCGCCACGCGCCATCCATGGCGCGGGGCGGCTAAACCGGCATCCCTGCCGGTTTACCCCCCAAATCCCTGTCGAATTCCGGCCAGCGTGTTTGACGGGGCGCTTAGGATCAAGATCAAGATCAAAAGCAAAAGCACAGCGGCCTGACAGCCGGCTTGAGTGGTGTAGAGCAAAGGCGGTTCGCTGTAGGAGCGGAACCCATTTCAGCCATCATCGCAACAAGGGATATGTACACACCCCAATTGACTCCCCTCCCACCCCCATGCTCTCCTACACATCTTGTTTCGGGTGCCCTTCACAGGGTGAAACGGGAAACCGGTGCGTCATAGCGATATGACCAGTCCGGTGCTGCCCCCGCAACGGTAAGCGAGTGAAGCGTCAGATCCACTGTGCCTCGACGGCATGGGAAGGCGATGCTTATTAGGCACATTGCCCCTCGCAAGCCCGGAGACCGGCCCGAAAAATTCAGATAACAAACCCGCGGTGGGCGGGCGCTGTTCAAACCCTGCGTGCCTGGCTCGCGGGGTTTCCATGCGCTCGTTTCACCCAGACACCTGAAAGGGACGCGCCATGTCGATCGTCAGCAGCACCTCGCACTCCGCCAGCAGCACCGCCACCCTGAGCCAACGCCTGACCGCCGCCATCGGCGCGTCGATCCTTGGTGCGTGCCTGGTGTACTTTGCCGGTTTCTCGCACATCGAGGCCGTGCACAACGCTGCCCACGATACCCGCCACAGCGCTGCGTTCCCGTGCCACTGAGACCTGCCGACATGATCAAGCGTATCGCGCAAACTGCAGGTTTCACCGGCCTGCTGGCCGCCCTGTTGCTGACCTTGCTGCAAAGCTTCTGGGTCGCCCCGCTGATTCTGCAGGCGGAAACCTTTGAAAAGGCCCCGGCCGCCACCGAAGTGGCCCACGAACACACCGAAGGCGCTGCCGCCCACACCCACGATGCCGAAGCCTGGGAGCCGGAAGACGGCTGGCAGCGCGTGCTCTCCACCACAGGCGGTAATCTGGTGGTCGCGGTCGGTTTTGCGCTGATGCTGGCCGGTCTCTACACACTGCGCGCGCCAACCCGCACCGCCCAAGGCCTGCTGTGGGGCTTGGCCGGTTACGCAACCTTCGTGCTGGCACCGACGATGGGCCTGCCGCCTGAGCTGCCGGGCACCGCCGCCGCGGACCTGGCGCTGCGCCAGACCTGGTGGATCGGCACTGCGGCTTCTACGGCTGCCGGCATCGCTTTGATCGTATTTGGTCGTAACTGGCTGTTGAAAGTGCTGGGCGTGGCGATCCTCGCCGTCCCCCACGTGATCGGCGCGCCACAGCCCGAAGTGCATTCGATGCTGGCACCGCAAGCCCTGGAAGCACAATTCAAGATCGCTTCACAGTTGACCAACGTCGCTTTCTGGCTCGCACTGGGCCTGATCAGCGCGTGGCTGTTCCGCCGCAACCGTGACGACCAATACTCGGCATGACCCTGGTGATCGGCCTGGGTTTCCAGCAGGGTTGCGATCTTCACACCTTGCTGGCGCTGTTCGATTCGGCCCTCGCCGAGGGCGGTATCGAGCGTCACCGCATTAGCGCGCTGGCCAGTATCGATCGCAAACAGAATGAACCGGGGTTACTGGCTCTGGCCCAGAGGCTGAACCTGCCACTGCAGTGTTTCAGCGCCGAGCAACTGGCGGCGTTTGAACACCGCCTGAGCCACAAATCCGACATCGCTTTTGCCCACACCGGCTGTTATGGCATCGCCGAAAGCGCCGCGCTGGCACTCGCCGAGCACCTTGCAGGCAGCCCTGCCCGCCTGTTGATCACTCGCAAAAAAACCGCCCAAGCCACCTTTGCATTAGCCTGCGCCGGCTAAAATCCCGATAATTGCCGCCCCCGATCATGAACAACATTCATGCTCGCCCGTTTTTTCGACAGGAACCACCATGACCGTCTACTTCATCGGCGCAGGCCCCGGCGACCCGGAATTGATCACCGTCAAAGGCCAGCGGCTGATCCGCAGTTGCCCGGTAATCATCTATGCCGGCTCATTGGTTCCGGCGGCGGTATTGGACGGCCATTCGGCGCTAACGGTGGTCAACAGCGCCGAATTGCACTTGGAACAGATCATTGACCTGATCAAAACCGCCCACGACAACGGCCAGGACGTGGCCCGCGTCCATTCCGGTGACCCGAGCCTGTATGGCGCCATTGGCGAACAGATCCGCCATCTGCGGGAGCTGGGCATTCCCTTCCAGATCATTCCCGGCGTCACCGCCGTGGCCGCCTGCGCCGCCCTGCTGGAAACCGAGCTGACCCTGCCCGATATCGCCCAAAGCGTGATCCTGACCCGCTATGCCGACAAAACCCGCATGCCCGCCGGCGAGGATTTCGACAGCCTGGCCCGGCATGGCACCACCATGGCGATTCACCTGGGGGTCAATCACCTGGAGAAGATCGTCGCTGAGCTGCTGCCGCACTACGGCGCGGATTGCCCGATTGCCGTGGTGCACCGGGCAACCTGGCCGGATCAGGATTGGGCGATGGGCACGTTGAGTGACATTACCGAGAAGGTGGCGGCCAAGGGCTTTCGGCGCACGGCATTGATTGTGGTGGGCCGGGTGTTGGCAAGTGACAGCTTCAGTGAGTCGTCGCTGTATCGCGCGGGCCATGCTCATCTTTACCGCCCCTGAAACCCAGGCATAAAAAAACGGCGCTCACGGGGCGCCGTTTTTTCTGCTCGCAGTGAACGCCTTATTCAGTAGTAGGCGTTTTCTTTCTGCGTGTGGTCGGTCACGTCACGCACGCCCTTGAGCTCTGGAATACGCTCCAGCAAGGTGCGCTCGATGCCTTCACGCAGGGTCACGTCCGCCTGGCCACAGCCTTGGCAGCCGCCGCCGAATTTCAACACCGCAATGCCGTCTTCGACCACGTCGATCAGGCTGACCTGGCCGCCGTGGCTGGCCAGGCCTGGGTTGATCTCGGTCTGCAGGTAGTAATTGATGCGCTCGTTCACCGGGCTGTCGGCGTTGACGTTCGGCACCTTGGCGTTTGGCGCCTTGATGGTCAACTGGCCGCCCATGCGGTCGGTGGCGTAGTCGACCACGGCGTCGTCGAGGAAGGCTTCGCTGAAGGCATCGATGTACGCGGTGAAGCTTTTCAGCCCCAGGGCGGTGTCTTCAGGTTTCTCTTCCCCAGGCTTGCAGTAGGCAATGCAAGTCTCGGCGTATTGGGTGCCGGGTTGGGTGATGAAGACGCGGATGCCGATACCCGGGGTGTTCTGCTTGGACAGCAGGTCAGCCAGGTAATCGTGGGCGGCGTCGGTAATGGTTATGGCAGTCATGGAAACTCCTCACAGGCTTGCCAGCAGTTTACGCCAAAATATTACGCAGGTACAAAGTCCTAGTGTTTTTGTCGGGATAGGTTTTTTGGGGGGGTGTACATATCCGTTATTTGGGTGATGGCTGCTATGGGTTCCGCTCTTACGGCGGGTCACTTTTGAAAAGAGTCCAAAAGCAACCAAAAGGCTCTTGCCCCAATACTCGGTGTGCCCGTAATCCGACAGGGGTTTGGGGGACCGCAAGAGCACGGCGGCCTGAGTGGTGTAGAGCAAAGGCAAGGGCAAACGCAGTCCCTGTAGGAGCTGGCTTGCCTGCGATGGTGGTTAACGATGACGCGGGTAACCAGACAAAACGCGGCGTTCTCACGTTTTTCGCCGGCAAGCCGGCTCCTACAAAGGACGAAAAGCGTATCCACGATGCGAAGCGAGTCGCGCTTGCTCTGGCTTTTGATCTGAGGCGCCGTAAGGGCGGAACCAATATCAGCCGTTACCGCAGCAACGGATATGCACTCCGAAAAGATCTCACAAGTTCTGATACCGATTCATATCCAACACCCCCTCTTCCACCGGCGTAGTCTCCCGAATGTACTGCGACACATCATGGAAGTACTGCCAAAACAACGGATGACTGCGCCGCACACCCCAGCGGTCCACAATCTTCTCGAAACGCTTGGCATCCTTGGCCTGCTCCATTTCAGCCACAAACTCCGGCACTTCCTGGGCAGGGATATTGAACATAAAGTTCGGATAGCTGCTCAGCACGCCAGGATAAATCGTCACCGTGTCCAAGCCCGGCTGATAGCGATAAGCCTCACCCAGCAGAAACGCCACGTTACTGTGGGCACGATTGCGCAGCATGCTGTAGAGCACACGCTTACCGCTGGCGGTCTCGACACGCAACATCGTCGCTTCAGGCAGTTGGTCGATGACCTTGAGCCCGGCGGCCGGGCGTGAAGTCAGGCGGCTCAGCGCCTGCTCCGCATCCTGAATGGCTGGGTCCACGCCGTCACGCGAGCAATAGGCGCCCGTGCAGCGGTTGATCGGATCCGGGCTCGCATTCAAATCGCCATAACGCGTGAGCAACTGGTTGGCAAAGTCGCGCTTCGGATCGTTTTCATTCAGGTGCAGGCCAGTGGGTTTATCGTCATCAATGGCTTCATAGTCCAGCCATAGCTTGAGCTTGCCGCTGTTCTGGTACCAGTCATCCAAGAAGCCCTCGCGGGAATCGGCCGGCATCAGGCGCAGGAAGTTCTGCTCGGCACCGTTGCGAATCAGGTCGAAATACAACCGGGTCTGGGCCTGGTGCGACACGTTGCCGAACACATCGAAGTTCACCGCCAACTGATAATAGGTGCGCTCCAGCAGCGGGTAGTCGAACAGCCACAGGGTTTGCGGCACCTCGCCAATCAGGCCTTTGGTCACCGAAGCGCTGTCGAAGTGGCGGAAGATGCTCAGCAAGGCATTGTCATTGCCCGCCCACAGGGTCGACCAGCTTGGCGGCGGCAAGTCAGCATAGCTGTCGCGGCGCAGGGCCTCGTATTCATTACGTTTGTCGCGGTACGCCAGCCACAGGCTGAGCACGCTGCCGACGTCATCGTTCTGCCCCGGCATCGCCAGCAACGGCGTGGCCTGGCCGCGATAGCGCGCATCGGTGATGTACAGGTCGTGGTCCGGGTCTTGGAACAGGGTCCAGAAGTTGTCACGGATCACGTCCGTGGCAATCTGCCCACGGCACACCGGCCCACGGATAAAGGTGCGTACGAAGTATTCGGCGTTGTCCAGCATGAACTGGTAACGCGCCTTGGCCGGGATGGCTTCGAAGGTTTCGAAGGGGTTGGCGCGACGGCCTGGGCCATAGCCCGGCAAGGCGTTGACCTGCCAGTTGCCGGCGTAGAACAGTTCTTTGATCCGCGCCATCTTCTGGGCACTGAACGGGTACGCGATGTGGGTTTTATGCACAATCACACCCTGCACCGGCCACAGGCGGTAATACACACGGGTGCCTGGATCATCATTGGGGCGACGGGTGGCGATCAGATCGATCGGCTGGCCGCTGGGCGTACGCGAACGCACCCACTGGAAGAAATGCCCCGGTTCGCCGTTTTCGAAGTAGATGTGCGCGAGAAACAGATGTTCGAACAACCAGCGCGCCACCAGGCTCTCCCGCGCACCCGGCTGGTTGAACAGGTTTTCCCACTGCTGCACCTGCAGGGCTTCCTTGGCGCTGGGCGCCAGGCCTTGTTCATCGATAGGAGCGCCGGACGCGAGCCAGCGTTGCAGGGTCTGGTATTGCTGGTCCGTCAGGCCGGTGACCGCCAGCGGCATGCCTTCCTTGGGATGGGCACCGGCGTAGGCATTGAACTCGCCGGGCATGGCGCACATGTTTTCACGGTTCAGGCCCAGTACGATATCTTGAGGCAACTTGGCGTTGGGTTGCAGCGGTGCGTTATGGCCCAGCTCCAGCATGCGTGCCATCAAGGCCGCCTGGCTGCCCTGGGCGTCCAGCACCGAGTAAAAGCCCTTTTGCTGCCAGGCCTGCTTGCCAAAGGCGTCATAGAACAGCCGTGTGGTCGGGGTCGCCTGGCTGCGCTCGCCATCATAGACCGGCACTTTGTTTGCACCCCGGGCCGCGCCCTCGCCACTGCCCAGGTTGAGCTGGCAGGCGGAGTCGTAGCAGGCGTGGCAGGCCACGCACTTCTCGGTAAAGATTGGTTGAATGTCGCGAGTGTACGAAATCGCCGGGGCGGGTCCGTCAGCCTGTGCGATGCAAGCGACCAGCGCCAGGACGGCGCTGGTGATGAGGCGAAGTGACATGTATCGGGTCCCGGTTCAATGCGTGCGCTGAAAATTTGCCGGTGATTCTACCGGGCCATACTCCCCAGCAACATGAACGATATTCATGCAAAAACTGCGCATGCTCTAAATCGGCACAGGTTTGTTATGATTCACGCCCTCCGAAATGCCTGACCAGAGTAGTCCCATGTCCGATCGTAGCGTTCGTCTGCAAGCCCTTCATCAAGCCCTCAAGGAACGTATCCTGATCCTCGACGGCGGCATGGGCACGATGATCCAAAGCTACAAGCTTGAGGAAAATGACTACCGTGGCAAACGCTTCGCCGACTGGCCCAGCGACGTCAAGGGTAACAACGACCTGCTGGTGATCACCCGTCCAGACGTAATCGGCGGCATCGAAAAAGCCTACTTGGATGCCGGCGCCGACATCCTCGAAACCAACACCTTCAACGCCACGCGCATCTCCATGGCCGACTACGGCATGGAAGCGCTGGCGTTTGAGCTAAACGTAGAAGGCGCACGCCTGGCGCGCAAGATCGCCGACGCCAAAACGGCGGAAACCCCGGACAAGCCGCGTTTCGTCGCAGGCGTGCTCGGCCCGACCAGCCGCACCTGCTCGCTGTCGCCCGACGTGAACAACCCCGGCTACCGCAACGTGACCTTCGATGAATTGGTGGAAAACTACACCGAGGCCACCAAAGGCCTGATCGAAGGCGGTGCCGACCTGATCCTGATCGAAACCATTTTCGACACCCTCAATGCCAAGGCCGCGATCTTCGCCGTGCAAGGCGTGTTCGAGGAATTGAATATTGAGCTGCCGATCATGATTTCCGGCACCATCACCGACGCCTCCGGGCGTACCCTGTCGGGCCAGACCACCGAAGCGTTCTGGAACTCCGTGGCCCACGCCAAGCCGATCTCCGTGGGCCTCAACTGCGCCCTGGGTGCCAGCGAGCTGCGTCCGTACCTGGAAGAATTGTCGAACAAGGCCAACACCCACGTCTCTGCCCACCCGAACGCCGGCCTGCCCAACGAATTCGGCGAATACGACGAGTTGCCGTCACAAACCGCCAAGGTCATCGAAGAGTTCGCCCAGAGCGGCTTCCTCAACATTGTCGGCGGCTGCTGCGGCACCACGCCGGGCCACATCGAGGCCATCGCCAAGGCCGTGGCCGGTTACGCGCCGCGCCAGATCCCGGATATTCCGAAGGCTTGCCGCCTGTCAGGCCTGGAGCCGTTCACCATCGATCGCAGCTCGTTGTTCGTCAACGTCGGCGAGCGCACCAACATCACCGGCTCGGCCAAGTTCGCCCGCCTGATCCGTGAAGACAACTACACCGAAGCCCTGGAAGTCGCGCTGCAGCAGGTGGAAGCCGGCGCCCAGGTGATCGACATCAACATGGACGAGGGCATGTTGGATTCGAAGAAGGCCATGGTGACCTTCCTCAATCTGATCGCCGGCGAGCCGGACATCTCCCGCGTGCCGATCATGATCGACTCCTCCAAGTGGGACGTGATCGAGGCCGGCCTCAAGTGCATCCAGGGCAAGGGCATCGTCAACTCCATCAGCATGAAGGAAGGCGTGGAGCAGTTCATCCACCACGCCAAGCTGTGCAAGCGCTATGGCGCTGCGGTGGTGGTGATGGCGTTCGATGAAGCCGGCCAGGCCGACACCGAAGCGCGCAAGAAAGAGATCTGCAAACGCTCCTACGACATCCTGGTGAATGAAGTCGGCTTCCCACCGGAAGACATCATCTTCGACCCGAACATCTTTGCGGTCGCCACCGGTATCGAAGAGCACAACAACTACGCCGTCGACTTTATCAACGCCTGCGCCTACATCCGTGACGAGCTGCCGTATGCACTGACCTCCGGCGGCGTGTCCAACGTGTCGTTCTCGTTCCGTGGCAACAACCCGGTGCGTGAGGCAATCCATTCGGTGTTCCTGCTGTATGCGATCCGCAATGGGCTGACCATGGGCATCGTCAACGCCGGCCAGCTGGAGATCTACGACCAGATCCCGGCCGAGCTGCGTGATGCCGTGGAAGACGTGGTGCTCAACCGCACGCCGGACGGCACCGACGCCCTGCTCGCCATCGCCGACAAGTACAAGGGCGACGGCAGCGTCAAGGAAGCCGAGACCGAAGAATGGCGTGGCTGGGACGTGAACAAGCGCCTGGAACACGCGCTGGTCAAAGGCATCACTACGCACATCGTGGAAGACACCGAGGAATCGCGGCTGTCGTTCGAGCGCCCGATCGAAGTGATCGAAGGCCCGCTGATGTCCGGCATGAACATCGTCGGCGACCTGTTTGGCGCTGGTAAGATGTTCCTGCCCCAGGTGGTGAAATCTGCCCGCGTGATGAAACAGGCGGTAGCGCACTTGATCCCGTTCATCGAACTCGAAAAAGGCGACAAGCCGGAAGCCAAGGGCAAGATCCTGATGGCAACCGTAAAAGGCGACGTGCACGACATCGGCAAAAACATTGTCGGCGTGGTGCTCGGCTGCAACGGCTATGACATCGTCGACCTGGGCGTAATGGTGCCGGCAGAGAAGATCCTGCAGGTGGCCAAGGAACAGAAGTGCGACATTATCGGGCTGTCCGGCCTGATCACCCCGTCCCTGGACGAGATGGTCCATGTGGCTCGCGAGATGCAGCGCCAGGACTTCCACCTGCCGCTGATGATCGGTGGCGCCACCACCTCCAAGGCGCACACGGCGGTAAAGATCGAGCCCAAGTACAGTAACGATGCCGTGGTGTACGTCACTGACGCCTCCCGCGCCGTGGGCGTGGCGACGCAGTTGCTGTCCAAGGAACTGAAAGCCGGCTTCGTGGAGCGCACTCGCGAGGAGTACGTGGAAGTGCGCGAGCGCACCTCGAACCGCAGCGCCCGCACCGAGCGCCTGAGCTATCCCGCCGCCATCGCCAAAAAGCCACAGTTCGACTGGAGCACCTACAGCCCGGTGGTGCCGACCTTTACCGGCGCCAAGGTGCTGGACAATATCGACCTCAAGGTGCTGGCCGAGTACATCGACTGGACACCGTTCTTCATTTCCTGGGACCTGGCGGGCAAATTCCCACGCATTCTTACTGACGAAGTCGTCGGTGAAGCGGCCACCGCGCTGTACGCCGATGCCCAGGAAATGCTCAAGAAATTGATCGACGAAAAACTCATCAGCGCCCGTGCGGTGTTCGGTTTCTGGCCGACCAACCAGGTGCAGGACGACGACCTGGAAGTCTACGGCGACGACGGCCAGCCGATCGCAAAACTGCACCACCTGCGCCAGCAGATCATCAAGACCGATGGCAAGCCAAACTTCTCCCTGGCCGACTTCGTAGCGCCCAAGGACAGCGGTGTGACTGACTACATCGGTGGTTTTATCACCACCGCCGGTATCGGTGCCGAAGAAGTCGCCAAGGCCTACCAGGACGCGGGCGACGACTACAACTCGATCATGGTCAAGGCCCTGGCCGACCGCCTGGCCGAAGCCTGCGCTGAATGGCTGCACCAGCAGGTGCGTAAAGAGCACTGGGGCTACGCCAAGGATGAGCAATTGGACAACGAGGCGCTGATCAAAGAGCAATACAGCGGCATCCGCCCTGCCCCCGGTTACCCCGCGTGCCCGGATCACACCGAGAAAGCCCAGTTGTTTCAACTGCTCGACCCCGAGGCCCGCGAAATGCATGCAGGTCGTAGCGGCGTGTTCCTCACCGAGCATTACGCGATGTTCCCGGCGGCGGCCGTCAGCGGCTGGTACTTCGCCCACCCGCAGGCGCAGTACTTTGCCGTGGGTAAGGTCGACAAGGACCAGGTGGCGAGCTACACCGCGCGCAAAGGCCAGGACCTGAGTGTGACCGAACGTTGGCTGGCGCCGAACCTGGGCTACGACAACTAAGCCCACGACAACTAAGCCCGGCTGGATTGTCTATGCTATCCCTCACACACCTGGTGTCGAGGGATGTATGGACGATCCAATCAACAACAAGCCCCCTACCTTCTGGCAGATGCTGCACAGCGTGATCGCGGCCGCGTTTGGCGTGCAAAGCGGCAAGAACCGCGCTCGCGACTTTACCCACGGCAGGCCCAGCCACTTTGTAGCGTTGGGCATTCTGTTCACGGTGGTGTTTGCCCTGACGTTGTTCGGTATCGTCAAGCTGGTGCTGCTGTTGGCCGGCGTCTAGCGCAGCAGCAGTTGCAGGCTGAAGGGGTAACGGTAGGACGCCGGCTTGCCGACGGCAGACAGTGCACGGAAATCCACTGGCGCCGCTGGCGCCAACAACCGTTGTGCCTGGGTGGCGTCTATCAACTGGAACAGCGCTTCCTGGCGGTCGCGCCCGCCATGGGCGTCGATTGGCACGCCCTTGGCATCATCATGGATCAACACCATCGCCCACCCGCCCAGGGTGAAATGCCCGGCGACCAGTGTACTCAGCCGTCCATCCAGCCGTGCCTGCAAAATCTGCGGCGAACTGTTCACCGCACTGAACAACACCTCCTGACCCGGCACCCGCCCACTGTCCTGTAGCGCCTGCATGGCGCCAAGCGCCATTTCGTCGTTGGCCGACCACACCAGCGCGGTCTGCGGGTAGCGCTTGAACAACAGCACCGCTTGCTCGAACGCGCGCTGGCGGCTCCATTCGCCGGAGACCAACTGGCGCAGGCGCACTTCAGGGTGCTCAGCCAGGGCACGGCGCAGGCCCTTTTCGCGCAGCTGCGCGGCCGGGGTCGTCTTGGTGCCGGAGAATGCCAGCAGGTCGATGGATTCGCCAGGCTTTGCAGGGCCGTGCTGGCGCAGCAAGTCGGTCAGCATCAAATAACCGGCCTGCTCGTCGTTGGCGACCATGCTGCCCATCACGTCGGCGTCGTTGCGGGCGTTCAGCAATTGCACCTGATCGGCGGTCAGCGCGTTATTCACAATCAGCAGCTTGACCCCGCTCCCCTGGGCCATGCGCAGGATCTGCGGGGCAACGTATTGCTCGTTCACCAACACCAGGTAATCCGGCCGCTCGCTGCCTTGCAGTGCCTCGCGCGCCTGATTCAGGGTGTTGCGGGTGTCACGCTCGGAATAGCGCACACGCAAATGCAGGCCGAGGTCCTTGGCTCCGGCCTGCATGAACTGCGCGTAGCTGACCCAGAAGGTTTCCGTCGACATGCCAGGGTTGAGAAACACCACCGACGTGGCATGGGCCATCGCCCCGTACGCCGATCCCAGCAACCACACGCACGCAATCAGCACCTTCGACATTGATGTTCAGCCCCGGATATTTGACCGTCATGATAATGGCATTGCGACAGTCAATCGAGGCTGTTTACTGGTGGCTTACCCAAAACACGGCAGTTCCCACCACCAGAATGATCAGGAACAGAATGGCCCAGGCATCTACGGTACTGTCGGGTTTACGGGCTTTTGTCGGGTTACTCATCGCATCGCCTCTTGTCGGTTTTATAGGTGATTACGTTCAAACACGCTCACAGTAAAGTTGACGATTGCCCGCATGACAAATGTGGGTATGGCGATAACGGTTCTCATTAGTCGATTTGGTTATTTGCATATACTCAAACATCACTTTTGCGCATAAACGCAAACTGGTATCTTGCCCCGGCTCCGTTGGGAGTGCGCGGCCGTGCGCGCAGATTTGCCGAGAACAGGACCTATATGTACGTATACGACGAATACGATCAGCGCATCATCGAGGACCGCGTCAAGCAGTTCCGTGATCAGACCCGACGCTACCTAGCAGGTGAACTGAGCGAAGAAGAGTTCCGCCCTCTGCGCCTGCAAAATGGCCTTTATGTTCAGCGCTTTGCGCCGATGCTGCGGGTGGCCGTGCCCTATGGCCAACTGACGTCGCGTCAGACGCGCATGATGGCCAAGATTGCCCGCGACT
Source organism: Pseudomonas simiae (assembly GCF_900111895.1). Classification (GTDB taxonomy): domain Bacteria; phylum Pseudomonadota; class Gammaproteobacteria; order Pseudomonadales; family Pseudomonadaceae; genus Aquipseudomonas; species Aquipseudomonas simiae. The sequence continues at coordinate 235,419 of NZ_FOKB01000004.1, forward strand.
TCGACAAAGGCTACGCCCACATCAGTACCCGCCAGAACGTACAGTTCAACTGGCCGGCGCTGGAAGATGTGCCGGACATCCTGGCTGAACTGGCTACCGTGCAGATGCACGCCATTCAGACCAGCGGTAACTGCCTGCGCAACGTGACCACCGACCAATTCGCCGGCGTGGCCGCTGACGAACTGATCGACCCACGCCCCTGGTGTGAAATCGTCCGTCAATGGACCACCTTCCACCCAGAATTCGCCTACCTGCCGCGCAAGTTCAAGATCGCCATCAATGGCTCGACCTCGGACCGTGCAGCCATCGAAGTGCACGACATCGGCCTAGAGCCGGTGCACAACGAGGCCGGCGAGTTGGGCTTCCGCGTACTGGTTGGTGGCGGCCTCGGCCGTACTCCGGTGGTCGGTGCGTTCATCAACGAATTCCTGCCATGGCAGGACCTGTTGAGCTACCTCGACGCGATCCTGCGGGTCTACAACCGCTATGGCCGTCGTGACAACAAGTACAAGGCCCGGATCAAGATCCTGGTCAAGGCGCTGACCCCTGAGGTCTTCGCTCAGAAAGTCGACGCTGAGATGGAATACCTGCGCGGCGGCCAGACCACCCTGACCGAAGCCGAAGTGCACCGCGTGGCCAAACACTTCGTCGACCCTGAGTACAAGGCGTTGAGCAATCAGGACGCCGAGCTCTCAGCACTGGACAAAGAACACCCCGGTTTCGCCCGTTGGCGCACCCGCAACACCCTGGCGCACAAGAAGCCAGGCTATGTGGCAGTGACCCTGTCGCTGAAACCGACCGGCGTTGCCCCAGGCGATATCACCGACAAACAGCTGGACGCCGTCGCCGACCTGGCCGAGCGCTACAGCTTCGGCCAACTGCGCACCTCCCACGAGCAGAACATCATTCTCGCGGACGTTGAGCAGAGCCAGCTGTTCACCCTGTGGGGCGAACTGCGCGAAGGCGGTTTTGCCACGCCGAACATCGGCCTGTTGACCGATATCATCTGCTGCCCGGGCGGCGACTTCTGCTCGCTGGCCAACGCCAAGTCGATCCCGATTGCCGAATCGATCCAGCGCCGTTTCGACGACCTGGACTACCTGTTCGACATCGGCGAGCTGGACCTGAACATCTCCGGTTGCATGAACGCCTGTGGTCACCACCACGTCGGCCACATCGGCATCCTGGGCGTGGACAAGAAAGGCGAAGAATTCTACCAAGTGTCCCTGGGTGGCAGCGCCAGCCGCGATGCGAGCCTGGGCAAGATCCTCGGCCCGTCCTTCGCCCAGGAAGCCATGCCTGAGGTGATCGGCAAGCTGATCGACGTGTACATCGAACAGCGCACCGAAGATGAACGTTTCATCGACACCTACCAGCGCATCGGCATCGACCTGTTCAAGGAGCGCGTCTATGCAGCGAATCATTAAGAACAACGAAGTCCTCGACGAAACCTGGCACCTGCTGCCCAAGGACGCGAGCTTTGACGGCATCTCCAACTGCGACGACCTGATCGTGCCGTTGGCGCTGTGGCGCGAACACGGCCACGCCCTCAAGGCCCGCGACGGCGGCCTGGGTGTGTGGCTGGACGCCGATGAAGAAGCCGAAGAAATCGGCGAAGACGTGGAGCACTTCCAGGTCATCGCGCTGAACTTCCCGGCGTTCACCGACGGCCGCAACTACTCCAACGCCCGCTTGTTGCGTGACCGTTACGGCTACAAAGGCGAGCTGCGTGCGATTGGCGACGTGCTGCGCGACCAGTTGTTCTACCTGCGCCGTTGCGGGTTCGATGCGTTCGCCCTGCGCGCCGACAAAGACCCGTACGAAGCCCTGGAAAGCCTCAAGGACTTTTCGGTGACGTACCAGGCGGCAACGGATGAACCGCTGCCGTTGTTTCGTCGTCGCCAATAAACCGTAGGAGCGGGCTTGCCCGCGAAGATCGTCAACGATAACGCGTGAATCCTGGATGAACGTGTTGTCTGTGAGGTCTTCGCGAGCAAGCTCGCTCCTACAGGTTCTCGCTGATCAATCCTAATACCTGCTTCTGCCCTACGCTGCACGGCACCCCTTCCGGCTGCGCCCGTACCGCTTCGATCACCCCCAGCAGTTGCGCCTTGCTATGGGCCAGTTGCGCCTGCATGGCTTCGATCTGCGTGACCTTGCGCTCCAGCGCCTCGATCAACTCTTCGCGCTTGTGCTCGCCCGGCGCAGGCATCAGCGCCTTGAGCTCCTGCAGGGTAAAGCCTGCCTGTTGCGCGCTCTGGATCAGCTGCAAGGTTTGCAGGGCCTCCGGCGCATAACGCCGGTACCCATTGGACTGGCGTCCGACCTGGCTGATCAGGCCCTCGGCCTCATAAAAGCGGATCCGCGACGCCGCCAGCCCACTCTGCTTTGCCAGCTCCCCAATATTCATCACGGCACCTGCTTGACATTAAAGTTAACTTTAAGCTTAGCCTGAGGCTTCCCCCACTCAGGAGTCAACCCATGTCACCCTTTGAAGCCCTGCAACTGCCCAATGGCCAGGTCCTCCCCAATCGTATCGCCAAGGCAGCGATGGAAGAAAATATGGCCGATGGCAATCAGGCGCCGTCCCGTGAGTTGAAGCAACTGTACAAGGCCTGGGCGGACGGCAAGCCAGGCGTGTTGATCACCGGCAACGTGATGGTCGACCGCCGGGCCATGACCGGCCCCGGTGGCGTGGCCCTCGAAGATGAGCAGCATCTGGCGAGCTTTCGCGAATGGGCCGACGTCGCCCGCAGCAACGGCGTGCACTTCTGGGTACAACTCAGCCACCCAGGGCGCCAGACGCCAGCCAACCTGCGCCAGCAAGCCCTTGCACCGTCCGCCGTCGCGCTCGACCTCGGCGGTTTCTCGAAAATGTTTGCCACACCCAAGGCCATGACCGAGGACGACATCCAGGACGTGATCCAGCGCTTCGCCACCAGCGCACGCCTGGCCGAAAAAGCCGGGTTTACCGGCGTGCAGATCCACGGTGCCCACGGCTACTTGCTCAGCCAGTTCTTGTCGCCGTTGAGCAACCAGCGCACCGACCGCTGGGGCGGCTCCCTGGAGAACCGTGCGCGCCTGTTGCTGGACGTAATCCGGGCAGTGCGCGCCAATGTCAGCCCGGCGTTTTGTGTATCCGTCAAACTCAACTCCGCCGATTTCCAGCGGGGTGGCTTTGCAGAAGCCGACGCACGCGCCGTGGTCGAAATGCTCAACCCGCTGCCCATCGACCTGCTGGAGTTATCCGGCGGCAGCTACGAGGCACCGGCCATGCAAGGCGAAGCGCGTGACGGTCGCACCCTGGCGCGTGAGGCGTATTTCCTGGAATTCGCCAGTCAACTGGCGACGATCGCCACGATGCCGCTGCTGGTCACCGGCGGTATCCGTCGCCTGCCCATCGTGCAACAGGTACTGGACAGTGGCGTCGCCATGGCCGGGATCGCCACAGCATTGACGCTGGAGCCGCAATTGATCCAACACTGGCGCGAAGGCCGCGACCCCAACCCGCAACTCAAGCCCATCGACTGGAAGCGCAAGCCCCTGGCGTCACTGGCCATCCTCGCCGTCGTGCGCTATCAGATGCGCCGGCTCAGCCGCGGCCATTTGCCCAAGGCCAACGTCGCGCCGTGTATGGCGTTGGTGCGTGACCAGTGGTTTCTTGCGCGGCGTACCCGGCAATACCGGGCGGCCATGACGCAATCTTCACATTAAAGGCTGAACATCCGCCGTGATCGAACTGTCCCCTATTGATCAGCAGTTTTTAACCTCACTGACGATTGGAGTTCTTCATGGCGAAAATCAACCTGGCCCAGCAATTGGCGACCACCCTTGAACAGGCGGGCATCAAGCGCATCTGGGGCCTGACCGGCGACAGCCTCAATGGCCTCACCGACGCCCTGCGTACCATGGACAGCATCGAGTGGATGCATGTGCGCCACGAAGAAGTGGCGGCCTTTGCCGCAGGCGCCGAAGCGGCGGCCACGGGCGAATTGACGGTGTGCGCCGGCAGTTGCGGGCCGGGCAACCTGCACTTGATCAATGGCCTGTTCGACTGCCATCGCAACCATGTGCCGGTGCTCGCGATTGCCGCGCAGATCCCATCGTCGGAGATCGGCCTGAACTACTTCCAGGAAACCCATCCCCAGGAATTGTTCAAGGAGTGCAGCCACTTCATCGAACTGGTCACCAACCCCGAGCAGATGCCCCACGTGCTGCACCGCGCCATGCGTTCGGCGATCCTCAATCGCGGCGTCGCGGTCGTGGTGATTCCAGGCGATGTGTCGCTGCTGGAAGTGGAAGACAAGCTCAAGCCATGGCCAGCCTTGCATGCGCCACGCACGCTGCCTGCGGATCAGGACCTGCAACGCCTCATCGAAATCCTGGAAAGCAGCCAGAAAACCACCCTGCTCTGTGGCAGCGGTTGTGCCGGCGCCCACGATCAGGTGGTGGCCCTGGCTGACGCTCTCGGCGCTCCCGTGGTACACGCCCTGCGCGGCAAAGAACATGTGGAATGGGACAACCCGTTCGACGTGGGCATGACCGGCCTGATTGGCTTCAGCTCCGGCTATCACGCCATGCTCGACTGCGATACCTTGATCATGCTCGGCACCGACTTCCCCTACCGCCAGTTCTACCCAACCGACGCGAAGATCATCCAGATCGACCGCAACCCCCAGGCCCTCGGCCGTCGCGCCACGCTGGACCTGGGCATTGCCGCGGATGTCAGCGAAACCATCGGCGCCCTGCTGCCGCGCTTGACGCGCAAGACTGATCGCAGCTTCCTTGAAACCTCCTTGAAACATTATGAGAAAGCCCGCCAGGGGCTGGACGACTTGGCTCAGCCGTCGAAAGCCAATCGGCCGATTCACCCACAATACGTCGCACGCTTGCTCAGTGAATTGGCAGATGACGATGCGATCTTCACCGCCGATGTCGGCTCGCCCACCGTGTGGGCTGCGCGCTATTTGAAGATGAATGGCAAGCGCCGTTTGATCGGTTCGTTTAACCACGGTTCGATGGCCAATGCCATGCCCCAGGCCATCGGGGCCCAGGCAGCCTTCCCGGATCGCCAGGTGATTTCGATGTCGGGTGACGGCGGTTTCGCCATGTTAATGGGGGATTTCATCTCGTTGGCACAGTTGAAACTGCCGGTGAAAGTCATCGTGTTCGATAACTCGTCCCTGGGGTTTGTCGCGATGGAAATGAAGGCTGCGGGCTACCTGGATGCCGGCACCGAGCTGAAAAACCCGGACTTCGCGGCCATGTCCAACGCCATGGGCATCCTGGGCATTCGCGTGGAGCAGTCCGAAGACCTGGAACCGGCCCTGCGCCGCGCCCTCGCCCACGACGGCCCAGTGCTGGTGGACGTGGTCACGGCGACCCAGGAGTTGGTGATGCCGCCGACCATCAAGTTGGAACAGGCCAAGGGTTTCAGCCTGTATATGCTCAAGGCGGTGATGAGTGGCCGTGGCGATGAAGTGATCGAACTGGCGCGCACCAACTGGTTGCGCTAACACAGGGAAGCGCCGTAGCGGACCGCGTTGGCGTTATTGCTGGCAGATCAGCTGGCCTGACAACGCGCGAAAAAGACCCGGCGGTCATCGCCGGGTCCATAGCAATCAAGCGTGCTGTTTTGCCACCCACTTGCTGTAGGCATCAATAAATGCCTGCAGGAACGGCTTGGTCTTTTCCGACACCTTGCCCGCCTCGTCAAACACGCTGCCCGCGCCGCCCAGATAGGCCTCCGGCTGCTGCATGCAGGGCACATCGAGGAATACCAGGGACTGACGCAGGTGATGGTTGGCGCCAAATCCACCAATCGCACCTGGCGATACGCTGATGACCGCGCCCGGCTTACCACTCCATGCGCTCTGCCCATAAGGTCGAGAACCGACGTCGATGGCATTCTTCAGCGGGGCGGGCACGGAGCGGTTGTATTCCGGGGTCACGAACAACACCGCGTCGGATGAGCTCACCTGTTTGCGGAAAGTACTGTAGGCTGCCGGCGGTGTCGCACCGTCAATATCTTCGTTGTAGAGCGGCAAATCGCCAATTTCCACAATGTTCAACTGCAGGTTGGCAGGGGCCAGTTCGGCCAGTGCCAGCGCGACCTTACGGTTGATCGAGTCTTTTCTCAAGCTACCGACCACGACGGCTACGGTGTAGACCTTGCTCATTGGGGTTTCCCGACGTCTGACTAAAGGAGCTTGTAGTTATAAAGTCTTCGCGGCGTGTTCACCAGAAGGTTTTGATATTCCTGCGGGCGTTTGCCCGGCATTACGACCCGTAGGAAGAGTCTGAAAATATCAGCGAATAGTATTTTTATTCCGTAAGTAAACTACCCCGCTCCGTGACGGTCTACAGAACCGCAAATAGAGTGTTTATCTCCAGAGGTTCTAAACAGATGGCAGCAGTATTAGTCGGACAGTTTCATGCCAGAGACGCAGAAGGACGCGTGTATTCGGTGCATGAGTTCCAGGAATCCAACCCGGCGCAAGGCGACCTGGCTGGCTCGGCACCTACCACCACCTACAAGCTGGCCATTGGCGACCGTGTAGAGAAACTGGAAGGCGACGAATTCAAGTTGATCCAATCAGGTACCATTCTTGTGCGCGAATCGCAAACCACCCTCGCGTCATAAGACCTCGCCTATTCACCTGCTCAGTCCTGGCCATTCAAGGCATTGACTGGGCTGGGGTGATCACGGACGACGGATCTCCGTGACCTCGATACCCTGCTCTCCCTGCACCTGCTTAAGCGTCACCATCAACTGCCCCCGCTCGCCTTCGACGGCATACATCGAACGCTGGTAGCCTGCCGAGTTGTAGCCCGGATGCGCGACCACCTGCCTGACCAACTCCACGCCCAGCACCGAGCCCACTTGCTCGACCACCTGTTCCTGGGAGCGAATAAAGGCTTCAAGTGCCAGGTTTTCCGGCGGGATTTCGCGTTGAGTGTCGAAGAGATAAGCAGCCACGCAGCCGACGGTCACCAGGACCAGCAGTTGCTTGGCCGTTACCCCGAGGAATATCGAGGGTAAAGGCATATGAGACCAGACCTGTTCTTGTTGTTAATGCCGGTAGCCGGCTGTGGTCGTTGATGATCAGCGCAGCCATTCTATTGAATACGCAGCCCGCTGCACATAGACTCCGGCGATGCGTTTACGTCATATCGAAGTGATTCAGGCCATCTTGCAGACCGGACACCTCGGCACGGCCGCCGAGTGGTTGCAACTTTCCGTGGGCGATGTAGACGCGGCGCTCAAGGACGCCGAGCAGCAGCTTGGTTTCATGCTGTTCGCCAGTGTGCGTGGACGCTTGCAGGCCACCCGGGAAACCCTCGAGCTGCAAGCCGAAATCGCCCATGTCTATGAAGCGCTGGAACCGGTGCAACGACTGGCCAGCCGCTTGAAACACCCTCACGCCCCGACCCTGCGCGCCCTCTGTACGCCGCCCCTGGCCAATCAGCTGTTGCCGCACAGCATTGCGCTACTGCGCCGGCGTTTCCAGGACACTCCGTGCAACCTGTCGAGCCAGACGACCCGAGAGATCGTCAGGAGCCTGCTGCTGCACGAAGCCGATGTGGGCTTGAGCTTGCATGACCCGGAACACCCGCAGATTCACAGCACCGTACTGGCTCAGGGCAAACTGCAGTTGCTCGCCCCCCATGGCTGGCTCAAGCCCAAACAGAAATACATCGCGCTACAGGAGCTGGCAGGACAATCGATGATCGGCCTGGAAGGCCAGGACCCGCTCAGCCGCCTGTTGGACGCCAAGCTGCAAGCCCTGCGCCCGCAGCCGGTGGTGCAGACGCGCGTACAGACCTATCAGATGATGCGCAGCCTGGTGGAAGCCGGAGAAGGCCTGGCAGTGGTCGACCCCTTCACCGCGTTCGGCGCACGGGAGGCTGGGCTGGATGCGTGCCCGGTGTCGCCGCCGATCCTGATCAGCCTGTACGCGCTCACCCTCAAGGACGGCGTGACCACCCCGGCGCTGAATGCGCTGCTGGAGATCGTCACGCAAAAGGCCGAGGGCCTGCTCGCCAGCGACACAAAACCCCTCCCCCCTACACCTTGAACAACCGATACCAGAATATCGCCACTTCGCGGGTTTGCGGGTCAATGCCTCGATAGCGCAGGTGGTCGACCCCACCCATCACGTAACCGCAACGCTCATACAATCGGCAGGCGCCGAGGTTGTTGTTCTGGGTTTCCAGCATCATGCCCGGCAGGTTTTTCTTGCGGCTCCAGAACTGCGCCACATCCAACAACGCCTTGGCTACCCCGTGGCGTCGCGCGGGCAAGGCCACTGCCAGCTCGTCGACATGGGCAAAACCATTCCAATTGGTGCTGACCACGATATGTCCCACCGGGCGATCATCCAGGTAGGCCATGAAGATTGCGCTGTCGGGCGCATCGCGGAAACTGGCGAACTCTTCAGGGTCGATGCCATAACACTTGCGGTACGGCAATATTCGCTCCACGGGCCATTGATCGACTCGCTTGCCCATCTGTGGCTCACCGTAGGCGCTGACCTCAAAGCTGAAATCATTACCCCACACGTAGGCATCAAAACCTTCGTCGGCGACGCGTACACTGAGCCCTGGATACTTCGGGTTCATTACAGCTTGCATAAACATCCTTAACCCTTGATGCAATCAACGGTGTAACAACGACCACTGCCGTCATCTTCGTGTTGCAACCCATGAACATCGGCGACAAAACCGGGGAAACTGCTATCGAATGTCCGGGCAAAAGCCAGGTAGTCGATGATCGAGCGCGTCGACTCGGTAAAGCGCTCGCCCGGCATGATCAACGGAATGCCCGGCGGATAAGGCACCAGCATCACGGCTGCGATGCGCCCTGGCAAGGCGTCGATGGAAACCGCTTCCACTTCACCCCTGACCAACTGGTCGTAGGCGTCGGCGGGTTTCATCGCGATTTCCGGCAGAACGGTGTACATCCGTTTGAGGTGTTTCGCGGTGGCGTTGCTGCGGTAACAGCTGTGCAATTGGTCGCACAGGTCGCGCAGGCCCAGGCCTTGATAGCGCGTCGGGCCTTGGGCAAAAACCGAGGGCAGGCAACTGGCCAGGCTGACATTGGCGTCGTAGCTGCGCTTGAATTCCAGCAACTCGGTGAGCAAGGTACTCCATTTGCCCTTGGTGATGCCCATGGAAAACAGTACAAGGAAAGAATACAGCCCGGTTTTTTCCACCACCAGGCCCCGCTCCCAGAGGAATTTGCTGACAACCGCTGCGGGAATCCCGCAATCGCTGAGGGCACCTCCCGCAGTGAGGCCGGGCATCACCAGTGTCACCTTGATCGGGTCCAGTAGCACATAGTCTTCGGCCACGTCGCCAAAGCCATGCCAGTCATCTTGAGGGTGCAATAGCCAATCTGCGGTGACGACGCGGTCGATTCCGGCTACCGACGGCGGCTGCCAGATCGAAAACCACCAGTCCTCTTCAGCAATGTGCTGGCGCAAGTTGGCCAACGCGCGGCGAAAACTCAACGCCTCGTCGAACATTTCCTGCAACAGCGAACGCCCGGCCGGACCTTCCATCATCGCCGACGCCACATCCAGCGAAGCAATGATGCTGTATTGCGGCGAGGTGGAGATATGCATCATGAAGGCTTCGTTGAAACGGTCACGGTCCAACTGGCGGGCGCCGCCATCTTGCACATGGATCATCGAGGCCTGGCTGAAAGCCGCCAGCAGCTTGTGGGTCGAGTGGGTGGTGAATACCAGTGGGCTGTCCGGAGTGCGCGAGGTGCCCATGCCGTAGCGCCCGGCGAAAAACTCATGAAACGCGGCGTAGGCGTACCAGGCCTCATCAAAATGCAGCACCTCGACGCTATTGCCCAGTTGCTGCTTGATCAGCTCAGCGTTGTAGCACAAGCCATCGTAGGTGGAGTTGGTCACCACCGCCAGCTTCACTTTCGGCGGGCGGCCACGGGTGAGCGGGCTGGCGTCGATCTTGGCGCGGATGGATTCGGGGCTGAACTCGCTCAAGGGAATCGGACCGATAATCCCCAGCTCGTTGCGTTCGGGGCACAGGTACAACGGGATGGCGCCGGTCATGATGATCGAGTGCAGCACGGACTTATGGCAATTGCGGTCCACCAGCACCAGGTCATCGCGCCCGACCATGGAATGCCAGACGATCTTGTTGGCGGTGGACGTGCCGTTGATGACGAAAAAGGTGTGGTCGGCGCCAAAGTTGCGCGCAGCGCGGGCCTCGGCTTCAGCCAGAGGCCCGGTGTGGTCCAGCAGCGAGCCCAGTTCGGGCACTGACACAGACAGGTCCGAGCGCAGGGTGTTTTCCCCGAAGAACTGATGAAACGCCTGCCCCACCGGGCTCTTGCGGTAGGCCACGCCACCGCCATGACCGGGGGTGTGCCAGGAATAGTTGGAGTCGGCGGTGTGCTGCACCAGCGCCTTGAAGAACGGCGGCAACAGGCCATCCAAATAAGTGCGGGCCGCGCGCGCGACTTGCCGCGCAAGGAACGGCACGGTGTCTTCGAACAGGTAGAGAATGCCGCGCAGTTGGTTGAGCTCGCTCATGGCGTCGGCGGGCGCGTTTTCCAGGGTAACTTGCTCGCCCAGGGCAAAGATTGGCAAGTTGGGTGCCCGCAGCCGCGCCAGGCGGATCAGCTCGACCATGTTTTGCAGCAGATGGGTATTCTCGCCAGCGCCCTCGGCGGCGATCAGCATGCACGCCAAACCGTGATGGGTGGAAGCCACCAGTCGCCCCTCGGCGTAATCCACGGCGGAAAAAATACTGAAGCCCTCTTGTTCCAGCTCTCGGGCGATACCTCGGACCCGGTCACCGGCAACGGTGTCGGCCTTGATGTCACGGTGCACGATAAGGACAGGAAACTTCAGGTCTTTGTACATGAGTGCTTGTAGTCCTGAGGGCTATGCACTCAAGGGTAGAAGCTTGGGGGCGATGACGCGAATGAAGATTTTTAAAGCGCGGTAAGCCACAGTAGAAGCCGGCTCGCCGGCTCCTACGGGGTTTGACTCATTGTTGGGTCAGGGTCGACCACAACGCCGGCGCACCCGCCGATTTGGCAATCGCTTCCAACCGCGCCGCATGCTCGGCCAGATCCTGCTCACTGGCGCGGATGATCGTGGTTGGCTTGCGGTCGGCCGGCAAGCGGCGGATTTCCGAAGGGCGATTACCCGAACCCTCCGCCGAGCCGCTGCCGTCAGAGGCGTTACCGGCCAGGGACAGGCTGGTCTGCCCGCCGGTCATGGTCAGGTAGACGTCGGCAAGAATCTCGGAGTCGAGCAAGGCGCCGTGGAGTTCACGGCCCGAGTTATCGACGCCATAACGTTTGCACAAGGCATCGAGGCTGTTGCGCTGGCCGGGGTGACGCTCACGGGCCATCATCAAGGTGTCGAGGATCGAGCAGTGCTGGGAAATGTCTGCGCGATCGGTCTGCCCCATCAGGGCAAATTCGTTGTTGATGAAGCCGACGTCAAACGCCGCGTTATGGATGATCAGCTGGGCGCCGTTGATGAATTCGAAGAACTCATCGGCGACTTCAGCGAAACGCGGCTTGCCCTTGAGGAATTCGTCAGTGATACCGTGGACGCCGATCGCGCCTTCGTCACTGTCGCGGTCCGGTTGCAGGTAGACGTGGAAGTGACGCCCGGTGAGGCGCCGACCCATCAATTCGACACAGCCGATTTCAATGATCCGGTGGCCGTCGGTCACCGGCATGCCGGTGGTTTCGGTATCGAGTACAACAGATCGGATGGCCATCAGGGTTCAGCTCTCAACGGTGTGGTGTGATTCAAGGGGCGCGATATTAACACGTGAGTCGGCATCAGCTCTGCTTGTAGCCGCGCACTTCGTCCACGCCACGGTTGGCCAATTGGTCGGCGCGCTCGTTGCCAGGATGGCCGATGTGACCACGCACCCACTTCCAGGTGATGTCATGGCGATTGCATTGCTCGTCGAGGAGTTGCCACAGGTCGGCATTTTTTACCGGTTCCTTGGCCGCCGTCTTCCAGCCGCGTTTCTTCCAGTTGACCATCCACTCGTTGATGCCCTTCATCACGTATTGCGAGTCGGTCACCAGCAGCACGTTGCAGCGGCGCTTGAGTTCTTCCAGGCCGCGAATGGCGCCCATCAGTTCCATACGGTTGTTGGTGGTATTAGGCTCGCCGCCCCACAACTCTTTCTCTACGCCCTTGCACACCAGCAACGCGCCCCAGCCGCCAGGGCCCGGGTTGCCCTTGCAGGCGCCATCGGTGAAGATTTCTACGCTATCGGTCATCGGTTGCTCGGTATTCATTCAAAAAGAGGGTCATGCATCGCTTTGCTTGCGGTTGACCTTGGCCATCGGCATCGGCACCAGCTTGCCCATCGGCTCGCGGCGTACCGGTTGCACCGGCCGCAACCCAACCACGATCTTGCGCGCCACCAGCAGATAGAAGCCGCCACCCGACAATTGCCACGCACCTGCGCGGCGTTCCCAGCCGGCCAGGCGGGCTTGCCACTTGGTCGACGCAAGCGGCGGACGATAGCACCCGAAGCGGCGTTTCTCCAGCGCGAAGCCCAGCAGGTTCAGCCAGTCTCCTACCCGCTGCGGCGAGATACAGCGCGCCTGGCGCAAGGCGTCGTGGGCGAATACATGGCGCAAGCCCCAACTGCTCCAAGGGTTGATCCCGACAATAAGCAAATGGCCACCAGGGCGTACGCTGCTCGCCGCTTCGCGCAGCAAACCGTGGGGCGACAGGCAGAAATCCAGGCCATGCTGCAACACCACCACGTCGGCGGCGTGCTCGCTCAAGGGCCAGGCCTGTTCCTCGCAGACGATCTCTACCCCTGGCAACGGCGCGCCCAGGCGCACATTGCGCTGCACTTGGGGGGCGCACGGCGGCGTTTCGGCCGAAGGACCGTAATGCACCAGGTAGCCACCAAAGAACCGGCCCAGCTCGTCTTCGAGCATGCGCCGTTCCTCGTCCAGCAAAAATTGCCCGATCGGACCGGACAGCCATTCGCGGGCTGCGCCGATCAGGGCCAGCCACTCAGGATCGGCCTGGGCGAACGCTTTATCAGTCATTGCATTCTCCAACTCGCCTAGACGTTCTAAGATGCACCAATGTGTTCAGCTTGGCGAATCGAAGAATGATACAGATCAGTGCCCTGCCCGCCTTCACCGATAACTACATCTGGTTGTTACAAGACCCGAGTACCCAGCGCTGCGCCGTGGTCGACCCCGGCGATGCCGCGCCGGTGCTGGCTTGGCTAAAGCAGAACCCTGAGTGGGCCCTGAGCGACATCCTGATCACTCACCACCACCATGACCATGTCGGCGGCGTCGAACACCTCAAACGGGTGACTGACGCCAAGGTCTACGGCCCGGCCAACGAAAAGATCCCTGCGCGGGACGTAGCCCTGAACGATAACGATCGCATCAGCGTGCTCGGCTGGGATTTTGACATTTATACAGTGCCGGGCCACACCCTGGGGCATATCGCCTTTTATCACCTGGGCGTGCTGTTCTGTGGCGACACCCTGTTCGCCGCCGGTTGCGGGCGCCTGTTCGAAGGCACGCCAGCACAGATGCACACTTCACTTGAACGTTTGGCCGCCCTGCCCGCTGACACCTTGGTGTACTGCACCCACGAATACACGCAGAGTAATCTCAAGTTTGCCCAGGCCGTGGAACCGGACAACGCCGATATCGCCCAACGGGTGGAAATCGTCCGCCAATTACGGGAACGTGGCGAGATCACGCTGCCTTCCAACCTGGCCCTGGAAAAGCGCACCAACCCCTTTCTGCGCACCTCTGAAACATCCGTTAAACAAAAAGCGGACGAACGGAGTGGACGCGACAACCGCTCTGGGGCCGAGGTATTTGCTAGCCTGAGGGCTTGGAAAGATAAGTTCTAATAGGAAGCAATCTGATACGTAATTTCTGAATGGTTGACCGGAACCAAACGGGTTTCTAGAATCGCCCGACATTTTTGCCCGGAACTTACTTCCAGCCAATGTCGTCATCTATTCGTAAATCCAACCATTCAGACGCATTGACCCGCCTGGCTCAAGCTGTGGCGGTGGCTGTGTCCGCCACGCTGGCGGGCTGCCAATCAAGCAATTTCACCGCACAATCCACCGTGCAACCCAAGCCAAACCTTACTGCCAAGATCAAACAGAAACCCGTCATCTGGCTTTCGGACAAGCCGGCTCCCGAAGTGCCCCAGGATGTTTGGGAGCGTATGCGACGGGGCTTTCAACTGCAGGACGGTGTAGGCGTCAACCCGCGTATCGAACAACAGCGCCTGTGGTTCGCCAGCAACCCTTCCTTCCTTGAGAACGCCGGCGAACGCGGCAGCCTTTACATTCATTACATCGTCGAACGCCTTGAAGAGCGCAACATGCCCCTGGAACTGGCACTGCTGCCAGTGATTGAAAGCGCCTACAACCCGATGGCCTATTCGCGCAGCGATGCGGTCGGTCTATGGCAGTTCATCCCCTCCACCGGGCGCTACTTCAATCTGCGCCAGACCCGTGCCTACGATGGCCGCCGCGACATCACCGCCTCCACCACAGCCGCCCTTGACTACCTGACCCGCCTGCACGACATGTTCAACGGTGACTGGCTGCTGGCCCTGGCTGCCTACAACGCGGGTGAAGGCACGGTGAGCCGGGCGATCGAGCGCAACGAAAAGCTCGGCCTGCCGACCGACTACTGGAACCTGCCCCTGCCCCAGGAAACCAAGGACTACGTGCCCAAATTCCTGGCGCTGTCCCAGGTGGTGCTGGCGCCCGAGGCCTATGGCGTCAACCTGAACCCGATTGCCAACACGCCGTACTTCGAGGTGGTTGAAGTCAAGCAAAGCATGGACCTGTCACGGGTTGCCGCGCTGGCCGAGATCGACGAAGACGAACTGTTCCAGCTCAATCCCGCGCTGAAACAACGCACCACCCTGGATGGCCCGCAGCATCTGCTGGTGCCGAGTTCCAAGGCACAACTGCTCACCAGCACCCTTTCGACGATGAAGCCTGAAGAATTGCTGGCGATGCGCCCGAAAAAGCAGGTGTTCGACGAAGTCGAGACGGCACGCGTTGCCGGCCGTACCCGCAACTACAAGGTACGCAGTGGCGACAACCTGACGCTGATTGCCAAGGCCAACAAGGTCGATGTGCATGACCTGCAGCGCTGGAACAAGCTCAACGGCCAGGCCCTCAAGGTCGGCCAGACCCTGGTGATGCAGGACACGCGCAAGCGGGTGGCCAAGGCCGACAGCAAGAAGCCGGTGCAATACAAGGTCAAGAAAGGCGACTCGCTGTACATCGTCGCCAAGCGCTTCAACGTTGAGATGCAACATCTCAAGCGTTGGAACCCACGTACTGGCCAGGCGTTGAAGCCGGGGCAGATGCTGGTGGTTTCCGGACCAAGATAAGCCCTCCCAACAGCACCGGGGAGCAAATGTGGGAGCGGGCTTGCTCGCGAAGGCAGTGTGTCATTCGACATATTCGGTGACTGACACTCCGTCTTCGCGAGCAAGCCCGCTCCCACATGGGCGCTCCATCATCCGACCGGCTTTTTCCAACCGGAACAAGCTGTTACTGTACCGATCATAAAGCCCAAGCCGCCCGGATCGGATCTCTGACTTGAAGCGTCCCCTCCTTCTACTAATAAGTCTGGCCTTGAGCTTTGGTGCGAACGCGGCGATTACCGAGAGCCACGGTTATACGCAGTTCGGCGTGCTCAAGTACCCGGCCAAATTCACCCACTTCGATTGGGTAAACCCTGCAGCGCCGAAAGGCGGGACATTGCGGGTCATGGCCTTTGGCACTTTCGACACCCTCAACCCCTACACTTTCAAGGGCTCAAGCCCGGTTTCCACCCCCAATTTCCTGCAATACGGCGTCAATGAGCTGAACGAACCGTTGATGGTCGGCACCGGCCTGTACGCGCCCTCCGGCGACGAGCCGACCTCCAGTTACGGGCTGATCGCACAGTCGGTGGAGTACAGCGAGGACCGCAGTTGGGTGGTGTTCAACCTGCGCCCGGAAGCGCGCTTCCACGATGGCAAGCCGATCACCGCCTATGACGTGGCGTTTTCCTATCGCACCCTGCTGACCGAAGGCCACCCGCAATACCGTACCAACCTGCAGGAGGTGGCACGGGTGGATATCCTCAACCGGCATCGCATTCGCTTTGTGTTCAAGCGCGCCGGCAACCCGCTGCTGATCCTGCGCCTGGGCGAATTGCCTGTCCTGCCCCAGCACTATTGGAAAAACCGCGACTTCAAGGCGACGACTTTCGAACCGCCGCTGGGCAGCGGGCCGTACCGCATCAGCAAGGTCACGCCTGGCCGGCAACTGGTGTTCGAACGGGTGAAGAACTACTGGGGCAAGGACCTGCCGGTCAATCGGGGTTTCTATAACTATGACAAGGTCGAAGTGGAGTTCTACCGCGACAGCGACGTGGCCTTCGAAGCGTTCAAGGCCGGTGAGTTCGATATCTACATTGAGCACCAGGCCAAGAACTGGGCCAATGGCTACAACTTCCCGGCGGTTAATCGGGGCGACGTGATCAAGGCGCAGATCGCGCACCAGATTCCGACCCAGAGCCAGGGTCTGTTCATGAACAGCCGGCGACCGATCTTCAGCCAGGCCAAGGTGCGCGAAGCCCTGGGGCTGATGTTCGACTTCGAATGGACCAACCGCACCCTGTTCAGCAGCGCCTACAAACGCACCTTGAGCTACTACCCCAACAGCGAATTCTCGGCCACCGGCGTTCCAACCGGGCATGAATGGCTGATGCTCTCGCCGTACCGCGATCAATTGCCGGCCAGCCTGTTTACCCAGCCGTTCAGCCTGCCCCAGACCGACGGCCGTGGCATCCCCCGCGAAACCATGCGCCGCGCCCTGGCCCTGCTCGGCGACGCCGGCTGGAAACTCTCCGGCCAACGCCTGCTCAACAAGGACGGTCAGCCGCTGCGATTCGAAATACTGCTGGTCAATCCGAACCTGGAGCGCATCCTGCAGCCCTATGTCGAAAACCTGATCAGCATCGGCATCGACGCGCGCCTGCGCACCGTCGATCGCGCCCAGTACAAGCAGCGCCTGGATCAATTCGACTTCGACATGATCCTGATCACCCTCAACCAGACCTTGAGCCCGGGCCTTGAGCAGTGGCAGTACTTCCACTCAAGCCAGGCGGCGATCAAGGGCAGCAAGAACTACGCAGGCATCGCCAACCCGATTGTCGATCACCTGCTGGAACAACTGCTGGCCGCCAAGACCCGCGAAGAGCAACTGGCCGCCGGCCGTGCCCTGGACCGGGTGCTGCTGTGGCAGCATTACAGTATTCCCAACTGGTACCTCAACTATCATCGCTTGGCGTACCGCAACCGGTTCGCCTTTGTCACCACGCCGCCCTATAGCCTGGGCCTGAGCGCGTGGTGGCTGAAAGCTTCGGAGAAAGCCCAATGATGTATTTGCGTACTGCACTGCTCGGCGGCCTGCTGCTGTGCACCGCGGCCCAAGCCGCCCCGCAACATGCGTTGACGCTCTACAACGAACCCCCAAAATACCCCGCCGACTTCAAGCACTTCGACTATGTGAATCCGGACGCGCCCAAGGGCGGCACCTTCCGCGAGTCCGCCATGGGCGGCTTCGACAGCCTCAACCCCTACATCAGCAAGGGCGTGCCAGCCGACAACCTCGGCCTGATTTACGACACCCTGGCTATGCAAAGCCTGGACGAGCCCATCACCGAATACGGCCTGGTCGCCGGCAAGATCGAAAAAGCCCCGGACAACAGCTGGGTACGCTTCTATTTGCGCCCCGAAGCACGCTTTCACGATGGCCACCCGATCCGCGCCGAAGACGTGGTGTTTACCTTCCAGGAACTGATCAAGGAAGGCTCGCCGATCTATCGCACTTACTACGCCGACGTCGACGAAGTGGTCGCCGAAGACCCGCTGAAGGTGCTGTTCAAGTTCAAACGCACCAATAACCGCGAATTACCGCTGATCCTCGGGCAACTGCCGGTATTGCCCAAGCATTGGTGGGCCACCCGTGATTTTGCCAAGGGCAACCTCGAAGTGCCGCTGGGCAGCGGGCCGTACAAGGTCGCCGAGGTCAAGGCCGGGCGCATGATTCGCTACGAGCGGGTCAAGGATTACTGGGCCAAGGATCTGCCGATCACCCAAGGCTTCTACAATTTCGACAACCGCATCACTGACTACTACCGCGACAGCACCGTGTCCCTCGAAGCCCTCAAGGCCGGGCAGTTCGACTACTGGCTGGAGTTCAGCGCCAAGAATTGGGCCAACGCCTACAACATCCCGGCGGTTGCACAGGGGCGCCTGATCAAGGAAGAAATCCCCAACGGCAACCCCACGGGCATGCAGGGCTTCGTGTTCAACATGCGCAAGCCGATGTTCCAGGACGTGCGCGTGCGCAAGGCCATCAGCCTGTTACTGGATTTCGAATGGAGCAACAAGCAGCTGTTCAACGGCGCCTATACCCGCACCCGCAGCTATTTCGAGAACTCCGAGATGGCGGCCACCGGCCTGCCCGGCCCGGATGAACTGGCGATCCTCGAACCGCTGCGCGGCAAGATCCCGCCTGAAGTCTTCACCCAGGCCTTCGAACCTTCCAAGACCGACGGCAGCGGCATGATCCGCACCCAGCAGCGCGAGGCCTACCAACTGTTGCAGGAAGCCGGTTGGCGCATCGTCGACGACAAGATGGTCGACACCAGCGGAAAACCGGTAACCATCGAGTTCTTGCTGGCCCAGACCGAGTTCGAACGCATCCTGCTGCCGTTCAAGCGCAACCTGGCCGACTTGGGTATCGACCTGGTGATCCGTCGGGTGGACGTCTCACAGTTCATCAACCGAATTCGCTCGCGGGACTTCGATATGCTGGTGGGCAGCTTCCCGCAGTCCACCTCGCCGGGGAACGAACAGCGCGAGTTCTGGAAGTCCTCCAGCGCCGACAAGCCCGGCAGCCGTAACTACATGGGCCTCAAGGACCCGGCCATCGACCAACTGGTGGAAGAGCTGATCGACGCCGATTCGCGCAAGAGCCTGGTGGCACACGCCAAGGCCCTGGACCGTGCGTTGCAGTTCGGCTACTACGTGATCCCAAACTGGCATATCAAGACCTTCCGCGTGGCGTACTGGGATCACTTGGGCCATCCCAAAGTCCCGCCGCGCTACGACGTCGGCACCGCCACCTGGTGGGCCAAACCCGACGTAAAACCTGCGGTTACCCTGGAAACAAGTGCCGATCCGGCGAGCGGAGGCGATTAAATGCTGGCCTATATCTTTCGCCGCCTGTTACTGATCATCCCCACGCTGTTCGGGATCCTGCTGATCAACTTCGTCATCATTCAGGCCGCCCCCGGCGGGCCGGTAGAACAGATGATCGCCAAGCTTGAAGGTTTCGAGGGTGCCACCAGCCGCATTGCCGGCGGCGGTGCCGAAGTGTCGGTGGCCGGTTCCAGCAGCTACCGTGGCGCCCAGGGCCTTGACCCGGCGCTGATCAAGGAAATCGAAAAGATGTACGGCTTCGACAAATCGGCGCCGGAACGTCTGTGGATCATGGTCAAGAACTACGCCCAGCTGGATTTTGGCGACAGTTTCTTCCGTGACGCCAAGGTCATCGACCTGATCAAGGAAAAGATGCCGGTGTCCATCTCCCTCGGGCTATGGAGCACGCTGATCATGTACCTGGTGTCGATTCCCCTGGGGATCGCCAAGGCCACGCGGCACGGCAGCCATTTCGATGTGTGGACCAGTTCGGCAATCATTGTCGGCTACGCGATCCCGGCCTTCCTGTTTGCGATTTTGCTGATCGTGGTGTTTGCCGGCGGCAGTTACCTGGACTGGTTCCCCTTGCGCGGGCTCACGTCGAACAACTTCGACGAACTGAGCTGGGGCGGCAAGATCCTCGATTACTTCTGGCACCTGGCGCTGCCCATCACGGCCCTGGTGATCGGCAACTTCGCCACCATGACGCTGCTGACCAAGAACAGCTTTCTCGACGAGATCAACAAGCAGTACGTGGTTACAGCCAAAGCCAAGGGCCTGACCAATCACCGTGTGCTGTACGGCCATATATTCCGCAACGCAATGTTGCTGGTGATCGCCGGTTTCCCTTCGGCCTTCATCGGGATTTTCTTCACGGGGTCCCTGCTGGTGGAGGTGATCTTCTCTCTGGACGGCCTGGGCTTGATGAGTTTTGAAGCGGCGATCAACCGCGACTACCCGGTGGTGTTCGGCACGCTGTTTATCTTCACCCTGCTGGGGCTGATCGTGAAACTGATCGGCGACCTCACCTACACCCTGGTCGATCCGCGTATCGACTTTGCCAGCCGGGAGCATTGAGATGAATCTATCCCCCCTCAATCGCCGCCGGTTCGAGCGATTCAAGGCCAATAAGCGTGGCTGGTGGTCGCTGTGGCTGTTCCTGAGCCTGTTCGTGCTGAGCCTGGGCGCCGAGCTGATCGCCAACGACAAGCCGCTGGCCGTGCACTACGACGGCGGCTGGTATTTCCCGGCGCTCAAGCGCTACCCGGAGACCACCTTTGGCGGTGAATTCCCGCTGGAGGCCAACTACAAGAGCCCGTATATCCAGGAACTGCTCAAGGCCAAGGACGCCTGGACCTTGTGGGCGCCGATTCCGTTCAGTTACCAGAGCATCAACTACGACCTCAAGGTGCCCGCGCCGGCGCCGCCCTCTTCCGTGAACTGGCTGGGCACCGATGACCAGGGCCGCGACGTGCTGGCGCGGGTCATCTACGGCTTCCGCGTGTCGGTACTGTTTGCCCTGACCCTCACGGTACTCAGTTCGATCATCGGCGTGATCGCCGGGGCCCTGCAGGGTTTCTATGGCGGTTGGGTCGACCTGGCCGGGCAGCGCTTCCTGGAGATCTGGTCCGGATTGCCGGTGCTGTACCTGCTGATCATCCTTGCGAGTTTTGTGCAACCCAACTTCTGGTGGCTGCTCGGCATCATGTTGCTGTTCTCGTGGATGAGCCTGGTGGACGTGGTGCGCGCCGAGTTCCTGCGCGGGCGCAACCTGGAATACGTGCGCGCCGCCAGGGCGTTGGGCATGCAGAACGGCGCGATCATGTTCCGGCACATCCTGCCCAATGCGATGGTGTCGACCATGACCTTTATGCCGTTCATTCTCACCGGCGCCATCGGCACCCTCACCGCCCTGGACTTCCTCGGCTTCGGCTTGCCGGCCGGTTCGCCGTCGTTGGGTGAACTGGTGGCCCAGGGCAAATCCAACCTGCAAGCGCCGTGGCTGGGCATGAGTGCCTTTGCCGTGCTGGCGATCATGTTGAGTTTGCTGGTGTTTATCGGCGAGTCCGCTCGCGATGCCTTCGACCCGAGGAAATGAGATGAATCAGGACAATCTGATCGAAATCCGCGACCTCTCCGTCGAGTTCGTCACGGGCGACCATCACCACCGCGTGGTGAACAACGTCAGCTTCGACATCAAGCGTGGCGAGACAATCGCTCTGGTGGGCGAAAGCGGCTCGGGCAAATCGGTGACCGCCCATTCGATCCTGCGCCTGCTGCCCTACCCGCTTGCGCGGCACCCCTCCGGCACCATCAACTATGCCGGGCAGGACTTGCTCACGCTGAAAGAAAAAACCATCCGCCATATTCGCGGCAACCGTATCGCGATGATCTTCCAGGAGCCGATGACCTCGTTGAACCCGCTGCATTCCATCGAGAAGCAGATCAACGAGGTGCTCGGCCTGCACAAGGGGCTGCAAGGTAAAGTCGCCACCCAGCGCACCCTGGAGTTGCTGGACCTGGTGGGCATTCCCGAACCGCACAAACGCCTCAAGGCCCTGCCCCATGAGCTGTCCGGCGGCCAGCGCCAGCGGGTGATGATCGCCATGGCCCTGGCCAATGAACCGGAGCTGCTGATCGCCGATGAGCCGACCACGGCGCTGGATGTGACGGTGCAGTTGAAGATCCTCGAATTGCTCAAGGAACTGCAGGCGCGCCTGGGCATGGCGCTGTTGCTGATCAGCCACGACTTGAACCTGGTGCGGCGCATCGCCCACCGCGTGTGCGTGATGCAAAAGGGTTGCATCGTCGAGCAGGCCGATTGTGAAACGCTGTTCCAGTCGCCCCAGCATCCGTACACCCAGGAGCTGCTTGCGGCTGAGCCCAGCGGCGGACCTGCGAGCAATGCAATCGGCCCTCCACTGCTGGAGGTGGATAACCTGAAAGTCTGGTTCCCGATCAAGAAGGGCTTTTTGCGCAACACCGTCGATTACGTCAAGGCGGTGGACGGCATCAACTTCAGCCTGCCCCAGGGGCAGACCCTGGGCATTGTCGGCGAAAGCGGCTCGGGCAAATCCACCCTGGGCCTGGCGATTCTGCGGTTGATCGCGAGCAAGGGCGGCATTCGTTTTGAAGGCCAGCAACTGGATACACTCAGCCAGCAGCAGGTGCGCCCGCTGCGCCGGGAAATGCAAGTGGTGTTCCAGGACCCGTTCGGCAGCCTGAGCCCGCGGATGTGTGTCAGTGAGATCGTCGGTGAAGGGTTGCGCATCCACAAGATGGGTACGCCGGCCGAGCAAGAGGTGGCGATTATTGCGGCACTCAAGGAAGTGGGGTTGGATCCGGAGTCGCGCCATCGGTATCCCCATGAGTTCTCCGGTGGCCAGCGTCAGCGCATTGCCATTGCCCGGGCGTTGGTGCTCAAGCCGCGCCTGATCCTGCTGGATGAGCCGACGTCGGCGCTGGATCGCACGGTGCAGCGGCAGGTGGTGGAGTTGTTGCGCAGTTTGCAGGCCAAGTACAACTTGACCTATCTGTTTATCAGCCATGATTTGGCGGTGGTCAAGGCGCTGAGCCATCAGTTGATGGTGGTAAAGCATGGGCAGGTAGTGGAACAGGGGGATGCGGCCGAGATCTTTGCTGCGCCGCAGCATGGGTATACGCGGCAGTTGTTGGAGGCGGCGTTTTTGGTTTGATCGTGTACCAATCCGTTTTTTCGGTAACGGATATGTACACCACCACTCCAACGGAACTTTGCCAAGAAATAACCGCCTGAATCCGGTAGGCTCACCCTTTTCATTCAAGGAGTTACTCCCCATGGCCAAAGCAACCGCCCGTCACATCCTCGTTTCCACTGAAGACAAGTGCAACGAACTCAAGGCCCAAATCGAAGGCGGCGCCGATTTCGCAGAAATCGCCAAAGCCAACTCCAGCTGCCCATCCAGCCGCGACGGCGGCAACCTGGGTTCGTTCGGCCCAGGCCAGATGGTCAAGGAATTCGATACCGTCGTGTTCAGCGCCCCGGTCAACACCGTGCAAGGCCCGGTGAAAACCCAGTTCGGCTACCACCTGCTGGAAGTCACCAGCCGCCAGGACTGATCCTGTCTGTGCTGATGGTCTAAACGACGGCCCGCCTTTTGGTGGGCCGTTGTGCATGTGATGACTGGCGACGCTGATGCCGTTAGCGTACAAATCCCTTTTCTACTTCACACGGCATTCAAGGCTGACAATGCGATTGGCTTTTTCCTACATTTTTAGTTCGACACTGGCCCTGCTGCTGGCCAGCAGCGTCGTGATCGCGGCGCCCCAACCGTACCTGACCGTTTACGGTGAACCGGCCAAGTACGCCGCCGGCTTTACCCATTTCGACTATGCCAACCCGAATGCCCCCAAGGGCGGCAGCCTGCGCCGTTCGGCCATCGAGATCGGGCGCTTCGACCACGTGCTGCCGTATATCGACAAAGGCATCGGGGTTTCACAGGTCGACGGCTGGCTGTATGCGCCCCTGGCCCAGCGCTCCCTGGACGAGCCCTACACCGTCTACGGCCTGGTTGCCGAAAAGATGGAGCGCGCCGATGACGGCCTGTCGCTGCAGTTTTTCCTCAACCCCAAGGCACGTTTCGCCGACGGCAAGCCAATCACCGCCGAAGACGTACGCTACAGCTTCGACCTGCTGATGACCCAGGGCAGTCTGCGCTTTCGCACCCTGTTCGCCGACGTCAAGCACGTCGAGGTCGAGGGCGAGCGCCAAGTGCGTTTCGACTTCTCCAGCAATGAAAACCGCACCCTGCCCCTGGATATCGCCACCCTGCCGGTGTTCCCAGAGCACTGGTGGAAGACCCGCGACTTTGCCAACGGCGGCGGCTATGAAGCCCCACTGGGCAGCGGCCCTTACAAGGTCAGCAAGATCGACTCCGGCAGCACCATTACCTTCACCCGCGACCCGAACTGGTGGGGCAAGGACCTGCCCGTCAGCCGTGGCCTGTACAACTTCGATCACCTGAGCCTGGAGTACTTCGGCGACACCGAGGTGGCCCGCCAGGTATTGCGCGGCGGTGCCTACGATTTCAACCGCGAATTTTCTGCCACCGGTTACTCCATCGGCTACAACGGCCCGGCCCTGGATGATGGCCGCCTGCAACGCGCGCACTTGGCCAAGGAGATGCCGCAACCGGCCCAGGGTTATGTGTTCAACGTGCAAAAACCAGTCTTCAAGGACCGCCGCGTGCGCCAGGCCCTCGCAATGCTGTGGGACTTCGAATGGGCCAACCGGCAGATGATGCGCAATATGTACATCCGCCAGCAAAGCTTCTTCTCCAATAGCCCGCTGGCAGCCACCCAGCCGCCGACCCAAGAGGAACTGGCGATTCTTGAACCCTTGCGCGGCCAGGTGCCCGACGAGGTGTTCACCCAGGTGTTCAAGGCACCGGTGACCGACGGCAGCGGCATGATCCGCGACAAACAGCTGCAAGCCTTGGCGTTGTTGGAAGAGGCCGGCTGGAAACCGCACGGCGACAAGCTGGTTAACGCCGAGGGCGAGCCGCTGGAGTTTACCTTCCTTAATGCCCAATCTGGCCTCGAACGCCTGTTGCTGCCGTACAAACGCAACCTCGCGCAGATCGGTATCACCCTGAATATCCGCCGTATCGACGCCTCCCAATATGTGAACCGGGTGATGGCACGGGACTACGACATGATCGTCACCGGCTTCCCGGTCACCACCTCGCCGGGCATGGAACTCTACAACTACTTCGGCTCGGCCGCCGCCTTTGACCCCGGCGCCAATAACTACATGGTGCTCAAGGACCCGGCCGTCGACAGCCTGATCAAGGGCCTGGTCAAGGCCGACACCCAGGCGCAGATGCTCACCTACGCCCACGCACTGGACCGGGTACTGCAATGGAATTACCTGTGGATCCCCAACTACTATCCGCCCGGCACCTCTGCCGCCTGGTGGAACCGCTTCGGCCGCCCGGCCATCGAGGCGAAAAACGATGAAGCCCTGGAAACCTGGTGGGAAATCAGCCCCACGCCCCTGACCAACGAGCAAATGAACGCTGAGCTGAAAAAACGCGGAGGTGCGCGCTGATGTTTGCCTATATCGTGCGGCGCCTGCTGCTGATCATCCCGACGCTGGTGATCATCCTGCTGGTGAATTTCGTGATCGTCCAGGCAGCTCCGGGCGGCCCGGTAGAACAAGCCATTGCCCACTTGCAAGGCATTGGCGGCGGTGCCGTCGGCGGATCGTCCGGCGAAGGCATCAGCGGCGGCTCCCGCGCCAGCCGCGGCCTGGACCCTAAGTTGATCGCAGACATCGAAAAACAATACGGCTTCGACAAGCCGGCACCGGAGCGTTTGTGGCTGATGCTCAAGAGCTACGCCCAGCTGGACTTTGGTAACAGCTTCTTTCGCGGCAAGACGGTGATCGACCTCATTCTGGAAAAAATGCCGGTCACCCTCTCGCTCGGCCTGTGGGCCACGCTGATCACCTACCTGGTGTCGATCCCCCTGGGGATTCGCAAGGCCGTGCGCCATGGCAGCAGCTTCGATGTGTGGAGCAGCACCGCGATTGTCATCGGCTATGCCATGCCGGCGTTCCTGTTCGCGATGTTCCTGATCGTGGTCTTTGCTGGCGGCACGTCGCTGAACTGGTTCCCGGTGCGCGGGCTGGTGTCGGAAAACTTCGAAGAGCTGAGCACCGTGGGCAAGATTGCCGATTATTTCTGGCACCTGGTATTGCCAGTCACCTCGCTGGTCATCGGCGGGTTTGCCACCCTGACCATCCTCACCAAGAACTCATTCTTGAATGAAATCACGCGCCAGTACGTGGTGACCGCCCGCGCCAAGGGCTTGAGCGAAAGGCGTGTGTTGTATGGACACGTGTTCCGCAATGCCATGTTGCTGGTCATCTCGGGAATTCCCCAGGCGTTTATCGCCGTATTCTTCGCCGGTTCCCTGCTGATCGAGGTGATCTTCTCCCTGGATGGCCTGGGCCGCATGAGCTACGAAGCCGCCGTCTCCCGCGATTACCCGGTGGTATTTGGCTCGCTGTTCATCTTCACCTTGTTCGGCCTCTTGATAAAACTCATCGGTGACCTCTGCTACACCCTGGTGGACCCGCGTATCGACTTTGCCGCGAGGAACGCCTGATGCTTAACCTGTCTCCCGTGGCGCGCCGACGTTTCGAGCGCTTCAAGAAGAACCGTCGCGGCTGGTGGTCGCTGTGGCTGTTCATCGGCCTGTTTATCCTGACACTGGGCGGTGAGTTGATCGCCAACGACAAGCCCTTGGTGCTGAGTTTCAAGAACGAACTGTATTTCCCGGTATTCAAGCGTTACACCGAGCAGGCGTTCGGCGGCCAGTTGCCATTTCAGGCCGACTACCGCAGTGACTATGTGAAAAAGCTGATTGAGCAGGACGGCGGCTGGATGCTGTTCCCTCCGATTCCGTTCAGCGACGACACGCCCAACTACGAGCTGACCCGCCCTGCCCCCAGCCCGCCATCGGCGGTGAACTGGCTGGGCACCGATGACCAGTCGCGGGATGTATTGGCGCGGGTGATCTTTGGCGCACGGGTGTCGATCCTGTTTGCCTTGGCGCTCACGGCCATAAGCGCCGCCATCGGCATCGCGGCCGGGGCTTTGCAGGGCTATTACGGCGGCTGGGTGGACCTGATCGGCCAGCGCGTGCTGGAAGTGTGGTCCGGGTTGCCGGTGCTGTACCTGTTGATCATCCTGTCCGGCTTTGTCGAGCCGAACTTCTGGTGGCTGCTGGGGATCATGGCGCTGTTTTCCTGGCTGGCCCTGGTGGACGTGGTGCGCGCAGAGTTCCTGCGTGGGCGCAACCTTGAATACGTCAAGGCTGCTCGGGCCTTGGGCCTGGGTGACGGCAAGATCATTCGCCGGCACATCCTGCCCAACGCCATGACCGCCACCTTGAGCTACTTGCCGTTTATCCTGACCGGCGCAATTTCAACCCTGAGCGCCCTGGATTTCCTCGGTTTCGGCATGCCCGCAGGCAGCGCCTCGCTGGGCGAGTTGATCGCCCAGGGCAAGCAGAACCTGCAAGCGCCCTGGCTGGGCCTGACGGCGTTCTTCACACTGGCGCTGATCCTGTCGCTGCTGGTGTTTATCGGCGAGGCATTGCGTGATGCCTTCGACCCCCGCTCATGAGTGACCACCTATGAACCTGATCGAAATTCGCGACCTCAGCGTCGCCTTCAGCGGCCAGACCGTGGTGCGCAACCTGAGCCTGGACGTACGCCCCGGCGAATGCCTGGCGCTGGTAGGCGAGTCGGGCTCGGGCAAG
The DNA here is from genome assembly GCF_900111895.1 of Pseudomonas simiae. Lineage (GTDB taxonomy): Bacteria > Pseudomonadota > Gammaproteobacteria > Pseudomonadales > Pseudomonadaceae > Aquipseudomonas > Aquipseudomonas simiae. The sequence continues at coordinate 263,021 of NZ_FOKB01000004.1, forward strand.
TCGGTAACCGCCCACTCGATCCTGCAATTACTCCCCGAAGCCGGCACTGAAACCACCGGTTCCATCCAGTACCGTGGCCAGGAACTGATCGGCGCGTCGGCGGCGACCCTGCAGAAGCTGCGCGGCAACCGTATTGCGATGATCTTCCAGGAGCCGATGACCTCCCTGAACCCTTTGCACAGCATCGAAAAGCAGATCGGCGAAACCCTGTTGCTGCACAAGGGCCTCGGTGGCAAGGCTGCCCAGGCCCGCATCCTGGAATTGCTCGACCTGGTGGGCATCCAGAAGCCCCAGGAGCGGCTCAAGGCCTATCCCCATCAACTGTCCGGCGGGCAACGCCAGCGGGTGATGATCGCCATGGCCCTGGCCTGCGAGCCGGAACTGCTGATCGCTGACGAACCCACCACCGCGCTGGATGTAACGGTGCAGCGCAAGATCCTGCTGCTGCTCAAGTCCCTGCAAAAGCGCCTGGGCATGTCGCTGCTGCTGATCAGCCACGACCTCAATCTGGTGCGCAGCATTGCCCAGCGCGTGTGCGTGATGCGGGCTGGCGAGATTGTCGAGCAGGCTGACTGCCGGACCCTGTTCAATGCGCCGCAACACCCCTACAGCCGTCTGCTGCTGGATGCGGAACCGGACGCGGATGCGCTGTGCAGCGACGAACGCGAGACGGTGTTACAGGTGGACGACTTGACCGTACAATTCCGCCTTGGCGGTGGGTTGTTCCGCCGCAAGACCTACCTGCGTGCAGTGGACGGCATCAGCCTCAGCGTGCAGCGCGGCAAGACCCTGGGGATTGTCGGCGAGTCCGGCTCGGGCAAGTCCACCCTGGGCCAGGCGATTCTGAGGCTGCTGGACTCCACCGGTAGCATCCGCTTCCAGGGTGAAGCCCTCGACCCGCTGAATAACCAGCAGATGCGCCCATGGCGCAAGCAGATGCAGGTGGTGTTCCAGGACCCTTACGGCAGCCTCAGCCCACGCATGACCGTAGAACAAATCATCAGCGAAGGCCTGGAGGTGCACGCGCCGTGCAGCCTGGCCGACCGCGATGCGCAGGTGATCCAGGTGCTCAAGGATGTGGGCCTCGACCCCGCCAGCCGTCACCGTTACCCCCATGAGTTTTCCGGCGGCCAGCGCCAACGCATCGCCATCGCCCGCGCCCTGGTGCTCAAGCCGGCGCTGATGCTGCTGGATGAACCCACGTCGGCCCTTGACCGTACCGTACAGAAACAAGTGGTGGCGTTGCTGCGTGAGCTGCAAGACAAGTACGGCCTGACCTACCTGTTTATCAGCCATGACCTGGCGGTGGTGCGCGCCATGGCTCACGATATGATCGTGATCAAGGACGGCCAGGTGGTGGAGCGCGGCGCCAGTCATGCGGTGTTCGATGCACCACAACACCCTTACACCAAAGAGCTGCTGGCAGCGGCGCATATCCCCTTGTAAGCGCTCCCCCACTTGTGTGACGGCATAAATATGAACATCACCGACAACCTCAAGGACTACCAGCAGGTTCGTGGCCTGGCCATCCAGTCGCTGTTCGAGATCATCGAGCAGTCCAGCGAAGGCACGGTGATCGTCGACCGCGACGCCAACATCGTGTGGATGAACGAGCGCTACGCCAAGCGTTTCGGCCTCAAGAGCGCCGACGAAGCCATCGGCCAGCCGTGCGAGCAGGTGATTTCCAACAGCCTGTTGCGCCAGGTGGTGCGCAATGACCAGCCGATCCTGCTGGACATCCAGGACACACCCAAAGGCCCGCTGGTGGTGATGCGCTTGCCGATCCACAACGAGGCCGGCGCGGTGATCGGGGCGATCGGCTTTGCCCTGTTTGATGAACTGCGCAACCTGTCGCCGCTGATCGAGCGCTACCTGAGCATGCAGCAGGAACTGGCCTCCACACGCTCGCTGCTGCGCTCACGCCAGAGCAAATACAACTTCGCGCACTTTATCGGCACGAGCGCCGCCAGCCTCGAAGTCAAACGCCGGGCGCGACGCAGCGCCAGCGCCGAGTCGCCGGTATTGCTGCTGGGGGAGACCGGCACCGGCAAAGAGTTGCTGGCCCAGGCGATTCACGGCGCCTCAAGCCGTGCGCACAAGGCCTTTGTCAGCATCAACAGCGCGGCGATTCCCGCTGATCTGCTGGAGGCCGAGTTCTTCGGCACCGCGCCGGGTGCGTTTACCGGCGCCGACCGCAAGGGCCGTCCGGGTAAATTCCAGATTGCCCAGGGTGGCACGCTGTTCCTCGATGAGATCGGCGACATGCCCCTGCCGCTGCAAAGCAAATTGTTGCGGGTGTTGCAGGAAAAGGAATTCGAGCCGGTGGGCTCCAACGAGATGCTGCACAGCGATGTACGGGTGATCGCGGCCACGTCCATGGACCTGGAAGCGGCGATCAAACGTGGCGAATTCCGCGCGGACCTGTATTACCGGCTGAACGTGCTGCCGATCCAGGTGCCGCCGCTGCGTGAGCGCCTGGAGGATATCCCGGCGTTGAGCGAGGCGATTCTTGAGGAACTGCGCAGCCAGCATGAGCTGGACCGTGAGGCACTGGCGCTGCTGGCACAGCATGCGTGGCCGGGGAATATCCGTGAGCTGCGCAATGTGCTGGAGCGGGCGGCGTTGCTGAGTGATGACCTGGTGTTGGATGCCAGGGAGATTCGGGCGGCGATTGGCACCTTTACGCCGGTGGAACGTGCCAGCGCGGTGGCGGCGGTCGAGGGGGAGAGTTTCAGCGCGGCGCGGGAGCGGTTTGATCGGCAGGTGATTGGCGCGGCGTTGCGGGCGTGTGAGGGGAATGTGATAGAGGCGGCCAATCGATTAGGGCTCGGGCGCTCGACGCTGTACAAGAAAATGGTGGCGCTGGACCTCACTCAGTCTCAATAGAGAGACTTCATTCCAAATATGAAGACAGTCCAATGTGGGCGCGGGCTTGCTCGCGAATACGGTGTGCCAGCCGCCTAATTCGTTGCTGATACGCCGCATTCGCGAGCAAGCCCGCTCCCACATTTGATCTTTATGAGTCTCGAATACGGGACAAATCTGATAACGCCAATCCAATCGCTATAATTTATCCTTATATTTCAAACAGTTAGTTAATTGGCACGCATCTCGCTATAACCCTTCCCACAGTTTCACCCCACAAAAATAACAATCCGATGGAGACACACCATGAGTGTGATCATTGCCCTGGCAGCGCTCGCGTTGCTGATGCTGGCTGCCTACCGTGGCTATAGCGTTATCCTGTTTGCCCCCATCGCCGCCCTCGGCGCTGTCCTGCTGACCGATCCGTCCGCCGTCGCACCCGCCTTTACCGGGGTGTTCATGGAGAAGATGGTCGGCTTTATCAAACTGTATTTCCCGGTATTCCTGCTCGGCGCGGTGTTCGGCAAGCTGATCGAGCTGTCGGGCTTCTCACGTTCGATCGTGGCGGCGGCGATCCGCTTGCTCGGCACGCGCCAGGCGATGCTAGTGATCGTGCTGGTCTGCGCACTGCTCACCTATGGCGGTGTGTCGCTGTTCGTGGTGGTGTTTGCGGTGTACCCGTTCGCGGCAGAGATGTTTCGCCAGAGCAATATCCCGAAACGTCTGATCCCGGCGACCATCGCCCTCGGCGCGTTTTCGTTCACCATGGACGCCCTGCCCGGCACGCCGCAGATCCAGAACATCATCCCCAGCACCTTCTTCAACACCACCGCCTGGGCCGCGCCATGGCTGGGCTTGATTGGCACGATCTTCGTGTTCTGCGCCGGCATGCTCTACCTGGCACGCCAACGCAACAAGGCCCAGCGCGCCGGTGAAGGTTACGGCACCGAACTGCGCAACGAACCGGAAACCGCCGACAACCTGGCGCTGCCCAACCCCTGGCTCGCGCTGTCACCGCTGATCCTGGTGGGCGTGATGAACCTGTTGTTCACTCACTGGATTCCGCAGTGGTACGGCAAGACCCACAGCCTCTCCCTGCCGGGCATGACCACGCCGGTGACCACCGAAATCGCCAAGCTCACCGCGATCTGGGCGGTGCAGGCGGCATTGCTGGTGGGGATTATCGTGGTGCTGGTGTTCGGTTTCTCGGCGATCAAGAGCAAGCTCGCCGAAGGCAGTAAAAGTGCGGTCAGCGGCGCGTTGCTGGCAGCGATGAACACGGCGTCGGAATACGGCTTTGGTGCGGTGATCGCTTCGCTGCCGGGCTTTCTGGTACTGGCGGACTGGCTCAAAGGCATCCCCAACCCGCTGGTCAACGAAGCGATTACCGTGACCCTGCTGGCCGGTATCACTGGCTCTGCGTCGGGCGGCATGAGCATCGCTCTGGCGGCCATGTCCGAGAGCTTCATTTCGGCGGCCCATGCGGCCAATATCCCCCTTGAAGTCCTGCACCGCGTCGCGGCCATGGCCAGCGGCGGCATGGACACCCTGCCCCACAACGGCGCGGTGATCACGCTGCTCGCGGTCACCGGCCTGACGCACCGCGAAGCCTACAAGGATATTTTCGGTATCACGATCATCAAGACCCTCGCGGTGTTCGTGGTGATCGGCACTTTCTACGCCACCGGCATTGTGTGAGGTTTTCATGACGACATTGAACGGCAAGACCGCCCTGGTCACCGGCTCCACCAGCGGTATCGGCCTGGGCATCGCCTTGAGCCTGGCCAAGGCCGGCGCCAACCTGATCCTCAACGGCTTCGGCGACGCCAGCGCAGTGATCGCCCAGGTGCAGGCGTTCGGCGGCAAGGTCGGCCACCACCCGGCCGATGTCAGCGACCCGGCGCAGATCGCCGACATGATCGCCTACGCCAAGCGTGAATTCGGTGGCGTGGACATCCTGGTCAACAACGCCGGCATTCAGCATGTGGCGGCGGTCGAAGACTTCCCTGTCGAACGCTGGGACTCGATCATTGCGATCAACCTGTCTTCGGTGTTCCACAGCACGCGCTTGAGCTTGCCGGGGATGAAGGCCAAGGGCTGGGGGCGTATCGTCAATATCGCGTCTGTGCATGGGCAAGTCGGCTCGGTGGGCAAGGCGGCGTACGTCGCGGCCAAACATGGCGTGATCGGCCTGACCAAAGTGGTGGGCCTGGAAACGGCCACCAGCAATGTCACCTGTAACGCCATCTGCCCCGGCTGGGTACTGACGCCACTGGTGCAGAAGCAGATTGATGATCGCGCCGCCAACGGCGTAGACCCGCAGCAGGCTCAGCATGACTTGCTGGCGGAGAAGCAGCCGTCGCTGGAATTTGTGACGCCGCCGCAGCTGGGTGAGTTGGTGTTGTTTTTATGCAGCGAAGCCGGCAGCCAGGTGCGCGGCGCCGCCTGGAACATCGATGGCGGCTGGCTGGCCCAGTAACACGAGACACTGGAGTTCAAAATGTGGGAGGGGGCAAGCCCCCTCCCACATTTGAACTGTATTGTGTGGAAGACCTAGATAAGAACAAGAGACCTCGCTGATGTCCGACATCCTCTGGCAACCCTCCCCCGAACGCATCGCCCACACGCGGATGGACCAGTTCCGGCGCTACATCAACGAACGCTATAGCGTGCAGCTCAGCGATTACCCGGCGCTGCACCAGTGGAGCATCGACCGGCGTCCGGATTTCTGGCGGGCGATCGTGGACTATTTCGACGTGCAATTTCGCAGCCCGCCGACGGCGGTGCTGATCGAGGACGCCGAGATGCCCAGTGCACAATGGTTTCCCGGCGCCACCCTGAACTTTGCCGAGCACCTGTTGCGCCGCCGCGACGACCACCCCGCCGTGGTCGCCCTCAGCGAAGACGGCCAGCGCGAGCAATTGACCTACGCCGAACTGGCCGCCCACGTCGCCGGCCTGCAACACAGCCTGCGCGCCGCCGGGGTTGTCCAGGGTGACCGCGTCGCCGCGTGCATGCCCAACACCTGGCAAACCCTGGTGGGCATGCTCGCCACCACCAGCCTCGGCGCGATCTGGTCGTGCTCATCGCCGGACTTCGGCACCCAGGGCGTGATCGACCGTTTCGGCCAGATCGAACCCAAGGTGTTGATCACCTGCGCCGGTTATCGTTATGCCGGCAAAGACATCGACCAAAGCGCCAAGCTCAATGAAATCCTCGAACGGCTGCCGTCCCTGGAGCAACTGATCATCGTGCCGTACGCGCGGCCCCAGGCCCGGGTTTCGGACTATCAGACCCACGCTGGCGTCGCGCTGTGGCAAGACTTCTACCAACCCGGCGGCGAACCCCAATTCGTCGCGGTGCCGTTCGATCATCCGCTGTACATCCTCTATTCCAGCGGCACCACCGGCGTGCCCAAGTGCATCATCCACGGTACTGGCGGCGTACTGCTCACTCACCTCAAGGAACACGGCCTGCATGCCGACCTGTCTCGCGACGACTGCCTGTTCTACTACACCACCTGCGGCTGGATGATGTGGAACTGGCTGGTGTCGGTCTTGGCCATCGGCGCCACGGCGGTGTTGTATGACGGCTCGCCGTTTCACCCTGGGCCGGAACGGCTGATCGATCTGATTGACGCAGAAAAGATCAGCGTATTCGGCACCAGCCCCAAGTTTCTCGCCACATTGGAAAAAGCCGGCTTGCAACCGCGCCTGAGCCACGACCTGGGTAGCCTCAAAGGATTGATTTCCACCGGCTCGCCGCTGTCGCCCCAGAGCTACGACTACGTGTACCGCGAGATCAAGGCGCAGCTGTGCCTGTCGTCCATGTCCGGTGGCACCGACATCGTCTCCTGCTTTGTGATCGGCAACCCGGTGCTGCCGGTGCGGCGCGGCGAAATGCAGTGCAAGAGCCTGGCGATGGCCATCGAAGTGTGGGATGACCAGGGCCGGCCGCTGATCGGCGAGAAAGGCGAACTGGTGTGCACCCGGCATTTCCCGGCCATGCCTATTGGCCTGTGGAACGACCCGGAGTGCAAGAAACTGCGCGCTTCGTATTTCAGCCAGTTTCCCGGTGTCTGGGCCCAGGGCGACTACGCCGAACAGCGCCCCAACGGCAGCCTGCTGATTCACGGGCGCTCCGACGCCGTGCTCAACCCCGGCGGCGTGCGGATCGGCACGGCCGAGATCTACCGCCAGGTGGAAAAAATCCCCCAGGTGCAGGAAAGCCTGGCCATCGGCCAACGCTGGCAGGAGGACGTGCGCGTGGTGCTGTTCGTGCGCCTCAACGAGGGTGTCGAACTCGACGAAACCCTGGAGCAGCAGATCCGCCAGGTGATCCGCGCCAACACTACGCCCCGCCATGTACCGGCCAAGATCCTCGCTGTCACCGACATCCCCCGCACCATCAGCGGCAAGATCGTTGAATTGGCGGTGCGCAATGTGGTGCACGGCGAGCCGGTGAAGAACACCGACGCGTTGGCCAATCCGCAGGCTCTGGAGCAGTTTCGCGACCGCCCTGAACTCGCTCAAGGATGAAAGGTTTCAGCGCTGTCGTACTCATTTGAAAATAACCCCCGAATGCATGCTATTTTCGGGGGTAGTCACCCGTTCCCGAGTCACGGGATAATGGGTCTTGTCATTTTTCAAAGCGTTACGCTCAGGGCTTTAACATGAAGGGAACATCCACCGTCAGCGAAGCCGCCGCATTGATTGCGCGGCTGGACTGGGCACAAAGCCCGCTCGGTGAGGCCAACGATTGGCCGCAAAGCCTGCGCACCGCCGTGGACATCGTTGTCCACTCGCCAATGCCCATGCTCCTGCTGTGGGGCGACCAACTCACGCAACTCTACAACGACGGCTTTGCCCAGTTGGCCGGCAACAAACACCCCGCCGCCATGGGCCAGCCCGCGCACCAGACATGGCCGGAGCTGGAAAGCTTTACCGCACCGGTCTACGACGCCGTGCTGAGTGGCCAGGTACGCACCTTCAGCGAGCAGCGCTTCGTGCTGCAGCGCAACAATCGCGACATGGAAATCTGGCTGGACCTGACCTACAGCCCTATCCGCGATGAAAGCACCCGCGTGGCCGGCATCCTGGTCACCGCCATCGAAACCAACGAACGCCGCAAGGCCCAGCACAACACCGAACAACGCCTGCAGCTCGCCCTGGCGGCGACCGACGCGGTGGGCACCTGGGACTGGGACATCGGCGAAGACCGCTTTATCGCCGACGCGCACTTTGCCTACCTGCACGGCGTCGACCCCAGCGATGCGCGCCTGTTGCCGATCAGCGACTACCTGCACGGCGTGCACCCGGAAGACCGCGGCATGGTGGCGGGCAGCATCAAGCACTGCATCACTTTCGGCACCGAATACGCCGAGGAATACCGCCTGTTGCTAGCGGACGGCCAGGTACGCTGGGTGTTTGCCCGTGGCCGTTGCTACAAAGATCATCAAGGCCGTCCGGCGCGCTTCCTCGGGGCCGCACTGGACCTCACCGAGCGCAAACACACCGAGCAAGCCCTGCGCCAGAGCCAGACCGAGCTGCAGTTGATCATCAACGCCATGCCGGTGCTGATCGGGTATGTCGACCATGAACAGCGTTTCCGCCTGAACAACAGCGCGTACCTGGAGTGGTACGGCATGACGCCCCAGGAGCTATACGGCAAGACCATCCGTGAAGTGCTCGGCGACGAGGTGTATGCCGGTCGTGAAGACAAGATCGCCGCCGCGCTCAAGGGCAAGGCCTGCAGCTTCATGACCATCACCCCCCACCGCGACGGCCGCCCCCGCCACGCCTTGATGAAGTACCTGCCGCGTTTCAGCAATGACGGCTCGGTGAACGGTTTCTACATCTTTGTGATCGATGAGACCGAACGCAAACTCACCGAAGAAGCCTTGCGCCACCTCAACGAAAACCTTGAAGAGCGCGTGGCCCAGCGCACCCAGGCCCTGGCCGAAGCCAACCAGCGCCTGCAGAACGAGATGTTCGAACGCGAGCGCGCCGAAGACGCCCTGCGCCATGCGCAAAAGATGGAAGCCGTGGGCCAGCTCACCGGCGGCATCGCCCATGACTTCAACAACATGCTCACCGGCATCATCGGCAGCCTGGACCTGATGCAGCGCTATATCGCTGCCGGGCGCAGTGACGAAATCGGCCGTTTTACCGATGCCGCCGTATCCTCCGCTCATCGCGCGGCCGCCCTCACCCACCGCTTGCTGGCGTTCTCCCGCCGTCAGTCGCTGGACCGGCGCCCGCTGGATCCGAACCAATTGGTCGCCTCCCTGGAGGACTTGTTCCGCCGCACCAAAGGCGCGCACATCACGCTCAAGGTGAAACTGGGCCACGACATCTGGCCGGTAAACACCGATGCCAGCCAACTGGAAAACGCCCTGCTCAACCTAGTGATCAACGCCCGCGACGCCATGCCCGATGGCGGCGAACTGCTGATTGAAACCGCCAACAGCTACCTGGATGGCACCGACATCACCACCCTCGAACCGGTCAAGGCCGGCGACTACGTGATGCTCGGCGTGTGCGACAACGGCACCGGCATGGCGCCGAAAATCCTTGCCAAGGCGTTCGACCCGTTCTTCACCACCAAGCCCATTGGCCAAGGCACCGGCCTGGGTTTGTCGATGATCTACGGGTTTGCCCAGCAGTCCGGCGGTCATGTGACGATCCAGAGCGAGCCGGGCCAGGGCACGTGCGTGCGCCTGTACCTGCCTCGCCTGTACGGCACCGCGCTGGAAAGCAGCCTGCCGCCGCACTTGAGTGAAGCGCCGGTGGCCCTGGCGGGTGAAGCGGTGGTGGTGGTCGAGGACGACCCCGCGGTACGCATGCTGGTGGTCAATGTGCTCGACGAGCTGGGCTACACCGCACATCAGGCGGCGGATGCCCGGACGGCGTTGCCGCTGCTGGAGTCGGATTTACGTGTCGACTTGCTGGTGACCGATGTAGGCCTGCCGGGCATGAACGGCAGGCAACTGGCAGAGATCGCCCGCCAGTATCGCCCTGGCTTGCGCGTGTTGTTCATGACGGGTTACGCCGAGAAAGCCGCCGAACGCCAGGGGTTCCTGGAGGACGGCATGGACATGGTGGCCAAACCGTTTTCCATCGACCTGCTGGCCACGAAAATCCGCAGCATGATCAGCGTCGAAGAATGAGTTCAGGCATAATCGCGCGCCGTCGCACACCTGGTAGAGATCAATGAAAGCCCAAGCCCGTCACATTCTGGTGAAAACCAGTGAAGAAGCCGAACAACTCAAGCAGCGCATAGCCAAGGGCGAAGCGTTCGATGTGCTGGCCAAGAAGTACTCCACCTGCCCATCCGGCAAGCGTGGCGGCGACCTGGGTGAAGTGCGACCCGGGCAGATGGTGGGGGCGATTGATGCGGTGATCTTCAAGAAGCCGGTGAAGGTGGTTCACGGACCGATCAAGAGCAAGTTCGGCTATCACTTGGTGCAGGTGTTCTACCGCGACTGATGAATCGGGTGTCAAACCGGCTTTTTGTGGTGAGCAGGCTTGCCCAGCGCGAGGCAAGCCCGCTCACCACACGGGTTTGGTTTACACGCGAGGAATGAGTGCGCCAGGCACCTGGATGACCCGGCTTGCCAACCGATGCCCGGCCAATGCAGCCTGCTCCGGCGAGCTGCCCTTGAGCCGACTGGCCAAGTACGCCGCGCTGAATGAATCCCCCGCCGCCGTCGTATCGACAACCTTTTCGACCTTCACCGCCGGCACCGCAAAGCGCTCCCCCGCCCAGCGGATCAGACAGTCATCTGCCCCACGCTTGAGCACCACCTCGTCAATGCCAGGATAAGCCGCGAACACCTGCTCACTGTCGGCATAACCAAACAGCGCGCGTTCGTCGTCCTCGGTCAGCAAGGCGATATCCACCTCGGCCAATACGCGGTGATACGCAGTGCGCGCCGCGTCAATACCGGCCCAGAGACGCGGCCGATAGTTGTTGTCAAACACCACCTTGCCCCCTCGACGACGGGTCTCCACCAGAGTTTGCAGCAAGCGCTCGCGGCCGATATCACCCAATACCGCCAGGGTAATGCCGCTGAAATACACCACGTCGTAGTCCGGCAAAGCGGCCAGGATCGGTTCGGCGGCAGGCGTAGTGAAGCAGTCGCGCACGGCGGCTTCGTTGCGCCAGTAAAGGAATTTGCGCTCGCCATTGGCGTCGGTCTGGATGCAGTACAAACCCGGCAGGCGTCCGGGCAGGCGCTGGACCCTGCCCAGGCCCAGGCCCTCATCTTTCCATTGCTTGCACATGGCATCACTGAAGCTGTCATCGCCCAGGGCGGTGACGTAATCCACGCTGCCGGTTTCACCCAGCTCACGGCGCAGGTACACCGCCGTGTTCAAGGTGTCGCCACCGAAACTCTGGTGCAGGCTGCCGTCAGCGCGGTGTTGCAGTTCGATCATGCATTCGCCGATGAGGGCGATGCGCGGAGACAAACGGGTCATGGCGTTACACTCAGAATCGGGTTTCCAGGGATTCGATCACCTGCAATTGCTCATCCACCAGGCAGCCGACCTGCCACTTATCGAACGTGAGGCAAGGGTGGGAAGTGCCGAACGAAATGATGTCGCCAATGCGCAGCTCAACCCCTGGCGCCACGGTCATGAACGCGTGCTGGTCCATCACGGCAGTGACTTTGCACGCAGTCACATCATCGCCTTCAGCTGGAAGAATACCGGCCTTGTAGCGTTTGAGCGGCACCGGTAGACCGGCGTCGTAGGCCACGTCGCGCTTGCCCAGGGCGATCACGGCGAAACCTGGCTCCGGCAACGATTGCACATGGGCCCAGACTTCCAGGGCTGGGCGCAGGCCTTCGTTGAGGTCGCTGCGACGGTCGAGCACACAGCATTGCGCTTCTTTATAGATACCGTGGTCATGGGCCACGTAGCTGCCGGGGCGCAATACGCTGAGGAAGCGGCCGGCGGCGTTCTGCTGCTCAAACGACTCGGCAATCAGGTCGTACCAGGCCGAGCCCGACGCGGTGACGATGGGCTTGGGCAGGTCGAAAGAGCCGTTGTTCTGCAGGTCCACCGCCAGGCGCACCAGGCTGGCGGCAAAGTCGCGGATGCCGCTGATGGCGTGCTCGCCGTGGATCACGCCTTCGTACCCTTCGATACCGGTGAGGGCCAGGGCCGGCTGCGCCTTGATCGCCCTGGCCAGGTCGCGCACTTCCTGCTCGGTGCGGCACCCGCAACGGCCACCGACCACACCGTATTCGATCATCACGTTCAGGCGCAGGCCACGGGCGGCGAAGAACAGGCCCAGGTCGGCGACGTTATCCGGGTGATCAACCATGCAATGGAAGTCGAAATCCTTGTCGGCCAGCAGGTCGGCGATCAGCGCCATGTTCGGCGCGCCCACCAGTTGGTTGGCCATCAGCACACGGCGCACGCCACCGGCATAGGCGGCGCGGGTCTGCACCGCGTTGGCCAGGGTGATACCCCAGGCACCCGCCTCGATCTGACGCTGGAACAACGCCGGCATCATGCTGGTCTTGCCATGGGGTGCCAGCTCGGCACCGCTGTTGCTGACAAAGTCCTGCATCCAGCGGATGTTGTGCTCCAGGGCGTCACGGTGCAGCACCAGGGCAGGCAGGCTGACGTCACGGACCAGGTAGGCCCCGACGGCGGCGGCGCCCTTTTCAACGGCATTGATGGCAGACATGGAAAACTCCTATTCGTTGATACGCCGGGCCAGATTGTTGGCGCTGTCGATCAACACCCGGCGATAGTCGTTGTAGTGTTTGATGGCATCGGCCCGTGGAGCGACGATGCACAAGGTCGCAATGCTGACGCCTTGCGCATCCCGCACCGGGGCGGCAAAGCAGTGGGTAAAGGTGTCGGCCACGCTGTCGAAGGAAAAGAAGCCATCGAGGGTGGCCTGACGGATTTGCGCCAGGAACGTATCCAGCGGCAGGCGCTGGCCGTCCGGCAGGATGAAGTCGTCGTGATCGATCAGGTCGATGATCTGCTGGTCGCTCAAGTGCCCCAGCAACAGGCGCCCGGACGCGGTCCACGGAATCGGTGCGTTTTCGCCGATGTCCGAGGAGATACGAAAATGCCGCTCGCCCTCGCGCATCAGCGCCACCGTGTATTTGCGCCCGTTGAGCAGGCACATCTGCGCGGTTTCGTGGGTCTGGCTGACGATCTCCTGCAGGGCATGGTCCGCCTCGCGGGTCAGGTCGAAATGGCGCAAGTGCGCCTGGCCGAGGAAATACAGCTGACGGCCGAGGTAGACGTGACCGTCCTTGCCCACCGTTTCCAGAATGCGCCGTTCAAGCAGGGACGCGACCAATTCGTACACGGTGGACTTGGGACTGCCGATGCCGCTGGCAATATCATTCGGGCGCAGGGGCTGGCCGATTTCCTTGAGGAAATCGAGGATATCGAATGCACGGTCCAGGCCTTTGGCGCGGCGTTTGATGGTGTCTTCGGTCATGGCGGTTTCGGTCCGGTCAGAATGTTGCTATCAACACATACCCCCTGTGGGAGCGGGCTTGCTCGCGAATGCGGTGGCTCAGCGACAGATGCATTTACTGATACACCGCATTCGCGAGCCCGCCCGCTCCCACATTGGATTTGTAGCGACGTCAGGATCCAGGCATTTAGCCTTTTTTCTTGTACGCCACGCAATCGATCTCCACCTTGCAGTCGACCATCATGTTCGCCTGCACACAGGCCCGCGCCGGGGCGTGTTCCGGGGTGAAGTACTCGCCGAACACCTTGTTGAAGCTCCAGAAGTCCCGCGGGTCTTCCAGCCACACGCCGACGCGCACGACGTCTTTGAGCTCGTAGCCGGCTTCTTCGAGGATCGCCACCACGTTACGCATGGTCTGGCGGGTTTGTTCGATGATGCCGCCGGTGATGATTTCGCCGTCCACCGCAGGCACTTGGCCTGAGACGTACAACCAACCGTCTGCTTCCACCGCGCGGGCGAAAGGACGAGGTTGGCCACCGCCGGCTGTGCTGCCGGCACCGTAACGAGTGATGCTCATAACTATATGCTCCTGATTAAAAACGAATGTTCTTGAGAAATTCCGCCAGACGCGGCGATTGCGGGCGTTCGAAGATGTCCTTCGAGGTGCCCTGCTCTTCAATGCGGCCCTGGTTCATAAAAACGATCTTGTCCGAGACTTCATAGGCAAAGCGCATTTCGTGGGTGACCAGCAACATGGTCATGCCCTCTTCCGCCAGGCCTTTGATCACACTGAGTACTTCGCCCACCAGTTCCGGGTCGAGGGCCGAGGTGACTTCGTCGAACAGCATCAGGCTGGGGTTCATGGCAATGGCGCGGGCAATCGCTACACGCTGCTGCTGGCCGCCGGACAATTGACCCGGGAAGTGGTTACGACGCTCTAGAAGTCCTACGCGGTCCAGCCATTTTTCTGCCAAAGCCACCGCCTCGTCCTTAGGCATTTTCTTAACTTTCAGTAAGCCCAGGGTGACGTTCTGCAGCGCAGTCAGATGCGGAAACAGGTTGAATTGCTGGAACGCCATGCCAGTCATCGCACGGTGCTGGGCAATCACCCGCTCAGGGTGGCGCACGCGCTTGCCGGCGATTTCGCTGTAGCCGATGGACTCGCCATCCAGCGTGATCTGCCCGCCCTGGAACTCTTCCAGCAGGTTGACGCAACGCAACAGCGTGGTCTTGCCCGAGCCGCTGGAGCCGATCAAGGTCACCACGTTGCCGCGCTGCATGGACAGGTCGACGCCCTTGAGCACTTCCACCTGGCCATATTGCTTACGCAGGCCACGGATGTTCAGCAGCGGTTGGTTGGTGTGAGGTTGGTTCATGGCAAGGCCACCCGCTTTTCAATGTAGCGCCCGAATAACTCGATGGCGTAGTTGATGACAAAGAACATAAAGCCTGCGAACAGGTAGAACTCCAGGGTCATGAAGGTGCGCGCGATCACTTGCTGGGTACTGAGCAGCAACTCGGCCACGCCGATCACCGACAGCAGGGTCGAAGCCTTGACGATTTCCGTGGAAGAGTTGACCCAGGTCGGCAAGATCTGGCGCAGCGCCTGGGGCAGCAACACGTAGCCCAGGGACTGGTAAAACGTCAGGCCGATCGCCTTGCCCGCTTCCAGTTGCCCACGGGGAATGGCTTGCAGCGCACCGCGCACGATCTCCGAGACGTGGGAGCCGCAGAACAACGTCAACCCGACTGCACCGGCCTGGAACGCGGTGATCTGCCAACCGAGCGCCGGCAGCATGTAGAAACACGCCAGCACCAGTACAAACACCGGCGTACCACGGATCAAGTCGACATACAGCCGAAACGGCGCACGCATCCAGAACTTGCCGTAGGTCAGGATCAACCCGGCGACGATGCCGATCAGGGTGCCAAAGATAATCGCCAACGCGGACACATAAACGCTGGCTTGAAAGCCCGCCCAGAGGGTCTCCCGGGCGATCCACAACTCATGTAGCCAGCTGGGGGATTCGTACATGGAAACCTCGCTTAACGACGGATCGCCAGACGCTGTTCCAGGTAACGGAGCAGCATGGCAATGAGGTAACAGGCAGCCACGTAGAGCGCGGTCGTGACCAGCCAGGTTTCAATCACCCGGTAGCTTTCGACGTTGATCTTGCGGGCGTAGTAGGTCAGCTCCGGCACGGCGATGGCGGCGGCGAGCGAAGTGTCTTTGAACAGCGAAATGAAGTTGTTCGACAGCGCAGGCAGCACGTTGCGCAGCATCACCGGCACGGTGATGTAGGCGCGGATACGCCACTCCCCTAGACCGATGGCCAGCCCGGCTTCCCGCAACCCTTTGGGAATGTTCAACAGCCCGGCGCGGAAGACTTCGGTCAGGTAGGCACCGGCGTACAACGATAGGGTGATGATGAACGAAGGGATCTTATCCAGACGAATCCCGAGGCTGGGCAACGCAAAGTAGATCAACAGGATCAGCACGAGAATCGGCGTATTGCGCACCACCGTCACATACACCGAGGCGAAGACGCGCAACGCACGGTGCTTGGACAGCATGGCAAACGCCATCATCAGGCCGATCACACAGCCGATGGCAATCGACAGCAGCGCCAGCTCAAGGCCCAGGCCGAGCCCCGCCAGCAAGCTGGGGAAGTCGCGCCATACGGCGGCAAAGTTCAACTGATAGTTCATGGTCAGCAGTACCTGATTGAGGCGCCGTCAGCGGCGCCCCAGGTTTTCGATTTACTTGAACTCAACCGGGAAGCCGATCGCGGGTTCCGGCAGGTCTACACCGAACCATTGCTTGAACGAGGCCTTGTAGGTCGGGAACTCCACACCGGTCATGGCTTCATGCAGCGCGGTGTTGACGAAGTTCAGCCAGTCCTGGTCGCCACGCTTGACGGCGCACGCATAGGTCTGCGGGCTCCAGGCGTAGGCCGGGCTGCGATAGCGGCCTGGGTTCTGCACCATCAGGTACTTGACCGAGGACTGGTCGGTAGCGGCGGCATCGGCGCGACCGGAGTTCACAGCCTGGTACATCAGGTCGACGCTGTCGTACTGGTCGACCTTGGCCTTGGGCAGCGCCTGGTGCACCAACTCTTCGGCGTAGACGTTTTGCAGCACAGCCACGGTGACGCCGTCGCCGGCGGCCTGCAGGTCTTCAATCTCTTTGTACTTGCTGTTGTTCGGCAGCAGCAGGCCCACGCCTTCGCGGTAGTACGGCAGGGTGAAGGCGACCTGCTGGGCACGGCTGGCGGTAACGGTAATGAACTGGCAACTCATGTCGACCTTGTCGGTCAGCAGGTTGGGAATCCGGGCGTCAGACGACTGCACCACGAACTCGACCTTGCTCGGATCGTTGAACAAGCCCTTGGCCACGATACGGCCGATGTCGATATCAAACCCCTGCAACTTGCCATCCGCTCCCTGGAAGTGCCACGGCGCATTGGTACTGCCTGTACCCACGATCAAGTGCCCACGCTTGAGCACATCATCGAGCTTGCTGTCCGCCGCCTGCACGATGCTGGCGAGGGAAGCCGATGCGGCGAAGAGAAAAACACACGCTTTAAACACGGAAGGTCGGTGATGCATGACAAGCACTCCAGGAGTTGTGTATTCCGCTATACCGGAACTTAGTATGTAACAACGGAATAGACAGCAGAAAGTGTGCCACACGCGGTAACAGAAAAATATGATGCATATAAATTTGTTATAAATCAGTCAGATGACTATTCATGAGCAGCAAGGCGTTACGCCAGCATCTGGAATCACGTTGCTACCCAAGGCCCCAAATGCCGGTGACAGGCCTCAATCGAGTGCGCCACAACGACTTTGCCGCGCACCGTTGCAGTGCGCATGCAGCCTGGAAAAATCCCCACACTGGACTAGCCTTGGCGCATCTCTGCCGACAAGGACCCCGCCCTGATGAAGCTCCGTCTCACTCTGGTTTTGCTCGCTTTCCTGACGGCCGGCAGTGCCTCGGCCAACAACGACCGTCGCGAATGCAAAGCGGAACTACGCAAGCTCAATGACGCCTTGAGCACCAACTACACCAGTCAGAACCACCATGGCTACCGCCAGGCAAAGGCCTCACGAGACAATCTGGAATACAAGAAATGTGCGAGCCAGGCACGCAAGGCGCGTGAACGGGTGGAGCGTAACGGCGACCTGTGAAGGTTGACAGTAGACCCGAACACCTTCCCGCCTTAGCGTGAGCCAAGCCTGGAGGGGAATGTCGATGAACTATGTGAATGCCGTGATTGCGGACAAGGCTGCGTTTGAGCGCGAACTGGAGACGGCGCAGCCCGTTTTTGTGGTGTTTATGTCACATGACTGCACGGCGTGCAGTGACGCACTGCCACGCTTCATGCGCATCAGCGAACACTACAAGGACCACGTCAAAATCTTGATCCTTGATTGCCTCGACACCCCACGACACCCAAGTGTCGACCGCATCCCGATGCTGCTGGTCTACCACAACCAGAGACTGCTCGAAGCCCTTCCCGGCCTTGGCGAGCAAGCGCTGAAAAGTGCCTTCAAGCAGTACACCCAACTACCCGCCGTTACGCCTTAGGCAAAGGCGTCAGGCAAACTTGCGTCACCCGCCGCTCCTCCACCGCCGCGACCGTCAGGCGCCAGCCCTCATGTTCCAGGCTATCGCCCACTACCGGAAGGCGGTCGAGCAGGCTCATGACCAGGCCGGCCAATGTCTGGTAGTTCTCGGTCGCAGTCGCCCTGAAGCCGGTGCGCTGGCGAACCAGGTTAAGGTTCAAGGCGCCATTGGCGCGGAAGCCATCGCCCTCTTCGACGATATCCGGGCCCTCGATTTCGCTGGCGTCCGGCAACTCACCCGCGATGGACTCCAGGATATCGGTCATGCTCAACACCCCCATGAAATCACCGAACTCGTTGATCACGAACGCGATATGGGTCGACTCCTGGCGCATTTGCTCCAGGGCATTGAGGATCGAAAAGCTCTCCAGCAAATTGATCGCCCGGCGTGCCAGGTGCTCCAGGTTCGGCTCGTTGCCGGCCAGGTATTCCTTGAGCAATTCCTTCTTGTGCACGAAGCCCAGCGGCTCATCGACGGCGCCGTTGCGGATCAATGGCAGCCGTGAGTAGGACGAATGCATCAGCTTCAAGCGAATACTGTCAGGATCGTCCGCCAGATCGATGCAGTCGACCTTGGCCCGCGGGGTCATCAACGTGCGGATCGGGCGTTCGGCCAGCTGCAGCACACCGCTGATCATCACGCGCTCACGTCGGTCAAATAGCGGACCTTGCGCGGCATCCGGCTCGCCCAACAGGTCAGCGACCTCTTCACCCACTTCTTCCACGGCCAGGCTGCGACCACCCAACAAGCGCATCACGGCATGGGCCGTGCGCTCACGCACCGGCAACACGCCTTGGGCCGATTTCTTGCGACGTGAACGGGCGATCTGGTTGAACACTTCGATCAGGATCGAGAAACCAATCGCCGCGTACAGGTAGCCCTTTGGAATATGGAAACCCAGGCCTTCGGCGGTCAGGGCGAAACCGATCATCATCAGGAAGCCCAGGCACAGCATGATCACTGTCGGGTGCGCATTGACGAAGCGGGTCAGCGGCTTGCTTGCCACGATCATGAGGCCGATGGACACGATCACCGCGATCATCATCACCGCCAATTCATCCACCATGCCCACGGCGGTAATCACCGCATCCAGGGAGAACACCGCATCCAGCACCACGATCTGCGCCACGATCGGCCAGAACATCGCGTAGGCGACATTGCCGGTACGCTGGGCCACATGGCCTTCCAGGCGCTCGTGCAATTCCATGGTGGCCTTGAACAGCAGGAACACACCACCAAACAGCATGATCAGGTCACGGCCCGAGAAGCTCTTGTCGAACACCTCGAACAACGGCTGGGTCAAGGTCACTAGCCAGGAAATACTCGCCAACAGGCCCAGACGCATCAGCAGCGCCAGGGACAAGCCGATCAACCGCGCGCGGTCACGCTGCTCCGGTGGCAACTTGTCCGCCAGGATCGCGATAAACACCAGGTTGTCGATGCCCAGCACCAGTTCCAGCACAATCAAGGTCAACAGGCCGAGCCAGGCCGTTGGATCCGCTAACCATTCCATTTATTGAGTCTCTTCAGTCATCGATTTTCAGAATGCCGGGCACGGCAAGGCGCGGTCAGTGGACCGGTACAAGGTTAGCAGTCGGAATACGGGGTGCTTCAGAGGGAACAGCGGCAGCGTAAGTCTTGGGGAAAGACGACTGGGGGGCTCCGAGAGGGTGTTCATGCAAGTCCTGACATAGCAAAAGGACTTGAATCCTACATCTGAAACACAAATTTCCTACAGCGCGAAACTATTACTAAATCTGTACCCCCCTGCAGGCGTCAGGATTTTCGGGTAGCGTCGTCCAACGCCAGAATGGTGTGCGCATTGGTCACCGTCGTGGCCAGCGTATTGATCACCCCCGACCGCAACGCCCCCAGGGTCGCCGCCGCCTTGGTGTTCTCGCTGGCAATCGCCACCACATCCGGGATGCGAAACAACTCCGGCACCGTCAACCCAATCACCCTGCCCTGTATGGCGTTGACCGCAGGCTGGCCGTGAATGTCGATAAAGTCATACCCCATCATGTCGCCGACAGTGCCGGACAAACGCGCCTGGGCGATTTCCTGCGGTGAAAACCACCCCATGCGCACCATATTGCTGTTTTCGCTCATGTCGCCAATACCGATCAACGCAATATCCGCACGCCGCGCCCGATCCAGCGTGGAGCGCACGGTGTCGTTATTGATCAGCACCCCGCGCAATTCCGGGTTCGCCACCAGGGCCGGAGCATACAAGCTTTCACTCTCCCCCCCGAAGCGCAGCGCCAGGCGCCGACAGATATGGTCGGGGTTCATGTATTCGCCGGCCTTGAGCGAACCACCGATGGCGCAGACAAATGTGCAATTGCGTGTCACCGGCAAGAACACGTTGTCGGCCACGGCCCCGACGTTGCGCCCCATGCCCACCGCGACAATCATGCCATCGCTCAACGTCTTGTTCAGGTAGTTGGCCACCAGGCTGGCGACGGCCGAGCGCTGGGTGTCAGGCTCACTGTGGTCGACGGCGATCAATGCGCGATCCAGCTTGAAGCGCTCCACCAACGCGCGCTCCAGCTCATTGTTCATCGCCGGATGCTGCAGCACGCGCACCTCGACAATCCCTTCATCGCGCGCACGCTTAAGCAGGCGGCTGACCTTTGCCCGCGACAGATCGAAGCGCTTGGCGATGGCTTCCTGAGTGACGTTCTCGAGGTAATAGAGCATCGCCACTTCGGTCATCTGATCGATATCGCTGGCAATGCGCTGGGTACTGTCACTCATGGGGACGGGCTTCCGTTTCGGCGTCAAAGGCGCATTCTCCCGACTCTTGCCCCGTTTAGTCCACTACTGATGCCCATCGCGCTCGATCGCATTGATACGCTCGACCTTGGCGCCGGAACGCGCCGACTCAAACTCCGACTCCAGAAACGATTTGACGATGCTTTTGGCCAGCTCCGCACCGATCACCCGCGCACCGATGGACAGGATTTGCGCATCGTTGCTCTTGCGCGCCCGCTCCGCCGAATAGGTGTCGTGGGCCTGGGCCGCGCGAATGCCCAACACCTTGTTGGCGGAAATGGCCATGCCAATCCCGGTGCCACACACCAACACACCCAGCCGCTGCTGCCCGGCATTGATCGCGTTGGCCACGGCCAGGGCGATGTCCGGGTAAAGCACGGGCGCGGTGGAATGGGTGCCGAAGTCGGTCACCGGGTAACCCAGCGCCTCGATATGGCGCTTCAACAGCTCTTTAAGCTCAAAACCCGCTTCATCGCATCCGATAGCCACCGGGAAAGGTGTGTTCATGGCGTCTGGCTCCACTGCTGTGATCGTGTTTATGACCGATCATATGATCAGTCAGTGAAATTATGCTCACACATTTCGCGATCAACCACCCCTCACTGTCAAGCATGATTTAACTGACTCGCCAGTCAATGGCGCCTAAATAGGCGTTATTCACGCACAAGATCAGAATTATGGCTTTTACATGAAAGAGATTGACTGATCAGAATTTCATTTGATACACATATGCTCACAGCGAAACATGACTGTGCGACCTAATAAGAATTCACAGCACGAGGACACGCCAATGGCCAGGCCATTACTGCTCCAGGCTGAACACGTCGCCAAGGCTTACGCCGGGGTCCCTGCCTTGCGTGACGGGCGCCTCTCTCTGCGGGCCGGCAGCGTCCACGCCCTGTGCGGCGGCAATGGCGCGGGCAAATCGACATTTCTGAGCATCCTGATGGGCATCACCCAGCGTGACGCCGGCAGCATTCTGCTCAACGGCGCGCCGGTGCAGTTCAACCGCCCGAGTGAAGCGCTGGCAGCGGGGATCGCGATGATCACCCAGGAACTGGAACCTATCCCCTACATGACAGTCGCCGAGAACATCTGGCTGGGGCGCGAACCACGCCGCGCCGGTTGCATCGTCGACAATAAGGCCCTTAACCGCCGCACCCGCGAATTGCTCGACAGCCTTGAGTTCGACGTCGATGCCACCAGCCCGATGCACCGCTTGAGCGTCGCGCAGATCCAACTGGTGGAAATCGCCAAGGCCTTCAGCCATGACTGCCAGGTGATGATCATGGACGAACCCACTTCGGCCATCGGCGAACACGAGGCGCAAACCCTGTTCAAGGCCATCCGCCGCCTGACTGCCCAGGGCGCCGGCATCGTCTATGTGTCGCACCGCCTGAGCGAACTGGCGCAGATCGCCGACGACTACAGCATCTTCCGCGACGGCGCCTTTGTTGAAAGCGGGCGCATGGCGGACATTGATCGCGACCATCTGGTACGCGGCATCGTCGGCCAGGAACTGACCCGCATCGACCACAAGGTCGGCCGCGAATGCGCTGCCAACACCTGCCTGCAAGTCGACAACCTGAGCCGCGCCGGGGAGTTCCACGACATCAGCCTGCAACTGCGCCAAGGCGAAATCCTCGGCATCTATGGCTTGATGGGCTCGGGGCGCAGCGAGTTTCTCAACTGCATCTACGGCCTCACGGTCGCGGACTCCGGCAGCGTCACCTTGCAAGGCAAACCCATGCCGATCGGACTGCCTAAGGCGACCATCAATGCCGGCATGTCTCTGGTCACCGAAGACCGCAAGGACAGCGGCCTGGTGCTCACCG
The DNA here is from genome assembly GCF_900111895.1 of Pseudomonas simiae. Classification (GTDB taxonomy): domain Bacteria; phylum Pseudomonadota; class Gammaproteobacteria; order Pseudomonadales; family Pseudomonadaceae; genus Aquipseudomonas; species Aquipseudomonas simiae. The sequence continues at coordinate 285,578 of NZ_FOKB01000004.1, forward strand.
GCAGCATTCTTTCCAACATTGCCCTGTCGGCCTACAAGCGCCTGTCGAGTTGGTCGCTGATCAATGCGCGCAAGGAAACCCAGCTGGCCGAGGACATGGTCAAGCGCCTGCAGATCAAGACCACGTCCCTGGAATTACCGGTGGCGTCCATGAGCGGCGGCAACCAGCAGAAAGTGGTACTCGCCAAATGCCTGTCCACCGAGCCGGTCTGCCTGCTGTGCGACGAACCGACCCGCGGCATCGATGAAGGCGCCAAGCAGGAGATCTACCACCTGCTCGACCAATTCGTACGCGGCGGTGGCGCCGCCATTGTGGTGTCTTCGGAAGCCCCGGAGCTGCTGCACCTGAGCGATCGCATCGCCGTATTCAAGGGCGGCCGGCTGGTGACCATCAGCACCGACACCGCCCTTTCCCAGGAAGCCTTGTTGAGACTTGCCTCATGAATGCCAAAACCATCACAGCCCCCGTTACTGCCGCGCCGCGCAATCGCCTGCGTCTGTCCCTCGACCGTTTCGGCCTGCCGCTGGTGTTTATCCTGCTGTGCGTGGTGATGGCGTTCTCCAGCGAGTACTTCATGACCTGGCGCAACTGGATGGACATCCTGCGCCAGACCTCCATCAACGGCATCCTCGCGGTAGGCATGACCTATGTGATCCTGACCAAGGGCATCGACCTGTCGGTGGGTTCGATCCTGGCCTTTGCCGGGTTGTGCAGCGCCATGGTCGCGACCCAGGGTTATGGCCTGCTGGCAGCGGTCAGTGCCGGGATGTTTGCAGGCGCGATGCTCGGCGTGGTGAACGGCTTCATGGTCGCGAACCTATCGATCCCGCCGTTCGTGGCCACCCTGGGCATGCTCAGCATTGCGCGCGGCATGACCTTCATCCTCAACGATGGCAGCCCGATCACCGACCTGCCCGACGCCTACCTGGCGCTGGGCATCGGCAAGATCGGCCCGATCGGCGTGCCGATCATCATCTTTGCCGTGGTCGCACTGATCTTCTGGATGGTGCTGCGTTACACGACTTACGGCCGCTATGTGTACGCGGTGGGCGGCAATGAAAAGAGCGCACGCACCTCAGGCATCGGCGTGCGCAAGGTGATGTTTTCGGTGTACGTGGTCTCGGGCCTGCTCGCCGGACTGGCTGGCGTGGTGCTATCGGCCCGTACCACCTCTGCCCTGCCCCAGGCCGGGGTTTCCTATGAGCTGGACGCGATTGCCGCCGTGGTGATCGGCGGCACCAGCTTGTCGGGCGGCACCGGCAGCATTGTCGGCACGCTGTTCGGCGCACTGTTGATCGGGGTGATCAACAACGGGCTGAACCTGCTCGGCGTGTCCTCTTATTACCAACAGGTCGCCAAGGGCCTGATCATCGTGTTCGCAGTACTGATCGACGTGTGGCGCAAGAAAAAACGCTAGAGAACGACCTACAACAATAACCGGAGTTCTACTCATGAAACTTGGTACCACCCTGGCCGCCACAGCGGCCCTCTCCCTGCTCGCCTGCAGTATCGCCATGGCCGCCGATGGCAAGACCTACAAGGTCGGCGCAGCCGTCTACGGCCTCAAGGGCCAGTTCATGCAGAACTGGGTCCGCGAGCTCAAGGAACACCCGGCGGTCAAGGACGGCACCGTGCAGTTGACCGTGTTCGACGGCAACTACGACGCCCTCACCCAGAACAACCAGATCGAAAACATGGTGACCCAACGCTACGACGCCATCCTGTTCGTACCGATCGACACCAAGGCCGGCGTCGGCACCGTCAAGGCGGCCATGAGCAACGACGTGGTGGTCATCGCCTCCAATACGAAAGTAGCCGATGCCTCCGTGCCGTATGTGGGTAACGATGATGTCGAGGGCGGCCGCCTGCAGGCCCAGGCCATGGTCGACAAGCTCAATGGCAAAGGCAACGTGGTGATCATCCAGGGGCCGATTGGCCAGTCGGCGCAGATCGACCGGGAAAAAGGCGAACTGGAAGTGCTGGGCAAACACCCAGACATCAAGATCATCGAGAAAAAGACCGCCAACTGGGACCGCGCCCAGGCCCTGGCACTGACCGAAGACTGGCTGAACGCCCACCCCAAAGGGATCAACGGCGTGATCGCGCAGAACGATGACATGGCCCTCGGCGCCGTACAGGCCCTGAAGTCCCACGGGCTGACCTCCAAGGATGTGCCCGTCACCTCGATCGATGGGATGCCCGACGCGATCCAGGCGGCGAAAAAAGACGAAGTCACCACCTTCCTGCAAGACGCCCAGGCACAGTCCCAGGGCGCGCTGGACGTGGCGCTGCGCGCACTGGCCGGCAAGGACTACAAGCCGCAGTCGGTGATCTGGGAGCGCTATGCCAAGGAGGTGAAATGGGGTGACGGCACGGCCAAGAACTACATCCTGCCGTGGGTGCCGGTCACCAATGCCAACGCCGATGCACTGTACAAACAAGTCAGCGGCGGCAAATAACGGTTTTGACCTGTAAATGCGTGCCAAATGTGGGGGCGCCACCGCCCCCCATATCGGACCGCCACCGTTTTCGAAAATGGAGTTATTCATGTCTGGATTCTGGAACCAAGCCTTCGACCTGACTGGCCGTTGCGCGGTGATTACCGGTGGCGCCGCCGGGATCGGCCTGGCCTGCGCCAGCCTGCTGGTGGAACGCGGCGCGCGCGTGGCCCTGCTGGACCGTGACCCCGCGGTGGTCGAGGTAGCCGCCGGCCTGGGCGCCGGGCATCTGGGCATTGCCGTCGACCTCGGTCAGATCGGCCAGATACAACACACCATCGATACGGTTTTCGCACACTTCCAACGCCTGGATTACTTGATCAACAGCGCCGGCGTGGTGCTGCTGGACAAGGCCGTCGATGTCAGCGAAAGCGCCTGGGACACCACCCTGGACATCAACCTCAAGGCCAGCTTCTTCGTGGCCCAGGCCTGCGCCCGGCACATGCTCGCCCAAGGCAGCGGGCGCATTGTCAACCTCGCTTCCCAGGCCGCCGTGATTGGCCTGGACCGGCATGTCGCCTACTGCGCAAGCAAGGCCGCCATTGTCGGCATGACCAAGGTACTGGCCATGGAGTGGGCCCCACAGATCAACGTCAATGCCATCTCCCCGACCATCGTCGAGACAGCCCTGGGCAAGAAAGCCTGGGCCGGCGAAGTGGGTGAAAAGGCCAAATTGCAGATCCCGGCGGGCCGCTTTGCCCAGCCGGAAGAAATCGCCGGGCTGGCGCTGTACTTGCTCAGCGATGCCGCACAGATGATCACCGGCGCCAACATGGTGATCGACGGCGGCTACAGCATTCAGTAATTCATCTTCTTGTCGTGAGGTTTTGTCATGTCCACCGTCACCGAACGCACACCTGAACACCTGTCCCCGGTCATCCCGAAAACCATGCAGGCCGTGGTTTGCCATGGCCCGGAAGATTACCGCCTGGAAACCGTCGACGTGCCCGTGCCGGGCCCCGATGAAATCCTCACCAAAGTCGAGTTGTGCGGCATCTGCATGGGCGACATCAAGACCTATCGCGGCGCCCCGTCGTTCTGGGGTGACGCCGAACAACCCCGCTACGTGAAACCGCCCATGATCCCCGGCCATGAATTCGTCTGCCGCGTGGTTGCCTTGGGCCCAGGCGCAGAGAAACGAGGGGTGAAGGTCGGTGACCGGGTGATTTCCGAACAAATCGTGCCGTGCTGGGGCTGCCGCTTCTGCAACCACGGTCAATACTGGATGTGCCAGAAGCACGACCTGTATGGCTTCCAGAACAATGTGCAGGGCGCCATGGCCCAGTACATGATCTTCACCAAGGAAGGCATCATTCACAAAGTGCCGGACTCTATCGCCCCGGACGAAGCAATCCTGATCGAACCACTGGCATGCTCACTGCACGCCGCGGAACGCGCCAATGTGGATTTCGACGACGTGGTGGTGGTCGCCGGCGCTGGCACGCTAGGCCTCGGGATCATCGGCGCGGTGCGCATGCGCAACCCGAAAAAGCTCATTGTCCTGGACATGAAGCCGGAGCGCGCCGCCCTCGCCCTGCGCATGGGCGCCGACGAGGTCTGGAACCCGGCCGAGGAGGACGTGCTGGCGAAAATCCGCGAGATCACCGACGGCTACGGGTGTGATATCTACATCGAGGCCACCGGGCACCACAAGGCGGTGAACCAGGGCCTGGCCATGCTGCGCAAGCTGGGCCGCTTCGTCGAATTCAGCGTGTTCAATGACGAGGCCACCGTGGACTGGTCGATCATTGGCGACCGCAAGGAGTTGGACGTGCTGGGCTCGCACCTGGGACCGTACATGTACCCGCGCGCCATCGATTTCATCGGCAACCGCAAGATCGACATGCGCGACGTCGTGACACACACATTTGCGCTGGCGGATTTCAAGGAAGCGTTCGCTGTCATGGAGCGCGGCGATAAGTCGCTGAAGGTGGTGCTGCAACCCTGACCGCGCACCCACCGCTTCTGCGCCTACCGTTAACAACAAGAACAGGAACCCGCGTTATGAATCGAGTCATCAACGATCCGGACCAGGTGGTCGAGGACATGCTGCGCGGCATTCTGGTCGCGCACCCCGAACTGCGCCAGTACGAGACCAACCCACGCGTCATCGTCAAGGCCAAGCCTTCTGGGCCTGGCCGCGTCGGCATTGTCACCGGGGGCGGGTCGGGCCATGAACCGGCCTTTCTCGGCTATGTCGGCCCGGGACTGGTGGATGCGGTGGCCGTCGGCGAGATCTTCTCCTCGCCCACTGCCAAGAGTTTTTTCGACGCGTTTCGCGCAGCCGACCATGGCGCAGGTGTGGCTTGCCTTTACGGTAACTACGCTGGCGACAACATGAACGTGAAGCTGGCAATGAAAATGGCCGCCAGCAAAGACATGCGTATCCGCACCGTGGTCGCCAACGATGACGTGGCGTCCGCGCCCAAAGCCGAGATTGCCAAGCGCCGTGGCGTGGCCGGGGAAATCTTCATGTGGAAGATCGGTGGCGCCGCTGCCGCCCAGCATTACGACCTGGACGGCGTGATCCGGGTCGCGCAGAAGACCGTCGACCACTGCCGCTCGATTGGTATCGGCCTCACGCCGTGCACCATTGCGGCAGTGGGCAAGCCGAACTTCCAGATTCCCGACGGCCAGATGGAACTCGGCATAGGCCATCATGGCGAACCGGGCATCGACGTAATCCCGATCGAACCGGCCGCCGCCATGGCCGAACGCATGCTCGCGCCGATCCTTGCCGACCGCGACTTCAGCCAGGACGACAGCGTGGTGGTGCTGGTCTCGGGCCTGGGCGCCACGCCGGTCATGGAGCTGTATATTTTCTACGCCGAGGTCGAAAAACAGCTCACGGCCAAAGGTTTGAAGATTCACCGTTGCTATGTGGGCAATTACTTCACGTCCCTGGAAATGATGGGCGTAACCCTGACCCTGCTCGGCCTCGACGCCGAGCTTACAACCCTGATCGATCAACCCTGCCGCTCCATCGGCATGACCCAGGCGGAGTGAACCATGAGCCAGTATTTTTCCACCCGCGACGGCGGCGCCATCGTCAGCGACCTGGTCAGCGTGATCGTCGCCAACCGTGAATACCTCAGTGAAATCGACGGCGCCATCGGCGATGGCGACCACGGCATCAACATGGCCAAGGGCTTCGCCCATTGCGGGCGCACCCTCGAAGGACGCCAACTGACCCTGGCCGAAGCACTCGACGAGCTGACCCTCAGCCTGATGGAGGGCATCGGCGGTTCCATGGGCCCGCTGTATGGCAGCCTGTTTATCGGCATGGCCGATGAAGTGCGCAACAGCGACGACATCGACGCCGCGACTTTTGCTCATTTGCTGCGCGGCGGGTTGACCTCGTTGCAGGACATTACCGAAGCGGGGGTGGGCGACAAGTGCCTGATGGACACCTTGATACCGGCGGTCGAAGCCTTTGAGCAGGCACACGCCACGGGGGCCTCCTTCAGCGAAGCACTGGACGCAATGAAAGCCGCCGCATCACAGGGCCGCGACTCGACCAAGGACCTGGTGGCAAAGATCGGCCGCGCCAGTCGCCTGGGCGAACGCTCCCTTGGCGTGTTGGATGCCGGCGCCGTGTCGTGTTGCCTGATCCTTACGCGCCTGGCCGACTCGGTACAGCCGCGACTGTCTGCTTGATCTGCTGGAGATACCGCGCCACCGCCGGCGCTTGCTCGAAGCGCCGGTGAATCAGCGACAGCCACGACGACGCGTCACTGCCCTGAATGCTGCGGTACACCACGCCAGGCAAACTCACATGCCCCACCATTGACGCCGGCACCACCGCCACACCCTGCCCGAGTGACACCAGCGCCACCACCGCCACCAATCCACCGGGTTGCGGCCCCAGGCGCGGCGCGTAGCCGCCTTGCGCGGCCACCTGCAAAGTGCCACTGATTTGCTCCGGCAAGATAAATGTCTCGTTTTGCAGGTGCTCGCAACCGATGGCCTTGAGGCCCAGCAGCCACGAGTCCTGCGGCAGCGCCAATACAAACCCCTCACTGTCCAGACGCACCGCCTCGACACCCTCAGGCAGGGTCATGGGCGAGCGGATATAACCAATATCGACACGCCCGTCCGCCACCGCGCCAGGCAACGTCGCCATCGCACATTCGCGCACATTCACGCTCACATCCGGAAACGCCTGGACGAACGCCTGCATTTGCCGCTGCAACAGCCCCGAATACACCGCCGACGCCACGTAGCCCAATTGGATATGACCGATCTCGCCACGCCCAGCGCGCTGGGCATTGCGCTGGGCGAACTCGAACTGGCGCACGGTAGCTTCGGCTTCGATCAGCAAGGCGGCGCCGGCTTCGGTCAAGCTGACCTCGCGCTGCTGGCGGACGAACAAGCGCGTACCCAGCGTCGTTTCCATGTCCTGGATCTGGCGGCTCAACGTCGGTGGCGCAATGCCCAACTGCTCGGCGGCCCGGGTGAAGTTGCGCTGGCGGGCTACAGCCAGGAAGTAGCGAAAATGACGGATGTCCATAACAGGATTAGCTCAAAGGTAATGAAGTGCTTCACGGCGGCTAACAAAGACGTCGCCGGCCGAGATTAAGCTAACGGCACGTGAACACTAGAGAGCCTTTGCAATGTCCGTCAACTGTCTTTTCCGCATTGCCTGCAAGGTAATTCAATCATGAGCCGAGTCAGTCCGCGCCTCACCTTATTGACGGCGTCCGGCGTCTGTTCGCTGATCGTGCTCGACACGAACATCGTCGCCGTCACACTGCCCAGCATCGCCCGTGATCTGGGAGCAAATTTTGCCGACATCGAATGGGTCGTCAGCGCCTACATGCTGGCCTTTGCCGCACTGTTGTTACCCGCCGGCAGCATCGCCGATCGCTTCGGCCGCAAGAAAACCCTGGTCTGGGGGCTGAGCATCTTTATCCTGGCGTCCCTCGGCTGCGGTGCCGCGCCCAACGCGTTGTTTCTGGACATCGCTCGCGCGATCAAAGGCGTCGGCGCAGCCCTGCTGTTGACCTCGGCACTCGCCACCATCGGCCACACCTTCCACGACGATGTGGAACGGGCCAAAGCCTGGGCCTTCTGGGGCGCCTGCATGGGCGTGGCCATGACCGCCGCACCGACCCTGGGCGGCTTGATCACCGAGTACCTGGGCTGGCGCTGGATTTTCTATCTGAACCTGCCAGTGGGCCTGGCCTTGATGGCGCTGGTACTGCGTGCAATCCCGGAATCCCGCGATACCCAGTCGGCACGGCTCGACCCCTGGGGCAGCCTGGCCTTCAGCGCCAGCCTGTTGTGCCTGATGTGGGGCCTGATCGAAGCCAATCGCATTGGCTGGGACAACCCGTTGACCTACGCCCGGCTCATCGGCGGCGCGGCATTACTGGGTGTATTTGTCCTCGTCGAGCGTGTGCAACAGCGGCCCATGGTCGACCTGCAACTGTTCCGCCACCCGCGCTTTATCGGAGCCTTGCTGGGGATGTTTGCCTACGCCGGTTGCGCCCAAGTGATGATGACCTTGTTGCCGTTCTACCTGCAGAACGGCCTGGGGTTCTCCGCGATTGACTCGGGCCTGGGCATGTTGCCGTTTGCGCTGACCCTGTTGATCTGCCCACGCATTGGCGCACGCCTGGCGGGGCGATTGACACCCGCTACGATGATGGCTGGTGGCCTGACACTGGTGGGCAGTGGCAACCTCTTGAGTGCCTGGGCGGTAAACGTGGGAGGTTACCTGCCTTTTGCCTTGGCGATTGCAGTTACAGGCGCCGGGGCAGGTCTGCTCAATGGCGACACGCAGAAAAACATCATGGTCTGTGTGCCGCGAGACCGTGCCGGTATGGCGTCGGGCATGAGCACCACCATGCGCTTCAGCGCGATCATGTTGGCGATCGGCGTGTACGGGGCGTTATTGAGCCGTCATAGCGAGCAGTTGTTGAGCGCAAGCATCGGCGCACAATGGCAGGCTCAGGTTAACGGCATTGCTTCACGCGTAGTCGCCGGGGATATGTCGGCAGCGATGGGTTTGTTGCCGGAGTCGGCACGCGCACTGGTGCAGCCGCTGGCGCGACAGGCGTTCGTGGGTGGGTTCAGCGCGGTGTTGTGGGTGGCGGGCGTATTCGGGTTGCTGGGGGCGCTGGTGGTGGGGATGTTGATGCGTAACCCGATACCTTCAGCCCCACAACAACTCCCCCTGCGGGCACCGAACTGAATGTGGGAGCGGGCTTGCTCGCGAATGCGGTGTGTCAGGAACAGATGCACTGACTGAGACATCGCATTCGCGGGCAAGCCCGCTCCCACAGGGGGGGGGGTCGTCTACGTTCTGGAGGTCGGGTTACCAGAAGCGCTGCTGGGTCAACCGGCTCCACCAGGTCAGCAACACCCGGTCCACTGAGCCACTGGCCGCCAGCCCAACTCGCTCCTGCAAGCTCTTGCGCTCGGCATAATGCAGGTGGAACACCTCGGCGGTCTTGGCCTTGGTGGCCAGGTATTCGTCGCTGGTCTGCAGTTCGTCGACCAATTGCTTGTCGAGCGCTGCAACACCCAGCCACACTTCTCCGGTCGCCACGTCATCAATCGCCAACTGCGGGCGGTAGCGCGAGACGAAGTTCTTGAACAGTTGGTGAGTGATGTCCAGGTCTTCCTGGAACTTCTCGCGGCCCTTTTCAGTGTTTTCGCCAAACACCGTGAGGGTGCGCTTGTACTCACCGGCGGTCAGCACTTCGAAGTCGATGTCGTGCTTCTTCAGCAGGCGGTTGACGTTGGGCAACTGCGCCACGACGCCAATGGAGCCGAGGATGGCAAACGGCGCACTGATGATTTTCTCGCCAATGCACGCCATCATGTAGCCGCCGCTGGCTGCGACCTTGTCGATGCACACGGTCAAGGGCACCCCTGCCTGGCGGATACGCGCCAGCTGCGATGAGGCCAGGCCGTAGCTGTGGACCATGCCACCGCCGCTTTCCAGGCGCAGCACCACTTCATCCTTCGGCGTGGCCAGGCTCAGCAAGGCCGTGATTTCATGGCGCAGGCTTTCAGTGGCGGAGGCCTTGATGTCGCCATCAAAATCCAGCACAAACACCCGTGGCTTGGCCTCGGCTTTCTGCTTGCCCTTCTTCTTTTCGGCCTTGCCTTCGGATTTACGCAGGGCCTTGAGCTGGTCCTTGTCGAGCAGGGTCGATTCCAGGCGCTCGCGCAGGCCCTTGTAGAAGTCATTGAGCTTGCTGACCTGCAACTGGCCGGCGGATTTGCGACGCCCTTTGCTGCGCAGGGCCGCGAAACTGATCAGTACCACCAGAATAGCGACCACCAGGGTCACGGTCTTCGCCAGAAAGCTCGCGTATTCGGCCAGAAAATCCATAGTTCTCCTTACAGGTGCGGTGCGCCAGGCGCGGATTGCCCAAGCATACCGACGGGGCTTGCCGGGAGCCAGTGCTCAAACCGCCACCAGGCGCCCTCCAACGAGCTTTTAAAACAAGCGTATGTTTTTTCATTGACAGCTCGCAGGCATCCTCATAACCTCGCCAGACTTTCAACGTACCGGGAAAACGGACGTGGGCAGCATCTATCTGATTCGACATGGCCAGGCCTCCTTCGGTGCAGACGACTATGACGTCCTGTCGCCCGTCGGCGTGGAACAGGCACAAGTGCTCGGCCGCCACTTGGCCGACATGGGCCTGGTGTTCGACCGCTGTGTGGCCGGCGATCTGCGTCGCCAGCAGCACACCGCCACCGCCGCCTTCGATCAGTACAGCGCCCTGGGCCTGCCGGTGCCGGCGCTGGAAATCGACAGCGCCTTCAACGAATTCGACGCCGACGCAATCATCCGCGCCCTGCTCCCCGACCTGCTGACCACCGAACCTGAAGCCCTGGAAATTCTGCGCAATGCCGCGCAGAACCGCAGCGAGTTCCAGCGTATCTTCGCCCTGATCATCGAGCGCTGGCTGGCCGGCACCTATGACCCACCGGGGCTGGAAAGCTGGCTGGGTTTCGTGGAGCGTGTGCAGGGAGGCCTGCAACGGATGCTCGAGGCGGCGGACAACGCGCAGAAGATCGCCGTGTTCACCTCCGGCGGCACCATCACCGCCCTGCTCCACCTGATTACCCGAATGCCTGCCGCCCAGGCCTTCGAACTGAACTGGCAAATTGTTAACACCTCGCTCAACCAGCTGAAATTCCGCGGTCGCGAGGTGGCACTGGCTTCCTTCAACAGTCATACCCACTTGCAACTGTTGAAGGCGCCGCAGCTCATCACGTTCCGATGAACTGCGGCCAACCGTGACCCCAAGGTCACTGGACTCTACCCTAAAGGATCGAAACCATGACTGACGTAGCCAAAGCTGTAGAAGCAATGAAAGCCAAATTCAACCCAGCCGCCGCTGACGGCCTGGACCTGGTGTTCGGTTTCCGTATCGACGACACCCAGAACTTCTCGCTGGTGGTGAAAAACAACACCTGCGAATTGCTGGAAGGCGAAAACCCAGACGCCCAGGTCACCCTGGTGATGGACGCTGAAACCATGAAAGGTATCGTCAGCGGCGAGACCGACGGCATGCAGGCCTTCATGGGCGGCAAGCTGCGCACCGAAGGCGACATGATGCTGGCCATGAAACTGAGCGAGCTGTTCCCGGCGTGATGCACGGGCACGCCTGAAGCCCGATCCCGCCTCTCCAGGCGGGATTTTTTTGCCTGCTACTTTGATTCCATTGTTGGCGCGTTGAGCTTGCCTTTGGGCCTCCCCTGCCCACGCTGGTACAACGCCTCCACCAGCTTTTGCCGCTCGTCCTGCGCCAAGATGCTGGCAAACTGCGCCAGCGTGCTATCCACCAATGCACGAAGCGCCATGTCGGCTTCGCGGGCCTGGGCCAGTTCGGTCGTCAACGCTCCCCGATCCAGCGTCGGCGCTTCCATCTGCTTGATTACCCCCAGGCGCGCCGCACGCCCGGCCATGATCAGCGGCTGGCTATCGGCGGTGTTATGACGCAACAGTTGGCGCAATTCCCTGCGCCGCTCCGGCGATAACTTGACCATGGCCTGACGCAACCCATGCTGGTTGACCACCACTTCGGCAGGTTGGGTGCTGGCTATCCAGTGGTAAAGACCACCAGCCAGCCCGCCGATCAAGAACACATTGAGCAATACCGAGACCAGCAGCCACGGTTTCAGGGATTGGGCGCTCATTGCTCGGCTTCCTCGGCGTTGACGGTAAAGATGACTTGCGCATCGCCCTGGTCAAACACACTGGGCAACACCTCGGCGGACACCCATGGCAATGGCACGCTCATGGACGCCACCAGCATGCCGGTGACAACACCCGCAATGCCGGCGCCCACCAGCCCTGCCGGTGACAACCAACCGGCGTAGCGCGACCAGAACGACGCGCGACGCGGCACCGACTGACGGATCTGCCGAGCCAGCGCCGGGTCGGTCAAGGCCAGTTGATGGCTGTCCAGTTCGGCGTCGAGCCAACCGGCCTGATTCAACGCTTCACGGGCACTGGCGTTAGCGCTGTCGAGCAGCTCCTGGGCGGCGCCGCGTTCAGCCACAGGCCAACGCTGTAGGTCGGCCCCATAGGCGTCGGCCAGATAAGCAAATCGTTCAGGTGTCATGATGTTCCCCTTCCTGGGCGGGCAAGCCCGGATGTATCGGCAAGTTGGCTGCGCAACTGGCGTCGGGCCCGCGACAGCAGGCTCTCCAGTGCCTCGACGCTGATGTTCATCAGGGCCGCGGCGTCGATGTTCGACAGCTCCTGGTAGTACTGCAACACAATCGCCTCGCGCTGGCGCTCGGGCAAAGCGGCCAAGGCGGCGGCCATGCGTGCGCTGCGGTCGGCGCTTTCCAATTGCTCATCCAGAGGCGCTGCGCTGTCCGCCAGCTCCAGCACCTCCTCCTCGGACAAAGGACGTTGCTTGCGCCGACGCAATCGGTCATGGCACAGGTTGAGCGCCACCCGATGCAGCCAGGTGTCGAAACGCGCCTCGCCACTGCGCCAACTCGCCGCCTGGCGCCAGATGCGCAGGAAGCTTTCCTGGGCCACGTCCTTGGCTTCGTCGGCATCCCCCAGGATCCGGCTGGCGAGCGCCAGCAGACGCGGCAGTTTGCGCGTCACCATTTCGTTGACGGCCGCAGGGTCGTTGTTGCCGATACGTACGAGCAGTTCAACGTCCGGATCAGAGTCTTTCAATCGGGCAATTCTCGGTCAGCGGATCCAATGCCCTTCGCGCCAGTACCAGTTCGGACCGTGGGCCTCCCAATGGCCGGGCGCCCAACGCGCATTGCGCATCACCGGCTGCCAGTGGCCTGGCACCCAGCCATAGCCGCGCCCTTCCCAGCGCCAATGGCCACGGTCCCAGGCGTAGCCCGGTCGCTCCACGGGAACCATTTCCACACGCTCCGGTGGCGGCGCCTGGCGGATGATGATTTCGGTCTGGGCAAACACCGAGGTGCTGACAAACGCGGCGAGTGTCAGCGGAGCAAGCAAGGCAAAGCGCACTGTGGCCAGGGGTCTCATGGCAACTCCTTCATGCAACGAGCGAAAGTGCCGGTTGCTGATGGGTTGAACGGGGCAAGTCGAAAAATCCGTCGCAGGACGCGCGGATTATTTACGCAGGCAGTATTGCCCAGGGGATGAAGGGGCTTGATGAAATGTTTGAAAGCTTCGCGACGGATTTACGCAGATGGCGACGTTGAAGGATTAACGCTGATCAACCGAAGAGGAAACACCATGTCCCGCCGACTTTACCTGCTGATTGCCGCATTGCTGATCGTCAGCCTCAGCGGCTGCGTGATCGTGCCGGAACACCGCCATTGCTGCTGGCGCTATTACGGCGCACTCGATACGCCGACCCACAGCGTCAACGGCTAGCCAACCGCCGCAAAACCACGGCGCCCGGCCTTGATCTCGGTGCGCAACTCACCAATCAGGTTTGAGATGGAACGGATGCTGTCCAAACCGTCAGGGGACACGCCGGTCAGCAGCAAATCAACCCGGCCCGACACTGGCTCGAAGATGCTGATGCGCAACGAGCCGTCGCTGTTCAAGGTGCAATCGCACGCCAGCGGCAGGAAACCCGAAGCCATGATGCGGTTGAATTCAACGAATGAAATCATGACAAGTCCCCATCCCCCGGGCCTCACCCGGTCATTGAGATAGAGACAGCGTAGATGAGGTTCTGCAGGGCATGAAAGCATCCATGCAAAAGTGTTAGCCGGGCCTCATTTCGCCCTGAAAACGCCGAATCACTGACGCCAGAAAACCCGTCTTTTCGACCTCTCGTCTGCTGCTCCGGCGAGCGCTTGACTCGGCGCGTCGATCACAAGACGCTGTTGGCCTTTGGCCATCACTTTGAGCAAAACCACCATGAGCATCGACCCGCCGAGCCAGCCCGACAGCGATGTGTACAAGACCTTGCTGGAGTCGACCAAGGCCATTCCCTGGCGCATCGATTGGCAGACCATGACCTTCAACTATATCGGCCCGCAGATCGAAACCCTGCTGGGCTGGCCCCCGCAGAGTTGGGTCAGCGTGGACGACTGGGTCGAGCGCATGCACCCGGATGATCGTGAATACGTGGTGAATTTCTGTGTGTCGCAATCCCGCGCAGGCGTGGACCACGAGGCGGATTATCGCGCGCTGACGGTGAATGGCGACTACGTGTGGATTCGCGATGTGGTGCACGTGGTGCGCAAGGACGGCGAAGTCGAAGCGCTGATCGGGTTCATGTTCGATATCAGCGAACGCAAGAAGACCGAAGAGCACCTGCTGCGCCTGCAAAAACAACTGGAAGAATATTCCTACCAGGACGGCCTGACCGGCATTGGCAATCGGCGCATGTTCGACACCGTGTTGGAGCGCGAATGGACCAGCGCCCAGCGCAGCCAGCTACCGCTGTCGTTAATCATTCTGGATATCGATTTTTTCAAGCAGTACAACGACCACTACGGCCATATCAAAGGCGACGAATGCCTGCGCCAGGTTGCACATACCCTGTCCCAGGCGGCTAACCGGCCACGGGATTTCATTGCGCGTATCGGTGGTGAAGAGTTTGTGTGGCTGCTGCCGGAAACCGATGCGCAATCCGCCCGGCAGGTGGCGCAGCGTTGCTTGCACCTGATTCGCCAGCAGCAGATCGAGCATGGTTTTTCGGCGGTGTCGAACCTGCTGACCCTGAGTCTGGGCGTCGGCACGTGCATCGTGAAACCCGACAGCCCGATGCTGGGATTTGTCGAAGAGGTCGACAAGTTGTTGTACCAGGCCAAACGCAATGGGCGGATGCGCGCGGAGTTCGCTGACAGTGAAGTCTGACGCGAAGGTCAAATTGCAGGCAAAAAAAATCCCAAGTAGCTGATGGAAACTTGGGATTTAAAAATGCATAAACCGTGGGAGGTGAACGCCCGACTATAGTAACGATTGTAAAAAGCCGCAACAAGATTATTTTAATCCTTTCGTCGGATTAAAAACGCTGTAAGTCATTCAATAACCACACATTTTTTAAGGTAGCGAGGTCTATAAGTGCCACTTTTTGGTGCAACTACCCACCCTATTTCCACTTATAAAAAAGGGCTATTCGATTATCACGGCGTGCCATTCAACGACTTGCAAACTTCCTGCGGTTCGGGGCTGCCTGGCATTACCGAACGCCCCACACTTTGCACTTGCCGGCACAGTGCCAAGCGTTCATTGGCCGCTTCCCTTTCGCGGTCAACCTCGGCGTTGAGCCGCACAAAATAGATTCCCAGCAACACCGCGGCGCAGAGCACGCCGAGCACAAAGTAGCGAAAGCTGTTGGACGATGCCGGCTCTGGTGCGTTCATGACGTTACTGCGCCCTGCTCTTCTCATAACGCACATCATCGCCGTCCACTGGGCCGACCACGCTCCAGCCTAACCGCTGATAAAACCCGTTGGCACGGATGCCGTCGCGGCCGTCGGTGATCAGGAACAAGCGGTCGTGGCGTTCAAATAACGCAGCCTCGGCCACCGCCATCAGTTGACGGCCCAGGCCCAGATTCTCGTAAGTCGGGTGCACGAACATTGCGAACACCTCGCCTTCGGCCAGGTCGACCATGGCAAAGGCGGCGGGCTGACCATCCACCTCGGCGATCCAGACGCAGGGCGCCGCGCGGATGCTGTCGGCCAGCACCTGCGGCGTGATACCCAGATCGGCCATTTGCTCGGTACTCAAATGGTTTTGCACCACCGAGGTGCGAATGGTGAAGACCGTGTCGACATCGTCCTGCGTCGCTACGCGGATTAGCGTTTGCATACTGGCCTCCCTAATAGAGGACGCAATTGTAGGCAAATAGAAACGCAGTGAATGTCGTGGATTTGTAAAACGGCCTACAGGGCCTCGCCCTGATGCCAGCTCGCCGCTGTCACATTAAGCCGTCATTTGCGTGCGACTTTGTAGCGCACGCAATCCTGGTAGAAGCCCTGCCGAATCGCTTCGGGCTTAAGCCGTGAACGGCTGTCGTAGGTTTGTTCGGTGATGCCCATGGCCATCATGCGCATCCAGGATTTGTTGAATTTCATGGTCTGGATCTTCTGCCGCGCCGCGTAAAGCGACACGCCCGACAGCTTGAGCTCCTGGGCCCTGGCGGCGGTGCCGGCGCCCCAGCTGCACATGTACTTGTCCCCCTCGCGCAGCTCCCGAGCCTGCACGGCAGCCGCGCCGCCGGCCAGGGAACAGGCGATCAGCATGAATCCAACAGTGCGCATTTGCATCCTCACCTAACCACCTGAAAATAAAAGCGATTCTGGCGAGGATTTTGTTACAAAGGGGCCATTAAATTGCCTTATTGCGCAATGTTTCAGCTAGCTGCCGCAGCGGGCAGCCAGGCCGTTGAACAGCCCTCACTTCACCATTGGTAGGTCGCGCTCGCCTGCACGGTGCGCTGCGAACCATACCAGCACCACGAATAGGAGTAGCAGGACGCGACATACTCTTTATTCGCCAGGTTGGTGGCATTGAGCGCCAGGCGCAGGTTGTCCTTCAGGCGGGCGATGTTCGGAATGTCGTAGTGCACCGCCGCATCGAACAGGGTGTAGCCCGGGACCTTCAGGGTGTTGGCGGTATCCCCCCAGGACGAGCCGACATACCGCGCCCCCGCACCGACGCCGAAGCCCTTGAGTTTGCCATCGTGGACGGTGTAGTCAGCCCACGCCGAGGCAGTGTGACGCGGCACGCCGTAGGTGGTGGTGCCTTCGGCGGCGATGGCCGGGCCTACGCCGATGTCGCTGATGGGTGCATACCGCACGGTGTTGTTGGACTTGCTGATGCGGTTATCCAGATAAGCATAGGCCGCGGTGATGTCCAGGTTGTCGTTGAGGCTGGCTTTGCCCTCCAGTTCAAAGCCTCGGGATTGCACTTCGCCGTCCTGGCTCTGGCAGCGTCCGGTGCCGCACAGGTGAGTCGGGTCTGGGTCGGTGGTCAGCACATTGGTCTGGCGTAGGTCGAAGATCGCCGCAGTGATAAAGCTGTTGCTGCCTGGTGGTTGGTACTTGATGCCGATTTCATACTGCTTGCCTTCGGTCGGCTTGAACACCGAACCGCCGTAGCCGGTACCTGACTGCGGGTTGAACGACTCCGCGTAGCTGGCATACGGTGCCAGGCCATTGTCGAAGAGGTAGACCAGGCCGATGCGACCGGTGAAGGCTTTGCTGTCCAGAGAGGATTTGCTCTTTGCCCCGCTGCTGAGGGTCTGGGTGCTGTTATCGGTACTGGCCCAGTCGTAGCGACCGCCCAGCAGCAATACCCATTTGTCCCACTTCATCTGTTCTTGCAGGTACACGCCGGTCTGCTCGCTGCGCGAGGTGCCGTCGGTGGTGTAGGCCGGCACCGGCACGGCCGCGCCATAGACCGGATTGAAAATATCCAGGGTCGGGCCCGCTGTGTATACACCAGAACCGGACAGGGTGTCGGTGCTGGTGTTCTGGTAATCGAGCCCCATCAGCAGGGTGTGCTGCAACGGGCCGGTGTCGAATTTGGCCTGCACCTGGTTGTCGAGGGTATAGGCATCCAGGTCGACATCGCTGGCGATGGTCGAGCGGCGGATGGTGCGGTAATCCGCCATCAGGTAGTTGCTGTAGAGGCTGCGGTACTGGCCTTCGCTGCGCAGGTAACGCGCATTCTGGCGCACGGTCCACACGTCATCGAAGTGATGCTCGAACGCCCAGCCGATGCTGTAGTACTCGCGGTCACTTTTCTCGAAGTTTTTTTCACCGTCGTAGAAATCCACATCGATACTGCGCCCGGTCGGGCTGTGCAGCACCGACCCCCAGGCCGGCACCGAGCCGTAGGACGCACCTTTGGGATCCTTCTGGAAATGCCCGAGCAGGGTCAACGAGGTTGCGTCGTCCGGGCGCCAGGTGAGGGCGCTGGACAGTGACTGTCGGCGCGTCTCAGTGTGCTCGACCTGACCATCGGCGTCGTCGAAAAGCCCGGCCACGCGGTAGGAGTACACGCCCTGGTCGTCCATTGGGCCACTCAAGTCGAAGGTCGTACGCTTCTTGTTGAAGGTGCCGTACTCCACACCCACTTCATGAAACGGCGTATCCAAAGGACGCTTGCTGACCATGTTGATCACGCCGCTCGGCGTACCCTGCCCGTACAGCACCGACGCCGGGCCGCGCAGCACTTCCACGCGCTCCAGGTCAAAGGCGTCTTTCTGCGGCAAGGCATCACGGCTTGAGGGCATGCGCAGGCCGTCGAGGTAGGTCGCCGGCGAGAACCCCCGGATGGTCAACTGGTCCAGGCGCGATGCGGTGGCGCCACGGGTCTCCGGGATAACGGCAGCGCTATAGCGCAGGATCTGGTTGAGGCTCTCGGCGTTTTGCGCGCGCATCTGGTCTTTGGTGACGATGGAGATCGACTGCGGCGTTTCGATCAACGCGGTGTCGGTCTTGGTGCCCGACAAACTGCGCGTGGCCACATAACCGGACACCGGCCCGGTCGGGCTCTCAGCCTGGTACGCGCCGCTGATGGTGGTGGCCTGCAGCTCCATGGCCCCGCCGTTATCCGGGATGGATTCCAGGCGGTAGCGGTCGGCGGAGAGCTTCAAGGCTTGCAAGCCGCTGCCGGAAAGCAATTGGGTCAGCGCCACGTCGGTGTCGTATTGCCCACTTAGCCCCTGGCTGCGTTTGCCACGCGTCAGGCTTGCATCAAACGCCAGCACCAGGCCCGCCTGCTCGGCCAGGCTATTGAGTGCCTGGCTCAAATCACCGGCTGGAATCGAGAAGCGGCCCACAGCGCTGCTGCTCTCTTCGGCATGGGTGGACTGGACGGTCAGCAACGGCACGGCGGCAAAAGCCATCGCCACTGACAAGGCCAGTGGGTGCAAGGGACGAGCAAGGCGCGACATGGGAAATCCTGCGTAAGGGAGGTTCTATTAACCATGACGGCCAGGTCGGAAAATCGGGCAAGGATGAGAGCGATTTTTATTTGCTCTGCCGCGCTGCAATCAGTTTTGTCGCTTTTTTGTGTAGCCTTTGGGTTGGTTTTTAGTGGTTTTTCCCCGTGTTCAGTCAGCCCTTTCTGAATGTATTAACCGCTCTTCCTAAAGAAAATGGTCCCCGTTTTACATTTTGAAGGAAACAAAAAAATGCTGATTACGTTAACTAAAAGGTTTGCAAAAAAATGAGCCACCTTGACGACGGGACAATTGAAGACTTTAAAAAATCAATACGAAAATCACTGCTTAACAAAAACCAAACATGACCTAATGGTAGAAACAATGAGTCAGAACATACCCTAGCGATCTTTAGTTAGATGCTCACTGCTCCAAATGAAGACAATGCCTAAGACTGGAAGGTCTCGCACAATCCAAATCTACACACTAGAAACTCTTATATCGGAATGTCTGGGCAAGTAGGGAAAGCAACGGAATGCCTCAAGCGATCGTTCGAAACCAAAAAAATGCGTGGGTTATGGTGCCCCAAGAACATTTCGCGGCGAGGCGCTGTCGCCAATGACGTGACCTACGAATTGCATGGCATTCGTTGTTGGGTTTGCCTGTCTGCACCTATGTATCAACTTTGATTAAAGCCCTGGCGATAAGGTCGACGAATTTGACCTTTGGCGATTATATATTGACGCCTGTGAGCTACCGCAAAAAAAACATACCGAAAAGAGTACGTGGCGCATGAATTCGGCGCGTACCTGAAACGAGGAAAAGCCAAGAAAATGCCCGATTCGATGTCCAACTTGTACTTCATTCAACCTTTAATAAGGACTGCCCATCCTGACGAGCAATCAGCCCTTCACCCCCACGCCACCACCAACAACCCTGCCCCCAACACCAAACACAACGGCGAATAAAAATACGTATCCAACCTCGCAAACCGCGACCCACCGACCTTCTTGAAAAACCCCACCAACTCCGAATCCCCAATCGCCCTGGCGAACATCACCACCGCAATTGCGCTGATGCCCCACTGCAACGCCCCATGGGACACCGCCGAGAAGTACAATCCGGCCCGCAGGCACACCAGCAGCGCAATGGCCACCAGCCCCATCGCCACCAGGAACGTCCCCAGCGCCGAGGGTTTGAAGGCCGGTTTTGGGCCGCTGGCGAATTCGCCGGGCAGTTGGGGGATGGCGGCGAGGCTGCCGAGTTTGCCGCCGGCGGCCCAGTACAGGTGGACCATGCTGATGCAGGTAAACACCCCGACAATCCATCGTGCGACAACGAAGCTCATGGCTGGCTCTCCCTGAAAAGGTGCGAAACAGGATAGTCGTCCTGAGATTTTTTGCAGGCATTTCGTCGGCGGCTGATGGTAAAGTGCCGCCCCATGAAAATCGCCCGTGCCGACCGCTCGCTCATTGCCTGGATGCTCTATTGCTGCGTCCTGTTCAATGTGTTCGCCTGCAGTATCGGTCACGGGCAGATGGTCGGGATGCAGCTCAATGGCATCGGCGGTCAGTTTTGTACGGTGGACCCGCGTACTCAGGCGCCCAAGCCGTCCAACTCGACTGAAGAGAACCTGCCGACGCTGTCCAAGGCCTTTGGTTGCCCGCTGTGTTCCACCGGAGGCATGGGCCCGGCGCTGAGTTCCAGCCTGAATGTGGCGGTGTTGCCACAGCCCCATGCACCACCGCCGGCCATTGTCCTGTCTGCTGACATCCCTGCCCGCTTCACCTGGCCTGCGGCTAATCCGCGCGCACCGCCTGCTTTCGCCTGATCCCTTCGCTTTCCAATCTGCACTGACCACCGTTTCCGCAAGGATGTACGGGCGGCTGTGCGTTGTTTTCAAGCCAAGTTTTTCAGGATTCAACCATGAAACATTTACCCCTGTTGGCGGGCCTGTTCGGCTGCCTGCCTGTCTGTGCCTGGGCCCTTGAGTTGGCCCCGACCACCATTGATGGCGAACAAACCGCCGAGCCTGGCCTGGCCTTGGACCAATCCAGTGGCATGGCCTCGCGCTTGGGCTTGAGTGTGCGCGAAACCCCGGCGTCGGTGGCTATCGCCAACCGCAATGACATCGAACGCCACGGCGCCAAGACCTTCCGCGACGCAGCCAACACCTTGCCTGGCGTGAATGCCAGCGCCCCGCCAGGATTTGGCGGTTTTGTCTCCTACCGCGGCTTTACCAGCAGCCAGATCACCCAGATGTTCAACGGAATCAATGTCGCGACCGGCCTGGCCCGGCCAGTGGATGCGTGGATCTACGACCGGGTAGAGCTGGTAGGCGGCCCCTCCTCCTTGATCAACGGTGCCGGTTCCGTGGGCGGTTCGCTCAACTACGTGACCAAACTGGCCACCCGCGAAGAGCAGGCGGCCGAAGGCCAGCTCACCTATGGCAGCTATGACACCGCCGGCATGGCGTTTGGCGTCAATCACGCCCTGACCGAACCCGGCGCCGATGTGCAGCACTACGCGCGCCTGGACGTGAGCCGCAACACTAATCATAGCTACATCGACCGCGACCAACGCGAGGCCTGGAGCCTGGCGTTCTCCCTGCTCAGTGACCTCACGCCCAACCTGTCGCATACCCTGGCGCTGGAATACCAGGATGAGCATGAAGACAGCCCTTACTGGAGCACACCGGTGCTCAACCCCAAAGTGGGCGAGCTGAAGATCGACAAACACAACCGTTTCAACAACTACAACGTTTCCGACGGTCGCTATGAGCAGCGCACGATCTGGGCGCGTTCGATCATCGACTACCGCGTCAACGACAGCACCACCCTGAAAAACACCCTCTACCACTTGGACAGCCAGCGCGACTACCGCAACCTGGAAACCTACCAGTACAACGCCGACAACAGTGCGGTGAACCGTTCGACGGCCTATCAAGTGCGCCATCAGGGCGAACAGAACGGCAACCAGTTCGAGCTGCGCCACGACAACAGCCTTTTCGGCCTGTCGACCACCTGGTCCGGTGGTTTCGAGTACAAGGTCAATAGCACCACCAACACCCCGCTGAATGTGCCGGGCAACAGCAGCGTGGACCCGAACAACTACAACCCCGGGCACTTCTACGACATCCCGCGAACCCGTGAGAAGTTCGGCAAGGACAAGACCAACGAGGTCACCACCCAGGCGTTATTCGTGGAGAACCGGCTGGGGCTCACGGATAAACTCTCGCTGCTCACCGGCCTGCGTTACGACGCTATCGACCTGGATGTCACCAACCACCGTGCGATCACCGCCACCAATCCCCGCCACTTCAAGCGCAGCTGGGAACCGGTGACCGGTCGCGTCGGCCTGACTTACCAGTTCATCCCATCGGCCAACGTGTATGTGCAATACAGCACGGCCGCCGAGCAGCCGAACACCACCACGCAGGTGTTTGATGTCTCGACGGGCAAACAGTGGGAAGTGGGCAGCAAATTCGACTACCTGAACGGCCGAGGCTCGGCCACCGTGGCCGCTTACAAGATCGAGCGTAAGGATTTTGCCGTGACCGACCCGCAGGACCCGACCAACAGTATTCCGGTCGGCGCGCAGTCATCCAAAGGCATCGAGTTGGCCAGTTCGTTACGCATCACGCCAAGGTTGCTGGCGGAGGGTAACTTCGCGTGGGTCGACGCCGAGTACGACGATTTCAACGAGAAAATCGCCAGTGGCGCGGTGGTCTCGCGCAAAGGCAATACGCCAACCAACGTGCCCAAGCGCGTGGGCAACCTGTGGCTGACCTATGATTTTGCCGAAGATTGGCAAGGGGGCGTGGATGCGCGTTATGTGGCCGAGGTGTATGCAGATAATGCCAACACCCAGACGGTGCCGGCCTACACGCTGTTCGGCACGTTCCTGCGCTATAAAGTGGACTCGCACACCTCGGTGACGGGCCGGGTACGCAATTTGACGAATGAGGTGTATGCCGAGTTTGCCCATGTGTCGCCGGCTTACTACCTTGGTGCGCCAAGGACATTCGAGCTGGCAGTACAAACCAGGTTCTAAACACTTGAACGCAGGAGCCCGGCTTGCCGACGATGGCGTCCGATAGAACGCCATCGCCGGCAAGCCGGGCTCCTACAGTACATGCGCAGTGTTATTTCAGGCTGGCTTCAACCTTCTGTGCCACATCTTCTGTCAACCAAGCCTTCCACACCTGCGGATGTTCCTTCAGAAACATCTGGGCCACTTCCCGTGGCGCCGTGTGATTTTCACTCATGGTCGCCAAGGCTTTGTTCAGCGGCTCAATCGGAAACTCGACCTTCTCGAAGAACTGGGCAATCTGCGGGTGTTCCTTCTGGAACGGCGTCGAGACGCCGATGCTCAGCTTGGAGGCCAACGACCGCGTAGGTTTTGGATTCGGGTTATCCGCATCCGTCAGGGTCTTCCACGCCTCGGCATCAAACGGCGGCTCTTCCAACTGGATCAACTTGTAGCGCCCCATCAGCGGCGTCGGCGACCAGTAGTAAAACAACACGGGCTTGCCCCGGCGGATCGATGAGGCGATCTCGGCGTCCAGTGCCGCGCCCGAGCCGCTGCGGAAGTTCACATAGCTGTCGTCCAAACCGTAGGCCTTGAGCTTCTGTTTGTTGACCACTTCCGAGGTCCAGCCGATGGGGCTGTTGAGAAAGCGCCCCTTGCCTGGAGATTCCGGGTCCTTGAACACATCCTTGTAGCGCGCCAAGTCCTTCACGCTCTTGAGCTCCGGCGCGAGGGGCTTGATGCCCTTGGCAGGGTCGCCCTTGACCACGTATTCCGGGACCCACCAGCCTTCGGTTGCGCCTTTGACCGTATCGCCCAGGCCGACCACTTTGCCTTCGGCTTCGGCCTTGACCCACACCGGGCTGCGGCCCGCCCATTCTTCACCGATCACTTGGATGTCGTTCTTCGCCAGGGCGGTTTCCAGGGTGATGGTGGTACCCGGCAATGTATCGGTGGGCAGGTCGTATCCTTTCTCGACGATCACCCGCAGCACTTCGGTGATCAGGCTGCCGCTTTCCCAGTTCAGGTCGGCAAAATGCACCGGGGCCTCGGCGGCCGACACCGGCAATGCCGCCACTGACAGCCCCAGCGTCGTCAGGGAGGCCGCCAACAGTGTTTTCAATCCTTTCATGCCCTTGCACCTCGCGATATCGCAGCAGACAGCGGACGGCTTTGCTACGTAAGCGCGAAGCCTCTGAATAGTTAAGTCAACTCAACTGTAGTAGAGGTTCCGGGAGATAGCGGGTGTTCGCGGAATTTTATGCTTATTCGCTGGCCTTGAACGTCACCAGTTCACCCTTGCGCCATTTGGCGGCTTTGCCGGTCACGGCTTTGAGGGTCTTGGTCAGGCCTTCTTGCAGCTGCTCGTTGGCGGCAAACACCAGCATCACGCTGTGGCCTTCCTTGAACACGATGCCATGGCCTTCGGCCGACGACACAAAGGCGTAGTCGCCCAGGCCGTAGACGGTCAACTTGATGTCGCGGAACTTCAGTTCGAACTTGCCACCTTCACGGCTGGGCAATACCGCTGCGCGGAAGTGATCGCCCACTTTGAGCTCCAGACGCGGCTTGTCATCCACGACCATCGCTGCCTCGGTATCGATCTCGGCGATGTAGATACCTTCCGGCGTCTGCTCTGTGATGTAAACGAAACGGGATTGAAACTGCTTGACCAACTTTGCGCGCAAATCACCCAGCACGAACAACGCGTGCATATCCAGATTACTGACTGCCAAGGAAACGCCCCCACATCAAAAAGAGCGCCGCCCGCCAGAGCGGGCAGCACAAAAAAACGGCCATTACGGCACGATCCCATCACTCATTCTTTAAAAAACTGAAGAAGAACCCACTGTCGCGCCGCAAGACTAGTACGGACGTACGCGATGGACCTTGTGCAAGGTCATCAGGCACCACAGGAGATCACAGGTTCAACGGCCCGAGAATACGGGCCGACCAACTTCAGAGAATAACCCAATTAAAAATGCAGTTTTCCGACAAGCAAACACAAATAAACACGCTGTCATGGAACCGGGCGCAGATCGCCGACGACAATACTAAAACAGCAGCACCGATCAAAACCACCCAAAACGTTGCAATCAAGTCAACCGGATCGATCGAAAGGAGCAGGCCATGCAACGATCAACCTACAATGCAATGTCTTCGCACACCCGTCCATCATCTCAGGGCGAGGCTCAATACTACTGCTTGGGCGGCTTCGAGGGGTACTCGGATTCGGTTCTTTTCCAAGTCGTACCTGCCGGCAAAAACTTCTTCCACATCCGTGAAGTGCTCAGCGGCCGAATAAAAGGCTTTCGCAGCGGCCATGTCAAGGCCTGCGAACTGGCCAAGAAACTTGAAGCCCAGTTGCAAGCACCTCATGGAGCGGTCGTTTCGTCCGCCCGATAACTTAACTGCGCCGCCGACCCGCAACAACTGCCATACTGGCCCGTCCACTGAAGTTTGTGCCCTGCGGGCCCAGGTTTCTCCAGTGCAGTTATCTCCAAGGGAAGGCTCTACGTGACGGAATTTGATATCGGCGAATTTTTCATCCATGGCGACGCGAGGGAAGTAGACGGAGAGTTCCAAGCAGTGATCATCATGCGGGCCAAGCCACCGCTGACCACCGTCACCACCCACCAGGTGGAAAAAGACCGTTGGTTCAAAACCGTCGACGCGGCGGCCACCGCCGCAAAAGAATCCGCCAAGGCCCTGAAGGCCGCCGTGGATTCCGGGGCACTCAATTCCTGATAATCCGATAGAACTCTGCTGCACCACAACCCTCCCATGCATAACGACCACCCTGCATGGAGAACGAAATGGACGCGCCAATCCCTACCCTGGAAACCCTGTTTGAACAATTGGGCCTGGACTCAACCCCGGAAGCCATCGACGCCTTTATCGTCGCGCACCCTTTGCCTGAGGACGTGAAACTGATCGATGCACCGTTCTGGTCCGATCAGCAAGCTGCCTTTCTAAAGGAAGAGCTGCGCGACGACGCTGAATGGGCGATTCCCGTGGATGAACTGAATCAA
Organism: Pseudomonas simiae; assembly: GCF_900111895.1. GTDB lineage: Bacteria > Pseudomonadota > Gammaproteobacteria > Pseudomonadales > Pseudomonadaceae > Aquipseudomonas > Aquipseudomonas simiae. The sequence continues at coordinate 311,468 of NZ_FOKB01000004.1, forward strand.
CGCCTGCATCAATCACAGTAAGCCGAATCAATGCAGGCTGTCCGACTGCTCCAGGCGCAACAGCGCCTGCCAGGCGGCCCTGCACTCTTCAGCTTCATCACGACTGGCGAAGGCGGTGCCGCGCTGCTCACCGTTGAGCAACACCACCCAGCAAGCCTTCTGGCCCAGCGCACGCAGGGTTTGGGGTACGCCACTGCCAATCATCACGGCGACATCGACTTTGTTTTGCATGGAGCTTCTCCGCAGCATTAGTTAGCTGGCTAACAATGTTGGCCATGCTACGGTTTTCCTCGCGTTGGAAAAAGCTATCCCCGGAATAGCTCCATTGCATAAACAGCAATAATCCTTAGCGCCCGCCTTTCATCTCTTCGGGCTTATAGCCCAGCCGCAAGCCGCCCCAATGCCGACCCTTGACCATGATCGGCACCGACAGGTCGTGCATCAGCTCTCCGGTATCGCGGGTATAGGTTTGCAGCAAGACTGCCTGCTGGTGGCTTCCACAACGGATCCCGGTGCGGTCTTCGAATTTGCGCTTGGTGCGGTTCTGCACGGCATCCACCTGAACATCGCCGGTCAGCGCATGGGAAAACGCCTTGTTGTGCGTCGGCACATAGCCCTGCGGCGTGCAGGCAATGGCGAAGACCAAGCCTTCATGCCGTGGCAACAGCGCTTCCTGGATCGCCGGCAACACCTGGTCGGTGTAGCCGTCGAACCGGGTGTGGTATTTGCTCGGGCTGGTATTGGCAATCAGCGTGTAGCTGCGGTCAAACAGATCATCCAGGCTGATGCGGTTCTGCTGCACATCGGCTTCGAACTGCGCGGCAATCTGGCTGGCGCCTTCACGGGCCAGGTCATAGATGCGCTGGTGATAATCATCCAGCCCTACTTCCGCCAGACGCTCGCTGATGGTTTCGGCCTGCCCTTCCATCTGCACGGCGGCATCGGCCAACTGACGGGTTTGCTGGTCGCTGACGGCCAGGTCGCTGCGCATCTGCTCAACAGCATGGAACAAGCTGTCGAGCTGGGTGCGATTGGTGTCAGTGCCCTGGGCGATCTCATTCACCTGGCCTTCCACATCTGCGGACAACCTGGCGATGTTTTGCAGCTGCTCGCCGGCGTGCTCTACCTGTTCAACGCCAGTCTGCAAGTCGGTCGAGAGCTGACGAATCTGCTCCACCACCTGGACGGTGCGTTGCTGGATATCCGCGACCATCACGCCGACTTCATCGGTGGCCGTAGCCGTACGCCCTGCCAACCCGCGCACCTCATCCGCGACGACCGCAAACCCACGCCCATGCTCACCGGCCCGCGCCGCTTCGATCGCGGCGTTAAGCGCCAAAAGGTTGGTCTGGCTGGCGATGGACTGGATCACCAGGGTCACCCGCTGGATTTCCTCGCTGCGCAGGCTCAAGGCTTCGATCAGCTCACGACTGGCGTTGGCACGCTGGCTGAGCTGATGCATGCGGGTGATCGATTGGGTCAGCACTTCGCGGCCTTCAGTGCTGCGTTGATGGGCCTGGCTGGCGGCACCCAGCGCGTCGCGGCTGAGTTGAGAGGTGAGCTTTTCGGTGCCGATCATTACTTCGGCACTGCTGACAATCTGCTTGGCCGCGCCCAATTGCGACTGCAGGCGAGCCGCCAGTTGCTTGACCGAATAGGCTACCGCGGCTGCGGACAGGGCGTTATGGCTGGTGGTGTAGGACAGGTCGCGAGTCAACTCGCCCATCCCATCGCCGACCTCAGAAGGCGCGCTGGCAGGCGCGCGACTTTTCAGGCGAGGCAGCCAGATCACCAGCAGGGCCAGTGGCAGGCAAAGGTAGAGCGGCAGGCTGGCGAGCGCCAAGCCAAGCAGGACCAACACCAGGGCGGCGCTCTGCAACAGTGGCGTCAGCCAGCCGGGCAGCCCGCGCGCCACCGCTTGCGGTGACACTGCTGCGCCCATCAGAGATCCGTCTCCAGCCATCTTCGTTACCCCACTGTTTGTCATTATTGTCGCTGCATTAAACGCCACTATCGGGCCATTATCCATGGGCCTTTAGTGGGGTAGCTTGCAGCAGATCAATAGACGGGGTGTAACGGGTCTTTCCCGGGGAGCCGCAGGACGGCCCCCCGCTTCACCGCATCAGGCTTGGCGCTGATGCTTGTCGATCTGCTCGTGGCGCTCTTGCGCTTCGATGCAGTACTTGGTGGTCGGGCTGATCAGCAGGCGCTTGAGGCCGATAGGCTCGCCGCTGTCATCGCACCAGCCGAAGGAATCTTCCTTGATACGCTCCAGTGCGCGCTCAAGTTGCGGCAGCATGCGCTGGTCGCGGTCGATGGCGTTGACCAGCCAGGTACGCTCTTCTTCAACGGAAGCGGCGTCGGCCGGGTCGGCCGGGGTGTCCAGGCTTTCAATGGCGATACGGTTCTGTTCAATGCGCTCGTGGTGTTCCACTTTCATGTCTTGCAGCAACTTCTCGAAAAAAGCGTGCTGTTCGGCATTCATGTAGTCATCCGCCGGCATGGCCAGCAACTTTTCCTTTGTCATTGATTTCTCTATAAAAAATACGTGCATTAAGGCGAATAAGGGAGCGTTCCGGCCGACCTTTGCAGGTCTCGGAAGGGCGCCATCCATTTCAAGCGCCACCCGGCACTCAATTTACGAGGGGCGGCAGTCTAAGGCCGACTTGAGGGCGCAGCAACTGAAAAGACAGGCAATTTTTCCGAGATAACCCCCAAAAGCACCAGGACGGGCTCGGCGAATGGTCATCGGAGTGCGTTTATAGCAAGAAATTCAGTGTTGTGGAGCTATATAGAAGACAAACGGTTAGAACTGACCGACGGGGGATCCCATGTGGGAGCGGGTTTGCTCGCGAATGCTGAGTATCAGTCAGCACATCCGGTACTGATACACCGCATTCGCGAGCAAGCCCGCTCCCACACCTTGTCTCGCGTCAGACAGGAAATTCAGTCAGCGTTTGAGTTTGCGCTTGTTGCGGTATTGGTCGATCACCACCGCCACCACAATGATCAGGCCCTTGATGATGTCCTGGATGTACGCGTCCACGCCGACAAAGGTAAACCCGCTGGCCATCACCCCAAGGATCAGCGCGCCAATCACGGTGCCGGTGATGCGCCCTACCCCGCCCGCCAGGCTGGTACCGCCGATCACTGCCGCAGCAATCGCATCCAGCTCATAAGACATGCCCATGCCGGCCTGGCCGGTCGCGGCACGTGCCGAGGCCACCACACCCGCCAGACCAGCCAGGAGACCGGCGATGCTGTACACGATGATCAGGTGGCGCTTGACGTTGATCCCCGAGGTACGCGCGGCCTGCATGTTGCCGCCAATCGCATAGGTGTACTTGCCGTACTTGGTGTAACGCAGCGCAATATGGAAGATCACCGCCACCACCAGGAAGATGATCACCGGCATCGCGCCATGGCCGATGGCCGTGTACGAGTCCGAAAGCATGCTCACCGGCTGGCCTTCAGTGTAGTAACGCGCCAGGCCACGGGCCGAGACCATCATGCCGAGGGTGGCAATGAACGGCGGAATACCGGTGACGGCGATGATGCTGCCGTTGATCGCACCCGCCAGCAGTCCCACACCCAGCCCCATCGCTACGGGGATCCACACCGGCAAGTCGGTCAGGCTCGGGAACACCGCACGGGAAAAGTCGGAAGTCTGTGCCAAACTCGCCGCGATCATCGCCGACAGCGCCAACACCGAGCCGGAGGACAGATCAATACCCGTGGTGATGATGACTTGAGTCACGCCGATCGCCAGCAGGCCGATGATCGACACTTGCAGGATCATCAGCACCAGGCGCTGGGAGTTCATCAGGAAGCTCTGGTCACGCACGATCCAGCCGAACAGCTCGAAGACCAGGCCGATGCCGATCAGCACCAGGAAGATGCTCAGCTCGGTGGGCAGGCGTCGACGACTCTTGGTGGGTACCGTCGCGGGTTTGTTATCTGTTATTGCGTTCATAGCCCTTCACCTTCTTATTCTGTACGTCAGTGGACTGCCGTCATCCCGGAGGCCAACTGCATGACTTTTTCCTGGGTCGCTTCGCTGCGGTCCAAGGTGCCCATCAACTCGCCTTCGTGCATCACCATGACCCGATCGCTCATGCCCAGCACTTCGGGCAATTCGGAGGAAATCATGATCACGGCCATGCCTTCGCTGGCGAGGAAAGCGATCAATCGGTAGATCTCGGCCTTGGCGCCCACGTCGATGCCACGGGTGGGTTCATCGAGGATCAGCAGACGCGGGTTGGTCATCAGCCAGCGCGCCAGCAAAGCCTTCTGCTGGTTGCCGCCGGACAAGGTGTCGATGCACTGCTCAAGGGACGGGGTTTTCACCCGCAGCTTCTTGCACATGTCTTCGCACAGCGCACGCAGGGCTTTCTGCTGGATAAAGCCGTTGCCGGTGTAGTGCGGCAATACCGCCATTTCCATGTTTTCCAGCACCGACAGGCAGGGGAACAGGCCGCTGAGCTTGCGGTCCTCGGTCAACAGCGCAAAGCCTTTCTCGATGGCCATGTGCGGGTCGCTAATGCGCACCGCCTTGCCATCCAGGGTGATCTGGCCGCTGCTGCTGGGGGTGATACCAAAAATGGTTTCCGCCACATTGGTACGGCCCGAGCCCATCAAGCCGGCAATACCGAGGATTTCACCGGCGTGCAGGTCGAACGACACATCCTTGAATACGCCGTCCAGCGTCAGGTCGCGCACCGTCAGCAACAGGTCGCCGATGGGCGTCTCGCGTAGCGGGAACAACTGGCTCAGCTCACGACCGACCATCATCGAAATCAGACTGTCGCTGTTCATGCTGTCGGCGCGTTGCAGGCCGATGTAGTGCCCGTCACGGAACACCGCCACTTCATCGGCGATGGCGAACACTTCGTTCATTTTATGGGTGATGTAAACGATGCCTTTGCCCTGGGACTTGAGGTCGGCAATGATCGAAAACAGGTGGGCCACTTCCTTCTCGGTAATGGCCGATGTCGGTTCATCCATGATCAGGATGTCGGAGTCGTAGGACACGGCCTTGGCAATCTCGACCATCTGCCGCTCGGCGATGCTCAGGTTGCCCACCTGTTCCTCGGGGTCCAGGTTGATACGCAGGCGCGCCAGCAGTTCGGCGGTGCAGCGGTGCATTTCGCGGTGGTTGACCATGTGCAGGCTGTTGAGCTGCTCGCGGCCGATCCAGATATTCTCGGCGATGCTCATGTGCGGCATCAGGTTGAGTTCCTGGTGGATCATCGCGATCCCGGCCTTCTGGGCCGCCAGGGGCGTTTCAAACACGATCGGCTTGCCACGCAGGCGGATTTCCCCGGCGTCGGGCTGGTAGATGCCGGCGATGATTTTCATCAACGTCGACTTGCCCGCACCGTTCTCGCCCATCAGCGCCAGCACGGTGCCAGGGCGCACCCGCAGTTGCACGTCGGCCAGGGCCACGACGCCGGGAAAGCCTTTGCTGATGTTGACGATTTCCAGCAGGTAGGGTTCTTCCAGCGTCTGAGGCTGAAGACTGGGAGGCTGCGAGACAGTCGCTTGAGCGAGCATAAGGAGGTACTCCATCTGCAGGGCGACCGAAACCGCCCTGCCGGCTTATTGTTGTTATCCAGGGGCTACTTGAAGTCTTTGACGTTGTCCGGGGTGATCAGTTGGAACGGGATCACCACGTTCTGCTCGATAGGCTCGTTCTTGGCCATCTTGCGCGCCGTCTCCACCGACTTGTCGGCCTGGCCCTTTGCATCCTGGAAGGCCGACACCGTCATGTCACCCTTGGTGATCGCATTCAGGCCATCCGGCGTGCCGTCGACACCGGCGATCAACACGCCTTTCTTGCCCGCCGATTTCAGGGCCATGGCGGCACCGATCGCCATCTCATCGTTGTTCGACAGCACCGCCTGGAAGTCACGGCCCTGGGTCAGCCAGTCGTTGACCAGGGTCATGCCCCTGTCACGCAGCCAGATACCGGTCTGTTCCTGCTCGATCTTGATGCCTGGGTACTTGGTCAGGACCTCCTTCACACCTTTGGTACGGTTGGTGGTGGAGTTGTTCGCCAGGTCACCCAGCAGAATCACGATATTGCCTTTGCCGCCGAGCTTTTCGGCGATGTACTGCATCTGCAGCTTCCCGGCCTCGACGTCATCGGACGTCACCGCCGCAACACCGGGGGCCAATGTTGGGCTGTCAGGACGACGGTTGACGAACACCAGCGGAATTTTCGCAGCGGTGGCGGCCTTGATGATATTGGCCGTCGACGCGGTATCCACCGGGTTGACGATGATCGCGTCGACTTTCTGGCTGATAAAGTTCTCGACCTGGCTCAGTTGCTTGACCACGTCGGCACGGGCGTCTTCGAACTGCAATTGCACGCCATCACCCTTGGGATAGGACTTGGCTTGCTTGTCCATGTCTTCGCGCAGGTAGGTGAGAAAGGTGTCATCAAAGGCGGACATGCTCACGCCTATCTTCAGATCGGCGGCAGAGGCAACACCGCTGGCGAGCAGCATGGACAGGGCCAGCGCGGTAAAACGGATCGGGGTCTTCATGAACGGTCTGTCTCCACTTTCTTGTTGGTTTTTTGGACGTTGCGTTTATCAGAGCTCTGCAGGCAGCCGGACGACGGGGGCACCCGGAATACAGCACACCAGCGCACCTTTGTTTTCGACGCACAGCACATTAAGGAAGGAGAAGTAGAACGGCCGGGCGCGGGGCAGACCGCGTGGCGCAAGAGCGGGGCGTAAAACTCGCAGTACAGCGTTGAAGATTTTCATCTGACGGTACCTGGTTGTTTTGATCTTGTTTTTGTTGAGTCGCGCGGATCAAGCCGAACGTACTTTATGCAACCTGGAAAAGACTTTATTGGAAAATAATTTCCATATCAACCTGTTTTAGAATTTTATTCTATTTTTGTTGAAACCACCTGCTGGCGCTCGGCGCTCAGGCGTGCGGCGTCCAATATACGGGTGGTTTCCAGAGCGTCATAGGCATCCACCGGCAGCGGTCCCTGCCCGTGTACGGCCAGTTGCAACTGTCGATAGAACTGCGTCCAGCAGCCCTTCTCCGACGGTACCCGCTCGCGCTCCGGGCCTTGTTCGAACCATCCCCAACGTCGATGCTCTTCGGCGCCCCAATGCTCGCCTTCGGTTTTCGGCGACTTGCCGGCCATCAAGGCTTCTTCCTGGCCGTCGAGGCCTTCGACGGTGTAACAGCCTGCGCTGCCACTGACCCGAAAGCGCGGCGCCTGGCTGTTTTGCAACGCGCTGCCCCACAGGTGGGAGATCACGCCGTTGGCATGGGTCAGCGAGACAAAGAAGCCGTGATCTACCGTGGGGTGTTCGACGGTGTAGTGCAGTTGGGCGAATACACGATCAACCGGGCCAAACAGTTGCGACGCCTGGTCGACCAAATGGCTGCCCAGGTCGCGCAGCCAGCCGCCACCGCTGGCGTTGCCCACGGCTTGCGGGCTGTAGCGCTCCACACGGGATTCAAAGCGGGTGATCTTGCCCAGGGCGCCGGCATCAATGAGCTTGCGCAGGGTCAGGTAGTCCGAGTCCCAGCGTCGGTTCTGGTACACGCTGAGCAGCGTGCCCTGGCGCTCGGCGGCGGTGATCAGCGCCTGGGCCTGTTCAGCGTTGGCGGCGAAGGGTTTGTCGCTGACGACGGCAACGCCGTGTTCGATGGCTTCCAGCACCAGGGCTGGGCGGCCTTTGAGGGTGGTGGAGACGACCAGAGCGTCGACGCCGACTTCAACGATCTGGCCGATGTTGTCAAAAGCTCTGACACTGGGGTGGTCGGTTGCCAGTTGCTGGCGGCGTTCAGGTGAGCGAGTCACCACGCCGACAAACGTCGCACCTGGCAGGGTTGCAATCAGCGGCGCATGAAAAAAGCGCCCTCCGTGGCCGTAGCCGACTAGACCGATGCGCATGCATAGACTCCTTAATGAAGGGGAAACCCAATCAAAATGTGGGAGCGGGCTTGCTCGCGAATGCGGTGTGTCAGATACACATTCTTTAACTGACACATCGCATTCGCGAGCAAGCCCGCTCCCACACTGACTGCTTTCCATCTGTGGGATCGCGGTCAGCCGTAGAAGTGTGGGCGGTCCGGCAAGCTCACTTTCACAATCTGCTCACTGTTCTGCGCCTCAATACACGCATCCGCCGCCACCGCCGCCGCAAAGCCATCCCACGCCGACGGTCCACCGACCTGTCCCGCACGCACGCTGTCGATGAACGCCTGCAACTCCACGTCGTATGCGCCGATAAACCGATCTTTCCAATCCATCAGGATTGCGTTGGACAGCTTCGCGCCGCTGCGCAGTTGCACCTGGGACGGCTCCGGCAGCTTGGCGATGCCGGTCTCCCCCACCACTTCGCACTGGATGTCATAGCCGTACTGGCAGTTCACGAACACTTCCACATCAATGCGCGTGCCTTTGGCGGTCTCCAACAGCACGATCTGCGGGTCGCGCAGATGGGCGAGCGCCTTGCTGGATTTGCGCGGAAACACCACTTGCACCGAGACGTAGTCATCGTTGAGCAACCACCGCAGCACATCCAGTTCGTGGATCAGGGTGTCGGTGATCGCCATGTCGGTCTTGTAGTTCTCGCCCACCGTCGGGTTGCGATGCGCGCAGTGCAGCATCAGCGGCTCGCCGATCTGGCCGCTGTCGATCACGGCTTTGAGGGCGCGATAGCCTTCATCGTAAGGGCGCATGAAGCCGACCTGCACCAGGCGTTTGCCGAAAGCTACTTCGGCATCGACGATCTTGCGGCAGCCTTCGGCGGTGACCGCCAAGGGTTTTTCGCAGAACACCGGTTTGCCGGCGGCGATGGCGGCCAGCACGAATTCTTCGTGGCTCGGGCCCCAGGAGGTGACGAGGACCGCTTCGACCTCGGGTGAATGGATCAGCGCATGGCCGTCGGCGTACACCTCGGCGCTGATGTTCAAGTCAGCCACCACCTTGGCGGCTTGCTCCAGGTTGATGTCAGTCACCGCCACCACTTGGCTGTTGAGCAAGGTCTGACTGCAGCGACGGATATGGTCCCGGCCGATAGCGCCTGTACCGATCACACCCAGTTTCAAAGACATACAAACACTCCTCTTGTTATTAGTACTGCCGGGCCTTCGCCAGGTGTTCATTGAGTTTTTTCGCGGCGGCATTCGTGCGTTCGCTGGTGGAGACCTGCGCCACGCCCACCCGCCACCACGACAGGTAGCCGTGGATCATGGTCTTGGGCAGCACCTTGATATCGATCAGCGTGGAAACCGTCTGCTTACGTGCATCGGCCAGTGCCGCTTCGAGCTGTTCCACGCTGCTGACCTTGTAGGTCTTGCAGCCATAGGCCGCTGCGCTCATGGCGAAATCCACCGGTACAAGGCCACCGTCAAGCTTGCCGCTCTCGGGGTTGCGGTAGCGGAATTCGGTGCCGAAGCTGTCCATACCGTTGCCGATCTGCAGGTTGTTGATGCAGCCGAACGCCATATTGTCGAGCAGCACCACGTTGATCTTGCGCCGCTCCTGGATCGAGGTCGCCAGTTCCGAGTGCAGCATCATGTAGGACCCATCGCCGACCAAGGCGTAGACCTCTTTGGTCGGCTCCGCGAGTTTCACGCCCAGGGCCGCGTTGATCTCGTACCCCATGCACGAATAGCCGTACTCGACGTGGTAGGTGTTGACGCCCTTGCTGCGCCAGGCACGCTGCAAATCGCCGGGCAGGCTGCCGGCGGCGGCGACGATGATCGCGTCGTCGGCCAGGGCCTCATTCAATACACCCAGCACGCGGCTTTGGGTCAGACACGAGCCGGTCAGCTCGATAAATTCACGCAGCACCGCGCGGTCCAAGTGGTCGTCGACCTCAGGCACGAAACCGTCGCCGGCATACTCCACCTGATGCACGCGGTCCACTTCAGCCTCCAACTGCGCCTTGGCCTCAGCGATCTGCCCGCCCCAGCCGGAACGGTAATCGCCCAGGGCATCGGCCAGCGCTTTGAGGGCGACGTGCGCGTCGGCCAACACCTGTACGCCGTCGAGTTTCAGGGCATCGCAGGGGCTGATATTGAGGTTGAGAAACTTCACCTCGGCATGCTTGAACAGCGATTTTGACGAGGTGGTGAAGTCGGTGTAGCGCGTGCCGATACCAATGATCAGGTCCGCTTCGGGCGCCAGCAGATTCGCCGCCAGGCAGCCGGTTTCACCAATCCCGCCGACGTTCAGCGGATGACTGGAAACCACGGCGCTCTTGCCCGCCTGGGTTTCCGCGAAAGGAATATCAAACCGTTCGGCAAAGGCTTGCAGCGCGGCATTGGCGCCGGAGTACTTCACGCCGCCACCGCAGATGATCAGCGGCTTGCGCTTGCCCCGGAACGCCGCCAACGCATCGCCGATCATCGCGGCGGTAGCCGGGCGGCGGTCGATACGGTGCACACGTTTTTGCAGGAAGTAGTCCGGGTAATCCCAAGCCTCGCCCTGCACATCCTGGGGCAGCGCCAGGGTCACCGCGCCGGTTTCGGCAGGATCGGTGAGCACGCGCATGGCGTGAATCGCCGCCGTCATCAGCTGCTCAGGCCGGTTGATGCGGTCCCAGTACTTGCTGACGGAACGGAACGCATCGTTGGTGCTGATGCTCAAGTCGTGGAACTGCTCGATCTGCTGCAACACCGGGTCGGGCTGGCGGCTGGCGTAGACATCGCCGGGCAGCAACAGCAACGGGATACGGTTGGCGGTGGCGGTCGCCGCCGCGGTAAGCATATTCGCAGCACCCGGGCCGACGGAGGCGGTGCAGGCGTAGATCTTGCGGCGCAGGTGCTGCTTGGCGAAACCAATCGCGGCATGCGCCATGCCCTGCTCGTTGCGGCCCTGGTGCACCACCAGGTCGCCGGCGTCCTGTTCAAGGGCCTGGCCCAGGCCCAGCACATTGCCGTGGCCGAAAATGGTGAACACGCCGGCGACGAACTTGCTTTGTACGCCGTCGACTTCGATGTATTGGTTATCCAGGAACTTCACCAGGGCCTGGGCCATGGTCAATCTTGTTGTGGTCATGTTCGCACCTTGTATGAATGCAAATCTGTCGATCAACAGTGATCCCATGTGGGAGCGGGCTTGCTCGCGAAAGCGATGGGTCAGTAAGTCAATCCGGTGACTGACACACCGCCTTCGCGAGCTCGCCCGCTCCCACAAGTTATCCGCTGTCAGTTCCGGGATTTGTTCAGATGGGCAATGCTCGCGCCCAACGCTTGCTGGATATCCGCCAGCTCGTGCACGCTTGTCGCAAACGGTTCGAACGACAGGTAGCCGCTGTAACCGCTGCTGAGCAAGGTGTCGATCTGCGCGGCGTTGCCGAGGATATCGCCCTCGCCCACCAGCACCCGGTGACCGTCGCGAATCGATTGGAGCGGCGCCTCGGCATCTTCCACACCGGAGATATGCACCAGCCCGGTCAACTCCGGAAAAAACTCATGTTCGCCGGCCAGGTGATGATGGAAGGTGTCGTGCACCAGGCGAAACACATCCAGGCCGCCGATGGACTGGATCGCGTTCACCGCCACGCGCTTACGGCGCATGGCGCATTCTTCGAAGCCCAGGGGCTCGATAAACCCGAGAATCCCGTACTCGCGCAGGATCGGCGCCAGCTCGCTCAACGCAGTGCGCAAACCGGCGGCACGCTGGGCTTCGTTGCGGGTGTCGCCGGGTTCATTGAACGGACACATCACCAAGCCCTGCGCACCGCATTCGCGAGCATACGTGGCGAGCGCTATCGCCTGGGCGCGGCGCTCGTCATTCCACACATCGAAGGGGTACAGCGCGTTGATCGACAGCACCGTGATGCCCTGGGCCGCACACAATTCACGCACGCGGCTGGCCGGGGTGCCGTATTCGATCTGACGATCCTTGAGGTCGTTGCGAATCTCGATGGCATCGCATTTCAAGGCCACGGCCAGTTGGATGAAATCCGGCAGGGACAGGTTGGGCGCGACCATACGGTTAAGGGCGAAACGTAGAGGCGACTTCATTCTTGTTGTTCTCCGTCCAAACCGCTGATTAAAGGTCCAGCAGCCAACTGTGCTGCGGGTCGTTATGGAAATGCCAGGCGCGCTTGGGGCCGGCCATCACGTTCAGGTAATAAGACTCGTAGCCATAGGGCACGCTAACCGGGTGATACCCCTTGGGCACCACCACCAGGTCGCTGTTTTCCACGGCCATGGCCTGGTCGATGCTGCGGTCGTCGGTGTAAACGCGCTGGAACACGAAGCCCTGGGGCGGGTTGATCTGGTGGTAGTAGGTTTCTTCCAGGAAGCTCTGGTGCGGCAGGTCATCGGTGTCGTGCTTGTGCGGCGGGTAACTCGACGAATGCCCGGACGGCGTACGTACTTCCACCACCAGCAGGGAATGGGCCGGCTCGCTGTCGGGCAGGATGTCGCAGACGTAGCGGGTGTTGGCGCCCTTGCCGCGTACGCTGCGCTTGCAATTTTCCGGGCGGATCAGACGCGGCTCGTAGCCCACGGTGCCCGGTGCGGCGCATACGGCAATCTGTACGTCGCTCAACGCGGTGACCAGGGCATCAGTGCCCGGCGGCAGGTAGGCGGCGAACGGGGATTTGTCTTCAAACACCGATTGTCGATCGCCCAGGTTCTGCCAGTTGAAGCCTTCGCCTTCGATGTTCACCCGGCCGCTGAGCAGCACCAGGCACAGTTCTTTATCACCGGCACTGACCGGCAGGGTTTCCCCCAGGCTCAGGCGGTACGCGCAAAAGCCCACATACTCCAGGCGTCCGGCTTCCAGGGCGACCATGGTCTGGCCGCGTTTGCTGCTTTTGACCAACAAACTCATCACTCAAGTCCTCTCGTTGAGAAGCGCACGCAAGGTGTCATAGCCTTTTTTTGCATAGATATAGCTGGGTGCGACCGCCGGGTCCTGTTCGGCTTCCACCACCAGCCAACCTTCGTATTGGGCGGCCAGCAGCACATCGAGCAATTCGGCGAAGTCGATATCGCCATCGCCGGGCACGGTGAAGGTGCCGTTGACGATGCAGTCGGGGAAGCTCCACATCTGGTTGCGCGCCAGTTGCACCACCGCCTTGCGCACGTCCTTGAAATGCACGTGGCAGACGCGGTCGATGTGTTTGCGCAGCACCTCAATGGGCTCGCCGCCGCCCATGTAGCAGTGGCCCGAATCGAACAGCAGGCCGACTTCCGGGCCGGTACGGCGCATCAGTTGGTCAATGTCTTCCGGAGATTCAACATAAGCGCCCATATGGTGGTGGTACGCCAGGCGCACGCCTTGGGACAGGGTGAAACGCGCCAGTTCGGTGAGTTTGTCGGCGTAGTCCTGCCAGGCTTGTTCGCTGTGAAAGCGCGGGCGTTCGATCAGGCGGATGCGCGAGCCCTGGATTGAATCGGCCACCTCGCCGTACACCAGCACCGTAGCGCCATTGCGTTTCAGCAACTCGACATGCCCGACGATGGCCTCGATTTCTTCAGCCACCGAGCGCCGGGCCAGGCGGCTGGAGTACCAGCCGGAGACCAGCGCCAGGTCATAAGGGCGCAACACATCGCCGACGCCCTTGGCGTCCTTGGGGAATTTACCGTTGAGTTCGAAGCCTTCGTAGCCGATGTCCTTGCCTTCGCTCAGGGCGGTGCTCAGAGGCGTTTCGCCGCCCAGGGCGGGGAGGTCATCGTTGCTCCAGGAGATCGGGTTGATGCCAATTCGGATTGCGGGCATGGCTGCACCTTTTGTTTTTATCTGACTTGAGCCTGGTGAGATTTGCGTTATGTGGGAGCGGGCTTGCTCGCGAATGCGGTCTATCAGATCGCAATTCTTTAACTGACCCACCGCGTTCGCGAGCAAGCCCGCTCCCACATTTGACCGTGTTTAATTTCGGGCACTGCGCCAGGCGTTTATGAGTTGTTCAAAGGTGGCCTGGACTTGCTGAATCAAAACTTCATCATCAATCTCCCCCGCCATCCACGCCCGGCTCGGCTCCTGGAAGATCGTGCGGCCAACGGCAAACCCTCGGCAGGTCGTGCTCTGGCTGGCCTGCTGGAAGCCGTCGGCGAGAAACTCGGCCGACGCATTCAGGCCCAGCAGCACCACGCCACGGCAGTACGGGTCGCGCTCCTGGATCAGTTCGTCGAGCTTCTTCCAGTCCTCGGCCGACTGCGCCTCGATCTTCCACCACGCCGGGTAGATACCCAGGTTGTACAGACGCTTGAGACTGCGGTAGAGCACGTCGGGGTAAGTCGACGGGTGATCCTTGGGCGGGATGACTTCCAGCAGCAGTTCATGGCCGCTGACAATCGACGCTTCGTACACCGCCTTGAGTTGCGCTTCCTGTTCCAGGCGCAGCAGCGGCTCGTCGTCGGGATGGAATTGCACCAGGCACTTGATGATCTGCTCCTGGGGCCAGGCAATCAGGTTGCTGCCCACCGAGCGTCCGTGTTCGAACGCCAGGGGACGCGAGTTCTGCACTTCCACCGGACGCGCAATCCACCAGCCGCGACCGCTGGCGGCGTTGAGCGCATCCTGGCCGAAGCGCTGGTCAGCGAGCAGGCCGACGTCGGCCTCGACGCCTTGCTCTGCGAGTTTTTTCTCCACGCGTTCGATGGCCTGGATGAACAGTTGCTTGGCGTCACTGATGCGCGCCAGGTCCTGGCCGCCTTTCTGCGCCAGGTCCACCAGCTGCCAGCGATGATCGAAGGCAAACACGAACAGTTGTTTCCAGGCCTTGCGCGGCACCGTCACACGGTGCAGACGTTGCAGGGTCAGGTCCTGGTCCGGTCGGGTAATCGGTACCGGGCTGTTGAACAGGTATTCCAGCTCCGCCGGCGTGGGCATGGCCGGGGCGCAGGCGTGGCGTGAGACGACCAGGCCGCCACAGGCATTGGCCAACTGGCTGCAACGCTCGTCACTCGCATCGTTGATCCAGCCGCTAAGGAAGCCCGACATGAACGCATCGCCGGCACCGAGCACATTGAGCACTTCCACACGCACACCGGGGTAGATGGCGCCGTCTTCAAGACGTGCGGGGATGGCGCCGTGGATCACTGTGCAACCCTGCGGGCCGAGCTTGACCACCAGGGTCGCCGGGGTCAGTTCGCGCACCTTGCGCAGCGCAGTGAGCAAGTCTTCACTGCCCCCCGCGATGAGGAATTCTTCTTCAGTGCCGACGATCAGATCAAAGCGCGGCAGGATCTTCTGTACATGCTGGCTGACATTCTGGTCGGCGACAAAACGGGTTTCACCATCGGCCTTGCCCGCCAGGCCCCACAGCACCGGGCGGTAGTCGATATCCAGCACGCGCTGGACGTTGTGCTTGGCCGCGTAATCCAGCGCCTGGATGCTGGCCTTGTACACGCCGTCGGTGGAGAAATGCGTGCCGGTGATCAACAACGCCTTGCTGGAGGCGATAAAGGCTTCGCTGATGTCTTCGGCGCGCAGGGCCATGTCGGCGCAGTTTTCGCGGTAGAACACCAGGGGAAAGGTTTCGCGGTCCTTGAGACCAAGCAGGACCAGCGCGGTGAGGCGTTCCGGATCGACCTTGATGCCGCTGACATCACAGCCTTCGCGGGCCAGGGACTCCACCAGGAAGCGCCCCATATGGTCATCGCCGACCCGGCTCAACATCGCCGACCTGAGGCCCAGCCTGGCGGTGCCGAACGCGATGTTGGCGGAGGAACCGCCGAGGTACTTGGCAAAGCTGGACACGTCCTCAAGCCGCGCACCCACTTGCTGCGCATAAAGGTCGACGCCCAGGCGCCCGAGGCAAATCAGATCCAATTGACGCCCACTGGCAAAACGAGTCTGGCCCATGCTGGCTCCTGTTATTTTTATCAGCCTGCGTTGTACCGACGTGGCGACGGCAAACGCTCTTGGTGGGAGCAGACTAGAACGTCCGGCGACGCCAATCAATATTTATTCCAGATATTTTTTCATTGGAATATTTTTTCCATTAAGCTCGTACAGGGGCGCTTCCACCACAGTGCATCGTTTCAGCAGGACACGCCGGCCGTGATGCCAAGGTATTTTTTTGCGCCTACCCTGTAGACTTGCGCTACCCATCAGCGCAACAGACAAAAACGCCAGAAGGATTACCCATGTCCCGCACCGATCCCGAGACCACCCTGGAAGACATCATCGCCAGCCCTCCGATCAATGCAGAGCGCCTGTTGCAACTTATCACCGACGAATACGAGAGCCTGCCGCGCCAACTCAAGCGTATCGCCAGCTACATGAGCCAGCAGAGCGACCGGATCATGGTCGACCGCATCAGCGACATCGCCCGCGAGTGCGAAGTGCACCCGTCGGCCATCGTGCGCTTCTCGCAGCGCTTCGGGTTCAGTGGGTTCAGTGAGATGCAGGCGCTGTTCCGCGAGGCCTACACCCACAAGACCACGCCGGTGCAGAACTATCAGCAGCGCATCCGCAGCATGATCGCCAACAAGTCGCAGAAAGCCAGCGGCGGCGACCTGGCGCGCGAGTGCGTCAACGCGACCCTGTCCGGCATCGAGCGCCTGGGGCTGGAGTTGGATGATGTCGCTTTCGACAAAGCCGTGGACCTGGTGGTGAATGCCGACAATATCTACGTGGTCGGCGTGCGCCGCTCCTTCGCGGTGGCGGACTACCTGGTCTACAACCTGCAGCACACCAACAAACGCATCCATCTGATCTCAGGCCTGGGCGGCAGCTACCGCGAACAGATGCGCAGCGTGCGCGCCAATGACCTGGTGATCGCCATCAGCTTCACGCCCTACGGCAAAGAGACGCAGCATTGCCTGCGCATCGCCCAGCATCATCAGGCCAAGACCCTGATCATCACCGACAGCAACCTGTCGCCCCTGGCCAAGCGGGCGAACGCGGTGCTGTTGGTGAATGAAGGTTCGTCGTTTGCCTTCCGCTCGTTGAGCGCCACCCTGTGCCTGTGCCAGGCGTTGTTTATTGCGGTGGCGTACCGGTTGGAGTTGAAGGTGGATGAGATTCACGAGCAAGTCGGGTTCGACGACTGACGACGCCTACCACAACTGCGCCAACGCGCGGCCGTGGTAGCGGATCTGCGCCAGGGTTAGCGCGGTGTAGCCAATGATCACCGCCGGCGGCAAGGTCACCCCGTGACAGAACTTGCCAAGCGGCTGCAGCGTCAAGCCTGCTTCAGCAGCGCGGTTGCAGAAATCGACCTCTTCGACACCCGCCGGCAGCCACATCACAAAATGCAATCCGGCCTGCTGGCCGCTGACCGCGCAATGCCCGCCCAGGCACTCCAGCAACGTATCGCGTCGGGCCTGGTACGCCTGGCGCGAGGCACGCAAATGACGTACGAAGGCGCCGCTGCGCAAGAACTCCACCAGCCCCAATTGATCAGTGGCCCCCACCGAATGCCCGGTGAGTTGCAAGGTGCGCAACAGTCCGCGGCGCAACACCTTGGGCACCACCATGAAGCCTACGCGCAAGCCGGGGAACAGGTTCTTGTTGAAGCTGCCGCAATAGATCACGCGGTCGGCCGAGTCCAGGGATTTGAGCGCCGCCAGCGGCGCGGTGTTGTAGTTGTACTCGCTGTCGTAATCGTCTTCGACCACCCAGGCGTCGGCGCGAGCGGCCCAGTCCAGCAACGCCAGGCGACGGGATACCGACAGGGTCATGCCCAGCGGCGCCTGGTGCGCCGGTGTGACATAGGCCAAGCGCGCCCTCTCAGGGAGTTGGCCAGTGTCGAGGCCCTCGGCAGTGACGGGAATACCCTGCACATTGGCGCCTGCCAGGGCGAACAGACGCCGCGCCGGCAGGTAGCCGGGGTCTTCGACACAGGCCGTCTCGCCCGTCTTGAGCACACTGCGCGCAATCAAGTCGAGGGCATGACGGATGCCGGTGGTGACGATCACTTCATCGGCCTCGCAGTGCAGGCCGCGATAGCTGCGCAGGTAGTCGGCGATCTGTGCGCGCAATTCAGGCAGGCCGGCCGGGTGCGATGCTTCCAGCACGCCCGGCCCTGCTGCCAGCAACCCACGGGAGATGCAGCGGGCCCAGGTCTTCAGGTCAAACAGACTGGCATCCGGGCGGCGTGCGACAAAGGGCACATGGCTCTGCACACCGACATCCGGCGGATCAGGCTCCGCAGGGCGACGAGGTATGTCCTTGGCCAACGGCGCGGCGATGAACTGCTCCGGGATTACCGCACACACCCGCGTGCCAGACCCGGCGACGCGTTTTACGTAGCCTTCGCTGTGCAGGCGGTCGAACACGGCTTCCAGCGTGCCACGTGACACCCACCAGCGCTCGGCCAGGCTGCGCGTGGAGGGCAAGCGGCTGCCCGCCGGCAATTGCCGGTTGAGGATCGCCCCGCGCAAGGCTTCGTAGGCGCCCTGCTGCTTGCCCGCGCCCAGCGTGTCGGGACGCGGCAGGTCGAGCACGGATGCGGTTTTTCCTCGGCTCATAGTGGTCCTATCAAACAAGGCATAAGTGGTCCTCAGGATTAAACCACAATACAGCTAGAGTCCGGGCTCTACTCCTTGCTTCGAGACGCCCCATGACTCAACGCGCCCTCTCCACTGGGTTCTGGCTGATGCTGCTGACCGCGCTCATCGCCTTGCCACGCGTCACCCTGGACATGCACCTGCCGGCCCTACCCGCCATGGCTGACTATTTCCACACCAGCGACAGCCAGTTGCAACTGACCCTCACGCTGTACGCCCTCGGCTCGGCGATTTCGCTGCTGGTCAGTGGGCCACTCACCGACCGCTTCGGCCGCCGTCCGGTATTGCTGGTCGGGTTGTTCCTGTATGTCCTCGCCACGGCAGCGTGCGCCCTGGCGGACAACCTCGCCGTGTTGATCATCGCGCGCCTGTTCCAGGCCTTGGGCGGCTGCTGCACCACCGTGATCGGCCGCGTGATGGTGCGTGACTACTTCGACCGCGACGAACAGGCACGCCTGCTCGGCCTGATCTCCATGGCCATGGCCATCTCACCCATGGCCGCGCCGGTACTGGGCAGCCTGATGCTGCCGTTCATCAACTGGCGCGGGCTGTTCGTGCTGCTGGGGGGGATCGGAGCTGTGCTGTGCGGGGTGGTGTATCGCCGCCTGCCCGAAACCCGCCCGCCGGAAGTCGCCGCCGCCCCGCCGCAGGGACTGCTGCGCCTCTACGGCCAGTTGCTGCGCGATCGTTATTTTCTGCGTTACGCCTTGGCCATCGGTTGCGTGTACAGCACCTACTTTCCGTTTATCAGTGAGTCATCGGCGCTGCTGCAACGCGGCTTCCATCTGTCCGCCACGGCGTATGCCCTGGTGTTCGCCGCCACGATCAGCGGCTACATGCTGGGCGCGAACCTGTTCCGGCGCCTGGTCAGGCGCTTTGACCCGGACCGCTTGATCGCCGTGGGGATAGGCCTGAATCTGCTGGGCAGCGTCACTCTTGCACTGGCCACAACGGCACTGCCAGGGGAATGGCTGGCGATTGTGTTGCCAATGGTACTGATCATGGTATCGGTGGGTATGACGATTCCGGCCTGTCAGCTGTCGGTGCTGCAGCCTTATGGCGCAATCGCGGGAACGGCATCCGGGCTGTTCTTTTTCACCCAGATGTTGCTGACGGCGGTGAGCAGTTGGGCGACCGGGTTGTTGTCCGATGGCACCTCTGCGCCATTGGTGATCATGACATCGGTCGCGAGTGTGTTACTGGTGACCAGCTGGCTGGCCTTGCAGCAAAAAGCCGCGCCTGTTACTCAGGCGCGGCTTGGATGAAACGGTAATCAGTGCATGAAGATCGCGATCAGGATGATCACAGGAATAGGCACACCGAGGAACCAAAGCAGTAGTGAACGCATGATGCTCTCCTTGAAAGAACGGGCCTTGAATGAATTAACGGACGAAGTGTTCGGTTTCCACATACACCACGGCATCGCGACGGCGACCGCCAAAGGTGGCTGCGAAACTGGCGAAGAACGCGCCGATCAACAGAGCAACAAAGGTCCACAGCGACGTGTAGGCAGCGACCTTGGCGGCGGTGTCAGCGGCTTGTTTGGCTTTGAGCTTGGCGTCTTCCACTGCTTTGCGGGCATCGCCATAGACCTTGTCGATACGCGCTTCGGCATCCGCCTGGCTGAGGTTGGTGCGCTGGCTGATCAACTGGGCCAGGTAGGCACGGTCTTCAGCGGCCAATTGGCCGTCATTGCTCAGGGTGCGGGTGAAGATGCGGGCAACCACGCCGTGGGCGGCGTCATCGCTGACGGCTACCGGGCGGTCGTCGCGGAACAGGCTGTCGACGTAGTAGTCGAAGTCGCCGCCATTGACACCTTTGGCGGCACTGCCGGCGGCTTGCGTAATGCCGCTGGCCGCGCCGGCTGCAACACTGGCACCGGCTTTCACGCCGCCGCTGACGACACTGCTCACCGAACCGACCACCAGTACTGCAGTAATCAACGTGGCCACAGCCCAGGCCAGGAACCCATGGGCCGTGTCGCGGAAGTACACCTCATCGCCGTGCATATTCGCCCATTTCACCCGCAACCGACCGGCAATATAGCCGCCCAGCCCGGATGCGACGATCTGGGTAAACGCCAGCCAGACAATCGTGGAAATGCCAAGCCCCTTGGCGCTGATGCCACTGTCAGCCCACGGCGACACCGCCGAAAAGCCCAGGCCGAAGCCCAGCAGCACGAGGATCAGGGACAATGCGGCCGCAGCGGCCGCCCCGGCAAAAATCGCCCCCCAGGAAACCCCGGAGAGCGTGCTCGATTCTTGCAGCGTGGATGAGGATGTGATCATTGTTGTTGTGCTCCAAGGCAGAAAAATAGTGTTACAAGTCTCAAAAGGGACAGTGCAGGCACCATGCCAGGCAGCAAAAAATTTAAAAGCGTTACAAATCATGGAGTTAAGTAAATTGAACTTACTCGAACCATGCAACTTGCAAGAAAGGGCCGTTGCGGGCGGGCGTTATGCATTCCCGTTAGCCGGTCATGAAAGATGTGTCAGTTTTGCCAATATGAAGTTTTATTTAGGAAGCGTTCAGCGATTTCTTGGCAAAATGCCCGCACTTCCGTAGGCGCCGGCTTGCTGGCGATTGCGGTCTTCCCGTGTGAATCGATCACCAGGTAATACCATGACCCGTATTTTGACTATCGAGGATGACGCCGTAACGGCCCGCGAGATCGTCGCCGAGCTGAGTAGCCATGGACTGGATGTAGATTGGGTAGACAACGGCCGCGAAGGCCTGGTCCGCGCCGTGAGTGGCGACTACGACCTGATCACCCTCGACCGCATGCTGCCGGAACTCGATGGCCTGGCCATCGTCACCACGCTGCGCACTATCGGTGTGTCGACGCCGATCCTGATGATCAGCGCCCTCTCCGATGTGGACGAACGTGTGCGCGGCCTGCGTGCCGGCGGTGATGACTACCTCACCAAACCGTTCGCCTCGGATGAAATGGCCGCTCGCGTTGAAGTGCTGCTGCGGCGCAAAAGCACCGTCCAGGAATTCGAAACCGCCCTGCGCGTGGCCGACCTGGAGCTGAACCTGATCAGCCGTGAAGCCAGTCGTGCCGATCAGCCCCTGAGCCTGTTGCCCACCGAATACAAGTTGCTGGAGTTCCTGATGCGCAACACTGGGCAGATCCTGTCGCGGATGATGATTTTCGAGGAAGTCTGGGGCTATCACTTCGACCCCGGCACCAACTTGATCGACGTGCACATCGGCCGTCTGCGCAAGAAGATCGACCCACCGGGCCTCACGCCGCTGATCCGCACGGTACGAGGTTCCGGTTATGTCATTGCTGAACCCCTCTAAGGGCTGGCGCTCTTCCAGCAGCCGCTTGCTGGCGCTGTACAGTTCGTTGTTCGTGGCCTGGAGCTGCATCCTCATGGGGGTGCTGTACTACGAGGTGTCGGGCTATCTGGGCGACCTGTCGCGCCATTCGCTGATGCAGCGCCAGCACCTGTTCCAGCGCTTTGACGGCGAGGAACTGGTGGAAGCCCTGACCACCAGCATGACCTTCGACATGAAGGGCGTGGACGCCTACGGCTTGTTCGATGAGCAGTTCCGCCCTCTCAATGGACCGATCCGCGCGGTGCCGCCCGACTTGCCCCTGGACGGCAAGATCCACGCCCTGACCAACTGCGTCGACTCCGACGACCCCAAGTTGCCCAAGGACAGCTGCGACGCCGTCGCCACCCATACCGATGACGGCCGCTGGCTGGTACTGGTACGCGCCAACGGCTCGCTGTTCGGCGTGACCCGTATCATCTGGCATGCCCTGCTGTGGGCGCTTTCCCTGACGATTATCCCTGGCGCTGCGGGCTGGCATTTGTTGCGTCGTCGCCCGTTGCGGCGGATTCGCGGGATCCAGGCCAGCGCCGAAGCCATCGTCGCCGGCGACCTGACCCACCGTCTGCCGCTGTCGAATCGGCGCGACGAACTGGACATGCTCGCGGCCATCGTCAACGCCATGCTTGATCGCATCGAGAAGCTGATGAACGAGGTCAAGGGCGTGTGCGACAACATCGCCCACGACCTGCGCACCCCGCTCACGCGCCTGCGTGCGCAGCTGTACCGCATCAAGCAGGAGGCCGAGGCGGAGTCGGACTACGCGGTGAAACTGGATGACGCGATTGCCGAAACCGACACCCTGATGGCGCGCTTTCGAGGGCTGTTGCGTATCTCCGAACTGGAAGACCACCAGCGTCGCTCAGGCTTTTTGGTCATGGATCCGCTGCCACTGTTGCGCGAGTTGCACGACTTCTACCTGCCCCTGGCCGAAGAAGGCGAACTGCAATTGCGGCTCGAAACGCCAGAGTCCCTGCCATGGATCACCGGCGACCGCGCATTGCTGTTCGAAGCCCTCGCCAACCTGCTGAGCAACTCGATCAAGTTCTCCCCACCGGGCGGCGAGGTGATTCTGCGTGGGGTCAACGACGCCGGCAGCACGCGCCTTGAAGTGCACGACTCCGGCCCCGGCATACCCGCAGCAGAACGTGACGCGGTGTTCCAGCGCTTCTATCGCGTGGATGAGAGCGACCAGCAAGGCGGCTTTGGATTGGGCTTGTCGATTGTGGCGGCGATCATCAACCTGCATGGGTTCAGGCTCGAAGTGGGTACGAGTGAGCGAGGCGGTGCACGCCTGGTTCTGGAGTGCCGCCAACAACTCATGCCCGAATAACGCATGCATCACAACACCCTGTAGGAGCCGGCTTGCCGGCTCCTACAGGGGACGCGGGTCAGCCTGGGAAATTGGCCCGCAACGCCTCCAGCCCACCGCTGTAAACACCCGCAAACAACTCTTCCGCCGCCGCATCCGTGGTGCCTGCCGCCGGCGTGAACACACCGGACCAGGTCACTTTCGCCGACGCTTCACCCAACGCCTCGACCTGCACCGTTGCCAGGTATGCACTCACCGGAAATGGCGACTGTTCAATGGTGTAGCTGTAAGTACGGCCGACGTTATCAAAGCTCTGCAAACGCTCCACCACCACCCCGCCATCGGCGGTTTGCAGATGACGCACGCGACCGCCATCAAGGGCCTCGCTTTTGACGATAAACGGCAACCAGTCCGGCAGGCTGTTGAAGCCGCCGATCAATTGCCAGACCTGATCGGCCGATACAGGGATTTCAATCACAGAAGACGCTGTTGCCACGTTAATTACTCCAGAAAATAGAAAACCATTCAGATGGCCATGCTGTCGACCACACCGCCGTCGACCCGCAACGCGGCACCGGTGGTGGCAGAAGACAGGGGTGAAGCAATGTACGCCACCAGGTTGGCGACTTCATCCACATTTGCTGCGCGCTGGATGATCGAGGTTGGCCGTGCGTTTCGCACAAACACATCCGCCTCGTCCCGCGCACTGCGCCCGGATTTTGCGGTGGCGTCCTTGAGCATCTGCTCCAGGCCGTCGGTAAAGGTCGGGCCAGGCAAAACCGCGTTAACCGTCACGCCGGTACCCGCCAGGCGCTTGGCCAAACCATGCGACACCGCCAGGTTGGCGCTCTTGGTCACGCCGTAGTTGATCATGTCCGCCGGGGTAGCCACGCCGGACTCCGACGACAGGAAGATCACTCGCCCTCAGCCCTGCCCGACCATGCCCGGCACGTAATGCCGCGCCAGGCGCACACCGGAGATCACGTTGACTTCATAGAAGCGTGCCCATTCGCTGTCCGGGGCCTCGAAGAAATCCACATCGTTGAAGATACCCAGGTTGTTGACCAGGATGTCGGCGCGCGGTTCGGCGGCGAACAGTTTTTCTGCACCTTCGGCCGTGCCGAGGTCTGCCACCAGCCCGCGCAGGTCCGCGCCGGGGACGGCCTGGCGGATGCTCGCCAAGGCGTCATCCACCTTGCCCGCTTCACGCCCGATCACCACCACGGTGGCGCCGGATGCTGCAAGCGCCTGGCTGATGCCCAGGCCAATGCCGGCCGTGCTCCCGCTGACGATGGCTACTTTACCGCTCACATCAATTTTCATCGGTTGAACTCCTGAAGTTAAAGCGGCAGTGGTGCACGGTCCGAAATCAATCGGGCCTCGCGCAGGGACTGCCAGAAGGCTGCCGGAATAGTCTCTGACAACGCCGCAACGTCTTCGGCAATCCGCCCCGGACGACTGGCGCCTGGAATCACTGCCGCCACGGCCGGGTGGGCCAGGGAGAATTGCAGCGCCGCCGCTTTCACGCTGACGCCAAACGCCTGGGCAATCGCCCTGATTTGCTCGACCTTGCGGATGATTGCCGGGCTGGCTTGCTGGTACTCGAAGTGCGCGCCGCCCGCGAGGATGCCGGAGCTGTAGGGGCCACCGACGACGATCTCGACGTTCTGCGCCAGGGCCGCGTCCATCAGGCGCTGCAGGGCACGATCATGGTCCAACAGTGTGTAGCGGCCGGCCAGCAAAAAGCCGTCGGGCTGCGCTTCGGTCAGGTCCAGGGTCAGTTCGCACGGCTCGACGCGGTTTACGCCCAGGCCCCAGGCCTTGATCACGCCCTCTTCACGCAGGCGGGTCAGCACTTTGAAGGCACCGGTGCGGGCCTGGTTGAAGTACTCCAGCCATTGGTCGCCATAGAAGTCCTGGGCGATGTCGTGAATCCACACGATGTCCAGGCGATCAGTGTTCAGGCGGGTCAGGCTGTCTTCGATGGAGCGCAGGGTGGCGTCGGCGCTGTAGTCGTTGAGCATCTTGTTCGGGCGGCCGTGTTCGAACACGCCGCTTTTTTCGCCGAGGTCGCGGGCGCTGTCTTCTATTTCGTCGAGGATCACCCGGCCGACCTTGGTGCTGAGCACGAAATCATCGCGGTTGTACTGCGACAGGGCGTGGCCCAGGCGGATTTCCGAGAGGCCCGAGCCGTAGAACGGCGCGGTGTCGAAGTAGCGCACGCCGGCATTCCAGGCAGCCTCGACAGTGGCCTGGGCTTCGTCTTCTGGAATAGCGCGGAACATGTTGCCCAGCGGCGCGGTGCCGAAGCCGAGCTGGCCTGGGAGTTTGTCTTTCAAGCTCATGGTAGATCCTCAATGGGTTCAGGGGTCGCTGTGACCGTTGAGCAGATCCTAGATTGCGCAGATCGGACCGTCCAAGACATACTGCGACCAACTTGAGTCCCTAGAGGTCTAACATGATCGACCTGCGCCAATTGCGCTACTTCGAAGTCGTCGCCGAGGAAGAGCACGTCGGCCGTGCTGCCGAGCGCTTGCACATCTCCCAGTCACCGCTGAGCCGACAGATAGCCCAGCTGGAAGAGCGCCTGGGACTGACCCTGTTCGAACGCAGTCAGCAACGCATCCGCCTGACCCGTGACGGCCAGACCTTCCTCGCCGAGACCAAGGCCTTGCTGACCCACGCCAACCGCCTGGAATCCTTGGGCAGGCGCCTGGGCCGAGGTGAGGAAGGCGGCCTGTGCATCGGCTATATCGAGAACGCCATGCATGCCGGGGTACTGCCCAATGCCTTGCGCGTGTTGCGCGACGACCGGCCTACCGTGCATATCAAGCTGTATAACCTGCCGTCGCCGGAACAACTCGAAGGCCTGCGCCAGCGCAGCCTGGACATTGCCCTGGTCGGCGAACCACCCGCCGCCGACGACCCGGACCTTATCGCGCGGCAAGTGCTGGATGACCCCATGCTGCTGGCCTTGCCCGAGCATCATCCATTGGCCCGTCAGAGCGAGTTGTTGCCCGAGCACCTGGCGGACCAGGAGTGGATCGGCGTGCAGCGCAAACCCGGCGCCAACCCCGCCGACGACTTCGTCGCCGCCTGCATCCGCGCCGGTTTCACCCCGCAGATCCCCATGGAAGCCGGGGAGCCGTTTACCGCGCTGGGCCTGGTCGCTTCGGGCCTGGGCGTGGCCATGGTGCAAAAGGGCCTGAGCCGCAATGCCCCGCCCGGCGTGGTGTTGCGTGAACTGCCGTGGTTGAACTACACCACCCCGCTGTGGGCGGCGTGGCACCGCGTCAACCTGCGGCCGCTGGTAGAAACCTTTCGCAAGGTGCTCACCGAATCTGAGCATTGATGGAGCTCCACAGGTGGGGGGCGTCAGTTAAATCAATTCCCGCAGGCGATACCACAGCATCCCCAACGCCAGCAGCGGCGACCGCAGCGCCTTGCCACCGGGAAACGTCATGTGCGGTACCTGGCTGAAAATATCCAGCCCGGTGCTGTGACCGGCCTGGATAGCCTCGGCCAACAGCCTCGCGCACCAATGCGTCACGTTCAGCCCATGTCCGGAATACCCCTGGGCGTAAAACACGTTGGGGTACTGCTTCAAGCGACCGACCTGCGGGAAGCGATTGGCGGTAATGCCGATCTTGCCGCCCCACTGGAACTCGATGGCCGTATTGGCGAGCTGCGGGAACACCTTGAGCATTTTCGGCTGCATGTAAGCGGCGATGTCCGCCGGGTCGCGGCCGGAGTAATGGCAGGCGCCGCCGAACAACAGGCGCCGGTCTGCGGACAACCGGTAATAATCCAGGCCGACCTTCTGGTCGCACAGCGCCAGGTTCTGCGGGATCAGTTGGTTGGCCAGATCCGCCGATAACGGCTCGGTGGCGATGATGTAGCTGCCGGCCGGGAGTACCTTGCCACTCAGGCGCGGTTCCAGCTCCTCCAGATGCGCATTGCACGCCAGCACCAGGCTAGCGGCGCGCACCGTGCCGCCGGCGCAGCGCACGTGCACCGTGTCGCCGTGGATCAGTTCGAGTACTTCGGTGTGCTCGAAAATCCGGACCCCGAGGGATTCGGCCAACCGAGCCTCACCCAAAACCAGATTCAACGGGTGAAGATGCCCGGAGCCCATGTCCACCAGGCCGCCGGCATACACCGGCGAGCCGACTACTTGCTGTATATCCTGCGGCCCCACCAGACGCGTTTCGTGGGCGTAACCCAGCGCCGCCAGGTGCGCCTGCTCGCCCTTGAACGCCGCGAATTGCGCCGGGGTGTTGGCCAATTCGCAAAAGCCCCAGCGCAAGTCGCAGTCGATGCGGTGCGTTCGGATACGCTCGCCCACCAAGGCCACCGAGTCGATGCCGGCGCGCTCCAGGTAACGCACGCCCTCCTCGCCCACGTACTTGCCGAATCCCGACACGTCATGGCCGATACCGCGAATCAACTGCCCGCCGTTGCGCCCGCTGGCACCCCAGCCAATACGGCGGGCTTCCAGCAGGACCACCGAGAGCCCGCGCTGGGCCAGTTCGATGGCGGTGTTAACGCCGGTGAAACCGCCGCCGATCACGCACACGTCGGCGGTCAGGTCAGTGCCCAATGCGGGTCGCTCCGTCAAAGCGTTGGCCGTAGCCCGGTAGTAGGACCGGGCGTGGTCAGTCGACTGAATCATTTGTTGGTCTTCACTTTGCTCCAGGCGCGGGTCATCAGGCGCATGGTTGCCGGGGTCGGCGTGGTGGAAATATAGAGTTTGTCGAGCACGTCCTGGGACGGGTACACCTCAGGATTATTCACCAGTTCCGGGTCCATGAACGCCTTGGCCGCCGGGTTGGCGTTGGCATACCCCACCGAGGCGCTGACCTTGGCGATCACTTGAGGGTCGAGCAGGTAGTTGATGAACGCGTGGGCTTCTTTCGGGTGACTCGCGTCGGCGGGAATCGCCAGCAGGTCGAACCACAGGTTGGAGCCTTCCTTGGGAATCGAATAGGCGATCTTCACACCATTCTTGGCTTCCTTGGCACGGTTGGCCGCCTGGAACACGTCGCCGGAATAACCGAAGGCCACGCAGATATTACCGTTGGCCAGGTCCGAAATGTACTTGGAAGAATGGAAATAGGTGATGTACGGCCGCAGCGTCAGCAGCTTGGCCTCGGCCTGCTTGTAGTCCTCGGGATTCTCGCTGCGCGGGTCCTTGCCCATGTAATTGAGGATCGCCGGGAACAGCTCGTCCGCCGAATCGAGGAAAGCCACGCCGCACTGGTTGAGCTTCTTGATGTTCTCGGGCTCGAACAGCACCGCCCATGAATCGATAGCGTCGATGCCCAGCACCTCTTTGACCTTGTCGACGTTGTAGCCGATGCCATTGGTACCCCACAGGTACGGCACCGAGTGCGCGTTGCCTGGGTCATTCTTTTCCAACAGCTTTAGCAACTTGGGGTCGAGGTTCTTGAAGTTGGGCAGTTGCGCGCGGTCCAGCTTGAGGAACGCACCGGCCTTCACCTGGCGCGCCAGGAAGTGGTTGGACGGCACCACCACGTCATAGCCGGTGCGTCCCGCCAGCAACTTGCCCTCCAGGGTTTCGTTGGAGTCGAACACGTCGTAGATCGGCTTGATCCCAGTCTTGGCCTGGAAGTCGGCCAGGGTGGTCTCACCGATATAGTCGGTCCAGTTGTAGACGCTGACCGTCGGCGCCGCCTGGCTGGCGCTGCTGAACGCAGCCACCAGGGCCAGCGGAAAAAGCTGTTTCACAAGACGCATATCGACACCCCTTTTTTGGTTTTTTTAGACGCTCAACAGCAGGAACTCGCGCTCCCAGGAACTGATCACCCGTTTGAAATTCTCGTGCTCGGCGCGCTTGACCGCGACGTAGCCGCGCACGAACTTGTCGCCCAGGTACTGCTTGACCGTGGCGCAATCCTCCATGCGTGCCAGCGCATCTTCGAGGGTGAACGGCAGGCGCAGGTTACGGCGCTCGTAGGCGCGGCCCTCCACCGGCGCGCTGGGCTCGATCTGTTCGATCATCCCGAGGTAGCCACACAGCAGACTAGCCGCTATCGCCAGGTAGGGATTGGCATCGGCGCCGGGCAAGCGGTTTTCCACGCGCATGGCGTCGGGACTGGAGGTGGGCACACGCAGGCCAACGGTGCGGTTTTCTTCGCCCCATTCGACATTGACCGGCGCCGAGGTGTCCGGCAGGAAGCGGCGGAACGAGTTCACGTTGGGCGCAAACATCGGCAACAGCTTGGGGATGTACTTCTGCAAGCCGCCGATGTGGTGCAGGAAAAGCTGGCTCATCTTGCCGTCGGCATCGACGAACACCGGTTTGCCGGTGGCGATGTCGACCACGCTCTGGTGCAGGTGCATGGCGCTGCCAGGCTCGTCGGCCACCGGCTTGGCCATGAACGTGGCGGCCACGTTGTGCTTGAGCGCGGCCTCGCGCAGGGTGCGCTTGAACACGGTGATTTGGTCGGCCAGGTCGAGGGCGTCGCCGTGGCGGAAGTTGATTTCCATCTGCGCCGGGCCGTCTTCGTGGATCAGCGTGTCGAGGTCCAGGCCCTGGGCTTCGCACCAGTCGTAGACGTCTTCGAACAGTGGGTCGAATTCGTTGGCGGCGTCGATGGAAAACGACTGGCGACCGGTCTCGGCGCGACCGGAGCGGCCAATCGGGGTTTTCAGCGGCAGGTCCGGGTCTTCGCAGCGCTGGGTCAGGTAGAACTCCATTTCCGGCGCGACGATCGGCTGCCAACCCTGGTCGGTGTAGAGCTGCAGGACTTTCTTCAGCACGTTGCGCGGCGACAGTTCGATGGGGTTGCCCTGTTTGTCGAAGGTGTCGTGGATGACGATCGCGGTAGGCTCGATGGCCCACGGCACCACATAGGTGGCGTGGGACACCGGACGGCAGATCATGTCGATGTCAGCCGGGTCGAGCAGGTCGTAGTAGACATCGTCGTCGACAAAGTCCCCGGTTACCGTTTGCAGCAACACACTTTCCGGCAGGCGCATGCCTCGCTCATGCAGGAACTTGTTGGTGGGCGCAATCTTGCCGCGTGCGATGCCAGTCAAATCACTGATCACGCATTCGACTTCGGTAATCTTGTGTTCTTTCAGCCAGGCGGACAGCTGATCGAAGGGGGCGTTCATAAGGACCTCGTCATGGGTTGGGTGCATGCGCCGGCTTGTACTCCTGGCGCATTGAGGTCTATCTTGATGCCGCCGCCCCTGCGGCATCTATCCACTTTGCACGAACCACAACGCACCAATAGAGTGCGCCCAGGTTACCCATGACACAGGCAACAGCTTTGCGCGTACAGGCCTTCACCACCGGTGATGTGGCTGCTCAATGCAGTGCGACACCCGGTTGGGTGCAGCAGTACCAGCAGATGTCCCCAGGGCATTTCGCCGGGCGAATCCGCTACCTGGACCTGCAAGGTGTGCAGGTGTACGAAGAGTGCATGAACACCCGCGTGGAGCAGCATTTCAACGCACCGCCAGGCTCGCTGGCCTTCTGTTTCGACGGCAGTGACAACGCGCTGTACCTGCTGAACGGTGAAAGCCACAACACCTGGATCACCCCGGAAAACTACCGTGAAGTGGCGGTGGTGTTCGGGCCGCAATTCGTGCAACGCCATGGGCTGGATGTGGCGAAACTTGAAGGCCTGTTCATGGCGCCGCTGACCTGCCAGCAGAATGGACTGTTCAGCCGTTGGCTGAGTGGCACCCTCACCCGCCTGTCCACAGCAATCGACCCCGCCAGCCGCGATGCCCTCACCCAGCAATTGCTGGAAGACTGCCTGTTCATCCTCGACAACGCCTGCGTATGCCTGGACCGCCACTCGTTGCAGCGGCGCAGCGAAGAACGGCGACTGATGGCGCGCATCGGCGAATGGGCGGCGGATGCTCCGGATGAGATCGTCAACGTGTTGGAACTGGCGCGGATTGCCGGCGTGCCATTGCGTCAGTTGCAACAGGGGTTCAAGACCTACACCGGGATGAGCCCGGCGCAGTGGTTGCGGCTGCGCCGGTTGAATGGGGCGCGGCGGGAGTTGTTGCAGACCCGTGAGACCACCGTCGCTGAAGTGGCGATGAATTGGTCGTTCTGGCACCTGGGAAGGTTCTCCAACAGCTACCGCGCCCTGTTCAAGGAGTTGCCCAGCGAGACCCTGAAGCGTCACGCCTGACTGCGGGCGCTATTTCAGGAAAGTGCCAATTAAGTGGTTGACCCGCTCCGCCGCCTCCATCTGCACCATATGGCCCTGTCCCGGCAAGATCTCCACTTGGGCGTCCAACCCCTCGGCGTGACTGGCCGGGATGATTGCATCGTCGCTGCCCCAGATCACCAGGCTCGGCTGTCGGCCCACCACATGACGCCTGTCCAACCTCTGTCGTCCGCCTTCGAACAACGCGGCATTGAGCTGCCGCAATGCCGGGTCGACTCCTTCCAACCGCTTGAACTTGAGCATGTCCTCCAGCATCTGCCGCGTCACCAGCGCGGGATCGCTGAACAGTTGGATCAATTGCGGCTTGAGCGCATTGCGGTTGTTGGCCTCGGCAAACCCTTGCAGGTAATCACCGTTGATGTCCATGCCCAGACCGGCGCTGGCGATCAGGGTCAGTGAGGCGACGCGCTGGGGCGCCCGGTCGGCAACGGTCAGCACGACCAGCCCGCCCATGGAGTGGCCGGCCAGGTGCACGCGGTCTAGCTTTAGATGATCAAGCAGGTCCAACACCGCTTGGCTCAGCTCATCAGCATCGCCGCGTTGCAGTTGCTTGCCCGACTCACCATGGGCTGGCAGGTCAAGGGCGACCACACGGCGTTCGGCGGCCAATGCCGGTTGGTTGAACAGCCAGTTGTTCAGGTCGCCACCGAATCCATGAACCAGCACCAACGGAATGCCACCCTCGCCCAAGTCGAGATAGCGCAACAAACGCCCGCCTATTTCAACCTTCTGCGCACTGGGCCCCGAGGCCTCTGCTTCGGCGGTACTGGAAACAAACCCGGCGTTGAAATGTTCGATGACCGCATCGATTTCTGCCTCGGTGGCCTCGCCCTCTACCACAATCCCCAGCAATGCGCCCACCGGCAGCGTCTCGTCACTCAGCGCCAGCACACGGCGCAGCACGCCAGTGAACGGTGCCTCGACGCTGCTGGAGATCTTGTCGGTCTCCACGTCCAGCACTTCCTCACCCTTCTCTACCCGGTCGCCGGGTTGCTTGAGCCAGACATCAATACGGCCCTCGGTCATCGATAGCCCCCACTTGGGCATGGTCAAGGTATGGATCATGCGGCGGTCCTCTTGTCGGCGATCTTCAGCACGGCGGCCTCGATCTTCGCCGCATTGGGGATGTACAGGTCTTCCAGTGCATCGGAGAACGGCACGGG
This sequence comes from Pseudomonas simiae, assembly GCF_900111895.1. Classification (GTDB taxonomy): domain Bacteria; phylum Pseudomonadota; class Gammaproteobacteria; order Pseudomonadales; family Pseudomonadaceae; genus Aquipseudomonas; species Aquipseudomonas simiae. Next base: position 343,963 of record NZ_FOKB01000004.1, read on the forward strand.
CGTGTGCGGCGCGGTGACCATTTGGATCGGCGCGCGCAAGAACGAAAAGCCCTGCTGGGCGACCAACGCACTGATATCAGTGGCCATGGAGCAACGCGGGTTGGACTCGTCGATCACCACCAAGCGGCCCGTCTTTTCCACACTTTCAAGGATGCTGTCTTGATCCAGCGGGCTGGTGGTGCGCAGGTCCAGCACCTCACAGTCGATGCCTTGTCGTGCCAGCTGGGCGGCGGCCTCCAGGGCGATATGCACCATGCGCCCGTAAGTCACCAGGGTCACATCCTTGCCCTCGCGAACAAAGTTGGCCTCACCGAAAGGCACGGTGTACAGCTCTTCGGGCACCTCGCCCTGCAGGCTGTAAAGCATCTTGTGCTCAAGGAAAATCACCGGATCGTTGTCGCGGATCGCCTGGATCAGCATGCCCTTGGCATCATACGGCGTGGCCGGGCACACCACCTTGAGGCCGGGAATGTGGGTCCACATCGAAGTGAGCATCTGCGAATGCTGGGCCGCCGCACGCAGGCCGGCGCCGTACATGGCGCGAATCACCAGCGGCGTTGTGGTCTTGCCGCCGAACATGTAGCGGAACTTGGCGGCCTGGTTGAGTAACTGGTCGAGGCAGCAGCCGATAAAATCGACGAACATCAATTCGCACACCGGGCGCATGCCACGGGTGGCAGCACCGACCGCCATGCCCACGTAGCCGACTTCGGACAACGGCGCATCGAGTACGCGCTCGGGAAACTCCGGGTACAGGCCCTTGGTCACGCCGAGCACGCCGCCCCAGGCGTCCTGCTCGCCAGGTGAGCCGGTGCCGCCGGACACGTCCTGGCCAATAATGAACACACTTTGGTCGCGGCGCATTTCCTGGGCCAGGGCTTCGTTGATTGCCTGCTGATAGCTGATTTTGCGAGCCATAAGATTCTCTCCACCTATTGTTGTTATTAGGGATACGCGACGTAGACGTCGCTGAGCAGGTCGGCGGCCTGGGGTTTGGGGTCGGACTTGGCCAGGCGCACGGCGTCCTCGATCAACTGCGCGACCTCGCCATCAATGCGCTCGAATTGCGCCGCATCGAGCCAGCCTTCGGCGCTGCAACGCTGACGAAACAGCGCCAGGCAGTCCGCGTTTTCCCGCAGGTTTTTCACTTCGTCGGGGCCGCGATAGGTTTGTGCATCGCCTTCGAAGTGGCCGTAGAAGCGGCTTAACTTCACTTCCACCAACGTTGGCCCGTCGCCCTTGCGCGCACGCTCCACGGCGACGCCAAGCGCTGCGTGCACGGCGAAGAAATCATTGCCGTCGACGATCACTCCCGGCATGCCAAAGCCCACGGCCCGTTCGGCGATGTCCTTGCACGCCACCGACCAACCGGAACCGGTGGCCTCGGCATAGCCGTTGTTTTCCGCGACGAACAGGCACGGCAGTTTCATGATCGAGGCCAGGTTCATCGCCTCGAACACCGCGCCTTCGTTGGAACCACCGTCGCCAAAAAACGCCACGGCCACGCCCTGGCTGCCCTTGAGCTTGGAGGCCAGCGCCGCACCGGCCGCCAACGGTGCGCCGGCGCCGACAATGCCGTTGGCACCGAGCATGCCCTTCTCCTGGTCGGCAATGTGCATGGAGCCGCCCTTGCCGCCGCATACGCCGGTTTTCTTGCCGTAGATCTCGGCCATCATGCCAAACACATCCACGCCCTTGGCGATGCAATGGCCGTGGCCGCGGTGGTTGGAAGCAATGCAATCCTCATCATTGAGGTGAGCCATGACCCCGGCGGCGCTGGCTTCCTGGCCGGCGTACAGGTGCACGAAACCGGGGATCTCGCCGGTGGCGAATTCCACATGCAGGCGTTCTTCGAAATCACGGATGGTGCGCATCACGGTGTAGGCATGCAGCAATTGATCGGTGGACAGGTGAGTGGACATCTTGTTGTTCTCCAGGTTGTCTCGACGCACAAAAGGCTGGCTGCGGCCAGCTACAAGCCCTTCAGCACAGCCTGTGCCAAGGCCAGCAAAAACCTGGCAAAGCCTTGATCCAGAGCAGTTCCTTACGGTTGTGCCGCTAAGACAAGCCAGCGCAGAATGAGACGCGGCATTGCAACGTGCGGGCCGCGTCTCGGGCGGTTTGAGACGCTGCGTCTCATCCTGGGCAGTTGGTCAGCCCGCGCTTGTCCGACCCGACGCATGCGCGCTTAATAACGGGCATAACAACAAAGATCGAGAACCGGAGGCTTTATGCTCGCCGCGCACTCCAGAGAACACGTCGACTGCGTCAGTCGTGTGGTCCGCAACGCCGATCGCCTGCCCCAGGCTCCGGTGCCGTCGCTGATTTTCGATTCGTGGCGACGCTCCATGGAGCAACATCACCTGGACCCCGGTTCCCTGCAGGGGCCGCGCATCCTTAGCGAACCATTGCTCAGGGAGTGCCGCGAGCGCGCCGACCTGTTCATGCGCATTGCCAGCGAAGAAGTCGGGCAACTGCACCACCGCGTGCGGCATGCCGATTACTGCGTGATGCTGACCGACGCCCAGGGCCAGACCATCGACCATCGCGTGGACACCTCGATCCGCAACGACTGCCGCAAGGCCGGCCTGTACCTCGGCACCTGTTGGTCGGAAGCCGAAGAAGGCACTTGCGGCGTGGCCACGGTGCTCACCAGCCAATCAGCGGTGACGGTGCACAAGCGCGACCACTTCCGCGCAGCCTTCATCGGCCTTACCTGCTCCGCCGCGCCGATCTTCGACCCTCAAGGCAATCTGTTGGGGGTAATGGATGCCTCGGCACTCAAATCCCCGGATGACCGCCGCAGCCAGCACTTGGTGCGCCAGATGGTAGCCCAGAGCGCCCAGGCCATCGAAAACGCTTTTTTCATGCACAGCGCCCGCCAGCACTGGGTGCTGCAGGCCCACAGCACACCGGGATACGTGGACAGCCAGCCCGACCTGCTGCTGGCCTGGGACCAGGACGGCCGCCTGCATGCCCTGAACAGCAAGGCGCGCCAGGCTCTGCGCCGGCGCTTTGGCCAGGTGCCGGAGCATATCGGTGATGTATTCGACTTGGACGCCTTGCGCGCCGTGACCCACGATGCCACCCAGCAGTTGCCATGGTTGGGGGAGCCGGGGGTCCTGCACGTACGCGTCAATGCCCCGCGACGCAAACCGGCGCGTGCGGCGGTGATCCCGCTGGTCGATGCGCGCGTGGAGGAGCATCTGCGCCTGGCCCTGCGAGTCAAGAACCGTAACCTGCCAGTGCTGGTGCAAGGCGAAACCGGTGCGGGCAAGGAGGTGTTTGCCCGCCAGCTGCATGAGCGCAGCGCCCGTCACACGGGGCCGTTCGTGGCGGTGAACTGCGCGGCGATCCCGGAAAACCTGATTGAAAGCGAGCTGTTCGGCTATGTGGCCGGGGCCTTTACCGGCGCGTCCAGCAAAGGCATGCCGGGGCTGTTGGTGCAGGCCGACGGCGGCACGCTGTTCCTCGATGAGATCGGCGACATGCCGCTGGCCTTGCAGACGCGCCTGTTGCGGGTGATGGCCGAGGGTGAAGTGGCGCCATTGGGCGCAGCGAAAACCCGTGCAGTGGATATCCATGTGATCTGTGCCAGCCACCGTGATTTGTCGGTACTGGTCAGTGAAGGCCGGTTTCGCGAAGACCTGTTCTTTCGCCTGGGTTGCGCACGCTTCTGCCTGCCACCGTTGCGCGAACGGACCGACAAGCTGGCCCTGATCAATCGGCTGCTGGAACAGGAAGCACGCAACAGCAGGGTCTCGGTCGGCATCGCCCCTTCGGCGTTGCAACTGCTACTGGGTTACGCCTGGCCCGGCAATGTGCGGCAACTGCGGCATGTGCTGGCGTACGCCTGTGCAGTGTGTGAGGGCGGTACGGTTCAGGTGGCGGATTTGCCGGTGGAAGTGCGTGGGGAACAGGTTGCGGCACCGACGGAAGATCGCGCGAGCCCGGAACGCCAGGTGGTGCTGGATGCGTTGATTCGTCATCGCTGGAAGCCGTTGCCAACGGCCCAGGCGCTGGGAATTTCCCGTGCGACGCTGTACCGCCGCGTCAACCAACTGGGCATCGACATGCCCGGCAAACCGCGGCACTGACCCACACCGTAGGAGCCGGCTTGCCGGCCCCTACGGGGGAGATGGAGGGTCAGCGGTAGACCAGGCCACCATCGATCAGCGGCGATTGGCCGGTCATGTAGTCGGAGTCCGGCCCTGCCAGGTACGAGACCAACCCTGCCACGTCCTCCGGCGTTTCTGCACGGCCCAGGGCAATGCCATCCACATACTTCTTGTAGGTCGCGCCCACATCAGCGCCGGTGATTTCGGCCATGCGCTTGTCGATCTCGACCCACATATCGGTACCCACTACACCCGGGCAATAAGCGTTGACCGTGATCCCGGCGCTCGCCAGCTCCTTGGCCGCGGCCTGGGTCAAAGCGCGCACGGCGAACTTGGTGGCCGAGTACACACCCAGTAACGCAAAGCCTTCGTGGCCGGCAATGGAACAGGCGTTGATGATCTTGCCCTTCTGCTTGAGCGCCTTGAACTTCTTGCCGGCCGCCTGGATACCCCACAGCACGCCCTGTACGTTGATACCCAGGGTGCGCTCGACCTGTTCCGGGCTGACCTCCAGCAGTGAGTCGATCTGCGCGACCCCGGCGTTGTTGACGATGATGTCGAAGCCACCCAGGGTCTGGTGCGCGTGCTCTACCGCTGCCACCACCTGCTCGCGCTTGGACACATCGGCGACGAACACCGAAGCCTGGCGGCCCAGCGCCACGACTTCGCTGGCCACGGCTTCGAGCCTGGCGCCATTGATGTCCACCAGGGCGATGTCGGCACCGTCCCGTGCCAGGCGCAAGGCGATAGCCCGGCCAATGCCTTGACCGGCGCCGGTGACCAGCGCGACTTTTCCAGTAATTGCCATGATGTTCTCCTGCGATGATGAGGGAAGCCTTGTCTATCGCAGGTCCACCAAGGCGTGTCGAGGCGCGGGCTGATGGGTGTGCGGCTTGAGACTGAGCGTCTCAAGCCGCGAGCCATTCTCGAAAACTTGTAAAAGCGCGCACTTATGCCTAGCTTATGCGCCCCCCGCCCCGCGCTTTAAGGCCCTGCCCCCATGGTTTTGCGTTTTCGTCCCGTCGTCTCCTCACGTTTCGCCCTCGGCCTGCTACTCAGTGGTGGCATTGGCAGCAGCCTGGCGGCGGAAATCGAACTGCCGGCAGTTAACGTCCAGGGCCAGGATGAATCCGGTTACCGCAGTGAAACCGCCTCGGTGGGCGGCTTCGATGACGCACCACTGCTCGACACCCCGGCTTCGATCACGGTGATCAACGCCGCGCTGATCAAGGACCAGCAGGCGCGCCTGCTCAGTGAAGTGCTGCGCAACGACGCTTCGGTAGGTGACAGTTATGCACCCATCGGCTACTACGAAAACTTCGTGGTGCGCGGCTTCTCGCTGAATGCGGCGAGCAGCTACAAGATCAATGGGCGCACCATCACCGGCGAACAGAACGTCGCCCTGGAAAACAAGCAGCAGGTGGAAGTGCTCAAGGGCCTGGCGGGCCTGCAAAGCGGTATCTCGGAACCAAGCGGCGTGATCAATTACGTCACCAAGCGCCCGGAAGACGTGCGTTCGGTGACCGTCTCCACCGACGACCGTGGCAGCGGCTATGTGGCCACCGATGTCGGCGGCTGGTTCGGCAGTGAGCAACAGTTCGGCCTGCGTGCCAACGTGGCCCATGAAGACCTCAACGCCTATGTTGAGCACGCCAATGGCCAGCGCGATTTCGTGTCCCTGGCCTTCGACTGGAACATCAGCCCTGACGCGGTATTGCAACTGGACGCCGAGTACCAAAACAAGCAGCAGCGCTCGGTGCCGGGCTACCAGCTGTTGGGCGGCACCGAAGTGCCACACAATGCCTCGCCGAAAACACTGCTGGGTCACCAGACCGGTTCCAGGCAGGTGGGCATCGACTCGCTGAACCTCAACGGCAAGTTCGAATACCGTTTCAATGATCAATGGAAAGGCAGCGTGAGCGCGGCGCGCAGCAAGGTGGTGATCGATGACTACAGTTCGTTTGCCTGGGGCTGCTACGGGTCGACCAGTTGCAGCTCATCGAGCGTGCCCAACTACTTCAGCCCTGAAGGCAATTACGACGTCTACGACTACCGCAGCCCGGACGACACCCGCCGCGACGACGAAGTGCAGGCGGCCATGACCGGGTTGTTCGACACCGGCGGCATCGGCCATGAACTGACCTTCGGCACCAGTGCTTTTCGCCGCGTGATCGACAAGCGCAAATCGGTGAACGAGTTCATCGGCACCGCCAATATCGATGAAGATGTACCGAGCTTCACGCCCACTGACAAACCACTGAACGACAGCCACCGCAACCTCGACAGCCGCCAATACGGCCTGTTCGTCACCGACCGCATCCGCCTCAACGAACAATGGCAAACCCTCCTCGGCGGCCGCGAAGTACGCCTGGATGAAAAAGCTTTCGACGGGACCACTGGCAACCAGACACGCCACACTCAGCAATCCGTCTTCCTGCCGCAAGCGTCGTTGATCTACAAGCCCGTGGAAAACATCTCGCTCTACACCCGCTACAGCAAAGGCTTGTCCCTGGGCGGCACTGCGCCGTGGTTCGCCAGCAACGCTGATGAGACCCTGGCGCCCACCACTTCACGGCAAATAGAAGCCGGGGTGAAATACGACTGGCGCCGCATCAGCTTTGCCGCCGCGGTGTTCCAGACCCGCCAGGCCTACCAGTACGCCAAGCCGGATGGCGCCGGCTTCTTCACCTATGTGCAACAGGGCGAGCAGAAAAACACCGGGCTGGAACTGTCGGCCAACGGCTGGGCCACCGAGCGCCTGCAGATCGCAACCAGCGTGACGGCGATTCGCGCACGGGTGACCGGTAGTGGTACCGCGGACTATGAGGGCCACCAAGCGATCAACGTGCCCAAGCTGCGCGCCAGTGTGTATGCGGATTATGCGTTGCCGTGGGTGAACGGCCTGGCGGTACTGGGCGGTGTGCAATACAGCGCCAAGAAGTACGCCAATCGCAGCGGCAATGTGGAGGTGGGCGATTACGCCGTGGTGAACGTAGGCAGCCGCTACACCACCAAGGTGAGCGGCTATGAAACGGTATTTCGCCTGAGCGTCGACAACCTGTTCGACAAGCGATACTGGCGCGACGCGGGCGAGTACATGGGCGATGACTATCTGTTCCAGGGCGCGCCCTTGAACGCGCGCCTGAGTGCGTCGGTCAACTTTTAAGGCTTACTTGGGCATCTTGCGGAAACCCACGGCCAAGCGGTTCCAACTGTTGATGGTGGCGATCGCCACGCTGAGGTCAACCTGCTCCTGAGGGCTGAATTCGGCGGCCAGTGCGTTGAAGTCCTCATCCGGAGCATGGGTCTGGCTGATCAGGGTCAAGCTCTCGGCCCAGGCCAGGGCGGCGCGTTCACGCGGGGTGAAGAACGGCGTTTCACGCCAGGCCGACACGGTGTACAGGCGGCGTTCGGTCTCGCCCCCTTTGCGGGCATCGGCGGTGTGCATATCCAGGCAGAAAGCACAGCCGTTGATTTGTGAAACGCGCAAGCGCACCAGCTCCAGCAGCGGCAGTTCGATGGACAATTTGCCGACGGCGGCTTCCAGGGCGAGCATGGCTTTCATGGCGTCTGGGGAGGCGGTGTAGAAATCGGTACGGGTTTGCATGGGGATGCTCCAGGGCAGTGGGGATTGATGGCTAGGTTAGTCATCGGGCCTTGGGGGCGGAATATCCAATTTGGGGTAAGAATGGGTGACCAATTTTTGGGCGTGGGGAGTGTGTCGATATCCGTTTCTTCGGTAACGGCGATACCCTGAGTCGCCGTTACCCAAATAACGGATTTGCCCAATCACCCCGGCAACGGAATCACCCTCAACGCCCTGACCGACTTATAGGAAAAGCTCGAATAAATCTCCTTGACGCAAGGCAGCGTCTGCAACACCTCCCGCGCAAACTCGCCAAACGACTCCAGGTCTTTGGCCACCACTTCCAGCAAAAAGTCATAGCGCCCCGAGACGTTATGGCACGCCACGATCTCCGGTATCTCCAGCAGCCGCTGCTCGAAAGCCCGTGCGATTTCCTGGGTGTGACTCTCCATCATGATGCTCACAAAGGCGGTCACCCCAAACCCCAAGGCCTTGGGCGAGAGGATCGCCTGGTAACCACTGATCACCCCACTCTCTTCCAGGTTACGCACCCGTCGCCAGCATGGCGAGGTGGTCAGGGATACGCGGTCGGCCAACTCGGCCACGGTGAGACGGGCGTTGCCTTGCAACGCGTTTAAAAGGGCTTTGTCGGTACGATCCAGGCTGACGGGCATAACTTGCCTCTGATTGTTGTTTTTAGCGGACTTTCATCCCGTGGTGCGGGAATTAGCGGCAAATATCGCAAAGTTTATCTTCAATTATGAGCATAGCATTGTAGGAAATAAGGAGCGCCCGACATGAACAATAAACACAATGCATTCGGCTTTTCCACCCGCGCCATCCACCACGGTTATGACCCCAAGGACCATCACGGCGCGCTCGTTCCGCCGATTTATCTGTCTGCCACCTTTGCTTTTCCCACCGCCGAATACGGCGCTGCCTGTTTCGCCGGCGAAGCCAGTGGGCACTTCTATACGCGTATTTCCAACCCGACCCTGGCGCTGCTGGAGTCGCGCATGGCGACCCTGGAAAACGGCGACGAGGCAGTGGCGTTCAGTTCCGGCATGGGCGCGATTGCCGCGACGTTCTGGACCCTGCTGCGCCCTGGCGATGAAGTGATCGTCAGCCAGACCCTGTACGGCTGCACCTTCGCCCTGCTGCACCATGGCATCGGCGAATTCGGTATCAAGGTGCGGCACGTCGACCTCACTGACCTGACGGCACTGCAAGCTGCACTCACCCCGGCCACCCGCATGATCTACTGCGAGACCCCGGCCAACCCCAACCTGCGACTGGTGGATATCGCTGCCGTGGCCGCCCTCGCCCACCAGCAGCCGAACGTCACCCTGGTCGTCGACAACACCTACTGCACGCCCTATCTGCAACGCCCCCTCGAGCTGGGCGCCGACGTGGTGGTGCACTCGGCCACCAAGTACCTCAGCGGCCACGGCGATATCACGGCGGGCATCGCCGTAAGCAACCAAGCCCTGGCCCAGCGCATTCGCCTGCAAGGCCTCAAGGACCTGACCGGTGCGGTGATGTCGCCCCAGGACGCCTCGCTGCTTATGCGCGGCCTCAAGACCCTGGCCCTGCGCATGGATCGCCATTGCAGCAACGCCCAGGCCGTGGCCGAAGCCTTGCAGGCACACCCGGCCGTGCAGTCGGTGACGTACCCGGGATTGCGCTCGTTCCCGCAGTACGAACTGGCGACACAGCAGATGAAAATGCCCGGAGGCATGATCGCCTTCGAACTCAAGGGCGGCATCGAAACCGGTCGGCGGTTCATGAATGCGCTCAAGTTGTTTACCCGTGCGGTCAGCCTGGGTGATGCCGAGTCACTGGCCCAGCACCCGGCGAGCATGACCCATTCCACCTACACCCCGCAGGAGCGCGCGGCGCACGGCATCAGCGAGGGATTGGTGCGTTTGTCGGTAGGGCTTGAGGACGTGGCCGACCTGTTGGCGGATGTGCAACAGGCACTGGCCAAGTGCACCCGTACTGCCACGCGTCCTTCCAAGCTGGCGAGCTTTTAATCCGATTTTCTAGGATTGGCCCCCCTTCCCGTCGCCGCCGCCATCCAACCGTGCCGCCATGCGAATGTCGATCTCAGGGGGACGCTCGGTAACGGCCCCCCCGCATGATTGACGCGGTCTTCCAGCCCCTGGCTCGGCTTGCCGGCTTACAGGTTCAGGCGGGGGGGTAATTTCAGGTGACGGGCGTACCACGGTCGTCTCGGCACGCGCTTGAACAGGCCCTGCAACAGGTGTTCGTCTTCGCCAAAGGTAATGCGCAGCGCGAGCTTCATGGTCTCGGGGTCCATCTCCATCGAACGGCCCATCTGCAACCCCGGCGTGGTGCTGCAGCCATGGGTATCCGGGCCCAGCCAGGGGTCGCCGACTTCCACCCAACGGCCCGGTGCGAACCAGGCCACGCCGTTGACTTCCATGCGCTGGACTTCGCCCGGATTGAAGCGCTCATGGGCGCGGAACCAGTCCTCGATGCGGTCGTCGATCCAGCCATGGAAATGCCAGAACACCGGGTTGACGTGAGAGGAAAATGGGTCGCCGAGGAAATCGTTTTCCGCCGCATACCAGCGCGCAGCGAAGTCGGCGGGGTCGCGAGCCATGGGCACGGGGGCGCCGTTGGAGGGGTCGCGCGGCACCGAAGCCCAGCGCATGTGCAACCAGTCGTGCAGACCCAGCTCCATCTCAGAACCCAGTTGACCGAGGGTGAATTTAGCCAGGTAACGTGGGTCACGGTATTGGGACTCCCAGACCTGGAAGTTGCTGTGATAGGTCTCGGCAGCCTTGATGTCGCTGACCCACTGGGTGTACTCGGTATCGTCCGGGGCCGACCAGGTGGGCGGCAGCGCGAAGCCGTCGTGGTTGTCGAAGTAACGCAGGAAGCCCAGGCGATCCAGCTCCAGGGCCGGTTGCGGTTCGGGAAATTGCGGCCACGAGGGCAAATCCTGCATTGAACGCGCAGTGCCGAGCATGTGCCGATGCATAAAGAAAAAGTCGATCCCCGAGCCGTTGCGGTCCTTGTGTTTTCCCCGCGCATCGCGTTCCTGGCCGCGTGGGCCGGGTTGCCAGCCGATGCCGCGCAGGGCATCGCGCTTCTCTTCGGAGAGCTTGTGCCACTGGTCGCGGGTCGCGTGCCACAGCTGGTGAAACAGACGGTGCTCGGGGGCAATCAGCCAGGCCAGCAGGGTCGGATTGAGGCCAATGCGCTGGCGAGCCTCGGGGAACCACTGCTTGTGGGCAATGAAACGATTGTCGCGCTCAACTAAAGCCAGCGGCCGGTCGAGGTCGAGGATCTGCCCACTAAGGGTGCTGCTGCCAGCGTTGGCAAAGGCAGCCCAGACCTCATCAAGGGTCATCTTGAATTCATAGGCCGGCGCGCCGTCGGCCGAAGCGCGGTCGATCAGGCGCCAATAGAGCACGGCGCTCTCCCCTGTCAGCAGGTCACCCAGCACACGGTAACGCGGCTCGCCCTCGGCGCGCAGATGGGCGGCGGTGTCCAGGTACCCCCGCAAACCGCGTCCACGGGGCGCGATGTCGAGCAGCAGTTGCAGATCTTGCAGTGGCAGCCCTTTGAGGCCGGCGTCGCGGCCTTCCAGGCGCAGGTCCCAAACCCCACGCAGCGTGTTCGCCAGGTGCTGGCCGGCGGTGTCGGCCAGGTCCACCGAGGCTTCGCCGGGAGTGATGGGGAATTCTTCTTCGCGCGTCAACTCGCGATGGGCATAGAAGGCGGCCGGCACAGCCGCGCCTGTCAGCGCCAGGCCTGCGATGAACACACGTCGAGAGATGGTCATTGTCTACCTTAGGAAACGGCTTTATCAGAGCTAGAACGTTTGCCCGCCGGGGAAATTTACCGGCGCGCCCTGCCCGCCTAAATTTCCCCACCCATCACTCGTTCCTCCCTGATAGCGAAGGCCTCAACTGACTGAGATGGCAATGACAAAACCACGTTCGAAAAAGGCGCTGTATATCGGCTTGCCCCTGGCACTGGCCATCGGTGCCGGGGCCGGTTTCCTGGTCTGGGATCACTGGTTCAAGGGCAATGCCGGTTACCCGTTGGCGGTGATCAAGCAGGCCGATGAAATGCAGGATAGGTTGTTGTCGTTTGACAGCCATATCACCGTGCCCGTGGATTTCGGTACCGCAGGCAACGAGGCGGACAAGGACGGCGAAGGTCAGTTCGACCTGGCCAAGGCGGCACGCGGGCGCTTGTCCGGCGCAGCGTTGACCATTTTCGGCTGGCCGGAAATCTGGAACGGTCCCAACGCCCCGCACAAACCCACCGATGGGTTTGTCGAAGCCGCGCGCAACGAACAGGAAGTGCGCTACAAGATCATCAGCGGCATGGTGCGTGACTTCCCCAACCAGGTCGCCATCGCCTACACCCCGGATGACTTCCGGCGCCTGCATGGCGAGGGCAAGTTCGCGATCTTCATCAGCATGCTCAACGCCTACCCGCTGGGCAACGACTTGAACCAGTTGGACCTGTGGGCGGCGCGCGGCATGCGCATGTTCGGCTTCAGCTATGTGGGCAACAATGCCTGGTCGGACTCGTCGCGGCCGCTGCCGTTTTTCAATGATTCCACCGACGCCCTTGACGGCTTGTCGGACATTGGCAAGCAAGCGGTGCACCGCCTCAATGACCTGGGGGTGATCATCGATGTGTCGCAAATGTCGACCAAGGCCCTGGAGCAAGTGGCGCAGTTGAGCCGCACACCGATGGTGGCGTCCCATTCGGCGCCGCGCGCCTCCGTGGATATCCCGCGCAACCTGAGCGACAAAGAGCTGCAACTGATCAAGAACAGCGGCGGCGTCGTGCAGATCGTGGGCTTCTCCGCCTACCTGCGTCCCCTGAGCCAGCCGACCCAGGACAAGCTCAACGCCCTGCGCGCACGCTTCGACCTGCCGCCCCTGCCTAATCTGGCCGTGGCGCTGATGCCGGGCGACGCAATCATCGCCGCCTGGCCCGAGCACAGGTTCGGCGAGTACGCCAGCGCGCTGTACGGCATCCTCGACGAGGAACCCAAGGCCACCCTCAAGGATCTGGGGGATGCCATCGACTACACCGTGCGCAAGATCGGCATCGATCATGTCGGCCTGTCTTCGGACTTCAACGACGGGGGCGGCATCCAGGGCTGGAACAACGTCGGCGAGATACGCAACGTCACTGCCGAATTGATCCAGCGCGGCTATTCCGAGGCCGATATCGCCAAGCTGTGGGGAGGCAACTTCCTGCGGGTGTGGGACCAGGTACAAAAAGCCGCCAAACCCTTGGCCAACCGCTAATCATCCAGAAGCCCGTCCATGACCGACCGCCGTACCTTTCTCAAGCAGGCTGGTGTATTTGCCGCCAGCCTGCCACTGGGCGCCGCCCTGCTTCCGCAGGCCCTTGCCGCCCCTGCAACCGATGACCCATGGACGGGGCTCAAGCAACTGTTCAACCAGGACCCGGATTACCTGCACTTTTCCAATTTCCTGGTGGCTACCCACCCCAAGCCGGTGCGCGAGGCTATCGAGCGTTACCGCGCACAGATCGACCGCAACCCAGGGCTGGCCATGGACTGGGACCTGCAGGAAACCTGGAAGCGCGAAGGTCAGGTGCGCGAGTGGGCGGGACGCTACCTGAAGGCCACCCCGCCGCAGATCGCCCTCACCGGCAGCACGTCCGAAGGGCTGGCGATGATTTACGGTGGGATCAAGGTGCGACCTGACCAGGAAATCCTCACCACCGTCCACGAACACTACGCCACCGAGTACAGCCTGGACTTCCGCGTGCGCAAGGAGCAGACCCAGGTCCGCAAGATTCGCCTGTTCGACAGCGCCAACCGCGTGTCTGCCGACGAGGTGCTGGGCAACATCCAGCGCAATATCCGTCCCAACACCCGCGTCCTCGGCATGACCTGGGTGCAGTCCGGCAGCGGCGTGAAGCTGCCCATTGGCGAGATCGGCAAGCTGGTCGAAGAACACAACCGCAACCGTGACGACAAGGACCGTATCCTTTACGTGGTGGATGGCGTGCACGGTTTCGGCGTAGAAAACCTCGACTTCCCGGATATGCATTGCGACTTTTTCATCGCGGGTACCCACAAGTGGATGTTCGGCCCACGCGGCACGGGCCTGGTCTGCGCCCGCGACCCGCAAAACAACGACGTGACCCCGATGGTGCCAACCTTCTCCGAAGACAAGGACTTCGCCACCGTCATGACCCCGGGCGGCTACCACGCCTTCGAGCATCGCTGGGCGGCGGACGAAGCCTTCAAGCTGCATCTGCAACTGGGCAAGGCGCAGGTGCAGGCGCGGATTCATGCACTCAACACCGAACTGAAAGACCAGTTGCTGGCACACCCAAAGATCGAACTGGTCACCCCCCACAGCCCTGAACTGTCGGCCGGTTTCACCTTCTTCCGCGTCAACGGCCAGGACAGTGATGCCGTGGCGGCCTACATGATGAAAAACCGCGTGGTGATCGACGCCGTGGACCGCGATGTCGGCCCGGTGATCCGAACCGCCCCCGGCCTGCTCAATTCCTCCGCCGAGGTCCAGCGCTTCATGACCTTGCTGAGCCAGCGGGCGTGACACCCACCTTTTCCCCTTTGAATGAGAGGCCCACATGAACAAACCGCTCACAGCCCTGGCGCTTTCCGCCCTGTGCAGCGCCTTGCTGCCCAACCTGGCCCAGGCCGCCGCGCCGCAACCCGGCAAAGTGTTCAAGGACTGCAAGGACTGTCCGGAAATGGTGGTGCTGCCCGCCGGCACCTTCACCATGGGTACGCCGGACGATGAAGTCGGCCGCGAGCCGGATGAAGGCCCGATGCACGACGTGACCTTCGCCAAACCGTTCGCCATGAGCCGCTTTCACATCACCGCCGGCGAATGGGACAGCTACATCCGCCAGACCGGGGTGAAGATCGCCGACGGTGACACCCGCCCCGGCCGCGAATGCATTGCCAGCAAGCCGCGCTACCCCCAGGGCCCACGCCAGCCGGCGGTGTGCATGGACATGGACGACATCAAGCAGTACGTGGCCTGGCTGTCGAAAAAAACCGGCCAGCAGTACCACATGGTCAGCGAAGCCCAACGTGAATACGCTGCGCGCGCCGGTTCTACCGGACCATTCCCCTTCCCGTTCGACGAGGGCAAGGACTACAGCATCGCCAAGCACGCCAACACCTATGGCCCGGCCGATGGGTACAGCTACTCGTCGCCCGTCGGCAGCTACCCGCCGAATGCGTTTGGCATGTACGACATGCATGGCAACGTCTACGAGCGAGTGGCCGACTGCGAGCACTCCAACTATATCGGCGCGCCTACCGACGGCAGCGCGTGGATGGAGCCAAACTGCGAGGGCTACATGATTCGCGGCAATGACTGGGGAGAAGCGCCGGTGTTCTCGCGCTCCGGCAACCGCAACAACATCTACCCGCAGACGCGGGGGGATTGGATTGGCTTCAGGGTCGTGCGCGACCTGTAATAACGCAGAAGATCAAATGAGGGAGGGGACTTACCCGATGGTGGTGTACCCGTCAGAGTATCAGTACCTGACCTACCGCCCTCGGCGGCATAAGTCTCTACACAACGCTGTAGCAACCCCGGCGACCAAGGCAACCCAGGTAACCCAGGTAACCACGATGCGAAGCGAGCCGCTCTTGATCTCGCTTTTGATCTCAGGCGCCCCGTCAAACACGCTGGCCGGAATTCGACAGGGATTTGGGGGGTAAACCGGCAGGGATGCCGGTTTAGCCGCCCCGCGCCATGGATGGCGCGTAGCGGCGGCCCCCCAAATACCTGTCGGATTACGGGCACACCGAGCCTAGGCGAGGTGCCGAGTGTTGGGGCGAAGGCCTTTTGGTTACTTTTGGGCCTTTCCAAAAGTGACCCGCCGTAAGGGCGGAACCCATAGCGGCCGTTACCCAAATAACGGATATGTACCCAGTCTGATCCAACATCCAGGCCAGCGGTCAGGCCGCCACGGGAGCAAGCTCCCTCGCCACAGGTCCAGCGCCATACCCAGAATTGTGTAGATGCCGAGGCCTCGATGGCGCTGAATCAGTCACCTGATGAATTGACTGACACACCGCTATCGGGGGCAAGCCCCCTCCCACATTTGGATCGCAGCCTAACCGTTAGATGGCGCTCGGCTGTCAGGCCGCCACGGGAGCAAGCTCCCTCGCCACAGGTCCAGCGCCATACCCAGAATTGTGTAGATGCCGAGGCCTCGATGGCGCTGAATCAGTCACCTGATGAATCGACTGACACACCGCTATCGGGGGCAAGCCCCCTCCCACATTTGGATCGCAGCTTAACCGTTAGATGGCGCTCGGCTGTCAGGCCGCCACGGGAGCAAGCCCCCCTCCCACATTTTTAACTGTGCCCGCTTTAGATTCCCTGCTGCGCCAACAACGCCAACCCTTCATGCAACGCCGGGAACAGGCTGTTATTGAAGTTGTTCCAACGCAACTCAAGGATGGTGTCCTCCGGCGAGATCTCGGTCTTGAGCACGTCGTGGAACACTTCGCCCGAGTCGATGCCGTTGTCCACGTAGTGGAACGACGCGCCGGTGAGGTACAGCGGCGCCGAGGGCGTCGTGGCCTTGGTCGCCCAATCCGTGACCGTCAGCCCACGCGCGCCGTACAGGGCATTCCAGGTCGCATAAGCACCACGGCGCTCGTACGGCGATTCGATGCGGGTGATACCTGGGTGGATGTTCATGATGCGACGGGCAAACGGCGCACCGGGGCGCACCAGCTCGTCCAGAATCACCAGCAGGCCGTCCAGCACCACGATATCGGCCTTCAACTCCACCAGCGTGTCATGCAGGCGGCGTTCGAAATCCTGCTTGCCGGCGATATGTTCCGCGCTGCCCCGAGGCAGGCGCCGATAGGTCGACGGCACACTCAGCAACAGATCATTGACCAGGCGCCCCTGCACGCGCAGGTCGGCGGGATACAGCCACTGGCGACCCGGCTGGTAGGCAAAACCGTAGTCGCTGACCAATTGCTGGTCCCGTGGGTTCTGCTCGTCATCGTCATACACCACGCCCACCAGGTTGTAGGCCTCGCCCAGCGGCGTGTCGTTCAGCGCCCCCACCAGGGATTCCAGCACCGACATCATGTAGCGCTCATGGTCCTTGTACGCCACCGGCTGCCCGGCCTTGTCGGCCGCGGCATTGCGCAGGGACCACACGTACACCAGATTCTTTTTCGTCATCGTCTCGCTCTCGCTGGATAGATCAGGCACGCGCCAATACGCGTGCGCCTACACCACAAGAACGAACCAGCCCACGCGCAATTTATCCACCCCGGCCACCGCCCGGCACACCGAGCTAAATAGTCGCGCCGACACTTCGTTTGTCATGGGTAAGGGTCTGTGTGCCCAGCCCCCTCTTTTTCACTTTCCGGGAAGTATTTATGACCGACCCCAAGCGCGGCGCCTTCAACGGTCTGCTCGCATTGCTCAGGCCCTTTCGCACCATCGTGACCGTCTCCGTCGCCCTGGGCATGGCCGGCGGCCTGGCCATCACGTTGCTGCTGGCGACGATCAACAATGCCCTGCACTCCCCACAAGGCATGACCCAGGGCGTGATCCTGACCTTTGCAGCCTTGTGCGTGCTGGCCCTGGTCAGCTCGATCATTTCCGACATCGGCACCAACTACGTCGGCCAACGGATCATTGCCGCCCTGCGCAAAGACCTGGGGGAAAAAGTGCTGTCGGCGCCCATCGGGCAAATCGAGCGCTACCGCTCCCATCGACTGATCCCGGTGCTGACCCACGATGTCGACACCATCAGCGACTTCTCCTTCGCGTTCACGCCCTTGGCCATTGCCGCCACGGTGACGCTGGGCTGCCTGGGCTACCTGGCGTACCTGTCGGTACCGATGTTCCTGATGATGGTCGTCGCCATCGTGATTGGCAGCGCCGTGCAGTTCATCGCCGGCGGCAAAGGTATCCAAGGCTTTGACTTGGCACGCAGCCATGAAGACGAATTGCAGCGTTATTACAACGCCATCGCGTCCGGCGCCAAGGAACTGCGCATGCATCGGCCACGACGCTTTCGCATGAACACCCACCGTATCCAGGAAACGGCGGACCGCATCAGCGATATTCAGGTGCGTTCGGTCAACATCTATATCCTCGCCAAGACCTTCGGCTCGATGCTGTTCTTCGTCGTCATCGGCCTGGCCCTGGCGATGCAGGCCTATAACCCGAACCCGGACCCGACCGTGATCACCGGCTTCGTGCTGGTGCTGTTGTACATGAAAGGCCCGCTGGAACACCTGCTGGGTTACCTGCCCGTGGTGGGCAAGGCGAAGATTGCCTTTGGGCGTATCAGCGAGTTGTCGGAGCGCTTCTCCTCTCCGGAACCGCACCTGCTGATGGATGACAGCGAGGCGCCGACACCGATCGTCAACAGCCTGGAACTGCGCAACGTGAGCTACAGCCCACCGGCCGTGGAAGGCAGCGAGCCGTTTCACCTGGGGCCGATCAACCTGAGCATTGCCCAGGGCGACATCGTGTTTATCGTCGGCGAAAACGGCAGTGGCAAGACCACGCTGATCAAATTGCTGCTGGGGCTCTACCCGCCGCAGTCCGGCGAAATCCTGCTCAACGGCGAGGCCGTGACCGACCCCGAGCGCGATGACTATCGCCAATTGTTCACCACGGTATTCGCCGACTATTACCTGTTCGACGACCTCGTCCAGGGCAGCGCCACCCAGTCACTGGACAGCGCGACTAAATACCTGGAACGCCTGGAGATCGCGCACAAGGTCAGCGTCAAGGACGGCGTATTCAGCACCACCGACCTGTCCACCGGCCAGCGCAAGCGCCTGGCACTGGTCAACGCATGGCTGGAAGAACGCCCAGTGCTGGTGTTCGACGAATGGGCCGCCGACCAGGACCCGGCCTTCCGTCGAATTTTCTATACCGAACTGCTGCCGGACCTCAAGCGCCTGGGCAAAACCATCATCGTGATCAGCCATGACGACCGTTATTTCGACATCGCCGATCAGCTCGTACGGCTGCGCGCCGGCCAGGTGGTGCACGAGATGGAGCCTGCATGAAATTTTCTTTTCCGGTTTTCCGAAGTAGAAACGTCTCACTAGTGGTAATGAGAACCAACCTCAATAAACTTTAAAATTTGCCCACTTAAAACACAGAAGAGAAACCATCCATGTCAGCACGACTCGGTCTCAGCCCACTGAGCAAAGCGCTAACCAGGGCCCTGAACATCAACCTCCTGCCGAGCGCGCTTGCCCTTGCGGTATCGCTGCCGGTTGCCGGCTATGTGCAGGCACAGGAGATCGAGTTGGACATTCCAGCACAGGCACTGGGGAGTGCACTGCAGGAATTCGGCCGCCAGGCCAACCTGCAGGTGCTGTACAGCCCGACCGACGTAGCAGGAAAAAACAGCACTGCGATCAAAGGCAAACTGGATCCGCAGCAGGCGATCAACACCTTGCTGGCAGGCACTTCAACCACCCACAGCCTCAGTGGCAACGCGCTGACCGTTACCGCCGCCGGCGCGTCCGCCGGGCTGGAATTGAGTCCGACCCAAGTGACCGGCAACGTGCTGGGCAACATCACCGAGGGCTCCGGCTCCTACACGCCGGGCACCATTGCCACGGCCACGCGGCTGACCCTGACCCCGCGGGAAACCCCACAGTCGATCACGGTGATTACCCGCCAACATATCGAGGACTTCGGCCTCAACAACGTCGATGACGTGATGCGCCACACGCCTGGCATCACCGTATCGGCCTATGACACCGACCGTACCAACTATTACTCGCGTGGATTCTCGGTCAACAGCTTCCAGTACGACGGTATTCCGTCCACCGTGCGCAACGTCGGCTACTCGGCGGGGAACACCCTGAGCGACATGGCGATCTATGACCGCGTCGAAGTGCTCAAGGGTGCCACCGGCCTGCTCAACGGCGCCGGCTCCCTGGGCGCGACCATCAACTTGATCCGCAAGAAGCCGACGTCGGAGTTCAAGGGCCACGTGCAACTGGGGGCCGGCTCCTGGGACAACTATCGCAGCGAAGTGGATGTGAGCGGCCCGTTGACCGACAGCGGCAATGTCCGGGGCCGTGCAGTGGCGGCGTACCAGGACAAAAAGTCCTTCATGGACCACTACTCGCGCAAGACCGAAACCTACTACGGCATTACCGAGTTCGACCTGTCACCCGACACCATGTTGACCGTCGGCTTCGACTATCAGGACAACATTCCAAAAGGCTCCAGCTGGTCCGGTTCGTTCCCGTTGGTCAACTCCAACGGCAGCATCAACAAGATGCCACGCTCCTATAACAACGGCACCACCTGGAGTTCCTGGGAACAGAACACCCGCACCGCCTTTGCCATGCTTGAGCATGATATGGGTGACGGCTGGGTCACTAAATTCCAGCTCGACCACAAGATCAACAGCTACCATGCCGACCTCGGTTCGATCCAGTTTGTCCAGCCGGCAGCCGATGGCACCGCCGAGATCAACGGTCAGAAATACACCGGTGAAACCAAAAGCACTTCGGCCGACCTCTACGCCACCGGGCCTTTCAGCCTGTTCGGCCGCGAACATGAACTGGTGGTGGGCGGCTCGATCGGCACGTCGCGTTGGCAAGGCAAGGGGTACTGGTCGCCAGAATGGCCAGGCGGCAATAAAGTCGATTTCTATAACTGGAATGGCCACATCGCCAAGCCGATCTACGGCCCTGTCCAACAATACATCGACGACACCATCCGCCAGACCGGCTACTACATGACCACACGCTTGAACGTGATGGATGACCTGCACGTAATCCTCGGTGGGCGCGTCGCCAACTACCACGTCACCGGCATCAACCCTTCCTACAAGGAAACCGGCCGGTTCGTGCCTTACGCCGGTGTGGTCTACGACCTCAATGACAACATTTCGGCGTACGCCAGCTACACCGATATTTTCCAACCCCAGGAAAGCACCTACAAAGATCGGAATCAGAAGCTGCTGGAACCGGATGAAGGGCAAAACTATGAGTTGGGCCTCAAGGGCGACTTCCTCGATGGCCGCCTGAACGCCAGCGTTGCTTACTTCGAAGTGCATGAGACCAACCGCGCTATCTCGGACGATGCCTACAACAACCAGACCCCGGCCCCCAACAACTACGCGTTCAAGGGTTCCAAGGCCGTGACCAAAGGCTATGAAGCTGAAGTTTCCGGTGAGCTGAGCCCAGGCTGGCAGGTTCAGGGCGGCTACACCCACAAGATCGTACGTGACGATAACGACAAGAAAATCTCCACCTTCGAGCCTGAGCACCAGGTCAACCTGAACACCACCTACAAGCTCAAGGGCGACCTGGATCAATTCACCATTGGTGGCGGCCTGCGCTGGCAGAGCAAGGGTTGGTATGAAATCTACAACTCGCCGCTCAACACCAACCAGGACATCACCCAGAAGGCCTATTGGCTGGTGGACTTGATGACCCGCTACCAGGTCACCAAGAACCTCTCGGCGACTGTCAACTTCAATAACATCTTCGACAAGTCCTACTACACCAACGTGGGCTTCTATAACTCGGCTGCCTACGGTGAGCCGCGCAACGTGATGTTCAGCACCCGCTGGGACTTCTGATGTGATGCCTTGATCGCCCTTGCGGCGATCAATCGAAAGCCCGATGGAAGCGCTGCTTTCATCGGGCTTTTTTGTGCCCCGTCCTCCCCTGTGGCGAGGGAGCTTGCCCCCTCGCCACAGGTTCAGTGTTCATCATTTGAGGTGTTATTCCATGGCGGCCACCAGGCTACGGATGAACTCGGCACTGTCGATGATCCCGTCGTGATCAGTCTCGACCACCACTGAACGCTCGATCCGCCCCTGAACAAGGGTGTTTGCCATGTGCTGCTCAATGAGGTCCTTGAATTGGCCGGCGCGGCTCATGGACGCCCACCAGCAACTGACCGGGGCCTTGATCGGCTTGAAGTCCGCCGCCGACAGACGCTCACTGAGCGCGCGGTCGACCTCCCAGGAAATCTGCGCCTCGTTGCCACGCAGCAACTCATCCTTGATACCGGTAAAGGCCTCGCCCAGGGTCTGCTCGGCCCAGGCGATAAACCCTTGCCATTGCCCCGCTTCGTCTTGGGCATCGCGCTGACATTGCTGCCAGGCCGCCTGAATCCGCTCGGCAAACGCCGGGAACATCACGCCCAACAAGGCCGCACGCCGCTCGTTCGCCGAGATTTCACGGTCATCCTCGGTGACGACCGCCTGCCAATAGGGCGTGAGCCACTGCGGCGGCGCGGAGTCGATCCAGCCGACAAATTCGACGTCGCGTCCCGCTTGCTCCAGCACGTAGGCCACTTCCATAGCCAGGTTGCCACCCAACGACCAGCCTGCCAGGCGGAAGGCGCCTTGGGGCTGGGCCAACAGAAGTTGCTCGGCGTAATCCTCGACCATGGCTTGCCATTCGGGCACCTCTGCCCCCGCCTCGGCCAGCGCACGACAGATCACCCCGAACACCGGACGCTGCTCCCGTAGCGCGAGGGCAATCGCGGTGT
The DNA here is from genome assembly GCF_900111895.1 of Pseudomonas simiae. Classification (GTDB taxonomy): domain Bacteria; phylum Pseudomonadota; class Gammaproteobacteria; order Pseudomonadales; family Pseudomonadaceae; genus Aquipseudomonas; species Aquipseudomonas simiae. Next base: position 366,213 of record NZ_FOKB01000004.1, read on the forward strand.
AGCAATGCACCGAACCGAAGCTTGGGTGGAACATGAACAACGGCGTGCCTTCGGTCTGGCTGTTGAGCTTGACGATCAACGAGCTGCGCGCGTCGCCCTGCAGGCAGTTAACCTGGCCACGTACCGTCGGGTTAAGCATCAACTGGCTGACGGACAAGCCGACACCGCTGACTTTACGGATACGTTCCTTGAGCATCAGCACCAGCAAGGAGTGACCGCCCAACTCGAAGAAGTTGTCGTTCAGCCCTACGCGCTCGACACCCAGGACATCCCGCCAGATCGCCGCGACCTGCTGCTCGATGACGCTTTGCGGGGCCTGATACGCGCCTGCACCTTGCGCCTCCGGTTTAGGCAACGCCTTGCGGTCCAGCTTGCCATTGGGGCTCAGCGGCATCTGTGTCAACACCACCCACTGTGCCGGCACCATGTAGTCCGGCAACTGCGCCGCGAGGTGCATCGCCACCTGTGCTTTCCAGTCCTCGCTCGGCGCCTGCAGCACCAGGTAGCCCACCAGGTGCGTGCCGTCCACGGCGAGCACCGCCGCTTCACGCACATACGCGTGCTCCAGCAGGCGGGCCTCGATTTCACCCAACTCGATGCGCAAGCCACGCAGCTTGACCTGGTGATCGATGCGCCCGGCGTACTCGATCATCCCATCGTCGCGATAACGCGCCAGGTCTCCGGTGCGATACAAACGGCTGCCACTGCCGAACGGATCGGTCACAAAGCGTTCGGCGGTCAGCGCCGGCCGACGGTGATAACCGCGCGCCAGGCCGACGCCGCCCAGATAAAGTTCACCCAACACGCCAACGGGTGCCGGTTCCAGGTTGCCGTCCAATACGTAGCAGCCCAGGTTGGCGATCGGCCGACCAATCGGCACGGCGTCACGCCCTTCGTCGACGCAGGTCCAATGGGTCACGTCGATTGCCGCTTCGGTCGGCCCATACAGGTTGTACAAACCGGCATGGGGCAGCTTGGCGAACACCTGTTGCTGGGCATCCACCGGCAGCGCTTCACCGCTGCACACAATGCGCTGCAGGCTGTGACAGGCGCCGACGCCGGCATCCTGCAAGAAGGCCTGGAGCATGGACGGCACAAAGTGCAACGTCGTGACGTGCTCGGCGTTGATCAGGCTCACCAGCCTGGCCGGATCACGATGGTCGCCCGGCGCTGCCACGACCAGGCGCGCGCCGGTCATCAACGGCCAGAAGAACTCCCACACCGACACGTCGAAACTGAACGGCGTCTTCTGCAAGACCGTATCACTGCCCTCCAGGCCATACGCGTGCTGCATCCAGCACAGCCGGTTGGTCAGCGCCGAATGGCGGTTACCCGCGCCTTTGGGCTGGCCGGTGGAGCCCGAGGTGTAGATCACATAGGCGAGGTTTTCGCCATCGACGGTGACTAGCGGATTCTGCTCGGCGTAGGCCTGCAACCCCTCATCGCCCTGCTCCAGCACCAGGCTGTGCAAGCCCGTTGGAATCGGCAGTTGCTCCAGCAAATGCGCCTGGGTCAACAATAGCTTCACGTCGCTGTCTTGCAGCATGTAGGCCAATCGATCGCGGGGGTATTCCGGGTCCAGCGGCACATAAGCGCCACCGGCCTTGAGTACCGCCAGCAGGCCAACGACCATTTCAATCGAACGCTCAACCGCCAGTCCCACGAGGACATCCGGCCCAACGCCGGCTGCTATCAGGCGATGCGCCAGGCGGTTTGCCCGACGGTTAAGCGCGGCGTAACTCAACACCTGCCCGGCGAATACCAGCGCCGGTGCGTCCGGTGTGCGCACCACCTGGGCTTCGATCAGCTGATGCACCGCAAGGTGCAGCGGGTAGTCCGCGGCTGTGGCGTTCCAGGCATGCAGGACCGTTTCACGCTCGGAACGGGCCAGCGAAGGCAACGTTGCCAAACGCTGGGCGCCGTCCACTGCCAATGCCTGCAACAGCTGCTGGAAGTGCTCGGCCAACTGTTCGATATGCGCCGCGCTGAAGGCGTGGCGGTCGTAATTGAACTCCACGCCCAAGGTGTCACCGATGCCCAGCAAAACGGTCAACGGGTAATGGGTTTGCTCCAGGCTGTGGACGGCACCAAACGTCAGCCCCGAGGGTGCGCCCTGCTCCAGCGCTTCGGAGACCGGGTAGTTCTCAAACACCAGAATGCTGTCGAACAGCGCTTCGCCCCCAAGCCCGGCCCAGCGCTGGATCTCGAACAGCGGCGTATGCTCCTGCTCACGCAAGCGCACGTTCTGCGCCTGGATCTGCTGCAGCCACTGGCTGACCGTCATCTGTGCATCCGGCGTGGCAACGACGGGCAAGGTGTTGATGAACAGACCCACCTGTTGTTCGATACCGCGCAATTGCGCCGGACGGCCTGCCACGGTGGCGCCGAACGCCACGGTGGCCTGTCCGGTGTGATGCTGCAACAGCAGCAGCCAGGCGCTTTGCACCAGCGTATTGAGGGTGACTTTATGGCGCTGTGCGAAGGCCTTGAGCTGAGCGGTCTGGCTGGCGTCCAGGTTCAGACGGTGCTCGCCGTTGACCGCCAGCGCCTCGCTTTGCGCAGCCTGTAGGCCACGGGCCAAGCGGGTCGGTTCCTGCAGGTTGAGCAGTTGCGCTTTCCAGAATGCCTCGCTGACCGACTTGTCCTGCGCCTGCAGCCAGGCAATGTAATCGCGGTAACGCCCGATGGGCGCACGCAGCGGTTCACCGGCGTAATGTTGCAGCACCTCGCCAAACAACTGCGAACCACTCCAGCCGTCCATCAAGATGTGGTGGTTGGTGTAGATCAAGTGATAACGGGACGCCCCCGTACGGACCACCGTCAGGCTCAGCAACGGCGCCTGTTCCAGCACGAACCCCTGGGCCCGCGCCGACTCGGCGAGGCTATCGAGTGCCGCACTGCTGTCAGGACGACCTTGCCAGTCCAGCTCGGCGAACGGCATGCGCATCTGTTTGTAGACCACCTGCAACGGCTGCTCAAGCTCGGTCTGCCAGAGAAATCCGCTGCGCAGGATCTCATGGCTGTCCACCGCCGCCTGCCAGGCCTGGCGGAAGCGCGGTACATCCAGGCCCTCGACATCGATGCGCATCTGGTTGATGTAGTCACCCGAGCCTTCGCCGTACAGCGATTGGAAGAGCATGCCTTGCTGCATCGGCGACAGCGGGTAAACGTCTTCGATGTCAGCCACCGTCACCGGCAAGCTGTCCAGTTGCGCCTGGGACAGGCGCGCCAGCGGGAAGTCCGAAGGCGTGACACCCTGGTTGACACCACAGTGCTCGATCAACGCCTTGAGTTCCGCGGCGTAGTCATCCGCCAGGCGTTGTACCGTCGCCTCGTCGAACATCTGCTGGCTGAAGCTCCAGTTCAACTTCAATTCGCCCGCGTAGACCTGGCCGTTGATTTCCAACCAGTTGCCCAGCGGGGCCTCGCCACTCTGTTCGGCACCACTGCCATCACCGGAGGGGACGAACAAGCCTTCTTCGCCGCCGTCAAAACTGCCGTCGAATTGCCCCAGGTAGTTGAAGGTGATGCGTGGGCGCGGCAGTTCGCTCAGGGCCTGTTGAGCCTCGGCATTCCCCAGGTAACGCAGGGCACCAAAGCCCAGGCCCTTGTCGGGAATCGCGCGCAGCTGCTCCTTGATCTGCTTGAGGGAGCCGGCCAGCGAATCGGTCGGCACCAGCTTCACCGGGTAGAGGCTGGTGAACCAGCCGACGGTACGGGTCAGGTCGATCTCGTCGAACAGGTCTTCACGGCCATGGCCTTCCAGGCGGATCAACATCGACGCGTCACCGGTCCAGCGCACAACGACGCGCGCCAGTGCGGTCAGCAACAGGTCATTGATCTGGGTGCGGTAAGCACTGGGGGCGTCCTGCAACAGACGCCGCGTGAAGACCTGATCCAGATGGGTGGTCACGCTCAGCGCATGCCGGTTGCTCAAACTGGCCTGTGGATCGGCCCCCGGCAGGCCGGTTGGGCTGCCTTGCAACTGCGTCTGCCACCAGGCCAGTTCCTGCGCCAGTGCGGCGCTGCGTGCATAGGCTTGCAGACGCTCGGCCCAGGCCCGGATCGCGCTGGTCTTGGCGGGCAACACGACCGTGGCACCTTGGGCAACTTGGCGGTAAGCCGTTTGCAGGTCTTCCAGCAGGATGCGCCAGGACACGCCGTCCACCACCAAGTGATGAATCACCAGCAGCAAGCGCTGGGAGCCGTCGGCCAGGTCGACGAGCACTGCACGCAGCAGCGGCCCTTCACTCAGGTCGAGGCTGCGCTGGGCTTCCTCACCCAGGGCCTCCAACTCTTCGACCGCATTCAAGGTGGTCTGCCACAGGACCTGCTCGGCCTGATGCTGCTGCGGCCCGCGATACGCCGCGCTCCAGCCTGCCGCGCCCTGGACGAAACCGATGCGCAAGGCGTCGTGATGCACGATCAAGGCCTGCAGCGCCGCCACCAGCAGCGGCGCCTGCAACGCCTGGTGAGGCTGTAGCACCACCGACTGGTTCCAGTGGTGACGCTGGGGGATGTCATCGGCGAAAAACGCCTGCTGGACGGGCAGCAACAACAACTCACCGGTCAATGCCGACTGATCCAGCACCACCGCGCCCTCGCCTTCGCGGGCCACGGCCGCCAGGCTTTGGACCGTCTGGTGCTGGAACAGATCCTTGGGCGTGAAGCGCACACCGGCCTGACGGGCACGGCTGACCACCTGGATCGAGATGATCGAGTCACCGCCCAATTCGAAGAAGTTATCGTGTAAACCAACACGTGGCAGACGCAGCACGTCGGACCAGATCGCGGCGATCTTCTGCTCCAGCTCACTCTGCGGCGCCACGTACACCTGCTGCATCTGGCTGACATCCGGGCGCGGCAGGCCCTTGCGGTCAAGCTTGCCGTTCGGCGTCAGCGGCATGCGCTCAAGGAACATCAGGTGCGTGGGCACCATATAGTCCGGCAAGCGGGCTTTCAGGGCGCGGCGCAGGGCTTCGCGGCAGGTCGACTGCGCCACTGCGTCGTCGATCAGCAGCGGGTCGAGCGGCACTACATAGGCAACAAGTTGCTTGCCGCTCGGCCCTTCCTGGGCCACCACCACGGTTTCGCCGACACTGTCCTGCTCGCGCAGGCGGGCTTCGATCTCGCCCAACTCGATACGGAAGCCCCGGATTTTCACTTGATGGTCGACGCGACCGAGGTAATCCACCACACCATCCGGGCGGCCACGGGTCAGGTCGCCGCTGCGATATACACGGCTGCCGGGCTTGCCGAACGGGTCCGGCACAAAGCGCTCGGCGGTCAGGGCCGGACGCTCCAGGTAACCCCGAGCCACGCCCTCACCGCCCAGGTACAACTCGCCGGCGACGCCGATGGGTTGCAGGTTGAGTTGCGCATCCAGCACGTAGCCGCTGCGATTGCCCAACAGCGTGCCGATCGGTGCGTAGACGGCACCGCAGGGATCGCCCTCGCGCGCTTTCCACAGCAACGGCGTGACCACGGTTTCCGTCGGGCCGTAGCCATTGAACAGGTAGGTCGGCTTGAGTGCGCGCCAAGCCAGGTCATAGCTGGCCTGGGCCACGGCATCACCGCCGAAGCAGTACACACGAACCTTGGGCGGGTTACCGTCGCGTTCGGCATGTTCGGCCAGCTGCTGCAGGTACACCGGCGGAAACACCGCCATGGTCACGTGATGGCGATGCATCTGCTGGTAGGTGTATTCCGGCAGCCACAGGCTGTCATCACGAATCAGCACGCTGGCGCCGTTGATCAGCGGGTGCATCCAGCCTTCGTGCGAGCCGTCGAACGCGAACGACATGAAGTGCAGTTCGCAATCGGCCGGCGACGTTTCATAACGCTCGCCGGTGGCAATGATGTGCGCCACCAACGGGCCGTGGGAAACCGCCACGCCCTTGGGCATGCCGGTGGAGCCGGAGGTGTAGATCACGTAGGCGAGGTTGTCGCCGTCCAGCGCCACCTCGGGTGCAGTGTCGTCGTCAGCGGACCAGGCTTGCGTCTGGTCCACGGCAAGGGCTTCCAGGCCGTCTGGAATCGGTAAGCGCTGTTGCACCGTCGAATGGGTCAACAGCAATCGGGCACGGCTGTCCTGCATCATGTACAGCAGGCGGTCACGCGGGTATTCGATGTCCAGCGGCACGTAGACGCCGCCGGCTTTCATCACTGCCAGGAACGCCACCATGATTTCGGCGCTGCGCGGCATGGCAATCGCCACGCGCACTTCGGGGCCGACGCCACGGGCGATCAACGCATGGGCCAGGCGATTGGCCTGGCGGTCCAGCTCGCCATAAGACAGCTGTTGCTCGCCAAATTTCACCGCCACCGCTTCGGGGGTTTCCCCGGCGCGGTCGGCCACCAACTCGTGAACCAGACGCTTGGCCGAGAAACCTGCGTCGCTCTGGTCCCACCGTTGAAGGATCTGCTGCCGTTCGGTGTTGTCCAGCAGGTTCAATTGGCTGAGAGTCTGCCGTGGGTCGGCAACCATGCCTTGCAACAGGTTCTGCCAGTGTCGCGCCATGCGTTGCACGGTACCGGCCTCAAACAGGTCCTGGGCATAGCCGAGCGTGGCCCAGATACCTTCGGTGGATTCCTGGATATCCAGGTCCAGGTCGAAATGCGCCGTCTTGCTTTCCCATTCCAACCCCTCTACCGAAAGATTCGGCAGTTGCTGCTGAACCTGAGCCTGGCCCACGTCGGTCTGGTGGTTGAACATCACTTGGAACAACGGGTTGTGGCTCAGGCTGCGCTCGGGTTGCAGCGCTTCCACCAGTTGTTCGAAGGGCAGGTCCTGGTGAGCCTGGGCGTCCAGCGCCCGTTGCCGGGCCTGTTGCAGCAGTTGCTCGACGCTCATCTGCCCGTGGAGATCGGCCTTGAGCACCTGGGTGTTGACGAAGAAGCCGATCAGACGCTCGGTCTCGCTGCGATTGCGGTTGGCGATCGGTACCCCGACACGGATCTCTTCCTGGCCACTGTAGCGATGCAGCAAGGTCTGGAACGAGGCCAATAGCAGCATGAACAAGGTCACGTCCTGCTGCTTGGCCAGGGCCTTGAGGCCTTGGGTCAACGCGCCGGGCAGTTCGAATGCCAGGCGCGCGCCACGATGGCTTTGCACCGCCGGACGCGGGTGGTCGAACGGCAACGCCAACACGCTCTGCTCACCGCCGAGCATCTCGCGCCAATACGCCAGTTGACGGGCCTTCTCGCCCGCCTCCATCCAGCTGCGCTGCCATACGGCGTAGTCAGCGTACTGAATCGGCAGCGCCGGCCATTGCAACACCTGCCCCTGGCTGTAGGCCGCATACAGTTGCACCAGCTCTTCAACCATCAGTTGCATCGACCAGCCATCGGACACGATGTGATGCTGCACCAAGACCAGTACATGTTCATCAGCGGCGATGCGCAGCAAGGAAACCCGCAGCAAAGGTCCTTGTTCCAGATTGAAGGGTTGGGCGATTTCGGCCTCGACCCGCGCCTTGAGCTGCGCTTCATGCACCTCGGCGTGCGCTATCTGCAACGACACCTGCGGCGAAATTATCTGAACCGTGCGGTCGCGCTCCTGGCGCAAATGGGTGCGCAGGCTTTCATGCCGTGCCAGCAAGGTATCGAAACTGCGTTGCAGTGCGCCCAAGTCAAGCTGCCCTTTCAAACGCAAGGCGCTGGGGATGTGGTACGCGGCGCTTTGTGGCTCCAGTTGCCACAAAAACCACTGGCGCTCCTGGGCGTAGGACAGCGGCAACGGCTGGTCCCGCCCTACCGGCAACAGCGCGGGCGCGGTCGGTGCGTCTGGGTCCTGGGTTGCCAGTGCGGCGACAAACCCCTCCAGGCGCGGCTGTTCGAACAGCAGCTTGAGCGGCACTTCGAGCTTCAATGCCTGACGAATGCGCGAGACCACTTGCATGGCCAGCAGTGAATGCCCGCCCAGCTCGAAGAAGTGATGGGTCAGGCCCACACGCTCGACGCCAAGAATATCGGCCCAGATCGCCGCAACCTGCTGTTGCCGTGGCGTAACCGGTGCCTGCCAGGCCTGTTGCACCGCGCTGCCATCGGGTTTGGGCAGCGCTTGGCGGTCAAGCTTGCCGTTGGGGTTCAACGGCATGCGGTCGAGGAAGATCAGGTGCGCAGGCACCATGTAATCGGGCAGTTGCTCACGCAAGGTGGCCTTGAGCGTTTCGCCCGCCGCAGCCTGTTCCGCCGCGGACAACGGCTGGGCCGGTACGAGGTAGGCCACCAACTGGTTGTCGGCGGCCAGCAGGAAGGCTTCGCGCACCGCCTCCTGGGCCAACAGCAGCGCTTCGATCTCACCCAACTCGATACGGAACCCTCGGATTTTGACCTGATGGTCGACGCGACCGACATATTCGATCACCCCGTCAGCGCGATAACGCGCCAGGTCACCGGTGCGGTAAAGACGCTCGCCCAGGGTGCTGAACGGGTCGGCGACAAAACGTTCGGCAGTCAGGCTCGGGCGTTGCAGGTAATCACGGGCCAGGCCACTGGCACTGGCAATGTACAGCTCACCCACGGCGCCCACCGGCAACAGGTTAAGGTCAGGGTCCAGCACATACAGGCCGCGCCCCGGCAACGCGCGGCCAATCGGGCTGGCCGTCGCACCCATCACGGCGTTGTCATCGCTGCAATCGAGCACACTGGACACCACCGTGGCCTCGGTCGGCCCGTAGGTATTGAGCAGGCGTACATGCCCCAACCCCGCGCGTCGCCACAGCACCGGGCCATCCAGCGGCATCGCTTCGCCGCCGATATGCACCTGGCGCAATGCGCCATAGGGCCGTGGCCCCGCTGCCAGGCAATCCTGCAGGAACAGTTTCCAATAGGCCGTGGGCAAGTCGGCCAGGGTGATGCCTTGGTCGATAATCTGTCGGTACAGGTCCGCGCCGTCCCACAACTGCGACCCGCGCAACACGACCGTCGCGCCCAAGGTCAGGGCCGGGTACAGCTGCTCGACAAAGCCATCGAAGTTAAGGGTCGCGAACTGCAGTACGCGGTCGTCCGCGACCAGGCGCGAATACTCGGCCGCGATACCGGCGAATTCGCTCAATGCCGCATGGCTGATGGCAACGCCTTTTGGCTTGCCGGTGGAGCCGGAGGTGTAGATGACATACGCCAGGCAGCGGGGCTCGAACGCGGGAGGCGGGTTGTGCTCGGCACACTGCGCCAGCTGCGCGTCGGCCAGGTCGATGTCCAGCGCCGTCAGATCGGCCGGCAATGGCAAGCGATCGCGCAGGTGGGATTGGGTCAACACCAGGCGCACACCGCTGTCATCGAGCATATGCACCAGGCGTTCACGCGGGTATTCAGGGTCAAGCGGCACGTAGGCACCACCCGCCTTGAGCACCGCCAACAGGCTGACCACCATGGTAAAGGAGCGCTCGACCGCGATCCCCACCAGCACTTCCGGGCCTACGCCTTGGGCGATCAGGTAGTGCGCCAGGCGATTGGCCTGGCGGTTCAGTTCACCGTAGCTGAGGGTTTGCTTATCCAAGGCCAGTGCCTGGCGCGCCGGATGTTCGCGGGCCTGCGCCTCGAACAACTGGTGCACGGCATGCGGTGCGGCGACGGTGGCGGGGGCATTCCAGTCCTTGAGCATCCGCTGTTGTTCGGGTGCATCGAGCATCGACAGCGCGCAAAGACGGCTGCGAGGTGCGCTCACTGCCGCCTGGAGCAGGTTCTGCCAATGCTGCGCCAAGCGTTCGATGGTTGCGCTTTCGAACAGGTCGGTGGCATAGGTCAACGCCGCCCAGAGGCCGTCGGCGGACTCATGGGTGTCCAGGCTCAGGTCGAAATGCGTGGTCTGGCTTTCCCAATCCAGCTGCGCCACCCGCAGGCCGGGTAATTGCTGGCCATCGCGTCCGCCCTGGGCGTCGGTCTGGTGGTTGAACATCACTTGGAACAGCGGGTTGTGGCTCAGGCTGCGCTCAGGTTGCAGCGCCACCACCAGTTGTTCAAACGGCAAGTCTTGGTGCGCCTGGGCTTCCAGGGAGCGGCGCTTGGCCTGTTGCAGCAGTTCGGCAAAGCTCATCTGCCCGTCCAGGTCGGCCTTGAGCACTTGGGTGTTGACGAAAAAGCCGATCAGCCGCTCGGTTTCCACGCGGTTGCGGTTGGCATTCGGTACGCCGATGCGGATGTCCGACTGGCCGCTGTAGCGAAACAGCAGGGTCTGGAACGAGGCCAGCAACAGCATGAACGGGGTTACGCCCTCTTGCTGGGCCAGGCGCTTGATACCGGCCACCAGGTCCGCCGGCAGATGCACCTGCAAGCTGGCGCCGCAATGGCTTTGCTGCGCCGGGCGCGGATGGTCCAGGGGTAATTCCAGCACCGGTTGCTCACCGCCCAGCAGGTCCTGCCAGTAGGCCAATTGACGGGCCTTCTCCCCGGCCTCCATCCAGCTGCGCTGCCACAGCGCGTAGTCGGCGTAGTGGATCGGCAAACCCGGCAGTTGCACCTCCCGGCCTTGGCTGTGCGCGGCGTAGAACTGCACCAGTTCCTCGACCATGACCTGCATCGACCAACCATCGGAAATGATGTGGTGCTGCACCATCACCAGCACATGCTCGTCTTCGGCCAATTGCAGCAAGCTCACGCGCAACAGCGGCCCCGCCTGCAAATCGAAAGGCCGGGCTATCTCAGCCTCGACGCGCGCCAGCAATTGCTGTTCGTCGGCAACGTCCTGGCGTATCTCGATGCGCGCCTCAGGCGCTACGTTTTGCAGCAGGCGCTCGCCGTCCTGTACCAGGCGTGTGCGCAGGCTTTCATGGCGGGCCAGCAGGCTGTCGAACGCGCGTTGCAGCGCCGCCAAGTCCAGACGGCCCTGCAAACGCAGTGCGCCGGGAATATGGTAAGTGGCGCTGTCCGGGTCCAGTTGCCAGAGAAACCACTGGCGCTCCTGGGCGTAGGACAACGGCAGCATCTGGCCGTCCTCACGGATCGAGGCAATCGGCAGTTGAGCGAAGCTCATGCCCCGGCTTTGCAGGCGCTGGTAAAACTGCTGGCGCTGTTCCAGAGGCAGGCGAAGGAAGCGCGAAACCAGATCGATATTAGGGTTGGAAAGCATGGGTCAAATCGCCTCTAGTTCGCTCAAAAAGTCACGAAGGTCATCAAAATCTTCCGCACTGCCGGCGCGGAAGGTGGCGGCGGCCTGTACATAGGCGCGCAGCGTTTCGGTCTGGAACACTTCCAGCAACGGCACTTCCAGGCCCAGTTCGGCCTGGACCCGCGAGGTGATCTGGATCGCCAGCAGGGAATGGCCGCCCACTTCGAAGAAGTTGTCGTTCAGGCCCACCTGCGGCAGGCGCAGCACGTCGGCCCAGATCGCGGCGATCTGCTGTTCCAGCTCGGTTTCGGGGGCCACATAGGCCTGTTGCAACAGGCTCGCGTCCGGTTCGGGCAAGCCCTTGCGGTCGAGTTTGCCGTTGGGGGTCAGCGGCATTTGCGCCAGGAACATGAAGTGCGTCGGCACCATGTAGTCCGGCAGGTGGGTTTTGAGCGCGCGGCGCAGGCTGTCGCGGAACTCGCTTTCATCGGCCAGGAGGGTGTCTGCCGGTACCACGTAGGCGACCAGTTGTTTGCCGGTCGGGCCTTCATGGACCACCACGACGGTTTCACCGACATTGTCCTGTTCGCGCAGACGGGCTTCGATCTCGCCCAGCTCGATACGGAAGCCCCGGATTTTCACTTGATGGTCGACGCGACCGAGGTAATCCACCACACCATCCGGGCGGCCACGGGTCAGGTCGCCGCTGCGATACACACGGCTGCCGGGCTTGCCGAACGGGTCCGGCACAAAACGCTCGGCGGTCAGGGCCGGACGCTCCAGGTAACCCCGAGCCACGCCCTCGCCGCCCAGGTACAACTCACCGGCGACGCCGATGGGTTGCAGGTTGAGTTGCGCGTCCAGCACGTAGCCGCTGCGATTGCCCAACAGCGTGCCGATCGGTGCGTAGACGGCACCGCAGGGGTCGCCCTTGCGCGCTTTCCACAGCAACGGCGTGACCACGGTTTCCGTCGGGCCGTAGCCGTTGAACAGGTAGGTCGGCTTGAGTGCGCGCCAAGCCAGGTCATAGCTGGCCTTGGCCACGGCATCACCGCCGAAGCAGTACACACGAACCTTGGGCGGGTTACCGTCGCGCTCGGCATGTTCGGCCAACTGTTGCAGGTACACCGGCGGGAACACGGCCATGGTCACGTGATGGCGATGCATCTGCTGGTAGGTGTACTCCGGCAGCCACAGGCTGTCATCGCGAATCAGCACGCTGGCGCCGTTGATCAGCGGGTGCATCCAGCCTTCGTGGGAGCCGTCGAAGGCAAACGACATGAAATGCAGTTCGCAATCGGCCGGGGATGTTTCATAACGCTCGCCGGTGGCGATGATGTGCGCCACCAACGGGCCGTGGGACACCGCTACGCCCTTGGGCATGCCGGTGGAGCCGGAGGTGTAGATCACGTAGGCCAGGTTGTCGCCGTCCAGTTTCACCTGCGGTGCCGTGTCGCTGAAGCCTGCCCATTCCTCGGTACGATCAATTGCCAGGCAATCAAGGCCGTCGGGGATCGGCAGTTGCTGCAAGGCACGGGTGTAGGTCAGCAGCAACTGCGCGCGGCTGTCCTGCATCATGTACAGCAGGCGATCACGCGGGTACTCGATGTCCAGCGGCACGTAGACGCCACCGGCTTTCATCACCGCCAGGAACGCCACCATGATCTCGGCGCTACGCGGCATGGCAATCGCCACGCGCACTTCGGGGCCGACGCCACGGGCGATCAATGCATGGGCCAAGCGATTGGCCTGGCGATCCAGCTCGCCGTAGCTCAGGGTTTGCGCGTCGAATTTCACCGCGACTGCATCCGGGTTTTCCCGGGCGCGGTCGGCGACTAATTCGTGGACCAGACGCTTGGCCGAGAAGCCGGCGTCGGTCTGGTCCCACAGTTGAAGAATGTGGTGTTGCTCGTCCTGGCCCAGCAGGTTGAGTTGGCTGATGGGTTGCTGTTGGTCGGCGACCATCGCCTGCAACAGGTTCTGCCAGTGGCCGGCCATGCGTTCAATCGTGGCGGGCGCAAACAGGTCGGTGGCGTAGTTCAGGGAAGCCCGCAGGGTCGCCTGGCTTTCCTCCACATCCAGTGCCAGGTCGAACTGGGCCACGCCTTCATCCCAACTCAGCACCTCGACATCGAGTTCGGTGAGGCGCTGCAGGTGATGGGCAGCCGAGGTTACGCGATGGTTGAACAGCACCTGGAACAGCGGGCTCAGGCTCATGCTGCGCTCGGGTTGCAGGGCTTCTACCAGTTGCTCGAACGGCAGGTCCTGGTGGGCCTGGGCCTCCAGAGAGCGCTGGCGTACCTGTTGCAGCAGTTGCACGACACTCATCTGCCCGTGGATATCGGCCTTGAGCACCTGGGTGTTGACGAAGAAGCCGATCAGCCCCTCGGTTTCCAGGCGATTGCGGTTGGCAATCGGCACGCCCACGCGCACGTCTTCCTGGCCGCTGTAGCGGTGCAGCAACGCCTGGTAGGACGCCAACAGCACCATCGGCAACGTCACACCGGCGCCTTGGGCCAAGCGGCGCAAACCGGCCAAGAGCTGCGGTTGCAACTCGATTCCCAGGCGTGCGCCACGGTGACTTTGTACCGCCGGGCGCAGGAAGTCGAAAGGCAACTCCAGTACCGGCTGCACGCCACCCAACTGGGCCTGCCAGTACGCCAGTTGGCGGGCCTTCTCGCCGGCCTCCATCCAGTTGCGCTGCCACAGGGCGTAGTCGGCGTACTGGATCGGCAAGGCTGGCAAGTCTGGCATGTGGCCTTGGCTGAAGGCGGCATACAGCTGCACCAGTTCCTCGACCATCAGTTGCATCGACCAGCCATCGGAGACGATGTGGTGCTGCACCAGCACCAGTACATGATCATCAGCCGCCAGGCGCAGCAGTTTGACCCGCAGCAGCGGCCCGCGCAGCAGCTCGAACGGCTGCGCGACCACCTCAGCGACCCGTGCCTTGAGGCTGGCTTCATCGGTGTCGGCCAGGTCGATTTCGATCAGGCCCGAGTCCTCAATCACCTGCACGGTAGCGGCGGCGTCCTGGCGCACATGGGTGCGCAGGCTTTCATGGCGCGCCAGCAAGGTATCGAAACTGCGTTGCAGCGCCCCCAGGTCAAGCTGCCCGTGCAAACGCAAGGCGCTGGGGATGTGGTACGCGGTGCTGTGTGGGTCCAGTTGCCAGAGGAACCATTGGCGTTCCTGGGCGTAGGACAGCGGCAGCGGTTGGCGGCGGTCAGCCTTGAGCAAGGCCGGCGCAACCACGCCCTCCTCGCCCAGGGCCTGCACGAAGTCACCCAGCAGCGGGTGTTCGAACAGAGTCTTGAGCGCCACTTCCAGCGCCAGTGCCTGGCGAACCCGCGAGACTACCCGTGTGGCCAGCAGCGAATGCCCACCCAGTTCGAAGAAGTGGTCATCGAGACCGACCTGCGGCAGATCCAGCACGTCGGCCCAAATGGCCGCGACCTGCTGCTCACGCGGCGTCACGGGCGCCACATGCCCGGTGCGCAACAGCGCCGCGTCCACCGCCGGCAATGCCTTGCGATCAAGCTTGCCATTGGGGGTCAGGGGCAGGCTGTCGAGGAACATCAGGTGCGCCGGCACCATGTAGTCCGGCAGGCGCTCGCGCAGGGCCGCCTTGTAGACCTCCGGCGCGTCGGGCGCGGAACTGACCAGGTAGGCGATCAAACGATCGTTGTCGGCCAGGACCACGGCTTCGCGTATACCGGCCTGCTCGCGCAGGCAGGCTTCGACTTCACCCAGTTCGATACGGAACCCACGCACCTTGACCTGATGGTCGACCCGGCCGATGTACTCCACCACACCGTCGGCGCGGTAGCGGGCCAGGTCGCCGGTGCGGTACAGGCGTTCGCCCGGCGCACCATACGGGTTAGGCACAAATCGCTCGGCGGTCAGCGCGGGACGCTCGTGGTAACCGCGCGCCAGGCCGACGCCGCCGATCAGCAACTCACCGGCCGCGCCCACCGGGCTTGGGGTCAAGCCGGCATTGAGGATGAACAACGCGGTATTGGCGATAGGCCGCCCGACCAAAGGCTGGGCCTCGTGCAGACGATGGGCTGCCGACCAGATAGTGGTTTCCGTCGGGCCATAGAGGTTCCACAGCGGGCCTTGCAGGTCGAGCAGGCGCTGGGCCAGGTCCGACGGCAGTGCTTCGCCGCCGCACAGGCATTTGATACCGCGCAGCAGCTGGGCACGCGGGCTCTCCAGCAGCATGCGCCAGGTCGACGGCGTGGCTTGCAGGACGTTGGCACACTGGCTGTGCACCAGGTCGATGATGGCTTCGGGGTCGAGGGCCAGTTCCTGGCCACTCAGCAGCACGGTGGCGCCGACCGTCAGCGGCACGTACAGCTCCAGGGCGAAGATGTCGAACGAGAAGGTGGTCAGCGACAAGACGCGGGCGTCAGCACCGATGTCCAGGGTGCCGGCCATCCCGCAGGTGAAACTGCACAGCGCCTCGTGGCGCACCATCACACCCTTGGGCGTGCCGGTGGAGCCGGAGGTGTAGATCACGTAGGCCAGGTGTTCCGGCGTGACGTTGACCTGCGGGTCGTGCTCGGCGGCGTTGTCATCCGCCTCGACCATCAGCACCTGCACACCCTGCGGGTGCGCCAGGCTGCCGTCCAGGTGCGACTGGGTCAGCAACACTCGCGCACGGCTGTCTTCAAGCATGAAGGCCAAGCGGTCCGCCGGGAACTGCGGGTCGAGCGGCACATACGCGCCACCCGCCTTGAGGGTCGCCAACAGGCCGATCACCATGTCCAGCGAACGCTCGACATGCACCGCCACCAGCACGTCCGGGCCTACGCCCGCCGCAATCAGGCGATGGGCCAGGCGGTTGGCGCGACGGTTGAGTTCGCCGTAGCTGAGGGCCTGACCCTTGAACTGCAGCGCCAGCGCGTCCGGTTGTGCCAGGGCCCGGGCCTCGAACAGCGTGTGCACGCAACGCTCGCGGGGATAATCCACCGACGTGTCGTTCCAGGCCTCGACCATCTGTTGCCATTGCGGTGCGCTGAGCATCGCCAGCTCATCCACGGCCTGGGACGCATCGTTCACCACGGCGCGCAACAGGTTTTGCCAGTGCTCGGCCAGGCGCTCGACGGTGGTGGCGTCGAACAGGTCGGTGGCATAGGTCAGGGACGCCCACAGGCCTTCGGCGGACTCTTCGGTCTCCAGGTTCAGGTCAAACTGGGTGCTGTGCCCGGCCCAATCCACCGCTTGCAGGTCCAGGCCCGGCAATTGCAGCGGGGCCGCACGCAGGTTGTCCTGGTGGTTGAACATCACCTGGAACAGCGGGTTATGGCTAAGGCTGCGCTCCGGCTGCAGGGCTTCGACCAGTTGTTCGAACGGCAGGTCCTGATGCGCCTGGGCGTCCAGGGCCTGCTGCTTGACCTGGGCGAGCAATTGGTCGAAGGCCATCTGCCCGTGCACGTCGGCTTGCAGCACCTGGGTGTTGACGAAGAAGCCCAGCAGGCGCTCGGTTTCCAGGCGATTACGGTTGGCGATCGGTACGCCGACACGGATCCGGGACTGGCCGCTGTAGCGATGCAGCAAGGTCTGGAACGACGCTAGCAGCAGCACGAACAGGGTCACTTCCTGACGCTGGGCCAGCGCCTTGAGCTCAGCGACCAGCGCGTTGTCGAGCTGGACTTGCCGGCGTGCGCCACGATGGCTTTGCAGCGCCGGCCGCGGATGATCCAGCGGCAGCTCAAGCACCGGATGCTCGGTGCCCAAACGGGTGCGCCAGTAGTCGAGTTGGCGCTGTTTTTCACCGGCCGCCATCCAGTCACGTTGCCACTGGGCATAGTCGACGTACTGGATCGGCAGCGCAGGCAACTCAGCCTGGCCCTGATAGAGCGCCACCAGCTCGTCGACCATCACTTGCATCGACCAACCGTCGGAGATGATGTGGTGCTGGGTGATCACCAGCACATGGTGCTCGGCCTCGACCTCCAGCAAGTTGACGCGCATCAGCGGGCCATTGACCAGGTCGAACGGACGCTGGATTTCCTGCGCCACCGCGTGCTCGATCGCCGAGGCCACGACCCGCTGGCGTTCGATCGGCATCGCCAGGCGCGGATGAATCACTTGCCAGGTGTGCTCGCCCTCTTCCACAAAGGTGGTGCGCAGCGGCTCATGGCGCTGCACCAGAACCTGGAACGCCTGCTCCAGCGCCGCGACGTCCAAGCGTCCGCGCAGATGCAGTGCACTCGGCACGTGGTAAGCCGCGCTGGTCGGGTCCAGTTGCCAGAGGAACCATTGGCGCTCCTGGGCGAACGACAGCGCCAGCGGCTGGTCCCGCGTCACCGCCACCAGCGGCAGCGCCGGGGCGGTCTGCAACCCGGCGCAAGCGACTGCGAACGCTTCCAGCGTCGGTTGTTCGAACAGTGCGCGCAACGGCACTTCCAGCTTCAGGTCATGACGCACCCGCGAGACCACTTGGGTCGCCAGCAACGAATGGCCGCCGCGTTCGAAGAAGTGGTCGTTGAGGCCCACCTGTTCCACTTGCAACACTGCTTGCCAGATGAGGGCCAATCGCGATTGCAGGGGATTCTGCGGCGCCAGGTAGGCCTGGCGCGCTTGATTCAGGTCCGGCGCCGGCAATGCGCGACGGTCAAGCTTGCCGTTGTTGTTCAACGGCAAGGCCTCAAGGATGACCCATTGCCCCGGCACCATGTAGTCCGGCAGGGACTGGCGCAAGGTGGCCGCCAATGCTTGCGGGTCGAGCGTCTGCGCCGTAACGGGCACCACATACGCCACCAATTGCGTGCCCGTCGCGCTCGGTTGCGCGATGACAGCCGCTTCACGCAACGACGGCAAGGCTTGCAGGCTGGCTTCGATCTCGCCCATTTCCACGCGGAAACCGCGAATTTTCACTTGATGGTCGATACGCCCGACGTACTCCAGCGCACCCGCCTCGTTGTAACGGGCCAGATCGCCACTGCGGTAGAGCCGTGCACCCGGCACGGCGGAAAACGGGTCCGGCAGGAAGCGCTCGGCGGTCAACGCCGGGCGGTCAAAATAGCATTGCGCCAGGCCGTGCTCGGCGCCGATGCACAGCTCGCCCACGCCATCGCTGGCCAGCAGTTCGAAACCACTGTCCAGCACATACAAGGCACGGCCTTCGATGGCCCGGCCAATCGGCACGCCAAACGCATCGCTGGCGTCCGCCAACTGGCAGTCGTGCACGCTGGACACGACGGTGGCCTCGGTGGGCCCGTAGGTGTTGACCAGGCGCACGCCGCCCAGACCGGCAGTGTGCCAGGCGCGCAGCCCTTCCACCGACATCGCCTCGCCACCCACGTGGACCTGGCCCAGGTTGCCCAGGGTGCGTCGGTCGACGGCGCATTCCTTGGCGAGCAGATACCAGTACGCAGCCGGCAAGTCCGCCAGGGTCACGCCCTGCTCGACGATTTCGCGGGCCAGTTGCCCGGCATCCCACAGCTCATCGCCGCGCATGATCAACGCCGCGCCCACACACAGCGGCGGGTAGCATTGCTCGACGAAGCCGTCAAAGCTGAACGTCGCAAATTGCAGCACGCGATCAGAAGCACTCAAGCGGCTGTAAGCCTCGGCGCTGTCGCAGAACTGGCTGAGGGCGGCATGGTCGATAGCCACCCCCTTGGGTAACCCAGTCGAGCCGGAGGTGTAGATCACATAGGCCAGGTCGGCAGCGGCGGCATGGTTGGCGGGAGGGGTCGACGGGTAGTCGGCCAACTCTGCGCCCGACGCGGTGAAGTCCAAACGCGCCAGCCCTTGGGGCAGTGGCAGGTCGGCCAGCAGCCCGGTTTCGCTGAGCAGCAGGTCCAGGCGGCTGTCCGCCAGCATGTAGGCCAGGCGTTCGGTCGGATAGTTCGGGTCCAGCGGCACATAGGCGGCGCCGCTTTTGAGCACCGCCAGCAGGCTGACGATCAACTGCGGGCCACGTCGGGCCGCCAGGCCGACGCGCTGGCCTGGGCCAACACCCAGCGCCAGCAGGCGATGGGCAAGACGGTTGGCGTGGTCATTCAGCTGTGCGTAGCTCAGGCGCGCGTCGCCCGCTTGTACCGCCAGCGCGTCAGGCGTGGCGGCAGCTTGGGCGGCGATACGCTCGTGCACGCGCAGCTGGCGCGGGGCGGCACCGGTCGCCCGGCTATGAGCGAGCACGTCGCGGTGAGTAGCGGCGTCGAGCAGGCGCAGGTTGCCAAGCGGTGCCTGGGCGTCTGCGAGCATCTGCACCAGCAGGTGATGCAGGTTGCCGCTCAGTCGAGCAACCTGCTGCGCGCTGAATCGGGCCTGGTCGTAGCCGAACTCCAGGCGCAGGCTGGCGCCCAACTCGATCCCCAGCGTCAGCGGATAGTGGGTCTGCTCATGGTTGTGCAGGCGTCCGAACGTCAGGCCGGCGGGCGCGCCTTGTTTCAAGGCTTCGGCCACCGGGAAGTTTTCGAACACCAACAAGGTGTCGAACAACGCAGCGCCCTGCTGCCCCGCCCAGCCCTGGATGTCGTAGAGCGGCACATGTTCGTGGTCGCGCAAGCTCAGGTTGAGCGCTTGCAGTTCGCTCAGCCAACCGGCCACCGACAGCGCTGGCGAGGCCGCGCTGACAATGGGCAGCGTGTTGATGAACAGGCCCAGTTGCTGTTCGATTCCCGGCAACGGTGCCGAGCGCCCCGCGACCGTGGCGCCAAAGGCCACGCAGTCCTGCCCGGTATAGCGCTGCAGCAACAAGCTCCAGGCGCCTTGAAGCACGGTGTTGAGGGTGACTTTGTGGCGGCGGGCAAACTCGCCGAGGGCACGCGTGAAGTCGTCGCCCAGCAGCACCTGATGCTCAGCCATGCCTTTGCCTTCGGTCGGTACACGCAGCGCCTGCGCCAGCAAGGTGGGCGTTTGCAACGGTGCCAGAGTGGCTTTCCAGAACGCTTCGCCCGAAGCTTGCTGATGCAGCCAACCCAGGTAATCGCGGAACTGCCCCAGCGGCGCTGGCACGGCGTGCCCGGCGTAATGAGCGATGACCTCACCCAGCAACTGCGCGTTACTCCAGCCGTCCATGAGGATGTGGTGGCTGGTGAAGATCAGGTGCCAGGCCGTACCGGCACCGCGTACCAGCATCAGGCGAAACAGCGGCGCTGCATTCAGTGTGAAACCTTTCTCGCGCTCGGCCACGGCGAGCGCATCGCAATCGGCGTCGATGTCTTCGATCACATGCAACTGCACATCGACCTGGCGCTGGATCACCTGATGGGCGCTGTCCAGGCCAAGCCAGTGGAAGCTGCTGCGCAGGATGTCATGGCGGTCCAGCGCGGCTTGCCAGGCACGGCCGAACGCCAGCAGGTCCAAGCCTTCGATGTCCAGGCGCAACTGGTTGATGTAAGCCTCGGCCTCAGGCTCATACAGGGTGTGGAACAACATGCCCTGCTGCATCGGCGACAATGGGTAGAGATCGGCAATCGCCGGCCCGGCGATGGGCAAGCCGTCCAGTTGCTGCTGGGTCAGGCGTGCCAGAGGGAAGTCCGAAGGCGTGACCTGCCCCGCCGGCGTGGCGCAACAGTGTTCGATCAGGGCCTGGAGTTCCGCCCTGTAGTCATCGGCCAGGCGCTGGACCGTCGCCACGTCGAACATCTCGCGACTGAATCCCCACTGCAAAGCGAGTTCACCGCCATACACCTGCCCTTCCACGGTCAGCCAGTTGGCCAGCGGCGCCTGCGGGTCCTGGGCCTGGCCACTGCCCTGGGTAGCCGGGACGAACAGCGCCGACTCATTGAACTGGCGGTCGAACTGGCCCAGGTAGTTGAAGGTGATGCGTGGCGCGGCCAAGGCTGACAACGCTTCGCGGGCGTCAGGCGTGCCGAGGTAGCGCAACAGGCCGTAGCCAATGCCTTTGTGCGGCACGGCGCGCAGTTGCTCCTTCACCGATTTGATCGCCGCCGACAGATCGCCATCGGCGTGCAGGCGCACAGGGAACAGGCTGGTGAACCAGCCGACGGTGCGGCTCAGGTCAACCGTGTCGAACAGGTCTTCGCGGCCATGGCCTTCCAGCTGGATCAGCGCGGCGGGCTGCTCGCTCCAGCGGCTGATGACCCGTGCCAACGCGGTCAGCAGCAGGTCGTTGACCTGGGTGCGGTAGGCCGCCGGGGCATCTTGCAGCAGTTGCCGAGTGTGTTCGGCACTGAGACGGATCTCCAGCAGGCTGCCCAGGCGATTTTGCAGGCCGCCCTGGGGGTTGTCGCACGGCAGATCGGCACTCGCGGTCTGCGCTTGCCAATACGGCAGTTGCTCGTCCAGCGTCTGTGCATGGCGCTGCAACTGCTGCGCCCACAGCTGGTAGGCGCTGGTCTTGGCTGGCAACGCGGCGTTGCGATAGGCCTGTTGCAAGTCTTCGAGCAGGATGCGCCACGACACACCGTCCACCGCCAAGTGGTGCACCACCAGCAGCAGGCGCTGGGTGCCGTCGGCCATCACGGCCAGGACCGCGCGCAGCAGCGGGCCCTGTTCGAGGTCGAGACTGCGTTGCGCCTCGTCGCACAGCGCGGCCAACTCGGCCTCGTCAGCAACCTGGGATTGCCACAACGACGCGGTGGCAACCGGCTCGGCGTGAGCTTGTCGCCAACCGTCTGCCTGCTGCACAAAACGCAGGCGCAGGGCGTCGTGGTGGTTGATCAACCGAGTCAAGGCGGCCTCTAGGCGCGCGGGCTCAAGGGCTTCACGCGGGGTCAGCAGCAACGACTGGTTCCAGTGTTGACGCGCCGGGATCGCCTGCTCGAAAAAGCTGTGTTGGACGGGCGTGAGGATCACCTCGCCGGTCACCGGCCCCTGATCGATAGCAGTCGCCTGCTCGAAGGTCGCCACCAGCGCCAGGCTGCGCACGCTCTGGTACTGGAACAGGTCCCGTGGGCTGAGGCGAATACCCGCCTGGCGCGCACGGCTGACCACCTGGATGGAGATGATCGAATCGCCGCCCAGTTCGAAAAAGTTGTCGTCCAGGCCGACCTGTTCCACACCGAGCACATCGCTCCAGATCGCCGCCACGGCTTTCTGCAGGTCGTTTTCCGGGGCGACAAAGGCCTGCTGTGGCGCGACATCCGGCAATGGCAGGGCCTTGCGGTCGAGCTTGCCGTTGGCGGTCACGGGCAACTTGGCCAGGGGCACCATATGGCTGGGCACCATGTACTCGGGCAGGCTGCTGAGCAGCCAGGCTTTGAGGTCGACCGGCGCAGTGTCCTCCAGCACCAGGTACGCCACCAGTTGCTTGCCACCCTGCACCAGCACCACGGCTTCGCGCACCGAGGGGTGTTGCATCAGGCGTGTCTCGATTTCACCCAGCTCGATCCGCAGGCCGCGCAGCTTGACCTGGTGATCGAGACGGCCAAGGTATTCAATCACCCCGTCGGCCCGCTGACGCACGCGGTCGCCCGTGCGATACAGACGCGCGCCGTCACCGAAGGGGTTGGGCACAAAACGTTCTGCGGTGAGCGCCGGGCGCCGATGGTAACTGCGGGCAAGGCCAATGCCGCCCAAGTAGAGTTCGCCGCTGACGCCAGCGGGCACCGGGTTGAGCTGGGCATCGAGCACGTAGGTGCCGAGGTTGGCGATTGGACGGCCGATGGGCACGCTGTCGGCGCCTTCGTCGACGCAGGTCCAATGGGTGACGTCGATGGCCGCTTCGGTCGGGCCGTAGAGGTTGAACAGCCCGGCCTGGGGCAACTTGGCAAACACTTGCAATTGCGCATCCAGCGGCAAGGCTTCGCCGCTGCACACGATGCGCTGGAGGCTGGTGCAGGCCTGCACGCCCGGCTCATGAATAAACGCCTGGAGCATCGAGGGCACGAAGTGCAGCGTGGTGATGCCGTGCCGACCAATCGTCTCGATCAGGCGGGCCGGTTCGCGATGCTCGCCAGGGGCCGCGACCACCAGGCGTGCGCCGGTCATCAACGGCCAGAAAAACTCCCACACCGAGACGTCGAAGCTGAACGGGGTTTTCTGCAGGACCGCATCGCGGGCATCCAGACCGTAGGCCTGCTGCATCCAGCACAGGCGGTTGACCAGTGCGCGATGACTGTTACCGGCACCCTTGGGCTTGCCGGTGGAGCCCGAGGTGTAGATCACGTAGGCCAGGTTCAGCGCGTGAAGGGGGACGTTTGCCGACTCGGCATTGTAGCCATCGAGCCAACTGGCAGGCTGGCCCAGGGCAATCACCTGGATACCCTCGACAGGCAGCACTGGCAACAGGCTGTGCTGGCTGAGCAACAACTGAATGCCACTGTCCTCGATCATGTAGGCCAGGCGTTCCTGGGGATATTCAGGATCCAACGGAACGTAGGCGCCACCCGCCTTGAGAATGGCCAGCAGACCGACCACCATTTCGATGGAGCGCTCGATGCAGATTCCGACCAGCACGTCCGGGGCTACGCCCTTCTCGCGCAGGGCATGGGCCAGCTGGTTGGCACGCGCATCCAGCTGGGCGTAGGTCAGCGTCGTGGTGCCGAACACCAGCGCCGGCGCGTCGGGCGTGGCCTGCACTTGGTCTTCGATCAGGTGATGGATGCCGCGCTCGGTCGGGTACGCCTCGGCGGTCTGGTTCCACGCGTGGACCAGCAATTGCTGTTCATCTGCGGCCAGCATCGGCAACTCGCCGATACGCTGCGCGCCGTCCGCCACCATGGCCTGCAACAGGCGGATCCAATGCCCGGCCATGCGCTCGATGGTCAGCGCGTCGAACAGGTCATTGGCATAGGTCAGCGCGGCGTGCAGGGTGCCGGATTTTTCATAGGTGTCGAGGGTCAGGTCAAACTGAGTGGTGCGGCCCTGCCACTCCACCAGGGCCAGCTCCAGGCCGGAGGCGGTGCTGACGTTTGCAATGTCGGCCACCACTGGCTGGTGGTTGTACATGACCTGAAACAGCGGCGTATGGCTGAGGCTGCGCTCGACCTTGAGCGCTTCCACCAGCCGCTCGAACGGCAACTCCTGATGAGCCTGGGCGCCCAGTGCGTGTTCCTTGATGCTTTGCAGCAGCTCAGTGACAAGGGTTTGCCCGGTCAGCTCGGTGCGCAGGACCTGAGTGTTGACGAAAAAGCCGATCAGGCCTTCGACTTCCGTGCGGTTGCGGTTGGCGATCGGCACGCCGACGCGGATATCGCCCTGCCCGGTGTAACGATGCAGCAGCACGTTGAAGGCACCGAGCAACAGCATGAACAGGGTGACGTTGTGCTTTTGCGCACAGGTGCGCAATTGCGCGGCCAGCTGCGGGCTGATCGCAAAATCATGGCGCGTGCCCTGATAGCTCGGCATGGCCGGGCGTGGGCGGTCGGTGGGCAGCTCCAGCACCGGGTGCTCATCACCCAGGCGCGCCTGCCAGTACTCCAGCTGACGCGCCTGCTCGCCGGCTTCGAGCCAGCGGCGCTGCCACAGGGCGTAGTCGCTGTACTGGATCGGCAAGGCCGGCAATTGTGGGGCCTGGCTGCGCTCATGGGCGTCGTAGCAGCGGATGAACTCGTCGATCAGCACGTTCATCGACCAGCCGTCGGAGACGATGTGGTGCAGGGTCAGCAGCAACACGTGCTCCTGGGCGTCGAGTTTGAGCAGTTGCACGCGCAGCAGCGGGCCGTTTTCCAGGTCGAACGGCAGCAGCGATTGACGGGTCGCAGCGGCGTTGACGGCCTCTTCACGCTCGGCGAGGGCCAGGTGACTCAGATCGAGTTGCTCGACGGTCAACGACGTGTCGGCCGCCACCTGCAACAGGCGTTCATCCGCCTGGCGCTGGAACACGGTGCGCAAGGTTTCGTGGCGCGCAACCAGGCTGGCAAACGCCTGCTCCAGCGCATTAAGGCTCAACGCGCCCTTGAGCCGCACGGCACCCGGCAGGTTGTAGGCCCCGCTGGCCGGGTCCAATTGCCAGAGAAACCACATGCGCTGCTGCGCGTAGGACAGCGCCTGGCGATCCTCAACTTGCACCCCTGCCGGAATCGGAAACCGGGAAAAGTCCACGCCTTCTTTCTGCAAGGCCTGCAGGAACAGTTGGCGTTTTTCCAGGGGCAACCCGATAAACCGGCGAGCAAGTTTCAAGGAGTCTTCAGCATTCATTTCTTGGAGTCCGGAGCAATAGGCAGGAAGCACAAAGGCACGTCGTCCCTATAAAACGAACCGGAGAGGGAAAAATTAGCGGGGGGATGAGAGGCGCAAGGCGAGGTGTCATCAAGGGTTACATCAGTCTCAGGAAGACCGCACAACGTCGGGCTAGCATTGACGAACACCACTTTTTGCAACTGAATTTAGTTACACGCAGGAAACGCCGTGCCCAAAACAAGCTGCTCGCCAAACTGCTCGATGAGCACATGGCATTTACCTGGCCCGAACTCGTCACGCTGCTGCGTCGACTGGGCTACTACCTCATTACGTGCCAGTCCCTGGGCCACACACCGGAGAAGCCTTGCAAGGGCTCCTTCAATGTCCGGGTCGGCCATGACCTGCACTTGGCGGCGGCCCTGGCGGCGACCCGCAAGAAACTGACCCTCAATGACCTGACTCGCCAAGCCTTGAGCGATTTTCCGCACCACCACAGTGCAGACACTTGCCCAGCGATAAGCCGATTATCCCAACCGCCGATACCCCAGCACCGCGGCCCCCAGCACCACCGCCCCGGCCACCAACGCGACCCAGAACCCGCTGGTGGCGCCAAAGTGGTCGATCATCCAACCGGAACTGGCGGCGCCGATGGCCACGCCGATGCTGAGGCCGGTGATCAGCCAGGTCATGCCTTCGGTCAGGCGGCTGGCGGGCACGATCTGCTCCACCAGGGCCATGGACACGATCAACGTGGGGGCGAAGAACAGCCCGGAAATAAAGATCGCCACCGCCAGCCCCGGGATGTTACTCACCAGCAGCAACGGCAAGGTGGTCAACGCGGTGGCCACGCCGCAGAACAGGAACTGCCTGGGCAACGGTGCCTTGAGCTTGAGGGTACCGAACGCCAGCCCCGCCAGGCACGAACCGATGGCGTACACCGACAGCACAATGCTCGCCGCCGCCGGCTGGCCCTGATGCTGGGCAAAGGCGACGCTGACCACGTCCACCACGCCGACGATCACGCCCATGGCCAGCAGCAGGATCATCAGGATCAGCACCGAGGGCGATGCAATCAGCCAGCCGCCGTGATGGTCCTGATGTTCATGGACGGGAGGCTCGGTCTCACGTTGCAATACAAAGGTGGTGACGCCGACCGCCAGTAACAGCGCCGCCACCAAGGGCCCCGCCTCGGGGAACAGCACCACGCTCAAACCCACCGAAATGGGTGGCCCGATGATGAAGCACACCTCATCCAGCACCGACTCCAGGGCGAACGCGGTCTGCAACTTGGGCTGGCCACGGTACAACTCGGTCCAGCGCGCACGCACCATGGCCGACATGTTCGGCATGCAACCGGCCAAGGCGGCAAACAGGAACAACGTCCAGTTCGGTGCCTGCAAGCGGGTGCACAGCAGCACCATCAACAAAGCCCCACCGCCGATCAGCGCGGCCACCGGCAGCACCCGGCCCTGGCTGTAGCGATCCACCAGCCGTGATACCTGGGGTGCGCAAAACGCCGTGGCCAGGGCAAATACCGCCGCCACCGAACCCGCCAGGCCGTAACCGCCGTGCACCTGGGAAAGCATGGTGATCAAGCCAATTCCTGTCATCGACACGGGCATGCGCGCCAGCATGCCTGCCAGTACAAAGGCCCGGGCGCCGGGGACCTGGAATAACTCGGCGTAAGGGTTTGCCATCCTGCTGGACCTCTTCCTGAATGCCTGCGACTTGCTATCTGCAATGACCGAGGCAAAATACATACGGTGCGTATGTGGCAAATAATGCGTAACATACGCGACGTATGTCAATCGTTCACTTGTCCGTTGTGAGACCTACCATGAGCCGAGCCCGTGCCGAAATGATCGAAGACACCCGCGCCCGGCTGATCGCCAGCGCGCGACAGGCCTTTGCCACCCAAGGCTACGCGAACACATCGATGGACGATTTTACCGCCCGCGCCGGCCTGACACGCGGCGCGTTGTACCATCACTTTGGTGACAAAAAAGGACTGTTGGCCGCCGTGGTTGCCCAACTCGACAGTGAGATGGACACACACTTGCAGCGCATTACAGATGAAGCAACGGATCCGTGGGCCGGCTTTTGCGAACGTTGCCGCGCCTATTTGCGCATGGCTCAGGACGACGAGATCCAGCGCATTGTGTTGCAGGATGCGCCCGCCGTATTGGGCGATACCGGCTCCCAGCAACAGTGTGTCGAGTCGTTGCGCCAACGGCTGGAAGCCCTGATGCAAACCGGTGTCATCCGCCCCGCCCCGAGCGCCGCGCTGGCGCAATTGATCAACGGCAGCCTGGTCAACACCGCCCTGTGGATCGCCCGGGATGAGCATCCGGGCGAGCGGCTGGAGCAAGGTTTGCAGGGCCTGGAGCTGTTGTTGCGTGGCCTCAGCCTTACACCAACCGCTTGATCTGCTTGTGTCGCCACACCAGGCGGTAATACGCAGTCTGCAATGCCAGCATGGCCAGGTAGGTCACCGGAAACGCCATCCACACCCCTTCCAGGCCGAAGTGGGCGTTCAACAGGTAAGCCATCGGCAGTTCAACGCAGAGCACACAGAAAATCGAGATCACCACCGGCATCAGCACCACACCGCTGGCGCGCATGATCCCGCCGATCACAGCCTGGAAGCCAAACACCAGGATGCTCCACAGCATGATGTGCAGCAGGTGCTCGGCATTGACCCGCGCCGTGTCGTCGGTGATGAACAGGCCGAGCAACCAGTGCGACAAGACGTAACCCAGCACAATCAGGCCACCGGTAAGGCAGGTGTTGATCAACAGGCCGGTGCGCAGGATCGGGCCGATGCGCTCCAAACGCCCGGCACCAATCGCCTGGGCGCCGAGAATCGACGCGGTGATGGCAATCGACAGCGCGGGGAACTGCACGTAGTTGACGATCTGCGTCACCGCGCCATAGGCCGCCGTGGCTTGGGAGCCATGGCCGTTGACCAAGGCGAGGATGACCAATTCCGACAGCGACAGCACCACCATCTGCAGGCCGGTGGGCAAGCCGATACGCAGGACTTTGCCAAGAATCACACGGTCCAGGCGCAAGGCGGCGAGCAGTTCGCGGTCCGGTGCCATCACATGGTTTTTATGCCGAAGGCGCAAGATCAAAAACAGCATGGCTAACGCGTTGCCCACCAGCCCGGCATACACCGCGCTCTGGATACCCATGGGTGGCAGGCCGACCCAGCCGCGAATCAGCGCCGGCGTCAGCAGCAGGCCGACCAGGGTCGAGACCATCAGCGCCAGCAACGGCGAGATCGTGTCGCTGACACCGCGCAGCAGCTGGGTGTAGAGGATGAACACCAGCAGCAGCGGCATGATCAGCATCATCTTCTGCGCATAGCCGACCGCATCGTCGAGCACATCAACCGGTGTGCCCAGCGCCTGCAGCGCCGGGCGCGCAAATAGGCTGCCCAACACTGCGGCAACCACCCCCACCAGCGCGCCCAGGGTCAGGGTCGCGCCGGTGATTGCCTTGACCATTGCCGTTTCCTGGGCACCCCAGGCCTGGCCGATCAACACCGAGGCGCCCGCCCCCAGGCCAATCACCAGGGCAATGAAGAAAAACACGATGGGAAACATCCCCGACACCGCCGCCAGCGCCTGGGTACCGAGCATTTGCCCGACATAGATACCGTTGAGGGTGCCGGAAAAACTTTGCAGGAAGTTGGACAGGACCATCGGTGCCAGAAAGATCAGGTAGATCTGCCACAGCGGGCGTTGCAAAGGGCTTTGCATGAAAAAACGGGGCCTCGAAGAACTAAAGCGTCCGAGGGTTATACCGTAAGTGGATCCTATCTTCCTGTGCTTTCGGGTTCGACCACCAAACAGGCGTTGCGCACTGTCGCACTCAGGTGTCGGGCATTACCTTGCAATAGGCATTCGGCAATCGCGGGCTCCAGTTCGACCCGCAAGCGCCTGGCCAGCGCCCTCGCGCCAAATCGCATGTCGTGCTGGCGGCACAGCCAAGCCCGCGCCTGCGCATCCAGCACCAACGAGCGCTGCTGCACCGCCAGGCGCTGGTTGAGTTTGTCGAGTTCCACCGCCAGCAGCGCCTCCAGCCACTGCGCGTCGATGGGCTCGAACATCAGGATACGGTCGATCCGATTGAGAAACTCCGGTTCGAAATGCCCATGCAGCGCCTCTTCCAACACCTGTGCCTCACCCCGTGCACACACGCGCAGCAGACGTCGCCAGCCCTGGGTAAAACGCAGGCGATGCCGACGCGCCTGTTGCGCGCCGATGTTGCTGGTCATGAAGATCAGGCTGTTGCGAAAGTCTAACGTGCGCGTGCCGCCGGCCAAGGTCAGCTGACCGTTTTCCAGTATGCCCAACAGGCTGCGTACCACCTCCTGGCTGGCCTTTTCCAGTTCATCGAACAGCACGATCCCCGGCCGGCTGTAGGTGCCCTGGATCAACTCGCTGTTGAACAGGCTGATGCCCTCCTTGCTGCCCACATACCCCGGCGGCGCGCCGGTCAGCGCGGCCGCGTAATGTTCCTGGGCCAGGGTGTGCATGTCGATGCGGCAGAAACCGTCGGCGCGACCGTGCAGCGCCTGGGCCAGCAGGCGCACGATTTCGGTCTTGCCGACACCGGTCGGCCCCATGAACAGGTTGACGCTCAGGGGGCGGTCACGCTCACTGATATCGGCCTTGACCACCTTGAGCAAGCCTTCCACCTGGGCCAGCGCCGCCTCCTGGCCGATGATCCGGCTGCGCAGCAGGGCCATCACCTGGGCCGGTTCAAAGGTAAAGCGCATGCCCTACCCCGCCGTCTTTTCTTGACCACCATGGGGCAAATTCGCCACCGGGCACTCCGCGACGCCTACCGTGCTGCGGGTGATTTTCTCCACGTTTTCCTGGGCTTTCTGCGCATCCAAGACCCAGGTGCGATAGAACTCGAACGGGCAATCCGCCACGCCCTTGTCGCCATCGCCCGAGGCATGCATGCCGGTGTAGCCCCGATGCAGCAGCTTGAACAGATGGTTCTGCGACTGGTCATTGGCCCGCGCATCGCGGATCTGCGACACCGACAACTGCGCATACTGAATACCCATCTCCTCCTCGCCGCACTCGCCCAGGGTGCGCCCATCAAAGCCGATGATCGCCGAGTGCCCGAAGTACGAGTACACCCCGTCGAACCCCGCCGCATTCGCCACCGCCACATAGCAGTTATTGGCCCAGGCCATGCTCTTGGACATCTGCACCTGCTGCTCCTTGGCCGGGTACATATAGCCCTGGCACCGCACGATCAGCTCGGCGCCCTTCATGGCGCAGTCTCGCCAGATCTCCGGGTAGTTGCCGTCGTCGCAGATGATCAGGCTGATCTTCATGCCCTTGGGCCCGTCGCACACGTAGGTTCGATCCCCCGGATACCAACCCTCGATCGGGCACCAGGGAATGCACTTGCGATAGCGCTGCACGATCTCGCCCAGGTTATTGATCAATACCAAGGTGTTATAGGGCGCCTTGTGCGGATGTTCTTCGTGGCGCTCGCCGGTCAGGGAGAACACGCCCCAGGTATTCGCCTGGCGGCAGGCTGCCGAGAAGATCGCGGTCTCCTCGCCGGGAATGCTCGCGGCGGTCGCCATCATCTCGTCATGGTCGTACATGATCCCCATGGTGCTGTATTCCGGGAACACCACCAAATCCATGCCGGGCAGGCCCTGTTTCATGCCGACAATGATCTCGGCAATCTTGCTTGCGTTGTCGATGACCTCGGCCTTGCTGTGCAGGCGCGGCATCTTGTAGTTCACCACCGCTACACCGACGGTGTCCGGGCTGCTGGAAATGTCGCCATGGCGCATTACAACGCTCCTGTTCTAGTGACTGATCATCCACGGCCGTGGGCCGGTGCGGGTCTTGAGCCCCAAGGGGTTGGCCTTGCTGGGCTCGACCTTCTTGCGGGTGCCGCAGCAACTGCAACCGGCCGGGTGTTTGCGGCTGTCCTGGTATTCGCCGACCGTTTGCGGCGCGTTGGCGCTGCGCTCGTTGCCGGCGATGGCCCTGCGCTGGTTGGCCGACAGGGTTTGCAGCGCCGGAGCCGACACCCGCAACTGCCCGCCCGGCCCTGCGCAATACGGGCATTGGCTGGGTTCGTTGCGCTGTGCAATCGGGCGCAACATCGTGAAGGTGCCGCAGGTGTCGCAGGCGTATTCGTAGGTCGGCATGGCTAGAGGTCCGGAGCGATGGGCAGGTCGATGCTGCCGTCGAGGAATTGAGTTGGGCCGCTGGCGTTGGGGTTGATGTCGAACTCGAAGATTTCCGTCGGCAGCCACAACGTGGCGCAGGCATTCGGGATGTCCACCACGCCGCTGATATGCCCTTGCACCGGTGCCGAGCCGAGCAGCGCGTAACCCTGGGCCGGCGAGTAGCCGAACTTGGTCAGGTAGTTGATCGCATTCAGGCACGCCTGGCGGTAGGCGACATTGACGTCCAGGTAGTGCTGCTGGCCCTGTTCGTCCACCGAAATGCCTTCGAAGATCAAGTAATTCTTGTAGTTCGGCGTGATCGGGCTCGGCTTGAACACCGGGTTCTTGATCCCGTACTTGGCCATGCCGCCCTTGATCAGCTCGACCTTCATGTGCACCCAACCAGCCATCTCGATCGCGCCGCAAAAGGTGATTTCGCCGTCGCCCTGGCTGAAGTGCAGATCGCCCACCGACAGCCCGGCGCCGTTGACGTAGACCGGGAAGAAGATCTTCGAGCCCCGGGATAAATCCTTGATATCGCAGTTTCCGCCATGCTCGCGCGGCGGCACTGTGCGTGCGCCGGTCGCTGCCGCATCGTCACGGGCCTGGCCGGTGAGTTTGCCCATGTGGGCAGTGGCGGCCAGCGGTGCGTTGGCCAGTGGCGGAACGCGCGTCGGGTTTGTGTCAATCAGCTCCTGCTCGCGACGGTTCCAGTCGGCGAGCATCACCGGGTCGGGCAGGCAACCGATCAAGCCTGGGTGGATCAGCCCGGCAAAGTTCACCCCGGGGATATGCCGCGAACGTGTGAACATGCCTTTGAAGTCCCAGATGGCTTTCTGCGCGCTGGGGAAGTGATCAGTAAGGAAACCACCGCCGTTCTGCCGCGAGAAAAAACCATTGAAGCCCCACTGGGAATCGGCCTTGGCACCGATATCCAGCAAGTCCACCACCAACAAATCCCCCGGTTCGGCGCCGTGTACACCCACCGGGCCCGACAGATAGTGCACGGTCGACAGGTCGACATCGCGCACATCGCTGGCGTCGTCATTGTTCTTGATCGCGCCGGCGGTCCAATCGTAGGTTTCCAGGATGAAGTCATCGCCCGGCTTGACCCAACAGGCCATGGGGATGTCCGGGTGCCAGCGGTTATGGATCTGCTCGTTCTCGGTGACAGGCTGGTTGAGGTCGACTTTGATCAGCGTTTCGGTCATGGACTGGCTCCTGGACGGATGACGGGGTGCGTGGGATCCAGTCTCAGGCGGCCAGGAAAAACGGGAAATACGTTGGATGACGTATTAACGACGGTGTCGCGGTTTTATTCCATCAATTCGCTCGATGACAGCTTAAGTATTTACTGATTGGACGCCAGGCAGGCAGGTCGTTAGATTCCACCGCGAAGATAGCTTTTAGCCATCACTCCTGCCCCCTTGAATATCGAGCCTTTTATGAAAAACCCTATGTCGTTGGCAATGCGTATCGGGCTGGGCTTCGCGTCCACCTTGTCGTTGCTGGTGCTGATCACTGCCGTCGGTATTCAACGCGTGGGTTTTATCGACAGTACGCTCAAGGATGTCGGTGAAAAAGCCGCCGTCGTCCAGCGCTACGCGATCAACTTCCGTGGCAGCGTGCACAACCGCGCCATCGCCATTCGCGATGCGGTACTGGTCAAGGATGAAGCGGCGCTCAACCGCCATCTGGCCGAGATCGACCAGCTCAAGCGCGATTACCAGGACTCTGCCGTGATGCTGGACCGCCTATTCGCCAACACCACCGCCAGCGCCGAGGAAACCCGTCTGCTGGGTGATATCAAGACCATCGAGACCCAGGCCCTGGCGTCCACCGAACGGGTGATCAACCTGCGTCGCAGCAATGACATTGCCGGCGCCCAGGACTTGCTGCTGGCCCAGGCTTCGGTCCACTACACCGAGTGGCTCAAACGCGTGAATGCGCTGATCGACTTCGAAGAAGCGCACATCAAGCAACGCCTGGATACCGTGCAATCGGCTGCCGGCACCTTTGCCATGCTGATGGTGCTGGCCAGCGCCGTCGCGATCATCTTGAGCGTGCTGGTGTCACTGCTGATTATCCGCAAGGTCAAGGCCACCCTTGGCGCAGAGCCGGAGGAAGTCGCCGAGGCGATCCGCCGCCTGGCCGATGGCGAGCTGGACCAGCGCATCGAGACCCGCTACCCCGACAGCGTGATGGGCATCCTGAAAAACGCCCTGGCACGCCTGAGCGACACCATCAGCGAAGTGCGCTCGGCAGCCCAGGCCCTGCGCCATTCCTCGGTCACCCTGCTGTCAGTGGCCAGCGATAACCGCCAGCAGATCAACCTGCAGACCAGCGAAGCCCAGCACGTGGCCGCCGCAATCACGCAAATGGCCGCCTCGGTCAGCGAGGTCTCGGGCTACGCTTCCGCCGCATCCAAGGCGACTATCCTGGCCGACGCCGAAGTGGACAGCGGCCACCGCCTGGTGGGCGAAGTGACCGTGTCCATCGAAGAATTGGCGACGATCCTCGACCAGGCCACCCTTCGGGTCAACCAGGTGTCCAGCGACAGTGAAAACATCGAAACCGTGATCGAAGTGATCAACGCCATCGCCGCCCAGACCAACCTGTTGGCGCTGAACGCGGCGATTGAGGCCGCACGTGCCGGTGAACATGGCCGAGGATTTGCGGTGGTGGCCGATGAAGTGCGCTCCCTGGCGACGCGCACCCAGGAGTCCACCCAGGAAATCCGCGACATGATCGGCAAGCTGCAAAGCGGCACCCAGGACGCCGCCGACATCATGCAACGCAGCCGCAGCCTGGCCCAGACCACCGTGACGCAGACCCGCGACTCTCAGTTGGCGCTCGGCAAGATCAGCCAGGAAGTCGGCGCGATCAATGCGATGAACGCGCAGATCGCCAGTGTTTCCGTGCAGCAAAGCGCGGCGGCTGAAGAGGTTGCACAGAACGTCACGCGCATCCACAGCTCCACCGTGCAATCGGCGGCGGGCTCCGAGCAGGTGGAAAATTCCAATCACGAACTGGCGGAGCTGGCGGATCGCTTGAGCACCAAGGTGGCGTTTTTCAACGTGGCCTAGCGTTTGTCGCGTTTCATCTGCATGGTCAGGGTGAAACGGTCGGCAGGGTAGACCGATTCCGATACGGCGATCAGCACGCCGGCCTCATCGCGGTACTGGCGAATGATGGTCAGCCCCAGCGCACCGCTCTGCGCCTTGAGGCTGGCGGCCAATTCAGACGATAACTGTACCGGGCGCACTTGCTGGTCCACCACAT
The DNA here is from genome assembly GCF_900111895.1 of Pseudomonas simiae. Taxonomy (GTDB): domain Bacteria; phylum Pseudomonadota; class Gammaproteobacteria; order Pseudomonadales; family Pseudomonadaceae; genus Aquipseudomonas; species Aquipseudomonas simiae. Next base: position 400,808 of record NZ_FOKB01000004.1, read on the forward strand.
CGATGTGCCGCGAGAAGGCCTTGCCGATCAGTGCCGCGATCAGTTCATCCGGGTGCTTGCGTGCTTCAGGAATCACCTCGGCAAAGGTCTGTTCGGCATATACATCGGTCCAGCACAACGGCGCATTGCCAGCGCCGGCATCGACCTTGATGCTCGACACACAGAAGTAATGCCCGCCCGGCTCCAACCCCAGGCGCCGGGCCAGGGCGATGTCGACAACGAACTCGCGCACCGCCTGGATATCGCGGATATGGGTTTCGGCCACTTGCACGAGGTCGGCCACCGACGCCATCGCCTGGGAGTACCCCCCCTGGGGCGACGACGCTTCGACGCGCGTGCCCACGCGCTTGCGCCGCGAGACCATGCCCTGCCCCTGCAACTGGTCAATGGCCGCGCGCACGGTGTGGCGGCTCACCGCATACAGCGAGCAGAGTTCGAACTCAGTCGGCAACAACGAACCCACCGGGTAATGGCCGCTGCCAATCTGGTCGATCAAATCCTTGGCAACCGCCGCATAACGCCTCTGGCTCACGCTTTCCATTTTTACCCTCGTTATCGAGTTGACAGTGTATCAGCACAAGCGCAATCATAATGTACGGACATATAAAATATGTATGGTTTAAAAATAACAATTAGGATTTTCCCATGTCGAGTACCGTTTTTGATTCCGCCCTGTTCCGCGACATGTTCGGCACCGCCGAAATGCGCGGCGTGTTCTCCGATAAAGCCCTGATCGAACGCTATATCGAAGTGGAAGTGGCCCTGGCCCGTGCCGAAGCGCGTTGCGGCGTTATCCCGACCGACGCGGCCGAGCAGATCGCCACGCTGTCGCAGTACGAAGCCCTGGACCTGGCGCTGATGCAGCACGAGACAGAAATCGTCGGTTACCCGATCCTCCCGCTGGTTGAGCAACTGTCGAAGATCTGTGGTGAAGCGGGCCGCTACGTGCATTGGGGCGCCACCACGCAGGACATCATGGACACCGCCGTGGTCCTGCAAGTACGCGCCGCACTGGCCATCGTCGAGCGCGATATCCAGACCGTGCGCGGGCTGCTAGCCGGCCTGGCCGAGCGTTATCGCGACACGCCCATGGCCGGCCGCACACACTTGCAGCACGCGCTGCCGATCACCTTCGGCTACAAGTGCGCGGTGTGGCTGAGCATGTTCGATCGCCACGCCGAGCGCTTGGTGGAACTGCGCCCACGCGTCGAAATCGGCCAGTTCGCCGGGGCTGCAGGTACCCTCGCCTCCCTCGGCGACAAAGGCCTGGAAGTCCAGGAAGCGTTGATGAGCGAACTCGGCCTGGGCGTACCGCAGGCCACCTGGCACGTGGCCCGCGATGGCCTGGCCGAGACCCTGAACTTCCTCGGGCTGGTCACCGGTTCCCTGGGCAAGATTGCACTCGACATCATGATGATGATGACCAGCGAACTGGGCGAAGTGTACGAGCCGTTCGTCAAGGGCCGTGGCGCCAGCAGCACCATGCCGCAAAAGCGCAATCCGATTTCCTGCGAGCTGATGTACGCCGCCGCCAAGGGCGTGCGCCAACACGCCGGGCTGATGCTCGACGCGATGATCCAGGACTTCGAACGCTCCACCGGCCCGTGGCAGGCGGAGTGGATCGCCATTCCCGAAGCCTTTGCGCTCAGCGCCGCGTCCCTCGGCCAGGCGACCTTTATGCTCGCCGGCCTGGAGGTGCGCCCCGAGCGCATGCGCAAGAACCTCGACATGACCCAGGGCCTGATCGTCGCCGAAGCCGTGATGATGGGCCTCGCCCCGGCCCTTGGCCGCCAAGTGGCCCATGACGTGGTGTATGCCGCGTGCCGCATGGCTAACGACCAGGGCACCAGCTTGCTCGACGCCCTGCTCGCCCAGGGTGAAGCCACCGCGCAACTGGACCTGGCCGAGCTGCAACGCCTGACCGATCCCGCCAACTACCTGGGGCTGGCGCCGCAGATGGTGGATATCGCGCTGGCGCGCCAGGGTGCCGTGAAACGCTGACGCCAACGCGGATGAAGATCCAACTGTGGGAGCGGGCTTGCTCGCGAATGCAATGCCTCAGTCAACCAATGCATCAACTGACAGAGCGCTTTCGCGAGCAAGCCCGCTCCCACAGGGGTTCTCTTTCGTTTCACAAGCCTGTGTAACACCCGAACCATAACAACAATGAGAGCACAGACATGTCATCCACCACCGCAAAAAAACCGCTCTACAAGGACCTGACCTTCCAGGTCATCGCCGCCATGTTCCTCGGCATCGCCTTCGGCTTTCTCGCCCCCGAGCTGGCCGCCGGTTTCAAGATCCTTGGCGATATCTTCCTCAAGCTGATCAAGACCGCCGTCGCGCCGCTGGTGTTTTTCACCGTGGTCCACGGCATCGCCTCGGCCGGCGATATCAAGCGCGTCGGCAAGGTCGGCTTGCGCGCGTTGATTTACTTCGAAGTGGTCTCCACCATTGCCCTGGCCATCGGCCTGTTGTGGGGCAACCTGTTGCAGATCGGCTCCGGCATGCACGACGCCCACCCGAGCAGCGCCGCCGCGACCGCCGCGAGTGCCGCCGTGGCCAAGGGGCATGCGCCGGCGTCGACCCTGGACTTTATCTACGGCATCTTTCCGGACAATTTCGTCGGTGCCTTCGCCGGCGGCCAGTTGCTGCAAGTACTGGTGATCTCGGTGTTGTTCGGCTTCGCCCTGCTGGCGTTGAAGCCCGAACGCCGCGAAGTGATCGAAGACGGCCTGAACCGCATCTCCGAGTGCTTCTTCGAGTTTATCAACCTGATCATGAAGTTCGCGCCCCTGGGTGCCTTCGGGTCGGTGGCTTACGCGGTTGGCAGCAATGGCACGGCGGTGCTGATGTCCCTGGCCAACCTGGTGTTGATGTTCTACGTCGGCATCGCATTCTTTATCTGTGTGGTGCTCGGCGCCGTATGCCGGTTGAGCGGCTTCAGCCTGTGGCGTTTCCTCACCTATATCAAGGATGAAATCTTCATCGTGCTCGGCACCGCCTCGTCGGAAAGCGCCCTGCCGCGCCTGCTGCAAAAACTCGAGAAATTCGGTTGCTCCAAACAGAGCGTTGGCCTGGTGCTGCCCACCGGCTATGCGTTCAACCTCGACGGCACCTCGATCTACATGTCGCTGTGCGTGCTGTTTATCGCCAATGCCTACGGAGTGCCGCTGAGCTGGGAACAACAGCTGGGCATCATCGCGATCATGCTGGTGACCTCCAAAGGCGCGGCGGCGGTGTCGGGTGGCAGCTTCGTGGTGTTCGCCGCGACGGTCACGGCCATCGGCGTGCTGCCGGCAGAAGGCCTGGCGCTGCTGTTCGGCGTGTACCGCTTCATGTCGATGGCCATTGCCACCTGCAACACCATCGGCAATAGCGTCGCGACGGTGGTGGTGTCGAAATGGTCCGGGGAGTTCTCCCAACAGACTGCCCAGGATGAATACCAACGCGTGCTCGGGCGTGCTGCCGGCGCTGCGCTTTAACGGAGCCTCGTGATGACGACTCTGCGAATCGAACATGACGCGTTCGGCCCCGTGTCCATACCGGCCGACCGCTACTGGGGCGCGCAAACCCAACGGGCGCTGGAGGTCTTCGGCGGTAAGCAGCCGTTCCCCGCCAGCCTGATCCGCGCCTTTGGCCAACAAAAACGTGCGTGTGCGCGTGCCAATGCACGCCTCGGCGTATTGGCGCCGGCCCTGGCGCAAGCGATCGAACAGGCCGCCGAAGCACTGGCCAAGGGCGATCTTGACCAGCACTTCCCGCTGTCGATCTGGCAAACCGGCTCCGGCACCCAGACCAACATGAACGCCAATGAGGTGATCGCCAACTGCGCCAACCTCACCCTCGGCGGCGAACTGGGCAGCAAGTCGCCGGTGCACCCCAACGACCATGTGAACCGCTCACAGTCGTCCAACGACAGCTTCCCCACGGTGATGCACCTGACCACTGTGCTGGAACTGCGCGGTCGACTGCTGCCTGTGCTGGGCCATCTGCGTGATGCGCTCGGTAACAAAGCCGACGCCTGGCAGGAGGTGCTTAAAATCGGCCGTACCCACCTGATGGATGCGGTGCCCATGAGCCAAGGCCAGGCATTTGGCGCGTTTGCCCAGCAAATCCAGCACGGCATCGCGCGCATCGAAGCGTGCATGCCGCGCCTGCGCCTGCTGCCCCAAGGGGGGACAGCGGTGGGCACTGGACTGAATACACCGGCGGGTTTTGACCTGGCGTTCTGCGAGGAAATCAGCCGACTCACTGGCGAACGCTTCGAAACCAACCCGTGCAAGTTCGAAGGCATGGGCACCCACGATGCCTTGGTAGAAGCCTCTGGGACATTGAATGTGCTCGCCGTGTCACTGACCAAGATCGCCAATGACATCCGCCTGCTTGGCTCGGGGCCGCGCTGCGGCCTGGGTGAATTGATCGTGCCCGACGACGGCCTGACCTCTTCAATCATGCCCGGCAAACGCAACCCGACCATCGCCGAAGTGCTGGTGCAGGGGGCGATGCAGGTGATCGGCAACCACACCACCATCACCCTGGCGGGGGCCTCCAGCACCTTCGAATTGAACGTGGCCAAGCCGGTATTGATCCACAACCTGCTGCACTCGATCGAGGTACTCAGCGACTGCGCCAGCCTGTTCACCCACAAGCTGCTGGGCGGCCTGGAAGTGAACCGCCGGCAACTGGCGCACAATGTGGAGCACTCATTATTGATGGCGACCGCACTGAACCCGGTGCTGGGCTATGACCGCGTGGCGCAGATCACCCGTAAGGCCGCGGACGAGGGCCTGTCACCCAAGGACGCGGCGGTGCAACTAGGGCTGATAACCGCCGAAGATTATGAGCGACAGGTGCGGCCGGAAAGGATGATCACACCCAGCGACGACTGAACGTTGCCCGACAGGACGTTCAGTCCGACACCCCCGCAAGGCGCTCTACCTGAGCATGAAAAGTCATAACTCCAATGTTTGGACTGTATCGCGTCCAATCAGCCTGTCCGGTAGATCGCTGTCGGTAACGGAGTCCAACTGACGGTTGAACTCCGGCCGGCTAAGGATCTCCCGGGCCAGCAGGGTCATCCTATCGTTCACGGGATTGCCGTCCATCGTCTGGCTTGCTACTTCACGTAATGATTGCTGGCTGATTTTGTCATTGGCGTTGGGAGCGAAGTAGTCAAAGTTATTACCCAGCTCTTTCGCCAAATCAGCGTTTGTGGCACCTCTCAACTCACGAAAAACCTCACCACTCTGCGGGCTCATGCCTTCGCCTTGCGACGATGCGGACCTGCTGCCGAATGCCTGCGGGCGATAGTACTCGTCGTAGGTGTTTTCAACACGTTGGCGCTGCATGGAACCGGTGTACCTTCCGGCCCAACTCTGCATGGACGGTGTCTCTTGGGATTGGTAGTAATCAACCACCCTGTTCGCGTCCCCCTGGCTGATCAGCCCGTCTTCAAGACCACTGTGGTTGATTGCATCGAGCAAATGACTCATTTCAGGACGGCTGAGAATCTCGTTGGCCAGCAGTGTCATCCGGTCTTCTACCGGGTTACCGGTCAACGGACGATTGGCAGCGTCCTCAAGGACTGCACGTGTGACAAAGCCGGACGGGCCCTGGAAGTAGCTGAAGTTATCGGCAAAATCCCGTGCAACCGTGGTATTCGAAGGCGCGCGATAGTCCCCCGGTGAATGATTCATTGCGGGCTGGTTGAACGCTCCGACGTTATTAATGGGGCGCTCATATTGCGCAGGGTAAGCCTGCGAAAATGACGGTGCAGTGCTCGGCTCTCCGGCCCTGGACTGCTGGCCGGCAGACGCGTCATCGCTCGTGTAGTAATCAACGAGCTGTTCAACGTTTTCACGGTCAACTAGACCGTCGTGTATACCGCGCTCATTCAACTTATCCAACTTGCGGTTCACGTCCGGGCGATTAAGGATTTCGCCTGCCAATAGCGTCATATTGTCGTCGACGGAATGACCGGTCAGCGGACGAGCCGCCACTTCACGGAGTCTGGCCTGGTCCACGAAGCCGGTCTTGGTATTGACGAAGTAATCAAAGTTATTCCCAAACGTCTTTACCAGATTCAAATTTGAAGTGTTCTTGTATTTGTCCTCCCGCGAGGTGGGTTGCCCGTCAAGATCAGGCCTATTGAAACTGAGTGGGTAATTTTGACCGTATTGAGTATTTACCATGGCAACACCTCAGGGAGTAGATGCATCACAGCCGACCAACGTTCGGCTGGACAGTTTGTCGACATCCATCTGTGGCCACACAAAGAGCAACGGTTCCAGTAAAACATAGGTTAAAACCAGCACTTACGAAGCGGCAACCCAACCTGCATTCACACCGATAAGTACCGGCTGATCATCGCCTCATCCACTCGGTCGCGGGTCTCTTCAATCACAAACCGCCCCTTCTCGATCACCAGAAAACGGTCCGCGATGTCCAGGGTAAACGACAGCACCTGCTCCGACACCACAATGGTCAAATCGCGCAGGTTACGGATTTCCTTCAGCGTGCGGGCAATGTCCTTGATGATCGACGGCTGGATACCCTCTGTCGGCTCATCCAACAACAACACTTTGGGGTTGGTCGCCAGCGCCCGGGCTATCGCCAGTTGTTGTTGCTGCCCGCCAGACAGGTTACCGCCCTTTCGCGACTGCATGTCGTGGAGCACCGGAAACAGCGCATACAAGTCTTCCGGCACTTTGCCGCGTGCCGATGCCGGCAAGCCGGTCTGAATATTTTCCAGCACGGTCATACTCGGGAAAATCATGCGGCCCTGGGGCACATAGGCGATCCCCCGCGCGACCCGTTCATGGGTTTCCAGCGCCGAGACATCCTGCCCATCCACGCTGACTTGGCCCTGCCACTGCGGCAGGATGCCCATCAGGCTCTTGAACAACGTGGTCTTACCCATGCCGTTGCGGCCCATCACCGCGACAATCTCGCGCTTGGCGACATTCAGGTTCAAGTCATGGAGAATCTGGCTCTGCCCGTAGCCGCAGGACAACTGGTCGATCTTGAACATGCGCGGCTCCTCAGTGGCCCAAATACACTTCGATAACTTTCGGGTTGCTTTGCACCGATGCCATGCTGCCCTCGGCCAACACTTTGCCCTGGTGCAGCACCGTGACCTTGTGGGCGATGCTTTTGACGAACTCCATGTCGTGCTCGATCACCAGCACCGAACGGCCCTGGCTGATGCGGTTGAGCAGCTCGGCGGTTTGCGCGCGCTCATTGACGCTCATGCCAGCCACCGGTTCATCGAGCATCAGCAACTCGGGGTCCTGCATCAGTAGCATGCCGATCTCCAGCCACTGCTTCTGGCCGTGGGACAGCAGGTCGGCCTGTTGTTGCAGCAGGTCGCCGAGAAAGATCTCCCGCGCCACCTCCTCCACCCGGGCGATCACCTGGGCGTTGCGCTTGAAGAACAGCGCGCCCCATACCTTGCGACCGGCCGGGTAAGACATCTCCAGGTTCTCGAACACCGTGAGGTTTTCGTAGATCGACGGGTTCTGGAACTTGCGGCCCACGCCGGCACGCACAATGTTGTACTCGCGCATGTTGGTCAGCTCCTGGCCATCGAACTGGATGCTGCCGCTGGTGGCGCGGGTTTTGCCGCAGATCAGGTCAAGCACGGTGGTCTTGCCGGCGCCGTTTGGGCCGATCACCACGCGCACTTCATTGCGGTCGATGTACAGGTTAAGGTTGTCGACCGCCTTGAAGCCGTCGAACGACACGGTGAGGCCTTCAATGGCCAGCACCGGTTTTTTCATTTCAAAGCCGACGGCGGTCATGGCTGGGTCTCCAGGATTTTGCTTGTGGCCTTGGGTGTTAACGGTGCGTTCACCGGGGTCGCCGCTACAGGTTTACGCCGCAACATTTTCGCCAGTGCCTGACGCCCATGGCTGTCCCACAAACCGGCGAGGCCGTTGGGGAAGTACATCACCACCGCGATAAACAGCCCGCCCATCAGGTACAACCACAACTCGGGGAAGGACTCGGAAAAGTAAGTCTTGCCGTAGTTCACCAGCAACGCGCCATACACTGCACCGAGCAGTGACATGCGCCCGCCCACCGCCGCAAAGATCACCATCTCGATCGACGGCACGATGCCCACGAACGACGGCGACATAAAGCCCACCTGCAAGGCAAACATCGCCCCGCCAATCGCCGAGAACGCGGCGGCCACGCAGAACACGAAGATCTTGAAGCTGGCCACGTCATACCCGGAGAAACGCACGCGTTCTTCCTTGTCGCGCATCGCCATCAGCAACCGGCCGAGCTTGGAAGCAAGGATGAAGCGGCCAATGAAGATGCAGCCGAACAGCAACCCGGCGTTGATGAAGTACAGGATCATCTTCGCGCTGTCGGTGCGCAGGTCCCAGCCAAGCAGGGTCTTGAGGTCGGTGATGCCGTTGACGCCACCGGTCAAGCCTTGTTGGCCGACGATCAGCACCGTGAGGATCAGCGCAATCGCCTGGGTGACGATGGAGAAATACACATCGCCCACGCGCCGCTTGAACAGCGCCATACCGATGATGAACGCCAGCAGCACCGGCACCGCAATCACCGCCGCCAAGGTGAAGCTGAAACTGTGGAACGGCTGCCACAGCCACGGCAGCTCGGTGATCTGGTTCCAATCCATGAAGTCCGGAATGCCCGGTGTGGACTGGATCTTGGTGCTTTCGGGGTCCGAGGCTTCCAGTTTGAGGAACATTGCCATGCAGTAGCCGCCGACGCCAAAGAACACGCCCTGCCCCAGGCTGAGGATGCCGCCATAGCCCCAGCACAACACCAGGCCCACCGCGACAAACGCATAGGTCAGGTATTTGCCGACCATGTTCAGGCGGAACGCATCCAGGGTCAGGGGGAATACCACCAGGATCAACAGCGCCAGCAACACGATGCCGATCAGGTTTTGCTGGCCGCCCAGCAGCTTGTCTAAAGCCTTCATCCGCTCGCCTCTACTTGCGCACTTTGATGGAGAACAACCCTTGCGGGCGCAGCATCAGGATCAGAATCACCGAGGACAAGGTGAGTACCTTGGCCATCGAGCCACTGAGGAAAAACTCCGACAGCGATTGGGTCTGGGCAATCACGAAAGCCGAAGCGATGGTGCCGAACAGGCTCTGCGCGCCGCCGAAGACCACCACCAGGAAGGTGTCGACGATGTACTGCGAGCCCGCCGTCGGCCCGGTGGAGCCGATGGTGGTGAACGCCGCGCCGGCCACCCCGGCGACGCCGCAGCCCAAGGCGAAGGTCATGCGGTCGACCTTGCGCGTATTAATGCCCACCGCGCGGCTCATCAGGCGGTTCTGCACCGTGGCGCGCACTTGCAGGCCCCAACGCGAGCGGTAGAGCATCAGGAAGATCGCGGCGGTGAGCAGCAGGGTCAGGGCCATCATGAACAGGCCATTGCGCGGGATCTCGATGGCATCGGTGAAATTCACCGAGCCCATCAACCAGGCCGGTGGTTCAGCGCTGACCTCACGGGCGCCGAACACCGAGCGGAAGGTCTGCTGCATCACCAGCGACAGCCCCCAGGTGGCGAGCAAAGTGTCCAGCGGGCGCTTGTACAAGCGGCTGATCATCGCCCACTCCACCAGCCAGCCAATCGCACCGGCCACCAGGAATGACAGGGCAATGGCGAAGAAGAAGTAATAGGGTTGAAAGCCCGGCGCAAAGTGCGCCGTGAGGCTGGAACACACGTAGGTGGTGTACGCGCCGATGGTCAGGAACTCACCGTGGGCCATGTTGATCACACCCATCTGGCCAAAGATGATCGCCAGCCCCAATGCCATCAGCAACAGCACGCAGAACACGGACAAGCCGTTGAACCCCTGCATCGCCGCGATGGCTCCAAATTCCGATAGCCATTCCATGATGATGGTCTCCTGAGCGCCAGGTTGAATTGCAATCTGCTTCCGCTTTAGGTGGGAGCGGGCTTGCTCGCGAATGAGGTGGATCAGTCAATACACCGGCGAATGACACTCCGCATTCGCGAGCAAGCCCGCTCCCACACTTAGGTCAGCGTCAAGACCGGGGTTATTGGTAGCCTTTGGGAAACGGATTCGGCTCGATCAGATCCGACTCGTAGATCACCTTGAACTGACCGTTGGGCTGCACTTCACCGATGCGCGACTTGCTCCATAGGTGATGGTTCTCGTGAATCTTCACGTAGCCTTCCGGCGCGGTTTTCAGCTCGATGCCAGGCGACGCGGCCACAACTTTATCCACGTCGAAACTGCCGGCCTTCTCCACCGCCGCTTTCCACAGCCACGGCCCCAGATAGGCCGCCTGGGTCACGTCGCCGATCACTGCGTCCTTGCCGTATTTGGCCTTGAAGGCCTCGACGAAGGCTTTGTTGTTGGGGTTATCCAGACTCTGGAAGTACTTCATGGAGGCATAGAAACCGGCCATGTTTTCACCGCCGATGCCGAGCAGTTCGTCCTCGGTGACCGACAGGGTCAGCAGGGTCTGCTTGGCCGAATTAACGCCCGCCGCGTTGAGTTGTTTGTAGAACGCCACGTTGGACCCACCCACCACCGCCGCAAACACCACATCAGGCTTTTTCAGCTTGACCTTGTTGATCAGCGAACCGAACTGGGTGTTGCCCAGCGGGTAGTAGTCTTCGCCGACCACGGTGCCGTGCAGGACGTTTTCGATGTGCTTGCGCGCAATCTTCATCGACGTGCGCGGCCAGATGTAGTCGGAGCCGACCAGGTAGAAGGTCTTGGCGCCCTTGGTCTTGGCGATCCAGTCGAGGCTGGCGAGAATTTGCTGGGTGGCTTCCTGCCCGGTGTAGATCACGTTTTTCGACTGTTCCAGGCCTTCATAGAAGGTCGGGTAGTAGAGCAGGCCGTTTTCCTTTTCGAAGATCGGTAGTACGGCTTTGCGCGAGGCCGAGGTCCAGCAGCCGAACACGGCGGCGACCTTGTCGTTGACCAGCAGCTTCTTGGCTTTTTCGGCGAAGGTCGGCCAATCGGAGGCGCCGTCTTCCTGGATCACCTTGATCTGCCGTCCGAGGATCCCGCCAGAGGCATTGATCTGTTCGATGGCCAAGCGTTCGGCCTGGATCGAACCGGTTTCGGAAATCGCCATGGTGCCGGTGGCGGAGTGCAACTGGCCGACGGTGACTTCGGTCGGGGTCACGGCGAGGCCTTCGTTATCGGCCAGCACGCCCTGGCTGAACAGAGCGGCCGCCAGCAATGACAGGGCCAACAGCGGTGTGGAGCGGATCAATCGTGGTGCCATGGGGCGACTCCTCTGCAATGAGGAGTCCAGCATGGCGGCAGAGGACTGGGGCGGGTATACGCAGCCTGACGTAACGGCGTACGTCATTTGACGTATGCCACTGCGCACCATTTTCGAGCAGGATCCCGCCCGCCCTGACAGCACCGATCAATGTGGGAGCTGGCTTGCCTGCGATGGCGGTGTATCAACCGACTTCCCCATGCCTGACCCACCGCCATCGCAGGCAAGCCAGCTCCCACATTTTGAATCGGGGCATGGAACTTGCTCATTAACACCCGCCCTCTTTCCGGAGTCTCCCGCCGTGCACCCTCCTTCCGGCACCCAGCGCATCGTCAAGATCCGCCGCGACTACAACACCTGGGTCGCCGACGAGACCATGGAAGACTACGCCCTGCGCTACACCCCCAAGTCCTTCCGCAAGTGGTCGGAGCTGCGCATTGCCAACACCGCACTCGGCGCGGTGTCGTTCCTGGCGCTGGAGGCCATCGGCGGCGTGCTGGCCTTGAACTACGGTTTTACCAACACCTTCTGGGCGATCCTCGCCATCAGCGTGGTGATCTTCCTCACCGGCCTGCCCATCAGCTATTACGCCGCGCGCTACGGCGTGGACATGGACCTGCTCACCCGTGGCGCCGGCTTCGGCTATATCGGTTCCACCATCACCTCGCTGATCTACGCCAGCTTCACTTTCCTGTTCTTCGCCCTGGAAGCGGCGATCATGGCGCTGGCACTGGAGCTGTATTTCCATATCCCGCTGGCCCTGGCCTATGTGATCTGCTCGCTGCTGGTGATCCCGCTGGTGGCGTACGGCGTGACGCTGATCAGCCGCCTGCAACTGTGGACGCAACCGATCTGGCTGTTGTTGCTGGTGCTGCCGTATGGCTTTGTGGGGTGGAAGAACCCCGACGCCTTCAGCGACTGGACCAGCTTTGTCGGACGCAGCGGTGACGGCGGCGGCTTCAACCTGTTGGCGTTCTGCGCCGCCTGCACGGTGGCGTTGTCGCTGGTGACGCAGATCGGTGAACAGGTGGATTATCTGCGGTTCCTGCCGGAAAAAACTGCTGCCAACCGCAAGCGCTGGTGGGCCGCCCTGCTCTGCGCCGGCCCCGGCTGGATCATCCCCGGCGCTTTGAAGATGTTCGCCGGGGCGTTCCTGGCGTTTCTCGCGCTGCAACATGAAATCCCCATGGAGCGCGCCGCCGAGCCGACCCAGATGTACCTGGTTGCGTTCCGCTACGTGTTCAGTTCGCCGGAATGGGCGCTCGGCGCCATGGTGCTGTTCGTGATCATTTCGCAAATGAAGATCAACCTGACCAATGCCTATGCGGGCTCCCTGGCCTGGTCGAACTTTTTCGCCCGCGTGACCCACAGCCACCCCGGTCGCGTGGTGTGGCTGGTGTTCAATGTGGCCATCGCGCTGATGCTGATGGAGTTGGGCGTGTTCGACGTCATCGACCAGGTGCTGGGGCTCTACGCCAATATCGCGATCGCGTGGATCGGCACGCTGGTGGCGGACCTGGTGATCAATAAGCCATTGGGCCTGTCGCCCCGGCACATCGAGTTCAAGCGCGCGCACCTCTACGATATCAACCCGGTGGGCGTCGGCTCGATGCTGATTGCGTCGTTGCTGTCGATCCTCGCCCACTTCGGCCTGTTCGGCGCCCTGGCCCAGGCGGCACCGCCCTTCGTGGCCCTGAGCACGGCGCTGGTGATGGCGCCGCTGCTGGCCTGGCTGACCCAGGGCAAGTACTACATCGCCCGCACCAGCGACGTGCAGTTGATTCACCCGGTTGCCCCCGCGACCCACGCGGTGTGCGGGCTGTGCAGCAACCCGTTCGAGACCGCGGACATGGCGTTCTGTCCGGCCTACAGCACGCCGATCTGCTCACTGTGTTGCTCGCTGGATGCGCGCTGCGGTGATCGTTGCAAGCCCCACGCCCGCCTGGTCACCCAGTTCGAAGGCGTACTGCGCTGGCTGCTGCCGAACACGATGATGCCGCGCCTGCACACACGCCTGGCCCATTACCTGGGATTGTTGCTCGCCCTGGTGCTGATGCTGGCCGGCGCATTGGCGTTGATCTACGTACAGGCGGCCCAGGGCTTGCCCCATTCGGAAACCCTGTACCAGGCGTTCTTCAAGGCGTTCCTGACCCTCTCGGTCCTGGCCGCCGTGCTCGCCTGGTGGGTGGTGCTGACCCGCGAAAGCCGTGGCGTAGCCCAGGAGGAATCCGACCGCCAAACCCTGCTGCTGATGCAGGAAATCGACGCCCACAGCCTCACCGACCAGGCCCTGCAGCAAGCCAAGGAAGCCTCGGAAGCCGCGAATGCCGCCAAGAGCCGCTACGTCACTGGGCTGTCCCACGAACTGCGCACGCCGCTCAACAGCATCCTTGGCTTCACCCAGATTCTGCAGCGCGACAGCGCCATGCCCGAACAGCATCAGGATGCACTGGCGACCATCCTGCGCAGTGGTTCGCACTTGGTGTCATTGATCGACGGTTTGCTCGACGTGGCCAAGATCGAGGCCGGCAAGTTGCGCCTGGAACTCACCGAAATCCCCTTCCCCGAGCTGCTCCACGACCTGGAGCAGATGTTCACCCCGCAAGCTCACGACAAGGGTCTGCGTTTTCGCCTGGACTGCGTGGGCAAGATCCCGGCGGTGGTGCGCGGCGATGAAAAACGCGTGCGCCAGATCCTGATCAACCTGCTGGGCAACGCCGTGAACTTCACCGACAGCGGCGAAGTGCGCCTGCGGGTCAGTTATATGCGCGAGACCGCCAACTTCGAGATTATCGACACCGGCATCGGCATCGATCCTGGGCAGTTGGAGCGGATATTCCAGCCGTTCGAGCGCGGCGACCTGATGCGCCAGGACAACGGCGTGGGCCTGGGGCTGACTATCACGCGCATGCTGACTGCGTTGATGGGCGGCGAACTGCGAGTAACCAGCGAGCTGGACAAGGGCACCTGCTTCCAGGTGCGGCTGTTCCTGTCTCAGGTGCGCGCGCCGCAAGCGGTGGTGCATGTGGAGCACGACATCATCGGTTATCAAGGCGAGCGGCGGCGCATCCTGGTGGTGGATGACCATGTAGACCATCGCAAGGTGCTCAGCGGCATGCTCACGCCGCTGGGCTTCGAGGTGATCCAGGCCAGTAATGGCCAGGACGCGATCCGCCAGGTGGCGCTGCTGGCGCCGGACCTGATCCTGATGGACCTGTCGATGCCGACCCTGGATGGCTACGAAACCAGCCGCCTGATCCGCCGTAATGCGCTGTGCACCGCACCGATCATCGTGATCTCGGCCAACGCCTTTACCGACGACCGCGAACGCAGCATTGCCGCCGCTTGCAACGACTACCTGGCCAAGCCCGTGCGCACGCCGGAGCTGCTCGGGCGCCTGCAACAGCACCTGGACCTGCACTGGCTGCGGCGCACCCAGCGCTCGATACCGCCACCGCCTCCCCGTGTGCTGCCCGGCGCCGAAGACCTGGCGGTACTCGCCGAACTCAGCGCCATCGGTTACGTGCGCGGCCTGCACGAAAAACTCGACACGATCCTTGCGCAGCAGCCCGACACCGAGCCTTTCATCAGCAAGGTACGCGGGCTGCTCAAGGGTTTTCGCCTGGATGAACTCAACCGCACCCTCAAGGAGGCCGAAGATGAATGCACTCACCCGCAGCACTGAACCCGGCGTTGTGCTGATCGTCGACGACACGCCGGATAACCTGGCGATGCTCTCTGACGCCCTCGACGACGCGGGCTATATGGTGCTGGTGGCCCTCGATGGCCTCAGCGCGTTGAACCGCGTACAACGCCGGCGCCCGGACCTGATCCTGCTGGACGCAATGATGCCCGGCCTGGACGGCTTCGAAACCTGCCGCCGGCTCAAGGCGCAACCCGCCAGTGCGGACATCCCGGTGGTGTTCATGACCGGGCTGACCGACACCAGGCACGTGGTGCAGGGTTTTGAAGTGGGTGGCAGTGACTACGTGACCAAGCCGATCCAGACCGACGAGGTACTGGCGCGGGTGGCGGCACATTTGCGCACGTCACGTATTTTGTTGTCGGCGCGGGAGGCGCAGCAGCCGAGTGTGTTGACGCTTGAAGATGAGCCGGCGCAGAGGCTGCTGTCAGCCCGGTTTCAGTTGACCGAGCGTGAGGTAGAGGTGCTGCGCTGGGTGGCGTGCGGGAAAACCAATCGGGATATCGGGGATATTCTGGGGTTGAGCCCGAGGACGGTAAACAAGCATCTGGAGCATGTGTATGTGAAGTTGGGCGTGGAGACCCGCACGGCGGCCACCTCAGTCGCCCTGGCCGCCATCTGAATGTGTGTGAGGCCCGCTCCCCCATTTTTTGCTCTTCATCGTGGCTGAAATCGTTACCCGCCGAAGGTTTGTGAGGGCCGGCGCAACGTCGGATCAAACGGATTGATCCGGGGCCCGATCGCCGCCGCTTCGCGCTTCAACAACTCCACCACCATTGGCAACCGGCTCGGCCCCAGCCGATCGCTGATGGTCGCCACACTCAATGCCGCCACCGCATGTCCGTCACGATTGAGGATCGGCACCGCCAACCCCGCCATGCCTTCCAACACCCCGGTATTGCGTGCGGCATAGCCCAGGTTGCGCACGTTCTCCACTTCCGAGCGCAGCAGCACTTCGTCATACAGGTGGAAGTCCTTGAGCCGTGGCAAGTTGTAACGGATCACCGTCTCGCGCTCCTCCTCCGGCAAGAACGCCAGGATCGCCAGGCTGCCCTGCCCCACACCCAATGCCACGCGCCCGCCGATATCGCCGGTGAAGGTGCGGATCGGGTACGGGCCTTCGCTGCGGTCCAGGCAGATCGCATCGAAGCCTGAACGCGCCAGCAGGAACAGCGAATCACCCAATGATGCGCTCAGGCGCAACATGCTTGGCCGCACCAGGTCACGCAGGTTGCCGGTCTTGCCCGCATGCGCCGCCAGGGCGAAGAACTCCAGGCTCAGGCGATAGCGCTTGCTGCGTGCGTCCTGCTCGACCATGCCTTCGTCCATCAGGCTGCGCAGCAGCCGGTGAGTGGTGGGTTGGGACAGGCCCACCTGTTGCGCGAGCTGGGTAACGCGTTCGCCGCCCTCCGGCACCTGACCCAGGGTGCGCAGCAGCGCGAACAGCCGAGACACCGCACCGGCACCCACTTCTTTACCGCCATCATTTCGATCAGTGGAATCCATAATAACCAATATCTTAGTTAATTCCGGTGAGTGAATAAATTTGAAAATAGTAGTCCATTCAGTGAAATTCCATCTTCCGCCCATCCTAGTCTTCGTCCTAATCTGCGTCTACAGGGGCGAATTGAACAACTAACGGCAGCCGACTCAAGATCGAGCGCCAACGCACCGGCTACACCTCATTCGCATCTGCCCAAAACAAAAAAGCGCGTTTCGACGCGACTCAAAAAAGGTGGAACGCAGACATGGCATTTCTCCAACTCAACGCCTTGAGCAAACGCTATGGCGCCGTCGATGCGGTGGTCGCCACTGACCTTGCGGTGGAAAAAGGCGAGTTCGTTTCCCTGCTCGGCCCCTCGGGCTGTGGCAAGACCACCACGCTGCAAATGATCGCCGGCTTCGTTGATGTAAGTGGCGGGCAGATCCTGCTCGACGGCCGTGACATCACCCACGCCAAGCCCGCCAGTCGAGGCCTGGGCGTGGTGTTCCAGAGCTACGCGCTGTTCCCGCACATGAGCGTGCGCGACAACGTCGCCTTCGGCCTGAAGATGCGCAAAGTGCCGGCCGCCGAGATCGCCAGCAAGGTCAAGACTGTGCTGGAACTGGTGCGCCTGGCCCCCCACGCCGACCGTTACCCGCGTGAACTGTCCGGCGGCCAACGCCAGCGCGTGGCCCTGGCCCGCGCACTGGTGATTGAGCCGCCGGTGTTGCTGCTGGATGAACCGCTGTCCAACCTCGACGCCAACTTGCGCGAAGAGATGCAGTTCGAAATCCGCCGCATCCAGTGCGCCGTCGGTATCACCACCTTGATGGTCACCCACGACCAGGCCGAAGCGCTGTCCATCAGCGACCGCGTGGTGGTCATGCAAGCCGGGCGCGTGACCCAGATCGACGCACCGTACAAGCTCTACGAACACCCGCGTACCCGCTTCATCTCGGACTTTGTCGGCAAGGCTAACCTGTTGCCGGGCGACTACGACCTGTTGGGAAGCCCACAAGTACGTCACGAAAGCGGCGACGGCGAACTGACCCTGAGCCTGCGTCCGGAAAAGATCCAATTGGTCGACGCAGGCAGCGGCCGACTGCAAGGCAAGGTCCTCGACAGCTACTTTTTCGGCAGCCAATGGCTGTATCGCATCCACACCAGCCTGGGCGAAATCATCGTGGTGCGCAGCAACGACGGCAGCGCGCCGCTCGGTTGCGGTGCGGCGGTGGGCCTGGACTGGCAAGCCAGTCTGCTACGCGTGCTGGCGAAGGATGAGGTGCACGCATGAGCCGGGGCTACCTGTTGTCATTGCCCGCCCTGGTGCTGTTTGCCGGGTTGCTGATCCTGCCGTTGGGGCTGACCCTGGTGTTGTCGTTCAACGTGTTCGACTACCAGGTGGGCGTGAAGGCCGATGAATGGACCTTCGCGCATTACCTGTCGCTATTGAGCGACTCGTACTTCTACGAGATCTTCTGGCGCACCTTCTGGATCAGTGCACTGGTCACGCTGCTGTGCGTGCTGATCGGTGTGCCCGAGGCCTACATCCTCAGCCGCATGGGCACGCCATGGCGCTCGATCTTCCTGATCCTGATCCTTACGCCCTTGCTGATTTCGGTGGTGGTGCGCGCCTTTGGCTGGAGCCTGTTGCTTGGCGCAGACGGGTTGGCGAACCAGGTCATCCAGTTCCTCGGCGGGCGCCCGGTGAAGCTGCTGTACACGCCGTTCGCGGTGATCATTGCCCTGGTGCACGTGATGCTGCCGTTCATGATCATCCCGGTGTGGACCTCCCTGCAGAAGCTCGACCCGTCGGCTGAACAAGCCGCGTTGTCCCTGGGCGCCAGCCAGGCCACGGTGATGCGCAAGATCGTGTTGCCGCAGGTCATGCCCGGCGTGCTGTCCGGCACCTTGATCGTGTTTGGCCTGGCCGCCAGTTCCTTTGCGATCCCTGGCCTGCTCGGCGGGCGTCGCCTGAAAATGGTCGCCACCGTGGTGTACGACCAATACCTCTCGGAACTCAACTGGCCCATGGGCGCGACCATCGCGGTGGTGCTGCTGTTGGTCAATCTGCTGATCATGCTGAGCTGGAACCGCATGGTCGAAGGCCGCTACAAAAAGTCCCTGGGGGTTTAAGCGCATGTCCAGAAACGGTCCTTTGGCCCTCGGTTTCCACGGTGTGGTGGTGCTGTTCATGATGGCGCCACTGGTGGTGGTGTGCCTGGTGGCCTTCACGCCGGAAAACACCTTGAGCCTGCCCACGTCGGGCTTCTCCCTGCGATGGTTTCGCGCGGTGTTCGAGCGCGCGGATTTCATCCAGGCGTTCTATAACAGCCTCATTCTGGCATTCACCGCCGCGACCCTGGCCACCTTGATCGCCGTGCCAGCGGCCTTGGCGATCAGCCGGTACACGTTCCCAGGGCGCAATTTTTTCAGCGCGTTGTTCCTGTCGCCGATCATCATCCCGCACCTGGTGCTGGGCGTGGCGATGCTGCGCTTGTTCGCGCTGATGGGCGTCAATGGCAGCTTCACCTGGCTGATGCTGGCCCATGTGGTGATCATCACCCCGTACGTGCTGCGCCTGGTGTTGGCCGCCGCGATTGGTATTGATCGCAGCGCCGAGCAGGCTGCCGAGTCCCTGGGCGCCAGCCGCTTTACGCTGTTTCGCCAGATCACCCTGCCGATGATCCTGCCCGGCGTGGCGGGCGGCTGGCTGTTGGCGTTCATCAACAGTTTCGATGAGGTGACGTTGTCGATCTTCGTCAGTTCGCCGGCGACCCAGACCTTGCCGGTGCGCATGTATGTGTATGCCACCGAGTCCATCGATCCGATGATGGCGGCGGTGTCGGCGCTGGTGATTGCATTGACAGCGGCCACCATGATCCTGTTGGACCGGGTCTACGGCCTGGACCGTGTATTGGTGGGGAAACACTGATGGCCCTGTTCAAACGCCTGGCCGAAACCCAGCGCCCTGCCCTGGCCTTCACCCTTGATGGGCAACCTGCCAGCGGTTTGCTCGGTGACACCCTGCTGACCGCCGTACTGACCTGCGCCGAACACCTGCGTGGCAGTGACTTCAGCGCCGAACGACGGGCCGGTTTCTGCCTGATGGGCGCGTGCCAGGATTGTTGGGTGCGGCTTGAAGACGGGCGCCGCGTGCGCGCCTGTTCGACGCTACTGGAAGAAGGCCAGGCCATCAGCCGCGATCCGGGGCGCCGACCATGAAGCCCGTGGTGATTGTGGGCGCAGGCCCGGCCGGAATCAGCGCGGCGCGCACGTTGCTCGACCACGGCATCAAACCTTGCCTGGTGGATGAAAGCTTGCGCGGCGGCGGGCAGATTTATCGACGTCAACCGCTGGGCTTTCAACGCACCGCCAAGCAGATCTACGGATTTGAAGCGCGCAAGGCCCAAGCCATACACCGCACGATGGATGAGCTCGCCCCCATGATCGACTACCGCCCTGAAACCCTGGTGTGGAATGCCGAGGACGGGCGCCTGGACATGCTCAACAACGGCCGCGCCGAAAGCATCGAGTACGCGCAACTCATCGTCGCCACGGGCGCCACCGACCGCATCCTGCCCGTGCCGGGCTGGACCTTGCCGGGCGTGTATAGCCTGGGTGCGGCGCAAATCGCGCTGAAGTACCAGGGCTGCGCCATCGGTGAGCGCGTCGCGTTTTGTGGCAGCGGGCCGTTGCTCTACCTGGTCGCCTATCAATACGCCAAGGCCGGCGCCAGGGTGGTGGCGGTGCTCGACAGCGCGCCGTTCAGTGCCCAGTGCCGTGCATTACCCGCGCTGTTAGGGCAACCGGCGACGTTAGCCAAAGGCTTGTATTACCGCGCCTGGCTGACGGCCCATGGGATTCCCGTGCATCAAGGCGCCACGCTTCAACAGATCGACGGCGCGCAACGGGTCAGCGGCATTCAATGGGATGATCAGGCCTTGGAATGCGACGCCGTGGCCTTCGCCCACGCCCTGCGCAGCGAGACGCAGCTGGCGGACTTGCTCGGCTGTGAGTTCGCTTGGAGTGCCCTGAACCGCGCATGGTTGCCCCATCGGGACAGCGCCGGACGCAGCAGCGTCAACGGCGTGTACCTGGCGGGCGATGGCGCCGGAATCATGGGCGCGGATGCGGCGCAAATGGCGGGTGAACGTGCGGCGCTGGCCGTGCTCGAGGATTCGCGCATTGCCATCGATCACCGCCGCCCTGCTGTGCTGGAGCAACAACTGACGGCCATCCAGCGCTTTCGCCATGGCTTGGAAACCGCATTCCCGTTCCCGGAGGAATGGGCAGCCGAAGCCCCCGATGAGTTGATCCTCTGTCGTTGCGAAGAAGTCAGCGTCGGCGACGTACGCGCGGTGGTGGATGAAGGTCACTGGGAGATCAATCGCGTCAAGGCCCATTGTCGGGTAGGCATGGGCCGCTGCCAGGGCCGGATGTGCGGGTTGGCGGCAGCGGAGATTGTCGCCGAACGCAGTGGTCGGGCCATCGAACACGTCGGCCGCTTGCGGGGCCAGGCGCCGATCAAACCGCTCCCGTTTGGCGTGGAGGTACAGCCATGATCGACGTCATCGTACTGGGCGGCGGGATCGTCGGCGCCTCGGCAGCGCTGATGCTGGCGCAGAAAAGCCAGCGGGTGGCGCTGGTGGAGCGGGATTTCTGCGGCTCCCATTCCAGCGGCGTCAACTATGGCGGCGTGCGGCGCCAAGGCCGGCCATTGCACCAGTTACCACTGTCGCAACGCGCCCACCAGCTGTGGGCGGACTTGCCGGGATTGATCGGCATTGACGGCGAATACGTGCGCTCCGGGCATTTGAAGCTGGCGCGCAGTCACGCCGATTTCTCAGCGTTGCAGGCGTATGCCGAGCAGACACGGGGATTTGGCCTGGGTTTGCAGTTGCTCGACTACACCGCATTGCGTGCACGCTTCCCGTGGGTGGGTGATATCGCCGTAGGCGCCTCGCTCTGCCCGGAAGATGGCCACGCCAACCCACGTCTGGTGTCGCCCGCCTTTGCTCGCGCGGCGAAACACCGCGGTGCGCACATTTATGAACAGTCGCAGGTCACGCGTATCGAGCATGACGGCCAGCACTTCCAGGTGCACTGCGCCAACGGCCTGCATCTGCAAGCGCCGTGGCTGCTCAATTGCGCAGGGGCGTGGGCAGGTGCGGTGGCCGAGCAGTTTGGCGAAGCAGTGCCTATGACTTCGGCACACCCGGCGATGCTGGTCACTGAGCCCTTGCCGGTAGTGATGGACGTGAGCACTGGCGTCGAAGGTGGTGGGATCTATGCACGACAGGTCGCCCGGGGCAATTGCATCCTCGGCGGCGGTCGCGGCTTTGCCCTCGGCCCGCAGCAAGCACGACCTGGGCAGGCCGCGGTGCTGGAGATCCTGCGCAATGCCGGCGAGCTGTACCCGTTCCTCAAAGGTGCCCAGGCCATCCGCACCTGGAGTGGCACCGAAGGTTACCTCCCCGATCATGAACCGGTGATCGGCCCCAGCAGCACTCAACCCGGCCTGCTCCACGGTTTCGGCTTTGCCGGCGCCGGGTTCCAGCTCGGTCCTGCGGTCGGTGAAGCCCTGGCAGAGATCGTCTGCGACGGAGCCAGCCGCCAACCCATCGAAGCGTTTTCCATCCGTCGTTTCCAAGCCTGAGAGGAAAAACATCCATGAACCCACGTATTGCGCTGTCCTGCTTGTCCCTCGCCCTGCTCGCCTCCACCTCGCACGCCGCGCCCACGCTGTACCTGGGCATGAACGGCGGCACCATGGAGCGGGTGTACGCCGATAAGGTGCTGCCCGCGTTCGAAAGGCCAATAACGTCAACGTGGTGATCGTGCCCGGCACCTCGTCGGACATCCTCGCCAAGGTCCAGGCCAACAAAGACAACCCGCAGATGCACGTGATGTTCCTCGATGATGGGATCATGTACCGCGCCATCGCCATGGGCCTGTGCGACAAGCTGGCGCCAAGCCCGACCCTGGAACAGATCCCCGCCAAGGCGAAGATCAAGGAAGAAGCCGTGGCCGTAACCCTCGGCGTCACCGGCCTGGGCTACAACGCCAAGATGTTCAAGGAAAAAGGCTGGGCCGCGCCCACCTCCTGGATGGACCTCGCCGACCCGCGCTTCAAGGACAAAGTGGTGTTCCAGTCCCTGGCTTCATCCACCTTCGGCCTGCACGGTTTCCTGATGTTCAACCGTATCCAGGGCGGCGACGAAACCAACGTGGACCCCGGCTTCAAGGCCTGGCCGAAAACTGTCGGCCCCAATGTGCTGGAATACATCGCCAGCTCCGCGAAGATCTCCGAAATGGTGCAGACCGACGAAGCCGCGATCTTCCCGCTGACGCCCACCCAGGTCGCCACCCAGAAACTGCTCGGCGTGCCCATGGAATATGCGCAACCCAAGGAAGGTGCGGTGGTGCTGAACGTGGCTGAATGTGTGATTGCCCGTAACGACCAGCCGGAACTGGCGCAGAAACTGGCAGCCTTCCTGCTCACCGCCGAAGCCCAGGCCCCGGCGCTGGAAGAAGGTGACCAGATCCCATCGAACCCGACCACGCCGACCACCGACAAGACCCGGGCACGGGTCGAAGCCATGCAGGGTTACTTGCAGACCGCGATTTCAATTGATTGGGACCAGGTCAACCAGGCGCGGCCGGAGTGGAATGCGCGCTGGAGCCGCTCAATCGAACGTTGACCGAAATCCCCTGTAGCAACTGGCTCGCCAGCGCCTACAAGGGGGTAATGGGCAGCGCGCGTTTGTGGGCGGTCTTCAGGTAGGCCTGCTCGACAATGGTTCTCACGCGCTCGCTCACCGGTTCGCCCATCAGGTAGGCGTCGATCTCTGCATACGTGCAACCGTAGGCATATTCATCCAGCTTGCCGGGTACGAGTTCTTCCAGGTCGGCGGTGGGGTGTTTGTGCACCAGGTTGTCGGGGGCGCCAAGGGCCGTGGCGAGCAGGCGCACCTGGGTTTTTGTCAGGCCTGACAGCGGGGCCAGATCGCAGGCGCCGTCACCGAACTTGGTGAAAAATCCCATCAAGGCTTCAGCGCCGTGGTCGGTACCGACCACCAGGCCGTCATGCAAGTTGGCCACGGCGTACTGGGCGATCATCCGCGTGCGTGCCTTGACGTTGCCCTTGATGAAATCGACATGGGCGGCGCTGACTTCAGTGGTGGTCAGGCTGGCCATGAGGCCGTCGACGCTGGCGGCGATGTTGAGCGTGTCGATCTGGTCCGGGGTGATGAACGCCAGGGAGGCCTGGGCGTCGCTTTCGTCGGCCTGGGTTTTATAAGGCAGGCGCATGGCGATGAAGCGCGCGGCGTAGTCTTCGTCGCGCAATTGCGTCACTGCCAACTGGCACAGACGACCGGCCGTGAGGGAGTCAACACCCCCACTGATGCCCAGTACCAACGCCTTGCAGCCGGAGCCGCGCAAAGTGGCCTTGATGAAGTCGATGCGCCGCTGGATTTCGTTGGCCTCACCGCCCTTCACCAGCGTGCGGTCGATATTCAGTTCCTGCACGATACGGTCTTGCATGTCATACCTCCACGTGGCCGACGTTGAATACCTTGGCTGCATACTGCAAAAACGAGGCGTCTTCGCAGACGTTCTTGACCGGGTCGTCCGAGAATTTAACCACCGGTTCGCCATGCACCCGCACCAGCTTCATCACGATGCTCAACGGCTCCACGCCCTCCACATCGCAGGCCAGGCTGGTGCCCATGCCGAACCCGAACCGGGCCTTGCCACGCACGTGGCGCAGGATCGGCAGGCATTTTTCGAAGTTCAGGCCGTCGGAGAACATCAAGTCCTTGGTCATCGGGTCGATGCCCAGTTGCTTGTAGCGGGCCAGCACCTTGTCGGCCCAGACGATGGGGTCACCGGAATCCTGGCGCAGGCCGTCATACAGCTTGGCGAAGTAAAGGTCGAAGTCCTTGAGGAAAAAGTCGGTGCTGATGCAGTCAGTCAGGGCGATACCCAGGCGGCCACGGTATTCGCGCACCCAGTTTTCCAGCGCAGCGTTCTGGCTTTCGCGCAGCCGCCCCAGTTGCTGGTGCACCATCAGCCATTGGTGGGCCATGGTGCCGATCAGCGGCAGGTCGAATTCGTAGGCCAGGTGCGCGTTACTGGTGCCGACGAACTGACCGGGGAAGTCGCGGCGCATGATATCGACCACCTCGCGCTGGGCCTTGAATGACAGGCGCCGCCGGGTAGAAAAGTCGGACACACGCAGGTCGGCCAGCTCTTCGCGGCTGAGGTTTTTCTCCAACCAGTCGAACTTCTGGTAGAGCTTGCGGGTGACGTCTTCCAGGGTCACATCGGGGTATTTGTCGCGGTTGCGCAGCTCACTGACCAGGGCCAAGACCGGCTGTTCGAACATGATGCAGTGCAGCATCGGGCCAACCACGCGGATGTTAAGTTGGCCGTCGATTTCGCTGACGTGAATGTAACGCAGGTTGAAGCGGAACAGGCCGAGGAAACGCTCGTAATCCGGGGTGAGGTATTCGCGAAAGCGCGGGTTGAACAGAAAGCGCAGTTCACCTTCACGCATGTGCAGCCCGGCCATTTTCTCAAGCTCGGCGCGCAGTTCGGGGATCAAGTGGCCGAGTTTCTCCTTGGAGCGGACGATGAAGTTGTATTCCACATCGACATTCGGGTGTTGGTGCAACACGGCTTGCATCATGGTGAAGGTGTAGTAATCGGTGTCGAGCAAACCCTGGATAACGGGCGTTTCGTAGTCGTAGGCACTTTCCATGGTGTCTCTCCTTAACGCGCGGCCATCGCGGCCAGTTCTTCGCGGGTGCTGCTGATGACGGCACCAGCCTTGAGCAACTCATTGACCGCCTGCACACCCCCCTCCTCCGTGATACCTCGGCATGCCGGCAAATGCAGGATCACCTCCAGGCCGGCCTTGAGCAATTGCGACGCGGTGGTCTTGACGCAGTAGTCCAGGGCCAGGCCGCCGACGATCACGCGGGTCACGCCTTGGGCTTTCAGGTACTCGATCACGCCGGTGGACAGTTTGTCGTGCAGGTCGTGGTAACAGGCGCCGTAGGGGTGCAGGTCGGGTTCAACACCTTTCCAGATGAAGTAGTCATAGTCATAGGGCGTAGGCAACGCGTCCAGCAAGGTGAAGCCCTCGGTGCCCGGTACGCAATGGCTCACCCAGGTCACATCGGCATGGGCCAGGCCGGTGGGTTGCAACATCTCGCTGTGCTGCGACACCACCCAGGGCGCATGCGGGGTGTGGGCATCCTTGCTGCCGACGCGATGGCCGGCCAGGCTGGCCATGTAGTTGAGCTCGGCACCGATCTGGTCGCCGCCGGCCACCGGCAATTCGTTGGGGCACAGTGGCGTGAAGCTCTTCTGGGCGTCGACATCGAATGAAGCAATGGCAGTTTTCGCGAGGGTCATGGCGGTTCTCCTGTGGCCTGGAAACAAAAGTACACGTCATGTACTTTCATTGCAAGAAACATTTGGTTATCTACGCTTGAGCCAGTACATGACATATCTGCTCGATTCGTTAGACTGTGCCCCACAGCTGTCTAGAAGGACGTCAACATGCCCCTTAGCCCCTACCTGCACACGGTCGACCTGTGCGTACTGTTTTACTGCCGCGCCGCTGGCGAACTGAAACTGTTGCTGAACAAGCGCGAGGCCGAGCCGTTCGCCGGGCATTGGGCGCTACCGGGTGTGGTGGTGAATGGCGATGTGCAAGATCTGAGCCTCCAGGCTGCGGTGGAGCGTTTGCGTGCAAGTGACAAGGTCGGGCTGAGCCTGGCCTGGAGCGAGCAAGTGGGTACGGTGGGCGATGCATTTCGCGACCCGCGCTGCTGGTCGTCGTCCACCTATTACCTGGCGATCGTGAGCGATGAGACGCAGTTGGGTGAGCACCAAGACTGGTTTTCACTGAAGGCAGTGGCCGATGGCAGCATCAAGCTGCCCTTCGATCACAACAGCATCGTGGCCGCCGTGCAGGAACGCTTGTTCTCCAAGTCGCTGTACAGCAGCTTGCCGCTGATGTTCCTGGGCAATGAGTTCAGCGCGCCGGAAGCGACCACGATTTTTTCCCTGGTGCTGGCGCGGCCGGTGTTGAAGACCAGTATTCGTCAGCGCTTGCTGAAGCTGACTGAGGCGGGGTATTTGCGCGAGACGGGGCGTAAAAAGCAAGGTGAAGGCGGCAGGCCCCAGGCAACGGTGGAAAACCTGAAGCCCGGGGATATTTATTTCTTCGACCGCAGTTTTGCCGAGTAAAACACTCGCTGCCGGAGTTCAATTCATCCAGTTGCCGCCGTCGACGTTGTAGGTCTGGGCCACCACATAGTCGGCCTCTTTGGAAGCCAGGAAGATTGCCATACCCGTCAAGTCTTCCGCCGTGCCCATGCGCCCAAACGGCACCTCCGCCCCTACGCGCTGCTTCTTCTCGCCCGGTGCCAGGCCCTCGTGCTTGGCAAACAATGCATCCACGCCATCCCAATGCTCCCCATCCACTACACCGGGTGCGATGGCGTTGACGTTGATCCCCTGCTTGATCAGGTTCAACCCCGCCGATTGCGTCAGGCTGATCACCGCCGCCTTGGTCGCGCAATAGATCGCCACCAACGGCTCACCCCGGCGCCCGGCCTGGCTGGCCATGTTGATGATCTTGCCGCCGTGGCCCTGCCTGATCATCTGCCGCGCCGCAGCCTGCAGGGTGAACAGCGTGCCGGCGACGTTGATCGAGAACAGCCGATCGTAACTGTCGCGGGTGATGTCGACGATGGGCGCCAGGTCGAACAATGCGGCGTTGTTGATGAGGATATCGAGCTTGCCAGCCTGGGCGACCACCGCGGTAATTGCGCCGTCGATGGACACCTGATCGGTGACGTCCATGGCGACGGCATAGGCCTGTGGGCCCAATTCAGCGGCGGTGGCCTGGGCCCGTTGCAGGTCGATGTCGGCGATGGCCACGGTGGCGCCTTCGGCGATGTAGGCCTGGGCAAAGGCGCGGCCGATACCACGCGCCGAACCGGTGATCAGTGCGCTCTTGCCTTCAAGTCGTTTCATGGAAAAGTCCTGTTGAAGTTATTTCGGGTAGCCGGCGCGTTTCATTTCGCGCTCGGTGGTGGACTGGGCGTCCAGCAAGGCCTGGTCAACCGACATACCGCCAGTCAACGCCGCCGAAAACAGCTTGCCGACCGAGGTGCCAATCGCCTGGAACTCGGGAATGGTCACGTACTGGATGCCCACGTACGGCACTGGCTTGGCCGAAGGATGCGCGGGGTCGGCGTGCTTCATCATCTCCAGGGTCACCTGGGCGAACGGTGCGGCCTTCAAGTACGCCTCGCTGTAGGTAGACTGGCGAGTGCCTGGCGGTACGTTGGTGATGCCTTCTTTGTCGGCGACCAACTGGATGTAGTCCTTGGATGTCGCCCAACTGATGAACGCCTTGGCGGCGTCCTTGTGCTTGGAGGTGGCCGGAATCGCCAGGGACCAGGCGTACAACCAGGACGAGCCTTTGTCGGTGACTTCGGTAGGCGCGGCGGCGAAACCAACGCTGTCGGCGACCTTGCTCTGGCGCTTGTCGGTGGTGAAGGAGCCGGCGACGCTGGCATCGACCCAGATCGCGCATTTGCCGCTGTTGAACAGTGCCAGGGTTTCGTTGAAACCATTGCTGGAAACGCCCGGCGGGCCATATTGCTTGAGGGTGTTGACGTAGAAGTTGGCGGCCGCCGTCCACTCGGGACTGGTCAGCTCGGGCTTCCACTGCTCGTCGAACCAACGTGCGCCAAAGGCGTTGGCCATGGTGCTCAGCAAGGCGATATTTTCACCCCAGCCGGCCTTGCCGCGCAGGCACATGCCGTATTGGCCTTTGTCCTTGGCGGTGAGCTTGGCGGCGAACTCGCCGAGCTGGCTCCAGGTAGGATGCGCGGGCATGCTCAACCCGGCCTGCTTGAACAGGTCGGTGCGGTAGTAGGTGACGGTGCTTTCGCCGTAGAACGGCAAGGCGTACAGGGTGTTGTTGACCGACAGGCCCTGGCGCACCGAAGGGAAGATGTCGTCGGCGTCGTAGTCGGGCGGCAGTTGAGTCAAGGGTTCCAGCCAGTGCTTGGCGCCCCACAATGGGGTTTCGTAGGTGCCGATGGTCAGCACATCGAACTGCCCGCCCTGGGTGGCGATATCGGTGGTAAGGCGCTGACGCAGCACGTTTTCTTCCAGTACCACCCAGTTGAGCTTGATGTCCGGGTGCTGCTCTTCGAACACCTTGGACAGGCGCTGCATGCGGATCATGTCGCTGTTGTTGACCGTGGCGATGGTCACGGTGTCGGCGGCGTGGCTGGGTATGGCCAGCGCCAGGCCGGAAAGCAGGAACAACGCTTGCGGGAGCTTGGACATAGCGGTTTCTACCTGTTGTTTTTGTTGTTGAGGGCCGATTACAGCAGCTTGACCAAGCCCCCACAAACGCGTGGAGGATGAGCGAGTGGTACTTTTTTAACCTTGGTGTGAAGGTTAAAAAAGTATCAGTGCCAGGCAAAACCAGGGGTAGCGCGCCCCTGTCCGAGGCGCGTATTTTGGAGCGATTCCAAGCATCATAAGAATCCCCGCCATGCCCATCAGCCGCGCCAAGCTGTTCGAGCACCGCCCCGCCGAACTCGAAGTGATCCTGCCCGAGCCAGAGCATTGCTTTCGCTGGTTTGAACACGACTACCCCTATGACCTGGCGCGCTGGAACCACCACCCCGAATTTGAAATCCACCTGATCCGTCAAGGCAGCGGCAAACTGGTAGCGGGCGACTACATCGGTGCGTTCAGTGCCGGGCATGTGGCCCTCATCGGCCCCGACCTGCCCCACGACTGGATCGGCGAACTGGCGCCCGGCGATTACCTGACCGGCCGCGATGTGGTACTGCAATTCGACGGCGCCGCCCTCCTCGCCCTGCGCACAACCCTGCCAGAACTCGGTGACCTGCAACCGCTGTTCGAGCATGCCCGCCGCGGGCTGGAATTCACTGGCGACACCGCGTTGCAGGCTGCGCGCTTGATGGAAGCCATCGGCACCGCCCACGGTCTGCAACGCTTGATCCTGTTCCTGCAACTGCTCGATACCCTGAAGAACGCCCCGACGCAACAGGTCAAGGCCCTGGCCAGCCCCTGCTATGCGCCGACGCTGGATGCACGCAGCGCCGAACGCATCAACCAGGCGTTCGATTATCTGATGCGCGAGTTGACCGGCGATGTGCGCCTGTCGGTAATCGCACAGCAACTGGAGATGAGCGAGCCGGGCTTCTCACGTTTCTTCAAGCGCAACACCGGCCACGGGTTCATCGACCTGATGCGCAAGTTCCGTGTCCAGCGCGCCTGCCGGCTGCTGTTGCAAAGCGACATGTCAGTGGCGGACATCTGCTTTGAAGTGGGCTACGCCAACCTGTCCAATTTCAACCGGCACTTTCGCATCGAGATGCACCAGACGCCGAGCGATTATCGACGGGAAACCGCGATGCATCTGTTCCAGTGCATTGAGAAAATGACACCCAGTCAATTCTGACCAAAAGGTCGACTAAATCGCGTTTTTTCCAGTTTGATCAAGCCATTGAGCAAACTTGGTACAGCCTGTGCAAACGTTTGCGGTACGAACTTGCCTGCCAAGTTCATCCTTACCCGAAGCATCGGGTTCAAACCGCGTACGAATAGGGATTTTCAATGCACTCCACCTCAAGGCGTCCTGCCCTCTTTGGTGTTTCCTTGCTACTGTCCGCCGTTACGGGAGTACTCAGCGCCCCCATTTTGGCGCAGGCCAAACCCATCGATGACTCAGCACAGGGCGAAACCCTCAGCCCTGAAGCCAGCCCGGCGAAAAAAGGCGTGTACCTGTCGGACTGGTTCAACCAAGACCTGACATTGATCGGCAGCAAAGACATCAGCTTCGGCCCCAAGCCGCAGGATGACATCTACCTGGAATACGAGTACTTCGGCCGCAAGGGGCCCTTCGAGTTGTACGGCTATATCGACGTGCCTAAGATCCTCACCATCGGTAACAGTAATGACAAAGGCGTGTGGGACCATGGTTCGCCGGTGTTCATGGAACACGAACCCCGTATCTCCATCGACTACCTGGCCGGCCGCAGCCTGGCGATCGGGCCATTCAAAGAATGGTACGTGGCGTTCGACTGGATCTACGACCACGGCAGCCGCAAGGAAAACCGCGCCAACACCCTGTACAGCGGCCTCGGCACCGACATCGACACCCATTCGCGGGTGAACCTGTCGGCCAATTTCTACGGGCGCTACCAGTGGGAAAACTACGGCGCCAGCAATGAATATTCATGGGACGGCTACCGCGCGCAAATGAAGTACATCGTGCCCATCGGCAAGTTTGATAACGGCGCCTCGCTGACCTACATCGGCTTTACCAACTACGATTTCGGCTCCGACCTGCACAAGGACAACCCGGCGCGAACCGCCAACTCCCTGGTGGCGACCAACGTGCTGCTGTACTCGTTTACCCACCTGCGCTTCACCCTGGTCGGCCGTTACTTCCATAACGGCGGCAACTGGGAAGACGGCAGTGAGTTGAATTTCGGCGAAGGCAACTTCCGCGCCCGTTCCGACGGCTGGGGTTACTACGCCGGCGTGGGCTACCAATTCTGATAAAGGAGCTTTAGATGAAAGCGTTTACACGTCTCTTAATAGCCATCGGCCTGGCCATGCTGCCCCACGTGGTACTGGCTGATACGCCTGCGCCGATCAAACCCAAGGTCATGCTGATCACCATGTTCGCCCCCGAGGCGCAAACCTGGATCGATCGCCTGGAACTCAAGCAGGAAGTGCGCGTGCCAGGACTGTCCGCCGAATACCCGGTGATCCGCTGCAACACCCAGGACGTGTGCCTGTTGGTCACCGGCATGGGCCAGACCAACGCTGCCGCGTCCACGCTGGCCTTGGCGTTGTCGCCCAAATTCGACTTGCGCAAGAGCTACTTCCTGATCGCGGGGATCGCCGGCATCAGCCCCAAGCACGGCACCATCGGCACCGCCGCCTGGGCCCACTACCTGGTGGAGTTCGGCACCCAGTGGGAGCTGGATTCGCGGGACGCGCCCAAGGATTGGCCGACGGGCTACATCGGCATCAACACCAAAGGCCCCAACGAGAAACCCCCGTTGGATTACAAGACCGAAGTGTTCGAGCTGAACCCCAAGTTGCAGGCCAAGGCATTCGCCTTGTCGCAGAACGTCGAACTCACTGAAAGCAAGGAATCCGCCGCCTGGCGCAAACACTATCCCGCCGCGCCGGCCAACCAGCCGCCGCAAGTCACCCGCTGCGACACCCTGGCGGGCAACACCTGGTTTTCCGGTACGCGCCTGAGCGAACGCGCCGAAGTCTGGACCAAGCTGCTGACCGACAACAAAGGCGAATACTGCACCACCCAGCAGGAAGACAATTCCACCTATGAAGCACTGCTGCGCGCCAGCCGCGAAGGTCTGGTGGATATCCAGCGCCTGGCGGTGGTACGTGCAGGCTCGGACTTCGACCGTCCGTACCCTGGCTACAGCGAAGTGGACAACCTGCTGAAGTACGCGGATCAGGGCGGTTTTGTGCCAGCGCTGGAGAACCTGTACCGCACGGGCAACCCGTTGGTACAGGCAATCCTCAAGAACTGGTCAGCCTGGGAAAAAGGCGTTCCGCAGGCATGACCGACAGGATCAGGGCAGGAGGATGATTTTGTCTGCGCTGCCTTGATTCACCGCCTCATAGCACTGCACCCCATCGGCTAGCGCCACTTCACGCAGGCCGGTGGGCAGCGGCAGCAAGCCGTCATCAAAGAAACGTCCGAACTGCTCCAGCATCACCGCGCATTGCTCGCAGGTGTAGAGCAACGAATTGATCCCCACTACCGAGCCACCTTTGCGATACAAGGCCAGGGCGGGTAACTGTACATAGCCATCCCCCGGCGCAGCGATGATGGCGATGCGTCCGAACGGCGCCAACGCGGAAACGGCCGCCGGTAGCCAGAAACCGGTGGTGTCGAAGATCACATCGGCACCGCCCTTGAACACCCCATTGACCTGCACAGCGAGGTCTTCGGGTTTACCCAAGGTCATCGCGTCGAAACCTTGCGCCTGCAATACCTCGACCTGCTCCGGCCGGCGCACAGCGGCCAGTACCTGTGCGCCACGGATTTTCGCCAGGGCCAGGGTTGCGCTGCCCACGGCGCCATTGGCCCCCATCACCAATAAGCGCGTGCCCTTGGTCACGCCACTGCGTTCCAGCGCATCCCAGGCGGTGGTGTACGGCACACCGAGGCTGGCGGCCTGGGCAAAACTCAGATGGCTGGGCTTAGGCGCCACGCCCTTGGCCGACACGGTGAGGTATTGGGCGTGGGAACCGTCGGCAAAAAAGCCCAGGTCGCGGCCGGTGCCCCAGACTTCCTGGCCTACCAGGTCCTGCGGCCCCTCCACCACCACCCCGGCAAAATCGCGGCCGGGAATGCGCGGCAATGTGGTGTAGGGAAAGCGGCCGAGCACGTTTTTGACGTCGCTGGGGTTAAGACCGGCGGCCTTGATCTGCACCAGCACTTCACCGGCAGCCGGCACCGGAGTGGCGACGTCAACGAAGTGGAGGGCGGCGAGGTCACCGGTGGCGGAAAATTGCAGTGCGTTCATGGCCAATATCCATCGAAGTGAAAAAAGAGATCAGGAGAACCAGGCGCCTATCAGCTGCCGGCCCATGGGCCAGAGCTTTTCGCCCAGCAACATGCCCATCAGGCCCACCAGGGCGATGGCCGGCGGTGCGGGTGAGCGAAAATCCAAGGCGCCGTAGATCACGCCGACAAACAAACCGATGGCGAGGGAAATCAGGTAGTTCATGAGGACCGTGCCTTAGAGGTGAATGCGCTCAGTGTAGAGAGCACCTTCCTGAAGCATCGGCCAAGTGCTTCAGGATTTCGGCCAAACCCTCAGTCGACGTAGTGCGAAGGCGCCACACCGAGTTCGCGGCGGAACATGTCGCTGAAACTGCTGGGGGAGTAACCGAGGGACCGCGCGATGGCACTGACAGACTGGCCCTGGATCAACTCCGCCACTGCGGTGGCCAATTGCACCTGGCGGCGCCATTCGGCGAAGCCCATGCCCAAATTGTTCTGGAACAGTCGCGACAAGGTGCGCACGCTGGCACCGGCGGTTTCGGCATGATGTTCGAAAGCAACCTCCAGGGAGGGCGCAGCCATGATGGCCTGGCACGCAGTGATCAGCCGTCGGTCAGCGCCCACCGGCATGGCGATGCGGATCTGCGAACGCCGCGCCCGCTGCAACTCCAGCAAGGCCAGGCTGACCACGGCGTCGTAATACGCCGCCTCGCCGCTATCGCCCTCCTCCACCAGCGTGACGATCAACTCACGCAGCAACCCACCGACTTCGATCACCTGCACCTGGCTGTCCAACGTGGCCGCCAGTGCCGGGCGCAGGTAGATGTTGCGCATCTGCAAATCCGACACCACACGAATCCCATGCGCCACCCCGGGCGGCAGCCAAACGGCGCGTTGTGGCGGCACCACCAGGGCTTCGCGCGGTGTCTCGACCCACATCACGCCACTCATGGCATAGAGCAATTGGCCCCAGTCATGGCTATGGGGTTCAACGTACAGCCCACGCGGATAAGTGCGCGCCAGGGGCTGCACGGGGACGGCGTGATCACTGAGGTCGGGAGGCGCAGCCAGAGCCATGGAGTGCACATCAAGCAAGGGTGAGCCGCCATGGTAATGACCACCGCCCGACAATCCGAGTGAATTTTTGCGACCCGCGGGGATCATTGGCTTATACCGGCGCAGCTCGGAAGCGCGCGCCACCCGCTTGATCAAGGAGAGAGACAATGGATTCAACACAATCGGTCAACGGCAAGGCACAGATCGACTACACCCAGGACACCCTGTTCGGGCCGATTACCCGGCATGTCGAATGCCAAGTGAGCGTGCAACATCAACCTGGCTGGACGGTACTCAACGTGTTCCAACCGTTGCCGGACGATCTACGTGATGCGCAAACGGTGGTGTTGGCGCTGGAGGGGCGTCGCACCAGCGGGGTTGTAAAGCATCGTCGAAACCTGGCGGACCATAGCTTGCGGCTCGAACTCGAGCGGCAATAGGAGCCGGCAAGCCGGCTCCCGCAAACATGTCAGCTTTTGGCGGACTTGGCGCACTCGCAGCCGGTTGCCGCCGCACACGGCTCACCATGGGCATGGTGCTCCGCACAGCCCTGACAGCAATAGCCTTTGCCGTCCTTCATTACCGCGTCAGCTCCCAGCACACACTTGCAGTGTGGGCAGGCACAGGTTTTATCTGGCATGGTCAGACTCCTTTTTCATGGTCGTCCAGGTGCGGCGGGCGCCGGCACCTTAATCAGTGACTGCGGCCCGCCGGCGATGGTTCAAACCGTCAGTCGGTGCGGGTATTGCTGCGGTACATGAACACCAGGGCCAGGGCGAGGCACACCATCGCCACGATCCGCGCCCCCGACAACTCAATCGCCGGGTTGCCCAGCCAGCCAAAGTTGTCGATCAGCATGCCCATGCCCAACTGCCCGACGATCACCGCCACCGTCGCAACCGCCGTGCCGACGACAGGCACTGCGCCGACCATGACCATCATGTACACCACGCCGAACAAGGCCCCCGTGAGTTGCCATTTCGGCACCTCCAGCAAGCTCACCGCCTGGGCGGGCTCAAAGAACAGAATCAACAACGCGGTGACAATCGCCCCGACCACAAAGGTCACCAGGCTGCCGCGCAACACACCCACCGTCTGGCCCAAGCGACCATTGATGGCGGCTTGCACACTCAACACCGCACCTGCGGCGACCACAACAACCAGTAACAGAATCAGATTCATCGCCTTAACCTCGTGCAATCAGAACAAGTGCCACCACAATCAAGGTCAAGGCGATCCAGCGTTCGCCATTGACCCGCTTGCGCGCCGTGCCGAACCAGCCGAAATGGTCGATCAGCACGCTCTTGCCAACTTGACCCGAGAGAATCGCGATCATGGTCATCGCGATGCCGATATGGGGCGTGGCCAGGGTCAGCA
The DNA here is from genome assembly GCF_900111895.1 of Pseudomonas simiae. Taxonomy (GTDB): domain Bacteria; phylum Pseudomonadota; class Gammaproteobacteria; order Pseudomonadales; family Pseudomonadaceae; genus Aquipseudomonas; species Aquipseudomonas simiae. The sequence continues at coordinate 436,322 of NZ_FOKB01000004.1, forward strand.
CCACCACATAGATCGGCCCTAGGAAACCGCCGATCAACTGCCAACGTGGCAGCTCGGAGAGTGCCGGGCCTTTTTGCGGGCCGCTGAACAACAGCAGCAGAAACAGGATGGCCGAGCCCACGCCAAAGATGCTCAATGTCGCCCACAAATGCCCGACCTGCACACCCAATGGCCCGAGCAGGCCGGCTTCAATCGACAATCCCATGCCAGCCAGTATCACCAGCGGCAAAAGCAGTAGCCGCAGGACATTTTTTTTCGGCTTGGCGTGCGCCACACCCTCAATGGAACTCGCTTGCATACATCACCTGCACATCAACAAAGGATTGGATGGCGCGCATTATCCGGTGGCAGTCCTATGCAATAAATGGGAGCATGCCTACAACACCTTTGCGCAAAACGCACAGCCTGGAGACACCATGCAAGGCTTGAATGAACTGAGCTTCAAGGCACTGCGCCTGTTCGTCGCCGTGCTGGACTTAGGCAGCTTTTCCGAAGTGGCGCGCCGTGAGGGCCTGGCGCCCTCCTCCATTTCCCGGCAGATCCAGCTGATGGAACAGGCCCTCGGCCAGCAGTTACTCTACCGTCACACCCGCGCAGTCAGCCCTACCGAAGCCGGACGCCTGCTCGGGCGACATGCCCGCTTGATGCTGGAACAACTGGAAGCCGCCGGCCAGGCGCTGCAGGAACAGGAAAGCGAGCCCAGCGGCCTGGTGCGCATCAATGCGCCGATGGTGTTCGGGCAGCGCCATCTCTCCCCTTGGCTGGGCGAGTTGTGCCGGCGTTATCCAAAACTGCAATTGGATATCCAGCAAACCGACACCTACGTCGACCCGCTGCAAGACGGCACCGACCTGCTCTTTCGCATCGGTGTGCTCAACGACTCCAGCATGCAGGCACGCATCTTCGCTCCCCAACGCTTTCGCATCGCCGCCAGCCCTGCCTACCTGATCCGACATGGCACCCCCAAACATCCTGACGAACTGATCAACCACCAGTGCCTGGCCTACAAAGGCATCACCGGCCAGCAACGCTGGTTCTTCCGCAAGGGCCAGGGCGACTGGGCACCTTATAGCGTCAAGGGCCCGATCACCGGCAACCATGCCGACACCCTCACCCACGCCGCCGAACAAGGGTTGGGACTGGTGGTGTTTCCTTCCTGGTTGATCGGCGACAGTTTGCGCGCGGGCACTTTGCAGGCGGTGCTGACGGAGTACGAAGTGGCGACAACATTGGAGCCACAGCAGATTGCAGCCCTGTGGCCGGGGAGCCGACGGTTGTCGCTGAAGGTGCGGACGGTGATTGATTACTTTGTAGAGTGCTTTGGCGGGGTGCCTTATTGGGATCGGTGAGCTTTGTTGCGTCTATCCAAACACCCATTGCCCAATCAGCCAGGCATTCGCCCCACTGATCAGCGCAAACAGAAACCACGCCAGCAAGCGTGTCGGCAGCCGATTCACGAACGGCCCCATCAGCTGTTTGTCGCCGGTCATGCGAATCAACGGATACAGCGCAAACGGCAACTGCAGGCTGAGCACCACCTGGCTGAGGATCAGCAATTTGCCAATGGCATCGTCGCCCATCAGCCATACCCCCAGGAACGCGGGGATCAACGCCAGCCCACGGGTGATCAAACGCCGTTGCCAGCAAGGAATACGCAGGTTGAGGTAGCCCTCCATGATCACCTGCCCGGCGATGGTGCCGGTAAAGGTGGAACTCTGCCCAGAGGCCAGCAAGGCAATGCCAAACAGGATGCTGGCGAAGGCACCGCCGACCAATGGATCAAGCAGGTGATAGGCATCCTGGATCTCGACCACGTCGGTGTGGCCGGTCTTGTGGAAGGCTGCGGCGGCGAGCACCAGAATCGCGGCGTTGACCAACAAGGCCAGGGCCAACGAGCCAATGGTGTCGATACGCGCCAACTTGACCGCGTCCTGTTTGCTGGCCAGATCCTTGCCAATCAGGCGAGTTTGCACAATGGAGCTGTGCAGGTAGAGGTTATGCGGCATCACCGTGGCACCGAGGATGCCGATGGCCAGGTACAGCGGTGCAGCATCGCTGATGGCCGACAGTGACGGAGTAAAACCGCTGAACACGTCCGGCCAGTACGGTTTGATCAATACCAGTTCGATGAAGAAACACACGCCGATCGTCGCTACCAGTGCCAGCATGATCGCTTCCAGACGACGGAAACCCCGGTTCTGCAGGGCCAGGATCAGCAGCGTGTCGAAGGCAGTAATGACAATGCCGGTGGTCAGCGACACCCCCAGCAGCAAGTGGAATGCCAGGGCACAGCCCAGCACTTCGGCAAGGTCGGTGGCGACGATGGAGATTTCCGCCAACACCCACTGGGTGCGTGCAGACCGCCTGCTGTAGCGCTCGCGGCATAGCTGCGCCAGGTCCTTGCCGGTGGCGATGCCCAGCCGCGAGCACAGGCACTGCACCGCCATCCCCGCCAGGCTGGCCAGCAGCACCACGAACAACAGGTTATAACCGTAGCGTGAGCCCGCCTCGATGGCCGTGGCCCAGTTGCCGGGGTCCATGTAGCCAATGGAGATCAGCAGGCCTGGGCCGGCGAACATCAGCGCGCGCTTGAAAAACGAAGCCTTGGGATCAACGGCAACGGAACCGGCCACTTCCGGCGGGCAAAATGGGGCAGTAGCGATTTTTGGCAGGCTGAATTTCACGCGGTATCCCAGGCAAACACTCTCGATAGAGGCGCAGCTTATCAGTCGGACGCGACGGTGCGCATCACCGTGTCCCGCGGCAGGTCGAACGCTTCGACCACTTGCACCACCAGGTCCATCTCCTGGTTCAGCGCTTCACGCTCCATGCGCTGGCGAATCACGCCGACCACCAGCACCGCCAGCGTGGTGATCGAATACGCCGGGCCGGAAAACGCGCGCACGCCGCTGACCAATAGCATCGCCGCCGCCACCGCCTGCCCCACCACCGGAATCGCCGTGGCCGCACCGCGACGCAGGATAAACCCGGTCAGCCCGGCCAGCGCCGTACCGCTCAACGCGGTGGTGGCCGACCGGCCTACGTCAAAACGACTGAACAGCCCCTGCTCCTTTTGCGCGGCGGCCTTGAGTTCGGCGTCGAATACCTGCCGATCCGCGCTGCTGAGCTTGTCTTTGTACTGTTCGATGAGTTTTTCGGCGACCTCGGTTTCAAGATCGGCCAGCGCGACACTATCAAGAGGCTCATCAAACTTGATCCCCAGCCGCTGCACCACATCTTCAGCGATCTGGCGGTAACTCACGCCATGGCCTCGGGCCAGGTTCATAAAGGTATCGCCGCCCATGCGCTGCAACTCAATGGCCAGCTTGAGCGGCTCGCGCGCAGTGGCGTCTATGGATGCACTGCGTTTTTGCGCCATCAGTTCGGCGAGGAATTTCAACTCTTCAGGTCGCGCCTGTACCAACGCCGGGAACAACTCCGCGTCCTCTTCGGCAAAACGCACTTCAGCGCTGCGCTGGTCGGAGCGGATCATGCCGCGTCGCTCGTGCAGCAGGTCGGTGTACTGCACCACCGTCTGCAACTGCGGCCAATAGGCGGCGTGATCGAAGGTCGCCAGGTGCACGTTGGTGACCTTGGCCTTGAGCGCCGGCGTCACCGGGATCGCATAGCGACCGATGCAACGCTCAGTATCCGGTTTCAGCGCCAGCGCCCAGTCTTTGCTGGAGTGGCAGTTGATCACGCGCCCGTTGAGCGGCGCTGATACATCATCCCACGGGCTCGACGTACAGATTGCCCCGCCCATCAACAGCAGATTGTCCAATGGCAGTTCGCGGGCGGTGTCGGGGCTGGCGAGCAGGCTCTTGACCAGAATGCGTGCGCCAAGGGAATGGCCGATCAGGTTGATACGCCGGACTGCCAGGGACTCGCTGTGCAGGTAGTGAGCCAGTTCCGGCAGCAGGCTCCTGGCGACCTCGTCCACACGGGCCTCGACGCTTTTGTAGTGGTCGAGGAAATACGCAATCGCCTTGCCCAACCCGACAGTCGCCGCGCCCAGGCTGCCGCCGCCGAGCATCGCGCCGATCACATCCTGAACGGTGCAAACAGGTTCTCCAGGAAATGCCCCGCCGGCCAGAACAACATCAGGTTGGTGGAGCCTTCGATACCCGCCAACTGTGCCTTGAAGCTGCCCAGTTGTTGCCGGTTGAAGAACGCCGAATAGCCGTGGACATAGAGATTAAGCACATCGCCCTGAGGCTCACCGCACATCAGGAACGTGGGCTTGCGGGTGCGGTGCATTTCATCCCACTGGTGTTGCATGGGCCGGTGACTCCGGGTGACAAGGGACGGCGATAGTAACAAAGGCCACGGCTCAACGTCGTACCGCTGGGGGAAAAGGCACCACGTTGGCCCCCCCTTTCTTTCAGAAGATGGAAGCAGCCTTGGACTTGGCCAGGTAACGCGCCGGTGAATCGCCCAGGTTACGGCGAAACACCGAGGTGAACGCGCTGGAGCTGCTGAACCCCAACTCGAACGCCACATCGGTAATGGACGAGCCATGACTGAGCCGCGCCGTCGCTTCCAACAGGCACACCTGCTGGCGCCATGACACAAAGGTCATGCCGGTGCATTCACGGAAGTTACGGGTAAAGGTGCGCCGGCTCATGCTCGACCAGTCGGCCATCTCGCAGATGGAAATTTTCTGCGTCGGTGCCTCAAGGAAACGCTGACAAGAACGGGCCAGCCGCGCTTCGGAGGGCAATGGCGCACTGAGGGGCAACTCGGGCATGGCGCCGATTTCATCGATCAGCAGGGTCAGCACACACCGATCGCGCACGCTCGGCGACGCCGATGGCCCAATCGCCAGCGCCGCCTCCAATAGATGGCGCAACAGCGGCGAGACACCAAACACCTGGCAATAGTCCTGCAACCCGGCGCGTTGGGCCGCGTCGTCATTCAGGTAGGTATTGAGCATCACCACGTCGCCGCGCATGTGCATCTCATGGGATATCCCGCCCGGCACCCAAATGGCGCGCTGCGGCGGCACGACCCAATTGCCGAGGTCAGTGAACATTTTCAACGCGCCGGTGGACGCATAGGCGAACTGCCCGCGCCGGTGGGTATGCCGTGGAAACACCGTACCGGACGGGTACTCGCGCAGCGTCACCACCGCTTCGGGGCTATCGGGTTCATAAGGAGAAAAACTGAAGGTCGGTGGCATGGCCCAATTTTGTCAAAGTATGACCTGACATAGCAAGCGGGCCATTACTCTGCCACCTAGAATCGTCGCTCCCCAAGTTGGGTTCATATCGAAGGGATATTCGGAAAATGAGTGGCAAAAACTACTTGGACGTAAGCGTAGACGGCGCCGTTTTGATGGTGGGTCTCAACCGCCCGCAGAAGCGAAACGCGATGTCTCTGGAAGTGATGCACGAACTGCGCGATACCTTCACCAACATACCCGACGGCATTGGTGCCGCCGTGCTCTACAGCACCAGCCAGCATTTCTGCACGGGGTTGGACCTGTCGGAAATCCGCGACCAATCGGTCATCGATAACGTCCAGGCCTTCCGCGAATGGCACAAGACCTTCGAACTGATCCAGTTTGGCAAGGTGCCCGTGGTAGCCGCCATTACCGGTGCCGCCATCGGTGGCGGCCTGGAAATCGCCACCGCCTGCAGCTTGCGCGTGGTGGATGACAGCGCCTTCTTCTCGCTGCCCGAAGCCATGCGTGGCCTGTATGTCGGCGTCGGCGCCTCGGTACGCTTCCCACGTATCGCCGGCATCGCCCTGATGACCGACATGATGCTCACTGGCCGCACGCTCTACGCCAAGGAAAGCTATGAACGCGGCGTGGCCCAGTACCTGGTGCCGGTCGGCCAGGCGTTACTCAAGGCCACCGAGTTGGCACACAAGATCGCCGGCAACCTGCCCATGACCAACTACGCGGTGACCCATGTGTTGCCACGCATTGTCGATCAGAGCCAGCAGGACGGCCTGATGACGGAAGCCTTGATCGCCGCCGTGGTGTCTTCCGACATCCGCACACAGGATCGCCTGGCCGACTTCCTGGATCGCAAGAAGGACAAGATCCAGACCGCGCCAGCGGTGTAACTCCCGGTCGTGAACGTTGCCGGGCACACCTCGGCAAACCATGGATGGCCGTCACAACTCACTATTAACCCGGTGAAACCATGTTTCAGCACAGCACTCAAGACGATCTTTATCGCAGCAATGACGCGACCGATGAACGATTGATCAAAATCGAACGCAGCTGGCATAAACGCGCACAGATCAAGCTCGATTCCCAACGCCCGGATATCCAGCTGGACCTGCAGGCGCCGGACTTTCTCGAGGCCCTGTTACCTTTCGCCCATGACCCGCATTACCAGGCTTACCCCCATGCCCTGAAGCTGCTGATCCTGTCGGCCGGCTGGGTGATCTACAACCAGAAAACCATCGCCATCGAAACCGAGATCATTTGCCCGTCCTGCATCGACCTGCTGCAGCTGGGCTCGCGCCTGAGCTCCGCCAGCGCCGCGACGATTTCTGAAACCCTGGCGGATGAGGCTTATCACACGCTGTTTTCGATCAACATGTGTGAGCTGGCGATCACCCAGCGCGGCATGCGCATCAAATGGCCGGAGCTGGAACTGACCCGCCACCTGAGCCAGGCCCAGGCCACCTTGTCCGAGGCGGATTTCAAGATCTATCGCCTGGCCTTCTCGCTGGTCTCGGAGACATTCATCAGCGACTACCTGGCCGACCTCAGCAACGCGCCGGACATCCAGCCGGTGTTCCGCCATGTGGTAGCCCTGCACAAAAAAGACGAACTGGTGCACAAGCACATCTTTCCGCTGTTCGTGCAGCAGGTCGTCGGTGGCTTCACCGCGCAGCAAACCGCCTTGTTCACCCGCGGCATCGCCAACTCCATCCGGATCTTCCCGATGCGCGAGATTTCAGCGTGGCGAATCATCCTGCCGCAACTGCTCGAAGTATTCGGCGATCCCTCGCTGCTGCTACCGACTCAATTTACCGAGACCGGCGAAGCGGACTACTCGGCCATGCCCGAGATCCTCAGCTCCATCGGCATACACCCCGAAGTGGTGCTGCCCGAGTTGCAGGTGATGAACGAACCGGTCACCACCGTTTGAAACCAGCGTGCTGCTGATCACTACAAATTCAATAGAGTAATTGTCATGTGTGGATACATTGGCGTCTTTGCCAAACAACCTCGTGCGTTCAACCCGAACATGTTCGATGCCGCCCTGCGTGCCATCCATCATCGCGGCCCGGACAGCTCCAGCCAATGGTTCGACCCCAAGGGCCAAGCGGCCTTTGGTTACGTACGCCTGGGCCTGGTCGGCCTGGGTAACGGCACCCAGCCTATCGTTGCCGACGAAGGCGACCTGGTGATGATGGTGAACGGCGAGTTCTATGACTATCAACGCATCCGCACCGAGCTGGAAGGCTACGGTTGCCGCTTCAAGACCTCGTCCGACAGCGAGATCGCCATGCACTTGTACCGCCGCCATGGCGTGCGTGGCCTCAAACAACTGCGCGGCGAGTTCACCATCCTGATTTTCGATCGCTTGCGCAAAAAGCTGTTTGCCGTGCGCGACCGGGTGGGCGTCAAGCCGCTGTACTACACCGAACATGAAGGTGCCTGGTACTTCGCGTCCGAGATCAAAGCCTTGCTTGCAGCCGGCGTGCCGGCACAGTGGGACCACGAAGCCTACGCCAATCGCGGCTTTATCCTGCGCGACCGTACCGTGTTCAACAACATCCGCAGCGTGAAACCGGGTTGCTGGATTATCGCCGACGAAAGCGGCCTGCAGACCGAACAGTACTGGGACTGGGACTTCCCGGATGCCGAGGCGACCGAACAGCGCAGCGAAGCCGAGATGATCGAGTCCCTGCGCAACACCATCGAGGAGTCCGTACGCCTGCGCCTGCACGCCGATGTGCCGGTGGGCGTGTGCCTTAGCGGCGGCCTCGATTCGTCGGCCATGCTGGGCATCGCCACCGAGTTGACCGGCCAATCTTTGCAGGCGTTCCACTTGTCTTTCGAGGGCGAGCAAGCCTACGACGAACGCCAGTACGCCGAAGTGGCCGCCCGGCATAACCGCGCCCACCTCAACGTGCTGTCGGTGAACTCTTCCGACATGGCGGACAACTTCGAAAATGCCCTTTGGCACGCCGAAATGCCCTTCGCCAACGCTCACAGCGTGGCCAAGTACCTGCTGTGCAAATACGTGCAGAACCAGGGCATGCGCGCCGTACTGACCGGTGAAGGCGCCGACGAAGTCTTCGGCGGCTACCCGCATTATCGTCGCGACATGGTGCTGTACAACCATGAAAACCAGGACCCGTCGGCGATTGCCGAACTCAGCCGACGCCTGCACGCCAGTGAAGACCGTTACCTGCCTGGCGGCAAGAATGACGTGAAATGGGTACAGGACGAGCTGGGCCACGGCGTGTCCTGGCTGCAAACTCAATCGGCGTTGTTCGGCCCTCTGGCGCAACTGTACAGCGACGATTTCCGTGAGCGTTTCAGCCATACCGATGCCTATCGCGAGTTCTACGACCGTCTGAGCCCACGGGCACTCAACGGCTGGGAGCCGGTGAACCGCTCGTTGTACATGGTCGCCAAGTCCAGCCTGCCCAACGTGGTGCTCACCTCCCTGGGTGACCGCATGGAAATGGCCGGCAGCCTGGAAGGCCGCCCACCGCTGCTCGATCACCAAGTGATCGAGGCCGCCTGCCGCCTGCCGGTGAACATGAAAGTACGCGGCGCCACCGAAAAGTACGCCCTGCGCGAAGCCATGCGCCCTTACGTGCCCCAGGCTGTGCTGGATCGCAAGAAGCAGTACTTCCGCGCGCCACCGGCGTCCGAAAGCCCGCAATCGAAGCTGTATGAAATGATCAACGATGTGTTGAGCGGCCCGACATTGAATAACGTGCCGTTCTTCGATCCGCGTAAAGTGCGCGCGTTGCTGGCAACCCTGCCAAGCTTGTCCACCGCCCAACGCGCCTCGGCAGACAACCTGCTGATGGAAATCGCCGGGCTGTGCCTGATGCAAAAACGCTTCGCCTTGAACTGACTTCCTGGCGGCACATCGCGATCGCGCTGTGCCGCCTGACCCAAGGAGGGTCCATGCTGAAAAAACATTTGTTTCTGGCCGTGCTCGTTACCCTGGTGTGGGGGGTCAACTTCCCGATCACCAAACTGGGCCTGCGCGCCATCGATCCGTTTGTACTCACGGGCATCCGCTTTGCCCTCGCCGCCCTGCCCCTGGTGTTCTTTATCAAACGCCCCGCCGTCAAGTTCAGCTACGTGGCCGCCTACGGCTTTATCTTCGGGCTGGGCATGTGGGGCGTGATCAACTACGGCATCCAGGTGGGCGTGAGTCCCGGTATTGCGTCGTTGATCATTCAGCTCAGCGTGTTCTTCACCATGGGCTGGGGCTTTGTGCTGTTCAAGGAGAAAATCCGTGGTGCGCAGATGATCGGCGCCGTGCTGGCCTTGATTGGCCTGGCCGGGATCATCTCCACTCAGGAGGGCAACCATGCGGTGCTGGGCGTCCTGCTGATCGTACTCAGTGCGGTGGCCTGGAGCGTAGGTAACGTGATCATCAAGAAATCCGGGGTCAAGGAGATCTTCTCGTTCATGGTGTGGGCCAGCCTGATCCCGCCGATCCCGCTGTTCCTCACCGCCTGGCTGATGCACGGCAGCGCGGCATTCGAAGGTTTGCAAAGTAGCCTCGACCTGACGGCGATCCTCTCGATCCTGTTCCAGGTCTACTTGGCCACGCACTTTGCCTACTGGGGCTGGAACTCGCTGCTCAAGCTGTACCCGGTGTCCACCGTGGCGCCGCTGTCGTTGCTGATTCCGGTGTTTGGTATCACCAGTTCGATGCTGATCCTCGACGAGCGCATTTCCACACCGAACCTGATCTCGATCGGGATCATCATTGTTGGCCTGGCGGTGGGCCTGTACCGCAGGCCAGTCAATCTCGCGCCCGTGGAACCGCAGCCGATTGCCCACATGGATAGATAGTCATGGCATGAATTCAGGATTTTGTTCGCGTATGGGCTGCGCGAGCACCTGCATGACTCGCCGGCGATAAAAGTCGCTCATCGCGTGCAAACCTCAGGCCAAGGGGGCAGGGACGATGAGTTCCAGATCCCCGACGCCCTGGCCGGCGAGCAGCATTGCCTTGAGGCCAGGCGTTCGCGACCGCGTTCAGCAGGCAAAATTGTCGATCTTGACCTGACCATCGGGAAACGTCGCAATGATTTCCAGCTCGCCGCCCATCGCACGGATATAGTCGCGCAACGTGCTGATGTACATGTCGGTGCGCCGCTCCATCTTGGAGACGGCGGCCTGGTTGATATTCAATGCCTTGGCCAGGCTTTGCTGGCTCAACTGCTGAGCTTTGCGCAGTTCATGCAGAGGCATTTCCTGCAGATGTTGCTGGACCAGCTGCTGCGCTTCAGCACGCGCCTGCGGCGTCATGCGAGCTTGAAGTTCAGCGAATTGCTTCGCCATGGGTACGGCCCTCTTTACGCAATGCTTCCAAATGCACGTCATACAGCTTTTCAGCCACAGGGACGTGCTCCTCATACCACCGGTGCCGAATTCATCCGTGTACTCAATGTTTCAACCCATGAAAATATTCCACCCAGGGAATATAAACTCAAGAGCCTAAAACTAGAAGATGAAGTGGCCTGGCTTCCACTCGCAGGGGTCGGAAAATTGTTTGTACATCCTTCAGCAACGACCCCCGTGCGCTCAGTCCCTTGTAAAAACGTTGCTCCATCACACGCATACGCGGCAAAAACACAATTATCGAAATGTAAAAGGCGCTCTAATACCCGTCTGTTGATTGGCTTTGAAGATCCTGGAGTTCCTAATGCCCCATGAAGGCAACCTGTTACAAGCAGCCGTGGTGTTCCTGCTCGCCGCCGTGTTGACCGTGCCCCTGGCCAAACGCCTGCAATTGGGCGCGGTGCTGGGCTATCTGTTCGCCGGCGTGATCATCGGCCCGTCGGTGCTGGGCCTGATCGGCAACCCGCAAAGCGTCGCGCAGTTCTCCGAGCTGGGCGTGGTCTTGCTGCTGTTCATCATCGGCCTGGAATTGTCGCCCAAGCGTTTATGGGTGATGCGCAAGGCCGTGTTCGGCGTAGGTCTGGCGCAGGTGCTGCTCACGGGTCTGGTGATGGGCGCGGTGGCGTTGTGGCTGTTCGGCCAGTCGTGGAACAGTGCGATCGTGCTCGGTCTGGGCCTGGCCTTGTCATCCACCGCGTTTGGCCTGCAAAGCCTGGCCGAGCGCAAGGAGCTGAACCAGCCGCATGGCCGCCTGGCCTTTGCGATTCTGCTGTTCCAGGACATCGCCGCGATCCCGCTGATCGCCATGGTGCCGTTGCTGGCCGGCAGCGATCACCCGACCACCGAAGCCCAGGGCCTGCAGCATGTGTTGCAGATTCTCGGCAGCATTGCGGTGGTGATCATCGGCGGACGCTACCTGTTGCGGCCAGTGTTTCGCGTCGTCGCCAAGACCGGCCTGCGCGAAGTGTCCACCGCCACCGCACTGTTGGTGGTAATCGGCACCGCCTGGTTGATGGAACTGGTGGGCGTGTCCATGGCCCTCGGCGCATTCCTCGCCGGCCTGCTGCTGGCGGACTCGGAATACCGCCACGAACTGGAATCCCAGATCGAACCGTTCAAGGGCCTGCTGCTGGGTCTGTTCTTCATCAGCGTGGGCATGGGCGCCAACCTCAGCCTGCTGCTCAGCTCACCGCTGGTGGTGATCGGCCTGACGCTGCTGCTGATCGGTTTGAAACTGCCGCTGCTGTATGCCGTGGGCCGCATGGTGGGTGATCTCAATCGCGAGAGCGCCCTGCGCCTGGGCGTGGTGCTCGCAGCGGGCGGTGAGTTCGCCTTCGTGGTGTTCAAGATAGGCCGCGACCAGGGCCTGTTCGAACCGCACCTTTACGACATCCTGGTGCTGACCATCACCCTGTCCATGGCGGTGACGCCGTTGCTGCTGTTGGTGTGCCCGAAGCTGTTCAAGCCCAAGGTCAAACCAGTGGAAATCCCCGAGGCGTACCGCACCATCGAAAGCGACGCGCCCCGTGTGGTCATCGCCGGCATGGGCCGTATGGGCCAGATCGTGGCGCGGATCCTGCGAGCTCAGAACATCTCGTTCATTGCCCTGGACACGTCGGTGGAAACCATCGAACTGACCCGCAGTTTCGGCGGCATGCCGGTATTTTATGGCGACCCGCAGCGCCCAGAGATCCTGCACGCCGCCAAGGTCGACCAGGCGGAATTCTTCGTGATCGCCATGGACGACCCGGAGATCAACATCAAGACCGCCGAGCTGGTGCGCAACCTCTACCCGCACATGAAGATCATCGCCCGCGCGCGTAACCGCCAGCACGTGCACCGCCTGGTGGACCTGGACGCATCGCCGATTCGCGAGACCTTCTACTCCAGCCTGGAAATGAGCCGTCGCACCCTGGTCGGCCTCGGATTGAGCCAGGCCCAGGCCGATGCGCGCATCACCCGCTTCAAGAACCACGACCTGCAAGTGCTGGCCGCGCAACACGCGGTGTACGACGACGCCGCCAAAGTCATGCAAACCGCCCAGGAAGCCCGGACAGAACTGGCGCGATTGTTTGAGATGGACCGACTTGAGGAAGAGTCCGACAAGGTGTGAGGCTATGGATGAACGATTTTGCGAAATTTCTGACAGAATACGGCGCAATTTCGTTCATCCCCGGAGCGCTTCATGGCCACTTTCACCAAGACCGCCGTCCTGCTGGCCCTCGCGCTGACCGCCGGCAGCGTATTCGCCGCTTCCAAGCCGACCACGCAAACCATCTCCACCTTGGGTGGCAAGTTCACCTTCAAACTGCCCAAGGCCTACGTCGCCGACACCCTGCCGGCCGGCAAGGCCGAGGATGGCACCGCCGACACCCAGGGCACGATGTATGCGAACCAGACCACGAAAAGTGTGGTGATCGTCGCCGAAACCGTGCGTAACGATGGGGTAACCATCGGCGACAACGACGCGCCATTCCTGGATGGCGCTGTGGCCGGGTTCGTCAAGGACCAGAGCGCTGCGCTGCCTGACTTCAAGAAACAGAGCGAGAAGAAACTGACGTTCAAAGGCCTGGGCCTGCGCCAGGTAGACAGCACCGCCACCCAGGGCGGCGGCAAGACGCTGAACTCCACGTTCCTGGGTGGTTCGGGCAACCACCTGCTGGTGATCCAGGCTATTTCACGGGCGGATGACGCCAAGGGGCATGCGGCGTTGGTCAAACAGATTACCGGCGGCAAATAACCTTTCGACGGTCAGTGCAGGCTTTTTTCCAACCAGGCTTTCAGGTCCTGCACTTCCGCCTCGCTGATGGTATGCGGCATGCCGGGGTACCCATGGAACTCCGGCTTCAATCCCAACCCGGTCAGCACCTCATTCGCCCGTGTCGCTGACACATACGGCAAAGCCTGGTCCAACGTGCCATGGCCGATAAAGATCGCCAGTTTGCCCAGTGACGCGTTCGGCTGCAGCTCAGCCTTGAGCACCGGCAACACGCTGCCACTCAACGCCGCAATGCCGCGCAGCAGTTCCGGCCGGCGCAGGCCCACCTCGTAGGACATGATCGCACCCTGGCTGAAGCCCACCAGGAACACCCGATCCGGTTGCGTGTGGTACTTGGCGGTGGCTTTGCCGACAAAGTCTTCGATCAGCTTGGCGCTGCGCTGCAGGTCAGCGGTTTCGCCATCGTAATCACCGTCGCCGGGTGTCTTGGTAAACCAGCGATAACCGTGCGGGTCCACTGGCATCGGCGCACGGGCCGACAAGTAGGTCCAGGTGGACGGCAGCGCATCCTTGATGCCGAACAGGTCCTCCTCGTTACTGCCAAATCCATGCAGGAAAATCACCAGAGGCTGGTTACGCGCATCGCCCTGGGCCTGTTCCAGGTACGACAAAGGCAAGTCGGTGTGCAATACATCGTCGGCATGGGCGGTGCCGACTACCAGCGTCAGCGCCAGGGCGAAGCGTTTGAGCATGGGACGTTACCTCAGGGTTTGCGTAACAGATAGGTGTCCATGATCCAGCCATTTTGCAGGCGCGCCGCCTTGCGCACCCGTTCGATTTCTTGCGCTACCTCACTGACTTTGCCGCTGATCAGGATCTCATCCGGCGTGCCCAGGTAGGCCCCCCAGTAGATATCCAGGTCCTGATCCGCCAGGGTGCGATAGGAGTCTTCGGCGTCGAGCATCACGACCAGCGTGTCGGCATCACTCGCCTGCCCCGCCGCCAAACGGCGCCCGGTGGTGATCTCAACGGACTTGCCAATTCGGTTCAACGGCACTTTGTGCTGGGCTGCCAGGGCTTGCACGCTGGTGATGCCAGGGATCACTTCGAACTCGAACTCACTGCGGCCGCTGGCGAGAATCGCCTGCAGAATGCGGATGGTGCTGTCATACAACGCAGGGTCGCCCCACGCGAGGAAAGCGCCCACTTCACCGTCAGCCATTTCTTCGTTGATCATGCGTTCGAACGTCTGCTGCTTGTCGCGGTTGAGGTCCTGCACGGCGGTGGTGTAGTCGATATCGCCGCGCACACGCTCGGGGCAGTCGGCCTCGACGAAACGGTAGCCAGGCTCGGTGATGTAGGTCTCGCAGATTTCGCGACGCAGGTCGATCAACTTGTCTTTGCTCTGGCCCTTGTCCATCAGGAAAAACACGTCGGTGCGATTGAGCGCCTTCACGGCCTGCATCGTGATGTAGTCAGGGTTGCCGGCGCCAATGCCGATGATCAGGATGCGTTTCATGGGTTGCTCTCATTGCGGGGCGTGGATTTTGCCATGTTCAGGCGGCTAGGCGTGAGTTTCCAGGCGCAGGCGCCACACGTCGTTGAAGCGCAGTTCAGTGGCAGACAGCGGTTCGACATCGATCAGGTAGAACATCGAAATGGGAAACCCCAGGGCGTAGAACATTGCGGCACGGATCACAAAGGGGTGGGTGACAGCGACGATATGGCCGGGTTGGGTTTCCAGGGACTTCATCCATTGCCCTACCCGTGTGCACACCTGGTCCACCGATTCGCCACCATGGGATGTGCTGGCGCTGTTGCCCTGCCAATCCATCAGCTCCTCACGGTCGATATCATCGATGTCCTTACCTTTCCAACGACCCAAGTCGCCATCACGCAAGGCGTTATCCACCTGGGGATTGCGACCGAACAAGCCTGCTGTCTGGCGGGTACGCGCCTCTGGGCCGCAGACCAGGCGCAGGCTTTTCTTATAGCGGCCGGCAAGGGACAGGCCCGCATGTTGCCAGTCCATCGCAACGGACTCGTTATCGGGGAAGCTGCCCTTTTTTTGCTGTGGCGTCACGGCATGACAAATAAGTGTCAAACGAGTGGCCTGCATCACAGGTTTCCTGAAAGATAGGGATGAGGCCAGCAAGATTGGAGCAGTTAGCGCAGGGACGCAACGCCCTGTGCCAGATAGAGCACCTGGTAACCCCTACCTGGGTGCTCCGTATCCAATGCCTTGGCCGACAACGTAATACGCACCAAACGCCACGCTTGCACATCCAGCGCCAGGAACACCGCAAAGGTGTCGCTGTTGTCAGCCAGCTGCCGATTGCGCTGCTTCTCCTCGGCCAGCACCGCCGCCCTGTCCGCTCCCGGCGCCAGCGGCCACTCCTCGCGATACAAGCTCAACGCACCCTGCGCCGGGCCACGTTGCACATCCAGCGGTAACCAACTCTCAATGTGCGGCCGACCAAAGCTATCGAGCACCTTCTGAAAACGCTCGCCGAGTAAAAAGTCAGCGGCCTGCAACGGGTCTGCCCACAGGTACACCGACGAATACACATTGCCGCCGTGCTCCTGGGCGATAAATGCCTTGAACAGCAACCCCTCGGCGTGATCCCACAACGGCCCCAGTTGCGCGGCGCGGCGGCGAATCACGCCCATGTCGTAGTCAGCAGGCAAGCGGTGTGAATATTGTTTGGCAAACATGCGAAAACTCCTGTGCAAGATGAGGGATGAGCTTGCGCAGCGACGATCATTTCAACAAGATATCAGCCAATATAGGTGCGATAAGGAGTCAATATGACTGACGCGCTAAAACCGCTGGATATCGACACCGTCCAGGCCTTTGTGCTGGTAGCCGATTTCGCCAGTTTCACTCGCGCTGCCGAAGCCCTCGACACCTCCCAGGCGGCGATCAGCCTCAAGCTCAAACGCCTGGAAGAACGCCTCGGCTATCGCCTGCTCGAACGCACGCCTCGGCATGTGCGGCTGTCGCCCCGCGGCGAACAGTTCATCGTCGCCGCCCGCGCCCTGCTCAATGCCCATGAACGCGCCTTGGCCGATATGGGCAACCCCTTGCTGCGGCGCCTGGTGATCGGCATCAGCGACCACGTGGCCGGCCCCGACCTGCCGACTTGGCTCAGCCGCCTGGCCGCCTATGACCCCTTGGTGATCCTCGAAGTGCGCATCGCCTCCTCCCGCGATCTGGTCGCCGCCTTTGATCGAAATGAGCTGGACGCGGTCATCGTGCGCAACGAGGGCGACCGCCAAGACGGCGAAGTGTTGGCGGTGGAACGCTTTGGCTGGTTCGCCGCGCCCACCTGGCAACACAGTCCCGGCACGCCCCTGCGCATGGCCACCATGGCCGCGCCCTGCGGCGTTCGCCACCTGGCGACACGCGCACTGGATGAGGCACGCATCGACTGGACCGAAGTGTTCGTTGGCGGTGGCGTCATGGCCGTGGGCGCCGCCGTCAGCGCCGGGCTCGGCGTGGCGGCCCTCGCCCATCGCGTGGCGCCGACGGGTGCGGTGGAGGTGAGCGAGCAATACGGCTTGCCGCCATTGCCAGTCAGTGAAGTGGTGCTTTACAGCCGTATCAGTGACGTGCGCTCCAGGGAAACCTTGCGAGCCCTGAGCACGACCTTTCGCGGCGTCCTACAGCGCTGAAATCAGGCCCGCCAGTAGGCTTTCCGTGGGAGCTGGCAAGCCAGCTCCACCTTTTCAACCGGGTTTGGCATGAAATCGAAACCGTCAGTCAAACCACTCCCGCCGCCCCTCAAACGTCCCCACAATCAACGCCACAATCATCCGCACCGCCTCCCTATCCGCCACCTGCGCATTCACCGCCAGCCACACCTGCCGCTGCATGCTCTCGGTCAACAACCCCGGCAACGCCACCAAGCCCCGGTCAAAACTGCTCATGTAATGCGGCAGCAACCCAATGCACGCGCCACAGCGGATCATCTCCAGCATCAGCGAATACGCATGCACCTGCACCACCGCTGCCAGGCGCTGTTCCACCACATGGTTCCAAGCCCGCAAGGCGCCCACCTGCGCATCGGGCTGCCATTGCACCAGCATGTAGTCGTCGAGGTCTTCCAGGCTGTCTGGCCGCGTCGTCAACCGTGAATATCGCTTGGCGATATGCGGCACGTAGTGCAAGCGCGCCAGGGCCTGTGGCGGCTCGGTGGCAAAGCTCGGGCCAGGCACGGGGCCATCGGCGTCCGACAGCCACAGCACCACGTCAACATCCACCGCTTGCAGCGACAACTGGCTGTCGATGGAGATGATCTCCAGGCGCACGCTGGCATTGCGACGCAGCAAGGCGATCAGGTCGCGCCCAAGGATGTCGTGCAGGATCGGTTCGGCCACCGCCAGCCGAATCAGCGGCTGCTCCGTGACCGGCAAACGCCGTTCATGGGCCAGGGCAATCAATTGGGCGTGCAATTGCTGGCCGTCGCGACTGAGTACCAAGCCATTGCCCTGGTAGCTGAACAGCGAATGGCGCACGTGCTCTTCAAGCTGCGCCAGGCGCTTGCGCAACAGCGTCGCCTTGATATTCAGACTGCGCGCCGCCTGCATGAAACAGCCGCAGCGCGCGCTCACCAGAAAGTAGCGCGCCACCTCCGGGTCGATCTCATGGGCCAGGGCTAGCCAGCGACTGCGCCCCTCCGCCGGGGCGCGATAAGAGGACGGCACCTGCGGGGCGGACGGTTCTAGAAATGCCATGGGAGACTCCCTGTCTTGTCGGTCTGTGCATCCAATGCGGGTTGACGCGGGCTACTCCAGCACCTTGTTCAGTTCGGCGCCGTCGATACTCAGGGTTGCGGTGTTGAGCATGCCTTCGAGGTAGGCCTTGGCGATCTGTTCCTGACGCTGGGCACGCAGAGCCTGCGTAAGACGTTCGCGCAGTTCGTCGAGGGTCGCAGTACGCGCCGGTTGCTGGCCGGTGAGCTTGAGCACATGAAACCCCGCCGCGCTCTGCACCACGTCCGACACCGCGCCGACCTTAAGGCGCGACACCGCACTGCGAACCTCCGGCACCAGCTGTTGCAAGGGCTGCATGCCCGAGTCGCCACCGCGCGCGGCAGAGTCGGTGTCCTGGGAAAACTGCGTGGCCAGGGCGGCGAAATCAGCCGGCGCAGCCTGGGCACGACGGCTCAGTTCCTGCGCTTGGCGGCGCACGCTGTCGACGGTTTGCGGGTCATGGGTCGCCAGGAAAATCTGGCTCACCTGGTACAACGGCGGCGTCACCCATTGCGCCTTGCCACTGTCGTAGGCCAACTGCAACTCCGCGGCGCTGGGGTAATCGGCCGGCACCTGGCTGACCGACAGCATGTAGTCGCGAAACACGATTTGCTCGGCGGCGGCGCGGGTCTGCTGTTCCACGTCCGGGCGCTGACGCCAGCCCTGGGCGTCCGCCTGTTCGAGCACGGCCTTTTGCGCCAGGCGTGAACGGATCCAGGTCTCCAACGCGCTGCGGTTGCCGCGCAATTGCTCGCGGGACTCGGCAGGCAGGCTGGCCAGCACGGTTTTCAGTTCCGTCAGGTCGATCTGCTGATTGCCCAGGCGGGCCACCGCCGGTCCGGCCGATACAGGGTTGAGCACCGGTGCCGGTTGCTGCGCCGCCACCGGGTCGCTGCCCGGCCGCAGGCTCAAGCCCACCGCCACCACCAGCAAGGCCAACGCACCCGCGCCGACCATCAGGGTTGGCTTCTTCACAATACCGGTGCCTCGGCTTCAGCCTGCAACTGCGCCGCCTGCTGGCTGTATTCACGCAGGTAGACGATGAACTCCTGCAACAGGCGGTCCCACAATTCCAAATGACTGCGCAGGTGCGTGGCGCCGACACCCGCCACCACCACGTCCATTTCCATCAACAAAAACTCGCCTTGCACCGACAACCGCGCAAAGCGTCGCGATGCGTTCCACACTTGGGCCAAACCTTCGGGCAATTCGCCCTGGATCCGCAGCGCGCAGCTGTAGGTGAAATCCACATACGCACCCTGCTCTGCCGCCGGGTTACCGAAGCGCACGGCAAAGCCGATGCCCTGGCTGGCGCTGAGCAATTGCACGATGCCGTTTTGTTCGGTCTGGTTGACCCGGTAGCCGGCCTCCTGCAGCAACTCGGTGAGGCTCTGGGGGGTGACGCTGGTGATCAATTCGCTCATGGTGATCTCTTCCCTGTCTATCAATGATTGGCGGTTGCCTGGGGCGCATCGAAACGGCTCTTGTACAAATCGTCGCCAAAGCCCTGGGCGAGTTCCTCGAACTTGACCCGCGCGCTGCTGGCGAAGGGCTGGCGAATACTCATCACCTCGGCCACATCGATTTTTTCGTAGGCCGCGAGCAACTGCTGAGCCACGCCGTACATCTGTTGATTCTTGACTGAACATTGCTGCACTTGTGTGTCACGCTCGCTCAGTTGTGCCTGCAAGCGCGCTCGCTCAGCCTCTTTGCCCTTGGCCAGCACCAGCAGTTCGTCATAGGCCTTCTTGAACTTGCCGATCTGCTCATGACTGGCCGCCACCTGGGCCTGTGCCTGGCTGTGCAGGCTGTGTTGCTGACCGGCCATTTGCTCGGCCACGCCACGGGCCTTGTCCAACTCAGCCGTCAACTGCTTGATGTGTGCCTGGGCCTGCTTGGCCTGGTTTTCAGCCGCAATCCGCGCGGCGCTGGCCTGGGCCTGTTCGCTTTGCAGGGCCTGCAATTGCTGGGTGGTGCTGCGCAGTTGCGTACGCAGGCGCTCCTCCATGCCTTCAGCCGACGCGCCAGTGGTGACCAGCAGCAGCAACAGCCCGCAGATTCGCGTGTTCATGTGGCATCTCCCTGCGCATCAAAAGCGCGTGTTGAGTTCCAGTTGCATCACATCGACTTCGAACGGCGCGCCATACACTTGCGAGGCGCTCAACCAACGCGCACTGGCGTAGATGTTCTTTTCGATGCCGTAGTTGGCGCCAATGAAGTACCCCTTGGCGTTGGTGCCGCCCAGGTGGAACGACGAATCGTTGAAGCCGTCAGGCAGGGCGTCAGGCTGAATGTACTTGTAGCCGGCCAACACGTTCCAATCACCGCGCTTGCGCATTTCCAGCGCACTGCCGAGGGTGAAGGAGACCATCAGCGCATTGCCGCCACTTTCAAACTGGCCCTTGCTGTTGATGTTGTTGACGATCTCGCCTTCGCTGCGCTTGAGCATTTCGCCCTTGTCGTAGGCCAGGTTGTGAATGAAGTTGCCTTGGGTGCGTAGCTTGAAATCGCTGGGCAGTTCGGCATCCCAGGCCAGGTTCAGGTCGAGCACGTCGAACTTGGACGCCAGGCCCACGAACTGCGGTTGCGGGGTCAGGCCAGGGGTGGCCGGGTTGGGGGCGATGTCGCGCAGCAGGAACACGCTGTTGCCCTTCTGCATGAAGGCCAGGCGCGAGCCGTCGCTGTCACAGGCCGGCTGGCCGGACCAGGGGCGGCAAGCGCCGGAGCGTTCACCTTCGATATCATCAAAGTGGTAGTAGGCCACCGCGCCCTTGAGGCTGTTTTCGCGGTTGATCTTCCAGTTGGCGCCGATCTGACCACCAAACAGCCACTTGGTCTCGCTGTCTTCCTTGTCGAACCCGTTACTGCTGGCCGAGTCGGAGGTGTACTCCACCGGGAACGCACCCAAGGTGCCGAACAGGCCCCACTGGCTGTTCAGGGCATGGTTGAAGTTGGCAGCGATACCGTCGAAGTTCAAGTCACCCGAATACATCATGTCGGTGGAATAGAACGGGTTGGCGAAACGCCCGGCGGTGAGGGTCACGTCCGGGGTGGCCTTCCAGCTCAGGTATCCCTGATCGAGCCAGATGTCTTTCTTGCCAAAGCCGCCGCCCAGGGTCTGGGTGGTGGACACTGGGTTGTTGTCGGAGCCGGTGCCGACACGGATGCCGGCGGTCCAGTCCGGCGACAGCACCGCTTTCATGCCCAGGCGCGCACGCAGGCGGAACAGGTTCTCGCGGTCCTTGGTGGTGTTGAGCAGCGGTGGCAGCTTGGTGTTGGTGTCCTTGTTGGTGTCGTACGGGCCGCTCTCATTGAGTTTGGCGTAGTCGACAATCTCGTTGCTGTTATTGCCCGAGAAGTAACGCGACTCGTCCCGCAGGCGGATATCACCGTCAAAGCTGATGCGCGAGACCCAGTCCGGGAAGGTATTGGGCTGTGCCCAGTTTTCCTGCTTGGCGGTGGCCATGACCTCGGCCTTGACCTGGTCACGAATCTGATCCTTCACCGCCTGCGGCACGTACTGCACACGCACATCGCCGGGTGCGGCAGTCGGGCCTGCAGCAACCACCGGTGCGGCATTGGCCTGGCGTGCCTGCTGTGCCTCTTTTTCGGCCTGGGCGATCAGCCCATTGGCCGTGTCCTGGGTCAGCACGCCTTGCTGCACCAACAGGCGGATCAGGTTGATGGTGACGTTTTCCGAGGGCGCGACCGGGGCGGCAGCCGCCTGGCCGACCAGGGTCGCGATGACCATGCCGACCGCCAGGGTCAGTCGATTCACGGGGGAAATCATGTGTACGCAACTCCTGTAAAAAACCGTTGTAAAAGGGTTTGTTCAATCCGGACGCCGGCCCTTGAGGGACAGGCGCATGGGCAGCGTCAGCGACGCCGGCGGCTTCTGGGTGGCACGCGGTGCCTGGATCAAGGCGAGCATCTGCGCGTCGGTCTCGGCATCCCCGCTGGACTTGGCCACCAGTGCCTTGGTGACTTGGCCGTCGGCGCCCAACCACAGGTCTATCTGTATCGAGAAGGCCTTCTTGCGCAGCTCAGGGTCTTCGCGCATCAGCCGTTGATACGTGCCGGCCAGGTATTGCTTATAGGTGCCCGTCCCCAAGCCGCCGCCGCCACTGCCGGCCATGCCACCACCCTTGCCGGCGCCGATGTTGAAACCGTCATTGCCCGACTGGGCGTCGCCGTCGATCTGCATCGGGTTGGCCAGATCCTCGTTAGGCGAAGGCGGCGCTTCCTCGGCTGGCTTGACCTCCTCGGGCTCGGGGCTTGGCACCGGCTCCGGGATTTTTTCTTCGACCTGGGGCTCAGGCTCCTTGGGTTTCTCCGGCGGCGGTGGCGGTGGTGGCGGCAACGGGATGATCGTCGGCACCTTCGGCGCTTCGCGGCGCACGCCACTCATGTCATTGGCCCACTGCCACAAGCACCAGGCCGCCACGGCGCCCAGCAATAGGCCGGCACCCCACTTCAACGGGCGCAACGGCGGCTTCTTTTTTACGGACAAGGGCGCGATCGGGATCTGTGCAGTCATGGTTCAGCCCTGGCTCGGCTTGCCGGTGACCAACCCGACCTGGGACAGCTCAAGTCGGCGCAGCAGGTCGAGCACTTCGATCACCTTCTGGTACTGCACCATCGCATCGCCACGTACGATGACCGGAAAATCCGGGTTCAGCGCTTTCTCGATGCGCAGGCGTTCTTCCAGCTCGCCGAGCGTCACCGGGTAAGCGTCGAGAAACACCTGGCCACCGTCATTCACGGAGATGGCCTTGGTCTTGGCCTCCGACAACGACACCGAGGCGCTGGCCTTGGGCAGGTGAATCTGGATGCCCGACACCTGGGCGGTGGCGGTGAGGATAAACATCACCAGCACCACCATCAGCACGTCCACCAGGGGCGTGATGTTGATGCTGTCGACGGCGGCGTCATCGTCATCGTCGTGGGAGGCATTTACGGAAGCCATGGCGATTCTCCTCAGGCCAGAACCGGCGCATGGTGGTCACGACGGTGCGCCGCTTCGCTGTGCTGGCTCTCGCCGTGCATCTCCGCCAGGCGGGTGATGAACTCGTCGACAAACACGCGCATGTCCGCGCTGACTTCCTTGTTGCGCGTGATCAGGCGGTTGTAGCCAAACAACGCCGGGATCGCGACGAACAGGCCCATGGCCGTGGCCAGCAGCGCCGCCGCCATACCGGGGGCGATGGCGTTGATGTTCACGTCACCGGCCATGGCCGTGCCGAGGAACACCACCATGATCCCCAGCACGGTACCCAGCAGGCCGATGTACGGGCCGCCGGCAATGGCGTTAGACAAGGTCGAGAGCTTGGAACTGAGCACCTGGTTTTCGCGGGTGCGCACGCCGTCCATGGAGCAGCGGATGGCTTCGATGGTGGCGGCGGAGACCGACGAGGTGTCGGCGCCCTGAGCGCGGCGGGTGCGGATCTCCTTCACCGCCACCAGGTACAGGCGCCACAGCGAAGAATGAGCCAGGCGTTCGCCCAACGGGGCATCGTCGGCGTACATCTCCAGGCGCGTGCCGATCTGCGCGAAGTGCTCGCGGAAGACCTCGTTGGCGCTGCTCACACGGCTGACTTGGCGGTTCTTGCGCAACATGATGACCCATGACTGGAACATCATCGCCACCAGCACCAGGATGATCACCCAGGCATCCACCGGAACGGCGTTGAGCAGGAAGCCCAGGCTGCCGAAACCGAAGCCGGACTGTTCTTCATCCACACCGTAGGCCACCAGTTTTGACTCGGCGCCCTGGGCGCTGGCATCGGCCAGCAACAGTGCCGCCGGACGCGCCACTTTGGACAGGCGCAGCTCATCGATGGCCCCGGCGAATGGCGGCCGCGTGTTGCCGGCTTCGGGCAGATCGGCACCGATGGCCAGTGGGGTGTTGAACGCCGGCAAAGCGACGGCCAGGGTGGCGGTTTCGCGGCCATTCACATACAGCGAGACCTTGTCACCCTCGGCGGTGAACGCCAGGTGCTGCCATTGGCCGGGGTTCAGCGGTTGAGTCGACACGGCGCGCTGGCCGTCGATGTCCACGAACGGCATGCCCTGGTTCAGCCCCAGCAACAGGCTGTGAGGGCCATCACGTCGAGCCAGAACGACTTGCTCGCCGCTGGCCTGGTCCAGGCGCAACCAGGCGCTGAAGGTGAACGCGCCACCTGCGGCGTGTTGCAGCGAAGGGCTGGCCGGCAACATCAACGCTTGGCCGTTGAACTGCAAGGCGCGGCCGATCACTCCGTCGATGCTCACACCGGTGGCGTTCAGCGCGGTGTTGGCGTAGGCCGTGGTGTCCCGGGCCGGTGTACCGTTGGCCCCGTCGAAATGGTAGAGCGCGGTGTAGTTCGGGTCGAAGGTCAGTTGGCCGTTGGCGGTGGCCGGTGCCTTCTGGTTGCCGTAGTACATCCACAAGTCCTGGCGCTGGCCGCCTTCGACCTTGGGCACATCGACCCAGATCAGCGCCATGCCCATCAACGGATCGAAGCTCTCAATCTGATGATTGAACACCGTCTTGTCATCGGCACTCACGAAACGCAGGTCGGCACCGTCATCCTTGACCCCATCAAAGGTAAAGTTGCCAGTGTGCAGGCGCACCAACAGCGCGGTGCGGCCCAGGGCCTGGTTGATCGCGGCGCCTTGGGCGGTGGTGTCTACCGAGATCTGCTTGCGGTAGTGCCAGTCGTCCTGCCACCAGGCGTGGGCGGTGGCCGGGAGCGTGAAGCCCAGGCAGATCAACAGGCTCAGGAATAGGCGTTGCATGGGTGAAGTCTCCGGAAGAAAAAGTCAGAAAGTCGCCTGCACACTGAAGTGCAGTCGCGAGTCCTGTTTCTGGGTGTTCGGTCCATCGAGCAGCGGGTAGCCCCAATCCAGGCTGCCGGACAACCATTTGCTCAAACTGGCGCGGGTGCCCAGGCCGACACTGGCCAGGCTGTATTCGTCTTCTTGCTCGGGCAGCGGGTCGTGCAGGCGCATGCGCGCACCTTCAGCGAACGCGTAGAAGCGCCACTCCTGCACATAGCTGCCGAGGAACTTGGCCAGGGACGGCGTGCGTAACTCCTGGGAGAGCAAATACCCTTCGTCCCCGGTGCGTTCGGCCGCCAGGTAACCGCGCACCGAGGTGGCGCCACCGGCGGAGTACTGCTCGTTGGAGACCAGCGGGCCGGAGGCGAGTTGGAAGCCGCCCTTGGTCGCCGACTGCCAATCGTTGGCGAAGGTGTAGGTGTAATTCAGGTCACCTTTGAGCACGGCAAAACTGGCACTGGCCTTGTAGCGCTTGTACTCGAACGCTTCGGCATCGCTGCCATAGCCAAAGAACGCGCGGGTGCCCACCACCAGGTTCAGGCCCAAGCCCAATTGCGATTGCTCGGTGTAGCGAAAGCCGTTGTAGCCCAAGGTGAACGGCGCGTATTTGAGCGGCACCTGGTCGCTGCTGGCGCCGAATTTCATCTGTTCGTCGAAGTCTTTGAAGTCCACGCCTAACGAGAATGAGTTGGCCCAGTTACCCGCCGCAGGCAGGTTGTAGATGGCTGACACACCGTATGAATGCCCTTTGCCCAGCACGTTGCTGCCACCGATGGTGGCAATGTTGCTATCGGACTGGTAACCGGAGAACTGCAAGGTCCAGCGCTCGTTGAGCGGTGCGCTGTAGGAGCCCGACCACACCTTGGCATTTTCGGTGTCCTGGGGCGCGGTGAAGTAGGTCAAGGCAATGCTGTGGCCCAATTGCCAGAGGTTGTCATACCCAAGGGTCGCTACCGAGCGCAGCTTCTCGGTGTCGGCGCTGTAGTCGTTGTTGAGGCCGAGGCTGGCGTGCCAGGGGTTCTGGTCTTCCACCTGCAAATCCACGTCCATGGTGCCGGGGCGTTGCCCCTCGCGTACCAGCGGCGTGACCTGGCGCCCAGCGCCACGATTGAGGCCCGCCAACTGTGTCTGTACCGTGGCGAAGTCCGGCACCGCGCCCTCCTCCAGAGCCGGCACTTGCTCGCGGATTTCCACCGGCGAATAATGCTTGGCACCCACCACGCGCACCCGGCCGACTTTAGTCTCGCTCACCTGCAGGTAGACAATACCGTCATCGACCTTCTGCTCCGGCAACTCGACAAACACCGACTGGTAGCCACGCGACTGGTAGATCTTCTGCAACGCATCGCGGGCGCCTTCGATATCGCCCAAGGTCTTCTGCGGCCCCAGGAACGGATACACCGCTTCCTCGATCGTCGCCGCATCCAGGACCGTATTGCCACGCACGAAGTACTCGTTGACGTCGACCTTGCGCACGCCCTCGTCTTCCTCGGCCGACACCGGTTGCGCCAGGCTCCCCAGCGTCACGCAACACAGCGCCAACGTTAATTTGAACAGATGCTCCACACCGCCCCCTGACTGTCTGATTTTTTGCGCCATCGCCGGATGTCCGGCGTGCGGCCTGCTCAATTGCTGGTGATCGAGGTGCTGCCGTGGCGTGCCAGCCAGGTGTGCAGCAGGGCGAAGTTCAACGAGAACTCCGGCATGTGCAGCAAGGCGCCACAAAACACGTCACCGATGATTTTCTGGATAAGTTGCACCGCACGCGGGTTGTTCAGCAGCGTGGCGATGTCGCGGGTCAGGGCATGAATGCTCCAGACCTTCTGGTTGAGGTCCAGGCCGACGAACCAGCGGAACAGCAGGTTGTAGTTCAGCTGTTCATGCAATTGCTGCTCGCTGGGCACCGAGTACAACAGTTGCAGCAGGAGGATCTGCAGGATGGTCTGTGGGGCGATCGACATCGCGGGTTCGGCGTTGAGCCAGTCACGGTGCTGGTCGAGCACTTCATCGATCTGTGGGCGCAGCAACACCAGGGAATGGCTGGCCGGGATGTAGCTGGAGACTTCCTTGCGGGTGCCCTGCCAATCGTCCTGGGAGACGATCCAGACCCAGGGGGCGCCATAGCGATAGACCGACACCGGCTTCTTGCGCGCGGCTTCGACGATCTTTGACAGGCGCTGATCGAGCTCCTGCATGCCGACTTTCGAGTAACGTTCCATAGTTCCCATTGCCCCACTCCTGGCATCCTGCTTGCGGCTG
Source organism: Pseudomonas simiae (assembly GCF_900111895.1). Classification (GTDB taxonomy): domain Bacteria; phylum Pseudomonadota; class Gammaproteobacteria; order Pseudomonadales; family Pseudomonadaceae; genus Aquipseudomonas; species Aquipseudomonas simiae. Next base: position 463,444 of record NZ_FOKB01000004.1, read on the forward strand.
AAAAGCCCACCTTTCTGGTGGGCTCAAGCGCGTTACACAGAGGAGACGGGAGTGGCCATGGGCTACCGAACTTTTGTCATGAAAGCTTCATTTTGGATTGGGTGGGGGGCAATTCTTGGTGGTTGGATCAAAGGCAGTTACGTGTAGGCGCTGGCTTGCCGACGATGCAGGCGAATCGGTACATCGGGCACACCCAGGTGATGCCATCGCAGGCAAGCCAGCGCCCACATTTTTACGAGTACGCCAGACCTGAACCGAGGCACTAAAGCCGCCGGGCTTTTGCTTTTGATCTGGGGCGCCCCGGCAGGACGCCGGGTGAGCCGCCGTAAGGGCGGACCCCATACCCGCCGTTACCTAAACAACGGATATGTACTCACCCCCCAGAACAAAACCCAACCCCCTGCAACGGCAGTTCATAAGACTTCTTAACCGTCCGCACCACCAACGTCGAGGAATAAGTCCGAATCGGAATATCCCGATAAGTCTCCAAAAACCGATAGATATACTCGGTGTACTCCGCAGCATCCCGAAACTTCGCCACCATCACAAAATCAAACTCCCCGGTCATCAAATAACAATCCTGAATCTCCGGATGACTCAAGAGTATGTGCTGCATCCTGCGATCAATATCATTGCTGTCCCGATCCAGCTTGATCAGAAAAAAAGCGGTCACCTGGATCCCCAGCTTGCGCTCATCCAGTACCGCCACTTTCGCCTTGATAATCCCCACGCTTTCCATGCGGCGGATCCGCCGGTAACAACTGGTGGATGACAGCCCCACACTGTCGCTCAACAATTCCAGGCTCTGGTCGCAATCCTTTTGCAACTTGCCCAGAATCTTCAAATCCATGGCGTCTGTCATCGGTTCCAAATCGTCCTTGAAAATTGCAATGAATCCGTCGCAATGACGGGCCAATTTGCACAAATCCTGCGCAGTGGCTAGTTAACATCGATTCAGCTTAGCAGCCCGGCCAACACCTGGCCTCATGGCGGCATGAGAGGGATCTTATGATAGTCGCGAAACCGACATGGACCGCTGATATCCAAGGACTTTTCAGCGCGCCCTACTGGATACCCGCCAGCCAGCGCGCCGCCGTCGCGGCCACTTGGATAGGCTGCATGAATGCCTACGATGTGTTCCTGGAAGACCCGGCGTCGGTCAAGACCTGGTCGGAAACCATCTACCAGCACCTCGCTTCGCGCAATATGCCGCTGACCACCGACCCGCAACAATTCTGGCCGATCGACGCGCTGGAAACCTTCCGCCTGTGGGTCAACCAGGGTTGGCGGCTGGACAGCATCTCGCCATTCGACCTGGCCGAGCGCATCCCGCCACCGGCGCTGCCGTACCCGGTCAAACGCGTGCGCCAGGACATCCGTTCGCTGAGCGCCGAGGCGCTGAACCTTTACCGTGCCAAACTGGATGACGTGATGCACATCGGCGACCCTGACAGCGGCTCGCCCTGGCAGCGTTACGCCTATATCCATACCAACTGGTGCCTGCATTACCAGGAAGCCTTCGCCCTGTGGCATCGCGCCTATCTGCTGTACCTGGAAGCGTTGATCGACTGCGCGATTCCTTACTGGGACTGGATGGCCGTAGATGCCAGCGTTGACGGCAGCCCTCAGGCCGGCCTGCCCCAAGCGTTTCTCGATGAAACCTATGTGCACCCGCAGACCGGCGAAGTACGACGCAACCCGTTGCGTTATGCGGCGGCCAAGGACGGCTGCTCCAAGGTCTGCGCCAGCACGCCGGTCGAAGGCGTCGACTGCCGGTATGTGCAGCGCAACCCGCTGTTCTATACCCAAGGCGAGGCCTTTCGTTTCGAGCGGACCCAGTTGTATGGCATGAGCCGGATCTTCCAGCAGCAGGTGGTCGATGCGCTCGCGTTCACCACGTTCAGCCAGCCCCAGGGAGTACCGGGTTATCCCTGGGCCAACATCACCTTTTTCGACCCGCCGCAACCGAACAACCTGTACCCCAACCGCACACTGAATTTCGACGGGCTCTACGAGCAGCCCCACGACAACTATCACGGCTGGATCGGCGGTGACATGGCCGACAACGCCTACACCGCGTTCGACCCGGTGTTCTGCTCCTATCACGCCAATATCGACCGCATGTTGGAAGTCTGGATCCGCGCCAATCCGGCGGCGCAGTACACCACCCAATGCCTGCTGCAACCCTTCGCCGGGCACCAGGCCGATGAGGTGACCTTCACCAGCGCCGATGCCTGGCGCTACACCAGCCTCGGCGACATGGCCCAGGACAGCCGGCACATCGGCTACGACTACGGCACCCCAGTGGCTCCACAGTTCGGCGCGGCCAAGGCTGCGTGCTGCCATCAGAAACAGTCCGTAGCCACCGGCCCCTGGGTGGTGTTCGACCACGTGCGCTGCACCCACGACACCTATCTGATCGACGTCTTCCTCAATCAGCCCGGTGCCACGGCGCAACACGCGAATGCCAACAACCCGCATTACGTCGGACGCTTCAGCCGCATCGGCATGGGCCTGGTGGATGACAAGGGCCGCTGCATCACCCAAGGCGTCTCCCGCGCACTGAATGCCGCGCGCAACGCCCAGGCGCTGAACCTCAAACCGACCGATGCGGCGCAGTTATCGCTGATCGTGACCCATCCCGATACTGGCCAGGTGTTGACGCCCGATGCATACGCGCCCCTGCCTGGCTTTATCGCCCAACTGGTGTGGGACAACCCACGCCAAACCTCCGCCGGCCCCGCTCCGGACGCCGGTTGCTGCTCCACCAACACCAATGCTGGAGAACCAACATGAGCACGCCCTTCACCCAATTCACCTCGCCTGCCGAGCAAGCCCCCAAGGACTACAACAAGCTGGGCCTGGAAAACCAGCTGCCGACCTTCGAAACCGACTGGAACAACAACGTCACCGGCTGGACCCAGATGTCGGTGATCGGCAACCCCTGGTCCAACCTCAATGACGCACCGCGTTCGGGCTATTACAACCCGCTGGACAGCGGCTACGGCACGCAGACGCCAGTGACCATCACCTGGCAGCCCTTCCCCAACCGGCTGTGGACGTTTTTCTACAACGACGGCGCCGCCGTGGTCCCACAATTGGGCGGCAAGGCCATGACCCTTGACCAGGTGATGCAGCTGACCGACCACGGTCAGATCACGCTCAACAACACCCTGTATTCGCTGTACCCGGACCCGAAAGCGACCCAGCTGCAGATCCCCAGCGTGCTGTGCAAGTCCATCAACTGGAACGGCCCCTACGCTGACTTTTCACCCTCGGGCCCACGGGGCTGGCTGGATGAATATTGCGAGTGGTCGATCACCCGCGACCCCGACGGCAACATGCGCAGCATCATGTTCACCAGCGAGAACCCGGCCTATTTCCTGACCATGTGGAACATCGACCCGCAGGCCGTGCTCGGGCTGTACAAAGCGTACGTCGACCCGCAAGTGAAGATCGAAGACCTGTACCTGCGCTACACCGCCAACGGCCCGACCGGCAAGGCCGGCGAGCCGGTGCTTGACCCGACCACCGGCCAGCCCGCCTACGACACCGTGAACAAATGGAACAGCGGCACTGTGCGTATACCGGGCGTGTCGGGCGGCGCGATGCACCTGACCTCCGGCCCCAATACCTTGAGTGCCGAGATCTACCTCGCGGCCGCGGCCACCATCCTGCGGCCGATCAAGAGCAGCGCCAACCAACAGAGCCTGATCTGCTGCGCCCAATACGGGCAGAACTACCGCAACTCCGATCCGCATATCGGTTTCTCCGCTAACCAGGAAGCCGTCAAAGCCCTGATTTCACTGACCAACCCCATCGGCCTGTACCTGCAACAACCGAAATCCTTCAGCACCTGGAAAGGCCCTCAAGGCCAGGATGTCAGCAGCTACTGGCATGTCACCCGAGGCACTGCCGGCACCGGGCCGAACAAGTCCGACCAGATCCTGCAAGCCGTCTTCGAGGTGCCCCAAAGCGCGGGGTTCTCGATCAACGAAATCACCATCAACGGCACGCCGATTGATTACGTGTGGGTGATCGCCAACGAGCTGAGTGTGGCCCTCAGCGTCACCCCGGCACCGCTCACCGCCACGCCCGAGGAATGCGATTGCGTAGCGGCGAACACCACCGATGCGCAACCCTGGCCGGTGCAGTTGCTGCCGATTGACCTGTTCTACGGACAGTCCCCCAGCGACTTGCCGGCCAGCTTTGCCCCCGGCAGCTCAGGCCAGTTCGTGCTGGTGGTGCAAGGGGCCGATCCGAATACCACTGCGGCGGATGCGCGGGTGCAGTTTTCCAATCCAGGGATCACTGCCCAGGTCACGGAATTCCTGCCGGATGCCTCGGCGATTCCAGGGCAGACCGACAGCGGCGGCACCCAGGGCTACATCATGACCGTCACCGTCAGCAGCAACGCGGTGCCGGGGCTGGTCAGCGTGCGCGCGCTTAACCCCAGCGAAGCCGCCAACCCCAGCGCCACCCAGCACCCGTGGGAAAGCGGCCTGGCGCTGGTGCCTGGCGTCTGAGTGCCTGCCGGCCGCCCCTGCCTGGCGTGGGCGGCCGCTTCTTGAGTCTTGAGCAAGGAATGCGACCATGAACAGATGGCTTCGCCCGCTGCGTCGGGCACGCTTGAGTGTGTTGTGCTGGATACCCTGCGCCCTTCTCCCCCTCGCCCCCGCACCGGCCATTGCAGCCTCGGACACCCAGAGCTGCGTCAGTCAACTGGTGTTCGATCCCACCAGCGGCGGCTTCCTGCCGGTGAACAACTTTGGCACCGAGCAGGACTTTCTCAATTGTTTCGGCTGGCAGTTGTTCATCGCCATGAACTGGCCGGTCAATCCCGGCTGGCCAGCCGACCCGAGCCTGGCCGGTGAGCCGGACACGCAAAGCACCGCGGCCCAGTTCGGCGTACCGCCAACGTCCGGCCAGCCGATGGGCAATGCCCCGGTGTGGGCCAGCTATAAGGATGCCAGCGAGATCTTCCTGCCCGGCGCCCCCAAACCCTCGGGTTGGGGCGTGGAAACCCTGGTGCCGTCCAATTGCACCGCCACCGGCAACCTCAAGGCGTTTGCCACGGGCGCGCGTAAATTCATGGCGGCCACGTCTGAAAGCGCGATCAACCGCAAGCACCGTTTCCATTTGTCCAGCGGCACCCAGGTGACCTTGCCGGACTCAATCATGGAGGCTTCCGGTGGCTGGCTTACGGACCAGTCGGGCAACCTGGTGTTTTTCGAGCGCAAGGTCGGCAAGGCCGAGTTCGATTACATCGTCGATAACGGGCTGTACGACGCCGCCAACCAACTGATCGTGGCGCAGAACAGCGACAACCGGCACCCCGCCGGCCTGTCATTGCCCGCCGGCAAACTGGTGCGCGAGCTGCCGGCCAAAGCACTGCCCCAGGAAGAACTCGGCGCCCTGGAACTCAAGGCAGCCTGGCGCGTACTCACCAACAAACCCCAGCTGTATGGGCGTTACCTGACCACCGTCGCCTGGCTGCAGCGCCCCGACACGCTGCAGTGCACCCAGGAAGTGGTGGGGCTGGTGGGCTTGCACATCATCAACAAGACCCAGACTCAGCCGAACTTCATCTGGACCACCTTCGAGCAGGTCGACAACGTGCCGGACAACGGCACGGCTGCGCCCGAGGGCTACAGTTTCAACAACCCGACCTGCACCGGTGATGCCTGCACGCCCAACGTCGCACGGGTGCAATGCGATGCCACCCACACGCCGCCCGACTGCACGCCCCTTGATCAGCCGGTGCAGGCCACGCGGGTCAATGCCACGCCCCAGGACCTGCAGATGCTGAACACCGCTGTGCAGCAGACCTTCGCCCAGAAGACCCAGGGCCAATCGGTGTTCCAGTACTACAAACTGGTGAATGTGCTGTGGTCCAAAACGCCTAACGCGCCCAACGATCCGGGCCCTGGGCCCAACGTGAAGGTGCCGCTGTCCTATGGACCGTTTGTCAGCGACCAGAGTGTCGTCGTCGCCAACACCACCCTCGAAACCTACGTGCAAAACAAGAACTGCAACGACTGCCACCAGTACGCGGCGATTGCCGGCGCCTCCCAACTGACGTCGGACTTCTCCTTCCTGTTTGGTAATGCCGATTCGGCGAAGAACGCGCGCCTGATCAAACGCATCGAGGCGTTCAAGACCCTCAAGGACAGCCCGTAATCGCAAGCCCAACACAGGGCGAAAATGTGGGAGCGGCGGCGCGACTGGCTCGCTCCCACACGGCCTTCAAACGCCTTACAAACTGATCTGCTTGCGCTCCTCCTCCGTCAGCCGTGCCCGCGCTTGTTCACTCAGCGGCCCCGCGCCCAGTACCTGCACCGGGCTGTCAGGGTTGTAGCCGGAGGTTTTCTGCGCCGGTGCAGGCTCCTGCGGCAATGGTTCGTTGCCCAGGCTCAACACCTCAACCGTCATGATCGACGGCCGGCCCTGCTTGGCCGCCGCCTGCTGGCTGCGCGCCGCGTCTTCCGCCGCCTGGGACGCCGCCGCCCCCGCCGCGCTGGCCGACGTCATGGCGTTGGTGTTGACCGCAGCAGACACCGGCACCCCGGACGACTTGCCCTGGCTCTGGATATTCGCCGCGTTCACGACACGCAAGGCGGCGATGTTGACGTTACCCGACACACGAATGCCCGCTTCGCCCGCGTCGATGGTGCCCAACGGCGCGATCAGGTCGATGTCCCCCGCCGGCACTTCCGGAATCGGGTTGAGCGTGGCGATCCCCGCACCGGTGCTCGGCACGGACGGCGACAGGGCCACATTGCCCCAGTTGTCATAGACACGCTTGGGCGGTGTGTACACCACGGTGGTCTTGGAGCCTCGACCGGCGTTGATGTCGCCCTCGCTGGTCCAACCCATGATCGAACCCCCGAAGGTGGTCATGATGCGGCTCTGGCCGAGCAGGATGCTCCCCATGGAATAGAGCTGGATATCGCCGGCGCCTTGGGTAATCACCCCCGCCGTCGACGGCGGCGCTTCGCCCTCGATGCCGAAGGTCTGGCTGCCGCCTGGGGTGAACATCTGGATCGAACCCCCGAAGTTGGTGTGCACACCCGAGCCGCCGAACAGTGTGATGTCGCCTGTGTAGGCAATCGGGTTGCCGGCCACGTCCTTGTCCGGGAACAGCGCGGCAATGGCGGCACGACCACGCAGGTAACTGCCCTGGCGCACGCTGCCGTCAGTGTTGTACTCACGCCCCGCGGCCTTGAGTTCGGCGAAGTACAGGTCGCGGGCGAACACCCGTTGCTGCTCGGCGGGCAGTGCCGCGTAGTAGGCGCGTGCCTGTGCGGTATCGCCGACAAAACCGAAGCGCTCGGCGAGCCAGGTGACCAGTTCGTTTTCGTACGTCTTGGCGACCTTATTGCCTTGAATCGACTCGCCAGGTTGCGCCAGGTTGACGGGGTTCAGGTACGCCTCGACGAAGCGCAGGTAATCCGGTCCATGGGGGCCGACACCTGCTTGCATGACGATACTCGCCCCAGGACGGTTGTCCCCGGCCAATAGGGGCCCAAGGCTGGTCACGCTGGACTCACCCAACGCCCCGGAACCGCTCAGGAGGATATTGCGTCCCGCCGACAGCTCCAGCAGGCCGGGGCCAGCGACCTGGAAGTTGCTGTAGAGAATGTCGCGTCCGGCGGACACCACGGAGATGTCGTTAGGGTTGTCGTGAATGATCAGGTTATCCTGGGTGCGCATGCCTGCAACAGCAAGCGAGTCCTGACCGAAGCGCCGACCGCTGCTGACAATATCCCGTCCAGCCATCATCCATACCGATCCATTGCCCTCATACCAGGTCTGGCCTTCGTGCAAGCTGCCCACCGTTGTACCGAACGCAATCACTCGGCCACTGCTGACCCCAACCAGATCGCCGTCAATCGCGTAGAAACGCGCAGGTTCAGCACTGCCACCGGGTGACAGCGCAGCCGTACCCGGCCCGAACACAAATAACGGCTGGCTACCCGAGTTGCCGTTGACCGACAGGTTGCTGGCCTTCACCGCGTTACCGATGCGGCCCTGATACGCCGGATGCCAAGGGGTCGCCGTGGTGCTCTGCGCCGTCCCGGATTGGCTGACGGTCATGCCGCCGGCGTAGATCGAGTCCTGGGCCATGAACTGCAGCTGGCCGTTCTCGCCGGGCGCCAATAGCAGTGGGTAGGTGTAGTTGTTGTCGCCGTTGGCCTGCGCCTGGGCCGCTTTACCGTAATACAGACTGCCGCTGGCGGCCGTAGCCCTGACGATCGACGGATAGACCACCGCCAAGTCGGCCGTCGCGTCGGATCGGCTGAAGGGCGTCAGGTTGCCGCCCAAGGAAAACAGGTCGATCGACGTGCCCTTGGTCCACAGTGTGAACCAACTGGTACCGGTGCCCTGTTCAGCCCCTTGAGCGAAGGGGGACAGATGGGAAAGCACGACTCGCCCCGGGTCTTCGACGTTCTGCACCACCAGGTCACCCAGGGTCTGCAGGTTGAATGTGGCGTCACCTGGCACCAGGGTCATCCCGCCGCGAGCCACCCCACGGGTCGCGACCAGTGGATCGTATGCACGGGTTTCGCCGGGGCTCTGGACGCCGGCGACACTGCCATACATCACGTCGACGCTGCCCACGGTGGCACTGCGCAACTGCACGTCACCCCGCAGGTTGACCAGTACACCATCGCGATGGTCACCGCTATCGGCGACGCTGGCCGGGTTCAGTGCCCCACCGATGCGCACACGCAGATCGCCGCCACCGGTCAACTGCAGGCTGCCATCGCTGGCGACACGGCCCGTACTGCCCACGGCCAGCACCAGGCCCTGGCTATGCGGGTTCGCCTCGACATGTTGGGTGCTGTAGCCCAGCGTGTTCAATACGCCGGCGTTGCCGCTGACATCGACATCCACGTTCCCGCCGCCGAGGGCACCGAAGCCGGTAAAGCCGAGCAGTTTGTCCGCCGCCGTCGTCGCGGTGTAACTGCCGAAATTGATCCACCACGCCGTCGGCTGGGCTTGCCCGCCTGTCGCCACGTCGCTGCTGCCCTGGCGCCACAACCAGTTGCCGACGGCCGCCGAGTCCACGCCGGCATCCCGTGGGTTGGGTCGCGCAGGGTTCAAACCGGTGACGCTGGTGATGTTGCCGGTCAGGTCGCCGCCGACAGTCAGCGTCAGGTTGCCCCCGGCCTCCGGGTACCAGGCACGGTAGATGCTGGTGGGCGAACCATTGACGAACTTTTCAAAGAAACTGCCGGTGTCATTCAGCACGGTTTTGGCCGCAGGGTCAGCGCCTGCCGGCTTCGCCTTGGGCAGGTTGTAAGGGTCGCCGGCAAAGGTGCCGGTCGACGAGGTGCCGGCCGTGTAGACGCCGTACAACGAATCCATGCTCAGGCTGCCCGCACTCAACAGCTCAAGGTCACCTGTGCCGGTGCGGATGACGCTAAATCGCGTGCTTGAGGGTACGGCGGCGTATTCCTTGTCTGCCTTCAGCAGGCAATAGTCCGGAGCAGTGGCACACACCTCCTCAACCGAGGGGTAACCGATACTCTGGAAAAAAGCATCGGTCATTTCGGTGCCGACGACGACGTTGATCCCATTATTGGCCAAATCATCCGCGGCATATTGAGTAAACACATACGTCACCTTGGGCTTGCAGTACTCCGGCGTTGCGGCACAGAAGTCCTCGATTGAACCCAACCCGAAGCCGTCGAGTACCGCCTGGTCAATCGGGTCGCCCTCCTTAACGACCACCCCGGCAAATCCCATATCAATCACTGCCTGGGCGGTCCAGGTCTGCACACCTTTGGCCGGCATTTCCTTGGCGAACATGCCGTAGTGGTTATCCGCCAAGTGGATCTCACCACTGCGCGGATGGGCTTGCAGGATACGGCTGTCAGCCGCCTCGGTGTCGGCGCCTGCCACCAGACGCAACGACCACGATTGAGTACCTTCAGCCAGCATCGGCGAGATCGCCCATACCTGGCCGGCGGCGCCGGAAACGCCGACGCGCAATTGCACCGACGTCGCCCCGTTGGGCAACTTCACATCGGTGCCGGCGGGGATCAACCCGCCTTTTGGCAAGGCCTTGTTGCCGCTGAGCAATACGCTGTTATTGGCCAGCGTTGCACCGTGCACGGTGGGCAACGGCACCCCTTTAGGCCAGGTCATGGCTTGCAGGCGGGTGCCCTCGGTCAACAGCATGCCGGCGCCCAGTTGTGTGCCCGCCACCAGGGTTTGCGCCTGGCTGAGCAAGGTGCCGGCGGCGAACAGCAGGTTACCGCTGCCATCGCGCACATCGGCCGACAACACGCTGCCAGCGGGCAGCACCAGGTCCTGGGCCAATGTCGCGACGACCGGCAAGCGCGTGCCGGCAGCCACCGTCAAGCCTTTGATCGGCAAGTCGTAGTTAAGCGTGGCTCCGGCCGGGAAGGCGGTGCCGTCCGCCAGGGTCACACCGTTGCCCGGCACCACGATATTCCCACCACTGAAATCGACACCCGGCAACAGCACCCAGCCTTTGTCATCCTCGGACACCGGCGGCTTGGCGAAGCCGTCGTTGATGCTGCCGTAGATATTCAGGTCGCCGCCGGCGCGCAGGGTCAGGCTGCCGGACTCGCCGGAACCATAAATAGAGTTGTCCTTCTGACTATTGGGGTTGAGGCTGGCATAGCGGTAGCCGGACAGGTCCAGATCACCCTGCACCACCAAATCGCCGTCCGGGGTCTTGCTGACGATTTCCACGCCAGGACGCAGATGGAAGGCATCGGCATAAGTGGCGTTGTTCAACCCGGCGAGCTTGTTGTTCAGCAAGTTCAGGTTGCTCTTCGCCGCATTGATAAACGCCTCGCTCAAGGCGTGCTTGCCATCCAGGTAACCCTGGGTGATCTCCTGATACGGTCTGCCGCTGGCGGTCGGGTCGGTTTTTTCCGGCGCATCGTCGTAGGTGGCCATGCCGTTGAGGGTTATCGAGCGTGCGCCCTGGACAATCAGGCGCCCGCTGGCATCGATATTGATGTCATTGCTGCTGCCGTCCGGGTTGAACAACCGAGGCGCGTTCAGCGCCAGGGTGCCGCGATTGCGCCCATCGTTGCCCGCCGCGCCGTCGGTGCCATGGCGCAGGTCGATGCGCACGCCATCGGCCAGGGTCAGTTGGCCGGTGCCCGACCCCAATACCACACTGGCGCGGTTCGGCGCGTCGATGATCTTGCCGTAGCTGTCCACCCGCAGCTTGCTGCCATGGGCGTCGAGTACCGCCGTGCTGTCCAGGGTCAGGCCATTTTTGCCCGCCAGGTTGATGCTGCCGACCCGCTCGCCGCTGGCGTCCACCAGACCGTTGACGCGCAGGCTGCCATTGTCCACCGACACACTGATGGTGCCGGCCTTGAGCCCGTTGCCGATGGTCAGGTCACCCTGCTTGAGCTGGAAACTGCGCGCACCGAAGACTTCGCCGTTGTTGAGGCGCTGGTTGAGGTCGGCGAACTGTTGGTCGAGGGCGCCGCTGCTGCCCAGGCGTTGCGCCTGGATTTCCACGGTGCCGGCCAGGTACGGTATTGAGGTGCCGCCGGCCAGGTAGTGGCCGCTGCTGCTGCCGAGGATCTTGCCTTGCAGGTCGACGATGCCCCCGGCCGCGTCCGTTGCCACAGCGCGCAGCTTACCGGCCTGGTTGTGCTTGGCGGACAGGTCGATGGTCGACCCCGCCGCCTGCAGGATATTGCCGCTGCGGCTGTCCAGCAGCACATCGCCGCCCCAGCCGTATTGGGTCACGTCGTTGAAGGGGATGGCGCGACCGGCCACGTCGATCAAGGCGTCGTCGGTCAACATCACATCGCCACGGGCGCTGAGGCTGACTTTGCCGCTGGGCAGCACCACCGCACTGGCCACCCGAATGCTCTCGCCTTGCAGCGACAGCTCGGCACCCTGGCCGCTGGCCGTGCCACGCGGGCCGGCGGAGGCGCCGATATCAATCGCACCGCCCGCCTTGATCACGTTCACCGAGCCGGCTTCACCGGTCATCAACGGCGTACGAATGGTCAGGTTGCCGCCGCTGTACTGAAAGCCGCTGACCGGGTCATACGCGCCCTGGCGCTGATACACCGACAGGCTGCCCTTATGGTTGGCCGTGATGCGCTCGCTGGCGTTGAGAGTGACATTGGCAAAGCCCAGGGCCAGACGGTCGAAGCTTTTCACGTTGCTCGGCTGGCCAAAGGCGCCATAACCGAACTCGATCCGTTCGGCGTTGACGTCCAGGCGCCCGCTGCCGGTGCCCGCGCCACCCGCTACCACCGCGCCCGGCGCCGTGATCGCGCCCAGCCAGATCAGGTTGGCGGTGTGGATCGACGCCACGTCGTTGGCACCCCCGGCGCCGTACAGGGCCGGGGTGGATAGCATCAGGTTGCTCAGCAGCGATTTGCCGGTGAGCGGGTCATAGGTGTCGAGTACCGCATTACCGTAGAAGTTGAATCCGTCGCGGGCCGAGAGCTGCAGGGTTTCCAGCGCCGGGGCGCCGAACTGCGTATCGCCGCGCAGCAATCGATCCAGCAGTGCCTGGCTGAGCGTCAGCCCGGTCGGCAAGCGATTCGCCGCCGCCGCTGCGGCCAGGGCTTCGGCGCTGCCCAGATTGAGGGTGCTCACGCCCAGGTTCAGGTGACGGGTGCCGTAACGCACCTGTTCGCCGAGCTGGAAGGTGCTGTCGGTCAGGGCCACGATGCTGCCGTTGGAGTACAGCCCGGTCTGGCCACCGCACACCCCACTGCTGCAGGCACCGATATTGATCCCCTGGCTGATCACACTGCCCACCTTGGGCGCACTGATCACGTTGAGCAGGCCATTGGACACCGCCAGCGTGTTGGCCACCTGGTAGATATAGCCGTCACGGGCATCGTAGCTGGCATTACCGCGCCCCAGGGTGTTGATCGAGGCCCCCTGCTCCACGATGATCGAGCCGGTGTTACTCACCAGGAACACTTCCGGCGCCGCAAGGGTTGCGCCATTTCGCAAGATCACGTTGCTATCGGCGCGATTGACCCCGTTCGCCAGGTAAATGAAGTTCCCGGACTGGCCGTACTCCACAACCGTCATCCCCCCCACCACCAACCGCGAAGCCCCCAGTGCATTCAGGCTGTCGGCGTTGAAGGTGATGCCGGCGAACCCGGCTGTCGCCGACTGCCCCGCGCCGACCACTTCGATTCCTTGGGTACTGCGGTCGATCACTGCCACCGTGCCGCCATACCCTCCCGATGCGGCCCCGAAGCGCCCGATGCCCTGGAACGAGAAGGCCTCGGCGCCGTCTCCCGGACGCAGGGCCAGTTTCAAGGTCTTCGCATCGGCCTCCAGCATCGGCCGTGGCACACCCAACCTGGCCGCATCGGCCCTGGCGAACTGGGCGTAACGGGTTTCGTTGTAGTCGGAATAGCGGCGCAGGGTGTCGGCCGAGGTCAGGGTCAATTGGCTGGCCACGCTGTTGCTGATCCCGGTATGGGCGATCGACAGGTGCCCGGAAGTGGCCCACGAACCGTTGCGCATCAAGGTGGTCGCGGTCCCGCTGCCCTGCCCGGCCAGGCCATTGATCTCGACGCGGAAGGCACCTGGCATCAACGCGTAGGTCGACGGCATCAGCGTGTAAGTGCCCGCCGGTAAACCGGGCACACCGGCGCCGATGGTGATCTGCTGGCCGACCAACGGCGTCACGGCCCCGCCCTCCGCCGCGACCGGCGCGGCGCCTGGCTGGATCCCCGGCACAATCGCATAGATCGGGTTGGTGGACAGCCCCGGCAGCACGAACCCGCCATTGGCACCAAACTGCACCAACGGGTTGTAGCGCGCATCCGTGGAACCACCGCACCCTGAAACAAAGCCGGCACCCAGCAAATCGCCTCCGCCGGACAAGTCTAACGTGGCGTCAGGCAACACACTGATCGTCTTGCCACCGAGGATGACCCCGACATTCAGGTCACCTTCGCGAGTGACCACGCCCCCCTGACCGATAAATTTCACCGTCTTGCCGTTGTATTTGTAGACCTGGCCGTCCAGCGTTCCGCCATAGGGCAGCACCAGGCCTTTGCCACTCACCGACGTCAGGCTGCCTGGCAACAGTTGCACAACGCTGCTGCCCATGCTGCCGATATCGATCAACCCCAGGGGCGCGCGCACCACGCCACCTTGGCGCACCGTGGCCGCGCCCAGTTGCAGGCGGCCGAACGCCGAATAAGGGATAGGCGCGTCGGCACTGCCCACGCGACCGATGGTCAGCGTACGCAAGGGATCAAAATCCAGGTCAAGGGAGGTGGTGGTCGACTGCCCCCGGTAGCCGGCGATGACGCGGGCACTGACTTCAGTGGCCGGGTACAGTTGCGCGGCGCGCAAGGTCATATCGCCCTGGGTCAGCAACTGCGTGCTGACACCGGTAATGATGTCATTCTCGGCCGCACCGGCGAGAAAGCGCAGGTCGCCCTGGCTGGTCAGGTTGACCTGGTCGAAGCCCCGACGCTCAAGGCTGGCCTGGCTGTTGTCCGCCCGAAACACGTGGCTGCGGTTACCGAAGATGACATTGCCGCGCACGTCGATCAGGCTGCCGGTGGCCGTCAATTGCGCCTCGGTTGCCTGCTGGGACGGGGCCGGCAGCACCGGCACCGGTCGCACATAGAGGTCTTTGCCCGTCTCTTCAGGTGCGAGGAAACCCGCCAACAGCAGGTGCGGCGCGGACAGGTTGATGCGCGAGTTGCCTGCTGCATTGTCGCTGAGGCCGTATCCACGGCTGTACAGGCGCAGGCTCTGGCCCATGTTCAAGGTAACGTCACCGTCAAAGCTCAACAGGCCGTTGCTCAACAGCGCCAGGTTATCGAAACCACCCGCGCTGACTTGATCCACACCCAACCGCCCCTGCCCATACGCCAGGCTCGCGGCAGCGTCTTCAGCAGTGCCAGCCAGCGCCGTCGGTTGATGCGCCTGACCCAACACCAGTTCACGCACCTTGAGGACGCGATCGGTGACAGATGCCTTCTGGTAATACGGGGTGTCCAACGCCACGTTGAGACTACCGCCCGCCGCACCGGCGCCCCCGGCCCTGGCGACAAAACTGCCCTCTAGGTACAAGCCGTTATTGGACGCCAGCGTGATGCTGCCGCCATTGCTGGCCGCTTGCACAGCGCCTTGCCCCGGCACGTTTATCAGGGCTTGGGTGCCGGAGGCCTCCAGGCGCGCGCCGTTACGCACCACCACGAACAAATCACTGGCCTTGGCCAGGCCGGTGTTCAGGTCGAACGTGCCGCCAATGTTGAGGCTGCCGCCGTCGCGCACCAGGCCATAAGTGCGCCCACGGTTGTCCACCGCCGTCGCAGCCCGTGCCGAGACGTCGATCACCGCCTGCTCGCCGACCCAGATCGAGCGGCCATGGCCGATGGCATTCACCGCTTCAGAGGCGCCCGTCGTCAAGCCGCCCAGGCTCACGTTGCCGCCCCAGGCATTGAGCGTGCCGTCCATCGTCAATTGGCCGACGCTGCGCAGGTTGATCGCCTGGCCGGGGTCCACATGGATCACCGCGCCCTGGCCGACGGTGAGCGCCGTGGTCGCCAATTGCGCGGCGGTGGAATTGACATGGCCGGCGGTGAGGCTCACACCGGCGCCCCGGCGTTGGGTCAGCACGCCTTTGGCAGCGTCTTCCTGATACAGCGGCGGCGTCCAGCGTTCCAGTGCGGTGGCAGGATCGCTACCGGTTGGCATACCCGAGGCCTGTGCGCCTAATCGAAAGACCGGCAGGCTGACGTCGACCTGAGTACCGTCGGTGACGATCAGCCCTTCATTGCCGGTAATGTCGTAGGCCGAGAAGCCCTTGTTGAAGAAATCACCGGCCAGTTTCAGGGTGTCGCTGCCCACCGCATTGGTGCTTTCGCCGATCTGTACTTTATGCGCCTGCAACGCCAGGGTGCCGCCGCCGTTGACGCCATAGCCGCGCACGTCACCCTCCAAGGCCAGGGCACCCAGGGCGCCTAGGGTCACATTGCCGCCCTTGCCGCCCGTGAGTTTGCCATCCACGCCGAGGGTGCCCCCGGAAGACGCATCCACGACACTGCCGGCGGCCAGGTTCACATTGCTGGCACTGCGCAGGGATACCTTGCCGCCGTTCACATAGGCCACACCTGCGCTGGCGGCCGGGTCCAGGGCCAGGTTATTCCAGCGACCGCTGGTGTCCAGTTTGACGCCGGCGGCGACGTTCACATTCGAACCACCGGCCAGGATCGTGTCCGTCACCTCGCCGGCCTTGAGCGGGTCGACCTGGCTGAGGATGTTGCCGGCGTTGACACTGCCGCCGTGGGCGGTGAGGTTGGCATTGATCTGCACACCCGGCCCGAACAAGGTGATATCGCCACCGTCCGCCACGCTGAGCGCCCCATTGACGTTCACCTGTTGCTTGGCAGCGACTTTGACCGCGCCCAACCGGGCGCCATTGAGCTGATCGCTGTCGAGCAGGATCTTGCCCTGGCGATCGGACGGCAGCACAGTGCCCAGGTCCAGGCCGTCGGCGATTTTCTGCGTGTTGCTGTCGATCAGCACCTGGTCGGACGTACCGCTCAGGGCATAGCGCAGCGTGCCGGTGGTTTTGTTGTAGACCGGAATGTATTGGCCAATGATCAGTTGCGCACGCTGGGCCCTGGCTTTCTGGGATTGCTGGTAGCCGTCGAGGTTGATCGTCGGTGCCTGGGTCTGGCGATCACCCTGGAACACATCACTGATCACCTGGCCTTCCAGTACTGCGCTGGAGGTACCGATGACCAGCTTGCCGGCATCGCGGCCCACGGTGTAACCGGCTTCATAGCGGCGTTGGGGAGCGATCAGCGGGTTGTAGTAAGACTCGGTCTGGCCCCAGCGGACGCTGGTGTCTTCATAGCCCTTGTAGAAACCGGAGTAGAGAATGTCGCCCGGCGCTTTCGACACCTCATACAAGCGGCCATCCGGGCCCTTGAGCCAGGTCTGCTGAATGTAACCAGCCTGCACATCCACGGTGCCGCCCGACAGGTTGATCTGCGCGCCCTTTTGGGTCACCGCCTCCTTGCCGGTAAAGGTCACGGTGCCGCCCTGGGCCATCCATTCGCCCACCGAGTGGCCCTGGGTGCCGAGGTAGCCGCCCACTTCCAGCAAGCCGCCGGCCGTGTACCAACGGTCGGTGGCGTAGCCGTTGGTGCCGGCCGGCACGAACACCAGCTCGCGCAGATCGACCCACACATCATTGTTGATCAGTTGCCCACCGTCGCGGTTGACCGGCGCATCGCGCTGCTCATTGCCCTGCACGTTGATCTTGATGGCGTTGGACTCCATCGCCACCTTGACGCCGATGGCACCCGACACGTCGATCATCGCGCCATCGCGCACCAGGCTGCGCTGGCCGGCGCTGACCGCTACCTGGCCGCCGGTGGCCAACGTGATCGAGCCCTTTTGGAAGTCCACGGTGCCGCCGCTGACAATCTCGATGCGCGACTGATCGGTACGGTCAACCACAGCACTGAGGTTATTGAACTGCCCGGTGATCAGGTTGGCGGGCGTGCCGTCGAGCTTGATCAGACCGTTGTCTTTCTGGCTGTTGAGGGCCGTGCTGCCGCTGGCGTCGAGCAGGACCGCGGTGGTGCTGCCTTCGCCCAGGGTCACGCTGCCGCGGGTGTCGCTGGCGGCGTTGAGCAAGTGAATCGTGCCGCGTGTATCCACCGAGGTGCTGGCCAGGGCCACGCCGTTTTGTTGCACCTGGTGGCCGGTCAGGGTGATGTCGCCGGTGGAGGCCATGATCAGGCCGCTGTTGGTGACGTTCCCCGCGGTGCTGCCGGCCTTGAGGCTGGTCGCCACTTCGTTGCCACGGGTGGTGGAGCGGTCGTTGCCCGCCGTACCGACGCCCTTGCGAATGTAAAAGCTGTCGCCGGCCGCCAGGGTGGCCTGGCCCTTGGCAGTGATGATAGTCCCGGCGTTTTCCACTTCGCTGCCCAGCAACAAGGCATAGCCGCCTGAGTCCGTGGAGGTAGCGGCAGTGTGCGTCTGGATCAGCGCGCCGCGCTGTACTTCAACCTTGCCCGCCGCGTCGGTGAACGTGGGCTGAGTACCATTGGTGTCGACGTACAGCCCGCGCTGGGTGAACTGGTCGTCAGTCATGGTCGCGGCCGCCGCCACCAGGTTACGCACGTTGACCTGGCTGGTGCCGCTGAAGACCACACCGTTACGGTTCATGATCATCACCGTGCCGGCGCCGTTGATCTGGCCTTGAATTTCGCTGGGCCGCGCATTCGGGTCATTGACGCGGTTGAGCACTGCCCAAGTGGACTGCTGCTGGAAATCGACGGTGGTATTGCGCCCGACGTTGAAGGTTTCCCAGTTGAGGATCGCCTTGTCGGCCGTCTGCTCGATGGTCACCGTGGTCTTGCCGCCGGATTGGCTCTGGATCGGGCCCTTGGCGTTGGTCCAGCCCTGGGTCAGGCTGTTATCGACCTGCAGGCCGCCCTTGCCCAAACCGTCTGGGATGTTCGAGACCTGACCGAACGCTGCCTGACGCCCCGCCGCTTGCGCCGCCTGCTGAGCCGCAATCGCCGCGACGCTGGTGTTCAACGTGCTGATGGAACGCGCCAACTGCTGCTTGGCCTGTGCCTGCTGGTTCAGCGAAGGAATTCCGGGCACCTGGCCGGCACCGGTCCGCGCGGCCGTGCTCGCCTGGGAAGCGCCCTTGTCGGCAAACCAGCCGGAACTGAACGCCGTAGCCGCCTGGGCATTACCGGCCACCATCAACAAGGCGATGGCCTGCGCCAAAGGCTTGAGGCGCAGGACGGTCACTGGGGCTTTGAGGTTAACCGGTGTTTTGCAGCGGACCATCGGGACTCTTCCTTCTTTGTTATCGCCTGGGAGCAAGACAGCCTCACGTATGAGGGTTAGGCGGTTGGCAAGGCGCGGGACTGAACTTCTGTCATGGAAAGTTCATGCAGGGCTGTTAACGCAAAAAAATCAGCAACGGCACAGGCCGTTGCTGATCGGTAGTGCGGGTCGTGGAAGCTTGGGTTACAGCGGACGACCGATGGCGTTGCAGACGCTGGTGTTGCCGATGCCTTGAGCGTTGGAAGCTGTGGCGAAGGTGTCACGCACGGCTTTTTTCCAGTTGGCTGGCAGCGGTACGAAGCGGTTGTTGCTGATGGCGGTGTCGTTGTTACCGAAAGCACCGTAGTGACGAGCGAAGAAGCTGCGCACTTGGGTGGTCTGGGTAGCGTCGGCGTAGCACTGGCTGAAGATCAGGTTAGTGAAGCCCAGGATCGGGTAGCCGCTGGAGGGGTAAGCGAAGGTGGCTGGGCCGCTTGCAGTGGCAGCAAACACCGGCACCCAGTTGTCCGGGTTGGTAGCGTCGATGAACGAGCCATCAGCGCGGGCTTCGGTTGGCGCTGGAACCAGGCCGATTGCAGCCGAGACGTTGGCAGGTGCAGGGGAAACACCGCCAACCTTGGCGACTTTGGTGGCGTCATCCAGACCGGCCAGGGTGGTCGCCGCGTAATCCGGGCTCATGTAGGTGATACGGCCTTCAACGGCGTTCAATGCATCCATCACGCCCTGGCTGCCAGTGGCGGCCACCGCCGTCGATGGCAGACCACCGCCGTAGCTTGAAGAGAAGGTGGTGGTCACAGCGAAAGGTTGGGCTTCGGTGCATTTGGCATTCAGGAAGCGTGTGAACAGTTCAGTGGTGCCGCTGGACTCGCTGCGATACACCAGGGCAATCGGGCCAGTGCGGCCGGAGTTGGTGATCTGGTTCCAAGTGGTCAAACGACCGGAGAACACACCACACAGTTGGTCAACGCTCAGGTCAACCGCGTTGGTGCCTGCCTTGTTGAACGGAATGGCAACCGAAGTGGCTACCGAAGGCACCTGGATCAGCTTGCCCCAGGCAGGTTGCTTGGTGGACGCATAGGTCGACAGCTCAGTGGCGCTCAGCTTCGAGTCGCTGCCAGCCCAGTGCACGTTCTTGTTGGTCACGCCAGCCACGAACTTGGTGTAGTCATTGTTCAGGAACGCCGATTTGCCGTTGCCGCTGCCCACACCGATGTACGGAGCGAAGCCAGTGGTGAGTACGCCAGCGGTTTGATACAGCGGCTGTGGCAGAGTCGCGCCGCCGCCATTGATGTCTGCCATTGCAGCCTGGGCCGAGCACAGTGCGGCGAGGGTCACGGATACCGCGAGAACGTTGCGCTTAAACATGAAGAATCTCCTTTCGTCGTGTTTGTACGTTTGGGGTAGAGGGCTCTTGCATGACGCCATGGCTTCGGTCCCGAGCCTGAACTACCTGGGGTAGCTACGGGGGTGGCCAGGGGTAAAACCATGGGAGAGAAAGTCGCAGTTTCCGATGACGGTTATGGGAAAAAACCTCGGGAGGAACGCCTTGATTTTTAAAAAGATTCTCGGGTGTTTTGGTCACGGTTTCGAGCGGTTTGGGCGCAGGTGACAGCGAGGTTTCAGCAGGCGTGGCTGGAGCCCGCGCAGGGTGTGAAAATGTGACGCTACAAGGCACCCGAGGTCGGTCGGGTGAGCTAGGTGACCAGCTGGTTTATTTCAATGATCGGCAACAGCACCGCCATGACGATCACCAACACCACGGCGCCCATTACCACAATCATTAACGGCTCCAGCAACGCGGTCATGCCCATGGCCCGGCGCTCGATATCCCGCGACAGGGTCTGCGCCGCACGCTCCAGCATCGGCGGCAACGCGCCGGTCTTTTCACCGCTGGCGATCAGGTGGATCAACACCGGCGGGAACACCTTTTCCACCGCCAGCGCTGGGGCCAGGTTGACGCCTTCGCGCACCTTGGCGGTGGCGTCGTTGACACATTGGCTCAGGCGATCATTGGACAGGGTCTGCCGCGCCGCTTCCAGGGCGCGCAACAGCGGCACCCCGGCACCGCCGAGAATCGCCAGGGTCGAGGCGAACCGCGCAGTGTTCAGGCCCAGCACGAAACGCCCGATCAGCGGCAAGCGCAACACCCGGCTATGCCAACTCAAACGTGCCACCGGGTTGCGCAAATACAGGCGCCAGCTCCAGAAACCACCGACCATCCCGGCAAAACACAACCCACCCCAGGCGCGGACGAAATCGCTGGCATTGAGCATCGCCAGGGTCAACCCGGGCAAATCCTGGCGCGCCTGGGAGAACGCACTGACCACCTGCGGCACCACATAGCTCAACAGGAAAATCACAATGCCAATGGACACCAACCCCACCACGCCAGGATAGATAAACGCGGTGAGGATCTTGCCGCGCAGGTTGTTGCGATCTTCGATGTAGTCGGCCAGGCGTTCCATCACCTGGGCCAGGTCGCCGGACTCCTCCCCCGCCGCAATCAGCGCGCGATAAATCGACGGAAAATCCCGTGGCCGCGCCGCCAACGCATCCGCCAGGCGCATGCCACCGCGCACATCGGCGCGCACCGCGCTCAAGGTCTGGGCGATATGTTTTTTCTCGGCCTGCTCCACCGTGGCACTCAACGCGGCTTCCAACGGCAGGCTCGCGCCCAACAGGCTTGCGAGTTGCCGCGTGGCCCAGGCCAGGTCGTTGTCCGACAGCTTGGCAGTGAACAGGCTGCTGCCGGCCGCGGCTTGCTGATTACCCTCGATCTGCACCAGCAACGCCGTCAAGCCTCGGCTACGCAAGTTGGCAAACGCCGCGCTCTGGCTGTCGGCCTCCACATGCCCGGCCTCGACGTTGCCGTTGGCATCGGCGGCCTCATAGCGATAGCGATTCATCAGGCGTCCCGTGTCACACGCAGGATTTCTTCCGGCGCGGTGGCGCCGCTGTGCACCCAGCGCTCGCCGTCTTCACGCATGCTGAACATCCCGGCGCGACGGGCGGCCAGGCGCAGGTCCTGCTCGTTGGCGCCCTGGTGGATCAGGCTGCGTACATCGTCGTCGACGCAGAACAACTCATGGATCCCGGTACGGCCGCTATAGCCGATCTGGTTGCACTGTGCGCAGCCCACAGGGCGCCAAGTACCGGGAGCGGACGGGTCTTCCTGCTTGCAGTGCGGGCACAGGCGCCGCACCAGGCGCTGGGCCAACACGCCGAGCAACGATGACGCCAACAGGAACGGTTCGACACCCATATCAATCAGCCGGTTGACCGCCGACACCGCATCGTTGGTGTGCAAGGTCGCCAGCACCAAGTGACCTGTGAGTGATGCCTGCACAGCGATTTGTGCGGTCTCCAGGTCACGGATTTCGCCGATCATGATGATGTCCGGGTCCTGGCGCAGGATCGCCCGCAGGGCCAGGCCGAAGGTCATGTCGATCTTGGCGTTGACCTGGATCTGGCTGATACCCGGCAGGTCGTACTCCACCGGGTCTTCCACGGTAAGGATATTGCTGGTGCTCGCGTCCAGCCGCGCCAGGGCGGCATACAGGCTGGTGGTCTTGCCGCTGCCGGTGGGGCCGGTGACCAGCACGATGCCGTGGGGTTGGCGGATCAGCGTATCCAGGCGTGCCAGCAATTGCGGCGCCATGCCCAGGGTCTCCAATTGCAGGCGCCCGGCTTGTTTGTCCAGCAGGCGCATGACGACTCTTTCGCCATGGCCGGTGGGCACCGTGGACACCCGAATGTCGATGGGCCGCCCGGCCACGCGCAGGGCAATACGACCGTCTTGGGGCAGGCGTTTTTCGGCAATATCGAGCTGGGCCATGATCTTGATCCGTGACACGAGCGCGCCATGCAACGCCTTGCGTGGCGACACCACGTCACGCAGGGTGCCGTCGACGCGGTAGCGCACTACGGAGTGGGTTTCGTAGGGTTCGATGTGGATGTCGCTGGCCTCGTCGCGGGCGGCCTGGGTGAGCAAGGCGTTGATCATGCGGATGACTGGCGCGCCGTCCTGGGTGTCGAGCAGGTCGGTGATCTCGGGCATATCTTGCATCAGGCGGTCGAGGTCTACCTCGTTTTCAGCCGCGCCGACGACGGCGGCGGCGCTACCAGTGTCGGCGTAGGCACTGGTGAGCAGGCCGTCGAGTTCGTCATCGCGTACTTGTTCGAGGTGGGTTTGGCCGAATTGGCGGTGGACTTCGCTGATCGACCAGCCGGGGGTTGAGGGGCAAACCGTCAGTAGCATGCCTTGGTCGCCGGGGCGCAGGAGGATGCGTTGGGATTTGGCCCAGGCGTACGGCAATAGGCTCATTGGGTTTGCCCTTTGGAGGGGTGTACATATCCGTTGCTGCGGTAACAGCGGCTTAGGGTTCCGGCTTCACGGCGGGTCACTGTGGAAAAGCCCCACAGTAAGCAAAGGGCTCCTGCCCCAACACTCGGCACCTCGCCTAGACTCGATGTGCCCGTAACCCCTGCCGAATTCCGGCCAGCGTGTTTGACGGTGCGCCTAAAATCAAAAGCAGTTTTTTGTGTACCGCAGATTGCTTTTCTGTGGGAGCTGGCTTGCCGGCGATGCAGGCACCTCGGTCCATCAGAGACACCGCGTTGATGCCATCGCAGGCAAGCCAGCTCCCACCTCGCAGCAACGGATATGTACCCGGCGCTCACTGCGGCACCGCCCTTATCACCGCCCGAGGCCCCTGCTGCCCAGGAATCGCCTTCTCCACCGAAGGCAACTGCGGCGCCTGCACATCCGGCATCGCCCAACTGTGCTCCGGCTGCAACCCACCCTGCGCCCGGCGCATAAACTCATACCGGTTCAACGTAATACTGCGCCCCGCCCCACTGTCCCGAATAATGTAAGGCCGCAAAAACACCATCAGGTTGGTCTTGCTCACACTGCGCTTCTCATTACGAAACAACGCCCCCAACCCCGGAATATCCGATAACCACGGCACCGCGTCATTACTCTGGCTATACCCATCCTGCAGCAACCCGCCAAGCACCATGATCTGCCCGTCATCCAACAAAATACTGGTATCGATAGCGCGCTTATTGGTCACCGTCCCCGCCGTTACCGAAGCCCGCTCATCCACGGTGCTGACCTCCTGGTAAATATCCAGCTTCACCGTACCGCCCTCGGAAATCTGCGGCCGCACATTCAACTTGAGCCCCACCTCTTCACGTTGCACGGTCTGGAACGGGTTGTTGCTCGTGCCCCCGCCGCCGGTCACATAACTGCCGGTGACGAACGGAATCGTCTGCCCTACAAAAATGCTTGCGGCCTCGTTATCCAGGGTCAGCAGGTTGGGCGTGGACAGCACGTTGGTACCGCCCTTGCTCTTCAACGCGCGGGCCAACACCTTGAGGTCGAGCACCTTGCCGATGCCGGGAATATCCACGGTGCCATCGACCAGGCCCACGTTCAGGCCCTTGGGCAGTACGTCGATGCTGGTCTTGCTGGTAGGTGTGCTGTTCACACCGCTGCCCCCCAGGTTGACGCCGCCAAACCCTCCCTTGCCACCGAGGTTGCCGGCCTGCCATTGCACGCCGAACTCGGTGGCATCGTCTTCGCCGACTTCCACGATCAAGCTTTCGATCACCACCTGGGCGCGGCGCTGATCGAGCATGTCGATCACTTCGCGCAGCTTGCGGTACAACGGGTCCGGCGCGGAGATCAGCAGGGTGTTGGTGGTGGCGTCGGCCTGGATTGTCACGCCACCGGCACTGAACGAAGTGTCCTGATCCTGGGAGGTACCACTGGTGCCCGTCGTCGAACCGGTGGACGGGCCATAACCTGACTGCGCGCCGCTGCCGGTGGGCGTGCCGCTGCTGTTTTGCGCATTGCTCGTACCTTCGGTGTTTTTGCCATTGCCGCCCATGGCACTGAGCTTGCCACGGGCATCGTCGCTGACGCCGGAATCGCTTTCACCGGTCAGCAACCCACGCAGCGACTGGGCCAACTTGCCCGCCTGGGCGTTGCGCAGGTACACCACGTGCATGTTGCTCGGATTGCTCTGGGCGTTGTCGAGTTTGTAGATCAGGTTGCGCGCGAGCTCGGTGCGCTCCGGGCTGCCGGAGCGGATGATGATCGAATTGGAACGTGGGTCGCCGATCACGTTGATCTTCTGGGTCTGGTCGGCGCCCTGGGTCTCCAACAGCTCGGAGACCATGGCGGCGATGTCCACGGCGATGCCGTTCTGCACCCTCACCACATCGGTGTCGATGGCGCTGGGGGTGTCGATGCCGTTGATGATCTGCGCGACACGTGCGAGGTTTTCCGCGTAATCGGTGATGACAATACTGTTATTGCCGGGGTAGGCATTGATCGGGTTGTTCGGCGACACGATGGGGCGCAGCACCGGGATCAGGTTGACTGCGTTTTCATATTGCAGGCGGAAGGTACGCGTCTGCATGCCGCTGCTGCCGGCCGTGTAGATCGGCCCGCCGAGCAGCTTGGCATCGGCCTCAGGCACCACCTGGGCGACGCCCCCCACATCGACCACGCTGAAGCCCTGCATGCGCAGCGCCGCCAGCAGCATGTCATAGGCCTGATGCGCCGGTACCTGGCCTTCGCTGACCAGGGTGAGATTACCCTTCACGCGAGGGTCCACCAAAAATTGCTGGCCGGTGGCACGGGACAGTGCGCGCACCACCGCCTGGATATCCGCGTCGACAAAGTTGAGCTGTACGGGCTGGTCACCCAGCGGGTTGCGTGCCTTGACCACCGCTGGGGCGTGGCCACGTGCGCTGTTGGTGACTCGGTGTTGTACGGGAGGTTTAGGTGCAGGTTCACTCTGGCGATCCAGCACGGTCTCGCCACTACGACGCGTGTCGGCCAGGGGTTGGCCGAGTTCACTGTCCACCAGCAAGGGTGCAGTTGACGGATTGCTGCACGCACTCAACGCCAGTACCAGCAGGGGTGCAACCATACGAAAAGGCGGGACTGACCACTTCATGAAGCTTCCTTAGCGCCAAGCGCCTGATCCATGCGAACGGTCCCGGACACAGTGCCGGCCGAGTTATCGACGGTATCGACGGCACGCTGCAAACGCGCCTCGGACACCTCCAGGGAAAACGAACGGGCATTGCCCAGCAGCCAACCCAGCACCGCCTCGGCCGGGGCGTTGTCGAAGGTCAGGCGCCAACCGCCGGGTTCCAGCGCCTGCAACTGGTAATGGCCGTGCAAGCCGGCGTTGTCCAGGGCTTGACGCAGCGCGGTTTCGTCGCCCTGCCTCGGCGCGGCGACGTCCTGCAACAACACCTGCAAGGCTTCGGCCTGAGCACGTAGCTTGGGGATTTCGGCCTGCCAGTAATCGATCTTCTTCAACGCCGGCTGCACCAGCACCAGCCAGGTCAGCAGGCTCGCCAGGACCAGGCCGGCGCCGCCGAGCAGGCGTTTCTCGCGCAGGGCCAGGCCGCTCCAGAACACTTGGGCCTGGCCGCGCAGTCGCTTCACGTTACTCATCGCCGGCACCTACGGGTTGCTCCGCAGCCTGCGCCGGGCCAAGGGTCCAGGCATGGCCATCGCGGCTGGCAGTGAAGCCGGCCTGGGCCAGTGCGGCCTGCCATTCACCCTCGGCCGTCGGGTTACGACTGTCGGCGAGCAATTCCACGTGCAAACGGCCCTGTTCAAAGCTCAGGTTGTCGACACTGCCCACCATGAACGGCAGGTTGCTGCCAGCCAGTTGCAACAGGCTGGTGAAGCGTTGGCCTGGATCGGCGGCAGCGCCGGTCTGGCGGGCGGCCACCTGTTGTCGGGCTTGTTGCAAAGGGTTGAGCACCACCGGCAATTGTGGAAATGCCTGACGCACCTGCTGGCTCATCAAGGCCTTGAGTCGCTGGCCTTCCTCCACCTGACGTGCGGCGTACAGGTTGAGGCCGAGGGTCCAAAGGGCGGTGGCGAACGCAACACAGGCGAGCGCCCTGCCCCATCCAACGGTCGAGGGTCGCCGCAGACGCCCGTGCAAACCCCAATGGGGAACACCCCCACTCCAACGCTGCGCCGCGTCTACCAGTTGCACATCCAGCGCCTGCAAGCCGAGCGGATGCACCGCGCCTTGTTGCAGGCTGTCGCGCGTCAACAGATAGCCGTCATCCAGCGCCGCGGCGCCCACCGGCAAGGCGAAGGGTGCCGGGTACAGACCGCGCAGCTTGAGTGGCAGCTGCGCGAGCCGCTCCAACCCGACCTTGGGCACCCAGGCGACCTGCACACGCCCATCGCTTTCGCGCGGGCCGTGAGCCACCTGCATCTGTTCCACTGGTCCCAAGATCAACGCCTGCGCAGCGCAGGCCACGGCGGCTGCGGTTTTCGCGGCGGGCAGCGGCGGCAACTCCAGGCTGGTGAGCAGGCTGTCGCGAGGGTGTAGAAAACACTCTACTGCCTGACGGTTCCTACCCACCTGCGCCAAGCTTTCATAACCCTCTTCAATCACCACACCACGGTCCAGCCAGGCAAATTTGACCTGGCTCTCAGCGGTCAATTGATCAAGCGGCGGCAAGCCTATGCGCAAGCGTTTCATACGCCCACCCGCGACCAGATCACCCGAGGCTCGCGGTCTTCGGGGCGATGCAACAACGCATCAACCGTCACCCGCCGCTGCTCACGGCGAGCCTGGCCCTGCAGGCGAAACCACTCACTGGTAATGCCCACCTGCACCGCGTCCACCGCCACCTGCGGCAAGCGCAGGCGATTGACGAAATCCCCCCGGTTGATAAACCAATGCCCGCTGTCACGCTCGGCCACCAGCCCATGGGCCTGGGACAGGCTGAGCTGCGGCACCACCGCACTGAGTACTTCGGCGCTGGCGGTGTTGCCGTTGACCCAGGTAGGACCGGGCAACACGCTGATATAGGCCTGCATGCGCTGCAACACGTTGGGGTCGAGGCCTTCGATCCCGCTCAAGTCATCCAGGCTGCGCAGCATCGGGTATTTGGCGGGCGGTTCATAGGAGGCGATCACCCGCTGGCTGATACGCCGGCTCACCGCCGGATCGACACCTATCAGTCGGCACAGTCGCTCAAAACTCTGCAATTGCTCGCTGTCCACCTGCTGGCGATTGACCAGATTGCGCAGGTTGAACTTGCCCTGCTCGTCCACAATCCGCCCCTCAAATGCGCCACCCTGGGCACGCGCCCAGGGTTGATCGAGGCGGGTCAGCACGTCCTTCTGGCGCGCGTCCCAGAGCATCTGGCGGCTGCGTTCAAGGCCACCCTGCAACAGCCACTGGCCCTGGATACGCAACTGCTCGGCTTCCAGGCTGCGGGTGAACACGGTCTGGCGCGTGAGCATGGCACCGGCCAGCACCGCCACCACCGCGGCGATCAGCAAGGCGCTGATTATCGCCATGCCGCGCTGCTTCGCCGCTGGGGGCGAATACCGTTTCATGGCCGGCCTTACAACTGCCAGGAGCCGATATCGGCATTTACGCCATCGCCATCCGGCTGGCCGTCGGCGCCCAGCGAGAACACATCCACTTCGCCGTTGGCGCCTGGGTTGAGGTAATGATAGGGCTTGCCCCAAGGGTCGTTGGGCAAGCGCTCCAAGTAAGCGCGCCAGTTGCTGTTCTTCGCATCCGCCGGGCGCTCCACCAAGACTTTCAACCCCTGGTTCATGCTCGGATAAGTGCCGTGGTCCAGGCGATAGAGCTTCAACGCCTGCATCAACCCGCCGATATCCTGTTTCGCTGCGGTGGCCCGTGCCTGGTCCGGCCGATCAAGCACCTTGGGCACCACCATTGCCGCGAGGATTCCGAGGATGACCACCACCACCATGATCTCGATCAAGGTAAAGCCACGCTGCCCGCGAGGGCCTGGCAATGGGGACGTTAGGCGCGCGATATCCATCTCGACATTCCTTGGCTTGAGTGCAATTCGTGGCGCAGTGTTGCAAGAACACATGTCAGTCGTATTGAAAATCCTCGGGAGTTTCGGTCGCCAATCGGTCAACTGCCGGCGCTAGTCTGCGGGCCTGTTTCCCGGCTTTGAGAGCGCCATGTACGGCCGTCGCAAGGAGCAAGGTTTTACCCTGATTGAAGTGCTGGTGGCGCTGGCGATCATCGCCGTGGCCATGGCCGCCGCCGTGCGCGTGGCGGGGCTGATGACCCAGAGCAACGGCTTGTTGCGCGACAAATCCATCGCGTTGCTGGCGGCGCAGAGTCGCCTGGCGGAACTGCGCCTGGAGGGGCACCTGCGCAGCGGCAAGCGGACCTTCGAGTGCGACCAGGGCCGCTTGAAACTGCGTTGTGAGCAGAGCATCAACGCCGATGGCCGCCTGTTTCAAGTCAACCTGCAGGTGCTCGACGCCCGCCGCGAAGCGCCGCCCCTGGCCCGCCTGGACACCCAGGTCATGGCCGAGTGAGGCGCGGCAACGCGGGCCCCTCCGGCAACGTGTCGAGGTTGACGTGCAGCTTCTCGCCACCGCGCTCGATCTCCACACCGTCGCCTCTGATGGCCGTCAGCCGTACGCCTGGGCTGAGGCGTTCACCCAGCAGAAAGCTGCGCGGCGGGCCGTCATTCAGGCTGAGGATCGCCACCGCACCCCGGGCACCAGCCAGCACGCCAGTGACTTTGACCTGCAGCGCCGTCGGCGTATTGGAAAACCATTGCAACGCCGGGTTATCGCTGCGTGCCGCCAATGCCTGGGGGGTCGCTTGGGGCGTGTGGGATTCGGCGCTGGTGAGGAGCAGCGGCGTCCAGACCGCCACACCCGCCAAGGCGGCCAACACACCCAGCGCCTGCACGCCATGGGCCAGGGTGAAACGATGGGCGAATGTCATCGGAGGGACCTCCTGTTTGTCCGTGGCACCAGCCTACAGGTCAATTCGCACGCTTTTATTTCACAGACTCGCCAGTTCTCCAGGAAGCCCGTGATGAAACAGCAAGGTTTTACCCTGATCGAGCTGATGGTGGTGCTGGTGATTATCGGCATCGCCAGCGCCGCCATCAGCCTCACGATCAAACCTGACCCACTGCACCTGCTGCGCAAGGACGCCGAGCGCCTGAGCCAACTGCTGCAAGTGGCCCAGGCCGAAGCCCACGCCGATGGTCGCCCCATCACCTGGCGCGCCGACGCCAAGGGCTTTCGCTTCAACCGTCGCAGTGATGATGGGGTGCATGTGGAATCCTTCCAGGGCGACAGTCAACTGCGCCCGCGCCTCTGGGAAAGCACACCGATGCAGATCAACATCGAACCGCGCCAGACCCTGGTACTGAATGCCGAATGGATCAGCCCGCCGCTGCGGGTAGTGCTCTCCGATGGGCAACACAGTCTCAGCCTGCACCGCGACGCCGCCGGTTTGATGCGCGTGGAGCGCCTGCCATGAATCAGTCCCAGCAAGGCTTCACGCTGATAGAAGTGATGGTGGCGATCATGCTCATGGCATTGGTCAGCTTGATCGCCTGGCGCGGCCTGGACAGCGTTACCCGCGCCGATCAGCACTTGCAGGCCAGTACGGAACAGACCGAGGTGCTGCTGAGGGCATTGAACCAGATGCAGCGGGACATCAGTTTACGGGCCAGTGTCGAACTCACCCTCCCCAGCGCGCCGGAAGACGGGGAGGCTAAAACCGAGGGGCTGGCGGCAGTCACGGTGCGCAGTTCCGACAGTAAGGGTTTTCGACTGGACGTGATCCGCAGCGCCCCGGTCGCAGGCGATGGGCTGCAACGGGTGCGGTGGTGGCTCAAGGGCGATTCGCTGTATCGGGCAGCGGCCCCAGCGCGGGACCGCTTTCCTCTGCCGGCGGCAAAGGATGGGGTGGTGGTGTTAACCGGCGTCAGTGATTTGCAGGTGCGGGTTTGGGAAGCCGATAAGGGGTGGCGACAGTTGAGCGGTAACCGTCGCGAGGATCCACTGGGATTGGAGATCAGCCTGGTGCGACAGACGCCGCAGGGGGTGGAACGGTATCGACAGGTGGTGGGGCCGTTGAACTAACTCAACAACACCACCCCACCCGGCAATTCCGTACACTTGGCGCCATACGCATCGCGAATCAACAACGCTACCCCGGCCAGCTGTTGCAGGCTGAACCGCGCCTGCACGCGGCGCTGGCCCAGCTCGTTGTTCAGCAACACGAGCATCCCCGGCCGGTAGCGATTGATCTCATCCACCACCGTCGCCAGCGTGGCGTTGTTGAACACCAGCACCTGCTCACGCCAGGCCACCACTGCCTGGGTATCCACCGTGATCACTTCACTGACCCCGGCGCTGCCATAGGTCAGTTGTCGACCACTGCCCAGGCTCACACTGTTGCCGGCAACGTCCACCGACAGCGAACCCTCGATACAGGTGACACAGACCGTGTGATCGGTATGACGCACATTGAACCGCGCCTGCGCCGCACTCACCCAGCCTTCGCCGGCCTGGACCTTGAGCGGTTGTGCAACGTGGGTAACCACCTCGACTTCACCTTCGAGCAATTCAATGCCCTGCCCCACCCGACTGATGCGGGTCTGGGTATTGAGTTCCAGGCTGATCCCTTCGCTCAACACCACTTGGCGTTGCTCGCCGACTTCGGTGCGGTAGTCCGCCGTAAGCCCGGCAAAGCCACCGGGTACGCCGACGCGCACCATCACCACGGCCGCCGATGCGGCGATCGCACCGCCCAGGAAGGCGCGACGACCAAAGCTGCGCGGTGGCGAGACGTGCTCCAGAGCCGGGGCCAATTGCTGCCACAGCGCCTTGGCCTGCTCGAATGCCTGGGCATGTTCCGGGCTCTGCGCGCACCAGGCTTTGAGCGCCTTGGCATCAGCCACGGTGGCACGCCCCGAGGTCAACAGGACCAGCCACTCGCGGGCTTCATCGTGCAGGGGGCTGGCGGCGGATGGCCGGGCGGTGGAGAGGTTAAAAATATTCAAGCGCGCACGTACTCACGGATTTATCAGGGACTCGACACTAAGACGGTTTTCCGGCACCGGGACCGAACCGCTGAATCACTTTTCTTTCCAGGCGCTTGGCACAGTGGCCCAGGGCGGCCTTGATTTCCTTCTCGACCATACGCGTGGAAATGCCAAAACGCTGGGAGATTTCCAGGTGCGGCGCCTCTTCCAGGCGGGCGGCGATGAGGATTTTGCGGCGGCGTGCCGGCAGTTCATACAGCGCCTTGACCAGGGATTGGATTTCTTTCTGGCCGCCCACCACGCGTGACGGGTCCTGGGCTTCGTCGGCGCTTTGCAGCAGTTCTTCGACCTCGCTGCCAGTGAGCAAACGCGCGTCGGCCTGGCGGCGGTCGGCGGCGATGTTCAAGGCCATGCGGTACAGGTACGCGTTGGGTTGCGCCAGGTTTGGCGGCACTTCCATACGATCGACCCGCAGGTAGGTCTCGTGCAATACGTCATTGGCCAGGTCCTCCGAGCCCAGGCGCTTGCGCAAACGCACCTTGAAGTCTTCGTAGGACGCCAGGAACAAGCTGACCATCGTACTGTGCCCGGTGTCTTTCATCCGCCCCAGGCTCCTTTTGCTGCTGTGCATTCCATGCGCGTTCCTGTTGTGTCAGGCATCAAAAGTAAAGTCACCGGTTGGCGCAGCGAGCTGGGTGCCGGGCGTTCGACCCGGGCCGCACTCAGGCTGCGCACCAGTGCTTCATCGCGTTGTTCATCGCCGGAGGAACTGACCAGCCGACTGTGTTCGATCACTCCGTCCGGGTTGACCCAGACCTGCACCAGCGCACGAAAACTGCCGGGCCGGGTCAGCGGCGAACGGCACAAGCTGGTCTCAATGGCTTGCTGTAACGCCGACGCGTAGCTGTTGTTGATCCGCGCGGCGCTGCGTGCCGCCGCACCACGTGAAGTGGTCGGCGGGCTGACTTGCGGTGCCTGCAAGGTAAACGCATCGCTGCGTGCATAACGTGCCATCAGGCCACTCCCTGTCAGCAACATCGCCAATGCCTCTTGCGCGGTAAAGCGCCCGCGCACCCCGATGGAACGCCGGCCCCGCGTCAACTCACGGTCCACCAGCACTGCCATCCCGGTGGCGCGGCTGTAGGCTTGCAGTGCGTGTTCCAGGTCTTGCGCCGGCAGATTCAACGACAGCAGCGGTGACTCTGCCTGCGCCGGACGACCGCCGGCCAGCAGCAACAGCAAGACCAGGGCGCACGCGACGCGCCTCCAGGCCCCCTGTTCACCCCCTGCTTTGCATCGCTGCACGGCCGACGCGCCCTAGAAAACCGTCATCCTGAGGCCAGTTTATGAATCTGATGTTACGGTGATAGCAAAAAAAACATCACGGTGATGAGAAGCCTGCTGCACTACACTTTGCAGCCTTATCGGCCCACTCCTTCGGGCCCGCCAGGAGGCCCTGATGAAAGCGTTACCGTCCCTTGTCAGCCTGTTGCTGTGCGCCGCTCTGCCCTTACTCGCCCATGCCGACAATTGCGCAGAGGTCACGGTGGATGGCTATAAGGCGCCCGACTATGGCTGCCTTAGCCAACAGATGGGTAATGACACGAATGCCACAAAGGCGACGCAGAAAAACCGCGAGGCGCAGAATATTTCCATCGAGAAGCGCCCGCCCAATAAGGTCGGTTTAGCCACCCCGGCGGCGACCAGCGTGCGTATGGGCAACACGTTCAGTACGTCGGTGAAGCCGCAGCGGCCTTGAGCCGTGAGTAGACATATAAAAAATATGGGAGGGAGCTTGCTCGCGAATGCGGTGGGTCAGTTACACATACGTTAACTGACACCCACCCTTCGCGAGCAAGCCCGCTCCCACCTTTGGACACGCAGTGTGTATCAGGCCGCGTGGCTTTCCTTCTTCAAGCTGTCCATATCAATCACAAACCGATACTTCACATCGCCCTTGAGCATCCGCTCATACGCCTCGTTGATGCCCTGGATGTCGATCATTTCGATGTCCGAGACAATCCCGTGCCTGGCGCAAAAGTCCAGCATGTCCTGGGTTTCCTGGATGCCGCCAATCAGCGACCCGGCCAGGCCGCGGCGCTTGAAGATCAGGTTGAACACCGTCGGCGACGGGTGCGGGCTGTCGGGGGCGCCGACCAGGGTCATGGTGCCGTCACGCTTGAGCAGGTTGAGGAAGGCATCGAGGTTGTGCGGAGCGGCGACAGTGTTGAGGATGAAATCCAGGCTGTTGGCGACCTTGGCCATTTCGTCCGGGTTCTTTGACACCACCACTTGATCGGCGCCCAGGCGCAGGCCGTCTTCACGTTTGTTCGGCGACGTGGTGAACAGCGTGACGTGCGCGCCCATCGCATGGGCGATCTTCACGGCCATATGCCCAAGCCCACCAAGGCCTACCACCCCGACCTTTTTGCCGGGGCCGACCTTCCAGTGATGCAACGGCGAATAGGTGGTGATACCCGCGCACAGCAACGGCGCCACGGCGGCCAGGTTGGAATCATCGTGGGAGATGCGCAGCACGAACTTCTCCTTGACCACGATGCTGTCCGAATAGCCGCCAAAGGTATTTTCACCGCCGAACACCGGGCCGTTGTAGGTGCCGGTAAAGCCGTTCTCGCAGTATTGCTCCTCGCCCTCGGCGCAGGACGCGCAGTGCTGGCAGCTGTCGACCATGCAGCCGACACCGGCCAAATCACCGACTTTGAACGTGCTGACATTGGTGCCCACCGCCGTGACACGGCCGACGATTTCATGGCCGGGCACAGAGGGGTACAGGGTGTTGTTCCATTCGTTGCGGGCGGTGTGCAGATCGGAGTGGCACACGCCGCAATAGAGAATATCGATTTGTACGTCATCCGCCCCCGGCGCACGGCGCTCGAAGGTAAAGGGCTTGAGGGAATCCTTGGCATTCTGGGCGGCGTAGCTGTAAGTCTTGGCCATTACGTTCACCTGTGTAATCGGATGCTTGAAGTCAGATGACTAGCATAGACGCTGAATCGTTCAATCAAGCACGCCTGTACAATTCGCACCGCCGCCTCGTCCCTAAGCTCATGGCTTCGATCCGATAGACAGTGCTGGAGAGTGGGCATGTGTAAACGAGTGATGAAGGTTTCCCTGGCACTGACGCTGCTGGCCGGCCAAATGATGGGCAGTGCGTTCGCGGCAACGCCCGCAGTGGCCGTGGCACCGCAATACGACACCAGCCATGTTTACGTAGCACCGGCCGATGTCGACCGTTTTGCCCAGAGTTTCCTGGCCACCTTCGGCGGCAAAAGCACCCCCCAGGTGGTAGTAAATGTACTGCCGGTGCCGAGCAGCACCACCTCGCAATTGCTGCAAACCCCGGCGGGCACGGTGTCGTTGTTTGGTTTCACTACGCCGATCCCGCACCCGTTCGGCCAGGAGCGCAACGGTTACCTGGTCAAGGACATGGACCTGGCACTCAAGGCGGCCCGGGAAAACGGTGCGGCGGTGATCGTCAGCGACTTCCCGGATCCGATCGGGCGTGACGCGGTGGTGCAGTGGCCAGGCGGCGTGAACATGCAGCTCTACTGGCACACCAAGACCCCGGATTACGCCGCGTTCCAGACCGTGCCGGAAAACCGCGTGTACCTCAGCCCCGACCGTGCCGACAGCTTTATCAAGTCGTTCCTGGGCTTCTCCCACGGCAAAGTCCTGGCCGATGACAAACACGCGCGTGGCGTGGATATCGGTCAAGCCAGCGGCAGCTATCGTCGTGTCGACATCGAGTCGCCGTTCGGGCGCATGGCAGTGCTGGTCACCAACGGGCAACTGCCCTATCCGTTCGGCCATGAAACCACCGGCTATCAAGTGGCTGACCTGACGGCCACCTTGGGCAAGGCCACCGGCTCCGGCGCCAAAGTGGTGGTGCCCGCCTTCGACAGTAAAGACCGTCGCAGTGCGTTGGTCGAGTTCCCGGGCGGTTACGTCGCCGAGATCCATCAACTCAACGCGGCAAAATGACCCGTCGCACAGGCTGGGGCCTGGCCGTGCTGTGGCCGCTGCTCGCCGGCAGCGTCCACGCCGATGAGCAAGCGACACGCCCGGCCATCAAGGCCAATCGCTGGCAGGAAGACTGGTCGGTACTGCAAAACCCGGCGCTGCGCACGCAACCGCTGGACAGCTTGAAGTACATCCCGTTGTCAGGTGCCAACCCGTTTACCTACCTGTCTCTGGGCGCGACCCTGCGCGAGCGCTTCGAGATGAACGATGCCAGTGGTTTCGGCGTGCGCGATGTGAAGCGTGATCGCTACCTGATCCAACGCTTCCAGGTGCATGCCGACCTGCATCTGAACGAAAACTGGCGAGTGTTCACCCAGCTCGAAGATGTGCGTGCGTATGACAAGACGACGATCGGCGGCGCCGACCAGAATCGCGTCGACCTGCGCCTGGCCTTTGCCGAGTACGTCAATGCCTTCAGCAGCGGCACGCTGAAGGCACGTGTCGGGCGTCAGGATTTCGCCTTCGACCTGCAGCGCTTCATCTCATCACGGGACGGCCCGAATGTGCGGCAATCCTTCGACGCGCTGTGGGCCGACTGGGAGACATCCAACTGGCGCTTTATCGGGATTGCCAGCCAGCCGGTGCAGTATCAGGACGGGCGGCATTTCGACGACAAGTCCAACAGCGACGCGCGCTTCCACATGGTGCGGGTCGAGCGCCTGGTGGGCGGCAAGAACGAGTTGTCGGCCTACTACGGCGTGTATGAACGCAGCGCGGCGCATTACCTGGACGCAGACGGCGACGAAACCCGCCACCTGTTCGACGCACGCCTGGGTGGCGCGGCCATGGGCTTTGACTGGGACGTCGAAGCGATGCTGCAAAGTGGTTCGGTGGGCAACAAGGATATCCGCGCCTGGGCCGGTGGCAGTCGCACCGGCTATACCTTCGACAGCCTGGCCTGGAAACCGCGCCTGGGCCTGCAACTGGACATCGCCTCGGGCGACCGTAAGACTGGGGATGGCACTGTCGGTACGTTCAACCCGCTGTTCCCCAACGGTTACTACTTTTCCCTGGCGGGCTACACGGGCTACAGCAACCTGATTCACGTCAAGCCGTCGATCACCGTCAAGCCGATCGACAAGCTCAGCGTGCAAACCGCCATCGGCCTGCTCTGGCGCCAAACCACCAGCGATGCGGTGTACACCCAGCCCAACTTGCCGGTGGCCGGCACCGCAGGCCAGGGTGATCGCTGGACCGGTGCCTACGCGCAATTGCGCACCGACTATGTGTTCAGCCCCAACCTCACCGGCGCCGTCGAGGCCGTGCACTACGACGTCGGCCAGACCCTGCGTGATGCCGGTGGTGATGACAGCAATTACCTGGGGGTCGAGCTGAAATTCAGCTGGTAGGCCCAACCAAGCACACCCGTACAAGCCCCGCGTACGGTTTACACCAATAGTGACGCTGAGCTTTTTTCGCTACCCAAGGAGTTTTCCATGAGCACTTTTGTTGCCAAAGACGGTACCCAGATCTACTTCAAGGACTGGGGCAGCGGTAAGCCCGTGCTGTTCAGCCACGGCTGGCCACTGGACGCCGACATGTGGGAATACCAGATGGAATACCTCAGCAGCCGTGGCTTTCGCACCATCGCGTTCGACCGCCGTGGCTTCGGCCGCTCTGACCAGCCGTGGACCGGTAACGACTACAACACTTTCGCCGACGATATCGCGCAGTTGATCGAACACCTGGACCTCAAGGACGTGACCCTGGTGGGCTTCTCCATGGGCGGCGGCGACGTGGCGCGTTATATCGCGCGCCACGGCAGTGCTCGCGTTGCCGGCCTGGTGCTGCTGGGTGCGGTCACGCCGATCTTCGGCCAGAAACCAGACTACCCGCAAGGCGTGCCCAAAGACGTGTTCGACGGCATCAAGGCCGGCCTGCTGAAGGACCGCGCGCAATTTATCAGCGATTTCAACACACCGTTCTTCGGCATCAACAAGGGCCAGACGGTCTCTGAAGGCGTACTGACCCAAACGCTGCAAATCGCGATGCTGGCGTCCCTCAAATCGACCGTGGATTGCGTCACCGCCTTCTCCGAGACCGACTTCCGCCCGGACATGGCCAAGATCGACGTACCGACCCTGGTCATCCACGGGGACGGCGACCAGATCGTACCGTTCGAGACCACCGGCAAAGTCGCCGCGGCCTCGATCAAAGGCGCCGAACTGAAAGTCTACAAAGAGGCGCCACACGGATTCGCCGTGACCCATGCCCAGGCCTTGAATGAAGACCTGCTGGCGTTCCTGAACCGCTGAAATACCTGTACCACCCTCTCCTTATTTCGGCCGGGCTTGCCCGGCCTTTTTTTGCTCAAGAGAAACGTTGGTTCAATACCAGCCGCCCCGGCCCGGCAATCAGTACACTGGTGAAGATGATCAACAACAGCCAGCCGAATTGCCCCTCAAACAACGTCCACTCCGGGTGCACCACCAGCATGGCGATCAACAGCACCGCCAGGATCGGCAGGCACGCCAGGCGCACCAACACCCCCGCAACGATCAACAAAGGGCACAGCACTTCGGCGAAAATCGCCAGCAACAGCGTGACGTGCGCCCCCAAGTGAAACGGGTCTTCGATCACCTTCAGCTGTTCGCTGTAGTTCAACACCTTGGGCAAACCGTGTACCCAAAGCAGGAACAGCGCCCCGCTGCCCCGCAGAAACAACAGCCCAATATCCTGAGTTTTTGATTCGTTCATAAGCGACCTGCCTGGGTGAACACCGCCGGCACCTGCGCGACGGTGATATCGGAGGCGATTGTGGGCCCGCCACACCACAGGAAATTGCAAGCCTGTGCTGACTACTCCCCCGTGCCCGCAAATGCCGCGACAATTTCATCGATCACCACCCGCACCCGTGCGGTATGGCGCAGGTCGGCGTGGGTCACCAGCCACACGTCATACGGCAAGGGCCGCGTGCGCTCGGGCCACAGACGCACCAGCCCATCACGTTCGCCGGTGTACACCGGGATCTCGCCGACGCCGATGCCGGCCGCAATGGAGCGGCGCACCAGCAGGCTGGAACTCAAGGCCGCGACAATGCGTCCGCGCCCCGGGGGCTCAGCGACCAGGGTCATGTCCTTCTGGCTTTGCAGGTAGGGTTGGTAGACGACCAGGTCATGGCCTTCGAACAGGCTTCCCTGCTCCGGCACGCCGTGGCGGTCGATGTAGTCCTGAGAGGCAAACAGCCCTACCGGCCAGCGTGCAATGCGCCGGGCGATCAGGTCGGGGTTGTCCGGGCGGGTGTTGCGCACGGCGATATCGGCTTCGCGCTTGGCCAGGCTGAGGATCTGGGTGGAGGCATCCAGTTGCACGCGCACGTCGGGGTGTTTGTCGTGCAGGCGTGCAATCGACGGAATCAGGAAGTCGATGGCCAGGGAGTCGGTGGTGCTGACCCGCACGGTGCCGGTCAGGCGGTCATCCAGGCCCTGGATCTGGCGCTCCAGGTCGAGGGCTGAGCGTTCCATTTTCTCCGCCGAGAGCAACGCGGCTTCGCCTACTGCCGTGAGTGCGTAACCTTCGGACGTGCGCAGAAACAAGGTGGCGCTCAAGGACTTTTCCAGCGCGTTGACCCGCCGACCCACCGTGGCCTGATCCACGCCCAACACCCGTGCGGCGCCGCGCAGTGTGGATTCGCGGCAGACCGCCAGAAAGACCCGTGCATCATCCCAATTCATGCTTGCTCCTCGTGATGCATATATGCATCGGTGCGCCGTTTAATCGCAGCATTATTGCATCAGAAAACCCGGATATGCTGGGCGCCAGAGAAAAATACCCGGGACCGCCATCATGCTCGACACACACGCCCCACCCCGCAGCTCAGTCTGGCTGCCCATCTTCGCCGGCCTCTGCGCCAGCCTGGTCAGTATCGGCCTGGCGCGGTTCGCCTATACGCCGTTGATCCCGACCTTGATCCAGGCGCAGTGGTTTTCCGCCAATGATGTGGTCTACCTCGGCGCCGCCAACCTGGTGGGTTACCTGATCGGCGCGCTGATCGGCCGCCCCATCGCCCAGCGCACCTCGAACAAGACCGCGCTGCGCATGATGATGGTGGCGGTGACCCTGGCGTTCTTCGCCTGTGGCTTCCCGTTGTCGGTGGTGTGGTTCTTCGCCTGGCGGTTGCTGTCGGGGATTGCCGGTGGCGCGATCATGGTGTTGGTGGCGGCGACCGTGTTGCCCCACGTACCGGCGGCACGCCGTGGCTTGGCCAGCGGCGCGATCTTCCTCGGTATCGGCCTGGGCATTGCTGGCTCCGGCACCCTCGTACCGCCCTTGTTGAACCTGGGTTTGCAACAGACCTGGTTTGGCCTGGGCCTATTGGCGCTGGTGTTGACGGGCGCCAGCTGGTTCGCCTGGCCCACCGGCACACTGCATGAAGCAGCGGCCCCCACGGGCACTTCAGCGCAGACACCCTCCGGCGTGTACCTGCTGTTTGCCCAGTACGCCTTCATGGCGGCGGGCCTGGTGCCGGCGATGGTGTTCCTGGTCGACTACGTGGCCCGAGGCCTGGGTGACGGTGCGCATATCGGCGCGATGATCTGGGTAATGTACGGCCTGGGCGCGATTGTAGGGCCGGTGACCTACGGGTTCCTCGCCGACAAACTCGGTGCCCGCTTGAGTATCCGCGTGGTGCTGGTGGTGCAGGCGATTGCGGTCGGCCTGTTGCCGTTTACCGGCTCCTTTACCGCCCTGGCGGTGCTCGCGGTGGTCCTCGGTTCCTTCCCGCCAGGTATCGTGCCGCTGGCACTGGCGCGGGTGCATGAACTGCTGCCCAACCATCATCAGCAACACGTGGCGTGGAGCCGCGCCACGGTGTCCTTCGCGACGTTCCAGGCGCTGTCCGGGTTTGCCTACTCGGCGCTGTTCAACAGCAGCGGCGGCCAGCATGCGCTGTTGTTCATGATCGCTGCCGGGGCCATTGTGGTCGCATTGGCACTGGAACTCGGCATGATTGTGCTGAACCGTCGGCCGCTCGACACGGTCCCAACCCATACGCTCATCGCTGCAGGTAATCTGAAATGACGCTTCCTCAAGAAATGACCCTGATCGAAATCACCACCCCCGGCGGGCCTGAGGTGCTGCAACCACGCCACGCCGAGGTGCCTGTCGCAGGCCCCGGCGAGATCCTGATCCGCGTGCATGCCGCCGGGGTCAACCGGCCTGACGCCCTGCAACGCGCCGGCAAGTACCCGATGAAACCGGGCTTCAGTCCGATTCCAGGGTTGGAAGTAGCCGGTGAAGTCGTGGTGCTGGGCGAAGGCGTGAGCGAATACCAGTTGGGCGACAAAGTCTGTGCTCTGACCAACGGCGGTGGCTACGCGCAGTTTTGCAGCGTGCCGGCCAGTCAGGCCCTGCCCATTCCTGAAGGCATGGATTGGATTCAAGCTGCTGCGGTACCGGAAACGTTCTTCACCGTATGGGCCAACCTGTTCGGCCTCGGCGATGCGCACACCGGCCAGCGCGTGCTGATCCATGGCGGCACCAGCGGTATCGGCACCACCGCACTGATGCTGTGCCGCGAGTTCGGCATCCAGGCCTTCGCCACCGCTGGCAGCGCCGATAAGTGTGCAGCGATTGCCAAGCTGGGCGCCGAGCCCATCAATTATCGCGAGCAGGATTTTGCCGACGTCATTGCGCAGCAGACCGACAATCAGGGCGTCGATGTGATCCTCGACATCATGGGCGCCTCGTACTTCAACAACAACCTCAAGGCCCTGGCCATGGACGGTCACCTGGTGATGCTGGGGTTCCTGGGAGGCGGCAAGGCCAATGATGTCGACCTGCTGAGCATCCTCGCCAAACGTGCGGTGATTACCGGCTCACTCCTGCGGGCACGCAGCAAAGACGAAAAAGCCGCCATCGCCGAGCAACTGCGCGAATACATCTGGCCGGTGCTGGCCGCCGGGCGTTGCTTGCCGATTATCGACAAGGTGTACGCCTACACCGACGCCGCCCAGGCCCATGCACGGATGGAGGGTGGGGATCATATTGGGAAGATTGTGTTGCGGGTGGAGTAACGCTGATCGTGGCCTTGTGAAGATCCAGTGTGGGAGCAGGCAAGCCAGCTCCCACATGGGTCAGCTTTGCGGGACTACTCGGCGTATACCGGGTAATCGATGTACCCCGCTGCCGTCCCGCCATATAAACCCTCGGCCTTCAGCGGATTCAACGGCCATCCGTTGAAAATCCGCTGCGGCAGGTCTGGGTTGGCAATGAACGGCCGCCCGAACGCGATCAAGTCCGCCAGCCCGGCTTCGACCAAATCAGCGCCGCGTTCAGCGGTGTAGCGGCCGGCGTAGATGATGCGCCCACTGAAGGTTTCGCGCACTGCGCGGCGGAACGATTCGGGCAATACCGGGGCGTTATCCCAGTCGGCTTCGGCAATGGACACATAGGCGATGCCCGACGCCTCCAGCACCTTGATCGCTTCGAGGTAGGTGTGGTGCGGGTCGTCTTCCACCAGGCCGATATACACCCGGTCCTGATCAGTGCCGCTGAACAGCGGTGAGAAACGCACCCCCAGGCGCTCTGGCCCGACCACTGCGCTGACGGCTTCGACGATCTCGCGCAGAAAGCGCAGGCGGTTGTGCAGCGAGCCACCGTATTCATCGTCACGCTGATTGGCGTGGGCCGAGATGAACTGGTTGACCAGGTATCCATTCGCCGAATGGATCTCTACCCCATCGAACCCGGCATCCAGCGCATTGCGCGCCGCCTGGGCGTAGTGCCCGACCAGTTCCTCGATCTCCAGGGTGGTCAAGGCACGCGGCACAGGCGGTTGCTTCAACTCACCCTCGCCCGGTGCCGTTTCGATGAAGGCCTTGGCCTGCAGCGCCTGGATTGCCGACGGTGCGACAGGTGCCGCGCCGTCTGGCTGCAAGGCGTTATGGGACACCCGGCCAACGTGCCACAGCTGGGCGAAGATCACCCCGCCTTCGGCGTGCACCGCGTCGGTGACCTTGCGCCAGCCGTCAATCTGCGCCGGGGTGTAGATGCCTGGCGTCCAGGCATAACCCTGGCCACGCGGTTCAATCTGTGTGCCTTCGCTGACCATGAAACCGGCACTGGCACGCTGGCGGTAATAGTCAGCCATCAAGTCGGTGGCGATATCACCCGGCTGGGCACTGCGCTGGCGTGTCAACGGCGGCAACACAATACGGTTGTTCAGCGTATGGTGACCCAGCTTTACTGGGGTATTAAGCACATTGTCAGTCATTCAATAATTTCCAAATTCTGGACGTGCTAAAGCATTGGCGACTTATAAAAGTCGCCAATGCAGTAAGCGGTTAGTTAAGTTAAGCGGTGAGTGTCAGCAGGGCTTTGGCGACGTCACTGGAACTACCAGGGTTTTGCCCGGTTACCAATAAACCATCGGTAATGACAAAGGATTGCCAGTCAGCACCTTTCTCATAAAGGCCGCCCAACCGCTTGAATTCATCTTCAACCAGGAACGGCACTACATCGGTCAGTTCCACCGCTGCCTCTTCCGAGTTGGAGAACCCGGTAACGCGACGCCCCTTGACCAACGGTTGACCATTGACCGCCTTGACGTGACGCAAGGCGCCCGGTGCATGGCAGACAAAGCCGATCGGCTTGCCAGCGCGCTCGAAGGACTCGATCAGGGCGATCGACACCGGCGACTCCGCCAGGTCCCACAGCGGGCCGTGGCCGCCTGGGTAGAACACGGTGTCGAAGTCATCGGCGTTGACCGAATCCAGCTTCAGCGTGGTCGCCAGGGCCTGTTGCGCAGCCGTATCGGCGGCGAAGCGGTGGGTCTG
Source organism: Pseudomonas simiae (assembly GCF_900111895.1). Taxonomy (GTDB): domain Bacteria; phylum Pseudomonadota; class Gammaproteobacteria; order Pseudomonadales; family Pseudomonadaceae; genus Aquipseudomonas; species Aquipseudomonas simiae. The sequence continues at coordinate 506,937 of NZ_FOKB01000004.1, forward strand.
TTCGGTCTGGAAGTCCGGCTGGTCGCTTACCGGATCCAGAGGCGGCTGGCCGCCGGCCGGTGAAGCCAGCACAATCTCGGCACCGGCGTCCTTGAACGCGTAATAGGGGGCGGCAAACTCTTCGAGCCAGAAGCCGGTCTTGCGCCCGGTATCGCCGAGCTGGTCGTGAGAGGTCAGTACCATTAATACTTTCATTTTCCAGTGCCTCGATAAGTGTGGTTGTCAGTCTGTTCAGGCTGCCCCAACAACTGCCGGGTCAACCCCAGTGCCTCGTCGAAAGGCGCCGCTGTGCGGGTGATCTTGCTCATGACGCTGGTCCCCAGCCACAACGCATACAGGCGCTGGGCCAGGCTTTCGGGGTGTTGCGTAATGATGACCGAACCGTCGTCGACGCCCTGCTGCAAGGCCTCGGCGAGCAAGCCGATGGTGCGTGCGGTGCCGCGCTGCAGGGCCAGGCGCATCGGCTCTGAAAGGTCTGACACCTCGGCACCGAGTTTGACGGCAAGGCATTTGCCTGCATCGGTACAGCCGGTCTGGTTGTTGATCCAAGACTGCCAATAACGCATCAACTTGGCGTGAAGGGTTAAACCCGGCTGGTCGAACAATTGCTGCATGCCGTGCACGTAGTGGTCGAAGTAGTGGTCGAGCAATACGACGCCGAACGCATCTTTGGAGGTGAAGTAGTGATAAAACGAACCTTTGGGTACTTGGGCGGCTTGCAATATTTCGTTCAGGCCTACCGCAGAAAATCCTTTGCGACCGACAAGACGTTGCGCGGTATCCAGAATGGTCTGTTTTGCACTTTTGGTTTCGCTGTTCATGCTTCATCCCGTCCGATTAGACCAGTCGTCTAGTTCGTTGAGGGAATCTTAGGAGGCTGTCCAGACCCGCACAATGTCAGATCCGCAAGGATTCCGGACATGACGCGAAGGCAGTTGCCGTTTACCCGGCACGCGCCGACAATCCCCCTTCCCGCGCCCTTTGGAGAATGACGATGCACAGCGTTGCGCTGATGGTTTACCCGAACTTCCAATCCCTGAGCCTCAGCCTGGGTTCGGTGTTCGAGTGCGCGAACCTGCTGCGCGGCGAGCCGGCCTATGAATTTCATCTGGTCTCGGAGAGCGGCGGCGCGGTGATGACGTCCCAAGGGTTCTCGGTGAACACCACGCCGATCCGGCCGGAGGGTTACGACACCCTGATCGTCAGCGGCTACCTGGAATTCCGCCTGCCGGAAGCCAACCTGCTGGAACTGGTCAAGGCCGCCTCGGCCCAGTCGCGGCGCGTCGCCTCATTGTGCATGGGCATTTTCGTGCTGGCCGAAGCCGGCCTGCTGGAAGGCAAGCGCACCACCACCCACTGGATTCACGCCCCGGCCTTTCGCAAGCGCTACCCGGACATTCGCCTGGAAGAAGACAAGCTGTTTATCGTCGACGGCCACGTGTGGACCGGCGCCGGCATGAGTGCCGGCGTCGACCTGGCCTTGGCCATGGTGGAGAACGACTTGGGCAGCGACCTGGCACGCCGCATCGCGCGCAAGCTGGTGATCGCCCAGCGGCGCGGCAGTGAGCAATCGCAGTTGTCGGCGCTATTGGAACTGGACCCGAAATCGGACCGCGTACAACTGGCCCTGGCCTACGCCCGCGAGAACCTGACCCACGATCTGTCCGTGGAAGCCCTGGCCGATGTCGCCCGCCTGAGTCCGCGCCAGTTCAGCCGAGTGTTCCGTGAAGAAACCGGGCAAACGCCGGCCAAGGCCATCGAGTCCCTTCGGGTAGAAGCCGCACGGGCGATGATGGAGACCAGTCGCCACCCGGTTGAGGTGGTGGCCCGCGAAACCGGGTTTGGGGATCGCGAGCGCATGCGTCAGGCGTTTTTAAGGGCGTTTGGGCAGCCGCCGCAGGTGATGCAGCAGGCGCTGTTTATCCCAGGTTAGGCTGATAGCCAAACAGCGATTTCACTTCCAGATAGTCCTCCAGGCCAAATACCCCCCACTCACGGCCATTACCGGACTGCTTGTACCCGCCAAAGGGCGCGCCGTTATCCGCCTTGCTGCCATTGAGATGGACCATCCCCGTGCGCAGACGGCGGGCGACCCTGCGCGCGCCTTCCAGCGTGCCGGCCGTGACGTAACCCGACAGGCCATAGGGGCTGTCATTGGCGATGGCAATCGCCTGTTCTTCGCTGTCGTAGGGAATGATCACCAACACCGGCCCGAACACCTCTTCGCGGGCAATCGGCAGGTCGGGGTGGACATCGGCAAAGACCGTGGGCCTCACGTAGAAGCCGCGGTTGATGCCTTGCGGCCGCCCTGCACCACCGCATACCGGTGGGATGTCCACGGCCGCCAACAGCGCCTGCACCCGTTCGAACTGCGCCTGGTTGGCCAGGGGGCCCATGGCAGTCGCTCGATTGCTATCGTCAAAGCAGACCTGCGCGGCAATCTCCTGGGCGATCGCCACCGCCCGCGCTTGCAAGGCCCGGGGCACCAGCAGGCGCGTCGGCGCATTGCAGGACTGGCCGCTGTTGCGAAAACAGCTGCTCACACCGTGTCGCACGGCAGCGTCCAGGTCCGCATCGGCAAGAATCAGGTTGGCCGACTTGCCGCCCAGCTCCTGAGAGACACGCTTGACCGTGTCCGCTGCCGCCTTGGCCACAGCGATGCCCGCGCCGGTGGAACCGGTAAACGAGACCATATCGATCCCGGCATGCCGGGCGATGCCGTCGCCCATCGTAGGACCGTCGCCATTGACCAGGTTGAACACGCCCTTGGGCACCCCGGCATGGTCCAGGATATCGGCCAGCAGCATCGCCGACAGCGGCGCCTTTTCACTGGGCTTGAGCACCATCGTGCAGCCCGCGGCCAGGGCCGGCGCGAGCTTGCAGGTGAGTTGGTTGAGTGGCCAGTTCCACGGTGTGATCAGGCCGCACACCCCTATCGGTTCGCGGCTGATCAGGGTGCTGTCGTGGGCATATTCGAAGGCATACGTCTTGAGCACGTCATACGCACGCTGCAAGTGGCCCAACCCCGCGGGCACATGGGCACTGCGCGCCAGCGAGAGCGGCGCGCCCATTTCCTGGTGCACGCATTGCGCCAGGGCTTCGCTGTGCTGGCGATAGCCATCGATGATCGCCGCCAGCACTTCCAGGCGTTGCTCGCGCGTCCATTGCCCATAGCTGTCGAAGGCCCGCCTGGCCGCGGTGACGGCGCGGTCGAGGTCGGCCAGGGTGCCGAGGCTGATGGTGGCGACGGTTCGCTCCGTCGTCGGGTCGACCACCGGCAAGGTGTCGCCGCCGAGAGGCTTGACCCACTGCCCGTCGATGTAAAAATCCAGGTGATTCATCGCGTCGCCTCAAGTGCCTTGCCCAAGGCGCTGAACACCTGCGCGACCTGTTCCTGGTTGATGATGAGTGGCGGCGACAGCACGATGTTTTCGCCGGAGGCGCGCACCAGTACGCCCGCCTCGAAACACCGCTGGGCCACCTCTGCCGCCCGCGCTCCGGGGGCGCCCTCGCGGGGCTTGAGCTCGACCGCGCAAAGCAGGCCGATGGCACGCACATCCAGCACCAGCGCCTGCTCACGCAAGGCCAGCGCGGTGTTCTGCCACAACGGCGCAATCTGCCGCACATGCGCATTGAGGCCCAGCTCTTCGTGCACCTCCAGGGTCGCCAAACCGGCGGCGCAGGCCAGTGGATGGGCCGAATAGGTGTAACCGTGCATCAGCTCGATGGCCTGTTCCGGGCCTTGCATGAACGCCTCGTACACCGCGCCGCTGACCAGCACGCCGCCCATGGGCACCGCGCCGTTGGTGAGGCCCTTGGCCAAGGTCATCAAGTCCGGGGTGACGCCAAAGGCCTCGGCGGCGAACCCATGGCCCACGCGGCCGAAGCCAGTGATGACTTCATCGAAGATCAACAGCAGGCCGTGCCGATCACAGATCTCGCGCAGCTTTTGCAGGTAGCCCAGGGGCGGCGCGTAGACCCCACCCGAGCCGGTGACCGGTTCGACAATCACTGCCGCCACCGTAGCCGGGTCGTGTACTTCCAGTAAGTGCAGCAACGCATCCGCGTAATGCGCGCCCTGCTCCGGCTGGCCGAGGCTGAAACGCGAGCCAGCGTCATAGGGCAGCGGCAAGTGCGCCACGTCGCCGAGCAACGGCCCGAAGTCACGCTTCTGCCGGCCGATGCCCGACACCGACAGACCGCCAAACCCCATGCCGTGGTAACCCTTGGCGCGGCCGATCAGCTTGGTGCGCCGGCTATCGCCTCGGGCCTGATGATAGGCGCGCGCGATCTTCAAAGCGGTGTCCACGGCCTCGGAACCGGAGTTGGTAAAGAACACCTTGTCCAGGTTGGCCGGCGCTTTGGCAACCAACTGATCCGCCAGGGTCAGCGCCGCCGGGTGGCTCATTTTGAACGAGGACACAAAGTCCAGGCGCCCTGCCGCTTCGCGAATGGCCTCGACGATACGGGGCTGGCCATGCCCGGCATTGACGCACCACAACCCGGCCATCGCATCGAGCACATCGCGCCCTTCGGTGGTGGTGTAGTGCATGCCGGCGGCGCGGTCGAACAGCATCGGTTGGCGGTTGAAGGGGCGCATCGCGGTAAAGGGTGCCCACAGGGAAGAGGTCATCAGTTGTACTCCTTAAAGCGGGATTCGTGAGCCGATCAGGGTCGGGCGTTGCAGGGCACCTGCGTTGGTGTTGACGCCCCGGTCGAAACGCAGGCGCCCGTCCTGCACGCGGCCGGTAACGTGGTCGCCAAAGGCGGTTTCGACGAAGCGCCAGTCCATACGTAACTCACCTTCCGTGGACCAGCAGGCCTGCGCGACCACAGCGGTCTGTTCTGGCTGATACTGGTGGTGCAAGTAATTGCCGGTAAGGCTGGTGAGGGTCTCGATCGGCTGTCGGAAACCGGCGCGCACGTGATGAGTGCCGCGATGATCCACCAGGGTGAAATCGCAGTAATCCGCCTGGAAATCGAAGGCCACTTCGCGCACGCCATCCTCATTCGGTTCAATGGCGAAACGGCCCTGCAGTGCACGGCTGGCGGGCGAGCTTTGCAGACCCTGCAGCGTCGGCAGGCGCAGGCCGTCGATCAGCGCATCCAGTTGCGCCTGGCTGGCATTGGCATCAACGGCGGTACGCCCCAGCGCCGGGAACAGGTGCTGCCACAGCGCCGCGTGCAAGCGCTTTTCCCCCAGGCGCAGGCCGCAGGTGAAGACAATCACCGTGTCCTGTTCCGGCAGCACCATGCACTGCTGGCCGAACACGCCCGAGGCGTAATAACCGCCGTGTTCGGTCATCCACCATTGGTACCCATAGCCTTCACGCTGGGCTTCATTGGCTTTGTTCTTGTCGCGCGGCAGGTACTGCTTGCCGTCGAACTCACCCATCCACACGTCCTGCACCTGATTGCGCGTGGCCTCACCGACCCACTCTGGCGACAGCAACTGGCGCCCTTGCCATTGGCCGTGGTTGAGGTGCAACACGCCAAACTTCAACGAATCTTCGCTGGTGCAACTCAAGCCATTGCCTCCAGAGTTGAACCCACCGGGAGCCAGGTCCCACTCCAGGTGATCGAGGCCCAGATAGTCGAGGACGCGCGCCTGCAACAACGCGTGCATCGTCTGCCCAGTGACCTGGGTGACGATGGCCGACAACATGAAACTTGACGCACTGCTATAGATAAACGACTGCCCAGGTGGCTCGTCCACCGGCTCATTGAGAAAGGCTTCGACCCAGCTGCTTTGCAGGTTGCGCCAATCGCCGCCAGAAATGCCACGGGTGTGACCGGTGCGCATGGTCAGCAGGTCTTCCACGGTCATGGCCGCCAGGTTGGCGCTGATGGGTTGCGGGCACAGCTCGGGAAAAAAGCTCACCACCTTGGCATCGAGGCTCAAGCGACCGTCGTCGATCAACAGGCCGATCGCCGTGGCCGTCCAGCTCTTGGTGGCCGAATGCTGCACGTGCAGGCGATGCGCCGAATAGGGCTGCCAGTACGCCTCGGCCACCACCGCACCCTGGCGATACAGCAGGAAACTGTGCAGCTCTAGGCCTTGCTCGGTCACGGCCTGGAGGAAGTCAACAACGCCGGCCGGGTCGACGCCGCGCTCATGGGGCAAGGCTCTGGGCAGCGGGATGTAGGTCATGATGGGTCCTCAATGATGTTTTTATATTTCAAATAGTGCAGATAAAGTTTTATTCGCTGCGGACCTGATGTATTTGAGGCCCCTATAATTCAGTTTTTCCGGGTATCCTTGCCTCCCCTGTCACAGGAACGACCTCGCACCATGTCCCAACTCACCTCGCTGCAGACCAAAGTCGCCGGCCAGATCCTTGCCGCCATCGCCAGCGGCGACCTGCAACCCGGTCTGCACCTCAAGGAAGTGGAACTGGCCCAACGCCTGGGCGTCTCGCGCTCGCCCATTCGCAGCGCACTGGCGTACCTGGCCGAACAGAAAGCCATTGAGCCGCTGCCGCAACAGGGCTATCGCGTACCGCTGGAAACCACCGAAGGCTTGGCGCAGCACTTCACCGAGCTGCACAACGAAGAGGACGAGTTGTACACGCGGCTGATCGACGACCGTCTGAACCAGGTGCTGCCCGACCAGATCTCCGAGAGCGACCTGCTGCGCCGCTATGGGGTCGGCAAAAGCGTGCTGCGCCGCTGCCTGTTGCGCCTTTCCGACGAAGGCGTGATGCAACGCAAGCACGGACACGGCTGGCAGTTCCTGCCGACGCTGAATAGCCCGCAGACTCGCTTCGAGAGCTACCGCTTCCGCATGCTGCTGGAGCCAGCCGGGTTGCTGGAGCCGACCTTCAAGATCAACCCCGAACAATTCCGTCGTTGCCGCGAACGCCAGATGGAACTGCTGGAAGGCAAAGTCGATGGGCAACGCTTTATCGAATACAACGCCGAATTCCATGAACTGCTGGCGGCGGCATCGGGCAACGGCTACATCCTGCAGGCGATCCAGCAGCAGAACCGGTTGCGTCGACTGACCGAGTTCCACACCGTGAACAATCAGGAAAGGGTCAAGGTCTCGTGCTGTGAACACCTGGCGATTCTGGATGCCCTGGAGCAAGGCGATAACGAATGGGCGTCGACGCTGCTGCATCGACACCTGGATGTGGCGAGCAAGTTGCGCGTGGCACGCAACAAGGGATGAGGGGCGCGCCCCCATGCCCCTGACGGGCCCGACCCGGCCTCGAAGCACGCTCGAAACCGGCCAGACCTTAACCACACACGCAACCCCTGTCGCAATGGACATGTACACCGACAGACCGCCATCGCAGGCAAGCCAGCTCCCACACTCACACCACGTCGCCCCCACTTTCATTACCAAAGCGCCACGGTATAACCGACAATCACCCGGTTCTCATTCATATCCCGTAAATAGTTAGCCTTGCTCAACCCATTGCGCCAACGCAACGACACCCCTTTCAGCGTTCCAGACTGAAACACATACCCCAAATCAATATCCCGCTCCCACTCACGTCCCTCCCCCGCAAACCCCTTCACCTGCGCCTGATCACCCTTGGCCCAACGCGTTGAAAACGTCAGCCCCGGTACACCCAGCGCCGCAAAATCAAAGTCATAGCGCGCATGCCAGACCCGCTCATTGGTCTGCGAGAAATTACTCAACTGATACTCGGAAAACAGATAGGTATTGGTCCCGTCCACATAAGTAAACGGGGTGTCCCCATACTGCTCCTGATACCCCCCACCCAGACTGTGCCCCTTGTAGCTGAACATCGCCCGCGTACTCAGCGCACGGTTATCCACCTTGCCCGCCAAGCCAGCACCGGACTTGTCCGCATCGAAATAACGGATATCCGTCTTGAGCGTGCCGCCGCCCAGGGCGAAGCTGTTTTTCAACCCTACGAAATGCTGCTGGTAGATATCCTCCAACTGCGCAAAGTGGTAGCTCAACGTCATCCCCGGCGTGAGCTTGTAATCGCCACCGGCAAAGCGGAAACGATCACTCTTGGCGGTGCTTTTGTAGGCACCGCTCTGGCTGGTCAGCCCCATGTCTTCGTATTCGGTGGATTCGCGCTGCTTGGTCTGGTCGATCTGCCCGCCGATCAACGCCAGCCCGGCGATGTCCGTGGACGTCACCTGAGTGCCCCGGAAGGTCTGCGGGAACAGTCGGCTGGTGTTGGGCTGCAAGGTCGGCAGGTCCGGCAGCAGGTAACCGCTGCGCAGCTCGCTCTGGGCGAAGCGCACCTTGCCGGTCACGCCGTACTTGGAATACTCGTCATGGGCGCGCTTGGAATAGCTCGGCTTGCCCGGCGTGGCATCGTTGTCCCTGGACAACAGGCCGGAGCCGGAGCGGTCCGGGCTGGAATCGAGCTTGAGGCCGAGCATGCCTACCACGTCCACACCAAAGCCGACGGTGCCTTCGGTAAAGCCAGACTTGAGGTTGAGGATAAATCCCTGGGCCCATTCCTCACGCTTGGATTGCCCGGCGTCTTCACGGTAATCGCGGTTGAAGTAGTAGTTCTTGAGGTCCAGATCTGCCTTGCTGTCCTTGATGAAGTCAGCCTGGGCCGGGGCACACAGCAGCCCCCCGCTCATGAGGCCGACGCCCTTCAAGATCAGGTTGAGAGTGTTGTTGTGCATGTTCTTGGCTCCTGGCAGTCGTTATGGGTGAGTAGGTCTTATTGTTTTTCTGGGCACGACATTCCCCATCGCGCAGACGTGAGGGTCTGCGCGCCGGGTGAAATCAGGGGTTTAAATGGCCGGTCGTATTCGGTAGCCACCGTCCGGCAGTTGCTCCAGCGGGCTGGCGGCGGCCAGCAGTTGCCGGGTGTACGGGTGCTGCGGGTGATCGAAGATCTGCTCGCGCGCGCCCACTTCCACCACATTGCCCTGATGCATCACCGCAACCCGATGGGCAATGCGCTCCACCGCCGCCAGGTCATGGGAAATGAACAGGCAGGCAAAACCGTACTGCGCCTGCAGACGTTCGAACAGTTCGAGGATCTGTTTCTGGATAGTCATGTCCAGCGCCGAGATCGGTTCGTCGGCAATCACCAGTTGCGGGTGTCGCACCAATGCCCGGCCAATGGCGACGCGCTGGCGCTGGCCGCCGGAGAGCTGGTGGGGGAAACGCTCGACAAACTGCTCGCCCAGGCCGATGTCCTTGAGGGTTTGCGTTACCCGTTCACGGCGCTCGGCGGCATTCAGGCCAGGTTCGTGGCGCAACGGTTCGGCGAGGATTTCTCCGATTTTCATCCGCGGGTTCAGGGACGAATAGGGGTCCTGGAAGATCATCTGGCATTGCAGGCGATGGGTACGGTTGGCGGCCTTGAGGATGTCCACGCCTTTGAAGCGGATCGAGCCGGCACAGGGTTTGATCAGGCCCACCAGGGAACGCCCGAGGGTGGTCTTGCCCGAGCCGCTGCCGCCCACCAGCGCCAGGGTTTCGCCGGGGGCGATCACCAGGCTGGCGGAATGCACCACGCGGGTGTGCTGACGCTTGCCCCAGAACGTGGTCGGCCCAGGGTGTTCGATGCACACCTGATCCACTTCAACCAAAGGCTCGTTGCTGACCGGCAAAGGCGCCAGCACGCCCCGACGCGGCAACGCTTCCAACAGCTGGCGGGTGTACTCGGCCTTGGGCGCGAGCAGGATGTCTTCGATGCTGCCCTGCTCCACCGCCTTGCCGTGACGCATCACCACCACCTTGTGGGCGTACCGCGCTACCAGCGACAGGTCATGGCTGATAAACAGGATCGCGGTGCCCTGCTCGCGGGTCAGTTCGAGCATCAACTCGATCACGTCCAGTTGCGCCAGGCAGTCGAGGGCCGTGGTCGGTTCGTCGGCGATCAGCAAGGCCGGGCGCAGCAGCATCACCGAGGCCAACATGATGCGCTGGCGCATGCCACCGGAGAATTGGTGCGGATAGGACTCCAGGCAGCGCTCGGCGGCCTTGATGCCGATACGGCGCAACATGGTCAGGCAACGTTCGCGGATTTGTGGAGGGTCGAGGTCGGTGTGCAGCTTGAGCGCTTCGCTCATCTGTTGGCCGATTTTCAATGCCGGGTTGAGCGACACCATCGGTTCCTGGAACACCATGCCGATGCTGGCGCCGCGAATCGCACGCAGCGCTTCAGTGCTGACACTCGCCAGGTCGCGCCCCTGGAAATCCAGACGTCCGCCGCACACTTGCATCGGCAACGGCAGCAGGCCGATGGCCGCGCGGGCAGCCATGGTCTTGCCGCTGCCGGACTCCCCCACCAGCGCCACGATCTCACCCGGCGCGATGCTGAAACTCAGGTCATCCACCGCCAATGGGCCGTGTTCGCCCACACGGATCTTCAGGTGTTCGACGTTCAACAAAACAGGATTGGCGGACATGTTCACTTCCTCATCCGGGGGTCAAGACGATCACGCAGGGCGTCGCCAAACAGGTTGATCGCCAGCAATGTCAGGCAGATAAACAGCCCGGGGAACACCCCCAGCCAGGGTGCCGAAGCGATGTACGGCCGGCTGCTGGCAAGCATGTTGCCCCAGGTCGCCGCCGGCGGCGGTACGCCCAGGCCGAGGAAGCTCAGGGCGCTTTCCGACAGCAGCGCCCAGCCGAACATGCTGGTGGCCAACACGCACAATGGCGCCAGGCAGTTCGGCGCGATGTGGCGCAGCATGGTGTACAGCTCGGAGTTGCCGATCACCCGCGAGGCTTCGATGTACTCCAGCTCACGCAGGGACAGTACGGTGCCGCGCACCACGCGCACCACCGACGGCGTGTAGGCGATGCCCAGGGCCAGCACGATGCCGTACTTGCTTGCGCCGATGATCGCCATAATGCCCAGCGCCATGAGGATGCCGGGAAAAGCCAGCAGCGCGTCGTTGAACATCATCAACACGCGGTCAGTCCAGCCGCGCAGGTAACCGGCAAGCATGCCAATCAAGGTGCCTGCCAGCACGGCAACGCTGACCGTCAACAGGCTCACCCACAAGCTGGTGCGCGCGCCGATCAACAGACGGCTGAACACATCGCGGCCAAATTCGTCGGTGCCCAGCCAGTGAGCAGCCGACGGGGCCTGGAAGCGCGACATCAGGTCGATCTTCAGCGGGTCGAACGGTGACCACACCAGCCCCATCAACGCCAGCGCAATCAACACCACCAGCAGCCCGCCACCGATCAAGGCGTTGGCCGGCGCCCACACGCGCCGACGCTTGGCCGCTACGGGCACGGCAATAGTCGAACTCATAACTTCACCCTTGGATCGAACAGCGGATAGAGCAGATCCACACACAGGTTGACCAGCACGTAGATAAAGGTGATCAGCAGCAAGCAGCCCTGCAGCACCGGATAATCGCGGGCGAAAATCGCGTCCACCATCAGCCGGCCGATGCCTGGCAGGGTGAACACGGTTTCGAGTACCGCGATGCCACCCAGCAGGTTGCCGAGAATCAGCCCCACCAGGGTCCAGGTCGGCGCGAAGGCGTTGGGCAACGCGTGTTTCCACAACACCGCGCGCTCCGACAAGCCCTTGGCCCGGGCATGCGCGATGTATTCCAGGCGCAGCACTTCGATGGTGCTGGCCCGCGCCATGCGGGTGATCGCGCCGACTTCCACCAGGGTCAAGGTCACCACCGGCAGCACCATGTAGCTCATGGCTTGCCACGGCGCCTGGGAGAAACTGACGTAGCCCACCACCGGCAACCAGCCGAGCTGGATGCCGAACGCGTGCAGCAACAGCAACCCGAGCCAGAAGCTGGGGATCGACAGCAGCAAGGTCGCGATGGACACCAGCCCCAGGTCGAGCGCGCTGTTCTGTTTCCACGCGGCAATCAGGCCAATGGGCACCGCGATCAGCGTGGCGAACAGCACAGCCACCAGCACGATGGTCGCGCTGACGCTGAAGCGGTCGAGAATCAGCGGCAACACAGCCTGCTTGGTGCTGATGGAAAACCCCAGGTCAAAGCTCAACACGGCCTTGAACCAGATCAGAAACTGCGTCACCAGCGAGTGATCCAGGCCGAGGGTGTGGCGCATGTCAGCCAGGCTTTGCGGGTCGGCCATGTCGCCGAGCATCAGCAGCGCCGGGTCACCCGGAATCAGACGGATCAGCGCGAACACCATCACTGAGATCAGCAACAGGGTGGGGACCGCCATGGCCAGTTTTTGCAGGATAAAACGCAACATGCTGGAGGCCCCGTTATTGCGCCGCGAGGCTGACGCCCCACAGCCGTGGCGACGACACCGGCCACGAATGGAAGCCCTTGACGCTGTCACGCAGCGCTGCGGCGACCGTGCCGTTGTAGATGATCACCATCGGCGTGTCGTGGATCATCATGGTGTGCAACTGGTCGAACAGCGCCTGGCGCTTGGCCGTGTCACTCTCGCGCACCGCGTCACGCAGCACCGCCTGGGCCTGTGGGTTGTCCCAGACCTTGCGCGGTTCCTTGGTCTTGTCGCCCATCAGCGAGTCGAAGCTGGTGGCCGGGTCCAGGCGCGAGGAGTAAGAGAACGCCATCATCTGGTAGTTGCCACTCTGGTAGCGTTCCAGTTGGGTGCCCCATTCCAGGGTTTCCATCTGGATGTTCAAGCCGCTGGCCACGGCCATCGCCTGGCTCAGCAGGCCCATGTCGAACATTTGCGAATAGCGTTTGTTGACGATCATCTTGATCGGCTGGCCGTGGTAGCCGGCCTCTTTCAACAGGCGCTGGGCTTCCTGCGGGTCATAGCGATAACCCTGCTTGGCGGTGGCGCTGTAGAACGGACTGGTTTGCGGGATCGCCGAGTTGTTCGGCTCGGAGGTGCCGTTGGAGAGCGCAGTGACCATCTGCCCGTAGTCGAGGGAATGGGCGATGGCCTGACGGATGCGCACATCCTTGAGCAGCGGGTCGTTGGTCTGGAACAGCAGGCCGCAGATGGCCATGATCGGGCTGAACGAGATCTGCACACCCGGCGTGGATTTCAGCTCTTGGGCGTCGCTGGCGCTGACGTTGGGCAACAGGTCGATGTTGTTGGACATCAAGGCGGCCTTGGCCGACGAAGGATCGGGAATCACCATGAAGCGCACGGCGTCGACCAGGGCGGTCTTCTTGCCGGTAAAGCCGTCCGGCCCGGCGTCATCGCGCGGGCTGTAGTCCTTGAAGCGCGACAGCACTACGTACTGTCCGGGCTTCCATTCGCCGAGGCTGAACGGGCCGGTGCCAATCGGCGCTTTCCAGCTGCCGTCCGCCGCCAGCGAGTCGGGGTGCAGGATGCCGCTGCCACCACAATCGGGGCGCGCCATCGAGGCCAGGAACAGGCCGCTGGGCTGGTCGAGATGGAAGACAACCGTGAGGGGGTCCGGGGTGTCGATGCCGGTGATTTTCGCCCCACCGCGGCCATCGAACTCTGCCAGGCAGCGCCATTGGGTCTTGGGGTTGAGGTAGCGTTCCCACGTCCACTTGACGTCCTGGGCGGTCAGCGTCGCACCGTTCTGGAAGTGCACCCTGTCGCGCAATGTGAAGGTGTAAGTCATGCCGTCGTCAGAGCGTTTGACCTCGCGGGCCAGCAACGGGCCGACGGAAGCGTCTTCACGGTGGGCCACCAGGCCCTCGACGATGTGCAGCATCACCGTGTCGGTATTTTCGTCACGGTTGACGCCGGGTTCGGTGCTACGGATATCGGCGTTCAGGCCGACACGCAAGGCGGTCTCGGCCTGCGCAAGGCCGGCGCCCAATGCAAGGGTGACGCACAGCGTTCCATTGAGTAAGCGATTCACGGGAGATGTTCTCCTTCGCTGAAAAGACCGGCCAGGGGCAGGAGCCGGCTTCAAGCCTGTGTTAGGTCGTTGTTGTTATGGCCTGATCGAAATCAGTACCGCGGATGTTTTTGTTTTTTTAAATTCGCCTGAACATATTCACAGCAAGCATCATCCTTGTAAATGTTTTTTTAAGCATATAAAAACATTGATGGCTAAGTCACAGGCAAAAAAAAGAGGCCGAAGCCTCTTTCAGGGATGAGCCGGCGCGCGTCAATCAGTGCAACGCCGCCCGCGTAATCAGGTAACTCACCAACTGCGGGTCATCCTCCAGCTCAATCGTCTGCACCGGACGCGGCAGGTTATCCAGCACCGTGCGCCAGAACGCCTGGGACACTTCGTCCTGATCATAGAAGCGCACCAGCCAATCGGCTTCGCCGCTGCACAGCACCTGGCTGGCGATGGCGCGGCCGATGCCTTTGCGGCGATAGCGCTTGAGGACGAACACGTCGGCCAGCTCCAGGGCGTCGATGCCCGGCAGCTCGCTGCCTTCGATCAACAGGAAACCAGCGATATAGCCATCCACCAGCAGCAGGTTGGCGCTCCATTGCGGGTCCTGCCAGTAACGGCTCAGGTGTTCGTCATGGATATAGAAACGGCCATCGGCCTCGACATCCTCCTGTTCCCAGTCAGAAGATTCATAGGCGTAGTACTGGTAAAGATTGCGGATCAGCTCGGCGTGCTCCGGGCCGGTCTGGATCAATTCGACGGTGACTTCGGGCATGAGACTCTCGGTGAAAAAACACAGGGCGCCATTGTTCACAAAACCTGGGAGCAGGCCAATAGAGCGGCCAACCTTTCTACTTGCTGAACCGATTGCAAATAGGTGTTGCCTGCCCCAACCCCCTGAAACATTTCGAATAAACTCCGCGAAATTGCCTCCCCTCTTTCAAGGACACGTATTGTGAGCAACGTCTGTTCCGCCGGCCTGGATGTAGGTTTTGCCTCCCTGGATTACCTGCAGATCTTCATCCTGGGCGTGATCCAGGGCATTACCGAGCTGCTGCCGGTGTCGTCCACCGCCCATATGCGCGTAGTACCCGCCCTGCTCGGCTGGCAGGACCCCGGCTCGGCGTTTTCCGCGGCCATGCAATTGGCGGCGCTGGCGGCGGTGGTCAGTTATTTCTGGCGCGATGTGCGCCAAGTGACCACCGGCAGCATCGGCGCGGTACGCCGAGGTGACTACAACGACCGCTGGTTCAAGCTGGCGGTGGCGATTGTGCTGGCGACCATCCCTATCGGCATTGCCGGCCTGGTGCTGTCTTCGACCCTGAATGCGTGCAACTCGCCGTTGCGCGGGCTGATGGTGATCGGCATTTCCTGCGTGGTCATGGCCGTGCTGCTGGCGGTGGCCGAAGTGCGCGCACGCCATACCCGAGAGGTTAGTGAGATGCGCCTGCGGGATGCGTTGATCGTGGGCATTGCACAGATTGGTGCGCTGATTCCGGGCGTCTCACGTTCCGGCTCCACCCTCACCGCCGCGCTGTTCCTCAACTTCAAGCGTGAAGAGGCCGCGCGGTTCTCGTTCCTGCTCGGCCTACCGGCCATCGCCCTCGCCGGCCTGAAGGAGCTGTGGGTGCTGTTGCATGCCGATATGCCCGCCCATGCCTGGCCCCATTTGCTGTTCGGCCTGGTGGTCGCGAGCATCTCGGCGTTCTTTGCGATCTGGGGCCTGATGAAGTTCCTGGAGCGGTTCTCCACCTGGCCGTTCGTAATCTATCGCGCGTTGCTGGGGATCTTCCTGATCGTGGCAGTCAGCACCGGCTTGCTGTAGGAGCGAGCTTGCCCGCGAAGCACACAAGGGCGGCGCCGCGTTATCGTTGACGACCTTCGCGAGCAAGCTCGCGCCTACAGTTTGCGCTCGGCCAGTTCCTCCAGAAGGTCGGCCGAAGGCACGAAAAACAGGCCGCCGGTGACCGCCGTGCTGAAGTCCAGCAGGCGGTCATAGTTACCGACCGGACGGCCGACGAACATGTTTTCCAGCATCAATTCCAGAGGCTCCGGCGAGCGCGCATAGCCGATGAAGTAGGTGCCGAACTCGCCTGCGCCCGGCCGGCCGAAAGGCATGTTGTCCCGCAGGATCTTAACTTCCTCGCCGTTCTTGTCGGTGATGACCGTCAGCGCGCTGTGGGAATTGCTGGGCTTGGTCTCTTCGTCCAATTCGATATCCGACAGCTTGGTACGCCCGATCACCTTCTCTTGGGCCTCCACTGTCAGGCTGTTCCAGGCGGTCATGTTATGCAGGTACTTCTGCACCAGTACGTAGCTGCCGCCTCGGAATTCGTTGTCTTCATCACCGACGATGGTGAACCCCACGGCCTTGCGCCCCACCGGGTTCTCGGTGCCGTCGACAAAGCCGATGATGCTGCGCATATCGAAATAGCGGAAACCCTGGACCTCATCCACCACCTTCACGCTGTCGCCCAGGGCCGCCATCACGTGGGTGGCCAGTTCGAAGCACAGGTCCATCTGTTCGGCGCGGATATGCAGCAGGATATCCCCCGGTGTCGACACGGCTTTGCGCCCTTCCACACCGAACTCGCGAAATGGGTGCAGCGCCGCCGGGCGCGGTGCACCGAACAGTCGGTCCCACGCGTCCGAGCCAAACCCGCAGACGCAGGTCAGGTTGCCCGCTGGCACCCGCTTGCCCACCGAGCGCACCAGCCCGGCGAGGTCCGCGCACCAGCCACGCACCTGGTCTTCACCGCCGGGGGCGACGGTGGCAACCATGAAAATCGCGCTACTGGTGATGGGATGGCAGACAGATTGCGGCTCAAGGGGCGGCTGAACGGAGGATGGCGTCATGGTGAAAGTCCAGGCTAAAGGGCGAGATTGAACCCGCGCAGATTAGCAGATCATTTCCGACAGCTTTCCCACACTTCACGAATCAACGCCTGCATCTTCAGCGCTTCTGCCCAGCGCTCACTGATTTCGCGACCGTCCGCGCCGGTAATCGCATAGGGCGGCGGGCCCAGTTCGCAAGTAAAGGCCAGGCTCTGCGGTGTGTCGGGCCGGGTCAGCCAGTCTTCGATCCCGTAGCGCCACCACTCGGTAAAACGCCGTACCCAGGCTTGATGCTGGGGAAAGTCCAGGGAGACCTGCACCTGTTCGCTGCTGGCGACGCGGCCGTGGAAACCCCAGCTGTGGCGCAGAATTTGGCGAATCTGCTCGTCGTCCTCAGCGGCGCCAGGCTCGGGCAGTTCACGCCCGACCACGTAGTGGGACAGGTCGGCCAGCAGTTTCAAGTCGGGCATCTGTGCCAGCAAGTCGAGGGTGAACAGCAGGTCATTGGTGAGCCGATAACGGTGGGTTTCCAGCAGCACCGGATAGTCCACCTGCTCGGCCAGGCGCTGCCAGCCTTCGACCAATCGGGCCGCCTCGGATTGGGTACGCGGGCGTACGTCGGCTTGCAGGGTGAGGTGGTGGCAGCCGTAGCCGCTGATCACATCCAGCGCGGCCGCCAGGTCGTCCACCGTTTGCGGAAACAACTGGCCTTCGATCTGCAGGCCCCTGGCCGTGGCGGCGGCGTGCAGGCGCGCGACCTCAGCGGGCTTGAAGTAATGGTCGGTAATGCCGTCGAAACCGGCGGCCTTGATGCGGTCGAGTTGGGCATCGAGCGAACCGGGTTCAGTTTGCATGGCCCACAGCGATTGGAACACCAGGAATTGGCGCATATCAGCCTCGCAGCAGGTGTTTGAGGGACAGCTCGGGGTCGGCCAGGCTGGCGGGGGCCAGCGACAGGTGTGCGCTGATCAGGCGTTCGCAGAGCTTTATGTCCTTGGCCACGCTGTTGCCCGGTGCCCAGCCGCAGGCACCTTGCAAG
Organism: Pseudomonas simiae; assembly: GCF_900111895.1. Taxonomy (GTDB): domain Bacteria; phylum Pseudomonadota; class Gammaproteobacteria; order Pseudomonadales; family Pseudomonadaceae; genus Aquipseudomonas; species Aquipseudomonas simiae. Next base: position 524,529 of record NZ_FOKB01000004.1, read on the forward strand.
CGCTGATCGGCATCCAGGTAGAACAGCAGCATGCCACCGCTCGCCAATGGGCGGCTGACCATCAAGGGTGTAATCACACCCACGGTCTGCACGCCCCAGTCGTACTGGTCGGACCAGAAACCGGGGAGTGCCTCGAACGGCAGCTCGCGACCCAGCAGGTTCAGCGCCGCATGCCGCCCCTGGGCCTCGGCGTTGCGCCAGGTTTCCTGGCGCTGGTATTCGCCACCCAAGCGAAACTCGCACACGTCACCGGCGGCATAAATGCCCGGCGCGCTGGTGCGCAGGTGGCTATCGACGCGAATGCCCTGCCCTACTTCCAACCCCGCCGTTGCGGCCAATTCGACATTGGGTTGCATGCCGATGCCAACCACCACCAGGTCGCAGGGCAAGCACTGCCCGTCCACCAGCCACACAGCGTCGGCCTGGATGGATTCCAAGGCCACATTCAAGCGAACGTTGACCCCGTGCTGACGATGCAGCGTCAGCAGCGCCTCGCTGATGACCGGCGGCAACACCCGCCCCGCCAGGCGCGGGCCGGCTTCGAGCAGCGTCACCTCGCAGCCCAGGCCACGTGCCGTCGCTGCCACTTCCAGGCCGATAAAGCCACCACCGACCACCACCAGCCGCGTACCAGCCTTCAACGCACTGCGCAGGGCCAGCGCCTCGTCATGGGTGCGCAGGTAAAGCACATGGGCCTGCTCCTGGGGCAAGCGTCGCGCCCGGCCACCAGTGGCCAGCAGCAGACCGGCATACGGCAGCCACTGGCCGTCGGCGAGTTGCAGGCGATGCTGCTGCGGCTGCAGATGCGTCACTGGGTTACCCGCAATGTGCTCGATGCCCAGTTCGGCCAGGCGTGCGCGGTCGCACAAGCTGTATCCGGCCAGGTCCGCTGTGCCCTGCAACAGGCCTTTGGACAACGGCGGCCGCTCGTAGGGCAAGTGCGGTTCATCGCCTATCAGAATCAGGCGCCCGGTGTAGCCTTCTTCACGCAAGGTCAGTGCCGCACGGCCACCGGCATGGCCGGCGCCGACGATGATCAGAGGGGCGTTCATCATCACACCGTGACGGCGAGCAACACCCGCCCCGCTTCGACCCGCACCGGATAGGTCTTGAGGTTGACGCACACCGGCGCGCCGAGGGCCTTGCCCGAGCGGTAGTCAAAGCGCCCGTTGTGCTTGGGGCACTCGATCACGTGGTCCATCACCAGGCCGTCGGCCAGGTGGATGTTCTCGTGGGTGCACAGGCCGGCGGTGGCGAAAAACTCATTCTCGGCCGAACGGTACACCGCGTAGGTATGCGGGCCGTGGTCGAAGCGCAGCACGTCTTCCGCGTCTATTTCGCCCACGGCGCAGACGTCGATCCATTGATCGTTCATGGTGTTTTTACCTTGTAGTGAGCGAGCTCGCGCTGGGCTGCGAAGCGGCCCCCCGATCGAGCGTTCAGGTTTGTCTGAAAATAAGCGCGGGGTTTATTGGGGCTGCTGCGCAGCCCAGCGCGAGCAAGCTCCCTCGCCACGGGGGTTGTGTGCCAGTGGGCGCTGGATGAAGTAGGTCGGGTCGCTGCGCTGCTTCCAGATCGTCGGCAAGATTTCCTTGTACGCCTCGAACAGGTTGGCGTAAGGCGGCGGGCAGTCGCTGCGGATTTCTTCGTGCAATTGCGCGAGCGCGTGGTACGGCACCATCGGGTACATGTGGTGTTCGAGGTGGTAGTTCATGTCCATGTAGATAAAACGCAGCACGCGGTTCATGTAGATGGTGCGGCAGTTGCTGCGGTGGTCCAGCACGTCTTCGGCCAAGCCGACATGCTGGGTGAGGCCGAACAGGTAACCTAGCCAGGCGCCGTAGAGGCTGGGCAGGCCAACCAGCATCAGCGGCAGCCAGCTGTGCAGGTACAACGCGGTGCCGATCACCACGGCATAAATACCGACCCAGATGCGCGCCGCACGAAACACTTTGGGCCATTCGGATTCGGGAATGAAGTCCGCCTCCTGGGCACTCATCTTGCCAATGGCATGGCGCGCCACGCCACTGAACGTCTTCCAGGCCAGGGGCAGGTTGAACAGGCTCAAGAACATCATCAAGAAGCTCGGCGGGCGCGGTTCGACGATCTCCGGGTCGCGGCCAACCACGATGGTGTCGGTGTGATGGCGGGCATGGCTCCAGCGCCACACATGGGGTTCGAAGATGCACATGAAGCTGGCGACCTGATACAGCACGTCGTTCATCCAGCGGGTCTTGAACGCGGTGCCGTGACCGGTTTCATGCCAGCGCGGGTTGGACGCGGTGCCGTACAGCACGCCGTAGGCGAGGAACAACGGCACACAGGCCCAGGTGCCCCAGAACCAGTAGCCACCAAAACCGGTGGCAAACAGCGCGCTCACCCAAATAGCGGTGTCGAGCAGGGCCGGGCCGTCGCGGCGCTGCATCAGTTCTTTCATGCGCTTACGTGAGATGGGGGATTGGTACCAACTGGCCGAGACCAGGCCTTTATCAAAGGCGCGGGCGGCTTCGGGGCCGGTGAGGCTGTAGTCGCGACGCGAGATAGGAGCGGTGTGTTCAGGCATTGTTATTGTTCTCCACAAGCGGGTGGTTTCTGGTGCTGTGCGAAACCCACCATAGAGAACGGGTAATTCACCCTCAAGGCCTTGAATCCATTCCCTATCAAGCTATCATCCAGGCCCAGCGGGGCTTGATAGTTTTCTATCAAGACGCTCAAGGGGCCTGTCATGAACAACAAAAAACGCCCAACCATCGCCACCGTTGCCGCCCATGCCGGGCTCAGTGTGGCCACCGTTGACCGCGTGTTGAATGCACGCGCGCCGGTCAATCCTGAAACCGCCGAGCAGGTGTTCCAGGCAGCCGAAGCCGTGGGGTATTTCGCGGCGCGGTTGATCGGCCAGCGTATCCGCGAACGCCGGCCAACCTATCGCTTCGGCATCCTGTTACTGGCTACCGCCCAGGCGTTCTATGCCAGCCTGGCGCACGCGATCAGCGCCGCCGCCGAGCAGCATGCGGGCGCCAACCTGACGTGCCAGTTCGACTACATCGTTGATCGCACGCCCGCCGCCATCGTTGCGCAAATCGAACAGCTGGCCGTGCAGTGCGATGGCCTCGCGGTGGTCAGCTTTGCCCATCCGCTGATCAACGCCTGCCTGAAGCAGATTCGCGAAGCCGGCGTGCCGGTGGTTGCCCTGCTATCGGACATTCACGAACAGGCCGAAGAACCCTATGTAGGCCAGGACAACCATGTGGTCGGCCGCACCATGGGCTGGCTGCTCGCGCGCACCTGTGGCGCGCGCAAAGGCAGCGTGGGGATTCTGCTCGGCGGCCATCGTTTTCTCGGCCACCAGGCGCGGGTCGAAGGCCTGCACAGCTACCTGGCCGAGCACGCGCCGGGGCTCAAGCCGTTGGAGCCGCTGATCAACCTCGACAACTGCGATATCACCGAAGAAGCCACCCTCGACCTGCTCAGCCGCCACAGCGACCTGCGCGGGTTATGCGTGGTGGGCGGCGGCGGTGACGGCATCATCAGCGCCCTGGCACAGTTGCCCAAGCGGCCGGCGTTGTGTTGCATCTTGCAGGAGTCGACCGAGCTGTCACGCCACGCACTGCGCCAGGGGTTGATTGATGTGGTGATGGATTCGCAGCCGGGGCAGACAGCAATAGCGCTGGTGCAGTTGATGGTGCAGTTGCAGAGCACTGAGGCGTTCGATCCGGTACAGCAGCGGGTGTATATCCCGCCGCAGATCGTGACGTCGGAAAACATGGGTCACTGACACACGGCGCCTACAAGGGGCTGCGGAAATCTGCGGCATTCAGGCCAAACCGACTCATCTTGTTGTACAGCCCACCCCGCGACACGTTCAGTTGTCGGGCAGCCAGGCGGATGTTGCCGCCAGTGTTTGTGAGTGCGGCGACGATGGCGTGCCTTTCGTGGCTGCTGAGGTCCTGGGCGGCTTGCGGTTCGTAGGCGCGCAGCGGGGCGCGTTGGCGGTTTTCCAGCGGCAGATCCACCGGTTCGATCAGCGCCCCCATCGCCAGGTTGGTCGCCCGTTCGATGCTGTTTTCCAACTCGCGCACATTGCCCGGCCAGCCATAGGCCGACAGCAATGCCATCGCCTCCGGCGAAAAGCCCTGCACCGATTTACGCAGCGAGCGTGCGCAGCGGGCCAGGAAGTGCCGCGCCAGCAGTGGAATGTCTTCGCGGCGCATGCGCAGCGGCGGCACGGTCAGGTTCAGCACGTTCAGGCGGTAGTAGAGGTCTTCGCGAAACGCGCCCTGCGCAACCGCCTGGCTAAGGTTGCGGTGGGTGGCGGCGATGATGCGCACGTCCACTTGCCGCGAATTTTTCGCGCCCACCCGAGTGATTTCACCCTCCTGCAACACCCGCAGCAGGCTGACCTGGGCATCGAAGGACATGTCGCCAATCTCATCGAGAAAGATGGTGCCGCCATCCGCCAGTTCGAACTTGCCCGCCGAGCCGCCACGGGCCGAGCCGGTGAACGCACCTTCGACGTGGCCGAACAGCTCGCTTTGCACCAGGTCTCGTGGAATCGCGCCGCAGTTGACCGCCACGAACGGGCCGTTGCAGCGGTCGCTGCCATTGTGGATGGCCTGGGCGAACAGCTCCTTGCCGGTGCCGCTTTCGCCAAGGATCAGGGTGGTGGAATCACTGCGGCTGGCGATGCGCCCCAGGTGCAGCGCGTCCTGGATCGCCCGCGAGCTGCCCTGAATGGTGTCGAAGGTGTAGCTGGCCTGGGTGCCGATAATGCGCCGGGTGATTTCGCGGATGCGGCGGTTCTCTCGCAGTGACACGATCACCCCGCCCTGCTCCAGCGGGCACACCGAGACCAGGCAAGCGAGTTGACTGCGGTTGTGCAGGTGGAAGGTGCAGTCGCGGTCGCGAACGGCCGCCCCCATCGAGTCGCTTAATTCGCTACGGCCCAGCTGCTGGAACGGCCGACCGATCAGCTCCAGCCCCACCCCGAACAGTTGCCGCGCATAGCGGTTGAGCGCCTTGATACACCCTCGCTCATCCAGCACCACCAGGCCTTCGTTGAGCACTTCGAGGACGGTTTGCTGTTCTTCCAACAAACCATGCAGCGCCATCTGCCGCGATACGGCTTCGGCTGCGGCCTGCACCGTGCCGAGGGTATGGAAGTGAAACCAGCCGGGTTCAGCGGTGAGGGTCAGCATGGCCACGGTCTGGCCTTGGGTATTCTTGATCGGTGCGGCGGCGCAGTGCATGCGGCGCTGGCGCAGGCCGATGCCGAAATTCTCCTCGGCCAGCACGTACACCAGGTGATCCTCGGCCAGCGCCAGGCCGGTGCAGTTGGTGCCTTGCACCGATTCCACCAGGCGACTGCCCACGGGGGTGATGTCCAGCCCGCAGAAATACAGGGTGGTGCCATCGGCGTCGGTGAGGTTGATATGACCGCGCGGGTTGTAGGCCAGCAAACCGTGCATGACTTGCGCGGCGGCGGCGATCAGCACGCGGTGGTCGGCCTGGGTGGCGGCCAGGGTGTCCGCGGCGACGAAGCGGTACGCGTTGTCTGCCGGGTCAATACCCGCCTCGACACTGCGCCGCCACGACGCCCAGATCACTTGGCGCACGTGCGCCGGGCGCTCGACCTGGCCGGCCAGGCAGTCGTGCCATGCCTGCTCAAGCGCGAGAACCGGGCCATCATTCAACGCGGCAGGCCCCAGGGCCGTCAGGTAGTCAAGGTCTTGCACGCTGAACGCCATGCTCATGAGGGCCGTTTCCATGTTCACGTTTTTGACATGCCAGTATAGACATGTCATCAGAATGAACACTTTTTGTTTTCACATAAACATTAACCCTTTTTTATCAATGAGTTATGAATTGGCATATCCCTTGCTCATGTGCATTTGCCCATCAGGACCGTCCTGGGGCCAATAACAACAAGGGGTTATTTCATGAGTACACAGAACATCCGCCTGGGTTTGATCGGTGCCGGTCGCATGGGCAGTTTCCACGGCTTGACCGCAGCTCGGCATATCCCCGGTGCCAGCCTGGCGGCAATTGCCGACCCGACGCCTGGCCAGGCCGCTCGCCTTGCCGCTGAATTAGGCGTGAGCAAGGTCTATACCGACCCGCAGCAGTTACTCGACGACCCGGATATCGACGGCGTACTCATCGCCGCCCCTGCCCGCAGCCACGCCGAGCTGGTGATCAGCGCCGCCCGCGCCGGCAAGGGCATCTTTTGCGAAAAGCCCATGGCCATCACCCTCGATGAAGCCGATCGCGCCATCGCTGCCGCCGCCGATGCGCGGGTGCCGCTGCAGGTCGGCTTCAACCGGCGTTTCGCCAAGAGCTTTCGCACCGCGCACCTCGACGTCGCCGCCGGCCGCATCGGGACTCCGCAGTTGCTGCGCTCGCTGACCCGCGACCCGGCGCTGAACAACCCGGCCAATTCGCCGCAATGGGTGATCTTTCTCGAAACCCTGATCCACGACTTCGACACCCTGCGCTACCTCAACCCCGGCGCCGAGGCTGTGCAGGTCTACGTGATGGCGGACGCACTGATTGCCCCGGAATACAAAAGCAAAGGCTTCCTCGACACCGCCGTGGTTGCGATCCGCTTCGACAACGGCGCCATCGCCACCGCCGAGGCCAATTTCCAGGCCGTGTATGGCTACGACGTACGCGGCGAAGTGTTCGGCAGCGCCGGCATGCTGAGCATGGGCAGCCTCAACGATTCCGACCTGATGCGCTACCTGGCCCAAGGCATTCAGGCCGACACCCAGCGCCTGGACACCGACCTGTTGCGCGACGCTTACATCGCCGAGCTCAACCACTTTGTCGACTGCCTGCGCAGCGGCGCCAAGCCGATGGCAAGCGGAGAGGATGCGCGGGCGGCCCTGGCGATTGCCCGTGCCTGCATCGAGTCGTTCGAAACCGGCAAGGCGGTGGCCATATGAGCCCATTCAAACTGGCGATCAGTGCCGAGATGGTGTTTCTCGACCTGCCCTTCATCGAGCGCGTAAAGCGTATTCACGCGCTAGGGTTCAGCGCGGAAATCTGGAACTGGACCAATAAGGACATCGCCGCCCTGGCCGCCACCGGCGTCGATTTCACCTCCATGACGGGCTATATCAGCGGCACCCTCACCGACCCCGACGGCATCCGCCAATTGCTCGACAGCGCCCGTGAGTCTTTGAGCGTCGCCGAACACTTGAACTGCCCCAGCCTCAACCTGCACGGCACCGGCCTGGGTGACGGCGGCCTGCCCGTTCAACCCGTGAGCCAGACCACCGGTCGCATGTGGCTGAGCGCCTGCAAAACCCTGGAAAAAATCGCCCGCCTGGGGGAAGACGCCGGCCGTGTGTTCCTGCTGGAAAACCTCAACACCGACGTCGACCACCCCGGTACGCCCTTCGCCCGCGCCGACGATACCCTGGCGCTGATCGAGGCCGTGGGCAGCCCCCACTTGAAGATGAACCTGGACCTGTACCACGCGCAGATCGGCGAAGGAAACCTGATCGAGCTGATCCAGCGCGCCGGCAGCGCCATCGGTGAAATCCAGGTGGCCGACGTGCCGGGACGCCAGGAGCCCGGCACCGGTGAAATTCACTACCCTGCCATTGCCAGGGCCCTGCACGCCATGGGCTACAGCGGCGTGGTCGCCCTGGAGGGCTGGGCCAGCGGCGACAGCGAGTTGGCCCTGGAGCGTTTCCGCCAGGCATTCACCCTATAACAATAAAAGGATCACCTTTATGAATCGCTATTCATTGTTTGCTGCCACGCTGTTGCTGTTGTTCAGCCAATGGAGCTTCGCCGCCTATCGCATCGGCGTGAGCATTGCTCGGGTCGACGATAACTTCATGACCTACGTGCGCACCGGCCTGGAAGCCGCTGCCAGGCAGCAGGACGTGCAGATCCAATTCGAAGACGCCCAGGGCGATGTGGTGCGTCAGCTCAATCAGGTTGAAGGTTTCCTCAACCAGAAGGTCGACGCGGTGATCGTACTGCCGGTGGACACCGCCGCCACCGCCAACATGACCCGCGCCGCCGTGGCAGCCAAGACGCCACTGGTGTACGTCAACCGTCACCCGGACGAGCGCACCCTGCCCAAAGGCGTGGTTACCGTGGCTTCCAACGACATCGAGGCCGGGCAACTGCAAATGCGCTACCTGGCGGAAAAACTCGCTGGCAGGGGCAATGTGGCGATCATCATGGGCGACCTTGCACAAAACGCCACCCATGACCGCACCGAGGGCGCCAAACAGGTGCTCAAGGACTTTCCCGGTATCAAGGTGGTCGAGCAGCAAAGCGCCGACTGGCAACGCAGCAAAGGCATGGACCTGACCAGTAACTGGCTGCTGGCGGGTACGCAGTTCGATGCCATCGTGGCCAATAACGATGAAATGGCGATAGGTGCCGCCATGGCGTTGCAGCAAGCGGGTAAAGCCAAGGGCGATGTGGCGATTGTGGGTATCGATGGCTTGCCCGACGGGCTGGCGGCGATCAAGCGGGGCTTGCTGACGGCGTCGGTGTTCCAGGACCCGAAGGCCCAGGCGACCCAGGCAGTGCAGGCGGCGGTGCGGATGATCAAGGGTGAGGCGATTGAGCCGGAGGTGTGGGTGCCGTTCGAACTGATCAAGCCTGAACAGGTGGCAGTGTTCGAGCAGCGCTACAAATAGCTCGGAGTACACAAATCCAACTGCGTGAGCGGGCTTGCTCCCGAATGTGATGGATCAGCCAATGAATTGGTTGACTGACACACCGCATTCGCGAGCAAGCCCGCTCCCACAGTTTTAATCCAGGTCGCTTGCAGAATGGCGCTCGGCCAGCTGCTCGGCAGGCTCCCCGGACACCCGATTCACCCGCCGCCCCCGCTGCACCGCCGGTCGCGCTTCAATCGCATCCGCCCAGCGCAGCACATGCTTGTACTCATGCACCGCCAAAAACTCCGCCGCGCCATACAAGCGACCTTTGACCAACCCGCCATACCACGGCCAGATCGCGATATCGGCGATGGTGTATTCATCGCCCGCGATGTATTCGCTCACTGCCAGGCGCTGGTCGAGTACGTCCAACTGACGCTTGGTTTCCATGGCAAAGCGGTTGATCGCGTACTCCATCTTGCTCGGCGCATAGGCATAAAAATGCCCGAAACCACCGCCCAGGTACGGCGCGCTGCCCATCTGCCAGAACAGCCAAGACAAGCATTCGGCACGGGCCGCAGGTTCGGTGGGGAAGAACGCACCGAATTTCTCGGCCAGGTACTGCAGGATCGCGCCCGACTCAAATACACGGATCGGCGTGGCGCCGCTGCGGTCCAGCAGCGCCGGGATCTTCGAGTTGGGGTTGACTCCGACAAAGCCGCTGCCGAACTGGTCGCCGTCGCCGATCTTGATCAGCCAGGCATCGTATTCCGCACCGCTGTGACCCAGCGCCAGCAGCTCCTCCAGCAGGATCGTGACCTTCTGACCGTTAGGCGTGGCCAGGGAATACAACTGCAGTGGGTGCTTGCCTACCGGCAGTTCCTTGTCATGGGTCGCGCCGGCAATCGGTCGGTTGATGCTGGCGAAGGTGCCGCCATTCTCGGTGTCCCAGGTCCACACTTTTGGGGGTACGTAATCGGTCATGCTTACTGCTCCAGAGGCGTTAGCGATCAGCGAAGCGCTCCAGACTAAACCAAAGGTTGATGGCGCGTCACACACTGATCCCAAGACCGCTTCAAAGATGCAACGGCACGCCCAGGGCTCCACTGCGCGGCACGCTTACCCGCAGCGCAATCAACAAGGCGGCCAGCACCATCAACACACCGGCACCGAGAAACACCCCGCCGATGCCGCTGAGACTGAACATCACGCCCCCACCGGCCGCACCCGCCGCAATGGCCGATTGCACGGACGCCACCACCATGCCACCGGCACTTTCCGCTTGATCCGGCACGGCGCGGGCCACCCAGTTCGACCACGCCACCGGCACCCCGCCAAAGGCCATGCCCCACAACGCCAGCAGCAATGCCTGGCCTGGCAGCGAGGCTGGCAGCAACACCAGGGCAAGTGCCGCGAGGCCCACCAATACCGGCATCAGCACCAACGTGCCGAGTGGATAACGTACCAGCATCCAACCGGCCAGCAGCGTGCCAACAAAGTTGGCTGCACCGAACCCCAGCAGCATCAAGGCCAACCCTTCGGTGCCCACCCCCGTGGTGCTTTCCAGAAAAGGCCGGATGTAGGTGAACAGCGCGAAGTGCCCGGTGTGTACCAGCACACAGCCAAACATGCCGATGGCGATGCCCGGGCGCAACAGCACGTCCAGCACCGTGCGCAGGCGTGCGGTGCCCGTCGGGGCCAGGCGTGGCAGCGTGAACAGCTGGAATGCCAGCGTCACCCCACCGACGGCCGCTGCGGCAACAAACGCACTGCGCCAGCCGTACATACCACCGAGGTAGCTGCCCAGTGGCACGGCAACCACCGTGCCTACCGCAATGCCACTGAAGATGATCGACAGCGCACGGGGCAGCAGCGCGGCCGGCACCAGGCGCATCGCCACCGCCGCCGCCATGCTCCAGAAACCGCCAAGGGCGACACCCAGCAAAATGCGCATCAACAGCAGCACCGCCAGGCTGGAAGAGAACGCCACCAACAGGTTCGAGGCAATCATCAGCAGGGAGAACCCCAGCAGCACCACGCGCCGGTCGATACCACGCGTGAGGCCGGGTACCAGCAGCCCGGCGAACAACGCCACCACTGCCGTCACCGTCACGGCCTGGCCGGCCAGCGCCTCGGACACCCCAAGGTCCACCGCCATTGGCGTCAACAGGCTGGCCGGCAGGTATTCCGCCGTCAACAACCCGAACACCCCCATGGCCAGGGAAAACACCGCCATCCAGGCTGGGGTGGCGGGCTCTGCCTGCGAACGGACAGAGGCTTGAGCTACACAATCATTCATCACACGACATCCTCGGGAAATTTGCGCGACGGCCAGTCTAGGTAGGTCAATCCGGATGATCTATGATGCAAACCCTTGAGTTTTTGACTGAAACCCCGACCATGACCCCAGCGGCCCCGTTCAACCTGTCCTCCGGCCTCATCGACGAGCTGCTGCGCGGCATGCGCCTGAGTGGGGTGCAGTACCGGCGTATCCAGGCCGGGCCGAGCTTCGGCATGGGCTTTGAGGCCAAACCCGGACATGCCTACTTTCACTTCCTTGCCGCCGGGACGGCGACCTTGCGTACCGACGACGGCAGCCTGTTTGAGTTGTCGGCGGGTAATGCCGTGTTCATCTCCCATGGCGGCGCCCATGCGCTGTCATCCACGGCGGATCGGCCGGTGCAGGACATCAACGGCTTTGACGCGACCTCCCTGGGCGATACCGTGTGCGCCGTGGATGCCTCGCCCGACACGCCGCCCAGTACCTTGCTGTTCAGCGCCTGCATGGCGTTCGAACTTGGCAGTATCCAGGGACTCGGCAGCCTGATGCCGGCCTTGATGCTGATCGATGCCCAGGGCCAGCGTTATCCCGGCCTGATGCCGATCCTGGCGGTGATGGAACGTGAAGTATCCGCTGCGCGCATCGGCTACTCCGGCATCCTCGCGCGCCTGGCCGACGTGGTCGCCGCCATGATCGTGCGAGGCTGGGTGGAATGTGCCTGCGGTAACGCATCGGGACTGGTGGCGGCGTTGCGCGACACGCGATTGGCCGGTGCCCTGCTCGCTTTGCACCAGCAACCTGGACGCGATTGGAGCGTGGCGGAATTGGCTGCGCATTGTCATACCTCCCGGTCGGTGTTTGCCGAGCGCTTCCAGGCCACCCTGGGGATCCCGCCACTGCGCTACGTGACGGAGTTGCGCATGCGCCTGGCCAGCCAATGGCTAACCCTGGAGCGGTTGCCTATCGAAGAAGTCGCGCTGCGCCTGGGTTATACCTCCCAGGCGGCATTCAGCCGCGCGTTCAAGCGCATTACCGGCCAGCCACCTGGCGCCAGCCGCCAGAACCTGCGGAGCCCGGCATGAACGACCGCCGCGCAGACATCATGACCCATCCTGTGAAGACAACTGGCGGTCGCCTATCAGCAATGATGGGGGGCCATTGCGCACGCCGATCCTCAGCCCTTACTCTCTTGAGCCATCACCTTGTTAGCAATGGAGGCTTCATGAAACTGATCGGCATGCTGGACTCGCCTTACGTACGCCGCGTGGCGATTTCCCTGGACGTGTACGGGATGGATTTTGTGCATGAACCGCTGTCCGTATTCCGCACCTTCAACGAGTTCGCCCAGATCAACCCGGTGGTGAAGGCGCCTACCCTGGTGCTGGACGATGGCACGGTGTTGATGGACTCCAGCCTGATCCTGGACTACCTGGAAGCCCTGGCCCCGCTGGATAAAAAGCTGCTCGCGCAGCAACCCAACGCACGCGCCCAGGACCTGCAAACACTCGGGCTGGCCCTGGCGGCCTGTGAGAAAAGCGTGCAAATCGTCTACGAACACAACCTGCGTCCAGCCGAGAAGCAACATGCGCCCTGGCTGGATCGCGTCAGCGGGCAATTGCTCGCGGCCTACTCGCTGCTGGAAAAGCACCTGCCTGAGAGCGAGGCGCTGACCCAGGCCTCGATTACGGCGGCGGTGGCCTGGTCGTTCAGCCAGTTCACCGTGGCGTCGGTTGTGAAGGCAGATGCGTTTCCCAACCTCAAGCGCCATGCCGAGCGGCTGGAGCAGCACCCGGCGTTCAAGCGTTACCCTATCGAATAAACGATGCAGAGCGGTGTGTGGGAGCGGGCTTGCCCGCGAAAACGGTGTGTCCAGTTGGTACATGTGCCGACTGACGCTCTGCCTTCGCGGGCAAGCCCGCTCCCCCATAAGCTCTCTGCCACCGTGAGTCGAACGGGGCCGACTCAGACCCACCCACCATCCACGATAAAGTTCTGCGCCGAACACATCGCCGATGCATCAGAGGCAAGGAACAACGCCATGTTGGCGATGTGTTCCGGCAGCACGCTGCCCGGCAAACATTGACTGCGGCTGATCAGTTCCTTGGCGGCATCGTCGACCCACATCGCCAGTTGTTTTTCCGTCATCACCCAACCCGGCACCAGCGTATTCACGCGGATGCGGCTCGGTCCCAGTTCACGAGCCAGCGCACGGGTCATGCCGTGGGCGGCGGCTTTGCTGGCGGCGTACACCGGGTAGCCAGCGGAGGCCATCATCCAGCCGACGGAGCCGAGGTTGATGATCGCCCCGCCGCCCGCGCTTTTCATCATTGGCACCACGGCCTTGGCGGCGAAGAAAGCGTGCTTGAGGTTGACGGCGATGAGCCGGTCGAACATCTCCGAGTCGACTTCCTCCAAGGTGTGGCGCGCGTCATTGGCGGCGTTGTTCACCAGCACGGAGATCGGTCCCAGGGAGTGTTCGAAGCGCCCAATGGCAGCCTTGTAGGCGATCTCATCGGTGATGTCGCAATTCACGAACTCAACGGTGTGCCCGCGCGAACTCAATAGCGCCGCCAGGCGCTCGCCCTGACTTTGGGCGCGGTCGACAAAGCCGACCTTGGAACCTTGGGCGGCGAAGGCGCGCACCATGAATTCGCCAATACCCGAGGCGCCACCGGAGATCAGGACAGTCTTGCCTTCAAGGTCGGGGTAAACCGCATGCTGAGTGTTCATATAGAGGTGCCTCGCTTAATTAGTCTTATTTTATTTTGCAAAAACGGCGTTAAAGGCTATAAATTCGCTGTCAAACCGACAAAATATCGCACATTAGTAGAACTATTCCACCCAAAACAACAAAAGGAAGTTCGACCATGAAGCACCCTCGTTACCTGCTCTCCGGCCTCGCCCTGTCCATGCTGGTCGCCAGTGGCGGCGCCCAGGCTGCAGGCCTTACCAGCGAGCACAAACCTTTCGGTAAAACCAACGACGGCACCGCCGTCGAACAGTACGTGTTGCGCAACAGCCATGGCATGCAAGCCACGGTGATTACCTACGGCGGCGTGTTGCAGTCGCTGAAGGTGCCGGACAAGCACGGCAAGGTCGAGGACGTGGTGCTGGGCTTCGACGACGTGCAGGGCTATCAAAGCGGTACGGCGTTTTTCGGCGCGACCATCGGGCGCTTCGGCAATCGCCTCGCGGGCGGTGCCTTCGAGCTCGACGGCAAGCGTTACCAGGTTCCGCTCAACGATGGCCCCAACTCGCTGCATGGCGGCGCCCAGGGCTTCGACAAGCACGTATGGAAAGCCACGCCCGTCAAGGCCAAGGACTCCGTGGGCGTGACCCTCACCTACCTGTCCAAGGACGGTGAAATGGGCTTCCCCGGCAACCTGAAGACCGAGGTCACCTACCGCCTCAACGACAACAACGAACTGCACATCGATTACACCGCCACCACCGACAAACCCACGGTGCTCAACCTCACCAACCACAGCTACTTCAACCTCGCCGGTGCGGGCAATGGCGACATCCTCAAGCAAGTCGCTACCTTGCATGCCAGTCATTACACGCCGGTGAATGCCACCTTGATCCCTACCGGCAAACTGGCACCTGTCAAAGGCACGCCGATGGACTTCCTCAAGCCCACGCCGATCGGCCAGCACATCAAGGACGATCACCCGCAGCTCAAATTCGCCGAGCCGAAACAGGGAGGGTTCGACTTCAACTGGGCGCTGGATACCAAAGGTGATGTGAAACAGCTTGCGGCCGAGGTGCATGATCCTGAGTCCGGACGGCGTTTGCAGCTGTTTACCACGGAGCCTGGGGTGCAGTTCTACACCAGCAACTTCCTGGATGGGTCGGTGAAGGGCAAGGCTGGGAAGACCTACCTGCACTGGAGCGGGTTCACGCTGGAGACCCAGCATTTTCCAGATGCGCCCAACCAACCCAAGTTTGCCTCGACCCGCCTGAACCCAGGGCAGACTTACACCCAGAACACCGTCTTCAAATTCTCCGCCGATTAAACCTTAGGGAGCGGGCTTGCCCGCTCCCACATCTAGTCTTCACAGGGCATGACTCAGCGTTGCTTCATGCGGTCGATGACGACGGCCAGGAGCAGGATCGAGCCGCGGATCACGTACTGATAAAAGGTGTCGATGTTCTTCAGGTTCATCGCATTCTCAATGATCGCCAAAATCAACACACCGGCGATCACGTGGCGGATCATCCCAACCCCGCCGCTCAGCGACACCCCGCCCAATACGCACGCCGAAATCACCGTCAGCTCGAAACCCTGGCCAATCATCGGCTGGCCGGAAGTCATGCGCGACGCCAATATCACTCCGGCCAACGCCCCGATCACCCCATGCACGGCAAAGATCAGGATCTTGGTGCGGTCCACATTCACGCCCGCCAGCAACGCGGCTTCCGGATTGCCGCCGATGGCCATGGTGTTGCGCCCGTAAGTGGTGTAGTTGAGCAGCCAGCCGAAGAACAGGAAGCACAGGATAGTGATCAGGATCGGCACCGGCACGCCCATCAGTTGGCCATTGCCGAAGACAAAGAATTGATCCTGGGACACCCCCACCGCCTTGCCGTTGGCAAAAATGTAGGCCAGGCCACGCACGATTTGCATGGTCGCCAAGGTGGTGATCAGCGCATTGACCCGCAGCTTGGCGATGACGATGCCGTTGATCAGCCCTACCATCAGGCCCATCAGCAGCGCAGCGCCAATGCCGAGCATGACGCTGTCGGTGTCGCGCATCACAATCGCCGCCACCACGCCGGCGCAGGCGATCACCGAGCCTACGGACAGGTCAAAGTGCCCCGACGCCAGGCAAAACAGCATGGTGCAGGCGGCGATGCCCACGGTGGAAATCGCCAGACCCAGGCCGCGCATATTCAGGGGTGAGAGGAAGTTGTCGATCAGCAAGGCGCACAGCAAAAAGATGCTCACGGCGGCCAGCAGCATCGCCCAGTTGTCCAGCAAGGCGCGCAGGTCAAGCGGCTTGCGCGCGGTGGGCAGCACGTTGTGTTGAGTGGTCATAGTCGTCTCTCAGTTCGCCACGCTGCGCGGCAAGGCCAGTTGCAGCAGGTTGGATTCAGTCGCGTGCTCACGGGTTTGTTCGCCGCGCAGCGCGCCTTCGCACAGCACCAGGATGCGATCGGCGATGCCCATCACCTCCATCAAGTCGCTGGACACCACGATCACCGCAATGCCTTGGGCAGCCAGGTTATGGATGATCTGGTAGATCTCGGCCTTGGCGCCGATATCGATGCCGCGGGTGGGTTCGTCCAGCAGCAGCACCTTCATCGGCATCGACAGCCAGCGGCCGAGAATGGCCTTCTGCTGGTTGCCGCCGGAGAGGTACATGATTTTTTGCGCCGCGTTGGGTGTCTTGACCTTCATGGCGTTGATCTGCTGATCGGCGTTGCCCTTCTCCCAGCCTTCACGCAGCAACCAGCCGAACGTGGAATGGGCACCGCGTGCGCTGATATTGATGTTCTCGGCGACACTGGACAGCGGAATGATGCCCTCCTTCTTACGGTCTTCCGGGCACAGCAGCACGCCGGCGGCGATGGCGTCCCGTGGTGACTGCAAGTGCAAGGGCTCGCCGCAGAGCTCCAGTTGCCCGGCGCTGGCACGTTCCAGGCCGCTGAGCAGGCGGAACAACTCCGTCCGCCCTGCGCCTACCAGCCCGAACAGGCCAAGAATCTCGCCCTTGCGCACGTTGAAACTGACCGGCTCACGCAGACCGGGGCCCAGCAGGCCGTCGACCTTGAGCGCCACTTCGCCGTGCTCACGCGGACGGTAGTCGTAGATGTCCTGGATATCGCGACCGACCATGCACGTCACCAACTGGTCATGGGTCAGCGCGCTCATGTCCTCGAACGTGCGCACGTAGCGACCGTCCTTGAACACCGTGACCGCGTTGCAGATGCGGAACACTTCTTCCATGCGGTGCGACACGTAGAGCACCACTTTGCCCTCATCGCGCAGACGCGCGATGATCGCCATCAAGCGGTCGATTTCGCGCGCGGAGAGGCTGCTGGTGGGCTCGTCGAAGGCGATTACATGGGCGCCTCGGGACAGCGCCTTGGCGATTTCCACCAGTTGGCGCTGGCCCAGGGACAGACGCCCGAGTTTCTCGGCCGGATCGATTTCATCCGCCAGGCCCTTGAGGCAAGCGAGGGCCTGCTTGCGCAGGAGCCCCCGGTTGACCACGCCGAAACGCGACGGTAAATGCCCGAGGAACAGGTTCTCGGCCACGCTCATTTCCGGCACCAGATGCAGTTCCTGATGGATCACCGCCACACCGCTGGCAATGCTGTCGGCGGCGCTTTTGAAGGCCATGACCTGCTCGCCGATGTGCAGCGTGCCGCTGTTGGGAATGTAGGCGCCGCCGAGGATCTTCAGCAGCGTCGACTTGCCCGCGCCGTTCTCGCCCATCAGCGCGTGCACCTGCCCAGGGTGGGCGCTGAAGCTGATGCCATCCAGCGCCTTGACCCCGGGGAAGGTTTTGCCAATGCCGTCAAATCGCAAGGCAGCAGCGGTCATTGCCACAGCCCGATCTTGGTCAGTTCGGCCTGGAAGTTCTCACGGGTGATCAAGGTCACCTCATCCATGGCGGTGTATTTGGCAGGCTCGGTGCCTTTGGTGACCCACTCGTACATCATCAGCGCGGTGTTATAGCCCTCGATATGGGGGCTAGGCAGCATCGAGCCGAAGAAACCACTGCTTGGCTTTTTCAGTTCGCCGATGGCGTCGGTGCCATTGATGCCGATGCCGATCACGTTGGCCGCCTTGAAGCCGGCGCTTTCGGTGGCGCGCACGCCGCCCAGCACGGTGTTGTCGTTCATGCCGCCGATGATCAGGTTTTTCGCGCCACTGGGCAGTTTCACCAGGGCCGAATTGGTGGCGTCCATGCTGCCTGGGACATCCAGGGTTTTGGCGGCAGTAAACAGGATGTGATCCTTGGGAATACCCGCTTCCTCCAGGGATTTGACCGAACCATCGGTGCGTTTTTTACCCGTGTCGAGCTCGTTGAAGGTGTTGATCACCGCATAGGTGTCCTTCCAGTCCCAGCCGCGTTTTTTCGCTTCGGCGGCCATGGCGGCGCCCTGCTTCTGGCCGACTTCGAAGGCCGCCATGCCCAGATACGGCACGTCCTCCATGAAGTTGCCCTTGGCATCCACGAATCGGTCGTCCACCGCGATGACTTTCAAGCCGTTGGCCTTGGCCTTGGCGACGATGGCCGGGCCGAGGGAAACGTCCGGCGGGCAGATCACAAAACCCTTGGCGCCGTTGGCAGCCAGGCTGTCGATGGCCGAGAGGGTTTTCTCGCCGTCGGGCACGGCGATCTTGATCACGGTGAAGCCATGTTCCTTGCCGGCTTTCTCGGCAAAGGCCCATTCGGTCTGGAACCATGGTTCCTCGGCCTGTTTGACCAGGAAACCGATTTTCACTTCCTCAGCGGCCAGCAACAGCCCGCTCAAACTCATGGCCGAGACCGCCACAGCGGCGCAGCACAGGGAACGCAAACCACGACGACGATTCATACGGGTGACTCCTTGTTGTTGTTTTAAGTCTTGGGTTTTATCCAGCAAAGCGATGACAAGGTTTTCCAGGGACATCAACTTCCATGGCCAACACCGCACCGTCCAAGGGGTGATCCAAGGGACTGGCGGCGCTGGTGATGTACAGGGTGGTGAGGTTCGGGCCACCCAATACGCAACTGGTGGGACGGCTGACGGGCAGTTCGACGATGCGGTCCACTTCGCCGTCGGGCGTGAGGCGCAGCAGGCAACTGCCGTCCCAGCGGGCGTTCCAGATGTAGCCGTCAACGTCCATGGCCGAGCCGTCCGGCCCGCCGCGCTCGTGTGGGCCGAACCAGGTCTGCGCTGGGTCGAGTTGGCCGTCGGGTTGGATAGCGTGCCGGTACAGCGTGCCGTCCAGGCTGTCGCCGAAATGCACGTGGCGGCCGTCATCACTCCACAGCAAGGTGTTGGGAATGCCCAGGCCGCTGAGTAACGGCGTGACCTGCGCATCTGCATCTATGCGAAACAGGCCACCGGAACGTCGGGTGATGGGCAGGTCTTCACCCTGCTCGCCAATGTTGTTCTGCATGGTGCCCAGCCACAGGCGGCCGCTGGCATCGCAGCGCGCTTCGTTGCCGCGGTTACCCGGTTGCGGGTCCGCTACGCACAGCAGCGTCAGGGCTTCAGTGGCCAGGTCGAGGCGATAGACGCCACTGCTCAGGGTCACCAAGGCATCGCCGCTTTCACACGGGATGAACGCCGAGACATGCTCGGGCAACTGCCACACTTGCAATTGCCCGCCCATCAGGCGCAGCGCCTGTTTGCCGGCGATATTGACCCAGTACAGCGCCTGGGTCGGCGCGTCCCAGAACGGGCCCTCGCCCAATTGCGCACGGTGCGGGGTAACGGCGATACACGACATGATGCCTCCTGAATTTTTATTGTTCTCAGGTGTGCGTTACAGCGGGTCGCGAGATGGCGTGCCATCCACCAGCCGCTGGATACGCAACGGGTTGGCGTTTTTCAACGCGTCGGGCAGCAGGCTATCAGGGTAATTCTGGAAGCACACGGGGCGCAGGAAACGGTCGATGGCCAAGGTGCCGACCGAAGTGCCACGGGCGTCCGACGTCGCCGGGTACGGCCCGCCGTGCACCATCGAATCGCAGACCTCCACACCGGTCGGGTAACCGTTGAGCAGGATGCGGCCGACCTTCTGCTCCAGCAGGGGAGTGAGTTCGGCGAACTGTTGCAGGTCGGCCGGCTCGCCAATGATCGTTGCTGTGAGCTGGCCGTGCAGGCCGTGCAACGCGGCGCTGAGTTGGACCTGGTCGGCGACTTCGACGAACACCGTGGTGGGGCCGAAGACTTCTTCCTGCAGCACTTCATCGCCGTCGATCAATAGGCGTACATCGGCCTTGAACAACTGCGGTTGCGCTTGGTTACCGGCCTGTCGGCTGCCCGCCAGGTGCTGGATACCCGGATGAGCCAGGAGTTTCTCCAGTCCTTTGCCGTAGCTGCTCAGGGTGCCGGCGTTGAGCATGGTCTGTGCCGGTTGGTCGCCGATCAATTGGGCGACTTGTTGGGTGAACGCGGTGAATTCAGGCGATGCGACACCGATCACCAGACCAGGGTTGGTGCAGAACTGGCCGCAGCCCTGGACGACCGATGCCGTCAGGTCACGCGCGACGCTTTCGGCCCGTGCTTTTAACGCCTGGGGCAGCACAATCACGGGGTTGATACTCGACATCTCGGCAAACACCGGGATCGGTTGCGGGCGCGCTGCCGCCATGTCGCACAATGCACGGCCGCCCTTGAGCGAGCCGGTAAAGCCGACCGCCTGGATGGCCGGATGCTTGACCAGTGCTTCACCGACACCGCCGCCGAAGATCATATTGAACACACCCGCCGGCATCTCGGTGGCTTCGGCCGCGCGGATGATCGCATCGGCGACGCGTTCTGCCGTCGCCATATGCCCGCTGTGGGCTTTGAACACCACCGGACAGCCTGCCGCCAGCGCGGCGGCGGTGTCGCCGCCCGCCGTAGAGAAGGCCAGGGGAAAGTTGCTGGCGCCAAACACGGCCACCGGCCCCAGGCCAATGCGATATTGACGCAAATCCGGGCGCGGCATGGGTTGGCGGTCAGGCAGCGCTTTGTCGATGCGCGCGCCGTAGAAATCACCCCGACGCAACACGGTGGCGAACAGACGCATCTGGCCGCTGGTACGCCCACGCTCGCCCTTGATACGCGCGGCCGGCAACGCGGTTTCGCGACAGACCAGCTCGACAAATTCATCACCCAGCGCGTCCAGCTCATCGGCCACTGCGTCCAGGAACTGCGCGCGGCGTGCCGCACTCAACGCGCGGTAGGCAGGATAAGCCTGCGCGGCAGCCTTGGCGGCGGCGTCGACTTCCTGGGGCGTAGCCTGGTAGAAATGCTGCGGCAAGGCTTCACCGCTGGTGGCGTCGACGCTTTGCAAGGTGACGCTGCCGTTGGCGCTACGCTGACCGCCGATGTAGTTGTGGCCGAGGAACGAGGTCATGTTTTTCTCCTTAAAGGGTAATGACGTTGCCGGGTTCGAAAGCCGCATCACTGCTGCCAACACGGTTGACCAGCGGCGCACCGAACTCGGCCTGGCTGATTTCGAACACATCGCCCGGCTGGGTACGGATACCGTCCGCGAACGACAACGTGGCGGTGCCGAAAAAGTGGATGTGTACGTCGCCAGGCTTGAGGAACTGGCGGTATTTGAAGTGGTGGTATTCGAGGTTCTCCAGGCTGTGGCACATATTGGCCTCGCCGCTGAGGAATTCGTTCCGCCAGATTTCCTCACCGTTACGCACGATACGGCTGGTGCCCGCCAGGTGCTGGGGCAACTCACCCACGCGCAACTCCGGGCCATAACTGCAACTGCGCAGCTTGGAATGGGCCAGATACAGGTAGTTCTTGCGCTCCATGACGTGGTCGGAGAATTCATTGCCCACCGCGAACCCGACACGATAGGGCTTGCTGTCCGGGCCGATGACGTAGAGGCCACCGATCTCCGGCTCTTCACCGGCATCCTCGGCAAACGGCGGTACCGGGAAAGCTGCGCCGGGGCGCACGACGATGCTGCCGTCGCCCTTGTAGAACCACTCGGGCTGCACGCCCGCCTGGCCGCCCGCGGGCTTGCCGCCCTCCACGCCCCACTTGAAGATGCGCATGGTGTCGGTCAGTGCGGTGTCGTCTCCGGCCTGGTGCATCTTGTCCCGCGCAGAGGCGCTGCCCAGGTGGGTCAGGCCGGTGCCGCTGATCAGCATATGCGCCGGGTCCGGGTGGTCCAGCGGCGGCAGGATTTTCAGGCCGGCCAGCAACGTGGCGTAGTCGTGACTGTCGCCCAGGCCGAGGTTATTGACCTGTTGTGCCAGGCCGACGCCGGCTTCGATGGCGGCCAGGGCCAATTCGCGCACGCTGCGTGCCGTCTGCACTTCACGCAGGCTATCGCCCTCTACCACGCCGACCCGGCGTTCGCCGTTGCTTAACTCGAACTGAACTAAACGCATGAAACTTCTCCCAGATTAAGTACGTGTAGCGCCACGGGCACTGGCGGCGAATTGGTCGGCAGGCAGCACGTGCTTGCGCTCCAGCAAGCGGTAGACCACGAAGGTCAAGACCAACCCGAACACCATCACCCCGGACAAAAAGTACAAGCCCGACGCCAGGTTGCCGGTGTATTCCTTGAGCGCACCGATCACGAACGGGCCGATATAGCCACCGAGGTTGCCCACCGAGTTGATCAGCGCAATGCCCGCCGCCGCACTGGCGCCGGCAAAAAAGCGCCCCGGCAAGGTCCAGAACACCGCCGTGCAGGAAAACATCGCGAACGCCGCCAGGCACAGCGCCGCCATTTGCAGCAGCGGCACGCTCAACCAGGCACTGAAGAACAGGCCGATGGCACCGAGCACATAAAGCACCGCAAGATGACCGTAGCGATCATTCAACCGATCGGAACTGCGCGGGATGATCAGCAAGCCGATGATGCCGAAGATATACGGCACGGCGGAGATGAAGCCGGTGGTGAGGTCGCTGCCGCCGAATTGCTTGATCAGCGTCGGCAACCACAGGCCCAGGCCATAGATGCTCAGGGTCACCGGCAGGTAGAACAGCGCCAGCAGCAACACCCGCTTGTCTTTCAGGGCATGCAGCGGGTTGCCGTGGCGGGTCTGGCCGTAGGCTTGCAGGTCTTTGGCGAGCTCTCCGGTGAGCCAGGCCTTTTCGTCCTCGCTCATCCAGGTGACCTGCTTGGGGCCGTCCGGCAAGTAGCGCAGCACCGGCCAGGTCAGCAGGATCGCCGGCGTGCCGATCACGATGAACAGCCACTGCCAGCCATGCAGACCAAGCATGCCGTCCATGCCCAGCAAACCACCGGACACCGGGCCGGTAATCATCATCGCAATAGGCTGGGACAGGATGAATAGCCCAAGGATCTTGCCGCGATGGCGCACCGGAAACCATTGGGTGATGTAGTAGAGAACACCCGGAAAGAACCCCGCCTCTGCCGCGCCGAGCAGAAAGCGCATCACGTAAAAGCTGTGCGGCCCCTGCACGAAGGCCATGCCGATGGTGATAGCGCCCCAGGTGATCATGATGCGTGCAAACCAGCGCCGTGCGCCAAAGCGGTCGAGCATCAGGTTGCTGGGGATCTCGAACAGGAAGTAGCCAATGAAGAACAACCCCGCGCCCAGGCCATAGGCGGCGTCGCCGATGCCGACGTCGGCGCCCATGTGCAGCTTGGCAAAGCCCACAGCGGAGCGGTCCACGTAGGCGATCAGGTACAGCAGGATCAGGAAGGGAATCAGTTTCAGCGTGATGCGCCGAATAAGCCGCAGTTCCTGGCTCATGGGGTCGATCTCCGATTGTTGTTTTTATAGAAGCTCGGGGGACGCCTCTCGCGGAAATCCGCCAGGGTCATACCTCTGTTGAAGCCGACTATATAGTATGACTATTTGCAAAACAACTCTTCCAAAGCAGCGTTTTTGCGCTTATGTTTAAGCACGCATAGAACATATAGTCATACAATAAGAGAATCGATCATGCCTGATAAAAAGCCCGGCCTACGCTCTGCCCAGTGGTTTGGTACCGCCGACAAGAACGGCTTCATGTACCGCAGCTGGATGAAGAATCAGGGCATTGCCGACCATCAGTTTCATGGCAAGCCAATCATCGGCATCTGCAATACCTGGTCAGAGCTGACCCCCTGCAACGCGCATTTCCGCCAGATTGCCGAGCACGTCAAACGCGGCGTGATCGAGGCCGGCGGCTTCCCGGTGGAGTTCCCGGTGTTCTCCAATGGCGAGTCGAACCTGCGCCCTACCGCGATGCTTACCCGCAACCTGGCAAGCATGGACGTAGAGGAAGCAATCCGTGGCAACCCGATTGACGGCGTGGTGCTATTGACCGGCTGCGACAAAACCACCCCCGCCCTGCTGATGGGCGCGGCCAGTTGCGATGTGCCAGCCATCGTCGTCACCGGCGGGCCGATGCTCAACGGCAAGCACAAGGGCCAGGACATTGGCTCGGGCACAGTGGTGTGGCAGCTCAGTGAACAGGTCAAGGCTGGCACGATTACGCTGGATGATTTCCTCGCGGCCGAGGGCGGCATGTCACGCTCGGCAGGCACCTGCAACACCATGGGCACCGCGTCGACCATGGCCTGCATGGCCGAGGCGTTGGGCACTTCCCTGCCCCACAACGCGGCGATTCCGGCGGTGGATGCGCGGCGCTATGTGCTGGCGCATATGTCGGGCATGCGTGCGGTCGAAATGGTGCGCGAAGACTTGAAGCTGTCGAAGATCCTCACCAAAGAGGCGTTCGAAAACGCGATCCGCGTGAATGCGGCCATCGGCGGTTCGACCAACGCGGTGATCCACCTCAAAGCCATCGCCGGGCGCATCGGCGTCGAACTTGACCTGGATGACTGGACCCGCATCGGCCGTGGCATGCCGACCATTGTCGACCTGCAACCCTCGGGCCGCTTCCTGATGGAAGAGTTCTACTACGCCGGCGGCCTGCCCGCCGTGCTGCGCCGCCTCGGTGAAGCCAACCTGATCCCGCACCCGAATGCCCTGACCGTGAACGGCAAGTCCTTGGGCGAGAACACCCAGGACTCGCCGATCTACGGCCAGGACGAAGTGATCCGCACCCTCGACAACCCGATTCGCGCCGATGGCGGCATCTGCGTGTTGCGCGGCAACCTGGCGCCGCTCGGTGCGGTGCTCAAGCCGTCCGCCGCCAGCCCGGCACTGATGCAGCACCGAGGTCGTGCGGTGGTGTTCGAGAACTTCGACATGTACAAGGCGCGCATCAATGACCCGGAACTGGACGTGGATGCCAACTCGATCCTGGTCATGAAAAACTGTGGCCCCAAGGGTTACCCAGGCATGGCCGAAGTCGGCAACATGGGCCTGCCCGCCAAGCTGCTGGCCCAGGGCGTGACGGACATGGTGCGGATTTCCGATGCGCGCATGAGCGGCACCGCATATGGCACGGTGGTGTTGCACGTGGCGCCAGAGGCTGCGGCCGGCGGGCCGCTGGCCACGGTCAAGGAGGGTGACTGGATCGAACTGGACTGCGCCAACGGCCGCTTGCACCTGGACATCCCCGACGCAGAGCTGGCGGCACGCATGGCCGACCTGGCGCCGCCGCAGAAACTCATCGTCGGCGGCTATCGCCAGCTGTACATCGACCATGTGCTGCAGGCCGACCAGGGCTGTGACTTTGACTTCCTGGTGGGTTGCCGCGGGGCGGAAGTCCCAAGGCATTCCCACTAATTGGGATGCTATGATGCGGCGAATTCAAGCCAGAGCCTCCCTGTAGTCATGGATCACCAGCCGTCCAAGCCGCGCAAGAGCCAGCATGCCCAGATCGTTCAGGACTTGGGCATGCACATCGTTTCCGGTCGCTTCAAGCCTGAAGAACGGCTGCCCATGGAGGCCACGCTCTGCGAGGAGTACAAGGTCAGCCGCTCGGTGTTGCGTGAGGCTACGCGGGTGCTCAGCGCCAAGGGCCTGGTGTATTCCAAGCCACGGGTGGGCGCGGTGGTGCGGCCTCGGTTGAAATGGCACCTGCTCGACCCGGACGTATTGTCCTGGTTGATGCAGTCCACGCCCCACAGTGAGTTCTTCAACACGTTGGCCGGCGTGCGACGCATCCTCGAACCGGAAATCGCCGCCATGGCTGCGACCACCGCCACCGATGAAGACATTGCCACCATCGAACAAGCCTACCTGGGCATGGAAACCGCGCAGACCCACGAACAGCTGCTTCAGGCCGACCTGGACTTCCACCGCGCGATTGCCGACGCCACCCGCAACGACCTGCTGGCCTACATGTGCAATATGCTGTCGCTGCCGTTGCGCGAGTCGATCAACATCACCAACCGCCGCCCGGACATCCAGGGCCTGAGCCTGCCCCGGCACAAGGCGATTCTCACCGCAATCCAGAACCGCGACGCGCTGGGCGCGCGGCATGCGTCGCTGGTGCAGTTGGATGACACGCGGGTGGCGTTGGATACGGTGATGAATGTGCTGACGCCGCTCTGAAGCGGGAGCCGGCAACCGGGCTTTATCGGGTGTAACTCGATCCAAATGTGGGAGCGGGCTTGCTCGCGAATGCGGTGTATCAGCCAATACATTCAGTGACTGACACTTTGCATTCGCGGGCAAGCCCACTCCCACATTTTTACCTGTGTACGCCGTTAGAGGGTGTAGGCGATACCGACCTGCACCGTGCGCGGCTCGCCTGGGTAGGCGTAGAAGTTCCCGAACGCGCCTTCTTCAAAGTCGCGGTTGAACAGGTTCTTCACGTCCAGGTTCAGCCGGACTTTGTCGTTGACCTTGTAGTAGCTGAGCAGGTCGACCACGGTGTAGGCGTCCATCGAGAACGGCGTATTGGAGGTCTGGCCAACGCGCTCATCGACATATTTGGCGCCGGCGCCCAACCCAAGCCCTTTAAGGCTGCCATCCTGAAATTCGTACACGTTCAGCAAGCTGAAGCTATTGCGCGGGATGTTGGCCAACCGCGAGCCGACCCGAATGGTGTTGTCTTTGGTCACTTCGGCGTCCACATACGCATAGCCACCGATGACACGCCATTCCGGGGTGAGGTTGCCGGCAACGTTCAGGTCGAACCCACGGCTGCGCACCTGTCCAGCGGCGACTTTTGAGTTCGGGTCCAAAGGATCGGTGGTGAGCACATTTTTCTTGTCGATCTGATAGATCGCGGCATCAACGCTCAACTGGCGATCCAACCCTTCCCATTTGATGCCCATCTCATACGACTTGCCCTTTTCAGGTTCAAATCCAACTCCGCCACTGCTAGCACCGGTATTGGGCTTGAACGAGCGTGCTGCGTCGGCATAGATCGCCAGGGTGTCAGTCAGGTCGTAGATCGCACCCACGCGTGGAGTGACCGAGTTGTCGCTGGCCTTCCAGTTTTTACCACCCGCTACATAGGTCTCGTACTCGTGCTCGAAGCGTTCAAAGCGCGCACCCGCCAACACTTTCAGACGTTCGGTCAGCGCGACCTGATCCTGAATGAATGCCGAGTAGGTTTTAAGGTTTTCTTTATCGTGAGTCGGGGTGCTGGTCAGCGCCGGGCGCGGTTTGCCATAGACCGGGTTGAAAATATCGCTGGTGTAGGCGGCACTGGAGCGCTGGATGATCGACTTATAGTCGTAATCCTCAAACTCAACCCCCGTCAGCAAGGTGTGATCAAAAGCCCCCGTGGAGAAATGCCCGGTCAGGTTGAGCTGGGCATCTTTATCGGTCCATTCCAGCTTGCGGTAGTTGAAGTTTCGGTTGAGCGTGTGACCGTCCGCCGCCAGGCTATTGGCTTCAATCGCGTTGCCCTGCAAGGTACCGTCCAACCACTGAAACCCACCGCCCAGGGTCCAATTGTCGTTGAGCAGGTGCTCGAAACGCAGTTGGGCCATGTTGTTGTCGTTGTGCAATTTACCGACATCTTTATCCCCCCAGAAGGTATCGCGCGACGCGGTGCCTTTCTGATTGGTAAAGCGCGTCAGGCCACGATCCAGCGGGTGATTGTTGCGCATGAAGTCGCCTTCGAAGATCACCTTGGTGTCGTCGGTGGCTTGCCAAGTGATGACCGGCGTCACGCCGTAACGCTCGGTCTCGACATGGTCACGGAAGGTCTCGCCGCCCTCGCCCACCACATTCAGGCGATAGGCCAGGCGACCTTGCTCGTCCAGCGGCCCGGAGGCGTCGAGGGTGGCGCGCTGCATGCCCTGATCATCCAGCTGGCTGCCGAGGGTCACCGTAGGCTCGGCCAGCGGTTGCTTGGAGACCACGTTGAAGGTGCCACCCGGATCGCCACGACCATAGAGCATGGTCGCCGGGCCGCGCAGCACTTCCAGGCGTTCGATGGTGTTGGCGTCCGGCATGTTCGGGTAACCACGGTTGATCGGAAAACCGTTGCGGTAGAACTCGCCGGTGGTAAAGCCGCGCACGGTAAAGGTGGTGAGCCCCTGCCCGCCGAAGTTGTTGGCACGCCCGACACCGCCGGCGTAATCCAGCGCGTCCTGCAGGCGGGTAGCACCAATGTCCTCGACCACGTCTTTGGAGACCACACTGATGGACTGCGGGGTTTCATGAATCGACGTGTCGGTACGCGTCGCGCTCGCCGAGCGTGTGGCGTGGTAGCCCTGCACCGGCCCCTGCGCTGTTTCATAGTCGGCAGTGCCGGTGATGCTGGTGGCCTGCAACTCGATGCCGGCTTTTTCAGCCGACTCGACCTCTGCCCAACTCAACGGGGAAAACGCCTGAAGCACACACAGGGAAACCAGGGTACGACGCATGGGAATGACCTAGTAAATGAGCCAAATGGAGCGGCATATTTGCCAATTATTTTGCCGCGCATGTTATAGCAACTCATTACCGATTGACATGCGTTCTCATTCGTTACTTTTCGACAGATGAAAAAAAGCCACTCCTGAGAGTGGCTTTCGATGATGAACGCAGGCTATTTCGCCTCAGCGATAGCGTTCCAACCAATGTGCATACGGCGCAGGCAAGGTCCAGGACGACTTATCGACGCCCAGTTCTTTAGCCGCAAAGTATGCCCAATGCGGGTCTGCCAGGTGAGCACGGCCCACCGAGACCAGGTCCAGGTGACCCGCCTGCAATGCACCTTCAGCCAGCTGCGGGGTGCCAAAACCCCAGGCCGAGGTGACCGGAATACCGGCTTCGCGACGCACGCGCTCAGCGATCGGGCCCATGAACGCCGGACCCCACGGAATATTGGTGTCAGGGATGGTGAAACCGACGCTCACGCTCAGCAGGTCCAGGCCACCGGCCTTGAAACGACGGGCCAGTTCGATGGACTCGGTGAGGGTCTGCTCGTCGCGGCCGTCGTATTCGATCACGCCGAAACGTGCAGTGAGTGGCAGGTTTTCCGGCCAGACTTCACGAACGGCGGCCAGGGTTTCCAGGAGGAAACGGCTGCGGTTATCGAAGCTGCCGCCATAGGCGTCGGTGCGTTGGTTGGAGTGCTCGGAGAAGAAGCTCTGGCCCAGGTAACCGTGGGCAAAATGCAGTTCGATCCACTCAAAGCCGGCGTCACGCGCACGGCGGGCAGCGTCGACGAAGTCCTGGCGCACACGCGCAATGTCGTCCAGGGTCATGGCCCGCGGCACTTGCGGCAGGTTGGCACCAAAGGCGATGGCCGACGGGGCGATGGTTTCCCAGCTGCGGGCATCGGAGGCGGCGATATGGTCGTCACCTTCCCACGGGCGGTTGGCGCTGGCTTTACGGCCGGCGTGGCCGATCTGGATGCCCGGCACCGAGCCAGCAGCCTTGATGGCTTTGACCATTGGCACGAAGGCCTCGGCGTGGGCGTCGCTCCAAATACCAGCGCAGCCGGGGGTGATGCGGCCTTCCGGCGCGACAGCGGTGGCTTCGACCACCACCAGACCGGCACCGCCACGGGCCATGCTGGCCAGGTGCACGTGGTGCCAATCGTTGACGATGCCGTCTTCGGCCATGTACTGGCACATCGGCGGAATAGCGATGCGGTTACGCAGGGTGACGTCTTTGAGTGTGAACGGTTCGAACAAAGCGGACATGAAGAACTCCGGGAGCGAGTGAGTGATTCGATAGTTCGATGGTAATCGAACTATGGTATTCAACGATACCCCCCTGCTATGATTCATTTCATGCGAGCCTTTAAACACCCTCCCCTTGAAGACCTGACCCTCGAACGCCTGCTGTACGCGCTGAGTGACCCGGTTCGCCTCGAAATCGTGCGCTGCCTGGCCGGCGTGCCCGAGGCCACCTGTGGCGAACTGGATGGCGGGCGACCCAAGTCGAGCATGTCCCACCACTTTCGCGTGTTGCGTGACGCCGGGCTGGTGCACACCCGCAGCGCGGGCACCACGCATCTGAATTCGTTGCGTGCCGAGGTGCTTGAGGCGCGCTTTCCGGGTTTACTCGGGTGCATCCTCGCCCAGCACTGAGCCAGGATCAGCCTCCCCCTGCACAGCATCACGGCTCGGCGCACCGCCGAATTTGAGTGCGCCAATGCGCCCTTGCAGTTGGTCGACAAATCGCTGCGCCTCCAACCGTGCGTTGAACATCATGCTCAGGTCCCCCAGGCGCAGCAGGCAGTCCTTGTGTGAAACTTGGCATTGAGGTGGTCAGTGCCATCGATAAAAACAACGTACTCGCCCGAATGAGAAACCATCATGAATAGACGACCATGAAGTAATGGCGGGCAACGTCATTGGACAAGCGCATGCCGTGCTGGCAGCGCTTGAGGTCCTGCGCCAGGAAGAGATCGACACGTGTGGCACTTAAACGATTCAGGTGCCAGGCGAACCTTTGCCGTGAACCCGCGTCCGAGCTAAGGCACTGTTGCTTACCGCTCGCGAGGTCCTCGTTTGAAAGCCGCCATCATCAAAAAGTACCGCCTGATCATTAAGACCATGGGCTACGTGGGCTGGGCGCTGTTCTGGCTGTTGTTGTGGGACGTCGCCGTCACTGTGGACTTCATGTTGTTCCTCACCTACAAGATCAATCTGCCGCTGATGCCCCTGACCCTGCTGGGTTCGGCGCTGGTGGTGCTGATCAGTTTTCGTAACAGCAGCGCCTACAACCGCTGGTGGGAAGCCCGTACCCTGTGGGGCGCGATGGTCAACAACTCGCGCAGTTTTGCACGCCAGGTACTGACCCTGCTGGACGATCCCGACGACGAAGTGAACCCGGTCAAGGCCACCCTGCTGCGTCGCCATGTGGCCTATGTGAATTGCCTGGCCGCGCACCTCAAGGGCCAACCGTGCCCTGAAGAAGTCCGCGCGTTTATCCCCGGCGATGAGTTTGCGCGTAACGGCGCCACCAACAACTTTGCCAACGATATCCTCACCGGTTCAGCGGCGTTGCTGGCACGGGAGTACAAGGTCGGTCACCTCGACAGCATTCGCCTGGCACGGCTGGAGTCGACCCTAGTGGATTTGTCCAACGCCCAGGGCGGCATGGAACGGATCGCCAACACACCGCTACCCTACCCTTACGTGTATTTCCCGCGCCTGTTTATCTCGCTGTTCTGCCTGATCGTACCGGTGGGCCTGGTGGAGTCCCTGGGTTGGTTCACCCCGCTGGCCTCGACGGTGGTGGGCTTCATGCTGCTGGCCATCGAGCGCATCGGCACCGACCTGCAAAGCCCGTTCAACTCCAGCGAACACCAGATCCAGATGGACACCATCTGCGAAACCATCGAGAAAAACCTGCAGTCGATGCAGCGTGATGCGCTGGGTGGCGAGCGCATCGGTTAAACCCTCCCTTCGGCCTCAAGTGCGTGCTCCCTCAGTCGATATACAGGGAGTACGCATGGGCCACACCCCCCTCATAACAACACATGCGACGCTCGACGCTACTGTTTTCTCCTTGCCAAAATTATAAATACCCGCGGGTGAAGTCATGAATATCAAGCAAAAGCTGACCTGGGCATTTGCCGCCATCGCGTGCGTGCCGGTTATCCTGGTGGCCGTGCTGGTCGTGTTGAATCTGCGCGAGGGGGCCCAGGCCAATTTCCTCGACAGCAGTGGCCGCGAGATCCGCCAGATCGACAACGGCATGAAGCAGTTCTTCGATGGCATCAGCCAGAACGTCGACTATGTGGCCAAGGACCCGCGCGTTGTCGCGGCCAAGGACCTCAAGAGCTACGCCGGCGCCGACGCCGCACAAATCCCGCTAACCCCCACGAATAAAGAGCTGCTGGAGATCTTCGACCAGTTCGCCAAGAGCCATCCCAGCACTGCCTACCTGTCCCTGGGTTTGAAAGACGGCGGCTACGCCAGTTGGCCCGACGACACCAAACTCAACAACTACGATCCGCGCGTGCGCCCCTGGTATCAGGCGGCCATCGCCGCGCCGGGTAAAACCGTGCGCACCGGTGCCTATTATTGGGCGCCGGATGATGTGACGCTGATCGGCACCGTACACACCGTCGCCGACGCCACCGGGAATATCCTCGGCGTGGTCGGCCTGGACGTGTCGCTCAAGCAGCTCACCGAACTGGTACGCAACATCAAGCTGGGCGACAGCGGCTACCTGATGCTGGTGGAAGGCAACGGCAACGTGCTGGTGGACCCCAGCGATGCCAAGCACAACTTCAAGCCCCTGGCCGACCTGGGCCCGAACTATGCCGAACTGGCTAAACGCGGCGACGGCGTGACCCAGATCGAGATTGATGGCGTGGCGTACATGGCCAATATGGTTAGCTCCAAAGACTTGGGCTGGCGCTTTATCGGCCTGATCAAGCGCGACGAAGTGATGGCCGGCGCCACGCGCCTGACTTGGTTGATTGCAGCCATTGCAGCGGTATTGGCATTGGTGTTCGCAATAGTCGGTGCCAGCTTTGCCAGCGTTATCGTGCGCCCGATCCGTGGCGTAGCCGACGGCCTGCAAGAGATCGCCGAAGGTGAAGGCGACCTGACGCGCCAGCTCAAGGTGCAAGGCAAGGACGAAACCGCCAGCCTGGCCGGCTGGTTCAACCAGTTCCTGAGCATGATCGCCCAGTTGGTGCAACGCATCGGCAACGCCTCGTCCGACCTGCAGAGCGCCGCCGCCGACACCCGCGAAGTGGCTCACAACATGAACCAGGCGGCCGGTCGCCAACGCGAAGCCGTAGAACTGGTAAGCACCGCGTTCAACGAAATGGTGGCCACCGCCAACGAAGTCGCGCGTTCCTGCAGCGCCGCCGCCACCAGTGCCGACGAAGGCTACCGCGACGTGCACGACGGCCAGCAGCACATCGGCGAAGCCACCGGCAGCGTGCTCAAACTCAGTGAAGACCTGCAACGCTCGACCCAGACCATGCAGCAGTTGGAGCAGGACAGCAAAAACATCAACACCATCCTCGACACCATCCGCTCGATTGCCGAGCAGACCAACCTGCTGGCGCTCAACGCGGCGATCGAGGCGGCGCGCGCCGGCGACCAAGGCCGAGGTTTTGCGGTGGTCGCCGACGAAGTCCGCGCCCTCGCCCGTCGCACCGCCGACTCCACCGGCGAAATCGACAGCCTGCTCGGCAACCTCGCCCGCCGCACCCAGGAGGTGACGCAGCAGATGCAAGGCAGCCTGCTGGTGTCTCACACCAGCGTGGAACGTATCCAGCAGGCACGCGACAGCTTCGACAAGATCCGCGGCTCGGTGGACTCGATCCGCGACCAGAACACCCAGATCGCCACGGCCGCCGAAGAGCAGCACCAAGTGGCCGAAGAGATCAACCGGCACATCGCGCAGATCCATGCCGACGCGCAACTGGTCGAAGGTTTTGCCCACTCGGCGCAGACCGGGTCAGGTCGGTTGACGGACATTTCGGGCCAGCTCAAAGGATTGGTAGGTCGCTTTAAGTTCTGATCGGGCGCGAAACCTGCTCCCATTCAGCGCATCACATTGGTGAGCGGGCTTGCTCCGCTCACCACACTTGCATTGCGCCCTGGGCGACATTTAGCCACACGTCATCATCGCAGTACCTGTAATAGTCTATTGCAGGACTATAATGTACTAACCAGTTACTTATCTTGCTAAAATCGCGTCTTTGCCCTCTCACATTCGAGTCCTTTCGACATGAAACGAGCATCGCGCGCCGCTGGCGTCTCTAGATTATTATTGCTGGGCTTGGGCGTTATCATCGCCCTGCTCGGCCTCGCGCTGGCCATTGGCGGCGTCAAACTGGTCAGCCTGGGAGGTTCCTGGTACTTCCTGATCGGCGGCGCAATCATGGCAATCGCCGGGCTTTTGATCGCCTGCCGCAAGCCTGCCGGCGCATGGGTGTTCGCAGCCTTTCTGATCGGCACGGCCATCTGGGCGGTGGCGGATGTGGGCCTGGTGTTCTGGCCGCTGTTCTCGCGACTCTTCATGTTTGCGGCCATCGGTATGGTGGTGGCGCTGGTCTACCCGCTGCTCGTCAATAAGCCTGCGCGCGGCGCCTATGCCGTGGCGGCCGTACTGGCGGCGGGCGTTGCAGTGGCGGCAGGCAATATGTTCGTCGCCCACCCAAGCGTGGCGCCGACCGGTGCCGGCCCAGGCATCACCCCGGTGGCTGCGGGCGACGCACAGAAAGACTGGGCGCACTACGGCAATACCGAAGGGGGCAGCCGCTTCGCCGCGCTGGACCAGATCAACCGCGACACGGTCAACAAGCTCAAGGTGGCGTGGACCTATCACACCGGCGACGTGGCCATCAGCGACGGCAACGGC
Source organism: Pseudomonas simiae (assembly GCF_900111895.1). Taxonomy (GTDB): domain Bacteria; phylum Pseudomonadota; class Gammaproteobacteria; order Pseudomonadales; family Pseudomonadaceae; genus Aquipseudomonas; species Aquipseudomonas simiae. The sequence continues at coordinate 558,719 of NZ_FOKB01000004.1, forward strand.
GCCGAAGACCAACTGACGCCCCTGCAGATCGGCAACAAAGTGTTCATCTGCACGCCGCACAACAACCTGATCGCCCTTGACGCCGATACCGGCAAAGAGCTGTGGAAGAACGAAGTCAACGCCAAATCGGCGGTGTGGCAGCGTTGCCGTGGCATGGCCTACTTCGACGCCACCGCGCCGATTGCCCAGCCGACCCAGCCCAACAGTTCGCCGATCATGCCCGCCAGCGTTCCCGCCGGTGCGCAGTGCCAGCGTCGCCTGCTGACCAACACCATCGATGCACGCCTGATCGCCGTGGATGCCGACACCGGCAAGTTCTGCGAAGACTTCGGCACCCACGGCCAGGTGGATCTGAAAGCCGGCCTGGGGAACGTACCGGACAGCTACTATCAGCTGTCCTCCGCGCCACTGATCGCCGGCACCACCGTGGTGGTGGGCGGTCGCGTGGCCGACAACGTCCAGACCGACATGCCCGGCGGTGTGATCCGTGGCTTCGACGTGATCAGCGGCCAGATGCGCTGGGCCTTCGACCCAGGCAACCCGGAAGACAAGCAGGCGCCCGCCGACGGCAGCACCTACGTGCGCAGCACCCCAAACAGCTGGGCGCCGATGTCCTATGACCCGCTGATGAACACCGTGTTCTTGCCGATGGGCAGTTCGTCCACCGACATCTACGGCGTGGAACGCACCCAGCTCAACCACAAATACGGCGCTTCGGTACTGGCGCTGGACGCCTCCACCGGTGCGGAAAAATGGGTGTACCAGACCGTCCACAATGACCTGTGGGACTTCGACCTGCCGATGCAGCCGAGCCTGATCGACTTCACCCCGCCGGGCAGCGACAAAGCGGTGCCAGCGGTAGTGATCGGCACCAAGGCCGGGCAGATCTACGTGCTCGACCGGGCCACTGGCAAGCCGTTGACCGACGTGCAGGAAGTCCCGGTCAAGGCCGCCAACATCCCTAACGAACCCTACTCGCCCACCCAGCCAAAATCGGTCGGCATGCCGCAGATCGGCGCACAGACCCTGACCGAATCGGACATGTGGGGTGCCACGCCGTTTGACCAGCTGCTGTGCCGCATCGACTTCAAAGGCATGCGCTACGAAGGCCTGTACACCGCGCCAGGCACTGATAAATCCCTGAGCTTCCCGGGTTCGCTGGGCGGCATGAACTGGGGCAGCATTTCCACCGACCCGGTGCATGGGTTTATCTTCGTCAACGACATGCGCCTGGGCCTGTGGATCCAGATGGTGCCGTCGCAAAACAAGGCCCAGGCCTCGTCCGGTGGCGAAGCGCTGAACACCGGTATGGGCGCCGTGCCACTCAAGGGTACGCCCTATGCGGTGAACAAGAACCGCTTCTTGTCGGTGGCCGGCATTCCGTGCCAGGCGCCACCGTTCGGCACCCTGACCGCGATCGACATGAAGACGCAAAAGGTCGCCTGGCAAGTACCGGTCGGTACCGTTGAAGACACCGGCCCCCTGGGCATCCGCATGCACCTGCCGATCAAGATCGGCCTGCCAACCCTCGGCGGCACCCTGTCGACCCAGGGCGGCTTGATCTTTATCGCCGGCACCCAGGACTTCTACCTGCGCGCCTTCAACAGCGGCAACGGTGATGAAGTCTGGAAAGCCCGCCTGCCCGTGGGCAGCCAGGGTGGCCCGATGACTTACGTGTCGCCGAAAACCGGCAAGCAATACATCGTGATCACTGCCGGTGGCGCACGCCAGTCCACCGACCGTGGCGACTACGTGATCGCCTACGCCCTGCCATAACCCCCTCTTCGCGCGGTGCCTCCCCCGGCACCGCGCCTTCTGTTTGGAAGAACCCGCATGACCCCCACTTCTCACATTCCCCTTGGGCGCCTGTTGCTGGGCCTTGCCCTGGGTGCCGCCCTGCCCGTGCAAGCCGATGACACCACCCTGACCGGCGACTGGGGTGGCCTGCGCCATGAGCTCGACGCGCAAGGCATCCGCTTTACCGGCGACTACAGTGGCGAAACCGCCTACAACGCCCACGGCGGCCAACACCGCTCGGCGCGCTACTCGCAGAACCTCAAGCTCGGCGTGCAGTTCGACCTGGGCAAGCTCTACGGTTTCAACAATGGCGACCGCATCCAGGTCACCCTCAACGACCGTCGTGGCAATAGCGCTTCCGAGGACCTGGTGGGCAACCGCCTGCCGATTCAGGAAAACTACGGCGGCCTGTACACTCGCCTGACCGAGCTGAGTTACGAGCGCACGCTCTTTACTCCGGCGCTGAACGTCAAGCTCGGCTACATGGCCATGGGCAACGACCTCGGCGGCCTGGACAGCGGGATTCTGTGCAACTTCATGAACGCCGGTTTCTGCGGGCATCCGCTGAACATGTCCGGCGGCAGCGGCTGGACCAACTACCCGAATGCGCACCTGGGTGCGCGGGTGAAATACGACTTTGCCCCCAACTGGCAACTGCGCGTCGCCGCGTTCAACGTCGACCCGCAAAGCAATGGCAACTCCAGCCGCGCCTGGCACCTGGGGCCCAAGCACACCACCGGCACCGTGGTGCCGATCGAGTTGGTGTACAAACACGCGGGCAGCCTGCCGGGCGAATACAAGCTGGGCTATTACTACGACAGTTCCGACGTGAAACGCATCGGCAGCAACAAGGTGGTCAGCGGTCGCGGTGGTCACTACCTGTTGATTGATCAGGCCGTATGGGCCTCGGAGTCCTCCGCCGGCCGCGTGCTGCACGCCTTCGGCCAATACTCCGCCGCCAGCGAAGCGGCCTCGCCGTTCAGCAAGTGGTATGGCGCGGGCGTGGTGTTGTACAAACCGTTCGAAGGCCGGCCGCGTGACACCCTGGCCCTGGGTTATGGTCGCGCCGTGCCCAACCCGCGCAGCCGCGAGGTGCAGGAACTGGCCGCGCTCAACGCCGGGAACGACTACCCCAACCTGAATAATGCCGAACAGCTGATCGAACTCAGCTACGGCTACCAGGCCACGCCTTGGCTGACCTTGCGCCCGGATGTGCAGTACATCATCGAGCCGGGGGCATTCTCGGGCGAAAACATCGACAACGCGCTGGTGCTGGGCTTGCAAGTCAAGGCCGTGTTCTAGGCCTCACTCTGCTGATACTCGCGTGGCGTACACCCAAACTCGCGGCGGAACACCGTGTGCAGATACTGCGCCGATTTGAAGCCGCAGGCCTGGGCAATATCGGCAATCGCCAGGGCCTGGTTCTGCAGGCCCTTGGCGGCAGCGGCGAGTTTGAAGCGCAGGATCTCGTCATGCACACTGCAGCCACGCGCCTTGCGAAAATGTGTCTCCAGCGATGAACGCGATACCCCCACATATCCCGCCACCTGAGCGGTCTTGATCCCCTGGCAGGCGTACTGCCGGATAAACAACAGCGCCTGCATCACGTACGGATTACCCAAGGGTTGATGCAAGCTTGAAGCCTGCACATTAATCGCATCCGGCGGCACCAGGATCTGCTCACCTCTGCACGGCTTGCCGTGCAACATCTGGTGTAACAGCGCGGCGGCCGTGCGGCCCATGGTTTCGGTGCCCTGAATAACCGAACTCAACGGCACCCGCGTGAGCGTCCGAGTCAGCGGATCATTGTCGATACCGATCAGCGCCACTTCCTCCGGCACGGCAATGCCGGCCGTGAGACATGCTTGCAGCAACTGCCGGGCGCGGGCGTCAGTGACCGCGATAATGCCAATAGGCTTGGGGAGGCTGTGCAACCAGGCGATTTGCTGTTCGACGGCGCTGTCCCACAGCGGTGCGCTGGTGCCCAGCCCGCGATAGACCTCGACCTGCAATCCGTCCCGTTGCAGCAGGCGGCGAAAGGCTTTTTCGCGCTCCTGGGCCCAGCGATTGGCCTGGGCTTCGGGCAGGCTGAAACAGGCAAACCGCGTCAGGCCGGCCTCGATCAAATGTTCATAGGCCAGCTTGATCAAGGCGTAGTTGTCCGTGGCCACGTAGGGCATGCCTTTGGGATAGGCACGCACATCCTCGTAGGAACCCCCCACCGCCACCACGGGCAGCTTGCTCCCGGCCAGCGCCTCGCCAATCAGCGGGTCATCAAAGTCAGCAATGATGCCGTCGCCCTGCCAGCGCTCGATGCCTTTGAGGCGGCACAGGAAGTCCTCTTCGAGGAACAAGTCCCAGGACGCGCGGGTACTGCTCAGGTAATTGCCGATGCCGGCGATAATGCCACGGTCGTAGATTTTGCTGCCGTTGAACAGCAGGGCAATGCGGTGCACGGGCGGTAGGGTTTTCATTGTTTTTATCCTGAAGCCGGTCAAAACAGACTAGCCCCTGTCACGCAAAATCGCACCATCTCTTGATGATTTTCGTAATCGGCAGGCGCAGCGCCGTTGTTAGTATCGAGTCACCGCCAAGAACAATAAGGAAAACGCCATGCCGTACTTCCCCGGTGTCGAGAAGGTTCGCTTCGAAGGCCCCAGCAGCGATGCCCCCCTCGCCTTTCGCCATTACGATGCCAACAAGCTCATCCTCGGCAAGCCCATGCGCGAACATCTGCGCATGGCGGCCTGTTACTGGCACACCTTCGTCTGGCCTGGGGCGGATATGTTTGGCGTGGGCACGTTCAAGCGGCCCTGGCAGCGCAGTGGCGACCCGATGGAACTGGCCATCGGCAAGGCAGACGCCGCTTTCGAGTTTTTCTCCAAGCTGGGCATCGACTACTACAGCTTTCACGACACGGACGTCGCCCCCGAAGGCAGCTCGCTCAAGGAGTATCGCCACCACTTCGCACAGATGGTCGACCACCTGGAACGCCATCAGGAACACACCGGCATCAAGCTGCTGTGGGGCACCGCCAATTGCTTCAGCAACCCGCGCTTTGCCGCCGGCGCCGCCAGCAACCCGGACCCGGAAGTGTTTGCCTACGCCGCCGCCCAGGTGTTCAGTGCAATGAACGCCACCCTGCGCCTCAAGGGTTCCAACTATGTGTTGTGGGGCGGCCGCGAGGGTTATGAAACGCTGCTCAACACCGACCTCAAGCGCGAACGCGAACAGCTCGGGCGCTTCATGCGCATGGTGGTGGAGCACAAGCACAAGATCGGCTTCAAGGGCGACCTGCTGATCGAGCCCAAGCCCCAGGAACCCACCAAGCACCAATACGATTACGACAGCGCCACGGTGTTCGGCTTCCTGCATGAGTACGGCCTGGAACATGAGATCAAGGTGAACATTGAGGCCAACCACGCAACCCTGGCCGGGCACAGCTTTCATCATGAGATTGCCACCGCCGTGTCCCTGGGGATCTTCGGCAGCATCGACGCCAACCGAGGCGACCCGCAGAACGGCTGGGACACCGACCAGTTCCCCAACAGCGTCGAGGAAATGACCCTGGCCACCTATGAAATCCTCAAGGCCGGGGGCTTCAAAAATGGCGGCTACAACTTCGACTCCAAGGTACGCCGCCAGAGCCTGGACGATGTGGACCTGTTCCACGGGCATGTGGCGGCCATGGATGTACTGGCTTTGGCACTGGAACGCGCGGCAGCGATGGTCGAGAACGATCGGTTGCAGCAATTCAAGGACCAACGGTACGCCGGTTGGCAGCAACCGCTGGGCCAGGCCGTGCTGGCCGGTGAGTTCAGCCTGGAATCACTGGCCGAACATGCATTTGCCCACGAACTGGACCCGCAGGCGGTGAGTGGTCGCCAGGAGATGCTTGAAGGCGTGGTGAATCGCTTTATCTACCGGTGACATTTGCGCGACAAATCTCTGCACAGAGCGTCGAGGGACGCTCTACAGTCTTACCCGCATCACGCTGTGTCTTTCCAACAACAATAAAAGGACGCACTACCATGAAGTCATTCAAACGCACACTTATCGCCACGGCCCTGGCCCTGCTCGCCCTGCCGGCGATGGCCGATTCCGCCCACCCGAAGATCGGTTTCTCCATCGATGACCTGCGTCTGGAGCGCTGGTCCCGCGACCGTGACTACTTCGTCGCCGCCGCGGAAAAACTCGACGCCAAGGTCTTCGTGCAATCGGCCGATGCCAACGAACAGAAACAGATCTCGCAGATTGAAAACCTGATCTCACGTGGCGTCGACGTGATTGTCATCGTGCCGTTCAACGCCACCGTGCTCACCAACGCCGTCGCCGAAGCCAAGAAGGCCGGGATCAAGGTGGTGTCCTATGATCGCCTGATTCTCAACGCGGACATCGACGCCTACATCTCCTTCGATAACGAAAAAGTCGGCGAAATGCAGGCCAGCGGCGTGTTGCAAGCGGCGCCCAAGGGTAACTACTTCCTGCTCGGCGGCGCGCCTACCGACAACAACGCCAAGGTCCTGCGCGAAGGCCAGATGAAGGTGCTGCAACCGGCCATCGACAAGGGCGACATCAAGGTCGTCGGCCAGCAGTGGGTCAAGGAATGGAACCCCACCGAAGCCCTGAGCATCGTCGAAAACGCCCTGACTCGGAACAACAACAAGATCGACGCCATCGTCGCCTCCAACGACGCCACCGCCGGCGGCGCGATCCAGGCCCTGGCCGCACAGAAACTGGCGGGCAAGGTGCCGATCTCCGGGCAAGACGCCGACCTGGCCGCGATCAAGCGCGTCATCGACGGCACCCAGACCATGACCGTGTACAAGCCGCTCAAGCTGATCGCCTCGGAAGCCGCCAAGCTTTCGGTGCAGCTGGCGCGCAATGAGAAACCCACCTACAACTCGCAATACGACAACGGCAGCAAAAAGGTCGACACCATCCTGCTCACCCCTACCCCGCTGACCAAGGCCAATATCGATCTGTTGGAGAAAGACGGGTTCTACACCAAAGAGCAGATTGCCGGGCAGTGACCGCCATGTCCGACTACCTGCTGCAAATGAACGGCATCGTCAAAAGCTTTGGCGGTGTCAACGCGCTGAACGGTATCGATATCAGGGTGCGGCCAGGGGAATGCGTTGGCCTGTGTGGCGAGAACGGTGCCGGCAAGTCCACCTTGATGAAGGTGCTGTCGGCGGTCTACCCGTACGGCACCTGGGAAGGTGAAATCCTTTGGGACGGGCAGCCGCTCAAGGCCCAGTCCATCAGCGAAACCGAGGCCGCCGGCATCGTGATCATCCACCAGGAACTGACCCTGGTGCCCGACCTGTCGGTGGCTGAAAACATCTTCATGGGCCACGAACTGACCTTGCCGGGTGGGCGCATGAACTACCCGGCGATGTTCCACCGCGCCGAAGCGCTGATGCGCGAGCTCAAGGTGCCGGACATGAACGTGGCGCTGCCCGTGTCGCAGTACGGCGGCGGCTACCAGCAACTGGTGGAAATCGCCAAGGCCCTGAACAAGCAGGCGCGACTGTTGATTCTCGACGAGCCGTCCTCGGCCCTGACCCGTTCGGAAATCGAGGTGCTGCTCGATATCATCCGTGGCCTCAAGGCCAAGGGCGTGGCCTGCGTGTACATCTCCCACAAGCTCGATGAAGTGGCGGCAGTGTGCGACACCATTGCGGTGATCCGCGACGGCAAGCACATCGCGACCACCGCCATGGCCGATATGGACATCGCGAAGATCATCACCCAGATGGTCGGCCGCGAGATGAGCAACCTCTACCCCACCGAGCCCCATGCGGTGGGCGAGGTGATTTTCGAGGCGCGCAACGTCACCTGCCATGATGTCGACAACCCCAAGCGCAAGCGCGTGGACGATGTGTCCTTTGTGCTCAAGCGTGGGGAAATCCTCGGCATCGCCGGGTTGGTGGGCGCCGGGCGCACGGAACTGGTGTCGGCGCTGTTCGGCGCCTATCCCGGCCGCTACAGCGCCGAGGTGTGGCTGGACGGCCAGGTGATCGACACACGCACGCCGCTCAAATCGATCCGCGCCGGGTTATGCATGGTGCCCGAGGATCGCAAGCGCCAAGGCATCATTCCCGACCTGGGCGTGGGCCAGAACATCACCCTGACGGTGCTCGACAGCTATGCGCACCGAACCCGCATCGATGCCGAAGCCGAACTGGGCAGCATCGACCAGCAGATCGCGCGCATGCACCTCAAGACCGCCAGCCCGTTCCTGCCGATCACCAGCCTGTCCGGTGGCAACCAGCAAAAGGCCGTGCTGGCGAAAATGCTGATGGCCAAGCCCAAGGTGCTGATCCTCGACGAGCCCACACGGGGCGTGGACGTGGGTGCCAAATATGAGATCTACAAGTTGATGGGCGCGCTGGCGGCCGAAGGCGTGGCGATCATCATGGTGTCCTCGGAGCTGGCCGAAGTGCTCGGCGTTTCCGACCGCGTGCTGGTAATCGGCGACGGCCAATTGCGCGGTGACTTCATCAACGAGGGGCTCACCCAGGAACAAGTGCTCGCCGCTGCGCTCAGCCAACACAACAATAATGATCGGAAGACCGTGTAGATGAATCAGGTCAAACACCTTTTTACCCGCTACAAAATGCTCGCCCTGGTCATCGCCGTGGCGGTGATCTGGGTGTTTTTCAGCTGGCAGACCGAGGGCGGTTTCCTCACCCCGCGCAACCTGTCCAACTTGCTGAGGCAAATGTCGATCACCGGGATATTGGCGTGCGGCATGGTGCTGGTGATCATCAGCGGCGAGATCGATTTGTCGGTGGGCTCGTTGCTCGGGTTGCTGGGTGGGCTGGCGGCGATCCTGGATGTGGTTTATCACATTCCATTGCTGGCCAACTTGAGCCTGGTGGCGTTGTGCGGGTTGATGATCGGGCTGGCCAATGGGTACATGACCGCCTATTTGCGCATCCCTTCGTTCATTGTCGGCTTGGGCGGGATGCTGGCGTTTCGCGGTATTCTGCTGGGGATCACCGGCGGCACCACCATCGCGCCGGTGTCGCCTTCGCTGGTGTACGTGGGCCAGGGTTACCTGCCGCATTCGGTGGGGATCGGGCTGGGCGTGCTGTTGTTTGCACTGACCGTTTTCCTGACCTGGAAGCAGCGGCGCAATCGCGCGCTGCATGGGTTGGCGGCGCACTCGCTGGTACGTGACCTGGTGCGGGTGGCGGTGATCGGCGCCGTACTGGCGGGGTTTGTCACGACGCTCAACAGCTACGACGGGATTCCCGTCCCGGTCTTGCTTCTGCTGGTTTTATTGGGCGTATTCAGCTACGTCACCAGCCAGACCGTATTCGGCCGTCGCGTGTACGCGGTGGGCAGCAATATGGAAGCCACGCGCCTGTCGGGCATCAACGTACAGGCGGTGAAACTGTGGATCTTCGGCATCATGGGCGTGATGTGTGCCCTGGCCGGGTTGGTCAACACGGCTCGCCTGGCTGCCGGCTCACCGTCGGCGGGGAATATGGGTGAGCTGGATGCGATTGCAGCATGTTTTATTGGCGGTACGTCAATGCGCGGTGGTTCGGGTACGGTGTATGGCGCATTGCTCGGGGCCTTGGTGATCACCAGCCTGGACAATGGCATGTCGATGCTGGACGTGGACAGCTATTGGCAGATGATTGTGAAGGGCAGCATTCTGGTACTGGCGGTTTGGGTGGATGTGAGCACGCGGGCGGGTCGGCGATGAACCGCAGCGACGGCGTTGGATTGCGGGGGTGTGGCATTGGCTGGAGATTGCCAACACCACGGTGGAACGCTCTATCGAGCGCTTGAACCCCACACAAGCCACGGCCTGAACGCGAAAAAATGTGCGAGCGGGCTTGCCTGCGATAGCGCTGTATCCCTGCCAGACCTGCTGATCTGACACTGTGCTATCGCGGACAATCCCGCTCCCCCATTGGACCTAAGGTGTACTTAAATTACTTGGACACCGGCATCGCAAACTCGGCGCCCTGCTCGATGCTCTCCGACCAGCGCTGCATGATCGACTTCTGCTTGGTATAGAACCGCACACCTTCAGTGCCATACGCGTGCATGTCGCCAAACAGGCTCTTCTTCCAGCCGCCAAACCCGTGCCACGCCATCGGCACCGGAATCGGTACGTTGATGCCGACCATGCCCACTTCAATCCGCCGTGCAAATTCACGCGCGATGTTGCCGTCGCGGGTGAAGCAACTCACACCGTTACCGAATTCGTGAGCGTTGACCAGTTTGATCGCTTCGGCGAAGTCATTCACGCGCACACACGCCAGAACCGGGCCGAAAATTTCTTCGCGGTAAATGCTCATCTCTTCAGTCACATGGTCGAACAACGTCGCCCCCAGCCAGAAGCCATTTTCCAGGCCCGGTTCGGTGGGTACATAGTCACGCCCGTCGAGCAGCAATTGCGCGCCGGCTTGTACGCCTTGTTCGATGTAGCCGCTGATGCGTTCCAGCGCCGCGCGGGACACGATCGGGCCCATCTCGGCCTTCAAATCACGGCCGTCGGTGATGCGCAGGTGCTTGGCACGCTCGGTCAGGGCGGCGATGACTTTGTCGCCCACATCGCCCACCAGCACCGCTACGGAGATGGCCATGCAACGCTCGCCAGCACTGCCGTAGGCGGCACCCATCAGGGCGTCGACGGTTTTTTCGATATCGGCGTCCGGCATCACCACCATGTGGTTTTTCGCGCCACCCAAGCCTTGCACGCGCTTGCCGTTGCGGGCGCCGGTTTCGTAGATGTACTGGGCAATCGGCGTGGAGCCGACAAAGCTCACCGCCTTGACGTCCGGGTGTTCGATCAGCGCGTCCACAGACTCCTTGTCGCCCTGCACCACGTTGAACACGCCTTTGGGCAAACCGGCTTCACGCAGCAACTCGGCCATGAACAGCGAGGCGCTCGGGTCGGTCGGGCTTGGCTTGAGGATGAACGTGTTGCCCGCCGCAATAGCGATCGGGTACATCCACATTGGCACCATCACCGGGAAGTTGAACGGCGTGACGCCGGCGACCACGCCCAGAGGCTGGCGCATTGTCCAATTGTCCATGCCGCGGGAAACCTGGTCGGAATGCTCACCCTTGAGCAGGTTGGGGATACCGCAGGCGAATTCGAGAATGTCGATGCCACGGTCGACTTCGCCCTGGGCGTCGGTGAAGACCTTGCCGTGCTCGGCGACGATGATGCGCGCCAGGTCGTCCTTGCGCTCACGCAGCAGATGAAGGTATTCGAACAGCACACGGGCGCGACGGATCGGCGGCGTGTCGGCCCAACCGGCGAACGCGGCCTGGGCGGCGGCAACGGCTTCGGACACGGTCTGGCGACTGGCCAGGGCGACGCGACCGGTCTTTTCGCCGGTGGCTGGATTGAAGACGTCCTGATAGCGATCATCGCGGGACACGCGCTGGTCGTTGATGTAGTGCTCGATGGTGGTGGTCATGGCAGTAGATCCCAGGTGAGTAACAGTGAGGACCACGATAGGCTTTCGCTTTGTTCCGAACCAGAGCAGAATCCAGAACTTATTGTCCACCAATGCGAACAATACAATCATGGAAAAGGCCGAGATCGAAGGGCTGTGGACCCATATCCATTGGCTGTCGGTGCTGGAGGAACAAGGCACCTATACCGCTGCGGCGGCACGACTGGGCGTGAGCAAGTCCGCCGTGAGCCAGCGTATTTCCGACTTGGAAAAGGCCACCGGCACGCGCCTGGTGACGCGCACTACACGCAGTGTAAGGCTGACCGATGCGGGGCTTTCGTTGACCCGCGAAGTGCGCAGCGCCTATGAACAGATCGCCCGCAGTTTCTCGTCGGTGCGCGACTCGGTGGGAGAGATTCGCGGTCTGCTACGACTGACAGCGCCCGTGGCATTTGCCCGTCAGCAACTGGTGCCGCATCTGTCGGAGTTTTTGCAGCAATACCCGCAGGTACGCCTACAGCTCGACGTGTCGGATGCCCTGAGTTCACTGGCCGCCGAGGGCTACGACCTGGCCGTCCGCCACGGTTTCCAGGTGCCGGAAACCCATGTGGCGTGGAAGCTGTGCGACACCGGCTCGGTGCTGGTCGCCAGCCAGGACTACCTGCAACGTCACGGAGAACCCCGCGAACCTGGCGATCTGTCTGCGCATAACTGCCTGTTCTACCCTCGCGGCACCGATCAGCCCGCCTGGACCTTCGAGCGCGGCACTAAAAACGTCGAACGCCTCACCGTGCCCATCGCCGGCAGCTTCGCCACCAACAACAGCGAAGCCCTGCGCGACTCGGCGCTCAACCACCTGGGCATCGCCCTGCTGCCGGATTTCAGCGCCCACGCTGCCCTGTCCAGCGGCAAATTGGTGCAGGTGCTCAAGGGCTGGACGCTCAAGGGGGCGTTTGCCGATGAGATCTACCTGATCCGGCCGTACTCGCCACATGTGCCGAAAGCGGTGAGTGCGCTGGTCAGCTATTTGAAGGGGAAATTGTCCGGCGGGTTTCAATACAACGCCCACTGATTGCGCCAGCCCGCCGGGGCGCGGTGCCGGGCAGTCTGATGAATCGGAACCGGGGCAAGTGAGGCGCGCGCTTTTTTCTCGCGGGATATTGCTCGACAGAACTAAAAGTCCATAATGGACAAATAAGTTCACCCGCGGAGACACCCATGTCCAGCACACCCCACGTGATCCATCAGGCCCAGGCCCGCGAGCTGCTCGGCCAAATCGATGTGCCGTCTATCCTGCGCAAGTTGTTCCGTGACCTGGCGACCGGGCAAGCGGTGCAGCCGGCGCAGCAGCTCGTGGAGTTCCCGCAAGCGGCGGGCGACTTTATCAACTACCTGGGCGTGCTGGCCGAGGATGGGGTGTACGGGGTCAAGACTTCGCCCTATATCGTGCGTGAACAAGGCCCGCTGGTGACGGCTTGGACATTATTGATGTCGATGCAGACCGGCCAACCGTTGCTGCTATGCGATGCAGCCGAACTGACCACCGCCCGCACGGCCGCCACCACAGCCCTGGCAGTGGATGCATTAGCGCCTTTATCAGCGCGACGCTTGGCGATCATCGGCAGTGGCAAGGTGGCCCAGGCGCACCTGCATTATGTGAAAGGCTTCAGGGATTGGCAGCGCATCAGCGTGTTTTCACCCAGCCTGGCCAACGCATCCACCGATACCATCGCGCAACTCAAAGGCCTGGACCCACGCGTGGTCATCGCCAGCAGTTGCGAGACGGCGGTGGAAGACGCCGATGTGATCCTGCTGTGTACGTCGTCGGCCGGACCGGTGCTCGACCCGGCGCGGTTGACCAAGCCGGCACTGATCACGTCGATCAGCACCAACGCCCCACGCGCCCATGAAGTGCCGCCGCAACGCCTCAACACAATGCAGGTATTTTGCGACTATCGCCGGACCACCCCTGGCTCGGCCGGTGAAATGTTAATCGCAGCCGAACAATACGGTTGGGATCCGCGCGCAGTGGCCGGTGACCTGCCCGAATTGCTCAGCGAACAGGTACAGCGCCCGACCTACGACAGCCCTGTGTTTTTCCGCTCCATCGGCCTGGGCCTGGAAGACATCGCACTGGCCAACGCCCTCTGGAGACAGCTATGAGCCACGCAGACTTCATCATCATCGGCGGCGGCATTGCCGGCGCGTCCACGGGGTTCTGGTTGTCGCAGCACGGCAAAGTGCTGGTGCTGGAGCGCGAAAGCCACCCGGCCTATCACTCCACCGGGCGTTCGGCGGCGCTGTACACCGCCGCCTATGGCACCCCGCAGGTGCGGGCGCTGACCCTGGCCAGCCGTGAGTTTTTCGATAACCCGCCACCTGGTTTTTGCGAACATCCGTTACTCACGCCAAGGGGCGAAATAACGGTGGATTTCATTGGCGATGCGGTGGAGTTGAACGACCAGTACCTGAGCGCCAAGGCCACCGTGCCGCAGGTCGAACTGCTCAGCGCCGACGAAGCCTGTGCGAGACTGCCGATCCTGCGCCGCGAAAAAGTCCACGGCGCGTTGTATGACCCCACCGCCAGCGACATCGACACCGACGCTCTGCACCAGGGCTACCTGCGTGGCATCCGCCGCAACGGCGGCGAGGTACGCACCGACAGTCATGTGCTCGGTTTGAGCCGCGACGCCGACGGCATCTGGCAGGTACAGACCCAGGACGCGACCTGCACCGCGCCCGTCATCATCAACGCCGCCGGCGCCTGGGCCGACCACATCGGCGGGCTCGCCGGGGCCGCGTCCATCGGCTTGCAGCCCAAGCGGCGCTCGGCGCTGATCTTCGCCGGCCCCGAAGGGGTCGACAGCCACCACTGGCCAATGCTGGTGGCGCTGGACGAATCCTTCTACATGAAACCCGACGCCGGCATGTTCCTTGGCTCACCGGCCAATGCCGACCCGGTCGAACCCCAGGACATCCAGCCCGAAGAACTGGACATCGCCATGGGCATCTACCAGATCGAGGAAGCCACCACCCTGACCATCCGCCGTCCGACGCGAACCTGGGCCGGCCTGCGCAGCTTTGTGCACGACGGTGATCTGCTCTCAGGTTTTGACCCAAAGGTAGCGGGCCTGTTTTGGGTGGCGGCGCAAGGGGGTTATGGCATTCAGACCTCGCCGGCCATGGGCCAGGCCAGTGCGGCACTGGTGCGCGGCGCCCCGCTGCCGGAGGCACTGACGCGGTTCGGCCTCGACGCTGGTATGCTCTCCCCTGCCCGCCTGGAGCCCCATTGATGAACACCGCTGAACAAGACAAGGTCATGCAGAACTTCCGTGCGATGGCCGACGCCATCGCTACCCTGTTTTTCCCCCACGCCGAAGCGGTGTTGCATGACCTGCGCTCGCAAAAAGTCGATTACATCGCCAACAACTTGTCCAAGCGCAGCATAGGCGATGATTCGGCGCTGGAGGACATGCTCAGCGACGATGTCAGCGATGTAAACATCGGCCCGTACGAAAAGCTCAACTGGGACGGTCAGAAAATCCGCAGCCTGAGTACCGTGCTGCATGACCACAAAGGCCGTCGACTGGCGGTACTGTGCATCAACCTGAATATTTCATTGTTTGAAAACGCCAAGGCGGCGCTGGACCTGTTTCTGTCACCGAGCAAACTGATCCCGCAACCAGACTCGCTGTTTCGCGATGACTGGCAGGAGCGCATCAATACCTTCCTGCATGCGTGGATGCGTGAGCGCCAGTTGAGCCTGAACCTGCTGACCCGTGACCACAAGCGCGAGCTGGTTCTGGCCCTGCATGCCGAAGGGGCATTCAAGGGCAAGAGCGCGTCGAACTATGTGGCCAATGTGCTGGGCATGGGACGGGCGACGGTCTACAAACACCTGAAAGAGTTGAAGGGCTGATGGATTTACCCCTGTAGGAGCGAGCTTGCTCGCTCCTACAAAGGTCATCAATCGCCGTAGATGTCGGATTTGAAGTACTGCTGCGAAATCTTCTGGTACTCGCCACTGGCGCGAATGCCATCGATGGCCGCATTCAACTGGCCGACCAACTCCGTATTGCCCTTGCGCACCGCGATCCCTGCACCCTCGCCCACGTATTTCGGGTCCTTGAGTTCCGGGCCGACAAACGCATAGCCCTTGCCGCGTGGCATCTGCAGGAAGTCGTTCAGGGGAATGGTGTCGGCAAAGATCGCATCGAGGCGACCGGCTGCCAGGTCCATGTAGATCTCTTCATTATTGCTGTAGCGCTTGACGTTGATGCCCTTGGGCTCGAACACCTCGGTGGCATAACGGTCGGTGGTGGTGGCGCGCTGCACGCCGATCGTCTTGCCCTTGAGGCTGGCATATTGGTCATCCACCACGGCGCCCTCCTTCATCACCAGGCGCGATGACGTGAAGTAGTACTTGTGGGTGAAGTCCACCGACTTCTTGCGGTCTTCGTTGATGGTCATGGACGACAAGGCCATGTCGATTTTCTTCACCTTGAGGGAAGGAATCAGACCGTCGAACTCACCTTCTACCCACACGCACTTGACCTTCATCTGCGCGCACAGCGCATTGCCGATATCGTAGTCAAAGCCAACGATCTTGCCTTCCTCGGTCTTGGACGCGAATGGCGGGTAAGCCGCCTCGATGCCGATGCGCAGGGTTTTCTCGGCGGCCATCGCGTGGCTGGACGCAAGCAGGCCCAGGGCCAGGACGGTGATAAGGGAGCGCTTCTTCATGGTGGTGTTCTCGCAAGTTGTTGTTGGTTTGGCAGACCTGAAGAAAGAAACGAAGCCGTTAACTTTGTACTTATAATTCCATATTGGACTTTTACGTCTTTATCGTCAATCACGCCGCTTTGCGGTTCGACACCCATGACTTTTTTGCACAACGTACCGGTGTTTTTGAGCGTTCTGCTCTGATTTATGCGTGCCTATACTCGGTCCAGCCTCTCGGTTCAGCCGGGGGGGAGTCCCACAACAATAATTAAGGACAGCCACCATGACCCAGCCCTTCCTGGCCGCTCGGGATTTTCTGCTCGCTCACCGCACCGATTACGCCACAGCCGTACGGGATTTCCGTTGGCCGCAACTGGGCGAATTCAACTGGGCCCTGGACTATTTCGATGCGATGGCCGAAGGCAATCCGGCCGATGCGCTGTGGATCGTCGAGGAGGACGGCAGCGAGCAGCGTTACAGTTTCCAGCAACTGGCTGCGCGCTCCAATCAGGTGGCCAACCACCTACGCGCCCTCGGTGTAAACCGGGGTGATCGTGTGCTGCTGATGCTCGGCAACGATGTCGCGCTGTGGGACACCATGCTGGCTGCATTCAAGCTCGGCGCCGTGGTCATTCCCGCCACGGCGTTGCTGAACCCCGATGACCTGCGCGACCGTATCGAACGTGGCCAGGTTCGCCACGTGGTGGTCGGCGAAGCGCATGTGCACAAGTTCGCCGGCCTGGCTCAGGGTTGCAGCCGTATCTGCGTGGGTTCGGCGCCTGCCGGCTGGGTCGCGCACAACGCGGCTTTTGAATACCCCGAACAGTTTGAGGCGCAAGGCCGCACCCTGGCCACCGACCCAATGCTGCTGTACTTCACTTCCGGCACCACCTCCAAGCCGAAAATGGTGCTGCACAGCCACCAGAGCTATCCGGTCGGGCACTTGTCGACCATGTACTGGATCGGCCTGCAACCGGGCGACCTGCACCTGAATATCTCATCGCCAGGCTGGGCCAAGCATGCCTGGAGTTGCCTGTTCGCACCGTGGAATGCCGGTGCGTGCATCTTTATCCATAACGTCGCGCGATTCAGCGCGCCGGCCTTGCTCAGTGCCTTGGAACGCTACGGCGTAACCAGCCTGTGCGCGCCGCCGACGGTGTGGCGCATGCTGATCCAGGAAGACCTGGCCAGCTACAGACCGCGCCTGAGCCTGCGCGAGCTGGTGGGCGCGGGTGAGCCGCTGAACCCGGAAATCATCGAGCAGATCCAACAGGCCTGGGGCTTGCCGTTACGTGATGGTTTCGGCCAATCGGAAACCACTGCCCTGGTAGGCAACACGCCCGGCCAGTT
Organism: Pseudomonas simiae; assembly: GCF_900111895.1. Classification (GTDB taxonomy): domain Bacteria; phylum Pseudomonadota; class Gammaproteobacteria; order Pseudomonadales; family Pseudomonadaceae; genus Aquipseudomonas; species Aquipseudomonas simiae. Next base: position 576,022 of record NZ_FOKB01000004.1, read on the forward strand.
GCTCAAGCCCGGTTCCATGGGGCGCCCGTTGCCGGGCTACCAGGTGGCCCTGCTCGACCCGGATGGCATTCCCGGCAACGAAGGCGAAGTCGCCCTGCCCCTGGACGTGCGCCCGCTCGGCCTGATGCTCTGCTACGAGGACAGCCCGGAGAAAACCGCCGAGGTCATGCGTGACGGCTACTACCGCACCGGCGACACCGCGCAGATCGACGCCGACGGCTACATCACCTTCGTCGGTCGCGCCGACGATGTGTTCAAGGCCTCCGACTACCGCATCAGCCCATTCGAACTGGAAAGCGCCTTGATCGAACACCCGGCCGTCATGGAAGTCGCCGTGGTGCCGAGCCCCGACCCGTTGCGCCTGGCGGTGCCCAAGGCATTCCTGATCCTGGCCCATGACGAACCCGGCAGCGCGGCGTTGGCCCAACATATTCTGGCCTTCGCCCGTGAGCATTTGGCGCCGTACAAGCGGGTGCGACGCATCGAGTTCGTCACCGAGCTGCCCAAGACCATATCCGGGAAGATTCGGCGGGTGGAACTGCGGCAAATGGAGGTGCTGCGGCGCCAGGGTGATACGCGGGGTGAGCATGAGCACTTCGAGGAAGACTTCGTGCGCCCAACCGCTGAATCGTAGTCGCACAATCCTGTTGAATACTTGCCTGATCCTCCGACTTATCGACTAATGGATAGATAGCCCTTGCGCGCTGGTCTAGAGTTCGACAATAAGCGGCCACTGCGTTCATGACTAAAACAGGCCGCACCTACCGTCGATCAGCAGGTGAGCCATGGAATTACGAATCAACCAAAAGGCCTATCAGGTCGATGCCGACGCGGACACGCCATTGCTGTGGGTGATCCGCGATGACCTGGGCCTGACTGGCACCAAGTATGGCTGTGGCCTGGCCCAGTGCGGCGCGTGTTCGGTACTGGTGGATGGCAACGTGGTGCGCTCCTGCGTCACCCCGGTGGCCGGGGTGGTCGGACGAGAAATCACCACCATCGAAGCGATTGAAACCGATGAAGTGGGCAAGCGTGTGGTCGCGACCTGGGTCGAGCATCAGGTGGCGCAATGCGGCTACTGCCAGTCCGGGCAAGTGATGGCGGCCACTGCGCTGCTCAAGCACACGCCGGCGCCCAGCAAGGCGCAGATCGACGCGGCGATGATCAACCTGTGCCGTTGCGGCACGTATAACGCCATCCATGCGGCTGTCGACGACCTGGCCAAGCAGGGGGGCGTCTGATGAACCTCATCAACGAACTGCTCGACGCGCCGGTAAACCTTTCGCGCCGCCGCTTTCTGGCGAGTACGGCCGTGGGTGCGCTGGTGATTGGTTTTGGCCTGCCACTGGGCTCGGGTCGGGTGCAAGCCGCCACCGCGGCTGAACGCGGCACCCAGGTGCCGGCGTTCCTGGAGATTCGTCCGGACGGCACGGTGCGCCTGCTCAGCCCCTTCATGGAAGGCGGGCAAGGCACGCACACCGCCATGGCGCAGATTGTCGGTGAAGAACTGGATGCCGACCCCGCGACGTTCATCGTCGAAGCCGCCCCGCCCGGCGAAGCCTATGTGGTGATGGAAAACGGCCTGCGCATCACCGGCGGCAGCATGTCGGTGCGCATGAGCTACCCGACCATGCGCCGCCTCGGCGCCCTGGCCCGCGCGATGCTGCTGCAGGCGGGCGCCAAACAATGGGGCGTACCGGTTGGCGAACTGACTACCCAGCCTGGTCGCGTGGTGCACGCGGCTTCCGGTCGTTCGCTGGGTTATGGCGAACTGGCCAGTAGCGCCCTCGACATGCCAGTGCCCGATCCCGCCAGCATCACCCTGCGCGACCCGAGCCAATTCCGCTGGATCGGCAAACCGGTCAAGCGCCTGGACGCCTACGACAAATCCACTGGCAAGGCGCTCTACAGCATCGACCTGAAAGTCGACAATATGCTTCACGCAGCCGTCCAGCATGCGCCACGTCTGGGCATGACCGTGGGCAGCCTGCGCAACCAGTCGCAGGTCGAAGGCATGAAAGGCGTGCATTCGGTGCACGTGCTGCCTGGCGCAGTGGCCGTGGTGGCTGAACGCTGGTGGCACGCCAAGCGTGCGGTAGAAGCGATCCAGGTCGACTGGCAGGAGGCGGCTGCCGACTCGACACTGCGCGTCATGCCGGCGGATTTTTCCAGCGACAAGCACCGCGAGTTCCTAGCGGCCCAACAGGGCCCAACCCGCGACGACGAGAACGAAGGTGACGTGGCCGGTGCGTTGAAAGGCGCCAAGACCCAGGTCGAGGCGACCTACCACAACCAATACCTCAACCACGCCCAGCTGGAGCCGCCGTCGGCCCTGGCGCGCTTCAACCCCGATGGCACGCTGGAAATCTGGCTGCCCAACCAGGCGCCGGACATGTTCCGCGCCGACATTGCCAAACGCACCGGCCTAGACCCTGCGCAAATCACCCTGCACTCGCCGCTACTCGGTGGTTTTTTCGGCCGGCACTTCCTGTATGACTCGGCTAACCCTTATCCGCAGGCCATTGCACTGGCCAAGGCGGTGGGCCGTCCGATCAAGCTGATCTGGAGCCGTGAGGAAGAGTTCCTGCGCGATGTGCTGCGCCCCCTGGCGGTGGTCAAGTTCCGTGCCGCGCTGGATGACAAAGGCCTGCCGGTGGCCATCGAAGCGGTCAGTGCAACCGAAGGCCCGACCGAGGCACTCGCCGGCAAACAGGGCGATAAGATCGACCCCACGGCCGTTGAAGGGTTGTCGGGCAAGTCCTACGCGATCCCCAACAAACGCATCGCGCAGATCTACGTCAAAGGCGCACCGATGCTTGGTTACTGGCGCTCGGTGGGCAATTCGCTCAACGACTTTTTCTACGAGTCGTTCCTCGACGAACTGGCGGACAAGGGTGGGCATGATCCCTATGAGCTGCGCCTGCACCTGTTGCGCGACAACCCACGGCTGACCACGTTGCTGCAAGCAGCGGGTGAACTCTCCGGTGGCTGGAAGCGCGGCCCCTTTACCGCCGAGGACGGCACCCGGCGCGCACGCGGCGTGGCAATGGCTTCGCCGTTCGGTTCCCACACTGCGGCGATCGCGGAAGTGTCGATCGAGAATGGCAAGGTCAAAGTGCACGATATCTGGCAGGCCATCGACCCCGGCAGCATCGTCAACCCGGCGATTGTCGAGGCACAGGTCAACGGCGCCGTGGCGTTGGGCTTGTCCCAGACCTTATTGGAAGAAGCGGTCTACGTGGACGGCAAGCCCCGGGCGCGCAACTACGACCTTTACCCGATCCTGGCGCCTGCGCAGATGGCGCGGGTGCATGTGCGGGTGGTCGAGAGTGGCGAAAAAATGGGCGGTATCGGCGAGCCTCCATTGCCAGCCGTGGCACCGGCCGTGGCCAATGCGGTGGCACAGTTGACAGGCCAGCGCGTGCGCAGCCTGCCCTTGAGCCGACACACTTTCAGCTGACCTTCAGGAAACGCCCATGAACAACCGTCGATTCGCAAGAACCGCAGGCTGGCTGGCGCTGCCCTGCCTGGTCGCCGCAGGCCTGCTGGCCTGGTACGTCACCCGTGAACCGGCTACGCCGTTCGAACAGGAACAGGCGGGCGCCACCTTCGAACCCGCCCTGGTCAGCCGTGGCGAGTATGTTGCCCGTCTCAGCGACTGCGTGGCCTGCCACAGTCTGGCGGGCAAGGCACCGTTCGCCGGGGGCCTGGAAATGGCCACGCCGTTGGGGGCGATCCACGCCACCAACATCACGCCGGACAAATCCACGGGTATCGGCACCTACAGCCTGGCCGACTTCGACCGTGCGGTGCGCCATGGCGTAGCACCGGGCGGCCGCCGGCTGTATCCGGCCATGCCCTACCCGTCCTACGTGAAACTCAGCGATGACGACATAAAAGCGCTGTACGCGTTTTTCATGCAGGGCATAAAACCGGCCAACCAGCCGAATATCCCCAGTGATATTCCCTGGCCGCTGAATATGCGCTGGCCCATCGCGCTGTGGAATGGCGTGTTCGCCCCCACTGCGACTTACGCCGCCAAGCCCGACCAGGACGCCCTGTGGAACCGCGGCGCCTACATCGTCCAGGGCCCCGGCCACTGCGGCAGTTGCCACACGCCACGCGGCCTGGCCTTCAACGAAAAAGCCCTGGACGAAGCCGGCGCGCCGTTCCTCGCCGGCGCCCTGCTCGATGGCTGGTACGCACCCAGCCTGCGCCAGGACCCCAACACCGGGCTGGGCCGTTGGAGCGAACCGCAGATCGTGCAGTTCCTCAAGACCGGGCGCAACGCCCATGCAGTGGTCTACGGCTCGATGACCGAAGCCTTCAACAACTCCACGCAGTTCATGCAGGACGACGACCTGGCGGCCATCGCCCGCTATCTCAAGTCATTGCCCGGCGACCCGCAGCGCGACGGCGCCCCCTGGCAGTATCAGGCGGTGGCAGCGGTGCAAGACGCCCCCGGCGCCCACACTTACGCAACCCGCTGCGCCTCCTGCCATGGCCTCGACGGCAAGGGCCAGCCCGAGTGGATGCCCCCCCTCGCCGGGGCCACCTCGGCGCTGGCGAAGGAAAGCGCCTCGGCGATCAACATCACCCTCAACGGCTCGCAACGCGTGGTGGCGTCTGGCGTGCCGGATGCCTACCGCATGCCGGCGTTCCGTGAGCAACTGTCCGACACGGAAATCGCCGAGGTGTTGAGCTACGTGCGTAGCACCTGGGGCAACAACGGGGGCGCGGTTGACGCCAACGCGGTGGGCAAGCTGCGCGGGCACACCGACCCGGCGAGCAGCAGCCCGATCATCCTGCACATGCGCTGAGTTCAGGACTTCAGGTTTTTCACACTGGCAAACGTTGCCTCGCCCCGCGCCTGCTCCATTACATTCATGGGCACGGGGGTAGGCAACGCGTGCATCACCGGCTTGATCACGGTGGCTCGCTCGCTGTCGGTGATCGAGCGTTCGTCGCTGGGCGGCACGCCGAAGTACTCGCGGTAGCACTTGGAGAAATGCGGCGTGGACACAAAGCCGCAAAGCACCGCCAACTCCACGATGGAAATGGGCGTCTGCTTGAGCAACTGCCGCGCACGGATCAGCCGCAGCCGCAGGTAATAGCGCGAAGGCGAACAGTGCAGGTATTTCTGGAACATGCGCTCAAGCTGGCGACGGGACAACGCGACATACGCGGCCAGCTCATCCAGGTTGATCGGCTCCTCCAGGTTGGCCTCCATCAACGCCACGATTTCCTGCAACTTGGGCTGCTGGGTGCCGAGCATGTGCTTGAGGGGCACGCGCTGATGGTCCTGCTCGTTGCGAATCCGTTCGTACACAAACATGTCGGAGATGGCCGCCGACAGCTCATGCCCGTGATCACGACCAATCAGGTGCAGCATCATGTCCAAGGGCGCTGTGCCGCCCGAGCTGGTGAGACGGTCCCGGTCAAGGCTGAACAGACTGGAGCTGACGGTGACCCGTGGAAAGGCCTCCTGCATGGCCGCCAACCATTCCCAATGCACACTGCATTCATAGCCATCCAGCAAGCCGGCCCGTGCCAACACAAAGCTACCGGTGCAGATACCGCCCAGTCGCTTGGCGTAACGCGCCTGGCCGCGCAACCACTTGACCAGTTCGCCGGTCACAGTGCCCTGGATGCCAATGCCACCACAGACAATCACAATGTCGGCCGGCGGCACGCTGAATATCGAACCCTCTGGGGTGATGGGCACACCGTCACTGGCCCACACGGGGTTACCGTCCGAACTCGCGGTGTGCCACTTGTAGAGCTCCTGGCCCGACAGCTGGTTGGCCATGCGCAAGGGTTCGACCGCCGAAGCCAGTGACATCAGGGTGAACTGGTCCAGCAGCAGGAACACGATGCTGCTTACAGGGCGGCCACTCATAGCTGTGAGGCTGCGCCCACTGTTTTTTGCGTGCGTTCCGGCTGTCGTGCAGTCAGCAAACCGACCAGGGAAATCACCAGGGCCAGGCCGATGGTCGATGACACTTCAAATCGGTGTTCAGGCGTTACCAGCATCACCGTCAATGCGGCACAGATGAACGCGATGACCAGCCAGGTCAGCCAGGGAAACAGCCACATCTGGAAGGTCAACGTGACGTTGCGCTGGCGCAGGATCTTGCGCATGCGCAACTGGGACACGGCGATCACCAGGTACACCAGCAAGGCGATGGCACCCGAACTGGCCAGCAGGAACTGGAACAACCCGGCCGGCGCGAAGTAACTGAACAGGGTTACGCCCGCGCCCAGGATGGTGCTGGCAATCACCGCAGCCCGCGGCACACTGGCCGCCGAGGTTTTCTTCATCAGTGCGGGTGCATCCCCACGCTTGCCCAGGGAAAACAGCATGCGCGAGGCAATGTAGATGGAGGAATTCATGCAACTGGCCACGGCGATCAACACCACCACGTCAACCAGCAACTTGGCGTGGGGAATGTTCATCAGTTCCAGTGCACGCTGGTAAGACCCGACCGACGCCAGCAACGGGTCATTCCATGGCACTACGGAAATCACCACGAAGATCGACAGCAGGTAGAAGACACCGATGCGCCACATCACCGAGCGCGTGGCCCGGGCGATGTTCTGCGCGGGGTTGCTGGACTCGGCCGCCGCGATGGTGACCGCCTCCGTGCCGATAAAACTGAACATGATGGTGATGAAGGCCCCGACCACCGCCGACAGCCCGTTGGGCGCGAACCCACCGTGTTCCTCCATCAACCGACTCAACCCGCTGACCTCCCGCTCGGGAATCCAGCCCATCAGCACCGCAAAGCCTAGGCCGATGAAAGCGATGATCGCAATGACCTTGGCCATGGCGAACCAGAACTCGAACTCGCCGTATTTGGACACGCTGAACAAATTGGTGACCACCAACAAAAAGATCGACAACAAGGCAAACAGCCAAGCGTCGATCTGCGGGAACCACTGGTTGAGGATATGCCCGGCGGCCAGGGCCTCGATAGGGATCACCAGCACCCAGAACCACCAGTACAACCAACCGATGGTGAACCCGGCCCAGCGACCGATGGCCTGGTCGGCATAGGTCGAGAAAGACCCGGTGTCAGGATTGGCCACCGCCATCTCCCCCAGCATGCGCATCACCAGCACCACCAGTGTGCCGGAGAACAGATAAGCCAGGAGTACCGCCGGCCCCGCCGCCGCAATCGCATGCCCGGAACCGACAAACAACCCCGCGCCGATAATGCCTGCGATGGAAAGCATGGTCACATGACGCGGCTTGAAGCCTTGCGCCAACTGGCCGTTGGAATCGTTGGAATTCAGGCTATTCATTGTTTTTGTTGTTCTCGGTGATCGACGTTAGGGCGTACTGACTGAAGAGTCAGGCGATCATCATTTCTTAATGATGGGTCACCTTACGCGGCCTGACTTCATCGAAAATAGCCTGGGAGCGGCATAGATTGGTCTGATATCGACATGAGGCTGCGCAAAAGCCAGAAGGCAACGTTGGAAAGGAAGGGTGTTTCCAGGTCAGCAACCCATGGAGTAGGCTCTGTCAAAGCAGCACTCCAACACTGGCAGGACGCTTCCAATGCCTAACGACAGCAACCACGCGAAAGATCCCATTCGCCAAGCCACACCCGACGACGTGCGTGCCCTGATCGAACTGGACACCTACGCAACCGCTCACACCCATCGTCGCGTGTTCATCCACGATGCTGTGATTCGCCAACAATGCCTGGTTGCCGTCGACACCGCTGGCCGATGCGCCGGTTACCTGGTGCTGACCCATGACTTTTTCGATCACGGCTTTGTGGCGCTGGTCGTCGTGTCGCCGGCGCACCAGCGTCGAGGTGTGGCGCTGCGATTGCTGGCCGCGGCACAGGCGGCATGCAAGACGCCCAAGCTGTTTGCGTCGACCAATGCGTCAAACACCGCAGCCCAGGCGCTGCTTGCCAAGGCTGGATTCGTGCCGAGCGGGCAGATCGACAACCTGGACGACCACGACCCTGAGCAGGTGTATGTGAAATTTATCCAACCCCTGTGATTGCGTTTCCCATCGGCTCCACGCCCCCTCCATCGAACCTCCCGTAAAACTCCACCCCCCTTGTGCACACCGGCGCCTCCCAAAACAGCGACAACGTTGCCACCGCAGACCGCGCGCTCTACTGCGAGTTTGATCGAGCCTGGCTTAAATGCGCATGGCCGGAAAAAAACTGCCCTCTCCATCATTCCTCCACAAAACCTCCCATGAATGCGCACGTTGGTTGCGCACAATCAGGTTCATCACAGTGCCCCCTTGAACGGGTCACACGGAGAACCCCATGATTCCAGCCCTGTACGTCGCAAAAACCGGCTTGTCGGCCCAGGACACCCAGCTGACGACCATTTCCAACAACCTGGCGAACGTCTCGACCACCGGTTTCAAACGCGACCGTGCCGAGTTCCAGGACTTGCTGTATCAGATCAAGCGCCAGCCGGGCGCGCAGTCGACGCAGGACAGTGCATTGCCATCAGGACTGCAACTGGGCACCGGCGTACAGATCGTCGGCACCCAGAAGAACTTCAGCGCCGGCAGCCTGCAGACCACCGGACAACCGCTGGACCTGGCCGTTAATGGCCGAGGGTTCTTCCAAGTGCTGCAGCCGGACGGTACCACCGGCTACACTCGTGACGGCACCTTCCACCTGAATGCCAATGGCCAGGTGGTCACCGCCAGCGGGTTCGTCCTGGAGCCCGCCGTTGTGGTGCCGGACAACGCCAAGACCTTCACCGTCGGCCAGGACGGCACGGTGTCCATCACTCTGGCCGGCAACTCCGCGACGCAAGTGATCGGCAACCTGCAGACCGCCGACTTCATCAACCCGGCCGGTTTGCAGGCAATCGGCAACAACCTGTTCCTGGAAACCGCGTCCAGTGGAGCGCCCCAAGTCGGCACGCCGGGGCTCAACGGCTTTGGCACCACGTTGCAACGCGCCCTGGAGACTTCGAACGTGAGCACGGTTGAAGAGATGGTCAATATGATCACCACGCAGCGGGCCTACGAGATGAATTCCAAAGTGATTTCCACCGCCAACCAGATGTTGGGCGCCCTTACCCAGAAGCTATGATCAACACCTGACAGCGTGGGCCATGGAGCGGCAATCACGACAAGGCCTCTTCACCGAGCAGACTATGAACGATTACCCCGTCGCATCGACACCCCGTCCCAACAGCATCCGAGAGAACCAGGCCTTGGTGCTGATCGCCGAAGACGAGCCCGAGATCGCGGATATCCTCATCGCCTATCTCAAGCGCAGCGGCTTCCGTACCGCCCACGCCCTTGATGGCCGGCGCGCGCTGGAACTGCACCTGAGCCTCAAGCCAGACCTGATGCTGCTGGATGTGCTGATGCCCCATGTCGATGGCTGGAAAGTCCTGGCCGAAGTGCGCCATCGCGGCAACACGCCGGTGATCATGCTGACCGCACAGGACCAGGACATGGACAAGTTGATGGGTTTGCGTATCGGCGCCGATGACTACATCGTCAAGCCGTTCAACCCGGCCGAGGTGGTGGCCCGTACCCAGGCGGTGCTGCGGCGCTCCGTCAACTACACATCCGGTGTCAGCGCCAGCGTGTTGCGGGTGGATGGGTTTGAGATCGATATCGAGAGCCATCAGGTCACGGTGAACATCTCGGGCAACGCCCTGCCGCTGCTGCTGACCGTCACCGAGTTCAAACTGCTGGCCCAGTTGGCCCGAGCGCCGAAACGCGTGTTCAGCCGCGCGGAATTGTTGGCGCTGTGCTCGCCGGAAAGCGACAGCCTGGAACGTACAGTCGACAGCCATATCAGCAAGTTGCGCCGCAAGATCGAAGACCTTGGGCTGCAAGGCGTGCCGGCGAGCATTCGCGGGGTGGGTTATCGGTTCGGGAGTGGCGCGTGAAACTATTCAATGGTTTGAGCCGCCAGATCATCTTGTCCATGTCGGTCGTGGTGCTGTGCGTGGTCGCCCTGGCAGTGATCGGCTCCTATGTGTTCTACGCCCTGCTTTGGACCTACTGGCCACTTCCGGACGAGCAGGTCGACGAGTGGATGCCGGCCAATGCCGAATGGGCGTGGATGGGCTTGACCACCTGCGTCAGCCTGGCCGTCGGCGCATTTGTCGCCACCAAGTTGTCGCGGCGCATCCTGATGCCATTGAACTCAGTGGCCGAGAACCTGCGCAAGCTGGCGGACGGCGATCTCGATGTGCAAGCCGTGGCCGGCGACGAGTCCATCGGTGAGGCGGCTATTTTGGTGAATGACTTCAACAGCATGGCCCAACGCTTGAAACGTATGGCACAGGAACAAGCATTCTGGAATGCAGCCATTGCCCATGAACTGCGCACGCCACTGACCATCCTGCGCGGTCGCCTGCAAGGCTTGGCCGAGGGGGTGTTCGAGCCGGACACGGCGCAGTTCTACAGCCTGCTTGGGCAGGTCGAAGGGCTGGCACGGATGATCGAGGATTTGCGCGTGGTCGGTTTGGGGGACAGCGGCTACCTGGAAGTCAACGTGCAAGACGCCGACCTCGCCGCAGGGGTTGAGGACGATGTGCGGCTGTTCGAACCCAGCCTGGCCGCTGCTGGTTTTACCCTGCAACTGGACCTGCAACGCCGCACCCTGCGCTGCGACCCTGCACGGATTCGCCAGGCCTTGCTGGCCCTGCTGGACAACGTGCGTCGGCACGCGACACCTGGCAACGTCAATGTGCACCTGAGCACGCGCGACGGCGTTCACTACCTGAGGGTACGCGACGACGGCCCTGGCATTGATGAGGATTTTGCGACGCACCTGTTCGAAGCCTTCCAGCGCGGCGAAAACTCTCGCTCACGCGCCCAGGGCGGCAGTGGCCTGGGCCTGGCGGTGGTGCGCGCGATTGCCATTGCCCATGGTGGCGCGGTGACGTGTCGAAAAATGGAAAACGGCGGAACGCTGTTCGAACTCAGTTGGAACCTTTGAGTAAACCCGGCCCGTCATGCACATCTTTTCCAGGCTGTTCAGACCCATTCAACGCTATCGATGCTTTGTCCTGTTGGACGCCGAATGTATGTGCATTGCGTTCAAAAGCTGCATCGCAGCACCTCAAAGCGGGCATTGGATAGAAGTTGACCGCATCAACTTGTCGTGGCTGGGGAAGTCCCTCCCCAGTCGTGCCCGGATAACTTAACGAGTGTGAACATGAGCCCTTCCCTGTCACTCCTTGAAGAGTCACTGCGCCTGCACACGGCCCGCCTGAAAAGGCTGCAACGGTTCTGGGTGCCGCTGCAACAGCACGCGCCAAAGTGGGTGCTGGCGCTGTGGATCATCGGCGTTTCCGTGTCGCTGGCGACCCAGTGCTGGTGCCACTGGTTCGTAACCGCGCCGCTGATCTGCGTGTTGATCGTCGCGGAAATCGTGATCGACGAGACGCAAATGACACTGCAGTTGCGCACCGATGCCGTTCGCGACGCGTTGAGAGCGGCCCGTGACAGGTTTTCATACGCCTGAGCCTCTCGCGTAAGGCGTTGGCATCGGCTCACTACTGAACGCTTCGACTTCCTGTATCAAACCTCGCGCAGCCATCATCACCAGATCACGTCCCTTGTCCGGGCTGGCCTGCGCCGGGTCTGAACCCATGCGCCCGTCCACATGGCGCGCACGGAAATCAAAGGCTTCACGGATCGGGCCCCAGGGCGCGATTTGAGGCGAGTAGTCAGCGGTTTTGATCGCCTCCGGGTAGGCCCATTGGGTCACCGCTATCTCCGACGGTGTGGCATGAATGCCGTGCCCGGTGGGGAACTGTTCCTTGGCCAGTTCACCGACACCTTCAAGGTCCCACCAATTGCATAACTTCAGCGCGAATCCCGCAGGGCGCCGGGCGAAACTTGCCTCGGCGTACAACTCGGAGAATGCGGCTTCAATGGAGGCGACATTGCCGCCATGACCATTGAGGAGCAGGATCTTTTCAAAGCCGTGGGCGACCAGCGAGTGCACCCAGTCGCCGATGGCGGCAATAAACGTCGAGGGTCGCAGCGAGATCGTGCCGGGAAAGCCGATGTGGTGCTGGGCCATGCCTATGTTGAACGTTGGCGCGATCAGGATATCGGCGCTTTTTTGCGCCTGGCACGCAATGATCTCCGGGCACATCCAATCGGTGCCCAACAAACCGGTGGGGCCGTGCTGCTCGTTGGAGCCGATCGGAATCACGATGGTGCGGCTGCGCTCAAGGAACTGGCCGATCTCGGCCCAGGTCGACAGGTATAAAAGCATGATGGTTTCCTCGTTGGTTTCAATGACTGCGGATGTAATCGCCCGTCTGCCCGGTGCGTGTTCGCGGTGTGGTCGCGATGATCACGAAGGCCGCGCACAGGAACACACAGCCCACGGCGATGAGCCCCGTGTCGAGGCTACCGGTAGCGGTTTTGGCCCAGCCGATCATGGCCGGGCCCCAGAAACCACCGGACAGTCCGATGGTATTGATCAAGGCAATGCCGCCCGCGGCCGCTTCGCCCTTGATGTGCTCGGAGGGCATCGCCCATAACACGGTGTAGGCCATGAACATCATGCTGATCGACAGGGTCAGCAGTGCCATCGACACCAGCAGGTTGCCGCCTGCCAGGGGATAGAGGATCAGCAGGACGGCACCGGTGGCAGCAGGGATGGCGCAGTGCAGGCGTCGCTCGCCGAGGCGGTCCGAACGCCGTCCGATCCAATACATACCGAGTGCAGCGCCGACATAAGGCAACGCGGCGTACCAACCCAACTGCTGGGTGTCGTTGACGCCCAGGGCTTTGATGACGGCCGGCAGCCAGAAGCTCATGGCGTAGATCGAAAAGATGATGCAGAAGTACGCCGATGCCAGGACATATAGCTTGGGGTCGCGCAACACGGTACGAAATGAATGGCCGCGCGCGCTCGCAGTGCCCAGTTCGGTTTCCAGCAACTGCTTTTCGGCGGCATTCAGCCACGGCGCGTCTGCGGGCCGATCACACAGCACGACGTACATGAGCACGCCGAGAAACACACAGGGCAGGCCTTCGATCAGGAACATCCATTGCCACCCGGCCAGGCCGCCGACGCCGGCAAACGTGGTGATCAGCCACGCTGAAATCGGGCCACCCAGGATGCCGCCCATGGGCCCGGCGATAAACACGATGGCAATCGCCCGCGCCATGCGGTTCGGGCCGTACCAACGGGACAGGTAATAGATCATGCCCGGTGCAAAACCGGCTTCGAACACGCCCAGCAAAAAGCGCATGGCATAAAACGTCGGCACGTCGCGCACAAACAGCATGCAGGCGGAGGTGATGCCCCACAGCACCAGGATGCGACTGAAGGTTTTGCGCGCGCCGATGCGCGGCAGCATCAGGGTGCTGGGCAATTCGAACAGCACGTAGCCGATGAAGAAAATCCCGGCACCGGCGCCGTACGCCGCATCGGACAAGCCCAGGTCGCTTTGCATCTGCAGCTTGGCGAAGCCGACATTGATGCGGTCCAGATAAGCGAAGACGTAGCCGATGAACAACAGCGGCAACAGCCGCCAATTGAGTTTGTGGTAGAGGGCAGCAATGGCCTCGTTGGTTGCGGGTGCCGGAGCGGTTGGCATACGTGTCTCCCATTATTCTTGTGGGTGCTGCGGGCTTGCCAATCCATGGTGCGCCGCGCCATTATCGCCAGCAAGAGCAACTAAGTTCGCGAAGTGTTGCTTTATAGGCAACGCAACCTTTACGACGGTGACCCTCATGCGAGAGATCAATCAACAACGCCTGCGCTACTTTCATGAAGTGCTGATGCACGGTTCTATCCGGGGTGCGGCGGACAGCATCAACACCTCGCCGTCGGTGATCACCCGCCAGATCAAACTGCTGGAAGAAGAACTCGGCGCGAAGCTATTCGAGCGCCAGGCCCGTGGCGTACAACCGACCGAGGCGGCCGCGCACTTGCTTGAATTCTGGCGCGGTTATCGTTCACACCAGGAGAAACTCGAAGACCAGTTGCAGGCGATCAAGGGCTTGCAGCAAGGCCATGTGCGCGTGGTGATCAGTGAAGGGTATGTCGATGTGCTGGTGGACAACGTGCTCGCGCCTTTCTGCAAGCAGTACCCCAAACTGGAAGTCACGCTGGATATCCTGCCGGTGGTGGATGTGCTCAACGAAGTCGCTGAAAACCGTGCGCACATTGGCCTGGCGTACAACCCGCCGACGCACCCGCACATTGAGTTTCGCGCTGCCTCCTTGCAGCCGGTGATGTTGCTGGTGCGCCCTGACCACCCATTGGCTGTGCGCGGCAGCATGGCCAGTGTGCAGGACGTGCTCGAATGCCCGCTGGTCCTCACCCCCACCACCTTCGGCATCGGGCACGCCATCACCCTGCTTGAGTATGCCGAGAAGATCCAGGTGCGCCCGACCCTGGTCAGCAATTCGCTGGCGGCGCTCAAGCGTCTGGTTGCCAGCGGCGACTTTGCCTCGCTGGCCGGGGAGTTCGCGGCCTCTCGGGAGATCGAAAATGGCGAGCTGGCATCGGTGCTGATCGATCATCCCCTACTGCTGGGGGTGGAAGCCAAATTGCTGGTGAAGGCCGCACGCCCGTTGGCGGCCCCCGCCCAGGAGCTGTTGGACTGGATGCTGGCGCGTTTGCCGATGTTCAAGTCGCAGGCATAAGCAGGCTTACCGGGTGCGGGAAACCAGTTCTGGATTGAACATCCCCTCAAAACGCGCCTTGTTCGCCGCGTAATACGCCGCCACCGCCTTGTCTGCCGTGCTCTCCCGCGCCTGCATCATCAACGCTTCGAGGTCGGCCTGGGGGAGGGAGAAATGCGCAAAGAAGTACGCCACCTCGGGGTGTTCCTGGCTGAAGCCTTTGCGGGCCATGGCGTGGATCTGTTCGGCGCCGCCGAAGATCTGCTTGGGATCCTCCAGGTAGCGCAGCGACCATTTGGAGAACATCCAGTGCGGGCTCCAGGCGTTGACCAATGACCACTTGTCACGCTTGAGATTGCGGTCCATCTCGTTGAGCATGCCGCTTTCCGAAGACCCCACCAATTTGTAGCCCGTCAACTTGTAGTCCTCGATCGCCTTGACGGTGAGCGTGTACTGGCCGTTGCCGACTTCGGAGGTCAAGATCTTGCCGTCGAACTTCTCGCGGATCCCAGGCTTGTTCAGGTCCTCCACGCTGGCGACTTCTGCAACCGGCACCGAGGTGGGCACGGCCATGCCGATTCGCCCTTCATACAGCACGCCAAGGTCTTCGAGCCGGTCCTTGTACTTGTCGTAGAACGCCTTGTGGGTACTGGGTAGCCAGACCATCGGAATCAGGTCGATGTTGCCGTTGGCCAGCGCCTGGAACTGGATGCCGATGTCGGCCATCACCAACTTGACCGGTTGCTTGAGATGCTCTTGCAAGGCCGTACTGGCGATCTTGACGGTGATTTCCGTGTCGGACCAGTTCACCCAACCGATGCGGACCGGTGGTTTTTCCTCTGCTTGGGTCACCGCCGCACTGGCTCCCAGCGCAAGGCCGAGCAGGTAGGCACAGGCTTTTTTCCGATAGTGCACATGAGCATTCATCAGGCGTCCTCCTAAGGGGTGAGGCCGATCTTAGCGATGAGTTCAGGGCCCCGCAATAAAAATGTACATGTATGTCGACCATTATTGACACCTATGTACATTTATCCTAATTTCAGATCGCCGAGCCTGATGATGCCCACTACGGAGCACAGAATAATGTCCAGCGATCCCCTGCTGCAGCCTTACAAAATCAAGCACCTGACCCTGCGCAATCGGATCATGACCACGGCCCACGAGCCGGCCTACCCGGTGGACGGCATGCCGCAGGCGTTATACCGCGCCTACCACGTCGAACGTGCCAAGGCGGGCGTGGCCTTGACCATGACCGCAGGTTCCGCCGCCGTATCCCGGGACAGTCCGCCGGTGTTCAACAACGTGCTGGCGTACAAAGATGAGGTGGTCGGCTGGTTGAAGGACCTGACCGATGAGTGCCACGAACACGGCGCGGCGGTGATGATTCAGCTAACGCACCTGGGCCGTCGTACACGCTGGGACAAGGCCGACTGGCTGCCGGTGGTCTCGCCCTCGCACCGCCGCGAGGCGTCACACCGCTCCTTCCCGAAGAAGCTGGAAGACTGGGACATCGAGCGGATCATCAAGGACTACGTCGACGCCGCCGAGCGTATGAAAGCGGCCGGATTGGATGGCCTGGAACTGCAAGCCTACGGTCATTTGATGGACCAGTTCTGGTCGCCACTGACCAACGAGCTAGAGGGCCCTTACGGTGGTTCCCTGGAAAACCGCATGCGCTTTACCTTCGACGTCCTGCGCGGCATTCGCCAGCGCGTCGGTGAAGACTTTCTGCTGGGCGTGCGCTACACCGGTGACGAAGCGCTGCCAGGCGGGTTCACCGCCAACGAAGGCCTGCAGGTGTCGCACATGCTCAAGGACAGCGGGCTGGTGGACTTCCTCAACGTGGTGCGCGGGCACATCGATACGGACGCGGGCCTGACCGACGTGATTCCGATCCAGGGCATGCGCAACTCGCCGCACCTGGAGTTTGCCGGCGAGATCCGCGCGTCCACCGGATTCCCCACCTTCCACGCGGCGAAAATCCCGGACGTCGCCACCGCACGCTACGCCATCGCATCGGGCAAGGTGGACATGGTCGGCATGACCCGCGCCCATATGACCGACCCACATATCGTGCGCAAGATCATCGAGCGGCGTGAAGAAGATATCCGGCCCTGTGTCGGCGCCAACTACTGCCTGGACCGCATCTACCAGGGTGGCGCTGCCTACTGTATCCACAACGCGGCGACCGGCCGGGAAACCAGCATGCCCCACGACATTCCCAAGGCGGCCGTAAAGCGCAAAGTGCTGGTTATCGGCACGGGCCCGGCCGGGCTGGAAGCCGCAAGGGTTGCCGGCGAGCGCGGCCATGAGGTGACAGTACTGGAAGCGGCAGACCGGCCCGGCGGGCAAATCCGCCTGACTGCCCTGAGCGAGCGGCGTCGCGAAATGATCGGCATCATCGACTGGCGCATGGCCCAGTGCGAACGCCTTGGCGTGACATTCCACTTCAATACCTGGGCCGAGGCCGAGACGGTGCTGGCCCATGAGCCGGACGTGGTAATCGTCGCCACCGGCGGCATGCCCCATACCGAGGTGCTCGCCGAGGGCAATGAACTGGTGGTGTCGACCTGGGACATCATTTCCGGCGACGTCAAACCGGGGCGTCATGTGTTGATCTTCGACGATGCCGGCGACCATGCCGCGCTGCAAGCCGCCGAGGTGATTGCGCAAAGCGGCGCGAGCGTCGAAATCGTCACCCCGGACCGCGCGTTCGCCCCGGAAGTCATGGCCATGAACCTGGTGCCCTACATGCGCAGCCTGCAGGACCTGGACGTGATCTTTACCGTGACCTATCGGGTCGAGTCGGTGGAGAAACGCGACGGTCGGCTGGTCGCCCGTTTTGGCAGTGACTACGGCACGGTGCACAAACAGCGGGTGGTCGACCAGGTGGTGATCAACCATGGCACGGTTCCGCTGGACGACCTGTACTTCGACCTGCGCGCGCACTCCAGCAACGGCGGCGCGGTCGAGCAGCACGATTTGATTGCCGGCAACGTGCAGAATATCGTGACCCACGCCGAGGGCCGCTTCCAGTTGTTCCGGATCGGCGATGCGGTGGCCGCACGCAATACCCATGCGGCGATCTACGATGCGTTGCGCTTGGTCAAGGACCTCTAAAAAAGCTCAAATACGCCCGGTGCGGTTTCGGCGTAGCCAAATGCCCCATAGAAGCGGTCCAGTTCACGCCGCTTCAACGCCTTGCCGGTGAACACGCTGACATACTGGGGAATACGCCGGAACCGCACCACCACATCCTCGGTGGTGTTCATCGAGATATAGCCGATCTGCGTCAGGTAGATGGTCCGGGCACGCACATCGGCCGCCTCTTCATCGTAGCCAAAACGCCGGAACATACCGGTCAGCGCGTTGATACGGGTGTCATCGGCCAACGCGATTTCTGCCGAGACGTCCGCCGATTGCATCGCCCAACTGCGTACGGCAAATTCGAATTGCGAGTCGAACAATTCCGGGTTCAACCAGCACTCGAAGACGTTGAGGATGGCTTCGGAAATACTCTCGGCATAACGTTCGCACTGGTGCACCAGGTTGCCGGTGTTCTTGTCGCGCCAGCGGGTCAGCAAGGCGGCGAGCAATTGCTCGCGGTCCTCATAGAACCAATAGAAACTGGTACGCGACAAGCCCAATTGCTTGGCCAGTGGCATGACGCGTACGGCGTCGATGCCGGACTCTTTCAAGGCGGCGTAAGCGGCGTCCAGCCACACGTCGACCGAGCCTCGCCAGCCGGTGTCCTGGGCCTTGCCTCGCGGTTTTGCGGTGTGCGACATCCGGGGGTTACCTTTGCCAGGGAATTGCACGCCACTCTACACCGCAAGACGTGCAGCGCACAGGGAATGTACATCGACGTACATTTCCTGTACGCCCTGCCCGACCCATCGCTTGGGCAGTTTGAAGGCTCAACGCCCCCAACCTTGCACTAACTTGAACGATTCTGCGCTTTTACCTCTCCATTAAGCAGGACCCCAGACACAAGAACGGCTTGTGTCAGTTCTTGTGCGAGCTACGAACCCGGCACCCTAGGCGCCCTTCACCGCGCTCGCCTACGACGACCTTGAGGTAAAGGCCATGGCCGCGAACACGCGTGAAGCATCGACACCCTTCGTCCCGGACGAACTCGCAAGGAATGCCGAACTGTTCTACGAAGCAGATCGATTGGAGAAAGCCGCCTACGACATCATTGACACTAGCCTGGCGGATGCCGATGCCTGGCTGCGTTTTTCTGAAGCCAAGCGGGTGGCCGAGACGAAACGCGCTGAAGCGTACCAAGACCTGCTGCGCATCCGGCGCACTACAGTGGGGTCGAGGCCCCGGCAAGGACAGTGCTGCGACAGGTGATGTGCGCCTGCGCGATGCAGACCTGAAAGAGTAGCCAGCTACGGAAAACCCGACGTTACTTGCCGGGATGCCGCGCGCCGCAACAATTGAACCCTGTGACAGGGGCGCCGGTCATACAGCGGCTGGGAGCCCCTCTAACTCGTCTATGGAAACAGCAGTGAAAAACCTGACTCGTGCAGAACTGGAGGCGCAAGTCCTGCATTTGCGTGCCCTGCTGGAAGGCGCAGGCCTTGATCCGTTGTCAGGTTCACCTGGCAATGGCGCGGCGCAGCGCTCTGTGGATGAAACGCAAGCATGCTACCGCCAGGCGGTGCTCGACCTGTCCAGCATGCGCGTTGAGCACACCGCACTGCGTCAGAGCGAAGAACGCTTTCGCACAATCCTGGAGACGGTCGAGTCGGCGTTCGCCATCGTCAAGGTCAAGTTTGACGCCGATGACCGACCGATCGACTACCGCTTCGTCGAAGCCAACCCGGCCTTCGAGCATCAAGCCGGGGTCGACCTGCGCGGCAAGTGGGTCACCGAATTCGCGCCGGACCTGGAACAGTTCTGGTTCGAGACCTACGGGCACGTGGCCAAGACCGGTGAGCCGGCAACCTTCGAAAGCTATGCCGAAGCATTCAAGCGCTGGTTCGATGTACGCGCGGTGCGCGTTGGTGATCCGGCTGACCGGCAAATCGCAATTATCTTCAGCGACGTCACTGAACGCCGCAACGCCGAGGAGCGTCTGCGCATCAGCGAGGCAGTGGCGCGGCAAAACGTGGAGCGTGTGCAACTGGCGCTGGCTGCAGGCGCAATCATCGGCACCTGGCACTGGGACATTCCCAGCGACCGCTTCAGCATCGATGAAGCCTTCGCCCGCGCCTTTGGCGTGGACCCAGCCTTGGGCCATGAGGGCCTTAGCCTCGCGCAAGTGATGACCTCGGTACACCCGGAAGACCGGGAGGGACTGACCACGGCCATCCATGCTGCGATTGCCCGGGGTGGCGCCTACGCCCACCAGTACCGCGTGCGTCGCGATGACGGTCGATATTATTGGATCGAAGCCAATGGGCGCGTTGACCTTGCCGAAGATGGCACACCGTTGACGCTGCCGGGCGTGGTCATCGATGTGGAGAGTCGCCGCTCTGTCGAGGCTGAGCGCGACCGTGCGACTGCCGCACTGCGCGCCCTGAATGAAACCCTGGAACAACGCGTGGCCGAGCGCACCGTCGAATTGATCCAGGCCGAAGAAAAACTGCGCCAGTCACAGAAAATGGAAGCCGTGGGCCAATTGACCGGCGGCCTCGCCCATGACTTCAACAACCTGCTCGCAGGTATCTCCGGGGCGTTGGAACTTACCGGGCTGCGCATCGCACAAGGGCGCTGGCAAGAAGTGGACAAGTACATCAGCACCGCACAGGGTGCGGCCAAGCGTGCGGCGGCGTTGACCCATCGTCTGCTGGCGTTCTCGCGCCGGCAGACCCTGGACCCACGTCCAACCGATGTGAACGTGCTGATGGAAGGCATGGGCGAACTTATCCAGCGTACGGTAGGCCCCAGCATCACGGTCGACACCCTCGGTGCCAGCGGCGTATGGCCGACACTGGTGGATGCCAGCCAGTTGGAAAACGCCCTGCTGAACCTGTGCATCAACGCTCGGGACGCCATGCCCCACGGCGGGCGTATCCGCATTGAAACCGCCAATGTATGCGTGGATGCTGCCACCGCCAGCGCCCACGACTTGACCGAAGGGGAATACCTGACGCTGACAGTCAGCGACACCGGCACGGGCATGACGCCCGAAATCATGGCCAAGGCGTTCGATCCGTTCTTTACCACCAAGCCCATCGGCCAGGGTACCGGCCTGGGGCTGTCGATGATTTACGGGTTCGCCAAGCAATCCGGCGGGCAGGCACGGATTGCATCGCAGGTCGGGCGCGGCACGGCGATCAGCCTTTACCTGCCGCGCTACCAGGGGCAGGCCATCGAGGCCGATCCTGAACTGGACAGTACCAGCGCCACCCCGGCCGAGCGCGGCGAGACCATCCTGATCGTGGACGATGAACCCAGTGTGCGCACCCTGCTGATGGATGTACTGGGCGGACTCGATTACAGCCTGATCGAAGCGAGCGACAGCATTACCGGCCTCAAGATCCTGCGCTCCGACGTGCATATCGACCTGCTGATCACCGATGTCGGCCTGCCCGGCGGCATGAACGGTCGACAGATGGCCGATGCTGGCCGAGAAGTACGGCCGGCGCTGAAAACCCTGTTCATCACCGGCTATGCCGAAAGCACCATCATCGGCGACAACAGCCTCGGGCCGGGGATGCAGGTGCTGACCAAGCCGTTTGCGATAGACACCTTGACGGCGCGAGTGCGGGAGTTGATCGAGTCGTAGCTATCAAGTGAAGGCGGTGAAGGGCAACCCTCAATTCATCGCGCAAAGACAGCCGTTGATTGATGATTGCGCCTCACACCAGCATTGCCGGCCGGCGTATTTATCCGCCCCTCGACACCCATTCAGCCGCCTTGAATCGGTCACGTGTGTAAGCCATTCGAGCCTCTGGACACAAAGAATGCCCGGACACTTGTGGGATAGATATCAACGCCGCCGGTAACTTTTCTGTCCGGCGGGCGTGAGGCAGTACACCCCACCCCGCGGGCCGGTGCAGTAAGTACCACTGCCGCAGCCGCAGCTGCCCGTACGACCTTGCAGCGGTTGCAACGCGGGCCGTGACTGCTGATTACCGGTGTAGGCCAGACAACTTCTTTTCGAGGCACTGATGGAGCCGTCGTTGCACAGGAATACGTCCCCATCACAACCGGCAATCCCACCCTTGCGACCTGAGCAAGGCGTATTGGCAGCCAGGCTGATCGTGCTCGACAGCATCAGGACAACGCCCAGCATGATCATCCGGTGATGAGAACGAGACATTACGTACCCTCAAACGATAGCGAAGACGCAATCAAGCACAGGGTTTCCTGCCGCAGATCCAATTCAGGTGTGACGTGCGTGGCGTGTCTTGAGGAGGAAAAACCAAGGGTGATTTGATCTCCATCTCACCCGAGCTGTCAGTCAATGGCGCCGAGTCGCCCATGGTGATTCGCGCCGCGGCCTTCATGATCCACTGATCCACATTGGCATCGCCCGAGCCCTTGACCATCGTCACCTGGGGCAGGCCACTGTCCGACTTGAAGCGATACGCCAACGTCACGGTCTTGGCTGCACCCGAGGCATTGACGGCCTCGAATACTTCCCCTACCGCCAGACGTCGCGTCTGCAAACTGACGAAACCTTTCATCCACAGTTGCTGATAACGCTGGGCCTGGCTTTCATTGAGCGGCTGCCCTGCTCTACGCAGACGGTTCATCGCCTCCCAGGCGTCATCGCGGCAGCGTTCGACCGCATCCAGATACAGCGCCAGCGCACCCGGCAAATCCTGCGGGCCACCCTTGCCCTCCTCCATGAGTCGCCCCAGTTGCAACACGGCGTTCTTGCCCGAGAGGCGGTAAAACTCACGTGCCTTGACATAGTCCACCGGCTCACCCTCACCGCGCTCGGCCATCTGCCCCAAGAGCACATTCACAGCCGGGTCAAGCTGGGCGGCCTCGACGAATAGCGCATGGGCCTGGCCGAAGTCTTGATCGACGCCGTAGCCGCCTTCCTGATACAACTTGCCCAGCATGGCCTTGCACGTGGCATTTCCATAACCCGCGTAGCGTTCGATATACCGCAGATTATCTCGCTCAAACGGCTTCTGGCCGGCGATCCACATACAGCGAAGGCCAACGAGTGGAGCGTTGTAGTCGGCGGGTCGGGTCAGGCTCTGGCAGCCCGTGATAGAGATCAACAGCAGTAGAAAAGTAAGCGTCTTGAACATGGCATCCATGCGTCCACTGAGAAACACGTGAAATCATTATGCCACTAATCAAGTCGACGGGGTCGGCTTGACGTTTACCGAAAGCACTACGGCCCGTGT
The DNA here is from genome assembly GCF_900111895.1 of Pseudomonas simiae. Classification (GTDB taxonomy): domain Bacteria; phylum Pseudomonadota; class Gammaproteobacteria; order Pseudomonadales; family Pseudomonadaceae; genus Aquipseudomonas; species Aquipseudomonas simiae. The sequence continues at coordinate 598,957 of NZ_FOKB01000004.1, forward strand.
ATCGCTGCTGCTCAAGGCGGACGCGTGTTCGCGGAGCAACTCGGTATAAATGATACTTGTCGCAGGCCGGCACGAACGGCGGTGGGGTTTTCGCTTCGCCGAGCCCATAAACCGTGTGCCGCCCCTCCCGGAGACGCGACGCCAGTCGAGTGAAATCACTGTCGCTGGATACCAGGAGGTTTAAGCACGGAGCCCAACACCAGGCGCGAGCTGAAGGTCCCTGTAGAAAAGCCAAATTACAGGCAAAAAAAAGCCACTCTATTGAGTGGCTTTTTCTTTGTGTTTGGAGCGGGAAACGAGACTCGAACTCGCGACCCCGACCTTGGCAAGGTCGTGCTCTACCAACTGAGCTATTCCCGCGACTTGGTGATGCGCATTCTATAGAATTATCAGAAGCGGTCAACCCTTTGATTCAAAAAAGTTTTATTTCTTTTCAACAGTGGTGCGCAGATGTGGCCAGGCAGCACGCAAATACTGGAGCATGGACCACAGGGTCAGGCCGGCCGCGACGAGCAGCAAGGCGTAGCCCAGCAGGACCCAGAAGGTGAAGTGCGACGGGTTGGCTAGCAGGATGACCAGCGCAAGCATCTGCGCAGCAGTTTTCCATTTGCCCATGTTGGAAACGGCCACGTGGGCGCGAGCGCCGATTTCAGCCATCCATTCGCGCAAGGCGGAAACGACGATCTCACGGCCGATGATCACGGCGGCGGGCAGGGTCAGCCACAGGTTGCCGTGTTCTTGCACAAGCAACACCAGGGCGACGGCCACCATGAGCTTGTCAGCCACCGGGTCCAGGAACGCGCCAAACGGCGTGCTCTGCTCCAGGCGCCGGGCCAGATAACCGTCGAGCCAGTCGGTGGCGGCCGCGAAGGCGAACACGGAACTGGAGGCCGCATAGCTCCATTCGTACGGCAAATAGAACAACAGAATGAAAATCGGAATAAGCAGGACGCGTAGAACGGTGATCAGATTAGGGATATTCATCGGCACAACTGGCTACGAGGTGGAAAGGCATTCTATTCGCTATGCAGATTCGCATAAATCAACTCAGCGAGCTTTTTACTGATACCGGGTGCTTTGGCTATTTCGTCAATGCTGGCACGGGATAGCTCTTGCAAGCCACCAAAATGTTTAAGCAAGTCGCGTCGCCGTGTCGGCCCGACGCCCGCCACCCCTTCCAGGGTTGAGGTTCGCCGGGTTTTGCCACGCCGGGCGCGGTGACCGGTAATGGCGAAACGGTGGGCTTCGTCACGGATCTGTTGAATCAGGTGCAGCGCAGGTGAGTCGCCCTTCAAGGTGAACTCATGGGCGGCATCATTCAAGTACAACGTCTCGAAACCGGCTTTGCGCGTGGCGCCCTTGGCCACGCCGAGCAGGATCAGGTCGGGCACTGCCAGTTCGTTGAGCACGTCACGCGCCATCGACAACTGGCCCTTGCCACCGTCCACCAGCAGGATATCCGGGAGTTTGCCCTCGCCGTCCTTAAGCTTGCTGAAACGCCGGGTCAGGGCCTGGTGCATGGCCGCGTAGTCATCGCCGGCAGTGACGCCTTCGATGTTGTAGCGCCGGTAATCGGATTTGATCGGCCCTTCCGGACCAAACACCACGCACGACGCCACGGTGGCCTCGCCGCTGGAGTGACTGATGTCGTAGCACTCCAGGCGCTGCGGCGGTTCGTCCAGGTTGAGGACTTCGGCCAGGGCATCGAAGCGTGCGGCGACGTGCTGTCGATTGGCCAGACGCGCACTCAGGGCCTGTTCGGCGTTGGTCACCGCCAGTTGCTGCCAGCGCGCGCGGGTGCCACGCACGCGGTGGCTGATGTCCAGCTCACGGCCGCGCAGTTCGTGGATCGCCTCGATCAGCGTGGGGAAGTCTTCATGCACCACGTTGACGATCAGCTCCGACGGCAAATCGCGCTCGGGGCTGCTGACGTAGTACTGCCCAAGGAAGGCCGCCATGACTTCGGCCACGTCCTCGTCGATACCGGTCTGTGGGAAAAAGTTCTTGCTGCCCAGTACCCGACCACCCCGCACGCTGATGAGGTGCACGCAGGCGCCGCCTGGGTTGACGAAGGCCGCGATCACATCGACGTCGCCGGTGCCGCCCTCCATGCTCTGCTGGTCCTGGACGCGGCGTAGCAGTGAGATCTGGTCACGTAGCTCGGCGGCGCGCTCGAAGTCCAGGGTGCTGGCGGCCTGCTCCATGGCACCGGACAGTTCATCGGTGAGGGCATTGCTCCGCCCTTCCAGAAACATCACCGAGTGGCGCACATCCTCGGCGTACTCGGCCGGCTCGACCAAGCCCACGCAAGGCGCCTTGCAGCGCTTGATCTGATACTGCAGGCACGGCCGGGTGCGGTTCTTGTAGAAACTGTCTTCGCACTGGCGCACAAAAAAGGTCTTTTGCAGCAGGCTCAGGCTCTCACGGATCGCGCCGGCACTCGGGTACGGGCCGAAATACTTGCCCTTCTGCTTCTTCGCGCCACGGTGAATGCTCAGCCGTGGGAAGTTGCCGTCGGATAAAAACACGTAGGGGTAGGATTTATCGTCGCGCAGCAGGATGTTGTAGGGCGGGCGCCACTCCTTGATCAACGTCTGCTCAAGCAGCAGCGCCTCGGTTTCATTCGCGGTGATGGTGGTTTCGACCTGGGCGATGCGCGCCACCAGCGCGGCGGTTTTCGGCGCGAGACCGCTCTTGCGAAAGTAGCTCGCCAGGCGGTTCTTCAGGTTCTTGGCTTTGCCGACATACAGCAGGCGCGCCTCGCTGTCGAACATGCGGTACACGCCGGGGCGGCCACTGCAGGTTGAGAGAAAGGCACTTGGATCAAACGGTGTGCTCATGTCAGGCGCTGGCGTCCACCATGCCGTGGCGCACCGCGAGCAGGGTCAATTCAACATCACTGCTGATGGCGAGCTTCTCGAAAATGCGATAGCGGTAGGTGTTGACGGTTTTGGGCGATAGGCACAATTTGTCGGAGATGGTCTGCACCTTCTGGCAACCGACGATCATCAAGGCGATCTGGATTTCCCGCTCCGACAGCACATCGAACGGTGAGTCGCTGACGGGTTGGAAGGATTTGATCGCCAATTGCTGGGCAATCTGCGGGCTTATGTAGCGCTGGCCGGCAAACACCAGGCGAATGGCTTGCACCATCTCCGCCAAGCCCGCGCCCTTGGTCAGGTAACCCGCCGCTCCCGCCTGCAACAAGCGCGTCGGGAACGGGTCTTCTTCACACACAGTCACCACCACGACTTTGATGTCCGGATGGCTGCGCAACAATTTGGTCGTGGCGCCAAGACCGCCGATACCAGGCATCTTGACGTCCATCAGCACCACATCGGGTTTCAACTCCCGGGCCTTGATCAGGGACTCTTCCCCGGACTCGGCCTGGCCGACTACTTGCAGGCCATCGATGTCAGCCAGCATTCGTGTAATGCCTGTACGAACGAGATCATGGTCATCGACTACTAGCACCCTAATCAAGCAGACACCTCGCGATATGGTCTTATAGGTTGCTGAACACCTTAGCAAAAAACCAAGGCGCAGACCTAGCTGCAAGCGTCATATATATAGAGTTTGAACACACAGTAGCCATCCACCGAGTGGCGAACGGCTCTATTTGCTGGGCAATAGGTCAGGAATTCCGGGGCTGCGGCTTGATTTTTCTACTCTGCAAAATGGAGTGCTCGGCCAGGGTTGCCGTCAAGCGGCGTATAGCAGCCTGGTCTTCCTTGAACATTACGCGGTAGTCACCCAGTACCTTTTCTTCAATCTGGCTGAGGTTTTTCAGTTGAATCGGCGTAATCACGCCGGTCAGCACGTACAACACATCAACGCCTCTCTCGGCAACACGCGACAAGTAGTCGGCCTTGGGCACGCGCCCTCCACTTTCGTATTTGCCTTGTGCGTTGGCTTCAACGCCGCCTATTTCACCAAAGACTTTTTGCGACAGGCCAAGTCGCTCTCTTTCTTGCCTCAAACGCGAACCGATTCCACTCATTTGAATGCATGCTCCTATTTGGCACACCTCAAGAGGTGACACGCTCATCTCTTTATTAAACGAACTTGAACGGCTTTAAACTACGCCCGGAATCCGTAATGCTGCATAAGCCAATCCGGCAACCACCTATCAAGTGCTCGCTGGGCGCAAAAAGGGACGGCGTGGAGAAGCCCATAAGGTAGCGGTCCTTTTGGGCATGAAAGAAGGGATCATCCTTTATTAAGGCTGATGGCCAAAACAACGATCAGGAAGTCGTCTACTGAAGCCAGTATGCGCCTATTAGGATTGACTGCATGATTTAGCGGGATGGGCAGACACGCTCCATACGCCAGAAGCAGTCCTCCTCACCGACAATGCTCAACCCCCTACGCTGATAGAGCCGCCTGGCCGGATTGGTCTTGAATACCGTCAAACGCAGCAAACCCAACGCCTGCGCCTTGAGCGCCATCTGCTCCAACACCCAACTGCCCGCACCCAATCTGCGACACGTTTCGAGCATATGCAGCTCTCGGATGTAGAGCGCGCGGCTGTCGCGGCTCAGGCTGACAAAGCCCATCACCCCGTCGTCATTGCAGATCAGCCAGTTTTCACGGCCAGCCCAGGCGACGTCAAAACCATCGTTGGACCACATCAGCCCGTATTGCCGGTAGTAATGGCTCATAGCCTCAAAGGTCAGGGTGCGTGCGAACGGCAGGTCAAGGTCCGTGGCTGCGCGTAAGTGAAACGCCATCTGTCCGTATCCATCCCAATTAGAGTGTCCACAGCATATCGGCACTCACCCCATAGTCGTAAGTAGCCCATGACAATAGAAATTTCTGATTGAAACTACCGGTGTGCGTCAAGTAAGCTCTGCCAATCATTTGGAGACACACCATGTTGCAACTCACCCACACTCAGGTCTGCCCTGCTACCAGCGCCCCGCGCGCGGTATCGGCTACCCGTGTGAACGGTTCGAGCGCAGCAGTAAGCTTTTATTTTGGGTATTGGTTTAGCCACTGGCGCGCCTGATACCTGAAATCGGCGCCCACTACTCAAGGGGTCGCCTACCAGAGAAATCTAAACCCCCGGTCGGCTCCCCGACCGGGGGTTTTGTTTTTTCAGGCCTCTATTAATTTCGCAGAACACTTAAAGGACACACGACATGAACTACGCCACCTATTACCGCTACGACACCTCCACCGCATGGCGATTTAGCCAGCTCCGCTCGGGACAGCCTGCCGCCTCCGATCGGTCACCTCTTGGTGGCAAGCCAACACACGTAGCCAATACGGCCAATTGTCGAACACCCCAGTAGGGCAGAGCGCGCGGGAACAGCCCGCCGCTTGCCCAGGAAGCCTTGAATATGAACTCCGCCACCGCCGCTCTGCCGATTTCTGCACTGACCAGCGCCAATGAAGCCCTGACCCAGCGCCTGCCCAGCTCCCTTGAGCTCAAGCACCAACTGCCCCTCAGCCCGTTCCTCACCGAACAAGTCCACGCCCATCGCCACGCCGTGCGCGCCATCCTCAATGGCGAAGATTCGCGTTTGCTGGTGATTGTCGGCCCGTGCTCGATCCACGACCCTGAGTCGGCCATGGAATACGCGCGCAACCTAAAGAAGCTCGCGCTCGAAGTCAGCGACCAGATGCTGCTGGTGATTCGCGCCTACGTCGAAAAACCGCGCACCACTATTGGTTGGAAAGGCCTGGCCTACGACCCACACCTAGACGGCAGCGATGACATGGCCGCCGGCCTCACGCTGTCCCGCCAGTTGATGCGTGAAATGCTGCGCCTGGGCTTGCCGGTCGCCACGGAGCTGCTGCAACCCATGGCCGCCGGCTACTTCGATGACCTGCTCAGCTGGGTCGCGATTGGCGCGCGCACCACTGAATCGCAGATCCACCGCGAGATGGCCAGCGGCCTGGGCATGCCCGTGGGTTTCAAGAACGGCACCGACGGTGGCGTCGCAATTGCCTGTGACGCGATGCGCTCGGCGTCCCACCCGCACCGTCACTTCGGCGTCGACAGCCAGGGCCACCCGGCGATCATCCAGACCCCAGGCAACCCTGACACTCACCTGGTGCTGCGCGGAGGTCACCGTGGGCCGAACTACGATGCGCAAAGCGTGGCACAGGTGAAGCACGATCTGGCCAAGTCCAAGGTGGCGGCGCGCATCATGGTCGATTGCAGCCACGCCAATAGCGGCAAGGACCCGTTGCGCCAACCGGCGGTGTTCAACGAGGTGCTGGACCAGCGCCTGCAGGGCGACACCTCGCTGATCGGCATGATGCTCGAAAGCCATCTGTTCGAAGGCTGCCAGCCGCTGAGCGCGTCGATGAAATACGGCGTATCGGTGACCGATGGTTGCCTGGGCTGGAATGGCACCGAGCGGTTGTTGCGCAGTGCGGCCGAAAGGTTGCGGGAACAACGCAAGACCGACTGACATTTAAACGGTAATCCGCTCAGGATAGGGGGTATAGCGCCTCATCGAACTGCGCCAGCTTCGGAAACACCAAGGGCTGTTCATCCGTCAGCCCTTGCAACCGCTGCTCATACGCCACCAGGAAATCCTGCCGCGCTTCAGCGCTGATGTACGGCACATGCCACGCCACAAACGGGGCCAGCACGTCATAGCCCACATACGCCAACGTCCCGCGCAGAATCGGCCGCAGCATATCCTCCAGCGGCCCATGAATCGCGCCCTCACCGAACATATGCTCGCGCCCGCCCAGGGTCACCGTGATCATCGCCCGTTTACCCGCCAGCCCGCCCTGATCATAAAAGCGCTTGCCGCCGTAACACACCCCCGACACCAGCACCCGGTCGATCCAGCCCTTGAGCATCGCCGGCGCCGAGAACCAGAAGATCGGAAAGTTGAGGATCAACAGGTCAGCCCACAGCAGCTTGTCCAACTCGCCCTGGATATCTGCGGCGATTGACTGCTTCTTCACCCCCAGGCGCTGCTCCAGGGCATATACCAGGTAATCCGGATTTTCCCGCGACGAAAAGTCCGCCGCCGACGCCACCGGGTTCCACCGCATGGCGTACAAATCGCTGACCTTTACCGCATGCCCCAGGCCCTCCAGCGTGGCGACCGCCCGATCGCGCAAGGCCGCGGTGAATGACTGCGGTTCAGGATGGGCGTGAACAATCAAAACCTTCATGGGATGTCCTCAAACAGTGTGCGCCGCCCGTTGGGCCAGCAGATGATCGAGCCAGTCGGCCCCCCCCTGATCTTGTCTCTCCAAAGGTCAACAGGCACAGGCATGTCTCAACTCGATCAAGGTCACGCCATTGCGTTTGAAAGCGTTGCGCAGGTCCGTCTGTAATTCATCCAGGTTGCGGGGCTGGTTCACGGTGCACCCGAACGCCTGGGCGAACAGCGCGAAATCCGGATTGCGAGGCAGCACGCCGATGGGCTCGATATCGAGGCTCAGCATGTCGTCACGAATCTGGCCAAGGGCGTCGTTGTTCCACAACAGCACCACCAACGGGCTGTCCAGTTCTTCCACGGCGGTGGCCAATTCCTGGGCGGTATAGAGGAAACCACCGTCGCCTACCAACACCAGGCCCGGCCGTTGTGGCGCGCCAAACTTGGCGCCGATGCCGGCAGGCAGGCCGTAGCCCAGGGTGCCGTAGCCGGTAGGATGCAACCAGCTGCGCGGCGCACGGCTGCGGTAGGCGTAATTGCCGGTGTAGGCCAACTGGGTCATGTCACTGCTGATGAATGCATTGGCCGGCAATTCGGCTTCAATGCGGTCGAAAATGGCTTGGTGGATGGACTGCAACGGGCCGTGCCCCGATTCGACCGCGTGCAACAACGCCGCCACCGTCGAGATGGCGGCTTCAGCGTTGCGCGCGGTGGTCGGCAGGCGTTCCAGCAAGGCCAGCACGGTCTGCTGCGCATCGCCTTTAAGCGCCACGGCACAGGGGTAGAAATCATTGAACTTGCGCGCGTCGATATCCACCCGCAGTAGCTCGCCGCCGAGAGGCAAACGCTCACACCAATAGTCGGTATCGGCCATTTCCGTGCCCACCGCCAGCACCACATCCGCCTCACTGATCAGTTGCCACCCGGGTTCGACGCAGAGGGTGGAACCGGCATTCAGCGGGTCATTGACAGGCAGTAAACCCTTACCGGCCACGCTGGTGAAGAACGGCGCCGCCAACTGCGTGCTCAAGCGCTGCAATGCCTCGCCAGCCGCCAACGCACCGCCTCCGGCGATGATCATTGGGCGTTTGGCTGCCGCGAGTTTGGCCGCGCCCTGATCCAGGGCTTTGGCCGGCGGCAAACCGCGATCTGGCCGGCGTACGACCTCGTTGCTCCAATCGCGCTGGATTGGCGCGGCCAACACGTCCAGCGGCACCGAGATATGCACCGGGCGGGGTCGCTCGCTGTCGAAGATGGCGTAGGCACGGGCGACCAGTTCAGGCAAGTCCTCAGCGCTCAGAGCGACCGCCGAAAACGCGGTGATCGGCGCCGTGATCGCGCGCTGGTCCTGGGTCTCATGCAGGATGCCCCAGCCCTTGCCGAGGCTGACGGTGCTGTTGACGCTGGAAATCACCAGCATCGGAATCGAATCGGCATAGGCCTGGCCAATAGCGGTGGCGGCATTGGTCACGCCGGGGCCGGTGATCACAAAACACACCCCCGGCTTGCCGCTGACCCGCGCGTAGCCATCAGCCATAAAGCCGGCACCTTGCTCATGGCGCGTCAGCACATGGCGAATGCCGCTACCGGGCAGGCCGCGATACAGCTCCAGGGTGTGCACACCGGGAATGCCGAATACCGTGTCGACGCCATAGTTGGCCAGCAGTCGCACCAGGGCCTGGCCACCGGTCATCGCTTTATCGTACATGTTCATCTCCTAGACGGATCAACGCATCGACCGCCGTGGCGCCCTGGGCATTGACCAACAATGGGTTCACATCCAGCTCCAGCAACTGCCCGGCATTGGCGCAGGCGTAGTCGGCCACGGCACGAATGGCCGTCACCAGGGCGTCCAGATCCGCCACTTCACGCCCGCGAAAACCTTGCAGCAATGCTGCGCTGCGCAGGCTGAGCAAGGCGTTGCGGATGGCACTGTCGGTGGTCGGCAACAACAGGCTGCGGCTGTCCTTGAGCAACTCCACCAGGATGCCGCCGGCGCCGATGACCAGGGCCAGGCCAAAGTCGTTTTCGCGTTTGATGCCCACGATCAACTCCGCCAACGGCGGTGTAGCCATCGACTCCAGCAGCAATTGATCGAAGACGACATGCGGTGCATAAGCCGAGATGTGCGCGCGCATCTGCTCAAGTGCAGCGGTCAGGGCCCTGCCGTTTTGCAGGTTCAGCACCACGGCACCGGCCTCGGTTTTATGCGGCAACTGCGCGCTGACCGCCTTGAGCACCAGGGGATAGCCCAGCATTTCTGCATCGCTGACCGCCCTGCCCGGCGTACTCAATACGCCGGCCGGTGTCGTAAGGCCGAATGCACGCAAGGCTTGCTTGGAGGCCCATTCGTCCAAGGCCTCGCCTCTGTCATCCAGGGCTTTTGGGCACAACGGTTCGAGGATCGATTCTCCTCGCTCCAGCAACACGCGGCGGTTGCGCGGGTAGTCGGCAATCCGCCCCCAAGCGGCCAATGCATCCTCTACGCCTTGCAGCGCAGCAATTCCCTGAGCATGCAGGCGCTCGCGGGCATGGGGCGGCAACAGTTCGGGAAGTGCCGAAGTGACGAACCCGGTCTTGCCATGGCGACCGAGCGCGGCGCAGAACAGCTCCAGCAACAGGTCGCACTCCTTGCGCTCACCCGTGAATTCGGCCGGGTAATCCAGCACTAGCATGGCGGCGTCGGCGGCGGTTCGCAGCACGGTGTCGAGCATCGCGTCGAGGGCATCACGGTCGCCCCAGATGGCGGTGGTGAAATCCAGCGGATTGACCAGGTTGGCGTAACTGGGCAGCACCTGGGCCAGTTCAGCACGTTGGTCGTCGTCCAGTGTCGGCAAGGCCAGGTGATTGCGTTCGGCGTAGTCGGCAATCAGCCCCGCATCGCCACCAGAACAGGCCAGTGCAATCAAGCGATTCCCCTCCGGAAGATTGCCGCACGCTGCGGCCTTCAGGGTTTCGACAAAACTCACGGGGCCGCTGACGCGGATCACGCCCAGGCGCGCAAACAAGCTGTCGTACAGCGCGTCGGAGCCCGACAGCGAACTGGTGTGACTCAAGGCCAGTTCCGCACCGATCTGCGACACGCCGGTTTTCAGCGCAATGATCGGAATGCCTTTCTCCAACGCCTTGTGCGCTGCTCGGGCAAACCCCGGCACATTCTTCAAGCCTTCCAAATGCAGGCCGATGGCGGTGACGCGCGGCTCATCGAGCAACACGTCCATCAGCTCGGCAACGCCCAGTTGCGCCTGATTACCGACCGAGGCCATGTAGGCCACTGGCAGCGAACGGTCGCTCATCGACAGGTTGTAGGCGAAGTTGCCGCTCTGGGTGAGCACCGCCACGCCCTTCTCTACCGACTTGCCGCCATGGGCCACCGGCCACAGCGCCGAGCAGTGCAGGTAGTCAAGCAGGCCGTAGCAGTTGGGGCCAAGCAAGGCCATATCGCCCGCAGCCTTCAGAAGTTGCTGCTGCAGAGCTGCACCGCCGGCCCCCGTCTCGGCAAAACCGGAGGCGTAGCATATGGCACCACCCGTGCCGATAGCGGCTAGCTCAGCCACGCAGGTCAGCGTCAACTCGCGATTGGTGGCGATAAACACCGCATCCGGCCCGCACGGTAAATCGGTCACGCGGCGCACGCAGGGGATGCCATCAAGGCTGTCATGCTGCGGGTTGACCAACCACATCGGCCCGGTAAATCCGCCGTCGGCACAGCGCTTGAGCGCACGCGCCATGCTGCGTCCACCAACGAAAGCCAGGTGCCGGGGCGCCAGCAGGCGTTTGAGATTGTCGCGAATAGCCTGGGACATACGCTCTCCTCGCCGATCAGCGCAACAGCGGCCGCAACAGTTCACGGGCGATGATATGGCGCTGGATTTCCGAAGTGCCTTCCCAGATCCGCTCGATCCGTGCGTTACGCCAGATACGTTCAACCGGCCCTTCATCCATCAAGCCCATACCGCCAAAAATCTGCACCGCCTCATCGGCGACCTTGCCCAGGGTTTCACTGGCGAACAGCTTGGCCATGCCGGCCTCGCCATCGGTCATGCTGCCCTGATCCATCTTCCAGGCAGTGTGCAGGGTCAGCAGTTCAGCGGCCCGGATCTGTGTGGCCATGTCGGCCAGCTTGAAGCTCACGCCTTGGTAGGTGCCGATCGGCTGGCCGAACTGCTTGCGGTCCGCCGCCCATTGCAACGACACATCCAGGGCGCGCTGGGCCTGGCCGACGCAGTTGGCGGCCACCATCACACGGCCGGCCGTGAGCCAGGCATTGGCCACCTCCCAGCCTTTGCCCACTTCGCCCAGCACCTTGGAAGCCGGGACGCGGCAATCATCGAAGAACATTTCATAGGTGTGATAACCCCGGTTGCTTACGCACTTGGGGCCACGGCGGATGGTCATGCCGGGGGTGCCACGATCGACCAGGAACGAGGTCACGGCGTTGCGCTGCCGGCCATTGTGTTCGTAGGTATCGGTGACCGCGAACACGATGGCAAAATCGGCGTGCCCGGCATGGCTGATAAAGTGCTTGCTGCCATTGATTACGAAGTCATCGCCACTGCGCACGGCGCGGGTCTTAATGGCGTTGGCATCGGAACCGGCGCCGGGTTCGGTCAAGGCAAAACAGTCGACTTTCTTGCCTTGCACACAGGGCAACAGGTAGTCGCCAATCTGTGAGCCGGTGCACGCCATCAGGATCTTGGACGGCCGCGCGACAAACACATGCAAGGCCCACGAGACTTTGGACAGCTCCCGTTCGATCAGGGCCTGGGACAGGTAATCCAGGCCGCCGCCCCCCACCTCTTCCGGCATGTTGAAGGCATAGAAACCGGCAGCAATGGCCTTGTCGCGAATCTGCGCAGCCAGCTCGGGCGAGACCGCGTCGGCACGGTCCACCGCCTCTTCATGGGGCAACAATTCCTTGGCAACAAAACTGCGTACCGCGTCCACCAACATGTCTTGTTCTTGGCTGAGTTGGAAATTCATGGCGCTACCTGTTCGGAGGTGTTGTTGTTATTTGCCGCTGAAAATCGGAAGGCGTTTTTCCAGGGAGGCGCGCAAGGCTTCGGTACCGTCGGCGCTGCGTCCGCACAACAGCCCAGCGGCCAGTTCGGCCTGCAGTTGCGCGGTCAGGCTGCGCTCGGCGCCGTCACGGATCAGGGTCTTGGTCTGGGCGAAGGCAAAGGTCGGGCCGTTGGCCAGGCGTGTGGCGAGTGCGTTGGTATGGGCGTGCAGGTGATCATCCGTGACCACTTCACCGACCAGGCCCGCAGCCAGGGCTCGGTCGGCGCTCCATAGCTCGTCAAGGAACAGCAGCCGCTTGGCTTGCTCGCTGCCGATCAGGCGCGGCAAGTGCCAACTGGCACCGGCATCCGGCGAGTAGGCCATGCTGGTGTAACCGGCCTTGAAGCGCGCCGATTGGGCGGCGACGCGCAGGTCGCAGCACAGGGTCAGGTCCATACCCGCGCCGACAGCGGTGCCGTTGATTGCGGCAATCGTGGGTTTGTCGAGGGTGTGCAGGCGCGTCATCAAGGCGTGGGCAGTGTCGGTCCAGCCATAAGTTTCGAGGGCGCCACGGGCTTCGGCGGCGGCCCACTCAGCCAGGTCGGCACCGGCGCAGAAGCTGCGACCGTTGCCGGTCAATACCACCACACGCACAGCGGGGTCGGTGTTGAAGGTATCGAGCAAGGCGTGCAGGTGCTTGAGGGTGGGAATGTCCAAGGCATTGCGCTGCGGGCCACGGTTGAGGGTGATCCAGGCAACGCCAGCTTGCACCTGAGTGAGCACGGGCGAATCAATAGTCATGGCTTCCTCGAATTATTTTAGTTGGCTTGAGGGGTGCGACACGAAACGATACTAAACAAGTGTTCAGTAAGAAGGCAATCGGCAATCAGCAAATATTTTCAGGAGGGGTAAACGGCCGGCCTGAACCGTGCGTCCAGGCGGCTGGAGAAGGCTCAGGGTTTGAGCTGATAACGCTGGCGCCCACCGGCCTGCAGGCCATCGACCCAGGCTTCGCAGATCTGGATGCCCTGCTCCGGCGTGAACGTGCCAGGGTTGAGCCCCGACTCCAGCCACAACCCATCGAGCAGCGCGCTCAGTCCGATGGCGGCCAGATCGGCGTCGAAGTGCTTCCAGCCCTCCTCCCTGGCCATGTCGGTCAGGGCCGAACGCATGATGGTGCGGTACTCGCCATAGGAGTGTTCGTGAGCCAGGTTGATCGCCGGCGCTGTCTTGACCGCGCCCCAGAAAACCAGCCAGGCGTCCAGCAAGTGCGGGTCGAGCAATTCGGCGGAAAATGAGCCGCGGAACAATGCCGACAGGCGCTCCCGAGGGTTAGGCGGCGCCTTGGCCATGGTCGCGCGCAGCAGGCTCATGACCTGATCGGTGATGGTGCGGTAGGCCTCGGCCACCAGTTCGTCCTTGCCCGAATAGTGATGGCTGATCAATCCCACCGACACCCCGGCCTCGGCACTGATCTTGCGAATCGACGCCCCCTGAAAACCATCACGCTTGAGGCACGTGAGCGTGGCCTGGACCAGATTGGCCTTGCGCACTTCCGGGTCCATCCGGGAAAAACGGGATTCCTGGGTCATGCGGCGAATTCCTACGATTGAGACGGCAGCACGACTCTACATCAGTCGCGATAACCCGGCGACACCTGATCCAGCGTCCGCAGCTCAGGTCGCTCATGCGGCAATGCGCGACCAATCGATAGCACGCCGCGAGCTGTTCACGGCGCTGCTATTCGTGATTTGCGGTAAAGAGTCCTTTTCGGATTCGGCGGTTTTTCCGAAGGAACAACGGGCGGATACTCGACGCCATTGTTCACACCCCTTCAGGAGTTACCGATGTCTATCCCAACGCAAAACGTCCCAGCCTTCGGCCTTGGCACATTCCGCCTGCAAGGCCAGGTGGTGATCGATTCCGTGAGCACCGGCCTGGAACTGGGGTACCGCGTGATCGATACCGCGCAGATCTACGAGAACGAAGCCGACGTCGGCCAGGCGATTGCCAACAGTGGCGTCCCGCGTGACGAGCTGTTTATCACCAGCAAGATCTGGATCGCCAACTTCGCCGAAGGCCAGCTGATTCCAAGCCTGCGTGAAAGCCTGAGCAAACTTAAGACCGACTATCTGGACTTGACACTGATCCACTGGCCCTCACCGGAAAACCAGGTACCTGTCGCCGAATTCATGGGCCAATTGCTGGAAGCCAAGCACCTGGGCCTGACCCGCCAGATCGGCATTTCCAACTTCACCGTCGACTTGATGAAACAGGCGATTGCAGCCGTCGGGGCCGAAAACATCGCCACCAACCAGGTCGAACTGCACCCCTACCTGCAAAACCGCAAGGTCGTGGATTTCGCCACCGCCAACGGCATTCAGGTCACGTCCTACATGACCCTGGCCTACGGCGAGGTGCTCAAGGACCCGGTGATCCAGCAAATCGCCGAGCGCCATCAGGCGACCCCGGCGCAAGTGACACTGGCCTGGGCCATGCAATTGGGCTACGCCGTGATCCCATCATCGACCAAGCGCGCCAACCTGGAAAGCAACCTCAAGGCCCTGCAACTGACCTTGAGCGCTGCCGATATGGCACAGATTGCCGAACTGGAACGCGGCCATCGCCTGACCAGCCCCAAGGGTATCGCGCCAAAGTGGGATTAAACACCGGCCACGGGCGCACGGGATAACTCCCGCAGCCACGGCAGCACGCGCAGGCCGGTGGTGGCAGCGGGTGGGTCGATGATGTCCATGAAGTGTTCGAGGTTGACGTTATCAGGCATGCCGGGCAGCCGCATCAGCACCGCCGGGGTTGCGTCAGCGGTGCGGGCGCTCAGGTCCAGATAATCGTAGACCAGCACATGGTGTGCCTGAGGTTGAGGCCCGCAAGCGTGGGCCGTCAGCCCCGAATTGATGATCAGCACATCAAACGGCCGGGCCGGGATGGCGGTGAGCAACAGGACCTCTTCAAGGGTTTCCACCGGTACGATTCGGAAGTACCCCAACCGGTTGAGCATTTTTTCGATATGCAGGCGTTGCAGGTGTTGTTCATCGGCAATCAGTATGGTCAATGCTTTGTTTGGCATGGCGGAACCCTGGGCATGCAGCGCTCGTCAGTGAGCGAGGCCCATTTTCCAGACATATCCCGAGGACAAAATCAGGCTTATTCCCGTCCAACGTAGGAGTTCTCCCAAATCCACCGAATGGCTAGCCACCTGGGTCAAGACTGCTTGATGCACGTGCTCAAGCTGTGATGCAAGCGATCCATGGCATGGCCAATCGCGTCAACCGTAGCCGCCAACGCATCACGGTCCCTCCTTTCACACACGTCCTCCAGCGTTTCACAACAAGCGACCAGCGCCTGCGACTTGACCATACGAGCCCCACCTTTGACGCGATGGGCCAGGTCATGCAACTTGCCGAAATCCGTGCGTGCTCTCAGCGTCGATAGCACCAAGCGGTCCTCTGCCAGGCTGTCGAGCAATGGCGCCAGCAACTCGTTGAGCCCAGCAGTATCGCCCCCTGTCAGGGCGACCAGCGTACTCAAGTCACATACCGGCACGACCTCTTTCTCCTCCGGCGCCGCGGTGCGCGATGCCAATGCCGTGCGCAGATCATCGAGGCCGGTCGGTTTGAAGAGACAGCCGTCCATGCCCGCCTGCCGGCAGCGCTCGGTCTCCTCGGGCTGGGCGTTGGCGGTGAACCCCAGCAACAGGCATGGCACCAGCCCCCGCTGGCGCTCTTGGGCACGGATATCACGTGCCAATGTATAGCCATCCATGATCGGCATGTTGCTATCAGTGATCACGCCATCAAACTGCCCGTCCTGCCAGAGCGCAAAACCCTCGGCGCCGTCTTCGGCCGTGACGATGCGATGCCCCAGGAAGCTCAGTTGCCGAGCTAACAACAGACGGTTGGCCGGGTAGTCGTCAACCACCAGGAGGTTCAACGCGTGAGTCGCAGGCGCGGGAGGCGCAGGTGCGTAAACCGGTGTGTCCGTGGCCGTGGCCAGCGTCAACGTCAGGTCCACCCTCGTCCCCTTGCCCAACACACTGCTCAAATGCAATTGGCCGCCCATCATCTCGCACAGGTTGCGGCTGATCACCAACCCCAGGCCAGAACCGCTGCGCGCCGACTGGTCGTTGTTGCTGCCTTGGATAAAGGGGCTGAACAAGCGCTGCTGATCTTCGGCACTGATGCCAATCCCCGTATCCTCCACACACAACCTGAGGCTCAAGTGGTCACCGGCCAATGTCGGTGTGCTCTGAGCCGCCAGGCGCACCTGCCCGGTGGCGGTAAACTTGATAGCGTTGCCCAGCAGGTTGGACACCACTTGCTTGAAACGCAAAGGGTCGATCAGCACCGCCCGGTCGATCATCGGGTCGAGCTCGACTTGCAGCAGCAACCCCTTGTCCCGCGCCAGCCCTTCGAACACCCGCGCTACGGACGCCAGCAACTCATGGAGATTGGCCTGTTCCAGGCTCAGGGACAGGTGACCGGTTTCAATGCGCGCAATGTCCAGGATATCGCCGATCAACTCCAGCATGCTCCGGGATGCCATCGACGCCACCTCCAACGCATCCTGATCGACACGGCCCTGCTCGGCGTTTTTCTGGGCCAATTCGATCATGCCAATCACCGCATTCATGGGGGTGCGGATCTCATGGCTCATGATCGCCAGGAACGTCGTTTTGGCACGGTTGGCGGCGTCCGCTTCCTCCTTGGCTTCCTGCAGTTGGCCAAGCAGGCGCTGACGTTCGCTGACATCCACCCAACCGGCAATCATGCCCACGACGGCGCCGTTGCTGTCACGGTACGGCAGCATCCACTGGTAAATGGTCAGCACACCGCCACCCGGCACCTTGAGCACGCGATCCTGGATCTGCGGCTCGCCGCGCTCCATCAGGCTCAAGTAATCGGCATGGAACGACTGAGCCTGCGGCGGGTTGCCGGTATCGGTTTGCACCACGGTCTTGCCGATCACGTCCTCCAACTTGAAGCCAAACACATCCAGGTAAGCGTTGTTGCAGGCCATCAACCGGCCCTGGCGATCGCGCACGTAGATCGGATGGGGAGTGCCGTCGATCAGCACGCTCATGAACCGCATCTGGTCGCTCAAGGCCTGTTCCGCCTGGGCGCGCTTGTGGATCAAGTTGCGCAGGTAGAGCACCCAGCCCAGGGTCACCAGCAGCAGCAACGCAGCCAGGCCAAACCCCTGGATGATCACATTGCGATGGCTGCTCCAGTAGCTGTCATCAATGATGATCTCACTGCGCCAACGGTTGCTCAGTTCGTCCATTTCCTCAGGTGTGATACTCAACAACGCCTTCTCGAGGATCGAATACAGCTCCAGTTGGCTGCGGTTGACGCCAAAGGCAATGCGCGCCGGTTCCGTGCCGATCGTGCTGGTGATACGCAGACGGTCTCGATAATTGCGCGCAATCATGTAGCGTGCGCTGATCAACGACACGATAGTTGCATCGACACTCCCCTTCGCGACCAGGTCCATGGCGGCCTCAGGGTTCCCGACGTCGACAAACTGGATACCTGGATAGTCGCGTGCTATCTGTGCACCGAGGCTGTTGCCACCAATGAACGCCAGGCGTTTACCGGGCATGTCTTCCAGGGTGAGCAGCCGTTCATCACTGGCACGCGCCACCAACACGTAAGGATTGGACAGATAAGGTCGGGTAAAGCGGACCTTTTCGGCACGCTCGACGCTGGGGGTGATGACCGCGAGCATGTCCGCTTGCCCGCTGCTGACCTCATCAATTTGCCGAGTTAACGAATTGCCGTGGACCATCTCGAACTTCAAGCCCGTGCGCAAGCTGATCCGCGACAATACCTCGTCGCTCAGCCCCACGAACTGCCCCCGCTCATCTAAAAATGACAGCGGCATGAACTTGTCGAGCACCGCGACCTTTACCCGCGGGTGCTTCTCCAGCCAGCGCTGCTCACTGTCGCTCAAGCGCAGTCGGTCTGCCTCCAGAACCCCACTGTCTGCGGCGCTCCAACGGCGCAGGATGCTCATTTGCTGACTGGCGGGGATCACGGCCAGCGCTGCGTTGATGATATTCAGCAGGCGGATGTTATCCGCAGTGAAAGCAAACCCGAACGGATTGACCTCCAGCCCGGAAAAATCGGCCATACGGATATTATTGAGGTGGTTCTTTTTGATCAGATAACGGGCACTGATAATGTCGCCGAGGTACACATCCGCCTGACCAAACGCCACGGAGCCGATGGCTTGGTGGGTCGAGCCATACAACAGCAGTTGCGCCTTGGGGTAATAGGCCTGGACAGCGTCGGGTTGCATGTAGTGGTAGAGCATCGCCACGCGTTTGCCGGCCAGGTCGGCGCTCAGTAAATGACTGTCACCCGCGCGGGTTATCAGCACGGGTTGATCATTGGCGTAGGAACGGGACAGCACCAGGCCCTTGTCGGCGGCTTCGTAACCATTGGCCGATCCTACTAAATCCACTTGGCCCAGCTTGAGTGCCTCGATCACCTCATCGCGGGTGTCATAGCGTCGAACTTCGATAGGCACGCTTAAGATGAGGCTGATCAGCCACGCGTAGTCAGCGGTGATACCTTCAAAATCCTTGTTATTGCTCAAGTCAAAAGGTGCGTAGTCCGGCGCCGACACCCCCATCACCAATGTGCGTCGCTGGCGTAACCAGCGCCAGTCGCTCTCATCGAGCTCCAGCCCTGGGTTTTCAAGGGTCGCGTGGCCAAGGAGCTGTAGGGTGTGCGGCTCATCCAGGGCCATCGCTGCAGGGGAAAACAACCCGATCAGCAGGATGGCCGTGAATCTCAACAGCCGGGTGGTCGTCATTTCAGATCAGATGATTGCGCTGGGCGAACTTGGACAGGTGCACCACCGAAGACATGCGCAGCTTCTCCTTGAGTCGCGTCTTGTAGGTGCTGATGGTTTTGTGGCTCAACAGCATATCCTCGGCGATTTCCTTATTCGTCAGGCCTGTGGCCAGTCTTTGCAGCACCGTCACTTCGCGGTCCGACAGCGAATTGACCAGCTCTTGCTCAGTGGTCTGCAAATCGTCACGGCGCACTGAACTGGTGGCCACGCTGGGGAAGCAGCTGTAGCCGGACCGGATCGCCCTGATCGCCTTTTGCAACTCGTCCAGTTCACCCGTCTTGGCCACAAAGCCCATGGCCCCGGCGCGCATGCAGCGGGTGGAGAAGAACACGGCCAGATAGGAGGTCAGCACCAGGATCTTGCAAGGCAGTTCCAGCGCCTTGATCCGGCTGATCACCTCCAATCCGCCAAGCTTGGGCATGGCCAGGTCGAGAATGATCAGATCCGGGCGCCGCTCACGCGCCAGCTGCATGGCATCGGCACCATTGCCCGCTTCATAGATTTCATCGAAGCCTTCTTGCTTCAACAGGTACTTCACGGTGGCGCGGATAAAAGGGTGATCATCCACAATTAAAGCTTTGCTCATAAGACTCCCCGAGGGATCAGTACGCTTACATATCACACGGGACCTATCTACCTGTGAAAAGTAACAGTTCCGACAAACGGTGCTGATAACTCTGCATGACACTACAGGTAGTAAAGACCCCTCCTTTTGATAAATCACGGTCAATACGTTGAGCTGCGCCTTGGTTCCTGAGGCGCAAGGGCGCAACCTTAACAACGGCGCGGCTTATCAAATGAAGGGATAATCTCGATTGATTGTAGGACTTTTCCTCGCAGTAGCTTAGTCCGCTTTGCACGGGATAACGCCTGACGGCCGGGAACTACTCGGTGGTACTCGGGCTCCAGAATGCCTGCACCACCAGGGTCGACATCGAGATTCGCGCTACCAGCGCATCCAGTTCGTCACCGTCCACCGACGTGACGGCCAGGGTCGCTTCGATCTCCACTTCTTCCGTGCCGAAGGGGCGCACGTCCACGTCGCTGGCCGGGTAGTTGCAACGTGCCAGCTCTGCTTCCAGCAAGGCCAGCACGGCTTTCTGCTGGGTACGCCGGGCGATCACATACAGGATGTTGGTGACCTCTGCCGATACCACGTCCAATGGTTGACGGTTGATGTTGTTGACGATCGGGCGCAGCAAGGTGTTGGCGGCCAGCACAAACAGCGTGCCCAGCAGCGCTTCGAGGACCAGGTCGGCACCCGCGCAGGCCCCCACTGCCGCCGATGCCCAGAGGGTGGCCGCCGTGTTGAGCCCACGCACGTTGCCCTCCTCCCGCATGATGACACCGGCACCGAGAAAACCGATGCCCGAGACCACGTAGGCCACCACCCGCACCGCGCCTTCCGCGCCACCGAGCCGGCTGGCCATGTCGACGAAGATCGCCGCGCCCACCGCCACCAGCACGTTGGTACGCAGGCCCGCCGTGCGCTGGCGGTACTGACGCTCGAAGCCGATCAAGCCGCCGAGGACAAAGGCCGCAGTGAGGCTGACCAGGGTGTCGACCAGGGATTCGAGGTTGATGTTGTTGATTGCTTGCATAGGACATCCTCCCTGCTTATTGCCAGCCAAACTTACGGATGTAGTAGCCCTTCACCGCCTGGGTCAGCGCCATGTACGCCAGCAGGATCACCGGCAGGAATACGAAGTACAGCGACGGCAGCGCCTGCAACTTGAAGTAATGCGCCAGCGGCCCCATCGGCAGGAAAATGCCCACCGCCATGATCACGCCGGTCATCACCATCAACGGCATCGCGGCACGGCTTTGCAGGAACGGAATTTTCGGGGTGCGGATCATGTGCACGATCAGCGTCTGGGTCAGCAGCCCCACCACAAACCAGCCGGACTGGAACAGGGTCTGGTGGTCGGGGGTATTGGCGTCGAAGACATACCACATGAGTGCGAACGTGGTGATGTCAAAGATCGAGCTGATCGGCCCGAAAAACAGCATGAAACGGCCGACATCTCCCGGCTGCCAGCGTTGAGGTTTGCTGAGCATTTGCGCGTCGACGTTATCGAACGGTATCGCGATCTGCGAAATGTCATACAGCAGGTTCTGCACCAGCAGATGCATCGGCAACATCGGCAAAAACGGGATGAACGCACTGGCCACCAGCACCGAAAACACGTTGCCGAAGTTGGAGCTGGCAGTCATCTTGATGTACTTGAGCATGTTGGCGAAGGTGCGCCGGCCTTCCAGCACGCCCTCCTCCAGAATCATCAGGCTCTTTTCCAGCAGGATGATGTCGGCGGCTTCCTTGGCGATATCCACCGCGCTGTCCACCGAAATGCCGATATCAGCAGTACGCAGCGCCGGGGCGTCGTTGATGCCATCGCCCATGAAACCCACCACATGCCCGTTGGCCTTGAGCAAGCGCACGATGCGTTCCTTGTGGCTCGGGGTCAGCTTGGCGAACACATTGGTGGTTTCCACGGCCTTGGCCAGTTCGGCGTCGGTCATGGCCTCGATGTCGTTGCCCATCAGCAGGCCCTGTTGCTCCAGGCCCACTTCGCGGCAGATCTTGGCAGTGACCAACTCGTTATCACCGGTCAGCACTTTCACTGCAACGCCGTGGGCTTTGAGCGCCTTGAGCGCAGGCGCGGTGCTTTCCTTGGGGGGGTCGAGGAAGGCGACGTAGCCGATCAGCGTGAGGTTGTTCTCATCCGCCAGGCTATAGGTGTCGCGACCCGGTGCCATCGGCTGCGCGGCCACGGCGACCACGCGCAGGCCTTCTTCGTTGAACGCGGCAGTGACCTGGCGGATGCGCGCCAGCAGGTCTTCGGTCAACGCTTCATTGACGTCGCCATGGCGCACGTTGTTGCACACCGACAAAATCTCTTCCACCGCGCCCTTGCAGATCAACAGGTGCGGCTGGCCTTGCTCAGCGACCACGACGGACATGCGGCGACGATTGAAATCGAACGGGATCTCATCGACCTTCTGGAACGCCGTGCCGACTTTCAGCTCGCGATGCACCTCCACATGCTCCAGCACCGCCACGTCCAGCAAGTTTTTCAAGCCCGTCTGGTAGTAGCTGTTGAGGTAGGCCATTTCCAGCACATCGTCGGACTCTTCACCCCACACGTCCACATGGCGCGCCAGGAAAATCTTGTCCTGGGTCAGGGTGCCGGTCTTGTCGGTGCACAGCACATCCATGGCGCCGAAGTTCTGGATCGCATCCAGGCGCTTGACGATGACTTTTTTGCGCGACAGAAACACCGCCCCCTTGGCCAGGGTGGACGTGACGATCATCGGCAGCATTTCCGGGGTCAAGCCCACGGCAATCGACAGCGCGAACAGCAGTGCTTCGGTCCAGTCGCCCTTGGTGAAACCGTTGATGAACAGCACCAATGGCGCCATCACAAACATGAAGCGGATCAGCAACCAGCTGACCTTGTTGACGCCGTGCTGGAACGAGGTGGTCGCACGGTCAGTCGCGGTCACACGCTGGGCCAAGGCACCGAAATAGGTGCTGTTGCCGGTGGTCAGGATCACCGCCGTCGCCGCCCCGGACACCACGTTGGTGCCCATGAACAGGATGTTCTCCAAGTCCAGCGGGTTGCGGGTCTTGGTGTCCTGCTGCTGGGCGAACTTCTCCACCGGCATCGACTCACCGGTCATCGCCGCCTGGCTGACGAACAGGTCCTTGGCGCTGAGTACTCGGCAATCGGCAGGGATCATGTCCCCGGCCGACAGCACGATCAGGTCACCCGGCACCAATTGCTTGATCGGCAATTCGATGCGCTTGGCTTCATCGCGGCGTAACACCGTGGCGGTGTTGCTCACCATGGCTTTCAGCGCATCGGCGGCCTTGTTGGACTTGGCCTCCTGCCAGAAACGCAGCAGCGTCGACAGCACCACCATGGAGAAAATCACCGTGGCGGCCTTCATGTCTTCGGTCAGCCAGGAGATCACCGCCAGCAAGGTCAGCAACAGGTTGAACGGGTTTTTGTAGCAGTGCCACAGGTGCACCCACCCTGGCAGCGGCTGTTCGTGCTCGACTTCGTTGAGGCCGTATTGCACGCGCAGAGCGTCAGCTTCCTGGGTATTCAAACCCTCAGAGTGGCTGCCCAGCGTGCCGAGCAACTGCACCGCACTGCTGTTGGCCGAAACCACCAGGGTTTGCGCCAGTGTCGGCGGCACTTCGCGGCTGACGCTGGCGTCGGTCACGCTATCGAGCATCGCCAGGCGGCGGAAATGCCGGGCGATGTGCCGGGTCCGCAGGAAGCCGGCAAAGAACTCTTTCAACAGAGTCAAGTTCATGGTGTTACTCCTGCGCGAGGAAGAAACCGTCGTGCAGGTACCGCCGTCTGCACCGCGCCCGTTTTATAGGCACAGCCAGCGTGGCCCGCCTGCCGCAAAAGGCAGGCGCGTCCGTAGCATCCCGAGGTGAACCGGGTGCTGGTCAGCGTCGATGAGAGGGATTCGGGCAGGTGCCAGGACTGGCCGCTGCCGGGATGCCGCTTCTCGCTTTTAGTGGCGAGACAACGGCATCGGAAAAATGCGCGTTACCTTGCCAAGCCTGTGCCGGTTACCGAAACCGGCCGACTACTGTCACTCGAACAAGTACCCACTGAGGGTCTCCGCTATTGATGAAAACGCGCGAAGCTTACGCCCCGATGATGGGAGAGTAAACCGTAGGAAAGTGTCCGCATGGGGAATAAGAAAATTCTTCAGGATGGGTTCAGGAAGGCGCATCCACTTGATCCCGCTGAACCGACGCCAAGTAATCACCCACCTGTCCACCTGTCAGCGCCTTGACCTGAATCGAAACCCGGTTCACCTGGCGGCCCAGGGTGATCCCCTCGCGGGTGCGTACCTGCACATAGCCAAGCTTTGGCCAGAAGCGCTCCGCCTTGGCGTTGCCGATGACCACTGTCAACCGCAACCAGTGAGCGCCATTGCGAACCGCCCAGGCTTCAAGATCCCCATGCAGTTGCTGCGCCAGCCCAGTGCCATGCAAGCGTGCATCCACCAGCAACAGCCCGATATGCCACACGCCAACGGCCAGCAAGTCCGCCGCGATGTTCACCACCGCGACCAGCCGGTTTTCCACATCGCGGTAACCCAGCCAATACATCCGGCTGCATGCCCACCCTGCGGGCAACTGTCCCTGCAATTCTTCATGCGCTTCGGTCGCCGTGGCCGGCTCGCCGTTGACCGCAATGAAGTAATCCGGCGCCCGCTCGAAAAACCGCTGCAGCTCCTGCTCATCACTGCTGTCCAGCTCAACGACCTGAATGCCCGCGACAGAGCACCCCGGCAACAGCGGTGAATCAACGTCCATGTTCACTCGCCCTCAATCGTCCCGCGTCAGTACTTCCAACAACTCAATCTCAAAACGCAGATTGCTGTTGGGCTTGATATGCGCACCCATCGATCGCTCGCCATAGGCCAGATGCGCCGGCACGAACAAGGTACGTACACCGCCCACCTGCATGCCCATCAAGCCCAGGTCCCAGCCCTTGATCACGCGCCCGGTGCCAATCACACACTGGAACGGCTTGCCGCGCTCCCAGGAAGAATCGAACACCGTGCCGTCTTCCAGGGTGCCGGTGTATTGAGTGGTGATCAGCGCGCCCTTCACCACGGTTTTGCCGGTGCCGGGGCGGATGTCGGTGATTCGGAGTTCTTCGGTGCTCATAGGGCGCTCGTTGACGGTACAAAAGGGTGGGTTTTCCCAGAATCGGGTGGGTTTGGCAAGTGTGAAGGTGGAACCGTCGCTGGAGGGCATGCACTCGAGTTAACGCGGTGTCGTTCAGGGGGTTTGTACCTCTGCGGCGAATCCTTCTCCGTAGATTCGGGCTGGACAGAGCCCTGCTTCAGGGGAGCAATTGATACCGTGATAGCCATTTGTAATAGAACCCAAGCCAATTTCAACGGAGGCTTTACCATGCATGACTACCCAATCTACAAAGCCGAACCATAAAAGAAAGAGACTACAACTCAAGGGGAATCACCTGACTTTCAATTAAACATTCGGTCGCCTCTTATAAACGCCCAACCGACTCCCGGTTGTATAACAATAAGAGGTCACCGCCATGAGCGAACCAGCAAGCCCCGCCCGCGTAGCAGTCATCCAACTGGACCCTCAGGTTGGCATGAACAACCGGTCCAGCAACCTGCATCAAAGTCTTGCACTGGCGACCGAAGCTGC
The DNA here is from genome assembly GCF_900111895.1 of Pseudomonas simiae. Classification (GTDB taxonomy): domain Bacteria; phylum Pseudomonadota; class Gammaproteobacteria; order Pseudomonadales; family Pseudomonadaceae; genus Aquipseudomonas; species Aquipseudomonas simiae. Next base: position 624,184 of record NZ_FOKB01000004.1, read on the forward strand.
AAACGGTGGAGCCAACCTGATCGTACTGCCCGAGCTCACCAATTGCGGGTATTTCTTCAGCAGTCGCCAGGATGCCTTTGATCATGCCGAGCTGATTCCAGGCGGCGAAAGTGTGCGGGCATGGATAGATTTTGCCTGCAAACACCAGGTGTACCTGGTGACAGGCCTGTGTGAAATAGACGGTATGCAGTTGTTCAACACAGCTGTGCTGCTAGGTCCCGACGGGTTCATCGGCAAATACCGCAAGGCACATCTATGGAACCTGGAAAAACTCTGGTTCACTCCGGGTGATACCGGATTTCCAGTATTTGAAACACCGATAGGCCGTATTGGCTTGCTGATTTGTTGGGATATCTGGTTCCCGGAGGTGCCACGTATTCTCAGCCAGCAGGGCGCCGATATTATTTGCAGCCTGAACAATTGGGTATGGACGCCACCGCCGCTATTCGATGAGGCAGGCAAATGCATGGCGTCGTACCTGACGATGACCGCCGCCCACGTCAATAACGTGTTTATCGCTGCCGCCAGCCGCATCGGCGAAGAGCGTGAAGCGCGTTACCTCGGATGCTCGTTGATTGCCGGAACCAACGGCTGGCCGATTGGCGCGGTAGCTTCAGCCAATCGCCAGGAAATCCTGTTCGCCGACGTTGATATCACCAGCGCCCGCAGTGCTCCGATCTGGAACAGCCTCAATGACCTGCAGCGTGATCGACGCATTGATCTCTACGATCAAATGCTCGGCTACTCCCGACACCCTGCCCTTCCACGCTGATCGGAGGGCGCTATATGAAAACCTTCATTACCGAAACGAGGGCCCGCCGGTCCAGGGTAGATCTCACCGTCCTGATGTTGGGGTTTGCCAGCATGGTACTGGTGCTCTGGGTGGCGCTCAGCAATCAATGGTCATGGCCGGGCTACGCCGAAATGGTTGCAAGCCTGCCCCATCCTGTTGCCTGGCTTCGATGGATAGTCGGGGATATCAGCGAAGTAGCCTTCTATAAGCACGAATTGGCATCACTCGGTTTGTTGAGCGGCGCCTACCTGGCATGGTGGGCGAGCAAGCACGGTAAAGCCTGGCAAGGATTTTCTATTTCCTACGGAACAGGGCTATGGCCTTGGCTGGTGACAAGTTCACTGCTGGGGCTAATGCTGAGTAATCTTCTGTGGGGCTGGAGCGTCACTGCACAGACCTGGCAGCCAACGTTTGCGGCATTCGTCTCGTTACCGGCAGCCATGGTGCTGATGTTCGGCGGTGGCTGGAAAGTTGCTGTAAACGGTGCTGTATTGGGCGCATTGCTGGTGACACCCATTTGCATGCTGATCGTGAACTTCGTATGCGTTCCACTGGGTCTTCCAGTGGTGATCGGCAACGTGGTGGGCATGGCGATCGGCAGTGTCATTGCGTTTGTACTGTGTCGTCGAGTGCCGTCGTTGGTGAGTTCTGACTACATAGCCCCCGCCAAGCCAGCACCCGCCAGACCGCCCACTTACGGTATTGTTTGGAGCCTGCGTCGGGTGCTGGCAGATTTTTCCGAAGCGCCTTTTTTCGGCAACGAGCTCGCCAGTCTCGGGTTGCTGGCAGGTGTGCTGGTGGCCTATGCACTGAACCCGATCAGCCCGGCGTATGGATCAGGCCTGGTCTTGCCCCTGCTGGCGGCCCAAGCGTTGACATCGGCGTTGGGCGTCGCGATCTGGCGAAAACAGTGGATGAAACGAGGCTGGTATCCGACCTACGTTCCGCTGGTCTCTGTAGTCCCGGCGGCTGTATTGACCCATGGTGGCAGTTGGACAGTCATCGCTTCAAGTGCACTGCTCGGGGCGCTGATCGCTCCGCCACTGGCCTCTGCGATTGCGGGGCGCTTGCCCGTACACTTTCATCCGTATATAGGCAATGTCACTTCCATGGCGTTGAGTACGTTGATGATAGTGCCTCTGGTAGGCTGGTTGATCAAGATGTAGATCCTCCCCCACGCTGCACTATTCATGCAGCGTGGGAACAGCGTTTACCCTCTTACAACCACCGCCAAAACCGACTCCAAAACCCCCGCCCCAAATCATCCTTGCACCGCGCATATTGCGCCGCATACATCTGCGAACGCGCCTGTACCTTGCTGGCCACTGGCGGCAACCACGCCTTCGCGGCATAGGTGCGCTGGCGGTAGCCGCCCCAGCCTTCGTGGTAGTTCAGGTACTGGCCGTAAGCGTCGTATTTGTATACGCCGTTAACGGTGTAGGTCTTGTCCATGTACCAACCGACAAAGTCGATGGCGTCGTCGAAGTCCTGGCGGCTGGCGCCGCTGCGGCCAGTACTCTTGCGGTAGTCGTTCCACACCTCGTCCTTGGCCTGGGCGTAGCCGGCAGCGGTGGAAACGCGGCCCCAGGGGATGATCCACAACAGGTATTTGCGTGGGGCCAGGGCGTCCTGGTGGAAGCCGGACTCCTGATACATGATGGCGAACGGCACCTGGATCGGCACGCCCCAGCGTTTTTGCGTGACTTTGGCGGCGTCGTACCAGTCGTCCTTTTCGCGGAAGATACCGCAGAGGTCATTGGGCGTGCGTGGCGGCGAGGTGCCGCACGCCGCCAGCATGGATGTGAGTAATAACAGTCCGACAGCTTTGCCTGCACTCAAGGGGCACCTTTGCGGGATACGCGTAAAAGGCCGGCATTTTACCCATTCATTGAGGTTGATGCCGACCTGTCATCCGCACCTGCCCAACTGATCCAGCAACCGGATGGCTGCCGACGGTGGCAGGTTTGATGCCGGCGAAAAGCAGCGTCCTTGCTGCACACGCCGTTAAGCCAACGGCACTCGACGCGTGGTCAGGGCCATGCGTCCCACAAAGAAACTCAGCGCTGCGCCCAGCAGCAACATAGCCAAGGTGCTCCAAGCCGCACGGGAGAGTTGTTGAGCCGCCACTTCACCGGCTTCACGGGCTTTCTGCTCGGCCTGCTGCTTCAACTCATCGACCTTTTGCATGGCTTGTTGGTAAGCCTGGGCATAGTTGTCGACGATCTGCGTGGCCTCTGCCTTGCTCTTACCGGTGCGGGCAGCAACGATGTTGACCAACGCGTCTTTATCCGCAGCATTCAACGCAGGCTCACCAGACGCTTTGACACGCTCGAACCATTGCTTCAACTGATCGCCCGCCTGGGCCGGGTTGATCGCAGCGTCGGTGGCGGTCTGTTTGCCATCGGCGGCGGCCTGATCGGATTTCTGTTCGACGTTGGCCGGGTCCAGCTCAGGCTTGCCGCTTTGCTTGAGCAAGGTGTCGAGTTCACCTTGCAGGCTGTTCCAATCCAGCTGGATGCCCTGCTCGTTCAGTTGCTGCTTGACGCTGTCGCCAATGCCCGGCGCTGCCGCCGCGATGCCGCTTCCGGCTGCCGACAGGCCCTTGCCCACCACATTACCGGCGGTGCCGACGACACTGGCGGCCAGCCCGGCCAGCAGCCAAGTAGTGAGCAAGGTGGTCAGGGTCCAGGTGAGCACGCCGTGCAGGCCGCCACGATCCGGGGCGGTCCGCCCAGCCACAAAGGCCCCCACGCCGATTGCCACCAGCGTCGAGACGAACAGCCAGATCCCCGCGCCCGTGCCAAAACCGCTGAGCGGGTTGCCCGCCTTCATCGGGTCGACAGCGCTGGCACCGATGGCCGTTCCCAGCACACTCAGCACCAGGTAGGTCACCAGCGCAATTGCACTACCGGCCAGCACGGAACTCCAGGACACGCGAAACAGCGAACGGTTGGCTTCATAGACAGTGGTCATGTTCGATCCTTTTACAGTGATTGACCATTTCAGTCTGGCGAGCCTGCGGCTTGCCGTCCCCGCTCAAATGCACCAGGTCATCTAGTGCATTCGTACCCCGTATTGCGGATTTTCTTTGCACTATCCTGAGGTGCGGATGTCGTACTTTCCATGCGCCCAAAACCCCGGAGATCTCATGACCCAGGACGTTCTAGCCAAAGAAACCAACCGTCGCCAACTGCAGCAGATCATCTCCGGGCTGTCCGACGGTGTGATTCTGGCCGAGATGGATCAAACTATTCTCTGGGCCAACGAAGCAGCCCTCGCCATGCATGGTGTGGGCGACGTGATGGGGCTAGGGGCCGATGGCCAGCAATATGCCAAGCGCTTCGCCCTGCGCTACCGCAACAACCACCCAATACAGCCAGAAAACTACCCGTTGGCCCGAGCGGCCGGGGGCGATGAATTCAGCGACGTGGTGGTGGAAGTCACGCCCACTGCCGATGAAGAGAAAACCTGGGTCCACCGCCTGCGCAGCCTGGTGATCACCGACTCCCGTGGCGAGCCTGAATTACTGGTACTGATCCTCAGCGACGCCACCGAATGGGCCAGCGCCGAACAGCGCTTCGAAAAAACCTTCAACGCCAACCCGGCGCCGGCGGTGATCTGTCGCCTGAGTGACTTGCGTTACATCAAGGTCAACCAGGGTTTCCTGGAAATGACCGGCTACAACCGCGACCAGGTCATCGGTAAATCCGTCTATGAGCTGGATGTGCTGGAACAGGCCGAACGCAAGGACCTGGCCATCCAGCGCCTGGGTGAAGGCGCCACCATCCCGCAGATGCAGGCCGAGCTGCGTTTGCCTGAGGGCGGCAGCAAATTGGTGATTGTTGCCGGTCAGCCTTTGGACATGAACGAAGAAGACTGCATGCTGTTTTCGTTCATGGATCTGGAGCCGCGGCGCAAAGCAGAAATCGCGCTGCGCCAGAGTGAGGAGCGCTTCGCCAAATCCTTCCGCCTGACGCCCGTTCCGACCCTGGTGTGCAGCGCCAGCAACCGCCAGGTAGTGGATATCAACGAAGCCTTCATGAGCATCACCGGCTACACCAGCGAAGAGCTGATCGGCAAGTCCATCGAAGACATCAGCTTTATCGACAGCCCCCAGGCGGGCGCGCAGTTGTTCACCACCCTGGAAAAAGCCGGCAACCTCGACGGCCAGGACCTCAAGGTGCGCAAGAAAGGCAATGAGGTGATCGACTGCGTGGTGTCCGCCGACACCGTGATCATTGAGGACGTGCCGTGCTACCTATTGGTGATGATGAACATCACCGAACGCAAACGCTCCGAGCTGGAGCTGGTGGCGGCCATCGAGGAAGTGATGCAGGACGCCTCGTGGTTCAGCCAGACGCTGATCGAAAAACTCGCCAACGCCAAAAGCGTCAACAGCCCCAACAAGCCGAATATCGCCTACACCGACCTCACCGCCCGTGAGCGTGACGTGCTCGGCCTGATCTGTGAGGGCCTGGCCGACAAAGAGATCGCCTCACGCCTGACACTGGCGCCCAATACCGTGCGTAACCATGTGGCCACGGTGTATTCGAAATTGGGCGTGCACAGCCGCAGCGCGGCCATCGTTTGGGCCCGTGAGCGCGGGCTGTTTGCCGGGGAATTGCGTGTTAAGAAGTAGGCCATGAAAGTGCAAATGCACTAGTGTGGCTAGTGCGAATTCGCCTTATTGCAACGCGAGGCGCGCCCTACCCTTCAGGGAACGAACATTTTGCCCTGAAGGAACTTGCATGTTTACCCTCTCGCAACTGCGAAATTGCATCGAAGAAGGCCTGTCGCCACTGACGTGTGAGTTCACCCTGTGCAGGGACGCGTCGCTGACCCTCAAGGTCTACGACGCCGAAACCGGCCGGGTCGACCTGGTGGTGACCGGGATCAGCACCAATCGGCTGCAAACCCCGCAAGAAGTCGAAAAGATGGTGGAAGAGTTGCGGTACGAACTGCACAGCAACACCATGGGCAAGCTCACGCTGGATGATTTGCCTTTAACGACGCCCCGATGAAATAGAACACCCCGCCCCCGACAATGAACGCTCCCAGCATGTAAAACATGTAGTGGGCCGGTAGGCTGGCCAGCACTAGCCCACACAGCACCGGCCCCAGAGCCGCCCCCAGGTTGGACAGATTCTGCGCCCCGTAGTACATGCCGCGCAGGTGGTCCGGGGCAATTCGGTCGATAAACATGTACTCGGCCGGAAACACGATGATCTCCCCCACCGTGAACACCGCCATCGCCAGCACCCACCACAACACACTGGTGGACAGCGCGAATCCGACGATTCCCAACATGAACATGCCCAGACCCGCGATCAGCCACTGGCCCAGGTAGCGGTGCGAAATACGCCGCCCGATCACGTATTGCAGGGTAATCACCAACACCGCGTTGGTGGTCAGCACAGCGCTGACCACGGTGTAGGTGTATTCGGCGGTGGTGGTGGTCACCAGGTATTGCGACAGCCACGCGGTGAACTGACCGAACACCACGGCGCTGAGCACGCCGCCTAGGGTGAAGCAGACCAGGCGATGATCCCTTAACAACACCCGGCCGACGGCAAGGAACGGCACTGGCTTTTGCGTGGCATCCACGGTCGTCAGAGTACGGTCGCCCCAGCGCCAGTACAGCAGGAAAAAACTCACCCCCAGCAGCGCCGAAAGGATGAACGGCAAGCTGATATCCAGCTTGGCAATCATCGCCCCGAAAAAAGGCCCTACGGCATAGCCAATATTGGTCAGGGTGTACTTGATGGAAAACACTTCGCTACGTGCATCTTCGGGCAACAGGCTGGCGAAGCCGGCTTTGACGGCGATATCGATTACCGCGTAAGCCAGGTTGATCAGGATCAGGCAGCTGTAGAACGCCCAGATATTCCGCGCCAGCACGGTGCCGATGAAGCCCAGCACAAACAACACGCTGAAGGCCAGCAGCAACCGATAACTGTTGATACGGTCGACCAGAAACCCGCCATACACGCTGAGCAGCGAGCCGACGATCAGCGAACTGCCGATCACCAGACCGACCTGTGTGATATCGAGGGCGAAGTGACTGGTGAGGTAAATCACCAGGTACGGAAACGTGATTGCCTTGGCCAGCGTGAGCAGCAACGTGGCGGACAGCAGCAGGTTAACGGTGCGGGGGTAGTTTCTTATTGTGGCAAGCATCCTGCTCTCTTTCCTTGAAGGTAACGCGGACTTTTCAGCCGGTTACCTTAACTCAAGAACAGGGCAGAAATGCAAGGTCATTTCTTGACGGGCGTGATCTCAAGGATGGTGCCGTTGGTGGTCTTGAGCAGCACGAATTTATCGCCCACCCGCGCCCACTGGCTGTCTTCTTCAGGCTGTTTGAGGCCGCGTTTTTTCCAGTCGCTGACAGCCGACTCCTTGCGCATCAGGATATCAGGCGCACGGTCGCCTTCTTTCAGGTCGCGGGTGTTGATGTTCGAAGGTTGCACGGTTTCCTGAGGGGTATCACCGGCCTGCACGACGAAGCTGGCGGTGGACAGGCTGGTGGCGACCAGCAGGCAGGCGAGTAGGGATCTGGACTTCATGGGTGCTCCTTCAATGAATGGTGCGTACCCAACTTCGGACCGCTAGCGCGCATGATCATTCAATCAAGCCTCACACCCAACCGCTTGAAGGACGGCATTGCCTGCGTGAAATAAATCCTGTAATTTTTCATGAAATTTATCGAAATAAATTTCATGACCCCACAAGAAGAACTCGCCACCCTCGCCGCGCTGATCCACGACCTGCGCAAGCACAAAAAGCTTACCCTCGCCCAGCTCGCGCAAAAAATCGAGCGCTCGGTGGGTTTCCTGTCCCAGGTCGAGCGCGGCCTGTCACGCCCGACGGTGGCGGACCTCACCGCCATCAGCCACGCGCTCGATGTCCCGACCACCTACTTCTACAGCCAGCCCAAGCCCAAGGCCGTGGACTGGATCACGCGCCCCAACGAGCGGCGCACGGTGTATTACGCCAATGGCATCACCGACATCCTCGTCTCGCCGAGCATGAACGGCGCCTTTTCGATGCTCGACAGCCTGTTGGCGCCCGGTGCCAACAGCGGCGAACAAACCATGAGCGACCGCGCCGAGCAGGCCGGTTTTGTGCTGGAGGGCGAGTTGACGCTGTGGGTAGAGGGTGAGGCCGACTCCGTCACCCTCGGCCCCGGCGACAGCTTTCACCTGGCCAGCTTTGCCCATTGCCGCTACGCCAATCTGACCGACCTGCCCGCCCGCGTGTTGTGGGTTTACAACTAGGAGCTGCACCCGTGAAAAGCCATGCCTCCACGTTACTGGCCGAAGTCCGGACCTTTCGCCAGAACCATCCCGACGTGCGTTATGTCGACCTGATCGCCCTGGACATTCCCGGGCATTTCTACGGCAAGCGTTATCCCATCGAGATGCTGGAAAAAGTCGCCGCCGGCAGCCCGTTGAAGCTACCGCAAAACGCCGTGCTGCTGGGGGTCCAGGGCGGGCTGTTCAAGATTGGCGACTATTGCTTCAACGACGGCGACCCGGATGCCAACCGCCGCTTGGTGCCGGGCACGCTCAAGCCGGTGAGTTGGGAATCGCAGCCATTGGGTCAGATGCTGATCACATCAGACGGCACCGAAGCGCCCATCGAATTCGAACCCCGTGAAGTGCTGGCCAAAGTGCTGGAGCGCCTGCAGCACAAGGGTATTCACCCGGTGGTGGCGTTCGAGCTGGAGTTTTATCTGTTCGACAAAAAACTCGACAACGGGCTGCCGCAATTTGCTCGCGACCCACTGAGCGATGACGCCGACGACCAGCCCAACCTGCATATCGAACGGCTGTCGCGCTTCAGTGAAGTGCTGGACGACATGGCGCAAACCGCCAAGGACCAGGGCGTAGACATTACGGTGATAACCGCTGAAATCGGACCCGGTCAGTTTGAGATCAACTTCGGTCACCTCGACGATGGAATGCGCGCCGCCGACTGGGCCGCCCTGTTCTGCCGCAGCACCCGGGGCGTGGCGCTCAAGCACGGTTACCGCGCCAGCTTCATGGCCAAGCCCTACCTGCAATACCCCGGCAGCGGCATGCACGTGCATGTCAGCCTGTATGACGGCGCGGGCAATAACCTGCTGGCGGCGCACCAGCAGCAACCGTTGCGCCATGCCGTGGCCGGTTGCCTGGAATTGTTGCCCCACTGCATGCCGATCTTCTCGCCCAACCACAACGCCTTCCGCCGCCTGGGCGCTACGGTCAACGCCGCCACCCGTGCGAGCTGGGGTTTTGAAGACCGCGACGCGTGCGTGCGCATCCCCGAGTCCGACCCACGCAACCTGCGCATCGAGCATCGCCTGGCCAGTGCCGATGCCAACCCGTATCTGGTGCTGGCGGCGATCCTCGTCGGCCTGGAGCACGGCCTGGAAACCAAGCACGAACCCATCGCCCCGCTGAACGAGGACCGCAGCAGCGGCACTGACTTCCCCCTGGAAATGCTCGACGCCGTGCGCGCCATGCAGCATCAACCGGTATTGCGCGATAAGCTGGGCGCCGAATTTGTCGACGTGTACTGCGAAAACAAACGCCAGGACCATCTGGCCTTCCAACAAGAGATCCACGCGCGGGAATACCGCTGGTTTCTCTAACCGCCACTGGAATCACCGATGACCGACCAAAGCGCCCCGGCCCTCAAGGACATTTTCAACGTCGAACGCCTGCAACACATCGCCAATGAGATGACGGCGGTGTACCCGGCGTTCGATGCCAAGGGCTTCCTCAAGCACGCCAAGGCCGGGTTGGCCGAGTTGTCGGTGATGCAGCGCATGGCGCGGGTCAGCGAGAGTCTGTACGCGGTGATCCCGCTGGACTATCCGCAGACCCTCAAGGTGCTTTACGCGCTGGCCCCGCGCCTGAACAGCGCGTTTGTCAGCCTGTTCCTGCCGCATTTCGTGGCGAGTTACGGGCTGGATGACTTCAAGCGCTCCATGGCCGCGCTCAAGTACTTCACCACCTTTGGCTCCGCCGAATTCGCCATCCGCCACTTTTTGCTGCACGATTTCCCGCGCACGCTGGCGGTGATGCAAGCCTGGTCGCTGGATGACAACGAGCACGTGCGCCGCCTCGCCAGTGAAGGTTCAAGACCGCGCCTGCCGTGGTCATTCCGCCTGGCCCAGGTGCAGGCTGACCCTGAGCTGTGCGCGTTGATCCTCGACAACCTCAAGGCCGACAGCAGTCTCTACGTGCGCAAGTCCGTGGCCAACCACCTCAATGACATCACCAAGGATCATCCGGACTGGGTGCTCAGCCTGATCGAGGGCTGGAGCCTGGATAACCCTCATACCGCGTGGATCGCCCGCCATGCCTTGCGCAGCCTGATCAAGCAAGGCAACACCCGCGCGCTGACGATCATCGGCGCCGGCGCCAAGGCCGAGGTGCAGATCCACCACCTGCAGGTCACGCCAGCGGTGATCAACCTGGGCGAACGCATCAACCTCTCCTTCACCCTCGAATCTACGGCCGCCACGCCACAGAAGCTGGTGGTGGACTACGCCATCGACTACGTGAAAAGCGCCGGCCACAGTGCGGCGAAGGTGTTCAAGCTCAAGGCGTTTACCCTCGGCGCGGGCGAGTGTCACAGCCTGCGACGCGAGCAACATATCCGCGAGTTGACCACGCGTAAGCATTACCCCGGCAAACACGTGGTCCACGTGCTGATCAACGGAGAGAAGCTAGCCAGCGCCGACTTCGAACTGCGAGACGACTGACACAAATCAAAGAAAAGGCTCTAGAACGGGCCTTTCAGCCGTAATAATTGTCGAACAATCCTGGCTTTCTCAGTTGCGACCCATTATCATCCAGCGCCTTCTCGCTACCCGTCGGGGTAGCTGTTTCAATGTGTCACCTGAGGCGCCCATGTACCGTTTTTCGTTTCACCGCCCCCTGATTGCACTCAGCCTGGGGCTTGCCGCTCCTGGCGTGTTCGCCGCGCTACAGCCCCTGGCCGAAGCGCCACTGGCCAGCGACACCGAGTTGCACTGCCACTTCAACCGTGACGCCAGTACCGACTGCACCACCACCTACCGCTATACGATCCTCAAGCCGAACGGCCGCGAAATGCTTTCGCGCATCGACTTCGATTACTCCGAGGGCGACACCTTCGAAGTGCTCAGCGCGCAGTCCACCCAGCCCGGCGCCAAGCCGGTGGCCCTGGATGCCACGCAAATCGACACCCGCACCGCGCCCAACCCGGACCAGGGTTTCAGCCGTGATAAGCAGACCTCCCTGGCCTTCCCCAACCTGCGCGTCGGCACGCAGATTCGCTACACCGTGCGCGAGCACCACGCCGCCAAGCCCTTGATGACCCAGTTTCATTACGTCCTCAAATTCGGCCCCAGCCCGGCGCGGCGCGACCGGTTCAAAGCGCGGTTTACGGCAGAGCGCCCCCTCCAGTGGCGCAGCGAACTGTTCGAGGGTTTCAACGTAAGCGTGTCGCAGAACGGCAAGACCCTGGACGTGGTGCAGAAGACCCCGACCTATCTCAACTACATCAACGAAGCGTCCAACGCCGCGTTGTTGCGCATCCCGCGTATCGAGGTGGGTAGCGCCCTGGAGCGCCAGGCGTACTTCGGTGGTTTCGCTCAAGCCTACAACCAGATCCTCGGTGCCAACCTGCCGCCGCAAAGTGCTGCAGCTGTAAAGGCCGTACGCGGTTTGGCGCCGGCGGAACAGGTGGCCGCGTTGATGCAGCACATCAACGATCACTACCGTTACCTGGGTGATTGGCGTGCGACCGAGCGCGGCTATGTGCCGTTCAACCTCGATGAAATCGAGCAGCACGGTTATGGCGACTGCAAGGACCTGGCAATCCTGCTGACCGCCTTGCTCAAAGCCACTGGCATCAAGGCCGAGACCGCCTGGGTCAGCCGTGGTGATGTGGTCGAATCGCTATTGATCCCCGGCACCCAGGCGCCGAACCACGCGATCGTGCGCGCCGAAGTGGACGGCCAGGTGTGGTGGCTCGACCCGACCAACCCGGTGTTTGCTCCCGGCCAAGTCATGCCCGACATCCAGGACCGTTGGGTGCTGGTCAACGACGCGCAGGGTCAAGTGCGCGAAGAACATATCCCCCTGGAACGTCCCGAAACCACCCTGCGCCTGGACAAACAGGTGCGCTACGACCAGCAAGGCGCCGGCACCACCCAGGCCACGATCACCTTCAGCCGCCTGCCGCTGATGCAACTGAGCGTCGCCGACCGCCAGCAAGGCAGCACCGCGACCGACCAGGACATCTGCGCCAACTTCGGCAACGAGATCAGCGACTGCCACATCACCCGCGCGGCCACCGGCTTTGTGGTGCATGACGGGTATACCGTCACGGCGCAGATGAATGACCAGCGGGCGCTGGAAAAGCTGGCGAATGACTATGTGTACAGCGATGAATCGCTCAAGGGTCGTTGGGATGGCTTTATCAACTATCGCCGACAAGGGCAGCAGGCCGAGCTGGATCTGGGTAATCCGCAAACCCATGACTACACCATCACCCTGAGCGGCGGGCAGATGGAAAAAACTATCCCTGGCTGCCAGGTGCGCTCGCCCTGGTACGACATGGATCTGGAGGGCTCACGACAGGCTGGCGGGTTGCGCTACCACTATCGCCTGAGCCAGAAGGTGCGATGGTTGGGCCATGACGAGATTGTCAGCACGGCGTTCGGGAAGATGATTGAGGATGCGCGGGCTTGCGCGGAGCAGGTGCATCAGGTGGTGAAACTCTAACGCGGCTACAGGGGTTCGCCGAGCAACAAACGTTGCTCGCGCGCACACAATTCCACCACGTAATCCCACAACACCCGCAACCGCACCGACTTGTGCAACTCCCGGCGCGAGCTGATCCAGTAGCTGCGCTGGATCCCCTCCCCCGGCAGCAACGGCACCAATTCCGGATCGCCCGAGGCCATGAAGCACGGCAACACTGCAATCCCCAACCCGGATCGCGCGGCCTGGTGCTGGGCGATCACACTGGTGCTGTGGAACACCACCTTGGGGTTGCGGCAGAAACTGCTGAGGAACTTGAGCTCCTGGCTGAACAGCAAGTCGTCCACGTAATCGATCCACGCATGTGCCGCGAGGTCTTCGCGCTTCTCAATCGGTGGGTTGCGGTCCAAATAAGTGCGGCTGGCGTAGAGGGCCAGGCGATAATCAGTGAGTTTGCGTGTGACCAGTTGATCGACACTTGGACGCTCAAGATGGATGCTGATTTCCGCTTCGCGGTTGAGGATGCTGACAAAGCGCGGCACCGCCACCAATTCCACTTCCAATCCGGGGTAGCGATCGAACAGCCCGCCCATGCGGCTGGCGAGGAACATCACGCCCAACCCTTCGGCCACCCCGAGGCGGATCTTGCCCAGAGGCGCGGCGGAGTGGGTCAGTTCGTCTTCGGCCAGCAGCGCGACATTTTCCATGGCTTCGGCATGCTTGAGCAGGGCTTCGCCGGCGGGGGTCAGCTCGTAGCCCTGGGCATGCTGCACAAACAGTGCGGTGCCGAGGCTCTTCTCGATGGCCTCGATGTGCCGGGCCACGGTGGCATGCGTGGTTTTCAGGCGTTGCGCGGCGGTGAGCAGGCGGCCGCTGCGCTGCAACTCGAGAAAGTACCGCAGATCGTTCCAGTCGAACATAACGCCTCCATTGCATGAGCCTCGGTTACGCTGTTTAAAAACGCACAGCAGCTGGGTAAAAACTAACATTTTTAAGACGAAAACTAACAACTAGGATGGAACCATAAGAAAAACAAGCGAGGCTTGCGATGCCCATTGCTACTGCTGAATACGATTACATCGTCGTAGGCGCCGGCCCCGCCGGCTGCCTGCTGGCCAATCGACTGTCCGCCAACCCTGCTCACCGGGTGCTGCTGCTTGAAGCCGGCGGCCGCGACAATTACCCCTGGATCCATATTCCCGTCGGCTACCTGTTCTGCATCGGCAACCCGCGCACCGACTGGTGCTTCAAGACCGAAGCCCAGGAAGGCCTGCAAGGCCGTGCGCTGAGTTACCCACGGGGCAAGGTGCTGGGCGGCTGCTCGTCCATCAACGGCATGATTTACATGCGCGGCCAGGCTCAGGATTACGACGGCTGGGCGGCAGAAGGCAACGCAGGTTGGGCTTGGAAAGACGTGCTGCCGCTGTTCAAGCAGAGCGAAAACCACTTTGCCGGCGGCTCGGAATTCCATAGCGACGGCGGTGAATGGCGCGTCGAACAGCAGCGCCTGCATTGGCCGATCCTGGATGCCTTTCGTGATGCGGCAGCGCAGAGTGGCATCGCCCCTGTCAACGACTTCAATCAGGGCGACAACGAAGGCTGCGGCTACTTCCAGGTCAATCAAAAGGCCGGCGTACGCTGGAACGCGGCCAAGGCGTTTCTAAAGCCGGTCCGCCAGCGCCCCAATCTGACGGTGTTGACCGACGTGGACGTAAACCGCGTGCTGCTGGAAAACGGTCGGGCCTCCCAGGTGATCGCGCGCCAACATGGCCAACAGGTGAGCTGGAAAGCGCGCAAGGAGATCGTGCTGTGCGCCGGCTCCGTCGGGTCGCCTGGCATCCTGCAGCGCTCGGGGATTGGCCCGTCCAATGTGCTTAAACCTTTGGGCATCGACGTACTGCATGAATTGCCGGGCGTCGGTGGCAACCTGCAAGACCACCTGCAACTTCGGCTCATCTATAAGCTGGAAAACGCCCGCACCCTCAACCAGATCGCGGGCACGCTGTGGGGCAAGATGGGCATGGGCCTGCGCTACCTGTACGACCGCAGCGGCCCGTTGTCGATGGCGCCCAGCCAACTCGGCGCGTTTGCCCGCTCGGGCCCGGAACAGACGTCGGCCAACCTCGAATACCACGTACAGCCGCTGTCGCTTGAGCGCTTTGGCGAACCGCTGCACGCATTTCCGGCGTTTACCGCATCGGTCTGCGACTTGCGCCCGCAAAGCCGCGGACGAATCGACATTCGCTCGGCCAACCCGGCGGACGCACCGCTGATCCGCCCTAACTACCTCAGTCATCCGGAAGACTTGCGGGTGGCCGCCGACGCGATTCGCCTGACACGCCGTATTGTTGCCGCACCCGCCCTGAGCCAGTTCAAACCGGTGGAATACCTGCCGGGCGATTCGCTGCAGTCCGAAGAGCAATTGCACGAAGCCGCCGCGCGTATCGGGACGACGATCTTCCACCCGGTCGGCACTTGCCGCATGGGCAGCGATAAAGACGCGGTGGTGGATGCTCAACTGCGGGTGCACGGGGTGCCCGGATTGCGCATCGCCGATGCGTCCGTCATGCCGCGCATCACGTCCGGCAACACCTGTTCGCCTACGCTGATGATCGCGGAGAAGGCCGCCCAGCTGATCCTTTCGCCGACTACAAGGAACCTTGCCCCCGAGAGAGAAATGACTGCACCCGCATGACCCGTAGGACAACCGGCGCTGAGGTTGGCGCCGACAGTGGAACAACAATAAATAATCACTGTGAGGGCTACCCGATGTCAGAACAAGCTCAACCCCTGGGCGCGGCGGTCAATACCGCCATCACCCGCAACGAATCCAAGAAGGTCATCTTCGCCTCGTCCCTGGGGACGGTGTTCGAGTGGTATGACTTTTTCCTCTACGGCGCCCTGGCGGCGGTGATCAGCAAGCAGTTCTTTGCCGGGGTCAACGACACCACGGCGTTCATCTTTGCCTTGATGGCCTTCGCGGCCGGCTTTGTGGTGCGCCCGTTCGGTGCACTGGTGTTTGGCCGCCTGGGCGACATGATCGGGCGCAAATACACCTTTTTGGTCACCATCATCCTGATGGGCGTGGCGACTTTCTGCGTCGGGCTGCTGCCGACCTACGCCAGTATCGGTATTGCGGCACCGATCATCCTGATCGTCCTGCGCATGCTGCAAGGCCTGGCGCTGGGCGGCGAATACGGCGGCGCGGCCACGTATGTGGCGGAGCATGCGCCTGCGGGCAAGCGTGGGTTCCACACCAGCTGGATTCAGTCCACCGCAACGCTCGGCCTGTTGCTGTCGTTGCTGGTAGTGCTGGCCTGCCGTTACTTCACCGGGGACCAGTTCGAAGTGTGGGGCTGGCGCATTCCGTTCCTGTTCTCCATCGTGCTGCTGGGTATTTCCACCTGGATCCGCATGAGCCTGCATGAGTCGCCGGCATTTCTGAAAATGAAAGAGGAAGGCAAGGCCAGCAAGTCGCCGATCCGCGATTCATTCGGCAAATGGGAAAACCTCAAGATCGTGCTGATTGCCCTGTTCAGTATCAACGGCGGCCAGGCGGTGACTTTCTATGCGGCGCAGTTCTATGTGCTGTTCTTCCTCACGCAGTTCCTGAAAATGGACCCTGCCCTGGCCAACATGCTGCTGATCATCAGCGTGGTGATTGGCGCACCGTTTTTCATCTTCTTTGGCTGGCTGTCGGACAAAGTGGGGCGCAAACCGGTGCTGATGCTCGGTCTGTTGCTGGCAACCGCACTGTACTTCCCGATCTTCAAGAGTCTGGCGCACTACACCAACCCGGCGATGGACCAGGCCAGCAACCAGGCACCGATCACCGTGCTGGCCGACCCGGCCACCTGCACCTTCCAGTTCGACCCGGTGGGCAAGGCGAAATTCGACAGCCCGTGCGACAAGGTCAAGACCTTCCTCGTCAAGCAGGGCCTGCCTTACAGCAGCGCCGCCGCCCCGGCCGGCAGCCCGGTACAGGTGAGCGTGGGCGACGTGCGGATCGAAGGGTTTGACGAAAAAGCCCTGCGCGGCGCCGTGACCCTCGCCGGCTACCCGTCTTCGGCGGATGTGGCCCAGGTCAACAAGACCATGGTGGTGGTACTGATCGTGGCGCTGATCCTGATCGCCGCGATGTGCTACGGCCCGCTGGCAGCGTTGATGGTGGAATTGTTCCCGACACGTATCCGCTACACCTCGATGTCCCTGCCTTACCACATCGGCAACGGCTGGTTTGGCGGGTTCCTGCCGACCGTATCGTTCGCCCTGGTGGTGTACACCGGCGATATTTTCTATGGCCTGTGGTACCCGGTGGTGGTGACCGGCGTGAGCCTGATTGTGGGAATGATCTGCCTCAAGGAAACGCGGCATGTGGATATCGATAAGAACTAACCCGGTCTCCTGAACACTGGCCCCCCCTGTGGGAGCGGGCTTGCTCGCGAAGAGCGTGGATCAGTCGCAGAAAAGTTGACTGATCCACCGCCTTCGCGAGCAAGCCCGCTCCCACATTTGTTTTGTGATGACCACACAAATTGCTGTACATCCATACAGATAAAGGTTGATCAAAGCCCTCCGACTGAGCATCCTGCAAGGCATCAACCCGATCTGATGTGATGACCATGCGGCTGTACCTCTGTGAAAAACCCTCCCAGGCCAAGGATATCGCGGCCGTACTCGGCGCCAGTCGCCGGGGCGACGGCTGCTGGCTGGGCAATGGCGTCACGGTCACCTGGTGCATCGGCCACCTGCTGGAAACCGCCCCGCCCGACGCCTACGACGAGAAGTACAAGCGCTGGGTACTGGCCGACCTACCGATCGTCCCGGAAAAATGGAAAATGCGCGTCAAACCCAAGACCGCCAGCCAGTTCAAGGCCGTCAAGCGTTTACTGGGAGAGGCCCAGGAACTGGTGATCGCCACCGATGCCGACCGTGAAGGCGAGATGATCGCCCGTGAGCTGGTGGAGCATTGCCGCTATCGCGGACCGATCCAGCGGCTGTGGCTGTCGGCGCTGGACGACGCCTCCATCCGCAAAGCCCTGGCGGCCCTCAAGCCCGGCGCCGAGACCTTCAGCCTGTACCACTCGGCCCTGGGCCGTTCTCGCGCTGACTGGCTGATCGGCATGAACATGAGCCGCCTGTTTACCTTGCTTGGGCGCCAATCCGGCTACCAGGGCGTATTGCCCGTGGGACGGGTGCAAACGCCGACCTTGCGCCTGGTGGTGGACCGCGACCGCAGTATTGCCGATTTTGTACCGGTGGCTTACTGGGCCATCGATGTCGACCTGCAGCACGAGCGCATCACGTTCACCGCCCAATGGCGCGCGGCCGAGGATGCCTGTGATGACCAGGGCCGCTGCCTCGACCCGCAACTGGCGCGAGACGCCGCCGACGCCATGCGCAACGCCGCCACCGCGCGGCTGGTCAAGCTGCGCACCGAGCGCATGCGCGAAGTTGCCCCCCTGCCCTTCGACCTCGGCACCCTGCAGGAAATCTGCTCCAAGAAACTCGGCCTTGGCGCCCAGGAAACCCTGGATATTGCCCAGTCGCTGTATGAAACCCACAAAGTCATCACCTACCCACGCAGCGATTGCGGCTACCTGCCACTGAGCCAGCACAGCGAAGCGCCGAAGATTCTTGCTGCACTGGCGCGCGCCGATGCCGCGGTGAACGAACTGATGCCACATATCGAGACCCAGCGTCGCTCGCGGGCGTGGAATGACGCCAAGGTCAGCGCCCACCACGGCATCATCCCTACCGGTGCCGGCAAGGACGTGGGGCAACTCACCGGCAAGCACCGCGCGGTGTACACCTTGATTCGTGCACGCTACCTGGCGCAGTTCCTGCCCAACCATGAATACGACCGCACCCAGGCGGACTTCGATTGCGCGGGGCAAGCGTTGCGCGCGGTGGGTAAAGTGGTGATCGAACCCGGTTGGAAACGCGCGTTGCCAGAAGCCCTGGCGCCGGCAAAAGGGCGGGAAGCGCCAGCCCCACAAGCATTGCCGGCATTGGTGAAGGGCCAGGATTATGCGGTGGCCAAGGTCAACCTCAAGGACCTGTGGACCCAACCGCCCAAGCCCTTCACCGAAGGTGACCTTATCAAGGCGATGAAAAACGTCGCCAAGCTGGTGGAAGATCCGCTGCTCAAGCAAAAGCTCAAGGACACCACTGGCATCGGCACCGAGGCCACTCGCGCCGGCATCATCCAGGGGTTGCTGGACCGGGGTTACCTGGTGAAGAACGGCAAGGCGCTGTCGGCCACGCCGGCGGCGTTCAGCCTGATCGATGCAGTGCCCCGCGCGATTGCTGACCCGGGCACCACCGCGATCTGGGAGCAGGCGCTGGACATGGTGCAAAGCGGCGAAATGAGCCTGGAAGAATTCGTCGCCAAACAGGCGGCCTGGATGAGCAAGCAAGTCGCGCGCTGCAATGGCATGCGCATGACCATCACTGGCCCGGCCAGCCCGGCAGGTCGAGGCGCCACACCGTGGAAAAAGAAACGTAAAAGCGCGCCCCGCAAGACGGCGGCCAGCCCCAAGCGGGCGAAAAAACCGACAAATGCCGGTTAAACACCGAAAAAATCCGGCGAATGACGTTTTTCGACGGGTTTAACGCCGCTTTGGACCTTGCCGCGGCGTGGGCCGTCTAGGATTCTGTATGGGGACCCTGACCCACTAACAACAACACCGGAGTGGCCGCCATGAAAACCGTTGCACAAGTGCTCAAAGCCAAGGACCAGAAAAACCAGGAAGTCCATGTCATCAAACATGACCACACCGTGTTTGAAGCACTGGTGCGGATGTCGGAGAAAAACGTCGGCGCCTTGCCGGTCGTCCAGGATGGCGTGGTGGTAGGCATCATCAGCGAACGTGACTACGCACGAAAAATCATGCTCAAGGGGCTGTCGTCGGTCACCACAAAAGTCCATGAGGTGATGAGCTCTCCGGTGATCACCGTCGACACCCATAAAAAGGTCGATGAGTGCATGAACATCATGACCGACAGTCACCTGCGCCACCTGCCAGTGGTCGAAGACGGCAAACTGCTGGGGTTGCTCTCCATCGGTGACCTTGTAAAAGAAGCCATTGCCGACCAGGCCGACCTGATCAAACAGCTGGAGCAATACATCCGCGGCGAATAGGGGAACCCATGCTCGACACGCTGGAACATACAGAGGAGCACCTCGACACCCTGTACCGGGCCTTGGCGGAACGGCGTTTTCTGGTATTGACCGGTGCGGGGATCAGCACGTCGTCTGGTATTCCCGATTACCGCGACAGCGAAGGCGTGCGCCGGGGCAAGGCGCCGATGATGTACCAGGAATTCCTCGCCACTCCGCAGGCGCGGCGCCGTTACTGGGCGCGAGCAATGCTGGGGTGGCCGAGGGTACGCATCGCGCAACCGAACAAGGCGCACCTGGCGCTGGCGGCGCTGCAACAACGTGAGCGAATCAGCGGGTTGATCACCCAGAACGTCGACACCCTGCATGATCAAGCCGGCAGCCATGACGTGATCGAACTGCACGGCAGCCTGCACCGGGTGCTGTGCCTGGACTGCCAGTTGCGCAGCCAGCGTGATGCGATCCAGCGGCAGATGGAAATCGACAACCCCTACCTGGCGCACGTCCACGCGGTGCAAGCACCGGATGGCGACACCTTGCTCGATCCTGCGTTTGAAGAACACTTCCAGGTTCCCCGCTGCCCCCATTGCAATGGCGAGCGCCTGAAGCCGGATGTAGTGTTTTTTGGCGAAAACGTAGCCCCGGCGACAGCCGCCAGGGCGATGAATGCGGTAGAGCATGCCGAGGGTTTGCTGGTGGTGGGCTCGTCGCTGATGGCCTACTCGGCGTTTCGCCTGTGCAAAGCCATGGTCGAACAGAGCAAGCCAGTCATTGCCATCAACCTGGGTAAGACTCGAGGGGATGAGCTGTTGCACGTGAAGATCCAGGCGTCGTGCGAGCGGTTGTTGCCGTTGTTGACCGACCGTTTGCGGTAACCCGTACACCGCCAATCAAAACTGTAGGCGCTGGCTTGCGGGCGCCTACCGTGTTTTGTGTCGAACTCACTGGCTCGGCCCTACGACTCCCCCCTCCAGAAAATGACGCCCAAGTCACGTTCTCCTGCATTCTCCCGTCCTAACGGCGATTTATGTAGTGATAAAAAATAATCACTACATAATCGTTGACGTAACGTTTTTGTCCTTGCATTATCGAGACGTCTCCCGGATCGGGAGCGTTGGTAACAAGTGTTTTGAACAAGCTCGTCTGACCGCCGAGCTGTTTTTTCCGGATGTGCACTGCCCACAAGGCGGATTGATGAAGCTGACCGGACCGAGAGGCTCGGTACAAGGCGCTCAAATGCGGCTTGTCTTCGTTATGAAAGCATTGCGTAGCAGTTCATCAGCAAGACTACATGCATCAGGTTCAAGACCCTGCCCGTATTCGGCAGACAGTCGCTGACGCCCGGTTTTCTTAACCGGAGACAACTAAAGATGTTTTAACGAACCAACTGATAGATCGCCAACTGGTCAAGGGGCTTACACATGAATCTGAACAACCAACCAACTATCGAAGAATTGGCTGAGATGTTCGCAGCGCAGAAAGACACACTCGACGACCATATCCTGTGGATTGGCAAATCGGGCGAAGTCCAAATCGACTGCCTGGCGCCCCACACCGAAGAAGCCGAGTTCGACCGCAATAACCGTGAACTGGCAGCGCGCCTGAAAATGTACCGTCGTGGCCAGGGCTATGTCGGAAAGAAAGCCGCCGCCGATCGCAACTTCATCGAGCAGGTCTTCCACACACTTAATACCGAATGGCAGAACCTCAAAGGCCAATCGAACGTTAAAGTGATTGATAGATACTGCTGATAACAGCATTAAACAGTTAAGCCCGCTTGTTAGTTCAAGCGGGCTTTTTAATGCCTGTCTTATAACAATGCAGGAAACCGCCCCTTTGCCGCTTCATCCCGGAAAATATCAAACAACACCTGCGCCGCCGCCGACAGCTCATGCCCTGGCTTGGTCAGTACACCAATCGGCCGTTCGATAACCGGATCGCTCAAGGTGATGCAATGAGCGCCCGCCTCCTCCATTTGCCGTGCGCATAACGCGGGCACAGCGCTGACGCCCAAACCGCTGGCAACCATCTTGCCCACCGTCGCCAGTTGATGGCTTTCCAGGGCTACCGGCAGCTTCATGTGGAGAGCGCCCAGGTGTTCTTCCAGCATCACCCGCACTGTGGAAGGCCTTTGCAACGTGATGAACGGCTGTTCCAGCAAGGTGTTCCAATCGATTTCAGCACACTCTGCCAAAGGCGAATCACCAGGCACCACTGCGATGAAGCGATCAAGGTACAACGGCGTAAACGCCAGTGATGAACCTTCCGCAGGCTCGAACGCCACGCCCAACTCCACCTGCCGGTCGCGCACCATCTCCAGCACCTGCTCATTGATCAAGTCATGCACGGTCACATTCACTTGAGGGTAACGCGCGCGGAATGTCTTCAGGATCGGTGGCAGCAAATTGCCCGCAAACGATGGCATCGCCGCGACGGTCACTCGGCCACGCTGCAAGGTGAACCGCTGGCGCAGTTCGTCTTCAGCGTTGTCCCAGTCGGCAATCAGCCGGCGCGCCAGGGGCAGCAGGGACTCGCCCTCAGGCGTCAGGGCAACGTTGCGTGTATTGCGGCTGAATAAACGCCCGCCCAGCCCTTCTTCCAGGCCCTTGATGGTCAGGCTCAACGCCGATTGGGAAAGGTGCAGACGCTCGCAGGCGGCGGCAAAACTCAGGCTTTGGGCCACGGCGAGAAACGCGCGCATCTGTTTAACTGTCATGACGCGACTCCAAACGGTTCGGCGACTATGCTGTTTTTTAAATCAATCAACCTTAAAAAACAACTTAACAAATCAATCAGCCGGAGCAACACTCGGTTCATTGGCTGGCCCACAAACAATAAAAGAGGTGCATATGGCAGGTTTCGATAAACGCGTGGCGTCCTACGAGGAAGCACTGGCAGGCCTGGAAGACGGCATGACCGTACTCTCCGGCGGTTTTGGCCTGTGCGGCATTCCCGAAAACCTCATCGCCGAGATCAAGCGCAAAGGCACCCGCGACCTGACCGTGGTTTCCAACAACTGCGGCGTCGACGGTTTCGGCCTGGGCGTGCTGCTCGAAGAGAAGCAGATCAGCAAGGTGATCGCGTCCTACGTCGGCGAGAACGCGCTGTTCGAGAAGCAATTGCTCAGCGGCGAAATCGAAGTGGTGCTGACCCCCCAAGGCACCCTGGCCGAAAAAATGCGCGCTGGCGGCGCCGGCATCCCGGCCTTTTTCACCGCTACCGGCGTTGGCACGCCTGTGGCCGAAGGCAAGGAAACCCGCGAATTCAACGGTCGTCCCTACCTGATGGAAGAGTCCATCACCGGCGACTTCGCCATCGTCAAAGGCTGGAAAGCCGACCATTTCGGCAACGTCATCTATCGCCACACCGCCCAGAACTTCAACCCACTGGCCGCCACCGCCGGCAAGATCACCGTGGTCGAAGTGGAAGAAATCGTCGAACCGGGCGAGCTGGACCCGGCGCAGATCCACACCCCTGGCATCTACGTCGACCGGATCATCTGCGGCACGTTCGAGAAGCGCATCGAACAGCGCACCGTGCGCAAATAATCCGCCTCCAGCCCGAATAATAAGGACACCTAAAATGGCTCTTACCCGCGAACAAATGGCTCAACGCGTCGCCCGCGAAATGCAGGACGGCTTCTACGTCAACCTCGGTATCGGCATTCCGACCCTGGTGGCCAACTACATCCCCGAAGGCATGGAAGTGATGCTGCAATCGGAAAATGGCCTGCTCGGCATGGGTCCTTTTCCTACCGAAGAAACCATTGATGCCGACATGATCAACGCCGGCAAGCAGACCGTGACCGCACGCATCGGTGCGTCGATCTTCTCCTCCGCCGAGTCCTTCGCGATGATCCGCGGCGGCCACGTCGACCTCACTGTACTTGGCGCGTTTGAAGTGGACGTACAAGGCAACATCGCGTCGTGGATGATCCCCGGCAAACTGGTCAAAGGCATGGGGGGCGCCATGGACCTGGTGGCCGGTGCAGAAAACATCATCGTGATCATGACCCACGCGTCCAAGGACGGTGAGTCAAAGTTGCTCAGCCAGTGCAGCCTGCCGCTGACCGGCGCCCACTGCATCAAGCGTGTATTGACCGACCTGGCCTACCTGGAAATCGAAAATGGCGCTTTTGTCCTCAAGGAACGCGCACCTGGCGTCAGCGTTGAAGAGATTGTGAGCAAGACCGCCGGTAAACTGATCGTCCCGGACCACGTTCCAGAAATGCACTTCCAGTGAGGACAGATTCCATGCAAGACGTCGTGATTGTTGCTGCCACCCGCACCGCCGTGGGCAGCTTCCAGGGTTCGCTGGCAAGCATTCCGGCTCCGGAACTGGGCGCCGCCGTGATCCGTCGCCTATTGGAACAGACCGGCCTCGACCCGGCCCAAGTGGATGAAGTGATCCTCGGCCAGGTACTCACCGCCGGCAGCGGCCAGAACCCGGCACGCCAGGCCTCGATCCTCGCCGGCCTGCCCCACGCGGTGCCGAGCCTGACCTTAAACAAGGTCTGCGGCTCCGGCCTCAAGGCCCTGCACCTGGGTGCCCAGGCCATCCGTTGCGGTGACGCCGAAGTGATCATCGCCGGCGGTATGGAAAACATGAGCCTGGCCCCTTATGTACTGCCCGCCGCCCGCACCGGTTTGCGCATGGGCCACGCCAAAATGATCGACAGCATGATCACCGATGGCCTGTGGGATGCGTTCAACGACTACCACATGGGCATCACCGCCGAAAACCTGGTGGACAAGTACGGCATCAGCCGCGAAGCCCAGGACGCTTTCGCTGCGGCGTCCCAGCAAAAAGCCACTGCTGCTATCGAAGCGGGGCGCTTTGTCGATGAGATCACCCCGATCCTGATTCCCCAGCGCAAAGGCGACCCGGTGGCCTTCGCCGTGGATGAGCAGCCGCGCGCCGGCACCACTGCCGAGTCCCTGGCCAAACTGAAACCTGCGTTCAAAAAAGACGGCAGCGTCACCGCCGGCAACGCCTCCAGCCTCAACGACGGCGCCGCTGCAGTGCTGCTGATGAGCGCCGACAAGGCCAAGGCCCTCGGCTTGCCGGTACTGGCGCGCATCGCCAGCTACGCCAATGCGGGCGTAGACCCTGCCATCATGGGCATTGGCCCGGTATCGGCCACCCGCCGCTGCCTCGACAAAGCCGGCTGGAGCCTGGGCGACCTGGACCTGATCGAAGCCAACGAAGCCTTCGCCGCGCAATCCCTGGCGGTGGGCAAAGAGCTGGAGTGGGATGCAGAGAAGGTCAACGTCAACGGTGGCGCCATCGCCATCGGCCACCCGATCGGCGCGTCTGGCTGCCGTGTGCTGGTGACGCTGTTGCACGAAATGATCAAGCGCGATGCCAAGAAAGGCCTGGCAACGCTGTGCATCGGTGGCGGCCAGGGTGTGGCCCTCGCTCTCGAACGCAGCTGATTCAAAGAGCAACATAGAAGAGGCCCGGTTCCACGAAAACCGGGCCTTTTCTTCTTCTCGATCCCCTGAAAGGACACGGTCAATGTGGGAGCTGGCTTGCCTGCGATGGCGGTCTACCTGTACCCGATGGTTAACCTGACCCACCGCTATCGCAGGCAAGCCAGCTCCCACATTTGACCTCCAATCGTCAGTCAGAACGCGGCACCGCAAACACCGCACTCGCCCGCGCCACCACCTTCTCCCCCACCTGCAGGCTCACCGTGGCAAACGCCATCTGCCGCCCCCGCTTGTGATGTTCCAAGCGCACCACAACCCACTCCCCCACCTGCACTGCACCCAGGTAATCCAAGGTCATGCTCGCGGTAATCAACGGCAACGGCGGCTCACTGGAAAACGCCATCGCATAACCCATGCCGATATCTGCGAGGGTCGCCAACACTCCGCCATGCACGGTGCCGCGTCCATTGGCGTGACGATTGTCGGCACGCAGGCCGATTTCCAATTGCAGCCCCTCCCCTCGGCAATATGCCGGGCCGAGCAGATCAAGCAAGGGACTGCTGCGCGGCAGTGAAACAAAGCCTTCTGGTACGACGTGAGTGATCATGACGGGCTCTTCCTTAGCGTGAGGGTTGAGATGTACGCCTCGCCGGTACCAGCGGCCATGACCATCCATCACGCAAATCCCCTGCGATGCTTTGCGTTAATCCACCAGACCCGCTTTAATCGCCGCACCGCCCCCTTCAAGGAACTGCAATGCGCCACACGGACGGCAAATCCCACCCACTTCGTGGACCAATTTTGATGCTACTGGCCGGCCTGGCGCTGGTCGGCTGCTCGCCCAGTGACTCTTCGCGCGCGAGGGTGATCAACGGCGAACAAAGCCGTGCCGGCGCTCAATTGGCCTACGAACACGAACTGAGCCTGGCCCTGCCCGGCGCCCTGCTCGCACCGCGCATGCAGGCCACCCGCGAAGCCTGCGAAACCGCGCGCTTTGGCGCCTGCAATATCCTCGGCATCACCGAAAACGGCAGTGGCGGTCAGATCATCCTGCGCATCGCGCCCACCGGTGTTGAGCCGATGGTCGCGATGGCCGCTGAAGGTGGCACGCTCGGCCAGCGCATTACCACCGCCGAAGACCTGGCCGATGCCGTTGCCGATGTGCGCCGTCGCCAGGATCGGCTGCAATCCCAGCAACTGCGCCTCGACGAACTGGCCAAGCGCAAAGACATCACCGTCAGTGACCTGATTGCCTTGAGCAAGGAACAGGCGGGCATTGAAAACGAACTGCAGGAACTGGCGCAGGTCGCCGCCGGCCAGCAACGCCGACTCGACACTAACCGTGTGACCCTGAATTTCCGCTCCTCCGACGGTGCGAACCAGCAGTCACGGTTCAGCCGGATGTTCAACAACCTGGGCGACAACTTGGTGGAAGGCACCGCCGACGCCCTAGAGCGGTCAAGCTATGTGCTGCCGTTCGTGATCCTGGCATTCCCGGTGGTGTGGTTGTGGGTATGGCTGTGGCGGCGCTTTGTAGTGAGGAGCCGTCCTGTGGTGAGCGGGCAAGCCCGCTCACCACAGGAGCCCCGCTCGAACAAAAATTGATCAGCGTTTCAGGCAACGCTGATACCGCTCATCCACCCGTTTGGCGAACCAGGCGGTGGTGAGGTTGCGGGTGATCTTGGGACTCTTGAGCGCGATGCCCGGCAGGATCGCCCGTGGCATCGGCTTGCCCGCCGCCTTGTCGGCCAGGGCAAACACGCGTTTGTAGAGCGTGGTGTCCTCGAAATCCAGCTGCTCGCCCTGCTCCAACTGGCTGCGGATGCTGGGGTTGCGCATGTCCAGCTTGGCGCCCAATGAACGCACCGCCAGCTCAGTTGTGCCCGGCAGCAGTGAACCGTAGCGAATCAAATCTCCATCCAACGCCAACTCTTTGCCCGCCGCACGGCTGACGGCGGCCTGGAACGCGGCATTGCGACTGGCGTACCAGCCAGCATTGAAGTCGGCAAAGCGGTACAACGGCTGGTCATAGTTCACTGGGTAGCCGAGCAAATGCGCGATGCCAAAGTACATACCCCCCCGGCGGGTAAAGACTTCGCGGCGAATGGTGCCGTCCACCGTGTAGGGATAACCCCGCGCCTGTTTTTGCGCAAAGTCGATACTCACCTGCATCGGGCCTGCGGTATGCACCGGGTTGAAACCACCAAACAGCGTATTGCCCAGGGGCACCATGCTGATGAAGTCATCAAAGATGGCGCTCAGGTCTTTCTCCGTGCGCGCGGCACTCAGGCGGTCAGCGTAGGTCTTGCCGGTGGGCGAGCGCAGTTGCAGTGCGCTGCGTACGACGAACGCCGGTACGTGGACTTTTCCGGCACGCCGCAGGATTTCATCCTGGGCGATCTTGCCCATGTTCGGTACCGGCGGGTCGACCTGAAAAGTGGATTCCTGCTCGGTAACCGCCAGCACGGCGCAGATGTTTTCTGTGCTGGGGTAGATTTTTTGGGTGTCGAAGGCGGTGTAGATATCCTCGGCCCAACCTTTGCGGTCAGGCACCTGGGCCGGTAGCAGGCGCGCGATCTGCGCCTTCACCTCGGCCTCGCTGCGCTCCGGCTGTTGCGGGTTGCGCGTGGTAGAGCAACCGGCCAGCACCAGCAAAGTGGCAAGGCAGAGGAACAGGCGGCTTGAATACATTGGGCTTCCTTGGATGGCGACGGGCCAGGCGTTGCAGATATCGACCGGCAAGTCTAACCAGGGTTCGCCCACCTTGTGCACTCGCCAGTGACCCGTAAAACGTGACAGGATCGGTCATCGACCATTCGTACACGGAGTTTGAATGCCATGCTCAGCCTGAACTTCCTGATTACCTGCCTTATTGTCGTATTGATCCCCGGCACCGGTGTGATATTCACGGTGTCCACCGGCCTCACCGCCGGCAAGCGCGCCAGTGTATTCGCAGCGCTGGGCTGTACCGCCGGGATCATCCCGCATTTGCTCGCGTCGGTACTCGGCCTTTCCGCCCTGCTGCACACCAGCGCATTGGCGTTCGATATGCTCAAGTACGCAGGCGTTGCCTACCTGCTCTACGTGTCATACGCCACCTGGAGGGACCGCTCGGCCTTTGCGGTCAGCGAAACCCCTACGCTGTCCAGTGCACGAAGCCTGATGTTGCGCGGCCTGTTGATGAACATTCTCAACCCTAAGCTGACGATTTTTTTCCTGGCCTTCCTGCCCCAGTTCGTCACGCCTGGCAGCACTGCGCCGGCCCTGCAAATGCTGGTGCTGAGTGCTGTCTTCATGGGGATGACGTTTGCGGTGTTCGTGGTGTATGGCCTGCTGGCCAATGTATTTCGCCGCGCAGTGATCGAATCGCCACGGGTTCAGAATTGGTTGCGGCGCAGCTTTGCGGCGGCCTTTGCGGGGCTGGGGTTGAACCTGGCGTTTGCGCAGCGCTGACACACCGAAAAAACGGTAGGCGCTGGTTTGCCAGCGCCTACCGTGGGGATGGAGTTAGATCCCGGCCAGCGCCAGGTCCATCGCGAAGTAGGTGAAAATCAGGTCCGCACCTGCACGCTTGATCGATCCCAAGGTCTCGCGCACCACGCGGTCCTCATCAATCGCACCCGCCTGGGCGCCGAACTTGATCATCGCGTACTCTCCGCTGACCTGATACGCCGCCACCGGCAGGCGCGAGGCTTCGCGGATGTCGCGGATGATGTCGAGGTAGGCACCGGCTGGCTTGACCATCAGCGCGTCCGCGCCTTCCTGCTCGTCCAGCAGCGACTCGCGCACCGCTTCGCGGCGGTTCATCGGGTTCATCTGGTAGCTTTTGCGGTCGCCCTTGAGCGCGCTGCCCCCGGCTTCGCGGAACGGGCCGTATAGGGCCGAGGCGAATTTGGTCGAGTACGCCATGATCGGGATATGGGTGAAGCCCGCATCATCCAACGCGCGGCGGATCGCCTGGACCTGGCCGTCCATCGCTGCCGAAGGCGCAATAACGTCAGCACCGGCGCGGGCGGCAGCCACGGCTTGCTTGCCGAGGTTGACCAGGGTTGCATCGTTGTCGACATGGGCACCGTGCATCACACCACAGTGACCGTGGTCGGTGTATTCACAGAAGCAGGTGTCGGACATCACGATCATTTCCGGCACGGCGTCCTTGATGATCGAGGACATGCGCGAGACCAGGCCACGCTCCTTCCAGGTGTCGCTGCCGCTGGCATCCAGGTGATGTGACACGCCAAAGGTCATGACCGACTTGATGCCGGCACGGGCATAGCGTTCGACTTCACCGGCCAGTTTTTTCTCAGGGATGCGCAATACACCGGGCATGCTGGTGATGGGCACGAAGTCGTCGATTTCTTCTTCGACGAAGATCGGCAACACCAGGTCGTTGAGGGTGAATTCACTTTCCTGAAACAAACCACGCAGCTCCGGAGAGCGGCGCAGGCGGCGTGGGCGGGCTTGGGGGAACTGGCTGGTCATGGCTTTCCTATCAGAAGGCAGAAATCTTTGGGGCGAAAGCTTATGCCCCTTCGCCCCGGCAGCACAAACGCCGAGGGGCCAATAGTGTATTGCGCCGCCCGTAACAATTCATTGATCTAGAGCTGCAGTCGCCCTTCGATACAGACGGCCACCGCACCGCCTACCCAGATTTCATCGCCCTGACGCTCGACGCGAATCCGCCCCGCCCGTCCAATGGCCGTGCCCTGGCTGACCACATAACACTCAGGCGCCAGGCCTTCGGCCAGCAGCCATTGGGCGACGCCAGCGTTCAGGCTGCCGGTGGCCGGGTCCTCCGGGGCGCCATCACCCGCGATGAAGGCGCGGACCTCAAACTGCGCGTCCACATCGTCGTGAGCAGGGTCGCACGGTGCAATCACCCCCACTGCCAAACCGAGCAGTTGCGAATAGTCCGGTTGTAGAGCCAATACCTGATTGCGGTCAGCCAGCATCACCGCCAGCCAGCCCGCGCCGTTGTCGACCCATTGGCTGCGCACGATGGCCTCGGGTGCAAGGCCCAGCGCCAAGCGCACGCGTTCAACCAACGAGGCCTCCAGCGGCCCGGAGCGCAATAACGGTGGCGCGATAAATGCCAGTTCTTCGCCCTGGCGACGGATACGCACCAGGCCGATTTCGCACTCCTGGATGATCTCCTCGCCTTTTGAAACCCCGCCGGCCTGCAGCCACGCGTAGCAACTGCCCAGCGTCGGGTGCCCGGCGAACGGCAGCTCCGTCAAGGTGGTGAAAATTCGCACCCGATAGTCAGCCCTTGGATCACGCGGTGTCAGCAAAAACGTGGTTTCACTGAGGTTGGTCCAATTGGCGAAGTCCGCCATCTGCTGGTCAGTCAGGCTGTCTGCACCGAACACCACCGCCAGCGGGTTGCCTTTGAGCGCCACACGGCTGAAGACGTCCAGTTGCTTGAAATCGAAAGTCGGCATGCTTTAACTCGGAATATTGAGGCCACGGATCACTGCCGGCCGTGCGACGAAACCGTCCAGCGCGCGCAGCACGTTAGGGAAGTCGGCAATGCCCACGAGGTCACCGGACTCGTAGAAGCCGATCAGGTTGCGGATCCACGGGAAGGTCGCGATGTCAGCGATGCTGTACTCGTCGCCCATGATCCAGGTACGGCCCAGCAGGCGTTTCTCCAGCACGTCGAGCAAGCGCCGGGATTCGGCGGCGTAACGATCGCGGGGACGCTTGTCTTCGTAGGCCTTGCCGGCGAATTTATTGAAAAAACCCAACTGGCCAAACATCGGGCCGATACCGCCCATTTGGAACATCAGCCATTGGATCGTTTCATAGCGGGTGGCCGGGTCTTCGGGGAGCAGTTGGCTGGTTTTTTCCGCCAGGTAGATCAGGATCGCGCCGGACTCGAACAGCGCCAGTGGCGAACCGCCGGGGCCATTGGTGTCGATGATCGCGGGGATCTTGTTGTTGGGGTTCAGGGACAGGAACTCGGGAGACAACTGGTCCTGTGTCTCGAAGCTGACTTTGTGCGCTTCATAGGGCAGGCCCAGCTCTTCGAGCATGATTGAGACTTTCACTCCGTTGGGCGTCGGCAGTGAATAGAGTTGCAAGCGCTCGGGATGCTGAGCAGGCCATTTGCTGTTGATCGGGAAAGCGGCGAGTGGGTTCATCGCAAGTACCTGGGCAGAAAGCAACCATGATAGTCATCTACCACGCGTCCTGCATGAGTCATCAATGCGCAATAACTGCTGGCTATTATCCCGTTTGGGCGAACCAATAGGCCCGCGGGCACTCTCAAGTACGCTCAAACAGTGAATGGAGGCAACGCGTTATATCGACAGGGAACACCGCAGGACGCCGGATGCGTTACTGGGGCCGGGCTTGTCCGCCTTAACCCGATGCACTGAAGACTCGACACTAATGACCATCAAGCCTTTGTGCCTTGCGCGACATCTGAAACGATATTCATACATCATGTTGCCGCTGTTATTGGTTGGCGGCGCTCTCGGCCTGACCCTGGAATCGCGCATCAGCAGCGCCGAACCCGTGGATGGCGTGCAAACCCTGGTGTTCCTGCGCCATGGTGAAAAACCCGCCGGGGGCCTGGGGCAACTCAATTGCCAGGGCCTCAACCGGGCAATGAACCTGGCCACGGTATTGCCAGACAAATTCGGCAAGGCCGATTTCGTCTTCGCCGCCAACCCGACACGCAATGTGGAAGAAGGCGAGCTGGACAATTCCTACAGCTATATTCGACCGCTGATGACCATCAGCCCCAGCGCCATCAAGCTGGGCCTGCCGGTGAACATCAAGTTTTCCGCGAATGACACCAGCGCCCTCGCCGACGAGCTGGTGGAAGACAAGTACCACAACGCCACCATCTACACCGCATGGTCCCACGGCTACCTGCCGGAGCTGATCAACAAGGTGGCCAGTGAAGCGTCGGGCGAAAAACACACCATCACCGACGACTGGTCCGGCAGCGACTACGACACGCTGTATGTACTGACGCTGACCTGGCACAACGGCAAGGCCTCCTTGCTGAGCCGCAACTACAAGCAAGGCTTGAACGACGGCGCCGAAGGGTGCCCGGCACCGACACAAGTGAGTGCCGATAGCTGACAGCGTATGATGCGTCGCTATTGACTCACCTGCGGACTCACACCATGCCCAACGTCACTTCATCCCAGCCCAACCGAGGCTGGTCTTTCTGGTGGAAACCAGCGCTGTTCCTGCTGATTGCCTGTGTTGGCCTCTACTACGTGAAGTGGTCGCCCTACTACCTCAAGGCCTTCGTGGCCGCCGACAACCACAGCATCGGCGCTTCGATCCTCAACGATCAGCAAAGCGCGCCACTGGCCGCTGCGCTGGCCTATGCCCAAGTGTATTTCCTCGCGATCTGGAAGGCCGCCGTGCTGGCGGTGATCCTCGGTTCGCTGTTGCAAGTGCTGATACCCCGCGATTGGCTGCTGCGCCTGTTTGGCCGTGCCGGACTCGGGTCTACCTTGCGCGGCGGGCTGTTTGCCTTGCCGGGGATGATGTGCAGCTGCTGCGCGGCACCGGTTGCGGCAGGCATGCGCCGCCAGCAGGTGTCCGTGGGCGCGGCGCTGGCCTTCTGGATCGCCAACCCGGTACTCAACCCTGCCACCCTGGTATTCATGGGCTTTGTGCTGGGCTGGGGCTTTACCGCGTTACGCCTGGTGGCAGGCATTGTGTTGGTGGTGGGTGTGTCGCTGGTGGCGCAGCGCATTTCGCGGCCGGATCAGGTTCCTGAGCCAGCGCTGGAGGCGATGGCCGAAGTCAGCGTTGTCGAGTCCCAACCCTTCCTGAGCCGCTGGCTGCGCACCCTGTGGCAACTGTTCTGGAGCACCATCCCGGTCTACATCCTGGCGGTGCTGATCCTGGGCGCGGCGCGGGTGTGGCTGTTCCCGCATGTGGATGGGGCCATGACCAACAGCCTGGTGTGGCTGGTGCCATTGGCGATTGTCGGCACGTTGTTCGTGATTCCTACGGCGGCAGAGATACCTATCGTACAAACCATGATGGCCCTGGGCATGGGCACCGGCCCGGCCGTGGCCCTGTTGATGACCTTGCCCAGTGTGAGCCTGCCGTCACTGCTGATGCTGCGTAAGGATTTTGATGCGCGAGTGCTGGCAACGGTTGCCGGATTGACCATGCTGGTGGGAGTGGTGTGTGGGTTGATCGGAGCGGTGCTTCTTTAGATTTTGGATGAGCTTCAGGCGCTCATCGAAGGCACGCCAGCTTGCACGTTTGACGGTGTTCACACACCAGCCTGTGGGTGCCGGCGTGCCTGCGATGGCACCCGAAAAGTTCACCCCATTCGTTCGCGCAGATACTCCACCACCGCGCCCTGCTCCCCGGCAAACTCGATCCGCGCGCCTTTGCTTTCACGCTGGAACGCGTACATCGGGTCGTAGTACTCGCGCAGCAGCCCCTCGATCCAGACCCGATGCAAATCCACTGCGCCACTGCGCGCCTGCTCCGCCAGGGCGTCCTGCATCACCGCTTGCAGTCGCTGGAAACGTTCGCCACCGAGGCGCTTGTGAATATTGGCCAGGCTCTGGGTCAGCCGCTCGGCAAACAGCGCGTGGCCCTGCTCGCCAAATACGTCGACGAACTCCGCACACAGGTCCACGACATAATCGCGCAGGATGCGTTCGACTCGCCCCTCGACGCTGTCCTCCAGCCAAACCATGGGATAAGTCTGCATCCCCTTGTGCAACGGCAACGGCAACGCACAACTGCCAATCATGCGGCTCTCGTCCTCGACCACGAATCCCTCGATGCCGCCGGCACGTTTCTTCAGCAGGTCCACTGCCAGGCGGTTTTCAAAGTCGATGTTGGACGGCTGGCCCGTAGCACGCTTACCGAAGCTGGAACCGCGATGGTTGGCATGCCCCTCCAGATCCAGGGCATTGCGCAACTGGCCGAGGACTTCGGTCTTGCCGGTGCCGGTCATACCGCCCAGCAACACGAAATCACATTGTGTGGCCGCTTGCTCGAGGGTCTCCAGCAAAAAGGACCGCATGGCCTTATAGCCGCCGCCGACACGCGGGTATTCAATGCCCGCCTCGGTCTTTAGCCATTGCTGCACGATCTGCGAACGCAGACCGCCGCGAAAGCAATACAGGTAGCCCTCGGGATTGGCCTGGGCGAACTGCGCCCACTGTTCGATGCGTTGCGCCTTGATCGCGCCGGACACCAGTTCGTGCCCGAGCACGATTGCCGCTTGCTGGCCCTGCTGCTTGTAGCAGGTGCCGACACGCTGGCGTTCATCGTCGGTCATCAGCGGCAAGTTGACGGTCCCAGGGAACGCGCCTTTGACGAATTCGACCGGCGCGCGGGTGTCCATCATCGGCCGGTCATTGAGGAAGATGTCGCGGTAGTCAGTGATGTCAGTCGCCATTAAAACACCTCTACCGCGTGGCGCTGTCGCTCAACCAATGCGCCGATAGGCTCAAGGCTCAGGCCCAGTTCCGCGGCCACTGAATGGAACTCGGCGTCGCCCTCGGGGGTGACCGCTATCAAAAGCCCGCCACTGGTCTGCGGATCGCACAGCACGCGCTTATGCAACTCCTGCAGACGCCCGAGCTTGCTGGAATAACTGTCAAAGTTGCGCAGGGTCCCCCCCGGCATACAGCCCTGCTCCAAGTAGTCCTCAATCCCAGGCAGGCGTGGGACTTTTGCGTATTCGATGCGTGCCGACACCCCGCTGCCGTCAGCCATTTCCACCAAATGTCCCAAGAGGCCGAAGCCAGTGACGTCGGTCATGGCCGTTACCCCCGCCAGTTTGCCGAAACGGCTGCCAGGCTTGTTAAGGGTACACATCCAGTCACGTGCGAGGCCGATGTCTGCCTCGCGCAACTTGCCCTTCTTCTCAGCGGTGGTCAGGATGCCGATGCCAATGGGCTTGGTGAGATACAGGCGGCAACCGACGGTAGCGGTATCATTGCGCTTCATATGGCGCTTTTGCACGATGCCGGTCACCGCCAGCCCGAAGATCGGCTCCGGGGCGTCGATGGAGTGACCGCCCGCCAGGGGAATACCGGCTTCATCGCATACCGAACGGCCGCCACGGATCACCTCCCGCGCAATCTCCGGCGCCAGCACATTGACCGGCCAGCCGAGAATGGCGATGGCCATCAGCGGGTCGCCGCCCATAGCGTAGATGTCGCTGATTGCGTTGGTGGCAGCAATCCGGCCGAAATCGAAGGGGTCATCGACAATCGGCATGAAGAAGTCAGTGGTCGAGACCACGCCGCGCTCGTCATCAATCGCGTACACCGCCGCGTCATCGCGCGACGCGTTGCCCACCCACAGGTTGGGATCGAGGTTCTGTGCGCCGCTACCGGCGAGGATCACCTCCAATACCTGGGGCGATATCTTGCAACCGCATCCCGCGCCATGGCTGTACTGGGTAAGACGAATCGGCTCGTTCATGGTGGACCTCACGCTATCAAGTGCGCGAATTCTAACAGACAGCAAAAGCCGGCTGGGCTCTTGTGAGCGCAGCCGGCCTATTGGGTGCAGCGGTTACTGACGGGCAGCCAGCAAACGCTTGTGACGGTTACGTCGGGCGATGTTCAGGCACTCGATCGCCGCCGAGAACGCCATGGCCGCATACACGTAGCCTTTAGGCACATGGGCGCCGAAGCCTTCGGCGATCAACGTCATACCGATCATGATCAGGAAGCCCAGGGCCAGCATTACCACGGTCGGGTTGTCGTTGATGAACTTGGCCAACGGCTCGGCCGCCACCAGCATCACGATCACCGAGGTCACGACGGCAATGATCATGATCGGCAAGTGCTCGGTCATGCCCACGGCGGTGATGATGCTGTCGATGGAGAACACCAGGTCGAGCAACAGGATCTGGCCGATGGCCGCGGCGAAACCGATGGCCACGACGTTGCCAGCGCTGGTTTCCTTCTCTTCCGGCTCCGGGTCCATGCTGTGATGGATCTCGGTGGTCGCCTTCCACACCAGGAACAGGCCACCGGCGATCAGGATCATGTCCTTCCACGAAAACGCCTGGCCAAACACTTCGAATACCGGCGCGGTCAACTGCACGATGAACGCGATGGTGCTCAACAGGCCCAGACGCAACACCAACGCCATGCTGATACCGATGCGCCGCGCCTTGGCCCGATGCTGCTCCGGCAGCTTGTTGGTGAGGATCGAGATGAAGATCAGGTTATCGATGCCCAGCACGATCTCCATGACGATCAAGGTCGCCAGGGCAACCCAGGCGGTGGGGCTGGCGGCCAGTTGTAAAAGGTAATCCATAGGTCAGTCCTGACGTTGTGCGGGAAAATTAGGCTTCTGTGCTGTTCGATTCTGTTTCTTTCTCTTCCTGATCATCCTTCTTCTGTGGGTTGATCAGGCCATTTGTCGCTTCACTCAATGCCTGCTCGGCCGCCTTATGCGTGTCATCGATGGCTTGCTTGGCCGATTCGGTGGCCTTGCCCAGCACCTGCTGCGCGCTTTTTTCGACCTGATCGCAGCCGCTGATCACCACCAATGAAAGCGCAAGCAACGATGCCGCGCCCAGGGAATTGAGTTTCATGATGTCTTCCTCGTTAGAACCATTGGGTCCAGATAGTGGCCCCGCGATAGCGAGGCATTCTATGCAGGTGAACAGTTCAGGAAAATTCGTATTTTTCTCGCGTATACTTCGATTTTTACGAAGTTATGGTTGCCATGCTCAATTACCGACAACTGCACTATTTCTGGGTGGTGGCCAAGACTGGCAGCATCGTGCGTGCGTGTGAGCAGCTTAACCTCACGCCCCAGACCATCAGCGGGCAGATTAGCCTGTTGGAACAAACCTTTGGTATCGCGCTGTTTCAGCGCGTCGGCCGTCAGCTGGAATTGACTGAAGCCGGACGCCAGGCCCTGCCCTATGCCGAGCAGATGTTCCAGACCGGCAATGAATTGGAGGCCATGCTGCGCGCGCAGCCCAATGAACAGCAGATCCTGTTCCGCGTCGGCGTGGCGGATGTGGTGCCCAAGTCCATCGTCTACCGATTGATTGCGCCGACCATGGAGTTGAGCGAGGCGATCCGCATTACCTGCCGCGAAGACAAGCTCGAACGCCTGCTGGCCGACCTGGCCATCCAGCGCCTGGACCTGGTGATTTCCGACAGCCCCATGCCGACACACTTGGACATCAAGGGCTACAGCCAGAAGTTGGGCGAGTGTGGCATCAGCTTTTTCGCCACCCAGGCGTTGGCTGACACATACGGCGGGGATTTCCCACAATGCCTGCACGGCGCGCCACTATTGATTCCAGGGGCGGAAACCGTGGTCCGCAGCCGTTTGCAGCGCTGGTTTGCCGAACAGCAGATCCAACCAAAAATCATCGGTGAATTCGACGACAGCGCCTTGATGCAGGCATTCGGCCAATCCGGCAGCGGGATCTTTATCGCCCCCAGCGTGATTGCCGATGAAGTGGTGCGCCAGTACGGCGTGGCGCTGATTGGCCAGACCGTGGCGGTGACCGAGTCGTTCTACGCGATCTCGGTGGAACGCAAGGTCAAGCACCCCGGCATCGTGGCGATTACCGAAGGCGCTCGACGGGAGCTGTTCACCACCCTGCCCTGACGGCTCAGGCCTGGGAGGCGACCGGTTGCTTGGCGGTCATCAGCCACAACGCCAGCAGGATCGACACGAGGATAAACCCGGACGCGGCAAAGCCCAGGCTGCCCAAGCCGAGGGTGTCGATCACATGGCCACCCACCATGGCGCCCAGGCCGATTCCCAGGTTGGCCCCGGCGATGTTGAGTGACGCCGCAAATGCAGGTGCATGAGGCGCGGCCTTCATCAAGCGCACATGGCTGACCAGAAACATCGCCGCCTGGGTCACGCCCCACACGGCCATCGCCGCCGCCAGGCCAATGGTGGAATGGATCGCCGGCACCAGCGCGACCATGCCCGCAATCATGAAGCCACAGAACACCATCGACGCGATCAACGGATGGCGATCCACCGCACGCCCGCCCAACGAATTGCCAATCAGCCCGACGGCACCGAAGCCCATCAGGCACCAGCCCACCAACGTACCGTCGAAACCGGCCAGGCGCTCCAGGATGTCCGCTAAGTAGGTGTATGCCGTGAACATGCCGCTGAACACCAGAATCGACAGCAGGATATGCCCCTGCATCAGCGGGTTACGCAGGATCTTGAACTGCGAGCGCAACGTCACTTCATCATTCTTGGGCTGGGTCACCGGCAGGTAGATAAACAGCAGCAAGGCCTTGGCCAACGCCACCACCGCGAGGATGGCAAACGCGGCGCGCCAGCCGAACATATCGGCAATCAAGGTACCCACCGGAATGCCGAAGACCGTGGCGCAGACGATACCAAAGCCGATCTTCTCGATGGCACGCCCGGCGAATTCCGGGCCGACGATGTCCACCGCCGTTTCGCTGGCCAACGCCCAGAACACCGGCAGCCCCAGCGCCGGGATCAACCGCGCCAATGCCATCACCCAGATATTCGGTGCCAGCGCCGCCACCGTATTGGCCACGCCGAACAGGATCAGGATGCTGATGAACAGCCGTTTGCGTGGGAAACGCGCGCAATAGGCTGTCAGAAACGGACCAAAGGCCGCCACGGTAAACGCGAACAAGGTCACCAGCAGCCCAGCCTGGGACACACTCACATTCAGGTCCCGCGCGATGGAGGGCAGCAGGCCGACAATGACGAATTCCGTGGTCAGCACCGTAAAGCCGGCGGCTGACAGCAGCAGGATGGGAAACAACATGAAAACTCCAGAAACGACGACATCAACGACAGCCCGAAGGGCCCGCTGACGGAAGGAAAGATGAGAGGACGGAATCTTAACAGGATTTTGCAAAGACTGGGACGGGCGGGTGACGCAATGCCGCACAGGCGAGGACATTTCCTACAGCGTGCTAGACTTCGCGATCCGCGTCCTACAGCCATTTCTGCGTACGCCGCTGTGCCTCCAAAAACTAGAGACAAGTGTTATGACTGCTGCCCCATCCCTCCTGCAACGACTGGCGCGCGTCAGCCTGGTCACGCAAATCGTCATCGGCCTGATCGCCGGCATCCTGCTCGCCCTGCTGCTGCCCGAGGCGGCCAAGGCCACCGGGTTTATCGGCAAGGTGTTCGTCACGGCGCTCAAAGCCGTGGCACCGATCCTGGTGTTTGTGCTGGTGATGGCGTCGATCGCCAACCATAAGCACGGCCAGGAAACCCATATCAAGCCGATCCTGTTCCTGTACCTGCTGGGCACCTTTGCTGCCGCCGTCGTCGCGGTAATTGCCAGCATGTGGTTCCCCTCCTCGCTGGTGCTGGCAACCCATGATGCAACGGTCAGCGCACCGGGCGGCATTGGTGAGGTGTTGCAAAGCCTGCTGTTGAGCGTGGTGGACAACCCGGTCAGCGCGCTGATGAACGCCAACTTCATCGGCATCCTGGCCTGGGCCATCGGCATGGGCGTAGCCATCCGTCATGCCGGCGAGACCACGCGCACCGTACTCGACGACCTGTCCAACGGCGTCACGCTGATCGTGCGTGTGGTGATCCGCTTTGCGCCGTTGGGCATTTTCGGCCTGGTAGCCTCGACCCTGGCCACTTCCGGCTTTGGCGCCCTGCTCGGCTACGCCCACCTGCTGGTGGTGCTGATCGGCTGCATGTTGTTCGTGGCGCTGGTGGTCAACCCGGCCATTGTGTTCTGGAAACTGCGCCGCAATCCGTATCCATTGGTGCTGATGTGCCTGCGTGAAAGCGGGATCACCGCGTTCTTCACCCGCAGTTCGGCGGCGAACATCCCGGTCAACCTGGCCTTGAGCAAACGCCTGGGCCTGCATGAAGACACCTACTCGGTGTCGATCCCACTCGGTGCCACCATCAACATGGCCGGTGCTGCGATCACCATCACCGTGCTGACCCTGGCCGCCGTGCACACCTTGGGCATCGCCGTCGACCTGCCAACTGCCGTGCTGCTCAGTGTGGTCGCGGCCATCTGCGCCTGCGGTGCTTCCGGCGTGGCGGGCGGCTCGCTGTTGCTGATCCCGCTGGCGTGCAGCTTGTTTGGCATTCCCAGTGACATCGCCATGCAAGTAGTCGCCGTGGGTTTCATCATCGGTGTGCTACAGGATTCGGCGGAAACCGCGCTGAACTCGTCCACCGATGTGCTGTTCACTGCCGCCGCTTGCCTGGGCAAGGAAGAACAGCCGGCTTAATCGCCAGCCACAAAAAAGCCCGGGGCCGTTCACTGAAGAACGACCCCGGGCTTTTTTGTGGCTGGATGCTTAGAAAGCGCCCATGTAGTCGCGCTTGCCCACTTCCACGCCATTGTGACGCAGCAGAGCGTAGGCGGTGGTGACGTGGAAGAAGAACTGCGGCAGGCCGTAGGTCAGCAGGTAGGACTGGCCGCTGAAGCGCTTTTCTTTCGGCGTGCCTGGGCGAGTGATGATCTCGATGCCTTCCTTGCCGTCGATCTGCTCGGGCTTGATGGTGTCGACAAAGGCCAACACTTTGGCGATCAGGGCTTGCAGGTCGGCAAAGGTGACTTCGGTATCTTCATATTTCGGCACTTCGAGCTCGGCCAGGCGCGCGGAAACGCCCTTGGCGAAGTCGACAGCGATCTGCACCTGGCGAACCAGTTGGAACATGTCCGGGAACAGGCGTGCCTGCAGCAAGGCGTTCGGCTCGATGTTCTTGGCAGTGGCGTGGGCTTCGGCTTTGGTCAACACACCGCTCAGGGCGGTGAGCATTTGCTTGAAGACCGGGATGGAGGCGGCGTACAGGGAAATAGTCATGGCAGTCTCTGGGTAATGTCACGGTTTGAACCAGCGGCGATTATAGACATGCCGGGCGCTTGTCTTTTATTTTTTCCGGCTTACGCTAGTGAGCTCACTGCATAGGGAAAGCGCGATGACCGCCGAGCACGACACCGAGAACCGTGAGCCGCGCCTGAACAGCACGGAAATCCGCATCCTGGGCTGCCTGATCGAAAAACAGGCGACCAACCCGGAAACCTATCCCCTGACTCTCAATGCGCTGGTACTGGCCTGCAACCAGAAGACCAGTCGCGAACCCGTCATGAACCTCAGTCAGGGCCAGGTCGGCCAAAGCCTGCGCGCATTGGAGGGCCAGGGTTTTACCCGCCTGGTGATGGGCAGCCGCGCCGACCGTTGGGAACATCGGGTGGACAAGGCGCTGGAACTGGTGCCAGCCCAGGTCATCCTGATTGGCTTGTTATTCCTGCGAGGGCCGCAGACGGTCAACGAACTGCTCACCCGCAGCGGGCGCATGCATGATTTTGAAGATACTGAGCAGGTGGTGCACCAGCTTGAGCGTTTGATTGCGCGAGGGTTGGCGCTGCTGGTGCCGCGTCAGGCCGGGCAACGGGAAGATCGGTATACCCATGCGCTGGGTGACCCGGCGGACATCGAGACGATTATTGCGGCGCGGGGTAGCCCGGCAGAGCGTGGGGTTGGGGTTTCCGTGGACCGGATTGAAGAGCTGGAAGCGCGGATTGCAGCGTTGGAAGAGCGGTTGGCGCTACTGGAACAGGCCTAAAACAGTCAACGTGTGGGAGCGGGCTTGCTCGCTCCCACGTTCGTTCCAGGCAAGGCTTCAGTTTCGGGCGAAGGCCACTGCCGCCTGAAACTGCTCATCGGTCGGCCGCACGCCGGTATAGAGCACAAACTGCTCCAGCGCTTGGATGGCAATGACTTCCAAGCCGGTAATCACCCGCTTGCCCTGGGCCCTTCCACGCACGATCAATGGTGTTTCCGAGGGGATCGAAACCACATCGAACACAGTCTCCGCGACATCCACCGCATCAGCG
The DNA here is from genome assembly GCF_900111895.1 of Pseudomonas simiae. Taxonomy (GTDB): domain Bacteria; phylum Pseudomonadota; class Gammaproteobacteria; order Pseudomonadales; family Pseudomonadaceae; genus Aquipseudomonas; species Aquipseudomonas simiae. Next base: position 666,089 of record NZ_FOKB01000004.1, read on the forward strand.
TCAAACGCCAACGCGTCTGCCTCAGCCCCGCCGGTCATGCCGATGGGCGTCACGTTGATCAGCATCTGCGGACGCATATCCGCCAATTCGGCTCGCCACGCATATCCCAGGTTCTGCGCCAGCGCCCGGCCTGCTGCTTCGTTGCGCGCAACGATTACGCCATTGGCGTAACCACCGTCACGCAAGGCACTGGCCACGGCCTTGGCCATACCGCCGCTGCCACGCAGAGCGAAGGTCGAGTCCTTAGGCACGGCGTGCTTCTTCAGCAGTTGCTCGATGGCGATGTAGTCGGTGTTATAGGCCTTGAGGTGCCCGTCGGTGTTGACGATGGTGTTCAGGGAGTCGATGGCTTGAACCGAATCGTCCAGTTCATCCACTAAGGCAATGGCAGCCTCCTTGAAGGGCATGGAAACCCCGCAACCCCGTACGCCCAGCGCGCGGATACCACCGATCGCGCCGGGCAAATCCTGGCTGCTGAAGGCTTTATAGTAGAAGTTCAGACCCAACTGCTCGTACAGGTGGTTATGAAACCGCAGGCCGAAATTCCCGGGGCGCGCCGACAGAGACATGCACAGTTGGGTGTCCTTGTTGGGGTGCATCTGCATGGATAACTCCTTTGAGTAAGCAATTGGATACAGACCTTACACAACCTTTACCTAGCGGCTGTGCTGTTTTTCAGAAATACGTTGTCTTAAAAGTATCCCCGCGACATTACTTGAGTCTATTGATTGCAGACCACAAGCGCTGGGGCTAACCGAGGAATGACCATGATTCGTACAATCCCCAAGATCGCCTTGCTGGTTGGCGCACTCGCGATGGCAGGCCAAGCCTCCGCCCATGGTGGTGGTTGGGGTGGCCCGGCCGTATTGGGTGCTTTAGTCGGCGCAGCCGTCGTGGGCTCCGTGGTTGCAAGCCAGCCGCGTGACGTCTACGTGCAGCAGCCGGTGTATGTGCAACCGCAGCCGGTGTACGCCGCGCCGCCACCGGTCTACTACGCACCGCCGCCACCGGTGTATGTGCAACAGCAGGTTTATTATCGTCCGGCGCCGGTGTATTACGGCCCACCGCGTGGCTATTACGGTCCACCACGCGGCTACTACGGCCCTCCCCACGGCTATTACGGTCGCGGCTGGTAAGCGGATCGTCTGAAACAGGCCTCGCCGGATTGCGGGGCCTTTTTTTGCCTGGAAAGTCCGGATTCATGCCGTCAAGGTCGCTCTGAGGACAATGCCCGGTGCGCAATCGCACATCATCGACACCAATGTCTACTTGCTCGAACCGGCCTTGCGCTGTCATGTTTGTGTCACGACAGCCTTCCACTATCGATCCTGTCCACCCAATAACAACAAGGACGACTGACCATGCCCACGCAAAACCCGCACCGCACCGCTGGCCTCTGCACATCCAGCAAAGTCTACAGCGCCCTCACCGAACTCAAGCACCTGGAGGGCCACCGCAGCGCCAAATTCCTCGCGCTGCTGGCGGAAAACCTGGTGCGCAAGGGTCTGCTCAGCGAGCAGGAAGTGGTGAACATGCTCGATCAAGTGGTGGACTGACGTCTCGCGTCGATGTCGACTATCGAGCCAGGTGATTTTTCCTAGATCAGCCTGCCCCGTACAGTGACCTCCATAGCAATCGGAGGTCCTTATGGCCACTATTCAGATCATGTCCGTCATCGGCAGCGCCGTCCCCGCCCCTCTTCGCCAGCTGGGCTTGCTCGCCTGCTGGTACCTGGTTCGCGATGGCGAAGCCATCAGTGGTCCTTTTATAAGCAGCCGTGAAGCAGCTGCAAGCCTCAAGCTTGAAGCTGCCTTTTAGGGCAACGGCAATTTGACTCGCGGCTTGCTCTCCACGAACAACGCCCAACTGGACATGAACAAGGCCGCCACCAGCGGCCCGATCACGAAGCCGTTCAAGCCAAAGACCGACAAACCGCCCAGGGTCGAGATCAGGATCAGGTAATCCGGCATCTTGGTGTCCTTGCCCACCAGGATCGGCCGCAACACATTGTCCACCAGGCCGATCACAAACACGCCAAACAGCGCCAGCACCACGCCCTGCCAGATTGCGCCGCTCAATAAGAAGTAGGCGGCTACCGGCCCCCAGACAATCCCCGCGCCCACCGCCGGCAACAACGACAGAAACGCCATCAGTACCGCCCAGAGCAATGCACTGGGAATATCCAGGAACCAGAAGATCAACCCGCCGAGCGCACCCTGGGTCACGGCCACCAGCACGTTGCCCTTGACCGTGGCACGCACCACCCGATTGAACTTGAGTTGCAACCGGCGCTTTTGCGGTTCGGCCAACGGCACCGCGGTGCGCACCTTACGTACCAGTTCAGGGCCATCGCGCAGCAGGAAATACAGCAGATACAACATGATGAAAAAGCTCACCAGGAAATCAAACGTACCCTGGCCGAAGCTGAATGCCTGAGTGGCAAAGAACTGACTGCCTTGCATTGCGCTCTTGACGATTTTCTCGCGCAACCCTTCAAGGTTGCCCATGCCGAAACGGTCCAGCAGGTGCTGGAAGTACGGCGGCAACACATTCTTGAACTGCTCGATATACCCGGCCACGTCCAGCTTGCCGCTTTCGATGTTCTTGTAGAGCGTCGCGCCCTCTTGCACCAGCAAGGCGCTGGTGATGATCACCGGCAGGATCGCGATGATCAGGCAGGCACTCAAGGTGGCCAGGGAAGTGAGGTTGCGGTTCCAGCCAAAGCGCTGCTGCAGGCGCCGCTGCATCGGGGCAAAGATGATGCCGAGGATCACCGCCCAGAACACCGCGCCGTAGAACGGCAGCAATATCCAGATAAACGCGATGGTCACCAGGCCCAGCAACAACAGCAGGGTCTTGAATTGCAGATTGGTTTGATTCATGTCCGGTCCATGTCAGAAAAGCAGAGGTCCCTTGTAGACCCTGTTGCTTAGTCCGCAGCGAAACCTGGGAGTGCCCTCGGTTATTGAACAAGCATAGACCGCATCACTGAATGGCCTTGGCTTCGCTCAACAACGTCTGGATCATCTGCTCCTGCGCGTCATAACGGCCTTCGCCGAAGTGGGTGTAACGCACTTGCCCCTTGGCATCGATCAGGTAATGGGCGGGCCAGTACTGGTTGTCGAAGTTGCGCCAGATCGCGTAGTTGTTGTCGATGGCCACCGGGTAGGTGATACCCAGCTTGCGCACCTGGTCCTTGACGTTGCCGATGATGCGTTCATAGCCGTATTCCGGGGTGTGCACGCCGATCACCACCAAGCCGTCCTTCTCGTACTTCTTCGCCCATTGCTTCACATACGGCAGCGTGTGCTGGCAGTTGATGCAGTCATAGGTCCAGAAGTCCACCAGCACCACTTTGCCTTTCAAGGATTCGCGGGTGAGTTCAGGTGAGTTGAGCCACTCGACCGCGCCGGCCAGCGACGGCATGGCACCGTTGGCATTGTCCTCGCCAGGGTCGGCCTTGACCTTGCTCACCACGTAATCCACAACTTTGGGCACGTTTTCCAGTACGCCCTTTTCCAGGCTGCTGACACCTTCGGACGACGTACCGGCGAGTAAGGTTTTGTCCGCACCGGTGGAGATCACCACTGCTGCAGCCAGTACCGCCACACCTGCCCCACGGCGCAGCCAACCGGTCACCGGAATCGAGGCCTTGAGTCGATTGACCAAGCCGCGCCCGGCAAAGATCAACGTGCCCAGGGACAAGGCGCTGCCCAGACCGTAGGCCACCAGCAACAGGCTGGTCTGCGCATTGGCGCCTTGCAGCATCGCGCTGGTCAGGATCACGCCCAGGATCGGCCCGGCGCACGGCGCCCACAGCAGGCCTGTGGCGACGCCGATCAAGACCGACTTCAGCGGGCCGGACAGCGTGCGGCTGTCAGGATCGAGACGGTTGCCCAACACCACAAAGGGGCGGGCCAGCCAGCCACCGATCCGTGCCGAGATCAGCGACAGCGCAAACAGCCCCATCACGATCAGCGCCACATGGCGGCCGGTGTTATTGGCCTGTATTACCCACTCCGTGCTGACCACGGCCAGGCTGGAAATCAGCGCGAAGGTCAGGACCATGCCGCCGAGGGTCAGCAGGATCGAACGGCGGGTGCGGTCGACGCCGGCGAACAGAAACGGCACCACCGGCAGGATACAAGGACTGAGGACGGTCAGGACGCCGCCCAGGAATGCGATGAGTAGCATGGTGTTCACCTTATCGAGTGGGGAGACGGCTTCACGCCGTCTGGTGGTCCAGCGCCCGGCCAAGCGGTGTGCGACGGCTGCCGTCCTCCACCAGCAGGTCTTGGCCGGCGCCGTGTTGCACCGGGGTCAGTTGGAAACACGTGCTGGCGGCGCAGCTGCTTTTCTCCATCGCGGCGTTGGCGTGCACGGCAGTGCCGGCGAGGGCAAAGGCGGTGGCGGTCAAAAAGCGGGTCAGATGGTTCATGGCGGTTTTCCTGTGGCAAAAAATGGGAGAGGTCAGCGCGACTCAGTTGTCGCCGATGCAGCCGTCGCCGAACTTGAGGTAATCCAGCACCTGGGTCTTGTCGTGGGAGTCCAGGTAGGTCATGCGCGCATTCACCACGCCACAGGCGGGCTTGGAGTCCTGGCTCATCGACACCACTTGCTTGATGTCCAGGTGGGTGCCGTAGGTGTAGGTTTGCGCGGCAGTGGCGGCTTCGGCGCGGGCCGACAAGGTGCAGATGTTCAGGGCGGCAAACAGGCAGGCGGCGTAGATGGCTTTGGTGTTCATGGCGGTTGACTCCAGGTTTTCAGGGTTGGAGGCGGTGTGCCTCGTTGGAATCAATTAGAAGCCCCTGAGGTATCGCGCCTGTGTCGGAAAACCGCGCGGATAAATCGATACGTATCCACAGCCCCCGCCGATACACAGCGATACAAAAAGCCCAAAGGACGACCTGGATCAATAAACCGCCCTCGCCGCTCGGCTACCTTCGCGACCTTTTGCGACCCGTGCCCATGCCTCCCATCCTCGCCCCCGAACTGCTCGCGCCCGCCGGCACCCTGAAAAACATGCGTTACGCCTTTGCCTACGGCGCCGATGCCGTCTACGCCGGCCAGCCGCGCTACAGCCTGCGGGTGCGCAATAACGAGTTCGATCACGCCAACCTGGCACTCGGCATCCAGGAAGCCCACGTGTTGGGCAAGCGTTTTTATGTGGTGGTGAACATCGCGCCGCACAACGCCAAGTTGAAGACCTTCCTCAAGGACCTGGCCCCGGTGATCGCCATGAGGCCGGACGCGCTGATCATGTCCGACCCTGGATTGATCATGCTGGTGCGCCGGCACTTCCCGCAGATGCCGATCCACTTGTCGGTGCAGGCCAATACGGTGAACTGGGCCAGTGTGGAGTTCTGGCAGCAGCAAGGCATCTGCCGAGTGATTCTGTCGCGGGAGTTATCTCTGGAAGAAATCGATGAGATCCGCCAGCAAGTGCCGGCCATGGAGCTGGAAGTGTTTGTGCACGGCGCGTTGTGCATGGCCTATTCCGGACGCTGCCTGCTCTCGGGCTATATGAACAAGCGCGATGCCAACCAGGGCACCTGCACCAATGCCTGTCGCTGGAAATACCAGGCGACCCCGGCTGTGGAAAACGCCACGGGGGATATCGTTCAGCAATGCCAACCCACCCTGGGCATTGGCGCGCCCACCGATCAGGTGTTCCTGCTGCAAGAGGCCAACCGCCCCGATGAACAGATGCCCGCCTTCGAAGACGAGCACGGCACCTACATCATGAACGCCAAGGACCTGCGCGCCGTGCAGCACGTGGAGCGCCTGACCCGGATGGGCGTGCATTCACTGAAGATCGAAGGCCGCACCAAGTCGCACTTCTACTGCGCGCGCACCACCCAGGTGTATCGCCAGGCCATTGATGATGCGGTGGCCGGTCGCGCCTTCGACCGCAACCTGATGACCGACCTCGAATCCCTGGCCCAGCGCGGCTACACCGAAGGTTTCTTGCGCCGCCATGTGCACGATGAATACCAGAACTACCAGAACGGCAGCTCAGTGTCGGAACGCCAGCAGTTCGTCGGCGAGCTGACTGGCGAGCGCCGGGGCGGGCTGGCCGAGGTCAAGGTGAAAAACCGCTTCGCCCTGGGCAATCACCTGGAATTGATGACCCCTGCCGGCAACTTCCACTTTGACCTGGAGAGGATGCACAACAGCCAGGGCGAGGCTGTGGAGGTCGCGCCGGGGGATGGGCACACGGTGTACGTGCCGGTCCCGGGGGAGATGGATGTGCGCTTCGGCCTGCTGATGCGCGACCTATAACGGTATCGCGTTCAACCAGACACTGAAGCGGGTCGGCCTGTGACAGGAGATGAGCCCTCTTATGGCTGATCAGATCCGGAACTGGCCGACCAACTGCCCCAGGCGCTGACCCAGCTCCGCCAAGCTGCGGGACGTCTGGGCGCCCAATTGGGTTTCGTCGGCGACGCTGTCCACCGCCACAGCGATCTGATGCACGCTGCGGTTGATCTCCTCGGCAACGGCGGTCTGCTCTTCGGCGGCGCTGGCGATCTGGGCGTTCATCGAATTGATGGTGCCGATCAACTGAGCCATGGTGTCCAGGGAGGCTCCGGCTTCGTTGGCCTGGGCCGAGGTGCCGTCGCCGGCATCGCTGGAACGGCGCATGGCCTCCACCGCGGCCTCGGTGCCTTTTTGCAGGCGGTCGATCATGCCCTGGATTTCCTGGGTGCTGGTCTGGGTGCGGCTGGCCAGGGCGCGTACTTCGTCGGCCACTACCGCAAAACCACGCCCGGCCTCGCCTGCCCTTGCGGCTTCGATGGCGGCGTTGAGTGCCAGCAGGTTGGTCTGTTCGGCGATGGAACGGATCACGCTGAGCACACTGACGATGGAAGACACGTCCTGCTGCAGGCTGTCGAGGGACACGCCGCTGCTGCGGATGTCGTTCACCAGCGCGTGGATCTGCGCAATGCTGCCGTCCACCACACGCTTGGCGGCCTGGCCTTCGGCATCGGTTTGCTGGGCAGCGACCGAGGCACCCTGGGCACTGCGCGCCACTTCTTGCGCAGCCGACGACATCTGGTTGATCGCGGTGGCAACCTGGTCGGTCTCGTGGCGCTGGCGTTCCATGGCCTGTTCGGAACGCTGGGCCTGGTCGGAAACCTGACTGACCAGGCCGGTGAGTTGGCTGGTCATCTCGGTGATCTGGCGCACCAGGCCGTGGATCTTGTCAACAAAACGGTTGAACGCCCCCGCCAGATCGCCCAGTTCGTCCTGGCTGGTGATGGCCAGGCGGCGGGTCAAGTCACCTTCGCCGGCCGCGATGTCGTCGAGGTTGGCTTTCATCAAGTGCAGTGGACGCAGGATAGTATTGGCCAGCAGCATGCCAACGGCAGCGATCACCAACAGCAGCACCACGGCCACGCCGAGAATGCTCAGCAGCACGCCCTCCATGCGTTTCTGCACCTTGGCTTCGACCACCGCGACCTGGGCTTCAATACCGTCCAGGTTTACCGACGTACCGATGACCATGTCCCATTTCGGCAGGTATTCGGTGTAGCCCATCTTGGGCACCAATTCGGTCTGGCCCGGCTGGGTCGAGCTGTATTGCAGGTAGTGGGTGCCGTCCTTGCCGACCTTGACCAGGTCTCGGTTGACGTACACGCCATTGGGGTCTCGGTTGTCCTTGAAGCTCTTGCCCACGCCGTCGGGGCTGTTGCCCTTGAACAGGCGGATGGTCTCGGAGTCGTAGCCGAAGAAGTAGCCGTCCTTGCCGTAGCTCGTGTTGGACAGCAGTTTGACCACCTGCGCACGCGCAGCGGTATCGCCAGGCGCGGCCGCGTCGTAGAGCGGCTTGATGGTGCTCATGGCCACTTCGACATAACTTTGCAGGGTGGCCTTGGCGTCGTTGAGCAGGCGCTGGCGGGTTTCTTCCACCTCGTTGCGCGCCTGGCCCTGCAAAATCCACACGGTGGTCAGGCTGATGACCACGGCAAACAGCAGCACCGGCACTACGGCGAGGGACAGGACTTTGGCCTTGAGGCTCAGACGCATGGCTTTTCTCTCTCTTATTAGTGGCGACTTGAGAGGTTAACGGCCAATCGCGCGGATTCTGTAGGACCCCAACGTCTGATGGCGCGCGCACTTACTGCTCCAGCTCGGCCATTGCGGCGTTCAGGACAGATATTTTTCCACCAGGGCCAATGCAACGGCCTCGGTCTCGGCATCAGGGATACCCGAGATACCCGCAGGCCGGAAATGCATCTGGAACGCCCGGATGACCTGGCGGGTTTCGTCGTCCAACACGCCGCTCTGCGGGATCGTGTAGCCATAAGTGGCAAGGGCGCGTTGCACAATGCTCACGTCAACCGTTTGAGATTCAGGACGCCCGGCCAGGTGCTTGTGTACCGTGACTGCGTCTGGCCATGCGCCGATACCGTGTTCGGAAAGCGCCTGCCAGGGAAACAACGGACCGGGGTCGGATTTACGCAAAGGAGCAATGTCACTGTGACCGACAACGTTTTGCGGCTCGATGGCGTAGCGCTTGATCACGTCCGCGGCGAGGTGCTTGACCAGCGCCAGTTGCGCTTCAGTGTAGGGGAACCACAGCCGCCCGGTGGGGCCTTCAATGAAGCCAGCGTTGACGATCTCGATGCCGATGGAGGTGTCATTGAGGTTGGCCCGGTTTCCCCAATGACTGACGCCGGCGTGCCAGGCGCGTTTTGCCTCCGGCACCAACTGCAAAACCACCGGTAGGTTGTGGTGCTTGTGCGGAGTGCTATAGGCGAGGTAATGCGCGCTGGCGGTGCCGTTGGTCAGCGCATCCAGGGAGTTTTTGTCGTCAAAGACCGTGTAATGCAGGACTAAAAAACGAATCCGCTCGTTCTGGTTTGGGGAGGTGTGTGTGGTGTCAACGGCATAGCCGTTTTTTACAATCAGATTTTCCGGCGCCGTGACGCAGGCTGTCATCATCAGAATGGCGAGCAAAAGGACGGCTTTTTTCATCGGAGTACGTCAACGTCGGGTAAGAAGCTCCGGAATATAAAGACCATCGACAGTCCAACGATCTTCCCCTGCCGAGTGCAGGTCGATTTCAGAAAATCACTACCCAAGCCCGAGACTCTTCCGACAAAAGGCGGCGGCAGGCGCCGCCACCGAGACGAATCTGCAGATATGCGCGGCGAGGCTGTTAGAGCGTCATCGCCGCCAACCAGCCAAACGCCAGCAACGGGAGGTTGTAATGCAGGAACGTCGGTACCACCGTGTCCCAGATATGGTGGTGCTGGCCGTCGACATTCAGGCCGGAGGTCGGGCCGAGGGTGGAGTCCGAGGCCGGCGAACCGGCATCACCCAGTGCACCGGCGGTGCCGACGATGCACACAATGGCCACCGGGCTGAAGCCGAGTTGCACGCACAGCGGCACAAAAATCGCGGCCAGGATCGGCACCGTGGAAAACGAAGAACCAATGCCCATGGTCACCAGCAGCCCCACCAGCAACATCAGCAACGCGCCCACGCCACGGTTATGGCCGATGAACGCCGCCGAGGTTTCCACCAGCGAGCGCACGTCGCCGGTGGCCTTGAGCACTTCGGCAAAGCCCGACGAGGCAATCATGATGAAGCCGATCATCGCCATCATCTTCATGCCTTCGGTGAACAGATCGTCGGTATCGCGCCAGCGCACGATGCCCGACACCGAGAAAATCAGGAACCCGGCCAGGGCGCCGATGATCATCGAGTCCAGCCACAGCTGGATGATGAACGCCGAGGCAATCGCCAGGCCGGCCACCAGCAGCGTCAGCGGGTTGTATTGCACCGCCACTTGCTCGACCCGCTCGATTTTCTCCAGGTCGTACACGCGCTTCTTGCGGTAACTGATAAACACCGCCACCAGCAAGCCCACCACCATGCCGAGTGCCGGCAGGCTCATGGCGTGGGTGACGTTGACCTGGCTGATATCCACGCCGCTCTTGGCCACGTTGGCCAGCAGGATCTGGTTGAGGAAGATATTGCCGAAGCCCACCGGCAAAAACATGTAGGGCGTGATCAGGCCGAAGGTCATCACGCAGGCGATCAGGCGGCGGTCCAATTGCAGCTTGGTCAGCACGTAGAGCAGCGGCGGCACCAGCAACGGAATGAACGCGATGTGGATCGGCAGGATGTTCTGCGAGGCAATCGCCACCACCCACAGCAGGCCGATCAGCAGCCATTTGACGTGGCCGCCGCCACTGGCGTCCTGGCGGTCCACCAGCAGCAGCGCCTTGTCAGCCAGGGCGTGGGCCAGGCCGGATTTGGCAATTGCCACGGCGAAAGCGCCGAGCAAGGCGTAGGACAACGCCACGGTCGCACCACCGCCCAAACCGCCATTGAAGGCTTTGAGCGTGGCGTCTATGCCCAGGCCACCGGTCAAACCACCCACCAGGGCGCCGACGATGATGGCGATGACCACATGCACGCGGGACAAACTGAGCACCAGCATGGTGCCGACCGCGGCAATGACTGCGTTAATCATGGTTACCTCAAGCAGAAAAACATAAAAAACAGGCATGCCCGCGCCCAGGCGACCATCGGGTGGCAACCAGCGTGCAGGCGTGAAGGAGGTCTTATTAGAGGGCGCGCACTGTGCAGCAGGTGGGCGCTCATGTCAAAAGCAGGGAGTGAACAAGGCGTTTTTGTGGTGAGCGAGCACCTCATCACAAAGCAAGTTTAAATTGATCGTTTGAATAAAGAAAAGTTGAAATCAGCCGATAACCGAGCTCTATGTGTTTTCAGGTAAGGACGTACCGATGTCGCTTAGGCAGCTCTCCATTCAATGGAAAATCACCCTGCTCGCTGGCCTCTGCCTGCTGGGAATCGTGACCCTGCTGGTGGGTCTGTCGCTGTATCGCATGGAGCAGAGTTCGCAGCAGGTCAAGGCGTCCAGCATGCAGATGCTGGATGAAGCCGCCCAGGCGCGCATCGAGGCCCAAGGCGAAGTGCAGGCGCTGGGCATCCGCCGCCAGTTCATGGACGCCTATCAGTATGGCCATGGTTTTTCCCGCCAGGTGCTGTTCCTGCGTGAACAGGCCGAGAAGCGCTTTCTCGATGCCTTCGACACCCGCGAAGACCTGACCCGCCAGGTCAAGGCCGCGCTGCAGGCCAACCCGGATCTGCTCGGCCTGTCCCTGGTGTTCGAAGCCAATGCCCTGGACGGCAAGGATGAGTTGTTCGCCGGCCAGGCTGAACTCGGCAGTAACGACAAGGGCCGCTTCGCCCTGTACTGGTCGCAGCCGACACCCGGCAAGTTGGAGTCGATGGCGCTGCCGGAAAGCGACATGTCCGACACCAGCGTCGGCCCCAGCGGTGAAAAGGCCAACGCCTGGTTCACCTGCCCACGCACCCTGCTCAAGCCGTGCGTCATCGAGCCGTACTTCTACAGGATCAACGGGCAAAACGTGCTGATGACCAGCATCGTCTTCCCGTTGATGGCCAACGGCAAAGTCATTGCCTCGCTGTCGGTGGACATCAACCTCAACAGCCTGCAGGCCGTGAGCCAACAGGCCAGCCAGAAGCTGTATGACGGTCAGACCCAGGTCAGCATCCTCAGCCCCACCGGTTTGCTCGCCGGCTACAGCCCGGACGCGAGCAAGCTCAGCCAGCGCCTGGATCAGGTCGATACCGCCAACGGCGCGCAATTGATCGGCGCTTTGGCCAGCAGTACGCATATTCGTAGCCTGCGCACCGATCATCAACTGAAGGTATTGGCACCCTTTGCGCCCATCCCGGAGGGCAAGCCGTGGGGCGTGCTGCTGGATGTGCCGGAGAAAGTCCTGGTAGGCCCGGCTGAAGCGCTGAAAGCCCAAATGGACGCCGAGAACACCCGTGGCACCTTGCTGGAATTGGGCCTGGGCCTGCTGGCTGCGGTGGTCGGCTTGATCCTGGTGTGGTTGATGGCACGCAGCGTGACCCGCCCGATCCTCGGTGTGGCGCACATGCTCGAAGACATCGCCAGCGGCGAAGGCGACCTTACCCGCCGCCTGGCCTACGACAAACAGGACGAATTGGGCCAGTTGGCCGGCTGGTTCAACCGCTTCCTCGACAAACTGCAACCGATCATTGCCGAGGTGAAACGCTCGGTTCAGGACGCCCGTGGTACTGCGGACCAATCCGCCGCCATTGCCACTCAAACCAGCGCCGGCATGGAGCAGCAGTACCGCCAGGTCGACCAGGTGGCCACGGCGTCTCACGAAATGAGCGCCACCGCCCAGGATGTGGCACGCAGCGCTGCGCAGGCCGCACAAGCCGCTCGCGACGCCGACCAAGCCACCCGTGATGGCCTGACAGTGATTGAGCACACCACTCACAATATCGGGGCGTTGGCGTCGGACATGAGCACGGCCATGACCCAGGTCGAAGGCCTGGCTGCCAACAGCGAAAAAATCGGTTCGGTGCTCGAAGTGATTCGCGGCATCGCCGAGCAGACCAACCTGCTGGCCCTCAACGCCGCCATCGAGGCCGCCCGCGCCGGTGAGGCCGGCCGTGGGTTTGCAGTGGTGGCCGACGAGGTACGCAACCTGGCGCAGCGGACCCAGGAGTCGGTGGAAGAAACCCGCCTGGTCATCGAGCACCTGCAAAACGGCACCGAAGCGGTTGTCGGGTCCATGGGTAACAGCTATCGCCAGGCCCAGGGCAGTGTCGAACAGGTCGGGCAAGCCGTGACGGCCCTGCGCCAGATTGGTGATGCCGTCACGGTGATCAGCGACATGAACCTGCAGATCGCAAGCGCCGCCGAAGAGCAAAGTGCCGTCGCCGAGGAAATCAACAACAACGTGGCGACTATTCGCGATGTGACCGAGTCGCTGTCGGAACAGGCGAATGAATCGGCACGGGTGAGCCAGGCGTTGAACAGCCTGGCGAATCAGCAACAAGGGTTGATGGATCAGTTCAGGGTCTAACCAGACAATTGTCGAGGCGCCAGGTTTATCCTTGGCGCTTCGGCAATTCGATCAGCACTTTCAACCCACCCAGCTCGCTTTCCTGCAACTGCAACACCCCGCCCCACACCTCGACGATGTCCCGCACGATCCCCAACCCCAAGCCATGACCATGGATCTGTTCATCCAGGCGCGTGCCACGACTGAACACCTGGTCACGCTGGGTTTCGGGAATGCCGGGACCGTCATCCTCCACCGCCAACAGGTAGTTGCGGCCAGTCTCCGTGACGGTCAGGCGCACCTCGGCATCCGCCCATTTGCAGGCGTTGTCCAATAGATTGCCGAGCAGCTCCAACAGGTCTTCACGGTCCCAAGGCAGTTGCAGACCGGACGCGGCGTGGTAGTTCAGGTCCAGGTGTTCGCCATGAATCATGCTGAGGGTGGCGAGCAGGCCGGGCAGTTCTTTTTCGCAGTCAAACAGCACGCCCGGCAGGGTTTCCCCGGCCAGGCGCGCGCGGTTGAGTTCACGGTTGAGGCGTTGTTGCACGTGCTCCAACTGATCGCGCAACAGCTTGCTCAGCTCGGGACGATCCTTGAGCGCGTCGCTCGACGCGGCACTCAACAGCACGGCTAACGGGGTCTTGAGGGCATGGCCGAGGTTGCCCAAGGCATTGCGTGAACGCTTGAGGCTGTCTTCGGTGTGAGCCAGCAGGTGGTTGATCTGCGCCACCAACGGTTCCAGTTCCAGCGGTACCTGGGTATCGAGCTGTGAACGCTGGCCCTGTTGCAGTTGGGCGATCTGGTTGCGCGCGGTTTCCAGCGGGCGCAAGGCGCGCCGTACGGTGATCCGTTGCAGGATCAGCACCAGCAGCAGCGCCGCCAGCCCTAGCACCAGACCGATCTGACGCATTAGACGGAAGCTTTCCCGCACCGGGGTGTAGTCCTGGGCCACGCTGATGGAAATCGGCTGGCCAAAGCGTTTGTAGTCCGAGCGCAGCACCAGCAGTTGCTGGCCTTCCGGTCCCAATTGCAGATTGCCCTTGATCCCGACTTCGGGCAGGCGCGGCAGTTCCTGGTCCCACAGCGAGCGGGACCGCCAGTGGGTGTCGGCAAAGTCGATGCGGAAGTAATGCCCGGAAAACGGACGCTGATAGGCTGGCGACAGGCGTTGTTCATCCAACTGCACACCGTTAGGACCACGCACCAGCGCCACCAGCAGGTTCTCGGCGTCGTTGCGCAACCCGGCTTCCAGGTAACGCTGCAAACCGGCTTCAAACAGCCACAAGCTGGTTTGTGCCAGCACCACGCCTACGATCACCATGACACTGACCAGGCCCAGGCTCAGGCGTCGCTGGATCGACTTCATGCAGGGCTGGCGCCAAACCGGTAACCCTGGCCGCGGCGGGTCTCGATCACGCTGCGGCCCAACTTGCGCCGCAGGTGGTTGACGTGGACTTCCAACACATTCGAATCGCGTTCGGTTTCGCCGTCATACAAATGCTCGGCCAAATGGCTTTTCGACAGGATCTGTTCGGGGTGCAGCATGAAGTAGCGCAACAGGCGGAACTCGGCGGCGGTCAGCGGGATCTCTGCGCCATCGCGCAGCACGCACTGGCGGCCTTCATCCAGGTGCAGGCCGGCGGATTGCAAGGTGGGCTGGTTGGCCTGGCCGTGGGAGCGACGCACCAGCGCTTGAATGCGCAGGTACAACTCCTCGGGGTGAAACGGCTTGCTCAGGTAATCATCGGCGCCGGCCTTGAGCCCTTCGATGCGCTCGGCCCAGGAATCGCGGGCGGTGAGGATCAGCACCGGGGTGGCCAGCGCGGCGGCACGCCATTGCGCCAATACCTCAAGCCCAGGCAAACCGGGCAGCCCGAGGTCGAGGATGATCAAGTCATAGGGTTCGCTACGCCCCTGGTACGCGGCGTCGCGACCATCGGCGAGCCAATCGACGGCATAGCCCTGGCGTTGCAGCCCGGCCAGCAATTCATCGGCCAGGGGGACGTTGTCTTCCACCAAGAGCAGGCGCATCAGTCTTCCTCATCTTTGATCAGCACACCGGTGCTGGCGTCCAGCTTGATCTCGCGCACCACGCCTTCGGTGGTCACCAGTTCCACTTCATAGGCATATTGGCCGTGCTTCTTTTCCAGTTCGGCTTCCAGCAGGCGGGAACCCGGATACCGCGCCATGGCCTGGTGCAACAGCTGCTCCAGCGGCAGGATCACCCCCTGCTGGCGCAGCGACAAGGCTTCATCCTGATTAAGGTCGCGGGCCGCCAGGCTGGAGCAGAATGCCATGAGCACCAGCGCGGCACGACTGCTGGCGCATAGATTAACCTTCATTACGTTTCCTGATGATTCTTGAGAACCTGCCCGGTGAGCGCGTCCAATTCAACGTCCCATTCGATGCCCTGGGCATCTTCCAATTCGACCTCGTAGACGTACTTGCCGTAGGCCTCGTCCAGGTCGGTATCCAGCAGCGTCGAGCCGGGGTGCAGGGCCAGGGCCGCGGCTTCCAGTTTATCGAAGGCGACAATAGTAACAGTGGCAGGCACTTTCAGTGGCTTGTCGGGGTCCACGGCTCGGGCCTGGGTCGCCATGAGGGCGATCATACCGGCGGCGACCAGAGCGGTGAGGCGCTTCATGATATGTCTCCGTTACAGGATGTTTTCCTACGCCGGTCACCGTACGCGCTGCAACTTAACTGAAACTGAATTGCCACCATGGCAATTCCCGGCAAGGCCTTTTCACACATTCCGCGAGATTTTCTATAATGCCCCGCTCGCTCGAACAGAGACCGGTATGACAGCTATCCACATCAAGTTTCCCGCCCTGACCCTCAAGGCCGGCAAACGCGCCTTTGCTCGTATTCGTGCGCAAGGCTTCACACCGGCCGACGTCGGCATCCTGCCCGGCGCGGCCGGCGGCCCCAAGGCATTGGGTATCCAGGGCCTGGACCTGGCGCTATTCGGTGACTGGTTGCCCCGCGCGCCACGGGAACGGGCGCTGATCGGGGCTTCCATCGGCTCCTGGCGGTTTGCCAGCGCGTGCCTGCCTGACCCGGTGCAAGGCCTGCTGGACCTCGGTCGTCTGTACAACGAGCAACGTTTTGCCAAAGGCGTGACCATGGCCGAGGTCAGCCAGAGCTGCCAACGCATGCTCGACGACCTGCTGGCCGGTCGCGATGCACAGCTACTGGATAACCCGAACTATCGTCTGAACATCATGGTGGTCAAGAGCCACGGCCTGCTCGCCGATGACCACCGTGGGCGCCTCGGGCTGGGCCTGTCGTCGGTGATCGCCGACAACCTGCGCGGCCGCGCGCGGCTGTCGCGGCACTTTGAGCGGCTGATCATCCACGACCCGCGCCAGGCGCCACCGGTGCACCCACTGAAGGATTTCCCGTCGCGCTTCCTGGCCCTGGAACTGGGTAACCTGCGCCAGGCCCTGCTAGCTTCGGGCTCGATCCCCATGGTAATGCAAGGCGTGCGCGACCTGCCGGGCGCAGGCGCCGGCACCTACCGCGACGGCGGCCTGCTGGACTACCACCTCGACCTGCCCTACCACGGCGACGACATCGTGCTGTACCCACATTTCACCGACCGGGTCATCCCCGGCTGGTTCGACAAGGGCCTACCGTGGCGGCGCAGCAACCCGCAAGGTCTGCAGGACGTGTTGCTGCTGGCACCGTCCAAGGACTACCTCGCCCGCCTGCCCCACGGCAAACTGCCGGACCGCAGCGACTTCAAGCGCTTCATGGGTGACGATCCTAGCCGCAACAAATACTGGCAGACCGCGATGAGCGAAAGCCAGCGGCTGGGCGATGAGTTTCTGGCATTGGCGGACAACGGCCGATTGGGCGAGAGCCTACAGCCCCTGTAGGTGCCACCTCACCGCTAACCACGATGCGAAGCGAGCGGCTCTTGCTCTTGCTCTTGCTCTTGCTCTTGCTCTTGCTCTTGCT
>NZ_FOKB01000004.1:683481-750639 GCF_900111895.1 Pseudomonas simiae
TTAGATTGTGGTCGTCTGTCAGGCCGCCTTCGCAGGCAAGCCCGCTCCCACATTTTGGATCGCGGGATAACAGGTAGATCGCGACCGGCTGTCAGGCCTCCATCGGTAGCAAGCTCCCTCGCCACCTGCACTCTACATTTCGCCCGCAAGCCGCGCCCTACAGAGGGACGGTATGCGCAGCGACGGATCAAGCTGTTAAACTCGCCGCCTGCCAGACACCGACCGAGCTGAAAACACTGTGGAAATCTTCAAGGAATTTACATTCGAATCCGCACACCGCCTGCCCCACGTACCGGAAGGCCATAAATGCGGGCGCCTGCATGGGCATTCGTTCAAGGTGGCGATCCACCTGAGCGGCGACCTGGATCCCCATACCGGCTGGATTCGCGACTTCTCGGAGATCAAGGCGATTTTCAAGCCGCTTTATGAACGCCTCGACCACAACTACCTCAACGACATCCCTGGCCTGGAAAACCCGACCAGCGAAGTGCTCGCCAAGTGGATCTGGAATGAGTTGAAACCTCTGCTGCCTGAGCTCAGTGCGATTCGCATCCACGAGACCTGCACCAGCGGCTGCATCTATCGCGGCGAGTAATCGACTGCGTCCATAAAAACCACCTTCGGGTGGTTTTTTTGCGCCTGGCATTTATCCATGTAAAGCGACCTTGACACCCCAATGGCCTACACTTAATGTAAAGCACCCTTTACTTACGGAGATGACTATGTCGGTCAAACGCTTCTTGGTGGAATTCGCGGTGACAATGCTGGCGTATATGCTGTGCGTGGTGGTTTCCAGCGCCTACATGTCGTCCATGCCCAACGGCGCCGCCCGAGTTGCCCTGGCTTTGCTGCCGGTCATTCCGATGATCGCGATGGCAATTGCGATCATCCGCCGGCTCAACGCCATGGATGAAATGGGCCGCAAGATCCAGTTGGACGCACTGGCCGTGGCCTTTGTGTGCACGGCCCTGACGACCTTCAGTTACGGCTTCCTGGAAACCGCTGGCTTCCCACGGTTGTCGGCCTTTATGGTGTGGCCGATCATGGGCGGCGTCTGGTGCGTCGCCACGATCATCGGCACAAGGCGCTACCAATGAACAACCTGATGCGCCAGTTGCGCTCGGGACTGGGTTGGTCCCAGGCCGACCTCGCCGAACGCCTGGGTGTGTCACGCCAAACCGTCAACGCCATCGAGACCGGCCGCTACGATCCGAGCTTGCCCTTGGCGTTCAAGATCGCCAAGGTGTTCGAACGACCTATCGAAGACATCTTCGAAGCGCCGGCAGACTGATCGACTGTCCAGAGGAGCCCGCTGCAATTTTGCCGAACACCAGGCGCTGGATGCCGGCTTCGCGGCCATTCGTCTATACACCAACGCAGCCATGCACGAGAACATCACGCTGTACACCCGTCGTGGCTGTATCGAGACCCACCGGGCCGAAAAACATGGCCTGCGGCGGGTGTACATGACCAAGAAACTCCGGGAGTAACCCATGGAAAACACCTGGCTGGCCCAGGCCAAACGCTTGCAGGCGTTGGCGTCCACAGGGCTGCACTTTTGTACCGATGATTTCGAGCGCGAGCGCCTGGAAGAAATTGCCGAGATTGCCCACAGCATGCTCGCGCAGCTGGGCAATGTGCCCTTGGAGCGCATCACCGGGCTGGTCACGGATTTTGCCCAACGCTACTCGACGCCGATGATCGACGTGCGCGGGGCGGTCATCCAAGACGATCGAATTCTGTTGGTACGGGAGTTGACCGATGGCTGCTGGGCGTTGCCGGGAGGTTATGCGGATATCGGTTTGTCGGCGGCGGAAAATATCGTCAAGGAGATTCGCGAGGAAGCCGGGCTGACGGTGACGGCGCGCGCCCTATACAGCGTGACGCACAAGGCCAAGGGCTTGTATCGGCCGGATGTGCGCGACTTCTATAAGCTGTACTTCCTCTGTGAACCGGTAGATCAGTCGGCTCCGATGGCAGGGTTCGAGACCACCGAAGTGGGCTTTTTCCGGCTAAATGACCTGCCGCCACTGTCTCGCGGGCGCACCATCGAAAGTGATCTGGAGGCTGCATTTGCCTTCCACCGTGGCGAGATCACCCAGACGCTGTTCGACTGATCCAATTTGTATCACGGCTGCACCGCTTTCGTGCCCGATTGGGCACGCCGAACACTCTTTCCCGCGCTCCTTCCCGTTTTGGCTATAAATACTGTGCACAGTGCACAAACCCTACCGTGCGTGTGTCACTGCTGCCCGATGTGGCACGCGCGGTGCAATAGGCCTGCGTCACTCATTCAGGAGCAAGGCACATGACGCAGCAAGAACCGGGCAACGATTACCCCCTCAGCGAAGTCCCGATGCATGCGCGCAAGGGCCTGGCGTCTACTGCCATGGTGCTGCTGGGTTTTACCTTTTTTACCGCGACCATGTTTGCCGGCGGCAAGCTGGGAGTGGCGTTCAGCTTTACCGACATGCTCGGCGTCGTCGCCCTGGGTAACCTGCTGCTGGGTATCTACGCCGCAGGCCTGGGTTACATCGCCTTCAAGAGTGGGCTGAATTCGGTGCTGATGGGACGCTTCTGCTTCGGCGAAATGGGCAGCAAGCTCAGCGACTTGATCCTCGGCTTCACCCAGATCGGCTGGTACGCCTGGGGCACCGCCACTGCCGCCGTGGTGCTGGGCAAATATTTCGAGCTGGGCCAGGGCAGCGTACTGGCGTTGATGGTGCTGTTCGGCCTGGTGTTCTGCGCCACGGCCTACGCTGGTTATCGCGGGCTGGAAATCCTGTCCTACATCGCGGTGCCGGCCATGGGCATCCTGCTGTTTCTGTCGATGTGGGTCGCCACGGTCAAAGTCGGCGGGCTGGATGGGCTGCTGGCGGTGGTGCCGAGCGGTGAGCTGGACCTGTCCACCGCGATCACCCTGGTGTTCGGCACCTTTGTCAGCGGCGCGACCCAGGCCACCAACTGGACGCGTTTTTCGCGCTCGGCCAAAGTGGCGGTACTGGCGAGCCTGATCGGCTTCTTCATCGGCAATGGATTGATGGTGCTGATTGGCGCCTACGGTGCCATCGTCTATCAGCAACCGGACGTGGTTGAAGTGTTGCTGCTGCAAGGCTTTGCCATGGCGGCGATGGCCATGTTGCTGCTCAATATCTGGAGCACCCAGGACAACACGATCTACAACTTCGCTGTGGCCGGCTGCAACCTGTTGCGCACCAAACGCCGCAAGACAGTCACCCTGGCCGGCGCCGTGATCGGCACCCTGCTGGCGTTGCTCGGCATGTACGACATGCTGGTGCCTTACCTGATTCTGCTGGGCACGGTGATCCCACCGATTGGTGGGGTGATCATGGCGGACTTCTTCTATCGCTATCGCGGCCGCTACCCGCGCCTGGCGGATGCGCGCCTGCCGGCATTCAACTGGCCGGGGCTGGCGGCCTATGGCGTTGGCACCGTGCTGGCGTTCAATTCGCCCTGGGTCGCGCCGTTGGTGGGTATCGTTGCAGCGTCGCTGACCTACATCGTGCTCACCGCCGTCCTACGCGTGCGTGCGCCTCTGGCTGATGCCCAGGCATGAGCTTGACCATTGCCGATGTATTGGCGCTGCCGGGCCTGGAATCCATGCGCCTGCGCGCTGGCGAGACCGGGTTGGATAACGGTGTGCGCTGGCCCTATGTGGCGGAAAACAGCGGGATTGCGGAATGGGTGCTCGGTGGCGAGCTCGTGTTCGTCACCGGGATCAATCACCCGCGCGACGAAACCAACCTGTTGCAATTGCTTGAGGAAGCCTGCGAGCGTCAAGTGGCTGGCTTGGTAGTGCTGACCGGGCCTGCGTATATCCAGGCGATTCCCCAGCGTTTACTCGATGCCGCCGAAGCCGCCGGCATGCCGTTGATCGAACAGCCCTACTCGCTGAAAATGGTGCTGGTAACCCAGGCCATTGGTTCGGCGCTGATCCAGTCCGAACAACTGGGGCGCTCGCGGCATGATGTGCTTGAGCGCTTGCTGACCGGCGACTACCAATCCCTGGAACTGTTGCTGCACCGGGCCACGCAATTGGGCATGCCATTGGCCGGGTATTGGCAAGTGGTGCAACTGCAGTTGGAAGGCAACGAGTTGCTGTTTGCCCAGGGTGATGCGGCTTCGGTGGAAGCGCAACTGGCGCGACAACACGACGTTATCAGCCGTCGACTGCGGCAATTCTCGGCCGGTTTGCCGGTGCAGGGACGAGCCGGCCAATGGACAGTCCTGCTGCCCGCGCCGGATGCCGTGGCGGCGTTGACCAACCGCCAACAGCTAGCCCATTGGCTTAATCCGCTGAATCTACGCTTGGCGCCGCTCAAACTGTTTATCGGCCTCAGCGCCGCAGCGCACCCACCGGCACACCTGGCCCAGGCGCAGGATGAAGCCCGCCAGGCACTGGCGGCTGCGCGGCGCTTCAGTGAGCGTGCCGGGCTGTGCGTGTACGACGAATTGGGCGTGCTCAAGCTGCTCAGCGGCGTGCGTGATCGCGCCCTCCTCGATCAATTCCTGAATGAACGCCTCGGCCCATTGCTGCGCCACGACTTGCACCATGGCCCCAACCTGATGCCCACCCTGGAAGCCTGGTTCCATGAGAATGGTAACCTTGTGGCCGCCGCCCAGCGGCTGGCCGTGCACCGCAATACATTAACGCACCGTGTCCAGCGCATCGAAGCCCTGTGCGGGCTGACGCTGGATAACGCTTATGATCGCCTGGACATCGGTATAGCGCTGATGATCTGGCGACTGTCTGCCTGATTGTTTTTAGCCAAGAGGAACTTGCCCATGCACATCATCAACGCCCGCCTGCGCAACCGTGAAGGCCTGCATGATCTGCACCTGGAACATGGCCGGATCGCCAGCATCACGCCACAAACGACAGCGCCCGTACTGGCATCTGGTGACCTGGACGCCGCCGGCAACCTGGTGATTCCACCCTTCGTTGAACCGCATATCCACCTGGACGCCACCCTGACGGCCGGCGAGCCCCGCTGGAACATGAGCGGCACCCTGTTCGAAGGCATCGAGTGCTGGGGCGAGCGCAAAGCCACCATCACCCAGGAAGACACCAAGACCCGCGCCAAGAAGACGATCCAGGCCCTCGCCGCCCACGGTATCCAACACGTGCGCACCCACGTCGACGTCACCGATCCGGACCTCACCGCGCTCAAGGCGATGCTGCAAGTGCGCGAAGAGAGCAAGCACCTGATCGACCTGCAAATCGTCGCCTTCCCCCAGGAAGGCATCGAGTCGTACCGCAACGGCCGCGAACTGATGGAAGAAGCCATCCGCCTGGGGGCCGACGTAATCGGCGGTATCCCTCACTTTGAATACACCCGCGACCAGGGCGTGAGTTCGGTGAAGTTCCTGATGGACCTGGCCGAACGTACCGGCTGCCTGGTGGACGTGCACTGCGACGAAACCGACGACCCCCATTCACGTTTTCTCGAAGTGCTGGCCGAAGAAGCCCGCAGCCGCGATATGGGTGCCCGCGTCACCGCCAGCCACACCACGGCCATGGGCTCCTACGACAATGCCTACTGCGCCAAACTCTTCCGCCTGCTGGGGCATTCGGGGATCAGCTTCGTCTCTTGCCCCACCGAAAGTATCCACCTGCAAGGACGCTTCGACAGCTTCCCGAAACGCCGTGGCGTCACCCGGGTCAATGAACTGCTGGAGGCCGGCATGAACGTGTGTTTCGGCCAGGATTCCATCGTCGACCCTTGGTACCCCTTGGGCAACGGCAACATCCTGCGGGTGCTGGAGGCCGGTTTGCATATCTGCCACATGCTCGGCTACCGCAACCTGCAAAGCGCCCTCGACCTGGTGACCGACAACAGTGCCAAGGCCATGGCCCTGGGTGACCGCTACGGTCTGGAACCCGGACGCCCCGCCAACCTGTTGATCCTTTCGGCGGACAGCGACTATGAGGTCATCCGCAGTCAGGGCTTGCCGCTGTACTCGATCCGCAACGGCAAAGTGCTGATGCGGCGTCAGCCGGCGCAGGTTGAGTTTGTGTAAAACCGGGTTCAGACAATTGAGTCGATATCCAGCGTTTGCGCCCTCCCCCATGCGTGAAGCTGCGCGGGGGGGATGCTGGCGACTTGCGACGGCTCACGGTTTTCACGGTGGCTGAACCAGCGCTTGAGGCTGGGTTGCACGTTGGCGCTATGGGCTTGACTGCCGTAGACATCACGGGCTTCCAGGCGGCGCCAGCGCAGAGTCGCAAGGCGCTCACGGCTGGTGTGCAAGCGGTCGATCTCGCTATTCAGGGCTTCGTTGTGTTCATAGCCTCGGTCGTTGGCAGACCTTAGGCGGGCCAGTTCCCGGCGCTTGTTGCGCAGTTGTTGGCGCATGGTCTCCAGGGCCAGGTCGAGCAGCTCGAACTCGCTTGGCGTGACCAGTGGGCCGTTGCTTTCCTGGGTTTGCTGCCAGCGACGTAGCGTTGCCCACGCCGCCGGAATGTAGCTGGCAGTCATGAAGTGCTGGTTGGCCTGGAACAGCTGTCTCAGCAGGTTATCCCGCTCGGGCATGTCGCCACGCAGTTGCAAGGTTCGGTTGCAACCGGCCTCTTGGATGGATTCACAACCGGGTTTCCACAACACCGAAGACTGTGTGCCATCCGGCAGCATGATCGGCATGAAATGGTGCTGTTCGCCGTGGTGTTGGTAAGGGTTTGCGCCAAAACGCACCAACCCGGCGGCGAACAGCAGGCCGCCCGGTGCAGGGGCGCTGAACAGTGTGACGGCGCCTGGGATCCAGAGTTTGGCGGTGGTGTTCATCCAAGGGGCCGGGACGCTGGGGACGGGATCGTTGTGGTTGACGATACGGTGGTGGACCAGGGTTGAAGCACCTTGGGTGAATTCAGAGTCGGCGGCGCGGGGGGCGCCGTAGGTGTAGAGGAGGATGTTGTAGTTGCACTCCGGAGCCCTGCGCAGACCTTCTGCGAGGAGTAAAGCGATTGCGCCGCCCAGGCTGTGGCCGCAGATGATAATTCGTTGGCCGGTATGGAATTGGTCGAGGTAGTGCAATACGAAATCGCGCACTGCCCGGTAAGCCTGATAAAAACCTTGGTGGGCCTTGCCGACTCCTTCCGTGTAAGGGACCTGATGAGCGTTTGCATCTCGCATCCCGTCCGCACCACTGGCGGTACCACGCACCGCGATCAGGATTACTTCATCGTGATGGGTAATAAACGCCTGAGTATCCGTACCAAGCGCTTCATCATCGAAAAAGTGCACATTCGCTGGATGTTCCTGCTTTTCCTGCAGCTCCGGTTGGTTTTGTGGGTATAGCTCTGGATCGAAGGGCAAAATCTCAAAACGCTGGGAGTAAGGGACCTCTTCGTAAAGGGGGTAAAAACGGTCGACTTGTTCTGCATCAAATCGCCAAGCCTCATGGGAACCCGAAAGCTCTTCGGCAAATAGATGCCCGATGCTGGGATCAAGGGGAAAGCGAACGTGGTCGTGGGGCTTTTCAGGTGGCACTTGGCCGAAGTTGCAATAACTCAAGGTGGCCATCAATGCCAACTGATAAAGGTTCAAGGCGCAGAAACCGTCGTCGGTTGAAAGCATCGGGCGAAAGGCCCTGAGTGGTCGAACTTCCAGAGCGGTGTGGTTGTTGGGAAACAACACGACTCCTACCAAGTTCGATTGAGGTGGTCCAAATCCCAGCTCACCCATCATGTTCAACGCGTGTCGCAGGGGTTGATGACTCCGCTGCGCAACCGGTGGCAAATGGGCGACATGGCGGACCAAATCACGCACTTCCACTTGATAGAACCGGTTGGCCTTGTGCTGAGCAGGATTACTGTCGAGGCGCTGGCCATCAGAGGCGGCAAACCGAGTCTGTTCAGCCCGAACTTGAAGCTCGGTGATAGGAAGTTTGTAGGTGGGGCGCAACATCAGTTGTAGATAGGGGGGCTCTGTTCCTGAATACAGATCGTCGAGAACAAGTACCACAGGCCCACAGAAAATATTGTCTAGCTTGGCAAACCCTTCTCCATTCAGCCTGCCTTTGTACTCCTGCCCTGCACTATCGTGGACGGTGTATGGCAGTCCCCCATACGCCGCTCCCACGCCCAGTTCGTCGACCAGGCAAAAGCTCACCCAATGCCCGCGCAGTGAACAGGCTGGCTTGCTATCACTGAAAAAAGATTGCTTCCATGCATCCTGCTTCATGACCTTGCTCCTTGTTATTGACACGATGGATAAACATCACAAACGCGACCATCCGGCATTTTTATCGGTTTAAAGTCGGAGGTGTTGCCGTTACAAAACGCATAAAGGTCTTCAAAGCTTTTACCTTTACAACGCTTCCAGCCACCCGGAACGACCACCCAGTTATCACCAACAGCCGGTTCTTCCTTGTCCGTGACCGTCAGCACCAGCCTGAGCGTTTTCCCCGCTAACTGATCACGTTGAGCAGCACCACCGGCCAGGGACTCCTGCAACGGCCCTATTGCATTATTCGAACGACATTGCAGAAGTTTCCTGATCGCATGAAACGGCCCCACCGTCCTGAAGCGCCACTGACATTGCCCAATCAGTTCCTGCACACCTGACTCGGGCATGCCAGGTTGATCATTCCAGCGATCTCGAATGGCGATGCCTGCACGATCGCCTCCCACATCCGTATCTCGCTTACCCCACTTCGCATACATATCAAAATCGACACTTCGCAAAACCGTAGGGCAACCTTCAATCACCTCACTCAACGGCAGTTCAACACTCACGCGTTCGGCCACAGGCTTGTAACGTGCAATAAAAATCTTCCGCTCCGGCCTCTTGCCCCGACGCCTTGGCAGCGTGCAGGTTTCCCCAGTCGCAGGCCCGTAGTTGGCTCCCCCGATGAAGCGGAACTCCGCCGGCAGATCCACCTCCAGCGTAAAGTGGTCAACCGGCTTGCCCGCACAGCCTGTCAGCGTCAGCATTCCCACCACAACCCACGCACCAAGCCTTCGCCTATTCATCCTTTCCCTCCATTGATCGCCACTGCTCCACCACCCGTTCAAAATGATCACCTGGCGCTTCCCCAACCAGCGGTTGCCACCGAATGAGACTGTTGCGTGTGGCCTCCTCCAACCGTCGCACCACCAGAAACTCCAATTGTTCCGGCCCTCTCCATTGCCAGACACGCGCCAGCTCCAAGACTTGGCCCAGCCAGATTCTCGGGTCCTGGAATTCCACCAAAGCGACCAGTTCTTCGCTGTGTACAGCCAACAGGTAACGCAGAATATTGGCGTGCAGGATGGCTTCGGCGTTCGGGTTGGGCGTGTTCAGCCAAGGAACCGGGTCAGGCAGCGGATACTCGCCGACAGCCGGGTTGTCAGCCGTGCGCCAGCGGTCTTCGTGCCAGTAGCACACGCTGATCAAGGGGCCAAGAAAGACCGGCCAGTGGTCCGCACCCAGATAGTCCAGCGCACGTGCCAGGGTACGGTTGTCGTGAAAGCGGTACAGCGATTGCTCGCCCTCCGGTCCCGTCAGCAAACGGTCGCGCCAGTGCCGAGTCACGCCAGTCAGGTCCTTGCACGACAAACTGCCCAGCCAGCCCCAGTTATTCTCAGGCTGTAGCAAGAGGTCTCGTAATGCAGGCTCGCTCATCTGTTTCAACAGCAGGATCACGGGGCCCTCCCTCATGAGATCCGCCAGCGCAGTCTCGGCATAGAGGCTGCGATAGTCTGACAAACTGCGCACCGCCAGCAGTGGCTGACACGCGGCATTCTGCCCATCGAGGATCAGACACAGGCTTCGCCCTGCCTGCTGCTGTTGGTTTATCCATTGACTTGGCGAGTTCTGCATCAGGCCGCCCTCCCTGGCAGATCACACAGGCCTTCGCGACAATGCTCACACACCGGGCAATAGTCCGCTCCCAGTTGCCTGGCCAAGTTCATGATCGTGCCTTGTACCTTGGAGACCTCAGGCATACCGGCCACCCTGAAAGCGCCCGCCAATTGGGTAACAGACGCCGAACCGCCCAGCGCGATGGGACGACTGCTGAAAATGCCACCCGCCTGGATGACCAGATGCTCTCCACCCGCCTTGAGGCTCAGTTCTGCCCCGGCATCAATCACCAGGCTGGCACCCGATTTAAGGTGGAGCTGCTGCCCTGCCTCAATGACCAACGTCTGTGCCACGTGGGTCCGGCTATCGCCATGCACATCAAGGTAGTCGCTCGCCTTGAGCAGCACTTTGCGGTCGCCGGTGACCTGACGATGCTCTTCGCTTTTCAAGTGAGTCGTGCTGATCCCGTGGATGACTTCTTGCCGTTCCCCTGCGACCTCCAGCCGACTGTCATGGCCGATCCGTTGCTCCAGGTCCCGCTGCGCACGCAGGTAGACAAGTTCCTCGCCCCGACGATCTTCCAGGTACAGCTCGTTGGAGCCTTCGCCGCCAAGGGAACTGCTGCTGCGCAAAACGCTGCGAGTCTTGTGCAGTGGCAAGGGATAGGTCGGCCGATGCAATGCATTCGGCAGGCAGCCGTTGATCAGGGGGCGGTCGGGATCCCCGTCCAGGAAGGTCACCAGCACTTCCATGCCCACACGCGGGATCATCGTTGCACCGAACCCGTCACCGGCCCATCCGGACGCCACCCGCAACCAACAACTGCTTTTATCATCCGCCTCGTCCAGGCGGTCCCAGTGAAAGCGCACCTTCACTCGGCCATACACATCGCAATGCACGTCCTCACCGGCGGGCCCGGTCACGGTTGCGGTCTGGCTGCCATTGATGGTCGGCTTGGTATGCCTGAGAGAGGGTCGATGCACGGCCTGCCAGGGTGTTGCGGTAAAACGATTGCGATAGCCCTGGAATACGTCGGTTGCCGGCGTCGCTTCCTCCAGCACCTGGGGTTGATAACCCTCATGACGCACCGACGTGATCAGCCACAGGTCGTTGCAGGAGGGGTCGGGATGATCGCGTATCTCAAGGAAGTGCCCACTGCGCAGCACTGGCTGATCACTCTTGCCCAATGCCCGATACCGGTCGCGCTGGTGAAGCTCCAGACTCCGCCGTGCCAACTGCTTGCCACGGGTATGAGCGGTGAATCCTGCGGGATACTGATAGTCCTCAAGTGGGAGTGTCGACGCGGCCCCCGCGCTGTCGTGCAGGTGCACGGAAGGATGTTCGAAGTCGTAATCACGACGCACCGTCTTCTGGCTGCGGATGCCCAGGCGCACGTCGAAACGCTGGATAACCGGCGTATCGGCGTGCGGCCCGCCAGGAGCGCTATAGCATTGCACGGGCAAACGCGGGAACACCGTTTGGTCATCGCCAAATACCAGCAGGTGGGCGTCCACGCTGTGACGGAAATGATAGTGAATGCCCTCCTCTTCACATAGCCGCTGGATGAAGTGAAGATCACTCTCAGCGTACTGAACACAGAACGTACGCGGCGGATAAACCACGGGGCCAAGTTCGAAGGCGTAAGCATCCGCCAGGATGCCATGCTGCTCAAGGACCTCGGCGATGATCTGGGGCACGCTGCGCTGCTGGAAAATCCTC
Organism: Pseudomonas simiae; assembly: GCF_900111895.1. Classification (GTDB taxonomy): domain Bacteria; phylum Pseudomonadota; class Gammaproteobacteria; order Pseudomonadales; family Pseudomonadaceae; genus Aquipseudomonas; species Aquipseudomonas simiae. The sequence goes on from NZ_FOKB01000004.1 coordinate 695,004, forward strand.
TGGTCGCGTCGGTGCGCAAGGTAAGCCAGGCGGGGCGCCAGGGTCAGGTGATAGCGCGTGGTGCGCCGACCTGGGTCATCCCGGCCAATGGCGTAGACCTGCCCATGCAAACCGTCGTCCGCTTCGCCGAAAGCCAGGTAGGCGGGTTGGTGGAGCAGCGCTTCCAGATCAAGGGAAGGGTTTTCGCTGACCACCTGTATGTGAATGAAAAACGGTTGATCGAGGACTTCACTGCCTTTGAATGCCAGGACTTGCAAGTCGATATCTACATGTGGAAGAACCAGATTGAAACGTGACGAAACAAACGCGTTAACCATCCGTTGTTACCCGCCGTTAATAAATGAACACCCGGAGACAGGCCCTCTCGCTACACAGAGAATTAGTTATCGAGAAAAGGCGCTGGAACGTCTCAAAGCTTAGTCATTTCGGGGAGGAATCGACCGTTTTCAAATAAAAAAGAAGTTTCGTACAACTAAGCTGGAAGTGTCTTTTACACAATAATAAAACGAGCCAGCGTGCCATTTCTTAATAACAAGAAATGCCCTACACCGACTTACATCGGCATGACTAACTGACATAGAAATGGCTGACACCGGTTAACAGTGTCAGCCGTTAAACAACTTCATTCTTGCAACTGCGCAGTGCCGAACAGACTGACGCTCAGCAACGTTTCGGCCTGGGTGTGCAAGCGAACTGGCGCAATGCCACCCGGCATCACCACTGCAACCTCACCACTCTCCACCCAGCCCGCCCGCCAAGCGGCACAAGCCACCGCACTGGCGCTGGTTCCGGAAGACGCGGTGGGCCCCTCCCCCCGTTCGAACACGCGCGCGATGATTCGATTGCCGGGCTGGCGCGCCGCCCATTGCAAGTTGACCCCTGCCGGACAGGGCCGACCACCACCCGCCGGGGGAGCAAACGCAATGGTCTTCAAGGGCTCGTACAGTGCGGGTTGCTGCATCTGAGTGTTGTCCGGCAATGCCGACACCTGCTCGACCAGTGTCACGCAATGGGGGTTGCCCACCCGCACAAATTGGCTGGCCGCCCACTGAGGGTTGATCGCCGCCAACTCGCTCACATGACTCAGTTCAGTTTCATCCACCTCCATCTGCGCCCCCACCACCTCAGGCCCGAAACCAGGTACCCCCAACTCAAGCCAGAACCCCGCAACCTGTTCACGGATTGCCGGTTCAACCCATGTCGACACGGGTGATACCGCGTCCGATTTGTCGTGGTGCACCCTCAACTCACAGGCCCCGCTTAGCAGGCCCTGGTCAGTGAGTGCCTGGGCAAAAATCGTCAGGCCATTGCCACTGCGCTCGGCCAAGGAACCGTCGGTGTTGACAATCATCAAGTCAAAGGGCGGCTCGGCCTGGAACGGCCCGACCAGCAAGCCATCGCAGCGATGAGACTTGGCACTGGCTGGACGCGGCAGCGAGCCCCAACTACATTCGGAGGCGATGGCCGCCGACGTCCAGTTGCTGCGCGTACGCGCAGCCAGCTCAGCGCTCTCGGGTACAGCAATGCCCGCGTCTCTCAACGAGGCCGGGCTGACCACGCCATACATATTGCCGCGGGCGTCGTAGAACAGGGTCATGGGGTCGTCCACCTGTGCATGCGCTGAAGAAGGGGCAGATTGTGTGGGATCTCGACGCTGCACACCATCCTGCAAGCACTACACGTTCAATCCCCTGAACGGACGTTTTCATCAGGCCGAAGTCCGCGCGCCGTCGCCATGGTCTTTTGCGACAGTGTGCGCCGAGGAGGTTGAAGTCAGCGTCGATAGGCAAACGCCTGCCTGATAGGGTTTCGGAGGCGGCCTGGAAGGTGGTAATCCGCCGCGAGGGCCCAGGGGTTCAAAAGCCCCCACAGGGATTACGCACCTTCCAGACCGCCTCGTACACACTCGATACCGTTTGTGTGGCGACGAACCCTCCTGACGTTCCGGGTTTGTAAAAATAAAATTCACGACCACGGCTTCCCCCAGGGAACCCGGCTCGCGCACCACGACCTGATGTGCAAGGATGTCACGCCGGACATCGTTCGTAGAACGCAAAACCAAGGATTTTTCATGACTGCCATTCCCACCTCAGCGCCCGTGGTTCCCGGGCGGTTAGAGCAAATGTCGACCCGTATCGCTTTCTTCATTGCTGGCTTCGGCATCGCAGCCTGGGCGCCGCTGGTGCCCTATGCCAAGGCCCGTGCCGATTTGAGCGAAGGCACCCTGGGCCTGCTGCTGTTGTGCCTGGGCGTCGGTTCGATCATCGCCATGCCCGCCGCCGGTGCGTTGGCGTCGCGCTTTGGCTGCCGACGCGTGCTGAGTGCCGGAACGATCATGATCTGCCTGGCGTTGCCAACGCTGGCGACGGTCAGTTCGATTCCGCTATTGATGGCGGGGTTGTTCCTGTTTGGCGCTGGCCTCGGCACCGTGGATTCTACGGTCAACCTGCAGGCGGTGATCGTCGAGCGAGCCAGCGGCAAGACCATGATGTCGGGCTTTCACGGGCTGTTCAGCCTGGGCGGGATTGTCGGTGCAGCGGGCGTTTCGGGGCTGCTGGGGCTGGGACTGTCGCCATTGCAGGCGACGCTGGTGGTGATTGTGATCACGCTGGCGGCGCTGCTCAAGGCTGCACCGCATTTGCTGCCTTACGGCAGTGAGAGTTCCGGTCCGGCGTTTGCCGTGCCCCACGGCGTGGTGCTGTTCATCGGTTGCCTGTGCTTTGTCGTGTTCCTGGCCGAAGGTGCGGTGCTCGACTGGAGTGCGGTGTTCCTCAGTGCCGAGCGCGGCCTGGACGAAGCCTATGCTGGCCTGGGTTACGCAGCCTTTGCCTTGACCATGACGGCCGGGCGCTTGACCGGTGATGCCATCGTGCGCCGGCTGGGGGCTACCCGGGTGATCGTGGCCGGTGGCGCACTGGCTGCGGCCGGTACATTCCTCGCCACATTGTCCCCGGCCTGGGAAGTGGCGTTGTTGGGTTATGCGCTTGTAGGCGCCGGGTGCTCCAATATCGTCCCGGTACTCTATACCGCTGTGGGCAAACAGAACGTCATGCCAGAGCACATTGCCGTGCCGGCCATTACCACCTTGGGCTATGCGGGGATTTTGGCAGGGCCTGCCGTGATCGGGTTCATCGCCCATGGCAGCAGCCTGGCCACTGCCTTTCTGTTAATTGGAGGGTTGCTTGCGGCGGTGGCGGTCAGTGGAAAAATCCTGCGCGTCTGAACACAGGGCGGCATCGCCGGCTTGATGCTTTCAAGCCGCTGATGCGCGCCTGCCTACGTTATTTCCCCTTCTCTTCCTTGTCGTTCTCCAGCCAGCGGTCAATGCTGTAGTTCTTCAACCAGCCATCATCGTTATGACTGCCAAAGAGGTTGTAGCCATTGGCTTTATAACTGTCCAGAGAGGCCATCAAACCCGGCCGCTCCATCAGGTTCTTGGCCAGGTATACCTGTTGTTCGCTGTACATTTTCAACGGAAACCCGGTGCGCACATCCCGTAAAGGCTCGCCGTTCTTATCCGTCTGGTTCGGATCCTTACTGATCTCGATGAGTGTGTCTTTTTTGACGTACCGATGTTTTTCGAAAAAGAATGAGCGGTCTTCCGACTTATCCCGCAAGTCATCAAACATGCCTCTGAATGCCTGGACGACCTGAGCGTCGGTTTTCGCATGGAACGGATCCGCGCTTTGCGTGTTGGGGTTCGTATTGCCGATTTCTGAGTCACCAGCCCTGGTCAAACTGTCATGCGTGATTTCACCGCCCTTCGCAATTATCGCTTCGTTCAGTCGGGGTCGGTTGAGTATCTCTCGCGCCAACATGATGGTGCGTTCCGAGACTTTGCTGCTGCTGGGTTCCTCTTTGGCGATCTCCTGTAAAGAACCCTGGGTCAGCCGGCCATCTTTCTTGAAAGCGTCCAGCAATGACAGGTTGTTCTTCAAGTCGGTCGCCAGCAGATGGTCGTCGGAACTGACGAAGGGGTTGCCAACTTTCGTCATGCCTCCGTACAGATTCTGGCCGTCGAAGTGCCGGTCGGCGCCGTTCGCGAAACGGGTGTTGATTGGCTGCGCGGCCGGCAGCGGCTTACCCAATGCGCGGGCATCGACCTCATAGCGAGACTGACCACTCCCCGTTGGCCCTGGTGCGTTGGACCCAGCCGTTTGCGTATAGCTCGGATTATTGACACGACCAATCATGATTCACCTCCACCCTAATCTAGATTCCGTAGCCTGGGCCTTGATTGCCTGATCCTCGAAAGGGCCTCGAAATCAAGATGGCACAAGCAGCGATTGAGTGGCCCGCAGGAAACAACGGTTCCGAAGAAGCTCGTCCAAAACGCTGGATAGACCCTGGGGAATCTTAAGCGCTTGTAACCAGCTCACCTGCCGCGCATCCATGCGTTGGAAAATCCTGCCGTGTAAAACGGCATTACTCAGCGGCGGGACAACTTGTTCCAAAGACTCGCTAACAGGGAAGTCACAGCGCTGGGCGCCGACTCCTCCGTGAACACCCGAGAACCTTTGTCAAAGTCTTCGGCGGTGGGCGCCTTGAAGCTGAACCTCGGCGAGGATGTGAGGTTGAGACCCTGCGGCTCTCGTGGATTTTTTGCCTCCTGTGTCAGTGCCGCCAAATTCGAGGGGTTGTACTGGGAGTGACGGGGTTCAAATGATGTCGAGTTCATGGTCCAGACCTAATCCGGTAGATGAAGGCCCCCAGCGGCACTCAATGGCCGCTGGATATTTTCTTTGTGGTAGATCTTCGCAATCAGTTCCATGTGATTGGGGTGCAGGGTTACGTCAAGCGCTTGCCGCCCCCTGCCGCCTAGCGCACGGCAGGGAGCCCCAGGTCTAACCCAGCAATGTGTACAATTCCTGGCGAGAAATCCTGCCATCGCGCTGCCAGCTGTAAATATTATCCATCGCTGATCTCAGATCAGAACGTGCCATGACCTCCCGCGAAAGCTGGATGAGATGGTCGTTGTAGGGATTGCCGGACAACGGTTGCGTTGCACGTGCATTGAGCTCCCTGAGCTTAATCGTGCTGCTGAAGTACCCGCCCTTCAGCGCATTGAAATTATTCAGCATGTCTTGAACGATTTGCTTGTCGTCACTCAGTTTCAACGGATTGTCCGAACGAACAAAACTGGTGATATCGTCCCTGGACAAGCGGCCATCCAACGCACCGGTGCTGCCGTTGCGATCGAGCGATTGCAGCAACCCGGGACGCCGCAGCACCTCGTTCGCCAATCGAATATTCGGGTCCTTGTAAGGGTTGCCAGTCAACGGCTGCTTGGCCACTTTCTGCAGACTTTGTTCCGTGACATAACGTGAAGGCCAGCGCCCTTTGAACGCGCCATAATTATTCAAAAGGCCTTGTGCCAATTGCTCGTTACTTTGTTTCGAGTAATAGGGGTCTGGCAACGAGGGGTTCGGACGTGGTGGCGGGCCGGGATTCGGGCGTAAGTTTTCCGGCAGTGGACGCGGCGGCGGGCCACCGAATACCGGGCCGGCGTGATTGGACTGCGCAGTGAAATTGACGCCTACCGTAAGCTGGACACTTGATGCGGCAGCAGATCGCTCGGCACCGGGCTTAGCATCTCCGAGGGAGGCGTTATCGAGGGAAGGAGCGACGCTCTGATTGTATGCTGATACCGACATTCCAGTTCTCCAGTTCGGTGTATTCAGGTGCCTGACGTTGAGTCGTCAAGGAAGCCAGCAAAGGCAGGCATCTTCTGTGTGGCAGAACAGTAGGAACCGGTTCCTGAGACCGCTGAAAGTTTCCAGAATCGAAGTAGGAAGAGCATCTGATCGAGTGAGAGACAAGACGGTCTGTCGGCAGGCAGCGCCGCTCGACCTGAGCAGGAAGAGCGGCAATGTGTCGATCAGAACCCGACGCTGGCCTGTACGAAGAACGTGCGGGGCTCCCCCAGGTACAGCCCGGAGTTGTTGTCGCTGGAGCGGGTGTAGTGCTGCTGGTCGAAGACGTTTTTCACGCCCACGCCCAGTTTCAAGTTGGACAACTGCTCGCCAAAGTCGTAACCGCTGCGCACGTTGACTGAGACATAGCCTGGGATATCACCGTACTGACCGTCAGCCGTGCCTTGAGTGATGTAGGTACTGGTCGTGCCGGGGGCGCGCTGGCCGGACTGGGCGTACACATCCAGGTTGTGGGTCCAGCGGTTGACGTCATAGCGCAGGCCCAGTGTGGCGACCTCACGGGAGTACAGCGGCAGGTCGCGCCCCTTGAACGGTACGTCGCCTTCCGAGGTGGCCTTGGTGAAGGTGAAGCCGGCATTGGCGGTCAGGCCGTCCAGACGTGGGTCCAGGTTCGACAAGTCGTAATGGGCCGACGCTTCGATGCCGGTGTGCTTGGTCGCGCCGAGGTTGGTCCAGCCCACGTCGTTGCTGACGTATTGCAGCTCATCCGAGAAGTCGATGTAGAAGAACGTCAGCTCGCCGCCCCACACATTGTCGTTATAGCGCGTCCCCACTTCGTAGGTCTTGGCCTTTTCCGGGTTCAGACCATTGGCCGTCTGGTCGCCGGTGCCGCCCTGACCCAGTTGGAAGTATTGCAGGCTGCCAAACGAGGTCTCGTAGTTGGCGAAGAGTTTCCAGGCGTCGGATACGTGGTACATCACGCTCAAGGCCGGCAGCGGTTCGTTGTTGTAGACTTCGCGGCGTTTTTCCTGGGTACGGGTGCCATTCAATGCAACCACCGGGCGATCGTGCCATTCGGTACGGATGTCCTCGAAGCGGATGCCCGGCGTGATGGTCCACTTGCCGATATCAACCTTGTTGTCGATATAGAACGCGTTGGCCTCGGTGCCCCCCGTACGGTCCTGATACACGTGACCGTCGCTCTGTCCACCCGGCGTCGGCACATTGTTGACCAGGTTCAGGCTGGTGGCCTGCTCATGCATGCCTTCCTTGAGGTAGCGATAACCCACACTGACTTCCTGGGTACTCGGGCCCACATCGAATACATGGGACACCCGCGGCTCGATGCCAAAGGTGTAGTAGGTGCGCGGGTAAGAGCCAATCGTCCTGAGGTCGCGGTTGGCGATGTTACTGCCGCGGAAACTGTCGGAATAGTAAGTCAGCACTTCGGCCTGGGTACGGTCATCGATCTGGCGGATGTACTTGAAGGACACGTCCTTGCGGCGCCCGCTGAAGTTGTCCCAATCACGCACCGATTGGTACGGGTTGGCATCGAATTGCTTCTGGGTCAGGCCGCCGGGCATATCGGCGCTGGCGTCGTAATAGTGGAAGTTCAGCGAGAAGTCGTCTTGATCGGTCGGTGCCCAGTGCGTCTTGAAGATGACGTCGTCGATGTCGTTGGCGTTATTGCTGTTGCGGTAACCGTTGCCATTGACCCCGGAGTACAGCAAAGCGGCGCCGATGCCGTTGTCGGCGGTACCGCCGATAAAGGCGTTGTCCACGTGCTTCCAGCCGCCGTGGGCAGAGGTTTGCAGGGTGGTGCCGATTTCGCCGGAGAATTTCTCGGGGATGGCACGGGTCACGAAGTTGATCACGCCACCGACGTTTTGTGGCCCATAACGCACGGAGCCAGCACCGCGCACCACGTCGATGCTGTCCAGGTTGCCGGCGGAAATCGGTGCCATCGACAGTTGTGGTTGGCCGTAGGGTGCGAACGCAGCCGGCACACCGTCGATCAGCACGGTGGAGCGTGGCGACAGCCGTGACGTCAAGCCACGTACGCCGACGTTGAGGGAAATATCGCTGCCGCCGGTGCCATTCGATTCCTGCACCTGTACACCTGGCACACGGCGCAGCACGTCGCCGACGTTCATTGCGCCCTGCTCCACCATGGTTTCGCGGCGGATCACGGTACGGGCGCCAGCATGGTTCTGCACCACTTCAGCGTTGGCATCGCCGAGCCAGTCGCCGACCACCTTGATATCAGTGGCACCCAGCTCCAGGGGCGAGCCGACTTCACCGGTGCCGCTGTTCAGCGGGCGCAGGGTCACGGAACCGGCGTCGATCTGGTAGTCCAGGCCGCTGCCTTGCAGCAATTGGCGCAGGGCTTGTTCAGGGGAAAGGTTGCCGTCTACCGCCGGCGCCTGCTTGCCCGCGACCAGATCGGGGCTGAAGAACACTTGCAGGGAAGTTTGCTGGCCCAGTTGGCTCAGCGCCGCGCCCAGGGGCTGGGCCTGGATATGAATGGCGTCGGCGGCGTAGGCCGCAGGGAGCGTGGCACTGACTGCTAGCGCCAGGACGAGCGGCGCCCAGCGGGAAGTTTTATTGTTGTGGATGGCGAGTTTTTTCACGTCGAACCTAATCCTGTGATCGCAAGAGCATGCGGCTGTTAATGCAAACCAGTTGCAGTTGCAGGAGAAGACGAAGAACTCGAAAAAAACCTGAATGTCAGCGTGAAATAATTTCCTGGCTGCCGTCCGGCAAGGTCCGCAAGGCCACCGGCAGGATGTGCGGCAAGGCCTTGAGCAAGGCGTCAGTGTCGTTGGCCTTGAACACGCTGGTCAGGCGCAGGTTACCCACCGCAGGCGTACTGACCCGCAACGGACGCTCGCGGTAGCGCGAAACCTCGCGTGCCACTTCGCCCAGCAAAGCGTTGTTGAAGACCAGCTTGCCCGTGCGCCAGGCGGTCAATTCTTCAGTGTTCACCGTGTAGGCCGCTGCCACCGATCCTTTGTTGTCGACGTGGGTGCCCAGGCCAGCCGTCAGCGTCACCAGGTTGTCCGGTGAATCACCCTGTACCTTCACGGTTCCGGCCTCGACCATCACGCGAGTCTGGCCTTCATCACGGCGCACATCAAAGCGCGTGCCGGTCACCGTCACCTGCCCTGCCCCGGCAGCCACGACAAAGGGTCGGCTGGTGTCATGCTCGACGCTGAACATGGCTTCGCCCTGCTTGAGTTCCACGCCACGCCGGCCTTTTTCATACTGCACCGCGACCACGGTGCGGCTGTTGAGGTCCATCACCGAGCCATCGGGCAACGCCACCTGGCGATGTTCACCCACACCTGTACTGAACTCGGCGCTGTAGGGTTTCGGATGATCGAGCCCACTGAACAGACCCAAGCCCAGGGCCACCGCGATCACACCGGCGGCCACCGCATAACGCAACACGGCACGCCGCTTGGGCCGCTCCACCGGGGCTTCGCACAACGCCTGCAAGCGCGCTTTAGGCAGCAAGCCGGTGGCACTCCAAAGGCCTTGCAGCACATCAAATTCATATTGGTGATCGGGATGCTCATTACGCCATGCGTCGAAGCGCTGGCGTTCGGCAATGCTCAACTCGGCGTCCTGCAGGCGCACAAACCATTGCGCGGCTTCGTCTCGGGCACGGTTGTCCATCGTGGAAGATCCTTGGGTCATGGCGCCATCGCGTCCAGGCGGTCGCGCAGATGCCGCAGGGTGCGGATCATATACTTTTCCACCATGTTTTTAGACAGGCCCAGGCGTTCGGCGATTTCCTGCTGGGTCAGGCCCTCGATTTTCTGCCAGATGAAAATCTTGCGGCAGTTGAGCGGTAACTCAGACAAGGCCCGCTCGATAGAGTCCGCCAACTGGATCGCGTGCATGAAATGCTCCGGGTCGCCACTGTTGGGCGAACGCTGATCAAAGGCTTCCAGCGTGATAGCTTCGCGACGGTCTTCACGTCGATAGGCATCCACTGCGATGTTGCGCGCGGTTTGATGCAGATAAGCGCGCGGTTGCTCAACCTCGCTGGATTTTGACTCCAGCACCCGCACAAAGGTGTCATGGGCCAGGTCTTCGGCCTGTTGACGGTTTCTCAGGCGGCGCGTCCAGGTTCCGATCAACTCTTCGTAATGTTCGAAAAAGCCTGTTCTGCGGGGCGGCTGAGGGATCATCGCGGGTGCACTGGGGAGGCGGGGCGTGAATAGTAATGCTTCCTATTAAGTGGAGCAATTGCTACCCGTCATATCACCTCGAAACGAGTGTGTGCTGCCCACCTGCCTCAGACGACTGAGTTTTTCACGGCTGCCGCACACGCTCATCTGACACCATTTGCGCTGCTTGTTCTTGGAGATGTCGAGGAACACCCAATCGCAATCAGTGGCGCTGCAACTGCGCAATGCGTGCAGTTCACCGGACACCAGTAACTGCGTGGCCTCGATGGCCAGGCGCCCGAGCACCATGGTCGTCAGCTCCTGCGTCGTGGTGCAGGGCTTCCACGCCCAGGCAGGTTTGCCATCGACAGAACACAGCACCCGCCAGGCAACGCCTTGCTGGAAGGCCCGGTTGATGTGCTGCAACGCGTCATCGGGCGCGGCCCCTTGTAACGACAACGGATAGAACGCCGCGTACAGGCATTCCCTGAACGCGATGATCGCATCCAGGTCCGGCTGGTAGGCCATCGAAGACTCGAACACCATCGGCTTGTAGTCGTCAAACTCTCGGGCCGAGATCAACGACGCGTGCACTGCCCACTCGAAGAAGAACTGGAGACTGGTGAGCCGTTCTTCCATGACCTTGAGCGAAGTGCCAGGACGACGGCCGTTGGTGGTATTGATAAAATCCAACACCCGGGCCCCACCAATCAAACGGATCGATTTTGCAGTGCCCGTAAAATGTGTCATGCCTACTCCTGAAAAAACGCGTTCTCCCTGCGATGGCGCAGATTACCTTGTTTTTTCAGCATGCAGACAGTGTCATCCTCGCGCAAAGACAGACGGCTAGGTGCAACCGTCGTTATGCGCCACCCAATCAAGAATCGTCGCGACCGACTGTTCCACTGAAAGCGCCTGGGTATCCAAATGCACTTCCGGAAACACCGGTACATCGTAGCGGGAGTCGATACCCGTGAAGTTTTTGATCAACCCGGCGCGGGCTTTTTTATACAGACCCTTGGGATCACGTTTTTCCGCGGTTTCCAACGGCGCATCCACATGCACTTCGACGAAAAACTCGTTGCCGATGATCGAACGCGCAAAGTGCCGGCTGGCCGACGAAGGTGAAATCAGCGCCACGATCACGATCAACCCCGCCTCCAGCATCAACCGCGCCACTTCGGCGACGCGACGGATGTTCTCGTCGCGGTCGCTGTCGGTAAACCCCAGGTCCCGGCACAGCCCGCCGCGTACCGAATCGCCGTCGATAATGGCAGTGATTCGCCCCTGCTCCTGCAGCGCGATATCCAACGCATCAGCAATGGTCGACTTCCCGGACGCGGAGAGGCCGGTCATCCAGATGACCACGGGTTTGTGTTTCATGCTCGGATGCCCGGCGCGCCGGCGGCTGAACGCAAAGGCGTGCAGGTTCTGGTTTGAAGTGTCTGGAAAATAACTCATGACTGCTCGCCCTCCCCGACCGAAATGGGCCGTTTACCCAACAGGAACACCATCACGCATTGCACGAACAGCAACAGCGCCACCACCCAGTAGACCGTCGAAAACGACCCGGTCAAATCCTTGGAAAACCCGCCCAGGAAATTGCCACACACGCCACCCAGGCCGATCAACACGTTGGCAATACCGAAGGCCTGGGTCAGACGGCTGACCGGGACGATTTGCCCGATATAACTGGGGACCAGCCCGAAGATGGGATAGAACGCCAGCGCAAACAGAAACGCCGCCAGATAGAACAACGGCAGGCTGTTGAAACTGAACACCAGGCTGGCGGCCAGCCCCGCGCTCAGGAAACACATTGCCAGCGACGCGCGCACGCCCACCTTGTCGGCGATCCAGCCCACCAGAAAACCCGACGCCATGCCTACGGCACCAAGGGTGGTCCAGATAAACCCGGCGTCCCGTACCGACACACCCAATTCATCGCGCAGGAACGGCGCCAGGTAAGTCTGGAACGGCAGCAACGCCATGCCATTGAGAAAGGCAATGGCCCAGGTCAGGTACAACGAGCGACCGAGCCAGGGTTGCTGACGGTCAAAGGCGGTGGTGTCCTCGCCGGAAAACCCGGCGTCCTGGCCCGCAGCCAGGTTGCGCAACAGAAACCACGCCACCCCACACAGGGCCACCGAGATCAGCCCGGCGGTGAGCCAGATCGAGCGCCAGCCACCATTGAGTGTCAGAAACGACACCAGCAAACCGTTGATGAATACGCCGTAGCTGGTGCCGCTGGAAATCAGCCCCATGACCCGCGAGCGATTGCCCGGGCTGAAGCCCTTGGTAACGATCTCCGCCAACGGGATATACACCGAAGCGGAACAGCCACCGAGCAAGATCAACAGCGCCCCCGACAACCAGATGCTGTTACTGACGCTTAACCCCAGCAGCGCCAGGGACGTCATCACCGTAGACACCAGGCTGATTTTCCATCCCTCGAAAAACCGGCTGATATAGCTGGTAACCGATGAAAACAGCAGGAAACCAATCTGCGCGCCGCCGGTGATCAGGCCCACGGTGGTGTAGTCGAAACCGATGTCGCGGCGCATGTCTACCACCAGGTTGGCGAACAGGTAAACGCCAAAACCATAAGTGCTGGCCACGAACCCGGTGAGGACCACCGCCAGCACGACGCTGTCCAAGGGGCGCGCATTGCTCTGTACGAGTGTGCTCATCAAGCCCTCCTTATTCGGCGCGCGCAGTGTGGATGACGAAATCACAATCCATCATGTCGTAGTCCAGTTCGAAATCACCGTAACTCTCATGGTGGGTGAACCCGGACTTGAGCACCTCCCCCTTCAATTCGCCCGGCAACAGGGGATAGACCTGCAGCCGGTACAGTTCCGCGTTATCAAAGGAATAGATGAACTCACACAGGTGCTCATCGACCTGTCCCAGGCTGACCGACGCGTTCTTACCGCAGTAATAGTAATTTCCGCTGGCCTTGTAGTTGCCGGCACGGATGGCGAAGAAATTGCGCTGATCCACAATCAGCAAACCACCCGGTTTGAGCAAAGCCCTGAACCTCGCCAACACCCGCAACCGATCGTGGGCGGCGAAGACATGGCACAGCGAACTGCCCAGGCACACCACGGCGTCGAACTGGCCCAGTTCCTGGGGATCCAGTGAGTGCCAGTCGCGATAATGGGACTGAATGTCCAAGCCATGTTTGCGAAAATTCGCCCGCGCCTTGGTCAACATGGTGCTGCTGCCATCCGTGGCAACCACCTCAAAGCCCGCCTGCTTGAGTTGGACGGCATGGAAACCGCTGCCCGTCGACACGTCGATCACCGAGCGCACACCGTGGCTACGCAGCAGGTTTTCGAAGAACCCTCCCTCCCCGGCCTTGCGTTTTTCCCAATCGATCAGCTCATCCCAACGCTCGACGAAATCCGCCGAATATTGCCTGGCATAGCTGGGTACATCGTTGTGCTTGCGCCCCGATATCTGATTCATCACACACCTACCAGGTTGAATTTTTGAAGGCCAGGTATTTACTCGCCAGCTCATGGGCAAACTCGGCGGACTGCTCGATGGACATGGTGTTCCTGGAGTACCCCAGCATCGATTGCATGACGGCCATGCAGTGCGGGTTGTAAGTGACCGAACCATCACAGTGGATTTCGTCGATGCCGTCCTGGCTCTGGCAGATGCTATTGATGCGCACCGCCTCATCCTGTGGACAAGCCTCGGAGAACTGCACCTGGATCCGCCCTTCGTGCAGCCACACTGGATAGCCGCCCGGAAGCCCGAGAGGACCCGGCGCATGCACCAGGACCGGCACGGACGAGAACAACCCTTCGATGACCGTGACCGCAGAGCACGCGGTGAGGAATTGCCCATCCACCCCGCCCAGGCGACGGAACTCGGACTTCACCGTTGAGAAAATCGCCTCGGCCGGCAGGCGCGCCACCTCTGGCCGATTGCGCACGTCATACAACAGGCGGTAGCTGGCACGCGGTGGCAAACCACCGCGCGGCACGTAGTGGCTGAAGTAGTGCTGGGCATACAGCTGCACTTGCACATCAGCGGGTGCACATTCAAGCAAGCGTGCGATGGAAAGACGCACGGCCGGAACCAGATTGGCCACATTACCGACGCCAATGTCCGGCGCCAGGCCGATGCGCGCCAGGATCGGGTTGACCGCATCGGGGAACGCCGCATTCACGGTTTTGGTAGCGATGCCGGAGGCTTTCACCGCCTGCATCAAGCAATGCATCAACGTCAGGTGCATGGGCAGCCAGGGACCGAACTGGGCCTGGTCGAGCTTCTCGAACGACAGCTTGGGCAACCCGGTGATGACCCGCCATGACTGCAACGACGCGCAGTTCACCAGCATATCCGGGGCTTCTTCACGTAACAGCCGCGTGACCTTGCCGATGTCCGTCAGGTCGGCAATCACCGGTTTGATGTCGATAAACTGGCCCAGTTGCGCACAGGACAACGCCACCAGGTTGCACAGCCGGATCGTGGCCTCCTCATTGCGGCCCAACACCACAAACTCGAACGCGTTTTTCGGCCCCAGAATCTTCAGGATCTGCAGGCACAGGTTGCCAGCGCCCACCAGCAACAGTTTCCTCTTGCGTACCGGAAGGCTCATCGTGGGTAGGCTCCATTGTCGACCGGAATCACTCTGCCAGTGATATGGCGCATCGCATCGCCCACCAGCAGCAAGATGACCTCGGCCACGCCACTGGGCAGGATCGGCTCCTTGAGCACTTCCTGGCGGGCGTACTCGGCGCGTCGGTATTCGGGGATGGTGCCGTAGATGGCGGTTTCATGGATCAGTGCCGGGGAGACCGCGTTCACCCGTACGAACGGCGCAAAGTTCCAGGCATTGGCCTTGGTCAGGCCGATCACCGCCGCCTTGGTGGCGCCGTAGAGCGCATCGCAGCTGCCCACTTCACCGGCCACCGAAGCGATGTTGACGATGCTGCGCGGGGCTTCATGCTGCATTTCCCGTTCGGCGAAGTCCTTGGAGAGGTAAACCAGTGCCTTGAGGTTGACGGTGAGGATCTCGTCTATCTGCTCATCGGAGTAGGCATAGACACTTTTGCCGTGATAAATACCGGCGTTATTGACCAGGCCGTCAATACTTGCATGCCGCTCATAAAGCGTTGGGATAAACCCCTTGATAACAGCCATATCCGAGAAATCAGCACTGTGCGCCTCGAATACATCAGCACCATACAGACCTTGCAGCACGTTAAGGCCCTCGGCATCCTTGTCCGCACCGATCACGAAATAACCCTGCTGAATCGCCAATTCCACAGTGGCTCGGCCAATTCCGTTGGCCGCTCCAGTAACAATCAACTTTTTCATACAACAATCCCTATTGGCAAAATTCATTCATGCGCGCGTAAAACGTTCGATGGTATTCATACATCGCCTTTAACTTCGGATACTGTTCGACTGCTTCAATATCGACGCCCTGCTTATCTGGCGAAACAATCCGCTCACTGTTTTCCGCTTCGACATGCCAACTACGCCACGTCTTCCATTGTTGTGGGCACTCACGTTTCCACGTCATGGCGTGTGGCAGAAACTCTATATTCAGGTGATCACACAATTTGCGAATCACCCGCTCCGGTTCTGCGGCCAAATCATCGGCATTGATCACATAAGGCACTTTCCCCGTCAGTTTGGTGACGACACAAAATATGTCGTACAGCGCTTTATGCCCGATGGCCTGCAAGGGCATTTCGGGATGCACCCGATGATGGGAAATAATGCTGCTGGCGGGTTCGCGAATAAGAAAGATATTGTCCTGTTGCGCGAGAAAGCCAATATCAATTTTCAAGTCATCCAAACAGTGATAACACATGTCTTTATGAAAGACATTCGCACGCTCACGGGCATCAAGCAGATGTTCTTTAATGCCTTGGTAAGTCGTGGGCAAACTGTGATCCCACTCATCAGAGGGGATCGCCGAGTCCTCGGAAAATGCCATATGCGCAAAAGGCTCATGGAAGACCTCGAAATCGCCCCGCTCGATAAATACGCGCTCAAGCACCGTGGAGCGCGAACGTGGGTGCGCCCACAACCCGATCATCCTGTTCATGCAATCACCCCAAATTCGGCGGCGAGCAACGCGTTGAGTGCGCGTTTGAACGGTCTGGTCACTGGGCAGAGCCGAACGCAGTAATCCGCCAGGCGCCGATGCGCGCTGTTGGCTTCATTGCAGGCGTTGATAAAGGCTTCATGGTTACCGAAGTCGTACGGTTCAATGCTGTCGACAAAGTAGGCTTCGTAGAAATAGGGGATGCGAATCAGCTTCGCAAAGGTCGACGTGGGCGGTTTCTGGTGCTCCAGCGCGGGTACGACGGGTTTGCCATGGCTTTCGCGCTCGATCAGGAACTCCACCACCTCCGGTGTCAGCGTGTAGCAGGTCGCCGTCTGCCCGGTCTTCTCCAGATGCCAGCAATGCTTGTTGCCACGTTCGTCCACATCGACCTTTATGCTGGAAAGCAGGGTCTTGACCGGCACGCTCGAGGCCGCCACCAGCGCCTGGATCTGCTCGTAGATCAACAACTCAGCCCAGCGCAGTTCCTCGGCACTCAAGGCCAGACCACGCTCGGCAGCCTGCAGCGTGAACTCGGGCTGGCAGGCGAAACGCCCGATCATGAAGGTGATCACGTACTTGCAGCGCCCGGTGTCGATCCCGTTGCTGCGCGCAGTCGCCAAGCCGCGCTCGATGGCTTGGATACCGGCCTGGAACTGCGCAACCGTGAAGCAGAAGGTGATATTCACCGACCCACCCTGGGCCACCAGGTGTTCGACCGTGACCAGCCCTTCCAGACTGCCGGGCACCTTGACCATCACGTTCGGCGCCAGGCGCTGCAACTCCAACCCTCGGGTGGTCATCCGTTCAGTACAGCGCACGTCAACCGGGTCGACCTGGGCGGAAATCCAACCTTCGACCTGTGCCGATTGCACCCACCGTGGCATCAGCGTCGCGGCACCTTCAACAATGACCTCGTTGTACAACTGCTTGCGCAACTCACTGGGAGACAGGTTGGCCAAGTTGAAACGTGAGGACCAATACTCACGCTTATCGAGGATCACGGCCGTCACCAACCGGGGGTTGGTGGTCGCACTGCACAAGCCCCAAGGTTGGGAAAACTCATCCGGCATCAACGCTTCTATATAAACCGCGGCCGCCGGGTATTTTTCCAGCAGGTGTTGTTTGTACGGCAGGTACACGGCAGGCGACGAATCCCACCACACTTCTGAAGATTGATCGTTGCGTTTGAGCCGTTCCAGGTAACCAAGTGTGTTCACAACGCCGCCTCCCTGAGTTAATAAGTCAATTGAAAATGGTCAATACTTCACGCATGTCGGCAATCGGCAATGCTCCCGCCGCGGCCAATTGCGCATGCCGATGCGGTGGACCAAAGCCCAGCACTTTTATTTGGGCAGCAACGGCTGCCTGGATACCCGTCACACTGTCTTCAACTACCAGCGCATCACTCACATCAATACTGTAAGTGCGACAAGCCGTCAGAAACACCAACGGATCGGGTTTCCAACGACCCAATTCATAACAGCTGAATATCCGCCCTTCGAAATAAGAAAACAGTCCAGCCAGGCGCAAACAGTGTTCTATCTTGTTGCGTGGTGCACTCGAGGCGACGCAATAAGGCACTTCCAAACTTTCCAGCACTTCGACTATTCCTTCCGTCGCTGTCAACCCGAGTGTCAGCGCGTGCAGCGCTCGCTCGCGAAAGCGTTGTTCAAACACTTCGTCCACACTGATATTTAATATCTGCTCGGCTTCGCGCAAACACTCAGCAATCTTCCGCCCACGAAAGTGTTCGGTGAAATGTGTCACATCAAGCATCGTGTCGCCCTGAACAAGAGCATTAAGCATGGAGATCAATACAGACAGGGTTATTTCTTCACTTTGGACGAGGACACCATCGCAATCGAAGATGACTAACTTAGGCACGCCAACTAACTTATGCACGCCAACTAAGGCCGCTGCTTTTACCTGAACGGGTAGTTCCCCTATATCGGCCGAATGGCACATGGATTTCTCTTATAGGTGGCCCCGCGATGACTTCCGAACTACCAACGGAGCGGGTTGATGTGTGCCTATAAGACACGCGACGAAAAAGCCTGTCAAACGCTTTTGAGCGGTTTTTTAGTATCTTATGGTTATTTTTTATAGTTCTGTTATTCCATTTTTCACCATGGTTGTAGTCGCTAATTTCACACGGGTGAACTTCCTTTGCGCGCGATCAGTCAGCTACTTGAACTCACGAATTCAAGGTCGGTGAGCAATGCGTATTTCGTTGGAGCAACAAGTGGCGCTGGTGACCGGTGCCAGCTCCGGAATCGGTGCCGGCGCGGCCAAGGCGCTGGCGCAAGCCGGAGCGGCCGTGGTGCTCAATTACAACAGCCAGGCCGCACCGGCCGAGGCCCTGGCAGAGCAGATCAACGCCGAGGGGGGCCGGGCGATTGCCATCGGCGCCAACGTCTCAAAAGAAGACGATGTAGAGAGGCTTTTTGCCCAGACCCTGGATGCCTTCGGTCACCTGGACATCCTGGTGGCCAACTCCGGGATGCAGAAGGACGCCAACCTGGTGGACATGAGCCTGGACGACTGGAACGCGGTGATCGGCGTCAACCTCACCGGCCAGTTCCTGTGTGCCCGCGCGGCGGTGCGCATCTTCAACCGCCAGGGCGTGCGCGAAGGCGTATCGCGGGCGGCGGGCAAAATCATCCACATGAGTTCGGTGCACCAACTGATCCCCTGGGCCGGGCATGTGAATTACGCAGCGTCCAAGGGCGGCGTGGAGATGCTGATGCGCACCCTCGCCCAGGAAGTCAGCGAACAGCGCATCCGCATCAACGGCATTGCGCCGGGGGCGATACGCACCGCGATCAATCGCGCGGCCACCGAAGGCGCAGCGCAGAAGGAACTGTTGAAGCTGATCCCCTACGGGCGAGTCGGCGACGTGGAAGACGTGGCCAACGCCGTGGTGTGGCTGGCCAGCGATGCGTCCGATTATGTGGTCGGCAGCACGCTCTTTATTGATGGCGGCATGAGCCTTTATCCGGAGTTCCGTGGCAATGGTTGATTTGAAGAACGAACAACAAAGCCCCATCGATGCCCACGGCATCATCGGCGATATGCGCAGTGCCGCACTGGTTAACGACAAAGGCAGCATCGACTTCTTCTGCTGGCCGGAATTCGACAGCCCGTCGATCTTCTGTTCACTGCTGGACAGTCCCGACGCCGGCATTTTCCAACTCACCCCGGACCTGCCCAACGCCCGTCGCGAACAGATCTACCTGCCCGACACCAACGTGCTGCAAACGCGCTGGCTCAGCGACGAGGCCGTGGTGGAGATCACTGACTTGTTGGCCATCAGCGAGGACGTTGATGACCTGCCGCTGCTGATCCGCCGGGTGCGTGTGGTCAGTGGCAAGGCCGACATTCATCTGCGCTGTGCGGTACGCCACGACTACGCGCGAACGCCCACCCAAGCCACCCGTGACGATGGCACGGTGTGCTTCAGTGCCGAAGGCCAACCCGGTCTGCGATTGTCCGGCAGCTACCCGCTGCAGATCAAAGACGGTGCCGCCGTGGCCAGCTTTACCCTGGGCCAGGAAGAAGGCGCCGAGTTCGTCCTCGGTGGCCAGGAGGATGAACGGGTGGACAGCCGCTGCACCGACCTGGCCCTGGCCCACACCTTGACGTTCTGGCGCGGCTGGATCGCGCAATCGAACTACCGCGGGCGCTGGCGCGAAATGGTCAACCGCTCGGCCCTGGCCCTCAAGCTTTTGACCTCGCGCAAACACGGCGCAATCATCGCCGCCGCCACCTTTGGCCTGCCCGAGACGCCCGGCGGTGAGCGCAACTGGGACTACCGCTACACCTGGATCCGCGATGCATCGTTCACCGTCTACGCCTTCATGCGCCTGGGCTTTGTCGAAGAAGCCAATGCCTATATGCGCTGGCTCAAAGGCCGGGTCAGCGACTGCTGCAACCAGCCGACCAAGATCAATATCCTGTACGGCATCGACGGCCGCCAGGAATTGCCGGAGGCCGAACTCGATCATTTCGCCGGCCACGGCGGTGCCAAACCCGTACGCATCGGCAACGAGGCGTTCGACCAGATCCAACTGGACATCTATGGCGAACTGATGGATGCCGTCTACCTGGTCAACAAGTACGGCGAGGCCATCTCCCATGAAGGCTGGAAACACACCGTGGAGGTGGCCGATCAGGTCTGTGAAATCTGGAACACCAAAGACGTGGGCATCTGGGAAATGCGTGGCGAGCAGCATCACTTCCTGCACTCACGACTGATGTGCTGGGTGGCGCTGGACCGCGCCATCCGCCTGGCCTCCAAGCGTTCATTGCCGGCGCCGTTTGCACGCTGGGACCAGACTCGCCAAGCGATCTACGCCGACATCTGGAGCAACTTCTGGAACGAAGAACGCGGGCATTTCGTGCAGCATACCGGCACCACGGCGCTCGACGGTTCCATGCTATTGATGCCGTTGGTGAGGTTTGTCGCGGCGACCGATCCACGCTGGCTCTCGACCCTGGAAGCCATTCAGAAAAGCCTGGTGCGCGACGGCATGGTCTACCGCTACCGCAACGACGACAGCCAGATCGATGGCCTGCAAGGCACCGAAGGCGCGTTTGCGGCCTGCTCGTTCTGGTACGTCGAATGCCTGGCCCGCGCCGGGCAAGTGGAAAAGGCCCACCTGGAATTCGAACAACTGCTGCGTTACGCCAACCCCCTGGGCCTCTACGCCGAAGAGTTCGACAACCAGGCCCGGCACCTGGGCAATACACCCCAGGCCTTGAGCCACCTGGCGTTGATCAGTGCGGCATCGTTTCTGGACCGTAAGCTCAGCGGGCAGAAAACCACCTGGCAACCCTGAAGTGGCCTGTGCACAATGGGCAGGCCCTCGACCACGGACAGGAACGCCATGCGCCAGGTACTGCTGATCATCGACGTGCAACCTTCCTTCAACCCGCCCACGTGGCTGGTGGACGGCATCAACGCCCTGCTCGGGCGCATGCCGTCAGTCGCCACCGTGGAACGCCATGACGAAAGCATCACGCCCTTCGCCCGGCAGCTCGGCTGGCAACCGGCACCGAATGACCAGAGCCTGATTGCAGCCGACCGCATCTTCATCAAGCACGGTTACGCCCCGACACCCGAGACCGTTGCCTACCTGAAAAGCCTCGGGCCAGAGCGCGTACTGGTGTGCGGCATCCAGACCGACACCTGTGTGCTGGCGGCGGGGTTTGCGCTATTTGACGCGGGGTTGCAGCCGACCTTGATCAGCGATCTCACGATGGGTTCGTCGCTGGACCGGTCGGGGCAGTTGGGGGTGGACCTGTGGCGGCATCACTTCAAGCATGTGCTGCGCCGCGCCGACCTCGGCCTGGACACGTAACGCCCCAGCCTTCAGTCCCGCACCCTGCCGTCACGCCTTTCGGCTAGAGTTCCAGCACCTGACAGGAGCCCGCCATGACCATCGCCTTCCCCCTGCACACCGTGCGCACCACCCTGCTCGACGTGGCTTATGAAGCCCACGGCCCACTCGACGGTACGCCGGTGATCCTGCTGCATGGCTTCCCCTACGACCCGCGCGGCTATGACGAGATCGCGCCGGTACTCGCCGCGCGCGGGTGTCGGGTGCTAGTGCCGTATCTGCGCGGTTATGGCCCGACGCGTTTTATCAACGAGCAGGTGATGCGTTCCGGGCAACAAGCGGCGTTGGCCAAGGACCTGCTGGATTTCATGGATGCGCTGGGCATTCCCCAGGCGACCCTCGCCGGCTATGACTGGGGTGGGCGTGCCGCGTGTATCGTCGCGGCGCTGTGGCCCGAGCGGGTGCGCGGGTTGGTGACCGGGGATGGCTACAACATCCAGGACATCGCCAAGTCACTGAAGCCCAGGGCGCCGGTGACGGAGCATCGCTTGTGGTATCAGTTCTACTTTCACACCCAGCGCGGCGTGGACGGCCTGACCGCCAACCGGCGTGAACTGTGCAAGCTGTTGTGGGCACTGTGGTCGCCGTCCTGGGCCGAGGGGCCGGGCCTTTATGAGCAGACCGCGTCGTCGTTCGATAACCCGGATTTCGTCGAGGTGGTGATTCACTCGTATCGCCATCGTTTCATGTACGCGCCCGGCGACCCGGCGTTGGAATCCATTGAAGCCGCGCTGGCCCTGCAACCGACAATTTCAGTGCCGAGCATTTCGTTGTGCGGCGCCGATGATGGCGTGGGCCCGCCGCCCGACGAGGATAATGACATCGAGCATTTCAGCGGGTTTTACCGACGCCAGGTGCTGCCGGGCGTGGGCCACAATATTCCTCAGGAAGCGCCACACGCCACGCTTGATGCGCTGCTTGAACTGCTTGGCGAAAAGCGCTCGCGGTAGGCCTGGGGCGTCACCGACAGGGCGCGAAGGAAGCTGCGTCGCAAGGTCTCTTCACAGCCAAACCCGCACTGCACAGCGATGCGTTTGATCGATGCGGTGCTGTCCGCCAGTTGGCGGCGCGCGGTTTCGACGCGGATCAACTCGACGGCGCGTGCCGGGGTCTGGCCGGTTTCGGCACGGTAGTGGCGCACGAAGCTGCGCTCGCTCATGCCGGCCTGGGCGGCCAGGGTGGGGATGTTCAGGTCGAGGGTCAGGTTTTCGGCCATCCAGGCGTGGAGTTCGGCGAAACGGCTGTCGTCTTTTTGCAGGGACAGGGTCACGCTGAATTGGGACTGACCACCGGGGCGCTTGAGGAACACCACCAGGTGCCGCGCCACTTCCAGGGCGATGGCGCGGCCCAGGTCTTCCTCCACCAGCGCCAGGCACAGGTCGATGCCAGCGGTGACACCGGCGGACGTCCAGACCGCACCCTGCTGAATGAAAATCGGGTTGGACTCCACCGTCAACGAAGGAAATTTGCGCGCCAGCTCTTCACAACGGGTCCAATGAGTGGCCACGCGACAACCGTCGAGCATGCCGCTGGCGGCCAGCAGGAACGCGCCGGTGCAGACGGACGTCATGCGCCGGGTGTGTTTGGCTTTCTCGCGCACCCAATCCACCAGGGCCGGGTCTTCGGCAGCGCCGTACACGCCCCAACCGCCGGCGATCACCAACGTATCGCACGGCGCGTCCGCAGCCGGTAACGGCTCGGCCACCAGGGCCAGGCCGGCGGAGGTCATCACCGGTTCCGATTGGGCGGCGATCACCGACACCGCGTAAGGCAAGGGTTCGCCGCGCTGGCGCGCCAGGTCATTGGTGGAGGCGAACACCTGCAGCGGCCCGGTCACATCGAGCACCTGGGCATTATCGAAAGCGAGGACGTGAACGATTCGAGGCATGATTGGCGTGATTCGTGGCTTCAATGGCGTATTCGCCAAAGCCTAGGCCTCTAGAGTGAAGCCGTCCACCCCTTTCACGGAGCTTCATTCATGACCTTGCAGATCGGCTTTCTGTTGTTCCCCGGCATCCAGCAACTGGACCTCACGGGCCCCTACGACGTGCTGGGTTCACTGCCGGAGGTGAACCTGCACCTGGTGTGGAAAGACCTGGAACCCATCACCTCCAGCACTGGCCTGGTGTTTACCCCGACCATGACCTACGCCGACTGCCCGCGCCTGGATGTGATCTGCGTACCCGGCGGTTCCGGCGTGGGCGCACTGATGGAAGACCCGCAGACCCTGGACTTCCTCAAGGCCCAGGCACAGACGGCGCGCTATGTGACCTCGGTGTGCACCGGCTCGCTGGTACTGGGCGCGGCAGGTTTGCTACGGGGACGCAAGGCGACTACACACTGGGCCTACCACGACCTGCTCGCCCCGCTCGGCGCCATCCCCGTACACGAACGCGTGGTCCGTGACGGCAACCTGCTGACCGGCGGCGGCATCACCGCCGGCATCGACTTCGCCCTGACCCTGGCGGCCGAGTTGTACAGCGAGGCGGCGGCGCAACTGGTGCAGTTGCAGATTGAATACGCCCCCGCGCCACCCTTCGACTCCGGCCGCCCGGACACCGCGCCCCAGCACGTGCTGGAAGAAGCCAACAAGCGCACCGTCGAATCGCGCAGAGTGCGCGGTGAGATCGTCGCGCGCGCGGCGGCACGGTTGGGCTGACTCTGCCAAGCAGCTGCAGGCGCCGGCTTGTCGGCGATAGTCGTAGGTATCTAAACGCTAACCACGATGCGAAGGGAGCCGCTCTTGATCTTGATCTAAGGCGGTCCCCCAAATCCTTGTCGGATTACGGGCACACCGAGCCTAGGCGAGGTGCCGAGTGTTGGGGCAAGAGTCCTTTGCTTACTTTGGGCTGGGCCGGCATTCCGGCCTTTCCAAAGTGAGTCGCCGTAAGGGCGAAACCCATAGCAGCCGTTACCTAAATAACGGATAGGTACCCGGCCTGATCCAACATCCAGGTCGGCTGTCAGGCCGCCTTCGCAGGCAAGCCAGCTCCCACATTGATCAGCCGTACTCTCTTCAAGTCAGGTTGGGCGAGACATCACCGCCAACACCGTCAACACCGTCGCCAACCCCCATTTCTGTAGCCAGGCCCCCTGTGAGCGACGGGCAAAAAACCGACTCAGCGCCCCACCAAAAATGCCCAACAGCCCATGAAATACAGCTGCAATCACGGTCAACACCCCCCCAAGCACCATCAACTGCACCGCAATGTCCCCTGCTTCCGGCCGTACAAACTGCGGCAAAAACACCACAAAAAACAGCAACGCCTTGGGATTGAGCAAGCTATTGAGCATGGCCTGCAAAAACACCCGGCCCAAGGGCACACGGTCGATGTGCCCCGCATTCGGCACGGGGCGTTTCTGCAAGGTCTTGAACACCAGCCACAACAGGTAGACCACCCCCGCATACCGGATCACGTCAAAGGATGGCGGCCAACTGGCAACCAACGCCGTCACCCCGGTAGCGGTCAAGGCGGTCAACAGCACGTCGGCCACGCCAATACCCAGGGCCGATGCCATCCCCCCGCGCCAACCGTGGGTGACGCCATGACTGACCACAAAGGCCATGTTCGGCCCCGGGGACAACAGCAACAACAGCACAGCACCGGAAAATACCGCCAGGGTCGCCAGGTCGATCATGCTCAAGCCTTCCACCGGGAAAAGCCTGCAGATTAGTCCGTGCATCCAGGGCGGACAAAAAATTGTGCTGGATACATTGCGCTGCGGCAATTGCGAAGCGTCATGAGCAACGATTAGAATGCGAAACATTATCAATTAAGACAGCTGCGCCAGGATGCCCATGTCGAGCGATCACCCACTGGACCATGCCGCCATCGGCCAGCTTTACCATGCCCATCATGCCTGGCTGCGCGGCTGGTTGAGCCGCCGCACCGGCTGCCGCGAACACGCCGCCGACCTGGCCCAGGAAACCTTCGTGCGCCTGCTTAATGCGCGCAGGCAGCAAACCTTGCAGCAGCCGCGCGCGTACTTGAGCAGCATCGCCCGCAGCCTGATGATCGACCAATACCGCCGCCGCGAACTGGAGCGCGCCTACCTGGAAAGCCTCGCGCACTTCCCGCAAGTCGAGGTGCCGTCGGAAGAAACCCGCCTGTTGATCCTCGACAGCCTGGAACGTATCGACCGTCTGCTCGACCAGCTCAAGCCGCGCGTGCGCGAAGCCTTTTTGCTGGCGCAACTGGATGGCCTGACTTGCGCACAGATCGCCCTGCGTCTCGGCGTGTCCAAGGCCACGGTGGAACGGGACCTGTCCAAGGCGCTGCACGCGTGTTACCGGTTGCGTTATGTCGAAAACTGACGCGCAGCTGGTCGACCAGGCGATCCAGTGGATGATCACCCTGCGTTTCAATGTCGCCGACGATGCCAGCACCGCCGCCTTCGAACGTTGGCTGCACACCAGCGCCGAACACCAGCGGGTGTGGCAGCGGGTGACAGCGATGAATGACGATTTCAATCATCTACCGGCCCAGGTCGGCCGGCATGCCCTGCGCGGGGCGCGCCAACGCATCAGTCGCCGTGAGGGCTTGAAACTGCTGGGCCTGGTGGCCGGCGCCGCCGGCTTGACCTGGCTCGGTCGCGACTACACGCCCCTGCACGCCTGGATGGCCGACTATCGCACCGCGACCGGCGAACGGCGCTGGGTGGCATTGAACGATGGCAGCCGGATCCAGCTCAACAGCGCCAGCGCGATCGATGCGTCGCTCAACGCAGACCGACGCTTGGTGCAGTTGCGCCAGGGAGAAATCGTGGTGAATACCGGGGCCGACGACCGCCCTTTCTGGGTCCAGACCCGTGACGGTTACCTACGCGCCCTCGGCACGCGATTCCTGGTACGCGAAGACGCCTACGGCACTTTGCTCGCCGTGCAGCAAGGCGCGGTGGCGGTGTTTGCCGACAGCCAGACCGCCAGCGCACGCCAGGTCCTCAAGCCCGGCGAACAGGTGGTGTTCAACCGCAGCGGCATTCGCCCGGCGGTCGCCAACGGCCTGGATCCCTGGGCCTGGAGCGATGGCGTGATCAGCGCCCACCACATGCGCCTGGACGATTTTCTCACCGAACTGGGTCGCTACCGCAACGGCTTGTTGCGCTGCAGCGAGGCAGTGGCCGGGTTGCGGGTGTCGGGGACTTATCAGTTGGACGACACCGATCAGGTGCTGGGCCTGGTGGCGCAGTCGCTCAAGCTCGATGTCACGTACCGCAGCCGCTATTGGGTGACCGTTTCACCGCGCGTGTAAATTTTCAAAAATAAATGAGGTGAATTCTCATTGCCGCTCGACCTGTAAGGAAAGGCCGATCAACAGGCCAGTTTTATCCACTTCCTTCAGGAGCATCCCGCGGTCATGCAAGCGTTCCCTTCCCCTCGTTCCCCCCTCAAGCGTGCGGTACAGGCCGCCTTGCTTGGCCTCTGCCTGAGCAGCGCCTTGCCCGTGGCCGTGATGGCCGAAACCCCGGCCAGCGACACCCAGGCCCGCGACTGGAACATTGCTGCCGCTGCCCTGGCAACAGCACTGGACCAGTTCGCCCGCCAGGCCGGCATCAGCCTGTCGTACGACGCCACCAGCGTCGCCGGCAAAACCAGCCAGGGTTTGAGTGGCCGTTTTGATTCTCAGCAGGCCCTCGAACAACTGCTACGCGGCCAGGGCCTGCAAGCCCAACGCCAGGGCAACAGCACCTGGATGCTGCTGCCACAAGTGGCCGATACCGGTTCGCTGAACCTGGGCGCCACCCTGATCAACGGCGAACGTCTGGGCGCCACCACCGACGGCACCGGCTCCTACACCACCGGCGCGGTCACCATCGGCAAGGGCGAACACAGCCTGCGGGAAACCCCGCAATCGGTGAGTGTGATGACTCGCCAATTCATGGACGACCAAAACGTCACCACCATCGACGACGTGATGGAACGCACGCCCGGCATCACCACCTACGAGTCACCCATGGGCGGCAAGTACTTCTACTCCAGAGGCTTCAAGATGCTCGGCCAGTACCAGTACGACGGCGTGCCCCTGGACATGGGCAAGGACTACGTCCAGGCCGACAGTTTCAGCGCGAACATGGCGATTTATGACCGCGTGGAAGTCCTCAAGGGCGCCGCCGGCATGCTCAAGGGCGCCGGCACCGCCAGCGGTGCGGTGAACTTCGTGCGCAAGCGTCCACAGGCCAAGCCCACCACCAGCTTGTCGCTATCGGCCGGCACCTGGGACAACTACCGCGCCGATGTCGACACCGGCGGTCCGTTGAATGACAGCGGCACCCTGCGTGGTCGCGCGGCGGTGAGCCAGCAGACGCGTGGGTCGTACATGGACATCGCCAAGCGCCAGGACCAGGCGTTCTACGGCGCGCTGGATTTCGACCTCACGCCGGACACCACCCTGGGCGTCGGCGCCAGCTACGAAGATGTCGACGCCACGCCGTGCTGGGGCGGCCTGCCGCGCTATGCCGACGGCAAAAGCGCCAACCTGAGCCGCTCGACCTGCCTGGGCCAATCCTGGAACGACTGGCAAAGCCGGCGCACCACGTTCTTCGCTGATGTAACCCATCACTTCAACGATGATTGGAAACTCAAGGTCGCGGCGGTCCACAGCCGCAACCTGCAAGACACCAAGTATGCCGCCAGCGAAGGCACCATCAACTATGGCAACCCGGCGCCCACGGCCAACTCCTATGCTGCGTTGATGGACTACGACCACAAGGACTTCGGCCTCGATGCCTATGTGGACGGCAAGTTCGAAGCCTTTGGCCTGGAGCATGAGCTGATCCTCGGCGCCAACGGCAGCCGTGGCACCCAGGACGATGTGTACGCGATCCAGAACCTGCCCAAGCGCCAGAGCATCTACCAGCCCGACCACCACTTCCCTGAGCCGGATAACAACACCTTCTGGCCGAACATGTATCGCGGCGGCACGGTCAAGGAAACCGCCACTCAATACGGCACCTACGCGACCTTGCGCTTGCGCCTGGCCGAGCCCTTGATGTTTATCGTCGGCAGCCGCGTGAGCTGGTACGAGAACCGTCGCCAGTCCAACAACCTGGCCTGGGGTGAATGGGCAGTGCAGGACGCACGCACCAAGGAAACCGGTGAAGTCACGCCGTTCGCCGCGCTGATCTATGACCTCGACGAGCACCTGTCGGTGTACGCCAGCTACGCGGATATCTTCCAGCCGCAGAGCTCTTACGCCACCGTCGATGGCGCGGCACTCAAGCCCAAGATCGGGGACAACTACGAGCTGGGGATCAAAGGCGAATGGTTCGACGGACGCCTCAACAGCTCCGTGGCACTGTTCCGCGCCATCGAGAAAAACGGCGCCGAATCCGACTACACCACGATGTGCCCGACCTCCGCCGATGGTTATTGCTACACCGACACCGGCAAAGTGCGCGCCCAAGGCGTGGAGACCGAAATCAGCGGTGAATTGCTCGAGCGCCTGCAGCTTTTCGGCGGCTACACCTACACCCAGACCAAGTCTCTGAAAAACATCGACAGCCAGGTCGAAGGCGGTTCATCCAACACTTACGTGCCTCGGCACATGCTGCGATTGTGGGGTGACTACCAGCTCGACGGCGCGCTGGCGAAATGGAGCGTGGGCGCCGGGGTCAATGCCCAAAGCAGCAACTACCGCGTGCAAACCATCAAGCTCGAACAGGCCGGTTATGCGACCTGGAGCGCACGCATGGCGTACCGCCTCGACGACACCTGGACCGTGGCGCTCAACGGCAACAATTTGTTCGACAAAAGCTATTACAACACAGTCGGTACCGCCTCCTGGGGTAACTTCTACGGCGAACCACGCAATTTCACCGTTAGTTTAAAAGGCAACTTCTGATCGGGCGAACGCCCCGGTGGCAGGGCAGTAAGTACGCCCTGCCACGCTCTATTTGTCCCCCTTTCCTTCCTCGCCTCAAAAAAGGTTTTTCCTTTAAGCAGGAAAAATCCGACATTTGTTCCTACACTCAAAAACACACCTTATTAACGAGTGTCCAGACAAGGAACGTCAATAAAATGCCTCAAAAAAGACTAATTAACCTATCTAGCCCGCCACTTCCGCACGGCAGTCAATTAATTGACGAGACTCAGTAAGGACACACGCCTTTAGTCACCACCCCAGTCACTACCCTGCAAAATCCATTCAAATGGATAGCTGCATTTGCAATGAAAAGTTGCGTATTACCCAGAGTAGCCAGTTTGTCCAGCGCGCTAAAGCAGCCTGCTGCTTTATTGAACAAACAATCAAACAGCGAAGTCTGGAGTGCAATGAGGGATGTTTTTATGCGAGAGAAGTCGTCTGTCGACAGTTTGTTTTTAACGCGCGCCGGTTTTGTTGAGTTCTTTGTTGTTTTCGTCAAGTTGATCCATGGCCTGACGGCCATTTTGCCTCCACTGGTCCTGGTACTCTTCCTGGACCCGATAGACCCTGAGCTGCGCGCCCACTTCCTGGGCCTGCTGGTGTTTTTCGCGGTCCTGACCATTATTCTGTTCCAGGCCCTGGGCATCTATTCCGAAGAATTGTTCAGCAACCGGCTGCGCCTGAAAACCAAGATCAAGGCCTGGACGGCGGCTTTTTGCATCCTGCTGTTCATGTACCAGATTCTGCAGTTCTTCCCGCAATTGACCCCACGCAACCTGGTGACGTGGTACATCGTCAGCCTGGGGCTGTTTTGTCTTGAACGCCTGGTAATGCTGCGCCTGTACCGCCGGCTGATGCGTGCCGGCAAATACCTGCAACGTACGGTGATCCTGGGCTTTACCGACACCGCGGTGCATGTCGCCGATCATTTGCAGCGCAACGGCGATATTCGTTCCGGCCTGGTCGGCTTCATCGATGACCGCACCGAACGCATTCCCAAGGAGCTGAGCAACCTGCCCCTGCTGGGCAACACCCGCGACCTGGAAAAACTGATCCGCGCCGAGCAGGTCAACCAGGTGATGATCTGCCTGCCCTGGGCTGCCGAACAACGCATTCACGGCCTGGTCAACCGCCTGCGGCAGTTGTCGGTGAACGTCGTGCTGGTGCCGGACATGGCCGCCCTGCGCTACGGCCACAGCAAAATCACCGACGTGGGCGGCATCCTGATGTTCAACACCTCGCAGTTGCCGCTGCGTGGCTGGTCGCCGGTGATCAAGCGCTGTGAGGATTTGCTGCTGGCCAGCCTGGCGTTGGTGGCGCTGTCGCCGGTGATGCTGGCAACGGCGATTGCCATCAAGCTCGACTCCAAGGGCCCGGTGTTGTTTCGCCAGAACCGCTATGGCTACAACGACAATGAAATTCGCGTGTTCAAGTTCCGCTCGATGTACACCGACCAGAGCGACTTCACCGCCGAACGCCAGACCACTCGCGAAGACCCGCGCATCACCCGCGTGGGCCGCATCATCCGCAAGACCAGCATCGACGAGCTGCCGCAACTGTTCAACGTGCTGCTGGGCAACATGTCCATGGTCGGCCCGCGTCCGCATGCCACCGCCACCAAGGCGGCCGGGGTTCCCTTCGAGGTGGCGGTGAGCGAGTACAGCTCCCGGCACCGGGTCAAGCCGGGCATTACCGGCTGGGCGCAGATCAATGGTTACCGGGGTGAGACCGACACCCTGTTCAAGATCCAGAAACGTGTCGAGTACGACTTGGAGTACATCTCCAAGTGGTCGGTGTGGTTTGACTTGTACATCGTTTTCATGACGGTCCCGGCCGTCCTTTCCACCAAGGAAGTCTATTGATGAACACACTCAACGGATTAATTCCCTGCATCATTTCCGGTGGTTCGGGCACTCGGCTGTGGCCGGTGTCTCGGCAGAACATGCCCAAGCCGTTCATGCGCATGCGCGACGGCCAGAGCCTGCTGCAGAAAACCTTCCAGCGCGCCGCCAAATTGCCCGGCGTGGAAAGCGTGTTAACAGTGACTAACCGTGACCTGCTGTTCCGCACCCTGGATGACTATCGCCTGGTCAACAAGGCCCACCTGCCCCTGGACCTGCTGCTGGAGCCGTTCGGTCGCAACACCGCGGCGGCGATCGCCGTGGCGGCGCTGCATGTGCAGGAACATTTCGGGGGTGAGGCGCAATTGCTGGTGATGCCTGCCGACCATTTGATCCTCAATGAAGTGACGTTCGCCGAGGCCGTGACCCAGGCCCGGGACCTGGCCGAAGCCGGCTACCTGGTGACTTTCGGCATCCAGCCGGACCAGCCGGAAACCGGCTTTGGCTATATCGAACAAGGTGAACGGCTGGGCACGGGCAACCGGGTCAAACGCTTTGTGGAAAAACCCGACCTGGCCACTGCCCAGGCCTACCTGGATGGCGGCAAGCACCTGTGGAACGCCGGCATGTTCTGCTTCAAGGCCAGCACCCTGGTGGACGAACTCGCCACTCATGCACCTGACGTGCTGGAGGCTGCGCGTGCCGCTCTGGACCACAGCCAGAGTCTGCAGAACAAGACCTCGCGCCAGCGTGAACTGGACTCGGAGGCCTTTGGCAGTGCGCCGGATATTTCCATCGACGTGGCGCTGATGGAGAAGTCCACGCAAGTCGCCGTGGTCCCCTGCGATATTGGCTGGAGCGATATCGGTTCCTGGGAAGCCCTGCGCCAGCTCACCCCGAGCGACGCCCATGGCAATCAGGTCAATGGCGAAGCGATTCTGCATGACGTGCACAACTGCTACATCGACTCGCCCAAGCGTGTACTTGGCGCCGTGGGTGTGCGTGATCTGATTATCGTCGACACCCCGGATGCCCTGCTGATCGCCGACGCCCACCGCAGCCAGGATGTGCGCTACATCGTCGCCGAGCTCAAGCGTCAAAACCATCCGGCGTACAGCTTGCACCGCACCGTCACCCGGCCGTGGGGCACCTACACCGTGCTGGAGGAAAGCAGCCGTTTCAAGATCAAGCGCATCGTGGTCAAGCCTCAGGCATCGCTGTCACTGCAGATGCACCACCATCGCAGCGAACACTGGGTGGTGGTCAGCGGCGCGGCGCAAATTACTAACGGCGAGCGCGAATTCCTGATCAACGCCAACGAGTCCACCTACATTCCGGCCGGGCACAAACACCGCCTGACCAACCCCGGCATCATTGACCTAGTGATGATTGAGGTGCAGAGCGGCGAGTACCTCGGCGAGGACGACATTGTGCGCTTCGACGACATCTACGGGCGCGCCCCGGCAGACGTGAAGAAATAACATGCGCACGTCACTGATTATCCCGACCCGCAACGCCTCCAGCCACTTGGCGCGTCTACTGCCGGCGCTGCGCATGCAAACCCTGCAACCTGACGAGATGCTGGTGGTGGACAGCGCCTCCAGCGATGACACGGTGGCGCGCTTTCGCGAGTTCGGCGCACGGGTCGAGGTGATCGACGCGCGTGACTTCAACCACGGCGGCACGCGGCGCTGGGCCAGCGAACAAGTGTCCGGCGACGCGCTGATCGTGATGACCCAGGACGCGATTCCCGCCACCCCCGAGACCTTCGCCAATCTGCTCGCCGAATTGCAGCAGGACCCGCTCAACGGCGTGGCGTACGGCCGCCAGTTACCCCACCCCGATGCGGGTGTGCTGGGTGCACAATCGCGGCACTTCAACTACCCCGAACAGAGCCGCAGCAAGAGCCTGGCCGATGCGCCGGAGCTGGGGATCAAGACCTGCTTCAGTTCCGACTCGTTTTCCGTGTACCGGCGCAGTGTGCTGCAAGCGGTGGGCGGTTTTCCGGCGGATGTGATCGGCAGCGAAGACGCCTATGTGGCGGCGCGCATGCTGCTCGAAGGCTACAAGGTGCGCTACGCCGCCACGGCGCTGGTGCATCACTCCCACGATTACAAGCTCTTGGATGAGTTTCACCGTTACTTCGATATTGGCGTGTTCTACGGTCGCGAACCGTGGATCAAGCAGGCCTTTGGCGACGCGGGAGGCGAAGGCAAGCGCTATGTGCTGGCCGAACTCGCGGCCTTGCGCAAAGCCGGTGCCTTGTACCGCGCCCCCGAAGTATTGGTACGCAGTGCGTTCAAACTGCTCGGCTACCGGCTGGGCCATCTGGAGCGTCGCCTCCCCCTCGCCCTCAAGCGGCGCATCAGCATGTTTCCCGGTTATTGGAGGTGAGCATCATGCCCTACAGGAAGTCCCCCTTGATGAAACGAACCCTGCTTGTCGTGGCCATGATGGCCTTGGCCGCCTGCAATACGCCGGCACGCATCGTCCCGCCCGACGACAAAACCGTCGAGGAAGGCAAACGCGCCCTCGACCAGCTTGCCCAACTGCCGCCGGCGGTGGAACGCATCCGCATCGGCGACCAGTTGCGCATCGTGCGCGATGCCGGCGAGATGCCGACGCTGTCGGCGTTCAACGTCAGCACCATCTATGAGCTGACGCTGTACACGGTGCAGACCGACGGCAAGATCAACTACCCGTTCCTGGGACCGGTCCAGGTCGCCGGACGCCAGCCTTCGGAACTGGCCACAGAGTTGACCAGCAAACTCGCGCCCATCTACCGCGAACCGCGCGTGACCGTGAACATCAACCAGGCGCCGGGCAGCTCGATCATCGTCGGCGGCGCGGTGAACAACCCGACGGCGGTGCAACTCGGCACGGCCAACACCCTGGAACAAGCCATCATTGGTGCCGGCGGGGTCAGCCCGGCGGGCAACGCGAGCATGGTCGCCCTGCTGCGCGAAGACGCCCAGGGTGCATATCGCGCGTACTTCCTGGACTTCAGCCAGTTACTCAAGACCGGCCCCAACGGCCGCAAACCCGTGCACCTGCAACGCGGCGATGTGGTGTTCGTGCCCAAATCCAACGTGGGCGAGCGCATCCAAGGGGTCGATACCTACATGAACCAACTGATCCCGTTCACCAAGTCCATTGGGGTTGGCTACAACTACACCCGAACCAGCGGCGGCAATAACTAAAGGAGCGACATCCCATGATCGAGATCCGTTCTTTTCGTGATCTTCTGCGCTTGTTCTTCATCTTCCGGCGTGAGTTCAAACTGGCGGCGATTGCCGCGCTGGTGATCATCCTGCTGGGGGCGTTCCTGCTGCCGGCCAAGTACGAGTCCACCGCGCGGCTGTTGGTGAAACCTGGGCGCGATTCGACCTTGCCCATCGAGATCAGCAACCGCCAGGCGCTGGTGATGCCCAGCACCCAGCGTGACCCGATTGTCGACGAGGAGCGCCTGCTCACCGGCCGGCCCATCGTGCGCGCGGTGGCTGAGCATTACCTGGAAGTGATCGAAAACGCACCGCCGCCGGAGGGTTTCTGGAAGCGCACCAAGTACTACATCAAGAGCGGCGTGGGTGCGGTGTTAGACGGCGTGCGCGTGATCATGGAAACCGTCGGTATCGTCGAAAAAACCACCCCGGTCGAACGTCTGGCTGCCGGCCTGGAGAAGAACTTCGAGGTGAGCCACGCTGCCGGTTCCACGGTGATGGACATCAGCTTCAAGTGGAGCGACCCGGAAATCGCCCAGGCGGTGGTCAAGGATTGGGTCGAGACCTACATCAACGAGCGCACCGAGGCCCTGGGCCGCAAGAGCCTGTACGCGTTCTATGAAGGCCAGGTGGCCAACAGCGCGACCGAGATCAAGAGCTACAAGGAACAGATCCTCACCCACCTGAACAAGATCGGCGCCGCGAGCATCACCGACCGCCTGGAAGACTTGTCCGAGCGCATCAACGTGCTGCGCGGCGAGACCTTCAACACCACGCGGCTGATCGCTTCGTCCGACAGTGCGATCCAGAGCACACGTACTCAGCTCAAGGGCCAACCCAAGGAAGTCACCACAGTGCGCCAGATCGCACTGAACCCGCAGCAGCAGGATTTGCGTCGCCTGCTCAACCAGAAGCTGCTGGAAAAGGCCGACATGATGCGCACCTACACCGACAACGCGCCGCCGGTCAAAGCCCTGGACGCGTCGATTCGGGCAATGCAGATGCAGGTCAACAACGAGAGCAACACGGTGCAAGCGTCAGAGAACCGTGCGCCAAACACCTTGGAAATTCACTTGCAGCGCGTGTTGCTGGATGAAACCAGCAACAACCAGGCGCTGCGAACCCAGCTGGTTCAACAGCAGAAACAACTGCTGACCCTGGAAGCCCAACGCAAGGAGGCCCTGGAGATTGAGCCGGAGCTGGCCCGCCTCTCCCGCGAGCTGAACACCACCGAGCGCAACTACGCGCTGTACGTGGATAACCTGGAAAAATCCCGCATCGACCGCGAGCTGGATAATAGCCAGATCAGCAACATCGCCGTGATCGAAGAGGCCACCCTGAACCCGGGCCGCATCTTCCCGAAAACCCTGGTGATGCTGGTGTTGGCGATTCCGTTTGCCATCGTGGTCGGCCTGCTGGTGATCTACTTGTGCTACCTGCTCGACCAGCGGATTCACGACGGTGGCCTGGTGGAACGCAAGTTCGGCTTGCCACTGTGGACCACCCTGCCGGAGCTGGACACCTCCACCGCGCAAAGTACCAACGCGTTCAATGCGAGCATCTACCGCTTGTACAGTCTGCTGCAGCCCGACCGCATTGCCGAGCACGGCGTGACCCTGGGCCTGACCTCGGCGCGCCATGGCGAAGGGGTGACCTTTGTGGTGGAGCAACTGCGCCAGCTGCTGCATGAAAACGGCATCAATGTGCGGGTCGGCGGGGTGGAAGCCGCCGCACCGGGTGAAGTGGTGTTGCTCGACGCCTCGGCCCTGCTGGATAACCGCGAAGCCTTCATCAACCTGCGCCGCGCCGACCTGATCGGCCTGGTGGTGGAAGCCCGCAAAAGTACCGTGCCGGTGGTGGAGCATGCGCTGTCGATCCTCAACACGGCGTTTGGCAAGGTGGACGGCATCATCATCAACCGTCGCAAGTTCGAAGTGCCGGGCAAGGTGTTGCAGACCATCGGTAAATACCGGGGAGCGTTCTGATGCGTATCGCCCTGCTCGCGCCCTTGCCGCCGGAAAAGAACGGGATCGCCGACTACGCGAACCATTTCCGCACGGCACTGGAACACCTCGGTGTGACGGTGCTGACGCCGTTGGCCGGGGTCGCGGGCAACTCCGAGGCGATCAAGCAAGCCATCGCAGCTTTCGACTGGCAATCCGTCGACTTGGTGCACGCTGAGCTGGGCGGCGGGCGGCTCGGGGAATTCCTGGCCTTGCGTGAACTGCGCAAGGCTTACCCGCAGTTGCCACTGACGGCCACCGTGCATGACCCGGAGCGCATCGTGTGGCGACGTGAACAGTTGCCGTTTCCACTGAACCTGATGGCGCGTCTGCCCAGCCCATTGCCGCAGGCGGCGGTGGTGCTGGCCGACCCGCTGACCCTGCGCGAAGAACGCCAGGTGGCCAAGGGACTGACCCGGCTGGTGACCCTCACCCGACTGGGCGCCGACTGCTTGACCCAACGCATGCAACTGCCGGCCGGCAAAGTCGCGGTGATCAACCATGCCAACCTGGCGATTGCACCGGCAGCATTGCCGTCGCTGGACACCCTGCGCCTGCTGTATTTCGGCTTTATCTACCGCGGCAAAGGTATTGAAGACCTGGTGCAGGCCCTGGCGAATGTGTTCAAGCAAGCCCCTCACTTGCGCGACCGCGTGCGCCTGACCTTGGCCGGCGGCACTGCGGCGGAAATGGCGTTCGGCGCGGGCGGCAACTACCTGGAGCAGTTGAATGCCCAGATCGCGGAATTAGGGCTGACCGACGCAATCGACTGGCGCCTGAACCTGCCGGCCGATGAAATCGCCCAGACCATTCAGGCCCACCATGTGATGGTGCTGCCGTATCGCGAATCGAAAAAACTCGGCCTGCTCGGACGCCAGCGCGGCACCAGTGGCGCGCTGTCCTGGGCCACCGCCTGTGGGCGCGGCGCAATCACCTCCGACGCGCGTGCGTTTGCCGAGGAAGTCGCCAGCGGCAACGGCGCGATCTACCCCGAAGGGGATGTGGCCGCGCTCGGCGAACAGCTACTGCGCTTGGCACGCACGCCACTGCTGGCGCGGGATTGGGCCGAGCGGGCCGGGGAAATCGGCCGCGAACGCCTATGGCCGTTGACCGCGCAGAAGTTCAAGCAGCTCTTCGAGCAGGCCATCACCGGAGCCCCTTATGGCGCGTAAACGCACTTACCTCGCCACCTTTGCGGTGGTTGCAGCCCTGGGCTTGACCGCATTCTTGTGGGGACGCCAAGCGGATGCCGAAAGCCATGTACTCAAGGGCACCAAGGAAGTGGTGTGGAAGGATTTCCTGGGGGTGAATGCGCAGTTTCTGTGGTTCAGCCCCGAGCGCTACCAGAAGCAGATCGACCGCCTCAAGGCCCTGGGCCTGGAGTGGGTGCGCCTGGATCTGCACTGGGATCAGCTGGAAACCGCGCAGAACCAGTACAAGCTCGCCACCCTCGATGAGCTGGTGGGCAAGCTGCAACAGAACCAGATCAAGTCGGTGTTTTACTTAGTCGGGTCGGCACGCTTTATCACCAGCGCGCCACCGATGTCGCAGTACCCGGACCAGTACCCGCCGCAAGATCCCAACGTGTTCGCCAACCGCATGGCGCTGCTCTCACAGCGCTACCCCAGCGTGGATGCCTGGCAAGTCTGGAATGAACCGAACTTGATCGGTTTCTGGCGCCCGGTGGCGGATCCTGCCGGCTACGCGAATCTTCTGACCGTTACCACCAACGCGTTACGCGCCGTGAACCCGAACAAACCGGTGGTCGCCGCCGGCATGGCGTTCTTCAGTGAAATGCCCAACGGCCAGACCATGTTCGACGCCTTGGGCGCGCTGGGCGTGGCCAGTCTGAACACCATCATCTCCTACCACCCCTACACCCAATTGCCCGAA
Organism: Pseudomonas simiae; assembly: GCF_900111895.1. GTDB lineage: Bacteria > Pseudomonadota > Gammaproteobacteria > Pseudomonadales > Pseudomonadaceae > Aquipseudomonas > Aquipseudomonas simiae. Next base: position 733,128 of record NZ_FOKB01000004.1, read on the forward strand.
GGCAACGACCCGGCCAACCTGGACTTCATCGCCAAATCCACCCAGCTCAACCAGGCCCTGCGCAACGGTGGCGTGCAAACCTTGTGGAGCACCGAGTGGGGCTGGTCGACGTATAAGGGGCCAAAAGACGCCCAGGACCTCATCACCCCTCAGGCCCAGGCCGACTACGTGGTTCGTCGCCTGGCGCTGATGAGCGCGATGGATTACGACAAGATTTTCCTGTTCACCTTGAGCGACCTCGACCAGCGCGCCAGCGTGCGTGACCGCTCCTATGGCTTGCTGGATATCGACACCAACCCCAAGCCGGTCTACACCGCACTGAAGAACTTCCTTGATGTCAGCGGGCCGAAGCTCACGCCGGGTGATCCGCCTGCTGCCGACGCGCTGCCCGATGGCCTGTTCAGCATCGGCTGGACCCGCACCGATGGGCGCAAGCTGTGGTTCTTCTGGTCCGCCAAGGGCGGCAACGCGCACCTGCCGGGCTTGGCCAGCGCCACCCTGTACGACCCGCTGCACGGCACACAAACCCCGGTAAGCGGCACCAATGGCCTGACCGTTCCGGTCAAGTCGAACCTGCAAATTCTGTTATGGGAGTGAGGCCTGCCATGCGCATTTTATGGATCCTGCCCTACTCACCCTGGCCCGCCACCAGCGGCGGCAAGACGCGCCAGTTCCACCTGCTGCGCAGCCTGTCCGCGCGTGGGCATCGGATCACCTTGCTGCTGCATGACAAACATCCGGTGTCGCTCACCGACCGCCAGGTGCTGGAGGCGTTTCTCGAACAACTGATCATCCTGCCGCGTCGCCCTCTGCGCAGCGTGAAGACCCTGCTCGCCGGGCTGTTTGCGCCCTACCCGCTGCTGGCGAGCGTGAATGGCTTGTCGGGCGCGTTGCAGGACCGGTTCAACCAACTGCTCAACGAGCATTGGGATGTGGTGCAGATCGAGCACACCTATAGCTTCCAGCCCTATGAAGAGGCGCTGGCGCGCAAATCCCAGCCGTTCGTGCTGACCGAACACAACGTCGAATCGGCCCTAGGCGCGGCCACTTACGACCGCTTGCCGGGTTGGTCGCTGCCGTTCATTCGCTATGACCAATGGCGTTACACCCGCTGGGAACGGCGCGTGATGCGCCAGGCCACCCAAGTGGTGGCGGTGACCGACAGCGACGCCCAGGTCCTGGAACCCATCGCCGGCAAACCGGTGTCAGTGGTGGTCAATGGCGTGGATTGCGATCACTTCGCCGCCGCCCGACCTGACCCGTCGACCCACCGCGTGCTGTTCCTCGGCAACTACGAATACGCGCCCAACGTGGACGCCATCGAATGGGCCCTGGACGAAATCCTGCCCAAGGTCTGGGAGCGTTGCCCGCAGGCGCGAATGAGTGTGTGTGGCTTCGGCATGCCGGACAGTTGGCGTGAGCGCTGGCCGGACCCGCGCATTGAATGGCAAGGGTTTGTGCCCAACCTGCTGAAACTGCAGTCGAGCTGCTCGGTGTTTCTGGCGCCGTTGCGCCATGGTGGTGGTTCCAAGCTCAAAGTGCTGGAAGCGTTGGCCGCGGGCCTGCCATTGGCAAGTACCGAACAAGGCGTGTCCGGGTTGGACCTGGTGGAAGGCCTGGACTACCTCGGCGGGCAGACCGCTGTGAGCCTGGCGGACGCCGTGGTGCGCCTGCTGCAATTTCCCGATGCCGCCGCGGCCATGGGCGAAGCCGCCCGCGCCTATGTGCGCCGCGCCCACGACTGGAGCGTCGCCGCCAGCCAGTTGGAAAAGGTGTACGCCAGCCTTTCGCCCCTGAATCAAAAGGAGCCCGCATGCGTGTAGGCCTGGATTACCGCACCGTCGGCACCTCGCCGCAATCGGGCATCAGCCGCCAGGTGTACGCACTGGAAAGTGCCCTGCACGGCCTGCCGGGCATCGAGCTTGAGCGGTTCACTGTGGCTCCCTTGGGCGATGAAACCCGCTTGCGGGCCCATTGCCCGGCCTGGGGCTGCGCTAAAACCGCCATGCACCAGCCACACAATCGCCTGCGTTTCGAGGCCGGCTTTTTGCCGCGTGCGTTGCGTGAGCAGCATATCGACCTGTACATCAGCACCTTCAACATGGGCCTGCCATTGCCGCCCCACCCGAAGGGGCTGCGTACGGTGGTGCTGTTGCACGACCTGTTCCAAATCACCCTCGACAACTATCACGCCAACCGTCTGAAGGCGCTGATCTACAAGACCAGTGATCGCCTGTCGATTGCCTACGCGGTGCACAGCGCCGATCGGGTGTGGACGCCGTCGCAGTACAGCGCCGATGAAACCGCGCGGTTGTTTCCCAAGGCGGCGGGCAAGATTCGGGTGTTGCCCAACCAGGTCGATGCCTTTTCCGAACAGGCAGCGGATCTCAGTGCACGCCAATTGCCTGAACGCTATTGGTTGCTGGTGGGCACCCGCGAGTTGCGCAAGAACGTGCCGTTCCTGGTAGACGCCTGGCAGCAGGCGCGACGCCAGTCCCCCGCCGTGCCGGAGTTGGTACTGGTGGGCAGCCTCGACCATTTGCCCGAGGCCCAGCGCACCCTGCCGGGCATTCGTGCGCTCAGCGGTGTGTCGGATGCCGAGTTGCATGCGCTTTATCGCCAGGCTTCGCGCCTATGGCAGCCTTCCTATGCCGAAGGCTTCGGCCTGCCAGTGATCGAAGCGCTGAGCGTCGGCACCCCGGTGGCGGTGGCCAGCGGTACCTCGTTGGATGAAATCACCCCGCCCTCGGCACCGCGTTTTTCGCCCACCGATGGTCCGGCGCTGACGCAATTGATGCTCAGCCTCGGCGATCGCGCGGAAGAAGAATCACCCGAGCAACGCCGGCAATGGGCGCAACGCTTCAACCATCAAGCCTACCGCCGACGCCTGGCCGAACTGATCGAGGAATTGAAGTGAGAGTGAACCTGCCCAGCCTCGTCGCCATCCTCTTCGGCCTCCTGTTTGGCGCCGCCGCCCTGCTGCTGTCACCGGCCAAGGCGTTCCTCGCGGTGATCGGCCTGGCCGGCGCGGTGACCATCCTACGCTTTCCGTTCTGGGGCCTGCTGCTGTTTGCCCTGGTTGCCACGTTCATGCCCTATTCCACGGTTAACCTGGGCATTCGCAGTACCGTCAGCGAAGCTATCCTGGCGATGACCTGGGGCGCGGTGCTCTGGCAAAACTTCCTGGTACGCCTGCCGGATACGCCGAGCCTCACCCGGCGCCCGACCGACCAGATGCTGTTGTGGCTGATGGTGTTCAGCGTGTTCCCCTTCATTGTCGGTCAGGTCACCATCCACGCCGACAGCAGCGGCGTGGCCAACTGGCTGCGTTGGTTGCTGAACTTGTCGGGGGTGTTCCTCTGCGCCAAGTTGCTGGTGGACCACAAGCACCGCGAGTCCCTGGTGATCGCCCTGCTGCTGGGCAGCCTGGCGATGCTGATGCTGTCGATTGCGGTGTTCGTGCGCACACGCTCCGGAGCCGGCATTGCGCCGGTGCTGGCACTGTTCAATTACGGCAACTTCGACATGCTGAAATTCGGCCTGGAAGCCATGTCTTCGCGGATGGGCTCGCCGTGGATGCACCCGAATGCCATCGGCGGAATCATGGCGCTGCTGCTGCCCCTGGCGTTTTGTTTCGGCATGACCGAACAAGGCTGGAAACGCGCACTGGGACTGGGCGTGGCGTGCCTGGGCGCGGCGGCCTTGCTGTTGGCGAGTAGCCGTGGGGCAATGGTCAGCCTGGCGCTGGTGCTGCTATGGATGGCCACGCGCCGGGTGCCCTACACCGGACGTCTGCTGATGATCGGCGCGGCGCTGACCGCCGTGCTGGTGATGGCTTATCCACCGCTGCAGGAACGCCTGGCGACGATTTTTTCTTCGAGCAACGCCAGTACCGAAGTGCGTTTCGACGAGTACCGCATGTTTCCGCAGGCGATGGTGTCGTACCCGTTCGGTATCGGCTTCAAGGTCGATCCGCCCGTGCCTGGCACGCCCTTGCTGGGCATCTCCAACCTGTGGCTGAACTACATCTACAAGACCGGCATCGTCGGCATGCTGTTCTTTATCGCGGTCACCGTGCGCTGGTGGCGTGAAGCCCGCCCGGAAAGCGGCCCGATCCGCCTGACCAAGGACAACGCGCTGTGGCTGGGCACCACAGCCGGAATTCTCTCGGCGCTGGTCAGCGGCCTGTTCGACCACTACTTCAGCTTTGCGGTGGTGATGGTCGCGCTGTTCTGGCTGATGGTCGGCATCAACGTATTGGAGGCACGTCGACTGTTTCCGGCACGCCTGCCCCAGGTGAAACGTGTGGTGTTCGGCAAACCCGTGCTTGATGGCGCACAGCCCTGATGCTGGGCTCCGCCGCCTGGCTGACACTGGCGACGCTGCTGGGCCTGTGCCTGGGCTTTGCCCGTGAATGGCTGCTGGTGGCGGCCTGGGGCGCGGGCGAACGCAGTGATGCATTCCTGATCGCACTGTTTTTGCCGGAGGCGCTGCGCATGTCATTGGCCGGCGGCGTGCTGAGTGCCGCGGCGCTGCCGCTGTATCTGGCGCGCAAGGACGACGAGCGGTTGGGCTGGTTGGCCGCGTTGTTCCCCGCACTGTTGCTGATCGCCCTGGTCACCAGCCTGTTGCTGACGCTGCTGGCGCCGTGGCTGGTGCAACTGCTCGGGCCAGGCCTGGCGGCGAGTGCCACGGCGCTCGCCAGCAGTAACTTGCAGATCGTCGCCTGGTGCGTGCCGGGGTTGATGCTGCACGCACTGTTTAGCATCCCGTTGCAGGCCAGTGAACGTTTCGTGCTGGCTGGCTTGGGTTCGTTATTGTTCAATTTGCCACCGGTGACCTACCTCGCCCTCGCCGGCACCGCCACCCAACCGCACGCCCTGGCCCTGGCCTGCCTGGCCGGCAGCTTGTTGATGCCGTTGGCGCTACTGCCATCGATGTGGCGCCAGGGCTGGCGGCCGTGGTGCTGGCAATTGCCGTGGGCGCCGCTGCGGGAATTGGGGCAGCGCATCGGTCCATTGTTACTGAGCAACGGCGCCAGCCAGGGCCTGGCGCTGATTGAACGGCTGGTGGCATCGCTGTTGGGTGAAGGCGCGGTGACCTGGGTCAACCTGGCGCGCAAGCTGATGAACCTGCCGCTGATTGCGCTGATGAGCCTCAACCAGGTGTTGCTGGGCATGATGAGCCGTCGTCAGGGCGATGAGCGCCTGGCCCTGCTCAAGCGCGGCCTGGAAACCGCCAGCGTGCTGACTCTGCCCGCCGGTGTCGGCCTGGTGGCGGCGGCCCCGAGCCTGGTGGCGTTGCTGCTGCCCGCGCAATCGCTGGACTCGCCGTTGCCGCTGCTGCTGGCGTGGTTTGCCGTGCCGCTGGTATTCGGCGCCTGGAACGCCTTGCTCGCGCGTTATGCCTACGCGGCCGGGGATACGCGCCAGCCGCTGCGCTGCGAACTGCTCGGCAGCCTGGTCAATGTGCTGTTGCTGGGCGTCCTGCCGTTTGTGTTTGGCCTGGCAGGCATTCCGTTGGCGGCGCTGGCCGGGGTGATCTGCACCGCGCTGCTGCTGATGCAACGCCAGGCCTTGCTCAGCGCCCTGCCCTGGGCTCGGAGCTGGCTGCTCAGTGCCGTGCTGATGGGTGTGGCGGCGTTGGCGCTGTTTCGGATTGAAGGCGTGTGGCTGCAACTGGGGCTGAGCACCCTGGCCGGTGCAGTGGTGTTGCTGGGCATGGGGCTGTGGTTGAAGCCGTGGCGCAAGGCATGACTCATGCCGCGCATTCCCGTTGACGATTTTCGCTGGCAAGCCAGCTCCTACAAGGGCGGTGTTTTTTTTAGAGGGAGGGGTTCAGGTGAAACATCGTTGGATTCAAATGGACATTGCCAAGGGCATTGGCATCCTGGTGATCGTATTCGCCCACAGTTGGTTCGTCGCCACCTCGCCGGACCTGCTGTATCCGGTGTTGGCGTCGTTCATCCTGCCGCTGTTTTTCTTTTTGTCCGGGGTGTTTTTCAAGCCTGAGCAGCCCTTCGTGGAGATGGCGGTGCGCAAGGCCGACGGCCTGCTCAAGCCGTTTTTCTTCACCATGCTTATCTACGTGATCGTGCGCAGCCTCCTGCGGGGCCAGCCGCTGCTGCCGGATATCGGCGGCGTGCTGTATGCCTCGGTGGACACCATCCCATGGCAGGCGCTGTGGTTTCTGCCGCACTTCTGGGTGGCGATCCTGTTCAGTTGGCTGATGCTGCGGCTGATCCAGCGCCTGAAGCTGTCGCTGTTGCTGAGTTGCGCACTGGTCACGCTGCAATTGATCGTGGGCGTGTGGATGCTGCCCTGGTTCTGGCAACTGCCGGTCACGCTGGGCGGGCACACCTGGGTCCTGCCGGGCCTGCCGTTCAGCCTGGATATCACGCTGATCAGCAGCACCTACTTCATTGTCGGCTACCTGCTGCGCGACTGGCTGCGCGCCCACTCGGGCTCCTGGCTGACGCTGGTGGTCTCCGTCGCGCTGTTTATCGCAGTATTCACCTTCACCTGGGACACCATGGACCTGGCGCAGCGGCGCTACGACCACTGGTTATGGACCACCCTGCCCGCCGTGATCGGTGTATACGCGTGCTGGGCGCTGGCAAAGGTGCTGATGGTCTCGGCCTGGGTCACGCGGGCTATGACCTACATCGGCCAGAACACCCTGATCCTGCTGATCTTCCATGGTGAAATCCAGCACAAGACCTTCGACCTGATGGAGCGCCTGGGGCTGCACGCGTTTGTCGCGGCCTGCATCGGTTTTGTGGTGGCGGTGGTGGCGCCGTTGTTGATCGGGGAAGTGATCAAGCGGGTGGCGTTCCTGCGTTTTTTCTACTTTCCGTTTCCGGTGCGAAAACCACAAAAAACCCTGTAGGCACTCATGCCTACAGGGTCTTGGGTTCAGTCATCCAGCTGTTGCGGTGCAGGCTTGCTGCCATGTTTGGCAGGCTTGGCGCCCTTGGCTGGCGCAGGGGCCGCAGGTTCAGGCTCCGGGGCGGCGGCGGTTTCTTTCTCGGCCATCGGCATCTGGTCGATGGCAGTGAAGAATTCCTTCAAGTCGAGGGTATCCGGTGGCACGGTCTTCTCGACTTTCTTCTCGCCGTCCTTGCCCACCAGTATCACTTTGGTGCCACTGCCGGCACCCAGTTTGAGGGCACGGATCAGTGCGTTGGTTTCCGGGGGCGTGAGCTTTTTATTGTCCTTGGGGTCCTTGGCGAACTTCTCGCCTTCGGCGCCGATGCTGCCAAACTTCACGGTGTAGAACACCATGCTGCGTTCTTCGAAAGACTGCTTGGTCGCAGGCTCGTCCAACTGTTTCTTGAGGGTCGCCAAGGTGTCGTTGCCAGAATCAAGCTCTACCACTACCAGCGGCCGGGCCTTGCCCAAGTCTTGCTTGAGCGGGTTGATATCATCAGCAGCCAACAGCGGCCCCGTAAAAGCCATCAAGGTAGCCAGGGTCAGCGACCGGATGAGCATGCGCACCTCCTTTGTATTCCATGCAGGGTTCTTGAGTTTCATGTCTGCGACAGTCAAATTCAAGGATGATTCCTACACCACGTTACGAAAGCGTAGGACAAGACGCCCGCTACGCAAGGGTTTGGTGGGCGCACCTGTCATTGTTTCCACTGATTTCGGAAACATCATGAGACCTTCCACGCGGGCCAATGCCGCGCAAATACGGGGGCGACGACAGGGTCGGCATCCACTTGCGCCAGGCTTTGGGCAAAGCCCGGCGCCAGACCGTTCAACACCTCCCGCGCTTCATCCCAACGCGACACCGCCGCCGCCATCACGCCCAACGCGTTCGGCGCGCCGTTCGGGGCGAACAACTGCCCATCGAACTGATCGGCAAACACCACCCAGGCCTGGTGCAAGTATCGTCGAGTGCCTGTCACCAGCTGCGCCTGTACGGTTTCGTTGACGTCGCCGAGCCAGCGTTGCGGGTAGTCAATGATGCCGATCGCCGAATAGCAGTTGGCCGCGATGTACACAAGGCCGCGAATGATCTGCGCGCGGTCGCCGGCCAGCAGCTCCGAGGCGGGATATTCCAAGCCCAGGTGGATCAGGATCGCGGCGCTTTCCGTCAACACCTGGCCATCGGGGGTGATCAGGGTGGGTACCTGCTTGAGCGGGTTGATCCGGGCCAGCTCATCACTGCCCTCACCCTCTGCCCAGGAGGCCGCGTCCACCCGTCGCCACGGCACCGCACAGCGCTGTAGGGCGACTTCGATCATGCAGGAGCCGGATTCGTCGATGCCATAAAGGGTGTACATGGGCTTTTCCTCCTAGCGTTGCAGTTTGGCCTGCAAGTTGGCCTTCACCTGCGGCCATTCCGAGTCGATGATGCTGAAGCGCACCGAGTTGCGCTTGCGCCCGTCGGGCATGATGCGTTCGTGGCGCACAATGCCTTCCTGCACGGCGCCGAGCCGCAGGATCGCGGCGCGGGATTTTTCGTTGAGTTCGTCGGTGGTGAATTGCACGCGCACGCAGTCGAGCACTTCGAACGCGTAGGTCAGCAACAGCAGCTTTGCTTCGGTGTTGATCGCGCTTTTCTGCGTGGACAGCGCCAGCCAGGTATGGCCGATTTCCAGCTTGCGATTGATCCGGTCGACCTTCCAGAACCGCGTGCTACCCACCACCTGGCCGTCATCACGACGCACCAAGGTAAACGGGATCATGCTGCCGGCGTCACGCCCTGCCAGGGCGGTGTCGATGTACTTATCGACGGTGTCCGGGCCCGGTACGTTGGTGACCTTGAGGTTCCACAATTCGCCATCGGCTGCGGCTTCGAGCAAGGCGGTCTTGTGTTCCCTTTGCAGCGGCAAGAGTTCGACCGTGGTTCCGGTCAGAGTGATCAGGGTCATGGTGCAAGCGCCGTCTGGGTGGTCATCAGTGACAGAGAGTGCAGGCTCCCACCCGGACGAATCAAGCGTTTTAAAACAGGCCCATCTGACCGCCCACCAGGGTGCTGAAATCGTCATTCACGAACGGCAGGATCGCATCCGCCACCGGCTGCAGTTGCCGGGTGACGTAGTGGTCGTAGTCGATGGGCGCGTGCCGCACTTCCAGCGGTTCCGGGCCGTTGACGCTGATCACGTAACTGATCCAGCCACCGCGCTGGTACTGGCGCGGGCGGTTCATGCGATCGTTGTACTCATCGGCCAGGCGCGCGGCGCGGACATGGGGCGGCACGTTGCGCTCGTAGTCGTCCAGCTGACGGCGCAGGCGTTTGCGGTAGATCAGCAACTCATCGAATTCGCCGCTGAGGGTACGGCGCACATAGTCGCGGATGTAATCCTGGTGGGGCTGGCGATGGAAGATGCGCTGGTAGAGTTCCTGCTGGAATCGGCGCGCCAGGGGCGACCAGTCGCTGCGCACGGTTTCCAGGCCTTTGTAGACCATTTCTTCACGGCCATCGCTGTGCACAACCAGCCCGGCGTAGCGTTTTTTGCTGCCCTCCTCTGCGCCCCGGATGGTCGGCATGAGGAAGCGGGTGAAGTGGGTTTCATACTGCAATTCCAGCGCGCTTTGCAGCCCGAATGCCGTTTGCAGGTGCTCGCGCCACCAGTCGTTGACGTGCTGCACCAACGCCCGGCCGATGCGCCCCGCGTCCTCCTGGCCGTGTGCACTGCCGAGCCAGACAAAAGTCGAGTCGGTGTCGCCGTAGATCACCTCATAACCTTGGGCTTCGACCAGCTCGCGGGTCTGGCGCATGATCTGGTGGCCACGCATCGTAATCGACGAGGCCAACCGCGTATCGAAGAAGCGGCAGCCACTGGAACCGAGTACGCCATAGAAGGCGTTCATGATGATTTTCAGGGCCTGGGACAGCGGGGCATTGTGTTCACGCTTGGCCACTTCACGGCCTTCGGAGACCCGCGCGACGATGGACGGCAGGCAATGCCGGGTGCGAGAGAAACGTGCGCCGCGAAAGCCTTCCACGGACTCGCTGTCGTCGGGGTGCTTGAGGCCTTCGATCAGGCCCACCGGGTCGATCAGGAAACTGCGGATGATCGACGGGTAAAGGCTTTTGTAATCGAGCACCAGCACTGATTCGTAGAGGCCTGGGCGTGAGTCCATGACAAAACCGCCGGGGCTGGCCTGGGGCGGTTTATCGCCCAGGTTCGGCGCGACGAAACCCTGGCGGTGCATCAGCGGCATATACAAATGGGTGAACGCAGCGACGGAGCCACCGTTGCGGTCGGCCGGCAAGCCGGTGACGCTGGCGCGCTCCAACAGGAACTTGAGCAGTTCGGTTTTCTCGAAAATCCGCGTGACCAGTTCGCAGTCCTTGAGGTTGTAGCGCGCCAGCGCGGGCTTGTCCTCGGCGAACATGCGGTTGATTTCGTCCATGCGCTGGTACGGCGTGGAGATGTCCTTGCCCTCGCCCAGCAGAGTTTGCGCGACGTTTTCCAGGCTGAAGGATTCGAAGCTCCAGGTGGCCGAACGCAGGGCTTCGATGCCATCGATGATCAAGCGCCCCGCCGCCGCCGCAAAGTAATGGTTGCGGCTGCCGTGTTCGCGCCAGGCCATGGGTTCTTCACCCCGCCCAAGCATGAGCGGCACATTGAGGCGCTGGGCATGTTCGTGGAGCACGCGCAGGTCGAATTGCACCACGTTCCAGCCGATGATCGCGTCGGGGTCGTGCAGGGCGAGCCATTGATTGAGGCGTTCGAGCAGTTGGGCGCGGGTGTCGCAGTAGTCGAGCTTGAAGTCCACGGCGGCGGGTTTGTTCGGCGGGCCGAGCATGTACACCTGGCGCTCGCCGCAGCCTTCGAGGGCGATGGAGTAGAGATCGCCCTGGGCGGTGGTCTCGATGTCGAGGGACACCAGCTTAAGCGGCGGGCGGTAGTCGGGCGCGGGCTTCATCTGCGCGTCACAGAGCACGCCGGTGGCGTCCGGTGTGCCGCCGAACCACACCGGTGCGGTGATGAAGCGCTCCATCATGTAGCGCTCGGGTGGGCGCACGTCGCCTTCGTAGACATCAACCCCGGCAGCGCGCAGGCGTTTTTCCACGTCCATCGCTTGGCGGTGCTGGCGCGTATACAGGCCCAGCACGGGGCGATGATGAAAATCGCAGAGCTGCAACGGGCGCAATTCGATGTCGCGCTCGCCCTTGAGCAGCCAATCCAACGGCTTGCGATGGGCCTCGGGGATGAACATCACCGACGTCTGCACGGGTAGACGGACAAACCTCGGGCCTTGGTCGGTGGCCAGCCAGAAGCTGACCTCCGTACCCGCCGGGGTATCTCGCCAATGCCGGGTCAGGACAAAACCCTGCTGTAAATCCACCGTACCGCACCTCAGGAATCGCTTTCAGGGCGTGATTCTACTCGGCATCCGCGCGCGCAGACCTGAATCTCATAAATTTGTTGCAAGACGTTAATAATAATTACTATCATTCGCGACGGAGTCGTATCCGCGCAGTGAGGACGCGCAACGCTGTTGCCCTTTTCCTCACATAACGGTTCGCCGTCAGGATCGACCATGCCCATCCGTGCCACCTTTGCTGTGCCATTTCGCCCTACCCTGCTCGCCCTTTGCTGCTCCATGAGCCTCACAGCCCACGCCGCAACACCCGCCACTCCGGAGGATGCGAACAACCGTCAGGATGGCAACACACTGGAACTGGGCGCCACCAGCATCAACGCCGAAGCGCCCGCTCCAAACGCCCTGCCTCCGGTATACGCTGGCGGCCAGGTGGCACGCGGCGGTCAGTTGGGTGTGCTGGGTAACCAGGACATCATGGATGTGCCGTTCAGCATGGCCTCCTACACCGAAAAGTTGATTCGCGACCAGCAGGCCGAAACTGTCGGTGATGTGCTGCTCAATGATTCGTCCGTGCGCCAGGCGTCAGGTTTTGCCAACCAGGCGCAGACCTTCATGATCCGTGGCCTGCCGCTGAACGGTGACGACATTTCCTTCAACGGCCTGTACGGCATCCTGCCGCGCCAGATCATCTCCACTGACGCCTTGGAGCGCGTGGAAGTGTTCAAGGGACCCAATGCCTTTATCAACGGCGTAACGCCAGGCGGTTCGGGGATCGGCGGTGGTGTGAACCTGCAACCCAAGCGCGCCGACGACGTCCCGCTGCGTCGCTTCAGCACCGATATCAGCAGCGATGGCCGAGTGGGCGAGCACTTGGACATAGGCCAGCGATTCGGTGAAGACAACCGTTTTGGCGCGCGGGTAAACCTGTCCCAGCGCGAAGGCGATACCGGCATCGATGATGAAAACCAGCGCTCGAAACTGTTTGCGGTCGGCCTGGATTACCGCGGCGATGCGTTGCGCCTGTCCAGTGACTTTGTGTATCAGAAGCAACGCATCAACGGCGGGCGCAACTCGGTGTTCCTGGGCACGGCCACCCATATCCCGGATGCACCGTCGGCTGACACCAACTACGCGCCGAGCTGGAGCAACACCAACCTTGAAGACACCCTGGGCATGCTGCGCGCCGAGTACGACTTGAACGACAACTGGACGGTTTATGCGGCAGGCGGGGCCAAGCACACCCGTGAAATGGGGCAGTACTCGTCGGTGACGCTGACCGATAACCTTGGCAATGCAACCGCCAGCGGTTCGACCATCGCGCATGAGGAAGACAACAGCAGCTTGATGGGTGGCCTGAATGGCAAATTCCAGACCGGCCCTGTGAGCCATCGTCTCAACTTCGGCCTGGCCGGCATCTGGACCCAGGCGCGCAATGCCTATGTGTTCGCCACCCCACGCACCCTAACCAACATCTACAACCCTGTGACGGGAGCGCCACCGGCCCTGAATAATCCACGCAATACCCCTGGCACCGATTTCAGCGACCCGACCATCACGGCCAAGACCTTTGTGCGCAGTACGGCAGTGTCCGACACCCTGGGGTTCTTCGACGACCGCCTGTTGGTGACGGTCGGTGCACGCCGCCAGCAGATCGTTGTGCAGGGTTACAACTACATGAGCGGTACCCGCACGGCCAATTATGACGAGTCGATCACTACGCCGGTCTACGGCCTCGTCTTCAAACCCTGGGAACATGTGTCCTTCTACGCGAACAGGATTGAAGGCTTGGCCCAAGGTCCGACTTCCCCTGTCAACTCCGGGAACAGGACTGTTATTGGCGGAGGCCAGCCCTATGCACCGGCACGCTCCAAGCAGATTGAAGCCGGGGTAAAAGTCGACATGGGCACCTATGGGGCGACGTTGGGTGTGTACCGCATCGAACAGCCTGGAGCCGGCTACGTACAGGTCATTGATGCTACGACAGCGCGCTACGTGCGAGAGGGCCAGCAGATCAACAAAGGCGTGGAGCTGAACGTGTTTGGCGAACCGGTTAGCGGCCTGCGCTTGCTGGGCGGTGTGACAGTCATGAAGACCGAGCTCAAGGACACGCAAAACGGTGCCAACGACGGTAACCGCGCGATCGGCGTGCCTTCGTTCCAGCTCAATGCCAACGTGGATTGGGATGTGCCTGGCCTGCAGGGCGTGACGCTCAACGGCCGCATGCTGCGCACCGGTGGCCAGTATGCCGACGCCGCCAATAACCTGAGCCTGCCAGCGTGGAACCGCTTCGACATAGGCGCACGCTACAACTTCAAGGTGGCTCAGCGGGATGTCACCCTCGGTGCCACCGTGGAAAACGTTGCCAACGAGAAGTACTGGGAATCAGCCCAGGGCGGTTTCCTCAGCCAGGGCGATCCACGTGTCGCCAAGCTGTCGGCGACTGTGGACTTCTGATCACCGTTGCCTGCGTCAGGCGGTTGCCCTGGCCGCGCTTCTGTCCGCCCAACCTCGTCGCCCACGCTGTCGATATCCGCCGGTCAAAATCCGTTGAGGCCGATGAAGTCACCACAAAGGTATTGGCGGTGGATGCGGCCAAGCATCAGGTAGTGCTGGCAGGTGCCGAAGGCGGTGAGGTGCAGGTGAAGGCTGAATAGGTTAGAAAAGTGGGCATCAAGCATGATGCCCATTGCGGTCAAGCTTGACGGGCTTGGCTCAGGTAAGTTTCGATGTTGCCCATCTGCTCATCCCAGCCACGGGAATTCATCTTGAAGGCTTTCTGCCGCCGTGCCTCAGGCACTGCGTCAAACCCCGACTCGACCACCCGCAGTAGAATGCCCGGTGCTCGGTCCTCAATGGTGAACTCCACCAGTGTCGGGGTTTCCTGGTCGTAGTCGACGCCCTCTTCCACCGCGAAGGGGTGCCACCGGAACGAGAACAGTGTTTGCGGCAGGATGCGTTCGATTCTGGCCTTCCAGATCACATGCTCGTAACCGGGATAAGTGATCGGCGCCTCAAGGGTTTGCCCGGCAACAAAGCTTTTGCCGCTGAGGGCGATACCAAACCAACTGCCGAATTGCTCGGCATCGGTGAGGGCTTCCCACACCTGTTTACGTGAAGCGTTGAGCAGGACTTTTCGTTCGATGCGATCTAATACGTGCATAAGTCACCTCCTCCATTGACAGTAGGCGACATCAAATAATGCGCAACCTTGGGTTGTAAGCAATCATGATGACCCCATCCTTGAACCGGCTATACGTTATGACTGACCCGTTGAATGGAAGTTGCTTCTGTAAAGGCGTGCGCTACCAAGTGGACGGCCTCGACATGCCCATCAGCCACTGCCACTGCGACAGCTGTCGCAAGGTGCATGCGGCAGCATTTGTGGCGACGGCGGGCGTGATGCGTGAACACTTTCGCTGGACCCAGGGCGAAGCACTGCTGGCGTCATTCGAATCGTCGCCAGGCAAGTTCAGGCATTTCTGTTCGCGCTGCGGTTCGCACCTGATGGCGGAGCGCGGGCACCAACCTCACGTCATTGTGCGGGTGGCGACGCTGGATGATGATCCAGGCGTCAGGCCCACCGCGCATATCTGGACATCCCATGCGGTGCCCTGGCTTGCCTATGAAGGTGTAGAGCAGTGGGACGGGTGGCAAACCTGATTAGACCTTCGGGTCTCCGGGTGCTTTAGCCGGGGTCGCGTACTGCGGCTTCAGGTGACCTTCTTGGTCGAGTAACCAGGCGTCCATGATCTGGCGCACTACCGGTCCTGCAACACGACCGCCGGCCTCGCCGTTTTCGATCATCACCGAAATCACGATCTTCGGATGTTCGGCTGGAGCGAAACCGACGAACAAGGCGTTGTCGCGGTGGCGTTCCAGGGTCTTTTCACGGTTGTAACGCTCACCCTGCTTGATCGCGACCACTTGTGCCGTACCACTCTTGCCGGCGATGCGGTATTGCGCACCTTGTGCGGCAGCGCGGGCAATGCCGCGTGGGTCGTGCATCACCAGTTGCATGCCGTGGTTGACCTGCTCCCAATCACGCGGGTCCTTGAGGACGACGTTGGGCATCGGGTTTTCATCCACGGGAGGCACGCCATTGATGGTCTTGGCCAAGTGAGGCCGATTCCACACGCCCTTGTTGGCGATCAGCGCTGTGGCTTGGGCCAATTGCAGCGGTGTGACCTGCATATAGCCCTGGCCAATGCCGAGGATCACGGTTTCACCCGGGAACCAGGGTTGCCGGCGGGTGGCGCGCTTCCAGGCCTGGGAGGGCATCAGGCCGGCTGACTCTTCGAACATATCCAGCGACACTTTCTGACCCAGGCCGAACTCAGCCAGGTAGTCGTGCAGGCGATCGATGCCGAGCTTGTGGGCTAGGTCGTAAAAGTAGGTGTCGTTGGAGCGCATGATGGCGGCGTCCATGTCTACCCAGCCGTCGCCGCTGTGGTTCCAGTTGCGGTATTTGTGATCGAAGTCCGGCAGTTGGTAGTAACCCGGGTCGAACACGCGGGTCTGGGCGGTGACGACGCCACTGTCCAGGCCGGCGATGGCGACCTCCGGCTTGATGGTCGAGCCTGGCGCGTAGAGGCCCCTGAGGACGCGGTTGAACAGCGGCCGATCGATGGAGTCATGCAGGGCGGCGTATTCCTTGAAGCTGATACCGGTGACGAACAGGTTCGGATCGAAGCTTGGCTTACTGACCATGGCCAGCACTTCACCGGTCTGCGGGTCGAGGGCAACCACCGAACCGCGTCGATCACCCAAGGCCTCTTCTGCGGCTTCCTGGAGGTGAACGTCGAGGCTAAGGACAATGTTTTTTCCCGGAATCGGATCGGTGTGCTTGAGCACACGCAGTACGCGGCCCTGGGCATTGGTCTCGACCTCTTCATAGCCTACGTGGCCATGCAATTCAGACTCGTAGAAGCGCTCGATCCCGGTCTTGCCGATAGACTGGGTGCCCCGGTACTCCACCGAGTCGAGGGCTTTGGATTCTTTCTCGTTGATCCGCCCTACGTAACCGATGGAATGGGCAAAGTGAGCGCCCAGGGGGTAGTGACGAACGAATTGCGGTTCTACGTCCACACCCGGTAGGCGAAACTCATTCACGGCCAGCAGCGCGATCTGCTCTTCGGTCAGCTCATAAAACAATGTCACAGGAACGAAGGGGTGCCGCGCTTGCTTCAGTGCCTTGTCGAATACAGCACGGTCTTCTGCCGGCAAGTGCAGCAAACTGACGATGGCGTCCAACTCCCCCTTGAGGTCGGTGGTGCGTTCACGGGTGATGGTCAGGTTGTAGCTGGGACGGTTGTCAGCCAGCACGACGCCGTTGCGGTCATAGATCAACCCACGCGTCGGCGTAATAGGCAGTACGTGGACGCGGTTGTTCTCGGAAATAGTGGAGTGGTAGTCGAACTGTACGACCTGCAGGAAGTACATGCGTGCCACCAGGGCGCAGGTGATGCCAATAACCAACAGCGCGCAGGCAAGCAGGCGTTTGTTGACCAAGCGGTTTTCTTTTTCGTGATCCTTGATCGGTATAGGTTCAGGCATTTCTACAGCATCTCGTTGAAGAAGGTCGACGCCGCTTCCTGCGGTTGAAAGATCAGTCCTTGTGAAAATGTGCTGCACCATACCAAAAATGCGGAAACACTTTGTATCCATTTGCCCAACGGCAGGTTCATGAGCCGCTTTTATGAGGAAAGTCGTAGAGGAAGAGCGTGCGCTGGTCGGGATGCAAAAAGAGGGGATTCATGAGGAGTGGCGCTTCAATGGTCTGTTATCGGTGACGGTGTTGACCAGCAGCGCACGGCAATGAGTCTCTACGTACTTTTCGACCGCCCAAAACAAAACCCCATCTGCTTTCGCAAATGGGGTTTCGGAATTTAATCTTGACGATGACCTACTCTCACATGGGGAAACCCCACACTACCATCGGCGATGCATCGTTTCACTGCTGAGTTCGGGATGGGATCAGGTGGTTCCAATGCTCTATGGTCGTCAAGAAATTCGGGTACTGAGTCGTGACCTAATGGCCTCGCTTCAGCAAATTGGGTATGTGACAGATCGGTGTTTTGTGAGATATCGAACTTTCGGTTCGTATCATCTTCACACACCGCAATCTGATGCTCGTTAGAGTAGTCAAATTGCTTGGGTGTTATATGGTCAAGCCTCACGGGCAATTAGTATTGGTTAGCTCAACGCCTCACAGCGCTTACACACCCAAC
>NZ_FOKB01000006.1 GCF_900111895.1 Pseudomonas simiae
ACCACCTGATCCCATCCCGAACTCAGCAGTGAAACGATGCATCGCCGATGGTAGTGTGGGGTTTCCCCATGTGAGAGTAGGTCATCGTCAAGATTGAATTCCGAAACCCCTGTCTGCTAACGCAGACAGGGGTTTTGTCGTTTAGGGCCTTAAATCACCACGTTTCGTAACCCCCATCGCCTAGGTGTACCGCTGGTCTGTTTCCCACATAAAAACAGGAAATACCTCACAAATTCCTAAGATTTGCCAAGCGTTGGCCGAAAGCCTGACGAGCCATGCGTGCACCGAAATAGAGCGGCCGGAGAAGCTGCCTATACCGCTACATGGAATGTTCCACTCGGCACGCTCACCCCCCTTTGGCAAAAGAAGTCGATGAAATGAATCTTAAGTTCAGTCATAAAATTCTGTTGGCCGCGTCAGGCGTCGTGGTTTTGGCCTTCGCGTTGTTCACCCTCTATAACGACTACCTGCAACGCAGCACCATCAAGCAGAACCTGGAATCGTCCATCCAGCAATCCGGTGAGCTCACCGCCAGCAGTGTGCAGAACTGGCTCAGTGGGCGAATACTGGTACTCGAAAGCCTCACGCAAAACGTAGCCCACCAGGGCAGTGGTGCTGACCTTCCAGGTCTGGTCGATCAACCGGCATTCACCTCGAACTTCCAGTTCACCTACGTTGGCCAAACCAACGGCGTTTTCACTCAGCGTCCGGACGCAAAAATGCCCGATGGTTATGACCCTCGTCAGCGTCCCTGGTACAAGCAGGCAGTAGCCGCGGACAAACCCATGCTTACCCCGCCCTACATGGCCGCAGTAGGCGGGCAGATCGTGACCATCGCCATGCCGGTGAAGAAGAATGGTGAATTGCTCGGTGTAGTCGGTGGCGACCTGAGCCTGCAGACCCTGGTGAAGATTATCAATTCGGTGGACTTCGGCGGTATCGGCCATGCGTTCCTGGTCAGTAGCGACGGGCAAGTCATCGTCAGTCCTGAACAGGACCAGGTGATGAAGAACCTCAAGGACATCTACCCTGGCACCCAGGTGCGTATCGAGAAGGTCAGCCAGGATGTCGTCCTCAACGGTCAGGACCGCATCCTGTCCTTTACCCCTATCAGTGGCTTACCCGGCGCAGATTGGTATATCGGTCTGTCGATTGATAAAGACAAAGCCTACGCACCGCTGGGCAAGTTCCGTACTTCCGCCTTGATTGCCATGTTGATCGCCGTAGTCGCGATTGCGGTGCTCCTGAGCCTGTTGATTCAGGTCTTGCTGCGACCCCTCACCACCATGGGCGTGGCGATGCAGGACATTGCCCAAGGCGAAGGTGACCTAACCCGCCGCCTCGTTGTGACCAGCAAGGACGAGTTCGGCGAAGTCGGTAGCGCGTTCAATCAGTTTGTAGAACGTATCCACGCCTCGATTTCGGAGGTGTCTTCGGCAACCCGACAGGTGCACGATCTCTCCCAGCGTGTAATGGCCTCGTCCAATGCCTCTATCATCGGTTCCGATGAGCAAAGCGCGCGTACCAACAGCGTGGCAGCAGCGATCAACGAACTGGGCGCTGCTACCCAGGAAATCGCACGTAACGCCGCCGATGCTTCACAGCACGCCAGCGGCGCCAGTGAACAAGCCGACGATGGGCGCAAGGTGGTGGAGCAAACCATCCTTGCAATGTCGGAACTGTCGCAGAAGATCAGCCTGTCCTGCACTCAGATCGAGACCCTCAACGCCAGCACCGACAACATCGGCCACATTCTCGATGTGATCAAAGGCATCTCCCAGCAAACCAATCTGCTGGCACTCAACGCCGCCATCGAAGCGGCACGTGCTGGTGAGGCCGGTCGAGGCTTTGCAGTGGTCGCCGATGAGGTGCGTAACCTGGCTCACCGCACTCAGGAGTCGGCCGAAGAGATCCACAAAATGATCACGTCTCTGCAAGTGGGCTCGCGTGAAGCGGTGACCACCATGAACGCCAGCCAAACCTCCAGCGAAGAAAGTGTTGAGGTCGCGAACCAGGCTGGTGAGCGCTTGGTCAGCGTAACGCAGCGGATTGTCGAGATCGACGGCATGAACCAGTCCGTCGCCGCAGCCACAGAAGAACAGACGGCGGTGGTAGAAACGCTCAACGTCGACATCAATCAGATCAACCTGCTGAACCAGCAAGGCGTGGCCAATCTCAACGAAACCCTGAAGGATTGCGACGCGCTGTCGCAGCAGGCCAATCGATTGAAACAACTGGTCGATAGTTTCAAGATCTGACCCGCTGATTGATCGGGCAGGAGCGAGCCCTCTCGCCCCTGCCGCTTAGCCGACTATCCGACGAACATTTTCCAAGGCGCTATCGGCGAAGCTCTGCACAAATTGTTCAAATCCTGTGTTTGCACGGTCGATGGGCTCGGCAATGATCGTCCATGTTGCTTTGGAACAGTCTGCGCCAAGGGCCTCCACACGGATCGCCGCCCACAGCCTGGCTACACCGAGGGTGTTGTAGATTGTGGTCCAGGTCATGTGCATGGCCTGTTCGTCGCGGCTATTGAGTTGCTCCACCACACAATTACCATCGCGGAAGAATTTTGTTCGCAAGGCGCCCACGCCTGTGCCCGTCATTTCGATATGTGTCAGGTCAGGAATGAACGCATCGAAGCCTGCGAATTGCCCCACTATGTCCCACAGGCGAGTGGCATGGCAGTCGACCAAAACAGACGCAACTATCGGCCGGCCATTCGGGTTGCAAATCAATGTATCGGGTTGCAGCAGTTTCATAAGGTTATCCTGAGGCATTCAAAGAAAGCCGGTGGCCTTGAGGTAGTCGCAGCCTTTACTCAACAGCGCCGGGTCCTTTTCGGGGTACTGTGCGCCCATTTGCTGGACAGCCTGTCGCGCGTTGTCGTAGCGAATCATCGAGGTGTCGCCGATGTCTTCGTCGAGACGGCCGAGATAAAAACCCAGTACGCCAAACAGTGCATTGTCATGGCTGATCGTGTGTAGCGACTGTTGCCACTGCTCAACGCTGACCCGCTCGAAACGGTGACCCGCCTGGCTGAAGCCATCCAAGTAGTGGGCCCAGCTCAACGGCTGCGGATTGTGCAGGTTGAACACACTGCTACCGGCTTGAAAGCGGGTGCAGTGGAACGCGATGAAGCGCGCCAGGAAGTCCACCGGCATCAGGTCGAAGTTCAACGCCAACTTCGGGAGCAGGCCCATTTGCAGTGACCCCTTGAGCATCAGCATCAGCCGATTCTTTTGCGGCTGGCAAACGCCCGTGAGGCTGTTGAAACTGATGTTGCCGGGTCGATGGATATTCACCCAGGCCCCACGTTCCACCGCACGCGCCAGTTGCCGTTCGGCGACCCACTTGGACAAGTTGTAGCCATTCTTGATGTACAGCGGCAGCGTGGCCGCGGCGGGCGCTTCTAGGACATAGCCTTGAGTATCGACACTGCTCGACGCGGAGAGCGTCGAGACAAAATTGAGGACCTTCTTGCAGTGCGTCTCACACAGGCGTAGGCATTCGAGTACGGGGTCAACGTTGTCCCTGGTCAGCGACGCATAGTCCAATACATGGTTGACCCTGGCGGCGTTATGTACCAGCACACCGAACTCTTTGGCGAGGGTCTCATAGGCATTGCTGGTCAAACCCAGGCGAGGCAGGCTGACATCTGCGGCGAATACCTGCACCCGGCTCAGGTCCAGATGCTCCAGGCGATACTCGCGCAGCGCTTGGGTAAATCGCGCCATCGCCGACTGCCCCGGCTTCTCGCGCACCAGGCATGCTACTGCTGTAGCACCCTTGGCCAGCAGTGCCTCGACAATATGGACCCCTACAAAGCTGTTGGCCCCTGTAACGATCACTTTGTGCGGATCGCCCACGCAGTTTTCGGGGAGTGTGTTGTATATCCGCTCCCGATGCGCATCACGAACCGCTTGGCTGGCGGATGTATCGGGTCGTTCTCCTTGTTCCACCAATGTTGCGAGCGTACGAATCGTCGGCGCCTCGATGAAGTGGTTCAGCGAGAAACTACGGCCGAATTGTTCGCGAAAACGCAGCAAGAGGGTCGACAGCAAAATCGAATGGCCGCCGAGGTCGAAGAAGCTTTCATCGATAGACAACTCACCCGTGGGCAACGCCAGCAGTTCGATCCACAAGTGGGTCAATTGAGTCTGAAGCGGGGTTTGTGCCGCGCTGCAGGCTGTCGGCAACGTGGGCTGGATCGGCACTGCCAGCAACGCCGCACGGTCGATTTTGCCGTTGCTGGAACACGGTATGCGTGGCAGCTCATCCCAGACGCCGGGCTGCATGTAGTCCGGTAGCCACTGCCGTGCATGGTGTTGCAGCGCCGTCATGCTTGCTCCCGGTTCGGGTTGCGCGACAAAGCCACGGATCCTGCGATCACGGTCGATCACCACTGCCACCTGTCGATACAGCCGACTGCTGCGCAGGCACTGCTCAATCTCCAGGGGCTCTACCCGAAAACCACGGATCTTCACCTGATCATCTCGCCGTCCTCCCAGCACGATCCCGTCGGCAGTCCACTGCGCCAGGTCGCCAGTGCGATAGGCCCGCAGCGGCAGTTCGCCTGGCACTGCCAGCTCCACGAAAGAACTGGAAGCCTGTGATAGTGCGTTCACGTACCCCAGGCTCACTCCGGGGCCGACGATATACACCTCACCCATCACCCCTTCATCCACCGGTTGCAGGTGTTCATCGAGGATCAGCACCTGGCTGTTGGCGATGGGGCGGCCGACGTTGCGATTGCTGTCATTGGGGCGCAGCATCCGATGGGTGACCAACACCGTGGCCTCCGTCGGTCCATAGAGGTTATGGAACTGGCACTGCGTTGAAAGGCGTTCGATCACATGGGGTTCGCACACATCTCCACCGGTCAGCAGATGCGTGAGGCCCAGCGGTTGATCGAGCGGCAGGATACTCAGCAGCGCAGGCGGAAGAAAGGCATGGGTGATGCGTTGCCGGTGAAGCAGGTCCAGTAGCTGTTGAGGGTCTTGTCGTTGCTCTGTGCTGGGGACGATCAACTGAGCACCCGCTACCAAGGCGGGGAAAATATCGATCAGCGATGAATCGAAGCTCAATGGCGAGAACTGCAAGACGCGGCTCTGTTCATCCAGGTTTACACAGGACCTGAACCAGGCCGTGAAATGCGCCAGGTTGGCTTGGCTGAGCAACACGCCTTTGGGTTGCCCGGTGGTGCCCGAGGTAAAGAGCATCAGGCAGGGCGCATCGGCATGACGGTGGAGGCGCGCCAACGGCTGTGTGAGGTCGACGTCGTGTAGAGCGTGGTCGCTGACATCCAATGAGCTGAAACACGCTCTTAATGGATGCTGACCGGCGTCCAGCAATACCTGGGCTCCTGCGCTTTCGAGCATGGCCCGATGGCAGTGAGGCGGGTGGTCCGGATCCAACGGCAGGTACACCGCTCCACTGCCCAGCACGGCAAGGATACTGGCGTACAAGCCGATTGTTTTTTCCAGGCAGATCCCGACGACTGCGGGCGTTTGCCCCGTTACCAACAAGGGGTGCAAGCGCTGCTGGATTGCCAATGCTTGAGCATGCAGCTGACGATAGGTCACTTCGCTGGCACCGATATGCAATGCGGGCCGGTCGGCAAATGTATGAAAGCTTGCCTGCAACCGATTGATCAGTGGCACTCGGGCTGCCTCTATCACGTCAGGGTCGGCGGAGCGGTTGAACCGGTGGGTGAATGCCAGCGCCTCAAGCGCATCCAGGCAGTGTTCGGGCCAGCCATTGGCGACCGCATTCAATTCGAAGTATCCAGGGTCTCGCGAGAAGCCGCTGATGTGCAGCGCGGTCCATTCCACCAATTCGCGGATGACTCGCCGGCGCAGTCGTTGACCGTTACCACTGGGCTCGTCGGCGATGTCCAGTACGGCCAACAGCTTTCGGTCTGGCCTATAGGCGCGCAGTTGCAGCGCGGGCAACCCGTAGTCGGTGATTGGGCCGACGCCCAGGCGCAGGCTCAATGTTGGAATCGGGCGTGCGTTGCCCTGCACCGACTGATCGCCGTCATCGATGCACAGGTCGACGCCCTCGTTGCCCGTGATATGCCCATACTGTTCCAGTTCTTGCCTGACCGCCTCCAAGGCGCTGCTGGCGCCGGAAAATCCAATGCTCAGCCGCCTCATGTCACCCTCCCGGACACTGGCAGGTAATCGTTCAACGCATGCGCCACGCTCGGCGTTTGCAGCAAACCGCTGTGTTGCAGAAAGCCAAGGATATTGCCCATCAATGGATGTTGGCGGGTGATAGGGAAGGCCTGTGCCGCCACTTCAGCGCGTAACGCACCGCGTAGGCTGGCGCTGATGTCGAGGTGTTGGATCAAGTTCAAGTCGAAGTTTTTTTGCAGGTCGTTCGTCAGGTACTGAGCCAGGAAAACCGGCAGCACCTTGGCGATTTCATTGCGGTCCCCCTCGCTCGCGGTTTGCCAATACAGGCGTACGAGCCGTATCCAGAACTGGGCGTGGCGGCCCTCATCAAACAGGTGGTCGGCCATCAAGCCACGGATGGAAGCTTTCACGCTGGTGTCCTTGGAGAATGCCGCCACATCCTGGGTCACGGTGTTTTCAGCGATTGCCACGCCAATCAGCGCGACAGCATCGCGTAGATGAGCGGGCGCCAACGCCTGTGCCATGGGCAGCGCACGGCTCAGCTCTATTTCTGTGGGCAGTTCCAGCGGTTGTATGCCGGTCATGGCCACGGTTTGCTGCAGGAAATCCAGCGCAACCAATGCGTGGTAATCCTCGTCCACGACGACGGTCATCGCATCCACGCGGCAGGTCAGCGGGAAGGGCACAGCGAAGCGATTTTTGGCGATGCTGCGTGCAGTCTTGTCGACGATCTCGGTCTCGAATATCACCACGTCGTTGATGAACTTGTAAAAGCTCTGCACCAGTACAAAATCGCGCCACTGAGGGCAGTGCTCAAGAAATGCCGCGCAGAGCACCAGGGGCTGACGGCACAGCGGGTAGATCAGTTTGTCATCGCTCTCCAGCAAGCGCCGAGGCCGTGTGCGGATGGTTGCGCGGCGCTCCCAGTCATCGGCGATGGCTTGGTAGTCGCCGGTGTTCATGGGTGCACCTCTTGCAGCGAGGCCCGAAGCTCATCCCAGAACGCGACACGGCTGTGCATGGCCGCGAGTGCGGCGTCGTGGGCCTGTTGCGGATACGTAGGGTCTGCGCTGACCAGGCGATTGAGTAACTGCTCCGCCGCTGGCCCGTGTTCCTTGGCGTCCAATTCGATGTGGCGCTTGAGGTAAGCGCACAAGGTAGGCGCTTGACGATGAATGAACTCATCAGATTGCAGGATGCGTTCGAACATCCCCGGGATGACATGCTCGCGACCGTACAGGAATGTGGCCGCCACACAATGGGTAGGCGCATTCAATGCAAGGTGCAAGGTGGCGTTGACGAAGCGGCTCACGCCGGGAGGAGCCTCGACCTGGTGCAAGGCTGCCGTGGCTCCCAGGCCTTGGCGTAGCAGCGCAACAAAGTGGCTGATGGCCGAGGTGCTGGCGCCCACTTCCGCCATGGCTTCCAAATACAGTTCGAAATGGCTGCAATAGCCTTGCACGGGGTGTTCGTCTGACTCCTCACCCAGAATGATCTCATTGATCAGCCGCGCTGCCTGCGGGTCTTCAGCGGGTAGCCAGGGCAAGCGAGTGCAGGTCAGGTCCTGTTGCAGGCGCTTGGCGAGGGTCATGAAGTCCCAGACTGCAAACACATGACTTTCCATAAAAAGTTGTAACTTGCGCAGGGAAGTTATTTCTAAAAATAACGAATGGCTGCATAACTGCAGTTTTGCTGTTTCAAGTAAAGGTTGATGCATGGTTGATGCCTATAAGTTGTTGCGGCTGCTGTTGGGAAACAGCGATGAGTTTGTAATGGTCAGGGCGCGCGCAGGCATAAGCCGACTACCGGCGCGCAGAAATGCTCGACGATAGGCGCTGCAACGCCGAGCGGAGTGGTTTAGTAATAAAAGATGATAAGCGTATTAAATAGGTTGGCGCGCATACAAATATAATAGAAGTTTTTCTAAATAATATATGTTGTAAGTTGGTTGCTTGGGGCGTAGTGGGAAGTTTCTTTAGCGGGAGGCACTACACTGAGTGAGTGGCCCCCGTAATATTGGAAGGACGGGACAGGAGAACGCAATACTTTATGGCGTAACTTTCTTGCCGTGGGCATCCAAGCCATTCAGGTACGCCGTGATCACCTCCATGCCTCGCATCAAGTGATTGCGCAGCGTCAAGATGCTTTCCTGGGTTTTCTTCTGCGCTACCAAGTTCAACAGTTCGCGGTGGTCCTCCTGGGACGTTTCGCCCAGCCCCATGGCCTCAAGGTTGTAACGCAGGAATCGCTCTTCCTCGTTCAAACCGTGCTCCACCAGTTTAAGCAGCCGCTGGTTGGGGGCCTTGCCATAAAGCGCCATGTGGAACAGGCGATTGAGGCGTCCAATCTCGGTGTAGTCTTTTTCCTGTTCGAGGGCACAAATAAACGCCTCGGCTTCCTCGATATCGGCTTCGGTGAGCAAGGGAATCGACAGGCGCAGCGCTTCAGACTCCAGCAACATCCGCAGTTCATAGGTCTCGGCTGAATTGTCCTCGATCAACGGTGCAACCACGGCGCCCTTGTGGGTCACCACATGCAGCAGTGACTGGGCCTCCAGTTGGCGCAAGGCTTCACGCACCGGCATGCGACTGACCCCGAACAGGCTGGCCAACTCCTGTTGGCGCATGGCAGTACCGCAGGGCAACCGACCATCCAGGATGGCGTTGCGCAAGGTTTCTTCAATCACGGAGCGAGCGAGATGGGCGGGAATAGGTCCGCTGATCTTGATGCTGTTCAAAGGGGTCGGCTTCTGCGTCACGGTTACGCTATCCTCCTTATTAGAATGGGCGTGGCTAATTGGATCCAATGCACACTAGAGACTGCCCGTAAGCTTGTCAAACGGGCACAGTTTCGGCTTGTAAGCGTTTCAACATAGGGCTCCCAGCGCCCACAGCCTGCATTTATGGCGCCTTACACGGGCAGGTTCATCAAACCTGCTTCAAGCGCCGACAATGCAGCATCAAGTGTTATGGACTGAACACTTTACCGCTGTGGTTTATTGCCCTGAGCCAAGTGGCTTGGGGTTGAGCCGACACATTCCCGCATATCGTTATTCGTTAACGGTATTTAAATAGCCGTTCTTATATCTATAAAGTCAATCTCCTGTCTGACCGGGAGTGACCTCATGTCCGCCACCTCTACTGTTCCAACAGCGACCGCTACCGTCCAATCCTTCGAGATTCGTCCACTGCCCGGCAGCGTCGGCGCCGAGATCATTGGCCTGGACTTGTCGCGACCGGTCAACGACGAGGATTTTTCGCGCATTCACCGCGCGCACTTGGACCATCATGTCGTGGTGTTCCGTGACCAGCGCATCACCCCCGAGCAGCAGATCGCCTTCAGCCGTCGTTTCGGCGTGCTGCAGATCCATGTGCTCAAACAGTTCCTGCTGGCCAACCACCCGGAAATTCTGATCGTCTCCAACATCATTGAAAACGGTCAGTCCATCGGTCTGGGAGACGCGGGCAAATTCTGGCATTCGGACCTGTCCTATAAGGAACTGCCGAGCCTGGGTTCGATGCTGCACGCCCAGGAACTGCCCTCCGAAGGTGGCGACACCTTGTTCGCCGACATGCACAAAGCCTGGGACCAATTGCCCGAACACCTGCGCACGGCCGTTGAAGGCCGCAGTGCCGCGCATTCCTACACCGCGCGCTACAGCGAGACCAAATTCGAAGGCAACTGGCGCCCCACACTGACCCCAGAGCAGCTTGCCCAGGTTGCGGAAGTCGTGCACCCCATCGTGCGTACCCATCCGGAAAACGGCCGCAAAGCGCTGTTCGTGAGCGAAGGCTTCACCACTCGAATCGTCGGGCTGCCCGAAGACGAAAGCCGCGACGTGCTGGCCCAACTCTACGCCCACAGCGTGTTGCCGCAAAACATCTACCGCCATCAATGGCAGCCCCACGACTTGGTGTTCTGGGATAACCGCTCGCTGATTCACCTCGCTGCCGGTTGCCCAAGCCATCTACGCCGCAAGCTGTTTCGTACCACCATCCAGGGCGACGCGCCTTTCTGATTCGGAGCACAAGCATGTCCAGCAAAATTCCATTCGCACGGCTGGCCGCGACTGTCGGCCTGGGTGTCAGCCTGCTGGCTGGCAGCCTTGTTGCGCCGACAGCCGCGCAGGCCGAAGGCGAGATCCGCATCGCCGAACAGTTCGGCATCGTGTACCTGTTGCTCAACGTGGTGCGTGACCAGAACCTGATTGAAAAATACGGCAAGCAGCAAGGCATCGACATCAAGGTCGACTGGACACAATTGTCCGGCGGCGCCGCCGTCAACGACGCGCTGCTCTCCGGTTCCATCGACATCGCCGGCGCCGGTGTCGGCCCGCTGCTGACCATCTGGGACCGCACCCGCGGCAAGCAGAACGTCAAGGCCGTCGCGTCCCTGGGTAACTTCCCTTACTACCTGGTGAGCAACAATCCCAAGGTCAAGACCATCGCCGATTTCACCGAGCAGGACCGCATTGCCGTGCCGGCGGTGGGCGTGTCGGTGCAGTCGCGCTTCCTGCAATACGCCGCGGCCAAGCAATGGGGCGACAAGGAATTCAATCGCCTCGACAAGTACACCGTCGCCGTCCCGCACCCGGATGCCACTGCAGCGCTGATCGCTGGCGGTACCGAGCTGACCGGGCATTTTTCCAACCCGCCGTTCCAGGACCAGGCCCTGGCCAATCCGAACGTGCATGTGGTGCTGAACACCTACGACCTGCTTGGCCCGAACTCGCCGACCGTGCTGTTTGCCACCGAAAAATTCCGCAACGACAATCCAAAAACCTACACGGCGTTCGTGGAAGCGTTGACCGAAGCCGCGCAGTTCGCCCAGCACGATAAAGGTGCTGCGGCTGACACCTACATCCGCGTGACCAAGGCCAAGATCGACCGTGCCGAGCTGCTGAAAATCATCGACAACCCGCAATTCGAATTCAGCGTTACGCCAAAAAACACCTACCCGCTGGCGGAATTCCTCTACCGCGTCGGCGCCATCAAGAACAAGCCTGAATCGTGGAAGGACTACTTCTTCCAGGACGCCAAGCCCCTGCAAGGAAGTTGAGATGAACGCGCCCTTGCAAGGCCACACGGCCAGCAACCTGCACACCACCGCGCCGTTGCTGGCGGTGGATCACGTCAGCCTGGAATACCGCACCCCGGAGCGCGTTGTGCGGGCAACCCATCAAGTCAGTTTCGAGATCGATCCTGCCGACCGCTACGTGTTGCTCGGCCCTTCCGGTTGCGGCAAATCAACGTTGCTCAAGTCTATCGCCGGGTTTATCAAACCGTGCGAAGGCGAGATCCGTCTGTTGGGGCAAAAGGTCGACCAACCGGGCCCGGACCGCATCGTGGTGTTCCAGGAATTCGACCAACTGCCACCGTGGAAAACCGTAAAACAGAACGTGATGTTCCCATTGCTGGCCTCTAAAACCTTGAAGCGCGCCGAATCCGAAGAACGCGCGCTGCACTACCTCGACAAAGTCGGCCTCACGGCGTTTGCCGATGCCTATCCCCACACGCTTTCCGGCGGTATGAAAGCCCGTGTCGCCATCGCCCGCGCCTTGGCCATGCAGCCGAAAATCCTGCTGATGGACGAGCCCTTCGCTGCTCTCGATGCCCTGACCCGGCGCAAGATGCAGGAAGAATTGCTGCTGCTCTGGGAAGAGGTGCGTTTCACCCTGTTGTTCGTCACCCACTCCATCGAAGAAGCGCTGGTGGTGGGCAATCGCATTCTGTTGCTGTCGCCTCATCCGGGGCGCGTGCGCGCGGAAATCCACAGCCATCAATATGACCTGCACAGTCTCGGTGGCGTGGAGTTCCAGGCATCGGCGCGGCGTATCCATCGCTTGCTGTTCGATGAAGCGCCCGAGGCCGAACGTGAATTGGGTTTCGCTGATATCCGCATCGCGTATTAAGGGGAGCATCCATGCGCCAGGAATATGAAATCACCCTAGAACCGCTGATCAGCGTCCCCGTGGAGCGCGAACTGCCCCTGCGCCAACGCCTGTGGCAACAAGGTTGGCTGCGCAAGGGCCTGATCCTGGTGGTACTCGCGATCCTTTGGGAAGTCGTTGCGCGCTACCAGAATAATGACCTGTTGTTGCCGAGCTTCTTGCAGACCTTTCATGCGCTGTACGACGGCTTGCTCAGCGGCGAGTTGCTCAGCAAGGTCAGCATCTCGCTGGTGGTGCTGATCAAGGGTTACTTGATCGGCATCGTACTGGCGTTTGCCCTGACCACCTTGGCGGTATCGACCCAACTGGGCCGCGATCTGCTGAGCACCCTGACCTCGATGTTCAACCCGCTGCCGGCCATTGCATTGCTGCCGCTGGCGCTGCTGTGGTTTGGCTTGGGGCAGAACAGCCTGATCTTCGTGCTGGTGCATTCGGTGCTGTGGGCGCTGGCGCTCAACACGTATTCCGGGTTCCTCGGCGTGTCCGAAACCCTGCGTATGGCTGGGCGCAACTATGGCCTCAAGGGCATGCGTTTTGTGCTGTTCATCCTGATCCCGGCGGCGCTGCCGTCGATCCTCGCGGGCCTCAAGATCGGCTGGGCATTTGCCTGGCGCACCCTGATCGCCGCCGAGTTGGTGTTCGGTGCCACCAGCGGCAAGGGTGGCCTGGGGTGGTACATCTTCCAGAATCGTAACGAGCTGTACACCGACAAGGTGTTTGCCGGTCTGGCAGTCGTGATCCTGATCGGCCTGCTCGTGGAAAACCTGGTGTTTGACACCTTTGAGCGCCTGACCGTGAAGCGTTGGGGTATGCAGCGCTAAACACGAATGATTGCTCTTTGTCCGCCGTGAAGCCGATAATGCCGGCGGAATCTGGCGCCGCCCTGGCGTCAGGTGTGCCTCGTAAAAGGATTTACAACGATGCGGTTTTTTGTCTTGGCAGCGGCCTTGCTATTGTCGACCTCGGTTTTCGCGGAGTTCGTGCCCGAGCCGGTCAGCATGCCCAAGCCGCTTTACCCCAGCAACCTGACCTTCACCCAAGGGCATGCGCGTATCAGCCTGAATATTCACAACGACGGTACGGTCAGCGATGTCAAAGCGCTCAGCGCCACCAAGCCGGCGTTTGGTGCAGCCGCCGTCGCTGCGGCCACACTCTGGCGCTTCAAGCCTTGGACAGTAACTGCCGATCGGCCTGCGGTACTCGACGCGCAGAACGATATGATTTTCACGCCCGAAGCGCCAAGGAAGGAAACGATTCAACTGACCTTCACGCAAACCACTTACCAATCCTGCAGCGCACTGACCGAAGAAGTCAGCCAGTTCCGTCGCGACCATCCCACCCGCCCGTTGATCGCGATGAAGAGCTTTGCCATTACCCGGGTAGCGGTGATGTTCCCGGCGCTAAGCGGTAAAAGCGATTACAACGAAGGCCTGACCCGTGCCGACGAACTGGAAAACGCCCTGCCGGAAATCGTGCGTAAGTGCCAGGCTCATCCCAAAGCCACCTACGCGGACTACCTGCCCCGTAACCTGAAGCGCTACCTGTAAAGCCTGCTACGATTGCGCCCAGTTCACTCCCCATTGGTCACGAGTGCTTGGCATGCAATTACCGGACATGAACCTGCTGGTCGCCCTCGACGCCTTGCTCGACGAGGGCAGTGTGGTTGGCGCCGCGCGCCGCATGAACCTCAGCCCGGCGGCCATGAGCCGCACCCTCACGCGTATCCGCGAAGCCGTCGGCGACCCGATCCTGGTGCGCGCCGGTCGCGGCCTGGTGCCAACGCCCAAGGCTCTGCAGTTGCAAGGCCAGGTGCGCAACGTGGTGGAACAAGCGGCGCTGTTGTTCCGTTCCGCGGACCAAGTGGATTTGAGTACGTTGCGCCGTCGTTTCAGCGTGCGCGCCAACGACTTTTTCATCGGCGTGTACGGCGGTCGACTGTTCGACACCATGGAACGCATGGCGCCGCTGTGCGAGCTGTGCTTCGTGCCCGAAGGCGATACCGACGACGAGGCCCTGCGTGAAGGTCGCCTGGATTTGCGCGTGAGCAACACCATGCCGGTCACTCCCGAAGTGAAGGTGCAGAACCTGTTCTCCACCACCTTCGTCGGCCTGGCACGGGAAGACCATCCGTTGTTCGACGAAGACATCACCGCCGCACGCTTTGCCAGTTACTCCCATATCAGCATCTCGCGGCGCGGCATTGCCCGTGGGCCGATCGACACCGCGCTGAGTGCTCAGGGCTTGGAACGTCGTGTGGCAATGATCGCCCCAGGCTTTCACGGCGCGATGTTCATGCTGCCCGATTCCGACTTGCTGCTGCCGGTGCCCAAGGAAGCGCTGTTGAGCGCCAATCGCCTGAAACTGCCCCTGCGCTCGTTCGCCCTGCCGATCTCGTTGCCGACGCTGGTGCTTGCCCAATCCTGGCACCCGCGATTCGATAAAGACCCTGCTCACAAATGGCTGCGTGAAACCATGCGCGAGAGTTGTCACGCCACTTGGCTTGAAGCACAGCCTGTTTGATCGTTGCGTTTGGTGCACTTATACCCTTCCAACAAGTAACTTTTTGTCATGTGTGTGCCTGATTAAACTGCTCAGGTATTCAACATCCCGAGTTACCTGTTCATGACCTCCCTCGCTGCCCCCACCCTTGCGGCCGCAGCCAAACCCACCGCGATGACCCCACCCGTATTCGGCCCGCGCATCATCATCGGGCTGGTCGGCGTGTTGCTGGCGGTGCTGGTCTCTGGCCTCAACGAGATGGTCACCAAAGTGGCCCTCGCGGACATTCGCGGTGCGCTGTACATAGGCTTTGACGAAGGCACCTGGCTGGTCGCGGCGTACACCGCGACTTCCGTGGCGGCCATGGCGTTTGCGCCCTGGTGTTCGGTGACCTTTTCCCTGCGCCGTTTCACCTTGTGTGCCATCGGCCTGTTCACTGCGCTGGGCATCTTGTGTCCGTTCGCGCCGAACTACGAAAGCCTGTTGGTGCTGCGCACTGTGCAAGGCCTGGCCGGTGGTGCGTTGCCGCCGATGCTGATGACCGTGGCTCTGCGGTTCTTGCCGGCCAACGTCAAGCTGTACGGCTTGGCCGGCTACGCACTCACCGCCACCTTCGGCCCGAGCCTGGGCACGCCGCTGGCGGCGCTATGGACCGAGTATGTTGGCTGGCAGTGGGCGTTCTGGCAGATCGTCGCGCCGTGCCTGCTGGCCATGATCGCCGTGGCCTACGGACTGCCGCAGGATCCGATTCGGTTGGAGCGTTTCAAGCAGTTCAACTGGCGCGGCTTGCTGCTGGGTTTCCCGGCGATCTGCATGCTGGTCATCGGCATTCTGCAAGGCAACCGCCTGGACTGGTTCGAGTCGGGCCTGATCACCTTCCTGTTAGGGGGCGGTGGCGTGTTGCTGGTGCTGTTCATGGTGAATGAATGGTCGCAGCCCATCCCCTTCTTCAAGCTGCAGATGCTCGGTCTGCGCAACCTGTCGTTCGCCCTGATTGTGCTGGCGGGCGTACTGATGGTGCTGACCTCGGTGATCATCATCCCGTCGAGTTTTCTCGCTCAGGTCCAGGGCTACCGTCCGCTGCAAACCGCGCCCGTGATGCTGTTGATGGCGATACCGCAGTTGATTGCGCTGCCGCTGGTGGCGGCGCTGTGCAACCTGCGTTGGGTCGATTGCCGATGGGTGCTGGGGATCGGCCTGGGCATGCTGGTGCTGTGCTGTGTGGGCAGCGCGCACCTGACTTCGGAATGGATTCGCGACGATTTCTACGGCCTCTACCTGCTGCAGATCTTCGGGCAACCGATGGCCGTGTTGCCGTTGCTGATGCTTTCCACCGGCAGTATCCAGCCAATGGATGGTCCGTTCGCCTCAGCCTGGTTCAACACCATCAAGGGGCTGGCCGCCGTGATCGCCACTGGCGTGCTCGATACCTTGACCACCCAGCGCCTGCATTTTCACTCGACCATGTTGGTCGACCGCCTGGGCAATTCCCCCCTGGCCGACGGCGATGCGCCGGGCCTGGCGCACCGCCTGCATGAGCAGGCCGTGGTGCTGACCTCTTCGGATCTCTATTACGTCATGGCCGCGGTCGCGGTGGCGTTGATCCTGCTGATTTTCTGGATGCCCACGCGGATCTTTCCGCCTCGCGCACCGACTTGATAGAAAGGACTGTTCATGAAACGCAAAGACAAAATTGCCGTCTCCGTCATCGCCGTGTTTGCCGTCGGCGTGCTGGTGTACCTGGTCGCGCCGGGTGTGCTGGGCAGCAAGCGCCAGACCACCAACGACGCGTTCGTCGCCGCTGACTTCACCCTGGTGGCGCCGCGCGTGGCCGGCTTTATCAAGGAAGTGCTGGTGGAAGACAACCAGCGTGTCAAAGCCGGGCAACTGCTGGCATTGATCGACGACCGCGACTTCCGCGCTGCCGCCCAGGCGGCTGATGCCGATACGTTGGTGGCGCAGGCCCAGCTGAAAAATGCCACCGCCACCTTGGAACGCCAAAGCTCGGTCATCGCCCAGGCCCAGGCCACCGTCGCGGCGGATCGCGCCGAAATGGCCTTCGCCGAACACGAACTCAATCGCTACAACCACCTTGCCGGTGTCGGCGCGGGCACTGTGCAGAACGCCCAGCAAGCCAAGACCCGTATCGACCAGGCCACCGCGCGGCTGGCGAATGCCACGGCGGTGCTGGCGGCCGAACGCAAGCAAGTGGAAATCCTCACCGCCCAGCGCGATGCCGCCGAGGGCGGGCTCAAACGCGCCCAAGCCGCGCTGGAACTGGCCAGCTTTCAACTCTCGTACACGCGCATCGTCGCGCCGGTGGATGGCATGGTCGGCGAGCGTGCGGTGCGCGTGGGCGCGTATGTCACGCCGGGCAGCAAGATCCTCGCGGTCGTGCCGCTGGAAGAGGCGTACGTGGTGGCCAACTTCCAGGAAACCCAACTCTCCCATATGCGTGCCGGCCAAGCCGTGCAGGTGCGTGTTGACAGCCTCGACGGCGAATTGCTCAACGGTCATCTGGAGAGCCTTGCACCCGCGACGGGCGTGACGTTTGCCTCGGTCAAACCGGATAACGCCACCGGCAACTTCACCAAGGTGGTGCAGCGCATTCCGGTGAAAATCGTCCTCGAACCCAACCAGGCACACACCGAGCGCCTGCGGGTCGGCATGTCGGTGGAAGCCAGCGTCGACACCCAGTCGGTCGCGCAGACGCGTGAGGTAGCCCAGCAATGAAGCGAGTTGCCTGGCTCACGTTGAGCCTTATCAGCCTGAGTGCCTGCACGGTCGGTCCAGACTTCCAGAGGCCGCAGGGCCCGCAAGTGACGCAATGGAGCGAGCCCCAGGGCCGCCAGGCGGCCAGCCGTGCGGTCAACGATCCGTTGCAGGAACGTTGGTGGGATGTGTTCCACGACGAGCAACTCTCGGCCCTTACACGCCGTGCGCTCACCGATAACCTCGACCTGAAGTTGGCCAGCAGTCGCCTGCAACAAAGCCGGGCCGTACGCCAGGTGACCACGGCCGAGCGTTATCCCAACGTCAACGCCAACGGTGATTACCAGCGCAAACGCAACAGTGGCAAAGGCTTGAGCGACCCGTCCGGCAACAACGGCCGTTCGGCATTCAACCAGTGGGACATGGGTTTCTCCGCGTCCTGGGAGCTGGACTTCTGGGGCCGCGTCAAACGCGAAACCGAAGCCGCCGACGCCACCTTGCAAGTCGCCGAAAACGACCGCCGTGCCGTGCTGTTGTCAGTGTTGGCCGAGACCGCTCAGAACTACATCCAACTGCGCGGTGTACAAAACACCCGCGCGGTCACCGAGCAGAACCTCGACGTCGCCCGTCACAGCCTCAAGCTCTCGCAGTTGCGCCTGGCTGACGGTGTGGCGACCGACCTGGACGTCGCCGAAGCCGCCGCCCAGGTCGCCGCTATTGAAGCGCGACTGCCGGATCTGCAACAGCGTCAGGACCAACTCATCAACGCCCTCAGCCTGTTGATGGGCGAACCGCCGCAGGCGCTGCATGCGCAACTGTCCAAGGACGCCGCCGTGCCGCAAACCCAGCGCCAGGTCGCGATTGGCCTGCCGTCGGAGCTGGCTGAGCGCCGCCCGGATATCCGCCAGGCCGAGGCGCGTTTGCATGCCGCCACCGCGAGCATCGGCGTGGCCAAGGGCGATTTCTACCCGCGCATCACCTTATCCGGCAGCCTCGGTTCCCAGGCCATGCAACTCTCGGATTTCGGTTCCTGGGGCTCCCGTGCCTTTGCCTTCGGCCCGCAGTTCAGCCTGCCGCTGTTCAATGGCGGGCGCTTGCAAGGCATGTTGAACCTGCGCGAAGCCCAGCAACAGGAAGCGGCGCTAGCGTACCAGCAAACCGTGCTGCGTGCCTGGCATGAGATCGACGACCAATTGACCCGCTACAACGCCAGCCAACTGCGCCGCGACAGTCTCGCCGAAGCCGTGCGTCAGAACCAGATTGCCCTGCGCACCGCGCAGCAGCAATACGTGGAAGGCGTGGTGGATTTCGTCAACGTGCTCACCGTGCAAAGCGCGCTGCTGGCCACGCAGGAGCAGTGGGTGGACAGTTCGACCGGCGTGTCGCTGGCGATGGTTGGCCTGTACAAAGCGTTGGGCGGGGGCTGGGAATCGGTCTACCCGCTGCAAACCGTTGGGCGCTGATCGACAAAGAGTTTTTGTCAGTCGCGAAATAAGGTGTAATGATAATTGCTCTCAATAGTACGCCTGAGCTTTTCATGGACACCGCGACTGACGGCCAGCAACAGCTTCATCTCCTGTACCGCGACCATCACGGCTGGCTGCAAGGCTGGCTGCGCAGGCGCCTGGGCGACCGCGAGCACGCGGCTGACGTGGCGCAGGACACCTTCCTGCGCCTACTGGTGTCCGGACGATTCCCGGGTGACAAGGAAAGCCGCAGCTACCTGGCGCAGATCGCACGCAACTTGGTGATCGACCAATGGCGGCGTCTACGCATCGAGCGTGCCTATCTGGAAAGCATCACGCACCTGCCCGAGCCGGAATCGCCGTCCCTGGAAACCCGCGCGCTGATCCTCGAAACCCTGATGCAGATCGACGCCATGCTCGACCGCATGCCCGACAACGTGCGCCAGGCGTTTTTGCTGTCGCAGTTCGAAGGCCTGAGTTACGCACAGATCGCCGAACGCTTGGGGGTGACTGTCAGCTCGGTACAGAAGTACATGACCCGCGCGATTGTTGCCTGCTATCAGGTGGCCTACGAAGAATGAGACACGACGCCCCCATCGCCCCGGCGGTTGTCGAGCAGGCCAGCGAATGGCTGATGCTGCAATGGGGCGGCGCCCTGCAAGGCGAACAACGCCAGGCCTTTGCCCGCTGGCAGGCCGCCGACCCTGAGCATCGCCGTGCCTGGCAGCGTTTGCAGCAGCTGCAGCAAACCCTCGGCAGCGTGCCCGCCGACAGCGCCCGCGCCGTGTTGCGCGACACACCCGACACCCAACGCCGCGCTGCACTCAAGCTGCTCGGCCTGCTGTTGATGGCCGGCGGCAGTGGCTACCTGGTGCAACGCAGCGAGCCCTGGCAAGCCGCCTTCGCCGAATACCGCACCCGCACCGGCGAGATTCGCCACGTCACCCTCAGTGACGGCACGCGGCTTGACCTCAACAGCGACAGCGCAGTCGACCTGCGTTTCAGCCCCCGCGAGCGGCGTATCCGCCTGATCCGCGGCGAGATCCTGCTGACCAGCGGCCACGACCCCATCCGCCCGTTGATCGTCGAGACCCCAGCCGGCGTCGTGCAGGCGCTGGGCACCCGTTTTGCCGTGTGCGAACTGGCCGATGGCAGCCGTGTCGACCTGTACGAAGGCCGCCTCCGCGTAACGCCGACCCATGGCGCAGCCGTGCAGATGAAGGCCGGTGACAGCCTGTGGTTCGACGCGCGTCACAGCGCGTCGCTGGCGGCGGTGAGCGCCAACGCCAGCAGTTGGACCGAACACCGCCTGA
This sequence comes from Pseudomonas simiae, assembly GCF_900111895.1. Taxonomy (GTDB): domain Bacteria; phylum Pseudomonadota; class Gammaproteobacteria; order Pseudomonadales; family Pseudomonadaceae; genus Aquipseudomonas; species Aquipseudomonas simiae. The sequence goes on from NZ_FOKB01000006.1 coordinate 20,081, forward strand.
TCGCCGAGCGCCAGCCGCTGGGCGAGTTTGTTGCGCAACTGAGTCGCTATCGTCCGGGGCTGTTGCGGTGTGACCAGGCGGTGGCGGGTTTGCTGCTCACTGGCGTGTTTCCGCTGAACGATACCGATGCAATCCTAGCGGCACTGGAGCGCTCGCTACCGGTGCACGTACACGCGGTCACGCGCTACTGGGTGACGATCAAGGCGCGGGTCTGAACATTTTTTCATCCGTGCTTGTCGGTTTTTGCTTCCCGCTCGGGATACCTCTTGAAAGCCAATCAAGAAGCGTTCTCACGGGGAGTCCTGCAATGCCGCACCACCCAATTCAACCTTTGGCCCGCGCCCTGCGCCGTGGCTTGTTTGTCAGCCTGTTGGCAACGGTGCCGATGGTGCCGACGCTGGGCTATGCCGAAGAAAGTGCCGAGGCGCAGCGCAGCTACAACATCCCGGCCGGCAACCTCGACCAGGCACTGAACCGCTTTGCCAGCGCCTCTGGCATTTTGCTGTCGGTCGATGCCTCACTCACCGAAGGCAAGCGTAGCGCGGGCTTGCAGGGGCGCTATGGGGTCGAGTCGGGCCTGGAGCGGCTGCTGATGGGCAGCGGCCTGATGGCGATGCAATCCCAGGGCGGGTGGTCGTTGCAGGCGGTGTCCAATGGCGGGCCTTTGCAACTGGGCGCCACCCAGATCAGCGGCCAGCAAACCCAGGAAAGTGCCTGGGGCCCGGTGGACGGCATTGTGGCGACGCGCAGTGCCTCCGGCAGCAAGACGGACTCATCGCTGGTGGAAATCCCCCAGACCATCAACGTGATCACCGCCGCCGAGATCAAGGCGCGCGGCGCGCAAAGCGTCACCCAGGCGTTGCTTTACACCCCCGGCATGACGGCGGGTGGTTTCGCCGACCGGGTCAAGTTGTTCGATGAGCCGACGTCCCGGGGCTTCTCGCCTACGCCCCTGTACCTCGACGGTCTGCACTTGCCTTACGGCGGCGGCAGCACTGGCGGTGCGTTGCAGATCGAGCCCTACTCCCTGGAGCGTATCGAAGTGCTCAAAGGCCCGGCCTCGGTGCTGTACGGGCAGAATCAGCCCGGCGGCATCGTCAACATGGTCAGCAAGCGCCCCAGCGAAACAGCGATCCACCAAGTGGTACTGGAAGCGGGCACCTACGAGCACAAAAGCGCGGCCATCGACCTGGGCGGCCCGCTGGATGAGCAAGGGCAATTTCTGTATCGCCTCACCGGCCTGGCCAATGACGGCCAGGACGAAATCAATTACGTCGAAAACAAACGCCAGTTCATCGCTCCCAGTCTGACCTGGCGGCCTAGCGATGAAACCAGCGTGACGGTGTTTGCCCAATACCAGAAAGACAAAGGTGTACCCGAAGCCCAAGGCCTGCCGGCGTCCGGCACGCTGTGGGACAACCCGAACGGCAAGATCAAGCGTGACGTGTTTATCGGCGAACCGGGCGTCAACCAGTACAACCGCGAGCAATACGCACTGGGCTACGAGATTTCCCATCGCCTGAACGACACCTGGACCCTCAAGCAAAACGCGCGTTACGCCGAGGTCGACGACCGCTACACCGCGCCGCTGCACGGCTACCGTTTTGTCGCCAACCCGGTCTCCGGCGTGCAGGACCAACGCTACCTGCAACGCTTCGGCGTGGACTGGGCGCAGAACAACAAAGTGTTTGGCGTGGACAGCATCGCCCAGGCTGAATTCGACACGGGCGCGCTGTCTCACACGATGATCTTCGGCCTGGATTACTACCATTCCAACTCGCTGTTCCATGGCCTGTATGACCGCAACCCACCGATCATCGACCTGTTCAAGCCGGTCTACGGCCAGCGCCTGAACTTTGGCCAGCCGTACCGCTGGGACCGCACCATCACCCAGACCGGCCTGTACGTGCAGGACCAGATCAAGCTGGATAAATGGGCGTTGGTACTGGGCGGCCGCTATGACTGGGCCAATGTGGTGAACAAAGAGCCCTTGACCGACACCCGCTTCGCCAGCAAAGACCAGGCATTCACGGGGCGTGCGGGCCTGGTGTATCTGTTCGACAATGGCGTGGCCCCCTTCGTCAGCTACACCGAATCCTTCCTGCCGCTGGCTGGCACTGACGCCAACCAAAAGCCATTCAAGCCGTCGACGGGCAATCAATATGAAGTCGGCGTGAAGTACCAGCCGCCTGGCCAGAAGAGTTTCGTGCAGGTCTCGGTCTACCAGCTGGACCAGGAAAATGTGCTCACCACCAACCCGGTGGACACCACCTTCAGTACTCAAAGCGGCGCCATGCGCTCACGCGGTGTGGAGCTGGAAGCCAAGGCCGTTCTCAGCGATGCCTGGGACATCGTCGCTTCGGCCTCGCGCAATGACATCAAATACACCAAGGACAACGATGGCCGCGAAGGCCGTCACCCTGCCGGCATCTCACCGCTCACCGCGTCAATGTGGGTCAACTACAGCGTGCTCGGCGACACCCCGCTGGCCGGCCTCGGCGCAGGCCTGGGCGTGCGCTATGCGCGCCAAAGCCTGGGCGACTACTACGAGGGCGCCTTCAGTGTGCCGTCCTACAGTGTCTACGACGCCAGCCTGAGCTACGACCTGAGCCGTTCGCCACTCAAACTCAAGGGCGTGAAACTGGCGATGAACGTGCAGAACCTCACCAACAAGACCTACGTCTCGCAGTGCACCAGTAACCTGGATTGCTATTACGGCGAAGGGCGCACGGTGGTGTCGAGCCTGACCTACGACTGGTAACTGCCCGCATACGGTAGGAGCGAGCGTGCTCGCGAAAAACGCATGGAGCACGCGCCGCTACCTGATAGCGCTGCGTTATCGTTGACGTCTTTCGCGAGCAAGCTCGCTCCTGCAGGTCGTGGTTGAAGCCTTAAGGGTTCTGCAAGAACACCACATAACCCCGAAACCAATCACTCCCCTGTAAATACCCCGGTTCCTCCCACGTCCCACCCTGGATCAAGCCAATCTTGAACGGCAGCCCCAGCCGGTTCATCCGCGGCAAGTACGCCGCGTAATCTGGGATGCTGTGCCGTCCCTGATAGGTCTGCACCACGACTTCATCCACCACGCCCTTGAGTTGGGCGATGGCGGCTGGGTCGGCGTTGCTGCTCCAGTCCATCAGGCCGGTGATGCTCAGGCGCAGGTCGGCGGGCAGGCGTTGACGCAGGTCGCGCAGGAAGCTGGCGTATTCATGCAGGTATTGGGTGCGGGCGTCGAAGTCGATTTGGATGCCGACCACCGGGTTGCCCGCGTCGCGCCAGCGTTGCACCTGACCGAACAGTTGGCGGTAGACCTGCTCGGGCCAGTGCAGGGTGTGGGCGCGGTAGACGACCCAGATGTCGCCCTGGGTAAGGCGCGGCACACTGACGCCTTGGGCGATCATCTGCACGCCGCGCTGGGGCGCGCGGCGCGTGGAGTTGATCTGGCCCTGGAGGATGTACAGGGTTTTCGCCTGCTTGAGCACCGGCTGTGGCGTGACGCCGCTCCACAGCCAGAAAGCGTCATAGTCGCGGGCGTCGACGGCGCCGAAGGCCGGGCTTGCCAACAACAGCAAGCCTAACCATAGGTGCTTCACCAGTAGTACTGCAGCGATTTGCCCCATTGGGTGTCGGCGAAGCTGCTTTTCAGCTGGCGGAACCAGGCTTTGCGCACGGCAGGTTCAACGTCTTGCCCGCCGCAGCTGTTGTAGCCCGACGGTGCGTAACAGTTGATCGCACGGAACAGTGCGTAGGCCTTGTCATTTTTCGGCGCCTTGGCGTTGCCGATCACCTGTTTGTAGCCATCCAGCCGCGAGAAGGTTTCCCCCTTGAAGTCCGACGCGGTGCTGCCCAGGCTGCCGGCGGCGCGGGCCTGCTCCAACGGCATGCCGTCCAGGCCGTTGCGCAGGATGAACTCACCCAGGCAGTTCAGGCCCTGCGGGTTTTTCGCATCGGCCTGCAAGGTCGCGGCGGTTTGCGCGATGCTCGGGCAGGCGTAGCCGGACTCGGCTTTGTCGCCGTTCCACTGGAACAGCTTCAAGGTCTGGCTGGCGCTGTAGACGTAGCCCAGGCTGGTGCCCAGTTTGTCGTCCGGGGCGGTGGTCGGCAGTTGCTTGAGGTCGTCGGCGAACGTTGCGTACTGGCCGCGCAGCAGGTCTTTGTAGAGCAGCACGAATTGCGCAGTCTGGCGCTCCAGCGGGTCGCTGGCCTGGGCGATCTGCTGGCGCAGCAACTCGGGACCGGCGACGTTGCGCAGCAGGATGTAGCGCACCTGCTTGGCGCTGATCGGCGAATCGGCGGCAAACACCTTGGCCAATTGGCCGCTGCGCTCGTAGTTCATGGCCAGGGCCAATTCCAACTGATCGCGTTGCAGCGGTAACTTCGCCAGCGGCAGCAATTGCAGCCAGAGCGCTTCGGCGCCTTTCCAGTCCTGCTTGGCTTCCAGGGCCAGGGCGCGCAGGGTCTGTTGGCTGAAGGCGAAGTAATTGAGGCTCGACGGCACACTCTGGGGCAATTGCTTCAACGCGGCGTCCGGTTGCTGCTCGATGTACAGCGCGCACACCGCCAGCAGGTAGTCGTACAGTTCCGGCGCGCTGGCGAACGCTGCTTTTTGCTTCTCCAGGTCCGCGCGGGAAAGGGCGGGTTGGTTGCCGCCGCGCATCACCATCAGGTCGCTGACGAGCTGGATCATCGGCGTGGTGACGGTCTCGCTATTGACCATCAACAGCTTGAGGTCGGCTTCCTCCACCAGTTCATCCACCGACACATTGCGCTGCGCGTCTGTCGCTTCGGTCATCGACCAGGCGTAGGCCTCGGCGAGTTTGGTGTTATCTCCTGCCAACCAATAAACACGGCGCAACAGGCCACGGGCGGAGGCCAGGTATTCGCCTTGTGGATAAGTTTTCAGGTAGCCGAGAAAGCCTTCTTCGGCATCCCCCAGGGCGGACTTATCCACATGCTTGAGTTGCGGCATGCCGTATTCGTCAAAGGCTTCAGCCTGGGCCTGGTTCAAGGATGTACGCGCGGTCATGTACAGCGCGGTTTCCTTCAGCCAAGGCACCTGGCTGGAGCTGGCAGCGGCAAAACCGCGCTCAGCGTCACCGAAGCGACCGCTGTAGAAGTCGGCGGCGGCTTGCAGGTATGTACGGAACAGTTGGCCGTCGCTGGACTGGATCTGCTGGGCGTCCACCACCTGGCCGTCCCACGAACAGGCCGTGAGCAGTTGCAAGCGCGCCTTTATCAGCAGCTCACGCTCGGTCGCTGGCATGTCGGCCTTGATCACCTGGCTGATGAACGCAGTGGCGCTGTCATCATCGTTGCTGCGGCAACGGCTGCCCTCGCCATTCAGAAACGCTTCGCCTGCGGTCTTGTACTCGTCACGTTTGATGCCCAGCGGCTGTAGCAGCGTGTCGAGTTCGGCGGTGCGCGAGTCGTCCGGTTTGGTGTCGGGCTCGTCGCTGGTGGCGGGGACAGGCACCAGGCGATAGACCGGGAAGGGCACTGGGCCGAAGCCTTGGGCCAAATCGTCTTCACTCAAGGCATTGGGCGTAAGCGGTGCGGCCTTTTTGTCCGCCAGCAGCAGGCGCAGGTTCACGCGACTGTCGTTACCGGGGCTCAGGAAGGGCAGGTTGCTGCATGAATCGAGGCTGTCATGCGAGACGCGCCAATCGGGATAACACGAGTCGTCAGAGCTTGCCTGAGCGTGCTGGGTCATAGCCGCCAGCAATGTTAGTGCGAGGGGTGACAAAAAACCGATGCGCATGACGTGTCCTTGATCCTGAGTCCTTGGAGGAGGGCAATAATAGCGTGTTCCTGCATTTACTTCGGAGAGGCCCTGCACAAATTGCTGATTTGTCCGATTCCAGCAGCCAGCCTGGATCTTTTGTCCTAGAGTGGCGGTGTTTGCGCTTGGGCAATCAGGGGAATCGAGGTGCGTCGGTCTGTGGTAGAGCAAAACGAAAAGGTCGGGACGTTACCCGCACTTAACCGCCTCAGTTGGGAAGGTGCCGGTTGGATCAACCGTCTCTGGTGGGTGCCGATCCTGGCGCTGGCCATGGCCCTGCGCTTTCACCACCTGACGTCGGCGGCGATTTGGGGCGACGAGGGCTCAAGCCTGTTGCTCAGCGAATATGCTCTGGGCGACCTGTGGTTCCACGCCGCGCACGACGTGCACCCCCCGCTGTATTTTTTCCTGTTGCGCGGTTGGATCGAATTGTTCGGCGACAGCATCTGGTCGATTCGCGCCATGAGCGCCATTCCCGGCGTGATCGTCGTGGGCCTGGGCATCTGGCTCACGCGGCAATTGTCCACTCGTCGTGCGGCATTGCTGGCGGGGATCCTGCTGGCATTGTTGCCGACGGCGGTGCGCTACAGCCAGGAAGTGCGCATGTATTCGCTGCTGGGCGTGTGGTTGCTGGGCGCCACGCTGGCGCTGGTGTACTGGGTGCGTCACCCCGAGCGCTCGCGGTATCTGGCGGCGTACGGGGTGTTGATGAGTGCCGGCTTCTACACCCATTACTTCACCGCGCTGTGCGTGCTGGTGCATTGGGCCTACCTGGGCGTGCTGAGTGGCGCGATGCCGCGAGACCAACGGCTGATCACGCGCCCGGCCTGGTGGGTGGCCAACGCTGCGATTGTGTTGATGTACCTGCCGTGGTTGCCGAATCTGCTGGACCTGGTGCAGCACGTCGACCAGCTCAAGGTGGGCGGCGACATTGGTTGGGAAGAACCGGTCAACCTGTTCTCCCTGCCGTCGATGATCTGGCAGTTCGTGCTGCAGGATGAAGGCGTCGGCTTCTGGGCGCCGCTGTTCTGGTTGTTCCCGTTGCTGCTGGTAGCGGTCGTGGTCATCACGGCCTGGCGTGACCGCGAGCGCCATCGACCCGCCAGCCTGTTGGCGCTGCTTTTCCTGTTGCCACTGCTGCTGGTCTACGGCGTGTCGTTTATTTCCCCGGTGTTTATCGAACGTTACCTGACCGTATACGCCTTGAGCTTGCCGATCCTGCTGGCGATGGCCATCGACCGCTTGCCGTCGCGGTTTTCGCTGTTGGGGGCGGCGTTGTTCGTGCTGTTTGTCGGCGTGGAACTGGTGGGCTTGAAGAACAACTTCACCGTGGACGAACACGACCAGTTCAACGTGCCGGTGGAGTTCGTCAACCGCAATTACCAGGAAGACGACCGCATCGTCCTCAGCGACATGATGTGGTACCTCAGCTACGTGTATTACGACCAGACCGACGCCCAACTGCAGCTCTACACCCCGCCCAAACCTGATGGCACGCCCACCCGGCCGAATGCCTATGGCTTCGGTACCCTGGTGGACCAGGACGGCGGGCGTATTTACCTGGACCATCTGTCTGCACTGCCCGCCGACACCCGCCGCGTTTGGCTGATCAGCAGCAACGAAGCACCGGACGATTTCGCCCCGCTGCCTGAAGGCTGGCGCGAACTCAGTCGCCAGGATGGCGGCGGCGCGAGGGCGCGATTGTTTGTGGTCTGCAACGCACCGTCGGCGCAACCCGAGGGCTGCCGCTAGACTGGGTTAATTCATTTCTTTCAGGAGCCCGCCATGGAATCGCCCGTGCATAGCTTGCCGTCACTGTTCAAACAGCTGGGCCTGCCGGATGACCCGGTGAGTATCGAGAAATTTGTGGCGGTGCATTCGCCGCTCAAGCCGGAGTTGAAACTGGCGGATGCGTTTTTCTGGACGGACAGCCAGAAGGCGTTTTTGCGCGAGGAGATTTTGGAGGATGCAGATTGGGCTGAGGTGGTGGATGAGCTGAATTTGATGTTGCGGGGTGGGCGAGGGGCGTAAAAAATTTGGCAGAAAGGGCAAAAGCACCGCTTGGACGGGTCGGTCCATGATCGACCTGTGGGGGTGTTGGAATTCTGCAGCCGTTCCTAGACCCACTTATACTCAGCCATACCGCCTCCCACCCATCCGCTAAATTGTTTCAAAACTTGACGCATTTCGATCCATCCAGCATATTGATAGTTAGCAAACTAACTGTATGCGAACTATCCAGTGCCTCATTCTCCCGAACAACTCCAGATGAACCTCAGCAGCAGCATGGTGGTGGGCGCCCGTAACTGGCGCAAAATCTGCCAGACCACGTTGGTGAGCTATGGCATCTCCGAAGCCTGCGCCGTGCCGTTGTTGATGATCGGCCGCTTGGGCGATGGTGTGCACCAGGTCAAAGTTGCCCAGGCTTCAGGGATGGAAAGCCCGTCGCTGGTGCGCTTGCTCGACCGCCTGTGCACCGATGGTTACGTGTGCCGCACCGAAGACATCCATGACCGTCGCGCCAAGGCCCTGAGCCTGACCGAGCGCGGCCGCGAACTGGTGCAAGCGGTGGAAGGGCAGTTGGTGCGCCTGCGCAAGGAAGTGCTGGCAGACATTCCCCGGAGCGACATGGAAGCCGCGCTGCGTGTGCTGCGCGCCTTCGAGGCGGCTTCGCTTTGAACGGATTTTTTACCGGTTTCCCGCCCGCCCGTGATTGGTTCTATGGGGTGCGCACCTTTGCGGCCTCGATGATTGCCTTGTACATCGCCATGCTCATGCAAATGCCGCGTCCGTACTGGGCGATGGCCACGGTGTATATCGTTTCCAGCCCGTTTGTCGGTCCCACCAGTTCCAAGGCGTTGTACCGCGCCATCGGCACCTTCATGGGCGCGGCGGCGGCGGTGATTTTTGTGCCGATGTTCGTGCAATCGCCCTACATGCTGGTGGTGGTGATTGCCTTGTGGACGGGTACGTTGTTGTTTCTGTCCATGCACCTGCGCACCGCCAACAACTACGCGCTGATGCTGGCCGGCTACACCTTGCCGCTGATCGCGCTGCCGGTGGTGGATAACCCGTTGGCAGTGTGGGATGTGGCCGAGGCGCGCACCGAGGAAATCTTCCTTGGCATCGCGGTGGCAGCCGTGGTGGGCGCGATGTTCTGGCCGCGCCGGCTGATGCCGGTGTTTGATGGCTCGGTGGCCAAGTGGTTTGCCGATGCCCAGGTCTACAGCCAGCGCTTTCTGACGCGCAACGTTGAGCCTGACGAAATCAGCACGCTGCGCGGTGGCATGGTCGCCACCTTCAATACCCTTGAACTGATGATCGGCCAACTGCCCCACGAAGGCGCGCGCCCCCAGACGGTACGTAATACCAAGGAACTGCGCGGGCGTATGATTCACCTGTTGCCGGTGGTGGATGCGCTCGATGATGCGTTGTATGCCATCGAGCATCGCGCGCCGGAATTCCTCGATAAGATCACGCCGCTGCTGCAGGCGACCCGCCAATGGTTGGAAGGCACCCAAGACGCTGCGCCGATGGAAAGCTGGCGCGCCTTGCGCGATCAGGTCGATGCCTTGCAACCTCAAGGTGAAGCGCTGGACGATCGTCACACATTGCTGTTCTCCAACGCGCTGTACCGCCTGGGCGAATGGATCGACCTGTGGCAAGACTGCCGCAGCCTGCAAGCCGCCATCCAGTGCGAAAGCCAGGACACCTGGCGCGCCGTGTACCGCCATTGGCGCCTGGGCCGGCTCACGCCGTTCCTCGACCGTGGCCTGATGTTCTACTCGGCGTTTTCCACCGTCACCGCGATCATCGTTGCCTCGGTGCTGTGGATCCTGCTCGGTTGGACCGACGGCGGCAGCGCGGTGATCCTGGCCGCCGTCGCCTGCAGCTTTTTTGCCTCGATGGACGACCCGGCGCCACAGATCTACCGGTTCTTTTTCTGGACCGCCATGTCGGTGCTGTTCGCCAGTCTTTACCTGTTTTTGGTGCTGCCCAACCTGCATGACTTTCCGATGCTGGTGCTGGCGTTCGCCGTGCCGTTTATCTGCATCGGCACGCTCACGGTGCAGCCGCGTTTTTACCTGGGCATGCTGCTGACGCTGGTCAACACCTCGTCGTTTATCAGCATCCAGGGCGCCTATGACGCCGACTTCCTCAATTTCGCCAACGTCAACCTGGCGGGGCCGGTGGGCTTGCTGTTTGCCTTTGTGTGGACACTGATCGCGCGGCCCTTCGGTGCTGAACTGGCGGCCAAGCGCCTGACCCGTTTCAGTTGGCGCGACATCGTCAGCCTCACCGAGCCCGCGACCCTGGCCGAACACCGGCACATGGCTGCGCAGATGCTCGACCGTCTGATGCAGCACCTGCCGCGCCTGGCCCTGATCAACCAAGACACCGGCACCGCCCTGCGCGATTTGCGCGTGGCGCTGAATCTGCTCGATCTGCTGGCCTACTCGCCGCGCATCCTCGGTGTGCCACGGGTGTTGCTCAACCAAGTCGTCGAAGGCGTAGGCGGTTACTTCAAGGCGTGCCTCAAGGCCGGTGAACGCTTGCCTGCGCCGAGCGGTCTGCTGATGACCCTGGACCGCACCCGCCGCGCCCTCAACGGCCAGGGCCTGCAAGACGAAGACGACACTCGCCTGCACCTTTTGCACGCGCTGGCTGGCTTGCGCCTGTCACTGCTACCGGGCGTGGAATTTATTGGCGGCACCGAGATGGAAGCGCCGCTGCCTGATGGAGCGCCTTTATGATCGGTGATCTGGATATCAGCGGGGTCTTCCTGCCCACGCTGCTGGTGCTGATGGGCATTACGTACGTGTTGTTCCTGGTGGTGCACGGGTTGTTGACCCGGCTCCACTTCTATCGCCTGGTCTGGCACCGGGCATTGTTCAATGTGGGGCTCTACGCGCTGTTGCTGGGCGCGGTGGACTCACTCAGTCGATACCTGATGACATGAAAAAACCTTTTTTGACCATCGGCCGTGTCGTCCTGACCCTGTTGATCGTGACGTTTGCGGTCGTCGTGGTGTGGCGCATGGTCATGTACTACATGTTTGCCCCCTGGACCCGTGACGGCCACATCCGTGCCGACATCGTGCAGATCGCCCCGGACGTGTCCGGGCTGATCCAGCGCGTGGACGTGCGCGATAACCAGTTGGTGACCAAGGGCCAGGTGCTCTTTGCCGTCGACCAGGACCGCTTCAAACTGGCGTTGCGCCAAGCCCAGGCCGCCGTGGCCGACCGCCAGGAAACCCTGGCCCAGGCCCAGCGCGAGTACAAGCGTAACCGCGGCCTTGGCAACCTGGTGCCCAGCGAACAACTGGAAGAAAGTCAGTCCCGCGTGGCCCGTGCCCAGTCGGCCCTGGCCGAGGCTCAGGTGACGGTGGATTCTGCCCAGCTCAACCTCGATCGCTCGGTAATCCGCAGCCCCGTGGACGGTTACGTCAACGACCGTGCGCCGCGTACCCAGGAGTTTGTCACCGCCGGGCGCCCGGTGTTGTCGGTGGTGGACAGCAACTCTTTCCATATCGATGGTTATTTCGAAGAGACCAAACTCGACGGCATCCACGTCGGCATGGGTGTGGACATCCGTGTGATTGGTGACAACGCCCGTCTGCACGGCCATGTGCAGAGCATCGTCGCCGGTATCGAAGACCGCGACCGCAGCAGCGGCTCCAACCTGTTGCCCAACGTCAACCCGGCATTCAGCTGGGTGCGCCTGGCCCAGCGGATTCCGGTGCGCATCGCTTTTGATGATGTGCCGGCCGACTTCCGCATGATCGCCGGCCGTACAGCCACCGTCTCGATCATCGGCGATAAGGTTAAAGACGGAGACAAACCATGAAGCAGCTGTTGGCCACCGCTGCGTTGGGGTTGTTGCTGTCGGCCTGCCAAGTGGTGGGGCCGGATTACTCGCTGCCAGATAAAGCCGCCATCAACCGTGGCGACCTGCAAGGGCACATTGCGGGCGAGGGCAATAACGTAGTGTCGGCGCCGGTGCCGGCCGATTGGTGGAAGTTGTACAAAGACCCGCGCCTGGATGAGCTGGTGCGCCAGGCCATGGCCTCGAACACTGACTTGCGCGTGGCCGCCGCGAACTTGCAGCGTGCGCGCTATCAGACCCAGCAAGCTGAATCCGCAGGCGGCTGGAGCCTCGGCGCGAAGGCGGAGGCCCAGCGCCTGCAAGAGTCCGGCGAAGCGTTTTTGCTGGCCGACAAAGTCCCGGTGGGCAACATCGGCAGTGTGGGGATCACCACCTCGTATCAATTCGATCTGTTCGGCACCTTGCAGCGCGGCATCGAGAGCGCCCAGGCCAGCGCCGATGCGGCCCAGGCCGCTGCCGATATCGCCCGCATCACGCTGGTGGCCGATGTCGTGCGCTCCTACACCCAAGTGTGTGCGGCAAACGAAGAACTGGCGATTGCCAACGAGTCCCTCGACTTGCAAGCCCAGAGCACCCAACTGACCCAACGCCTGCGTGACGCCGGGCGTGGTGATGAAACCCAGGTGACCCGTTCGCAAACCCAATACAAATCCTTGCGCGCCGACATGCCGCGCTACGAAGCGCTGCGCCAAGCTGGTTTGTTCCGCTTGTCGATGCTGCTGGCCAAGCCGGTTGACCAACTGCCGGCGGGCACCGGCACCTGCGCTGAATTACCCCATATCGCCCAACTGTTGCCGGTCGGCGATGGTGCGACACTGCTCAAACGCCGTCCCGATGTGCGCCAGGCCGAACGTCAACTGGCCGCAGCCACCGCACGTATCGGTGTGGCCACTGGCGCGCTTTACCCGGATATCAGCATCGGCGCCACCGTGGGCACCGTTGGCCTGCTCGACAACCTTGGTCAGCCTGCAACCAACCGTTGGGGCTTTGGCCCGATGATCAGTTGGACTGTACCGACCAACGGCGCCCGCGCGCGCGTCCACGAGGCCGAAGCCGCAACCCAGGGCGCCCTGGCGCACTTTGACGGGGTGGTGCTCAATGCCATCCGCGAAACCCAGACCGGCCTTGCGCAATACACCGCGCAACTGCAACGCCGCGATGCCTTGGCCGAAGCCGGCGAGTCGGCCAAGGAAGCAGCAGGGCAGACTCACCGTTTCTTCCAGGCGGGACGCGCCTCATTCCTGGCCGACCTGCAAGCCACCCGCACGTACACCGATGTGCGCGCGCAACTGGCCGCGGCCAACACTCAGGTTGCCATGAGCCAGATCGATCTGTTCCTGGCCCTGGGCGGTGGTTGGGAAAGCGGACGAACGCAAGCGTCTCAGCCCAGCAAACCCTGAGCGAATGACTATGCTTTGACAGGTGGAGAGCCGTGACGCTCTGCCTGTCACTGTTCGCGTTTGCTCATGGGGATTCCAATAATGAAAAACCCTTATGCTCCCGCTTTCTGGTGCGTGTGTTTCGCACTGGTATTGTTGTCGGCTACCTACTTCTACGGCGTCATGCTGGCTCACCAACTCGACAAGGCGATGGTGTTTCTCGACAGCGCCTGCCTGGTGATCGGCACCCTGTCCATCGGCGTAGTGGCTTGGGCCTCTTACCAGAATCAACGGGTGAAGAAAAAACTCCTCGAACAAGGCAAGACCCGCGTGGCGATCTGGGACACCAAGGTCGCGCTGCGTCGGGTCGAGACCGTGTTCGACCGCTATTTCTGGGGCAGCTATTGGCAGCCGGGGCGGACCTTCCAGGAGGTGATGGGTGACCTCACTGGCACACCCCTGGAAAAAAGCCTCGAAGTCCTGAAGAAACAGTGCGTGGCCCTCGACCGGCAAGTGGCCGACGGAAGGCACTGGCTGAACAACGCGCGGGAATTGTCCGACGTGGCCACGCAAATGGCCCGCGAACGCTACCAACTGGACTTCTGCGACCCCAAGGCCGACACCCCCGGCAATGCCGTGATACACCGCGAGTTTGAGGTGCTGGTGTACACCTGGACGGCGCGCCTGAAGAGTTTCGACCACCAGTTGGATGAAATAGAGCTGGAGTATTCCTGAACCAGTCCTGAACTGAGGCCTCTGAAAAGCTGGGCCGTTCGCAGCCGCCAGTGCTAATCTTCCCCCGTTTTCGGCGGGCTTGAGCCAATCCCCCTTGGGGTTCAAGGAAGACAGCCCACTTCTCACAGGATTTGATCAGGTCACTTCATGAATAAGCCAGCCGTAGTTCTCTTGGGTTTCGTTGTCGCCGTGGGCGTCGTCAGTGCAGGCGGTGCCTGGTACACCGGCAAGCAGTTGGAGCCGGTGCTGCAAACGGCCGTGCAGGATGCCAACAAGGAACTGCAACGTTCCATGGCCGGCGTCGACGGCACCGTTAACCTGGAGCTGGTGTCCCTGGAACGTGGCCTGTTCAGCAGCACCGCGCACTATCGCCTCAAGGGGCAAGGCTCGTTCTTCGGCGAGCAGAACCCGAACCCTGAGCTGCTGTTTGTCGACCATATCGAACACGGCCCGCTGCCGTTCTCGCGCCTGGTGTCGTTGAAGTGGCTGCCGGTCATGGCCACCAGTCACTATGCGCTGGAAAAAAACCCCACCACCGAAAAATGGTTCGCCGCCGCCAAAGACGTGCCGCCGCTCAAAGGCGTGGCCAATATCGGCTACAGCCGTTCGGTCACCGGCAACCTCGAATTGCTGCCGCTGGAATTCAAGGACGAGACATCCTCGGTGAGCTTCTCCGGTGTGAACCTGGATTTCGACAGCACCGCGGAGGGCAAGAAGGTCAAGGTTGAAGGCTATATGAACAGCCTCAAGCTGGACGTAGTCGACGCCAATGGCGCGCCGTTCAACGTCGAACTCGCCGGTCTGACCGTGGCCAGCAACCTGGAGAAATCCACCTTCGGCTTCTACACCGGGCAGAACACCGTAGAGCTGAGCGACACCAAGCTCACCTTCGGCCCGCAGAAAGCCGTGATGACCCTCAAGGGCTTCGAGCAGAAAGACACCAGCGAAATCAAGGACAACAACATGTCCGGCCGCGTCGACTACAAGATCGACGAGATTGGCTACCAGGGCAAGCCGGTCGGCTCTGCTGCCATGGCCCTGAGCTTGAAGAACATCGATGTGCCGTCCGGTCTGGTGCTGACCAAGCTGTATCAGGACAAGATGCAGCCGGTACAAGCCGCTGCCGCTGCCGGCCAACCAGTGCCTGAGCTGCAACTGACCGAAGCCGAGCAAACCCTTGCTGAAGCCAACGTCAACCAATTGCTGGCTGCCAAGCCGCACCTGGCGCTGGAAAACCTGTCCCTGAAAACCACCCACGGCGAAAGCAAGTTCAATCTGGTAGTGGACCTGGCCAAGCCGACCTCCATGGAGCTGCCTCCGGTTGAATTGGGCAAGCAAATGGTCTCGCTGCTGGACGCCAACCTGACCCTGTCCAAGCCGATGATCGCCGACGTTGCCGCCCTGCAGGCGCAGGTCGGTGGTGTGACCGACCCTAAAGCCATCGAGCAGCAATCCCAGATGGCGAGCGAAATGGTCAGTGGCATGGCCGTAGGCACGCAGCTGGCAACCCTGGTCGGCAGCGACGTAGTGTCCAAGCTGCATTACGCCAACAATGAAGTGACCTTCAACGGCCAGAAGATGACCGTCGAGCAATTCATTGGCTTCGTGATGTCCAAAATGGGGGCGGTGGGCGGCGCGCAGTAAATATTTCGCCATCGCCCAGAAATAAATAATGGGGGAGCGGGGTTGCCCGCGATAGGGGTCAAACGGTCGGCGCGTGTGTTGGCCGGTACCCCCTTATCGCCGGCAAGCCCGCTCCCCCATTGGTATTTCAGATTTGATGGGCAATTCTGAACAATTGTTATTGATTGCCCTTTTTCATCGGCGCGTCGGGGATAGTTCATACAGGAAAGCTAGGTCGGGTCACGAGACGCCGACACCCTGATGCAGATTGCTCAGGACCACCTATCGTTACAGCTTTCCGTGTGTAAGGAAGCTCACGATATGCTGCGACACATTCCACTCAGTGCCTCAGGCCGGTTACGGCTGCTCATCGGGGTAACCTTGTGCAGCCAGTTGCTGATGCCCACCTTCGCCATGGCCGACCCGGCCTATGACGCCCTGATCATCCAGGCGCGCAACGGCAACTTCACACCCGCCCTGACTCAACTTCGCCAATTGCCCGCCGAGCGCCAGACGCCGGGGCAGATCAGCGATCACCTGGTGATCGCCGGTTGGGCCGGCCAGGATGCCGAAGTGCTGAAGGTGTACGAGGCACAGGGTCAGAATCGCAACTTGACCGCCCAGGCGCTGGCGACGGTCGCGCGCACCTATCGCAACCAGAAGCAGTGGGCGCGGGCCGAGGCGGTCTATCGCAAAGCGCTGCTGCGTGAGCCGAACAATGTTGACCTGCAACTGGGCCTGGCACTGACCCAGACTGACGGCGGCAAAACCAACGAAGCGGTGCAACGCGCTCGTGCGCTGGTGGCCGGCAAACCGGATGATCCCAATCGACGCATGGCCCTGGGTTATGCGCTGACCCGTGCGGGTTTGCAGTACGACGCACTGCACGAATTCGACCAGGCGTTTATCCGCGCCGGCGACAAACCGGAAGTGGCTCGCGAATACATCGTCGCCTTGCAAAAAGCGCGTCTGCCCGAGCCCGCACTGCGCCTGTCCGCCCAGCGTCCCGGTCTTGTCGACCCCGTGACCCAGCGTCGTCTCGAAGGCGACCTGGCCGCCGAGCGCGTGCGCATGGCCGAGTTCGCCACGCGTACCGAGAAAGAGCGTTATGTCATCGCTGATCGCGCTTTGCAGGGCTACGATCAACTCCTCGCCCGCTGGACCCCGGACCCCACGGCCAAAGACGATGTGGTGCGTTGGCGCATCGACCGCCTGGGTGCGCTCAAGGCGCGGGCGCGTACCGCCGAGGTGATCCGCGAGTACGAAACCCTCCAAGCCGAAGGTGTGCAGTTGCCCACCTATGCGGTGCGTTGGGTGGCCGCGTCCTACCTCGACCAGCGCCTGCCGGAAAAGGCTGCGCCCTTGTATCGCCAAGCGCTGAGCGCTCCCGATGCGGATGTGGGCGATCGTGTTGAAGACAGCACCGCACTGTTCTACGCCTTGCTCGAAAACGATCAGGTGGACGAAGCGCGGGCGGTCGCCAAGAACTTGGCCGACAGCCAGAAACCTCGTGTTGAACTGAAGGGGCTACCGATCGGCAACCCAAACGACGAGTGGATGGACGCCCAACAATTGGCCGCCCAGGCCGGCACCTATGGTTCCGACCTGCCGTCCAGCGAAAAAGCCCTGGAAGAACTGGTCGGCAAGGCGCCTGGCAGCATCGGCCTGCGCCTGGCGCAAGCCGAGATGTACCGAGCCCGCGACTGGCCACGGCGCGCCGAGCGCTCACTCAAGGAAACCGAAACGCAAAGCCCGCGTGACATCGGCCTGGAGATGTCCCAAGGCTTCACGGCCCTGGACCTGCAGGAATGGCGTCAACTCGACATCCTCACCGACGATGTGGTCGCCCGTAACCCAGACAACCGCCAGGTGCAGCGTCTCAAACGCCTGCGTGATGTGCATGATATGGCCGAGCTGCGGGTCGAGGCCTACACCGGTAAAAGCTTTGGCGGTGGTAACAACGGCGATGCCGGTGCCGTCTCGGGTAGCCGGGATTGGGGCATTGAAAGCCGCCTCTACACGCCGCCGATCGACGAAGACTGGCGCCTGTTCGCCGGTGCCGGTTATGCGACGGCCGACTTTGAAGAAGGCACTGGCCATCACCGTTGGCAAGTGGTCGGCGTGGAGCGGCGTACCCGTGACATGACCATTGAAGCCGAGGTCTCCAACCATTCCTACGGCGATGGCTCAAAACAAGGTGCCGCCGTGTCGATTGCGCGCGACATCAACGACAACTGGCAGTACGGCGGTAGCCTCGGCTACCTCCTGTCCACCACGCCATTGCGCGCGTTGAATGACGGGATCACCGCCAACGGCGGCAGCGGTTTCATCCGCTGGCGCGCCAATGAAAGCCGCGAGTGGAAACTGACCCTCAGCCCCTCCCATTTCAGCGACGGCAACGACCGATTCGAAGCTTTGCTCAGCGGCCGCGAAGGCCTCTACAGCTCGCCGAAAGTGCAAGTGGACCTGGGCCTGGAAGTCGGCGCCAGCCGTAACAGCAAGGAAGATACGGTCTACTTCAACCCGAAGTCGGACTTCACCGTGTTGCCTGTCCTCAACATCAACCATGTGCTCTATCACCGCTACGAGACCCAGTGGAGTCAGCAGTTCCAGGTCGGTGCGGGTACGTATAGCCAGCAGGATTATTCCACCGGTGGCATTGGTCTGGTCGGCTACGGCCAACGCTATCGCTGGAACGATGTCCTGGAAGCCGGCGCCAACCTGAGCCTGATCAGCCGACCTTACGACGGCGATCGCGAACGCGATCTGCGTCTGCTCGTCGACCTCACTTACCGTTTCTAGAAGAGCCTGACCATGACCGTCCTCAGCCGTTGCTTGTTGATCCTGGGCGTAATGCTGGCCAGTGCCTGTGCCCAGCAACCCGCGCCCTTCACTCCACCCGCCGAGCGGCCGACCCCGGCCAACGAAGCGCCGTGGCCGAAAAACCATTTCCTTGGCATTGCCTATCACGACGTCGAGGATCGCGACCCCGATCAGGCGGTGGTGGCGGTGCGTACCGAGCGTTTGATCGAGCAGTTGGCCTGGCTGCGCGAGAACGGCTACAAGGCGGTCAGCGTTGACCAGATCCTGGCGGCTCGCAACGGTGGGCCTGAGTTGCCGCCCAAAGCGATCATGCTCAGCTTCGATGATGGCTATTCCAGCTTCTACACGCGGGTGATGCCGATCCTGCGTGCCTATCACTGGCCGGCCTTGCTGGCGCCGGTGGGCTATTGGATCGATACGCCCATGAACCAGCCGGTGGACTTTGCCGGCCAGCCACGGCCGCGCGGTGAATTCCTGACCTGGCAGCAGATTCGCGAAGTGTCCCAGTCGGGCCTGGTGGAAATCGCCGCGCACACCGACAACAGCCACAAAGGCATCCTGGCCAACCCCCAGGGCAATCTGGAGCCGGCGGCGACCTCGCTGCGTTTTGATCCGGCCACCGGACGCTATGAAACCCAGGCGCAGTTCGAGGCGCGCATGCGTGCTGACGTTGCAGCGATTTCCAACAAGATCCAAACGATCACCGGCAAGAAACCACGCGTGTGGGTATGGCCTTACGGTGCAGCCAAAGGCACCTCGCTGGCGATCATTGGCGAGCAGGGCTACCAGATGGCCCTGACCCTGGAAGATGGCCTCGACAGTTCCAGTGACCTGATGAACAGCCCACGCTTCCTGGTGGCCTCCGATCCGGACGGCGAGCATTTCGCCAACAGCATGGTCGCGGTGCAAGCCAAGGCGCCGATGCGCGTACTGCACGTGGACCTGGATAACGTCTACGACCCCGACCCGGCCCAACAGGCCCGCAACCTCGACCAACTCGTGCAGCGGGTGGTGGACATGGGGGCAGGCACGGTATTCCTGCAAGCCTTCGCCGACCCCAAGGGTGACGGCCTGGTGCATGAACTGTACTTCCCCAACCGTCACTTGCCGGTGCGCGCCGACCTGTTCAACCGCGTCTCCTGGCAGCTGCACACCCGTGCCCATGCCAGCGTGTATGCGTGGATGCCGGTACTCAGTTTCGCCCTCGACCCCAAGCTGCCGCGCGTCACACGGTGGGACCCGGAAACCGGCAAGGTCGGCCTCGACCCTGACCAGTACAAACGCCTGTCGCCGTTTGACCCGCAAGTGCGCAAGATTATCGGTGAGATCTACGAGGACCTGGCGCGCAACAATGCCATCGACGGCGTGCTGTACCACGACGATGCGGTGTTCAACGATTTTGAAGATGCTAGCCCCGCCGCGCTCAAGGCTTACGCCGCCGCCGGCCTGCCGGCTACGATCGAGGCCCTGCGTGCCGACCCCGCCGTGATGCAGCGCTGGACCCGTTTCAAGAGCCGCTACCTGATCGACTTCACCAAAGAGTTGACCGCCAAGGTCCGCGCCATCGGTGGGCCGCAGGTGCAGACGGCGCGCAATATCTTCGCCGAGCCCATGCTCAACCCAGGCAGCGAAGCCTGGTTCGCGCAGAATCTCGACGATTTCCTCCAGACCTACGACTGGACCGCGCCCATGGCCATGCCGTTGATGGAAGGCCAGGAGTACAGCAACTCCAATGCCTGGCTGGAGAAGCTGGTCGCCACGGTCAAGGCGCGTCCCGGCGCCATGGAGCGCACGGTATTCGAACTGCAAGCCAAAGACTGGCGCACCCAGGCCGCGCCGGATATCGACAGCGCGCAGATGGCTGAATGGATGGGTGTGCTCAAGCGCCAGGGTGTCACGAGTTTTGGCTACTACCCGGACAACTTCCTGGAAAACTCCCCGGACCTGAAAACGGTGCGTCCGGCCCTTTCCAACCAATGGAACCCTTGACCATGTTCGACAGACTCCTGGCTTTATTCGTACTGGCATTGGTATTGGGTGTGCCCCTGGGCCTGATCTTCCTGGTCACCGGGCAGTTCCTGATGGACTTTGTGTTTTTCTACCCGCTGTTCATGTCGGCGCTGTGGATCGCAGGCGGCCTGTATTTCTGGCTGCACTGGGAACGCCACTGGCCGTGGGAAGAGGACACTCCGGCGCCCACCTTGGCCGGCAACCCGCTGATCTCGATCATCATCCCTTGCTACAACGAAGGGGATAACGCCGCCGATACCATGCAGGCGGCGCTGGGTCAGTTGTATCCGAACATTGAGGTGATCGCGGTAAACGACGGCTCCACAGACAACACCGCCGCAGTGCTCGATGCGTTGGCACTGGAGCACCCGCGTCTGCGTGTGTTGCACCTGGCGCAGAACCAGGGCAAGGCGGTGGCCTTGCGCATGGGCGCCGTGGCGGCGCGCAGTGAGTACCTGGTGTGCATCGACGGCGACGCGTTGCTGGATAAAAACGCGGCGGCCTACATGGTCGCGCCGATGCTGGATAACCCGCGCCTGGGGGCGGTGACCGGCAACCCGCGCATCCGCACGCGTTCGACCCTGATCGGCCGCGTGCAGGTCGGCGAGTTCTCTTCGATCATCGGCTTGATCAAGCGCACGCAACGGGTATTCGGCCGGATCTTTACGGTGTCGGGTGTGGTGGTCGCGTTCCGTAAAAAGGCGCTGGACCGTATCGACTACTGGAGCACCGACATGATCACCGAGGACATCGATGTCAGTTGGAAGCTGCAACTCGATCACTGGAGCATCTTCTACGAGC
Organism: Pseudomonas simiae; assembly: GCF_900111895.1. Classification (GTDB taxonomy): domain Bacteria; phylum Pseudomonadota; class Gammaproteobacteria; order Pseudomonadales; family Pseudomonadaceae; genus Aquipseudomonas; species Aquipseudomonas simiae. The sequence continues at coordinate 41,120 of NZ_FOKB01000006.1, forward strand.
CCCGTGCCCTGTGCTGGATTCTGATGCCCGAGACGGTCGGCGGCCTGTGGAAGCAGCGCCTGCGCTGGGCTCAGGGTGGCGCTGAGGTGCTGTTCAAGAATATCCGGGGCATCTGGCAATGGCGTCATCGTTACCTGTGGCCGCTGTTGTTCGAATACTGCCTGTCCACCGGTTGGGCGTTTACCTTCCTGCTGTCGGTGATTTTCTACGTGCTTGGCAAGTTCATGGTGTTGCCACCGGCGATCACGGTGGACTCCCTGGTTCCGCCCGCGTTTACCGGCCTGGTGTTGGCCATGGTGTGTCTGGTGCAGTTTGCAGTGAGCATCATGATCGACCGCCGCTACGAGAAGGACCTGTGGAAGACCCTGTTCTGGACCGTGTGGTACCCGATGGTGTTCTGGCTGGTCAGCCTGTTCACCACCCTGGTCAGTTTTCCCAAGGTGCTGTTCAACCAGCACCGGAAGCGGGCGCGCTGGGTCAGCCCGGATCGCGGCATCAAACCTACTGAAGAGGAGGCGTGATCATGAAACTGGTCAGAACCCGCCAACGTATGGTGATGTGGATCATTGACGTGCTGCTGACCCTGATGGCCTGGGCCGGCTTGATCTGGCTGCTGGCACGTGGGATCAACTCGATGCTGGAGACCCACGGTGGCCCTCGGATTGAGGCGCCGATCTTTGCAGCGCTCAACACCCTGCAGATCTACCTGTGGATCGCCCTGTTCAACGCCCTGATCCTGATCAGCTGGGCGCGCTACCAGCAGCGCCGGGGCCGCAAGTTCGCCCAGCGTCGCGCCGAGGCCAAGGCCTTGAGCGACCAGAACCTGAGCGAGAGTTTCAGCCTAGGCGAAGGGGATCTGGAGCAGCTGCGTCGGCCTGGGGTGCTGGTGATCCATAACGACGAGGAGGGTGGCGTGGCGGAAGTCAAATCCCATGTCTCCCGCGATGTGGAGAAGCCAGGGCTGACGCTGGTGCCCGGCAAGGATCAGAACAAAGACGCGAGCTAAGGAAGCGCTTTGCAAGATCGTTCCCATGCAACGTGGGGACGATCGGGCTTAATCCCGACAAATGGGATCCAATTCACAAAAATGCCGCGAACTTTTCTGCTATTTCCGATACTAAGTTATCTCGGTAAGAAATTGATGGCCAATTAATGGCTATCTGTAAGTTCTCCGATGAATCGCCATCAAGGGTGCTGCCGCTGGTCGGAATAAAAATTCCATGATCAGAAGGCTTCTACCTATGATGATTTTTAGTTGTTATAAATCAATGCGTTGCGTGAAAAATTAGTACTAAGTTCCAACTAGCTCGGCTTTTTGAGTTGTAGGAAGTTAGGTGTTAGTTTGCGCCACTTGATTTTCGATGGATCGAATATGTCTTTGTTATTGCCACGGACTCGGTTATTGCTGTGCACTTTCATGCTCGCTTATTTGGGCCTGAACAGTGCCACCGCCGCCCCTACGCCCGGGGATCAGGACCTGATCCGCGATCGGCAGAACCGCCTGCTTGAAGAGCAGCGCCGGCGCCTCGAAGAACTCAAGGACCTGCCCGGTAAAGAAGCCAGGCCCACGGCCCCGGCGACGCCTGCCGACACACGTTGCTTCCCGATCAAAGACATCGAACTCAAGGGCGCTGACAGTCTGTCTGCCGACGACCGCGCTGGCTTGCTCAAACCCTACACAGGCCAGTGCCTGGGCGTTTCACAGCTCAATGAACTGCTCAAGGTCATCACGGACTTCTACCTCTCCAAAGGCCGCGTCACCAGCCGTGCCTATCTGCCGCAGCAAGACCTTTCCAGCGGCCACCTGCAAGTGTTGGTGGTGGAAGGCAAGCTCGAAGCCTTGAAAAGCGCCCCAGGCAGTACCGTCACCGACCGTGAGTTGTCGATGGCCTTTCCCGGCAAGGTGGGCGAGGCACTCAACCTGCGTGAAGTCGAGCAACTGGTGGACCAGCTCAACCGTTTGCCCTCCAAGCAGGCGCAGATGGAACTGACCCCCGGTACGCAGATCGGCGGCAGTGAAGTGGTGGTCAAGAACACCCCGCAAAAACCCTGGCGCGCCAGCCTGTCGCGCAATAACGATGGGCAGAAAAGCACCGGCGAACAGCAGTGGGGGGCAGGCCTTGAGTGGGACAGCCCCCTGGGCCTGGCCGATCACCTGGTACTGCGCGGCGGCCACGACGCCGTGAGTGACCACCAGAAAACCTCGAAAAACAGCATGCTCTACTACAACGTGCCGTGGGGCTGGTGGAACTTCAGCTACACCTACAGCGAAAGCGACTACCGTACCTATGGCATGCTCAACGACTTCAAATTCAAACAGAACGGCGACAACCAGAACCACCAACTGCGCGCTGAGCGGGTGGTCCACCGTGACGACGTGAGCAAGACATCGGTGAACGTGGGCCTTGCGCACCTGCGCACCAATAACTACATCCTCGACACCCGTACAAGCACAAGCAGCAACCGCCTCAGCGAACTGCAACTGGGCATCAACCACGGGCGCCGTATCGGCAACGCATTCGTCAACGTCGACCTGGGCATGCAGAACGGCATCGGCATGTTCGACGCACAATCTCAAGAGGAGCGCGACCCGTTCGGTAATCGCCAACCCAATTCACGCTACCGCAAATACACCGCCACCGTCAGCTACCTGCAGCCGTTCGCCCTGTGGGGCGAGTCGTTCAGTTTCTCCAGCCTCGCCACCGGCCAACGCAGTGAAGACATTCTGTTCAGCCCGCAGCGCATGAGCCTGGGTGGTTCTGCCTCGGTGCGTGGTTTCAAGGATCAGCAGTTGATCGGCGATAGCGGCGGCTACTGGCGCAACGAAGTGCGCTGGGCCCGTGCGGTGACCGTCGACTGGCTGCGCCCGGCTTTTGCTGAATACGGCGCCAGCGTCGGCTATGACCAAGGCGTGATCAGCAATGATCGCTATAACGACCGTGTGCACGGCCGGGTTTCGAGCAACTCCCTGGAGCTGTTCGCCCGTGGCAAGAACCTGAGCACCAGTGTGACCTTTGCGCATTCTTTGGAACGCCCGGCAGTGATGAGCGAGCGCGAAGCGCCGATCTACTTCCGTATGGATTTCTTCCTGTAATTAAACGCCCCGCAGCAACGAGAATCTGAAAATGGATGTTCGCCAATTTGCCTTTCTGGCCCGCCAACCTTCCGCGGCATTGATGCCGCGTAACTCGTTCCTCGGCCTGCCCAAGCGCGGGCTGGTGCTGATACTGGCCAACGCGTTGTTCTGGCAGCCGCTGCTGGCCCGGGCCGACGGCATCGTGGTCAGTGCGCCGGGGACCACCGTTGGCGCGGCGGGTAATGGCGTGCCCGTGGTGAACATCGCGACGCCTAACGGCAGTGGCCTGTCCCACAACCAGTTCAAGGACTACAACGTGGGTCCCAACGGCGTGATCCTCAACAATGCCAACGGTGCGGTGACCAACACCCAGTTGGGCGGCTATATCGTCGGCAACCCCAACCTCAAGGGCGGCGCAGCCAGCGTCATCCTCAACGAAGTCAACGGCGGCAGCCCCAGCCAGCTGCGCGGCTACACCGAAGTGGCGGGGCAATCGGCCAAGGTCATCGTGGCCAACCCCTACGGCGTCACTTGCAGCGGCTGTGGTTTCATCAACACGCCAAACGTCACCCTGACCACTGGTAAACCGGTGCTCGACGCGAACGGCCAGTTGCAGCGCTACCAGGTCGATGGCGGCGCCGTGACCATCGATGGCCAGGGCTTGAACGCGAGCAACGTCGACCGCTTCGAAATCATCACCCGCTCGGCCAAGATCAACGCGCAGATCAACGCGCGCGAACTGACGGTGATCGCCGGTCGCAATGACGTGGACGCGCGAACGCTGAACGCCACCCCACGCGCCGATGACGGCAGCACCAAGCCTGAGCTGGCCATTGATTCGTCGGCCTTGGGCGGTATGTATGCCGGCGCGATCAAGCTGGTGGGTACCGAAGCCGGTGTGGGCGTGAAACTCGACGGCACGCTCGCGGCCAGCGGCGGCGATATCCAGATCGATGCCAATGGACGCCTGAGCATGGCGCAAACGCAGGCCACCGGTAACGTCAAAGTCACGGCGCAGAACGTCGACCTTACCGACAAGGTCTACGCCGCCGGCAACGTACAAGTGACCAGCGCCCAGGCACTGGTCAACCAGAAGAGTGTGGCCGCCGGCCAACGCATCGAAATCAAGGCGACCACGGTCACCAACCCAGGCATCATCGAAGCGGGTGTCGCGCCCGATAACAGTCGAAACACCACCGGCGACCTGGTCGTCGATGCGCAAACCGTCAACACCACTGGCAACTTGCTGGCCAGCCGAGCCCTGGCGATCACCGCCGCGCAAGCGCTGACCAACCAGGGCGCAATCATCCAGGCCAAGAACGTCAGCGTCAGCAGCGCCAAACTGACCAACCAGGGTGCCACAGCACGTCTTTTCGGCGAGCAGGCCCTGACCGTCGACGCACCGGCCATTGTCAACCTCGGCGGTTTGATCCGCTTTGGTGACGGCCAGGCCGCCACGCTGACCAGTGCCTCCCTGGACAACCGCCAAGGCCGCATCGAAATGGCCGGCGGCAGCCTGGTGCTCGACAGCCGCGAGCTGAACAACAACGGTGGGCAGGTCGTCGCCAACCAACTGACGGTCAACGCGGGCAACCTGAACAACCAGAACGGCGTGCTGCTGGCTGGCGTGACGACAGTCAACGCCACCAACCTTGATAACAGCCTTAAAGGCTTGATCCAGGCCGACAATGGCGCGTTGAATCTCACCGTCGCCAACGCCTTCAACAACAACCAGGGTTTCGCCCAGGCCAGCACCGACCTCAGCCTCAACGCCGGCACCCTTAGCAGCAACGCCAATGGTGTGCTGAGCGCCAACACCGGCAAGCTCACTCTCGTGACTGCCCAACAGCTCAACAACGCTCAAGGCCGCTTGCAGGCCGGGCAGGGCAATGTCGAGCTGCACGCTGCGAACCTGGATAACCAGAGCGGCGTGATCGTCGGCAAGCAGCTGCTGCTCGACGTCAACGCAGGGGACATCGACAACCGCGCCGGCCGTGTGCTCGGCGACAAGCTCGACGTACGCGCCTCCGGCCTCGATAACCGCAACGCCGGCCTGCTGGCCGGTGGTGCCGAAGGCGTCAGCCTGCTGCTCAAAGGCCCGGGCCAGTTGCTCAATGCCCAAGGCCGCATCCAGAGCGAAGGCCTCTTGCAACTGCAAGGCGAGCGCCTGGACAACAGCGCCGGCATCCTGCTCGGCCAAACGGTCGACGTGACCGCCCAGCGCTTCACCAACAGCAACAAGGGCGCGCTGGTCAGCGATGGCGGCGACATCACCTTCAACGTCAGTGACCTGCTGACCAACGTCGATGGCGTGATCGACGCCGGCGAGCGCAACCTGCTGGTCAAGGCCCTCACCACCCTCAACAACGACGGCGGCACCCTGCGCGGCAAGCGTCTGGACATCGCCGCCCAGTATTTGAACAACGACAACGGCCAACTGCTGGCCGGCAACCTGGGCCTGGGCTACAGCGGCCAGAGTGTGACCAACCGCAAAGGCCTGATCCTCAGCGGCGGCGCGCACACCGAACTGGACACCGCAAGCCTGGATAACCAGGGCGGCACTGTGCAAGGCGATACCTTGACCGTCACCGCCGACAAGGCCGACAACGGCAGCGGTGGCCTGATGGCGAGCTTGCTGGGCGACCTGCAACTGACGGTCGAAGCCCTGACCAACCGTGGCGGCAAACTGTTCGGTAAAGAACAGGTCACCGTCAGCGGCGCGACCCTCGACAACAGCGCCAGCGGCCAGATCAGCGGCAATGTGCTCAACCTGACCTCACGCGCTACCCTCACCAACCAGGGGGGCCTGATCGAAGCCAACCAAGGCCTGACCCTCGTCGGCGGCAACCTCGACAACAGTGCCGGCGGCCAAGTGCGTGCATTGGGCGGCGCCAACAGCAGCCTCGACTTCAGCGACCAGCTAAACAACCAGAACGGTACGTTGGAGTTCGCTAGCCAGGCCTTGCGCCTCGACACCGCGAACCTCAACAACCAGGGCGGTATGTTGCAGCACGCCGGCAGTGGCCTGTTCCATATCAACACTGCCGGCCTTACTGGCAGCCAAGGCAATATCCAGGGCATGGGCACCGCTGACTGGGCATTCGGTAAAGTCGTCAGCCTCGGCCGTGTACAACTCAACGAAGTCCTTACCTACAAAAGCGCCCAGGGCCTGACCCTCAAGGCCGGCGACCGCATGGCCAGTGGCAAGGGGTTGATCCTCGACGTAGCCAGCCTCGACAACGGCGGCGAATTGCTCAGCGATGGTGATTTGAGCATCACCACCACCGGCGACATCACCAACAGTGGTCGTGTGTCGGCCTTGCAAAAACTCAGCGTGACGGCGAATAACCTCAGCCAGAACGGCGGACGCCTGGCGGGCAGCCACACTCAACTGAACCTGGGCGGTACGCTGGATAACCTTGGTTTTCTTACCGCACGTCAGCAACTGGACATTGCGGCGACCCAGATCAATAACCGAGGAACCCTGGGCGCCCAGGGTGCCGTGAACCTGCTGGCGTCGAACGGTTTCACCAATGCTGCCGATTCGCTGCTGTTCAGTGGCGGCAATATGATTTTGCGTGGCAACAACTTCAGCAATACCTACGGTGACGTGTACAGCCAGGGCAACCTCAGCTTTGCCGCCATTGATGGCGGGCCTGCCGCCGGTTTCAGCAACCTTTCCGGCACCGTCGAAAGTACCGGCAATATCAGCATCAATGCGGCGTTTGTGGAAAACGCCAAGGCCGAATTCGAACTCGGGCAAACCCTGCAGGGTGGGCGTGTGGAGTGGTTATGTGGCCAGCATTGCGACGGGCATGATTCGTTCAAACGTGGCCAAATCAACATCTACCAGACCTACCTCGAATCAGCGGTCAAGGACTCGGCACCCGCTCGCCTTGTAGCAGGCAAGGATCTGCTGATCCAGGCGAATATGGTGCAGAACCGCTACAGCCTGATGGCCGCCAATGGCAACCTGGGCATCGTCGCCAATGACCTGCTCAACCAGGGCGCGGGTACGCGCACCGGTCAAAACACCATCGTCATCGGTACGCCGTACAGGATCGACCTTGGCTATTGGGACCAGATGGAGTACGTCGATATCCCGGCGTTCAACGCCGCGGTCGCGGCCGGTAACTTTGACCTGGCGCGTTTCGAAGCACTCAAGGCGCGTTCTTCGGATGCCCGTTTCGCTGAGGTCAGTAACGTCACCACCTGGACCGACAACACCGGCCCAGGCTATGGCGCCACCCTGCAAGCCGGCGGCACCGTCAACCTCAACGTCGCCCGCACCCTGCAAAACGGCACGTTGCACGAAAACACCCTGGCGCAATTGACCGGCACCTTGGGCGATGACCAGACCGGCATCCCTGTCGGTGGCATCAACATCAACCTGAGCAAGCACGCCAACGACGTCAGCGCCCAGTCGCCCGGCACCGTGCTGCCAGTGGCCGGTGTCGCACCCGGCGGCGGATTCGTGCCTGTGGATTACACGGGCACGCCGTTCGCGCCGGTCGACCCCACCACCGCGCCCAACTTCCAGTTGCCCAAGGGCGAATACGGTCTGTTCGTTAAAAACGCCGACCCTACCAGCCATTACTTGATCGAAACCAACCCCGAGTTCACCTCGTTAGAGGGCTTCTTCAGCTCCGACTACATGCTCGGCAAACTCGGCTACAGCGCCGACAACGCCTGGCGTCGCCTCGGTGACGGCCAGTACGAAACCCGCCTGATCCGCGACGCGGTGCTCGCCCAGACCGGCCAACGCTTCCTCGCTGGCGGCCTGTACAGCGACGCCGACCAATTCCGCTACCTGATGGACAACGCCCTCGCGAGCAAAGACGCCCTGCGTCTGAGTGTCGGTGTCACGCTGACCAGCCAGCAGGTCGGCGCCTTGACCCACGACATTGTGTGGATGGAAAACCGCGTAGTCGACGGCCAGACAGTCCTCGTCCCGGTGCTGTACCTGGCCCAGGCCGAATCGCGCAACGTACGCGGCAACAGCCTGATTCAGGGGCGCGACCTGAACTTGGTCACCGGCGGCGACCTGGTCAACGTCGGCACCCTGCGCGCCAGCAACAATCTCTCTGCCGCCAGCACGGGCGGTAGCATTTACACCGGCGGCCTGATCGAAGCCGGCAACAACCTGAGCCTGCTGGCCGACGACAGCATCCGCAACGCCATGGCCGGCGAAATTCGCGGCAAGCAAGTCAGCCTCGCCACGCTCAAAGGCGACATCACCAACGACACCACCGCCATCCAGGTGCGTGACGGCGCCGGCATGCGCACCCTCAGGGACAGCGGCGCCGGCACCATCGTCGCCCGCGAAAACCTGGCCATGGACGCCCACCGCGACCTCACCAACCGCGGCGCCCTGGTCGCCGGTAACGACGCCAGCCTCGTCGCCGGCCGCGACCTCAACCTTGTTGCCGCCAGCGATACCAGCGTCAAGCATGAATTCAGCGACGGCGGCCACAAATCCAGCATCACCACCGACGTCAAAAACCTTGCCGCCACCGTCACGGCGGGGGGCAACCTGAACATGAAGGCTGGGCAGGACGTCAATATCATCGGCAGCAACGCTACCGCTGGCAAAGACATGAACGTGCAGGCTGTACGCGATTTCAACGTTGTCTCCGTTGGTGATACGCACAACGTCGAGGGCCGGGAAAAGGATGGCAAGAAACGCATCAAGACCTCGGACGAGCAAACCACGCAAGTCGCGAGTGTGTTGACAGCTGGCAGGGACTTTACCAGCCAGGCCGGGCGTGACACGACGCTCGTCGCCAGCAAGATCAGTGCGGGGAATGAGGCGTACCTGTACAGCGATCGGCGCTTGGGCCTGCTGGCGGGGCAAAACAGCGCCTACACACTCTATGACATGAAGAAAAATAGTGGCTGGGGGAGTAAACAAACCCGCCGCGATGAAGTGACCCGCGTGACGCACGTCGGCAGTGAAATCAATGCAGGTGGCGATATCGGCTTGATCAGTGGCAGTGACCAACTCTACCAGCGCGCCAAATTGACGAGTGGCAAAGACGTCAACATCCTCAGTGGTGGATCGGTGACGTTCGAGGCGGTCAAAGACCTGCATCAAGAAAGCCATACCAAGAGCAAAAGCGATTTGGCCTGGACGAGCTCATCAGGGCGCGGCAACACCGACGAAACCCTTCGCCAGACTCAAATCGTTGCACAGGGCAAGTTCGCGATCCAGGCCGTCGATGGCTTGAAGGTTGATATCAACCATATCGACCAGAAAACGGTTGCCCAGACCATTGATGTGATGGTCAAGGCGGACCCGCAGTTGGCGTGGTTGAAGGATGCCGAGAAACGCGGCGATGTCGACTGGCGCCAGGTTCAAGAGGTGCATGACTCCTTTAAGTACAGCCATTCGAGTCTGGGCCAGGGCGCGATGCTGGCCATCATTATTGTCGTGACGGCGCTGACCGCGGGAGCTGCAAGCGGCCCACTGGGTGCTGCGGCCGGAGCCAGTGCCGGGTCGGGTACGGCAATGGCGGCGGCGGGCAGTTCTGCGATGGTGACGGCGGGCACAGCGTCAGGTGTGGCGGCGGCAGGCTGGGGTAACGTGATGATTACAACGGCACTCTCTTCAATGGCAGGCACGGCGGCTGCAAGCACGATCAATAACAAGGGTAATCTTGGAAAGGTGTTTGACGATGTGACCAGCGCAGATGCGCTGAAAGGCTACGCCACGGGCGCGGCGATTGCCGGTTTTGGTGCGGCCTTCACCAACGGTTGGGGGCGTGAATTAACATCGGACGGTAACTACAAGACGGTGAGTTATGCCGAGCGGGTCAAGGCTTATACCGCGAATACCGCACTGAAAGGCGTGTTGAGTGGCAAAGATAAAAAGTCTTGGCTGACCATCGCGGGCACGGGGGCGCTGACCGAAGTGTATGAATACTCTGCTGGCCGTGGGCCGGATGTAAGACCAGGCGTGGACAGAGACGGAGGGGCAAAATATGACCCGCTCAGCGGCGGCTATGTCCCACAAGTTGATGAGGGTGGCGTGATAAGAGAGGGGAAAAATATTGGTCTTAACCGTACAACAGACTGTGGTAGCTTTTATTCTGTTTGTCACGGTACTCCAGTCAGCAATATATTAAATCAAGTTCCAGGGTTTAATGGGTTTGCTACATTGCACGATGGCTGGATGATTAATTTGGAAGCCTACAAAAAAGCGGATATGTCGCTTTTTGAAAATTTGGGCAGCATGCCGCCTGCTCTGATTGTGAATTATGGAGCCCTGTACGATAAGTACCGCCCAGCCATTGAATCGGAGAAAAAGCGTGAAAATTAATAAATGGCTTTTAATCGTATTATTGTCGGCCTTGGCGGGGTGCGCACCTTCCCATTCCAATTGGGAAAATGGAATGAATCTCTGGGTAGGTACTCATTTTGATTCCCATCTTTACAAGGACTGCACGCGAGGCTGTGGCGACTCATATTGGTCGCCTGTAAATGAGAACAAGACGTTTGATAAGGTTGTTGATGAAAGCGGAGGCAAACGCTATTACATAACTTGGATTAGAGATTGTCGATATTCGGTTTTTGTCGCTGCGGATCGGATAATAAAGTCATGGAGATACGAAACGTCTAACGTAAAAGGATGTTATGTTTTTTAACGGCTGTCTTAAGCGGAGAGAAAGCATATAGGTTTATTGAGTGATTAATGGCCGGTCAGCGCCAAGCCTAAATAAATCCGTCCCCATTTTCTATATAGGCGGTTCGTCAGAAATTCTTGGAAGCAGTCTGCGCCTACGGTTCTGAAGTTATTAGCGGCGTTATAACCACTGGGTGCTCCAGCCAATAAAGCCAACTCCAGTTGCTACCTGTTTTAGAAAAAAGTCGGACACACAGGTGTGGTGTGATGGCGACGCGCGTAGATATTGATTTCTGTGCTCGACTACGGATCTTGCCGATACAGCCCCGAACCTTTTCGTAGATCCCAATGTCTTTACCCCGCCCAACCCCATCCGGTTGGGCTGCATGGACTGCAACGTTTTCAACAGCATTAAGGATTAATGTGAGCCTTTCCCCCCTATTCCCTGCCTCGTCACTGCCTTTCGCGGTGCGAAGGGTTGCACCTGCGCATCCGGCACGCGCGACAAGGGTATGCACTCGGATCCTTTGATCCTTCGCTCAGTACACCTGCGGCCGCCGGGCCTATTGGCGGCTTTGATCTGTAGTTCATGGAGTTAGAAATGAAGCGCAAGCAGTTCCAGAAAAGCCTGTTGGCAGTCATGGTCGGCGCAATCAGCACCCAGGTGCTGGCGGTGGATGTCGACCTTGGCGCAGGCAAAACGATGTTCATCAGCGAAACCTACAATGAGTCGTTGGTGCTCACCGGGCAGACCACCCAGGTGGTCGATCAGAACAGCACGGCCGCTGCGGGGCTGGGGGTCGCCAATACCCACATCCAGGGCTCGTTGATCAACCGCGCGGACATTACGCTGAATGCCGATGGCCGTACCATCCGTGGCATTGCGCTGGACCCGATGTACTGGACCGGTCCTCAGAACCTGAGCCCCGGTTCTGTCACGGGTAACGTCGAGCAGGCCGGTATCATTTCGATGAACAATGGCGGCGACGAAGGCATGGAGATCGGCAAGACGGTCATTGGCGGCAGTGTGATCAACTCCGGCACGATCCGTTCGACACCCCCTTCGACACCGGCACCGTTTCCCTCCTTCATCGGTGGGGGCGAGGGTATTTACCTGCATGGCACCACCATCGCCGGGGATGTTTCCAACACTGGCCTGATCGACATGGCGGGTGAAGGCGCGATCGGCATCATTCTGGACCGTGACAACAATACCCCGACCACCATCGGCGGCAAGATCCTCAACTCCGGCACCGTCAAGGCGACGGGCGAAGGCGCCTGGGGCATCGAAGTTGAAACCGAGACCAGCCCGCTGCGTATCGAAAACAGTGGCCTGGTCTCGGCCAATGGTCTGGGCGCTCGTGGCATGTTGGTGTACCAGGGCACCTTCGATTACATCCTCAATACCGGCACCATCGAAGGCGTGGGCACCGATGCGGGGGCGTTCGAATTCTCCGGTGCCGACTTTGTGCAAAACAGCGCGGCGGGCTCACGCGGTATCGTCAACCGCGGGATCATCCGCGCTGACGGCACAGCCATCAGTGTCAACCCGGCCGACCAGGTCTCGACGTTTGAAATCAACCAGCAGGCCGGCGAGATTCGCAGCAATTCCGGTACCGCGATTGATGCAGCCAACCTCGCGACGTTGAATTGGACAGGTGGCAACATCATCGGTGATGTGCTGAACCTGAACGCGGTGAACATCGACGGCCAGGCGGGTTTCACGGGCAGCCGCATCATCGCGCCGGTGTCGATCAACTCAGGTTCACTGAACCTCTCCGCGCCAGGCACTGCCATTACCGGCAACCTCAACGTGGCCAGCGGCGCCGGCATTGATATGCACCTTTCCGACAGCGTGGTGCCGACCACGCCGTACCTGACCGTCAACGGTGCCGCCAACTTTGCCCAAGCCTCGAAGCTGACGGTAAGTGCCAACCCAGGTGATTTCGCCAGCACCAACAGCGGCACTCAATACACCCTGCTGCAAGCCACCAGCGTGCAAGATAACGGCCTGTCGGTGGCCAGTTCTTCGGCGCTGCTGAACGTGCTCAGCTACTCGGCCGACGCGCAGACAGTCAAGGCCGTGGTGGCGGTCAAAGATAATCAGCAAGTCCAGCAAGCGCTGGCCGGAGTGGGCGCCAGCGCGGCTTCAGCCACAGCGGTCAACACCTTCAAGAATGGCGTACTGAGCCAGCTCAGCCAAAACGATCAGGTGTTCCAGGCCCTGGCCAACGCCGGTACGGCGCAGCAACTGGCCCAGATCAGTGACCAGCTCAAGCCGGACGTCAACCGTGGCGCCCTGGATGTGGCGTTGTCCGGGCAAACCGTGATCAACGGCGCGATCTTCAATCGCCTCACTGACCAACGCGAAAGCCGCCAGGCCGGTGGCGTGTGGGTGCAGGGTCTGAGCAGCAACATGGACCAGGACGGCCGTGGCGGTGACAACGGTTACTCGGCCAACAGCAGCGGCATGGCGGTGGGTGTGGACAGTCGTGTGAACGACACCACCACCTTGGGCGTGGCGTACAGCTACCTCAATTCCAACATCCATTCCGACCTCGGCAACAAGACCGATGTCGAGGGTCATGCGCTGTCGCTGTACGGCAATTGGTCGCTGCAGAACTGGTTTGTCGACGGCAGTCTCAGCTACGGCCATAACGACAACGACAGCAAGCGCCATATCGCAGGCACTACGGCCAAGGGCAGTTACGACAGCAACGTATTGTCGGCCAGCGTGATCGGCGGCTACAGCTTCAAGCCGTCCCAGGCCGTCGTGATCGAGCCTCGTGTGGCTGCGCGCTACTCCAACGTGCGCATGGAGGGCTACGACGAGAAAGGGTCGTCGGCCGCCCTGAGCACAGGTTCGCAGCGTTATGAAGTGGGCGAGTTGGGCGCTGGCGTGCGTCTGGCTGGCAACCTGCCAATGGGCGCAGGCAGCCTGCAGCCGGAAGCGACGTTGATGGCGTATCACGACCTGATGGGCGATCGCGTGGCGCAAACTTCCAGCTACATGCTCGGCGGTTCGGCATTCACTGTGACCGGCGCGTCAGTGGCACGGGATAGCTATGAAGCCAGTGTGGGTGTGAACTACCAGGTTGCTGACTTCACCGTGGGCGCCAGTTACACCCGTCAGGCGCGCAGTGGGTTTGACGCCGATGGCGTGATGCTCAAGGCGCGCTATGCGTTTTAAGCACAGTTAAGGTCATACGCTTTGCCTGTGGCGAGGGAGCCCGCTCCGTCGCCACAGGTTTCATCAGAACAACTTGCGCTGCACCGCTTCATCCAGGGTACTGCGCGTCAGCGCCTCCACCACTTCCCGCGTGTCCGCCTGGAACGGGATGCCCACGATCAGCACCAGGTGCATCCAGGTGCGTACCGATTCGCTCTTCTTCACACGGGCCAACTCCTTGCCATCCTTGTCCTTGAATACCGTTTCCAGGGTGAAGGTGTTTTTTGCCGTGCTCGGAATGAGGAACAGCGTAAAGCCGGTGATGAACGCCGACACCGGGCTGTACTCTTCGTTGTTGTGCAGCGTGGCATCCACGTAGATGTCCGAGTCGACTTTGTCAGTGCTCACCCGTGAAAAACGATTGGACTGGCGCAACGAGTCAGCCACGGCTTTTTCCCACACCACCACCGGGGCACCGACGGCAGCATTGCCCGGACCGCCGTTTACGTGGTTTTGCGCGGTGGTATGCACATACGCCGTCGGTTTTTGCGCCGGCACGTTAGCTGTCGGAGGCCAGGTCTGCACCGCTGGCAGTTCGTGTTGTGAGTAGGACACGCAGCCGGTCAGCAAGACTGCCGCGAGTACCAGGCAGTGTTTGATCAATCCTTTCATGTGTTGCTCCTGAAACTAGGGTTTCGCCAGGTTGGCGGTAGCGGTGTCGAGCAGTTGCGCGACCAGTTTGGTCAGTTGCTGGCCGCCCATCGAAGGCGCCCAATATTGGCCGCTGTACAACCCGACGTTATGTTCGAACTTGATCGACTCCTTCGCCGACGCCAGCTCCTTGCCATCGCGATCGACGATGACCAGTTCGCCGGCGACGTCAAAGCTGTCCACGTAGATCGGTCCGTTGACCCAGATCCAAATGGTCAACGTCAGCAGCGCCCCCGGCACGTACGCCGGGTGCGGGGCGCGATGACCCTTGAGGGAAGTCATATTGAATTTGAGGGTGACGTCGTGCTCGCCCAGGCGTACCGGATACTCGGTCACCTGCTTGAAATAGCCCGCCGTGCGCACGTACTGGGTGATCTGGGCCGTCAGGGAGCTGCTGATCGCCGTTTTGTTGGCTTCATTGACGTCGGTGGCACTCACCGTCACATCGGCGACTTGCGCGCTGCGCGGGCTGCTGGTGGAAGCCGGATGGAGCGGGGCGCCGATGGGGCCGGTGACGGTGTATGACACACAGCCGGTCATCGATAACGCGGCGACGAGCGTTGCCGCCCGGAGGAGGGTTTTCAACACGCAATATCCCTATAAATGAATGAACCAAGCCACTGTCTCGTCTTTCAGGGGCATAACTTGAGCGGAGGTTTTTTATCTGCCGGGTGAAGGCTATTAGCCATCACTCTTTTTGGTTGACTGACAACGCCTTAGCGCACGGCGACCGGATGTTTGCACGTAAGCGTCAGTAAAGCGACGCCACACGGGCTTCAAAACAACTTGAGAACGGCTTTCAACTCCGTAAAATGCCGCGACTGTTTAAAGCACGATACTTTTCAGGGACGAATTCAGACATGCGCGTGTTTGCCGTATTTCTCGCGGCGTGCCTTATGGCGGGCTGTGCCTCCAAGCCGGATTACTACATCTCCCCGGCGCCGGTGACCATTCCCAAGACCGCTACCTACTGGCTCGACACCTTCGATGTTGAGGTGGTGGGCAAGAACGAACGCTTCCTGTCGGATGACAAAGTGCGCCAGCAGCTCGGTGTCGATTTGATCGACCGCCTGCTCAAGGCCAAGCGCTACGCCAGCAGCAAGGACAAGGCCGATTACCTGCTGGATGTGAACGTCATCTATACCCGGCGGATACAAGACACCCAAGGCGGTTTCATGACGGCCATCGTCGATGACAAGACCATCCTCGCCAGTGTCGACTTCAACTACCAGGTCAAGGTCAAGAAAGCCGGCGCCGAAGTGCTGCATTTCTCTCAGGCTCGCCAAGGGCTGATGCCAGGCGGCTACAAGGGCGACTGGCAGAACATGAAAACGATGGCCGGGGTGCTGACCAACTCTGGCAACTCCAGTGTCGAGACCTTCTACACCGGTTTATTGAGCCGATTCATCGTTGACGATTTGCGCGACATTCCGTCCCGCTAGCGTCAGCGGGCGCACCCGATTTCCCACTTAGGAGCACCCTGTGAAAACACTGTCCAAAATCCTGCTGTTCGGCCTCACCGCCGCAGCGCTGCTGACCGTGGCCGGTTGCGCCACGGAGAGCAATCGCGCCATGCCGGTGGAACAAGTCGCCAGCGCCAACGTCGCCTATTCCGGTGTGCGGGTACCGATTGCAGTCGGTAAGTTCGACAACCGCTCCAGCTACATGCGCGGCATCTTCTCCGACGGCGTTGATCGCCTCGGTGGCCAGGCCAAGACCATCCTGATCACCCACCTGCAGCAGACCAACCGCTTCAGCGTGCTGGACCGCGACAACATGGGCGAGATCTCCCAGGAAGCCGCGATCAAAGGCACTGTGCAGAAGCTCAAGGGCGCTGACTACGTCGTGACCGGCGACGTGACCGAGTTTGGCCGCAAAGAAACCGGCGACCGCCAGCTGTTCGGCATCCTCGGGCGTGGCAAGACCCAAGTGGCTTATGCCAAAGTCGCGTTGAACATCGTCAACATCAGCACCTCCGAAGTGGTGTATTCCACCCAGGGCGCCGGTGAATACGCGCTGTCCAACCGTGAAGTGATCGGTTTCGGCGGCACCGCCAGCTACGACTCCACCCTCAATGGCAAGGTCCTCGACCTGGCCATGCGTGAAGCCATCAACCGCCTCGTCGACGGCATCAACGCTGGCGCCTGGAACCCACGCAACTGATCAGCAGCACCTCAAGCAGCACTTCAAGGAGCAGTACAAGGATGAGCAAGGCAGTCAAATTGGCGCTGATGCTGACAGCAGTGGCGACGGTCGCCGGGTGCCAGACGGCGCCCCAGCCGCTGTATCAATGGGAAAGTTATCAGCCGCAGGTTTACGAATACTTCAAGGGCGAGCCCAAGGAAGCGCAGGTCGAGGCGCTGGAGCGGGACCTGCAGAAGATCAACGCCAGTGGCCGCAAGGCCCCGCCGGGTTACCACGCCCACCTGGGCATGCTGTACCTGAGCCTGGGCAAGGATGACCAGATGGTGCAGGAATTCCGCACCGAGAAGGCGCTGTTCCCTGAGTCTGCCTCGTACATGGACTTTTTGCTGAAGAACGCCAAGACCGGAGTCGCCACTAAATGAGCCTGTTGAAACTCACGGGCGCCTTGCTGGCCCTGGCCCTGCTCGGCGGTTGCGCAGCCCCCAAGACCATTGATTACACGGCATACAAACAGGCACGACCAAAGTCGATCCTGGTCCTGCCGCCGATCAATGAGTCGCCGGAAGTGCAGGCGTCCTACAGCATGGTCTCGCAAGTGACCTACCCGCTGGCCGAAGCTGGCTACTACGTGTTGCCGATCGCCCTGGTGGACGAAACCTTCCGCCAGAACGGCCTGACCACCGCCAATGATATCCAGGCGGTGCCACCGGCCAAGCTGCATGACATCTTCGGCGCGGATTCGGCGTTGTACATCACCGTTACCAATTACGGCACCAAGTACATGCTGATCTCCAGCGACACTTCCGTGACGGCCTCGGCCAAACTGGTCGACCTGCGCACCGGCACCACCCTGTGGACCGGCTCGGCGCATGCGTCCAGCGAGGAAGGCAACAACAACGGCGGCGGCCTCATCGGCATGCTGATCACTGCGGCGGTCAAGCAAGTGATCAACAGCTCCACCGACGCGGCGCATCCGATTGCCGGTATCACCAGTGCGCGCCTGCTGTCGCCGGGTCAGCGTGCGGGGATCCTGTACGGTCCACGTAACCCGAAATACGGTACTGACTGATTGAGCGGTTCGGCGGGGCAGGTTTTCCTGTTCCGCCGAACGGTTTAACCCGAACAGCCAGCCCCTCGCGTCTGACCTTGTGAACGGATCATTCATTCACGAGGTTCAGCCCATGTCCCGTCCTCTGCTCTTCCTGCGTCCTGCTGCCCAGGGCTTTGCCGTTACCTTGCTGGTGACGCTGGCCGGTTGTGGGCTGTCCTCTACCCATGATGCAGCCGAGCCTGCCGAAGCTGCGCCGGTCTCCGAGCTGCAAAGTATCCCCGTACAAGGCGCATTGGTTAAACGCATGCCCATGCCTGCGCCCATGAGCGCACAAAGGATGATGCAGGATTCCATCGCGATGGAATACCGCAGCGAACCCCGCGAACAATACGAAAACCTGCCGGAAAACCCGGTGCATCGCGTGGCTGAAACGCCGGTTTCAACCTTCAGCGTGGACGTCGACACCGGCAGCTACGCCAACGTAAGACGTTTCCTCAACCAAGGCAGCCTGCCGCCCGAAGGCGCTGTGCGTCTGGAGGAAATGGTCAACTATTTCCCCTACAGCTACGCACTGCCCACCGACGGCTCGCCCTTCGGCGTGACCACCGAAGTGGCCGCCACACCATGGAACCCTCGCACCCAGTTGCTGCGCATCGGCATCAAGGCCTCCGACCGCGCCGTGGCACAGTTGGCGCCGGCCAACCTGGTGTTCCTGGTGGACGTGTCCGGCTCCATGGACCGCCGCGAAGGCTTGCCGCTGGTCAAAAGCACGCTGAAATTGCTGGTGGACCAGTTGCGTGAACAGGACCGTGTTTCGTTGGTGGTGTATGCCGGTGAATCCCGGGTGGTGCTCAAGCCTACCTCGGGTCGTGACAAGCAGAAGATCCGCAACGCCATCGACCAACTCACTGCCGGCGGCTCCACGGCGGGCGCGTCCGGCATCGAACTCGCCTACCAGATGGCCCGCGAAGGCTTTATCGACAAGGGCATCAATCGCATCCTGCTGGCCACCGACGGTGACTTCAACGTGGGCATCAGCGACTTTGACAGCCTCAAGCAGATGGCCGCAGAGCAGCGTAAAAGTGGCGTGTCTCTCACCACCCTGGGCTTCGGTGTGGATAACTACAACGAACACCTGATGGAACAACTGGCCGACGCGGGCGACGGTAACTACGCCTACATCGACACCCTGCGTGAAGCGCGCAAAGTGTTGGTGGACCAACTCAGTTCGACCCTGGCGGTCGTGGCTCGGGATGTGAAACTGCAGGTGGAATTCAACCCCGCACGCGTCAGCGAATATCGCCTGCTCGGCTATGAAAACCGCGCCTTGAAGCGTGAGGATTTCAACAACGACAAGGTCGACGCGGGTGAGATCGGTGCAGGGCATACGGTAACGGCGTTGTACGAAATTGTGCCGAAGGGCGAGAAGGGGTGGTTGGAGCCTTTGCGTTACGCGGCGGTGCCGGCGGCTGAGGATAAATCCGCTGAGCTCGCGATGCTGCGTGTGCGCTACAAGCCTGCTGCGGAAGGTGACAGCCAGTTGATCGAGCGGCCCATCAGCACTGTTTCGGGCAAGGCCAGTGAAGACCTGCGTTTCGCCGCCGCCGTCGCTGCCTTCGCCCAACAGCTCAAGGGCGATGGCCGCTACACTGGTAGCATGAGCCTGCAGGACACCGCTGCACTGGCCCGCTCGGCCCGAGGCAATGACCCGTTCGGCCTGCGCAATGAGTTCGTACAACTGGTGGAACTGGCCCAAAGCCTCAAACACTGATTGCCCATGCAACGACGATCCAATGTGGGAGCTGGCTTGCCTGCGATAGCATCATTGCGGTGTGACTGAAACACCGAAGCCTCTGCATCGCGGGCAAGCCCGGCTCCCACAGGTCATCTGCATTGATCCATCGAAAGGAGTTCGCCACCTACATGGCCGTACCCGATGATTCACCCAGCGACGAAGCGCTACTGGCCCGCTACCGAACCGGCGACAGTGCCGCGTTCGAAGCCCTGTATGCGCGGCACCGCCAGGGCCTGTACCGATTCCTCGTATCCCTGAGCAACAAGGCCGAACTGGCCGAGGAAATCTACCAGGAAACCTGGCTCAGCCTGATCCGCAGCGCCACCCAGCCACAAGGCCGGGCGAGTTTTCGCACATGGCTGTTCCAGATCGCCCGCAACCGCCTGATCGACCATTGGCGCAAGCACGGCATCCACAACCCGCTGCACGACAGCTACGACGAGCAATTGCACGCCCAGGCCGACGACAGCGCCGGCCCCGAGCAGCAACTGAGCCTGAGCCGCGACCAGGCCCGCCTCGATGCAGCGCTGCAAGGCCTGCCCGAAGACCAGCGCGAAGTCTTCCTGCTGCGCCTGCACGGCGACCTCGAAGTGCCGCAAATCGCCGCCCTCACCGGCACCCCGCTGGAAACCGTCAAAAGCCGCCTGCGTTACGCCCAGCAGAAACTGCGCCGCCTGCTGGCCGAGGAGATACCCGCATGACCGACTCCCGACACACCCCGGACCCCGACGACGTGCTGCTCCAGCATTTCCGTCAACACAGCACCGGCGAACCGCCCGCGTCCCTCGACGCCTTCATCCTCAACGCCGCCCGCCGCGAAGCCCCAGCCCCGCAGCCGAACCTGTGGCAACGCTGGCTGCAAGCCTGCCAACGGCCACGCTGGCAAATGGCATTCGCCACCGTCGCAGGCGTGGCATTGATGATCGGCGTAGTGATGCGCTCGCCTGTGCCGCAACCCGAAATCTCCACCGCGACCTTCTCAGCCCCTCAAGAGCAAGCCGCACGTCCAGCCCCGCCACCAATGTCCGCCCCTGCCCCCGTGGCCCGACTGGCCATCGCGCCCAAGGCCGAGAGTGCGCAAGTCATGGGCTCAATGGCGGACGAGTCGAGCGCCAAACTCAGCAAGCGCGCGCCGGTGGCGCTGCCTTCGTTGGAGGAGGGGTTGCAGGAGATTGTGAACCTGCGTGCGGCAGGGCAAAGCAAGGCAGCGGATGAGAAGCTGCTGGCGTTGCATCAGCGTTTTCCTGAGGAAGACTTGCCGGCGTTGTTGGAGGCGTTGCGGAAACATTGAATCGCTGCGCGTAAAAAAGCCCCAGGTGTTTTGAGCTGGGGCTTTCTTGTTATGTCTGGTGACCCGGCGTCGTTTGAACTGGGCAGTGAGAGCACCGTATTCATTGGGTATGTTTTGTGGTGCTTCGGTTAGGCATACACGTGGGCATACACGGCGCTTCCCTCTGGCCACTTTTTTCGTGGTATCCCCGTAGGGTAAAGCAACACCAAATGGTTGCTGATGTGGTGCTTTCCAGTTGAGTAGTTACTTATTCGTTCGACCTTCTGCCGCCAGTGAGGCGAGCGCAAGAGTGATGAATCCTGCATTTTCATCCAGGGTAACCAGTGCCCCTCGAATGTTCTGTGCCACTTCCGTAGATCCTCTTTGCTCAACCCAGTTTGACAGCTCCTCGATAGCTGCCCCGAGCGCCAGTTGGTTTTCATTCATGCGCTTGAGCATTGATGCGAGCAGCGAGACGTCTTGCATGAGCATTCTCCACAGTCTATAGGACGATCATGTCTGCGATCTGATACCCAAGATTTGTGACCTGATAGATCTCACCTTTGTAACCTTGGCCGACGATGAGACCTTCGTGGGTCAGCTCGGCAATAGCCTGCTCCCATTTTGCGACTTCTCTTCGATCACTCTTTTCAGCGATGAGATTTTTGCCGTTTGTTTGCACGTCCGTTCCTTCCATGTATTCGACGTGAATAATTGTTCCGTGGGAATCCAAGCTCGCCTCCTTCAGCAGGATCCTAGCCTCACCTGATAGTTTTGGGATCGATGTATTGGACTCTAATATTTCACCCACGCCGCTGTTTTCCGCATTGTTGAACAGGGGGTGCTCGTTGACCTTCAACTGAAGGTGCCGATAGAGATTCGTACGGAAGTCGCTGAGGCTGTCATAGCTCTCATACAGTCCACGACTTTGGCAGTCGGTCTTGAATTTCTTAACCGCGGCAGCCTGATCAAGATCGACAGTGTCCATGGCAACGGGTTGAGATGAGAAATAGAGCATTGCCGGTTTGCCCGACTGAATATGCTTTTCTAGCTCTTCAACGGTGCCGCTTGCGTATTCATCGGTAGGGGTACCAATCCGTGTCCAAAATACCCCTATAAGAAGATCGCATTTTCCTAGGATTTGCTTGTTGATGATGGCCTGGGGGGAAGCCCCCATTTCTGGAGATGAGTGGGACTCCCACCCAATGGGTAGCAAGACGATCTTCCGAGCGTTTGAATTGACCGCGTTCCACTCATAGATGACGTCACGAACGATGGTGCGCTCAGAGGCAACATCACCTGGTGAGGCGATCATCACGTTGAAGGTTTCAGCTGTATAGCTCATTGCACATCCTCTGTGTTGGAAGATCGATCTGTAGGTAAATGGCCTATAGCATTGGAGGCAATTAACTTCGCTTTCGGATCACGTTAAGGCTTCCATCAGCAACGGTATCGATCACGAATGAACTGGTTGTAATAGGAGCCTTTTGATCCCGCTAACATCAGGCCTTGGTGTATCGCTGGCGGGACGTTACAGAAGTCATAGGAGTGACCCTGTTGAAAGCGGATACACATTTTCCTCGTGTCCGGATCGTAACCCACAGAGGTCATTGCACCAGAGCGAACGGCAATCATGTCCATAGCATTTTCCCAAACGTGCGGCCTTTCAGTAGGCCAACCCGTTTGATACTAGCTGAGCCGCGCTCGTCTGGAGCCTTCTCTCCCAAACGTGCGGGGGCCCCTGGAGCTATCTTGAGGGTACGGGGCATGAAACCCGCGGGACTGAGTTAGTGGGAAGTTCTGAAAGTTACTGAAATTTCAATCGTTGAAATTGAAAGGATCTTGAAGAAAAAAGGGGATCCTTACCGGAACGGTATCGGTCCTCGGTTTTGTTCGGGATTGTAAACGGATGGCTCGGTCAACTCAGTCAACCAGTCAACTAACTTTGGAGCCCAGCCACTAACGAGATCCGGCGGGTTCTATGCCCCGTGTCTATCCGAAATGCCCAGGGTCCCCAGCGGCTTTCCGATTCATAGGGCAAATGCACTGGTGAACAGCAGTTCACCCGGTTCACCTGTTCACTAAGCTGGGCACCTTTCCGCTGCCACGATCACGCGGGTTCCCTACCCCGTATCTTCAAGAATGCGCCAGGGTCCTCACTATCGAACCAAAGCCAAGAGCTTGATCGACCTCGCTTCGCTGGAGGGGCAATACTAATGGGGCTAGGGGGGATACCCTAATAAACCGTGTTACGAGTGTTACGGGTGTTACGCTTTTATTTAAGTATATGATTTTAAAGGACTTATATTGTGTTATACAGCTTCGACTCGTTTGCCGATATACGTGTTACATCGCAAATAGGTGTTACACCATGATGCACTGGAGCAGCGGCTTGTGATGATTGAGGCAGGAGGTCATCGACCTAGGGGCTTTTGCCTATAAGGGCAGCTACCGACCATTAACAGACAAATATCAAGCGAGTATAGCGAGCTCGACAGTGATACTGTTTTTATATACAGTTAGGCTGTCAGTTTCTCTCAGTTGGTTCGGTCGACCGCTATAGGATGCAGGCGGCAGACCAATGATCATTTGCAGGTCAACCCTGACTCTCGTAATCTCACATTGACATTACTGAAATGGAAGTCGACTTGTGATCACGCTGAAAACCGCCATCATCCACAGTTTCAAAAAGATTGCTCATACAGGTCTCGTTTCTGACGTGGTGAAAAAGGACGTTGTCCTCGACACACAAAACCCAGCTTTAGAGTCCCTGGTCGAAGGCATCAACGGTCTGATTGGTAAAGAAGGAAACAGTGTGGTCTACGGACAATTCGCTGACGACGGTCGCCAAGGTCCGTTTCCCGATCGGTTTAGTGCTTACGCGAATGTCTGTGGTGATGAGGCTGCATTTATCGCGTTAACCCACTTAGCAATGGATCAGCTTGTCCAGCAGGCGAGGGACCAAACCTTGGCCACTGGGGGCCACATTCTCTGCGCGCAATACACCTCCGGTGCGTCTGACTTCTTTCTGGTCGCTAGCATCAAACAGCGTGGCGGCATCCAGCTCGATGAAAACTACGTGCCCAAAGCCATTCAGGAAGTGGACCTGAAAACTGTTCAGCAGGCAGCCAGGATCAACTTTGTGAAATTCGCGTCGGTTACTGCCGCAGCCGTAGGTGTTACTGCAGACAATACGGTTGTAGATGCTGAGGACGTAGAAGAGGTTGATTCTACCTATCTGTGCTTTATCAGCCGCGGTCGGGACAGCCAGGCTTCTGACTATTTCATCTCCGCTTTGGGATGCGCCAAAGGCGTGGCATCCGGCCGGGCAACCAAAAATGCCATTGATTACGTTGGCCGTTTCTTCCGTAATAATAAAGAGCTCAAGCCCTTTGCTTACAAGGCGAAAGAGGCGGTTGTACGATATTTGCAAGATCGACTGGTGGATGGAAAGCCCGCTCGGTTAGATGCGATCTGCCATGCGGCAATTCAGCACGTTCCGCCTGATCTGGTCGATGAAATTGCAGGACTGAAGGACTATCTCAACGATGAAAAACATCGCGTCCCTGAGGACTTTACTGTCAATGCCAAGTCGCTGAAGGAGAAGACCAGGATCAAAGGCGAAGCTGCAAGCTGGTCGCTTCAATTCGAACGTGGTGCCTTGGGGAAGGAGGCAACGTCCGATGTTTATTACGATGAGAGTCGCAAGAAGCTGACCCTTTCAAACATGAACCAGGAACTGGTCGATTTGATTGAAAAAGAGCTGCAGGCCAGGGTTGGGTAAGCCATGTTTTTCAATGTCGTGGCCCTGTATAGGGCAATGGGAGCGCCAGCCATCGAAGGCGGTGTGGTCTCCTATGAAGGATTGCTCACTACTGACATCGCTGCCGCGCTGCAGGCGTGCAAGGATCTGCAGCCCGAATTCGGGAAAATCCAGCATCATGAAATAGTTGAAGGTGGTGCCGTAGAGATCGAGTTACGCCTACCTACGAATGAATCGGGCCGATTTTACGCAAACGTTAGCGACTTGGCCCGGAACGGGTCACTGGGCAAAGGGCAGTTTCCGCAGAACGTGTACGTCGTTGACTTGGGTTGGGCAGATTTCGACGCTAGCGAACCAACACAAATTAAAAAGCTCAGACGAGTTTGTAGGTTAATCGAGCTTCTGGCGTTGTTGGCAATCGGTGTGGACAAGGACAGTAGCCCAGATACATATAATTTGTTCTTCGCTTTGCCTCCCGACGGCGAAAAACCACCCAGGACGTTTCTTCTGCCGACGCAGGTTGATGAACATGTTCTTGGCCATGAACTCAGGCATGTCAGTTTGCTTGAGGAGATTCTCAACCGAAAAAATGAGAACAAGGCTCATCTCTCAGAACGCAAACTGATGATCCGTATGGCGATTGCAAATGTAATTGAGAAGTTTGAAAACGAGCCAAATCACTTCCTCGTAGTGGTTCGCGAATGGAATGAGGTCCTCACTACCTACCGCGCTAATTTACAAACTTACGTCTACAGCTTTTCTTTCGAGAAGGCTCGGCGCGAATTGGCACAGGCGGAAATCGACTATGGGACCAAGCTCAGCGGCGTATTGGGTGACATTGCTGGCAAAATGCTTGCACTCCCGGTGTCTTTTGCTGGATGGGTTGTCCTGAACAACAGTACTTCCGCTTTTGAAGGGTTCGTTCTAGTACTAGGCTTGATTGTTGTTTCGCTGGTCTTACTCGCCATCTTGCACAATCAAATACTTCAGACAGACCGCTTGTTACATAGCTTCAATGTTGTTTTCGACGATTTTAGAGGCAAAATAAAAACCTATCCCCCGAAGCTTCAGGTCCTGCTCAGAATTACAATTGAGCAAGTCGAAAAACAGGGGCTTTCATTGCGGCGTACATTTCAGCTATTGCAGGTACTGGCGTTATTACCTGCAGCCGGGGCCATGCTGGTGGCTCTCGTAAAATATTGGAACTCATTCCTATGGGTTGTTGTTACTGCCATATCGGTAATTGCCGCTGGTCCTACTATTGACCCGATTTTTCTAAGCCCTTAGACAGAGGATATCGCATATAAATGCTAAAGAAATGCGATGTTTGCTTCTGACCGATTTTAGCCCTTCGTTAGATTCAGCAGTCGGACAAAAAGTCAATAAAATGCGTCTGCGAAATGAAGATTTATTCGGATCGCAAACGAGGCATGTCTAACTCGCGAAAATTGTTATTATGCTTTAGTTAAAAACTAATTCCAAATCTCCACTGCAAGCTTCCTTTGCAGGATAGATTCATAATCAGAGTATTGCAGAGGTAAACCTGTGTCTGAAACTACAGATATCGTTAGTGCAGCTGGTAGTGCAATCTCGGCATTTGCGGCCTGCGTAGCTGCGGTCGGGGTTTGGTACGCTCGACACCAGCTAAAGACCAGTCGTGAGATCGCGCAACTTCAATTTGAGGACGCATTGGGGAAGGAATATCGCGAATTGGCTGGAGAGCTGTCGAAAAAGGCTTTAATGGGCGATCGCTTAAACGACGATGAATACGAAGAAGCCTTCGACGAACTGTACCGATATGTAGACCTGACCAACGAGCAAATCTCGCTTCGATCACGTGGACGCATTACTTCGAGTGTTTGGGGAAGTTGGTCAGAGGGAATTGAGGCGAATTTAAATCTACCGGCATTTTCGCAGGCGTGGACTGAGATTAAGGCTAGGTCCAAAGGATTCGAAGAGCTTCGTCGCCTGGAGCGAGAAAATTTCAAGAGTGACCCAAAATATTGGCGCTGAGCTTAAGTCTAATCTTGCAGGTCAAGCCGAGTGTGTTCATCTTAGTTATTTATTGGCCACTGCATCCGTATGTGATGGGGCGGGTTAGCGTCGTCGTCTTACTGAAGAAGGTAAAAGTATCATTGCGCGCTCGCCCTATTATTCTGGGGTTTCAGAGTTTCTGACTTTGTGGATCATGTTTAGCAGGCCATTTCTACTATTTTTCCCTGCTGTGGCATTCTCATACTCGTCTTGAGTCATTCCATATATGCCGACCTCATAAGACTTTCCTGTAGGCATCCAAACAAAGTTATCGTCATCGTCTAGACGCTCAGCTGATTTGACTACTTCAAACTCCATCATGCCAAATCTTCTAAGCTTTCCTATCTTTACTATCAAGCATGAAACATTGTGAAAGCACTGATCCGACTCAATGGCCTTCACCGCTAAATTGAATCCTCCCCGATCCTTCACGCTTGGAAACACTATCGCCCCTACGTTGACTTTTGAATAAATTGCTTGGCTGAGAGCACGACTGAAGCGATAACCAGAGCTAGAAGCATTAGGATCTGCAAGCACGTGAGCGAAAAATTTGTCGATGTAGATTTTCATCAACGCCTGTTCGGGAGGCATCGAATTAATAAACTTTGAAATCGTCATCTCAGGGTCTTGACCAGAAAAGTGCATGTAGCCATTTTTCTGAACGTTTGAGTACTCCCCAATTACCGCCAAACGAATAGGTGATTCATTTAAAATCCTGAAACCGGCCAGCTGAATGAGTTGGCCTTCTTTCGCTTCTATTTCAGCTAACGCTGTTTCTTTTCTTGCTGCAATGTAAAGGCAAGGTACTCCTCGATCGTTAAACCTACCAAGTTTTGCGAATTCAGCCGGCGGGTAGCCCATCTCAGAAAGATTCGAAAATGGTTCGCTTTCAATCGCTCGGGCACGCCAAAAAATACTTCCCCTGCCATACATAAGTGAGAGAATTTTATAATGCTCGAAGAGAGGAGCGATTATATGGATAAAGTCTGCCTCGGAACTGCTTTTAAGCGCTTTGTCAAAAATGTACTCGCAATCGTCGAGGTTCATAATTTTTAAGCCTAACATTTGAGGTCAGGTTGTAGCTCGTTAGAGCCTAGATGCCTGATTTTAATGGGCGCACTTCAATACACTAAAAGAGGCCCCGAAAATATCGTTTGCAGGATAGCACCTCCCCACCCAATCTGCTGCCAATGGCGGCTGTTGGCCGATTGCTGCCCGTCACGAACGGCAGAAATCGGCCAGAAGCGGACATTCGCAAGCGACCGCTAACGCGTAGGACGGTCGGCTTGGAGATCTCTACTTTACAAGGTGCGGCTCCTGTTTCTGCCTAAAATGGCTTCGAAGAGCTACGCGAGCCGCCGAATGCTGCGTAAAGTTAGCTTGCGTCTCCCACAGCAAGGCCAAGGCTCAACCCGTTTTGAGTGATTTTACCAATACGTCGACGAGCTGAATCCAAAGCATCACGTACTCTCCTTCTAATTATATGCTCATCTAAGCCAGCAGAGCTCGCTCTGACAGAATCGGCTATTTGCACTAGCTCGGGTGATATATAACTGACAAGCGCCGGATCTAAGGCTATTGGAAGGCCTGCATTCGAGTCTTTAGATACGCGATTTCTGGTAGGACCGAAAGACAGATAATTTGATAAGAAATCTGCACTCATCACCGGAGAAGGCTGAGGCCTTCCTCCGTAATTTGAGTTGACCTTACTACTGATGCTGAATGCCATTTGATCCAAGGTTAGCCACCAACTGGTGTAGCCAAACGCAATATCGCTTTTCTGGCGTCTCCTGGAGATCACGCCAACAAAGTTTTCGGTGTCATGCTCCGCAAGTCGCAGAGCTAACATGTTGTCAGAGTTTGAATTAGTACGCCGTCCCTCATGAATTCTTATCCATTCTTCCTTGACGGCGATTCGATACGCTGCGTCCACGCTTTCAACTTCTTCAGATATATCATCCATTGCAATCTGGAAGAATTCATTTATATAGTCAGCCACGTCATCTTCAGGGCGCGCCGTCCCTCTAAATTTTGAAACCCAAGAGTTGAATGCTGACGGCGCCGCGCCACTAGCAATATAGAATGAAAAAAGATATGGGTAGGAGCCGTTCCAATTGTTTGTGCCAATGTTAAGAGAGCAAGCGATGCTACGATTCATGTGGCGCTCTACTTCTTCAATGACCCCAGAAGTAACTTTTAATTTTAAGCCGGCAGAATGAGCCGCCTTTATCAATTTTTTGAATTGCCAATCTTCCTCATCCAACAACTCTTCGGCGAATAATGGAAGTATTGCAGAGGTGTCTAGCCAAATCTCACCCTCGCTAAATATTTTTTTCACAGCAGCTTGCACATCTGGAGTTTCACGGAGAAACGCCAGCATGGTATAGGAGTCCGCGAGCCCTTTAATGTGATGGTTAATGGAGTCTGATGGGCTTGACAAGACCCTCTCAACGGCAGCAGCGAGCAAATTTAGCAGCGCTTCAGTTCTCAGGGTTTTATCGTAATCGTTGAGCACAATTTTAGTGAATTCGACGAGTCCTTCGAAACCAATTTTATCCATCTGTCCGTTATTAATGGCGTGGACAAAAGATTCCCCCCGATTTAATAGAAACTTTTCTATACTTAACATGCATATATCGCAAAGTGCTAACTCGACGTCTTCAGATGAGATCACGGATGCCGGGATAATTGCGCGCAATATTTTTTTAATTTCTTCTTTAAGCTTTCGATCCTGAATAGCGTTTTCTGCTAGCTTTTCACGTAGTCGCTCATATTCCTCGTATTTCAAACAAAAAGAATCTGCCCCATTTATAGTGTGATGATTTATTACTTTTTTAGTCAGTCTATTTAGAGACTTATTGGTTTCATCAATGACTGTTTTTTGCTCCTGGTTGGCAAGTGTTTCAATGATGGATTTGTGAATCTCTTCTCTTGGCATGAGCTCGTTTGATGATGTATTACGCAAAGCCATTTTAACCAAACCATCAAATGCCAGCTTAGTCAGCCCCTTTTCTCTACTGTCATCCTCCCATTGCATTTCAAGAAAAACCAGTGCCGCACGACTTTCGTTGGGGTTTAGCTTTTGTGGCTTTCTCTCAAGAACCTGGTCCTTCTCAAGTATTGGATCAGCTATATCTCTTGCGAAAGACGCAGCCACCGTCTCTCTGTGATCGTCTCCTTCGTAACGATCTAGAAAATAGTTTTTATCGAAAATATCTAGTCTTAATTTATAATCTTTTCTAAGTATTTTTTTTACTTCGTCTCCCTTGGCGCCTATCTCCTGATTTGTTACATAAATAAGATCAGTAACGTGCGGAAAATTTTTTTTGATCTTTTTTGCTGTACCTTTAATCTTTTGGTCCCAAGCCATTGCAACTGAATACTGAAGCATTACTGTGGTTTCTCCCTCGGGAGAAAAAAGTTCCGCGTCCCTTCCTTCGTCGCCTGAGGGGTGAGCCATTGTCCTTATTGCTGGATACTCGGAGCTTAAAAATGCTGAGGCAAATTGCTCAAATCTCGCCCAGTCCGAAGATTTGGTTTCTTTTAAAGCGAAGTTGAGTCGATTACGGTGCATCATCAAGCTCCTTTTTGTGAGGCAGATTTATATTTATCGGGAATGATGCCTAAAGTTAGTCGAAAAAGCTAAGCAGGTTAGTCCCAAGACCCACCCGATCGAGAAGCGCAAGGGCGGTCTAAATCGACACGTACTTTCGTAGTCCGCAAGCCGGTAGCGGTCGCTTGCCAACGTTCGCCTCTGGCCGAAAGCGGTCATAAGCCCGCAGCCGCTACAGATCCGAAGTCAGAAAAATCGGAAGCCTTGTTTTTAGTGGGAGGATCTAGCGAAGCGGAAGCAGCTTAAGCTTCCGCCTCTTTATCAGTCGCCCTTCTTTTGAGTTGAAGGTCAATGAAGGCAAGCTCTGCCTTGATTGCACCAATCGTGAGCGTCTCAACTCTAGTGTCAGTGTTTGCCCTTGCGTTGAGCTTTTTCACGCCCGCCATGCCGGCAATTATTCCGTTCAAATGCAGCTTTCGGGTCTTTAGGTAATCCGGCATCTGAGCGCTGTTCTGTGGTGGTTCATTCATGTTTAGACCGATGGTTGGCCCGAAGCAGCCGACCCTCGCCGGTTGCTTCGGGGAAGGTTTGAGTTAGGCCGCCAACAGGTCAAGCAGGCTGTGTTGGTGTGAGCGAGCCGCGAGTTCTCGCCAGGTCCAGCTTCCAAAGTGCTCGCCCAGTTCAGGGATATCCAGCTTCATCAGTGCAACCGGGTCACGACTAATCAGGTTGCGTGCGGCCCACAGCTTGCCGCCGGTCTCCAGCAGTGTTTTGGCGGCCTCATTCCACTGTTCTTCCAGCACAGTGTTCGCCAGGTGAGCCGCTTTATTCTCGATCTCGGTGCGTTCCTTTTGTGCCTCTGTGATATGCAGATCAATCGTCACCAGCTCCTGCTCCAGTGCGGTGATGAGCAGTTGTTGGCGGCGGTGATGCTCAGCCGCAGCCGTGAGGTTTTTTGCTGCCTTTTGAGCTTCTGCGTTAGCCGCTTTTTCGCCCTCTACATCGCCCCAGGCGACAGCCTGTGCATAAGCGGTGCCCGCGTCCGTTTCAGCTTGTCGAGCTTTTGCCATGTCTTCCTGATCGCTCTGGCGGACCTGCTGCAACCGGGTCTCGATGCTGCTGCGCTTTTCGTTGAGTTCCATCTCGTCGGCTTTCCAGTTCGCCATATCGCTGAGATATCCCGCAGCCAAGCTCTCACGGTTTGCCAATCTCTCAAGGCGATGAATTTTTTGATTCAGGTTGCTGATCTCCAGATTTCGCGAGTCGATGCGTCTTTTGTGATCGTTGATTTCATCCTGCACGGCTCGTTGACGGCCCTGCTGGATAACCTCCGGGCTTTCCAGCGCCTCTTCGAAGGGAGCCAGGTCACCCTTAATGCTCTCCACTTCGAGGGTCATTTGGTCGCGGCGGTCTTTCAATTCTTGGATAGTGTTCATCTGTATTGTCTCTGGGTACTGCGGTTAATAGGGATGGTTGTCGAATGGCTGGCAAGGCCGGTAATGAGCCGGCGCTATCTCGATCAGCAGGCTCGCCGTCAGGCGGCCTTGGCCTCGCCTTCGTCCGTTCCTGGAACGGTCTTCACCACGTAGCAGCGCTGGGGCCCTAACCCGGGCAGACGGATCAAGCTGTAGGCCTTGCCGTCACTACCCGGCTCAAGCACGCCGCGTTGCAGCAACTCCTTGTTCACCGCACTGATGTTCATGCCCTTGAAGATTTCGGCCCTCCAGGCTTCCGGCAGCACGTAGTAGGTGTTGGTGGTGTGCAGTGCGTCGCCCATGCCGTGTTCCATCGTCTTGCGAAAGCCCAACCGATCAATCGTGCGTGGGCCGTGCTCATCGATCTTGGCGGCGGCAGATTCCCAGCGGGTAAAGCGGCTTTCTCCAAAGCGCTCGATGACCTGTCTCAGCCGCGCCAAAATCGCATCACCCTCGAAATTTCCGGCGCCACCACGCTCGGCTAGCCACGCATGCAGACACACCCTTGCGGCGGTCGTGGCTGTTCCATCGGGCCAACCGGTGACGCCGAAAGCGGTGGCCAACTCGCCGGCCGCTGCGGCGAGGCCGAAGCGAAGGGCGGCACGTTGCGCCTGACCACTGGCCGACGCGGGCAGGTTTTGGGTGATGAACTGTTCCACCGTTCGGCGAACGATCACCGACCACCTGAGCATTTCTCCAGGTGCGCACAGTGCGTCCAGGAAGGCGGTGAGGGGTGTACCGTAGTACTTGGCTACGCGAGCCTTGAGCGCATCGGAGAGGGCAGCAGCATCCTCAAAACCATTCAGCACATCGAACATGCCGAGGCCTTTGCTCGCATCCGCAGGCACCGCAAGCATGCGCACCTCCATACCGGCTTTCAGCTCCTTGTTTGCATCCGCCATGTGCTGCGCCAATGTCTTCTCGCCGGTCGAGAGAAACAGCAAGCGCCACTCCTGCACCTGTCGGCCTGCTTGTCCTCGATCATTCGCCCGGGCCTTGCCGGTGCCGTTGCCGAGCATGTACACCGTTTCCCCAATGATGCGTGCGTCACACATGCCGATTTCATCCAGCACCAGGAGGCCGTCTGAGTGTGCGGCGGCGATGGACTCCAGCGCGTTGTCTGTCGAGCGCCATGAACGCACCAGGCGAGGCCCGCCATAAACCGATGCAGCGACTTGCAGGTGAGTGGTCTTGCCGCCGGAGCTGTCGCCGTAGAGGTGGAAGCCGCCCGACTCATGTCCGAGCATGTTCAACAGTGGGCCTGCAAAGGCCACAGAGACGACAAACGCTAAGCGGTGGTTGCCAACGCACAGCGCGCCGATTTGTTGCTGCCATTGCTCCAGAGAGCCGGCCTCGCTGATCGGTGGCAGTTGGGCACCGGCTTCATAAAAATGCAGGTGCTCGGAGTGTGAGCCGATCTGTTGTTCGGGTAGAAGGAATGCGTTGTCGTGCCAACCCAGGCGCGTTACCAAACGTGCGCGCTGGGCGCTGTCGAAGCCACCGAGGTAACTCTGCAGATCATTGCGTGCGTTACGTCCAGACCGGCTTCCCGCGAGGCGCAGGCCCATGTCGACCAGCGGCCCGAGTACATCCTTGCCGAAGTCGCCGGTCATGGTTCGTGCCGGAATGTTCCAGCGTTTTTTTGCGCCGTCCGGGTCGTCGAACTCGACCAATAACCCCCAGTTATGGCCCTTGTCGTCGCGAGTACGGGCGATGATTTCGAGAGGCGAACACACAGGACGCGCCTCGCCATCATCGCCGGAATAAAACACCCCTTCAGACGTCAGGCGAAAGCCGCCCGGCAATAGGTCATTTTTCGATTTCGCAGGGCGTTTGGCGGGCGCCTTGGCCTTCTGTTCTTGAGGTTCAGTTGACTCAGCGGCACTGCCGAAAAACTCACCGCTGCGCACCAGCTCGGCGACGTGGGCAGCGGTCCAGCCTTTGGCTAACGCATCCGCTGCATCGTCGCCGTCTGCCCATTTTCCACCCTTGATGAGCGTGGGCTCTCCGCCTTTGCTGCTGGGCTTGAGCTTGAACACGTCGAGCGAAACTCGTTGTACCGAAGCGACGCCCAGCTCAATCAACTTGAGCTCGATGGCGTCCATGCAGGTCTTGCCGCTAGCATCGTTATCCGGCCATAGCACCACCGTGCGCCCTTTGAGTGGCGTCAGGTCGGCCTTGTGCCAAGAGTTGGAGCCGTTCGGCCAGCACGTGGCTAGATGGTCGGGCATCAGTTCAGCGGCGGCATCAGCAGCCTTCTCGCCTTCACATAGCACCACAGGCGCATCGGCCCGCTGTGCCAGCTCATCCAGGCGCAGCAGTGGCCGAGGCTCCAACAATCCTTGCCAGCGCCATTGCGTGGTTTGCCCATCGGAGCGCTTGCACCAGGTCAACGGTGCGAAAACCTTTCGCGGCTTGCCGTCTTCATCGGGACTCAGGTCGAAGCGATACAGCGTCATGACCGGCTGGCCCTGAGCATCGCGATAGATCCATACTTTGGACGGAACACCGTGTTGTCGGTGTTTGGTTGGACACTTGTTCATGGCCTCGGCCGGGATCGGTTGAATCGCGATCCACTCCGGCGTTGCGCTTTTGGCCGGTGCGCTTTTGGTGGACGCGGAACCAGCGGAGACGTTGAGCAGATCCGCTAGTTTTTTGCAGGCTTCAACGTCCGTGCCGCCGTCGATGTAGCGCACCAAATCGATCAGGTCTCCGCCCTTATCGCCGGTGGCAAAATCCGCCCAGGTGCCTTTGCTCAAATTGACCTTGAGTGACCCTGCGCGCTTGTCGGTACGCGTGGGATTCGGTGCTGTGTATTCCTTGCCGCCGTCGACACGTTTGCCGTTTGGCAGCCAGTGAGTAAGGACGCGATCGATGTTCTTCAGGGCGGCATTTTTTACGTCGGCAAAGCTCGGACGTTTTGAGATGTTGCCGGTGCGCTGAGTCATGGTGCGATCCTCGACTCAAGCAACGCCTCGTTCACGTCATCGATCAGCGCTTTGGCCATCTCGCCGAGGTAGAACGCAGGCCAACTAAAACGCTCGCCCGCATCGCTGATGGCGGCGTCGAGGATCAGTTGATTGGCGTGGTGCAGAATTTGGGAGACGGCTTCAAGTGCGTCTTCCAGCGGGATACCGGAATTTACCCGAAACAGGTTTTGGCCGTTACCGTTGGCAGGGGAGAACTCGGAGCGTCCACGCGTGCTGGAGTGGGTCACAGCGCACCGCCTTTCTGGCCCATCGGCACAGAGGACGCATCACCGTACATGGTGAGTGTTTTGATCAAGCCCAATGTGCCGCGCACGTCCCAAATAACAGACGACAGCACGCGGTTGGAAAGCAGGGGTTTATCGCCGTCTAAGTGATCTTCCAACAGCATGAGAACGGAGTCGGCACGGTCGAGCGCACAGGTGATGGCGTCGATAGGCAGACCGGCTTCGGCGTCTTGGCTGACACAGAGTAGATCCTCGGGCAGTGCAAAGCCTTGGAGCATGCTCATTTGGCACCTCCTTCGGCTTCCAGGGCTCTCGCCTTGGACATATGGACGTTGTAACGGGAAAGGCGTGTGGCGAGGCTGGAGTTGGCGTGTAAAGCGGCGAGAGCCATTGCTCGATGAGCGGCAGCGCGAATTTTGGACGGATTGAGGGCGTGCATTGGTGAAGCTCCTGTATGTGAGGAGCTGCCACTGATCGTCGCCAAACGAATTAGGGTGGCAGCTGTGCGCGGGTTGGCGAACCGGGCATACAGGACCCCGGCAGACCCGAAGGTCTCCCACGCACAGCCGCCATAAAGCAGGAATGCGGGCACAAAAAAAGCGCCTGCAATCGGTATGGGGGCGCCTGTGCGCCTGTATGTGCTCGGGTCGCCAAACCCGGTCGCTGAATTTGCAGCGACGGCCAGAGAGTAACGTCCGTTTTTTGAAAGTGCAACTGTGTGGATCGCTTGCGAATTTTTTCGATGCGGCATAAATTGATTAGGCATGTAGATTTACCTCAACGCCTCCGGTTGCCGCCGGGGGCGTTTTCGTTTCAGGCATGGACGTCCCAGCGCAGGGAGACAAATGGCAAGAGGTCGCCTTCGAGGCAGGCGCGTGCATCTTCGTAGGCTTCGATTTGTTGGCCCTCGTCGACGATGATTGCTTGCGGGGCTTGGCAGGGAACTGACAATGCGCACCAGATGCCATCTCTCCATCGCATCACCATCACGTCCCGGTTCAGGCGTTTTTGCTCTGTGCGGTAACGTTCAAAACGCTGCATACCGCGTGATGAGAATCCGACTGTTCTGAGTACAGAAAAGGGCTGCAAAATGGCGTTGTTAGCGGCTCGATTTTTCATGCCGCCACCCTGTCGCGGGCCGCGATACGCGCCCGTGTCCAATTCAAAATTTCGGCTAATACCCACGCGACCGGAGCCCCGCGCGCATTGCTGTCGGTGAGCTTCACCGCTTGAGGAAAGCCGCTCTCTGGCTGGCTCATAAGTTTGTAAACCGTTGCGCGGCCGATACCTGTAAGGGCTATGACTTGATTGATGCGTATCAGCGTGGCGGCCGGATCGAACTGTCCCATTTCTGTGTGAGGCGCGCTGATCGGCAAGCATGCGGATCCGCTAGGGGCCTTTTGGTGACTTTCTCGTGGAGTGGAGGGGGCGAGCCCCACAACTTTTGCAGATTGCTTTGGGGCGCTCATCAGGTCCTGTCTCCAGCGGTTTTTGCAGGTGAGCGCAGTTGGGTTTCAAGCCACGCGACCACGTCTTGGGAGCGATAACGAACCCGAGACCCGGTTTTGATATAGGGAAGTGAGTTGATGCGAGAACTTCGCCAGGCGGCAAGCGTTCGGCTGGACAGGCCTAGTGCATTAGCGACTTGGTCGGTAGTGAGCAAACAAGCAGGGGTGAGAGAGGTAGTGGAGTGGTCTGAAGTGTCGTGAGGCTGCATAGCGCGTTTCCTGTCGTAGTTCGTACAGGCCCCAGCTATGTAAACGATTTTCTATTTTTTAAAAGTTTTATTTTTATAGTTTTCGACGCGGGGTTTATGGATAAGGCAATTTAAGTGAGCAAGATCGCAGCAAAGTTTCAGTTTTTTTCGGGGCTGTCCTACCTTGCCCTACTGGTTTTCTATACAGTTAAAAATTGGAAAGTGAGAAATGAAACCCAGTGAAGTCCCGACGAACGGTAGTCCCCTGAGCCCCTTCTGGTAGTCCGATAACAGCGGCCCATCCTCAGCGTGGGGCGACCAATAAGAGATGGCCGCCAGAGGTTTTGGGCGCCTTAGGCGTAACACGCTTTTGACGCGTAACACATGATGTGCGGATCTCTTTTAATGCGTGTTACGCAAGAAATATTTAATAAAATCAATTGATTAATCGTATGCGTAACGTGCGTAACACCAGTAACACCGATTTTGATGGGTGTGCGGTTGGTGTATTCAACCCGCCTTGCCAAACTGTCCCTGAATAATATTGCCATCTACTAGCTCATCCAGATGATCTGCGTACCACTGCATCATCACTCTGCGCTGAGGCAGGTAAACCGCTTTGTTGTACACCCCTGCTATTCCTTCCTTTGCGTGAGAGAGCTGGGCCTCAATGTGATTCTCATCGAAACCCTGCTCATTGAGTATGGTGCTCGCGATGTGACGAAAGCCGTGGCCTGTTTGCCGACCGGCATATCCCAGTCTGCGGAGCGCCATTAGAAAGACGGTGTTGCTACGGGGGATTGTCCTGTCTTTCCTGCCTGGAAATAGGAGAGGGTACGCACCTGTAAGTGTTCGTAACTCAGTGAGCGCTTCGATTGCCTGCCGAGAGAGAGGCACCACATGTTCGCGACGACGTTTCATTCGTTCGGCTGGGATCGTCCATAGCTTTTTGGAGAGATCGATTTCTGACCAGCGTGCTTCTCGGATTTCGCTCGGGCGCGATGCTAATAAAGAAAGCAAGCGAAGCCCTATACGAACGTCCTTTGCGTGAGGGTAGGAGTTGATTGCTCGAAGTAGCGCAGGCAGTTCTTCAGTCGAAACGTGTGCATAGTTTTCAGCGCTACGTGATTGCAGGAATTTGCTGAGACCTTCAAGGGGGTTGTGGACGGCTCGTCCTGTTACGCGGGCCAGGTCATAGATCTCTTTGCAAAAGGCACGAACTCGGCCCATTTGTTCAATGATCCCCTTCTGCTCCATGCCGCGTAGAAACTCCATCCATTCCAGGGGCAATATTTCTGTGTACACGCGTTTTCCGAAGACGGGGAACACATGAAGCTCAAGTGCGCCAAGTACCCGACGAGACGTACCTGATTCCCAACTTGTGCGTCTGGCCTCAAACCACTCGCGCCCTAACGCTTCAAAGGTGTTGTTGGCAGCAACCTGGTCTGCAACCTTCCGAGCCTGCTTGCTCACCAATGGATTTTTGCCGGTCGATGCGTCTTCACGCAGTTGAGCTGCTTTCTGTCTCGCCAATGAGCCACTGATGTCCGGGTAGCCGCCGAGACCCAGCCAAGACCATTTTCCGTCTGGCTTTTTGTAGCGCAGCTCCCATGATTTCTGCCCGTTAGGTTTCACCCGGAAGTACAGGCCATTCCCGTCCTGCTCCCGATACGTTGTTTGCTCAGGCTCCAGGCCTGCAAGCGTGGTGTCTGCTAAGGGGCGGCGTTTGATTTCAGTGCGCTTCACTTCCTGTATGCCTCCAGTTATAGGAATCTCAAAGCATACACGTGGGCATACACGGCGGGAAGTTATAGGGGTAGACAGGGACGGATAGCCAGAAACAAGAAAACCCGCACAGGGCGGGCTTCTTGGGGTGTTTCGTAGACTGTCTGAGACAGCCAGAGACTGCTATATGGTGCACCCGGCGGGATTCGAACCCACGACCCCTGCCTTCGGAGGGCAGTACTCTATCCAGCTGAGCTACGGATGCTTGTGCGGGCGACATCATACCCATGTCGACCTTGGGCGTCCATGCTGGTCTTTGGGCGTTCATGTGTAGGCATTTGCCGTACAGAGGCCCTAAGCCGGGCGCTACCGATCAGGGCGGGGGAACCCGGCTCGGCGACGCTGATCAGATAAATCTGCTAAATGCGCCGTTTTCGTTCTTTTTTTCGAACAGACTATTGCCCTGTACCCCCATTGATCCTAGGATTCGTTTGAGATTTCAAACGCTCTGTCTCCCGTGCGCTCCTTCACTTTTCTTGCGCGCTGGGGCTGATTTCCCTGACGGCAGCCCACAAGGCGCCTTTCAACAACTCTAATTCGCTCCGCGTGCGCGCGGTGCTGTTAAGGAAAGCCGACATGCAGCTTAAAGATGCCCAGTTGTTCCGCCAGCAAGCCTTTATCGATGGCGCTTGGGTCGATGCGGACAACGGTCAGACCCTCAAGGTCAATAACCCTGCCACGGGCGAGATTCTCGGTACTGTGCCAAAGATGGGCGCCGCTGAAACCCGCCGCGCTATCGAAGCCGCTGACAAGGCGCTGCCGGCCTGGCGTGCACTGACCGCCAAGGAGCGCGCCAACAAGCTGCGCCGCTGGTTCGAACTGCTGATCGAGAACCAGGACGACCTCGGCCGCCTGATGACGCTCGAACAAGGCAAGCCGCTGGCCGAAGCCAAGGGCGAGATCGTTTACGCCGCTTCCTTTATCGAATGGTTTGCCGAAGAAGCCAAGCGCATCTACGGCGATGTGATCCCTGGCCACCAGCCTGACAAGCGCCTGATCGTGATCAAGCAGCCGATCGGCGTGACCGCGGCGATCACCCCGTGGAATTTCCCGGCGGCGATGATCACCCGTAAAGCCGGCCCGGCCCTGGCCGCCGGTTGCACCATGGTGATCAAGCCTGCTTCGCAAACGCCGTTTTCGGCACTGGCCCTGGTTGAACTGGCGCACCGTGCCGGTATCCCGAAAGGCGTGCTGAGTGTGGTCACCGGCAGTGCCGGCGACATCGGCGGCGAGCTGACCAGCAACCCGATCGTGCGCAAATTGTCCTTCACCGGTTCGACCGAAATCGGTCGCCAGCTGATGGCCGAATGCGCCAAGGACATCAAGAAAGTCTCCCTGGAACTGGGCGGCAACGCGCCGTTCATCGTGTTCGACGACGCGGACCTGGATAAGGCTGTCGAAGGCGCGATCATCTCCAAGTACCGCAACAACGGCCAGACGTGCGTCTGTGCCAACCGCCTGTACATCCAGGATTCGGTGTACGACGCCTTTGCCGAAAAACTCAAAGTGGCCGTGGCCAAGTTGAAGATCGGCAACGGTCTGGAAGAAGGCACCACCACCGGCCCGCTGATCGACGAAAAAGCCGTGGCCAAGGTGCAGGAACACATCGCTGACGCCCTGAAAAAAGGCGCCACGTTGCTGGCCGGTGGCAAGGTGATGGAAGGCAACTTCTTTGAGCCGACCATCCTCACCAACGTGCCGAAAGACGCTGCCGTCGCCAAGGAAGAAACCTTTGGTCCGCTGGCACCGCTGTTCCGCTTCAAGGACGAAGCCGAAGTGATCGCGATGTCCAACGACACCGAGTTCGGCCTGGCCTCTTATTTCTATGCCCGCGACCTGGGCCGTGTGTTCCGTGTGGCTGAAGCCCTGGAATACGGCATGGTCGGCGTCAACACCGGGTTGATCTCCAACGAAGTGGCGCCGTTCGGCGGTATCAAGGCTTCGGGCCTGGGCCGTGAAGGTTCCAAATACGGGATCGAGGATTACCTGGAAATCAAATACCTCTGCCTGGGCATCTGACCAGCACGAGTTTGCCGCAAACGCAGAGGGCACGAGAGCGCTGTCCCTTTGCGTGTTTCACCGCGTAATTCGTAGTGGCCGGGAAAGCTGTGGCAGTCGATCATCGCATGCTGCCGTAGTTGCCTCCCCGCCACGTATTCCTTGGACCACGCCACCCGATGAGTGGCGAATGAGGACTTTATGAGCAAGACCAACGCATCCCTGATGAAGCGCCGCGAAGCCGCTGTACCACGCGGTGTTGGCCAGATTCACCCGATCTTCGCCGAATCCGCGAAGAACGCCACCGTGACCGACGTTGAAGGTCGCGAGTTCATCGACTTCGCCGGCGGTATCGCCGTGCTGAACACCGGCCACGTGCACCCGAAAATCATCGCGGCCGTGACCGAGCAACTGAACAAGCTGACTCACACCTGCTTCCAGGTCCTGGCCTACGAGCCTTACGTGGAGCTGTGCGAGAAAATCAACGCCAAGGTCCCAGGTGATTTCGCCAAGAAAACCCTGCTGGTCACCACCGGTTCCGAAGCTGTCGAAAACGCCGTGAAAATCGCCCGTGCTGCCACCGGCCGTGCTGGCGTGATCGCCTTCACCGGGGCCTACCACGGCCGCACCATGATGACCCTGGGCCTCACCGGTAAAGTTGTGCCTTACTCGGCAGGCATGGGCCTGATGCCAGGTGGCGTGTTCCGCGCGCTGTTCCCGAACGAACTGCACGGTGTGAGCGACGACGACGCCATCGCCAGCATCGAACGCATCTTCAAGAACGATGCCGAGCCGCGTGACATCGCCGCCATCATTATCGAACCGGTGCAGGGTGAAGGCGGTTTCTACGTCGCGCCCAAATCCTTCATGAAGCGCCTGCGCGAACTGTGCGACAAGCACGGCATCCTGCTGATCGCCGACGAAGTGCAAACCGGTGCCGGCCGTACCGGCACCTTTTTCGCCATGGAGCAGATGGGCGTTGCTGCCGACCTGACCACCTTCGCCAAATCCATCGCTGGCGGTTTCCCGCTGGCCGGTGTGTGCGGCAAGGCCGAATACATGGACGCCATCGCGCCAGGCGGCCTGGGCGGCACCTACGCGGGTAGCCCGATCGCCTGCGCTGCGGCCCTGGCCGTGATGGAAGTGTTCGAAGAAGAGCACCTGCTGGACCGCTGCAAGGCTGTCGGCGAGCGTCTGGTGACCGGTCTGAAAGCGATCCAGGCCAAGTACCCGGTGATCGGCGAAGTGCGGGCTCTGGGCGCAATGATCGCGGTTGAGCTGTTTGACGACGGCGACACCCATAAGCCAAACGCCGCTGCCGTTGCCTCCGTGGTGGCCAAGGCGCGTGAAAAGGGCCTGATCCTGTTGAGCTGCGGCACCTACGGCAACGTGTTGCGCGTACTGGTCCCGCTGACCTCGCCGGACGAGCAGTTGGACAAAGGCTTGGCGATCATCGAAGAGTGCTTCTCCGAGCTGTAAGCGGAAATTGACCTGATCGACAGAAAAAACCCGCTTCGGCGGGTTTTTTTATGCCCATTGCCGCACATTCAGGCCGTGTTCATTGTACCTGGGCGTCTGCATTGTCTAAGGTTGCAGCATTGCCGATGGAGCGTGCTGGATGACTGCTGTTGATTTACCCGCTGTACCCCGCGTGTTGATTGCCGAGGCGGACCCCTGGTCGCGGGACCTGCTCAAGCAGGTGTTGTTGAATGTGCGCTGCGATGCGCGGCTGGATGTGTGTGCCGATGGGCAGCACGCGGTGACGTTGCTGCGAGAAAAAAACTACGATCTGATCCTGGCCGATTGGGAGCTTCCGGGCGTCGATGGTCTGAGCCTGCTGCGCAACGTGCGCCAGCAGCGCCGCTCGCCGGCGTTGCCGTTCATTCTGCTGAGCAGCCGCAATGACAGCGCCAGCGTGCGCGAAGCCTTGCCCCTGGCGCCCACGGCGTACCTGACCAAACCGCTGAACATGGAAGGCCTGACCCAGCGCCTGCAAGACCTGCTGCTCAACGAAGGCGAAACGGTGTACTGCGAGGTTCCGCCGCTGGCGCCCGGCATGACCTTGCCTGTGTTCCTGGAGCGCCGCCGCGAAGCGTCCGATGGCGCACCCTTGCGAGTCGATGTGAAGGCCGCCGTGCAACACAGCCTCGGCCCCGATGGCCTGGATCTCAAGCGCCTGGAAGACCAGGTGCGCATGGACCCGCAAATCACCGCCGTGCTGATCGCCGCCGCCAACAGCGCCGGCCATCACGGCACACCCGTGCAAACCTTGCCCGCTGCCCTGCATAAGCTGGTGCCGGGGCAAAGTATGAACCTGATCCTCGGCCTGGCGCTCAAACACAACGTGGTGCTGGGGGACCCGGCTTTGGTGGCCTATGCCGAGCGCCACTGGCAATTGTCCCTGGACACCGCCGACTACGCTCGGCGGCTGGCGCGCATGCTGGAGCTGGACCACGAACGCTGTTACAGCGCCGGCATCCTCCATCGGCTCGGCGACCTGGCGCTATTGCGCTGCCTGGAAAACTGGCGCCAGGGCGGTGGTGCGCTGGATGACGAAGCGATTGGCGAGTCTCTCTACACCTTTGGCGCGGCCTATGGTTCAGCGCTGCGCACACGTTGGCGTTTGCCACTGGAACTGCGCCAGTTGATCGCGGCGATTTATGCGTTGGAGGGCGGCGTGTATGCCCGGGAAGCGCTGGTAGTGAACCTGGCGGCGCAGATGGCGCGTTTGACTGAGCATGAAGGCTTGGAAGAGCTGGCCAGAAGCAAGACTGCGCGATTGCTCAGGGTCGGGTTGGCGGAATTGACGCGGATCCGCAAGGCTTAGCGTCAGCCGGCCACCACGCGGTTCTTGCCCAAGCGTTTGGCCTCGTACATGGCGGCATCGGCGCGGGCGAACAGGCTGTCCAGGGTCGAATCTGCCTCGGTGAGGCTGGCCAGGCCCTGACTGATGGTCACGCTGAACGCCTGGCCCTCATAGCTGAAGCTCAGTTCCTGAATCTCCCGGCCCAACCGCTCAGCCACTTGCAAGGCCATCTCCGGGGCGCAGCCGGGCAGGACGGCGGCGAACTCTTCGCCGCCAATGCGTCCGAACAGATCACCACGGCGCAATACCCCGCGACCGCTCTCGGCGATACGCCGCAACACTTGATCACCCTCCAGGTGGCCGTAGCTGTCGTTGACGTCTTTGAAGTCATCGATGTCCAGCAGCAGGAAGGCCAGCGGTTCTCCTTTGGCACAGGCCGTGTCGAAGGCCAGGTTGGCGCACTCGAAGAAGTGCCGGCGGTTACTGCTCTGGGTCAGCACATCGGTGGTGGCCAGGCGATGCAGCTCCAGCTCCATCTGTTTCTTTTCGGTGATGTCTTCGGCCATGCCCACCACGATCAACGGTTCTCCGGGCTCGACCCGCTGGTTGATGTAGCATTTGTCGCTCAACCAGCGGATCTGCCCGTCAGCGGTGATGATGCGGTACTCACGGTCCTCCACGGCGCCCCG
Organism: Pseudomonas simiae; assembly: GCF_900111895.1. Classification (GTDB taxonomy): domain Bacteria; phylum Pseudomonadota; class Gammaproteobacteria; order Pseudomonadales; family Pseudomonadaceae; genus Aquipseudomonas; species Aquipseudomonas simiae. The sequence continues at coordinate 84,971 of NZ_FOKB01000006.1, forward strand.
TTCCAGCACGCGGGCCAGGCTGTGTTCGGCATAGTCGAGGTCTTCGGGGTGAATGCTGTTGCGCCATTCCCGATGATCGGCCAGCAGCAGGCCGGCAGAGCGTCCGAACACGCGCTCGTAGGCCGGGCTTACGTAGAGCACCCGGCGCGTTTCCCAATCCATGGCCCAGAGCACGGCGTTGACACTCACCAACATCGAACTCAGCAGTTGTTCCCGCTCGCTCAACCGCTCGACTTCACCCTGGGCATGCACCAGCGCCAACAGGGTCGCAGCCGCAGCCGGACGCGGATGTTCAGCGGTGGGAGGATCGGGCAAATAAGGATTTTCGTGAACCATCGGCACAACTCTCTCTGGGCGCGCCGCAGGCTGGAGCAGCGGTCGCTACAAGGGGCCACCATGATGGCGAAGTGTTCATTGAGAGAGGGTAATTGCGGTGAAGTTCCGTCAATAGTGCCGATTGCCGGTGCCCGGTAAATGACGCCAAAAAGCTGGTAGGTGGGAGAGCAAGCCCTCCCACCGCACCATCAGACTGCCGCAGGACGCAGCGAATAAGTCTTCAATTGGTGAGCGAAATCCCGCAGGGACTGGATGCCGCTGGCCTCGGCTTCATGCACCCATTCCTTGATGGCCGCCAGCATATCGTGGCCATTGGAACTGGTCTTGAGCCAGATCTGCTGCAGCGCCAGGCGCTTTTCGTAGATCACTTTCAGCGCGTGGCTGTGTTCCAGCATGTTCTGGATGCGCAGGTGATGGCGGTCATCGAGCAAGCTGGTTTCCCGCGACAGCAAGCGCTTGGCACGATGGAACTGGTGACGCACCGAGTGATCGACCTTTTCCAGCTCCTGCTTGACCAACGGGCCAATCACCAGCTTGCGGTACTGGGCCATGATCTGGAAGCGGTTGTTGAGGATCGCCATGGCGGTGTCCATGTCCAGGTGGCCCTTGCCTTCCACGCGGTGGGCGATGGGCGCGACACGCTGCACCTTGGCCAGGCGCAGGAAGCTGAACACCTTGATCCAGGCCCAGCCCAGGTCGAACTCCCACTTCTTCACCGACAGCTTGGCCGAGTTGGGGTAGGTGTGGTGGTTGTTATGCAGCTCTTCGCCGCCAACGATGATGCCCCACGGCACCAGGTTGGTCGCCGCGTCACGGCATTCGAAGTTGCGATAGCCCACGGCATGCCCCAGGCCATTGATCACGCCAGCGGCCCAGAACGGAATCCACATCATCTGGATGGCCCAGATGGTAATGCCGATGGTACCGAACAGCAGCAGGTCGATCACACCCATGATCGCCACGCCCAGCAGCGGATAGGGGGTGTAGATTTTGCGTTCGATCCAGTCATCCGGGCAGTTCTTGCCGTAGATGCGCAGGGTCTCGGGGTTTTCGGCCTCGGCGCGGTACAGCTCGGCGCCTTTGCGCATCACGGTGGACAAGCCTTTGATGACGGGGCTGTGCGGGTCGTCGACCGTTTCGCACTTGGCGTGGTGCTTGCGGTGGATGGCGGTCCACTCGCGGGTGTTCTGCGCCGTGGTCAGCCACAGCCAGAAGCGGAAGAAGTGTTTAAGACCGGCATTGAGCTCCAGGGAGCGATGGGCGGAATAGCGATGCAGATAGACTGTGACCGCAACGATGGTCACGTGGGTCATCAACAGAGTGACCGCCACCAGTTGCCAGGCTGACAGGTCAAGAAAACCGTTGTACCACATAGGCTGTATGGCCCTCAGATAAAGAAAAGAACAGCTCACGCATTATCACTCAGCCTACAGAGAAAACCAGCCGCGCTTTCAGATAGGAGTGACTGGATGTTTCTTATTCTATAATCCGCAGTCTTTGTAGGGCGACTCTGTCTTTTTGGTAAGGATTACTGACCATATGCCGTTTTCATACCGGGGTGCCCTACGTGCGGGGCTGGTATACCTGTTGATTTCCGTTCTGTGGATTGGCGTCACTCAGCGCGTATTGATCGAGTTTCTCGATAACCAGAGTGAGTTGAACCACTGGCTGCAGGTGCGCGGCTACGTGTGGGTGACGCTGAGCGCCTTGGCGATCTACCTGATCTGCGCCCGGTTTGCCCGGGCCAACCAGCTGCAACAGCCTTTGAAAGAAAACCGCGAACGCTTGCGCCAGGCTGCCGCTGTGTTCGATTGCACCCGTGAAGGGGTGTTGGTCACTGACACAAAGGGGCTGATCGTGCACGTCAACCGGGCCTTCATGGAAATCACCGGCTACAGCCGCGAAGACGTCATGGGCCGACAGCCCAGCCTGTTCAAGTCCGGTCGCCATTCGTCGAATTTCTATCAGCAGATGTTCCAGAGCCTGGAGCGCACCGGCGAATGGAGCGGTGAGATCTGGAACCGACGCAAAAGCGGTGAGATTTATCCCCAGTGGCAGACCATTCGCGTGATTCACGATGATCAGGGTCAGGTCAGCCATTACGTTGCAGTGTTTTCCGATATCAGCGCCATCAAGGACTCCGAGCACGAACTGGCTCACCTGGCCCATCATGACCCGCTGACCGACCTGCCCAACCGCCTGTTGTTCACCGACCGCGCCGAACAGGCGCTGGCCTCGGCGCAAACCCACAAGCGTGGCTGCGCCTTGTTGTTGCTGGACCTGGACCACTTCAAGATCATCAACGACAGCCTCGGCCATAACGTCGGCGATCAGTTGCTCAAGCTCGTCGGCGAACGGCTCAAGGCGCTGTTCGGCCCTGGCGTGACCTTGGCGCGCCTGGGGGGGGATGAGTTCGCGGTGCTGGCGGAAAGTTGTCCACAGGTGGCTCAGGCCGCGGGCCTGGCGCAGCGCATGCTGGACGCGATGAAGCAGCCCTTCATCTTTGACGGCCACCAGCTGTTTATCAGCGCCAGTATTGGTATCAGCCTGTTCCCCAGCGACGCCCTGAGCGCGGAGCAATTGCTGCGTAATGCCGACTCAGCGCTGTTCAAGGCCAAGAGCGCTGGCCGTGAAGGCTACGCCCTGTACACCGAAGAGCTGACCGCCCATGCGCAGAACCGCGTGGAAATCGCCAGTGAGCTGCGCCGTGCCCTTGAGCAGCAAGAGCTGTGCGTCTACTACCAACCGGTGCATGACCTCAACGACAGCCGCCTGATCGGCGTCGAAGCGCTGGTGCGCTGGCAACACCCGGAGCGTGGCCTGGTGCCGCCTGGGGAATTTATCCCGATTGCCGAACGCACCGGGTTGATTGCCGATATCGACGCCTGGGTGATGAACCAGGCCTGCCGACAGATGTGTGATTGGCTGGCGCAGGGTACGCCGCTGAGTTTTATCGCCATCAACGTCTCCAGCCGCCTGTTTGCCCGGCGCGAGTTGTACGAGCAGGTGGCCCAGGTGCTGCACGACACCGGCCTGGATCCGGCTTTCCTGGAGTTGGAAGTCACCGAAAGCGCCGTGATGGAGGACCCGGAGGTGGCGCTGGAGCAACTGCACCGCCTGCGCGAGCTGGGCCTGCGCCTGGCCATCGATGATTTTGGTACCGGTTACTCGTCGCTGTTGCGCCTCAAGCGCCTGCCGGTGCAGAAGCTCAAGATCGACCAAGGCTTCGTCGCCGGGTTGCCGTGGGATGAAGACGACGCGGCGATCGTGCGCGTGGTGATCGCCCTGGCAAAAAGCATGGGCATGCAGGTGCACGCCGAAGGGATCGAGCAACTGGAGCAGGCGCGTTTCCTGCTCGACCAGCAGTGCGACCTGGGGCAGGGGTATTGGTTTGGTCGACCAGTGCCAGCGGGCGAGATCGATTGGTCGAAAGCACCCGCCATTCGAGAGTGAAAGGCGGCCAAAATGGATCCTCTCAAGGCTTTATTTTCTGTGCTCGGGCACCGAACCCGCGCGCAACCCCACGTCACACCAGAAAATTCTTTCTGGTTATATAAACATTCTTAAATAGTATTTTTAAGAATATCTGCGCTTATCTACTATCGCTCTCACGCCGCAAGCAGTGCCGCCACTGCAAGGCACTATTCATTTAAGGAGCGAGACCATGAGCGCCTCTCTACGTAGCGTCGACGGCCAGGACGAAGCAGCCATTTTGCGTGAGATCCAGAGCGCGTTGCGCGATCTGCGGTTTGGTGCGGTGGAAATCACCGTGCATAACGCGCAAGTGGTACAGATTGAACGCAAGGAAAAATTCCGACTGCAGAACCCGGGCAACAAGCCGAGCTAGGCAAGAACGGCGATTCGCATGCTAGACCCGCAACTATAAGAAAAAGCCAACACCCAGAATTTCAGGAGCTTCTATGTCGTCGATTCGCCGTTATGCCCTGGCCGCACTGGCCAGCGCCGTGTTTGCAGGTTCCGCCGTTGCCAAGGACTACGAGTTGCTCAACGTCTCGTACGACCCGACTCGTGAGCTGTACCAGGACTACAACGCGGAGTTCACCCAGTTCTGGAAACAGTCCCACCCAGGTGACAACGTCAAGATCCAGCAATCCCACGGTGGTTCGGGCAAGCAAGGCCGTGCCGTGATCGACGGCCTGCGCGCCGACGTGGTCACCTTGGCCCTGGCCGGTGACATCGACGAAATCGCCAAGCTGGGCAAGACCCTGCCGGAGAACTGGCAGACCCGCCTGCCGGACGCCAGCACCCCGTACACCTCGACCATCGTGTTCCTGGTGCGCAAGGGCAACCCTAAAGGCATCAAGGATTGGGGCGACCTGATCAAGAAAGACGTGTCCGTGATCACCCCGAACCCGAAAACCTCTGGCGGCGCCCGCTGGAACTTCCTCGCCGCCTGGGCCTATGGCCTGAAAACCGGCGGCAGCGAAGCCAAGGCCCAGGAATACGTGAAAGAGCTGTTCAAACACGTCCCCGTACTGGACACCGGCGCTCGCGGTTCGACCATCACCTTCGTCAACAACGGTCAGGGTGATGTGTTGCTGGCTTGGGAAAACGAAGCCTTCCTGGCCCTGAAAGAAGATGGCGGTGCTGATAAGTTCGATATCGTCGTGCCTTCCCTGTCGATCCTCGCGGAGCCGCCGGTGGCCGTGGTCGACAAGAACGCCGAGAAAAAGGGCAACACCGAAATCGCCACTGAATACCTGAAGCACCTGTACAGCCCGGCTGGCCAGGAGATTGCGGCCAAGAACTTCTACCGCCCACGCGATGCAAAAGTGGCCGCCAAATACGCCCAGCAGTTCCCGAAACTGGACCTGGTGACTATCGACAAAGACTTCGGCGGCTGGAAAACTGCCCAACCGAAATTCTTTAATGACGGTGGCGTGTTCGACCAGATTTACACCGCGCAATAACGCAATCTGGCGGCGCACGCTTTGCCCTGTGGGAGCTGGCTTGCCTGCGATAGCATCACCGCGGTGTGACTGACATACCGAGGCGCTTGCATCGCAGGCAAGCCTGCTCCCACAGGACGTGTGTGCCTTCAGTGGTTTTCCCTTAACCAAGGACTCTTATGTCGCGTCGTATCTCCCCCGTCATACCCGGCTTCGGGCTGACGCTGGGCTACACCGTGGTGTACCTCAGCCTGATCGTACTCATCCCCCTCGCGGCGATGTTTGTACACGCCGCTCAACTCACCTGGGATCAGTTCTGGAACATCATCTCCGCACCGCGCGTGTTGGCGGCGTTGCAACTGAGCTTCAGCACCGCGCTGTACGCCGCGCTGATCAACGGCGTGATCGGTACGCTGCTCGCCTGGGTGCTGGTGCGTTACACCTTCCCTGGCCGCAAGATCATCGATGCGATGATCGACCTGCCGTTCGCTTTGCCCACCGCCGTCGCCGGTATCGCGCTGACCGCGCTGTACACGCCTAACGGCCTGGTCGGCCAGTTCGCCGCCGACCTGGGCTTCAAGATCGCCTATACCCCCTTGGGCATCACCCTGGCGCTGACCTTCGTCACCCTGCCGTTCGTGGTGCGCACGGTGCAGCCGGTACTCGCCGATATCCCTCGGGAAGTCGAAGAAGCCGCCGCCTGCCTGGGTGCCAAGCCGTTGCAGGTGTTCCGGCACATCCTCGTACCCGCGTTGCTGCCAGCGTGGTTGACCGGTTTCGCCCTGGCATTTGCCCGTGGCGTCGGTGAATACGGCTCGGTGATTTTCATCGCCGGCAACATGCCGATGAAAACCGAGATCCTGCCCTTGCTGATCATGGTCAAGCTCGACCAATACGACTACCGCGGCGCCACGTCCATCGGCGTGCTGATGCTGGTGGTTTCCTTTGTCCTGCTGCTGCTGATCAACTTGTTGCAGCGGCGCATCGAACGTCCATAAGGAGGCGCGGAACATGTCCCAATCGTCTATTTCCGCCGCGTCCTCGGCCAACGCCGCCCGCCGTGGCAGCGCTGCGTCCCGACGTATCCTGATCGGCCTCGGCTGGCTGGTGTTCGCGCTGTTCCTGCTGTTGCCGCTGTTTATCGTGGTCACCCAAGGCCTGAAGAACGGCCTAGGGGCGTTCTTCACCGCGATCCTCGAACCCGATGCGTTGTCGGCGCTGAAACTCACGGTGATCGCCGTGGTGATTTCGGTGCCGCTCAACCTGGTGTTCGGCGTCAGCGCCGCGTGGTGCGTGAGCAAGTATTCGTTCCGTGGCAAAAGCATCCTGGTGACGCTCATCGATTTGCCGTTCTCGGTGTCGCCGGTCATCGCCGGCCTGGTCTATGTGCTGATGTTCGGGGCCCAGGGCTTCTTTGGCCCGTGGTTGCAGGACCATGACATCCAGATTGTGTTCGCCTTGCCCGGCATCGTGCTGGCGACCATCTTCGTCACCGTGCCCTTTGTGGCCCGTGAACTGATCCCGCTGATGCAGGAGCAGGGCACCCAGGAAGAAGAGGCTGCGCGTCTGCTCGGCGCCAATGGCTGGCAGATGTTCTGGCATGTGACCGTGCCGAATATCAAATGGGGTCTGATCTACGGCGTGGTGCTGTGTACCGCACGGGCCATGGGTGAGTTCGGCGCGGTGTCGGTGGTGTCTGGCCACATTCGCGGCGTGACCAACACCCTGCCGCTGCACGTCGAGATTCTCTACAACGAATACAACCACGTTGCCGCGTTTGCGGTGGCGAGTCTGTTGCTGATCCTGGCGCTCTTTATCCTGCTGCTCAAGCAGTGGAGCGAGAACCGTATTAACCGCCTGCGCGCCGGTGCGGCTGAGGAATAAGTCATGTCGATCGAAGTCCGTAATGTCAGCAAGAACTTCAACGCCTTCAAGGCCCTGAACAGCATCAACCTGGACATCCAGAGTGGCGAGCTGGTGGCGTTGCTTGGCCCGTCCGGTTGCGGCAAGACCACCTTGCTGCGCATCATCGCCGGCCTGGAAACCCCGGATGACGGCAGCATCGTGTTCCACGGTGAAGACGTGTCCGGCCATGACGTGCGTGATCGCAACGTGGGCTTCGTATTCCAGCACTATGCGTTGTTCCGCCACATGACCGTGTTCGACAACGTCGCCTTCGGCCTGCGCATGAAGCCGAAAAACCAGCGTCCGAGCGAGAGCCAGATCGCGGTCAAGGTGCATGAGCTGCTGAATATGGTGCAGCTGGATTGGTTGTCGGATCGCTACCCGGAGCAGCTGTCCGGTGGCCAGCGCCAACGTATCGCCCTGGCCCGCGCCCTGGCGGTGGAACCCAAGGTGCTGCTGCTTGACGAGCCCTTCGGCGCCCTCGACGCCAAGGTGCGAAAAGAATTGCGCCGCTGGCTGGCGCGCCTGCACGAAGACATCAACCTGACCTCGGTGTTCGTGACCCACGACCAGGAAGAGGCCATGGAAGTCGCCGACCGCATCGTGGTGATGAACAAGGGGGTGATCGAGCAGATCGGCTCACCGGGTGACGTCTACGAAAACCCGGCCAGCGACTTCGTCTACCACTTCCTGGGTGATTCGAACCGCCTGCACGTGGGTGAAGACAAACACGTGCTGTTCCGTCCCCATGAAGTGTCGCTGTCGCGCCATGAGCTGGAAGACCATCACGCCGCCGAAGTCCGGGATATTCGCCCGCTGGGCGCGACCACGCGTGTGACGTTGAAAGTTGAAGGCCAGAGCGAACTGATCGAAGCCGAAGTGGTGAAAGACCACGATAGCCTGACCGGTTTGGCGCGCGGCGAGACCCTGTTCTTCAAGCCCAAGGTCTGGCAAAAAGCCTAAGCCTCCAAACAGCGCAAAACCCTGTGGGAGCCGGGCAGGCCCGGCTCCCACATTTGATCTCTAGGGTCTGTCAGACCGTGGCGTTTTTCGCGCGCACCGCCACAGGCCCCGACCGCGCTTCGATCTGCTGCTTGAGCCCCTGCCGCAACCCCAGCAGAAACGCCAGCTCCGCCACCACAAACAACGGCCCTACAATCAGCCCCGACACGTCATCCACAAACGCCGGCTTCCTGCCTTCGTAATAGTGGCCGACAAACTGAATCACCCAACCCACCACAAACATCCCCACGCCGCTGCTGAGCCACACCATTGTGCTCTGCGCCGCCAGCACATGCCCGGCCCACACCGACAAGCCGATCAGCACCGTCATCAGCACACCCAGCGCCAGCTCCAGGCGCAAGTAAAACCACGCGCAAAACAGCGCGAGCAGAACGGCCGGTGAGATCCACAACCCACCGACATTCCATTCCGGACGTGACAACAGCACGGCGACCGCGACGACAATCAGCGGGATGCCGATAAAGTGGCTGGCGATGTTGCGCGGGTCTCGGTGGTAGGCGGCGTATTGACTGAGATGGTCGACGAGGCTTTTCATTGTTATTCCTCCTGTAGGATGTTTGATCATGCCCTGTCAGCCTGTGGCGTACTGTCAACTGGGCGACAATCTTCGGAGTTCACATGGATGCAGACCAATGGCGCTCCCGGTTGGCCACCGGTCACTGGTTCAGTCACCTGCCCTTGCCTTTTCAGCATAGCTTGCTGGCTCAGGCCCGATTGAGGCCGCTCACGGCGGGACAGTACTTGTTCAAGCGCGGCGACCCACCCTGTGGTTTGTATGCGGTACTCGACGGCACCCTGCGGGTCAGTGCGGTGAACGAGCAGGGCAAGGAAGCGATTCTCAGCCTGGTGGAGTCACCCTTTTGGTTCGGCGAGATCTGCCTGTTCGATGGCTTGCCACGTACCCACGATGCCTGCGCTGTCGGGCCTTGCACGTTGCTGCAGGTCCCACAACAGGCGCTGCTGAACATACTCGATGACAGCCCCAGGTACTGGCGCGACCTGGCGCTGCTGATGAGCCAGAAGCTGCGCCTGAGTTTTATCGGCCTTGAACAGCTCAGCCTCATGCCGGCCTCGGTTCGGTTGGCTCATCGTTTGTTGATGATTGTTGAAGGTTATGGCGATACCGAGCATTCAAAGCGTGTACTGCATCTACCCCAGGAAGACCTGGCAGCGATGTTGAGCCTGTCGCGCCAGACCACCAACGCGCTGCTCAAGGATCTGCAAGCCCAGGGCCTTGTGCGTCTGGGCTATGGCGAGATTGAAATCCTCGACGTACCGCGGCTACGGCAGGCGGCGCACACCTGAGGGTGTTAGCCTGCAGGCCTATCAAACGAGGTGTGTTATGCGTGTGCTGTTAGTGGAACATGAATCCGAAGAAGCACAGCGGATGGCCCAGGGCCTGAACGAGGCCGGCTACAGCGTGGAAGTCGCGGCCAATGGCATGGCGGCGCAGCGGTTTGTCGAGGGCGTCGAGTACGACCTGGTGATCCTGGATGTGATGCTGCCGGGGCTCAATGCCTGGAAACTGCAGCAGGCGATCCGGCAGAAGGGCGAGACGCCGCTGCTGTTCCTGACCACGCCGGGCGGGATTGAAGATCGCCTGCGCGGGTTGGAGTTGCATGAGGATGACTATTTGCTCAAGCCGTTTGAGGCCAAGACGCTGGTGGCGCGGGTGAAGAAGGTGTTGCGGCGCGATCGCGGGCGTTGATTGAGCTGAAATGCCCAGTGCTTGAACCTGCGCTTTCGCGCGCACGCCCGTTCCCACACATGGAATACGTTCCCCTGTGGGAGCGGGCTTGCTCGCGAAGAGGCCTCCCTATCCAGCACCAATCTGCCTACCGCAATCCATCCCGAAACTGCCCCGGTGTCATCCCCGTCCAACGCTTGAACGCACGGTTGAAGCTGCTGGTATCGGCAAAGCCGAGCAAATGGCTGATCTCGGCCAATGAACAGTGCGGATCGCGCAAGTGCAGCAACGCCAGGTTTTCCCGGCACTCGCTGAGCAACGCATCGAACCGACAGCCCTCATCCGCCAAGTGCCGCTGCAAACTGCGCAGGCTCAGGTGCAGGGCCTGGGCGATGCGCTCGGCACTCGGCTCGCCATCCGGCAATTGCGCCTCGATGGCCGCGCGCACCTTGCGCTCCCAGGTCAGCGGTTGCAGTTGGGCGAGGGTGCGCTTGAGCACGGTTTCGTTGTGCTCGGCCAGTTCGGGATTGGCGTCGTCCAGGTGGCTGTCGAAATCCGCGGCGGCGAACTCCAGACGGTCCTCCTCGGCATCGAAAAATACCGGCGCGCGAAACACCGTGTGCCAAGGCTTCGGGTCAACAGGTTCCGGCCTTCGCAGGTACACCGCCAGCGGCGCGTACTCGCGGCCCAGACGGTTGCGACAGGTACGCACATAGATCGCCGCAAATGCATCGATGGCCTCGAACGCCGGCGCCGGGCTGCCCGGTAGTTGCAGCAGGCGGAACCGATAACGTTCGCCATCGCCGCTCAGCTCCAGGCTCAAGGCATCGCTGACCACCTGGTGATATCGCACGATGCGCTCGAACACTTCGCGCAAGCTCCCACTGGCCACCAGCGCATACCCCAATGCATGAAAAGTGGTGGCGCTGACAAACCGCGACACTCGCAAGCCAATCGCCGGATCACCACTGGCCTGTACCGCCAATTCCCACAGACGCGTGGTGGCCGACAGCGGGTAGCGCGCATTGGGATCGTCCATCTTCTGCGGGTCGAGCCCGGCTTGCAGGCACAGGGCGCCGCTGTCGAGGCCCAGGGCGTCGAGCTGCTTGCGCAGGGCGCGGGTCCAGCTGGCGAGGGAAGTGGGTTCGGTCATGGCGATTGGCGCTTGCGGTCAACAGGTTGGCGTGTGGAGCTGATGCCCTGGCGGACCGCTTGGGCCAGGATGCAGCTATCAATCACCAGAGGATGGAAGCATGGACGGTACTTCTGCAAGTCCCCAGCAGATGAACGCACAACAGCGCTCGGCGCATATCCGTGAAGTGGTGCTGGCCGAAGGCGTGCGCCTGCGCCGGCAGCACCCCTGGCTGCTGCATCAGGACGCGCTGGGCGCGAGCATTCTGGCGTTTGCGCTGCTCGGCATGGTGGGCTCGGCGGCACTCTACATCACGGGTCATATGGCGTGGTGGGTGTGCTTGCTGCTGAACGCGTTCCTGGCCTCGCTGACCCACGAGCTGGAACACGACCTGATCCACAGCATGTACTTTCGCAAGCAGCGCCTGCCCCATAACCTGATGATGGGCCTGGTGTGGCTGGCGCGGCCGAGCACCATCAACCCGTGGGTGCGCCGGCACCTGCACCTCAACCATCACAAGGTCTCCGGCACCGAAACCGATATGGAAGAGCGCGCCATCACCAACGGAGAACCCTGGGGGGTTGCGCGGTTGCTGATGGTCGGTGATAACGTCATGTCGGCCTTCATCCGCATCCTGCGGGCCAAGACCTGGACGCACAAACTGGCCATCCTCAAGCGCTCGCTGCTGGTCTATGCACCGCTGGCGCTGCTGCATTGGGGCGCGTGGTACGTGTTCCTCGGCTTTCATGCCGCCAATGGCATTGCCAGTCTGCTCGGCGCCCCCATCGCGTGGTCCGCCGACACTTTGCAGGTGATGCAGGTGATCGATATCGCTGCCGTGGTGATCATCGGCCCTAACGTGTTGCGCACCTTTTGCCTGCACTTTGTCAGCTCGAACATGCACTACTACGGCGATGTGGAGCTGGGCAATGTGATCCAGCAGACCCAGGTGTTGAACCCCTGGTGGATGTGGCCGTTGCAGGCGTTCTGCTTCAACTTCGGCAGCACCCACGGCATCCATCATTTTGTGGTGAAGGAACCGTTTTACATCCGTCAGATGACCGCCAAGGTGGCCCACAAGGTGATGGCTGAGATGGGGGTGCGCTTCAATGATTTCGGGACGTTTGCGCGGGCTAATCGGCTTGGCTTTCCACCGTCAGCAGGGTTTCGATCAGCACCTTCGCCGCAGGCGACAAACGCACCCCAGCGCGGCTGATCACCCCGCAACGGTTGCTGAGGCGCTCCACTGAATGAGGCAGATTGCGCCCGTGCAACCCCTGCAATTGGCCATTGGCGAAGGCATTTTCGGCAGCCAGGTCGATGGCGCCGGACTGCCGATCTTGAATGCCTATTTATAGAGCGGGGTTATAGAGCGGGGGCCGTGCGGTAGGTCGCGGGACTGAACACCCGCGTCACCACCAGCATCGCCACCGCCGTTACGGTCAGCACCACCCAGGCACTGACAAAGCTGCCGGTGAGTTCGCGCAGCCAACCGGTCAACCATGGCGAAATTGCATTGATCAAAAAGCCCACGCCTTGCACGAACGCCGCCAGTTGCCCGGCCTGGCGCGGGTCGCGGTGGTGATCGAGGGTCAGCAACAGGCTCAGGGCAAAACACGCGCCCAGGCCGAAGCCACACAGCGCCACCCACAGATGAGGAAACTGCAGCGGCGCCATTAACAGGCCGAGATAGCCGAGGGTCTGGGCCAGCAGGCTGATCCACAGCAGTGGCCGACGATCGATCCCGCGTTGCGCCAGCACCGGCATCAACAGCGCGGCGATCACCTGGAAGATGGTCATGAAGGCCAGCAGCGAGCCACTGGGCAGCACGTCCCAGCCCAGTTGCTGATAGTAGGCCGGCAGCCACGCCACCATGCTCATGTAACCGCAGTTCACCAAGCCGAAATACAGCGCCAGCAGCCAGGCACGGCGGTTGCGCAGGCCCTTGAAGGCGGGGATGACCTTTGCGCTTTTTGCCGCGCCCAGCGGCAACCAGGCCCACAACAGCAGCGCGGCCAGTGCCGGCAACAGCCACACGCCGAGCCCGGCCTGCCATTGCTGGAAATGCGTGGCCACCACCGGACTGAGCAGCGCCGCCAGCCCGCCACCGGCCATCAGCGACGCTGAATAAACGCCCATCGCCACCGGCACGCGGTGATGAAACTCGCGCTTGATCATCGCCGGCACCAACGCCTGGATCAACGCGACACCGGCACCGCCGAGCAACGCGGTCACCAGCAACGTCGAGCCCTGGCCCATCAACCAGCGGGCCAGGCAGGCCAGCAGGATCATCATCAGGCCCAGGGCGATGCCACGCCGCTCTCCAAGTTGCGCTTCAACGCGCACGCCTACCAGTGCCACCAGGCCCATGCACACCACGGGCAGGCTGGTGAGCAGGGCGCTGCTCTGGAAGCTCAAACCGGTGGCCAGGCGAATCTCGCCGAGCAACGGGCTGATGGAGCTGAGAATCGGCCGCAGATTAAGGCCCAGGACCACCAGCAGCCCCCAGCCGGCGAGGGATTTATTCAGGGTCATGCAGGTTTTTCCACGGGTGATACAGCGTGGTCATGGCCGCGTCGGGCAGGTGCTGTTGAGCGTCGCTCATGGAGACCCCTCTGGGCAGGATGGAGGGTGAAGTATGGGCAGTGGTCGAGGTATTCTGAAATTAAATATAACCATGCCAATCAGTGGCAAACGCAATGGTGACTGCCATGTTCGATCCCGTGTTGTTGCGCAGCTTTGTCGCCGTGGTGGATTGCGGCAATTTCACCCGCGCCGCCGAGCGCCTGCACCTGACCCAATCCACGGTCAGCCAGCAGATCCGCCGCCTGGAAGAGGCGGTGGCGTGCCAGCTACTGAACCGCGACCAGCGCCGCGTGGTGGCGACAGCAGAAGGCGAGCGCCTGCTGGCCTATGCGCGACGCATCCTCGCGCTGCATGAAGAAGCCGCCGACGTGTTGATCAGCCAGCAAAGCGACGGCGTGCTGCGCCTCGGTGTACCTGAGGACTTTGCGTCGGAACGGCTCATGCCGCTGCTGTCGGCCTTTGTGCTGGCCTTTCCCAGGGTGCGCCTGGAAGTCACCAGCGGCCTTGGCCCCGAGTTGCAGCGCCAATACCGCAGCGGCGAGTTCGATGTGTTGCTGGTCAAGCAGATGGGCGAGAGTGATGACTGCCTGGCTTCGTGGCCGGAGCCTTTGTGTTGGGTGGACAGCCGCAACACGCCATCCTTGGGACGTGACCCTTTGCCGTTGGTGGCCTTTCCCGTGGGGGGGCTGTACCGCAATGAAATGCTGCAACACCTGGAGGTGGGGGGGTGGCGCTGGCGCATCGGGTATTCCAGCGCGAGCCTGGCGAGTGTGTGTTCAGCGGTGGCGGCGGGGTTGGGCATTAGTTTGCTGCCCCGTCGGGTCGTACAGGCTGGGCATAGCGTACTGGGCCCGGACAGCGGTTTGCCCAGGGTGCAAGGCGTGCGGCTGGCGCTGTATGGCCGTAGTGGCTTAGGTGCGGCGGGGCAGAGCCTGCAACGCCAGCTGCTTGATTTGTGTGCGAACAGCCCTGTCTGAGCGATGGCTTTTTCTGAATTTTTTACGCCGGAAAGGCATTCAAAAACGGCCTCCCATGCAGGCGTGTCGGTTGTGTTGTTTGCGCCCTGGCAACGGTGAAGCGTTGGAGCGGGCTTTGGTGTTTATGAGATTTTGGTTATTAATAAATAGCTTCTTATTCCTTAAGGAATGTAACACTCGTCCCTATACTGTTCAGCAACGCTAAACGCTGCAGGAGGGCACACCCATGCACAGCGAGTCGATTCGTTATCTGATCGTGCCGGGCTGGCAAGGATCGCCAGAAGATCATTGGCAAAGTCATTGGCAGAACAGCCTGCCCAACAGCTCCCGCGTGGAGCAGGCCGACTGGTTGACCCCACGCCGTGAAGACTGGGTCGCCGCGCTGGCCGAGGCCATCGCCGCCGACAGCACGCCAGTGATCCTGATCGCCCATAGCCTGGGCTGCATCACCGTGGCGCATTGGGCGGCCACCGCGCCGGTGCACTTCCTGCGCCAGGTACGCGGCGCTTTGCTGGTGGCCCCGGCCGACGTCGAACGCCCGGCGTGTGCCCCCGCCTTGCGTAATTTCGCGCCCATCCCTACCGACCTGTTGCCGTTCCCGAGCCAGGTGGTCAGTTCCGACAACGACAGTGCCGTCAGCGCGCCTCGGGCTCTGGAGCTGGCACGCCATTGGGGGGCCGAAGCCGGGATTTTGTCCGGTGCCGGGCATATCAATGTGAAGTCCGGCCACCGGCGTTGGGAGCAGGGTTTCGCCTACCTCTATCGTCTGCAAAGCCGCCTTGAGCATCACGCCCGGCGCACTGCCTGAACATTTTTCAACGCCCCGTCCCTTAAGTGGATTGGGGGCGGGAGCCTGCCATGAGTCTGCATGAAACCTACGGCCAGCCGTTGCTGACCTTTCCCGACGCGGAAAAAAGCCCGCTGAGCATCCGCGCCAAGGCGCTGGTATTTGTCGATCCCCGTTCGCGGCAACTGCGCGAAGAGCTCGAAAGCCTCGCGCCGCGCGCCTTGCCCGTGTTGATTCGCGGCGAGACCGGCAGCGGCAAGGAACTGCTGGCGCGGCACATCCACCGCGGCAGCGACCGCACCGGCTTGTTTGTTTCGGTCAATTGCGGTGCCATCAGCCCGACCTACGCCGATGCCGAATTGTTCGGCTACGCAGCCGGTAGCCACAGTGGTACGGCCAGCAGCCGGGCCGGTTGGTTCGGTTCGGCGAATGGCGGCACCTTGTACCTGGACGAGATCGGCGACTTGCCATTGCCGATCCAGGTAAAACTGCTGGCCGCCCTGGAAAACCACGAAGTCACCCGCGTCGGCGCCCATCAGCCCAGCCCGGTGGATGTGCGCCTTGTCGCCGCCACCAGCATCGACCTTGCCCAGGCGGTGGCGGCCGGCAAGTTCCATGAGCGCTTGTTCCATTACTTGAGCGAAGGGCGGCTGGACTTGCCCGCACTGCGCGAGCGCGTGGGGGATATCCTGTCACTGGCCGAGTACTTCCTGGGTATCTACAGCCAGCGCCTGGACCTGCCGGTGCCGCTGATCAGCGACGCCGCCCAGCGGGTGCTTGAACACCACAGTTGGCCGGGTAATACCCGTGAGCTGGAAAACGTCATTCACTTTGCGTTGCTGGTGAGCAGCGGCGATGAAATCTTGCCCGAGCATTTGAACTTGCCGGTCGCGGGTTCGCCGTTGGAACAGGTGCAGCGGATTTTCCACAGTGCCAGCCCCGCCGAGCAGGAAACGCTGCGTAAATTCCTGCATGAACAAAATGGAATATCAACGTGAATAAAAGATATTGTTCGGGAATAAAAAATCTAGGTATTGTCCCGTTCACGCCGCGATAGCACTTCGCTGGTACCGCTCATAAAAACGGTCGTCAGAGACGCCCCGGAATTCCGATAAGGACACTGCATGAAAAAGGTTCTGTTGTTTACCGCACTGGCGGCTGCCCTGACTGCAAGCTTCGCCCAAGCCAACGAGAAACTGGTGGTTGCCGCGACCCCGATCCCGCACGCCGAGATTCTGGAGCTGATCAAGCCGACCCTCGCCAAAGAAGGCGTGGACCTGCAGATCAAAGTCTTCACCGACTACGTGCAACCCAACACGCAGGTTGCCGAGAAGCGCCTGGACGCCAACTACTTCCAGACCCTGCCGTACCTGGAAAACTTCAACAAGGGCAAGGGCACCAACCTGGTGACAGTGGTCGGTGTGCATGTTGAACCCATCGGTGGTTACTCGAAAAAGATCAAGAACATTTCCGAGCTCAAAGATGGCGCCACCGTGGCCATCCCGAACGAAGGCTCCAACAGTGGCCGTGCGCTCTTGCTGCTGCAAAAGAATGGTCTGATCACGCTCAAAGACCCGAACAATGCCCTGTCCACGCCGAAAGACATTGCCAGCAACCCGAAAAACCTCAAATTCAAAGAGCTGGAATCGGCGCTGCTGCCACGCGTGCTGGATCAGGTGGACCTTGACGTGATCAACACCAACTACGCCCTGGAAGCGGGCCTCAACCCCGCCAAAGACGCGCTGATCATCGAAGATGCCAAGTCGCCGTACGTGAACTTCCTGGTGGCTCGCCCGGACAACAAGGACAGCGACGCTATCCAGAAACTGTCCAAGGCCCTGACCAGCCCGGAAGTCAAAGCGTTCATCGAGAAGAAGTACAACGGCGCGGTAGTGCCTGCGTTCTGATGTAACCCAAACCCCCTTCAAGGTTTGACGCCGACGGCTTATTTAGCGTCGGCGTTTTTTATGGTTGGAACCCCATCAAAACGGTGGGAGCGGGCTTGCTCGCGAAGGCGGTCTGTCAGCAACGGATAGGTTGACTGATCCACCGCCTTCGCGAGCAAGCCCGCTCCCACATTTGGATCTCCATTGGATTACAGAGCGCGGCTATTGAGCGCCCTGCGCAACGCCACCAACCACTTCATCAACTCCTGCGGATCCATCGGTTTCACTTCCTTCATGGTTCAATCCCTCGAATCTCAGACCCCCCAACCATAGCTGCCACCCGCCAAACCCGCGAATCCGGGGGTTATCTTTTTGGGTGATATCAATATGCTATTTGGGTATTTAAATTTTCTTTTTTATACCTTTAAAGTTCGCGCTACCCGGCGTTACCCACGCCGGATCGGATTGCGCTCGCTGCATTACCCGTGCGGCTCATGGACTGGAAATGACCTTCGATTTCGCATTTATCCTCAGCACCCTGCCGGCCTTTCTTAAAGCGGTGGGCGTGACGCTGCAAGTGGGCTTGATCGCCATTGCCACCTCGTTGTTGGTGGCGCTGATCAACGCGGCGCTGCTGGTGTTTCGCACGCCCTACCTGTCGCGCCTGGTGGCGCTCTATGTGGAACTGGCGCGAAACACGCCGCTGCTGATCCAACTGTTCTTCGTGTACTTCGCGCTGCCGGCCCTGGGCTTCAATATCTCCGGGTTCTGGGCGGCGATCATCACCCTGACTTTCCTCGGCGGCGCCTACCTCACCGAAGTGCTGCGCGCGGGGGTGGAAGCGGTGCCGTTGGCGCAGGTCGAGTCGGGCAAGTCCATCGGCCTGTCGGACTGGCAGCTGCTGCGTCATGTGATCCTGCCCCAGGCCGGCATCCTCAGCCTGCCGGCGCTGTTCGCCAATTTCATCTTCCTGCTCAAGGAGACCACCGTGGTCTCCGCCGTGGCGGTGCCGGAGATCCTCTACACCACCAAGAGCTACATCGCCCTTTACTACAAGACCTATGAAATGCTCGCCGTGCTGACACTGATCTGCGTGCTGCTGTTCTTGCCGCTGTCGCTGCTGCTCAGCCGCCTGGAAAGGAGGCTCCAGCATGGCCAGTTCGGGTCTTGAGTTGTTGTGGGTGTCGTTGCCGCAACTGGGCAAGGGCGCTGCGCAAACCCTGTCTATTTCTTTCTTGAGCATCGCTTTCAGCACCGTCGGCGGTGTGCTGTACGGCGTGCTTCGCACCTTGAACAACCGGCTGATCAACGCGGTGCTGCGGGTGTACCTGGAGCTGTTCCGTGCGATCCCGGTGCTGGTGTGGCTGTATCTGCTGTTTTTCGGCCTGCCGATTTTCTTCGGTCTGAGCCTTCCGAGCTTCTGGTGCGCGGTGCTGGTGCTGTCGCTGTGGGGCGCCAGCGAAGTGGGCGAGGTGGTGCGCGGCGCCTTGCATTCGCTGCCCCGTGGCCAGCGTGAAGCGGGGTTGTCGATTGGCCTTTCCGACCCGCAACTCTACGGCTATGTGCTGCTGCCTCAAGCCCTGAAACGCATGACCCCGCCGACCCTCAACGTCTACACGCGCATCATCAAGACCAGCTCGCTGGCGGTGCTGATCGGTGTCGTGGATGTGATCAAGGTCGGCCAGCAAATCATCGAGCGCACCTATGAGTCGGTGTTGATCTACGGCGTGCTGTTCCTGTTTTTCTTCTTTATCTGCTACCCGTTGTCGGCCGCCTCCAAGGTGCTGGAACGGCGCTGGACGCAAGCATGAGCTCATTGATCGAGTTTCAGGGTTTCAACAAATTCTTCGGCGAAGCGCAGGTGCTCAAGGGCATCGACCTGAGCGTGCAACGCGGCGAAGTGGTGGTGATCCTCGGCCCCAGTGGCTGCGGCAAAAGCACCTTGCTGCGTTGCCTCAACGGCCTGGAAGTGGCCCACAGCGGCAGCCTGCGGTTTGCCGGCAATGAGCTGTTGGACAAGCAAACCGACTGGCGCCAGGTGCGCCAGGACATCGGCATGGTGTTCCAGAGTTATCACCTGTTCCCGCACATGAGCGTGCTCGACAACATCCTGCTCGGCCCGCTGAAAGTACAGCAACGCGATCCGCGCGAAGCCCGTGAGCAAGCGGAGAACCTGCTGGAGCGCGTAGGCCTGGCCGAGAAACGCGACGCCTTCCCGCGCCAGCTCTCCGGTGGGCAGCAGCAACGCATCGCCATCGTCCGCTCGTTGTGCATGAACCCCCAGGTCATGCTGTTTGATGAAGTCACCGCCGCCCTCGACCCGGAAATGGTCAAGGAAGTGCTGGAAGTGATCCAGGGCCTGGCCCGCGATGGCATGACCCTGCTGATCGTCACCCACGAAATGGCCTTCGCCCGTGCCGTCGCCGACCGCGTGGTGTTTATGGAGGCCGGTCGCATCCTCGAACAGAACACCCCCGAGGCATTCTTTACGAACCCGCAAACCGCACGCGCGCAGCAGTTCCTGGAGAAGTTCTCCTTTGTTTCAACACTGCCCAAAAAAACCAAGGAACTGGAGCTGATATGAAAAAGTTACTGCTGCCACTGTTTGCTGTTGCGTTACTGGCCGGCTGCGATAAGAAGGCCGAAGAGCCCACCAAACCTGCGGCTGCCGCCGTCAGCGCTATCGATAGGATCAAGGCGCGGGACAAGTTGATCGTTGGCGTCTTCACCGACAAACCGCCGTTCGGTTTCGTCAACGAAGCGGGGCGCTATGTCGGCTTCGATACCGACATCGGCCGCCAATTCGCCAAAGACCTGCTGGGCGATGAAAACAAGGTCGAGTTCGTGGCTGTCGAACCGGCCAGCCGAATTCCATTCCTGCAAAGCGACAAGGTCGACCTGATCCTCGCCAACATGACCGTGACGCCTGAGCGCAAGGAAGCAGTCGACTTTACCAACCCCAACCTGAAGGTCGCGGTGCAAGCCCTGGTGCCAAACGACAGCGCGGTAAAAAGCCTGAATGACCTGGCCACCCGCACCACCATCGTCACCACCGGCACCACCGCTGATATCTGGCTGACCAAGAACCACCCGGACTGGAAGCTGCTCAAGTTCGAGAAAAACTCCGAATCGCTGCAGGCGCTGTCCGCCGGCCGTGGCGATGCCTATGCCCAGGACAACCTGGTGCTGTTCAGCTGGGCCAAGCAGAACCCGGGCTACCGTGTGCTGGAAGAAAAACTCGGTGATGAAGCGCCGATTGCACCAGCCGTGAAGAAGGGCAACATCGAACTGCGCGACTGGGTGAACGCCGAATTGGCGAAGTTGGGTGAGGAGAAGTTCCTGCTCAAGCTGTACGACCAATATGTGCGTAAAGAGCTGAGCGACGACACCAAGCCTGAAAGTGTGATTGTCGAAGGTGGGAAGTGGCAGGGCTGATAGAGCTATCGCAGGCAAGCCAGCTCCCACATTTGAATGTATTCACAGGTCAAAATGTGGGAGGGGGCTTGCCCCCGATGAGGCCGGTACAGTCACCACCTACTCCGGCCAATGCCAGGCCGGCCCATCCAGAATCCCTTGCCCCACGATCCGCGTCTCCCCCAGCACCTTCTCCAACACAATCGAATTACACCCCTCATCCTGCTGCAACGCCGCAATCAAGCGGCTGGCATGGGACACCACCCACACCAGGCACTGCTGCGACGCCTGGATGATCAAGCGCGCCAATGCCGGCTCCAGGGCGAAACAGGACAGGGTCTTTTCCGGCAGCCCCAGGTAGATGGCGTAGCCAGCAAAGCCCAGGTCCCTCGCGAGGGTCTTGAGCATGGGCATTCAGTCGGCGTGGGAACCATTGGAGTATGGGAGCCTCCATGCAGATAAGGAACCCTGAACTAAGCTCACAGTCGCATACACACTGGCACGTCGGCATCACGCACAAGGAGCCTGCATGGGCGGTCGCATTTTCACCTGTATTTTCGGACTTGGCCTGCTGACGCTACTGAGTGGCTGTGGCGAGGAGAAGGCTGAACCCAAACAGCATTCGCGGGTATTTGTGCAAACCGTGCAGTCAGCGGACTTTGCTGCGGCGGTCACGCTCACCGGCGATATTCAGGCTCGGGTGCAAACCGATCTGTCCTTTCGCGTGGGTGGCAAGATCATCCAGCGTATGGTGGACGTGGGCGACCGTGTGACCGCCAAGCAAGTGCTGGCCAAGCTCGATCCCAAGGACCTGCAGACCAACGTCGACTCCGCTCAGGCCCAGGTCGTGGCCGAGCAGGCACGGGTCAAGCAAACCGCCGCCGCCTTCGTACGCCAGGAAAAACTCCTGCCCAAGGGCTACACCAGTCGCAGCGAATACGATTCCGCCCAGGCCGCGCTGCGCAGCAGTCAAAGCGCATTGGCCGCCGCCCAGGCCCAACTGGCCAATGCCCGCGAGCAACTCGGCTACACCTCGCTGATCGCCGACGCACCTGGTGTGATCACCGCACGCCAGGCCGAGGTGGGCCAGGTTGTACAGGCTACCGTGCCGATTTTCAGCCTGGCCCGCGATGGCGAGCGCGACGCGGTGTTCAATGTGTATGAATCCCTGCTGGTGGAACCGCCACCGGATGCGCCGATCACCGTCAGCCTGTTGGATAACCCGAGCATCAAGGCTGTGGGCAAAGTGCGTGAGGTCACGCCTGCCGTGGCCGCCAATACCGGCACCGTGCAGGTGAAAATCGCCCTGCAAGCGTTGCCCAAAGGGATGGAGCTGGGCTCGGTGGTGAGCGCCACTGCCAATGGCCCGGCCAAGGCCAGTATCGAATTGCCTTGGGCTGCGCTGACGAAAGACCTCAGTGAGCCCGCCGTGTGGCTGATCGACGGCGAGGGCAAGGCGCAACTGCACAAGGTCACCGTGGCGCGTTACCTCACCGGCAAAGTCATCATTGGCGACGGCCTCAAGGGCGGCGAAAAAGTCGTGGTGGCCGGCGGGCAATTGCTGCACCCCGGCATGCGGGTCGAGATCGCCCAGCAAGGAGCCCAGCCATGAAGCGCCTGACGGGGATACTCGCCGCCAGCCTGTTGCTGGTGGCCTGCTCCAAGGAAGACGCGCCGCCGGAGCCCGTGCGGCCGGTGCTGTCCATGGAAGTGAAAGCCGAGGATCAGGAAAACCTCGGCCGCTTCGCCGGCACCATCCAGGCGCGCTATGAAAGTAACCTGGGCTTCCGCGTGCCCGGTCGCATTGCCCGCCGCGTCGTGGATGTGGGCGCCGAGGTGGAGAAGGGCGCCTTGCTTGCTGTCCTGGATCCCACCGACCAGCAGAACCAATTGCGTTCGGCCCAGGGCGACCTGGCCCGCGTGCAGGCGCAATACATCAACGCCCAGGCCAACGCCCGCCGCCAGCAGGAGCTGTTCAACCGTGGCGTTGGCGCCCAGGCCCAACTGGACATCGCCCAGACTGACCTGAAAACCACCCAGGCCACACTCGACCAGGCGAAAGCCTCAGTCAATCAGGCCAACGATCAACTCCGCTATGCCGAATTGCGCACTGACCACGCCGGTATCGTCACCGCCTGGAATGCCGAGGCCGGCCAGGTGGTCAGTGCCGGCCAGCAAGTGGTGACCCTGGCGCGCCCGGATATCAAGGAAGCGGTGATCGATCTGCCGGCCGGCCTTGCCGAGCGTTTGCCGCCGGATGTGGTGTTTCTGGTCGCGGGGCAACTCGATCCGAGCGTGAACACCACCGCCATCGTGCGCGAGATCGAACCCCAGGCCCAAAGCGCCACGCGCACCCGTCGCGCACGCCTGACCTTGACGGAAACGCCGCCCGCTTTCCGCCTCGGCACGGCGATCAGTGTGACCTTGAGCACGGCCATCGCGCCACGCATCGAAGTCCCCCTGAGTGCTTTGCAGGAGGTCGACGGCAAGACCCGCATCTGGCTGCTCGACACTCACAGCCAGACCGTGCAAACGCGCGACATCAGCGTGATCAGCCGTGACGCCGACAGCGCCTTGCTCAATGACGGCGTCAAACCTGGCGAGCGCATTGTTATCGCCGGCGTGAACAGCCTGAAGCCTGGGCAAAAAGTCAAAATCGACGAGGACAGCCCGCGATGAAAGGGAGCTTCAACTTATCCGACTGGGCCCTCAAGCATCAGTCCTTCGTCTGGTACCTGATGTTCGTCGCGCTGCTGATGGGCGTGTTTTCCTACATGAACCTGGGCCGTGAGGAAGACCCTTCGTTCACCATCAAGACCATGGTGATCCAGACCCGGTGGCCGGGCGCGACCCAGGAAGAAACCCTCAAGCAGGTCACCGACCGCATTGAGAAAAAACTCGAAGAACTCGACGCTCTCGACTACGTGAAAAGCTACACCCGGCCAGGCGAGTCCACGGTGTTCGTGTTCCTTAAGGACACCACCA
The DNA here is from genome assembly GCF_900111895.1 of Pseudomonas simiae. GTDB lineage: Bacteria > Pseudomonadota > Gammaproteobacteria > Pseudomonadales > Pseudomonadaceae > Aquipseudomonas > Aquipseudomonas simiae. The sequence continues at coordinate 108,599 of NZ_FOKB01000006.1, forward strand.
GCGCCAAGGCCATCCCGGAGATCTGGTATCAGGTCCGCAAGAAGATCGACGACATCCGTGGCACCTTCCCACAAGGCTTGCAGGGGCCATCGTTCAACGATGAGTTCGGTGACGTATTCGGCTCGGTGTACGCCTTTACCGGCGACGGCCTGTCGATGCGTCAGCTGCGCGATTATGTCGAGCAGGTGCGCGCCGAGATCCGCTCGGTGCCGGGGTTGGGCAAGGTCGAGATGATCGGCCAGCAGGACGAAGTGATTTACCTGAATTTCTCCACGCGCAAATTGGCAGCCCTGGGGATTGACCAGCGCCAAGTGGTGCAAAGCCTGCAATCGCAGAACGCGGTGACGCCGGCCGGGGTGATCGAGGCAGGTCCCGAGCGGATTTCGGTGCGCACCTCGGGGCAGTTCGCCTCGGAGAAGGACCTGGCCAACGTCAACCTGCGGCTCAATGATCGCTTTTATCGTCTGGCGGACATTGCCGACATCAGCCGAGGCTATGTCGACCCAGCGCGGCCCATGTTCCGTTTCAACGGCAAGCCGGCGATCGGGTTGGCGATCGCCATGCAGAAGGGTGGCAATATCCAGTCGTTCGGCAAAGCCCTGCATGAGCGCATGGACGAGTTGACCGCCGACCTGCCGGTGGGCGTGGGTGTGCACAAGGTGTCCGACCAGGCAGAAGTGGTGGAAGAGGCCGTCGGCGGCTTTACCAGCGCGCTGTTCGAAGCGGTGATCATCGTGCTGGTGGTGAGCTTTATCAGCCTGGGCATGCGCGCCGGGTTGGTGGTGGCGTGCTCGATTCCGTTGGTGCTGGCGCTGGTGTTTGTGTTCATGGAATACAGCGGCATTACCATGCAACGGGTGTCGCTGGGCGCGCTGATCATCGCCCTTGGCCTGTTGGTGGACGATGCGATGATCACCGTCGAGATGATGATCACGCGCCTGGAAAAAGGCGAAACCAAGGAGCAGGCGGCGACTTACGCCTACACCTCCACGGCATTCCCGATGCTCACCGGTACGCTGGTGACCGTGGCGGGTTTTGTGCCGATCGGCCTCAACGCCAGTTCGGCGGGCGAGTACACCTTCACCCTGTTTGCGGTGATTGCCGTGGCGATGCTGGTGTCGTGGGTGGTGGCGGTGCTGTTTGCGCCGGTGATCGGCGTGCATATCCTCAGTGCCAACGTGAAGCCCCACAATGCCGAGCCGGGGCGGATTGGCCGTGCGTTCAACGGCGGCATGCTGTGGGCCATGCGTAATCGCTGGTGGGCGATCGGCATTACCGTGGCGCTGTTCGTGGCGTCGGTGTTCTCCATGCAGTTTGTGCAGAACCAGTTCTTCCCATCGTCGGACCGCCCGGAGCTCCTGGTTGACCTGAACCTGCCGCAAAACGCCTCGATCAACGAGACGCGCAAGGCCGTCGATCGCCTGGAAGCGATCATCAAGGACGACCCGGACATTGCGCGCTGGAGCACCTATATCGGCCAGGGCGCGATCCGTTTCTACCTGCCCCTCGACCAGCAACTGGAAAACCCCTACTACGCGCAGTTGGTCATCGTGAGTAAGGGCCTGGAAGAGCGCGGTGAATTGATCGCCCGCCTGCAGAAGCGCCTGCGCGATGATTTCGTCGGCATCGGCAGCTACGTGCAGCCGCTGGAAATGGGTCCGCCGGTGGGTAGGCCGATTCAGTATCGCGTGTCGGGCAAAGACACTGACCAGGTGCGCAAACACGCCATCGAACTGGCAACCCTGCTGGACAAGAACAGCCACCTGGGCGAGATCATCTACGACTGGAACGAGCCGGGCAAAGTACTGCGCATCGACATCGCCCAGGACAAGGCGCGGCAATTGGGGCTGTCGTCGGAAGACGTGGCGCAGTTGATGAACAGTGTGGTCAGCGGCGCCTCGGTGACCCAGGTGCATGACGATATCTACCTGATCAATGTGGTCGGCCGCGCCGAGGACGCCGAGCGCGGTACGCCGGAGACCTTACAGAACCTGCAGATCGTCACGCCCAACGGCACCTCGATTCCGCTGTTGGCCTTCGCCACCGTGCGCTACGAGTTGGAGCAGCCGTTGGTGTGGCGCCGCGACCGCAACCCGACGATCACCATCAAGGCGTCGGTGCGTGATGAGATGCAACCTACGGACCTGGTGAAACAGCTCAAGCCTGAGATCGACAAGTTCAGCGCCGGTTTGCCGGTGGGCTACAAGGTCGCCACCGGCGGCACCGTGGAAGAAAGCGGCAAGGCCCAGGGACCGATTGCCAAGGTGGTGCCGCTGATGCTGTTCCTGATGGCGACCTTCCTGATGATCCAGCTGCACAGCGTGCAGAAGATGTTCCTGGTGGCGAGTGTCGCGCCGTTGGGGCTGATCGGTGTGGTGCTGGCGTTGATCCCCACGGGCACGCCCATGGGCTTTGTGGCGATCCTCGGCATTCTCGCGTTGATCGGCATCATCATCCGCAACTCGGTGATCCTGGTGACGCAGATTCATGAATATGAAGTGGCTGGCTATACGCCGTGGGATGCCGTGGTGGAAGCCACCGAGCACCGGCGTCGGCCGATCCTGCTCACGGCCGCAGCGGCGAGCCTGGGCATGATCCCGATCGCGCGTGAAGTGTTCTGGGGCCCGATGGCCTACGCAATGATTGGTGGGATTATCATCGCCACCTTGTTGACGCTGTTGTTCCTGCCGGCGCTCTACGTGGCCTGGTACAAAATCCGCGAGCCCAAGCAAGAGCAGCAGGAAAAACGCGGTTAAAAATGTGGGAGCGGGCTTGCTCGCGAAAGCGGTGGTTCAGCCACTACATCTGGCGACTGACACACCGCATTCGCGAGCAAGCCCGCTCCCACATTTGGAATGTATTGCCAGGTCGGCTCTACGGTTTACTCCAGACGCTGGCTAGCCAAGGCTGCTGCTCCAAAGGCAGCCCAGCCGGGCGATAGTAATGCTCCAGCTCCACAAAACCCGCCGCCGTCAGCAGTGCTTGCCACGCCGCCAAGTCGTGATAAGACCCATACCGCGGCCCATTCCAGCCTTCCTGGTTTTCTCCGCGTGGATTGGAACTGAACAACACGCCGCCAGGTTTCAGCGTTCCATGCAGTTGCTTGAGCACACGCGGCAACTCCTGTTTGGGAATATGAAACAGCACCGCGTTGGCAAACACCCCGTCGAAGCGCTCGGCAGGCAAATCCAGCTTCAGAAAGTCTTGCTGCAACACTTCACAGCCACTGTCTTCCCGCGCCATCTGCGCAAATCGCTCGGAGCCGTCGAGCCCCACGGCGATATGCCCCCTGCGCGTAAAGGTCTGCAAATCCCGGCCCGGCCCGCAGCCGAAGTCCAGCACGGTAAACGGCGCTGTACCCTGGATATGCCGCAGCAGCGCGTCGATGTTCTGGCTCACGTCGTGGTCGCGGGTGCCTTCACGGAAGTCCTCGGCCACGCTGTTGTAGTGGCCGAGGGTGGTGGCGGTGATCTGGTTGAGGTCGTCGGGGGCGAGTTTCATGGGGGATGCTTCGAGGGCCAAATCCTGACTATATACCATGTCCAGTCGACTGCGCCTGACGGTGTCAAACCGATTAAATACGCGAAAGCGTCACCCAACAACTGTCAGCCTTAACAGGTGCAAACAAGTACTCAGCGCTTGTTCAGTCCCCGCGCCAAGCGGTCCCCGCCCAGCTGAATCACCGCCACCAGCAGCACCAGCAGCACAATCACCGTCAGCATGATCTGCGTATCAAAGCGCTGATAACCATAGCGGTAGGCAATATCCCCCAACCCACCTGCACCAATCGCCCCAGCCATGGCCGAGGAGTTGATCATGGTCACCAGGGTGATGGTGAAGCCGCCGACGATCCCCGGCAGCGCTTCGGGCAGCAGCACATGCCAGATGATGTGCCAGCGCCGGCAGCCCATGGCTTGTGCGGCTTCGATCAAGCCGTGGTCGACTTCGCGCAGGCTCACTTCGGCGATACGCGCAAAGAACGGCGTCGCGGCGATGGTCAGCGGCACCACCGCCGCCCACACGCCGTAAGTGGTGCCGACGATCAGCCGGGTGAACGGTATGAGCGCCACCATCAGGATCAGAAACGGAATCGAGCGGAACAGATTGACGAACGCCCCCAGCACCCGGTTCAGCGCCGGAGCCTGATAGATGCCGCCCTTGTCGCTGGTGACCAGGAACACCGCCAGCGGAATCCCCACCAGCAACGCGATCAGTGACGACACACCGACCATCAACAAGGTGTCGATGGCGCCCTGCACTAAACGATCAAACCACATGGCCCAGCACCTCCACCTGTTGCGCCCAATTCCCAGCGCGGTTGCGCAGTTCTTCAGCCGTGTGCGGCGAGCCATTCACCGCCAGCAGCAGTTGCCCGAGGGCATGCCCCTGGATACGTTCCACACCGCCTTGCAGCAAGCGCACGCGCCCGCCGAGGGCGCTGAACAACGCGGCCAGGTCCGGCTCGTCGGTATCACTGCCGGTGAATTGCAGGCGCAGCACCACTGCGGCATCGGCGGTAGCCGGTCTGGCCTGCAAACGGCTTTGCAACTCCTCCGGCAGCCCATGTTGCAGCGGTGCCAGCAGGGTTTTGCTGACCGCATGCTGCGGATCGCCAAACACCTGCCACACCGGGCCTTGCTCGACGATGCGCCCGTGTTCGAGCACCACCACGCGGTCGCAGATTTCGCGGATCACCGCCATTTCATGGGTGATCAACACGATGGTCAGGCCCAGGCGTTGGTTGATCTCGCGCAGCAGGCCGAGGATCGATTGGGTGGTCTCCGGGTCGAGGGCCGAGGTGGCCTCGTCGCACAGCAGAATCTCGGGGTCATGCACCAGCGAACGGGCAATGCCCACGCGCTGTTTCTGCCCGCCGGAGAGTTGCGCCGGGTAGGCCTTGTGCTTGTCCTTGAGGCCCACCAGTTCCAGCAGTTCACGCACCTTCTGCTCGCGCTGCAGCTTGGGGATGCCGGCGACTTTGAGCGGCAATTCGACGTTCTGCCACACGGTCTTGGCCGACATTAGGTTGAAGTGCTGGAAGATCATGCCGATGCGCCGCCGCAGCGCCACCAGGCGGTCTTCGTCGAACGCGCCGATGTCGACCTGATCGATCAGCACGCGCCCGCTGCTGGGTAGTTCCAGTCGGTTGATGGTGCGGATCAGCGACGACTTGCCGGCGCCGCTGCGGCCGATAATGCCGAACACTTCACCGCGCTGGATCGCCAGGTCGATGCCTTGCAGGGCATGCACGGTGCCGTCGTAGGTCTTGCCCAGGTTGATAAAGCGCACATGGGCACGGTTCAAGTCAGGGTGCAGTTCTGTCTGCTCGGCGTCTCTGGGCGGCAAGCCCAGGTCGCGCACTTGGGCGTTGGCGGCGGTCATTTTTTATCTTCCCAGCCGACCTGGTAGAGCTTGCCCAGTGACTTGTCCAACGCCGCACGGACGGCGGGCGAGTGCTGGTAGATGTCGACGAACTTGATCACGCGCGGGTCGGTCTTGCTCTTGGGCTGGATCACAAACTGGATCACGTACTCCGGGTGGTCAAGGCCATCGAACAGCAGTGCCGACTCGGCATCGAAGGTCTTGGACAGGCGGATATACGCCGGGTAACCCTGCACCAGGTCGGCGTCGTCATAGGCGCGTACCAGTTGCACGGCCTCGACTTGCAGGATCTTGATCTTCTTCGGGTTGGAAACGATGTCCTCTTCGGTGGCCTTGTAGCCTACGCCCGGTTTAAGGGTGATCAGCCCGGCCTTGGCCAGCAGTTGCAGGCCGCGGCCGCTGTTGATCGGGTCATTGGCAATCGCCACGCTGGCGCCCTGGGGCAGGTCGTTGATGCTCTTGTACTGCTTCGAATACAGGCCGACGTTGTTGATGATGCCCGGCGCGTACGGCACCAGGTCAAAGCCGGCGGCGGCCTTGGCGTTTTCCAGGAACGGGATGTGCTGGAAGTAGTTCACGTCGATATCCCCCGCCGCCAGGCTGACGTTGGGGGCAATCCAGTCGGTGAACTCCACCAGTTCAACCTTAAGGCCTTGCTTGCCGGCTTCGGCAACGGCGGCCTCAAGGGGAATGGCGAAGGCTGCTGTGGTGCCGATCTTCAACGGTGCCTCGGCGGCGAACACCACCGAGCTGAACAAACCCAAGGCCAGTGCCAGTGCTTTGACTGGGTGGGTAAGCAGTGTCTTTTTCATAGTCGATTTCCAGTCATAAGGTGTAGGTACGAGCAATGAGGATCTATTTTTGATTAGTGTCTGTAGGTGGAGCCGGTGTGCTGTTCGGGTAAGCGGGCGCTGCCATGGAAGACCTTTTCGCGCAGCGTGCCGTGCTCATAGGCGGTCTTGTACGACCCGCGCTTTTGCAACTCCGGCACCACCAGGTCGATGAAGTCCACGTAGCTTTCCGGCGTGACGATGCGCGTGAGGTTGAAGCCATCCAGGCCGGTTTCGCTGATCCAGGATTCCAGCTCATCGGCGACCTGTTCCGGTGAGCCGACCAAGGTGATGTAGCGTCCGCCCAAGGCGTGCTGTTCCAGTAACTTGCGCCGGGTCCAGTCGTTGTTTTGCAGGTTCTTGGTGGCCGACTGGATCGCGTTGCTCTTTACGTACTGGATCGGCTCGTCCAGCTCGTACTGGGCGAAATCAATCGCGGTGGACGCCGAAAAATGTGCCACGCCGGCTTCCGCGCTGGCGTAGCTCAGGTATTCGGCGTGCTTTTCCCAGGCCAGCGCTTCAGTGGCGCCCACGATTACGTTGAGGCCCATGAACACCTTGATGTCATCCGGGTTGCGCCCGGCCTCCACGGCGCTGGCGCGTACCTTGTCCACCTGGACCTTGGTCGCGGCCTTGTTCTGCCCGCTGATAAACACACATTCGGCATGCCGGCCGGCGAACAGCAAACCACGGTCCGAACTGCCGGCCTGGAACAGTACCGGCGTACGTTGTGGCGACGGTTCGCACAGGTGATAACCCTCCACCTGGTAGAACTCGCCGTGATGCTCGATTTTGTGCACCTTGCCCGGCTGCGCATACACCCGCGTCTGCGGATCATTGAGCACCGCGCCGTCTTCCCAGCTGCCTTCCCAGAGTTTGTACAGCACCTCTAGGTATTCATCGGCCTGGTCGTAACGGCGGTCATGCTCGACCTGCTCGGTCAGGCCCATGGCCTTGGCGGCACTGTCGAGGTAGCCGGTGACGATGTTCCAGCCGACTCGGCCACGGCTCAGGTGATCCAGCGTCGACATGCGGCGGGCGAACAGATAAGGCGGCTCGTAGGTGAGGTTGGCCGTAAGGCCAAAGCCGAGGTTTCGGGTGACGGCCGCCATGGCCGAGACCAGCAGCAGCGGGTCATTCACCGGAAGCTGGATCGACTCTTTGAGCGGCACGTCGATGGAATTCTGATAGACGTCGTACACGCCGACGATATCGGCGATGAACAAGCCATCGAACAGCCCCCTTTCCAGCGTCTTGGCCAGTTCGGTCCAGTACTCGATCGTCTTGTATTCGGTGGACGTGTCCCGTGGATGGGTCCACAGGCCATGATTGATATGCCCGATGCAGTTCATGTTGAACGCATTGAGCAGGATCTTCTTTTTGCTCATCAGATGGTCCCCCGCAGTGGTGGGTTCTCATCGTTGAGGTAATAGTTGCCCACCGCGTGATACTTCCAGCGCACCGGGTCGTGCAGGGTGTGCACGCGGGCGTTGCGCCAGTGGCGGTCCAGGCCATGTTCGGCCAGGGTCGCCTGGCTGCCTGCGAGTTCGAACAAGGTGCTGCCGGCGGCCAGGGAGATTTCGGTGCTCAAGGCGCGTACTTCGGCGACGGCGATGGAGGCGGCTGCAACAGTCTCGGCGTTGCTGTCGGCCTGGGCGCGGTCGAGGAATTCGCCCGAACGCTCCAGCAGTGCCTCGGTGGCATGCAGGCGGATGCTCAGGTGCCCGAAGCTTTTCAGGGTCAGTGGGTCGTCAGTGGCTTTGTCGGTGCCGGAATCGATCCACGGGCGGGTCTTGGTGCGCACAAAGTGCAGTGCGTCTTCAAAGGCCGCGCGGGCGATACCGGTGTCGATTGCGGCGTGGAGGATCTGCGCCAGCGGGCCGACGGTTGTAGGGCGCTCGAAGGCGCTCTGGAATGGGATCACGTCCTGTGCGGCGACCCACACGTTATCGAACACCACCGAGCCGCTGCCGGTGGTGCGCTGGCCGAAGCCGCTCCAGTCGTCGATCACGCTCAACCCTTCACTGTCACGCGGGACAAAAGCCAGTTGCTGCACGCCCTGTTCATCCACCACCGAGGTGGGGATGCGCTGGGCGTAAATCGCGCCGGTGGCGTAGAACTTGCGGCCGCTGATACGGAAACCGTCACCGTCGCGGGTGATCTTGGTGACGCGGTCGTGAGCAGTCTTGGTGCCCAGTTCCGCCAGGGCGTTGCCGAAGCGTTGGCCAGCGAGGACTTCGGCGTACAGACGCTTTTGCTGCGCCGGGCTGCCGTTCACGCGCAGCACTTCCAGTGCATAAAAATGGTTCTGCGGGATCTGGCCCAGGGACGCATCCGCCTGGGCGATCAGGGCAATGACCTTGGCCAGGGTGACGTTGGAAACGCCCGCCCCGCCGAATGCCTTGGGTACGCTGATACCCCACAGGCCGGAGCGCGAAAACACCTCCAGTTCGGGCAGGGGAAGGCGGCGCTCGCGGTCACGCTGGGCACTGTCGCGGCGCAAATCTTCGGCTAGGTCGCTGGCGACAATAAGGGCTTGTTCGTCGCTGGTGATGACCGCGACGGGGTGAGAGAAAGTCATGGTGTTCTCCAGATGTCTGGTCGGTCAGATCCAGGAATGACGAGCCGGCAAGGTGCCGTTCAGGCGATAAGCGCCCACCGCGTGATACTTCCAGCGCACCGGGTCGTGCAGGGTGTGTACGCGGGCGTTGCGCCAATGACGGTCGAGGTTGAACTCCGCGAGCGTTGCGCGGCTGCCGGCCAGCTCGAAGAGTTTTTCGCTGACCAGCAGCGACACTTCGGTGGTCAGCACCTTGGCCTCGGCCACGGCAATCGAGGCACGGGCGGCGGACTGCGCAGTGATCGGCGCGGCGCTGACCTGGTCAAGCACCTGGCCGGCCTTGCGCAGCAGGGCCTCGGCGGCGTGCAATTCAATCTTCAATTTGCCGACGTCGGCGATCACATACAGGTCATCGCTGGCGCGTTCGACTTTGGCATCGATCCACGGGCGCGAGTGTTCACGTACGAACGCGATGGTGTCGTCGAGCGCGCCGCGTGCGATGCCGGCGTCGATGGCCGCCTGGATCAATTGGGAGACGGCGCCCTGGATATTCGGTGTCTCGCCGATACGCCAGTTTTCCACGACCTGTTCGGCGTCCACTGGCACCTGGTCCAGTAACACGGTGCCGCTGGCGGTGGTGCGCTGACCGAAGCCTGACCAGTCGTCAACGATGCGCAGCCCTTCGGTGCCACGACGCACAAACGCCATGACCTGCTTGCCGTCATCGTTTAATGCTTTGACGGCCACCCAGTGCGCAAACAGCGCTCCGGTTGAGTAGAACTTCTGACCGCTGAGCACATAACCATCACCCTCGGCGGTGATGCGCGCCTTGAGTTCCAGGGTGTTTTTGGTGCCGCGTTCCGGGCCGCCATTGCCGATGCGCCAGCCGTCGAGGACGCTCTGGAACAGCAGCTTTTTCTGGCGTTCGGTGGCGGCACCCTGCAGCAGGTGCAGGATGCCGAAGTGGTTCTGCGGGATCTGCCCGAGGGCTGGGTCTGCCGCGCTGATGATTGCAAACACGTCGGCCAGGGTCACGAAAGACACCTGCGGGCCGCCGTACTCACGGGGAATGGAAATACTGCCGAGCCCACTGCGGGTGAACTGTTCGATCTGTGCCCATGGCAGCTTGCGTTGCTGGTCGCGCTTGGAGGCTTGCAGGCGCGCAGCCTGGGCCAGTTCATGGGCAGCTTTCAGTGCCTCAGCATCGTTGCGCAGCACGGTGGCCGGCAACAGCAGGGGAGCAACATCCTGATCGCTCTGGGGGGGTGTTTGAGCCAAGTTAGACATCAGCGCCGCTCCTTGGCTGCACGTAATGCCCTGGCGTTGTGCACCGGGGTGATCCTGACCATACCGACCTCGCATTCAATGAAATAAAAAAGAAAAATCAGCGATGTCCGGTGGTCCGGTGCATATACCCTAAGCTTGTTAAATATATAAATAAACTAACTTTTGGGAATATGCATAGAAGGTCTGTTACCCCGGCTCGCAGGGCGATCCCGGTGTCCGCGGTTGATAGATCAGCACCGTCCCGGCCACAGCGGGCGGCACCCCGGCGGCAATGCGTAGGGTGCGCGAGGGCGCCCAGCGAGAATTGTTGCCGACGCGATCCAGAACGCAGTACGTCACCTCCAGTCGGCAGTCGTCGCCGGCTTCGGTGATCACTGATGAAGGCACCCATACCTGCACCGCCAGACCGACTTCAACGGCCTGGATCTTCGGCAGGTCCAGGCGCACATCGCCCCAGCGCAGGGTGATCGCATCGCCAGTGTCCATGTTCAGGTAGGGCGCGATGGTCAGGGGAATACCGCGCCGTACCTGACTGGCGTTGACGCCAAAGCGGCGGATGGTGTCGGGCAAGCCCACGGGGGCGAGGTTCTGGTTTTCGTCGAGGTACTGTGGCGACGGTTGGCCGCCCGGACAACAGGTCTTCACACGTACTCGCCTGACGGCAGAGCGGGCCGGGCACTGGCCGACTTGCATCACTTGGTAATGCACCCGGGCCGGGCCATCCAGCACGAAACTCTCCGGCACCCGCAGGTGTGTGAACGCGCCGACCTTGCAGGCGGTTATCCGACGTGAAGCGGCGAAACAGTTATTCCAGAACAGCTCGATCAAGTCGCCTTCGTCCATGCCGGGATAGGGTGCGATGTCGACCTGCAGGTGGGTGGCAGCCAGGGCATTGATGCCATTGCCGATGGCCTGAGGCAGTGTCGGCGCGGTGAGCAGGGGGTGCGTCATAAGTAATCTCCTTGATGCAGCCAGCAGCATTCGCTCCGGACCTTTGGCGCAGGTAAGCGCAGTGGGCCGAACAGAACGATTCAGTGAATAGCCGGGATAGGATCCAATCCTCTGGGCGCTAGATAAGAGGGTTGGGCAAGGAGCGTCAATGGCGGCAAAGGGCTAAACGGCGGGTTGGAGCAGATTCAGAAGGGTCTGACTGGGAGCGGGCGTTTCAGATGGATACGACGGGGTGTTTTACAACGTGCAATGAGGCGTTTCTGTAGGAACACGCTTGTGTGGGAGCTGGCTTGCCTGCGATGCAGATACCTCGGTTTATCCGTCATACCGAGGTGTCTGCATCGCAGGCAAGCCAGCTCCCACAGGGTCGGTCAGTGAGCCAGGAATTTGCTCAGGAACTGCTTGGTGCGCTCTTCCTTGGGGTTGGCGAACAATGCCTTGGCTTCGCCTTGTTCCACGATCACCCCCTTGTCGAAGAAGATCACCCGGTTGGCCACATCCCGGGCAAAGCTCATCTCGTGGGTGACGATGACCATGGTGCGGTTTTCTTCGGCGAGGCTGCGGATGGTTGCCAGCACTTCACCCACCAGTTCCGGGTCGAGGGCCGAGGTGGGTTCGTCGAACAGAATCACCTCCGGCTCCATCGCCAGCGCACGGGCAATCGCCACGCGCTGTTGCTGGCCGCCCGACAGGCGCCGTGGGTAGGCGTCTTCCTTGCCCGCCAGGCCCACCCTCGCCAGCAACTTGCGCCCCAAGGCGTCAGCGGCTTCACGCGGCATCTTCTTGACCACGGTGGGGCCTTCGATGACGTTTTCCAGCGCGGTGCGGTGGGGGAACAGGTTGAAGCTCTGGAACACAAAACCCACGTGCTGGCGCAGGCGCCGCACCAGGCTTGCCTGCTGGTTGACCGGCTTGCTGCTGTCGATCTCGATGTCGCCCACCTTGATACGCCCGCTGGTGGGTTGTTCGAGGAAATTCAGGCAGCGCAGAAAGGTGGTCTTGCCAGAACCGCTGGGGCCGATGATGGCGACGACTTCGCCTTCCTTGACCTCCAGGTCGATGCCGTTGAGCACCACCTGGCCCTTGAATTGTTTGGTCAGTTTTTCAACCACGATCATGCTTCAGGACTCCAGGTCATGCCGGTTGACCCGGTCTTCCAGGCGATTCTGCAAATGCGCCAGGATGCTCGCCAAAATCCAGTAGATCAGGGCTGCGGAGAGATACATGGTGAAGATTTCGAAGGTCCGTGCCGACACCAATTGCGCCTGGCGGAACAGCTCGGGCACCTGGATAGTGGCCGCCAGCGCCGTGTCCTTGACCAGCGAAATGAAGCTGTTGCCCAGCGGCGGTAAGGCCGTGCGCATGGCCTGCGGCAGGATGGCCCGGCGCAGGGTCTGCGCGCGGGTCATGCCGATACTGGCCGCAGCTTCCCATTGGCCGCGCTCGATGGAACCGATGGCGGCGCGCAGGATTTCACAGGCGTAGGCGGCCATGTTCAGCGAAAAGCCGATCATGGCGGCGGGGATCGGATCCAGCTCGATGCCCACTTGCGGCAAGCCGTAGTAGATCAAGAACAGCTGCACCAGCAAGGGCGTGCCGCGAAAGAACGACACGTAGACTCGGGCGAGCCAGCTCACCAGCTTGAAGCGCGACAGGCGCATCAAGGCCAGGCCGAAGCCCAGCAGCAAACCGAAAAACATCCCGCCGAGGCTGAGGATCACCGTGTAATACGCGCCCTTGAGCAGAAAGGGCGCGGAGTCCAGCGCGAGTTGGAAACCTGCTTCCATTATTGAGTGACGTCAGCGTTGAAGTACTTCTCGGACAGCTTCTTCAAGGTCCCGTCGGCGCGCAGTTTGTCGAGGGCCTTGTTCACGGCGTCGAGCAGTTCTGGCTCGCCTTTGCGCAGGGCAATACCGGCTTCCTGACGGGAGAAGGCGTCGCCGGTCACCGAGGTGTCCTTGGCTTTCTTGGCGTATTCCAGGGCGGCCAGGCGGTCGATCAGGATGGTGTCGATACGGCCGATACGCAGGTCCTGGAACTTGGTCGGGTCGTCGTTGTAAGTCTTGATGATGGCTTTAGGCTGATTGTCCTTGAGCCATTGCTCGTAGTTGGTACCCAGGCCCACACCGACTTTCTTGCCAGCCAGGTCGTCAGCGGTCTTGATGGTGCCGACGTTCTTGGTCAGGACCAGCGCCTGAATACCGGAGACGGTGTAAGGCTTGGAGAAATCGTACTTTTTCTTGCGCTCTTCAGAGATGGTCACTTGGTTGACGACCGCATCCAGACGCTTGGATTCCAGGGCGGCGAGGATGCCATCCCATGGGGTGGCCTGCAGCTTGACCTTCACGCCCAGCTCCTTGGCCAGCGCTTCGGACAGCTCCACTTCGAAACCGCTGAGTTTGCCGCTTTCATCGACGAAGCTGAACGGTGGGTAGGTGCCTTCCAGGCCGATCTTGATCTCGCCCGCTTTCTTGATGTTATCCAACTGCTCGCCAGCCACTGCCTGGCCCAGCAGGCCAGCCCCGAGTGCCAGGCCCAAAGTGCCAACCAACAACGTGCGACGGAATACAGAAATAGTCATGAAGAGCCCCTGTGTTTTTTATGTTGAGCGAAGCAGGTGACGCAGTGGTCGTATCCTGCCTTAAAGCGCGTAGCGCGTCTTCGCCTACGGCGCGACTATAAGGCCGGTTTTTAAGACTTGAAAATAATATAAAATAAATCAGTTATTCGCTTTAAGAATAACCGGGTCCGTTTTTTTAGAATGCCGAGTCATAAGCGAACAACGCTGGCGCGCCACCGGTATGCAGGAAAATGATCGGCCCGTCTTCAAATCGCTGACGCCCGATGCCATCCAGCAAGCCGGCCATGGCCTTGCCAGTGTAGACCGGGTCCAGGAGCAGGCCTTCCTGGCTCGCCAGCAGCTTGATCGCTGCCAAGGTGCCGGCGTTCGGTTCACCGTAGCGCGGGCCGAAGTATTCGTCCCACAGAATCACCTTGAACGCCTCGGGAATCTCCACCCCCAGCAACTCGGCGGTGCGTTCGGCCAGGCCTGCTACTTTCGGGCGCTGGGCTTCGTCGGTGCGCGAGACGGTCACACCGATCACGGGCAGGTTCGGCAGCACTTCGCTCAAGGCCAACGCCAAGCCACTGTGCGTCCCCGCGCTGCCGGAGGCCAGGACGACCGCGGCGAACTCGATGCCGCTGTCTTCGATTTGCCCGGCCAGTTCCAGCCCGGCGCGTACATAACCCAATGCACCGAGGGCATTGGAGCCGCCGATCGGCACCAGGTATGGCTTCTTGCCGTTGTTGCGCAGGCGGTCGGCGAGGGCGTTGAGTTGGTCGTCGACGTTGTCGAGGTTCTCCACCAGTTCCACTTTGGCGTCGAACAGCTCAAGCAGCAGACGGTTGCCGTTGCCCAGGTAATTGGGGTCTTCGGTGCCGGTGGGGTTTTCCAGCAGGGCCACGCAGCCCAGGCCGAGTTTGGCGGCCAGCGCGGCGGTCTGGCGCACGTGGTTGGATTGGATAGCGCCAGCGGTTACAAGGGTGTCGGCGCCTTGGGCGATGGCATCTGCGGCGAGGTATTCAAGTTTGCGCAGCTTGTTGCCGCCCATGGCCAGCGGTGTGGTGTCGTCGCGCTTGACGTAGATGTCCCTGCCCAACCAGGCCGACAGCCGCTCCAGTTTTTCCAGGGCAGTGGCGCCGCCCAGCAGTTCCAGGCGGTTAAAACGGTCGAGCTGTTGTTTGATCATGGCTACGCACGGTTGATAAGTATGGGGCGACTATAGGCAGGCACTTTTCATCGGGCAACCGTCAATCGCTTATTCCTGATGGTTCTTGATACCACACCATTGGTTCTTAAGGGCGGCCAGGGTGCATACCGTAAAGTGATGGCCATTTCCTCAGGAGTGAGTACCGTGAGTGAGCGTTCCAGTCATTGGCAATTACAGACCATCGTCAGCCAACTGCGCAGCGCCCGGGACCAGTGGCGAACGCGCAATGGGCGTTTGAGTGGCGAGCATGGCGGCCGCGAGTTGCCGTCCCGCGAGGCGGTCGCGCAGATTCTCGAGTCGTTGTGCGGTGCACTGTTTCCCATGCGCCTGGGGCCGGTGGACCTGCGTGAAGAGAGTGAAGATTTCTACGTCGGCCATACCCTCGATGTGGCGTTGAATGCCTTGCTCGGCCAGGCCCGTCTGGAACTGCGCTACGCCGCACGGCAGGGCGCCAAGGATGACAGCGAAGTCGATGCGCTCGCCATTCGCCTGATCCAGGATTTCGCCCTGGCCTTGCCGTCCCTGCGGAGCTTGTTGGACACCGACGTGCTGGCTGCCTACCACGGCGACCCGGCCGCGCGCAGTGTGGATGAAGTGCTGTTGTGCTACCCCGGCGTCCTGGCGGTGATTCACCACCGCCTGGCTCACCACCTGTACCGCGCCGGCTTGCCGCTGTTGGCGCGGATCAGCGCCGAGATCGCCCATTCGGCCACGGGGATCGATATCCATCCCGGCGCACAGATCGGCCCGAGCTTCTTTATCGACCACGGGACCGGCGTGGTGATCGGCGAGACCGCGATCATCGGCGAGCGTGTGCGCATCTACCAGGCCGTGACTTTGGGCGCCAAGCGCTTCCCGGCGGATGAGGACGGACAGCTGCAGAAAGGCCACCCACGTCACCCGATTGTCGAGGATGACGTGGTGATCTACGCCGGCGCGACGATTCTGGGGCGCATCACCATCGGCAAGGGGTCGACCATTGGCGGCAACGTGTGGCTGACCCGCAGCGTGCCGGCGGGGGCGAATATCACCCAGGCGAACCTGCAGCATGAGGATGGCGCGCAAAAGTAACGAACCCGCACAATCCTCTGTGGGAGCGCGTATTTGTGCCAGTAATCGCTGAACGATTTGCCTCCCGCACCCGTCATACCAGTCCTTGAGCTAGTGTAGGAATTATCTACCACTCGGCCCTGCGATTAGTCCCAGACCGCCTTCCTATGTTTAACTTGAATGCTCGTTCAAGTTAAACCCGGTGGTTCGCTGCCCGCTCACAACAGGAGGCTTACCTTTGCTGAGTCCGTTATTTACAGCCACATCTCATACCCTCGGGGTGCATCGTTCATGAGTGCATCGTCCACCCCTACCAGCGGCCAAGTGCGCATGAATGCGCCGGTTTTCTACTTTGCCGCGACGTTTATCCTGCTGTTCGGTATCACTGTCATCGCTATCCCGCAACAGGCCGGTGCCTGGCTGCTGGCGGCGCAAAACTGGGCGGCCAATACGGTCGGCTGGTACTACATGCTGGCGATGACCCTGTATCTGGTCTTCGTGGTGGTCACCGCGCTATCGGGCTACGGCAAGATAAAACTCGGTGCCGACCACGACGAGCCCGAATTCAGTTACCTGTCCTGGGCCGGCATGTTGTTCGCCGCAGGGATCAGCATCACGCTGTTTTTCTTCTGCGTGTCCGAGCCGCTGACACACCTGGTGCAACCGCCGCAAGGCGCACCGATGAACGCCGATGCCGCCCGCCAGGCCATGCAGATCCTGTTTCTGCACTGGGGCCTGCACGGTTGGGGGGTGTTCGCGTTTGTCGGCATGGCCCTGGCGTATTTCGCCTACCGGCATAACTTGCCGCTGGCGCTGCGTTCGGCGCTGTACCCGCTGATCGGCAAGCGCATCAACGGTCCGATCGGTTACGCGGTGGATGGCTTTGGCATCATCGCTACGGTGTTCGGGCTTGGCGCCGACATGGGCTTCGGCGTGTTGCACCTCAACTCCGGCCTCGACTACCTGTTTGGCATCGCCCATACCCAGTGGATCCAGGTCGGTTTGATCACGCTGATGATGGGCGCCGCGATCATCGTCGCCGTGGCCGGCGTCGACAAAGGCGTGCGGGTGATGTCCGACATCAACATGCTGCTGGCCTGTGCGCTGCTGCTGTTCGTGTTGTTCGCCGGGCCCACCCAGCATTTGCTCAACACCCTGATCCAGAACATCGGTGACTACCTGGGCGCCTTGCCGACCAAGAGTTTCGACGTGTACGCCTATGACAAGCCCAGCGACTGGCTCGGCGGTTGGACGGTGTTCTACTGGGCCTGGTGGATCGCATGGTCGCCGTTTGTGGGCCTGTTTATCGCGCGTATTTCCCGGGGGCGTACCATCCGCGAGTTCGTGTTCGGCGTGCTGCTGATCCCGCTGGGTTTCACCCTGGCGTGGATGTCGATTTTCGGCAACAGCGCCATCGACCAAGTGCTCAACCACGGGCTGGTCGCACTCGGCCAGTCGGCCATCGATGACCCGTCGATGAGTCTGTACCTGCTGCTGGAAACTTACCCGTGGAGCAAGACGGTTATCGCGGTCACGGTGTTCATCAGCTTCGTGTTCTTCGTGACCTCCGCCGACTCGGGCACCGTGGTGCTGTCTACCTTGTCGTCCAAAGGTGGCAACGCCGATGAAGACGGGCCGAAATGGCTGCGGGTGTTCTGGGGTGCGATGACCGCGCTGGTCACCAGTGCCTTGCTGTTTGCGGGCAGTATTGATTCGCTCAAGTCAGCGGTGGTGCTGACCTCGTTACCGTTTTCGATGATCCTGCTGCTGATGATGTGGGGGCTGCACAAGGCGTTCTACCTGGAGTCGCAGAAGCAGATCGCCCAGCTGCATTCGCTGGCACCGGTCTCTGCTGCACGCAAGGGGCGTGGTGGCTGGCGTCAGCGCTTGAGCCAGGCGGTGCACTTCCCTTCGCGGGATGAGGTGTATCGCTTCCTTGAATCGACGGTTCGCCCGGCGATTGAAGAGGTGACGGCGGTGTTCGTCGAGAAAGGCCTGAACGTGGTCACTCAGCCTGACCCGTCCAACGACAGCGTCAGCCTGGAAATCGGCCATGGCGAGGAGCGTCCATTCGTCTACCTGGTGCAGATGCGCGGCTACTTCACGCCGTCATTTGCCCGTGGTGGCATGGGCTCCAAAGAGATCAACAACCGCCGCTACTACCGTGCGGAAGTGCACTTGGCCGAGGGCAGCCAGGACTATGACCTGGTGGGCTACACCAAGGAACAGATCATCAACGACATCCTCGACCAGTACGAGCGGCACCTGCAGTTCCTGCACTTGGTGCGCTGACGCTCAACTCCCCGCAAAGCCCCGTTCTACGGGGCTTTTTTAAACTTAATTTCATCCGTCAAGGCGCTGTTTTGACGCGGAACTGTCATCTGGCCACTGCGTAATTGTGTGAAGCGTTTGACGCTTTCATTTCAGCACAGTGACGGAGACCGGTAACAATGAAGACGTTGATAAGCCCTATGGTGGGTGCCGCCATGGCGAGCTTTATGCTGTCCGCCCACGCCGACTTTATCGATGACAGCCACGCCGATGTGACCTTGCTCAATCGCTACCTGAACCAGCAGGGGCGCGATGTGGTGAACAGCAACGCCAAGGCCCACAGCATTCGTGATTGGGGCCAGGGGTTCGAGTTCAACTTCAAGTCCGGCTACACCGAAGGCCCGGTGGGTTTTGGCCTGGACCTGCAGGCGTTCTATGGATTGAAGCTGGACTCCGGTGGCGACCTCAACGACAAGGATCACCAGGGCCGCTACCCCGGCAGCATGTTTCCGCTGGACAACGGCAAGTCCGCTGACCAGTTCGGTGTGTTGAGCCCGACGTTCAAGATGCGTTTCGCCCAGGATGAACTGCGTGTCGGCACGCTCTACGGCAACAATCCGATACTCGCCAACACGGACGGGCGCCTGTACCAGCAGACCAACACCGGTGTGCAACTGGTGTCCAAGGACCTCAGCGACTTCACTTTCACCGGCGGCGATATCTTCAAGACCAAGATCCGCAACGAAACCGGCGACCAAGGCATGATCACCGCCGGGGGCACCCAACAGAGCGATCGCTTCCTGTTTGGCGGTGCGGATTACACCGGCATCCAGAACACCACGGTCAGTCTGTGGTACTCCAACCTTGAGGATTACTACCAGCAGTTCTTCCTGGGCGCCAAGCGGCATGACGCCTTGTCCGTGGGCGCGATCGACACCGATCTGCGTGTGTTCCGCAGTTTGGGTGTGGGCGGCAACGCGGCTGGCGACAATGACTACGCATCCTCTGGCCTCTACGGCGACGGCGCGAGCAAGGGACGCATCAACCAGACCACCGCCAGTTTGCTTGAGAGCTACAGCCTGGACGGCCATACCGTCGGTCTGGGTATCCAGAAGAACAGCGGTGACAGCGACTTCCCGTACCTGGATTCCGGCCTGAACAGTGGCGACAACCGCCAGGGGCCAGGCTCAGGCGCTGACACTCCGGCACTCACCAACCTGCAATTGAACAAGTTCCAGCACGCCGGCGAGCGCACTTGGCTGGCGCAGTACAAATATGACTTCGGCAAACTCGGCCTCACCGGCCTGACGTTCTCAGCCGCCTACGCCCACGGCGATGACATCCGAACGGCGCAAGGCACCACCAGCGAATGGGAACGCAACGTCGCCGTGGCGTATCAAGTGCCCACCGGCTCTCTCAAGGGCCTGGGCGTTACCTGGAAAAACGCCCACGCCAGCCCGGATATCAGCGGCGCGACCGTGCAAGATGAAAACCGCTTCTATGTCAGCTATGTCGTTCCACTCTGGTAGGAAATTGCTGTAAAAAGGACGGGCAGACTTAAGCGATTCAGCTGGTTGAAAGGCCCGGGAATAGCCTTATTCCCAGGCCTTATTTGCCGACGTCCAAGAGAGGATTCGATGACTTACATTGCTGCCGAAAACCGCTATGAATCTATCCCGTACCGCCGCGTAGGTCGCAGTGGATTAGTGCTGCCGGCGCTGTCCCTGGGCCTGTGGCACAACTTTGGCGACAGCACCCCGATCGACACCCAGCGTGCCCTGCTGCGCACCGCGTTTGACCTGGGCATCAACCACTTCGACCTGGCCAACAACTACGGCCCGCCCTACGGCAGCGCCGAAATCAACTTCGGCCGTTTGCTGCGCGAAGACTTCAAGCATTACCGTGATGAACTGATCATCTCCAGCAAAGCCGGCTGGGACATGTGGCCCGGCCCCTACGGCCAGGGCGGTGGTTCGCGCAAATACGTGCTGGCCAGCCTCGACCAGAGCTTGCAACGCCTGGGTGTCGACTACGTGGATATTTTCTACTCCCACCGTTTTGACGCCGACACCCCCCTGGAAGAAACCGCCAGCGCCCTCGCCACCGCCGTGCAACAAGGCAAGGCGTTGTACATCGGCATCTCGTCCTACTCGGGTGTCAAAACCCGCGAAATCGCTGCGCTGCTGAAAGAGTGGAAAGTGCCGCTGTTGATTCACCAGCCAGCCTACAACTTGCTCAACCGCTGGGTGGAAAAAGACCTGCTGGACACCACCGAAGAACTCGGCGCTGGCGTGATCGCGTTCACGCCGTTGGCCCAGGGGCTGCTGACCGATAAGTACCTCAACGGCGTACCGGCGGATGCGCGGGTGAACCGTCCCGGCGGTGGTTCGCTGCAGGCCAAGCACCTGTCCGAAGCCAACATCGCCCACGTGCGGGCGCTGAATGAAATCGCCCAGCGTCGTGGCCAGAGCCTGGCGCAACTGGCGTTGGCCTGGACCCTGCGTGATCCACGGGTCACCAGTGCGCTGATTGGTGCGAGCCGGCCGGAGCAGATTATCGAGAACGTCGGTGCGTTGAAGAACCTGAGCTTCAGCGCGGAAGAACTGGCGGAGATTGATCGGTTTGCGCAGGAAGGTGGGATCAACTTGTGGGAAAAGCCATCTACTGCTGAATAACCTGGCGTAACACGGTCAATGTGGGAGCGGGCTTGCTCGCGAATGCAGTGGATCAGTCGCTGAATCTGTTGACTGACACTCTGCCTTCGCGAGCAAGCCCGCTCCTACCTTTTGATCGCTGGTTGTCTCTAGAAAGGTACATCCCCAAGAATGGTCGCGCGATGCATCACCCGCCGCTGCGGCCGGTAGTCGTCCACCGCGTAATGCTGCGTCACGCGGTTATCCCAGAACGCCACGTCATTTTCCTGCCAGCGCCAGCGGATGGTGAACTCCGGGCGTGTTGCGTGGGCAAACAACAGCTTCAGGATCGCCTCGCTTTCCGCCGGCTCCAGCTCATTGATCCTGGTGGTAAACCCATCACTCACAAACAGCGACTTGCGGCCGCTCACCGGATGCGTGCGCACCACCGGGTGTGACAGCGGCGGGTTCTTCTTGCGGGTTTCTTCCCAGCGCGCCAGGTCTTCGGCGGTGTTGCCAAAGCGCTCCAGTGGGAAGGACTTGGTGAAGTCATGGGTCGCCGTCAGCCCATCGAGCAACCGCTGCAACGGCTTGGACAACGCCTCATACGCCGCAATCCCGCTGGCCCACAGCGTATCGCCGCCAAATGCTGGCAGCTGCTTGGCGCTGAGGACCGCACCGAGTGCCGGAGTGGGCAGGAAGGTCACGTCGGTGTGCCATACGGCGTTGTCGCGCACGTCGGTGACGGCGGTATCGAGGATCAGTACTTCAGGCTGTTCCGGCACGTTGGGGTAGATCGGGTGGATGTGCAGGTCACCGAAATTCGCCGCGAACCGTGCCTGTTGTTGCGGGTTGATTTCCTGGCCGCGGAAGAACAGCACTGAGTGGGTGAGCAACGCCTGCTCGATGGCGTCGCGCTGTTCGAGGCTCAGCGGGCGGGTGATATCGACGCCACTGATCTGGGCGCCCAAGGCGGTGCTCAAGGGGGTAATGGTGAGGCTGCTCATACTGTTCTCATCACTCAATGTGCCTGGCCATGCCAGGGCACTAATTTACGCTGCAGGGCACGCAGGCCCATTTCCATGGCGAAGGCGATCAGGGCGATGACCAGGATGCCCAGCACCACCACATCGGTCACCAGGAACTGCGCCGCCGATTGCACCATGAAGCCCAGGCCGCTGGTGGCGGCGATCAACTCGGCGGCGACCAATGTCGACCAGCCCACCCCCAGGCCGATGCGGACGCCGGTGAGGATGTCGGGCAGGGCACTCGGCAGGATCACATGGCGAATCAACTGGGCACGGGTGGCGCCCAACGACTGCGCCGCGCGCAGCTTGGCCGGGTCGACAGTGCGCACACCGGTGGCGGTGGCGATGGCAATCGGCGCGAAGATCGCCAGGTAAATCAGCAGCACCTTGGACAGCTCGCCAATGCCGCACCAGATCACGATCAGCGGCAGATAGGCCAGCGGCGGGATCGGTCGATAGAACTCGATCAGCGGGTCGAGGATGCCACGGGCGATACGGCTGGAGCCGATGGCGATCCCCACCGGCACGGCGGTCAGCACCGCAAACCCCAGGCCCAGGCCGATGCGGCTGAGGCTTGCACTCAAGTGTTGCCACAAGGTGGAGTCCATGTAGCCCGTGGTCGCCAGCAGCCAGCCTTTTTGCAGTACGGCGGACGGCGGCGGCAGGAACAGTGGTTCGATCACACCGGTAGCGGTCACGGCCCACCAAATGATCAGCAAGGCGACCAGGGTCAGCAGGCTGATCCAGCGCGTGCTCAAGCTGCGACGCACGGGGATAGGCGCGTGCGCCGCCGGCTTGGCGGTCATGACGGGAAGTTCGTAGCTGCTCATGCGGACACCTGCCGTTGGGAGAACACTTTGCCCAACACGTGTTCGCGGGTTTCGATAAAACGCGGGTCGGACTTGATCGCCCGTGCCGACTCTCCGGCAGCGTAGCGTTGGCCGAAGTCCAGGCTCAGACGCTCGACGATCTGGCCGGGATTGGGCGCCAGCAGGATCAGGTCAGTGGCGAGGAATACCGCCTCTTCGATGTCGTGGGTAATCAGGAACACTGGCTTGGCCGTGCGCCGCCAGACTTGCAGCAGCAGCTCCTGCATCTGTTCGCGAGTGAAGGCATCGAGGGCGCCGAAGGGTTCGTCCATCAGCAGTACGCGAGGATCGGCAGCCAGCGCGCGGGCCAGGCCGACGCGTTGCTTCTGCCCACCGGAGAGCTGCCAGATACGACGACTGTCGAAGCCGGCCAGGTCCACCAGGGCCAGCATTTCCCGAGCGCGCACTTCACGTTGTGCCTTGGACACGCCGGCCAGCTCCAGGCCGAAACCCACGTTGGCCAGCACGTCCTGCCAGGGCAGCAGGGCGTCATCCTGAAACACCACGCCGCGCTCGGCGCTCGGGCCTTTGACCGGCACGCCATCGAGGGTGATGCGCCCGGCAGACGGTTCGACAAAGCCGGCAATCAGGTTCAACAGCGAAGTCTTGCCACTGCCGGACGGGCCGAGGGCCACCAGCAATTGCTGGGGCCCCAGGTCGAGTGAGATGTCGGACAGTACCGGTTCTGTGGCGCCTGGGTACTGTGCGCTGATGCGCTCCAGTTGTAGCAAGGCCATCGCAATTAACTCCTGATCAGTGGGTAATGAACTTGGCGCTGATGTAAGGGGCGTAGTCCGGCAGCACGGCGTCGACCTTGCCTTGTTCCTTGAGGAACGCAGCGGTGTCGGTCACGGCCTGGGTAGTCGGTGCGCCCAGCAGGGTCACCTGGTCGGCGGCCAGCGGGTAGACGTTGCCTTGCAGCAGCAGCGGGATGTCGCTGGCCTTGGCGCCGGAGAGTTTCACCAGTTTGTCGACGTTGCCTTTGTCGGCGAGCCAGGCTTGCGGGTCTTTGCGGTAGGCGGCGTAGGCATCCAGGGTGACTTTGGCAAAAGCCGTGACGATTTGCGGGTGCTTCTCGGCAAAATCCTTACGCACGATCCAGGCATCGAAGGTCGGCGCGCCGAACTTGGCCAGTTCGCCAGAGGTGATCAGCACCTTGCCGTTTTCCTTGGCCACGCCCAGGGCGGGGTCCCACACGTAAGTCGCGTCGATATCACCGCGCTTCCAGGCGGCGATGATCGCCGGTGGTGCGAGGTTGAGGATGGTCACTTTGGACGGGTCGATGTTCCAGTGCTTCAGCGCGGCCAACAAGCTGTAGTGCCCGGTGGACACGAAGGGCACCGCGACCTTTTTACCGATCAGGTCCTGCGGGCCGTTGATCCCCGAGCCGTCGCGCGCCACCAAGGCTTCGGCACCACCGATCTGGGTGGCGACGAGGAAGGTTTCCACCGGCACTTTGCGGGTGATCGCCGCGGTCAGCGGGCTGGAACCGAGGTAGCCGATCTGCACGTCGCCGGACGCAATGGCGGCGATGATGTCGGCGCCGTTGTCGAATTTTCGCCAGTTGATCTTGGCGTTAGTGGCTTTTTCGTAGGCGCCGTCGGCCTGGGCGACTTTGGCCGGGTCTACGGTGGTCTGGTAAGCAATGGTCACATCCGCCGCCTGGGCAAACAGGCTGGCACCGGCCAGGGACAATGCGGCCAAGAGGCGCAAAGGGGTAAGCAGTTTCAAGGGGAAGCTCCTCAATCAGGCGGCCGAGGGTCGGCATGCGAGGAGACTAAATGATCTAAGAATCCGAAAATAAATAACGTTTTCGAATTAGCTTATGAGCAGAAAAGTGGGACCCGGTCTTCAGGCTGAGGGGCAAATGTGGGCGCTGGCTTGCCTGCGATGCAGACAACTCGGTATTCCAGATAGACCGAGTTGATGCTATCGCAGGCAAGCCAGCTCCCACAGCGGACCGCGAAAGGATTTAGTTGCTGATCGCCAGAATGCTCGCCTGGTATGACCCGACAAACACATCAAAATCGCCCACTTCGTTCTGTTCCAGCTCCGCCTGCTGCACCAGCGACTGACGCGCCAGCTCTTCAAAGCGTGCCTGCTCTTCAGCCGGTAAGGGCTCCTTGCGGAAGTGCTCGGCATGCAGTTGGCTCTGGTGCAGGGAGAACTGCGCAAAACTCTCTTTGCGCTCGGCCATGGCCGCCAGCACCTGTGCCGATGGCGTCAGGGACGGGTCCTCGACCTTGGCCAACTGAGCGTCCAGCGCCTGGCTGTGTTCGGTGATGCCGTGGGCTTCATCGAGCAAAGCAGCCAACGGAGCAATCTGCTCCAGCAGCTCGGCGGCCCATTCCTTCATGTCCACTGCCTGGCCCTGACGCTGCAATTGCAGGCCGGGGCGGCGACCTTCCTTGACCACACTGAGGAAGTTGGAGGTCGCATTGCCGCACTCGTTGTTGGCGAACAGCGGGCTGTCGTTCAACGCGCAGTACAGCAGGAACGCGTCGAGGAAGCGCGATTCCGGCAGGTCGATACCCATCGGCAGGAACGGGTTGATGTCCAGGCAACGCACTTCGATGTACTGAATGCCACGGGCCATCAGCGCCTGGATCGGCCGTTCGCCGGTGTAGGTCACGCGTTTGGGGCGAATGTTGGAGTAGTACTCGTTCTCGATCTGCAGGATGTTGGTGTTGAGCTGAACCCACTCACCGTCCTTATGCGTGCCGACTTCGACGTACGGCGCGTAGGGCGTTGCCACCGCTTCACGCAGGCTATCGGTGTAGCTGCTCAGATCGTTGTAGCACGGCGTCAGGCCCGCTTGGGCGTTGCTCTGGTAACCCAGGTCGCTCATGCGCAGGCTGGTGGCGTAGGGCAGGTACAGCGTATCGGCGTCCAACACCTCCAATTGGTGCGAGCGACCGCGCAGAAAACCGGCGTCCAGCGCAGGCGAAGCACCGAACAGGTACATCAGCAACCAGCTGTAGCGACGGAAATTGCGGATCAGCGCGATATAGGCATTGGACTGGTAGTCGCGGTCAGTGCCGACAAATCCTTCAGTTTCCTTCAATAGCGGCCACAACTGTTCCGGCAGGGAAAAGTTGTAGTGGATGCCGGCGATGCACTGCATGGTCTTACCGTAACGCAGCGCCAAGCCCTTGCGGTACACGTACTTGAGCTGCCCGATGTTGGACGTGCCGTAGTAGGCAATCGGAATGTCTTCCTCGGCCGGCAACGGGCACGGCATCGAAGGGCTCCACAGGTATTCGCTGCCGAGCTTGGTGTAGGCAAAACGATGGATCTTGTCCAGGCTGCTCAGGGTATCGGCCGGGTTGGGCAGGGCGGGAGTGATGAACTCCAGCAGCGATTCCGAGTAGTCGGTGGTGATCTGTTCGTGGGTCAACGCGGCGCCCAGGGCTTCAGGGTGCGGCGTTTGCGCCAGTCGACCCTCACCGGTGACACGCAGGCATTCGCGCTCGATGCCGTGCAAGCACTGCTCTAGCAGGGAGAGGTGTTCGCGCTTGCCGAGCAGGGCCAGGCGGCGGTTGAGAAGTTCGCTCAAGTTGGATTCCTTCACGCGTCAGTCGCCCCAATATGGGGGTGGGCAGGACGGTCTACAAGGGTGAAGTTAAAACTGGCGTGATCGCCTGGTTTAGAGTCGATTTAACCCGCTCTGAAAATGCCGACTTCACTCCATGAATTTGGCTACAGCGCGGCGAGAAAATTCCGACGCCGTGATTGCAGCGCCGAAATTAACTCAAATCGGGGGTGGGGAGCTATAGGACAGCGAAGGTGCCCTGTGCTTTTGCGACAAGTCTTTCGTCCTGGTACACGTCCGCTTCGACCACCAACGTGCGACGACCGGCATGGATCACCCGACCGGTGCACAGCACGTCACCGTCAGACACGGCTCGGATATAGTTGATCTTGCACTCGATGGTCGCACTTTGTTGGTCGAAACCATGGGCGCTGGAGCAGGCCAGCCCCATCGTAATGTCCACCAGGCTGAAAATCGCCCCGCCATGGAGCTTGCCCGCGCGGTTGCGCAGGTGCGGCTCCAGGGTCAGGGCCACCTCGGCAACGCCTTCCTCAAGGCGTTGCAGGCGGCAGCCGATCAGTTCGCTGAACGCGCTCTGGGTCAAACCGGCCGGGATTTCCATCAGCGTTTCTTCAACTGTTTAGCGTTGGCAAACAGCGAGGCCATGGCGTTGTTGCTTGGCGCGGTGGTGGCCGTTTCCTTGCGCGGCGCGTTGTTTTGCGACTGGCGCGGCGCCGAACCAGGACGTGCGCCGCGGGCACCGTCGATTTTCTCGCCAGGGGTGTCGCTCATGCGCATCGACAGGCCAACGCGTTTGCGCGGGATGTCGACTTCCATGACCTTGACCTTGACCACGTCACCGGCTTTTACCGCTTCACGCGGATCCTTGATGAACTTCTCCGAAAGCGCGGAGATATGCACCAAACCGTCCTGATGAACGCCGATGTCCACAAACGCGCCGAAGTTGGTCACGTTGGTGACCACGCCTTCGAGGATCATGCCCAGCTCCAGGTCCTTGAGGTCTTCGACGCCGTCCTGGAACTCGGCGGTCTTGAACTCGGGACGGGGGTCGCGGCCCGGCTTTTCCAGCTCTTGCAGGATGTCGGTGATGGTCGGTACACCGAAGGTTTCGTCGGTGTACTTCTTGGGATCCAGGCGCTTGAGAAACGCGGCGTCGCCGATCAGCGAACGGATATCGCGGTCGGTCTCGGCGGCGATGCGTTGCACCAGTGGGTACGCTTCCGGGTGAACCGCGGAGGAATCCAGCGGGTTGTCGCCGTTCATTACGCGTAGGAAACCGGCGGCCTGTTCGAAGGTTTTTTCACCCAGGCGTGCGACTTTTTTCAACGCTGCACGGGTTTTGAACGCGCCGTTTTCGTCGCGGTGGTTCACGATATTTTGCGCCAGGGTGGCGTTGAGGCCGGAAATACGCGCCAACAAGGCGACGGAGGCGGTGTTCACATCCACGCCGACGGCGTTTACGCAGTCTTCCACCACTGCGTCCAGGCCACGTGCCAGTTTCAGCTGCGACACGTCGTGCTGGTACTGGCCGACGCCGATGGATTTAGGGTCGATCTTGACCAGTTCGGCCAGTGGATCCTGCAGGCGACGGGCGATGGACACCGCGCCACGGATCGACACGTCGAGGTCCGGGAATTCCTTGGAGGCCAGTTCCGACGCCGAGTACACCGAAGCGCCGGCCTCGGAGACCATGACTTTGGTCATCTTCATGGCGGGGTATTTCTTGATCAGATCGGCGGCCAGTTTGTCGGTTTCACGGCTGGCGGTGCCGTTGCCGATGGCGATCAGGTCCACCGCGTGCTTGGCGCACAGGGCGGCCAGGATCGCGAGGGTCTGGTCCCATTTGTTGTGCGGTACATGCGGATACACCGTGGCGTGGTCCAGCAACTTGCCGGTGGAGTCGACCACGGCGACCTTGCAGCCGGTACGCAGGCCCGGGTCGAGGCCCAGAGTGGCGCGCGGGCCGGCCGGGGCGGCCAGCAGCAGGTCGTGCAGGTTGTGGGCGAACACGTTGATCGCCTCTGTCTCGGCGCCGTCGCGCAGCTCACCGAGCAGGTCGGTTTCCAGGTGGGTGTAGAGCTTGACCTTCCAGGTCCAGCGCACCACTTCACCGAGCCACTTGTCCGCAGGACGGTTCTGATTCTGGATGCCGAATTGTTGACCGATCATGCCTTCGCACGGGTGCATGGTGCCCGGCAATTCGTCGCCGACCTTCAGCGCGGAGCTGAGAATACCTTCGTTGCGGCCACGGAAAATGGCGAGCGCACGGTGGGACGGCATGCTTTTCAGCGGTTCGTCGTGTTCGAAGTAATCGCGGAACTTGGCGCCTTCCTCCTCTTTACCAGCGATGACGCGGGCGCTGAGGATGGCTTCTTGCTTCAAATAGTTACGCAGTTTTTCCAGCAAACTGGCGTCTTCGGCGAAGCGCTCCATGAGGATGTACTTGGCGCCTTCGAGGGCGGCCTTGACGTCGGCGACGCCTTTTTGGGCGTCGATAAAGCGCGCGGCTTCGGTTTCCGGGGTCAGCGACGGGTCGTTGAACAGGCCGTCGGCGAGGTCGCCCAGGCCGGCTTCCAGGGCGATCTGGCCCTTGGTGCGACGCTTCTGCTTGTACGGCAGGTAGAGGTCTTCGAGGCGGGTTTTGGTGTCGGCGAGTTTGATATCGCGTTCCAACTGCGGGGTCAGCTTGCCTTGTTCCTCGATGCTGGCGAGGATGCTGATGCGCCGTTCGTCGAGTTCTCGCAGGTAGCGCAGGCGCTCTTCCAGGTGACGCAGTTGGGTGTCGTCGAGGCTGCCGGTCACTTCTTTACGGTAACGGGCGATGAAGGGCACGGTGGAGCCTTCATCCAGTAGAGCGACGGCCGCTTCGACCTGTTGTGGGCGTACACCGAGTTCCTCGGCGATGCGGCTGTTGATGCTGTCCATAAAACCACCTGAAATTCTGAAAAGCAGCTCGCAGGCCCGGAAAACAAGGCCCTGGGAGGCTGGTTGAGCGGCCCGACTGGCGCCGCTGCCTGGGTCAAGAGGCAGCCTATTGACCCTCGAAATCGAAAAAATCACACAAGCGGGGTGAAAAAAGCCTCGGCATCAAACGGTAACGATCGGACGTTGCCCTGCGCGACGGCGCCGCATTATAACCAGCGTTCTGCCCTTGGGGGGGATTGCGCCAACGGTTGTAGGGCGCGGGTTCGCTGGCAGTTGAGGAAAAATCTGCTAACAATGCACACGGTGCGTATAACGGCAGCTAGGCCATAATGCGCGCCGAGATAAGAGGAGCATCTAATGAGCAGCACTGCACAAACTGCTGAAGGCGAAAAAATTCTCATCGTTGACGACGATCCGGGGCTGAGCAGCCTGCTGGAGCGTTTCTTCAACTCCAAGGGCTATCGCGCCCGTGCGGTGCCGAACACCGAGCAGATGGACCGTCTGTTGGGGCGTGAAGTCTTCAACCTGGTCGTACTCGATCTGATGCTGCCCGGCGAAGACGGCCTGACCGCCTGCAAACGCCTGCGCGGCGCAAACAACCAGATTCCAATCATCATGCTCACCGCCAAGGGTGATGAGCTGAGTCGCATCAAGGGCCTCGAACTGGGCGCCGATGACTACCTGGCCAAGCCTTTCAACCCTGACGAGCTGATGGCGCGGGTGAAGGCCGTGTTGCGTCGCCAGGCAGCCCCGGTACCGGGTGCACCAGGCAGCGAAGACGAAAGCGTCACCTTTGGCGACTACGAACTGTCGCTGGCGACCCGTGAGCTAAAGCGTGGCGATGAAGTGCACATGCTGACCACCGGCGAATTCGCCGTGCTCAAGGCCCTGGTGATGAACGCTCGCCAGCCGCTGACTCGCGACAAGCTGATGAACCTCGCCCGTGGCCGGGAATGGGATGCGCTGGAGCGGTCCATCGACGTACAGATCTCCCGTCTGCGTCGGATGATCGAGCCGGACCCGTCCAAGCCGCGGTATATCCAGACGGTGTGGGGCGTCGGTTATGTGTTTGTTCCGGACGGCAATAAAACCAGTTGACCGGTGATTTGCAGGGGGGGGCATCCTGGCGTTTGACTCCATGAGGGTCGACGGGATGCCCGGCGTCTGCAATTCTGCGAGCGCCGCTCGTTTCTGCAAGGTATCTAGCAGTCTTCTATGAAAACCCCGCTGTGGTTCCCCCAAAGTTTCTTCTCCCGCACCCTCTGGCTGGTGCTGATCGTCGTTCTGTTTTCCAAGGCACTCACACTGGTTTATCTGTTGATGAACGAGGACGTGCTGGTGGATCGACAATACAGCCACGGTGTCGCCCTGACGCTGCGCGCCTATTGGGCGGCAGACCCTGAGAACCGCGAGAAGATCGCCAAGGCCGCGACCCTGGTACGTGTCGCCGGTGCGGGAGTGCCGGAGGGCGAGCAGCATTGGCCCTACAGTGAAATCTACCAACGCCAGATGCAGGCCGAACTGGGTGAAGACACCGAGGTACGGCTGCGCATGCATGTGTCGCCGGCATTGTGGGTGCGTGCGCCAAGCCTGGGCGAGGACTGGCTGAAAGTGCCGCTGTACCCGCATCCGCTTCGGGGGCAGAAGATTTGGAATGTGTTGGGTTGGTTCCTGGCGATCGGCTTGCTGTCAACGGCGTCGGCGTGGATTTTCGTGCGCCAGCTCAACCAGCCGCTTAAACGCCTTGTGTTCGCCGCCCGTCAATTGGGCCAGGGCCGCAGCGTGCGCCTGCCGGTCAGCGACACGCCCAGCGAGATGACCGAGGTGTACGGCGCGTTCAACCAGATGGCGGAGGACGTCGAACAGGCCGGGCGCGAGCGCGAGTTGATGCTGGCGGGGGTGTCCCATGACTTGCGCACACCGTTGACGCGACTGCGCTTGTCTCTGGAGTTGATGGGCAACCATACGGACCTCACCGATGACATGGTCCGCGACATCGAGGACATGGATGCGATTCTCGACCAGTTCCTGGCGTTTATCCGGGATGGCCGTGATGAAGTGGTGGAAGAAGTCGACCTGACGGACTTGGTGCGTGAGGTGGTCGCGCCCTACAACCAGAATGGTGAGCAGGTGCGCATGCGCCTGGAGCCGATCCAGCCGTTTGCCTTGCGTCGGGTATCGATGAAGCGCCTGTTGAACAACCTGATCGGCAACGCCTTGCATCACGCCGGTTCCGATGTAGAAGTGGCGGCGTATGTGTCCGGCGACAGTGCTGCACCTTATGTGGTGCTGAGCGTGATGGACCGGGGCGCAGGCATCGACCCGGACGAGTTGGAAGGTATCTTCAACCCCTTCACCCGCGGCGACCGTGCACGAGGTGGCAAGGGAACCGGCTTGGGGCTGGCGATTGTGCGGCGGATTGCATCGATGCATGGCGGCAATGTTGAGCTGCGCAATCGAGAAGAGGGTGGCCTGGAAGCGCGGGTACGCTTGCCGCTTGGCCTGATGCTACCCCGAGACGCGGTCTAAGCAACAACGCAGGCCATAGGTGGGAGCGGGGTTGTTCGCGAAAGCGGTGTATCAGTCACAGGTGGTCTGACTGACACTACGCCTTCGCGAGCAACCCCGCTTCCACATTGGTTTTGCGTTGTTTCAAACGCCGTTTCTTATCAGCCCTTGCCCTTGGTCCTGGTCATATTCGGCCCGCCATTCTTCTCCAGATGCTGAATGATGATCCCTGCCACGTCCTTGCCGGTGGTGGTTTCAATGCCTTCCAAGCCCGGTGACGAATTCACCTCCATCACCAATGGCCCGTGATTGGAGCGCAGGATATCCACGCCCGCCACGCTCAACCCCATCACCTTGGCTGCCCGCAGCGCGGTCATGCGTTCTTCCGGGGTGATCTTGATCAGGCTGGCGCTGCCGCCACGGTGCAGGTTGGAGCGGAACTCCCCCGGCTTGGCCTGGCGTTTCATCGCCGCAATCACCTTGTCGCCCACCACGAAGCAGCGGATATCCGCGCCGCCGGCTTCCTTGATGTACTCCTGAACCATGATGTTCTGCTTGAGACCCATGAACGCCTCGATCACGGATTCGGCCGCCGTCGCGGTTTCACAGAGCACCACGCCGATACCCTGGGTGCCTTCCAGCACCTTGATCACCAGGGGGGCACCGTTGACCATGTCGATCAGGTCGGGGATGTCATCGGGGGAGTGGGCAAAGCCAGTCACCGGCAGGCCGATACCTCGGCGCGACAACAACTGTAGCGAACGCAACTTGTCCCGTGAACGGGCTATGGCGACCGATTCATTAAGGGGAAACACCCCCATCATTTCAAACTGACGCAAGACCGCGCAGCCATAAAACGTTACTGAGGCACCAATGCGAGGGATCACGGCATCAAACCCCTCCAGCGGCTTGCCCCGGTAGTGGATCTGCGGCTTGTGGCTGGCAATGTTCATATAGGCACGCAACGTGTCGATCACCACCATTTCGTGGCCACGTTCGGTGCCGGCCTCAACCAGGCGGCGGGTGGAATACAGACGCGGGTTTCGCGACAGCACAGCAATCTTCATGCAGCACCTGGGACAGAAAGAGTAGAGACCGGGAACACCGGCTTGTCTTGAACGTACTTGATGCCGGGGTTGACCACCAGTTGGCCGTCAATCAAGGCTTTGGAGCCCAGCAACAGCCGGTAACGCATGGCTTTGCGGCAGGCCAGGGTGAACTCCACCCGCCACACCCTGTCACCCAGCGCCAGCGTGGTGCTGATGACATAACGCACCTGGGCGTGGCCGTTGGAGCTTTTGATGGTTTTCATCGTCACCAAGGGTGCTTCGCAGCGGCGGTGACGCAGTTGCACAACGCTGCCCAGGTGCGCGGTAAAACGCACCCACTTCTCACCGTCGCGCTCAAACGGCTCGATATCGGTAGCGTGCAGGCTTGAGGTGCTGGCGCCGGTGTCGATCTTCGCGCGCAGGCCTGCCACTCCCAAGTCGGGAAGTGCCACCCACTCACGCAGACCCACAACGGTCAAATGGTCAAATGTCTTCAATATGGGTAACCGGTTAATTCGCCCAGGCCTGAGGAGAAACCTCGGCCAACGCTTTGAATGCGGGCCTGGCGAACCAGTAGCCCTGCATCAGAAATATTCCGCAATCGAACAGGAAGTCGCGCTCGCCGGCACTTTCGATGCCTTCGGCGATGACAGTAACCCCCAACTGCTCACAGATTGTGACAATCCCCTGGACGATCACCTGGCGGACACGGTCCTGGTCGACATCGCGGATCAGCGCCATGTCGAGTTTGATCAAGTCAGGTTGGAAATCGGCCAGCAGATTCAGCCCCGAATAACCCGCGCCGAAATCGTCGATGGCGGTCATGAAGCCGAATTCGCGGTATTCACGCAGAATATTCGTCAAATGGCGATAGTTATCTATGTGCTCGTGTTCCAGAGTCTCGAAAATCAAGCGATCCAGCGGAAAGTTATGTGCCTGCGCCGCTTCCAGGGTGCTGCGAATACAGAGCTCAGGCCGATATACGGCATTGGGCATGAAGTTGATGGATAAGCGGGTTTGCATCCCCAATGCAGCAGCCCCGGCAATGGCCTGTGTACGGCAACGCTGGTCGAAGCGGTAACGGTTGTGTTCATTGACCTGTTCAAGTACCGACAACGCGCCTTCACCTTGCGTACCCCGCACCAAGGCTTCGTGGGCGAAAATAGAATGATCCCGAAGGTCTACGATAGGCTGGTAAGCGAAAGCGAAATCAAAGC
Source organism: Pseudomonas simiae (assembly GCF_900111895.1). GTDB lineage: Bacteria > Pseudomonadota > Gammaproteobacteria > Pseudomonadales > Pseudomonadaceae > Aquipseudomonas > Aquipseudomonas simiae. The sequence goes on from NZ_FOKB01000006.1 coordinate 142,482, forward strand.
CCAAGGGCTCGCTTTGCTGGCAGCCCACGCACCGCTGGTCGGGCGAGGTGAGTGAAATGGGAAAGTCGGTCACGGCGTATCCTCGCGAAAACAGGGTGTACCTGGCGTATCTTAGGTGAGCCTTGGGGTTTATGCGTCGAAGGGTTTCAACGGTAAAGTTGCGACATTTTTCAGAGCGAGGAATTCAAGTGGCTCAAAAGCAGGAAGAGGAAGAAAAGGTCCGATTGGACAAGTGGTTATGGGCGGCACGGTTCTATAAAACCCGCGCCCTGGCCAAAGCTGCTATCGAGAGTGGCAAGGTGCACCATCGCGGCGAGCGCTGCAAGCCAGGCAAGGAACCGCGCATCGGCGATGAATTCCAGATTCGTGTCGGGTTTGATGAAAAGACAGTCGTGGTTCAGGCGCTTTCCATCGTGCGCCGTGGCGCGCCTGAAGCGCAGGCGTTGTACACCGAGACCGAAGCCAGCATTGCCAAGCGTGAAAATGCGGCGGCAATGCGCAAGGCGGGCGCCACAGGCATGACCACGGATGGCAAGCCGAGCAAGAAGCAGCGTCGTGATCTGTTCAAGTTTCGCGGCAGTGGCAATGATGACTGACTGCGACAGTGAGGGAGCAAGCTCCCTCACCCTTGGCCATCATGCTGGGCGAACCACACTCAATCGACCAATCAGCGGCAGGTGTTGAAGCAGCCCAAACACCGGCGCCGTCACCCGCAACAACCCACTCGATACCTTCGCCGCAAACGGCGTGTAGTACCCCCACCCCAACGCCAACAGCGCCAGCAATACACCGCCAATGTAGTCATCCTGGCCCCAATGCGCGCCCGCCACCAGGCGCGGCATCATGAACAACAGTGCCAGGCCCCAGATCACCAGCACCTGGCCGATGCGCTTGGCGAACACCGTCATGAACATCCCCCAGATCAACAGCACCGAAGCGTGATCGCCTGGAAAACTCTGGCTCGAACGGTCCTTCAACTCCCAGGTTTTCTCCAGCCCCGGGAAGAAGTCGCTCATCTGGATCGCTCCGCTGATCACCATTGACGGGCTACTGTGTTGCCAGCCCATATGCGCAGCGAATTTGGAAAACAGCATGCGGATAAACAGCAAGAGCAGCAGAATGCCAATAAAACCTAGCAGTGCCTGGCGCACCTGCACGGCCTTGAATACCCAGTCGCCGCGAATCAACAGCGACAGCAGAATCACTCCAACCACCGCGTCGAACGGTCGCAAACTGGCGACAGCCCATACGTGCAGCCAGGTCGAGTTGCTTGCCAGCGGGTCATTGAGCAGATGAAACAGCCACTCGTCGAAAAGCACACACAGCATCTGCCCCGTGGGCCACAGCCAAAAACACAGCAGTCCGATAGCGAGTAGATTGCAAAAGGCCCATCGCCCGAGGTTCCACTTGGCTTGGAACAAACCCGGATTGTTCATAAACTGTCCCCCACGGCCCTAGAAAATCGCACCAAAATGGTGCTAAAGCGTTTAATTCTATAAACCTTGTAATCAATTTGTCATCAATTCAGATACCCAGACCTATGACTGATCTACCGGATACCGACTTCACCCAACGCTTCATCTTCGACGAGAACGACGCCCGCGGCGAACTGGTCTCGCTGGAGCGCAGCTACGCCGAAGTCCTCGCCAAGCACCCCTATCCGGAGCCGGTCGCGCAATTGCTCGGTGAGCTGATGGCGGCGGCGGCGCTGCTGGTGGGCACCATGAAATTCGATGGGTTGCTGATCCTGCAGGCGCGTTCCGAGGGTCCGGTGCCGATGCTGATGATCGAATGCTCAAGCGAGCGTGAAATCCGTGGTTTGGCCCGTTACGAAGCCGACCAGATTGCCCCGGACGCCACCTTGTCTGACCTGATGGCCAACGGCGTGTTGGCCATCACCGTCGATCCGACCGAGGGCCAGCGCTATCAAGGCATCGTCGACCTGGACGGCGAAACCCTGTCGGATTGCTTCACCAACTATTTCGTAATGTCCCAGCAAGTCGGCACCAAGTTCTGGCTTAACGCTGACGGCAAGCGTGCCCGTGGCCTGTTGCTGCAGCAGTTGCCGGCTGACCGCATCAAGGACGACGATGATCGTGCTGAAAGCTGGCGCCACATCATCGCCCTGGCCGACACCCTGAAAGCTGAAGAACTGCTGGGCCTGGACAACGAAACCATTCTCCATCGCCTGTACCACGAAGAGGCCGTGCGGCTGTTCGACGAACAGGGCCTGCGTTTCCATTGCAGCTGCTCGCGCGAGCGCTCGGCCAACGCCTTGGTCAGCCTGGGCCTGGAAGATGCGCAGGATTTGGTAGTGGAGCACGGCGGGCATATCGAGATTGACTGCCAGTTCTGCAACCAGCGCTACCTGTTCGATGCCGCCGACGTCGCCCAATTGTTCGCCGGTGCAGGCATCGACACCCCTTCCGACACCCGCCACTAAAACGTTTAAGCACAGGTAAATCACCTGACAAACGCCGGATTAGCGCAGTTCTGACGGGAGGGCCCTACTCTTTTTGGGCTTTTCTGGCATAATCCGGCCCACTTTTTTCGCGGTAGTAGTGCGCAACTTTCTACTACAAAACGTTTGGAGCACTCGGCCATAGGCCGACGGGGAACCTCATGACGCAAGCCAACAACGCCGTATACACCGATCTGAGTGTTGACGATCTGGTTAAAGAAGCCCTGCAGCGTGGTGAAGGCGTGCTCGCCGATACTGGCGCGCTGGTCGTCGAAACCGGTCACCGTACTGGCCGTTCGCCGGTCGACCGTTTCATCGTTGAAGAGCCTACTACCCAGGACGCTATCGCCTGGGGCCCGATCAACCGCAAGTTCCCGGCCGACAAGTTCGATGCCCTGTGGGCTCGCGTCGAGGCGTTCAACAACGCGCAAGAGCACTTCGTTTCCCACGTTCACGTAGGGGCTTCCGAAGACCACTACCTGGCTGTGAAAATGACCACCCAGACTGCCTGGCAGAACCTGTTCGGTCGTTGCCTGTTCATCAACCCGGCCCAGTACAACCCGGCCGGTCGTGAAGAGTGGCAAGTGCTTAACGTGGCCAACTTCGAGTGCGTGCCTGAGCGTGACGGCACCAACTCCGACGGTTGCGTGATCCTCAACTTCGCCCAGAAGAAAGTGCTGATCGCCGGCATGCGTTACGCCGGTGAAATGAAAAAAGCCATGTTCTCGGTGCAGAACTTCCTGCTGCCGGCTTCCGACGTGCTGCCGATGCACTGCGCTGCCAACATTGGCGAAGCAGGCGACGTGACCCTGTTCTTCGGTCTGTCGGGCACCGGTAAAACCACCCTGTCCGCCGACGAAAGCCGTTACCTGATCGGTGACGACGAACACGGCTGGGGCGAAGGCGTGGTGTTCAACATCGAAGGCGGTTGCTATGCCAAGTGCATCGACCTGTCCGAGAAGAACGAGCCCGTCATCTGGAAAGCCATCAAGCACGGCGCCGTGCTGGAAAACGTGGTGATCGACGATGCCAAGCACGCCGACTACACCAACGTCAGCCTGACCCAGAACAGCCGTGCCGCCTACCCGCTGGAGCACGTTGCCAAGCGTTCCGAGAAGAACCTGGGCGGCGAGCCAAACGCAGTGATCTTCCTGACCTGCGACCTGACCGGCGTATTGCCACCTGTGTCCATCCTCAGCGAAGAACAAGCGGCCTACCATTTCCTCTCCGGCTACACCGCACTGGTGGGTTCGACCGAAATGGGTTCCGGCGGTGGCATCAAGTCGACCTTCTCCACCTGCTTCGGCGCACCGTTCTTCCCGCGCCCGGCTGGCGAATACGCTGAGCTGCTGATCAAGCGCATCCGTGGCTTCGGCTCCAAGGTCTACCTGGTCAACACCGGCTGGACCGGCGGCGGCTACGGCGTCGGCAAGCGCTTCAACATCCCGACTACTCGCGGCGTCATCGCAGCGATCCAGAGCGGTGCGTTGATCGGTGCAGAAACCGAACACCTCGACACCATCAACCTCGACGTGCCACTGGCTGTGCCAGGCGTTGAGACCGGCCTGTTGAACCCACGTAATACCTGGGCTGACAAGGCTGCGTATGACGAAGCGGCGAAGGCGCTGGCGGGTCTGTTCATCGAAAACTTCAAGAAGTTTGAAGTGAGCGATGCGATCAAGGCTGCGGGTCCTAAGTTGTAAGATTCGAGCGTTGTGAAAAAGCCGCCTCTTGAGGCGGCTTTTTTGTGCGCGAACACTTAGTCGACGATGTGCAAAACCACCGCGCCGACCAGCACCAGCACAACGCCCAACACTTGCACCGCCGACAACCGCTCCTTGAAAAACACAAACCCCAGAATCGCCGCGATCCCGCCCGACAATGTACTGATCACCGTCACCACCGACACCGAACCTGCCATCGCTCCCCACGAAAACGCCGAGAACCCACCCAGGTTCATCAAGCTTGCCCCGGTCAGCGTCGCGCAGTTTTTCAGCGGTGGGATTTTCAGGCCGTCTGTGATCTTCAGCACCATCATCACCAGCACGCACAGCCCCACCAGGTAGCCGAGCCAGAGCATGGTGATCGGCCCAAGCGCTGGCAGGGTGTAGCGGCCTTGCAGCCAGAAGCTGGTGCCATACAGCAAAGCGGCGAGCATGGCGTAGGCGATGGACAGGCGTGGGTTGTTGTGGGGAACACCGTTGTCCTTGTGCAGGCTGGAGAGGATCACGCCGATCACGCACAGGGCGATGCAACCCAGTTGCGTCAGGCTGATGTCCTCACCGCTGGCCCAGGACAGCAAGGTGGTCACCACGCCGTAAGACGTCACGAGCGGCGCGACAATGGCTGCTTTGCCGAGGGCGAAGGCCTTGGACAGCGCCAGGGCGCCGGAGACAGTGAGCAGGGCGGCGGCGATGCCCAGGAGCCAGACGCTCAGCGCAGCTTCCAGGGATTTGAACAGGAGGCTTGGGAGAATGACCAGTAACAGGGTCATGATCAGGAAGCCCAGGGCTTGGCCGAAATACACCGCGCGTTTAACGCCCACGGCTCGGGCATTGAGACCCACGAGAAAATCGGTGCCGCCCCAGAGCAGGGCGGCCAGCAGGCCCATCGTGACGTCCATGTAAGGTCCTTGTGTTTCAGCTCAGGTTTTCCAGCGTCTGCGTGTCCCATCTGTGGGTCTTGATGGCCAGGTAGAGCATGCCGATGGTCAGCGGCACTTTTTCACCGCGCCCCTTGGCGCGACGCTTGAGAAACACGTCGAACCCCGGCGGGTTGAAGTAACGATAAGTGTCGAAGTCGCCCAGGTCGAGCGCAAATTCCTGCTCCAGTGCATCCATCAGTTGCTTGGCCTCACTGCCGTCGCAGCCGAGGTCGAAGTTGATTGAGGTTTGCAGGCGGATCGTCTTGTGTTTCGGCAGGCCGATTTCTTCGTGCAGCAGCTGCAGGAGTTGTTGCATGACGGAGTCTTCGGGGAAGTTGGGGGCGAGGTTCATGGTGGGTGCGCGCAGGAGTGGATGAAGGGGCTGGTTGCGTTGGCGGCGGTATTTGTTTCGAGTGATGAAGAGCGCCAAGCCTATCAGGAATACAAAGACAGGCAGGAGGGGCATTCTGAGGATCACCGCTACATAGGGTAGTAGGAACGTCAAAATAAGGCCTGTTGTAAGACATGTGACTGCGAAGTGCTTTCTGAGCATTGGGTCTGTGATTTGGTGGTGCAGCAGCAAATAGATAATGAGAAAGGAAGCGGATTGAAGGTAAAGGGCCATGTCACTAAGACTCGTCCGAGTAGACATGCATTGAGAGTGTTGACCGCTGAGGCCCTATACCTCCTCTCACACTGGCATCCAGATCGATGCTGATGTCTCCAGCGTGATATCTACGAAGCTTGCCGGGCCGATGTGTTGAGTCCTTTCGATGTTCACAGGTTTCTGCCGAGAAAGTTGAAACCGCGCTATTTTCATTCAGCTACGGGTAACTTCTGTAGAGGGTCAAGCGGGCGTTTGGAGCAGTTTGGGAAGGGGATGTCGCTTTGTTTGGAGGTTTCCTACAGGCGTTTCCGGCGTTTGTGGCTTGGCTGTGATTTAACAGGCAAGCGGGTCAGTTTTAGGCGCGAGCTTGCTCGCGAAAAACGTCAATGACGTCGCGTTTCTTTTGGCTTACCGCGTCATCGTTGGTGATGTGGGAGATGTCTTTGAGGTCCGAGTGTTCGAAGGTCAGTCAGGAGAAGGTTTCCAGTAAGTCAGTGGCAGCGCGGATGCGTTGGTGGGCGGCGGACTGTGCGCTCGGGCAATAAACAGATGGTTTAATCGTTCGTGGTTCGATCAGGCGCTGGCAGGCCTGCTGATACACCGCTCAAAAATCGCCTCCAACCCCCGATAATCACACCCCACCGCGTCAATATTCGCCGGTATCCACGCGGCGTGTTTCACCAGCCACCAATTCACCGAAAACCCTGCATTCACGATGATCTGCTCGAACAAGATCCGCTGCGCCCGGCCGTTGCCTTCGCGGAAGGGGTGGATGACGTTGAGGTCGCCGTAGGCTTCGGCAATGCGCGTTACCAGCTCAGCCTGACTCACACCGACATACCAGTGCGACTCTTGCATGCGCCGGATGACCTTCGCCGCTTCCGGTGGGATGCGTTCCGGGGTGCAGAACAGCGTGTCGCCCTTCTGGATGTTGACGCTGCGCAGTTCGCCGGCCCAGTCGTAGAGGTCGCCGAACAGGGTGCGGTGGATATGTTGCAGACGGTCGAGGTCGTAGGGTGGCGGGAAGAGAGGGAGGTTGCCTACGGCAATTTCGGATAATTCCCGCTCGGCTTGATGCAAGCGGGCTTCGTCGAGCAAATCGAGGCGGTTGCGCAGGACGCTGCTACCGGAATAGCAGTACGGATCCTGGCCCACCCCGTATTTGTCGAGCATCAGCGTGGGCTGTTGCGGTACTTGGCAAGAACGGCTTCGCGGGTCGGCAAGGGTTTGTCGACGTCGGCCGGTTGGGTGTCGAACCCTTCCAGGCGCAGGCTGGCCAGGTAATTGGAACGGCGGATCTTGTGATAGTGATCCTGTTTTTGCTCAAACGTCGGTTCGCTCATGGCAGCGTACTCCTGGTTAGCAAGGCTTGATTGTAGCGCAATGCTTCAGTGGGCAGGCGGGATAAAAACCACGTCACATTCTGTACAAAAAGTCTGCCAGTCGCCTGATTTCAGCGTATGTTTCACCGCAAAATCTTGTAGGGCGATTCCGCCCACTACTTAAAGGGAGTTAAGCATGGGTTTGCTGCGTGTCGCCTCGGCGATGTCATTGTGTGCGGTGGCGTTTTCGGTCCAGGCCGAGCAATTGCCGATTGAAGTACTCAGTGCGGTGGTCAAGGACCAGAAAATTGCCGACGCCGAAGTGTTGCTGCAACGTAACGGCGCGCAGAACGTGGTGGGCCGCACCAACGGCCAGGGTCAGGTCACGCTGAACAGCGAAGCCGCTGACGACGCCTCAAGCCTGCTGATCATCAAGAAGCCCGGCTATTCCAACCTCGTGGTGAAATGCCCGTGCAAAGGCATGACCTACGCTATCAGCCCGGTGATGGAGAACCTCGACGGCCTGCGTGTGGTGCTGACGTGGGGCAAGACGCCGAGTGACCTCGACTCCCACATGATTTTCCCCGGCAATAACATCTATTTCGAGAACCAGAAGGGTACCGACGCCGAGTTGGATGTGGATGACACCGACAGCTACGGCCCGGAAACCATCACCCTGCAGAAAAAACATTACGGCGAAAGCTACGTTTATGCCGTGCACGACTACAGCAATGGCGGCAACCCAGGCTCGCGCCAGTTGTCCGACAGCGAAGCCAAGGTGTTCGTGTACATGGGGCAATCGCTGGTGCGTACCTACTATGTGCCTAAAAACCGCAGCGGCAACCTGTGGACGGTGTTCCGCATGACCGGCAGCGGCGACTTCCAGGACATCAACACCTTCAGTGGCGTGACAGTGAATGCCGCGAATGTTCTGAACGAAGTCAAACCGCTGCTGGATGACAGCGTGGCGGTCACCGCGGTCACCGTCAGCTCTTCCGTACAAACCGATGCGAAGCGCCTGAACCTGCAGGGTGAAGCGGCCTACCAGGCGGGCAAGTTGGACGAGGCGATCGACCTGTTCCGCCAGGCCATCGAACTGGACAATGGCTTTGGCAAGGCCTACGGCAACCTCGGCCTGGCGTATCAGAAAGCCGGCAACACTGCCGAGTCGATCTGGGCTAACCGCAAGGCTATCGCCCTTGCCACCGGCGCCAATGCTGCCACCGTGCGTGCAGGTGCTTATTACAACATTGCGCGGATCTACGAAGCGGCGGGGCAGTTCCCGGATGCGTTGCGTCACTACCAGTTGGCCAAGGAACAGAAGGCCAACCCGGTGTATGACACGGCGATTGAGCGGGTGCAGAATCGCTGATTCAGCTGTAGTGCAGTTCTGAAATGTGGGAGGGGGGTTGCTCACGATAGCGTTGGATCAGTCAGATATGTGTGTCTGATCCATCGCAATCGGGGGCAAGCCCCCTCCCACATTTGGTTTGTGGTGTTCCTACAGCCACAGTCGAACTTGTCGAATTTGGCCCAAGGCCATTGCTGCACCCTGTGTATCATCCTGTCTCTTTTTTCCTTGCGACCTTTCTCGATTCGCTGAGATTCCCAGGCTATGTTTTTGAGCCTACTCAGCGGTCAATGGAGTGACAGCTTATGCACGACACCCTCCAGCAGGTCTTCGGTTTTTCACAGTTTCGTCTGGGCCAGGAAGAAACGGTCAGCGCCGTACTGGCCGGCCGTTCGGCTGCGGCCATTTTTCCTACGGGGTCAGGCAAGTCCCTGTGCTATCAGCTGTCGGCGGTGTTGCTGCCGCACCTGACGCTGGTGGTTTCGCCATTGTTGGCATTGATGCAGGACCAATTGGGCTTCCTGCAGCGCCATGGTATTTCGGCGGGCAGTATTGATTCGGCACAGAGTCGCGATGAGGCGAATGATGTGATGGCCCGCGCGCGTTCGGGCGAGTTGAAGATCCTGATGATTTCCGTGGAGCGTTTGAAGAACGAGCGCTTTCGTAACTTCCTGCAAAGCGTGCAGATCTCGCTGTTGGTGGTGGACGAGGCGCACTGTATTTCCGAGTGGGGCCACAACTTCCGTCCGGACTATTTGAAACTGCCGGACTACCAGCGTCAGTTCAATATCCCACAAGCGCTGTTGTTGACGGCTACAGCGACGCCCAAGGTGATTGCCGACATGCAGGCGAAGTTCGCCATTGCTCCGGGCGATGTGGTCACCACGGGCTTCTACCGGCCCAATCTCAACCTGTTGGTGGAGCCGGTCAGTGGTGCGGACAAGCGTCGTCGGCTGGTGCAGTGGATGAGCGAGCGTGCCGGCCAGCCGAGCATCGTCTACGTCACGTTGCAGAAAACCGCCGAGCAGATTGCCGAGCACCTGAACCGCAACGGCATCCAGGCCGAGGCCTATCACGCGGGTTTGCCTCACGATAAACGCGAGGGTATCCAGCAGCGCTTCATGAGTGGGCGCTCCCATTGCATTGTCGCCACCATCGCGTTCGGCATGGGCATCGACAAGAGTGACATCCGCAATGTGGTGCACTTCGACCTGCCCAAATCCATCGAGAACTACAGCCAGGAAATCGGCCGCGCGGGGCGTGATGGGCAACCTTCCGATTGCCTGGTGCTGGCCAACCGCGACAGCCTCAACGTGCTGGAAAACTTTGTGTACGGCGATACGCCGGAGCAGGAGGGCATTCGGCAGGTGCTGGAAGAGTTGCAGGCTGCTCGGGCCGATGGGCAGTGGGAGTTTTTGCTCCGATCCCTGTCGGACCACAGCAACATCCGCGAGCTGCCGTTGAAGACGCTGCTGGTGCAATTGGAACTCAAGGGCGTCATTGCGCCGCGCTACGCTTTTTATGCCGAGTACCGCTTCAAGTACTTGATTGAACCTGAGGCTTTGCTCGCGCGCTTCTCCGGTGAGCGGCAGCAGTTTGTCGCGGCGATCATCGACGTGTGCAAGCGGGCGAAAACCTGGGCGACGGTGGATTTCGACGCGCTTTATCAACAGCACAATGCCGAGCGCGGTCGAGTGGTGAAGGCGCTGGATTACTTACAGGAGCAAGGCCTGATCGAGCTTGAGAGCAAGCAGATGACTGAGGTTTACAGTCTGCTTGATGCCGATTTTGACGCTGATGTATTGAGCAAACAGTTATACACAGGCTTCAAGCAGCATGAGGTGGGCGAAGTCGCGCGGATTCACGCCATGCTGGATCTGTTCGCCACAGAACGCTGCCTGGGCCAACGCCTGGCACAGTATTTTGGCGATGAAAACGCGCCCCAACGTTGTGGGCATTGCTCGGTGTGCCACGGCCATGTTGCGCACCTTGCGCCACCACCCGGTTTGCCAGGGCGTGTGGATAAAAACTTCATGGGGCTGTGCGGTGATTTTATCCACAGGCATCATGAACACACCGGCCATTTGCCTGGGGCGGAACGCCTGACGCGTTTCCTCGGCGGCATCAGTGTGCCGTTGTTTACCAAGTTGAAGGCGCGAGGCATTCCGGGTTTTGCTGCGCTGGAAGATTATCCGTATGCCGAGGTGCGCGAGTGGGCCCAGGCCCATTTGAATGACCTGTAACTCACTTTAGCGAGATGAACCGATGCCCGACTCAGTGCCTCAACGTGCCGATTACCTGCACTTCCAGCCGATCATTACGCGCTGGCACGACAACGATGTGTATGGTCATGTGAACAACGTGACCTACTACAGTTTCTTCGACACGGCGGTGAATACCTACCTGATCGAGCAAGGTGGTCTGGATTTTCATGACGGTGAGGTGGTGGGATTCGTGGTGAGTTCGGCGTGTGATTATTTCGCGTCGATCGCCTTTCCCGAACGCATTGAAATCGGCTTGCGGGTGGGCAAACTGGGTAATAGTTCAGTGCAGTACGAATTGGCAGTGTTCAAGGCTGGCGAAGACGAGGCCTGTGCGGCGGGGCGCTTCGTGCATGTGTTTGTGGATCGGGGTTCGAACCAGCCGGTGACGATTCCGGGGATGTTGCGCGAGGCGTTGCAGCGGTTAGTGGTGTAGGCGCGAACGCCTACACCCTCAGCCCTTACCGGTGACGGTAGTGATGCTTGTTCTTGCGATGACCATAGGCATGGCCGCGGCCCGGATGGTCATCACGGTCGTAACGACGACCATCACGGCCACGCGAACGACGATCATCGTCATCGCTCTTGTTGCCCATGTAGTTACCCAGCGCGCCACCTGCACCACCGCCGGCCGCTGAACCGATCAGTGCACCGGTGCTGCCGCCGACACTGCGGCCTACCACGTTGCCGCCCGCCGCGCCCAGAGCGCCGCCAATGGCTGCTTCACCACGGCTGCGTTTGTCCGCACCCACCGCGCTGCCGCCTGCGCCGCCCAGGGCGGCGCCGATGGTCGAGCCGGTGTTGCCGCCGATCTGCTGGCCGACAACCGAGCCTAGAACCCCGCCCAATGCGCCGCCCACACCGGCTTCGGTGGTGCCACCGGCCATGGCTGCGCCACTGACCAGGCCAAGGGACAACAAGAGAATCGAGGAGAACTTCATTAGGGGAGACCTCAAGAGGATGACGGCGCGATCCTGAGGCTGTATCGAGAAGGTGACAATAGAAATCCGACCAGTAACACGAGTTGTACACAATTCTCTAAGTTACTGTTTTGGCTAGGGAACTTAAGTCGATTTAGTGAGTCTTTAACTACTTCGGAAAGGCCGCTTTTTATGCAAAAGCGGCCTTTTTTGTGCCCGGAGATTTATGCAGAGCGCGCCATGATCAGCCCATTGTCGCTCGCCGCTTCCAAGCGGATCGCCACGAACTTCGACGTCGGCGTATGGCTGCCATCCCCCGTGCTTTCCAGCGGCACCAGCGGGTTCACTTCCGGGTAGTAGGCTGCAGCCTGCCCAGCCGGAATATCAAACGCCAGCAAGGTAAAGCCCTTCACGCGGCGCTCGCGACCGTCTTCCCACAGCGACACGATGTCGGCCTTCTGCCCCGGCTTGAAACCTAGGCGGATGATGTCGGCTTCGTTGACGAACAGCACGTCACGCTGACCCTTGACCCCACGGTAGCGGTCGTCCAGGCCATAGATGGTGGTGTTGTACTGATCGTGGGAGCGCATCGATTGCATGATCAGGTCCGGCACCTTGCCCGTCGCGTGGGTGCGTTCGTGGATCAAGTCCTTGGGCAGGATGTTCGGGCGGAAGCTGGCGCGACCCGATGGCGTGTTCCAGCGGCGTGCACCGGCGGAGTTGCCCAGGTAGAAGCCGCCCGGATGCTTGATCTTCTCGTTGAAATCCTTGAAGCCGGGGATGGTGTCGGCGATCAGGTCGCGGATGCGGCTGTAGTCGGCCACCAGCCAGTTCCAATCCACTGGCTTAGTGCCCAGGGTGGCGGCAGCGATACCGGCCAGGATAGCCGGCTCGGATTTCATCAGCTTCGACAGCGGCTGCAACTGGCCGTTGGAACCGTGGACCATGCTGAACGAGTCTTCCACCGTCACCGCTTGCGGGCCTTCGGCCTGGATGTCGATGTCGGTACGGCCCAGGCACGGCAGGATCAGCGCGTCTTTGCCGTGCATCAGGTGGCTGCGGTTGAGTTTGGTGCTGATCTGCACCGTCAGGTCGCAATTGCGCAGTGCTTCGAAGGTGCGCGGGCTGTCCGGCGTGGCTTGGGCGAAGTTGCCGCCCAGGCCGATAAATACTTTAGCGCGGCCTTCGAGCATGGCGTGAATCGCTTCGACCACGTTGTGGCCGTTGACACGTGGCACCTGGAACTGGAAGCGGCGCTCCAGGGCGTCAAGAAACGCTACGGGCGGACGTTCGTTGATGCCCATGGTGCGGTCGCCCTGTACGTTGCTGTGGCCACGCACTGGGCACAAGCCGGCGCCTGGGCGGCCGATGTTGCCGCGCAGCAGCATCAGGTTGGCGATTTCCTGGATGGTCGGCACCGAGTGGCGGTGCTGGGTGATGCCCATCGCCCAGCACATGATCACGTTCTTGCCTTTGGCGTACATGCGCGCCGCTTGCTCGATCTCGACCAGGGTCAAACCGGACTGCTCGACGATTTCTTCCCAAGAGGTGTCGTCGATCTTGCCCAGGTAATCCAGCACGTTGGTGGTGTGTTCGTTGAGGAAGTCGTGATCGAACACGGCCTCTTTGCCTTCGGCCTGGGCCTGGCGTTCCCACAGCAGCAGGAACTTGGCCATGCCGCGCAGGATCGCCATGTCGCCACCCAGCGCCGGGCGGAAGTAGGCGGTGTTGGTCGGTTTGTCGCCGTTGGTGAGCATTTCCAGCGGGTGTTGCGGGTGCTGGAAGCGCTCCAGGCCGCGCTCTTTCAGCGGGTTGATGCACACCACCTGGGCGCCACGCTTGACCGCTTCACGCAACGGTTCGAGCATGCGCGGGTGGTTGGTGCCGGGGTTCTGGCCCCAGACGAAAATCGCATCGGCGTGTTCGAAGTCATCAAAGGTCACGGTGCCTTTGCCGACGCCCACGCTTTGCGCCAGGGCAACGCCGCTGGCTTCGTGGCACATGTTCGAGCAGTCCGGGAAGTTGTTGGTGCCGTAGGCGCGCACGAACAGCTGGTACAAATACGCTGCTTCGTTGCTGGCACGGCCCGATGTGTAGAACTCGGCCATGTCCGGGCTGGGCAGGGCGTTGAGATGTTTGCCGACCAGGTCGAAGGCTGCCTCCCAACTGATGGGCTTGTAGCGGTCGGTTTCGGCGTCGTAGCGCATCGGCTCGGTCAGGCGGCCCTGATATTCCAGCCAGTAGTCGCTCTGCTCCAGCAAGGCGGTGACGCTGTTCTTGGCGAAGAATGCACCATCCACGCGGCGTTTGGTGGCTTCCCAGTTGACCGCCTTGGCGCCGTTTTCGCAGAACTTGACCATGCCGCTTTCCGGCGAGTCACCCCAGGCGCAGCCCGGGCAGTCAAAGCCGCCGTTCTGGTTGGTCTTGAGCATCATGCGCAGGTTTTTCAGCGCGTTGTCGCTGGTCAGCCAGGCCTGCGCCACGCTGATCAGTGCGCCCCAGCCGCCGGCCGGGCCCTTGTAGGGCTTGTAGCGCGGGGTCGGGGTTTGGTCGGCTTGGTGGTGCTGGCTCATGGCTGGTTCTCCATCGCAGGGCTGTAGACCCGCGGCGCACTTTTCTGCGGCAGGTGGATGAGATTGAGGTTATGCCGGCGGGCCCATTGCAGGGCCAGGCCGGTGGGCGACGACAGGCTGACCAGCGTCTGGATGCCAGCGCGCAGGACTTTCTGGATCAACTCCAGGCTGCAACGACTTGTCACAATCGCCAGGCCGCCTTCGGTCGGAATTTTTTGGCGGATCAACGCGCCGATCAACTTGTCCAGCGCGTTGTGTCGGCCGATATCTTCGCGGCCCATCAGCAATTCGCCCTGGCCGTTCATGAACAGCGCCGCATGCACAGCGCCGCTGTATTGGCCCAGGGGTTGAAAGGCACTGATGCGTTGGCGCAGGCCATCGAGCCACTCGGCGGGCGGCAAGGGCGCACCGGGCAATACCTGAAGGTCTGGCAGGGCCTGCTCAACGGCTTCCACGCCGCACAAGCCACAGCCACTGGTGCCGGCTAACTGGCGGCGCTGCTGCTTGAGGTTCCAGAAGGCGCGGCTGGAGATTTGCACCTGAGCATATTGGGCAGAGCCCGAGCCGCTGAGTTTCAGGTCATAAATGTCGCTAACGTCGGCGATAATGCCGCTACCGATGCTGAAGCCAACAATGAAGTCTTCCAGGTCCGTCGGCGTCACCAACATCACCGCTTGGCTGATGTCGTTGTAGGCGATCGCCAACGCCACTTCTTCCGCCAAGGCTGTGCTGGCAGATTCAGTGTGTTCGAGATTGCAATACTGGTAGCTGTGGCTGGCGACGGGCGCTGGCGTTTCGAGAGCGGGCGCCGCGCAGACAGGACGCTTGGCGTTCATGGGGCAGTACCACCGGCGGATTGATCAGTGGTTAGACTAGGCGCGACAAAGCGTCGCGTCTAATTGCCAGTATTGATCTACCGATAGATGACGTCGATCAAGATTGGATTTGCGATTTCTGATACAGCGCGAAACACGCCTCGGCCAGTGCTGAACGCGGGGCGCTGCGACGCATGATCAGCCCCAGGCGCGCGAGGGTATGGGCGTCTTCGATCGGTTGCAGGCGCAAGTGCTCGGTGAGTGCATCCAGGCCCCCATCCAGCGGCATTACCGCGCAACACAGTCCGCCGTGTACCGCTTGTAGCAACTGATGGACGGCATCGGTCTGTAACAACGGTTGCGGGATGAGCCCACGGCTGTGGAAGTTGTGATCGATGGACTGGCGAAAGTGCATGCCACTGGTGAGCATGCCCAGCGGCAGCTTGATCAACGCTTCCCAGCTCAACGGCGTGTCGCCGAAAGAGAAGAAGCGCTGGTCGTAGAGCAGGCCCATGCGGGTTTCGCCCAAGGCCAGTGAGTCGAAGCGTTCGTTATCCAGCCGTTCCAGGTAAGACACGCCCAGGTCCAGCCGGTTACTCGCCAGTTGTTCAAGGATCTGCTCCGAGCTGAGCGCCGAGAGCTCAAAGCGCAGGCTTGGGTGTTCTTTATGCAACTGCTGCATTAATGCCAAGGGATCGAAACTCGACAGCGGCACCACGCCCAGGCGCAACGTCCCCACCAGGTTGCCGCGACAAGCCGCGGCTTCGGCCTGCAGGCCGTCATACGCCGCCAGCACTGTGCGTGCCCACGCCAGCACCCGCTCACCGGGTGCGGTAAAGCCTTCGAAGCGCTGGCCGCGATTGACCAGTGGCAGATCAAGCTCCTCCTCAAGGTTACGCAAGCGCATCGACAGGGTCGGTTGGGTAATGTGGCAACGCGCCGCCGCTTGGCCGAAGTGACGGGTATCGTCGAGGGCGATGAGGAATTTCAGCTGTTTGATGTCCATCTTCGCTCCAGGTCTTATTCCAATGGCGGGGGGATTCTAGCGCGTTTGGATCTTTGGCCGGGTCGGAACCCAAATCCACAGGACTGGTCTAGTCTTGGGCATCTGGAAATCAAAAACCAAGGAGAGCGCACTATGAGTATTTTCAGCTTTATCAAGGAAGCCGGCGAAAAGATTGTCGACCTGTTGACGCCGGGTAATGCGAACGCCAGTGAGCAGTTGAAAGATCACGTGTCCAAGGTGGGTCTGGGTAATCCGAACGTGCAGACCACAGTGGATGGCGACAAGGTGACCGTGACCGGTGAAGTCGCCACTCAGGAGGAGAAAGAGAAGATTTTGCTGGCGCTGGGCAATATTGCCGGTGTGGCCAGTGTGGATGATCAGATCACTGTAACGGGGCCGGCTGTCGAGGCTGCGACTTTTGTCGTCGTGAAAAAGGGTGACACGCTGAGCGCTATTTCTCTCTCGGTGTACGGTAACGCTAATCTGTATAACAAGATTTTTGAGGCGAACAAGCCGCTTTTGTCCCATCCGGACAAGATCTATCCAGGCCAGACGCTGCGTATTCCCAAGTAATACGAAGGCGTCAATGTGGGCGCGGGTTTGTGTGGGAGCCGGGCTTGCCCGCGATAGCATCGCCTCGGTTTGAGCTAAACACCGCGGTGCCTGCATCGCGGGCAAGCCCGGCTCCCACAGAGATCTTCTCCCACTTGGCGTTCAGAGTCCGGCGATGAGTTCTCTGTAATCCCCGACTGCCGCGAATTCTGCGGTGTCTTTAGGCCCCTTCTTGCTATCCGGTTCTTTCACCGCCAGCAAATGCCCCACGCCAAATGCCTGGGCACTGCGCAGGATGGGCAGGGTATCGTCGATAAACAGGGTGCGGGCCGGGTCGAAGCGGAGGTCGGCTTGCAGGGCGTCCCAGAACTGCGGGTGTTCCTTGGCGAAACCGTAATCGTGGGAGCTGATCAACCGTTCGAAATGCGGCGCCAGTTCAATGCGTTCCAACTTCAATGACAGCGAATCACGATGAGCGTTGGTGATCAGAATCACACGCTTGCCGGCCTGTTTGATTGCCGCCAGGAAGGTGTCGGCATCCGGGCGCAGGGCGATGAGGTGGGCGGTTTCCAGTTTGAGTTCGCGCACCGGGATCTTCAGTTCTGCGCTCCAGAAATCCAGGCAATACCATTGCAACTGTCCGGCGTTACGCTCGAACAGCGGCTGCAGCTCCATCTCGGCCATCGCCCGGCTTACCCCGTGCAGTTCGGCGTATCGCTGGGGCAGGTGTTCCATCCAGAAGTGGTTGTCGTAATGCAGGTCGAGCAGGGTGCCGTCCATGTCCAGCAGGACAGTGTCGATGGCGTGCCAGGGCAAAGAGGGCATGGGGCGTTCTCATGTAAGTAAAGATATCCGACACAGACAATCGGAAAAGCCACGGTATAGTAACCCGATCACGCCAAGGAGCCGCTTATGCGCCAGAAACCCACCGTCCTCGCCCGCGAAATAGTCGCCAGTAGCCGTTTGTTCCGCGTGGAGGAAGTGCAACTGCGCTTTTCCAATGGCGTCGAGCGGACCTACGAGCGCCTGGTGGGTCGCGGTGCCGGTTACGGCGCAGTGATGATCGTAGCAATGATCGACGCAGACCATGCGTTGCTGGTGGAAGAGTACTGCGGCGGCACCGACGAATACGAATTGTCCTTGCCCAAGGGCTTGATCGAACCCGGCGAAGACGTACTGGCGGCGGCAGACCGGGAACTCAAGGAAGAGGCTGGTTACGGCGCTCGTCAGTTGGAACACCTCACCGAACTGTCGCTGTCGCCTGGCTACATGAGCCAGAAAATCCAGGTGGTATTGGCCACCGATCTTTATGAAGAGCGCCTGGAAGGCGATGAACCTGAGCCGATGCGTGTGGACCGGGTCAATCTGCGCGAGCTGTCGATGCTCGCGCAGAACGAGCAATTCAGCGAAGGCCGTGCCCTGGCCGCGCTGTACCTGGTACGAGACCTGTTGACCCAGCGTGGAGCGTTTACCGCATGAGCGAACTTTTTTTAGGCCACCCGTTTATTGCCCCTGTGATCGAATTGGCTCGTCAGGCTGGTGAAGTGATATTGCCGTTCTGGCGTGCCGACGTGGCCGTCACCTCCAAAGCCGATGATTCGCCGGTGACGGCAGCGGATTTGGCCGCCCATCACTTGATCCTGGCGGGCCTGACCGCACTGGACCCCAGCATTCCGGTGCTGTCCGAGGAAGACGCCGACATCGACCAGAACGTGCGCGCCGGCTGGCAGCGCTGGTGGCTGGTGGACCCGTTGGACGGTACCAAGGAGTTTATCTCCGGCAGCGAAGAATTTACCGTGAACATCGCGTTGATCGAACAAGGACGCGTGGTGTTTGGCGTGGTGTCGATGCCCACCAATGGGCGTTGCTACTTCGGTGGTGCGGGCCTGGGCGCCTGGCGCTCCGATGTGAATGAAGCACCCAAGCAGATTCAAGTGCGCGAGGCGCCAGCAGCGGGCGAGTCGTTTACCGTGGTCGCGAGTCGCCGGCATACCAGCCCGGAGCAGGAGCGTCTGTTGGACGGCTTGAGTGAAGGCCTGGGCGCGTTGAAGTTGGCGAATATCGGCAGCTCGCTGAAGTTCTGCCTGTTGGCCGAGGGCAGTGCGGATTGCTATCCGCGCCTGGCGCCGACCTCGCAGTGGGACACGGCCGCGGCCCAGGGTGTGCTGGAAGGCGCAGGAGGGGAAGTGCTGGAATTGAGCGGTGAGCCGTTCAGCTACCCGGCGCGGGCATCGTTGTTGAACCCGTTCTTTTTAGCGTTGCCGGCCAAAGCCGCATGGCGCGAGCGATTGCTGACCCTCGCCCGTTCCTGACGCCTTGTGTAGGCGCGAGCTTGCTCGCGAAAATCGTCAACGATAACGCGGTGACCCTGGTTGATCGCGGCGCTCTCAGGTTTTTCGCGAGCAAGCTCGCTCCTACAGTGGGCGGTGCCGGAGCTTTTAGCGGTGCAGGACGTATTGGCCGGTGAAAACGACTGCTCGCGCTTCACTGCCCTCATTCACAACCCACGTCTGCAGCGTCAGCCGCGCGCGGCCATAGCGCTTGTACGTCGCCACAAACCGCTTCCACACCTTTTCCTCCGGCGACGGGCACACCACCGTCGCATCCCGCGTAACCGGCAACGGGTAACTGATCTGGCCTTCCTGGATCACGATATGCCCGTCTTCAATCCCTTCTTCACGCAACTGCAAGTGCAGCCAGCCCCAGCCCGCCAGTACCGCGCCGCAATACAGGCTACCGCCGAACATGGTGCTCTTGTGATTGATGTTGGCTTGCAAGGGCAGATGCAGTTCCAACTGCCCCTGTGTCCAGTCGAGCACCTTGAGGCCCATGTCCCGTGTGAGGGGGATGTCGTGGTGAAGGATGGATTCCAGGTAACGGCTGTCGCGGCTCATGGGGGCCTCTTGGCGGGTGGGGGCTGTCATTCGTCGTCGCTGCTTTGGTTGGCGAAGTTCAGGCCATGCTTGCGTAGCTTGTCGTGCAGGGTCTTGCGCGGGACGCCCAGGGCTTCCGCGAGGCTGCGCATGGAGCTGTGGGGGCGGGTCAGCTCGGCGGCAATCAGGCTTTTTTCGAACTGCTCGACTTGCTCGCTCAAGCCACCGGGCGTAGAGGTCAGGGTGCCAGCTGATGGATTGTCCGGCGTGTTATCCAGCGCCAGTTCCAGGCCCAGGGCAAAGCGCTCTGCCGCGTTCTGCAATTCGCGCACATTGCCCGGCCAGCTATGGCGCAATAACAGCGCGCGCTGCCCCGGTTGCAGTTCATGCAGCGGCAGGCCGTGGCGGCTGCTGGCTTCGTCGGCGAAGTGCTGGAACAGCATCAACGCATCTTCGCCGCGCTCGCGCAGGGGTGGAATGCGCAGCGGCGCCACGTTGAGGCGGTAATACAGGTCGGCACGGAAGCGGCCCTGGTCGGCGGACTGGCGCAGGTCTTCCTTGGTGGCGGCGATGATGCGGATATCCAGTGGGATCAGCTGATTGCCGCCCAGGCGTTCCACCACGCGCTCCTGCAACAGACGCAAGAGTTTGACCTGAACATCCAGGCTCATGCTTTCGATTTCATCGAGGAACAAGGTGCCGCCGTTGGCGAATTCGAACTTGCCGATACGGCGTTTCTGCGCGCCGGTAAAGGCGCCCGGCTCATGGCCGAACAGTTCGCTCTCCACGACCGACTCGGCCAGTGCCCCGGCGTTGATTGCCACAAAAGGCCCGCTACGGCGGCTCGACAAATCGTGCAGCGCGCGGGCGACCACCTCTTTGCCGGCGCCGGTTTCGCCGAGGATCAGCACGTCAGCCCGGGTCGCGGCCAGCGCGCCGATCTGCTCGCGCAGGCGCAGCATTTGCGGCGAGTGGCCCACCAGTCGCGTGCTCAACTGCTGACGGTCGCTAAGGGCCAGGCGCAGGCTGCGGTTGTCCAGCACCAGGCGGCGCAGGGCCAGGGCGCGGCGCACACTGTCGAGCAGGGCGTCGCTGGCGAAAGGTTTTTCCAGGAAGTCATAGGCCCCGGCACGCATGGCCTGCACCGCCAGCGGCACATCGCCGTGGCCGGTGATCAGCAGCACCGGCAACTCCGGGTCCTGGCCGTGCAGCTCGGCGAGCAGCTCCAGGCCGTCCATGCCGGGCATGCGGATGTCGCTGACCACCACGCCCGGCCAGTCCCGCGACAGGCGCGCAGTGAGGCCGGTGGCTTCGCCCAGGGTCAGGACGTTCAGCCCGGCCAGGTCCAGGGTCTGGCACAGCGCCTGACGCAGGTGTGGATCATCGTCGATCAACACCACCTGAATCTGGTTATCGATACTCATACACTGCGGTCCTCGGACGGTTGCAGACTGACGCCCGGCGCACCGGCACGCAATTTCAAGGTTAACAGCGCACCGCCTTCCTTGTGGTTGGCAAACAGCAGTTCGCCGCCAAAGGCACGCATCAGAGTGTCGCAGATCGCCAGCCCCAACCCCAGGCCCTGGGTGCGCGTCTTGGTGGTGTAGAACGGCTCGCTGGCGCGGCCCAGGGCTTCCATGCAAAAGCCCGGGCCGTTGTCGCGAATGTACAGGTTGACGCCCTGATCGGTGGTTTCGGCACTCAGCCACAGTTTGCGCGGCGGACCTTTTTCGGTGAGGGCGTCGAGGGCGTTGGCCAGCAGGTTGCCCAGAACCTGGCGCAAACGGGTTTCGCCCGCCTGTACCCAGAGGGTGGCTTCGGGCAAGTCACGGACCAGTTCCACCTCCATCGACCGCCGCCGCTTGGCCAGCAGCGCCAGGGCATCGTCCAGCGCCGGTTGCAAGGCGACGCTCTCGGGCGCATGGCGGTCGCGACGGGCAAAGGCGCGCAGGTGGGCGATGATCGAGGCCATGCGCCCGGTCAGTTCGCTGATCAGCTTGAGGTTGCCCCGCGCATCCGTGGTGCGCTCATGGTCGAGCAGGATTTCAGCGTTCTCTGCATAGCTGCGAATCGCCGCCAGGGGCTGGTTGAGTTCATGGCTGATGCTTGCCGACATGGTGCCCAGCGCCGACAATTTGCCCGCCTGCACCAGGTCATCCTGGGCACGCACCAGTTCCTGCTGCGCGTGTTCGCGCTCCAGCACTTCCTGCTTCAGGCGCCGGTTGAGGCCTTCGAGGTCACTGGTCCGCTCGACCACTCGCGCTTCCAGCTCGCGACGGGCCTTGGCTTCGAACGCAATGCGTTCCAGGTAATGGCGGCGACGTTGCATCATCAAGCCCAGCAGCAGCATCAACACCAGCAGCGTCGCGCCGCCGACTGCCACCACCGTGCGCACCGGACGGCTGATCAGCGAGCGTGGTGCGAGGATTTCCACGTTCCAGCCGGTCTCGGCGATGGCTGTGGATTGGCGCAACCAGGCGGTGTTGCTCAGGCTCAGTGGTTGCGGGTCGCGGGTCGGGTAGGGCTGGATGGCGATGATGGCCCGGCGTTCTTCGGCGGTCAGCGGCCGGGTGGCGCGGAATCGCCATTGTGGGCGCGACGTCAGGATCACCACACCGTTATGGTCGGTGACCAGCAGTTGCTCCGGGGTGTTACCCCACAGGCTTTCGGTGTGGTCCAGGTCGACCTTGACCACCAGCACGCCGATGATCGTATCGCCATCGCGCACGGCGGCGGCAAAGAAGTAACCGCGCTTGGCGGAGGTGGTGCCTAAGCCGAAGAACCGCCCCAGGCGCCCGGCCATGGCTTCGCTGAAATACGGCCGGAACGAGAAATTACGCCCGACGAAGCTGTCCTGTTTATCCCAGTTGGATGCAGCCAGTGTCTTGCCGGTGGTGTCCATCAGGTACATCACCTCCACCCCGGCCTGGGCGGCGACGTCCTTGAGCAGCAGGTTGGCGTTGACCAGGTTGGTGCTCACCCCAGGCGCATCCAGCGCGGTGCGCAAAGCCGGCAAGTCGCCAAGGATCTGCGGCAGCACCTCATAGCGGTGCAGGGTCCCGAGCAGGTTGGCCACGTACAGGTCGAGGGTCTGGCGGTTCTGCCCGGCCAACTCGCTGCGGTAATAGCGCTCGGCCAGGTGCTCCAGCGGCCACAGCAGCGGTGCCAGGCACAACGCCAACAAGGCGAGGCTGCGCCAGCGGGGTCTACGCGGAAGGGGTGGAGTCATGGGAGTCATGCGCCTGTGGGTACAGGCGCATTATGCCTAGTGCTGCAGTGCAAGACACTCGCGCAATGCGTCTTGCCAGTGTGGCTGGCTGACGTGCCATTGCTGCTGCAGGCGGCTGCAATCGAGGCGCGAGTTCAGCGGGCGCTTGGCGGGCGTCGGATAAGCGCTGGACGGGATGGGCTCCAGTTCGGCGCAGGCTTTGCCTTGCTGACGCAGGTGGTCGCCAATGGCTTCGGCAAAACCGAACCAGGAGGTTTCGCCTTGAGCACTCAGGTGATAAATGCCCCATTCCCCCGGTTCGCCTGCTTGCCAGCGCTCGATCAACGCGCGCGTGCTGTTGGCAATGCTGCCGGCCCAGGTCGGCGCGCCGATCTGATCGGCGACGATGCGCATTTGCGGCTTCTCCTGCAGCAGCCGCTGCATGGTCAGCAGGAAGTTCTTGCCGTGGTTGGAGTAGACCCAACTGGTGCGCAGAATGAGGTATTCGCCGCCGACGGCCGCAATCGCCTGCTCGCCCGCCAGTTTGCTCTGGCCGTAGACGCCCAGCGGGTTCGGCGTGTCGCTTTCGCGGTAGGGGGCAGGTTTGCTGCCGTCGAACACGTAGTCGGTGGAATAGTGGATCAGCGGGATGCCCAGCGCCTTGGCCTCTTCGGCAAGGATGCCCGGGGCGATGGCATTGATGGCGAAGGCCGCGTCCGGCTCGCTCTCGGCCAGATCGACGGCCGTGTGGGCCGCTGCGTTGATGATCAGGTGAGGGCGATGGGCCCGCACCTGCTGGCGAATGTGCTCCGCTTCGGCCAGGTCAAGCTGGTCGCGTCCCAGGACGACGAGCTCGCCCAGGCCTTGGAGCCGCAGTTGCAGCTCGCGGGAGACTTGGCCATGTTGGCCGGTGATCAAGATTTTCATGGGAACACGTCAGCTTCCATCAAGGGTTTACCCGCCTGGTCCTTGGCGGACAGCTGTGGCGCCTCGCTCAGCTCCCAGTCGATTGCCAGTGTCGGGTCATTCCACAGGATGCAGCGTTCGGCACTGGGCTGGTAGTAGTCAGTGGTTTTGTACAGGAACTCGGCGTGTTCGCTCAGTACCACGAATCCATGCGCAAAACCTTCCGGCACCCATAGTTGGCGGTGATTCTGGGCCGATAAGCGTACACCCACCCACTGGCCGAAATTCGGCGAGCTGCGGCGGATATCGACGGCTACGTCCAATACTTCACCGGCGGTGACACGCACCAGTTTGCCTTGGGTGTGTTCGAGTTGGTAATGCAGGCCACGCAGCACGCCCTTCTGGGAGCGTGAGTGGTTGTCCTGAACAAACTGACGCTTGAGACCCGTTGCCTCTTCAAAAGCCCGGGCGTTGAAGCTTTCGTAGAAGAAGCCACGTTCATCACCGAACACCTTGGGTTCGATGATCAGCACGTCGGGCAGCGAGGTTTCAATGACGTTCACTGATTCTCTCCAGCCAGCGAGTACAGGTATTGGCCATAGCCGGTCTTGCCGAAGTATTTGGCACGCTCCAGCAGGTGTTCGCGGTTGATCCAGCCATTTTCATAGGCGACTTCTTCTAGGCAGGCTACTTTCAGGCCTTGGCGGTGCTCGATGGTCTGCACGTACTGCGAGGCCTCCAGCAAGCTGTCATGGGTGCCCGTATCCAGCCAGGCAAAACCACGGCCGAAACGCTCTACATGCAGGTCGCCGCGCTTGAGGTAGGCGTTGTTGACGTCGGTAATCTCATACTCGCCACGGGGCGAAGGCTTGACCGCCTTGGCGATCTTGATCACGTCGTTGTCGTAGAAGTACAGGCCGGTCACGGCATAGCTGGATTTTGGCTTCGCCGGCTTTTCTTCGATGGAGAGGGCACGGCCCTCGCTGTCGAAGTCGATCACGCCAAAGCGCTCCGGGTCCTTGACCCAGTAGCCGAAAACAGTAGCGCCAGACGCTCGCTTGGCCGCACCAAGCAGTTGTTCGCCGAAATGCTGACCATGGAAGATATTGTCGCCCAGGATCAGGCACACAGGATCATCGCCGATGAACTCTTCACCAATGATGAACGCCTGGGCCAGGCCATCCGGGGTTGGCTGCTCGGCGTAGCTGAAACGCACGCCAAACTGGCTGCCATCGCCCAGCAAGTTGCGGTATTGCGGCAAGTCCACGGGGGTGGAAATCACCAGGATGTCCTTGATACCCGCCAGCATCAGCACGGAGATCGGGTAGTAGATCATCGGCTTGTCGTACACCGGCAACAACTGCTTGGACACACCCAGGGTAATGGGGTGCAAACGTGTGCCGGACCCGCCGGCCAATACGATTCCCTTCATCATGCGATCAAATCCTTAAAGTCAGTGTTGCCTAAACGTTCGCCCTGATAGCTGCCATCCTGGACCCTGCGGCACCATTCCAGGTTATCGAGGTACCACTGCACGGTCTTGCGCAAACCGGATTCGAAGGTTTCTTCAGGAACCCAGCCTAGCTCGCGTTCAATCTTGCTGGCATCGATTGCATAACGCTGATCGTGGCCGGGGCGGTCTTTGACGAACGTGATCAGGTCGGCGAATTTTTCGACGCCGCTGGGGCGTTGGGGTGCCAACTCTTCCAGCAATTGGCAGATGCCACGCACGACATCGATGTTTTTTTGCTCATTGTGACCGCCGATATTATAGGTTTCGCCGACGATACCCTCGGTCACTACTTTCAGCAGCGCGCGGGCATGGTCCTCGACAAACAGCCAGTCACGTACTTGTAAGCCATTGCCATAGACCGGCAATGGTTTGCCCGCGAGTGCGTTGAGGATCACCAAGGGGATCAGCTTCTCGGGGAAGTGGAACGGCCCGTAGTTGTTCGAACAGTTCGTGAGCAGCACCGGCAGGCCATAGGTGCGTTGCCATGCGCGTACCAGGTGGTCGGACGCCGCCTTGCTCGCAGAGTACGGCGAGCTG
Organism: Pseudomonas simiae; assembly: GCF_900111895.1. Classification (GTDB taxonomy): domain Bacteria; phylum Pseudomonadota; class Gammaproteobacteria; order Pseudomonadales; family Pseudomonadaceae; genus Aquipseudomonas; species Aquipseudomonas simiae. The sequence goes on from NZ_FOKB01000006.1 coordinate 168,031, forward strand.
GGCGCATAGGGCGTGGTTTCAGTGAACAGGTCATCCACGCCGTGCAGGTCACCGTACACTTCGTCAGTGGAAATGTGATGGAAACGGAAGTTACCCTTGGCGGGCTCGGCCAACGTCTGCCAATAGGCGCGGGCGGCCTCCAGCAGGCTGTAGGTGCCGACGATATTGGTTTGAATGAAATCCGATGGGCCATCAATCGAGCGGTCGACATGGGACTCTGCCGCCAAGTGCATGATCGCCTGGGGCTCGAAGCGCTCCAGTATGGCGCTGACAGTGGCCTGGTCGATGATATCGGCCTGGACGAACTCATAGCGGCTGTTGGACGCGATGCTGGCCAGCGACTCCAGATTGCCCGCATAGGTGAGTTTGTCCAGGTTGAGGACTTCGTGCTCGGTGTGTTGAATCAGGTGACGGATCAGGGCAGAGCCAATAAAACCGGCACCACCGGTGATGAGAATGCGCATGTCGGAGGGCCTTTTCCTTAGACGGACATTAAGCGAATGGAGCATAGCTTGAGTTGTGTGGCGAGGTGGCGCAAGCGCGGTGTGACTAGGGGTTGCCTTATCCACCAGAACAATGGCGATATAGACGCCTAAAAAAACCGAGGTCGTCACAATGCCGCTCGCCACCCTGATCCATCGCGCCAGTCTACCCTGCCCGCAAGTGGGCACCGATCAGGTGGCTCAACTGCTCGCGCAACATTACGGCCTAGCTGGCACCTTGCAATCATTGGGCAGTCAGCAAGACCTCAACTACAGAGTCGACAGCCCCCGCGGCCGGTTTGTTCTGAAAATCTGTCGGGGCGACTACGACGCTGTTGAACTGCACGCCCAGCACGCTGCGCTTGATAGGCTGCAGACGGTACGCGTACCCAAGGTCATCAAGTCTTTGACCGGGGAAGCGCTGTTGACCCTGAACCTCGAAGGTCAAGCCCTGCACGTGCGCGTGCTGGAGTACATCGATGGCCAGCCGTTGACCCATCTGCCCCACCTGGGGCGCGGGGTGATCGCAGGGTTTGGTGACCTGTGTGGGCGGATGAGCCAGGCGCTGGCGCGGTTCGAGCATCCGGGCCTGCAACGCACGCTGCAGTGGGACCCGCGCCATGCCCAGGCATTGATCAAGCATCTGTTGGCGACCTTGGAAAACCTGCCGCATCGCCTGGCACTGGAGCAAGTGGCCGAGCAGGTCGAAGCGCGTATCCGCCCCTTGGCCGATCACTTGCCGTGGCAGGCGGTGCACATGGACATCACCGACGACAACGTGGTGTGGCAGCGCGATGCGCAACGGCACTGGCAGATTCAGGGCGTGATCGATTTCGGCGACCTTGTGCACACCTGGCGCATTGCCGATCTGTCGGTGACTTGCGCGGCGTTGCTGCATCATGCTGACGGCGATCCCTTTGCGATCCTGCCGGCGATCCAGGCCTGCCACGCGGTCACGCCGTTGCAGCACGAAGAACTGCTGGCGCTGTGGCCGCTGATCGTCGCCCGTGCGGCGGTGCTGGTGCTGAGCAGCGAGCAGCAGCAACGCCTGGATCCGGATAACCGCTACCTGCTGAAAAACGCCGAGCATGAGTGGGAAATTTTCCATGTAGCCACGTCAGTGCCATTTGCATTGATGGAGGCGGCCATTCTGGGCTGCGTCGGTCAGGCGCCGGCACCCCTCGCCAGTCAAGGCTTTGCGCCGTTGCTGCCGGGGTTGGTTGGGCGTGAGTTTGCGTTGATCGACCTGGGCGTGCTCAGCCCGCATTTCGAGGCGGGTAACTGGGAACAACCGGGGGTCGATCAACGGCTGTTGCAGGAGGCGGCGGCGGTGCATGGCCTGGCGGCAAGTCGCTATGGGCAATACCGTTTGTCGCAGACCCAGCCTGACAGCGCGATTGAGCCAGAGACGTTCCCGTTGCATGTCGAACTGCACGTGCCTTTGGGTACATCGGTTGAAGCGCCGTTTGCAGGTGTTGTACGACCGGGCGCCAACGGTGGGCTTCAGGTGCACAGCAGTGAGGCAAGCGTGTGGCTATGGGGCATGAAAGCACTGTTGCAGCCAGGTGCCGCAGTGCTCAAGGGCCAGGTGATCGGTGAAGTCGAAGGCCCGCTCATTGTGCAACTGTGCCGTGCTGACGTGCCCGCACCGTTGTTTTGCACGCCGTCACGGGCACAGGCATGGCAATCGCTGTGCCCATCGCCGGCCGCGCTGTTGGGCCTGGCCTGCGACGCCGAACCAGAGTTGGACCCTGAGGCCTTGCTGGCCCGCCGCGACGCCAGTTTCGCCCGTTCGCAAAAGCACTATTATGCCGACCCGCCACGCATCGAACGTGGCTGGCGCAACCACCTGATCGACATGCAGGGCCGTTCCTACCTGGACATGCTCAACAACGTCGCCGTGCTGGGCCATGGTCACCCGCGCATGGCGGCAGTGGCAGCGCGGCAGTGGTCGTTGCTCAATACCAACTCGCGTTTCCATTACGCGGCCGTTGCCGAATTTTCCGAGCGTTTGCTGGCGCTGGCGCCTGAGGGCATGGACCGGGTGTTCCTGGTCAACAGCGGCACCGAGGCCAATGATTTGGCGATCCGCCTGGCCTGGGCCTACAGCGGCGGACGCGACATGCTCAGCGTGCTGGAGGCGTACCACGGCTGGTCGGTGGCGGCGGATGCGGTGTCCACGTCGATTGCCGACAATCCCCAGGCGTTGAGCAGCCGCCCGGACTGGGTGCACCCGGTGACCGCGCCCAATACGTATCGCGGTGAGTTCCGCGGGCAGGACAGTGCGCCGGATTACGTCCGAAGCGTGGAGCACAACCTGGCGAAAATTGCCGCGAGCCAACGCCAACTGGCGGGTTTCATCTGCGAGCCGGTGTATGGCAATGCAGGTGGCATCTCGTTGCCGCCGGGCTATTTGCAGCAGGTGTACGGACTCGTCCGCGCCCAGGGTGGCGTGTGCATCGCCGATGAAGTGCAGGTGGGTTACGGCCGTATGGGGCATTTTTTCTGGGGCTTTGAAGAGCAAGGCGTGGTGCCTGACATCATTACAATGGCCAAGGGCATGGGGAATGGCCAGCCGCTGGGCGCGGTCATTACTCGGCGGGAAATCGCCGAGGCGCTGGAAGCTGAGGGGTATTTCTTCTCGTCGTCGGGAGGCAGTCCGGTGAGTTGCCGGATCGGAATGGCCGTGCTGGATGTGATGGAAGAGGAAAAGTTGTGGGAAAACGCCCGGGTGGTTGGTGGGCATTTCAAGGCCCGGTTGGAAGAACTGATTGATCGTCATCCGTTAGTGGGGGCTGTCCACGGCTCAGGTTTTTATCTTGGACTGGAGTTGGTCCGCGATCGGCAAACCCTGGAACCCGCTACTGAAGAGACCACGTTGCTGTGTGATCGCCTGCGGGAATTGGGGATTTTCATGCAACCGACGGGGGATTATTTGAACATCCTCAAGATCAAGCCGCCGATGGTCACGTCTCGACACAGTGTGGATTTCTTCGTCGACATGCTGTCGAAAGTGCTGGATGAACAGTTGTAGATAGTCGATTCTTATCGGCTAAATAATCTCATGGTTATCAGCCATGATGTTTTGTCGCTTCTAAAGCCGATTTTTATCCGTTATAAAGTCGGCTTTACCCCCATTCGGAGTCCTGATCGCCATGACCACCCTGCACAGCACCCCACGCGCCGATGGCTTCCGCATGCCTGCCGAATGGGCACCACAGACTCAGGTCTGGATGATCTGGCCTGAGCGCTCGGACAACTGGCGCCTGGGCGGCAAACCGGCGCAGGCGGCTCATGTGGCGGTGGCCAAGGCCATTGCACGTTTTGAACCGGTCACGGTGGCGGTTTCCGCCGGTCAATACGAAAACGCCCGCGCGCGCCTGGATGTGCCGAACATCCGCGTGGTGGAAATGTCCAGCGATGACGCCTGGGTACGTGACACTGGCCCGACCTTCGTGATCAACGACAGCGGTGAGGTGCGCGGCGTGAACTGGGACTTCAACGCCTGGGGCGGTTTCGACGGCGGCCTGTATTCGCCGTGGAACCGCGATTCGCAAGTCGGCGGCAAGATCCTCGAAATCGAACGCGCGCCACGCTATCGCACCGAAGGCTTTGTGCTGGAAGGTGGGTCGATCCATGTCGACGGCGAAGGCACCCTGATCACCACCGAAGAATGCCTGCTCAACCGCAATCGCAACCCGCACCTCGACCGTGCCGAGATCGAAGCGGTGCTGAGCGCCAATCTGGCTGTGGATAAGATCATCTGGTTGCCGGACGGCCTGTTCAACGACGAAACTGACGGCCATGTGGATAACTTCTGCTGCTACGTGCGCCCGGGCGAAGTGCTGCTGGCCTGGACTGACGACCCGCAAGACCCGAACTACGCGCGCTGTCACGCCGCCATGGACGTGCTGCAAAGCAGCACCGACGCCCAGGGCCGCTCGTTCACAGTGCATAAAATGCCGATTCCGGGCCCGCTGTACGCGACCGAGGAAGAATGTGAGGGTGTCGACCCGGTTGACGGCACCCAGGAACGTAATCCGACGGTGCGGTTGGCGGGTTCCTACGTCAACTTCCTGATCGTCAACGGTGGCATCATCGCGCCGAGCTTCGACGACCCGCTGGACAGCCAGGCCAAGGCTATCCTGCAGGACCTGTTCCCGCAGCATGAAGTAGTGATGGTGCCGGGCCGCGAACTGTTACTGGGTGGCGGCAATATCCACTGCCTGACCCAACAACAGCCAGCGCCGCACAAAAACTGAGTGCAGTTGTAACAGCACCATGACGACGAACCGGCGCTGATCGGTTCAGGCGTCCACAACCAGCCCGCGACCCAGACAGGTCGCGGGCATTTTTGTGGCCAAACGCCTATGAACACGAGACATTGGCATAGCTCTTGTATCGCCGGTGTGACAGTGGCCCAAGGCGATGACTGCGCAGTTCTGTCATAAACCTTGAGTAAGTTAGCCGCTCACGCAGTAGGAGAGAGCGCTGAAATGAATGCCGATATCAACCTGATGTACACGCGCACGTCCCACCCTTTGCGGGTCAACGGCGACGCGATCCATGTGCTGGCGCTCTGGTTGAGGGAAAACGGCCCGCGGCAGATCAGGCAACAGCCTGACTGGCGCAGCGTGATGAGTGAACGTTATCCGGCGGGGTTGTTCAGTGAGGATGAAGTGCACGTGTTGTGCGATTTGTTGAAGAGCCTGTAGGCGCCGGCTTGCCGGCTCCTACAGGGAGAGGCGCTGCATTAGAAGCTGTAAGTCCCTGTCACTACCACGCTACGCGGTTCTCCCGGCTGAATTTGCGCCACACTGGTCGCCGACGCGTAGTAGGTTTTATCCGCGATATTGTTCAGCGCCGCCCTGACGTCCCATTCCTTCTGGCGGAACCCAGCCAACGCATCCCAGCGACCATAGCCCGGCAGCACCACGGTGTTGAGGTTGTCGGCATAGCGATCGCCGACCAGGGTCAAGCCGGTTTCCGCGTACCAGCCCATCTCCGGTTTCCAGGTAATGAACAGGCTGGCATTGCGTTTGGCCACATCGCTGACGCGCTTGCCTTCAAAGCCGTTGTTATCCTTCTCGACCGTGGCCTCTTGCAGGCCGACACCACCACGCACGTACCAGTTGCCGACGATCTTGCCGGTGGCGGTCAGCTCCACGCCGCGTGAGCGCTGCAAACCGCTGAGCAGCGTGATTGTGCGATCCAGGGGGTCGCTGGTGCGGCGGTTGTAGAGTTCCAACTCGTACACCGCCAGGGTGGTGCTCAGGCGGTCGTCGAGCCAGTCGCTCTTGACCCCGATCTCCTTCTGCTTGGTCAGCTCGGGGCTCAGGTCGTTGACGCTGCCGGCAGCGTTGGGGGTGATACCGATCAAGCCACCGCCTGCGGGAGAAAACGTCTTGCTCCACGAAGCATAGAAGGTGTGATGTTCCAGTGGCGTCCAGACCAGGCCGAAGCGCGGGCTGGTGCTGTGGCTTTTGACGTCCTGCTGGGTATTGAGCAGTTTGTTTTGGGTGTCCACTTCGAACCGGTCGTAACGCAGACCGGCCAGGACTTGCCATTGGTCATTCAGGCGCAGTTGGTCCTGCACGTAAAGGGCACGGCTTTCGACTTCGGTGTGGTTGTTGCTCGACAGGCTCATACGGCCGGTGTGGCTGAGGTTGCGGTTGGGCTGGCTGAGGTCCAGGCTCGGCACCGCCTGGCCGCCTCGGTTGACGGCGGTGGCGGTGTACAGCTTCGGATCGCGGCGCTGACTGCCCAGTTCGAGGCCGGTGAGCACGCGATGTTCCAGGCCGTAGGTACTGAAGCCACCTTCCAGCTCGACGTTGTTGAAGACATTGAGGGTGGTGAGGTCTTGCTGCCAGCGTTGGCGTGTCACGCTGTGGGTCGCCGGCACATAGGCGGTTTGATAGGTATTGTCGAAATCGCTGTCGAGCTTGAACACGCCCAGGGTCTGGCGCAGTTGCCAGTTGTCATTGAGTTCATAAGCCAGCTTGGAGCGTAGCGACTGGGTTTTGTCGTCGATGTAATCGCGGTTATCAAAGTAGGTGGTGCTGCGACTGACATCCGCGGGTCGGCCGTTGACGCCGGGAATGCCACGGTCAGGCGTGCGGTTGTAACGGCTGTATTCGTATTGCACCAGCCAGTTCAGGTCCGGCGTGAGCTGCCAGCTCATGGACGGAGCGAACAACTGGCGATTGCCGCTGACGCCATCGCGGAAGCTGTTGTTGTCTTGATTACCCATGTTCAGGCGCAGGCTGATGTTATCCGTGGGGTCGGTGCTGAGGTCGGCGTACACACTGCGCAGATCGTCGCTGCCGCCCTGGGCTTCGATGCTTGATTTGTGCCCGGCCATAGGCAGTTTGCTCACGCGGTTGACGATTCCTCCCTGACCGCCTCGCCCGTAGAGTACGGCTGCCGGCCCCTTGAGCACTTCGATGCGCTCGATGTTGTGCAGGTCGCGCACATATTGGCTGTCGTCGCGAATGCCATCCAGATAGAAGTCATTGCTCGCGTCGAAACCCCGGATGCGCACGCTGTCGAAGCGCGTGTCGGCGCCGCTGCTGACGTTGGGGATGCCGCTCAATGCCTGGCCCAGGTCATTAGTGCCATAGGAACGCAGGCTTTCGGTCTTCACTGAGTCGATGGCCTGAGGCACATAACGCACGGGTGTGGCGGTGCGGGTGGCGGTGCTGGTTTCTTTGACGCGTGGGTCGTCTTCGTCAACTTCGGCGCTGATCGAGGTTTCAGGCAAGGTAGTGGCCGCACAAGCAAAACCGACAGACAGCAGAACGGAGAGCCCAAGGGTGATGGGCGTCAGGCGAAGGGCAGGCATGGAGAAATGTATCCGAATTGTTAGGGAGGCAAACTGCGTTAATGGTAATGCTTTGCATTTACGTGCGTTATCCATTCCCAAACGTATCGGGCCTGAAATATGTTACTAGATGTGTTTCCTGCCTGTTTTGCTGCGGTTTTATGTCGCTTTCAGAACGGCTGTAGGTCCCTCCTTAGAATTATTTCGCCTAAATACAGACGATTCGCGAAATTGACACATAGTTCCGGGCGCGACTAGGATTGCGCCCAACGCCTGTGGCTAACCGCCATGACTCATCCAATAAAAAAAGGCCCGCGGCCTGTTAAGTCGTCCGCGGGCCTTCTTTTTTCCGGAATCAGTCGACACCAGAAAAAGCGACATGGAGCCTGGTGTCACAGCGCGTACTCAACCAGGAATAAGGAATATAAGAAAATGTTGAAGCAACGGATGAGTCTGATCGCTCTGGGGATTTTGAGCGCATCGACAGCCATGGCAAACGATCAGGACCAGTCGAAGGGTTTTATCGAAGACAGCCACCTGAACATCGCCGCACGTAACGCCTACATCAGCCGTGACTACAAGAACGGCAAGCAAGACAAAGCCGAGTGGGGCCAAGGCTTCATCGGCAAGCTCGAATCCGGCTTCACCCAAGGCACCGTTGGTGTGGGTGTGGACGTGATTGGCCAATACGCTATCCGTCTGGACGGTGGTAAAGGCCGTGCCGGCGCTGGCGGTATCGACTTCTTCAAACAGGGCAATGGCACTACCAACCCTGATGGCTCGAACAACCCTGGCTCGGCCCCACACGACCTGGCCAAGGGCGGCGCTGCCGTGAAGTTCCGCGTTTCCAACACCGTGCTCAAGTACGGTGATCAGTTCCCGGCCGTGCCTGTGCTGCAGTACGACAACTCCCGTCTGTTGTCGGAAACTTACACCGGTACGTCGATCGTTTCCAAAGAGATCGCCGGTCTGCAACTGGACGCAGGTCACTTCACCAAAGAAGCCCGCAAGAGCATGGAAGGCACCGACAGCGGTCGCCTGAAAAGCATCGACTACATCGGTGGTAGCTACAAATTCACCGAAAGCCTGTCGGCTGCCCTGTACGCCTCCGATATGCAGGACGTGCTGAAGAAGCAATACGTCAACGTCAACTACGTGCTGGCCCTGCCAGAAAAGCAGTCGCTGACGTTTGACTTCAACGGCTACAAAACCAAGCTGGACCGCAGCTTCGCCCTGGAAAACCAGAAAGACGCTGACGCCCGTGACAACAAGATTTGGAGCCTGGGCGCTACGTGGGCTGTCGGCCCGCACAGCTTCACCGTCGCTCACCAGCGCAGCACCGGCGACACCGGCTACCTCTACGGCGGCTACCGCAACGCTGGCGGCATCGGTGACGGTGGTAACACCATCTTGCTGGCGAACTCCTACTGGTCCGACTTCAACGGCAAGGACGAGCGTTCCTGGCAGCTTGGCTACGGCATCGACTTCGCCACCTTCGGCGTACCGGGCCTGACCTACAACGTTGCCTACGTGCGCGGTACCAACATTGACGACGGTACCAACCGTGGCGATGGTACCGAGCGTGAAATCTGGAACCAGTTCAAATACGTCGTACAGAGCGGTCCAGCCAAAGACCTGAGCCTGCGTGCGCGTGCGTCGTGGTTGCGCGTGTCCAATAACGCCGACCAGTACAACGTGGGCGGTAACGAAATCCGTCTGTTCGCCGACTACCCGATCAACGTTTTCTAATGATCCGGCGTCGTGCCTGATTCCAGGCGATAAAAAACCCCGACTGGTTCGGGGTTTTTTTATGCGCGCTAGTGCGCTGCGGTCTTGTTACACCGCAGTATGAATGAAGTACTCGGCCCCACCTTTATCCCTCCCCGACGCAAGCCTAAATTGACCTCACTGCCCGCCCATCACCCCGATGGCCGGCCACTGGAGTCCCTGCCATGCCCTTTGTCAGCCTGCGCATCACCCGTGACGGCGTTACCTCGGAGCAAAAAGCCCAGGTCATCGCCGAGTTCACCGAAACCCTCGAACGCGTCCTGCACAAACGCCCCGATCTGACCCACATCGTCATCGAAGAAGTCGACACCGACAACTGGGGCTATGCGGGTATCACCACCACCGAATACCGCAAATCCCAAGCCTGAATCCCTACTGGAGAATCCTCATGAAGAAAGTCGTCATCATCACCGGCGCATCCCAAGGTATCGGTGCTGCCGTGGTCCAGGCCTACCGTGCCCTCGACTACCGCGTGGTCGCTACTTCGCGCTCGATCCAGCCATCCACCGACCCGGACATCCTCACCGTCGCCGGCGACATTGCTGACCGGGCCACCGCCCAGCGCGTCATCCACGAAACCCTGGCCACCTTCGGGCGCATCGACAGCCTGATCAACAACGCCGGTATCTTCGTCGCCAAACCGTTCACGGCCTACACGCAAGAGGACTACGCCAACGTCCTCGCGGTGAACCTCAACGGCTTCTTTTACATCACCCAACTCGCCATTGCCGAAATGGAAAAAAACAACGCCGGCCACATCGTCAACGTCACCACCAGCCTGGCGGATCACGCGATTGACGGCGTGCCGTCGGTACTCGCGAACCTCACCAAGGGCGGACTGAATTCGGCCACCAAGTCCCTGGCGATCGAGTACGCCAAACGTGGCATCCGGGTGAACGCGGTGAGCCCGGGGATCATCAAGACGCCGATGCACGGCGCGGAAACCCACGCGGCGCTCGGGCAATTGCATCCGGTCGGGCACATGGGCGAGGTGAGTGACATCGCCCAGGCGATTGTCTACCTGGAGAACGCCGGGTTTGTGACCGGCGAAATTCTGCATGTAGACGGTGGGCAAAGCGCCGGTCACTAAACGTCAGGCTTTGGCCGGCACGAGTTTTTTGCAGTTCTCTTTACGTGCCGGATATTGCTCACACTTGCGCAGCACGGTTTGCACCTGCTGCGCATTTTGCACTTGCTGGTTAGCCAATAATTTCTCGGTGATGAACAGTTCTTCAGAGCCGAGGTGACGTTCCGCCTTGTCGATCATCGCCAGCGCCGACTGCCCATCTCCGCGTTTGAGGTGATAGCTGATCATCAGGTCGAAGGTGGAGGGGCCCGCCAGGCTCCAGTCCTTGATCGCTTGCAGCTCTTTCAGCGCTTCGCCGCTCCGGCCCTGGGCCAGTCGCACGGTGTAGGCGGTGCGGCGGATACCGGGTTGGTCTTTGACGGGAGAGGCCAAGGCTTTGCGGATGAACCCATCAGCGTCTGGGACTTTGTTTTTCTCCAGGGCGTCGTTGGCGAAGTAGGCATCCTTGTAACCTTGCATGGCTTTCGCCACTTGCGGCGTGCTCTTCATTTTCGTCCAGCTTTGCGTGTTGATCCGTGCACGGCGCTCCTGGCGATACTCGCGTTGCAGGTACTGGCGTAACTCGGTGTCGCGATCAGTTGCCGACATATGGGAGCGATTGAAGTACTGGGCGGTCGCGGTGATGCTGGTGGTCAGGCCGTCTTTGACCAGCACATCCAGTTCCTGGGTAAACCGGTTCAGGTTGAACTGCTGCAGCGAATCCTGCATGGCGTTTTTACGCGCGGTCAGAAAGCCCGTGAGCAACGGTTTTTGCTTGCCCTGAAAATCACTGAGGCGTTCAAGGCTGTGGGTCGCGGCACGCGGTGCATAACCGGCGCGGATCATCAAGTCAGTGCCAAGCAAGTCGGCCTGGTCTTCCTGGGTGCGGCCCCAGGCGGTGCTCCAGACATGGTCGGAAAACGTGTTGGCCAGCGCGGTATACAGCACGGTATTCCCGATGGTCTTCTGGGTGCCGGCGGGGTCTTTGCTGAACAATTTCATCGTGCCGGAACTGCGATCCACGCCCGTGTCGGCAGCCATGGTGGCCAACGCGACCGTGGAGGCGACCGTGGTGAACATCTCTTTCTGCTGCTGGAAGGCGGCCATGCGATCGTGGTGGTGCAGCAATACGTGGCTCATCTCATGACCGAGCATCGCCGCGATTTCGTCTTCGCTCCCTACGTTATCCAGCATGCCCAGAGGCACGAACACATTTCCGTAAGGGTCAGCCGAAGGGCCGAAGCTGTAACTGTCGGTGATTTTTACCTGCAAGGCTGGCAACTCGCCCGGCCAGCCCTTGGATAAGCGCGTGACAATACCCTGCAGATACACCTGCAGCATCGGAATATCCACCAGGTTCTGCTGGCGAGCCTCGGCTGCGGGTACTGTGCGTCCGTCATAGCTCAAGCGTTGTTGGCTCTGGCGTTGCGGGTCGAGTTTGTAATACGGGCGCACGTCTGTGTTATCCACATAATGGCCCTGCACCCGGGATTGGGTCGAAGGTCCCACCAGATTCATGAACGCCTGATCGGCGCCCTTCAACGTGGCGCAGCCACTGAGTAGCGTGCTTGCCAGCAGGCTGGCCGCCCATAGAGATCCTTTCACCGCAGCGCTCCTTTTTATTGATTGCAGCCGGCACCAAAACCAATGGTGGAGTTGTTGCGGCTGTCTTTGGTCTGGCTTTTGGTCAGGCCTTGGCAGGGTAGGTCCACCACGTTCAGCGGCGGCTCGATGCGCAGGTCCATCGTGTCCAACCAGACCTTCTGGCCGGCCAGTTCCACCTGCACCAAGTCCAGCGCCTTGTTGTGCTGCAACACCGGCAAGGGCTGCGTAGGCGTTTCCTGCTTCGATAACTCGCGCTGTTGTTTACCTTGCTCATCGAGCACCGCTACCGGGTCGGCGAGGAATGCCTTGATGCTGTGGGTTTCCGCCCAGGCGCCCTGGGTAAAGAGGGTGGCAAGCAAGACAATGAGGCTTCTGTTCATCCTTGGGTTCCTTGAGTCAGACATCTGAGCGGCACACTCAGCGATCTCGGTCGAAGAAGGCTTCGATCCGCTCGCTGAACAGCACCAATGACAGCAATACGATGCCCAGCACGTTGACCGGGGTGATGTTGTTGACGCTCAACAACACACTCATCAGGGCAAGCACCGACATCACTAACAACCACGACGGGCACGGCGAAGAAAAAAACCGGATCTCGCGGCGGCGCCAACGGCTCCAGGGGCGGTGACCCGCCAGCCGTCGCGCATGCAGCGCCTTGAGCACGGCGATCAACGCCAATAGGGCGAGCTCCAGCAGGTCCAGCCAATTGAAGGGCAGGCCGGGAAAGTTGGCGGGCTCATGGGCGTAGTCCATGCCTGCATTGATCAGGTTATCCAAGGCCATGGCGTGCAGGTACACGCCCGGTAGCTGGCCGTGAACCGGCGAGTCCACCAAGTCTCCCGTGGAGGTGATATTGGCGCCGACCAGGACCAGGCGATCGCGCAATAACTCGGTGAGCAATGCCTGGTCCTGCGGGTCGCTGACTTCCAAGTCGCTGGCTGACACCGTCAGGGTATAAGGGCACCGGGCCTGGGCCGAGTCGTCGAGTTTCCAGAACACCGCCTGGAAAAACTGTGCGAGTCCATCCAGGACAAAATGCCGCGCCGGCGCGCAGTGGCGCACATCAGCAATACGCGCTTGCTCTGGCGCCAGCTTCAGCCCCCACTGCACCGCGATCGGCTGCCGCTGTGCGGCGGTTTGGGCATCCACCGGCGGCGACTGGCACTTCTGCGTTCTGCAGAGTTCGCGGTAGAGCACCATGGCTGGTGTTTCCATAAGCCCTAGTGGCGTCTGAACTGCCAACGGGTACTGGTCGTCCACGCCTTCCCAGGCCACCAGGCCTGGGCGGCTGACCTCGGCGAAGGGTTGCAGTGTGTTGGCCTGGCCCGCCTCTCCTCGCACGACGCCGGTATTCGCCAGCCACAGCGGGATACCCTGGCGCTGATAACGCTCGAACACATTTGCCAGTAGCTGGCTGCCCCGCGCCGGGTCGCCAAAAGAATGGTCATGGCTGTACAGCAAGTCCACGAAAACAGCCTTGGGCTTGTACGCCAGCAAACGTTTGAATAATTTGCTCTGCTCGCCGTAGGGCATCGGCCAAGAGGTGCCGTTGCGCATCAGGTAGGCGTCATCGATCACCACCACCGCCACGCGTTGTTGACCTTCGTTGGAATAGTGGCTGGCGAACATGCGGTTAAGCCACTGCGCTGACGCCTTGTCGCTGGAACTGGCCAGGCCGAAAGGGTCCAGGACCGCCAGTAGCACGATGATTGCCGCGAGCCAGTAGCGGCGGTGATTAAAAAGCGGTGGGGTCGACAAATCCATGTCTCGATTAGAAGCACAAGCAAGGCAGGGTTTTTAACGGAGCGGGGAGGGGGTGTCAATGAAAAAGGTGGCTAAGTGCCATATAGGTGTCGCACGCGCGGGTTCTCAGCAATGTTCGTGCGTGGCGAGCGTCCAGCATGGGTTTACAGGCGCGACTGAACGCCGCCTCGGACGCATAGCCAATCGCGAAGACAACGTAATGATCAATTAGCGCCGTCAATTAAATGACTTATTTATGGCTGAGGCTGCCGTTTGGCGGCAAGTTAGACAATACGTTGACAGTCCCTTTCGGATCCAACATTATTCGCGACGATTTTGATGGCTCTAAGCCATTAAAATGACATTAGTGACGCGCATTCGTCCCAGGCTGTGGTTCTTCAAGATTCAGGGATAAGGCGGCTTGGACTCGGATGGCCAGGCGACGTTGGTCAGGGTAGCCCTTAAACACTGTCACCTTTAATTAGCGGGTTCGCTGCTGCGTGCCTGCGCTCGAGTCTTAGGAAGCAAACTTCATGGCTGTAGGACGAATTCTGGTTACCGGCGGTGCAGGTTTTATTGGGTCACATCTGGTAGAAGCTTTGCTGGGTAAAGGCTACAAGATTCGCGTACTGGACAACTTGTCGACCGGTAAGGTGGCTAACCTGCCCGTCGCACATCCTGACCTGGAGCTGATGATTGGCGATGTCGCAGACAGTGCCGTGGTCGAGCAGGCCATGGCTGACTGCAGCGCAGTCGTGCATCTGGCTGCGGTGGCGTCGGTGCAGGCTTCGGTAGACGACCCCGTCGCCACCCACCAGGCCAATTTCGTCGGCACGCTCAATGTGTGCCAAAGCATGCTCAAGGCCGGCGTGACGCGGGTAGTGTTTGCCTCCAGCGCAGCCACCTACGGCAACAACGGCGAAGGCACGGCCATCGCCGAAGACACCCCCAAGTCCCCACTGACGCCTTATGCCAGCGACAAACTGGCCAGTGAGTACTACCTGGACTTCTACCGTCGCGAGCACGGCCTGGAGCCGGTGATATTCCGCTTCTTCAATATCTTCGGCCCACGCCAGGATCCGTCTTCGCCGTACTCCGGCGTGATCAGCATCTTCACCGAGCGCGCGTTGGCGGGTCAGCCAATTACCGTCTTTGGTGACGGCGAGCAAACCCGCGATTTCGTTTACGTGCAGGATCTGGTGAGCATTCTCGTCCAGGCAGTCGAGACCCGCGAACCGGCACCTGAAGCAATCAACGTAGGGCTCAGCCGCTCGACCAGTCTCAATGACCTGATCGCTGAACTGGGCAATGCCACCGGCACCGCGTTGAACGTGACGTACCAGGCACCGCGCCAAGGCGACATCCGCCATTCGCGCGCCAATAACACCCGTCTGCTGGAGCGCTTTGCACTCCCGCAACCGACGTCGATTGGCCAGGGTTTGGCGCAGCTGTTGCGCAGTTTGTAGTTCGCCGGTCACTTCGCCCGACGTTTACGCAGTATTGGCTCAGTCATCTTCAAGAGTAAATTATGGAAATCGTTTTCCGCAGGACGCGTATCCGCGCGATCGCTGAGCGGCTATTCGCCGCTTTTGCCTTATTCGTCGGTGGGCCGGCTGTGCAGGCTGCTGCTTTATCTCAACCGAGCAGCGTGGCTTTCTGGTACGCCGAGCAACCTCCGCTGCCGGAACTGTCGCAGTTCGACTGGGCCGTGGTCGAGCCGGGCCACATGACGCCCGGCGATGTGAAGACCTTGCGGGCGCTGGGTAGCCAGCCGTTTGCGTACCTGTCCATCGGTGAGTTCGATGGCAACAAGGCGGAGGTCGAGAAAGCCGGGTTGAGCAAAGCGGTTTCCCCGGTGCGTAACGACGCCTGGGACAGTCAGGTGATGGACCTCACCTCGACGGCCTGGCGTGAGCATCTCTTCGGGCGCGCCAAAGCGCTTGAAGCGCAAGGCTATGCGGGCCTGTTCCTCGATACGCTCGACAGCTTCCAACTGATGCCCCAAGCCTCGCGCGAAAGCCAACGCGTCGGCCTGGCCAGCTTGCTGCGTGAACTGCACAAGCGTCAGCCGAACCTGAAGCTGTTTTTCAACCGTGGTTTCGAAGTGTTGCCTGAACTGGACGGCGTTGCCGCCGCCGTGGCGGTCGAGTCGATTCATGCCGGTTGGGATGCTTCCGCCAAACGCTATCGCCCGGTGTCCGAGTCCGATCGCCAGTGGCTCGAAACCCATCTGCAACCGCTGCGCGCCAAGGGCGTGCCGCTGGTGGCCATCGACTACTTGCCACCGGAGCGCCGTGAAGAAGCGCGCAAGCTCGCCAAGCGTCTGCGCGATGAAGGTTTCATTCCCTACATCAGTACCCCGGACCTCAACACCTTGGGTATCAGCAGCATCGAGGTCCAGCCGCGCCGTATTGCGATGATCTTCGATCCGCGTGAAGGCGCGCTGGAAGATGCCGCCGGCCATAGCAACCTGGGTGGTTTGCTGGAGTATCTTGGCTACCGTGTCGATTATCTGCCTGCCGACAGTAACCTGCCGCTTTACGGTTTCAGTGGCTTGTACGCAGGCGTGGTCACCTGGATGACCAGCGGCCCGTCGCAGGATGCACCGGCGTTCAATCGCTTTATCAACGCACGCCTGGACGAACAGGTCCCGGTGGTGTTTTTCAGTGGCCTGCCGGTTGAGGACAAGCTGCTGCTCAAGCGCCTGGGCCTCAAGCGGGATGCGCCGCCCGCCACTCAAGTGTTGACCGTCACCCACCAGGACAAGACCCTGCTGGGCGCATTCGAGGCACCGGTGGTGCCTCGCTCCCGTGACCTGGCAGCGGTCTCGGTATTGCCCAACGGCCCCACCCCGGCGTTGTCCTTGAGCGGTGCCAATGGCGCCGTTTTCAACCCGGTGGTGGTTGGCAAATGGGGCGGCATTGCGCTCGCGCCTTACCTGCTTGAAAGCAACAACGAGCGCAGCCGCTGGATTCTCGATCCGTTTGCGTTCCTCCAGGCCAGCCTGCAGCTGCCGGCGCAACCGCGGCCGGACACCACCACCGAAAATGGCCGGCGCATTGCGACCGTGCACATCGATGGCGACGGTTTCCCCTCCCGTGCCGAAGTGCGGGGTACGCCCTACGCCGGTCGCCACACCCTGGACGACTACATCAAGCCCAACCCGTTCCTGACATCAGTGTCGATCATCGAAGGCGAGATCTCGCCGCGTGGCGCGTTCCCGTTCCTGGCGCGTGAGCTTGAGCCGATTGCCCGTGAGATCTTCGCCAACCCTAAGGTCGAAGTGGCCACGCACACCTTCAGCCACCCGTTTTTCATGCAGCCGGAAAAAGCCCAGAAGCGCGAGAATTTCAGCCCGGAATACGGCTTGAATATGAAAATCGCTGGCTACGATAAAATCGACTTTCGCCGCGAGATCTTTGGCTCGCGCGACTACATCAACCAGAACCTGACCACCCCGCAGAAGCCGGTGAAGATGGTGTTCTGGCCAGGTGATGCACTGCCGTCCTCGGACACCATCAAGCTGGCGTATGACGCTGGCCTGAAGAACGTCAACGGCGCTGAAACCATCATGACCAAGGCCAACCCGTCGCTGACCGGCCTCAACCCCTTGCTGCGCCCGACACCTGGCGGGTTGCAGTACTACGCGCCGATCATCAACGAGAACCTGTACACCAACCTGTGGAAAGGCCCGTACTACGGGTTCCGCGAGTTGATCGAGACCTTCGAGCTGACTGACAGCCCGCGCCGCCTGCGTGGCCTGCACCTCTACTACCACTTCTATTCCAGCACCAAGCAGGCCTCGATCAAGGCCATGCACGAGATCTACGGCTACATGCGCGAGCAGCAACCGATGTCGTTGTGGATGACTGACTACATCGATCGTCTGCACGGCCTGTATCAGTCGAGCCTGGCGCGTACTGCCGACGGCGCTTGGCAGATTCGCGGGATGGACGCACTGCGTACCGTGCGCCTTGACGCGCAAATGGGCTGGCCGGACTTGCTCAAATCACAAGGCATTGCTGGCGTACGCGACCTGCCGCAAGGGCGCTACGTGGCCTTGAGCAGCGACCGGGCGTTGCTGGCATTGCGTGCCGACAGAGACCCTCGACCTGCGCTGGAGGAAGCCAACGTGCCGTTACTCGATTGGCGTTACCTGGACGATCGTCGCGTGAGCTTTTCCTTTGCCGGTCAGTTCGACTTGACCTTCTCCGTGCGCTCGGCAACTGCCTGCCGCGTGGAAGTCGATGGGCAACGATTCGCGGGCAAGGCTTCGGCCGGCCTTTGGACTTTTCAACTTCCTATGAAGCAGGTGAGTAATGGTCAACTCCTCTGCAACTAAAAGCAGCCGCCTGCTCAACCCATGGGCACTGGCGGTGGTCGCGGTGGCCGTGGGTGGCCTGCTGTGGGCAACCTTCCAGCGTGAAGAAGTGTTCCAGCCCGACGGGCGTGAGCCCGACGCCGTGTCGGCCAACTATGCCGAGCTATTGCTGACGGCGCATCCGGACGACGACCACTTGCGTTTGCAACTGGTCGACTTGCTGATTCGCCTCGGTGACTACACCAAGGCGCGCCAACACGTGGATGCCTGGCCCAAGCCGCAACCCGAACTCCAGGCCTACTATCGCCTGGAACTGGACGCGCTGATCGCGGCCGGTGGCAATGATCTGATCGTGCAACAGGCGTTGGTCGAGCGTTTGCAAAGCTTCGATCATCGCAAGCTGCCGGTGGCCCAGCTGCAGAGCCTGGCGAAGCTGGCGCTGACCCTGCAGGCTCCGGCGTTTGCCGCCACGGTGTTCGAAGAGATCGCAGGGCGTGACCCGGCGCAACGTACCGATGCGCTCAAATCAGCCGCGCAGTGGTACCTGGCGGGGGAGCAACCTGCGCGCGCGGCAGACATCTATCTGCAACTTAAGCGTGACGCCCAGCAACCGGGTGAGCGACGGGAATACGCGCAACTCGCGTTCAACAGCCTGCTGTCGGCCGGCCGTGACGAGCAGGCCGCGCAAGTGCTGGCTGACGAGTTGCCCCAGCTGAAAAACCCGCAAACTGACGTGGCGTGGCTGGAGCAAGGCGTGGATGTCGCCGTTGCGACCAAGCAGTTCGAACTGGCCCAGCGTGTGCTCCAGCAGTGGCATGACCTGGAGCCTGACAATCGCAAAATCCTGGTCAAAGAATTCCATGTACGCCTGTCTATCAATGATCTGGCAGGTGCGTGGGAAACCGGTCAGGAGCTGGTCATCGATTACCCGGATGACAGCGAGTTGCTGGAGCAAATGGCCAAGCTCGGTGAGTGGCGCGGCGATAACGAAGCCGCGCTGGACTACTGGATTCACCTGCTCAAACTCAAGGAAGATCCGAAAATCCGCGAGCACGCCTGGCGCCTCGCTAGCCTGCAATTCGACTTTGCCCGTTCGATCCCATTGCTTGCAGAGATCATGCAGCAGCGTCCGCTCACGGACATCGAACTGGATGCGTTGATCTACGGCCATGAGTCTCGCGGCACTCCCGCTGAGGCCGAGTCCTGGTTGCGTACTTACCTGCGCAAGTACCCGGGCCATCGCCTGGCCTGGACACGCTTGCTGCAGAACCTGGAAAACACCGGGCAGTTCGCGGCCAAAGGCAAGCTCTACAAGGACTATGCAAACCGCTACAAGCTGACCACCGCCGAATTGGTCGATTGGGCCAGCACGGAAATGAAGTTGTTCGACGAGCAAGCGGCCTGGGAAGTGGTGAAGTCGGACGATGCGTCCATCGATGATCCTGAATACTGGCACACCCGTGCGGCGCTCGCTTGGGGCCTGGAGCGCGACGAAGACTTACGCGTCTCCCTGGAAAAGCTGCTGTCCCTCAAAGGCAAGCTGACCAGTGGCGACGAGAGCCAGTTGATCACCCTGTATCGCACCAGCGATCCGCAGCGTGCCTTGAAGTTGATGGTCGACAGTTGGCACCGTGCCCAAGACCCGCAGCGGTTGGTCGAGGCACTGCAACTGGCCCAGGAGCTCCAGGAGTGGGATCAGGTGGTTGCCCTGTTGGAAGACGCCAAAAAATACCCGGAAGCCTACGAGCAAGCCCAGGTTCTGGCGGTACGCGGTGCCCTGGCAGCGGAGCAGGGCGATGCCACCGAGGCTGAGCGTCTCTATCTGCTGGGCTTGTCGCGCTACCCCGATGACAACCTGTTCCGCGAGCGCTTGACCTGGCTGTATGTCGACCAGGCCGACACGGCAAAACTCAAACCCTTGCTGACCAAATGGCGTGCAAATGCACGGCACGACCGTCTGCTCTGGCTGCCGTTCGCCAGTGCCAGCCAGCTATTGGGGCGCGATGCCGAAGCATTGGCCTGGTATCGCCTGTACCTCAAGCTCAGCCCGAACGACTGGCTGGTGCAGGCGGCGTATGCCGACGCACTGGAAACGTCTGGCTACCAGGACGCCGCCCAGCGCCTGCGCCTGAAGTTGCTGCGCAGCCCTGAGGCCGAGAACCTGCAACCGTCGTCCCAGCGCTACGCGATCTGGTTGCGTTTGATGTCGAGCAGCTATTCACCGCAAAAGGCCCAGCAAGCACTCCTGAAGTGGAAAGACGGTTCGCCGTCGATGAAACAGCTGTGGTTCGAGCGCCTGCTGGCTCGTCTGGATGCGACCAACCAGCAAGCGCAGAAAGACGACTGGCTGGCCTGGGCGCGCACCCAGGGCCTCAAGGTTGACCGTTACGAGCAGATCCAGGAAGCCTTGCGCAGCCGTAATAAAGCCCAGGTCGAAACCCTGTTGGCCAGCAGCGACCTGAACCCGGCGCAGCGCGCACAGGCGCTCAGCCGTTTGGGGCGCACCAACGAGGCACTGGAAACAAGCCTGTCTGCACTGGGCGACGACCAGCCGGATTCGGTGAACGAGCAACTGCGTCGCCAGGCGGTGGAGATCCACGAAGCCACTCCGCAAGGCGCATTGCTGTCGTATCAGAAACAGGATTTCGGTGGCTTGTCGTTTGACTCGCCGCGCCTGGAAATCGCCCACAACCTGGGTGATAACTGGTACGCCGATGTCGAGATGGAACACGGCAACTATAAAGGCGACGACGTCATCTCCTCGCGCATTGGCGACGAGAGCAACGCGGCCCTGACCTTGGTGCGCTCAGTGGAAAACGGCAGCTGGAAGTTGTTCGCCGACACCAGCCAGCGCAAGGACGACGACCGTAACGGCCTGGGCCTGTCGCGCATGTGGCAGTTGGGCGACAGCCACCAGATCGAGACCGGCCTGGACTGGCATCGCAAAAGCGACGACAGCGGCTTGATGCGTGCTTTCGGCCAGCAGGACCGCGCCTGGGTCGGCGGCCGTCACGGCCTGACCGCGCGGGACCAGTTGAGCTGGGAAGTGGCACAGCGCTCGTTCTCGACACGTACCGACAAATCGTTGGGGAATGGTCATGCGCTGAAGCTGGAGCTGAATCACACACTGGAATTCGCCGGGCCTAACTGGACGGTGCGCAGCGGTGTGGATTACCAGAAGAACAACGTGAAGGATCGCAACCTGGATTACCTCTCCAGCGATTTCAATGGGCCGATTCGAGTGCCTGATGTCGCGCCGCCTGAGCCGGGTGATCCGATCGAGTTGCAGACCATTGCGTCGGGCGACCTGCTGCAAAGTCGCTACGGCCAACTCTACGTCGGCACGTCCTGGCGCCGCGGCATCCCTGGTGCCCTGGTGCGCAGCAAGCCGCAGTACACCTGGCTGGTGGACATGACGGCGGGGTGGCAATGGACCGACCAAACCTTCAACTACGGCATCAATACGGGCATTGGTTTCGAAGTCCTGGGTGACGACGAACTGGCCCTCACCTTCGGCTACCAATCTGCGCCACAGGGCGGGGATGGCAAGTCCGGCGGCACACTGGGTATGAGCTACGGCGTGCGTTTCGGGCGCTGATTACAGAATCTACGGGAGAAAAACCTATGCAAGCAATTCGTAACCTGAGCCTGGCTCTGACAGTACTGTTCGTCGCCGGCTGCTCCAGCTTCACCAGTGAAAGCAGCCCGAACCTGCCGCGCAATGCGCAGTGGGGCATCGTGCCGATGGTCAACTATTCGCAGACCCCGCAGGCGGGTGAGCGCAGCGAGCAGATCCTGCTCAGCGTGCTCAGCAGCCACGGCCTGCAACCTCGGGTCTACCCAACCAGCACCCAGGGCGAACAGGCGCTGATGGATGACAATGAGCGCCTCACCGGTGCCCTGGAATGGGCGCGTGAGCAGAAGCTCGATTACGTCGTCGCCGGCAGCGTCGAAGAGTGGCAGTACAAGAACGGCCTCGACGGCGAGCCAGCGGTGGGCATCAGCCTGCGCGTGCTGGAAGCCAACAGCGGTCGCGTGCTCTGGAGCAAAAGCGGCGCGCGCGCCGGTTGGTCCCGTGAAAGCCTGGCGGGCAATGCTCAGACGGTAATCGACAAATTGGTTGGCGCCCTTCGATTCGAGTGAACGCAATGAATTCTCCACACATGGATTACAGCCTGGCGCCTCGCGCCAGCGGGCCGGTGTCTTGGCTGGAAACGCTATTGGTAACGGGCTTGGCCATTGGCCTCGGCTTCTGGCTGACTCCCGAAGACCCGTTGCAAATGCACGGTGGTTTCCCCTGGCCAATCCTGGCGCCGCTGCTGTTGGGTGTGCGTTACGGTTTTGTGCGCGGCCTGTTCAGCGCCGTACTGCTGGTGGCGGCGCTGTTTGCCCTGCGCTACACCGGGCATGAAGGTTATACCCAGCTTGAGCCGTCGTTCATCGTCGGTGTGCTGGTTTGCGGGATGCTGGTGGGCGAGGTTCGCGACCTGTGGGTACGCCGTCTGGAGCGTCTGCAGATGGCCAACGAATACCGTCAGTACCGTCTCGACGAATTCACCCGTGCCCACCAGATCCTGCGGGTGTCCCATGACCTGCTGGAGCAGCGTGTGGCCGGCAGTGACCAGAGCCTGCGCAGCTCGTTGCTGGGCCTGCGTGAAAAACTGCGTGGCATGCCGGTTGAAGGCGACGCATTGAGCGAGTTGGCCGAGCCGATCGTGGCGATGCTCGGCCAATACGGTGCATTGCGCGTGGCGGGCCTGTACCGCGTCGACGAAAGCGAGAAAAACGTACTGCCCCAAGCCTTGGCAATGATCGGCGTGATGGGGCCGCTGGAAACCGATGACGGTTTGATCAAGCTCTGCCTGGAACGCGGCGAGCTGGTGAGTGTGCGTCAGGAACTGATTGATGCCGGTAACGCCGCGCAGTTTTCCTCGCTGCAGGCGTGCATTCCGTTGATCGATGCCGAAGGCCGCCTGCTGGCGATCCTGGCGGTTCGGCAGATGCCGTTCTTTGCGTTCCAGGATCGCACCTTGAGCCTCTTGTCGCTGCTGGCCGGCCACATTGCCGACCTGTTGCGACGCGATTCGCAGGTGCTGCGCCTGCCCGATGCGGACGCCCAGCAATTTTCGTTGCAGCTCAAGCGGTCGCTGGTGGATGTTGAACAGCACACCTTGCCTGCCGGGTTGTTCGCGTTCGAGATGACACGCGTCAACGACGAGCTGACACGCTTGATGGCGCGCAGCCAACGTGGCCTGGACCTGCACTTGCCAGTGCGCAACAACCGCGATCACGCACTGCTGCTGGTGCTGTTGCCGTTGACCAGCCCGGAAGGCACCCAAGGCTACCTCGCGCGTATCGGCCTGTTGCTGCACGAACACTTTGGCATCGACACGGATCTGGACAGCCTGGGTGTACGGGTCATGCCTTTCAATCTGGAGCCTGGCTGTGATCGCAACGGGCTGCGTAACTTCCTTTACAACGAGTGTGGCCTGAATGATCAGCAAGTGGCTGTTTAGCGGCGCCGTGTTGTTGGAGGCGGGCAGTTGGGCCAGTTTGTGGCTCGATGCGCCGCAGTTGCACCAACTGTTGGTGTTTATCGTCAGCCATGGCCTTGCCTGCCTGATGCTGTGCGGCGCCGTATGGTTGCTGTTGCCGGCACGCTACCGGGCACCTTTGCCGTGGAGCCCGTTGTTCATTTTCAGCCTGGCATTTTTTGTGCCGGTGATCGGCACCCTGGGCGTGGTGGCGTCGATCTTCCCGGCGCTGTACCTGCCGCGTAAACGCGACCAGCAAGCGTGGCAATCGGTCGGCATTCCTGGCCTGCCGTTCCGCGCGCAGGCCCAGACGCGCACGCCGATCTTCGCCGACGGTGGTTTGCAGGACGTGCTGCGTCACGCGCCCAACCCCGATCAGCGACTGGCCGCTCTATTGGCGACTCGCCGCATGCCGGGCAAGGACGCGGTTCCTATCCTCAAGCTGGCCTTGGGTGACCCCAGTGATGACGTCCGTCTCCTGGCGTACTCGATGCTCGACAAGCAGGAAAGCGACATCAACCTGCACATCCAGATGGCGTTGGAACAGTTGGCGGGCGTCAGTCCCCGAATGGCCGGCCCGGTGCACAGCATGTTGGCGCGCTGGTACTGGGAGTTGGCCTACCTCGGCCTGGCCCAAGGCAGTGTGCTTGAGCACGTGCTGAACCAGGCGAGTGAACACGCCGAGCAAGGTCTGGCGGCAGGTGAGGGCGGTGAGCTGTTTTTGCTGGCCGGCCGTATTGCCCTGGAGCGCGGTGAAAATGAGCGGGCTGAGGCCCTCTTGCACGAAGCTGAGCGAAACGGCCTGGGTGCGGCTCAGTTACTGCCTTTCCATGCCGAGCTGGCGTTCGAGACGGGTCGCTATCACGAAATCCCCGGGCTGCTTGCCAGCCTGCCGGAAAAAACCCGTCAGCGGCCACCCTTCGTTGAGTTGGTGAGGAGCTGGAATGAATCATAAGGAACCCACCCCGACGGCCGACATCTGCCTGCTGCTGGAAGGCACCTGGCCGTACGTGCGCGGCGGTGTATCAAGCTGGATTCACCAGATGATCCTGGGCCTGCCGGAACTGACTTTTTCGGTGATGTTCATCGGTGGCCAGCGTTCGGCGTATACCTCGCGGCGTTATGAAGTGCCGGCGAACGTGGTGCACATCGAAGAAGTGTTCCTCGAAGACGCAACGCACCCCGCCGACACCCGTGGCAAGCCACGCGATGCCGACCCGCAGCAACTGGCTGACCTCTATCGCTTTTTGCATCACCCGGACCCGCCGGAGCGGGAACTCGGTGAGCGCATGCTCAATTGCATCGCCGAGGGCCATATGACCCTGGATGATGTATTGCGCAGCCGTGCCAGCTGGGAAACCCTCAGCGAAGGCTACCGTCAGCATTGCGCCGACCCCTCGTTCGTCAACTATTTCTGGACCCTGCGCTCGTTGCAGTCACCCTTGCTGATGCTCGCCGAAGCCTCGCGCAAGATGCCGCCTGCGCGGGTGCTGCATTCGATTTCCACCGGTTACGCCGGGCTGCTGGGCTGCATCCTCAAGCACCGCTGGAAATGCACTTACCTGCTGAGCGAACACGGTATCTACACCAAGGAGCGCAAGATCGATCTGGCCCAGGCCACGTGGATTGCCGAAAGCTCCGGGCAGGCGCTCAACCGCAGCCTCGACGGGGGCTCGGGGTATATCCGCACCCTGTGGGTACGCTACTTCGAACGGATCGGCCAACTGGCGTACAACAGCGCCGACAAGATCATTGCCTTGTACGACGGCAACCGTCAGCGCCAAATCAAGGACGGTGCCGATCCGAGCCGTACACAGTTGATCGCCAATGGCATCGACCTGTCGCAATGGTCCCGTGCCATGGAAACCCGCGAGCCGGGCATCGCCCCCGTGGTGGGGTTGATCGGCCGCGTGGTGCCGATCAAAGACGTGAAAACCTTCCTGCGTGCCATGCGTGGCGTGATCAGCGCCATGCCGAATGCCGAAGGCTGGATTGTCGGCCCCGAAGAGGAAGACCCGGAATACGTCAGTGAATGCCGCAGCTTGATGGCGAGCCTTGGGCTTGAAGGCAAGGTGCACTTCCTGGGCTTCCAGCGCATCCAGGACATCTTGCCCAAGCTGGGCCTGATGGTGCTGACCTCGATCAGCGAAGCGCAACCCTTGGTGATCCTCGAAGCCTGGGCCGCCGGTACGCCAGTGATCAGCAGCGACGTCGGCTCATGCCGCGAGCTGATCGAAGGTGGCAGCGCCGAAGACCGTGACCTGGGCATGGCGGGCAAGGTGGTGGCGATTGCCGATCCACAAGCCACGTCCGCCGCCATCCTGGAACTGCTGCGCAGCCCCGCGCGCTGGAAGGCTGCGCAGGCCGCCGGCTTGCTGCGGGTCAACCGTTACTACACCGAAGCCTTGATGCTGCAGCGCTACCGCGACCTGTACCAGGCAGCCATGGAGAACAGTTAAATGGCCGGTATTGGCTTCGAACTGCGCAAGATCCTCTCGCGCGACTCATACACCGCCACCTTGCACGCGTATGTGTATGCGGGCCTGATCAGCTCCGGCCCGTGGGTGCTGTCGATCATCAGCGTGATGCTGGTGGGGATCATCAGCCTGGGCCTGCTGTTGCCCAACTCGTTGGTGGGGCAGTTCCTGGTCACGGTGACCTACCTGATGGCCAGCTCGTTGATCCTCACGGGCGGCCTGCAGTTGTTCTTCACCCGCTTTGTGTCCGACCAGCTGTTCGAGCACAACTATGAACAGATCCTGCCCAACCTGCTGGGCATCCTGTTGATGGTCACGGTCGGCGCCGGGGTGCTGGGGATTATCGTGCTGGCGGTGCTGTTCGATCAGCCGCTGATCTACCGCGTGCTGGTGCTGTCGAACTTCGTGGTGCTGTGCAACCTGTGGCTGGTGATCATCTTTCTCTCGGGGATGAAAAAGTACAACCGCATCCTGATGGTGATGGTGGTGGGTTACTCGCTGATGGTGGCGAGCGCCTACCTGCTGAGCTTCCTGAAAATGCCTGGCCTGTTGCTGGCGTTGTTGATCGGGCACGGCAGCCTGCTGTTCTTGTACCTGTACGACATCCTGCGCGAGTACCGCGCCGAGAAAATGATTGCGTTCGATTTCCTCAATCGTCGCAACGTATTCCTCAGCCTGCTGGTGACGGGGTTCTTCTACAACTTCGGCATTTGGGTCGACAAGATCCTGTTCTGGTTCAACCCAGGCACCTCCAACTCGGTCATCGGCCCGCTGCGTGCCTCGATCCTGTACGACATGCCGATCTTCATCGCCTACCTGGCGATCATCCCCGGCATGGCGGTGTTCCTGGTGCGCATCGAAACCGACTTCGCCGAATGGTACGACCGCCTGTTCCGCGCCATCCGAGACGGCGAGACCTTGCAGCACATCGGCTCGCTGAAAACCGAAATGACCCTCTCCATCCGCCAGGGCCTGCTGGAAATCTGCAAAGTCCAGGGCCTGACCGTGGTGCTGCTGTTCCTCTTCGCACCCCGCCTACTGGAGTGGATCGGCATCTCCAGCTACTACCTGCCCCTGTTCTACATCGACTTGATCGGCGTGAGCATCCAGGTGGTGTTCATGGCGTTGCTCAACGTGTTCTTCTACCTCGACAAACGCCGCGTAGTGTTGGAGCTGTGCGTACTGTTCGCCGTGCTAAACGCCGCTTTGACGCTACTGAGCATGCACCTGGGGCCTAGCTTCTTTGGGTATGGGTTCACGCTGTCGTTGCTGGTGTGTGTACTGCTGGGGCTGGCGCGGCTGTCGTCGGCGCTGGAAGATCTGGAGTATGAGACGTTTATGTTGGCGCGTTAATTGGGTTTGGTGATGTGAGAAAGGCACTTGGCGTTCGCGGCAAGTGCCTTTTTTGTTGTGGGAATGGTGGGGCGGTTTGGCGCTGAACTAGTAACTGAAAAATCAGTTACTTATGGCGTTCGGTGGAATCGAACTCGGGATTTTTTAGATGCCAGCACATTGTCGGTCTGCAAGTCATTCAGAGCCGCATACGGAATGGTAAACCTCCCGAATTCGAACGTTGATGATCATCTCTTCCGTCGAGAATAGGCAGAAGTCCGCCAAAAGCTGCCGTGGCGACAGGCAACAGACGGTCAGAAGTGGACACCTGGATGCCCCCGACCTTTGCATCGCCTTGGACGAGATCACATTGGCCAACCCAAAACGCACCTTGAGCAAACGCGGCTAGGCGCGTTCACGCCGTTATAGTCGACTCTATTGCCGACCGTACGTCCCGGAGCCTTTTCCCAGTGTCTGACATGCCGACCAACTTCGCTTACACAAAACGCTTCAACGCCGTACTCGCCTACATTGATGCCAATCTCGAAGGTGACCTGTCGGTGAAGACGTTGAGCCATGTGGCGAACTTTTCGGCGTTTCACTTCCATCGGCAATTCACCGCGTTCGTAGGAGTGACTGTCTCGCGTTATGTGCAACTGATGCGGCTACGACGCGCGGCCCATCGCTTGGCCTCCCTCGCTGATCACTCGGTACTGGACGCCGCACTCGGTGCCGGCTTTGAAAGTCCCGAGGCATTTTGCAGGGCGTTCAGGCGGGCGTTCGGTATGACGCCGAGTGCGTTCGGGAAAGAACCGAACTGGCAGGTCTGGAGTACGGTATTCGCAATCCCTCACTTTTCCAGGACTATCATCATGCAAGTACGAATCGTGGAATTCCCTGAAGTCAGGGTAGCAACGCTTGAGCACTGCGGACCCGCCGGGCTCGTCAATGAGAGCGTAGGCAAGTTCATCGAGTGGCGTATGCAGAGCGGACAGTCGCCGGTGGCATCGAGTCGCACCTTTGGCATTCCCTATGGCAACCCCGATACGACACCTCCACAAGAATTCCGCTTCGCAATCTGCGGCGAGATTCACGAGGCCGTGGCGTCGAATGAGTTCGGTGTGCACGAGATCGTCATTCCTGGCGGTCGCTGCGTCGTGGTGCGACACGCGGGGTCACCGGATCACATCGGCGAAACGATCTATCCGATTTACCGCGATTGGCTTCCGGCCAGTGGAGAGGAACTTCGTGACCAGCCGCTGTTCTTTCATTACCTGAGCGCCTATCCCGAGACACCGCAGGATCAATGGCAAACTGATGTGTATGTTCCGCTGCAATAGCGGAGCAAGCAGCTTTCGACCCTGGCGGACGTTGACGAGTGTCCGCGCAGCAATGTGACAGGTTCTAGGGGGAGTTTCCAAACCCCAGAAACAACAAAGCCCTCGCATTTCTGCGAGGGCTTTGTTTTGTATGGTGCGGCACCAGACGAACGGTAGTGGTAGGCGGGGCTAGGTTTTCTGCGGGTCTGGAATTCGGTGGAAAATTTGGTGTACCCCTAATAGTAACTATAAATAAATCGGCTCGTCATGGCGTTCAGTGGAATCGAAACCGGCATTTAAAAAGTGTCCTCGCATTGCCGACTTATAAGATTTTTTTGAATTCGTGTCGCTAAATTAAAGCGTGTTGCGCTGACACCAAGTCAAATATTATAGTATTTAGAGAAATTTTAGAAAGATGGCTCGACACCCACTCGTCTCAGTAGCTCACATTGAATTTCTACTGCGGACAATCGTCGTTTTCCTGCGTCAGTTTTAACGTAAACTTCTTGACTTCCCGTTGCGAATAGCAGGGTACGGCGAACTGCTGGGATTCTCACCTCGACAAGATATAGGCCGTCAATAATTTTCATACCGTCACTTACGGGATGCAATTCTATTTGATAAGCAGTCGGTGCTATCGCTGGCGCAATTTTATGGAGCTTCTCTGTGACGACTCGCCGAAGCTCATCACATTCTCGCTCTGACAAAGACACACCAATAATAGATAAGTCTTCGTCGCGAACACCCCAATATATTGAGCCATTTTGCGAAACTCCAGCATTCATGAACGCTACTGCATATTGATCGACAAGTGACTTTATTGACCCTATTGGATTATTTCCTTTTATCTCCTTCAGTTCGCATATACGACTCTCTTGGTTCGGGAATTTAGCCCCTTTTATCCACGCTGGAGCTTGCCTCCGTCTGCGCCCAGTGCTTTGTGGCGCGAAGAGACGGTTGTTGTAACCCGCCAACGCATCTGACATCCTCTCAGGTTGAAAAATTTCGATGGTTGTGCCACTTACGAAAAAGTCTTCCCGGTTTGTGAAAACAACTACTTGGGAAAGTTTTGCTATTTCGTTTAGAACCTCAACTGCAAAGCCCCGAGTTGGCTGATCCCAATGCATCCCGAGGCCATCTATCAAAAGCGGCAGACTTGATTTTGTCTTTTTCCGTATAGCTAGCTCTCGCACAACGAG
The DNA here is from genome assembly GCF_900111895.1 of Pseudomonas simiae. Classification (GTDB taxonomy): domain Bacteria; phylum Pseudomonadota; class Gammaproteobacteria; order Pseudomonadales; family Pseudomonadaceae; genus Aquipseudomonas; species Aquipseudomonas simiae. The sequence goes on from NZ_FOKB01000006.1 coordinate 197,717, forward strand.
AGCTAAGTCGTGCTCACCTCGTGACCCGATATATTGATTGGATGACCAGTTGTTACGTATCTGTAACCACCGCTCGTGATACTTGATACCTTCCGGTAACTCGCTTTCGATTACTTTCAAATCGTCATTTATCAGGTCGTGCGATTCGCCTCCTTCCGCTAGAACCAGGCGCGCCCCGTAAGGGTCACTCATTGTAGCTAAGATTTGAATCGCCAATGGACATGGCTCCTGTGAAACGGAGACCCTCCCAGGGGAGTTCTCTGTGACATAAAGCGTCGCCATCTCAGTAAGAAAACCTTCAATCAGTGTGACTGATACCTCTGACGGTCCAGTCGCACCTTCGCGAATCTGAACAGCAGGCCGCCCCACAATCGCAGCAATTATGGCACCACAAAGCTGAGTCTTCCCCGTTGCGTTGGCCCCCACTACGATGTTGATGGCAGACCCCGAAAATTCGAAATCTGCCTTGGAAAATGGACCAAAGTTTCTAAGCGAGACGTGTTTTACATACATATCTGATCCTTTAAGCTCGTAGTCCGGCTTGCAGACGTTCGTTTTCACCCAGCTTGGGCCGGTTGTTGAACCTCGCCTAGTCGTTGAGCTGCCAAGATTTTCCTAAGCGAGTCGTGAGCAAGCGCATGGTCACCAGATAGTCATAGCACGTCGATCCAGCGTGGTGGCGCACGTAGTAATTTAGAAACCATACAAAATGCTTTCGCTGCCAGCCACAGGGGCTATCTCGGTTCCAGCGATCACAGATTGCCGCTGGAATTGTCTTTGCCTGGTAGGTGACGCTGGTGCATGGAATGCGACCTAGTCAAAACACCTGCCTGGAACAGATCCATATCGAATGGCTTGCTCATGCGCGACCACCAATGTAAGCCGATACCACGTCGATACGACCGTGCCCCGGAGGAAAGGGGACGGATCTATTTTCCTGATTGAAAATGGGGTGTCTGCGCGCAGTGGTGCTAGCTTTGAACAACTGTTTGCTAATGCTTCGGTGGAGCTAATACCCACCCCAAGGAAAATTCGTGGTGGATCTACACCAGACGAACGGTATCTAGGGGCGGAGCTAGGTTTTCTGCGGGACTGGAATCCGATGGAAAATTTGGCATACCCCGATCCGTAACCATAAATGAATCAGTTAGTTATGGACTGAAGCGGAATCGAACTCGGGAGTTCCTTTCTTGTGATTGGGGTCCTTGACTCCTATCTCGAACGCAGATTCACAAGCTCAGGGTATGTGCATGTTGTTGGGCCGAGTTGAACCCTTACGGTAGACAGGTGTAATGGCATAATGATAACTTTTCAGCGCTACCGGTGAGCTAATCAGTAGGCGGTGCTTTGTGGCTGGAGCCGAATAAGGTGCAGATCATCTAGTAAAAGTTTCAGCTTACTGGTCAGTATTATTGTTCACATATCGGAGTCATCAAAAGATATGTAACTGGCCGATGGAATGTGCTAGCTAAGTTGAGAAAGATATTTCAGCTGAGAAGGGACTCGTAGATACTTCATGAATAGTACTGAAGATTTTTACTCAACAAAGCCCCGCGAACAAGTAGGTAGAGATACCTTCTTAAGGTATAGGGCTCAGATACGAGCTGCCGCACTAGCCGCCTTAGAGATTTTGGAAGGCGGCGAAGTTGATAGAGTTTTTTGCGATTACCATGACGATTTCGTGATTGGAAAGAAGGTCGCTGGTAAGCAGCAATACGAGTTTTTTCAAGTTAAAACTCGCGCTAAAACCAGTAAGAACTGGACGCTTAACGAAGTATTTGGACTTAAAACCCAAAAGAATGCGAGCCACTCCGCAGAAAATGTGAAGGCTAGTTTCGCCGGAAAATTATTGCAGCATACGGTAACTTTTCCGGACGTGTGTGCAAGAATTGTATTTATGACTAATGCTCACCTGGATGAAACTCTCGAGGCAATGTCTGTAAGCCTTGAACGTAATGATGTTGCCAATAAATATTTGAGATTTATTGTCGATAATTTTAATGACTGCTTCGTGTTGACCGAGCCAAAACTTTCAGAGACCCAAATACTTGAGAAGCTTTCTAAGCTTAGATTTGAGTCTGACGTTTCGTTTATAAAAGATAAAAACAATAGCTTCGAGTCCGATGCTCGGACCAAGATATACCAATTTAGTGAAATCGATCTGGAGTTTAATGAGGCAAGGCAGATACTGGTGAATCTGTTAGAGTTGATGTCGAAAAAAACTTCAGGGGTGATTTCTGTTTTTGATGAGGCCTCTATTAATAGTAAGGCAAGCGTTGATATAAATGACTTGCTTGATTTATTAAGTATATCTAGAGAGGCGTATCATTCTCTGATTCAAGGAGGTGATGCTAGAGCAATTAAATCGGCGTCAGTAATCCAGCGCACGATGTTTGCTTCTGGGGCTAGCAACGAGGAGATTGAATATTCGTCGAGATGTAAAACTGAGTGGGATGTTTGGCTTCGAGATAATAGAAATAAGCTTTCCGATTTTGATCTCCTTTCTATAGCTTCGAAAATTGACACGTTACTTGCCGATACACTTAATGGCACCAAATCTTTTAGGTTAGGTGCGCTGCATCCAAAACTGAAGCAGTTGATGGTGGAGCTGGATAGTTTGGGGTTGGCATACGACTTAACACCACCACTTTTGTTCGGTGGATTTATTTCTGCCCTGGTTAGGTGTAAATCATGAACTATGACGAATTCTTTGAGAGTGTAACCAGACGCGAAATTTCAATTGCGATTTTAGAAAAAGATATTCAAAAAAACTACCAGCTAAGTAATGAGGCATTATTTCAGTTGCCTCTAATCTCAATGATCGTACTTCTATTGGCTAAGGACCGGCGTAAGCCAATTGTGACTGAAATTGGGCAGATGGTGGGAGAGTCCATCGAAGCCTCATTAGTCGGGTTCAAAGGGTCTTCTAATCATTTAGGTTGGTCTGCAATTTTAAGGATACGGACGGTAAAAGCCATTAGCTTTCTAGAACGATCCGGCATGATTGAAATCCGAAAAAGCGATAATAGAATGCTAGCCACAACCCTAGGACAAAAGGTCATTGATAGAGCTTTGTCTAATGATGATGATTTATCCTATAACCTTTCGTTGATTCAACGATCTTATAGAAATATCTGTGTGAATAAGCAGATGGACCTGGAGCTTGTATGAGGCTTATCAGACTTCAAATTTTCCCGAAGGGCGATAATGGATGGAGCTCAGAGCCGTTGGTATTTGGCCAAGATGTCACTCAACTCTTCGGCCCTAATGGCTGTGGTAAATCACCGCTAATCAAGTCTATAGTTTTTTGTCTCGGCTATCCAAGTAAATTTCGAGATGACATTCTCGAGAACTGCCTGTGTGCTGAGTTGGAATTTGAAGTTAATGATGTTAATTACGTTGCTCGTCGTAATTTTAAATCGGGGCTAGATGTTGTTCTAACCGATTTTGCAGGAGTTAAGCGCGAGTTTTCAAATGAGCTTGACTACTCGAAATATCTTTTTGAGTTGTTAGGGCTTGATATACATACATTGGTCTCTAGCGATGAGAAAAAGGCGGCGCAGGCGTACTTTTCTGCTTTGCTCCCTATCTATTATTTAGATCAAGAGGAAGGCTATCGTAAGTATTATAGCCCTAGCACTTCCTTTATAAAGGATCAGCTTTCGGAGTCGATTCGGATTGTTTTGGGCGTGGCGCCGAAGAACGCATTTGATGCGAAAAAGAAACTGATTGACGCTAAGCGTGAACTCGAACAGCGCGATAAGCAAGTGTATGCACTAAAAAAAGAATATGAGTCAGCCAAAGATGTTTACGGATCTATGGATCCAGTAGGAATAGATGTGGAGCTCAAGTCTTTGTACCAGAGACTTGAGCAGCTGAAAAGTGGTACGGCAGATAAAACTGCCTCCACAGACGCTATTGATGAACTCATTGGATCGAATAACGAAACTATCCGATCTTTAGATCGGGAGTTAGGGGACATCTCCAAGCGCGACCGTAGCTTTCAAAGAATTCATGCAGAGATTCAAACCGAAATCAACACATTGAGCCTGAATGAAGAAGCGAAAAGAGTTTTTTCTTCTTTTGAGGAGATATGTAACTCTCCAGGCTGTCAATTGTTTTCATTCAGCTCAGACTCCTATGGTAAGAATTTACTCTATTTAAAGGACCAGTTAAAGGATCTGGAGCGCAATGTTGAGATTGGGCGTGGGAGGAGTGAACAATTAAGTCTTCGTCGGGGTGAGTTGGTAGCTCAAACTCAAAGCCTTACTGAACGACGAAATTCCTTGGTTAATACTTCAGATATTAAAGCTCTGGTTGAAGCGATTACTCAAATTACATCAAGGATATTTGGTCTAGAGCGGGATAAAAATTCTTTAGATTCGATCGAAGATATTTCGGCTCGCTATGTTAGAGCTTTATCAGCTCAAGATGAAGCTATTAATCGAAGGGAAGAACTAGAAAAAACTGGGCAAGGTAATCCTCTCATCATTAGATTTAGAAGTGTGCTGAGAGAGAATATGCTTAAGTGGATGGATATCCTCGATACAAATAATGTTTCTAGCGATATAAAGTTTGAGGGGGATTTCGTGCCAATTTTAGGCAGCGAGAGATTAGCTCAGTTAGGTGGGAGTACTAGGCTCCGTGTGATTCTCGCTTATCATGCCGCGCTTCTTGAGTGCTTTGAGTTTTTTAAAAGAAAGAAAGTATCGTTTATTATATTCGATACTCCAAAACAACATGAGATGCATGGGGTCGATCTGGGGCGCTATGTTGATGCGCTTAAAGTGTTTTCACGCGCGACAGGTGTTCAGATTGTTATATCCGGAACTGAATATCATTATACTGGAGATGCTAGGGATAAAGATTGGGAGCCTAAATTTCCTGGGTCTAAGCAAAAGATGTTCTTGATGCGAGGTCGATTATAAAAGTGTTGTTTGTGCGCTGCGGGAGCGTTAGCTTTTGTGGGTTTATGGCGTGTAATAGTCGCCTCAATAATTTTTATTGGTGATCGATGATAAGTTTAAAGTCTCCCGCTAGTTATAATGATCTTCTGGAGCAGTTGAATAAGATAACATTTTGCAGTAGTTTTATTTTTTTCGTATTTATGAGTTTGTTTGGATATTTGCCAGTTATAAAAATAAGTCCTGACTTGCTTCCTGCAACGGAAGACCAAGGTGTTTTATTGAAGTGGGTGGTTTCTTTTGGCCTGGTCCCAATCACATTGGCATCAATTGCTTTCCTGGCAAGTTTTTCCTTAGAAGCCCATAATATTTTAGCAAAAATTCTGGGTCTAAGATTATATTGGGATCGCGCTATTACAAAAAAGGCACTGCGCTACTCTCAGGTAGAAAGAAAAGCCACGCGTGATTTAGTGAAAAGCTTCATGCGCGATATGTATTATAAGGAGGTGGCTCTAATAAATCAGCACTATGTTCAGTTGTTTTGGCGCTATACGTTGTCTTTTTGGGCGATATTCGAACATTTCTTTGTCGTATTGCTAACTATAGTTTATTTATTGATTTTTAATAATGACAAAGTTGATAGGGCGCTTTTTTTCTATCTGTTGGGCTTGCTGCTGCTTCTGCTTTTCCATCTGTTTTTTATTACGCTTAAAAAATCATATTCTCAGGTTGATCAAATAGATAAATTGAAATTGTCTCAGTATTTTCGCGGGGTTAAATAGTGTATGAGATATTTGATTGAAGGTGAGATAATTAGATCAGAAAACGCTGCTAAATCGTACAAGCAGAAATCCAAGTTCGTTAGCAGCTACCTGAGAGCGCGACCTAGCAGTAATAGAGTAATGGATTTTGGTTGTGGGAAACTTCGATATTCAGATGAAATTGTTTCGATAAGTGAACAAGTCGTTTTCTTGGATTCTGATTTACAGCTTTCACGTAATCAGATGGTGAGAGGGGTATCTACTAGCGTAGCTGAATACGTATCAACGCACTACGCCCATGCGCAGATTTTATCCTTTGAGAGTGCAGTGGCTCAAGGCGTTCATGGTTGTTTTGATTTTATAAATTGTTCAAATGTGCTATCCGCAATCCCTTGTGTTGACTATTTGGAGAGCGCATTATGCATTATTTACTCTGCCTTGCAGGGAGGAGGTGAAGCTCTTTTTGTTAATCAATTTAGGTGTTCGTCGTTTTCTAAATTTGAATCCGGGCGTCGTCATATGTATGGCTATATTTATAAAGGGCGCTTGGGTTACACTTATTATGGCGTCATGACGAACGATGTGGTTGTGGATCTTCTCGTGCCATTAGGTTTCGAAGTTGTAAACGTTTGGTCGGAAGAGGACGTAGGCTTTGTGCTCGTGCGGCGGCCACATACAGTAATTGCATGATGGCTAGAGTTTTATTTTATGATTTGGTTCGCGATGAACGAACCAAGACTTCCCGAGTCTTTTCGCTATTAACTGTGTGGTTAGCAAATAGTAATAATTAGTTGCTTCCGAACGTTCTTCTCTTGTAGTAGTTAGGAACCAAACTAAATGCTTTTTCTGCCAGCACCATGGGTTATCTTGCTGCCAGCGCTTAGTGATTGCGTCCTGAATTACCTTTGCTTGGCGAAGGTGACGCTGGCGCGTGGTATTTGAACCGGTCAACACGCCTATTAAGAACAGCTCGATATCGAATGGCTTACTCATGCTCGACTACCGATGTAAGCCGATACCACGTCAACACGGCCGTGCCCTAGCTCATAGCTGATTTGCATTCGGGCATCCTGATTTAGGTGTCGGTCGAGCTGATCACAATGGCCACCGTTAATGGGCGCGGGATGATGGGTGATTTGTTCATAGCGTTCGCATGCATAGCCGCGCGCAACTCGTGGAAGCCTTTGAGACTGTACTGATGGAGGATGTCCCGTGCAGGACGGACGATTTCCCGTTGGAAATCGAGGTAGCTTTCGTTCGGTGCAAGCAGGTTGCGGCTACCGTCGGGCGAGACATGATGGGCGAGTGCCAGTGCACCGCGGATGTGATCGTTCACAGTGATCCAGCGAGGTGCCGCCGCGCCTGCGCGGCCACCTTTGGTGCCATTCTGGATGTTGATCTTGCCGTAATGTTCGGCCTCACGTTTTAAACGCGGTATGTCTGCCAAAATGGCCTCGCGTAAGCGCATGCCGGTGGCTCTCGCTAAGTGAGCGATGGCCGCCGCGCGCGGCATTTGGTGTTCGCAGAGCGCGTCGACGATCTGCTTCACGTGTTCGGGGTCTTGGCCTTGCGGCACCGAGCAGCGAACACTGGTGCGCCGCATTCTCAGCGCCTTGCTCGGATTCGGCACTTTCACATACTGATCACCGCGAAGCGCAGCCATAGTCCGGTTCACGCTGGATAATCTATTTTGCGCAGTGGTGATGGCGAGCTCACCTTGTTCAACGTGGTGACGCAGATGTTCGGCATAGTCCCGCAGGGTCTGCCGATCAATTTGTCGGGCATCGTTAAACTCCGGCCCATTCTCCGAGCGACACCAGCGCACAAACGCCTGCCAGCGGTCACTGTGTGCCTTGACCGTGCCGTAATGCCCGCCACCAAATAGATCGCGCAATGCCTGGGGGCCGGCATAGCTCAATTGCCGGCCATAGCCAAAATTCCGCCCATCTCGCCTGCCTACCAATGCCATGATCAATCTCCTCTCGAAGCTGCCCCTTAAAACCTTCCCCACGTCATCCCGCCAAGAATGTTGAGTGTTATCAGGGATCAAGGCCCCTGCGGCCTGTGAGGGTTGTCCACTAACGCGGGACTGGCGACTCCTTACGACCGGGAGCTTGGGCATCTCATGATCTGGCCTCCTGAGCACTTCCGAAGAAGTGGGCGGGTGGAGGCTGCGCTGGCTGACGAGACCAGCGCCGCGAGATCCTGAGTCGGGTGAAGGCAGTGAAGCGATGACCGGGGCATGCCTGACTGTCAGTCAGGTGCAGTCCATTCCCTGGGCTGCGGCACCATCATCTGCATCGCTGTTGCTGGTGACTTCGGTGTTTGTCGCGCCGATTGTCACGAGGGGGAATGCCGCAAAGCCTTCTACGAGGTGGGCTGCAGCAGCGGTAGGAGCGCCCGTCTCTTTCCGGGAGAAAGAGACGGGCGCAGGTTGGCGCATGAAATGGCCAAGCGGATAGGTTGCTGCAGGGCAGCTATGAAAGGGGATGAGTTGCCGCAGTGGGCACACTGGTAAAAGTAGGCATCCATCACATCGCTGTGACCGTGCGAGCCGCCGGACGCTAATCGCACTTTGGGAGAACCACCACGGTGTGGCGTAGCCTTAAAGGTTCCGGCTACCTGGGGTTGCTGTCGACGACAGCGCTTTGCCCGATCTTTTCTATGCCTGTGGATAATTTGGGTCAAGGCTCGAATTATCGGGAGTTCAGCGGCTGTGGATGAAATTATCCACCGGTGGAAATCCGTGGTTTTCCACAGACAGTTGCGTGGGCTTTAGATTTTTTAAGTGAGGTCCATCCAAGCAGGGCGGCTTTGCAGCCCCGCTTGGATGGACCCGCGTGGAAGGGCGGACTGCGGTGATCTCATTGGCTTACCCACGTTTGGATGCGCCACGGCTATTTTGTAGGGCTGTAATGTTGTCGCCGACCGGGTTAGCGAATTCGTGAGGCGTTACATGCCCGCTGCGGTTGGCATCAATGTAGTTGCTCCACCACGCCATGATTAGCCGGCGCTGCTCCAGAAATTCAGCTTTGTGGATATACGCGGCGCGCACGCGGTTGCGTTCCTTGTGACTCATTTGTCTTTCGATGGCTGCGTCGGTCCATAATCCGGACTCTAGTAGGGCGCTACAGGCCATGGTCCTGAAGCCGTGGCCGCACACGTCCTTGCTGGTGTCATAGCCGACGTTGCGGAGCATGGTGTTCACCGTGTTCTCGGACATGGGCTTCCAGTACTTGTGGTCGCCCGGTAGCACTAACTCTGAAAAGCGACTGAGGCTGCGCAGGCGCTCCAGTATTTCGATGACCTGCGGCGATAGCGGAACCATTTGAATGTCGCCGTTCATCTTGGTCCCACGTGTGGAGTTGCGTACCCCTTCAATCGGTGCGCGAGTATCGGGGATTTCCCACATGGCGCGTTGGAGGTCGAACTCACTCCATCGCGCGAAGCGCAACTCGCTGGAGCGGACGAACACATGCAGAGTCAGCAGCACGGCAAGGCGCGTCAGCTCGCGGCCGTTGTAGTTGTCGATTCGGTGTAGCAGTTCGGGTAGGCGGTTGAGGGAGAGGGCCGGGCGATGGATTGTGCGCGGCGCGTGAATCGAGCCTGCCAGATCCAGTGCAGGATTCATGGTGATCTGCCGAGCCCTTTTGGCCCCGCGCATGATGGTGGATAAGTAGTTCTGTACCCGTAACGCCACATCCATGGTGCCGCGTTCCTTGATGCGCTGGGTGATCTCTAGCAGGTCATGGGTATCGAGTTCAGCGATGGCTCGTTGGCCGATCAGCGGGAAGACGTGGGTACGCAGTCGGCTCATCACGGTTTTGGCGTGTCCTTCGGTCCAGCGACGGGACATGTCGGCGTGCCACTCCAGAGCAACGGTCTCGAAAAGCAGTGCCGCTCGCTGGGCTACGATCTTGGCCTTCTTCTTTTCTTCCATTGGGTCGAGGTTGTCGAGCAGCAACGCCTTGGCTTAGTCTCGCTTACGTCGTGCGACGGAAAGGGTAACGATGGGGTAATTGCCGATGATGAGCGTACCTTCCTTGCCGCTGGGCTTGGTGTACTTCAAGCGCCAGGTCTTCACGCCATTGGGTTTGACGAAAAGGTACATGCCGCCGCCGTCGAACAGTTTGTAGGCGCGTTCGCGGGTTTTTGCCGTGCGGCATTGCAGGTCGCTGAGGGGGATCGCTAGACGTGGCATAGGGGTACGCGCTCCTGACCGGGAAATCGCAGTACCCCTAACATACCCTCGGGGAAGGGGGATTTTGTTGGAACCCGACAGAGGGTCCTGGAACGAAAAAACCCGCCAAAAGGCGGGTTTTCGGGGCTTCCAGAGCATTCGGTGGAATGCAATGGAGCCTAATGTGGTGCCGGCACCAGGAGTCGAACCCGGGACCTACTGATTACAAGTCAGTTGCTCTACCAACTGAGCTATACCGGCGTGTTAGGGCGACGATTATAGCGATTGGCGAGGTTCTGTAAACCCCTGAATTCTGACTATTTTTGCAAACCTGCAGGTTTTTTCATCTTGGGCGGTTTACGGGGTGTGGCGGGGCTTCTTTCTTCAGCTTCCGTCGGCGCAGTTGTCGGCGAATTTGCTGTAGTTCAGTACGTGTTTTTGGCCGTGGGAGTCCAGGTAGGTCATGTGGGTATTGACCACGCCGCAGGAGGCGGCGTTGTCCTCCACGGTGGCGACGATGTGTTGAATGTCTGGCTTCGGCTTTGTGTCGGCGTGGGCGTTGAGGGTGAAGGCGAGCAGGCTGGCGGCGATGAAGATGTTCCAGTTGTTGGGGTTCATGGGTGCGTCCTCGGTGCAGGTCAATAGTGGGTGTGGGTCCTATTGAATGCAGGGGAGGTATATGGGGTGTGTCGCAAAACTCGGGTTTTGTTTCGTTTTGTATGGGGCGTGTGCCGAGGTACATGCCAATACGCGTCGGGCGAAATGATTGATAAGTTGATCATAAATCACGCTAAATAAATCTAAGCATTTGATTATTATAAGAAAAACGATAAGTCATATAAATGGCGCCAAGCCGCTCATCTGAAAGAAGTTAGCTGAAATCATCAAAATACTGACACTATCAAGGTGATATCACACAATGCGCGCCTTATTTTATTCAACCATTTAAAGGGGGGAGCAAAGGCAGTGAGTCGCGCAGATGACATTTCCAAACTATACGACGCACTGACTGGCACCCTCCGTGTTGATCAGCCCCAGGTCGATGAGCCGGTTTCGCCTGGCTTGCAAAGCTTGCTCGATCAGCTGAATCAGGGCGCAGCCCCGCATCTTTATCCGCTTGAACTGGGTGAGGGGCCGCTGTGCGACGTGTATTCGGAGGCAGCGGCGCCCAAGGTTGTGGTGGTGGTCTCCGCCAAGGGTGGGGTTGGCCGCACCACGCTCACGGCGGCACTCGCCAGCAGCCTGCAGCGACAGGGCCATCCTGCGCTTGCGCTGGACCTGGACCCGCAAGACGGACTGCGCCATCACCTGGCGCCCGGTGTGAATATGGCGGGCGTTGGCGCGACCAGCCTGCTCAACAAAACCTGGGAAGCGTTACCGGTTCGTGGTTTTGCCGGATGCCGGGTAGTGGCGTTCGGTGAAACCGACCCGGTGCAACAGCAAAGTTTGAATCGTTGGCTGGGCCAGGATCTGGAGTTTTTGGCCAAGCGTCTGGATGGGATGAAATTGAGTGGCCGGGACACGCTGATCATCGATGTGCCGGCAGGCAATACCGTATACCTGAGCCAGGCTATGTCGGTTGCCGACGTGGTGTTGGTGGTGGTGCAAGCGGATGTCGCGTCATTTCGCAGCCTGACTCAAATGGACCGTGTGCTTGCCCCTCACCTGGACCACGCGAAGTCACCGTACTGCTTCTATGTGATCAACCAGGTCGACCCTGCTCATCGGTTCAGCCAGGACATGGTCGACGTATTCAAGCTTCGCCTGGGGGATGCCGTGCTTGGAACCCTCCAGCGCGATCCCGCGTTTATCGAAGCTCAGGCTTACGGGCGCGACCCCCTCGATCCGGTGAGCAACAGTGCCGCGTGCCAGGATCTGAGTAGTCTATGTCGCGAATTGCTCAAACGAATCAATTAAGCGCGTCGATGGTTGAAGCATCGCAGGCCATTAAATTGACGATTTGCCGCTTATCTAAAAAATGAGCAGGTTTATCATCAAAATAATGACACTTTGTCAGTGCTGTCACAGAATGCGACAACAGAGACGCCGATAATAAGACCTGCGGTGAGCCTTCTACTTGCCGACCCTTCACGTCTTTAAGCCGCGTCGTGGGGAGTTCGGGCCATGAGCCTTGCTAACGAGTTTTTCGTGTTGTTCGGTAAAAATGTCACGCGAGATGCCCAAGGGCTCAACGCACGGCTGCATTTTTTCGGCAGCATTCCCGTCGAGGATGGCAGCCCCGTTTCGAGCACCCGCGAAGACGTGCCGTCAATGAATGTCCGCGCGGCGCGGCCCACCGTGGTGGCTTTGGTCTCCGTCAATGGCGGCGTGGGTCGCAGCACTCTGGCTACGGCCTTGAGCAGCGGCTTGCAGCGCCAGGGCGAGTCGGTGGTGGCCTTGGACCTTGACCCGCAAAATGCCCTGCGTCATCACTTCGGGGTCAGCCCGGATGCAGAGGGACTCGGCCCTGCCAGCTTGCAGAACGCGCAATGGGCGGCGATCCAGCAGCCTGGTTTCGCTGGCTGCAAGGTGATCACCTTCGGTAGCACCAGTACCCGGCAGCAAGAAAGCCTGCAGCGCTGGCTCACCCATGAGCCGGATTGGCTCGCACGGCGCCTGGAAGACTTGAGCTTGGGCGCGCGCCATACGCTGATCATCGATACCCCTGCCGGTAACAACGTTTACTTCCAGCAGGCGCTGAGCGTGGCTGATGTAGTGCTGGTCGTCACCCAGGCCGATGCAGCGTCGCTGGCCACCCTGGATCAACTGGATGCGCTGTTGGCGCCCCATCTGAAGCGCGAGCGCCCGCCGCGCGTGCATTTTGTGGTCAATCAAGTGGACGAGTGCAATGCGTTCAGCCTGGACATGGTCGAAGCATTCAAGCAGCGTTTGGGCAGCACCCTGTACGAGGTTCACCGTGATGTGGTCATCAGCGAATCCCTGGCTTTCAGCACCGACCCACTGGACAGCCAGTCGATGCGCTTGGCCGCTGACGATATCAATGACCTGTGCCGGTTGTTGAGGGTGTCGAAAAAATACGTCTAGAGCGCGGTTTATACGCTTAACGCCAGATGCTTATGCACAATCGGTTGGATGGCGGTGTCACGAAAAAGCCATTTTGTGGAGCCGTTCTCATCACGCCGCAACTGCCTGTTTTGCGTGCGTTTTATTTTATGAACAAAAAATGACCAGTGCGGTTTATGAGCTGTAGTGCAGATGGTTACAGGCCCCGTAAAGAATTCATCAACAGAGTTATCCACAGGCTGCCTGCGACAATTTCGCCCCTTAATCGCGCTCGGCAAGCACCATCAAGTTGCGCGGCGTCAGTGCGGGTTCGCAAAAGGTACCTACTTGGACGTTGTAGCCGTTTTCGTCGAGAAACAATGCCCGATCCAGCACCAGCCACATTTCCAGTGGGCGCCGAAACAGACCACGCACCAGTTCCAAATTCCTGACCTCGGCCAGGCGGCGCCAGCCGTACGCTTCCAGCGCCGCCCAATCCTGTTCAGCTGTGGATAACACTTTGAGGCCTGCCAGTTCCCGGCAATAGTCGGCAAAGGGTTTGTCCAGCCAACTGGCAGGCAGGGAGGGCGTTGGCAGGTATTCGTCGACGCCACGAAGGTCGCGTTGCAGTTGATCGAACCCCAGGCGTCGCGCCATGGACGTGTCCCGTTGCAGGCGCACGCGTTTGCCTGCGGTGACGGTTTCGCTCAGCGGCAGGCCGAGGTCATCGATCGACAGTTGCAGGCGTGACGCCCGGCCTGCATTGGACAGTGGCTGGTAGGCGTCAGCATGGATGCGGTTATAGCAGCACGGCGCCAGCGCCAGCTGTTTGCAGCCGGCCGCGCTGGCCAGGTGCAGCAGGCGCACATGCAGGTCGCCACAGGCATGCAGGGCGACGGGCGTGTGTTCGGGGGTGATCGCCACATCGGCCATCACGTCTTGCAGGCGATGGGTCACCGGCAAGCCATGATGGTCGCTCAAGGCCTGGCCTGCAGCGATCAGCGCAGGGTCGTATTCCAGGCAGGTCAGTGCCTGCCCGGTTTGTAACAGACGACGACCGAGGTGGCCCTTGCCCGCGCACCAGTCCAGCCAGTGTGTGGGTGTCTGTGCAAACTGCAGTGCCGCGCCAAAGGCTTCAATCTGTTCCCACTTGCGACCCGGAACATCCACATTCAGGCGATGGCGAGCGGCTTGCAGCGGGTGCATCGGTAACTTATCCACAGCACTGAGCTGCAGGGCTTGCGCAGCAAGCTGTGGAAAAGGTGCAGGCGCGGCGAGGTCATGGGGATGGTTGTGACGGGCTTCGGCTTCGGCCAATGAGCGTTGGCGCAGCCACTGGGCGAGGTCGGGATGCTCGGCTTCCCAAGGTAACTGGCGATGCGTAAAGGGCCGTGGTTTCCACAGCCCTTGGTGCTCGATCAGGAACGCATCCAGCGCGTGGAAGCGGGCCTCAACGTCCTTGGCAAGCATCGACGCGCAGCCAGCGTTCCAGCAGCTTGAAGCCGCGTACCAGCACGTACGCCATCAACAGGTAGAACAGGCCGGCGGCGAAGAAGATCTCTACCGGCAGGTACGTACGGGCAATGATGGTCCGCGCCATGCCGGTCAATTCCAGCAGGGTGACGGTGCTGGCCAGGGCGCTGGCCTTGAGCATCAGGATCACTTCGTTGCTGTACGCCGGCAGGCCGATGCGCGAGGCGCGCGGCAGGATGATGTAGAACAGTGTCTTCGGCTTGGACATGCCCAGGGCGCGCGCGGCTTCAATCTCGCCCGGCGGGATGGCCTGGATCGCGCCGCGCAGGATCTCGGCGATGTAGGCGGCGGTGTGCAGGGTCATGGTGGCAGTGGCGCACCAGAACGGATCGCGCAGGTAGGGCCACATGAAGCTCTCGCGCACCGAGTCGAACTGCGCCAGGCCGTAGTAGACCAGGAACAACTGCACCAGCAACGGCGTGCCACGGAAGAAGAAAATGTAGGCATAGGGCAGGGCGCTGACATACCAGCGGCGCGAGGAGCGCGCGATACCCAGCGGAATTGCCAGCAACAGGCCGGCGATGACCGCAATGGCCACCAGCTCCAGGGTGAGGATGGCACCCTGGGCCAGCTTGGGCAGCCATTTGATGATCACGGCCCAGTTCAGGCCCAGGTCGAAATGCGCCAGCCAGCTGTAGTCGCCGCTCATTGGGTGCTCCTTGCAAAGCCGCGGGCGGCGCGTTTTTCCAGGAAGTGCATGCCGGTCATGGCCAGCACGGTCAGGCCCAGGTACATGAAGGCGGCGACCATGAAGAAGGTGAATGGCTGCTTGGTGACGGTCACGCCGATCTGCGCATGGCGCATGATTTCTTCCAGACCGATCACCGATACCAGCGCGGTGTCTTTCATCAGGATCATGAACAGGTTGCCAAGGCCCGGCAGGGCGATGCGCCACATCTGCGGCATGATCAGCCGAGTGAAGATCCGGAACTTCGACAGCCCCAAGGCGATACCGGCTTCACGGTGGCCTTTGGGAATGGCGAGGATCGCGCCACGGAACACTTCCGTTGCGTAGGCACCAAAGCACAGGCCCAGGGCGATCACCCCGGCGGCAAAGGCACTGAGGGAAAGGTCGGGGTTGCCAAAGAACTCCCCGAGGGCACGCATCAGATTGACCGTGCCGAAGTAAATCAGCAGCACCCACAACAGCTCTGGAATACCGCGAACAATGGTCGAGTAAGCGCCGCCAAGCCATTGCAGCGGCTTGTACGGCGAAGTCTTGGCCAAGGCGCCGGCAAGGCCTAGCACCAGCCCCAGGCACAGGGCCGTGAGCGCCAGTTTGACGGTCATCAGCGCGCCAGCGGCGAGCGCCGGGCCGAATCCGTAGAGATCGAAATTCATGGTGTTTTCATATCGCGGCAGGCATTGCAAAAAGCCGACGCGCTCAACTGAGCGCGCCGGGCATACCGTTCAGATCATTCGATGCTGAAAGGGAAGTACTTGTCGTTGATCTTCTTGTAGGTGCCGTCTGCCTTGATCTCTGCCAGGGCTTTGTTCAGGCGCTCGCGCAGTGGGTCGCCCTTGCGTACGGCGATACCGATCTTGTCGCTTTCTACCACCGGGTCGCCTTTGAACTCGTAGGCCGAACCGTCTTTGCTCTTGAGCCATTCGTACTGCACGTACTTGTCAGCCAGGATGCCGTCCAGGCGACCGGAGGTCAGGTCGAGGTAGGCGTTTTCCTGGGTGTCGTACAGCTTGGCTTCGGTATCCGGCAGCTTGTCTTCCAGGTAAGTACCGGCCAACGTGGCGCGTTGTGCACCGATCACTTTGCCTTTGAGGTAAGCGGCGTCGGTCTTGAAGTCGGCGGTGGCTTTAGGCGCGATGAACTGCAGCTTGTTGGAGTAGTACGGGTCGGTGAAGTCGACGGCCGCCTTGCGCTCCTCGGTGATCGACAGCGAGGACACCAGGAAGTCGAACTTCTTGGCGTTCAGGGCCGGGATGATGCCGTCCCAGTCGGACACATACACTTCGCACTTCTCGACTTTCATCTTGGCGCACAGGGCGTCGCCGATGTCTTTGTCGAAGCCCACGACGTTGCCGCTGGCGTCTTTATTGTTGAACGGCGGGTAGGCCGCTTCGATCCCCATTTTCAAGGTTTCTGCCATGGCCGTGGCGCTGAACGCCATCGAGACGGCCGCAGCCAGAAGGAATTTTTTATAGTTCTGCATGCATGTTGCTCCGTTAGCGGTTGCTGGACATGAATTGTTTGCAGCGCGCCGAAAGCGGGTTTTCAAACACCTGCTGTGGCGATCCTTGCTCTTCGACCAGGCCCTGGTGCAGGAACACCACTTCACTGGACACCTGACGGGCGAAGCCCATTTCATGGGTGACCAGCAGCATGGTGCGGCCTTCTTCGGCCAGTGCGCGGATCACATTAAGTACTTCCTGAACCATTTCCGGGTCAAGCGCCGAAGTGGGCTCATCGAACAGGATGACTTTAGGCTGCATCGCCAGAGTGCGCGCAATGGCCGCCCGTTGCTGCTGGCCGCCGGACAGTTGCGCGGGGTACGCGTGGCGTTTGTCGGCAATGCCGACCTTGGCCAGCAGGGCTTCGGCGACTTCGATGGCTTCGGCTTTGCTTTGGCCGAGCACACGGCGAGGGGCCTCGATGATGTTGTCGAGGATGCTCATGTGCGGCCACAGGTTAAAGTTTTGAAACACAAAACCGATTTCGCTGCGCAGGCGGTTGATCTGCTTGCCGTCGGCGGCCATCAATTCGCCGTTTTTCGCGGCCTTGAGCTTGAGTTCTTCACCGGCCACCAGGATCTGGCCCTGGTGCGGGTTTTCCAGCAGGTTGATGCAGCGCAGGAAGGTGGACTTGCCGGAACCGGAGGAACCCAGGATCGAGATCACATCGCCGTCGCGAGCGGTCAGCGAGATACCTTTGAGTACCTCCAGCTCACCATAGCGTTTATGCAAGTTGCGGATTTCAAGCGCGGGCGTGGCCTCGGCCATGTGGGGTCCTCATTGTGTTCATTGCAATCCTGCTGTTGGGCCGCCTTCCTGGCGAGGCGCCAAGCTAGCATAGCGTCTTGATGGCAGCCAACAGCGTGGCCGGCGGTAAACAGGTGGTGTGCGGCAGGGTGTCGCATCGGCACAGCAGCGTGTCGCGCCATCAACAACCGAACATCCGTTTGAACCTGAAAAACTGCAGGCTTCGCGTAAAAAAGGGCGCGATGGTGCCAGCTTTGGTCGGGTGTTGGAAGGGTTAACCGGGCAAACGGTGCATATCAGCCCTTTTGTGGGGCGTCACGTACTTTTTGTGTGTGTTTATGGTGCGTTTATTCGTCTTGAATGTGAGTCGCACGGTAACGCTATAGCGGAATGCCATTGTTCTCAATGACTTGCGAGGCGTGTTGAAACTCCCTACAGCCCGCGTCAATCGCGGCGCTGTAACATTTTGGCGCAAATCTTGCGTAAAAAATAAAGAACGCCCTGTTGGTTTCTTTTCACGACAAAGATTCCGGGCCGGGCCGACCGTTTTCGCAATTCCTCGTAAAGGTGTGTCAATGAGTAGTACGCAAAGCTCCAATGACCTCGAACAGGGGCTCAAACCGCGTCACGTCACCATGCTGTCGATTGCCGGCGTTATCGGTGCCGGTTTGTTTGTCGGCTCCGGCCACGCGATTGCTGCCGCCGGCCCGGCCGTACTGTTGGCGTATGCCGCTGCGGGGACGCTGGTGGTGTTGGTGATGCGAATGCTGGCCGAAATGGCCGTGGCGTCGCCGGACACCGGATCGTTCTCCACCTACGCTGACCGGGCGATCGGCCACTGGGCCGGTTTCACCATTGGCTGGTTGTACTGGTGGTTCTGGGTGTTGGTGATTCCGTTGGAAGCCAACGCTGCCGCGACCATCCTTCATGCCTGGTTCCCTGATATTGCGATCTGGGTCTTTACCCTGGTCATTACCCTGCTGCTGACGGCAACCAACCTGTTCAGCGTGAAGAACTACGGCGAGTTCGAGTTCTGGTTTGCGTTGATCAAGGTCGTGGCGATCGTGGGCTTCGTGATCCTCGGCCTGGCCGCTATTTTCGGGTTCCTGCCGACCAGCCAGGTCAGCGGTGTTTCCCACCTGTTCGACACCCAAGGCTTCATGCCCAACGGCATGGGCGCTGTGTTGGCTGCAATCCTGACCACCATGTTTTCGTTCATGGGCACTGAGATTGTCACCATCGCCGCCGCTGAGTCGAAGAACCCAGGCCAGCAAATCACCAAGGCAACCAACTCGGTGATCTGGCGGATTGGTTTGTTCTACCTGTTGTCGATCTTCATCGTGGTGTCCCTGGTGCCGTGGAACGATCCGACCCTGGCAGCCGTAGGTTCCTACCAGACCGTGCTGGAACGCATGGGCATCCCGAACGCCAAGCTGATCGTCGACCTGGTGGTATTGGTTGCCGTGACCAGCTGCTTGAACTCGGCGCTGTACACCGCTTCGCGCATGCTGTTCTCCCTGGGTCGTCGCGGTGATGCGCCAGCGGTGGCCAAGCGCACCAACAAGAGCGGCACGCCTTACTGGGCTGTGCTGTTGTCGACTGGCGCGGCATTCCTGGCGGTATTCGCCAACTACGTGGCCCCGGCGGCAGTGTTCGAATTCCTGCTGGCCAGCTCCGGCGCCATTGCGCTGCTGGTGTACCTGGTGATCGCCGTGTCGCAACTGCGCATGCGCCAGAAACGCACGGCGGCGGGCGAGAAGATTGTCTTCAAGATGTGGCTGTTCCCAGGCCTGACCTACGCGGTGATGGTGTTCATCGTGGGTACGCTGACCATCATGCTGTTCCAGGAAGCGCACCGTATCGAGATCATTGCGACTGGGGTGCTGAGCTTGCTGGTGGTGGCGGCGGGGCTGTTTGTGTCGAGCCGTCGCAAGACACAGAGAGCGGGTGCGGCAGTACTGAGCTAAACATTGTGGGAGCCGGGCTTGCCCGCGATGACGGACTGACAATCGATATCTTCGTTGGCTGACACACCGTCATCGCGGGCAAGCCCGGCTCCCACATTTTGTCCGGTGTCAGTCCTGGGAGTTGGTCAGCGCTTGGGACGCCGCGACGTAATCCGCCTGGAACTGCGGCGACTCGATCCACGCCAGGGCCGCGGCTTCATCATCGGTATCTGTAGCCCACTGCCGATACTCGATCAGCGCCGCCAGGATAAAATCGGTGGCTTCTTCTTCGCCTTCCTGTTCCAGCACCAGTGCCAGCAACGGGTGGGCCAAGAACACGGCGCACAAGGCCTGTTGGCTGGTTTCGCCAGCGGTGCGCATCTCTACGAACAGCTCGGTCAAATCCACTGACTCAAGGTCAATGCGACTGTCGTCGCCGGCAAATGCGTCCGGCTTGGTCGCTACGGCGCGCTGGGTACGGTTCTGCTTGGCCTTGGCCTTTGCCCGGTGGGCACGTTTTTGTTGCTTGTTCGGCGAGGCCATGGGCTCAGCGTCCTAGGTTTCGGATCGGGATGGGGTATTGAAGCGCAGGTTGAGGGAAATCCCAAGGGTATCTGCAGCCAATTGGCCGGTTTGAAGCCACGCCAATGCAATCGGCCACAGCCGATCCTGATACTCGCTGCGAAAAAATGCGAAATGTCCGACTTCCTTTTCGCCTATGTCTTCAGGCGCGATCCGCAGATGAGTGCGCGCACTGCTGTCGAAGTAATCCAATAGTCGCTCGATGGCAGCTACCGTTCCGAAGGGGTCGTCGGTGATACTGATAGCCAGTATCTGCGCCTTCACACGACTGAATGGCAACTTACCCAAGGCTCGTCCGCTGGGGCGTGTTTCGTACCTGGGCGTCGGGGTACTCCAGTCCCGCACCACGCCCGCTGGAGTGTCTTCCAGCCAGCCCAGGCGCTTGCCGGGAAAGTGCCCGCACAGCTTGGTCAATAACGGCATCACCACATGCCACTTGGCGAACATTCGCCAGCGCACGTCCGCCGCGTAATCGCGCCAGTACGCAAACTGCGCGCCTACGGTCACCATTCGCCGAATGACCGCACCCGATGCCCCGAGCCCTGCCGCGCAGCCACCGAAGCTATGGCCGACGACATCAATCGGCTGTCCCGGAAACTCCCGTTGCGCGCGCTTCAGCATTGCCTCGAAATCCAGCGCGCCCCAATCCGACCATGAGGCCTTGAAGCCACGCAATGAGCCATTGCGGGATTCGCCGATGCCACGGTAGTCGTAGGTGATGACGTCAACGCCGTTGGCGAACAGGTAGTCGGCAAAGCGCGCGTAGTGGCGGCAGCGGACGGAGGTGGCGGCGTTGATGATGACGACCGGGCGCTCAAGGTCGGTGCGCGGGTGGTGCCAGGTGAAGCCGCCCAGGACGTAGCCGTCGGCGGCAGGTTCCTGGAAAGCTTCCGGAGTGGGGCGGGTTGGGCGGTTCATGGGACTGTCGGGTCCTTGCGCCTTGGGTAAGGGCATGCTGGCTCACGCGCTTTTTTATAAGACGCCGAACTTAACAAATTTCGGGCATTGTGATTGCGAAGATTGTCGGGGTGCTCGACCTTTCCCCCTCCAGATGCTTAGGCTGACGGCCTTTCGATCTATCTGGGCCAGCCTCATGACTCGCGACGTCCTCGAACACAACCAAATTCCGGTCTACTTCGCAGCCGTTCTGCTGGCGGTCGGCTTCGGTCTGTTCGCACCCTCATTCGCCCAGGGCCTCAACGCGTTTGTCACCCCTGCCATCGCGGTGCTGATGTACGCAATGTTCCTGCAAATCCCCTTTCTGGACGTGCGCCAAAGCCTGAGCAACAAACGCTTTTTGTCGGCATTGCTGCTCGCCAACTTCATCCTCATTCCGTTACTGGTATGGGCATTGACTCAAAGCCTGGCAGGACGCCCGGCCCTGCTGGTTGGGGCGTTGCTGGTATTGCTGACCCCGTGCATCGACTACGTGGTGGTGTTTACCCATATCGGCAAGGGCGATTCACGGCTGATGCTGGCGGCGACGCCGGTGTTGTTGTTGCTTCAGTTGGCGCTGTTGCCGATCTATTTGAGCGTGATGCTCGGGACACAGTCCGCGGTGGTGGTGGAGGTGGGGCCGTTTATCGAGGCGTTCTTCCTGCTGATCGTGGTGCCGATGGTTCTGGCCGTACTCACGACTTCTCTGGCACGGCAATCATCGCTCGTCAGTGCTTGGAACGTCGCCTGGGCGTGGATGCCGGTGCCGGCGATGGCGCTGGTGCTGTTTGTGGTGATCGGCTCGCAAATCATCTCGGTGGTGCGGGATATCAACCTGCTGCTGCCGGTGATCCCGGTGTACATCGGTTTCCTGTTGCTGGCGCCATTGATGGGGGCGCTGGCATCGCGGCTGTTTGCGCTGCCCGCGGTGACGGCCAGGGCGGTGACGTTCAGCGCGTCGACGCGCAATTCGCTGGTGGTGTTGCCCTTGGCGCTGGCGCTGCCGGAGGACGTGCGTGGGTTGGCAGCGACGGCCGTGATCCTGCAAACCTTGGTCGAATTGGTTGGCGAGTTGATTTATGTACGGCTGATTCCGAAATGGGTGTGGCCCGTGGGTCGGTAAAAACGGGAATGTTCAGGTCCGTTCAGGCGCTATTCAGCAGGGCAGTCGGCACCATAAGTCGGCGCCCCTTACCTGACAGGTCAACCGATGGATCACCGCAACCGTTTTCGCCTGGAGTCCCTAGGCATCTTCCTGTTTGCAATGCTGCTTTTTACCCTGGGTATCTGGGATCAGCAGCCCCAGGGATTTGACGGACGCTGGGCGCTGTTCCTGCAAGAAATGTTTCGCCATGGCGCGAGCCTTTTCCCGACCACCTACGGCCAGCCCTACGCGGATTACCCAGGCACCGCGACTTTCCTCAGCTTTGTGTTTGCCCGACTCTTTGGCGCGCCCAACCATCTGGCCAATGTGCTGCCCACCGCCCTGGCTTCCGCGGGCGTGGTTACCTTGATTTATCGGTTGCTGGTCCCGGCGAATCGCCAGTGGGCGCTGCTCACTGTGCTGTTGACCCTGCTTACCACTCAACTGCTCGAAAAATCCCGCTCGGTCTGCCTGGATCAGATGGTGGCGTTGTTGTGTGTAGGAAGTTTTTACCTGTTGCACAGTGGCGGGCGTTGGAGGCGGCTTGCGGTGTTTCCGTTGTTCATCCTGGGCTTTGCGATACGCGGGCCGCTGGGGTTGATCGAAGTCTGTGGCGTGGTCTGTGTGTACTGGGCGTTGGGCAAGCCTGGGGAGCGTGTGAAACAGGTGCTGATTCACGGCGCTGTTGGCCTAGTGCTGCTGGCAATCTGTTGGTGGTTGCTGATGAAGTTGGCGCGCATCAGTGGGGGCGACGCCTTTGCCGACGAGGTCTTCAGGATGCAGGTAGGCGGCCGTCTCGATGAAACCGGCGAGCCGTTCTATTTCTACTTCCAATTGAGCCTGTACCGCTATTTCCCGGTGGTGCCATTGGCGCTGGCCACAATGATTGCGCTGCGTCATCGCTGGTCCGAGCGGTTCGAAGGTGACCTGCAATGTGTGGCACGACTCGGCGCCTGCGGCTTGATGATCTTGCTCGGGCTGTCGGTGCCGCACTTCAAGCGTGCGTATTACGTCCTGCCCATGGTGCCGATGTTTGCGGCTGTCGCGGCCTATGGGTTGCTTCAGGCGCCAGGTTGGCTCTCGGGCGTGCGCCGATGCTACGAAGGGCTGATCGTGGCGCTGCCGGCGTTGTGCGTGGTTGTAGTCTTTGTCTGTCGGCATGGGTGGCAAAAGCAGGGTTACTGGCCCGACGTTTCGCTGCCGTTGCTGATTGGCGTGTTGGCGGTGTTGCAAGTCGCAGCGCTGATCGCCTGGCGGCGAGTGGGGCGGTTGGTGTGGCTCAGCCTGATCGCATTGATGGCGCAATGGTTGCTATTGGTGACGGTAGTGGAGCCGGCCAAGGACCTGCAATTCGATACCCGTAAGTTTGTGGGTCAGGTCGAAGCGATGCGTGCCACGGCGCCTGGGCCGCTGGTGTTTATCAACCTGGGCCGGGACACTTGGGCGGTGCGCTACATGATGAACCTGAATCACGATGAGCAGCCGGTATTTATCGGCAGGGCAGAGCTTGATCAGCTAGAGGGAGTGCCCCGGCCTGCGTGGGTGATTGTGGCGCGCAAGGAAACGGCATTGCTCAAAGGGACGGCGCTGGAGCATCAGCATGCGGTATTCAGTGGGCGGTTGAATGACAATCCATTGATGGTGTTTTTGCTCAACTGAAAGGCGGTGGGTTGCGTACTGTCACTTCATCTTCGGTCCCGATAAAGACAGTATTCAGTGATGCGTTCGGCTACTGTGGCCTGCGCAAAATACACTGACGCACTTTTTCAAGGATTGAAATGAAAGCCCTATTGCTTGTGTTATCCACCGTCGCCCTGCTGTACGGCTGCACCACGCCGCTCACGTCCGACATGTCTAGCCCGTCGATTGCCGACACCAAAACCGTGGTGTTCGGCGGTAAAACGTTCGTTCTCAAATTCCAGAAACCGGGCTTGTGGGAGTATTTCCCGGCAGAGGAAAGCATCGATGCCTGGAATGAAATGCTGGACTTCACCGTCGTGCCTCGGGAGATGAACCGCTTCAAACCCCTCGACCTCGCCAAGCGCGCCATCCAGCTTCACCAGCAAGAAAACCCGAACATGCCTGCGATCCTGCTGACTGACAATAAAACCGGAATCGATTATTCGATGATGTTTTATCCCACCTCATTGCGTAAAGACGGGCAATTCTCGGAAATCAGTTATTTCAAGTATTACAGGGATGGCACTACCGGGCAGACCATCATCTTTCACTTTGCCAGGAACATTCCAAGACCGAACGAGCCCTCGCAAAGCGCAATAGAAACGGGCCGGGAAATAGTGCCGCTGATAGAGGCGTTCCCGCTGTATCGGCCGTAATGCCGTTGAACGCACAGCACCGATCGATTCGCCGGCGGTGCTTGCCGGAAAAGCGTCTATAAGATTTGTATTTTGAAGGGTGGCGAGGGCCGTAAACGAAAAAACCCCTGAGACCTTTCGGAATCAGGGGTTTCGGTATTTTGGTGCCCAGAGACGGAATCGAACCGCCGACACGGGGATTTTCAATCCCCTGCTCTACCGACTGAGCTATCTGGGCAACGGGGCGCATTAAACGGGTTTTTCAGGGGGTCGTCAAGCAAGTTTTCAAAAAATATTTAATTATTACCGTCGCTTACGTGCAGACCCCGGTTTTTGATCAATTATTGAGCAGGTGGCACGTAGCCGTCGGCCTTGGCGTAATCCTCGCCGGAAAAGAACTTGTCCATTTCGCCCGCCAGGTATTTACGGTCTTCGGCGTTCATCATGTTCAGGCGCTTTTCGTTGATCAGCAGGGTCTGGTGTTTCAGCCAGTCGCCCCAGGCCTTGGCCGAGACGTGCTCGAAAATGTCCTGGCCTTTGGCGCCCGGGTAAGGAGGGCGTTCGAGGCCTGGCAGTTCTTCTTTGTACTTGCGGCACATGATGGTGCGGGTCATGACGAAACTCCTGCATTCAATACGTCGGCCGCGCGTTTCAGCAGTTTTTTTACCGGGGCGGCAAGGCCC
The DNA here is from genome assembly GCF_900111895.1 of Pseudomonas simiae. Taxonomy (GTDB): domain Bacteria; phylum Pseudomonadota; class Gammaproteobacteria; order Pseudomonadales; family Pseudomonadaceae; genus Aquipseudomonas; species Aquipseudomonas simiae. Next base: position 222,638 of record NZ_FOKB01000006.1, read on the forward strand.
AGGCGCGGCGGGGTGGCGAGGTTATACCAGAGCCAGTCGGCCTCGGCCACGTGATGGGCGGATTCCTCGACCTGGACCAGCCAGGGTTCGATGGCGAGCTGGAAGTGGCTGAAGGTGTGGATCAGCCCCGGCAGTTCCTGGTGCTTGCCCAGCGCCAGCGCGTGCTGGTTGGCCAGGTGTTCCAGGTCTTGCAGGTCATCCAGCTCCGGCAGACTCCAGAGACCGCCCCACAGGCCCGTCGAAGGGCGGCGGTAAAGCAGGATTGCGCCCTCGGCATTGGCCAGCAGCGGCATCAGCGTGCGCTTTTGCGGGATGGTCTTGCGTGGCTTGGGGATTGGATAACGTGTCTCCAGGCCGAGCATGTGGGCTTCGCAGCCTTTTTCCAGTGGGCACAGCAGGCAGCTGGGTTTACTGCGGGTGCAAAGCGTGGCGCCCATGTCCATCATCGCCTGGGTGTAAGCGTTGACACGGTCATGGGGCGTGAAGCGTTCTGCGGTGGCCCACAGCTGCTTGGCCACCTTGGGCTCGCCTGGGTAGCCCTCCTGCGCGGTAAAGCGCGCCAGCACGCGCTTGACGTTGCCGTCGAGGATCGGCGCGCGCAGGCCCATGCTCAGGCTGGCGATCGCGCCAGCGGTGGACAAGCCGATACCGGGCAACTCGGTGAGCTTCTCGACATCCTTGGGAAACTCGCCGCCGTACTCGGCCACGACAATCTTTGCGGTCTTCTGCAGGTTGCGCGCGCGGGTGTAGTAACCCAGGCCGGTCCACAAATGCAGTACTTCATCTTCCGGCGCCGCGGCCAGGGCCTCGACCGTAGGCAGCGAAGCCATGAAACGGTCGAAGTAATTGAGCACGGTGCTCACCTGGGTCTGTTGCAGCATGATCTCCGAGACCCACACCCGGTAAGGCGTGATGCCCTGTTGCCAGGGCAGGTCATGGCGACCGTGGCGGTCGTACCAGTCAAGCACCGCCGTTGAAAACTGCTCGTCTCTCATCGTTTGAACAGGCCTTTCAAAGCATCTTTGAGCTGCGGATTAACCTTGTCGAGCTTCTCTTCCAGCTTCTCGTTCAGGCGGTTGCCGGCGGCCTTGATGGCGACCTGGCCCAGGCCGTCCTTGTCCAGGCGGCAGGCCTTGGCGCCGAGTTCCAGCGGGCCACGGCAGCGCAACGGCACTTCGATGCCCTGGAAGTTCGAGCCCACCTGGCAGGCGGGATCCGGCGTTTCACGCTGGTCGCCTTCGACGATGATACCGACGCGGTAGTCCATGCCCAGCACGCGCAGGTCGACGTCGCCATTGCCGTTGACGGTCAGGCCCGGGATGCGCACTTTCAGGTCGGGGTTGCTGGCCACGCCGTTACGGAAGGTCAGGTTGCCCTTCAATTCCTGGAATGGCGTGTCCTTGCCTTGTGGTGTGCTGCTCAAGGTCTTGCGGTTGAGCAAGGCGATACCGGTGCACAGCTGCTGTTCAAGGTTGGCGTTGAGCAATACGCCGTTGTTGATCACAAAGCTGGCGGTGCCGTTGAGGCTGTCGATCAGGGCTTTCTGGCTATTGCCGCGGCCCGTGAGGTTGCTGTCGAGGGTGACTTGGCCCTTCACCGGCGGGTTTTGCCCCTGAGCTTGCAGGATGCGTTCGACCGGCACTTGCTTGATGTGGCTTTGCAGCGCGAGCACCGGGATGTCCTGGCGCACGTCGAGCGTGCCATTGGCCTGGAACGAACCGTTGTAGAGACCGCCGCTCAGGGTGTCGAGCTTGAGCTGGCCATCGACGCCGGACGCCTTGAGCACCGCATTCTGGATCGGCAGCTTGCTCAGGGTCAGTTGGCCGAAGGCCAGGTCGGCGTTCACATCCAGCGTGCGCAGGCGTGTCAGCGGCAACAGTTTGTCGGTGCTCCAGGCACCTTTGGTCGGCGCGTCGGGCAGTGGCGTGGTGCCGCCGGCAGCCATGGCACCGGCTTCGCTGTTCTGCACTTCGGCCTGGCGGGCTGCGGCTGCGCCTTTGGCGGATTCAGACTTGGCCGGCAGGTAATTGTCGGCGTTGAAGGTATCGCCTTTGAGTTGGACGCGCAGGGATTGCTTGGCAAAGTCTTCCACGGCGAGGCGACCGGTGAAGGTGCTGCCGTCGAGTTTCAGGTTCAGGTCTTCCAGGGCCAGGCTGGTCGGCGTGCCCTTGAGACGGCTGACCAGTTCGACTTTGCTCAGGCTGCCCTCGGCCATGGGCGGCAGCGGGTGGCCGACGCCGTCGAGGAATTTGGCCAGGTCAAACTGGGCGATGGACAGCGCGCCGCTCAACTGCGGAGTCTTGTCCAGGTCGTTGACCTTCAGCTCGCCCAAGGCGCGTAACTGGTTGGCCGAGAGCTTCACGTTGGTCCATTCGGCGATATTGGCCGCCTGATCCACCAGCAATTGGCCCTGGGTCGAGAACGTCACGGTTTTGCCTTGCAGCGGCTCGCCCGTGGCTTCGCCGGTGATCTTCATGTCTTCAAACTGATAGCGCTTGAGCGCACGCTGGATACGCAGGTTGCCGTTGAGCTCGGTCTTGACGCGCATCACCGGCTGGTTGCTGCCGAAGAAGGCAGTGAGTTTCACCGGGATGCTGGCGCCTTCGTGCACGGCACCGGCGCTCAGTTGGATGCTTTCGGCGCTGAACTGCTTGCCGGTCTGCTCGTCGTTGTATTCGACGCGGGCGTTGTTGATCGTCAGGCTGTCGATGTCCAGGCGGATGGGCTTCGAGGGCTTTTCCGGTTCGGTCTCGGCAGGCTGCTCAACCGAGCCTGGGCTGCCGACGGTCGCCTCGGTCACGTTCTTGCCGATGTCTTCCCAGTTGCCGTGGCCTTGTTTGTCACGGTTGAGGCGCAGGTTGAGGCCTTCGACGCGTACATCGCTCATCTGCACTTCGCGGCGCAGCAGCGGCAGCACGCGCACCGACAGGCCAAGCATCTGCAGGTCGGCGAACGGCTGGGTCGGCGCGGTCAGTGTCGCCACGCTGGCTTCGTGCAGTTCAAGCCCGAGCCAGGGGAATAGGCTCCAGCCGATATCGCCATTGAGCGTCAGCTCGATGTGGGCCTTGTCGCGGGCAATCTGGCGAATCTCGTCTTTATAGTCGTTGGGATCGAAGAGATGGGTCAGGGCAAAGCCTAGAGCCACAATGATCAGCAACAGCCCGAGAAGTACCAGACCCAGGATTTTGCCGAACGCTTTCATGGGCGAGTCCTTGTATGTCGATTTCAAAATTTAGCCGCAGAGTATAACGCCCGACGGCCTGCGTCAGTGCCACGATCGTTACATTGTATCCAGGGCCGGGGAAACGGGTTTTTGGCGTCAAACAAAACAGATTTCCTGAAAAAGGTGATATCAGTTTGGTTTTTCTGTCATCCACAGATGCTAATCTCTGCGAGTTCGTCCGCCTTCTGCGGCTTAACGTCGCGCCTAAAAGGGAGCTTCACTCAACAAAACGGCCACGCTTTGCGTGCAAGGCCGAGGGAGAGAGCGCCTGACGAACACATACTAACAACTGGGGGAAACACCAATGAGCACAAGCACTGCGGCAGGTTCAACTGCCGCACAGCCTGCGTTCCTGTCCAAGGAACGCATCATCGCCAAGCCCGGCTTCAACCGCTGGCTGGTTCCACCGGCCGCCCTGGCCATCCACCTGTGTATCGGCATGGCCTACGGCTTCTCGGTGTTCTGGCTGCCACTGTCCAAGGCGCTGGGTATCACCAAGCCGGTCGCCTGTGCGCCGGACATGAGTTTCATCGCCCAAGTCTTCTCGTCGCAATGCGACTGGCCCATCTCGATGCTGGGCTGGATCTATACCCTGTTCTTCATCTTCCTGGGCTGCTCGGCAGCGATCTGGGGCGGCTGGCTGGAACATGCCGGGCCACGTAAGGCCGGTGTTGTATCGGCATTGTGCTGGTGCGGTGGCCTGCTGATCTCGGCGTTGGGTATCTACACCCACCAGATCTGGCTGATGTGGATCGGCTCCGGGGTCATTGGTGGTATTGGCCTGGGCCTGGGCTATATCTCGCCCGTGTCGACCCTGATCAAGTGGTTCCCGGACAAGCGCGGCATGGCGACCGGCATGGCGATCATGGGCTTCGGTGGCGGTGCTATGGTGGGTGCTCCGCTGGCAGCGGCATTGATGGGCCACTTCGCAACGCCCGACAGTGTGGGCGTATGGCAGAGCTTCCTGGTAATGGCCGCGATCTACTTCGTGTTCATGATCGGCGGCGCCTTGTCCTACCGCGTTCCGCCGACCGGCTGGAAGCCTGAGGGCTGGACCGCGCCGGCGAAAAAAGCCAGCAACGCGATGATCACTCACCGTCATGTGCACGTGAACGTGGCGTGGAAGACCCCGCAATTCCGCCTGGTGTGGCTGGTACTGTGCCTGAACGTCTCCGCCGGTATCGGCATCCTCGGCATGGCTTCGCCACTGCTGCAGGAAGTGTTCGGCGGCAAGCTGCTGGGTGTGGATGTGCCGTTTGGCCAACTGGATGCCGGTCAACTGGCTTCCATCGCGGCGATCGCGGCAGGTTTCACCGGTCTGTTGAGCCTGTTCAACATCGGTGGCCGGTTCTTCTGGGCGTCGTTCTCCGACTACCTGGGCCGTAAAAATACCTACTTCGTGTTCTTCGCCCTGGGCTTTGCCCTGTACGCGTTGATCCCGAACCTGGGTCACCTGGGCAACGTGGCGCTGTTCGTCGCCGCGTTCTGCATCATCCTGTCGATGTACGGCGGTGGTTTTGCGACCGTTCCGGCCTACCTGGCCGACCTGTTCGGTACGCAAATGGTCGGTGCGATCCACGGTCGCCTGCTGACTGCGTGGGCGGCGGCTGGCGTGCTGGGCCCGGTGCTGGTGAACTACCTGCGTGAGTATCAGTTGAGCATCGGCGTTGAACGCGCCGCTTCCTACGACATCACGTTGTACATCCTGGCCGGCCTGCTGGTGCTGGGTTTCATCTGCAACCTGCTGGTACGCCCGGTGGCCGACAAGTACTTCATGACCGACGCCGAACTGGCCGCCGAACAGGCGCTGGGTCACGACAAAGGCGCCGATGCCACCACTTCGCTGGAGTGGAAAGCCGCCCCTGGCACTGTGCCGTTGGCGATTGCCGCCTGGCTGGTAGTGGGGATTCCGTTGGCGTGGGGTGTGTGGGTAACCCTGCAGAAAACCGCAGTACTGTTCCACTAACACCGCAATAACGGTGGGCCCGGTTCCTATGGGAGCCGGGCTTGCCTGCTCCCGCACTTTATCTTCACCCGCCTGAAGCGATCGGGTCGGCGCACCATCCTGGAGCGCCTGCTTGTATGCACATGTCTATCGCCGACACTCCATCAGTCTTATCCCCTCCGATGTTTCTGTTTGGCGCCCGCGCCCCTATAATGGCTGCCTTTTTCGCCCAATGATTTTGCGGAGTTGGTGATGGCCGAACGTAAGGCGTCCGTCGAGCGCGACACTCTGGAAACCCAGATCAAAGCCTCGATCAACCTGGATGGCACCGGAAAGGCCCGATTTGATATCGGTGTCCCTTTTCTTGAGCACATGCTGGACCAGATCGCCCGTCACGGGCTGATCGACCTGGATATCGTCAGCAAAGGCGACCTGCATATCGATGACCACCACACGGTGGAAGACGTTGGCATCACCCTCGGCCAGGCGTTTGCCAAGGCTATTGGCGACAAAAAAGGCATCCGTCGCTACGGCCACGCCTACGTCCCGCTCGACGAAGCGCTGTCGCGCGTTGTCATCGACTTCTCTGGCCGCCCAGGCCTGCAGATGCACGTGCCCTACACCCGCGCCACTGTGGGCGGCTTTGACGTTGACCTGTTCCAGGAATTCTTCCAGGGTTTCGTCAACCACGCACTGGTCAGCCTGCACATCGACAACCTGCGTGGCACCAACACCCACCACCAGATCGAAACCGTGTTCAAGGCCTTCGGCCGCGCGCTGCGCATGGCCGTCGAGCTGGATGACCGCATGGCCGGGCAAATGCCATCGACCAAGGGCGTCTTGTAATGCAGACGGTCGCGGTTATCGATTACGGCATGGGTAACCTGCACTCGGTGGCCAAGGCCCTCGAACACGTAGGGGCCGGCAAGGTGCTGATCACCAGCGATGCCAACGTGATTCGCGAAGCCGACCGGGTGGTGTTTCCCGGCGTCGGTGCGATTCGCGACTGCATGGCCGAAATCCGCCGCCTGGGCTTTGACAGCCTGGTGCGCGAAGTCAGCCAGGATCGGCCGTTTCTCGGTATCTGCGTGGGCATGCAAGCCTTGCTCGACAGCAGTGAGGAGAACGACGGCGTCGACTGCATCGGCCTGTTCCCAGGCCAGGTGAAGTTCTTCGGCAAGGACCTGCACGAAGACGGCGAACACCTGAAAGTCCCGCACATGGGCTGGAACGAAGTCCGCCAGACCGTGGATCACCCGCTCTGGCACGACGTGCCGGACATGGCGCGTTTCTACTTCGTGCACAGCTACTACATCGCCGCCGGTAAACCGGGCCAGGTGGTGGGTGGCGGTCACTACGGCGTCGATTTCGCCGCCGCGCTGGCCGAGGGTTCGCGCTTTGCCGTGCAGTTCCACCCGGAGAAGAGCCATACCCACGGCCTGCAATTGCTGCAGAACTTCGCCGCCTGGGACGGGCGCTGGTAAATGGCCAGGAAGCCGAAGCAGCCGATCTTGAACCTCACGCCCGAACAGGAGAGTGAGGCTACCCTCAAGATCAAGCGCTTCATGGAGGACCGATTCGAGCTTAAATTGGGCTCGTTCGAGGTCGCCGAGATTCTTGAGCTGTTCACCACTGAAGTGGCTCCGCATTATTACAACAGGGCGATTTTCGACACGCAGACGCTCCTTAAAGAAAGGTTCGAAAGCATCGAAAGCGACCTGTGGTCGCTTGAGAAACCCTGATTTCCCAAGCATTGCTGAATATCGAATAAGGTTTGCCAGATGCTGATTATCCCCGCTATCGATCTCAAGGACGGCGCCTGCGTACGTCTGCGCCAAGGCCGCATGGAAGACTCCACTGTGTTCTCCGATGACCCGGTGAGCATGGCTGCCAAATGGGTAGAAGGGGGCTGCCGTCGTCTGCATCTGGTGGACTTGAACGGCGCCTTCGAAGGCCAGCCGGTCAACGGCGAAGTGGTTACCGCCATTGCCAAGCGCTATCCGAACCTGCCGATCCAGATCGGCGGCGGTATCCGCTCCCTGGAAACCATCGAGCATTACGTTAAAGCCGGCGTGAGCTACGTGATCATCGGCACCAAAGCCGTGAAAGACCCGGCGTTCGTCGCCGAAGCCTGCCGCGCGTTCCCCGGCAAAGTGATCGTGGGTCTGGATGCCAAAGACGGCTTCGTCGCCACCGACGGCTGGGCTGAAATCAGCACCGTGCAGGTGATCGACCTGGCCAAGCAGTTCGAAGCCGACGGCGTGTCCGCCATCGTTTATACCGACATCGCCAAAGACGGCATGATGCAGGGCTGCAACGTACCCTTCACCGCCGCGCTGGCGGCTGCGACCAAGATCCCGGTGATCGCTTCTGGCGGTATCCACAACCTGGGCGACATCAAGTCGCTGTTGGACGCCAAGGCGCCCGGCATCATCGGCGCCATCACCGGCCGTGCGATCTACGAAGGTACCCTGGACGTCGCCGAAGCCCAGGCTTACTGCGACGCCTACAACGGCTGAGGACTGACCATGGCGCTGGCCAAACGCATCATCCCTTGCCTGGACGTCGACAACGGTCGCGTGGTCAAGGGCGTCAAGTTCGAGAACATCCGCGACGCCGGCGACCCGGTGGAAATCGCTCGTCGCTACGATGAGCAAGGTGCCGACGAGATTACCTTTCTCGACATCACCGCCAGCGTCGATGGCCGCGACACCACGCTGCATACCGTCGAGCGCATGGCCAGCCAGGTCTTCATCCCCCTGACCGTGGGCGGCGGTGTGCGTACCGTGCAAGACATCCGCAACCTGCTCAATGCCGGCGCGGACAAGGTTTCGATCAACACCGCAGCCGTGTTCAACCCGGAGTTTGTCGGCGAAGCGGCGCAGCATTTCGGCTCGCAATGCATCGTCGTTGCCATCGACGCCAAGAAGGTTTCTGGCCCGGGTGAAACCCCGCGCTGGGAGATCTTCACCCATGGCGGGCGCAAGCCCACCGGCCTGGACGCGGTGGAGTGGGCAATGAAGATGGAAGGCCTGGGCGCCGGTGAAATCCTGCTGACCAGCATGGACCAGGACGGCATGAAAAACGGCTTCGACCTGGGCGTGACCCGCGCCATCAGCGATGCGCTGGGCATTCCGGTGATTGCTTCCGGCGGCGTCGGCAACTTGCAGCACCTGGCCGACGGTGTGACCGAAGGCCACGCCAGCGCGGTGCTGGCGGCGAGTATTTTCCACTTTGGCGAGTACACCGTTCCTGAGGCCAAGGCCTACATGGCGGCGCGCGGTATCGTCGTTCGCTGAATGCTGCTGGACACCATGGCAAGTGCGCGGCACTCTCTGCGCTTGCCATGGATTCCGGTAACTTACATGTTCAAGCACCTGCTGCTCGCCTTCGCCAGTACGTCCCTCCTGTTGGCAGGTTCGGCCCGCGCCGAAGAACCGTCCGACGCCTCCCTGGTGCTGCTGACGGAAAACTTCCCGCCCTACAACATGGCGAAAAACGGCAAGAACTTCGCCAAGGAAGAGAACATCGAAGGCATTGCCGTGGACATCGTGCGCGAGACCTTCAAGCGCGCCGGTATTGCCTACAACCTCACCCTGCGATTTCCTTGGGAACGCATCTACAAGCTCGCCCTGGAAAAACCCGGTTACGGTGTGTTCGTGATGGCCCGGCTGCCGGACCGTGAAGCGCTGTTCAAATGGGTCGGCCCCATTGGCCCCGACGATTGGGTGCTGCTGGCCAAGGCTGACAGCAAAATCCAACTGGCCCACCTTGAGCACGCCCGCCCCTACAGGATCGGTGCCTACAAGGGTGATGCGATTGCCGAGTCCCTGGAAAAACAGGGTTTAAAGCCGATAGTCGTGCTGCGGGACCAGGACAACGCGCAGAAACTGATGGATGGCCAGATCGATCTGTGGGCCACCGGCGATCCTGCCGGACGTTACCTGGCGCGCCAAGTCGGCGTGACGGGGCTCAAGACGGTCCTGCGCTTTAACAGCGCCCAGCTCTACCTTGCACTGAACAAGGACGTGCCGGATGAGCTGGTGGCCAAGCTTCAGGCCGCGCTGGACCAACTGCGAAAAGATGGCGTCGTCGACGAGATCATGGCGAACTATCTGTAACCGGCCGAACTCCCTGTAGGCGCTGGCAAGTCGGCGCCTACAACGGATCGTCAGCGGTAAATGCCATCCTTGCCGTGCCCGGCCATGGCCTGGTTGCTGCGCACGCTAATCATCAACTTGATATTGATCCAGTCGACGCCCTGGGCCTTGAGCTTGGGCAATTCGCGCTCCAACACCGCCAGGGTTTGTGGGTAAGGGTGGCCGATCATCACCACTGAACCCTGCTTGTGCGCCAGCTTGATTGCCGTCTGCAATTGCGTGGTGATCGCCGCTTCGGTGCGCTCGTCATCCAGAAACACATCCCGCGACACATGGGCCAGGCCAATCTTCTGCGCCTCGGCGGCCGCCACGGTTTGCGCACTGGTGCGGCTGTCGACAAAGAACTTGTTGCGCCGTTGCAGCTCGGCCATCAACCAGGCCATGGCGGCCGGCTGGGCAGTCATGCGGCTGCCCATGTGGTTGTTGATACCGGCGGTGTAGGGCACGGCCTGGAACGCGGCGTCCAGGCGCTTGCCGAGTTCTTCGATGGACAACTCGGGGTGCCAGGCAAACGGTCCGGTAGCCGGGTCCATGGGCATGTGCAGGATCACGATCTTGCCGGCCTTGTGCGCTTCGCGGGCGAATTCGGCGGCGTGGGGCGTGTCGGGCATGATCGCCGTGGTGACCGGCCCAGGCAGGGCCAGCACGCGACGATCGCGGGGCAGGTTTTGCCCGAGATCGTCGATGATGAGGGTCAGGTAGGCTTTGTGCGGCTCACCGGCAGGTGTCGCGTGGGCGACGCCTGCCAGGCTGCACAGCACAGCAATGATCAGGGCAAAACGCATATCAACGGCTGCGGGTGATGCTCAGGCCCTTGAGCAGGCTCAGCGCCTGGGCCAGCTGGTAATCGTCGTCCTGCGGCATCGGTTTGGCTTTCTTGCTGCTGTCGGTTGGCTGGTCAGCGCCGCCGTTGCCATTGCCCAAGTGACCTTGCAGGTCAGCCTCTTTGTAGTACTCGCTGTCGATCTCGTTGGTGATCTTGGCCTTGCGCACCTCGATGTCCGGCACGATGCCCTGGGCCTGGATCGAGCGGCCATTCGGTGTGTAGTACAGCGCAGTGGTGATCTTCAGCGCCCGCTCGTTGTTCAGCGGCAATACGGTTTGCACCGAGCCTTTGCCGAAGCTGGTGGTGCCCATCAGCACGCCGCGCTTCTGGTCTTGCAGCGCGCCGGCGACGATCTCCGAGGCCGAGGCGCTGCCGCCGTTGATCAGCACGGCCAGTGGCACGTTTTCGCTGAGATCGTTGCCGGTGGCCGAGAAGCGCAGCTCGGAGTTGGCGATACGGCCCTTGGTGTAGACGATCAGGCCTTTGGTGATGAAGTGGTCGACCACTTCCACCGCCGACTGCAGCACGCCGCCTGGGTTATTACGCAGGTCGAGCACGATACCGTTGAGTTTTTTGCCGTTGTCCTTGCGCAGCTTGGCCAGGGCCTTGGCCACTTCGTCGCCGGTCTTGACCTGGAACTGGGTGATGCGGATGTAGCCGTAGCCCGACTCCAACAGCTGACTCTTCACGCTCTTGACCACAATGGTCGCGCGGGTCAGCGTCACGTCGAACGGGTTGCCGCCGTCGCGTACCAGGGTCAGGGTGATTTTCTGGCCGATCTTGCCGCGCATCTTGTCGACGGCTTCGGTCATGGTCTGGCCACGGGTCGGCTGACCATTGATCTTGACGATAAAGTCGCCAGCCTGGATGCCTGCCTTGGACGCCGGGGTGTCATCGATCGGCGAGACCACCTTGATGTTGCCGTCTTCGGAGCCGACTTCAATGCCCAGGCCGCCGAATTCACCGCTGGTGCTTTCCTGCAGCTCGGCGAAATCTTCCGGGCCCAGGTAGGCGGAGTGCGGATCGAGGTTGCTGAGCATGCCCTTGATGGCATTTTCCAGCAGGGTCTTGTCGTCTACGGGTTCGACATAGGCTGCCTTGATGCGGTCCATGACCTCGGCGAACGTGCGCAGCTCATCCAGCGGCAACGGCGCCTTGGTGGTCGCGGCCGTGGCGGCGGGTGCAGCCGGAGCGGCCTGGTCGGCGAAAGCCAGGGGCGCGCCGATCACCAGGGCGATCGTCAGGGCCAGCGAAGTGAGGCGGGACAAATGCAGCATGTCGAACGAACTCCTAATGTAGATGCAGCCCTATCCTTGGGAACGGCACCATTGTGCAGGGTCGCTCGGGCGGCCCTGCTGACGAATAGCGAAGTACAGCGCCGGGGTGTCCTGGCCACCACTGTTACCGACAGTGGAAATGGATTCACCGGCTTTTACAACATCACCTGCCGACTTGAGTAAAGTCTGATTGTGGCCGTAAAGACTCAAATAGCCATTACCGTGGTCAAGAATCACCAACAAACCGGCACCCCGCAGCCAATCGGCAAACACCACGCGCCCACCGTGGACGGCGTGCACCTGGCTGCCAGCGGAGGCGCTGATCATCACGCCATCCCACTTCGCGCGGGTGTCATCGCCACGGGTTTCACCGAAGCGTGCCAGTAATCGACCATCAACCGGCCATGGAAGTTTGCCGCGCGCTGAAGCAAAAGGGCCGCCGAAGGATTCGCCGGCGCTGGAAACCAGCGGGCCAGGCGCTGCACGCGCCGGTTTACGCGGTGCCGGGGCGTCCGAGGTGGCAGCCAGCTCGGCCTCACGCTGGCGCTTTTTTTCGGCTTCCTGCTGGGCGATCAGCGCTTTTTGCCGCGCTTCTTCGGCCTCACGTGCCTGGCGGGCCAGGGTTTCTTCAATCGTTTTGAGGACTTTGGCCAAGTCGGCCTGGTCCTGCTCGCGGGCTTGCAGCTTGGCGTCGCGGGCCTTCACGTCGTCATTCAGCTTGGCCAGGGCCAGCTGGCGCTCTTTGCGAACCTTGTCCAGCTCGTCGCGCTGAGCGTTGAGGCTGCTTTTCTGGTCCTCAAGCTGCGACTGCTGGTTAGCGATTTCCTGTTCGACGTTGACCAACTGGCGCAAGGTCTCGTTGAAGCTTTTCAATTGCTCCAGGCGAGCCTTGCTCAGGTAGTCGTAGTAGGTCAGGGTGCGCGCGAATTTTTCCGGGTTCTGCTGGTTGAGCAGCAGCTTGAGGTATTCCTGGCGGCCATTCTGATAGGCGGCACGAGCCTGGATCGCGATCAAGCGTTGCTGTTCAACGCGTGCGCTCTGGAGTTTTTTTTTCTCAGCGTCGAGTCGCTCCAGTTCCGACTCGCTCTTCTTTAGTTCTTTTTGTAACTCCTGGACCTGCTTCTCCAGCTTGCCCATCTCGGTTTCCGTGCCGCGCAGGTCTTTCTGCACGCCGGATTTTTCTTCCTGGAGCTTGCCGAGCAGTTTTTTCAGCTCGGTAATGTCCTGACGCGTAGCGTCCAACTGTTGTTGGGTTTGTGCGCGCTCATCGGCAAACGCCGGTTGGAGCAGGCAGACAAGAGCGAGGGTAATCAAGGCGCGAAGCATAGAGGCGGGCGACACCAGGGAAAGGGACGCTCTAGTATGCCCGCCAAGCGCGGCAAAAAAAACGCCCAATTCGGGCTGGGGGGCAAGATAGGTGCCGAGTGGCGGTGGTATGGCGAAAAGACATCTATCAAACAGCGTACAACCAATGTGGGAGCGGGCTTGCTCGCGAATGCGGTGTGCCAGTCGCTGAAAATGTCGACTGAGCTACCGTATTCGCGAGCAAGCCCGCTCCCACACTGGTTTTGTGGTGAGGCTGGGATCAGACCAGAATCGAAGTCCCGGTCATCTCCACCGGCTTCTCCAGCCCCATCAGCATCAGCATGGTCGGCGCCACATCTGCCAGCACGCCGCCTTCGCGCACTTTCAAATCACGCTTGCCGACATAGATAAACGGCACTGGCTCAGTCGTGTGGGCTGTGTGGGCCTGGCCGGTGGATTCATCGGACATCTGTTCGCAGTTGCCGTGGTCGGCCGTGATCAGTGCTTCGCCGCCGACTTTCTCCAGGGCATCGACGATGCGACCGACGCAAAGGTCCAGGCATTCCACGGCCTTGGTCGCGGCTTCCAGGTTACCGCTATGGCCGACCATGTCGCCGTTGGCGTAGTTGACCACGATCACGTCGTAACGCTGGTGTTCGATGGCGTCGACGATCTTGTCGGTGACTTCCGGCGCGCTCATTTCCGGCTGCAGGTCGTAGGTCGCAACCTTTGGCGATGGGATCAGAATGCGTTCTTCGCCTGGGAACGGCTCTTCACGACCGCCGGAGAAGAAGAAGGTCACGTGGGCGTATTTCTCGGTTTCGGCAATGCGCAGCTGGGTCTTGCCGTTTTTCGCCAGGTAGTCGCCCAGCACGTTGTCCAGGCTGCCCGGAGCAAAGGCCGCGGGGGCCGGGATACTGGCGGCGTATTGGGTCAGGCCCACGTACTGCACTTTGGGCTGGCGGGCACGCTCGAATTCCTTGAAACCGTCTTCGACAAACACGCGGCTCAGCTCGCGGGCGCGGTCGGCACGGAAGTTCATGAACACCACCGCGTCGCCGTCTTCTACCTTCACCGGCTCGCCGATGGTGGTGGCCTTGACGAATTCGTCGCTCTCGCCACGGGCGTAGGCGGCCTCCAGGCCTTCCTGGGCGGTGGCGGCGTGGAATTCGGCCTGGCCGTCGACGATCAGGTTGTAGGCCTGGGAGACGCGGTCCCAACGGTTGTCGCGGTCCATGGCGAAGTAACGGCCGACCAAACTGGCGATACGGCCTTTGCCGAGGGCGGCGAAGGTGGTGTCGAGCAGTTCGATGGAGGATTGCGCGCTTTTCGGCGGGGTGTCCCGGCCGTCGAGGAAAGCGTGCAGGTAAATCTTGTCGGCGCCGCGCTTAAAGGCCAGTTCGGCCATGGCGACCAGGTGGTCCTGGTGGCTGTGGACGCCGCCATCGGACAGCAGGCCCATGAAGTGCACGGCCTTGCCGGCAGCCACTGCTTTATCTACCGCGGCGCAGATGGTCGGATTCTCGAAGAACTCACCATCGCGGATCGCTTTGGTCACACGGGTGAAGTCCTGGTATACCACTCGTCCGGCGCCGAGGTTCATGTGGCCGACTTCCGAGTTGCCCATCTGACCGTCCGGCAAGCCTACGTCCATACCTGAACCAGAGATGAGGCCGTTGGGTACGCTGGCGGTCAGGCGGTCGAGTACCGGCTTCTTGGCCGCGTATACCGCGTTGTCGTGGTGGCTTTCACTGTGTCCGAAGCCATCGAGAATTATCAGGACCAAAGGTTTAGGCGTAGTAGTCATAGATCCTCTCGCGGCGGTAATAAAGGAAGACAATTGAAAAGGGAGTGGCAGTTTAAAGCGAAGTTCCGACCACGTCACCGCTTTACGGGGGTTGGCCCCCCCTGACGGCTGTGTATACTTACCGCCATTTTAACGCCCTGGAACCTCCTTGATGGTTGATCACCTGATTGCATTTGCCACTGCCCACTACCTGCTCGTGGGTGCCTTCGTCATCCTGCTGGCGCTGCTGATCGCTCACGAATTGAGCCGCGGTGGCCGCAGCCTGAGCACGGCGGAGCTGACCGCACTGGTCAACAAGGATGAGGCCGTTGTCGTGGACATCCGCCCGGCCAAGGATTTTGCCACCGGCCACATCGTCGGTGCCCTGAACATTCCGCAGGACAAGCTGATCGCGCGCCTGGCCGAGTTGGAAAAGCACAAGGCCAAGACCATCATCCTGGTCGACGCCCAAGGCCAGCACGCCGGCACCCACGCCCGCGAAATGCTCAAGACCGGTTTCACCGCCGCCAAGCTGTCCGGTGGCATCAGCAGCTGGCGCGCCGATAACCTGCCGCTGGTGAAGTGATATGAGCCAGGTTGTCGTGTATTCCAGCGATTGGTGCCCTTACTGCATGCGGGCCAAGGCTCTGCTGGAGAAAAAGGGCGTTGCCTTCGAAGAAATCAAGGTCGACGGCAAACCCCAGGTGCGCGCCGAGATGGCCCAGAAGGCGGGGCGCACGTCCGTGCCGCAGATCTGGATCGGCGCCAAGCATATCGGTGGTTGCGATGACCTGTTTGCCCTGGAGCGCGCGGGTAAACTCGATGCGCTGCTGCTCGTCTGATGCCTAAACCCTAAAAGACCCCAAGATCACAAGGATCTGCGATGACTGACCAACAGAACACCGAAGCTGCAGAAGCCCAAGCGCCACAGTTTTCGCTGCAGCGCATCTACGTGCGTGACCTGTCGTTCGAAGCGCCGAAAAGCCCGGCCATCTTCCGCCAGGAATGGACCCCAAGCGTTGCACTGGACCTGAACACTCGCCAGAAGGCCCTGGAAGGCGACTTCCACGAAGTCGTGCTGACCCTGTCCGTGACCGTCAAGAACGGCGAAGAAGTGGCCTTCATCGCTGAAGTGCAACAGGCCGGTATCTTCCTGATCCAGGGCCTGGACGAAGCGTCCATGAGCCACACCTTGGGCGCGTTCTGCCCGAACATCCTGTTCCCGTATGCCCGTGAGACCCTGGACAGCCTGGTCACCCGTGGCTCGTTCCCTGCGCTGATGCTGGCTCCGGTGAACTTCGATGCCCTGTACGCTCAAGAGCTGCAGCGCATGCAACAGGAAGGTTCGTCGACCGTTCAATAAGTCGATGCGGTAAAAATGTGGGAGGGGGCTTGCCCCCGATAGCGGAGTGTCAGTCACATAGATGTCGACTGGCACTCCGTCATCGGGGGCAAGCCCCCTCCCACACTTGTTTTACGGTGTTACTTGAAACCGAGCTGGCGCCAGCCTTCGTAAACCGCGACGGCCACGGTGTTGGACAGGTTCAAGCTGCGGCACCCCTCGCGCATCGGCAAGCGCAGGCGATGGCCATCGGGCAGGGCGTCGAGTACCTCGGCCGGCAGGCCACGGCTTTCCGGACCGAACAGGAAGGCGTCACCTTCGGCAAAGCTGACATCGTGGAACGGTTGCGAGCCCTTGGTGGTGAACGCGAACAGTCGCGGATGCCCCAGGCTTTCCAGGCAACTGGCCAGGTCGGCGTGGCGCTTGAGCGTGGCGTACTCGTGGTAGTCGAGCCCGGCACGGCGCAGGCGCTTGTCGTCCATGTCGAAGCCCAGGGGCTCGATCAAATGCAGGTGGCAGCCACTGTTGGCGCACAGCCTGATAACGTTGCCGGTATTCGGCGGAATTTCTGGTTGAAAAAGGATGACGTGAAACATGCACGGCTCCGAAGGCAAAGATGCGCTGCATTCTACCCCTGAAGAGGACCCAAGACCGAAGCTTATGCCTCGGGTCATGGGCTCATTGGCGATTGTTGGCATGATGGTGGGCCTGATGATCGGTCGCCTGACCACACCGGACCCGGTCGAACTGCAGCAGGTCGAGACCGCGGCGGACGGCGTGGTGGTGTGGTTCAACAGCGAACCCAAGCTGCACGGCGAGCATATCGACGGCACCGTGGCGCTGCTGTTCGACGCACAGGGCCAGGCCGCCGGTGGGCAGCTCAAGGTCAATGACAAGGATGTGAACTGGCGCGTGCGCAAGACCGATGGCGGCCTGCTGCTGAACCTGGTGGCGGCTCGGCCGTTGCGCGGGGAATGGAAAGGGGAGGAGGCTGACGGCCGCTGGCGGCTGGAGATCCATCTCCAAGAGCAATAAAAGAGGGAGTTCCCGGCCTGCCTGTACCAGGGCTCCCAAAACAGGGTGAAGCTTGCAAAGCTTCGGTGTTAAAGAGGGAATCCCCGGCCTGCCTGTACCGAGGTTCCCCAAAGCGGTGTGGGGCGCGACGCTGCTCGCGTCAAGCACCCCGGGTGTAAAGAGGGGATTCTCGGCCTGCCTGTACCAAGGTCCCCGAAACTGGGTAGTACAAGGGTTATTGCAGGGCGCGTGCCAGAGTGGCGACGTTGTGCCAAAAAAATCCTAAAAAAAGCGCAAAGCCCCGGAATACGGGGCTTTGGTGTTTTTGGTATTCAGATTGTCATCAACGAGCCTGAGGCTTGATGCGTTAGATTCATGCCCGATGCCGGTTCATGGTGCATTGAAGCGGTGCACGGCGCTGGAACCTTGTAGCGGTCCAAATGTGGGAGGGGGCTTGCCCCCGATAGCAGTAGGTCAGTCACAACATCTGTGGCTGATATACCGTCATCGGGGGCAAGCCCCCTCCCACATTGGATCTTCAGTGGATCTGAGATTCAGGCTTCATCACCCTCGTCATCATCCCCACCATCCACCTTCATCCCCAACTCCTTGATCTTGCGCGTCAGGGTATTGCGGCCCCAACCCAGCAACACGGCGGCATCGCGGCGGCGACCGGCGGTGTGCTTGAGGGCGGTCTCGATCATGATGCGCTCGAACGCCGGCACGGCGCTGTCCAGCAGGTTCGACTGGCCGCGCGCCAGGGCCTGGTCGGCCCATTGGCGCAGCGCTTGTTCCCAGTTGGTCACCGGCGCGGAATCCTGCGGAAGGCTCAACAGCTCCGGAGGCAGGTCGCTGATGTGCACTTCGCGTCCGGAGGCCATCACCGTGATCCAGCGGCAGGTGTTCTCCAACTGACGCACGTTGCCGGGCCACGGCAGGTTCTTCAGGTATTCCTCGGTCTCGCTTTTCAGCAGCTTCGGCTCGACGGCCAGCTCCTGAGCGGCGCGGCTGAGGAAGTGGCGGGCCAGGGTCGGGATGTCTTCGCGACGGTCCGACATGCGCGGGATATGGATGCGGATCACGTTGAGGCGGTGGAACAAGTCCTCACGGAATTTGCCCGCGTGCACCAGGGTTTCCAGGTTCTGGTGGGTCGCCGCGATGATGCGTACGTCGACCTTGACCGGTGTGTGTCCGCCCACCCGATAGAACTCACCGTCCGCCAGCACGCGCAGCAGGCGGGTCTGGGTGTCGGCCGGCATATCGCCGATTTCATCGAGGAACAGCGTGCCGCCGTCAGCCTGTTCAAAGCGCCCGCGACGCAGGTTGGCTGCGCCAGTGAATGCGCCTTTTTCGTGGCCGAACAGCTCGGATTCCATCAAATCCTTTGGAATCGCCGCCATGTTCAACGCAATGAACGGCGAGGCTGCGCGTGGGCTGTGACGGTGCAGGGCATGGGCGACCAGCTCTTTACCGGTCCCCGACTCGCCGTTGATCAGCACGGTGATGTTGGAATGGCTCAAGCGCCCGATGGCGCGAAACACTTCCTGCATCGCCGGCGCTTCGCCGATGATTTCCGGGGTGCGGGTCAGGGCGGGTGGAGCTTCCTGGTTCTGTTGTTCCTGGGCGTGCTGGTTGGCGCGTTTGACCAATGCCACCGCTTCGTCCACGTCGAACGGCTTGGGCAGGTATTCAAAGGCGCCGCCCTGATAGGACGCGACAGCGCTGTCCAGGTCCGAGTGCGCCGTCATGATGATCACCGGCAAGCGCGGGTGCTGCTCGCGAATCCGCGCCAGCAGGTCCAGGCCACTGGCGCCGGGCATGCGGATGTCCGAGATGATCACGTCGGGCTGCTGGCGCGCCAGGCGGCTCATTACACCGTCGGCGCTGTCGAAGCTCTGGGTGGTCATGCCTTCCTGTTGCAAGGCTTTCTCGAGGACCCAGCGGATAGAACGGTCGTCATCGACGATCCAGACAGTTTCACTACGGCTCATGTCGATGGGGCTCCTTGTTCCAGTGGCAGAAAGATCGAGAACGTGGTGTGGCCAGGATGGCTCTCACACTCGATCAGACCCTGGTGCTGGCTGATGATGTTCTGGGTAATGGCCAGGCCCAGCCCGGTACCGTCCGGGCGGCCACTGACCATGGGAAAGAAAATGGTTTCCTGCAGTTCCGCAGGAATCCCCGGGCCGTTGTCGATGATCTCGACCTTGGTCACCAGGCGATGGCGCACATGGCCAATGGTGAACTGACGCAGGGCGCGGGTGCGCAGGCTGATGCGGCCCAGGCGCAGCTCGTTCTGGCTGCTGATGGCCTGCATGGCGTTACGTACGATATTGAGCACCGCCTGAATCATCTGTTCGCGGTCGATCAAAACGTCGGGAATGCTTGGGTCATAGTCGCGCACCAAGGTGATGCAGCCCTGGCTTTCGGCCTCAACCAGCTGACAGACACGCTCCAGCACTTCGTGCACGTTGGTCATCGCCAGCGACGGCAGCTTGTTGGAGCCGAGCATGCGGTCCACCAGGTTACGCAGGCGGTCGGCCTCTTCGATGATGACGTTGGTGTAGTCCTTGAGGTTATCGTCCGGCAGCTCGCGGGCCAGCAGTTGCGCTGCGCCACGGATACCACCCAGCGGATTCTTGATCTCATGGGCCAGGCCACGCACCAACATCTTGCTGGTCTCCTGCTTGGACAACTGCGCTTCTTCCTTGGTGATGCGCAGGAGGCGGTCGCGCGGGTGCACTTCCAGCAGCAGCAAGGTGGCGCCGTTGCTGAGGATCGGGGTCACGGCGTAGTCGACGGTCAGGGTCTGGCCGGTCAGGGCCGTGAGCATCGCTTCGCGCTTGGTGAAGGGGTGGGCCTGCTCCACAGCCTGGCGCAATGAGCTCAAGGCTTCGGCTGACTCGGTGAACAATTCGCTGATGAACTGCCCATGGCTGCGCTGGCCGCTGATGGCCAGGAGCATCTCCGCCGCCGGGTTCATGTACTCAAGACGCAAGTCGTCGTTGAGTAGGATGGTCGCGGTGGTCAGGTTGTCGAGTAGCAAACGGTGCAGTGCATCGCTGATGGTCATCAGGACCTCTTTTGGAGCAACGCGCGGGCTTGAGGCACACGCTGATACAAGGAAAATGCAAAAACCAAACCAAGGCTCCGAAAAGAAGCGTGCAAGCCCTGAAATGGGGGTTTTAGGCGCGAAACTGTGGCGTTCTGCCAGCTTGCTCGGGAAGTTTCGAACCAAAATGGGCTGGGCAGGTGGGTAGGGTGCAGCCTATCGCACCAATATAGTGCGGTTTTGTGAAGGTTGTTCAGGAAGTGCTGGGCGGACCGTTTTCAATGCGGGGTGAAAACGGTTCGGGACGGTCAGCGTTGCTCTGACAGTGGCATGCCTGGAGTGCCCGCATAAAAGACCAGAAGCTCAACGGGTGTGTTTCCGGTAATGCCGCGATGTTCGGTGCCCACCATCTCGGCCAGGGTTTGCCCTTGCCTCAAGGTCCGCGAGGCGCCGTTTGCGCGGGTTTCAACGGTCAACTCCCCTGAAACGATGTAGGCAGCGTTCGGCATCGGGTGGGTGTGCCAAGGCAGTTGCGTGCGTGCCGGGATCTTCAGGCGTATCAGCGTGAGCTGCGGCGGGCCGGACGGGTAGGCTGTGTAGGGCGTGCCGTCCCAAGACTCGCTACGTTCAAGCAAGACCTCTTTCTCGATCTGTGCCGCATCCTTTGCCTGCGTGCCGCAGCCCAGCAACGACAAAACGGTCGCTGCTGCAGTCAAGCACTTGAGGGTGTCCATGGTTCCATCCTGTTCGGTCAGTGAACGCTCAGGCTATGGCTGTCGGCCCAGGTGAAGATGCAGGACGGTTCCTCAAATCAAGTAGGTCGAACGCACAGCTCGGCCGTGGCACGGATCATCGCCAGTTGCCGCAGTGGATCGTTCAGCGGCTCATGCACGGCTTCGGCCAGCCACTGTGGGCACTGCGGGTCGGTGCGCTGCGGGGTAAAGTCGGCCAGCTGCTGCAGCAGGCGTTTTTGCAGTTCATCCAGCTGCGGGCGTATCTGTTTGATCAGGTCCGGGCGTGGGTCGTCCGGCGCCTTGCCTTGGAATTGCCAGTCGGAAAGGTGGGTGTATTGCACCAGCTTGTTGGCCTCGATCTGCGCCGAAAAAAACTGCTCGGCGGCGGCCGCGTCCAGCTTGTAGGTCGGTGCCTGGGCGCTAACGCTGGCGATCACCTCTTGTTCGCGCTTTTTATCTTCCACGGGCTTTTTGCTGTCCCATTTGCTCAGGGCTACCTGGTCGGCGATCTCCAGGCGTTCGGCAATGCTGTTGAGCAGCGGCTCCAGAGTGGGCGGCGCAGCACTCGCACTGGCACTGACGAACAACAGAGCGAACACAAGTCGACGTTTCAAGGATGATCTCCTGTGGGAGCGGGGCTTGCCCGCGATGGCGGAGTATCAGTCAATACAACAGGTGCTCGATGCGGCGCAATCGCGGGCCAAAAAAAAGACCTCCCGAAGGAGGTCTTTTTTCATCACGCTACATTAAGCAGCGCTACCGGATCAGCAGCTGTAGTACAGCTCGTATTCCAGTGGGTGTACGAAGGTGCGAACCTTGATTTCTTCTTCGCTCTTCAGGCCGATGTAAGCGTCGATGAAGTCGTCGCTGAACACGCCGCCTTTGGTCAGGAACGCACGGCCCTTGTCCAGCTCTTCCAGGGCTTCTTTCAGGCTGCCGCACACTTGTGGGATCTCTTTGGCCTCTTCAGGCGGCAGGTCGTACAAGTTTTTGTCGGCGGCGTCGCCAGGGTGGATCTTGTTTTGGATACCGTCCAGGCCAGCCATTACCAGGGCAGCGAAGGCCAGGTACGGGTTGGCTGCTGGATCCGGGAAGCGTGCTTCGATACGGCGAGCGCGAGGGCTGGACACGTATGGAATACGGATCGAAGCGGAACGGTTGCGCGCCGAGTAGGCCAGCATTACCGGTGCTTCGAAACCTGGGACCAGACGCTTGTAGGAGTTGGTCGACGGGTTGGTGAAGCCGTTCAAGGCCTTACCGTGCTTGATGATACCGCCGATGAAGTACAGGGCAGTGTCGGACAGGCCGGCATAACCTTCGCCAGCGAAGGTGTTCTTGCCCTCTTTGGCGATGGACAGGTGAACGTGCATACCCGAACCGTTATCGCCGTACAGAGGCTTAGGCATGAAGGTAGCGGTACGGCCGTAGGCAACGGCAGTGTTGTGTACGCAGTACTTCAGGGTCTGTACTTCGTCAGCCTTGGCCACCAGGGTGTTGAATTTCACACCGATTTCGTTCTGGCCGGCAGTGGCCACTTCGTGGTGGTGCACTTCGATGGTCAGGCCCATGTCTTCCATGGCGTTGCACATGGAGGTACGGATTTCGTGGTCGTGGTCGAACGGCGGAACTGGGAAGTAGCCACCTTTGATGCCTGGACGGTGGCCATGGTTGCCGCCTTCCACGTCTTGATCGGACATCCAGGAGCCTTGTTCGGAGTAGATCTTGAACATGGAGCCGGAGATGTCGGACTTGAACTTCACTTGGTCGAAGATGAAGAATTCTGGCTCTGGGCCTACGAATACAGTGTCACCGATACCGGTCGACTTCAGGTATTCCTCGGCACGCTTGGCGATCGCACGTGGGTCGCGGTCGTAGCCTTGCATGGTCGAAGGCTCGATCACGTCGCAGACCAGGATCAGGGTCGGCTCTTCGGTGAACGGGTCGAGTACGGCAGTGCTGTCGTCCGGCATCAGGATCATGTCGGAGGCTTCGATGCCTTTCCAGCCAGCGATGGAGGAACCGTCGAACATTTTGCCTTCTTCGAAGAAAGCTTCATCCAGCGCGTCGCGAGCCGGCATGGTCACGTGGTGCTGAGTGCCTTTGGTGTCCGTGAAGCGCAGATCAATCCATTTAACGTCATGATCTTTGATGAGTTGAACCGACTTCGACATAGTGTCCTCCGGGTGGCTTCGGGCTGGGGTAGTGGAGTTAGCCCTTAGAATGTGGGTGATGCCGGCGCGGATAGTCCGCCATGGCAACCTGCCTCACAAGAGAGCAAATTGCATGCCAGTGCGCCAACATGGGTTTTCTGCTCAAAAAACGACCCTATAAAGGTGCATTACGACAAAAGACCAAAAATGGCGCACCGCAATGTAGCGCAAAGGCGCACAAATGCACCTATTTAGTGCGTGATACGTGCGATGCATATTAACTGGTTAAACCTTGAGCGATTTCCGCTATAATCCGCGCCCCCCTTTTTCAGCAGGCCCGGCGCGCGCTGTTTCCATGAAATTAATCGTTAAAGTCTTCCCCGAGATCACCATCAAAAGCCGACCGGTACGGACGCGTTTCATCCGTCAGTTGGCCAAGAACATCCGTGCCGTGCTCCGCGATCTGGACCCGGCTGTGGTGGTGAACGGCGTGTGGGACAACCTCGAGCTGGAAACCCGTGTCACCGAGCCCAAAGCCTTGAAGGACATGACCGAGCGCCTGAGCTGCATGCCGGGCATCGCGCATTTCCTGCAGGTGGATGAGTACCCGCTGGGCGACTTCGATGACATCACCGAGAAGTGCAAACAGCACTACGGCAGTGAGCTTGAAGGCAAGATCTTTTCGGTGCGCTGCAAGCGTGCCGGCAAGCACACCTTCAGCTCCATGGACGTCGAGAAATACGTCGGCAGCAAGCTGCGTCGCGAGTGCGGCGCAGCCGGAATTTCCCTGAAAGCGCCACAAATCGAAGTGCGCATGGAAATTCGCGACCAACGGTTGTTTGTGATCCACAGCCAGCACAACAGCATCGGCGGCTACCCGCTGGGCGCCCTGGAACAGACCCTGGTGCTGATGTCCGGCGGTTTCGATTCCACGGTGGCGGCCTACCAGATCATGCGCCGCGGCCTGATGAGCCACTTCTGCTTCTTCAACCTGGGCGGGCGTGCACACGAATTGGGCGTGATGGAAGTCGCGCATTTTATCTGGAAGAAGTACGGCAGCTCCCAACGCGTGCTATTTGTGAGCGTACCGTTCGAGGAAGTACTGGGCGAAATTCTCGGTAAAGTCGATAACGGTCATATGGGCGTGGTATTGAAGCGTATGATGTTGCGCGCGGCCTCGCGAATCGCCGACAAGTTGCAGATCGATGCACTGGTAACCGGTGAGGCGATTTCCCAGGTCTCCAGCCAGACGCTGCCGAACCTGTCGATCATCGATTGCGTCACCGAGAAGCTGGTCTTGCGCCCGCTGATCGCCAGCCATAAGCAGGACATCATCGACCTGGCAGAGCAGATCGGCACCGCCGACTTTGCCAAGCACATGCCCGAGTACTGCGGGGTCATTTCGGTGAACCCCAAGACCCACGCCAAGCGCCATCGCGTGGAGCATGAAGAGAAAGAATTCGACATGGCGATTCTGGAGCGTGCGCTCGAGAACGCCAAGCTGGTCCCGATCGATCGCGTGATCGACGAATTGGGCCAGGACATCAAGATCGAAGAAGTCAGCGAAGCCCTGGCCGGCCAGATCGTCATCGACATCCGTCACCCGGATGCCGCTGAGGATGAGCCGCTGGAAATCGCCGGCATCGACGTACAAACGCTGCCGTTCTATGCATTGAATGCGCGTTTCAAGGAACTGGATAACAGCCGTCAGTACCTGCTGTATTGCGACAAAGGCGTGATGAGTCGCCTGCATGCCCACCATTTGCTCAGTGAGGGACATGCCAATGTGCGCGTTTATCGACCGAGCTAAGAGCCCGGGGCTGTTTGCCTGTGGCCTGCGTCACCGGCCCCCCGACTCTGCCGTCAAGCTGTAACGGCAAGGCCTGACTCTACTGTTAATCGCTGCCACGACCTGTCAGCACACCGAATCCTCTGATCGAGATACACAAGTGATCGAAAATCTACGTAACATCGCCATCATTGCTCACGTTGACCATGGTAAAACCACCCTGGTAGACAAACTCCTGCGTCAATCCGGCACCCTGGAGCGCAACGAGCTCAACGACGAGCGCGTGATGGACTCCAACGACCAGGAAAAAGAGCGCGGTATTACCATCCTGGCTAAAAACACCGCTATCAACTGGAACGGCTACCACATCAACATCGTGGATACCCCGGGCCACGCCGACTTCGGCGGCGAAGTAGAACGCGTAATGTCGATGGTTGACTCCGTTCTGCTGCTGGTTGACGCTCAAGACGGCCCTATGCCGCAAACCCGTTTCGTGACCAAGAAGGCGTTCGAAGCCGGCCTGCGTCCGATCGTGTGCATCAACAAGGTTGACCGTCCAGGCGCGCGTCCGGACTGGGTTCTGGACCAGATCTTCGACCTGTTCGACAACCTGGGTGCCACCGAAGAGCAGCTGGACTTCAAAGTCGTCTACGCCTCGGCCCTGAACGGTATTGCCGGTCTGGACCACACCGACATGGCTGAAGACATGACCCCGCTGTACCAGTCGATCGTCGACAACGTACCAGCCCCGGCTGTTGACCGTGACGGCGCGTTCCAGATGCAGATCTCCGCTCTGGACTACAACAGCTTCCTGGGTGTTATCGGCGTTGGCCGTATCGCCCGTGGTCGCGTCAAGCCGAACACCCCGGTTGTCGCTATCGGCGCCGACGGCAAGAAGCGCAACGGTCGTATCCTGAAGCTGATGGGTCACCACGGTCTGCACCGCATCGACGTTGAAGAAGCGGCCGCTGGCGACATCGTGTGCATCAGCGGTATGGACTCGCTGTTCATCTCCGACACCCTGTGCCACCCGGACACCGTCGAGGCGATGAAGCCTCTGACCGTTGACGAGCCAACCGTTTCCATGACCTTCCAGGTAAACGACTCGCCTTTCTGCGGTAAAGAAGGCAAGTTCGTGACCTCCCGTAACATCAAGGAGCGTCTGGACAAAGAGCTGCTGTACAACGTTGCACTGCGCGTTGAAGAAGGCGACTCGGCTGACAAGTTCAAGGTTTCCGGCCGTGGTGAGCTGCACCTCTCGGTACTGATCGAAACCATGCGTCGCGAAGGCTTCGAAATGGGCGTTGGTCGTCCAGAAGTGATCATCCGTCAGGTTGACGGCGTGAAGCAGGAACCGTTCGAAAACGTCACCATCGACACCCCGGAAGAATCCCAGGGCAAGGTGATGGAAGAGATGGGTCTGCGTAAAGGCGACCTGACCAACATGGTGCCGGATGGCAAAGGCCGTGTGCGTCTGGAATACAACATCCCTGCTCGTGGTCTGATCGGTTTCCGTAACCAGTTCCTGACCCTGACCAACGGTGCTGGCATCCTGACCTCGATCTTCGATCGCTACGACACCATGAAGTCCGGCGACATGTCCGGCCGTCAGAACGGTGTTCTGGTATCGGTAGAAACCGGCAAGGCACTGACCTACTCCCTGGAAACCCTCCAGGCGCGTGGCAAGCTGTTCGTTGAACACGGTCAAGAGATCTACAACGGTCAGATCGTTGGTCTGAACAGCCGTGATAACGACATGGGCGTCAACCCAACCAAAGGCAAGAAGCTCGACAACATGCGTGCTTCGGGTAAAGACGAAACCATCGCTCTGGTTCCACCTGTTCGCTTCACCCTGGAACAGGCCCTGGAATTCATCCAGGACGACGAGCTGTGCGAAGTCACGCCTAAGTCGATCCGCCTGCGTAAGAAGATCCTGGACGAAGGCGAGCGTACCCGCGCTGCCAAGAAAGCCAAGAACTGAGTTAACTCAGGCTGAATGAAAAACGCCCCCGGTCGAAAGGCCGGGGGCGTTTTTTTTTATGCCTGCAAAATGTGCAGTGATTGTGCCGGCCTCTTCGCGAGCAAGCCCGCTCCCACATTTGACCGCGTTTTTTCAGGATGAATGAGGTCAAGTGTGGGGGCGGGCTTGCTCGCGAACGCGGTAGCCCAGGCAATAAAGAACTTGGATCAGAACTTATCGAGTGTCCGAAACTTGGTCTCGCGCACCACTTCCTTCGGCTTGTACGCGCAATACCCAGGGCGTGGACCGATCTTCGGGTGGTTGCGGCAGGTATCCGGGCGCTTGTCATAAATAGTGCAGAAGCGCGTCTTACGATCCAGGTACAGGCAATCGTTGTTGCTCATGCGCTGCAGGGTAAAAATCTCGGATTTGGCGTTGAAGCGCTCGACGATGCCTTCCTTCTGCAAGCGCTTGGCGATGTTCTTCGGCGGGTCGCCGCGCTCGAATTCATCGACGATACCAATGCGGATCAGGTCCTTGATCTTCACTTCGACCGGCAGCGTGCAGCAGCTGGACACGCAACCACCGCACATATGCGCGGAATATTTCTGCCACGTTTCAAGACGGTCGAGTTCCGCGGCGGCGATCAGTTGAGGCTTCATCAGGGTTCCAAGGTGGGGCGGTGTCCGGGCGCGCGATCATACCGGGATTGATGATTTTTTGAACAATTTTTTATGGGTTTCGGCCAGAAGGCGCGCTTGTATCAAAAGCAGGCACGGCCAATGCATCAAAACCCTGTAAAGGTAAATGCGTTAAAAAAGTGCCGAACCAGAGCGTCTACCGTCTGTCAGACCGTCTAGGCTCTAGCAACTCCTTCTATCTCGCCCGAGGTCGCAATTGATGTCTCAGGAACCACTTGAACGAGAAGCAGAGGTAGCCGCATTCCGCGATGCCGTCTTGACCAAACTTACCTACGCGGTGGGCAAGGACCCGGATCACGCCTTCGACCACGACTGGTTCGAAGCCATTGCCCTGGCCGCGCGCGACCAGATGGTCGATCACTGGATGGACCACACCCGGCGCATCTACCGCAAGGGCCAGAAGCGGGTTTACTACCTTTCCCTGGAATTCCTCATCGGCCGCTTGCTCTACGACAGCCTGAGCAACCTCGGCGTGCTGGAAATCGCTCGTGAAGCGCTCTCGGAGCTGGGTGTCGACCTTGAGCGCATCCGCCTGCTGGAGCCCGATGCCGCACTGGGCAACGGCGGCCTGGGTCGCTTGGCGGCGTGCTTCATGGAAAGCATGTCGACCCTGGGCATTGCCGGCCATGGGTATGGCATCCGTTATGAGCACGGCTTGTTTCGCCAGGCGATTGTCGATGGCTGGCAGCAGGAGCAGACCGAGCGCTGGCTGGACTTCGGCAACCCATGGGAATTCGAACGCCCTGAAGTGGCGTACCCGATCGGCTTTGGTGGCAGCGTCGAAACACTGGAAGATGCCTCCGGGAAAATGATCCAGCGATGGACGCCGAACGAAACCGTGCGCGCCATTGCTTATGACACGCCGGTTGTCGGCTGGCGCGGTGCCAGCGTCAACACGCTGCGGCTGTGGCGTGCCCGGGCGGTGGAAGACCTGCACCTGGAGCGCTTCAACGCCGGTGACCACCTTGGCGCGGTCGCCGAAGTGGCACGCGCCGAAAGCATCTCCCGAGTGCTTTACCCGGCCGACAGCACCGAAGCAGGGCAGGAACTGCGCCTGCGCCAGGAATACTTCTTTGTCGCCGCCTCCCTGCAAGACCTGCTGCGCCGCCACAAGAACATGCACGGCTCGGTGCTGAGCCTGGGCGAACACGCCGCGATCCAGCTCAACGACACCCACCCGTCCATCGCCGTGGCCGAGCTGATGCGTCAATTGGTCGACCTGCACCACATTCCGTGGGAAGCGGCGTGGGATGTGACGGTGGAAACCCTGTCGTACACCAACCACACGCTGCTGCCTGAAGCGCTGGAAACCTGGCCGGTCGGCCTGATGGAACGCATGCTGCCCCGGCACATGCAGATCATCTACCTGATCAACGCCCAGCACATCGACTCGCTGCGCGCCAAGGGCATCCACGACTTTGACGTACTGCGCGCGGTGTCATTGATCGAAGAAGACAACGGCCGCCGCGTGCGCATGGGCAACCTGGCATTCCTGGGCTCCCACAGCGTCAACGGCGTGTCCGGCCTGCACACCCAATTGATGCGCAGCACGGTGTTCTCCGAGCTGCACAAGCTGTACCCGGAACGCATCAACAACAAAACCAACGGCATTACCTTCCGTCGCTGGTTGTACCAGGCCAACCCCAAGCTCACGTCCATGCTGGTGGAAGCGCTCGGCCCGGACATTCTCGACAAGCCCGAAGAGCGGTTGGGGGAGCTTGAGCCATTTGCCGAAAAACAGACGTTCCGCAAGGCATTTGCCGAGCAGCGCCTGCACAGTAAGCGCGCGCTGGCGGACATCATTCACGAGCGCCTGGGCATTGCGGTCAACCCGGCGGCGATGTTCGACGTGCAGGTCAAGCGTATCCACGAATACAAGCGCCAGTTGCTCAACCTGCTGCACACCGTGGCGCTGTACCAGGCCATCCGTGCCGAGCCGGGCACCGACTGGGTGCCGCGCGTGAAGATCTTCTCGGGCAAGGCGGCGGCCAGTTATCACCAGGCCAAGTTGATCATCAAGTTGACCAACGACATCGCCCGCACGGTCAATAACGACCCGACCGTACGCGGTTTGCTCAAGGTGGTGTTCCTGCCCAACTACAACGTCAGCCTGGCGGAAAGCATCATTCCGGCGGCGGATTTGTCGGAGCAGATTTCCACCGCCGGTTTCGAGGCCTCGGGCACCAGCAACATGAAGTTCGGTCTCAACGGTGCGCTGACCATCGGCACAATGGACGGCGCCAACGTGGAAATGCACGAGCGTGTGGGGGCCGAGCACATGTTTATCTTCGGCCTCAGCGCGCAGCAGGTGGAAGCCCGCAAGCACGCTGGTGAATTCAATGCAGGTGCTGACATCGCAGCGTCTCATCGATTGAACGACGTGCTGCAAGCGATCCGCGGCGGGGTGTTCTCGCCGGACGATCCGGGCCGCTACGCGGGGCTGATCGACGGGCTGATCGACTACGACCGCTTCCTGGTGTGTGCCGACTTCGATTCGTACTGGGACGCCCAGGCGCGGGTTGAGGCGCATTGGCATGATTCCAAGGCGTGGTGGCGTTCGGCGGTGCTGAATACGGCGCGGATGGGTTGGTTCAGCTCGGATCGGACCATCAGGGAGTACGCGACCGAGATCTGGAAAGCCCTCGACTGAACACGGCTGACCTGAATATGTGCGCGGGCTTGTGTGGCAGCTGGCTTGCCTGCGATAGCATCACCTCGGTGTGACAGATACGCCGAGGTGTCTGGGTCGCGGGCAAGCCCGGCTCCCACACACGCCTGCTTCCACATGGGTGCAGCGTCGATATACTAGGCCTCGGTTTGCTTGCCTCGGGCTGCTTAGGGATATCGACCATGCAATGGATTTTCATGCTGATTGGCCTGGTGCTCGGCTGGACGCTCGACGAATCGTTCAGTGATGCGGGTATCGGTGCGCTGCTGGGGCTGGGCATTGGCCAGGCGATTCGCCTGGCGCAGCTGTCGGCCCAGGCGGACAAGCAGGCGCGTCAGTTGGACACCACGCAGAAGTCGCTGATCGCGCTGGGCGAGCGCTTGCGGCAACTGGAAGTGCCCGCGCCTGCAAGCAGCGTGAAGGTCGAGCCCTCTGTTCCCGAATCGGCACCTGTCGCCAAACCGCCCGAGCTGGTGTGGGAGCTGCCTGCCGAGTTGGCCCCCGTTACCAGGGGCGCCGAACCGAGCCAGCCGCTGCCGGATGACGTGTGGGCTCCGGCGCCGACGCCTAAAGAACCTGCAATCCCTCGCGGCCCCAACCTTATCAAGCGCGCCATTGAAGGTGCGCGCAATTGGCTGTTTGGCGGCAACACCGTGCTGCGGGTCGGCGTGGTGCTGTTGTTCCTCGGCCTGGCTTTCCTGCTGCGTTATGCCACTGAAGGCATGGTGGTGCCGATCGAGCTGCGCTACGCCGGCGTTGCCGCTGCCGCGTTGGGCCTGCTGGGCCTGGGCTGGTGGCTGCGGCTGCGCAACGGCAACTACGGCTTGATGCTGCAAGGCGCGGGGATTGCCGTGTTGTACCTCACGGTATTTGCGGCAATGCGTTTGCATCCCCTGATCGATCCTGGCGCCGCAATGGGGTTGCTGGTAGCCGTCACGGTCTGTTCGGCGATCCTGGCAATCACCCAGGATGCCATCGGCCTGGCCTGTGCGGCGGCGTTGGGTGGTTTTGCGGCACCGATCCTGGTGTCGACCGGCGCTGGAAGCCATGTGGCGCTGTTCAGCTACTTTGCGTTGCTCAACGCCGGCATCCTCACGATTGCCTGGTTCAAAGCCTGGCGCCTGCTGAACGTGATCGGTTTTGTTGGCACCTTTGGTATTGGTTTCGCCTGGGGCATGCGCGCCTACACGCCGGAGCTGCTGTGGAGCACCGAGCCGTTCCTGATCCTGTTTTTCCTGATGTACCTGGCTATCGGCCTGTTGTTCGCGCGGCGTAAATTGCTGGAAACCCAGGACGCCCCCGAAGATGCCAGCCGTGGCGCGCAACTGCGCTGGTCGGCGGCCAAGGGGGATTATGTCGATGGCACGTTGTTATTCGGCCCACCGCTGGTGGGCTTCGGTCTGCAGTTCGCGCTGGTACAACACCTTGAGTTCGCTGCTGCGTTCAGTGCGCTGGGCCTGGGCATCATTTACATGGTCTTGGCCCGCGTGCTCAGTGGCGCGCGCGCCTTGCTCCTGACGGAAACCTGCCTGGCCCTTGGCGTGATCTTCGCCAGCCTGGCCATTCCCTTGGGCCTTGATGCGCGCTGGACTGCTGCGGCGTGGGCCGTCGAAGGCGCCGGGATCTTCTGGCTCGGTCTACGCCAGCATCGCCCCGTCGCGCGGGCGTTCGCCCTATTGCTGCAACTGGGTTCGCTGCTCGCCTTCCTCGGCGAACTGCGCGATGGCCAGGACACCTTGCTGCAGGGGCCGCCATTGGGAGCGTTGCTGCTGGGTGCGGCACTGCTGTTCAGCTTTTATCAAATACACAACGCCGCGCCGCAACAGACCCGGCGTTGGGAGCGCCTCGGCGCTCCAGGGCTCGCCGTCCTCGGCCTGGGCTGCGCTTACCTGCTGGCGCCGCTGGTGTTTTCGACCCAAGGCAGCATCGTCAGTTGGTCGGTTGCGGGCCTTGCGACCGTGTGGGCGGGCCTGCGTATCGGCTCGCCATGGGTTGTGCGCTGTGGCGTTGCCGTGCAAGTGCTTGCGGGCGCGCTGTTTGCGCTCGACCCCGTGAACAATGCCTGGACACCGCTGATCATTGCCTTGGCGGCCATGCTCGGCGCCTGGTGCTTGCCCCGTGGGCGCTTGTCCGCCGGTCTGCTGGCCTGGGGCGTGGCGTGGTGGGCGTTGGCGGTGATCATTGAAGTCTGGCGCTTGGCACCTGCGGCCTTGCACGCTTCGCTGTTGGTGCTGGCGGCCGCGCTGAGCGTGGTGATCTGGACGGCACTGGCGCTGCGTTTGCGCTGGGCGGCGTTGGGTATCGCCAGCACGTTGTTGATGCCTGCGGTGGGGCTCGTGTTGTTGGGCGCGTGGACCGAGTATTACCACCCGGCCGCGCAGTTCGGCTGGCTGGCCTGGTGGGTGGTGTTCGTGGTGCATTTCATCTCGCTGCGGCATTTGTCGACGGTGGTGCCCGGCAAAGTGCTGAGCGCGGCTCACGTACTGGGTTGTTGGATGCTGATCGGTGTGCTGGCGCTGGAACTGCGCTACGGCCTGCTGGTGCTGTCGAGCGAATACAACGCCTGGCGCTGGTTGGGCTGGGCGATTCTGCCAAGTCTCTATCTCGTGCTGGCTGCCGCACCGCGCCATTGGCCATGGCCGGTGTCGGCCTACCCCAGGGAATACCGCGTATTCGCTGCATTACCGCTGGCGGTGCTGATGCTGGGTTGGTTCTGGCTGGCGAACATCTTTAGTGACGGCACGGCCAAGCCGCTGCCCTATGTGCCACTGCTCAACCCATTGGACCTGGGCCTGCTGTTCGCGCTGCTGGGCATTTACCTGTGGTCGCGCAGTGCGGCGCCGGAACGTGGGCCGCGCGTTGAGTTGATCGCCCAGGGCGTGGCCGGCATTTCGCTGTTCGCATTCTTCACCGCGCTGGTGATGCGTACCGCCCACCATTGGGGCGGCGTGCCGTTTCATCTGGATGCGTTGCTGGAGTCCATGCTGGTGCAGGCCGGCCTGTCGATCGTCTGGACCCTTATTGCCCTCGGACTGATGATCGGCGGCCATTTGCGCCATCGTCGCGAAGTGTGGCTGATCGGCGCGGCACTGATTGCCGTGGTGGTGGCCAAGTTGTTCTTTGTCGAGCTGAGCAACCGTGGCGGTTTGGCGCGGATCGTGTCGTTTATCGGCGTGGGCGGTTTGTTGCTGGTGGTTGGCTACTTTGCGCCGCTGCCGCCTAAGCGCGTTGAACCTGAGGGAGCATCTTCTTGATGGGCAGGCTGAGTCTGAGTGGGTTGACGATATGGATGCTGTGTTCGGCGACGTTTGCTCAAGAACGTCCGGCTGATTTCGCCACCCAGGTGCCGCTGGCCGTAAGCGGCGCTGGTCCCTGGTATAGCCTGGAGCTGCCATTGGCGGTTCAAATGAGCGCGCGCCAGGCAAATCTCAGCGATGTTCGGGTTTTCGACGCTGCCGGTGAGCCTCAGGCGTATGCGTTGTCGCGCCCGTCCGCGCAGCGCACCGAGAGCCGCAACGTCACCGACGTGAAGTGGTTCCCGCTGTACGCTGCCGACACCGAGCAAGCCTTGCCTGACGTGGTGATGAAGGCCACCACCACCGGCGCCCTGGTGGAAATCACACCGTCCACTGCCGCTAAGCCCGGCAAGCAGGTACTGCGTGGCTGGGTGTTGGACGCCAGTGCGATCAAGGCGCCGTTGCAGCAATTGAGCCTGGACTGGAGCCATGAGCAAGAGGGCTTCCAGCGTTTCAGCATTGAAGCCAGTGATGATTTGCAGCACTGGCAAGCCTGGGGTGATGGGCAAGTGGCGCGTTTGTCATTTGCCGATGAGCGGGTCGAGCAGCATGACGTGAGCCTGCCCGGTCAATCGGCGCGTTACTTGCGGTTGGTGTGGCAGGGCCAGGCGGCGCCGTTGCTGACGTCGGCCCGCCTGGAGAGCTCCACTCGCAGTAACCTGCCGATGCCGTTGGTGTGGTCGCAAGCGTTGCCGGGGGGTCGCCTCAAGGCGGGCGAGTACAGCTGGCAATTGCCCACGGGGCTGAATGTGGAGCGCTTGCGGGTCGAGTTGAAGCAGCCCAACACGCTGGCGCCCGTGACGTTGTCGGGGCGAAGTGAGGTCAAGCAAGCGTGGCAGCCGTTGAGCAATGGCCTGCTGTACCGCCTGAGCCAGAACGGCAAGGAGGTGGTGCAGGATGAATTGCAGTTGCCGGGCCAGGCGGTTGCTCAGTTGAGATTGCAGGTGGACGAGCGGGGCGGCGGCCTGGGCGTCGAAGCGCCCGTGTTGCGCGTTGCCGTACGGGCCACGCAGTTGGTGTTCCTGGCACGGGGTGAGCCGCCGTTCACCCTGGCGTTGGGGAATGTGTCCGTGAAAGGGGCGAACTTGCCGCTGTCGACGCTGATCCCCGATTACCGTGACGAGCGCCTGAAAACCTTGGGCCAGGCCACGTTGGCGGGGGAGATCGCGGTCAAACCGGCTGCGATTGCTGCGTTACCCGACACTGGCCCCGACCTGAAGAAGCTCGGCCTCTGGGCCGTGCTGCTGCTCGGCGTGGCGGCACTGGGCGCCATGGCCTACAGTTTGCTGCGCAAGCCGCCGGTGGCACGTTAAATAAAGTCCATGAACTCTATTGGGTTTAAATCCTCTGATAGGAGGAAATACGCCCCGACTCGCGTTAAACTGCGCGGGTTTTCAAGCCCCCCATTTTCCGGAGCCTTACATGTCCCGCGTTACCTTGAGTCGCTATTTGATTGAGCAGACCCGCAGCAACAACACGCCTGCCGATCTGCGCTTCCTTATCGAAGTGGTGGCGCGTGCTTGCAAGGAAATCAGCCACGCCGTGTCCAAAGGCGCACTGGGTGGTGTCCTGGGCAGCATGGGCACCGAAAACGTGCAGGGCGAAGTGCAGAAGAAGCTCGACGTGCTCTCCAACGAGATTCTGCTCGAAGCCAACGAGTGGGGCGGTCACCTGGCCGGCATGGCGTCCGAAGAAATGGACAATGCCTACCAGATCCCCGGCAAATACCCGAAAGGCGCCTACCTGCTGGTGTTCGACCCACTGGACGGCTCGTCCAACATCGACATCAACGCCCCGGTCGGCACCATCTTCTCGGTATTGCGTTGCCCGAACGAATACCTGAGCCAGAACGAAGCCCTGAACGAAAAGGCCTTCCTGCAGCCAGGCACCGAGCAGGTCGCTGCCGGCTACGCCATCTACGGCCCGCAGACCATGCTGGTACTGACCCTGGGCGACGGCGTCAAAGGCTTCACCCTGGACCGCGAAATGGGCAGCTTCGTACTGACCCACGAAGACATTTCCATCCCGGCTTCCACCCAGGAATTCGCGATCAACATGTCCAACCAGCGTCACTGGGAAGAGCCGGTGAAGCGCTACGTCAACGAACTGATGGAAGGCGAAGAAGGCCCGTTGAAGAAAAACTTCAACATGCGCTGGGTCGCCGCGATGGTCGCCGACGTGCACCGCATCCTGACCCGTGGTGGCTTGTTCATGTACCCACGCGACAGCCGCGAGCCGTCCAAGCCAGGTAAGCTGCGCCTGATGTACGAAGCCAACCCGATGTCCTTCCTGGTCGAGCAAGCGGGCGGCGCGTCGACCGACGGCCACCAGCGCATCCTCGACATCCAGCCTGAAGGCCTGCACCAGCGTGTGGCGGTGTTCCTGGGTTCAAAGGAAGAAGTTGAGCGTGTGACGGCCTATCACAAGAAGTAAGTTGATGCGATAAGTGACCGGCGTTGTTGTGAGCCGGTTCACCCTTGAAGAAGCCCCGAAACGTTTCAGCGTTTTCGGGGTTTTTTTGTTTTCGTTCATCGGGAACCAGACACCTCTTTTCCCTTCTAAGCTTCTGGCAGATACCCACGCTGCTTCGTCCCTCCAGGAGTTTTTCCATGTCGTTACGCCGTCTCGCTTTGCTGGCTTTTTGCGTGTTGTTGGGCGCTTGCAGCAAGGTCAACCAAGAAAACTACGCGAAGTTGTCGGCTGGCATGGCCAAGGCTGAGGTGGAGTCGTTGCTGGGTAAGCCGACCGATTGTTCCGGCGCGCTGGGCATGTCCAGTTGCACCTGGGGCGATAAAACCAGCTTTATCAGCGTTCAATATGCCGGTGACAAAGTTCTGATGTTTTCCGGGCAAGGCCTGAAGTAAACCGGGGCGAGAGCCTGCGGGAGAAGAAGAATGATGCGTTTTGTTTTGTTCCTTTGTGCCAGCCTGTTTTTGGCGGGCTGCGCCAGCCATTCTGGCGATGATCTGCAACCCAAGACAGCCGGCAGCGTCAACCTCAAGCGTTACCAGGGCACCTGGTATGAGTTGGCCCGATTGCCGATGTATTTCCAGCGCAATTGCGCCCAGTCCGAAGCGCGCTACACCCTGTTGCCCGATGGCGATATGTCGGTGTTCAACCGTTGCTTGACGACCGAATGGAAGTGGGAAGAAGCCAAGGGCACCGCCACCCCGCAAGTGCCAGGCAAGACCGACAAGCTCTGGGTGGAATTCAATAACTGGTTTACCGCGCTGTTACCCGGCGTCGCCAAGGGCGACTACTGGGTGCTGTATGTCAGCGATGACTACAAGACTGCGATCGTCGGCAGCCCTAGCCGGCGCTACATGTGGATCTTGTCGCGCACGCCGACGGTCAATGCGGACACCCGCGAAGACCTGCTGAGCAGGGCGCGGCAACAGGGGTATGACACCACACGTTTGATCTGGCGCACGTCGGACAAGCAGATGGCGAAAACCTCGCAATAACCCTGAATCAATGCGGATCAAAATGTGGGAGCGGGCTTGCTCACGAATGCGGCGTGTCAGTCGACAGATGCAATGACTGGCACACCGCATTCGCCAGCAACCCCGCTCCCACAGTTTTAATCGAGTAAGTCCTTTAATACCTGTGTGAAGGCGCGATTGCTGTCCTCTTCGCCGGCATGGTGCCCATCGCGCACCACCCACTTCCCATTGACCAGCACATCCCGCACCTGCCGATCTCCGCCTGCGAACAGCCAGCGATTGAGAATCCCGTCCTCCGTTGCCGTCGCCAGGTACGGATCATTACCGTCCAGCACAATCCAATCCGCTCGCTTACCCACTTCCAATCGACCAATCGGCTGCCCCAGCGCTTGGGCACCACCGTCCAGCGCGGCATCAAACAGCGTGCGGCCGACCATCGGCTGATCACCGCGATACAGCCGGTTACGCCGCTGATCGCGCAAGCGCTGGCCGTATTCCAGCCAACGCAACTCTTCCACCACGCTCAGTGATACATGGCTGTCGGACCCGATGCCCATGCGTCCGCCCTGGGCGAGAAAATCCACCGCCGGGAAAATCCCGTCACCCAGGTTGGCCTCGGTGGTCAGGCACAAGCCGGCAATCGCACGGCTCTTGGCCATGCGCGCGACTTCATCCGCATCGGCATGGGTGGCATGCACCAGGCACCAGCGCTCATCCACTTCTACGTTGTCATACAGCCATTGCAGCGGACGTTTGCCGCTCCAGGCCAGGCAGTCATCGACTTCTTTTTGCTGTTCGGCGATGTGGATATGCACCGGGCACGCCTTGTCGCTGGCGGCCAGCACTGCATTGATTTGTTCGGGCGTCACCGCACGCAAAGAGTGGAAACACAACCCCAACTGTTGCGCCGGTTGTGCGGCGAGGATGGGTTTCAACTGCGCCTGCAGGTCCAGGTAGTGTTCGGTGCTGTTGATAAACCGTCGCTGGCCTTCATTTGGCGCCTGGCCGCCAAACCCGGAGTGGGTGTAAAGCACTGGCACCAGTGTCAGGCCAATCCCGCTGCTGGCTGCCGCCTGGCTGATCTGCCGCGACAGCTCCGTACGATCGGCATACGGCTGGCCGCTGATGTCATGGTGCACATAGTGGAATTCGGCCACCGACGTGTAGCCGGCCTTGAGCATTTCGATGTACAGCTGGCGTGCGATCACCTGCAATTGATCCGGGTTGATCTTGCCCACCATGCGATACATCAGGTCGCGCCAGGTCCAGAAACTGTCATTCGGGTTACCGGCAACTTCCGCCAAACCGGCCATGGCACGCTGGAATGCATGGGAGTGCAGGTTCGGCATGCCCGCCAACACCGGGCCTCTCAGCCGTTCTGCACCCTCTGCCCTGGCATTGGCCTCTACTTTGATCAGCAGGCCATCGGCGCTGACTTCAAGACGTACATCATTGGCCCATCCATTAGGCAGCAGCGCGCGTTCGGCAAAGAAAG
Source organism: Pseudomonas simiae (assembly GCF_900111895.1). Lineage (GTDB taxonomy): Bacteria > Pseudomonadota > Gammaproteobacteria > Pseudomonadales > Pseudomonadaceae > Aquipseudomonas > Aquipseudomonas simiae. The sequence continues at coordinate 260,804 of NZ_FOKB01000006.1, forward strand.
CGGACATGATCAAGGCACCCCGGTCGTGTGTTTATTTGTATATACATATACAGACGTTTGCCTGCTCGGTAAACTCCGGCAATCTATGCATCTTTTCCCCCTGCAAGGATTCCCTGTGCCGACTCCGCCTGCCAAGTCTTCGCTGGCTGCCCACATGGACGAAAGTCCGGCGCCCTTGTATGCCCGCGTCAAACAGATGATCAGTCAGCAGATTCTCAACGGCAACTGGCCGCCTCATTACCGCGTGCCGTCGGAGAGCGAACTGGTCAGCCAGCTGGGTTTCAGCCGCATGACCATCAACCGCGCCCTGCGCGAGCTCACCGCCGAAGGGTTGTTGGTGCGCATGCAAGGTGTCGGCACCTTTGTCGCTGAGCCCAAGAGCCAGTCTGCCCTGTTCGAAGTGCACAACATTGCCGATGAGATCGCCTCCCGCGGTCATCGGCATACCTGCCAGGTCATCCACCTGGGCGAAGAGGCCGCCGGTTCCGAGCGCGCCGTCGCCCTGGAGATGCGCGAAGGTGGACGGGTATTCCACTCGTTGATCGTGCACTTCGAAAACGATATTCCCGTGCAAATCGAAGACCGTTTCGTCAACGCCCTGGTCGCGCCGGAATACCTGCAGCAGGATTTCACCCAGCAAACGCCCTACGCCTACCTGAACCAGGTGGCGCCACTGACCGAAGGCGAGCACGTGGTCGAAGCCATCCTCGCCGACGCGGCCGAGTGCAAGCTGCTGCAGATCGAACCCACCGAACCGTGCCTGTTGATTCGCCGACGCACCTGGTCGGGCCGCCAGCCGGTGACCGCCGCGCGTTTGATCCACCCCGGTTCCCGTCACAGCCTGGAAGGACGTTTCAGCAAATGAGTTCGGTAACAGTCTGGCGCGCCGCCGATTACGTACGCATGCCGTGGAAAAACGGCGGCGGCAGCACCGAAGAAATTACCCGCGATGCCGGTACTGGCCTGGATGGTTTTGGCTGGCGCCTGTCGATTGCCGATATCGGTGAGTCGGGCGGGTTCTCCACATTCGCCGGCTACCAGCGCGTGATCACTGTGATCAAAGGCGCGGGCATGGTGTTGACCGTGGATGGTGAGGAACAGCGCGGGTTGTTACCGCTGCAACCGTTCGCGTTCAAAGGTGACAGCCAGGTGTCGTGCCGGCTCATCACTGGCCCGATCCGCGATTTCAACCTGATCTATTCGCCACAGCGTTACCACGCCCGCCTACAGTGGATCGACGGTGTGCAGCGTTTTTTCAGTACCGCTCAGACGGTGCTGGTGTTCAGCGTGGCTGATGAAGTGAAGGTGTTGGACCAGAAGCTGGGTCATCACGATTGCCTGCAAGTGGACGGTAACACTGGCGTGTTGGACATCTCCGTCAGTGGCCGCAGCTGCATCATCGAGCTGGCTCCGCGCGGTTAAAACTGTGGGAGCGGGCTTGCTCGCGAATGCGGTATCTCAGCACCAGATAGGCTGGCTGACCCACCGCATTCGCGAGCGAGCCCGCTCCCACATTTGTTTTGTGGTAAGCACAAATTCTGTTTCCTGCCCCTCGCACCAATTTGTTACCAAATGCCCCAGCGTGGCGCAAAACCCCGCTGTCGTGACAAACCTTTCGCGTAGCAAAACGCCTCCGCAAGAAATTTCATAAAGTCTCAAAGCCTTATTTTCCAAGGCTTGAGCTCGACTTCGAAAAAAATCCGCACGGCGCCCTCGGGAAGTTGGCCGCTTGATTGCATATGCTTGTATGTACAAGTAAAGATGTGTGCGTAAGACTCTGCTTCGCACCATCCATGTTCGCGCATCGATCGCCGAGGAGTCCTAGCTGTGACCAAGCCTACAAAGTACCGTGACGTCGAAATCCGTGCCGCCCACGGTAACAAGCTCACCGCCAAAAGCTGGCTGACTGAAGCGCCGCTGCGCATGCTCATGAACAACCTTGACCCGCAAGTGGCCGAGAACCCGAAAGAATTGGTGGTGTACGGCGGTATCGGCCGTGCAGCGCGTAACTGGGAGTGCTACGACCAGATCGTCGAGAGCCTCACTCATCTGAATGACGACGAAACCCTGCTGGTGCAATCCGGCAAGCCGGTCGGCGTATTCAAGACCCACAGCAATGCCCCGCGCGTGCTGATCGCCAACTCCAACCTGGTGCCACACTGGGCCAGCTGGGAACACTTCAACGAACTGGATGCCAAGGGCCTGGCCATGTATGGCCAGATGACCGCCGGCAGCTGGATCTACATCGGCAGCCAAGGCATCGTCCAGGGCACTTACGAAACCTTCGTAGAAGCCGGCCGCCAGCACTACAACAGCGACCTTACCGGCCGTTGGGTACTCACCGCCGGTCTCGGCGGCATGGGCGGCGCGCAGCCTTTGGCGGCAACCCTGGCCGGTGCCTGCTCGCTGAACATTGAATGCCAGCAGGTCAGCATCGACTTCCGTCTCAACAGCCGCTACGTCGATGAGCAAGCCACCGATCTCGACGACGCCCTGGCGCGTATCGCCAAGTACACCAAGGAAGGCAAGGCCATCTCTGTCGCCCTGCTGGGCAACGCGGCGGAAATCCTGCCGGAACTGGTCAAGCGCGGCGTGCGTCCGGACATGGTCACCGACCAGACCAGCGCCCACGACCCCCTCAACGGCTACCTGCCGGCCGGTTGGACCTGGGACGAATACCGCGCCCGCGCCAAGACCGAGCCTGCTGCCGTGATCAAGGCCGCCAAGCAGTCGATGGCCGTACACGTCAAAGCCATGCTGGAATTCCAGAAACAAGGCATCCCGACCTTCGACTACGGCAACAACATCCGTCAGATGGCGCAAGAAGAAGGCGTGGAAAACGCATTCGACTTCCCAGGTTTCGTCCCGGCCTACATCCGCCCACTGTTCTGCCGTGGCATCGGCCCGTTCCGTTGGGCGGCGCTGTCCGGTGACCCGCAGGACATCTACAAGACCGACGCCAAGGTCAAAGAGCTGATCCCAGACGACGCCCACCTGCACAACTGGCTGGACATGGCGCGTGAGCGCATCAGCTTCCAGGGCCTGCCGGCGCGAATCTGCTGGGTTGGCCTGGGCCAGCGCGCCAAGCTGGGCCTGGCGTTCAACGAAATGGTACGCAGCGGCGAGCTGTCGGCACCGGTCGTGATCGGCCGTGATCACCTGGACTCCGGCTCGGTCGCAAGCCCGAACCGCGAAACCGAAGCCATGCAGGACGGCTCCGACGCCGTGTCCGATTGGCCACTGCTCAACGCCTTGCTCAACACTGCCAGCGGCGCGACCTGGGTGTCGCTGCACCACGGTGGCGGCGTGGGCATGGGCTTCTCCCAGCACTCCGGCATGGTCATCGTCTGCGACGGGACCGATGAAGCGGCCGAGCGCATTGCCCGTGTACTGCACAACGACCCGGCCACCGGTGTGATGCGTCACGCGGACGCCGGTTACCAGATCGCCATCGATTGCGCCAAAGAGCAGGGCCTCAATCTCCCGATGATCAAATAGCTAATGTGGAAGCGGGCTGGCTCGCGAATGCGGTGGGTCAGCTACAGAAAGATTGACTGGACGTCCGCTTTCGCGAGCACGCCCGCTCCCACATTTGATCTGCAGTGAACCAGGAAACAATCCATCAGAGGTTGAACACACATGGCTGCAAATGACGCACGTGCAAGCACCACCCCGTTGATCGAAAGGCGTTCGATCGACTACATCCCGGAAGCGGAAAGACACGGTCGTCTATTTAGCCAGTTCACCCTGTGGATGGGTGCCAACCTGCAGATCACCGCGATTGTCACTGGGGCCTTGGCCGTGGTGCTGGGCGGTGATGTGTTCTGGTCGTTGATCGGCCTGTTGGTCGGTCAATTGATCGGCGGTGGCGTCATGGCGTTGCATGCGGCGCAAGGGCCCAAGCTCGGCCTGCCGCAGATGATCTCCAGCCGGGTGCAGTTTGGGGTGTATGGCGCGGCGATCCCGATTGTGCTGGTGTGCCTGATGTACCTCGGCTTCACCGCCACCGGTACGGTACTTTCCGGTCAGGCGCTGGGTCAGTTGTTCGGGGTCAGCGACAGCGTCGGTATCCTGATTTTTGCCAGTGTCATCGTGCTGGTCACGGTGCTCGGTTATCGGGTGATCCATTTCATCGGCCGTGTCGCCAGCGTTATTGGCGTGATTGCCTTTGTCTACCTGTTCAGCCGTCTGATGAGCCAGACCGACGTTGGCGCACTCTTGCAGATTCGCCATTTCAGCTGGAGCAGCTTCCTGCTGGCGGTGTCGCTCGCGGCCTCCTGGCAGATCGCCTTCGGCCCCTACGTGGCGGACTACTCACGCTATTTGCCGAGCGACACCTCCTCGCTGAAAACCTTTCTCGCCGCGGGTGCGGGTTCGGTGATTGGCGCGCAGGTGGCAATGATCCTCGGCGTGTTTGCCGCGGCGATGTCCAACGGGCAATTCGCCGGTCACGAAGTCGCCTACATCGTGGGCTTGAGTGGTACGGGTGTCACTGCTGCGCTGCTGTACTTCAGCATCGCCTTCGGCAAGGTCACCATCTCGACGCTGAACTCCTATGGCAGCTTCATGTGCATCGCGACCATCATCAGCGGCTTTCGCGGTCGCCTGGAGGTCACGCGCTTGCAGCGTCTGGTGTTCGTGCTGGCGATTGTCGGCACGGCGACCTTGATCGCGTTGCTCGGCCAGCATTCGTTCCTCGGGGCATTCAAGTCTTTCATCCTGTTCCTGTTGGCGTTCTTCACGCCTTGGAGCGCGATCAACCTGGTGGACTACTACTGCATCACCCGTGAACGCTATGACGTGCCGGCGCTGGCCGACCCAAACGGTCGCTACGGTCGCTGGAACCTGCTGGGTATCAGCGTGTACGTCTTCGGCGTGCTGGTGCAGTTGCCGTTCATCTCCACCAAGTTCTACACCGGCCCTTTGGTGGCCGCGCTGGGTGATGTGGATATTTCCTGGATCATCGGACTGGTGCTGCCGGCAGCGCTGTATTACCTGTGTGCGAAAAAATGGCACGGCACGGTGCCCGATCAATTGATCCTGCCAACAGAGCAGGGCGCTATACCAAGAACAAACGGGCTGGCTGCACAAGCCTGATGGGACGTGGACAGGGCAGGACGCCTACTGACTGCCGTAATCCATTTCAAGATTGGGAGCGTCACAACAATGAAAATGCATAAGACCCTGATGGCCACCTTGCTCTCTGCAGGTGTGTTGGCAAGCGCTGGCGCCCAGGCGGCAGGTTGGTGCGAATCCGGTAAGCCGGTGAAATTCGCAGGCCTGAACTGGGAAAGCGGCATGTTGCTCACCGACATCCTGCAAACCGTGCTGGAAAAAGGCTACGACTGCAAAACCGACAGCCTGCCGGGCAACTCCATCACCATGGAAAACGCCCTGAGCAGCAACGACATTCAGGTCTTCGCCGAAGAATGGGTGGGCCGCAGTGAAGTCTGGAACAAGGCCGAGAAGGCCGGCAAAGTCGTCGGCGTCGGCGCCCCGGTTGTCGGCGCTATCGAAGGCTGGTACGTGCCGCGTTATGTGATCGAAGGTGATGCCAAACGCAAGCTGGAAGCCAAGGCACCGGACCTGAAAAATATTGCCGACCTGGCCAAGTACGCCTCGGTGTTCAAGGATCAGGAAGAGCCGTCCAAGGGCCGTTTCTACAACTGCCCGGCTGGCTGGACCTGCGAGCTGGACAACAGCGAGATGCTGAAAAGCTATGGCCTGGAAAGCACCTATACCAACTTCCGTCCAGGCACCGGCCCGGCGCTGGATGCCGCCGTGCTGTCGAGCTACAAGCGTGGCGAGCCGATCCTGTTCTACTACTGGTCGCCAACGCCGCTGATGGGCCAGGTCGACCTGGTCAAGCTGGAAGAAAAGCCCGGTGTGGATAAAAGCGTGAGCATCAAGGTCGGCCTGTCCAAGACCTTCCACGAGCAAGCGCCTGAACTGGTGGCTGTGCTGGAAAAGGTCAACCTGCCTATCGACCTGCTGAACCAGAACCTGGGTCGCATGGCCAAGGAGCGCATTGAGTCGCCAAAACTGGCGAAAATTTTCCTCAAGGAACATCCTGAAGTCTGGCACGCCTGGGTGAGCGACGACGCAGCCAAGAAAATCGACGCGGCCTTGTAGGTCAAGCGTGCCCGGCTACCCTGAGGGGCAGCCGGGCGCCTGGCCACAACCCACTGGATCGAGAGCACGATATGTTTCCTGAGAGTTTTACGTTTTCCATCGCCGACTGGGTCAACGGTTGGGTGGACTCATTGGTCACCAACTACGGTGATGTGTTCCGGCACATTTCCGACACCCTGCTGTGGGCCATCGTCAACCTGGAAGGGTTGCTGCGCGCAGCGCCCTGGTGGCTGATGCTGGCCATCGTCGGCGGTGTCGCCTGGCACGCCACCCGCAAGGTGGTGACCACGGCGGTGATCGTCGGTTTGCTGTTCCTCGTAGGTGCGGTTGGCCTGTGGGACAAGCTGATGCAAACCCTGGCCTTGATGATGGTCGCCACGGTGATCTCGGTGTTGATCGGCGTGCCGCTGGGTATCCTGTCCGCACGCAGCAATCGCCTGCGCTCGGTGCTGATGCCGCTGCTCGACATCATGCAGACCATGCCGAGCTTCGTGTACCTGATCCCGGTGTTGATGCTGTTCGGCCTGGGCAAGGTCCCGGCGATTTTCGCCACGGTGATCTACGCCGCACCGCCGCTGATTCGCCTGACAGATTTGGGGATTCGCCAAGTCGACGGCGAAGTCATGGAAGCGATCAACGCCTTCGGTGCCAACCGTTGGCAGCAACTGTTCGGCGTGCAGCTGCCGCTGGCGTTGCCGAGCATCATGGCCGGTATCAACCAGACCACCATGATGGCGCTGTCGATGGTGGTGATCGCCTCGATGATCGGCGCCCGAGGCTTGGGTGAAGATGTCCTTGTCGGCATCCAGACCCTCAACGTCGGGCGTGGCCTTGAGGCCGGCTTGGCGATCGTGATTCTCGCAGTGGTCATCGACCGCATTACCCAGGCCTATGGTCGTCCCCGGCATGAGGCGAGCAAATGACTACTGTCAGCAAAATCGAAGTTAAAAACGTCTTCAAGATCTTCGGCGCCCGCTCCAAGGATGCGCTGTCGCTGATCGGCCAGGGCAAGACCAAGGACCAGGTGCTTGCCGAGACCGGCTGCGTGGTCGGCGTGAACGATCTGTCCCTGAGCATCGGCACGGGTGAGATCTTCGTGATCATGGGCTTGTCGGGTTCCGGCAAGTCCACGTTGGTGCGCCACTTCAACCGCCTGATCGATCCCACCAGCGGCGCGATCCTGGTGGACGGCGAAGACATCCTGCAACTGGACATGGAAGCCCTGCGCCAATTCCGTCGGCACAAGATCAGCATGGTGTTCCAGAGCTTCGGCCTGCTGCCCCACAAGAGCGTGCTCGACAACGTCGCCTACGGCCTGAAGGTACGGGGTGAAACCAAACAGGTGTGCGCTGAACGCGCCCTGCACTGGATCGGAACCGTCGGCCTCAAGGGCTACGAAAACAAATATCCGCACCAGCTCTCTGGCGGCATGCGCCAGCGCGTCGGCCTGGCCCGTGCATTGGCGGCGGATACCGACATCATCCTGATGGACGAGGCCTTCAGCGCCCTCGACCCGCTGATCCGCGCCGAGATGCAGGACCAATTACTGGAGCTGCAAAAGACCCTGCACAAAACCATCGTGTTCATCACCCATGACCTCGATGAGGCCGTGCGTATCGGCAACCGCATTGCGATCCTCAAGGACGGCAAGCTTATCCAGGTCGGCACGCCTCGGGAGATCCTGCATTCGCCGGCGGATGAGTATGTGGATCGGTTTGTCCAGCGGCGGGCCGCGGTGGTCTGATTTCGACCTTGTGGTGAGCCGGCTGGCGCTATCGCAGCGGTGCGACGATTCGACAAGCCAGCTCCCACAAGTTAATCGGTTCACACAGTTCAGCTGTGGGAGCCGGGCTTGCTCGCGAAGAGGCCGGCAAAGCTGCACAAGAATTAAAGAAGGTATGAAGATGTCCCAGGCAACAAAAATCACCATCGCCGATGCGCCATTGCGCTGGCAGGACGTAGCCGCCGTCGCCCGTCATGGCGCTGTCCTGGAGCTTTCGGGCCAGGCCTGGGCGCGCATCGACAATGCCCAGGCGATCGTGCAGCGCATTGTCACCAGCGGCGAGCGCGCCTATGGCGTGAACACCGGCCTGGGCGCGTTGTGCAATGTGTCGCTCAAGGGTGAACAACTCAGCCAGTTGTCGCGTAACACCTTGCTGAGCCATGCCTGCGGCGTCGGCCCGGTACTGAGTGACGAGCAGACCCGCGCGATCATCTGCGCGGCGATCATCAACTACAGCCACGGCAAATCCGGCCTGCATCCGCAGGTGGTGCACTCGTTGCTGGCGTTGCTCAACCATGGCATCACACCGCAAGTGCCGTCCCAGGGGTCGGTGGGTTATTTGACCCATATGGCCCATGTCGGGGTGGCCCTGCTGGGTGTGGGCACTGTGAGTTATCAAGGCCGGATCGTCCCGGCTCAAGAAGCATTAAGCGCGGAAGGTTTGCACCCGGTAGTGCTGGGCGCCAAGGACGGCCTGTGCCTGGTCAATGGCACGCCGTGCATGACCGGCCTGAGCTGCCTGGCCCTGGCCGACGCCCATCACTTGTTGCAATGGGCCGACGTGATCGGCGCCATGAGCTTCGAAGCCCAGCGCGGCCAGATCGACGCGTTTGACGAAGAAATCATCGCCCTCAAACCCCACCCAGGCATGCAACAAGTGGGCATCAACCTGCGCGCCTTGCTTGATGGCAGCGAAGTGATCGCCAGCAGCCAAGGCATTCGCACCCAGGACGCCCTGAGTATCCGCTCGATCCCGCAGATCCACGGCGCGGCGCGCGATCAGGTAGAACACGCCACCCGCCAGATCGAGACCGAACTCAACAGCGCCACCGACAACCCGTTGGTGCTCGGCACGCCGGACCACTACCGCGTGGTGTCCCAGGCCAACCCGCATGGGCAGTCTGTGGCGCTGGCGGCGGACATGCTGGCGATTGCCATGGCCGAAATCGGCGCGGTGGCCGAACGTCGCCTGGACCGTCTGATCAACCCGCACGTCAGCGGCTTGCCGGCGTTCCTGGTGAGCAACCCAGGGGTCAACTCCGGGATGATGATCGTGCAGTACGTCGCCGCTTCACTGTGTGGGCAAAACCGCCAATTGGCACAACCGGCGGTGCTCGACAACTTCGTCACCTCGGGCCTGCAGGAAGACCACCTGAGCATGGGCACCAATGCCGCGCTCAAGCTGCACCAGGTGCTGGCCAACGTGACGCAGATCCTCGCTATCGAGTACCTGCTGGCGGCCCAGGCGTTTGAGTTCCTCAAAGAGCAACGCTTCGGCGCCGGCACTGACCGCGCCTGGCGCCTGTTGCGTGAAGTGGTGCCGGCCTATGAGCAGGACCGCTGGCTGGCGCCAGACATTGCGGCCGCCGCCAAGCTGCTCAAAGACACCGATTTACCGAATTTCCACTGAAAACCAATTCAAAAGAACAATTCAAAAGGAGTATGAATGTGACCGCGCTAAACCTGATTCCAGGTCAACTGAGCCTTGCCCAACTGCGAGCTATCTACCAGCAGCCGGTAACCCTTAGCCTGGATGACAGCGCCACGGCGCAGATCGAAGCCAGTGTTGCCTGCGTGGAGCAGATTCTCGCCGAGAACCGCACCGCCTATGGCATCAACACGGGTTTCGGCCTGCTGGCTTCGACCCGCATCGCCAGCGAAGACCTGGAAAACCTCCAGCGTTCCCTGGTGTTGTCCCATGCCGCCGGCGTGGGTGAGCCGATCAGCGACGCACTGGTGCGGCTGGTCATGGTGCTCAAGGTCAACAGTCTGAGCCGTGGGTTCTCCGGAATCCGCCGCCAGGTGATCGACGCGCTGATCGCGCTGATCAACGCCGAGGTGTACCCGCATATTCCTTTGAAAGGTTCGGTCGGTGCCTCCGGTGACCTGGCGCCATTGGCGCACATGTCCCTGGTGCTGCTGGGCGAAGGCAAGGCGCGCTACAAGGGCGAGTGGCTGGACGCGACCGAGGCGCTGAAAGTCGCCGGTTTGACCCCGCTGACCCTTGCCGCCAAAGAAGGCCTGGCGCTGCTTAACGGTACCCAAGTGTCCACCGCCTATGCGTTGCGTGGCCTGTTTGAAGGCGAAGACCTGTTCGCCGGTGCCCTGGCGTGCGGCGCGCTCACCGTGGAAGCGGTGCTGGGCTCGCGCTCGCCGTTCGACGCACGTATTCACGCCGCGCGCGGCCAGCGTGGGCAGATCGATTCGGCTGCGGCCTATCGTCATCTGCTGGGTGAAAGCAGCCAGGTGTCCCAGTCGCACCAGAACTGCGACAAAGTGCAGGACCCGTACTCCCTGCGCTGCCAACCACAAGTCATGGGCGCCTGCCTGACCCAGTTCCGCCAGGCCGCCGAGGTACTGGTGGTAGAAGCCAATGCCGTGTCGGATAACCCGCTGGTATTTGCCGCACAAGGCGACGTGATTTCCGGCGGTAACTTCCACGCCGAACCGGTTGCCATGGCGGCCGATAACATGGCGCTGGCCATCGCTGAAATCGGCTCCCTCAGCGAGCGTCGTATCTCGCTGATGATGGACAAGCACATGTCGCAACTGCCGCCGTTTCTGGTGGGCAATGGCGGCGTGAACTCCGGCTTCATGATCGCCCAGGTGACCGCCGCTGCGCTCGCCAGCGAAAACAAGGCGCTGGCCCACCCCCATAGCGTCGACAGCCTGCCGACCTCGGCCAACCAGGAAGACCACGTGTCCATGGCCCCAGCTGCGGGCAAGCGCCTGTGGGAAATGGCCGAGAACACCCGTGGCGTTCTCGCCGTGGAATGGCTTGCCGCGTGTCAGGGCCTGGACCTGCGTGAAGGCCTGAAAACGTCACCTGCGCTTGAAAAGGCGCGCGGGATTCTGCGCGGCAAAGTGGCGTTCTATGAGAAGGACCGTTTCTTCGCGCCGGACATCAACGCCGCCAGCGAGCTGTTGGCCAGCCGCTGCCTGAATGAGTTGGTGCCGGCCAATCTCCTGCCGAGCCTTTAAGCGCGACAGCGGACCATTGAGGGCGCTGGCTTGCCTGCGATAGCTATCTGTCAGTTGAAGCATGTGTGATTGATACACCGCCATCGCAGGCAAGCCAGCTCCCACATTTGATCTTTTGCAGATTCAGATTTTCTCGGGATAACAATAACTAGGGAAGAGAAATGCAACAGCAAGAAAAGGGTTTGAAACGCGGGCTCAGCGCCCGACATATTCGCTTCATGGCACTCGGTTCCGCGATCGGTACCGGGCTGTTCTATGGCTCCGCCTCCGCCATCCAGATGGCTGGCCCTGCCGTGCTGCTGGCCTACCTGATCGGTGGCGCCGCCGTATTCATGGTGATGCGCGCCCTCGGCGAAATGGCTGTGCACAACCCGGTGGCCGGTTCTTTCGGCCAGTACGCCAGCACCTACCTGGGCCCTATGGCAGGGTTCATTCTTGGCTGGACCTACGCCTTTGAAATGATCATCGTCTGCCTCGCCGACGTGACAGCCTTCGGTATCTACATGGGCTTCTGGTTTCCCGACGTCGCGCGTTGGGTCTGGGTGCTCGGCATTGTGCTTTTGATTGGCGGCCTGAACCTGTGCAACGTCAAAGTGTTTGGCGAAATGGAGTTCTGGCTGTCGTTGCTCAAGGTCGGCGCCATTGTGGCGATGATCCTCGGCGGTTTTGGCATCATGCTGTTCGGCATTCATTCGGCCGGTGAAACCCAGGCCAGCGGCCTCAGCAACCTGTGGGCCCACGGCGGCTTCATGCCCAACGGCATCGGCGGCCTGATCGCCTCCTTTGCAGTGGTGATGTTCGCTTTTGGCGGCATCGAAATCATCGGCATCACCGCCGGTGAAGCCAAGGACCCACAGCGCGTGATCCCCAAGGCGATCAACGCGGTGCCGCTGCGCATTCTGTTGTTCTACGTGCTGACCCTGTTTGTGCTGATGGCTATCTATCCGTGGCCGCAGATCGGCAGCCAGGGCAGCCCGTTCGTGCAGATCTTCAGCAACCTCGGCATCGGCTCGGCGGCGACCATTCTCAATATCGTCGTGATCTCGGCGGCCGTCTCGGCCATCAACAGTGACATCTTCGGCGCGGGTCGCATGATGTACGGCCTGGCCCAGCAAGGGCAGGCGCCCAAGGGTTTTGCACAACTGTCCAAACAGGGCGTGCCCTGGATGACTGTCGTGGTAATGGGGGCGGCGCTGCTTGGCGGCGTGGTGCTCAACTACCTGATCCCGGAAAACGTGTTTCTGGTGATTGCCTCGATTGCGACCTTCGCCACTGTTTGGGTGTGGCTGATGATCTTGTTCACCCAGGTCGCCATGCGCCGCTCGATGACCAAGGAACAGGTCGCCGAACTGAAGTTCCCCGTGCCGTTCTGGCCCTACGCGCCAGCGGCCGCCATCGTCTTCATGCTGTTCGTGTTTGGTGTGCTGGGTTATTTCCCGGACACCCAGGCCGCCTTGCTGGTCGGTGCCGTGTGGATCGTGTTGCTGGTCGTCGCGTACCTGCTGTGGGTCAAACCTTCGGCAGGGCAAGCGGCCAAGGTCCATTACGACGCGGCTTTGTCTCATCGATAACTTAGGGAGGCGTTGATGAAAACGCTTTGGCAACACTGCCACGTCGCAACCATGGCACAGGGCAACTACTCGATCATCGAGGATGCCGCCATGGTGACTGCCGGTTCGCTCATTGAGTGGATCGGCCCCCGCAGCCAGGTACCTACGGCAGATTACGCCCAGGTGCATGACCTGCAAGGCGCGTGGGTCACCCCCGGGCTGATCGACTGCCACACCCACACGGTGTTCGGCGGCAACCGCAGCGGCGAATTCGAGCAGCGCCTCGAAGGCGTGAGCTACGCCGAGATCGCGGCCAAGGGCGGCGGTATTGCCAGCACCGTGCGCGCCACCCGTGCCGCGACCGAGGATGAACTGTTCGCCAGCGCCCACAAGCGCCTGCGCAGTTTGCTGCGCGACGGCGTCACCACAGTAGAGATCAAGTCCGGCTACGGGCTGGATCTGGTCAACGAACGCAAAATGCTGCGGGTGGCCCGTCGCCTCGGTGAAGCACTGCCGGTCAGTGTGCGTGCTACGTGCCTGGCGGCCCATGCCTTGCCACCCGAATACAAAGACCGCGCCGACGATTACATCGACCACATCTGCGTCGAGATGCTGCCGGCACTGGCGGCAGAAGGTCTGGTGGACGCGGTGGATGCGTTCTGCGAATACCTGGCGTTTTCCACCGAGCAGGTGGAGCGCGTGTTCAAAGTCGCCCAGCAGTTGGGCCTGCCGGTGAAGCTGCACGCCGAGCAACTGTCGTCGCTGCACGGCTCCAGCCTGGCTGCGCGTTACCAGGCGCTGTCGGCGGATCACCTGGAATTCATGACCGAAGACGATGCCATCGCCATGGCCGCCTCCGGCACCGTTGCGGTGCTACTGCCGGGCGCCTTCTACTTCCTGCGCGAAACCCAGCTACCGCCGATGGATGCCCTGCGCAAGCACGGCGTGAAGATCGCCATTGCCAGCGACCTCAACCCCGGCACCTCGCCGGCACTGTCGGTGCGCCTGATGCTGAACATGGCCTGCACGCTGTTCCGCATGACCCCGGAAGAAGCCTTGGCGGGCGCCACCCAACATGCGGCCACCGCATTGGGCATGGGCGACACCCACGGCTCGCTGGAAGCGGGCAAGGTCGCGGACTTTGTCGCCTGGCAGATTGATCGCCCCGCCGACCTGGCCTATTGGCTGGGCGGCGAGCTGGATAAACGCGTCGTACGCCACGGCGTCGATGTCACTGTTTGAGGAGTGCTACTTGTGGATAAGGTTCTGAATTTCAAACAAGGCCGTGTGCCGCTGTTGATCAGCATGCCCCACGCCGGCCTGCGCCTGACGCCTGCTGTCGAGGCGGGGTTGATCCCTGAAGCGCAAAGCTTGCCGGACACCGACTGGCACATCCCCACGCTCTATGACTTTGCCGAAGAACTGGGCGCCAGCACCCTGGCGGCCGAGTACTCGCGGTTCGTGATCGACCTTAACCGCCCATCCGACGACAAGCCGCTGTACGCGGGCGCCACCACCGGTCTGTATCCGGCGACACTGTTTGATGGCGTGCCATTGTTCCGCGAAGGGTTGGAACCGAGCGAGGCCGAGCGCGCCAGTTACTTGCAAAAGGTCTGGGGCCCGTATCACCGCACGTTGCAAGAGGAACTGGCGCGGCTCAAGGCCGAATTCGGCTACGCCTTGCTGTTCGATGCGCATTCGATCCGCTCGGTCATCCCGCACCTTTTCGACGGCAAACTGCCGGACTTCAACCTCGGTACGTTCAACGGAGCCGCCTGTGATCCTGAGCTGGCCAACCAGTTAGAGGCCATTTGTGCCGCGCATCCGCAGTACACCCATGTGCTTAACGGGCGCTTCAAGGGTGGCCACATCACCCGTCACTACGGCGACCCGGCGCAGGATATTCACGCGGTGCAGTTGGAGTTGTGCCAGAGCGCCTATATGGAGGAGTTAGAACCGTTCCGTTATCGCCCGGATCTGGCCGAGCCGACTCGGGTGGTGCTGAAGCAGTTGTTGCAGGGGCTGTTGGCGTGGGGGCAGAAGCGCTACGGCTGACCGTCTGTCGCCTGGGTGCAAAACCCGGTCGCCACAGGTCGCTTTTGTCGAGGTCTCGCTGAGTAAGGTTGTGGATACGGCGCGTCAGACGCCACTCCTACAATAAAGCTGCCGAGTGAGACCTCCTCCATGAAACGACTGTTGTTGACCCTCACCGCCGCCGCGTTGCTCAGCGCCCATGCCATGGCCGCCGAACCGGCTTCCTGCAAGAACATCCGCATGGGCGTGGTCAGCTGGACTGACGTGGTCGCCACCTCCGGGATGGCCGATGTGCTGCTCAATGGCCTCGGCTACGACAGCAAACAGACCAGCGCCGTGCAGCAGATCATCTTTGCCGGCATCCGCGACAAGCGCCTGGATATCTTCCTCGGCTACTGGAAGCCCGCGATGGACAACAACATCGCGCCCTTCCTCGCGGCCAAGCAGGTCAAGGTGTTCGACACCCCGAGCCTCTCCGACGCCCAGGCCACCCTGGCCGTGCCGCAATACGTGGCCGATGCCGGCTTGAAGACCTTCGCCGATATCGCCCGTTTCAAGGACAAGCTCGGCGGCAAGATCTATGGCATCGAGCCAGGCAGCGGCGCCAACACCGACATCCAGAAAATGATCGACACCAACCGCTTCGGCCTTGGCGGCTTCAAGTTGGTCGCCTCCGGTGAAGCGGGGATGCTGGCGGCGGTGCAGCGTGCGGTGAACCGCAAGGAATTCGTGGTGTTCGTCGGTTGGACCCCGCACCCGATGAACATCAACATGAAGATGGCTTACCTCACCGGCAGTGAAGACGTATTCGGCCCCGACGAAGGCCGCGCTACCGTTTCCACCGTCACCGCCCCGGATTTTGCCGAGCGCTGCCCCAACGCCAATCGCTTGTTGGAAAACCTCACTTTCACCGCCGCCCAGGAAAGCCAGTTGATGGTGCCGATCATGGAGCGCGAGTCGCCCCAGGACGTGGCCCGGCAATGGCTGCGTGATCATCCTGAGGATTTGCAGCGCTGGCTGGCCGGGGTCACGGCGTTTGATGGCACGGACGGAGTGGCGGCCGTACAAGCCAGCCTGGAGCTCTGAGCCGAACCTGCCAGACCAGACAACACCGAACTCGTGTGGGAGCCGGGCTTGCCCGCGATAGCGGTGTATCAGGCAATGAATGCTTGGCAGGTACACCGCTATCGCAGGCAAGCCAGCTCCCACGTTGATCTCCAGCGTCAGGGATATTCGAGCATGTATCCGATTTCTCCAGAGTTGGCCGCTTTCGTTGCCAAAACCGCGTCCTTCACTGGCGACGACTCGTCGCTCGCCGGGATGCGCCAGGCCTACAACCACATGTGCCGGGCCTTCACCTCGCCCACGCCTGAGGGTTTGGCGGTCACAGACTTTTCCCTCGCAGGCAGAGGCGTGCGCAGTTACCTGCCGACCATGCTCGGTCCTGCTGATGGTTGGCCGTGCCTTCTTTATATACACGGCGGCGGCTGGGTGGTGGGCGGGCTGGATTCCCACGACTTCATCTGCGTCGAACTCGCCAGCGCTCTGCAAGTGCTGGTGATCGCCATCGACTACCGCCTGGCGCCGGAGCACCCTTTCCCTGCCGCTTACGAAGATTGTCGTGCCGTGTGGCGGGCGATCCAGGCGGGGCAGGGGCCGCATGCGATCAACCGGCAACGTCTGGTGGTGATGGGCGACAGCGCTGGCGGCAATCTGGCTGCGGCCTTGTGCCTGGGCCTGCGCGACGACGGCGAGCCGCAACCTCGGGCCCAAGTACTGATTTACCCAGGCCTGGGCGGCCCGGCGGATTTGCCCTCGCGCCGCGATTGCAGGGACGCGCCCCTGCTCAGCAGCGCCGACACCGACAGCTACCTGGCGCTGTACCTGCAGGGCAGTGGCAAACCGTCGCCCTACGCCATGCCGCTGCTGGCCGCAGACTTCAGCGGTTTGCCCAAGGCGTTCATCGCCGTGGCCCAGTTCGACCCCTTGCGCGACGACGGCATTTTGTACGCCGAGCGTCTGCAAGCGGCGGGTGTGACCGCCGTGCTGTATCCCGGCAAAGGCCTGGTGCATGGCTGCCTGCGCGCGCGGCGGCAGGTGCCGGAAGTGGACCGGCTCTACGATTACCTGCTGGATTACCTGGGCAGCGAAGGGCTGACACAGGTCTAAGCGCTCTAGGACATGCTCATTGCACAATTCGGGTTTATAGTGCCAGACGGCAAAATAAAAGACGTCCCCCCAGGGATGAACCCGACCCCCTACGGAGCGCGCAATGCAGACTTGGTACCCGCAGATCAAACCCCACGCCCGGCACGATCTGGCCGTCGATGACACCCACACGCTGTACGTCGATGAAAGTGGCTCCCCCGAAGGCTTGCCCGTCGTATTCATCCATGGTGGTCCTGGTGCTGGTTGTGATGCCCAGAGCCGCTGCTATTTCGACCCGAACCTGTACCGCATTGTCACCTTCGACCAGCGTGGCTGCGGCCGCTCCACCCCGCGCGCCAGCCTGGAAAACAACACCACCTGGGACCTGGTCGCTGACCTTGAGCGCATCCGCGAGCACCTGGGCATCGACAAATGGGTGCTGTTCGGTGGTTCCTGGGGTTCGACGCTGGCCCTGGCCTACGCGCAAACCCACCCGGAGCGCGTTCACGGCCTGATCGTGCGCGGTATTTTCCTGGCGCGTCCGCAGGACATTCATTGGTTCTACCAGGAAGGGGCCAGCCGCCTGTTCCCGGATTACTGGCAGGACTACATCGCGCCGATTCCGCCGGAAGAGCGCCATGACATGATCGCGGCCTACCACAAGCGCCTCACCGGCAACGACCAGATTGCCCAGATGCACGCGGCCAAGGCCTGGTCCGGCTGGGAAGGGCGCATGCTCGGCCTGTGCCCGAGCCCGCAGCATGTGGAGCGGTTTTCCGAGCCGCAACGTGCCTTGTCCATCGCGCGAATCGAGTGCCACTACTTCACTAACAACTCCTTCCTGGAGCCCAACCAACTGATCCGCGATATGCACAAGATCGCCCATCTGCCTGGCGTAATCATCCACGGGCGCTACGATATGATCTGCCCATTGGATAACGCTTGGGAGTTGCACCAGGCGTGGCCCAACAGTGAGCTGCAGGTGATTCGCGAGGCCGGCCATGCCGCCTCCGAACCCGGCATCACGGATGCCCTGGTGCGTGCGACCAGCCAGATGGCACGTCGCTTGCTCGACTTGCCGCCTGAAGAAGCATGAAGGGCCTGTTGCAACGGGTGCGAGGCGCCCGGGTCGAGGTCGCGGGCGAAATCGTCGGCGCCATCGACCAGGGTTTGCTGGTCCTGGTGGCCGTTGAGCCTGCGGATACGCCGGAGAGTGCCGATAAGCTGTTACACAAGCTGTTGAACTATCGGGTGTTCAGCGACGACGAAGGCAAGATGAACCTGTCGTTGAAGGATATCGACGGGGGGTTGCTGCTGGTGTCGCAGTTCACGCTGGCGGCGGATACCAAGAGCGGGCTGCGGCCAAGCTTCTCCACCGCGGCCCCGCCAGCCTTGGGAGCGGCGCTTTTTGATCACTTGCTGATACAAGCGCAACAATTGCATGGCAAGGTGGCGTCAGGGCGTTTTGGCGCCGATATGCAGGTGCATTTGGTCAATGATGGCCCTGTGACCTTTCTCTTGCAGACGTGAATGTATTAAAAACGACTTTTAATGCCTAAAAACGCAGGATTTCGCTACAAATACTTCGTTATCCCTGATGCGTTGTTTCGCGGGCTACTAGATAATCGCGCGCTACGGGGATCAGCGTTGTTTGGTCCATTTTGACTTAGGTAGAGACTTGTCCGACAACCACTGGGGAATCATTTTGCCCCACGGGAGTCGGAACAATGCTCGCCAACCTGGCATATAGATAGCTGGCCGTTGGTTTTTTGATCTGTTTTCGGCGAGGGTTGCTCGTGATTGTTAGTCCCTGTAATGCACCAAAATTGTCTGCCAAACGGTTACGAAACGCACTGGTGACGGGCTCCGCCCTGTTTTGCCTGTTCGGCGCGGGTCAACTGTGGGCATTCAGTCTGGATGATGTGTCGGCCAAGGCAAAAGAGCTGGCCGGGCAGAAATACGAAGCTCCGCGCAGCAATCTGCCGAACGAATTCCGCGAAATGAAGTTCGCGGACTACCAGAAGATTCGTTTCCGCAACGAAAAAGCCGAGTGGGCCGATCAGAACACCCCGTTCAAGCTGTCCTTCTATCACCAGGGTATGCACTTTGATACACCGGTGAAAATCAACGAAGTCACCGCCGACAGCGTTCAGGAAATCAAATACGACCCGACGCGCTTCGATTTCGGCGACGTGAAGTTTGATCCCAAAGCCACCGAACAGCTGGGTTATGCCGGCTTCCGTGTGCTGTACCCGATCAACAAGGCCGACAAGCAAGACGAAATCATGACCATGCTGGGCGCGAGCTATTTCCGCGTGGTCGGCAAGGGCCAGGCGTATGGCCTGTCCGCCCGCGGCATGGCGATCGACACGGCATTGCCGTCCGGCGAAGAATTCCCGCGTTTCACCGAGTTCTGGATCGAGCGTCCAAAGCCGGGTGAGAAACAACTGGTGATCTTTGCCCTGCTGGACTCTCCACGGGCTACGGGTGCTTATCGCCTGATCCTGCGTCCGGGCACCGACACCATTGTCGACGTGAAATCCCAGATGTTCCTGCGCGACAAAGTCAGCAAACTGGGCGTTGCCCCGTTGACCAGCATGTACCTGTTCGGCGCGAACCAGCCTTCCAAAGTGCTGAACTACCGCCGTGAACTGCACGACTCCAGCGGTCTGTCGATCCATGCCGGCAACGGCGAGTGGATCTGGCGCCCCCTGAACAACCCTAAACACCTGTCGGTCAGCAACTTCACCGTAGAGAACCCGAAAGGTTTCGGCCTGCTGCAACGCGGTCGCGACTTCAGCCACTACGAAGACCTGGACGACAACTACGACAAGCGCCCAAGCGCCTGGATCGAGCCTGAGGGCGACTGGGGCAAAGGCACCGTCAACCTGGTGGAAATCCCGACCGCCGATGAAACCAACGACAACATCGTTGCGTTCTGGAGCCCGGCAGAGCTGCCTGAAATCGGCAAGCCACTGGACGTTTCCTATCGCCTGCACTGGACCATGGACGAAAAGGCCCTGCACCCGAGCGACAGCGCCTGGGTCAAGCAGACCCTGCGCTCCACCGGTGACGTGAAGCAATCCAACCTGATCCGTCAGCCGGATGGCAGCGTGGCCTACCTGGTGGACTTCGAGGGCCCGTCCCTCAAGGCTTTGCCGTCGGATGCCGCGGTGCGTAGCCAAGTCAGTGTCAGCGACAACGCCGAACTGGTTGAAAACAGCGTGCGCTACAACGAGCACACCAAAGGCTGGCGCCTGACCCTGCGCATGAAGATCAAGGACGCAGGCAAGCCGACCGAAATGCGCGCAGCGCTGGTGCAGGACGTTCCGCCACCTGCCCCTGAGCAGGACTCGAGCCACGTGCTCAAGGCCGACAAGGTCCTGGCCAAGCAGCACGAAAAACAGGCCAAGAAAGACGCGAAAGACAAGGAAGCCAAGCAGCCAGAAGCTGCCCCAGCCACACCGGAGCCGATCAAGACCGAACAAGTCCTGACCGAAACCTGGAGCTATCAGTTGCCTGCCGATGAGTAACTCTCAAGTCCAGCCAGAAACTCTGCAGGAGTATCTGGCGCATCTACCGATGACCGCTGAGCAGCGCGCCGAACTGGCGGGCTGCACATCCTTCACCGAGTTGCACGAACGCTTGTCGTCGTCGACCTTTGACGCGCCTGGCGATGCCGCACAGGCGTCGGTCGGCACGCGGTTGACCCTGAGCACGGCCGAAGAGCTGCAAGACGCCGAAATGCTGGCGCTCGACGCCGCTGGCCGCGTGTGCCTGAAGGCCACGCCGCCGATCCGTCGTACCCGCGTGGTCCCGGAGCCATGGCGCACCAATATCCTGGTGCGCGGCTGGCGTCGTATCACCGGGCGCAGCAACCCGCCTGCTCCGCCAAAGGATGAGCGTGTATTGCCGGCTGCGCGCTGGCGTACCGTCGGCTCCATCCGCCGTTACATCCTGCTGGTGCTGATGATCGGCCAGACCCTCGTCGCCGGTTGGTACATGAAAGGCATCATGCCGTACCAGGGCTGGTCGCTGGTGGACTTCGACGAAATCCGCAACCAGACCCTGCTGCAAACCGCCACCCAGGTACTGCCATACGCCCTGCAAACCAGCATCCTGATCATGTTCGGGATCTTGTTCTGCTGGGTGTCGGCCGGTTTCTGGACTGCGCTGATGGGCTTTCTGGAGTTGCTGACTGGCCACGATAAATACCGCATCTCCGGTAAAAGTGCCGGTGACGAGCCGATTCCCAAAGACGCCCGTACCGCGTTGGTGATGCCGATCTGCAACGAAGACGTGCCTCGGGTATTTGCCGGTTTGCGCGCGACGTTTGAGTCGGTGGCCGCCACCGGTGACCTGGATCGCTTCGACTTCTTCGTGCTCAGCGACAGTAATGACGCCGACATCTGCATCGCCGAGCAGCAAGCCTGGCTCGACGTGTGCCGTGAAGCCGGTGGTTTCGGCAAGATCTTCTATCGCCGTCGTCGCCGTCGCGTAAAGCGCAAGAGCGGCAACCTCGACGACTTCTGCCGTCGTTGGGGCGGTGACTACAAGTACATGGTCGTGCTCGACGCGGACAGCGTGATGAGCGGCGAATGCCTGACCAGCCTGGTACGCCTGATGGAAGCCACGCCGGACGCGGGGATTATCCAGACTGCGCCGCGTGCGTCGGGTATGGACACGCTGTATGCGCGCATGCAGCAGTTCGCTACCCGTGTGTACGGCCCGCTGTTCACCGCCGGCTTGCACTTCTGGCAGCTGGGTGAATCCCACTACTGGGGTCACAACGCGATCATCCGCATGAAACCGTTTATCGAGCACTGCGCCCTGGCGCCGTTGCCGGGCAAAGGCGCGTTCGCCGGTTCCATTCTGTCCCACGACTTCGTTGAAGCTGCGCTGATGCGTCGTGCTGGCTGGGGCGTGTGGATTGCCTACGACCTGCCAGGCAGCTACGAAGAACTGCCACCGAACCTGCTGGATGAGCTCAAGCGTGACCGTCGCTGGTGCCACGGCAACCTGATGAACTTCCGCCTGTTCCTCGTCAAGGGCATGCACCCGGTGCACCGTGCGGTGTTCCTGACCGGCGTGATGTCCTACCTGTCGGCGCCGTTGTGGTTCCTGTTCCTGGTGCTGTCCACGGCGCTGCTGGCGGTAAACACCCTGATGGAGCCGCAGTACTTCATGGCACCACGCCAGTTGTACCCGCTGTGGCCGCAATGGCACCCGGACAAGGCGGTGGCGCTGTTCTCCACGACTATCGTGCTGCTGTTCCTGCCGAAACTGCTGAGCATCATCCTGATCTGGGCCAAGGGCGCGAAAGAGTTCGGTGGCAAGTTCAAGGTGACCTTGTCGATGCTGCTGGAGATGTTGTTCTCCATGCTGCTGGCGCCGGTGCGGATGATTTTCCACACTCGCTTCGTACTTGCCGCGTTTCTCGGCTGGGCTGCGACCTGGAACTCGCCGCAGCGTGACGACGACTCCACCCCATGGAGCGAAGCGGTCAAGCGCCACGGTCCGCAAACCCTGCTGGGCTTCCTGTGGGCGCTGCTGGTGGTGTGGTTGAACCCGAGTTTCCTGTGGTGGTTGGTACCGATCGTGGGTTCGCTGATGCTGTCGATCCCGGTGTCGGTGATCTCCAGCCGTGTCGGTTTGGGCCTCAAGTCCCGTGACGAGAGCCTGTTCCTGATCCCTGAGGAATACAATCCGCCGCAAGCGCTGTTGTCCACCGACAAGTACACCCACGAAAACCGTTGGCACGCGCTGAACGACGGCTTCGTGCGTTCGGTGGTCGACCCGCAGCAGAACGCCCTGGCCTGTGCCCTGGCAACCTCGCGTCATGCCCAGGCCGAGCCGATCGAGTACCTGCGTGCCGAGCGTGTGCGTCACGCGTTGAAAGTCGGCCCTGCCGGCCTCAACAACGCTGAACGCCTGGCCTTGCTCAGTGACCCGGTGGCCCTTGCCCGCCTGCACGAGCAGGTCTGGAGCGAAGGCCATGCCGAGTGGCTCGCCGCCTGGCGGGATTCGATCAAGGCTGACCCGCACGCGCCGTTGCTGCCGTTGCAACCGCTGTTGTCCCAGGCCCAACCGGCCTGATTCAGACGCCCCCGAGGGCTCACCTCGGGGGTGTTTTAAGCGCTGTTCCTACAGCGTCTTCCGCTTCTTCCCCTCCTGCGCCAACCCCTTGTTTTTTCGAAACAAAAGACCTCGTTTGAGGCGTATTGCCGTGCCCGTCGCTGAGTTAGCATCGCCCCCGTATTTGACTCGCCACAGGGATAATCCATGAGCAAAAGCTATTGTTCGGCGCTGTTGCTAAGTGCTGTCGCGTTGATTCACATGGGGCTGGCGCAGGCAGGCGCGATTGATGACGCCGTTCGACGCGGCGTGCTGAAAGTTGGTACCACGCCCACCTATGTGCCCTTCGAAATGACCGATAAACAGGGCCGTATCGTCGGTTTTGAAATCGACCTGCTTAACGTGATGAGCCAGGCTCTGGGGGTAGAGCTTGAAATGGTCTCGATGCCTTACACCGAGCTGGTGGCGGGGTTGCAGGCGAAGAGTTTCGACCTGATCGGCAGCGGCATGACCGTCACTCAGGAGCGCAACCTCAAGCTGAACTTCAGCGACTCGTTCATTGTGGTCGGCCAGTCCGTGTTGTTGCATCCACGCCTTGCGGGCAAGGTCGCCAGTGTCGAGGACCTGGACGACGCCAGCTACCAGATCGCCACCACCGAAGGCACTACCGGCGAGGCGGCGGCGCGACGGTTCCTTGGGGCGGCCCGAATCAGCAGTTTTTCGACACCGGAGGAAGGGGTACGCCAAGTGGTGCAGGGCAAGGCGGATGCTTTTATTCATGACGCGCCCTACAACCTGATCGCCCTGAGCCGCCCGGAAAACGCCACGCTGCTGGCACTTGAGCAGCCGTTCACGTTCGAGCCGCTGGCGTTTGGCGTGAAAAAAGGTGATGTCGACAGCCTTA
This sequence comes from Pseudomonas simiae, assembly GCF_900111895.1. GTDB lineage: Bacteria > Pseudomonadota > Gammaproteobacteria > Pseudomonadales > Pseudomonadaceae > Aquipseudomonas > Aquipseudomonas simiae. Next base: position 284,631 of record NZ_FOKB01000006.1, read on the forward strand.
ACTGGATCAATCATTTCCTCAACCAGATTGCCCAGGACGGGACCTACGATCGTCTGCATGACAAGTGGTTCAACGACACTGCCTGGCTGGCGGAGATCGAGTGAAAGTCATAACTGCTTACACATCAAGTCGTTGCCTCAATCGCTCACGCACGTGTCTACGCCTGCTCTTTGCTGCCCTGTTGTGGGGCCTTTCCGACATACGCCGATAACAAATAGCCGTGAAACCTTTGTGACAGCAGGGGAGTGGGTTAGGATCGCACCCCGAAATGGTGCAGCCCTTTCGCGCGCCGACCTTATAAGAATCGTTCAGGGGACTTGATGATGAAAAAGTATCTTTCGATGCTGCTGCTTGGCGTCACCGCGCTGGTCGCGGTCAATGCGGCCCAGGCCGGCGCCATCGACGATGCGGTCAAGCGCGGTACGCTGAAAGTCGGCATGGACCCGACCTACATGCCGTTCCAGATGACCAACAAGCGTGGCGAAATCATCGGTTTCGAAGTGGACATCCTCAAGGCCATGGCCAAGTCCATGGGCGTCAAGTTCGAGCCGATCTCCACCGGCTACGACGGTATCATCCCGGCCCTGCTGACCGACAAGTTCGACATGATCGGCAGCGGCATGACGCTGACCCAGGAACGCAACCTGCGCCTGAACTTCAGCGAACCCTTCATCGTGGTCGGCCAGACCCTGCTGATCCGCAAGGAGTTGGAAGGCACCATCAAGTCCTATAAAGACCTGAATGACGAGAAATACCGCCTGACCTCAAAGCTCGGCACTACCGGTGAGATGGTGGCCAAGAAGCTGATCTCCAAGGCCAAATACCATGGCTACGACAACGAGCAGGAAGGCGTGCTGGACGTAGTCAACGGCAAGGCCGACGCCTTTGTGTATGACGCGCCGTACAACGTAGTGGCGGAGAAAAAGGTCGGTAATGGCAAGCTGGTGTACCTCGAAGAACCCTTCACCTTCGAACCCCTGGCATTCGGCCTGAAGAAAGGGGACTACGACAGCATCAACTTCATCAACAACTTCCTGCACCAGATCCGCAACGACGGCACCTACGATCGCATCCATGACAAGTGGTTCAAGAGCTCCGAGTGGCTCAAGGACATGGAATAAGGCTTAAGACCGAGTCGCGCCCTTCGCGAGCAAGTCGAACGTCGCCCCCACATTTGACCGAGTTCCAACATGAGAATGCGATCGAATGAGGGAGCGGCGGTTCGACGGTTCGACTTGCTCGCGAAGGCAGCCTCACAGGCGACACACACCCTGGAACCAGAAATGAAACAGAAAAAAGCCCAATGGCCCTGGCACCTGCTGACCGTGGTCGTGCTGGTCGGCCTGGCTGGCGCCCTGTACTACGCCACCTCGCTGATGTCCTACGAGTGGCGCTGGAACCGCGTGCCGCAATACTTCGCCTATCAGGCCGAAGTGTCCCAGCGCGCCGAGGACATCTCCACCGTCGTTGAGTTGGTGCGCAAAGGCGACGTCGCCGAAGTGACTCTGCGCAACGACGCGGGCGCCGAGCAAAAGCTGACCGTTGCCGACAACAGCCTGCAAGTCGCGCGTGGCGACGACGTTGCCGAAGGCGATGTGGTGGGCGTGACCCGCCATTGGGCATTGGGCCCGCTGATGTGGGGGTTGTGGACCACGCTGTGGCTGTCGGTGGTGTCCGGCATCCTTGGGTTGATCATCGGCCTGGCAACCGGCCTGTGCCGTTTGTCCAGCAACCCGACCCTGCGGGATCTGTCGACGATCTACGTCGAACTGGTGCGTGGTACGCCACTATTGGTGCAGATCTTCATTTTCTATTTCTTTATCGGCACGGTGCTCAACCTGTCCCGCGAATTCGCCGGGATCGCCGCGCTGTCGTTGTTCACCGGCGCGTATGTGGCGGAAATCGTCCGCGCCGGCGTGCAGTCCATTACCCGTGGCCAGAACGAAGCCGCGCGGTCCTTGGGCCTGAGCGCCAGCCAGTCGATGCGTCATGTGGTGTTGCCGCAAGCGTTCAAGCGCGTGCTGCCGCCGTTGGCCGGGCAATTTATAAGCCTGGTGAAGGACACATCACTGGTCTCGGTGATTGCCATTACCGAACTGCTCAAGAGCGGCCGCGAAGTGATCACCACCTCGTTTTCGCCGTTTGAAATCCTGTTCTGCGTCGCAGGCCTGTACCTGCTGATCAACCTGCCGCTGTCGAAAATGGCCAGCCGGCTAGAGCGGAGGCTCGCGCAAAGTGATTGAAGTCCGCGATCTGGTAAAAGTCTTCGACACCCGTGGCCATGTGGTCCGCGCGGTCGACAACGTGACCACCCAGGTGGCCAAGGGCGAAGTGCTGGTGGTGATCGGCCCGTCCGGCTCCGGCAAGTCCACCTTCCTGCGTTGCCTCAACGGCCTGGAAGAATTCGACTCGGGATCGGTGAGCATCGACGGCCTGCAACTGGCTGACCCGAAGACCGACGTGAACGCCTATCGCCGCGAAGTCGGCATGGTGTTCCAGCACTTCAACCTGTTCCCGCATATGACCGTGCTGGAAAACCTGTGCCTGGCGCAGAAGGTCGTACGCAAGCGCAGCAAGAAGGAGAGTGAGGCCAAGGCCCTGGCCTTGCTGGAAAAGGTCGGGATTGCGCAGAAGGCCAACGAATTTCCATCACGCTTGTCCGGCGGCCAGCAGCAGCGGGTCGCGATTGCCCGGGCCTTGGCAATGGACCCCAAGGTCATGCTGTTCGACGAGCCCACCTCGGCGCTGGACCCGGAGATGGTCGGCGAAGTGCTGGATGTGATGAAGACCTTGGCCCTGGAAGGCATGACCATGGTCTGCGTCACCCACGAAATGGGCTTTGCCCGTGAAGTGGCAGACCGGGTGCTGTTCTTCGATCACGGCAAATTGCTGGAAGATGCGGCCCCGGCCGAGTTCTTCGATGCGCCGAAGGACCCCCGGGCCCAGGCGTTTCTGCGTCAAGTTCTGTAGGACTTGGTCAGGGCGGTCAGACCTTGAACTGCCCCACGCACTGCTGCAAATCCGTTCCCAGTCGCGCCAGTTCGATGCTCGCCGCTGCCGTCTGTTCGCTGGCGGCGGCGGTTTGCTCCGAGGCATCGCGAACTTTCAATACACTGCGATTGATCTCTTCGGCGACCGCGCTTTGCTCTTCGGCGGCTGCCGCAATCTGTGGGTTCATTTCCTGGATGACCAGGACTGTACGGGCGATTTCGCTCAGGGCGTCCCCGGCATTGCGTGCCAGGCCGACGCTGTTGTCGGTCAGCGTGCGGCTGTAGTCCAGGATATCGGCGACTTGCTGCGTGCCACTGTGCAAGCCACCAATCAACTCTTCGATTTCCTCGGCGGACTGCTGGGTCCTTTGAGCGAGGCTGCGTACCTCATCGGCGACTACCGCAAACCCTTGGCCAGCCTCGCCGGCCCGTGCGGCTTCTATCGCGGCGTTGAGCGCCAGCAGATTGGTCTGCTGCGACACGGACTTGATCACATCCAGCACGCTGCCGATCTTCTGGCTCTCCCGTTGCAACGCCAGCATGGCCTGGCTTGAGCGTGCCATCTCATGGGCGAGGTGCTCAATTTGCGCCACGACATCCGTCACGACCTGATCGCCCAGGTCAGTCTGGTGATTGGCCTGGCCGGCGGCAATCGAAGCCTGCTCGGCATGGCGCGCAACTTCCTGGGCGGTGGCCAGCATCTGATTCATGGCGGCTGCCACCTGCTCGGTTTCCTCTCGCTGATTACTCACCCCCGCACGGGTTTGTTCGGTGATGGTGGAAAGCTCCTCGGCAGCGCTGGCGATTTGCTGCGCGTTATCGCTGATATTGCCAATCAGCCCGCGCAGGTTCAGCGTCATCTGAGTCATGCTGTGTTGCAGCTGGCCCAACTCATCCTTGCGACGGGTCTGCACTTCGTGGCTCAGATCGCCTTCGGCAATGCGATTGGCCACTGACAGGGCTTTGCGCAGCGGTGTCACTATTTGTCCGGCAATCACCCAGGCGGCCAGGATGCCCAAAAGCAATGCGGCAGCGGTCACGCCGAGGGTTTGGGTGCGGGCTTGCTCGGCTTCGTGGTCGCGTCGCTGGGTCTGATCCTGGCTCAACAAGTCACTCTGCCCGAGTAACTGATCCAACTGCTGCTCCAACTGGTTTTGCGATTTTTCGGTCGTAAGCTGTGCTTCCTTGAGGCGTGTCAGGCGGGTGCGGATCTCGAGTACGGCATTTTTCAGTGCGGTGCTATCGACCGGCAGCTTCGCGACGGCCGCCTGGGCGAGTTCGAGGTTGCGCTCTGCGTCGTTCACGGCCTGGGCATAAGCATCCAGGGAACTGGCAGCCCAGGCGGGGCTTTGGGCTCGATCTTCCGCCTGCTCTATGGCCTGGCGCAGGTTTTCGACGGCGTCGAGGGCTTTTTCGTCTTCTTGATCAGGCAAGTCACTGGCCAGTTGCGCCAGCACGTCGCCGGTCCGCGTGGAGCTTTGTTTCAATTCTTCGCGGGTGTTTTCGCGTGTTTTAACCAGCGAAGGCACGTCCTTGAGTGTGGTGTTGAACGTTGCGCCAATACGCGCCATCTCTTGCAGATACTCAATGGGTTTTGGCGCTATCAGTCGGTTGGAAAGCGCCTTAAGGTGTCCATCGATTTTCTCCATGCTCGCGCTCAACCTATTGAGGCTATTGGCATCGTCAAGGGTGCGGTAGAGGATTCTGTCAGCGCGCAATTCCTCACCTGCCACCGCCAGTTGCGCGAGCACGGTCAGCGTTTGCGAACGGTAGAGGGAGGCCGCCAGGGCTTGCCAGCCTGTTACGGCAATGATGAGGCTCAGGGCCAGTACCAGGGAAAAGCCCAAGGCCAGTTTGAGGGTGACACTGGCGTCACCCAACAGGTGAGTCATTCGACGAAGCATGATCAACCTCCGACAAGTGAGTAGCGGGCGTTATCGTCGTGTCGGGCACCGCAGGTGCGCGCACACATTGACGTGACTTGAACGCTAGCTCTCTTGGCGGTCGGGTGAGCCTGATAAACGTGTAGGAAATTTCACAGACTGAAGGCGGCGACCCTGGGCAGGTCGCCACGCGGTGAGGTGCGTCAGACCCTGAAGCGGCCGACCAGTGCTTGCAAATGGGTGCCCAGGCGCGCCAGTTCGGTACTCGACGCTGCGGTCTCTTCACTGGCCGCAGCCGTCTGCTCCGACACATCGCGCACATTCAGCACGCTGCGGTTGATCTCCTCGGCCACCGCGCTTTGCTGTTCGGCAGCGGTGGCGATCTGCGAGTTCATCGCCTGGATGGTCGAGACTGTCCGAGTGATGCTCGCCAGGGCACTGCCGGCACGGCGGGTCAGTTCGACGCTGCTGTCGGTCAGGCCGCGGCTGTTGTCCATGATGGTCGCCACTTGCTGAGTGCCGCTTTGCAGGCCGACGATCAGTTCTTCGATCTCTTCGGTGGACTTCTGAGTGCGTTGGGCCAGGCTGCGCACCTCGTCCGCTACCACAGCGAAGCCCCGACCGGCTTCCCCGGCACGCGCGGCTTCAATCGCAGCGTTGAGGGCCAGCAGGTTGGTTTGCTGGGCCACGGACTTGATCACGTCGAGCACGCTGCCGATCTTGTCGCTTTCGCGCTTCAGGTCGCCCATGGCAACCGTGGAGTTGCCCACTTCGGTGGCCAGGCGCTCGATCTGGGCGATGGCTTCGCCGACCACCTTGTCGCCTTCACGGGCCTGCTGGTCAGCCGCTACGGCCGCTTCGGAGGCTTCCTCGGCGTTACGCGCGACTTCTTGCACGGTAGCGGCCATTTCATTCATGGCGGTGGCCACCTGGTCCGTTTCGACCTTCTGGCTGTTGACCCCGGCGCTGGTCTGTTCGGTCACGGCCGACAGTTGCTCGGCGGCGCTGGCGATCTGGGTGACGCCGTCGCTGATGCCGCCGATCAGTTCGCGCAAACCGACGGTCATGCTTTGCATGGCACGTTGCAGCTGGCCCAGCTCATCCTGGCGCATGGAGGTGAGGTTGTGGCTCAGGTCGCCCGATGCCACGCGCTGGGCAACCTGGAGGGTCTGGTTCAGCGGAATCACGATCTGGCGCGTGATCGCCCAGGCGGCCACCAGACCAAAGATCAGCGCCAGTACGGTAGCCAGCAGCAAGAGTTGTTTGGCGTGCGCGGCGTCGGCGTCGCGCACCACGGTTTGCGAGAGGGTGAGTTTGTCGCTGTGGCCCAACAGCGTGTCACCCTGGGCACTCATGATCTTCAACGCAGCGGCGGCGGCGGTCTGAGAGTCACGGTACTGGCTGACCGCCGCGCGGTAGGCTTGCAGCGAGGTGCTGGCCTCCTCCAGGTTGGCCTGGTACTGCGCGGGCAGTTGGCCCTGCAGTTCGGTGATCTTTTTCACCGCGTTATCAATGGCGTCGAGGGCCGGTTGTTCAGCTTCGACCTTGGCGCTGTAGGTGTAGCCGCGCACCTGGAAGCGCGCCTGCTGGATCAGTTTGCTCAGGTCGACCACGCTGTTGAACTGCGTGACGCTGTCGCCTTGCAGCAGGCTTTTTTCGACCTCGCTGACCTTCGCTACGGCGTTGTCGGCGGTATCGCCCAGTTTACTGCGGGCACCTTCACGCTTGAGCCCGGCCTGAACCATGGTGGCAAAGGCCTTTTTATACTGGCTCAGGGCGTCCTGTTGCTGTTCGACAAGGGCCTTGTCGTCGGGTTGTTCGATCAGGTCTGCGGCGGTTTTCAGACCACTGTCCAGCTTGGCGATCAGGTTGTTGACCGCGTCGGTGCCTTGTTCGCCGCGCCGCATTTCGAAGTCCAGGCGCGCCAGGCGCAAGTCCTTGGTCAGCCCGTTGAGGCTGGAGATATGGCCCAGCTTGTCACCGCGACTGGTGACATCGCCCAGGCCGGTCCAGCCAGTGAACATGATCAATAATGTCAGCAGTAACACCAGGCCGAAGCCCACGCCGAGTTTGGTCTTGACGCTGATATTCCCCAGCTTTTCGGCTAACCAACGATGCATGCTGCGAACTCCCCTGGAACAAGGCTTGGACTTATTCAAAGGGTATCGGCGGTGACAGACTTTTCTGTAGGAGGGCGGCGAGTGAGATTTAGAAGAGACGGGCGAGCAGGGCGGTGACGGCGGTTTCGACGCGCAGGATGCGCGCGCCCAACTGCACGGGCTGCAAGCCAGCTTGGGTGAGCAGGTCCACTTCGTAGGGAATCCAGCCACCTTCCGGGCCGATCGCCAGGGTCACCGGCTCGTCCAGTCCGCGTGGGCAGGCCGGGTAATCACCGGGATGGCCAATCAGCCCCAGGCTGCCTGCGGCCATGGCCGGCAGGCGGTCTTCGACGAAGGGCTTGAAGCGTTTTTCGATGATGATCTCGGGCAATACCGTGTCCCGCGCCTGTTCAAGGCCGAGGATCAATTGCTCGCGAATCGCCTCAGGTTCCAGGAATGGGGTTTGCCAGAAGCTCTTTTCGACCCGGTAGCTGTTGACCAGCACCACCTTGGGCACGCCCATCGCCGCCACAGTCTGCAATACCCGACGCAGCATCTTTGGGCGGGGAAGGGCCAGCAGCAGGGTCAGCGGCAGCTTGGCCGGTGGTGGTTGGTCGACGCTCACTTGCAGCTCGGCTTCGGTGGCTTCCAGGCGCAGCAGTTGCGCATTGCCCATCAGCCCGCCAATGCGGCCGACGCGCAGGCTGTCGCCGACGACGGCGCGATGGACTTCCTGCATGTGCACCAGGCGCCGATCACGCAGTACCACGCGGTCGGCCGCGATGAAGTCGGCCTCTTCCAGTAGCAGCAGGTTCACGGCTGGGTCGCTGGCGGCTGGTCGTCGTCAGGCTGATCATCCGGGTGTTCGCCGCGCTTGCTGATCAAGCCGCTGAACAGGATGCCGATCTCGAACAGCATCCACATCGGTACGGCCAGCAAGGTCTGGGAGAAGATGTCCGGCGGCGTGAGGATCATGCCGACCACGAAGCAGCCGATGATCACGTACGGGCGGATTTTCTTCAGGTACGCCACGTTGACCACGCCGATCCACACCAGCAGTACCACGGCCACCGGAATTTCGAAGGCCACGCCAAAAGCGAAGAACAGCGTCATCACGAAGTCGAGGTAGCTGGTGATGTCCGTCATCATTTCCACGCCGGCCGGGGTGGCGGCGGCGAAGAATTTGAAGATCAGCGGGAACACCAGGAAGTAGGCGAACGCCATGCCGGTGTAGAACAGCAGGATGCTCGACACCAGCAACGGCACGGCGATGCGCTTCTCATGCTTGTACAGGCCCGGTGCGATAAAGCCCCAGATCTGGTGCAGGATCACCGGGATCGCCAGGAACAGCGACACCATCATGGTCAGCTTCAACGGCGTGAGGAACGGCGACGACACATCGGTGGCGATCATCGTCGCACCGGCCGGCAGGTACTGGCGCAGTGGTGTGGAGACGAAGGTGTAGATCTGCTGGGTAAAGGCGAACAACCCGGCAAAGATGATGAAGATGGCCGCTACGCAACGCAGCAGGCGGGTACGCAGCTCGGTGAGGTGCGAGACCAGCGGCATATGCTGGTCGTTTTCCGGTTTATCAGCGCTCATGGGGCTCGCGGCGGCAATGTAGGGTCATGGGGCGCGGGCGACGCGGTGGGCGTCGGCGCAGGCTCGGTTGGCGCGGTCGGTGCCACGGGTGCGGCCTCAACCGCAGGCGCGATGCTGTTTTCGACAGCGGGCTCCGCCGGTTTGGCGGGCTCATGCACGGGCGACAGAATCTTCCGGGCTTCCTGTTCCAACGACAGAATATGCTCGTTGTGCAGTTGCCGACGGATCTCGTCGGCGCCGATTTCCCGTTCAACTTCCTGTTTGATGGCGTTGAAACTGCGTTTCAGGCGCCCGATCCACAGGCCGGCCGTGCGTGCTGCACCGGGCAGGCGTTCCGGCCCCAGTACCAGCAGGGCCACGAGGCCGACGAGCAGCAGTTCAGAGAAGCTGATACCAAACATTAGTCAGTGCTCACGAGTCTTTGCGGGTCGGCTCTTCGACTTTCTCAGCCTGTACGTCGAAGGTGCGACGCTCGGTGATCGGCTGAGTGGCCTGCGGGTGCACAGGCTGCGCCGGGGGGACCGGGTTGGCGGCGGGATCGGCCGGCTTTTCGTCGTCGTTCATGGCTTTGCGAAAGCCCTTGATCGACTCGCCCACGTCGGTGCCCAGGTTCTTCAGTTTCTTGGTGCCGAACACCAGTACCACCACCACCAGGATGACGATCCAGTGTTTCCAGTCAAAAATGCCCATGCTGCAAATCCTCTAGTCTTGGTTATTCAGGCGGACGGGCGCGAGGCCTTCTCGGCATGCCCGGACAAGCCGAAGCGACGGTCCAGTTCATCCAGCACTGCCTGCGGATGCTGCCCCAGTTGGGCGAGCATGACCAGGCTATGGAACCATAGGTCGGCGGTTTCGTAGATGACATCGCTGCAGTCGCCGCTGATTTGCGCGTCCTTAGCGGCGATGATGGTCTCGACGGATTCTTCGCCGAGTTTTTCCAGGATCTTGTTCAAGCCCTTGTGGTACAGGCTGGCGACGTAGGAGCTGTCGGCATCCGCGCCTTTGCGGTCTTCCAGCACCTGGGCCACGCGGTTCAGGGTATCGCTCATGTCTTAGTGTCCTGCCGAGTAAATGGCGTCGGGGTCTTTGAGCACCGGCTCGACGGTCTTCCATTCGCCATTTTCGAAAACGCGATAGAAGCAGCTGTGGCGGCCGGTGTGGCAGGCGATGTCGCCGATCTGCTCGACCATGAGGATCACCACGTCGGCGTCGCAGTCGATGCGCATCTCGTGCAGGGTCTGCACGTGCCCGGACTCTTCGCCCTTGCGCCACAGTTTGCCACGCGAGCGTGACCAGTAGATGGCACGCTGCTCAGCGGCGGTGAGGCTCAAGGCCTCACGGTTCATCCAGGCCATCATCAGCACGCGCCCGGTCTTGTAGTCCTGGGCAATGGCCGGCACCAGGCCGTCACTGTCCCACTTGATATCGTCCAGCCAGTCTTTCATGTTCGGCTCCGGCAATTTGCGACAGTGTATAACCGGATTGGCTATCGACGCACGATCAGATAGATACCCACGGCGACCATGATGCCAGCCGGCCAGTGGCCCAGTTGGTTCAGCGGGCCACCGATGGCCAGCATCACCCCACCGACCAGGTGAGCAGCGCCCAGCAGGCGCAGGAACCAGTCGTCCTTGCGCTTCTTCCAAGGCGGCGCCGGGTCCTTGGCGTGGGGCTGGGACATGCGCTCCAGCAGGTCGCGGGTCATGTTGGCCAGGTGCGGCAGTTGTTCCATCTGGCTGTGCAGGTTGCCCAGCACGGTTTTCGGGCTCATGCGCTCGCGCATCCAGCGTTCCAGGAACGGCTGGGCGGTGTTCCACAGGTCGAGGTCCGGGTACAGCTGGCGGCCCAGGCCTTCGATGTTCAGCAGGGTTTTTTGCAGCAATACCAACTGTGGCTGCACTTCCATGTTGAAGCGCCGCGCGGTCTGGAACAGGCGCATCAGCACCTGGCCGAAGGAAATATCTTTTAATGGTTTTTCGAAGATCGGCTCGCACACGGTGCGGATCGCCGCTTCGAATTCGTTGAGCTTGGTTTCCGCCGGCACCCAGCCCGAATCGATGTGCAACTGCGCCACACGCCGGTAGTCGCGCTTGAAGAAGGCGAACAGGTTGCGGGCCAGGTAGTCCTGGTCTTCCGGGGTCAGGCTGCCGACGATGCCGCAGTCGATCGCGATGTACTGCGGGCTCCACGGGTTCACGGTGCTGACAAAGATGTTGCCGGGGTGCATGTCGGCGTGGAAGAAGCTGTCGCGGAACACTTGGGTGAAGAAGATCTCCACGCCGCGCTCGGCGAGCATCTTCATGTCGGTGCGCTGGTCGGCCAGGGTCGCGAGGTCGGTGACCTGCACGCCGTAGATGCGCTCCATCACCAGCACTTTAGGGCGGCACCAGTCCCAATACACTTGTGGCACGTACAGCAGTGGCGAGCCTTCGAAGTTGCGCTTGAGCTGGCTGGCGTTGGCGGCTTCGCGCAGCAGGTCGAGTTCGTCGTAGATGGTTTTTTCGTAGTCGGCGACCACGTCCACCGGGTGCAGCAGGCGTGCATCGGCCGAGAAACGCTCGGCGGCACGGGCGAGGATGAACAGCCATGCCAGATCCTGGCCGATGATCGGCTTGAGGCCAGGGCGGATTACCTTTACCACCACTTCTTCGCCGGTCTTGAGCTGTGCCGCGTGCACTTGGGCCACGGAGGCCGAGGCGAGGGGCTCGACGTCGAAGCGGCTGAAGACTTCGCTGATCTTCTTGCCCAGTTGCTCTTCGATCAACGCCATTGACTGTTGGGAGTCGAACGGCGGCACGCGGTCCTGCAGCAGCATCAACTCGTCGGCGATGTCCTCGGGCAGCAAGTCGCGGCGGGTCGAGAGGATCTGCCCGAACTTGATGAAGATCGGCCCCAGGTCCTGCAGTGCCAGGCGCAGGCGTGCGCCACGGCTCAGTGCCAGTTGTTTGCGCGGGAACCAGCGCCACGGCAGCACATAGCGCACCGCCAGCAGGAACCACGGCAAAGGCAGGGCGAACAGCAGGTCATCGAGGCGGTAGCGGATTACGACGCGCTGGATACGAAACAAACGGCGGACGGCGAGCAGCTTCATGCGTTATCGCTTGGATCAAGGGAACGGCTTAGGCGCTCGAAGCGCGCCTCAAGGCGTTCCAGGTCGATTTTGGCCTTGTCGAGTTCACGAAAGCGCGCTTGCGCTTCCCGTTCTCCGACCAGGGTGCGCGATTCTTCGCTCAGGTATTCGGCGAGGTTCTGGTTAAGGCTGGCGAACCCTTGCTGGTACCAGCGCGAGCGGCTGCGCAGGTGCCCGCTGATCAACTGGGTGGCCACTGGACCGATCCAGCGCGACAGCTCGTATTCCCAGTCCAGTTCCAGGTCCTGCAGCACGGCGGCCAGGTCCATCAGCACCGAACTGTCGCCTTCCAGCTCCACCTCGGCGCTGTGCAGGATGGCCGTCTTGTTGCGGCTCAGGGCCAGGTGCAGCAGGCTCGATGCCGGCGCACGCAGGGTACAGTCGGCTTCTGCGGCCCATTGGCTCGCGAGCATCAGGCCTTCATCGCTGGGCAGGATAAACAGCTGCAAGGCGGGGCTGCGGCAGTCGACGGCAATGACTTTGCCGCTGAGGTGCGCAAGCCGCGCCAGGGCGGTACTGTCCAGGCGCAGCACACGGTTGAGGCCGTGTTCAACGCTGGCGAGAAGGCCGGCGAACAGCATCAGGGCTTGATGCCGCGATGCAGGGCGACGATGCCCGAGGTCATGTTGTGGTAGGTCACGCGGTCGAAACCGGCTTCTACCATCATTGACTTCAGGGTTTCCTGATCGGGGTGCATGCGGATCGATTCGGCCAGGTAGCGATAGCTTTCGGCGTCATTGGTGATCAGCTTGCCCATCAATGGCATGAAGGCGAAGGAGTAGGTGTCATAGACCTTGGACATCAGCGCGTTGGTGGGCTTGGAGAACTCCAGCACCAACAGGCGGCCGCCCGGCTTGAGGACGCGCAGCATCGAGCGGATCGCGTCTTCCTTGTGGGTCACGTTGCGCAGGCCGAAGGCGATGGTCACGCAGTCGAAATGGTTGTCGGGGAACGGCAACTTTTCAGCGTCGGCCTGGACGAACTCGATATTGCCCGCCACGCCCTTGTCGAGCAGGCGGTCACGGCCGACCTTGAGCATCGAACCGTTGATGTCCGCCAAGACCACCTGGCCGGTCGGGCCAACGAGCTTGGAGAACTTGGCCGCCAGGTCGCCCGTACCACCGGCGATGTCCAGTACGCGGTTGCCGGTGCGAACACCCGACAGCTCGATGGTGAACCGCTTCCACAGGCGGTGCATGCCACCGGAGAGCACGTCGTTCATCAGGTCATACTTGGCCGCTACGGAATGGAACACCTCAGCGACTTTTTCCGCTTTCTGGCTTTCCGGGACGTTCTTGAAGCCGAAGTGAGTGGTGGGTTCGGCATCGCTGCCTTTGCGCTGATCAGTCATATCGCTGTCACCAAAAGAGAATGCGGGACATGATAATCCCCAAGGCCTACTTTGTCTTGGCAAGGCTGCAGGTAAGATGGGTGGTCACCGAGACCTTTTGCCGCATCGAAGGTATCCACTTCCCCATAAAGAGGAGTCATTGCAATGGCCCGTATAACCGTTGAGCGTGCACATTCCCTGGGTAAAGAAGGCGCACGTGCAAAGGCCGACAAGTTGGCGCACAAACTCAAGGAGCACTATGGCCTGGAGCCGTCGTGGTCCGGCGATACCTTGAACCTCAAGCGTTCGGGGGTTAAGGGCACTGTAGTCGTCGCCGATGATTCGTTGCGCATTGATGTGGAACTGGGCCTGTTGATGTCGGCCATGAGTGGCACCATCAAGTCCGAAATCGAAAAGGCCCTGGATAAAGCGTTGGCGTGATCAACCTGTTCTTAGGGTGCCGATTCTAATTTTCCAGCCTACTTTGTGCCCAAGCCCTCAACTCCTGTGGGCCGTTCCTCCACCCTATTCTGCGTGAGGTGCACCATGGCCAAAGTTATCCTGAAGAAAAAAATCGACGCCCAGACCACTACCTTGAGCGAGGTTAAATCCTACGCCCGCAAGATCTGGCTGGCAGGACTTGGTGCTTATGCCAAGGTCGGAAGCGAGGGCGGCGATTACTTCAAAGAGTTGGTTAAAGCCGGTCAACATGTTGAAAGTAAAGGTAAAAAAGTTGCAGTTGAACAACTTGAAGCCGCCAACAGTCAGATTGACCAAGTAAAGAGTAATGTCTCCTCCGTCAAAGGTCTGGTAGAAGTTCAGCTTGATAAAGTTGAAAAAGCTTTTGACACTCGTGTTGCCAGTGCCTTGAATCGAATCGGCATTGCGTCTAAACATGACGTTGAGACACTCTCTGCTAAGCTCGAAGAGCTGACGACATTGCTAGAACGTGTCGCGCGTAAACACTAAGGAGACATCGGGATGGCTGTTAAAAAGACTACTCAGAAAGAAGGCAGCTCGTGGGTCGGGGAAGTTGAAAAATATTCCCGTAAGATCTGGCTTGCTGGTTTAGGCGTGTACTCGAAGGTTAGCAGTGACGGCGGCAAATACTTCGAGACTTTGGTCAAGGACGGCGAGAAGGCCGAGAAGTTGACCAAAACCACGGTTGGTAAAAAAGTTGAAGCGGCCAAGGCAACTGCCGGTTCCGCCAAGTCGAGCCTTTCGGACACTTGGGGCAAGTTGGAAGAAACTTTCGACAAGCGCCTCAACAGTGCCATTTCGCGACTGGGCGTGCCGAGCAAGGCAGAGCTGAAGACGCTGCACAGCAAGGTCGATACCCTGACCAAGCAAATCGAGAAACTGACCGGCGCTAAAGTGGCTCCCGTGAAAACGGCGGCGGCCAAACCGGCTGCCAAGCCAGCGGCGAAAACCGCAGCGGCCAAACCGGCTGCGAAAACTGCCGCCAAGCCTCTGGTGAAAGCTGCCGCGAAACCGGCTGCCAAACCCGCTGCCAAGGCAACCGCTAAACCCGCCGCCAAGCCGGCGGCAAAAACGGCAGCTGCCAAGCCCGCCGCCAAGTCGGCAGCTAAGCCGGTAGCCGCGAAAGCTGCTGCCAAGCCTGCCGCTAAGCCAGCAGCCAAGGCAGCCGCAAAACCTGCCGCCAAGCCTGCGGCTAAAACCGCAGCCGCAAAACCCGCTGCCAAACCCGCCGCTGCGAAACCTGCAGCCAAGCCGGTCGCCGCGAAACCCGCCGCCAAACCTGCTGCAGCCAAGCCAGCGACAAAACCAGCCGCCGCGAAGAAGCCAGCGGTAGCGAAAAAGCCAGCAGCATCGAAGCCTGCGGTTGCGGCAAAGCCTGCTACTGCGCCAACCGCTTCCACAGCCAACTCGGTGTCCGCGCCGACCCCTGCTGCTGTGACCCCGACTGCAACGCCGGCAACCCCGACGCCATCCAGTCAGTCCTGATTTTTCCCAGGACACAAAAAATGCCCGGCCTGCAAAGGTCGGGCATTTTTTTAGGTGTGTGGGCTTGCTCCGACATGTTTAGACGCTGTCATCCAGGTATTTCAGCGCGAACTTCTCGGTTGCCAGGCGTGCCGGCAGCAATAGATGCGGCGCTACCAGCATCATGACCTGGTACACCACCACCCGTACCTCACCTTCACGATCAATAATCCGCTGGTAATCCAACGAGAACAGCAAGGTCAACGTGATCTGCTCCACCAGTTGCCCCAGGGCCTGGGTGCTACTGACCAACTGACCTGCCGCCTTCAGTCGCGCCAGCAATGACGCCAGGGTCCGCTTGAGCGCAGTCAGCTGGTTGCGAATGCCTTTGGCCAGCTTCGGCAAACGCCCCGCCAGGTTCGACAAGTCCTGGAACAAGAACCTGTAATGCGCCATGCGCTCGACAATCAGGTGCAGGAACAGCCAGTAATCCTCGGCCTCCAGTTGTGCGTCCGCCGGTGGGTCCAGCAGGGGCGCCAGCTCATTCTGGAAGCGTTCGAACAACCCGAGTACCAGTGGCTCCTTGCCATGGAAGTGGTAGTAGAGGTTGCCGGGGCTGATCCCCATTTCATTGGCCACCTCCATGGTCGACACGTTTGGCTCGCCCTTCTGGTTGAACAACTGCAGGGCACATTCAAGGATACGGTCGCGGGTCTTCATCCAGTCTTCTTAATGTGATCGCTGAGCTCAGCGCACCCGCACATAGGTGCCGGGCGCTGCTTCCATCGGTGGGTAATTCTGGTTGCCCAGGGCGGTAAGGGTTTCCCGTTGCACGCCGGAGCGCTGCTGGATCCACTCCAGCCATTGCGGCCACCAACTGCCTTCGACGTGGTTGGCGTCGTAGTACCAGGCGCGCGGGTCGCTGCTCAGCTTGGGGTTCTCGACGTAATTGGCCTTGGGATTGCCCGGCGGGTTGAGAATGCTCTGGATATGCCCGCTGTTGGACAGCACGAAGCGCCGCTCGCCGCCCAGCAATTGGGTCGAGCGATACACCGCGTCCCATGGCGTGATGTGGTCGTTGATGCCTGCCACGCTGAAGCTGTCCACCGTGACCTTCTGCAAATCGATCGGTGTACCGCACACCTCCAGGCCACCGGGATGACTCAGCGGGTTGTGCTTGAAGAAGTCCAGCAGGTCGCCGTGCAGCGCGGCGGGCAGGCGCGTGTTGTCGTTGTTCCAATACAGGATGTCGAAGGCCGGCGGTTCCTTGCCCAGCAAGTAGTTGTTGATCCAGTAGTTCCAGATCAGGTCATTCGGACGCATCCAGGCGAACACCTTGGCCATGTCGCGGCCGTCCAGCACGCCTTGTTGATAAGACCGACGCTTGGCGGCTTCCAGGGTCTGCTCGTCGGCGAACAGCGTGGCGGGGCTGTCGATCTGGCTGTCCAGCAGGCTCACCAGGTAGCTGGCGCTTGAGATGCGGCGCAGCTGGCGTTTGGCTTGCAAGTGGCCTTGCAGCGCGGCGATGGTCAGCCCGCCGGCGCAGGCGCCCATCAGGTTGACCTCGCGGGCGCCAGTGATCGCGCGGCACACGTTGAGCGCTTCCTCCAGCGCCGCAACGTAGGTGGACAGGCCCCATTCGCGATGCCGTACATCCGGGTTGCGCCAGCTGACCATGAAGGTCTGCAAGCCGTTTTTCAGGGCGTACTGCACAAAGCTGTTGGCCGGGCTTAGGTCGAAAATGTAGTACTTGTTGATTTGCGGCGGCACGATCAGCAGTGGCTTGGCGTACTGCTTTTCGCTCATCGGCTTGTACTGGATCAGTTCCAGCAGTTCATTGCGAAATACCACCGAGCCGGGCGTGGTGGCGACCGTCTTGCCCACTTCGAAGGCGTGCTTGCTCACCTGGCGCGGCAGGCCGTTGTTGTGCAGCATGTCTTCGAACAGATGGGTCACTCCGCGCACCACGCTGTTGCCGCCGGAGTTGAGCAGCTCCTTGATCGCCAGCGGGTTGAGCAGGGTGTTGGAAGGGGAGACCGCATCGTTGATCAGCGAGAAGGCGAAGTGTGCGCGAGTGCGGTCATCGGCGCTCAGAGTGCTGTCATCGATCCAGTGCCGGGTCTGCTTCTGCCAGCTCAGATAAGCTTGCAGGCTACGCCGGTACAGTGGGTTGAGTGTCCAGGTGGGGTCGGTGAAGCGGCCGTCGTTGGGGTTGGGTTCGTGCACGGTTTCACCGAGCAATACGCGCCCCAGTTGTCCGCTCAACGCCCAGGCATGGCGAACGGTATGCACCGGGTTGCGCAAGCCGTGGGCGGCCACGCTGCGCAGGGTCGACAGCAGGTCCCGACCCCGCAGGCCGGTGATCGCATTTTGCGCATTGATGAACGCCGCCGGGGTGGGCGCCGGGTTCGTCACGGGTCTTTCTCGCATGAGCCAACACTCCTTCGTCAAGCCATCAAACAGGCACGCCAATTCAGAACCATAGTCGGTTCCTGGCAAGTTGCGCGGCGGTGTGTCCTTACACGGCCGGTCGCGGATGAATCACCGCACGCATACGCTCCTCTTCAAGAAATTTCATGATGATCGGCGCCACGGCTTCCGCTCGGGTGATCAGGAACAGGTGGCCGTCATCGATGATGTGCAGCTGTGCATTGGGAATGCGCCAGGCCAGCATGCGCATGTTGATCAGCGGGATCAGCGGGTCGTCGTCCCCCGCCAGCACCAGGGTGGGTTGGCGGATCTTGTGCAGCCAGTGGATGCTGGTCCAGCCCAGTCCGGCGAACAGCTGCCAGTAGTAACCGAGCTTGCCGGCCGAGCGCACTTTGCTCGCATGCTCGGCGGCCAGGTTCGAATCGCGGCGGAACGAGCCGCCATAAATCATCGGTGCGATGCGCACCACGTGGGACGGTTGGATGTAGCGCCGGGGACTGGCCATCAGCCACAGCACCTTGGGCTTGCCGGGCACCATAAAGGCCCCGGCAGCGGTGGCGGCGAGAATCAGTTTTTTGCAGCGTTCCGGATAGTCATAGGCGAACTGTTGCGCCAGCGCACCGCCCCAGGACACACCCACGGCGTTCACTTGGCCATAGTCCAGGTAATCGAGCATGCGCGCGGTGAGTTTGGCCAGGCCGGGAAAGCGGTAGGGTCGTTTGGGCGTCGAGGAGCCGCCCACGCCAGGCACATCGAAGGCGATCACTTCCAGGTCCGGGTCCAGCGCCTGGACGAATGGAAACACCAACTCAAGGTTGGCGCCGATGCCATTGAAGATCAGCAACGGCGTCAAGTGAGGCTTGCCCGGGCGCACCGCCGTGCGGAGGGCCTGGCCATCCAGGTCGATGGTACGAAAGATGAACGGTTGCGGCATGCTCAAGCCCTGTGAGGTGGTGCATAGGTCTAATGGGCGGTGCGGACCTTGTGGCAGCTGGCTTGCCTGCGATGCCGGCGGTGAATGCAACACCGCTTCCGCAGGCAAGCCAGCTCCCACATCGGTCTCATTTCAACCACAAGGTCGGGTTAGCGTTCATGCACATATGTTCCCGGCGCAGCTTCGGCTGCGGCGTACGTTTTATTACCTAATACCGTCGGTGCTTTCTTTAATTTGCCCGCCCGTTCCGCCTGCCAGGCCTGCCAATGCAGCCACCAGGAATCCGTATGCTTGGTCGCGTTTTCCTGCCACTCCAGCGGCTTGCCGGCCAGGCTGTCGTTGGTCTGGTAACGCGCCTTGGGGTTGCCTGGCGGGTTGAGGATGCTCTGGATATGCCCGCTGCTGGACAGTACAAACTCCACCTTGCCACCGAACAACTGTGCTGATTTGTAGCAGGATTGCCACGGCGTGATGTGGTCATTGGTGCCGGCCAGTGAATAAATATCGGCAGTGACTTGCTTGAGGTCGATGGGCGTGCCGCACACTTCCAGGGCATTCGCCCGCACCAAAGGGTTGTTCTTGAACAGCTCGATCAGGTCGCCGTGGAATGCCGCCGGCAAACGCGTGGTGTCGTTGTTCCAGAACAGGATGTCGAACACCGGCGGCTCGTTGCCCAGCAGGTAGTTGTTGACCCAGTAGTTCCAGATCAGGTCGTTGGGGCGCATCCACGCAAACACCTTGGCCATGTCGCGGCCTTCCAGCACACCGGCCTGGTAGGAGTGGCGCTTGGCCGCCTCCAGGGTCTGCTCGTCGACGAACAGTGCCACCTGGGTGTCCAGCGTGGTGTCCAGCACGCTCACCAGCAGTGTCAGGGCATTGACCTTTTTCTCCCCCAGCGCCGCATAGTGGCCGAGCAACGCGGTGCAGGTGATACCGCCGGAACAGGCGCCGAGCATGTTGATGTCCTTGCTGCCGGTAATCGCGGTGACCACATCCACGGCTTCCTTGAGCGCATCGATATAGGTCGACAGCCCCCACTCGCGCTGGGCCTTGGTGGGGTTGCGCCAGCTGACAATGAAGGTTTGCTGGTTATTGCGCAGGCAGAAACGCGCCAGGCTCTTTTCCGGGCTCAGGTCGAATACATAGAATTTGTTGATCTGCGGCGGCACCACCAGCAGCGGGCGTTCGTGCACCTGTTCGGTGATCGGCTTGTACTGGATCAGCTCCAACACGTCGTTGCGAAACACCACCGAGCCTTCGGTCGTGCCCAGGGTCTTGCCCACTTCAAAGGCGCCCATGTTCACCTGGCTCGGCATGCCGCCGTTGTGCACCATGTCCTTGGCCAGGTGGGACAAGCCATCGAGCAGGCTCTTGCCGCCGGTTTCAAAGAAGCGTTTGACCGCTGCCGGATTGGCCGCGCTGTTGGTGGGGGCCATGGCTTCGGTCATCAGGTTGATCACGAAGTGGCCGCGGCTGATGTCCTGTTCCGACAGGTTACTGTCGCCGATCCAGTCGTGCAGTTCCTTGCGCCACGCCAGGTAGGTTTGCAGATAGCGTTTGTACAGCGGGTTCTGGCTCCAGGCCGGGTCCTGGAAGCGACGGTCGTCGTTCTCGGGCACCAACGCGGACTTGCCGAACATCACGTTCTTCAACTCAACGCCAAAATGTGCGACGTGCTTGACGCTGTGCAACGGTTGTTTGATGGCTTGGGTCAGCACCATCTTCGCTGATGCGAGTAAATCCTTTTTACGTAACGCGATGATCGGATTGAGCCCCAGGGTGTTTTCCGAGGCCTGGCGTTTCAAGTCATCGTTGTTCTTGTTACTCATCTACGACGCTCCATTGTCCGAAAGACGAGTACCGGGGACCGCTGCGCACCCAGTTTCGATACACAACACAAGCCTGGTACTGCGACTCGGGTGACCGTTGATACCGCATCGTCAAATGCAGGGAACTTGCCAGTTCCATTGGTTACCCGAGTTTAATTTTTTTCGCAAGCGGACCAATCGTTGGTCACGCGACAGGGCATTCAAGCAGATGAAATTAGAAAATGCCCTCTAAAGAGCAAGACCCCTGGGCTAGAGCATCAGCCGCACGACCGACTGATCCGGATCGCGGGTTTTGCCGGCTGCTTTGAGTTCGGCGAGGTAATCAGCCCACAGCGCGTCCTGACGCACGGCCAGTTGGTAGAGGTAGTCCCAGGTGAACAGTCCGCTGTCATGGCCGTCGTCGAAGGTCAATTTCAGTGCGTACTGACCGGCCGGTTCGACCTTGGTCAACCGGACGTTGAGCTTGCCGAATTGCAGGATGGGTTTGCCGTGACCCTGGACCTCGGCGGAAGGCGAGTGGGTGCGCAGCAGTTCGGCAGGGAGTTGGTACACCTCGTCGGGCCCGTAGGTAAGGCCGAGGGTGTTGGAGGTTTTGTGCAGGTTTACAGCTGTAGGAAATTTGGACATTGGAGATGATCCTGAAGGAACCGGCTCGAAAATGTGGGAGCGGGCTTGCTCGCGAATGGGCAGTGTCAGTCAGTACAGGTGTGACTGATACACCGCATTCGCGAGCAAGCCCGCTCCCACCTTAAAGCAAAGCGGCTCTGCGTGAGGCTTACAGGATATAACGAGACAGATCTTCGTTCTGCGCCAATTCGCCCAAGTGGCTGTTGACGTACTCAGCATCAATCTTGATTACTTCGCCATTCTGCGCACCGGCCAGGTCGCCGGCGCTGAAGGATACTTCCTCCAACAAGCGCTCCAGCAGCGTGTGCAAACGACGGGCACCGATGTTCTCGGTCTTCTCGTTGACCTGCCAGGCAATCTCCGCCAGGCGCTTGATACCGTCCGCCTGGAACTCGATACCCAAGCCTTCGGTTTTCAGCAGCTCACGGTATTGCTCGGTGAGCGACGCGTGCGGCTCACTGAGGATGCGCTCAAAGTCGCCAGGGGTCAGCGCCTTGAGCTCCACGCGGATCGGCAGGCGGCCTTGCAGCTCCGGCACCAGGTCGCTTGGCTTGCTCAGGTGGAATGCACCGGAGGCGATAAACAGGATGTGGTCGGTCTTGACCATGCCCAGCTTAGTGTTCACGGTGCAGCCTTCGATCAGCGGCAGCAGGTCGCGCTGTACGCCTTCACGGGACACATCCACGCCGCCGGAGTTGCCGCGCTTGGCCACCTTGTCGATCTCGTCGATAAACACGATGCCGTGCTGCTCGACCGCTTCCAGGGCCTTGGCCTTGAGTTCTTCCTCATTGACCAGGCGCCCGGCTTCTTCGTCACGCACCAGTTTCAGGGCTTCCTTCACCTTGAGCTTGCGGCTTTTCTTCTTGCCCTTGCCCATGTTGGCGAACAGGTTCTGCAACTGGCTGGTCATTTCTTCCATGCCAGGCGGGGCGGAGATGTCGACGCCGGAGACTTCGGCGACTTCGATCTCGATTTCCTTGTCGTCCAGCTGGCCTTCACGCAGTCGCTTGCGGAACAGCTGGCGGGTGTTGGAGTCCGAGGCCGGCGCGGCGTCCTCGTTGAAACCCATGCGTGCCGGTGGCAGCAGGGCGTCGAGGATGCGTTCTTCGGCGGCGTCTTCGGCGCGGTGGCTGACCTTGGTCATTTCCTGTTCGCGCAGCAGCTTCAGGGCGGCGTCGGCCAGGTCACGGATGATCGACTCGACGTCGCGGCCCACGTAGCCCACTTCGGTGAACTTGGTGGCTTCGACCTTGATGAACGGCGCGTTGGCCAACTTGGCCAGGCGACGGGCGATTTCGGTTTTACCGACGCCGGTAGGACCGATCATCAGGATGTTCTTTGGCGTTACTTCAACGCGCAGTTCTTCGGGCAGTTGCATCCGGCGCCAGCGGTTACGCAGCGCGATGGCAACGGCGCGCTTGGCATCGTCCTGGCCGATGATATGGCGG
The DNA here is from genome assembly GCF_900111895.1 of Pseudomonas simiae. GTDB lineage: Bacteria > Pseudomonadota > Gammaproteobacteria > Pseudomonadales > Pseudomonadaceae > Aquipseudomonas > Aquipseudomonas simiae. Next base: position 306,877 of record NZ_FOKB01000006.1, read on the forward strand.
TTGAGTTCATGGACGATTTCGCGGGGAGTCATGGACATAGTGTTTGGCGGCCTCAAGCGGAATAAGCCTACGGCTTACTCGGCGAGGTCCTGCTCCTCAATGGTCTGGTTGTGGTTGGTGAACACGCAGATATCGCCGGCAATGCCCAGGGCTGTCTCGACGATTTCGCGAGCCGACAGGTCGGTCTTCTTCAGCAGTGCGCTGGCTGCCGCCTGGGCGTAGCCACCGCCGGAACCCATGGCGATCAAGCCATGTTCAGGCTCAACCACATCGCCGTTGCCGGTGATGATCAGAGAAGCGTCTTTGTTGGCGACGGCCAGCATGGCTTCCAGACGGCTGAGGGAGCGGTCGGTACGCCATTCTTTGGCGAGTTCGACGGCTGCGCGCACGAGATGGCCCTGGTGTTTTTCCAGCTGGCCTTCGAAACGTTCGAAGAGGGTGAAGGCGTCGGCGGTAGCGCCGGCAAAGCCTGCGAGAACCTGGCCGTGGTACAGGCGACGCACTTTCTTGGCGTTGCCTTTCATTACGGTATTACCCAGGGAAACCTGGCCGTCGCCGCCCATGACGACTTTGCCGTGGCGACGTACTGAAACGATGGTGGTCAAGGGGAGAGTCTCCACGCAGCGGGGCGAAAATGCCCTGATGGAAACTGATATGGGGGTGGTGAGGGGGATTTCAACTGTAGGACGGGAGGGCGGACGAGTGGTGTTTATGTGCCGGACTCGGTCCTGAGGCCGCTTTAAATCAACTGTGGGAGCGGGCTTGCTCGCGAATGCGCTAGATCAGTCGATACATCGGGTGACTGATACACCTTATTCGCGAGCAAGCCCGCTCCCTCATTTTGATTAGCGTTGACTGTGAATCAGCGGCTCTGGCGTTGTTGTAACAACAGGTTGCTAAAGCCCGCGCCGGCCAATTGTTTCTGTGCCACGGTCAGCTGTTCACGGTTGCTGAACGGCCCCACCAGCACGCGATACCAAGTCGCATCCTTCACGGTGCCGGACTCTACCGTCACCGACTGGCCCAGCAGAATGATCTGCGCCCGTACGCGATCTGCATCCGCCTGTTTCGGGAACGAGCCCGCTTGCAGGAAGAACTTGGTCACCGGCGCGGCCTTGGTCTCGGCAACCGGCGGTGCTGGCGGTGGGGTGATCCCGGCCAGTGCGGCCTGGGCACGCGCCGTGTCGATTTTCGCCGCCTCCGCAGGCGTGACCGGTGTGGTCGGCACCTGTGGCGTCGGCAGGGTTTTCTCCGGCACGGCGTCAGGCGGCACGATCACTTCCGACTCCGGCAGCAACGTGTAGAAATCGTACTTAGGCTTCACCGGTGCCGTCGGGCTCGGCGCAGTCTTGTTGGCTTCGGCCATTTTCGTGGCTTTCTGTTGTTCCTGCTTGACCCGTTTGACGTCATCGCCCTTGCCCGGATCCAGTTTCATCAGGAACACGATAAACGCGCCGACGGTGAGGCCGATCGCCAGCCACAGCCAGCCCGGAATCGGCTTCTTCGCCGGGGCTTGGTAGCGGCTGGCGCCGCGCTTGGGTGCAGGTTTTTTCTTGGCAGCCAACTTACATACGCTCCAGAGTTTCCAGGCCCAACAGTTCCAGGCCTTGCTTGAGGGTCCGTCCAGCCAGAGCGGCGAGGCGCAGGCGGCTCTGCTTCTGGGCTTCGTCGTCGGCGGTCAGGATCGGGCAGTTCTCGTAGAAGCTGGAGAACAGGCCGGCGACTTCGTACAGGTAGGTGCACAGGATGTGTGGCGTACCTTTCTCGCCGACGCTGTTCAGCACTTCGCCGAATTGCGCCAGCTTGGCGGCCAGCTCCTGTTCATGGGTTGCCTCGAGGTTGATCTGGCCTTCGACTTCGCTGAAGTCCTTGCCCAGCTTGCGGAACACGCCGGCCACACGGGTGTAGGCGTACAGCAGGTAAGGCGCGGTGTTGCCTTCGAAGTTGAGCATCAGCTCGAAGTTGAAGCTGTAGTCGCTGGTGCGGTGCTTGGACAGGTCGGCGTATTTCACTGCGCCAATGCCCACCACGCGGGCAATGTTGCGCAGGTCGGCCTCGGCCAGCTCCGGGTTTTTCTCTTTCACCAGGTTGTAGGCACGCTCCTGGGCTTCGGTAAGCAGGTCGATCAGCTTCACGGTGCCGCCGTCGCGGGTCTTGAACGGACGGCCGTCGGCGCCGTTCATGGTGCCGAACCCCATGTGTTCCATGTGCATCGGGTGGGTGACGAAACCGGCGCGACGCGCCACTTCGAACACCTGCTGAAAGTGCAGGGCCTGACGCTGGTCGACGAAATACAGCGCGCGATCGGCCTTGAGTACGCCGCTGCGGTAGCGCACGGCTGCCAGGTCGGTGGTGGCGTAGAGGTAGCCGCCATCGGCCTTGACGATGATCACCGGCAGCGGCTCGCCGTCCGCCGTCTTGAATTCTTCCAGGAACACGCACTGCGCGCCGTTGCTCTCCACCAGCAGGCCCTTGGCCTTGAGGTCGTTGACCACGTTGATCAGGTCGTCGTTGTAGGCGCTTTCGCCCATCACGTCGGCCATGGTCAGCTTGACGTTGAGCAGCTCGTAGATTTCCTGGCAGTGGGACAGTGAAATCTCACGGAAGCGGTTCCACAGCGCCAGGCATTCCTTGTCGCCGGCTTGCAGCTTGACCACCAGGCCACGGGCGCGCTCGGCGAACTCTTCGGATTCGTCGAAGCGCTTCTTGGCGGCGCGGTAGAAGTTTTCCAGGTCCGACAGCTCGTTGCTGGTGATCGGGTTTTCCTGCAGGTAGGCCATCAACATGCCGAACTGGGTGCCCCAGTCGCCCACATGGTTCTGACGGATCACGGTGTCGCCGAGGTACTCCAATACGCGTGCCACGCCGTCACCGATGATGGTGGAGCGCAGGTGGCCCACGTGCATCTCTTTAGCCAGGTTCGGTGCCGACAGGTCAATTACCACGCGTTGCAGCGGGCCGGCCTTGTGCACGCCGATCTTGGCGTCGGCCAGGGCCGCATCCAGGCGCGACGCCAGGGCCTGGGTGTTCTGGAAGAAGTTGATGAAGCCAGGGCCGGCGATTTCAGCCTTGCTCACGCTTTCGTCGACAGGCAGCGCAGCGATGATTTTCTCTGCCAGGTAGCGCGGCTTCATGCCCGCGGGCTTGGACAGCATCATCGCGATGTTGCTGGCGAAGTCACCGTGGGTCTTGTCGCGGGTGTTTTCCACCTGGATCGCCGGCGTCAGGCCTTCAGGCAACACACCTTCGTTGACGAGTTGGGTGAGGGCTTGTTGGATCAGCTGGCGAATGGTGTCTTTCATGGTGTTCTCTTTCGACCGCAAGCGGCGGCGCGCGATGCGCAGGTGGAAAAACTGAGCATTATCCGTGGCGAGGGCGGGCTTGCCAACCTTCGCGGGACCTATGGCCAGGCTTAATACAAATCTACCGGGTCTACGTCCAACGACCATCGCACTTGGCGACCGCTGGGCATTTGCTCCAGGGCAAGCAACCAGCTACTTAATAGTCGATGCAGGGGCGCGCGCGAGGTTGCCTGCAAGAGTAGTTGAGCGCGATAACGCCCGGCACGGCGCTCCATGGGCGCGGGCACCGGGCCGAGCAGTTCGATGCCGTTCAGGCCCAGTTCGCCAAGTAAACGTTCGGCGGCGCTGCAAGCTTCATCGAGGAAACCTTCGGCTTGCCCGGGTTTGTGGGCTTCGGCGCGCAACAGAGCCAAATGGGAAAAAGGTGGCAGGCCCGCGGCGCGACGCTCGCTCAGCGCCTGCTCGGCGAAGGCAAAGTAGCCCTGTTCGGTCAGTTGGATCAGCAGCGGATGGTCGGCCAGGTGGGTCTGGATGATCACCCGGCCTGGCTCTTCGGCGCGGCCCGCGCGGCCGGCGACCTGCACGATCAACTGCGCCATGCGCTCGCTGGCGCGGAAATCCCCGGAGAACAGCCCGCCGTCGGCATCCAGGATCGACACCAGGGTCACCCGTGGAAAATGGTGCCCTTTGGCAAGCATCTGCGTGCCGATCAGGATGCACGGATGGCCTTTCTGGATGGTGGCGAACAGCTGGTTCATTGCATCTTTGCGCGAGGTGCTGTCGCGGTCGACTCGCAGCACCGGGTAGTCAGGGAACAGAATGCCCAGGCGTTCTTCGGCCCGTTCTGTGCCGGCACCGACGGGTCGCAGGTCGACTTTGCCGCATTGCGGGCAGTGGCGCGGTACGCGTTCCACATGGCCGCAGTGATGGCAGCGCAGTTCACCGTAGCGCTGGTGCACGGTCATGCGCGCGTCGCAGCGTTCGCATTCGGACATCCAGCCGCAGTCGTGGCACAGCAAGGTCGGTGCAAAGCCGCGCCGGTTGAGAAACACCAAGACCTGTTGGCCGGCGGCGAGGGTCTGGCCGATGGCTTGTTGCATCGGTCCGGAAATGCCGCTGTCGAGTGGGCGGCTTTTGACGTCAAGGCGCAGGAAGCGTGGCTGCTTGGCGCCGCCGGCACGCTCATTAAGGCGTAGGAGGCCATACCGCCCGGTGTAGGCGTTGTGCAAACTCTCTAAAGATGGCGTGGCCGAGCCCAGCACAATCGGGATGTCTTCCTGGCGTGCGCGCACTAGCGCCAGGTCGCGGGCGTGGTAGCGCAGGCCTTCCTGTTGTTTATAAGAGCCGTCGTGCTCCTCGTCGATGATGATCAGCCCGGGGTTTTTCATCGGGGTGAACAGCGCCGACCGGGTGCCGATAATAATGTCGGCCTCGCCGTCCCGTGCGGCCAGCCAGGATTCGAGGCGCTCACGGTCGTTGACGGCCGAGTGCACCAGAGCGATGCGGGCGTTGAAACGCTGTTCGAAGCGCGCCAGGGTCTGCGGGCCCAGGTTGATCTCGGGAATCAGCACCAGGGCCTGTTTGCCGGCTTGCAGGGTTTCGCGAATCAACTGCAAATAGACTTCGGTCTTGCCACTGCCGGTGACGCCGGCCAGCAGGAAGGCGTGGAAACTGTCAAAGCCTGCGCGAATCGCTTCGTAGGCCGCACGTTGCTCCGGGTTCAGCGGCAACTCCGGTTGGGCCAGCCAGTGTTCGTGGCGGGCGTCGGGGGCGTGCTTGCGGATTTCCACCTGCACCAGGCCCTTGGCGAGCAACAGGTCGAGGCTGTCTTTGCTCAGCATCAATTTGCTTAACAGTTGATGGGCCACGCCATGTGGGTGTTGGGCCAGGGTCGCCAGGGCTTCACGTTGGCGCGGGGCGCGGGCGATGCGCGGATCGTCGAGGCGCGCACCGGGCACCATCGACCAGAAGCGTTCCTGGCGCGCTTCGGCCAATTCGCCCTGGCGCAGCAGTACCGGCAACGCCCAACTGAGGGTATCGCCGAGGCTGTGCTGGTAATACTGGGCGGTCCACAGGCACAGCTTGAACAGGGCGGGCGGCAGCGGTGGGGTGGCGTCGAGCATGGCCAGCGCGGGCTTGAGTTTTTCCGCAGGCACTTCGCTGTGGTCCGCGACTTCCACCAGGATGCCGATCATTTCCCGTCGGCCAAACGGCACACGCACACGCATGCCCGGCTGCAGCTGTGCCCGCAGCACGCCGGCCGGGGCCCGATAATCGAACAGGCGGCGCAGGGGCGAGGGCAGGGCTAGGCGCAAAATGGCGTCGGGCACGCGGGGGGTCTCTTATAAAAGGCAGGCGGTGGCGCAGGGGCGGGAGCCTAGCAGACAGGGGAGGGCTTGGGTATGCCACGGTTTTCTGATGAAAGGAGGTTTTCAGTCGAATACGCGGCTTGCGTGATTAAAAAGGTCTGGTAGAATCCGCGGCCTAATTACGTGCGGTATTCGACAATAGTGTCGAGTGGCGGCACGCTAGCCCGAGGAAGTGCCATGAAAGCCGATATCCATCCAGCGTACGAAACCATCGAAGTCACCTGCAGCTGCGGCAACAAGTTCGAAACCCGTTCGAACCTGTGCAAGCCACTGGGTACTGACGTATGCAACGAGTGCCACCCGTTCTACACCGGTAAGCAGAAAACTCTGGACACCGGCGGCCGTGTACAGCGCTTTGCTGACCGTTTCGGTGCTTTCGGTGCCAAAAAGGCCTAAGGCCGATCAACTTGGGAAGCCGTTACGGTTTTTCCATGCTGATGAAAAAGGCGTCCCTTGTGGGCGCCTTTTTTGTGCCTGGGATTTGGCTCTCAGTCGCCCAGGCCGAGGTGTTTTGCCGCGCACCGACTTCCCTGGCCCAGGTGGAAGTGCAGCGCGTGGTGGATGGCGACACGGTGCGCCTCAAGGACGGCCGCGGTGTGCGGATGATCGGCCTCAATGCCCCGGAAACCGGCAAGAAGGGCCGCCCCGACGAGCCTTACGCGGTTGCCGCCCGCCAGCGTTTACAGGCATTGGTCGACGCCAGCGACGGCCGCGTCGGCTTGGTGGCTGGGCGCGAGAGCAAGGACCGCTACGGTCGCACGCTCGCCCACCTCTACGGCGCGAATGGTGAGAATCTTGAGGCGCGGCTGCTGGCCGAAGGCCTGGGGTTTCAGGTCGGTGTCGCGCCCAACGTTGATCTTGTTACCTGTCAACAGGCCGCCGAAAACAGCGCCCGTGACGCACGATTGGGCCTTTGGCGGCAATCGCCAGTGCAAAGCGTGGCGCAGCTCAAACAGTCCGGCTTCGCTCTGGTCAGTGGCCGAGTGAGCAAGATCGAACGCAATCGCGGCGGAATCTGGATCGAATTGCAGGGGGCACTGGTATTGCGCATTGCACCCGACCTCGTCCGTCAGTTCGACGCCGCAGGGCTCAGTGGTCTGCAAGGCAAGCCCGTCGAGGCTCGTGGCTGGGTGCAGGATCGCGCCAAGCGCGGCGGCCTGAAAAACGGCCAGGCACGTTGGTTGTTGCCATTGACCGACCCTGGCATGCTCAAATCGACTGATTAAGAAAAAATTGTAGACATTTTTTTAGTCGATTGTGAACAGTTGAGCCCTTGTATCCCGTGGCCTTAGACCAAAGTACGTCGCTTTAGGGCCTTGACACCTGTGACTGCCCAGTCTTGTGGGGACTTTACGACACGCGTATCCTCGGCGGTCCGTCGACCAACAGTAAAAGCGGAATGCCGATATGTCTGATTTGAAAACTGCCGCTCTCGAATATCATGCCCATCCTCGTCCAGGAAAGCTGAGTGTAGAGCTCACCAAAGCCACTGCCACTGCTCGCGACCTGTCGCTGGCCTACAGCCCTGGTGTTGCCGAGCCCGTACGTGAAATCGCCCGCGACCCTGAACTGGCGTACAAGTACACCGGCAAAGGCAACCTGGTTGCAGTGATTTCCGATGGCACCGCGATCCTCGGCCTGGGCAACCTCGGCCCATTGGCATCCAAGCCAGTCATGGAAGGTAAAGGCGTGTTGTTCAAGCGCTTTGCCGGCATCGACGTTTTCGATATCGAAGTCGATTCCGAAAGCCCGCAGGCTTTCATCGACACGGTCAAGCGCATTTCCATCACCTTCGGTGGCATCAACCTGGAAGACATCAAGGCGCCTGAGTGCTTCGAGATCGAAAAGGCCTTGATCGAACAGTGCGACATTCCGGTATTCCACGATGACCAGCACGGCACCGCGATCGTTACCGCCGCCGGCATGATCAACGCCCTGGAAATCGCTGGCAAAACCCTGGCTGACGCCAAGATCGTCTGCCTGGGCGCCGGTGCTGCAGCTATCTCGTGCATGAAGCTGATCGTCAGCATGGGCGCCAAGCTGGAAAACATCTACATGGTCGACAGCAAGGGCGTGATCCAGTCCGAGCGTACCGACCTGAACCAGTACAAGGCGATGTTTGCGCATCCGTCTTCCAAGCGCACCCTGGCTGACGCCCTCGACGGTGCAGACGTGTTCGTCGGCCTGTCCGGCCCGAACCTGCTGAGCGCCGAAGGCCTCAAATCCATGGCGGCCAACCCGATCGTGTTCGCCTGCTCCAACCCGGACCCGGAAATCGCGCCGGAACTGGCACACGCCACCCGCGACGACGTGATCATGGCGACCGGCCGTTCGGACTACCCGAACCAGGTCAACAACGTGTTGGGCTTCCCGTTCATCTTCCGTGGTGCCCTGGACGTTCGCGCCAAGCGCATCAACGAAGAAATGAAAGTGGCTGCCGCCAACGCCCTGCGTGAACTGGCCAAGCTGCCGGTGCCTCAGGATGTGTGCGATGCCTATGGCGGCGCCAAGCTGGAATTCGGTCGTGAGTACATCATCCCGAAACCAATGGACAAGCGCCTGATCACCCTGATCTCCGACGCTGTGGCCAAAGCCGCTATCGAGACCGGCGTGGCCACCCTGCCGTATCCGAAAAACTACCCGCTGCAAAGCGTGGATGATGTGTTCAACGGCTAAGCCGTTGTAGCGCACCAACAAAAAGCCCCGGCTCTCGCGAGTCGGGGCTTTTTTGTGGTCGATTAGATCTAAAGGTGGGAGCAGGCTTGCCCGCGATAGCGGTGGATCAATCCGCTCATGTGGTGCCTGACACACCGCAATCGCGGGCAAGCCCGCTCCCACATTCGGCCTGTTTCAGGCCATAAATCTCACTAGAACAGATCGATCGGCGCCGCCTCATCCGCCGGCAACGGGCTGCCCGGTACAACGCCATTGCCCAGCTCGTTGACCGACGGCGGTGTGTCTTCGCTCTTGAACAGTTCGAAGTACGCATTCGGCGTGCTTGGCGAGGCCGCGCGGCCACTCACCGGGTCGATGCGCAGGCTGAGGATACCCTCCGGCTCCGGTTGGGTGTGGGGCGGCTTGTCCTTCAAGGCTGCGCCCATATAACTCATCCAGATCGGCAGCGCGACGGTGCCACCGAACTCGCGGCGACCCAAGCTTTCCGGTTGGTCATAGCCGGTCCACACGGTGGTCACGTAATCGGCGTTATAACCGGAGAACCAGGCGTCCTTGGACTCGTTGGTGGTACCGGTCTTGCCCGCAATGTCCGGACGCCCCAGGGCCAGGGCGCGGCGGCCGGTGCCCTTCTTGATCACGTCTTCAAGGATGCTGTTGAGGATGTAGGTGGTACGGCCATCCACGATGCGCTCGGCCACGGCGGGCGTCTGCGGTTCGGTTGCAGCAGCGTTGGTGGCCGGCGTGGTGCCAGGGGCCGGCTCGATGGTGATGCCGCCATTGCTCGGCGCCGCCAGGCCATCAGTCGCCGCTACACCGTTGACCACATCACCCGGCACGCGTGGCGGGTTGGCGGTGAACAGGGTGTCGCCGTTGCGGCTTTCAATCTTGTCGATCAGGTACGGCGCGATCTTGTAGCCGCCGTTGGCAAAGGTGCTCCAGCCCGTGGCGATTTCCATCGGCGTCAGGGTCGCAGTGCCCAGGGCCAGGGACAGGTTCGGCGGCAGGTCTGACTTGGAGAAGCCAAAGCGCGTCATGTAATCGATGGTCTTGCCGACGCCCATCGCCTGCAGCAAGCGGATCGACACCAGGTTGCGCGACTTGTACAGCGCCTCGCGGATACGGATCGGGCCGAGGAAGGTGTTGGTATCGTTCTTCGGACGCCAGACCTTGTCCAGGTACTCGTCGACAAACACGATCGGCGCATCGTTGACCAGGCTGGCGGCGGTGTAGCCGTTGTCCAGCGCGGCACTGTAGATGAACGGTTTGAAGCTCGAGCCCGGCTGGCGCTTGGCCTGGGTCGCACGGTTGTAGTTGCTCTGTTCGAACGCGAAGCCGCCGACCAGGGCGCGAATCGCACCGTTCTGCGGGTCCAGGGAGACCAGGGCGCCTTGGGCCAACGGCACTTGGCTGAACTTGAGGCTGTCGTCTTTCTGGCGCTGCACGCGGATCAAATCACCCACCTGGGCCACGTCAGACGGCTGCTTGGGCAGCGCGCCCATGCTGTTGGTGTTCAGGAATGGGCGTGCCCATTTCATGCTGTCCCACGCCACATGGGCTTCGCCAGTGCGGGTCAGCACCTGCAGGCCATCTTTCTTCACCTGGGTGACGATGGCCGGCTCCAGGCCGCTGATGGCGCGTTGTTTGCCCAGTTCGGTGGTCCAGGCGCTCAGGGTCTTGCCCGGCAGGCGCGACTCAGGGCCCCGGTAGCCGTGGCGCTGGTCGTAGGTGATCAGGCCTGAGTGCACCGAGTCATTGGCGATTTCCTGCAGGTTGCTCGGCACCGTGGTGGTCACCCGGAAACCTTCGGTGTACGCCTCGCTGCCATAGCGGCCGACCATCTCGGCGCGCGCCATTTCGGCGATATACGGGGCGTTCACTTCCGGCGTCGGCACGTGGTAGCTGGCGTTCAACGGTTCGGCGATGGCGCTTTCGTAAGCGGCCTGGTCGATCTTGCCCAGCTTGTACATGCGGCCCAGGATCCAGTCGCGGCGTTCTTTGCTTCGCGCCGGGTTGGCCAGCGGGTTGAAGCGTGACGGGGCCTTGGGCAGGCCGGCGATCATGGCCATCTGCGCCAGGCTGGCGTCACGGATGGACTTGCCATAGTAAACCTGGGAAGCCGCCTCGATCCCGTAGGCACGGTTGCCCAGGTAGATCTTGTTGACGTACAGCTCGAGGATCTCGTCCTTGGTCAACTGGCGTTCGATCTGCAGTGCCAGGAGGATCTCGGTAGCTTTACGTGAAAAGCTGCGCTCGCTAGTGAGGAAGAAGTTCTTCGCCACCTGCATGGTGATGGTGCTGCCGCCGGACTGAATGTGTCCGCTTTTTACCAATTGCGTGGCCGCGCGCACCAGGCTGCTGGGGTCGACGCCATAGTGGTTGGCAAAATTATCGTCTTCGGCCGACAGCAGGGCGCTGATGAAATTGGGCGGAATATCGGCAAAACGGATCGGTGTGCGGCGCATTTCGCCGAACTCCGCGATCAGTTTTTCATCGCTGCTGTAGACCCGCAAAGGAATCTGCAACTGGATACTTCTGAGGGCCTCTACCGAGGGCAAACCCGGACTAAGGTAGAGGTAGGCCCCGCTGAATACGAGCAGCAGCCCGCAAACGATGGCGACAATGGAGTACCCGAAAAACTTCAGCAGACGAATCAAGGCTTTTGGATTTCCAGAGAAAAGAATGAGTTAGGCCTCGGGGCATGCATGGCAAACGATGGATCGACCCGAGCTGCAGATAAAAAGCGGGAAAAAACGCTGGGCATTAAAGCATTTTTCGACTTGGGGCGTCATTCGCACCTGTTCAACAAGTCGACCGAATGCATGGCGCCCAGCGGCAATCAGGCGGTATGACAGACAAAGCTTTAGGGAGTTTTATGGCAAAAGGATTTTTCACGGGAAAAGCTCGCACCTTGCTGGGTGTCGACATCAATGACACGGCCATCCGCTTGATCGAGCTGGGCCGTTCACCTTCAGGTTTCAACATTCAAGGCTACGTCACGCAGGCGTTGCCGGCGCAAACGGTGGTCGACGGCACACTCCTTGATCTTGAAGGCGTAGGGCGCGCTTTGCGCAGCGCGTGGTCGCGGTTGTCGACATCGGTTCGTGGCGCTGCCGCTGCCGTGGCCGGGCCCTCGGTGATCACGCGGATGATTGATCTGGAAGCCGGCCTCACCGACGATGAGATGGCCTGGATGATCCAGATGGAGGCAGACCAGTACATTCCTTATCCGCTGGATGACGTGGCTATCGACTTTCAAGTGCGTGGGCCGACGGCCCTGGACCCGAACCGGGTCGAGGTATTGCTGGCCGCCTGCTTGAAGGAACAAGTGGAAGCCCGCGAGGCGGTTTTGGCCTTGGCGGGGCTGGTGCCGAAGGTGATCGATGTCGAAGCGTTTGCATTGGCGCGCGCTTGCAGTCAGGATTTCGCCAGCTTCACGCCGAGTCATCGCGTCGATGGTGCACAATGGGCCGTGGATGCCCAGGGGATGGGAATTGCTTGCGGGTTGGCCCTGAGGAGTTTCGCTTGAAGACACGAATCAACCTACTGCCTTGGCGCCAGGCGCTGGCAGAGCGGCGACGCAAGTATCTACTGGCGTGCTTGCTGGCGTTCGCCTGTGCGGCGCTCGCGGCCGTTTGGCTGGCGGACCAGGTGATCGACCGGGCCATCGATCGTCAAGTGACCCGCAATGACCATCTGGGCAAGGAGATCGTCGGCCTGGATTCACGCATCAAGACCATCGACGATCTGCAGGAGCAAAGCCAGCAGTTGGCGCAACGCATGAAAGTCGTTCAAGACCTGCATGATGCCCGCTCGTCCGGTGCTCAACTGTTGGACCAACTGGCGCGCGCGGTCCCCGACGGCGTGCACCTGCATGAGGTGGTGGCCAAGGGGGATACGGTCAGTATCAGCGGCAGCGCTGAATCCAGCCAGGACATCGCTCAATTGATGCGCCGCCTGGAAGCCGCGGAAGGCGCCCATTCCACTCGGTTGCAGCATGTGCGAACGGATGGCGCGCGCGGCAACAATCAATTCCAGCTGATGGTGCGTCAGGGAGAGTCCTCCGAGGCTCAACCTTGAGCCTGCCAAGGCTCAATCTTTCTGCACTCACTCACAACGCTGCAAAATGGTCCCTACCTGGCAAGGCCCTGTTGGGTTGTGCGCTGGCGGGCGTGGTGTTTGTGGTGGGCGACCTTGTGTACCTGAGCCCTTCGCGGGAACGGTTGCACCAGGTCGAGGCGCGGGAAGTGGCCCTGCAGCAGCAAGTCGCACAAAAGACTGGGCTGGCCGCCAGCCTTGCAGCGCGTACGCAGCAGCTCCAACTGATGCAAGCGAAGGTCGACGAACGTTTGCAGGCGTTGCCTGGCGAGTCCGAGATGCCTGGTTTGCTGGAAGACATCGCGCGTCTGGCGCTGGCCAACGGGTTGGTGGTCGAGAGCGTCACGCCTTTGGATGCGTTGTCCAGGTCGTTCTTTCACGAACAACCCGTGCAGGTCGGCGTCGCGGGGGCTTATCACGACCTGGCGATGTTCCTGGCGGGCCTGGGTGGCCTGTCGCGCATCGCCACGGTGCACGATGTGGTGCTTCGGCGTGACGGCAAGCGGTTGCGCCTTGACGTGCTGGCCAAGACTTACTGGCATGCGCAGGGCGGTGGGCGGCTTGTACAGCGGCAGCCCTTTGCCTACGACTCGTCCGCGTTGCGTGATCCATTTCACCGGCTTGCGGTGCAGGTCGATCATTTGAAGGGGCGCCCGGCCCGTGCGCCGGACTTTGCCCGGCCACGTGGCGTGCTGGAAAACCTTGCAGTGGACCAGTTTGAAATGGTTGGCACGCTGTCTCGTGGGGTGCAGGTTTTTGCTCTGCTACGTGCCTCGTCCAAGGTGCATCGCCTGACGGTCGGGGACTACCTGGGGCCCGACCATGGCCGAGTCACGGCCATTCATGAGCGCTCCGTAGAACTGGTCGAGCTGTTTCCCGATGGTCAGGGGGCATGGCTGGAACGCCCGCGAACCCTGGTGCTAAACATCAACTCATAACGGAATCAAACAATGAAAAGGACTTTCTCGTCCTTCGGTGTGGCGCTATGGATAGCGTTCACGGCACCGATGGCTGCTGCTGTGCCCAATCGTGTAGATCTGATCCAGTTGCCGCCTCCCGGCGGTACCACGCTGAACGCCTACACAGGCGACAAGCTCAGCCTCAACTTCCAGAGCATCGAGTTGCGCACGGCGTTGCAACAAATTGCCGATGTGGCGGGCCTCAATCTGGTTGCCAGTGACGATGTGCAGGGTTCGATCACCCTGCGCCTCAAGGATGTGCCCTGGGATCAGGCGCTGGACCTGGTGCTGCAAGCCAAGGGCCTGGACAAGCGGGTGAAGGCCGGCGTGTTGTTGGTGGCGCCGTCCGAGGAACTGGCTGCGCGCGAGCTGCTCACGCTGGAATCGCGAAAGCAGATGGCCGAGCTGGCGCCGTTGCGCCGCGAGCTGCTGCAAGTCAATTACGCCAAGGCGGCAGACCTGGCCAAGTTGTTCCAGTCGGTCACCGGCCTTGAGGGCGTGACCGATGAGCGTGGTTCGGTGGCGGTGGATGATCGCACCAACAACATCATCGCCTACCAGACTGTCGAGCGACTGGAGGAACTGCGACGGATCGTGGCGCAGCTGGATATTCCCGTGCGCCAGGTGATGATCGAGGCGCGGATTGTCGAGGCCAATGTCGATTACGACAAAAGCCTGGGCGCGCGCTGGGGTGGGCGGCTCAATCGGGGTAACTGGGGCGCGGGTGGCATTGCGAAACCTCCGCCTGAGGGCGCCGCACCGCCGGAAAACCCACCCCCATCACCTTTTGTGGACTTGGGATCACTCACCGGCACCTCGGGCCTGGGCATTGCCTATATCACCGACAACCTGTTGCTGGACCTGGAGCTCACCGCCATGGAGAAAACCGGCAACGGCGAAATCGTCTCGCAACCCAAGGTGGTCACTTCCGACAAAGAAACCGCACGCATCCTCAAGGGCACCGAGATTCCCTACCAGGAATCCAGCTCCAGCGGCGCTACGTCAGTGTCGTTCAAGGAGGCCTCGCTGTCGTTGGAAGTCACCCCGCAGATCACCCCCGATGACCGCGTGATCATGGAGGTCAAGGTCACCAAGGATGAGCCCGACTACTTGAACAAACTCAACGACGTGCCGCCGATCAAGAAGAACGAGGTCAACGCCAAGGTATTGGTCAAGGATGGCGAGACCATCGTGATCGGCGGAGTTTTCTCCAATACCCAGAGCAAAGTGGTAGATAAAGTGCCATTTTTGGGCGATGTGCCGTATCTTGGCCGCCTTTTCCGGCGCGATGTGCTGGCGGAGAAAAAATCCGAGCTGCTGGTATTCCTGACTCCGCGTATTATGAATAACCAGGCGATTGCTGTGAGTCGTTGATTCTGTGCGAAATTTGATTCTTGTAGGACCGATGGGGGCTGGAAAAAGCACCATCGGCCGTTTGCTGGCCAAAGAGCTGCGCCTGCCGTTCAAAGATTCCGACAAGGAAATTGAATTGCGCACGGGTGCCAATATCCCATGGATCTTCGATAAGGAAGGCGAACTGGGCTTTCGTGACCGCGAGCAGGCGATGATTGCCGAGCTGTGCGGCTGCGATGGCGTGGTATTGGCGACCGGCGGCGGTGCGGTGATGCGCGATGAAAACCGCCGCGCGTTGCATGCCGGTGGTCGGGTGGTCTATCTGCATGCCTCGGTCGAGCAGCAGGTGGGCCGCACCGCCCGCGATCGCAATCGTCCGTTGCTGCGCACGGCCAACCCGGAGAAAACCCTGCGGGACCTGCTCACGCTGCGCGATCCGCTGTATCGGGAAATCGCCGATCTGGTGGTGGAAACCGATGAGCGGCCACCCCGGATGGTGGTCCTCGACATTCTTGAGCGCCTGCAACGGCTGCCACCCCGTTAAAGCCCGGCTCGAAATGCGCTATTCTCGGCGGCGCGCTATCACCCTGTGGGGTGTGGCGTAGAGCCATCAGGTGACGTCAGATCTTGACGTCGTCGGTCGTCACTCCATCTCTAACGCGGGGACACATGCAGACACTTAAGGTCGATCTAGGCGAGCGCAGCTACCCGATCCATATTGGCGAAGGTCTGCTGGACCAGCCCGAGTTGCTCGCACCGCATATTGCCGGGCGGCAAGTGGCGATCATCTCCAACGAAACGGTCGCGCCGCTGTATCTTGAGCGTCTGAGCCGCAGCCTGGCGGCGTATTCGGTGATCTCGGTGATCCTGCCCGACGGCGAAGCCCACAAGAACTGGGAAACCCTGCAACTGATTTTTGATGGCCTGCTGACTGCACGCCATGATCGCCGTACTACTGTGATCGCCCTAGGCGGCGGTGTAATCGGCGATATGGCCGGTTTTGCGGCGGCCTGCTACCAGCGCGGCGTGGACTTTATCCAGGTGCCGACCACCTTGCTGTCCCAGGTCGATTCGTCGGTGGGCGGCAAGACCGGCATCAACCACCCGCTGGGCAAAAACATGGTGGGCGCGTTCTACCAGCCTCAAGCCGTGCTGATCGACACCGCGACCCTCAACACCTTGCCGCCGCGCGAGCTGTCGGCGGGCTTGGCGGAAGTCATCAAGTACGGGTTGATCTGCGACGAGCCCTTCCTGACCTGGCTGGAAGAACATGTGGATGCCCTGCGCAACCTGGACCAGGCGGCACTCACTGAAGCGATTTCGCGCTCCTGCGCCGCCAAGGCGCTGGTGGTGAATGCCGACGAACGGGAGTCCGGTGTGCGGGCCACCTTGAACCTGGGCCACACCTTCGGCCATGCGATCGAAACGCACATGGGCTATGGTGTGTGGTTGCATGGAGAGGCTGTAGCGGCTGGCACGGTGATGGCGTTGGAGATGTCGCAGCGTCTGGGCTGGATCAGCGCCCAGGAGCGTGATCGTGGCATCCGCCTGTTCCAGCGCGCCGGTTTGCCGGTCATTCCGCCGGAGGAGATGACTGAGGCGGATTTCCTCGAACATATGGCAATAGACAAGAAAGTGATCGACGGTCGACTGCGACTGGTGCTGCTGCGCCACATGGGCGAAGCAGTGGTGACCGACGATTATCCGAAAGAGATTTTACAGGCCACGCTGGGAGCGGATTACCGCGCCCTGGCCCAGCTTAAAGGTTAATAAGATCCCGATGACTAGTTTGCATGCCGACGAGGCGTTCCTCGGCCATTACCAGTTAAGCCACGACCCTTTTGCTCCACGGGTGCCTGGCTTCAAATTTTTCCCGGCCCAGCGCAAGCCAGTGCTCGGCCAACTGCACCACCTCGCGCGATACAGCCAACTGCTGCTGGTCGTGACCGGCCCGTTGGGCAGCGGCAAGACCCTGCTGCGCCAGGCCCTGGTGGCCAGTACCAACAAGCAGTCGGTACAGAGCGTGGTGGTATCGGCCCGTGGTGCCGGGGATGCGGCGGGCGTGCTGCGTCAGGTTGCCCAGTCCCTGGACGTGGCCACTGCCGAGCCAAACGCGATCCTCAAGCAGGTGGTACAACTGGGCCTGACGGGCCAGGAAGTCTACCTGCTGGTGGATGACGCCGAGCAGCTCGACGAATCCGCCCTGGAAGCGCTGCTGGCGCTGGCGGCGGGTACGCCGGAAGGTCGCCCGCACGTATTCCTGTTTGGCGAGTCGTCGCTGATCGCCGATCTTGAGCAGATCAGCGGTGATCAGGAGCTGTTCCACGTCATCGAATTGCAGCCGTACGAAGAGGAAGAAACCCGCGAATACCTGGCTCAACGCCTGGAAGGCGCAGGGGCGGGTATCGAACTTTTCTCCGCTCAGCAGATCTCTGATATTCACGAAAGCTCCGACGGCTGGCCTGGCACCATCAACCAGGTTGCCCGCGATGCCATGATCGAAGCCATGATTGCCAGCCGCACTGCGGTCAAGCGTCCAAAGATGGGGTTCACAATGCCTAAGAAACACGTATTGGCTATTTCCGCCGTTGTTGTGGTCGCTGTCGCCGCCGCCTGGTTGATCCCAGGTCGCAGCAAGGCACCGACCACCGCCGGCGCGCCAACCGAACAGGCGCAGTTGCCACTGGGCAAGCCCACACCAAATGTTGAATTCGCCAACTCCGGTCAACCGACCAACCTGCCGATGGTCGGCCAGCCTGTGATGCGTGGCCCCCTTGCAGAAGAAGCCGGTGGCATCTCCGAAGGCGACGACGGCGTGCCGGTGGAAGGCTCCAGCGCGACACCGCCAACCGTGACCACCACTGCACCGCCTGCGGGCGTGCCAGCGGGTCAGCCGGCCGCCAAGCCGACCCCCGCGCCTACCCCTGCGCCGACCGTCGCCACCGCCAAGCCTGCGCCTGTGACCAAGCCGGTTGCGCCTGCGCCAACCGTCAAGCCTACCCCGGCTCCAGCGGCCAAGCCGGCTGAAAAACCGGCCGCCACTGTTGCCAAAGCGGGTGCCGCTGGCAGCAGCTGGTACGCCAGTCAGCCTTCCGGCAACTTCGTGGTGCAGATCCTGGGTACCAGCTCCGAGGCCAACGCCCAGGCGTTCGTGAAAGAGCAGGGCGGCGAGTACCGTTATTTCAAGAAAGTGCTCAACGGCAAGCCTCTCTACGTGATCACCTACGGCAACTTCTCCAGCCGTGCAGCAGCCGATTCTGCGATCAAAGCCTTGCCAGCGAAGGTTCAGGCTGGTAAACCTTGGCCTCGCACTGTTGCCAGCGTTCAACAAGAACTCGCAACAACTCGCTGAAGATCCGGCGGCCTTACCCAGGCCGCCCTCCCGGCACCTCAAAAAATAACCGCAAGTGCGTGCAGTCTCTAGAGACCGCGCGCTTTGTGGTGTCTGCGTCACAGTAGCTTTTGAGTCGTAGCGGTCAGAATTAAAAAAGTTTTGACTAGCACAGCATATCGCTTTAAACCTTTCATAAATGCGACATAGATTTGCGACATTTCGTCGCTAAATTTGTGAGCGTCTGTGTCGGTGTGTACAATGACCTCCCTTTTGCCCCCGCTAAGCCGGCGTACGTTCGGCGTGGAAGGTAACCGGTTGAATTGAAAAGAAATTTGCCTCGATATAAGAGGCAGCCTGGTGAGAAAGTGTCTATGAAAGCAGGTCTGTACCAACCCGATGAATTCAAGGATAACTGTGGTTTCGGCCTGATAGCCCATATGCAGGGCGAACCCAGTCATACCCTTTTGCAAACGGCCATCGAGGCCCTGACCTGCATGACCCACCGCGGTGGGATCAACGCCGACGGCAAGACCGGTGACGGTTGCGGCTTGCTGATTCAAAAGCCCGACCAGTTCCTGCGTGCTGTCGCAAAAGAGCAATTTGCGGTCGACCTGCCCAAGCAGTACGCCGTGGGCATGGTGTTTTTCAACCAGGACCCGGTCAAAGCCGAAGCCGCTCGCGAGAACTTGAACCGCGAGATCCTGGCCGCCGGCCTGCAGCTCGTCGGCTGGCGCAAAGTGCCGATCGATACCAGCGTGCTCGGCCGCCTGGCCAATGAGCGCCTGCCGCAGATCGAACAAGTGTTCATCGCGGGCGAAGGCCTGAGCGACCAGGACATGGCGATCAAGCTGTTTACCTCGCGTCGTCGCTCGTCCGTGGCCAACGCGGCCGACACCGACCACTACATCTGCAGCTTTTCCCACAAGACCATCATTTATAAAGGCCTGATGATGCCGGCGGACCTCACCGCCTTCTATCCAGACCTGAGCGATGAGCGCCTGCAAACCGCAATCTGCGTGTTCCACCAGCGCTTCTCCACCAACACCCTGCCGAAATGGCCGCTGGCCCAGCCATTCCGCTTCCTCGCCCACAATGGCGAGATCAACACCATCACCGGCAACCGCAACTGGGCCGTGGCCCGTCGCACCAAGTTCGCCAACGACCTGATGGACCTGGAAGAGCTCGGCCCATTGGTCAACCGTGTGGGTTCTGACTCGTCCAGCATGGACAACATGCTCGAACTGATGGTCACCGGTGGCATCGACCTGTTCCGTGGCGTGCGCATGATCATTCCGCCGGCGTGGCAGAACGTCGAGACCATGGACCCGGACCTGCGTGCATTCTACGAGTACAACTCGATGCACATGGAGCCGTGGGACGGCCCGGCCGGCGTGGTCATGACCGACGGTCGCTACGCGGTGTGCCTGCTCGACCGTAACGGTCTGCGCCCGGCGCGTTGGGTCACCACGACCAACGGCTTCATCACCCTCGCGTCGGAAATCGGCGTGTGGAACTACAAGCCGGAAGACGTCATCGCCAAAGGCCGTGTCGGTCCTGGCCAGATCCTTGCCGTGGACACCGAAACCGGTCAGATCCTCGACACCGACGCTATCGACAATCGCCTGAAGTCCCGTCACCCGTACAAGCAATGGCTGCGCAAGAACGCCCTGCGCATCCAGGCGACCATGGAAGACAATGACCACGGTTCGGCGTTCTACGACGTCGATCAGCTCAAGCAGTACATGAAGATGTACCAAGTCACGTTCGAAGAGCGTGACCAGGTGCTGCGCCCGCTTGGCGAGCAAGGCTACGAGGCGGTCGGCTCCATGGGCGACGACACGCCGATGGCTGTGCTGTCCCAGCGCGTGCGCACGCCGTACGACTATTTCCGTCAGCAGTTCGCCCAGGTGACCAACCCACCGATCGACCCGCTGCGTGAAGCCATCGTGATGTCGCTGGAAGTGTGCCTCGGTGCCGAGCGCAACATCTTCCAGGAATCGCCTGAGCACGCCTCCCGCGTGATCCTCAGCTCGCCAGTGGTCTCGCCGGCCAAGTGGCGCTCGCTGATGACCCTGGAGCGTCCAGGGTTCGACCGCCAGATCATCGACCTGAACTACGACGAGAGCCTCGGCCTTGAAGCCGCTGTGCGCAACGTCGCCGACCAGGCCGAAGAGGCCGTGCGCGCCGGTCGTACCCAGATCGTGCTGACTGACCGTCACATCGCGCCGGGCAAACTGCCGATCCACGCGTCCCTGGCCACCGGCGCAGTGCACCACCGCCTGACCGAAAAAGGCCTGCGCTGCGACTCCAACATCCTCGTGGAAACCGCCACTGCCCGCGACCCGCATCATTTTGCGGTGCTGATCGGCTTCGGCGCTTCGGCGGTGTACCCGTTCCTCGCGTACGAAGTGCTGGGTGACCTGATCCGCACCGGTGAAGTGCTGGGCGACCTCTATGAGGTGTTCAAGAACTACCGTAAAGGCATCACCAAGGGCCTGCTGAAGATCCTGTCGAAGATGGGCATTTCCACCGTCACGTCTTACCGCGGTGCTCAATTGTTCGAAGCGATCGGCCTGTCCGAAGAAGTCTGCGACCTGAGCTTCCGTGGCGTGCCAAGCCGTATCAAAGGCGCGCGTTTCGTCGACATCGAAGCCGAACAGAAAGCCCTCGCGGCCGAAGCCTGGAGCGCGCGCAAGCCGATCCAGCAAGGCGGTCTGCTCAAGTTCGTGCACGGTGGTGAATACCACGCGTACAACCCGGACGTGGTCAGCACCCTGCAAGCCGCCGTGCAGCAGGGCGACTACGCCAAGTTCAAGGAATACACCGCGTTGGTGGACAACCGTCCGGTGTCGATGATCCGCGACCTGTTCAAGGTAAAAACCCTGGACACGCCGCTGGCCATCAGCGAAATCGAGCCGCTGGAATCGATCCTCAAGCGCTTCGACTCCGCCGGTATCTCCTTGGGCGCCTTGTCGCCTGAGGCCCACGAAGCCTTGGCCGAAGCCATGAACCGCCTGGGTGCGCGTTCCAACTCCGGCGAAGGTGGTGAAGACCCGGCGCGCTACGGCACTATCAAGAGCTCGAAAATCAAGCAGGTCGCGACCGGCCGTTTCGGCGTAACCCCGGAATACCTGGTCAACGCTGAAGTGCTGCAGATCAAGGTGGCCCAGGGCGCCAAGCCCGGTGAAGGCGGCCAGCTGCCAGGCGGCAAGGTCAACGGCCTGATCGCCAAGCTGCGTTATGCGGTACCGGGCGTGACGCTGATCTCGCCTCCGCCGCACCACGACATCTACTCGATTGAAGACTTGTCGCAGCTGATTTTCGACCTGAAACAAGTCAACCCGCAGGCCTTGGTCTCGGTGAAACTGGTGGCAGAAGCCGGCGTGGGCACCATCGCCGCCGGTGTGGCCAAAGCCTATGCCGACCTGATCACCATCTCCGGTTACGACGGCGGCACCGGCGCTTCGCCGCTGACCTCCATCAAGTACGCGGGCGCTCCGTGGGAACTCGGCCTGGCTGAGACCCACCAGACCCTGCGCGGCAACGACCTGCGCGGCAAGGTGCGTGTGCAGACCGACGGTGGCCTGAAAACCGGCCTCGACGTGATCAAGGCAGCGATCCTCGGTGCCGAAAGCTTCGGCTTCGGTACTGCGCCGATGATCGCCCTGGGCTGCAAATACCTGCGCATCTGCCACCTGAACAACTGCGCCACTGGCGTTGCGACTCAGAACGAGAAGCTGCGCAAGGATCACTACATCGGCACCGTCGACATGGTGGTGAATTTCTTCACCTACGTCGCCGAAGAGACCCGTGAGTGGCTGGCCAAGCTGGGTGTGCGTTCCCTCGAAGAACTGATCGGGCGTACCGACCTGCTGGACATCCTTGAAGGCCAGACCGCCAAGCAGAATCACCTGGACCTGACGCCGCTGTTGGGCAGCGACCACATCCCGGCAGACAAGCCACAATTCTGCCAGGTGGACCGCAACCCACCGTTCGACAAAGGCCTGTTGGCCGAGAAGATGGTCGAGATGGCTTCTTCCTCGATCAACGACGCCAGCGGTGGCGAATTCGCCCTGGATATCTGCAACTGCGACCGCTCCATCGGCGCACGCATCTCCGGCGAAATCGCACGCAAGCATGGCAACCAGGGTATGGCGAAAGCGCCGATCACCTTCCGCTTCAAGGGCACGGCGGGCCAGAGCTTCGGCGTGTGGAACGCCGGCGGCCTGCACATGTACCTGGAAGGCGACGCCAACGACTACGTGGGCAAAGGCATGACCGGTGGCAAGCTGGTGATCGTTCCGCCTCAAGGCAGCGTCTACAAGACCCAGGACAGTGCCATCATCGGCAACACCTGCTTGTACGGCGCCACCGGTGGCAAGCTGTTCGCCGCCGGCACTGCTGGTGAACGTTTCGCCGTGCGTAACTCCGGTGCCCACACCGTGGTGGAAGGCACGGGCGATCACTGCTGCGAGTACATGACCGGGGGCTTCGTCGCGGTACTGGGCAAGACCGGTTACAACTTCGGTTCGGGCATGACCGGCGGTTTCGCCTACGTGCTCGACCAGGACAACACCTTCGTCGACAAGGTCAACCACGAGTTGGTCGAGATCCAGCGGATCAGCGGCGAAGCCATGGAATCCTACCGGAACCACTTGCAGCACGTGCTGGACGAGTACGTCGAGGAGACCGGCAGCGAATGGGGTCGTAACCTCGCCGAGAACCTCGATGATTACCTGCGTCGCTTCTGGCTGGTCAAGCCCAAGGCTGCCAACCTGAAATCGTTGCTTTCCAGCATCCGTGCCAACCCGCAGTGATATGCGCCTGAAGAGTTTGATGAGGTTTTAACATGGCTGAACGTCTGAATAACGACTTCCAGTTCATCGATGTCGGGCGCAAAGATCCGAAGAAGAAACTGTTGCGTCAACGCAAGAAAGAGTTCGTGGAGATCTACGAACCCTTCAAACCCCAGCACTCGGCCGACCAGGCCCACCGCTGCCTGGGTTGCGGTAACCCGTATTGCGAATGGAAGTGCCCGGTGCACAACTTCATTCCCAACTGGCTCAAGCTGGTGGCCGAGGGCAACATCCTCGCCGCCGCCGAGCTGTCGCACCAGACCAACACCCTGCCGGAAGTGTGCGGCCGGGTGTGCCCGCAGGACCGTCTGTGCGAGGGTGCGTGCACCCTCAACGACGGCTTCGGCGCGGTGACCATCGGTTCGGTGGAGAAGTACATCACCGATACCGCGTTCGCCATGGGCTGGCGTCCGGACATGTCCAAGGTCAAGCCGACCGGCAAGCGTGTCGCGATCATTGGCGCGGGCCCGGCGGGCCTGGGCTGTGCCGACGTGCTGGTGCGGGGTGGCGTGACCCCGGTGGTGTTCGACAAGAACCCGGAAATCGGCGGCCTGCTGACCTTCGGCATCCCCGAGTTCAAGCTGGAAAAAACCGTACTGAGCAACCGTCGAGAAGTGTTCACCGGCATGGGCATCGAGTTCCGCCTGAACACCGAGATCGGCAAAGACGTGACCATGGAGCAACTGCTCGAAGAATACGATGCCGTGTTCATGGGCATGGGCACCTACACCTACATGAAGGGCGGCTTTGCCGGTGAGGACCTGCCAGGCGTGTATGACGCGCTCGACTTCCTGATCGCCAACGTGAATCGCAACCTGGGCTTCGAAAAGTCGCCGGAAGACTTCGTCGACATGAAGGGCAAGAAGGTTGTGGTGCTGGGCGGTGGCGACACCGCGATGGACTGCAACCGGACGTCGATTCGCCAGGGCGCCAAGTCGGTGACCTGTGCGTATCGTCGTGACGAAGCGAACATGCCGGGCTCGCGCAAAGAGGTGAAGAACGCCAAGGAAGAAGGCGTGAAATTCCTTTACAACCGCCAGCCGATTGCGATTGTCGGTGAAGACCGCGTCGAAGGCGTGAAGGTGGTCGAGACCCGTCTCGGCGAACCGGACGCCCGTGGCCGTCGCAGCCCCGAGCCGATCCCGGGTTCCGAAGAGATCATCCCGGCCGACGCCGTGGTCAT
Organism: Pseudomonas simiae; assembly: GCF_900111895.1. Lineage (GTDB taxonomy): Bacteria > Pseudomonadota > Gammaproteobacteria > Pseudomonadales > Pseudomonadaceae > Aquipseudomonas > Aquipseudomonas simiae. Next base: position 331,004 of record NZ_FOKB01000006.1, read on the forward strand.
CGCTTTCGGTTTCCGCCCAAGCCCGGCGCCGTGGTTCGAGCAGTTCCAGATCCAGACCGACAGCCAGGGCCGCGTCGTCGCCCCGGAACAAGGCCAGTACAAGCACCAGACCAGCAACCCGAAAATCTTCGCCGGTGGCGACATGGTGCGCGGGTCTGACCTGGTAGTGACGGCGATCTTCGAAGGCCGCAATGCCGCCGAAGGGATCCTGGACTACCTGCAAGTCTGACCCTGATTCCAGGTTGAAATGGGATCAAATGTGGGAGCGGCGGTTCGACTTGTTCGCGAATGCGGTTTATCAGTCACCAGATGTATCGACTGACCCACCGCGTTCGCGAGCAAGCCCGCTCCCACATTGGTTTGTGTGTATTCAATAAAGTCATGGGTTGAAATGGGATCGAATGTGGGAGCTGGCTTGCCTGCGATAGCAATCGTGAATTCACCACCGCCATCGCAGGCAAGCCAGCTCCCACACAAACCCCGTTCCACAGTGGGGTTTGCGTCGCCAGTCATTGCGACAAATTGACCCGATAGACAAAAGGCACGGCTCACTCCGTGCCTTTTGCGTCCGGCTCTGAGAAAATGCCCGTACTTTTTTTGCGGATGCCGACATGACTGCCCTCAAGAACGACCGTTTCCTTCGTGCCCTGCTCAAGCAACCTGTGGACGTCACCCCTGTGTGGATGATGCGCCAAGCCGGTCGCTACCTGCCGGAGTACCGCGCCAGTCGCGCCCATGCCGGCGACTTCATGAGCCTGTGCATGAACCCGGAGTTCGCCTGCGAAGTCACGATGCAGCCGCTGGACCGCTACCCACAACTGGACGCGGCCATCCTCTTTTCCGACATCCTCACCATCCCTGACGCCATGGGCCAAGGCCTGTACTTTGAAACCGGCGAAGGTCCGCGTTTCAAGAAAGTCGTCAGCACCCTGGCCGATATCGAAGCGCTGCCGATCCCTGATCCGCACAAAGACCTCGGTTACGTGATGGACGCCGTGAGCACTATCCGCCGCGAGCTTAACGGCCGCGTGCCGCTGATCGGCTTCTCCGGCAGCCCTTGGACCCTGGCCACCTACATGGTCGAAGGCGGCTCGTCGAAAGACTTCCGCAAGACCAAGGCCATGCTCTACGACAACCCGCAAGCCATGCACCTGCTGCTGGACAAGCTGGCGCAGTCGGTCACTTCCTACCTCAACGGACAGATCATGGCCGGCGCGCAAGCGGTGCAGATCTTCGACACCTGGGGTGGCAACCTGTCGGCGGCGGCCTACCAGGAGTTCTCCCTAGCCTACATGCGCAAGATCGTCAGCGGCCTGATCCGTGAACACGAAGGCCGTAAAGTGCCGGTCATCCTGTTCACCAAAGGCGGTGGCCTGTGGCTGGAAAGCATTGCCGACGCCGGTGCTGACGCCCTTGGCTTGGACTGGACCTGCGACATTGGCGAAGCCCGCCGTCGCGTTGGCGGCCAGGTCGCGCTGCAAGGCAACATGGACCCGACCGTGCTGTATGCCAAGCCGGAAGCGATCCGCACCGAAGTTGGCCGCATCCTCGCCAGCTACGGCAAGGGTACCGGGCATGTATTCAACCTGGGCCATGGCATTACGCCGGAAGTGAATCCGGAGCATGCCGGCGCGTTCCTGCGCGCGGTGCATGAACTGTCCGCGCAATACCACGAATAACACGCAAAACAATGTGGGAGCGGGCTTGCTCGCGAATGCGGAGTGTCAGTTGATACAGTCATGCCTGATACACTGCATTCGCGAGCAAGCCCGCTCCCACATTTAAAGCAGCACCGTATCAGGCCTTCACAATCCCCAACGGCGGCAACTTCGCCAACTTCAACGCCACCAGCAACGCACCCATCAACAGCGCCACGATAAACGCGCCGATGCCGTTCCACCCGGCAAAGTGCCAGAAGAACCCGCCCGCTGTTCCGGCAATACTCGACCCCACGTAGTAGCAGAACAGGTACAGCGACGATGCCTGCCCCTTCGCCTTGACCGCGCGGCGGCCGATCCAGCTGCTGGCCACCGAGTGGGCGCCGAAGAAGCCGAAGGTAAAGATCAGCATGCCCGGCACCACCAGCCACAGTGGGCTGAACAGGGTCAGGAGCATGCCGGCGAGCATCAGCACAATGGTGGCCCACAGCACGCGGCGGCGACCGAGGCGGTCGGCCAGGGAGCCGATTTTCGCCGAACTGTAGATACCCGAGAGGTACACCAGCGACAGCAGGCCGACCACGGCTTGGCTCAGGTCGTAGGGATCGGCCAGCAGGCGATAGCCGATGTAATTGAACATCGTCACGAACGCGCCCATCAGCAGGAAGGCTTCGAGGAACAGCCACGGCAGGCCCGCATCCTTGAAGTGCATGACAAAGCTGTCCACCAGGCTACGCGGCTTGAGACTGCTGGCGCGGAAGTTGCGCGATTCGGGGAGGATTTTCCAGAACACCGTGGCGGCGATCAGCGCCAGGGCGCCGATGATCAACATTGCGGTGTGCCAGCTGACGAAGTCGATCAACACGCCGATGATCAGGCGCCCGCTCATGCCGCCAATCGCGTTGCCACCAATGTACAGGCCCATGGCCAGGCCGATGTGCTGCGGGTGGATCTCTTCGCTCAGGTAGGTCATGGCCACGGCGGCCAGGCCGCTCAGCGACAGGCCCACCAGTGCGCGCATGAATAGAATCCCTTCCCAGGACGGCATCAAACCACTGGCAATCGTCGCGAACGCCGCGCAGAACAACGCGGCGACCATCACCGGTTTACGTCCCAGGGTGTCGGAAATCGGCCCGGTAATCAGCAGGCCCAGCGCGAGCATCGCGGTGGACACGGACAGGATCAGACTACTCTGCGCGGCATTGATGGAAAACTCGTGGGACAGCGCCGGCATCATCGGCTGCACGCAATACAGCAGGGCAAAGGTGGCGAACCCCCCGGAGAACAGCGCCAGCACCGTGCGCATGAACATCGGCGTGCCTTTTTCGATGTACGCGTCATTGAGCTGGGCCACTACCTCATCGAGGGCAGTGGGCGGGACTTCTTGAGCAAGTGGAGCGACAGCAGAATTCACGGGGACCTCGGGGAGGAAGAGCGTGCCAGGACCGGCCATGCAAAAAGAATATAGCTGGCTAATGATTCTTTCCAATATATTGTTCGACCTGTTTGATAGCTTTTACGACCTAATGAGGTTTGCATGGAATTGCGTCACTTGCGGTACTTCATTGCCGTCGCCGAAGAACTGCACTTTGGCCGGGCTGCGCAGGTGCTAGGCATCTCGCAGCCGCCGCTGAGCCAGCAGATACAGGCGCTGGAGCAGGAGGTGGGCGCGCGGTTGTTCGAGCGTACCAATCGTCGGGTCGAGCTGAGCGAGGCGGGGCGTTTGTTCCTGCACGAGGCGCGGTTGGTGCTGGCGCAGGTGGACAAGGCGGCGGATGTAGCGCGCCGGGCGCAGCTGGGTGAGCTGGGTGAATTGAAGATCGGCTTCACGTCATCGGCACCGTTTAACTCCAGCATTCCCCAGGCGATCTTTGCATTTCGCCAGGCGTTCCCGGCGGTGCATCTCAATCTGCAAGAGATGAGCAGCACCGAGGTGGCCGAGTCGCTGGTGGACGAGTCGATTCAGGTGGGCTTGATGCGCCCCCTGCCGTTGCCGGACTCACTGAGTGTGGTCGAGTTGATGCGCGAACCGCTGGTGGCCGTCATGAACGCTGGCCACCCGTTGGTAGCAGGCAGTGAGCGTGGCCTGCACCTAGCGCAGTTGGCGGAAGAACCATTCGTGTTTTTCCCGCGCAGCTACGGCAGTGGACTCTACGCGCAGTTGCTCAGCCTGTGCCGAGACGCCGGTTTCAGCCCGCATTTTGCCCAGGAAGCGGGGGAGGCGATGACCATCATCGGTCTGGTCGCGGCGGGGTTGGGCGTGTCGGTGCTGCCCGCGTCTTACCAGCGCATACGGATTGACGGAGTGGTGTATCGCACCTTGCTGGACCCGGAGGCGGTGACGTCGGTATGGCTGGTGCAGCGAAAAGGCGCGCAGACGCCGATGGCTGCGGCGTTTGTGGAGTTGTTAACGCGTAAATCCGCTCAGTAAGCACGCGTACTTCAACGCGAAGCAGATCGAGGTGGGAGCTGTCGAGCTTTAGCGAGGCTGCGAAAGCGCCGTATCTGCAAGACCGCAGCGCCTGCATCGCAGCCTCGCTAAAGCTCGACAGCTCCCACCTTTGATCGTCGCAGTTTTCCAACTGTGGTTGCGTCAGGCATATGCCCGAGTTCCCGAAAGGCGCCCTTTGTCGTTTCTGAGGGCGCGACAACCTCAGTTCTGCTTGGTACTGCCCGTCTGCTCAAACAACTGCGCCGCCGACCCTGCCTCACCACTCACGCCATTGCTGCGCAACCCCGCCATGATGTCGCTGTCCAGGTTGTTCACCCAACGGTTGTAGTTGCGATGGATCTTGCCGTCCTTGTAGCCGAGGTCGCGGCTGTCACGGTAGGTGATCGCGTAGCTGTTGCGGGTGTAGCGAATGTCGATGGCCGCGTAATACTGGTTGCGCACCGTGATCTCGGCCTGCACCAGTTGTGGGCTCAGGCGTTGAACCGTCCATTCACGTTTTTGCAGGGCGTTGACGATCACCGCTTTCATTTTTTCTTCGCTGACCTGGGCGTTGGCCGGCAGGTCGTGCTGGGTGTTGAGGATCGGCTTGCTGGTGCAGCCGGCGGTGACCAGCAGGGTCAGGGTGATCAGGGTGACGCGCAGCAAGGAAGACATTCCGTATTCTCCAATCGATTAAAAAGTCAGGACCAGCGGCGGAAGATCAGCGACGTATTGACGCCGCCAAAGGCAAAGTTGTTGTTCATCACGTAGTCGTGGTGCATCTCGCGGAACTCACCTTGCAGGTAATCCAGCTCTCCGCATTGCGGGTCTACCGACTCCAGGTTGAAGGTGTGCACGTACTGGTCGCGGTTCATCATCTCGATGCTGAACCATGACTCCAGCGCGCCGCATGCACCCAAGGTGTGGCCGAGGAAACTCTTCTGCGAGCTGATGGGCATGCGACTGCCGAACAGACTGCTGGTGGCCAACGTCTCGGCGATATCGCCCTGGTCGGTCGCTGTGCCGTGACCGTTTACGTAGCCGATCGCGGAAGGCTCAAGCCCGGCATCTTCCAGGGCCAGTTCCATCGCACGACGCATGGTTTTCTGTTCCGGGCGGGTAGTGTGCTGGCCATCGGCGTTGCTGCCGAAGCCCACCAGTTCGGCGTGGATATGCGCACCACGGGCCAACGCATGTTCCAGTTCTTCGAGCACCAGCATGCCGCCGCCTTCGCCGATCACCAGCCCGTCGCGGCCGCTGTCGTAGGGGCGCGGGCTGGTCTGCGGCGCATCATTTTTCAGGCTGGTGGCGTAGAGCGCGTCGAACACCATGGCTTCGGTGGGGCACAGCTCTTCCGCGCCGCCGGCGAGCATCAATGGCAAGCGGCCGAACTTGATCGCTTCATAGGCATAGCCGATGCCCTGGCTGCCGCTGGTGCAGGCGCTGGAGGTGGGGATCAGCCGCCCGGTCAGGCCAAAAAAGATGCTGATATTCGCCGCCGTGGTGTGCGGCATCATGCGCACATAGGAGTTGGCATTCAGCCCCTCGGCCACCGAGTTCAGCAGCATGTTGCCGAACGCCTTGATCTCGTCGGTGCTGCCGGTGGACGAGCCGCAGGCCACACCCATGCGCCCGTCCTTGATCGACTCGTCGCCGAGCAAGCCGGCGTCCTGCAACGCCTGTTCCGCCGCCCACACCGCCAGGCGTGACACCCGGCCCATGCTGCGCAGTTGCTTGCGTGTCCAGTGAGCGGGCACGACAAAATCGTCGATCGGCCCGGCCAGGCGCGTGTTCAATTCGGTAAAGCGGTCCCACTCGTCCATGCGCCGAATGCCGCTGCGGTTGGCGCGGAAGTTGGCGGCGATGGTGTCCCAATCGCTGCCCAGGGAGGTCATGCCGGCCATGCCGGTGACGACAACGCGCTTCATCAGCACAGGCCTCCATTCACGGCCAGGACCTGGCGCGTGATGTAGCCTGCCTCGGCCGACATCAGGAAATTCACCGCGCCGGCCACTTCTTCCGGCGTACCCATGCGCTGCGCCGGGATCATCTTCATCAGTTCTTCCACCGGCACGTTCTCATCCAGCATGGCGGTGTCGATCAAGCCGGGGGCGACGCAGTTGACGGTGATCTTGCGTTTGCCCAGCTCGATGGCCAGGGCCTTGGCCGCACCGATCAAGCCGGCTTTGGAGGCGCTGTAATTGACCTGGCCGCGGTTGCCGATCAGACCGGAAACCGAGGTGATGCAGACGATACGCCCGGCCGCGCGACGACGAATCATCGGCATCATCACCGGGTGCAGCACGTTGTAGAAACCGTCGAGGTTGGTGCGCATCACCACGTCCCAGTCGTCTTCCGACAAGGCCGGGAAGGCGCCGTCACGGGTCAGTCCGGCGTTGAGCACCACGCCGTAATAGGCGCCATGTTGCTCGACATCGGCTTCCAGGATGGCTTTGCACACAGCACGGTCCGCCACATCGAACTGCAGCACCCGCGCCTTGCTGCCCAGGGCTTCAACCTCGGCCAGCACTGCATCGGCTTCCGCACGACCACTGCGGCAATGCAGCACGATGTCATGCCCGGCCTGGGCCAGGCGCAGGGCGATAGCGCGGCCGATGCCACGGCTGGAGCCGGTGACCAGTACGGATTCAGTCATGGCGTTACGTCCTTCGATTCATCTAAATAGTTAGCCGCCTGGGGCGGTCGAAATACATTCAAACGGGCGCTGGCCTGGATTCCATCACCGGTCAGGTGGCATTCGAACACACCCATGCCGTTGTCGTCTTCCAGGGAGCGCAGGCCTTGGATCGCCAGCTCAGCGCCTGTCGGGAAGCAATCCACGTTGCACTCGAATTTACGTGTGCCGAGCAGGAAGCCCAGCTCCACGGCTTCGCCTTTCTGACGCGCGCGGCAACCGGCGTAGGCGGCGACGCTTTGCGCCATCAACTCGATGCCGACCCAGGCCGGCAGGCTGCCGTCCGGGCGGTTGAACAGACCGCCGGGTTTGACGGTCATGCGGGTGTGGATCTGCTCTTCATCGAACGACAGCACCTGGTCGATCAGGATCATGTCGCCCGCGTGGGGCAGCAGTTCGGCGAGTGGCCAATCGATCATGGGGCCTCTCCGATTATCAGGCTGACATTGTTACCGCCGAAGGCAAACGAATTGCTCATCAGGCAGCGCTTTCCCAGGGGTTCTGCAGCTTGCGCCCATTGTAAAGCGGGCAGTGCCGGGTCGGCCTGGCCGTCCCACACATGGGGAGGGACGCGGTTGTGAGCCAGGCTCAACCAGCAGAACGCAGCTTCCAGCGCCCCGGCTGCGCCCAGGGTGTGGCCGCTCATGGGTTTGGTCGACGAACAGGCCACGCCGTCCGGGAACAGGCTGGCGACGGCCAGGCTTTCCATGGCGTCGTTATGTTGGGTCGCCGTGCCGTGAAGGTTCAGGTAACCAATCTGCTCGGGCTGCAGTTGGGCGCTGGCCAAGGCCTTGCGCATCGACTGCAATGCGCCTTTGCCGGTGGGCTCGGGCGCCGAGATATGGTGTGCATCGCAACTGGCGCCGCTGCCCAGCAGGGCGATGGGCGCGCGCTCCTTGCTCATCAGAAACAGCACGGCCGCTTCGCCGATGTTGATGCCGTTGCGGTTCACCGAGAACGGATTGCAGCGTTCGTTCGACACCGCGTCCAATGAGCTGAAACCGTTGAGGGTCAGCTTGCACAGGCTGTCGACGCCGCCGCAGATCACCGCATCGCACACGCCCAGGTCCAGCAAGCGCTGGGCACTCATCAAGGCGCGGGCGCTGGAGGTGCAGGCGGTGGAAATCACATAAGCCGGGCCGCTCAGTTGCAGCCAGTCGGCGAGGAAATTCGCCGGTGCGCTGAGTTCCTGTTGCTGGTAGTCGTAGTCGCCGGGGAATTGCTGTTCCCGCAGGAAGTGGGCGATGCCACGACTGGCCTCGTCGATGCCCGAGGTGCTGGTGCCGAGCACAATGCCGACCCGCGAAGCGCCGTAGGTGTGGATCGCCTGGCGGATCGCGCCCTCGATCTGCAACGCGGCTTCCAGTAGCAACTGGTTATTGCGGCTGCTTTGCTGGCCCAGCTCGGCGGGGATGGTTGCCAGCTCGCCGTGTACACCGGCCACCGGCAATACGCGCTCCGGCACCCAGCCGCTTTCGGCGCGCATCCCGCTGCAGTCACCGGCAAACAGGTTACGGCTGACTTCATCCTGGCCACGGCCAAGGGCGCAGATCACGCCCAGCGCGTTGAGGTAGGCGCTCATCGGGCGGCTCCGAGCGGCGTGATGCGGTAGCTCAAGGGCTGACCGGTGATGTTCACGCTGAAGACCTCGGACGATTGATACACAATCTGCCAATGCCCCGGCAGGGTGCGTGTCAGGTCCATGGCCTGGGCGCTGGGGTAGAGCGCGCGCACGTCATCCGCCGAGGTCAAGGCAAACAGCAACGCGGCAAACAGCTCACGCGCCTGGGGGTTGGGCGGCAGCAAGCCATCGGCCTGCCATTTGCCATCGATCAGTTTTTGGCGGGCCTGGGGGATGCCCAGCGGGTCCATCATCGACCACCGAATGCCGCCGCCTTCGCGCTGGATCACCAGCAGCCAGTCCTGGCTCTGGCCGTCGGCCAGGCGCTGCACATGCAGCTGCACCGGCAAGGCCAGGGTTGGGGTTTTCTCGGGCAGCGGCGGTTGGCTGGCGCAGGCGCTCAGCAGCAACAGGCAGGCGATCAACCACGTGCGCATCATGGGGCAGCGCTCGCCAGAGGTTTGCGTGCCACACAGTTGACCAACGTTTCCTCACGCTGGCCTACCGGCGGCGCCTTGCGCAGGCCCCAGCGTTCCAGCAGGCCGAAATCGCGGGAACGGCTCCACCACAGGTATGGATACGAGACGTGTTGCGGGCCGAATTCAAAACCCTGCTCGCGGATCATCTCCAGGTACTCTTCGGCGCTTTTCTGCACATGCATCGGGTGGCGGAACAGCCAGCGGATCACCCAGGTGTCGATATAGGCTTCGGTGGATTCGGCAAACAGCAGATAACCACCCGGCTTGAGCACGCGGTAGAACTCCTTGAGTGCGCGGTGCTGTTCCACCAGGTGGTGGAAGGTCTGGTGGCAGAACAGGATATCGACGCTTTCGTCCGGCACTTGCAAGGTGGCGCAGTCGCTGCCGATCAGCTCGATGGCCAAGCCTTGGCGCTTGGCTTCTTCACGGCTCAGTTCCAGGCTGTGCGGGTCGGCATCCAGGCCGATCAGGCGCGCGGGGGCGAACACCTGCTGCAAGTACTGGAACGATTTGCCCTGGCCACAACCGGCGTCCAGCAGTACAGGCGCTTCTGGCAAGGAGTCGGTAAACAGGCTACGCAGGTCGTTGATCGCCACGCGCAGCACATGGTGCTGCCAGGTGTGGCTGCGCAGGAACCAAAAGCCGAACTTGGTCTCTTCGACGTAGTTTTTACTCAGGTACTGACTGCTCATACCGGCTCACTCGCACAAATCTCCGATAACATCCGCAACCGGCGCTTGGGCTCGCTCACAAACGGGTTGCGCTCATCCCACGCGTAACCGGCGAGGATCGAACAGATCATCCGGCGAATCTCCGGCGAACTGTCCGGATGGAAGATCACATCCTGGAAGGTCCCGGCGTACCAACCCTCGACGTAGCAGCGGAAGGTGTCCACGCCACGTTTCAACGGCGCTGCAAATTCGCTCTCCCAGTCCACGGTTTCGCCTTTGAGCTGACGATGCAGCACGCCAGCGGCCATGCTCGCCGAGCGCATGGCGATGGTTACCCCGGAGGAAAACACCGGGTCGAGGAATTCCGCCGCATTGCCCAGCAATGCAAAGCCCGGCCCGTGCAGGGTTTTGACGTTGGCCGCGTAGCCGCCGATGGTGCGCGCGGGCGTATCCCACACGGCGTTTTGCAGCACGCCGGACAGGCTTGGGGTTTCTTCGATAAAGCCGCGCAGGCAGGCATCGAGGTCACCATCGCGGCCGTCGAAATGTTCCTTGGCCGCGACCACGCCCACCGAGCAGCGGCCGTTGCTGAACGGGATGGTCCAGAACCAGATGTCACGCTGGGTCGGATGTGTGGTTACCAGAATCTTGTTACGGTCGAAGCCAGGATGTTCGATGCGGTCTTCGACGTGGGTGAACACGGCCTGGCGCACAGGAAAGTCGGACGGCAGATCCAGGTCCAGCAAACGCGGCAGCACGCGGCCATAGCCGCTGGCATCGAGCACGAACTTGGCCTTGAGGTGGTACTCGCTACCGTTCTCACGGCGTACATGCAGGTAACGGGATTCGCCCTTGAAGTCCACGCCGACGAGGGTCTCGCCGTAGCGAATCTCCACGCCTTGCAGCGCGGCTTGATCGGCCAGCAGCTTGTCGAACTCGCCGCGCTGCACCTGGAAGGTGGTGGGCTTGCCGTTGCTGAAGGTGTCACTGAAATCAAAGGCGCTGTAGCGCTCGCCCCAGGCGAACGCTGCACCCGTTTTCACCTGAAACCCTGCGGCCTGTACCGCTTCGAGCATGCCCGCTTCTTCGATGAAGTCGATGCAGTGGGACAGCAGGCTTTCGCCGATCGAGAACCGCGGGAAATGCTGGCGCTCGATGATCAATACATCATGCCCTTTGCGCTTTAACAGCGCGGCGGCGATGGCCCCGGACGGACCGGCACCGATCACCACCACCTGGCGACGTTCCATTTCAACTATGGGCACGAGGGCTCCTTGCCACATTGGCGATAATCACATTCATAAGGCGTGTTTCTGTTGCCCGGCCCAGGGTGCCAGCATAAAGCTGAATGCCAGTCCCAGGCTGACCGATAAGCCGAAATTACTCACTGCCGGTGTACTGGATACGGCCAGCAGACCAAACGACAGCCAGGTTGTCAGCGCCGCCAGCAATGTTCCCAATAGACTGACCGCAGGGCCGCCAATCTGCTCGCGCATCAGGATCGCGTAGTCGACGCTGATCGCCGTGACCAACAGCAGGCCAAACAGGCTGAACAGCGTCAGCGGCTGACCCAGCCAACCGAGGCTGGCCAGGCTGCACAGCGCAGCAAGCAGCGGCAGCGCGACGATGCGCAAGGCACCGCCGAAGCCGAACGGCAGGATCAGCAACAGTACAATCAACACGCAGGACATCAACTTCAGTTCTGCCGCGCTGATCTGTGTGTCGGCGAACACCCGGTTCAAGTCACCCAGGCGGTCCACCAGTTGCACGCCGGGTAAATCCACCGCTTGCACCCGCAGCAGCGCCGGGTTGTTCAGGCCTTGCAGGCTGACCATCGCCGCCACGCCGCCGTCCACCGGGCCCAGCCACAAGGTGCGCCAAGGCTCGGCCAATGGGCCTACCAGTGCGGCCTCGATAGTTTGCGTAGGCAACGCTTGCAGTTGCGTCACCTCGGCTTGCAGGGCGCTGGCCGGTACGCCAAGGGCCAGCAATGGCTGCCAGTGTTGCGTCAGTGTGTTCAAGGCATCACGCAGTTGTTGCTGCTCGGCGGGCAGGCTGACCAGTTGATTGAGCGCCAGATAGCCCTTGAGCTTATCCATGTTCACCAATTGATCCAGGCGCTGCGCCAGTGCGCTTTGGCGCTCCAGCAACTGCCGCTCATCCTGCGCCCGCACCAGGAAAAACTGGCTGGTGGGCTGGAACCCGGTAATCCGCGCGACGGCCTGTGCTTCTTCCAGCAATTGCGGCGGCGCGCCGATCCATTGGCGGATATCGTTTTTGCTGTTGAGGTGCCACAGCCCACCGGCGCAAAACAGCAGCACCAGCGCCAGCAGTACGGGGCTCGGTACGCGCTTGAGCAGCGATTCGCGCACCCGCCACAGGCATTCAGCGATGCGCAGCGGCCACTGCGCCGGGCGCAACTCGACGCCTTTGAGCAGCGCCGGCAACAGGCACACGGCGGACAGGTAGGCGCCGACCAGGCCGGCAGCGGAGAACACCGCGATTTGCGTCAACGCCGGGAATGGCGTCCAGGCCAGCGCCAGGTAACCGATGCAACTGGTCGCCAGGCTCAGGCTCAGGCCGGGCAAGGTCAGGCGCAACGCCGGCCAGCTGCGCCATGGGCGCATGCTCCAGCTTTTCGACAGGTAGTGCAGCGGGTAATCCACCGCTACGCCGATCAGGCTGGAACCGAGCACCAAGGTCATCACATGCATATGCCCGAACAGCGCTACACAGGCCACCGCGCCAAACAGCATGCCCACCAGCACCGGCACAAAGGCCAGCAACACGCGCCAGCGGCGGAATGCGAGCAACAGTAACAACAGGATGCCGACGGTAGCGCCGCCGCCGACCCAGGTGATTTCCCGCGTGGCTTGCTGCTGACCATTGGCGGCGTACAGCAAGCCGCTGGCTGCCAGTAGTTGCGCACCGTGTGCGCTGGCTTGGGTGCGACTGGCCTGAAGCAGATCCGCCACCTGCAGCGGCAGTTTCATGTCGAAGGCATTGCCGGTGGTGCGCGCACGCAGCAGCACCCAGCTCTTGCCGTCGGCATCGGCGATCAGTGCGCCGCTGCCGATATCCAACTGCACCGAACCCTGTTGCGGCTGGCTGTTCTGGATACGCCCGGTGAGGCCCAGCCAGTCATCCTGGCTTGGCACCAAACTGAAGCCGGTAAAGGGGTCGAAGAGGGCTTGCACGCGCTCCTGGATAAACGCGTCGGGGTGCTCGATCAGTTGCTCGCGGTCCTTGGCCGAGAGCATCGCCAGGCGACCGCGCAGCAATTGCTCGCGCAGCGCCGGCAAATCGGCTTGCAGGTTCCACTGCACTTTTTCAAACAACCCGCTGGCCTGCCAGTGTTCGCCCAATTGCTGCGCGACGGCCACGGCTTGCTGGCGGTCGGCATGGCCTACCAATACCAGCAGCTCGCGGTTCAGCGGCTCCTGCATACGCTGTTCCGCTTGCTGCTCCAGGGCGTCCGGCGTGTTGCCCGGCACCAGCTCCATCAGGTTGGCGGACAACGGCGCGCCATGGCGCCACTGCCAGCCGGCCAGGGCGAGCACCGCGACCAGCAGGATCAGGAACAGGCGCGGCAGCAGGCGTTCACTGGGCAAAGTCGTGTTGCTCCGCGTCGCTCAATGGCTGGCTGGCGGTACTGTCCTGCATACGCAGCACGGTGCTGTCGCCTTGGGTTTCCAGCAGTTCGATGGTTTGCACCAAGTCACCACCGTCGATGTTGATCTGGGTGAAGACTTGCTTGAGCAACAGTGAGCGCGGGATCAACGTGAGCTTCCACTGTTTGGCCTCGCCTTGCAGCTGCAATTCGAAGTCACGCTGCAAGCCGCTGCTGTCGCCCTGGAGCACGGCGAGGAACAGACGGTTCTGCTCGGCGCCGGCGCTCTTGTTCGGCAGCAGTTGCCAGCCATTGGTGTCGCGGCGGGCAATGCCCTGGGGGCTGATGCGGTAGTCCTGTTGCAGCGGGGTTTTCAGCAGCCACAGCAGGCCGTGGTCCTTGGCGAGGACGAAGGAGCCTTTGCTGACCAAGGGTTGGGGCAGGGCACGCAGGTGTTTTTCCTGGGTGAAGCTGCCGTGGATCACTGAGGGTTTTGCAAGTTGGTCGCTCAGCTGCTGCAAGTCGAAGGCATGGGCCAGACTTGGAATGCCCAATAGCAGGATTAACGCGATCAAGGTGGGAGCGGGCTTGCTCGCGAAGAGCCTGAGGGCGCCGCGTAGTGTCAGGCGGATCGCCTTATCGTTGACGTCCATCGGGGGCAAGCCCCCTCCCACATGTGACCTCATTTCAAAGCCCTTTCTACGGTGTCGGTGAAGACTTTGGGGGAGGCGAGCTGCATCTCGCGGCTGGCGATTTCTACGGCGACTTGCACGGTGCTGGCGCGGGTCAAGCGCTCGCCGCTGGCCAGGTCGGTGATCAGGTAATTGACCTTCAAGCGGTTCTCCCACTCCACCAGGCTGGCGCGCACGTTGACCGTCTGGCCGAACACGGCGCCGCGCACGTAGCGCAGTTGCATGTCGATGACCGGCCAGGCGTAGCCCGACTCGAGCATCGCCGTGTAGTTGTGGCCGATCTTGTCCAGCAACGCGCAGCGCGCGACTTCCAGGTACTTGACGTAATGCCCGTGCCAGACGACGTTCATGGTGTCGACGTCAAAAAACGGCACGAGGATTTCAGTGTCGCAATGCAGCACGCCTTGGCTACGCATGCAGCCTCCAGTGTTGCTCGGCGATACGTTGCAGGCACAGGCGCAATTCGCCTTCCAGCGCACGGTCTTCGATGACCGGCGGGAAGTCCTTGGCCAGTGCTTCGTGCATCGCCGCCAGTGCTGGCGGTAACGGCCGTGCATCCTCTGCCTGGGCCCGCAGCCACACGCCCTGGTTGGCGGCGAGCAGCGTGGCGGCGGCGACCTGTTCGGTCAGTTCCAGCACGCGGATCGCATCGCGGGCGGCGATGGTGCCCATGCTTACCTTGTCCTGGTTGTGGCACTCGGTAGAGCGCGAGAACACGCTGGCCGGCATGGTGTTTTTCAATGCCTCGGCGGTCCAGGCGCTGGTACCGATCTGTACGGCCTTGAAGCCGTGATTGATCATCGCGCGGTCGGCCGGCGCGCCGGAGAGGTTGCTCGGCAGGCCGTGGTTGTAGCGCACGTCCACCAGCAACGCGAGCTGACGGTCGAGCAGGTCGGCGACGTTGGCCACCAGTGTCTTGAGGCTGTCCATGGCGAAAGCGATATGCCCGCCGTAGAAGTGCCCACCGTGCAGCACGCGTTCTTCTTCGGCGTCGATGATCGGGTTGTCGTTGGCGCTATTGAGCTCGATCTCGATGAACGAGCGCAGCCAGTTCAGGCTGTCGGCCAATACGCCGAGGACGTGGGGCGCACAGCGCAACGAATAGCGATCCTGCAGACGGTGCAGCGGCGCGGTTGGCGCATCGATCGCCAGGTCCTTGCGCAACCACGCGGCGACTTGCATCTGCCCCGGGTGCGGCTTGGCGGCGAACAGGCGCTCGTCGAAGTGTTCCGGGTTGCCTTGCAACGCCACCACGTTCAGCGCGGTGATGCGCGTGGCCAGTTGCAGCAGGTAGTCGGCGCGGGCGAAGGCCAGGCAGGCCAGGCCGGTCATCACCGCGGTGCCGTTCATCAGCGCCAGGGCTTCCTTGGGGCGCAGGACCAGCGGTTCCCAGCCCAACTCACGGTGCACGTCGATCGCCTGGCGGCGTTCGCCACGGAACATCACTTCGCGTTCGCCGGACAGGGTCGCCGCCACGTAGGACAGTGGCGTCAGATCACCGCTCGCGCCCACCGAGCCTTCTTCCGGGATCAACGGCAGCACGTCGTGTTCGAGGAACGCATGCAGGCGCTCCAGCAACTCCACGCGCACACCGGAAACGCCGTGGCACAGCGACTGCAACCTTGCGGCCAGCACCGCGCGGGTGGCTTGGGCATCGAGCAACTTGCCCAGGCCGCACCCGTGGAAGGTATACAAATGACGGGGCAGGGCCTCGACGTGCTGCAACGGCACCGCCACCACGCAGGAGTCGCCGTAGCCGGTGGTCACGCCGTAGATCACGCCTTCCTTGTCCAGCAGCGAGTCGAGGAACTGCGCGCCCTTGGCAATGCGCTGGCGATACGCGGCATCGCTCTGCAATTGGGTCGGCGCCTGACGGTTGGCCAGGGCCAGCACGTCTTCGATGCGCAAGGCGCGTTCGCCAAAGGTTACCGGCTCAAGATGCGTCGTCATCGGTCTTCCAGAAAGGGTAAAAGTTGAACCATTGTTGGGGCGCTTCCAGGCAGAACTGGCCCAGGCGCGCGGCGTAGCGCGCGGTCCACAGGGCTATGATCTGCTCGCGGGTATTGCGTTTCCATTCGATCATGTCGGCGAAAGGCTCAATGCTCAGGCGATAGCGGCTGTTGTGCTTGAGGCACATCAGCAGGTTTACCGGGCACTTGAGCAAACCGGCCAGCAGCCACGGGCCTTGGGGGAAGGCGGCGTCATGGCCGAGGAAGTCTACGCGCACCGTGCGCCCGCCGTGCAGCGGCACGCGGTCGCCGGCAATCGCCAGCCACTCGCCGTCGTCCAGACGCTGGCTGAGCAGCAGCATGGTGGCCGGGTCCAGCTCGCTGACCTGGATCAGGCGCAAATGGGTCGCCCCGGCTTCGCCCAGCAGGCGATTGAATTGCTCGGCGTGCTTGGTGTGCACCAGCACGTTCATGGTGACCTGCTCGCCAATCTCGGCAAGAGCGCGGCACACTTCCAGGTTGCCCAGGTGCGCGCCCACCAGCATCTGCCCGCGTTCGCCGCGCAGTTGTCCGCGCAATTGCGCCGGGTCGTTGATCTCGATCTGCTCCAGGCGCAGCTTGCCGTTCCACACGTCGAGTTTGTCGAGCAGCGAGTCGGCAAACGCCATGAACTGACCAAAGACTTTCCAGTGAGTGGGGCGCAGTTCACCGCGCCCGCTCCAGTCGGCCAGGCGCTGTTGGTATTGCCAGGCGCTCTGGCGCGCGGTGCGGCCAAACAGGAAGAAGTACAGGACGATGCCGTACAGCACCGGGCTCAACAAACGTCGGCCGAGGACTTTGGCGGCGAAGGCGGTGAGCTTCATCAGCCAATAACTGCCACGTTCCTCGCGGTCGGCCCAGTGTTTGCTGCTGTCGCTCATGCCTGCCACCGTCGCCACAGGATCATCGGCGCCCGCACCAACATGCCGAAAAACAACCGGGTGTGCATGGCTGAGATGCGCACGTTGTCACGAAACAACCGGAAGTGCGACAGGCCGTCGGCGGGGTAGTGCACCTGGGTCGGCAGCCAGCGCATTGGCTGGTTGCGCCAGGCCAGGCGCACCAGAATGTCGGAGTCGAAGTCCATGCGCGTGCCGATGTAGGCCGAGTCCATCAGCGCCAGCACCGGTGCCAGCGGGTACACGCGAAAGCCGCACATCGAGTCGCGGATCTGCAGCGACAAGGTGTTGATCCACACCCACACGTGGGTCAGGTAGCGCGCATACAGGCGGCCTTTGGGCACGCTGTCGTCGTATTCGGGGTAGCCGCAGATAATGGCATCGGGGTGACGGCGCGAGGTGTCGAGGAAGGTCTCGACTTCGCGCAGGTCGTGTTGGCCGTCGGCGTCGACTTGCAGGGCGTGGCTGAAGCCCAGGCGTGCGGCTTCGCGGAACCCGGCCATCACTGCACCGCCCTTGCCCTGGTTGGTGGGCAAGGTCAGTAGGGTGACGTTGTCGATCGTCGCCAGTTGCGCCAGAACCGCTGCGCAGGCCGGGCTGCTGCCGTCGTCGACCAACAGGCAAGGCAGGCCACTGTTCAACAGGCTGCGGACCACGGCGGGCACGGCCGCTTCGTGGTTGTAGACCGGGATCAGGGCGCAGGGGTTATGCATTGACGCTCTCCAGCACAATCCGACCGCTGGAGCAGGCCGCAACACCGTTGCGATAGGCGAAATACAACTTGCCGCGTTGCGCATCAAACCGCAGATGCAATTCGATAGCGTCGCCCGGCCGCACCAGTTGCTGGAACTTGAGTACTTCCATCCCGGCAAACGTTGCCGGCAAGTCGAGCAACTGCTGACCCAGATTAAACGCCCACTCCACCTGCACCACCCCCGGTAACACGGGGGTGACCGGGAAGTGCCCGCTGAAGTAGGCCAGGTCTGGCGGGACGCTCAGTTGCAAGGTCCATTCGCCGTTGGCTTCGACCTGCTCCAGTACTTCCGGGGCTTTCGGTCGTGATGCCAACAAGAGCCCCTCGACTTGCGCCTGGGGCAGTTTGCCCTGGCTGTTCAGGTGCAGCTGGCGCAGTAACCGCCAGCGCCGCGGCAGTGCCAGGGCTTCGCAATGTTGGCTCAAGTGTTGGCGCAGGGTTTGCGTGAGCGTGCGACGGCCCTGATTGCGCAACGCATGCAGGCCCTCGTCACTCAGTACCACCAGGGCGCCAAGGGACGCGCGGTTTTCCTGCACCACCCCCAGGCGGGTTTCCGCGACCCACGGGTGGGTCATCAGCGCGTGTTCCAGCATGGGCAGGGAGATGCGTTTTTCTTCCAGCTTGACGATGCGATCCAGACGACCCAGCAGCTCGAAGCGGCCATCGGCATGGATACGTGCAGCGTCGGCGGTTTGTTCGATGTGCCCTTCAGGCAGATACGGTGAAGCAATGCGCAGGGCGCCGTCGGCATCCTGGCTCAGGTGCACGTCGGCAAACGGCTGCCAAGGCTGCGCACCCTGGCGCCAGGCGATACCGCCGGTTTCCGAACTGCCGAGGATCTCTGTCGGCCATTGCTGCAAGCGGTCATAAAGGCTGCCGGCGGCTTCCACGGGCAGTGCGCCGCCGGAGGAAAACACCCGTGACACTTGGCTTAGCGCCGGCCAGTCGAGGTTGTCGCCCATGCGCTTGAGCAGCGCCGGGCTGGCGACCCAGGCAAAATGCGTGTGCTCGCGGCTGGCGCGCTGCAAATCTTCGGGGAAGGCCAGTTGCTTGCGCACAAAGGTACGTCCGGCGCACAGCGGCCAGAGCACTCGGAACAGCAAGCCGTAGATATGTTGAGTGGCAACGCTGCCGATGATGCACGCGTCTTTTAGGTCCGGGCCCCACAGGGTTTCCAGTGCCTCGACTTCATTAGCCAGCTGGCGCAGTGTCTTGTCGATGCGCTTGGGCTCGCCGCTGGAGCCGGAGGTGCACAGGCTCAGTTGGCAGCTGTCCAGATCGAGGGCGGCGGGGCTCAGTGGTGTTTGAAACAGTGCGTCCAGGTCAGCTGCTTCGGTCAGCCAGGCGTCAACGGCGGCGTCCCAGCGCTGACGGGTCTGAGGTTGCAGGTCGGCGGGCAGCAGCACGCTGACCCCGGCGCGCCAGGCGCCCAGCAGGGCAATCGTGAGCAGGCCTGCATCTTCCAGGTACACGGCCAGGCGCTGGATGCCGCGCGCTTGCAGGCCTGCGGCCAGGCTCAAGGACTGCGCCCACAGCTGGGCATGATCCATTGCAGGTTCGGTGGTGACCGGACGCTGTTCCAGCGGCTCAAGCAGCAAGTGCTCAAGTTTCAACCCATTCATACGCGGCCTCGAACCCTTTGTCGTACCAGCCATTCCACGGCAAACAACAGCCCCATCAGCCCGTAGGCGATCAGGCCGTTGTACAACGTCCACCAGCTCAGCGGCGCCCACAGGGTGAGGGCGGCGGCGAGCAGGCCATTACACAGAAAAAACACACTCCACACCACGGTGACCTGGCGGGTATACACAATGGCTTGCGCGGGCAACACCGGGTCGGTCATGCGCGCCAGGCGCTCGACCATCGGCGGGCCGTATTTGAGACTCAGGCCGAACAGCGCCAACATAAACCCGCTGACCAGGCTCGGGTACCAGCGCAGCAGGTGCGGGTTGTCGAACCAGGCCAGCAACAGGCAGAACACCATCACGGCCAACGCCATCCAGCGGCTGCCGGGGCGTCGCGCACCGGTCAGCGCGCGCAGCAGCCACAGGCCGCCCAGCAGCAGCCCGAATTGCCACGGTGCGAAGTGTTCGGTGCCGTAATACACCGCAAAGGGGTACAGCAGCCCCGCCAACAACAGGCCAAGGCCGATCAGCCGGCTCATGCGGCCGGCTGGACCAGACGGTACACCGCCTCAACCACGTCGTTCACGGTACGCACGGCCTTGAATTCTTCGGCGGCGATCTTCTTGCCGGTTTGGCGCTTGATATGGTCGATCAAGTCGACGGCGTCGATGCTATCGATTTCCAGGTCCTGGTAAAGGTTGGCGTCAAGGGTGACGCGTTCCGGCGGCAGTTCAAACAGTTCCACCAAGGCGTCGCGCAAGGTGTTGAAAATATCGTCACGAGTTTGCATGGTCCGGTCTCAAGCTGCCTGTCTGGCCGTGACGAACGCCGCAAGGCTGGCCACGTTGGTGAAGTGATTGCGGGTGTCCTTGGCGTCGGCGTCGATCTTGATGCCGTACTTTTTCTGGATCGCCAGGCCCAATTCCAGGGCGTCTACCGAATCCAGGCCGAGGCCTTCGCCGAACAGGGTTTGCTCGCTACCGATGTCGTCGACGCTGATGTCTTCCAGGCCCAAGGCCTCGATGATCAGCATCTTTATGTCGTGCTCAAGGCGGTGTTGGTCGCTCATCTTCGGCGAGCTCCTTAATAAAATAGTGATGCAGGTAATCGTTGAGCTTGCGTGAGGCCTGGGGTGGGGGCCCCAGTGTTGCGAACGCCTGTGGTTCTATATCGGCACCCACCCGCAAACTGAAGTGCACGCGGCATTTTGGGATGCGATACCAGGGTTCGGCCTTGGTCAGCGTCGTGGGGCTGACCTTGATCACCACGGGAGTGATGATTGTCGCACCGCGCAGCGCAATGGCGGCGCCGCCGCGATGAAAGGCAGGCGCTGCGCCGGGTGTGGTGCGGGTGCCTTCGGGAAAGATGATCAGGGTTTGGCCGCCACGCAGGGCATCAGCCGCCGCATCGAGCATTTCGGCACTGCCGTCGTTGCTGATATAACCCGCGTCGCGCACCGGCCCACGGGTGAAGGGGTTCTGCCACAGGCTCTGCTTGACCACGCAGTTGGCCTGGCGCACCAAGCCGATCAGGAACACCACGTCGATCAGCGACGGGTGGTTGGCGATGATCATCTGGCCTGGGCGGCCGAGTTTTTCCGTGCCTTCGACGCTGTAGGTGAGCACGCCGGCGCGCTGCATCAGGCGGATAAAGAACCAGAACAGCCAACTGATCGTATGGCGGGCGCGGCTGCGATGTTTTGCAGCGTCCCCTGGCAGGCAACTGAGCAACGGGAACACCAGCAAACGCAGGCACAGGCCACCGAAGCCGAACAGAGCGAAGCTGGCGGCGGTGGCGAACAGGCGCCAGTAATAGGCATCCCGAGGTTTGTCGTTCAGGGCTTGCGTTGCCAGTTCCATACACGGTTCTTCCAGGCATGTTGGCAGGCGACCTGTTCGGTGAGCAGGGTGCGCAGCAGGTTCAGGGCGTGGGGCCACTGGGTTTGAGTGAGTTGGACACTGGCGCTGCTCAGTTCCAACTGCCACTCGTCGCCCGGCGTCAGCAGCAGACCAAGGGCATAGGGAAACGGCACGTCCACAATCCAGCTGGCGTAGGCTTCGGGCGGCTGTTCTTCGGTGATGACCAGCAAGACCGCGGGTGCGCCTTCGTTGAGCAAGGCCGCCGCTTCGAGCATGCCGTGCTCCAGGCCGTCACCTGCGGCCGCGAGGGCTGTCATTTCGCTGGTCTCATTGCGCAGGATCGACCACAGGCCAATCACCGCGTTGTGCACCGACAGGCTGAACTGGGTCGGCGACAGCGGCTGCTCGTTGGCCAGATCGCTGAGAATATCGAGGGTGCGCGGGGTCTCGCCGTGTCGGGAAATAAACACCAACGGCAGGTCCTGCAGGCTCTCGGCCAGTGGCCAGCCCACGCTGAAGGCCATGCGCGCCAGGCGGCTCAGGCGGCGGCGTTGCATGGCCGGCAAAAATGACACGTCAGGGCAGGCATCGCTGGCAGGGAGTAACACCGGGGCCTGGCACCAGGCGCGCCAGTCGTCCACGCTATCAAGCCCTGGGGCCCAGGCGCGCCATTGGGCGATGTTGAAAGTGATCACTGAGAAGTTATCCCGCCCCTGCGGGCTTCCATGTGCGGCTTTTGGCCCCGAATACCGGGACAGGGAGCAATAGCCGAGTGGTGCGCATTATCCCGGTGCCGTGGGGTTCTAGCAAATATTGGTAAAAAATTGTTCACGGCTGATTACAATTTGGTTGGGATTATTTACGGATTGTCCTTTACCCCTCGCCGATTTGGATTGTCAGACCCTTCCTGTTCGTTTGTCGGGGGTGGATGAACGAGGTAGCGAACATTCGCTTAAGCCCTCTACACTCGAGCATTCATTGATACACGGAGGTTTTTCCATGCGGCGCGTGGTGTTCAATCAAAAAGGCGGCGTTGGCAAGTCCAGCATTGCCTGCAACCTGGCGGCAGTCAGCGCCAGCGAAGGCTATCGAACCCTGTTGGTGGACCTCGATGCACAAGCCAACTCAACCCAGTACCTCACTGGGCTGACCGGCGACGATATACCGATGGGCATTGCCGAATTTTTCAAGCAGACCCTGTCTTCCGGGCCTTTTTCGAAGAAAAACCGAGTAGATATCTACGAGACGCCCTTCGACAACCTGCATGTGATCACCGCCACCGCCGAACTGGCGGACCTGCAGCCCAAGCTCGAGGCCAAGCACAAGATCAACAAGCTGCGAAAGCTGTTGGATGAGCTGAGCGAAGATTACGACCGGATTTACCTGGACACCCCGCCAGCATTGAATTTTTATGCGGTTTCGGCGCTGATTGCCGCTGATCGTGTACTGATCCCCTTCGATTGCGACAGCTTCTCGCGCCAAGCCCTGTATGGCCTGCTGGCTGAGATTGAAGAACTGAAGGAAGACCATAACGAAGGCCTAGAAGTGGAAGGCATCGTGGTCAACCAGTTCCAGGCGCGGGCGAGTCTGCCACAGCAGATGCTGGAGGAGTTGATTGCCGAGGGCCTGCCGGTGTTACCGGTGTACCTGGCCAGCTCGGTGCGCATGCGCGAGTCGCACCAGGAGAACAAGCCCCTGATCCACCTGGACCCGCGGCATAAGCTGACGCAGCAGTTTGTCGAGCTGCATAACCTGCTGGAAAACGCGTGATCTGAACGACAACACAAAACCCTTGTGGGAGCGGGCTTGCTCGCGAATGCGGTGTGTCAGTTTCAGATGTACAGACTGAAACACCGCATTCGCGAGCAAGCCCGCTCCCACATGTGTATCGCATTCCTGCAGCTGGAGTTGGATTTTTCCCACGGGGGCTGTAGGACGGGTCTGGCAATAGGGGTTGTGCCTTGTAACGTTGCCTACAGGTAAGCCAGAATCGCCCGGCTTGTGCGTCTGGGTGGGCGTCTCTAAGGTTCCCGGGTCGCTGAATGTTCAGTGATCGGGTTTAGTAGCCCAACCGACCAAAGCAGTTACACCGCTCCCAAAGCATGGCGGCATATCGCCTATATGATGGTGGCTGTGCGCAGGGCACTTTCGGGTGCGCCGGTCTTTGCTTTGTTCCCCGGTCTACTAACCTGCGTACAGCTACCGCCCTTCGTTTAGTAGCGAAAAGGTGGTGGCCCTATCAGGGAACAAATGCATGTCTATTCGTCTTTTCAATGTGGCGCCCAACCTCCCCACCGAAACCCTCGTCCTCAACAGCTACGAAACCTTCTCCTCCGTCCGCACCTTGTTGCTCAACCTGTCCAACGACCTCAGCGGCGAACACCGCGACGTGGCCTTGGCCATTCACCAATTAAGCGAACTCGGCGTAATGCTGGTCGGCCAGATGATGGACCGCGAAGCCCCACTAACCTGAGGCTGAAACACGGTCCATGTGGGAGCGGGCTTGCCTGCGATAGCTGTAGTGAATTCAACACTGCCATCGCAGGCAAGCCCGCTCCCACATTTGACCGCGTTACACGCCCTGGCTAC
Organism: Pseudomonas simiae; assembly: GCF_900111895.1. Classification (GTDB taxonomy): domain Bacteria; phylum Pseudomonadota; class Gammaproteobacteria; order Pseudomonadales; family Pseudomonadaceae; genus Aquipseudomonas; species Aquipseudomonas simiae. The sequence continues at coordinate 354,575 of NZ_FOKB01000006.1, forward strand.
GCAACCAGTTCATCAACTGCGGCAACGGAAACGCCCCGCTCTGACGCGCCACTTCGCGGCCGTTCTTGAACAGAATCAAACTGGGAATCGAGCGAATCCCCAACTGCGCCGACAGCTGCTGATTGGCCTCGCTGTCGAGCTTGGCCAATCGGCACTTGCCCTGCAACTGTCCGGCCGCCTGCTCAAACACCGGCGCGAACGACTTGCACGGCCCGCACCAGTCGGCCCACACATCCACCAGCAACGGCAGGTCGCCCTTAATCTGGCTGGCGTAGTCGCCCTGTTTCAGTTCGAAAGGCTTGCTCAACAACACCGGCTGCTTGCAGCGCCCGCATTTGGGCGCGTCACTCAGGCGTTCGCCGGGGATGCGGTTAAGGCCGTTGCAATGGGGGCAGGGGATTACAAGCGGTTCGGACATCGGGAGGGCTCCTAGGGTATGGCCAATAAGTCCAATTTGGAGCCGACGCTGACATTTATCAAGGTAAATGCAGCCCCGAACCGCGCAAGACAAGCCCGCCCACTACAGCGCCTATGAGGAACAGCTGATTTCCAGGTGTTTGCCCCAATCCGGCGGCCGCTGTGCGTATTGCTCCATCCCCGCTTGCTCCTCAAACGGCTTGGACAGCACCTCGTGCAGCCGCCGGACTTCGCTGTAATCCCCTGACTCGGCTGCAGTGATGGCGTTCTGCGCGAGGTAGTTGCGCAGGATGTACAGCGGGTTCACTGCGTGCATCCGCTCACGGCGTTGCTCTTGGCTATATTCCCCATCCCGCACAACACGGGCCTTGTACTGCTCAGCCCAGGCATCAAACCCGGCCAGGTCGACAAAGTCATCGCGCAGTCGCGTCACCGCCGGCGCCGCCGATTCATCCCCCAGGCGGCGGAAGAACAGGGTGTAATCCACGCCGCTGTTCTGCATCAGTTGCAACAAGCGCTCCACCAGCTTCTGGTCATCGTCTTCGGCGGTGGTCAGCCCCAAGCGGCGGCGCATCAAATCCAGGTAATTGGCCTGATACAGCGGCAGGTACAAGCCCAGCGCTTCTTTCAAAGCATCGACGCTGATAAACGGCGTCAACGCCTGTGCCAATGCACTGAGGTTCCACTGCCCAATCGGCACTTGGTTGCTGAAGGAGTAACGCCCTTCATGGTCGGAGTGGTTGCAGATGAAATGCGCGTCAAAGTCATCCAGGAACGCAAACGGCCCGAAGTCGAACGTGATGCCCAGGATCGACATGTTGTCGGTGTTCATCACGCCATGGCAGAAGCCATAAGCCTGCCATTTTGCGATCAGTTCGGCGTTGCGCTCGACGATTTCACGGAACATCGCCAGGTACGGCTCAGGTTGTTCACGGCACTCGGGGTAGTGCAGGTTCAGTACATGCTCGGCCAAGAGTGCCTGCTGCTCGGGCTTTTTGGTGTAGTAGAAGTATTCGAAATGGCCGAAGCGGATATGACTGTGCGCCATGCGCAACACCATCGCGCCGCGCTCCTGCTTCTCGCGCCACACGGGGGTGTCGGAGCCGATCACGCACAGCGCACGGCTGCTGGGGATGCCCAGCGCGTGCAGTGCTTCGGAGGCCAGGAACTCGCGGATGGACGAGCGCAATACCGCGCGCCCATCGCCCATCCGTGAGTAAGGCGTCATCCCGGCGCCCTTCAGATGTAGGTCCCAGTGCTCGCCGGCCTCGTTGTACGCCTCGCCCAGCAACAACCCGCGGCCATCGCCCAGTTGCGGGGTGTAGCCACCGAACTGATGCCCGGAATAGACCATCGCCCGCGGTTCGGCCTCGGCCCACAGCGTGTGGCCGCCGAACAGCTCGGCGAACACCGGTGTTTCGGCAACGGCGGGATCAAGATCGAGCAGGGCCATGGCGGCCGTGCTCGCCACGACCAGGCGCGGTGCGTCGAGGGGCTCAGGCAATACGTGGGTCGAGAACGCGTCGCCCAGGCGTGCGAAGCGGTTGTCGAAGGTCAGTTCGTCGAGGGCTTTCACCGGCCATCTCCAGCAGAATGTCCGAGCATTCTGCTGGGGATAACGGCGTTAGTCGAGTTTGCTCGGCGGCGGTTCCTGCACACCGCCGTCGTTGGCGGGCTTGGCCGGGGTGTCGACCTCCACCAATTTGTATTCCTGGCCGTGGAGGTTCTTGAGGTAGACCTCCATCTGGCGGAACGAGATGTTGATGTGCTCTTTCTTGAACTCGCGATTGATAAAGCGGTTCACTTCGTCGATCACCGGGTTACGGTCGCCGAGGTCGCGCACGTGCATGCGCAGTTCGTGGTCGAGGGTGCTTTCGCCGAAGTTGAGGAAGTACACATGGGGCTCCGGCTCCTTGAGTACCCGTGGGTTGTCGCGGGCGGCCTTGAGCAGCAGTTCCTTCACGCGGTCCAGGTCGGAGCCGTAGTCCACACCCAGCTTCAACGTGACGCGGGTGATGGTGTCGGTCAGCGACCAGTTGATCAGTTGCCCGGTAATGAAGGTCTTGTTCGGGACAATGATGTCCTTGCGATCAAAGTCAGTGATCGTAGTGGCGCGGATGCGGATCTTGCTCACCGTGCCCGACAGGTTGCCGATGGTGATGGTGTCGCCGATCCGCACCGGGCGCTCGAACAGGATCATGATGCCGGAAATGAAGTTGGCGAAAATCTCCTGCATGCCGAAGCCCAACCCCACCGACAGCGCCGCCACCAACCATTGCAACTTGTCCCAACTCACGCCGAGGGTGGACAGGGTGGAGACGAAACCGACGCCGGCAATCACATACGACAGCAACGTGGTGGTCGCATAGGCGCTGCCCTGGGCCAGATCCAGCTTGGACAGCACCAGGACTTCAAGCAGGCCGGGCAGGTTGCGCGCCAGCGCGAAGGTGATGCCGATGATGATCAAGGCGCCGAGCAAGTCGCCGATGCTGATGGGGACCATGCTGATATTGGCGCCGGTACCGCTGGTGTATTCGTACAGCGTGACGTTATCCAGATACGAAAATACCGAGATCAGGTCCGACCACACCCAGTACAACGCCGCGATAAAGCCGCCGAGCAAGGCCAGGCGGATCAGGCGCATGGACTGTTCGTTGACCTGTTCGATGTCCAGGGTCGGTTCTTCGATCACCGCTTCGCCGTCGCCGGCTTCCTTGGCGGCTTGGCGTTTGGCCAGGGCACGCGCGTAGGCCAGGCGCCGGGCGGCAACGCCCAGGCCGCGAACGAAGGTGGCTTCGATCACCAGCCAGAACATCAGCAGGTACAGGGTGTTGATCAGGCGATCGCTGAGCTTGAGCGCGGTGTAGTAGTAGCCAAAGCACACGGCGATAAACAGCGCGACCGGCAGCGCGGTAAACAACAGGCCCACGGCCTTGCGAAACAGCGAAGCCTTTTCATGAGTGGGGCTGTTGAGCAACAGGCGGCCGAGCAGCCAGGCCATCAGCGCGTAGCAGGTCAGTACCACGCCGATACCCAGCACGTCGTCGGCGAGCGCCGCCGGTTGGTGTTCAGCGATGGCCACCACGGCCACCAGCGCCAGCACCACTAACCCGAGCTTGCGCACCCAACCTTGCAGGAATTCGACCTGGGGCTTTTCCCAGCGGAAGTGCAGTTCGGCCACGCCGCCCGGCGCCAGGATGCGATAAGCGGTATAGAACACCAGCCAGGCCTGGGCGATCTGCAGCAGGGCCGAGCCGAGGTTGGCGTTTTGCCCACGAGCGTCGATCTGCAACGCGTAGCCGCACAGCGCCAAACCCAGGGACACCGGCATCGCCAGCAGGATATTGATCAGGATGGCCTGTGGCGTGTGCCACTGGCTGTCACGTTTGAAGTGGCCGATGTCCAGGTGCACCTTGTTCAGGCGCTGATACAGGTTTTTACGGCGCCACAGCAGGGCACCAATCAACAGCAGCAGGGGCAGGAATAGCAGCGGGCGTTGGGTCAGGCCGTCATACAGTTCGCTGACGCTGGAAGCCCAGGGCAAGGTGGCGACTTGCTTGCTCAGGTGCGCCGGGACCGTTTCCAGCCATTCGGTGTCCAGCGGCTTGTTGCTGGGGATCCAGAACATCTGCTCATCCAGCGTCGCCCGCAGGGTAGTGGCGGTGCTGAGCAGTTGTTTCTGGTTCAGTTGCAGCGTGATGGATTCGTTGAGCAGCGCGCTCAGCTCGCGGCTCAGGCGCTCCAGCAGGTCGCTGCGGGTGATCGCCAGTTCCAGCAAGGTGCGGCGCAACTGCGGGGTGACGTCTTCCGGCGACTGGTTGGCCAGCAAGTTATCCACATAGGCGCTGGGGGAGCTGATCAGTTCACGTTGCTGGTTGACCTCGAACTGGTACAGGCGAATGTTGGCAATGTCGTCCGCCAGGTCGCGGTCTACTGTCAGGCGCGGCAAGGCCTGTTTCTGTTTATAGAGGATCTTGGACAGCAGCAGGCTGCCCTTGAGCACGTTGATCTGCTCGTCCAGGGCCGAGTCGCTCTGGGTCACGGTGTCGAGTTGCTGCTTGGTTTTCAGGTTCTTCTGGGTCAGGTCGTTGAGGCGGTCAGTACTTTTGAGCAGGTAATCGGACAGCTTCAGGTTGGCTGCGCTCTCGGTGGCCAGCAGACTGCTGCCGCCGGCCTTTTGCGCTTCGATGGACTGTTGGGTCACCGTTTGTTGGGACTGGGCCAAGCGCTTCTGGTTGATCAGGGTCTGCAGGTCCTGGATCTCTTGTTCCAGGCGCGCGGTTTTCTCCATCACTAGGTCGTGCTGGCTGTTGCCCAGGTCTTGCAGTTGGCTGTTGCCGGCCAGTTCCTGGCGGCGCAGGGGGATCAGCGCGCTAAGGGCCGCGAGTTCGGCGTTGAGCTGGTTGCGCTGGTCGCCGCTGAGGGTTTTGCCGTTGTCTTTGCCGGCCTTGAGGATCGAATTGATCTGCAGGATGCGCGTCTGGCTGCTGCTGATCTCGGTCTGGGCGCGCTCGGGGCGGGTCTGGGCGGCAATGGACAGGCTGTTGGCGTCGGCCAGTTCTTTTTGCAGGTCGCCTTGCTGGGTGGTGCGCTGCACCAGCAACTGCTCAAGCTGCGGCACCGGCAAAGTGGCGTAGCGCTGGGCGACCGGGACGATTTTGGTGGCCTTGAGCCGGGTCAGTTCGCGCTGGTTATCAGCGGTCTGGCGCGGCGCGTCTTCCAGCTGGCGTTTGAGGTCGACCAGGCGCTGCTCGTAATCCTGCTTGTTGCCCAGGTACGTCAGGGTCTGCTGCAGGATGGTCTGCAGGGCCTTCATGTCGGCGTCGGGCAGCTTGCGGTCGGGCAACTTGTCCAGGGTTTGCTGGATGGCGTCGGCGCTGGGCGGGTCGGCCGCGTGAACGGTGCCGACACAAAGGGTCAGGCCCAGCAGGGCAGTGGCGAGGAACGTGCGCAGGGTAGGCATAGAGACCGGTCTTGCAAGGTGAAGAATCGGGGGCGTCGTCGCCCCGCAGTTTAGAGGAAGAGACCGGGGCCCGGGCGACTTCCTTCGGGGAATCTGACGCCCACTTTGCCGATCTTGTTCCCATCCATGACCGCGACGGTCCAGATGGTATTGTTCCACTCCACCTGGTCGCCGACGATGGGGGCGCCGCCGACTTTTTGGGTGATGAAGCTGCTCAGCGGCATATCGGGGTCGATGCCCTCCAGTTTCAGGCCGTACAGCGCCGAAACCGCGCCCAGCTGGGCGTCGCCTTCCAGCACGAAGTCGCCGAAGAAACGCAGGTCGAGACCGCGTTGCGGGGCCTGGCTGAACAGTTTGCCCAGTGCCGGCAGGTTGTGTTCGTGGCCGATCACGCAGAGCAAATCGCCGACTTCCAGCACGGTACTACCCGACGGATGGAGCAGTTGCTGGCCACGGAACAGCGCGGCGATCCGCGTACCTTCGGGCATTTTCAGCTCGCGCAGGGCAGCGCCGATGCACCATTTCTCCGCGCCCAGGCGGTAGACGAACAGCTCCCACTCGCTGGTGACGTGCACTTCCAGCGCTGCACGGGAGATCGGTGCCGGGTCCGGCGGTACGGTGACTTTGAGCAGCTTGGCCACCCACGGCAGGCTCGTGCCCTGCACCAGCAGCGACACCAGTACGATAAAGAACGCGAGGTTGAAGTACAGCTGCGCATGGGGCAGGCCGGCCATCAGCGGGAACACCGCCAGAATGATCGGGACCGCGCCGCGCAGGCCAACCCAGGCGATAAAGGCTTTTTCGCGCCCATGGAAGGCCTTGAAGGGCAGCAGGCCGACCATCACCGACAACGGCCGCGCAAACAGGATCATCCACAGCGCCAGGCCCAGGGCCGGCAGTGCGATGGGCAGTAAGTCATGGGGGGTGACCAACAGGCCCAGCACCAGAAACATACCGATCTGCGCCAGCCAGGCCATGCCGTCGAGCATATGCAGAATGCCATGACGGCTGCGCACCGGGCGGTTACCGATCACCAGGCCGCACAGGTACACGGCGAGGAAGCCGCTGCCATGCAGGGCGTTGGTCACGGCGAACACGAACAGGCCACCGGCGATCACCAGGATCGGGTACAAGCCGGTGGCCAGGTTGATGCGGTTGACCATCTGCAGCATCAACCAGCCGCCGCCCAGGCCGACCACGCCGCCGATGCCGAACTCGCGCACCAGGTGCGTCAGCAGGCTCCAGTGCAGGCCGGTCTGGCCGCTGGCGAGCATGTCGATCAAGGTGACGGTGAGGAATACCGCCATCGGGTCGTTGCTGCCGGATTCGATTTCCAGGCTGGCAGTGACCCGCTCGTTGAGGCCCTTGCCGCCGAGCAGCGAGAACACTGCCGCGGCGTCCGTAGAGCCGACAATCGCGCCGATCAGCAGGCCCTGGATGAGATTGAGGTCAAACAGCCAGGCCGCGGCCATGCCCGTGAGGCCGGTGGTAATCAACACCCCCACCGTGGCCAGCGATAACGCCGGCCAGAGTGCCACGCGGAAACTCGCCACCCGTGTGCGCAAACCGCCGTCGAGCAGGATCACGGCCAGGGCGAGGTTGCCCACCAGGTAGGCGGTTGGGTAGTTATCGAAGATGATGCCGCCGCCATCGACGCCGGCGACCATGCCCACGGCCAGGATGATCACCAATATCGGGATACCCAGGCGGGACGAGAGAGAACTCACCAGAATGCTCGCACTCACCAGCAACGCGCCGATCAAGAACAGGCTGTTGATGGTCGTCGCATTCAAAGGCAGTACTCCATAAGCAAACAGGACGGGGCGCAAACTGACCATGCAGTCTGCGTGCCAGCGATTCTAACCTGTTGAATTGCTGCGCTGTCAAAAAGCTTTTTCTGATTTGCGCAAAGCCAAATGTGGGAGCTGGCTTGCCTGCGATGGCGGCGTGTCAGGCGCTAGAGGCGCTGGCTGACACATTGCTATCGCAGGCAAGCCAGCTCCCACAGGGATAGGCGTCGTCAGGCGAATCCGATTTTAGAGACGGAACCGGCCGACCATCCCATTCAGATCCACTGCCAGGCGCGACAGCTCACTGCTCGCTGCACTGGTCTGGCTGGCGCCGGTCGCCGACTGCACTGACAGGTCACGGATGTTCACCAGGTTGCGGTCCACTTCCCGTGCCACCTGGGCCTGTTCTTCCGCCGCGCTGGCGATCACCAGGTTGCGTTCATTGATCTCGACAATTGCCGTATTGATGGTATCCAGCGACATCCCGGCACCTTTGGCGATATTCAACGTCGATTCGGCGCGTTCCGTGCTGTTGCGCATCGAGTCCACCGCATGCTCGGTGCCGGCCTGGATGCTGCCGATCATCCGCTCGATTTCGCTGGTCGATTGCTGGGTGCGATGGGCCAGGGCGCGCACTTCATCGGCCACCACCGCAAAACCGCGACCGGCTTCACCGGCACGCGCCGCTTCAATCGCTGCGTTCAGGGCCAACAGGTTGGTCTGGTCGGCCAGGCCGCGAATCACGTCCAGCACCTTGCCGATGTCGCGCGACTCATTGGCCAGGTCGCCAATCAGGGTGGCCGTGGCTTGCACGTCGCCGCTCATGCGTTCGATGGCGCTGACCGTTTCCTGCACCAGGTCACGGCCATCACCGGCGGAGGTGGTGGCGTTGCGCGAAGCTTCGGACGTGCTCACCGCATTGCGGGCGACTTCTTCGACGGCACTGGTCATCTCATTCACCGCGGTGGCGGCTTGTTCGATTTCGTTGTTCTGTTGGGTCAGGCCACGGGCGCTTTCGTCGGTGACGGCGTTCAGCTCTTCCGCAGCAGACGCCAGCTGGGTCGCGGACCCGGCAATGCGTTGCAGGGTGTCGCGCAGCTTGTCCTGCATCTTGGCCATGGCGGCCAGCAGGCGCCCGGCTTCGTCGCTGCCGTCGACCTTGATCGGCCGCGTCAGGTTGCCTTCGGCCACTTCTTCGGCCGCTTCCAATGCCTGGGAAATCGGCAGGGTGATACTGCGGGTCAGCAGCCAGGCGAACAGCAGCGTCAGCAGGGTGGCGATCACCAGAAGGCTCACCACCATGTTGAAGGCCATGTTGTACTGGTCTTCGGCGTCCTTATTGGTGGCCAGGGCCATCTTGTTATTGATGTCCAGCAGACGGGTAAGCACTGCGTTGACCTGCTCGGAGTTGCTCAGCAATTCGTTATTGAGCAGGCTGCGCAGCTCTTCCACCTGATTGGCCCGCGACAGGCTCTTCATGCGTTCTTCAATCTGATGGTACTGTCCAAGCAGGCGCACGTAGTCGTCGTAGGCCGCACGCTCTTCGCTGCTCTCGATGAGTTTTTCGTAGATGCCCTGGGCCGTGCGAATCTGCTGATTACGCACTTCAAAGGCTTCCAGGGTTTTTTGCTGAACCTCCGGCTCACGGTTGGTCAGCAGGCGGTACGACAACACACGCAGGCGCAGGGTCAGTTGGGTGAATTCGTCGAGGGCGCGAATGCTCGGCACGCTGGACATTGTGATGTCTTCGGTGGCGCCACGGATCTTG
>NZ_FOKB01000003.1:0-410588 GCF_900111895.1 Pseudomonas simiae
AAAGAGCGGTTGGTTAAGATCTTTCGTCTCAACCGAGGCGCGCATTCTACAGCAGCCTCATTTGCTGTCAAGTGATTATTTTCAGAAGTTTTCGAAGAATTCTTCAACAACTTCAACCACTTGCGCCTTCGATCTCTCGTTAGCGGGAGGCGAATTCTACAGCGTTACACGCTGCTGTCAACACCTCTTTTTCAACTCCCTTTTGGCTTCGATGAACTGAAGCAACCTGCTGCCGAAACCTACATAACTCATTGTTTACCAAGGAGTTTTCCGTTTCGACTGCGCCGGAAGTGGGGCGAATTATAGACAGATACAATTCGCCGTCAACACCTAATTCCAGTTTTATTCGGATTTGAGCGTAATACGCGCAAATGCCTTCTTACCAGCCTGGCAAACATGGGTGGCACCCAGCTCGTATATAAAGGTGCGATCCACGACCTCACCATCAATACGCACACCACCGGAACCCAGAAGATCACGCGCAACCGCCGAATTCTTGACCAGACCCGCTTTATTAAGGACAGCAGCAATCGGCATCGCCTCAGCTGCAGACAGCTCAATCTCCGGCAGATCATCCGGCAGCTCGCCATCCTTCATGCGATTGCCCGCTGCACGGTGAGCACTGGCCGCAGCCTCTTCACCATGGAAGCGCGCAACAATCTCTTCGGCCAGCTTGATCTTCACATCTCGCGGATTCGCGCCTGCTTCAACATCAGCACGCAGCGCATTGATTTCATCCATCGAGCGGAAACTCAGCAACTCGAAGTAACGCCACATCAGCGCATCAGGAATCGAAACCAGCTTGCCGTACATCACGCCCGGCGCTTCTTGGATACCGACATAGTTGCCTAGAGACTTGGACATCTTCTTGACGCCATCCAAGCCCTCCAGCAAAGGCATGGTCAGAATGCACTGGGCCTCTTGCCCGTATGCGCGCTGCAACTCACGCCCCATCAACAGGTTGAACTTCTGGTCGGTACCGCCCAGCTCAACATCCGCGCGCAAGGCTACCGAGTCGTACCCCTGAACCAGCGGGTAGAGGAACTCATGAATGGCGATCGGCTGATTGGTGGAGTAGCGCTTGTCGAAGTCATCACGCTCAAGCATGCGCGCAACGGTGTACTGGGAAGTCAGGCGGATGAAATCCGCCGGCCCCATCTGATCCATCCAGGTGGAGTTGAATGCCACTTCGGTCTTGGCCGGATCGAGAATCTTGAACACCTGAGTCTTGTAGGTCTCGGCATTATCGAGAACCTGCTCACGCGTCAGTGGCGGGCGCGTGGCGCTCTTGCCGCTCGGATCACCGATCATCCCGGTGAAGTCACCTATAAGGAAGATGACCTGATGCCCCAATTCCTGGAACTGGCGCAGCTTATTAATAAGCACGGTATGACCCAGGTGCAGATCCGGCGCAGTCGGATCAAAGCCAGCCTTAATACGCAGGGGCTGACCACGCTTGAGCTTTTCGATCAGCTCAGCTTCGACCAACAGTTCTTCCGCACCACGTTTTATCAGCGCTAGCTGCTCTTCAACCGACTTCATAACAGACCCGCAAGGCTCAGATTCAAAAGGGAACCAACCATACAAGATCAGGGACTAATTACAAGTTTTGCCCTGCGAACGGACACCGTTCAGCAAGCCCAGCGTTCGCGAGCTTGCGCCACAGATGATTTGGTTATATTTTATACAGTTATTTCATCTTCATCATGTCATTCATCTTTTCCATTTCATCTTCAAAGTCAAAATTACCTATGACCACTGAACCGTCTAAAGCGCCGCCGCTTTACCCGAAGACCCACCTGCTCGCCGCAAGTGGTATCGCCGCCCTTCTCAGCCTGGCACTCCTGGTATTCCCTTCCAGTGACGTAGAAGCCAAACGAACATCCCTGAGCCTTGACCTGGAAAGTCCAGTTGAACAACTGACACAAGATCAAGACGCTTCCGACGCGCAACAAGCCACAAATGCACCCACCGAATCACCGTTCGCGCAGATAGAAAGCGGCCCTGAAGATACCCAGCAAGCCGCCCAAGAGCCGCCCGCGCCGGCCGCCGAAGCCGCCAAAAATCCACAACACCGAGAAGTGGTCGTGGCCAGGGGCGACACATTGTCGACCCTGTTCGAGAAAGTCGGTCTCCCTGCAGCCACCGTCAATGAAGTGCTGGCCAGCGACAAGCAGGCCAAGCAATTCACCCAGCTCAAACACGGCCAGAAACTTGAGTTCGAACTGACGCCCGACGGCCAGTTGCACAACCTGCACAGCAATGTCAGCGATCTCGAGAGCATCACCCTGACCAAAGGCGCCAAGGGTTTTGCCTTCAACCGCATCACCACCAAACCCGTGATGCGCTCCGCCTATGTCCACGGCGTCATCAATAGCTCTCTGTCGCAGTCGGCTGCCCGCGCCGGCCTGTCCCACAGCTTGACCATGGACATGGCCAGCGTGTTTGGCTATGACATCGACTTCGCCCAGGACATCCGCCAAGGCGACGAATTCGACGTGATCTACGAGCAGAAAGTCGCCAACGGCAAGGTCGTCGGCACCGGCAACATTCTCTCTGCGCGCTTTACCAACCGCGGCAAGACCTACACCGCCGTGCGTTACACCAACAAACAAGGCAACAGCAGCTACTACACCGCCGATGGCAATAGCATGCGCAAGGCCTTCATCCGCACCCCGGTGGACTTCGCTCGTATTAGCTCGCGTTTCTCCATGGGTCGCAAGCATCCAATTCTGAACAAAATCCGCGCCCACAAAGGCGTGGACTATGCGGCTCCGCGTGGCACACCGATCAAAGCGGCAGGTGACGGCAAAGTCTTACTGGCCGGGCGTCGTGGTGGCTACGGCAACACCGTGATCATCCAGCACGGCAACACCTACCGTACGCTATACGGCCACATGCAAGGCTTCGCCAAGGGCGTGAAAACCGGCGGCACTGTGAAGCAAGGCCAGGTGATCGGCTATATCGGCACTACCGGCCTGTCCACTGGCCCGCATTTGCACTATGAGTTCCAGGTCAATGGCGTGCACGTTGACCCGCTGGGTCAAAAGCTGCCAATGGCCGACCCGATCGCCAAGGCTGAACGCGCCCGCTTCATGCAACAGAGCCAGCCATTGATGGCACGCATGGATCAGGAACGCTCCACCTTGCTGGCTTCGGCGAAGCGTTAAGGCATGCCTCTTTATGTAGGTGTGATGTCCGGGACCAGCCTCGATGGCCTGGACATCGCCGTGATCGAGCAAGGCCCGGCGATCAAGTTGATCGCCTCGCACTACATCCCCATGCCAGATACCTTACGTGCCGAACTGCTTGCCTTGTGCGCCAGCGGGCCGGATGAAATCGCCCGCTCCGCCATGGCCCAGCAGAACTGGGTGAAGCTGGCCGCACACGGTATTCACGCGCTGCTCGATCAGCAAAACCTCAAGCCCCAGGACATTCGTGCGATCGGCAGCCATGGCCAGACCATCCGCCATGAGCCCGCCCGAGGCTTTACCGTGCAAATCGGTAACCCGGCCTTGCTCACCGAGCTGACAAATATCACCGTGGTCAGCGATTTCCGCAGCCGTGATGTGGCCGCCGGTGGCCAGGGCGCGCCGCTGGTGCCCGCCTTCCACGAAGCGCTGTTTGGCGAGCACACCGGTAACCGTGCGGTATTGAATGTAGGAGGTTTCAGTAACCTCAGCCTGATTGAAACCGGCAAGCCTGTAGCCGGCTTCGATTGCGGCCCGGGCAACGTCCTATTGGATGCATGGATTCATCAACTACACGGCGAACGTTTTGATCGCGATGGTCAGTGGGCCGCCAGCGGAAAGGTCGAGCCCCAGTTGCTCAACGCCCTGCTCAGCGACCCCTTCTTCGTGACCAAAGGCCCCAAGAGCACTGGGCGCGAAGTGTTCAACCTGGAATGGCTGCACCAACACCTTGGCCTCTTGCCTGCATTTGAGCCCCAGAATGTGCAGGCAACGCTGCTTGAGCTGACCGCCCTGACGATCGTTGAGTCCTTACAGTCAGCCCAACCCCATACAGAAACATTGCTGGTCTGCGGCGGCGGCGCTCACAATTCCACGCTCATGAGTCGTCTGGCCGCTCTGCTACCGTCAACCCACGTCAGCAGCACCGCCACCTACGGCGTGCACCCCGACTGGGTCGAAGCCATGGCCTTCGCCTGGCTGGCCCACTGCTGCCTTGAGGGCATTGCCGCCAACCGGCCGAGCGTCACCGGCGCACGTGGGCTTCGGGTACTGGGCGCCATCTACCCCGCCTGATTCGCCCCGCAATCAGCAGACAGCAAAACGCCGCTTGGCCTATCACAGCCAAGCGGCGTTTTTGTATGCTCTGCAGATCAGATCGAGAACGAAGACCCGCAACCACAGGTAGTGGTGGCATTAGGGTTCTTGATCACGAAACGCGACCCTTCCAAACCTTCCTGGTAATCCACCTCGGCACCTGCCAGGTATTGGAAGCTCATCGGGTCCACGACCAGGCTCACGCCTTCGCGCTCAACGATGGTGTCATCATCGGCCACATCTTCATCGAAGGTAAAACCGTACTGAAACCCTGAACAACCGCCGCCCGTAACGAATACGCGCAGCTTCAAGCGATCATTACCCTCTTCATCGACCAGGCTCTTCACCTTGTGCGCAGCACCGTGGGTGAATTGCAAAGCCGTGGGGGTGAAGGATTCAACGCTCATGCTGATAATCTCCCGGCGTAACGCCGCCATATGCGTAATGGCCGGTATTATCCGCTTCTCCTAGAAAAGCGGTCAACTATTGTTACGGTATATCAATCTCCATAGCAGCCATTAAAAACACAAAAGGCCCGTTCAACGGGCCTTTTGCGCAACCACCTGAGCGTCTTAAGGCAGCATGCCCGCGTGGGACAAGCCCAGCTTCTCATCCAGGCCAAACAGGATGTTCATGTTCTGTACCGCCTGGCCCGACGCGCCCTTGACCAGGTTATCGATCACCGACAACACCACGACGAGGTCGCCATCCTGAGGGCGGTGCACGGCAATCCGGCACACATTGGCGCCGCGCACGCTGCGGGTTTCTGGATGGCTGCCGGCTGGCATCACGTCGACGAACGGTTCGTTGGCATAACGCTTTTCGAACAGCGCCTGCAGGTCAACCGAACGGTCAGCCACAGTGGCGTAGAGCGTGGAATGAATGCCGCGGATCATCGGGGTCAGGTGTGGTACGAAGGTCAGGCCCACGTCTTTACCGGCTGCACGACGCAGGCCCTGGCGGATTTCCGGCAAGTGACGATGCCCTTTTACCGCGTAGGCCTTCATGCTTTCCGATGTCTCGGAGTACAGCGAACCCACCGCCGCACCACGACCGGCGCCACTCACACCCGACTTGCAGTCTGCGATCAGGCGCGACGCATCAGCCAACCCGGCTTCCAGCAATGGCAGGAAACCCAGTTGTGTTGCCGTTGGATAGCAACCTGGCACCGCGATCAGGCGCGCTTGCTTGATCTGCTCACGATTGACTTCCGGCAGGCCGTACACCGCCTCCTCCAGCAACTCTGGCGCACCGTGCGGCTGGCCGTACCACTTGGCCCACTCATCGGCGTCTTGCAGACGGAAGTCCGCGGACAAGTCGATCACCTTGGTGCCAGCGGCCAGCAGCTCACCAGCCAATGCGTGGGCAACACCGTGAGGCGTGGCGAAGAACACCACATCGCACGCGCCCAGGGTCTTGATGTCCGGAACGCTGAACGCCAGGCCGTCATAGTGGCCTCGCAGGTTCGGGTACATATCGGCCACGGCCAGCCTGGCCTCGGATCGGGAAGTGATGACCACCACCTCAGCTTGCGGATGCTGTGCCAACAGACGCAGCAATTCGACACCGGTGTAACCCGTGCCGCCGACGATACCGACCTTGACCATAAACCTGCCCTCAACGAACCCACTGGAAAGCCGTCGATAATAGGGGCCGTATCGTCCTGCGACAACCGTCAACGTGACGTACGGGCGCATGAGCCACTACTATCTTCAGTTACCGTGAACCTGGGAATAACTAGAAATGCTCTATCTATGGATCAAAGCCTTCCACATCGTCAGCATCGTCTGCTGGTTTGCCGGGCTGTTCTACCTGCCACGCCTGTTCGTCTACCACGCCCAAAGCGAGGATACCGTCAGCAAGGAGCGTTTCAGCGTCATGGAGCGCAAGTTGTACCGCGGCATCATGGGGCCGGCGATGGTTGCCACGCTGATTTTCGGCGGCTGGCTGATCTACCTGAACCCAAGCATCTTTCATGCGGGCGCCTGGATTCACGCCAAACTGACCCTCGTCGTACTGCTCATCGGTTACCACCATATGTGCGGCGCGCAGGTAAAACGCTTCGCCCGTGGCGAAAACACCCGCAGCCATGTCTTTTATCGCTGGTTCAACGAAGTACCCGTTCTGATATTGCTGGCTATCGTAATTTTGGTCGTGGTCAAACCGTTCTAACTTCAATTACTCGGGGTACCTCCAATGTCACTGCCCGCTCTGCTTGAACAACGTCTGCGCCTGCCCGTCGTGGCTGCACCGATGTTCCTGATTTCCAACCCGCAACTGGTCCTGGCGTGCTGCCGCAATGGGGTCGTCGGAAGCTTCCCGGCGCTCAACCAACGCGAAAGCAGCGGGTTCAAGGCTTGGCTGGAGGAAATCGAAGCGGGCCTGGCGCAGTTGGACAACCCCGCGCCTTACGCCGTCAATCTGATCGTGCACAACAGCAACCCGCGGCTGGAGGCGGACCTGGCGATTTGCGTCGAACACAAAGTGCCGATCGTCATTACCAGCCTGGGCGCTGTGAAGGAATTGGTAGACGCCGTACACAGCTACGGCGGCCTGGTGTTCCATGACGTCACCACCCGACGTCATGCCGAGAAGGCTGCCGAAGCCGGCGTGGATGGCTTGATCGCCGTGGCGGCCGGCGCTGGCGGCCACGCCGGCACCTGGAGCCCGTTCTCGCTGATTGCCGAAATCCGCCAGTTCTTCGACAAAACCCTGCTGCTGGCCGGCTGCCTCAACCACGGGCACGAGATTCTCGCCGCCCAGTTGCTGGGGGCCGACCTGGCCTATTTCGGCACACGCTTTATTGCCACCACCGAAAGCCATGCCCCGGATGCGTATAAAGAGATGCTGCTCACATCGCGCGCCGCCGACATCGTGCACACTCCCGCTGTCTCCGGCGTGCCCGCCAGTTTTATGCGCCAGAGCCTGGAAAACGCCGGTTTCGACCTGGCCGCCCTGCAAGGCAAAGGCGAAGTGAACTTCGGTTCCAAGCTCAAGCCGTTGAGCGACGAGGCCAAGGCGTGGAAAACTGTATGGTCGGCCGGCCAAGGTGTCGGTGAAATTGATGATTTGCCCAGCGTCGATGAACTGGTTGCCCGTCTGGATGCCGAATATCGCAAAGCCCGCGAACAGGCAGCTCAGTTGCGCTGGCCGCACTGACCCCACCGCAAGGCCTGCCACTTGAGCCGGCCTGCACTACCTCCCTGAATCAAGTGACAAGGAAGCCCGCATGAGCGACAACCGTTTCAAGATTGTGTTTGATGGAGCCTTGCTCCCGGGTGTCGAAAGCACCACGGCCAAGCTGAACCTGGCCGAGCTGTTCAAGAGCGACGTCGAAGCCATCGAGAAGCTCTTCACCGGTCGCCCGGTCGCGCTCAAGCGTGACCTGTCGCGCCCGGATGCAGAAACCTACCTCACCGCACTGAAAAACGCCGGGGTCGATGCACGCATCGAAGCTGAACAGCCTGTCGCCTTCAGCCTCGCCGAGACGCACGAAACGGATTCCGGCAGCTTCTCGCGCACTGCGGCCTCACCTTACGCACCACCGCGCTCCGCTGTGGGTGATGACCTGCCGGAATACGCCACCCTCAAGGTGTTCACCATCCACGGGCGCATCGGGCGCTTGCGGTACCTCGCCTGGACCCTGGTGTTGACTCTGGCGCTGTTGGTGGCGGGTGGCATCATCAGCACCGTTAGCTTTGCCGTAGCGACCGCTTCGCCAACCGCGGGCACTATCCTCGGCGTATTGCTGGGCCTCGCGTTGTTTGTCGCGCTGGTCTGGGTCAGTGTACAAATCGGTGTGCAGCGCCTGCACGACCTGGGTTGGTCGGGCTGGTTGTACTTTCTCAACCTGGTGCCGCTGGTGAACAGCGTCTTCCCGATCCTGCTGCTGGTATTGCCGGGTAATGCAGGCGCCAACCAGTACGGTGCGCCACCACCACGCAACTCCACGGCGGTAAAAGTCCTGGCCACCCTGTGGCTGGCGTTTATCCCGGTCATGCTTGCCATCGTGGTGACCTTGGGTATGAACGGTTACCTGAACCAGCTCGAAGCCAACATGGACAGCGGCTACGAAAGCAGCTCCATCACCTCCGATGAAGATGCCGACCAAGCCGCGACCGTCGAAGAAGACGAAGCGCAGAGTGCTGACGAAGCGGACGAACCTGTAGACTCTCCAGAACAGTGAAGAAACGCCCCCGGCCTGTGATGCCTTTGTCACAGGCGCGGTGGCGTTGCGATGGAGAAAGGCATGACCCGTTACGCTCTGATCACCGGCGCCTCCAGCGGCATCGGCCTGGCCTTGGCCGAAGCGCTGGCCCGTCGCGGCCGCAGCTTGATTCTGGTGGCCCGCCAGCGTGACCAGTTGGAAAACATTGCAATCGAATTGACCCAACGCTTTGGCGTCGAGGTGCTGTTCCGGGCCTGCGATCTGGGCGAGCCGCTGCGCTTGTCCGGGTTCCTGCTGGAGCTTGAAGAAGGCGAACGGCAGATCGACCTGCTGGTGAACTGCGCCGGCATCGGCACCAGCGGGCCATTCCTGGCCCAGGACTGGATGACCGAACAAGACCTCATGGAGGTCAACATCCTCGCCCTGACCCGCATGTGCCACGCCCTTGGCAACACCATGGCGCTGCACGGCGGCGGCCAGATTCTCAATGTGGCCTCCGTCGCGGCATTCCAGCCTGGCCCGTGGATGAGCACCTATTACGCCAGCAAGGCCTATGTGCTGCACTTCTCCGAAGGCCTGCGCGAAGAACTGAAAACCTGCGGCATCAAGGTCTCGGTGCTCTGCCCCGGCCCGACACGTACCGCATTCTTCGGCACGGCACAAATGGACACCGCCAAACTCGACCGCAGCCAACAACTGATGAGCCCCGAAGAGGTGGCGCTCTATACCGTGCGCGCCCTGGAAAAGAACAAGGCCATCATCATTCCCGGCCGACGTAACCGCTGGCTCGCCTTCAGCCCGCGTTTCAGCCCACGCTGGCTGACCCGCAAGATCGCCGGCGCCATCAACAAGGCCTATTGCCCGCGCTGACTGGCTGAGTACACTCACCCTGCACATTCATAATGGAGAAACAGCTGTGGATACTCTGTTCACCAAGATCATCAACAGAGAAATACCTGCGGATATCATCTACGAAGATGATCAAGTCCTGGCGTTCAAGGACATCCACCCAGCGGCGCCAGTGCACTTCCTGGTCATTCCCAAGAAACACATCCCCACCCTCAACGACCTGACCGAAGAAGATAAAGCCCTGGCCGGTCATATTCTGTTCACCGCCCAGCGTTTGGCCGTGGAACAGGGGTGTGAAGAGGGTTTCCGGGTGGTCATGAACTGCAACCCGAAAGGTGGGCAGACCGTTTATCACATCCATATGCATGTGCTGGGTCAGCGCCAGATGAACTGGCCACCGGGCTGATCAGCCCTTAGGCACAGGGCGCGGCCCAGGCTGCGACCCCATGCCCTTGACGCAGCGCAAACGCTTCCCCCTCTCTTGCGGTAAACTGGCCGCCGAGATTCTTCCCGGAGGTCAGCATGACTACCCAACGTCACTACTCGCCGATTGACCGTCTGTTGCTGCAAGCCGACATGGCCATGCGCACGCTGCTGCCGTTCAGCGGCCAGCCGTATCGCCCCTCGCCCGCCATCGTGCAGCCCGACGCCCAGATGAGCGAGACCGAGACCCGTCACGTCGCCGGCCTGATGCGCATCAACCATACCGGCGAAGTTTGTGCCCAGGCGCTGTACCAGGGCCAGGCCTTGACCGCCAAGCTGCCCCAGGTACGCGCGGCCATGGAACATGCCGCCGAAGAAGAAATCGATCACCTGGCCTGGTGCGAGCAACGCATTCGCCAATTGGGCAGTCACCCAAGCGTGCTGAACCCGCTGTTTTATGGTTTGTCGTTCGGGATTGGCGCCGCTGCCGGCCTGATCAGCGATAAAGTCAGCCTGGGGTTTGTCGCGGCGACCGAACATCAGGTGTGCAAACACCTGGATGAACATTTGGAGCAACTGCCGGCCGAAGACGAAAAATCCCGGGCCATTCTGGAGCAGATGCGTGTTGATGAAGAGCATCACGCGGAAAGCGCACTGGATGCTGGCGGCTTCCGCTTCCCTGCGCCGGTAAGGTTTGGCATGAGCCTGTTGGCCAAGGTCATGACCAAAAGCACCTACCGTATCTGAAGCGTCACCCCGCAGGAGCGAGCTCGCGGTGGCGAGCTCACTCATGGGGGCTGCGGTCGATCAACCCAACTCGATGATTTCGTAATCGTGGGTGATGGCCACACCGGCCGCGCCGAGCATGATCGACGCCGAGCAGTACTTCTCAGCCGACAACTCAATCGCACGCTTGACCTGGGCTTCTTTAAGCGCCCGCCCCTTCACCACGAAATGCATGTGGATCTTGGTGAATACCTTGGGGTCTTCAGTGGCTCGCTCAGCCTCCAGAAAAGCTTCACAGCTTTCCACTGCCTGGCGGGATTTCTTGAGGATGCTGACCACGTCGAAATTGCTGCAACCGCCCACGCCCAGCAGGAGCATTTCCATCGGGCGTACGCCCAGGTTACGGCCACCCGCTTCCGGCGGACCGTCCATGACCACCACATGGCCACTGCCCGACTCACCGAGGAACATGGCTTCGCCCGCCCATTGGATGCGTGCCTTCATCGCCCAGACTCCACTGCTAAAAAAGGGTCGCCAGCTTAGCACAGGGC
The DNA here is from genome assembly GCF_900111895.1 of Pseudomonas simiae. GTDB lineage: Bacteria > Pseudomonadota > Gammaproteobacteria > Pseudomonadales > Pseudomonadaceae > Aquipseudomonas > Aquipseudomonas simiae. The sequence goes on from NZ_FOKB01000003.1 coordinate 11,004, forward strand.
CCGCCTGCGTCAGTGTTTCCAACAAAAGCGATCAATAGCAGGGTTTGCGCAGAAAATTGGCTAATCGAGTCAGAATGTGTCTGTTAAGCTGACGCCAAATCGATGGCGTAATGCCACCCTTTATGCAGTGCGTATCAGTGCCGATACCCGATGAATACAACAACTCAAACTATTTAGCGCAGTCTTTTCGGGATACAACCATGGTTGCCCTTACTCCCATACCCAAAATCAAGAATCTCGACAAACTGTTGATGCATTGCCAGCGTCGTCGTCACCCGGCCAAGCACAACATCATCTGCGCCGGCGAACGCTCCGAAACACTGTTCTTCATCATCAAAGGCTCGGTCACCATCCTGATCGAGGATGACGACGGTCGCGAAATGATCATTGCTTACCTGAACACCGGGGATTTCTTTGGGGAGTTGGGGCTGTTCGAACAAGCCGGCAAGGAACAGGAACGCAGCGCCTGGGTGCGCACCAAGGTCGAATGCGAAGTGGCCGAGATCAGCTACGCCAAGTTCCGCGAACTGTCCCAGCACGATCCCGACATTCTCTACGCCCTGAGCGGCCAGATTGCCCAGCGCCTGCGGGACACCACCCGCAAGGTCGGCGACCTCGCGTTCTTTGACGTAACCGGCCGAGTCGCGCGTTGCCTGCTGGACCTGTGCAAGCAGCCCGACGCCATGACGCACCCCGACGGCATGCAGATCAAGGTCACGCGCCAGGAAATCGGGCGCATTGTCGGCTGTTCACGGGAGATGGTCGGTCGCGTGCTCAAGGATCTGGAAGAGCGCAACCTGGTGCATGTCAAAGGCAAGACGATGGTGGTGTTCGGTACCCGTTAAACCGGCAGGAAGCTGGCCAACATTTGACGGTACAAGGTATCCAGCCGGCTGATCGCATCCGGCGCGGGGAAAGCTTCGTGCAAGGCGATATGGCTGTCTGCACGAACCCGCTGGTCGAGACCACACGCTTCATTGAACCGATTGACCGCCGCGATCAACGCCTCGCGATCGTTCTCCAGCAACAAGGCACCGTGCACCAACCCTACCGGGCGGCCACCACTTTGGCGCCAGCGCTGGGCAGTGCCGACCATTTTTCGACCGTTGAGGTTGACGTTGTAACGGCCATCGCAAAACGCCCCATCGATTTCACCAACCGAGGCATCACCGCCCAACTCGATCAGCAAATCGCAGATCGGTTGGCATAAGCGCAGGTAACCGGTTTCGATACGATTCTGGTCACCTTCACTGCGCGGTGGGGCGTAGACCAGGGCGATGTTGACCGTGGCATTTGACTGCGGCACCGGTTCTCCGCCGGTTTCACGCAGCAATACCGGCCAACCGGCGTCAGCCGAGACTTGGCTGGCGGTTTCGAACGCCGGCAGCCGACTCAAACGGCGGGGCATCACCAAGGCTTGATCGTTGGGTTGCCAGAACAGCAGGCCAAACGCCTGATCACCCGCGCAGACGGCTGCCAGCAAGGCTTGCTCGGCGGCCAGCCCAGCTTCAACCGTCATCGACACCGGCTTAGCCATCAAACACCTACCTATCTGAATAGACACAAACCCAGATGTGGGAGCGGGCTTGCTCGCGAATGCGGTCTGTCAGTAAAAAGCGCAATGACTGATACACCGCATTCGCGAGCAAGCCCGCTCTTACATTTAGACTGTATTTTAAATGTTGACCGGGTTTTACGTCAGTCTAGTGTCGAACCGCTGACCGCCACGCCCCGCTCCGGGAAGAACAGGCGCTGCAGTTCAGCCCCTGGGTTCTCGGCCCGCATGAAGGTCTCGCCCACCAGGAACGAATACACCCCACTGATCTCCATCAGCTCCACATCGGCACGGTTGACGATGCCGCTCTCGGTGATCACCAGACGGTCACGCGGAATGCGCGGCAGCAGGTCGAGGGTGTTTTCCAGGCTGACCTCGAAGGTGTGCAGGTTACGGTTGTTGACCCCCACCAGCGGTGTGTCGAGGGTTTTCAGTGCGCGTTCCAGCTCATCGCCGTCGTGCACTTCCACCAGCACGTCCAGACCGACGCTTTTGGCCACGGCTGCCAGCTCGGCCATCTTCACGTCATCCAGCGCGGAAACGATCAACAGCACACAGTCGGCGCCCAGGGCACGGGCTTCGACGATCTGATACGGATCGACCATGAAATCCTTGCGGATCACCGGCAACTTGCACGCGGCGCGGGCTTGCTGCAGGAACAGGTCGGAACCCTGGAAATAGTCGATATCGGTCAGCACGGACAGGCACGTGGCCCCGCCCTTCTCATAACTGACGGCGATTTCCGACGGCACGAAGTTCTCGCGGATCACACCCTTGCTAGGCGAGGCCTTCTTGATTTCCGCAATGACGGCAGGCTGCTTTTCCTTGGCCTGCTTGATCAGCGCATTGGCAAAGCCACGCGGTGCATCGGCGGTTTTCGCCTGGGCTTCCAGCTCAGCGAGACTGACGCGGGCACGGCGCTCAGCCACTTCTTCAGCCTTGCGAGCCAGGATCTTTTCCAGAACGGTCGGCACACTCATCCTTCATTCTCCATCTTGAACACCGCAGTAAAGGCACCCAGTTCTTCAAGCTTCTCGCGCGCGAGCCCGGTGTGCAACGCATCATGAGCAAGGGCTACGCCCTCTTTAAGACTGTAGGCGTGATCGGCGGCGTACAGCGCCGCACCGGCATTCAGAACAATCATTTCTGCCGCTTTTTGACCATTCTCGGTCTTGCGACGCCCCAAGGCATCGCGAATCAGTTCCAGGGACGCCGCCGGGCTTTCCACCGCCAGGCCGTGCAGGCTCTGGCTCTTCATGCCCAAATCTTCCGGCTCGACCCAATATTCGGTGACCTGGTCGTTCTTCAGTTCCGCCACGAAAGTCGGAGCCGCCAGGCTGAATTCGTCCAAGCCGTCCTTGGAATGCACCACCAGCACATGCTTGCTGCCCAGACGCTGCAGCACTTCGGCTAATGGCCGGCACAGTGCCTGGCTGAATACGCCCACCACCTGGTGTTTCACACCGGCCGGATTCGTAAGCGGGCCGAGCATGTTGAACAGGGTGCGCAGGCCGAGGTCCTTGCGCGGACCCGCGGCGTGCTTCATCGCGCCATGGTGGGATTGGGCAAACATGAAGCCGATGCCGACGCTGTCGATGCAGCGCGCCACTTGTACCGGGGTCAGGTTCAGGTAGATCCCGGCCGCTTCCAGCAAATCGGCGCTGCCGCTCTTGCCGGACACCGCACGGTTACCGTGCTTGGCCACGGTGCAACCTGCAGCCGCGACCACAAACGAAGAAGCCGTCGACACGTTGAAGATGTTCGCACCGTCACCGCCGGTGCCGACCACATCCACCACGCCATCGAGGGTCTTGAGCTCGACCTTGTCCGCCAGCTCGCGCATCACCGATACGGCGCCGACGATCTCGTCAATGCTTTCGCTCTTCATGCGCATGGCCATCATGAACGCGCCGATCTGCGCGTCCGTGCATTGGCCGGTCATGATTTCGCGCATCACATCGCTCATTTCAGCGGTGCTCAGGTCCAGGTGGCCGACGATACGGCTCAGGGCAGTCTTGATATCCATGGAAAGTCCTTAGCGCGTGCCGCCGCTCTGCTTGAGAAAGTTGGCGAACAGCTCGTAGCCCTGCTCGGTCAGGATCGACTCGGGGTGAAATTGCACCCCTTCGATATTCAGTGTCTTGTGGCGCAGGCCCATGATCTCGTCGACCGAGCCGTCTTCCAGTTGGGTCCAGGCGGTCAGCTCCAGGCATTCCGGCAGGGTTTCGCGCTTGACCACCAGCGAGTGGTAGCGGGTCACCGTCACCGGAAGGTTGAGGCCATGAAACACGCCTACATCTTTATGGAACACCGGGCTGGTCTTGCCGTGCATCACCTGGCGCGCGCGCACTACGTCGCCGCCAAAAGCCTGGCCAATGGATTGGTGGCCCAGGCACACGCCCAGGATCGGCAGCTTGCCGGCGAAATACTGGATCGCTTCCAGGGAAATACCCGCCTCGGTCGGCGTGCACGGGCCTGGCGAAACCACGATGCGCTCCGGGTTCAGGGCTGCGATCTCGGCCACGGTCAGTTCGTCGTTGCGCACCACCTTGACCTCGGCACCCAACTCGCCCAGGTACTGCACAACGTTGTAGGTAAAGGAATCGTAGTTATCAATCATCAGCAACATGGGGGAAACCTCAAGAATTAGGGGTCTGTTCAGCCAGCGCAACGGCGCGGAACATCGCGCGGCGCTTGTTCAGGGTTTCTTCCCACTCGAGGGCCGGCACCGAGTCGGCGACAATCCCGCCACCGGCCTGCACGTGCAGCTCCCCGTCCTTGATCACGGCCGTACGAATCGCAATGGCCGTGTCCATGTTGCCGTTCCAGGCGAAATAACCCACGGCGCCGCCGTAGACACCACGTTTCACCGGTTCCAGCTCGTCGATGATTTCCATCGCGCGGATCTTCGGCGCACCCGACAAGGTGCCCGCCGGCAGAATCGCGCGCAGTGCGTCCATCGCAGTCAAGCCGGCTTTCAGCTCGCCGGTGACGTTGGACACGATGTGCATCACATTCGAATAACGCTCGATCACCATCTTCTCGGTGAGTTTCACCGAACCAATTTCCGAGACACGCCCGGTGTCATTGCGCCCCAAGTCAATCAGCATCAGGTGTTCGGCGATTTCCTTGTCGTCGCTCAGCAGGTCTTCTTCCAGCGCCAGGTCGGCCTCTTCGGTCGCACCACGCGGGCGCGTACCGGCGATCGGGCGCACGGTGATCAAGTTGTCTTCGACACGCACAAGCACTTCCGGCGAACTGCCCACCACGTGGAAGTCACCAAAGTTGAAGAAGTACATGTACGGCGTCGGATTGAAGCAGCGCAATGCGCGATACAGATCGATCGGCGCGGCCTTGAAGTCGATGGACATGCGTTGCGATGGCACCACCTGCATGCAGTCACCGGCGAGGATATATTCCTTGATGGTGTCGACGGCACGCTCGTAGTCATCCTGGGTAAAGCTGGAGCGGAACACCGGGTCGGCGGCCGGTGGACGGCTGAGGTCCAGGCCGCGACGCGGGGTGATCGGCTGACGTAGTTTTTCCAGCAGGGCTTCGAGGCTGGCCTGGCCTTGTTCGAAGGCGTCGGCCTGGGACGGGTCGGCGAGCACGATCGCGTGCATCTTGCCGGCCAGGTTGTCGAATACGACGACCGCATCGGAAACCATCAGCAGAATGTCCGGCACACCCAGCGGATCCGGGTTCGGGCATTTGCCCAAGCGTTTTTCCACATAACGCACGCAGTCATAACCGAAGTAACCCACCAGACCGCCGTTGAAACGCGGCAGGCCGGCAATGGTCGGCACGTTGTAGCGCGCCTTGAACACTTCGACGAACGCCAGCGGGTCGTCGACATCGTGGCTTTCGATCTCGACGCCATCATGGGTAATGCTCACGTGATGGTCGTGTACACGCAGTACCGTGCGGCACGGCAAGCCGATGATCGAGTAACGCCCCCACTTCTCGCCGCCCTGTACGGACTCAAGCAGGTAGGAGTTAGGCTCGTCGGCCAGTTTCAGGTAGATCGACAGCGGCGTGTCGAAGTCGGCCAGGGTTTCGCAGGCCAGGGGGATGCGGTTATAGCCGGCAGCAGCCAAACGCAGGAATTCTTCGCGGGTCATGATATGCCTCGTGGCTTGAGGGTCTAACAGTCAGGTATGCAAACGTGCCGCAGAGCGCGGCCAGGAACAGTCAGGCGCGCCAACGCCAGCGGGCCAGGGCCTTAATGACTTTCATCCAGAGTTTGCGAGTGACCACCACGATGGAATTTCCAGAAGGGGACGGATCGGTATCGGGCAACGTTATCTCAGCGCCAGCTCCCAAGCAACCGGGGATTAACAGGCGCAGGTCATCAATCACCAGTGAAGGCGACTCTTCGGCGATCGGCCGACCATGGTTATAGCCGTAACTGAGAGCTACGCACTGCACACCCGCCGCCTTTGCCGCCTGCACATCACTGCGCGAATCGCCGACAAACAACGACTGCGAGGCCGGGATATTGGCCATTTTCATCACGAAAAACAGCGCCGCCGGGTCGGGTTTTTTCTGCGGCAGGGTATCGCCACCGATGATCCAGCGGAAATACCGGCCGATTTTCATCTGGTCCAACAGCGGCGCGACGAAGCGCTCCGGCTTGTTGGTGATCAGGGCCATTTCCACGCCCTGCTTGCTCAGCCACTTGAGGGTGTCGCGCACGCCGGGGTAAACCACGGTCAACTCGTGGCCGTCTTCATAGGCGGCGTTGAACAATTCCAGGGCGTGCTCGGCTTCGACTTCATCGACACCTTCAGCATCGATGTTGTTGGCCAAGGCCCGGCGCACCAGCATCTGCACGCCGTTGCCGACCCATTCGCGCACCGACTCGATCCCGGCCGGCTTACGCCCTAGCTTGAGCAGCATTTCGTCCACCGCCGCCGCCAGGTCGGGCACCGAGTCGATCAAGGTGCCGTCCAGATCGAACATCACCAGCCGTGGCAATTTGCCGGGGAACAGCTGCTCAAAGCCGCTCATGGACGCGCCAGCGCCAGCTCGGCACGCATCTTATCGATGACTTCCTGGTAGTCCGGCGCGTTGAAGATCGCCGAGCCGGCCACAAAGGTGTCGGCGCCAGCGGCGGCGATTTCGCGGATGTTGTTGACGTTGACCCCACCGTCGATTTCCAGGCGGATATCGCGGCCGGACGCATCGATCAACGCACGGGCTTCGCGCAGCTTGTTCAGCGTGCCAGGGATGAACTTCTGGCCGCCGAAACCGGGGTTGACGCTCATCAACAGGATCATGTCGACCTTGTCCATCACGTACTCAAGCACGCTCAACGGAGTGGCCGGGTTGAACACCAGGCCCGCCTTGCAGCCACCTTCGTGGATCAGCTGCAGCGTGCGGTCGACGTGCAGCGAGGCTTCCGGGTGGAAGGTGATGTAGGTTGCGCCAGCTTCCACGAAGTCGCCAATGATGCGATCCACGGGGCTGACCATCAGGTGTGCATCGATCGGCGCAGTGATGCCGTACTTACGCAACGCGGCGCAGACCATCGGGCCGATGGTCAGATTGGGTACGTAGTGGTTGTCCATGACATCGAAGTGCACGAAGTCGGCACCGGCGGCCAACACTTTGTCCACTTCCTCACCCAGGCGGGCGAAGTCGGCAGAGAGAATCGATGGAGCAATGACGAAGGGCTGCATGACGCACCTTTTTTGAGCTAAATCACGATGGCGCGCATTGTATACCTCATGCTTTGCCGCGCGCACCGTGACCTAACTCAACGGTTAGTAAGCGGCCCGGTAGATTTTCTCGATATCGGCCGCGCTGAGCTTGCGCGGGTTGTTGCGCATCAGCCGCTCAATGCCCGCCGCCTCCACCGCCATCGCGGGGATCGCGTCCTCGGGCACCCCGAAACTGTGCAGCCCTGCCGGGATCTCCACCGCAGCGCACAGTCGCGTCATCGCTTCCACCGCCTGGTCGGCGGCATCGTTGACGCTCAGGCCGGTGACATTCACCCCCATGGCCTGCGCAATGTCCTGCATGCGCTCAACGCAGGCCAATTTGTTCCAGTGCATCACATAGGGCAGCAACAGCGCATTGCTCACGCCATGGGCGATATTGAAACGCCCCCCCAGTGGATACGCCAACGCGTGCACCGCGCCGACTCCCGCATTCCCGAACGCCATGCCGGCCATCAGGCTGGCGGTGGCCATGTCGTCACGGGCCTGCAGGTTGGCTGGGTTGGCGTAGGCCTTGGGCAATGCATGGGCGATCAGCTTGATCGCGCCAATCGCCAGGGCGTCGGTGATCGGCGAGGCGTTCAGCGACAGGTAGGATTCGATAGCATGCACCAACGCATCCACGCCACTGGCGGCGGTGACGCTGCGCGGGCAGGTCAGGGTCATTTGCGGGCTGATCAGTGCGACGTCCGGCAGCAGGTAGTCGCTGACGATGCCTTTTTTCAGCTGCGCGGCCTTGTCGGAGAGGATCGCCACATTGGTCACCTCCGAACCAGTACCCGCCGTGGTGGGAATGGCGATCAGCGGCGGGCCCTTGCGCGGCACCTGGTCGACGCCGAACAAGTCCGCCAGGGCGCCGTGGTAACCGGCATAGGCGGCAACGCTTTTGGCAATGTCGATGGCGCTGCCGCCGCCCAGGCCGATCAAACCGTCATGCCCACCCTCGCGGTAGACGCGCATGCAGTCTTCGACAATGGCGATTTCGGGGTCAGGCAGTACGCGGTCGAAAATTTCGTAGCTGCGTTCGCCCAGGTGTTCGAGGGCCAGCGCCACGGTACCGGACTTGACCAGCGCGGCGTCGGTGACGATCAGCGGGTTATCCACATCCAGGCGCGTCAGCTCGGCGGCCAGTTGTTCGATGGCGCCCGCGCCGGTCAGCAGTTTATGGGCGATCTTGAATGAGGAAGTACTCATGTGCGCGGCCTCTTATTCGGAGATGGGCTGGCACAAGAATAGCTGGGGAATCTGGGTTGCCTAGCATTCAGCGGCTGAATGGCAATTTCTGGTTCAACACAGGCCCCATGTGGGAGCGGGCTTGCTCGCGAAGGCGGTGGGTCAGCCAGTGCACGTGTTACTGATAGACCGCATTCGCGAGCAAGCCCGCTCCCACATTGTGATCTTCATCTGATAGTTAAACCTGTGCGGTGCGCAGTTTCTCGCTACGCCCGCGCAACCACTCCAGGGTCAGCAACAACAACACCGAGAAGGCAATCAGCAAGGTCGCGGCGGCGGCAATCGTCGGGCTGAGGTTTTCGCGGATGCCGCTGAACATCTGACGCGGCAGGGTCGCTTGCTCGGGGCCGGCGAGAAACAGCGTTACCACCACCTCATCAAACGACGTGGAGAAGGCAAACAGCGCCCCGGAAATCACGCCTGGTGCAATCAACGGCAAGGTCACCCGGCGAAACGCAGTGAGTGGCGAAGCACCCAGGCTGGCCGCCGCCCGCACCAGGTTGTGGTTGAAACCCTGCAACGTCGCCGACACGGTGATGATCACAAACGGCACGCCCAGCACCGCATGCACCACGATCAGCGAGAAAAAACTGTTGCCCAGGCCCAGTGGCGCGAAGAACAGATAACTGGCCACGCCAATGATCACCACCGGCACCACCATCGGCGAAATCACCAGCGCCATGACCAGCGCCTTGCCAGGGAAGTTGCCGCGAGTCAGACCAATCGCCGCCAAGGTACCGAACACCATGGCCAGCACCGTGGCCGCCGGGGCGACAATGACGCTGTTCTTGAGAGCACGCATCCATTCGGCGGAGGCGAAGAAATCCTGGTACCAGTGCAGCGAGAAACCCTGCAACGGGTACACCAGAAAACTGCCACTGTTGAATGACAGCGGGATGATCACCAGCACCGGCAGAATCAAAAACAACAGGATCAAGCCGCAGAGGATCCGCAAGCTGTAGAACCACACCCGCTCGACGGGCGACATATAAGGGCTCAGCATCGAAAGGTCTCCTCAGCTCAGGCGCAGGCGGCTGGCGCCTACCAGCCGGTTATAGATCAAATACAGCACCACGGTGGCCAGCAGCAGCAAGCCACCCAACGCCGTTGCCATGCCCCAGTTGATGCTGGTGTTGGTGTAGAACGCCACGAAGTAACTGACCATCTGGTCGTTCGGGCTGCCCAGCAATGCCGGGGTGATGTAGTAACCAATCGCCAGAATGAACACCAACAGGCAACCGGCGCCGACACCGGCGTAGGTCTGCGGGAAGTACACCCGCCAGAAGCTGGTGAACGGATGGCAGCCCAGGGAAATGGCCGCACGCATATAGGTGGGCGAAATGCCCTTCATCACGCTGTAGATCGGCAGGATCATGAACGGCAGCAAGATGTGCACCATGGAGATGTAGACGCCGGTACGGTTGAACACCAGCTCCAACGGCTTATCGATCAGCCCCATGCCCATCAGTGCGCTGTTGATCAGGCCGCCGGACTGCAGCAGTACGATCCAGGCCGCCACGCGCACCAGGATCGAGGTCCAGAATGGCAGCAACACCAGGATCATCAACAAGTTGCTTTGGCGTGCAGGCAGATTGGCCAGCAGGTACGCCAGGGGATAAGCCAACAGCAGGCAGACCGCCGTGATCACCAGGCCCATCCAGAAAGTACGGGCGAAGATGTCCAGGTAAATCGCCTGGTCCGGCGTGGCCGGTGCCACTTCACCGAGGTCGTCGATGCGGTGATCGACAGCCGCCAGCAGATAGAACGGCGTCAGGCTGCTGGTATTGCGCCGGATCGCTTGCCAGTACGCCGGGTCACCCCAGCGTTCATCGAGGCTTTCCAGCGCTTCTTTATAGGAGGCCGGCGCTTCACTGAACGGCAGCGCCCGCGCGGTTTTGGTCAGCAGGCTGCGGTAGCCGGCCAGTTCCATGTTCAAGCGCTTGGACAGATCGCCCAACGTCTGGTTTTGGCGGGCTTCGCTCAAGTCCTCACTGAGGGCCTGGTACACCGGCTCGCCCGGCAGGCCCCGGCCATCCCAGGCCGTCACCGCCACCACGGTACGCGGCAAACCGCCTACCACTTCCGGGTTGCCGACGCTTTTGAACAACAGCGCCACAATCGGCACCAGGAACACCAGCAGCAAGAACAGCACCAGCGGCGCAATCAAGGCCTGGGCCTTCCAGCGGTTGAGCCGCTCGGCACGCGCCAGGCGCTGCTTGAGGGTGGGGCTGCTGACCTCGTTCGAGGGAACGGCGATGGCCATGGCTGACTCCGAATCTTGAAAATGAATGCAACCTTTCACACACAAGAAATCCCTTGTGGGAGGGGGCTTGCCCCCGATGGCAGACTTTCAGTCAACACATATATCGACTGGACCGCCGTCATCGGGGGCAAGCCCCCTCCCACAGGGTTATGCAGTGTTACTTGGCAGCCCAGGAATTGAAGCGCTGCTCCAGCTGCTCGCCGTTATCCGCCCAGAAGCTCACATCGATCTGCACCTGGTTGGCGATGTTTTCCGGAGTGGTCGGCATGTCCTTCAGCACGTCCTTGGCCAGCAACGGTACGGCTTGGGTATTGGCCGGGCCGTAGGCGATGTTTTCCGAGTAGGTCTTCTGTTGCTGTGGCTGCACCGAGAAGGCGATGAATTTTTTCGCCGCTTCGGCACGATCCTTGGCCAGGCCTTTAGGGATGGCCCAGGCGTCGAAGTCGTAGATGCCGCCGTTCCACACCACTTTCAGGTTGCTTTCTTTCTGCACGGCGGCAATGCGGCCGTTGTACGCCGAGCTCATCACCACGTCCCCCGAGGCCAGGTACTGCGGCGGTTGTGCGCCGGCTTCCCACCACTGGATCGACGGCTTGAGCTCGTCGAGTTTCTTGAACGCGCGGTCCTGGCCGTCTTTGCCGGCCAGCACTTTGTACACGTCTTTCGGTGCAACGCCGTCAGCCATCAAGGCGAATTCCAGGGTGTACTTGGCGCCTTTGCGCAGGCCACGCTTGCCAGGGAATTTCTTGGTGTCCCAGAAATCCGCCCAGCTGGTTGGCGCGGATGCCAGCTTGTCGGCGTTGTAGGCGAGCACCGTCGACCACACGAAGAAGCCCACGCCACACGGCTGGATCGCACCCTTCACGTAGTCAGCCGTGTTGCCGAACAGTTTCGGGTCCAGGGGCTCGAACATGTCTTCATCGCAGCCACGGGACAGTTCCGGCGACTCCACTTCCACCAAGTCCCAGGACACGCTCTTGGTGTCGACCATGGCTTTGACCTTGGCCATTTCACCGTTGTACTCGCCGGCGACGATCTTGCCGTTGCCCGCGCTTTCCCACGGTGCATAGAAGGCCTTGACCTGGGCCGCCTTGTTCGCGCCGCCAAAGGACACGACCGTCAGATCCGGGCCTGCCATGGCCTGTGTCGCACCCATCAAGCTCAATGCCAAAACGGAATACTTCAAGGAACTCAACATTGTTGTTCTCTCCACGTGCAGGGTTGGTGAAGCCAGGGGGCGATCAATTCGCCTCTAAAAGTGGGTCGAGTGCGCGAACGTGCTCGACTTGCCAGCCAATCGGTACCACGTCGCCGACCGCCAGGGCCGGATCCAGCTCGGCAATCGGTTGTTTCACAAAAAAATCGGCCTTGCCGCAGACCTCCAGGCGCACGCGTACGTGGTCGCCCAGGTAGATGAATTCCGCCACCCGCCCGGAAAAGCGGTTGACGCAAGATTCGCTGGAGCCATTGAGGCTGACGCGTTCAGGGCGTACCGACAGCGTCACCGGGCCACCCACCTGGCCGACGTTGACCGCCAGCGCCTCGACCTTCTCGCCACGCGCCAGCTCCACCACGCAGCGCTCGCCGCTATGGCTGTGCAGGCGGCCATTGAGGCGGTTGTTCTCGCCGATAAAGTTGGCGACAAAGGTGTTCTTCGGTTCTTCATACAAGGTGCGCGGTGCAGCGATCTGCTGGATCTCGCCCTGGTGGAACACGGCCACCCGATCAGACATGGTCAAGGCTTCGCCCTGGTCGTGGGTCACGTACACCACCGTCACGCCGAGGCGCTGGTGCAGGTGCTTGATCTCCATCTGCATGTGTTCGCGCAGTTGCTTGTCGAGGGCGCCGAGGGGTTCGTCCATCAGCACCAATTGCGGTTCGAACACCAGCGCTCGGGCCAAGGCCACGCGCTGTTGCTGGCCACCGGAGAGTTGCGCGGGATAGCGCTGGGCGAACGCGTCGAGTTGGACCATGTTCAGCACGCGTTTGACCCGCTCGCTGATATCGGTCTTGCTTAAAGCTCGCACCGACAGCGGGAACGCCAGGTTCTCGGCGACCGTCATGTGCGGAAACAGCGCGTAGTTCTGAAACACCATGCCGATGTCGCGCTTATGCGGCGGCACATTGTTGATGGAGCGCCCGGCCAGCTGGATTTCGCCGGCGGTCGGCGTTTCAAAACCGGCGAGCATCATCAGGCTGGTGGTCTTGCCCGAACCGGAAGGCCCGAGCAGGGTGAGGAACTCGCCCTTGCGAATCTCCAGGTTGAGGTCTTTGACGATCAGGTTCTCGCCGTCGTAGCTCTTCTGCACGCCACGAAAGCTGACCAGCACATCATTTGAATCCACCTCGCTCATACCAACACCTTTTTGTTTTGGACTGCTGTGAGACAAGCGTAGTCCAGGCGCGAGCCCCCGAAAATCGGGGGCCAGGAGAGAATCACATCAGCCGGATGGAAGGTTTGGGGTAGGGATCGCCCTACACGGATGGCGGGGATGGGACAGTGCCACGCTGCCGTGCACCGGGAATGGGATCAGCGCGGCTTACAGGTGGTCGTAAACAGGCATGTTGTTACAGCAACTTGTGTTCCATGGCGTACTTCACCAGTTCCGCCAGGGAGGTGATATTGAGCTTTTGCATCAGCCGCGCCTTGTGGGTGCTGATGGTCTTGCTGCTCAACGCCAGTTGTTGGGCGATGTCGTTGACGTTCGCGCCCTGGGCCAGGCGCTCGAACACCGAGAACTCACGCTCCGACAGGAGTGAATGCAACGGGCGGGCATCGGTGAGGCCGACTTCGAAGACCATACGGTCGGCCAGGTCCGGGTCGATATAACGCCCACCCGCCGCCACCTTGCGAATCGCCGTGAGCAACAGCGCCGGGTCGCTGTCCTTGGTGGCGTAACCGGCCGCGCCCACCTTCAAGGCGCGGGCGGCCATTTGCGCTTCGTCGTGCATCGACAGCACCAGGATTGCCGGCGGATTGTTCAGCGCACGGATGCGCGCAATCGCTTCCAGGCCATTGACGCCGGGCATCGAGATGTCCAGCAACACCACCTCGCAAGGCACGTGGCGCAGCGCCTCCAGCAATTGCTCGCCATTGCTGGCTTCTCCAACCACCAACAGGTCTTTGGCCAGGCCGATCAATTGCTTGATGCCTTCACGAACGATGGTGTGGTCTTCGGCTACCAATACGCGGATCACAAGGGCTTCCTCTTGGTGTTATGCATCCAACGGCACCGTGACGCTCAGGGTGGTGCCCTCCCCCAACTCGCTGTCCAGGCTCAATTGCCCACCCATGATCAGCACGCGCTCGCGCATGCCCACCAGGCCAAACGACACCGGGCGGCCCTGGGCCTGGACGAAACCGACGCCATCGTCGCTGATGGTCAAGCGCAAATCCGTGCCCTCCAGGGCCAGGGTCAGTTCAACAGTATGCGCCTGGGCATGGCGCATCACATTGGTCAGCGCCTCCTGCAGGATCCGAAACAAGCCAATGGCCTTGGCATCACTGAGTGTCGGCAGGTTATCCGGCACCTGCACCAAACAGGGAATTTGCGTACGCGCTTCAAAGCGCCGCGCCTGCCACTCGATGGCTGACGCGATACCCGCATCCAGAATCGGCGGGCGCAGCGCCGTCGCTACGTCCCGCACCAACTGGAATAGTTGGGCGATCAAGCGCTTCATGCTGTTCAAGCGCTCGTGCAAACCGGGGTCAAGTTGCGCGTAGGCCAACTCACACATTGAGGTCTCGAGCTTGAGCACCGTGAGCATTTGCCCGAGTTCGTCGTGCACCTCACGGGCGATGCGTGCCTTCTCTTCTTCGCGAACGGTTTCCAGGTGAGCGGACAGTTCGCGCAGCTGTGCTTCACTTTGCAGCAATGCCGCCAGGGTGCGGCGCAACTCGGTGACGTCATTGAGGTAAACCACCAGGTATTCGGCCTCGGCAAACCGCAGAAAGCTCAAGGACACATTGGTCGGCAGGATGCTGCCGTCTGCGCGCCGGCAATCGGTGGCGAAGTTCTGCGGCCCGTCTTCGCTGGCCCGCGCGCGTTTCCATAGGTTGAGCCAGCGGTCCATGTCCAGGCTCGGATCAAGGTCGACCAGTGGCCGCTCGATCAGTGCGCCGGGGCCGTAGCCAAGCATGCTTTCGGCCGCACGGTTGGCGTAGCGCACGTGGCTGTCCCAGTTGACCCAAAGGATGCCGACGGTGCTTTGGTCGATGGAAAACTGAGTCAGCCGCAAGGCTTCGGCACCAGCGGCGCGGGCGGCGCTTTCTTCGCGCGCAGCCAAAAGGTTGTGCTCCAGCACCCGTTGTTGGCGGCGCAGCCAGAATACGGTGGCCAGGCTGGCGAGCAGCAACAGGCCGAGCAACAGGCTGAGGTTTTGCCACAGGCCCGGGGATTCCGTCAGGCGTGGGTATTTGGGTTGCAGCCAGCGGCTGTGCAGTTGGTCCAGATCGCGGGCGGGAATGGCGCGCAGGGCGCTTTCCATGATGCTGGCCAGTTCCGGCCATTCCCGGCGCGTGGCCACCCGCAGCAATTGCGGCAGGCCGATATCGCCCACCACCGCCAGCCCGGCGAACTCCGCCTCGCCGGACAAACGGCTCAATTGCGCTTCATCCACCACCGCATAACGCGCTTGCTGGCTTACCAGTAATTGCAGGGCCTGTCGCTCCATGGGCACGCCTTGCAGGTTCAGGCCGGGATAGGTGCTGCGCAGGTAATCGGCCACGGCGCTGGGCATGCGCACGGCGACGCGGGATTGCTCATCGAGTTTCTCCAACTCCACCGCCCCGCCGCCATCACGGATGCCAACGATGTGTTGCGGCACGCGCATATAGGGGTCGCTGAACAACCACAGGCGCAAACCGGCCGGCGTTTGTTGCAGGCCGGGAGCGATATCCACCTCGCCGTCGCTCAGGGCCGCTTCCAACTGCTCCTGGTTTGGGAAGTTGCGCCAGGTCAATTCGATGTTCAACGCTTTGGCCAACCACTGCATCAGCTCGACGTTGGCCCCGGACAGCCGCTGCAAACGCCGGTCGTATTGCGCGAACGGCGCCTGTAACACCAGGCCCACCCGCAGTTCCGGGTGCTGGGCCAGCCATTCGCGTTGTTGCGCATTGAGCTGCGCCTGGGGCGCGACGGGCGCAGGGGCGGCATTTGCCATCAAGGCAAGGCACAAACAGCCGATAACCAGCAGACAGCGAAAACCCATGATCCACGTCTCACATCACTGACAAATACTGACCAACCCATTAGGCTGCTGGAATCACTTCTGGCCGGGAATTTACGATGCCCTTTTTTCACCGTTCAGCACTGCCAGCATTGTGCCTGTCGCTGCTTTTTACCAGCGCCTTTTCTGTACGAGCCGCAGACGCGCCCGAACCTGCCGCGGAAAAACCGGTCGAGCGCCAACCCTTGCCCGAGCGCAGCCAGGCAGAAGCCAGCGCCCTGGAGCGCAAGATCCCGCAGCAGGAACAGCAACAATTGCAGGCCGGCAGCGATTCCTTCCTCGCCCTGTGGAAACCGGCCAACAGCGCCGAGCCCGAAGGCGTGGTGATTATCGTACCGGGTGCCGGCGAAAATGCTGACTGGCCGCAAGCAATCAGCCCGTTGCGGCACAAATTCCCGGACGCCAATTGGGGCAGCCTCAGCCTGTCGTTGCCGGACGTGAGCGTGGATACGCTGCCACCACGTGTAATGGAAGCGCCCAAGGCGACTGTCGACACCAGCAGCAAGGAAGCGAGCACCGCCGACAAACCCATCGAGCAAGCCGCCAGCGCCGAAGCCGAAGGCACCGACCCGGCGGTGGTGCCCGGTGCCGATGAGCAGGACAAGTCCGACGCCTCGCGCATCTTCGACCGCATCGACGCCGCCGTGGCGTTCGCCCAAACACAAAGCGCGCGCAGCGTGGTACTGCTCGGCCATGGCACCGGTGCCTGGTGGGCCGCACGTTATTTGAGCGAGAAACAACCGTCCCAAGTGCAGAAGTTTGTGATGGTGGCAGCACAGACGCCCCACGGACGTCATCCGGATGTACAACAACTGGCCCCTGGCCTGAAGTTGCCGACCGCCGATGTCTTCTATCAAGACAACGCCCAATCACGCAAAAACGCTCTGGCCCGCGCGCAGGCGGCCAAGCGTTTGAAAAATGAAGGTTACAAACAGGTGTCCTTGACAGCCCTGCCCGGCAACAGCGCTGCCGAGCAGGAGCAGTTGTATCGCAGGATCCGCGGCTGGTTGAGCCCGCAGGCGACGGCTGACTGATCGCTGACTGTGAACCCGATCAAACTGTAGGCGCTGGCTTGCCAGCTCCTACAGGGGGGGAGCTGGGCACACTAACGGAAATCCCGACGCTCGCGAATCAACGCATAGGCGTTATGCAACTCGCGAGTACGCTCGGTTGCCTCACGCACTTGCGCGGGGCTGGCGCCGGTACCGGCGATCTTGTCCGGGTGGTGGCGGCTGAGCAGTCGGCGATAAGCCCGCTTGATCACAGATGGCTCGGTGGTGGCCGTCACACCCAGCAAGCGCAACGCGTCCTGATAGGTAACACCGCGACTGACCAGCGGCTTGCGCTCCGGCTTGTAGTCGGCTGCCAGCGCCTGCAGCTGCTGCGGCGTCCACCCCAGCCATTTGCCCCACAGGTCAATCAAGTCACGTTCGGCGTCATCCGCCCGTCCGTCCGCCCAGACCATGCGCCAGCATGCGCGCAATAAGCCTTCCGCGGCATGGGGTTGGGCCTTGAGCACACGTAGATAACTGCGCACCCGGTCGGAGCCGGACTTGCCGCGATTGAAGGCCGCAATCGCGCGACGTTGGGCCGAGTCGGTCATCTCCAGCGAGCGCATTTCCTGGCGCGCTTGTTGGATATGACCATCGGCGACCCGACCGTTGCTCTTGGCCAAACGCCCCAGCAACACGAATAACAGCTCGTCATTGCGCAACGCCGGGCGCCCGCCCAGGCGCTCGCGCAACTGCGCCCAACTGTGCAGTTGCAGGCGGCGGTCGAGTGCCTGCCCCAACAGTGCGCCCAGCATGGCCCCCGGAATACTGGCAATGGCAAAGCCAGCCCCGGCGCCGATCAGCGTCCCTGGCCACAGCATGTTACTGCCCCGCTGTCAGCAGGGTTTCGACCTGCGCCAGGCGCTCCAGCGTGCCGACATCAATCCAGCGTCCTATCATGTGCTCCCCCGTCACCAGTCCCTTGGCCATCGCCGCCCGCAGCAGCGGTGCCAGCTTGAAGGCACCCGCGCTGCAACCCTCGAACAACTTGGGGTCGAGCACGGAAATGCCACTGAAGGTCAGGTTATCGGCACCGGGCGCGGCATCATGAAGCAAACCTTGATCAAGGTAGAAATCACCGCCCGAAGGGTGATGGGCCGGGTTATCGACCATCACCAGATGAGCCAGGCCCTTGAGCGGCCGTTTGAGTTGGGTGAAGTCGTAGTCGGTCCAGATATCGCCATTGACCACCAGGAAAGGTTCGTCCCCCAGCAAGGGCAATGCCTGGAAGATCCCGCCGCCGGTTTCCAGCGGCTCGCCCTCGGGGGAGTAACGGATGCGCAAGCCAAATTGCGCGCCATCCCCCAGGTAGTTTTCGATCTGCTGGCCGAGCCAGGCATGGTTGATCACGATATCGGTGAAGCCGACCTTGGTCAGCGCTTCCAGGTGATACTCGATCAGACGCTTGCCGCCGGCCTGCACCAGTGGCTTGGGCGTGTGCAAGGTGAGTGGGCGCATCCGCTCGCCCTTGCCGGCGGCCAGGATCATCGCCTTCATACATTGGCCTCGGCGGGTTGGCGCAGGCTGGCGAGCAATTCACCCAACGCGCTCAACTCCGGACGGTCGGCCAGCACAGCTTCTATATAAGCAAAGAAGCGCGGCACGTCGGCCAGATAGCGTGGCTTGCCGTCACGATGGCAAATGCGCGCGAAGATACCGATGACCTTGAGGTGGCGCTGCACGCCCATCAGGTCGCTGGCGCGCAGGAAATCGTCGAAATCCGCCTGCACCGGAATGTTCAGTTGCCGCGCACGCTCCCAATACCCACGCAGCCATTCCTGCACGCGGGCCTTGGGCCAGCTGAGGAAGGCGTCCTTGAACAGGCAGGTGATGTCATAGGTAACCGGCCCGTAGACCGCATCCTGGAAATCCAGCACGCCAGGGTTGGGTTCGCTGATCATCAGGTTGCGCGGCATATAGTCGCGATGCACCAGCACTTTCGGCTGCGCCAGGGCACTGTCGATCAGGTGATCACTGACGCGCTGCCATAGCGCTTGCTGCTGCGCATCCAGTTCGATACCCAGGTGACGGCGCACGTACCACTCCGGAAACAATTCCAGCTCGCGGCGCAGCAAGGCGAGGTCATAGCTGGGCAGCGGCGCGTCCATCGGCAATTGCTGGAAAGCCAGCAAGGTGTCGATGGCATCGGCAAACAATGGGTCGGCATTTTTGTCGTCAATCACGTCCAGATAGGTTTTTCTGCCCAGGTCATTGAGCAAAAGAAAGCCGCGCGGCAAATCTTCTGCGTAAATTTTTGGAACATTTATCCCTGACTTCGCCAGCAAATGCGCGATATCGACGAATGGTTTGCAGTTTTCCTGGGGGGGTGGAGCGTCCATGACCACGAAGGTACGGCCACCGCCTTCCCAACGGAAATAGCGCCTGAAACTCGCGTCGCTGCTGGCCGCGGTCAATGTGGCCGGGGGTACGACACCCCAGCCTTGAGCGTTGAAAAGGATCGGCAACTGCTCATCCAGCCAGACTTCCAGCTGTTGTAAACGTAGATCTTGCTCGGGCATTACAAGGGTCTCCGACGGCGCTAGCCGTCAAGCGGGGCATGCTTTATTATCACGCATCTTTTTCAGACCATCGAGAGGCGTGCGGCCCAAACCGCGGGCAGATGGCACGCAGGAAGCCCGGACTAATAAGATGGCATTGAAATCCCCCGCGTTTCGTAGAAAATTTCCGTTGCTGGTAACCGGCAGTCTGCTGGCCTTGCAACCCTTCGCCACCTCATTCGTGGTCGCCGCGGAACAGTATGACTGCTCAGTCTCTGCTTCGGGTGCCTGGGATTGCGCGCCGAAAACCGCCGCAGCCCCTCTACCACCGCGCCCGGTGCATGATGGCGCAGCCATCAGCTCCGCCAACAGCACGGCGCAGACCGATGCTGGCGGCAAAGCCGAGGCCGAGCCCAAGACCGCACTGGTCACCGAATCCAAAGGCCGTGGCCTGCGCTCGCGCAGCGCCGACTACAGCCACCTGGACTGGGTACCACGCGAGAAGCTGACCGCCGCGCAGTTGGCCGAAACCGGCCCGTACTGCGGGGGTGCGTACATCGAGCCGACTCGTCCTGGCATGAACGACAAGACGAACAAGAGCGATGCGCCCACCTTCATCGGCGCCAAGGCTTCGCGTTACGAGCAGGAACAACAAGTCGCTACCCTGGCCGGTGACGTCGTCATGCGCCAGGGCAGCATGCAGTTGGAATCTGAAGAAGCCAGCCTGTACCAGGCCGAGAACCGTGGCGAGCTGAACGGCAAAGTCCGTCTGCGCGACAACGGTGCACTGATCGTGGGCGACCATGCCGAAGTGCAACTCGATACCGGCGCGGCCCAGATCGACAACGCCGAATACGTGCTGCACAAGTCGCGCATCCGCGGTAACGCGCTGTACGCCAAGCGTGCTGAAAACGCGATCATCCGTCTCAAGGACGGTACGTACACCACCTGCGAGCCAGACAGCAACGCCTGGCAGCTCAGGGGCAACAACATCACGTTGAACCCGGCTACCGGTTTCGGTACGGCGACCAACGCGACGTTGCGGATCAAGAACATCCCGATCCTCTATACCCCTTACATCTATTTCCCGATCGACAACCGTCGTCAATCCGGCTTCCTGCCGCCGAGCTTCAGCACCGGCAGCGAAACCGGCTTCACCCTGGTTACGCCGTACTATTTCAACCTGGCGCCCAACTACGACGCCACGTTGTACCCGCAATACATGACCAAGCGCGGTTTGTTGATGGAAGGCGAATTCCGCTACCTCACCAAATCCAGCGAAGGCCAGTTCGGCGGCGCGTACCTGAACGACGACAACGACGAGCGCAGCAAGCAGACCGATTACGAAAAAACCCGTTACATGCTCAATTGGCAGCATCGCGGCGGGTTGGATTCGCGTCTGGCGACCCAGGTGGATTACACCCGGATCAGCGATCCTTACTACTTCCAGGATCTGAAGTCGTTCCAGGAAGGCGTTGAAAGCCGGGATGCCCTCAATCAACAGGGTTCCGTGACCTACCGGGGCGACTCTTACCAGGCGCGCCTGAACGTCCAGGCTTACCAGCTGGCGACGATCTCCCAGATCACGCCGTATGACCGGTTGCCGCAAATCACCTTCAATGGTGCGCTGCCGTACCATCCGGGCGGGCTGAACTTTACCTATGAGACCGAAGCTGTTCGCTTTGAACGCAGCCTTGAAAAAGGCACGTTCACCGATCAGGACGGACTTGTATCGCCTCGCCTGGACACCTACGTCACCGGCCTCACCCGCGCCAACGGCACACGTTTGAACGTTGCACCAGCCGTCGACTACCCGATGAACTGGACCTACGGGTTTATCACGCCGAAGCTCAAGTACGTTTACACCAAGTACGATCTTGACCTCGACAGCATCGGCAAGAACCAGATCATCGCCCAGCAAGCGGCGGCCACTGCGGCCAACCCGTACGCCGGTGGCGATTTCAAGAGCTCGCAAGACCGCGCTGTGCCAGTCGCCAGCGTCGACAGCGGCCTCTATTTCGACCGCAACACCAACTGGTTCGGCAAAGACTATCGCCAGACTCTCGAGCCGCGTGCGTTCTACCTGTATGTGCCAAACAAGGACCAGAGCGACATCCCGGTCTTTGATACCAGCGAATACTCGTTCAGCTACGCCTCGCTGTTCCGCGACAACCGCTTCAGCGGCTCTGACCGGATCGGCGACGAGAACAAACTGTCCCTGGGCTTGACCAGCCGCTGGATCGAAGAAAACGGCTTCGAGCGTCAGCGCGTATCCGTGGGCCAGGCGGTGTACTTCAAGGATCGTGAAGTGCAACTGCCAGGCATCCTCGCGGCTGACCGTGCCGATGCACAGTCCGATGTTTCGCCGGTAGCTCTGGACTACGAGTTCCGCTTCAACCGTGACTGGCGCGCCACTGCCGACTACAACTGGGACACCGAGGAACACAGCCCTCGTTCCGGCAGCGCGATGCTTCACTACCAGCCGGAAGACAACCCGAACAAGATCATCAACGTCGGCTATCGCTATCGTAACGACCAGGTCGTCTACAACCAGCTGACCGGCAAATGGCAGTTCGGTGGCGACTACGGTACGCCTGGTCAAGAGAACTACGTGAAGGATTACTACAAAATCCAACAACACGACTTCTCGATGATGTGGCCGATCATTCCACAATGGAACCTGATCACCCGCTGGCAGTATGACTACGCTCGCAACCGTACCCTGGAAGCCTTCGGTGGTTTCGAGTACGACAACTGCTGCTGGAAACTGCGCGTCATCAACCGTTACTGGGTTTCCAACGACGAATACAGCCAGATCGCCCCGCTTAACGAAAAGGGTGACCACGGGCTCTTCTTCCAGATCGTCCTCAAAGGACTCGGCGGCCTGACTGGCGCCAAGGTAGAGAGCTTCCTCGACAAAGGCATTGAAGGTTATCGTGAACGTGAAGATCAAGCTTTCTGATTGTCTGCGCCCGCTAGTGCTGGGCGCGCTGTTCCTGGGTACCGCATCGGCGCACGCTGCGGTTCAAGAACTGGATAAGGTCGTGGCCATCGTCGATAACGACGTGATCATGCAGAGCCAACTGGACCAGCGCGTCAAGGAAGTCCAGCAAACCATCGCCAAGCGTGGCGGTGGCGTGCCACCGACCAGCGTTCTGGACCAGCAGGTACTGGAGCGCTTGATCGTCGAGAACCTGCAACTGCAGATTGGCGATCGCTCCGGCATCCGTATTTCTGACGAGGAACTGAACCAGGCCGTGGGCACCATTGCCCAGCGCAACAACATGAGCATCGACCAGTTCCGCGCAGCCCTGGCCCACGACGGTTTGTCCTATGAGGACGCCCGTGACCAGATCCGCCGTGAAATGATCATCAGCCGTGTACGTCAGCGCCGTGTGGCCGAGCGGGTTCAGGTGTCCGAGCAGGAAGTGAAGAATTTCCTGGCGTCGGACCTGGGCAAGATGCAGCTTTCCGAAGAGCTGCACCTGGCCAACATCCTGATCCCGACACCGGACAGCGCCAACTCCGAGCAGCTCAATGCAGCCGCCGCCAAGACCCAGGCTATCTACGAGCGCCTGAAGGCAGGTGCCGACTTCGCGCAAATGGCGATCGCCCAGTCCGGCAGCGACAACGCACTGGAAGGCGGCGACATGGGCTGGCGTAAAGCGGCTCAATTGCCTCCGCCGTTCGACCGCGAGCTGAGCGCAATGGAAGTGGGTGGCATCACCCAACCTGCGCGTACACCGGGTGGTTTCATCATCCTGAAGCTCCTGGAAAAACGCGGCGGCGAAACGTCGCTCAAGGATGAGGTGCACGTTCGCCACATCCTGGTCAAACCAAGCGAAATCCGCACCGAAGCCCAGACCAAGGAACTGGCCCAGAAGATCTATGACCGCATCGAAAGCGGTGAAGACTTCGCCACCTTGGCCAAGAGCTTCTCGGAAGACCCGGGATCGGCCCTCAACGGCGGCGACCTGAACTGGATCGACCCGAAAGCCTTGGTGCCGGAGTTCCAGCAAGTCATGGCCGACACCCCGCAAGGCGTACTGTCCAAGCCATTCAAGACCCAATATGGCTGGCATGTGCTGGAAGTCCTTGGCCGTCGCGCCACCGACAACACCAATCAAGCCCGCGAGCAACAAGCACTGAACGTACTGCGTAACCGCAAATACGACGAAGAGCTGCAAACCTGGCTGCGTCAGATCCGCGACGAAGCCTACGTTGAGAACAAGCTGCCAGGCGCCCAGACAGGCACCGACCAGGCAGTTCAGTGAAACCCCAGCGTTTCGCGGTGACACCCGGCGAGCCGGCCGGCATTGGTCCTGACCTGTGCCTGCTGCTCGCCTCGCAACCCCAGCCACACCCCCTGATTGCCATTACCAGCCGCGACCTGCTCCTTGAGCGGGCCGCGCAGCTGGGTGTGGCTGTCAACTTGCTGGAGGTGGAGCCAGGCAACTGGCCCGACCTGCCCGCCCCCGCCGGCAGCCTGTACGTGTGGGACACCCCGCTGCAGGCCAAGGTGGTTGCCGGCCAACTGGACAAGGCCAACGCCGCGTTCGTGCTGGAAACCCTGACGCGCGCCGGGCAAGGCTGCATCGACGGTGACTTCGCCGGCATGATCACCGCGCCAGTACACAAAGGCGTGATCAACGAATCCGGCATCGCCTTTTCCGGCCACACCGAATTTCTCGCCGAGCTGACCCACACCGAACAAGTGGTGATGATGCTGGCGACGCGCGGTCTGCGGGTCGCGCTGGTGACCACGCACCTACCGCTGCGTGAGATTGCCGACGCCATCACCGTCGAGCGACTGGAGCGCGTGACGCGCATCCTGCATGCCGACCTGCAACAGAAGTTCGGCATCGCCCGACCGCGCATCCTGGTCTGTGGGCTCAACCCCCACGCCGGCGAAGGCGGCCACTTGGGCCATGAAGAAATCGACATCATCGAACCCACCCTGGAGCGTCTGCGCCAAGAAGGCATGGACCTGCGCGGCCCACTGCCTGCGGACACTCTGTTTACCCCCAAATATCTGGAGCACTGCGACGCAGTGCTGGCGATGTACCACGACCAGGGGCTGCCGGTGCTTAAATACAAAGGCTTCGGCGCCGCCGTCAACGTGACACTGGGCCTGCCGATCATCCGCACCTCCGTCGACCATGGCACCGCCCTGGACCTGGCGGGCAGCGGCAAGATCGATACCGGCAGCCTGCACGTGGCCCTGGAAACCGCCTATCAGATGGCCGAGACCCGTATATGACCGAGCATTACCAACACCGGGCGCGCAAGCGCTTCGGGCAAAACTTCCTGCATGACGCTGGCGTGATCGACCGCATCCTGCGCTCCATCCATGCCAAGCCTGAAGACCGCCTGCTGGAAATCGGCCCGGGCCAGGGCGCATTGACCCAAGGCCTGCTGGCCAGTGGCGGCCAACTGGACGTGGTTGAGTTGGACAAGGACCTGATCCCGATCCTCAACCAGCAGTTCGCCGGCAAGCCCAACTTCAACCTGCATCAGGGCGATGCACTGAGGTTCGACTTCAACACCCTCAACGCCGCGCCCAACAGCCTGCGCGTGGTGGGCAACCTGCCGTACAACATCTCCACGCCGCTGATTTTCCACCTGCTGAACAACGCCGGGATCATCCGCGACATGCACTTCATGCTGCAAAAAGAAGTGGTAGAACGTCTGGCCGCAGGTCCTGGGGGTGGTGATTGGGGCCGCCTGTCGATCATGGTTCAGTACCACTGCCGCGTCGAACACCTGTTCAACGTGGGCCCTGGCGCGTTCAATCCGCCGCCAAAGGTCGACTCGGCCATCGTACGCCTGGTGCCCCACGCCGTGTTGCCACACCCGGCCAAGGACCACAAACTGCTGGAGCGTGTCGTACGCGAAGCGTTCAACCAGCGTCGCAAGACCCTGCGCAACACGCTCAAGGCACTGTTGAGCAATGCCGAGATCGAAGCTGCCGGCGTCGATGGCGGCCTGCGTCCGGAGCAACTGGACCTGGCCGCATTCGTGCGCCTGGCCGACCAACTGGCCATTCAGCCTGCGCCAGCCGCGGACTGACAGCACCGAGCTAGGCTAGACACATGTCTGGCCTAGTGCCCTCCTCTTGGCCTAGACTGAACCGCATCTGCTGTCTTCCGCTTTTAAGGCCTCTTGCATGTCCGATCCTCGCTACCAGATCGACGTCAGCGTCGTCACCCGCTTCCTGGCGGACCAATCCCAACCTGAACAGAACCGCTTTGCCTTTGCCTACACCATCACGGTGAAAAACAACGGGCTGGTGCCGGCCAAGCTGCTGTCGCGCCACTGGGTGATCACCGACGGTGACGGTCAGGTCGAAGAAGTTCGCGGCGCCGGCGTGGTTGGCCAGCAACCGTTGATCGACAGCGGCGCCAGCCATACCTATAGCAGCGGCACGGTGATGACCTCCAAAGTCGGCACCATGCAGGGCTCGTATCAGATGAAAGCCACCGACGGCCAATTGTTCGACGCCATCATCGCGCCCTTCCGCCTCGCCGTGCCGGGAGCCCTGCACTGATGGCGACGTACGCGGTCGGTGATCTGCAAGGCTGCCTGGAACCCCTCAAGTGCCTGCTTGAGCGCGTGGCCTTCGACCCAGCCAACGATCGCCTGTGGCTGGTCGGTGATCTGGTCAACCGCGGCCCGCAATCCCTGGAGACGCTGCGCTATTTATATCGCCTGCGCGACTCCCTGGTGTGCGTATTGGGTAATCACGACCTGCATCTGCTGGCAGCCGGCAATAACATTGAGCGCCTGAAAAAGGGCGACACCCTGCGGGAAATCCTCGAAGCACCGGATCGCGCCGAACTGCTCGACTGGCTGCGCCGGCAAAAAATCATGCATTACGACGAAGGCCGCAACATGGCCCTGGTCCATGCTGGCATCCCGCCCCAGTGGACGCTGAAGAAAGCCCTCAAGTGCGCCGCCGAAGTCGAAAGCGCCCTGGCCGATGACACCCTCTATACCGCCTACCTTGACGGCATGTACGGCAACGAGCCAGTGAAGTGGGACAACGACCTCACCGGCGTCACGCGCCTGCGGGTCATCACCAACTACTTCACGCGCATGCGCTTCTGTACTGCCGAGGGCAAGCTCGACCTCAAGAGCAAGGAAGGCGCGGACACCGCGCTGCCGGGCTACAAGCCCTGGTTTGCTCACAAGGAGCGCAAGACCCGCGACACCCCGATCATTTTCGGCCACTGGGCGGCCCTTGAGGGCAAGTGCAATGAGCCCGGCGTATTCGCACTCGACACCGGCTGCGTGTGGGGCGGCGCCATGACCCTGATGAACATCGACACCGGCGAGCGTCATAGCTGCCAGTGCGAATCCCCTCTTCCCGTTACACTGCCGGCTACTGCCAAGCCATAGGAGCCCGCCATGAGCGAATTCAAACGTATCCCCCCCGAACAAGCCCAGGCGCTGCGCGAGCAAGGTGCTGTGGTGGTCGACATCCGTGACCAGCCAACGTATGCGGCTGGCCACATCACTGGCGCCCAGCACCTGGACAACGTCAACATCGCCGATTTCATCCGCGCCGCCGACCTCGATGCACCTGTGATCGTGGCCTGCTATCACGGCAATTCCAGCCAGAGTGCAGCGGCTTATCTGATCAGCCAGGGTTTCTCCGACGTCTATAGCCTGGATGGCGGCTTTGAACTGTGGCGTACGACTTATCCTGCGGAAATTTCTTCCGGCAATTCGCAATAATTTTTTTCACACCCCGCTACCCCGCGTGACGCTTGGGCTCGCGCCGTTTCTGACGAACGGCGCAGCCAAACTAATTGCGCATCGCGCCTTGACCTCTCCGATTCCGAACTATCCTTAAGCGCAGGCCATCCGAATCAGGGGAGAGCCGGTACACCGGCGTGCGGGTCATCGGTAGCGTTTCAGGGTGTTTGGGGGGAAAACAGCCATTGGCGTCTGCCAATGTCTGCCAGCATCGACTGATTGATCCGGCGTCGGCTCCACGTATCGAGCGAGGTGACGACGTCATGAGTATCTTTAGCCACTTCCAACAACGCTTCGCATCCACACAGCAGGAAGAACTCACGCTGCAAGAGTATCTCGAGCTGTGCAAACAGGATCGCAGCACCTACGCGTCTGCCGCCGAACGTCTGCTGCTGGCGATTGGCGAGCCGGAGCTGATAGACACCTCGAACAATTCGCGGCTGTCGCGAATATTCTCCAACAAGGTGATCCGTCGTTATCCGGCCTTTGAAGACTTCCACGGCATGGAAGAATGCATTGACCAGATCGTCTCCTACTTCCGCCATGCCGCCCAAGGTCTGGAAGAGAAGAAACAGATCCTCTACCTGCTCGGCCCCGTCGGTGGCGGTAAATCGTCGCTGGCCGAAAAGCTCAAACAACTGATCGAAAAAGTGCCCTTCTACGCCATCAAGGGCTCACCGGTCTTCGAGTCGCCCCTGGGCCTGTTCAACGCCACGGAAGATGGCGCGATCCTCGAAGAAGACTTCGGCATCCCGCGCCGCTACCTCAACACCATCATGTCGCCCTGGGCCACCAAGCGCCTGGCCGAGTTCGGCGGTGACATCAGCCAGTTCCGCGTGGTGAAGCTCTACCCGTCCATCCTCAACCAGATCGGCGTGGCCAAGACCGAACCAGGCGACGAGAACAACCAGGACATCTCGGCGCTGGTGGGCAAGGTCGATATTCGCAAGCTTGAAGAATTCCCACAGAACGACGCCGACGCCTACAGCTACTCGGGCGCGCTGTGCCGGGCCAACCAGGGCCTGATGGAGTTCGTGGAAATGTTCAAGGCACCGATCAAGGTGCTGCACCCACTGCTCACCGCGACCCAGGAAGGCAACTACAACAGTACCGAAGGCCTGGGCGCGATTCCGTTCACCGGGATCCTGCTGGCCCACTCCAACGAATCGGAGTGGCACACCTTCCGCAACAACAAGAACAACGAAGCCTTCATCGACCGGATCTACATCGTCAAGGTGCCGTACTGCCTGCGGGTCAGTGATGAGATCAAGATCTACGACAAGCTGCTGTTCAACAGCTCGCTGTCCAAGGCTCATTGCGCACCCGACACCCTGAAGATGCTCGCCCAGTTCACCGTGCTGTCGCGCCTCAAAGAGCCGGAAAACTCGAACATCTATTCGAAGATGCGCGTGTACGACGGCGAAAACCTCAAGGACACCGACCCCAAGGCCAAGTCAATCCAGGAGTACCGCGACACCGCTGGTGTGGACGAAGGCATGAACGGCCTCTCGACGCGCTTCGCGTTCAAGATCTTGTCCAAGGTCTTCAACTTCGACCCGCACGAAATTGCGGCCAACCCGGTGCACCTGCTCTACGTGCTGGAGCAACAGATCGAACAGGAGCAGTTCCAGGCGGAAACCCGCGAACGCTACCTGCGTTTCCTCAAGGAATACCTGGCGCCGCGCTACATCGAATTCATCGGCAAGGAAATCCAGACCGCGTACCTCGAGTCCTACAGCGAGTACGGCCAGAACATCTTCGACCGCTACGTGCTGTACGCCGACTTCTGGATCCAGGACCAGGAGTACCGCGACCCGGAAACCGGCGAGATCCTCAACCGCGTGGCCCTCAACGAGGAGCTGGAAAAAATCGAGAAACCGGCCGGCATCAGCAATCCGAAGGATTTCCGCAACGAAATCGTCAACTTCGTGCTGCGCGCCCGCGCCAACAACAACGGCAAGAACCCTACCTGGCTCAGCTACGAGAAGCTGCGGGTGGTCATCGAGAAGAAAATGTTCTCCAACACCGAGGACCTGCTGCCCGTCATCAGCTTCAACGCCAAGGCCAGCAAGGAGGATCAGCAAAAACACAACGACTTCGTCACACGAATGGTCGAGCGCGGCTACACCGACAAACAGGTACGGCTGCTCTCCGAGTGGTATCTGCGGGTTCGTAAATCGCAGTAAGGCAGCGACAGGCGTGAACTGCCGGGCCACTGGCCTGGCAGCTGACCGCTTGTCTCTAAGCTTCCAGCTCGCGGCTTGAAGCTTGTAACGTGAAGCTGCCCGGAGGGCTCCCCATGAGCTATGTGATCGACCGACGCCTCAATGGCAAGAACAAGAGCACGGTAAACCGTCAGCGTTTCCTGCGGCGTTACCGTGACCACATCAAAAAGGCCGTCGAAGAGGCCGTCAGCCGCCGTTCCATCACGGACATGGAACATGGCGAGCAAATCAGCATTCCCGGACGGGACATCGACGAGCCGGTGCTGCACCACGGCCGCGGCGGCAAACAGACTGTTGTGCACCCCGGCAACAAGGAATTCACGACCGGCGAACATATCCAACGCCCCCAAGGGGGTGGCGGCGGTAGAGGGCCGGGCAAGGCGGGCAATTCCGGCGAAGGCATGGATGAGTTCGTATTCCAGATCACCCAGGAAGAATTCCTCGAATTCATGTTCGAAGACCTGGAGCTGCCCAACCTGGTCAAGCGTAACCTGACCGGCACCGACACCTTCAAGACGGTGCGCGCCGGGATCAGCAACGAGGGCAACCCGTCCCGTATCAACATCATCCGCACCCTGCGCTCGGCCCATGCCCGACGTATTGCCCTGTCGGGCAGCAGTCGCGCCAAGTTGAGGGAAGCCAAGGAAGAGTTGGCGCGCCTGAAGCGTGAAGAGCCGGACAACTTCGGCGATATCCAGGAAATGGAGGCGGAAATCGAGAAACTCAGCGCGCGAATTCACCGCGTGCCTTTCCTCGATACCTTTGACTTGAAATACAACCTGCTGGTCAAACAACCCAACCCCAGCTCAAAGGCGGTGATGTTCTGCCTGATGGACGTGTCGGGCTCCATGACCCAAGCGACCAAGGACATTGCCAAGCGCTTCTTCATCCTCTTGTACCTGTTCCTGAAGCGAAACTACGACAAGATTGACGTCGTCTTCATCCGCCATCACACCAGCGCTCGCGAAGTCGACGAAGAGGAATTCTTCTACTCGCGGGAAACCGGCGGCACCATCGTTTCCAGCGCCTTGAAGCTGATGCAGGAGATCATGGCCGAGCGTTACCCGGCCAACGAATGGAACATCTACGCCGCCCAGGCCTCGGACGGCGACAACTGGAACGATGACTCGCCGATCTGCCGCGACATCCTCATCAACCAGATCATGCCTTTCGTGCAGTACTACACTTACGTTGAAATCACCCCCCGTGAGCACCAGGCCCTGTGGTTCGAATACGAGCGCATCGGCGAAGCCTTTGCCGACACGTTCGCACAGCAGCAACTGGTCTCGGCCGGCGATATTTACCCGGTCTTCCGTGAACTCTTCCAGCGCAGGTTAGTGACATGACCGCCAAAAAAGAGCAAAAACGCCAACCGATTTCCACGGGTTCCGAGTGGACCTTTGAACTGATCCAGGCCTATGACCGGGAAATCAGCCGCATTGCGGCGGGTTATGCCCTGGACACCTATCCTAACCAGATCGAAGTGATCACCGCCGAACAAATGATGGACGCCTACGCCTCGGTGGGCATGCCGCTGGGTTATCACCATTGGTCCTACGGCAAACACTTCCTTAGCACCGAAAAGTCCTACACCCGAGGTCAGATGGGCCTGGCCTACGAAATCGTGATCAACTCCGACCCGTGCATCGCCTACCTGATGGAAGAGAACACCATCTGCATGCAGGCGTTGGTGGTGGCGCATGCCTGCTATGGGCATAACAGTTTCTTCAAGGGCAACTACCTGTTCCGCACGTGGACCGACGCCAGTTCGATCATCGATTACCTGGTGTTCGCCAAGCAGTACATCATGCAATGCGAGGAGCGCCACGGCATCGATGCGGTGGAAGACCTGCTCGACTCCTGCCATGCGCTGATGAACTATGGCGTCGACCGCTACAAACGCCCGTATCCGATTTCCGCCGAGGAAGAACGCCTGCGCCAGAAGGAACGTGAGGAGCACCTGCAGAAACAGATCAACGACCTGTGGCGCACCATCCCCAAACGCGCCGGCAAGAACAGCGACAAGGACAATGCACGCTTCCCCGCCGAACCGCAGGAAAACATCCTCTATTTCCTGGAAAAACACGCGCCGCTGCTGGAACCCTGGCAACGGGAAATCGTGCGTATCGTGCGCAAGATCGCCCAGTACTTTTATCCACAGCGCCAGACCCAGGTCATGAACGAAGGCTGGGCCACGTTCTGGCACTACACCCTGATGAACGACCTGTACGACGAGGGCCTGGTCACCGACGGTTTCATGATGGAATTCCTCACCTCCCACACCAGCGTGGTGTTCCAGCCAGGCTTCGACAGCCCGTACTACAACGGCATCAACCCCTACGCGCTGGGCTTTGCCATGTACCGCGACATCCGGCGCATGTGTGAACACCCCACCGAGGAGGACCGCCGCTGGTTCCCGGAAATCGCCGGCAGCGATTGGCTGTCCACCATCAAGTTCGCCATGAGCAGCTTCAAGGATGAGAGTTTTATCCTGCAGTACCTGTCGCCGCAGGTCATTCGGGACCTGAAACTGTTCAGCATTCTCGATGACGATCTCAAGGATGACCTGGTGGTGCCGGCCATCCACGATGAGCCCGGCTACCGCACCATCCGCGAAACACTGGCAGCGCAATACAACCTGGGCAACCGCGAGCCCAACGTGCAGATCTACAGTATCGATGTGCGCGGCGACCGCTCCCTGACCTTGCGTCACCAGCAACACGACCGCAAACCCCTGGGTGAATCCACCGAGGAAGTGCTCAAGCACCTGCATCGGCTGTGGGGCTTCGATATTCACCTCGAAACCCTGCAGGGCGACCAGGTGATGAAAACCCACCACGTGCCACCGCGCACTGATCACAACGACAACGACTACGGCCGCCTGGACCTGGCCGTCGTGCATCTCTGAAACAGCAAAGCCTCCATTGGCCAGGCACAGGCGGTATCCTGTGCCGCTAATGGAGGCTTTTTCATGAAAATCTACAAAGTCGGCGGTGCGGTGCGGGATCGCCTCTTGGGTATCCCGGTCACCGATATCGACCGCGTTGTCGTGGGCGCGTCTGCCGAAGAGATGCTCGCCAAGGGCTACAAGCCGGTGGGTGCTGACTTCCCAGTGTTCCTCGACCCCAGGAACGGCGACGAGTACGCCCTGGCCCGTACGGAACGCAAAAGCGGTCGGGGTTATGGCGGCTTTGTGTTTCACGCCAGCCCCGAGGTGACGCTGGAAGAAGACCTGATCCGCCGTGACCTGACGATCAACGCCATGGCGGAAGACGATGACGGCAACTTGACCGACCCTTACCACGGCCAGCGTGATCTTGAAGGTCGCATTCTACGCCATGTTTCTCCGGCGTTCGCCGAAGATCCTCTGCGAGTGCTGCGCGTTGCGCGCTTTGCTGCACGTTATGCGCACCTGGGTTTTACCGTTGCGCCAGAAACACTTGAACTGATGCGCCAACTCAGCGAATCCGGCGAACTGGAGGCCCTGACACCTGAGCGCAGCTGGAAAGAAATCTCCCGCGCGCTGATGGAAGACCAACCCCAAGTGTTTATTCAGTTACTGCGCGAATGCGATGCGCTGAAAACCTTGATGCCTGAGGTCGATGCACTCTTCGGCGTGCCGCAACCCGCAGCCCATCACCCGGAAATCGACACCGGCGTGCACACCTTGAGCGTGTTGGAGCAGGCCGCTCTGCACCAGCAGCCGCTGACTGTGCGCTGGGCCTGCCTGCTTCATGACCTGGGCAAGGGCACGACGCCTGTGGATAAGTTGCCGCAGCACATCGCCCATGAACACCGGGGCTTGAAACTGATCAAGGCCGTCAATGAACGCTTCAAAGTACCCAGGGATTGCCAGGAGCTGGCGTTGCTGGTGGGCGAATATCACACCCACGGTCATCGTGCGCTGGAGCTGAAAGCCTCGACATTGCTGGAGTTACTGCACAATTTCGACGTTTACCGTCGACCGCAGCGCTTTGAAGAGTTCGTGGTTGCCTGCGAGATGGATGCACGGGGCCGCAAGGGCCTGGAGCAGAGAAGTTACCCACAGGCGGCCTACTTGCGCGGCGCAGCGAAGGCCGCGCGCGAAGTCGCCGTTGCGCCACTGCTGGAGAAAGGCTTCAAAGGCCCGGAGCTGGGCGAGGCACTTAAGCGCGAACGGCTCAAGGCATTAAAAATCTACAAGGAACATCACGTCCTCTAGGCGTCCGGCTTGTCGAGCCGTCGCCTACAGGAGATGGTTCGGCGTGAGTTGCTGGCCCTGCCACTCGAACGCGACAGGCGCCAGAAGCTGGTCAATCTGCGCGTCGCGCCACAGCTCGGCCAGGGTCTTGCCCACTTCAGGGTGGACCCGCGCCGGCGCCATCAACGACAGTGGCCACAGCACAAACGCGTTCTTCAGGATTTCCGCTCGCGGCAGAACCAATCCATCGAAATTGCCCACCAGGTCGCCATACAGCAGCACGTCGATGTCCAACGGCAGCCCCTTGCGATCCGGCGCGTAGCGGCCATTGTCGGCCTCGATGAGCTTCAATCGGCGATCCAGCTCCATCAACGGCAGATCGGTGTAAGCCGACACCACCAGGTTGAAGAACGGCCCGCTCTTGATACCCACCGGCTGGCTTTCAAACACCGCCGAGCAACGCACATCCGTCAGGAAACTCGCCAACGCGTCCAGACCGGCGCGTAGATGCCGCTCGCGCTCGATATTGCTGCCTAGGCCTAGGTAAACCTGAGTTAGCGGCATCCGCGCTCGATCTCCACACCCACACCCTTGGCAGCCGGAACGGCGCCTGGCTTGGTCAATTTGAGGTGCAACCAGGGAATCTGGAATTCACTCATCAGCACTTCGGCCAGGCGTTCGGCAAAGGTTTCCACCAACTGGTACTGGGATTTTTCGGCAAAGGCCTGGATACGCGCGGACACACTGGCGTAATCCAGCGCCAATGTCAGGTCGTCACCGGCCGCAGCCGGGCGGTTATCCCAGGCAAAGCTCAGGTCCAAGCGCAGGCACTGACGGATTCCGCGCTCCCAGTCGTAGGCCCCGATAACGGTGTCGACTTCCAGGCCTTCGATAAACACTCTGTCCAAGCACTTTTCTCCGCAGCACGACAAGGGCGCGATGCCCCGTTAGAATCAGGGCGTCCTCGCCCGGAATAGTTAGCATGTTTTGGTCACTGGCGATTTTCGCCTACCTGCTCGGCTCACTGTCCTTCGCCATTTTGCTCAGCCGCCTGACGGGAAATCCCGACCCGCGAATGAGTGGCTCAGGCAATGCCGGCGCCACCAATATGTTGCGCCTGGCCGGCAAGAAACTCGCCGTACTGACGCTGCTGGGCGACCTGTGCAAGGGTTTATTGCCCGTGCTGATCGCCAGCCTCGCCGGCCTGACCCTGCAACAGCAGGCCTGGATCGGCGTATGTGCCGTTCTCGGCCATCTGTTTCCCCTGTACTTCCGCTTTCGCGGCGGCAAAGGCGTCGCCACGGCAGCCGGAATGTTGCTGGGGATCTACCCGCCGGCGGCTTTGCTGGCCGTGCTCGCCTGGCTGCTGACGTTCTACCTGACTCGCACCAGCTCACTCGCCGCGCTGATCGCCACCCCACTCACCCTGCCGCTACTGGCCTGGCAAGAACCGGCGGCACTGCTGCCGATGAGCGTGCTGACACTGCTGATCGTCTGGCGCCACCGGGGCAATTTACGCGACCTGTTTGCCGGGCGCGAACGGCATTTTTAAATACCGTCGATGAGCCCGGCCCACCTGCGTCGTTACAGCGGCGACAACTGCTCCATCGGCCAGCGCGCCTGCACGCTGATAGCCAGGCTTTCGTGCTGCCCCGCCTGCAAGCGCTGGCAACCGGCATAGGCGATCATCGCGCCGTTGTCGGTGCAGAACTCGGGGCGCGCGTAGAACACGTCGCCCTTCATGTCGCCGAGCATTTTTTCCAGCGAACTGCGCAAGGCCTTGTTGGCGCTGACGCCGCCTGCGATCACCAGGCGCTTCATGCCCGCCTGTTTCAGAGCGCGCTTGCACTTGATGGTCAAAGTCTCCACCACGGCCTGCTGGAACGCCAGAGCGATGTCGCAACGGGCTTGCTCACTGTCGTCTCCGGCGCTGACGCTTTGCTGCCAGGTGTTCAGCGCAGAGGTTTTCAAGCCGCTGAAGCTGAACATCAGGCCCGGGCGATCGCACATCGGCCGCGGGAAGGTGTAGCGACCGGCAACGCCTTTTTCGGCGAGACGGGCGATTTCCGGGCCGCCGGGATAATTGAGGCCCATCATCTTCGCGGTCTTGTCGAAGGCTTCACCGGCAGCGTCGTCCAGGGATTCACCCAAAAGGGTGTATTGGCCGATTCCGTCCACCTGAACCAACTGCGTATGGCCGCCGGAAACCAACAATGCGACGAACGGGAACTCTGGCGGTGTTTTTTCCAGCATCGGCGCCAATAAATGGCCTTCCATATGGTGCACGCCGAGGGCTGGAATGCCCCAGGCAAACGCCAGCGCCTGGGCGCAAGAGGCCCCAACCAGCAGGGCTCCAACCAATCCGGGGCCAGCGGTGTAGGCGATGGCGTCGATCTCGGTCGGCACGCAGCCTGCCTCATCCAACACCTGACGGATCAGGGGTAGCATGCGTTTGACGTGATCACGGCTGGCCAGCTCCGGCACCACGCCACCGTAGGCGCGGTGCAGGTCGATCTGACTGAACAGCGCATCGGCCAAGAGCCCGCGTTCACTGTCGTAAAGTGCGACACCGGTTTCGTCGCAGGAGGTTTCAAGTCCCAGTACTAGCATGGGTTTGCGCCTTGTAGAGGCTGAATTCGAAGGCGCGCATAATAGTCGCCACTCCCCCTCCCGACTAGCGGTTTTCGATCAGAGGCTTTGCATTCCGGGCAATGAGGGGTTAACATCCGCAACCCTTAAAAACCGACGACCTCAGCCGCGAATTTTTTGCGACGAGAACGTTGATCCCGGTAATGAAAGAAGGTAGCTCTGGATGCCAGCCGTCAAAGTTAAAGAGAACGAACCCTTCGACGTAGCTCTGCGTCGTTTCAAGCGCTCCTGCGAAAAAGCCGGTGTACTGGCTGAAGTTCGTAGCCGCGAATTTTACGAGAAGCCAACTTCTGAGCGTAAGCGTAAAGCAGCAGCCGCTGTTAAGCGTCACGCCAAGAAAGTTCAGCGCGAACAGCGCCGCGCCGTTCGTCTGTACTAATACACAGACGTTCGTAGCAAGCTTCTGCCAAGCCCGGCCCTCAGCCGGGCTAATGGCATTTGCGGATATCGCTTGATGCTTCACTGTTGACGTCGCACACGCGACCGATACAACTGCTTCACACGTCAGGACTGGCTCTTTTGCCAGCGGTGCACGTCTCTTCTGACGAGCCTATCAAGGCTACTGACGAGCACACTTATTTTTCAAGCAGACGATCAACTGTATCGACTGTGCCCGACAATGAGCTTCCGAGGCCGCCATTGGCCAAGACCGGATGCCGGGGCAACATTTCCATGCCAAAAACCTGATTGAAACTAACGTCAGTGAATGAACGGCAGATACACTTCCTGAATGCCCAAGCAGACACCTGATGATCGAGCCGCGCAATGCGTGCGCTTGAACAATCAATGGGCCCTCATTGACACGCAGTGATGACGAGAACGCCATGGCCGGGCTGATTCCCCAGAGCTTTATTGACGACCTTCTGAACCGCACCGACATCGTCGATGTTGTCAGCTCGCGCGTGCAACTGAAAAAAGCTGGCAAGAACTACACCGCCTGCTGCCCGTTCCATAAAGAGAAGACCCCGTCGTTCAGTGTCAGCCCCGACAAGCAGTTCTATTACTGCTTCGGCTGCGGCGCAGGCGGCAACGCCTTGGGTTTTCTCATGGACCACGACAACCTGGACTTCCCCCAGGCTATCGAGGACCTGGCCAAAGCCGCTGGCATGGAAGTCCCACGCGAGGAAAGCGGCCGTCCGCACAAGCCGCGCCAACCCACCGATTCGCCGCTGTACCCGCTGCTGACGGCCGCTGCCGACTTTTACCGTCAGGCGCTTAAAAGCCATCCGCAGCGCAAGGCCGCCGTCGACTACCTGAAAGGTCGCGGCCTCACGGGTGAGATCGCCCGCGACTTCGGCCTGGGGTTCGCGCCGCCCGGCTGGGACAACCTGTACAAGCACTTGAGCAGCGACACTCTCCAACAAAAGGCCATGATCGACGCCGGCCTGCTGGTGGAGAACGCCGAGACCGGCAAACGCTATGACCGCTTCCGCGATCGCGTCATGTTCCCGATCCGCGACAGCCGGGGTCGGATCATCGCCTTTGGTGGCCGCGTGCTGGGGGACGACAAGCCCAAGTACCTGAACTCCCCGGAAACCCCGGTTTTTCATAAGGGCCAGGAACTCTATGGCCTGTTCGAAGCGCGCAAGCACAACCGCAACCTCGATGAGATTATCGTGGTTGAAGGTTATATGGACGTCATCGCGCTCGCCCAACAAGGCTTGCGCAACGCGGTCGCCACCCTGGGCACCGCCACCAGCGAAGAACACATGAAACGCCTGTTTCGCGTGGTGCCCAGCGTGTTGTTCTGCTTCGACGGCGACCAGGCCGGCCGCAATGCAGCCTGGCGCGCACTCGAAGCCACGCTGTCGAGCCTGCAGGACGGGCGTCGCGCACGCTTCCTGTTCCTGCCCGAAGGCGAAGACCCGGACACCCTGGTGCGCTCCGAAGGCACCGACGCGTTCCGCGCGCGCATCAACCAGCATGCACAGCCGCTGGCGGACTACTTCTTCCAGCAACTGACCGAAGAAGCCGACCCACGCTCCCTCGAAGGCAAGGCCCACATGGCCACCCTTGCGGCGCCGCTGATCGACAAAGTCCCCGGCGCCAACCTGAAGTCATTGATGCGCATGCGCCTGCAGGAAATCACCGGGTTAAGCGGCGAAGCCGTCAGCCAGCTGGTGCACAACACGCCGCATGATGCGCCGCCACCGGCCTATGACCCAGGCATGGATTACGACGCCATGCCGGACTATTCCGACTTCCATCAACCTCAGGAGGCCTACGCCCCCCAGCAGGAGTGGACACCGAAAAAGTCCGGCAACGACGGCAAGAAATGGGAAAAGAAACCCTGGAGCAAGAACGGCAAGCGCGGTGATCGCGATGAGGCGTATGCCCCGCGGACGCCTGTCGCCGTAGAAGCGCCAACGCTCATTGCCCTGCGCACGCTCATCCACCATCCGCAACTGGCGGAAAAGGTCGAGAGCGCCGATCACTTTGCCAACGCGAGCAACACTTACGCCCAGGTACTGATCGCCTTGATCGAGGCGGTACAGAAAAATCCTAAGCTAAACTCAATTCAGTTGATGGCGCGCTGGCACGGCACCGAACAGGGCCGACTGTTGAAAGCCCTTGCGGAAAAGGAGTGGCTAATTGACGGCGATAACCTTGAACAACAGTTTTTAGACACCATTACTAGGTTATCCGCGGGCCAGCATACGCAGACCCTCGATGAACTGATCAAGAAAGCAAGGCAGCCGGGATTATCGGCTGAAGAGCAAATTCAGATAGCAAAACAGATGCGCGACCTCTTAAAACAGAATGTTTCCGCATCAAACCCGACCTCAGCTGGCGTGTGAGGTCATAGCTCGGGTATAATCCTCGGCTTGTTTTTTGCCCGCCAAGACCTTCAGTGGATAGGGTGTTATGTCCGGAAAAGCGCAACAGCAGTCTCGTATCAAAGAGTTGATCGTTCTCGGTCGTGAGCAGGGTTACCTGACTTACGCGGAGGTCAACGACCACCTGCCTGAGGATATTTCAGATCCAGAGCAGGTGGAAGACATCATCCGCATGATTAACGACATGGGGATCAACGTATTCGAAGCTGCGCCAGATAAGGATTCCCTTATGCTGGCGGACGCCGATACCGACGAGGCTGCCGCTGAAGAAGCTGCTGCCGCGCTGGCCGCTGTGGAGACCGATATCGGTCGTACCACCGACCCTGTGCGCATGTATATGCGTGAAATGGGTACCGTCGAGCTGCTGACACGCGAAGGCGAAATCGAAATCGCCAAGCGTATCGAAGAGGGTATCCGTGAAGTGATGGGCGCAATTGCGCACTTCCCTGGCACGGTTGACCACATTCTCTCCGAGTACACCCGCGTCACCACCGAAGGTGGCCGCCTGTCTGACGTCCTGAGTGGCTACATCGATCCGGACGACGGCATCGCGCCGCCTGCCGCCGAAGTGCCGCCGCCTGTTGATGCCAAGGCTGCGAAAGCGGACGACGACACCGAAGACGACGACGCTGAAGCCAGCGGCGACGATGAAGATGAAGTTGAAAGCGGTCCAGACCCGATCATCGCTGCCCAGCGTTTCGGTGCGGTTTCCGATCAAATGGAAATCACCCGCAAGGCCCTGAAAAAGCACGGTCGTGCCAACAAGCAGGCGATTGCCGAGCTGGTGGCCCTGGCTGAGCTGTTCATGCCGATCAAGCTGGTGCCGAAGCAATTCGAAGGCCTGGTTGAGCGTGTCCGCAGCGCCCTGGAGCGTCTGCGTGCCCAAGAACGCGCAATCATGCAGCTGTGTGTGCGTGATGCCCGTATGCCGCGTGCCGACTTCCTGCGCCAGTTCCCGGGCAACGAAGTAGATGAAAGCTGGACCGACGCACTGGCCAAGGGCAAGGCGAAATACGCCGAAGCCATTGGTCGCCTGCAACCGGACATCATCCGTTGCCAGCAGAAGCTGACCGCGCTTGAGACCGAAACCGGTCTGACGATTGCCGAGATCAAGGACATCAACCGTCGCATGTCGATCGGTGAGGCCAAGGCCCGCCGCGCGAAGAAAGAGATGGTTGAAGCGAACTTGCGTCTGGTGATCTCCATCGCCAAGAAGTACACCAACCGTGGCCTGCAATTCCTCGACCTGATCCAGGAAGGCAACATCGGCTTGATGAAGGCTGTGGACAAGTTCGAATACCGTCGCGGCTACAAGTTCTCGACTTATGCCACCTGGTGGATCCGTCAGGCGATCACTCGCTCGATCGCCGACCAGGCCCGCACCATCCGTATTCCGGTGCACATGATCGAGACGATCAACAAGCTCAACCGTATTTCCCGGCAGATGTTGCAGGAAATGGGTCGCGAACCGACCCCGGAAGAGCTGGGCGAACGCATGGAAATGCCTGAGGATAAAATCCGCAAGGTGTTGAAGATCGCTAAAGAGCCGATCTCCATGGAAACCCCGATTGGTGATGACGAAGACTCCCATCTGGGTGACTTCATCGAAGACTCGACCATGCAGTCGCCAATCGATGTCGCCACCGTTGAGAGCTTGAAAGAAGCGACTCGCGACGTACTGTCCGGCCTCACTGCCCGTGAAGCCAAGGTACTGCGCATGCGTTTCGGCATCGACATGAATACCGACCACACCCTTGAGGAAGTCGGTAAGCAGTTTGACGTGACGCGTGAGCGGATCCGTCAGATCGAAGCCAAGGCGTTGCGCAAGTTGCGCCACCCGACGCGAAGCGAGCATCTGCGCTCCTTCCTCGACGAGTGATACCAGAACCCCCGGCCCAGGCCGGGGGTTTTGCTTTCTACAGATAAAATCCCAAGCAACACCCCTCCCTCGCAATGCCCGTCTACACTCGAAATATTCCCCGTGCCATAACGAGACCGTTATGCCCAGACTGCCGGCCGTGTTACTGCTGTCGCTGCTGACCTGGACCGCAACGGCTGGCGCGTTGACTCTTAGCGATGATGAGCGTGGCTGGCTGGCGGACCATCAGGAGTTGCGCTTGGGGGTGGATGCGTCGTGGCCACCCTTTGAATACCGTGACGACGAGGGCCGCTACCAAGGTTTGGCGGCCGACTACGTGCGCCTGATCCAGGACCGCCTGGGCGTGCGCGTCAAGCTGATCGAGCCGGAGAACTGGAGCGCCGTGCTGGAGCAGGCCCGCAACAACCAGCTCGACCTGCTGCCCGGCATCATGTCCACACCCGAGCGCCAGGGCTACATGGCATTCACCCGCCCGTACCTGGACTTCCCCATCGTCATCCTGGCCCATGAAGGCGGCGCCAAACCGCGCACCCTGAAGGACCTCTACGGCTTGAAGATTGCCGTGGTAGAAAACTACGCCCCTCATGAACTGCTGCGCACCCATCATCCCGACCTCAACCTAGTGGCACTGCCGAACGTCAGCTCGACGCTGCAGGCCCTGGCCACCGATGAAGTGGATGCGGTGGTTGGCGACCTCGCCTCAAGCGTCTGGAGCCTTCGCCAACTCAAGCTCGACGGCTTGTACGTCAGCGGCGAAACCCCCTACCGTTACCAATTGGCGATGGGCGTACCGCGCGACAACAAAATGCTCGTGGGCATCCTCGACAAGGTGCTGGCTGACCTCAGCCCGGAAGAAACCGACGCGATCCAGCAACATTGGGTCGGCAGCGTTACCGACCATCGCACGTTCTGGAAGGACCTGCTGATCTATGGCCTGCCCGCCGTGCTGTTATTGAGCACCGTATTGGCCGTGGTGATCCGGATCAATCGCCGGCTCAGTTCGGAAATTGCCCGCCGCGTCGCCCTCGAACAGGAACTGCGCAGCAGCGAATACCACTATCGC
Organism: Pseudomonas simiae; assembly: GCF_900111895.1. Classification (GTDB taxonomy): domain Bacteria; phylum Pseudomonadota; class Gammaproteobacteria; order Pseudomonadales; family Pseudomonadaceae; genus Aquipseudomonas; species Aquipseudomonas simiae. Next base: position 53,145 of record NZ_FOKB01000003.1, read on the forward strand.
GGCCTGGTGGAGAGCCTGTCCGCCATCGCCTGGGAAGCCAGTGTCACCGACTTCACCTACAGCTACGTGTCACCGCATGCCGAGGAATTACTCGGTTATCCCCGCGCGCACTGGCTGATTCCGGGCTTCTGGCGCAACATCATTCACCCCGCCGACCTGACGCGCGCCGAAGCCTATTGCTACCGTGAAACCCGCGCTAACCGCGATCACAGCATCGATTACCGCGTGATCACCGCCGACGGCCGTTGCCTGTGGGTGCGTGACATCGTCAGCCTGATAGAACACGGGCATGAGCCGGTACTGCGCGGCCTGATGATCGATATCAGCGAGGCCAAGCGCACCGAGGAAGCCTTGCAGCTGTCCGAGCAGAAATTCGCCTCGGTGTTCCAGCAATGCCCGGACATGTTGGTGATTGCTCGTCTCTCCGATGGCTGCCTGCTGGAGGTCAACAAGGCATTCGAAGACCAAATAGGCCTGAAGGCCGAACACGTGGTGGGTAAAACCGCCACCGAACTGAATATCTGGGGCATTCAGGGCGTGGGGCCGGACCTGCTGCAACGGGTGCAGACCACCAGCATTCGCAACCTGGAAATGCCCTTTCTGCGCAGCAATGGCCAAGCCTTCACCGGGTTGATCTCCGCCGAACCGTTTCAACTCGACACCATTGAAGCCATTGTGGTGGTGGTGCGCGACATCACCCAGCTCAAGGAAACCCAGCAACAACTGCAGACCTCCGAAGAGAAATTCGCCAAGGCCTTTCACGCCTCCCCTGACGGTTTGCTGCTGAGCCGACAGCGCGATGGTCTGCTGATTGAAGTGAACGACGGTTTCAGCCGAATCACTGGTTTCACCAGCGCCACGTCCCTCGACCAATCGACCTTGGACCTGGGCATCTGGGTCGACCTCAACGAACGCAAACACATGCTGGAGCTGATGCAGCGCGATGGCTTTGTGCGCGACTTCATCTGCCATATACGCCGCAGCGATGGCCAGATCCGCCTGTGCGAGTTATCCAGCCGCCCACTGCCTATCGGCGACGACGATTGCATGCTGACCATCGCGCGAGACATCACCGAACGCCAACTGATGCAGGAAAAACTGCAACAAGCTGCCACCGTGTTCGAGAGCACGGCCGAAGGAGTATTGATCACCGACACCCGGCAGAACATCAGTGCCGTCAACCGTGCCTTCAGTGAAATCACCGGCTACAGCGAGGCCGAAGCCCTCGGCAACACCCCCCGCTTACTCGCTTCCGGGCTGCATGACAGCGCATTTTATGCGGCGATGTGGCACCAATTGACCGCCCAAGGGCACTGGCAGGGCGAGATCTCCAACCGTCGCAAGAACGGTGAGCTTTACCCCAGTTGGCTGACCATCAGCGCCGTGCGCAACCGCGAGCAGTTGATCACACACTTCGTCGCGGTGTTTGCCGACATCTCCAGCCTCAAACTTGCCCAGGCGCGCCTCGACTACCAGGCGCATCACGACCCCTTGACCGGCCTGCCCAACCGCACACTCTTCGAAAGCCGGCTGCAAGCGGCCCTCAACGGCCATCAGGAAACCGGTCAACAAGGCGCCGTACTGTTTCTCGACCTGGACCGCTTCAAACACATCAACGACAGCCTCGGCCACCCGATCGGCGACCTGCTGCTCAAAGACATCGCCGTGCGCCTCAAGGAGCAGTTGCGAGACATCGACACCGTCGCCCGCCTGGGCGGCGACGAGTTCATCATCCTGCTCCCCGGCTTGCAGCACGCCAGCGACGCCCAGTACCTGGCCAACAAACTGCTGGCCTGCTTCACACCACCGTTCCAGGCGGGTGAGCATGAGTTCTTTATCAGCGCGAGCATCGGCACCAGCCTATACCCGGAGGACGGCACCGACGTCGCCACGCTGGTCAAGAACGCCGACGCCGCGATGTACCGCTCCAAGGCCAAGGGGCGCAACCGGGTTGAAAGCTATACTCGCGACCTCACCGCCCAGGCCAACGAACGCGTGGCACTCGAACACGAACTGCGCCGCGCCATCGAGCGCGATGAGCTGAGCCTCTACTACCAGCCCAAACTGAGCCTCGCGACCCATGAACTGATCGGTGCCGAAGCGCTGATCCGCTGGCATCACCCCACGTTTGGCGACGTACCGCCCGAACACTTTATTGCCCTCGCCGAAGAGAATGGCATGATCCTGCAGATTGGCGACTGGGTGCTGGAACAGGCCTGCCGGCAAATGCACGCCTGGCAAGGCCACTTCGACGATTTCGGCCCACTGTCGGTCAACCTGGCCGGCGCACAATTGCGCCACCCTGGCTTATTGGGCCGTATCAAACAGCTGCTGCATGACTACCAGCTCGATCCCGGCCGCCTGCAACTGGAAATCACCGAAAACTTCATCATGAGCCAGGCCGAAGAAGCGCTGGATGTCCTGCACCAGCTCAAAGACCTCGGCGTACAGCTCGCCATTGACGACTTTGGCACCGGCTATTCATCCCTCAGCTACCTCAAACGCCTGCCGCTGGACTTCCTCAAGATCGACCAATCCTTCGTCCGCGGCCTGCCCGACGACCCCCACGACGCCGCCATCGTGCGCGCCATCATCGCCTTGGGCCACAGCATGCAATTCACCATCATCGCCGAAGGCGTGGAGAACCCCGCACAGCAAGCCTTCCTGGCTGCCGAAGGCTGCGAACAAATGCAAGGCTACATCGTCAGCCTGCCGCTACCGCCGGCGCTTTTTGCCGCGACGTTTCTTCGTATGAGGATTGAGGACTTTTCGGATGGCACAGCGGAGAAACCATCGTTATAATCCGCGACCTGTTATAGGGCCTATAGCTCAGTTGGTCAGAGCAGAGGACTCATAATCCTTTGGTCCACGGTTCAAGTCCGTGTGGGCCCACCATATAAACCAAGGGCTGCAGCAATGCTGCAGTTTCGAGAGGGTGTTTTGGAATGCCTCCGAGGTACAGTTTCGGTACAGTCCGTGCCGATGTCTTCGGAGAACAGCATGGCAACTCTCGTAAAAACCCCATCAGGAACGTGGAAAGCGGTCATCCGAAAAGTCGGATGGCCGACAGCTTCCAAAACGTTTCGCACCAAACGCAATGCAGAGGATTGGTCACGTCGAACCGAAGACGAGATGGTCAGAGGTGTCTACATCCAGCGCAGCGGATCAGAGCGGATGACCCTAGAAGCGGCGCTGAAGCGTTATCTGTCTGAGGTCACTCCTACCAAAAAGTCTTCTACTCAAAATGGCGAAGCAAGCAAGGCAAAAAAGCTCACTACCGAGCTGGGTAAATACTCCCTTGCAGCCCTCTCCAGCGAAATCATCGCAGCCTACCGTGACAAGCGGCTGTCTCAGCCCGCAGCCCGCAAGCGCACACTGACCAGCAACAATACCGTTCGGCTTGAATTGGCGCTTCTCGGCCATCTTTACTCAACAGCAATCAAAGAATGGGGCCTCGGCCTCACGTTCAACCCTGTCGCTAGCATTCGAAAGCCCAAACCTGGAAAGGGTCGAGAACGACGTTTTGTAGGCGACGAAGAAGAACGGCTGCTGGGTGCAGCTAATGCTCATAGCAATCCGATGCTCGGATGGATGGCGCGAATCGCCGTAGAAACGACCATGCGCTCATCTGAGATAGCAACGCTTACGCTCTCCCAAGTGGATCTAAAAAAACGGGTCGTACACCTTCCGGATACCAAAAATAGTACTTATCGGACCGTTCCGCTCAATAAGCGCGCGACTGATGCAATACAAGCGGCGGTAGGCAACCCACTCAGACCGAAGGACTGCCAGCTTATCTTCTTCGGTGAACCTGGCAGAGATGGTAAGCGTAGGCCCTACGCCTTTAACAAAGTCTGGGCAACGTTAAGGAAGCCGCTCGGGATGACGGATTTTCGTTTTCATGATTTGAGGCATGAGGCCGTCAGCCGACTTGTCGAATCCGGCCTATCTGATCAAGAGGTTTCAGCAATCAGCGGCCACAAGTCCATGCAAATGCTTAAGCGCTACACCCACTTACGTGCAGAAGATCTAGTCGAGAGACTGGATAGCATCGACAAAGACTAGGCTTAAACAGGGTACAAAAGATTCTGCATGCGGAATCTTTTCCTGAATTGCTTACCCTCTATGAACGTTGCCAAGACTCTCCTATCGGCTGGAAAACTCTATTACCCACCCCGTCTCACCTCCGCGACTAGCACCCGAGCCCTCTCCGGATTGGTTGCTGTCTGTACACCGAAACCAAAGCCCGTCCTTGATATCTCCCGCCGTTTTGAATGACCGCACGTCTGCCGAATCAAGATAGTTCGTCTTTTCGAACTAAACCCGCGGTTTTGGGGCACTCGACTTCCACTATTTAGGTTATTAGCCCGCCTTAAAGGATGTCGAAATGACCGCGACCCAGACTCGAATTGAGCAGCAACTGATCGAGCGCTACGGCCCTCTGCTAACCAAAAAACATCTTGCCGAGCTGCTTCATCGTAGTGAGAAAGGCCTGGATTACACTTTGACTCACCCATCTGAAAGCGCTTTCGCAGAATCGCTGCACCGGATGAAGCTCCGTCTGGGTCGCCTCATTTACTTTCGTGCTACAGACGTGGCCGGGTTGCTGGCGGGTGTTGAATGATGCGACACGACCTCACGCTCACCAGAGTTAAACCCTCGGCATGAGCACTTCGGAAGGTACTACTCGTCCGGTAAGCCCCGATGAACCCGCACGGAGTCCATTGATAGACCGCTTAGAAAACCTAATGCAGCGCTCATTGGAAAGGAACAACATCGCAGCTACTTCCGGAAAAGCGCAAAAACTAACCGTTGGGCGAACAGAACACAAAGTAGGTGAAGTGAGTGATCAATCTGTAGCGGCTCAGCTCCCAACCTCAATCGCGAGTGAACAGGACGAACAGGACGAACAGCTGGATTTTTTTATCCCGGCACTTCATAGCTCTGCCACTCGAGACAGCCGGAGTATTATGGACGTTGCCATTTTCCGCCTCTCCAAACAAAACCAGCGGGTTGGAGAGGTCATTCGATATGAGCTATCCGACGGCCATGTTGAGGTCTCTAGCGGAGCGTTCGGGATGGCCACAGTTTGGGATTACGACATCGTGCTTATGATGGTCTCCCATTTGACCCAAGCAATGGATCGCTATCGAAAAGGCGCCGGGGATAAGCCCGGAAAAATATTCCGACCGCATGCAAGCGAAATTTTGAAGTTCACACGGCGCGGTGATGGAAGTCGCCAGGTACAAGAGATCGAAGCGGCGCTTGACCGTCTTCAAACGACGCGAATCAAGACCGTTCGTATGAAAGCTGATTTACGTACGACCGAAGCGGAAGGATTGATTACCCGTTATCGCGTCTTGTCTCGCACGAGAACGAACAAAATCGACTCCGTAGAGATCGAGGTTCCTGAGTGGGTTTATCGTGAAATAGTGAGCTGCAAATCACCATCGGTAATGACGGTCCATCCAGATTACTTCCTCATAACGAAAGGTATCAGCAGGTTCGTCTATCGGCTCGCCAGGCTTCGTGCCGGCAACAGCGAGGCAATATGGTCCTTCGAAAAGATTTACGAACGCAGCGGCAGTTCGGGGGGGGCCGAGAGATTTTTCCGACACCTTCGGAACATCATCAAAAGCGATTGTCTGCCCGAATACACGTTGAAAGAGCATATGGGGAGAAATCGTAACCCTATGTTGGTGATGAGAAAACGGAGCCCACCCTTGCTCCCGAGGTCCTAACCGCATAGACGGTAAGGTGCGCAAGCTAGGCTCGGACGCGGGCTGCAGCTTCCGTCTTTTGGGCGGAAACACCGTCTATTGGGTACTGTCGACCGTCTATTGGGCGTATAAAACCGTCTATTGGGTACACGCAAATCAACCAACTCATTGTATTTAAAGGATAAAATTGATCTTTCATCCTCTAAATCCAGTTAAATCAATAAATCTCTCGCAGGATCGAATGGCTAGGCCCGCACTGACATCGTCCCGAGCGGTACGTTAGGCAACCTGACTGCAACAGCACCAGCGCCTGTCTCGCTATCGAAGATAGGTGTCAGTGATTTCCGGACGGAAATGCCCTAACTCTTGGGAGACAATAGCTTTTGCTCGCTGTACCTCACCCAGTGAAGCTTGCACCTCGCGGTTTCTGTCCTGAGCGTATGAATGTCTCAAACCATGCGCTCCGTTGCTAAAGCCCAATGCCGAGTTGCTCGCGCGCGAGAAAGATTGAGACCACGATTGCCCACCGGCTATATCGTAGAAGCTTTTGTAATGAATTCGACGATCTATGACAATGACAGGCGCATCTAGCCGGCGAGCTTCGAGTTGTGCAGCCAAGTTTCTTGGCAAGCTTACTTCGCGGACGAGCCCCCCTTTTCCTACCACAGTATACCTAATACCTTCTCGAAACTTTCCTGGGTCCGCAGGACGATCATCCATTGCCCTTTCGGATGCTGGGAGTAGTGTCAGTAGTTCGTGAGCTCTCAGGCCCGCTGTAGCGGCTAACTCGGTGCTAAGCGCATTACGAGAGGTCTGATGAGAAAGAATTCTTTGCACTTGTTCTGCAGTGTAATTTCGGCTACTTAGGTTCTGTGGCTTTTCTGCCTGAATTACACTCAAACGCTGCTTATCACTTAGCTTTCCAAGTTGGCGTAAAACAGCCTGGAGAGCCTGCCTGTCTCTGTCTAAAGTTTTTTGACCTACTTCTCTGGAGCGCTCATAAAGATAAGCTTTAGCTGCCTTCGGAGTGAGTTCGTGTAATGCTCCTCGCCCTGCCCCACGAAGCCATTGTGCAGCCAGTTTAAGGCTAGCCTCGTAACTATGTGAAGTACCAAGCCCCGAGACAAGCCCGGAGTTATACATTGACTTACTAAGAATCTTTGCTTGAGTGGAAGGCTTGGCAAATGTTCTTTTTTCTCTAGATCGAGGACTTTTGATTTTTTTGCTCATTAATCACCTGCAACATTCTGACGATGGAGCTCAGGGACGTTTCCACTCCTTGGGCTCGCAGTTCTATAAGAATTTGCTCAGCACCATACCCCCTTACATATCGAAAATTCTCGATTAGGCCAATATATTTACTCAAGTGTCGACGATAGGTCCGTCGCTGTAAGCTCGCGTCTACATCGTTTCGGTAGCGTGTGAAGTCGGCGTCTGAAATGGAAACCGAGTCTCGCCCCTGAGTATTTAGTGATCTATGGATTGATCTTGAAATAGCAGAAAGACAGACCTTTACCTTACGCTGCTCAAGCAGCCAACGTTGAATCATCACTAACGTATAGCGCTGTATCCGGAGAGCTAAAATTTCTTCGTGATGCCCGTTCAGCTTACTATTCATACATTTTTAGATCCTGCTGTAAGTTACAGCAACCACTTTAAAGACTTAAATTTCAGCTGCAACCCAAATGGGGCGCTTGGAATTCAAGTATGTGGTTCCGACATCCAGCGGATGCCTAGCCCCTTTTTTTGCAGTGTCGGACTTATCAGATGCAGATACCAAAGTACCGCAAAGATGCGCTTTCGCACTCTCACTGTTTGCTTTGCTGTCTAATCGACAGAGTCGAAGGGTTGTCCCCTTGCCAGGTTTTCGCGCCTGATACAACTCAATTTATTGTCAGAGTTAGACAGTGGTAAATCTGATGCACGGCCGAAGCAAAACCCCGCATCAAGCCTAATACAACGCCTTGAGGTGATGGCTAATCAACTCAGGATGACCAAGCGAGCAGATTGAATTAGCAAACTGATGCTTGGGAAGCGAGGTAACGGGCAGCAATAGCTGCCGCATAACCCCGCACCACTCACGCAGACTGAATTAGCAGTCTAGAAAGAACGCACGAAATAGCGTGACATCCTGTGAGGAGAACTCGCATAGCTAGTTCGGGTGCAATTTGATCTTGCTATCGAGGCAAGTTGAGGTCAATGGCAAATGCTGAATGTCACATCGATTTTGCTTTTGATCGCGGGACGCGGCTCTGTTCATGGTGTTGAGCGTAGCGAAGCACCCTGACAGAGCCGCGTGCTTCGCACGCAGCAGCGCGTAGAGCGCTGCACGTTCAGCCTAAGCTGAACGAACTGAGATTTTGATGACACCGTATTTCACGAACCATTCTGATTAATCGCTGACTAGCAGCGGGACTGAATTCGGATGGCCTGTTTTGACTTTGAGGTTTTCGAATTTTACTTCAGAGTGAAACTCCTTAAGGACAGGTGAGGAGTTATCGTGAAGGTGCTTAATACTGAGATGAGTCCATCCAGGCTGGCGACGTTAGTAATTTTGGTTGTGGGATTCACGGTGCTGGAAAATTATGTGTATACAGCCGCTGGCCTCATATGGGCAGCACTTGTTTTCGTGATTGGAACCGTAGCGATTTCTATTACCGTACCTAAAAAGATTTTCTCAAGTATCGAGGCTTGACGCATGGGCGAGTTTGGTAATTTTGGGTGGTTATTTCAAAGCGGTCTTGACGCAATGATTTCATCGTTAATTTCGATGGGAACAAAGAATGCTGAGCTTGCTGAAACAGTTCGCCAGCTCGCCAGGGCTGTGCCTTACATTTCATTATCTTGGATTATTTGGAATCTGGTGCGAGGCAGGCCCACCAGTATGCCTTTCGGGATTTTTATCACATCGCTGTTCGTATTTATCGCTTTGCAGCCTGAAACCGTGACCTTCCCTGGTCGTGCCAGCATGGAAATGACAAAAGGACAATCATTTACACTTCAAGTAGTTCTCCCTACATATGAAAAGCTCGTACAGGTGTATCGAACTAAAGATAACGACCAATCAGCACTAATGATTGCCGATCTCACCGAGCGGGAAATTACCCCTTTCATGGGAAGTGATTTGGCTAAGCTCATAAAGGATTACAAAGTATATTGCGAGCCAAGTCCTAACGATGACAGTAGCGTTCCAGAAACTACTTGGCAAGCTATAGGGCTTCGAGGTGGTGGTGCGCTCGGAGTACCGGATTCTCAAGTTTCTATACTTAGTAGTGCCACTGCCGATAAGGTGTCAGGCCTGACTTTTTCGTGGTTTCCACAAATTCGACAAGCTCTAACTTTAATTGATACTTATAAGGCAAGCGAACGGAGGTCCGCAGGAAAAGCTGCGCTAGAAAAGTTAAGTAGTGATAAGTGGCCAACTGGAAAAAGATACTTGCTACCTAATGAATCAGGTTGGAAGTCTAGACTATCAGGCGGCGTTGACGAGCCGGCAGGCTACCTGAACCCGTGGGAAATTGCCGATGGTTCGCTTTCTGATCCGGCGTTGTTAGCAGAGCCATCAGGTGTAAATAACAGATATTTAGTTCCGGAAAACTGCTATGAGGCTTATCAGGCTGCGCAAGCAGGTGCTGAAGAGGGATATAGGGCAGTGGGAGACCGTATTCGACCTTCTAATTTAGCACCTGATACAGAGCCATCTGTTGTCGCAGGGGTTAGAGCTTGGTCAGATGTTGTCAATAAAAGCCTAGGATCTCTTTATTCCGGTTCTGATGGCTCGTCTTTTGGTTCAAAGGTTCGCGAAAATGCATCTGAGGCGATTGGAGCACTCAATGAAGCAAACGGTGCACTTGCAACTTTAGATCTAGCGGCAAAGCTTCCATGGTTTGTCTATTTGACAGCAATGGGACAAGCCGCTCTTATTCATATATTCCCGCTGGTAGCGCTTTTGGCATGTGTCTTTGGTATAGAGATATTGCTCTATTGGATACGGCTGCTTGTATTTACATATCTATCATTGTTTTTTGCTGAAGGTATTCTTTATTTAGTTGCTAGCCAATTAGCCAGCATAAGTTTTATACAAGCTGCAACTGCTATTAATAGCTCTGGTACGCCAATGGAGATTAATGGCATGCGCGGAGTTTTAGCCGGTGGCGCCGGATTCGTTATTCTGGTCGCAACATGGGCTGCTGCAGCGCTTTTGAGAGTTCAATCGCTACCAAAAACAGACGGTGCTGCCAGCTTCACCCAATTAGGAAGTATCGCTGCATCTGTCGCGGGCTCAGTCGTCGGCGGACTCTCTAAGATGTCGGCAATCAAGAGCGCCGGTCTAAAGCAAGAGCTACTCCGCGCAAAGATCCAACAAGCACAAAAAACCTTGGGCTCGCCTGGGCCGTCACCAGGTGGCTCCCCTAGCAGGGCTGATACACCGCCGCCTTCACGGCAAAGCCGCGAGTCTGCCGGTCAACGTCTTTCTCGACCAAGCTCTGCCGATAGATCAGAAGGTCAGCAGAAAAATCGTACCACTCGTGGCGAGCGTGCCGAAAAGCGTCGGTCGCCGCTCAACCCTTCGGACAATCAGTAGTGCGAAGCACACGCAGCGTCGTTGTAGACGTGGTTCTGGCACGCGAGCCCTCATGCTTCGATGCAGACTCGCCCCTGCTTGAGTGCACCCAGATGAGCCTTACATTCGATTATTACCTAACGGCCACGTACTGCGAAAACTGGGACAACCCGGTCGACCTCAGGTACCTGTTTGATGGCCTTGCCCCTTGGCCGGGATTGGTATGGGTCATGCGTGGGGATCAGTATTTTCTGTCGCCCCAACTGAGCGGAATAGGCGCTTATGAGTGGGATGAAACGACCCCCATCGAGATTCGGCTTTTTGAGACGCCATCACTGGACGCTTTGACCTGGTATCTGGTGACTGCGGAACTAAATCGACGAAACGGCTTTGATGACCGAATGGCGGAAATCCATGAGGTACAGCTGCAACACTTGATCAATGAGCTGCCAGTTGCGACGGTGCCTTACGTAGGGAGAGCTTGAAAAATGGCCTATCACAGGGTTGTCGTTGCGTGGGCGACCTCCGCGATCGCGTTACTTCCGATGACTGTTGCGTTGCTCCCTCAGGCGTCCTATAGCACTGCCCACAAAACTTATCTGGCACTTCTGATCATCGCGACCATATCAGCAATATACGCAACGCACCGTACCCATCAGTGCACGCTTAGAAAGCGTTTCTGCTGGGTGTTGTGGGGGATCGTGGTCGCATTTCTCTGGACTTGGTATTGATGAAAAAGGAGCACCCTTTGAAGCAACGGTGGAAGGTACTTTGTGTGGCCGCTTGTTGTGGCTTGGGGTTGACCCCTTGGGAAAAAATCCCAGAACTGATTTCGTCAGAGGTGAGTGGGTACTACATCAGCGACGGCGGATTGAGTACCGGTTATAAAGTGCTCAAGATCGACAGATCAGGGGACGGGAAAATGTACTCGTACGATGCGATGCACCACGGGATCCTGAACGCCTACCCCTTCAAGTATTCATCCACTTTTCTGACTATCACTCTCGACTTTGCGGGTGGGGGCCAGGCAGTCCTTTCTGAAGGATGGTTAGGACTGGAAGGCCGTCTCCATTGCTCGAGAGGAAGCTGTGGTGGGCTAGGAACGGTTAGCCGCGTGGGTGAAAGCGAGACGGATCTTCCTGAAGCATTTCAGCGCGCCCTATCAAATATCAATTATTGATATATCAATATTTATTTATTGATATTTTTTAGCTGATTGATATCATCGAGTCCGCAGCGCTTCAGGGTAGTAGAAGGGTAAAATCCAATAAACTCTGCTGCTGGTGATAGGGGGGAAGACCTACGGGCTGCCCCCCTGCTCCAATTCTGATGCGTGGTCTATGTCCTTAATTTTCGAAGCTGATCTACGGCGGTACCTGGCTTCAGGCTTGGTGCATGATATCTCGGCCCTTCACACCCGCGATGGGTGGTCATTGCGCATTCAATTAGGTTCCGAATTTATGTCGTTACGCCGGCAGCGAGGCGGCGAGCGAACCTTCAAAAGTCTCGACAAGCTGGCGGTCTTTCTGACCGAGCTGGGGCTTGATCAGTTAATTGTCCAACTGAGGAATTCAAGCGATCAGACTGCAAAGCTTCTGTCACGCAGTCAGTCCGTAGAGGATGACCGGCAAGATCAATTGTTGAGGAGATCGTCAGATGCTTAAAAAGATTGGTTGCCTTATCGGGCTGTGCGTCGGTCTGAGTGGTTGCGGCAATCCATTTGAAGGCAGCTATCGAGCTATGCAAGGCGTAGTAGGGCCGCTAGTGGCCATCGATATTAAGGGCAGTAAAGCCACGGTAGTGAAGGTCGATCCTTTTCAGAAAAAGATCCTTAGTGAGCAAACTTGGGAGGCAAAAAGCAAAGGCGAAAAGCTGCTACTGACCGACCTTAAAGGCAACACATTTGCCTTCAATCGATCAGTTGATGAGAAAGGGCTGGATTGCCTAAATTGCGGCTTCGGCACAGGCATGCCTGATTCTTGGCAGCAATTCGATCCAAACAAGTAAATGTGACTCATGCAGAGAGGATAGAGAGCATTGCAGCCTTCGCCTCATTACCTGCGCAAGCGATTGATGGACGATGAGTGCGTACTCGCATGGACTTGAGCAGGCATTTGCTTTCGATTTGACCAGCAAACTGGTTGCTCACTATCGGAGGAAACCGGGGTGATTCCAAGACTTCTATTCGACCTAACGCCGCTATGACAAGGCTTACAGGGCGATTATAGTCAGCGAGATAATTTAGGATATTTGAGAACGGCTACCCAAAATCGTCCTGCCGAACAGGTATAGCTAATACCTTATTTTGAATGTGGGCGAATCCTCCGGCCTGAGCTGCCGGCGGTCATAAATCCGCGTTGTGCTGATATTGGCGTGCCCCAGCCAAGCTTGTACCTTGGCAATGTCTGCTTCGTGCTCCAAGGCATTCGTAGCGGCGGTAGCACGCAGACCATGCACGCCAAGTCCGGCAACCTCGATGCCCACCGCCTTTGCATAGCTGCCCACCATCATGTAGATCCCGTTGGCACTGATACCAGCACCCGTCGCAAGACCGCGCAGAGGCACAAACAGTGGCGCCTCGGCGCCGACTAAGTGATGACCTGACATTTCCAGGTAGCCATGAATGCGTTCGGCCGCTATAGGGTGCAGCGGCAGGAAGCGCAGTTTGCCGCCTTTGCCGTGGATCTGCAGGTGCTTGATGCCGCGACGTTCCTGGATATCAGCCACCATGAGTTGCGCGGCTTCCTCCCTGCGCAGGCCGTGGTACAGCAGCACCGCCAGCATCGCTCGATCGCGCTTGCCCTTGAGCGTGTCCGGATCCGGCGCGTCGAGCAGCGCCTTTGCTTGGTGATCACCCAGGGCCGGTGTCTTGCCTTCGTTGGTCTCGATCCTTGGGCGCTTCACCCCGTGGACAGGGTTGCCGCCGGCGACCGCGTTGTTTTCCAGCAGATGATCGAACAGGCTGGCCAGCGCCGCCAGTTTGCGCCGGATGGTCGCGCCGGCAAACCCCCGGCGCTCCATATCTGCGCGCCAGGCCAGCACATGCGCCCGGGTGACCGCGCGAAATTCGTCTGCGGCAGACAGGCCGACGAAGCTGCAGAAGTCCTCGAGGTCGCCCTGGTACGCACGCCGGGTGCGCGGGTTGTCGATATTGGCGAACCATTCGACTGCTGCTGGCACCTTAGCAAGGATCTGAAACTCGGCGGCGGTCAGGCGGCGTTCGCCAGCGATCTGCAGATCGCCCGCTGCGCTGGCCATAGGATCGATAGGGTGGTTCATTGCTAGGCGATATTCACGTATTCGTCAGGCATTTTATATTGGACACCTCCATTATCTGCCATCTTCAATACCCACAGATGACTATTGGTTTTTTCTCGGCCCATTTCCGAACCCTTCACTAAATAAGCCACGTCGAAGTTGTGGCCCACATAGACCTGATCTCCTATTACCACGTCTTGAGCGCGGACACGCCTCACGAGGATTTCGCGTTCAGCAGTATTGAGTTTCTTGACATACACAGGTGTTTTGCAGGCTACGCACGTCCAATCTTCATCGTTCACCTGTGCCCTGACCAGGTCAGTCAATGTACAAATGTCGTCAAGACATTTGTAGCCTTTATCAGACCGGGTATTGATGCGTGGCGCCATGATGAGATCCTTTCAAAAAGTGGTGATAACGTATTTTATCACCAATTTTTATCGTTAAAGGATTGCTAATTAATGAACACATATAAGTGCAGATACGCATTTTTGAGGTGAGTCCCCTCCATAAGCGTTGGATGGCCACCGACCTAGTCGCAAGGAAGCTTCAAGATTGGTAAAACCAGTTCGTAAATACTTAGGCACCAATGCAAGAAGACGCGAATAGATCCTTGCCTAATGCTAGGCCAAACCCGGTGCAACGCATGGTCAGGTGGGAATGCACCCGGGCGGTTAAGTAGGAGTAATGATTTAGTTGCAACCTAAATCATCGTATTTCGCAAGAGAAAAACGGGGGCCAAATGCCCCCTATTTGTGGACACTGCCCATATCAGCCGGCCACACCGAAAGAGTCTTCCATGGCCTTGCGAATGATACGACGGAGCCCTACAGCCGCGGTATCCCGATCAACGAACCATCGAGCTTTGCTTTTCCAAGCGTCAAGGTGAATGCCCCTAAATGCCTTGGCGTCAAAACCTTTCAATCCGATATCCTCGGCAACACTTGTGACGATTTCATCTAGTTGATAGGGCTGCCAGCCATTTTCTAAGCTATTCACAATGCGCTCGACCAACTGGTTGCGGTCTTCTGGATCTTTCGTTGATTCCCTCCATGCAGCATCCAAGACGCTGAGCATGGCCAAAGTGATCTCACACAATTCCTGAGTAGCACCTTCAATTCCCTGGCTCTTAGCGCTTGCGGTGGTAATCCAGTCTTGGGCCGTCTGCTGCTTCTTCAGATTCTCCCTACTTGGTGGTAGGTTGTGGACCTTGTAAGTACGCAGGTTTTGGACTACGCGCGCAGAGCGCTCATACAGATTGGTCTGCTCGGGGGCGCGCGTTTTAAGCAACGCCTTGCACTCCTTGAGAACATCTACAGCGGCTTCGTAAAAAAAACCATAACACCAAACCACGAGCCTATTGAAATGCAGCTCGTCTGGGGGGGGCTCGGGAACTTCGAGAGTCACTGGATGGATTGCCGTCCGATCAAGGTCTTTATTGACCATGTTGGTGAACGCGATGGCTTTTTCTTGCAGGAGCACGAAATTCATCGGCCGAGCCTCCGCACCTTACCTGGGGGATCTGCAAGGGGGCCACGATAATTGAAAGCGATGTGGAAGTTAGAGACTGTACGTCCGAATGCAATTTCAACGTTCGGAAAGTATTCCGCCAGCAGATCAATGACACCAATGCCCTCGACACGCACTTGAAAGCGACCAGGGCCGATCTGCTTCTCCACTATGCCTCGATATATGATGGGAGTTCCGTTTGCATCTGTGAGCACGTGGCGAGAGGAAACACGCTGAGAATCGGCAAACTCGGTGTCGGACGCCAACTCTGTCCATAGTTCCCTACTCGTCCTCTCATTACCTGCCAACCATTTGGTCACGGCGCGCAGGTATCGGTATTTAGTCGCCAGTTTGTCCTCGCCCAGTAATGCCATATCCCCGACAATGTCCTGGACCATCTCCCGAAAGTCGGTGACTGCCGGGAAGGGCTGACGTAACCCGCGCATAAACCACTTTTGCGTACGAATCGCCCATTCCATATCCAGTAGCAAGCGCAGGCAGCGCTCGTCTTGGGATATCTTGTCGTAGTACTGCCGAAGATAATTAACACACCTCTTCGCCCCGGCAATATCCTGGGCCGAGGGTTCAGTCTGGGGCATGATAGCCGGGGCTAGGTCTCGCGCACGCATGAAATATCCAGCAGTTGAGCCAGCCTGCTCCAACTGAGCAAAAGCATCGTCGGAAAGGGTCTCATCCCCCATTGCAAAACCGGCAATCATGCGTCTACTTTGAAACTTCTGCTTTTGCGCCTCGTCAAGCATGCTTTCGTCAACGCCGTCAATGGACGACCTGAGATCCGCAGCGATCTCCAGGCGCTGTGCCTCCGTCAATGTGCTTTTTAGCTTTAGGATGCCAGTGGGCATCCACAAGGAAACGTCAAGCGAGAACGAAGATTCCCGCCGTGCATTGGCCAAAGTCGCTGCATCATGCGCAGCCTTGTATGCGGACCATGCACTCGCATTTTGACCATTCTCGACGGCATCAGTCGCGAAGAACCCATAAGTCGCTGCACGCTCGTTCCAAAGGTTGTCGACCGTCTGACGTGCCGCATAAAGTCCGGACGAACCCTGCTGACTAATGCGATCAAACGCTTCGTCAACCACATTGACAGCTTCGTTGAGGAGGGCAACCTTCTCAGGATGTTCGATGTTTTTGTGAGTGCGCACATAGTGGCGACGAAGGACTGATTCCTGCAGCATCAAACGGGCATTAGGCATCGTTTTTGCGCGCAGAATAGAAAGGGAACGCGCGATCTGCGCGTAGCTCTCCTTGTACCGACTGCCCTCCGGTCCGTCCGGACCCACCGCATGAACCAGGTCAGCGACGTAAGCAGTCTCATCATTACCTTCCGGGCCTGCTCTCACGGCCGCCTCGATCAGACTGCTGATGGCGTCGGCTTCAAGTGTCGCGCTACCAAACCTTGCTTCGCAGATAAGGCGGGCTTCAATCTGCAGGCGCGCCATGACCAGCACATCTGTTTGTTCTTCGTCAGAGTAGATCCAACGGAATAAGTCTTGGTCGCGGATGAGCTCCAGCAAAGTATCGATGCTATATGTGCCAGTGCTTCCGTGACCTGCGCCGACGGCACGTAGCACAATGCTCAAGGGCACAGGTTTATACAATCGACTGCTGGCCATGACTAGGTCGATAGCACGGGCTTCAGGAGAATCAGATGGCCCGTCGGGGCGCGCGTCCGGCAGGAACTGCGTCGTATCGACTGGAAGTCCCGCTTTCATAAATGCTTGCGCAAGAGCTCCTGGCTCTTGCGGCGGAATTTTTGCGGCCCTCTTGCGCAGCTCGTGGCGCGCACGATCAACTTCTTTGCCGAGACCTTCAGACAGCCGTCCCCGGCTGTGTGGTAAGAGGCGGTAGAAGCCAGCGAGAACGTACTCATTGCTTTTTTCCTTCCTAACCCTTGCAACCACAGATGGAACATATCTCTGGGCCATTTCAAGGAGATCGTTCTGCTCTGCGGGGTTAAGCTGCGCTCTTGCTTCGACGAATCGACTGGGCACTTTGCCGTCGAAGCTGAGGCGATAGGATGAGCCCACTACCACGACACGATGGCCCACGCTTCGCAAAGCTCTCAGAAGATCGTTATAGCGGGACACTGGAGACATGGTGTCGACTAGAAGCAGAGTGACTCCCTGCTGGCCGTCCACTGCAGTTAGGAAATCACTGATGTCGGTCGCCTGCGGAACACGTCGGTTGACGAAGAGAACCGCATTGCCATGCCTTTTTGCATGGATAGCCAATCGCGCCAAAGCGATTGTTTTGCCCACACCGGACTGCCCGTGCAGGACGATTGGCGAGGCCGCGTGATGTTGTTCAAGCGCCTGATCGACACGCTTAATAAGCGCGAGCTCAAACTCGCGCTCGATCGCAAACCCGCGCTGCACTCCATCAGCGATCCTGCGAAAACTCGCGGAGTTGCCATGGAAGGCTTCAAATTCCATCTCCATTTCGCTGGGTGTCAACTGATCTGGCGCTACAGCCCACAAATCGTCAACCAGTACCGCTGATGCTTGAGTGACGAGACGAAGGTTAGGAGTAGTCTTGATACTGCGACCATTCTTGAGCGTTATGACTTCCGGGTCATCCCAGCGCGACGGTTCAGGAACGCCTATGGCCTCGACCAATTCATTGACGATCATACCCAGAGCACGAGATTCGCGGACAATGACGCCCTTATGAACAAGTTCGTCGAAAACTACTTTGTCATCCTCCGATAACATCGGATCAGATCCGCACCACAACACACCATGCTTCGGCGCATCGGAAATCGCCGCCAGCAATTCCTCAGCGCGAAGCCAGTCCGTCGATGGGTCATAACCATCAATTACCACGAGGCCTAAAGGCGTTGCGGTCTCCAGTACGCGGCCGAGCATCACCAAGGCCTGAGCCATACGTCGCTGTGATAGCGTCTGCCGATTTACTGGCGGCTTCAGACTATCAACCTGTCGGCCGGCTTGGCCGTAGAGGTAATAAAACGGCGGACGCCGCGTGTTGCGGAGAACGCGAGGCGCAGGCTGGCCTTGCAGTATGACTTCCGGCTCGCGACCTTCACCGGCCAGACAGTTTGCCAGGCCACTGTCAAAAGAGGATGTAAAGACAGCGCACCACGGCACACGGGCAGCCTCAGTCAC
This sequence comes from Pseudomonas simiae, assembly GCF_900111895.1. Classification (GTDB taxonomy): domain Bacteria; phylum Pseudomonadota; class Gammaproteobacteria; order Pseudomonadales; family Pseudomonadaceae; genus Aquipseudomonas; species Aquipseudomonas simiae. The sequence continues at coordinate 71,342 of NZ_FOKB01000003.1, forward strand.
CAACTGCGAAGCTGGACGGTTGCGGAAGCGTTCAGCCAGCCAGTCGTAGAACTCCGCCTCTAACGGTTCGTTAGTCAGAAGCGAATTCCATGCCTGACCGGGCATACGGGACGCATGTTCAAGTGCTCGCTTGAGAACTGGGTCAGGCATGCTCAGGGACCAACCCGCCTGCTGCCCCCAGATCGCCACCAGCGGCCCCCCCTCTATCCAGCGCTGCCTTAGCAGTTCCTGCCCAGCGCTCTGACTCTCGGGTTCCTGCATTTCCTGTGACATCTGGCGGTTACTCCTGTGATCAATTCCTTTCTTCAAGCCGCCGCTGCAGCCCCGGACACGCCGGCGAAGAATACATAATTGGCAGCTATTATAGGTAGAACAAAGTGCCATTACGCCTATCGATGGCCCAACGCTCCTATGAGTTTCAACTGAAGAAAATGCGTCCTTGGCGCAGCCTACCGATTTGAAATATCGGTCGCGGCCATACGCCAAATGACTTACGTAGCATTGAGCTGGCGTGCGTTATGCTCAGATACAATCGGACAATGGACGTGCAGTGCCCCGCGGCTCCCGGCTAACATTCCGATGGGTTCTTCAAGGGTGCTCCGGGCTGCAATATCTAAAAAACGCCCGTTTGACGAAGCTCGTGAGGTAAGAATTGCTCTCGCTTCCTTGATAATCTGATCCGTTATCTGCCATTTGTTCGTTTTGACTTTTCGACGCCCTTTCATTTCGACCTCGTCCGACAAATTAACGAAGGAATCATCCTTTGCTATTAGATCTAGATCTTCCGATAGATAAGAACCGCCGTCTGCACTTACGTGCCCGCGCCATGCTTAGCAGCAGCGCATATAAATTACATCCCTCCGCCCAAATCTAGCTTACTGCTGCATTTAAGCCGTATTTTGTGCAAAAAACCCAAGGTTTTGGCTAGGTCATTTATTAGCGGTGCGATTGATGTGTCCTGAAGGGAAAAAGCAGGATCATTGGAGGAACTGACCAGTGCTTAATGGGCATGAAGATGTGCATGGGTACTTTTTCGGACAGCAGCACAAAGATGCGTAACGGGTGTTAAACGGGCATTTTCCGGGCATTCAAGGGAACCTTTAAGGCATTGGCGGTGCTTTTGGGGGGGGATTAGGGGATTAGAAAGAGGCTTAGCCCCCCGCTTTGGTCCAAATCAGCGAAAAACACACTTGAGACTAGGGACCGCACAAAAAATCTATCGTCCCCCCCAGATGCGCCGTCTGATTCGAATTTCTAGTTCAAGTGCAAAGGACTCTTCACAGGCAAACAGAGCCAACGCATCTGCGCCAGAGGAGACGTCCTAGAAGTACACTGGCGGTACAGTCCCCAGTCGTAACCATTTTTCCAAAACTAGCAAAAACTCAGTGTTAACAGTTGGTTAGCCCTGTTGTACCTTTGCCTACCCTCGTCTAGACTTAAATGGCCTCGGAGTGTCATTCGGTGACTCATAATCCTTTGGTCCACGGTTCAAGTCCGTGTGGGCCCACCAAACAAGAAAGCCGCGCATTGCGCGGCTTTTGTGTGTCTGGCAGCCTCACTTCGCAAACAACTGCCCGATATCCCTGAATGCCTTGAACTCCAGTGCGTTCCCGCAGGGGTCAAACAGAAACAACGTCGCCTGCTCCCCCACTTGGCCCTTGAAACGAATGTGCGGTTCCAGCACGAACCGGGTTTGCTGCGCCTGCAGGCGCTCCGCCAACGCCTGCCACTCTTCCCAGCCCAGTACCACGCCGAAATGCGGCACGGGCACGTTGTGGCCGTCGACTGCGTTGGTGTGGGCGGATTCCTGTGAGGCGGTTTTCGGGTGTTCGTGAATGACCAACTGATGCCCGAAGAAGTTGAAGTCGACCCAGTGTTCGCTGGAACGCCCCTCTTCAAGGCCAAAGACTTGACCGTAGAAATGCCGCGCAGCGGCGAGGTCATAGACCGGAATTGCCAGGTGAAAAGGTGCGAGTGTCATCAGGTCAAACCTCTGTGGGTATTAAGTGCCCCGAGTTTAGCCTTGCTCCTGACGATGAAAAGACGATAGTTTTTGCGCCGAGCTCAAATTATTTTGATCAATCGAGTCGTCCATGTTGCGCGAATTGAAGACCTTTATTGCGGTAACCCGTCACGGCACGTTCGCGGCGGCAGGCATGCATATCGGGCTGACGCAGTCGGCGGTCAGTGCGCAGATTCGTCAACTGGAACAGACGCTCGGCGTGCAGTTGTTCGACCGTACCGGGCGCCAGGCCACGTTGAATGCGGCCGGTTTGCGCGCCTTGCCGTTGGCCAGGGAGATCCTGGAAACCTTCAATCGCATGGCCGTGCCGGTGGGTGCCAACGAGTACCGAGGCGAGCTGAAAGTGGGCGCCATCACCACCGCGCAAACCGGTCTGCTGCCCCAGGCACTGGTGCGTTTGCGCCAGGCAGCGCCGACGGTGGAGTGCAAACTGATACCCGGTGTGTCCCTGGAGCTGTTGAGTCGGGTGGACGCCGGCGAATTGGATTCGGCCATCATCATTCGTCCGCCCTTTGATTTGCCCAAGGAGTTGCACGTACAGGTCCTGCGCAAGGAGCCGTTTGTACTGGTCGTGCCTCATGCGCTGACGGGCGATGACCCTTTGCACGTGCTCGCGACACAGCCCCATGTGCGTTACGACCGTGCTTCGTTTGGCGGACGGTTGGTCAGCCGCTTCCTGCGTGAACAGAAGCTGGATGTACAGATGGCGCTGGAGTTGGATGAGCTGGAAGCCATCGTCAAGATGGTCGAGTGTGGCCTGGGCGTGTCGTTGATTCCTCAGGCGGGGTTGTGGCTGGAGCGCTCGCCCAAGGTGCGAATCATCCCATTGGGCGGCCTGACGTTTTACCGCGAAATCATCCTGCTCAGTCGCCACAGCCAACAGCATCTCCCCGTGCCGCAACTGTTTACCCGCTGCCTCCTCGCCGACGCCAGCCTGTAAGATGCCAGCACATTGCCCCCCCCGTATCGGAGCCCTCGCCTTGCCCGCCCTAGACGAAATTGATCGCCAACTGATCGCCGCCCTGCAGATCAACGCCCGCGAAAGTGTGGCCATGCTCGCCCGGCAGTTGGGCATCGCACGCACCACGGTGACGTCGCGCCTGGCACGCCTGGAGAAAACCCAGGTGATCACCGGTTATGGCGTGCGCCTCGGGCAGCGTGTCGTCGATGGTGGTTTGCAGGCTTACGTCGGGATCACCGTGCAAGCGCGCTCGGGCAAGGAAGTGCTGCGTAGGTTGAGTGCGATGGCCCAGGTGCAACAGTTGTGCGCGGTGAGTGGTGAGTTCGATTACGTCGCTTGGCTGCGCACGGATTCGCCCGAGCAGTTGGACCAATTGCTGGACCAGATCGGCAGTGTGGATGGGGTGGAGAAAACCACAACGTCGATCATCCTCAGTAACAAATTGGATCGCGGACAGCCAATCTGATCAACAGGTTCGTCATTCTGACTAAAAACAGATCAATCCGACGACACTTTGCGCCTTATTAACGAACGCCACGCTCCCTAAACTGGCTGCCATCTTTTCCTATACTCAGCGGGTCACGCCCGCCAGGTCGCCAGTAAGGGTCAGCCATGAGCATTCCGTCCAGCACCATCAGCAAGACCAATCGCCACCCCGCCGACGGCAAGAAACCCATCACCATCTTTGGTCCGGACTTTCCGTTTGCCTTTGATGACTGGATCGAACACCCCGCAGGCCTGGGCAGCATCCCCACCGCCAACCACGGTGCCGAAGTGGCGATTGTCGGCGCCGGGATCGCGGGCCTGGTGGCCGCCTACGAGCTGATGAAACTGGGCCTCAAGCCGGTGGTGTACGAAGCCTCTAAAATGGGCGGTCGCCTGCGCTCCCAAGCCTTCGAAGGGGCCGAAGGCATCATCGCCGAGCTGGGTGGCATGCGCTTTCCGGTGTCGTCCACCGCGTTCTATCACTATGTCGACAAGCTGGGGCTGGAAACCAAACCCTTCCCCAACCCACTGACGCCGGCGTCCGGCAGTACGGTCATTGACCTTGAAGGCCAGACCCACTACGCGCAAAAACTCTCCGACTTGCCGGTCCTGTTCCAGGAAGTGGCGGACGCCTGGGCCGACGCCTTGGAAGCGGGTTCGCAGTTCGGCGATATCCAGCAAGCCATCCGCGACCGCGACGTGCCGCGCCTCAAGGAGCTGTGGAACAAGCTGGTGCCACTGTGGGATGACCGCACCTTCTACGACTTTGTCGCCACCTCCAAGGCCTTCGCCAAGTTGTCCTTCCATCACCGCGAAGTGTTCGGCCAGGTCGGCTTCGGCACCGGCGGCTGGGACTCGGACTTCCCCAATTCGATGCTGGAAATCTTCCGCGTGGTAATGACCAACTGCGATGACCACCAACACCTGGTGGTCGGCGGCGTGGCACAGGTGCCGATGGGCATCTGGCGCCATGAACCGGAGCGTTGCGCCCACTGGCCGGCGGGCACCAGCCTGAGTTCGCTGCACCGCGGTGCGCCAAGGGCAGGGGTGAAACGCATTGCCCATGCCGCGGATGGTCGTTTCGCCGTCACCGACAACTATGGCGACACTCGCGAATACGCTGCCGTACTGACCACCTGCCAAAGCTGGCTGCTGACCACCCAGATCGAATGCGACGAAACCCTGTTCTCGCAAAAGATGTGGATGGCCCTGGACCGCACGCGCTACATGCAATCGTCGAAAACCTTCGTGATGGTCGACCGCCCGTTCTGGAAAGACAAAGACCCGGAGACCGGCCGTGACCTGATGAGCATGACCCTCACCGATCGCCTGACCCGTGGCACGTATCTGTTCGATAACGGCGACGACAAGCCGGGTGTGATCTGCCTGTCGTACTCGTGGATGAGCGACGCCCTGAAAATGCTGCCGCAGCCCATCGACAAGCGCGTAAAACTGGCCCTCGACGCCCTGAAAAAGATCTACCCGAAAGTCGATATCAAGGCGCGCATCATCGGCGACCCGATCACCGTGTCATGGGAAGCCGACCCGCATTTCCTCGGCGCCTTCAAAGGCGCGCTGCCGGGCCACTATCGCTACAACCAACGCATGTATGCACACTTCATGCAGAAGGACATGCCCGCCGAGCAACGTGGGATCTTTATAGCCGGTGATGATGTGTCCTGGACGCCTGCCTGGGTCGAAGGCGCCGTGCAAACCTCGCTGAACGCGGTGTGGGGCATCATGACCCACTTCGGTGGCAGCACTCACCCGGAGAACCCAGGACCGGGTGACGTATTCGATGAAATCGGGCCGATCGCCCTGGCCGATTAAGGAGTTGAACATGCGCGTCGCCCTGTACCAATGCCCACCGCAGCCGCTGGATGTAAGCGGCAACCTCAAGCGCCTGCACGCTTTGGCGCATGAGGCCTCCAGTGCCGATGTGCTGGTGCTGCCGGAGATGTTTCTCACCGGCTACAACATCGGCGCCGAGGCCGTTGGCGCGCTGGCCGAGGCGCAGGATGGGCCGTCGGCACAGGCGATTGCCGAACTGGCCAAAAGCGCCGGTCTGGCAATTCTGTACGGTTACCCGGAACGGGCCGAGGATGGCCAGATCTACAACGCCGTGCAGTTGATCGACGCCCACGGCCAGCGCCGGTGCAACTACCGCAAGACCCATCTGTTTGGCGACCTGGACCACTCGATGTTCAGCGCCGGCGAGGATGATTTCCCTCTGGTGGAGCTCAACGGCTGGACGCTTGGTTTTCTGATCTGTTACGACCTGGAGTTCCCGGAAAACACCCGGCGCCTGGCCCTGGCCGGTGCCGAACTGATCCTGGTGCCCACCGCCAACATGGTGCCGTTCGACTTTGTCGCCGACGTCACCGTGCGGGCGCGGGCCTTCGAAAACCAGTGTTATGTGGCCTACGCCAATTACTGTGGGCGTGAAGGCGAGATCCAGTACTGCGGGCAAAGCAGCATCGCCGCACCGAATGGCCAGCGCATTGCCCAGGCGGGCCTGGATGAAGCCTTGATCGTCGGGGAGCTGGATCGCCAGTCGATCCTCGACGCCCGCGCCGCCAATCACTACTTGCAGGACCGTCGCCCCGAGCTGTACGGGGCGCTGCACAAGCCCTGATCCAGTCGGTTTGCTAACATGGGCACATTCTACGTTTCGGAAGTGCCCATGCCTGCGCCGGCCCACCCTCATCCCCTTCAACTGACCCTGGCCAATGGCCTGCGAGTTTCCTTGCAGCATGCGCCGCGTTTGAAACGTTGCGCCGCCGTTTTGCGCGTAGCGGCAGGCAGCCATGATGTGCCACTGGCTTGGCCGGGGTTGGCGCATTTCCTGGAGCATTTGCTGTTCCTCGGCACAGAGCGCTTTCCCACAAGTGAAGGGTTGATGGCCTACGTGCAACGCCATGGCGGTCAGGTCAATGCCAGCACCCGCGAGCGCACCACGGATTTTTTCTTTGAATTGCCGGTTGCAACATTTGCCGATGGGTTGGAGCGCTTGGGTGACATGCTCACCCACCCGCGCCTGGCCCTGGAGGATCAATTGCGCGAGCGCGAGGTAGTGCACGCGGAATTCGTCGCCTGGTCCCAGGATGCCAAGGCTCAGCAGCAGGTCGCGTTGCTTGAAGGACTGGCGGCGGATCATCCACTGCGGGGTTTCCATGCAGGCAACCGCGACAGTTTGCCGGTAGAACGTGAGGCATTTCAGCAGGCGTTGCGCGAATTTCACGTGCAGTTCTATCAGAGCGGACAGATGTCCTTGAGCCTGGCGGGCCCGCAATCACTGGAGGCGCTGCAAGGCTTGGCACAGTCGTTCAGTGAACAGCTGACTTCTGGGCCTCTGCGCCCACAATCCGCCCCACCGGCATTGATGCCGGGCCAGGCGCGGGGCTATCAGCACATCGCCAATCATCACCTGCATCACGTCATTACCTGCGACGCGCCCCGGCCAGCGCTGGAGTTTCTTTGCACCTGGCTTAACACCTCGGCGCCCGGCGGATTGCTGGCTGAACTGAAGACGCGACAACTGGCCAGTGCACTGCAGGCGTCAGTGCTTTATGACTACGCTGGGCAGGCTGTGCTGGATATCGACTTCACCACCCAAGGCGAATCGGCTAGCCAAATAGAGGCATTGCTGCTCGACTGGCTGAGCTTTTTCGCACACAGCGACTGGACTTCACTGCGGGAAGAATTCGCACTGTTGGCCGCTCGGCAACGGCAGGTCCAAGGCGCCCTGGCATTGGCAAAAAACCACAGCCAGGATCTCTCGGAACAGAGTGTGGCCGCCCTCAAGACCCTACTGGATTCACTGCACCTACCGCCCTCCGGACACACGTGGCAACTGCCACCGAACAACCCATTCCTGCGCCCTCCGATCAAGGAAGAACGCGCCGGCCTGATTCGCGGCCAGACCAGCGCCCACCGAGGCTTACGCACCTTTGCCCAGGATCGTTCCCGTGGCCGCAAGGAAGTGTCGGCGCTGACATTCAGTCAAGCATTGGCAGACGACGGCGATGAAGGCGCGCTGTATCTGCAATGGCGGTCAGCGCCTTGCGGCCTTGAAAGTGCTTTGCAGCCGTTGCGTGAGAATGCCCGTCAGGCAGGCGTCGAATTGTCATTCGAAAACCTGGGGCAGGACGGGCTGGTGAAGATGGTCGGGCTGCAGGAGCCCATGCCAGCCGTGTTGGACCGGTTGGCGCAAAGCCTGAATCAACCGCAGGAAGCTCAACCCGTCTTGCCACAGATGATTGCCATCCGTGAATTGCTCAAGGCGCTGCCCGCTTGCTGCAACGGTCACAACGCTGAATCGACAGCCTGGGCCACCGCACGTTGGCAAGGCCTGGGCCTGGGCTTTTCCGCCGCCCATGAAGCCGCGATCAAAACCGCAGCGGCCCGGCTGCCAGGGCAACCCGCGCGGCTTGATCAAGCACGTCCTTCCCTCAGCGGTCAGCGCCTATGGCACACGCTAAAAACCGACTCGGACGAAGCCGCACTGCTGCTGTTTTGCCAGGCGCCAAGCCAGTCCCTGGCGGATGAAGCCGCGTGGCGACTGCTGGGCCATCTGGTCCAAGGGCCGTTCTACCAGCGCCTGCGCGTCGAGCTGCAAATCGGCTACGCCGTGTTCAGCGGCATCCGACAGATAAACGGCCAGACCGGCCTGGTATTCGGCGTGCAATCCCCCCGCGTGTCCCTGGAGGGCATCGCTGATCACCTGCAAGCCTTCCTCCAGCAACTGCCGGCACTGATCGATAGCAGCGACGACCTGGGCAACCTGACCCTGGCACAGCAGTTCTCAGCACAGACACTGCCCAACGCCCAAGCCGCCGAACTGCTGTGGCACGCCCATCTGGCAGGTCATCCGTCGGGTTATCTGGATCAACTGCAATCCCACATCCAAGCCTGTACCCGCGAAGCGTTGCAGCTCGCCGCCCAGCAATTGAACGACGCCACAGGCGGCTGGCGCTGCGTGGCCAACGGCCCGTGCAGCTCGGCTGGCTGGCAAGCGGCAGGCTGATCATTGCCGCCCCTGCAAAAGCCTTTTTCCATCAAGGCAGCGCTAACTTGAAAAGAATTGCGTAACATTCCCACGCACACATCTGAACATCTCCGATTGGAGGTGGACTATATGTATTACTTGGTAGTAAACGTCCCATCCCTTCGTAGGAGTAAGAATATGACCTGGTCCAAACCTGCTTACACTGATCTGCGCATCGGTTTCGAAGTCACCATGTACTTCGCCAGCCGTTAATCCGCTGGGTAATACAACGCCTCGGTTCGCCCGGGGCGTTTTTGTTTTGAGCTTGATGGAGCTGCCATGTTTGTCCAGATTCTAGGTTCCGCCGCCGGCGGTGGTTTCCCGCAGTGGAACTGCAACTGCGTGAACTGCGCGGGTTTTCGTGATGGCAGCCTGCGGGCCCAGGCGCGTACCCAGTCGTCCATCGCGATCTCCGACGATGGTGTGAACTGGGTGCTGTGCAATGCCTCGCCGGATATCCGTGCGCAACTCCAGGGCTTTGCACCGATGCAACCTGGCCGCGCCCTGCGCGACACCGGCATCAGCGCGATCATCCTGATGGACAGCCAGATCGACCACACCACCGGCCTACTGAGCCTGCGTGAAGGTTGCCCGCACCAGGTGTGGTGCACCGACATGGTCCATGAAGACCTGAGCACCGGCTTCCCGCTGTTCACTATGCTCACCCACTGGAACGGCGGCCTGGCCTGGAACCGCATCGAGCTGGACGCCAGCTTCACCATCCCGGCCTGCCCGAACCTGCGCTTCACCCCGCTGCCACTGCGCAGTGCCGCGCCGCCCTACTCGCCGCACCGCTTCGACCCGCACCCCGGCGACAACATCGGCCTGATCGTCGAAGACCTGCGCACCGGCGGCAAACTGTTCTACGCGCCAGGGCTGGGCAAGGTCGACGCGCCGTTGCTGGAGATCATGGCCGGCAGCGACTGCCTGCTGGTGGACGGCACAATGTGGGATGACGACGAAATGCAGCGCCGTGGCGTCGGCACCCGCACCGGCCGCGAGATGGGCCACCTGGCGCAGAACGGCCCCGGCGGCATGCTGGAAGTGCTGGAGCAATTGCCAAAACAGCGCAAAGTGCTTATTCACATCAACAACACCAACCCGATCCTTGATGAAGACTCCCCCGAGCGAGCGGAGCTGGTGCGGCGCAATGTCGAAGTGGCTTACGACGGCATGAGCATTGAACTGTAGGAGCGATCGAAATGACCGACACGCCATTGACCACCGCTGAATTCGAAGCCGCCCTGCGTGCCAAAGGCGCCTTCTACCATATACACCACCCGTACCACGTGGCGATGTACGAAGGCCGCGCAACCCGCGAGCAGATCCAGGGCTGGGTCGCCAACCGCTTCTACTATCAGGTGAACATCCCCCTGAAAGACGCCGCGATCCTGGCAAATTGCCCAGACCGTGAGATCCGCCGCGAGTGGATCCAGCGCTTGCTCGACCACGATGGCGCCCCCGGTGAGGACGGCGGCATCGAAGCCTGGCTGCGCCTCGGCCAGGCCGTTGGACTGGACCCCGACCAACTGCGCTCTCAGGAACTGGTGTTGCCAGGCGTGCGGTTTGCGGTGGATGCCTACGTCAACTTCGCCCGCCGCGCCAGTTGGCAGGAAGCCGCCAGCAGCTCGCTGACCGAGCTGTTCGCGCCGCAGATCCACCAATCGCGCCTCGACAGCTGGCCGCAGCATTACCCGTGGATCGACCCGGCCGGGTATGAATACTTCCGCACCCGTCTCGGCCAGGCCCGGCGCGACGTGGAACATGGTTTGGCGATCACCCTGCAGCACTACACCACCCGTGAAGGCAAGGAGCGCATGCTGGAAATTCTCCAGTTCAAACTGGATATCCTGTGGAGCATGCTGGATGCCATGAGCATGGCTTACGAACTCAACCGCCCGCCGTATCACAGCGTGACCGAGCAGCGTGTGTGGCATAAAGGGATCACCCTATGAGCTTTGATCGCAGCAAGAAACCCACCTGGCGCCAAGGCTATCGCTTCCAGTACGAGCCCGCGCAAAAGGGCCATGTGTTGCTCTACCCCGAAGGCATGATCAAGCTCAATGACAGCGCTGCGCTGATCGGCGGTTTGATCGACGGTGAGCGCGACGTGGCGACGATCATCGCCGAGCTGGATAAACAGTTCCCCGGCGTGCCTGAGCTCGGCGAAGACATCGAGCAATTCATGGAGGTCGCCCGTGCAGAGCACTGGATCACCCTTGCCTGAAAAACCGCCGATTGGCTTGCCGCTATGGTTACTGGCCGAGCTGACCTATCGCTGCCCGCTGCAGTGCCCGTACTGCTCCAACCCGCTGGATTTTGCCGAGCAGGGCAAAGAGCTGAGCACCGAGCAGTGGTTCAAGGTGTTTCGCGAAGCCCGCGAGATGGGCGCGGCACAGCTGGGGTTTTCCGGCGGCGAGCCGTTGGTCCGTCAAGACCTCGCCGAGCTGATCGCCGAGGCGCGCAGGCTGGGGTTCTATACCAACCTGATCACCTCCGGCATCGGCCTGACCGAACAGAAGATCAGCGATTTCAAGAAAGCCGGCCTGGACCATATCCAGATCAGCTTCCAGGCCAGCGACGAACAGGTGAACAACCTGCTGGCCGGCTCGAAAAAAGCCTTCGCGCAAAAACTGGAAATGGCCCGCGCGGTGAAGGCCCACGGTTACCCGATGGTGCTGAACTTCGTGACCCATCGGCACAATATCGACAAGATCGATCGCATCATCGAGCTGTGTATTGCGTTGGAGGCGGACTTCGTCGAACTCGCCACCTGCCAGTTCTACGGTTGGGCGCAGCTCAATCGGGTGGGATTGTTGCCGACCCGGGAACAGCTGGTGCGCGCCGAACGCATCACCAACGAATACCGCGCCAAGCTTGAGGCCGAAGGGCACCCGTGCAAGCTGATCTTCGTAACGCCGGATTACTACGAGGAGCGCCCTAAAGCCTGCATGAACGGCTGGGGCAGTATCTTTCTGACAGTAACGCCAGACGGCACCGCCCTGCCCTGTCACGGCGCCCGACAGATGCCGGTGCAATTTCCCAACGTGCGCGACCACAGCATGCAGCACATCTGGTACGACTCATTCGGCTTCAACCGCTTTCGCGGTTACGACTGGATGCCCGAGCCATGCCGTTCCTGCGACGAGAAGGAAAAGGACTTCGGCGGCTGCCGGTGCCAGGCCTTCATGCTCACGGGAGACGCGAGCAATGCCGACCCGGTGTGCAGCAAGTCCGAGCAGCACGGCATCATCCTGCAAGCGCGGGAAGAAGCCGAACACGCGACCCAGACCATCGAGCAATTGGCCTTTCGCAACGAGCGCAACTCACGGCTCATCGCAAAAGGCTGACGGCCTCAGCGCTTGGCGATGATGTACACCGCGTGGATGATGCCGGGGAAGTAACCGCACAAAGTCAGCAGGATGTTAAGCCAGAATGCACCGGCGAAACCCACTTGCAGGAACACACCCAGTGGCGGCAGCAGAATGGCGATGATGATACGAATGATGTCCATGGGTAAGCTCCAAAAATCGGCTCGTGTGAGCCGTGTAGCTAATCGACCTTGGCCATTCGTGAGGGTTCAGTGGGATCTGGCGTTGGGCCATCCAGGCAAAAAAACGCCCCCAACCAAAAGAATCAGGCCGGAGGCGCCGCGTAGACCGCGAGACGGTTCAGGAAGAGGTTAAACGGCGACGCCCTTGCGGCATTGCAGTTGTGCGGTGCGCACGCGGGAGAAGGCACGGGCCAGGCGCAGGAGCATTTCGTCGATGTTGCTTTTGCTCACGGTCAGGGCCGGGGTGAAGCGCAAGCAGTTTGGTTGCGGGGCGTTGATGATCAGGCCTTCGTGCAGGGCAGCTTTTACAACAGCATCCGCAGAATCATCCGACAACGTCAGGCCCCACATCAGGCCGTGACCACGCAATTGACCGTGGTCGTAGCGGTAGGCCAGACGGGCCAGCCCCTCGCCCAGGTACAAGCCGGACTCACGCACGTGGTCCATAAAGCCGTGCTCCAGCACCGCCTCGAGTACCGCCAGGCCGGCCGACGCCATCAGCGCATTACCGTGGTGAGTACCTTCCAACTCGCCCACCTCGAAACAACAGGCTTTACCACGCGCCAGTAGTGCTGCGAGGGGCACACCGCCGCCCAGGCCTTTGCCGAGGGTGATGATGTCGGCACGCACGCCGTATTGCTGCTCGGCGAGCAAGGTACCGCAGCGGCCGATGCCGGTTTGCACTTCGTCGAGAATCAGCAGGATCCCCAATTCACGGCACAAGCGCTCAACGCCTTTGAGGTAATGCTCGGTCGCAGGAATGACGCCCGCTTCGCCCTGGATCGGTTCGAGCAGGATGGCGACGGTTTGCGCGTCGACTGCCGCATGCAGCGCTGACAGGTCGTTGAAGGGCACATGGCTGAAGCCGGGCAACTGCGGTTCAAAACGGTTTTCCGGGCCACCCGCCGATGCCGACATCGCGGCGAAACTGCGACCATGGCTACCCGCGCTGGCACTGATAATGCGGTAGGCCCCGCCGCGATGCAGCTGGCCCCATTTGCGCGCCAACTTGATCGCTGCTTCGACGGCTTCCGCGCCGCTGTTGAGCAGGTAAGCCTGATCGCTACCGGTGCGATGGCACAGGCGCTCAGCGAGGTTGAGTTGAGCGCGGTTGTGCAGGCCGTTGCCGGGGTTGATCAGCGCCTGGGTCTGGTCAGCCAGCGCCTTGATCAACACCTGGGGGCTGTGGCCGAGGCTGTTGGCTGCGTTGCCCTGACTGAAATCCAGGTAGGCACGGTCGTCGCTGTCCCACAGCCACGAGCCCTGGCCGCGCACGAAAACGTGCGGCGGGCGGGCGACGCAGGGCATCAGGGACTCGCTGGAAGACGTCTCGCTGGGCGCCTCGAGAAGCAAATCGTCCAGGCTCGGCGCAGCGCGACGGAACAGATTCATAGCTCACCCCCAATAGCAACCGGACCTTGGTCGGTGCGGCACGCCAGAACGGCCCTGAGGTTTTTTGCCTTGCCTATGTAAACCCTATCAACATAAACGCTGTTCATTGCTCGATTCGGCCCTGTAAGCCCTGCGAATAGGCGCTAGACTAGGCGCCTCAGCGGCCAACAGCCATTTCGTTTTTCCAGCTTTTTCGATAAGTAAGCCTTATGGATTTCAAGCAACTGCGTTATTTCGTCGCGGTGTATGAGGAAGGCCACGTAGGCCGTGCCGCCGAGCGCCTGTCGATCTCCCAACCGGCGCTGTCTCAGCAGATACGCCAGTTGGAACAGAACCTGGATGTGAGCCTGTTCGAGCGCAGCAGCAAGCGCCTGCTGCCGACACTGGCGGCGCACACACTGTACAACCATGCCCTGCCGCTGATCGATGGCATGCAACAGGCGGTTGAAGCACTGCGTAACTTCAAGGGGCAGGCGATGCGCACCTTGGCCATCGGTGTCCTGCAAACCGTGCACACCAGCCTGGTGCCGCAGATGCTGGAGCGTGTGCGCAAGGCCCAGCCACATCTGGTGGTGCAGATTTACGAATTGACGGGGCTTGAGATCGAGCGACGACTGCTCAACGGCTCGCTGGATATTGGCATCAGCTACCTGCCGCCACGCCAGCCGGGGCTGCACGGCGTGTTGTTGTATGAAGATGAGTTAAAGGTGGTCATCCCCGAGGACCATCCCTTGCGGGCATTCAAGAAAGTCTCGCTGAAGCAGGCGGCCGAGTTGCCCATGTTGCTGTTGGGGGAAGAGTTTCAAGTCAGGCAGATCTGGCAGGGCCAATTGTCCAACCTCGGACGACGCCCGCAAGTACAGGCGGAGCTGAACACCATGGTGGGGATTCTCGACAGCTTGCCCCACACGAAGTTGGCGACGGTGCTGCCGGGGCGTTCCCAGGACGAACACAACAGCCAGTCACTGTTATGGAAACCGCTGAGTGAACCCAGGGTGCCGCTGAAAGTCGGCTTGGTGTGCCGCGATGTGCAGCGTCAGCAGGCGACGATGGCGTTGCTGCGCACCTTGCTGGAAGACGTGATGAATGCCCCGCAGGCACCGGCCTGACTTTTTCACGGGCAAAAGAAAACCCCGCCGAAGCGGGGCTTTGCAGACTGTTTCCCTGACATCCATTTCACTCCGCCTTCCTGGCAGAATCCTACGTGTCCGTGTTGTTGCTTTGCGCTTCCTGCGCGACGTCCATGTGAAGTAGATTATCCGTGGATCCAATCTGGCGATAGAGGACGAATAGCAGCACGTCATGTAAGAGAATGCTTACACACTCTCCAATCCCTTAAAACAGTGCTTCATCCAGCAAGAACAGCGATTCGCTGCCGGCTTTTACCGACGCACTCAGCGAATGAATACGCGGCAATAGACGCGCAAAGTAGAAGCGTGCAGTACCCAGCTTGCTGGCGTAGAAGTCTTCTTCCGATTCCTTGCCCATCGCAGCCTTGGCCATGCGTGCCCACATGTAGGCATAAGCCATGTAGCCAAAGGCATGCAGGTATTCCACCGACGCCGCGCCGATTTCGTTCGGGTTGGTCTTGGCGCGGTCCAGCACCCAGGCGGTCAACTCATCCAGGTTATCCACCGCCGCGCTCAGCGGTTTGGTGAATTCGGCCAGCTCGGTCCCCGACGAGGCAATGAACCCACGGATTTCGTCAGCGAACAAGGTATAGAACGCCCCGCCACTGCCGACGATCTTGCGTCCCATCAGGTCCAGGGCCTGGATGCCGTTGGTGCCTTCGTAGATCTGGGTGATGCGCACATCGCGCACCAGTTGCTCCTGGCCCCACTCGCGAATGTAACCGTGGCCGCCAAATACTTGCTGGCCCAGCACAGTGGTTTCCAGCCCCAGGTCGCTCAGGAAAGCCTTGGCCACCGGCGTCAGCAATGCCACCAGGTTATCCGCACGCTCGCGGGCAGCGGCGTCGTCGCTGAATTTGGCGATGTCCAGCTGCGTCGCCACGTAGGTGGAGAACGCCCGGCCACCTTCGTTCGCGGCTTTCATGGTCAGCAGCATGCGCCGCACGTCCGGGTGCACGATGATCGGGTCGGCCATTTTGTCTTGCGCCTGAGCGCCCGTCGGTGCACGGCTTTGCAGGCGGTCGCGGGCATATTCGATCGCGTTCTGGTAGGAACGCTCGCCGGACGCCAGTCCCTGGATACCGACACCCAGACGCTCGTAGTTCATCATGGTGAACATTGCCGCCAGACCGCGGTTCGGCTCGCCTACCAGGTAACCCACGGCGTCGTCGAAGTTCATAACGCAGGTCGCCGACGCCTGGATCCCCATCTTGTGCTCGATGGACCCACAGCTCACCGTGTTACGCGCGCCCAGGCTGCCATCGGCATTGACCATGAACTTCGGCACCAGGAACAGCGAAATCCCCTTGGGACCGGCCGGTGCATCCGGCAGTTTGGCCAGCACCAGGTGGATGATGTTGTCGGTGAGGTCGTGTTCGCCACCGGTGATAAAGATCTTGGTGCCGCTGACTTTGTAGGAACCGTCCGCCTGTGGCTCGGCCTTGGTGCGGATAATCCCCAGGTCGGTACCGGCATGGGCCTCGGTCAGGCACATGGAGCCGGCCCATTCACCGGAATACATCTTCGGCAGATAAGTCGCCTTGAGTGCTTCGCTGGCGTGGGTGTTGATTGACACGCAGGCGCCGGATGTCAGCATCGGGTACAAACCGAACGCCAGGCTCGATGAGTTGATCATCTCTTCAACCTGGGCGGACACCGCCTTGGGCATCCCCATGCCGCCGAAGATCGGATCACCGCCAACCCCCACCCAGCCGCCTTGCGCATAGGTCGCGTAGGCCTGTGGAAAGCCATCCGGCGTGAACACCGCGGTGTTGTCCCAGCGGCAACCCTGTTCATCGCCACCGCGGCTGAGCGGGGCGATGGATTTGGCGGTGACCTTGCCGGCTTCTTCGAGGATGGCCTCTACGGTTTCGGCGTCAACGGTGTCTGCCAATGCCGGCAATTGGGCCCAAGTGGTGGCGACCTCAAAGACTTCGTTGAGGACGAAGCGCATATCACGCAGCGGCGCTTTGTAATCAGCCATGGCAAACCTCGTGAGAACGTGAAAAGTGATTCGGTGAGAGTCGGTTTTACAGGCTCAGAGTGTACCCGAACAACTTTTCAGACACATAGGGTCCACTTGTGACTGATCGGTATTTTTAAGTCATCACAGCGCAAAGGCCTCCGCAGGCAGACTCATCAGGCATTCGCTGCCCGCTTCCACCGCAGCGCGGTGAGTGGCGGTACGTGGCAGCAGACGTTTGAAGTAGAAGTCGCATGTAGCCAGCTTGGCCTTGGCGAAGTCGGTGTCCTGTTGCTCAAGGGCGGCGATTGCCATGCGCAGCCAAAGGTAGGCGAGAATGACGTAGCCGCTGTACATCAAGTAATCCACAGCCGCCGCGCCCACTTCATCGGGATTCTTCATTGCGGCCATGCCGACCTTGGTGGTCAACTCGCCCCACTCCCCATTCAACTGATTGAGCTGCGCCACATAGGCCTTGAGTTGCGGATGCTCGGCATGCGCTGCGCAGAACTTATGCACGATCTTGGTAAACCCACGCAGCAACTTGCCTTGGCTGCCTAGCACCTTGCGCCCCAGCAGGTCGAGAGCCTGGATGCCGTTGGTACCTTCATAAATCGGCGCAATCCGTGCGTCGCGGGCCAGCTGCTCCATGCCCCATTCGCGGATGTAACCGTGACCGCCGAAAACCTGCATGCCGTGGTTGGTCACCTCAAGGCCGGTGTCGGTCATGAAGGCTTTGCAGATCGGGGTGAGGAACGCCAGCAGGTCTTCGGCGTTCTGGCGCTGGGTGGCATCGCTGCTCAGGTGTGCGGTGTCGAGCAACTGTGCGGTGAAGTAGGTCAGTGCGCGGTTGCCTTCGTTGAAGGCCTTCATGGTCAGCAGCATCCGGCGCACATCGGGGTGCACGATGATCGGGTCGGCGGCTTTATCCGGAGCCTTGGCGCCGGTCAGTGAGCGCATCTGCAGGCGGTCGTTGGCGTATTTGATCGCGCCCTGGAAGCTTGCTTCGCCGTTGCACAGGCCCTGCATGCCGGTGCCCAGCCGCGCATGGTTCATCATGGTGAACATGCAGTTGAGGCCTTTGTTCGCCTCACCGATCAGGAATCCCTTGGCACCATCGAAGTTCAGCACGCACGTGGCGGAGCCCTTGATGCCCATCTTGTGTTCAATGGAGCCGCAGTGCACTGCGTTACGCTCGCCGGAGTCCGCATGGAACTTGGGCACGATAAACAATGAAATACCCTTGGTGCCCGCCGGTGCGTCCGGCAGTTTGGCCAATACCAAGTGGATGATGTTGGCGCTCATGTCGTGTTCGCCGGCCGAGATGAAGATTTTGCTGCCGGTGACCGCATAACTGCCGTCCGCCTGGGGCACGGCGCGGGTTTTGATCAGGCCCAGGTCGGTGCCGCAGTGGGCTTCCGTGAGGCACATGGTGCCGGTCCATTCGCCGGCAGTGAGTTTGCTGAGAAACGTGTCTTTCTGCACGGCGGTGCCGTGGGCGTGGATCGCCGACATCGCGCCGTGGGTCAGCCCTGGGTACATGCCCCAGGATGTGTTGCTGGAGCCGATCATCTCGCTGAGCACCAGGCCCAGTGACTGCGGCAGGCCCTGGCCACCATAGGCCGGGTCCGCGGCCACACCGTGCCAGCCGCCTTCCACGTATTGGGCGAAGGCCTCCTTGAAGCCTTTGGGTGTAGTGACCACGCCATTTTCGAAATGGCAGCCTTCTTCGTCGCCGCTGCGGTTAAGCGGTGCGAGTACGTTTTCGCAGAATTTTGCGCCTTCTTCGAGAATCGCGCTGACCATGTCCGGGCTGGCGTCAGTCGCGCCCAAGGCGGCGTAATGGCCGTGGAAATCAAACACGTTGTCGATCAGAAAACGCATGTCGCGTAGGGGCGCTTTGTATTCAGGCATGGCAATGTCTCCGTCAGCAGATGGTTTCAACCTACTGCCGGGCATTGCCGCGGACAATCACTGTAGCGCTGCTGAATACAGCGCCATCACTCAACCGGCAGCGCTCTCCATACGCACTGCGCCACGCCGGGTTTGCCCGGCGGCCACCACGCAGTTGCGCCCGGCGCCCTTCGCGGCGTACAGCGCCTGGTCCGCGGATTTAAGCACTTCTTCCGGCGTGCGCTGCTCGGCCTGGCGCTCAGCCACGCCAATGCTGATGGTCACCGAAACACTCGATGCGCCACTGCCGGAACGGCGCTGACGGCCTTGATGATCGTCCTGAGGGCGGTCCGAATTACGCAGCTTGATATCGTAATCGGCGATGATCCCGCGGATTTCCTCCAGGTGCGGCAAGCATTCTTCCACCGTCTTGCCGGCGAACACCACGGCGAACTCTTCACCCCCATAGCGATAAGCGCGCCCGCCGCCGTTGACCTTGGATAACTTGCTCGCCACCAGGCGCAGCACCTGGTCGCCGACGTCATGACCATGGGTGTCGTTGAAACGCTTGAAATGGTCGACGTCGCTCATCGCCAGCACGTAGTTGCGTCCCAGCCGCTGCATGCGCTCGTTCAGTGCGCGGCGCCCCGGCAAGCCGGTCAGCTCATCGCGAAAGGCCATTTGATAAGCCTCATGGGCCACACCGGCGGCAATCATCAGCATCACCTGGCTGCACATGATGTTCAGGGTGAACGGCAGGATGAACGTCTGCGGCAACATCCAGAACATGCCCAGCAGCCCCACCAGTTGCGCTGCATGCAGCGGGCGCGGCTGGTACCAGTACTGCGCCGCCAGGGTCAGGAAGCCGATCAGGAACATCGGGTACGACAGTTGGATCAGGCTCATCCAACTGCCATGCAGCGCCGGCCAGCGAATCTCCGCCAACCAGTTCAGCACCGCCTGGGGATAACTCTGCTCGAGCGCCAAGGCCACGCTGCCGATCGCCAGCAACACCGCGCCACGCGCGACGAAGTCACGGAACAGGTGGGTCTTCTCCTGCCACAGCGCGTAGATGCTGAACAACAACGGCAGCAGCAGGCAGCACAGGTGAAACACCACGGCTGCGTCTTCACGCACGCGACCGTGATCGCGATAGAAGTCTGTCTGGGTATCCAGCAGGAAGTAGGCGATGTACACCGTGATCATCAGAAACAGTTCACGCTGACGACGGTACACCGCGCAATACGAACCGCCGAGCAGCAACACCAGGGTCGGCAACACATTGAACAGTGAGGTGAAGAAGACGTTGAGCTCCTTGACGTACGCAGCCGAGAGCCCGGCCAGCAAGAGCAGCAACGAAGGTAGGAAATGACTGAAACGCACAGCGGACACGCGTGACAAGGGTAAAACTCCGACCCGCAAAAAATGATGGCACTGTGCCTTTACGCTGACAGTTAAGCACAAACTGACACGCATATATCACATTGCCATCACTGTAACGGCAGCCACTACCATTCCCTGAGCTTTTTGTTGCAATGCTTTCTGTCGGGGCTGGCGTGCCCGCTGTGTTTTTTCGCGAGCGGGCTCGCTCCGACGCAGAAACGAAAAAAGCCGCCGCTCCCGGGAGGGAGCAGCGGCTCTTGAAGTGAACCCGGTAAGGCTTAGTAAGCCAGGCCGAAGTCTTCTTCTTTCATGTCCATCAGGTTGTTGGCGCCCGACAGCATGGTGGCCACGTGAGTGCGAGTACGCGGCAGGATACGCTGGAAGTAGAAGCGCGCGGTCTGCAACTTGGCGGTGTAGAACGCTTCTTCGGTGGTGCCGGCAGCCAGTTTCTCGGCAGCCAGGCGCGCCATGTCGGCCCAGAAGTAAGCCAGGCACGCGTAACCGGAATACATCAGGTAGTCCACCGAGGCGGCCCCCACTTCTTCACGGTCTTTCATCGCGGCCATGCCGACCTTCATGGTCAACTCGCCCCACTCTTTGTTCAGCGCAGCCAGCGGTGCAACGAACTCTTTGACCGCTTCGTTGCCTTCGTTGGCCTGGCAGAACTTGTGCACGATCTTGGTGAAGCCCTTGAGCGCTTCGCCTTGGGTCATCAGCACCTTACGACCCAGCAGGTCCAGCGCCTGGATGCCGGTGGTGCCTTCGTACAGCATCGAAATGCGGCTGTCGCGAACGTTCTGCTCCATGCCCCACTCAGCGATGAAGCCGTGACCGCCGTAGATCTGCACGCCGTGGTTGGCGGATTCAAAACCGACTTCGGTCATGAACGCCTTGGCGATCGGGGTCATGAATGCCAGCAGGCCATCGGCCTGTTTCTTGGCTTCGTCGTCGGTGCCGTATTTGACGATGTCCACTTGCTTGGCGGTGAAGTACACCATCGCACGGTTGCCTTCGGCGAAGGCTTTCATGGTCAGCAGCATGCGGCGCACATCAGGGTGCACGATGATCGGGTCGGCGGCCTTATCCGGCGCTTTCGGGCCGGTCAGGGAACGCATTTGCAGGCGGTCACGCGCATATTTCAGGCCGCCCTGGAAGCCGATTTCAGCGTGGGCCAGGCCTTGCAGCGCGGTGCCCAGGCGAGCGGTGTTCATAAAGGTGAACATGCAGTTCAGGCCTTTGTTCGCCGGGCCAATCAGGAAACCGGTGGCCGCGTCGAAGTTCATCACGCAGGTGGCGTTACCGTGGATGCCCATCTTGTGTTCCAGGGAACCACAGGTCACCGCGTTGCGCGCACCGATGGAACCGTCGGCGTTCGGCAGGAACTTCGGCACGATAAACAGCGAAATACCTTTGGTGCCAGCCGGTGCGTCCGGCAGGCGAGCCAGTACGATGTGGACGATGTTATCGGCCATGTCGTGTTCGCCGGCCGAGATGAAGATCTTGGTGCCGGAAACTTTATAGGTACCGTCGGCCTGAGGTTCGGCCTTGGTGCGCAGCATGCCCAGGTCGGTGCCGCAGTGTGGCTCGGTCAAGCACATGGTGCCGGTCCACTCGCCCGACACCAGCTTGGTCAGGTAGGCCTCTTGCTGCTCGGGGGTGCCGTGCTCGGAGATGGTGTTCATCGCGCCATGGGACAGGCCTGGGTACATGCCCCACGACCAGTTGGCTTCGCCGACCATTTCGCTGACAGCCAAGCCCAGGGATTCCGGCAGGCCTTGGCCACCGTGCTCCACGTCGTGGGCCAGGCTTGGCCAGCCACCTTCGACGAATTGTTTGTAGGCTTCTTTGAAACCGGTTGGGGTTTTAACGCCCGACTCACTCCAGGTGCAGCCTTCGATGTCACCCACGCGGTTCAGCGGTGCCAGCACTTGCTCACAGAACTTGGCGCCTTCTTCAAGGATGGCGTCAACCATGTCCGGGGTAGCGTCCTGGCAAGCCGGCAGGCTCTGATAGTGCGCTTCATAGCCAAGCAGTTCGTCACGAACGAAGCGAATATCACGCAAGGGGGCCTTGTAGTCAGGCATAGCGATAAACCTCTGCTGATGTATCTGGAATGAACAACCGCGTGGATGTGTTGTGGCGGTCAAACAGGTGTTTGAAACATACGTTTACCACCTGGGGATGTCAAGCGCCGTCCGGATGCCGTTTGTCATGACATGAATCAAAGGCGCGCACGGCGAAGCCTGCGGCGGGTTGCCACACATGACTTTAGGAGAGATGGGGAGTTTTTGTAGGAGCGAGCAAGCTCGCTCCTGCAGTGACCGGGTAAGACAGAAGGGGATTAAGCGTAGGTGTCGATCAGGGTGCCGAGCATTTCATCCGAAGCCTTGGCGACTTTTGCACCGAGCTCCACTTGGAATTTGCCTTGGGCCATTTCGACCATGTTGCTGGCCGAGTTGGACGGCTGGGCGCGGTCATTGGCTTGCAGACGGTCACTTTGCGCATCCGAGGGCTGGGTCGTCGCGGCGCTGGCAATTTTACCGGCGGCCTGGTCGACACGGTTTTGCCCGGCCTGAATGCTGCTCAGGCCCGAATAAAACGCGCTGCTTCCAGAGATTTCCATGGCGTAAGCCTGCCTTTAGAGAATCGTGAACCTTGATTGAAGCAGAGTCGCCCGCAAAACACCCGTCAAAAACACTAATGGCATAATGCCTTATCGATAGCCAAAATCAGTCAAGCAGGTCCAATTGCAGGTACTCCGCCACGGCCTCAGCCCCGGCGTGCTTGAGTTTCGGCACACGGCCCAGGCACGGCGCGGGCAGGCGTTCGGCCAGGGTGGCGAGGTTTTCTTCCAGACGGGAGGTCTTGGGGTCGATGATATTTGCCACCCACCCGGCCAACTGCAAACCGTCGCGGGCGATGGCTTCGGCGGTCAGCAAGGCATGGCTGATGCAACCCAGGCGCACGCCCACCACCAGGATCACCGGCAGCTTGAGCGCCATGGCCAAATCCGACAGGTTCGCCTGATCAGCCAGTGGCACCCGCCAACCGCCTGCGCCTTCGATCAAAGTGAAATCCGCTTCTCGCGCCAGCATCTGCTGCATGGGCTTGAGCAAGGATTGCACCGTCAGCGACACACCCGCCTCCCGCGCCGCCAGATGCGGTGCAATGGCCGGTTCGAAGGCCACCGGGTTGACCTCGGCATAACTCAAGGGCAACGAACATTCGGCCAACAACGCCAATGCATCGGCGTTGCGCAAGCCTTTGGGCGTAACCTGGCAGCCGGACGCCACGGGCTTGCCGGCGGCGGTGCTTTTGCCGGCTTGTCGCGCTGCGTGGAGCAGGCCGGCAGCGACAGTCGTTTTGCCGACATCGGTGTCGGTACCGGTAATAAAGTAGGCAGCGGTCATAGAGGTTTCTCCAGTACGGCATACACCACTTGGTAAGTCGCCGGCAGGCCCGGGGCCTGGCGGAACCGCTCATACGCCTGCACCAGTGCAACAATCCGCGCGCGCCCCGTCAACCCTCCCGGGCGGCCGGGGTTGAGGTTATGGGCGCCCAAGGCCTTCAACTCATGGGTAAGGCTGCGCACATCCGAGTAATGCAGTACATGGGGACGCTGCTCCAGGCTCACCACCCGCAGGCCGCTGGCTGCGCACAGTTGCTGATAAGCCTCGAAAGTACGGAAGCGGTTGACGTGAACCAAGCCATCCGCCGCACGCCAGCTTTCGCGCAGTTCTTCCAGGGTGCCCACGCAGAGGCTGGTAAAGGCAAGCACACCACCCGGTTGCAACACGCGATAGGCCTCGCTGAGCACCGCTTCGAAGTTCGCGCACCACTGCACCGCGAGAGAGGAGAAGATCAGCTCCACGCTGTCCGCTTTAAGCGGCAAACGCTCTGCATCACCCGCGATGAACTGCTCGGCGCCACCCAAAGGGCGCGCGTGGTTGAGCATTCCTTCGGCGATATCCAGTGCGATGCCTTGGCTGGCAGGCAGCCGCTTACCCAGCATGCGGCTGAAATAGCCGGTGCCGCAGCCCATATCCAGCCAGCGTTGCGGGGTGATATCGGCCGGCAGGCGCATCAGCAATTGGCTGCCCACTGCCCGCTGCAACTCAGCAACGCTGTCGTAACTGGCGGCTGCGCGGGAAAAGGATGCCGCCACCTGGCGCTTGTCCGGCAAGGCTCCCGGCAGCGGGGCGTGGGATAAATCAGTCATCGACGCACTCATGCAAAAAAGCCTGGATGGCCCCCGCTACACCGTGGGGGTCTTCCAGAAGAAAAGCGTGGCCGGCCTGTTCAATCAGGCCGATTTCAACATCAGGCAGCAGCGCCAGCAGATCGCTGGCGGCTTCGGCGGGCACCAACCCATCCAGTCCGGCGAACAGGTGCAACTGCGGGCCGCGATACGCCAGCAAAGCGTCGCGGGTGTCGAGTTGGGCGAGCAGTTCAAGACCGGGCATCAGCACACTGGAAGGCGTATTCGGTGCGCCACTGACCAGCAAGCGTGACAACCCACGCGGGTCTTCGGCACCTTTGGCGCACAGCAAACCAAAACGTTTGAGGGTGACCTGGGAGTCGGCATGGCAACCGGCGAGAAACGCGTCGAACGTCTCGGCGGGCATCGCGCTCGGCCAGCCGTCATGGGCGACAAAACACGGATTGCTCGCCAGTGTGAGCAAGCCGCAACAGCGTTCGCCGCGCCGCGCCGCCAATTCCGAGGCAAGCATGCCGCCCAACGACCAACCGCCCAACCATGCGTTGTCCGGCAGCGTGGCATCGAGTTCGTCGAGCCATTCATTCAGGTCGCTGGAAGCCAGCGCGGGCAAGGGCTCGATCTGCACCTGCAGGTGTTCGTCCAGGCCTTGCAGTGCGGCAGCCAAAGGCTCCAGCGGTGATACGCCGAGGCCCCAGCCGGGCAGCAATATCAGTCGGTCACGCATGGTCGGGCTCCGAACTGCTTGATACGCGCAAACACGCTTCCAATGCGTTTAACAATAGCCGCACCTGCGCCTCGGTGTGGGCCGCCGTCAAGGTCACGCGCAAGCGGGCACTGCCAGCCGGCACGGTGGGTGGGCGAATGGCGGTGACCATCAGGCCGCGCTCGCGCAGCATCTGCGACAGGCGCATGGCCTTGGCGCTGTCACCGATCAGGATCGGCTGGATCGGCGTGAAGCTGTCCATCAGGTCCAGCCCAAGCTGCTCGGCGCCCTGGCGGAACTGGTGAATCAGGCTGTTGAGGTGCTCGCGCCGCCAATGTTCGGTGCGCAGCAGCTCCAGGCTTTTCAAGGTGGCGCAGGCCAGGGCCGGCGGTTGGCTGGTGGTGTAGATGTACGGGCGTGCGAACTGGATCAGGCTTTCGATCAGCGCTTCACTGCCCGCCACAAAAGCCCCAGCCGTGCCAAACGCCTTGCCAAGGGTGCCGACCAATACCGGCACGTCCTCCTGGCTAAGGCCGAAATGCTCGACGATGCCTCCGCCGTTGGCACCCAATGGCCCGAAGCCGTGGGCATCATCGACCATCAGCCAGGCACCTTTAGCTTTGGTTTCACGGGCCAGCGCGGGCAGGTCCGCCAGGTCGCCGTCCATGCTGAACACGCCATCGGTGACCACCAGCGTATTGCCGGTGGCTTTCTCCAGGCGCTTGGCCAGGCTTTCGGCGTCGTTATGCAAGTAGCGATTGAAACGCGCACCCGATAGCAGGCCCGCATCCAGCAACGAGGCATGGTTGAGTCGGTCTTCCAGCACCGTATCGCCCTGCCCCACCAACGCCGTGACCGCGCCGAGGTTAGCCATGTAGCCGGTGGTAAACAGCAGCGCACGCGGGCGACCGGTGAAGTCGGCCAGCGCTTCTTCCAGTTCATGGTGCGGTGTCGCATGCCCGACCACCAGGTGCGAAGCACCGCCGCCCACGCCCCAGCGGGACGCACCGGCGCGCCAGGCTTCGATCACTTGAGGGTGATTGGCCAGGCCCAGGTAATCGTTATTACAGAACGCCAGCAACGGCTGGCCGTCCACCACCACTTCCGGACCTTGGGGGCTGTCCAGTAGCGGGCGTTGGCGATAAAGGTGTTCGGCACGGCGGGCAGCGAGGCGCGCGGCGAGATCAAAAGACATGCTGGCCTCGATACATCAGGTGAACAATGTGGGAGCTGGCTTGCCACCCCTACAGGGATGGCATTTCAATCAAACAACGGCGTTATAGAACTGCTCGCTGCTCTTTTGCTCCACCAGCGCCTGTTCGATCGCGGCCTGATGCACTTCATCGGCATGCTCTTCGCGCGCTTCCGGCAGAATCCCCAGGCGCGAAAACAGTTGCATATCCTTGTCGGCCTGCGGGTTGGCAGTGGTCAGCAACTTATCGCCGTAGAAGATCGAGTTGGCACCGGCAAAAAACGCCAGGGCCTGCATCTGCTCGTTCATCGCCTCGCGACCAGCCGACAGCCGTACATGGGACTGCGGCATCAGGATGCGCGCCACGGCGAGCATGCGGATGAAGTCGAACGGGTCGATGTCTTCGGCGTTTTCCAGCGGCGTACCGGCAACCTTCACCAACATGTTGATTGGCACCGACTCCGGATGCTCCGGCAGGTTGGCCAGCTGGATCAGCAAATTGGCGCGGTCATCAAGGGACTCGCCCATGCCGAGGATGCCACCCGAGCAGATCTTCATACCCGACTCCCGCACGTAAGCCAGGGTTTGCAGACGCTCGCTGTAGGTGCGGGTGGTGATGATCGAGCCGTAAAACTCCGGCGACGTATCAAGGTTGTGGTTGTAGTAGTCCAGGCCAGCCTGGGCCAGGGCCTCGGTCTGGTCCTGATCGAGGCGGCCGAGGGTCATGCAGGTTTCCAGGCCCATGGCCTTCACGCCTTTGACCATTTGCAGCACGTAAGGCATGTCTTTGGCCGACGGGTGCTTCCAGGCGGCGCCCATGCAGAAACGGGTCGAACCGATGGCCTTGGCGCGGGCAGCCTCTTCGAGGACCTTCTGCACTTCCATCAGCTTCTCTTTTTCCAGGCCCGTGTTGTAGTGGCCCGACTGCGGACAATATTTGCAATCTTCCGGGCAGGCCCCGGTCTTGATCGAGAGCAGCGTCGACACTTGCACACGGTTAGCGTCGAAATGCGCGCGGTGCACGGTCTGCGCCTGGAACAACAGGTCATTGAACGGCTGCACGAACAGCGCTTTGACTTCGGCGAGGGACCAATCGTGACGCAAGGTGGCGGTGGTGCTGGCGCTCATGGGCGATTCCTTGATTATGCTTTGGCAAGCGCTGTGGGCAGGGCAATACCCACAGGCACGACACGGATGCTCGGCATATTTAAGGAAGATTCATGCACTGTCAACCAGACCACAAACACCAGGTTTACATCTGGTCAAAAAACACACAAACCTGTTTGATCTGCGATGAGGCAACGGACTCTTGCGATGCTGTGTGCAACGCCTGCGAAACCGAGCTGCCTTGGTTGATGGAGCACTGCAACCTGTGCGCCCTGCCCTTGCCGATGGAGGGTTTGATCTGCGGTCAATGCCAACAGCATCCACCGGCTTTCAAACAGGTGATCGCACCCTGGACTTACAGCTTTCCGATCGACTGTCTGATCAGCCGCTTCAAGCACCAGGCGCGCTGGCCCCTCGGACAAATGCTTGCACAGTTGTTGACGCAGCACCTGCAACACCGCTTCGACAACACCGAACTCACGCGCCCCGACTGCCTGCTACCGGTGCCCCTGGCGCGCAAGCGCCTGCGTGAACGCGGCTATAACCAGGCCTTGATGCTGGCGCGCTGGCTCAGCAGCTCCTTAAACATCGCCTACGATGAACACTTGTTGTTACGCCCCCATGAAACCGTCGCCCAACAAGCCCTCGATGCCAAGACCCGCAAACGCAACCTGCTCGGCGCTTTCGCCTTGGCGCCCGATGCCCAGGTGCAAGGCCGTCACTTTGCACTGGTGGACGACGTACTCACCACGGGTGCCACCGCCCACAGCCTGGCGCGGTTGTTGATGAACGCCGGGGCGCGACAGGTCGATGTGTACTGCCTGGCGCGCACGCCCAAACCAGGCAGCTGACTTGACTCCGTCCCACCTTGCCCGCAACGTTCGGCCCACCACATCGAAGCGTATTGCCATGTCTCTGCCAACGCCCCTCAGCCAACACATCATCCGCCGCCCCCAGCGCATTGCCCTGCTGGCGCATATCGCCGAGCAGGGTTCTATCACCCGCGCGGCGAAAAGCGCGGGGTTGAGTTACAAGGCGGCGTGGGATGCCATTGATGAGCTGAACAACCTGGCGCAAAAGCCGCTGGTGGAACGCAGCGTCGGCGGGAAAGGTGGCGGCGGCGCCAAGCTGACGGCGGAAGGTGAGCGCGTGCTGCGTCTTTATCAGCGCCTGCAAGTATTGCAGGCCCAAGTGCTGGGCTCTGACGAAGCCGCCAGTGACTTCAACCTGCTGGGCCGCTTGATGCTGCGCACCAGCGCGCGTAATCAACTGCATGGTCAGGTCGTCGCTATCGAGCAGCATGGCCGCAATGATCTGATCCGTCTGCAACTGGCTGGCGGGCTGACCCTGGCTGCGCAGATCACCCACGACAGCACGCAGCGACTAGAGCTGGAGATCGGCGTGGAAGTGGTCGCACTGATCAAGGCCGGCTGGCTGGAATTGCTGGCGCCCGAGGCCTTAGCAACAACTGGAAACAATTGCATGAGCGGCATCGTCGACGCCATTCTCGACGCCGAGGACGGCCCCAGCGAAGTGCGTGTCATCCTGCCCAACAGCCAGGTTTTATGCGCCCTGGCGCAGCCCGACACGCTCAAGGCTCTGTGCGTGGCCGAAGGTAAAGCGATCCAGGTTCAATGTGCACCGAGCAATGTGCTGCTCGGCACACCGGTGTAAGCGGCCCGCTATTTAAACTGCAACAATTTCGTCACGCCCGCTCCTTATGGTGTTTGCAAAAACCGCAGGGAGCCTGAGATGAGCCTATTAGAAGAAAACCAAGCCACCGACCTTGAGCAGATGGTCGGCCTCACCCGCCGCCGCTTCATCGGTGCCGGTGCCCTGTGCGGCGCCGCGATGTTCCTCGGCGGCAACCTGCTGACCCGCAGCGCTCTCGCCGTCAACGCCGCCAGCGCCAGCCCGTTGCTGGGTTTCACCAGCATCGCCGCTGCCACCAGCGACGCCATTACCTTGCCGCCGGGCTACAGCGCTTCGGTGCTGATCAGCTGGGGCCAGCCGCTGAGCAAGAGCGCGCCGGCCTTCGACCCGTCCGGCAACGGCACGGCCAAGGCCCAGGAGCAACAGTTCGGCGACAACAACGACGGCATGAGCCTGTTTGCCTTCCCCGGTGACGACAACCGCGCGCTTATGGCGATCAACAACGAATACACCAACTATCGCTACCTTTTCGCCCACGGCGGTGCGCCGCAGTCGGCCGAAGACGTGCACAAGGCCCAGGCCAGCGAAGGTGTGTCAGTGATCGAAGTACGCCGCAAGGGCGACACCTGGCAGTTCGTGCAGGACTCGCGCTACAACCGCCGCATCCATGGCAACTCGCCGATCCGCCTCAGCGGCCCCGCCGCCGGCCACGACTGGCTGAAAACCAGCGCCGACAAGTCCGGTAAAAAAGCCCTGGGTACCTTCCAGAACTGCGCCAACGGCAAGACACCGTGGGGCACTTATCTGACGTGCGAAGAGAACTTCACCGACTGCTTCGGCAGCAGCAACCCGCAACAGACCTTCGACGCCGAGCAGAAACGCTATGGCGTGGTCGCCGCCAGCAAAGACATCAACTGGCACCAACACGACCCACGCTTCGACATCGCCAAGAATCCCAACGAACTCAACCGCCACGGTTGGGTCGTGGAAATCGACCCGTTCGACCCACAATCCACCCCGGCCAAACGCACCGCCCTGGGCCGCTTCAAGCACGAAAACGCTGCCTTGGCGGAAACCCGCGACGGCCGCGCCGTGGTGTACATGGGCGACGATGAGCGCGGCGAGTTCATCTACAAGTTCGTCAGCCGCGACAAGATCAACCACAAGAACCCCAAGGCCAACAAAGACTTGCTCGACCACGGCACCTTGTATGTGGCGATCTTCGACGCGGGCGACGGCAACACCGACCACCCCAAGGGCAAGGGCCAATGGGTCGAGCTGACCCACGGCAAAAACGGCATCGACGCCAGCACCGGTTTTGCCAGCCAGGCCGAAGTGCTGATCCACGCCCGCCTGGCCGCCAGCGTGGTGAAAGCCACACGCATGGACCGCCCGGAATGGATCGTGGTCAGCCCCACTGATGGCCAGGTCTATTGCACCCTGACCAATAACGCCAAGCGGGGTGAAGAGGGCCAGCCAGTGGGCGGCCCCAACCCACGTGAGAAAAACGTCTACGGCCAGATCCTGCGTTGGAAGGCCGACGCCGATAACCACGGTGCCTCGACATTCACCTGGGACCTGTTTGTGGTGGCCGGCAACCCGGGTGTGCACGCCGGCACGCCAAAAGGTGGCTCGTCGAACATCAACCCGCAGAACATGTTCAACAGCCCCGATGGCTTGGGCTTCGACAAGGCCGGGCGCTTGTGGATCCTCACAGACGGGGACTACAGCAACGCCGGAGATTTCGCAGGCATGGGCAATAACCAGATGCTGTGTGCAGACCCCGCCACCGGGGAAATCCGCCGTTTCATGGTCGGGCCGGTGGCCTGTGAAGTGACAGGCATCAGCTTCTCGCCGGATCAGAAGACGCTCTTTGTAGGGATTCAGCATCCGGGGGAGACCGGCGGTTCGACCTGGCCGGAGCATCTGCCGAATGGCAAGCCGCGCTCGTCGGTGATGGCGATTCGCCGGGATGACGGCGGTATCGTCGGCGCCTGATAGACCGCTTTCGCGAGCAAGTCGAGGCGTCGAACCGCCGCTCCCACATTCCACCGCATTCCTACAGGCTATACGCGGTGAAATATGGGAGCGCGCTTGCTCGCGAAGGCGTCCCCACAGCCACCACCTATCTATGCTCGTGTGCGTTACCATACCCGGCCGGACGCGGCGCCCTGCTGCGCGCAGGAGTTCGCATGGCCCACCCGTTTGAAACACTCACGCCCGATCTGGTACTCGACGCTGTCGAAAGCATCGGCTTCCTCAGCGATGCTCGCGTTCTGGCGCTCAACAGCTACGAAAACCGTGTCTATCAAGTGGGTATCGAAGACTCGGAACCGCTGATCGCCAAGTTCTATCGGCCACAGCGTTGGACCAACGAAGCAATCCTCGAAGAACACCGCTTTACTTTCGAACTGGCCGAATGCGAAGTCCCGGTGGTCGCGCCACTGATCCACAACGGCGAAAGCCTGTTCGAACACGCCGGCTTCCGCTTCACCTTGTTCCCGCGCCGTGGCGGCCGCGCGCCGGAGCCGGGCAATCTCGATCAACTGTATCGCCTCGGGCAATTGCTCGGCCGTTTGCATGCGGTGGGTTCCACCCGCCCGTTCGAACACCGGGAAGCCCTGGGCGTGAAGAACTTCGGTCACGACTCCCTGACCACGTTGCTCGAAGGCAATTTCATTCCCAAGAGCCTGCTGCCGGCCTACGAGTCCGTGGCCCGCGACCTGCTCAAGCGTGTGGAAGAGGTGTACAAGGCCACGCCGCACAAGAACATCCGCATGCACGGCGATTGCCACCCCGGCAACATGATGTGTCGCGACGAGATGTTCCACATCGTTGACCTGGACGACTGCCGCATGGGTCCGGCAGTGCAGGACCTGTGGATGATGCTCGCCGGAGATCGTCAGGAATGTCTGGGCCAGCTCTCGGAATTGATGGACGGCTACCAGGAATTCCATGACTTCGACCCGCGTGAACTGGCGCTGATCGAACCCCTGCGCGCCTTGCGTCTGATGCACTACAGCGCCTGGCTGGCGCGGCGCTGGGACGACCCGGCGTTCCCTCACAGCTTCCCGTGGTTTGGCAGCGAGCGTTATTGGGGCGATCAGGTGCTGGCGTTGCGCGAGCAACTCTCGGCCTTGAACGAAGAACCCCTGAAACTGTTTTAACGGCTGTTCTGTGGGAGACCGGCTCCCACAGAAAGCAGATCCCATTGCCTGAGAAATATCCTTACAATTGCGCTTTGTTAGCTGCCTAAGCAAGGATTCCGCATGCAAGCCGCCAACCCCCGCAAGGGGTACATCCTGGGCCTGAGCGCCTATGTCATCTGGGGTCTGTTCCCGCTCTACTTCAAAGCCATCGCCAGCGTACCCGCTGCCGAGATCATCGTACACCGCGTGCTGTGGTCGGCGCTGTTCGGCGGTTTGCTGTTGATGGTGTGGAAGCATCCCGGCTGGTTCCGCGAATTGCGCGACAACCCCAAGCGCCTGGCGATCCTGGCCCTCAGTGGTTCGTTGATTGCGGGCAACTGGCTGACTTACGTGTGGTCGGTGAATACCGGACGCATGCTGGAAGCGAGCCTGGGTTACTACATCAACCCACTGGTGAATGTGGTGCTGGGCATGCTGATCCTGGGCGAACGCCTGCGGCGCTTGCAGTGGGTGGCCGTCGGGCTGGCCGCCGTGGGTGTGGCGCAACAGGTGTGGCAAGTCGGCAGCTTGCCGTGGGTATCGCTGGTGCTGGCGTTGACCTTTGGCTTCTACGGGCTGATTCGCAAGCAGGCGCCCGTTAAAGCGCTGCCGGGGCTTGTGGTGGAAACCTGGATGCTGGTGCCGATTGCAGTGGCCTGGTTGCTGTTCAACCCGACCGCCCATAGTGCCCAGATGGCGTTCTGGAGTACGTCCGAAGCCTGGTGGCTGGTGGCCGCCGGCCCGGTGACGCTGATCCCGTTGGTGTGTTTCAACGCCGCCGCACGGCATTTGCCCTACACCGCATTGGGCTTTTTGCAGTACGTCGCACCGACGCTGGTGTTGCTGGAAGCCGTGCTGCTGTTCGGTGAACACCTGGCACCGAGCACACTGACCGCCTTCGCCTTCATCTGGGCAGGCCTGGTGGTGTACAGCGTTGATATCTGGCTCAGCGCACGCAAACGCTGATCAAATAACGTACAAACCTCTGCAAGCCACAGCGGGCGTGGCTTGCAGGCATCCACCCCAAGGTTATCCACAACCTGATCCCCGCCATTTGTGCACAAGCTTTTGAAATTGCTCGTTTTTTGCTCAAATGACGGAGGCGCCCGGCGGGCGTGGCCTGGCGCCGGGTCTCTACAGGTTATCCACAGGCCCATGCAAGATTTCCATGCATAACCCTGTGGGCAGATTATTCCTCGTGATGCAGTTCCACCATCAAGTCATCGGCCAGGGTTTCCAGGGACAACTGCAAGGTATCGAGGGACAACGCCGCTGGCACCTGCAACAACGCCTCGGCGGTAAACAATGGATCGCCGCTCATGGGTGCCGGGCGCACATCGGTACTCAGGCTCTCCAGGTTTACACCCTGCTTGCTCAGCAGCGCCGTAATCTCGCGCACAATGCCCGCACGGTCATTGCCCACCAGCGTCATCATGATCGATCTGGAGGCCGAGGCCTGTCCGCTACTGCCCTCGCCCACCAGCACGCGAATGCCATGTGTGGATAAATCCTCCAGCGCCCCGACCAACGCCTGACGGTGCTCTGCAGGAACGCTGACCCGCAGGATCCCGGCAAACTGCCCGGCCATGTGGGCCATGCGGCTTTCCAGCCAGTTGCCGCCGTGGGCGGCGATGTTCTGCGCAATGCGTTCAACCAGCCCGGGTTTGTCGGCGGCGATAATTGTGAGTACAAGATGGTCCATGGCCAAGCCCTCTGGAATTCAATCTACAAGGTGGACCCGCAAGCCCTTGAAAACAAATCGTGTACCATTTTTATATTTATCTGGAACAATCCATTAGTTTTTTGAGAACATCCGGTTCTCCGCTGTGACCGTACGACCAAAGTGGGTCGCTAAACGACGTATTTAGTCTAATTTTCACAACCGCAAGTCATCATGTAGTATGCCCAATCGTGCACTACATAATGAAAATCTGAAACAGCGCATAAGCTCCGCAGAGTGAGGCAAGCAATGACTGAACACGTTCAAGTCGGTGGCCTGCAGGTCGCCAAAGTCCTGTTCGACTTCGTGAACAACGAAGCCATTCCCGGCACCGGCATTACTGCCGACCAGTTCTGGGCCGGCGCCGACAAGGTCATCCACGACCTGGCACCGAAGAACAAAGCCCTACTCGCCAAACGCGACGATTTCCAAGCGCGGATCGATACCTGGCACCAGACCCACGCCGGCCAGGCGCATGACCCGGTGGCTTACAAAGCCTTCCTGCAAGACATTGGATACCTGCTGCCAGAAGCCGCAGACTTCCAGGCCACGACCCAAAACGTCGATGACGAGATCGCCCGCATGGCCGGCCCGCAGCTGGTAGTGCCGGTGATGAACGCCCGCTTCGCCCTCAACGCCTCCAATGCGCGCTGGGGCTCTCTGTATGACGCGCTGTATGGCACCGATGCCATCAGCGAAGCCGACGGCGCCGAAAAGGGCCAGGGCTACAACAAGGTACGTGGCGACAAGGTCATCGCCTTCGCCCGCGCCTTCCTCGATGAGGCCGCACCGCTCAGCGCCGGCAGCCACGTGGATTCGACCGGCTACAAGATCGTCGACGGCAAGCTGATCGTCAGCCTCAAGGGCGGCAGCAACAGCGGCCTGCGCGATGACGCACAGTTGATCGGTTTCCAGGGCCCTGCAGCGCAGCCGATTGCGATCCTGCTGAAACACAACGGCCTGCACTTCGAAATCCAGATCGACGCCAGCACCCCTGTCGGCCAGACCGACGCCGCCGGCATCAAAGATGTGCTGATGGAAGCCGCGCTGACCACCATCATGGACTGCGAAGACTCCGTCGCCGCCGTCGATGCCGACGACAAAGTGGTGATCTACCGCAACTGGCTCGGCCTGATGAAGGGCGACCTGGCCGAAGAAGTCGCCAAGGGCGGCAAGACCTTCACCCGCACCATGAATGCCGACCGTGTCTACACCGGCGTGAATGGCCAGGACGTGACCCTGCATGGCCGTTCGCTGCTGTTCGTGCGTAACGTTGGCCACCTGATGACCATCGACGCGATCCTCGACAAAGACGGCAACGAAGTGCCGGAAGGTATTCTCGACGGGCTGATCACCAGCCTGGCGGCGATCCACAGCCTCAACGGCAACAGCAGCCGCAAAAACAGCCGCACGGGTTCCGTGTACATCGTGAAACCGAAGATGCACGGCCCGGAAGAAGCGGCGTTCACCAATGAGCTGTTCGGGCGCATCGAAGACGTGCTGAACCTGCCGCGCAACACCCTCAAAGTCGGGATCATGGACGAGGAGCGCCGCACCACGGTCAACCTCAAGGCCTGCATCAAGGCGGCCAGTGAGCGCGTGGTATTCATCAACACCGGCTTCCTCGACCGTACCGGCGACGAGATCCACACCTCCATGGAAGCCGGCGCGATGGTGCGCAAGGCCGCCATGAAGGCGGAAAAATGGATCAGCGCCTACGAGAACTGGAACGTGGATATCGGCCTGAGCACCGGCCTGCAAGGTCGCGCGCAGATCGGTAAAGGCATGTGGGCCATGCCCGACCTGATGGCCGCAATGCTCGAGCAGAAGATCGCCCACCCACTGGCCGGCGCCAACACCGCCTGGGTACCGTCGCCCACGGCGGCTGCCCTGCACGTGTTGCACTATCACAAGGTCGACGTATTCGCCCGCCAGGCCGAACTGGCCAAGCGCGAGCGCGCGTCGGTGGACGACATCCTGACCATTCCCTTGGCCAGTAACACCAATTGGTCCGACGAAGAAATCCGCAACGAGCTGGACAACAACGCCCAGGGCATCCTCGGCTATGTCGTCCGCTGGATCGACCAGGGTGTTGGCTGCTCGAAAGTGCCGGACATCAACGATGTGGGCCTGATGGAAGACCGCGCCACCCTGCGTATCTCCAGCCAGCACATCGCCAACTGGCTGCGCCACGGCATCGTCAATGAAGTCCAGGTGATGGAAAGCCTCAAGCGCATGGCGCCAGTGGTGGACCGTCAAAATGCCGGGGACAAGCTGTATCGCCCACTGGCACCGGATTTCGACAGCAATATCGCGTTCCAGGCGGCGGTGGAGTTGGTGA
Source organism: Pseudomonas simiae (assembly GCF_900111895.1). Lineage (GTDB taxonomy): Bacteria > Pseudomonadota > Gammaproteobacteria > Pseudomonadales > Pseudomonadaceae > Aquipseudomonas > Aquipseudomonas simiae. Next base: position 107,296 of record NZ_FOKB01000003.1, read on the forward strand.
TTGAAGGTACCAAACAGCCGAATGGGTATACCGAACCGGTGTTGCACCGCAGGCGTCGGGAGTTCAAGGCTAAAAACGGCCTGTAAATGAAAAAGCCCTGATCGTGAGATCAGGGCTTTTTATTAACGCTTTAGAGGCACACTAAACCCGTAGTTGAATGTACCGCTGAACGTAAGTACATCACCCGTTTTATTACTGACTTTGCCGTCTCGCACAAGGCCCGAGAGCTCGACTCTATCTACTGTAGGTTCGGGGATGATTTGATATTTGACCTCTATCGTTCCTGAGGGGGCTCGGTCGTATTCCTCAAACGGACTGAGCATAAATATTACTTTCGAGATCTCCGACAAGTTGAATTCGTTATTCCCCTCTTCGACTCTTTTCGGAGAATAGGTCAAGCTAATACCTAAGCCGTTGACTTCGTCTGTGGGTATTATCAGTCGTTGAATGTCCCTGATGATCCTCCGCGAGGTTAATTTGAGACGATTGCCTTTGAGGGTGTATTCAAACTCCGCTAACGCGTGGTCAGCGTCAGCCTGAGGGCTGTTATCTTCTGCAGTGGGCATAAATTAGATTCCTGTTCAGGTCATGGGCCAAAAGCTCGTCAAGAGCACCCAAACCATTGAACATGCGATCGCCCACTGCAACGACTGTCAGAGTTGACAGTGTGGTGTAACTCCAGACAAACGGCCCCTACTGCGCCATCCCCAACTCCCGCTTGACCATCTTCGCCAACTTCACGCTATCAATCGGTTTCAGCAAAAAATCCACCACGCTCAAGTGCATCGCATCAATCACATCTGGCGCTTCGGCGTCCCCCGACATGATGATAATGGGCAATGCAGCGCGAGTGGAATCTCGCACTAGCTTGATCAACTCCAGCCCGTTGCCGGGGTTCATGCGCAAATCGGTGATCAGCAAACCGATGGAGCTGCTCGACTTCAACAAATCCCACGCCGCCTCACCACTGTCAGCCGTCATGCAGCGAATACCGTCCAGTCCCAGGATTTCCGCCAGCAATTCGCGTGCGTCCTTGTCGTCGTCGACGATCAGCACGCGTTGTGGCGGTAAATCAGGCTCCAGCATCACGGCGCTCAGCGCCTCGCGCTCAGCGTCACTCAAAATATCGTGGTCGGACATACGGTTCTCAGCAGTTCTAATCAATCTCCCAGCACACTCGTCAGACATCTGCGGAAGGGCGTTCAATGTGCACTTCGTCGGAAAGTTTGCCTAGTGGGCGTTCTACGGGTTTTGGACGATAGTCATGTAAGGTTTTTCCCTAGGTGTGTGCCGTTTGTATCGACCTAGACTTACGTCCAATGGGCACCCGCCGCGCGGGAGTCGACCATGCAGGACGATAACGACAAAAAAATGCGGTCACTGTTATGAGTAAAGCTGATGCTTTCGCGCAAGCGGGAAAAACTGCTGTTTTGCAGAATATTCACGGCACCCTGCAGTTCCTGCAGCGTTTCCCGCCGTTCAACCAGATGGAAAACGCCCACCTGGCGTTTTTGGTGGAACAGTGCCAGTTACGCTTTTACGGCTCCGGCGACAGCATCCTCAAACCGTCGGGTGGGCCGGTTGAACACTTTTATATCGTCAAGCAGGGCCGGGTTGTGGGTGAACGACCGGACAGCGCCGAAACCACCTTCGAAATCACCACTGGCGAGTGCTTCCCCCTGGCCGCGTTGCTGGGCGAACGGGCGACCCGCACCGAGCACAAGGCCGCCGAAGACACCTTCTGCCTGCAACTGAACAAACCGGCATTCATCAAGCTCTTCGCGCTGTCCAGCCCGTTTCGCGATTTTGCCCTGCGTGGCGTCAGCAGCCTGTTGGACCAGGTCAATCAGCAAGTGCAGCAAAAAGCCGTGGAAACCCTCGGCACTCAGTACTCGCTGAACACGCGCCTCGGCGAATTGGCCATGCGCCATCCGGTCACGTGCAGCCCAGCCACACCGCTGCGCGAAGCCGTCACGCTGATGCATGAGCAACAGGTGGGCAGCATCGTCATCGTCGATGAGCTCAAGGCGCCCCTGGGGATTTTCACCCTGCGCGACCTGCGCCAGGTGGTGGCCGATGGCACCAGCGATTTCAGCCAACCCATCGAAGGGCATATGACCCAGGCGCCCTTCTTCCTGACCCCTGACCACAGCGCCTTCGACGCTGCAATCGCCATGACCGAACGGCATATCGCCCACGTCTGCCTGGTCAAGGACCAGCGCCTGTGCGGTGTAGTGTCCGAACGCGACCTGTTTTCACTGCAACGGGTGGACCTGGTGCATCTGGCGCGCACCATCCGCAACGCACCGCGGGTGGACAACCTGGTGGCGATTCGCGGCGAGATCGGCCAGTTGGTCGAACGCATGCTGGCCCATGGGGCCTCGTCCACTCAGATCACCCACATCATTACGCTGCTCAACGATCACACCGTGTGCCGGGTGATCGAGCTGACCCTGGCCGAAAAAGGCGACCCCGGCGTACCGTTCAGTTGGTTGTGCTTCGGCAGCGAAGGCCGTCGCGAGCAGACGCTTTACACCGATCAGGACAACGGCATTCTGTTCGATGCCAAGGACGCCGCCGAAGCAGCAGCGATCCGTGGCCGGCTGCTGCCACTCGCCCAGCAGATCAATCAGAATCTTGCCTTGTGCGGGTTCAGCCTGTGCAAAGGCAACATCATGGCCGGCAACCCGGAGCTGTGCCTGTCGCGCGCGGAGTGGGCGCGGCGGTTTGCAGCTTTTATCCGCGAGGCGACGCCGGAGAATCTGCTGGGTTCCAGCATCTATTTCGATCTGCGTGTGGTGTGGGGCGATGAACGTGGCTGCGAGCAATTGCGCCAAACCATTCTCGACCAAGTGGCGGACAACCGGTTGTTCCAACGCATGCTGGCCGAAAACGCGTTGCGCCAGCGGCCGCCCGTAGGACGTTTCCGTGAATTTGTACTGACCCGTAAAGGTGGCGAAAAAGCCACCCTCGACCTCAAGGTGCAGGGCCTGACCCCTTTCGTCGACGGCGCGCGCCTGCTGGCCCTGGCCAATGGTATCCACGCCAACAACACCTTGGAGCGTCTGCGCCAACTGGTGGTGAAGGAGGTGATTGAGCCCCTGGACGGCGCCGCGTATGAAGAGGCCTACCACTTTATCCAGCAGACCCGCATGCAGCAGCACCAGTTGCAATCCCGCGAGAACCAGCCGTACTCCAACCGTGTCGACCCTGACAGCCTCAACCATCTGGACCGTCGGATCCTGCGTGAATCCCTGCGCCAGGCACAACGTCTGCAAAGCAGCCTGACGCTGCGGTATCAGCTGTGAGTTTGTTCAACTGGCTGCGTAAGAAAAAGCCGGGGCTCGACAGTGCGCAACAACAGCGCCTGGCGCAACTGCGCAGTCCCACGCCACTGGGCAACAACACCCTGCGCAACCAGCGCTGGGTGGTGGTGGACCTGGAAACCAGCGGCCTCAACCTCAATCGTGATCAGGTACTGTCCATCGGCGCGGTCGTGATCGAAGACGGTGCGGTGGATTTCTCGCAACTGTTCGAACGCACCCTGCAACGGGCTGAAACCAAACTCAGCCCCAGCGTGTTGATCCACGGCCTCGGCCCCAGTGCGATCGCGGCCGGCAGCGATCCGGTGGACGCGTTGTTGGACTTCATGGACTTTGTCGGTGACAGCCCATTACTCGCCTTCCATGCGCCGTTCGATCAACACATGCTGTGCCGGGCACTCAAGGACAGCCTGGGTTACCGCCTGACCCATCCGTTTCTCGACGTTGCAGACATCGCTCCCCTATTGTGCCCCGAGGCGCATATCCGCGAAGCCGGGCTGGACGATTGGATCAATCACTTCAACCTGCACGTGGGCGAACGTCATCACGCCAGCGCCGATGCTTTGGCCACGGCGGAGCTGATGCTCATCCTGTTCAGCCGCGCGCGCCAGCAGCACATCGATACGCCACAGGCGTTGCAAGAGCGTTTGAGCCAATGGAAACGGCGTCAACACGCGCCATCGTTTTAATGTCATCTCCCGACAAACGCCAATTGCGCCTACACCACGGCTCTGCCACAATCGCGAATAATTCTCGTTAGTTTAAACATCCCGTTTACCAGGTGATGCCTTGTCGTCGATCCAGAATCCACACAGTGAGCTTGTTGGCGCGTTGTATCGCGACCATCGTGGCTGGCTGCTGGCCTGGCTTCGACGCAACGTGGCCTGCCCGAGCCGCGCCGAAGACCTGAGCCAGGACACCTTCATGCGTCTGCTGGGCCGTGACGAGTTGCGCGCGCCCCGCGAACCCCGTGCGTTCCTGATGGCGATCGCCAAGGGCTTGCTGTTCGATTACTTCCGTCGCGCCGCCCTGGAACAGGCCTACCTCACCGAACTGATGCTGATCCCGGAAAGTGAACACCCTTCGCCGGAAGAACAGCACCTGATCCTCGAAGACCTCAAGGCCATCGACCGCCTGCTCGGCAAGCTGTCGAGCAAGGCCCGCGCCGCCTTCCTTTATAACCGTCTCGACGGCATGGGCCACGCCGAAATCGCCCAGCGCCTCGGCGTGTCGGTGCCCCGCGTGCGCCAGTACTTGGCCCAAGGTATTCGCCAGTGCTACATCGCGCTGTATGGCGAGCCGCAGTGACGGTGATCAGTTCCAGACCGGTGTCGGCCCGCGTGCTGGATGCGGCGATCGCCTGGCAGTTGTCCCTTGATTCGGGTGACGGCAGCGCGATCGAGCGTGAAGAGTTCGATAAATGGCTGGCCAGCGATGAAGAACATGCCCGCGCCTGGCGTCAGTTGGGCATGCTCGACCAGCGTTTCAGCGTAGCCTCAGGCCCGGCGCGGGCAGCATTGCTGCAATCGCGTGAAGGTATTCGCCAGCGTGTGCGCAAGCTGGGCAGTGGCCTGGCAAGTGTCGCGTTGGTCATTGGCCTGGCGCTGTTTGCCGGTGAGCGCTATGTGCCGATCCACTATTGGCTGGCCGACCAACGTACCGCCACGGGTGAGCAGCGCACGCTGAAGCTGTCGGACGGTACGCTGATCAACCTCAATACCCACAGCGCCATCGACGTGCGTTTCGATGAAAAACGCCGGCTGGTTGTGTTGCAGGAAGGTGAAATCCTGGTCGAAACCGGCCACAACGATGAACGCCCGTTCTATGTACAAACCCGCGATGGCAGCCTGCGGGCGCTGGGCACACGGTTTATCGTCAAGCGCGAAGACGACGCCACACGCTTGAGCGTGCTGCAATCGGCCGTGGCGGCCCAACCCGAGGCGCTGCACCAGGAACAGGTCTTCAAGGAAGGCCAACAAGTGCTGATGCGCAGCGACGGCCTCGGCCCGCTGCTTGCCGTCACTCCCGCCACCGATGCCTGGACCCGCGGCATGCTGGTGGTCGACAACGCGCGCCTGGGCGAGGTGGTCGAGGAGCTCAGCCGTTACCGCACCGGTTACCTGGGGGTGGATAAAAACGTGGCTGACCTGCGCATCACCGGCAGCTTCCCACTGCACGACACCACGCTGGCGCTCAACGCGCTGCTGCCGACACTGCCGGTGCACATCGAGCAGCACACTCCCTGGTGGGTGACGGTGAAAGCCACGGCGAAAAACACCGAATCACTTAGCGAGAAATGAACAAACCCTCATTTCAAACGCGTCTAAAAAACTGTCATGCCTGACAGGTTTCAGCCTTACCGTCGTGTCCTTCAATAGACATCTCAATTGTTCTATTAAGGATGAAACGATGTCGACGCTCCCAAACATCACCCGCCACACGTTTACCTTCTGCTTCCCCGGTCAGGGCAACGACCCCTGCGGTGCCTTGGCCGACCTGCACCAACACGCCGAGGAGTTGCGTGGCTCGATAGAGTCCACCCTGGCGCTCATCGAACACGAGGCGGCGCAGCACGAGCCCGGCCTGCAGCCCGGCCTGGTCACTCAAGTGTTGCTGACCCATCAGCATGCCCTGCCGCTGCCTTCCGGAGTCATGCAACTGGCCCTGTATGGCGCTGCGGTTGTGCTCAACCAGTTGCTGCACGACGCAGGCGTGCGTCCGGCACTGATTCTCGCGCAGAGTTTTGGTGAGATTGCCGCTCGGGTATGCGCCGGCGTACTGAGCATTGAGCAGGGCGTGGCTGCAGTCTGCGCCCTCAATGCGGCCTACCGCAGTGAGGAGGGCCGCGGCGGCATGCTGCTGATCAACCTGGCGCCGCAAAAGACGCAAGCGTTGCTCGACAGGTGGCCAGAACTGAAGCTGGAGTTGGGCTCGGTCAATGCCCCTGAGCAATGCATCATCAGCGGCGAAATGAGCGGCCTGAACGGTCTGCTTGAACGCTACGGCGACAACACGCCGCCATTGCGCTGGGTGCCGATCGCCTACGCCTCCCATTACTCGGCGCACCGGCATGTCGCAGAAGTGATGAACGCACGGCTACAGCCCCTGAAGCAACAGCCGTTCAGAATGCCCATCTATTCGACCGTGCTGAGACGCTGCTACCGGCACGGGGAAGACCTGCACGAGTTGTTCACGCGGGGCGTGACCCACCCCACCGACCTGCCCAAGACACTCACCACATTAGCGCCCGACCACCGCCGCCTATTTATCGACATGGGCGTGAACCGAGGCATGTCGATGTGCATCCTCAAAAGCCTGCGCGATGCCAAAACCTACACACCCCTGGCCGCGCCGCCCAATGCCCTTCGCCAACTGCTGGTCGACTCACAGACGCTCAACGTCCTGCGCCCTCTGGTCAACGGGCCCGTCTCTGCCCAAACCCACGCGCACATGGCCTATACGTTCAGCGATCCGCAGTTGCATCCGCAAACCAACCAGAGCGCCCACGACGGCCACCGCCATACCTATTGGCGCTTGCAGCATCTGCTCAAGCAACTGCCCGACGGCATCCACGGGTTCAAACAACCGGAATGGTTGATGGCCGTGGCCACTCATGCGGCGATCAATGATCCATCGCTGTTCATGGGATGCGTGATTCAGCAGGGTTTGTGCATCGGCACACTGCTGGCGTTCGAGCAGGACCACCCGCATGCCGCCCGGTGGCGGCGCGAACTGGAAACGGGCGAAAGCCTGGGGGTCTACGCGCTGACTGAAATAGGCCGCAGCAACTCGCATATGGCCCCCTGCCTGGAGGCGGTATTCGATACCGACACGCGTACGTTTGTGTTGAACACACCGAACAACGCCGCGCTGAAATTCGCCAATGTCGGTATCAATAACCTGAATAAGATGGGCGTAGTGTTTGCTGAGTTGACGGTTCAGGACCAACGCTGTGGTGTCTTCGCCTTTGTCTTGCCATTAAGTGATGCACAGGGCCCGTGCCCCGGCATTGAAATGTCGTCGCCAGCGGAAATTCGCGCAGTGCCATTGGATTACGGCGTGTTGCGTTTTAATCAGGTACGCATCTCTTTTGACGCATGGCTGTGTGACGGGGCGCACATTGATGACTCCAACCGCTTCCACGACCCACTGGGCAACACCGATCGGCGTCTGATCCGCTCACTCTTCGCCCCCAAGAACGTGTGGGCGATGGTTGGCACCGGTTTGAGCTCCGTCATGCTGGCCTGTGCAACACTGGCCCTGACGCATGCCAACCGGCGCACCACCCAGGCACGCATCGGCAACGGTACAAGCCTGCTGGATTTTCGCACCCAACGCCGCGCACTGTTCGGCTGCCTGGCCACCGCGTACGTGATGAAAAGCTTCGCCAATGACTGCGCGTGTCTCTGGATCGAGGGCACGGCCAGTCAGTCATCACTGGACAACACCGGCGCGGGAGAGGTGACGTGGACACCGTGGGCCGCCATTTCCCAGAGATTGGCGTTGCTCAAAGCCCTTTGCGCCCCCGCCGCCGAGGCGGTGGCCACCGAATGCCGATTGCGCTGCGGCGTGGCCGGGGCGCTCAACCTCAATCGTTTCGCCGACTACGAAGGCATGGCCAAGATCTACCAGGACGCGGGCGGCAATAACCGCATGATCCTGCTGGATGCCGCCAAGGTCCTGATCGGCCAACCCTTGAGCAAACCCACACCACCCGACCCGCAGGCTGAACTGGACGATCCCGAGTACAGCCTGAGCATGGCCCGCACCCTGGAATACCGTTTGCTCAAGGAGGTGGCCGACCATGTCGCCGCACGCCGGACGTTGGGTGAGGACGACATGCAGGTCTGGAATTCAAAGCTGATGGTGGTTGCACGGGCAGGCGAAGCGCATGCCCAACGCCTCGCCATCGAGAGCGCAGTAAAGGCCGGCGACTCCCTGCCGCCGGGGCTTGCAAAGGATCTGGTGAACGCACTGTGCGGCCTTTACGTACTCGACTACCTGCACAAACACGCGGCCTGGTATATCAGCGAGGGCCTCATGGACAGTACTCGCTACCGTGCGCTGGAGGAACAACTCAATCGACTGAGCGACTTCCTGGCCCCCCACGCCCTGCTGTTGATCGATGCCTTCGGCCACGGTGAAGCGACGCGTGCGGCCATCGCCCGTGCAGAACCTTACGCAGACGCTTTGACCGCGAAACTGCAATGGGCACAAGGCTGAAACGCATCGCAAGCCTGAACTTTCAGGGCCATGCAGTGCGAAGAGTTGTGAACGCTCACAGATTTATTTTCACTTGGCCCTATCACTTTTCGTTTTTCGTTCGGCACCTAGGCAATTGCGAAATATTTCCATTCAGGAGCCGCCCTATGTCCCGCACGCTAGACACCTTGTTGCGCCCCAGCCTGTTAGCCATGGCGATTGCCCTCAGCGCCCCGCTGGCCAGCACCTCGCTGATTGCCGCCGAGCAGGCGTCCAGCGTGCGCACCTACAACCTGCCGGCGGCACCACTGGCCACCACCCTGAACCAGATCGCCAGCCAGGGCGGCCTGGCACTGACCCTCAGCCCGGCATTGGCGTCAGGCAAGACCTCGGCGCCGGTCCAGGGCCAGTTCGATGCGCCGGCTGCGCTGCGTGAAGCGTTGAGGGGGACTGGGTTGCAGTTGGAGCAGAGCAGTGCCGGGACGTACTCGTTGGTGCCGGTGCCGGAGGGGGTACTCGCATTGCCTACCACCAACATCACGGGCCAGGACAGCTATGAAAGCGCCTGGGGGCCGGTCGACGGCTACCTGGCCAAGCGCACTGCCGCCGGCACCAAGACGGACACTGCACTGGTCGAGGCACCCCGTTCGATTTCCGTCGCCACCCGCGAGCAGATGCAGGACCGCAACGTCCAGAACCTGGATGACGCGGTCAAGTACATGCCCGGCATCGTCTCCGCCAGCTATGGCAGCGACACCCGCTACGACTGGATGCGTGTGCGCGGCTTCGAACCGACCCAGTTCCTCGACGGTCTGCCACTGCCGCGTGGCGTGTACGCCAACCCGAAAGCCGAAACCTGGAACCTTGACCGCCTCGCCCTGCTGCGTGGCCCGGCCTCGTCGGTGTACGGCCAGACCCCGCCGGGCGGTCTGCTGGATATGGTCAGCCGCCGCCCCAGCGCTGAATCGAGCAATGCCGTGCAGGTGCAATACGGCAGCGACAACTATCGCCAGATCAACTTCGCCAGCACCGGCAAGATCGATGATGAAGGCCAGTTCCTCTATGGCCTCAGCGGCGTGGTGCGCGATGCCGGCACCCAGGTCGACCACATCGACAACAAGCGCTACAACATTGCGCCAAGCCTGACATGGAATATCGATAACGATACCAAGCTGACCTTCCTGTCGCAGTTCACCCGCGACGATACGGGCGCGACCAGTCAGTTCCTGCCAATCGTGGGCACCAAGATCAAATCGCCGCTGGGCGATGTGTCCCACCACAAGAACCTGGGCGATCCGGACTACGAGTTCTACGACCGTACCTATTACGCGCTGGGTTATGCCTTCGAGCATCGCTTCAACGATACCTGGCAGTTCAGGCAGAACCTGCGTTACACCAAGTCGGAGTTGTCGTTCCAGCAACTGACTGTCGGTGCCTATGCCTATTATCCGGTTGACGCGGCAGGCAATATCGACCGCACCTCAACAAACGTTGACGAAAACATCGGCCAATTCGCGGTCGACAACAACTTCCAGGCCGACTTCTCGACCGGTGATGTCACCCATACCCTGCTATTGGGTCTGGACCACCAGCGCACAGACACTTCTTACCTGTCTATCTACGGCAGCGCCGGGCGTGTGAACATTTTCAACCCCGTCAACACGACACCAGTCGTGCGCCCCGCACGCGCCGACGCCTACTACGACTACAACCAGAAAACTGTACAAACCGGCCTCTATGTTCAAGACCAAATGGCTTTGGACAACTGGCGCCTGACCCTCGGCGGACGGGAAGACTGGGTGCATCAAGGCACTACCTACTTCAATAAAAAAGACGTGACCAACACTGACCGAAGCAAAAACTTCAGTGGCAACGCAGCGTTGAGCTATGTGTTCGACTCAGGCTTTGTGCCGTACTTGTCCTACGCTGAATCTTTCCAGCCAGCGAGCAACGCCAGCGTGGACCCGCTCAAGTCGTACAAACCAACCGAAGGCAAGCAATGGGAGCTGGGGATCAAATACCAGCCACCTGGCTCCAACACTTTACTGAGTGCGGCGGTATACGACCTGACTCAGAAAAACGTACTCGTTACCAGCACCGGCGCAGGCGGCCAATCTGTCACCGACCAAACCGGCGAAGTGAAAGTTAAAGGCCTGGAATTGGAAGCGGTGTCCGACGTCACCGAGAATCTCAAGGTGATCGCCGCTTACACCCTGGCCAAATCCGAAGTGCAGAAAGGCGAATTCAAGGGCAACCGCCTGCAACTGATGCCCAACCAGCAAGCTTCCCTGTGGACCGACTACACCTGGCACACAGGAGTACTGGACGGTTTCGGCATCGGCTTCGGTGCCCGCTACACCGGCAACACCTACGGCGACCAGGGCAACACCTGGCTCGGCAAAGCCAACGCATACACCGTATTCGACGGTGCGGTGCATTACGACTTGGGCCGACTCGACAACACCCTCAAAGGCGCCTCGATCAAACTCAACGCCACCAACCTGTTCAACAAGGACTACATTTCCACCTGTGACGGTTCCTACTGCTACTTCGGCGACCAACGCAGCGTCGTCGCCAGCGCCACCTATCAGTGGTAATCGGCTGAGTTAACCACCAGGCCGCCCCCGTGGGCGGCTTTGGTGTGTCTGAAGGTTGAACAAATGAAAAGCAAAACCATCCGCCGCTGGTCCTTCATCCACACATGGACCAGCCTGATCTGCACGGTATTCCTGCTGCTGCTCGCCCTTACCGGCTTGCCGTTGGTGTTTCACCATGAGATCGACCATCTGCTGGGCAACGAGCCGGAATTGGCGTACATGCCTGCCGACACGCCGCAGCTCAACCTGGAGCAACTGGTCAGCGCCGCACAGGCTCATCGCCCTGGCGACGCCATGCAATACCTGGCCTGGGACGAAGACGACAAAAACGGCGTGATCGCGATCATGGCCGCCACCGCTGGCACCGAACCCAACTCGTCGCACACCTTCATGCTCGATGCGCGCACCGGTGAAGCCGTGGAGATGCCATCGGCCAACGGCGGGTTCACGATGGTTCTGCTGCGCCTGCACGTGGACATGTTTGCCGGTCTGCCGGGCAAGTTGTTGCTGGCATTCATGGGCATTCTGTTTGTGGTCGCGATTATCTCGGGCACCGTGCTGTACCTGCCATTCATGCGTCGCTTGAAGTTCGCCACCGTACGCCAGGACAAATCCACCCGCCTGCGCTGGCTCGACCTGCATAACCTGATCGGCGTGGTCACTCTGACCTGGGCACTGGTCGTCGGCGTGACCGGTGTGATCAGCGCCTGCGCCGACCTGATCATCGCCGCCTGGCGCCAGGACAGCCTCAGCGCGATGATCGAACCGTACAAACATGCTCCACCCCTGAGCCAGCGCGCTCCGGCCACCGAACTCCTGAGTATCGCCGCCAAAGCCGCACCTGGCATGCAGCCGGACTTTATCGCCTTCCCCGGCACGCGCTTTTCCAGTGAGCACCATTACGCGGTCTTCATGAAGGGCAGCACCCACCTGACCTCGCACTTGCTCACACCCGTGCTGATTGACGCCAGCACCCTCGCCGTCACCGCCATCGCTGAACGACCGTGGTACATGGACGCCATGGGCATGTCCCAGCCGCTGCACTTTGGTGACTACGGCGGCATGCCGATGAAGATCCTGTGGGCGACGCTGGATGTGCTGACCATCATCGTGCTCGGCAGCGGGGTTTATTTGTGGATCGTGCGGCGCAAGGCGGGCAAGGCATGAAGCCTAGGCAATCGAATTTCTGGAAGGTATTTGGTATTCCGCTGGGGATCGGCCTGTTCACGGCGGCAGGGTTGTTCGCGGCGTTGCTGGGAGACGGGTTGTGGGATTCGCTGAGTTGGCTGGGGCTTGGGATCCCGGCAGCCATTGCGCTGTGGGGAGTACTGCGCCGATGAGCGGTGAGCGTTGTAAATCGTGCCCAGCAATAATTAGACATTAATAATAAATTACACAAACAGTCCAAGCAGGCTTAATCTCGCCCCAAGGTCACACATCCTGTGCCGCCGACCTGCGGGGCAACACCCATGACTCTCCCCATCTATAGCCTTACCGAGTTGCGCACGGTGCTGAAGCGCGACGACATGCTGCGCGTGGTACGCGACGCCTGCATTCAGCATGCCCAAGACAACATCATCAGCGCCAAGTCCGGCGAATTGATGTTCCAGGAGCCTCCGGGGGACTGCCATATCCGGCTTGGCTATTTTCGGGGAGGGCAAACCTTCGTGGTCAAACTGGCCATGGGGTTCTATGAGAACCCCTCCAAGGGGCTGGAAACCAATAACGGGCTAATGCTGGTCTTCAGCTCACAAACCGGCAAGATCGTTGCCCTTCTCAACGACCAAGGCTGGTTGACCAGTTGGCGCACCGCCGCGGCCGGGGCTTTGGCGGCGAAGGCCGGGGCACCGTCACACATCACCGCACTGGGTATTCTCGGCACCGGCCATCAGGCCGAACACCAGGCGCAGTGGGCTGCACACCTGCTGGGGACCGATCGAGTACTCATCTGGGGACGAGACCCGACCAGAGCCACCCGACTGGCAGAGAAACTGGAGCATCACGGTTTGACGGTTTACGTGGCGGCAACGGTGGAGAAGGTGTTCGAGCACTGCAATGTCGTCATTACCTGCACGCCGTCCACTCAGCCGATCGTGCCAGTGTCTGCGGTAAAACCCGGAACCCACATCGTCGCCCTGGGCTCGGACAGCCTGGGCAAACAGGAACTTGACCCGCAAATCCTCTCCTTGGCTCGGGTCATCATGACCGACGACCACCGCCAATGCGCCGAACGCGGTGAACTGGCCCATGCCCTTCGCGCCGGGTTGATCGCCAACACCGCCGACATCTCGCTGGGGCAAGTGCTGGCCGGCAACCTCCCGGGGCGCCTCGGTGCTGACGACATCACCGTCGCCGACCTGACCGGCCTTGCCGCACAGGACATTGCCATCGCCACCCTGGCGGTCGGGTTGGTCCAGGCCATGAAGCCTGGCGATGCGAGCACCGCTACCTGCAACCAGTCCGAATCAACGCCTGAACAAACAATAACAATAGGGTAGGTATTCACATGAAAAAGCTGACGAGTACGATCACCACAGCCACGCTCTGGCTGCTCTGCACTGTCGCGGGCGCGGCACACGCAGAAACACTGCGCATTGCCAGTGAAGGGGCTTATCCGCCGTTCAATTACGTGGATTCAAACAACAGGCTGCACGGCTTCGATATCGACATTGCCAACGCCCTGTGTGAGCGAATGAAGGTCAACTGCACCTTTGTCACCCAGGACTGGGAGGGCATGATTCCCGCCCTGCTGGCGAAAAAATACGATGCGATCGTTGCCTCGATGAATGTCACCGAAGAGCGCAAAAAGAAGATCGCCTTCACCAACCGCTACTACCGCACACCGCTGTCGGTCGCCGTGGCCAATGACTCAGGCATCAGCGACGCCCAGACCAACTTCAAAGGCCTGACAGTGGGTGCCCAGTCTTATTCGACACAAGCCATCTACGCCGAAGAACATTACGCCGCGGCCGGCGCCACGGTGAAGCTCTACCCCTCCCAGGACGAGGCCGCCAGTGACTTGGCAGCCGGGCGCCTGGACGGCGTCATCGCCGACAAATATCCCTTGCTCGCCTGGGTCGCAGGCGCAGGCAAGGACTGCTGCACATTTCTCGGGGACATCGACGGTACCAATACCGACGCGGCCATCGCGGTGCGCCAGGGCGACGTCGAGTTGCGTGAGCGGCTAAACAAGGCGCTGGACGAAATCGTCGCCGATGGCACCTATAAGAACATCTCCAGACGCTACTTCGCCTTCGATATCTATTGACCTGCGGGGCCCGGGCGCTGGCTTCGGGCTCACGTGCAGGCCAAATTTCGCGAGAGGGTTCTGGCATGCTCGAACAACTGTCACTGTTATCTTTCGCCAACGGCGGCTGGGGCTCGGCGCTTCTGGCCGGAGCCTTGGTCACCATCACCTTGGCACTCGCCTGCATCCCGCTCGGTTTACCATTGGGCCTGTTAGTAGCCCTGGCGGCGAGGTCCAAGCGACGCTGGCTACGGACGGGGGCGACGGTATTTTCCACAGTGTTCCGTGGGCTGCCCGAACTACTGACCTTGTTGATCATTTATTACGGCTGCCAGATTGCCGCACAACGCATGCTCGCAGCCATGGGCTACCAAGGCGAAGTCACGATCAACACCTTCGTCGCGGCCATGATTGCCTTCAGCCTAGTGTTTGCCGCGTTTTCCAGCGAGGTCTGGTTGAGTGCCTTCAAGTCCCTGTCCAAGGGGCAATTCGAGGCCGCGACAATGCTGGGCTTGCCCAAGGGTACGACCCTTCGCAAGGTGGTCCTGCCACAACTGACGCGCATTGCCTTGCCCGGCCTGTCGAATAACTGGCTGTCGCTGCTCAAGGACACGTCCCTGGTTTCAACCATCTCCCTGGTCGACCTTATGCGTCAGACCAGCCTGGCGGTCAGCGTGACCAAAGAACCGATGCTGTTCTACGCCGTGGCCTGTTTCGGCTATCTGTTTTTCTCGGCGTTGTCCGGCCGCGTGTTCAATTTTCTCGAACGATATTTCAGCCGCCACCAACTGAGTGCCAAGCCATGAATATCGAGAGCCTGTTGAGTGCGCTGCTCAACCTGGAACTGTTCGAACGTTACGCCCCGCGTTTTATCGACGGCTTGCTGGTCACCGCAAAACTGGTGGCCATCTCCTTTAGCCTCGGCGCACTCCTGGGCCTGCTGCTTGCCCTGGGACGATTGTCGAGCAACCGTTGGCTGCGCGGCATCACTGGCACCTATATGTACTTCTTTCGCGGCTCCCCGCTGCTCGCACAACTGTTCATGCTGTATTACGGCCTGGGGTCATTCAAAAGCTTCTGGCAAGACGTAGGCCTCTGGTGGTTCTTCCGGGACGCCTGGCTCTGCACGCTGCTGGCCTTCACCCTCAATACCGCAGCCTATCAAGCCGAGATCATGCGCGGCGCCCTGACAGCCGTCGCACCAGGCCAACGCGAAGCGGCGCAAATGCTTGGCCTTTCGCGTTGGGCCACCTTGCAAAAGGTCATCCTGCCGCAGTCGTTACTGGTGGCCGTCGGGCCGCTGGGCAACGAGCTGATCCTGATGATCAAGGCCAGTTCCATTGCCTCGCTGGTGACCCTCTACGACCTGATGGGCGTGGCCAAACTGGCGTTCTCACGCAGCTTCGACTTCCAGATCTACCTTTGGGCGGCGGTGTTGTACCTGGCGATCGTCGAGGTCGTCAGACGCACGCTTAGACGCCTTGAACGGTCACTGAGCAAGCACATCGGGTAGTCAGGCTTCAACATTCCCAACACTGCGGTCCAGAGGGTAAGCCAATGAATTCGAGCATCACCGCTCCAGACAGTCTCTGCCTTCCAGCCCTGCCAACGCGAGAGTCCGTGGTGCAAATCAGTGGATTGAACAAATGGTATGGCAACTTCCAGGTACTTCACGCCATTGACCTCACCGTCAGCCAAGGTGAACGCATCGTCCTGTGCGGGCCATCCGGCTCAGGAAAATCGACCTTGATTCGCTGCATCAGCCGCCTTGAAGTCGCAGATAGCGGGGTTATCCGCGCCTTGGATGCCGACCTCGGAAAACCATCGCCAGCCCGACATAAAGCGCTGCGCGAGATTGGCATGGTGTTTCAGAACTTCAACCTGTTCCCCCACATGACGGTCCTGCAAAACTGCACACTGGCCCCGATGTCGGTTCGCGGTTTCTCACGCAAGCGTGCTGAAGCGCACGCACGGCACTTTCTGGACAAGGTCGGTATCGAAAACCAGGCGAACAAGTACCCCAGTCAACTTTCAGGCGGGCAGCAGCAGCGCGTGGCCATCGCCCGGGCGTTGTGCATGGAGCCGAAAATCATGCTGTTCGACGAACCCACCTCGGCACTCGATCCGGAAATGGTCAAGGAAGTGCTGGACGTCATCGTCACATTGGCCGACACCGGCATGACAATGCTGTGCGTTACCCACGAAATGGGCTTCGCGCGCCAGGTTGCCGAGCGAGTGTTGTTCCTCGATGCGGGACGTATTGTCGAAGACCTGCCCCCGGAGCAATTCTTTACCGCCCCCAAGAGCGACAGGGCTCAAGCTTTCCTGGCGCAGATCCACCACTGAGGGCCGCGCCAACGCACCTGTCAAAGGTGTGGCCGACTCCGTACAATCGTTGCCTCCACCTACCTGTGCTTGGATCGCCATGGCCAGTATCGCCTTCATGAACGCAGCGGCAGACGGCATCGCTGCTCTGCTTTTCCCCGACCTGGAAGCGGTGGTTCACGATGTCCGCAGCGGCTTGATCGTGCACATCGCCAATGGTTTCTCCAAGCGCAAGGTCGGTGACGCATCGCTGATTTGTGACCTTCCGGACCTGGCCCCAGGGCTGGATGTCCTCGGGCCGTATGAGAAAGCCGGCCCCAACAACCGTACGCTACGTTCGATTTCTATCGTTGCCCGCTCGGAGAGCGGCGAAATCGTTGCACTCCTGTGCCTGAACTTCGATGTCACGGCGTTATCGCAGGTGCAAAAGCTACTGAGTGGTTTCGCTGTGGGCCTGCAGCCCCAGGCGCGCCCCGCCCCCTTGTTTAGCGCTGACTGGCGGGAAACACTCAACGACATCGTCGAAAAGATCTCCGTCGAACACTGCGTGCGGCGAGGTGATTTCGGGCGCACCGAAATCATGCTTGTCCTCATACAAGCGCGAGCCAATGGGCTGCTGGACATCCGCAACTTCGTCGATTATTTCGGCGAGTACTTCGAGATCTCCCGAGCGACGGTTTACAACTACTTGAAAGCCATCCCGCAAGAAAACAACTGAACACAGGCCCTACAGCCCTTTCCGAGGAATGCCCATGTCCGCTCCCAGCATGACCTTGTTTCACAACCCCGCTTCACCGTTCGTTCGTAAGGTTCGCGTGCTGCTGGCTGAAACCGGCCAGCAGGGCCGCGTAGCCCTGCATGGCTGCATGCCGACCCCGGTCAACCCGGATGCGCAGGTGGTGCAAGGCAACCCCGTGGGCAAGATCCCGGCCCTGCGCCTGGCCGATGGCACGGTGTTGCACGACAGCCGGGTGATCCTCGATTACTTCGACCACCAGCACGTCGGCAACCCGCTGATCCCTCGCGACGGCTCAGCCCGCTGGCGCCGCCTGACCCTGGCTTCGATGGCCGACGGCATCATGGATGCCGCCGTATTGGTGCGCTACGAAACCGCCCTGCGCCCAGTCGAAAAACAGTGGGACCAGTGGCTCGACGAACAGCGCAAAAAGATCCGCCGCAGCCTGGCTGAATTAGAGACTGACGCGATTGCCGAGCTGACCAGCCACTTCGACATCGCCGCCATCAGCGTGGCCTGCGCCTTGGGTTACCTCGACTTCCGTCATCCGGATCTGCAATGGCGCGTGGATAATCCGCAGCTTGCCGCCTGGTACGCCGACGTCAGCCAGCGCCCTTCGATGCTGGAAACACAACCACCGGCTTGACTGGCTGTAACACGGTCCCCTATGGAGAGCGGGAACAGTTGGTTAATCCTTGCCACCAACCGCGCCTTGATCTGCTGATCCTCACGCAACCCGATCATTGCACCGCCTCCAGGTCAAATGCCAAAGGCTCGGCCGCCTTGCGCTTGCCCACGCCATACCAGTCCAACTTACGTGTCAGCACCATCACCGTGCCCAACAGTCCAAACAGCAGCAACGAGCCCATCAGCAACGCGTAATCCTCGGCACTCAACAGCCCGTACAACAAGCCATACAATGCTGCCAACCCCGCCGAGAAGCCCAGGCCGTGGATGATGCTGCGCAGCACATGGCACACATAGAAGCCAATCAACAACACACAGGCACTGGCAGAGATGAGGTAAGCCAGGGCGAAGCCTATGTGCTCGGACAACGACAGCAACAACAGGTAGAAAAACGCCAGCGCAAACCCCACCAACGCGTATTGGATCGGGTGCACCGCCAGACTCTTGAGCACCTCGAACAGGAAGAAGCCGGCAAAGGTCAGGGCAATGAACAGCAGTGCGTACTTGATCGCACGGTCGCTCTTGAGGTACTGGTCCACCGGGTCGATGAAGTTCACCCCGAAGCTGCGGTTGTTGAAATCATCACAGCCCTGTTTGTCCAGGCAGGTTTGCAGGGCTTGTTCGAGGTTGGTGGAGAAGAACGACGTCTGCCAGTTGGCGGTAAAACCCGTGTCGGTTATCTCGCGTTGTGCCGGCAGAAAGTTACCAATGAAGCTGGGGTGTGGCCAGTTGGAAGCCAGCGATACCTGGCTGGTCTTGCCCACCGGCACCACTTGCAGTTGCTCGGTGCCTTGCAGACGCAGGTCGAAAGCGAAGTCCACGACGTTGGGCTTTTTGCTGTCCTGCTCCGGCAATGTCACGTGCACGCCTTCACCCAGCCAGTCCACCTGGGAGCCCGGTTCGAACTCCAGTTGTTGGCTGCCCAGCTCCAGTTTCAGCGCGTTTTCGATACCGCGAATATCGCTGATGCCCACCGCCAGAAACGCCGGCTCAAAACGGTAATCGGCAAAGTTCTCAGCAATGCCCAATTGCGCAGGTAACTCGAAACGCCCGCTGATGCGGTTGTCGGCGTGGAACAACCGCGCCTGGTAAATGCCCCGTGCGCGCAGTTCGGTCTGCACCTTACCGTCGAGCTCAAATCGATCCGGCAGGAAATACAGACGACCGCGCTCTTCACGGGTGACTTCGTAACGTTTGTTGAGCTTTTCATTGAGCTTCCACTCGCGGACGGTCTTGCGATACGGCACCACCATCACCGGGCCGGTGAGGCGCTGGCTGTAGCTGGAACTGCGAGCAATGTCGTCCAGGACGTTATCGCGAGTGAACTGGCGATCGGCAATGATGCCGTTGATCATCAGCAACGGAATGAGCAATAACAGCATCAGCAGCGCAATCGCGCCAAGTTTGAAAAGCAGGCTGCGGTTCATGGGTCTCTCCCTGTTTTGATGGGAAGAGTCTGGGCAGCCTGTGTGGGGGATTTATGTGGGCAATGTGGAGACTGTGTGGAGATGCAGCACCACCAGCACGCCGCCGTCGACATTGCCGATCTGCAACGCGCCGCCGTGCAACTTCACAACCTCCTCGACAAAGTTGAGGCCCAGGCCGGTGCTTTTGCGCCCACTGGCCGGACGTGGCAGCGAGTAAAAGCGCTCACTCAGGCGTGGCAGGGCGTAGTCGGGAATCGGTGCGGCCTGGTTGAACAGGCATACTTGCACATCGTTGTGTCGCGTCTGCGCGCTGAACCTCAACAGGCCGCCAGGCGGCGTGAAGTCCAGGGCGTTCTCCAGCAGGTTGCCCAGGGCCTGACGCAACAGGAAGGGTTCACCGTACACCTTCACCTGCGCCGCAATCGACTGCTCGACCTGCAACCCGGCGCCTTCGATCCGCGCGCATTGGGCCTTGAGTACCTCATCGACCATGGCCGCCAACGAGATACTCGCCTGCTCTTCCAGGCCCTGGCGCTGTTCGACCTGCGCCAGGTTCAGCAGGCGTTCGATCAACTGCTGCAGGCGCGCACTTTCGCTGTCGATATTGCCGACGAAGCGCTGCTGTTGCTCGCGGCTCATATCACCCTGCAACAGCTCCGCCGCGCCGCGAATCGCGGCCAATGGGCTTTTCAGTTCGTGGGTCAGGGTGTGTACGTAATGTTCGACGTAGGCCTTGCCTTCCAACTGCGTGCGCATGTGCTCCACGGCGGTGGACAGTTGCTTGAGTTCACCCCCGCGGTAATGGGGCAACTCGGCACGCCGCCCCTCGCTGACGGCCTCGGCGTAGGCGGTCAGCCGGCGCAGCGCAACGCTCAGCCACCACGACAGCAGCGCACCCAGCAGCAGGCCCAGAATCACCAAGCCCGCGCCGTACCACAGCAGGCGGCGCTCGGTGCGGTCGACGTACGGTTGCAATGAACTGTTCGGCTTGGCCACGGTGACCACGCCGATGATCTGGCCGTTGTCACGGATCGGCGCGCCCACGTGCATCACCGACGAAGTCGGGTCATCCAGCTCGCTGCGGGTGGAACGCGCACCGTATTCACCGCGCAGGGTCAGGTACACGTCATTCCATTTGGAATAGTCTTGCCCCACCGCCTCGCCCGTGGAGTCGAGCAGCACGGTGCCCTTGGCATCAGTCACGTAGATGCGGTGGTTGACCTGATTCTTCGGCAACCCCCAAATGGTCGCCCCCGGCTGACGGTTGCCGTAGGCCTTGAGCAGTTCCGGCCAGTGGCTTTGGCCGAGGGTGCCGTTCTTCACGTCATTACGCACGATCTCGGCCAGCAGGTTGGCGGTGTCTACCAGGGTTTCTTCGGTGGATTGACGCACACCGGGACGGATTTCCTTCATGACCGTGCTGAGCACAAAGTAGCCGGTCAGGCCGATGAACAGCGCATACACCAGGAAGATCCGCAGCCCCAGGCGCATCAGCTGTTGCCCGGGCTGTAGCTGTAGCCGAGGCCGCGATGGGTCTGGATCGGCTCGGCATCGGCGGCCACGCTGCGCAACTTGCTGCGCAGGCTTTTGATGTGGCTATCGATATTGCGCTCGTAGCCGGCATCCGCCGCCACACCGACGGCATCCAGCAATTGCTCGCGACTGAACACACGCTCGGGTTGTTCCAGCAGGCTTTGCAGCAGGCGGAACTCATGGCGCGTCAGGCTCAAGGGCTGGCCGCGATATGCAATTTGCATGCGCTCCAGATCAACCTGAAACACTGCCGGCGCAGCACCTGGGCCAATGCGTTTAAGGATCGCCCGGACCCGCGCCGTCACTTCCCGTGGGCTGAAGGGCTTGACCACATAATCGTCGGCGCCGATCTCCAGCCCCACCACGCGGTCGATCTCGCCATCCCGCGCACTGAGGAACATCACCGGCACTTCACTGAACCTGCGCAATTGCTTGCAGGTTTCAAAACCCGTGATATCGGGCAGGCCGATGTCGAGGATGATCAGGTCGGCGGGCGTCTGGCGCTGATGCTCAAGCGCCGCCTGACCGAGGGTCAGCCAGGTGGTGGTGAAGCCCTCCCCTTGCAGGGCGAAGATCAGCGTGTCGGCTATCGCCGCTTCGTCTTCGACAATCAGGATATGCGGCATGGTGGTCCGTCAGCAGTCCGGTTTGTCGGCAGTGTAACGACGCGCCGGGTTCACCGCTGCACCGAATTCACGCAAGGCCTTGGCGCCGATCAGCAGCGGGTAGTTAAAGCTGCTGCGGTCGGTGAGGTTGACCTCGACGGTGCGCTTGACGTTACCCAGGCACATTTCCAGGTCGATCACCGGGCGTTTGGCCACGGAGGCTTCATCCTTGTCGTCGTCTTCGTCGGCGCGGCTTTTGATCTTGCTGATGCGCGACACCTTGTGTTCGTAGACTTTGTTGGAAGCATCCTTGCCGCCAAGGCGGAAGCGCACCCAGTCGTCGCCGTCACGGGTAAAGGTCTCGATGTCACGGGCCGACAGCGAAGCCGTCAGCGCACCGGTGTCCATCTTGGCCTTGAAGGTTTCACCGATCTCCGGCAACTGGATGTATTCGTAGCGACCGTAGAGGGTCGGTTCGGCGGCCATGACAGGCAGGGCAGCCAGGGCGAGAGAGGCAAGGAGCAGTTTCACGAAGTGATTTCCTCGGAAAGAAGTAGGCGGATTCTAGACCGCAAAAGCCGTCTTTAGTTAGCGTTCAACCCTAGCAGGCACATTGTGAAACATTCGTCCGACGCTTTGTGATTTGGCCTCTAGACTCAGCTTGCTTATCATGGCCCGCCCACCAGATCCCAAGAGTTGCTTATGCGCCGCCTGCTCACCGGCTGTTTTGTTTCACTGCTGCTATTGCTCAATACGCTGATTCTGATCGGCCCGTTGATGGTGTTCGCGCTGCTCAAGCTGGCGGCGCCGGGCCGCTTGCGTGACTACATGTCGTGGGCGGTGATGTGGATCGCCGAGACCTGGGCCGAGATCGACAAGCTGATCTTCTCGCTGTGCATCCCGACCCGGTGGGACATTCGCGGCGGTGAAGACCTGCGCAGCGATACGTCCTACCTGGTGATCAGCAATCACCAATCCTGGGTGGATATCCCGGCGCTGATCCAGGCCCTCAACCGCCGCACACCGTTCTTCAAATTCTTCCTGAAAAAAGAGCTGATCTGGGTGCCCTTCCTCGGCCTGGCCTGGTGGGCACTGGATTACCCCTTCATGAAGCGCTACACCAAGGCCTTCTTGGCCAAGCACCCGGAACTTGCGGGGCAGGACTTGAAGATCACCAAGGAAGCCTGCGAGCTGTTCAAGCGCCAGCCGGTGACGGTGGTCAATTACCTGGAAGGCACGCGGTTCAACGAGACCAAGCGCAAGCAGCAGGATTCACCCTTTACCCGCTTGCTCAAGCCCAAAGCGGGCGGCGTGGCGTTCGTGCTGGCAGCGATGGGTGAACAGCTGGATGCCGTGCTCGACGTGACCGTGGTCTATCCGCAGCAGCAGATTCCAGGGTTCTGGGATTTGATCAGTGGCGCGGTGCCAGAGGTGATCATTGATATCCGCACCCGTGAGCTGGATCCGGCGTTGTGGCAAGGGGATTACGAGAATGATCCGGCGTTTCGCCAGACCGTCCAGAGCTGGGTGAACCAGCTCTGGACGGAGAAGGACGCACGCATCGAGCAACTGCGCGCAGAGCGTTCTTAACTGCCGGTGCCCCAGGCCTGGGCCAGCTTGCCCAGCACCGAGCTGCTGGCGCCCTGGCCGCCCAGGTATTGCAGGATCACCGGGGCAAATTGGCCAATCATGCCACTGTCCATGCCCAAAGCGCTGAAGGCAGTGTTCAGGTCGTTGGTGTTCTTCACGTTGCCCAAAAGGCCGTCCAGGCCGCTGGTCTTGCTGCCACCGGTCTGGCCGAGCATCCCGCTCAAGGCCCCGAGGCTGCCCAATGCGTTGTTGCCCGACAATTGGTCGAGGCCCGGCACGCTATTGCCCAGTTGCGAATAATCGTTACCGCTCAGCTTGTTCTTGGCCAGGCCCAGCATCGCGCCCGTGCCGCCGACGGCTTGTTCAGGGGTGATGTTCAGTTGTGAGGTCAGTGCGCTCAACAAGCCAGCCGTCTCGGACGACGGTGCGGCAGCTGCGGCCTTGTTGTTGCCACCCTGCATGCCGGAAATGGCATTGGCCGCGTCACCAAGGCTGAAGCCTGCGGCAAACACCGGGTCGGCTGCCAGGGTCATCAGGCAGGAAAGGGCGAAACCGCGTGAAATCTTCATCGAAACAACCTCTGGGTATAGGGGTGAAAGCAGGCGTTTGACTGGGCATCCGGCACATTGTTCCAGGTCGGTCGAGGAACCCAATCGGCATACCAGAGTCCATGAAATGACTTCAAGACTTGCCAGGAACAGCCTTATGAGTGCCAGCCGCCCCCCAGTAATTGAACAAAAAAACCCATTCTGGAGCCGCCCGCGCGTGTTCATCGGCGTGTGCGTGGCCATCGTCGCCGGGCTCGGCGGCGCGCTTTATACCCAGGACAGCGTCAAATCCGCCGCGACCCTGGTGACCACCACCCAGCAGCCGGCGGCGCAGATCATGGCGCACAAGGATTACCTCGAAGTCGACCCCATTGCCACGGCGGCACCTGAACCCGACCGCAGCCTGGAACTGTGGGCCATGCCAGAAGGCAGCGCGCCGGTTTCCCTGGGGCTGTTACCGGAGGATGGCAAGGGCATCATTGGATTGAACCCGCGCCAGCAGGCCAGCATTCGCAAGCCGGTGGAATTGATGGTGAGTTCGGAAACTAAGGGTGGGTCGTTGAGCAAGCAGCCCACCGGCCCGACGGTGTACCAAGGCGCACTGGCCTACCGCTGATACTTCAAATACCACAAAACCCTGCGGGAGAGAGCTTGCCCCCCTCCCGCAGGTGGATCTTCGATAGCCTGGGGTTTATGCCGCGCTGAACAACTTATGCGGATCGATCACAAATTTCTTCGGCACACCCGCATCAAACTCGCCATACCCACGTGGCGCGTCATCCAGGCTGATCACCTGCACGCCGACGATCTCGGCAATGTTGATACGGTCCCACATGATCGCCTGCATCAGCTGGCGGTTGTACTTCATCACTGGCGTCTGCCCAGTGTGGAAGCTGTGGGATTTGGCCCAGCCCAGGCCGAAACGAATGCTCAGGCTGCCCATTTTCGCGGCGGCATCGACAGCACCTGGATCTTCGGTGACGTACAAGCCAGGGATACCGATCTTGCCGGCCACGCGCACCACGCCCATCAATGAATTGAGCACGGTGGCCGGTGCTTCGGCCTTGACGCCGTCGTGGCCGTGGCCGCGGGCTTCAAAACCTACGCAGTCGACGGCGCAGTCCACTTCCGGCTCGCCGAGCAACGCGGCGATCTGTTCGTGCAGCGGGGTATCGGTGGACAAGTCGACCACTTCAAAGCCCTGCCCCTTGGCGTGCGCCAGGCGGATAGAGTTGACGTCGCCGATGATCACCACCGCTGCGCCCAACAGGCGGGCTGAAGCCGCAGCGGCCAAGCCCACAGGGCCGGCACCGGCAATGTAAACGGTGCTGCCTGGGCCCACGCCCGCTGTGACGGCGCCGTGGTAGCCCGTCGGGAGAATGTCGGACAGGCACGTCAGGTCGCGGATTTTCTCCATGGCCTTGTCGCGGTCCGGCAGTTTCAGCAGGTTGAAGTCGGCATAGGGCACCAGCACGTATTCGGCCTGGCCGCCGGTCCAGTCGCCCATGTCGACATAGCCGTAGGCGCCGCCGGCACGGGCCGGGTTGACGGTCAGGCACACGCCGGTGTGTTGTTCTTTGCAGGAGCGGCAGCGGCCGCAGGCTACGTTGAATGGTACGGAAACCAGGTCGCCGATTTTCAGGTTCTCGACGTCGCTGCCCTTCTCGATCACTTCACCGGTAATTTCATGACCGAGCACCAGGCCGGTCTGGGCAGTGGTGCGGCCGCGCACCATGTGTTGGTCGGAGCCGCAGATGTTGGTGGAAACCACGCGCAGGATGACGCCGTGCTCAATCTTCCTGCCACGGGGGTCCTGCATTTTGGGATAGTCGATTTTCTGTACTTCGACCTTGCCGCTGCCGAGATACACGACACCACGATTACCAGACATGCTTTCACCTCGCTGTTGTTTTTATGGAACTGCGTTGCCTCTTTGGTTGGGCAGCGCGTTTAAGTGCTCGGGTACAGATGCTGTTTTTGCGTTGTTAGTAAGGACCTCATCGCGGGCAAGCCCGCTCCCACATTTGATCGGGTTCCAACCTTGAAATGCGGTCGAATGTGGGAGCTGGCGTGCCTGCGATAGCGATCTAAAGAACGACCGTGCGATTGGCGTTGAGAAACACCCTTCGCTCAATGTGATACCCCACCGCCCGGGCCAGTGTCAGCCCTTCAATATCCCGTCCCTTGGCAATCAAATCCTCGGGATAGTGGCTGTGATCCACCACTTCCACGCCCTGGGCAATGATCGGGCCTTCGTCCAGGTCGTTGTTGATGTAATGCGCCGTGGCGCCGACCAATTTCACACCCTTGTTGTACGCCTGGTGATACGGCTTGGCGCCCTTGAACCCCGGCAGCAACGAGTGATGAATGTTGATGGCCTTGCCATCCAGCTTGCGGCACAGCTCCGGCGACAACACTTGCATGTAGCGCGCAAGGATCACCAGTTCCGCGCCGGTGTCTTCCACCACCTGCCACACTTGACGCTCCTGGGACGGTTTGTCGTTGGGGTCGAGGGGGAAATGGTAGTAGGGAATCTGGTGCCAGTCGGCCAAAGGTTTGAGATCGGGGTGGTTGGACACCACCGCCACCACGTCCATCGACAGTTGGCCGATGCGCTGGCGGTACAGCAGGTCGTTCAGGCAGTGATCGGCCTTGGAGACCATGATCACCACTTTTGGCCGGTAGTTCGGCGCCGTCAGCTCGAAGATCATGCCGAAGGCTTCACCCCGGGTGGCCAGGCCATCACGAAAGGCCTGCTCGTCAAAACCGTCGGGCTGGCGGAACTCCACGCGGATGAAGAACCGGCCCGACAGCCGGTCATCGAACGAGTGGTGCTCAGTAACGTAGCAACCCTGCTCGAACAGGTAGCGGGTGACCGCGTCCACCGTGCCGAGCACGCTGGGGCAGTCGGCGGTCAAAATCCATGTATCGGGTGCGCGGCTCATGGGGTATTCCTCAGGCTTGGACGCTCAGGCCAAATTCGGCAGATGCATCCTGCAACCACAACCACCAGTAATCCGAGAAGCTGCGACGGATCAGCAGTTCCCAGGTGTCTTCAGCCGTGTGGCGGATCACCAGTTGCGACTTGGCGAACACCGTGCCCACCGCCTTGCCCACCGGGAAGTTGTTGGGGTGCACGTCGTAGCTGGTGGACTTCATCAGCACGTCACGCACGTTCGGGCCGCTGAGTTCAAGAATCTGCTGGCCGCCGCTGACGTTGACGATCTGGATATGCAAATCACCCAGGGCGGCACGCAGGTTTTGCTCGGCGGCAAATTCTTCACCGCTTGGCACGATCAGCAGCCACTCATCCGGGCCGAGCCATTGCAGGCTGGTTTCGCCTTTGACGATGACTTGCAGGGCCCCTGGAAGCTCAATGCCGAGCGCTTTGTGCACGCCGGCGGCGAAGGCTGCATCGTGGCCATCACCGCGAAGGGTCAGGTGGCCCAGAAGCTTTTTCTCGCGCACGGTCACACCGGCGTTCTTGCGACCTTTGCCGACCAGGCTGGCGAGGTCGGCATGGTGCAGCGACGACTCGGCCTTGGCGCCGGTGGTGGGGCGTTGTTGGTATACGTTGGCTGCTGTCATAAAGCACCTGTTCTGAATGCTGTGGTGATTGTTCTGGCCTCATCGGGGGCAAGCCCCCTCCCACATTTGCAACGCATTGCGCTGTGGGAGCTGGCTTGCCTGCGATGCAGGCGACTCGGTGCATCAGATGTTCTGGCGATCGCCTTTCGGGTCGAAGAACACCGAAGACACAATCTCCGCCTCAATCACGCTGCCATCCGCTTGCGGTGAGAACACCCGCTCGCCAATGCGCTTCAAGCCGCCCTTCACCACTGCCATCGCGAACGAATAGCCGAGGGAGTTGTGGGCATAACTTGAGGTGACGTGACCCACCATCTTCATCGGAATCGACTGCTTCGGATCAAACACCAGCTGCGCGCCTTCTGGCAGCCACACGGTCGGGTCGATCGGTTTCAGGCCCACCAGTTGCTTACGCTCTTCACGCACGCAGTCTTCACGGTTCATGCCGCGCCAGCCGATCCACGAGAACGGCTTGGTACGACCGACGCACCAGCCCATGTTCAGGTCGTCCGGAGTCATCGAGCCGTCGGTGTCCTGGCCGACGATGATGAAGCCCTTCTCGGCCCGCAGTACGTGCATGGTTTCGGTGCCGTACGGGGTCAGGTTGTACTTTTTGCCGGCCTCGACGATTTTTTCCAGTACGCCCATGGCGTAGTCAGCCTGCACGTTGACTTCGTACGACAGCTCACCGGTAAACGAGATCCGGAATACGCGAGCCGGTACGCCGCCGACCAAACCTTCTTTCCAGGTCATGAACGGGAAGCCGTCCTTGTCCAGGTCGATATCCGTCACTTCCGCCAGCAGCTTGCGGCTGTTGGGGCCGGACAGGGTCATGGTCGCCCAGTGGTCGGTGACCGAAGTGAAGTACACCTTGAGGTCTGGCCATTCGGTCTGCTGGTAGATTTCCAGCCACTGCAGCACACGGGCGGCGCCGCCGGTGGTCGTGGTCATCAGGAAGTGGTTGTCGGCGAGGCAGGCAGTGACGCCGTCGTCGAAGACCATGCCGTCTTCCTTGCACATCAGGCCGTAGCGCGCCTTGCCCACGTCGAGCTTGGTCCAGGCGTTGGTGTAGATGCGGTTGAGGAACTCACGCGCATCCGGGCCTTGAATGTCGATCTTGCCGAGGGTCGACGCGTCCAGCAGGCCGACGCTGTCGCGCACAGCCAGGCATTCACGCTTCACCGCGGCGTGCAGGTCTTCACCGTTGCGTGGGAAGTACCAAGGGCGTTTCCACTGGCCGACATCTTCAAACTCGGCGCCGTTCTTCACGTGCCAGGCGTGCAGCGCGGTGTAGCGCACCGGCTCGAAGATGTGCCCACAGTGCCGGCCCGCCACTGCGCCAAACGTAACCGGCGTGTAGTTCGGGCGGAACATGGTGGTGCCCATCTGCGGGATGGTCACGTTCAGCGAGCGCGCGGCAATGGCCAGGCCGTTGACGTTGCCCAGCTTGCCCTGGTCGGTGCCGAAGCCCAGCGCGGTGTAGCGTTTGACGTGCTCGACCGACTCGAACCCTTCTCGGGTCGCCAGTTCGATGGCGGCAGCGGTCACGTCGTTTTGCAGGTCGACAAATTGCTTCGGTGCCCGTGCCGTCGGCTTGTCATGCGGCACTTGGTACACCGCAAGCGTCGGTTCTTCCAGCCGGCTCAAGGCCTTTGGCAGAGTGCCTTCCACCGGGGCAAAACCGGCTTCGCTGGCCGCGCGCACGCCGCCTTCAAAACCATCCGCCAGCGAATCGCCAAGGCCATAAACGCCGTTGATACCGCCGACACACACGCGTTTCTGCGGTGCTTCGCCCGGCACGAAACCGAGGATGTCTTCACGCCAGGTCGGCTTGCCGCCCAGGTGCGAAGCCAGGTGGACTACCGGGCTGTAGCCGCCGGAGCTGGCGACCAGGTCACAGTCCAGCCATTCGCCGGGGCTGGTGACTTTATGCGCTTTCACATCGATCGCGGCCACGCGGGCGGCGGTGACGTGCTTGCTGCCACGGGCTTCGATCACGGCGCTGCCGGTGAGGATACGAATGCCTTTGGCGCGGGCTTCTTCAACCAGTGCGCCACGTGGGTTGTGGCGCACATCGGCGACGGCAACCACTTGCAGGCCTGCATCGAGCCAGTCGAGCGCTACGCGGTAGGCGTGATCGTTGTTGGTGGACAACACCAGTTTCTTGCCCGGTGCCACGCCGTAGCGGCGCACGTAAGTGGACACCGCGCCAGCCAGCATGTTGCCCGGCACGTCGTTGTTGCCGTAGACGAGTGGACGCTCGCACGCACCGGTCGCCAACACCACGCGCTTGGCGCGCACACGGTGGATACGCTGACGCACCACGCCAATCGGCGCACGGTCACCAAGGTGATCGGTGAGGCGCTCGTGAATAGTCAGGAAGTTATGGTCGTGGTAGCCGTTGACGGTGGCGCGAGGCAGCAGCACCACGTCCGGCAGGGCCTTCAGTTCGGCAATGACGCTGGCAACCCATTCAGCCGCCGGCTTGCCGTCGAGGCTTTCACGCGAGTCCAGCAGCGAACCGCCGAACTCTTCCTGCTCATCGGCGAGGATCACACGGGCACCGCTGCGCGCAGCGGCAAGTGCAGCCGCCAAACCGGCAGGGCCTGCGCCCACCACCAGCACGTCGCAATGACGGTTGAAGTTGTCGTAGGTGTCCGGATCGTTCTCGGTCGGCGAACGGCCCAGGCCAGCGGCCTTGCGGATGTACTTCTCGTAGGTCATCCAGAACGATTGCGGGTACATGAAGGTTTTGTAGTAGAAGCCCGGCGGCATCAGCTTGCCGCCAACCTTGCCGAGAATGCCCATCACGTCATTGTTGACGTTCGGCCAGCCATTGGTGCTGGTGGCGACCAAGCCCTGGTACAGCGCCTGTTGCGTAGCGCGCACGTTAGGGATTTGCGTGGCTTCGGTGGCGCCGATCTGCAGCACCGCGTTCGGCTCTTCAGCGCCTGCCGCGAAGATGCCGCGAGGACGCGAGTACTTGAAGCTGCGGCCGATGATGTCGACGCCGTTGGCCAGCAAGGCTGCGGCCAGTGTGTCGCCCTCAAAGCCTTTGTAGCTCTGGCCGTTGAAGGTAAACGTCAGGACTTTATTACGGTCGATCCGGCCACCGTTGGACAGGCGATTGGTCTGGCTCATACCTTCTCTCCAGAGGCCTTGGCGGTGAATTGTGGCTTCTCACCGATCTTGTAGGTTTCAAGAATTTCGTAGGTCAGGGTGTCGCGGGTCGCGTTGAAGTACTGACGGCAACCCGCCGCGTGGATCCACAGTTCGTGGTGCAGGCCACGGGGGTTGTCGCGGAAGAACATGTAGTCGCCCCACTCTTCATCGGTGCAGGCGTTCGGGTCCAGCGGGCGCGGGATGTGCGCTTGGCCGGACGCGTGGAATTCCTCTTCGGAGCGCAGTTCGCCACAGTGAGGACAGAAGATATGCAACATAGGGAATTTCTCCTGTTAGTGGGCGACGGCCGCAGCGCCGTGTTCGTCGATCAACGCACCGTTGTGGAAACGGTCGATGGAAAAAGGCGCGGCCAGCGGGTGCATTTCACCCTTGGCGAGGCTGGCGGCAAACACGTTGCCTGAGCCCGGTGTGGCCTTGAAGCCACCGGTGCCCCAACCGCAGTTGAAGAACATGTTCGGCACCGGCGTCTTGGAGATGATCGGGCAAGCGTCGGGCGTGGTGTCGACGATCCCGCCCCACTGACGGTTCATGCGCACGCGCGACAGCACGGGGAACATCTCGACGATGGCCTGGATGGTGTGCTCGATCACCGGGTACGAACCACGCTGGCCGTAGCCGTTGTAGCCGTCGATACCGGCGCCGATCACCAGGTCGCCTTTGTCGGACTGGCTGATGTAGCCGTGCACGGCGTTGGACATGATCACGCTGTCGATAATCGGCTTGATCGGCTCCGACACCAGGGCTTGCAGCGGGTGGGATTCAATCGGCAGGCGGAACCCGGCGAGCGAAGCCATGTGCCCGGAGTTACCGGCAGTGACCACACCGACGCGCTTGGCGCCGATAAAGCCCTTGTTGGTTTCCACACCGATGCACACGCCGTTTTCCTTGCGGAAACCGATCACTTCGGTCTGCTGGATCAGGTCCACGCCGAGTGCGTCGGCGGCACGCGCAAAGCCCCAGGCCACGGCATCGTGACGGGCCACGCCGCCACGACGTTGCACAGTGGCGCCGAGGACCGGGTAGCGGGTGTTCTTGGAGCAGTCGAGGTACGGAATCTCGTCGGCCACTTGCTTGGCGTTGAGCAGTTCGCCGTCCACACCGTTGAGGCGGTTGGCGCTGACGCGGCGCTCGGAATCACGAATGTCCTGCAGGGTGTGGCACAGGTTGTAGACGCCGCGCTGGGAGAACATCACGTTGTAGTTCAGGTCCTGAGACAGGCCTTCCCACAGTTTCATCGCGTGTTCGTACAGGTGGGCCGACTCGTCCCACAGGTAGTTGGAACGCACGATGGTGGTGTTGCGCGCGGTGTTACCGCCGCCCAGCCAGCCTTTCTCGACCACGGCCACGTTGGTGATGCCGTGCTCCTTGGCCAGGTAGTAGGCGGTCGCCAGACCATGCCCGCCGCCGCCGACGATGACCACGTCGTAGACCTTCTTAGGGGTCGGCGTGCGCCACATCTTCTGCCAGTTTTCGTGGTGGCTGAGTGAGTGCTTGAAGAGGCCGAAGCCCGAGTAGCGTTGCATAGTCATTACTCCAAAACCGCGCTCAGCGATAAACCGGGAAATCAGCGCACAGGGCAGACACGTGCTTGGCCACGTTGGCCTCGACATCGGCGTCGCCGAGGTTGTCGAGGATGTCGCAGATCCAGCCGGCCAGTTCGATGCACTGCGGCACTTTGAAACCACGCGTGGTCACCGCCGGGGTGCCGATACGCAGGCCCGAGGTCACGAACGGCGACTGCGGGTCATTCGGCACGGCGTTCTTGTTGACGGTGATGTGGGCGCGGCCCAGGGCGGCGTCCGCTTCTTTGCCGGTGAGGCCCTGACGAATCAGGCTGACCAGGAACAGGTGGTTGTCGGTGCCGCCGGATACCACATCGTAGCCGCGCTTGATAAACACATCGGCCATGGCCTGGGCGTTATCGATCACTTGCTGCTGATAGGCCTTGAAGCCTGGCTCCAGCGCTTCCTTGAAGCACACGGCCTTGCCGGCGATGACGTGCATCAGCGGGCCGCCTTGGGCGCCGGGGAATACCGCGGCGTTGAGTTTCTTTTCGATTTCTTCGTTGGACTTGGCCAGGATCAGACCGCCCCGTGGACCGCGCAGGGTCTTGTGGGTGGTGGTGGTGACCACATCCGCATACGGCAGCGGGTTCGGGTACAGGCCGGCGGCAACCAGGCCAGCGACGTGGGCCATGTCAACGAACAGCAGTGCGCCCACCTTGTCGGCAATCTGACGGAAACGTGGGAAATCCAGCGTCTTGGAGTAGGCAGAGAAACCGGCCACCACCATTTTCGGCTTATGCTCGACGGCCAGACGCTCGACTTCGTCGTAGTCGATCAGGCCGGTGTCGGTGTTGATGCCGTATTGCACGGCGTTGTACACCTTGCCCGAAGACGACACTTTGGCGCCGTGGGTCAGGTGACCGCCGTGCGCCAGACTCATGCCGAGGATGGTGTCGCCGGCTTGCAGCAGGGCCAGGTACACCGCACTGTTGGCGGACGAACCGGAGTGCGGCTGCACGTTGGCGTAATCGGCGCCGAACAGTTGCTTGGCGCGTTCAATGGCCAGGGCTTCAACTTTGTCCACGTGCTCGCAGCCACCGTAGTAGCGCTTGCCCGGATAACCTTCCGCGTATTTGTTGGTGAGGCCGCTGCCTTGGGCTTCCATCACGCGTTTGCTGGTGTAGTTCTCTGACGCGATCAGCTCGATATGATCTTCCTGACGCTGCTCCTCGGCATTCATGGCCGCCAGCAGTGCGTCGTCATATCCCTGGATCTGGTCTTGTTTGCTGAACATCGCGTCTCTCCCAGCCTTTCGTATTGTTGAGGCCCGTTCAGGGGCCCTTTGATGCGATGGTAGGGCTGACGCCTCAAGATCAAATGCCTACGGACGCCACGCAAAGGTGCGTTTACGACATGGCGTGAACAACACCGAAACAAATGTGGGAATGGGCTTGTGTGGGAGCTGGCTTGCCTGCGATGCAGACACCTCGGTCTATAAGCAGAACCGAGGTGATGCCATCGCAGGCAAGCCAGCTCCCACAAGGGTTAAGCGATGATCTTGCGAACGAGCAGCAGCAGAAGGAAATGCAGGGGGTAGAGGGCGTAAGCCCAACGGCGCATGGCCGGCGGCGTGACATCTTTGGCATGTCGCAACAGGACTAATCCCGCCAACGGCGCGATCAGGCATGCGGCCAATCCCGACAACGCGACAGGCGTGCCGCTATTAAGCAGAATCTGCCATTGATTGGCGGCCACACACACCAACCCCGGCAACACGCTGAAATACCAGGGACGACGGAACACCAGCAGCATCGCCAGCGGCAGTAATACACCAAACAAACCGAACATCAGCTGCGTGGAAAACACGGCGGCGATCGTGACGGCAATCAGCGCCAATACGCGATCAAAAAGCGCCTTCTGCTGCCATCCTCGGGCAACCAGCAGGCCCAGTGCCAAGGTCGGCAAGACGTTCAACGTATCGGCATCCTCGATAAACAGCCGATAGGGCACTTCGCTGATCACGCTGAACACCAACAGCCAGCCCAGGTAGCGCCATTGGCCTGTCACGGGTGCGTGCCTGACCCGATGCAGATTCGCCGCAATCGCCAGGCAAAACCACGGGAACGCCAAGCGTCCCGGCACATACAGGCCGTCCAGGCTCAGCCCGACATAGCGCAGGTGGTCGAGCACCATGCTCAACAGCGCCAGCCACTTGAGCAGATCCAAAGCGCCGTCACGGACATGTCCGACAGGCAGGGTTCCAGTACCGTGCATAATTCCCCAGTGACTTTGCATTTACAGTGCGTGCGCACCCGCGACAATCTTGGTTACAGTGCGCACCAACATCGACCACAGGAATGGGCCATGACCGACAAGAGCCAACAATTCGCCAGTGACAACTATTCGGGCATTTGCCCGGAAGCCTGGGCCGCCATGGAACAAGCCAACCAGGGCCATCAGCGCGCCTACGGCGATGATGAATGGACCCACCGTGCCGCCGACGGTTTCCGCAACCTGTTCGAAACCGACTGCGAAGTGTTCTTCGCCTTCAACGGCACCGCCGCCAACTCCCTGGCGCTGTCCTCGTTGTGCCAGAGTTACCATAGCGTGATTTGCTCGGAAACCGCCCACGTCGAAACCGACGAATGCGGCGCACCGGAGTTTTTCTCCAACGGTTCCAAGCTGCTCACCGCGCGCACCGAAAACGGCAAACTGACCCCGGAATCGATCCGCGAGATCGCCCTCAAGCGCCAGGACATTCACTACCCCAAGCCGCGCGTGGTCACCCTGACACAGGCCACCGAAGTCGGCAGCGTGTATACCCCGGATGAAATCCGCGCCATCAGCGCCACCTGCAAAGAGTTGGGCCTGAACCTGCACATGGACGGCGCACGCTTCTCCAACGCCTGCGCATTCCTTGGCTGCTCACCGGCGGACCTGACCTGGAAGGCCGGCGTGGACGTGCTGTGCTTTGGCGGCACCAAAAACGGCATGGCCGTGGGCGAAGCGATCCTGTTCTTCAACCATAAGCTGGCCGAAGACTTCGACTACCGCTGCAAACAGGCCGGCCAGTTGGCGTCGAAAATGCGCTTCCTCTCCGCCCCGTGGGTGGGCCTGCTGGAAAACGATGCCTGGCTCAAGCATGCACGCCACGCTAACCACTGTGCACAACTGCTAAGCAGCCTGGTGGCCGACATTCCCGGCGTGGAACTGATGTTCCCGGTGCAAGCCAATGGCGTGTTCCTGCAGCTCTCGGAACCGGCGATTGCGGCGTTGACCGCCAAGGGCTGGCGCTTCTACACGTTCATCGGCAAAGGCGGCGCACGCTTCATGTGTGCGTGGGATACCGAGGAAGAACGTGTAAGAGAATTGGCGGCGGATATTCGGAAAGTAATGGAAGCCTGAAACGACGGGCCCTTCAGGGCGTTTTCAGAGACTGTTTGTAGGTATTTCTGACAGTATCTATCTACCCCCTGCCTTGGTTAGGATTTCGTCACCCCGAACAAACGGACGCGTTTTTTCGGGGCTGACTGCCTGCCGAATATTCGGCTGGAAAGGGAAATCCTATAGAGGGCAACATCATGGAAATTCAACGCTACACGATTGACTCGCAACGCCGAGACGCCACCAGCGCCACACTCGTCAGCCTCGACGACCTGAGGAAGCTGGCGAATGTCGGCGACACCATCGTCGAGCCTTCCAGGCTCTTTACGGTCACCGGCAAAGAGTTCGAAATGACAGCATCCGGCGCGTACACCATCAACCTTTTCGTCCGCTAACCACTAAGGCTCGCGCCGCAGACTCATGACCTGCGACGCGGCACTGATGTGATTTCGCTCACAAGGCCTTCGGCTCTTGATGCTCTATTTCCCGGTGCCCTGGACGGCGGTCAACTGCATGTTCATCGCGGCCTGCGACCGCCACGGCGGAGCGCGCGGCGTCAACCGGGTCGGCGGCCAGCACTCTACTGAGGGTCAGAACTCGATGCGCACATCACCCTTCGGCACACTGCAGCACGACAGGATATAACCTTCGGCTTCGTCTTCTTCGGTGATGCCACCGTTGTGCTCCATCTCCACCTCGCCGCCCAGCTTCATCACCTTGCAGGTGCCGCAGATGCCCATGCCGCAGGCTTTGGGGATCAACAGGCCAAGCTTGGCGGCTGCGGCATGCACGGTTTCGCCGGGGGCGACGCGAATGCTTTTGCCCGACGCAATGAACTCCACCTGGTGCAGATCCGCCAGGTCGATTTCCGGCGCGTCGGCGGCTTGTTCGGCTTGCTCCACCGCGTCCGCACGGGCTTCCGGCGGTGTGGCGCCAAACGATTCCTCGTGGTACCGCGTCATGTCGAACCCTGCCACTTCCAGCAGGCGCTTTACCGCGTTCATGTAAGGCGTAGGGCCGCAGCAGAACACTTCGCGCTCCAGGAAGTCCGGCACCATCAGTTCCAGCATCTTGTGGTTCAGGTAACCGCGATAACCCGCCCAAGGCTCACCCAAACCATGTTTCTCGCAGATCAGGTGCAGGCTGAAGTTGTCGATCCGCGACGCCATATGCTCCAGCTCGCGGTGATAGATGATGTCCTTGGGCGAACGGGCGCTGTGGATAAACGTCATGTCGACGTTGGCGTTGGTGTCGTAGAACCAGCGCGCCATCGACATCACCGGCGTGATGCCCACGCCGCCGCTGAGGTACAGCACTTTCGGACTCGGGAAGTCGATGGCGTTGAACAAGCCCACCGGCCCGTGCACCGCCAACTCTTGCCCTTCATGAAGGGTATCGTGCAACCAGTTGGAAACCTTGCCGCCCGGCACGCGCTTGATGGTCACCGAGAAGCTGTAAGGCACCGAGGGCGAGCTGGAAATGGTGTAGGAGCGCATGATCGGCTGGCCGTCGATTTCCAGCTCCAGGGTGACGAATTGCCCTGGCTTGAAAAAGAACAGGATCGGCTGGTCGGCCATGAAACAGAAGGTGCGCACGTCCCAGGTTTCCTGGATGACTTTGACGCAACGGACAATGTGTCGACCATTGGCCCAGGTCTGGGTGGTTACCGGATTCAGGAAATTATTGGACATGTTGTTCTCCACCGCCGACATCGGCCTTATGGTGGCGATTCTGCGTAACGTCAGAACCACCCATTTACCTATCTGCGACATTCACATACTTATCGCGACCAGCCCCCAACGACCTAGGGTTGCGCGTCGGGAACAGATTGGGCCATGTCGCCCATGGATAAGGTTCGCCACATCGCCGGCCCCACACTCGCTCCCAACAACGACGCTTTCTTTACGCCTTGCAAAGCACCAACCGTAGCCACTATTCGCCGGCCACACAGAATGGCCATGAGGACACACACGATGGACGTCACCGCAACCTTAAGCTTGGGCGATCCGCTGGAACCCGCACGCAAGGCCACCGCGCAAATGCTGCAAGAGCGCGAGCGCACTTTCTCGCTGCCGCAGCCGTTTTACTCTGATGAGCGGTTGTTTGATATCGACATGCAGGAAATCTTCCAGAAAGAGTGGTTGATCGCCGGCATGACCTGCGAGATCCCGGCCAAGGGCAACTACCTGACCCTGCAAGTGGGCAAGAACCCGATCATCGTGATCCGTGGCGCCGAAGGCGTGGTGCATGCCTTCCACAACGTGTGCCGTCACCGTGGCTCGCGCTTGTGCACCAGCGACAAGGGCAAGGTCGCCAAACTGGTCTGCCACTACCACCAGTGGACCTACGAACTGGATGGCCGCCTGCTGTTCGCCGGCACCGAGATGGGCGCCGACTTCGACATGAAGCAGTACGGCCTCAAGCCAGTCAACGTGAAGACCGCCGGTGGCTACATCTTCATCAGCCTGTCGGAGAACCCGCCAGCCATCGATGACTTCCTGTCGACACTGAACCACTACATGGAACCCTACGACATGGAGAACACCAAGGTGGCGATTACCACCACCTTGATGGAGAAAGCCAACTGGAAGCTGGTGCTGGAAAACAACCGCGAGTGCTATCACTGCAACGCGTCGCACCCGGAACTGCTGAAAACCCTGCTGGAATGGGACGACGTCACCGACCCGCGCGCCGACCAGGCGTTCAAGGACCACGTGGCCGCCTCCGCCGCCGCCTGGGATGCCGAGAAGATCCCTTACGCCCACGCCAGCTTCGGCCTGCGTAACCGCATCGTGCGCATGCCGCTGCTCAAGGGCACCGTGTCGATGACTCTGGACGGCAAGCAGGGCTGCGCCAAACTCATGGGCCGCATCAAGAACCCGGACCTGGGCTCGATGCGCATCCTGCACCTGCCCCACTCCTGGAACCACTGCATGGGCGATCACATCATCGTGTTCACCGTGTGGCCGATCAGCGCTCAGGAAACCATGGTCACCACCAAGTGGCTGGTGCACAAGGACGCCGTGGAAGGCGTGGACTACGACGTGGACCGCATGCGCCAAGTGTGGGACGCCACCAACGACCAGGACCGTCGCCTGGCCGAAGAGAACCAGCGCGGGATCAACTCCACCGCTTACCAGCCAGGCCCGTATTCCAAGACCTATGAATTCGGCGTGGTGAACTTCGTGGACTGGTACAGCGAGCGCATGTTGAGCAACCTGGGGGCCGCTCCGGCGCCTTACCTCAAAGGCGTTGCGGCTCACGAGTAACCTTCCCCTCTGTAGGAGCCGGCAAGCCGGCTCCTATGTAGTGTTCAAATTTTAATCAAAACCTCTGAACCCCTCTCCTGACGTACCCTCCAGCCTTTACCCAACAACTTATCCACAGAGCCACCCACAGCAATTGTGGGCAAGTGCGCCTTCCACCCTAAATTAAATGAAGAAAATCCGTGACTTATTTGAGTACCGGGGTTTTGTCAGCGGTTGATCACTTATTGATCAAACCCCTGAAAGCGTTGTATTACGTGACGTGTAGAGGTACGCAAACACCTTATCCACAGAAGCACCAACAGACTTTGGGGGCAACTTGCACGACGCTGTGGAAAACCCCTTCAAAGCTTCATAAATCGCGGTTTCCAGAGATTCCGGTGAGTAAATACCCCTAATTGATCATATTTTGATCAGTCGATTGAAAGCCTTGATTAATAAGGGCTGCAGCCGATAGCGAACACGTTATCCACAGAAGCGCCAACAGAGTATGGGGGCAACTCTGTGCGGAAAAATGCTCGGACAGCGCAAAAAAACCGAGTAAAAACCGTCAGTTAGCCTGGTTGTTTTTCGTACAAAGGGCTGGAGGGCTTGATTGTAACGGGCTGTGGACAACCGCGAACAGGTTATCCACAGACGGGTCAACAGGGATTGTGGGTAATCCCACGGACAGTGCAGAACCAAGGTGGGAGCGGGCTTGCTCGCGAAGGCAGGTGTCAGCCAACACAGGCACTGGCACACCGCATTCGCGAGCAAGCCCGCTCCCACATTCGATCAGCGTACGACGCCTTCCTCGATCAACAGCTTGAGAATGGCCTCGGCGCCCGCTTCCGGGCTGAGCCCCTTGAGCACTTGACCACCGCCACCACTGGCCTTGGCCGTGGCGGCTTTCATGCGGTCAGCACCGCTCTTGGCTTTGATTACCTTGAGGCGCTTGGGGCGTGGCTTGGCCGGCTGCAGCACGGCGTCTGTGAATAACTCGTCTTGTTCGATTTCGACTTCGTGGGCCGCCAGCTCACCGCGCTGCGCCGGGCCGAAGGCACTCTGCCGAGGCTTGGGCGCGGCGTTATCCACCGTCGCCAGAAACGGTAGGCGTACCTTCAGGCGTCGTCGTTGCCCACGTGGCAGAGCTTGCAGCACATGGGCCACACCGCCGTCGATGGACTCGACCTGCGCCAGCCCGACAATCAAAGGCCAACCCAATTGCTCGGCGAGCAAAAACGGCAACATGCCCGAGCCTTCACCGGTTTCCGCCTGGCTGCCGGCGAGCACCACCTGGGCACCGGCGTCACGCAGGTATTCACTGAGCACCGGCAAGGCATCACTGCCCGCTGGCTGCTCCAGCACATGCAACTGCGGCAACCCCATGCCCAGGTAGCTGCGCAGGGTCGGCTCGCTGATGTCGCCCGCGTGTAGCACCTGCAACTTATCCCCAGCCATTTGCAGGCCGAGCTCCACCGCGCGCGCGTCTTGCTCGGCACGGCGTGGTCGCCCGGAGGTCGGGTGGGCGCCGATGGACACCAAGCTGATAACATTTGTGTTCATGCTCATATCCTCAAGCCGCGTCGCGCTTGGCGCCGTTGCGGTGGGCCTCGACCGCGACGATCAAGGCTTGCAGAATCGCGGCGCTTTCGCCGATCACCGACAGGTCGGCACGCTTGATCATGTCGCAACCGGGGTCGAGGTTGATCGCCACCACCTTGTCGCAGGCACCGATGCCCTGCAGGTGCTGGATCGCCCCGGAAATGCCCACGGCCACATAGACCCGTGCCGTGACCCAGGTGCCGCTGGCGCCGACCTGGCGATCACGCGCCATATAGCCATCGTCCACCGCTACCCGCGACGCGCCTTCAGTGGCGCCCAGAGCCGCAGCGGTCTGGTGGAACAGGGCCCAGTCCTTCACGCCGTTACCGCCGGAGAAGATGAATTCCGCTTCGGCCATGGGAATCGCCGCCGGGTCTACCGCCACGGCACCTAGATCTTCGATCCGTGGCAGGCTGCGCGCCAGGGTTGTGGATAACTCCACGGGCAGTACTTCATGACGTGTCTCGCTGACCGGATCGGCACACTCGGCGGCCGCAAGGATCAGGCGTGGCAGCGGCCGGGCCAAATCTTCCTGGCCCGCACCGGCGCGACCGATACACGACTCGCCTTTGATCTGCCACACCCGCGTGGCCGGACGCTGCTTGAGGCTGGCGGCAAAACGCCGGCCCAGCTCGCCGCCACCGCTGCGGCTGTCCGGCAGCAGCCAATGGCGGGGGTTGAGCTGGTTATCCACAGCGCGCAGGCCCTGAACGCGTTGCTCCGGTGAATAACCGTCGAACTCATGGCCCTCCAGCACCAGCAGGCGATCAACGCCCGCTGTGGCAAAGGTGGTTTCTTTATGCTCGCCAAATACCACTGCCAACACTGCGCCGTCGTTGCCGGCGAGCTGCCGCGCCAGGCCGAGCAAGTCGCGGTCGTGACTGCTCAGGCGGCCGCCGACCATGTCCGGCACCACGTTGATGTAGAACGCCGGCGCCGGAACCTGGTGCAGCGGCAACTGCACCTCGACCGCCGCCGTACGCTTCGCCGCGCCGCCCTGCTGGGCGCCGCTGCGGTCGATACGCTTGATCCCGTTGGGGCCGATAAAACCAACGCCATGCACGTTCTTGCGGACAACGCCGTTGGGCCCCATCCAGCTGTGTTGCACGGGCTGCATCGCCGCATGCAGGGGATGAAGACGGTTACGGGCGATCCATTCGGCCCGTGGGTCGCGGCGGATAATGTCGCTCATCAATGCACCTCCGCAGGTTCGCGCTTGGATGGAACGTTGGCTGGCGCCTCTTCAAGCAATGCATCCGCCACCAGCTCGGCGATGTCTTTGATCAACGGGCGCGGCTCAACCACACCCTCGAGCATCGCGGTGCATTGCGGGCAACCCACGGCCACCAGTTCGGCGCCGGTTTCGCGGATGTCTTCCATGCGCATGTCGGGGATACGTTGCTTGCCGGGAATGTCGGTAATCGGCGCCCCGCCACCGCCGCCGCAGCAGCGTGAGCGGAAGCCCGAACGTTGCATCTCCTTGACCTCGATGCCCAGGGCTCGCAGCACCTGACGCGGCGCTTCGTACTCACCGTTGTAACGGCCCAGATAGCAAGGGTCGTGATAGGTCACGCTGCTGCCCTTGTGCTGGCCCAGGTTCAACGCGCCCTCATCGATCAGTTGCGCCATGAAGGTGCTGTGGTGCTGTACGCGATAATGACCGTTGAAGGCGCCGTACTCGTTCTTCAGTACATGAAAGCTGTGCGGGTCGCAGGTCACGATGCGCTTGAAGCTGTACTTGGCCAGGGTCTGGATGTTGCGTGTGGCCAACAACTGGAAAGTCGCTTCATCACCCAGGCGCCGCGCAACATCGCCGCTGTCGCGCTCCTCCAGGCCGAGTACCGCGAAGTCGATCTGGGCCGCTTTCAGCACTTTGACGAAGGCGCGCAGGGTACGTTGGTTACGCATGTCGAAGGCACCGTCACCGACCCAGAACAGTAGGTCGCAACTGCCTTTTTCGCTGAGCAGCGGCAGGTTCAAATCTGCCGCCCAGTTCAGGCGACCGCCCGGTGCGAAGCCGCCGGGGTTGTCGGTGGCGATCAGGTTTTCCAGGACTTCGGCGCCTTTGTTCGGGGTGGCGCCCTTTTCCAGGGTGAGGTGGCGGCGCATGTCGACGATGGCGTCCACGTGCTCGATCATCATCGGGCACTCTTCCACGCAGGCGCGGCAGGTGGTGCATGACCACAGGGTTTCGGCGTCCACCAGGCCGTTGACGATCGGCTGATGTGGGTTGCCGCTGTGCTCACCGATGGGTTTGCCAGGATAGGGGCTGCCGGCGAACTTGGCATCGGTGCCGCCCGCCAGGCCGACCACCATGTCCTGAATCAGCTTTTTTGGGTTCAGCGGCTGGCCGGCGGCGAAGGCTGGGCAGGCGGCTTCGCATTTACCGCACTGCACGCAGGCGTCGAAACCGAGCAGTTGGTTCCAGGTGAAGTCCTTGGGTTTTTCCACGCCCAGGGGCGCGCTTTTATCACTGAGGTCCAGCGGCTTCAAACCGGTGGAGCGGCCACCTCCGAAGCGCTCGGCACGGCGGTGCCAGGCCAGGTGCAGCGCACCGGCAAAGGCGTGTTTCATCGGGCCGCCCCAGGTCATGCCGAAGAACATTTCGGACACGCCCCACAGCACACCGACGCTGAGCAACGCCGCCAGCAGCCAGCCGCCAAAGTCCACCGGCAGAATTCCGGCCACCGGCAGCGTTACCAGGAAGAAGCTTACCGAGAACGCCATCAGGCTTTTCGGCAGGCGCATCCAGGGGCCCTTCGAAAGGCGTGAAGGCGGATTACGGCGACGCAGGTAAACAAAGGTGGCGCCGACAAACATCAGCACCGACGCCAGCAGCAAGGCATAGCCGAGGATGCGGTTCTGCAGGCCGAAACCATGGACCAGAATGGCGAGCAACGCCGACAGCACAAAACCCAGCGCGGTGGCGACGTGGGTATTGGCGATGTATTTGTCGCGAGCGACCACGTGGTGCAGGTCGACCATGTAGCGCTTTGGCATAGCCAACAGGCCGCCCAGCAGGTTGACCTTGGACGCGCGGCCACGGCGCCACATGTTCACTCGGCGCAGGGCACCGAGGACGGCAAGGCCCAGGGCGGCAAACAAGAGAATCGGAAGAAGGGTGTTCAACATGGTGAAGCTCCCAAAGACCACGCGGGTCCAGCATGGAAGCCGGATCACTGTG
The DNA here is from genome assembly GCF_900111895.1 of Pseudomonas simiae. GTDB lineage: Bacteria > Pseudomonadota > Gammaproteobacteria > Pseudomonadales > Pseudomonadaceae > Aquipseudomonas > Aquipseudomonas simiae. Next base: position 150,810 of record NZ_FOKB01000003.1, read on the forward strand.
GGAGCTGGCTTGCCTGCGATGGCATCGCCTCGGTTTCACTCAAGACCGAGTCGCCTGCATCGCGGGCAAGCCCGGCTCCCACATTGATCAGCTCCCACATTTAGATCGAGTACACAGTGGTTCGGTGGTTTCTAGAAATCCTTGCACAAGCGCAGGGCGTCATAGATCGCAGCATGGGTGTTGCGCTGCGCCACACAGTCGCCAATGCGGAACAGCAAGTACCCATCACCCGCCTCGCTCAGGCAAGGCTGCGGCTTGATCGCGAACAAGGCTTCAACGTCGATCTGGCCTTTGTTGCGTGAGCCTTCCTTGAGCGCGTAGTAAATGGCTTCGTCCGGACGCACGCCGTTCTCCACCACCACCTGATCCACCACCCGCTCCTCTTTGGCGCCGGTGTATTCGTTCTCCAGTACCGCCACCAGCTTGTCGCCCTCGCGGTAGACCTTCTCCAGCATCATGTCGCCGGTCATGATCACTTCCTTGGGGTACATGCTGCGGTAGTAGGTCGGGAACGACGTACCGCCGATGGCCACGCCCGGCTTGATGTCATCGGTGACGATTTCCACCTGGCAGCCTTTGTCGGCCAGGAAGTCGGCCACCGACATGCCGGTGAACTCGCAGATGGTGTCGTAGACCAGCACGTTCTTGCCCGGCGCGACCTTGCCATCGAGCACATCCCAACTGCTGACCACCAAACCTTCGGCGGCGCCCCAGTGTTCGTTCTGCTCGATAAACGGATGCCCGCCGACGGCCAGCACCACCACGTCCGGACGCAGGTCCAGGATGGTCTCTGCATCGGCCGCGACACCCAGGCGCAGGTCGACTTTCAAACGCGCCAGCTCCAACTGGAACCAGCGGGTGATGCCGGCAATCTGGTCACGCTGCGGCGCCTTGGACGCCGTGGTGATCTGCCCACCAATAAACTCTTTCTTCTCGAACAAGGTCACGTCATGGCCACGCTCGGCGGCCACGCGTGCAGCCTCCATCCCGGCCGGGCCGGCACCGACCACCACGACTTTGCGTTTCGCCCCGGTGGACTTCTCGATGATGTGCGGCACGCCCATGTATTCACGAGAGGTCGCGGCGTTCTGGATGCACAACACATCCAGGCCCTGGTACTGGCGGTCGATGCAGTAGTTGGCACCGACGCACTGCTTGATCTGGTCGATCTGGCCCATCTTGATCTTGGCGATCAAGTGCGGGTCGGCAATGTGTGCACGGGTCATGCCGACCATGTCCACATAACCGCCTTCCAGAATGCGCGTGGCCTGGTTCGGGTCCTTGATGTTCTGCGCGTGCAGCACCGGGACCTTGACCACTTCCTTGATACCGGCGGCCAAGTGCAGGAACGGCTCCGGTGGATAACTCATGTTGGGGATCACGTTGGCCAGGGTGTTGTGCGTATCGCAACCCGAGCCCACCACGCCGATGAAATCGAGCATGCCGGTGTCGTCGTAATACTTGGCGATCTGTTTCATGTCCTCGTGGGACAAGCCGTCCGGGTGGAACTCGTCACCGCACAGGCGCATGCCCACGCAGAAATCATCACCAACTTCGGCGCGTACGGCTTTCAGCACTTCCAGGCCGAACTTCATGCGGCCTTCAAAGGTGCCGCCCCACTCGTCGGTACGTTTGTTGACCCGCGGGCTCCAGAACTGGTCAATCATGTGCTGGTGCACGGCAGACAGTTCCACACCGTCCAGGCCACCGGCCTTGGCGCGGCGCGCGGCCTGGGCGTAGTTGCCGATCACACGCCAGATTTCTTCCGGCTCGATGGTCTTGCAGGTGGCACGGTGCACCGGCTCACGCACGCCCGACGGCGACATCAGCGTCGGCCAGTTAAAGCCGTCCCAGCGCGAGCGACGGCCCATGTGGGTAATCTGGATCATGATCTTGGCGCCATGCTTGTGCATGGCGTCGGCCAGGTTCTGGAAGTGCGGGATGATGCGGTCGGTGGACAGGTTGACCGAACTCCACCACTCCTGCGGGCTGTCGATGGCGACCACCGAGGAACCGCCGCAGATCGCCAGGCCGATACCGCCCTTGGCTTTCTCTTCGTAGTACTTCACATAGCGGTCGGTGGTCATCCCGCCGTCGGTCGCATACACCTCGGCGTGGGCGGTGCTGAGCACGCGGTTGCGGATGGTCAGTTTGCCGATCTGGATCGGCTGGAACATTGCTTCGAAAGCCATGGCACGGTCCTCGGCTTACAACGGCTTGACGGTGAACAGGCCGTCATCGTGGCCCTCTTCGGAGCCTCCGTAGACTTGTTCGGCGACAGTGCGGATCTGGCTGCCGCGTGCTTGCAGAATCTGGTCCATGGCACCGGCAAACCAGCCGGTGAACATGTAGTCCACTTTGCGCCCGACCTTGCCGTACACGTAGACGAACGCCGAGTGTTCCAGCTTGACGCTGGCGGTGCCTTTATCGAGGTCGATGTCCTGAATCTTGAACAGGCCCCAACCGCGCTGCGACAGGCGCTTCATGTAGTGCTCAAACACCGCGACGCCTTCCAGGCCATGGCATTCAGCTTCTTTCTCGCACCAGTGCCAGGCGGATTTGTAGCCGGCCTTGTAGAGGATCTCGGCATAGGCGTCGGCGCCCAGGACTTCTTCGATGCCGATGTGGTTATTGACGAAGAAATGGCGTGGCACGTACAGCATCGGCAAGGCGTCGGAGGTCCAGACACCGGTTTCGCTGTCGACTTCGATAGGCAATTGCGGGGCGATCTTGGCCATGGAAACTTAACTCCAGAAAAATTCTTGTTAATGCCCCCGGCGCGAACAACCGGGGGAAGAAGAGGCGTTGGCGGTGGGTTATTCGCCCCAGACGTCCTTGAGGACGTTGACCCAGTTCTCGCCCATGATCTTGCGTACCACGCGCTCGGGGTGGCCGCGCTTGAGCAGGGTCTCGGTGAGGTTGGGGAACTCGCCCACGGTGCGGATGCCCAGCGGGTTGATGATCTTGCCGAAGCTGGTCAGACGGCGGGCGTAGCCTTTGTCATGGGTCAGCATTTCGAAGAAATCCTGGCCATGGCCTTGGGTGAAGTCAGTGCCGATGCCGATGGCGTCTTCGCCGACGATGTTCATGGTGTACTCGATGGCTTCGGCGTAGTCGTCGATGGTCGAATCGATGCCCTTGGCCAGGAACGGCGCGAACATGGTCACACCGACAAAGCCGCCGTGGTCGGCGATGAACTTGAGTTCTTCATCGGACTTGTTGCGCGGGTGCTCTTTAAGCCCGGACGGCAGGCAGTGGGAGTAGCACACCGGCTTTTTCGATTCGAGGATGACTTCTTCGGAGGTCTTGGAACCTACGTGGGACAGGTCGCACATGATGCCGACGCGGTTCATCTCAGCAACGATTTCACGGCCGAAACCCGACAGGCCGCCATCGCGCTCGTAGCAACCGGTGCCAACCAGGTTCTGGGTGTTGTAGCACATCTGCACCACACCGACGCCGAGCTGCTTGAAGATCTCGACATAGCCCAGTTGGTCTTCGAAGGCATGGGCGTTCTGGAAACCGAAAATGATGCCGGTCTTGCCTTGTTCCTTGGCCTTGCGGATGTCAGCGGTGGTTTTCACCGGGATCACCAGGTCGCTGTTTTCACGGATCAGGGTCTGGCTGGCCACGATGTTATTGATAGTGGCCTGAAACCCTTCCCACACCGACACGGTGCAGTTGGCGGCGGTGAGGCCCCCTTTGCGCATGTCCTCGAACAGGTCGCGGTTCCACTTGGCAATAATCAGCCCGTCGATAACGATGCTGTCGGCGTGCAATTCGGCTGGGCTCATCAGGCGTCCCCTTATTGGCGATTCATGCGCCGAATCGTCTGCCGGCGCTTTGGGGCCAGCATATGCCCAGGGGCCGACAGAGCCGGGTGCAAAAACGACAGGGGAATTGCCGAAAGCGTCAATCCGCGACAAAGGCTGTTGTGAGAGGCCTGACTGGCGACTGTTCTTTGTCTTACGCTTGAGCCAGAATTCCCGCATCACCTGATATGAGACGGCGCAATGAAATCGATTTTCCTGGCTTTGGCACTCATCGCAACCGGCGTTCACGCGGCCGAAGACACCGACAGCACGCCGTGCGACGGCATCGAAAACGACAAGCAAACCCTGGAATGCGCCTCTTACAACAAAACCACCGCTGAACAACTGCTCAAGGATAACTATCTGGGCCTGCTGGAACGCATGGCTTCGACCTATGGCAGCGACAAGACCAAGCTGGCGGACATTACCGCTCGTCTGAAGGATGCCCAGCAGAAGTGGGAAAAATTGCGCGACGCTGATTGCGCGGTGGACACCTTCCCAGCGGTAAACGGCACCAAGGCGTACGCGATTGCGCAAAATGATTGTTTGGCACGGATGAGTGATGAGCGGTCGGAGTTTTTGGAGTCGATTGGCCAGGAATAAGCGACAATCCTCGTCACTTTCTCTCCGAACCAAGGCTATTCATGAAGACTTGCGGCATCGAAATCAAAGGCAGCGAAGCCATCATCGCCGTCGCCTCTCTGGACAACCAGGTGTTGACCCACGTCGCTCTGGCCACGAAAAAAATCGCCCTTGAAGACGACGATGAAGCGGCCAACGTCAAAGCCTTCGCCGCTCAGGTGAGGGCGTTTGTGCAGGCAAACGCCATCGAACGTATCGCGATCAAGAAGCGCAGCAAAAAAGGGGAATTCGCCGGCGGCCCGACCACGTTCAAGATTGAAGGGGTGTTTCAGTTGCTGGAGGGTGTTGAGGTGACGCTGTTGTCGCCACAGACCCTCAATGCACAGAACAAGAAGCACAACTTTGATCTGCCGGCGACGCTGAACAAGTATCAGCATGAGGCGTACAAAGCGGCGTGTTCGGCGCTGGTCAAGAAGTAAGCCACACCATCAATCAGGGTGGGAGCGGGCCTCGCGAAGGCAGTGTGTCGGTATCAGAAGTGCTGACTGACACGCCGCCTTCGCGAGCAAGCCCGCTCCCACATTTGATCTCTGTGTTCTTCAGGCCGCTGCACGCTGGGGAATGGTGAGGGCGCTCCAGGCACTTTCGAATTCGGTCCACACGCCGGCGCGCAGCAGTTGGCCCAGATTGCTCGTTTCCCCCAGCTCCAATGCCACCTCACCAAGGAGGGTGCGCAACATTTCCGGGCGTCGGCCCACCAGATTATGAAAAGAACTGTAAATCATAGTCGCGAATACAATTAACTATAATCAGCCGTCAAACCACCTCCCGCCGCCGATCCTCCCTTGGGCATTTTGCAAACCGTGCCCGATAACTGCGGGTGAAATACGACGGCGATTCAAACCCGCACGCAATACTCACTTCCAGCACGCTCATGTCGCTCTGACGCAGCAGTTGCCGGGCTTTTTCCAGGCGCAGGCCGAGGTAGAAGTTACTCGGCGTGTCGTTCAGGTGCAGGCGAAACAGGCGCTCCAGCTGACGGCGCGTCACTTTGATCGCCTCGGCCAGGGCCAATGTGCTCAGGGGCGGCTCGGTGTGCTGCTCCATCTCGCCGATCACTTGCACCAGCTTTTTGTTGTTGATGCCATAACGCGTGGCGATCTGCATGCGTTGGTGGTCTTTGCGTGGGCGGATGCGGCCGAGCACAAATTGCTCGGAGACCTGGATCGCCAGCTCAGGGCCGTGGGCCTGGGCGATCAGGTCGAGCATCAGGTCGATGGAGGCCGTACCGCCGGCGCAGGTGATGCGGCGGCGGTCGATCTCGAACAGTTCCTGGGTCACGGTGAGCTGTGGATAAGCTTCCTTGAAGGCGTCGATGGCTTCCCAGTGCAGGGTCAGGCGATGACCGTCGAGCAGGCCCGCTTCAGCCAGCACACAGGCGCCAGTGTCGATGGCACCGAGGGTCACGCCCTCGTGGTCGAGGCGGCGCAGCCAATGTTCCAGCGCAGGGGTCGCGAACTGCAGCGGTTCGAAACCCGCCACCACCAGCAATGTGGCGCCTTTCTTCAACGGTTCCAGCGCCGCATCGGCGTTGACTGACATGCCATTGCTCGCCAGCACCGCGCCGCCATCGGCACTCAACACATGCCAACGGTACAGCTCGCCGCGAAAGCGGTTGGCCACCCGCAGGGGTTCCAGCGCGGAGATAAAGCCGATGGCCGAGAAGCCTGGCATCAGCAGAAAGTAGAAATCCTGGGACATGGTGGCGCTCTCGTCGGACGGGCAGCGTGGCACTGTGATACTCCCGTTCTCGGGTGGATTCAAGGGGGCAGGTCGCTGCAGTGCAAGAGCTGGTCGCCGCCGTGCGCTTTGTCCCCTCCAAAGCTACGTAACTTAAACCCGCAACATCAGCCTCACGGCGCATAAAGACGCCGGCCCCCACAATAACGACCTGCCGAGGGATCCACCATGAACCGACTGATCAGCCGCTGTGTGCTTGCACTCAGCGCCAGCGCCATCTTGAGCACGAACGTACTGGCTGCCGACGCGGCATCCTGCCAGAACGTGCGCATGGGCGTGGTGAACTGGACCGACGTAATCGCCACCAGCGCCATGACCCAAGTGTTGCTCGACGGCCTCGGCTACAAGACCAAACAGACCAGCGCCTCCCAGCAAATCATCTTCGCTGGCATCCGCGACCAGCGCCTGGACTTGTTCCTGGGTTACTGGAACCCGCTGATGACCCAGACCATCACACCGTTCGTCGACGCCAAGCAAGTCAAGGTCCTCGACAAACCCAGCCTGGAAGACGCCCGCGCCACCCTCGCCGTGCCGACTTATCTGGCAGACAAGGGCCTGAAAACCTTCGCCGACATCGCCAAGTTCGAGAAAGAACTGGGCGGCAAGATTTACGGCATCGAGCCAGGCTCAGGCGCCAACACCCAGATCAAGGCAATGATCGCCAAGAACCAGTTCGGCCTGGGCAAGTTCCAACTGGTGGAGTCCAGTGAAGCCGGCATGCTCGCCGCCGTCGACCGTGCGGTCCGCCGCAAGGAAGCCGTGGTGTTCTTCGGCTGGGCGCCGCACCCGATGAACGTCAACGTCGCCATGACCTACCTCACCGGCAGCGACGACGCCCTCGGCCCGAACGAAGGCATGGCTACCGTGTGGAGCGTCACCGCGCCGAACTACGCCGAGCAGTGCCCCAACGTGCACAAACTGCTGACCAATCTCACCTTCACCGCCGCCGACGAGAGCCGGATGATGCAGCCACTGCTGGATCACAAGGACGCCATCGAGTCTGCCAAGCAGTGGCTCAAGGATCACCCGCAAGACCAGGCGCGCTGGCTGGAAGGGGTGACCACCTTCGACGGCAAGCCGGCAGCGGCCAACCTGAAATTGACCAGCAAGTAAGCCCATTTCAATCACCGTTTCGCGGCCACTTTCGACCGCGAACGGCACCACTATGCCTGTAAGGAACCGCCTCATGAACCACGACGTCATCATCACCTGCGCACTCACCGGTGCTGGCGACACGACCAGCCGAAGCCCACACGTGCCGGTCACCCCCAAACAAATCGCCGCCGCCGCGGTGGAAGCCGCCAAGGCAGGCGCCACGGTTGTGCACTGCCATGTGCGTGACCCTGAAACCGGCAAGTTCAGCCGCGACGTCGCCCTGTACCGCGAGGTGATGGAGCGCATCCGTGAGGCCGACATCGACATCATCGTCAACCTCACCGCCGGCATGGGCGGCGACCTGGAGATCGGCGGCGGCGAGAACCCGATGGCGTTCGGCCCCAACACTGACCTGGTCGGCCCCTTGACTCGACTGGCCCACGTCGAAGAGCTGCTGCCGGAAATCTGCACGCTGGACTGCGGCACCCTGAACTTTGGCGACGGCGACACCATTTACGTTTCTACCCCGGCACAACTGCGGGCCGGCGCCAAGCGCATCCAGGAACTGGGCGTGAAAGCCGAGCTGGAAATCTTCGACACCGGTCACCTGTGGTTCGCCAAGCAGATGATCAAGGAAGGCCTGCTGGACGACCCACTGTTCCAACTGTGCCTGGGCATCCCATGGGGCGCGCCGGCCGACACCACCACCATGAAAGCCATGGTCGACAACCTGCCCGCCGACGCCGTGTGGGCCGGCTTCGGCATCGGTCGCATGCAAATGCCAATGGCGGCGCAAGCGGTGCTGCTGGGCGGCAACGTGCGGGTCGGTCTGGAAGACAACCTGTGGCTGGACAAAGGCGTGCTCGCCACCAACGGCCAGTTGGTGGAGCGGGCAAGTGAAATTCTCAGCCGCCTGGGCGCACGGGTCATGACCCCGGCCGAGGGCCGCGTGAAGATGGGCCTGACCAAACGCGGCTGACTTCCAAACACCCCACAACCCTGTGGGAGCCGGGCTTGCCCGCGATTGCGGTACGTCAGCCACCAAACGCACCAACTGACACACCGCTATCGCAGGCAAGCCAGCTCCCACCGGTGATCACCGAACTCTTTAGGAATTTGCCATGCGCTTTATCACTGAAATCAAAACCTTCGCCGCCCTCGGCAGCGGTGTTATCGGCAGCGGCTGGGTGTCCCGCGCCCTGGCCCATGGCCTGGATGTGATCGCCTGGGACCCGGCGCCCGGTGCCGAAGCCGCGCTGCGCAAACGTGTTGCCAACGCCTGGGGCGCCTTGGAAAAACAAGGCCTGGCGCCGGGTGCATCCCAGGACCGCTTGCGCTTTGTCGCCACCATTGAAGAGTGTGTGAAAGACGCTGACTTCATCCAGGAAAGCGCCCCGGAACGCCTGGAACTGAAACTCGACCTGCACAGCAAGATCAGCGCCGCCGCCAAGCCGAATGCGTTGATTGGGTCGAGCACGTCCGGCCTGTTGCCAAGCGAGTTCTACGAGGGCTCGACCCATCCTGAGCGGTGCGTGGTCGGCCATCCGTTCAACCCGGTTTACCTGCTGCCGCTGGTGGAAGTGGTCGGCGGCAAGAACACTGCGCCGGAGGCCGTTCAAGCGGCGATCAAGGTGTACGAATCCCTCGGCATGCGCCCACTGCATGTGCGCAAGGAAGTCCCGGGCTTTATCGCCGATCGCCTGCTCGAAGCCCTCTGGCGTGAGGCCCTGCACCTGGTCAATGACGGCGTCGCCACCACCGGCGAAATTGACGACGCCATCCGCTTTGGCGCGGGCCTGCGCTGGTCGTTCATGGGCACTTTCCTGACCTACACCCTGGCAGGCGGCGACGCAGGCATGCGCCACTTCATGGCGCAATTCGGCCCGGCGCTGCAATTGCCGTGGACCTACCTGCCAGCGCCGGAGTTGACCGACAAGCTGATCGACGATGTGGTCGACGGCACCAGTGATCAACTGGGCAAACACAGCATTTCGGCGCTGGAGCGCTATCGTGATGACTGCCTGCTGGCGGTGCTGGAGGCGGTGAAAACCACCAAAGCCAAGCACGGCATGACCTTCGCCGAATAAGGGAAAATCCTAACATGCCCGCACTGACCACCTACACCACCCAGGTCCACCCCGACTGGGTGGACTACAACGGCCATCTGCGCGACGCGTTCTATCTGCTGATCTTCAGCTACGCCACCGACGCGCTGATGGACACCCTGGGGCTGGACAGTGAAAACCGCGAAGCCAGCGGCCACTCACTGTTCACCCTGGAGTTGCACCTCAACTACCTGCACGAAGTGAAGCTGGGTGCCGACGTGGAGGTGCATACCCAACTCATCGCCCACGACGCCAAGCGCCTGCACCTCTATCACAGCCTGCACCTGGTTGGGGATGAAAAGGAACTGGCGGGCAACGAGCAGATGTTGTTGCACGTTGATCTGGCCGGTCCACATTCGGCGCCGTTCACCGAGTCCACACTGGAAAAACTCACGGCTATCAGCGCGGAGCAGGCTGACCTGCCGCGCCCCGCCCTGCTTGGCCGAGTGATTGGACTACCGCTGAAAAAATAGCCACTGAAAATACCCTTAGGAGCCACCATGCAAACCGCCGCCGCTGTCGCCGATTTCCGTACTTACCCGAAGATCTGCGACATCGCGGATGTACGGGTGCTGGAGGATCAGATCCTTGTGCAGTGGGCCGATGGACGGGTCAGTCCGTTTCATCATCAATGGCTGCGAGACAACTGCCCGTGCACCCAATGCGTGTACAGCGTGACGCGCGAGCAAGTGCTGGAGATTGTGGATGTGGACGCCCATCTCAGGCCGGCCTCGGCCCGTATTGATCAAGGCAACCTGAGCCTGGAATGGAGCGGCGGCCACCGCAGTCAGTACGATCCGGGTTGGCTGCGGGCGCATGCCTACGACGATGAATCCCGTGCCGAACGCCGTGCGGCAACGCCCAAATCGCGGCTGTGGGACAGTCGGTTCCAGCTACCGATCTTTGAGTATTCGGCCGTCATGGAAGACCCGAGCGCGCTGCTGCAATGGTTGCTGGCGCTGCGCGATTCTGGCCTGACGCAAGTCCGAGGCGTCCCCACCGAGCGCGACTCCCTGGCGCTGGTGGCCAAGCGCATTTCCTTCATCCGCGAGAGCAACTTCGGCGTGCTGTTCAATGTGCAATCCAAGGCCGATGCCGACAGCAATGCCTACACCGCTTTCAACCTGCCCTTGCACAGTGATTTGCCCACACGAGAGCTGCAACCGGGCCTGCAATTCCTGCATTGCCTGGTGAACGATGCCAACGGCGGCGAAAGCATTTTTGTCGACGGGTTTGCCATCGCCAACGCCCTGCGCACGGAAGATCCCGAAGCATTCAGGGCGCTGTGTGAAATCCCGGTGGAGTTTCGCAACAAGGACCGTCACAGCGACTATCGCCGCCTGGCGCCGATCATTGCACTGGATGCCTTGGGCGACGTGGCGGAGATTCGCATGGCCAACTTTCTACGCGGGCCCTTCGAGACCAGCGTGGCGCAGATGCCGCTGCTGTATCGGGCGTATCGGCGGTTTATTGCGATGACGCGGGAGGATCGTTTTCGGCTGGTCAAGCGCCTGAACCCGGGCGAATTGTGGTGCTTCGACAACCGTCGCACCCTGCATGCGCGCAATGCGTTCGATCCGGCCTCCGGGGCACGGCATTTCCAGGGCTGCTACATCGACCGCGATGAATTACTGTCGCGCATCCGGGTGTTGCAGCGCTAGACCGCGGCGCTGCCATCGCAGGCAAGCCAGCTCCCACAGGGAAATGCACTCCAAATGTGGGAGCTGGCGTGCCTGCGATGAGGCCGGTACTCACGCCACAAATCCCAGGCTAAAAAAAGCCCCGATCCAGCCGTGACTGGATCGGGGCAGAGTGCCTTGTGTGAGCGTTACATCCTGAGGGTGACCAAACCTTCAAGCTGAGTGCTTGAGTTCAGTGTGCCCATTAATACGGTCGGTAAATGGCCCGAAAACGACCTGCTCATAGCCATCTGAGGCATTCGTGCAATCTGCCCTTGCCGACCCTTTGGACGGCAACCAGAATCCAGGTCTAACCCCGTTCCCTTCACCAGGATAAACGTCATGATGCACGCGGATTTGATTGACCAGGATGACCTGCTGGGCCAACTGCGCTCACTGGGTTTCGAAGTGTCCAGCGGCGCCACCGCCGAGCAGGCCTGCGAGTGTGCGGTGCGTGGTTTGAGCGAGGCTCGGGCCAAGGCGCTCAAGGGGATGGTTGAGCAGATGTACACCGGCAGCGCGACGATCTTGCCGGCGGTGCGGCAGGCGATCGATAAGCAGTTGCTGCCGGCCTTGGTGCAGTTCAAGCAGAACTCGGGCGCCTGATAGTCCGCATTCGCGAGCACGCCCGCTCCCACATTCGACCGCATTTCAAAGGTGGAACTCGGTCACCTGTGGGAGCGGGCTTGCTCGCGAACGCAGGCGACTCGGTCTAGAGCCTTACGCTGGCGAAAGTCGACTCGTTCCTGGCCTGGCTCAACGCCGACATCGGTCCCGACAACGGTGACAATACCAGCGCCTGCGGGATCGGCATCATCGCCACCTGCTGGGTGGTGTTGGAACCTACGCGCTCATCCCGTGGCGGAATGCCAAAGTATTCGCGGTAGCACTTGGAGAAGTGCGGCGTAGACACGAACCCGCACACCGACGCCACTTCGATGATCGACATCGGCGTCTGCTTGAGCAACTGCCGTGCGCGGATCAAGCGCAGCTTGAGGTAGTAGCGCGATGGCGAACAGTGCAGGTATTTCTGGAACAGGCGCTCCAGCTGGCGACGAGACACCGCGACGTACACCGCCAGTTCGTCCAGGTCGATCGGCTCTTCCAGATTGGCTTCCATCAGCGCGACGATTTCCTGCAGCTTCGGCTGGTTGGTGCCGAGCATGTGCTTGAGCGGCACACGCTGGTGATCCTGTTCGTTGCGAATACGCTCGTAGACGAACATTTCGGAGATGGCGGCCGAGAGTTCACGGCCGTGGTCGCGGCTGATCAGGTGCAGCATCATGTCCAGCGGCGCGGTGCCGCCGGAGCTGGTGAAGCGGTTGCGGTCGAGGGTGAACAGGCGTGTGCTCATGGCCACGCGGGGGAAAGCTTCCTGCATCGAGGCCAGGCATTCCCAGTGCACGCTGCAATCAAATCCATCAAGCAAACCGGCGCAGGCCAGGGCCCAGCTGCCGGTGCACACCGCGCCGAGGCGACGGGACTGACGTGCCTGGCTTTGCAGCCACGACACATGTTCACGGGTAACGGTGCGCTGGATGCCCACGCCGCCGCACACGATCACCGTGTCCAGGGCCGGGGCTTTGTGCATGGAAGCATCGGGGGTGATTTGCAGACCGTCGCTGGCCCACACCTGGTTTCCGTCGACGCTCAAGGTCGTCCAGCGATACAGCTCGCGGCCGGAGAGCTGATTGGCCATGCGCAGCGGTTCGACTGCGGACGCCAGGGAAATCAGCGTGAAATTGTCCAGCAGCAAAAAGCCGATGGATTGAGGCGCACGGTTCTGGGGTTGGGCCCCGGAGTTGAACGACGTCATCGCAGTATCTCCTCACACAAAAGCGGGTGATGGCCTCAGGCGAGGCTCTTGTTATTGCGCTCTACATCCAGCGAGGAGAGAGGCTTTGAATTGATAGAGCAAATGCCATGCCTAAAATTGAATGGCCGTCCAATAACTCCTAAAAACGACCTGATGACGTGTCTAGATAAGCCCGCGCCGCACGTACGGATATAGCCGAAATCAGCCGTAGGAATGAGCCTATCCACAGGGGATGAGCAGATCGGTAGCACTTGTGGGAAGGCGCTTTGCGGGCGTGGGAGAAGTCTGTCACCCAAAGCACGGGTGACAGCAGGTCGGGCGGGAAATCGTTCGGTAGCTACTTATCTGTTTGCGACGCGCTAAAAGGTGGCGCTTTTGGATCCGGTGTTCACTTTATGAGCAGTGTTGCTTGAACTGCCGCTATCGCGGGCAAGCCCGGCTCCCACAGGGGCATGTATTCCAAATGTGGGAGCTGGCTTGCCTGCGATAGCGGCGTCACTGGCTCAACACTCCACAGCACTCACCGCCAACCCGCCCCGCGATGTCTCTTTGTATTTGTCATGCATATCCGCCCCGGTATCGCGCATGGTGCGGATCACTCGGTCCAGGGAGATAAAGTGCTGGCCGTCGCCCCGCAGCGCCATTTGCGCTGCGTTGATTGCCTTCACCGCCGCAATTGCATTGCGCTCGATGCACGGTACTTGCACCAGCCCGCCCACCGGGTCGCAAGTGAGGCCCAGGTTATGCTCCAGGCCGATTTCAGCAGCGTTGCACAGTTGTTCCGGCGTGGCGCCAAGAATCTCGGCCAAGCCGGCGGCGGCCATGGCGCAGGCCGAGCCTACCTCCCCTTGGCAGCCGACTTCGGCACCCGAGATCGAGGCGTTTTTCTTGCACAGGATGCCTACCGCCGCCGCGCCAAGCAGGTAGTCGACCACGTTGGCTTCGGTGACTTCCTCGCTGAATTTCATGAAGTAGTGCAACACCGCCGGGATGATCCCCGCCGCGCCGTTGGTAGGGGCCGTCACCATGCGCCCACCGGCGGCGTTTTCCTCGTTCACCGCCAGGGCGAACAGGTTGACCCATTCCATCGCGCTCAACGTCGAGCCGATCACATTGGGCTTGTTCAATTCCTGCAGGCTGCGGTGCAACTTGGCGGCACGCCGGCGCACGTTCAGGCCGCCGGGCAGGATGCCTTCGTGCTTGAGCCCCTGCTCCACGCAATCCTGCATGGCGCGCCAGAGCTTCATCAGTCCGCTGCGGATTTCTTCCTCGGAGCGCCAGGTTTTCTCGTTGGCCAGCATCAACTCGGCGACACGCAGGTTGTGAGTCTTGCACAGCTGCAACAGCTCGACTGCGCTGGAAAAATCATACGGCAGCTCGGTGCGGTCCATATCGGCCACGCCGCTCTGCGCCTGGGCTTCATCCACCACAAAGCCGCCGCCCACCGAATAGTAGGTGTCACGGTGCAGCTCACCGTGATCGCCCGTCACCACCAGGGTCATCGCATTGGGGTGGAACGGTAGGTTTTCGTCGAGCAGACGCATGTCCCGCGCCCATACGAAGGGCACCAGCAAACGGCCGTCCAGCAGCAACGTATCGGTCTCGCGCAGGGTGTGGATGCGCTGGCCGATTTGCGATGGGTCGATCGCATCTGGCCATTCGCCCATCAGGCCCATGATGGTCGCGGTGTCGCTCCCGTGACCAATGCCGGTGGCCGACAATGAGCCGTAGAGCTGAACTTCGACGCGCCGCACTTGTTCCAACAGTTCACGTTCACGCAAAGCCTGAACGAACAACGCCGCGGCGCGCATGGGGCCGACGGTGTGAGAACTAGAAGGCCCGATGCCGATCTTGAACAGGTCGAAAACACTGATAGCCATTAACGTGGGACTCCGCAGGTGAACAGGCCGGACACCAAGGAGCTGCTACGCTCAGATCGCCCAGATGGCGGCATCATCAAGCTTTTACTTGCCGTCACGGCGTCTCACACCGACGCACTCATGCTCACCAGCGTCGCTCCCGTGCGATCGCCTGTTTTGGCCGTTTTTAACGGTGCAGATGGGCAAAAACTGCAGTTTTGCCTGTGGAAAAATCTGTAAGCGACGTCACCGACACTGGATACGACCATCCCTGTACTGGATACGACGCCCCCTGTAGGCGTCAGATTTTCACTGGTACATGATCAGTCTCGACTCGTTTGCAAGGCACCGTGCCAGAGCTGTTGTCGCACGCACCAACCGCAACACTTATAAAGCGCGGCGAATGCCGCCAGAAAAAACACAGGAGTCTACCCAGATGAAAGGTTCACCCTCGTTGTTGTTGGCCGCCATGCTGAGTCTGCCAGTCATGGCGCACGCCGCAGAACCGGCACAATGTCAGACCGTCAACTTCTCCGATGTCGGCTGGACCGACATCACCGTCACCACCGCGACTACCAGCGAGATCCTCAAGGGCCTGGGCTACAAGCCGCGCACCACGATGATTTCGGTACCAGTGACCTACAAGTCGCTGGCCGACGGCAAGAACATGGACGTCTTCCTCGGCAACTGGATGCCGACCATGGAAAACGACATCAAGCAGTACCGTGATGCCGGCACCGTGGAAACCGTGCGCGCCAACCTGGAGAACGCCAAGTACACCCTGGCCGTCCCGGAAGCGCTGTACAACAAAGGCCTCAAGGACTTCGCCGATATCGCCAAATTCAAGGATGAACTGGGCGGCAAGATCTACGGCATCGAGCCGGGTAACGACGGCAACCGCACCATCCAGACGCTGATCGACAAAGACGCCTTCGGCCTGAAAACCGCAGGGTTCAAAGTCGTCGAGTCCAGCGAAGCCGGCATGCTCTCCCAGGTCGAACGCGCCACCAAACGCGACCAGGCCATCGTGTTCCTCGGCTGGGAACCGCACCCGATGAACACCCGTTTCAAGATGAAGTACCTGACCGGGGGTGACGATTCGTTCGGCCCCAACTACGGCCAGGCCACCATCTACACCAATACCCGCAAGGGCTACACCGAGGAATGCAGCAACGTGGGCCAGTTGCTGAAAAACCTGGTGTTCACCCTGAATATGGAAAGCACCCTGATGGGTAATGTCTTGGACGACAAGATGAAACCCGACGCCGCGGCGAAAGCCTGGCTGAAGAAGAACCCGCAAGTCCTCGACACCTGGCTTGCCGGTGTCACCACCATAGATGGCAAACCAGGACTCGACGCCGTTAAAGCCTACCTCGCCAAGTAATCCGCTATCCCCGGGGCGGTGCGCTGTCCCGGGATGTTTTCCCTCTTCGCATGTGGACATTCACTACCATGCTGACTGAACAGAAAATCCCACTAGGCCAGTACATCGCTGCCTTCGTCGAATGGTTGACCCAACACGGCGCCAACTACTTCGACGCAATCGCATCGACACTGGAAACGATGATCCACGGCGTGACGTTCGCGCTGACCTGGTTCAATCCGCTGGCATTGATCGGTCTGATTGCGCTGCTGGCTCACTTTATCCAACGTAAATGGGGACTGACTGTTTTTGTCATCGCCTCCTTCCTGCTGATCCTGAACCTGGGGTACTGGCAGGAAACCATGGAGACCCTGGCGCAAGTGCTGTTCGCCACCCTGGTCTGCGTGGTCATCGGTGTGCCGCTGGGCATTGTTGCCGCGCATAAACCGATGTTTTACACCATGATGCGGCCGGTACTCGATCTGATGCAGACCGTGCCGACCTTCGTCTACCTCATCCCAACCCTGACCCTCTTCGGGCTGGGTGTGGTGCCTGGGCTGATTTCTACGGTGGTGTTCGCGATTGCCGCGCCGATCCGCCTGACCTACCTGGGTATCCGTGATGTACCCCAAGAGTTGATGGACGCCGGCAAGGCCTTTGGCTGCTCGCGCCGTCAGTTGCTCTCGCGCATTGAACTGCCCCACGCCATGCCGAGCATTGCCGCCGGCATTACCCAATGCATCATGCTGTCGTTGTCGATGGTGGTGATCGCTGCCCTGGTGGGCGCCGATGGCCTCGGCAAACCCGTGGTCAACGCACTGAACACCGCCGATATCGCCCTGGGCTTTGAAGCGGGCCTGGCGATCGTGCTGCTGGCCATCATGCTCGACCGCATCTGCAAACAACCCGACGCTAAAGTAGGGGGTGATGCATGAGCATTATCCGATTCGACAAAGTCGACGTGATCTTCTCCAAAGACCCACGCGAAGCGCTCAAGCTGCTGGACCAAGGCATGAGCCGTAACGAGATCCTGAAAAAAACCGGGCAGATTGTTGGCGTGGAAAAAGCCAGCCTGGACATCGAGAAAGGCGAGATCTGTGTGTTGATGGGCCTGTCGGGCTCCGGCAAATCCAGTCTCTTGCGCTGCATCAACGGCCTCAACACCGTGAGCCGTGGACAACTGTTCGTCGAGCATGAAGGTCGCCAGATCGACATCGCCTCCTGCACACCCGCCGAGCTGAAAATGATGCGCACCAAGCGCATCGCCATGGTGTTCCAGAAGTTCGCCCTGATGCCTTGGCTGACGGTGCGCGAAAACATCAGCTTCGGCCTGGAAATGCAGGGCCGCCCGGAGAAAGACCGACGCAAGCTGGTGGATGAAAAACTTGAGCTGGTGGGCCTGACCCAATGGCGTAACAAGAAGCCGGACGAACTCTCCGGCGGCATGCAGCAGCGCGTCGGCCTGGCTCGTGCGCTGGCGATGGACGCCGATATCCTGCTGATGGACGAACCCTTCTCCGCCCTTGACCCGCTGATCCGCCAGGGCCTGCAGGACGAGCTGCTGGAACTGCAACGCAAGCTGAGCAAGACCATCGTGTTCGTGAGCCACGACCTCGACGAAGCACTCAAATTGGGCAGCCGTATCGCGATCATGAAAGACGGCAAGATCATCCAGTACAGCGTGCCGGAAGAGATCGTCCTGAACCCGGCGGATGACTATGTGCGTACCTTCGTCGCGCATACCAACCCACTGAACGTGTTGTGCGGCCGCAGCCTGATGCGCACCCTGGACAACTGCAAGCGCGTCAACGGTTCAGTCTGCCTGGACCCGGGCGGCGACTCGTGGCTGGACCTGGCCGAGGGCAACACCATCAAGGGCGCTCGCCAGAATGGCGCGGTGATGAACCTGCAGAACTGGGTACCGGGGCAAGCGGTGGAAGGTCTGGGCCGGGTGCCGACGCTGGTGGACTCGAACATCGGCATGCGTGATGCGTTGCAGATTCGTTATCACACCGGAAACAAGCTGGTGCTGCATGACAACAACCAGGTAGTGGGGATTCTGGGGGACAGTGAGCTTTACCATGCCCTGCTGGGCAAGAACCTGGGCTGACAAACACTGCACATCTCAATGTAGAAACTGGGTCAATGTGGGAGGGGGCTTGCCCCCGATTGCGGTGTATCAGTAACAGAAGTACTGACTGACACACTGCTATCGGGGACAAGCCCCCTCCCACATTTAGTTCTGTTTACACATTTGGACCCAGTGGTATCAGTGAGGACACCACCCGTCTTCAACTATCAGCTATAGACACGGCCAAGGAGCTGCCGATGGCTTTCAAACTGATCGAGCACGTCCCGGGTGATCTGCTCCTGGGTGAAGCCCATCAGGTCGTATTCCTGAGGTCCATTGTGCAGGTAGACCTCCGCGCGGTAGTAACGCGTGCGCTCTTCCTCGGGAAGGTCGCTCGGTGCCGACGAGTAAGCATCCAGGCTCACTTCGTAGACAAACGGGTTGCCCTCTGCCATCTCGATGCGCACACCGATGCAGCGCTTGGATTTACCCAGCAGGGTCTGCACTTCCAGCCCCTGTTCACGCAACGCCGTCGCCGCTTCTTCCAGCGCTGGCGTCACGTGCTTGTCCATGAAGCGTTGCACGGTGCCTTGGCTCGGTTGCAGGTCCAGCGCGGTCAAGCGCTCGCTGAAACCACGACGGCCCCGCTCGGCCAATTGCGCCTGCTCCTGTTCGATGGCCACATCCTGGCGCATGGCTTTGTGCAAGCCGAACATAAAGAAGATCAACACTACCGAGAATGGCAGCCCCGCCAGCACCACCATGGTCTGCATGGCTTCGAAGTTGCCCGCGAACAGCAAGCCGATGGTCACCAGGGTGATCACCGCCGACCAGAAGATCCGCAGCCAGTGCGGCGCATCTTCATCCACGTTGCCGCCTTTGCAGGAAAGGTTGGCCATCATCACCGCGCCGGAATCCGCCGGGGTCAGGAACAGCACGAAGCCCACGAAGATCGACACGCCGATCACGATTTTCGACGCCGGGTAATGCTCAAGCAGTTGGTAGATGGCCATGGAAGGCTGTTCCAACGCAGTCTTGCCCAACGCCACCGCACCCTGGTTCAGCACCAGGTCCAATGCCGAATTACCGAAGATCGACAGCCACGCCAAGGTGAAGCCCAACGGGATCAGCAGCACGCCGGCCACCAGTTCACGCACCGTGCGACCACGGGAAATACGCGCGATGAACATGCCCACGAATGGCGCCCAGGAAATCCACCAGGCCCAGTAGAACAGTGTCCACAGGCCCATCCAGCGTTCGGTCTTGTCGGCGTCGCCTTCGTACACGTAGAGGTCGAAGGTTTTCAGGATGATGCCGTTGAGGTAGTCACCGGTGTTTTGCACCAGACCGTTGAGCAAGTGCAGGGTCGGGCCGAACAACAGTACGAAAATCAACAGGCCGCTGAACAACACGATGTTGAGGTTGGACAGGCGCCGAATGCCGTTCTCAACACCCGACACGGCGGCGATGGTCGCCACGGTGCTCATCACGATGATCACGATCAACAGGTTGGTGTTGCTGTGCTCCATGCCGAACAGGTTTTCCAACCCGGACGACACCTGCATCGAACCAATCCCCAGGTTCGTCACCAGGCCCAGCAGGGTCACGAACATGCCGAAGCCGTCCACCGCGTGGCCGGCCGCGCCTTTCACCCAACGCTCGCCCACCAGTGGGTACAGCGCCGAACGCAAGGCCAGCGGCTGGTTATGGCGATACGCGAAGTACGCCACGGCCAGGCCGACCAAGGCATAGATCGCCCAGCCGTGCAGGCCCCAATGCAGGAACGTCAGTTGCAGCGCCTGGCGCGCGGCGCCATTGCTGGCGGCTGCGCCTTCGGGCGGGTTGAAGTAGTGGTCCAGCGGCTCGGAAGCACCGAAGTACAACAGCGAAATGCCGATGCCCGACGAGAACAACATGCCGGCCCAGGCGCCGTAGCTGAAGTCCGGGGTGTCGTCCTTGCTGCCCAGTTTCAACTTGCCGTAGGACGAAAACGCCAGACCCACCACGAACACCAGGTAGGCGGCGATGACCACCATGTAGTACCAGCCAAAGCTTTTCGACAGCCACGCCTGTGCTACGCCGAGCATGCGCCCGGCCTCCTGCGGGGCGATGATCAGGATGGCAGTCAACAACAGAATCAACGCGGTGGAGGTGTAGAACACCCAACCGTTGACCCGCACCTTTTCCGGCGGGGTCTTTATAAGAGAGGCAGAACTCATGGCGCAGATGCTCCGGGCAGTGCGAGAGAGAAACACAAGGCAACGGTTATCCCGGGACATCGATTTTTCGGCAGTCGACGGACGGGTGTTATAAAGACACCCCTAAAATTCTTGAGCCTCGCCGAAGCGACGCCCAGGCCCTGATACGGCCTGTTTCAAGGTTTTTTACAGGTGTCAGATGTCGCGGCTCACAAGTAGGAAATATCTGTAGGCAGCGACCATTTGTCGCAGATCTTATTCTTTGTTGATTGAACGTTCAATCAAAACAAAATAGACTGGCCCTCAAGCCGACGGACGTGGATCGTCCATCGGCAGGCCTAAGGAGAGGTGCTACATGCCCAAGGTCGGTATGCAACCCATACGCCGCCAGCAGTTGATCGAAGCCACACTGACGGCGATCGATCAGGTCGGAATGGGAGATGCCAGCATTGCGCTGATCGCCCGTTTGGCCGGCGTCTCGAACGGCATCATCAGTCACTACTTTCAGGACAAGAACGGCCTGATCGCCGCAACGATGCGGTACTTGATGAATGTGCTGATCGAGAACGTCCACGAACGCAGGCTTGCGCTGAAGGACGACAGCCCACGGGCGCACCTTCGGGTGATCATCGAGGGCAACTTCGACGCCAGCCAGGTCAATGGCCCGGCAATGAAAACCTGGCTGGCCTTCTGGGCCACCAGCATGCATCACCCGTCATTGCACAGGTTGCAGCGGATCAACGATCAACGTCTGTATTCCAACCTGTGCTGCCAGTTCCGCCGAGTGCTGCCGCTGCCGCACGCACGCAAAGCAGCCAGAGGCCTGGCGGCCCTGATCGACGGTTTGTGGTTGCGCGGCGCCCTGTCGGGAGACGCTTTCGACACGGAGCAGGCGCAACGGATCGCTTACGAATACATGGATTTCCAATTGGCCAAGCAGGTGAGTTAGAGCATCTATAACCGCTCAACCCCTGAACGGCTGTTGATCAGTGTTGCCAGACCCTTATGGCCCACTTTTCGGCGGTTAACGCCAACCACTTATGCACTTGCGAGGACTTTATGGCCCGTTTCGACCTGCAAAAACTCTACATTGACGGCGGCTACACCGACGCTGGCAGCGATGCCACCTTCGAAGCCATCAACCCGGCTAACGGTGAAGTTCTCGCCCAAGTGCAACGCGCAACGAAAGAAGACGTTGAACGTGCCGTGGTCAGCGCCGAAAAAGGCCAGAAAATCTGGGCTGCTATGACCGCCATGGAGCGTTCGCGCATCCTGCGTCGTGCCGTCGACATCCTGCGCGAGCGCAACGACGAGTTGGCCGCCCTGGAAACCCTGGACACCGGTAAAGCCTTCTCCGAAACCAAGTACGTCGACATCGTTACCGGCGCTGACGTGCTCGAATACTACGCAGGCCTGGTGCCGGCCATCGAAGGCGAGCAGATCCCACTGCGCGACACTTCCTTCGTCTATACCCGCCGCGAGCCGCTGGGCGTGGTCGCCGGTATCGGCGCGTGGAACTACCCGATCCAGATCGCCCTGTGGAAATCCGCACCGGCCCTGGCCGCGGGTAACGCGATGATCTTCAAACCTAGCGAAGTCACTTCGCTGACCACCCTGAAACTGGCCGAGATCTACACCGAAGCCGGTGTTCCGGCTGGCGTGTTCAACGTCCTGACCGGCAGCGGCCGTGAAGTCGGCACCTGGTTGACCGAGCACCCGCGCATCGAAAAAGTCTCGTTCACCGGCGGCACCGACACCGGCAAGAAAGTCATGGCCAGCGCTTCGAGCTCGTCGCTCAAGGAAGTGACCATGGAACTGGGCGGCAAGTCGCCGCTGATCGTGTTCGAAGATGCCGACCTGGATCGTGCCGCCGACATCGCGATGATGGCCAACTTCTACAGCTCCGGCCAGGTCTGCACCAACGGCACTCGCGTGTTCGTGCCCAAGCACCTGCAAGCGGCGTTCGAAGCCAAGATCGTTGAGCGCGTTGCACGCATCCGCGTCGGCAACCCGCAAGACGACAACACCAACTTCGGCCCGCTGGTCAGCTTCGCCCACATGGAAAGCGTGCTGGGCTACATCGCCAAAGGTAAGGAAGAAGGCGCACGCGTGCTGTGCGGCGGCGACCGTCTGACCGACGGCGAATTCGCCAAAGGCGCTTTCGTGGCCCCGACCGTGTTCACCGACTGCACTGACGAAATGACCATCGTCCGTGAAGAAATCTTCGGCCCAGTGATGAGTATCCTCACTTACGAAACCGAAGAAGAAGTGATCCGCCGCGCCAACGACACCGACTTCGGCCTGGCCGCCGGCCTGGTGACCAAAGACCTGAACCGCGCCCACCGCGTGATTCATCAGTTGGAAGCGGGTATCTGCTGGATCAACGCCTGGGGCGAATCCGACGCGAAGATGCCGGTGGGTGGCTACAAGCAATCCGGTGTGGGTCGTGAGAACGGTATCAGCTCGCTGAACAACTTCACCCGCATCAAATCGGTACAGGTTGAACTGGGCGACTACGCCTCGGTGTTCTAAGAACCGAGCCTTGTATTGCCTATAAGGCCGCCATCGGGGGCAAGCCCCCTCCCACACTGACTGTGTTCACAAGTTCAGATGTGTAAATACAGTCAAAGGTGGGAGGGGGCTTGCCCCCCGATGAGGCCCGACCTGACTAGACTTCAAAGAGGGTGCATCCAATGTCCCAAGAATACGACTACATCATTGTGGGTGCCGGCTCCGCCGGTAACACCCTGGCGACCCGTCTGACCGAAGACGAAGGCGTCACCGTCCTGCTGCTGGAAGCCGGCGGCCCCGACTACCGCTTAGACTTCCGTACCCAGATGCCAGCCGCCCTGGCGTTCCCGCTGCAAGGCCGCCGCTACAACTGGGCCTACGAGACCGATCCAGAGCCACACATGGACGGCCGTCGCATGGAATGCGGTCGCGGCAAGGGCCTGGGTGGCTCTTCCTTGATCAACGGCATGTGCTACATCCGTGGCAACGCCATGGACTACGACAACTGGGCGAAATTGCCAGGCCTGGAAAACTGGACGTACCTGGACTGCCTGCCCTATTTCAGAAAAGCTGAAACTCGGGACATCGGCCCGAACGACTGGCACGGCGGCGATGGCCCGGTCAGCGTGACCACGCCGAAAGCCGGCAACAACCCACTGTTCCACGCCATGGTTGAAGCCGGCGTACAGGCCGGGTACCCACGCACCGAAGACTTGAACGGCTACCAGCAGGAAGGCTTCGGCCCGATGGACCGTACCGTCACGCCAAACGGCCGTCGTGCCAGCACCGCGCGCGGTTACCTGGACACGGCCAAGAAGCGTTCGACACTGACCATCGTCACCCACGCCCTCACCGACAAAGTGTTGTTCGAAGGCAAGCGTGCCGTGGGCGTGCGTTACCTGATCGGCGCCGCCGAAGAACGCGTTGAAGCCCGCGCCCGTAAAGAAGTACTGGTGTGCAGCGGCGCAATCGCTTCGCCGCAATTGCTGCAACGCTCCGGTGTCGGCCCGGCCAAACTGCTGGAAAGCCTCGACATCCCGGTGGTCCATGACCTGCCAGGCGTCGGCGAAAACCTGCAGGACCACCTTGAGCTGTACCTGCAATACGCGTGCACCCAACCCGTGTCGCTGTACCCGTCGCTGCTCTGGTACAACCAGCCGGCCATTGGCGCCGAGTGGCTGTTCAACGGCACCGGCATCGGCGCCAGCAACCAGTTCGAAGCGGGCGGTTTCATCCGCACCCGTGAAGAGTTCGAGTGGCCGAACATCCAGTACCACTTCCTGCCGGTAGCGATTAACTACAACGGCAGCAACGGTGTGAAAGAGCACGGTTTCCAGGCGCACATGGGCTCCATGCGTTCGCCGAGCCGTGGCCGCATCCAGCTGAAGTCGAAGAACCCACGGGACTACCCGAGCATCCTCTTCAACTACATGGCCACCGAACAGGACTGGCAGGAATTCCGCGACGGCATCCGCCTGACCCGTGAAATCATGCAGCAGCCGGCACTGGACCCCTACCGTGGCCGCGAAATCAGCCCAGGTATTGACGTGCAAACCGATGAACAGCTCGACAAGTTCATCCGCGAACACGCTGAAACCGCGTTCCACCCGTCCTGCTCGTGCAAGATGGGCACCGACGAGATGGCGGTAGTGGACGGCGAAGGCCGCGTGCATGGCATGCAGGGTCTGCGCGTTGTGGATGCGTCGATCATGCCGATCATCACCACCGGTAACCTGAACGCACCGACGATCATGATCGCCGAGAAAATCGCCGACAAGATCCGTGGCCGCCAGCCACTGCCGCGCAGCACCGCCGACTACTACGTGGCCGGCGATGCGCCGGTGCGTGGCAAGCCGATGCGTGAAGTGGGCCCGCTGGCGCAGTAACTGATACACCGCGGTGCTGCCTTCACAAGCAAGCCCGCTCCCACCTTTGATCGGGTTCACACGGTCAAAATGTGGGAGCGGGCTTGCTCGTGAAGGGGCCTAACCATTCACTGCAAAACCTCTCCTTGATCGGCTACTCTGTTTGCCTGCCCGCGCCGAGCCGCCCACAAGGAAGGCCCCATGTTCGACCACCACGCCACACTCAAACAGCATTTCAGTGCCCTGCGCACTCGCGCCGAATTCTTCTCCCTGCGCTACGTACGCGAATCCGGCCAATACCTGGCCGTGCGCAAAAACGTCGCCGAACCACCACACCTGAACCACGACGAGGGCGCCATGCTCACCGTGCGCCTCAACGGTGTGGAAGCCTACGCAGCGACCAACGACATTTCCCTGCCTGGCCTGCAAGCCGCCCTTGAGCGTGCCGAACAGCAAGCCCGCCTGATCAAGCCCCACGCGCTACTCGACCTGCGTGACCAGCACGTCTCCAGCGATGTGGCGGACTATCTGTCCCCCGAACTCAACCAGCCCTTCCCGTCCCTGAGCGACTGCTACCAATTGCTGGGTGACGAATCCGCCGCGGTGCCCAAGGACGAGCGCCTGGTGAGCTGGGAAGTCAGCCTCGGCCTGACCCACGTCGAGCAAATCTACCTCAACAACGCCGGCGCCGAACTGCGCCAGGCCCAGCGCTTTGTATTCCCCGGCGTCAATGTCACCGCCTACGACGGCAACGACAGCCAGAGCCGCACCCTCGGCGGCAGCAATTTCGGCCAGCAAGGCGGGTTTGATGTGATCAGCCGCTTCGGCCTGGTCGGAGCCGCGCCACGCATTGCCGACGAAGCCGTGCAATTGCTGCTTGCACCCAACACCCCCAACGGCCCGCGTGACCTGTTGCTGATGCCCGACCAGATGATCCTGCAGATCCATGAGTCCATCGGTCACCCACTGGAGCTGGATCGCATCCTGGGTGACGAGCGCAATTACGCCGGCACCAGCTTTGTGAAGGCCAGCGACTTCGGTCACCTGCAATATGGCTCCAAGTTGCTCAACGTGACGTTCGACCCGGACATCCCCGAACAACTCGCCAGCTACAGCCATGACGACGACGGCACTCCCGCCAGCAAGCAGTTCCTGATCCGCGAAGGGCTGCTGCTCAAACCGCTGGGCGGTGCGCTGTCGCAATACCGTTCGGGCATGAGCGGCGTGGCCAACAGCCGGGCCAGCAGTTGGAACCGCGCCCCCATCGACCGCATGGCCAACCTGAACATCGAAGCGGGCGACAAGCGCCTTGCGCAACTGATCGGTGGCATCGAAAACGGCATCTTGATGTCGACCAACCGTTCATGGTCCATCGACGATGCGCGCAATAAATTCCAGTTCGGCTGTGAATGGGGCCAACTGATCGAGAACGGTGAGCTGAAAGGCGTGGTGAAAAACCCCAACTACCGGGCTATTTCCGCGAATTTCTGGCGCAACCTCAGCGCGGTCGGTGACGCCAGTACCTTCAAGGTGCTGGGCACGCCGAACTGTGGCAAAGGCGAACCCAACCAGGTGATCCGCGTCGGCCATGCGTCGCCCGCCTGCGTATTCAGTGATGTCGACGTATTTGGGGGAGACGCCTGATGAACACCTTCAAGGCATTGGTGGACTGGCTCAAGCACGCCATCACCGACAGCGAACAATTCCACCTCGGGTATGCGGATGAAGCGTCCGAGTTCGTGCGCTTCAACCACGCCAAGGTGCGCCAGGCCGGCCAAGTGCAACAGGCCAGCCTCAGCTTGAAACTGATCAACGACGGCCGCCACGCGGACCTCGGCATCACCCTGGCCGGCGAGCTGGAACTGGACCGCCAACGCTTGGCCGATGGCCTGCAACAGTTGCGTGAAACCCTGCCGTTGCTGCCGCAGGATCCGTACCTGCTGCTGAACCACAACGCCTGGCAAAGCAGCAACGAACAAACCCGGCCGTTGCCGGAACTGGCGCAGGTACTGGAAGACATCAAGGCGGCCGCCCACGGCGTCGACCTGGTCGGTTTCTATGCAGCCGGCCCCATCACCCGAGGCTTTGCCAGTTCGTCGGGCGCCTTCGGCTGGCACCAGGCCAATAGCTTCAATTTCGATTTCAGCCTGTTCCACGCCAATGGCGAAGCGGTGAAAGCCAGCTACGCCGGACACACCTGGGACAGCGCCGAATTTGCCGCGCGCTTCCAGCAGGCCCGCGAACAGCTTGAGTTCCTCGGCCGCCCACTGCACACACTGGCGCCCGGACACTACCGCGCCTACCTCGCCCCGGCGGCGATTGAAGAAATCATCAGCATCATCACCTGGGGCGGGTTTTCCGCCCAGGCGATCGCCAGCAAGGGCAGCTCGCTGCAAAAGCTGTATGCCGGCGAACAGTCCCTGAGCCCGCAGGTGACGCTGACTGAACAGATCAGCGGCTCCCTGAGCCAGGCGTTTTCCACCGAGGGTTATCCACGCGGCGACGTCACACTGATCAAGGCGGGGAAAGCCGATGGCCAATTGATCAATTCGCGCAGCGCTGCCGAATACGGCTTGAGCACCAACGGCGCGAGCAGTGATGAATCGCCCAGCGCCTTGCAGATGGCCGCCGGCAGCCTGGCCCAAGCCGATATCCTCAAGCAGTTGGGCACCGGGTTGTACATCAGCAACCTGTGGTACCTGAACTATTCGGACCTTCCGGCGGCACGCCTGACCGGCATGACGCGTTTCGCCACCTTTTGGGTGGAAGACGGCGAGATCAAGGCGCCGGTCAGCACCATGCGCTTTGATGACAGCGTCTACCACCTGCTCGGCACGCAGTTGGAAGCCCTGACCGCTGAACGGGAACTGCTGCTGTCGGCCAGCACTTACAGCCAGCGCAACACCGCCTCCAACCTGCTGCCGGGGGCTTTGGTAAAACGCCTGACGCTAACCCTTTAACCACCACTATCCCCTGTGGGAGCGGGCTTGCTCGCGAATACGGTGCATCAGTCACACATGTACTGACTGACACTGCGCATTCGCGAGCAAGCCCGCTCCCACAGGGGCTGTGTCAGGTTCTGACACCTCGGCTCCATCCCCTCCTACGGTCAATTCTCTTCTCCCCCTTTCTGTATGGGCAGCCTGTTGTCGCCTGTAAAAAACCTCGATATAACGGTTAGTGGCATCCCGCCACCCGACAGGTAGTACTGCATGCACTTGCCCGGGAAGGGCAAGCTGGAGCGTTGACATGAACCATGGAAGTTTTGTCATTGAAAAGCTGTTCAAGCACTACAACGTTCATGTTGAGCAGCTAGGAAACGATTCTGCAAAAAAGACCGTCTTGATGGTCAACGGCGCGCTGTCCACCACGCGCTCGTTCGCTCGCACCAGTAAATGCCTGGCAGAGCATTTCAATGTGCTGCTGTTCGACCTGCCGTTCTCCGGCTATTCCCGCGAACACAACACTGACCTCGACCTGGTAACCAAGGACGACGAGGTGCACATGCTGCGCGCCCTGGTCGAGCGTTTCCAGGTCAACCACCTGGTGTCGGCCTCCTGGGGTGGTATCTCGACGCTGCTGACCCTGGCGCACAACCCACCCTCCATCGAAAGCTCGGTGGTGATGGCCCTGGCACCCAACCTCAATCAAGCCATGCTCGACTACGTGGAACGTGTGCGCGTGCTGATCGAAGCGGATGACAAGTCTGCCGTCGGCCACTTGCTCAATGAAACCGTGGGCAAATACTTGTCGCCCCGGCTCAAACGCAACAACCACCGTCACCTGTCGACCATGGCCACCACCGAGTACCGCCAGGCGCGTTTCCATATCCACCAGGTACTGGCCTTGGGCGATGGCAACTACCTGCCGGCACTGCGGCAGATTGAAACACCAGTGCACTTCCTCAACGGCGCGCTGGACGAATACACCCCCGCCGCCGAGGCCCAGTTATTCAAGCAGTACGTGGGGCGCAGCAGCTTTGCCGTGGCCGAGCAGACGGGCCACTTGCTCGACCTTGAATCCAACGAAGCCGCCGTAGCGGTGCACCGTGAGCTGCTGGATTTCCTGGTGGGAAAACACGCGACGGTTGGCGCATAATCGCAAACACATAGCCTGCTATCAAAAAGGTATTCCATGCCGAACCGCGTCCCGCTTGATGCCAAGACCGCCCGCTGGCTCCCCTGGGTGGTCGCGATTGCCTTCTTCATGCAGTCGCTGGACGGGACGATCCTCAATACGGCACTGCCGGCGATGGCACGGGACCTCGCAGAGAACCCATTGCGCATGCAAGGGGTGGTGATCGCCTACATGCTCACCGTCGCCTTGCTGATCCCGGCGTCGGGCTGGATCGCTGACCGCTTCGGCACCAAGAAAATCTTCTTTGGCGCCATCATGCTGTTCAGCATTGGCTCGCTGCTGTGCGCCCTGTCCAGCAGCCTGACCATGCTGGTGGGCGCACGGGTGATCCAAGGCCTGGGCGGTGCGCTGATGCTGCCCGTCGGGCGACTGGTGGTGCTGCGCGCCTACCCCCGCTCCGAACTGGTGCGCATCATGGGCTTCATCACCATCCCCGGCTTGCTCGGCCCGTTGCTCGGCCCGACCATGGGCGGCTGGATGGTGCAGTACCTGACATGGCACTGGATCTTTCTGATCAATTTGCCGGTGGGCATGATCGGCTGCTACGCCGTGTGGAAATTCATCCCCGACCTGCGCGGCACTGAGCGCACGCGATTCGACGGAATCGGCTTCCTGCTGTTTGGCGCCGCGATGATCCTGATTACCATCGCCATGGAAGGCCTGGGCGAGCTGCACCTGCCGCACTTGCGGGTGATGTTGCTGCTGTTCGGCGGGCTCGCGTGCCTGGCGGCGTATTGGCTGCGGGCCGGGCATATCGATAACCCGTTGTTCTCACCGGTGCTGTTCAAGACCCGCACCTTCGCCGTGGGCATCCTCGGCAACCTGTTCGCGCGGTTGGGCAGCGGTGCCCTGCCGTTCCTGGTGCCGTTGCTGTTGCAGGTGGCACTGGGTTATTCACCGTCGGAAGCCGGCATGAGCATGTTGCCCCTGGCGGCGGCGGCGATGTTTGCCAAGTCCGTGGCACGCCCGCTGATCGAACACCTGGGCTACCGCATCGTCCTGACCGGCAACACCCTGGCGCTGGGCATCATGCTGGCGAGCATGGGACTGGTCACGGAGCACACGCCCTACCCGCTGCTACTGGGTATGCTGGCGGTACTGGGGGCGATCAATTCGCTGCAATTTACCGCCATGAACACCGTCACCCTGATCGACCTCGATGATGCCCAGGCCAGCAGCGGCAACAGCCTGCTGTCGGTGGTGGCGCAGTTGTCGCTGAGCCTCGGGGTCGCGTGCGCCGGTGCACTGCTCGGCGGATTTACCGCCGAAACCGGCAACGACGGTGTGGAAAGCGTCCTCGGCGCGTTCCAACTGACCTTCCTCACCGTGGGCATCATGGCGATGCTGGCGGCGGCGATCTTCCTGCAACTGTCGCCCAAAGACGGCAAGCGTGCAGCCAGCCCGGAGCAGCATATCGAGCATTAACAGGCTTCTCGTCTAGAACTTGCAGGGAAATTCCCACGAGGCTGGTACACTGCGCGACATTTTGTTTTGCAGAGCCAGTCCCGTGACTACCATCGCCACCGCTTTTAATACTTTGCCCCTGTCCGCCGCCATGCTGGCTAACCTCGACTCGCTGGGTTATGTCGAGATGACGCAGATCCAGGCGCAAAGCTTGCCGGTGATCCTCAAGGGGCTGGACTTGATTGCCCAGGCCAAGACCGGCAGCGGCAAGACCGCCGCCTTCGGCATCGGCCTGTTGAACCCGATCAACCCGCGTTACTTCGGCTGCCAGGCCCTGGTGATGTGCCCGACTCGTGAGCTGGCCGACCAGGTCGCCAAGGAAATTCGTCGCCTGGCCCGTGCCGAAGACAACATCAAGGTACTGACCCTGTGCGGCGGCGTGTCCCTCGGCCCGCAGATCGCCTCCCTGGAACACGGTGCCCACGTCATCGTCGGCACACCGGGTCGTATCCAGCAGCACTTGCGCAAAGGTTCGCTGGTACTCGACGGCCTGAACACGCTGATCCTCGATGAAGCCGACCGCATGCTCGACATGGGCTTCTACGACGCCATCGAAGACATCATCAGCAAGACCCCACCGCGCCGCCAAACCCTGCTGTTCTCGGCCACTTACCCGGTGAGCATCAAGCAGCTGGCCTCGAAGTTCATGCGCGCGCCGCAGCAAGTGAAAGCCGAAGCGTTCCACTCCGACGATCAGATCGAACAGCGTTTCTACGAGATCTCGCCGGAAGAGCGCATGGACGCCGTGACCAAAGTACTGGCGCACTTCCGTCCAGCCTCCTGCGTGGCCTTCTGCTTTACCAAGCAGCAAGTGCAGGAAACCGTGGATCACCTGACATCCAAGGGCATTTCCGCCGTCGGCCTGCATGGTGACCTGGAACAGCGCGACCGTGACCAAGTGCTGGCGATGTTCGCCAACCGCAGCACGTCGGTGCTCGTTGCTACGGACGTTGCCGCACGCGGTCTGGACATCGACTCGCTGGACATGGTGATCAACGTCGAACTGGCCCGCGACTCGGAAATCCACATTCACCGCGTCGGCCGTACCGGTCGTGCTGGCGAAACCGGCATCGCCATCAGCCTGGTGGCACCGTCCGAAGCGCACCGCGCCCAGGCCATCGAGCAACTGCAGAAGTCGCCACTGAACTGGGATCAACTGGACAACCTCAAGCCACAAAGCGGTGGTCCGTTGCTGCCGCAGATGAGCACCCTGTGCATCGCTGCCGGCCGTAAAGACAAGGTTCGCCCTGGCGACATCCTCGGCGCGCTGACCGGTGAAGCCGGCATCCCGGGTGCCCAGGTCGGCAAGATCGCGATCTTTGACTTCCAGGCCTTCGTGGCCGTGGAGCGCGGGATCGCCAAGCAGGCGTTGCAGCGTTTGAACGACGGCAAGATCAAAGGCCGTTCGTTGCGCGTGCGCATCCTGTAAAGATCTCCAACTTAAGGGAGATCCACATTTGACTGTATTCCAAATCAGAAAATGTATGAGGACACCGTTTTGCGCTCGACCGAAGTTGTGATCATTGGCGCCGGCGCCGCGGGCTTGATGTGCGCACTGACCGCCGCCGGGCGTGGGCGCAAAGTGATGTTGATCGACCATGCGAACAAGGCCGGCAAGAAGATCCTGATGTCCGGCGGTGGCCGCTGCAATTTCACCAATATGTACACCGAGCCGGCCAACTTCCTGTCGCACAACGCGCATTTCTGCAAGTCCGCCCTGGCGCGCTACACCCAGTGGGACTTTATCGGGTTGGTGGCCAAGCACGGCGTGCCCTATCACGAGAAGAAGCTCGGCCAGTTGTTCTGCGATAACAAGTCCAGCGACATTCTCGGCATGCTGCTCGATGAGTGCATCCAGGTCGGTGTGAGCCTGCACCTGGACACGTCGGTCCAGGAGATTGCCAAACTGGAAGCCGGTTATCAGTTGCAAACCACCTTGGGTGAGCTGCGCTGCGAATCCCTGGTGATCGCCACGGGCGGCCTGTCGATTCCGACCCTGGGCGCCACTGGGTTCGGTTACCAAGTGGCCAAGCAATTCGGCCATGAATTGCTGCCGACCCGCGCCGGGCTGGTGCCGTTCACCATCACCGACCAGCTCAAGGATCTGTGCGGCGAGTTGTCCGGCACCTCGGTGGACTGCCTGGTCAGCTGCAACGGCCAGAGCTTTCGCGAGAACATCCTGTTTACCCACCGTGGCCTGAGCGGGCCGGCGATCTTGCAGATATCCTCGTACTGGGAGCCCGGCGACACGGTGGAAATCAACCTCCTGCCCGACCACGACGCCCACACCTGGCTGCAACAGCAACAGGTCGAGCGCCCCAACAGCGAGCTGAAAACCCTGCTGGGCGAGATCTTCACCAAGAAGATGGCGAACCTGCTGGCGGAGACCTGGTTTGTGTCCAAGCCAATGAAGCAGTACACCCATGCCGAGATTGCCGATATCGCGCAAAAGCTCGGCAGCTGGCAACTGGTGCCGGCGGGCACCGAGGGTTATCGCACGGCGGAAGTGACGTTGGGTGGGGTGGATACGCGGGAAGTGTCGTCCAAGACCATGGAGTCGCTGAAAAGCCCTGGCCTGTACTTTATCGGCGAAGTGCTGGATGTGACCGGCCACCTGGGCGGCTTCAACTTCCAGTGGGCGTGGGCGTCGGGTTACGCCGCCGCACAGTACGCCTGACACAACGCGGTAAACAATGTGGGAGCGGGCTTGCTCGCGAATGCGGAGTGCCAGTCGCCGGATGAGCTGACTGCCCCACCGCTTTCGCGAGCAAGCCCGCTCCCACATTTTGATTTGTGGTGTACCAGGGAATAATTTGCTGTTGGATGTGATCGTCACGCTTGCCGTGGCGTCCTTGATAGCTCAATTTAGCGGCATCGTCCCGGAAGACTCCAGACTTCATGTCATCAACCTCGTTCAAGCAGTCCATGCGGCGCCTGTGGGCGCTGGATAAATTCAGCTACAGCATTCGGGTGTTCATCGCCCTCACCGGCAGCATGGCGCTGTGCTGGTATCAGGATGAAATGACACTGCTGATCCCGCTGTTCCTGGGGATTATCGCCAGCGCCTTGGCCGAGACCGATGACAGTTGGCAAGGCCGTCTCAATGCCCTGGCGGTGACGCTGGTGTGTTTCAGCATCGCCGCGCTGTCGGTGGAGCTGCTGTTCCCTTATCCCTGGATCTTCGCGATCTCCCTGGCCCTGGCCACCTTCTGCCTGACCATGCTCGGCGCCTTGGGCGAACGGTATGGCGCGATTGCATCGGCGACGCTGATCCTGTCGGTGTACACCATGATCGGCGTGGACCAGCGCGGTGGCGCCGTCTCCGATTTCTGGCACGAGCCGTTGCTGCTGGTGGCTGGCGCCGCCTGGTATGGCGCGCTGTCGGTGCTGTGGCAAGCGTTGTTTTCCAACCAGCCGGTGCAGCAGAGCCTGGCGCGGCTGTTTCGCGAATTGGGGCGTTACCTCAAGCTCAAGTCATCGTTGTTCGAACCGATCCGCCAACTGGATGTTGAGGCGCGTCGCCTGGAACTGGCCCAGCAAAATGGGCGAGTCGTTGCCGCGCTGAATGCGGCGAAGGAGATCATCCTGCACCGCGTCGGCAATGGCCGCCCTGGTTCGAAAGTCAGCCGCTACCTCAAGCTGTACTTCCTGGCCCAAGACATCCACGAACGCGCCAGCTCGTCCCACTACCCCTACAACGCCCTGGCCGACGCCTTCTTCCACAGCGACGTGCTGTTCCGTTGCCAGCGCCTGCTGCGCCAACAGGGCAAGGCCTGCCAGACCCTGGCCGAATCGATCCAACTGCGCCAGCCATTCATCTATGACGACAGCTTCGCCGAAGCCTTGGGCGATCTGAACGCCTCCCTGGAACACCTGCGCATCCAGAGCAACCCGGCCTGGCGCGGCCTGCTGCGCTCGCTGCGCGCCCTGGCGGCCAACCTGTCCACCCTGGACCGCCTGCTGGGCGACGCCAGCAACCCCGACAGCCTGGCGGATGCTACCGACAGCAACCTGCTGGACCGCGCCCCGCGCAACCTCAAGGAAATGTGGACACGCCTGCGTACGCAGATGACCCCCACCTCCTTGCTGTTCCGCCATGCCTTGCGCCTGTCCCTGGCGCTGACCGTGGGCTACGGCATGCTGCATGCAATTCACGCCTCCCAAGGCTACTGGATCATCCTGACCACGCTGTTCGTGTGCCAGCCCAACTACGGCGCCACCCGCCGCAAACTCGGCCAGCGGATCATCGGTACCGCCATCGGGCTAACCGTGGCTTGGGCGCTGTTCGATCTGTTCCCAAGCCCACTGGTGCAGTCGATGTTCGCCATCGCGGCCGGCCTGGTGTTCTTTATCAACCGTACCACCCGCTACACCCTGGCCACCGCCGCGATCACCTTGATGGTGTTGTTCTGCTTCAACCAAGTGGGTGACGGCTACGGCCTGTTCCTGCCGCGCCTGTTCGATACCTTGCTGGGCAGCTTGATTGCGGGCCTGGCGGTGTTCCTGTTCCTGCCGGACTGGCAGGGCCGCCGATTGAACAAAGTGCTGGCCAACACCCTGACCTGCAACAGCATCTACCTGCGCCAGATCATGCAGCAATACGCCGCCGGCAAAAGCGATGACCTGGCCTACCGCCTGGCCCGACGCAATGCGCACAACGCGGATGCGGCGCTGTCGACCACCCTGGCGAATATGCTGATGGAACCGGGGCACTTTCGTAAGGAGGCGGACGTGGGCTTCCGCTTCCTGGTGCTGTCGCACACTTTGCTCAGCTACTTGTCAGGGCTGGGGGCACACCGCGAGACCCAATTGCCAGCCGAGGTGCGGGAACACCTGATCGAAGGCGCAGGGAACACCTTGGCGGCGAGCATCGATGAAATCGCCACGGGGCTGGCGAACAAGCAGCCGATTGCAATTCAGAGCGATGCCGAGGAAGCGCTGGCGGTGGAGCTGGAGCAGATGCCGGATGAGATTGATGAGGGGCAACGGCTGGTGCAGACACAGTTGGCGTTGATTTGCCGGCAGTTGGGGCCACTGAGGACATTGGCTGCGCATCTGATCAAGGACACCCGTGCGGCTTAGACCGCTTTCGCGAGCAAGCCCGCTCCCACATTTAACCGCGCCCATCCTTTGGAATGTGGTCGAATGTGGGAGCGGGCTTGCTCGCGAAGAGGCCCGCAAGAACCCTACATCCCATGCTGCTTCATCAACCGCGCATAACTGCCATCGGCCTTCATCTTGGCAATCTCCCGGTCAAAGCTGGCGACGATCTGCGCATGCTCGGGGTTCTTCAAGCTCACCAGGATATGCAGGCTGTTTTCGCTCAAGGGCTTGGGTAAGAACTCCACTGTATTGCGCACCCGCGTCGATTCGCGGGACAAGTAATACCGCGCCACATATTCATCCTCCACCGTCAGCCGCACCCGCTGCGCCGCGAGCATGCGCACGGCCATGGCGAAGTTATGCACCGGCACTTTCTGTAACTGCGCATCGCCATCGAACGCCGCCGAATAGGCATACCCGCGCACCACGGCAATGGGGTAATCGTGCAGTTGCTCAAGGTTCTGGAATTCGATGGGATCGTCACGCCGTTTGATGAAACGCACGCGGTTGAGCAAGTACTCGCCGGAGAACTGCCCCAGCTGTGTGCGCGCATCGTCGTACCAGGCGTTCACCAATACGTCATAACGACCGTCGCCAACGCCCATCAACGCGCGAGCCCAGGGCACCTGTTCGAAATCACTGGCATAACCCGCGCGGGCCAGGGCGGTGCTGACGATATCGGTGGCAAGCCCGCCATTGATCAAGGTGGCGTCGGTAAAGGGTGGCCAGGCATCCGCTACCAGGCGCAGACGCTGTGCGAAGGCCGGCTGAGCCAGCAATAACACTCCAATCAAAGCAACGGCACGAGAGAATCGCGGCATGCTCAAAGTCCTTGGCAGGCTAGCTCAGGCGAGACCTGAGGTTCTAACAGTAGCTCAGATTACACAAAGAAAGCGGCGCCGCACGCACTCAATGATGGCAAATTGATTTCACTCACAAAAATAGTCGATTTAGACACGAATGGCTGTCGCGCTTACTATCCGCAGCAGACATTTAATAAGAGAACATGCCATGACAATTGAATGGGTCTGCAAGCACCACGATGACCTGGGCAAGGAGCAGCTTTACGCCATCCTGCGCCTGCGCAACGAGGTCTTCGT
The DNA here is from genome assembly GCF_900111895.1 of Pseudomonas simiae. Lineage (GTDB taxonomy): Bacteria > Pseudomonadota > Gammaproteobacteria > Pseudomonadales > Pseudomonadaceae > Aquipseudomonas > Aquipseudomonas simiae. Next base: position 187,370 of record NZ_FOKB01000003.1, read on the forward strand.
TGTCGAGCAGAAATGTGCTTACCAGGACCTCGACGGGCAGGACTTGTCGGGCGACACCCACCACCTGATGGCCTGGCAGGATGACCAGCTGGTGGCCTACCTGCGCCTGCTGGACCCGGAATCACAGGGCGGTGATGTGGTCATCGGTCGCGTGATCGTGGCGTCGGTAGCGCGCGGCACCGGGCTGGGGCATCAAATGATGGAAGAGACACTCAAGCGGATCGGCGATATCTGGCCGCAGACGCCGATTTTCCTGTCAGCCCAAGCGCATTTGCAGGGGTATTACGGGCGATACGGATTTGTGGTGGCCGGAGAGGAATACCTTGAGGACGATATTCCGCACATTGGCATGAGAAAGGACTAGGGATAACCCAGCACCTGCTTGATCAGCCCAAGGTTCGCCTCGATCCAGCGCCGATCAATGGCCCCCCAACTGCGAATCCGATAGTGCCCGGCATGGTTGCGGGCACCGTCTTCCTGCTCGAATTCACACAGGATATCCAGGTCAGCCAACGCCGCAATCGTATCCTGGGCCGTGCGCCGGGGCATGCCGGTGACGTCGGTCAGCGCCGGGACATTGCTGGCTTGCCCGCTGTCGATCAGGTAAGCCACGTACAGGCGGCGGTAGAAGCTGCTCTTGGTCTTGCTCACATCCATGGTCGGTCGCCTTGTGCGGTCAGGGTTTGCCCTGCAGGTCGCGGTACGTGAGGTAGACGCGCAGGTCGAATTCCACCTGATGGTAGCCCGGCATCATGTACTCACAGAGTTTGTAGAACGCTTTGTTGTGGTCCGATTCCTTGAAGTGCGCCAGTTCATGCACCACGATCATGCGCAGGAACTCCGGCGCGGCCTCCTTGAACAGGGCCGCAATGCGGATCTCTTTCTTGGATTTAAGGTTGCCGCCCTGCACCCGCGAGATGGTGGTGTGCAGGCCGAGGGCACGGTGGGTCAGGTCCAGACGGTTATCGAACAACACCTTATCGATGGCCGGGGCATTGCGCAGGTGTTCCTGCTTCAGGGCCAGGGCGTAGGCGTACAACGCCTTGTCGCTCTGCACGGCGTGGCGTTCGGGGTAACGTTGTTCCAGGTAGGCACCCAATTGGTCCTTGGCGATCAATTGGCGCACTTGCTCTTGCAGAGCGGCGGGATAGGCCTGGAGGTATTTCAGCGCGGTCATGGGGTCTGCAACAGGGTTCGAATGGGCGCCAGTGTAGCGAATTCAGCACGCGCGAGCGCGCGACCAATCAGCCACTTCCTCAGCCATCAACGGCGACGCCGCTATCGGGCCCTGTATAAACGGGCAACCATTGGCCTTGAGCCATCGGGCTTGCTCTTGGGTTTCTACCCCTTCAGCCACTACCACAACATCAAAATGCCCGCACAGCTCGATGATACTGCGCGCCATCACCGCATCCCGCGCCGAGTCGGGCAGGCGCGCGACCAGTTGTGGGTCGAGCTTGAGGGTGTCGAAGGCCAGATCACGCAGATGCGCCAGGGAACAATTGCCCAGGCCAAAATCATCCAGGGCGGTGCGCACACCAATCTGGCGCAACAACTTAAGCTGTTTGGTCGACTCCTCCAGGTTACTCATCAGGCAGTCTTCACTGATTTCCACCTCCAGCTGTCGACCCTGCAACCCATGTCGCTCAATGACCTGCTGCAACTGGGCCGCCAGATTAGGCATATTGAACTGGCTGCTGCTCAGGCTCACGCTCAGCACCAGCTCCTCATCGAACGCCGATTGCCAGGCCTGACGCTGGGCGGCGACCTGCTGGTAGATCCAGGTACTCAACTGGCTGATCAGCCGCGCTTCTTCAAGCAACGGCAGGAACAAACCCGGCGGCACATCGCCGACGCTCGGATGCTGCCAGCGCAACAGCGCCTCGACACCGCGTAGACGCCCGCCTTCCAGGGACACCTGGGGCTGGTAAACCAGAGTGAAATCCTTGTTTTGAATCGCCGTGCGCACGCTGTCTTCGAGCATCAGCCGAGAGCGGGCGCGCCCGTTCATTTCCTGATCGTAATAACGGTATTGCTGACGCCCGGCGCGCTTGGCCTCGTACATGGCAATGTCAGCCGCACGCAACAGACCGCTCAAGTCCGAACCACACTCCGGGAACATCGCAATGCCGATACTGACGCCCAGCATCACATCCAGGCCGTCGATCTGCTGGCACACCGATACTCGTTCGATCAGTTTTTCCGCAATCTTCGCGGCTTGCTCTGGAAATTCCAGCTCCAGCAACGCCGTGAATTCATCCCCGCCCATCCGCCCGAGCATGTCGCCGGATCGCAAACAGGCCTGCATCTGTTCCGAGACCCAGCGCAACACCCGGTCTCCTGCGTCGTGCCCCAACGAGTCATTGACCCGTTTGAAGCCATCCAGGTCCAGGTACAGCAACACCAGAGACTGCTCGTTACGCTCGCTGCGCAGCAGCATGTTCTCCACCGCCTGATGAAAGCCACGCCGGTTCAACAACCCGGTCAACGGATCGGTCACCGCCTGGAACTCCAACTGCTGATGCAAATGGCGCACTTCAGACATGTCCAGCACCGTCACCACCATAGCCTTCTGCTCGGCGGGCAACGGCGCGCATGACAGTGCCACCGGTACCTGCTGACCGCGACCGGTGCGTAAAATAGCGTCGTGCTGACGCCAGGTTTCGCCTTTGCGATAAGCCTCGAACATCGGGAACCCCAGCCAGGCCGGTACATGGGGTTTTTGCAGGAAACTCAGGAAGCTCTCACCCTGCAATTCGGTCATGGTGGCATTCAGAAGCCGCGAAATAGCCGGGTTGGCGTACTCGATCACACTCCCTTCACCCACCACCAGAATGCCCTCGGCGGCGTTATCCAGCACCGATGCATTAAAGGCGCGGGCGGACTCTAGGTCATGGCTCAAGCGCTGCAAGGCACGGCGATTGCGCTGATGCTCCAACAGAGCCTGGACCTTGGGCTTGAGGATGTTCGGATCAAACGGCTTGAACAGATAATCGACGGCGCCACTGGCATAACCCTCCAGCACCGCCGCGGGGGACTGGGCGTTAGCCGTAAGAAAGATGATAGGCGTCATGCACGTGCGTTGGCTGCCGCGCATCAGCCGCGCCACCTCAAAGCCATCCATGCCTGGCATGCGCACGTCCAGCAAGACCAGATCGACGTCGTGGGCGAGCAACAATTCCAAAGCTTCCAGGCCAGAACCTGCGGTGATCACCCGCCAGTCTTCACGCTGCAAGAGCGCACGCATACTGACTAGGTTTTCGGGGTAGTCATCGACCACCAAAAGAACTGAACTGCCATCGGCGTGGTGTGGAGCGCATTCCATGCTACGTCTCTTCCTAGGGAGCCACTCCGGTCAATTCTGACAGAAAACCCGGACAAACTCTGAGGCCTCACTCTAGCCCCGCTTCCAAAAAAGCAGAAGTAACGACGGTGCCATCATTGCGCCAATTTTCAGGAAGCCGACTAACGGTAACCCGCTACAGCCCGCGATTCCTGGGAAACATGGCTTTTTGGCATTCCCTTGACGCCAATAATTTGCCATCGACCATTTAACAAGACGGTTAACACCACCTATAAAGAACCTGTCTGGCCCACGGGCCAAAGCCTTCACCTTCTGTAAAAAGGCAAATGCCATGATCGACCTTTCCACCTGGAACCTGAGCATTCCGGTCGGCTCCCCGCCCGCCACCATCGACACTCCGAAACTGATGAATGGTTTCAACGACCAGTATTTCCAGGCCGAAGGCAGCAACGTGCAATTCTGGACCCCTGTCACCGGCACCCGCACCGAAAATGCCGTTTACCCGCGCAGCGAATTGCGTGAGACCTACGCCGATGGACGGCTGCGTAACTGGACCTATCCGGATGCGGACAACTTCCTGCGCGCGACCTTGGCAGTCAACCAAGTGCCCTCCACCGGCAAAATCGTGATTGGGCAGATTCATGCCTATGACAGCCAAAAGCCGCTGATCAAACTGGAGTATCAATTCAAGGAAAAAACCCAGACAGGCAACATCGTCGCCAAAGTCCGCATGCGCCCGGATGAGGATGAAGGGCGGGTAATCATCGTGGCGTCGAACGTGCCACTGGAGAAGAGCTTCACTTACGTGATCAACCTCAACAAAGCCGGGCTGCTCAGTGTGTATGCCGCCGATGGTGAGTGGAATGAGCGTATTGGCGCTGCGTGGGGGGCGAAGCCGTTGTACTTCAAGGCAGGAGCGTATGTGCAGGACAACAGTGGGGATAGCAAGGAAGGTGCACGGGTGACGTTTGCGAAGCTGGATATTGATCACGACTGAATACCAACCACAAAAAAGCCCGCATCACTGCGGGCTCCTTTTAAACGCTGAGGCTTAATTCACCTTGGCGTTCAACTCACCTTTCAAATAACGCTGATACATCGCTTCCAACGAGATCGGCTTGATCTTCGAAGCGTTACCGGCAGTGCCAAACGCTTCGTAACGCGCAATACACACGTCACGCATCGCGGTCACGGTGGCGCCGAAGAATTTACGCGGGTCGAACTCGCTCGGGTTGGTGGCCATCAAGCGACGCATCGCACCGGTGGACGCCAGGCGCAGGTCGGTGTCGATGTTGACCTTGCGCACGCCGTACTTGATGCCTTCGACGATTTCTTCAACCGGTACGCCGTAGGTTTCTTTGATGTCGCCGCCGTACTGGTTGATGATCGCCAGCCACTCTTGCGGCACCGAGGAAGAACCGTGCATCACCAGGTGGGTGTTAGGGATGCGTTTGTGGATTTCCTTGATGCGGTCGATGGCCAGCACGTCGCCGGTAGGTGGCTTGGTGAACTTGTAGGCGCCGTGGCTGGTGCCGATGGCGATCGCCAGGGCGTCAACTTGGGTCTTCTTCACGAAGTCAGCAGCTTCTTCCGGGTCAGTCAGCATCTGGCTGTGATCCAGCACGCCTTCGGCGCCGATGCCGTCTTCTTCGCCGGCCATACCGGTTTCCAGGGAACCCAGGCAGCCCAGCTCGCCTTCAACCGACACGCCGCAGGCGTGGGCCATGGCAACGGTTTGTTGAGTGACGCGTACGTTGTACTCGTAATCGGTTGGGGTCTTGCCGTCTTCGCCAAGGGAGCCGTCCATCATGACCGAGCTGAAGCCCAGTTGGATGGAGCGCTGGCACACGTCCGGGCTGGTGCCGTGGTCCTGGTGCATGCACACCGGGATGTGCGGGAATTCTTCGATCGCGGCGAGGATCAGGTGACGCAGGAACGGAGCACCGGCGTATTTGCGGGCACCGGCCGAAGCCTGGACGATCACGGGGGAGTCGGTCTTGTCAGCGGCTTCCATGATGGCGCGCATCTGCTCAAGGTTGTTGACGTTAAAGGCTGGGACGCCGTAGCCGAACTCGGCTGCGTGGTCCAGCATTTGACGCATGCTGATAAGTGCCATTGTGTTGTCTCTCCCGGTCGAGGGTCGTTAATCGTGCAAGCCTGCCGTAGCGGCGGCTGCTATTCAAGTTATTGCCGGTCAGGTTTTACATGCCTGGCCTGCTGAATCGTTTTTTCAGGCGGGCTCAACACCTATCTCACTTTGAAACCGGCTCAATGTGGGAGCGGGCTTGCTCGCGAAAGCGGTGAAAAGCAGCTAGCGGATTCGGTGACTGATACACCGCATTCGCGAGCAAGCCCGCTCCCACACTTGGGCCTCATCAACTTTGAGATCGTGATCTCTCTATTGAGCCTTGCAGCCGCGGCCGATCAAATCATCGGTGGCCACCCAGTAAACCAGGCCTTCCTCACCTTTTGTGTGAAACGCCAATTGGTCGTTGGCATACAGCACGCCCGAGGCAGCGACGTCCTGTTTAAGACGGTAGATCTGGTCGGAACCGCCGAGGCGCAACTCCACCTCGGATTTAGCCTGGTTGGCGAAACGCCAGTTGACCTCGGCCTTGCTGTCGCAGGTCCAAGTGGTCCACTTGTCGGCAGTTTCTGCCTTGCTGTCGAACATGTTCATACTGCTGCAGCCGGCCAACAAGGCCAGAGCTGCCAGGGCGAAAACGCCTTTCATTGCCAATCCTCACAGTGCGACCCGGAGGCCGCCGCTGCTGTCGGTTAGTTGATCAGACCCGTCAAGGGCAACCCTGTTCCTGACCGTTGGGCGCGGAGTCGTATTTCTCCAGCCGTTCGTTGCCGATGCGTTTGTTGATCACCGGCATGGTCTCGGCTTGCCAGTCCGCCTGGTAGCAGCTTTTTTTCTGCTGCGCCGCAGGCTTTCCAGCTTCCGGCTCCGCATGTGGCGTGCTGCCGCAGCCAGCCAGCAGGCCCGCTGCGATCACCATTGCCAACGACTTGGTCATAGGAACACTCCTTTTCCGGATCACGAGCCTCAGCCTTTGGCTCGGGTTTCCAACACTTCAACGGCGGGCAGTACTTTGCCTTCGACGAATTCGAGGAAGGCGCCACCACCGGTAGAAATGTAGGAGATCTGGTCAGCAACGCCATATTTATCGATGGCCGCCAGGGTGTCGCCGCCGCCGGCGATGGAGAATGCCGAGCTTTCAGCGATGGCCTTGGCCAGCACCTTGGTGCCGTTGCCGAACTGATCAAACTCGAACACACCCACCGGACCGTTCCACAGGATGGTCTGGGAGGCTTTCAGCAGTTCAGCGAAGTTGGCTGCGGTTTGTGGGCCGATATCCAGGATCATGTCGTCGGCGGCCACATCCGCGATCAGCTTGACGGTGGCTTCGGCGCTTTCGGCAAATTCCTTGGCGACCACTACGTCCACCGGCAGTGGCACGCTGACTTTCGCGGCGATGGCACGAGCAGTGTCGAGCAAATCCGGCTCGTACAGGGACTTGCCCACGGGATGCCCGGCTGCGGCCAGGAAGGTGTTGGCGATACCGCCGCCAACGATCAGCTGGTTGCAGATCTGGCTCAGGCTGTTGAGCACGTCCAGCTTGGTGGACACCTTGGAACCGGCCACGATGGCGGCCATTGGTTGGGCCGGAGCCCCCAGGGCCTTGCCCAGTGCGTCCAGTTCAGCGGCCAGCAGCGGGCCAGCGGCAGCAACTTTGGCGAACTTGGCCACGCCGTGGGTCGAGCCTTCAGCGCGGTGGGCGGTGCCGAACGCGTCCATCACGAACACGTCGCACAGCGCCGCATATTGCTGGGCCAGTTCGTCGCTGTTCTTTTTCTCGCCTTTGTTGAAGCGCACGTTTTCGAACAGCACAATGTCGCCAGCCTTCACGTCAACGCCGCCTAGGTAGTCAGCCACCAGCGGCACGTCGCGGCCAAGGGCTTTGCTGAGGTAATCGGCGACGGGCTTGAGGCTGTTTTCGGCGGAGAACTCACCTTCGGTCGGACGACCCAGGTGGGAGCAGACCATCACGGCCGCGCCTTTTTCCAGGGCCAGCTTGATGGTCGGCAGCGAGGCCAGGATTCGCGCATCGCTGGCGACAACACCGTCCTTGACTGGGACGTTGAGGTCTTCGCGGATCAGTACGCGCTTACCTTGCAGATCGAGGTCGGTCATCTTCAACACGGTCATGGGTCGCAGTTCCTGAATTACTGTTGAGGTTGTTTAGAGGCGATGTGCAGATAATGTTCCGCAACATCCAGCATTCGGTTGGCAAAACCCCATTCGTTGTCGAACCAGGCCAGGATATTCACCAGCCTTGGGCCGGAAACGCGGGTCTGGCTGGCGTCGACAATCGCCGAATGCGGGTCATGGTTGAAATCGCAACTGGCGTGGGGCAACTCGGTATAGGCCAGCAGGCCTTTGAGCGGGCCGCTGGTGGCGGCGTCGCGCAGGATCCGGTTGACCTCCGTCGCATCGGTGTCGCTGACAGTTTGCATAGTGATGTCCAGGCAGGACACGTTCACCGTCGGCACCCGTACGGCTTTGGCCTGGATTCGCCCGGCAAGTTCCGGCAACAGTCGCTCAATGCCGCGCGCCAGGCCGGTGGATACCGGAATCACCGACTGGAACGCCGAGCGCGTACGGCGCAGGTCTTCGTGGTGATAGGCATCGATGACCGGCTGGTCGTTCATCGCTGAGTGAATCGTGGTGATCGACACGTAGTCCAGGCCGATCGCCTGATCCAACAGACGCAACAGCGGCACGCTGCAGTTGGTGGTGCAGGAGGCGTTGGACACCAGCAGCTCATCGCCGGTCAGGCAGTCCTGGTTGATGCCGTAGACGATGGTGGCGTCGACATCTGCCTCGCTGGCCATCGGCTGTGAAAACAGCACACGGGGTGCGCCGGCGTCGAGAAAACGCTGGCCATCGGCACGGGTGTGGTAGACACCGGAACATTCCAGCACCAGGTCAACGCCCAATGCCGTCCAGTCGATGCCTTCAGGGGTGGCACTGCGCAAGACCTGCACGCAGTTGCCATTAATGTGCAGACAATCGCCTTCGACCCGCACTTTGCCGGGAAAGCGGCCGTGGGTGGAGTCAAAGCGTGTCAGGTATTCGATGCTCGCCATGTCGGCAAGATCATTGATCGCAACAATTTCAAACCCGGCATCCGCCCCTCGCTCGAACAGAGCACGCAAGACGCAACGACCAATGCGGCCGTAGCCGTTGAGTGCAACTTTGTAGCGACGCGGTTGAGGCATGGGGTTCTCGATTACCTTGGGTGAAGGGGTGGCTGTTAGACCGCTTTCGCGAGCAAGCCCGCTCCCACAGTTGAAATGCATTCCAATGTGGGAGCGGGCTTGCTCGCGAAGAGGCCAGTACAGCCACCTCAATCGACAGCTTAGTCTTCCAGCAGCTCTTCAGCCTGACCCAGGATGTTTTCCAGGGTGAAACCGAACTCTTCGAACAATGCTGGCGCCGGCGCCGACTCACCGTAGGTGGTCATGCCGATCACACGGCCTTCCAGGCCCACGTACTTGTACCAGTAGTCGGCGTGAGCCGCTTCGATGGCGATACGCGCACTGACCTGCAATGGCAGGACCGATTGCTTATAGCCGGCGTCCTGGGCTTCGAACACGCTGGTGCACGGCATGGACACAACGCGTACGTTGCGGCCCTGGGCGGTCAGCTTGTCGTACGCCTGGACGGTCAGGCCCACCTCGGAACCCGTGGAGATCAGGATCAACTCCGGCTCGCCGATGCAGTCCTTGAGCACGTAGCCGCCACGGCTGATGTCGGCGATCTGTGCGTCGGTACGCACTTGGTGCTGCAGGTTCTGACGCGAGAAGATCAGCGCCGAAGGGCCGTCCTTGCGTTCGATGGCGTGTTTCCAGGCCACGGCGGATTCCACCGCGTCGGCTGGACGCCAGGTGTCCAGGTTTGGCGTGGTACGCAGGCTGGTCAATTGCTCGACCGGCTGGTGCGTAGGGCCGTCTTCGCCCAGGCCAATGGAGTCGTGGGTATACACGTGGATCACGCGCTTCTTCATCAGCGCAGCCATGCGCACGGCGTTACGGGCGTATTCCATGAACATCAGGAAGGTCGCGCCGTAAGGCACCAGGCCGCCGTGCAGGGACACGCCGTTCATGATGGCGCTCATGCCGAACTCACGTACGCCGTAGTACATGTAGTTGCCGCTGGCGTCTTCAGCCGAAACACCTTTGCAGCCCTTCCACAGTGTCAGGTTGGAGCCGGCCAGGTCGGCCGAACCGCCGAGGATCTCAGGCAGCAATGGGCCAAACGCGTTCAGGGTGTTCTGGCTGGCTTTACGGCTGGCGATGGTCTCGCCCTTGGCCGCGACTTCGGCGATGTAGGCCGAGGCTTTTTCCGAGAAGTCGGCAGGCAGGTCGCCGGCGAGGCGGCGGACCAGCTCGTTGGCCAGCTCAGGGAATTCGGCGGAGTAGGCCGCGAAACGCTGGTCCCACTCGGCTTCGGTGGCCAGGCCTTTTTCCTTGGCATCCCATTCGGCGTAGATGTCGGCCGGAATTTCGAACGGGCCGTGGTTCCACTTCAATGCTTCACGGGTCAGGGCGATTTCCGCGTCACCCAGTGGGGCGCCGTGGCAGTCTTCTTTGCCCTGCTTGTTCGGCGAACCGAAACCGATGGTGGTCTTGCAGCAGATCAGGGTTGGCTGCGCGCTCTTGCGGGCGGTGTCGATGGCGGTCTTGATTTCTTCCGGATCGTGGCCGTCGACGTTGCGGATCACCTGCCAGTTGTAGGCTTCGAAACGCTTAGGGGTGTCATCGGTGAACCAGCCTTCGACTTCGCCGTCGATGGAGATGCCGTTGTCATCGTAGAAGGCAATCAGCTTGCCCAGGCCCAGGGTGCCGGCCAGGGAAGCGACTTCGTGGGAAATGCCTTCCATCATGCAGCCATCACCCAGGAATACGTAGGTGTGGTGGTCGACGATGTTGTGGCCTGTACGGTTGAACTGCGCGCCCAGGACTTTCTCGGCCAGCGCAAAACCAACGGCATTGGCCAGGCCTTGGCCCAGGGGACCGGTGGTGGTCTCGACGCCTGGGGTATAGCCGAATTCAGGGTGACCCGGAGTGCGGCTGTGCAGCTGGCGGAAGCTTTTGAGATCGTCGATAGTGACGTCGTAGCCGGTCAGGTGCAGCAGCGAGTAGATCAGCATCGAGCCATGGCCGTTGGACAGCACGAAGCGGTCACGGTCGGCGAACGAAGGGTTGCTCGGGTTGTGTTTCAGGTAGTCACGCCAAAGCACCTCGGCGATATCCGCCATGCCCATCGGGGCACCGGGATGGCCGCTGTTGGCTTTTTGCACGGCATCCATGCTGAGTGCACGAATGGCGTTGGCACGCTCACGACGGCTGGGCATCGCTGATCTCCTGGGTTTGCTGAAAAGAAACGGAAAAAAGGACCGGCATTTTCCCTCAGCCACCGCCTGCGGGCAATGACAGATAGTCACTTGAGGACGTTTTTCCTGTGCTTTGGGCATCAATCCGTTGCAGAAACCTTTAACCGGTTCGTCTAACAGTTATAGCGGCGGCTTATAACCACCACTTATCGATCAATATCAAAACTTTTTGATATTGACCTTGCGATGCCCTCCACCCGTCACTAGACTGCTGGCCTTATGAATCTACCTATGCCCTCACTGCGCCCCGACGACGGCGATGAACTGGCAGCCTTGTGCAAGGCCGCTGGCGATCCGTTGCGTCTGAACGTGTTGCGCGCACTGGCCAACGATTCCTTCGGCGTACTGGAACTGGCACAGATCTTCGCCATCGGCCAATCGGGCATGAGTCACCACTTGAAGGTACTGGCCCAGGCCGACCTGGTAGCCACCCGCCGTGAAGGCAATGCGATTTTCTACCGCCGTGCGCTGCCCCATACCGAACTGCTGGGCGGCAAACTGCACGCTGCCCTGCTCGAAGAAGTGGACAACCTCAGCCTGCCAGGCGACGTACAGTCGCGCATCGGCCAGGTCCATGGGCAGCGCGCTGCCGCGAGTCAGGATTTTTTCGCACGGGTTGCCGAGAAGTTTCGCGCCCAGCAAGACCTGATTGCCGGTCTTGCCCAATACCGCGACAGCGTATTGGCGTTGCTCGACAAGCTGAGCTTCAGTGAAGAGGCCACGGCACTGGAAGTCGGCCCCGGCGATGGCGGTTTCCTGCCGGAGCTGGCGCGGCGCTTTCAGCAAGTCACAGCCTTGGACAACAGCCCGGCGATGCTGGAACTGGCGCGTCAGCTTTGTGAGCGCGAGTCACTGGGCAATGTCAGCCTGCAACTGGCCGACGCATTGAACAGCACGGCGTTAAAGGCCGACTGCGTGGTGCTGAACATGGTCTTGCACCATTTCGCCGCACCCGCCGACGCCCTCAAGCAAATGGCCGGGCTGCTGCACCCCGGCGGTAGCCTGTTGGTTACGGATTTATGCAGCCACAACCAGAATTGGGCCAGGGAGGCCTGCGGTGATCTCTGGTTGGGTTTTGAACAGGATGATCTGGCCCGTTGGGCCACCGCTGCGGGACTCGTTCCCGGGGAAAGCCTCTATGTAGGTTTACGTAATGGTTTCCAGATCCAGGTCCGCCATTTTCAGCGACCGGCTGGCGACACTCACCATCGGTAAATATCAGGAAAACATCGAGATGAGCGAATACTCCCTTTTCACCTCCGAGTCCGTGTCTGAAGGGCATCCGGACAAAATCGCCGACCAGATTTCTGACGCGGTGCTGGACGCCATCATTGCTGAAGACAAGTTCGCCCGTGTGGCGTGCGAGACCCTGGTGAAAACCGGCGTAGCGATCATCGCCGGCGAAGTGACCACTTCCGCCTGGGTTGACCTGGAACAGCTGGTGCGTGACGTGATCACCGACATTGGCTACAACAGCTCCGACGTCGGCTTCGACGGCGCGACCTGCGGCGTGATGAACATCATCGGCAAGCAATCGCCTGACATCAACCAGGGTGTCGACCGTGCCAAGCCTGAAGATCAAGGCGCCGGCGACCAAGGCCTGATGTTCGGCTACGCCAGCAACGAAACCGACGTGCTGATGCCTGCGCCGATCACTTTCTCGCACCAATTGGTACAGCGCCAGGCCGAAGCCCGTAAATCCGGCCTGCTGCCGTGGCTGCGTCCGGACGCCAAGTCCCAGGTGACCTGCCGTTACGAAGGCGGCAAGGTGGTGGGTATCGACGCGGTCGTGCTGTCGACCCAGCACAACCCGGACGTGTCCTACGCCGACCTGCGCGAAGGCGTCATGGAGCTTATCGTCAAGCACGTGCTGCCGGCCGAACTGCTGAGCAAGGACACCCAGTTCCACATCAACCCGACCGGCCAGTTCATCATCGGTGGCCCAGTGGGCGATTGCGGCCTGACCGGTCGCAAGATCATCGTCGACAGCTACGGAGGCATGGCCCGCCACGGCGGTGGTGCGTTTTCGGGTAAAGACCCGTCCAAGGTTGACCGTTCGGCGGCCTACGCCGGTCGTTACGTGGCCAAGAACATCGTCGCGGCCGGTCTGGCCGAGCGTTGTGAGATCCAGGTTTCCTACGCAATCGGTGTAGCCCAGCCTACGTCGATCTCGCTGAATACCTTCGGCACCGGCAAGATCAGCGATGACAAGATCGTCAAGCTGGTGCGTGAGATCTTCGACCTGCGCCCTTACGCGATCACCACCATGCTCGACCTGCTGCACCCGATGTACCAGGAAACCGCAGCCTACGGCCACTTCGGTCGTACCCCAGCGCAGAAGACCGTCGGCGACGACACTTTCACCACCTTCACCTGGGAAAAAACCGACCGCGCCAACGACCTGCGGATTGCCGCCGGCCTGTAATCGCTCTCGATGCACAAAAGCCCCGCCGGGTTATTCCGGCGGGGCTTTTTATTGCGCGATGATCTTCACGTTTTTTGGATCCAAACCTTGCAGGCCTAATGATGGCCCTCTAGAATCCGCGCCCTCTCGGGCCCTTTACCTTATTTGGATATTGCCCTGCGCCAGCCCGAGACAGACAAACGCGCAGGCAATCGAACATTGAGGTTTTTCATGCGCATCTCCACGCTCGCCCCTGCCGCCCTTCTCTTCAGCCTGTTCGCCCTGCCGGTAAACGCCGCCGACCTGAGCGCATTGAGTGGTGCCCTGAGCGCCCAACTGGGTGGCGGCAACGCTGGCGATTGCCAGAAACAAGCAGCCGATCTGCAAGCCAAGATCGATGCAGCTGAAGCCCAGAAGGACACCTTGAAGGTGAAGGCCTTCAAAGCCGCGCAAGACCAGATCAACAAAGGTTGCAACAAACTTTCTGAAGCCCAGGCAAAAGCCGACGCGAAGCAGCAAACTCAAGAGGCGAAGGCCGATAAACCAGACGCCGTGAAGGCCCTGGGCGGTCTGTTCAAGTAAATAGAAATACCCAGTAAAAAGCCCCGCAGCGTCGGGGCTTTTTTGTGGCCGATCGGATCATTTAGGCTGGGCACCCTTTCCGAGCAAGGATGCTCATGATGCCTTTACTGCTAGCGCTTTTACTCAGCATTTTACCCTTCAGGGGGTGGGCCGAAGAGTGTCCCGACACAGCCCGGGCACAGGTCAACACACTGACCGAACAGATACGCCTCTGGGACGACAGCTACCACCGCCTCAACCAATCCCCCGTCAGCGACGAACTCTATGACCAGGCGCGCCAACGTCTGACCCACTGGCGCCGGTGCTTCCCTGAGTCCCCCCCGAAACCCGACAACCCACTGGCGAGCTCACGCGGCACCCTACGCCACCCCATTGCCCATACGGGCCTTGAGAAACTGCTGGATGAACAGGCAGTCGGCGCCTGGCTGAGCACACGCCAGGATGTCTGGATTCAACCCAAGGTGGACGGTGTGGCGGTGACCCTGGTGTATCGACAAGGTCGCCTGCGCCAAGTCATCAGCCGGGGCGATGGCCTGATGGGCCACGACTGGTCGGCGTCCGCGCGCAGGATCCCCGGCATTGTCCAGCAGTTGCCGGAGCCCATCGACCTGGTGCTGCAAGGCGAACTCTATTGGCACCTCGACGACCACGTGCAATCGGCAAACGGAGGGCTCAATGCCCGCAGCAAGGTGGCCGGGCTGATGAACCGCCTCGAATTGAGCGACGCCGACGCCGCCGGCATCGGTCTGTTCGTATGGGCATGGCCCGAGGGTCCGGGGTCGTTTACCGAGCGTTTGGCCGCATTGGCACGCTGGGGTTTTACCGACAGCCGACGCTACAGTCAGCCCATTCGGGATATCGCCGAAGCCACGCACTGGCGCGCGTATTGGTACAACCATCCACTGCCATTCGCCAGCGATGGGGTGGTGTTGCACCAGGCACAGCGCCCGCCCGCCAGACGATGGAAGGCCAGCGAACCTTATTGGGCGGTCGCCTGGAAGTATCCGGCGGCCAAGGCCCTGGCGCTGGTGCGCAACGTACGATTCAAGATCGGTCGCACCGGACGCATCACACCCATGCTTGAGCTGGAACCGGTGCAGTTGGATGACCGCCAGATCAGTCGTGTGAGCGCCGGGTCATTGAAGCGTTGGCAAACGCTGGATATCCGCCCTGGCGACCAGGTCTCCATCAGCCTTGCGGGCCAGGTGATCCCCCGACTGGACGAGGTCATCCTGCGAAATGCTCACAGGGCCGACTTGGCGGCACCTGACCCTCGGGACTTTCATGCCTTGAGTTGCTGGCAACTGGACCCAGGCTGCGAAGAGCAACTGCTGGCGCGCCTCACCTGGTTGAGCGGCAATCAGGGCCTGGCGTTGCCGCACATAGGTCGCGAGACTTGGAACGTATTGATCCAGGCCGGTCTAATCGCAAGCTTTCTCGATTGGTTAACCCTGGATGTGGCAGAGCTTGCTAACATTGAGGGCTTCGGTGATAGCAGCCGTACGCGAGTGCTCGAAAGCCTCAACAGCGCACGGCAGCGGTCCTTTGCACAATGGCTCAAAGCCTTGGGCGTACCACCCGCGGCACGTAACAACCTGGAAGGCGACTGGCAGACGCTGGTCGCCAGAGACACCCAGGCCTGGCTGGCCATCGATGGCATCGGCCCGGGCCGCGCGGCGCAACTGAGCGCCTTTTTCCGCGACCCGCAAGTACAGGCCTTGGCAGACACATTACGCGTGGCCGGCATCGATGGGTTTTGAACCCGAGCCGACCATCAGATTGCGACCTTGGAGTCCCACATGAAATTTCTAGCCCCCTTTGCCCTGTTGACCGTCGCAAGCTTCATGGCCACCCCCCTGCTGGCCGCCGAAGAAGCCCCGCAGCTCACCGGTTGCGCCGCCAAGCGCCAAGCCATCAGCACCCAGATCGAACAGGCCAAGGCGCACGGCAACAGCGCCCAGCAAGCCGGTCTGGAAAAAGCCTTGAGCGAAGTCACCGCCAACTGCACCGAGGCGTCCTTGAAGAAGGAACGGGAAAACAAGGTGCTTGATGCCAAGCATGAAGTCAGCCGCCGTCAGGCCGACCTCGACAAGGCCATGAAAAAAGGTGACGCGGACAAGATCAACAAACGTAAGGACAAACTCGCCGAGTCCCGCAAAGAACTGCAGGACGCGGTGGAAGAGCTCGACCAGTAAAACCGGTCAGTGGTCTCGGAACTGCTTATGGCATGCGCTGCAGGCATCTTCGACTTTCTGCACTGCCGGCCCCAGGTTGCTCGCTTTGTATGGCTGAACCTGGCTGGCGGTCACCAATTCACCGGTGGCCGCTTCAAGGTCGCGGGCCAGTTGCTGGAACTGCGCCTGCTTCTGCCAGACATCATCCTTGGCACTGGTGTGATCTTCTTCGCGCACGCTCGGAAAATGCTTCCAAGGCTCATGGGACAACGCGTCCAGCCTGACTGCGCCTTCGGCAAATTTAGCGCCGTCGAATGGGATCCGCCCGCGCAACATGCCGCCCAGGTCTTCGCCGGTTTTGAGCATCTGCTTGAAGATCGCCTTGCGCTGGCCCAGCGGCGAATTCGGATCCACGCCGCCACAGGCGGACAGTGTCAGGCAGGCCAGCAATACAACGGTCAGTTTTTTAAAAGTCATGGTGGCTTCGAGGTCACGGGAAACGGCGGCCAGTATCCTCGCCCCGCCCGTAAAGACCAATAGCCCTATTAATAATAAGGGTTGCCAAACAGCGCTGTGGCGCGGGCAATCGCTTCAGGAATTGTTTGTATGAATGTCACGTTGAAACCCTGGGGCCGCCGCCTGGCGTGGGCCCTGCCGATGATCGCGCTGCTGGCTGGCTGCGACGCGGGCAAAGAAACAGCCAAAGACGAAACGTCGAAACCCCACGCTGTCGCCACCTATGTGAGTGCGCCATGGGAAGCCTTGCCGGCAGTGTCCGACAGCGACCTGCTGGCGGGTTTTGAGTCCTGGCGCAGCGCCTGCCAGCGCCTCAAGGCCGACCCGGTGTGGGGCGCGACCTGTGCGGCAGCCGCGACAGTGCCGAGCAATGCCGTGGCGGTGCGCGGGTTTCTCAAGGAACGCCTGGATGTGTTCGGCCTACGCTCGGCTGACAACACCCCGAACGGCTTGATCACCGGCTACTACGAACCGGTCTACCCCGGGAGCCTGACCAAGACCGCCAAAGCCAACGTGCCGGTATACGGCGTGCCGGACGACCTGATTATCGTCAACCTGGAAAGTATCTACCCCGAACTCAAGGGCAAGCGCCTGCGCGGTCGCCTGGAAGGTCGCGTGCTCAAGCCTTACGACGATGCCAGCGTCATCAACGGCCAGGGCTCAACAGCCAAACCAATCGCCTGGCTGACTGACCCGATGGACCTGCAATTCCTGCAAATCCAGGGCTCTGGCCGCATCCAACTGGCCGGAGGGCGCCAACTGCGCATCGGTTATGGCGACCAGAACGGCTACCCCTATCGCCCGATCGGCCGTTGGCTGGTGGAACAAGGCGAATTGAACAAAGAAGACGTCACCATGGGTACCATCAGCGCCTGGGCCAAGTCGCACCCGCAGCGTATCCCGGAACTGCTGGCGAGCAATCCCAGCTATGTGTTCTTCAGCGCGCGTCCCGACAGCAACGAAGGCCCGCGCGGCTCCTTGAACGTGCCGCTGACCGCCGGCTACAGCGTGGCGGTGGATCGCAAGGTGATTCCTTTGGGCAGCCTGCTGTGGCTGTCGACTACCAAGCCAGACGGTTCACCGATCATACGGCCCGTCGCCGCACAGGACACCGGTGGTGCGATCACGGGTGAAGTGCGTGCGGATTTGTTCTGGGGTACCGGTGATACGGCCGGCGAACTGGCGGGGAACATGAAGCAGCAGGGGCAGATCTGGATGTTGTGGCCCAAGGGCGCAGCATTGCCGCACGTGCCGGATGCACCTGTCGGGAGCTGAAAGCGCTCTGCCAAACTCGGTTTATTGTGGTGAGCGGGCTTGCCCCGCTCGCCACAATAGCCCGCGCCATAGGGGCTCCGCTCGACCTTTAGATCGATACGAAGAAGAAACTCGCAATCAACGCCATCCCCACGAACCACACCAGCGACCGCAGCATCGCCCAGTCCGCCAGGTAGCAGATGATGTACAGCAGGCGGCTGGTGATAAACAGTACGGCCAGCACATTGATGGTCACCAATTCGGCCGTACCGGCCAGGTGCGCAATGATCACTGCGGCCGCGAAGGCCGGTGTGACTTCAAAACTGTTGAGCTGGGCACTGTGGGCACGCTTGGCAAACCCTTCAAGGGTGTCCAGGAACGCGCGGGGGTCGTGGTTCTGCCGTGGACCGAACTTGCCACCGCTGAACTTGGCCACACCCGTGCACAGGTAAGGTAGAAAAATTGCGATCAACACACACCAGAAAGCCACCGTCATCACACATTCCTTTTGTAGTTTTAAACAGCGATTAGAGTTTTAGCACTAAAAATACCAAACCGCACTCACCGCTATGAGCCCTGGCTCGCCCAAAGGTTCTATGGCGTTTTAGCCAATGCCTTGCAACATCGCGCCACTGGTGCGGTCCATCCACCCAATAACGCACTGCCACCCAACTCCAAGGACCCCGGATGCTTGAACTTGTCGCCGCCTTTATCTGCCTCACCACCCTGCTCACCTATGTGAACTTCCGCTTTATCGGCCTGCCGCCCACCATCGGTGTGATGGTCACAGCTTTGGTGTTTTCGCTGATCCTGCAAGGGTTGAGCGTTCTCGGCTACCCTGGCCTGGAAGAGCGCATCCAGCAGTTGATCGGCCAGATCGACTTCGGCGACCTGTTGATGAACTGGATGCTGTCGTTCCTGCTGTTCGCCGGCGCCTTGCACGTGAACCTTAACGACCTGCGCAGCTATCGCTGGCCCATCGGCCTGCTGGCAACCTTTGGCGTACTGATCGCGACGGTGGTGATCGGTAGCCTGGCGTACTACATCTTTGCCCTGTTCGGCTGGCACGTGAGCTTCCTTTACTGCCTGCTGTTCGGCGCGCTGATTTCACCTACCGATCCGATTGCCGTGCTGGGTGTATTGCGTACGGCCAATGCTTCGAAACCACTGAAAACCACCATCGTGGGTGAATCACTTTTCAACGACGGTACCGCAGTCGTGGTCTTCACCGTACTGCTGGGCATCGCACAACTGGGCGAAACCCCCACGGTCGGCGCCACCGCCATGCTATTCGCCCATGAAGCCATCGGCGGCGTGGCGTTCGGCGGCCTGATCGGCTACCTGGTCTACCTGATGATCAAGAGCATCGAGCAGCACCAGATCGAAGTGATGCTGACCCTCGCCCTGGTGATCGGCGGCTCGGCGATGGCCACCGAACTGCACGTCTCGGCACCGATTGCGATGGTGGTAGCCGGCCTGATCATCGGCAACCTGGGCCGCAAGCTGGCGATGAACGACATGACCCGTCGCTACCTCGACGGTTTCTGGGAGTTGCTCGATGACATGCTCAACGCCCTACTGTTCGCCCTGATCGGCATGGAACTGCTGTTGTTGCCGTTCAATTGGCTGCACGTGTTCGCCGCCAGCTTGCTGGCCGTGGCGATCCTGCTGTCGCGCCTGTTGACGGTGGCCCCGGCGATCCTGCTGCTACGGCGCTGGCGCACGGTGCCACGCGGCACCATCCGCATCCTCACTTGGGGCGGCTTGCGCGGTGGTGTGTCGGTAGCGTTGGCCTTGGCACTGCCGCTGGGCCCGGAGCGTGACCTGCTGCTGAGCATCACCTACATCGTGGTGCTCTCGTCGATCCTGTTGCAGGGGTTGAGCATCGGCAAACTGGTCAAGCGCGTGACCCGGGACGAGCCCCAGGCCGCGCCGGACACTCACTGATCCTTGCTGATCTGCTGCGGATGCCTCGGGTCCGCAGCTTTCTTGTCCGGCAGGCTGCCTTCGCTGCGAATTTGCGCATGACTGATCAACGCAAAGATAAAGCTGCCGCCAATGATATTGCCTGCCAAGGTCGGTCCGGCGAACACCAGCCAGAAGTCCTTCCATGCCAGCTCGCCGGCAAACACCAGGTACGACACTTCCGCCGAACCCACCACGATATGCGTGAAATCCCCCAGGGCCATCAGGTAAGTGATCAAGATGATGATAAACATCTTGGCGCTTTCCATCGACGGGATCATCCACACCATGGTCGCGATCATCCAGCCGGAGATGATGCCCTTGGCGAACATCTGGCCAGCATCGTTCTCCATGATCTTGCGACCGATTTCGAGGAAGGCCAGGTCGGTCTTGGTATCGAAGATCGGCAGGTGCAACATCACATAGGCTACCAGCAGGGTGCCGCACAGGTTGCCGACCAGCACCACCGTCCATAGCCGCAACAGTCGCCCCGCGTTGCCCAGCGTGGGTTTGCTCATCACCGGCAACACGGCGGTCAGGGTATTTTCAGTGAACAATTGCTGGCGTGCGAGGATCACTGCCAGGAAGCCTGCGCAGTAACCGAAGCTGGCGATCACCTTGAAAGCTTCGCCCTCCGGCAAACGGGAATTGAGCAAGCCCATCGCCATCAGCGACAACCCCATGGTCAGCCCGGCAGCCAATGCCGACCACCACAACGCGGCGACACTGCGCTCCAGCTCCTGGTCGCCCTGGGTGCGGATGATTTCATGCAACACCGCCGCACGGGGCGGCTGGTTTTTGTCCACGTCGTGCTGCTCTTCCTGCGACAGGTTGGGGGTTTTGCCTGCTTCTTCGGTGGTCATGATCATCCAGAGTCCAAGGGGTGCCTGTAGCTACGACACGCCGCCGCAATGGCTGTTCAGTGGCCAGGCAACTAAACCTGCACACGCCAGGCCTTGGCCTGCTCCACGGTGGTGGCACTGGACATCCGGTCCCAGGGTTTGTTGCGCGCCTTGTAGCGGTCGCTGATGGTATCGAGCACTCGGTTGAATTCAGTGGGCGTGGAAGACCACGCCAAATCCTGGGTCGCACGGTGTAACAGCTCTACATTGGCGTTGGGCTGGCCCGGCCGAAACAGCGAAGGGTAGATCACTTCCCGCGTGAAGCTTTCAGCTTTCATCGCAATATCACGCACGCTCATCTCAGCGACAGCGCTGCCAATGACCTTGGACATCGGCAAGGCGCCCGACGCGATCTGCTTGGCTGCCACTTGCAACAACTGCTGGAAATTGCGCTGACTGGCGACATTGAGACGCCGCCCCAACCAATCGATTTGCTCGGGACGCCGGGCCAGGGCGTCGAGGTTACGCAGGGCCGATAAGATTTTCGGCGTGAACACCAGCGCGCCCTTCGCCTGGTTGGCTTCGATAATCGCGCCATCCAGGGCGTGCAACGCCTGTTGGGCGTTCTTGCGAAACGTCAGCACATCCGCGGCGGCGGGATCTTTTTGCAGCGCTGGTTGCACACTGGCGAGCATTGCATCGTCCATGGCCAACACGGCGTCATCCAGCGATTGGAACGAGTGGCGCTCAAGCGCGGTGCTGCGACGCTCCAGATGCGCGTCTACCGCCTGGCGCGCCTTCGCCTGCAGATGTTGCTTATGCTCATCCTGCATCGTGAAGTTGACCGTGCCCGTTAGCAGGCCTCGAAAATCACCTTTTTCCGTCTTCAGGGGCAATGTCACGATCTGCTCGGCGAACGCCTCAAGCTTTTTGTCCTGAAAGGCTCCCGCAGCCGAATGCGGAACACCGGTGATGCGGTCTGCCAAGCTGCTGAAAAAACTGCCACTGCGCGTTCGCGCATCAGCCGCGTCGGACTCGAACTTGACGATCAAGGACTCAGACTTGGTCAGGGGACTCTCGGGAAATGCCCGATCCACCACACCTGGCGCCGGTGTATTGAGCAGCATGCCGCCGTCCTTGAACGCGGTGGTTTCAGTTGAGGTTTGGAAACCATGCCCCCGCTCCTCCGGGCTTTTGAACACCAGCGGCAACGAGCCGGAAATATGCGCCGCCCGGGCGATATCCATCTGCGGGGTCAGGCTGGCATTGAACACCACCAACTGCGGACGGCCAGCAAACATGCCGGTGCCGGTAATGTTGAGCTGCTTGATCGCAGGAATATGCCGGCTCAACACGTCAAGATCGCCAAACGTAGGGGCGGCACCGGCACTCAATTTGTCAGCAATGCGCATGACTTCGCCCGGCCGGGTTTCCCGAGGGGTTTGCGCGATATGCTCCAGAATCGACTGGCGCGACTCGTTGCGGATCACTTCTTCAAGGGGTAATGCCTCGGTCTGCAGGCGCGGCAGCAAGGTCATCAGCAACTGAGAAATATTGCCGGCAGCGCCGGGCAAGCGGCCGACCAGTTTGCCCAGTGTCGAACTGGCATCCTGCATCCAGGCCGTCACGACGTCCTTGCTGTTCAGCAGGCTGGGCAAATCGATGCTGTCCGACAACCTGTCGAACGCTTGCGCCCCCATGCCGCTGGCAATCAGTGCCGCGGAAATCGCACCGGCAGATGAGCCGGAGATCGATTGGATACCTTCCAGCTTCTGAGCATCCTCAAGTGCCCGCACCACCCCCGAGAAAGCAATACCCTTGGCGCCACCCCCACTGAGTACAAGGCTGGTAACGGCGGGTGCCGATAAAAATACGTCTACCCGTCCCTGGTGATCACGCAGAAGCGTCACATTGCGCGCACCAACCCCCTCCACCAGAGGCGTCTCCACCGCTTGATGGGTCGGGGAGAAGGCCTCTTCGTTCAATGAGGGTTGGAGTGTGGCGATTGCATTAAACACTTTCATGCACGGGCTCTCTCTACGGGATGTGGCCCTGAGTGATGAGAGCGCCTGCGAAAGATCCGTACGGAATGATTTGGTAAAGCAAATCACCCCACTGCGGGGTTACTCGGGAAGGCTATCGTCCTTGAACTGATCCTTCACGTACCGGATCTCGGTGCGACCGTGGGGTGCCGGCAAACCGTCTTCACCCAGGTTGACGAACACCATTTTCTCTACTGTGAGGATGCTTTTACGGGTGATCTTATTGCGCACTTCGCAGGTCAACGTGATAGAGGTGCGACCGAACTCAGTGGCGGTGATGCCCAGCTCGATGATGTCGCCCTGGCGCGAGGCGCTGACAAAGTTGATTTCGGAGATGTACTTGGTCACCACGCGCTGGTTGCCCAGTTGCACAATGGCGTAGATCGCCGCTTCTTCGTCGATCCAGCGCAGCAGACTGCCGCCGAACAGGGTGCCGTTGGGGTTGAGGTCTTCAGGTTTTACCCATTTGCGGGTGTGGAAGTTCATGGTCACTCCAAAGCGTCTTGCCGAATGATGGGCAACATCATGGCAGAGCGTGGGCCCAAGCTCTATGTGCCATTACCTATCAACCCCATCAGCGATCTTCATATGGCCGACGGAAAGGCTTGGGAAGTCTGGCGCACAAGGCTATAATCGGCGCCGTTTCAAAACGGTCATCTCTGGTTGATACCGTTCTCCCGCCACCTGTCCGAGGGGCGCTGCAGCAGGTTCAACCTGTCAGGCTCGGATGGGGCGTTGTCCGGCCTGGTCCACCTGGCCTGATACTAAACGCACAACGGCGCCCATTCGCACACTACGAATGGAGGCTCTTCATGAGCGCAGTAAACACGCCTGCAGGTTTCAACGACTACAAAGTCGCCGACATGTCCCTCGCCGCCTGGGGCCGTCGCGAAACGTTCATCGCCGAATCCGAAATGCCTGCCCTGATGGGTCTGCGTCGCAAGTACGCCGCTGAGCAGCCGCTCAAAGGCGCCAAGATCCTCGGTTGCATCCACATGACCATTCAGACTGCCGTGCTGATCGAAACCCTGGTTGCCCTGGGTGCCGAAGTACGCTGGTCGTCCTGCAACATTTTCTCGACTCAAGACCAGGCCGCTGCCGCTATCGCTGCTGCCGGTATCGCCGTGTTCGCCTGGAAAGGCGAAACCGAAGAAGAGTACGAGTGGTGCCTGGAGCAAACCATCCTCAAAGATGGCAAGCCATGGGACGCCAACATGATCCTCGACGACGGCGGCGACCTGACCGAGCTGCTGCACAAGAAGTACCCGCAGATCCTCGACCGCGTCCACGGTGTGACCGAAGAAACCACCACTGGCGTGCACCGCCTGCTGGACATGCTGGCCAAGGGCGAGCTGAAAATCCCGGCCATCAACGTCAACGACTCGGTGACCAAGAGCAAGAACGACAACAAGTACGGCTGCCGTCACAGCCTCAACGACGCCATCAAGCGCGGCACCGACCACCTGCTGTCGGGCAAGCAAGCCCTGGTGATCGGCTACGGTGACGTGGGCAAGGGTTCGTCCCAGTCCCTGCGTCAGGAAGGCATGATCGTCAAGGTCTCCGAAGTGGACCCGATCTGCGCCATGCAAGCCTGCATGGACGGTTTCGAAGTGGTTTCGCCGTTCATCAACGGCCAGAACGACGGCACCGAAGCCAGCATCGACAAGGCCCTGCTGGGCAAGATCGACCTGATCGTGACCACTACCGGCAACGTGAATGTTTGCGACGCGAACATGCTCAAAGCCCTGAAGAAGCGCGCCGTTGTCTGCAACATCGGTCACTTCGACAACGAAATCGACACCGCTTTCATGCGCAAGAACTGGGCATGGGAAGAAGTGAAGCCACAGGTGCACAAGGTTCACCGCACCGGCGCTGGTGATTTCGACCCACAGAACGACGACTACCTGATCCTGCTGGCCGAAGGCCGTCTGGTTAACCTGGGCAACGCCACCGGCCACCCAAGCCGCATCATGGACGGCTCGTTCGCCAACCAGGTACTGGCGCAGATCTTCCTGTTCGGCCAGAAGTACGCCGACCTGTCGCCTGCGCAGAAAGCCGAGCGCCTGACCGTGGAAGTACTGCCGAAGAAACTCGACGAAGAAGTGGCCCTGGAAATGGTCCGCGGCTTCGGCGGCGTGGTGACTCAACTGACCAAGACCCAGGCCGACTACATCGGCGTGACGGTTGAAGGTCCGTTCAAGCCGCACGCTTACCGCTACTAAGTAACCGGCTCTCTCCCTATCGGAGCGGGCTTGTGTGAGAGCGGGCTTGCTCGCGAATACGGAGTGTCAGTCGGAGCAATCATGACTGACCCACTGCATTCGCGAGCAAGCCCGCTCCCACATTGACGGTGTAAGCCTTCCAGTTTTGAGTTTCCAAGGATACGACCATGTCCCAAGACCGTCGCTACAGCTTCGAGTTCTTCCCGACCAAGACCGATGCTGGGCATGAAAAACTGATGGCGACTGCCACGCAGTTGGCCAGCTATAACCCCGACTTCTTCTCCTGCACCTACGGCGCCGGCGGCTCGACCCGTGACCGCACGATCAACACCGTGTTGCAACTGGAAAGCCAAGTCAAAGTTCCCGCCGCTCCGCACTTGTCGTGCGTGGGCGACAGCAAGGACGACCTGCGCGGCCTGCTGACCCAATACAAGGCCGCCGGCATCAAGCGCATCGTCGCCCTGCGCGGTGACCTGCCCTCCGGCATGGGCATGGCCAGCGGTGAGCTGCGCTACGCCAATGACCTTGTGAGCTTCATCCGTGAAGAAACCGGCGATCACTTCCATATCGAAGTGGCGGCCTACCCGGAGATGCACCCCCAGGCCCGCAACTTCGAAGACGATCTGCAAAACTTCGTGCGCAAGGCCAACGCCGGCGCTGACAGCGCGATCACCCAGTACTTCTTCAACGCCGACAGCTACTTCTATTTTGTCGAGCGTGTACGGGCCATGGGTGTGAACATCCCGATCGTGCCAGGCATCATGCCGATCACCAACTACAGCAAGCTGGCGCGCTTCTCCGACGCCTGCGGTGCCGAGATCCCACGCTGGGTGCGTAAACAACTGGAAGCCTATGGCGACGACGTCAAGAGCATCCAGGCGTTCGGCGAACAGGTCATCAGCACTATGTGTGAAGATTTGTTGCAAGGTGGCGCGCCAGGGTTGCACTTCTATACCCTGAACCAGGCTGAACCCAGCCTTGCCATCTGGAACAACCTCAAGCTGCCACGCTGAAGTTTGTCCGGCTGTGCCAAGGCCCTCGTCTCTACGAGGGCCTTCGTCGTTTTACATGCCACGGAACCTAGCAGTCCATGAATACAGTGCCCACGACTTCCCGCCCACAACTGGTCTACCTGGTCTTCGGCTCCGAGACCTACCACCAGGAAGCGGTGTTCAGCATCGCCAGTGCGCTGGCCTTCCTGCAGGACACCCCGGAAGCCGCCGTGGACATCCAGGTATTCAGCGACAACCCGGAGCCCTATCGCCTTTTGCCAGTGCGCGTACGCCCGCTGGACGAAGCCACCCGTAAACGCTGGAGCGAGCCCCACGGCTATCACTTCCGCACCAAGCATGTGGTGTTGCGCCAAGTGCTGGAAGAATCGCCGGTGGCCATGCTGATCGACACCGACACTTTTTTCCATCACTCACCGATGGACCTGTTCGAGCGCGTGCAGCCTGGCACCCTGCTGTGCAACGCCTTCTACACCAAGTACGGCGACAACCACGAAAGCCTTCTCTACACCGCCCTGCGCCAGCGCCTGCTGGACATGGGCGTGGCCGACGATGACATGATGACCCTCAACTCCGGGGTCATGGGCCTGACGCAACAGGACGCGCATATCCTCGATCGCTCCATCGAGTTGATGGACGAACTGTTCCCCCATGCCCAGGGCGCCTACACCCTGGAAGAATTCTGCCTGTCGATCGCTGCCTATCGCACCGTCAACGTGCGCGAATGCCCGGACCTGATCCACCATTACTGGAGCCGCAAGCAGCTGTTTCGCGCCAAGGTCAAGGCGTGGATCGCCAAGCATGGGGCGGCCCCGACCAGCGCACTGGCACTGGCCGACACTCGCCAGGTCTCCTCACACCTGCCGCGCCCTCCCCGCCTGCAGCGCCTGTTGTACAAACTGATTACCCTGGTATTGCCCAAGCACCAGCAGCAGTTCATCCGCGAAATTCTCTATGGCTGCTACGAGCACGAGAATGAATTCGACCAGGCGTGTGGCCCGGTGTGGTGGGACAAGGCCCGACAGAACCAGGAAGAACGCCAGAAACGCCCGATCGATGCCCACCAGCTGGAACACTGGTTCGCCAACCCCGTGGTGCGCCTGATTCTCGGCAAGCGCCGCGTGGCGATCTATGAGCATTTGATGACGTCGCCGGCCAAATAGCGCCACCTAGCCCCGCCTGCGGATGCGCGTGCCAGAGCTTCTCTTTAGGGCGGGAGCATCGTAACCTCAGGCCATGCCCGTCATTCTCAAGTTGTTGACCGCCACCCTCTTTACTTGCCTGAGCCTGGCCGCTTATGGCGAGAAACTGCGCATTGTCACCGAGCCATGGGCGCCTTATGTGTACGACGACAATGGCACCATGCGCGGCCTGGACTACGAAACCACGGCGATCGTGTTCCAACGCCTGGGCGTCGAGGTGCAATGGCAGTTCCTGCCCTGGAAGCGCTGCCTGGCCATGCTCGACCAGGGCCAGGCCGACGGGGCACTGGACATTTTCCACAGCCATGAGCGCGACGCCTTGCTGCTGTATCCCAGCGAACCGCTGTCGGATGTGGAGTTCGTGCTGTTCTACGCCAATGAGCGCCCACACCCCGTACAAGGGCTCGAAGACCTGCGCGGCCTTACGGTCGGCACGTCGCCGGGCTACCTGTACGGCGCCGACTTCAGCGATTCAGCGCTGTTCAACCACGAACCGGCTCCCAGCCATGAGGCCAACTTCGGCAAATTGATGCTCGGGCGCATCGACTTGGTGATCACGGACCGCAGGGTGGGCCAGCATGTGATCAAGGCATTGGGCCTGGAAGGCAAGGTCAGCCAGGCGCCGGCGGTGGTCAGCCGCCAGCAGCAGTTCCTTGCGGTGCGCCGTGGCGCGGGCATGGA
This sequence comes from Pseudomonas simiae, assembly GCF_900111895.1. Taxonomy (GTDB): domain Bacteria; phylum Pseudomonadota; class Gammaproteobacteria; order Pseudomonadales; family Pseudomonadaceae; genus Aquipseudomonas; species Aquipseudomonas simiae. The sequence continues at coordinate 215,034 of NZ_FOKB01000003.1, forward strand.
TCTGTTGGTACAACGCTTTGCCGCCGAGCTCAAACGCTTCAAACAAGAACCGGCATATAGCGCATTGAGCGCCAAATATGGTGGAATCCAAGCGATTACGGGCGCTGGACACACCGTTGAGCAGCAGGAAAGCAGCGCGCCGTGATTGCTCTGTTATACTCCGGCCTTTCCGCCAGGCTCACGCCCGGCCGCTGAGGTCTTGAAAAAGGCACCCAACCCCGCTACAGCGCAGCTTTCAGCCCGCGCGAGCCGGTGGAGTGCCCGCCAGACGCAGCAGGACCGGACGGGGTTGCGCTCCCCTAAGCGCCATTCACGCCCGGCAAGATTATCCCTTTGGGCCAAGCCCTAACTAAAACAGGATTACTCATGTCCTTTGCTTCCCTCGGTCTCTCCGAGGCTTTAGTCCGCGCCATCGAGGCAGCGGGCTATACCGAGCCTACTCCGGTGCAACAGCGGGCCATTCCCGCCGTGTTGCAAGGTCGCGACTTGATGGTTGCGGCTCAGACAGGTACTGGTAAAACCGGCGGCTTCGCCCTCCCGATTCTGGAGCGGTTGTTTCCCAATGGTCACCCGGACAAATCCCAGCGTCACGGCCCGCGCCAGCCGCGTGTTCTGGTCCTGACCCCCACCCGCGAACTCGCCGCCCAGGTGCACGACAGCTTCAAGCTGTATGCCCGCGATTTGAAGTTCGTCAGCGCCTGCATCTTCGGCGGCGTCGGCATGAACCCACAGGTTCAGGCCATGTCCCGTGGTGTGGACGTGCTGGTCGCGTGCCCAGGTCGTTTGCTCGACCTGTGCGGCCAAGGCAGCGTCGACCTGTCCCACGTGGAAATCCTCGTGCTGGACGAAGCCGACCGCATGCTCGACATGGGCTTTGTCCATGACGTGAAAAAGGTGCTCGCCCGCCTGCCGGCCAAACGTCAGAACCTGCTGTTCTCGGCAACGTTCTCCCAGGACATCACTGCCCTGGCTGGCAAGCTGCTGCACAACCCGGAACGCATCGAAGTCACGCCGCCGAACACCACGGTCGAGCGTATCGAGCAACGCGTATTCCGCCTGGCCGCCAGCCACAAGCGTGCGCTGCTGGCCCACCTGATCACCGCCGGCGCGTGGGAACAGGTGCTGGTCTTCACTCGCACCAAGCACGGCGCCAACCGCCTGGCCGAGTACCTGGACAAGCACGGCCTCACCGCCGTCGCCATTCACGGCAACAAGAGCCAGAACGCGCGCACCAAGGCCCTGGCCGATTTCAAGGCCGGTTCCGTGCGCATCCTGGTTGCCACCGATATCGCCGCCCGCGGCCTGGATATCGACCAATTGCCACACGTGGTCAACTTCGAGCTGCCAAACGTCGATGAAGACTACGTGCACCGTATCGGCCGTACCGGCCGTGCCGGTCGTTCGGGTGAAGCCATCTCCCTGGTTGCACCGGACGAAGAAAAACTGCTGAAAAGCATCGAACGCATGACCAAGCAGAAAATCGCCGACGGCGACCTGATGGGCTTCGATGCCAGCGCCGTGGAGGCCGAGAAGCCTGAAGCGCGCGAGCGTCCGGACGTGCGCAACCCGCGCAACCCACGCGGTCCGAAGGGCGATGGCCCGAACGGCGGCGGGGGTGGCGGTGGCCGTCGCGACAAGGGCAAAGACAAGGGCAAGGAAAAATCTGCCAGCGGCCGTGGCGAACGCCCGGCCCGTGAGCAGAAGCCCCGCGAAGGCACTCCGGCCCGCGAACAGCGCCAGCCGAGCCAGCCGCCACGCGCTGCTGCCGACCGTGCTCCGGACGAGTTCCTGGACGACGATGTGGATAACTTCGGTAACCGCGTCGACTACGTGCCCCAGGCCAAGCCGGCCCAAGGCCGTGGCCGTCGCCCAGGCGCCCCGGCACAGGGCGCTGGCGCAGGTGCTCCCCGTGGCGGCCAGCCACAAGGTGGTCGTCAGAATGGTCCACGCAACAGCAGCGGCGGCACTACCGGTACGCCGCCAGCCAAGCGCAATGGCCCGCGTAACGGCGCGCCGCGTGATGGCCAGGCTCGCCGCGAAGACTCGCGCAGCAACAACCGCCGCCCGGCCCGTGACGACCAGCAACGTTCGTCCGAGCCAGCCGTGCAGAACCCACGTGGTGGTCCGGCGCCAAAGATCATCCACAAGGAGTCGAAGGCTGATCGCTTCCCGACACCCGAGCAGTTGGATCAACTGCCAGGCCGTCCTCGTGGTGAAAAACCAGCGCTGCTGACGCGCAATCGCTGAGTTTCAAAGCGCCATAAAAAAAGCCCCGCCTCTTTTCGAGACGGGGCTTTTTTTTGACTCAACACAAATCAGCGGTGGGAGCTGCCTTGCCTGCGATGCGGACACCTCGGCGCGTCAGGCCCACCGAGTCGATGCAATCGCAGGCAAGCCAGCTCCCGCATTGATTGCATTCCTGGCATAAAAAAACCGGATCGCAGGATCCGGTTTTTTTGGGTAAAAACAGAAATTACTTCTGCTTCACACCTTCCAGCGAGATGTCCAGGTCCACAGTCTGCGAGGACGGGCCTGGGCCTTTGATGCCGAAGTCGTTCAGGTTGACAGTGGTCTTGGCGTTGAAGCCGGCACGCTCGCCGCCCCACGGGTCTTTGCCCTCACCGTTGAAGGTGGCCTTGAAGGTCACAGGCTTGGTCACGCCGTGGAAGGTCAGGTCGCCGGTCACATCAGCGGTTTTGTCGCCGGTGGACTTGACTGCGGTGGAAACGAACTTGGCGTCAGCGAACTTGGCAACGTCCAGGAAGTCTTTGCTGGCGATGTGCTTGTCACGCTCGGCGTGGTTGGACCACAAGCTGGCGGTTTTCACGTCGACTGCGATTTTGCTGGCTTCTGGCTTGGCGGCATCCCAGCTGAAGGTACCGTCCCAATCCTTGAAGGTACCGTGGATGAAACTGTAGCCCAGGTGGCTGATTTTCCAGTCGATGAAGGCGTGCTGGCCTTCTTTGTCGATCTTGTAGTCAGCAGCCATCACCTGGCCTGCGGAGAGCAGAGCAGTACCGATTGCCAGAGCAGCGAGGGTCTTTTTCAACATGCTTTCTATTCCTTGTGAGTCGAGGTTGAACATCAGGCTTTGCGCCCCAGCATTCTCGTAAGGGTCGCATCACGATCGATAAAGTGGTGTTTCAACGCAGCCACGCCGTGCAAGCCGGCGAAGACCACCAACACCCAGGCCAGGTACAGATGCACCAAGCCGGCGTTATCTGCTTGGTCCGGTAATCCGGAAACCACGGCAGGAATCTCAAACAGGCCAAACACCGGAATACCGACACCGTCTGCGGTGGAAATCAGGTAACCGGCGATCATCACGGCAAACAGCCCGAGATACAGGAACGCGTGGCCAAACGCAGCACCGATACGGGTCATGCGGCTGTAGCTGGCCAGCGGTGGCGGCGGTGGGCTGACCAGGCGCCAGACAATACGCACCAGCATGATGGCGAACAGCGTGATGCCAATGCTCTTGTGCAAGTCGGGCGCGTCTTTGCGCCAGGCACTGTAGTAGTCAAGACCGACCATCCACAGGCCCAGCGCGAACAACCCGAACACCACCAAGGCTACGCCCCAGTGCAAAACCATACTGACCCAACCATAGCGGGCCGACGAATTACGTAGCTGCATGTCCCAAATCCCGTAAGAGCTGTGCCCAAGACTAGCGATTTACCTATCGAATTAAAGCCGAAAATTTCGCTTTGAAATATCGAGAAATACGATCTTGAGATTATGCACAGTACGTTAACGATGGATTAAGGACTATTACTAAGAAACGTGACAGATCGTCCTACGTTTACTGCGAATTATCTCTAATAGGTTGTGACACAGCCGTCCATTGCATAGGCTTGCGCGATTGATTTACCTGCGCCGGCCGCGGGACCGCTTCGAGGAGATAACCGATGGGCTTGAACAACCAGTGGATGCAACGCGACCTCGCAGTGCTGTGGCATCCCTGCACCCAGATGAAAGACCACCAGCAACTGCCGCTGATCCCGATCAAGCGCGGTGAAGGCGTGTGGCTGGAAGACTTCGAAGGCAAGCGCTACCTCGATGCTGTCAGCTCCTGGTGGGTCAACGTATTTGGCCACGCCAACCCGCGCATCAACCAGCGCATCAAGGACCAGGTCGATCAGCTGGAACATGTGATCCTGGCCGGCTTCAGCCACCAGCCGGTGATCGAACTGTCCGAGCGCCTGGTGCAAATGACCCCCGAGGGCCTGACCCGCTGCTTCTACGCTGACAACGGCTCGTCCTGCATCGAAGTCGCGCTGAAGATGAGCTTCCACTATTGGCTCAACCGCGGCCTGCCGAACAAAAAACGCTTCGTCACCCTGACCAACAGTTACCACGGCGAAACCATCGCCGCGATGTCGGTGGGCGACGTCCCGCTGTTCACCGAAACCTACAAGGCGCTGCTGCTCGACACCATCAAAGTACCGAGCCCGGATTGCTACCTGCGCCCCGAGGGCATGAGCTGGGAAGAACACTCGCGCAATATGTTCCTGGCCATGGAACAGACCCTGGCCGACAACCACGACACCGTCGCCGCCGTGATCGTCGAACCGCTGATCCAGGGCGCCGGCGGCATGCGCATGTACCACCCGGTGTACCTCAAGCTGCTGCGCGAAGCCTGCGACCGCTATGGCGTGCACCTGATCCACGATGAAATCGCTGTAGGTTTCGGCCGCACCGGCAGCATGTTCGCCTGTGAACAGGCCGGCATCCGTCCGGACTTCCTGTGCCTGTCCAAGGCCCTCACCGGCGGTTACCTGCCGCTGGCGGCCGTGGTCACCACCGATGACGTGTACGACGCGTTCTACGACGACTATCCGACCCTGCGCGCCTTCCTGCACTCCCACAGCTACACCGGCAACCCGCTGGCGTGCGCGGCGGCGCTGGCGACCTTGGATATTTTCGAAGAAGACAACGTCATCGAAAACAACAAGGCCCTGGCCCAGCGGATGGCCACCGCCACGGCGCACCTGGTGGACCACCCGCACGTGTCGGAAGTGCGTCAGACCGGTATGGTGCTGGCCATCGAGATGGTCCAGGACAAAGCCACCAAGACCGCCTACCCCTGGCAGGAGCGTCGTGGCCTGAAGGTGTTCGAGCACGCCTTGGAACGCGGTGCGCTGTTGCGGCCATTGGGCAGCGTGGTGTATTTCCTGCCGCCCTATGTGATCACGCCCGAGCAGATCGACTTCCTCGCCGAAGTGGCCAGCGAAGGCATCGACATTGCCACCCACAGCAACGTCAGCGTTGCAGTGCCGAAGGACTTCCACCCAGGCTTCCGCGATCCGGGTTGATCAACGAACCCCTACGTAAACCTCTTCAGAGAACAGAAATGAGATTGTCCCGCTTCTTCACTGACACCCCGCTGAGCCTCGGCGATCACGAATTGCCGGAAGCCCAGGCGCACTACATCAGCCGCGTATTGCGTATGGGCGAAGGCGATGCCGTGCAATTGTTCGACGGTTCCGGCCTGGAGTTCCGGGGCAGCCTGCTGGAGGTCGGCAAAAAGCGCGTCACCGTGCAGCTTACGGAAAGCTTCAGCGGCCAGACCGAATCGCCACTGCGCATTCACCTGGGCCAGGGCCTGTCCCGTGGCGAACGGATGGATTGGGCGATCCAGAAAGCCACCGAGTTGGGCGTCAGCGAAATCACCCCGATTTTCAGCGACCGCTGCGAAGTGCGCCTCAAGGACGAACGCGCCGACAAACGCCTGCAGCACTGGCGCCAGGTGGCAATCAGCGCATGTGAACAATGCGGGCGCTCCACGGTGCCGGTGATTCATCCGCCGCTGCTGTTGGCGGACTGGTTGAAACAGACCCAAGCGGACTTGAAGCTGGTGCTGCACCCCGTGGCCGAGCCGATGGTCAGCCATGCCAAGCCATCGAGCCTGGCCTTCCTGATCGGCCCTGAGGGTGGGCTGACCGACCTGGAAGTCGACACTGCGCAAGCCGCCGGCTACCACGCCGCCCGCCTCGGCCCGCGTGTATTGCGCACCGAGACGGCACCGGTGGTGGCGTTGGCCGTCGCCCAACAGTTGTGGGGCGATTTCTAGGGCTTACTCCACCGGATCACTGATCGGCTTGGCAATAATCGCCTTCAACTCACGGGTCATCGGGAATTCCAGGTTCAAGCCCTTGGGCGGAATGGGGGATTCGAACCAGCGTTGGTAAATCCCGTTGATCTCCCCACTGCGGTAAAGGTCGCCAAGTGTCTCGTTGACCACCGCAAGAAACTGCGGGTCGTCCTTGCGCAACATGCAGCTGTAGATTTCCCGCGATTGCTCCTCGCCCACCACCACCCAGTTATGCGGGTCCTTGGCCTTGGCCCGCTCGCCATAGAGCAACGCGTCATCCATGTAAAAGGCCGCAGCGCGACCGGTCTCCAGCATCTTGAACGCCTCACCGTGATCCTTGGCGCTGATCACGAACATGTTGGTCTTGTGCTCGGCGTTGTAGCTTTTGAGGAAGCGCTCGTTGGTGGTGCCGGCGGTGGTCACCACGTTCTTGCCTGCCAGGTCGGGAAAGCCTTTGATACCGCTGTCCTTGGCCGTGAGCAATTGCCCCTTCACGTAGATGAACCCGTAGGAAAACGCCACCTGCTTCTGCCGCTCGGCGGTTACGCCGGTGGAACCGCATTCCAGGTCGACGGTACCGTTCTGCACCAAGGGGATGCGGGTCTGGGACGTCACCAGGTTGTATTTCACATTAAGCGTGGCCACGCCGGTTTTCTGCTGGATGCGCTCGACAATCTTGCTCGCCAGCTCCACCGAATAGCCCATGGGCTTGCCACTGTTATCCCCCACGTAGGAAAACGGCACCGACGCATCGCGATAGCCCAAGGTAATGGACTTGGCGCTGGCGATCTTGCCCAGCGTGCCGTCCAGCGGTGCTTGATTCGCATGGGCTTGTGCGCCCAGCAAGAGTCCCAGGGTGCAGCCGGTCAACAGGATCTTTTTCATTGTTATTCTCCGTTGGTCTTTGAAGTCATTTACGTACAGCGATCACACTGATTTCCACCCATACACTCGGTCGCGCCAGTTCTGCCTGCACCGTGGTGCGCGTCGGCGCTAAACCCGGTGACAGCCAGGCTGACCACACTTCATTCATCGGTGCGAAACCTTCACTGATGTCTTTCAGGTAAATCGTGGCGTTGAGCAGATGATCCTTGTCGCTGCCCGCCTGGGCCAGCAACGCATCGATCCTGGCCAACACTTCACGGGTTTGTGTCGCCACGTCCAGACCATCGCCGGGCACCTGGCCCGAGAGGAACACCAAGTCGTTGAACGTCACTGCGCCCGAGAGGCGCTCGTTACTGCTGATGCGGGTGATAGTCATGCAGACATCCTCATGCGGCGCGGGGTGCCAGGCCCTGCATATCAATAGAAGGCGCGTGTTGGCCAATCAACTCGGCCAGCAGCTGGCCGCTGCCACAGGCCAGGGTAAAACCGAGGGCTCCGTGGCCCAGGTTCAGCCACAGGTTACGATAGACACTGGCGCCGATCAGCGGCACGCCGGTCGGGGTGGCCGGGCGCATACCGGCCCACTCCACCGCCTGGTCGTAGTCGCCCGCCAGTGGAAAGGTCTCCAAGGCCTGACGTTTCATCAGCGCCAGACGTTTGGGCTCAAGACGGGCGTCGAAGCCGACGATATCCACCATGGCCGCCACCCGCAGTTGTTCGCCAATGCGCGCGTAGACGATCTTGCGGTCGTAATCGGTGATGCTCACGTTCGGTGCCTGGTGTTGCGCGCCAATCGGTACGCTCAGGCTGTAACCCTTGAGCGGGTAAAGCGGCAACGGCACGCCCAACTCCGCGCTGCGATACCCAGCCGCCAGCACCAGGTGTTCGACTGGCATAACCTCATCGCCCAATTCGATGGCCTGCACCCTACCCTTGGCGTGGCGAATGCCGGTGACCTTTCGGCCCAGCATAAAGCGGCAACGTCCCGACGCTTCCAATCGCGCCGCCAGCCGCTGGCAGAAGGCATGACAATCAGCGACTTCCTCATTCGGCGTATAAATCCCACCGACAAAACCACCGTCCGCCAGCGCAGGCTCCAGGCGAGCGCAATCGGCGGTCGACAGCACCTGCTGTTGCAGGATATCGGTGACCTTGCCACGCGCGCGCTCAAAAGCGTTGGCATTGCGAAAGGTCACCAGCTTGCCGTTGCGCCGCCAGTCGAAGCCATCCAGGCGATCGAGATCGCGCCACACTTGCAAGGTGTCCTGGCTCAGGGACGCCAGGCGCAACAAGTGGGCGGCATTGCGTTTGTTCACCGAGCCACGGCAAGCGCCGAGGAACGCGGCCATCCAGCGCCATTGCTGGGGGTCGAGGCGCGGCCGCAGTTTCAATGGAGAGTCACCGCGCAACAACCAACCGATGGCTTGCAGCGGCACCCCTGCATCGGCCAGTGGCGCCACGTAGCGATAGGACAACTGCCCGCCATTGGCAAAGCTGGTCTCGCTGCCCAGGGTCTCGCGTGCATCGATCACCGTCACCTCATGACCTGCACGCACCAACGCATAGGCGCTGGCCAGACCAATCACTCCCCCCCCAATGATGCACACCATTTCCGCCGCCCACCTTTAAATCCAGAGGCCTCAAGCCTAGGGGCAGGTGACAGGCTGCCGACAATGAATAAAGATGGATCACCTATAAACAAAGGTTATGGACTTGCCATGCGCTTGCGTCATATCGAAATCTTCCAGGCCATCCGCCAGACCGGCTCCGTTAGCGCCGCCGCGCAATTGCTGCATGTGTCGCAACCGGCAGTGACCAAGGTGCTGCAGCACGCCGAATTGCAACTGGGCTTCCCCCTTTTCCTGCGGGTGCGCGGCAAATTGCAGCCCACACCGGAAGCCCTGGCGCTGGAAAGCGAAGTGGAGAAAGTCACCGAAAGCCTGCAAGGCGTGCGGCGCCTGGCCAAAAGTCTGCGCCGAGCACCGGGCCAGAGTGTGCGCATCGGCGCGATCCCGGCGCTGGCGTTGTCGCTGCTGCCGCCGGCGATCCTGGAATGGAAGCGCGATTACCCGGAGATGGCGTGCGAGCTGTCCAGCGACCATAGCCGCGAGTTGGTGCAGAAGCTGCTGATGCGCGAGATTGACCTGGCGTTGACGCTCAACTTCTCCGGCCATCCAGGGTTGACCACGCAAGTGCTGGCCAATGGTGTGCTGGTGGCACTGGCGTCTAAAGGCTATTGGTCCGACGCCGAACTGAGCCAGCCATTGCCCCTGGCGGACCTGGCAGGCACGGCGCTGATTGGCCTTTCCAGCGCCGACCCGCTGGCAGCGAAACTCGATAGCTACCTGGAAAACGTCGACCCACCCCCCAAGGTCACGATCTCGGTGCAAACCTATTCCCTGGCCCGCGCGATGGTGGAGTCCGGGGCCGGCTTGACGGTGATCGATCCGTTCACCGCGTTGGGTGCGTCGACGGCCACCACCTGCATCCGCCCGCTCACGCCGCCGCTGCCGATCACCCTGTACGCCCTGACCCGCGCCGATGAGCCTCCGCCGCATATGCTGGCGAATTTGCTGGAGATCTTCGGCCACCGCGCCCGGGAGTTATTGGAGCGGCTGTAGAGACCGTTCTGTCGAAGCAACGAGGATCGCAGGTGTTGTCCGTCAGAGCACGTAATGCATGATCGCCACGAAGTGCAGCAGGCTCCCGCCAATCACAAACAAATGCCAGATACCATGGGAGTGGCGCAGGCGGTCCTCCAGGGCAAAGAAGATAATCCCGACGGTATACAGCACCCCGCCCGACGCCAACCAGATAAACCCCGCCGTGCCCAGCGCGGCGAGCAGCGGCTTGACCGCCACCAGCACGATCCACCCCATCACCGCGTAAATCACGATCGACAGGATGCGCGCCTCTGAGCGCGGCTTGATCTCCTGCAGGATGCCAATCACCGCCAGCCCCCACACGATGCCAAACAGCGTCCAGCCCCACGGCCCTCTCAGGGTCACCAGGCAGAACGGCGTGTAGCTGCCGGCGATCAGCAGGTAGATCGAAAAGTGATCGACCTTCTGCATGATTTCTTTCCGCCGCCCGCGCACGCTGTGGTACACGGTGGAAGCGCTGTACAGCACCATCAAGGTAAAGCCATAGATCGCCACGCTGACGATCTTCCAAGGGCTGCCGTCGAGGCTTGCCACCACCAACATCCACACGGCGCCAATGCACGCCGCGACAGCACCGAGCAAATGGCTCCAGGCGTTGAATCGTTCCCCGTGGTACATCGTTCTCCGACCTCCTGTAACCGTCATGGGCTGGCTGCCAAGCGTCCAGCCTTGCGCATAAGAGTGCAAGCGGCTTATGACGTTCCGAGGACGCGAGAGGGTTTTGCGGGCACAATCAACAGCATTCGAACAAGAGCCCACGGCCATGCTGATCGACGAAGAATTCACCCTCAAGAAACTGGAAATCTTCCTGGCGTTCATGCGCACCGGCAACCTGGCCCGCGCCGCCGCCGAGCTGCAAACCAGCAATGTCAGCGTGCACCGCGCCATCCACTCCCTGGAAAACGCCCTGCGCTGCCCGCTGTTCAAACACGAAGGGCGCAACCTCACGCCGCTGGAAAGCGCCTACGTATTGGAAGAACGCGCGCAGAAACTGGTGGCCGATGTGGTCGACAGCGTACGCCTGACCCGCGAAGCGGCCGGCTTCTCCGCCGAACGTTTCAAGCTTGGCTCGTTGTATTCGCTGACGGTGAAAACCGTGCCGCAACTGATCATGGGCCTGAAGATCCGCCGCAGCGAACTCAATATCGACCTGATCCTGGGCTCCAACTTCGACCTGCTCTACAAGCTCAAGAACATGGAAGTGGACGCGATCCTGATCTCCCTCGACGAGCACGCCAACGACCCGGACTGCGAACAAATCGCGCTGTTCTCCGACGATATCTTCCTCGCCACTCCCGCCGACTCGCCCTTCGACCGCGAGCGGGAGATCGACCTCGCCGACGTGCGTGACGCAACCTTCATCACCCTCACCCAAGGCTTCGCCACCCACCAGGATGGCAACCGCGTGTTCAAGCAGGCAGGGTTCGAGCCGAAGGTGGCGATGCAGGTGAATGACATCTTCACGCTGTTGAGCATGGTCAGCTCAGGGGTAGGTTATGCGCTGCTGCCGGGGCGGATTGCAGCCGTATATGAGAACCGCGTGAAACTGATACCGCTGCAACCCAGGTATCGGTTGCAGCAGCATATTGGCGTGGTGTTTCTGAAGGCCAAGGAGCGTGATCCGAATTTGCTGGCATTGTTGGCGGAGTGTCGGATGTATGCCAATCGACAGGTGACAGCCTGACACACCGCTTTCGCGAGCAAGCCCGCTCCCACACTTGAAATGCATTCCAAATGTGGGAGCGGGCTTGCTCGCGAAGACGCCCGGCCCGACAACACACATTCCGAAGTTAGCCGACCAGCCCGCGTACGATGAAATACAGCAACGAAGGCCCAAGCAGGCAACCCAGCCCAGTGTGGAATGTCGCCGTCAGCGCGCCATACGGCACCAACCGCCGATCCGTCGCCGCCAGGCCCGCCGTCACCCCACTCACCGTGCCGGCCAACCCACCAAACACCATCGCCGAACGCGGGTTATCCAACCCCATCCAGCGTGCCGCGACCGGCGTTCCCACCATGACCAGAATCGCCTTGATCAACCCGGTGGCAATCGACAGCGCCATCACATCCGAGGTCGCGCCAATCGCCGCCCCCGTCACTGGGCCGACGATATAAGTCACGGCACCGGCACCGATGGTGGTCATGCTGATTGCATCGCGATAACCAAACGCCCAGGCCATGCTCGCACCGACGATAAATGGCAGAATCGTGCCCAATAGCAGCGCAATCACGCCGATCATCCCGGCCTTGCGCGCCTCGGTGGCTTGCACTTCAAACGCCGTTGCGACGATGGCGAAGTCGCGCAACATCGCGCCCCCCATCAACCCGATGCCGGAGAACAGCGCCAGGTCAGCCAGGCCTTTCTGGCCGCCCGTGATCGTGCCGCCGACCCACGCCAGGACCAGGCCGATGACGATAGCAATCGCCGAGCCGTGGATGCGCCCGAACGTCAGGCGCTTGGACAGCACCACGGAAATCCACATCACCACGCCGACAAAGGCAAATGCGGTGATCAAGCCGTTATGTTCCAACCCTTTTTCGATGAGATCCCACATATCAACGACCTCCCACTGGCGCGATCAGTGGCTCTTCATCGGGCAAAGGTTCGCCCTTGTGGGTACGGCTGATCAGCGCGATGGTGCAACCACACAGCACCACTGAACCAATCGCTGCCAACACCGCAACGGGGCCACCATGCAAAGCGGTCACTACGTTTTGTTGTGCGGCCATCGCCACCACCACCGGGATGTACATCGCGCCCCAGAAGCCAACGCCCATTTCGCAGTCCTTGGTCATGCCGCCGTGTTTGTGCATCCAAAGGCGGGCGCAGATCAGCAGGATCATCGCGATGCCTACCCCGCCCACATTGGATTTGACGCCGAGCAACACGCCAAGCATGTCGCCCATGATCACGCCCGCAAGCGTGCAGATCGCCAGCAATGCCACACCGTAGATAATCATTGTTGTTGTCCTCAAAGTGCTCGATCGAAATTGTTGTTTTTGTGCTTCGAAAGCCTTGGGTAGTGCTTTATCGGTGGCGTAGCCCCTCCTCTTCCAGCAAGGCCTGCAAGGTATCCAGGCGCGCACCTTCGCAGGCGATCACCGTGCCCTGTTCAAACACCCGGCGTGACAGGCCAGTGAGCACGGCGCCCGGTGGCAATTCGATTTGCAGGCGCACGCCGCGCTCGTAGGCGCTTTGTACGGTGCCGCGCCAGTCGACGATGCGGCACATGTTGAAGGCCAGGTCGTCGCGCAATTGCTCGGGGTTGTGGATAGGCCGCGAGCGAGTGCTGCTCAGGTAGGTGATACGCGGCGCCTTGAGCGGCACAAAGGCTTGCGCCAGCGCCTGGGCCGGTTGCTCCAGCAGCGCGCAATGGGACGGCACGCTGACGGCCAGGCGCTTGGCGACGCCGTTGCCTTTGATGCGGTCGGCGACACGCTTCATCGCCGCGTTGCTGCCGGCGATAACGGTCTGGTTGTCGGCGTTGATATTGGCCAGGTACACCGGGCTGTCGGGGCTGTGGATATCGGCCAGCAGGTGTTCGACAGTGGATAACTCGGGGCCGATGATCGCCGTCATGCCGTAGCCCTGTGGATAAGCGTTCTGCATCAGCTCGCCGCGCAGGCTGACGAGCCTGATCGCATCGGCAAAGTCCAGCGCACCCGCGATCACCGCCGCAGGGTAAGCCCCGATGGACAGTCCCGCGACGTAATCCGGCGTGCGTTGCAGCTGGCGGGCGTGGGCTACGCCGACAATCAGTAGGCAAAGCTGCACCGCGCGGGTGTTCGCCAGGGCTTGCGCCGAATCCAATGCGCGAACGTCTTCACCCAAGGCATCGCTGGCCTGTTCCAATACATCGGCCGGCAACGCCTGGAGCATGCCGGGGCGCTGGGCGCCCTGGCCGGGAAAGACCAGAAGGCTGCTCATGCCACGGCCTGCCAGGGATCGATGACGAGGTGCGCACCGCCGGCGGTTTTCAATAGCACCCGCCGCGATGGACTCGCCCATTCGCGCAAGGCGACAGCACCGAACGGTGTTTGCAGTTGCAGGTCCACGGTACACGCGGCCTTGTCCAACGTTGCCAGCAGGTCGCGCGCATCGTTGCGATCCAGCGGCGCGGGCGTGCGCAGAATCAAGTCCAGATCGCTCTGGGCATGCATTGCTTCAATGCCCGTTGCCAGCTCAAAACCTGCGCTGCCGGTGATGCCCCAATTCAAGGGTGCCAGCACCGGTCGCAGCTGTTCGAGTGCCTGCAAAGCCGGTAAGTCGCGTGTCGAGACAACGTCACGCAGCGCTTCCGGCACGACTCGCCGCTGCACAGCAGCAATCGGCAGTTCAGCGGCAAAACGCTGCTCACGCAGACGCCCGCGCACGCCCACCGCGACCAGGCCCGGCGCGACAATTGCGCGACGCACCACCACCGTGCCAACCGCCTCCACCGCCCACGCCGCAGCGTCAGCGGGCAGGTGCGCCGGGGTCATGCCCCAGAGCAGGTCGTGAGCGTTCACCATTGCTCCCGCAGCAGTTGGCGCACGTGGCTGGAGGCGGCGCGGTTGGTCGCGCCGAGGCGCCCGCTCAAGTCGGTGCTGGCAATATCCTTGATCGCACTCACCAGGCAATCGCTGACCTGCGCCACATCCTCCGGCGTGGGCTGCTCAATGTGGCTGACCGACAAGGTTTCCCACAGCAAACCCAGGCTGGCATAACTGTCGATGTCATAGGCCATGGGCGGCACGCTGGCGGCCAGGGCTTCCAACTCTTCGACGCTGCGCAGCGTCACGCGCGCGGCCGAGGCCTTGCCCATCGCGTGCACCATCACACCGGGATCACGCAGGGCGATCAGGCGGTTGGCTTGATACCCATGGGCGAGAAACGCGCCGGACATGGCCTTGCCCACCAGCAGCGCGATCACCGGGTGCCCGGCGAGGCGAGCACGGGCGTAGCTGTCGGCGGCGGCCGCCAGGGCCTGGTGGATGCCGAGGGCTTCTTCGCGACGCCCGTAGGCTTGGCTCGGTACATCGACGATGGCGATGATGGGGCGCTTGTCGCCACGGGCGATGGCTTCATCGACGGCCTTCGCCAGACCCCAGCCTTCCAGCAGACCGACCTCACCCTTGCGTGCGCGGGGAAAGTGGTTTTGCGCGTCGGTAACCACGGCGATATAGCGCACGGGCTGTTCGCCCAGTACACCATCGGCGACTTTCAGCGAATTTGGCAAACCTTCAACGGCTGTCGCTCCGACGCTCAATGCGTTGAACCACTGCAAACCTCTCATGAGCGTTCTCCTTGATACAACTCGCGCACCGTCACCGGGTCGATCTGCGCCGTGGCGTCCAGTTCGGCCAGGCGTGCCAGGTAATACTCGGCCTGGCGGCTGCGTTGCTGGGTGGGCAGGCCTTGTTGCAGCAATGCGCTGACGGTCTGTTGAAGCTCGACCACATCATCAGCCACATATCGGTCGGCCAAGCCGCTGTTGAAACGTTGCTCGCCGCCGGTGAGGCTCCAGATGAAAGGCCGGTCGCGGGAGTCGTACTCGTCAAGCCCCGCTTCCTGTTCGATCACTTGCGGGCCATTCAAGCCCAGGCGGGCTTCGCGGGTGACGACAAGGTAACTGCACAACCCGGCCGCGATGGACATGCCGCCGAAGCAGCCGACACTGCCGGCCACCACGCCGATCACTGGCTGGTACTGGCGCAGGTCGACAATCGCCGCATGGATATCCGCGATGGCTGCCAGGCCGAGGTTGGCTTCCTGCAGGCGCACACCACCGGTTTCCAGCAGCAACACGGCGCGAGTGGGAATGCCCTTGCGATTGTCTTCGGCTGCCAGCTCCAAGGCGCCGGCGATTTTCGCGCCACCCACTTCACCGAGGCTACCGCCCTGGAAGTTGCCTTCGATGGCAGCAATGACGACAGGCTTGCCATCGACGCTGCCCTTGGCGATCACCACGCCGTCATCGGCCTGGGGCACCACGCCTTGGCGGCCGAGCCACGGTGACATGACGCGCTGGAACGGGTCGATCAATTCGCGGTAGGAGCCGGCGTCCAGCAGAGCCTTGGCCCGCTGCCGAGCGCCCAACTCAACGAAGCTGTGTTTGGCGAGTAAGTCAGTCATGGCCGATCTCCTCGAAACCCTGCTCCAGGCGCAAACGCACCACGCCGGGGGTGGCACCGAAATCGTGGATATCAATCTTCAAGGCCGGTGGCGTCTGTTCCTGGAAGATGCGTTCGAACAGATGCTGCCAGCGTTGTTCGGCGCCATTCACCGAGGTCTGCACCTGGATGGTCAGCCTGCCCGGGGTACCCGGTTCCAGCAGCACCTCCAGGTCGCCCGAGCCAACGCAACCTACCAGCGCTCGGCCTGTTGGCGGCTGCCCGGCGGGGAATTCAAAGGATAAGGTTTCCATCACAACGCTCCGTCGAGGCGGTCGATAAACAGGCAGGCGGCCAGCAGGTCGGCGGCGCCGCCGGGGGAGGCATTCAGGGCCAGCAGGTGTTGATCGAGTTCATGTAATTGACGACGACCGGCCAGAGTGGCGCTGCCCCCCGCGTCCAGCACGGCGCGCGCACCGCGTTGCATGGTGCTGATCCCTTCGGGACCGGCGCGGTAGAGCACGCAGGTGTCGGCCAGCTCGGTCATGATCGCCAGCAGGGCATCCAGGCGTGCGTTCTGTTCGCCTGCATTTTGCTGGCGGCTTTTATACAGTTGCGGCAAGCCGCGTTGCACAACCGAGGGGAAGCCGAGCTGGGCTTCTTCACGGGCACCGCGAGCGCCGTAGCGTTGCGCGACCTGGGCACCGTGGCTCATGGGTTGTGGGGCGTAGCGGTCGTTGAGCAGGGCTAATCTGGCTGCGTTCAGGGTGACGGCGCGGGGTTCCAGCGCCGCCGCTGCGGTCAGCAAGCCCAGGGCCCAGATCGCGCCGCGATGGGTATTCACGCCGTTGGTGGTGACGAGCATTGCTTGCTCACCTTCACGGCCGATACGACCGAGAGCTTCGCGCAAGGGCACGCCAACTTCACCCCATTCAATCGCCGCTTCAGCCATCTCCTTGAACATCGGCCACAGCGACAGCGCCGAGGCGTGCATCAGGCCCAGATGCAGATCGTGGTGGGCGCCGTTTCCACGACGGTCCACCAGAGCGGGTTTGGGCGACAAGTCAGCTTCATCGATCAGCGCATCGACGGCCATGTCCGCCAGGCGTTCAGCAAGGGTCAGTTCATGCAGTTTGAGTGCGCGCATTTACCAGCTCCTGAATTTGGCGGGCGGGTTGTACAAACCACCGGACCAGTCCACCAGGTCGGCCACACTTTTGGCGGCCAACAGCTCGCGGGTGGCGTCGGTACGGCGGATACCCAAGTCTTCGGGCAAGGCGATCAGGCCTTCGCGGCGCATGCGCGCGGTGTCCTTGGGGTTGTGGCGCATGCCGATGGCCGTGACACCTGCGACAGCGGCGATCATCGCCTGGCGCTCTTCGAGGGAACGCGCCTTATACAGGTAGGCGATGCCCTCTTCGGTAAGCAGGTGGGTAACGTCATCGCCGTAGATCATGATCGGCGCCAAGGGCATGCCGCTTTTGCGGGCAACTTCCACGGCGTCGAGGGTGTCGACGAAAGTGGGTTTGCCGCCTTCCTGGAAGGTCTCGACCATTTGCACCACGAGTTTCTTGCCGCGTTCCAGCAGGGCTTCCGGGGCATCGTCGTGGCGCATGTCCAGCCAGGCGGGCGTGCCATGGCGACGGCCGCGCGGGTCGTGGCCCATGTTGGGTGCGCCGCCAAACCCGGCAAGGCGGCCACGGGTCACGGTGGAGGAATGGCCGTCGCCATCGACCTGCAGGGTGGCGCCGATAAACAGGTCCACCGCATATTGGCCGGCGAGTTGGCAGAACATCCGGTTGGAGCGCATCGAGCCATCACGGCCCGTGAAGAACACATCCGGCCGGGCGGCAATGTAGTTCTCCATGCCCAGTTCGGTGCCGAAGCAGTGCACACTTTCCACCCAACCGCTTTCAATCGCGGGGATCAGCGTGGGGTGCGGGTTGAGGGTCCAGTTGCGGCAGATCTTGCCCTTGAGACCCAGGGATTCGCCGTAGGTGGGCAGGATTAACTCGATGGCGGCGGTATTGAAGCCAATGCCATGGTTGAGCGACTGCACATTGTGTTTTTCGTAAATGCCACGGATCGCCATCATCGCCATCAACACGTGCACCGGCTTGATATGGCGCGGGTCGCGAGTGAACAGCGGCTCGATGTAGAACGGCTTGTCAGCCACCACCACAAAATCCACCCAGCTCGCCGGAATATCCACACGGGGCAGATCGGTGACGTCATCCACCAGTTGATTGACCTGCACGATGACGATGCCATCGCTGAACGCGGCGGGTTCGATCAGCGCCGGGGTGTCTTCGGTGCTGGCGCCGGTGTAGATATTGCCGGCGCGGTCAGCCATGAAACCGGCGGAAAGCACGACGTTGGGGATCAGGTCCACCACCAGCCGTGCATAGAGTTCGATATAGGTATGAATCGCGCCGATTTCCAGCAGGCCGTCCTCCAGCAACTGGCTGATGCGCAGGGATTGGGTGCCGGCGAAGGAGAAATCCAGCTTGCGCGCGATGCCTTTTTCAAACAGGTCCAGGTGCTCGGAACGGCCGACACTGGGCATGATCATGTGCAAATCGTGGAGCTTGGCGGGGTCGGCTTTTGCGAGGGAGCGCGAGAGGAAGTCGGCCTGTTTCTGGTTGTTGCCTTCCAGTACAACACGGTCGCCGGGGAGGATCAGCGCCTCAAGCGCCTCGACGATCTTGTCACTGGGCAACACCGCCCCGTCTGCATACTGCTTGACCAGCGCGAGCCGCCGCTGCTTCTCGTCGCGCCGCCGCGTCCAGCGCGAGTCGGGGGTTATTGTTGTTGTCATGGTCGCTCCACGGGTTTGCTGTCGTGGGCTGTACCTTAGGAGTGAATCTGGGGGGCATCAATCAAGCTCAGCGGCGGATCGTTACGGTTGGAGTAACAGAGCACCAACAAACATGCAGCCTCCTGTAGGGGCTGGCTCGCCAACTCCTACAGTTGACCGGTGATTCATTCCCACCTATGACCAGCAAGCAATGCTTCCATATTGCTCATTAATGTCTTAGCACTTTCCATTAACTGGCCCAGCAGCGCCTCATCTTCATCCATGTACCCTTCATATTCCGCCAGGTTCCGACGTTCATGACACAACGCCAACAACCTCACCTGCACCTTGCCGGCGTCTGCGGTATGAACCAGGCATTGAAAGACCAGATAGCGTTTGTCCGAGCGATACCCTTGCAGGCGCAAGGCCGTAAGAGCGATGGCATGGGCGGCGTTGTAAGCCAGGTCGAAACGACTGGCGAATGATAACTGTGGATTGCCAGCATCCCTCAACCGATCCCTGGCTGAACGCATCAGCCCATCACACTCCTTGCGATCCGGCGGCTCAGCCTTCAAGCCGCCGCTACGTTGCAGGTTCTCCAGATTTACCTTGTTGTCCATCCGTGGATTCCAGGGGGTTGCTCCCCATAAGATTGATCTTGTCCTGCTGCACGACCCGCTGCACAAAACTGTTCCCGGCATTCCATTTGCCGATCCAGTCTTCGGGGGTGTAAAGCGTCGGGTTGAGGGTGCGGCCCAGTTGCTCTTCCAGCGGCATGAGCCGCTCCATGACTTCACTGTAGTTGAGGCTTTCGCCGATCAACATGAGATCTATGTCACTGGATGAGTGCGCCTCGCCTTTGGCGATGGAGCCGTAGATAAACGCCCAGGTTATCTGCTTGGCGAACGGCGCCAGTACAGTGCGCAATGGTTCATCCAGACTCAGGGTCTTGCGCACGATGGCCAACAATTCCGAATAAATCGGGCATTGGGGGTTGGCTTGATAATGGGTCTGGTTGCCTTGGCGCGTCATGCTCAAGATGCCCGCCAACTGCAGACGTTCAAGCTCGCGGGTGAGGCTGCCCTTGCCCACCTGGGCCCATCGCGCAATTTCATTGGTGAAGAAGCTTTGGTCGGGTTTGCCGAACAGCAAGCCCAGTACTTTTTGTTGGGTGACGGTGAAGAGTGCAGTGCTGAGCGGCAAGGTGTGCATGGCAGCGGCCAAAGAGTCCCAAAAAGGGAACGATAGGTCCCTTTTTGGGAACGATCAAGTTTTAAGCGACTGAAGAAGGGGAAATCTGTTCCAGGGCACGGTCCACTAATAGCTGCCCCAACGCGGCCATTTGCTGGATGCCGAGCATGATTGCGCGCTGGGAGGTGTCCAGGTCGAAGGCCAGGTTGCAGGTGAGTGCGTTGAGGGAAGACAGGGTTTCGCTGGCGTTGACCAGCAGGGTTTCGGTGTTTTCGTGCGGGTTTACGGTGAAGAGCGGCGGATTGGGGGTAGGTTTGACCATGATGAAGCTCCTAAACAGTGACTAAGGAGCGCCACCGTTCGCTTGCACGCGAATGAGGGTGGCGACCGTGCGCAGGTGTGCAAGACCGGGCCTGTTTAGGACACCCAGCAGGTCCGAAGACCTCCTGCGCGCAGCCGCCATAAAGCAGCGAGCACAAAAAACGCCCGTTGGATGGCTGGGCGTTTGTACGCCTAAACAGTTTCGTCGGACTTGCACGTCCGTGTCACCGTTTTTTGCGATGACAGAACGAAGACTAGGCGCGCTGACGGCACGCGACAAGTTCATGCACAGCCCAAAATCTTGCAGGAAAAATCCGAGAGCCCATTCGGCCTACAACTTCATATCTATGGTCACAGCGCCCAACCCTTCCAGCGGGTAGCTGCGGTATTCATAAACCTCCCCACGAACAGGTGACGTGGATGAGCCCAGCCACCCGGCTCACCCAGGTGAAATCCTGCTTGAAGATGTAATCCCTACCCTGGACATCACCATCACCGAAATGGCCCGGCGCCTGGGATTCGCCCGTGAGACGTTTTCGAGAATTTTGCATGGGCGTGCGCCTGTCAGTCCTGACTTGGCGGTGCGGCTTGAGCGGGCAGGTGTGAGCACTGGGCAGTTATGGCTGTCGATGCAAAGCGCCTATGACTTGTGGCAGGCCGAGCATCGGGAGCAGCCAGTGATTGAGCGGTTTGCGCGGATTGATTGAGGCCTAAAGGCACGCACAATCCCCTGTAGGAGCTGGCTTGCCAGCGATAGCGGTGGGTCAGTTGTTAATGAGTGGGCTGGCAGACCGTCATCGCCGGCAAGCCGGCTCCTACAGGGATCTATGCCAAACCGGATTCGACCAGCAGGGCCTCAAGCCCCATGAGATCCGGCACCCTCGCCACATGCTCCCCCACCTGCACCGCCGCCAACTCCAGCGAGCACAGCGGCACGTCCACGTAACTCAACTCACTGTCGAGCTTGTACGAGCGTGGAATGCCCTGGATCACCAGCGCAATAAACTTCAACGTCGGCCGCCCACCCAACGCATTCAACACCACGATCCGCGAGCGTTCGCCGGTTACGCTCGCTTCGCCGCACACCGCTTCAAAGCTGATCAGTGGTATTTGCCGATCGCGCCAGGTCACTTGCCGCAAATACCACGGGGGGGCATCGCTGGCCGGTTCGCCGCGCTGGAAGTCGATCAATTCGGCAATGGCGACGTTAGGCAACACCAGGTGGCGGTCGGCCAGGGGCAGCAGCAGGCCGGTGAGTTGGCTGGTGCGGTGGTCAAGCATGGGACTTGCTCCAGTAGGCGATGCTTTCGAGCAGCACCGACTCTTGGTACGGCTTGCCGAGGTAGTCGTTGACGCCGATGGCCATGGCGCGGTCGCGGTGTTTCTGGCCGGTGCGCGAGGTGATCATGATGATCGGCAGGCGCATCAACCGGGGGTCGTTGCGCACTTGGGTGGCGACTTCAAAACCGTCCATGCGTGGCATTTCGATGTCGAGCAGCATCAGGTCCGGGGTGTGTTCTTCGAGCACAGCGAGCGCGTCGATGCCGTCTTTGGCGGTGAGGACGTTCATGCCGTTGCGCTCCAGCAGACGGCTGGTGACTTTGCGCACGGTGACGGAATCATCCACTACCAGCACCAGCAACGGGCGCTTTTTCAGCGGGTCGTTGAGGATCAATGGCAGGTCAGCCGTTTGCGCCGGCAACGCGGGTTGCCGCGCACGGATATGCGCCAGCAAGTCGATAATCAGCACCACGCGGCCATCACCCAGGATCGTCGCACCCGACAAACCCTGCACACCGGCAAACTGCGGGCCCAGGCCTTTGACCACAATCTCCCGCGTACCGGCCATGGCGTCCACATGGATGGCCACGCGCCGCTCGTTGCACTGCACCAATAGCACCGGGACCGGTTGATAGTGGCCCAGCAGTTTCGGGCGGCTGACGGTGTGCAGCAGGTCGCCCAAGTAAAACAGCTCGTAGCGCTGCCCGGCGTATTCATATCGCGGCGGGTCTTGCTGATAGTGCCCGGCCAGCTCATGGGGCAGCACGCGCACCAGGCCTTCGATGGTGTTGAGCGGAATCGCGTATTGGTCGTCTGCACACTGCACCATCAATGCGCGGTTGACCGACACGGTGAACGGCAAGCGAATGCGAAAGTGCACGCCTTCGCCCGGCGTCGAATCGATGACCATCGAGCCGCCCAACTGACGCACTTCCTCATGCACCACGTCCATGCCCACGCCGCGACCGGAAATCTGCGTGATCTTTTCCGCCGTGGAAAACCCCGGTTGCAGGATGAACTGCAACACGTCGCGGTCGCTGATGTCTTGATTCGGGTCGAGCAACCCACGCTTGATCGCCTTGCGCCGCACGGCCTCCAGCGGAACGCCGGCGCCGTCGTCACGCATGTCGAAGACGATGTCGCCGCCTTCGTGGGTCAGGTCCAGGGTGATGCGACCTTTTTCCGGCTTACCAGCCAACAGCCTTGCGTCGCGGGATTCCAAGCCATGGTCCACGGCGTTGCGCAGCATGTGTTCCAGCGGCGCGGCCATGCGCTCCAGCACGTTGCGGTCCATCTCCCCCTCGGCGTTGCCGACGATAAACTCCACGTCTTTGCCCAACTCCTCCGCCACCTGACGCACGATGCGCTTGAGGCGCGGCAACATGCGTTCGAACGGCACCATGCGCGTGCGCATCAGGCCTTCCTGCAACTCGGTGTTGATGCGCGCCTGTTGCTGCAACAGGTCGTGGGCGTCCTCGTTGCGGCGCTCAAGGGTGTCCTTGAGGTCGAGCAGGTCGGAGGCGGACTCGGACAGCGCGCGAGACAGTTGCTGCAACTGCGAATGACGGTCCATTTCCAGCGGATCAAAGTCTTCATAGCCCAGGCGCTCGGCTTCGGCTTGCTGGCGGCTGAGGATGCGGCCCTGGGTTTCAGTGTCGAGGCGTCGCAGTTGGTCGCGCATGCGCTCGATGGTGGTTTCCACTTCGGTGAGGGCGATGCGTGCGTCGTTGACTTGTTGTTCGATGCGGCCACGGAAGATCGAGGTTTCACCGGCCAGGTTGACCAGGTCGTCGAGCAGCTCGGCAGAGATCTTCACCATATCGGCCATCGGGTCGACGACGGCCTCCGCCTTGCCTGCAGGCAGCGCCACCGGCGTCACCGGTTCGTCGCTCGGATGTACCAGGGTTTTGATGCGCTCGATGAGCTTGTCCACCGAACCGACCGGCAAACCATCCGCCACCGCGTCGATCATCTGCGCCAAACGGTCGTGGCAGCCTTGCAGCAACGCGAACAGCTCCGGGGACGGCGCGAGCAAACCAGCGGACAGGCCTTCGTAGAGAAACTCCAGCTCATGGGCCAGGTCGCCGATGGGCGCGATCTCGACCATACGTGCGCCGCCCTTGAGGGTATGCAGGTCGCGCAGCAGGGTTTCCACTTCTTGGCGATTGCCCGGCTCTGCCTGCCAGCGCGACAGCGCAGCACTGGAACTGTCGAGGATGTCGGCGGCTTCTTCGAGGAAGATATCCAGCAGCTCAGGGTCGGCGCCGGACGCTGGCGGTGCGGCGGCCGGTGCCGCTGGCGCGCTGCCCTGGCGCAACGCCCGCACCCTGGCGATCAGCTCGGCACTGTCGCTCAGCGGCTGGTGATGGTGCAGTTCTTCAAGCTGCAAGGCGAGGCGTTCATGGCTCGCCATCAGCACGTGGGACAGTTCGGCAGTGTAGCTGTAGCGGCGGTCCACCAGCCCTTCGTACAGGCATTCCAACTCATGGGCCAGATCGCCAATGGCCTCGATTTCAGCCATGCGCGCACCGCCCTTGAGGGTGTGCAGGTCGCGTTGCAGCGACGACAGCGGTGCGGCGTTGTCGGGCTCCAGCAACCAGCGCTTGAGCGACTGCCCGGCGCTGTCGAGGATGTCCACGGCTTCTTCGAGGAAGATCTCGACGATCTCGTCGTCCCTCTCCGTTTCGTGACCCAACTGCTGTGTGGCGGCGCCCAGTTCGGAAACACTCAACACCCGGCTGCCGTCGCTTTTGATCAGGCCGGTGGCGGACGGGTCGAGGGCTTCATCCAGCAGCTCGCGCAGGGCTTCGACGCGGGCTGGCGCCGGGCTGATTTCCTGGCCGGCGGCCAGTTGGTCGAGCATGCTGATCAGCGCTTCATGGGCCTGTTCGGCCTCATGGAAAAACCGCTCACTGACGGCCAGGCTGCTTTCCTCAACAGCGCCATACAGGTCGAGCAAGGCTTCACAGAGTGCATCGATGGCGTGCAGGTCAGCGACGTGTGCGCCCTCCCCCAAGGTGGTCAGTTCGTCCAGCAGCGCGGTGAGTTCCTGGCGCTCGCCGGGGTGTTGCTGCCAGCGACGCAGCAGGTTTTCGGCATCGAGCAGGATGTCCATGCCCTGCGCGAGGAAGTTGGCGATCAGCTGAGGGTCGCGCTTGATGCGCACGTCGAGCAGCGCTTCAAGCTGATGATCCAGTAGGCTTTGGGTACGGTTGATCAAGTCCTCTGCACCTTTGATCGGCGCCAGGGGATCGCTGTCCAGATCGCGTAAACCCCGTTGAAACAGACCTTCGGCTTCCAACAGCAACTCCACCTCGTCCAGGTCCAGCGGCAGGCGGTGGGCCTTGTATTCACGGGTCAGGTGGTCGAGCGGGCGGGCCAGCTCGGCGATCGGCAACACGCCCGCCATGTAGGCGCTGCCCTTGAGGGTATGCAGGGCGCGTTGCAGTTCATCGCTGACTTGCAATGGCACGTGCTCGGCGGCCTGGTGCAGGAAGTGATTGAGGCTGTCCAGATGGCTCTGGGCTTCGTTGCGGAAGATCTCCAGCAGCATCGGGTCATGAGGCTCGGCGGCCGGCACCGGCATGCCGCTGGCCAAGGCGTGGGCGCGGGCGGCCAGGGCGTCGACCTCATCCCTTTGGCGCTGGTCGTCGATGGCAAAGTCAGCGATCAACTCAGGCAGCAAGGCCACCGCTTCATCCAGTACCTGCTGCACGTCGGGGCCAAGGGTCACGCTACGCTCGAGCACACGGTTCAGCAGGTTCTCCACCGCCCAGGCCAGCTCGGCCAAGACCAGGGCGCGGACCATGCGGCCGCTGCCCTTGAGCGTGTGGAAGGCACGGCGCATTTCGCCCTGGGCGATTTTGTCCGCGCTGTTGGGTAGATTGCGGTGCAGCACCTCAAGCACTTCGTCGGTCTCTTCAAGGAAGACCTCGCGCAGTTCATCGTCGATGGGTTCTTCATCGGCCGGCGGCGGCAGCAGGCTGCCGGGGCGCTGGAGGGCGGGCGGGTTAAGGCGCGACGTGGGACTGGCCAGCGCGTCGAACTGCGACTGGCTCGGCGTAACCTCCACCGCACGTGCTCCGTCCGGTGCAACCAGGGCTTGGCGCCAGGGTTTCTCGGCAGGCAGGTAACCCAGCGCCGCCAGGCCGTGCGTGGCCAGCTCCAGCACCCGTTCCCCTGCGGCATCGGGGTCTTGGAGCATCCGTTCGAGGTAGTATTCCAGGCTGCTGATCACATCGGCGAAATGCGCCAGTTGCCCCTCGGAGGGTGGTGCGTCGTTACCCATCAACTGTTCATCAACATAATCCGTGCAGCCGCGCATCAGGCTTGCCGCGCGGGGCAGCGGAATCATCGCCAAAGCGCCGCGCACCTGGCTCAGCAGCTCCGGCAGGGACTCAAGGCGTTGGCGGTCCCAGTCGGCTTCAATGCAGTCGATCACCAGCTCCTTGGCTTGCTTGAGGCACTGGCAGGATTCACGGATCACCAACTGATGGATCT
Source organism: Pseudomonas simiae (assembly GCF_900111895.1). Classification (GTDB taxonomy): domain Bacteria; phylum Pseudomonadota; class Gammaproteobacteria; order Pseudomonadales; family Pseudomonadaceae; genus Aquipseudomonas; species Aquipseudomonas simiae. The sequence goes on from NZ_FOKB01000003.1 coordinate 240,859, forward strand.
GGGTCAGGTCGGTGGTGGGCAGGCGGTTTTCTTCGCGGCTTTCCGGCTCGACGGTACCGACCATGCCTGCCAGTGTGGCTTCGACGTAGAGCAACGCGCCGGCGACGTCCATCAGCACTGCGTCGTTGGGTTCGCGTTGGCCTTGAACCAGGCTCAACACCACGGCGAGTTGGTCGATGATGACTTTACGCGGCTGGCCGAAGCCCAGCACCGCCAGGGTATCGGCGATCTGCCGCAGCGGCGCGAGCAACGCATCGAGGTCGCTGGTGTGCTGGCGGTCACTGCGTACGAACAAATCGAGGCGTTCCTTGACCCGCACCAGCTCTTCACACAAGGCCCCCAGCACCGAGCCCATGGCGTTGCGGTCCGGCCCGGCCAGGCGGGCGCGTTCGGCGTCGACTAACGCACTGTCGGGCAAGGCTTCATCCAGGCCGTAGCGCTCTTTCAGGCTTTGCATGCGCGGCGTCGGCCGGGTGACCTTGGCGACATAGAACAGCAGGCTCTTGAGCAGCTCATCCGGTGCCGGCTGGTTGATCCCGCCGATGCCCTGGGCCAGCAGGCGCTTGAGTTGTTTGTCGCTGGCCTTGAGCAGGCTGCGCAGCGCCGGGCTGTTGGCGATCACGCCAGTGAGCATGCCTTCGACCAGGGCCGAGGTGACTTGCCACAGCGGCAACAGCGGCGCGCCTTGGCACAGCGTTTCAAGGCGCGCGAACACCCGCGCCATGTCTTCCAGGTTGCTGGGCCCATGATCTTCGCGCAGCAGCCCGGCAAGGGCCTGTTGCAGCAGTTGATGCCACTGGCGCAGTTGCTCTTTCAGGTCGGGCACCGCGCGTTGGGCCAGGGCCTCGTCGGGCAGCGGCGCTATCGTCAGCAGTTGCGGGCTGAACAGGCTGGTCTCCGACAGCAGGCTTTCGCCGCGCGCGCTGCGCAGGTCATTGAGCAGCGGCAACACCACCAGCGGCAGGTCGCGGCGGGCGCTGTGCACACGGTCCAGGTACAGCGGCAACTGGTTGAGGGCCTGTTGCAGCAGGCGGATGCTTTCATCGCGCTGGCTCACGCCTGCGGCTTGCAGGGCCAGGGCCAGCGCTTCGATTTCCTCGGCGAGCAAGGCTGCGCCGTAGAACTCGACCATTTGCAACGCGCCATGCACTTGGTGGACAGCGGCCAGGCACTCGCTGATGGCGTCGCCGTCGCTGGTTTCGACATACGCGTCCAGCGCCGAACGGGCCTGTTTCAGGGTTTCGGCAATGTCGCCCTTGACCCATTCGAGGGCCACGTAGTCGTGCCGATCAACCATAACTGCTCCGCTTAGAATTCGTGGGTTGCTGGTGTTGCCAAGATCTCCCGACTGGTGGAGATCAAATGTGGGAGCTGGCTTGCCTGCGATAGCGGTGGGTCAGCAACACATCTGTATCTGACAGACCGCTATCGCAGGCAAGCCAGCTCCCACAGTTGGACTGTGGTGTTCTTCAGATAGCATTTCAATCATTGACCTGCTTGGGCGGCGGGAGGGTGAACCCCGACACCGACCGGCGCAACTGGCTAGCCATTTTCGCCAGGTTGCCAATGCTTTCAGCCGTCGCCGTGGAGCCCGACGAGGTCTGGGTGGTGATCTGCTGGATCACATTCATCGTCAGGGAAATCTGCCCCGCCGACGAGGTCTGTTGCTGCGCCGCGTTGGAGATGCTCTGGATCAGCGCCGCCAGGGTTTTCGACACGCCTTCGATCTCTTCCAGCGCCACCCCGGCGTCCTGGGCCAGCCGCGCACCGCGCACCACCTCGGTAGTGGTCTGCTCCATGGAAATAACCGCTTCGTTGGTGTCGGCCTGGATCGCCCGTACCAGGGTTTCGATCTGCCGGGTGGCCGCCGATGAGCGCTCGGCCAGGCGCTGCACTTCATCGGCGACCACCGCAAAACCGCGCCCGGCATCCCCCGCCATGCTCGCCTGGATCGCGGCGTTGAGGGCGAGGATGTTGGTCTGGTCGGCAATGTCGTCGATCAGGCTGACGATGTCGCCAATCTCCTGGGACGACTCGCCCAAGCGTTTGATGCGCTTGGCGGTGTCCTGGATCTGCTCGCGAATGTTGTCCATGCCGTGGATGGTGTTGTGCACCACCTCGTTGCCCTTGTTGGCGATTTCCACCGAGCGCTCCGCTACCGCCGAGGACTCGGCGGCGTTGGCCGAAACCTGATCGATGGACTGGGCCATCTGGTTGATTGCGGTGGAAGCTTCAGCGATCTGCTGGGCCTGATGCTCCGACGCCTGGGCCAGGTGCATGGCGGTGGCCTGGGTGTCCTGCACCGCACCAGCGACTTGCCCGGCGGTCAGGTTGATGGTGGCGACCAGGTCGCGCAGTTGGTCGACGGAATAGTTGATGGAGTCGGCGATGGTGCCGGTGAAGTCTTCGGTCACCGAGGCGGTCACTGTGAGGTCGCCGTCGGCCAGGTCTTCGATTTCATCCAACAGACGCATGATCGCGTTCTGGTTGCGTTCGTTCTTCTCGGCAGTTTCGTGCAATTGGCGGTTGGTCTCGCGCACCATCACCAGGCCGATCAGGATGATCGAGGTCAGCGCCAGAAGGCCCAGCACATAGCCGCCGATGGTGTCGAAGCTGCGCCCGCTGGCGAGGTTTTCAAACCCGGTGGCCAGGTGCGAGGCTTCCTCAAGCAGCGTTTGCGACAGGTTGAAGATATTGCTCGCCGAGGCTCGCACCTGGAACAACTGCGGCGAGGTTTCGAGGATTTCATCCACGGAGCCGGAGACAAACTCGAACAGCTCGGCGATTTCCGTCAGGCGTGCGCGGGCGTCGCGGTCTTCGACCTGGGTGATGCGCAGGCCGGGGTTGCCCTGGAGCATGCCGCTGAGCACCTGGCCAAAGCGGTTGGCATCACGGCCAAAGGCGTCGGCGGCCTGCACGGCGGTTTCGTCGCCGGCCAGCACGGTGTTCACCGCGCCAAGGATGCGTTCGGCCAGCAGTGATTGGCGCTGGGCCAACGCTACTTGGCTGGCCGGCGCGCCACGCTGCAGGAGGATGTCAACGACCTTTTCCGACTCCATCTGCAGTTGCGGCACGGTTTCGGCAAGGGTCGCCGCCACCTGATGCAACGACAGCACGGTCTGCTCACTGGCGAGGATCGCATCGGTGTTCTTCAGCAGCGCTTCCCAGTCGGTCTGTACCGCGCGCATCTCGGCGCGTACGGCGCTGGGTGCGGCAGGCAGGCCGGTTTGCGGATCACCTTTTTTCAGGTAACCCCAGCGCTGGGCGAAGTCGTTGCGCGCCTCCCCCAGCAACTTGAACGCAGCCGCCTTGCCGGCGGCGGCTTCGGTGGCGTTCTTGGCAATGCGCTGGGACAGCACGCGCAACTCACCGGCGTGGCCAATGTACTGCTTGTCATAGGTGGACTGGGTGTTGAGGTAGGCGAAATTGGCGAACAGCAACATGATGAACACGATCAGTGCAATGAATAGCACGACGATCTGCGAGCGACTGCGCGAGCCGGCCTGGGGTTTTGGCGTGGTAGCGGTGGTCATGCGGCAACATCCATGAAGCCAGGGGCCTGGGCCAGAGCGAAGGGGCTGAAGACCTGCCACAGCGGGTCGCCATCGAACCGGCCCTGGATAAACGGAGCGGCGGGGGCGTCGTTGGCCAGCCATGCGTCTTGTGCGAAATGCTGCATCCCCATCACCTCGTCCACCAGCAGCCCCACAAACAGGTCGTTATATTCCACCACCAACACCCGCCGCTGTTTGCCCGCCTTGGACAGCTCAAGGCCGAGAAAGCCGCCCAGGTCCATTACCGGCAGCAAGCGCCCACGCAGGTTGGCCACGCCCTTGACCCAGGCCTTGACCCCGGGCATCAGCGTGCAACGCGGTTCATGCAGGACTTCGGCGACTTCGCCCATGGGCGCAACATACCAATGCTGGCCCAGGCGAAAGCCGATCCCGCTCCAGCGTTGCAGGCGGGTTTCCTGGGACGGCAGGTCAGCCGCCAGCAGACGGCAACGTTGGTCGATGCCCAACAGCAGCTCGAAGGCGGTTTGCGACTCGGTCATGATGGCGGACCGTCAGCCGGCCAATACCTTGTTCAGGGTGGCGATCAGGGTTTCTTCGTCCACCGGCTTGGTCAGGTAATCCTTGGCGCCCTGGCGCGCGCCCCAGATCTTGTCGGTTTCCTGGTCCTTGGTGGTGATGATGATGATCGGGATGCCGTTGGTTTCCGGCTCCTTGGACAGCTGGCGGGTGGCCTGGAAGCCATTCAGGCCAGGCATCACGATGTCCATCAGTACGGCGTCGGGCAGTTCCAGGCGGGCCAGGGCCACGCCATCCGCGCCGTTTTCGGCCTTGAGGACTTGATGGCCATGCTTTTCCAGCATGCCCGTCAGTTTGTACATTTCGGTCGGCGAGTCGTCGACGATCAGAACACGTGCCATGGTTTTCCCCACTACATAGGTGGACGCCGGCCCTTGTGAGGCGGCGTCAGTGTGCTTGTTCTACTGCGGCGAACCCCGGCACGTAGGCCTTGATCGCACCCAGCAGTTCGTCCTTGCTGAAAGGCTTGGTCAAAAACTGATCGACACCGACAATGCGCCCCTTGGCCTTGTCGAACAGGCCGTCCTTGGAGGACAACATGATCACCGGGATCGACTTGAACGCCGGGTTGTTCTTCACCAGTGCGCAGGTCTGATAGCCATCCAGGCGCGGCATCATGATGTCGACAAAAATAATGTGCGGGTGATGATCGACAATCCGGGCCAGGGCATCGAAACCGTCGATGGCCGTGATGACATCGCATCCCACATTCTTCAACAAAGTTTCAGCGGTGCGGCGGATCGTCTTCGAATCGTCGATCACCATCACTCTCAAGGCGTTGGAATGCTGTTCCATATCTGCTCTGCCATCGCCACAGCGAATCGGTTTTCGGTGTGTACTGCCTGATGTTGCACAGGATGAGCGCCACAAGCCTTGGAATTCAAGGGCTGCTGCGCCGTGGCAGTCTTTTTAGCACAGTCTCCGGACGCAATCTATCGAGCAACCGGCCAGGTGGTTTTTCCTTGACCCACAACAGCCACAGCGCCACTCTGACGCCACTTTTATGCGCCCTAATTTGCTAGAGGAAATCCCCCATGAGCGTTCGCGTCGGCATTGTCATGGACCCTATCGCCAGCATTTCCTATAAAAAGGACAGCTCGCTGGCCATGCTCCTGGCCGCCCAGGCCCGCGGCTGGACCCTGTTCTATATGGAACAGCGCGATCTTTACCAGGGCGACGGCGAGGCCCGTGCACGCATGCGCCCGCTGCAGGTGTTTGCCAACCCGCAGAAGTGGTTCGAGCTTGCGGATGAAATCGACAGCCCGCTGAGCGATCTGGACGTGATCCTCATGCGCAAGGACCCGCCGTTCGACATGGAATTCGTCTACTCCACCTACTTGCTGGAGCAGGCGGAGCGCGCCGGGGTGCTGATCGTCAACAAGCCGCAGAGCCTGCGCGACTGCAATGAAAAGCTGTTCGCCACCCTGTTCCCACAATGCACGCCGCCGACCGTGGTCAGCCGCCGCGCCGACGTGCTGCGTGAGTTCGCCGCCAAACATGGCGATGTGATCCTCAAGCCGCTGGACGGCATGGGTGGCACCTCGATCTTCCGTCACCGCGCGGGCGACCCGAACCTGTCAGTGATCCTGGAGACCCTGACCGCCCTGGGCACCCAGCAGATCATGGGGCAGGCCTACCTGCCGGCGATCAAGGACGGCGACAAGCGCATCCTGATGATCGACGGCGAGCCGGTGGATTACTGCCTGGCGCGCATCCCGGCGGCCGGCGAGACCCGCGGCAACCTGGCGGCCGGTGGTCGTGGTGAAGCACGCCCTCTGTCGGACAAGGACCGTTGGATTGCAGCCCAGGTCGGCCCGACCTTGCGTGAAAAGGGCTTGCTGTTTGTCGGCCTGGACGTGATCGGTGAGCACCTGACTGAAATCAACGTCACCAGCCCGACCTGCATCCGCGAGATCGACAATGCGTTTGGCACCAACATCGGCGAAATGCTGATGGCCGCCATTGAGCGCAAGCTGCAAGCCAAGTGATATAGAACAGCCGGACACGCACCAACATTGCGCTATCATGCCCCACCTGTGAAACGCGCGATGTTGGTTTTTTTGTCATGACACTCCCGTCCGAGCTGCCCCCCGAACTCTCCCACAGCGGCGTGCGCCCGGCTGATCGGCTCGGTTTTACCCTGTTTCTGGCAGCGTTGATTCATCTGGCCCTGATCCTCGGCGTGGGTTTCACCATGGTCGAGCCCAAACAGATCAGCAAAACCCTGGAAATCACCCTCGCCACGTTCAAGAGCGAAAAAAAGCCCGAGAAAGCTGATTTCCTCGCCCAAGACAACCAGCAGGGCAGCGGCACCCTCGATAAAAAGGCGGTACCCAAGACCACCGAGGTCGCACCGTTCCAGGACAACAAGGTGAATAAAGTCACCCCGCCGCCGGTGCCCAAGCCGGAGGTCAAGCAGGCCGCGCCCAAGGCTGCGGTGACCACCGTCGCGCCCAAGCCGCAGAAAGCCCCGACCCAGCGCGAAAAGACCAAGACCGAACCCACGCCCGAGCCCGTAAAGCCGGCACCGACATTCGACAGCTCGACGTTGTCCGACGAGATCTCCAGCCTCGAAGCCGAACTGGCCAATGAACAACAGCTGTACGCCAAGCGCCCGCGCATCTACCGGTTGAACGCGGCCTCGACCATGCGCGACAAAGGCGCCTGGTATAAGGACGAATGGCGCAAGAAGGTCGAGCGCATCGGCAACCTCAACTACCCGGAAGAAGCCCGGCGTCAGCAGATTTACGGCAATTTGCGTCTATTGGTTTCAATCAACCGCGACGGCACGTTATATGAAGTGCAGGTGCTGGAATCGTCCGGCCAACCGCTGCTGGACCAGGCCGCCCAGCGCATCGTGCGCCTGGCCGCGCCCTTCGCGCCGTTCAGCGGCGATTTGAACGACGTCGACCGCCTGGAAATTATCCGCACGTGGAAGTTCGCCAAGGGCGATCGGTTGTCGAGCAATTGATGACAATTGCCACCTGCGGCCCATCACCAGCTTGTCAGTTCGCCCCTCCACCGCCACACTATCGAACATGAAAAACGTCAGCCCGACCTACCTCAAGCATCAATTCCTGATCGCCATGCCCCATATGGCCGACCCGAACTTTGCGCAGACCTTGACCTACATCGTCGAGCACACGGCCAATGGTGCCATGGGGCTGGTGGTCAACCGCCCGCAGGAGCTGAACCTGGCGGACATCCTTGAACAACTGCGCCCGGAAGTCGACACACCGGCCCGTTGCCAGGGTGTGCCGATCTACATCGGCGGGCCAGTGCAGACCGATCGTGGTTTTGTGCTGCACCCGACGGGGCCGAAGTTCCAGGCCACGGTCGATCTGGACGGTGTGTCGCTGTCCACCTCCCAGGACGTGTTATTCGCCATCGCGGACGGTGTAGGCCCCGAGCAAAGTGTGATCACCCTCGGATACGCGGGCTGGGAAGCCGGCCAATTGGAAGCCGAGCTGGCCAGCAATGCCTGGCTGACGTGCCCCTTCGACGCGGAAATCCTGTTCAACACCCCCAGCGAACTGCGCCTGGAAGCGGCTGCCGCCAAGCTGCGGGTCAACCTCAGTTTGTTGACCAGCCAGGCGGGGCACGCCTGATGGCTTTACGTCTGATCCTCGGCTTTGACTACGGCACCAAACAGATCGGCGTCGCGGTCGGCCAGGTGATCACCGGCCAGGCCCGCGAGCTGTGCACCTTGAAAGCCCAGAACGGTGTGCCGGACTGGAACCAGGTCGAGGCCCTCATTAAAGAGTGGAAACCCGATGCGGTCGTGGTCGGGCTGCCGTTGAACATGGACGGCACCCCCAGCGACATGTGCCTGCGCGCCGAAAAGTTCGCCCGCCGCCTCAATGGCCGCTACAACCTGCCCTTCTATACCCATGACGAACGCCTCACCACCTTTGAAGCCAAAGGCGAGCGCCGTGACCGTGGCGGACAGAAAGGCAGCTACCGCGACAATCCCGTGGACGCCATCGCCGCCGCCCTGTTGTTGCAGGGATGGCTGGATGAAAACACTGCTTTATTTGAATCCTGACTGACGCGGCTTGCCGCGTCTTTTTACGTTTGAGCCCGGACCTTGCAGGCCCCCGCCGCGCAAGGCCTTGAAGGAGCCACCATGAGCCTGCCGAACCCCGCCGAACTGATCAGCCAGATGGCCACAAGCCTCACGGCCCATCTGCAACACCGCTCTATCAGCGAACCGCGCTTCATCGGCATTCGCACCGGCGGTGTGTGGGTGGCCCAGGCGCTGCTGGAAGCACTGGGCAGCGACTCGCCCCTCGGCACCCTCGATGTGTCCTTTTACCGTGACGATTTCAGCCAGAACGGCCTGCACCCGCAAGTGCGCCCGTCGGCCCTGCCGTTCGAGATCGAGGGCCAGCATCTGGTGCTGATCGACGACGTGCTGATGAGCGGCCGCACGATCCGCGCCGCCATGAACGAACTGTTCGACTACGGCCGCCCGGCCAGCGTGACCCTGGTGTGCCTGCTGGACCTGGATGCCGGCGAACTGCCGATCAGCCCGGATGTGGTCGGCGCCACACTGTCGCTGCAAGCCCACCAGCGGGTAAAATTGTCCGGTCCCACGCCGCTCGAACTCGAACTGCAAGACCTCGCCCTTTAAACCGCCTTGTAAAGAGTCCCCGCGATGACGCCTCTAGATGCCAAGCGCCCGCTGCAGCTCAATGCTCAGGGCCAGTTGCAACACTTCTTGTCCCTCGACGGTTTGCCCCGCGAACTGCTCACCGAAATCCTCGACACCGCCGACTCGTTTCTCGAAGTCGGTGGCCGCGCGGTGAAGAAGGTCCCGCTGCTACGCGGCAAGACCATCTGCAATGTGTTCTTCGAGAACTCCACGCGCACCCGCACCACGTTTGAACTGGCGGCCCAGCGGCTGTCGGCCGACGTGATCACGCTGAACGTGTCCACCTCGTCGGCGAGCAAGGGCGAAACCCTGCTCGACACCCTGCGCAATCTGGAAGCCATGGCCGCCGACATGTTCGTGGTCCGCCACGGCGATTCCGGTGCCGCGCACTTCATTGCCGAACACGTGTGCCCGCAGGTGGCGATCATCAACGGCGGCGATGGCCGTCACGCCCACCCGACCCAGGGCATGCTCGACATGCTGACCATCCGTCGGCACAAGGGCAGCTTTGAAAACCTCTCGGTGGCCATCGTCGGCGACATCCTGCACTCGCGGGTTGCGCGCTCGAACATGCTGGCCCTCAAGGCCCTGGGTTGCCCGGATATCCGCGTGATCGCACCCAAAACCCTGCTGCCGATCGGCATCGAGCAGTACGGTGTGAAGGTCTACACCAACATGGCCGAAGGCCTCAAGGATGTGGACGTGGTGATCATGCTGCGCCTGCAGCGCGAGCGCATGGCCGGTGGCCTGTTGCCGAGCGAAGGCGAGTTTTACCGCCTGTTCGGCCTGACCACCGCGCGCCTGGCCGGCGCCAAGCCGGATGCCATCGTGATGCACCCGGGCCCGATCAACCGTGGGGTGGAGATTGAGTCGGCAGTGGCCGACGGCCCTCAATCGGTGATCTTGAACCAGGTCACCTACGGCATCGCCGTCCGCATGGCCGTGCTGTCCATGGCCATGAGCGGGCAAACCGCGCAACGTCAATTCGAGCAGGAGAACGCCCAGTGAAGCTCAGCATCCTCGGCGCCCGCGTCATCGATCCGGCCAGCGGCCTGGATCACGTCACCGATCTGCATCTGGAAGCCGGAAAGCTCATCGCCATCGGCGCCGCCCCCGCGGGTTTCAGCGCGACTGAAACCATTGACGCCAACGGCTTGGTGGCCGCACCTGGCCTGGTCGACCTGAACGTTGCCCTGCGCGAACCGGGCTACAGCCGCAAGGGCAACATCACCAGCGAAACCCGCGCCGCAGCAGCCGGCGGCGTGACCAGCCTGTGCTGCCCGCCGCACACCAAACCGGTTCTCGACACCTCGGCCGTGACCGAGCTGATCCTCGACCGCGCCCGCGAAGCCGGCAATTGCAAGGTGTTCCCCATCGGCGCCCTGAGCAAAGGCCTGGAAGGCGAACAACTCGCTGAACTGATCGCCCTGCGTGACGCCGGTTGCGTGGCCTTCGGCAATGGCCTGGAAAGCTTTCGCAGCACCCGCACGCTGTTACGCGCCCTGGAATACGCAGCGACCTTCGACCTGACGGTGATCTTCCATTCCCAGGACCGCGACCTGGCCGAAGGCGGCCTGGCCCATGAAGGCGCCGTGGCCAGCTTCCTCGGCCTGCCGGGCATTCCGGAAACCGCCGAGACCGTGGCCCTGGCCCGTGACCTGCTGCTGGTGGAGCAAAGCGGTGTGCGCGCGCACTTCAGCCAATTGACCAGCGCTCGCGGCGTCGCCCTGATCGCCCAGGCCCAGGCCCGTGGTTTGCCGGTCACAGCGGATGTGGCGCTGTATCAGCTGATTTTGACGGATGAGGCGCTGATCGATTTCTCCAGCCTGTACCACGTGCAACCGCCGCTGCGCACCCTGGCCGACCGTGAAGGTTTGCGGGCGGCGGTCAAGTCCGGTGTGGTCTCGGCGATTTCCAGCCATCACCAGCCCCATGAGCGAGATGCCAAGCTGGCACCGTTTGGCGCGACAGAGCCTGGCATCAGCAGTGTCGAACTGTTGCTGCCACTGGCGATGACGTTAGTGGAAGATGGACTGCTGGACTTGCCGACACTGCTGGCGCGCCTGAGCGCCGGCCCGGCCGAGGCCTTGCGCCTGCCGGCCGGTAAGTTGGCGGTGGGTTCGGCGGCGGATCTGGTGCTGTTTGATCCGGCCAGCTCGACGATTGCCGGGGAACAGTGGCTGTCCAAGGGTGAGAACTGCCCGTTCATCGGGCATAGCCTGCCGGCGACGGTGCGTTACACCTTGGTGGATGGGCGGATCAGCTACCAGGCCTGATAGAACACATCCAATGTGGGCACGGCCCATGTAGGAGCTGGCTTGCCTGCGATAGCATCACCTCGGTTTGGCTCAAAGACCGAGGTGATGCTATCGCAGGCAAGCCAGCTCCTACACAAGCCAGCTCCCACATTTGATTGTGTGCAGACTTACCGTCCGGCGTTGCGCTCGGCATTGCGGATCGAAATCTGCGTATTCAACGTCCAGAAGTCATACAGCACTCCCACCAGGAACAAACCGCCGGTCAGCAGGTAGATCAGGCCGGTGATCCATTTGCCCTGGTACATGCGGTGCACGCCAAACACGCCTAGAAACGCCAACAGGATCCAGGCCACGTTGTATTCGATGGGTCCGGCGGTAAAGCGCAGGTCCGCTTCACGGTCCATGGCCGGGATCAGGAACAGGTCGATCAGCCAGCCGATACCCAGCAAGCCCAAGGTGAAAAACCAGATCGTGCCGGTCACCGGCTTGCCGTAATAGAAGCGATGCGCCCCGGTAAAACCGAAAATCCACAGCAGGTAGCCGATCACCTTACTGTGGGTATCTTGCTGCGGACCAATCTGCTGATAGGTGTTCATCGCGTACCTCTTTTGCTTCGATAGATAAATTTTTTCACTTTCTTTGTGACTTTTTTACAGGCGCCCGACGTACGGCAAATGGTATCTTCCCTGCCCTGAAAGCCTTATGCCACCTGACTTGTGTAGGACAATTGCGGCGAATCGTCGCGTTTTTCCTGATTTTGACGTCAAGGTTCAGTCGACAAACGGCCTGAGAACGACACAAAAAGCTGTTATAAAGTTGCGCGCAAACCCATAAGAGCCACGCCTAATGCGACCATTTTTCAAGACATGGCTAACCATTTGCCTATTAATGCCACTGGCCGCCCACGCCACCAATCGTGAGCAACGACTTCCTAACGTTAACGGTTTCACCCCTAAAGTCCACAGCACGCCAAGCACCGCCAAATCGGTAAAGCTGACCGTCAACCGCCCGACTCAAGTGAGCAAGGCCCACAACGGCAAAGCAGTTCCAGGCCTGGTCGGCGTCAACACCAAGCAGAGCAGCACCGTCCTCAGCCGCGCCGTCAACGTGCTCGGTACTCCTTATCGTTGGGGCGGCAGCAGCCCAAGTAAAGGGTTCGACTGCAGCGGCTTGGTAAAATACGCGTTCAACGACGTAGCCGCCGTGGACCTGCCGCGTACTTCCAATGCCATGGCCGCTGGCCACGGGCAGAAGGTTGATCGCAAGGACTTGAAACCAGGTGACCTGCTGTTCTTCAAACTCAAGAGCCGCCAGGTGAACCACGTTGCCATTTACCTGGGCAATGATCGCTTCATCCACGCACCGCGCCGTGGCAAATCGGTCAGCATCGACACGCTGAAGAAGCCGTTCTGGAACAAGAACTACGTGATTGCCAAGCGGGTGCTGCCGAAAGAGCAGAATAACCTGCGGATCGTTCAGCGCTGATTTCAGGCTGAAATGCAGTACCCAATGTGGGAGCGGGCTTGCTCGCGAAAGCGGAGTGTCAGTCAACAGACTAATCGACTGATCTAACGCTTTCGCGAGCAAGCCCGCTCCCACATTTGATTTACATCGTTCTAAAGACCTCATATGTCTGTCGGTACCCTCGCCTTCTCCCGCGCGTCTTCCCGGCTGACCAGCCCCTCCCCGACCAGCACCTTCAAGCTCATATCCAACGTCTTCATCCCCAACGCCCCACCCGTCTGGATCGCTGAGACCATCTGCGCCACCTTGTCCTCGCGGATCAAATTCCGAATGGCCGGCGTGCCCAGCATGATCTCGTGAGCCGCCACCCGCCCGCCGCCGATCTTCTTCACCAGCACCTGGGACACCACCGCTTGCAACGACTCCGACAACATCGAGCGGACCATGACCTTTTCCCCGGCCGGGAACACATCCACCAGCCGGTCTACGGTCTTTGCGGCCGAACTGGTGTGCAGGGTGCCAAATACCAGGTGCCCGGTCTCGGCCGCCGTCAGCGCCAGGCGGATGGTCTCCAAGTCACGCAGTTCGCCCACCAGGATCACGTCCGGGTCTTCCCTCAGGGCCGAGCGCAGGGCAACCGAAAAGCCATGGGTGTCGCGATGCACCTGGCGTTGGTTGATCAACGCCATTTTCGGCGTGTGAATAAATTCGATGGGGTCTTCAAGGGTGAGGATGTGATGGCGCCGATGCTGATTGAGAAAATCAATCATCGCCGCCAGGGTGGTGGACTTGCCTGAACCGGTCGGGCCGGTGACCAACACGAGGCCCCGGGGCAGTTGGGCGATACGCTGGAATACTTCACCGAGACCAAGGCTTTCCAAGCTCCGGACTTCGGACGGTATGGTACGAAACACCGCGCTCAGCCCGCGATCCTGCCGGAACACATTGGCCCGGAAACGCGCCACGTCGGGCAACTCGAACGCAAAATCCGTTTCAAGAGATGTTTCGAAATCCTTTTGTTGATGCTGATTGAGCAAAGGGCTCAATAAGTCCGCTACTTGCGTAGGTGAAAGCACCGGCCCCTCCAGCGGCCAGACCTCGCCATCAACCCGCAGCATCGGCGCCAGGCCAGCGGACAAATGCAGGTCGGAGGCGCCACGGCGCACGCTGGCCGTGAGTAGTTCAGTGATATCCATAGGGCTTTCCATTTCCAGTAGAATGCCGCGGACTCCATATCCACGGGCGCATCTTGAATGTCGACGATAGCAGACAACATCGGCCAGGTTAGCCAGCGCATCCGCGCCGCAGCCGACGCCGTGCAACGTGACGCAAGCAGCATCCACCTGCTGGCCGTGAGCAAGACCAAACCCGCGCAAGCCGTGCGCGAAGCCTATGCCGCCGGGATGCACGACTTTGGCGAGAACTACCTGCAGGAAGCGCTGGGCAAACAGGCCGAATTAACTGACCTGCCCTTGAGTTGGCACTTCATCGGCCCCATTCAATCGAACAAGACGCGCGCTATCGCCGAGAACTTCGCTTGGGTGCATTCCGTGGATCGCCTGAAAATCGCTCAACGTTTGTCCGAACAACGCCCGGCCGACCTGCCACCGCTGAATATCTGCATCCAGGTCAATGTCAGCGGCGAAGCCAGCAAGTCCGGCTGTACGCCCGCCGACCTGCCGGCCCTGGCCCATGCAATCAGTGCCCTGCCACGCCTGAAGCTGCGTGGCTTGATGGCGATTCCTGAGCCGACTGAAGATCGGACCGCGCAAGACGCAGCGTTCGCCGCGGTACGCGACCTGCAAAACAGCCTGAACCTGCCGCTGGACACACTTTCCATGGGCATGAGCCACGACCTTGAGTCGGCCATCGCCCAAGGCGCCACCTGGGTGCGGATCGGTACCGCCCTGTTTGGCGCCCGCGACTACGGCCAGCCATGAACATGGCTGACTTCCCTCTGAGTAAGGACCTGTCATGAGCAACACGCGTATTGCCTTTATCGGCGCCGGTAACATGGCGGCCAGCCTGATCGGTGGCCTGCGGGCCAAGGGCCTGGACGCCGCGCAGATCCGCGCCAGCGACCCAGGCGCCGACACCCGCGCCCGCGTCAACACCGAGCACGGCATTGAAACCTTTGCCGACAACGCCGAGGCCATCCAGGGCGTCGATGTCATCGTACTGGCCGTGAAGCCGCAGGCCATGAAAGCCGTGTGCGAGAGCCTGCGTCCGAGCCTGCAGCCGCACCAGCTGGTGGTGTCCATCGCCGCCGGCATCACCTGCGCCAGCATGAACACCTGGCTCGGTGCCCAGCCGATCGTGCGCTGCATGCCTAACACCCCGGCACTGGTCAGCCAAGGCGTGAGCGGGCTGTACGCCACCGCCGAGGTGACCGCCGAACAACGTGACCAGGCGCACGAGTTGTTGTCCGCCGTGGGCATCGCCCTGTGGCTGGAGCAGGAACAGCAACTGGATGCGGTCACCGCCGTGTCCGGCAGCGGCCCGGCGTACTTCTTCCTGCTGATCGAGGCCATGACCGCCGCCGGCGTGAAGCTGGGCCTGTCCAAGGACGTTGCCGAGCAACTGGCCGAGCAGACTGCCCTGGGCGCCGCGCATATGGCGGTTGCCAGCGATGTGGACGCCGCCGAGTTGCGCCGTCGCGTAACCTCGCCTGGCGGCACCACACAGGCGGCCATCGAGTCGTTCCAGGCCGGGGGCTTTGAAGCCCTGGTGGAAAAAGCATTGGGTGCCGCTGCGCACCGCTCGGCGGAACTCGCCGAACAACTGGGCAAATAAGGAGCCAACATGATTGGTTTGAACACCGCGGCCGTCTACGTGCTGCAAACCCTCGGCAGCCTGTACCTGTTGATCGTGCTGTTGCGCTTCGTGCTGCAACTGGTGCGTGCGAACTTCTACAACCCGCTCTGCCAGTTCATCGTGAAGGCCACCCAGCCGCTGCTCAAGCCGTTGCGCCGGGTGATCCCGAGCCTGTTCGGCCTGGACATGTCGTCGCTGGTCCTGGCGATCCTGGTACAGCTGGCCTTGATGGCGCTGACCCTGTTGCTGACCTACGGCACCACCGGTAATTTCCTCCAGTTGCTGGTCTGGGCCATCATCGGCGTGACCGCGCTGTTCCTGAAGATCTTCTTCTTCGCCCTGATCATCAGCGTGATCCTGTCCTGGGTCGCACCGGGCAGCCACAACCCTGGCGCCGAGCTGGTGAACCAGATCTGCGAACCGGCCCTGGCGCCATTCCGCCGCCTGCTGCCGAACCTGGGCGGCCTGGATATTTCGCCGATCCTGGCGTTCATGGTGCTCAAATTGCTGGACATGCTGGTAATCAACAACCTGGCGGCCATGACCGGAATGCCAGAAATCCTGCGACTGCTGATCTAACGATCGGCGCGATAACGTGTGGGAGCTGGCTTGCCTGCGATAGCGATGTATCAGTCAACGGATTGGCTGACTGGCACGCCGCTATCACAGGCAAGCCAGCTCCCACATTTTGTATCTGCATATTGAATTCAATCCTGGCCGGCCTTTGCTTGCCGCTGGGTGCAGCGGTCTTTAGACTTACGCCTCATTTAAACGAGAGCAGGGTCGATGCCAACTGCCTTCCCCCCCGATTCTGTTGGACTGGTCGTGCCCCAAGTGGCGCACTTCAGCGAACCGCTGGCCCTGGCCTGCGGGCGTGCGCTGCCTGCCTATGACTTGATCTATGAAACCTACGGCCAACTGAACGCCACGGCGAGCAACGCCGTGCTGATCTGCCACGCCTTGTCCGGCCATCATCACGCCGCCGGTTTCCATTCGGTCGACGAGCGCAAGCCCGGCTGGTGGGACAGTTGCATCGGCCCCGGCAAGCCCATCGACACCAACAAGTTCTTCGTGGTCAGCCTGAACAACCTCGGCGGCTGCAACGGTTCCACCGGCCCGAGCAGTATCAACCCGGAAACCGGCAAGCCGTTCGGCGCCGATTTCCCGGTACTGACCGTGGAAGACTGGGTGCACAGCCAGGCCCGCCTCGCCGACCTGCTCGGCATCAACCAGTGGGCCGCCGTGATCGGTGGCAGCCTGGGCGGCATGCAGGCGCTGCAATGGACCATCACCTACCCGGATCGCGTGCGCCATTGCCTGGCCATCGCCTCGGCCCCCAAGTTGTCGGCGCAGAACATCGCCTTCAACGAAGTGGCGCGCCAGGCGATCCTGACCGACCCGGAGTTCCACGGCGGTTCGTTCCAGGAAGCCGGTGTGATTCCCAAGCGCGGCCTGATGCTGGCGCGGATGGTCGGGCATATCACCTACCTGTCCGATGACTCCATGGGCGAGAAATTCGGCCGTGGCCTCAAGAGCGAGAAGCTCAACTACGACTTCCACAGCGTCGAGTTCCAAGTGGAAAGCTACCTGCGTTATCAGGGCGAGGAGTTCTCCGGGCGTTTCGACGCCAACACCTACCTGCTGATGACCAAGGCGTTGGACTACTTCGACCCGGCGGCCAACTTTGATGACGACCTGGCGAAAACCTTCGAAGGCGCCACCGCCAAGTTCTGCGTGATGTCGTTCACCACCGACTGGCGCTTCTCGCCGGCCCGCTCCCGCGAGCTGGTGGATGCGCTGATGGCCGCGCGCAAGGACGTCTGCTACCTGGAAATCGATGCGCCGCAAGGCCACGACGCCTTCCTGATTCCGATCCCGCGTTATTTGCAGGCGTTCGGCAATTACATGAACCGGATTACTGTGTGAGAACGCCATGAGAGCCGACCTGGAAATCATCCAAGAATGGATCCCCGCCGGCAGCCGCGTGCTCGACCTGGGCTGCGGCGATGGCGAACTGCTGAGCTGGCTGCGCGACAACAAGCAAGTCACCGGCTACGGCCTGGAAAACGACCCGGACAACATCGCCCAGTGCGTGGCCAAGGGCATCAACGTAATCGAGCAGGACCTGGACAAGGGCCTCGGCAACTTTGCCAGCAACAGCTTCGACATCGTGGTGATGACCCAGGCCCTGCAGGCGGTGCACTATCCGGACCGGATCCTCGACGAAATGCTGCGCGTCGGCCGCCAGTGCATCATCACCTTCCCCAACTTCGGCCACTGGCGCTGCCGCTGGTACCTGGCCACCAAGGGCCGCATGCCGGTGTCGGATTTCCTGCCCTACACCTGGTACAACACGCCGAACATCCACTTCTGCACCTTCGAAGACTTCGAAGCCTTGTGTGGCGAGCGTGAAGCCAAGGTGATCAACCGCCTTGCCGTCGATCAACAGCACCGCCACGGCTGGGCGAGTAAGCTATGGCCCAACTTGTTGGGTGAAATTGGTATTTACCGGGTCAGCAGTCCTGGCCTGACCGACCACAAGATTGCCG
The DNA here is from genome assembly GCF_900111895.1 of Pseudomonas simiae. Classification (GTDB taxonomy): domain Bacteria; phylum Pseudomonadota; class Gammaproteobacteria; order Pseudomonadales; family Pseudomonadaceae; genus Aquipseudomonas; species Aquipseudomonas simiae. The sequence goes on from NZ_FOKB01000003.1 coordinate 258,689, forward strand.
TCTAATCATCTTCAAGAGGGACGCTCATGAGTCGTTTGGCTATTTTTCTATTGACCGCCTGCCTGGGCGCCAGCGCCATGGCCGCGGACGCTATAGACGCTAACCGCAAGAAAGACTTCGGTGATATCACCGTGCACTACAACACCTTCACCTCCAGCTTCCTGCAACCGGAAACCGCCCAGGCTGTGGGCGTGGTACGCAGCAAGGAAAAGGGCTTGATCAACGTGACAGTGATCAAGGGCGTGACCCCGGTGGCCGCGCAGGTCACAGGCACCATCAAGGACCTGGGCGGCAAGAGCGAGATCCTTACCTTCAAGCAAATCAACGAAAAAGGCGGCGTCAACTATCTCGCGCCCTACTCCGTGACCCAGCGGGAATACAAGACGTTTACCATCAACGTTGAAACCGGCGGCAAAGCCCATAGCTTCCAATTCAACCAAGAACTGTTCCCGGCCGAATGATGAACCTTACTCAACTCGTACTGGCCAGCCATAACGCCGGCAAACTCAAAGAGCTGCAGGCGATGCTCGGCGACGCCGTGCAACTGCGCTCCATTGGCGAATTCAGCCAGGTGGAGCCGGAAGAGACCGGCTTGTCCTTCGTCGAGAACGCCATCCTCAAGGCACGCAACGCTGCACGCATTTCCGGCCTGCCGGCGCTGGCGGATGACTCGGGCCTGGCGGTGGACTTCCTCGGCGGCGCCCCTGGCATCTACTCGGCGCGTTATGCCGACGGCAAGGGCGACGCCGCCAACAACGCCAAACTGCTGAATGCGCTCAAGGACGTGCCGGACGCCGAGCGTGGCGCGCAGTTCGTCTGTGTGCTGGCTTTGGTGCGCCACGCCGATGACCCGCTGCCTATCCTGTGCGAAGGCCTGTGGCACGGGCGCATCCTGCATGCGGCCAGCGGTGAACAGGGTTTTGGCTATGACCCGCTGTTCTGGGTGCCGGAGCGCAATGTCTCCAGCGCCGAACTGAGCCCGGCCGACAAGAACCAGATCAGCCACCGTGCTCGCGCAATGGATTTGCTGCGCCAACGCTTGAGCCTGAAATGACCCAGAACACCTCTGCGCAGCCGCTGATCCACGGCGGCGCGCAAACACCTCGGGCGGCCTTGCCGGTACTGCCGCCCCTGTCGCTGTATATCCACATTCCGTGGTGCGTGCGCAAATGCCCTTATTGCGACTTCAACTCCCACACCGCCAGTAAAGTGCTGCCGGAAGAAGAGTATGTGGACGCACTGCTGGCCGACCTCGATCAGGACCTGCACGCCGTGTACGGTCGCGAGCTGAGTTCGATCTTCTTTGGCGGCGGTACGCCAAGCCTGTTCAGCGCCGCCGCATTGGGCCGCCTGCTCAAGGGTGTGCAAGCGCGTATCCCGTTTGCCAGTGATATCGAAATCACCCTGGAAGCCAACCCAGGGACGTTCGAGCAAGAGAAGTTCGTGGCCTATCGCACGCTGGGGATCAACCGCCTGTCCATTGGCATCCAGAGCTTCCAGCAGGAAAAACTCCAGGTCCTCGGCCGCATCCACAATGGCGACGAAGCCGTGCGCGCCGCCGGCATGGCGCGTCAGGCCGGATTCGACAACTTCAACCTGGACCTGATGCACGGTTTGCCCGATCAGTCCCTGGACGACGCCCTGAGCGACCTGCGCCAGGCCATCGCGCTGAGGCCGACGCACCTGTCCTGGTATCAACTGACCCTGGAGCCCAACACCGTATTCTGGAACCAGCCGCCTGCGCTGCCGGAAGACGACACATTGTGGGACATCCAGGAGGCCGGCCAGGCGCTGCTCGCCGAACACGGTTACGCGCAATATGAAGTGTCGGCCTACGCACAACCGGGTCGCCCGGCGCGGCACAACCTGAATTACTGGAGCTTCGGCGACTTTATCGGCATCGGCGCCGGTGCCCACGGCAAGCTTAGCCACCCCGACGGGCGCATCGTGCGCACCTGGAAGACCCGAGCACCGAAGGACTACCTCAACCCGGCCAAAAGCTTCCAGGCCGGCGCGAAAGAACTGACCAACGAAGAACTGCCGTTCGAATTCCTGATGAACGCCTTGCGCCTCACCGACGGCGTCGAGGCCAAGCTCTACGCCGAGCGTACCGGCCTGGAGCTGGCCAGCCTGGATGAAGGCCGTCGCGAGGCAGAACAAAGTGGCTTAATGCAGGTCGAACCGTCACGCCTGGCGGCGACCGACCGTGGGCAACTCTTTCTCAATGACCTGTTGCAGAAGTTTTTGAGCTGATCGCTCTTAAGGAAATCGAATGGATTTGGTACTCGACCTGCTCGCCACCGTATCCCGCTGGAGCCGTAGCAACCTGTCGGAAATCTCCCTGGCCCTTGTGGGCTGCCTGCTGGTGCTGTTTGGCGCCGATATCAAGGGTTGGGTGGAAGCGCGTTTGGGCAGCGTCGCAGGCGCATTGCGCGTCCCGTTAATGGCGTTGCTGTGCATGATCGGCAGCGGCGCGGCGCTGATCTACGCCACGCCGTGGATTGTGCGGGGGTTGAGCCAGTTCAATAACTACAGCCTGGCGCCGGTGTTGGTGGTGGTGCTGGTGTTGATTGGCGTAGTCGCTGACCGCCGCTGACCTCCGCTACAACACAGAAGCAAATGTGAGAGCGGGCTTGCTCGCGAATACGGTGGATCAGTCGACATTTTCAGTGACTGACACACCGCATTCGCGAGCAAGCCCGCTCCCACATTGTTGACTGCATTCCAAGCGAGTGGCCTGTCAGTCAACCTTTTCGAATTTCAGATCCCACACCCCATGCCCCAACCGCTCGCCGCGGCGTTCGAACTTGGTGATCGGGCGCTCAGCCGGGCGTGGCACGCATTTGCCGTCTTCGGCGATGTTGCGGTAGCCAGGGGCGACGTTCATCACTTCCAGCATGTATTCCGCGTAGGGTTCCCAGTCGGTGGCCATGTGCAGAATGCCGCCGACCTTGAGCTTGCTGCGTACCAGCTCCGCGAAGGAGGCCTGGACGATACGGCGCTTGTGGTGACGGGCTTTGTGCCATGGGTCGGGGAAGAACAGCATCAGGCGGTCGAGGCTGTTGTCGGCGATGCAGCGGTTGAGCACTTCGATCGCGTCGCAGTCGTAGACCCGCAAGTTAGTCAGGCCTTGGGTCAGCACGCCGTTGAGCAGCGCGCCAACACCTGGACGGTGCACTTCCACACCAATGAAGTCCTGGTCCGGCGCAGCGGCGGCCATTTCCAGCAGGGAGTGGCCCATGCCGAAGCCGATTTCCAGGGAACGCGGGGCCGAACGGCCGAACACCTGATCGTAGTCCACCGGCGCGTCGGCCAGGGGCAACACGTACAGCGGCGCACCTTGCTCCAGGCCTTTTTGCTGGCCTTCGGTCATGCGACCAGCACGCATCACAAAACTCTTGATGCGGCGGTGCTTGGACTCGTCACCGGTTTCCAGGGTGTTCGGCGTTTCGTTTGATTCAGTCATCAATGGCTCTTACTTGATCAGACCATCCAGCGGCGAGGAGGCGCTGGCGTAGAGTTTTTTCGGCATGCGACCGGCGAGGTAGGCCAGGCGGCCCGCGACGATGGCGTGATTCATGGCTTCGGCCATCATGACCGGTTGCTGGGCATGGGCGATGGCGGAGTTCATCAGCACCGCGTCGCAGCCCAGTTCCATGGCGATGGTTGCGTCGGAGGCCGTGCCCACGCCCGCATCCACCAGCACCGGGATCTTGGCTTCTTCGAGGATGATCTGCAGGTTGTAGGGATTGCAGATACCCAGGCCCGAGCCGATCAGACCGGCCAGCGGCATCACGGCAATGCAGCCGATTTCCGCCAACTGGCGCGCGATGATGGGGTCATCGCTGGTGTAGACCATCACGTCGAAACCTTCCTTGACCAGGGTTTCAGCGGCCTTGAGGGTTTCGATGACGTTGGGGAACAGGGTTTTCTGGTCGGCCAGCACTTCCAGCTTCACCAGGTTGTGGCCGTCGAGCAGCTCTCGGGCCAGGCGACAGGTGCGCACGGCTTCGATGGCGTCGTAGCAACCGGCGGTGTTCGGCAAAAAGGTGTAGCGATCCGGCGACAGCACTTCGAGCAGGTTTGGCTCGCCTTCGATCTGGCCGAGGTTGGTGCGGCGCACGGCGAAGGTCACGATCTCGGCGCCCGAGGCTTCGATGGCCAGACGGGTTTCTTCCATGTCGCGGTACTTGCCGGTGCCGACCAGCAGACGGGACTGGTAGGTACGACCGGCCAGGACGAAAGGCTTGTCGCTACGAACGATGCTCATGGGAAATCCTCGAAATGGGGTGAGGTTCTGCAGAATTCAGGAAGCTACGCGATTAGCCGCCGCCGATGGCGTGGACCACTTCGACCTGGTCACCCTCGGTGAGCGCAGTGTCGGCGTGCAGGCTACGCGGGACGATATCCAGGTTGAGTTCCACTGCGACGCGACGCCCGGTCAGGTCCAGGCGGGTCAGCAGGGCCGCAACAGTTTCGCCGTCGGGCAGTTCAAAGGATTCGCCGTTCAACTGAATGCGCATGCCACGGGCCGCCATCGTTTTAAGGGGCCCGCATTCTAGCCCGATTGGGGTTGCTGGCCCAAGCCCCTTGGTCAGGCGGCCTGTAGACGCCACGCTGCCAAACCGAGGAAAAACCAGCCCAGCAGGAAGGCCAGCCCGCCAAACGGGGTGATGATCCCGAGTTTGCTGATTCCGGTCAGGGTCAGCACGTACAGGCTGCCGGAGAACAGCAGGATGCCAAGGGTAAACGAGATGCCTGCCCAGCTGACCAATCGGCCAGGAATATGTGCCGCCAGCAACGCCACGCCGAACAATGCCAGGGTGTGCACCAACTGGTAGGTCACGCCGGTGTGGAAGATCGCCAGGTACTCGGCGCTCAGGCGGTTTTTCAGGCCATGGGCGGCGAACGCGCCGAGAGCGACACCCGTGAAGCCGAAAAAGGCAGCCAACATCAGAAAGCCACGCAACATGAGGAACTCCAGTCAGACTCAAAGGGCCGGGTCTGTATAATGGCCCGCTCAACGGGTTCGGCCAAGCCATCTCTATGCTGCGTCTCCTTTTCAAACGCTTTCTCAACGTCGTGAAATGGTTTGCCATCGGCAGTGTGCTGCTGGTGCTGCTGTTTCGTGTCGTCCCGCCGCCCTTCACCGCGCTGATGGTAGAGCGCAAGGTCGAATCCTGGTTCGACGGCGAGCCCATTGACCTGCAGCGCAGCTGGGTGCCGTGGGATGAGATCTCCGATGACCTCAAAGTGGCGGTGATGGCCGGTGAAGACCAGCGTTTCCCGCAGCATTGGGGTTTTGATTTCGGCGCGATCCAGGCGGCCATCCTGCACAACGAGCGCGGTGGCTCGATCCGCGGCGCCAGTACGTTGAGCCAGCAGGTGTCGAAGAACCTGTTCCTGTGGGCCGGCCGCAGTTATCTGCGCAAAGGGCTGGAAGCCTGGTTTACCGGGTTGATCGAGGTGTTGTGGCCCAAGCAACGGATCCTTGAGGTCTACCTCAACAGCGTTGAATGGGATGAAGGGGTGTTTGGTGCGGAAGCGGCTGCACGGCATCACTTTGGGGTCAGCGCCAAGGGTCTTTCACGGCAGCAGGCCAGCTATCTGGCTGCCGTATTGCCTAACCCGCGGGTCTGGAGTGCCAGTCATCCGACGGCGTATGTGGCAAGGCGCGCGGCGTGGATTCGGCAGCAGATGAGCCAGTTGGGTGGGGATGGATATCTGGTTGAGTTGAATAACGCCCGCAAGGCCCCTTGGTCCGACTGACCCAACCTCTCTCGCCAGGGCTCGACAGCTGTTACGGTCACTAAATAGACGCAAACAAAAATGCCCCGATCTTTTGATCGGGGCATTTTTTTGGTTTTTCGCAGCGTTTTAGGCGGCGATCGACAACTTCAGCTTGTTCATCGCGCTTTTCTCAAGCTGACGAATCCGCTCGGCCGACACGTTGTACTTCTGCGCCAGGTCGTGCAGCGTGGCTTTTTCTTCCGCCAGCCAACGCTGGTAGAGGATGTCACGGCTGCGGTCGTCCAGCACTTCCAGCGCTTCGTGCAGGTTGTGATTGGAGTTGTCGCTCCAGTCGGCGTCTTCCAGTTGACGCGCCGGGTCGTACCGGTGGTCTTCCAGGTAGTTGGCCGGCGATTGGAAGGCGCTGTCGTCGTCCGCTTCGGCGGCCGGGTCGAAGGCCATGTCATGGCCGGTCAGGCGGCTTTCCATCTCACGCACTTCACGGGGTTCCACACCGAGGCTTTCGGCCACGCGGTGGACTTCCTCGTTGTTCAGCCACGCCAGACGTTTCTTCTGGCTGCGCAGATTGAAGAACAGCTTGCGCTGGGCCTTGGTGGTCGCGACTTTCACAATGCGCCAGTTGCGCAGGATGAACTCGTGGATTTCCGCCTTGATCCAGTGCACAGCAAACGACACCAGACGCACACCCATTTCAGGGTTGAAACGTTTCACGGCCTTCATCAGGCCGACGTTGCCTTCCTGGATCAGGTCAGCCTGGGCCAGGCCGTAGCCACTGTAGCTACGGGCGATATGTACGACAAAACGCAGGTGGGCGAGCACCATCTGCCGAGCCGCCCCCAAATCCTGCTCATAGTAGAGACTCTCGGCCAGTTCACGCTCCTGCTCAGGCGTCAGCAATGGAATGCTGTTGACCGTGTGCACGTAGGCTTCCAGGTTCGCACCCGGGACCAAGGCATAGGCAGGTTGCAAAGAAGTGGTCATACGAAAAAACCTCCGACTCACATAACTCGTGCAGTGAAGCACTGCGAAAATTGACCGGGAACCGTAGGACAAGTTCCCTAAACCACCAATACGGTCAATACAAACGAAACCACATTAATCTGACATTAACTACTTCGGTGCCAACTCGCGTAAATGACGAGCGACCGCAATCCACGCACCGATATACCCCAACAATACCGCGCCAAGCAAGAGACTCAGACCATCGGCTACCGGCACACCGGCCAGTGCGAAATCACTGCCGTAGAGTCCGGCAAGCCCGACAACCGCGTCGTTCAGCCAGTCCAGGCCAAATGCCAGCACGCACCAGGACAAAATCCCGGCGCCGAAGCCATAAAGCGCGCCCATGTACAGAAAAGGACGACGCACATAGCTGTCCGTGCCGCCGACCAGTTTAATCACTTCTATCTCGGTGCGACGGTTTTCAATATGAAGACGAATGGTATTACCTATCACCAAAAGTAATGCAGACACCAACAGCACCGTCAGGCCGAACACAAAGCGGTCGCCCAGCTTGAGGATGGCCGCCAGGCGCTCTACCCAGACTAGATCAAGTTGCGCCTGTTGCACCTTGGGCATCTCTGCGAGTTTTTGTCGCAGGGCTTCCAGCGCCGGCTTGTCGACCTCATTCGGCGTTACCAGCACCACACCCGGCAGCGGGTTCTGCGGCAGCTCCTTGAGCGCCTCGCCCAGGCCGGATTGTTGCTGGAACTCCTCAAGGGCCTGATCGCGGCTGATGTACTCGGCATCCGCCACGCCTGGAATGTTCTTGATGTCGTCGCGCAACGCTTCGCCATCTTTGGCGCTGGCATCGATGTTCAGGTACAGGGAAATCTGCGCTGCGCGCTGCCATGAACCGCCCAGGCGCTCCACATTATTGAGCAGCAGCGACAGGCCCATCGGCAGGCTCAGGGCCACCGCCATTACCAGGCAGGTGAAAAAGCTGCCGATCGGCTGCTTGCCCAGGCGGCGCAGACTGTCGACCAGGCTGGCGCGATGGCTTTCGATCCAGGCGCGCAGCAAGGTACTGAAGTCCGGGCCGTCATCGTCGTGATCGTGTTTTTTCTTCGGTGGTTGCGGGTCGGCCGGTTTCGGCGCCACGCGCTCGGAAACTTTAGGGCTGCGTGTCGCACTCATACGCCGGCCTCCCCGTCACCGATCAAGCGGCCGCGTTGCAAGGTGAGCATGCGATGGCGCATGCGCGCGATCAGCGCCAGGTCGTGACTGGCGATCAGCACGCTGGTGCCCAGGCGGTTGATGTCTTCGAAAACGCCCATGATCTCGGCCGCCAGGCGCGGGTCGAGGTTACCGGTGGGTTCGTCCGCCAGCAGCAGGGCCGGGCGGTGGACGATGGCGCGGGCGATGCCAACGCGCTGTTGCTGGCCGGTGGACAGGTCGCCAGGGTAGAGATCGGTTTTGTCCGACAGCGCCACGCGCTCCAGGGCCGAATCCACACGTTTGACGATCTCGGCCTTGGACAGCCCGAGGATCTGCAACGGCAGTGCCACGTTGTTGAACACGGTGCGATCGAACAGCAATTGGTGATTCTGGAACACCACGCCGATCTGGCGGCGCAGGAACGGAATCTGTGCATTGCTGATGGTGGCCAAGTCCTGGCCCGCCAGCAGTAACTTGCCGGTGGTCGGGCGTTCCATGGCCAGCAGCAGGCGCAACAAGGTACTTTTGCCGGCGCCTGAGTGGCCGGTTACAAACAGAAACTCGCCGCGACGCACCCGAAAGCTCAGCTCATGCAAGCCCACATGCCCGTTGGCATAGCGTTTACCGACCTGCTCGAATCGAATCATGAACGCTCCCGCTCGGCAAACAGTGCCTGTACAAAGGGTTCGGCTTCAAAGGTGCGCAGGTCGTCGATGCCTTCACCGACACCGATATAACGAATCGGCAACCCGAACTGTTTGGCCAGGGCGAAGATCACGCCGCCCTTGGCTGTGCCGTCGAGCTTAGTCAATGCCAGGCCGGTCAGTTGTACCGTCTGGTTGAATTGTTTGGCCTGGCTGATGGCGTTCTGGCCGGTGCCCGCGTCAAGCACCAACAGCACCTCATGCGGCGCGTCTGCATCCAGCTTGCCGATCACGCGGCGGACCTTTTTCAGTTCTTCCATCAAATTGTCTTTGGTGTGCAGGCGTCCGGCGGTATCGGCGATCAGCACGTCGATGTTACGGGCCTTGGCGGCTTGCACGGCGTCGAAGATCACCGAGGCGGAATCGGCGCCAGTATGCTGGGCGATCACCGGGATCTTGTTGCGCTCGCCCCAGACCTGCAGCTGTTCAACCGCTGCGGCACGGAAGGTGTCGCCCGCCGCCAGCATGACTTTCTTGCCTTCGGACTGCAGTTTTTTGGCCAGCTTGCCAATGGTGGTGGTCTTGCCGGCGCCATTGACGCCGACTACCAGGATTACAAAGGGTTTTTTCGGGGTGATCACCAGCGGTGCTTCCACCGGCTTGAGCATGGCGGCCAACTCAGCCTGTAGGGATTTGTACAGGGCGTCAGCGTCGGTCAGCTGCTTGCGCGCGACCTTCTGGGTGAGGCTCTGGATGATCACGGCGGTGGCTTCTACGCCTACGTCGGCAGTGAGCAGACGGGTTTCGATGTCTTCCAGCAGTTCGTCATCAATGACCTTTTTGCCGAGAAACAGGCTGGCCATGCCTTCGCCGATGCTGGCGCTGGTCTTGCTCAGGCCTTGCTTGAGACGGGCGAAGAAGCCGGTCTTGCTGGTTTCAGCAGGAGCGGCAGGTTCTTCGACAATGACGGGAGCCGCAATCGCTGGCTCGACCGTCACGGGTGCGGGTGCTTCAGCGACAACCGGCTGTGGCTCAATGACCACCGGAATCGGCGGAACCACATGCGCGGCCTGCACATCTTCAACCAGCGCCACGGGCTCTTCCGCTACCGGCAGTTCCGGCCACGGCTTGTGCGCGGGTTCCGGCTCAGGTTCAGGCTCCGCCTCGGCGAGCGGCTGCAGAACCGGCTCAGCCATCGGCAACACCACCGGCGCAGGCGTTTCAGCGACCGGTTCGGCTTCTACTATAGGCTCAGGGACCGGTTCAGTTTGAACCTGTGGCTGTTCGTCGACGGTTTCCTGCGGCTTTTTGCGCAGCCATCCGAACAGGCCTTTTTTCTCGCCAGCCGCAGCTGGGGTCTTCTTGTCGTCGTTGGAACCAAACATGGAGACGGCTATCTCAAGGTAGCGACGCGCCACGGGGCGCGTCGGTAAATAAAATTCGATGCGTAACAGACTGTTTTTTAGCCAGCTCGTTCATGCGCAACATTTTGTAAGGCCAAAATGGGGCCTTAACAGGACAGCCGCAGTGGCCGTCCCTAAGTCGGATCAGTATCCTAGCACCTCCTCGCCCGCCGACGCTAAGACCAAGCGGGCAGCCCAACAGGTTTAAAAACGAATGAATGCTCTAGCCCGCTGCGCCGCAGGCCTGCTGTTCAGCACAGTTTGTCTGCCTCTTTCAGCCTTGGCTGCCGACCCACAACCCACCCATGAATTCACCCTGGATAACGGCCTGAAGGTGGTCGTGCGCGAAGATCATCGCGCGCCTGTGGTGGTTTCCCAGGTCTGGTACAAGGTGGGTTCGAGCTACGAAACCCCGGGCCAGACGGGTTTGTCCCACGCCCTGGAACACATGATGTTCAAAGGCAGCGCCAAGGTCGGCCCTGGCGAAGCCTCGCTAATCCTGCGCGACCTGGGTGCCGAAGAGAACGCCTTCACCAGCGACGACTACACCGCCTACTACCAGGTACTGGCCCGTGACCGCCTGGGCGTCGCCTTCGAGCTGGAAGCCGACCGCATGGCCAGCCTGCGCCTGCCGGCCGACGAATTCAGTCGCGAAATCGAGGTAATCAAGGAGGAGCGCCGCCTGCGCACCGACGATAACCCGATGTCCAAGGCCTACGAGCGTTTCAAGGCCATGGCATTTCCGGCCAGCGGCTACCACACGCCGACCATCGGCTGGATGGCCGACCTGGATCGCATGAAGGTCGAAGAACTGCGCCACTGGTACCAATCCTGGTACGTGCCGAACAATGCCACGTTGGTGGTGGTCGGCGACGTCACCCCGGACGAGGTGAAGAACCTGGCCCAGCGCTACTTCGGCCCGATCCCCAAGCGTGACGTGCCACCGGCCAAGATCCCGATGGAATTGGCCGAGCCTGGCGAGCGCCTGCTGACCATGAAGGTGCAGACCCAACTGCCCAGCGTGATCCTGGGCTTCAACGTGCCAGGCCTGGCCACCGCCGAAGACAAACGCTCGGTACAGGCCCTGCGCCTGATCTCGGCCTTGCTGGACGGCGGCTACAGCGCACGGATCTCCGAACAGTTGGAGCGCGGTGAAGAGCTGGTCTCCGCGGCCTCCACCAACTACGACGCCTACACCCGTGGCGACACCCTGTTCATGTTGACCGCCACCCCCAATCAGCAGAAGAAAAAGACCGTCGCCCAAGCTGAAGCCGGCCTGTGGCGCCTTCTGGAAGAACTGAAGGCCAAGCCTCCGACCGCCGAAGAACTGGAACGTATCCGCGCCCAGGTCATTGCCGGCCTGGTCTACCAACGTGACTCCATTACCAGCCAGGCTACGGCCATTGGCTCCCTGGAGACCGTCGGCCTGTCCTGGAAGCTGATGGACACGGAGCTTGCCGACCTGCAAAGCGTGACCCCGGAAGACATCCAGAAAGCCGCGCGTACCTATTTCATCCGCGAACGTCTCAGCGTCGCCCATGTCTTGCCTCTGGAGACCGCTCATGAGTGATCGCAAAAGCAGCCGCCTGATCTTCCCCGGCCTGATCGTTGTCACCCTGATCGCCGCCAGTGCCGTGTATTTCCTGCGTCCGAGCGACTCCGTCGCCAGCCCCGCGCTGGAAAAAGCCCAATCGAGCAACACGCTGCAATCGCTGGCGGAACTGGACGACAAGGCACCGACCAACCGCAAGCTCGACGTGCAAACCTGGACCACCGCCGAAGGCGCCAAGGTGCTGTTCGTGGAAGCCCATGAACTGCCGATGTTCGACGTGCGCATCCTGTTCGCCGCCGGCAGCAGCCAGGACGGCAACGTGCCGGGCCTGGCGCTGATGACCAACGCCATGCTCAACGAAGGCGTGCCGGGCAAGGATGTAAGCCAGATCGCCCGTGACTTCGAAGGCCTGGGCGCAGATTTTGGCAATGGCGCTTATCGCGACATGGCGCTGGTGTCCCTGCGCAGCCTCAGCGCCAGCGATAAACGTGACGCAGCCCTTACCCTGTTTGACCAGGTAATCGGCAAGCCGACCTTCCCGGCCGACTCTCTGGCGCGGATCAAGAACCAGATCCTCGCCGGCTTCGAGTACCAGAAACAGAACCCCGGCAAGCTGGCGAGCCTTGAGTTGTTCAAGCGGCTGTACGGCGACCACCCTTACGCGCACCCGAGCGAAGGTACGCCGCAGAGCGTGCCGAAGATCACCCTGGCACAGTTGCAGGCGTTTCACGCCAAGGCCTATGCGGCCGGCAACGCAGTGATCGCGGTGGTGGGTGACCTGACCCGCGCCGAGGCCGAAGCCATGACGGGCAAGATTTCCGCCTCGCTGCCTAAAGGCCCGGCGTTGCCGAAAATCGCCCAGCCGACCGACCCCAAGCCGGGTCTGAACCGCATCGAATTCCCCTCCAAGCAGACGCACCTGCTGTTCGCCCAACTGGGTATCGACCGTGCCGACCCGGACTATGCAGCCCTGTCCCTGGGCAACCAGATCCTCGGCGGCGGTGGTTTCGGCACCCGCTTGATGAGCGAAGTGCGCGAGAAACGCGGCCTGACCTACGGTGTGTACTCCGGCTTCTCGCCGATGCAGGTGCGTGGCCCGTTCATGATCAACCTGCAAACCCGTGCAGAAATGAGCGGCGGCACCCTGCGCCTGGTGGAGGACGTGGTAGCCGACTACCTCAAGACCGGCCCGACGCAAAAGGAACTCGATGACGCCAAGCGCGAACTGGCCGGCAGCTTCCCGCTGTCGACTGCGAGCAACGCCGATATCGCCGGGCAGCTGGGTGCCATGGGTTTCTATAACCTGCCGCTGACCTATCTGGAAGATTTCATGAAACAATCCCAGGCCCTGACCGTAGAGCAGGTCAAGGCTGCAATGAACAAACACTTGAGTGCCGACAAGATGGTCATCGTGACCGCCGGCCCGACGATTGCGCAAAAGCCACTACCGCCCCCCACTGACAAAATCGCCGAGCAGCCGCTCGGGGTTCCGGAGCATTAATGGCCAGTTCATCTCGCCCGAAAAAACCCGTCCACAACGTGCATAACGGTGTGGGCCAGCTGCGCATCATTGGCGGCGAATGGCGCAGCCGCAAGCTGAGCTTCCCCGACGTGGTGGGCCTGCGCCCGACGCCGGACCGTGTGCGTGAAACCCTGTTCAACTGGCTCGCGCCGTACATTGCCGGGGCCAAGGTGCTCGACCCCTTCGCCGGCAGCGGCGCGCTGTTCCTGGAGGCACTGTCCCGTGGGGCCGCCCTGGGCCAGGCGCTGGACGCCAGCAACGTGGCGGTCTCCAGCCTCAAGGAACACTTGGGCACGCTGCGCTGCACCACCGGTCAGGTCCAGACCGCCGACGCCCTGCGCTACCTGGAAACCCAGCCGGCCAGCGAATACGACGTGGTGTTCCTCGACCCGCCGTTCAACCAGAACCTGCTGCCAACCGTGTGCGCACTGCTGGAAGAACGTCAGTGGCTGGCACCGGATGCGTGGATCTACACTGAAAGCGAGACCGCGCCCTCTACCCTGGGCCTGCCGGCAGCGTGGCGCCTGCACCGGGAACAGAAATCCGGGCGGGTGTACTACGCGCTGTGGCACCGCAGCGCCGCCTGACCTCCGGGCGAGCGAGCTTTTGTGGTGAGCGGGCTTGTCGAATCGTCGCACCGCTCACTACAGAGATCGGCATGAACCCTTGCGCTAACACATTCACCCCCGCCTTCGGCCTCGGCAACCCCCACTTGCAAACGCTGTGGGGGCCGCTGTGGCGCCCCACTACTCATATCGAACGCCAACGCGAACGCCTGTGGCTGGAAGACGGCGACTTCCTGGACCTCGACTGGCATGGCCCCCACGACGCGCAAGCGCCGTTGGTGCTGGTGCTGCACGGGCTGACCGGTTCCTCCAACTCGCCCTACGTGGCCGGCCTGCAGAAAGCCCTGGCCGCGCAAGGCTGGGCCAGCGCTGCATTGAATTGGCGTGGTTGTTCGGGCGAACCGAATCTGTTGGCGCGCAGCTATCACTCGGGTGCCAGCGAAGACCTGGCGGCGGCGATTGCCCATCTGCGGGCCAAACGGCCGTTGGCGCCGTTGTATGCCGTGGGTTATTCACTGGGCGGCAATGTGCTGCTCAAGCATTTGGGCGAAACCGGCTCGGCATCAGGGCTGCAAGGCGCGGCGGCGGTGTCGGTGCCGTTTCGTCTGGACCAGTGTGCGGATCGCATCGGCCTGGGCTTTTCGCGGGTTTATCAAAAGCATTTCATGCGTGAAATGCTGGCGTATATCCGCGTCAAGCAGAGCCGTTTCCTGCTGGACGGCCGGACAGACGGGCTCAAGGCATTGGAAGACCTGGGCCCACTGGAAAAGATGCGCACGTTCTGGGATTTCGACGGCCGGGTCACCGCGCCTCTGCACGGGTTTCTGAGTGCCGAGGACTATTACCGCCGTGCATCGAGCCGCTATTACCTGGGCGATATCCGCACCCCAAGCCTGATCATCCAGGCCGCCGATGACCCCTTTGTGTTCGCCCACAGCCTACCTGAAGCGAGCGAACTGTCGGCGTGCACGGAGTTTGAGCTGCTGGCCAAGGGTGGGCATGTCGGATTTGTCGATGGCACCCTGAAACGCCCGGGTTACTACTTGGAGCGGCGTATTCCTCAATGGCTGCTGGCACAACACGGTTAACCCTGTGGGCGCTGGCTTGGGTTTACATCTCAACTGACTGAGTCGCCTGTAGCGATTTCGCGCTTTGGATCGGTAATCCATTCGCTCCATGAACCTGCGTACAACTTACCCAACGGGTAACCCGCCAGGCTCAGGGCGAACAGGTTGTGGCACGCCGTCACGCCCGAACCGCAATACGCCACCAGCTCATCCGGCGAACGTCCCTGCAACTGGGCAGCGAAGCGCTGCTTGAGCTGTGCAGCCGGCAGGAAGCGGCCGTCGGTGTCCAGGTTTTCATTGAACGCCGCACATTGCGCGCCAGGGATATGCCCTGCGATGGGGTCGATGGGCTCCACGTCACCGCGAAAGCGTGGTTGAGCGCGGGCATCGATCAGTGTCAGTTCCGGCTGGCCCAAGCGTTTTTCCAGCTGTTCGGCGTCCAGCAACAGTCGGTTGTCCGGCGTACCGGCGAATGTCCCAGGCGCCACCAGCGGCGCGTCCAGACTCAGTGGGAAACCTGCGCCGTGCCAGGCCTTGAGGCCGCCATCCAGGATAAACACGCCATCACGCTTACCCAGCCAGGCCAGCAGCCACCAGGCGCGGGCGGCATAGGCGCCGGGGCCGTCGTCATACAACACGATATCGGTGTCAGCGCTGATGCCCCACGCCCGCAATCGCTGAACCAACGTCTCTGCCGCCGGCAATGGATGACGCCCGGTCACGCCCTTGATCACCGTGCCACTGAGGTGTCGGTTCAGGTCGGCGTATTGCGCGCCCTCGATATGCCCTTCGGCATAGCTGCAACGCCCGTAGTCCGGGTCTTCCAGGGCAAAGCGGCAATCCAGGATCACCACCGAGGCGGCCTTCTGGCGCTCGGCCAGTTGCTGGGGGCTGATCAATTGGGCAAGCGGCATGACGGACTCCTATGAACAGATTCGGGAAAGGTCCTACTTCACTTCTTCCAATGCCTGATTCAACGGCACGTAAAACTCTTTGAATAATGCATCCACGGCGTCCTTGGCCTGAGGCGTGACAAACCCAGCCTCCAGCACCAACACCTGATAGACCCCGCGTTTGATCGCCTCAGCACTCAAGTGGGCAGAGTTTTCGTTGGTGGTGCACAAGAAACGCACCCAGGAGGTGAGGATGATCCAGGCATTGAGGGTCAGGGCTTCGGTTTGCACCGGGTCCATATTGAGGATGCCGGCGTCGACAAACCCTTGGTAAATAGCGCCCCCCTGGGTCAGGCAGCGCTGGGAGAAGCGCCGATAGCCGGTCGCCAGCTCCGGGTCGCTTTCCAGCAGGTGCTCGAGGTCGCGGTGCAGGAAACGGTAGCGCCACATGCCGGCCAACACGGCCTGCAGGTAGAAACGTTTGTCTTCGACGGTGACGGCGCGACCTTGGGGCGGGCGCAGGAAACTGTCCACCAGAGCTTCGTATTCGCGAAACAGCACGGCGATGATCGCCTGCTTGTTGGGGAAGTGGTAGTACAGGTTGCCCGGCGAAATTTCCATATGGGCGGCAATGTGGTTGGTGCTCACACTGCGCTCGCCCTGCTGGTTAAAAAGCTCCAGGCTGGTTTGCACAATGCGCTCGCTGGTCTTTACTCGTGGTGCCATAGGGGATCAGCTTCTGTACACGTGATAAGGCATCTTACGGCCTATTCTTACAGGGATAAATCCGCATCTGGGCGTAATGACATTTGACAATTTAGAGTAATGACTCTAAAAACCCAGGCAGACCTATAACAATCGGGAACGCCGCCATGTCTGCCAACGTTGCCTATCTGCAAGATACCCAGGTGCTGGACCAGCTCCAGGCGCTGTTCGACACCCAACGCCGTGCCTACGCCGCCAACCCGATGCCGCCAGCCGCACAGCGCCAGCAATGGCTCAAGGCCCTGCGTGACCTGCTCAGCGACGAGCGCCAGGCGCTGATCAATGCGATCAGCCAGGATTTCAGCCACCGCAGCGCTGACGAAACCCTGTTCGCCGAACTGATGCCCAGCCTGCATGGCATTCACTATGCCAGCAAACACCTCAAGGGCTGGATGAAACCTTCCCGCCGCGCCGTAGGCATTGCCTTCCAGCCCGCGTCAGCCAAAGTCATCTATCAACCCTTGGGCGTGGTCGGTGTGATCGTGCCCTGGAACTACCCGCTGTACCTGGCCATCGGTCCGTTGGTCGGCGCATTGGCGGCGGGTAACCGGGTGATGCTCAAGCTGAGCGAATCCACGCCTGCCACCGGCGAGCTGCTCAAGGCGCTGCTGGCGAAGATCTTCCCCGAGGACCTGGTGTGCGTGGTGCTGGGTGAGGCCGAAGTCGGCATGGCGTTCTCCAAGTTGCCCTTCGATCACTTGTTGTTTACCGGGGCCACCAGCATTGGCAAGCATGTGATGCGTGCGGCGGCCGAACACCTTACGCCGGTCACGCTGGAACTGGGCGGGAAGTCGCCCGCCATTGTGTCCGCCGATGTACCGCTCAAGGACGCCGCCGAGCGCATCGCCTTCGGTAAAGCGCTGAACGCCGGCCAAACTTGCGTAGCACCGGACTACGTGCTGGTGCCGGAAGATCGCGTCGAGGGATTTGTCGAGGCCTACACCCAGGCCGTTCGCGGGTTTTATCCGACCCTGGCCGACAACCCGGACTACACCGCCATCATTAACGAGCGACAGCTCGCGCGACTCAATGCCTACGTCAAGGACGCCACCGACAAAGGCGCCACCTTGATTCCACTGTACGACCAAGGCCAGGCGCGGCGCATGGCCCACAGCCTATTGTTGAACGTCAGCGATGACATGACCGTGATGCAGGACGAAATCTTTGGCCCGGTGCTGCCGATCGTGCCGTATCGCGGCATCGACCAGGCCTTTGCCTACATCAACCAGCGCCCTCGCCCGCTGGCCCTGTATTACTTCGGCTACAACAAGGGCGAGCAAAACCGCGTGCTTCACGAAACCCATTCCGGCGGTGTGTGCCTGAACGACACCCTGCTGCACGTGGCCCAGGATGACATGCCGTTTGGCGGTATCGGCCCGTCGGGCATGGGCCACTACCACGGCCATGAAGGCTTCCTCACGTTCAGCAAAGCCAAGGGTGTGCTGGTGAAACAGCGCCTGAACGCAGCGAAGTTGATCTACCCGCCCTACGGAAAATCGATCCAGACGTTGATCCAAAAGCTGTTCATCCGCTGAAACCGCCACTCACGGGATAACAACAACAATGAACCCTAGCCTGACTGATTCACCCGCGTTGACGCGGCGCGGCGTCCTGAAAATCGGCCTGTGTGCCAGCGCCTTCCTGGCTACCGCCGGGCTGGGCGCCAGTCTCACGGGTTGTTCCAGCAGCACGCCGGCCAGCGGTTTCGTGATGTTGCGTAGCAGTGATCTGCCGTTCCTGCGCGCGGTGATCCCTGTGTTGCTGGAAGGCGTGGCCAGCGCCCAGGCGGTTGCGAGCGGCATTGAGGGCACCCTCAAAAAACTCGACTTCAGCCTGCAGCATCTGTCGCCAGAGATGTTCAAGCTCACCCAGCAACTGTTCGACGTGTTGGGCATGGCCATCACCCGTGGGCCCTTGACCGGGATCTGGGGCAGTTGGGAAAACGCCAGCAGCGAGCAGATCCGCAACTTCCTGCACCGTTGGGAAAACAGCTACCTGAACCTGCTGCGCATGGGCCAGGGCTCGCTGCTCAAGCTGGTGATCATGGCCTGGTACTTCCAGCCGACGTCATGGGCGCACTGCGGTTATCCAGGCCCGCCGAAGATTTAGCCTTGATAACCCAATCAAATGTGGGAGCTGGCTTGCCAGCTCCCACATTGACCGCAACTCCGTACAAAAATAAGAGTGCATTCCTATGCCCGTACCTGATCTGTTCCGCGACGGCATGGCCCGTGGCTGGAAAACCCACAATGGCGCCACCCTCGACAACGACCTGACCTTGGAAGCCGACGTCGTGATCATCGGCAGCGGCGCCGGTGGCGGCACCACCGCCGAAATCCTCAGTGCCGCCGGTTACAAGGTGCTGCTGATCGAAGAAGGCCCGCTCAAGACCAGCAGCGACTTCAAGCTGCTGGAAGACGAGGCCTACACCAGCCTCTATCAGGAAGGCATCGGCCGCATGAGCAAGGATGGCGCGATCACGATCCTGCAAGGTCGCGCGGTAGGCGGCACGACGCTGATCAACTGGACGTCGAGCTTCCGTACGCCGGACGCCACCCTCAGCCACTGGGCCAGCGAATACGCGGTGAAGGGCCATAGCAGCGCCGAGATGGCGCCATGGTTTGAAAAAATGGAGCAACGCCTGGGCATCGCGCCCTGGGCTCTGCCGCCCAACCCCAACAACGACGTAATCCGCAAAGGATGCGAACAGCTCGGTTACAGCTGGCATGTCATCCCTCGTAACGTGCGCGGCTGCTTCAACCTGGGGTATTGCGGTATGGGTTGCCCGGTCAATGCCAAGCAATCGATGCTGGTGACCACGATTCCATCCACCCTGGAAAAGGGTGGCGAACTGCTCTACCTGGCACGCGCCGAACGGCTCGTCTACAGCGGTGACACGATTAGCAGCCTGGAATGTGTGGCCATGGATAGCCTGTGCGTGGCGCCGACTGGCCGCAAGATCACCGTGAAGGCCAAGCACTACGTGCTCTCCGGCGGCGGCATCAACAGCCCGGCGCTGCTGATGCGCTCGGACGCGCCTGACCCGCATACGCGGCTGGGCAAACGCACCTTCCTGCACCTGGTGAATTTCTCCGCCGGGTTGTTCGACGAGGTGATCAATCCGTTCTACGGCGCGCCGCAATCGATCTATTCCGATCACTTCCAGTGGCAGGACGGCACCACTGGCAAAATGTCATACAAGCTGGAGGCACCGCCCTTGCACCCGGCGTTGGCCAGCACCCTGCTCGGCGGCTATGGCGCCCAGAACGCCCTGGACATGAGCCAGTTGCCCAACACCCACGCGATGCTGGCGCTCCTGCGCGACGGCTTCCACCCCGACAGCCCGGGCGGCAGTGTGGAGTTGCGCGGCGATGGCACGCCGGTGCTCGACTACCAGGTGTCGGCCTACGCCTGGGATGGCTTGCGCCGTGCGTTCCACAGCATGGCCGAGATCCAGTTCGCGGCCGGCGCCAAGTCGGTCAAGCCGCTGCATCACGATGCGCGCTACGTCAAAACCCTCGGCGAAGCTCGCACGATGATTGACGACCTGAACCTGGAGTTGCACCGCACCTGCCTGGGCAGCGCTCATGTGATGGGCGGTTGCGCCATGGGTGAAGACCCGAAAAACGCAGTGGCCGACAGCCTCGGGCGCCATCACCAACTGCGCAACCTGTCGATCCATGACGGCTCTTTATTCCCCACCAGTATTGGGGCCAACCCACAATTATCGGTGTACGGTTTGACCGCCCAACTGGCGACAGCATTGGCCGAACGTCTGAAAACAGCGTGAAAAAACACGGTATTCGTCATGTCTATAGTGCTTTCTTCTGCATAAGTTGACTTTCCCGACCGGGATGGCTGCGATACCATCCGGTTCCCCAACGGACTCCGCCAGGACGACGCGATGAACCGAGTGTTGTACCCAGGAACCTTCGACCCGATTACCAAAGGCCATGGCGATCTGGTCGAACGTGCCTCACGCTTGTTCGACCATGTGATCATCGCGGTCGCAGCCAGCCCCAAGAAAAACCCGCTGTTTCCCCTGGAACAGCGCGTGGAGCTGGCGCGCGAGGTCACCAAGCACCTGCCCAACGTGGAAGTGGTGGGCTTTTCGACGCTGCTGGCGCATTTTGCCAAAGAGCAGAACGCCAATGTGTTCCTGCGCGGCCTGCGTGCGGTGTCGGACTTCGAATACGAGTTCCAGCTGGCCAACATGAACCGCCAACTGGCGCCGGATGTGGAAAGCCTTTTCCTCACGCCGTCGGAGCGCTATTCGTTCATTTCCTCGACGTTAGTCCGTGAAATTGCCGCTTTGGGCGGAGATATCACCAAGTTCGTGCACCCGGCCGTGGCCGATGCGCTGACCCTGCGCTTCAAGAAGTAAGACCGCTGAATCGGCGCCTGCTCGCACTGCGGGCGCCAATGCGGCACAATTGCGCGCATTAGTTTTTCAGATGCCTTGGCTGACTGCCGCGGCAGGAGTTTCCATGTCCTTGATCATCACCGACGATTGCATCAACTGCGACGTCTGCGAACCCGAGTGCCCGAACGCCGCGATTTCCCAAGGCGAAGAGATCTACGTGATCGACCCTAACCTGTGCACCCAGTGTGTCGGCCACTATGACGAACCTCAGTGCCAGCAGGTGTGCCCGGTGGATTGCATTCCTCTGGATGAAGCCCATCCGGAGACGGAAGAGCAGTTAATGGAGAAGTACCGGAAGATTACCGGTAAGGCTTGAGCTTTTTCAGTGCCTGTTGGTGCCTCATCGCAGGCAAGCCAGCTCCCACACTTGACCGCATTCAACCTGAAGAAACTCGGTCAATGTGGGAGCGGGCTTGCTCGCGAAGGCTGCATCAGCCATCACTCATCAATCAGCGCTGGCACTTAGGGCAAAACACACTCGCCCGCTGCCCCAGCACCACATTGCGCAATTCGCTCCCGCAGACCTTGCACGCCTCACCGCCCCGGCCATAGACGAACAGTTCCTGCTGGAAATACCCCGGCTGTCCGTCGCCGCCGATAAAGTCACGCAACGTGGTACCGCCGCGTTCGATGGCAGCAGCCAGCACACGTTTGATCTCTATGGCCAGCTTCAAGTAACGCCCGCGCGAAATGCCGCCAGCGGCCCGACGCGGATCAATCCCTGCCGCAAACAGCGCTTCCGTCGCATAGATATTGCCCACGCCCACCACCACCGCGTTATCCATGATGAAGGGCTTCACCGCCATCGACTTGCCACGGGACAGTTGGAACAGGCGCTCGCCGTCAAACAGGTCAGTCAGCGGCTCGGGCCCCAGGCGGATCAGCAGTTCGTGGTTGTGCGGGTCCTGGCTCCAGAGCATCGCGCCGAAACGCCGAGGGTCGGTGTAGCGCAGGGCCAGGCCCGACTCCAATTCGATATCCACATGCTCATGCTTGGCCGCCGGCATGCCGACCTCCACCAGGCGCAAGTTGCCGGACATGCCCAAGTGGCTGATCAAGGTGCCCACTTCGGCATTGATCAGCAGGTACTTGGCCCGCCGTTCCACCAGCACGATGCGCTGCCCGGACAGGCGCACATCGAGGTCTTCCGGGATCGGCCAGCGCAAGCGTCGTTCACGCACCACCACGCGGCTGACCCGCTGGCCTTCCAGGTGCGGCGCGATTCCACGCCGGGTGGTTTCGACTTCGGGTAACTCGGGCATGTGTACCTCGTGAAGAAAGGGTCAGTGGGCACCCAGTTCGCGGATCGACAACTTCATGCTTTCGAAGTCGTAGTCCGACAGGCCCACGTAGTCCAGCACCAAATGGCCGATGGCATTCCACTCATGGTCCACCGCCTGGTTGCCCAGCACCCGATAGGACGAGCAGATGTGCTCGGCCATCTTCAGGATCGCCAGCAGGTTTTTCAGTTGCGAATTGCGCGATGACTCATCGCTGAACACCGCCAAGGCGTTGTGGTGATTGGCGATGGCGTCGGTCACATGCTCCGGCAGACGCCAGGACTTGGCGGTGTAGTAGCCGACCACGGCATGGTTGGTGTTGAACGCGTTGTTTTCGGTGTCGACCACGCGGCTGTCGGGGCCGGCATTGGCATAAGCCTGCTCCAGTACCGACATGTAATTGGGGAAACGCTTAAGCATCAGCGGCACGCCGCAATCGTGGAACAGGCCCAGGGCATAGGCTTCGTCCACCGCCTGGGCGCCGGTACGCTTGGCCAGGGTGAGACAGGTCATCGCCACATCCTGAGCGGTGTCCCAGAAGCGGTTGAGGGTAACGATGGTGTCGTCGCTCATTTCGCCCTTGATCGACAGCGCGTTGATCAGGTTGATGATCGAACGGCTGCCCAGCAGGTTCACCGCACGCTGGATCGAGGCGATCTTGTTGCTCAGGCCGAAATACGACGAGTTGACGATCTTCAGCAGTGCACCGGACAGGCCCGGGTCTTGAGAGATCAACCGCGCGATCACTTCCAGGTCCGGGTCGGGCATGTACTGCTCCATCTGCAAATCCACCATGATTTGCGGTTGGGGCGGCACGCTGATGCCTTGCAGGGCCTGTTGGATCTGTTCGGCGGAAAGCTCTTGGGACATAAGTACACACTCTGGGCTAGGCGGGGATTCTAACCTCTATAGGAACCTGACTGACACCTCAAAAACCGATGGGAACCGGACCAAATGTGGGCGCTGGCTTGCCTGCGATGCAGGCGCCTCGATATAGCGGTCATACCGAGGTGATGCCATCGCAGGCAAGCCAGCTCCCACATGTCCGGCGGCGTCACAGAGTCCTATACAACAAGGTATACTCCCGCTCTTTTTTCCGGAGCGACGTCATGTCCCTGCCAAGCCTGCGTCTCAAAGCCAACGCCGATCGTCGTTTGCGCAACGGCCACCTGTGGGTCTACAGCAACGAAATCGACGTGGCCGCCACCCCACTCCACGGCTTCCAGGCGGGCGACCAGGCCATCCTCGAAGCGGCCGGCGGCAAGACCCTGGGCATCGTGGCCATGAGCCCGAACAACCTGATCTGCGCCCGCCTGCTGTCGCGCGACATCAAGTTGCCGCTGGACAAGTCGCTGCTGGTGCACCGCCTGAACGTCGCCCTGTCCCTGCGTGACCGCCTGTTCGACAAGCCGTTCTACCGCCTGGTCTACGGCGACTCCGACCTGCTGCCGGGCCTGGTGGTCGACCGTTTCGGCGACATCCTGGTGGTGCAGATCGCCTCGGCGACCATGGAAGCCCATAAAGAAGACGTGATTGCTGCACTGACCCAAGTGCTCAAGCCGAGCGGCATCCTGTTCAAGAACGACTCCGCCGCGCGCGACGCCGAAGGCCTCAACCGCTACGTCGAAACCGTGTTCGGCCTGGTACCGGAGTGGGTCGCGCTGGAAGAAAACGGCGTGAAATTCGAAGCCCCGGTGATCCAGGGCCAGAAGACCGGCTGGTTCTACGACCACCGCATGAACCGCGCGCGCCTGGCCCCGTATGCCAAAGGTAAACGCGTGCTGGACCTGTACAGCTACATCGGCGGCTGGGGCGTGCAAGCCGCGGCCTTCGGCGCCAGCGAAGTGTTCTGCGTCGACGCCTCCGCCTTCGCCCTCGACGGCGTGGAGCGCAATGCCGCACTGAACGGCTTTGCCGAGAAAATGACCTGCATCGAAGGCGACGTCTTTGAAGCGTTGAAAGAACTGAAAGCCAGCGAAGAACGCTTCGACGTGATCGTCGCTGACCCACCGGCCTTCATCAAACGCAAGAAAGACATGAAAAATGGCGAAGGCGCCTACCGCCGCCTGAACGAGCAAGCCATGCGCCTGCTCAGCAAGGACGGCATCCTGGTCAGCGCGTCGTGCTCCATGCACCTGCCGGAAGACGACCTGCAAAACATCCTGCTGACCAGCGCCCGTCACCTGGACCGCAATATCCAGATGCTCGAACGCGGCGGTCAGGGCCCGGATCACCCGGTGCACCCGGCGATTGCAGAGACGCGTTACATCAAGAGCATTACTTGCCGGTTGTTGCCAAATAGCTAACTAACACCGCCCCCTGTAGGAGCCGGCTTGCCGGCGATGGCATTATGCCTGGCGCTGCATCAGCGCCTGACCCACCGCTATCGCCGGCGAGCCGGCTCCTACAGTGGGTTGTGGATCTCCCACACGTCCTGTAGCCGCTATCTTCACGGTTCCGGCCATTCCCTCCAGCCGCCAGCGGTGTAGAATCGGCCTTATTCATCGCCAGTCATCCCCCGGCGGGTTTATGAGCTCGAGGCCCAAGCACGCGGCGATCCCGCGACGCGAGTGGCAACTTCCGGACACACGGCCATTTTTCGAGTGTTCCAGTCGTCAATTAGAAGCTCACTCCCCTTTGCACCTGATTAATAAGTGATTAGCCGCCCGGAGTGCTCCATGCCAGATTACCGCTCGAAAACATCCACCCACGGCCGCAACATGGCCGGCGCCCGCGCACTGTGGCGTGCCACGGGGATGAAAGATGACGACTTCAAGAAGCCGATCATCGCGATTGCCAACTCGTTCACCCAGTTCGTACCGGGCCACGTCCACCTCAAGGACCTGGGCCAACTGGTCGCCCGCGAGATCGAACGCGCTGGCGGCGTAGCAAAAGAATTCAACACCATCGCCGTGGACGACGGCATCGCCATGGGCCATGACGGCATGCTGTATTCCCTGCCGAGCCGCGAGATCATCGCCGACTCCGTGGAATACATGGTCAACGCCCACTGCGCCGACGCCATCGTGTGCATCTCCAACTGCGACAAGATCACCCCTGGCATGCTGATGGCCGCCCTGCGCCTGAACATCCCGGTGATCTTCGTCTCCGGCGGTCCGATGGAAGCCGGCAAGACCAAGCTCGCGTCCCACGGCCTCGACCTGGTCGACGCCATGGTCATCGCCGCCGATTCCAGCGCTTCTGACGAGAAAGTCGCGGAATACGAGCGCAGCGCTTGCCCTACCTGTGGTTCGTGCTCCGGCATGTTCACCGCCAACTCGATGAACTGTCTGGTGGAAGCCCTGGGCCTGGCCTTGCCGGGCAACGGTTCGACCCTTGCCACCCACAGCGACCGCGAGCAGCTGTTCCTGCAGGCCGGCCGTACCATCGTCGAGTTGTGCAAGCGTTACTACGGCGAGAACGACGAGTCGGTGTTGCCGCGCAACATCGCCAACTTCAAGGCGTTCGAAAACGCCATGACCCTGGACATCGCCATGGGCGGTTCCACCAACACCATCCTGCACTTGCTGGCCGCCGCCCAGGAAGCCGAGATCGAATTCGACCTGCGCGACATCGACCGCCTGTCCCGCCACGTGCCGCAACTGTGCAAAGTCGCGCCGAACATCCAGAAGTACCACATGGAAGACGTGCATCGCGCCGGCGGGATCTTCTCGATCCTCGGCTCGCTGGCCCGCGGCGGCCTGCTGCACACCGACCTGCCGACCGTGCACAGCAAGTCCATCGCCGAAGGCATCGCCAAGTGGGACATCACCCAGACCGACGACGAAGCCGTGCACACCTTCTTCAAGGCTGGCCCAGCCGGTATCCCGACGCAAACAGCGTTCAGCCAGTCCACCCGCTGGGACACCCTGGACGACGACCGTGAAAACGGCTGCATCCGCAGTGTCGAGCACGCCTATTCGAAAGAAGGCGGCCTGGCCGTGCTGTACGGCAACATCGCCCTCGACGGCTGCGTGGTGAAAACCGCCGGTGTGGATGAATCCATCCACGTGTTCGAAGGCAACGCGAAGATCTTCGAAAGCCAGGACAGCGCCGTACGCGGCATCCTCGCTGACGAAGTGAAGGCAGGCGACATCGTGATCATCCGCTACGAAGGCCCGAAAGGCGGCCCGGGTATGCAGGAGATGCTGTACCCGACCTCCTACCTGAAATCCAAGGGCCTGGGCAAAGCCTGCGCCTTGCTGACCGACGGTCGTTTCTCCGGCGGCACCTCGGGCCTGTCCATCGGCCACGCTTCGCCGGAAGCCGCTGCGGGTGGCGCCATTGGCCTGGTGCAGGATGGCGACAAGGTACTGATCGACATTCAAAACCGTTCGATCAACCTGTTGATCAGCGATGAAGAACTGGCCGCACGCCGGGTCGAGCAGGACAAGAAAGGCTGGAAACCGGTGGAGAAGCGTCCGCGCAAAGTCACCACGGCGTTGAAGGCTTACGCCCTGCTGGCCACCAGTGCCGACAAAGGCGCAGTGCGTAACAAAGCGATGCTCGACGGTCTGTAAGCTTCGCCCAAAAAAAATGCCCCGCCATGTGCGGGGCATTTTTTTGCCTGGAGATAATCTTCCCAAACAAAGGAGATCAACAGTGGGAGCTGGCTTGCCTGCGATGCTGACACCTCGCTATGCCTGATACACCGCGTCGATGCAATCTCAGGCAAGCCAGCTCCCACACTGATTGTGTTACTGAATCTCCTCCGGCTTGACGATCACCCAATTCTTGTCCGCCGTCACCGGCAACCCTTCCTTGGCCTGCGCCGCCGCATGCTTGGCGATCATGCCGTTCAGTTGGGTCATGTATTTGTCCTTGCGGTTGATCCACAGGTGGATGCCTCCCTTGGCCACGTCCACATCGTGGAACAGCATGTAGCCATCGCTGGTCGGCGTGTCGCCACCTACCAATACCGGTTTTTTCCACTCGTCGATGTAGGTGAGGATTGCCGCGTGCTTGCCGGCCATCCAGGTCGCCGGGGTCCACAGGTAAGGGGTGAGTTCCAGGCCGAGGTTGGCCTTCTCGTCATACTTGCCGGCCGTGATCTGTTTGCGCGCGGTGGTCAGCTCGCCGGTCTTGCGGTCCTTGAGCAGGGTGGTCACGCCGATGACGTTCTCGGGTTTGACGTTGTAGCCGTACTTCGGATCGGCAGCGACCATGCGCACCAGCTCTTCCGAAGCGGCGGTCATTACATACACCTCGATGCCGTTTTCCATCAGCTTGTTGTACAACTCTGCCTGGCCGGTGAAGACTTTCGGCGGTTGCACCTCAGACTTCTTCACCACGTCGCCTTCGAAATAGCTGACGGGCACGGGTTTGCCGGAGGCCATCAGCTCATCGACCTGCACCTTGAGTTCCTTGAGGGTGAAGCCCGAGAACACCTGAGCGACCCACGGGTAGCAGACCATGTCGTCCACTTCGCAGAGGCGATAGTAGTAACTGAACAGACTTTCCTTATGGTCGGCGGTGTCTTTGAACGGCATAAGCTTGAGCGACGGATCAAGGCTGTCACGGGTGATCAAGCCCTTGTTTTCCATGTAGGGCAGCAGGGATTCTTCAAGGTCGTAGCGGTAGCTGGTGTTGTCCATGTCAAACACCGCGTAATTACCCTTGTTGGCGTTGGCGGTGATCATTTTGCTCAGTTGCTCGGCGGCCGGGGCCGGCCAGTGTTTCAACTCGGTGGCGGCCATGGTTTGTCCGGCAAGGCCCAGACACAGCGCTGCGGCAAACAATCTCGAAGCAAGCTTCATATGCGTTTTCTCCCTGAGTTAAAAACATCGACGCTAACAAATCCCTGTGACAGTTACCGCCCGAGCGCGACCGCTTGCGTCGTGATAGCGCCAACGGCATGTGCCTGAGCGTCAAATGCTTATTCCAAAAACGACGGTCACCATTCCATATCGGTATTAAATCATTATATTTCAAGCTGTTAGGATTTTCGGTTCGCAATCGCAGGCTCACGCGATTGGCTGCCTTCTGAACGGAGCTTCAATGAATCTGCCCCTGATTCTCAACTTATTGGTGTTCGTAGCCCTGCTGCTGGGCCTGGCACAAACCCGTCGCACAACCTGGAGCCTCGCCAAGAAGGTGTTATGTGCCCTCGTACTTGGCGTGGTGTTCGGCACTGTCTTGCACACGATCTACGGCGACGGTAACCCGGTGCTCAGGGCCTCCATCGGCTGGTTCGACCTGGTCGGTAACGGCTATGTGCAACTGCTGCAAATGATCGTGATCCCGCTGGTATTTGCCTCGATCCTGAGTGCAGTGGCGCGTCTTCACAACGCATCGTCCCTGGGCAAGATCAGCTTCCTGACCATCGGTACCTTGCTGTTCACCACGGCCATTGCGGCGCTGATCGGTATCGGTCTGACCAACCTGTTCGGCCTCACCGCGGAAGGCCTGGTGGCCGGCACCCAGGAAATGGCGCGCCTGCAAGTGATCCAGAGTGATTACGCAGGCAAGGTCGCCGACCTGAATATCCCGCAACTGCTGCTGTCGTTCGTGCCGGCCAACCCGTTCGCCGACCTGGCCCGGGCCAAGCCAACCTCGATCATCAGCGTGGTGATCTTCGCCGCCTTCCTGGGGGTTGCCGCACTGCAACTGCTCAAGGATGACGTGGAGAAAGGCCAGAAAGTCCTCAACGCCATCGACACCCTGCAAGCCTGGGTGATGCGCCTGGTGCGCTTGGTGATGAAGCTCACGCCTTACGGCGTATTGGCGCTGATGACCAAAGTGGTGGCCGGTTCCAACTTGCAGGACATCATCAAGCTCGGCAGTTTTGTGGTGGTGTCGTACCTGGCCCTGGGCCTGATGTTTGTGGTGCACGGCCTGCTGCTGTCCCTGGCCGGGATCAACCCGCTGCGCTTCTTCCGCAAGGTGTGGCCGGTGCTGACCTTCGCCTTCACCAGCCGCTCCAGCGCGGCGGCGATCCCGCTGAGCATCGAAGCGCAGACCCGTCGCCTGGGTATCCCGCAATCCATCGCCGGTTTCGCCGCGTCGTTTGGCGCGACCATTGGCCAGAACGGCTGCGCCGGCCTCTACCCTGCGATGTTGGCGGTGATGGTCGCGCCGACCGTAGGCATCAACCCGCTGGACCCGTTGTGGATCGCGACCCTGGTGGCGATTGTGACCTTGAGTTCCGCAGGCGTCGCCGGCGTGGGCGGCGGTGCGACCTTCGCCGCGTTGATCGTGCTGCCGGCCATGGGCTTGCCGGTGTCACTGGTGGCGCTGCTAATTTCCGTAGAGCCGCTGATCGACATGGGCCGTACGGCGCTGAACGTGAATGGTTCGATGACGGCGGGTGCGATCACCAGCCAGGTCATGGGCCAGACGGATAAGGCGTTGCTGGATGCGGATGAGCATGCCGAGTTGGCGCAGGCCTGATAGGCCGTATTCGCGAGCAAGCCCGCTCCCCCTTTTGACCGCATTCTCATGTTGGAACTCGGTCAAATGGGGGAGCGGGCTTGCTCGCGAAGCTCTTAGGCTTTCTCCCAGACCTCGAAGTTGTACGCCGGCTTATCCCCTTGCGCCGCATTCTCCAGATTGGAAACCAGCTTCCACTGGCCCACATCAAACTCCGGAAACCAAGCATCCCCTTCCGGGCTCAACGCCACACGCGTCAAATACAGGCGATCCGCCTGCTCCAGCCCCTGCGCATACAACTGCGCACCGCCGATCAACATCAGCTCGTCAACGCCTTGCGCCTTGGCCCATTCCTCAGCGCGCTCTACTGCCGCGTCCAGTGACGGAAAAACTTCCGCACCTTCCAGCACCAGATCGGTCTGACGGCTAACCACAAGGTTCAAGCGTCCCGGCAGCGGTCGGCCCAGGGAATCCCAGGTCTTGCGCCCCATGATGATCGGCTTGCCCAAGGTGGTGGCCTTGAAATATTTGAAATCCCCCGGCAAGTGCCAGGGCATGCTGTTGTCGACGCCGATCACACGGTTTTCACCGAGGGCTGCGATCAGGCTTAAAGGGAGAGTTTTTTTCATGGCGACGAGAATACCAGAGCCCCGAGTCAGAGGTTATGCTCCAGGCTCACAAACACAACAGGACAACGCGTGACTCCTCTGCACACACTTTGGCTGACAGAAACCGTGCGCCTGCGCGAAGAACACGCGGGCCCGCTGGAAGACCTGGAAGCCAACCGCCTGGCCCGCACGGCCGGTGGCGACCTGCCGACGCGCATTCAGCAGCGTGCCCTGCACCTGGCCGAGCGCGATGGGCTCACGGTTGCCCTCACCCGTTGGTTGCAAGGCGCACGTCTGGCGCTGGTGCTGCTGGCGATTGTCGCCGTGATCAGCGGCGCAGGGCTGGCGTTTGCAGCATTGGGCAACGGCATCAACCCGGTAAACGTGTTCTGGGCTCTCGGCAGCCTGCTCGGGTTGAATCTCATCCTGTTGATCAGTTGGGCCCTGGGCCTGCTGTTTGCCGGTGAACACAGTGCCAGCCTTGGGCGACTGTGGTTGTGGCTCAGCGAGAAACTCGCCCGTGATGCCAAAGCCGCACAACTGGCCCCAGCATTGTTACTGCTACTGCAACGGCAGAAGCTCAATCGCTGGGCCGTGGGCGTGCTGGTCAACAGCCTGTGGTTGCTGGCGTTGCTCAGCGCCATGGTGATTCTTCTTACGCTGCTCGCCACCCGTCGCTACGGCTTCGTGTGGGAAACCACCATTCTCGGCGCTGATACTTTCGTCGCTGTGACCCAGGCCCTCGGCACGCTGCCCGCTCTGCTGGGCTTCAACGTGCCGACCGTCGAGATGATCCGCGCCAGCGGCGACTCCGCCCTGAATATCGAAAGCGTCCGCCAAGCCTGGGCCGCCTGGCTGGTGGGTGTGTTGCTGGTCTATGGCATGCTGCCCCGCCTGATCCTCGCCCTGCTGTGCCTGTGGCGCTGGAAACGTGGGCGCGCCGCCCTGCGCCTGGACCTCAACCTGCCCGGCTACAGCCAATTGCGCGAACGCCTGATGCCGAGCAGCGAACGTCTTGGCGTCAACGATGCCGCGCCCGAACAGCTGCACCACGTCAGCGGCGGCGTCAATGAACTGGAAAGCGATGGCGCCCTGCTCGTCGCCATCGAACTGGACGACCAACATCCCTGGCCCCCCAAACTGCCCGCCAGCGTGAAGAACGCCGGCATCCTCGACAGCCGAGAGTCGCGCAACAAACTGCTGGAACAACTCACACGCTTCCCACCCGCGCGCCTGGCTATCGCCTGCGACCCACGGCGTTCGCCGGATCGCGGCAGCCTGGCGCTGATCGCCGAACTCGCCCGCAGCGCCACCGCCACCCGCGTCTGGCTGCTGCAAGCGCCGCCCGGCCAGGCGCTGGACGCCGAGCGCCTGGGTGACTGGCACACCGCGTTGCAGCAACTTGAGTTGCCTTTCGCCGACTGCGCGCCGTTGAACTGGTTGGAGACTGGCCATGACTAAGCCCCTGAAACTCGCCGTGGTCGGCCACACCAATGTCGGCAAGACCTCGCTGCTGCGCACGCTCACACGCGACGTGGGTTTCGGCGAAGTCTCCCATCGCCCCAGCACCACGCGGCATGTGGAAGGTGCGCGGTTGTCGGTGGACGGCGAGGCCTTGCTGGAACTGTACGACACGCCCGGTCTGGAAGACGCCATCGCCCTGCTCGATTACCTGGAGCGCCTGGACCGCCCCGGCGAACGCCTCGACGGCCCCGCCCGCCTGGCGCGCTTCCTGGAAGGCAGCGAAGCCCGCCAGCGTTTCGAACAGGAAGCCAAGGTGCTGCGCCAACTGCTGGCCTCCGACGCCGGCCTCTATGTGATCGACGCCCGCGAGCCGGTGTTGGCCAAGTATCGCGACGAGCTGCAGGTACTGGCCAGTTGCGGCAAGCCGTTGCTGCCCGTGCTCAATTTCGTCAGCAGCAGCGACCACCGCGAGCCGGACTGGCGCGAAGCCCTCGCCCGTCTTGGCCTGCACGCATTGGTGCGATTCGACA
This sequence comes from Pseudomonas simiae, assembly GCF_900111895.1. GTDB lineage: Bacteria > Pseudomonadota > Gammaproteobacteria > Pseudomonadales > Pseudomonadaceae > Aquipseudomonas > Aquipseudomonas simiae. Next base: position 290,682 of record NZ_FOKB01000003.1, read on the forward strand.
GCGTGGCACCGCCGGAAGACGGCGAACGGCGCCTGTATGAAAGCCTCGCCCTGCTGCTGGAAAACGCGCGGCCGCAGCTGGAGCGGTTGATTCTTGATCAGGAAGCTCAACGCAAGGCCCGCCAGCAAAGCGCTGCGCGACTGATCGCGGAGTTGCTGATCGACTGCGCCGCCTGTCGCCGCAGTGTGGTCACTGAAGATGAGCAACAAGCCATCGGCGACCTGCGTAAAGCCGTGCGGCAACGCGAACAAAAATGCGTGGAGGCGCTGCTCAAACTGTTCGGCTTCCGCCCGCAAGATGCCGCTGCCAGTGACTTGCCGCTGCTGGACGGGCGGTGGGGCGATGACCTGTTCAACCCGGAAACCCTCAAGCAACTCGGCGTGCGCGTCGGCGGTGGAATCGCCGCAGGCGCGGCGGCCGGTGCGGGGGTGGATCTGCTGGTCGGCGGCCTGACCCTGGGCGCCGCCGCCCTGGCCGGCGCGATTGCCGGTGGCGCGCTGCAAACTGCCCGCAGCTATGGCAGTCGGTTGCTGGGCAAGATCAAAGGCCAGCGCGAACTGACCGTCGACGACAGCGTGTTGCGCCTGCTCGCCCTGCGTCAGCGACAGCTGCTCAAGGCCCTTAACCTGCGCGGCCATGCGGCGATGCACAGCATCAAGGTCGACACGCCCCAAGACAAGACGTGGCGCGAAGGCAAGTTGCCGGACGCACTGCACAAAGCCCGCGCCCACCCGCAATGGTCGTCCCTCAACCCTCACGCCAGGTTGAGCCAGGCCGAACGGCAGGATCAGGTCGAAGCCCTGGCCGCTCGGCTTGATGAGACCTGATCGGGTTATTGCTTAAACCACCCAAACGCCAGGAAGGCCGTGCAGAGCGAGCGAATCAGCTCTTTATCGGCTGTATTGGCTATTCCGTTGCGGTCGATGTCGCTATTGGTGAAAGACTCCAACACCCCGTCACTGTCGCCGTCATAAGCAGCCGCTTGGTAAACCAGCGACGACGTGCACCCAGACGTCGTGCGCTCATGGAAGTCGAGTTTGATCGCGTTGGGCATCCCGGTTTTACCGAAGTGATCGACGTACATCGTCAACGTACGCTGCCAATGGCTGCGCTGATTGAACCAGCCCAGTTTCAAGAAAGTGTCGGCAAAGCTATCCACCCGCTCGGTATCCAGCATGCGCGGCCGGCTGGCGAGGTTCAGATCCTCAGCCCAATGCAGATCGACACGGCCATCGGCACTCATGTCCACCGCGAAGATCTCGTGAACCAGTTCATCCGGGCAACCCACCTGATGCTCATAAAAATGCAGGATGACCGTATCGGCGCGGCCATTACCACTCATGTCCTGAGCATTGGCTTTCAAGTAACGCATCAGTGTTGCTCCTTAAGATAAGAAACAAACACCTTAATGACGCGATGCACCCGCCTCCAGACGGCGAGTCTGCGTTAGGTGTAAGGCCTGTCTACGCAGCCAGTAGCCGCGCAGCCATTGCCTTGAGCACCTGCAGGTCAAGCACCGGCACATGCATCTGCTTGGCCTGTTCGTCCCAATGACGCATGCGCAAACTGACAGCACACAACGGGTCCTGCTCGAAGGCATGAGCCTCATCGGCGCTCATCGCCCCGCCCTGGTACGCCAGGGTACGGCGACTGGCTTCGCTCAGGCAGGCGTAGTAGTCCGGCTGACTGAAGGTCAGATAACGCTTGGCCTGCACGTGATACTCCACCAACTTGGCCATGCGCTCGCTGAACCCTGCGCGACGCAGATAATCCGCCCCCAGCCGTTCGTGGCTGACCACGCCAAAACCGCCCATGTTTTCCCCACCCTGGCCACAGATATGCCCGATGTCGTGGAAAAACGCCGCCAGCACCACTTCGTCGTCAAAGCCTTCGGCCATGGCCAGCTGCGCAGCCTGGGACATGTGCTCGATCTGCGACACCGGCTCGCCGATGTAATCCGCCGTGCCGTGTTGCTCATACAAGCCGAAGATTTCGGCGAGGGTCTGTTGCGGGTTCATCACGCAGCGCCCCACAGTGTTGTGATATTCCGCTCGGCCATCGCCGGCCCCACGCTCATGCCCACGCCGGTGTGCATCAACGCCGCGCTCAGCCCCGGCGCAGCCCGCAGGAATGAAAACGGCCCCGGCCCCCGCGAGCCGTACACCCCCTGCCAACGCTCTACCACCTGGATCTTGCAGCCCAAGGTCTGTTCAGCCAGTTCGATCATCCAGTCATCCACCTGCTCGGCATTGAAGGGCGACGCGTCGCTGCCGTAGTCATGGGAGTCGCCTATGATCAGCTCCCCATGGGGCGTCGGGCTGATCAGCAGGTGAATGCCGTGTTCGTGCAGGTGCGGCGCCTCCTGCAGGATGTGCGCCTGCACCGGCGCCGCTTCCGGCAGATCGGCGAAGGCACCGTAATGCACGCAGCTCAAACCGGTGAGCAATGCGTGTTGCAGGTTCAGATTGACCGCGGGCCGGGCACGCAACATTTGCAGGCGGCAGATGCTCGGGTTGAGTGCGGCCATCGCGTCGGCCAGCAGGGTTTGGTAGTCATGGCCGGAGCACACGATGATCTGCTCGCCGCGAAAGGTCCCCGCAGTACTGTGCAACTGCCCCGGCTCGACGTCGCGCACCAAGGTGGAGAAGTAAAACTCCACGTTCAGCTCTTGCGCCAGGTAGTTGATCAGCGCCGGGATCGCTTCACGGGAATACAGTTGCTGATCTTCCTTGCCGTGCAGCGCAGCGCGGTGATGGCGGAACTGGCCACCGTACAGCGCCTTCATCGCCGTGCCCTGCAGCAGCTCGACATTGTAGCCGTGCTCTTTTGCACGCCCTTCACAGAAGGCTTCCAGCAAGTGTTCTTCCGCTTCGGTACGGGCGAACAGGTACGAGCCGTTGCGCTTGAGTTGCAGCCCGGCGACCTGCGCCCAATGGCCCCAGATTTCACGGCTTTCCCGTGCCAGCTCCAGCATCGACCCCGGCGGTTGGCCGGTGACCAGGGCCTGGCCGAAATTGCGTACCGAGGCGCCCAAGGGGGTGGCGCTGCGTTCGAACACCTTGACCTTGAGGCCGCGCTTGGCGGCGGCGAAGGCGTGGGACAGGCCGAGGATACCGGCGCCAATAATCAGTAGATCACTGTGCTTCGTCATGGATTTCGCAGTCCTCTGCAGGAGCGAGCCCGCGCCTGCAGGTAGAGGTGAACATTATTGTTTTTCCGACTTGCCGTCATAGCGCTTGCGCCACTCGGTCAGGATACTGTCGCGGTTTTTCGAAGCCCAGGCGAAGTCATTTTTGATCAGGCGCTGCTCGTAGTCAGCCGGTAATTCGGTCTGCGGCTTGGCAATGCCCGGCTGGGCGAGGACGGCGAAGTTGTCTTTGTACAGGTCCATGGCGGCCGAACTGGCGGAGAAATCAGCGAGTTTTTTTGCGGCGTCGGCGTGAGGCGTGCCTTTCATGACGGCAGTGGCTTCGATGTCCCAACCCAGGCCCTCTTTCGGCAGGATGATATCCAGTGGCGCCCCCTGGCGCTTCAACTGCACAGCCGGGTATTCGAAGGAAATGCCGATCGGGAATTCACCCGAAGCCGCCAGCTTGCAGGGCTTGGAGCCGGAGTGAACGTACTGGCCGATGTTCTGATGCAGGTCGTCCATGTACTGCCAGCCTTGCTTCTCCCCGTAGGTCTGCAACCAGGCGCTGACATCCAGGAAACCGGTGCCGGACGAGGCCGGGTTGGGCATGACGATCTTGCCCTTGTACTCAGGCTTGGTCAGGTCCTGCCAGCTCACCGGCTTGGTCAGGCCCTGCTTTTCGGCTTCGACGGTGTTGAAGCAGATGGTCGCGGCCCACACGTCCATGCCGACCCACGCCGGCGGGTTGGCGGCGTCGCGGTAGTTCTTGCCGATCTTCTCCAGGTCCTTCGGCGCGTAACTGTCCAGCATGCCCTGCTGGTCGAGGATCGCCAGGCTGGAAGCTGCCAGGCCCCAGACTGCGTTGGCCTGCGGGCGATCTTTCTCGGCCAGCAGCTTGGCGGTGATGATGCCGGTAGAGTCACGCACCCACTTGATCTCAATGTCGGGGTTAGCCTGTTCGAAAGCCTTTTTGTAGGTCTTCAACTGCTCGGCTTCGAGGGCCGTGTAGACGGTCAACTCGGTCTTGGCGAAGGCATTCAGGCTGAATGCAGTCAGTACGGCAGCGACCAGCGCCAGGGGCTTGAACATGGAGCACCTCCTTCAGGGATGTTTATTGGCCGGGTGCGCTCTGGCGCCAGGCTTGGGAGCGACGCAACGCGCCACGTGAAGCCCACGCCAGCAGCAGCGAGACGCTGGCCGAGGTGAACAGGATCAGGGTCGACATGGCCGCCGCGCCGCCCACGTTGCCGGCATCGTCCATGTTCAACACGGCGACGGCGGCGAGGAGGGTGTCGGGGCTGTAAAGGAAGATTGCGGCGGACACGGTGGTCATCGCCGACACAAACAGGTAGCGCACGATGTCCAGCAGCGCCGGCAGGCAGATCGGCACCGTCACTTTCAGGTAATGGCGGTACAACGGCGCCTTGAGCGACAACGCGGCGGCTTCGAACTCGGCGTCCAGTTGACGCAGCGCCGTGGTCGCGGTCATCTGCGCGGTGGTCAAATAGTGAGCAATGGTGCACACCACCAGCAACGTCATGGTGCCGTAGAACACATGCAGCGGGTTGCCATTAAGGTTGAAAAAGAACACGTAGCCCAGGCCCAGCACCAAGCCCGGTACAGCCATTGGCACGAAACTGAGCATGCGCAGGGCCAGGTTGAGGCCCTTCTGGCCCTTGGTCTTTTCCATCAGGTACGCGCCGGTGAAGATCAACACGCTGCCGATCAACGCCGTGCACAACGCCATGGTCAGGCTGTTGCGATAGGCCAGCCAGCCGCCGCCGGCCGTGTCTTCGAACTGGTAATGGTTGAGCGACAACGACAGGTTGTAGGGCCAGAACTTCACCAGCGACGAATACACCGCCATGCCGAACACCAGCAGCAACACCGCGCAGACCAGCAGGACGATGGCCAGGTAGCAGGCATCCCTCAAGCGCGACGGCGCCGGCTGGAACACTTGGGCACGACCGCTCATGGCGTCGCCGTGACGGCGGCGCAGCCAGGCATCCACAGCAAAGCTGAACAGCGCCGGCAGCAGCAACACCATGCCGATCAACGCGCCGCGACCAAACTGTTGCTGGCCGACCACCGCCTTGTAGGCTTCCAGCGCCAGCACTTGATAGTCCCCGCCCACCACCACGGGCACGCCGAAGTCGGTAATGGTCAGTGTGAATACCAGGCAGAACGCAGCGAACACCGCCTGACGCGTGGCCGGCCAGGTAATACTGCGAAACGCCCGCGCCGGACTGGCGCCCATGCTGGATGCGGCATCAAACAAGCGCGCATCCGCCAGGGACAGCGCCGACAGCAGAATCATCAAGGCGTGTGGGAAGGTGTAGATCACTTCGCCCAGCACAATGCCCCAGAAGCCGTAGATATTGTCCGAGAGCAACCCGCGCAGCATGCCTTGGTTGCCGAACAGATAAACCAGCGCAATGCCCGGTAACATCGACGGCGCCATCAGCGGCAGCAGCGACATGCCGCGCCAGATCGCCTTGCCGGGGATCAACGTGCGCTGCAGAGCGTAGGCAAACAGGTAAGCCAGCGGTACGACAATGGCCGCGACGCTGAGGGAGACTTTCAGGCTATTGCCCAGCAGCCAGTGGAAGTTGTCACTGGTGAGCAGTTCCCGCGCCGCCACCAGACCACCGCCCTGCCCGGCTTCGCTGCTGAAGCCGCGCCAGAAGATCGCCAGCAATGGCAGCAGTACGGCAATCCCTAGCAGCAACAGCCACACCAGTTTGCCGCCGACCACGAAAATGCGGTCGCCCCTTTCAGCGCGGGAAACTTCACGCGGCATGGGCAGTGTCATCTCGCTGGCCATCTCAGGCAAACACCTGCAGGCTGCGCGGCGGTAAGGCGACCCAAATATCCTGAGCACCCAGACGTGGCATGGCTTCCGGAGCCACTTCGGCCAGCAGCGGATGGCCGGGCAATTGCTCCAGCTCGAAGCTCATGCGGCAGCGGTTGCCGAGAAAGGTGATTTCGCGGACCTTGGCCGGGAAAAGGTTTTCTTCGTGCACCGCCGGGTTGACGCTGATCGCTTCCGGGCGGCAGAACAGACGGCCGGACTTGGCGATGCCAGCATCGTCGGCCAAGCGCATGTTCATCCCGCCGACCTGGGCATGGCTGGCACTGTTGCGACTGAACGGCAGCCAATTACCCTGGCCGACAAACTCCGCCACGAACGGAGTGGCCGGACGGTCGTATATCGCCTGGGGCGTGGCGTATTGCTCGACCTTGCCATTGTTCATCACGGCGATGCGGTCGGCCATCAGCATGGCTTCGTCCTGGTTGTGGGTGACCATCAACGTGGTGATGCCCAGGCGGCGTTGCAGTTGGCGCAGCTCGGTGCACAGATGCTCACGGACGCGGGCGTCGAGGGCAGACATCGGTTCGTCCAGCAACAACAACGACGGTGCAGGCGCCAACGCGCGGGCCAAGGCGACGCGCTGTTGCTGGCCGCCGGAGAGTTGACCGGGGTATTTCTTCTCATTGCCGACCAGGCCGACCAGTTCAAGCATCTGCCCGACGCGCAGGCGTACTTCCTCACGGCCGCTGCCGGTGAGACCGTAGCCGATGTTCGCTTCGACGGTGAGATTGGGAAACAACGCGTAGGACTGGAACAGAATGCCGTAGTCCCGCGCCTGGGGCGGCAGCAGAGAAACATCACGACTGCCCAGGTACAGTTCGCCGCTGTCCTGGCGCTCAAGGCCGGCGATACAGCGCAGCAAGGTGGTCTTGCCGCAACCGGACGGGCCCAGCAGGCACACCAGCTCGCCGGCGGCGACGTCCAGGGAGACGTTGTCCAGCGCGGTAAAGGCGCCGAAGCGTTTCTGGATACCGCGCACCTTCATAGGCGCGCCGGGTTGGGTCAGGGCTGTGTTCATGCAAGGCACCTCATCAAACTGATGAAGCCCATGCTAGGCAGGCAATGCGTCCCTCATGTGGCAGAAAGGCAAAACGCGGTGATAGTGGTATTGGTGGATTTGGGTAGGACGGGTGGGGATTTGCTGCCTGGCCTGACCCCATCGCGGGCAAGCCCGGCTCCCACAGTGTTGATCTGTGAACACATTCAACGGTGGGAGCTGGCTTGCCTGCGATGGCGATTCAAAGGCCACCGCACAACCTTAAATAGGTGACATTTCCTGCGCCAACCCCAGAAACGCCGCCGGTAACCGCGCGCCTTTACGCTCCTTGAGGCAGTACAAATACTCGGGAATCTGCGGCGCATTCTCGATGGTCAACACCCGCAACTGTGGATCATGCGGCACTTCCTGGCGGGCGATGATGCTGATGCCGATATTGCGCAACACCGCCTCGCGAATCGATTCCCGGCTGCCGATTTCCAGCAGCGGGCCGTAGCTCACGCCTGCATCCTGTAGCATTTTTTCGGTCAGGCGCCGCGTGGTGGAACCGGCTTCACGCATCAACAAGGTATGCCCGACCAATGCAGTGAGCGGTACATGATCGAGCTTGGCCAACGGATGGTGACGATGCACCGCGAGCACCAAAGGGTCGGTGCCCAGCACACGGCGAATCAGGCGCGGGTCTTCCAGCAGTTGAGAGGAGGCGGCGAGATCGACGCGGTAATCATCCAGCGCTTCGAGCACCTGTTGAGAGTTGCCGATTTCTACCGACACTTCCACGTGGGGCAAGCGTTCGCGAAAGGCTTTGACCAGGTCGAGAATGTAGTAAGGCGCCGTGGCGGCAATCCTCAATGCGCCCTGGACCTGGCCACTGTTGCGCAGGAAAAACTCGATGTCCGCTTCCTGCTGCAACAGCGCCTTGACCATAGGCAGCAGGCGCGCGCCCTCGTCGCTGACGGTGAGGCGGCGGCCGCCGCGGTAGAACAGCTCGACGCCGTATTGGCTTTCCAGGTTACGGACCTGGGTGGTGACCGTGGGTTGACTCAGGCCGAGTTTTTTTGCCGCCTGGGTGATACTGCCCAGGCGGGCGACCATGAAAAACGCCTTTAACTCGGCACTCAGCACACCACCCTCTCATCGTCTATTTGCGCAACAGGCGCAAGCCATTGAACACCACCAGCAGGCTGACGCCCATGTCGGCGAAGACCGCCATCCACATGGTGGCCATGCCCAGGAAGGTGACCGCAAGGAAGATCGCCTTGATCACCAACGCCAGGGCGATGTTCTGCTTGAGGATACTCGACGTTTGCCGCGACAGACGAATGAATGCCGGAATCTTGCGCAAATCATCGTCCATCAACGCCACGTCCGCGGTCTCGATGGCGGTGTCGGTGCCTGCTGCGGCCATGGCAAAGCCGATCTCGGCACGGGCCAACGCCGGGGCGTCGTTGATGCCGTCACCCACCATGCCCACGCGGTGGCCTTGGCCGTAGAGGGTTTCGATGGCTTGCAGTTTGTCGGTCGGCAACAGGTCGCCCTGGGCTTGGTCGATGCCGACCTGGGCGGCAATCGCCTGGGCGGTGTGGGTGTTGTCGCCGGTGAGCATCAGGGTCTTGATGCCCAGATCGTGCAGTTGCTGGATGGCTTCGCGGCTACTGTCCTTGACCGTGTCGGCCACGGCGAACAGTGCCAGCGGGCCGGACTTGTCGAGCAACAGCACCACGGACTTGCCCTGTTTTTCCAGGGCGAAGAGTTTTTCTTCCAGCTCAGGCGAGCACAGGCCCAGGTCTTCTACCAGGCGGTGGTTGCCCAAGTGATAGGTTTCGCCGTTGATGTCGCCACGCACGCCACGCCCGGCCAGGGCCTCGAAGTTATCCACAGCGTGGCTCGGCAGGTTTTTATCCACCGCGGCGTTGGCGATCGCCAGCGACACCGGGTGATCGGAACGCCCGGCCAAACTGGCGGCCAAGGCCGGCGCGCTGTCTGCGACATTGGGGAACAGTGCCAGGTAATCGGTTTGCACCGGCTTGCCATGGGTGATGGTGCCGGTCTTGTCGAGGGCCAGGTAGTCGAGCTTGTATCCGCCTTCCAGGTACACGCCGCCCTTGATCAGGATGCCTTTGCGCGCAGCCGCCGCGAGGCCGCTGACGATGGTCACCGGAGTGGAAATCACCAGCGCACACGGGCACGCCACCACCAGCAGGACCAGGGCGCGGTACACCCAGTCGAACCAGACACCGGCCATGAACAGCGGCGGAATCAGCGCTACGCCCAAGGCGAACAGGAACACGGCTGGGGTGTAGATTTTCGAGAAGCTGTCGACAAACCGCTGAGTCGGCGCGCGCGCGCCTTGGGCCTGTTCCACCGCGTGAATGATGCGCGCCAGGGTGGAGTTGTTGGCCGCTGCGGTGACTGTGTACTCCAGGGAACCTGCCTGGTTGATGGTGCCGGCGAAGACTTTGTCGCCCACGGTCTTCTCGATCGGCAGGCTTTCACCGGTGATCGGCGCCTGGTCGATGGTGGACTGTCCAGCCGTGACCTCACCGTCCAAGCCGATGCGCTCGCCGGGTTTTACCCGCACGATCGCCCCTAACTCAATGCTTTTGACTTCCTGTTCAGCCCACGAACCGTCGCTTTGCTGCACGGTGGCCTGCTCCGGCGTCATCTGCATCAAGCCACTGATGGCATTGCGCGCACGGTCCAGGGACTTGGCTTCGATCAACTCGGCCACGGTGAACAGGAACATCACCATGGCCGCTTCCGGCCATTGCCCGATCAGGATCGCACCGGTGACGGCGATGCTCATCAAGGCATTGATGTTCAGGTTGAGGTTTTTCAGGGCAATCCAGCCCTTTTTGTAAGTCGTGAGGCCGCCGCTGAGGATCGACACCAAGGCCACCAACGCGATCACCCACGTCGGCGCAGCATTGGCGAAATGCAGCACTTCGGCCCCCAACGCGCCAACGCCGGACAATGCCAGCGGCCACCAGTGTTTCTTGGCAGGCGGTTCAGCAGCCGGAGTGCCTTCCTCGATAGGATCAGCCTGCATCCCCAAGGATTTGATCGCGTCGATGATCGGCGCGGTGCTCGGCAAGTCGTGGGTGACGCCGAGGATACGGTTGATCAGGTTGAATTCCAGTTGCTGCACGCCGGCCAGCTTGCCCAGTTTGTTCTGGATCAGCGTCTGCTCGGTGGGGCAGTCCATGGCTTCAATGCGAAAGGTGCTCAGCCGCGAACCGGCGGTGGGCGCTTCGCTCAGTTGCACCAACGCAGGGGCTGGGGTGCCGGAACAGCAGGAGCCGCCGTGGCCGTGGTCATGCACGGGGGTCAGTTTTTTCGGACCATGGTCGTGATCATGGTCGTGATCGTGTTTATGCGGGGTGTGGATGGAGTCGCTCATTCTGTCGCGTCCGTAAAGGTGCCTGTTGCCAAGTAAAGACCCTGTAGCCACTATAGGGTCAAGCACCCATTTGGAGATTGCTGCGATGAAGATCGGCGAACTGGCCAAACTGACCGACTGCCCGGTGGAAACCATCCGTTACTACGAAAAGGAAGGCCTGCTGCCGCCACCGGCGCGCACTGACGCCAACTACCGCGTGTACACCCAGGCACACACCGAGCGGCTGATCTTTATCCGCAACTGCCGCAGCCTCGACATGACCCTGGAAGAAATCCGCAGCCTGCTGGGCTTGCGCGACAGCCCCCAGGACCAGTGCGAAAACGTGAATGCGTTGATCGACGAGCATATCCACCACGTGAAAGCGCGCATCGATGGGCTGCTGGCATTGCAGGAACAGTTGCTGGACCTGCGCCAACGCTGTGGCGGCGGGGATCAGTGCGGGATTTTGCAGCGGCTGGAGGTCAGTGGGAGCGTGCAGGCCAGCGAGGCGGAGCCTTCGCATGTGGGCAGGAGCCACGGCCACTAACTCAAGTGAGCACCGACCAACTGTGGGAGCTGGCTTGTCGGATCGCCGCATCGCTGCGATAGCGGAGTGTCAGCACCTGATTAGGTGACTGATGTACCGCTATCGCAGGCAAGCCAGCTCCCACAGTTTAGACCGAGGCAGTTTTTAGATCGCGACGTCAGCCTTGATGCTTGGGTCGGCGTCGTAGCCCACGATCTCAAAGTCTTCGAACTTGTAGTCGTAGATCGAAGCAGGTTTGCGCTTGATCACCAGTTCCGGCAGCTTCTTCGGCGTGCGCGCCAGCTGGGTGCGGATCTGTTCCATGTGGTTGCTGTAGGCGTGGGTATCGCCGGTGGTGACGATGATCTCGTGGGGGATCAAGTCGCACTGCTGGGCCAGCATATGAGTGAGCAATGCCAGCGCGGCGGTGTTGTACGGCAGGCCGAGGAAGACATCGGAGCTGCGGATGTACAACTGCATCGACAGGTGGCCGTCGTGCACGAACGCTTGGTACAGCAGGTGGCACGGCGGCAACGCTTGCTTGCCGTTGCGCGCGTTTTCCTGGGGGCTCTTGGTCTCGTCGGGCAGGTACTCGACGTTCCAGCCGTGGAACAGGATACGGCGGCTGTTGGGGTTGGTCTTGAGCGTGTGGACCATGTAGTCGATCTGGTTGATCGTGCCGCCGTCCTTGGTCGGCCAGGCGGTCCACTGTTCGCCGTACACCGGGCCCAGGTCGCCGTCTTCGGTGGCCCATTCGTCCCAGATGCGCACGCCGTTCTCATTCAGCCACTTGATGTTGGTGTTGCCACTCAACATCCAGATCAGCTCGTTGGCGATACTTTTGAAGTGAAGCTTCTTGGTGGTCAGCAGCGGGAAGCCGTCGGCCAAGTTATGCCGATACTGACGGGCAAACACGGCCTTGGTGCCGGTGCCGGTGCGATCGCCCTTGGTCAATCCATTGGTCACGACGTCGTTCAGTAGTTCGAGATATTGCTTCATTTGGGTACCCGTATCGTTGAAGCCCGGACCCTACGGCCCGGGCATTCGAATTTAAAGCGCGGTGTTCTTCAAAGGTTGCGGGCGATTGTACGCCCACCACAGCAAGCCCAGGCCGCCAAGGATCATCGGCAGGCTGAGGATCTGGCCCATGGTCACCCAACCGAACGCCAGGTAGCCCAGCTGCGCATCCGGCACGCGCACGAACTCGACGATAAAGCGGAAGATCCCGTAGAACAACGCGAACATGCCCGACACCGCCATGGTGGGGCGCGGTTTGCGCGAGAAGATGTACAGGATAAGGAACAGCGCCACGCCTTCCAACGCGAACTGATACAGCTGCGACGGGTGGCGTGGCAGTTGCGCGGGGTCGCTGAACGGCGGGAACACCATGGCCCACGGCACGTCGGTCGGCTTACCCCACAGCTCGGCGTTGATGAAGTTACCGATACGCCCGGCGCCCAGGCCGATCGGCACCATTGGCGCAACGAAGTCCATCAGTTGGAAGAACGACTTGCCATTACGACGGCCGAACCACCAGGCGGCAATCATCACGCCGATAAAACCGCCGTGGAATGCCATGCCGCCTTTCCACACTTCAAAGATCAGCGTCGGATTGGCGATGTACGCCGAGAGATCGTAGAACAGCACATAGCCCAGGCGCCCGCCGACAATGACCCCCATCGACAGCCAGAAAATCAGGTCGGAGAGCTTCTCCTTGGTCCAGGTCGGATCGAAACGGTTCAGGCGTCGAGAGGCCAGAAACCAGGCACCGCCGATGCCGATCAGGTACATCAACCCGTACCAGTGGATTTTCAGCGGACCAATGGCCAGGGCCACCGGGTCGATCTGCGGGTAAGGCAGCATTGCGACTCCTCGTTAAATCATTCGTTATGGCGTCCGGACCATGCCCGGGCGCGATTAAGACTGCATTACTCAAGTTTTTCAAAACAAAAAATTTATGCCGACACAGAACAACAGCCCGGCGAACAACCGCTTGAGCAGACGCGGCGACAATCGATGTGCCAAGCGTGCACCGAAGCGGGCAAACACCATGCTGGTCAGGGCAATGCCCAGCAGTGCCGGCAAATACACGAACCCTAGACTATGCGCGGGCAACAACGGGTCATGCCAGCCCAGAATCATGAAACTTAACGCACTGGCCAGCGCAATCGGCAGGCCACAGGCGGATGAAGTGGCCACTGCCTGCTGCATCGGCACACTGCGCCAGGTCAGGAACGGCACGGTCAGCGAGCCGCCGCCAATGCCGAAAATCGCCGAGGCCCAGCCGATAAACGTACCGGCGACGGTCAGGCCGAGTTTGCCCGGCACCGTGCGGCTGGCCTTGGGCTTAACGTCCAGTGCAAGTTGAACGGCCACCAGCAAGGCGAACACGCCGATGATCTTTTGCAGGTGAGGGCCGGAAATCGCCTCGGCCGTCAGTGCGCCAAAACCGGCGCCGATCAGGATACCCACGGTCATCCACACAAAGATCGGCCAACGCACCGCACCCCGCCGGTGATGCTCGCGTACGGCATTCACCGAGGTAAAGATGATGGTCGCAAGGGACGTGCCCACAGCCAAGTGGGTCAGCACCTGCGGGTCGAAGCCCTGCAAGGTGAAGCTGAACACCAGCACCGGCACGATGATGATCCCGCCGCCCACGCCAAACAGCCCGGCGAGTACACCCGCACAGGCGCCAAGCAGCAAATACAGCAGAAATTCCATGGGAGCCCCCGAACCAAGTCCGGCATGTTAACGGATGGAAGGCATGCGACCCAACTGGATACGATGGAACGCCTGTGCTTGAGTGGGTAGAGTGGCAAAAAACACAAAAGGGATCGCCTGATGTGCCTGATTGTTTTCGCTTGGCGACCGGGCCACGCCCAGCCGCTGATCGTCGCGGCCAACCGCGATGAGTTCTACGCCCGCCCCAGCCTGCCGTTGGCCCAGTGGGAGGATGCACCCACTGTCTATGCCGGCCGCGATCAGGAAGCAGGCGGCACCTGGCTGGGGGTGAACGCCGAGGGGCGCTTTGCCGCGCTGACCAATATCCGCGATCCGCACCAACCGCCGGCCCGCAAGTCCCGTGGCGAGCTGGTCGCGCGCTTTCTCAACGGTTCACTGCCGGTTGAGCAGTATTTGGCCGACGTTAACGGCCGTTCAATTGAATACGCCGGGTTCAACCTGCTGGTGGGCACACCGGGTGAGCTGTGGCATTACAACGCTAATCACACCGAGCCCACGCGATTGGAGGCCGGGGTGTATGGGTTGTCCAACGCCGGGCTGGATACGCCGTGGCCTAAGTTGCTCAAGGCCAAGGCCGCGTTGAGCGAAATGCTCGAAGATCCTCAGCCGCAAGCCTTGCTGGACATCCTGAGCGACCCGCAGACCGCGCCCTTTGCCGAATTACCGGATACCGGCGTGGGGCTGGCGACCGAGAGCCTGCTGTCGAGCGTGTTCATTGCCAGCCCGAGTTATGGGACACGGGCGAGCACGGCGTTGATTGTGAATGCCGATGGCACCCGGCGGATGGTGGAGCGAAGCTTTGGACCCCATGGTGGGCGGTTGGGCGAGGTAGACATCAACCTGTAGGAGCGAGGGGGACGCCTAGTTCTTGCTCGCGAAAAACCTGAGAACGCCGCGGGTAATCAGGCACCCCGCGTTATCGTTGACGTTCTTCGCGAGCAAGCTCGCCCCTACAAGGTTTTGGCGGAAGCCGGATTGATCATCCTTGTCAGCCCCAGGTTCTTCAGCGCCAACTGCAGCGAGCTGTGGATAACTTGCGGGTTGTCGATGGTCATCAACTCCGCCAGCAGGTCCTTGGCCATGCTCAACTCAACCTGGCGCAGCATCCACTTCACCTTCGGCAAGTTGGTGGCGTTCATCGACAAGCTATCGAAGCCCATCGCCATCAACAGCACCGCCGCCGCCGGATCGCCGGCCATTTCACCGCAGATGCTCACCGGCTTGCCTTCGGCATGAGCGTCGCGCACCACGTGTTGCAGGGCTTGCAGCACCGCCGGGTGCAGGTAGTCGTAGAGGTCGGCCACCCGCGGGTTGTTACGGTCCACGGCCAACAGGTATTGGGTCAGGTCGTTGGAGCCCACCGACAGGAAGTCCACCTGCCGCGCCAGCTCCTTGGCCTGGTACACCGCTGCCGGGATTTCAATCATCACGCCAATCGGCGGCATCGGTACGTCGGCGCCTTCGTCGCGCACTTCGCCCCACGCACGGTGGATCAGGTGCAGCGCCTCTTCCAGCTCGTGGGTGCCGGAGATCATCGGCAGCAGGATGCGCAGGTTGTTCAGGCCCTCGCTGGCCTTGAGCATGGCGCGGGTCTGTACGAGGAAAATTTCAGGGTGGTCGAGGGTCACGCGAATGCCGCGCCAGCCAAGGAAGGGGTTGTCTTCCTTGATCGGGAAATAGGACAGTGACTTGTCGCCGCCGATATCCAGGCTGCGCATAGTCACCGGCAACGGGTGGAAGGCCTGCAGTTGCTCGCGATAAATCGCCAGCTGCTCCTTCTCGCTCGGGAAACGCTGGTTGATCATGAACGGCACTTCAGTGCGGTACAGCCCCACGCCTTCAGCGCCGCGCTGTTGCGCCCGGGCCACGTCGGCCAGCAGGCCGGTGTTAACCAGCAACGGCACACGGTGACCATCGGTGGTCACGCACGGCAGTTCGCGCAAGGAATCGAGGCCCAGCGCCAGTTGTTTCTCTTCTTCAACCACTTCGGCGTATTGCTTGCGCAGTACTTCGCTGGGGTTGGTGAACACTTCACCGCGATGGCCATCGACGATCATGCCAATGCCGTCGACCTTGGCATACGGCAGGTCTACCAGGCCCATCACCGTCGGGATGCCCATGGCACGCGCCAGGATCGCGACGTGGGAGTTGCCCGAACCGAGTACCGAAACCAGCCCCACCAACTTGCCCTCAGGCACTTCGCCGAGCATGGTGGCGGTCAGTTCCTCACTGACCAGGATGGTGTTGTCGGGGTAAACCAGGTTGGTGGTGCGGTCTTCCTGCAGCTTGGCCAGCAGACGGCGACCCAGGTCGCGCACATCCGAGGCCCGCTCACGCAGGTAGTCGTCATCCATCATTTCGAAACGGTTGACGTGATCGGTGACCACCTGGCGCAGTGCGCCCTGGGCCCACTGGCCGGTCTTGATCACGGTCTTGACTTCGTTACCCAGGGACGCGTCATCGAGCATCATCTGGTAAACGTCGAACAATGCGCGCTCTTCGGGGCGCAACTGGGTGGCCAGCTTGTTCGACAGGTTGCGCATGTCGGCGCGCACGCCTTCCAGGGCAGTCTTGAACAGTTTGATTTCAGCGTCGATGTCGCTGACGGTCTTGTCCGGCACCACATCCAGATCCGCCGGCGGCAACATGACCACCGCCGTACCGACCGCAGCGCCCGGTGAACCCGGCACGCCCACGAATTTGGCTTCCTGGATGCCCTTGCCCTCACGGCCCAGGCCGCGAATCGAACCGGTGGCTTCGGCGTGAGCGATAACCCCGGCGAGCTGCGCGCTCATGGTCACGAGGAAGGCTTCTTCACCTTCGTCGAACTGGCGGCGTTCTTTTTGCTGGATGACCAACACGCCGACAACGCGGCGGTGGTGAATAATCGGGGCGCCGAGGAACGAGGCGTAACGCTCTTCGCCGGTTTCGGCAAAGTAGCGATAACGCGGGTGATCGGCCGCGTTTTCAAGGTTCAGGGGTTCTTCACGCGTCCCCACCAGGCCCACCAGACCTTCATTGGGCGCCATGCTGACCTTGCCGATCGAGCGCTTGTTCAAGCCCTCGGTGGCCATCAGCACAAAACGGTTGGTCTCGGGGTCCAGCAGGTAAACCGAGCAGACCTGGCTGCCCATGGCTTCCTTGACGCGCAACACAATAATCCCCAACGCCGCCTTGAGATCCTTGGCGGAGTTAACTTCCTGGACGATCTTGCGCAGCGTATTGAGCATGGCTCGGGGTCGAACTCCGTCGTCAGTCGCGCGCTAAAAGGCGCGGGGCAAGCTCTTTGAGAGCGCGACGATAAACTTCGCGCTTGAATGTCACCACCTGGCCCAACGGATACCAATAGCTGACCCAGCGCCAACCATCGAACTCCGGTTTACCGGTCAAATCCATCCGCACCCGCTGCTCATTGGAGATCAGGCGCAGGAGAAACCACTTCTGCTTCTGGCCGATGCACAGCGGTTGGCTGTGGGTACGCACCAGGCGTTGCGGCAAACGATAGCGCAACCAGCCACGGGTACAGGCCAGAATTTGTACATCTTCGCGCTCAAGGCCGACTTCTTCGTTCAACTCACGGTACAAGGCGTCCTCAGGTGTTTCGTCGGGGTTGATTCCACCTTGAGGAAACTGCCAGGCATCTTGGTTGATTCGGCGAGCCCATAGCACCTGTCCGGCATCATTCGTAAGAATGATCCCGACATTAGGACGGAAACCATCGGGGTCGATCACGGCAACAACCTCGCAAACGCATGTCGCCGCATTGTTCCACAAAGGTTGATGAAGCGGCAACGAGGCTTCTTACCTTATGTGCACTCTTGTGAAAAGACCGTATTCTGGACGCCTTTTTACAGACTTTTCAGCGAGTAACTGCAATGCGCCTGGCTTTATTCGACTTGGACAACACCCTCCTCGGCGGTGACAGCGACCACGCCTGGGGCGATTACCTCTGTGAACGTGGGATTCTCGACTCGGTTGCCTACAAGGCCCGCAACGACGAGTTCTACCAGGATTACCTGGCCGGCAAGCTGGACAACGCTGCCTACCTGAACTTTTGCCTGGAAATCCTCGGCCGCACCGAGATGGCCCAGTTGGAAGAGTGGCACAACGACTATATGCGTGACTGCATCGAGCCGATCCTGCTGCCGCTGGCCACTGAACTGCTGGCCAAACACCGCGCCGCCGGTGACAAGCTGGTGATCATCACCGCCACCAACCGTTTCGTCACCGCGCCGATTGCCGCACGCTTGGGCGTGGAAACCCTGATCGCCACCGAATGCGAGATGGAAAACGGCCGCTACACTGGCCGCAGCACTGACGTGCCGTGCTTTCGCGAGGGCAAGGTGACGCGCTTGAATCGTTGGCTGGAAGAAACCGGGTACAGCCTGGAAGGCAGCTACTTCTACAGTGACTCGATGAATGATTTACCGCTGCTGGAGCAAGTGACTCATCCAGTGGCAGTGGATCCGGATCCGAATTTGCGGGCTGAGGCCGAGAAGCGTGGCTGGCCGGTGATTACCCTGCGCAGCTGATGACGCCTTCGCGAGCAAGCCCGCGCCCACATTTTGACCGCATTCTCATGCTGGAACTCGGTCAAGTGTGGGAGCTGGCTTGCCTGCGATGAAGTCGACACGGTCCCAAGCCCTACATAGGCTTGGCGACCATCAAGTAGAAAATCGCCACAAACGCGAGAAACGCCGGCCACCCCAGGCCAAACCACCAGCGCATGTACGTCGCGGCCTTGATCGGCATTGCCGTACCCTCCCGCAACGCCTGCTCCGCCATCTTGTGTACGCGAATCTGCAACCACACCACCGGCAGCCAGCAGATCCCCGCCAACCCATACAAGCCGAACGTCCATTGCAGCCAGCTCTGCTGCAGCGACCAGCCCGCCAGGTACATCAAGCCGATGCCACTCAACGGCTGGAACACCGCCGTGGTCGCGGTAAACGCCCAGTCGGCGAATACCAGGTGCTTGAAGGTCACGGCGATCACTTCCACGTTGCCAGTGCGCCAAGCGCGCAACGCGTAGTAAGCCGAGCCCGCGCCCAGCCCGAACAGGATCGTCGACGATAGGATATGCAGGGTTTTCAGCAGCAGGTAAGCGCTCATCTAAACGGGTTTGGCGCCCATCAACCCGGCAATCGCCACGAACCCCACCAGGCTGACCACCGCCAGCACCAGCGTGAAGTTCAAGCTACCACCCTCGCCTTTGCGCAGGCGATTGAGCCGCGCCACCAGCCAGAACCAGGCCAGCGCCGCCACGCTGTAGAGGATGCTGGAGCCCAGAATCCAGGTCTGCCCCAGCGGCCAACCGATCAGGTGCACCAGCCACCAGCCGGTAAACGGCATGCTCACCACACACACGCCCATCAACAACCAGACGAACGCCCACGGGCGCGGCACGGTCACCGCCGGGCCGGCGCTGCGTTTGCGCCAGGCGAGCAATGCCAGGCCCAGGCCGCTGAGCAGCAGCAATACCGTGGCCGCGATGTGGATAACTTTCAGGGTGGTCAGCGTTTCCATGTCTCGTCTTCCTTAAAGGCCGCCCCAATCAGCGTAGTCGCTCAACCGAGGAACAGTGTGTAGGCCGGGTTATCGCTCTCATCCCAGTACGGATAGCCGATGGCTTCCAGGGCCGCCGGCACCAGGTGACGCTCGTCCGCCGGCACTTGCAGCCCAGCGACCACACGACCGTCGGCCGCGCCGTGGTTGCGATAGTGGAACATCGATATGTTCCAGCGCCCGCCCAATTTGTTAAGAAAGTTGAACAAGGCCCCCGGACGCTCCGGGAATTCGAAGCGAAACACCACTTCATTACTGACGTGGGCTGCATGGCCACCGACCATATGGCGGATGTGCAACTTGGCCAGCTCGTTCTCGGTCAGGTCCAGCACGGGGAAACCCTGGCGGGTGAGACTGGCGATCAGCGCGCTGCGCGGGTCGTTTTCCGGGTGGGTCTGCACGCCGACAAAGATGTGTGCTTCGCTGCCGGAGTGAAAGCGGTAGTTGAATTCGGTGATCTGGCGCTTGCCCACGGCCTCGCAGAACGCCTTGAAGCTACCGGGCCTCTCGGGAATGGTCACGGCGATGATGGCTTCGCGGCCCTCACCCAGCTCCGCGCGCTCAGCCACATGGCGCAAGCGGTCGAAGTTGACGTTGGCGCCGGAGTCGATCGCCACCAGGGTCTGCCCGGTGACGCCACGGGTCTCGACGTACTTCTTGATCCCGGCCACGCCCAATGCCCCTGCCGGCTCGGTGATCGAACGGGTGTCATCGTAGATGTCCTTGATCGCCGCACAGATTTCATCGGTGCTCACGGTGATCACTTCATCCACATAGTCCTTGCAGATGTCGAAGGTGTGCTGGCCGATCTGCGCCACCGCCACGCCATCGGCAAAGATGCCGACGGTCGGCAACACCACGCGCTCGCCCGCCGCCAGGGCGGCTTGCAGGCAATTGGAATCGTCTGGCTCCACGCCGATGATCTTGATATCCGGGCGCAGGTACTTCACATACGCCGCAATACCGGCGATCAGCCCACCACCGCCCACCGGGACGAAAATCGCGTCCAAAGGCCCTGGATGCTGGCGCAGGATTTCCATCGCCACGGTGCCCTGCCCGGCAATGGTGTGTGGATCGTCGTAGGGGTGGATGTAGACGTAGCCTTTTTCGTCGACCAGTTTCAGCGAGTAGGCCAGGGCTTCCGGGAAGGAATCACCATGCAGCACCACTTTGCCGCCACGCGAACGCACGCCTTCGACCTTGATCTCAGGCGTGGTCTTGGGCATCACGATGGTGGCCTTGACCCCCAGCACCTTGGCGGCCAGGGCCAGGCCCTGGGCATGGTTGCCGGCCGACGCCGTGACCACGCCGCGCGCACGCTCTTCAGCGGTCAATTGGGTCAGCTTGTTATAGGCGCCGCGAATCTTGAACGAGAACACCGGCTGCAAGTCTTCACGCTTGAGCCAGACCTGGTTGCCCAGCCGCTCGGAGAGCTGACGGGCGGTCTGCAACGGGGTTTCTACGGCAACGTCGTAAACGCGCGAGGTGAGGATCTTTTTGACGTACTGTTCAAGCATCGGCGGATATCACTGGGCGGGTTGGGCAGGGCCAAGGAGTCTAACCCAGCGTTTGGGCGGGCGACCACACGAATCCAGAGGTTTTGTTGGGTTATACTCGCGCCCCTCGATAACTCCCCGCCCGTTCCGGAGCCCGCATGACCCAGGATCAACTCAAACAGGCAGTGGCCCAGGCCGCTGTCGATTTAATCCTTCCTAAACTCGACGACAAGAGCATCGTCGGTGTCGGCACCGGCTCCACCGCCAACTGCTTTATCGATGCGCTGGCCCAGCACAAGGGCGCATTCGACGGCGCCGTGGCCAGCTCCGAAGCCACCGCCGCACGCCTGAAGGGCCATGGCATTCCGGTGTACGAGCTCAACACCGTGAGCGACCTGGAGTTCTACATCGACGGCGCCGATGAAAGCGACGAACACCTGAACCTGATCAAGGGCGGCGGCGCGGCCCTGACCCGCGAGAAGATCGTCGCAGCCGTGGCCAAGACCTTTATCTGCATCGCCGATGCCAGCAAGCTGGTGCCGGTGCTCGGCGCGTTCCCGCTGCCGGTGGAAGTGATTCCGATGGCCCGCAGCCACGTGGCCCGCGAGCTGGTGAAACTGGGCGGCGACCCGGTGTACCGCGAAGGTGTCTTGACCGACAACGGCAACATCATCCTCGACGTGTTCAACATGCAGATCACCAACCCGGTCGAGCTGGAAACTCAGATCAACGCGATCGTCGGCGTGGTCACCAACGGCTTGTTCGCGGCGCGCCCGGCCGATGTATTGCTGCTGGGCACCCCCGAAGGCGTGAAAACCCTCAAGGCCTAAGCAAGCCGGCTCCACATTGGTTCAGCCGTGTGTTCAGGAACTCGGTTTTTTGAACACATAGAACAGGTTCGGCTCGCTGACGAGGTACAACGCGCCCTCGTCATCCATGGCGATCCCTTCGGCCTGCGGAACCCGCTTCTTCAGGCCATGGCGCCCGTTCAGCAGTGACAGACTGCTCAACGGGCGACCGTCGATATCCAGTTCCAGCACCAGAAACGACTCATCCGACAGCGCCAGTAAATGGCCGCTGCGCTCGTCATATTGCAGGCTCGACAGGTCGCGCACAAACAGTCCGGCGTCACGCTTGGGGTTGTTGATCACGTGTACCGAGTAGGTTTTTTCCGGTTTGAAGTGGGGAAAGCCGTGAACCTCGTAGATCAACATTGGGTCGCGCTCCTTGGCCACGAACAGGCGCTTGCCCACCGAATCGTAGGCCAGGCCTTCAAAGCCCTTGTTGCCACCGACGTGCACGCCCAGGGTCATTTGCTCGGCATCGGCGGCGTCGAGGAACTGAGTGTCGTCGTTCACATGCACCTTGATCAGCCGCTGCTGGCGTTCATCACTGATGACATAAATGTTGTCGCTGATGAACTCCACGGCTTCGGCATCGCCAAACCCCACCAAGGGAATACGCCGCAGAATCTTGCCCTCCAAGGACAGCTCGATCAGCTCGGCGTTTTTGTTAGTGACGGTGAACAGGCTTTTGCGTACCGGATCGTAGGTCAGGGCCGACACATCGTCATCAAGGCCCTCGATTACCTGAGCCTCCAGCGCCACCCGGTAATCCGCCAGGCCGATGGAACGCTCATTGGTCGGCTGGCGCCACGCCTGCCAGTTGAACCAGGCGCGCTCGAACAGGCGAAAATGCTGTGCAACGACCCCGGCGCTGACCAGGGCGATCAATGCAAGCGTAAAGAACAGGGGTTTGGGGCGGGCTAGTCGTCGCATCGGGCGGGCTCAAAGTCAAAAGTGGCGAATGAATATCACGCCCGTCTGAATTTAAACTTAAACACGCCCTGATGTCTGGCGAATGCCGTTCACAGAGAAACATCCGACGTAATTAATCCGCTATTTCTGCTTTTCGAAGCGATAGAACAGATTGGGCTCACTGACCATGTACAGCGTGCCGTCCTCGTCCATGGTCACCCCTTCGGCACGGGGAATCGTGTCTTTCAGGCCATTGAAGCCACCAAGCAACGTCATGAAACTGACTTGCTCGCCCTTCTCGTCCAGCTCCAGCAACAGATGGGAGTCGGCCGACAACGCCAGCAGATGCCCGGTGCGCGGGTCGACAGCGAGTGCGGAGAGGTTACGCATGTCCAGCTCGCTGGTGACCTGTTTCACCTTGTTGCCCGTCAGGGTCTGGCTGCCGTCGCTTTTCCAGGTAAACAATGCCGGTGGACGCTCTTCACCCAGCACCAACTGCTGGTTGCGCTTGTCCCAAGTGATGGCTTCAAAGGCTTTGTTCTGGTCCTTGGACGGGCCCAGGTCATAGCTCTGGAAGTCGGCCTTGTTCAGTGCCGTGGTAGCGGCGTCGACCTTGACGATGGTCAGGCTGTGCTGGCGCTCATCGACCACGGCCATCAGGCCGTTTTCCAGCACCGTCAGCCCTTCGGGGTTGTTCCAGCCATTGAGCGGCATCTTGCGCAGCACATCGCCTTGCAGGGTCAGCTCGACCAGGAACGGATTTTTGCCCATGACGGAGAACAGGGTCTTGGTCTGGGGGTTGTAGGCCAGGTCCGAGGCTTCGTCCTTCTCCATGCCCGGCAGCAACTTGGCGTCGATGACCGCGTGATAGTCCGGCAGCCATACGCTTTCCTGGCGTTCGGCCGGCGTTTCAAAACGCTCCAGCATCCACAGCACGCCGCGATCATCCCAGTGCATGGCCCAGGCGATGCCATACACAATGGCCCCGGCGAGAAACAGCCATGAATACCAGCGCAGGGCAAAACGGGAACGCAACTTGGGGGTGACGGTAGGCAGGGGCACGGCCATTGGGCACTTTATCCGGGAAATCAGCGTTAGGTGATAGCACAGGTTCAGCGGAACCGCGCGCTCGAGCCTGAAGGATTATCCGGATGGCGTGTGAAAAAAATGCAAAAGCACGCAATGGGCGGCTGCACATAAACCCTGTGGGCGTCGAGCTTGCCCGCGATGCAGACGACGCGGCGTGTCAGTGACACCCCGCCGATACTATCGCAGGCAAGCCAGCTCCCACAGTTGAGCGGTGTGCTGCGTTTAACGCACGCTG
The DNA here is from genome assembly GCF_900111895.1 of Pseudomonas simiae. Classification (GTDB taxonomy): domain Bacteria; phylum Pseudomonadota; class Gammaproteobacteria; order Pseudomonadales; family Pseudomonadaceae; genus Aquipseudomonas; species Aquipseudomonas simiae. The sequence continues at coordinate 314,473 of NZ_FOKB01000003.1, forward strand.
CTTTCGAAGCGGTTCACACCTGACAGCTCCAACACCAGCTCATCGCCCACATTCAGCGGGCCCACACCGGCCGGGGTGCCCGTGAGGATCACATCGCCTGCCTGCAGAGAGAAGCAGCCGGCCATGTGCTGGATCATCGGGACGATCGGGTTGAGCATCTGCGCGCTGTTGCCATCCTGGCGCACTTCGCCATTGATGCTCAGGCGGATGCCGATGTCGGTCACGTCCGGGAAGGTGCTGCCCACCACGAACGGTGCGATAACGGCCGCACCGTCAAAGGACTTGGCGATTTCCCACGGCAGGCCCTTGGCTTTCAGCTCGGCCTGCTTGTCGCGCAGGGTCAGGTCCAAGGCTGGAGCGAAGCCGGAGATGGCGTCGAGCACTTCCTCGCGGCTGGGCTTGGTCGACAGCGGCTTGCCGATCAATACCGCGATTTCCGCTTCGTAATGCACCGAACCGCGTTCGGTCGGGATGCTGAAACCGCCTTCCAGCGGCACCACGCAGCTGCCTGGCTTGATGAACAGCAGCGGCTCGGTCGGGACCGGGTTGTCCAGTTCCTTGGCATGTTCGGCGTAGTTACGCCCGATACACACCACTTTGCCGACTGGAAAGTGGATGTTGGTGCCGTCGACATACTTGTGCTGGTAGTTCATGGAACGACTCCTTCAAGGCGATTAAACAGCGAAGATCTTGCCAGGGTTCATGATTCCGTTCGGGTCGAACACGGCTTTCACTGCCTTCATGTATTCGATTTCAACCGGCGAGCGGCTGTAAGTCAGGTAGTCGCGTTTGGTCATGCCCACACCATGTTCGGCGGAGATCGAACCGTTGTACTTCTCGACGGTTTCAAAAACCCACTTGTTCACGGTGGCGCATTTGGCGAAGAACTCATCCTTGCTCAGGTTTTCCGGCTTGAGGATGTTCAAGTGCAGGTTGCCGTCGCCGATGTGGCCAAACCAGACGATTTCGAAGTCGGGGTAGTGTTCACCGACGATCGCGTCAATTTCCTTCAAAAACGCCGGCACTTTGGAGACAGTCACCGAGATATCGTTCTTGTACGGGGTCCAGTGGGAAATGGTCTCGGAGATGTACTCGCGCAGTTTCCACAGGTTGTGCAGTTGGGTTTCGCTCTGGCTCATCACGCCGTCCAGCACCCAGCCCTGCTCCACGCAATGTTCGAAGGTTTCCAGCGCGTGGTTGGCGACTTCTTCGGTGGTGGCTTCGAATTCCAGCAGCGCGTAGAACGGGCACTCGGTTTCGAACGGCGCCGGCACGTCGCCACGGCCCATGACCTTGGCCAAGGCCTTGTCGGAGAAGAATTCGAAGGCGGTCAGGTCCAGCTTGCTCTGAAAGGCGTGCAACACCGGCATGATCGAGTCGAAGTCGGTCGTGCCCAGCACCATCGCGGTGAGGTTTTTCGGCGCACGGTCCAGGCGCATAGTGGCTTCGACCACAAAGCCCAGGGTGCCCTCCGCGCCGATGAACAGCTGGCGCATGTCGTAGCCGGTGGCGTTCTTGATCAGGTCGCGGTTCAACTCCAGCACGTCGCCCTTGCCGGTGACGACTTTCATGCCGGCTACCCAGTTGCGGGTCATGCCGTAGCGAATCACCTTGATCCCGCCGGCATTGGTGCCGATATTGCCGCCAATCTGGCTGGAACCGGACGACGCGAAATCCACCGGGTAGTACAGGCCGTTTTCTTCAGCGACGTTCTGCAATTGCTTGGTAACCACCCCCGGCTGGCACACGGCGGTGCGGTCGGTAAGGTTCACGTCGAGGATCTGGTTCATATAGTCGAACGACACGACCACCTCGCCATTGGCCGCCACAGCAGCGGCCGACAAGCCGGTACGCCCGCCCGATGGCACCAGCGCCACCTTGTGGGCATTGGCCCAACGCACGATAGCCTGGACCTGCTCAGTGGTCTTGGGAAACACGATGGCGGTCGGCGCGGGTGCGAAGTGCTTGGTCCAATCCTTGCCGTAAGCCTCCAGGGAGTCAGCATCGGTCAGCACTTTGCCGGGCTCAACCAGGGTCTTTAGCTCATCAATCAGGGCAGGATGGGTCATCGACAGAACTCTCGAACAATTCATGGTCATCCTGAGAACGCTTCACGTCGCAGGAATAGGTGTTTAGCGGGGCGCGTATGCTAGCATACCGCCCCCGCAGGACAGAGCCCAAGGGCGTTTCTGCGGTGACGGCTTTCCTGCCGTCCGGGTCAGCTTGTGCTGCTCGATTCCCTGCCATTTTTCTCCGGGATACAGGTTTACGCAGATGAGCAAGACTTCTCTCGATAAGAGCAAGATCAAGTTCCTTCTTCTGGAAGGCGTCCACCCATCGGCTGTCGACGTTCTGAAAGCCGCCGGGTACACCAGCATTGAGTACATCACCAGTTCTCTGCCGGAAGCCCAACTCAAGGAAAAGATCGCCGACGCGCACTTTATCGGCATTCGCTCCCGCACTCAGCTGACCGAAGAGATCTTCGATCACGCCAAGAAACTCGTGGCGGTCGGCTGTTTCTGCATCGGCACCAACCAGGTCGACCTCAACGCAGCGCGCGAGCGCGGCATCGCGGTGTTCAACGCACCGTACTCCAACACCCGTTCCGTTGCGGAGCTGGTATTGGCCGAGGCCATCCTGCTGTTGCGCGGCATTCCTGAGAAGAACGCTTCCTGCCACCGTGGCGGCTGGATCAAAAGCGCAGCCAACTCCTTCGAAATCCGCGGCAAGAAGCTGGGTATCGTCGGTTACGGCTCGATCGGTACTCAGCTGTCGGTCCTGGCTGAAGGCCTCGGCATGCAGGTGTTCTTCTACGACACCCTGACCAAGCTGCCATTGGGCAACGCCACTCAAGTGGCCAGCCTGACCGAGCTGCTGGGCATGTCCGACATCGTGACCCTGCACGTTCCGGAAACCGCTGAGACCCAGTGGATGATCGGCGAGAAGGAAATCCGCGCCATCAAGAAAGGCGGCATCCTGATCAACGCTGCCCGTGGCACCGTGGTCGAGCTGGACGCCCTGGCCGACGCGATCAAGGACAAGCACCTGATCGGCGCCGCTATCGACGTGTTCCCGGTGGAGCCTCGCTCCAACGACGACATCTTCGAAAGCCCGCTGCGTGGCCTGGACAACGTGATCCTGACCCCGCACATCGGCGGCTCCACCGCTGAAGCCCAGGCCAACATCGGCCTGGAAGTGTCGGAGAAGCTGGTCAAGTACAGCGACAACGGTACCTCGGTGTCGTCCGTGAACTTCCCGGAAGTGGCCCTGCCGGCTCACCCTGGTAAGCACCGTCTGCTGCACATCCACCAGAACATCCCTGGCGTGATGATGGAGATCAACAAGGTCTTCGCGGAAAACGGCATCAACATCTCCGGTCAGTTCCTGCAGACCAACGAGAAGGTCGGCTACGTGGTGATCGACGTCGATGCCGAGTACTCGGACTTGGCGCAAGAGAAACTGCAGCACATCAACGGCACCATCCGTAGCCGCGTGTTGTTCTAACGCTTCAACCGCACCACGAAAAAGGGAGCCCCTCGGGCTCCCTTTTTTGCATCTGAACAAATCTTACTTAACGTTAACCGTGATCACTTTCGAGGCTACAGTCGGGTTGAACTGCATGTGCAGTTTGTCGCCGGCGACCAGCTGCAAGGTGTGTTTGCCTGGGGTGAGGGTCAGTTCGGTTTCAGTCTGGGCCTTGCCGTAGTGGATCACGGTGTCGGTGGCCGGGATCGGCACGCTGGCGTCAGGCAGGGCTTTCTGGTCGACCAGCAGGTGGTGATGACCGGTGCCGGGTTCCTGGTCAGTGGCCGGGGCCAGTTTCAGGCCTTCCATGCCGAATTTGACAGTGAAGGTCTTGTCGACGGTGGCGCCGTCTTTTGGCGACACGATAAATACTTTGGCGCCTTCAGGTGGCGCGCTGCGCGGGATACCGTCGGCGGCTGTGGCCAGCATGGAAGCACCCAACAGCAGGGAGGTCAGGGTTGCACGGGACAAAAGGGCTTTCATTCGCTTCTCCAGTTTTTCTGTGAAATCTGTAGGGTTATGACAACTTCGCGACAAATTGCTGTCCAAGGCACTCAACACCATAGCAAAGCGATGCTGAACGGCGCCTCGCACATTAAAAATCTCTAGGAGTGACCATGCGCTTTTCGCCTGGCCTGTTACTGCTGCTGCCCCTTCTGAGCCCCTTGGCTCATGCCGAACTGATCGATGATGTATTCGACCGTGGCGAACTGCGCATTGCCCTTGAAGCCAACACCCCGCCGTTCAACTTCAAGGAAGGCGACAAACTCACCGGCTTCGAAGTGGACCTGGGTGAACAACTGGCTAAAGAGATGGACGTGCGCCCGTCATTTATTACCACCGATGACGCTGACCTGCTGCCGGGCGTGGAAACCGGCAAGTACGACGTGGCCATCAACCATATCGCTATGACTGCCGAGTTGCAGGATCGGTTCGATTTCAGTGAGCCTTACAGCGAGAAGCCTGAGCTGGCGATTCCGTTCCAGAAGGGCAATCCGGCGTTCAAGGCGAGTTTGGATAAGGCGCTGGGGCGTGTGAAGGCCGATGGCCGATTGAAGGCGTTGGCGCAGAAGTGGTTTGAAGACGAGAAGCCCGTCGCCAAGGCGCAGTGATTTTTCGGATTTGACTCGGTCAGTGCGGGAGCTGGCTTGCCCGCGATAGCGGTGGATCAGTACCAGGGATGCTAGCTGACCTATCGCAGGCAAGTCAGCTCCCACATTTGATCTATACAGGTTTCGATAGCTGCGTCAGAGCCGCTGCCGCTTCGGGCAACTCCAACTCACTGAACACCTGCACACCATGCTGCTTGAGCAACGCCGCCGTCACGCCCTCGCCTGTCACCTTCACGCCGCTGAACGTGCCGTCGTAAGTGTGCAGGTTGCCGCACGACGGGCTATTGGCCTTGAGCACGGCGATGCGGATGTTGTGGCACTGCACCAGCGCCAGGGCCTGGCGAGCACCATCAAGGAACGCGGCGCTGAAATCTTCGCCCTCGGCGGTCAGCACCTGGGCGCGGCCCTCCCAGACATCCACACCTTGCCCGCCGGGTATTTCGGCAGCGGGTCGGGGCGTCGGCAAACCACCTGATACTTCCGGGCAGATCGCAACCACACGCCCCTCGGCCTGCCACGCGGCCAACGGATCGAAAGGCCCGCTGGCCCCGCCGTCGTAGCGAACCTTGTGCCCCAGCAGGCAACGGCTGACCAGAATCTTTTCCATGTTTAAAACGGCTCGTTGCCCCGCCGACGAAACCACCCTGTCAGGGACAGGCGTTCGCGCGTGGCGGGCATGACTTCATGGGGCACCTCGCCCGACAGGAACACCACCAGACAACCGCCGGTGGGCACCACATCGTATTCGACGCCGTCCTTGAGGTACATGCGCAATTGGCCGCCATGTTCGGGCAGCCAGGCGTCGTTCAAGTAAATCACCGCCGAGACCATGCGTCGGTCATCGTCGCGGAAGCGGTCCAGGTGCTTGAGGTAAAACGCCCCTGGCGGGTACATCGCGAAGTGGCTTTCGAAATCTTCCAGGCCCAGGAAAAGGCTGCGGTTCATCGCCAGGCGCAGGCTGTCCATCAGCGCCATATAGGTGTCGCAGACCGCCGCGTCACCGTCCTCCAGCCACTGGATATGATCACCGCGAATACCTTCGCGAATCTCCTGGGCCGGGCCACGCCCCACCGCCGCCGGGGCCAGCTCACCCTCTGCCGCACGTTTACGGCACTCAGCCGCCAGTTCCAGTGTCAGAGCCTGGGGCAGGAAGCCGTTCTGCCGGGACCAGCCCTTCTCGGCCAGGTCGTCGACAATACGTTGCAGCAAGGGGTGATCGAGGGGTATTTGCATGGCGCGCATAGTATCCATACGCCTGTGAATCCGACAGAGCCGCCGGGCGTCTGAATACACTTTAGTCAGGTGGCTGATAGGACTTCTCGACAAATCCTACGCCCGACACGGACAATAGTGGCCGACTGACAGGAGTCCATATGCGTCGTTTGTTTTTTTCCTTGCTGATGTTCTGCGTTTTGCCCGCCTGGGCAGACGGCCATGACCAGTTGTACAAGGTCGCCGGCTGGGCCGAACAACGTGCGCATTTTAATGACGCTCTCAATGCTGCCCAGCAACGCTACCGCAACAGCCTGCCGCCAGCGGTGTACCAGGCGCTGGTGGACAACAGCAATAAACGCTTCGCCGCCCAGGCCGTGGACCAGCGCGCTGAAGCGCAATTGCGCAAGAACCTCGCAGACCCCAAGCCTGCCCTGGCGTTTTTTCAATCGCCCCTGGGCCGCAAGATTGTCGCCGCCGAGCTGCTCGCCACCCGTCGCGACCAACTGGCGAAGAACGCCCAGGGCCTGCCGAAAATCGAAGCCGACGCTACTCGCAGCCTGATCATCGGTCATCTGGCCCAGGCCCTGCCGGCCCGTGAAGCAGGCGCGGAAGTCAGCCTGGCGATTGCCGGTGTGGCGGCCGATAGCCTGAGCCAGATGATTCCCGGCCTGTTGGGGGGTGGACAAGCCCAAGGCATGCTGAACGGCCAGCGCGAGCGGTTGATGCAGCAGATCGACAAGGATCTGAACAACACGCTGCTGTATGTCTACCAGGATTTGTCCGACCCAGAGCTGGAAGAGTTCGCGACGTTTGCCGAGTCCCCGGAGGGCAAAGCGTATTACCAAGCCGCCCTTGCAGCCATTCGCGCCGGCTTGGCGGTCGGCCAGAGCACCTCAAGCCTGACGCCGTAGCCCGTTCCCGCATTTACACCTTATGACGTCAGGTGATCCGTCAGGTACTTAAAGTACTCATCGCGAATCTGCGGAATCTCATTCGCCAAATGATGCCTGCCACGCGGCAGCATCAACACCTCGGGCTGGTCGAACTTGCCGCGCAACACTTGCAGGTTGTGCTGCCAGTCCACCGTCATGTCTTCCTCACCCTGAACGATCACCGGCCGCCGGGCACTGCGCGGTGCGGCTTCGATGCGTTTGATCCAGCGCGCCAGGGCGCCCACCCAGGCGGTAGGCAATTGGCGCGGCTGCAGCGGGTCGGCTTCCAGGAACGGCTTGAACGCCGGGTCGTTAGTGTTCTCGCTGAATCGCCGTGCGATGCCTTTGACGAACGGGCGCAGCAGGTAATAGCTGACCTGCGACCATCCCCAGGCACGTGGCCGCACCAGGGGTGACAGCAGGAAGGTCTTGCCCTGGGCAGGGCTGTCGGCGCCATGGTTGAGCAGATGATCCACCACCACCGCACCGCCGGTACTTTGCCCGAACAGGTGCCAGGGTTGCGGCAGTTGCAGGGCTTGCGCCTGGGCAAACAGCGCCTGCAACACCTGTTGATACACCGCAAAATCATCGATGCTGGCACGCACGCCACTGGACAGACCGTGCCCCGGCAAATCGCAGGCGATCACCACGAAGCCCTGGTCAAGCGCCCACTTCAGCACATGGCGATACAGCCCCATGTGGTCGTAGAAACCGTGGAACATGAACATCGTCGCCACCGGCGTGGGCGGCCACCACACTTGCGCCACCACCTCAAATCCATCCACCTCGAAGCGCCCCAGGCGGCTCACGGCCTGGTCCAGCCCGTAGAAACGCTGATAGACCCGCGCCTCGGCTGAAAGCGGTTGCGCATCCACCAGGGGTCGCAAGCTTTCGCGCAGATGATCAGGGTCAAAGGTAACGGGCATAAAGTCTTCCAGACTTGCGGCAAAGATGAATATCGAGCTGCGATATTCATCTGTCAGGACAAGCATGGCAAGCTACGCGACCTTCGAGGATACATCTGAATGCGACAGCCCTACCGCACCGCCTTGTTTGCCAGCCTGATCCTGATTATCTGTGCCGGCATGCTGTGGGCGGCGTATGACTGGTTCCAGGGCCGTTACCTGCGTGCCTTCAGCGAGCACACGGCGGTGTTTTCCGGCGACCCATTGAAGTTGCCTGCCAACCTCGCCGGCCCCGGCCCGATCCGCCTGGTGCACTTCTGGGACCCGACCTGCCCGTGCAACGTCGGCAACCAGCAGCACCTGGGCGAATTGATCGAGCAATACGCGCCCCAGGGGGTCGAGTTCTACGCCCTGCAAAAACCCGGCAGCCACGGCCAATTGCCCGACAACCTGCGCACGATGAAAACCCTCACCGCCCTTCCCGGCGCCGAGCAGGTGCCGGCCAGCCCGGCCGTAGGCATCTGGGATCGCAGCGGCAAGCTCGCGTATTTCGGGCCCTACAGCGAAGGCCTCACGTGTAATTCCAGCAACAGTTTTATTGAGCCGATCTTGAAGGCCCTTGAAACAGGACGTGAGGTAAATGCCACGCACACCCTGGCGGTGGGCTGCTATTGTTCGTGGCCAAAAGGCTCTTAAATCGCCCCCCACTCTTGGTAAGGAATGTTCATGAAGCGCGTCTTGCGGGTTCTCGCGGTTCTTGTCGTGCTGGTCGCCCTCGGTGCCGGTTGGTACGTGTACAGCAAGCAGCCCACCCGCCAGGGCACGGTCACACTGGCCAACCTGCAAGGCTCGGTCACGGTGCGTTACGACGACCGTGGCGTGCCGCACATTCAAGCCGAGAACGAGACCGACCTGTACCGCGCCCTGGGCTATGTGCACGCCCAGGACCGGCTGTTCCAGATGGAGATCATGCGGCGCCTGGCCCGTGGCGAGCTGGCCGAGGTGCTGGGGCCCAAGGTGCTGGACACCGACAAGCTGTTCCGCAGCCTGCGCATTCGCGACCGCGCGGCCACTTATGTAGCGCAACTTGACCATGAGTCGGCGCACTGGAAGGCCCTGCAAGCCTATCTGGACGGGATCAACCAATATCAGGACAGCCACGCCCGCCCCATGGAGTTCGACGTGCTAGGCATCCCCAAGCGGCCGTTTGCCGCTGAGGACACCATCAGCGTCGCCGGGTATATGGCCTACAGCTTTGCCGCAGCGTTTCGTACCGAGCCGGTGCTGACTTACATCCGCGACCAACTGGGCAGCGATTACCTGAAAGTCTTCGACCTGGACTGGCAGCCCAAGGGCGCCCTCAACCTCGCCGCCAGCGATTGGCAGACCCTCGGCGCCATTGCCTCCCTGAGCGAACAGGCCCTGGCCGACAACGGCCTGCCGCAGTTCGAAGGCAGCAACGCCTGGGCCATCAGCGGCAACCGCACCAAAAGCGGCAAACCGTTGCTGGCGGGTGACCCGCACATCCGTTTCTCGGTGCCGTCGGTGTGGTACGAGGCGCAGCTGTCGGCGCCGGGTTTCGAGCTGTATGGCTATCACAACGCACTGGTGCCGGTGGCGTTCCTGGGGCACAACCTGGATTTCGGCTGGAGCCTGACCATGTTCCAGAACGATGACCTCGACCTGATCGCCGAGAAGGTCAACCCCGATGACCCCAACCAAGTCTGGTACCACGACCAGTGGGTCGACATGACCCGCACCGAACAACAGATCGCCGTGAAGGGCCAGGCGCCGGTGACGCTGATCCTGCGCCAGTCACCCCACGGCCCGATCATCAATGACGTGCTGGGCGAGAACGCCGGCAAGACACCGATTGCCATGTGGTGGGCATTCCTCGATACCCAGAACCCGATCCTTGAAGGTTTCTACCAGCTCAACCGCGCCGACACCCTGGTGAAGGCCCGTGCGGCGGCAGCCAAGGTGTCTGCGCCGGGGCTGAACATCGTGTGGGCCAATACCAAGGGCGATATCGGCTGGTGGGCGGCGGGGCAGTTGCCGATTCGTCCAGCCGGGGTCAACGCCGGTTTTATACTCGACGGCAGCACCGCCCAGGCCGACAAGCTGGGCTTCTACCCCTTCAGCGCCAACCCCCAGGAAGAAAACCCGGTACGCGGTTACGTGGTGTCGGCCAACGCCCAGCCCGTCTCGCCGACTGGCCTGGAGATCCCCGGTTACTACAACCTCGCCGACCGTGGTCAGCAGTTGAACGCGCAATTGAGCGACAAGAGCGTGAAGTGGGATGTAAACAACAGCCAGGCCTTGCAGCTCGGCACCACCACCGCCTTCGGCCCGCGCCTGCTGGCGCCGCTGTTGCCGGTGCTGCGCGAGGCGGTCAAGGACCCGGCGCAACTTAAACTGGTGGAGCAGCTTGCAAGCTGGAAGGGTGACTATCCGCTGGACTCCACCAGCGCCACCCTGTTCAACCAGTTCCTGTTCAACCTGGCCGACGCTGCCTTCCACCCGAAGCTCGGCGACAATCTGTTCAAGACCCTGCTCGGCACCCGCGTGATCGACGCCGCCCTCCCACGCCTGGCCGCCGCGCCGGATTCACCATGGTGGGACGGCAAGCGCGCCGAAACCATCAAGCTTGCCTGGGACAACAGCCTCGCGCACCTAAAGGCCACCTTCGGCGATGACCCGAGCCAATGGCAGTGGGGCAAGGCCCATACCCTGACCCACGGCCACCCACTGGGCTCGCAGAAACCGTTGGACCTGATCGTCAATGTTGGCCCGTTCCCGGCGCCAGGCACCCACGAAGTGCCGAACAACCAATCGGCCAATATCGGTCCGGCACCGTGGCCCGTTACCTACGGGCCTTCGACTCGCCGCCTGATCGATTTCGCCGATGTAGCACACGCATTGACCATCAACCCGGTCGGCCAAAGCGGCGTGCCATTTGACCGACACTATGGCGACCAGGCGGAAACCTACATCGAGGGCGGCTACGAACAGGCGCACTTCACCGATGAGGAAGTGACCGCCAACACCCGTGGCATCCTCAAGCTGCTACCCGCCCGATGAACGCAGGCGCCCCGGCGCCTCGCCATAGGTCTCCTTGAATTTCTTGCTGAACGCTGCCTGGGACTGGTAGCCCACCTGGGTGGCGATATCCAGCAGGCTCAGGTGCGACTGGCGCAACAGGTTGAAGGCCAGCTCCATGCGCAACTGCGTCAACAGCCCCCACGGCGACACGCCCGCCACCTTCACGAACGCCCGCATGAAGGTGGCGCGTGACATCGTCGCGGCAGCCGCCAGGCTGTCGATGGTCCACTCATGCCCCGGATCGGCCAGCATGGCTTGCCAGGCCTTGCTCAGGCGCTTGTCGACGAGCAACGCGAAGGTGCCGGCAACAGGTGTCTGGCGGGCCAGCCAGGTGCGCAGGATCAGGGTGAACAGCGCCGATGACAACGCATCGATAAAGGAGCGCGCGCCCAGTTGCTGGCCGTCCGCCTCGCTGCGCAATAACGCGATCAACGCCGCCAGTTGGCCGTCGCCCTGCCACTCTCGGCTGGACACCACCAGGTACTCCGGCAACGCGCCGAGCAGCAGTGACTGGCGGTTGTAGTGGAAGCTGCCACACAGCATGTCCAAGTCCGGTCGGTCACCGCCCAGGCGGTGCACTTTGAGTACGCCGCCTTCAATCACCTTGGGTTGTACCGGCCGAATCCGCGCGCCCTGACTGCGCAACAAGTGAGTGGCACCGCCCGGCATCAGCAGGATGTCACCCTCCTCCAGCGTCACGTGCTGCCCGCCGGACAACTCGGCACGACAGGTGCCGCTGAGCACGATGTGGTAAGGCGCCACGCCGAGGCTCTCCGGCGGGTGGTCCAGCGCCCATTCCCCTTGAAACTGACACCGTAAATCCAGACTGCCGCGCAGGTTGGCCAGCGCGATGAGCGTGTCGATCGAATTCATTTGCGAGCATCGGTCAAAAAGATGAGCGGATTGAACAATAACGCCGCCCCCGAACGGAAGAGACTGGTTCCACACCAACCCTCGTTCAGGAGTTACCGCAATGTTCAATAACTGGTCCGACTTGCTGCCTACCGTGAAGAAAGCCTTTGGCGCGCTGGGCAAGAGCAACCCGAAGATGGTCAAAGCCTACATGGCGCTGGGCGAGGCTGCCGAGGAAAACAACGTGCTCGACGCCAAGACCCGTGAACTGATTTCCATCGCCGTGGCCATCACCACTCGCTGCGATGGCTGCATCGGTGTGCATGCGGATGCTGCGATCAAGGCCGGTGCCACCCGTGAAGAAGTCGCCGCAACACTGGCCACCGCCATCTCGCTGAATGCGGGTGCGGCATATATCTACTCGTTGCGCGCGCTGGAAGCCTACGACACGCTCAAACCGGCGCCGCAAAATTAAGCCGGAACTGTTGCGGCGTGACGCCCAGCCTGCGGTTGAACACACTGCGCATGTGCTGGGCGTCGCGAAAGCCGCATTGATAGGCGACGGTCTTGAGCGGCGCGCGGCTGCTTTCGAGCATGACCCGCGCCGCGTCAACCCGCGCCCGTTCGACAAATTCCGCCGGTGTGATCCGCGCCTCACGGGCAAACACCCGAGAGAAATTGCGCGCGCTCATATTGGCCGCCTTGGCCAGGTCGGCAATGGTCAAATCCCCGGTGAGGTTCGCCAACACGTACAGCTGCACCAGCGCCACTGCCGAGGTGGTTTCGGCGTGGGGCGTGAGAAACGGGCTGAACTGCGACTGCCCGCCCGACCGCTGGGTAAACACCACCAGGCGCTTGGCCACGCTCAGTGCGACTTCCGGGCCGTGGTCCTGAGCCAGCAGATACAGCGACAGATCGATGCCCGCCGTGACCCCGGCCGATGTGTAGAGGTTGCCGTCCTGCACGTAGAGGCGGTCGGCGTCGACCTGGGCCGTGGGGCACAGGCGCGCCAGATCGGCCGCGTCATTCCAATGGGTGGTGACGGTTTTGCCATCCAACAGCCCGGCGCGCGCCAGCATGAAGGCGCCGTTGCAGATCGAGCCGAAGCGTTGCGCGCGAGCAGTGGCGCTGCGCAGCCAGTCATCAAATTCGGCACCGAAGTCTTCGAACGGCAACTGCGGGCCGCCGGCGACCAGCAATAGGTCATAGGCTTGCAAGGCCTCGCTGTAATGCCGATGGGCCTGCAATGACAGGCCGTTGGAGGCCGCCATGCTGCCGTGGCCCAGACCGATGACGTCCAGTTGGTAATGATCCTGCGGCGACAGAAAACGATTGGCCTCGCAGAACACATCCAGGGGGCCGGTCACGTCCAGCGACTGGACGCCAGGAAAGATCAGAATGGCGACGGTTTTATGCATGGGTAAACCTTTATATCCGGGCGGACGCAAACCCTGTGGGAGCCGGGCTTGCCCGCGATGCTGGCGACTCGGTCCATCAGGTATACCGAGGTGACGCTATCGCAGCAATGCGGCGATCCGACAAGCCAGCTCCCACATGTGAGCGTGCCTGGCGCTGGCACGATGTGACGGCACATTGGCCGACATCGCTCCCTCGCCGCGATAGCCCCCTGACTGGCGCGCGACCAGACTGGGGACTTTACAGAGGAGAACACCCATGAGCACCACCATCGCCGGCATCCAGATCCCGGACAGCGCCCTGGCCAAAGCCACCACCGAATACATCCGCGACGTCGAATCGGACCTGCTCTACCACCACTCCCGCCGGGTCTTTCTGTTCGGCGCCTTGAGCGGCGAACGCAAGCAACTCGCCTACAACCCGGAGTTGCTCTACGTCGGCGCGATGTTCCACGACCTGGGCCTGGTCGAAGGTCATCGCAGTGACAACGAGCGCTTCGAAGTCGACGGTGCCAACGCCGCCGCTGCCTTCCTCAAGCCTTACGGGCTGAGCGATGACGATATCGAACAGGTGTGGCTATCCATCGCCCTGCACACCACGCCGGGCGTGCCGCAGCATCTGCGCCCGACCGTGGCGCTGGTGACGGCCGGTGTGGAAATGGACGTGCTGGGCATGGACTACGCCGCGTTTTCAACCGTGCAGCGCGAAGCCGTGGTGCATGCGCACCCGCGCGGTGAAGGGTTCAAGGAGTGCATTATCTGCGCCTTTGCCGACGGCTTGCGCCATCGCCCGCAGACCACGTTTGGCAACGTGAAGACGGATGTCTTGGTGGATCAGGAGCCGGGGTTCAAGCCGATGAATTTTGTCGAGGTCATCCGCACATCCCCCTGGACGGCTTAATCAGCCTGAAACGCAATCAAATGTGGGAGCGGGCTTGCTCGCGAATGCGTTGGATCAGTCGATACATCTGGTGACTGATACACCGTATTCGCGAGCAAGCCCGCTCCCACAGTTTGATCCGGATCAGACCGGTGCAGGCGCTCGGCGCTTGTCCGGCTGTTTCCAGCCATCTGCCGCCGCTTCTTCAATCGCTTGCTGGATGGCTTTCTTGCGGTGTTCTTCGGCACGACGGCTGAAGAACCACACCAGGAAGGTCACCAGCGACACTGCCAACAGAATCAGGCTGGCCACGGCGTTGATCTCAGGCTTAACCCCAAGGCGCACCGCCGAGAACACTTCCATCGGCAGGGTGGTCGACCCCGGACCCGACACGAAACTCGCCAGCACCAGGTCATCCAGGGACAGTGCGAACGACATCATGCCGCCCGCCGCCAACGATGGCGCGATCATCGGGATGGTGATCAGGAAGAACACCTTCCACGGCCGCGCCCCCAGGTCCATCGCCGCCTCTTCGATCGACAGGTCCAGCTCACGCAGGCGCGCCGACACCACCACCGCCACATACGCCGCACAGAACGTGGTGTGGGCGATCCAGATGGTGACGATGCCACGCTCCTGGGGCCAACCGATCATCTGTGCCATGGCCACGAACAGCAGCAACAGCGACAGACCGGTGATCACTTCCGGCATTACCAACGGCGCGGTCACCAGGCCGCCGAACAGCGTGCGGCCCTTGAACTGGCTGATGCGCGTCAGCACGAAGGCCGCCAACGTACCCAACGCCACTGCGGCCACCGCCGTGTAGCAGGCAATTTCCAGGGAGCGCGCCACCGAGCCCATCAACTGGGTATTGTCCAGCAGGCCTACGTACCACTTGATCGACCAACCGCCCCACACCGTCACCAGCTTGGATTCGTTGAACGAGTAGATCACCAGGATCAGCATCGGCAGGTAGATAAACAACAACCCCGCCACCAGCATGAAACTCGAGAAACTGAAGCGCTTCATATCTTGCCCTCCATCTCTTTGGCTTGGCTGCGGTTGAACAGGATGATCGGCACGATCAGGATCGCCAGCATCACCACCGCCAGGGCAGAGGCCACCGGCCAGTCACGGTTGTTGAAGAATTCTTGCCACAACACTTTACCGATCATCAGGGTTTCCGGGCCGCCCAGCAGTTCCGGGATCACGAACTCGCCCACCACCGGGATGAACACCAGCATGCAGCCGGCGATGATGCCATTCTTGGACAGCGGCACGGTGATCTTCCAGAAGCTGTTGAAGGTGCTCGAACCCAGGTCGGATGCGGCTTCCAACAGGCTCTGATCGTGCTTCACCAGGTTGGCGTACAGCGGCAGGATCATGAACGGCAGGTACGAATAGACCACGCCGATGTACACCGCGATGTTGGTGTTGAGGATCTGCAGCGGTTCGTTGATCAACCCCATGGACATCAGGAAGCCATTGAGCAGGCCGTTATTGCTGAGAATGCCCATCCACGCATACACGCGGATCAGGATCGCGGTCCAGGTCGGCATCATGATCAGCAGCACCAGCACGGTCTGCATCTCTTTGCGCGCACTGGCAATGGCGTAGGCCATCGGGTAACCGATCAGCAGGCACAGCAGCGTGCTGAAGAACGCCATTTTCAGCGAGCCCAGGTACGCGGCGATGTACAACTCGTCGTCGCCGAGCATCGCGTAGTTGCCCAGGTTGAGCACCAACTGCAGTTTCTGCTCAACGAACGTGTAGATCTCGGTGTACGGCGGAATCGCGACGTCGGCTTCGGCAAAACTGATCTTCAGGACGATGAAGAACGGCAGCATGAAGAACAGGAACAGCCACAGGAAGGGAATGCCAATGACCGCATGACGGCCACTGGGCGTTATTCGTTGCAGGCGGCGCTTGAGCTTCTTCATGTTCATGAGCGAAGTACCACGCCGCTGTCGTCTTCCCACCACACGTAGACCTGGTCACCCCAGGTCGGCCGCTGCCCACGACGCTCGGCGTTGGCAACGAAGGACTGCACCAGTTTGCCGCTCGGCAGCTCCACGTAGAACACCGAGTGGCCGCCCAGGTAGGCGATGTCGTGCACCTTGCCGCTGGACCAGTTGTGCTCGCAGGTCGGCATTTCGGTGGTGACCAGCAGTTTTTCCGGGCGAATCGCGTAGGTCACCGACTTGTCTTCCACCGAAGTGGCGATGCCGTAGCCCACGTAGATGTCGCGGTCCAGGTCCGGGCACTTGAGCACCGCGTGGCCTTCGGCGTCATCGACCACTTGGGTGTCGAAGATGTTGACGTTGCCGATGAACTCGCACACCAGGCGGCTGGTTGGCGTTTCGTAGATGTCGATCGGGCTGCCGATCTGGGCGATCCAGCCCAGGTGCATGATCGCAATGCGCTCGGCCATGGTCATGGCCTCTTCCTGGTCGTGGGTCACCATCACGCAGGTCACGCCGACGCGCTCGATGATTTCCACCAGTTCCAGCTGCATCTGCGAACGCAGCTTCTTGTCGAGAGCGCCCATGGGCTCATCGAGCAGCAACAGTTTCGGGCGCTTGGCCAGGGAACGGGCCAGGGCCACACGCTGACGCTGACCGCCGGACAACTGGTGCGGCTTGCGCTTGGCGTACTGGCTCATCTGCACCAGCTTGAGCATCTCGGCCACGCGGGCGTCGATCTCGGCCTTGGGGATCTTGTCCTGTTGCAGGCCGAAGGCGATGTTCTGAGCCACGGTCATATGTGGGAACAAGGCGTAGGACTGGAACATCATGTTGATCGGCCGCTCGTAGGGCGGCATGTCTGTGATGTCTTCGCCGTCGAGGTAGATACGGCCCTCAGTCGGGCGCTCGAAACCGGCGAGCATGCGCAGCAAGGTGGACTTGCCCGAACCCGAACCGCCGAGCAGGGCGAAGATCTCGCCTTTCTTGATTTCCAGGGACACATCGTCCACGGCAATCGTCTCGTCGAACTTCTTCGTGACCCGGTCGATTTTGACCAGCACCTTCTTCGGTGTCTGGTCCCCTTCGAGGGCTTTCTTATAGGCGCCGGAGGCAACTGCCATTTACGAAACTCCCAGAAAAAAAGAGTGCAGAACGTCCAATACGGACGAACCTTGGATAGGTTGAGCCTTACTTGCCCGTCTTGACCTTGGTCCAGCTACGGGTCATCAAACGTTGCACTTTCGGGGGTAGCTCGAAGTTGACGAATGTCCTGTCGAGTACCGCCTGCGGTGGGTAAACCGCCTCGTCCGTGCGTATCGATTGCTCCATCAGCTTGTCCGCCCCTGGGTTAGGGTTGGCGTAACCGACGTAATCACTGACCTGGGCGATCACCTCAGGTTGCAGCAAATAGTTGATGAAGGCGTGGGCCTCTTTGACGTTGGTGGCATCCTTGGGGATGGCCAGCACGTCGAACCACAGGTTGCCGCCTTCTTTCGGAATCGTGTAGGCGATGTTCACGCCCTTGCCGGCCTCCGCCGCGCGGGCCTTGGCCTGGAACACATCGCCGGAGAAACCTGCCGCCACGCAGATGTTGCCGTTGGCCAGGTCCGAAATGTATTTGGAAGAATGGAAGTAGGTCACGTACGGCCGCACTTTCAGCAGCTTCTCTTCGGCCTTCTTGTAATCGTCCGGGTTCGTACTGTTAGGGTTCAGGCCCATGTAATTGAGCATCGCCGGCAGCATTTCATCCGCCGAGTCCATGAACGACACACCGCAGGTCGCCAGCTTCTTCATGTTCTCCGGCTCGAACAGCACGGCCCAGGAATCGATATGGTCGACGCCCAGCACTTCCTTCACTTTATCGACGTTGTAGCCGATGCCATTGGTGCCCCACAGGTACGGCACGGCGTACTGGTTGCCGGGGTCATTCTTTTCCAGGCGTTTGAGCAGCGCCGGGTCGAGGTTGGCGTAATTCGTCAGCAATGACTTGTCGAGTTTCTGGAACGCCCCGGCCTTGATCTGCTTGCCCAGGAAGTGGTTGGACGGCACCACCACGTCGTAACCGGTACGCCCGGCCAGCAGCTTGCCTTCCAGGGTTTCGTTGGAATCAAACACGTCATACACGGGCTTGATGCCGCTGGCCTTTTCGAAGTTGGCCAGGGTGTCGGTGCCGATGTAATCCGACCAGTTATAAATATGCACAGTCGGTGCGGCCTGCACGCTCAACGTCAGCGTGATACCTGCACCCACCAGCATGGCTTTGCGAAATAAAGAAATTGGCAAGTGGAGGTCCTCTTAAATAGTTGGGCCCAAAGTTGTTGCCCGGCAACAAAACCGGCGCGCAACTTACCCTCGATAAACCGATCCGGCAAAACTTTCTGTCATTTAATTGTTTCGATAACCACCGCGCCAGGCGCGGTGGTTAGCAAAGACCGGTTATTTACCGGACTTGATCTTGGTCCAGCTGCGTGTCATTTCACGCTGGGTCGCAGCCGGCAGGTCAGCAATGGCGTAGAGCTTGGCCTGTACGTCCGCTGGCGGGTAGATGCCCGGGTCGCTGGTGATTTCCTTGTCGACCAGTGCGGTGGCTTTCTCGTTACCGTTCGGGAAATGCACGCTGTTGGTGATTTCAGCCATGACTTGCGGCTTGAGCAGGTAGTTCATGAACTTGTAGGCGGCGTCGACGTTCTCGGCATCCTTGGGGATGGCGACCATGTCAAAGAAGCTGCCAGCACCTTCTTTCGGAATGTCGTAGGCCACTTTGACCTTGCCACCGGCTTCAGCCGCACGGGACTTGGCCTGTTCGATGTCACCCGAGTAACCCACGGCCACGCAGATATTGCCGTTGGCCAGGTCGGAGATGTACTTGGACGAGTGGAAGTAGCCGATCGAAGGACGGATTTTCAGGAACAGATCTTCGGCCTGTTTCAGATCAGCTTTCTTCTGCGTGTCGGTTGGCAGGCCCAGGTAATGCAGTGCCACCGGCAGCATTTCGGTCGGCGAATCGAGGAAGCTCACGCCGCAGCTTTTCAGCTTGGCGATGTTCTCTGGCTTGAGCAGCACGTCCCACGAATCGATCTTGTCCACGCCCAGCGCGGCCTTGACCTTCTCCGGGTTGTAGCCGATGCCGATCGAGCCCCACATGTACGGGAAGGCGTGCTTGTTGTCCGGGTCGCTGACCGACACGGCTTTAAGCAGGGATTTGTTCAGGTTGTCGTAGTTGGACAGCTTGGACTTGTCCAGCTCCTGGTAGACACCGGCCTTGATCTGCTTGGCGAGGAAGTTGTTCGACGGTACGACGATGTCGTAACCGGACTTGCCTGCCAGCAACTTGGCCTCCAGGGTTTCGTTGCTGTCGAACACGTCGTACACCACTTTGATGCCGGACTCTTTTTCAAAGTTGGCGATGGTGTCCGGTGCAATGTAGTCGGACCAGTTGTAGACGTGCAGCACTTTGTCGTCTGCCTGGGCCGCGCCCGCCATTGCGCCCATCAGGGACAACGCGAGGAGGGTCTTGCCAGCGTTCTTCAAACCTAATGCCTTCATTTGGTGATGCTCCAATTTTTTCTTTTTTGGGCCACAAGCTTCATATGTTTCGAGGCCCAGCCAAAGGGCAACAAAACAGGGCGACAGTCTGGCAAGTTCAAGGGCCGGCTTTCAACCAAGGCCCTCATATTTCTGACTGCTCAGACGCAGCGCCCGAAAGCCGCTGCGTCCTGAGCCTAGCACTTAGCCCTGCAGTGCCGCCAAAGTCAGGTCCAGGCACTGACGAGCCTTGGTCACCAACTCGTCGATTTCTGCCTTGCTGATCACCAGCGGTGGCGAAATGATCATGGTGTCGCCCACGGCGCGCATGATCAGGCCATTTTCGAAGCAGAACGTACGGCAAATCATGCCAACGCCCTTGCCTTCGTAACGCTTGCGCGTGGCTTTGTCCTGTACCAGTTCAATGGCACCGAGCATACCCACACCACGCACTTCGCCCACCAGCGGATGATCCGCCAATTCCCTCAGACGTTTCTGCAAATACGGTGCCGTTTCGTCGTGCACACGATCAACGATTTTTTCATCACGCATGATGCGGATGTTTTCCAGCGCCACTGCCGCCGCAACCGGGTGACCGGAGTAAGTGAAGCCGTGGTTGAAATCACCGCCCTCGTTGAGGACTTCCACCACTTCATCGCGAACGATCAGGCCGCCCATCGGGATGTAACCCGACGTCAGGCCCTTGGCGATGGTCATCATGTGCGGCTTGAGGTCGTAGAAATCGCTACCGAACCACTCACCGGTGCGGCCGAAACCGCAGATCACTTCGTCGGCAATGAACAGGATGTCGTACTTGGCGAGGATTTCCTTGATGCGCGGCCAGTAGGTCGCAGGCGGCACGATCACGCCACCGGCGCCCTGGATCGGCTCGGCAATAAAGGCACCGACGTTGTCCACGCCCAATTCCAGAATCTTTTCTTCCAACTGGTTGGCGGCCCATACACCGAACTCTTCGGGGCTCATGTCGCCGCCTTCGCCAAACCAGTACGGCTGTGCGATGTGGGTGATGCCCGGGATCGGCAAGTCGCCCTGCTCATGCATATAGGTCATGCCGCCGAGGCTGGCGCCGGCCACCGTGGAGCCGTGGTAGCCATTCTTGCGGCTGATGATGGTTTTCTTGTTTGGCTGGCCCTTGATCGCCCAGTAGTGGCGGACCATACGCAACATGGTGTCGTTGCCTTCGGAGCCGGAACCGGTGAAAAACACGTGGTTCATGCCGGCCGGCGCGATGTCGGAAATGGCTTTTGCCAGCTCCAGCACCGGCGGGTGAGCGGTCTGGAAGAACAGGTTGTAGTATGGCAGTTCTTTCATCTGCTTGGCGGCGGCGTCTGCCAGTTCATCGCGACCGTAACCGATCGCCACGCACCACAGGCCGGCCATGCCGTCGAGGATCTTGTTGCCTTCGCTGTCCCACAGGTAGACGCCGTGGGCTTTGGTGATGATGCGCGGGCCTTTCTCTTTCAACTGCTTGAAGTCGCTGAACGGCGCCAGGTGGTGATCACTGCTCAAGGCTTGCCATTCACGGGTTTGCGGGTTGTTGCTGGACATACCAATCTCCTAGACTTTTCAGGTGAGGGCGCGCCGTGTGAAGGACGCGCCCGGCGCATCAGACGGCGAAGAGCAGGAATTCCCGCTCCCACGAACTGATCACGCGCTTGAAGTTTTCATGCTCGGCCCGCTTGACCGCGACGTAGCCCGTGATGAATTTTTGACCCAGGTATTTTTCGATGGTCTTGCTGTTTTCCATGCGCTCCAAGGCGTCTTCGATGGTCAACGGCAGGCGCAGGTTGCGCCGTTCGTAACCACGACCCACCACCGGCGCGCTCGGGTTATGGCCTTCGACCATGCCGATGTAGCCGCACAACAGGCTGGCGGCGATCGCCAGGTACGGGTTGGCGTCAGCGCCCGGCAGGCGGTTTTCCACGCGACGGTTCTGTGGGCCGGCATCCGGAACACGCAGGCCGACGGTGCGGTTTTCTTCGCCCCACTCCACGTTCACCGGCGCCGAGGTGTCCGGCAGGAAGCGGCGGAACGAGTTCACGTTGGGGGCGAACAGCGGCAGCAATTCAGGGATGAATTTCTGCAGGCCGCCAATGTGGTTGAGGAACAGCTGGCTCATGGTCCCGTCTTCATTGGAGAAGACGTTCTTGCCAGTAGCGATGTCGATGATGCTCTGGTGCAGGTGCATCGCGCTGCCCGGCTCGCCAGTCATCGGCTTGGCCATGAAAGTGGCGGCCACGTCGTGCTTGAGCGCGGCTTCTCGCATGGTGCGCTTGAACACCAGGATCTGGTCGGCCAGGGACAGGGCATCGCCGTGACGGAAATTGATTTCCATCTGCGCGGTGCCGTCTTCGTGGATCAGGGTGTCGAGGTCCAGCTCCTGCAGCTCGCACCAGTCGTAGACGTCTTCGAACAATGGGTCGAATTCGTTGGCGGCTTCTATAGAGAAAGACTGCCGGCCGGTTTCCGGACGGCCGGACCGACCAATCGGCGGTTGCAACGGGAAGTCCGGGTCTTCACAGCGCTTGGTCAGGTAGAACTCCATCTCCGGCGCCACAATGGGCTGCCAGCCTTTGTCGGCGTAGAGCTTGAGGACTTTCTTGAGCACGTTGCGCGGCGACAGCTCGATCGGGTTGCCTTGCTTGTCGTAGGTGTCGTGGATCACCTGGGCGGTGGGCTCGATGGCCCAGGGCACCAGGAACACCGCGTTCTGGTCGGGGCGGCAGATCATGTCGATGTCGGCCGGGTCGAGCAATTCGTAATAGATGTCGTCTTCGACATAGTCGCCGGTCACGGTCTGCAACAGCACGCTCTCGGGCAGGCGCATGCCTTTTTCGGCGATGAACTTGTTGGTCGGCGAGATCTTGCCCCGGGTGATACCGGTGAGGTCGCCAATCATGCATTCGACTTCTGTGATCTTGTGGTCTTTCAACCAATCGGTGAGCTGGTCGAGGTTGTTACTCATAAATGCCTCTGGGCTGGGTTTCCTGGCATCCATTAAAGGCCAGGCGTTGGTTGACGCAGCATCCGCGTCGTTTTTTCATTCAGGGTAGGAGCTTACCTGCCATTTGCTGCTGCGTTGCATTCCTCACGCCAAAGTTGTGCGCAATCTTGAGCAGCAGGCGAGGCGCATGCCGTTCTGTGGCAAATGAGGAGGCAAGAAAGAGGTCGGGCCGGGCGTCAAGAATATTGGCCGGTGCGCGGGCATTCACGCGGGAGGATTGGACGGGTGACACAGCCTGACTGAAGCAGGCCAAGACGCCGTTGGGCGGCAGGTGACACATGAAGCACCCCGGTATTATTGCTGTTATGGGTTTGAATCGAGCTTAGCCTTGTTCATTTTTTTACACAACACCCCCGTAAAAAATACAACACGGCCCGCTCAAGCCTGCGAGTCCCAAGCCCTTCAAACCCAAAAAACCGCCCCAAAAAGCCCCAAAAAAGCCTTCGTGGCGCTTTTTTAGGGCAAAAAAGGCCTCGCTTGACTTCGGCATGCCGTTCGGGTTGACTGAAACCAGAAAAGATCAATGATTGATATTTTTAACAACAAAGGTGTTGCATCATGTCGGTACCCCCGCGTGCCGTTCAGCTTAACGAAGCGAACGCGTTCCTTAAGGATCATCCTGAGGTTCTGTACGTAGACCTTCTAATTGCGGATATGAATGGTGTGGTGCGCGGCAAGCGCATCGAACGCACCAGCCTCCACAAGGTTTACGAGAAGGGCATTAACCTGCCTGCCTCTTTATTTGCCCTGGATATCAACGGCTCTACGGTGGAAAGCACCGGCCTGGGCCTGGACATCGGTGATGCTGACCGAATCTGTTATCCAATCCCCGACACCCTGTGCAATGAACCTTGGCAAAAGCGCCCTACCGCGCAATTGTTGATGACCATGCACGAACTTGAAGGTGAACCTTTCTTCGCCGATCCGCGCGAAGTGCTCCGCCAAGTTGTAAGCAAATTTGACGACCTCGGTCTGACCATCTGCGCCGCCTTCGAGCTTGAGTTCTACCTGATCGACCAGGAGAACGTGAACGGCCGCCCACAACCGCCCCGCTCGCCTATCTCCGGCAAACGCCCGCACTCGACACAGGTCTACCTGATCGACGACCTCGACGAATACGTCGACTGCCTCCAGGACATTCTGGAAGGTGCAAAAGAGCAAGGCATCCCGGCCGACGCCATCGTCAAGGAAAGTGCCCCGGCGCAGTTCGAAGTGAACCTGCACCACGTGGCCGACCCGATCAAGGCTTGCGACTACGCGGTGCTGCTCAAGCGCCTGATCAAGAACATCGCCTACGACCATGAGATGGACACCACCTTCATGGCCAAGCCTTACCCAGGCCAGGCAGGCAACGGTTTGCACGTGCACATTTCGATCCTGGACAAAGACGGCAAGAACATCTTTGCCAGCGAGGATCCCGAGCAGAACGCCGCATTGCGTCACGCGATCGGCGGTGTGCTGGAGACCCTACCCGCCCAAATGGCGTTCCTGTGCCCCAACGTCAACTCCTACCGTCGTTTCGGAGCACAATTCTACGTGCCGAACTCGCCGTGCTGGGGCCTGGACAACCGTACCGTGGCGATCCGCGTACCGACCGGCTCGTCCGACGCGGTCCGTATCGAACACCGCGTGGCCGGCGCCGACGCCAACCCTTACCTGCTGATGGCTTCGGTCCTGGCAGGCGTGCACCACGGCCTGACCAACAAGATCGAGCCGAACGCACCGGTGGAAGGCAACAGCTACGAGCAGAACGAACAGAGCCTGCCGAACAACCTGCGCGATGCCCTGCGTGAGTTGGACGACAGCGAGGTGATGGCCAAGTACATCGATCCTAAGTACATCGATATCTTCGTCGCCTGTAAGGAAAGTGAGCTGGAGGAGTTCGAACACTCCATCTCCGACCTTGAGTACAACTGGTACCTGCATACCGTTTAAACGGTTGCTGCAAAAAAAACGCCGCAGACCTTAGGGGTTTGCGGCTTTTTTTTGTGTTTTTTTCAGTTAGATCGAGTTGGCTTCATCGCAGGCAAGCCAGCTCCCACATTCGAATGTATTCACAGATCAAAATGTGGGAGCTGGCTTGCCTGCGATGGCGGCCTGGCAGACAACACACCTTCCTGCTCATACAATGCCCGCTGCCTTGTAGGAGACTTCCATGACCACCCGCCCCGCCGCCCCTCGCAAACCCCGCGCTCGCAGCCAGGCCCGGATCGACGCGATCCTCGACGCTGCCCGCACTTTGCTGGCTGCCGAAGGCGTGGCGGGTTTGTCGATCTACAGCGTGGCCGAGCGGGCGCAGATCCCACCGTCGTCGGTGTATCACTTCTTCGCCAGCGTGCCCGCATTGCTGGAGGCGTTGACCGCTGACGTGCACGCCGCTTTCCGGGCAGCCATTCAGGCGCCCATCGAGCATGACTCACTCAAACACTGGCGCGACCTGTCCTACATCGTCGAGCAGCGCATGCTCACTATCTATGATCATGACGCCGCCGCGCGCCAGTTGATCCTGGCGCAGCACGGGCTTACCGAAGTGACCCAGGCCGACCGTCAGCATGACCTGGAACTGGGTGACTTGATGCTCACCGTGTTCAACCGTCACTTTGAAGTGCCGACATTGCCCAGCGATGTGGACGTGTTTGCCTTGGCGCTGGAGTTGAGCGACCGCGTGTATGCGCGCTCGGTGCATCAGCATGGGCTGATTACGCCACGCATGGCGGATGAAGGGATGCGGGTGTTTGATGCGTATGTGGGGCTTTATTTACCGGCGTATTTGCCTAAGCGGCCGGCTGCGCACTAAGTCTTGTACCGATGGGGGCGGCCTCTTCGCGAGCAAGCCCGTTCACACATCAAAATGTGGGAGCGGGCTTGCTCGCGAAGGCGATCTCGGAAGCGACAACGATCCTCGATCACAACTTGGCGATCGACACCTCGGTGGACTTCACAAAGGCAATCACTTCGCTGCCAATCACCAGCTCCAGCTCTTTGACCGAACGGGTGGTGATCACGGAAGTGACGATGCCGGAAGCGGTCTGCACGTCGATCTCCGACAGCACGTCGCCTTCGACGATTTCTTTGATGGTGCCTTTGAACTGGTTACGCACGTTGATAGCTTTAATAGTCATGTCGTTCTCTCTTCATGGGACAAGTGAGTTATTGAGCCCAGCGCAATTGCGTAGGCAGCGGTGAAACAGGTTCGGGTTCCGGCGGTGAGCCCGGCAGGGACAACACACGGTTGAGCACTTCGGCTTCCAGCGCGGCCAGGCGATGTGAGCCCCGGGCACGTGGGCGTGGCAGGTCGACGATAAGGTCCAAACCGATTTCACCGTCTTCGATCAGGATCACCCGGTCGGCAATCGCCACGGCTTCACTGACATCGTGGGTGACCAGCAACACGGTGAAACCGTGCTTCTGCCACAGGTTTTCGATCAGTTGCTGCATCTCGATACGGGTCAAGGCATCCAGCGCGCCCAACGGCTCATCCAACAGCAACAAACGCGGTTGATGGATGAGCGCACGGGCCAGGGCCACGCGTTGCTTCTGCCCGCCGGACAGCGCCGCCGGCCATTCATTGGCACGTTCAGCCAGGCCGACCGCTTCCAAGGCTTCCAGCGCTTTGGGGCGCCAGTCGCCTTTAAGCCCCAGCCCCACGTTGTCGATGATCTTCTTCCACGGCAGCAGCCGTGCTTCCTGGAACATTAGCCGCGTGTCTTCAATCGCTTCGCTCAATGGCGCGGAACCGGCCAGCAGCTCGCCGCCGCTGGCCTTATCCAGACCGGCCAGCAGGCGCAGCAAGGTACTTTTGCCGCAACCGCTGCGCCCGACCACCGCCACGAATTGGCCGGCCGGAATATGCAGGTCGATGTCCTTGAGCACTTCGCGCGCGCCAAAGGCCTTGCGCAACTTGCGTACCGCCAGGGGAATGCCCTTCAGCAGGCGCGGGGGTTGTTGAGCTGTCATGCCACACCGCCTTTGTTCACTTGATACGCCGGGTGCCAACGCAGCCATACACGCTCCAGGCCACGAGCCGCCAGGTCCGCGAGTTTGCCGAGGATGGCGTACATGACGATGGCCAGTACCACCACATCGGTTTGCAGGAATTCACGGGCGTTCATCGCCAGATAACCGATACCGGCACTGGCCGAGATGGTTTCCGCCACGATCAGCGTCAGCCACATGAAGCCCAGGGCAAAGCGCACGCCCACCAGGATCGACGGCAGCGCGCCCGGCAGGATCACCTGGCGGAACAGGCTGAACCCGGACAAGCCATAGCTGCGCGACATTTCCACCAGTGCCGGATCAACGTTGCGGATGCCGTGATAGGTGTTGAGGTAGATCGGGAACAGCGTACCGAGGGCGACCAGGAAAATCTTCGCCGTCTCGTCAATGCCGAACCACAGGATCACCAGCGGGATCAGTGCCAGGTGCGGCACGTTACGGATCATCTGCACCGAGCTGTCCAGCAGGCGTTCACCCCACTTCGACAGGCCGGTGATGAAGCCCAGGGCCAGGCCGATGCTGCCACCGATCAGGAAACCCAGGCCGGCACGCCAGCCACTGATGGCCAGGTGGGTCCAGATTTCGCCGCTGGCGACCAGGTTGATACCGGCTTCAATCACTGCGCTGGGGGCCGGCAGGATACGGGTCGACAACCAGCCCGCCGATACCGACAACTGCCACACCACCAGCAATAGAACCGGCAGTACCCAGGGCGCCACACGGTGGCTCAATTTTTCATAGTTCATGGCGCTGCCTTAGCTCTGTGACGCAGCTTTGGGAAGGATGTCGTTGGCGACCATCTCGCCAAACGGGCTCACGTAGCCGGCGCTTTTCGGCAGCTCGGGACGCTCGATATCCAGGTGGGGAAACAGCAGCTCCGCGACGCGATACGACTCTTCCAGGTGTGGATAACCGGAGAAGATAAAGGTGTCGATGCCCAGCGCTGCGTACTCCTTCACGCGTGCCGCCACCGTTGGGCCATCGCCCACCAGCGCGGTGCCCGCACCGCCACGGACCAGGCCGACGCCGGCCCACAGGTTGGGGCTGACTTCGAGGTTGTCGCGGTTACCACCATGCAAGGCGGCCATGCGCTGCTGGCCGACGGAATCGAAACGCGCCAGGGAGGCCTGGGCACGGGCGATGGTGTCGTCGTCCAGATGGGAGATCAGTTTGTCGGCGGCTTTCCACGCTTCATCGTTGGTTTCACGCACGATCACATGCAGGCGAATACCGAAGCGCACGGTGCGTCCGAGTTTTGCGGCCTTGGCCCGCACCTGTTCGATTTTTTCCGCGACGGCCGCCGGCGGCTCGCCCCAGGTCAGCACCATTTCCACCTGCTCGGCTGCCAGGTCCTGGGCCGCTTCGGAAGAACCACCGAAGTACAGCGGCGGGCGCGGTTGCTGGATCGGCGGGTAAAGCAGCTTGGCGCCTTTGACGCGGATGTGCTCGCCGTCGTAATCCACGGTTTCGCCTTCCAGCACACGGCGCCAGATACGGGTGAATTCCACCGAGGCCTGGTAGCGCTCTTCGTGGCTGAGGAACAAGCCGTCACCGGCCAGTTCTTCTGGATCACCACCGGTGACCAGATTAAACAACGCACGGCCACCGGACAGACGATCCAGGGTTGCTGCCTGACGCGCCGCTACCGTCGGGGAAATGATCCCGGGGCGCAGTGCGACAAGGAATTTCAGACGCTGGGTCACCGGGATCAGCGAGGCGGCCACCAGCCACGAGTCTTCGCAGGAGCGCCCGGTAGGGATCAGCACCCCGCCGAAACCCAGGCGATCAGCGGCCTGGGCCACTTGCTGCAGGTAACCGTGGTCAACGGCGCGAGCGCCTTCGGCAGTGCCAAGGTAATGGCCGTCGCCGTGGGTAGGCAGGAACCAGAAAATAGTGAGGCTCATGGAGTTGTCTCCTGAAGAAGTCGGATTACGGCGCTGTGGCCACGGCGGCGGGTGGCGTCCAGATCACGTCCTTGATGTTCAAGGGCTTGGGGATCAGTTTGAGTTGGTAGAAGCTGTCGGCGATCTTCTGCTGGGCAGCCACCACTTCAGGGGTCAGGAACAGTGCACCGTAGCCTTGGCGTTTCACCGAGGTCAGGGTGATGTCAGCCGGCAGGCCAAGCAGCGGCGCCACTTGTTCAGTCACTTCCTGTGGGTTGGCCTTGGACCATTCGCCCACGGCGCGTACCTCCTCCACCAGCGCCTTGATCACTTCGGGGTGCTGTTGGGCGTATGGCTTTGTCGCCAGGTAGAACTGGTGATTGTCGGCGATGCCGGTGCCATCACGCAGGGTGCGGGCTTGCAGTTGTTTTTCGGCGGCGGCCTGGTACGGGTCCCAGATGACCCAGGCGTCCACGCTGCCACGCTCGAAGGCGGCACGGGCATCGGCGGGCGGCAGGAACACGGCCTGCACGTCGGTGTATTTCAAGCCGGTATCTTCCAAGGCACGTACCAACAGGTAATGCACGTTGGAGCCTTTGTTGAGCACGACTTTCTTGCCCTTGAGCTCAGCCACGGATTTGATCGGTGAATCTTTCGGCACCAGGATCGCTTCGCTGGTCGGTGCAGGCGGCTCGTAGGCCACGTAGAGCAAGTCGGCACCGGCTGCCTGGGCGAAGACCGGTGGGGTTTCGCCGGTCACGCCGAAGTCGATGGAGCCGACGTTCAAGCCTTCCAGCAATTGCGGGCCGCCAGGGAACTCAGTCCACTGCACGTTCACGCCTTGGGCAGCCAAACGTTTTTCCAACGTGCCCTTGGCCTTGAGCAGCACCAGCGTGCCGTACTTCTGATAACCGATCCGCAAGGTCTCGGCGGCTTGAGCTTGAACAATGGCGCCGAAGGACACAGCCGCAGCAAACAGTGCGACCAGACCACGACGCAAGATGACAGTGCGCATGGCGCTCTCTCCAAATAATGCGTTTAGGGGGTTGGCTGCACCTGCTTGGCCGTTGGCGGCTGAGTAAGGTGAGTTTTTTACATTTCGGTGTGGCTTAAATGCTCCAGCGAGCACTCAACAAACGTTCATTCAACACGTGAGGGTCCAGCGGTTTCGGGCGACGGGCCATGGCGTCGTACAGCGTCTCCAGTGCCTCGTGCAAACGGTGTTCGAGTACCGGCACCAGTTGTGCCTGGGCACTGCCTTCGCCGTAAGCGATCTGACTGTCCTCGGCAAAGATACCGTGGAGCAACTCCTGTGCCTTCAGCGCCGACAGCACCGGCTTCAAGGCATAGTCCACGGCCAGCATGTGGGCGATGCTGCCACCCGTGGCCATCGGCAACACGACCTTGTGGGCCAGGGCGCGCTCGGGCAGCAGGTCCAACACGGTTTTCAGCGCGCCGGAGAACGAAGCCTTGTACACCGGCGTGGCGATCACCAGGCCATCTGCATTAGCCACTTGTTGCAGCAGGTCGATGACCTTGGGACTGTCGAAGCGCGCATGCAGCAGGTCTTCAGCCGGGAAATCCCGTATCTGGTAACTCACCACTTCGACGCCTTTTTCTTGCAACCACTGACGGGTTTTATCCAGCAGCACCCCTGAGCGGGAGCGCTGGCTGGGACTGCCTCCAAGTGTTACGACCAACATGCAGGAATTCCTTGCGCAGGTGTCAGCGGTTCGCTGTGTGGCGATAGCGCCAAGATGGAACAGACCTTATCAGCTGATTTATATATCTATAAATCTTATTTTTTCATTTGTTTATTCCTTAAAGAAATATGCAGATGATGAATCACCGGACGAAAAAAAAGGCCGTAAAAACGGCCTGAAAACCCCTGCTGTGTGAGCCTTGAAATGCGATTTACATGTGGGAGCGGGCTTGCTCGCGAAAGTGGTGTGTCATTAAAGGATGCATCGACTGACAGCCTGCCTTCGCGAGCAAGCTCGCGCCCACATTGGGCCTGCGTTAACGATTCGGCTGAGGGGTAAGCCGCAGATACGGCTTCACCGCCCGGTAACCCTTCGGAAAGCGCTGCTTGATCTCGTCCTCATCCTTGAGCGACGGCACGATCACCACCTCATCACCGTCCTGCCAGTTGGCGGGCGTGGCGACCTTGTGGTTGTCGGTCAGTTGCAGCGAGTCGATGACGCGCAGGATTTCGTGGAAGTTGCGGCCGGTGCTGGCCGGGTAGGTGATGGTCAGGCGGATCTTCTTGTTCGGGTCGATCACGAACAAGGAACGCACGGTGAGGGTGTCACTGGCGTTGGGGTGGATCAGGTCGTACAGGTCGGACACTTTACGGTCGGCGTCGGCCAGGATCGGAAAGTTGACGACCGTGTTCTGGGTTTCGTTGATGTCTTCGATCCACTTGTGGTGCGAGTCCACCGGGTCAACCGACAGGGCGATAGCCTTGACGCCGCGCTTGGCGAATTCGTCCTTGAGCTTGGCGGTGAAACCCAGCTCGGTGGTGCACACCGGGGTAAAGTCCGCCGGGTGGGAAAACAACACACCCCAGCTATCGCCCAGCCACTCGTGGAAACGAATTTTGCCGGCGCTGGAATCCTGTTCGAAGTCGGGGGCGATATCGCCCAGTCTTAGGCTCATGGTGTGGCTCCTGATGAGTGCTTATGGAACCCACTGTGCATGGTTTGCGGATTATTTAAAAAGAATAAATATCGATTTATCTAGACGATAAAGGAATATTAAAAATCTGTTCATTGGACGTAGGCAAAGGCGAAGAGCAACATCGTTTCCAAGGTTCGAGAAGGCCTTGAGACGCTGTACAAAGAGGGGTTCAGGAAGGGCTTGCGGGGGTTTAGCCCGACTTGAACGGCAAGACACCCTGCCCGGCGTTGCGCCGGGCAAGGTTTTACAGGCTTACAACAGCGGGATCGAGTAGCTGACGATCAGACGGTTTTCGTCTTGATCACGCGCGCCAGCGATGTCGGTGCGCCACATAGCGTTCTTCCACGCCACGCCGAGGTTTTTCAGCGGACCTTCTGGAATCACGTAGGCAACGGTGATGTCACGTTCCCACTCGGACTGACCGTTGAACTGTGTACGAGAAGCGGTGTTAGCTACGGTGTCGATGTCGCTGCCTTTGAGGTAGACAACACCGGCGGTCAGACCAGGAACGCCAACCTTGGCGAAGTCATAAGCGTAGCGAGCTTGCCAGGTACGTTCGCCGGCACGGGCAAACTTCTGGATCTGCATGTCAGTGGTCAGGTAAGCCGACGAACCGTCGCCCTGGTTCAACCAAGGGAAGTCGCTGCTGCCGTTGCTGACTTGATAACCACCACCGAAGGTGTGACCGGCAACGGTGTACAGGAACAGGCCGCTGTACAGATTGTTGTCGACCTTGCCCTTACCGGCGCGGAAGCCTTGGTAGTTGCCAGTGGTGAAGTAAGCGGATTCGTTACCGTTGGCGCCATCATCGGAGCTGTTGAAGTAACGCAGATCAGACTTCAAAACACCCGGGCCGATAGCCCAGTTGTGGGTCAGACCCAGGAAGTGCTGCTTGTAGAAGTCTTCCAGATTGCCGTAGTAATACTGGGCAGTCAGGTCTTTGGTGATCTTGTAGTCACCCCCGGCGTAGATGAATTTGTTGCTGTCACGCCAGGTAGCGCCACGGCTGTTAGCACCCGACAACGACAGGTTTTCGTTGCTGCTGGAGTTACGGCCCTTGGCTTTTTCGATCTGACCGCCGACCAGCGTCAGGTCCTTGATATCGTTGGTAGTGATCTGGCCACCCTGGAACGTCTGTGGCAACAGACGACCATCGTTGGTGATGATCACAGGCAACTTAGGCTGCAAGGTACCCAGCTTCAGTTCGGTCTGAGAGATCTTGGCTTTGGCCGTCAAACCCAGGCTGGAGTAGTCATTAACGGCCTTGCCGTTATGCTCGCTAGGGAAGATGGTGCCGCCGTAGGAGCCTGGGTTGGCGCCGCTTGGCTTGGTGGCGCCGTTGGTGCCGCCGCCCGAATCCAGACGAACACCCAGCAGGCCAATAGCGTCAACACCGAAGCCAACAGTGCCTTGGGTATAACCGGAGATGAAACGCAGATCGAAGCCTTGACCCCATTCTTCGTTCTTGTTCGCGCCGGTACCGTTACGGTTGTCGGTATTGATGTAAAAGTTACGCAGACCCAGTGTTGCTTTACTGTCTTCAACGAAACCGGCAGCGCCTGCTTGCTGAGCGATTGCGCCCAGGGCTACAGCCAGTGCCAAGGTGGACTTCTTCATGTACCGCTCCTCTCATTTCTAATTTTTGTATTTCTTTGGTCTCGGGTCTGACGCCCTCGATCCACAGATGCGCGATTAGCGCCAGATAGTGACTACCAAGTCAATCGTAACCTTGTATGTCTACTACCTTCGTCTAATCGCAGTTGATTTGGTCCCTGCAGGGTAATGAGTTTTTCATACACCCAAAAAGAATTATTTCATTCTTTTTCATACGATTTTGGAATAAGCCTTTCCATGATGCTGGCCTGTCAGGTTAGACGAACCGCTCCATAAGCTAATTCCTAAAGGGTATTTGTTAGCGCTTTTTTAGATCGATTAGTGTGGCCGTACAGTTGCATACGTCACCCACGATCAAAAAGGCGACGCCATCATGGCCAAACGCACATCCTCCCGTCAATTTGTTACAGTTTTTGTGTCACTAATACTTTCTTTTGGTGTCAAAGCGGCCGATTTAACCATCGGCTACCAAACCGGCATCGATCCCAGCAAAGTCCCACAGGCCGACGGCCTCTATGAGAAGGCCATCGGCGAGAAAATCGCCTGGCGCCGTTTCAACAGTGGGCCGGAAGTCGTAACCGCTATTGCCTCAGGCGATGTGCAGATTGGCAATCTCGGTTCCAGCCCCCTCGCGGCAGCGGCTTCTCGCAATCTACCCATCGTCGCGTTCATCGTATCGGCCCAGATCAATACTTCTGAAGCATTGGTGGTGCGTAACGGCAGCCACATTGACGCACCCAAGGATCTGATCGGCAAAACCATCGCTACGCCATTTGTCTCAACCTCGCATTACAGCCTGCTCGGCGCACTGAAGCACTGGGGCCTGGACACCAGGCAAGTCAAGGTGGTGAACCTGCAACCGGCCGAAATTGCCGCCGCGTGGAAACGCGGCGATATCGACGGTGCATTCGTGTGGTCGCCGGCCCTGGGCGAAATCCGCAAGACCGGCAAGACCCTGACAGACGCGGCCCAGGTGGGTCAGTGGGGCGCGCCGACGTTTGAAGTGTGGGTGGCGCGCAAGGATTTTGCGGAAAAACATCCTGACATAGTGGCCAAGTTCGCCAAGGTTACGCTGGATTCATTTGCCGAGTATGCGGCCCATAAGGACGGCTGGACCGTGGATTCCGAGCCGGTCCAGAAAATCGCGAAACTGACAGGCTCAAATGCTGTGGACATTCCTGAACTGCTCGCCGGGACGACGTTCCCAGACGCGCAAGCACAGCAAACCGATGCGCTGCTTAAAGGCGGGACAGCAACGGCGATTGGGGAGACGGCGAAGTTCTTGAAGGAACAAGGGAAGGTTGAAACGGTATTGCCGGATTACTCGGCCTTCGTGACCGACACATTTATCTCGAAATAAATGCGCTCCCTGTGGGAGCTGGCTTGCCTGCGATGCAAGCGCCTCGGTGCTCAGTTGAACCGAGGTGATGCTATCGCTGGCAAGCCAGCTCCCACACAAGCCAGCCCCAGCTTTTAGTTACAGCGCCTTTTCGAAAATCTTCGAATTGCGCTGATAGTTGTACAGCGAAGCCCGCGCCGACGGCAGACGGTCCACGCTGCTCGGCTCAAAACCTCGCTCACGGAACCAGTGGGCGGTGCGGGTGGTGAGGACAAACAAGGTCTTCAATCCCTGGGCTCGGGCACGGGATTCGATACGCTCCAGCAACACATCTCCGCGCGCGCCGTGGCGATATTCCGGGTTCACCGCCAGGCACGCCAGCTCCCCCGCATTCGAATCCGCGATCTGATACAGCGCCGCGCAGGCGATGATCATGCCTTCGCGCTCCACCACGCTGAATTGCTCGATCTCGCGCTCCAGCACTTCCCGCGAACGGCGCACCAGGATGCCCTGCTCTTCCAACGGGCTGATCAGGTCGAGCAAGCCACCGACATCTTCAATCGCCGCTTCGCGCACCAGTTCGAATTGCTCCTGGGCCACCAGCGTACCGCCCCCGTCGCGGGTGAACAGTTCGGTGAGCAACGCGCCGTCTTCGGCGTAGCTGACAATATGACTGCGCCCTACTCCGCCACGGCAGGCCTCCGCGGCCGCATCCAACAGCTCGGCCTGGTAGTTGCTGCTGCCCAGGCGCTGCAGGTGTGCGGGCACTTGTTGCGGACGCAGTTCGCGCACCAGACGACCGTTTTCATCGATCAGGCCCATGTCTGCGCCAAACAGCAGCAGCTTGTCGGCACCCAGGTCGATGGCGGCGCGAGTGGCGACGTCCTCGCAGGCCAGGTTGAAGATCTCACCGGTAGGCGAGTACCCCAATGGCGACAGCAGCACGATGGAACGCTCGTCCAACAGGCGATTGATACCCTTGCGATCGACGCGGCGCACTTCGCCGGTGTGGTGGTAGTCCACACCTTCCAATACTCCGATAGGACGCGCGGTGACCAGGTTGCCGCTGGCTACCCGCAGGCGCGAACCCTGCATTGGCGACGACGCCATGTCCATGGACAGGCGCGCTTCAATGGCGATACGCAGTTGGCCAACCGCGTCGATCACACACTCCAGCGTTGCCGCATCAGTGATGCGCAAGCCTTCGTGGTAAGCCGGGGTCAGGCCACGGGCTTCAAGGCGCGCTTCGATCTGTGGGCGCGAGCCGTGGACCAATACCAGGCGCACGCCGAGGCTGTGGAGCAACACCAGGTCGTGGACGATGTTGCCGAAGTTGGGATGTTCCACACCGTCGCCGGGCAGCATGACCACAAAGGTGCAGTCGCGGTGCGCGTTGATGTAAGGGGAAGCGTGACGAAGCCAATTTACGTAGTCGGGCATGGAACCTGGGCCTGTAATAAAAAGCAGCCGAAAAAGGATGAGTCGTGAAAACGCACAGCGGGCTGATGGTTATCGTCGGAACAGGCTTGGCGACACGCTCACTCTCCTTCTATGTACGAACAATCAGGGGTTAATTTATGCAGGCTTCAGGCAGTAATGTTCGATCAGTTCCCGCAATAGACGCACTGTAGGCGTCAAGCGTGACATTTCGAGGTACTCGCCCGGCTGGTGGGCGCACGCGATGTCGCCGGGGCCGAGCACCAGGGTTTCACAACCAAGGCGCTGAAGATAAGGCGCTTCGGTGCCGAACGCTACTGCTTCGGCACGATGGCCGGTCAATCGTTCCGCCACCCGCACCAGTTCGGTGTCTTCCGGTTGCTCGAAGGGAGGGACCGCGGGGAACAGTGGCGCGTAGTCGATCTTGACCTGATGGCGCTCGGCGAGCGGTTCAAGCTTCTGCCGGATCGCGGCGCGTAGCACCTCGGGATCCATGCCCGGCAAAGGCCGCAGATCAAACTCCAGGGAACACTGGCCGCAGATGCGGTTGGGGTTATCGCCGCCGTGGATGCAGCCGAAGTTCATGGTCGGCTGCGGCACGCTGAATTGGGGGTTGCGATACTCGCGCTGCCAGCCCAGGCGTAGGCCACGCAGTTCGCCGATGGCGTCGTGCATGGCTTCGAGGGCGCTGTGGCCCAGGCTGGGATCCGACGAATGGCCGCTTTGACCGAGAATGTCGATGCGTTCCATCATCACGCCTTTGTGCAAGCGGATCGGCTTGAGCCCGGTCGGCTCGCCAATCACCGCTGCACGGCCCAGCGGACGCCCTGCCTCGGCCAATGCACGGGCACCGGACATGGAGCTTTCTTCATCGCAGGTGGCGAGGATCAGCAGCGGCTGCTTGAACGTCTGGTCCAGCAGGGGCAGCACTGCTTCGATGGCCAGGGCGAAAAAGCCTTTCATGTCGCAACTGCCCAGTCCCACCCAGCGGCCGTCGACTTCCGTCAGCTTGAGCGGATCGGTCTTCCACAGTGCGGCGTCATAGGGGACCGTGTCGCTATGCCCCGCCAGCACCAGGCCACCGGGACCACTGCCGAAGCTGGCCAGCAGGTTGAACTTGCCAGGGCTGACTTGCTGGATGTCGATGGCGAACCCCAGGTCCCCCAGCCAACTGGCAAGCAAATCGATCACCGGGCGGTTGGTCTGGTCGAGAGATGCCTGGGTGCAACTCACAGAAGGCGCTGCAATCAATGCGGCGAACTGCTCTTTCATGGACGGTAACGGCATGCGCGGTCTCTCAGCTTCCCGGATGAACCTCACTATAGAGCCATCTGCACGACACAATAAACCGTTGCGGCACGTTGCCGGGCTCACTCCTGTACACTGCACGACCTTGGCAGCCACTCTTTTCCCCGGCTGCGCTCCCGATCCTGGATGTACCGGCCATGCAAAAAGAAACTGAAATCAAACTCCGCGTCAGCCGCGAGACCCTCGCGGCGCTGCGTGAGCACCCGCTCCTGAAAAAACGCAACAAAAGTGGCTGGGAACGCCGTGAGTTGATGAACCAGTATTTCGACACCCCCGAGCGCGATCTGGCCCAGGCCAAAGTCGCCCTGCGCCTGCGCAAGGACGGTGACGACATCATCCAGACCCTCAAGACCCGCGGCCAAAGCGTCGCCGGCTTGTCGGAACGCAACGAATACAACTGGGACCTGCCCAAAGCCAAGCTCGACGTGAAAAAACTCGACGGCGAATGCTGGCCCGAGCAATTGGCCGAGTTGGACAAAAAGACCCTCAAGCCGATCTTCACCACCGACTTCGTGCGCGAACGCGCCGAAATCGCCTGGGGCCGCGGCAAGGCCAAGGTAGTCATCGAAGCCGCCCTGGACCTGGGCCACGTGGTCGTCGGCAAGCAGAAAGAAGAGATCTGTGAGCTGGAACTGGAACTGCGCGAAGGCGAACCGGCTGCATTGCTGGAGCTGGCCGCCGAACTGGCCGCCACCCTGGCACTGATGCCATGCGATATCAGCAAGGCCGAGCGCGGCTACCGCCTGTACGACGCCAGCAGCTATTCCCTGAGCCTGCCGGCGCCACAGCTGCACGCCGAAATGCCATTGGACGACGCCTTCGCCGCGATCATGTGGCACCTGCTGGGCAGCAGCCAGCGCCTGGCCGAGCAGTACCGCTTCAATGGCCACTGGCGCCTGCTGCAAGACTGGGTCGACAACCTCGGCGAACTGCGCGCCCTGGTCGGCAGCCTCGGCCAGGCCGCACCGCGTCAATCCACCAGCGAACTGCGCAGCGCACTGGATGCCCTGCTGGAAGACTGGCGCCCACTGGTTCAAGCCGGTGACGACGACGAAGACATCCGCAAAGCCGCGCCGGAACAGTTCACCGAAGAACTGGAAGACGTGCGCTGGGGCCTGTTTTCCCTGAACGCCTCGCGCTGGCTGCTCGCCCGTACCTGGACTGCCGACCGCAACGTGCGTGGCAACCGCCAGGGCGCTGCGCAACTCACCAACTGGCTGCCGCGCCTGCTCGCCGAGGACGCCGTCGCCCTGCAACTGCCGCGCTACCAGCAACAGCCGGAAGACCTGGCCGAGCAACTGCCGCGTATCGAACGCATCCAGGCCTGGCTGCACCATGCGCGTCAGGTGGTGGACATTCCGGAGCTGGACCGTTTGTACGGTGAGCTGAACAAGTTGGCCCAACTGGCCAACCAGCCGATCACCGATGAGTCGCTGGATGCGCGGATGCATCAGGCGATTGCGGTGTATCAGAACCGGGCCTGGAAGACTTTGTTGCGTCTGTAACGATGTCATCGCGGGCAAGCCCGGCTCCCACGCTGATTGTGTTCACAGACAGGTAGCTGTGAACTCAATCCACTGTGGACTTGCCCGCGATGAGGCCGGCCCTGTCAGCGCAACACTGGCAGGCTGGTGGTGGACTTGATCTCCGACAACGCCACAATCGAATTGACCTCCTGAATCCCCGGCACCATCGACAACTTCTCGAAGAAAAACCGCTCATAGGCCTCAATGTCCGAAGTAACGATGCGCAGCAGAAAATCCACCGCCCCCATCAGCACATAACACTCCAGCACTTCCGGAAACCCGCGAATCGCGTCGGTGAACTCGGTGAAGTTGGAGCGCCCGTGGGCGTTGAGTTTGACCTCGGCGAAGATCTGCGTATTGAGGCCGATCTTCTTGCGATCCAGCAAAGTCACCTGGCCGCGAATCACGCCCTCTTCCTTGAGACGTTGAATACGCCGCCAGCAAGGTGACTGAGAAAGGCCCACCTGTTCGGCGATCTGTGCGCTGGACAGCGAGGCGTCCTCTTGCAGCAAGGCCAGGATACGGCGGTCGTAAGCGTCCAACTCGCTGTGCATATAAATACCTTCAATGGTGCCTATCTTGAATTGATCAATTCGATTATTCCTAAAACAGGCTCATCTTAGATAAGAAATCTCCGCTGGCGAATGTAAAAATTTCTCCAGTCGAATCTGGAGCTTTCCCATGCACGCCGTCGAAACCAACTACCCCGTTACCCGCGTCGACGCGTGGGCCGTCAACAGCGTTCATTGCCAGGCGCATTACCGAATCGTCGCCGAGGCGGAGCCCGACCTGTTGTGCCGGGTCCTCAACTATTTCGCCCTGCAATTCCTCACGCCGCGACAGGTCATGGTGAACCGCGAAGAGGACCTGCTGAACATCGACATCGTGATGGACGGCCTGAGCTGGCACCGGGCCCAGGTGATCGGTGAAAAGATTCGAAACCTGATCAGCGTGTGCACTCTGGATATGTGGTCGGCTGATTCCGTAGGGCCTCAAGCGGTGGTGGCGGTCGCCCAGTAAAAGCCTGCAATACACACTGGGAGGAAGATATTCAGCGGCTGGCTAGCCTGGGACTTACGCCCTCAGCCACCCAGGAAAACCTTCATGCCGGTTGATCAACGATTGGAACTGCATCAACTGTTGCCGGCTTTGGTCGAAGGGCGGCTGATCACGCCAGAAATCGCCCAACGCTTGTCGGCGCTGCCGGCCAGCAACACCCTGCACCCATTGGAGAGCATCGCAGCCCAAGGCCTGTGCCTGGAAACCCTGACCGAATGGCTCGCCCAACGGGCCGGGCAACCTTATCTGCGCATCGACCCATTGAAAATCGACGTGGCGACGGTAGTGCCACTGATGTCCCACGCGTTCGCCCAACGCCACGCCATCCTCGCGGTGGCGGTGGATGCCCAAACCGTCACCGTCGCCAGCGCCCAGCCCCATGTCACCAGTTGGGAAGCCGGGCTTTCGCAGGTGCTCAAGCGTTCGATCAAACGCGTGGTCGCCAATCCCCAGGACATTACGCGCTGTATCGGTGAGTTCTACCGGCTGGCGAAGTCCGTCAGCGGAGCCGATCAAAAGGTGGTGGCAGCTGGCAACGTCGACCTGCTCAACCTCGGCGCCCGCGAACAGGAACCGGATGCCAATGACGCACACATCGTCAATATCGTCGACTGGCTGCTGCAGTACGCTTTCGCCCAGCGCGCCAGTGATATCCACATTGAACCGTGCCGTGAACAGGGACGTGTGCGCTTTCGTATCGACGGGCTGCTGCATGATGTCTACCAGTTTCCGCCCCAGGTAACGATGGCGGTAGTCAGCCGCCTGAAAAGCCTAGGCCGCATGAACGTGGCAGAAAAACGCAGGCCCCAGGACGGCCGGGTCAAAACCAAAAGCCCGACGGGCGCTGAGGTTGAGCTACGCCTTTCCACCTTGCCCACGGCATTTGGCGAGAAGTTGGTGCTGCGGATTTTCGACCCGCAGGTGTTGCTCAAGGGCTTTGACCAGCTTGGCCTGTCGGCGGATGACCAGCGACGCTGGCAATCCATGACGCGCCAGACTCACGGCATCATCCTGGTGACCGGCCCGACCGGTTCGGGCAAGACCAGCACGCTCTACACCACACTCAGGCAACTGGCGACCCGGGAGGTCAACCTGTGCACCGTGGAAGACCCGATCGAGATGGTCGAGCCCACGTTCAACCAAATGCAGGTGCAGCACAACATCGACCTGACCTTCGCCAGCGGTATCCGCGCCCTGCTGCGCCAGGACCCGGACATCATCATGATTGGCGAGATCCGCGACCAAGAGACCGCCGAAATGGCGATCCAGGCCGCGTTGACTGGGCATCTGGTGCTGTCGACCCTGCATACCAACGACGCCCCCAGCGCCATCAGCCGTTTGCAGGAACTGGGCATTGCTCATTATTTGATCAAGGCCACCTTGCTGGGGGTGATGGCGCAGCGGCTGGTGCGGGTGTTGTGCCCTCATTGCAAGCGGACGCTGGGTGACGCCCATGAGGCGGTCGGATGCGGGGAGTGTCGACAGAGCGGTTATCGGGGGCGAGCCGGTGTTTACGAAATCATGGTGCTGAATGAAGCACTCAAAACCCTGATCACACCCGGCGCCGATCTACACGCCCTGCGCCAGAAAGCGATTGCCCAAGGTATGTGCAGCCTGCGCATGGCCGGCGTGAAAAAGGTCGAGGCGGGGCTGACCACGATGGCAGAAGTATTACGAGTAACGCCTGGGGATTCGGTAACAAATCCTTTGTTTGATAAGCAGTGAAACCGTTCTTATCGGTGACAACACCGTTACAATCGGCTCAACGTCGTTTCACTGAAACATTCAGATAGGGAATCGCTATGCAGATCGGAACCGTACTGCTTCTTTTCGTGGGATTGGCCATTGCCATCCTATTCATGGGTTTCAAGGTGGTCCCACAGGGGTACCAGTGGACGGTCGAGCGTTTCGGCCGCTACACCAACACCCTCAAACCTGGCCTGAACATCATCATCCCGGTCATGGACCGCATTGGTCGCAAGATCAACGTGATGGAAAGCGTGCTGGATATCCCACCCCAGGAAGTCATCACCGCCGACAACGCCACTGTGCAGATCGACGCCGTGTGTTTCTTCCAGGTGGTCAACACCGCCCAGGCCGCGTACGAGGTCAACAACCTCGAACACGCCATCCGCAACCTGCTGCAAACCAACATCCGTACCGTACTCGGGTCCATGGAGCTGGATGCCATGCTCAGCCAGCGTGATGGCATCAACGAAAAACTGCTGAAGACCGTAGACGAAGCCACCGCGCCGTGGGGCATCAAGATCACCCGTATCGAGATCAAGGACATCAGCCCGCCCGCCGACCTGATGGCCGCCATGTCGGGCCAGATGAAAGCCGAGCGAATCAAGCGTGCACAGATCCTTGAAGCGGAAGGGCTGCGAGCATCGGCAATCCTGACCGCCGAAGGCAAGAAACAGGCGCAGATCCTTGAGGCCGAAGGTAGCCGGCAGGCGGCGTTCCTGGAGTCTGAAGCCCGCGAACGTCAGGCCGAAGCAGAAGCCCGCGCGACGCAAGTCGTGTCGGAAGCGATCGCGTCGGGCAATGTGCAAGCGGTGAACTACTTCGTCGCGCAAAAATACATTGATGCGCTGGGCAAGCTGGCATCGGCCAACAACAGCAAGGTCATCCTGATGCCGCTGGAAGCCAGCCAGGTGATCGGTGCAGTCGGTGGTATCGGCGAGATCGTCAAGGCAACGTTCGACAACAAGAAAGGCTGAGGCCAGCGCCATGTGGGATTTCCTGCAGCATCTGTCGTTTTGGGATTGGCTGGCACTGGGTACGGTGCTGTTGATCCTTGAGGTATTCGGTGCCGGTGGTTACCTGCTGTGGATGGGCATCGCGGCGGCGGCCGTGGGTGTGATCAAGTTCCTGGTGCCACCCTTGGGGCTGGAGTGGCAACTCCTACTGTTTGCCGTGTTGTCGATCCTGACCGCGGTGTATTGGTGGAGGCGCCAGCGCAGCAGTGCCAAGGCCAGCGACCAGCCGGGACTGAACGAGCGTGGCTCGGAGCTGATCGGCCGCACCTTCGT
This sequence comes from Pseudomonas simiae, assembly GCF_900111895.1. GTDB lineage: Bacteria > Pseudomonadota > Gammaproteobacteria > Pseudomonadales > Pseudomonadaceae > Aquipseudomonas > Aquipseudomonas simiae. The sequence goes on from NZ_FOKB01000003.1 coordinate 356,801, forward strand.
GGTGCATCAGGCAATTGTGGATGGGCGAGGCAAGATAAAGGTCGGTGACGGCGTATGGATGGTCACCGGCCCGGACAGCGCTGCAGGTGCTCAAGTCCGGGTGATTGGCCAAGAAGGCGTGGTGTTAAGGGTTGAAACTGTTTAGTCAGTGAGGGAACTCGGTCGGGATAACTACAATCATAATGTACAGATAACCCACCCGGAGTCACCCATCATGCGTCTCAAATATGCTGTCGCAACCCTCGCTGTGCTTTCCCTCCCTGTCGGTTCAGCCATGGCCGACAGTTTCTGGCGCAATGTCATCTCGTCGGGCGCCACCACTGGCTCGACGTACCTGACCTTCAAGGACCACAAGCTGGTGGTCGCCGCCCAGGATGACGCAGGCAGCTTTGTTGCCAGCGACGGCGGCATCCGCGGCCCGTACCTGGAAGCGGCCATGCAGAAAGTCCGCGCCGACAACCCTGGCCTGCAAGCCACGGATATGGAACTGGCCAACGCCATTCTCGCGAAAAACGCAGTTACCGAATAACTCGGGTTCGATAAAAAATGCCGCTTTAAACAGCGGCATTTTTTTGTCTTCAGCTCCTACGGTCATCGCACCTGAGCACTACATAAATGTTCCTGCTTTCACAGCTGAATACGGACAAGTCCTGTGGAGCCTCTTCCTGCCGGGCAACAAGCTAAGGGTTCCTTTTTGAATAAAGCGAATCACTGCCCATGCACAAGATTGCCTACGCTCTGCTGCTCTCTGCATTTGCTACCGCCTACGCCCAGGCAGAAAGCTGGTACGGATCAGCCAAATTCAACAATGCCCGCCAGAACCTCTCCAGTTCGTTGCTCACCAGCCCTCGCGTGACTGAACGGGTGGACGCCCCGGATAGCAGCAAGTCATTCGTGGCCTCTTTCGCCGCTGGCTATAGCTTTGACAATGGCTGGCGACTGGAAGGGGAATACACGCTGCCGAACAACTCGACATTCAAATCCTACTGGGCCCCCTTTAATGCCAACGTCAACAGTTTGCAGGTCCAGAGCCAACGCTTGATGCTCAACGGCTATAAAGATATCCCTATCAACCAGTGGTTGTCGTTTTACGGTATGGCAGGTGTCGGCGTCGCACGCATTGAAGCCGAAGGCTATCAAACCAATGAAAGCCGCCGTTTCGCCAACAACCGCCAACACAACCTCGCCTATAGCGTAGGCATGGGTCTGGAAGCGAAGGTTAGCCAGCAACTGAGTCTGGGAGCGGGCTATCGTTACATCGCCATGGGTGACGTGGAAACCGGCTACAACACCTTCGCAAACCGTGTGAACGCTCGTGATGAACAACTCAAAGGCAAGCTCAAAGAGCAGAACGTGTTCCTGGAAGCGCGGTACACCTTCTGAGTCCCATTAGAGAATGCCGCTTTTGAAGCGGCATTTTTTTGCCCAACCGACGACGATTCATTCACAGGCGACAGGCTATATTCAGTCAAGCCGTGCAACCATGCCGGTACTGCTACCTCGCCCACTCAACGCCACTCTGAAACGGATGCCTTCGTCGTCATGAGCCAACAGCCCTTCCTGCCGTTCTCCAAACCCACCATCGATGAAGCCACCATCTCGGCGGTCGGCGATGTACTGCGCTCAGGCTGGATCACCAGTGGGCCGAAAGTGCAGGCGTTCGAGGCTCAGTTGTCGGAATACTTTGGCGGCCGGCCGGTGCGCACCTTCAACTCCGGGACGTGCACCATGGAGATTGCCTTGCGCATTGCCGGGATTGGGCCGGGCGATGAAGTGATTACCACGCCGATCTCCTGGGTTGCCACGGCCAACGTGATCCTGGAAGTGGGCGCCACGCCGGTGTTTGCCGATATCGACCCGGTCACCCGCAACATCGACCTGGCCCAAGTGGAGGCCGCGATTACCCCGCGCACCAAGGCGATCATCCCGGTTTACCTGGCCGGCCTGCCCCTGGACATGCCGATGCTGTATGCGCTGGCAAACAAGTACAACCTGCGCATCGTCGAGGATGCTGCTCAGGCGCTGGGTTCCAGCTGGGATGGCGAGCGTATCGGCGCCACCGGTGATTTCGTGTCTTTCAGCTTCCAGGCCAACAAGAACATCACGTCTTCCGAGGGCGGTTGCCTGGTCTTGAACAACGCCGAGGAAGCGCGGCTGGCGGAAAAATATCGTCTGCAGGGCGTTACCCGCACCGGCTTCGACGGTTTGGATGTGGATGTGCTGGGCGGCAAATTCAATATGACCGACATCGCCGCCGCCATTGGCCTGGGGCAGTTTGCCCATATCGAGCAGATCACCACGCATCGTCAGAACCTGGCGCGGCATTATTTCAAATGCTTTGGCAGTGATTTTGAAGAGCAATACGGCGCACAACTGCCACCGGCCGACTTCGAAAACAGCAACTGGCACCTGTTCCAACTGGTGCTGCCGGAACGCCAGGACGGTCTGCCGGCCCGCGCCACCTTCATGGAGCAGATGCAGGCCCACGGCGTCGGCATTGGCTATCACTACCCACCGATCCACCTGCTGAGCCTTTATCGCGCGCAGGGGTTCAAGGAAGGTATGTTCCCGGTGGCAGAAAAGGTAGGTCGTTTGATCGTGTCGTTGCCGATGTTCACAGCAATGACAGAAGCGGATGTGGAGCGGTCGGTGGCAGCAGTGAAGGCGGTCCTGAAAGCCGGCTAGCCATAATCAGCTGTGGGAGCTGGCTAGCCTGCGAGTGCATCACCTGGGTATCACTGATACACCGAGGTGCCCGCATCGCAGGTTAGCCAGCTCCCACATTGTTTTGAGCCGGTCCAGCTATTGGCGTTTACTCGCCGATGGCGGCTTTGTAGCCAGCAGCATCCAGCAGTTTTTCCAGATCAGCCGGGTCGTTTGGCTTGAGCTTGAAGATCCACGCGCCGTACGGGTCGGAGTTCAACAGCTCTGGCTCGTCGCTCAAGGCCTCGTTCACCGCGATCACTTCGCCAGCTACCGGCGAGTAGATATCCGAAGCGGCCTTCACCGACTCCACCACACCCGCCTGGGCCGCCGCGTCAAACACGCTGCCGACTTCGGTCAGCTCAACGAACACCACATCACCCAACGCTTCCTGTGCATGGTCGGAAATACCGACGGTCACGGTGCCGTCGGCTTCCAGGCGTGCCCATTCGTGGCTTTCGGCGAAACGCAGGTCGGCAGGGATATCGCTCATAATCTGTGTCCTCAAGAGGTAATGTCAGCGGCCATTGGCCTGCCGAAAATAGGTTAGATCAAGGTTTTGCCATGGCGCACGAAGGTCGGTTTGACCACTCGAACCGGGTACCACTTGCCGCGGATTTCCACTTCGGCCCGATCGGCAGTGGCCGTCGGTACACGCGCCAGGGCAATGGATTTGCTCAGCGTAGGAGAGAAACTACCACTGGTGATCTCCCCTTCGCCAATATTGGCGATACGAACCACCTGATGAGCACGTAAAACCCCGCGCTCTTCCAGTACCAGGCCGACCAGTTTGAACTGGACACCCGTCGCTTTTTCCGCTTCCAGCGCAGCACGACCAATGAAGTTACGCTCGGCGGGCTCCCAGGCAATGCTCCAGGCCATGTTCGACGCCAGGGGCGAAATATCCTGGTGAATGTCCTGACCGTAGAGGTTCATGCCTGCTTCCAGGCGCAGGGTATCGCGGGCGCCAAGGCCGATGGGTGAAATACCGGCACCTACCAGGTCGTTGAAAAAGCCCGGTGCCTGATCGGCCGGCAGGACAATCTCCAGGCCGTCTTCACCGGTGTAACCCGTGCGCGCTATAAACCAATCGCCATCGGCCTGGCCTTCGAAGGGCTTGAGCTGGTGAATCAGCGTGCTGCGAGACTGGGTAACCAGCTCGGCAATCTTCTGCCGGGCGTGAGGGCCTTGGATAGCGAGCATGGCCAGCTCAGGGCGTTCATGCAGCTGCACCTGGTAATTGCCCAGCTGCGCGTGCATCCACGTCATGTCCTGGTCGCGCGTGGAGGCATTGACCACCAGGCGATAAGCGGACTCGGTGCGGTAGACAATCATGTCATCCACCACGCCGCCCTTTTCGTTAAGCATGGCGCTGTACAACGCACGACCGCAGTCGTGCAGACGTTCGACATCATTGGCCAGCAGGTACTGGAGCCATTCCTTGGCCTGGGGGCCGGTGACATCGATCACGGTCATATGAGATACATCGAACACCCCGCAGTCGCGTCGCACCTGATGGTGTTCTTCAACTTGCGAGCCATAGTGCAGAGGCATATCCCAACCGCCAAAATCGACCATTTTCGCGCCAAGGGCGAGATGCAGGTCATACAGAGGCGTACGCTGTCCCATGGGTTTCTCCTTCCGGGCGTGGCGAAGGTGCGCGGAGCTACTGTTCGTGCCGAACACCTTGAATTACAAGGTCTGCAGCACGTTCAGCGACCCGCTCCGAAAGACGAAGCGCACCGAATGCCGCGCATTGTAGCCGCAAGCTGTAGGACTGGCACCTAACCGATTTGGCGGGCAGAGCGCCGAATCAGCCCGATCACCGGCAACAGGCCTACCAGCACCAGTGTCAACGCGGGCAAAGAAGCCCGCGCCCATTCGCCTTCACTGGTCATTTCAAAGATCCGCACGGCCAGGGTGTCCCAGCCGAACGGGCGCATCAGCAGGGTCGCGGGCATTTCCTTGAGCACATCGACAAAGACCAGCAGCGCTGCGCTCAAGGTCCCCGGCAGCAGCAACGGCAGATACACTTTGCAAAACAGTCGTGGACCGCATACGCCAAGACTGCGCGCGGCTTCCGGCAAGGAGGGCCGGATGCGCGCCAGGCTGTTTTCCAAGGGTCCATAGGCCACCGCCAGGAATCGCACCAGATAAGCCAGCACCAGTGCCGACAGGCTGCCCAACAGCAATGGCTTGCCCGCGCCGCCGAACCAGCCGGACAACGGCACCACCAGTTCACGGTCCAGATAGCTGAACGCCAACATGATCGATACCGCCAGCACCGAACCCGGCAAGGCATAACCGACATTGGCCAGGCTGATGCCGGAGCGGATCGCCCGCGTTGGCGCCAGCCGGTTGGCAAAGGCCAGCACCAGCGCCACGCTGACCGTGATCAAGGCGGCGATCCCGCCCAGGTAAAGGGTGTGGATGATCAGGCCCGAATAACGCTCATCCAGATCGAAGCGGCCACGCTGCCAGAACCAGACGACCAGTTGCAGCATCGGGATGACAAACGCACAGGCGAACACCAGCCCGCACCAGCCACTGGCCGCCGCCGCCTTGAACCCCCGCAGGCGGTACAGCGCCTTGCCCCGTGGTCGCTCGTTGCTCGGTCGGCTGGCACCCCGAGCGCGACGCTCGCCATACAGCACCAGCATCACCACCAACAGCAACAGGCTGGCCAACTGGGCAGCGCTGGAAAGGCTGAAAAAGCCGTACCACGTCTTGTAGATGGCGGTGGTGAACGTGTCGAAGTTGAACACCGAAACCGCACCGAAATCCGCCAGGGTCTCCATCAACGCCAGCGCAACCCCGGCGCCAATCGCCGGCCGCGCCATAGGCAAGGCCACGTGCCAGAACGCTCGCCATGGCGATTGCCCCAGCACCCGTGCAGCCTCCATCAAGCCTTTGCCCTGGGCCAGGAATGCAGTGCGCGCCAGCAGGTAGACGTAGGGGTAGAACACCAGCACCAGGACGATGATCACACCGCCGGTGGAGCGCACCCGTGGCAGACGCAGCCCGGTGCCGAACCATTCGCGCAGCAGGGTTTGCACAGGCCCGGAGAAGTCCAGCAGCCCCACAAACACGAACGCCAGAACATACGCAGGGATGGCGAAGGGCAGCATCAACGCCCAGTCAAGCCAGCGCCGGCCGGGGAATTCGCAGAGGCTGGTCAGCCACGCCAGGCTGACACCCAGCACGGTTACGCCGACACCGACTCCCAACACCAGGGTCAGTGTGTTGCCCAGCAGGCGCGGCATCTGGGTTTCCCAGAGGTGCGACCAGATTTGTGCGTCGATACTTTGCCAGGACAGCAGCAGTACGCTCAGCGGCAGCAGCACCAGGGCGGCAACGGTGAAGACCGGCAGGTACCAGCGGCGTTGGGCGGGGTGGGCCAAGGAAAAGCTCTCAGGCAAATGAAGATTTTGAAGTCACCGCTAACCCATGTGGGAGCTGGCTTGCCTGCGATGCAGGCACCTCGGTGTATCAGTGATACCCAGGTGATGCTATCGCAGGCAAGCCAGCTCCCACATTTGATCGGCGGTGCAGTTGAGGCCGAGCTTAGTTCCAGCCAGCTCGATCCATCAACCGGATCGCCTCGGCCTGGCGCTTGCCCGCCACTTCCACCGGCAAGGTGTCCGCCACGAACTTGCCCCAGCTCGCCACTTCCGCCGACGGCGCCACGGCCGGGTTGGCCGGGAACTCCTGGTTCACGTCGGCAAAGATCTTCTGCGCCTCAGGCGTGGTCATCCACTCCACCAGCGCCTTGGCGGCTTCCGGGTGCGGCGCGTGCTGGGTCAGACCGATGCCCGACAGGTTCACATGCACGCCACGGTCGCCCTGGTTCGGCCAGAACAGTTTTACCGCCAGGTCCGGCTTCTGCTTGTGCAGGCGGCCGTAGTAGTAGGTGTTGACGATGCCTACGTCGCACTGCCCGGCGTTGATCGCTTCCAGCACGGCGATGTCATCGGAGAACACGTCGGTGGACAGGTTGTTCACCCAGCCCTTGACGATTTCTTCGGTCTTGGCCGCACCGTGGGTTTCGATCAAGGTGGCGGTCAGCGACTGGTTGTAGACCTTTTTCGCCGTGCGCAGGCACAGACGGCCCTCCCACTGCTTGTCGGCCAAGGCTTCGTAGGTGGTGAGGTCGCCCGGTTTTACCCGGTCGGTGGAATAGGCGATGGTCCGCGCGCGCAGGCTCAAGCCGGTCCAGGTATGTTTTGAAGAGCGATATTGCAGGGGGATGTTCTTGTCGATCACCGGGGAGGTGAACGGTTGCAGAATGCCCATCTGCTCGGCCTGCCAGAGGTTGCCGGCGTCGACGGTAAGCAGCAGGTCGGCGGTGGCGTTTTCGCCCTCGGCCTTGATGCGCTGCATCAGCGGGGCTTCCTTGTCGGTGATGAACTTCACCTGCACGCCGGTTTTCTGGGTGTAGGCATCGAACACCGGCTTGATCAGTTCATCGATGCGCGAGGAGTAGACCACCACTTCGTCGGCGGCCTGCACGGTGGTGCTGCCGATCAAGGTGAGTGCCAGAGCAGTCAGGAGGCGCTTGGGTGCCAACATGGGGGCAGTCTCTCATTTGCAAAAAGAGGGCAAATGATAAGGACTCACATTTGGTAGCGCTTGGTGGAGGCGTTACCAGATGTTGCATAGCCAGCATTTTGCGGTGGAGCTGATGGCCTCTTCGCGGGCAAGCCCGCTCCCACAGGGACCGGGCTTCAATGTCAGGGTTTGGCCAGGTCTGGGAGATCGCCGGTCAGGCCCAGCGCCTGGCGTACAAACACGGCCTTGGCTTCGGGCATCTGGTCGACCAGCTTCAACCCGGCATTACGCAACCAGCGCAGCGGTAGTTGGTCAGCCTGGAACAACCGCTCGAAACCTTCCATCGCCGCCATCAGCGCCAGATTGTGCGGCATGCGTCGGCGTTCGTAGCGGCTCAGCACCTTCACATCTGCCAGGCGCTCGCCGCGCTCGGTCGCCGACAGCAGCACTTCGGCCAGTGTCGCGGCGTCAAGAAAGCCCAGGTTCACGCCCTGCCCTGCCAATGGGTGGATGACGTGGGCCGCGTCGCCGATCAATGCCAGGCCTTCGGCCACGTAGCGTTTGGCGTGACGCTGGCGCAACGGCACGCAGACGCGCGGGTCGGCGCTCAGCACCGTACCGAGACGGCCTTCAAAAGCCCGCTCCAGTTCGCGGCAGAAGCTTTCATCATCCAGCGCCATCAAGCGCTCGGACTCGGCCGGCGTCGTCGACCAGACGATCGAACACCAATCCTCCTGCCCGTCCCGCACAAGCGGCAGGAACGCCAGCGGGCCGGTGTCGGTAAAGCGTTGCCACGCCGTGCGCTGGTGCGGCTCGCTGCTGCGCACGCTGGTGACGATGGCGTTATGCAGGTAGTCCCATTCGCGGGTCGCGGTGCCGGTCAGGCGGCGCACGGCGGAGTTGGCACCATCGGCAGCCACCACCAGCGGCGCGCGCAACGTGCGGCCGTCGGCCAGGGTCAGCAACCAGTCATCGCCGGAGCGGCGCATCTGTTCCAGGCGTGCATTGGCCAGCAGGCCCAGGTCGCAGTCATGCAGGCGGTCGAGCAAGGCATCCTGCACAACGCGGTTCTCGACGATGTGCCCGAGCACCTCGGCATGCACGCTGGCCGCCGAGAAGTGGATCTGCCCGGTGCCGCTGCCGTCCCACACCTGCATCTCGCCGTAAGGACTGGCGCGCCGAGACACGATGCCATCCCACACGCCCAGGCGCTCGAGGATGCGCTGGCTGGCGGCCGACAAGGCGCTCACCCGTGGCTCGAAGGCCGCGTCACGGTCGAACGGCTTGACGCTCAGCGGGCTGCCGTCAAGCAGCAGCACCTGCAGGCCACTGCCCTGCAACGCCAGCGCCAGGGCGCTTCCGACCATTCCGGCCCCGACAATCAGCACATCTGCGCGCATGTCCATGCTTTAAGCCTGTCTCACTGGCGGCTTGCGCCGCACGTAAAGGGTTTTGTCGACCCGCGCCACCAGGGTGCCGGAGCCGTCATGAATCTGCACCTTGAGGTGGGGCAGGTACTTCTCGCCACCTTCGGTGTGTCGACGAATCTCGTCCAGCAAGGCTTCGTCGATGGAAAATTCGGCATACACCGGGCCTTTGCCCGGCGAGACAAAGTCGATGCTCGCGGCCTTGTCCCACACGATGTAGTCGCGGCCCAGGTTCTCCATCAGCATCAGCATGTAGAACGGATCAACCATCGAATACAGGCTGCCGCCGAATTGCGTGCCGACATAGTTGCGGTTGTACCAGCCCAGGCCCATGCGCACTTTAACCTGACGAAAATCGGCGCTCATATGCCGCACGCTGACCCCCGCGCCCAGGTACGGTGGATACAGGGTCATGATCCAACGCAACAACCGCGCCTTGCCGAGGCGTTCGATCAACCACTTACGCATCGGGGCGCGTGCCCAGGCCCATGGCCTGACGGGCGAACCAGCGCTTGGCCGGCGGCAACAGATCCAGGCCCAGCAGGCCCATGTTGCGACCCAGCGCGACCAACGGCTGGGCGCTGCCGAACAGGCGCGTGACCTGGTCGGAGAAGCCCACGGTGAGTTTCTGGTCGAGGCGCTGTCGGTCCCGATAGCCCTGCAAGGTGGCCAGGTCACCCGGCACTTGCGGCCCGGCCAGCAAAGCATCGGCCAACGCATTCGCATCACGCAGGGACAGGTTGAAGCCCTGTCCGGCAATCGGGTGCAGGCTGTGGGCGGCATTGCCAAGGACCGCCAGGTGCGAGCGCACTTGTTCCTCGGCTTCAACCAACGTCAGCGGGTACAGATGACGAGCGCCCACTTGCTTCAGCGTGCCCAGGCGGTAGCCGAACACGCCCTGCAATTCACTCAGGAAGCTGCGTTCGTCGAGATTGGCCAGGCGTTGCGCGTCCATGCCGATGCGGGTCCACACCAGCGCGCAGCGGTTGTCCGGCAGTGGTAGCAAGGCCATCGGGCCTTCATCGGTGAAACGCTCGAACGCTTCGCCGTTATGGGATTCGCTGGGGGTGATGTTGGCGATCAGCGCGCTCTGGTTGTACGGGCGGGTTTTCACGCCAATACCCAATTGCTCGCGCAGGCCGGAGCGGCCACCGTCAGCCAGTACGGCGAGGTCGCATTCCAGGACGGTTTCATCGTTGAGCGTCAGGCGGTAGCCATCGGGCAGCGGCTCCATGCGCGTGACTTCCGCCGGACAACGCCAGCTGACCACGTCTTTATCCAGGCCTTGCCACAGGCATTGGCCCAGCCAAGCGTTTTCCACCACATAACCGAGCGCCGGCACGCCCTCTTCCATGGCAGACAGCCGCGCGGTAGAGAAGCGTCCACGGTCGGACACGTGGATCTGTTTGATCGGCTCGGCGCGACGGGCAATGTCCTGCCACAGGCCCAGGCGCTGATAGATCTGCCGCGCGCCGTAGGACAAGGCGGAAGAGCGCGCATCGTAGCTTGGCTGGTAGTGGTCGCCCGGCGCGAAGGGTTCGATCAGCACGATCTTCCAGCCCCGCGCCTTGGCCCCGGCCTGCAACGCCAACGCCAGGCTGGCGCCTACCAGGCCGCCGCCGATGATTGCCAGATTGACCCGGCTCATCGGGCAGCCGCCATCAGCGCTTCGATGTCGGCCACGGTTTTGGGCACACCGCCGGTCAGGATTTCACAGCCTTGCTTGGTCACTACCACGTCGTCCTCGATGCGTACGCCAATGCCACGCCATTTCTTTGCCACAGTCTGGTTGTCCGGCGAAATATAGATGCCCGGCTCCACGGTCAACGCCATGCCGACTTCCAGCACCCGCCATTCACCGCCCACTTTGTACTCGCCCACGTCATGCACATCCATGCCCAGCCAGTGGCCGGCGCGGTGCATGTAGAAGGCTTTATACGCTTCGTTGGCGATCAGCTCGTCAACGTCACCTTGCAACAATCCCAGCTTCACCAGCCCGGCGGTGATGACCTGCACCGTCGCCTCGTGGGCCTGGTTCCAATGCTTGTCCGGAGCGATCTCGGCAAACGCGGCTTCCTGGGAAGCCAGTACTATTTCGTAGATCGCCTTCTGTTCCGGCGAAAACTTGCCATTGACCGGCCAGGTGCGGGTGATGTCACTGGCGTAGCAGTCGATCTCACAACCGGCGTCGATCAGCACCAGGTCGCCGTCCTTGAGCACCGCGTCATTCTGCTGGTAATGCAGGATGCAGCTGTTGCGCCCGGCGGCGACGATGGAGCCATAGGCTGGCATCTTCGCGCCGCCTTTGCGAAATTCATAATCCAGCTCGGCTTCCAGGCTGAACTCATGCAAGCCGGCCCGGCTGGCCTGCATCGCCTTCACGTGGGCCGCGCAGGAGATTCGCGCGGCCTCGCGCATCACCTTCACTTCTGCCGCCGATTTATACAGGCGCATGTCGTGGAGCAGATGATCCAGGGCAACGAATTCGTTCGGCGGTTGGGCGCCCAGATGGGCTTTGGAGCGGATCACATTGATCCAGTCCATCAGGTGCCGATCGAACTCGGCGTTGCTGCCCATGGCCGAATACACCCGGTCGCGGCCTTCGATAAGGCCGGGCAGGATGTCGTCGATATCGGTGATGGGGAACGCGTCGTCCGCGCCAAAGTCACGGATCGCGCCTTCGGTGCCGGCGCGCAGGCCGTCCCACAGTTCGCGTTCGGCATTGCGCTCACGGCAGAACAGCACGTACTCGCCGTGCTGGCGACCCGGCATCAGCACGATCACCGCTTCCGGCTCGGGGAAGCCACTCAGGTACTGGAAGTCACTGTCCTGGCGGTACACGTGCTCGACATCACGGTTGCGGATCGCCACGGCAGCGGCCGGCAGGATCGCGATGCTGTTGGGTTCCATCTGCGCCATGAGCGCCTTGCGGCGTCGGGTGTATTCCGCTCGGGGGATATGGATCATGGGCAGATGGGCTTCCTTTTTAGTGCAGCGACGGCTTGGGTGCAGCAGGCTCAGCGGACTTCTTGGTCTCGGTGAACAGCAGCAACGGCGCGACGCGCAGGTATTCCATGACTTCCATGTAGTCGCCTTCACCGTCTTCGGATTCTTCCAGGGCATCTTGCACCTGGGAGATGGCGGCCAGGTCCTGCAACACTTCCTTGGCGTCGGTGCTCAGTTCCAGGCCGCCGGCGTTGACGCCGAAACCGTGGAGGAAGCCTTGGCACCATTGGCCCAGGGCGGCGGCGCGCTCGGCGAGCGGCGCGTCGTCGGTCGGCAGCAGCAGGACCACGGTGACGTCATCACCGGTCAGCTCGCCCTTGACCATCTCTTGCAGGCCGATCAGCGCGTTGCGCACGTTGTCGGTCGGTTCGGTTTCCAGCAGCTCGGCCACGTCTGCCAGCCAGTTGTCGGCATCAAAGCCAACGCCGGTGCAACTGCGGCCCAGCAACACGCCGTGCAGTTCGGCAGGCGAGCATGGGTGGCCGCTGGTGCTCAGCAGTTTGGAAAAAGCGTCGTACGGGGAGTTCTGAATAGGCATGGTGAGCTAGGCGCCAGACGGCGCAATGTCTAGAATGGAGCGCTGTATCCTAGCACCGGCAGACGTACCAAGACTATCAAGGGCGTCAGATCGTTTATCCTGCAGTTGCCATTCATCAGACAAATCCAGTGGAACCCAATGGAAGACACCGACCTGCAAGCGCTGATGGCCAGACTCGAATTGCTAATTACTCGGGTCGAGCAACTTAAGAGTCAAAACGGACTCCTATTAGCTCAGGAAAAGACCTGGCGCGAGGAACGCGCTCACCTCATTGAAAAAAACGAAATCGCCCGGCGTAAGGTCGAATCGATGATTTCGCGCCTGAAGGCCCTGGAGCAAGACTCATGAGTTCAAGCAATAGCGTCACCGTGCAGATCCTCGACAAAGAGTATTCGATCATTTGCCCCCAGGAGGAGCGCAGCAACCTGGTGAGCGCCGCCCGCTACCTGGATGGCAAGATGCGTGAGATCCGCAGCAGCGGCAAAGTCATCGGCGCCGACCGCATCGCCGTGATGGCCGCCCTGAATATCACCCACGATTTACTGCATAAGCAGGAACGCCCTGACGTGCAGGCCAGCGGCTCGACGCGTGAGCAGGTGCGTGACCTGCTGGAGCGTGTCGATCTGGTGCTTTCCAGCGATTCAGACGCACCCAAGGGCTGATTGCGGCGACTGTTTAAGGTATACTCGCCCCACTCCCTGGCGTGTTTGCCAGTCGGCGATGTCCCTGAGCCGATTCGCACTACCCTGGAAGTTGCACGTTGGGCTGGTGTGCATGTCCGCTAGACGGAAAGCCTTAAAGCCTACTGCATCTTCCACCTTGAACTTTCGGGTTCAAGGGCTAAGTCGACAGCGGCTCTGTCGGGGAGCCTGAATTCCCAAACTCAATGCCAGTCCTCGGACTGGCATTGTTTTATGAGCCGAAACCATGACCGAACCTGCGCCGCTTTCCCGTCCGCAACTTCGACGCATGTTGCGCAAAGCCCGCCGCGCCCTCACGCCGAGCGAGCAGCGCAAGGCCGCCCACGGCCTGTATCGGCAACTGGCACAGCACCCGCTGTTTCGTCGGGCCAAACATATTTCCTTGTATCTACCGACGGACGGTGAAATCGATCCGCGCCTGCTGTTGCGCGCGGCCCAGCGCCGGGGCAAGGCCACCTACCTGCCGGTGCTCAGCGCCTGGCCACGGACCAAGATGGTGTTCCAGCGCGTAAGGCCCGGGGAAAAGCTGCTGCCCAATCGCTTTCGTATCCTGGAACCACGGGTGAATATCAGCCGCCAACGCAAGGTCTGGGCGCTGGACCTGGTGCTGCTGCCGTTGGTGGGTTTCGATGATGCAGGAGGACGCCTGGGCATGGGCGGCGGGTTCTACGATCGCAGCCTGGCCTACCTGGCGCGCCGTCAGAGCTGGCGCAAGCCGACGCTGCTGGGCCTGGCCCACGAATGTCAGAAGGTCGATCGATTGGCACAGGCAAGCTGGGATGTGCCGCTGGCGGGCACCGTCACCGATAAGCGTTGGTATATTGCGAAGACGCCACTGGAGTCAGCGGCGCCTTAGAAGAGGGGTCAGCGTTTGAACGGTTGCGGCTGCTGCTGAGCCAGTTCAACGGGTGCATCGGTCTTGTTCGACCATAAGCTTTGGGCATACCCGGTGGTCACGACGCCCAGACCAAACAAAATCACCAAAATCCATAGTAAATCCGGTTTACGTTGCATCGATTGCCCCCCTGCAGGCACCTCGTACACGATGACAACAACGTTCCAAAGTAGTCCGTTGCAGCTGCGTCAAGCTTTAAAAGCCGGCATTCTGCGGTAACGTGAACCAACACGCAAACCTTGACGCCAACCGACTGTCGGTTTGTCATCAAATTGCCTGACAACTTGCCCACTGCTTTTTTCAGGAGCCCAAAAATGGCCTATTGGCTGATGAAATCCGAGCCCGACGAACTCTCTATCAAAGGCCTGGAAAAGCTCGGCGAAGCCCGCTGGGACGGGGTGCGCAATTACCAGGCGCGCAACTTCCTGCGTGCCATGGCGGTGGGTGACCTGTTTTTCTTCTACCACTCCAGCTGCCCGGAGCCAGGCATTGCCGGCATCGGTAAAATCGTTGAAGCGGCCTACCCGGACCCGACCGCGCTGGAGCCCGAAAGCCACTACTTCGACGCCAAAGCCACCCCGGAAAAAAATCCGTGGAGCGCGATCACCGTCGCCCATGTCCAGACTTTTCCCAACGTGTTGGGCCTTGGTTACCTGAAGCAGCAAACCGCCCTGGCCGAACTGCCCCTGGTACAAAAAGGCAGCCGGTTATCGGTGATGGCCGTCACGCCCGAGCAATGGGCTGCCGTGATCAATTTGCTTTAACTGATCGGTATCAAGGCCCCGCCGGGGCAAACCGTTCAAACTAGGACGCTAATGCCGCAGGAAGCAGCCATGTCGACGAATCACCACACCTCCCGTCTTTTCGCCATCGCCCTCATCGGCCTGTTGTTGGGTGCCGGTGGCTTCGGCTACTGGCGCTCCACCCAGGACCGCCTGCCCGAGGGCCTGAGCATGGGCAATGGCCGCCTGGAATCCACCGAAGTGCAGATTGCCGCCAAGATCCCCGGGCGCCTCGCCGAAGTGCGGGTGGACGAAGGCGACAAGGTGCTCAAGGGCCAGCTACTTGCACGCATGGACACCCGCACGCTGGAAGCCCAACGCGCACAGGCCGAAGCCGAAGTACTGCGCGCCAAGGAAAACTTCGCCGCTGCCGAAGCCAATGTGCAACTGCGACAAAGCGAACAACTGCTGGCGAACCAGGAACTCAGGCGCACCCAAGAGTTGTACAAGCGCGGCTTCGCCAGCAGCCAACTGATCGACCAGCAGCAAGCGCGTCAGAACACCGGCAATGCGGCGGTGGTTGCCGCACAAGCCCAGGTAGCCTCGGTGAAAGCCGCCATCGGCGCAGCCCAAGCCCAGGTGGCCCAACTCACCAGCGAGATCGATGACAGCAGCCTGCGCGCGCCCATCGACGGGATTATCCAATTGCGTCTGGCCGAGCCTGGCGAAGTGCTGGGCGCGGGAGGACGCGTACTGTTGCTGATCGATCCCAACGATCAATACATGAACCTCTACCTGCCCGCCTCCGTCACCGGCCGCCTCACCGTTGGCAGCGACGCACGCATCCTGCTCGATGCCCTGCCCGACCAACCACTGCCGGCCAAGATCAGCTTTGTAGCCGCCAAATCGCAGTTCACGCCCAAAGAAGTGGAAACCCGCGACGAACGCCAGAAACTGGTGTTTCGCGTCAAACTGCGCCTGACCCAACCCAGCGCCGTGCCGCAAGCCAAACCCGGCATGCCCGGCGCAGGCTACGTGCGCACGGCTGACATCGACTGGCCGGCCAACCTGCGATGAGCGCCCTGGCGCTGCAGGCGACGGGGATCAACCACCGCTACGGCCAGCAACAGGCCCTGGTCGACATCACTTTCAACCTGCCGGCCGGTACGCGCTGCGGGTTGATCGGCCCGGATGGCGCGGGCAAGTCGAGCCTGCTGGGCTTGATCGCCGGGGTTAAAAAGCTTCAGGACGGTCAGTTGAACGTGCTTGGCGGTGCGATTGAAGATCGCCGCCACCGCAATAGCCTGTACCCGCGCATCGCCTTCATGCCTCAAGGGCTGGGCGGCAACTTGTATCCCGAGTTGTCCATCAGCGAAAACATCCGTTTCTTTGCCACACTGTTTGGCCTGTCGAAAGCCGACTGCGAACAGCGCATGCACAACCTGCTGCTGTCCACCGACCTTGCGCGCTTCGCCGACCGCCCGGCCGGCAAACTCTCCGGAGGAATGAAACAAAAGCTCGGCCTGTGTTGCGCGCTGATCCACGACCCGGACTTGTTGATCCTCGACGAGCCCACCACCGGCGTCGACCCGCTTTCACGCAGACGCTTCTGGGAGCTAGTCGAAAGCGTACGCGGCGAACGCCCGCAACTGACACTGCTGGTGGCCACGGCCTACATGGAGGAAGCCGAGCAATTCGAACATTGCCTGATGCTCGATCGCGGCAAGCTGATTGCGGACGGGCTGAGCAGTGAATTGGCTGACGCAACACCCAGCGGCAAACTGGACGAGGCCTTCACCCACTTCCAGGGCAACAGCGCCCACAGCAACCAGCCGCTGCTGATCCCACCGCGAGAAAGCGACACCACCGACATCGCCATCGAAGCCCACGACCTGACCCTGCGTTTCGGCGATTTCACGGCGGTAAACAAGGTCAGCTTCGCCATCGGCCGAGGCGAGATCTTCGGCTTCCTCGGCTCCAACGGCTGCGGCAAGACCACCACCATGAAGGTGCTCACCGGGCTGATGCCCGCCACCGAAGGCAGCGCGACCCTGCTGGGCAACCCGGTCAACGCCAAGGACCTGGCGACCCGCAAGCGCGTGGGTTTCATGTCGCAAAGCTTCTCACTGTATGGCGAGCTCAGCGTGCGCCAGAACCTGGTGCTGCATGCGCAACTGTTCGACTTACCCAAGGCCGAGAGTGGCCCGCGCATTGATGAGCTGATCCAGCGCTTCGATCTCGGTGACGTCGCCGAACAACCGTCCGGTGAACTGCCCCTCGGCCTGCGCCAGCGCTTGTCATTGGCGGTGGCGGTGCTGCATCGCCCGGAAGTGCTGATCCTCGACGAACCCACGTCGGGCGTCGACCCGGCCGCACGGGATGACTTCTGGCGGTTGCTGATCGAGCTGTCCCGCGAACAAGGTGTGACCATCTTCCTGTCCACCCACTTTATGAACGAAGCCCAGCGCTGCGACCGCATCTCCCTGATGCACGCGGGCGAGGTGCTGGCCTGCGATACGCCGGATGCGCTGCAACGGCAATTCCACGGCGATACGCTGGAAGCAGCGTTCGTCACCTGCCTGGAACAGGCTCAAGGCGAAGCCAAATCCGATGCCCCCACCGCAACCGTCAGCGAAACCGGCGCGCCGCCCGTGAGCAAACGCGGTTTCAGCCTGGCTCGCCTGTTAGCCGTGGCCAGCCGCGAAGGCAAGGAACTGCTGCGCGACAAAGTACGCATGGCCT
Source organism: Pseudomonas simiae (assembly GCF_900111895.1). Classification (GTDB taxonomy): domain Bacteria; phylum Pseudomonadota; class Gammaproteobacteria; order Pseudomonadales; family Pseudomonadaceae; genus Aquipseudomonas; species Aquipseudomonas simiae. The sequence goes on from NZ_FOKB01000003.1 coordinate 374,083, forward strand.
TCGCGCTGCTGGGCGCGATGTTCATGATGGTGATCTTCGGCTACGGCATTTCCCTGGATGTGGAAAACCTCGCCTTCGCCATCTACGACCAGGACCAGACGCCGCAAAGCCGTGCCTACCTGGAGGGGTTTCGCAGTTCACGCTATTTCGCCGAGCAGCCGCCCATCCGGGACTCGAATGAACTGCACCGGCGCCTGCAACGCTCGGAAATCAAACTGGCCCTGGAGATCCCTCCCGGTTTTGGTCGCGACCTCTACGCCGGTCGCCAGCCCAGCGTAGCCGCATGGCTCGATGGCGGCATGCCGTTTCGCGCGGAAACCAGCCGTAACTATGTAGAGGCCGTGCACCAGGAGAACCTGCAGCAACTGGCCGAACTGAGCAGCCTGCCCCGCAACCACCCAGCGGCCGCCAAGCTGGAAACGCGCTTTCGCTATAACCAGGACGTGGTCAGCGTCAACGCCATCGGCCCCGGTGTGATGGCGCTGATCCTGGCGTTCATCCCGGCGATGCTCACCGCCCTCGGCATCGTGCGCGAGAAGGAGTTGGGCTCTATCACCAACTTCTACGCCACGCCGCTGACCCGTCTGGAATTCCTGCTCGGCAAACAAGCGCCGTACCTGGCCGTGAGCCTGGTCAACCTGGCGGTATTGGTGGCAATGAACCGCTGGCTGTTCGGCGTGCCGTTCAAGGGCAGCGGCCTGACGCTGGCGTTTGGCGGCCTGCTCTACGTGCTGGCGACCACCAGCATGGGCCTGCTGATTTCTGCGTTCACCCGTACGCAGATCGCGGCGATCCTCGGCACCATGATCATCACCAGTCTGCCGACCATCCAGTTCTCCGGGCTGATCGTGCCGCGCTCGTCCCTGGAAGGTGCGGCGGCATTGATGGGCATGCTGTTCCCGGCAGGGCACTTCCTGGATATCGCCGTGGGCACGTTCACCAAGGCCCTGGACCTGCGCCAGTTGTGGCCACAGTGCTTGGCGCTGTTCGGGTTTTTCGTCGGGTTCACCGGACTGAGCCTGATCATGCTCAAGAAGCAGGAGGCCTGATGCATAAGTTCGCGCACATCCTGCGTCTGGGCATAAAGGAACTGACCAGCCTGCGCCACGACGGCGTGTTGCTGCTGTTTCTGTTCTACGCCTTCACCGTCGCCATCTATATGCCCGCCGCCGGTTCAGTGATCGGCGTGCACAATGCCAGCGTGGCATTTGTCGATGAAGACCACAGCTCGCTCTCCCGCCAGATGGCCGAGGCGCTGCAGCCGCCCGAGTTTCAAGCGCCCATTCCTTTGGCCTATGACCAGTTGGACAAGGTCATGGACAGCGGCGAATACAACTTCGTGATCAATGTGCCGGCGAACTTCCAGGCAGACCTGCTGGCAGGGCGCCAACCGGGCGTGCAGGTGAATGTAGACGCCACGGCGATGAGCCAAGCGTTCATGGGCGCGGGCTATATCGGGCGGATTTTCCAGCGGGAACTGCTGACCTATAGCGGGCAAGCCGCCGCCAACCAGGCGCCCGCCCTGCTCACTACCCGCGCGCTGTTCAACACCAACCTGGAAGGCGGCTGGTTCCTGGCGGTGATCCAGATCGTCAACAACATCACTATTCTCGCCATTATCCTGACCGGCACCGCGCTGCTGCGCGAACGCGAGCACGGTACCCTCGACCATTTGCTGGTGCTGCCGCTGACGGCGCTGGAGATCATGTTGGCAAAAATCTGGAGCAATATGCTGGTGGTGGTGCTGTGCACCTGGCTGTCGCTGGAAGTGGTGGTCAAAGGACTGCTTGGCGTGCCGCTGGCCGGGTCGCTGGGGCTGTTCCTGTTCGTGACGGCGCTGTACCTGTTTGCCAGTACGGCGTTGGGGATTTTCCTCGCGACGCTTGCCCGCTCGACACCGCAGTTCGGCCTGCTGGCGATTCCAGTCATTATCCCGATGCTACTGCTCTCAGGCGGCAGCACGCCGCTGGACAGCATGCCCGAGTGGTTGCAGTGGGTGATGCAGGGCTCGCCATCGACGCACTTTGTGAGTTTAAGCGCGGCGATTCTGTTTCGCGATGCAGGCGTGAGCGTGGTGTGGCCGGACGTGCTGGCGCTGGCGGGGATTGGGTTGCTGTTTTTTGCAGTGGCGTTGGCGAGGTTCCGCAAGAGCCTCGCGTCGTAGCCTGCCGGAGCCTGCTCACAATAGAAGCCAGGCCCCATGGGGCTTAGGTGGATTACTGGATGATCAGGTTGTTGAACAACAGGTCTTCCACCACCGGCTTGCCCGTCTCGTCGCTCATCACTTGTTGGGTTTGCTTGAGCGCTTCCTGGCGCAGCTTTTCCTTGCCTTCGACGGTGCTCATGGCCTCGTTGGTCTGCTGGGTGAACAGCGCTACCAGCTGGTTGCGGATCAATGGATCATTGGCTTTCACCAGTGCCGCCGCTTCGGCGCCCGTCACGCGCAAAGCGATGTCGGCCTTGAATACCTTGAGTTTCGCCGTGCCATCCAGGCCATAGTTACCCACGAACGGCGGGCTCAGGCTGATATAGCTGACCTTCGGCGCCTCGCCTTCTTTGGCTTCTTCGGCCTGGGCTGCCATCGGCAAAGTCAGGGCCAGCATCAACAGGATCCACGCTTTCACAGTTCATTCCTCAAATTCGGTTGCCGGGTAGCATAACGCTAGCAAGGCTGAGCACAAGCTTATGGCGGCTTATCAGGCCGGGGCATGCTTGTTGACCCACGCGCCTGCCCTCCTACACTTATCGGCCACGACGCCAAAAGGAATAGTCCGATGAAAGCTGTGCTGTGCAAAGCCTTCGGCCCTGCCGAAACCCTGGTGCTGGAAGATGTCGCAAGCCCAACGATCAAGAAGAACGAGATCCTGTTGGACGTGCATGCCGCCGGGGTCAATTTCCCGGACACGCTGATCATCGAGGGCAAGTACCAGTTCAAACCGCCCTTCCCGTTTTCGCCGGGTGGCGAAGCGGCGGGCGTGGTCAGTGAAGTTGGAGAAAAGGTCAGCCACTTGAACGTCGGTGACCGCGTCATGGCGCTGACGGGCTGGGGCAGCTTTGCCGAGCAAGTCGCAGTGCCCAGCTACAACGTGCTGCCGATCCCACCGAGCATGGACTTCAACACTGCAGCGGCTTTCAGCATGACCTACGGCACGTCCATGCACGCGCTGAAACAACGGGCCAACCTGCAACCCGGCGAAACCCTGTTGGTACTCGGCGCCTCCGGTGGCGTGGGCCTGGCCGCCGTGGAAATCGGCAAAGCCATGGGCGCACGGGTGATCGCTGCTGCCAGTAGCGCCGATAAACTCGAAGTGGCCAAGGCCGCTGGCGCCGATGAGCTGATCAACTACAGCGAAGCCAGCCTGAAAGACGAAATCAAGCGCCTCACCGACGGCAACGGCGCCGATGTGATCTACGACCCGGTGGGTGGCGACCTGTTTGATCAGGCGATCCGCGCCATTGCCTGGAACGGCCGTTTGCTGGTGGTGGGGTTTGCCAGCGGGCGCATTCCGGAGCTGCCAGTGAACCTGGCGCTGCTCAAGGGCGCGGCGGTGGTTGGGGTGTTCTGGGGCTCGTTTGCCCAGCGCCAGCCGCAGGACAATGCGGCGAATTTCCAACAGCTGTTCACGTGGTATGCCGAGGGCAAGTTGAAGCCGTTGGTGTCCCAGGTGTATCCGCTGGAACAGGCCGCCCAGGCAATTAATGATTTGGGACAGCGCAAGGCGGTGGGCAAGGTAGTCGTGCAAACTCGCTCAACGATGTGAAATGCGGTCAATGTGGGAGCGGGCTTGCTCGCGAATGCGGTGGTTCAGTGACACATGCACTGGCTGACCCACCGCTTTCGCGAGCAAGCCCGCTCCTACCTTTGGATCTCCAGCGTCTCACAAACTCAATCACGACCAGCACTTATCTAATCGCGACATGTTCATAAGAGAACATGCAATTGCTCTCATTTCCTGTGTTTGCAGATAAGAGGCGATGCTATTTTCGGTAACGAAACTGTAACATTCGCATCCGCAGTCAAAACAAGAAATTTGGAGCTCTTGAATGTTTGCTTTCTTTCGTCCTGCCGCACATCAGGCGCCCCTGCCTGAAGAAAAAATAGACAGTACCTACCGACGCCTGCGCTGGCAGATCTTCGCCGGCATTTTCTTCGGGTACGCCGGGTACTACCTGCTGCGCAAGAACTTCTCCCTGGCTATGCCCTACCTGATCGACGAGGGTTATACCCGAGGCGAACTCGGCCTGGCGATGTCGGCTATTGCGATTGCCTACGGCCTGTCCAAGTTCCTCATGGGCCTGGTGTCCGACCGCTCCAACCCACGCTACTTCCTGCCCTTCGGCCTGCTGGTTTCCGCCGGGGTGATGTTCATTTTCGGTTTCGCACCTTGGGCGACGTCCAGCGTGACCATGATGTTCATTTTGCTGTTCATCAACGGTTGGGCCCAAGGCATGGGCTGGCCGCCAAGTGGACGCACCATGGTGCACTGGTGGTCGCAGAAAGAACGCGGCGGCGTGGTTTCCGTATGGAACGTGGCGCATAACGTCGGCGGCGGCCTGATCGGTCCGCTGTTCCTGCTGGGCATGGCTTGGTTCAACGACTGGCATGCGGCGTTCTACGTGCCGGCCACCGTGGCATTGCTGGTGGCGGCGTTTGCCTTCATTACCATGCGCGACACCCCGCAATCGGTAGGCCTGCCGCCTATCGAGAAATACAAGAACGACTACCCGGAAGGTTACGACGCCAGCCACGAAGACGAATTCAGCGCCAAGGAAATCTTCGTCAAATACGTGCTGCGTAACAAAATGCTGTGGTACATCGCCTTCGCCAACGTATTCGTCTACCTGCTGCGCTACGGCGTGCTGGACTGGGCGCCGACCTACTTGAAAGAAGCCAAGCACTTCACGGTCGACAAGTCGTCGTGGGCGTACTTCTTCTACGAGTGGGCCGGTATTCCGGGCACCCTGCTGTGCGGCTGGATGTCGGACAAGATCTTCCGTGGCAACCGTGGCCTCACCGGCATTGTGTTCATGGCACTGGTGACCGTGGCGACCCTGGTGTACTGGCTCAACCCGCCGGGCAACCCGATGGTCGACATGATCGCGCTGTTCTCCATTGGCTTCCTGATCTATGGCCCGGTGATGCTGATCGGCCTGCAGGCGCTGGAACTGGCACCGAAGAAAGCCGCCGGCACCGCCGCGGGTTTCACCGGTCTGTTCGGTTATCTGGGGGGTTCGGTGGCGGCCAGTGCGGCCATGGGCTACACCGTGGACCATTTCGGCTGGGACGGTGGTTTCGTGTTGCTGATCGGCGCGTGTCTATTGGCCATCGCCTTCTTGATCCCAACGCTGTGGCACACCAACAGCGTCAGCTCGGCGCGCTAACCGCCTGAGCAACTCTTTGCACAACGCTTGAGCCGCGCCTCCAGGTTCTTATCTGGCATGGCGTGGCTACGCAGGGCGTTGACGGTCTGCTCGACATAATCGCGAGTCGTGCCGTAACGCCCGCAAGCGCTCTGCAACACATGGTTCAGCACAACGTCGGGCAAGTTGCCGGCATAGCTGGGCAAGTGCCGCTCCAAGACAAATCCCAACGCCTGCACCGTACTGCCATCTTCGAGACGGCAACTGAGCCAATGCGGCCGGTAGGAGGGATAAGGCATCTCGCGCTGCCACAAAGCGTAGAGCGAGGCCTCCAGCTGATCTTCCGGCAAGCGGTAGGCAAACCCGCTGCAGGAGCCGCCGCGATCCAGCCCAAAGACCAACCCCGGAATTTCCGGTGTTCCCCGATGCTCATGGGACCACAGGTACAGGCCCCGGTGATAACCATGAACCCGTGCCCGCATCCGCTCGGTCGACGAGCATTCAGGGCGCCAGATCAGCGAACCATAAGCGAAAAGCCAGACCGGCCCACCCTTATGCAGGGCCATGGTGGCCTGCATCGAGCTCATTAACTGTTCGTGAGTGAGTTGCGGCCCAAGATCGAGCCGCGGAGGGTAAGCCAATTGCAAAAGATCAGTTTCAATGGCGGTCATGACGAAGAGCGTTACGCCTCCTATGTATTACCAGTTGTAAGCAACTTTACCGTAATAAAACCTGCAGCAATAAGCCGCCTGTCTCAGATATAGCTTAAGGACATTTGTATAAGACACTAAATACCGTAAGTGAATAAGTACGGATATATGCCCGACAGCCATTCGTCAGCATTACGCGTGCCAATTCCGTCACTTTCAGCCCCGGTTCAGCCTGGGAGCGCACCAAACCGTCAAAATAGTGCACACCCATCACGACCCACCTAGCCGTCCATCACACCGACTATCGAGGTCGTACCCATGAAAAGATTCCGACTGCCTGGCCTGCTGTTCCTGGCCCAGGCCACCACCGCACTGGCGGGCGAAATACCCGCAACCGATGACGACAAAGGCTTCTGGTACGCACAGACGAGCGTCTACACCCGGCATTTTGCGCCCGACCCCGAGCACAACAACAACCAGGACCTGATCGGCCTGGAACGCAATGAAGCGTCAGGCTTTGTGTATGGCGGGGCGACGTTTCGCAACTCGTTCCGGCAGCGCTCGTACTATGCGTACGCAGGCAAGCGCTACGATATGGCCGACTACCCGGTGTATGTGAAGCTGACGGGCGGGGCGATCCAGGGCTATCGCGGCAAGTACCGCGACAAGATCCCGTTGAACCGTTTTGGCGTAGCGCCGGTGATCATTCCGTCGGTGGGCACCCATTACGGGCCAGTGGCGGCGGAATTAGTGTTGCTGGGGTTCAATGCCGCGATGGTGACCACAGGCGTGCGCTTCTGACACAGACACGACGCAGTCCACTGTGGGAGCGGGCTTGCTCGCGAATGCGGTGGTTCAGTGACACATGCACTGACTGACCCACCGCTTTCGCGAGCAAGCCCGCTCCCACAGTTTGATCAGCGTACATCCGTGATGCAGGTGATCGTTTTAGGGCCGAGGGGCGTAAGCAAACACGTCCGCACGCATCTGGTGCGCGTCCATACCGGCATCCACCAGCGCATCCAGGGTGCCGTATATCATCGCCGGTGAACCGCTGGCGTAGACGTGCACCGACTTGAGGTCGGCAATGTCTTCGCACACCGCTTCATGCAACAGCCCGCAGCGCCCTTCCCAACCGCACAGGTCGCTGACGACTTTGTGCAGGAACAGGTTGGGCAGTTGCAGCCACTGGTCCCAGTGTTCGATCTGATAGAAATCTTCCGGACGGCGCACGCCCCAGTACAGGTGGACAGGGTGCTTGAAGCCGGAGGCGCGGCAATGCTCGATCAGGCTGTGCATCTGCGCCATGCCGGTGCCAGCGGCGATCAACACCAGCGGCCCGTCCGGCAGCTCGGCCAGGTGAGTATCCCCAAAAGGCAGCTCTACGCGAGCCATTTGGTTGCGTTGCAGTTGCGCAAGCAAGGTGCGCGCGCTGTCCTCGCGGGCCAGCACATGCAGCTCCAGCTCGCGGCCGGCATGGGGTGCCGAGGCCAGGGAGAACGCGGACTGCTCACCGTTCTCGCGCTCGATCATCAGGTATTGCCCGGCGTGGTAACGCACCGCCTTGCCGGCCGGCGCACGCAGGCGCACGCGCCACACATCGCCACCCACCTCAACGCATTCACTCAATTGGCACGACAACTTGCGCAACGGCAACTCTCCCGGCGCCAGCACGCCATCCCACAACACAATGCAATCTTCCAGCGGCTCGGCGATACAGGTGTAGAACTCGCCGTGATCACGCACTTCACCGGCCTGCTGCACCCGGCCTTCCACCAAGAGCGCGGCGCACACATGGCACACGCCGTTGCGGCAGGCCTGGGGGCATTCGTAGCCCAGGCGGCGCGCGCCTTCGAGGATTCGCTCGCCAGGGACCAGCTCCAGCACGGCGCCGGAAGGTTGCAGGGTTACTCGCATCAATCTATTCCCAATTCTTTCCAGATCGCATCGACACGGGCGGTGACGGCTTCATCCTTGACGATCACCCGGCCCCACTCGCGGGTGGTTTCACCCGGCCACTTGTGGGTGGCGTCCAGGCCCATCTTCGAACCCAGGCCCGACACCGGCGAGGCGAAGTCGAGGTAGTCGATCGGCGTGTTGTCGATCATCACCGTGTCGCGCTTGGGGTCCATACGCGTGGTGATGGCCCAGATCACGTCGTTCCAGTCGCGGGCATTGATGTCGTCATCGGTGACAATAACGAACTTGGTGTACATGAACTGTCGCAAAAACGACCACACACCGAGCATTACCCGCTTGGCGTGACCTGGGTACGACTTCTTCATGGTCACGATGGCCATGCGGTACGAGCAGCCTTCCGGCGGCAGGTAGAAGTCGGTGATCTCCGGGAATTGCTTCTGCAGGATCGGCACGAACACTTCGTTGAGCGCCACGCCCAGGATAGCCGGCTCATCCGGCGGACGGCCGGTGTAGGTGCTGTGGTAGATCGGCTTGATCCGGTGGGTGATGCGCTCGACGGTGAACACCGGGAAGCTGTCGACTTCGTTGTAGTAGCCGGTGTGGTCGCCGTACGGGCCTTCATCGGCCATTTCACCCGGATGAATCACGCCTTCCAGGATGATTTCGGCAGTGGCCGGTACTTGCAGGTCGTTGCCGCGGCACTTCACCAGTTCGGTGCGGTTACCGCGCAACAGGCCGGCGAAGGCATATTCGGACAGACTGTCGGGCACCGGGGTCACGGCGCCGAGGATGGTGGCCGGGTCGGCACCCAGTGCCACGGAGACCGGGAACGGCTTGCCGGGGTGTTTTTCGCACCATTCGCGGAAGTCCAACGCGCCGCCACGGTGGCTCAACCAACGCATGATCACCTTATTGCGGCCGATCACTTGCTGGCGGTAGATACCGAGGTTCTGGCGATCCTTGTTCGGACCTTTGGTGACGGTCAGGCCCCAGGTGATCAGCGGGCCGACGTCGCCAGGCCAGCAGGTTTGCACCGGGAGCATGGCCAGGTCGACATCATCGCCTTCAATGACTACTTCCTGGCACACCGCGTCCTTGACCACTTTGGGGGCCATGGCAATGATCTTGCGGAAGATCGGCAGCTTCGACCAGGCATCCTTGAGCCCCTTGGGCGGCTCGGGCTCCTTGAGGAAGGCCAGCAACTTGCCAATCTCGCGCAATTCGCTGACTGACTCGGCGCCCATGCCAAAGGCCACGCGTTCGGGCGTACCGAACAGGTTGCCGAGCACCGGGATATCAAAGCCGGTCGGGTTCTCGAACAGCAGCGCCGGGCCCTTGTTACGCAAGGTACGGTCGCAAATCTCAGTCATTTCCAGCACCGGGGAAATCGGCATCTGGATACGTTTCAACTCTCCGCGCTGCTCAAGTTGCTGCACGAAATCCCGAAGATCCTTGAATTTCATTAACCATGCCACCCGTAAAATAGGCGTACATCCTACCTGCTATGGCGGCGGCTGGCAGCTTATCGCGATGTATTTGGTTACGGAGAATGCTTAAAAAACGGCACAAAAAAAATGGCGCCCCTGAGGGCGCCATTCTTTCGGACCTGAAACGTCGTATTACTTACGCTTCATCGACAGGAAGAACTCGTCGTTGGTCTTGGTGGTTTTCAGCTTGTCGATCAGGAACTCGATGGCAGCCACTTCATCCATCGGGTGCAGCAGCTTGCGCAGAATCCACATGCGCTGCAGTTCGTCGTCGGCGGTCAGCAACTCTTCACGGCGGGTGCCGGAGCGGTTGATGTTGATCGCCGGGAACACGCGTTTTTCCGCGATGCGACGGTCCAGGGGCAGTTCCATGTTACCGGTACCCTTGAACTCTTCGTAGATCACTTCGTCCATCTTCGAACCGGTTTCAACCAATGCGGTGGCGATAATGGTCAGCGAGCCGCCTTCTTCGATGTTCCGCGCGGCGCCGAAGAAACGCTTCGGTTTCTCCAGGGCGTGGGCATCGACACCACCGGTCAATACCTTGCCGGAGCTCGGGATCACGGTGTTGTAGGCACGGGCCAGACGGGTGATGGAGTCGAGCAGGATCACCACGTCCTTCTTGTGTTCGACCAGGCGCTTGGCCTTCTCGATCACCATTTCGGCAACCTGTACGTGACGGGTTGGCGGTTCATCGAACGTGGAGGCAACCACTTCGCCGCGCACGGTGCGCTGCATTTCGGTCACTTCTTCCGGACGCTCATCGATCAACAGCACGATCAGGTGAACTTCAGGATTGTTACGCGCGATGTTCGCTGCAATGTTCTGCAGCATGATGGTCTTACCGGCTTTCGGCGGTGCAACGATCAGACCACGCTGGCCTTTGCCGATCGGGGCGCACAGGTCGATCACACGACCGGTCAAGTCTTCGGTGGAACCGTTACCGGCTTCCATCTTCATGCGCACGGTCGGGAACAGCGGGGTCAGGTTCTCGAAGAGAATCTTGTTCTTCGCGTTCTCGGGACGATCGAAGTTGATCGTGTCGACCTTGAGCAGGGCGAAGTAACGCTCGCCTTCCTTCGGAGGGCGGATCTTGCCAACGATGGTGTCACCGGTGCGCAAGTTGAAGCGACGGATCTGGCTCGGCGAGACGTAGATATCGTCTGGGCCGGCAAGATAGGAGGCGTCAGCAGAGCGGAGGAAGCCGAAGCCGTCCTGGAGAATCTCCAGCACGCCATCACCGGAGATTTCCTCGCCGCTTTTCGCGTGCTTTTTCAGCAGGGAGAAAATCACGTCCTGCTTGCGCGAACGGGCCATATTTTCTATGCCCATTTCTTCGGCCAGCTGGAGCAGGTCGGTAATCGGCTTTTGCTTGAGTTCAGTCAGATTCATATAGGAATGACGTAATCATTTATGGAGGGGGGAAATTAAGCTTTTGGCTTAATGAGGCCGCGCCGCAGAGAAGGCGACAGGATCGCGTACTAATCGAAAAGGAGTGCGTCGGCGACGGCATGCAGGGGGCAGTGGAGAAACCAGTGCGGGGCCGAATGTACCACCTGAGTTTCGGAGCGTCTAGCCCTGTTTCACGAAAAAGCCCCGCTATTTTGCGGGGCCTTTTTGACGACGCTTAGATGTTCGCGTCAAGGAACGCTTGCAACTGAGACTTCGACAGCGCGCCTACTTTGGTCGCTTCGACGTTACCGTCCTTGAACAGCATCAGGGTCGGGATACCACGCACGCCGTGCTTGGCCGGGGTTTCCTGGTTGTCGTCGATGTTCAGCTTGGCAATGGTCAGCTTGCCTTCGTAGGTGGTCGCAATGTCGTCCAGGACTGGAGCGATCATTTTGCAAGGGCCGCACCATTCAGCCCAGTAGTCAACCAGCACCGGGCCTTGAGCCTTGAGTACTTCGGCCTCAAAGGTCGCGTCGGTGACGTGCTTGATAAGATCGTTGCTCATGGATGTCTCCGGATTGTAAGCAAAAAAAACGTGGCCCATCATAGCCGCCCTTCCACCGTTCAGGAAGCCGCCTCTGATTGAGTCTTGCTATGGCGGTGCATGAGTTTGGGTATAGCCCAACTCACGGCGTGACGGGAGTCACGAAGGCAATGCCCGTGCGCAACGCCGCATTGCGCACGTGTTCCTGCATGCTTTTCTGCGCCGCCGCACTGGCGCGCCGGGCCAGGGCGCGCAGGATCCTGCGATGTTCCTGCCAGGTTTCCATGGCCCGCTCCGGCCGGATGAACGGTAGCTTCTGGCTCTCCAGGAACACCTCGGCGCTGGCACTCAGGATGCTCACCATCGCCTGATTACCGCTGGCCAGCAGGACGCGCTGGTGGAATTCGAAGTCCAGCCGGGCAGCGGCTTCAAAGTCGCCGGCCTTGAGCACCTTGCGCATGGCCTCGACGTTATCTTCCAGGCTGTCCAGCTCATCGACAGTCAGCGTCACCGCCGCCAACCCCGCCGCAAACCCTTCCAGCGCATAGCGCAACTGGAAGATATCCAGCGGCGTGGCCTGAGCCGCAAAGGGCCAGGTAAACCCCGGCGACTCCTCGGCCGCCTGCACGAACACACCCTTGCCAGGCTGAACACTGACCACACCCAGGGCACTCAAGGACGACAACGCCTCGCGCAACGACGCTCGGCTCACCCCCAGTTGCACCGCCAGATCCCGTTGCGACGGCAAGGCATCGCCCGGCCCGAAGCCCTGGTCCTTGATCAGTTTGCGAATGGCCTGCAGGGCCGCTTCCGGTACGGCTTGGGCGATGGAATTCATAGAAAACTCGAGGTTCCAGTCAACTGAGCGGCTAGTTGTAAAGCTATTCGCCGTCGGCGGCAAGCCACGCCCCAAAGGGGCTCGCGAGGTTTTGCCGACGCTCGAAAAGGGTGCGAAAAATCCGCGAACTGTTCAGACCAGTCCGACCATCGCAACGCAATAAATCCCTGGCTTGCAGGCTTTATTGAGAGTGATGGCATGGGCTGTGCACTGAGCAAATCCAGAAAATTCCTTCGCCCTTCTCGGAGAGTTGCCATGACCAAGCGCTACAGCGCCCTGCTTACTGCCCTGTTTGCCAGCCTGATGCTGAGCCAGGCACCCGCCCAGGCCAACGGTCTGGACGACATCGTCGCCCGTGGCACCCTCAAGGTCGCCGTGCCCCAGGACTTCCCGCCCTTCGGCTCGGTCGGCCCTGACATGAAGCCCCGCGGCCTGGACATCGACACCGCCAAGCTGCTGGCTGACCAACTCAAGGTCAAGCTGGAACTCACCCCGGTCAACAGCACCAACCGTATTCCCTTCCTCACCACGGGCAAGGTCGACCTGGTGATCTCCAGCCTGGGCAAGAACGCCGAGCGGGAAAAGGTCATCGACTTCTCCAAGGCTTACGCACCGTTCTACCTGGCCGTGTTCGGCCCGCCTGAAGCGGCCATCAGCAGCACCGACGACCTCAAGGGCAAGACCATCAGCGTGACCCGTGGCGCCATTGAAGACATCGAGCTGACCGCCGTGGCACCCAAGGAGGCCACCATCAAGCGCTTCGAAGACAACAACTCCACCATCGCCGCCTACCTCGCCGGCCAAGTCGACCTGATCGCCAGCGGCAACGTAGTGATGGTGGCTATCAGCGAGCGCAGCCCGAAACGCGTGCCCGCGCTGAAAGTGAAACTCAAGGACTCGCCGGTGTACGTGGGCGTGAACAAGAACGAGCCGGCGCTGCTGGAGAAGGTCAACCAGATCCTGGTCGCGGCCAAAGCCGACGGCAGCCTGGAAAAGAACGCTATGCAATGGCTGAAAGAGCCACTGCCCGCCGATCTCTAAAGCGACGGAGCTGACTCATGGCGTATCAATTTGACTTCGTGCCAGTGCTGGCCAATACCGATCTGCTGTTGCGTGGCGCGCTGTTTACCCTTGAGCTGACGGCCATCGGCGCCATCCTCGGTGTAGCCCTGGGCACCGTCGGCGCCGTGGTGCGGGCGTGGAAGATCCAGCCGTTTGCGTGGTGCTTCGGCGTGTATGTCGAGTTGATCCGCAACACGCCGTTCCTGGTGCAGTTGTTCTTCATCTTCTTCGGCCTGCCGTCCCTGGGGCTGAAGATCACCGAGTGGCAAGCCGCCGTGCTGGCAATGGTGATCAACCTGGGCGCCTATTCCACTGAAATCATCCGCGCCGGTATTCAGGCTATTCCGCGCGGACAACTTGAAGCCGCCGCCGCACTGGCCATGACACGCTTCGAAGCTTTCCGCCACGTCGTGCTGCTGCCGGCGCTGGGCAAAGTGTGGCCGGCCCTGAGCAGCCAAATCATCATCGTGATGCTCGGCTCGGCGGTGTGCTCCCAGATCGCCACTGAAGAACTGAGTTTTGCCGCCAACTTTATCCAGTCGCGCAACTTCCGCGCCTTTGAAACCTATGCCCTGACCACGCTGGTGTATCTGTGTATGGCGTTGATGATTCGCCAGTTGCTCAACTGGATCGGCCGCCGCTTCGTGATGAGGAACAGCCGATGAGTGATTTTTCCTTCTGGGACATCGTGCGCAACCTGGCCACGGGCCTGCAATGGACCTTGCTGCTGTCATTGGTGGCCTTTGTCGGCGGCGGTGTGATCGGTTTGCTGGTGATGACGATGCGCATCAGCCGCAAAGCCTTCCCGCGCAACCTTGCGCGCACCTATATCGAACTGTTCCAGGGCACGCCGCTGTTGATGCAACTGTTCCTGGTGTTTTTCGGTATCGCCCTGCTCGGTGTGGATATCTCGCCCTGGCTGGCGGCGGCGATTGCCCTGACATTGTTCACCAGCGCCTATCTCGCCGAAATCTGGCGTGGTTGCGTCGACTCCATCGCCCACGGGCAATGGGAAGCCTCGGCCAGCCTGGCGCTTAACCCGCTGGAGCAACTGCGCTACGTAATCCTGCCCCAGGCGCTGCGGATTGCCGTCGCGCCTACCGTGGGGTTTTCGGTGCAGGTGGTCAAAGGCACCGCCGTCACCTCGATCATCGGCTTCACGGAACTGACCAAGACCGGCGGCATGCTCGCCAACGCTACCTTCGAACCCTTCATGGTCTACGGCCTGGTGGCCCTTGGTTACTTTTTGCTCTGTTACCCCTTGTCCCTCAGTGCGCGCTACCTGGAAAGGAGACTGCATGCCTCTGCTTAGAATTTCCGCCCTGCATAAGTATTACGGCGATCACCATGTACTCAAGGGCATCGACCTGACCGTCGAAGAAGGCCAGGTGGTGGCGATCATCGGCCGCAGCGGTTCGGGCAAATCCACCTTGCTGCGCACCCTCAATGGCTTGGAGTCGATCAACGACGGGGTGATCGAAGTCGATGGCGAATACCTCGACGCCGCCCGCGCCGACCTGCGCAGCCTGCGGCAGAAAGTCGGCATGGTGTTCCAGCAATTCAACCTGTTCCCGCACCTGACCGTCGGCGAAAACGTGATGCTTGCGCCGCAAGTGGTGCAGAAAGTGCCGAAGGCCAAGGCGGCCCAATTAGCCAAGCAAATGCTGGAGCGCGTCGGACTGGGCGAAAAGTTCGACGCCTTCCCCGATCGCCTGTCCGGCGGCCAGCAACAACGCGTGGCGATTGCGCGCGCCCTGGCCATGTCGCCCAAGGTGCTGCTGTGCGACGAAATCACCTCGGCCCTCGACCCGGAACTGGTCAACGAAGTGCTCAGCGTGGTGCGCCAACTGGCCAAGGACGGCATGACCCTGATCATGGTGACCCACGAAATGCGCTTCGCCCGTGAAGTCGGCGACAAGCTGGTGTTCATGCACCAGGGCAAGGTGCATGAAGTAGGCGACCCCAAAGTGTTGTTCGCCAGCCCGCAAACCGCCGAGCTGGCCAACTTCATTGGTTCGACGGAACAGTCGCACTGACCCGTTCGAACTGGCCATGCCCCTCCAGCAGCACCTCTCGACGGACCGAGAGGGCATTGGCCGGCAATTGAACCGCTATTTCTACCTGGGCCGTCAGCCGACGGCCCGTCACCGGCGCACCGCCTGCGCTCGCATACAACGCACGACCCGGTAACAGCTGCCCGTTGGCGGCTTCATCGGGCTGCCACGATACCGGCCTGCCGTCGACCTGAGCCTGCCTCAGGTTCAAGGTAAAACGCCCTTGCCGCCCGAACTGAAAGCCTTGGGCATCGGCGGCGACACCGCTGAAACGCAGCGCCATCGTCGAAGCATTCGTGCAAAGCACGCTCAGGTGCAGCGTACGTGGCGTGTCCAGCGTCACTGTCGCCCGGCCGGAGGTCGCTTGCGAAGGACGAATCACCCCATAGTCGACCCGGGGCTCGCTCAAGGTCATCCGGCAGTTGTCGGCTTGCGCCTGGCTCGCCACAACGGCCACCCACAACAGCCACAGGCTCCTGCGCTTAGCGAACATGGCAGACCACCGGTGCGGTTTCGTAGAGTGTGTCATCGTCAGGCTCTTGCTCAGGATTGACTTGCAGCCGGCAGGATTTGGCGTCCGGCAGTGAAACTGTCAGGGTTTGCGGCCCATCGATATTGCTCAGGAACACCATGCCTTCACCCACTACGCTGGTCACAAAGTTGTTGTCTTCACCGAACACTGCGGCACCTTGAGGCAGTGGTCGGCCCTCTTCGTCCTGGGCTTCAAGCAATAGGCGACGGACTTTCACCACGTCAAAGTTGAGAATATTGACTGAGCCCCGACCGGCAGCGAGCACCTTGGTCCCGTTCTTCAAGTCGACGCGCTTGGGCAGCGACTGGGTCTGCACCTGCAGATGGTTGTTGCTGTAGGCCTGCAGCCCGGGGATCACTGCCTGGCCGCTGAAATCGGTCCATACCGGCCCTTGGGGTGTCGAAACCTTGGCCGCTCCGATATCGCCCACCGAGACAATGCCAAACGTGTCCTGCACCGCATACGGCGAGAAGGTCACGCCGTGCTCATGGGCCACGATGCCGCCTTGCAGTTGGCCGGAGTAATGGGTGTTCGACGGATCACGGTCGACGCCCAAGCTCACGCGGGTATACAGCGGCAAGACGTCCACACGGCCGCGCACGCTTTGCTCTCGCTCTTTCATGTCCCGATCGACACCGACCTCGTAGTTCACATAGTCGTTGACCCGCTCGCTGAGGGCGGTGCCGGCATCCAGCCGGTCACCTCGACGACTGACGTAAGTGCTCATACTCCGATCAGTCCCGAGGGGCACCGTGACCTGCAGCCTGACAGACGTGCCCTCGTCCAGCCGATCGTTGCGGCGGCCGCCCCGAATCGGCTCCAGGCTCCGAGGCGCGGTCGCGTCTACCTGAGCGTCGGCGATCAGTGCGACACCCACGCCGTTGAACGTGTTGTTCCACGAGGCAAAGAGGTGATCGTTGGATTGCCCGTCAAATTGCGAGCTACGGGTGAAACCGAGGGAGAAACCACCCAGGGACGGGTCCGCCCAGCTCAAACCGGCCGTGTACTGGCGCTTGAAACGCGCATCGAGGTCGTACCCCCTCGACGCCTGGCCGGCGTCCAGTACCTCCCGGTAACCACGGCTCTGTGCCGAGGCACTCAGGTTGATATCAAGGTTGGCAAATAACGGAATCCCCAAAGACAGCGTGCTCCGCGCACCTCCCACCTCATCTTGAGCATCACGGGACAGGTTATGGCGCACGCCCACGGTCACCTGATGGAAAAACACACTGCTCAGGGATCCGCCTGCCGACTGATATTCGTCGGTACTCAGCAAACCGAAACCCAACGACGAGCGCTGGCCCAACCCCCAGGTGCCGCTGCCCATGGCAACCACAGGGGATTGCTGGTTGTCGAGGGTCGTCTCACGCACCTTACCGAGGGAAAAATAGTACCCCGGCTCCACCGGAGCCCCACCAAGAAAGGACGCAGCGGGCACCACGAAGCTGCGCTTTGCCCCACGCACGTCAATCACGCTCACGTCGAGGTCGCTGGTGCTGTTCAGCAACGGTAAACCGGTCAGCCTGAACGGACCTTCCGGCACCAGGGTGGAGTGGATCAATGCGCCCGACTGACGGACTTCGACGCGTGACTGGCTTTGAGCCAGCCCTTCAACGACGACATTGCTGTCGCCCGCACCGGAGCGCTGCTGGCCATCCGGGAAGAACTGCAAGCCCGTCAGTTGTACCCCGCCGAATATAGGGTTGTTGGTGGAAATCTGCCCCACCTGGAAGGTCGACTGCAACGCCGCGATATCACGCTGGGCATAGGCATTCACCTGTTCGGTGCGCGTCTTGCCATTGTCGGACACATAAAACTGGCGGCTTCGTACAATCCAATTACCCAGGTTGAATCCCGCCTCAGTATAGGCCGACACGAAACGACTTGACCCACTGCGCGCGTGGGTATCGAAACCCAATACGTCGTAGTTGAAGAGCGCGGCCGCGCCACCCTCGGAAAAACTCCCGCCCTCCCACTCCGGCGCACGCAGGGACTGGGTCGGCACCACCAGTGTGACCTCGTCGCTGCTGGGGCGCAGTCGCACCATGGTCGCCGGATATTCCCCAACGAAATCATGGCAGGCCTGGTCAGGGGTGATGCCCTCGCGCAGAACCTTGGACGGGGTAACCAGACCGGCTTTTGCCAGCAACGCAGGGGTGAAGCACAACTGCCCCTGGTAATCGAAACGGGCGTCAACCAACCCCAGCGGCGTGCCATTGACTCGCAGTCCGACCACATGGACACCTTCGCGAAAGCGCGCTGCGCTACGGAAGTATTCAGACACCTGCGGATCAATCCCAAGGGAGGTCAGCGCGGCCAGATCAAAGCCTTCCCCCAACCCAACCGCTGCGCTGCTACCTGGCAGACTCCACAGCGTCGCAAGCCCCAGCAGAATTCTGGAGCGAGCCTGGGAAATAGTGCTCGGCACGCTATTGGCAGAGCGACGGGTATGCCTGATTTTTTTCATAGGCCCGTCAATCCGCCTCAGCCGTAACGGGCGCGCGGTAACTGTCCACCGTAAACCCGTAGACCGTGGCCGGTTGAATCCCCACGGCCACCACGCCCGCCACCGAGCCTTCCGACGCGAGCGTCAGCACTTCGCCCGGCAGGATGTACGTTCGCGGCAACGTTGCAACGCTTGCCTGCGGATGCAGTTGTACTTCCATCCCCAAGCGCACGACGTAAGGGCTGTTGTTGTGGACCCGCAACTGATCCCCTTCACGCTTCCATGTCAGCAACTGCCAGGGCGCGTCATGCCTGGCCAAGCCTTTGGGGTGCAGGATCAATGGCAGGCTCTGGCGCAGGGTGATACCAATGGTCGCACCGCCAGGCGCACGTGCCTCGGGGATGCCTTCAAAGGAAACTCGTTTCAGGCGTTGGGTCTTGAGCGGTTTCTTCGTGGTACTGATGAAGCGAACCAGTTGAGTGTCGCCCGCCTCCACCCGCGTAATCGGAGGCGTCACGATCAACAAGGGTTCGAGGTCTTCCGGTATGTTTTGTATGACTGAATGAAGTAACGCAGGGCGGGGGTCCGTGTTTTTAACATTAAGTGTCGCCTCACCTTCTTCTTCATTCAGTATGACAACGGTTGTCTCGGGCTGCATTCCGTCCGCGACTGCCATACCGCACAAAAAAAGGCAAAAGCTTATATAGCGCAGCAACGACGTCACGATTATTGATAGAACATTCACCGATTTTCCCCACAGCCATAAAGTTGAACACCCACAAACGCACACGCTAAAACAGCCGACACTTAACAAAGGCAAGTAAGTGCCTTTGCGTTTATGTCGGCTATTAATGACGTACTTAGATGTAATCCACTGACAGACTGGTGCGACCATCCAGCGTTACATCACGGGTCAGGTCCAAATCCTGCGTGCGGTTGATAACGGCTTTCACTTCAAGCGTGCCTGTAAGACTGTTAACGAATGCCGGCACCACAGTGGTGCCGCTACGCCATGAATACTGGGAAGGCGATTGGGCGACTTTACCGTCACTGTTCTGCCAGGCCGCCCCCTGACTGCTGCGCATGATAGGGGTCAGGGTCCCGCTGGAAGATTGCAGGTTTTTGAGAGTTACGGAGTACCCACCGGTACGCTTGCTATTGGCAAGGCCCAGGCCATAGTTCTGAGCCTCGGTGAACCCGGCACCGAGGATGCCTGTCACCTTGCTGGCGGATTGCAGGTCGCTCAGCATCACTCGAAACTGCGCCGGTGCTTGGCCGCAACTGATGTTCAAGCCCACGGTTTTTGCTGCAAGAGGCGTGAACTGCGTCGGCGACAAGCTTGAGGCGGGAATTGTCTGGTAATCGACGATGCCGCCACCGGCGAGGCTAAGGTTGCACGCCACCGGTTTGATAGTCCCTCGTACAATCAGTTCAGCAACATTCGTTGCATGAGCCCCGATACTGGCGGCCAAGCAAAGAGCACCCACTGTCACACCAAGCATTTTTTTCATATTCAACCTGTCATCTCTAATGAGTAGGTGCATTTACGACGGCCGAAAATTCCGAGCCTAAATAAATAACACCACGGCGTAATTGCCGGATGACAGTCTGTCGTTTTTGTACCTGACTAAAGAATCAGATTAGGCATCAGTCATTGTGGGAACTGTAAAAACAAATAGTGAGCCAAGCCGAATGACTAAGTAGGCGCAAATACAAAACCAACAAGCTATTAATCGCTTCCTTGTAGGCAAAATCACAAACAGTATAAAAACAACAAAATGTTAATAACTCCTACAAAGATAAATCCCCGTTCTCTTTGAACTTAGAAAACCGCCCTACATTTCCCACAAGAATTCCTCACAGACACCTGCAGGAAAATTACCGAAGCGGTACGCGTTGGCACCAAAGGTCGATCGTGGCACGATGGCTGGGTTATCGACCGAGACCCCCTTACCATGCCGCAATCCCAAGCCAAGAATCTGTCCCTGATCGCCGCCATCGACCTGGGCTCCAACAGCTTTCACATGGTCGTGGCCAAGGCCCAGAACGGCGAAATCCGCATCCTTGAGCGGCTCGGCGAGAAAGTGCAACTGGCTGCCGGCATCGACGACGAGCGTCAGCTCAACGAAGAATCCATGCAGCGCGGGCTCGACTGCCTCAAGCGATTTGCCCAGTTGATCAACGGCATGCCCTTGGGTGCCGTGCGAATCGTCGGCACCAACGCGTTGCGTGAAGCCCGCAACCGTGGCGATTTCATCCGCCGCGCCGAGGAGATCCTTGGGCATCCGGTCGAAGTCATCTCCGGCCGAGAAGAGGCGCGTCTCATCTATCTAGGCGTGTCCCATACCTTGGCCGACACCCCCGGCAAACGCCTGGTCGCCGACATCGGCGGCGGCAGTACCGAATTCATCATTGGCCAACGCTTCGAACCGTTGCTGCGCGAAAGCCTGCAAATGGGGTGCGTCAGCTACACCCAGCGCTATTTCAAGGACGGCAAGATTACCCCGGCGCGCTATGCCCAGGCCTATACGGCGGCGCGGCTGGAGATCATGAGCATCGAGCACGCCTTGCACCGCCTGACCTGGGATGAAGCCATCGGCTCGTCCGGCACCATCCGCGCGATCGGCCTGGCCCTGAAAGCCGGCGGCCACGGCACTGGCGAAGTGAATGCCGAAGGCCTGGCGTGGCTCAAGCGCAAGCTGTTCAAGCTGGGGGATGCCGAGAAAATCGACTTTGACGGCATCAAGCCCGATCGTCGCACCATCTTCCCGGCCGGCCTGGCGATTCTCGAAGCGATCTTCGACGCCCTTGAGCTGCAACGCATGGACCACTGTGACGGCGCCCTGCGCGAAGGTGTGCTCTATGATCTGCTAGGCCGCCACCACCATGAAGACGTGCGTGAGCGCACGCTCACTTCGTTGATGGAGCGTTATCACGTCGACCTGCAACAGGCCGCCCGTGTGGAGCGCAAAGCCCTGCACGCCTTCGACCAGGTGGCCGAAGACTGGGACCTGGAAGACGGCGTATGGCGCGAGCTGCTGGGCTGGGCCGCCAAGGTGCATGAAGTGGGCCTGGATATCGCCCACTACCATTACCACAAGCACGGCGCTTACCTGATCGAGCACTCGGACCTGGCCGGCTTCTCCCGCGAAGACCAGCAAATGCTCGCCCTGCTGGTGCGCGGCCATCGCCGTAACATCCCCAAGGACAAATTCGCTGAATTCGGTGACGAAGGCATCAAGCTGATCCGCCTGTGCGTGCTGCTGCGCTTTGCGATCCTGTTCCACCATATTCGTGGTACCCAGGAAATGCCCCAAGTGACCCTGCGTGCCAACGGCGACAGCCTGGACGTGGTGTTCCCGAAAGGCTGGCTGGATGAAAACCAACTGACCCAGGCGGATTTTGGTCAGGAAGCCGAGTGGCTGACGCGGGTGGGGTTCAACCTGAACCTGCGCTGACCCGATCTAGACAACACCATACAACCAATGTGGAAGGGGGCTTGCTCCCGATTACGGTGGTTCAGTCAACGTATCCAGTGACTGACATACCGCAATCGGGAGCAGGCCCCTTCACACATTGGCCCGCGCAAAAACACCTTGCCCCTCCCGTTAGCCACTCATGCAGACCTGTCAGATATGACAGTTGTGCATATCTGCTGATCAATCTTTACTCCCGCTCACCCCTCTCGCGTAACAGGCAGTAACGCAGAGCACCCGTAGACCGCATCACCCCAAGGAAGGACTCACTATGAAATTATCGGCTATCACCCTTCTGGGCTTAGGCCTCTATGCGACAGGCCTGAGTGTCGCCCATGCAGCCACATGGACGCCTTTCGCCGTAACCGCAGGTGCGCAATGCGCGCCGATCGACATCAATGATAGCGGCATCACCGTGGGCAACTGCACGCCGGCCAGCACTACCGCCAACGATATTCCGTGGGTGGCCGTCGGTAGCGGCTCCCAGATCGCGCTCCCGCCCCTGGCGACCGGCCAACCGTGCCGCGTTTGGGCAGTGTCCAACACCGGGAAAGTAGTGGGCGATTGCAGGGACGCCAGCAACTCGCATTTCGGGACGACCTGGGAAGCCACGTCCCCCAGTACCGCGCCCACCAAACTGAATCCGCTGCCTTCCACGTGGTTAATTCCGCTGCTACGCCCCCAAGATGTCGCCACCGAAGGCGTTGCGATCAATGACCAAGGCGACGTGGCGGGGTCAAGCTATAACGCCGATAGCCGGGGTACCGTGGTGTTTTATGCGACCGGTAGCAGCACCCCGGAACGCGTGTCCGACTGGGGCGATAATTGCACCGTCGCGGACCTCAACCTGCCCACCACCGGCACCCCGAAAATCGCGCTCAATTGCCCGAACAATGCCGGCAACACCAGTGCGCGAGTCGCGGAAAAAACCGGATCGTTCTATACCCTGACCGACCTGCCCCTGCCCCCTGGCGCCACTAACTGCATAGTCAACAGTGCCACTAAGGCCTCAAGCTTCGTCGGCACATGCCTCTATCCAAACTCGGCGGTGAATGTGGCGAAAAGTGCATTCTGGAGCAGCAAAACTGCCACCCCCTTGGTGCTGACCTTATCCTCGGGGTCTAAGAACATGGTTATCAATATCAACGAGATAGGCCAGGTATTGGTCTCCCAGAACACCGCCGATGGACGAAACCAGTACATGACCTGGCTACCCTCAACACTTCCCATCCCGATCATCACATTCATTCTTTTTCCGAGTGGAAGCGTATGGGGCGAAGCCGGTGCAATCGTCGGCGGTAATGTCGTTGGGCTGAATATCCTCACCAACGACCAATACTCACTGGGTTGCACCTGGACGCAGACGACGGGAAGCGTGTGTCTGCCGTCGATTGGCGGAGGCAAAAACAACCGGGTGACGGCTATCTCCAAAAACGGCGCGCATATGGCCGGTGTGGTCATGGATGCCACGCAAACCGCTATTGCTGTAACGGCGACGCTTCCGTGAAAAGCGGGGGATGCATGGCGTGTAAAGACTGAACAGGGTTAGCGCTATGACGCCAGCACTGCTGCGTATTGGCGGCAGTCCGTGAAAACTGGCCTGGGTAATGGTTATGCCGCTGCTTGTACTAAGGAAGGAGTTGCACTCATGAAATTCAAAATGGTTGTCAGTGGGTTCCTGTGTATGTGGGCCGTTAGCCAAGTAATGATGCCAAAACCCGCTGAGGCTGGAACTTGGGTAAACGGAACTTATTACCTAGGAGGTTCATATCCAAATAATTGGAGACTTTTGGAAGAGTTATTCGAACGCAAAGAAAAACCCACCGAGCGAACAGGAGCCGGGTCCCCTGCAGAGAAAAATGCCCCTAATCCTGCCGTTTGCAAAGGTGGCTACCGATGGGGGCGCGTGAGTCCTGGCGATGTAATAACAAAGATTTATTGCTAATGCCTTAACCGAAACACATCGAAAACCAATGTGGGAGCAAACCCCCTCCCACATTTTTTTGACCGCGTTGGGTTTTAATTCACGGTGAGAATCGGGCTACCCAACTTCTCCAACAACGTCGCCTGCGCACTGCGCGGGTTCTGGTTGCCGGTCGGCGTGTTGCGCACATAGCGGCCGTCCGACTGCAGGCTCCAGCTGTGGGTGTTGTCGGTGAGGTAGCTTTCCAGCTCTTTCTTGACCCGCATGATCAGCTTCTTGCCTTCCACCGGGAAGCACGTCTCGACACGCTTATCGAGGTTGCGCTCCATCCAGTCGGCACTGGAGAGGAACATCTGCTCTTCACCGCCGTTGAGGAAGTAGAACACCCGCGTGTGCTCCAGGAAGCGACCGATGATCGAGCGCACATGAATGTTGTGCGACACCCCGACAATGCCAGGGCGCAGGCAACACATGCCACGCACCACCAGGTCGATGCGCACACCGGACTGGCTGGCCTTGTACAGCGCGCGGATGATCTTCGGATCCGTCAGCGAGTTGAACTTGGCGATAATGTGCGCCGGCTTGCCGTCGAGGGCGAACTGGGTCTCGCGGGCAATCATGTCGAGCATGCCCTTCTTGAGGGTGAACGGCGCGTGCAGCAGCTTCTTCATGCGCAAGGTCTTGCCCATGCCGATCAACTGGCTGAACAGTTTGCCGACGTCTTCGCACAAGGCATCGTCGGAGGTCAGCAGGCTGTAGTCGGTGTAGAGCTTGGCGTTGCCGGCGTGGTAGTTACCGGTGCCCAAGTGGGCGTAGCGCACGATCTCACCGGCCTCACGGCGCAGGATCAGCATCATCTTGGCGTGGGTCTTGAAACCCACCACGCCGTAGATCACCACCGCACCCGCCGCTTGCAGACGACTGGCCAGCTGCAGGTTGGATTCCTCATCGAAGCGCGCACGCAGCTCAATCACCGCCGTGACTTCCTTGCCGTTACGCGCGGCGTCGACGAGGGCATCGACGATTTCCGAGTTGGCGCCGGAGCGGTACAGGGTCTGGCGTACGGCCAGGACGTGCGGGTCCTTGGCGGCCTGCCGCAGCAGGTCGACCACCGGCGTAAAGGACTCGAACGGGTGCAGCAACAGGATGTCCTGCTTGCTCACCACACTGAAAATGTTCTCGCTGTTCTGCAGCAGTTTCGGGATCTGCGGGGTGAACGGCGTGTATTGCAGCTCCGGGTGGCTGTCCAGGCCGGTGATGCTGAACAGGCGCGTCAGGTTGACCGGACCATTGACCTGGTACAGCTCGGATTCGGCCAGGTTGAACTGTTTGAGCAGGTAGTCCGACAGGTGTTTCGGGCAGGTATCCGCTACTTCAAGCCGCACCGCATCACCGTAGCGCCGCGAGAACAACTCGCCGCGCAGGGCACGGGCCAAGTCTTCGACATCTTCGGAGTCCAGCGCCAGGTCGGCGTTACGGGTCAGGCGGAACTGGTAGCAGCCCTTGACCTTCATGCCCTGGAACAGGTCATCGGCGTGGGCATGGATCATCGACGAGAGGAATACATAGTTATCGCCAGCCCCCCCCACCTCTTCCGGTACCTTGATGATGCGTGGCAACAGGCGTGGGGCCGGGATGATGGCAAGGCCAGAATCGCGACCGAAGGCGTCGATGCCTTCCAGCTCGACGATGAAGTTGAGGCTCTTGTTCACCAGCAATGGGAACGGGTGCGTCGGGTCGAGGCCGATCGGGGTGATGATCGGCGAGATCTCGTCACGGAAGTAACGGCGCACCCAGGTCTTGATCTTGGTGGTCCAGTGACGACGACGGATGAAGCGGACCTGATGTTTTTCCAGTTCCGGCAACAGGATATCGTTGAGGATCGCATATTGGCGGTCCACATGACCGTGCACCAACTCGCTGATACGTGCCAGGGCCTGATGCGGCTGCAGGCCGTCGGCGCCGGCTTGCTCGCGGGCGAAGGTGATCTGCTTCTTGAGGCCGGCGACACGGATTTCGAAGAATTCATCCAGGTTGCTGGAGAAGATCAGCAGGAATTTGAGCCGCTCCAGCAGCGGATAGGACTCGTCCAGCGCCTGCTCCAGCACGCGGATGTTGAATTGCAGTTGTGACAGCTCACGGTGGATGTACAGGCTGCTGTCATCCAGGTTGGTCACGGCGACCACCGGGGCCGGCACGGGCGGTTCGGCCACCACGGCAGGCGCGGCGGGCTCATGCTCCGGCGGGGTCTCGGTGACTTGTTCAACCACCGGGTGAGCGTCTTTTACGGCAACTTCTGAGAGTCCTTCGGTATTCATCGAATGTTCCTGTGAGGGCTATTGTTGCTCTCTAAGCAATTGGGCGGCGCGGGCGGCGAAGTAGGTCAGAATGCCATCAGCCCCGGCGCGTTTAAAGGCTGTCAGGGATTCAAGGATCACCCCTTCACTCAGCCATCCATTCTGTATTGCAGCCATGTGCATCGCGTACTCGCCGCTGACCTGATAGACAAACGTCGGCACCTTGAATTCTTCTTTGACCCGATAAAGGATGTCCAGGTACGGCATCCCCGGCTTGACCATCACCATGTCAGCGCCTTCGGCCAGGTCGACCGCTACTTCGTGCAGGGCTTCATGGCTGTTGGCCGGGTCCATCTGGTACGAAGCCTTGTTGGCCTTGCCCAGGTTCAGCGCCGAACCCACCGCGTCGCGGAACGGGCCGTAATAGGCGCTGGCGTACTTGGCCGAGTAGGCCATGATCCGCACATTGACGTGACCCGCCAGCTCCAGGGCTTCGCGAATCGCCTGGATGCGACCGTCCATCATGTCCGACGGCGCAACCACCTGGGCACCTGCCGCTGCGTGGGACAAGGCCTGCTTGACCAGTGCATCGACGGTGATGTCGTTCTGAACATAGCCGTCTTCGTCAAGAATGCCATCCTGACCGTGGGTGGTGAACGGGTCCAGCGCCACGTCAGTGATCACCCCAAGCTCCGGGAAACGCTCGCGCAGGGCGCGGGTGGCACGCTGGGCGATCCCTTCCGGGTTCCAGGCTTCGGCAGCATCCAGGGACTTGAGTTCAGAAGGCGTGACCGGGAACAGCGCCAATGCAGGAATTCCCAGCTCGACCCAACCGGCGGCCTCTTCAAGCAGCAGATCAATGGTCAAACGCTCCACACCGGGCATCGATGCCACCGCTTCCCGACGATTTTCTCCGTCCAGTACAAAGACCGGCAGGATCAGATCGTTGCTCGTCAGTACGTTTTCCCGCACCAGGCGGCGAGAGAAATCATCACGACGATTGCGACGCAGACGGGTGGCGGGGAACAGGCGATTGGCAGGGGTAAAGCTCACGACAGACTCCTGAGCCCGGGTTTACGGGCGAGCGTTGCAGTTATAAGCGGCCATTATGACGAAGGTATGACAGTTGTGCTTAAGGATGCGACCTGAAGTCGCATTCGTCACTTCTGTAGGAATTGTTCACTTCGTGACACATCTCGATACTTTCATGAATCTTCATGAAGGCGTAGGCTGCGCGTTCATTTCGCCAGCACCCCAGACCATGCTTCAACAATTTCTGCATGACTTCGGCTACTTTGCGCTCTTCCTGGGCACCTTCTTTGAAGGCGAGACCATTCTGGTTCTCGCGGGCTT
This sequence comes from Pseudomonas simiae, assembly GCF_900111895.1. Classification (GTDB taxonomy): domain Bacteria; phylum Pseudomonadota; class Gammaproteobacteria; order Pseudomonadales; family Pseudomonadaceae; genus Aquipseudomonas; species Aquipseudomonas simiae. Next base: position 401,419 of record NZ_FOKB01000003.1, read on the forward strand.
CCTGGCGTTCCGTGGCTACATGGATATCAACCTGGTGGTGGTCGTTGCCTTTTTTGGCAGCTATGCCGGCGATCAGCTTTGGTATTACATGGGCCGCAAGCACGGCCGTAAGCTGTTGGCGCGCAAGCCGCGCTGGCAATTGATGGGTGACAAGGCTCTGGAGCACATCCGCCGGCACCCGGATATCTGGGTGTTGAGCTTCCGCTTCGTCTACGGATTGCGCACGGTCATGCCGGTGGCGATCGGCCTTTCTGGCTATCCGCCATTGCGCTACCTGATCCTCAACGGTATTGGCGCCGCGATCTGGGCTTTGGCCTTAGGCGCTGCGGCCTATCACTTCGGGGCAGTGCTGGAAGGCATGCTGGGCAGCATCAAGAAATACGAGCTGTGGGTATTGGGCGCGTTGCTGCTACTGGGCTTCGGCCTGTGGCTGCGCCGCCGTATCAAGAATGCGCGCATTGCCCGCGAGGCCTGTGCCAAGGCCCGGCTCGCCGCCGAGCCGGTCCCGGTCGAAACGCCTAAGACACCAGTCGAGTAAACCGGCTTCTGCAGCAGTAGAGGCCAATCACGCTGAGCAGGCTGTAGCTCAGCAGGCCCAGCCAGCCCAGGTGGCTGGCTGGCCATAGCCCGACCAGCGGCGCCAGCCAAACCAGCGGCACATTCAGCACCAGCCGTAAAAGCTCGGCCTTCAGCGCCCATGGGCGATTCTCCAGGGCCACACCCAAGGTAAACAACCCCAGCGCCATGGCACTCCAGCCCAGGACCAGCGCCGCCGTGGGCAGCCCTTCGCCGACGTTCATCAAATAGCTGCCAAAGCCCACATACGCCGCAAATTGCAGGGCGATATAGATCTGCTGACGTACATCCAGCGGCACCTCGAATTTACGGAACTGCGTCAGGTCATGCTTGGCCAACGGGTACTTGGCCTTCACGTCCGCCGGGCGCCAGCCAGTGCGCATGAACCAGATACGCAACTTGTCCCACCCACGCTCGGTACGCCGCGCATCACTCCACAACTGCGCATAAAACTGCAGGTTGGCCCACAGTGGATTCCAGCTGGCCAAGGGCGTGGTCACGCCGAAAATCACCGGTTCGTTGTCGTCTTCTTCCTGGAAGGTGCCGAACAGCCGGTCCCAAAAAATGAACACCCCGCCGTAGTTGCGATCCATGTAGAGAGCGTTCTGTGCATGGTGGGCCCGATGATTGGACGGCGTGACGAAAAACCACTCATACCAGCCGAGCTTCGGCACATGCCGGGTGTGTACCCAGAATTGATAGAGCAAATTGAGCGATGCCACGCTGATAAACACCACCAATGGCACGCCGAGTACGGCCAGGGGCAGGTAGAAGACCCAGCTCAGCAGGAAACCGGTGCTGGTCTGGCGCAGGGCGGTGCTGAGGTTGTAGTCCTCGCTCTGGTGATGCACCGAGTGCGCGGCCCACAGGATGTTGCGTTCGTGACCCATGCGATGCAGCCAGTAGTAGCAGAAGTCGTAGAACACGAAGGCGAACACCCAGGTCCAGACACTCTGGGCCGGCAGATCGAACACGGCGAGATGCTTGAGGGCGAACGCGTAGGTCAACAGCCCCACGCCCTTGGTCAGCAGCCCCGTGGTGGTCGAGAGCACGCCGGTGCTGAGGCTGTTGATGGCATCCGCCACCCGGTAGTTGCGCTCGCCGCGCCAGCGGTCGGCAAGCAGCTCTACCACGATCAAGGCGATGAAAAACGGTACCGCGTAAGGCACGAAGTCCATGGTCTGGTCCGGTCTATTTTTGTTACATCAAGATTAGGTGCAGCGACGCGAGATCCCATTGGCAACAGATGACAAATTAGTAGACATTTAACGCCAAGACCCCAGGAGAAATGCCCATGAGCAAAAAGATTGCAGTGATCCTTTCCGGCTGCGGCGTGTATGACGGCGCAGAGATCCAAGAAAGCGTGATCACCTTGCTGCGCCTGGACCAGCGCGGCGCTCAAGTCCAATGTTTTGCCCCGAACATCGCGCAACTGCACGTGATCAACCACCTCACCGGCGAAGAAATGCCCGAGTCACGCAACGTACTGGTGGAGTCGGCCCGAATTGCCCGCGGTGATGTGAAAGACATCCGCGAAGCCAATGCCGAAGACTTCGACGCGCTGATCGTGCCCGGCGGGTTTGGCGCGGCGAAGAACCTGTCGAACTTTGCCGTGGAAGGCGCCGGCTGCAGCGTCAACCCGCAGGTGTTGGAGCTGGCCGAGGCCTTTGCCGAAGCCGGCAAGCCTGTGGGGCTGATCTGTATCTCACCGGCCCTGGCGGCGAAGATCTATGGCCCGGGCGTGACCTGCACCATCGGCAACTGTGCCGACACGGCTGCCGCACTGGACAAAATGGGCGCCACCCACCAGGAGTGCACGGTGGAAGATATCGTCGAGGACAAGGCGCGCAAGCTGGTGAGCACGCCGGCTTATATGCTCGGCAAAAACATCAGTGAGGTCGCTTCGGGGATCAACAAGCTGGTGGACCGGGTGTTGGAACTCACCCACGAAAACGACTGACGAGCAGCCAATCATTCAACTGTGGTGCGCGGGCTCCCCTACCGAGGTCAAGCCGGACGCATCAACTTAGTGAGAATGCGGTCCAGAGCATTGGCAAAGGCCTGCTTTTCCTTCTCGCCATGGGGCGGTGGACCACCGCCCATTTGGCCCTGTTCACGCAGGTCAGTGAACAGGTTACGCACCGCCAGGCGTTCGCTCATGTTCGCCGGGCTGAACTCCTTACCCCGTGGATCGAGGGCGGTGACGCCCTTTTTCACCAGGCGGTCGGCCAGCGGCACGTCGCTGCAGATCACCAACTCGCCAGGCACCGCGTGCTCTACAAGGTAGTCATCCGCTGCATCCGGGCCGCTGGGCACTACGATCAGCTTCACACACGAAAAGCTCGGCTTGATCTGGCTCTGACCGGCCACCAGCACGACCTCGAACTGGCGCTTGAGGGCGAACTTCACTACCTGGTCCTTGGCTGCACGAGGGCAGGCATCGGCATCGATCCACACCCGCATGTCAGGCCGCCACTCGGCGCTTCTCGGCCACTCGGCTGCGGCCATACAACACCACGATCGCCAGGATCGCCACAGCCTGCGCACTCAGCGAGTATGCATCGGCGTGGATGCCCAGCCAGTCGAAGTCAAAGAACGCCACCGGGCGAGTACCGAAGATGCCGGCTTCCTGCAACGCCTTCACGCCATGCCCCGCAAATACTACCGACAGCGCGCACAGCAACGCCGCGTTGATGCCGAAGAACAGCGCCAGCGGCAACTTCGCCGAACCACGCAGGATCACCCACGCCAGGCCCACCAGCAGCACCAGCGCCGTCGCACCACCCGCCAGCACGGCGTTGTGTCCAGCCGGGCCGGCTTGCAGCCACAGGGTTTCGTAGAACAGGATCACTTCGAACAGCTCGCGGTACACCGAGAAGAACGCCAGCATCGCGAAGCCGAAACGCCCGCCGCCGCCTACCAGGCTGCTCTTGATGTAGTCCTGCCAGGCGGCGGCGTGGCGGCGGTCGTGCATCCACACGCCGAGCCACAGCACCATCACACTGGCAAACAGCGCCGTGCAGCCTTCAAGCAACTCGCGCTGGGCGCCACTCACGTCAATCACATACGCGGCCAATGCCCAGGTCGCCAGACCCGCCAACAGCGCCAGCCCCCAACCCACGTTGACGCTGCGCACCGCCGACTGCTGGCCGGTGTTACGCAGGAACGCGAGGATCGCCGCCAGCACCAGAATGGCTTCCAGGCCTTCGCGCAGCAGGATCAGCAAGCCGGAGATGTAGCTCAGCGACCAACTCAGGCCATCACTGCCCAGCAAGCCGGCGGACTCGGTGAGTTTGCCCTTGGCCACATCCAGGCGTTGCTGCACCTGCTCCACCGGCAAACCGTCCTGCAACGACTGCCGGTAGGCCATCAGCGCCTTCTCGGTGTCCTTGCGCACGTTGGCGTCGACGTTATCCAGCGAGCTTTCCACCAGCTCAAAGCCTTCCAGGTACGCGGCTACCGACAGGTCGTAGGCTTGTTCGTGGTCGCCGTTGCGGAATGCGGCCAGGCTCTTGTCCAGGGTGGTGGCGGTGTAATCGAGCAACTGCGCCGGGCCACGCTTGACCTGCGGCGGTTGCGCACGCTGGGCGCGGAACGTCGCGGCAGCAGCAGGGCCACTCGCGGCCAGTACTTCATTGGGGGTCTGGCGTGCCAGGTCCGCAAGGTTGAACGGTTGCTCGCTTTTCGCGGCGGCCGGGTCTGCGGTGAAGCCGGCGATATACGTGGCCAGGTCCCAGCGCTGGCGGTCGTCCAGTTGGTCGGAGAAGGACGGCATGTCGGTGCCTTCAACGCCCAGACCGAGGGTGTTGTAGACCGCATAGAGGCTCAGGCGGTCCAGGCGCACAGGGTCACGCAGATTGGCCGGTGGCGGCGTCATACCGACGCTGGCCGGGCCATCACCGGCCCCCGTCGTGCCGTGGCACACCGAGCAATGCTGGGCGTAGAGCGGCTCGCCGCGCGTTGGATCAGGGGTGATCGCCGGGGCTTGGCTGACCTCATAAGCCACGGCCAGTTGAGCGCCCAATTGACGGGCTTGCCGGGCGACTGTCGCACCGTCCTGACGGGCAGTGACAGCCGCTAACAGTTCATCGACGCCTTTGACCAACGCAGCGCGCTCCGGCCGCTGAGGGAGTTCTGCCACCAGGCCTTGCAGCACCCCGAGAAACTCAAGCTGTTCGCGGTATTCGGATTCATCGATCACCTTGCCCGCCTCCACCGTCGGTGGATAGTCAGCGCCAATGTAGTCCAGCAAATGCAGGGCTTGTGGGGCGCCCTCGGCAGTCGCGGCCAACAGGTTGAAGCTGCACGACATCAACGCCGGCAACAGTAGCCAGACGAGAAAACGGAAGGGGGCAGTCATGAACGAATCTCAAATGGAAATACGAAGTAACACATTGTTAGGCTTTAACGGGTTTGACTCAAGGCGTAAGTGATTTGGCGTTTTTAGAGATGGGCACTATCACATCGAGTGGCAGGCGACAGGAGATGATCTCGGCGTTTACCGCACGCAACACAAATCAAATGTGGGCGCTGGCTCGCCTGCGATGCAGACACCCCCGTGTTTCAGAAACACCGAGGTGATGCTATCGCCGGCAAGCCAGCGCCCACATGTTTGATCCGGTTTCGTCAGTTATGCCGTTGCGCGGTGCAGGCTGGCGAGAAAGCCCGCCGCCCCCACAAACAACCCCGCAAACGTACGGTTCAGACGTTTCTGTTGCTTAGGCGTACGCAGCAGGCGCAACACCTTCGACGCCAACCCCGTATAACCCGCCATCACCACCATATCGACGCAGATCATCGTCGCCCCCAGGATCAGGTACTGGATCAGCAGCGGCGCCTGCGGGTTCACGAACTGCGGCAGTACCGCCAGCATGAACACCAGGGCCTTGGGGTTGCTGGCATTCACCAGAAAGCCGCGGAACATCATCGCCATCGGCTTGCCGATCGGGCGCACGGCCGCTTCATCGGTCATGTCCATGGGCAAAGCGCGCCATTGCTTGATGGCCAAGTACACCAGGTACGCCACGCCAAACCATTTGATCGCATAGAAGGCGGTGGAAGACGTCGCCAGAATGGCACCCAGGCCGCAAGCAACGACGGCAATCTGCATCGCCAGGCCCAGTTGCAGGCCGATGGCGTTCCAGTAACCACGCAGGAAACCGTATTGCAGGCCGCTGGACATCGAGGCGATGGCGCCAGCGCCAGGAGAAAGGGAGATGATCCAACTGGCCAGGAAAAAGGCCAGCCACGTATCGAGTGCCATTGCACACCTCGGAAGGGAGTTCGCTGTTGTGCCTTAAGCTAACTCCGCCGACCAAAGGCTGGCTATAGATTTTTACAAGATGTGAATGCTAGCGGTCGCCCGGAAACACGTGGGTACCTGGCCACCGCCGAACAGAACGCTGGAAAAACAGACTGTTGGGCACTTGCACCATCGCGCTGTCAGTACCCGCCTCTGCCACTTCGATCAACGTGGTGTAGAGCAGATTGATCGCCACGACACGACCCTTCACCCCCGGTTTGTCGACGGTATCCACCAATTCGACGATATCGCCCAGGCGAAACGGCCCGACAGTGAAGATCAGAATGGCGCACAGCAGGTTGGACAGTACCGACCACATGGCGAAGAACGCCACCGCGGCGACCGCGACAAACCCCGACAGCGCCGTCCACAACACCGTGGCAGACACACCCAGGCGGCCCAGCACAAAAATCAACGCACTGCCCATGATCAGCCAACGCAGGCCCCCGCGCAGCGGCATCAGCAGTTGCGGCGGAAACGGGTAGCGCTCACCCAAGCGAGTGAGGCCCTTGGCGACAAAGCGCTGGGCGAGGTAGCCGGCCAGCAGGATCAGCAGGATTTGCACGCCGACCCAGACGGGTTCGACCCACTGCGTCGGTATTGGCAGTTGCAACGCTTCCATCAGGACAGCGCCTCCAGCTCCGCTTGCAGGGTTTCGAGCAGTTCGAGGGCTTCCATCCAGGTTTCCTCCAATTGCCCTTCGCGTACCTTGAGCTTGGCCTGTTCAGCCAGCAGGTCGCGCAACTCGTCCTTGCGGGCAGCCTCGTAGACGGCGCTGTCGCCCAGGCTGGTCTCGATCTTGGCCAGGCGCTCGTGCACCTTGCCCAACTCGGCTTCCAGCTTGTCGGCTTCACGCTTGTGCGGCGCCAATTGTTGGCGTAACGCAGCGGCAGCCTGACGTTGGGCTTTCTTGTCGGTCTTGTCGGGGTTGACCGGGGTATTGCTGACCGGCGCGTTGCGCAGGCGGTAATCCGTCAGCCAGCGCGCGTAGTCGTCCAGGTCACCGTCGAACTCTTCGACTTTACCGTCCGCCACCAGCAGGAAGTTGTCCGTGGTGCTCTTGAGCAAGTGGCGATCGTGAGACACCACCAGTACCGCACCGCTGAATTCCTGGAGGGCCATGGTCAGCGCCAGGCGCATTTCCAGGTCCAAGTGGTTGGTCGGTTCGTCGAGCAGCAACAGGTTCGGACGGTCCCAGGCGATCAATGCCAGGGCCAGGCGGGCTTTTTCGCCGCCGGAGAAGTTCAGCACTGGCTCGTCGATGCGCGCACCACGGAAGTCGAACCCCCCGAGGAAATCGCGCAGGGTCTGCTCGCGCTCGGTCGGCGCCAGACGCTGCAGGTGCAGCAACGGGCTAGCCTTGGAATCGAGAGAATCCAGCTGATGCTGGGCGAAGTAGCCCACCACCGTATTCTCGCCACGGGTCAGGCGGCCGGCCAGAGGCGAAAGCTCGCCCGACAGGTTCTTGATCAGTGTCGATTTACCCGCACCGTTGGGGCCGAGCAAACCGATGCGCGCACCCGGCGTGAGCTGCAGCTTCACTTTTTCCAGGATGGTTTTGTCGCCATAACCCAGGCGTGCATCGGAAAGATCCAGCAGCGGGCTGGAGATCTTCACCGACTCGCGGAACACGAAGTCGAACGGCGAATCGACGTGCGCCGCCGACAGTTCCTCCATGCGCTCCAGGGCCTTGATCCGGCTCTGTGCCTGGCGGGCCTTGGTGGCCTGGGCCTTGAAGCGGGCGATGTAGCTTTCCATGTGCGCGCGCTGCGCCTGCTGCTTCTCGTAGGCCTGTTGTTGCTGGGCCAAGCGTTCGGCGCGAGCACGTTCGAACGCGGTGTAGCCGCCACGGTAGAGCGTGATTTTCTTTTGTTCGACGTGGGCAATGTTGTCGACCACGGCGTCGAGAAAATCCCGGTCGTGGGAGATCAGCAGCAAGGTGCCCTGATAATTCTTGAGGAAGTCTTCCAGCCACAGGATCGCATCGAGGTCCAAGTGGTTGGTCGGTTCGTCGAGCAGCAACAGGTCCGAAGGGCACATCAGCGCCTGTGCAAGGTTCAAGCGCATGCGCCAGCCGCCAGAGAAGTCGGCGACCGGGCGGTCCATCTGTTCGTTGGTAAAACCAAGGCCGGCGAGCATCTTGCGGGCACGGGCGTCGGCGGTGTAGCCATCGGCGCTGTCCAACTCGGAATGCAGGCGAGCCTGGGCGGCGCCGTCCTGGGCTTTCTCGGCCTCGGCCAGGTCGTGTTGCACCTGGCGCAGGCGCAGGTCGCCATCGAGCACGTAGTCGATCGCGATGCGGTCCAGGGTGTCGATCTCCTGGCGCATATGGGCGATGCGCCAGTCGGCGGGCAGCAAGCAGTCCCCGGAATCCGGGGTCAGCTCACCCAGCAGCAGGGCGAACAACGTGGATTTGCCGGCGCCGTTGGCACCGATCAGGCCGGCTTTGTGACCGGCGTGCAGGGTCAGCTCGGCGTCTTCGAGAAGACGTTGCGGGCCACGCTGTAATGTTAGGCTTTGAAGTCGGATCATAATGGCGGCGGAGTCTACCAGCTTCGTTGGCCGCTGGCTTGGGTGTGAATATGAACGCTGACCTGTGGAGCTTTGCCCTCACGACCTACGCCCGTCCGGGTGTCGAAGCCGCATGCCTGCGTTTGCAGGAGCAAGGCGCAGATGTGTGCCTGTTGCTGTGTGGTGCGTGGTTGGAGCAGCGCGCTGTGGCAGTAACCACCGAGCGTCTGCAAGCGCTGAGACAGATTGCCAGGCCGTGGCGGACACAAGTGATCGAACCGTTACGTCGAGTACGCACACAATGGCGTGGCATGGCGCAGCAGGATGAAGATCTGGCGGGGTTACGCGAGCGGGTAAAGGCCCTGGAGCTGGACGCCGAACGGCAGTTGCTGGCGCGACTGGAAGCACTGGCACAATCGTGGCCGGCAGGCGATGCGATGGACCCGCAACTGTGGCTGGAAGGACTGGCGGCTGAGGATGCCGCCAACCTTGACCACGGCGCGCTGCATCAGCTGCGCCCCGTGGCCACCAGCACTTAGGAAGCGCTGGTTGGGTTGGTGCTTGGCGCTACCGGAGCAGGGGTGCTGCTGGCCGGTGCAGTTGGGGCGGTGGATGCTACCGGGGCAGCAGCAGGTGTTGCTGGCTTGGCCGCTGCTGGTTTTGCGGCAGCTGGCTTGGCAGCGGCTGGCTTTGCAGCGGGTTTTGCCGCAGCAGGTTTAGCGGCTGGCTTGGCGGCTGGTTTGGCAGCAGCAGGTTTGGCAGCTGGCTTGGCGGCCGGTTT
>NZ_FOKB01000003.1:410868-765705 GCF_900111895.1 Pseudomonas simiae
GTTTTGGCAGCTGGCTTGGCGGCTGGTTTTGCAGCAGCGGTTTTGGCAGCAGGTTTTGCGGCGGCTTTAACCGGTGCCTTGGCAGCAACAGCTTTGCTCGCCGGCTTTTTCGCCGAGCTCGCAGCAACAACTTTTGCAGGGGTACGAGCGCCCAGCACTTTAGCCACAGCTTCTTTCACACGACCAACGCCCTGAGCCAGTTTCAGGCTTTCCTGAGCATCTTTTTTGAGTTGGGAAATGTAGGCGCGGGTTTCAGCTTGGCGATCCTTGAGGGCGTCCAGCAGATCCTCAAGTTCTTTGACAGCGTCTTTGGCTTTGGCTTGAGCCTTGGCCTTGCCGGCAGTCGCGGCGTCTTGCAGTTTGGTGCGGGATTTGTGCAGCTTTTCTTGCGCTTTACCGCGTTGTTTTTCCAGCTTGGCGAGCAGTTTTTCTGCATCGGCCAACGCTTGGGAACAGGCGCTTTCCAGATGTTCGAGCAAGCTGCCCGAAAGTTGTTGGAGTAAATGCAACGGGGTATTAACAGGCTTCTGTTTGGCCGACATGGTTTACCTCCTGGCTGACGTGGGTGCGGCTCATACTAGCCCTCTGCTCTTACCGCCGCTAGGGCATGTTGACAGTATCGTTTGACTTGCGTTGCACCGTGCGGAAATTCTTATCGATATAACGAAAATACACGGCTCTTTTTACCCGTTCACACTGGCATAATCCGTCGCACTTTCGGCGGGAGAATCCCCATGTCGCGTTATCTTTTCCTTGTGCTTGGCTTGGCGATATCAGGGGCCAATGCGAGCGAGCAATCGCCCGCGAAAACCACTGAACCAAACCAGCACGACCTCGCCTACAGCCTGGGCGCAAGCCTCGGCGAACGCTTGCGCCAGGAGGTTCCCGACCTGCAGCTGCAGGCGTTGATCGACGGTCTAAAGCAAGCGTATCAAGGCAAGCCGTTGGCACTGGACAACGCACGCATCGAGCAGATTCTTGCCCAGCACGAAGCACAGACCGAAACCGACTCGCAGGCATCGCAAAGCGAAAAAGCACTCGCGGCCGAACACCAATTCCTGAACAAGGAAAAAGCCGTAAAAGGCGTGCGCGAATTAGCGGATGGAATCTTGCTCACCGAGCTCACCCCCGGCACTGGCGACAAGCCAACGGCCAGCGATCAAGTTCAAGTGAAGTACGTGGGGCGGTTACCCGATGGGACGGTGTTCGACCAAAGCACGCAACCCCAGTGGTTTCGCCTGGACAGCGTGATCAACGGCTGGAGCAGTGCGTTGCAACAGATGCCGGTGGGTGCGAAATGGCGCCTGGTGATCCCATCAGCCCAGGCCTATGGTGCCGACGGTGCCGGCGAATTGATTCCGCCCTATACCCCCCTGGTGTTCGAGATCGAGTTACTCGGCACCCGACACTGAGGCCATAAAAAACGGTGCGTCATGCGCACCGTTTTTTGTAGGGCTGTCGAGGGTCAAGCCTGGGTAGCAGGCTCTTCCTTATGAGCGTTGTGCAGCACTTCGATCAAGCAATCTTCCAGCTCGAATCGCTCATGCAACAGTGCGCCCAATTCTTTGAATTTTGCAGCAACACAGTTTCCGGCATCACACAGGTCGGTGAAGGCCAATAGCTTTTCGGTGATGACATCGATGCGTGGGTAAATGGTCTCAGCCAATTCCAAGCCACGCTGATCGTCGAAGGCTTCCGCCTCCTTGGTCAGCTGTTCGTAGACGCCGAAATGGCCGGCTGACACGTAGTCCACCAACACACCGCAGAAATCCTGCAACGGTTCACGGTTCTCCGCCAGTGCCTCGGGCTTGGCGCCGAGTGCATCAAAGGCCCGAACCAGTTCGTGACGTGCCTTCAGCCAGCTGTCGATCAGCTTGTGCACCCCACCCCAGCGTTCCTGAGCATTCTGACAACTTTCCAGCATGGTGATCTCTCTTCCCTATAGGGGCGCTGCCGCCTGGTGCCCGCGCAACACTTCAAGGATAAAGCAACAGCGGGACAAGGCCGCATCTGACAAACGGTTTCAATGACACGTGCGGGCCAGATTATGCCCGCATGACTGTGGCTTCAAGGTACGCAGGAGAGAAAGTTCATACAAGTGTTTAATCCCGTCTTACGAACTGTGAGTGGCCTTCAGCGTCTCGCCGGGCGCAAACGATGGCTTGAAAGCAGCGGTGAAAACTGTATGGCACCCAGGATCAACATCCCGACGAAGAACAACAAGCTCCACTCCGGCAGGCTCAAGTCAAACAGCGTCCAACTGATATCCATGCAGTCGACGGTGCCTTTGACCGTCAATTGCAGGGCCTGCCAAACCGACAGGTTTTCGATCATGTAATGCAGGCTGGGCCAGCAATCAGCCGCCTGGTCCGGTGCGGCGTTTTGTAGCAACACCTGGCGCACGGCGGTAATGGCGCCGAGCAACGCGAAGACCATGCCTGCCAGCCCATACAGGCAACTCACCAGGCGCCTGGGGTTATGGATCGCGGCGACCAGATTGATCAATGTGAAAGCCGCCAGGAACCCCCTTTGCATCTGACACAGGAAGCAAGGGCGCAGGGAGACGCCGAACTCGAGGTAAAAGGACGCGCCCAATGTCAGCGCACCTGCCAGGAACGCAAGGAAAAACAAGGAGCGTGAAGGGGCCAAAGACATGCTTTATCCGCACAGCGAAAGATAGGTCGTTACGGTAGAGGAAAGGCCTGACCCCTTTCAATACGTGCCAGAGCAGACGATTCCGCGAGAGGGTAAGGACTTACCGCCAGAAGATGGAGGACGTTGGGTTGCTCAGCGTCGGACGTTGCCCACAAACGCTCTGCAAACAGTTTTTCAAGGTCGAAAGGGGTTGGCCGCCAGACATGTCCGAGCCAACCCTCATCTAGCTTCCTACGTCAGGCCCGAACTGGGACAGGCAGTGGGGACGCCAGCAAACGGTTATCCAGCAGCCCCAGCCCTTCTTGGAACAACTGGTTGCTGCGGTCGGTGTCACCCAGTTGCGCCAACAAACGCGCCAATTCGGCACAGGCCTCGGGATTGCGCTGCACCTGAAGGCTGCTTTCCAGATAATCCCGCGCTTTGCCCCACAGGCTGTTTTGCAGGCACAGGCGGCCCAGCGTCAGCAGCAGGCTGGCATCCCCTGGATGGTCCTTGAGCCAACCTTCGGCAAACTTCAATTGCTTGGCCGGGTCACCGCCGCGCAGCAAGCCGTAGAGTCGAATCAAATGACTGTCGTAGCCACGCTTGATTGCGCCGCGCAGTGCTTCTTCGGCCTTGGCATCGGCGCCCAATTGGCGCAGTTGCTCGGCATAAGCCAGGACCAGTTGCGGCTCCTGGCGCTGGGCGGACGTGAGTTGCTGCCAGGCCCGCTCAAGGGACTGCAAACCGGCCTCGCCCTGCTCTTCACGCTGGGCCGCGAGGCTCAGGTTCTCGCCCCACGCCCGTCGCTCAAGCTCGGCCAGTTCACTGGCGGGCAGCACTTTATCCTTGCGCAGCTCAGGCAAAAGACGGATCACCGAAGACCAATCGCCCCGCTGCTGATGCAAGCGCTGCAGTTGACGCAGGACTTGGGCGTTATGAGGATGACGTTCATGCATGGTCTGCAAAGTGGTCAGTGCGCCGTCAGTATCACCGCGGTCAAGCTGCAGTTGCGCATGGCTCAAGGCAACCGCCAGCTCGGCCTGGGGCTGACGCTCCAGGGCGCGTTCCAGCAAGCCGTCGGACTCTTCGTAACGTCCCTGCTCATTCGCGGCACGGGCTGCGCCGAGGTAATACAGCAGCGGCTGACGCTCGGCTTCGGCGGCACGGTGCAAGTGGCGCTCAGCGCTGGCCCAGCGGCCCTCGGCGAGGTCCATCTGACCTTGCTCGATTGCAATCTGTACGCGACGGCTGCGGTTACGCCGCGACCAGGGGTTGACCACGCCACCGGAAGTGGTGACCAGGCTCAACAACACACGGATCAGGTAGATCGCCAGGCCGATGGCAAATACCGCAACCAAGGTTGCCCAGAGGCTCGACTCGTAATGCAGCACATGAGGATAAGTAATCAGCACGTAGCCGGTGTGTTTCGAAATGCCCACTGCCAGTGCCAGCGCGATTGCAATCGCCAGAACCAGGATCACATAGAAACGTTTCATCGGCTCTACTCCTGCTTCGCCGGCGTGGCCGCCGCCTTGGCTTCGTCGGCAGACAAGTGACGACGCTCAAGGTATGCCTGCACGGCAGCGAGGCTCGCGGCCAGGTCCGGCGTCACCACCGACACCGCCTTGGGCTCAAGCTCGGCGATGCGCGCCAGCATCGCCTGGCTTTGCGGGTTGTCCTGGTTGAAATTATCTTGCAACACGCTGCGCGCCTCGCCCAGGGAGCGGCTGTAGACCGCCGACTCACCGTTGAGCGCTGCCCATTGCGCCTGCTCCAGCGCCAGGCTCAGGGCCAGGCGCACCTGATTCAAGCCTTGCCCAGCCAGCAGCGGACGGATGTTGTCATCCGGGTTGAAGTCAATGCGGAAGTAACGGGAAATCTGCTCCCACCACTGGCTCCAGCGGCTTTCCGTATCGGTAGTCGGGCGTCCATCGGAAGCAGGTTCGGTGAGCTGATACTCAGGGGCAATGGCGGCCAGTTGCACGACCTGGTCGCGCAAGGCCGCCAATTGCAGGTATAGCCCGGTGCGGTCCGGCTGCTCGGTGCTGCGCAGCGCGGCAAGGCTCTTGGCCAATTGCTCGCGAGCAGCGTAGGCGCCAGGATCGCTTTGCTCGCGAAGAATCTCGTCGGCCCCCTGGACCAACGCCTGGGCGCTGTTGATGTCTTGCAGGGCAGAAAGGCGCAGGCTCGCCAGGCGAATCAGGTGTTCCGCCTCAGCCAGGCGCCAGTCTTTACGACTGGACCCCAGCACGGTTTCCAGACGCTGACTCAAACGCTGTTGGTCACCCTGCAACTGGGCCACCAGGCGACGGCGCTCCTCCAGCTCATCAGCACCCGGCAACTGCGCCAGCCGCGCAGCCAGTTGTTGCTGGCTTTGCTTGAGGGACTGGGATCGGTCATCGAGGGTCTGCACCTGGCCCAGCTGCTGCTGGCTGCTGGCTTGCAGCGCGCGGACCTGCCAGACGCCCCAACCGCCGGCGGCAACACCCGCTACGCCGAGCAGCAGGGCGACGATTGCCAGGCCATTGCCGCGACGCGGCGCGGTAACCGGTGACTCAACCGGCGCATCAAGTGCGGGTTGGGTTTCATCTTTAGGCAAGGCTGTTTCGCTCACGTATCCGTCCTTTGCGTTTCAGAGAGTGGGAACGGGATAACTCCGTATCGCCACTAACAAAGCCGCGGCACTCGCACCGCGACAATCCACAACTTTTTCTGCGCCAGCGACCCGCGCCATCTCTTGGACACGGGGGCTTGGCACGAACAACGGCAGCTGGGCCACCTGGGGCCAATCGGCTCCGGCCAGGGCTTGCAGGTGTAAAAAACCCTGCCCACTGCTGACCACCAGGCCGTTCAAGCGTTCCAACTGGATGCGTTGTATCAATGCCCCGGCCTTGTAGGCCGGTAGGAAACGGCGATACAACTCCAGATAGTCGACACTAGCACCTTGTTCGCGCAAGCGCTCCGCCAGCAGCTCCCGACCGCCCTCGCCGCGCAGGATCAACACCCGGGCATCCGGGCGGGCGATAGCCTCGCGCAACGCAGGCAATTGAAGCAAGGCCTCACTGTCGTCGCCAGTAGGCGGATACTTAACATTCAGCCCCTGTGCGGCCAATACCTGCGCGGTGGCAGCGCCGACACTGAACCATGGCAACTGCGGCCATGTTCGATCCAGCTGCGCAACTGCAAGGCGCGCTGCAGGCTTGCTGACCACGATCACCGCACAGTAGCGACCCAGGTCATGGAAGACGGCCTGCTGTTCAGGCGTAACGGGGAGCGGCTCGATATCCAGTAAAGGCAGGCTGCTGCTGAAAATACCGGCGTCGGCCAACGAGGCCGCAAGCGCCCTCGACTCCTCGGCAGGCCGCGTCAGCAGCACGCGCCATTCGGTCACTGCGCGCCAGCCTCGCCGTAGACCTTTTGCAGGATGGCACCCGCACCCTTGTCCAACAGCTCCTCGGCCACCTGGATACCCAAGGCCGTGGCGTCACGCTGTGGTCCACGCGCCTCGGCGGTCAGCAGTGTGCCGCCTTCCGGGTCGCCCACCAGGCCACGCAACCACAAGTGTTCACCTTCGAGCACGGCGTAGCAGGCGATCGGCACCTGGCAGCCACCGTTGAGGTGCTTGTTCAAGGCTCGTTCAGCCGTCACGCGTATTTCGGTGTCAGGGTGATCCAGGGGTTTGAGCAGGGCGTGGATTTCACTGTCGGCGGTGCGGCATTCAATGCCAACGGCGCCCTGCCCTCCGGCTGGCAGGCTGTCCTCGACGCTGATGGCCGAAGTGATGCGGTCTTCGAAACCCAGGCGAATCAGGCCGGCCGCTGCGAGGATGATCGCGTCATATTCACCGGCATCCAGCTTGGCCAGGCGAGTGTTGACGTTGCCGCGTAGAAAGCGGATCTGCAAGTCCGGCCGGCGAGTCAGCAGCTGAGCCTGGCGACGCAGGCTCGACGTACCGACGATACTGCCCAAAGGCAATGCGTCCAAGGAGGCGTAGGTGTTGGAAACAAAGGCATCACGCGGGTCTTCGCGCTCGCAGATGCAAAACAGGCCCAGGCCTTCAGGGAAGTCCATGGGCACGTCTTTCATCGAATGCACAGCGATGTCGGCTTCGTTTTCCAACAGCGCGGTTTCCAGCTCCTTGACGAACAAACCCTTGCCGCCGATCTTCGACAGTGGCGAGTCGAGCAGCTTGTCGCCGCGACTGACCATAGGCACCAGGGACACCTTGAGACCAGGGTGAGCCTGTTCCAGGCGAGCTTTGACGTATTCGGCCTGCCACAAGGCCAAGGCGCTTTTACGGGTGGCGATGCGGATTTCGCGAGAGGACATGGATCAATCCGTACTGAATAGATACGGCAGATAATAACAGCTCAGGCAAATACGCTTTGATTTGAATCAGCAAGTGCGGGGCCTCCCTGGCCGCGTCGCACCGGGATATGGGTTACAGGCCTGGCCACAGCCCTCGGGCTAAAGCTGCTGCATCATCTTGCGCACACCGGCCACATGCCGTCGGCTGACGATCAGCGCGTCGCCATTAAGGCCTTTGAGGAACAGCTGAAAGTGCCCAAGCGGCGTGCGTTGGAGGCGTTCGATCCGCTCGCGAGCCACCAGCGCATTGCGGTGGATACGCACGAAGCGGTCGCCAAATTCATCCTCAAGCGCCTTGAGCGGTTCATCGAGCAGCACTTCGCCGCCCTGGTGGCGCAGGGTCACATACTTGTGATCGGCGATAAAATAGACCACCTCGCCCAAGGGGATCAGCTCGATACCTTTGCGGGTACGGGCGCTGATATGGCTGCGCGGCCCATTACCACTCTGGGCAGCAGGCTGAGTCAGGGCAGCGAGTTGGACGCGGGTTGGGCGCTCAGCCTTTTTCAACGCCTTGAGCAACGCTTCGCCAGCCACCGGTTTGGTGAGGAAGCTGACTCCGCTGGCTTCCAGCGTCTCCGCAGAAAACTCATCGCCTGCTGCGCAAAATACCAAGGCGGGTGGCGACTCTCGCTCGCTCAGCCGGGCGGCCACTTGCAGGCCATCGAGGCCCGGCATACGGATATCGAGCAACACCACATCCGGCTTGAGGCTGTCGATCAGCGTCAACGCCTCTTCGCCCGTGGTGGCGCTCGGCTCTAGTACTGCATAACCCTCGAGATCACTGACCAAACGGCTCAGTCGCTCGCGGGCTTGGGGTTCGTCATCAACGATCAGGACATTCATATTGCGCTGGATTCCTGCGTGAGTCTCGCACAAGGATAGCGTAGACAGGTGCGGTGACTTGCGTCACAGCGATCCACGCTAAGACTAGCGCGAGCGGCAAAAAGTGCCCTGAGAGTGGCACCCATATTTACCCGGACCTGTTCAATAGCGCCCAAGACCTGCTGCCTTCGGGCATCGTCGTAGGGTTTGCTGATACACAATCCGAATACCCCCCTTTTTAAATGGATAGTCTGGGCTCTGACCGCATCACCCGACTTTGGTGCATTCACACACTATCAGTCCAACTGTAGACGCTCACTGAGACGACATTGCTCAATCGTCAAATATCGTTTCAACAAGTACCTGTACCCAGTCTCGTCCTGGACGCGTTCGGCGGCAAGGCACTTAGCCATCCTTTGCACAAATAAAAATGCCGACAACCCGCAGCACCGCGTCCACGGGCAACCCTGTTATTATCGCCGGCACACTTCCATGCCTCTTTACTAAGCAGATCACGAGCGAATCCATGAGCACCGACAAGACCAACCAGTCCTGGGGCGGCCGCTTCAGTGAACCCGTCGACGCCTTCGTCGCCCGCTTCACCGCCTCCGTCACCTTCGACCAGCGCCTGTACCGCCACGACATCATGGGCTCCATCGCCCACGCGACGATGCTGGCCAAGGTCGGCGTGCTGACCGACGCCGAGCGCGACAGCATCGTCGACGGCCTGACCACCATTCGTGGCGAGATCGAAGCCGGCACGTTCGACTGGCGCGTCGACCTGGAAGATGTGCACATGAACATTGAGGCCCGCCTCACCGACCGCATCGGTGTGACCGGCAAGAAGTTGCACACCGGCCGTAGCCGTAACGACCAGGTGGCCACGGATATCCGCCTGTGGCTGCGTGATGAAATCGACCTGATACTGGGCGAAATCACCCGCCTGCAAAAAGGCCTGCTGGAACAGGCCGAGCGTGAATCCGACACCATCATGCCGGGCTTCACTCACCTGCAGACCGCGCAGCCTGTGACCTTCGGCCACCACCTGCTGGCCTGGTTCGAAATGCTCAGCCGCGATTACGAGCGCCTGGTCGATTGCCGCAAGCGCGCCAACCGCATGCCATTGGGCAGCGCCGCGCTGGCCGGCACCACTTACCCGATCGACCGCGAATACACCGCGCAGTTGCTGGGCTTCGACGCCGTGGGCGGCAACTCCCTGGATGGCGTGTCGGACCGTGACTTCGCTATCGAGTTCTGCGCCGCTGCCAGCATCGCGATGATGCACCTGTCGCGCTTCTCCGAAGAGCTGGTGCTGTGGACCAGCGCGCAATTCCAGTTCATCGACCTGCCAGACCGTTTCTGCACCGGCAGCTCGATCATGCCGCAAAAGAAAAACCCCGACGTACCCGAGCTGGTGCGTGGCAAGAGCGGCCGCGTGTTCGGCGCCTTGATGGGCCTGCTGACCCTGATGAAAGGCCAACCCCTGGCCTACAACAAGGACAATCAGGAAGACAAGGAACCGCTGTTCGACGCCGCCGACACCCTGCGCGACTCACTGCGCGCCTTTGCCGACATGATTCCGGCGATCAAGCCCAAGCACGCGATCATGCGTGAAGCGGCGCTGCGCGGGTTCTCTACTGCGACTGACCTGGCGGACTACCTGGTACGCCGTGGCCTGCCGTTCCGCGACTGCCACGAAATCGTCGGCCACGCGGTTAAGTACGGCGTGGACACTGGCAAGGACCTGGCGGAAATGAGCCTGGAAGAACTGCGCCAGTTCAGCGACCAGATCGAACAGGACGTGTTTGCCGTGCTGACCCTGGAAGGCTCGGTGAATGCCCGTAACCACGTGGGCGGTACTGCGCCGGCGCAGGTGAAGGCAGCCGTCGCGCGCGGCCAGGCCCTGCTCGCCAGCCGCTAGACCGCGGTTTCTGCTGCAACGCGGTCAACCCTGCGGGAGCGGGCTTGCTCGCGAAAGCGGTGGACTAGTCATCAATGTGTTGACTGATCCACCGCCTTCGCGAGCAAGCCCGCTCCCACATTTTGAGCGGCGCTCGTCGTTATTATTTTTTTGCCGCTAGCATCGCCATAAAGGCCGGCATCGCTGCCTCCCTGTCCGCCGCCACTTTCTGAGCGTTGGGCATGGCGTGCAACCTTTCCAGCAACGCCTTGGCCGCCGGCATTTCAGCCAGTAGATCCAGGCCAAACAGCTTCTCGCCCACCGCGCAGGCGAGGTTCACGCTGTACATGAAATACAGATCGGCAATGGTGAAACTCTCACCCGCCACATAGGGTGCGAACTTGCCGTGCCTGCCCAACGACCCGAAACCCAACAGCAACTCGGCCTTGGACTTCTCTTTGATCGCATCCGGCACCGGCATGCCAAAAAATGCCTCGGCGAAACAGGCGCGAGCAGGCAGTTCGATGTACAGCTCGATTTCCCGGCACAACGCCAATACCTGAGCACGCTGGAACGGCTCGGCCGGCAGCAGTGCGGGCCCTTCCTGGGTATGCTCGATGTACTCGAGGATCACGCTGGTTTCGTTGATAAAACCCTGCTTGACGCCCAGCACCGGCACCTTGCCTCGCGGGCTCACGGCCAGGGCTTCAGGGGTTTGGCCGGCGTAAAAAGGCACCTCTTCGAAAGGCAGCCCTTTCTCCAACAGCGCCAGCTTGACCATGTTGTAGTAGTTACTGACCGAGAATCCGTAGAGCTTGAGCATGTCTGTGCCTCCAGGCCGGGAAAGGGGTTGGCTGCAACTGTTATAGATCCCGGCGCCCGCCCTGACCAGCAGCATCACCTGCCTGAATGGGGTTAGACTGACGCCCTTTCCTTGAGGAGCCTGCCATGAGCGAGCCGACCGATATCGACAACGACGAAGAAGAATTCGCCGAAACCACCTTGATCGAAGCGATCGAGAACCAGATCGAAAGCGAAAACCCACCGGCTGCCAAGGCCACCTTCAACAAGCTGACCCTGGTCGGTTACGAGCGTGAAGAGATCCTCCAGCTGATGGCCCACGTGCTGGCTGTCGAGATCGATGCGCTGCTGGAAGAAGACCGCGCCTTCAATACCGAATGGTATGAAACTGCACTGCGCGCCCTGCCGGAGTTGCCACCCGAAAAGCAATAAATCCAACACGCGGCAACACACTGGACAGTTCGGCAAAGTGCGTTCACCTTATGGCCTGCTAGCCTCTAATAAATTCTTAGAAAGTCTGGAGTCCTTATGTCGTATACCCCTGAGTTGGTTGCCGAACTGGAAATCCTTGTACTCTTCCCATTGGACAGCACCAAAGAAGGTCTGAAAGTCCACCAGACCGCCGCGCCTACCGCCATCGCCGCTGCCAAGCGCCTCCACGCGAAAGGGCTGATCGACCAGCCGGACGGAGGCTACCTGACCAGCCTTGGCCGGGACGCCGCAGAGCAGGCCCAGACCCTGCTGACGATCTTGACCACTGCCACGACCAAAGAAGCCGCCTGATACCGGATACCGCCCATGGAGTCCGCTATGTGCGGATTCCGAGGGCGTTGCTGTGCAAGTGCGAAAATTCTGACGTCAAAATCCATTTCCCTCTAAACCTCCTACGCTACTGGCTGTAAACTCCTACACGGCCGCCCACGTCGGGCCCTGCGAGCCACCGAGTTCGACATGACCCGCACCCATGAAATCCGCCCCGACCTGGACGAAGGCATCGACCGCAAGGTGCTGGCCCAGCTGCGCGCGCGGTTCATGGCCCTCAATGAAGGCCGCATGGCCCGGGCCATCGAGGGGCTGACGCCGCGCCAGCAAAGCGTGCTGAACCTGTTGCCGCTGTTTTTCCACGTTAACCATCCGCTGCTGCCTGGCTATGTGTCGGGCAGTACGCCGGCAGGCCTGTCGAATTACGAACCGGACGCCCAAGCCCTCACCGAAGCCCAGCGCCTGACCCGCTCGTTCTCCTACAAGCCACGCCATGGCAACCCGCCGCGACCGATCCTCGGCCTGTTCCTGATGGGCAGCCTGGGTACCCTGGCCCAGGCCGACCAGAGCGACATGGACGTGTGGGTGTGTCACGCCGCGGACCTGAGCGAGACTGAACTGGCCGAACTGCGCAAGAAATGCCAGTTGCTGGAAGCCTGGGCCCTGACCATGGGCGCCGAGGCACACTTCTTTCTGATCGAGCCGACGCGCTTTGTCCTCGGTGAGCGCGACACGCAGCTGAGCTCCGACGACTGCGGCACCACCCAGCATTACCTGTTGCTGGATGAGTTCTACCGCACCGCCATCTGGCTGGCCGGGCGCACGCCGATCTGGTGGCTGGTACCGGTGTATGAAGAGACCCGGTATGCCGAGTTCACCCACACGCTGATTTCCAAACGTTTCATCCGCGCCGATGAAACCCTCGACCTCGGCCACCTGGCGCGCATCCCCCCAGGCGAATTCATCGGCGCCGGGCTGTGGCAGCTGTTCAAGGGCATCGAGTCGCCTTACAAATCCGTGCTCAAGCTGCTGCTGACCGAGGTCTACGCCAGCGAACACCCGAACGTGCATTGCTTGAGCCTGCGCTTCAAGCGTGCAGTGTTCGCCAACCAAATGGACCTGGATGAGCTGGACCCGTACATCGTGGTGTACCGCCGCATCGAGGAATACCTCAAGGCCCGCAACGAACCCGAGCGCCTGGAGCTGGTGCGGCGCGCGCTGTACCTGAAGGTCAACCGCAAGCTCAGCGCCAGCCAGCGCACCACCAGCTGGCAACGGCTGTTGCTGGAGCGCCTGGCCCACGAATGGGGCTGGGACCAGCGCCAATTGGCGCTGCTGGACAGTCGCAGCCAATGGAAGGTACGCCAGGTCGCTTCCGAGCGGCGGGCGCTGGTCAGCGAGCTCAATTACAGTTATCGCTTCCTGACCCAGTTCGCCCGCACCGAACAGACCGTTAGCCTGATCAACAAGCGCGACCTCAACGTACTGGGGCGGCGCTTGTACGCCGCGTTCGAGCGCAAGGCCGGCAAAGTCGAGTTCATCAACCCCGGCATCGCCCCGGACCTGGCCGAAGACACCCTGACCCTGGTGCAATCGCCCAACCGCAAGGAGCCGGGCCAGCATCATTGGGGCCTGTACAACGGTAACCTGACGGCCCTGGAATGGGAGCACTTCGCGCCGATCAAGCGCAGTCGCGACCTGCTGGAGATGCTCACCTGGTGCCATCGCAACGGCGTGATCGACAGCAGCACGCGCCTGGCCTTGCACCCTGGCACCAGTGACATGACTGAATTCGAGCTGTTCAACCTGCTGGGCAGCCTGCAACAGACCATCGACCTGCCCTTGACCAGCGTGGATGAACAACGCCTGCTGCGCTCGGCAGTGCCCGAAGAAGTGTTGTTGCTGATCAACGTCGGCGTCGACCCGCTCAAGCACCATCGCGACCTGAATATCCTGATGACCACCGAGCGCACCGACTCCCTGAGTTATGCCGGTGTGCGCGACAACCTGGTGCTGACCCTGGACCAGGTCACGCTCAACAGCTGGAACGAGGTGATGGTCAGCCGCTACGACGGCCCCCACGCGTTGCTCGACTGCTTGCGCGACTACCTCAACCAGTTGCCTCCCGACCATCTGCCACGCCTGCGAGTGCGCTGCTTCTGTCACAACCGCGCGCAATTCATTGCCCAGCGCGTGGAAGAGATCTTCGACACCGCGCAGAACCTGCTGCTCAGCCAGGGCAATCACCGCTATGTGCTCCAGGTGCAGCAGCACTATCACGTCATGGAGCTGATGCCGGGCCAAGCCAACCATGTATCACTGGCGACCCAGGATGCGCTGGTCGCCTACCTCAGCGAAGAACTGGCCAGCTACAGCCCTTTGCACCTGGACGCCATGGCCTTGGAAGACCACGATCTGGCAGTGTTGCTGCCGATGGGCATGGCCGATTGCGTGCAGGTGTTCTACCGCGTCAACGAGGGTTTTGCCGAGCTGTATGTGCTGGATGAATTCAACGCGCTTTGGCAGCAGCGCTTGCCGTTTCACGATGAACAGAGTCTGTTGGCGCCGTTGCAGCGCTTCTTGCAGTCGATCATTTATCGCCGGGACGCATTGTCCCCGCTGGATCCGCAAGAGCCGCTGGGCGCGGTACAGGTCTTGTATTACCAGCTATTGCCGTCGGTCAGTGGTCGCGCACGCGGCATCGAACCTCGGCCAGCGCCGTTGAACCCGACGAACAAACCGTTTTATGACGTGCAGGCAATTATCGGCAAGGCAGCGCAGGGCCAGGTAGGTATCACGCTGTACTGCAATCAGCGGGAGTTTTCCGAACTGGAATTTGGCGACCAGCTGTTTGCAGTGGTCGCCCAGGAAATCGTCGGGCAACGCCGGGAGACCGAGCGTTACCGCTGCTACATAACGGACCTGGATCTGTCCGGCCTGCTCGGCGATGTGCAAAGCCCAAGCAACCTGTACCTGCGTTACAAGGCCGAACTTGAGCTGTCGCTCAACGAGGCACTGAGCCAGATTTAGAGAGGGAAGGCGCCGCCGTCTTTAGGCTGCCCTTCAACACTGAGCAATTCCAGCTTGAGGGTCTTGCCACCCGGTGCCGGCCAGTCGATGTGCTGGCCAACTTGCAGGCCGAGCAACGCGCTGCCCACGGGGGCCAGGATCGAAATCTTGCCTTCGTCGGCGTTCGCGTCTTTCGGGTAGACCAGGGTCAGGTGGTAGTCCTTGCCGCTGCCTTGCTCTCGGCAATGCACACTGGAGTTCATGGTCACGACACCCGCAGGCACTTCATCGTGACCAACCACGTCTTCGGCGCGGTCGAGTTCGGCTTGCAACGCTTCGACGCCGGGAGATTCGTCGCCCAGGCGGTCGATCAGTTGCTCCAGACGCTGCACGTCAAGACGGGTGAGGATGATGGACGGTGCGGTGGTCATGATTCAGGCAGACTCCTTTTTTCTGCACAAAAAAGCAAAACCCCGCCAGGAAAAGGCGGGGTTCTCACGGGCCTCGATGAGTTGAGGCGTACCCGGACACTACCACAGCGTCACAAATAAACAAGACGGCCTCAGGCGCGCGCCCTGCGCTGCTCGGCTTCCGCGCAGATCAGTCGGCGCCGCGCGTCGTCGGCAGAGCGCCATTCGCGGATATCTTCCACGTGCCGGAAGCACCCGAGGCAGACTTTCTGCTCGTCCAGACGACACAAACTGATACAAGGTGACGGCACCGCCGGGCTGACATTACTGAACAACGGTTTCGGCGGGCGGACAGGTGCAGGCTGGGTCACGGTCAGATCTCGTCAAAATCCAGCTCGGCGCCGGCTTGTTCCAGAACCAGCCGCGCGAGCATTTCACTGAGCAGCTCATCGCTGGTGTCGCACTGCCAATTGTTGTCTTCTTCGTTGTAATCGAAGTGAAAACCACCGGAACGTGCAGCCAGCCACAGCTGACGCAAAGGCTCCTGGCGACTGAAGATCAGTTGAGTGCCATTCTCGAACTTGACGGTCAGCACGCCGGCCGAGTTTTCCAGGTCCACGTCCAGGCCGCTGTCGTCGAAAATATCCTCCAACGCCTGCTGGGTCGAATCCACCAGGTCGTGAAAACGGGCTTCGGTCAAACTCATTGTGGCAACCTCAAAAGTGTCTGGTTTTGCTCAAGCGCCGCACGATACGGGCGAGCCCCGCCGATTGCAAAGGATACCGATTTCAACACGATTGACGGTGTGAAAAATCCTCAAGCAGCGTAGTCCGCTTCCTGACTCTCTCGGCAAACCCCCGCCGGACGGGTATTCCAGCGCATAGGCAAGCTGGCGGGTGGTCGGTATACTCGGGCGCAATTAATGCATATTCAAGGATTTCGCCATGAAGCGCCTGATCTCTTCCCTTGCTGCGCTCGTCGCGGTCGCTTGCCTCGTTAGTGCCTGTGGTCAAAAAGGCCCGCTGTACCTGCCCGATGACAGCAAAGACCCGAATGAACAGGCGCAATCGTCGCAAAAACCATCCAAAGCGCATAAGCACGACACCTACGAATAAGGGTACTCCATGGACGCTTTTAACTACCGGGACGGCGAGCTGTTCGCGGAAGGCGTGGCGTTGTCCGCGATAGCCCAGCGCTTTGGCACCCCGACCTATGTGTATTCGCGTGCGCATATCGAAGCCCAGTACCGCTCGTTCACCGACGCCCTCGACGGCGTGTCGCACCTGGTGTGCTACGCGGTCAAGGCCAACTCCAACCTCGGCGTACTGAATGTCCTGGCGCGATTGGGCGCTGGTTTCGACATCGTCTCCCGTGGCGAGCTGGAACGTGTGCTGGCCGCTGGCGGCAAGGCTGAAAAGATCGTGTTCTCCGGCGTCGGCAAGACCCGCGAAGACATGCGTCGCGCCCTGGAAGTCGGCGTGCACTGCTTCAATATCGAATCCACCGACGAGCTGGAGCGCCTGCAGGTCGTGGCCGCCGAGATGGGCGTGCGTGCGCCGATCTCCCTGCGCGTCAATCCGGACGTCGATGCCGGGACCCACCCATACATCTCCACCGGTCTCAAAGAGAACAAGTTCGGCATCGCTATTGCCGACGCCGAGGATGTGTACATCCGCGCCGCCCAACTGCCGAACCTGGAAGTACTGGGCGTCGACTGCCATATCGGCTCGCAACTGACCACGCTGCCGCCATTCCTGGATGCGCTCGATCGCCTGCTGGCGCTGATCGACCGTCTCGGCGAATGCGGCATCTACCTGCACCACATCGACCTCGGTGGCGGCGTGGGCGTGCGTTATCGCGATGAAGAGCCGCCGCTGATTGCCGACTACATCAAGGCTGTGCGCGAGCGTATCGAAGGCCGCGACCTGACGCTGATGTTCGAGCCTGGCCGCTACATCGTCGCCAACGCTGGCGTGCTGCTGACCCAGGTCGAGTACCTCAAGCACACCGAGCACAAGGATTTCGCCATCGTCGATGCGGCGATGAACGACCTGATCCGCCCGGCGCTGTACCAGGCCTGGATGAATGTCACCGCCGTGACGCCTCGTGCAAGCGAAGCCCGCGCCTATGACATCGTCGGCCCGATCTGCGAGACCGGTGACTTCCTGGCCAAGGATCGTCAGCTCGCGCTGGAGGAAGGCGATCTGCTGGCCATTCATTCGGCCGGTGCCTACGGGTTTGTCATGAGTTCCAACTACAACACCCGCGGGCGTACCGCCGAGGTGCTGGTGGACGGTGATCAAGCGTTTGAAGTGCGTCGCCGCGAGACGGTAGCCGAGTTGTATGCTGGCGAAAGCCTGCTGCCGGAGTAAGCCATGCTGCTGCGTTTTACCAAGATGCACGGGCTGGGCAATGATTTCATGGTCCTCGACCTGGTCAGCCAGCACGCGCACATCCTGCCCAAGCACGCCAAACAGTGGGGCGACCGTCACACCGGCATTGGTTTCGACCAGTTACTGATCGTCGAGGCTCCCAGCAACCCGGAGGTGGATTTCCGTTACCGGATCTTCAACGCCGACGGTTCCGAAGTGGAACAGTGCGGTAACGGTGCGCGCTGCTTCGCGCGCTTTGTGCTGGACAAGCGCCTGACCGCCAAGCGGCAGATCCGTGTCGAGACCAAGAGCGGCGTGATCGAACTGGATATCCGCAGTGACGGCCAGATCAGCGTCAACATGGGTGCGCCACGCCTGGTGCCGGCGGACATTCCGTTCCAGGCCCCCGAGCAAGCTGCCAGCTATACACTGGATGTTGACGGCAAGACCGTCGAGATCGCCGCCGTGTCCATGGGCAACCCCCATGCCGTGCTGCGGGTCAACGACATCAACAACGCGCCCGTGCATGAATTGGGGCCGAAGATCGAACACCACCCGCGCTTTCCGGCACGGGTCAACGTGGGCTTCCTGCAGGTGATCGACCGTACCCGCGCGCAATTGCGTGTGTGGGAACGCGGCGCCGGCGAAACCCAGGCCTGCGGCACCGGTGCTTGCGCCGCTGCCGTGGCCGCGATCAGCCAGGGGTGGATGGATTCGCCGCTGCTGATCGACCTGCCCGGTGGACGCTTGTCCATTGAGTGGGCAGGCCCTGGCCACCCGGTGATGATGACCGGGCCGGCCTCGCGCGTATACGAAGGACAGGTCCGTCTATGAGTGAGCCAATCTAATGACCGATAAGCCTCAAGTACCCGCACACGCTACCCCGAGCGACAGTCTGGAGGCCGCTGCCGTCGCGGCGTACCTTGAGGCTAATCCGGACTTCTTCGTCGAGCACGAAGAACTGCTGCCGGCGCTGCGCATCCCCCACCAACGCGGCGATACTGTGTCGCTGGTGGAGCGGCAGATGAAGATCCTGCGCGAGCGTAATATCGAAATGCGCCACAAGCTCTCGCACTTGATGGACGTCGCACGCGACAACGACCGCCTGTTCGAAAAAACCCGTCGCCTGATCCTGACCCTGATGGATGCGACCAGCCTGGAAGAAACGGTGATCGCCGTCGAAGACAGCCTTCGCCAGGACTTCCAGGTGCCCTTTGTCAGCTTGATCCTATTCAGCGACAACCCGATGCCGGTGGGTCGCTGGGTCAGCGGCAGCGACGCACAAACGGCCATCGGCGGCCTGTTGTCCGAAGGCAAGACCATCAGCGGCACCTTGCGCGAGCATGAGCTGGACTTCCTGTTTGGTGCCGAGCAGCGCAAGCAGATCGGTTCCACTGCGGTGGTCGCTCTCAGCCATCAAGGCCTGCACGGTGTACTGGCCATCGCCAGCCGCGATCCCCAGCACTATAAGAGCTCAGTGGGCACGCTGTTCCTGACCTACATTGCCGAAGTACTGGGCCGCGTCCTGCCGCGCTTCACCACCGCCCTGCGCGCGGTGCGCTAACCATGGAACGGCAACTGGACGCTTACTGCGCTCACCTGCGCAACGAGCGCCAGGTGTCGCCCCATACGCTGGAAGCCTACCGGCGGGACTTGAACAAGGTCTTGGCCTACTGTGAGAAACAACAGATCAGCAGCTGGAAGGCTCTGGATATCCAGAGCCTGCGCAGCCTGATCGCGCGCCTGCACCAGGCGGGTCAATCCTCGCGCAGCCTGTCGCGCCTGCTCTCGGCGGTACGCGGGCTCTATCACTATTTGAACCGCGAAGGCCTGTGCGATCACGACCCGGCCAACGGCCTGTCGCCGCCCAAGGGCGAACGACGTCTGCCCAAAACCCTGGACACCGACCGCGCCCTGCAATTGCTGGATGGCGCCGTCGAGGATGACTTCCTGGCCCATCGCGACCAGGCCATCCTGGAGCTGTTCTATTCATCTGGCCTGCGTCTGTCGGAGCTGACTGGCCTGAATCTCGACCAATTGGACCTGGCGGACGGCCTGGTGCAAGTACTCGGCAAGGGCAGCAAGACCCGCGTGCTACCGGTGGGCCGCAAAGCCCGGGAAGCCTTGCAACTGTGGCTACCGCTGCGCCTGCTGACCAATCCCGCGGATGACGCGGTGTTTGTCAGCCAGCAAGGCCGGCGCCTGGGGCCACGGGCGATTCAAGTGCGGGTCAAGGCCGCCGGTGAGCGCGAGCTGGGTCAGAACCTGCACCCACACATGCTGCGACACTCCTTTGCCAGCCATATGCTGGAATCGTCCCAGGACCTGCGCGCGGTTCAAGAGCTGCTCGGCCACTCCGACATCAAGACCACGCAGATCTACACCCATCTGGATTTCCAACACCTGGCAACGGTGTACGACAGCGCCCATCCACGGGCCAAACGCATCAAGGGCGGCGACTCATGAGTATCAAGCTGATCACTTTCGACCTGGACGACACGCTCTGGGACAACGTACCCGTCATCATCAGCGCCGAAGCGTCGATGCGCGAATGGCTGACGGTCAACGCTGCGAAGGTCGGCGATTTGCCGCTGGAGCACTTCGCCAGTCTTCGCCAACAGGTGCTGGAGCGCCATCCCGAGCTGAAACACCGGATCAGCCTTTTGCGTCACAGGGTGTTGATGCATGCGTTTGAAGAGGCTGGTTATCCACAGCCTGAGGCCACGGAAATGGCGGATGTATGCTTCGAGGCGTTCATACACGCGCGCCACCAACTCGCCCCCTTCCCCGAAGCGGAGCCCATGCTCAAAGCCTTGCGCCAACACTTCTTGCTGGGGGTGATCACCAACGGCAATGCCGACGTGCAGCGCGTGGGCCTGGCGGACTACTTTCACTTTGCCCTGCGCGCTGAAGACATCGGCATCGCCAAGCCGGATGCGCGACTGTTTCAAGAAGCGTTGCAACGCGGTGGCGTGGATGCCAGCGCAGCGGTGCATATTGGCGATCATCCAGGGGATGATATTGCCGGGGCGCAGCAGGCGGGGCTTCGGGCGGTGTGGTTCAACCCGACGGGTAAGGTTTGGGAAGCCGATAAGCGCCCGGATGCAGAGGTTCGCAGCTTGGCCGAATTAGCGCCTTTGCTGGCTGGCTGGAAATAACGCCCATGAAAAAGCCCGCAGCGACGGCGGGCTTTTCCCTACAAGCTGGTGACTGACCTCAGATAGGTCGGCTGCCGTACTTGTTATCAGGCTTCTTCGGTGGATCTGCCACCACGTTGGCCTCGACTTCCTGCACTTTGCCGCCTTTAGCGAGGAATTCTTCCATCGCACGGGCAAGGGCATCACGCTCTTTGTTCTTGGCTTCAACGCTCGGCAATTCATCTACCGACACAGCAGCCTTGGCTTTGCCCTTGGCAGCCGGGGCAGGTGCGTCATCGCCACCGTCGTCGTCAGCCACGTCTTCCGCCGCCGCTTCCAGACCTTCTTCGGTGTCGTCGTCGTCACCTACTTCCAGGTCGTCGTTTTCCAGATCATCGTCGCTCATGTTCTACCTCATGACTTGCGAAAAGCAGATTAGTTATAGCCCAGCTTCACCTTCTGTCGACGGCTGCCGGAAAAAAATCAACATCCACGGGATAACCAGTGGCTTATGCCCCATCACCCTGCAAGGTGGCGAGGACTTTACGAGCACCGCCATGATCACGGTGCTCGCCCAGATAAACACCTTGCCAGGTCCCCATCGCCAAGCGGCCGGCCTTCACCGGCAAACTCAGCTGGCAGCCCAGGAGACTGGCCTTGAAGTGCGCCGGCAGGTCATCCGGACCTTCGTCGTTGTGTTCAAACCCGGCAAGGCCTTGCGGCACCAGCGCGTTGAAATAACGTTCGAAGTCACGGAGAACCGCCGGGTCGGCATTCTCGTTCACGGTCAACGAGGCCGAAGTGTGTTGCAACCACAGATGCAACAAGCCCACGCGACAGGCCTTCAACTCAGGCAAGCCGGCCAGCAACTCATCGGTCACCAGGTGAAAGCCCCGGGGCTTGGCCCGCAGGGTAATCAAGGTCTGTTGCCACATACAGTTCTCCGCCCATCGGCGCGCATTCTAGCGCGCTCTGGGAAAAAACAAAGTGCCGAATACGCCTACATGCCTGTAAGACATTGGCACGCGGAAAAGTGCCGGGTGAACCTCATCACAAACTCGACGAAAAAACCGACACAGCGTGTTATGACTGACAAACGCCAGGCAAAAAAATGCCCGGCAAGCCGGGCATCTTTTTTATGCGTACTTACAAGTTGTAGCCGCGCTCGTTGTGTTGCGCCAGGTCGAGGCCGACGGCCTCCTCTTCTTCGGTCACCCGCAGGCCCATGACCATGTCCAGCACCTTGAGGATGACGTAGGTCACGATCGCCGTGTAGATCACAGTGAAGCCAACGCCTTTGCACTGGATCCAAACCTGCGCGGCAACGTCAGTCACGGTGCCGAAGCCGCCCAGCGCAGGGGCTGCGAACACACCGGTGAGAATCGCACCGACGATACCGCCGATACCGTGCACGCCGAACGCGTCCAGGGAGTCGTCGTAGCCCAGCTTGCGCTTGAGGCTGGTGGCGCAGAAGAAGCAGATCACACCGGCAACCAGGCCGATCACCAAGGCGCCCATCGGGCCCACGGTGCCAGCCGCTGGGGTGATGGCTACCAGGCCCGCCACCACACCCGAGGCGATGCCGAGTGCGCTTGGCTTACCGTGGGTGATCCACTCGGCGAACATCCAGCCCAGCGCTGCAGCAGCGGTAGCGATCTGGGTAACCAGCATCGCCATGCCGGCAGTGCCGTTGGCCGCAGCCGCGGAACCAGCGTTGAAGCCGAACCAGCCGATCCACAGCATGGCCGCGCCGATCAGGGTGTAACCCAGGTTGTGCGGAGCCATTGGAGTAGTCGGGAAGCCTTTACGCTTGCCGAGCACGATGCACGCCACCAGGCCAGCCACACCCGCGTTGATATGCACCACGGTGCCGCCGGCGAAGTCCAGCACGCCCCAGTCCCACATCAGGCCACCGTTGCCGCTCCAGACCATGTGCGCGATCGGCGCATAAACCAGGGTGAACCAGATAGCCATGAAGATCAGCATCGCGGAGAACTTCATACGCTCAGCGAAGGCACCGACGATCAGCGCCGGGGTGATGATCGCGAAGGTCATCTGGAAGGTGATGAACACCGCTTCCGGGAACAGCGCTGCAGGGCCGGTGATGCTGGCCGGGGTCACGCCCGCCAGGAACGCCTTGCCCATGCCGCCGAAGAAGGAGTTGAAGTTGACCACACCCTGTTCCATACCGGTGGTATCGAACGCGATGCTGTAGCCGTATACGACCCAGAGGATGCTGATGAGGCCGGTGATAGCGAAACACTGCATCATCACCGACAGAATATTCTTGGAGCGGACCATGCCGCCGTAGAACAGCGCCAGGCCAGGGATGGTCATGAACAGCACCAAAGCGGTGGCGGTCAACATCCAGGCGGTGTCGCCGGAATTGAGGACTGGAGCAGCCACTTCGTCTGCCGCCATGGCCAGGCTTGGCATTACGATGGACAACAGGGCTCCGAGCCCTGCGAATTTACGCAGAGTCATATTGTTTTCTCCTGGGGCGTTGGGGTTTGGCGGCTTAGATTGCGTCGGTATCGGTTTCGCCGGTACGGATGCGAATAGCCTGTTCCAGATTGACCACGAAGATCTTGCCGTCACCGATCTTGCCGGTGTTGGCGGCCTTGGTTATCGCCTCGATAACCCGGTCAAGATCCTTGTCGTCAATGGCGACATCAATCTTCACCTTCGGCAGGAAATCGACCACGTATTCCGCGCCGCGATACAGCTCGGTATGACCCTTCTGCCGACCGAAGCCTTTGACCTCAGTAACGGTAATGCCCTGCACGCCGATCTCGGACAACGACTCGCGTACATCGTCCAACTTGAACGGCTTGATGATGGCAGTGACTAGCTTCATGAAAACTCTCTCCCGAATTGGTGGACTTGCCCCAGGAAAACAAACCCGTCTCAAGTCTAAGCGCAGTGCCTGGCTTTGTAACGCGTCGTCGCCTCGGCATTTGCCTTTGCGACGCCAGCGAACCACTGGTGACGAAACCTGTACCCCTGATCCGTCGGCGCACTGCATTCGTCACAGCGACTGCATCAGTGCATGGGTCATGTTCGTCTAAGCAGAAACCTTGCCAGCTCCGTAAAAATCACTGAAATCAGTCCTTTGCCCACTTATCCCCACCTGCGAGGCTTTTGGGCGACGGCAATGCGCACAAAAACAGTGCGTAGCCGCCCGACGCTCTGCGCGAAAAGCGTGCGCCCGCCGTCGTGAAAAAGACTATAGACGCTGCGTGATACACTGCCGGCCAACAGTTTTCCGGAATATTTCCCATGCTCGCGCCCAAAGACCTCCTCGACGCCCTGAGCGGCCACGCCTCTCGCCTGTTCAGCGGTGACACCCCATTGCCCCGCAATGAAATCGAAAGCCAATTCAAGGCCTTGCTGCAAAGTGGTTTCAGCAAGCTCGACTTGGTGAGCCGCGAAGAATTTGATAGCCAGATGGTGGTACTTGCCCGCACGCGTGCGCGGCTGGAGAGCCTGGAGGCAAAAGTCGCGGAACTGGAAGCGCGATTGACGCCAGCGGGCGAATAACCGGCATCAACCGGTCCCTGTGGGGCTTGCCGGCCCTCGACCGGCGCCTGCTGAAAATACAATTCAGCTTTTTACTGGTGGTGCTCGGTGGCCGCTGCAACCAACTCGCCGTGGCGTGGTGGGCCTTGCAGGAAACCGGTTCCGCCGTCGTCTTCGCCAACATGATCGCCTGCTCCATCGCGGCGCAGGTGCTGGCCCGCCCTCTGCTGGGATGGCTGGGCGACAAGTACAACAAGATCCTGATCCTCAGGCTGGTTTCCCTGACCAGCGTGTTGACCGCGCTGTTGATGTTTTTTCTGTCTGCGACGCAGCTGTTCAACCCCTGGAGCGTCGGCGCCCTGATGCTCATCAGCAGTGCCGTCGCCGGTGTGCGCGAGCCGCTGCAGTCGTCGATCATTCCATTGTTTGCGCGTGACGATCAGGTCTCACTGGCCGTGCGCACCAAAAGCATGCTGTCGTCCATTTCCAACCTGCTCGGGCCAGCCATGGCCAGCGCGTTGATTTTCAGCTTCGGTACCCCGCTGGCGTTTGCCGTCGACTTCATTGCGATGCTTGGCGCGGCAGTGTTGATCGCATCCATTCCACTCCACCTCGGCGCCAGCGCCCCAGATGAACCTGAACCGACCTCCAGCGGCTGGCGCATGATTTACTCGGGTTTCAAGGCGGTCTATGGGGTGAAGGTCGAGTTCTACCTGGCTCTTGTGGCGATGCTCGTCAACTTTGCCCTGTTTCCATTTTTTACCATCCTGCTGCCGCTGTACGTGAAGACAGTTATCCACTACCCGATCACCTACCTCGGCCTGCTGGATGCGTGCTTCGGCCTGGGCATCCTGGCGGGCAGCTACACGATCACCGGCTGGTTGACCCAACGGGTACCCCGCGACCTGTGTGTCGCGGCAGGCTTTGCACTGTTGGGGGGCAATATGTGGCTGGCCGGCGCGCTCTCATCGATAGTCGTCGTGCCCCTGGCGTTTTTCTGTGGCGGGGTGGGCCTGATGCTGATCAACATTCCGACCTCTGCCGTGAGATTACTGGCGACCCCCAAGCAGCACCGCAACCGGATCTTCGCCACCGTGTCCTTTCTGTCCGCGGCAGCCAGCCCGCTGGGCAGTTTCGCCATGAATGGCCTGATCGCCAACCTCGGTGTCACCCTGACCATCACGTCGCTGGGGGCGATGGTGCTGGGGTTGTCACTGCTGGTGTTCCTGATTCCCGATTTCCGCACCTTCATGCGTGCCCCGGACACCCAACTCAACGGCGCCTATCTGGATAAGTATCCCAACGCCTTTGCACGTTGATACGTCCTGTAAAAGTCTGATTCGTTGCCCATGCGTTCCCTCGACTACCTTTGAGAAACCGCAGGAAGCGGCCTCAATTCTTCAAGGAACGAGCATGTCCCTCGCCATCGTCCACAGCCGTGCCCAAATTGGCGTCGAAGCTCCCGCCGTCACCGTCGAGGTGCACATGGCCAATGGTCTGCCGTCCCTGACACTGGTGGGTTTGCCGGAAACGGCGGTCAAGGAAAGCAAGGACCGGGTGCGCAGCGCCATTCTCAATTCTGCCTTGCAATACCCGGCCCGCCGCATCACCCTGAACCTGGCGCCTGCCGACCTGCCCAAGGACGGCGGGCGTTTTGACCTGGCGATTGCCTTGGGAATCCTCGCGGCCAGCGTGCAGGTGCCGGCGTCGATGCTCGATGAGGTGGAATGCCTGGGAGAACTGGCCCTGTCCGGCGAAGTGCGGGCAGTGAAAGGCGTGTTGCCGGCAGCATTGGCGGCGCGCAAGGCGGGGCGCACCGTAATCGTGCCGCGGGCGAATGCGGAAGAAGCCTGCCTGGCGTCGGGGTTGAAAGTGCTCGCCGTGGATCACTTGCTGCAGGTGGTGGCACACCTGAACGGACATCAGCCTATCGAGCCCTACCAATCCGACGGATTGCTGTATCTGAACAAACCTTACCCGGACCTGAGCGAAGTACAGGGCCAGCTCGCCGCCAAGCGCGCACTGCTGATCGCGGCGGCGGGGGCGCATAACCTGCTGTTAAGCGGCCCGCCCGGCACCGGCAAGACATTGCTCGCCAGTCGCCTGCCGGGTTTGTTGCCACCGCTGAGTGAGCAGGAAGCCCTGGAAGTGGCGGCGATTCAATCGGTCGTCAGCGTGGCGCCACTCAGTCATTGGCCGCACCGACCGTTTCGCCAGCCGCATCATTCGGCGTCGGGCCCGGCGCTGGTGGGAGGCGGGTCAAAGCCGCAACCGGGAGAAATCACCCTGGCCCATCACGGCGTGCTGTTTCTGGATGAGCTGCCGGAGTTCGACCGCAAAGTATTGGAGGTGCTGCGCGAGCCACTG
The DNA here is from genome assembly GCF_900111895.1 of Pseudomonas simiae. Taxonomy (GTDB): domain Bacteria; phylum Pseudomonadota; class Gammaproteobacteria; order Pseudomonadales; family Pseudomonadaceae; genus Aquipseudomonas; species Aquipseudomonas simiae. The sequence goes on from NZ_FOKB01000003.1 coordinate 436,976, forward strand.
GAATCAGGGCACATCGTGATTTCCCGTGCCCGCGACCGCGTGAGCTTCCCGGCCCGCTTCCAACTGGTCGCCGCCATGAACCCCTGCCCATGCGGGTACCTCGGCGAACCCAGCGGACGTTGTCGCTGTACGCCGGAGCAGATCCAGCGCTATCGCAACAAGCTCTCCGGGCCGCTGCTGGACCGCATCGACTTGCACCTCACTGTGGCGCGAGAAACCACTGCGTTGAATCCTACCCAGCAGGCAGGCGATAACACAGCCGAGGCGTCGGCACGGGTCGCCCAGGCCCGCGATCGCCAACAACAACGCCAAGGCTGCGCGAATGCTTTCCTTGATCTGCCGGGGCTACGCAAGCACTGCAAGCTGGCGAAGGTCGACGAATGCTGGCTGGAAAACGCCTGTGAGCGGCTGACGCTATCCCTGCGCGCAGCCCATCGGCTGCTCAAAGTGGCACGCACCCTAGCCGACCTTGAGCACACCGATAGCATCAACCGGGCGCATCTGGCGGAAGCGTTGCAGTATCGGCCCGCGGCTGTTGGCTAGGGTGACTCTGGGAAGTCCAGCAGCAACCGCGCCACTTCCATCACTTCATCCAAGGCCGCTTCGGCCGACTCCGTGGAGGGCTGGAGCATCAGGTCGTCGGCGTAGCCCATCGCCACTGCAAAGATTTGGCGGGCAGCGCGTTGTGGCGAGTCACAACGCAGGACATTGGCAGCGACACCTCGCTCGATCACTTCGGCGAGCATGCCTTGCCATTGAGCATTGATCACCAGGTAAGCCTGGGCCATTTGCGGGTCTTGCATCGCTTCGTCCCAGGCATCCAGCCACAGCGCCCAGCCTGCATCGGCGGTGCTCGGAAGGCAGTCACGCAAAAAACCCACAAAGGCATCCAGCGGGGGGGCTTCTGCCAGAGGCGCCCGCACTTCGTCCAACTGCTCATTGGCAAACCGCACGAAGGCTTCGCGGCGCAGCTCCTTCCAATCACTGAAGTAGTGATAAACGTGGCTACGGGACAGCCCGGCATGTTCGGCCAGGTCGCGGGTGGACACATCGGCAAACCCCTTGCTGCGAAACAACTCCAGAGCGGCGGCGATGATCTGGTCTTTACGGTCGATACGCGACATGGCAATTCCTTTCGGCTCCGGCAGATAAGCGGCGCTTGCTTTTTGAGCGGTCGCTCAAGGATACTTGAGCAGTCGCTCAATAATAGCGTCTATCATCCCTTTGGTGCACCCATGACATCCGTCACGCCTCAAATCCTGATCGAAGAAAGCAAGAAAATCGGCCAGCAATCCGCCGGCCAGACCCTCAAAGCGATCGCCAAAGCCTATCCCGGCAAGCTGTTCGGCACGCTGTCATTGGTTGCATTGGAAAATGCCCTGCTGCTGGCATACCCGTTGTTTGCCGGGTTTGCGGTGGATGCAATCATTCGGGGCGATGCCAGCAACGCTCTGTTCTACGCCGCCGTGGTCCTGGCGTTCTGGGTCGTCGGCGCGGCACGCCGGGCGCTGGACACCCGAACCTTCACCCGGATCTACGCCGACCTGGCGGTGCCGGTGATTCTGAACCAGCGCCTGCAGAATCACAGCACCTCCAAGTCAGCGGCACGGGTGGTGCTCGCACGAGAGTTCGTCGACTTCTTTGAGAAACACGTGCCGATCATCGCCACGGCGCTGGTATCGATTATTGGTGCGGCGGTGATGCTGATCGTGATCGAGCCCTGGGTCGGTCTCGCGTGCCTGGGCGCACTGGTGCTGTGTATCGCGCTGTTGCCGCGCTTTGCCCAACGTAACCAAGCGCTGCATGAGCGCCTGAATAATCGCTTGGAAAAGGAAATCGGCCTGGTGGAAAAAGTCGGTGCGCCGACCCTGCGACGCCACTACCAGGTGCTGTCTCGCCTGCGGATCTGGCTGTCAGACCGCGAGGCCGCTGCGTACCTGTTTCTCGGCACACTGGCTGCCTTGCTCTTCGTGGTCGCCATCAGCCAGTTGGCCTTGTCCCCCGCAGTCAAGGCCGGTCATGTGTATGCGGTCATGACCTACCTGTGGACCTTCGTCACCAGCATGGACGAAGCCCCTGGCATGGTCGACCAACTGGCGCGCCTCAAAGACATCGGCAAGCGCGTGGACCCAGGGCTGGGCGACCGCTAGGTCTCAACGAAACCGATCCACTTCATGCCGCAGGCCCGCCGCCAGGGTCTCCAGTTCCTTGGCCGTGATCGCCAGGTTCGACACCACCTCGCGCTGCTCGCTGTTGGCCAGCGCAATGCTCTGCAGGTTGCTGCTGAGCAAAGTCGCGGTGCTGCTCTGTTCCTGGGTGGCGGTGGTGATCGCAGCGAACTGCTGACCGGCCGAGCGGCTTTGCTCGTCGATACGCGCCAGGGCCGACGCCACATCGGCGTTGCGCGACAGGCCTTCCTGCATCAATACGTTGCCGCGCTCCATGGTGCTGATGGCGTTGCCGGTTTCCTGCTGGATGCTCTGGATCATCCCGGAAATTTCGTCGGTGGCCTCACGGGTACGCGACGCCAGGTTACGCACCTCATCAGCGACCACGGCAAACCCACGACCCTGCTCACCCGCCCGTGCGGCTTCGATGGCGGCGTTGAGTGCCAGCAGGTTGGTTTGTTCGGCGATCGAGGTGATCACGCCGACGATCCCGCCAATTTCCTGGGAACGCTGGCCCAGGGTGTTGATCACCGTAGCCGTGCTGTTGAGCGCGGCGGCGATGTGTTCCAGGGACGACGACGCTTCTTGCATCGAGTTGCGCCCGATACGGGTTTGCTGGGCGTTTTCCTGGGCGAGGCGTTCGGTGCTGCCCATGTTATCGGCGATGTTCAGCGACGTGGCGCTGAACTCTTCCACTGCACCAGCCATGCTAGTGATCTCACCGGACTGCTGCTCCATGCCCTCATAAGCACCACCGGATAACCCAGACAACGCCTGGGCACGGCTGTTGACCTCTTCGGCTGCCTTGCGGATATGCGAGACCATGGTCGACAGCGCTTCACCCATCTGGTTGAAGCTGCGCGCCAACTGGCCGATTTCGTCATGGCTGGACACATTCAGGCGTACGCTCAAGTCCCCCGCACCCAGGGCTTCGGCCTGGCGCACCAGGTCGCCCAACGGCGCCAACTTGCTACGCAGCAACCAGACCGTTGCGCCGACCGCCAGCAGCATGGCAAGCACGCTGCCGATCACCAGGCGGATGCCGACGTCCCAGGTCACCGAGCGAATCTCGGCCTTGGGCATGCTCGCGACAACTGCCCACGGCCCGCCGTCGAAGGGCACAGAGACGCTGTAGAATTCTTCGTTCTTGTCCGCCCAGAAGCGACCTTTGCCTGGTGTTTTGGCCAGGTCCAACATCACTGGAACCGCCTGGTCCAGCGCCTGCACGCCAGCCGGGGGCACCAGCCAGCGCTTCTGCTCGTCCAGCAGGGCCAGGGAGCCGGTCTGGCCGATACGGAAGCGCTTGAGATTCTCGAACTGGGCATTCTGCGCATCGGTGTAGTCAAAACCGATGAACAGCACGGCGATGACCTGGCCGCTGCTATCACGCACGGGGCTGTATTGGGTCATGTAGGAGCGGTCGAACAATACCGCCCGGCCGATGTAGGTCTGCCCGCTGAGCACACGCTGATAAGCCGGGCCTTGGCGATCCAGGACCGTACCGATGGCGCGGTTACCATCCTGTTTGGTCAACGACGTGCTGATGCGGATGAAGTCTTCGCCGCTGCGTACAAACACCGTGGCCACGCCGCCGGACATCTGCTTGAACTCATCCACATCCTCGAAGTTGTTGTTCAACACCTCGCTGCCCAGATACAGGCTCGGGGTCTGCACACCGGCCACGGTCACTGGTTGGTCTGCACGCACACTCAAACCGGCACCAAAACGCTTTTCGAACAGCCCGCTCAACCGCTGGGTACTCTCGCGCAAGGTGCCGTGGAAGGTGTTGAGTTGATCGGCAAGCAAGCGCGCCTCGCTGGCCAGGTGTTCCTCGCGGGTGGCGAGGTTGGCGGAGTCGAGGGAACGCAGAGCAAACACAGTACTGCCGCTGATGACGACAGCCAGAATCACGGCGAGTGCGAGGCCTAGCTGTGAGGCTATCCGAGCGCGAGGTTGAGTCATGAAGGCTCCTGGCCGAGGCCAGGATCATCCTGATCTCATAGCGTTGCTCGGCAAATTATCTGGTGGGAAACGTTGGTGCACGATTGTTCCAACACACCTTCTTCGGCTGGGCGAAGCAATACTTGAGCGAATCACAGGGGTATCACGCAAACGATTGCACGAACGCTCTGCAACCACTCAATCGAGACGTTCGACTGAAGGCAACGCCATCGCCTTGACCTCCGCCTGGAGAAACTCCGCCAAGCGCCGCAGCCGCTCACCGCCGGGGCGGGTCTTCGGCCACACCAGGTAATAACTTTCACCACTGGCTACGGCTGTTGGCCAGGGCAGGCTCAATCGGCCCTGGGCCACGTCTTCGGCCACCATCAGCAGGTCACCCATGGATACGCCGTAACCCCGCGCAGCGGCGATCATGCCCAGTTCGAGGGTATCGAACACCTGCCCGCCCTTGAGCGACACCTGGGATGACAAGCCCATGCGCTCCAGCCAGTTGCGCCAATCACGACGGTCAGGCGTGGGGTGCAGCAACTCGGCGGTGGCCAGGCGCTCGACATCCCAGGGTCCATCCTCCAGCAGGTTGGGGGCGCCCACCGGAATCAGCAATTCCGGGAACAGATAACTGGCCTCCCAATCCGCCGGAAAATGGCCGTAGCTCAGCAGCACGGCGCAGTCGAATGGTTCCTGGTTGAAGTCCACCTCGTCCACACTCATCCAGGCGCTGGTCAGTTGCACCTCATTGCCGGGCTGCAACGCACGGAACCGGCTGAGCCGCGCCAACAGCCAGCGCATGGTCAGGGTGGACGGTGCCTTCATGCGCAGGATGTCGTCTTCGGCATTCAAGGTATGGCAGGCCCGCTCCAGCGCGGCGAAACCTTCGCGCACACCAGGCAACAACAGACGCGCCGCCTCGGTGAGCTGCAAGGTGCGGCCGCTGCGCTGGAACAAGCGGCAGGCGAAGTGCTCTTCCAATGTGCGGATGTGTCGGCTCACCGCACTTTGCGTAATAGACAGTTCCTCCGCCGCACGGGTGAAGGAATTGTGCCGCGATGCCGCCTCAAACGCGCGAAGGGCATAAAGGGGAGGAAGGCGACGTGACATTTGGCAAGCTCCTACAAGCAATGCCGTAACGTACCAGATTCATCAGGCATGAGTTTTAGTCATGTGAACGATCGCATTTATCCCTTTGTGCAATGCGCTGAGAGCGCCGAGAATCAACCCTCCCTCAACCCTTCGACTATTCGAGCGTGATGATCATGCAGCATCCGGCACGTACCGAACTCTGGGCCATTCTGCGGCTGTCAGGGCCGTTGATTGCCTCACAGTTGGCGCACATGCTGATGGTGCTGACCGACACCCTGATGATGGCGCGCCTGAGCCCCGAAGCCCTGGCCGGTGGCGGCCTGGGCGCGGCAAGCTATTCGTTCGTGTCGATTTTCTGCATCGGCGTGATTGCCGCCGTGGGCACCTTGGTGGCAATCCGTCACGGCGCGGGGGATATCGAAGGCGCCACCCGCCTGACCCAGGCCGGGCTGTGGCTCGCCTGGCTGATGGCCTTGGCGGCCGGCTTGCTGTTGTGGAACCTCAAGCCGCTGCTGCTGCTGTTCGGCCAGACCGAGACCAACGTGCACTCGGCGGGGCAATTCCTGACGATCCTGCCGTTCGCCCTCCCGGGTTTCCTGAGCTTCATGGCCTTGCGCGGCTTCACCAGCGCGATTGGCAAGGCCCAGCCGGTGATGGTGATCAGCCTCGGTGGCGCGGTGGCCAACTACCTGCTCAACCATGCGTTGATCGAAGGCATGTTCGGCCTGCCGAAACTGGGCCTGATGGGCATCGGACTGGTCACGGCCGTCGTCGCCAATGGCATGGCGTTGGCGCTGATGTGGTACATCCACCGCAACCGTACCTATGCGGCGTACCCGTTGAGCACCGGCCTGCTGCGCCTCAATACCCAGTACCTGCGCGAGCTGTGGCGCCTGGGCCTGCCGATTGGCGGCACTTATGCGGTGGAAGTCGGGTTGTTCGCGTTTGCGGCGCTGTGCATGGGCACCATGGGCAGCACGCAGTTGGCGGCGCACCAGATCGCGCTGCAAATTGTCTCGGTGGCGTTCATGGTGCCGGCGGGGATGTCTTACGCGGTGACCATGCGTATCGGCCAACATTACGGCGCTGGGCAGTTGCTGCAGGCACGCCTGGCCGGGCGCGTCGGCATCGGATTTGGCGCAGCGGTGATGTTGGGATTTGCCGCCGTGCTGTGGCTTTATTCCGATCCTTTGATCGGATTGCTTATCGACCATAACGACCCGGCCTTCCATGACGTGATCGTCCTGGCCGTCAGCCTGCTCGCTGTCGCCGCCTGGTTCGAGCTGTTCGACGGTGTGCAAACCATCGCCATGGGCTGCATTCGCGGGCTCAAGGACGCCAAGACCACCTTCCTGATCGGCGCGGGTTGCTATTGGTTGATCGGGGCACCGTCGGCCTGGCTGATGGCCTTCACCCTGGGCTGGGGACCGACCGGCGTATGGTGGGGCTTGGCGCTGGGCCTGGCGTGCGCGGCAGTCAGCCTGACTTGGGCATTTGAAGCGAAGATGAAGCGCATGATTCGGCGAGAGCCTGAAACCTACAGCACGTTGCAAGCAGCTCAGCCGGATTGAAGGCTGTAATCGGTCAGTGTGGGAGCTGGCTTGCCTGCTCCCACAGTTGATTGGGTGGGCACCCAATCAACCCAGCAAGGCCTGCTGGCTTTTCCCGAAGGTCAGGTACTCCACAAGCTCCGCCAACGGCAGCGGCTTGCTGATCAGGTAACCCTGGGCCTGGTCGCAGCCAAACAAGCGCAACAGTGCAAGTTGCTCCGGCGTTTCCACGCCTTCGGCGACCACTTCAAGGTTGAGATTGTGGGCCAGGTTGATCATGGCGTGCACCAGTTTGCGGTTCTCTTCGCGCTCTTCCATACCGCCGACAAAACTCTTGTCGATCTTCAACAAGGCGATCGGCAGGCTGTTGAGGTGCACGAACGATGAAAAGCCCGTGCCGAAATCGTCCAGGGAGAACCGAACACCGAGGCGGCCGAGGGCGTCCATGGTCTGCTTGACCAGGTCACTGCGGCGCATCACGGCGGTTTCGGTGAGTTCGAACTCCAGCCACTGTGCCTCAACGCCCCGCTCGGCAATCAGCCGGCTGAGGGTGGAGAGCAACTGGCTGTCCTGGAACTGACGGAATGACAGGTTGACCGCCATGTGCAGCGGCGGCAGGCCACGTTCGCGCAGGTCCTGCATGTCGCGCAGCGCGCGGGAGATCACCCAGTAACCCAACGGCACGATCAGGCCGCTTTGTTCGGCCAGGGGCACGAACTCACTCGGCGGCAACAGGCCACGCTCGTCGTGGCGCCAGCGCACCAAGGCTTCAAGGCCGACGATATGCCCGTCGTCGAGGTCCAGGCGCGGTTGGTAGTGCAGCTCCAGTTCGTCACGACGCAAGGCGCGGCGCAGCTCACTTTCCAGGTCGGCCAGGCTGCGCGCGTTGCGGTTGATGCGTTCGTTGAAGATATGAAAGGTGCAGCCTTGGGTGCTTTTGGCCTGCTGCATGGCGATATGGGCGTGCCACATCAGCGGGTCGGCGCCGGCGCGGGCACGGGCATGGGCCACCCCCAGGCTGCAGCCGATCAGCAGGCTTTCGCCATCCACCCAGTACGGTTCGGCCATGACTTCGGTGATGCGCTCGGCCATCCACTCGGCACGCTGGGGCGCGCGGCGGGTGTCGATCAAGAGGGCAAACTCGTCACTGCCCAGGCGCGCCAGTTGGTCCCCGACCTCAAGTTGGCTCTTGAGCCGCGAGACCACTTGCAGGATCAGCCGGTCGCCGGCCTGGTGGCCGAGGGCGTCGTTGGCGTGGCGGAAATTGTCGAGGTCCAGGTGGCCGAGGGCCAGGCCACGGCCTTCATTCTCGACCAGTCGTGCGGCGAGCAAGGTCTGGAAGCCCTGGCGGTTGGCGATACCGGTGAGCGGGTCCTGTTCGGCCAGGCGCTGCAGGGTGTTTTCCAGTACGCCACGCTCGCGGACGTGGCGCAAGCAGCGGCGCACTGTATCGGCATCCAATACATCGCGCACCAGCCAATCGCTGACGCCCAGCGGCGAAACCAGCGGTTCCTGCTCCAGCAGCAATACGCACGGCAGGCTGCAGCGGCCAGGGCCGGGCTGCAAGCTGGGCGTGGTCAACAGCACGGCGCTGTGGTCGTCATCGAACAGACGGCTCACGGACTCCCAGTTTGGTGCGCTGATCAGCACAGCCCCATCGCCCATCGGCGCCAGGCACTCGCGCAACAACGCTGCCCACGCGGGCTCATCGGCCAGCAGCAGCAAACGCAAGGGTTCGACAGGCGTAGACAAGCTAGCTCCCTAGACTCTGCAAAATTTCGTGACAGCGGGCATTATGACGTGCGGCCAGATGATCACCAATGATAGGGGTTACCAAACACGCGAACTGTAAAGATTAGTCGCAAATAACCCCGACATCCTGCGGCAAAGTATCAAAACCGGCAAATTTAGATCGAGTGGTACGTCACACTGTCGTTCTGACAGAGCAGAATCCTGCGAGCCTGTTAAAATGCCCGCCCTTTTGAACAACGACTCCCTGAATTCTGTATGTCCCGACTCAATCCCCGGCAGCAAGAAGCCGTGAACTACGTCGGCGGCCCTCTATTGGTGCTCGCCGGTGCAGGCTCCGGCAAGACCAGCGTGATCACCCGCAAGATCGCGCACCTGATCCAGCAGTGCGGCATCCGCGCCCAGTACATCGTCGCCATGACCTTTACCAACAAGGCGGCGCGGGAAATGAAAGAGCGTGTCGGCACCCTGCTCAAGGGTGGCGAGGGCCGTGGCCTCACCGTGTGCACCTTCCACAACCTGGGCTTGAACATCATCCGCAAGGAGCATGCGCGGCTGGGCTACAAGCCGGGCTTCTCGATCTTCGACGAGACCGACGTGAAGTCGCTGATGACCGACATCATGCAAAAGGAGTACGCAGGCGACGACGGCGTGGACGAGATCAAGAACATGATCGGCGCCTGGAAAAACGACCTGATCCTGCCCGCCCAGGCCCTGGAAAACGCACGCAACCCCAAGGAACAGACCGCCGCCATCGTCTACACCCACTACCAGCGCACGCTCAAGGCGTTCAACGCAGTGGACTTCGATGACCTGATCCTGCTGCCGGTGAAGCTGTTCGAGGAACACGCCGACATCCTCGAAAAATGGCAGAACAAGGTGCGCTACCTGCTGGTAGATGAATACCAAGACACCAACGCCAGCCAATACCTGCTGGTGAAAATGCTGATCGGCAAGCGCAACCAGTTCACCGTGGTAGGCGACGACGACCAGTCCATCTACGCCTGGCGCGGCGCGCGCCCGGAAAACCTGATGTTGCTCAAGGACGACTACCCGTCCCTGAAAGTGGTGATGCTGGAGCAGAACTATCGCTCCACCAGCCGCATCCTGCGTTGCGCCAACGTGCTGATCTCGAACAACCCCCACGAGTTTGAAAAACAACTGTGGAGTGAGATGGGCCACGGCGACGAAATACGCGTGATCCGCTGCCGTAACGAAGACGCCGAAGCCGAGCGCGTGGCCGTGGAAATCCTCAGCCTGCACTTGCGCACCGACCGGCCCTACAGCGATTTCGCAATCCTGTACCGCGGCAACTACCAGGCCAAGCTGATCGAGCTGAAATTGCAGCATCACCAGGTGCCGTATCGCCTGTCGGGCGGCAACAGCTTTTTCGGACGCCAGGAAGTCAAAGACCTGATGGCCTACTTCCGGCTGATCGTGAACCCGGACGACGACAACGCCTTCCTGCGCGTGATCAATGTGCCGCGCCGCGAGATCGGCTCCACCACCCTGGAAAAACTCGGCAACTACGCCACTGAACGCAAGATCTCGATGTACGCCGCCACCGACGAAATCGGCCTGGGCGAGCACCTGGACTCGCGCTTCACCGATCGACTGGCGCGCTTCAAGCGCTTCATGGACAAGGTCCGCGAGCAGTGCGCCGGCGAAGACCCGATCAGCGCCCTGCGCAGCATGGTCATGGACATCGACTACGAGAACTGGCTGCGCACCAACAGCTCCAGCGACAAGGCCGCGGATTACCGCATGAGCAATGTCTGGTTCCTGATCGAAGCGCTGAAGAACACCCTGGAAAAAGACGAAGACGGCGAGATGACCGTCGAAGACGCCATCGGCAAGCTGGTACTGCGCGACATGCTTGAGCGCCAACAGGAAGAGGAAGACGGCGCCGAGGGTGTGCAGATGATGACCTTGCATGCGTCCAAGGGCCTGGAATTCCCCTACGTGTTCATCATGGGCATGGAAGAGGAAATCCTCCCGCACCGCTCCAGCATCGAAGCCGACACCATCGAAGAAGAACGGCGCCTGGCCTACGTGGGTATTACCCGCGCGCGTCAGACTTTGGCCTTCACCTTTGCCGCCAAGCGCAAGCAATACGGCGAAATCATCGATTGTGCCCCCAGCCGGTTCCTGGACGAGCTGCCGCCGGACGACCTGGCCTGGGAAGGCAATGACGACACCCCGACCGAGGTAAAGGCCGTTCGCGGCAACACCGCCTTGGCGGACATACGCGCGATGTTAAAGCGCTAGAATCGACTACTTTTTAATCTACTTTCGGCGCGCATCGCGCCATTAGAGGAAGCTTTCCGTGGAAGCACTGCACAAGAAAATTCGCGAAGAAGGCATCGTGCTTTCCGATCAGGTACTCAAGGTCGACGCCTTTCTGAACCACCAGATCGACCCGGCACTGATGAAGCTGATCGGCGACGAATTCGCCGCCTTGTTCAAGGATTCGGGCATCACCAAGATCGTCACCATCGAAGCCTCGGGCATCGCCCCGGCGATCATGACCGGCCTGAACCTCGGCGTGCCGGTGATCTTCGCCCGCAAGCAACAGTCCCTGACCCTGACGGAAAACCTGCTGTCGGCGACGGTGTATTCCTTCACCAAGAAAGTCGAAAGCACTGTGGCGATCTCCCCGCGCCACCTGACCAGCAGCGACCGCGTGCTGGTGATCGATGACTTTTTGGCCAACGGCAAGGCGTCCCAGGCGCTGATCTCGATCATCAAGCAGGCCGGCGCGACCGTCGCCGGTTTGGGGATCGTGATCGAGAAGTCGTTCCAGGGTGGTCGTGCCGAGCTGGATGCGCAGGGTTATCGGGTTGAGTCGCTGGCACGGGTGAAGTCGCTGGCGGGTGGCGTGGTCACTTTCATCGAGTAATCGCTGCCTGAATGCAATTAACCCTGTGGGAGCGGGCTTGCTCGCGAATGCGCTGTGACAGTCAATGTAGACGTCGACTGATACACCACTTTCGCGAGCAAGCCCGCTCCCACATTTGGTTTTGCGTTGGGCTGTCAGTGCACGGTGGCCTGCAGGCCGGCGAGCAATAAACGTTGATACAAATCCTCTTTCAGCCCCTCCGGGTTATCCAACCGCATCCGTTTCAAATGCTCGGGATACGCCTCCGGCTCCGGCGCATCCAACGCCGCCTTACCCAGTTCCAGAATCTCCGTCAGCTTGAATTTGCTCTTGAGCCAGTTCAACGCCCGCAACAGATCCCGCTCTTCATCCGTAAAATCGCTGCCCAGCGGATACTCCGGGAACAACCGGCGATGCCGCGCCTGAATACCTTGGAGCCGCTCCGGCGTGTTATCGGCAAAGCGCGGATCCAACTGGAAATCCTTCGGCAACTTGCCGGCCTTATGCGCCTTTTCGATCAAGTCATCCTGGAAGCGCGAGTCGGTTACGTTGAGCAGCGCTTCGATCACCTTGGCATCCGTCTGGCCGCGCAAATCGGCGATTCCATACTCAGTGATGACGATATCCCTCAGGTGCCGGGGAATCGTGCAGTGGCCATAGTCCCAGACGATATTGGAACTGACCTCCCCCGCCGATTCGCGCCAGCTGCGCAGGATCAAAATCGAGCGCGCGCCCTCCAGCGCATGACCCTGGGCAACGAAGTTGTACTGCCCGCCCACGCCGCTGAGCACGCGCCCGTCTTCCAACTGGTCCGCTACCCCCGCGCCCAACAAGGTCACCATGATCGCACTGTTGATAAAGCGAGCATCCCGCCGTTGCAGTCGTTTGAGTTCTTCCTGGCCGTACAGCTCATTGATGTAACTGATGCGGGTCATGTTGAATTCGAGGCGCTTGGCGTGGGTCATTTCCTGCAGGCGCTGGTAAAAACTTCGCGGGCCGAGGAAGAATCCACCGTGGATCGAGATCCCGTCGGGCTGCGCGGCGTCGTCGAGCGTGCCTGCGTTAGCCTGCTGCTGCGTCGCCACATCCGGGTAGACCTTGCGGCGGATAATCCCCGCGTCCGCCAGCACCAGCAGCCCGTTGACGAACATTTCGCTACACCCGTAGAGGCCACGCGCGAACGGATCGACACCGCCTTCGTGGCTGATCAACGGCGCCCACTGATAGACGTCCAGGTCAGTCAGCAGCAATCGGTAGGCCTCATTGTCCGCCTGGCGCGCCAGCAGCGCGGCAGTCAGCGCATCACCCATGGAGCCGATGCCGATCTGCAGAGTGCCACCATCGCGCACCAAGGTGCTGGCATGCAGGCCGATAAAGTGGTCCTGGAAGCCCACCGGCATGTTCGGTGTGGAGAACAGCGTGGTGCTGTCTTTTTCATCGATCAGGTAATCGAAGGCGTCCATTCCCAGCTCCGCATCACCCGGCATGTAGGGTAAATCGCTGTGGACCTGGCCGACGATCAGCACGGTTTCACCGGCATCACGGCGCTTGGCGATCATTGGTAACAGGTCGAGGGTGATATCCGGGTTGCAGCTCAGGCTCAGACGATCAGGGTGTTCGCTGCTGCTGGCAACCAGTTGAGCGACCAGGTTCAGGCCGGCGGCGTTGATGTCGCGGGCGGCGTGGCTGTAATTGCTGCTGACGTAATCCTGCTGGGCCGACTCGCTGTGGAGCAAGCTGCCGGGCTGCATGAAGAACTGCTGCACGTGGATATTTTCCGGGAGGTTGTCCTTGTGCAGGGCGGCGAGGAAATCCAGTTCGGGATAATCGCCAAACACTCGCTCGATAAAGGGTTCGAGAAAGCGTTTCTGCAAGCCATCGCCCAGTGTTGGCCGGCCCAGGCTCAAGGCGGTATAGATCGTCAGCGACCGCTCCGGCAATTTGGCAATGCGCCGGTACAGCGCGTTGGCAAACAGGTTCGGCTTGCCCAGGCCAAGCGGCATGCCCATGTGGATATGCGCAGGCAACCGCTCCAGCACATCGTCAACTGCTTGCTCGATTGAACACAACTGCACCATCCGACCCTCCTGAACATTCCATGATTAGGGGTTGGACCGAGCTTGCCGGGTCTTTGCTGCAAAGAACAGCGCTGAAACACAAATCACGGATACAAAAAAGCCGCTTGTAAGCGGCTTTTTGGCGAAGATCGGTTTATTTCAAACCGGACATCTTCTCGATCGCACCTTTGAGGTCATCATCCGAGCAATCGGCGCAGGTGCCCTTTGGCGGCATGGCATTGATACCGGTAATGGCCTTGGCGAGGATGCCATCCAGGCCGCCCTGGTGGTCAGCGCGTTCTTTCCAGGCAGCGGTGTCACCGATTTTCGGCGCGCCCAACAGGCCAGTGCCGTGGCAAGCGTTGCAATGCTTGGCAATGATTTCATCCGGCGTCTTCGCAGCGCCGCCGCCTGCGGCGACCGCCACTTCCATGCCTTTGCATTCCTGGCCCTGGACGCAAACCTGGCCGACAGGCTCCAGGCGCTTGGCAATGTCATCATTGGTCGCAGCTTGAGCGCTGACAGCCCATAGGGCCAGTACGGTTGCTGGTGCAGCCAGCATTTTCATAATTAGGTTCACGCGTTCACCCTCAATGGTGGCTATTCACGCCTGCGGCCACGGTTTCGCAGGCGGCGAAAGTATAACGGTTAGCCCGCCCTGCCGAAACAACCCTATTAAATAAAGGGAGATTCAGCTTCACGGATACAGCTACGGGAGTCTCTGCCACGCAGGCAGGACGCCTCTTTTCTTAAAAGTTCGCGGGTGTGGCTGCGCTGATTAGTCGCGCCGGCACGTCGAACGGATTGCGAAAACGATGAGGCTTGGTGCTTTCAAAGTAGTAGCTATCGCCCGCTTCGAGCACAAAAGTTTCAAGACCGACCACCAACTCCAGACGACCTTCCACCAGAATCCCGGTTTCTTCGCCTTCGTGGGTGAGCATTTCTTCGCCCGTGTCGGCGCCCGGCGGGTAGATTTCGTTGAGAAACGCAATCGCCCGGCTGGGGTGAGCCCGGCCTACCAGTTTCATGGTGACGGCGCCGTCAGAGATATCAATGAGCTCATTGGCTTTATAGACGATCTGCGTCGGTATTTCCTGGAGGATCTCCTCGGAAAAGAACTCGACCATGGACATAGGGATGCCGCCCAGCACCTTGCGCAAGGAGCTGATCGAGGGGCTGACGCTGTTTTTTTCGATCATCGAAATGGTGCTGTTGGTGACACCCGCGCGCTTGGCGAGCTCGCGCTGGGAAAGACCCTTCAGTTTACGGATGGATTGCAGTCGTTCGCCGACGTCCAATGCAGGAGCCTCCTAGGATTCAGGCTTTGTTGTAATTGAGCGTTATCATGGCGACAGCGTTCAGTATTTACAACACTTGGGCCTAAATCCCGGGCGCTTGTGTTCGTGACTGGCGGTCAAGCCTCGGAATAGAGCCTTGGCACGCGGCGCAGGTTGCAGAACAGTTGGTAAGGAATGGTCTCGGCGGCGACCGCCACATCACTGGCCAGGATGTTTTTGCCCCACAACTCCACCGTGGAACCGAGCCCGGCCTGAGGCAGGTCAGTCAGGTCGATGCACAGCATGTCCATGGACACACGGCCCAGCAACTGGCTGCGCTGCCCGGCCACCAGTACCGGCGTACCGGTCGGCGCGTGGCGCGGATAGCCATCGGCATATCCCATGGCAACCACGCCGATACGCATGGGTTTCGGCGTAATGAACTTGGCGCCGTAGCCCACCGGCTCCCCGGCCGGCAGCTCACGTACGCAGATAACCTTGGACTCCAGGGTCATTACTGGCTGCAAGCGCGAGGCTACGGCCTGGTCTTCGCCAAAAGGCGTCGCACCGTAGAGCATGATGCCGGGACGGACCCAATCGCTAGACACATTCGGCCAGCCCATCACCGATGGCGAGTTGCGCAGGCTCACCTCGGCCGACAAGCCCTGGCGCGCCGCGTCAAACACCGCCACCTGTTCATCACTGCGTACGCAGTCGAGTTCATCGGCGCGGGCAAAGTGGCTCATCAGTACGATCTTGGCCACCTTGCCGCTGGCCAGCAAGCGCTGATAAGCCTCGTGATAATCCTTGGGGTGCAAGCCAACACGGTGCATGCCGGAATCGAGCTTGAGCCAGATAGTCAGCGGTTTGCTCAGCTTGGCCTGTTCGATGGCCTCCAACTGCCACAGCGAATGCACCACGCACCAGAAATCATGCTCGATGATCAGTGGCAGCTCATCAGCCTCGAAGAAACCTTCCAGCAGCAGCACCGGCGCACGAATCCCGGCGGCGCGCAGCTCCAACGCCTCTTCGATACAGGCGACGGCGAACCCATCGGCCTCGGCTTCCAACGCCTGGGCCACACGCACGGCGCCATGTCCGTAGGCATCGGCCTTGATCACGGCAAGGGCCTTGGCCCCCGTGACTTCACGGGCCAATTGGTAGTTGTGGCGCAGGGCTTGGAGGTCAATCAGGGCACGGGCAGGACGCATGGCGGCAGGCTTCTAGGCGGCAGAGTGAAGAAAAACCGGCACCGACAGGCAACCTCGGCACCGGGAGAGGGATCGTTGTTTAAGGCAGGGCAGCCACGACGGACAGCTCTACCAGGATTTCCGGTTCGCACAGCTTGGCTTCAACCGTGGCACGGGCCGGCGCAACACCTTTGGGCAGCCACTTGTCCCATACCGCGTTCATGCCGGCGAAATCCGCGTCGATGTCTTTCAGGTAGATCGTCACCGACAGCAACTTGGTCTTGTCAGTGCCGGCCAGGTCCAGCAAACGCTCGATATTGGCCAGGGTTTCACGGGTCTGCTGTTCAATTCCGGCATTCATGTCGTCGCCGACTTGCCCGGCCAGGTACACGGTACCGTTGTGGACAACGATCTGGCTCATGCGCTCATTGGTGAGCTGGCGCTGGATTGACATGTTGTGCGGACTCCTGGTGGTTGCCGTAACGGGAAATATCGAGGCCTTCCGCACTGATCTGCGGCGTTTTCTTGGCCATCAGGTCGGCCAGCAAGCGACCGGAGCCACAAGCCATGGTCCAACCGAGGGTGCCGTGGCCGGTATTCAGGAACAGGTTCTTGAACGGGGTAGCACCGACAATCGGCGTGCCGTCGGGGGTGGTCGGGCGCAGTCCGGTCCAGAACGTGGCTTCGGTCAAATCGCCGCCCTGAGGATAAAGGTCGTTGACGATCATCTCCAGGGTTTCGCGCCGACGCGGGTTAAGCGACAGGTCAAAACCGGCTATTTCAGCCATGCCGCCGACGCGGATGCGGTTGTCGAAACGGGTGATCGCGACCTTGTAGGTCTCGTCGAGAATGGTCGAAGTCGGCGCCATCGCCGGGTTGGTGATCGGCACGGTCAGCGAGTAGCCCTTGAGCGGGTACACCGGCGCCTTGATCCCCAGCGGCTTGAGCAATTTCGGCGAGTAGCTGCCGAGGGCCAGCACGTAGCGGTCGGCGGTTTCCAGCTTGCCGTCGACCCTCACGCCGTTGATACGGTCACCGGCGTAATCGAGGCGCTGGATGTCTTGCTCGAAGCGGAATTCCACGCCGAGCTGCTTGCACATGTCGACCAGGCGGGTGGTGAACATCTGGCAGTCACCGGTCTGGTCGTTAGGCAGGCGCAAGGCGCCGGCGAGGATATCGGTGACGCTCGCCAGGGCCGGCTCGACGCGGGCAATGCCGGCGCGGTCGAGCACTTCGAACGGCACGCCGGACTCTTTCAACACGGCGATGTCCTTGGCTGCGCCATCCAGCTGCGCCTGGGTGCGGAACAGTTGGGTAGTCCCCAGGCTACGGCCTTCGTAGGCAATGCCGGTTTCCGCGCGCAGTTCGTCGAGGCAGTCGCGGCTGTACTCGGACAGGCGCACCATGCGCTCCTTGTTCACCGCATAACGGCTCGCGGTGCAGTTGCGCAGCATCTGCGCCATCCACAGGTATTGGTCGATATCGGCGGTGGCCTTGATCGCCAGCGGCGCGTGGCGTTGCAGCAGCCACTTGATGGCCTTGAGTGGCACACCCGGTGCGGCCCAGGGCGATGCATAGCCTGGCGACACCTGGCCGGCGTTGGCGAAACTGGTTTCCATGGCAGCAGCAGGCTGACGGTCGACGACAACCACTTCAAAGCCGGCCCGCGCCAAATAGTAGGCACTGGTCACACCAATGACGCCGCTACCCAAGACCAGAACGCGCATTTTTATATCCTCATCGCGGGCATGGCCGCTGACGTGTGTTATTCGAGCAATGATGAGCGCAGTGTAAAAAACAATTGCCAGTGCATTTCACTATATAACTGCCTATATTTGGCGACAATACTCGGCAAAAACCCTTTTCACAGAGGCGTATCCCCTATGCGTACCAACACCCAGACCAAGCGGGAGCTGGACAAGATCGACCGCAACATCCTGCGCATCCTGCAAACCGACGGGCGTATTTCGTTTACGGAGCTGGGGGAAAAGGTCGGGCTGTCGACCACGCCCTGTACCGAGCGCGTGCGCCGGCTAGAGCGTGAAGGGATCATCATGGGCTACAACGCGCGGCTCAACCCGCAGCATTTGAAAGGCAGTTTGCTGGTATTTGTCGAGATCAGCCTCGATTACAAGTCCGGCGACACCTTTGAGGAGTTCCGCCGCGCCGTGTTGAAACTGCCCCATGTGCTGGAGTGTCACTTGGTGTCGGGCGACTTCGACTACCTGGTGAAGGCGCGAATTTCCGAGATGGCGTCGTACCGCAAACTGCTGGGCGATATCCTGCTCAAGTTGCCCCATGTGCGGGAGTCAAAGAGCTATATCGTGATGGAAGAAGTGAAGGAGAGCCTGAACCTTCCGATCCCGGACTGACTGACACAACACAGTAACCGAGTTAAACCAGTACCTGCCGGGTACTCGCCATGTATTCGTGGATCTGTTTTTCCACCCGCGGGTGAATCAGCTCCACCGGCCTGCGCCCGTTGGGGCACGGCAACGTCTTGGTCGTGCCGAACAGCCGGCAGATCAACGGTCGCTCGTCGTACACCGTGCAGCCGTGGGGGCCCAGGTGCACGCAGTTCAGTTCATCCATGGCCGCGTCCTGCTCGGCGGCGGTCTTGCGCGGCAGGCGCGACATTTCCTCCGGCGAGGTGGTCACCGGCCCACAGCAGTCGTGGCAACCGGGAACGCACTCGAACGAAGGAATCTGCCGACGCAGCGCGCTGATTTTCTGACTGTTGCAACTCATCGAAACACATACCGAACGGCGAATAGACGTGGATTCTGACGCAAAACGCCCTGCGCAGACAGTTTTGTCCGACCGCTGTATCCTGCGTCAAATTTTCCAAACAGGGATGCTCCCCATGACTGCCAGCGCCCGGCACACTCCGTCCTATTATGCAGCCAGCAGTGTGGCGCAACCCGATTACCCGGTGTTGACGGGCGACATGACGGCCGATGTATGCGTGGTCGGCGGGGGCTTTTCCGGGCTGAACACGGCGCTGGAGCTGGCCGAGCGGGGTTTCAGCGTGGTGTTGCTGGAGGCACGCAAGATCGCCTGGGGCGCCAGCGGACGCAACGGCGGCCAATTGATTCGTGGCGTCGGGCATGGCTTGGACCAGTTCGCCAACGTGATCGGCACCGAAGGCGTGCGCCAGATGAAGCTGATGGGCCTGGAAGCGGTGGAGATCGTGCGTGAGCGCGTCGAACGCTTCCAGATCCCCTGCGACTTGACGTGGGGCTACTGCGACCTGGCCAACAAGTCCCGCGACCTGCAAGGCCTGGCCGAAGACGCCGAAGAGCTCCGCGGCCTCGGCTATCGCCATGAAGTGCGCCTGCTGCACGCTGACCAAATGAGCAGCGTGATCGGCTCGGACCGTTATGTAGGCGGCATGATTGACATGGGGTCCGGCCACTTGCACCCGCTGAACCTGGCCCTTGGTGAGGCCGCCGCCGCGCAGCAGCTGGGCGTGAAGCTGTTCGAGCAGTCCGAAGTCACGCGCATCGACTACGGCCCCGAAGTCAACGTACACACCGCCCAGGGCAACGTACGCGCCAAAACCCTGGTGCTGGCCTGCAATGCCTACCTCAATGGCCTCAACCCACGCCTGAGCGGCAAAGTGTTGCCCGCCGGCAGCTACATCATCGCCACCGAACCGTTGAGCGAAGCCCAAGCTGTCGATTTGCTGCCGCAGAACATGGCGGTGTGCGACCAGCGTGTCACGGTGGATTACTTCCGGCTGTCCGCCGACCGTCGCCTGCTGTTCGGCGGCGCCTGCCATTACTCCGGTCGCGATCCCAAGGACATCGGCGCCTACATGCGCCCGAAAATGCTGCAGGTGTTCCCGCAATTGGCCGACGTGAAAATCGATTATCAATGGGGTGGCATGATCGGTATCGGTGCCAACCGCTTGCCGCAGATTGGCCGCCTGACCGACCAACCCAACGTGTATTACGCCCAGGCCTACGCCGGCCATGGCCTCAACGCCACCCACCTGGCGGGCAAGTTGCTGGCCGAAGCCATCAGTGGCCAGCAACAGGGGCGCTTTGACCTGTTCGCCCAGGTGCCGCACATCACCTTCCCCGGCGGCAAGCACCTGCGCTCGCCGCTGCTGGCATTGGGGATGCTCTGGCACCGCCTCAAAGAGCGGATGTGATTCAATCGCGCCAGAAGGATTTCAGACCTTCCTGGCGCGCTTGTTCGGCGGTCAATCCGACATCGCGCAGCTGTTCGCTCGTCAGATGCAGCAGAGCCTTGCGCGTGTGACGACGGTGCCAGAACAGACTCCAGCGGCCGATGTCGCGCGGCGCCGTAGCCCGCTCCTGCTCTGCCTCCAGTTCCTGACTGTGTAACGCCAGCCGCACATCGCTCATGCCGTTCATTTTGCTGCCCCTCATTTGCATTGTTGCCTTGAGTGACAAGCATGGGCGTACGGCAGAAACCATTACAGATTCAACCCACCTTTATTAAATACATACAGATACTGCCTATGGTTGGCTGAATCCTGTATTTTCTGCCTATCTGTAATGGTTTATCGGGAGCAAACGCCATGACCCTGTACATGAACCTCGCCGAGTTGCTGGGCACCCGCATCGAACAGGGCTTCTATCGCCCCGGTGATCGTTTGCCTTCTGTACGGGCCTTGAGCGTGGAACATGGGGTCAGCCTGAGCACCGTGCAGCAGGCCTATCGATTGCTGGAAGACAACGGCCTGGCGATGCCCAAGCCAAAATCCGGCTATTTCGTGCCGGTAGGTCGCGAGCTGCCGGCCCTGCCCGAGGTCGGCCGTCCGGCACAGCGGCCCGTGGAAATCTCCCAGTGGGATCAGGTGCTGGAGTTGATTCGCGCAGTTCCGCGCAAGGATGTCATACAGATGGGCCGAGGCATGCCGGATGTATTGTCGCCGACCATCAAGCCCCTGCTGCGCAGCCTGGCCCGCGTGAGTCGCCGCCAGGATCTACCGGGCCTGTATTACGACAACATCCTCGGCTGTGTGGAATTGCGCGAGCAAATCGCCCGTCTCTCCTTGGACTCCGGCTGCCAGCTGACGGCCGAGGACATCGTGATCACCACCGGTTGCCATGAGGCACTGTCCGCCAGCATCCATGCGATCTGCGAGCCAGGCGACATTGTCGCGGTGGATTCGCCGAGCTTTCACGGCGCCATGCAGACCCTCAAGGGCCTGGGCATGAAAGCCCTGGAAATCCCCACCGACCCGATCACCGGCATCAGCCTTGAAGCCCTGGAATTGGCGCTGGAACAGTGGCCGATCAAGGTCATCCAGCTGACCCCCAACTGCAACAACCCCTTGGGCTACATCATGCCCGAGGCGCGCAAAAAGGCGCTGCTGACCCTGGCGCAGCGCTTTGACGTGGCGATCATCGAAGACGATGTGTATGGCGAGCTGGCCTACAGCTACCCGCGCCCGCGCACCATCAAGTCCTTCGACGAAGACGGCCGTGTATTGCTGTGCAGTTCATTCTCGAAAACCCTGGCACCGGGTTTGCGCATCGGTTGGGTCGCACCGGGCCGATACCTGGAACGGGTGCTGCACATGAAATACATCAGCACCGGCTGCACCGCAACCCAACCGCAGATCGCGATTGCCGAATTCCTGAAAGGTGGTCACTTCGAACCGCATTTGCGGCGGATGCGTACCCAATACCAGCGTAATCGTGACTTGATGATCGACTGGGTCAGCCGCTACTTCCCTACCGGCACCCGCGCCAGCAGGCCCCAGGGTAGTTTCATGCTCTGGATCGAGCTGCCGGAAGGCTTTGATACGCTCAAGCTCAACCGTGTGTTGGTAGAGCAAGGCGTGCAGGTGGCCGTCGGCAGCATCTTTTCGGCGTCGGGCAAATACCGGAACTGCCTGCGCATGAACTACGCTGCCAAGCCAACGCCGCAGATTGAAGAAGCCGTACGCAAGGTGGGTGCTGCCGCAATCAAGATGCTGGCCGAGGCGGCCGACTGACCTTTTGCAGGAATTTGCCGTCACATGCCGACAACCGCCCTGATCTGGAAGCAACTCCCTTGATGATTCAACGGCTATTACCGTTTTTCCTGCTGGGAGCCCTGGCCCTGGGCGGCTGCGCAACGGTGAGCACACCGCGCATCCCCAGCGACGCCCTGCCCGCCGCACAATCATCGTTCGGCCGCTCGATCCAGGCGCAGGCGGCGCCGTATCAAGGCCGCTCCGGCTTTCGCCTGCTGCCCAATAGCAGCGAGGCTTTCATGGCCCGCGCCGAACTGATCCGCAACGCCCAGATCAGCCTCGATCTGCAGTACTACATTGTGCATGACGGCATCAGTACGCGCATGTTGGTGGACGAACTGCTCAAGGCTGCTGACCGTGGCGTGCGCGTGCGCATCCTGCTGGACGACACCACCAGCGACGGCCTCGACCAGATCATCGCCACCCTCGCCGCCCATCCCAAGATCGAGATCCGCCTGTTCAACCCCTTGCACCTGGGCCGCAGCACGGGTGCCACACGGGCCATGGGACGGCTGTTCAACCTGTCGCTGCAGCATCGGCGCATGCACAACAAGCTGTGGCTGGCGGACAACAGCGTGGCGATCGTCGGCGGACGCAATCTGGGGGATGAGTATTTCGACGCTGAGCCCAACCTGAACTTCACCGATATCGACATGCTCAGCGTGGGGCCCGTCGCCGAGCAGCTTGGTCATAGTTTCGACCAATACTGGAACAGCGCCCTGAGCAAGCCGATCGATGACTTTGTCGCCAGTATGCCCTCCAAAAGCGACCTGGCCGCCGCGCGTGTGCGCCTGGAAGCGTCCCTGGCCGAATCGCGCCAGCAGAACCACGCGTTGTACAACCGCTTGCGCACCTACCAGACCCAACCGCGCATGGACACCTGGCGCCGCGAGCTGATCTGGGCCTGGAACCAGGCATTGTGGGACGCGCCGAGCAAGGTGCTGGCCAAGGCCGACCCGGATCCTCGGTTGTTGCTCACCACCCAACTGGCACCGGAGCTGGAAGGGGTCAATCATGAGCTGATAATGATCTCGGCGTACTTCGTGCCAGGGCAACCCGGCCTGGTGTACCTGACCGGGCGCGCCGATGCCGGTGTGTCGGTGAGCCTGCTGACCAACTCCCTGGAAGCCACCGACGTGCCTGCCGTGCACGGCGGTTATGCGCCCTATCGCAAGGCGCTGCTGGAGCACGGCGTGAAACTCTACGAGCTGCGCCGCCAACCGGGCGACCCCAGTGGCGGCAGCGGCCCACACCTGTTTCGCCGAGGCACCTTCAGGGGCTCCGATTCGAGCCTGCACAGCAAGGCGATGATCTTTGATCGCGAGAAGTCGTTTATTGGTTCATTCAACTTCGACCCGCGCTCGGTGCTGTGGAATACCGAAGTGGGTGTGCTGGTCGACAGCCCTGAGCTGGCAGAACATGTGCGCAACCTGGCGCTGCAAGGCATGGCGCCGCCCTTGAGCTACGAGGCGAAGCTGCAGGACGGCCAAGTCGTGTGGGTGACCGAAGATAACGGCCAACTGCACACCTTGACCCGCGAGCCTGGCAGTTGGTGGCGACGGTTCAATGCCTGGTTTGCCACCTCAGTAGGCCTGGAACGCTTGCTGTAGGAGCGAGCTTGCTCGCGAAAAACGTTAACGATAACGCGTGCCGCCTGGTTTAACGCGGCGTCCTTGAGTTCTTCGCGAGCAAACTCGCTCCTACACCGGTTGTGCCGCTCCGAATGCGCCTTGGCGCAGCAACAACAGCACCAGGCCCAGCGCACCGGCCGCCATCAGCAACGGCAACGCATGCCCGCTGATCCACTGGCTGCCAGCGCCGGCCACCAGCGGACCGATCAGGCAACCGATCCCCCACAACTGCGCCACATGGGCATTGGCGCGTACCAGTGCATCGTCACGGTAGCGCTCGCCGATCAGGATCAACGACAGGGTGAACAACCCTCCGGCACTCGCGCCGAACACCACCCAGACCGGCCAGATCAGCGGCGTGTGCATCAGCAGTGGAATCGCCAGGCTCGACACCAGTAACAGCACCGCACAACTCAGGAACAGCGTACGTCGCGGCAGGTAGTCGGCCAATGCGCCAATAGGCAATTGCAGCAGCGCATCGCCGACCACTACGGTGCTGACCATGGCCAGGGCCATCTCGGCGGTGAAGCCCTGCTGCAGGCAATACACCGGCAACAGCGTCAGAATCATCGCCTCGAACGCGGCGAATAACGCCACCGCCCAGGCAATCGCGGGCAGGCTCAGGCAGAAGCGCCAGAGGTCGGCGAAGGTCACGCTGAAGGACTCGGCGGTGGGCGCGCCGGAGCGGCCCAGCAACAGGAATGGCGCCACTACCAACAAGCCCACGCCGACCCAGAAGCCGTAGTCTTGGCCTGTGCCGATCAGGCCCAGCAGCAACGGACCCGACAGCTGGCTCAAGGCATAGCTGCAGCCATACAGCGCCACCAGCCGTCCGCGCCACTGCTCCACCACCAACTGGTTGATCCAGCTTTCGCCCAAGATGAATACGATGGTCAGGATCACGCCGATCATCAGGCGCAATACCAACCACACCGGGTAGCTGGGCAGGATCGCCAGCAAGCCGATGGACACCGCGCCCGCCCACAGGCACAGGCGCATGAGGTTGGCGGTGCCGAGCCATGAGGCCATGCGACTGGAGACCTTCGCGCCCAGCAGTACGCCAAAGGCCGGCATCGCTGCCATCACGCCGATTGCGAAACTGCCGTAGCCCCAGCTTTCGAGGCGCAGGGACACCAGCGGCATGCTGACGCCCAGGGCCAGGCCGACACTGAGCACCGAAGCCAGGACTGCGAAATAAGTCGCCCAACGCATTTCCACGCTCCTGTGGATAATTCTTGAGGTCATGCAAAACAGTGTGGGAGCGGGCTTGCTCGCGAAAACGGTTGCACATTCAACATTGATGTCGACTGTCATACCGCTTTCGCGAGCAAGCCCGCTCCCACATTTGGACTGCGGTGTTGCTTAGAGCTTGATCCAGGTCGCCTTCAGCTCGGTGTACTTGTCGAACGCATGCAACGACTTGTCGCGACCGTTGCCCGATTGCTTGAAGCCACCGAACGGCGCGGTCATGTCGCCGCCGTCATACTGGTTGACCCACACACTACCGGCGCGCAGGGCCTTGGCGGTGAGGTGCGCCTTGGAGATATCGGCTGTCCACACGGCTGCGGCCAGGCCGTAGATGGTGTCGTTGGCGATGGCGACAGCTTCTTCGGCGCTGTCGAAGGTGATCACCGACAGGACGGGGCCAAAAATCTCTTCCTTGGCGATCTTCATGGCGTTGGTCACACCATCGAAAATCGTCGGTTCGACATAAGTGCCACCGGTTTCTTCCAGGGTGCGCTTGCCACCGGCGACCAACTTGGCGCCATCGGCATGGCCGGCTTCGATGTACGAGAGCACGGTGTTCATTTGCTGGGTGTCCACCAGCGCGCCCACATTGGTTGCCGGGTCCAGTGGGTTGCCGGGCTTCCAGCCCTTGAGGGCCTCGATCACCAATGGCAGGAATTTATCCTTGATGGAGCGTTCCACCAGCAGGCGGGAACCTGCGGTGCAGACCTCGCCCTGGTTGAAGGCAATGGCACCGGCGGCGGATTCGGCGGCGGCTTGCAGGTCAGGCGCGTCGGCAAACACGATGTTCGGGCTCTTGCCGCCAGCTTCCAGCCACACACGCTTCATGTTCGATTCACCGGAGCGGATCAACAGTTGCTTGGCGATCTTGGTGGAACCGGTGAACACCAGGGTGTCGACGTCCATGTGCAGCGCCAGCGCGTTGCCGACGGTGTGACCGTAGCCCGGCAGCACGTTGAACACGCCTTTTGGAATACCGGCTTCAACGGCCAGGGCCGCGATACGGATGGCCGTCAGCGGGGATTTTTCGGACGGCTTGAGGATCACCGAGTTACCAGTGGACAGCGCCGGGCCGAGTTTCCAGCAGGCCATCATCAACGGGAAGTTCCACGGCACGATAGCGCCAACCACGCCAACGGGTTCGCGGGTCACGAGGCCCAGTTGGTCGTGTGGGGTCGCGGCGACTTCGTCGTAGATCTTGTCGATGGCCTCTCCGCTCCAGCTCAGGGCATTGGCCGCGCCGGGTACGTCGATGTTCAGGGAGTCGCTGATCGGCTTGCCCATGTCCAGGGTTTCGAGCAGCGCCAGCTCTTCGGCATTGGCCTTGAGCAACGCGGCGAAACGGAGCATGGCGGACTTGCGTTTGGCCGGCGCCAGGCGCGACCACACACCGGAATTGAAGGTGGCGCGGGCGTTTTCCACGGCGCGCTGGGCGTCGGCCGCGTCACAGCTGGCAACAGTGGCCAGCAGGCGGCCATCGACCGGGCTGATACATTCGAAGGTGTCACCGGATACGGCGGCGGTGTACTCGCCATTGATATAGGCACGGCCCTCGATCTTCAGATCCTTGGCGCGTTGTTCCCAGTCGGCACGGGTCAGGGTGGTCATGCGAGTGTCCTCCTCTTATTGAATACAAGGGCCGGGCGGTGTCCCCCGGCAGCCTCAAAGAATTCTTGCCCGGCCAGCCTGCTGTTCGGCTCAAGGCAGCTGCCACCCTAAACCAGCGGCTGGGGATGTTTCAATATATTTGACATAACCCCGGCAAACGCCCTTGCGATGTTCATTTTAATAAACATAGACTTTGGGTTCTCCAACCGCAGGCCAGACGGGACACGCACATGAGCATCCAGGACATCGTCGACTTCAGCCAAGCCAGCACCGCCCCAGAACGCTACCGCCCCGCTGCCGAAAAAATCCTCAAGGGCGATCCCGAGCAAACGATCTATAACCACTACAACAGCCCGTGCGGACAGATGAGTGCCGGCGTGTGGGAAGGTGAAGTCGGGCAGTGGAAGGTCAACTACACCGAACACGAATACTGCGAGATTGTGCAGGGCGTGTCCGTGCTACGTGATGCCGACGGCAATGCCAAGACCTTGCGCGCCGGCGACCGTTTCGTGATCCCCGCCGGCTTCAGCGGTACCTGGGAAGTGCTGGAGCCTTGCCGCAAGATCTACGTGGTGTTCGAGCAGAAAGCCTGACGGCAAATCGCAGGCAAAAAAAAGCCCGAATCGTGAGATACGGGCTTTTTTTCACAAGGAGGAAAATCAATTACTTGATTTTGCCTTCTTTGTAGATCACGTGCTTGCGAACGCGCGGGTCGAACATTTTCTTTTCGAGCTTGTCCGGGGTAGTACGCTTGTTCTTGTCGGTAGTGTAGAAGTGACCAGTACCGGCGCTAGAGATCATTCGAATCAATTCACGCATGATATAGCTCCTTAGATTGTGCCAGCGCGGCGCAATTCAGCCAGCACGACAGTGATGCCACGCTTGTCGATGATGCGCATGCCTTTAGCAGATACGCGCAGACGGACGAAACGTTTCTCTTCTTCAACCCAGAAGCGGTGATGCTGCAGGTTCGGCAGGAAACGACGACGGGTTTTGTTATTTGCGTGGGAAATGTTATTCCCAGTCACCGGACCCTTACCGGTAACTTGACAGACTCTCGACATGCCTCAGCCCTCTAAAACCACATGCCCAACCCGGCATGGGTTGGCCGCTTAATCTCTCAGTCATTTGGCGCCAGGCGCCGCGTTTCTTTAGGGTCTTACCGGCTACACCTACAAGCGAAGGAACCGGGCCCCTAGAAAAGAGCGCTGCTTTATACCAGAAAGACCCCAGTGCAACAACAGCCCGAGTGTTTTTACTGGCGTAAATCTTGGCGGCAGACGCCTGAACCGTTGCCAGGAGGGGCCGCTGTCACAGCCGACCGCTCGTCGCACAGAATGATTTACAGCGCTCGCGGGCACGGTGAAGTGCACGACAAAACGCGCTGAGGTGCCATCAAAACAGTATTTGGGGCAAAAGCACAGGCAAAAATGGGCTAGTCATTTACCAATCAGACCACTACGGTAGGACTTTTCCAGACTGCACTCGCAGATGGGCCTTCGATCTGCAAAGGAAACCGAACATGCGCCTCGCTGCCCTACCGCTATTGCTCGCCCCTCTCTTTATCGCGCCGCTGGCCTCTGCCGCCAGCAACTTGAGCGTCTGCACCGAGGCCAGCCCCGAAGGGTTCGATGTGGTGCAATACAACTCGCTGACCACCACCAACGCCTCGGCCGACGTGCTGATGAACCGCCTGGTGGACTACGATGCGGCGAGCGGCAAACTGGTGCCCAGCCTGGCGGACAGCTGGGAAGTTTCGCCGGATGGCCTGACCTATACCTTCAAGCTGCACCCGGATGTGAAATTCCATCGCACCGAGTACTTCACACCAAGCCGCACCCTGACCGCCGAAGATGTGCGCTTCAGCTTCGAGCGCATGCTCGACCCCGCGAACCCATGGCACAAGATCGCCCAGAGCGGCTTCCCCCACGCGCAGTCGCTGCAACTGCCGACGCTGGTCAAGAAAATCGACGCCCTCGACCCGCTGACCGTGCGCTTCACTTTGGATCACGCCGACTCCACCTTCCTCGCCGCCCTGAGCATGGGCTTTGCCTCGATCTACCCGGCGGAATACGCCGAAAAACTGCTCAAGGCCGGCACCCCGGAAAAGCTCAACAGCCAGCCGATCGGCACCGGGCCGTTCATCTTCAGCCGCTTCCAGAAAGATGCCGTGGTGCGCTACAAGGCCAACCCGAACTACTTCGCCGGCAAACCGCCTGTGGATAACTTGATCTTCGCCATCACCCCGGACGCCAATGTGCGCCTGCAGAAACTGCATCGCGACGAATGCCAGATCGCCCTGTCACCCAAGCCGCTGGATGTGGGCGAAGCCGAAAAAGACCCGGCGCTCAAGGTGGAGAAAACGGCGGCCTTCATGACCGCCTTCTTGGCCATCAACAGCCAGCACCCGCCTCTCGACAAGCCAGAAGTGCGCCAGGCGATCAACCTGGCGTTCGACAAGGGCAGCTACCTCAAGGCCGTATTTGAAGGCACCGCCGAAGCCGCCAACGGCCCCTACCCGCCCAACACCTGGAGCTACGCCAAGGATCTGCCCGGTTATCCACAGGACCTCGCCAAAGCCAAGGCACTGCTGGACCGCGCCGGGCTCAAGGACGGTTTCAAGACCACCATCTGGACCCGCCCTACCGGTAGTCTGCTGAACCCCAACCCAAACCTTGGCGCACAGCTGCTGCAGGCTGACCTGGCCAAGGTCGGCATCCAGGCCGAGATCCGCGTGATCGAATGGGGCGAGCTGATTCGTCGCGCCAAGGCCGGCGAACACGACCTGCTGTTCATGGGCTGGGCCGGCGACAACGGCGACCCGGATAACTTCCTGACCCCGCAGTTTTCCTGCGCAGCGGTAAAATCCGGCACCAACTTCGCGCGCTACTGCGACCCTGCGCTGGACAAACTGATCAGCGCCGGCAAGACCACCAGCGAGCAAGGCGTACGCAGTAAGCTGTACCAGCAGGCCCAGGCGCAGATCCAGCAACAGGCGCTGTGGTTGCCGCTCGCGCACCCGACGGCGTTTGCCCTGGCTCGCAAGAATGTTGAGGGCTACCAGGTGAGTCCGTTCGGTCGCCAGGATTTCTCGAAAGTCAGCGTCAAGCCCTGAGCACCAGGCCCGTCCCGATGGGGCGGGCTAAATCCACCCATATTCCGCCATCGACAACGGATCGCCATCCCCCACGATGATGTGATCCAGCACCCGCACATCCACCACTTCCAGGGCTTTCTGCAGCAACCTGGTCAATTTTCGATCAGCTGCGCTCGGCTCAAGGCTGCCGGAAGGATGGTTATGGCACAGGATCAACGCCGCCGCGTTGTAGGCCAAAGCGCGCTTGACCACCTGCCGGGGATACACCATCGCCGCGTCGATGGTGCCTTGGGACAACGCCTCAAAGCCCAGCACCCTGTGCCTTGAATCAAGGAACAGGCAGCCGAAGATCTCATGAGGCTCATGGCGCAGCATGGCCTTCAGGTAGTCCCGCACGGCCACGGGGCTTTCCAGCACCGATTCGCTTCGCAGGCGCTCGGCCATGTGCCGCTTGGCCATTTCAAGCACTGCCTGCAACTGGGCAAACTTCGCCGGCCCCAGGCCCAGTTGCTGGTTGAACAACGTCTGGCTGGCCTCCAGCAGTGGGCGCAAGCCACCGAATTGCGCCAACAGATGGCGCGCCAGATCCACCGCGCTCCTGCCGGAAACCCCGGTACGCAGGAAGATCGCCAACAGTTCGGCATCCGACAGACTCGCCGCGCCCCACTCCAAAAGCTTTTCCCGGGGCCGTTCTGCCACCGGCCAATCACGAATACTCATCCCACCTCCCTGCGCGTACGCCGCTGTTGCCTCGCGGACGCTGTGTTATCGTAGGCCCTCTTTTTTGCATGTGATTTCCCCTGGGGAGGGGGCATCGCAGGCGTCACTGAACTGGCATCACTGAACTGGAAAGGCAAACCAATGCAGCGTCTGTATCGGAAACGCATCGTTCTCGGCGTTGGCGGCGGCATTGCCGCCTACAAGAGCGCAGAACTGGTTCGCAGGCTCCTGGACCAAGGCGCCGAAGTGCGCGTGGTCATGACCCGCGGTGGCAGTGAGTTCATTACCCCACTGACCATGCAAGCGCTGTCCGGCCACCCGGTTCACCTGGACCTGCTCGACCCGGCAGCTGAAGCCGCCATGGGCCATATCGAGCTGGCCAAATGGGCCGACCTGGTGCTGATCGCGCCGGCCACCGCCGACCTGATCGCACGCCTGGCCCAGGGCATCGCCGATGACCTGCTGACCACCCTGGTACTGGCCACCGACGCCACCGTCGCCATCGCCCCGGCCATGAACCAGGCCATGTGGCGCGACCCGGCCACCCAGGCCAACACCCAACTCCTGCAAAGCCGTGGCCTCAAAGTGTTCGGCCCGGCCTCCGGCAGCCAGGCCTGTGGCGACGTCGGCATGGGCCGCATGCTTGAAGCAACCGACCTGGCGCTGTGCGCCGCCGAGTGTTTCCAGCACCTGGCCCTGACCGGCAAGCACGTACTGATCACGGCAGGGCCGACCCAGGAAAACATCGACCCGGTGCGCTACATCACCAACCATAGCTCAGGAAAAATGGGCTTTGCCTTGGCTGAAGCGGCGGTCGAGGCAGGCGCACGCGTCACCTTGATCACCGGCCCGGTGCATTTGCCGACCCCTGACCGGGTCACGCGAATCGACGTAGTCAGCGCCCGCGACATGCTGGCGGCCTGTGAGGCAGCCATTCCGTGCGACCTGTTCATCGCCTCGGCGGCGGTGGCGGACTACCGCCCGGAAGTCGTCGCCCCGCAAAAACTGAAGAAAGACCCTACAAGCGGTGACGGCCTGCTCCTGCAAATGGTGCGCAACCCGGACATCCTGGCGACCATCGCCACCCGTGCGGACCGTCCGTTCAGTGTCGGCTTTGCCGCCGAGACCGAACACCTGCTGGACTACGCAGCACGCAAATTGAAAGACAAAAACCTCGATCTGATCGTTGCCAACGATGTCGCCAACCCGAGCATCGGCTTCAACAGCGAGGAAAATGCCATCAGCGTGATCGACCGCGAGTTGCACGCCACCGTTTTCGCCCAGACCAGCAAGGGCAAGATTGCCCGCCAACTGATCTCTTTTATCGCCCAACGGCTGAACCAGGTTTAATGTCCATGCACGCTTTGCAAGCCAAGATCCTCGACCCACGCATCGGTAACGAATTCCCACTGCCGGCCTACGCCACTCCAGGCTCAGCCGGCCTCGACCTGCGTGCCATGCTCAAGGAGGACACCGTCCTTGAGCCGGGCCAGACCCTCCTGATTCCCACCGGCCTGTCGATCTACGTCGGCGACCCTGGCCTGGCGGCGCTGATCCTGCCCCGCTCCGGCCTGGGCCACAAACACGGCATCGTACTGGGCAACCTGGTGGGCCTGATCGACTCGGACTACCAGGGCGAGCTGATGGTGTCGTGCTGGAACCGTGGCCAGACCGCGTTCAACATCGCCGTCGGCGAGCGCATTGCCCAGTTGGTACTGGTGCCGGTGGTGCAGGCGCACTTCGAGCTGGTCGAGGAGTTCGATGAAACCCAACGCGGCGCAGGCGGTTTTGGGCATTCCGGAAGTCACTGACTAAGCTGAATCTGGCCGGGCGCCATTGCCCGGCCAAACGCCACCGCAAGGCTTTTCAGGACGAAGAATGCGCGGACCTTATCAGCGAGATTTCTCCATAGAAATCAACGAATTACGCGACAATCCAGACGAAACCAGCGCTCCGATGGCATTTTTGCACCACGAACTCTCTGCCGAAAACACCGTCATACCCTTCAGTTTGAGCCTGCCGGTCAGCCACATTAAGGCCAGCCTTGCCCCCTTCAGATGGAGTTCCCCCCCGCGATGAGTACCGCAGCCCGAGTAGTCCCGACATTCCCCGACAGCATCTTTCGCGCCTATGACATTCGTGGCGTGGTGCCCAAGACCCTGACAGCCGAAACCGCCTACTGGATTGGCCGCGCCATCGGCTCCCAGAGCCTGGCCCAGGATGAGCCCAATGTTTCGGTCGGCCGTGACGGTCGCCTGTCCGGCCCGGAACTGGTGGAGCAACTGATCCAGGGCCTGGCCGACAGCGGTTGCCATGTGAGTGACGTTGGCCTGGTGCCAACACCTGCGCTGTACTACGCAGCCAACGTACTGGCCGGCAAATCCGGAGTGATGCTCACCGGCAGCCATAACCCGTCGGACTACAACGGCTTCAAGATCGTCATCGCTGGCGACACCCTGGCCAACGAACAGATCCAGGCGCTGCACGACCGCCTGAAAAACAACGACCTGACCAGCGGCAAGGGCACCGTCACCAAAGTTGACATCCTGCAACGCTACTCTGATGAAATCACCCGTGACGTCAAACTCGCGCGCCGCCTCAAAGTGGTGGTGGATTGCGGTAATGGCGCGGCCGGCGTGATCGCCCCGCAGCTGCTCGAAGCCCTGAACTGCGAAGTGATCCCGTTGTTCTGCGAGGTCGACGGCAACTTCCCCAACCACCACCCGGACCCAGGCAAGCCTGAAAACCTGGTGGACCTGATCGCCAAGGTCAAGGAAACCGGGGCTGACGTCGGCCTGGCCTTTGACGGTGACGGCGACCGTGTGGGCGTGGTGACTGAAACCGGCGAAATCGTATTCCCGGATCGCCTGCTGATGCTGTTTGCCCGCGATGTGGTAGCGCGCAACGCCAACGCCGAGATCATCTTTGACGTGAAGTGCACCCGCCGCCTCACTCCGCTGATCAAGGAATATGGCGGCCGCCCGCTAATGTGGAAGACCGGTCACTCGTTGATCAAAAAGAAAATGAAGGAAACCGGCGCGCTGTTGGCCGGCGAAATGAGCGGCCACGTGTTCTTCAAGGAGCGCTGGTTCGGCTTTGATGACGGTATTTACAGCGCCGCACGCCTGCTGGAGATCCTCAGCAAGGAAAAATCCACCGCCGAAGAGCTATTCCAGACCTTCCCGAACGATATTTCTACGCCAGAGATCAATATCCATGTGACCGAGGAGAGCAAATTCAGCATCATTGACGCACTGCACGATGCGCAATGGGGCGAAGGCGCCAACCTGACCACCATTGATGGTGTGCGAGTCGATTACGCCAAAGGCTGGGGCCTGGTTCGCGCGTCCAACACCACACCGGTGCTGGTCCTGCGTTTCGAGGCGGATACCGAGGCTGAGTTGCAGCGCAT
The DNA here is from genome assembly GCF_900111895.1 of Pseudomonas simiae. Classification (GTDB taxonomy): domain Bacteria; phylum Pseudomonadota; class Gammaproteobacteria; order Pseudomonadales; family Pseudomonadaceae; genus Aquipseudomonas; species Aquipseudomonas simiae. Next base: position 470,598 of record NZ_FOKB01000003.1, read on the forward strand.
CAAGGACGTGTTCCACGCCCAGTTGAAACGTGTTGCCCCTGATCTCCAATTACCGTTCTGATTTTTTACCGGAGCCCTGAATGACCCTCGAACGCGAAGCCGCTGCCAACACTGCCAAGGTCCTGTCCGAAGCGTTGCCGTACATCCGACGCTACGTCGGCAAGACGCTGGTGATCAAGTACGGCGGCAATGCCATGGAAAGCGACGAGCTGAAAACCGGCTTTGCCCGCGACATCGTGTTGATGAAAGCCGTGGGGATCAACCCGGTGGTGGTCCACGGTGGCGGCCCGCAAATCGGCGACCTGCTCAAGCGCTTGTCGATCGAGAGTCACTTCATTGATGGCATGCGCGTCACTGACGCGCAGACCATGGACGTGGTGGAGATGGTCCTCGGTGGCCAGGTCAACAAAGACATCGTCAACCTGATCAACCGTCACGGCGGCAGTGCCATCGGCCTGACCGGCAAGGACGCGGAGCTGATCCGGGCGAAAAAACTGACCGTGACCCGTCAGACGCCGGAAATGACCCAGCCGGAAATCATCGACATCGGCCAAGTGGGCGAAGTGATCGGCATCAACACCGACCTGCTGAACCTGCTGGTCAAGGGCGACTTCATTCCGGTGATCGCGCCGATCGGTGTGGGTGCCAATGGCGAGTCCTACAACATCAACGCCGACCTGGTGGCCGGCAAGGTGGCCGAAGCGCTGAAAGCTGAAAAGCTGATGCTGCTGACCAACATCGCCGGCCTGATGGACAAGCAAGGCAAAGTGCTGACCGGCCTGACCACCCAACAGGTGGACGACCTGATCGCCGACGGCACCATCTACGGCGGCATGCTGCCGAAGATCCGTTGCGCGCTGGAAGCGGTGCAAGGCGGCGTCGGCAGCTCGCTGATCATCGATGGCCGGGTACCGAATGCGGTACTGCTGGAGATCTTCACGGATACCGGCATGGGCACGCTGATCAGTAACCGCAAGCGTCCTTAAACGCCAAAAACTAAAAAGCCCCGCTCAATCCGATTGAGCGGGGCTTTTTTATGGGCGCTGATTTTGCAGCAGTGCGGAGATCCCCTGTGGGAGCGGGCTTGCTCGCGAAAGCGGTGGATCAGTCAGCACCTGTATCACTGAAAGACCGCCTTCGCGAGCAAGCCCGCTCCCACACAAGCCCACTCCACAGGTTTTACTGTGTCAGACGCCGAATTGCTCGCGGTACGCACGCACCGCCGGCAGGTGCTGCTTGAGCTGCGGATCATCCTCCAGGAACTGCAACACCTGGTTCAACGACACGATGCTCACCACGGGAATGCCAAAATCACGCTCCACTTCCTGGATCGCCGACAACTCACCGTTGCCACGCTCCTGGCGGTTCAGCGCGATCAGCACACCGGCGGCCTTGGCGCCGTCCTGGGACGCGATGATCTGCATCACTTCACGGATAGCCGTACCGGCCGTGATCACGTCATCGATGATCAATACATCGCCGGTCAGCGGCGCACCCACCAGGCTGCCGCCTTCGCCATGAGCCTTGGCTTCCTTGCGGTTGAAGCACCACGGCAGATCGCGCCCATGATGTTCCGCCAGGGCCACGGCCGTTGCAGCTGCCAGGGGGATACCCTTGTAGGCCGGGCCAAACAGCACGTCGAAGGAAATACCGCTTTCAACAATGGCTGCCGCGTAGAAACGCCCCAACTGAGCCAGGGCCGAACCCGAGTTGAACAAGCCCGCATTGAAGAAGTACGGGCTGGTGCGCCCGGACTTGAGGGTGAACTCACCGAAGCGCAAAACCCCGCGATCGATGGCAAAACGAATGAAATCGCGTTGATACGCCTGCATGAAAAAAGCCTCAGATACCACGGATTTAGCTAATTAGGTAGACGGCGTGTATCATACACGCACGCGATTTTTGGGGCCATTTATGCGGATCATCAGTGTGAACGTTAATGGTATTCAGGCTGCAGTCGAGCGTGGTTTGCTCAGTTGGCTGCAAGCCCAGAATGCCGACGTCATCTGCCTGCAGGATACCCGCGCCTCCGCCTTTGAACTGGACGACCCAGCCTTCCAACTGGATGGCTACTTCCTTTATGCCTGCGATGCCGAAGTGCCCACCCAAGGTGGCGTGGCTTTGTATTCGCGGTTGCAACCCAAGGCGGTCATCAGCGGCCTCGGCTTCGAGACAGCCGACCGCTACGGGCGCTACCTGCAAGCCGATTTCGACAAGGTCAGCATCGCGACCTTGCTGCTCCCTTCGGGGCAGAACGGCGATGAAGACTTGAACCAGAAGTTCAAGCTAATGGACGATTTCGCCCGTTACCTGGATAAACAGCGACGCAAGCGTCGCGAGTACATTTATTGTGGCTCGCTGTACGTGGCGCAACAGAAGCTGGATATCAAGAACTGGCGCGACAGCCAGCAATCCCCGGGCTTCCTGGCGCCGGAACGTGCCTGGATGGACGAGATTGTCGGCAACATGGGCTATGTGGATGCCCTGCGCGAAGTCAGCCGCGAAGGCGACCAGTACAGCTGGTGGCCGGATAACGAACAGGCTGAGATGCTCAACCTGGGCTGGCGTTTCGACTACCAGTTGCTGACCCCAGGTCTGCGCCGGTTCGTCCGCAGTGCACGCCTGCCACGCCAGCCACGCTTCTCGCAGCATGCGCCGCTGATCGTGGACTACGACTGGACACTGACCATCTGAGGTCTTTTTCCAGCCACAAAAAAACCGACATCGCTGTCGGTTTTTTTGTGGGTGCTCATTATTTGATCACACGCCAGGTCAACGGGTAGCGATAGGGAATCCCTTTGTTGGCCTTGATGCTGCCGATGATGGTCAGCACGATCGTGGCGACCGCCAGGGCAAACATCAGGAAAAACCCAACCACCGCGAAGGCCAGCACGATGCAAGCGATCCAGGCGATGGCCACGGTGATCTGGAAGTTCAAGGCTTCCTTGCCTTGATCATCAATGAACGCATCCTTTTCCTTCTTCATCTGCCACAGGATCAGCGGCCCCACGACACTGCCGAAGGGGAACACAAACCCCAGAAACGCCGCGAGATGGCACAACATTGCCCCCTGGCGCACTTCGTAGGAAGGCGTCGGCACCGGCACTTGGCTGTTGTCATTCATGGCGTTTCTCCTTGAGGCGGGCTCAGTCAGCCAGGGCGGCGTTCTGCAACTCGAAGATTTCGGTCATGCCTTTCTGGGCCAGGGCCAGCATGGCATTCAGGTCGGCCGGCTGGAATGGCGCGCCTTCGGCGGTGCCCTGCACTTCGATGAAACCACCGGTGCTGGTCATGACCACATTCAGGTCGGTTTCGGCGGCCGAGTCTTCCAGGTAGTCCAGGTCCAGCACGGGCTCGCCCTGATACATGCCTACCGACACAGCGGCGATCATTTGCTTGAGCGGGTCGCCCGCCTTCAGGCCGCCGCGCTTCTTGATCACTTTCAGTGCGTCAACCAGGGCCACCATGGCGCCGGTGATGGACGCGGTACGGGTGCCGCCGTCGGCCTGGATCACGTCGCAGTCGACGTACAGGGTCACGTCGCCCAGCTTGGACATGTCCAGGGCTGCGCGCAGGGAGCGGCCGATCAGGCGCTGGATTTCTAGGGTACGACCGCCCTGCTTGCCACGGCTGGCCTCACGCTGGTTACGCTCGCCGGTGGCGCGCGGCAGCATGCCGTACTCGGCGGTCAGCCAACCCTGGCCCTGGCCTTTAAGGAAGCGCGGCACGCCGTTTTCAACGCTGACGGTGCAGATGACCTTGGTATCGCCAAACTCGACCAGTACAGACCCCTCGGCGTGTTTGGTGTAGTTGCGGGTGATGCGGATCGAGCGGAGCTGATCGGCAGCGCGACCACTTGGACGTTTCATAGGGAGACACCTGTACTGAGGACGAAAAACTGCCGAGCATTATAGAGCCGCGAGCCGATTCGGGGCACTGCTAAAAAATTCGGTTACGAATGCTCGGGTTTGGGCGTGTCCGCCCCACTGCGCTACAATCCTGCGCCTTCTTAATCATCAGCCCGTGTTTTCGGGCTGCAACGCGAGGTACCTCCATGGTGCACAGCATGACCGCCTTCGCGCGCGTCGAGAAAGCCGGCGTCCAAGGCACCCTGAGCTGGGAGCTGCGCTCGGTCAACAGCCGTTACCTGGAGCCGCACCTGCGCCTGCCGGAATCGTTCCGCGACCTCGAAGGCGCCGTGCGTGAAGCGCTGCGCCAGGGTATTTCCCGTGGCAAGCTGGAATGCACGCTGCGTTTCACCGAAGAAACCACCGGCAAAGCCTTGCAGATTGACCGCGACCGTGCCGCGCAACTGGTCGCCGCCGCCGAAACCATCGCCGGACTGATCAAGCAGCCCGCCGCGCTCAACCCGCTGGAAGTGCTGGCCTGGCCCGGCGTGCTGGTGGCCGACGCCACCGACCCGCAAGCCCTCAACGCTGAAGCCCTCGCCCTGTTTAACCAGGGTTTGAAGGAGCTGAAAGCCGGCCGCGAGCGCGAAGGTGCCGAACTGGCCCGCCTGATCAACGAGCGCCTGACCTCCATCGAAGAAGATGTTGTCACCTTGCGCGAACTGGTGCCGCAAATGCTCGCCACCCAGCGCCAGAAGGTGCTCGACCGCTTCACCGACATGAAGGCCGACCTCGACCCGACGCGACTGGAACAGGAAATGGTCCTGCTTGCGCAAAAGAGCGATGTCGCCGAAGAGCTGGATCGCCTGAGCACCCACATCCTCGAAGTGCGCCGAGTGCTCAAGTCCGGCGGTGCCGCCGGTCGGCGCCTGGACTTCCTGATGCAGGAACTCAACCGCGAAGCCAATACACTGGGCTCCAAGGCGTTCGATCCGCGCAGCACCACCGCGGCGGTCAACCTCAAAGTGTTGATCGAGCAGATGCGCGAACAAGTACAGAATATTGAGTAAGGCAACCTCCATGACCCACAGCACCGGCACCCTTTACATCATTTCCGCCCCGTCGGGCGCGGGCAAAAGCAGCCTGGTCAAGGCCTTGACCGACGCTGACGAGCAGATCCGCATCTCGGTCTCCCACACCACCCGCGCCATGCGCCCAGGTGAGGTGAACGGCGTGCACTATCACTTCGTCGAGCGCACCGAGTTCGTCAAGATGATCGAACACGGCGACTTCCTGGAACGCGCCGAAGTGTTCGGCAATCTCTACGGCACCTCGCAGAGCCACTTGCAGCAGACCCTGGACGAAGGCCACGACCTGATCCTGGAAATCGACTGGCAAGGCGCCGAACAAGTGCGCCGGCTGATGCCCCAGGCGCGCTCGATCTTCATCTTGCCGCCGTCGCTGGAAGCCTTGCACCAGCGCCTGACCAATCGTGGCCAGGACAGTGACGAGATCATCGAAGGCCGCATGCGCGAAGCCGTCAGTGAAATGAGCCACTACGTCGACTACGACTACCTGATCATCAACGACGATTTTGCCCACGCACTGGATGATTTGAAGGCGATTTTCCGCACCAATCAACTCCAGCAAAAGCGTCAGCAACAGCGTTTCGGCAAATTACTGGCCGAACTGCTCGGTTGATTGGCTCTTCCCAAAACCGCTGCAAGGGCTTTACATTGGCACTTGTAGCGGTTTTGCGAGGGCCTGCGAGAAATCAGCGCTTCCCTAAACGCTGGTGATTTTTTAAACTGTTCAGTCCGCTCGCCCAACCGGGCAGCGCGCATCTTGCATTCGCTCCGAGGAATACCATGGCCCGCGTAACCGTTGAAGACTGCCTAGAACACGTGGATAACCGCTTTGAGCTGGTCATGCTCTCTACCAAGCGTGCCCGTCAACTGGCCACTGGCGGCAAAGAGCCCCTGGTCCAGTGGGAAAACGACAAGCCTACTGTTGTAGCCCTGCGTGAAATCGCTGAAGGCCTGATGAGCTACGAGTTCATCGCCAACGCTGAAATCGTTGAAGACGAACCGCTGTTTGCAGCGTTCGAGGACGAGTCCAACGAGGCCGTCTAAGCCTATGCCTGGTCGACGTAGCACGGCGCGGGGTCACAGCCAACGGCAGGAGTTCACACTTTGCCGAGCATAGACGCCCTCGCCGATCGCTTATCGGCCTACCTCGGCCCAGACCAGGTCAACCTGGTCCGCCGAGCGTATTTCTACGCCGAACAAGCCCACGACGGTCAGCGCCGCCGCAGTGGCGAGGCGTATGTCACCCATCCTCTTGCGGTGGCAAATATTCTTGCCGACATGCACATGGACCATCAGAGCCTGATGGCTGCGATGCTGCATGACGTGATCGAAGACACCGGTATTGCCAAGGAAGCGCTCAGCGCGCAATTTGGCGAAACCGTGGCCGAACTGGTCGACGGGGTCAGCAAACTGACCCAGATGAACTTCGAAACCAAAGCCGAAGCCCAGGCGGAAAACTTCCAGAAGATGGCCATGGCCATGGCCCGCGATATCCGGGTGATCCTGGTCAAGTTGGCCGACCGGCTGCACAACATGCGCACGCTGGAAGTGCTGTCCGGCGAAAAACGCCGGCGCATCGCCAAAGAAACCCTGGAAATCTACGCCCCCATCGCCAACCGGCTGGGCATGCACGCCATTCGTATCGAATTCGAAGACCTCGGTTTCAAGGCCATGCACCCGATGCGTTCGGCGCGCATCTACCAGGCGGTCAAGCGCGCGCGTGGCAACCGCAAGGAAATCGTCAACAAGATCGAAGAGTCGCTGAGCCACTGCCTGGCGATCGACGAGATCGAGGGCGAGGTCAGCGGGCGGCAGAAGCATATCTACGGCATCTATAAAAAGATGCGCGGCAAGCGCCGGGCCTTCAACGAGATCATGGACGTGTATGCGTTCCGGATCATCGTTGACAAGGTGGACACCTGTTATCGCGTGCTGGGCGCTGTACATAATTTGTACAAACCTTTGCCAGGCCGCTTCAAGGATTACATCGCGATCCCCAAGGCCAACGGCTACCAGTCGCTGCACACCACGTTGTTCGGCATGCATGGGGTGCCGATCGAGATCCAGATCCGCACCCGCGAAATGGAAGAGATGGCCAACAACGGCATTGCTGCCCATTGGCTCTACAAATCCAGCGGCGACGAGCAGCCCAAAGGCACCCATGCCCGCGCCCGCCAGTGGGTCAAGGGCGTGCTGGAAATGCAGCAACGGGCCGGCAACTCCCTGGAATTCATCGAAAGCGTGAAGATCGACCTGTTCCCGGACGAGGTCTACGTATTCACACCCAAAGGCCGGATCATGGAGCTGCCCAAAGGCTCCACGGCGGTCGACTTTGCCTACGCCGTGCACACCGATGTGGGTAACAGCTGCATCGCCTGTCGGATCAATCGTCGTCTCGCGCCGCTGTCCGAACCGCTGCAGAGTGGCTCCACGGTCGAGATCGTCAGCGCTCCGGGCGCACGCCCGAACCCGGCCTGGCTGAACTTCGTGGTCACCGGCAAGGCCCGCACGCACATCCGTCACGCGCTCAAATTGCAACGCCGCTCCGAGTCCATCAGCCTGGGCGAACGCCTGCTGAACAAAGTCCTCAACGGTTTCGACAGCGCCTTGGACAAGATTCCTACAGAGCGCGTGCAAGCGATGCTCCACGAGTACCGCCAGGAAACCATCGAAGACCTGCTGGAAGATATTGGCCTGGGCAACCGCATGGCCTATGTAGTCGCCCGCCGCCTGCTCGGCGAAGGCGAACAGCTGCCGAGCCCCGAAGGTCCGCTGGCGATTCGTGGTACCGAGGGCCTGGTGCTCAGCTACGCCAAATGCTGCACACCGATCCCCGGCGACCCGATTGTCGGCCACTTGTCGGCCGGTAAAGGCATGGTGGTGCACCTGGACAACTGCCGCAACATCACCGAAATCCGCCACAACCCGGAAAAATGCATCCAGCTCTCATGGGCCAAGGATGTCACCGGCGAATTCAACGTCGAGCTGCGGGTGGAGCTGGAACACCAGCGCGGCCTGATCGCCCTGCTCGCCAGCAGCGTCAACGCGGCCGACGGCAACATCGAGAAGATCAGCATGGACGAGCGCGATGGCCGCATCAGCGTGGTCCAGCTGGTGGTCAGCGTGCACGACCGCGTGCACCTGGCCCGTGTGATCAAGAAACTGCGCGCCTTGACCGGGGTCATCCGCATCACCCGTATGCGTGCATAACCGCTCTACTACAAGGAGTCATTCATGACCAAGACTGTTATCACCAGTGACAAGGCCCCAGCCGCGATCGGCACCTACTCCCAGGCGATCAAGGCGGGCAACACCGTCTACATGTCCGGCCAGATCCCGCTGGACCCAAAGACCATGGAACTGGTGGAAGGCTTCGAAGCACAGACCGTACAGGTCTTCGAAAACCTCAAGTCGGTCGCCGAGGCTGCCGGCGGCTCGTTCAAAGACATCGTCAAGCTGAACATCTTCCTCACCGACCTGAGCCACTTCGCCAAGGTCAACGAGATCATGGGCAAGTACTTCGAACAGCCGTACCCAGCCCGCGCCGCCATCGGCGTTGCCGCCCTGCCAAAGGGTGCGCAGGTTGAGATGGACGCGATTCTGGTCATCGAGTAAAACACCCGGCGCAGCCCCCATAGGCTGCGCCGATTTCGTTTCAGAAGGATTTCATGATGCGCAAAGCGCTTGTAGCCTCATCACTGCTCGCCCTGTTGCTTGGCGGCTGCGCCAGCAACCCTGCCGACCGGGATGCGGGCGGCACCTGGATCAACCAGGTCGCCATCGATGCGGCAGCCAAAGGCGGCCCTTTGCGTGAAGCCCTGCAAAGCTTCGGCCCGAACCTCGAATGGGAGGTCAATACCAAGGCCTCGCAGGCACGCTACTACAACGGTTTTGAAGTAGCGGAAGGCAAGTTGCTGAGTGAAAAATCCGGCGCCTGGAGCGTGGACTTCTACGGCAGCTCCGCTACCGAACTCAAGCGCAAAGGCAAGCAACTGCTGCAAGTGGCTAATGATAACGAGCCTGAACAGTTGTTCGCCCGCCCCAAAGAGCCTGCGCCGGACGGTGCGCCCATCGGCGCCAACTTTGAGCGTGCGTTGTATGCAGCCTACATGGGCGGCGACTGGAAGATCAGCGACGGCTTCGGCAGCGGCGCCATCGTACAGTTCCAGGCTAATGGCAAGGTCGCCGGCCTGCCGAATGTCGATCAGTACTCGCTGTGCCTGGCGGGCGATTGCGCATCCATGAGCGGCGGCTACGACAGCATCTGGCTGCAACTGAATGGCCAGGGCAATCCGTGGATCTTTATCCGCAAGGGTAAACAACTGGAGATCTTCCAGGCGGTCAACACCGCGCAGGCGGATGAAGTGCCTTCGTTTACGCCAGGCCCACGCCAGTGGTTGCTTGAAAAGCAATAAGTAGCCGAACACAGACCCAAATGTGGGAGCGGGCTTGCTCGCGAAAGCGGTGTATCAGCAACACATTCAGTGCCTGACACTGCGCCTTCGCGAGCAAGCCCGCGCCCACATTTTTCACCGTATTTCAGCCTTTGAGGATCGCCGCGTAGCCTTCCCGGTAAGTCGGGTACGTCGGCACCCAACCCAGCGCCTTGATACGCGCATTGCTGCATTGCTTGCTGCCGGCGCGCCGCACACTGGCGTCATCGGCCCATTCGGTCACACCCAGGTACTCGCGCAACCAGTCCACCACTTCGGCCAGTGGCGCGGGCGCATCGTCGACGCCGATGTAGACCTTGTCCAGCGAACCGCCCTTTTCTACATGCCGCAACAAAAAGGCCAGCAAACCCGCAGCGTCTTCCGCGTGAATGCGGTTGCCATATAAAGGTGGGTCGATTGCGACGCGGTAGCCTTGGCGAACCTGAGTCAGCAGCCATTCGCGACCGGGGCCATAAATGCCCGTCAGGCGCACGATACTGGCCGGGATGCCGCTGTTGAGCGCCACCTGCTCAGCCTCCAACATGACTTGCCCGGAATATCCCTTCGCCTGGGTTTCCGACGTTTCGTCGACCCACTCACCCTTCTGCTGTCCGTAGACACTGCTGCTGGATACAAACAGCAGGTGCTTCGGCTCCTGGCCGTAGTCGCCCAGTCACTCCAGCACATGTTTCAGCCCTTGTACGTAAGCGGCGCGATAGCCAGCCTCGTCGTGATCCGTCGCAGCGGCGCAGTACACCAGGTAATCCACCCCGCCGATCGGCCAGGTGTCAGGGCACTCCTTCTTGAACAAGTCCCCGGCAATACCGATCACGCCATCAGGCAGCCGCGAAATATCGCGGCGCAGGCCATGGACCTCCCATTCCGAGGCCAGCAACTGGCTGGCCAGCCGACTACCTACATCGCCACAACCGGCTATCACAACAGAAGGCGCTGCCATCACAAAAAACTCCGTACTGAAAGGTCTAGGTTAGCCTTCGCAGATGACCGTCGGCCAGAAAAAGGACAAATAAAGTAACTGTATTACTTTTGTTAACAAGAATTACTTGCAATAATAACCGCCCATTTGTCCTCGACCCCATGGGTCTGGAAGGACGATCACTCATTTTTTTACTCAGGTCCGGCCAGCATGACACGTAATACAACCCCCGCTTCGCCAACCAAGCTTCACAGCCCATCCCGCGCCTGGCGTGCGATTGCTGCGCTGCTGTTCAGCGTACTGCTGGCACCGACCGCTGCCTTCGCTGACGCCACCGCGCCAGCCACCCCGGCTGCAGCCGAGCAAAACGCCGCGGCAGCGGCCGCTCCCGCCGCAGCGCCCGCTGCTACCGACCCGGCCCAGGCTGCTGACCCAGCCTCCGCCGACGAGACCGGGGTGGTTCTGGAAGGAGACAACACCCTGGGCATGGCCCACGACCTGTCGCCATGGGGCATGTATCAGAACGCTGACGTGGTAGTGAAAGCCGTCATGATCGGCCTGGCCATCGCCTCGATCATCACCTGGACCATCTGGATTGCCAAAGGCTTCGAGTTGCTGGGCGCCAAACGTCGCCTGCGCAACGAAATCGTCCACCTGAAAAAGGCCACTACCCTCAAGGAAGCCAGCGAAAGCGCGACCAAGAAAGGCACCCTGGCCAACACCCTGGTGCACGACGCGCTGGAAGAAATGCGCCTGTCGGCCAACACCCGCGAAAAAGAAGGCATCAAGGAACGTGTGGCCTTCCGCCTGGAGCGCCTGGTGGCGGCCTGCGGTCGTAACATGAGCAGCGGCACCGGCGTGCTGGCGACCATTGGTTCGACCGCGCCCTTCGTCGGTCTGTTCGGCACCGTGTGGGGCATCATGAACAGCTTCATCGGCATCGCCAAAACCCAGACCACCAACCTTGCCGTCGTTGCCCCAGGCATCGCCGAAGCCCTGCTGGCTACCGCCCTGGGCCTGGTTGCCGCGATTCCTGCGGTGGTGATCTACAACGTCTTCGCCCGTTCGATTGCCGGCTACAAGGCTCAGGTATCGGACGCGTCGGCAGAAGTCCTGCTGCTGGTCAGCCGCGATCTCGATCACCTGCCTACCGAGCGCAGCTCGCAACCGCACATGGTGAAAGTGGGGTAATCGGCCATGGGCCTGCATTTGAATCAAGGCGACGACGAACTCGTCGAGAACCACGAAATCAACGTCACGCCGTTTATCGACGTGATGCTGGTGCTGCTGATCATTTTCATGGTGGCGGCACCATTGGCGACCGTGGACATCAAGGTTGACCTGCCCGCGTCCAGCGCCAAGCCGGCGCCGCGGCCGGAGAAGCCGATCTTCCTCAGCGTCAAGGCGGACCAACGCCTGTTCCTGGGTGAAGAAGAAGTCAAGGCTGAAACCCTGGGGCCGGTGCTCGACGCCAAGACCCAAGGCAAGAAAGACACGACGATCTTCTTCCAGGCTGACAAGGGCGTGGACTACGGCGACCTGATGAGCGTGATGGATGCCCTGCGGGCAGCCGGCTACCTCAAGGTAGGCTTGGTCGGACTTGAGACGGCAGCCAAGAAATGATCACGACGCGCCACAAACTGACGCGTTATGGCACCAGCCTCGCCGTCGTACTGGGCGTGCATGCCGTCGCGATCGCTATCGCGCTTCATTGGTCAGCGCCGCGTACGGTGCAGTTGCCGCCGGCGGCCATGGTCATCGACCTGGCGCCGATGCCCGCACCGCCACCGCCAGCGCCGCCCAAGGTGGTGACGCCGCCGCAGCCGCCTGCACCGGTGGAAGAGCTGCCCCTGCCGAAACTGGCCGAGGCACCCAAGCCAACGATCCAGGTGCCCAAGCCGGTCAAACCCAAGCCCAAACCACAGCCGCCGAAGCCAGTGGAGAAGAAGATCGAGCCGCCCAAGGAGAAACCCTCCGAGGATCCGCCGAGCGACGCTCCGCCGACCCAGGCACCGGCTGAGAAATCGGCCCAGCCTGTACCAGGCCCCTCTCCGCAGCAAATCGCAGCGAAGGCATCCTGGGAAGGCACCCTGCTGGCTCACCTGCAGAAGTACAAGAAGTACCCGCCAGGCGCCCAGGCCCGTGGCAAGGAAGGCCTCAACCGCCTGAAGTTCGTGGTCGATGCCGACGGCAACGTGCTGTCCTACGAGTTGGTGGGCCGCTCCGGCAACGCCGACCTGGACCGCGCCACCCTGGATATGATCCGCCGTGCCCAGCCGTTGCCCAAGCCACCGGCAGACATGCTCAGAGGCGGCAGTATCGAGATCGTTGCACCGTTCGTGTACAACATCGAGAAACGCCGCCGCTAAGGGTTGCAGGCATCAGCTTGTGTAGGAGCTGGCTTGCCTGCGATAGCATCACCTCGGTGCAATTGATAGACCGAGGTGCCTGCATCGCGGGCAGCCCAGATGGGTTTATCGCATCAGCAAAATCACCGATATTCCCCGCTCAATCCCCAGCAAAGTTCTGATAACGTGCGTCTATCGATTGCAGCCGGTATGCTTGGCCCGCAACCTCATGGACGCCCGCTATGACTCTTACAGAATTACGCTACATCGTTACCCTCGCCCAAGAGCAGCACTTCGGCCACGCGGCCGAGCGTTGCCATGTCAGCCAGCCGACGCTGTCGGTGGGCGTGAAAAAGCTTGAAGACGAACTCGGTGTGCTGATTTTCGAGCGCAGCAAGAGCGCCGTGCGCCTTACGCCGGTGGGTGAAGGCATTGTTGCCCAGGCCCAGAAGGTGCTGGAGCAAGCGCAGAGCATTCGCGAACTGGCCCAGGCCGGCAAGAACCAGCTGACCGCACCGCTGAAAGTCGGCGCCATCTACACGGTCGGCCCGTACCTGTTCCCGCACCTGATCCCGCAACTGCACCGCGTCGCACCGCAGATGCCGTTGTATATCGAAGAAAACTTCACCCACGTGCTGCGCGACAAACTGCGCAACGGCGAGCTGGACGCGATCATCATCGCCCTGCCGTTCAACGAAGCCGACGTGCTGACCCTGCCGCTCTACGACGAGCCGTTCCAGGTGCTGATGCCGGCCGACCATCCGTGGACCAAAAAAGACACCATCGACGCCGCCTTGCTCAACGACAAGAGCCTGCTGCTGCTCGGCGAGGGCCACTGCTTCCGCGACCAGGTCCTGGAAGCCTGCCCGACCCTGACCAAGGGCAACGACGGCGCCAAGCACACCACCGTGGAATCCAGCTCCCTGGAAACCATCCGCCACATGGTCGCGTCCGGTCTGGGTATTTCGATCCTGCCGCTGTCAGCAGTGGACAGCCATCACTACGCCCCCGGCGTGATCGAAGTGCGCCCACTCACGCCGCCGGTGCCGTTCCGTACCGTGGCGATCGCTTGGCGCGCCAGCTTCCCACGGCCGAAAGCGATTGAGATCCTCGCCGATTCGATCCGCCTGTGCTCGGTGGCCAAGCCGACAGCTGCGAGCTAAGCAACGGTATGACTGAGCTGTCGCAGGTGTCGGTGACGGCACTCAAGGGTGTCGGTGAAGCCATGGCCGAGAAGTTGGCCAAGGTCGGCCTGGAAAACCTCCAGGACGTCTTGTTCCATTTGCCCCTGCGCTATCAGGACCGGACCCGCGTCGTGCCCATCGGCCAGTTGCGCCCTGGGCAGGATGCCGTGATCGAAGGCACCGTCAGCGGCGCCGACGTGGTGATGGGCAAGCGTCGCAGCCTGGTCGTGCGCCTGCAGGACGGCACCGGTGGCCTGAGCCTGCGCTTCTACCATTTCAGCAACGCGCAGAAGGAAGGGCTCAAGCGCGGCACCCGCGTGCGCTGTTACGGCGAAGCACGGCCCGGGGCATCGGGCCTGGAGATCTATCACCCGGAATACCGCGCGATCACCGGCGACGAGCCGCCGCCGGTCGACACCACACTCACCCCCATCTACCCGCTCACCGAAGGCCTGACCCAGCAACGCCTCCGCCAACTGTGCATGCAGACGCTGACGATGCTCGGCCCGAAAAGCCTGCCCGACTGGTTGCCGTTGGAGCTGGCCCGCGATTATCAATTGGCGTCGCTGGACGATGCGATCCGCTACCTGCATCACCCGCCCGCCGATGCCGATGTCGACGAACTCGCACTGGGTCATCACTGGGCCCAGCACCGCCTGGCCTTCGAAGAGCTGCTGACCCACCAACTGTCCCAGCAACGCCTGCGCGAAAGCATGCGTTCGCTACGTGCGCCGGCGATGCCCAAAGCCACCCGCTTGCCCGCGCAGTACCTGGCCAACCTCGGCTTCGCACCGACCGGTGCCCAACAGCGCGTCGGGAATGAAATCGCTTACGACCTCAGCCAGCAGGAGCCCATGCTGCGCCTGATCCAGGGCGATGTGGGCGCGGGCAAGACCGTGGTCGCCGCCCTCGCCGCCCTGCAAGCGCTGGAAGCCGGTTATCAAGTGGCGTTGATGGCACCGACCGAGATCCTCGCCGAGCAACACTTCATCACCTTCAAGCGCTGGCTCGAACCCCTGGGCCTGGAAGTCGCGTGGCTGGCCGGCAAGCTCAAGGGCAAGAACCGCGCGGCAGCCCTGGAACAGATTGCCGGCGGCGCACAGATGGTGGTGGGCACCCACGCGCTGTTCCAGGACGAAGTGCAGTTCAAGAACCTCGCGCTGGTGATCATCGACGAACAGCACCGCTTTGGCGTGCAACAACGCCTGGCCCTGCGTCAGAAAGGCGTGGGCGGACGTATGAACCCACACCAACTGATCATGACCGCCACGCCGATCCCGCGCACCCTGGCCATGAGCGCCTACGCCGACCTCGACACCTCGATCCTCGATGAACTGCCGCCCGGCCGGACTCCGGTCAACACCGTATTGGTCACTGACACCCGGCGTGTCGAAGTGATCGAGCGCGTGCGCGGCGCCTGTGCCGAAGGGCGCCAGGCGTACTGGGTGTGCACGCTGATTGAAGAGTCCGAGGAGCTGACCTGCCAGGCTGCCGAGACCACTTATGAAGACCTCACCAGCGCGCTGGGTGAACTCAAGGTCGGCCTGATCCACGGGCGCATGAAGCCCGCTGAAAAAGCCGCGGTGATGGCCGACTTCAAGGCCGGCAACCTGCAACTGCTGGTGGCCACCACCGTGATTGAAGTAGGTGTGGACGTACCCAATGCCAGCCTGATGATCATTGAAAACCCCGAACGCCTGGGCCTGGCGCAGCTGCACCAGTTACGCGGCCGGGTCGGCCGGGGCAGCGCCGCCAGCCATTGCGTGTTGCTCTACCACCCGCCGCTGTCGCAGATCGGTCGTCAGCGCCTGGGCATCATGCGCGAAACCAACGACGGTTTTGTCATTGCCGAAAAAGACCTGGAGCTGCGCGGCCCTGGGGAAATGCTCGGCACTCGCCAGACCGGCCTGCTGCAATTCAAGGTCGCCGACCTGATGCGCGACGCCGACCTACTGCCGGCCGTGCGCGATGCGGCGCAAGCGTTGCTCGAACGCTGGCCGGATCATGTCAGCCCGTTGCTGGATCGCTGGCTGCGCCATGGGCAGCAATACGGCCAGGTGTGACCTGAGGCTTTGTAGGCGCGGGCCAGCCCGCGCCTACAAATGAACCGCGTCACAAACCTCAGTTAGTCGACCAACAGTTGTATCAAGCTGGTTATACTTCGTTGACTGTAAGAAATTGGATCAGGCCATGTCAGAAGTTGCCCTCGCCACAGCCCCACTGACCGCCCCGCCGGTCATTCGGGCTCTGCTCGCAAAACTCGCCATCCCCTACACGGAAGTCGCCGATCTACCGGGCCTGAATCCTGCGCAAAAAATCCAGGCAGTATTGCTGGAAGACGCGGTGGGCGCACTGATGGTGCTGTTCCCGCAGAACCAGTTGCTTGACCTCAACCGCCTCGCCGAACTCACCGGTCGCCGCCTCACGGCCGTGTCGCCGGATCGCGTCGAGCGCATGCTGGGCAAACACGAACTGACCCTGCTGCCGGGCCTGCCACCGCTCACCAGTTCACCTTGCCTGTACGAAGGCAGCCTGCTCGACGAACCCAGCCTGCTGGTGCATTCGGGTGAAGCAGGCCTGTTGCTGGAGATCTCCAGAGACGCCTTCAAGACGATGCTCACCAAGGCCAGCGCCGGCCACTTCGGCGAGCCGTTGAGC
Organism: Pseudomonas simiae; assembly: GCF_900111895.1. GTDB lineage: Bacteria > Pseudomonadota > Gammaproteobacteria > Pseudomonadales > Pseudomonadaceae > Aquipseudomonas > Aquipseudomonas simiae. The sequence continues at coordinate 487,094 of NZ_FOKB01000003.1, forward strand.
AATATCCGCCCCAACCTCGACCGCCCCAATGATGACCGTGAGGAAATCACCCAGGCGATGCAGGCGTTCACCGCCCGCCGTATCCAGCAACGCCTGGAAGCGACTATCGAGATTCCACCGCTGGCCGATACCGCGCAGAAGATCATCAAGCTGCGCGTCGACCCGAACGCCACCATTGATGACATCACCGGCGTGGTCGAGACCGACCCGGCGCTGGCCGCACAAGTGGTGAGCTGGGCCGCGTCGCCGTACTACGCCTCGCCGGGCAAGATCCGCTCCGTGGAAGACGCCATCGTGCGCGTGCTGGGCTTTGACCTGGTGATCAACCTGGCGCTGGGCCTGGCACTGGGCAAGACGTTGAGCCTGCCCAAAGACCATCCGCACCAGTCCACGCCGTACTGGCACCAGTCAATCTACACCGCCGCCGTGATCGAAGGCCTGACCCGCGCCATGCCGCGCGCCCAGCGCCCGGAAGCCGGCCTGACCTACTTGGCCGGCCTGCTGCACAACTTCGGTTACCTGCTGCTGGCCCACGTGTTCCCGCCGCACTTCTCGCTGATCTGCCGTCACTTGGAGGTCAACCCGCACCTGTGCCACAGCTATGTCGAGCAACACCTGCTGGGCATCAGCCGCGAGCAGATCGGTGCCTGGCTGATGCGCTACTGGGACATGCCGGATGAGCTATCCACCGCCCTGCGCTTCCAGCATGATCCGACCTACGATGGTCAATACGCCGAATATCCGAACCTGGTGTGCCTGGCCGTGCGCCTGCTGCGCAGCCGCGGCATCGGGTCCGGGCCGGATGAAACCATCCCCGACGAGTTGCTTGAGCGCCTGGGGCTGAGCCGGGAAAAGGCGGACGAAGTGGTGAGTAAGGTGCTGGATGCCGAAGTGTTGTTGCGCGAGCTGGCTTCGCAGTTCAGCCAGGGCTGAGCCACCCACACCCTGTAGGAGCGAGCTTGCTCGCGAAAAACCTGACAACACCGCGGGGCTCCAGACACCCCGCGTCATCGTTCACGACCTTCGCGAGCAAGCTCACTCCTACGGTAGTTACTTCTTTTTCTTCGGCTTCAAATACTTGGTCAACCCCTGGAACCAGATCACCAGCGCCGGGTTGCCCTTGATCTGGATCGACTTGTCCTGAATCCCCGTCATGAATGCCAATTGCTTGTTCTTCGCCTGCATCGTAGCGAAGCCGTAGGCGGCATCTTTAAAGGCGATGGCGAACGCCGGCGACGGGTGAACACCCGAGCGACTGGTGATGCGCTGGTCTTTGACGATGAAATGACGAGCAACCTTGCCGTCGAGGGTCTGCAGCTGGAAGGCCAGGTCTTTGTCACCCAGTTGCTGCTGGAAGGCGGGATTGGTGCGGCTGGCTTTGCCCATCATCAGGCCCAGCACCCACAGGAGAAGACGAAATTTCATGCACACGGCCTCGGTGTAATTATTGAGTGGCCGCAGCAGTTTAACGATTTGCTAAAGGAACGCCACCGATCTTGCGCATTAGCGGAAGATCGGCTGGCGTTTGACGCTTATAGCAGCATTTTGTTTAAACGTTAGGGCAAGGTACCGGTGCCCAGTCGGCCAGGTTCGGATCGCGGCAGCTGCCTTCGAGTTGTGCCTTGCCGGCGCTGGCAACCTGCTTGCTTTCAGCTTGCTTGGCCTGCACGGTCTGGATGCTCTTCTCGGTGGTGACTGCTTCTTTTGGCACAACCGGCAGCTTCTTCGCGACTTTCGGTGGCGTCTTGCCTTTCTTGGCGGGTACCGGTGGCGGCGTTACGTCGGCTTGGGCCACGGTGACTACGTCGTTACGCTGCACACCCACTTGCTGCAGGTCTTTTTCGTAGGCCTGGGTGTAGTTGTTCAGGTCTTCGCTGGCCTTGCCGTTGACGGCAACGATCAGGTCATTGGACTCCTTCAAACCCGCAACGATTTCCGCCAGGCGCTTGCGGCCTTCGGTGTCGTTGACGGTCTTGGCTTTGCGGTCGGCCACCAGCTTGGTGAACGCGCTCTGGTAGCACTGCTGCGAGGCTTTGGCGTAGGCGGTGCTGCGGTCGATATCCGATGCGCTTTTATTGAAGTCTGTGGAGTAAGAGGCAATGCGCTGGTTGTCATCGCTGATCTGCTTCTGACGCTCGGTGTAGTAACCCGCCGCGCCGCCGGCCAGGGCGCCGCCAGCGGCACCGATGGCAGCGTTACGGCCGCGCTTGTCGGAGTCGCCGGTCAGGGCGCCCAGCAGTGCACCACCGGCAGCGCCGATGGCTGCACCGGTCACAACCGACTTGGTCATGTCCGAATCGGTCGCGCGCAGGTGTTGCACCGGCTCGTAGCAGTTGGGGTAGTACTCGACCTTGGTGCTGGACGCGACCTTGGAGGCCGGCGACGTGGCGCAACCGGTCAGCACAGTACTGAAACCGGCCGCGATCAGCAGCAAGTGACGCTTGGAAACCGCCTTACGGGAAAAAAGCATAGGTGTGTTCTCGTTTAAGTTTGACTTGCCCAGCACGGCCCACCGCCGCCTGAGTCCCTTCCAAGCTCGCCATACAGCCAGCGCTCATCGCTGACCGCTCGCTGCGAGCAGTTCCTTCAAGATCGTTGCCGGGTCGGCCCGCTGTTGCTTGCGGTAGTTGCCAACATGGCGAACGAACAGTGTTGCGCGCGTCACCAGGCTCTTGCCGAGCACCGGCTTGCGATCCAACTCCTCCTTGATCCGTTGAAACTGCGCCTGGATCACCGCATCGGTGTAACGCGTGCCGGTGGCCAGGTTGTCGATATAAATCGCCACCGCGCCATCGAGCGCGCTGCGGCCATTGGTGATGGCCATGTCAAACAGCTGCGCGCTGGCCTCGTCCTTGTTGTCCAGGGCCTGCTGGCGACTCTTCTGCAGGTTGGCCAGGCGGATGTTGTAGTTGGCGATGGTTTCGGCCACCAACGCGGCCGACTGGATCAGGTTGCCCGCCGCCTCTTCGCGTTGCTGGGCGATCAGCGAGACGTTGCGCTTGAGCTCTTCATTGACCAACCCCAGCTCGGCTTGCAGCTTGGGGTCGACGCTGGCGGCGATGATGCTGTCCAGGCGCTTGGTCGGGTCCTGGGCGTCGTCGATGGCGTCGGTCAGCGAGGCGAGGCGACCTTCTTTCTGCCACTGGGCGAACAGTTCCTTGTAGCGCGAACGCGGTGCCGACAGTGCGCCGATCGCCACGCGAAAACCGGTGGTCTCGTTGCTTTGCTCGGTGCCGTCGGCGGCGAACAGTGGGTACTCACGGCGCATGCCGGTAAACAGCGTGCCCTCGCCTTCGAGGTAGTTGCCGCCCTTGACCACAAAGCCGCCATAAGCGCCCTGGCGACGCCCGGCGTGCACCAGCTGGAAGGACTCCTGGACCATTTCGGCCGCATTGCCGATCACATCAAACAGGCCAATCGGGTTGGGCAATTTGGTGCCGATAGGCATCAGGCGCGCGGCTTGGCCGGTACCGCCGGCCACCTGGTTGAACACAGCGTAATCGCCGAGCGGGCCGTCGCTGTCACTGCCGTCGACACGACGGGGGAACAGGCGCCCTTCCAAGTCCTGGCGGCTGACCGCATGGCCGCCGCGTGCGGCGAATTCCCACTCCACTTCGGTGGGCAGGCGCACAAAACCGAGACCACCGTCATCCGCCGAAGAACCGCGACCACTCACCGGCAGTAGCTCACGGTGGTATTTCATCAGCCAGGCGCTGTACACCGCCGAGAAACGCTCGGCCTCAAAGCGCGACAGCTTCACCTTGGGCAAGCGCGCGGCCATGCCAGTGGGCGCATCGCACGCAGGCGCGGGTTCACCGCTGGCCAGCGACTGGGCCTGGGACATCACCTGGGCGTACTGGCGTGCGGTCACTTCGTACTTGCCGATGAAGTACAACATGGGCTTGAGCGGGGTCTTGGCGTCGGTCTTCGGCATCAACGGCGCGATGACTTTGTTCCAGTCTTTCGGGAGATCCTTGAGGGTGAACTGGCCATTGATGAAGTCGCGGCGGTAGCCGGAAATAAACGACTGCTGATAGCCCGCCTCGCCTTCGGCAAAGGGGTAGCCGAGGTTGATTTCGCGGTCGTCCAGGGAGCCCTGGGCCAGCACATAGGCATAGCGGAACACCATGTTGCCTTCGCACGGCAGCGGCAGGCTGACGTCGCCTTCCAACGGCTTGGGGTTGTCGAGCTTGTCGCTTGCCTCGTCGGCCCAGGCCATTGAGGCCAGGCTCAGCGCCACACAGGCGCCCAGTAACTTAAACATCTCTGATTCCTTCAGAAGCCTGGATCCGCGCCACTCGCCAACCACCACAGGCCGCCGCCACGGCGCTGACGCCCATGACTGCAATCAGGGCCAGGCCGTAATGACGCGCCAACAGGTGGCTGGCGTATTCGCCCGGCACCTGCACAAAAAGCTTATTCAACGCCGCCTCGGCCACGCCATACAGCCCAGCACTGAGCACGGCAGCAAACCCTGCGCTGTACAGCGCCTGCACCACCACGAACAACAGCAGCCCGCCCGTGGAAAACCCCAGCAGGCGCAGCACCGACAATTCCCGCCGCTTGCGCGCGACGGCGGCCAGGGCCCCGGCAAAGATCGCCGCAAACGCCCCCGCCAACGCCAAGCCGCAGATCACCCAGAACACGATCGACAGGTTGCGGCTCAACGACTGCACCTGCGCGATGGTCTGTGCCTGGGTCGACACTAATAAATTCTGCCCCGCGAAGTACACCCGCAGCGGCTCCACATCAGTGAGGTTACGGGCATACAAGCGAAACGCCGGGTAAACCCGCTGCTCATTCGTCCCCACCGCCTCACCGCTCCAACCCAACGCGGGCACTGCACGACCGTCGCGGTAGTCTTCCGCCCCTTCCAGCAGTTTCAGATCGGCAAACAAGCCGTCACGGGCAAAGGCTTCCAACGGCAATACCGCCAGCACCTGCAAGCGCGTGCGTTGGGCTTCCACGCGTCCCGCCACTTGCCGTGCAAAGCTGGTTTCCAGCCAATCCCCTGGCCGCGCCGCAAGCTTCTCGGCGGCGGTGTGGCTCAGCACGATCTGACCCAGGCCCTGCGGCACCGGCAGGCCGGCCAGCAACGGGTCACCCGAGGCGGTCGGTAGCATCTCCAGGACCAGCGTGCCCACCTGCGCGGTCGCCGCAATCTGCCGCGTACGCGGCAGCGCGAATGCCACATCGTTGCGCTGACCGAGCTGCTCGATAAAGGCGCTGCTGAATCGACCACCGCCCAGCGGAATAATTTCACGGGTGGCGGGGTCGGTCTGCAAACGTTCGGTCAAACTGCTAACCAGTCCAAATTTCAGGCCGAATAACACCAACAACGGTGCGATGACGGCGACCAGCGCCAGCACCGAACAGGCGGACAGCCAGGCATCGTTGCGATAGTCCTGCCAGGCCAGCGACGCCACCAGACCGATGCGCATCAGCACACCTCCCCGAGGGTCGCCGTAACGCCGCCATCGGCGTCGCGACGGCAACTGATGCGCCGCACCTGCAAGCCACTGGCGCGGGCCAGGGGTTCATCATGGGTAGCGATCACACACGCCGCACGGTGTTCACGAGCCTGGGCCAGCAACGCCTGCATCACGCGCTCGGCATTCAAGGGGTCGAGGGACGCCGTCGGTTCATCCGCCAGCACCAGTTGTGGCGCATGGGCCAGGGCGCGGGCACAGCTGACGCGTTGGCGTTGGCCCACCGAAAGCGCCGTCGGCTTCTTGGTCAACTGGTCGCTGATCTCCAACTGCTCGGCCAGGCGCGCCACGCTGCCATCGTCCTTCAAACCCAACAGTTGCCGGGACAACGCGATATTGCCGCGCACATCGAGAAACCCCAGCAGACCGCCGGTTTGCAGCACATACCCCAGATGCTGGCTACGCAGCGCGGCCAGGGTGGATTGCTGATCGCCGTGCCACAGCCCGGCTATGTCCTGCTGATGGAATTCGAACTGCCCGACCTGATCCGGCGCCAATACCAGCGCCAGTAAATCCAGCAAGGTGCTCTTGCCGCAACCACTGGGCCCGACAATCGCCAGTTGCTCACCCGCACGCAGCGCCAGCGCCGGGATCACCAGGCTATAGCGCTGGCTACCGACGCCTCGGCTCTTGTGCACCGCGCTCAGGTTCAGCATTACGGCAACGTCGACAACGGCACGCGGTACAACGCATCGCCCGGCTCGGCATCGCCGAAACGGACCCAGTTGGCCAGGTCATTGTGGAAGGTTTCGTAGAGGCGGATCTTCGAGTCCAGCTCATCGATGAAGTCTTCCTGCTCGGCCACGCTCAACGACAACCACAGGTCCTGGGTCATGTTCAGCGACTTGCTGCGGTACGGCAGGCCTTCCAGGTATTCGCCGAGAATGCCGCCGTCGGCCAGGTTGCCGCCCTTGCGCAAGGCCTGCGGGTCGCGACTCATGTAGGCCGAAGCGCTGGCGATTTCCTGAAAGAAGTCCTTGGGCGAGGTCTGCGTCTTGCGCGCCGCGTCGACGATCAACTTCAGCGACTGCTGCAGATCGTTGAGCTGCAGCTTGGTCAGCATCACGCACACCTGGAACGCCGGCAGTGCCGGGTTGGTCAGGTCGCGGTCGGCGGTCCAGGCGCTGACCAGTTGCGGCGCCTGGCTTGCGGTTTTGCGACCGAGGAAATCCATGTGCATGGCATAACCGACGGCGGCGGATTTGTCCGCCAGGCTCGGTGCGCTGTTCAGCAACGGCACCGGCTGCGGCGTGTTGCTGCGTACCTGGTGCACCAGGTTGGCGAACACCGTACCGATCTCATCCACGCGCTCACCGAGTTTGCGCACGTCGCCCCCAGGCACCGCGGTGTAGAGGTCGCCGATCTGCGGGTTGGCGTCGGCGGTGAGGATGCGGTACTGGCTCTCGGCGCCGGCATGGGTTTTCTTGCCGGCGTCGGTGCGCAAGTGCAGGGCGTAGATCTTGATCTGCTTGCCCAACGCGGCCTGGCGCACTTCGGCTTCGTTCATCTGGGTGGCGGCAAACGGATCGTTCTTGCGCAGCGCACCCGCATCGGTGACCAGCAGAATGATGCGCCCGCCATAGCCGGACCAATCCATGCCATCCACCGCCTGCATCACCCCGGCGAACGCGTCTTCGTTGAACGAGTGGCTGGACACAGTGGACGCCTTGACCTGGCGCGCCATGTCGAGGAAACGCTGCGGGTCGCGGCCCTGGTCGAGGGTGATCAGGGTCTTGGCGACGTATTCCAGGCCAGGGGTTTTCTTGATGCTGCTGCGAAAGCCCACCATGCCGAAGCTCACGCTGTCCAACTCGCCCCGCTCGCCGATACGGGTTTGCAGCTCATGCACGACGTCGCGGACCTGGTCGATGTAGGGCTGCATGGAAACGGTGGTATCGACCACGAGAACCACCGCCGTGCGAAAGGCGTCGGCATTGGCGCTGATCACCGGTGTAGCCGGTTTGGCGGCGCTGGTGCCTGGGTCGATGGAGGCCACATTGAGCAACTGCACCGGCTGGCCGTTTTCGTCGAAGCTCTCTTTGGCGTCGAAGATCGGCAGCAGGTAGAACTGGTTTTGCGGCACGGCGCTGGCGGCCGGCTCCAGCGCCAGGATCTGGCTGTTGTCTTCGCTGTTTTTCTGCGCCTTGGCCAGTACGCCTTTGGCGGCGGCCGGGTCAGCCAGCAGCTTTTCCACTTCAGCGGATTGGCGCAGGAACATCACCGGCGCCCGCCCCGAACGCTCGGTGAATTTGAGCACCAGGCTCTGCTTCCAGTCGCTGACCTGGGACGCAGGCAACCAACCGTCACTGCGACCATCGGTGGCGGCGCCGACACGTACCCACGGGCTGCCGTCAACGTCCTTGCGTTGGTAGACGTAGAGCACGGAGAACGCCGGCAGGGCTTTGCCCGGCGCGCTGCCGGCGTCAGCGGACAGCTTGGCGCCCGGCTTGCTGAGCACGCGCTGGAACAGCGTCTTCTTGCCTGCCATGAGCAACGGACGTTGACCGCCATCCGCTTCGGCCACAGGCGAAGCCACCGTAGGCACTGCCGCAGCGGGCGGTTTGGCCACAGGCTCATCGCCGCCACTCAACCACCAATAGCTCGCGCCACCAATGGCCAACGCAACCGCCACCGCAACAGCGGCCAGTGCCAACACCGGACCACGGCGCTGCTCGCTGTGCTGGATCGGCGGCACCACCGGTTGGCGCACCGGCTGGGGTTTTTCGGTAGGGATTTCGATGGATTCCGGGGTGATGCCGGCTAAATCAAAACTCATCGGGATCGGCAGCGGCCGCACTAACGTGGCTTCCGGCGACTCCGACGGCAGGTTATCCAATGCTTGTAACAACGCTGCCGCATCCGGAAAGCGCTCCGCCGGATCCTTTGCCAACAGCTTGCGTAGCACGTCCTGATAACGGCCGTGGTGCACCGGTAATTCGGGCAGCGGTTCGGTCAGGTGCGCCAGCGCCGTCGACAGTGCATCCGTGCCGGTGTACGGCAGCTTGCCGACGAGAATCTCGTACAGCACCACGCCCAGCGCGTACAGGTCCGCCCGACCATCAATCTCTTGGCCCCGCGCCTGCTCCGGGCTCATATAGCTCGGCGTGCCCACGGCAAAACCGGCCTGGGTGAACTGGGTGCGATCATCCAGCGACTTGGCGATACCAAAGTCGGACAACACTGCCGTGCCATCCGCGCGGAACAGAATGTTCGCCGGTTTCACATCGCGGTGTACCAGGCCCTGAGCATGGGCATAGCCCAGTGCCGAGGCGATCTGGCGGATCAGCGTCACCCCCTGCTCCGGCGTCATGCCGGCGGCGATGCGCTCTTTGAGCGTGCCGTTGGGCAGGTATTCCATGGCCATGTAGTACAGCTCACCGACATTGCCGATGTCATGGATGGTCACCGTGTGCGGATGCGACAAGCGCGCCAGGGTCTTGCCCTCGCGCAGGAAGCGCTCGCAGAAGCTCGGGTCGGCCGCCAATGCCGCCGCCATCACCTTCAAGGCCACTTTGCGCTCCAGGGAACGCTGGGTCGCCAGGTACACGCTGGCCATGGCGCCTTCGCCAATTTCGCCTTCGATGTCATAACCCGGGATGACGATGTTCATGGTGATACCTTCACGACGATGGCAGTGATGTTGTCCGGCGCACCCCGGCTGAGCCCCAGATGCACCAGGCTGCGCACGATTTCATCCGGCGTGTCGTGGCCCAGGACTTCGCGGATTTCATGGTCTTCAACGGTCTTGTTCAGGCCGTCGCTGCACAACAGGTAGCTGTCACCGGGGGCGATCAGCAGGTCGACCACCGCCAATTCCAGGTACGCCTCCACGCCAATCGCTCGGGTGACGATGTTGGCGCGTGGATGCGTGCGCGCATCAGCTTCGCTGAGCAGACCGCTGTCTTGCAGGTCTTGCACGTAACTGTGGTCGCGGGAGATCCCTTCGAGCACGCCATCGCGCAGGCGGTACAAGCGACTGTCGCCAGCCCACAAGCACACGCCGCGCAAGCCACGCGCGGCCAACAGCACCACGGTGCTGCCCATCATGGTTACGCCACGGTGGGCGGTTTCTTCGCGCACGGCGGCATTGATGCGCAGCAGGTCATTACGCAGCGCTGCGGTGTATTCATCCAGGGAACGCCCTACCGGCACGCTGCGCAGGCTGTCGACGATCAGGCTGCTTACATAGTCCCCCGCCGCATGCCCGCCCATGCCGTCGGCCACCACCCACAGGCGGTTTTCCGGCAGGTCCAGGCAGGCGTCTTCGTTGACCTGGCGGACCATGCCCACATGGCTTTTGCTCGCGGATTTGTACGTCGACCCCATCTACACCACACCTTCTTGTCCGAGCAAAAACTGCGCAAAATCGCCAGCGGCAGGCAGGCCCTGACACCGCAACAAACCAGGGGAAATACGTTGTGACCCACGGCCCCACCACAGGCTCGCGCCGTCGCAGGCCTGTTCGGCGAGGGCGGTCATACGCTGGTGCGGTTCGGTGGCGGCCACCCGTTGCAGGCCGGCGAAACGGCTGTCTACCGCGCGCGACTCAGTCGACGGGAGGCCCAGGGCATCGAGGCCTTCATTGAAGCTTTCGAAGGTAGCCCCGGCATTCAGGGTGCTGAGCAACAGCGCTTCGGTCTGCTCGAACCAGCTGTCCGGGCCACCTACCAGGGAGGCAGGATTGGTGTCGTGATCGAGCAACGCCACCACCGCCAGCGGGAAGTAGCGTCCGACCCGATCGATGCTCGGCATCACCACGCCTGCTGCCGCGTCCGGCCCGCACACCCCGGGCGCCAGCACAAAACGCCACAACGGGCTGACCAGGTACGTGTTGAGCCAGTCACCGCCGAGGCTGTTTTGACTGGCAAGCAAACCTGCTGCCAGCCAACTGTCCCATGGGCCGATGAAACTCTGGGGCAAGGCGCGGCTGACAAAGTCACCGCGGCTGGCCAACTTGCCGTAGAAACCCACAGTCGTCATAACCGCTCCGGCAGGCTGAAGCCACTGAGCACGCGGCTCTTGAACGGGTTGAAGGCGCTGTTGGCGCGCAATTCGTAGGCGATGCTTGCGCCATCGACGCGCAGGCGCAGGTTGAAACGGTCCGGCGAGTTACCGGCGGTGAGGTCTGACTGCTCCAGCAAGCGGAACCAGGCCCAGGGCCCGTCCAGGGTCACGCCGGAACGGCCACTGGCCGACGGCGGCATGATGGAGATACGCACCACGCCAATGCTGCCGGGGTTTGGCCATTGCATCGCTACCGGGCGGCTCGGGCCGTGATCGTAGCTCAGTTGTTGGCCGTCGAGGTCCAACAGGAACTGAGTGATGGTCGGGTCCATCGACACCGGCTTGAGTTCGAAACGCACAATCGGCTGGGTGCCACCGGCGCGGAAGAACGCATCGCGAATGGTCGCGGCACGCTGGAAGGTTTGCAGCACACCCGGCGCAATCCCAAGCTTCTGCGCCGCGCCCGGCTGCCAGCGCCAGGTCTGCGCGGACGTGTCGACGTAAGGCTGCAGGTACTTGCGGAAGTAGTTGTCCATCACCCCGCCCACGCCAAAGAACTGCCCGAAGTCATCCAGGGTCGCGTCACGCGCGCTGCCCGGCGACATCGGGTAACGCCCGGCCAGCGACTGGCGATACACGTTGACCACTTCGCTGACCCAGGCCGCGTTCAGTTGATTGCGCACTCCGCCCATCATGCTATTGGTGGTGGAATTGACCACCGACTTGACCATGCCCTGCACCAGCGGTGGCTGGCGCTCGGCATTCAGGCTGACGCGCGTGGCCGCAGCCGCCGCTTGGTTTTTCGCCTCACCGAGCAACGCGTCGCCGCTGGCGCCGACCATGGCGCTGACCTGCACATACAGCGCATTCATGTCCGTGAGCAGGCCATCGATGGCCGCCGGCTCGCCTTCGTTCTTGCTGACGATGCTGTTGAGTTCGGCAAAGTGCGCGGTCACAGGATCATCCGCCGCCGCTGGCGCATTCGCAGCCGGCTGCTCTTGGCCGAGCAGGCTGCCCAGGCGCTCCTTGAGCTTGTCGACACCCCCTTCCACCGGCACGCCTTTGGCGGCCAACTGGCGTTCTTCGGCTTGCAGATCGGTTTCCTTGGCCACGGCCACCAGCAGCTTTTTCAGCGGCGAGGTCGGGCCGGAAATCACCCGCAGCACGTCGGCCGCCTGGGCCACGCTGGTGATCGGCACGAAGTCGATGTCCGCCAGCAACGCATCCCACTGGCGCTGGTAATCCTGGAAATACAGGCGCCGCACATCGGCAGCCAGGCTCACCACGTTCTGCTGGTCGGCCTGTTCGTGCCCCAACACCCATTGTTCTTCAGCGAGGGTGCCGGTCTGGTTCAGGCTGCTCAGCAGAAACGCCTGGCGATAGCCCTTGGCGGTGAAGAACCCACTCAACGGCTCGCCCAATGGCTTGCCACTTTTGCGGCTGAACACCAGCGCAGCGTCACGGCCGGCGGCTTCGTTGAGGCGAAAGTCCGGGATGCCTTCAGGCAGTTTCTGGCGCTTGACCCGGTCATACACACGTTGGGCCACCGGCAGTTGTTGCAACTGGCGACGCAGGTCGTCGATCAGCCGGGGATCCAGGCGCGCAGTGGGCGGATGGCGTTCGAACAGCGACTGCAAGTGCCCGGCCAGCGCCTGGCGCTGATCCGCCGGCAGGTCGCGTGGCAGGTTGCGGTCCCAGTCGAGGGCGATCCAGGCCTTGATGAAGTCCGGGTCGTAATGCTCGGAATCGGCGAGCATCAGGTAGGCCTTGAGGCCTTCGTAAAGGAAGTCGGAATTGCCGCCGCCGTGCAGTTGTTCTTCGATACGCGTCACCAGGCGTGGTGCGAACACCGCGATCAACAACTTGCGGTAGACGCTGGCAGACTCGGCTTCAAGCATGTCGCCCTGGTACAGCCCCAACCCTTCGGACCAGCTTGGAGAGTCGCCCGCCAGGTTCTTCACAGCGTTGAGCAATGGCAGCACAGCGAGGATGTCACGCTGCGCCGGGCTCAGGTTCTGCACAGTCTGGCCCAGCGGCGCGACCTTCTGGTCGACCTGGGCGATATACGCCTGGTTGGCGCGGTAACTCACCCACCACAAACTGCTGACCACCACGACCAACGCAACGGTGGCGGCGAGCACACCGCGCGCAATCCACTTGCGTCGACGCTCGACCTTGGGGTTCACACCCACTAGGCCACGCTCGGCAAACGCCACGGCGGTGAAGAGTTTTTCGATGAAGTAACTGCGCCCTGTGCCGCTCTGACGCGCCAGGTGCTGGCGGTCCAGGTTCATGCTCTGCGCCATCGCACCGATCAAGCGATCAATCGGGCTGCCTTCCTGGGTGCCGCTGGTGAAATACACACCGCGCAGCAGCACGCGCTCTTCAAAGGCATTGGGCTTGAACACACCTTCGAGGAAGCTTTGCAGGCAATCCTTCAACGCACCGAACTGCTGCGGGAAGCCGTAGATCAGGTCGCGCCGCGCCGGGTCACGCTCCTGTTGCAGGCGTTCGACCAGGCGTTCGTTGAGGCGCTGTTCCAGGCCGGCGAACTCGCTTTGCAGGTGCGCCAGCGGGCTGTCAGTGTTTTTGCCGTCGTCCAGGGCAAAGGTCATGCCCCACACCTGGGCGCGCTCTTCCTTGCTCAGGTTGTCGAAGAACTCCATGAACCCTGGCACCAGGTCGAGTTTGGTGAGCATCAGGTAGATCGGGAAACGCACACCCAGCTGGGTGTACAGCTCCTGGATACGCAGGCGGATAGCGGCGGCATGGGCGGCGCGCTCGGCGTCGGTGCCGAGCAACAGGTCCGACAGGCTGATGGCAATGAAGGCACCATCGATGGGGCGGCGCGAGCGCTGCTTTTTCAGCAGGTCGAGAAAGCCCAGCCACGCGGCTTTGTCCACCGTGGAGTTGCTGTCCTGGGTGGTGTAGCGGCCGGCGGTGTCGAGCAACACCGCTTGATCGGTAAACCACCAGTCGCAGTTGCGCGTACCGCCGACGCCGCGCACGGCACCGGCGCCCAACTGGGCAGCCAACGGGAAGTGCAAGCCGGAGTTGACCAACGCAGTGGTCTTGCCCGAACCCGGAGGGCCGATAATCACGTACCACGGCAGCTCGTAGAGGTTGCGGCGTTCGTCGCCGCCCAACTTGGCCTTTTTCAGCAGCGCCAGGGCCTCGTCCATGCGCTGACGCAGGGTGGTGAGCTCTTCGGCAGTAGCAACGCTGTTGGGGTCGGCCGGGGTTTCTGCCGCCAGGCTGCGCATCACTTCGGCCGCTTGGCGCCGCGCCTGGATGATGCGAAACACGCGGTAGGCGATCCACACCGCGAACACCAGGATAATCAGCGCCCAGCGGCGCCCTTCCGGCACCAGCACGTCGAGCAACGGCCCCACAAACCAGATGATCAGGCTCAGCGCGATCAAGCCCAGCACGGGGATCACCCAGCGAATCATGAAACTGAAAAACGCCTTCACTCGACGCCCTCCGCCAATACGGTGATTTCAACCCGACGATTGCGGGCACGGCCTTCGGCGGTGGCGTTGGTCGCCACCGGCTCGGTGTCGCTGCGACCCTCGGCGCTGAAGCGATCCGCCTGGCCCGTCTTGGCCGCCAGGATCTCCAGCACCGACTTGGCCCGCGCTTCGGACAGCGCCCAGTTGGACGGGAAGCGCAGCGTGGCAATCGGGCGATTGTCGCTGTGTCCGGTGACGCGCACCTGGCCCTTGACCTTGCGGATGGCGTCGGCGATGCGCAGCATCAGTGGCTGGTAGTCATCGACGATGCTCGAGCTGGCGGACGCAAACAGTTCATCGCCACGGATGGTCACCACGGAACGGTCGACTGCATCTTCAACGGCAACGCGCCCGGCCTTGATATCTTCCACCAGGAAGCCAGCCAGGCGCGGGCGTTCGATGACTTTGGGCTGCGCCACCGGGCGGTCGATGGCCTGCACCGGAATCTCGCCCAGGGCATGGATATTCTTGAACACCGGCTCGGCATCCGACGCCAGCTTGAGGCGCAAGCCGAACAGCAGCGCCAGCAGCAGCGCGACACCGATGGCCACGGCGATCCACGGTGGCATGAATTGCGCCAGGCGATCACGGGCCACGGTCACGCCACGCCAGTGCGGCGACAGCTCACGCTCGTGTTCGCCACGCGCACTGCGAATGGCCGCAGCGGTACGTTCACGCAGGGTTTCCAACTGGCTGCGACCGTCGTTCATCACGCGGTAGCGGCCTTCAAAACCCAGGCACATGCACAGGTACAACAGCTCCAGCAGATACAGGCGTTCCCGTGGGCTTTGCAGGCAGTGATCGAGCAACTGGAAGACCTTTTCGCCACCCCAGGCTTCGTTATGCACGGTGATCAACAGGCTCTGTTTACCCCAGTCACTGGTGCTGCCCCAGGGCGTGCTCAACACCGCTTCATCCAGCGCGGTGCACAGCGCATAACGGGCCAGCAGCACTTCGTTGCGGGCGATACCGGCCGCTTCGGCACGCTCTTCGAACTGGCGCAGGTAGGCCAGCAACTGCGCGCGCAGGCTGGCCGGCGCTGGATGGGCGATGGTGTTGCGCAGGCGCGTCAGCAATGCCAACAGCGGGCCAGCGGCGCTTTCCAGCGGGTTGAGGCCCTGGCTCTTGCCGGTAAGCATCGGCGCGGCCGGCATGGCCAAAGGCGCAGGTTCGGCACGCGCAGGTTCCGGCGCTCGGCCACCCGGACGCGGCATGAACTGGGTGCGGTCATCATCATTGGGATGCATCGCGGATTATCCTCGGATCGCCCAGAAGGCCAGGTTCAAGCCCGGGAACTGCCCGGCGATGTGGAAGGCGAAGCCGCCGGAGTTGCCCAACTGTTGCCAGGCATCGCTGCCGCGATCCAGCTCGTAATAGGTGGAACCTGCGTGGTACGGCAATTGGCGCGGCGCCACGGGCAGAGGCAACAGGGTGATGCCCGGCAGTTGCAGGTTGACCAGGTCGCGGATGTGCTCCACCGAGCCGACCTTGCTCTGCTGGCCGAAGCGCGCACGCAGGGTCTCGCCGGGGACATCGGCACGCACCACCAGAATGAAGCTGGCGCTATCGAGCAGGGTCTTGTCGGCCAGCATCGCCACGTGGACACCGTAGGCTTTCTCGACAATCGGGATCGGCGTGGCCTTGCTGTCGATCAGCATCGACAGCGCTTCACGCAGGGCGGCCATCACCGGGGCAAAGCTCAGGGCCAGGTCGTCGTGCTGATACTGCGGGTATTCCTGGGGGCGTCGGCCCGAGGTCGAGAACGTCGAGAACTCACCCGCCAGGCTCACCAGTTCGCTGAAGAAACGCTCCGGGTGCAGCGGGCTCAGTTGGCTCAAATGCTGGATCAGCGGTTGGGCACGGTTGACCATTTGCAGCAGCATGAAGTCGGCAATCTCCGATGCGCCACCGGCGCCCGAGGCGACCACGCGCCCCGCCAGGGCTTCGCCGCGTTGGTGCAGCAGGCCAAGCAGTTCGCTGCGAAATGCCGTCAGTGGCTTGCTCGCGGCCACGTCCAGCACCGGCGGGATGTAGGTGTCGTCGAGTACCAGTGCGCGGTCGGCGCGCTTTTCCTTGATGCGCACCAGGCCGATGGCGGCGTAATCGCTGATGCCATCCTGGGCGGTCAGCAGGCGCAGGGCCCGGGCGCCCACGGCCACCGGAGCGCGGTTTTCGAACGGTGCGTTGTCGTCGCGCACTTCGCGCACCTGGCTCACGTAACGCGCGGCTTCCAGGGCTTCGCCTTCATCCACCGTATCGCGAGCACCGGCACGCTTGAGCGGCAGCGCCAGGTACACCAGACCATCGCGCAGGTTGTCATCGATGTTCAACGGGCTCGGCGACAGGTCGTCCTGGGGAATGTTGAACGGCGTGCCGTCGGGCAACAGACCGCGCGCCGAAACAATCGCCAGCTTGCCCTGGGCCAGCAGGCCCTGGTCGATCAGCAATTCGGAAAAACCCCAACTGCCTGCGGACAGCGGGCGGCTACGGGCGTCGATCAGGTTTTCCAGGTAACGGTCATGCTGCTGGAAGTGCTGCGTTCCGATGAACATGCCTTCCGACCAGACCACGCGATTGTTCCAGGACATGGGGGCTCCGATTGCTTCTTATTGGGCAGGGCTGGATGGGGTGACCACGACGTCGGCGCGCACGGCACGCACATCGAGGCTGATCTGGTATTCGGTGTATTGGCGCGCGGGCACATTGATCACCGTGCGCCACTGCGCGCGGTCCAACTCGCGATAGCCCACGAGCAAACCGATCTGGCGCGTGGACGGGTCGAGATCGCGCTGGATGGTCAGTTGCTCGCCGGGTTGCACCATCACTTCATCCTGGTCCAGCAGGTCCAGGCCAAGGGTGGATTGGGCGCGGTCGGCCAATGCGAAGTAATCGGAGCGGGCGAAGGTGGCGGCGTTTTTCAGTTCGAAGATGCGCACCCGCACCGGGGCGGCCTGGCCGTTGGCGCCGGGGTTGAGCCCGCTGATCGCGTGAAAGTGCAGCTCGACGGCAGCCGTATCCGCTTCGGCCTCGGCGGTGGTTTCGGGTTTGGCGGCGTCTTTGGCACACGCCGTCAGCAGCAGCAAGGTGGCGGCTGCGAGTAAAAACCTGGGAATCATCCTGCGTCCTCAATGACGTACTTAGCTATCCGTTAATCCATGTGTTGCGGCGCGGTTTTACCGACGCTGTCGTGCGCTGTGCTCTTCGTAGGCCCGGCTGAATTCACGGCCGAACAGGTCCTGGAAGTCTTCCTGGGCCTCGCGGGAAATATTGCTGTAGAGCTCGGTGAACTGTTGCCAGTACTGCGCCTGGCGCGAGCCATTGAAAAGGCTCGACAGCCCGCCAGGCTTGCCCATGCGTTCTTCCAATTGCGCCGGTTCGAATCGGCTGAGCAAGTGCTTGATGGCCGCTTCCACGCCGGCCATCACCGCCAACTGGTGGGCACGCAAGTCGTTAAAACTGTCGCGCACGGCGAGGTCCGGCGCCATAAACGCTTGGTTACCGTGACGCAGCAAAAGCAGCAACGCTTCATCAGCATTGGGGGCAAATTTCAACGGATTGTTTTCCGCAGGCTGAATCATCGTCTGCTGCATGCGGAACTCGCCCTTGAGGCTGGCGCGGGCACGCAACACGTCGATCAGGCCTTCGACCATCAGGCGGTAGCTGCGGCCGATGCTTTCCATCTGGGCCTCGGCCTGGGCTTTGTCCAGGCGCAATTGGTCCAGGCCAGCGCCGCGCAGGAAGGCTTGCAGGAGGTCGGGTTGTTGGCTGTCTGCCACGGGGAGCATGGGCTCGACCACGGGTGGCGGCGGGGTGACTGGCTGTGGCGTCGGCAGTGGTGGAGCACTGACGACAGGCGCAGGCGCATCGCCAAACAGGTCCCAGTCTTCGGGGATCACCGCGCCCGATACCACAGGCGGCTCGGCCACAGGCATCGCGACCGGCGTCGGCGGGCGGAAGTCGTGTTGCTCGGAAGGCACGTGGTCCGGCACCGTCGGTGGCGGCACGGCAGTGGGGCTGAGGAAATCAAACAGGTCCGGCAGCGTGTCCATCGAGGACGCTCCCTGGAACTGCGGCGCAATCACCGGCGTGGCGACGGGCGCGGGCGTGTTCACCACAGCGCCCATCAGCGCTTCAAAACTGTTCGGTGCATCGCCGGTAAACGGCTGACTGTCGATGGATTGCACGTTGAAGTCGATGCGCGCCTGGATCTCGTAATCGCCGATGCGGATCAGTTCACCATCTTGCAACAGTTCACTATTACCCCGGCGCATACGAATACCGGCTTTAACCAACTCCACACCATTTGTGCTGTTATCGGTTAAATAATAGCGGCCATCTTTGTATTGAATAACGCAATGTTGCGAGGACACCAGGCGCTCTGGATCAGGCAATACCCAGTCATTATCCGAGCTGCGGCCGATAGCCATCGCGCCCTGATTCATGGACTTTTCGGAGCACTGCCCAGGGGTAATCTTGTGATAACTAGTGATAGTCAAACACAGCGACATCTTGCCTCCTTGCTGATACTTCGCGCGCGGTCGATTCCCGGGACAGCGCTTCCCGGGGTATCCCCATCAGGTCGAGCAATCGACCGTCCAAAACCTGTCAATACCAGCATGATCGCTGATCTTAACTGGGCTCTATGACAAAAATCCTGTCCCGGTGCGTCGTTCGACCCACCAGTCGCGCAGGTTGTTAAGCACCGCACATCTGTCACAGAGGGCGAATAGCTTACCTTGACAAGCCCTAAGTACTACACCAAAAATGCACAACTTCTTGAATACCAGTGATGGCACATTAGTGGCATCTTGCTTATATGACCAAGAAAACATGCAAAGTTCCTCGCGCAACTAATGCATGAATTGCCCGCCATCTAACGGGCTGATAGGGAGATCAAATTCAGTGGATGTGCCGTTGCTGCTCACCGCCGTTTCCGCGACTTCGCCTTGTGGCGAAGACATGGAATATGACGCGCAATTTCTGCAATTGGAGCGTGATGCCAAGGGCCAACCCGAGCGCAGCATGGGCGACGCCATCCTGCCCGCTGAACCGCCTGAATGGCGCAGCATCCAGCAGCAAAGCCTCGACTTGCTCGCGCGCAGCAAAGACCTGCGCATCACTCATTTCCTGTTGCAAAGCGCCCTCGCCCTCCAGGGCGTGGCCGGCCTGGCCGAAGCCCTGACGCTGATCGACGCCCTGCTGCGCGACTACTGGGCCGACCTGCACCCGCGCCTGGACGCCGACGACGATAACGACCCCACCGTGCGCATCAACGCCCTCACCGGCCTGACCTGCGACACCAACATCCGCCTGCTGCGCGAAAGCATCCTCACGCGCTCGCGCACCTTCGGCCCCGTGACCCTTCGCGCGGCGCTCAACGCCAGCGGCCTGTTGAATTTTCCCGATGAACAACTCGGCGCCCAGCAACTCAACGCCGCGTTCCTCGACAGCGACCCCGAGCAACTGCAGGCCACCCGCGACGCCCTGATTGCAGCGCGTGCGGCGTGCGAAGCCATCGAACAACAGGTCAACGATCAGGTCGGTTCCGCCCAAGGCGTGGACCTCAGTGCCTTGAAGCAACCGCTCAAGCAGGCGTTGCAGATACTCAACCAAGCGGTGCCCGGCACCGCTGGCAGCAGCGAACCCGAGGCCGTCAGTGACGACAATGCCCCCTCGGTCGACTTCGCCGCCGCCCCCGCAGCACCTCGCCCCGCTGGCGATATCGCCAGCCGCGACGATGTGCTGCGCAGCCTCGACAAGATCCTTGCGTACTACACCCGGCACGAGCCTTCGAGCCCGCTGCCGGTGCTGTTGAACCGGGCCAAGAATCTGGTGCATGCCGACTTTGCGGCCATCGTGCGCAATCTGATTCCCGACGGCATGTCCCAATTTGAAAACCTGCGTGGCCCGGACGGCGAGTAAGCCGCCCGACTGTGCAGTAACAACACCGTCGCTCAAGCGACCAGGAGCAGCAACGTGGCGAAGCAAAGTTCTCAGAAATTCATCGCGCGCAACCGCGCGCCTCGAGTGCAGATCGAGTACGACGTCGAGCTTTACGGCGCCGAAAAAAAGGTCCAGCTGCCCTTCGTGATGGGTGTGATGGCCGACCTCGCCGGCAAGCCCGCCGAGCCTCTGGCGCCAGTGGCCGACCGCAAGTTTCTTGAGGTGGACGTCGACAACTTCGACTCACGCCTCAAGGCCATGCAGCCGCGCGTGGCGTTCCACGTACCGAACGAACTGACCGGCGAAGGCAACCTGAGCCTGGACATCACCTTCGAAAGCATGGACGACTTCAGCCCGGCCGCCGTGGCCCGCAAGGTCGACTCGCTGAACCAACTGCTCGAAGCCCGCACCCAGCTGGCCAACCTGCTGACCTACATGGACGGCAAGACTGGCGCTGAAGAAATCATCATGAAGGCGATCAAGGACCCGGCACTGCTTCAGGCACTTGCCAGCGCGCCCAAGCCTGCAGGGGATCAGTAATCATGACCGACAATACCGCCCGCGAAGGCAGCCAGATCCTGGGTGCCACCGAAGAAGCCAGCGAGTTCGCCAACCTGCTGCTGCAAGAGTTCAAGCCCAAGACCGAGCGTGCCCGCGAAGCCGTGGAAACCGCCGTACGCACCTTGGCCGAACAGGCTTTGGCACAAACCGACCTGGTGTCCAATGACGCGATCAAGTCGATCGAATCGATCATCGCCGCCATCGACGCCAAGCTGACCGCCCAGGTCAACCAGATCATCCACCACCAGGATTTCCAGCAGTTGGAAAGCGCCTGGCGCGGCCTGCACTATCTGGTCAACAACACCGAGAGCGATGAGCAGCTGAAGATTCGCGTGCTCAACATCTCCAAGCCGGACCTGCACAAGACCCTGAAGAAATTCAAGGGCACCGCATGGGACCAGAGCCCGATCTTCAAGAAGATGTACGAAGAAGAATACGGTCAGTTCGGCGGCGAGCCATACGGCTGCCTGGTGGGCGACTACTACTTCGACCAGTCGCCACCGGATGTGGAACTGCTGGGCGAACTGTCGAAAGTCTGCGCCGCCATGCACTCCCCGTTTATCGCTGCCGCTTCGCCGACCGTGATGGGCATGGGCTCGTGGCAGGAACTGTCAAACCCGCGCGACCTGACCAAGATCTTCACCACCCCGGAATACGCTGGCTGGCGCTCGCTGCGTGAGTCGGAAGATTCGCGCTACATCGGCCTGACCATGCCGCGTTTCCTGGCACGCCTGCCGTACGGCGCCAAGACCGACCCGGTGGAAGCCTTCGCCTTCGAAGAAAACACCGACGGTGCCGACAGCTCCAAGTACACCTGGGCCAACGCCGCGTACGCGATGGCAGTGAACATCAATCGTTCGTTCAAGCACTACGGCTGGTGCTCGCGCATCCGTGGCATCGAGTCTGGCGGTGAAGTGGAAAACCTGCCGGCGCACACGTTCCCTACCGATGACGGTGGCGTGGACATGAAGTGCCCGACCGAAATCGCCATCAGCGACCGCCGTGAAGCGGAGCTGGCGAAGAACGGTTTCATGCCGCTGCTGCACAAGAAAAACACTGACTTCGCCGCGTTCATTGGCGCCCAGTCGTTGCAGAAGCCGGCCGAATACGATGACCCGGACGCCACCGCCAACGCCAACCTGGCCGCGCGCCTGCCGTACCTGTTCGCCACCTGCCGCTTCGCCCACTACTTGAAGTGCATCGTGCGCGACAAGATCGGTTCCTTCAAAGAGAAGGACGAGATGCAGCGCTGGTTGCAGGACTGGATCCTCAACTACGTTGACGGTGACCCTGCGCACTCCACCGAAACCACCAAGGCCCAGCATCCATTGGCGGCCGCCGAAGTGATCGTGGAAGAAGTGGAAGGCAACCCGGGGTACTACAACTCCAAGTTCTACCTGCGCCCGCACTACCAGCTCGAAGGGCTGACCGTGTCGCTGCGCCTGGTATCGAAGCTGCCTTCGGCGAAAAGTGCATAAGTAAAAGCGAACTCGCTCTACTGTGGGAGCGGGCTTGCTCGCGAAGGCGCAGTGTCAGTCGGCACAAGTATTGACTGATCCAACGCCTTCGCGAGCAAGCCCGCTCCCACACAAACCAAATCGAGTGGCGCACGCCACACAGGGAGAAAACATGGCTGTTGATATTTTCATCAAGATCGGCGACATCAAGGGCGAGTCCATGGACAAGGCCCACAAGGACGAAATCGACGTGCTGAACTGGAGCTGGGGCATGGCCCAGTCCGGCAATATGCATGTCGGCGGTGGCGGCGGCGCGGGCAAGGTGAATATCCAGGACCTGTCGCTGACCAAGTACGTCGACAAGGCTTCGCCGAACCTGATGATGCACTGCGCCAGCGGCAAGCACATCGACAAGGTCAAGCTGACCGTGCGCAAGGCCGGTGGCGAAAGCCAGGTCGAGTACATGGTGATCAACCTGGAAGAAGTGCTGGTGACTTCCCTGAGCACGGGCGGTTCGGGCACCGATGACCGCCTGACCGAGAACGTCACCCTGAACTTTGCCCAAGTGATGGTCGACTACCAGCCGCAGAAAGCCGACGGCACCAAAGACGGCGGCGCGATCAAGTTTGGCTGGAACATCCGCTCCAACACCAAGCGCTGATAGCCCTGGTGGCCGTGGCTGCGCGCCACGGCCCCAGGCCTCCCCGCTCACCCACCGTCCCCCTCACAACCCGTCCGTGGAGCTGCTTTGGTGGTAACTGAAATCGCTTCCCGCGACCGTCTGCAACCGTCCCTGCTGGACCGGCTGACCGACGACGACCCGACCAATCCCAAGGAAAGCGCCGACAAACGCGTGCTGTCCCTGACCCAATTAAAAGCCTCGGTGCTGCGTGACCTGGCGTGGCTGCTCAACACCACGTCGTTGCTCGATGCCGATGCCACGCTGCACACCCCGGCCGGCACATCGGTGGTCAATTACGGCCTGCCGGCGCTGGCGGGCAACAGTGTTTCCAGTGTCGACATCAAGGCCCTGGAAGCCCTGATCTACCAGGCCATCGCAACCTTTGAACCGCGCATCCTGCGCCACACCCTGCGGGTCAAAGCCCGCGTCGGCCATGGCGAGATGAACCATAACGCCCTGAGTTTCGAGATTGAAGGCGACCTGTGGGCCCAGCCGGTGCCATTGCGCCTGCTGCTGCAAACTGACCTCGACCTGGAATCAGGCCACGTGCGCGTGGTGAATGCCGACCAGCGGAGACGCCCATGAATCCGCGCCTGCTAGAGCTGTACAACCAGGAACTGCACCACGTGCGCGAAAGCGCCGCCGAGTTCGCCAAGGAATACCCGAAGATCGCCAGTCGGCTGACCCTGTCCGGCATGGACTGCGCCGACCCGTACGTCGAACGCCTGCTCGAAGGTTTTGCCTACCTCACCGCCCGCGTGCAGCTCAAGCTTGATGCCGAGTACCCGACCTTCACCCACAACCTGCTGGAAATCGCCTACCCGCACTACTTGGCGCCCACGCCGTCGATGACCGTGGTGCAATTGCAGACCGACCCGGACGAGGGCTCCCTGGCCAGTGGTTTCCCACTGCCCCGCGACACTGTACTGCGCGCCGCATTAGGTCGTGAAACCCAGACCTGTTGCGAGTACCGCACTGCTCATCCAGTGACGTTATGGCCGTTGCAAGTGAGCAACGCCGAGTACTTCGGCAACCCCGCCGCCGTGTTGGGCCGTTTGGCCGCCAGCGAGCCGAAAGCCAAGGCCGGCCTGCGCCTGACCCTGCGCACCGGCGCCGAATTGCCCTTCAACAGCCTCGACCTGGATAACCTGCCGCTGTACCTCAGCGGTGCTGACGAACAACCGTTCCGCCTTTACGAGCAACTGCTGGGCAACGCCTGCGCGGTGTTTGCACGCAAGCCGGGGGGCGATTGGGTCGAGCGCCTGCCACAAGACGCACTGCGCTCGCGGGGTTTCGATGACGCCGACGCCGCCATGCCGGTTGTTGCGCGTGCGTTCCAGGGCTATCGCCTGTTGCAGGAATACTTTGCCCTGCCCCACCGCTTCCTGTTCGTCGAGTTCGCTGAGCTGAGCCGCGCGGTCAAACGCTGCGACGGCCAGGAACTGGAACTGATCGTGCTGTTCGACCGCCATGAGCCGAGTTTGGAAGGCAGCGTCGGCGCGGCGCAGTTCCTGCCGTTCTGCACCCCGGCGATCAACTTGTTCCCCAAGCGCGTGGACCGCATCCACTTGTCTGACCGGGTCAACGAACACCATGTGATCGCCGACCGTACGCGCCCGATGGATTTCGAGATTCATTCGTTGAGTGGCATCACAGGACACGGCACTGGGCCGGAGCAGCCATTTTTGCCGTTCTATGCAGTGCGTGATCCCTCCCGCTACGGCCGGGACCAGGCGTACTACACGGTGCGCCGCGAGCCGCGCGTGTTGTCCAGCGACCAACGCCGCAACGGTCCGCGCTCCACTTATGTCGGCAGCGAAACCTTCGTCAGCCTGGTGGACAGCCGACAGTCGCCGTACCGCCACGACCTGCGCCAGCTCGGCGTGACCGCGCTGTGCACCAACCGCGATCTGCCACTGTTCATGAGCATCGGCAACGGCAAGACCGACTTCACCCTGGCCGACAGCGCCCCGGTGCTGTCCGTACGTTGCGTGGCAGGCCCCAGTCGTCCGCGCGCCAGCCATGCCCATGACGCCAAGGCCTGGCGCCTGATAAGCCAGTTGTCGCTCAACTATCTGTCGTTGAGCGAACAGGGCCAGGGCGCCGCGGCCTTGCGCGAACTGTTGCGCCTGTATGGCGACAGCAACGACGCCGCCCTGCAATTGCAGATCGAAGGCCTGCGCGACGTCAGCAGCAAAGCGGTGACCCGCCGCCTGCCGATGCCCGGCCCGATCGTATTTGGGCGCGGGCTGGAGATCACCCTGGAATTCGATGAAAACGCGTTTCGCGGCACCGGCGTGTTCCTGCTCGGTGCGGTGCTGGAACGCTTCCTGGCACGCTACGTGTCGATCAACAGTTTTACCGAGACGGTGATCCGTACCACCGAACGCGGCGAGATCATGCGATGGAAAGCCAAGCCCGGACGTCGTCCGACCCTGTGAGTACCCTGGATGCGATGCATCAGGAGCCCTGGGAATACGATTTCTTCCAGGCGCTGCGGCGTATCGAGTGCGAATCGCCGGACCTGCCGCGCCTGGGCCATTCCCTGCGCCTGGCGGATGATCCGCTGCGCCTGGGGCAACAGGCCGACTGCACCTTCGCGCCGGCCACGCTGGCCTCGGTCGATCCCGGTGGCGACGGCAAGCCGGCGCGGCTCGAGCAGTTCTTCTTCGGCCTTGGCGGACCCAATGGCCCGCTGCCGCTGCATATCACCGAATATGTGCGCGAGCGCCAGCGCAACAACGCCGACAGCACCAGCAAGCAGTTTTTGGATGTGTTCCACCATCGCCTGCTGAGCCTGTTTTACCGGGCCTGGGCAGAGGCCCGGCCGACGGTCAGCCACGACCGCCCGGACGATGATTACTGGTCCGCACGCCTCGCCGCGTTGAGTGGACGGGGCATGCCGAGCCTGCTGAATCAGGGACTCATCCCGGACACCGCGAAGCTGCATTACAGCGGCCATCTGTCCGCGCAAACCCGCTATCCCGACGGCCTGAAAGCCATTCTCGGCGAGTACTTCGGGCTGCCTGTGGAGATTGAAGAGTACGTCGGCCAATGGTTGGAGTTGCCCGAACGCAGCCGCGTCAGCGTGAGCGCCAACCGCCTGGGCGTGGACTTTTGCCTGGGCAGCTTCGTATGGGACCGCCAGCACAAATTCCGTATCCGCCTGGGCCCGCTCACGCTGGAGGACTACATGGGCATGCTGCCCGGCCAACAGCCGTTCAACGAGCTGGTGGCGTGGGTGGCCGAGTACCTGGGCCATGAACTGGACTGGGACCTCAACCTGGTTTTGCAACAACCTGAAGTGCCGGCACTGCAACTCAACGGCCAGTTCCGCCTGGGCTTCAACACCTGGCTCGGTAGCCCTGCGCACGACGCCAACGACCTAATCCTGGCCCGGCATTACGCCGATCAGGCCACCACCTCAAGGAATCCAGAGCATGGGTGAAATCAGTCGCGCCGCACTGTTCGGCAAACTCAACAGCGTGGCCTACAAGGCCATCGAAGCCGCCACCGTGTTCTGCAAGCTGCGGGGCAACCCGTATGTGGAACTGGCTCACTGGTTTCACCAGTTGCTGCAACTGCAGGACTCGGACCTGCACCGCATCATCCGTCAGTTCAACGTGGAGCCGGCGCGCCTGGCCCGTGACCTCACCGAAGCGCTGGATCGTTTGCCGCGTGGCTCGACCTCGATCACCGACCTGTCCTCGCATGTGGAAGAAGCGGTTGAGCGCGGCTGGGTCTACGGCAGCCTGATGTTCGGTGAAAGCCAAGTGCGCACCGGTTACTTGGTGCTTGGTATCTTGAAGACACCCAGCCTGCGTCATGCGTTGCTGGGCTTGTCGTCGGAATTCGACAAGATCAAGGCCGAAGCCCTGAGCGAGCGCTTTGACGAATACGTCGGCGATTCGCCGGAAAATGCCCTGAGCGCAAGCGACGGTTTCAACGCCGGCGCCGTTCCGGGCGAAGCCAGCGGTGCGATGGCGCCGAGTGCGATGGGCAAGCAGGAAGCCCTCAAGCGTTTCACGGTCGACCTGACCGAACAGGCGCGCAGCGGCAAACTCGACCCGATTGTTGGCCGTGATGAAGAAATCCGCCAACTGGTCGACATCCTCATGCGCCGCCGCCAGAACAACCCGATCCTCACCGGTGAAGCCGGGGTGGGCAAGACCGCGGTGGTCGAAGGTTTCGCCCTGCGTATCGTCGCCGGTGACGTGCCGCCAGCATTGAAAGACGTGGAACTGCGCAGCCTTGATGTGGGCCTGCTGCAAGCCGGCGCCAGCATGAAAGGCGAATTCGAACAGCGCCTGCGCCAGGTTATAGAAGACGTGCAGGCCTCGCCCAAGCCGATCATTCTGTTTATCGACGAAGCCCACACACTGGTGGGTGCCGGTGGTGCCGCCGGCACCGGTGATGCAGCCAACCTGCTCAAGCCGGCGTTGGCACGTGGCACCTTGCGCACCGTGGCCGCGACCACCTGGGCCGAGTACAAGAAGCACATCGAGAAGGACCCGGCGCTGACCCGGCGTTTCCAGGTGGTGCAAGTCGCCGAGCCGTCGGAGGACAAGGCGCTGCTGATGATGCGCGGCGTGGCGTCGACCATGGAAAAACACCACCAGGTGCAGATCCTCGATGAGGCGCTGGAAGCCTCGGTGAAGCTATCTCATCGCTACATTCCAGCGCGCCAGTTGCCGGACAAGTCCGTGAGCCTGCTGGACACCGCCTGCGCTCGCGTCGCCATCAGCCTGCACGCGGTTCCGGCCGAAGTGGACGACAGCCGCCGTCGCATCGAAGCCCTGGAAACCGAGTTGCAGATCATCGCCCGCGAACACGCCATCGGCATTGCAATTGGTGCGCGCCAGACCAACACCGAGACGCTGTTGAGCGCTGAGCGTGAGCGTCTTGAAACCTTGGAAAGCCGTTGGGCTGAAGAGAAAGCGCTGGTAGATGAGTTGCTCGCCACCCGGGCAACGTTGCGCGAAAAAGTCGGTGTCGTGGACAGCCCTGCCGGCAACAACGAGAGCGATGAATTGCGCGCCCAGCTGGTCGACCTGCAACAACGCCTGACCGCGCTGCAAGGCGAAACCCCACTGATCCTGCCCACCGTGGATTACCAGGCCGTGGCCTCGGTGGTCGCCGACTGGACCGGCATCCCGGTCGGCCGCATGGCGCGCAACGAGCTGGAAACGGTGCTCAACCTCGACCAGCACCTGAAGAAACGCATCATCGGCCAGGACCACGCCCTGCAGATGATCGCCAAGCGCATCCAGACATCCCGCGCCGGCCTCGACAACCCGAGCAAGCCGATTGGCGTGTTCATGCTGGCCGGCACCTCCGGCGTGGGCAAGACCGAAACCGCCCTGGCCCTGGCCGAAGCCATGTACGGCGGCGAGCAGAACGTCATCACCATTAACATGAGCGAGTTCCAGGAAGCCCATACGGTGTCGACCCTCAAGGGCGCACCTCCGGGCTATATCGGCTACGGCGAAGGCGGCGTGCTGACCGAAGCGGTACGGCGCAAACCCTACAGCGTGGTGCTGCTGGATGAGGTGGAAAAAGCCCACCCGGACGTGCATGAAATCTTCTTCCAGGTGTTCGACAAGGGCGTGATGGAGGACGGCGAAGGCCGGGTGATCGACTTCAAGAACACCCTGATCCTGCTGACGACCAACGCCGGCACCGAGCTGATTTCCCAGGTGTGCAAAGACCCGGCGAACGTGCCGGAGCCGGAGGAAATCGCCAAGGCCCTGCGCCAGCCGCTGCTGGAGATTTTCCCGCCTGCGCTGCTCGGCCGCCTGGTAACCATCCCTTACTACCCGCTGAGCGACGAGATGCTCAAGGCAATCACCCGCCTGCAACTCAACCGCATCAAGAAGCGTGTGGAGACGACGCACAAAGTGGCCTTCGATTACGACGACGCGGTGGTCGACCTGATCGTCTCGCGTTGCACCGAGACCGAAAGCGGCGGGCGCATGATCGACACCATTCTCACCAACAGCCTGCTGCCGGACATGAGCCGTGAGTTCCTCACGCGCATGCTCGAAGGCAAGGCGTTGGCGGGGGTACGGATCAGCAGCCGGGATAATGAATTGCACTACGACTTCAGCGACGCAGATTGACCTGACGGAACACGGTCAAAATGTGGGAGCTGGCTTGCCTGCGATAGCGGTGTATCAGTCAACATCAATGTTGAATGTTCAATTGCTATCGCAGGCAAGCCAGCTCCCACATTGGATTCGGTTCCTTCAGTAATCAAGACCTTTACAGGACGCCCAATGCTATTCAACCAAGCCTCACGCCTGGCCAAGATCACCAGCCCCCTCGGGCCGGATGTGCTGCTGCTCAATGAAATGGGCGGCGGTGAAGAGCTGGGCAGGCTGTTCAACTATGAGCTGCAACTGACGTCCCTGGACGCCAACATCGACCTCAACCAGTTGCTCGGCAAGCCCATGAGCGTGGGCCTGCAACTGGCGGACGGAGGTGAGCGGCATTTTCACGGCATCGTCGCGCGGTGCAGTCAGAACATCGACCAGGGCCAGTTCGCCAGTTACCAGGTGACGCTGCGTCCTTGGTTGTGGCTGCTCAGCCGCACGTCCGACTGCCGGATTTTCCAGAACCTGAGCATCCCGCAGATCATCAAGCAGGTGTTCCGCGACCTGGGGTTTTCCGACTTCGAGGACGCCCTGAGCCGGCCGTACCGCGAGTGGGAATACTGCGTGCAGTACCGCGAGACCAGCTTTGATTTCGTCAGCCGTTTGATGGAACAGGAAGGTATCTACTACTTCTTCCGCCACGAGCAGGACCGCCATGTGCTGGTGCTGGCCGACGCCTACGGCGCCCACACCACCGTGCCCGGCTACGCGTCGATCCCGTACTACCCCAAGGACGAGCAGCAGCGCGAACGCGACCACATGCACAACTGGCACCTGGCGCAAGAGGTGCAGCCGGGCTCGATGGAGCTCAACGACTACGACTTCCAACGCCCCAGCGCCAGCATCGACGTGCGCTCGGCCATGCCGCGCCCGCACACCGCCGGCGACTATCCGCTGTACGACTACCCCGGCACCTACGTGCAAAGCGAAGACGGCGAGCACTATGCGCGCACCCGCATCGAAGCCCTGCAAACCCTGCATGAACAGATCGAGTTCAACGGCAACGCCCGTGGCCTGGGTTCGGGGCATTTGTTCAGCCTGACCGGCTTCAGTCGCCAGGACCAGAACCGCGAATACCTGATCGTCGGCTGCCGCTACTACATCGTCCAGGAAAGCCTGGAAAGCGGCGGCGGCTCGGGTTCGGCGCAGTTCGAAAGCAGCCTCACCTGCATCGACGCCCAGCAGAGTTTCCGCCCGCTGGCCAACACCCATCGGCCCATCGTCAAAGGCCCGCAGACCGCGCTGGTGGTCGGCCCCAAGGGCGAGGAAATCTGGACTGACCAGTACGGCCGCGTAAAAGTGCACTTCTACTGGGACCGTCACGACCAATCCAACGAGAACAGCTCATGCTGGATTCGTGTATCGCAATCCTGGGCCGGCAAGAACTGGGGTTCGATGCAGATCCCACGGATCGGCCAGGAAGTGATTGTGAGCTTTCTGGAAGGCGACCCCGACCGGCCGATCATCACCGGCCGCGTGTACAACGCCGAGCAGACAGTGCCCTACGACCTGCCGGAGAACGCTACCCAGAGCGGCATGAAAAGCCGCTCCAGCAAGGGCGGCAGCCCAGCCAACTTCAATGAAATCCGCATGGAGGACAAGAAGGGGTTGGAGCAGTTGTATATCCACGCCGAGCGCAATCAGGACATCGTGGTGGAGGTGGATGAGAGCCATTCGGTGGGGCATGACCGTAACAAAAGCATCGGGCATAACGAGACGGTGACCATCGGCAACAACCGCCTGCGCATCGTCAAGCAGGAAGACATCCTCTCAGTAGGCCAGAAGAAGACCGACAGCATCAGCCAGAGCTACGTCATCGAAGTGGGCGAAAACCTGCGCCTGGTCTGCGGCGAAAGCATTTTGGAGTTGAACGCCAGTGGGCAGATCAACCTCACCGGCGTGCAGATCAGCTTCTATGCCAGCGGCGACGCAGAGTTCAACACCGGCGGCGTCCTGCACCTGAACAATGGCGGCGGCCCCGGCGCCACGCCGGATGGCCAGGGCCAGAAAGGCGCCATCGACGCCAATATCAAAGCCGCGTTCCCCGCGCCTAAAAGTTCCTGACGAGACCTGTTTTCATGACGTATCGAATCAACGAATTCCAGTTTCAACTGCCCGCCAGTGAGTTGCAGGACGCGACAATCAATATCCTCAAGTTCCCTGAATTGGGAACATCCCTGATTGTCAGCCGCAGCCTGCTCGCCGAGGGTGAAACCCTGCACAGCAACTTCAACGACCAGCTCCAGCGCCTGGAAAAGCAGGTGCAGGATTTGCGCTACCAACCCGGTGTGGACGTGCGTTTGGGCGCAGCCCAAGAAGTGGAAGGCATCGAGCTGCGCAGCCAGTTCAACAAGGGCAATGACAAAGTGTTCCAGTACCAGTTGGCGCTGGTGCTACCGGGAACGCGCAAGATGCTCGCCTTGAGTTACGTGAAGGCCGACAAGCTCGGGGATGCCGAGGCGGCGCATTGGGCGTTGATTAAAAATTCGCTGTCGTTCGACGCTGTTTCTTGATGAGCTGCTTGTATGTCTGACGCTCTATGGGCTGCCCGGATGGGCGATGCGCTGACCCACACCTCCATGATGGCCGACATCCTCGGCGGTGTGCTGGAAGTGGCGGCCAACGTGGCGATTACTGCGCTGGCGACTGCTGCTGTCGCGGCGGCCGTGGGGGTGACGATTGCTACCGCCGGTATCGGCGGCTGCATCCTCGGCGCGGTGGTGGGCATTGTCGTCGGCATGGCCATGAGCAAGACGGGGGCCGACAAGGGCCTCAGCAAGATGTGCGAGAGCTTCGCCAACGCGCTGTTCCCGCCCGTGGTGGAAGCCACGATTGCGGTGGGTTCGACCGACACTTTCGTCAACAGCATTCCGGCTGCACGGGCCGCAGGCTCCATTCCCTCGCACGTGGCGCCCGCTGGCACAGAGCTTGAGCAAGTGCCGCCGGAGCCCGACCCCGAGCCACGACCCGAGCCCGGCTTTCTGGACATGGCCGAGGGTTTCTTCTCCCAACTATGGCGCCCCACTGTCGCCACGCCTGCACCGGGCGTGGTACCGGCCCTCACCGACATGGTCCTGTGTGCCCGCCATCCGCCGATGCCACCACAGCTTCTGGCCGAAGGGTCTGACAAAGTCACCATCAACGGCCAGCCCGCCGTGCGCAGTGGCGACCGCAGCATGTGCGATGCGACGGTGGTGTCGTCGGGGCTGATCTCGCCAAACGTCACCATTGGTGGTGGGACGGTGGTGGTGCAGGAGATTCGCAGCGGGAAAACCCCTGGGGTGGGGTTGGCGATTGAAGCGCTGATGATGCTGAAAGGTGCCAAAGGCAAGACGCTGAGTAATTTGCCGTGCATGTTGCTCGCGGGGGTAACTTCTTATGCCGTCAGCCAAGCGATGGGCGCTGCAGCCAATGCGACGATGGGGTCACCTAACCCGGTGCATGCGGCAACTGGGGCCAAGGTATTGGGTGGCGAGACTGAGCTGGATTTTGTATTGCCCGGCATCCTGCCAATCGATTGGCAACGTTTTTATAACTCGCGAGATGAGCGCCGCACCGGGATGTTTGGTGCAGGCTGGAGTGTCCCGTACGAGATCAGCGTAGAGATACTGCTACACCCTGACGGCGGTGAAGAATTGCTCTACACCGACGAGCAAGGCAGGCGAATCAACCTTGGCGGTATATCACTTGGCAGCGCGATGTTCAGTCCGGGAGAGGGTTTGAGCATTCGGCGACATCGCAATGGTCAGTTGCTGATCGAAAGCGCCGACGGTATATATCGCTTGTTCGAATCCACTCCGGCAAACGTATCACTGCTACGCCTTACTCAGCTTGGTGACCGCAACGACCATCGCATCCACCTCAACTACGACGCCGCCGGGCGTTTGGTGCAGTTGCACGACAACCTTGATCTGGTGCAGGTTGAATTAATCCGCGACCAGGGTCACGTGTCCAAGATTGAGCGTGTTTACCCTGATCAGCGTCGTGAAGTGCTCGTGAGTTACAGTTACAACGCAACTGGCGATCTGACAGAGGTGCGCGATGCCACCGGTCAGATACAACGACGCTTCAGTTACGACGCAGGCAGGCGGATGGTAGAGCACCAACTGCCTGCCGGACTGCGCTGTTTTTATGAGTGGGCCTTGGTTGAGGACGTGGAATGGCGCGTATCACACCATTGGACCGATGAAGGCGATGCTTACCATTTCGAGTACGACCTGAGTGCCGGTGTCACGCGCATCACCGACGGCATGCAGCGCATCAGCATTCGTCATTGGAACAACCAGCACCAAATCACCAAGTACAGCGACAATCTCGGCCAGACCTGGCTGTTCGACTGGAACGATGAGCGCCAATTGCTCGGCGCTACCGATCCTCAGGGCGGGCGCTTTGAATATAGCTACGACGAAACCGGTAACCTCATCAGTGAAATCGACCCGCTGGGCCGTCGCGATTCGACGATGTGGCTCGAACACTGGGCATTACCTCTGGTTGAGACCAACCCCGCCAACCACAGCTGGCACTATCAATACGATCAGCGCGGTAACTGCATCGCCGCCACCGACCCGATGGGCCACATTACCCGTTATCGCTACGACAGCCACGGCCACCCCGTGGAAATCATCGACGCTACCGGCAAAAGCAAAAAGCTGCGCTGGAGTCCGTTTGGGCAATTGGTCGAACACATCGATTGCTCGGGTTATTCGACGCGATTCGGTTACGACGAGCGGGGATTTTTACAGTTCATCACTGATGCGCTCGGAGAACGTACTCAGTTCAGCCATGACGCCCGTGGGCGGCTGATCAGCAGCCAATTGCCTGACGGGCGAACCGAACAGTACACACGTGATACCAGTGGCCTATTGCTGGGTTACACCGACCCGGCAGGGCACACCACGTTGTATCAACACAATAGGCGTGGCCAGGTGTGTCAGCGAACGGATGCCTATGGCCGACGGGTGAAGTTCGCTTATGACAGCTATGGACGGCTGAAAGCCCTGATCAACGAGAATGAAGAAAGCTACCAGTTTGTCTGGGACGCCGGGGATCGCTTGACCGAACAGCGAGACCTCGATGGCAGCGCCAAGCGCTACACCTATGATCTGCTGAACCACATGACTGCAATGACGGCCGTTCCCGCGCATTTCGACAATACTCTGGTCAACGCTGCCGAGACGCCGTCACCTATCGTTCACCGGATGGAACGCGACGCTGTTGGCCGACTGATTGCAAAAATGACCGATGATGGCCGCACCGAATACGTTTACGATTCGCTGGACCAGCTCTGCGCCGTCACCTTTACCGATCTGTCGGGCGATACCCAAGTCCTGAGTTTCGCATACGCTCCTCTCGGCCGGTTATTGACCGAACAAAGCCCTATGGGCACCTTGCAACATCACTATGACGAACTCGGCAATCTAACCCAGACCCAACTGCCTGACGGCCGCTGGCTTAATCGGCTGTATTACGGCAGCGGCCACTTGCATCAGATCAATCTGGACGGAGAAGTTATCAGCGACTTCGAGCGCGACCGCCTTCATCGTGAAGTGCTACGTACTCAAGGCCAGCTCAGCACACGTAGCGAATACGACCGGAGCGGTCGCCTGCGTTCACGCCATTGCCGTCATAGCCACCAGCCCATGCTGACGCCGGCGGCAATGCAACAGCACTTCGAATACGACCCCGCTGACAATTTGACCGGCAAACTCGATCAGCAACCAACGACCCAGCAGCGCCAGCTGTTGCACTACGACGCTACCGGCCGCATCACTGCCAGCCAGGATAACCTGCTGGGCCAGCGCGAAACCTTTACTTACGACGCCGCCGCCAACCTGCTGGACAGTCCGCACCCCGGAGCGGGCCTAGTAGTACATAACAAGCTGATGACCTATCAGGACAAGCGCTACCGTTATGACGGCTTCGGACGCATGATCGAAAAACGCAGCACCTCCCGAGGCGTACAACGATTTGCCTACGATGCAGAAAGCCGACTGATTGAAGTCCGCAATGAAAACGGCAACGTGGTGAAAATGCACTATGACCCACTGGGCCGACGCATCAAAAAAACGGAACACGGTATTGATGGTTACCCACTGAGTGAAACTCGTTTTTCCTGGGACGGCTTGCGTCTCTTGCAGGAACACAAATACAGCCAGACCAGCCTATACGTGTACGAAAATGAGGGCTATGAACCCCTGGCCCGCGTAGATGGCATTGGACAACTGCAGAAATTGCGTTATTACCATAACGATCTCAACGGCCTTCCGGCACAACTCAGCGAAGCTGACGGCCACATCGTCTGGCAGGCAACGTACCGGGTGTGGGGCAACACGCTGGAGGAAGTGCGAGAACCTCATTACATTGAAGAACAGAACCTGCGATTCCAGGGGCAGTATCTGGATCGAGAAACAGGGCTGCACTACAACACTTTCAGATTCTACGATCCGGATATAGGGCGCTTTACATCCCCTGACCCGATCAGCTTGATGGGAGGACTGAATCTCTACTTATACGGCTTCAACCCTTTCAGCTGGGTTGACCCGCTTGGCCTGGAAGGCATTGAGCTGGGCCCAGGTGAGCAATTAGGAAACCCGAAGGACATCAACTTTGCCCAGCGAACCATCAATAGCGCGTTCGATACTCCCGAAGGAAAAAAACCTATCCAATCTGTCGTCAACCAAGTTAAAAAGGGC
Organism: Pseudomonas simiae; assembly: GCF_900111895.1. Lineage (GTDB taxonomy): Bacteria > Pseudomonadota > Gammaproteobacteria > Pseudomonadales > Pseudomonadaceae > Aquipseudomonas > Aquipseudomonas simiae. The sequence continues at coordinate 522,586 of NZ_FOKB01000003.1, forward strand.
AAACTGAAAGTTACCGATTTCCCACCAATTGAAGTGGTGAATGTCAAAGGCCAGCTTGTCGCACGGGATGGCAACAGCCGCCTGGCGATTGCTGTGCTGGGCAAGGCAAAACAAATTAAGTACAAGGTCATTACCGACCCTACCCTGCTACGCGACTTTAATACCCGACTCAGGAATAATGGCTTGCCAAATAGCGGTACGTCCAAAGTACCAACATGCAAAGGATAACGGCTATGACAGTACCTACAAGTAAAGATCGGGCATTCGCTATTGAGTTGCCAGTATGGCAGGCGCCGAATGACAACGTTCGCATCACCCTTGAGCGAGATGATGTAAGAGCCGAGTTTCCTACTTGGACCAAAAACGCAAACTACTCCAAATATATTGGCATTCTGGATTTCTCTAATGTATGGGCCCTCAGGCTGGAGCGTAATAAACACCTGCACTATTACGAAAACCGCGAGGACGATGAGTTCAAGTCCTCCTATTGGGTAATCCCTGAGTCCTCTTGGCTTGAAGGCCTGACAAAAGAAAGGGATATCACTTCACCCAACTGGAGAGCCTATGACAAGAACAAATACACACACTATATTATCCAAAGCCATGATTATTACATTGAAATTATTGCGGGTGACGTGCGCTTTTCAAAAAGAACTGGCAGGTCCAATGATGACTCTAAATAAGAGGACGGCGCGTCTACACCCGTGAGCTTGCTGGTTGGCCTGCAGGCTCTGTAACACCAAGGACAAAAAATGGGCACCCGACCCAGTCGGCGTGCCCATTTTTCCTACCACCCCGCCCCGTTCGAGACGGTAACGCCATTACGCGTTAACAGTGTCTTTCAGCGATTTACCCGGTTTGAACGCAACGGTGTTGCTCGCCTTGATTTTCACCGGCTCACCGGTTTGTGGGTTTTTGCCGGTGCGGGCGCCGCGATGGCGTTGCAGGAAGGTGCCGAAGCCAACCAGGGTGACGCTGTCCTTGCGGTGCAGGGCGCCGGTGATTTCTTCGAGAACAGCGTTAAGGACGCGGTTAGCCTGTTCTTTGGTGAGATCCGCTTTTTCAGCGATGGCGGCTGCGAGTTCTGGTTTACGCATAAGTGAAGCCTCTTTGACGGTTTTTTGTTGTTATGTCCGTGCTGCTCTCTTCTGGAGCAGCGCCCAAAGCGCCGCAGGCTCTACTCTGCGGCAGACGGGAGTGAGGATGGCATGCCCTCGCACGCTCCGCCAGTCTCGCGGCGACCTTTCTAGGGTGAAAAACGCGGTTATTCCGACAGAACGACCGCTATTTACGCCAGCAACGGTGGAAGTTCTTTATTGAGCGCGAGTTTTTCCATCACGGCGCTGCCGGTCAGTGCGTAGCCCAGCAGGCGGCCGCTGGCGTCGCGGCACAAGGCCTTGATGTCGGCACCCTCGCCTTCAACGCTCCAGACGCCTTCGGTGCCGCGAGGCGGTGGCGAGACCACCAGTGGGCAGACCGGCGTCTTGACGGTCACCGGCATCGGGCCGTAGCTGACTGCGGTGGCGTTGCCGGCCAGGGTCTGGGCCAGGGCGCGGGCGCAGCTCATCAGCGGCATCACGTACAGCAGGTTCAGGCCGTCGACCTCGGCGCAGTCGCCCAGGGCGTAGATATTGGCGTGGGAGGTCTTGAGGTGGCGATCCACCATGATCCCGCGGTTGGTCTGCAGGCCGGCGGCGGCGGCCAGGTCCACGCGTGGACGCAGACCGATGGCCGAGACCACCAGGTCGCAGGCGATCACTTCACCGTCCGACAGATGGGCTTCCAAGCCGTCAGCGGTGCGCTGTAGGCGATTGAGGACAGGACCCAGGTGGAAGCGCGCGCCAAGGCTTTCCAGGCCGGCCTGTACCGCTGCGGCGGCGGCCGGGTGCAGCAGGGTCGGCATGACTTGCTCGCACGGTGCCACCAGGTCGATTTCATAACCGCCAAGGATCAGGTCATTGGCAAATTCACAGCCGATCAGGCCGGCGCCGAGCAGCAGCACACGGCGTTTGCCGGCAGCGGCGGCACGAAAGCGTGCGTAATCTTCGAGATCGTTGATAGGGAAAATCAGTTCAGCCGCATCGCCTTCCACCGGCACACGCACGGTTTCTGCGCCCCAGGCCAGGATCAGGTCGCGGTACGCCACCGCTTCCTCGCCGATCCACAGGCGCTTGTGGCCGGGGTCGATGCCGCTGACGCGGGTGTGAGTGCGCACTTCGGCCTTGAGTTGCTCGGCCATGGCGCCGGGTTCGGCCATGCTCAGGCCATCGGCTTCCTTGTTCTTGCCAAAGCCGGTGGAGAGCATGGGCTTGGAGTAGGAGCGCCCGTCATCCGCGGTGATCAGCAGCAATGGGGTCTCGCTGTCGAGCTTGCGAAACTCCCGGGCCACGTTGTAACCGGCCAATCCTGTGCCGATGATCACGACAGGTGCGTTCATTCCTTTCTCCTTGTAGTACTTATCTGAAAGCTGAAAATTAGCCGATTTCGATCATTTCGAAATCCACTTTGCCCACGCCGCAGTCAGGGCACAGCCAGTCTTCCGGGACGTCTTGCCACAGGGTTCCCGGAGCGATTCCGTCATCCGGCCAGCCGTCTTTCTCGTCATAGATCAGGCCGCAGACTACACATTGCCACTTCTTCATTACTTACTTCCTCAGGGTCCAGGCAGTTTGGCCGACGGTCGATGGATCCAGCGTTGCCGTGCGGCTCAGGGCGTTTTGTACTGATCGGGGCGGGCAGATGCAAGCACGATCGACGCAAACAGCCAGTTCGGTCCGGCAAAAACCAGGGACGCCATGGTAAGCTCGCCGCCTCTTTTGCTGCCAATACTGACTCACCGTGCCGCACTCAATCGACTCTTCCGATGCTTGCCAATGGCTGACCCAGAGCCTTCTGCACCCTGCGCCTGCGCCTTTGACCCTCAATTGGCTGTTCAACGAAGACTCACTGACACGGCGGCTGACGTGGCTGTCCAGCGACGGTTTCAGCGTGACGCCACTGTTCGAAGGGTGGCAGCCACTGCGCGATGATGAATGCGCTGCCCTGGCACTGGCCCCGGCCACTATCGGCTGGGTGCGTGAAGTGTATTTGCGTGGGCAGGGCCAGCCTTGGGTGTTCGCGCGCAGTGTGGCGGCGCGCAGTGCCTTGCAGGGCGACGGCTTGCATATGGATGAGTTGGGCAGCCGTTCACTGGGTGAATTGCTGTTTTGCGACCAGGCATTCACCCGCCAGGCCATTGAGGTGTGCCATTACCCGCGACAATGGCTGCCCACGACGGTCCAGACCGACGGGCTGTGGGCGCGCCGCTCACGCTTCGATCGCGGTTCGCTGAGCGTGCTGGTGGCGGAGATCTTTTTGCCGAGCTTCTGGCACGCGCTGCATGCCCATCCGGAGAACTGCTGATGTATCAAAGCCTGCTCAAATCCCTGAACCGCCTGAACCCGAGGGCCTGGGATTTCATTCAGTTGACCCGGATGGACAAACCCATCGGCATTTACTTGCTGCTGTGGCCGACGCTGTGGGCACTGTGGATTGCAGGCAAAGGTTCGCCGTCCCTGATCAATATTGTGATTTTCGTGCTGGGCGTGGTGCTGACCCGGGCGGGCGGCTGCGTGATCAATGATTGGGCCGACCGCAAGGTCGACGGCCATGTGAAGCGCACCGAGCAGCGCCCACTGGTGAGCGGCAAGATCAGCTCCAAGGAAGCGCTGGTGTTTTTTGCGGTGCTGATGGGCATCAGTTTCCTGCTGGTGCTGTTGACCAACGCCACCACTGTCCTGTTGTCCCTCGGTGGTTTGGCTTTGGCGGCGAGCTACCCGTTCATGAAGCGTTACACCTATTACCCTCAAGTGGTGCTGGGCGCGGCGTTTTCCTGGGGTATGCCGATGGCGTTTACCGCCGAGACCGGCAGCCTGCCCGCCGCCGCGTGGCTGCTGTATATCGCCAACCTGCTGTGGACGGTGGGCTACGACACTTATTACGCGATGACCGATCGCGATGACGATTTGAAAATCGGCGTGAAATCCACCGCCATTTTGTTTGGTGAAGCTGATCGCGTGATCATCCTGACCCTGCAAGGCCTTTCGCTGGCGTGCCTGCTGCTGGCGGGCGCACGGTTCGAGCTGGGCGGCTGGTTCCACCTGGGCTTGCTGGCGGCGGCGGGCTGTTTTGCCTGGGAGTTCTGGTACACCCGCGACAAGGACCGGATGAAGTGCTTCAAGGCGTTTCTGCACAACCACTGGGCCGGGCTGGCGATATTTGTCGGGATTGTGGCGGACTACGCATTTCGCTGAATGCTGTAGGAGCGAGCTTGCTCGCGAAAAACCTGAGAGCGCTGTTGTGTGTCAGGCACCCAGCGTTATCGTTAACGCCCTTCGCGAGCAAGCTGGCTCCTACAGGGGTGATCAGGGCTTGATCACATGCCACGCCCCACCCTTGCCATCACCCGTCTTGTCACCCGCCTTGTGGTCATCCTTGTAGGTGTAGACAGGCTTACCGTCATAGGCCCACTGGCTGGTCTGGTCGTCGCGAGTGATCACCGTCCATTTGCCCGTCGACGTATCGGTGGACTCAGCCTTGAGCGGCGGCCAGTTGGTCGCGCACTGGTCCTTGCACACTGACTTGCCGTCGGCATCCTTGTCGAAGGTGTAGAGCGTCATGCCCTTGTGGTCCACCAGCATCCCGTCTTTCGTCATCGCGGGTTCCGCCGCGAACGCCAGGGTCGGTAGCGTCAACGCTGCCGTTACCAGCAGGGCTTTCCAGGAAATCGTGCTGTAAGTCATCGGAACCTTCCTTTTTTGGTTGTCAGGATTCGGACCCAAAGCGTAGTCCAGAGAGGCGGGAATTGCCCGAGCGACTAAATTACTGTCACACGACTGCAATAATTCCGTTATCTAATGCGGCGCAAGACAGTTAAATGACAAGAGGATTTTTGAGCATGGTTGGCAGGAGCATTCTGATTGTTGACGACGAAGCGCCCATCCGCGAGATGATCGCCGTTGCGTTGGAAATGGCCGGCTACGACTGCCTGGAGGCGGAGAACTCCCAGCAGGCCCATGCCATTATCGTCGACCGCAAGCCGGACCTGATCCTGCTGGACTGGATGCTGCCCGGCACCTCCGGCATCGAACTCGCCCGCCGTCTCAAGCGTGACGAGCTGACCGGGGACATCCCGATCATCATGCTCACCGCCAAGGGCGAAGAGGACAACAAGATCCAGGGCCTGGAAGTCGGTGCCGATGACTACATCACCAAGCCGTTTTCCCCACGCGAACTGGTCGCACGCCTGAAAGCCGTGCTGCGCCGCGCCGGCCCGACCGATGGCGAAGCACCGATTGAAGTCGGTGGCCTGTTGCTGGACCCGATCAGTCACCGCGTGACCATCGACGGCACGCCGGCCGAGATGGGCCCTACCGAATATCGCCTGCTGCAGTTCTTCATGACCCACCAGGAACGCGCCTACACCCGTGGCCAACTGCTCGACCAAGTGTGGGGCGGCAACGTCTATGTGGAGGAGCGCACCGTGGATGTGCATATCCGCCGCCTGCGCAAAGCCTTGGGCGAGGCCTACGAGAATCTGGTACAAACCGTGCGCGGCACTGGCTACCGCTTCTCCACCAAAGGCTGAGCCCGTCCCTTTTTTCCTTAACAGCTGACAAGGACGCATGTTTAAGTGAACCAAAACTGGCATGGCACCCTGATCCGCCACATGCTTTTGCTGATCACCGGCTGCCTGTTGGTGGGCCTGGTCAGTGGCTACTACGGCTGGAGCCTGGCAGTCGGCATTGCCTTGTACCTGGGTTGGACCCTCAAGCAACTGCTGCGCCTGCACGAATGGCTGCGCCAGCACAAACCCGACGAAGCACCGCCCGATGGCTACGGCCTGTGGGGCGAAGTGTTCGACAGCATTTACCACCTGCAACGACGCGACCAACGGGTGCGCGGGCGCCTGCAAGCGGTGATTGACCGGGTGCAGGAGTCCACCGCCGCGCTCAAGGATGCGGTGATCATGCTCGACAGCGACGGCAACCTGGAATGGTGGAACCGCGCCGCCGAAACCCTGCTGGGCCTCAAAACGCCCCAGGACAGCGGCCAGCCGGTGACCAACCTGGTGCGCCATCCGCGCTTCAAGGAGTACTTCGAGCAGGAAAACTACGAAGAAGCCCTGGAAATTCCCTCACCCACCAATGACCGCGTACGCATCCAGCTGTACCTGACGCGCTACGGCAACAATGAACACCTGATGCTGGTGCGCGACGTCACCCGCATCCACCAGCTGGAACAGATGCGCAAAGACTTCGTCGCCAACGTCTCACATGAGCTGCGTACGCCTCTGACCGTGATCTGTGGGTACCTGGAGACGCTGCTGGACAACGTCGACGAGATCAATCCGCGCTGGAGCCGAGCCCTGCAGCAGATGCAGCAGCAAGGTTCACGCATGCAGACGCTGCTCAACGACCTGCTGTTGCTGGCCAAGCTTGAGGCGACCGATTATCCCTCGGATAACCACCCCGTCGCCGTACAAAGCCTGCTGCAAACCATCAAGAACGACGCCCTGGCCCTCTCCGGCCAACGTGGGCAACAGATCACCCTGGAAGCCGACCCGAACGTGCTGCTCAAAGGCAGCGAAGGTGAGTTGCGCAGTGCGTTTTCCAACCTGGTGTTCAACGCCGTGAAGTACACCCCGGACAAAGGCAATATCCGCATCCGCTGGTGGACCGACGAACAGGGCGCGCACCTGAGCGTGCAAGACTCCGGCATCGGCATCGACGCCAAGCACCTGCCGCGTCTGACCGAGCGTTTCTACCGCGTCGACTCCAGCCGCAACTCCAATACCGGCGGTACCGGGCTCGGCCTGGCGATTGTCAAGCATGTGCTCTTGCGCCACCGTGCGCGCCTGGAAATCAGCAGCGTGCTGGGGCATGGCAGTACGTTTACCTGCCATTTTCCGCCGACGCAGATGACCCGTTCGCGGGGGGGCACTGCCGATGAATAACCTGAGAACGACCCAAACCTGAAAGGTGAAGGCGGGCGTGCTCACGAATGCGGTGGGTCAGCCATGAAGGTGTTGACTGACCCACCGCATTCGCGAGCAAGCCCGCTCCCACATTAGATTTCCAGCGTGTCGAAGTGCGTATTCCACGCCCCGCCCGGCAGTGGGCACTAGGCAAGCGCCCCGTCAGCCGCTACATTGGCCGACTTGCGCCTGCCCTTCAGGCCCACCTGCCACCCCTTATTGAAAACACGGAACCTGCAAAACCCCATCATGGACCCTTCCCCTGGTATCACCCTCGCTACACTCTTCGCCGACTTCGGCATGATTCTTTTTGCACTGATCCTGGTACTGCTCAACGGTTTCTTCGTTGCGGCGGAATTTGCCATGGTCAAACTGCGCGCCACCCGGGTCGAGGCGATCGCCCACAAAAACGGCTGGCGCGGGCAAATCCTGCGTACCGTGCACAGCCAGCTTGATGCCTACCTGTCGGCCTGCCAGCTGGGCATTACCCTCGCCTCCCTGGGCCTGGGTTGGGTCGGTGAGCCCGCCTTCGCGCACATCCTCGAACCGCTGCTGGGCGCCGTGGGCGTCGAGTCGCCGGAAGTGATCAAGGGCGTGTCGTTCTTTGCCGCCTTCTTCGTGATTTCCTACCTGCACATTGTGGTCGGTGAGCTGGCGCCCAAGTCCTGGGCGATTCGCAAGCCCGAGCTGCTGTCGCTGTGGACGGCGGTGCCGCTGTACCTGTTCTACTGGGCCATGTACCCGGCGATCTACCTGCTCAATGCCAGCGCCAACGCCATCCTGCGCATTGCCGGCCAAGGCGAGCCTGGCCCGCACCATGAACACCATTACAGCCGCGAAGAACTCAAGCTGATCCTGCACTCCAGCCGTGGCCAGGACCCAAGCGACCAAGGCATGCGTGTACTGGCTTCCGCCGTGGAAATGGGCGAGCTGGAAGTGGTGGACTGGGCCAATTCCCGGGAAGACCTGGTCACCTTGGACTTTAATGCGCCGCTCAAGGAAATCCTCGCGCTGTTCCGTCGCCACAAATTCAGCCGCTACCCGGTGTATGACGCGGTGCGCAACGAGTTTGTCGGCCTCTTGCACATCAAGGACCTGCTGCTGGAACTGGCAGCCCTGGACCACATTCCCGAGTCGTTCAACCTGGCTGAGCTGACCCGCCCGCTGGAGCGTGTGTCGCGACACATGCCGTTGTCGCAGCTGCTGGAGCAGTTCCGCAAAGGCGGCGCGCATTTCGCCCTGGTGGAAGAGGCCGACGGCAAGATCATCGGCTACCTGACCATGGAGGACGTGCTGGAAGTGCTGGTGGGCGATATCCAGGACGAACACCGCAAGGCCGAACGCGGCATCCTGGCTTATCAGCCGGGCAAGCTGCTGGTGCGCGGTGACACCCCGCTCTTCAAGGTCGAACGCCTGCTGGGTGTCGACCTGGACCACATCGAGGCCGAAACCCTGGCCGGCCTGATCTACGACACCCTCAAGCGCGTGCCGGAAGAGGAAGAAGTGCTGGAGGTGGAAGGTTTGCGGATCATCATCAAGAAGATGAAAGGGCCGAAGATCGTGTTGGCCAAGGTACTTCTGCTGGATTGACCCTCAATTGCCCAACGCAAAGTTGGGCAATGCACCCACCGGCTGGTTGAACTCATACGGGATCGACACCAGCCCCGCCTCGGTGGCGCGCTGCACCACAAAGTGCAGGTGCGGCCCGCTGCTGTTGCCGGTATTACCCGACAACGCCAGCGGGCTCCCCACCGCCACACGCTGCCCAGCCCGGACACTGACCGAACCTTGCTTGAGGTGCAGGTAAACGCCCTCGGTGCCATCATCGTGGCGCACCCTCACGAAATTCCCCGACGCATCACTGCCCCGCCCGGCCTGCTCGTTTTCGGTCTTCACCACCACACCGCTGCGTGCCGCAATGATCGGCGTACCTTCGGGCATGGCGATGTCCATGGCGTACCGGCTTTTGGCGTCTGTATGGCTGAACGTGCCGTTGGGGCCTTGGGTCATACGAAACGGCCCGCCACGCCAGGGCAAGGGATAGCGGTGCGCCTGAGGTGGGTAACGGGAAGGCGGCCTGTCAAGTATCGGCCGTTCGAGCTTGCGCTCCTGCATCACGAATGCCTGGGCACCCGGCGTATAGCGATCGCTGAAAAACACCACGCCATTGGCATCGATGGATTTGTAGAGGGTCATGGCCTGGGTCGACACGGTGACCGTGGCCAGCCCGCAGCACAGCAAAAAGCGCATGAGCATGGCGTGAACCTGCCGGGATAACGGAACGGCAGGCTAACAAGGGATCATGACAACTTTAGACTGGCAGCCCGCTGAAACAAATATCCACGTTCATTTAGGCAGACGCCGACAGTCAGATAATCGGTCAATTTCCGGTATCAAGAGGTCAGGCACCCGGCACAAAGTGCTTCTGCGCCGTACCCCGTGCGATCAGGCGAGAGATGTAGTCGAGCTTCTGCGCGTCCTGGTCGATAAACCGGAAGGTCAGCTGCAACCAATCGCTGTCAGGCTTGGGTTCGAAGGCGACGATGGCGTGCAGGTAGCCGTTGAGACGGGCCACTTCGGCATTCTCACCCTGCTCCAGGTCGAGCACGGCGCTTTCCAGTACCTGAGGCAACACTTCGCCACGGCGCACCACCAGCAGCGCTTCCTTGATGCTCAGCGCCTTGATCACGCATTGCTGGCTGCAGCTGGACAGGCGCAGTTGGCCCTGGCCACGACCGCCGGCCGGCGCCGCTGAAGGTGCCTGTACCGGTGGGTTGTTGAGCAGGCCTTTGTTGGGCACAGGCGCCGCAGCAGCAACCGGCGCTGCGCGTGCGGCTTCCGGTTTGCCACCGGTCAGCGCGCTGAGTGAATCGTTGCCGAAAGCCGAGTTCATTTTGGTCGGTGCACTGGCGACCAGCGCGTCGAGGCGACCGATCTTGTGCAGGGCTTGCTTGACCTTGTTCAGCAACTGCTCGTTGGTGAACGGCTTGCTGACATAGCCCGAAACGCCGGCCTGGATGGCCTGGACCACGTTTTCCTTGTCGCCACGGCTGGTCACCATCACGAACGGCATGGCCTTGAGGTGAGGCTGCTCGCGGCACCAGGTCAGCAGTTCAAGGCCAGACATCTCCGGCATTTCCCAGTCGCACAGCACCAGGTCGAAGCTCTCGCGCATCAGGATGGCCTGGGCCTTTTTGCCGTTCACCGCGTCTTCAAGCTTGATCCCGGGGAAGTAGTTGCGCAGGCACTTCTTCACCAGGTCGCGGATAAACGAGGCGTCATCCACCACCAACACACTGACTTTACTCATCGACCCTTCATCCTATTAACACTTCGGCACGCAACACGCCTGACTGGTGGCATTTTGCCAAAACTCTGTAGTCACGTTGGGAATTTATCTCACTCAACGTGCAAAAAATTCAGTGGCCGCAAACAAAAACGCCCGACCAAAGGCCGGGCGTTAATTTCTCGGGCAACCTTACTTATCGTCAGATTCGCCCGGAACATTAGGGATAAGATCCGCCGAACCTTCAACTTCGGCCTTCATGCGCTTGAGGCCCATGTGCCGAACGTCGGTCCCGCGCACCAGGTAAATCACCAGTTCCGAGATATTGCGTGCGTGGTCGCCGATGCGCTCCAGAGAACGCAGTACCCAGATAATGCTCAAGACCCGCGAAATAGAGCGTGGGTCTTCCATCATGTAAGTCGCGAGTTCACGCAGCGCGGTCTTGTATTCGCGGTCGATGATCTTGTCGTACTGCGCCACCGAGAGTGCCAGCTCAGCATCGAAGCGGGCAAAGGCGTCAAGGGCATCGCGCACCATGTTGCGCACCTGATCACCGATGTGGCGCACTTCCACGTAACCGCGTGGCGCTTCGCCTTCTTCGCAGAGCTGGATGGCGCGGCGGGCGATCTTGGTGGCTTCATCGCCGATGCGCTCCAGGTCGATCACCGACTTGGAGATGCTGATGATCAAACGCAGGTCGGACGCCGCCGGCTGGCGACGGGCCAGAATGCGCAGGCATTCTTCGTCGATGTTGCGTTCCATCTGGTTGATCTGGTCATCGATCTCACGCACTTGCTGGGCCAGGCCCGAGTCGGCCTCGATCAGCGCAGTCACGGCGTCGTTGACTTGCTTCTCCACCAGCCCGCCCATCGCCAGGAGGTGACTGCGCACTTCCTCAAGCTCGGCGTTGAACTGCGCGGAGATGTGGTGGGTAAGGCCTTCTTTGCTAATCATGTTGGCGTCCTTGGAGCGTCCGGTAAGGTGCGGAGAACCGCAGCGTCAGTGCGATGAGAACCACAGCTCTCTAGCCGTATCGACCGGTGATGTAGTCTTCGGTCTGCTTCTTCGCCGGATTAGTGAACAGGGTATCGGTATCGCCGAACTCCACCAGTTTGCCCATGTACATGAACGCGGTGTAGTCGGAAACCCGCGCCGCCTGCTGCATGTTGTGGGTCACGATGACGATAGTGAACTTGGACTTGAGCTCGTAGATCAGCTCTTCGACTTTCAGCGTCGAGATCGGGTCGAGTGCCGAGCACGGTTCGTCGAGCAGCAGCACTTCCGGCTCAACGGCGATGGTCCGCGCGATCACCAGACGCTGCTGTTGACCACCGGACAGGCCGAGGGCTGACTCGTGCAGACGGTCTTTGACTTCGTCCCACAGCGCCGCGCCTTTCAAGGCCCACTCGACTGCTTCGTCGAGGATGCGTTTCTTGTTGATGCCCTGGATGCGCAGGCCGTAGACCACGTTTTCGTAGATGGTCTTGGGGAACGGGTTGGGCTTCTGAAACACCATGCCCACGCGGCGACGCAGCTCGGCCACGTCTTCGCCCTTGCGGTAGATGTTGGTGCCGTAGAGGTTGATCGCACCGTCTACGCGGCAGCCGTCCACCAGGTCATTCATGCGGTTGAAGGTCCGCAGCAGTGTGGACTTGCCGCAACCCGACGGGCCGATGAAGGCGGTCACGCGCTGCTTGGGGATGTTCATGCTGACGTCGAACAGTGCCTGTTTTTCACCGTAGTACAGGCTCAGGCCCGGCACTTCGATGGCCACGGTTTCCTGGGCCAGGCTCAGGCTCTGCTTGTCGCGCCCCAGGGCAGACATGTTGATGCCGTGGGTGTGGGTGTCTTGTTGCATGGGATGCTCCCTGTGCTACCAATTCGTTTCATTGAACCGCAGGCTTCTGGATCGGGCTGGCGGCTTACTAAAAAGCTGTGTCTGGCGCAGTTCGGTGTGGGAGCGGGCTTGCTCGCGAAAGCGGTGTGTCAGTCAGCACATGTGTTTCCGATACACCGCTTTCGCGAGCAAGCCCGCTCCCCCATTCAGTCCGCGCTCACTTCAATTAGCTGTCCAACGCTTTATATTTTTCGCGCAGGTGGTTACGGATCCACACCGCCGACAAGTTGAGCGTGGCGATCACCAGCACCAGCAGCAACGCGGTGGCGTACACCAGCGGTCGTGCGGCTTCAACGTTGGGGCTCTGGAAGCCGACGTCATAGATATGGAAGCCCAGGTGCATGATCTTCTGGTCCAGGTGCAGGTACGGGTAGTTGCCGTCCAGCGGCAGCGACGGCGCCAGTTTCACCACACCGACCAGCATCAGCGGCGCCACTTCACCGGCGGCGCGGGCCACGGCGAGGATCATGCCGGTCATCATCGCCGGGCTGGCCATCGGCAGCACGATCTTCCACAGCGTCTCCGCCTTGGTCGCGCCCAGGGCCAGGGAGCCTTCACGTACGGTGCGAGGAATCCGCGCCAGGCCTTCTTCAGTGGCTACGATCACCACCGGCACCGCCAGCAGTGCCAGGGTCAGCGAGGCCCACAACAGACCCGGCGTACCGAAGGTCGGCGCCGGCAGGGCTTCGGCGAAGAACAGGCGGTCGACCGAGCCGCCCAAGACATACACGAAGAAGCCCAGGCCGAACACGCCGTAGACGATGGCCGGCACACCAGCCAGGTTGTTCACGGCGATACGGATGACGCGGGTCAGGGTGTTCTGCTTGGCGTATTCACGCAGGTACACCGCCGCCAGCACGCCGAACGGGGTGACGATCATCGCCATGATCAGGGTCATCATCACGGTGCCGAAGATGGCCGGGAAAATCCCGCCTTCGGTGTTGGCTTCCCGTGGGTCGTCGCTGAGGAATTCCCAGACCTTGCTGAAGTAGAAACCGACCTTGGTGATCGTGCCCATCGCGTTCGGCTGGTAGGCGTGCACCACTTTGCCGATGCCGATTTCGACTTCCTTGCCGTTGCCGTCACGGGCGGTCAGGGCGTCGCGGTTGAACTGGGCATGCAGGTCGGCAAGACGCGCTTCGATGTCCTGGTAGCGGGCATTCAGCTCGGCGCGGTCGGCGTCCATGTCGGCCTGGGCGGCAGCGTCGAGCTTGCCTTCCAGTTCCAGTTTGCGGCCGTGCAGACGGATGCGTTCAAGCCCGGCGTTGATCGCGCCAATGTCGGACTTCTCCAGGGTCTTGAGTTGGGCGGCCAGCTTGTTGACGCGCTCGACACGGGCTTGCAGTTCCGGCCACGCGGCTTCGCCTTCGGCGACGACCTTGCCATCCTGCTTGACGTTGACCAGCGTGCCGTAGAAGTTGCCCCACTCACGGCGCTCGATGGTCATCAGGTTCGCAGGCGTGGTCTGGTCCTTGAGCCACTCGCCGACGATCCAGGTGAAGTCGTTGCCGTTCAGGTCGCGGTTGCCGACCTTGATCAGCTCGCGGGTCATGAATTCCGGACCTTGCTCCGGCACAGGCAGGCCAGCGCTTTTCAGGCGCTCACGCGGTACTTCTTCTTTCTGCACCACTTCGCCGATGACGATATGGTTGGCCTGGCCCGGTACGGTGTAGTTGGCCTGGATCAGGTCGGCTGGCCAGAAGTGGCCCAAACCACGTACCGCAATCACGGCCAACAAACCAATGGTCATGATGACCGCGATGGACACCGCGCCACCGCTGATCCAGACGCCGGGGGCGCCGCTCTTGAACCATCCATTCAGGGAGTTCTGTTTCACAGACTTCTACCTTTCTTAAAGCGACGAGTATTTCTTGCGCAGACGCTGACGGATCAGCTCGGCGAGGGTGTTCATGATGAAGGTGAACAGCAGCAGCACCAGCGCCGAGAGGAACAGCACGCGGTAGTGACTGCCGCCCACTTCCGACTCGGGCATTTCCACCGCGACGTTGGCCGCCAAGGTGCGCAGGCCTTCGAACAGGTTCATCTCCATCACCGGGGTGTTACCGGTGGCCATCAACACGATCATGGTCTCGCCGACAGCACGCCCCATGCCGATCATCAGCGCCGAGAAGATGCCCGGGCTGGCGGTCAGGATCACCACGCGCGTCATGGTCTGCCACGGCGTGGCGCCCAGGGCCAGCGAGCCCAGGGTCAGCCCGCGAGGCACACTGAATACGGCGTCTTCGGCGATGGAATAGATGTTCGGGATCACCGCGAAACCCATGGCCAGGCCGACGACCAGGGCGTTGCGCTGGTCGTAGGTAATGCCCAGGTCATGGGAGATCCACATGCGCATGTCGCCGCCAAAGAACCAGGTTTCCAGGTACGGGCTCATGTACAGCGAGAGCCAGCCCATGAACAGGATCACCGGGATCAGGATCGCGCTTTCCCAACCATCGGGCACCCGCAGGCGGATCGACTCAGGCAGGCGGCTGAACACGAAACCGGCGACCAGGATGCCAATCGGCAACAGCATCAACAGACTGAAGATGCCCGGTAGATGCCCTTCCACATACGGCGCCAGGAACAGGCCGGCGAAGAAGCCGAGGATCACCGTCGGCATTGCTTCCATCAGTTCGATCACCGGCTTGACCTTGCGGCGCAAGCTCGGGGCCATGAAGTAGGCGGTGTAGATCGCCGCGGCAACGGCCAGTGGCGCCGCCAGCAGCATGGCGTAGAACGCGGCCTTCAGGGTGCCGAAAGTCAGCGGGGCCAGGCTCATCTTGGGTTCGAAGTCGGTGTTGGCGGCGGTCGATTGCCAGACGTATTTAGGCTCGTCGTAGTTCTCGTACCAGACCTTGCTCCACAACGCGCTCCACGACACTTCCGGGTGCGGGTTATCGAGCATCAACGGTTGCAGCTTGCCGCCGGCTTCGACGATCACCCGGTTGGCCCGTGGCGACATGCCGTACACGCCTTGGCCATCGACTACAGGGTCGACCAACAGGGTGCGGTGCGCGGTGCTGTGAAACACGCCGAACTGGCCGGAAGCGTCGAGGGCGGTGAAGCCTTTGCGGCGCTCTTCGGCGGAAATTTCTACGATAGGCGTGGTGCCCATCTGGAAGGTGCGGATCTGTTTGAAGCGCTGCTCGCCATCCGGATCGCGGGCCATGAACCATTGGGCCAGGCCGCCCTTGGAGTTACCGATGATCAGCGAGATACCGCCCACCAGCTGCGTGCTGGCGGTCACCTCGGCATTGCCGTCTTCGAGCAATTTGTAACGACCATTGAGGCTCTTGTCGCGCAAGCTGAACACGTCGGCCAGGGCGCGGCCGTTGATCACGTACAACCATTGCTGGCGTGGGTCGATGAAGATCGCCTTCACTGGCTCGGTCATCTGCGGCAGTTCGATGCGCTTTTGCTCGCTGGTGACTTCGCCGGTCATCATGTTTTCTTCGCGGCTCAGGGACAGCACGTTCAAATGCGAACCGGCGGAACCTGCAACCACCAAGGTGGAATCAGTGGCATTAAGGGCGACGTGCTCCAGCGGGCGACCGGCGTCATCCAGCACGATCGGCGTTTCACCGTAGGGGTATTCGATCGCAGGCGTGATGGTTTTCTTGCCGTCCGGGTAGGACACCTTATACGTGTGGCGGAACACCATGGACTGGCCATTGGACAGACCCAGGATCACCAACGGGCTACCGGGCTGGTCTTCACCGATAGAGGCAACGCTGGTGCCAGCGGGCAGTGGCAGGTCGACGCGCTTGAGTTCAGCGCCGGTTTCCACATTAAAGAACAACGCCTGGCCCTTGTCGGAAACCCGCATGGCGACTTGGTTCTGTTCTTCGAGGGAGATCATCAACGGCTTGCCCGCGTCCTGGATCCAGGCGGGAGTCAGGGCGTCTTCCTTGGTCAATGAGGCGCCTTGGAACAGCGGCGCGACGACATAGGCCAGGAAGAAGAAAATCAGGGTAATGGCGCCGAGGACGGCGAGGCCGCCGACCAGCACATACCAACGGGTCAGGCGATCCTTGAGCGCGCGAATGCGGCGCTTGCGTTGCAGCTCAGGCGTATTGAAGTCAATGCGCTTGGGGGGAGAAGTCGTCGTCATGGTGGAATTGGCCAGATCATTCATGCGCACACCCTAGCGATCCTGTATGACAGAAAGATGACAGTGCAGTGACGCAACAAAGCCGCCGCGAAGCAAGGCTGGCAGCGGACTAGAAAATTCGGATGCGGGGCCGGTACTCCGGCCCCGCAGAGGCAATCAGTTGCCTTCTTTCAGACCCAGTTCAGCCAGGGCCTTGGCGGCGACTTTGGCTGGCAGTGGGATGTAGCCGTCTTTCACCACAACTTCCTGGCCCTGTTTGGACAGAACCAGCTTCACGAACTCAGCTTCCAGCGGGGCCAGAGGCTTGTTCGGGGCTTTGTTGACGTAAACGTAGAGGAAGCGCGACAGCGGGTATTTGCCGTTCAGGGCGTTTTCTTCACTGTCTTCGATGAAATCCGTGCTGCCTTTCTTGGCCAGGGCCACGGTTTTCACGCTGGCGGTCTTGTAGCCAATGCCCGAGTAACCGATGCCGTTCAGCGAGGAGCTGATCGACTGCACGACCGAAGCCGAGCCAGGTTGTTCGTTCACGTTTGGCTTGTAGTCGCCTTTGCACAGGGCTTCTTCTTTGAAGTAGCCGTAGGTGCCGGAAACCGAGTTACGACCGAACAGTTGTACTGGCTTGTTGGCCAGGTCGCCGGTCACACCCAGGTCACCCCAGGTTTTCACGTCGGCTTTGCCACCGCACAGACGCGTCGAGGAGAAGATCGCGTCGACTTGTTCCATGGTCAGGTGCTGGATCGGGTTGTCCTTGTGCACGAACACAGCCAGGGCATCCACGGCAACCGGGATAGCGGTTGGCTTGTAGCCGTACTTCTGCTCGAAGGCCGCCAGTTCGGTGTCCTTCATCTTGCGGCTCATCGGGCCCAGGTTGGAGGTGCCTTCAGTCAGCGCAGGTGGCGCGGTAGCGGAGCCGGCAGCTTGAATCTGGATGTTGACGTTCGGGTATTCCTTTTTGTAACCCTCGGCCCACAGGGTCATCAGGTTAGCCAGGGTATCGGAACCAACGCTGGACAAGTTGCCCGACACACCAGTGGTCTTAACATAAGCCGGAATTGCCGGGTCAACACCAGCGGCCACCGCGTTGGCGGTCGCAACGCCAGCAGCGACAAAAGTCATTGCCGCCATCAAACGTTTCAGTTTCATGCCTTGCTCCTAGCAGATAGGGATAGTTGGATCGGGGCCAAGTATCGGGAGGCCGTGTGAACACTCTATGTCTGGAATGTGACAGTTAGATGAAAGGCCACTATTGGCAAGGAGAAGGGGCATAGCGAGGCGTTGCCATCGCTCCCACGCAGGGCGCGGGAGCGGTCATTGTCAAAGCGTCAGCGCGAACGCTTCCACAGATACCCACCCACCACCATCCCCATCAAGCACAGCGCGGCAACGTAATAGGCCGGGCCCATCGGGCTTTCCTTCATCAGCAGCGACACTGCCAGCGGCGTCAGCCCGCCGAACACGGCATAGGCCACGTTGTAGGAAAACGACAAGCCGCTGAAACGCACCACGGGCGGGAAGGCTTTGACCATCACGTACGGCACCACGCCGATGGTGCCTACGAACAGGCCGGTCAGGGCGTACAGCGGGAACAACCAATCCGGGTGGGCCATGAGGCTGTGATACAGCGTCCAGGACGTTGCCAACAACAGCGCACAACCGGTAACCAGCACGCGGCCGGCACCGAAGCGGTCAGCCAATGCGCCCGAGGCTATGCAGCCCAGGCTCAGGGTGACGATGGCCAGGCTATTGGCCTGCAGCGCCACGGTCGGGCTGAAGTGGTAGACGGTCTGCAGCACGGTCGGGGTCATCAGGATGACCACCACCACGCCAGCTGACAGCAGCCAGGTCAGCAGCATCGACAACACGATAGCGCCGCGGTGATCCCGCAGTACCGCGCGCAATGGCAGCTCGGCGGCCAGGGTCTTGCGCTGCTGCATCTCGGCGAAGATCGGCGTTTCATGCAGCCAGCGACGCAGGTACACCGACAACAGGCCGAACACGCCGCCGAGCAGGAACGGGATCCGCCAGGCGAAATCCGAGACCTGCTCCGGGCTATAGAGCGTGTTGATCGCAGTGGCCACCAGCGAACCCAGCAAAATACCGGCAGTGAGGCCGCTGGTCAGGGTGCCACAGGCGTAGCCGATGTGACGCGGCGGTACGTGTTCGGAGACGAACACCCAGGCGCCAGGCACTTCACCACCAATCGCGGCGCCCTGGATGATGCGCATCAGCAGCAACAGCACCGGTGCCCACAGACCGATCTGCGCGTAGGTTGGCAGCAGGCCCATGATCAGGGTCGGCACGGCCATCATGAAGATGCTCAGGGTGAACATCTTCTTGCGACCCAACAGGTCACCGAAGTGCGCCATGATGATGCCGCCCAGGGGGCGTGCCAGGTAGCCGGCGGCGAAGATGCCGAAGGTCTGCATCATGCGCAGCCATTCAGGCATGTCCACGGGGAAGAAGAGTTTTCCGACCACGGTGGCGAAAAACACGAAAATGATGAAATCATAAAACTCCAGCGCCCCGCCCAAGGCAGACAGCGACAGGGTTTTGTAGTCGTTGCGGGTCAGCGGGCGCGACGGTTGCGCACTGCTTGCGGGCACGGAGGACATAGCAAGGCTTCTCTTATAGTAATCAGGATGGCAAGCGGGACTTGCGGCAGGTTTGGCAAGATAGCAAATCGCTAGAAAAAGCACAGCGTTGAGCGAATAACCATTTATAGGGGCGCAATATTCCCCTTTCCTGCTGTTTATTTGCGCCGATAAGCACAGTTGCCGGAAAAAGCCGCGATACAGCCGCTAAATGCCGACCAAATGAACGCCCAGAGGTCGTCGTGGCGCCAGGGTCTCGATATACTCGGCCCTTGCAAGCGCAAGAACCGCAGTCTTGAGGGGCTGCTGTGCCAAAACGTCGTTGGGCGCCATCCAGCCGATTTGGCAGAGTTTCCCTTTAGTACGCCTTACGAGAAACGCATCACGCGGTGTATGTTGGTGCTGAAACGTTTTTTTCGAAGACGGCTATCCACTTGAAATACCCATGAAGCGTTACGGGTCAGAGGCCCTCGGCATGATCGAACTCGAACAAGAAGATCCTATCCCGCAAGGCGACCTCGCCCTGCAAATCACCGCGCTCCCGCGTGAAACCAACGGTTTTGGCGACATCTTCGGCGGCTGGCTGGTCGCGCAGATGGACTTGGCCGGCACCGCCATGGCCAGCAAGGTTGCAGGCGGGCGTGTCGCCACTGTGGCCATTGATCGCATGGCGTTCCTGGTGCCGGTCGCGGTGGGCGCACAGCTCTCCTTTTATACCCAGGCCCTGGAAATCGGCCGCAGCTCGATCCAGATGATGGTCGAAGTGTGGAGCGACGACCCGCTGTCCAGCGAATGGCGCAAGGTGACCGAGGCGGTATTTGTATTCGTCGCCATCGACGGCAGCGGCCGCACGCGCTCGGTTCCATCGCGCGCACGTTAAACCTCGCCGGGTTTTGACGGTCAATTGCCCCATTGCCTGCCATGAAGAGTGCTTTGTTATGCCGACGCCCCACGTTGAAACCGTGAAAATCGACGAGCTGGATTGCTGGCGCATCCGCCACAACGGTGCCGAACTGATAGTGGCCCAACAGGGCGCGCATCTCTTCAGTTATGGGCGCGACGGCGAACAGCCACTGATCTGGCCGAATCCTGAAGCGGTGTTCAAAAAGGGCAAGGGCATTCGCACCGGCGTACCGGTGTGCTGGCCGTGGTTTGGCGTATTTGACCGCAACCCGCAGAGCGTGAAAGCGATGCGTCAGAGCGAGCAGCCCGCTGGCGCACACGGTTTCGTGCGCACAGCGTTGTGGGAATTGGCCGCGACCGAGCTTGAAGGTGAAGCGCTACGCGTGGATCTGGTACTGCCGGTGCCGGCAGGCGGCTTTCCTGGTTGGCCCCATCAGGTCGACCTGACACTGAGCCTGCTGCTGGATGAGCAACTGCATATCCGCCTGACCAGCCACAACCGTGGTACCGACACCGTGACCCTCAGCCAGGCGCTGCACACCTACTTCGCCGTAAGCGATGTGCGCAATGCGCAGGTCGAAGGGCTGGACGGGCGCGCCTATATCGATACCGCCGACGGCTGGACCGAAAAGACACAATCCGGCCTGCTGCACTTCACCGCCGAGACCGATCGCATCTACCTCGATACGCCGTCACAGTTGACTATCGTCGACAAAGACTGGCAACGCCGTATCCAGCTCACCAGCGAAGGCTCAAAGTCGACCGTGATCTGGAACCCGTGGACCGAACGCGCCAAGGCATTTGACGACATGGCCGATGATGGCTGGACAGGCATGCTGTGCATCGAGACGGCGAATGTGCTGGATGACGTGGTGAGCCTGGCACCGGGTGAAAGCCATACGCTGGGCGTGAGCATCGCCGCTATAGCCCTGTAAGCCCAATCGAAATGTGGGAGCGGCGGTGAGACTTGCTCGCTCCCACATTGGGTCATGTGCCGCGCCTTATAAATCCGACTCCTTCACCACCCGTACTTTCCCCGCATCCAGCGCATACGCCGCATCGGCCAGGTCATTGTTGACCTTCTCCACCTTCAGCGTGCCCGTGACCCACAGCGGCGTGTAGATATCATCCAGCTTCAGCCCCTTGGGATAGCGCACCAGCACCAGCTGATTGGGCGGCGGCGGCGGCACGTGGATACAGGCGCCCGGATACGGTACAAGGAAGAACAAAGTACTTCGGCCCTTGGCGTCGGTTTCCAACGGCACCGGGTAGCCGCCGATGCGGATGTTCTTGCCGTTCATGGCGGCCACGGTCTTGGTGGAATACATCACCGCCGGCAAGCCTTTGCTTTGCTTGAGGCCACCTTTGTCGGTGAAGGTGCCCTGGGCTTCGGGGGAGTTGTGATCGATCTCGGGCATGGCTTCGAGGGCTTTCTGGTCGGAAAGCGGCATCAGGTCGAGCCAGTCGGTTTCCGGCAGTTCACCGGCGTGCGCCAGGCCAGGGCCCAGCAAAAGGAGAGTCAACAGAAGACGGCGCATGGAGAAGCTCGGCAAGTACAAGTGCCGAGCATTCTAGCCCCCTGCGCCTGCGCAGCGCAGAGGACTTTGTCGGCTGATTACTTCTTTTTGATCAGGCCGTAGATCACCAGCAACACAATGGCACCCACCAGCGCGCCGATGAAACCTGCACCTTGACCGGCCTGGTAGATACCCAGTGCCTGACCACCGTAGGTCGCGGCCAGAGAGCCAGCGATACCCAACAGGATGGTCATGATCCACCCCATGCTGTCGTCGCCTGGTTTCAGGAAACGCGCCAGCAGGCCGACGATCAAGCCGATAAAAATGGTTCCGATGATACCCATGGCATTTCCCTCTGATTGAAGTGAGCTATGCCAAAGCCTAGTCAGGCTTTGGCATCCTGCAATCAGAGAGACGACGGTCACCAATGGTTCCCGTCGGGCTCACCTTATTGCTCGGCGATCAGCGCTTCAACCTTGAGGATCTGCGCTTCCAGCGTTGCGCGGTCCTTGCAGCGCAGGTTGGCGTGGCCGACCTTGCGCCCGGCCTTGAAGGCCTTGCCGTAGTGGTGCAGGTGGCAGTCGTCGATGGCGATGACTTTTTCCACCGCAGGCACGGTGCCGATGAAGTTGAGCATGGCGCTCTCGCCGACTTTGGCCGTGGAGCCCAATGGCAAGCCCGCAACCGCCCGCAGGTGGTTTTCGAACTGGCTGCACTCGGCGCCTTCGGTGGTCCAGTGCCCGGAGTTGTGCACGCGTGGGGCGATTTCGTTGGCCTTGAGGCCACCGTCGACTTCAAAGAACTCGAACGCCATCACGCCTACATAATCCAGTTGCTTGAGCACACGGCTGGAATAATCTTCCGCCAAAGCCTGCAACGGGTGGTCGGTGCTGGCCACTGACAGCTTGAGGATGCCGCTGTCGTGGGTGTTGTGCACCAGCGGGTAGAAACGGGTTTCGCCATCACGGGCACGCACGGCGATCAGCGAGACTTCGCCGGTGAACGGTACGAAGCCTTCCAGCAGGCAGGCGACGCTGCCCAGTTCGGCGAAGGTGCCGACCACATCAGCTTCAGTGCGCAGGACTTTCTGGCCCTTGCCGTCATAACCCAGGGTGCGGGTTTTCAGCACGGCCGGCAGGCCGATGCTGGCGACTGCAGCGTCCAGGTCTGCCTGGGACTGGATATCGGCGAAGGCCGGGGTCGGAATGCCCAGGTCCTTGAACATGCTCTTCTCGAACCAGCGGTCACGGGCAATGCGCAAGGCTTCGGCGCTGGGGTACACCGGGACGAACTGCGACAGGAACGCAACGGTTTCGGCCGGGACGCTTTCGAACTCGAAGGTCACCAAGTCGACTTCGTCGGCCAGTTGGCGCAAGTGGTCCGGGTCGCTGTAGTCAGCGCGCAGGTGTTCACCCAAGGCAGCCGCGCAGGCGTCCGGCGCCGGGTCCAGGAAAGCGAAGTTCATCCCCAGCGGGGTTCCCGCCAGAGCCAGCATGCGACCCAGTTGGCCGCCACCGATTACACCGATTTTCATCGTCAACAACCTCAGGCGATGCGTGGGTCTGGATTGTCCAGCACGCTGTCTGTCTGCTCAGCACGGAATTTCTTCAGCACCGCGTGGAACTGCGGGTGCTTGGCGCCCAGGATGCTGGCGGACAGCAACGCGGCGTTGATCGCACCGGCCTTGCCGATCGCCAGGGTCGCCACCGGGATACCGGCCGGCATCTGCACGATGGACAACAGCGAATCCACACCCGAGAGCATCGACGACTGCACCGGCACACCGAGCACCGGCAGGTGGGTCTTGGCCGCACACATGCCTGGCAGGTGCGCCGCACCGCCGGCACCGGCGATGATCACCTCGATGCCACGGGATTCTGCTTCATCGGCATACTGGAACAGCAAATCCGGGGTGCGGTGGGCAGAGACCACCTTCACTTCATACGGAATGCCGAGTTTTTCCAGCATATCGGCGGTGTGGCTAAGGGTGGACCAATCGGACTTGGAGCCCATGATCACGCCAACCAATGCACTCATCGTCGTGCCTCTTCTCTCTGGGCGCCCGCAGGCGCGTCAAAAAACAACAAGCCACGCGGGAAATCCGGCGTGGCTTGTTGTACGAATTAAGGCCGGTTGGACCGGCCGAAGGCCGCGCAGTATACCGTAATAATCAAGATAAACAGCCCCTGGAATGACCATCTGTCCAGTGGCGCAAACCGGCGGTTTTATTGACTCAAGAGTCAGCCAGGGACGCTGTAAAACCCTGTGGGAGTAGGCTTGCTCTCGAATGCGCTGGAGCAGTCAAAATAGCGGTGTCTGATACACCGTCTTCGCGAGCAAGCCCGCTCCCACAGTTGATCTGCATCGCGCTCAGGCGCTTTGGGCCGCGCCACCTTCCAACTTGCGCCACAACAACCGCACGTTCGCCTTGCGCACCAACGCACAGCGATACAGGCGGATCTCCAGCGGCACATGCCATTGCGGGCCGCCGCACACCACCAGTTCGCCACGGGCCAACTCCGCCCGTACGCTAAGTTGCGGTACCCAGGCGATGCCCAGGCCTTCCAGGGCCATGCTCTTGAGGCTGTCCGCCATGGCGGTTTCGTACACGGTGGTAAAACGCAGCGCACGCTGGCGCAGCAGCAAATGCACCGAACGCCCGAGGAACGCGCCGGCGCTGTAGGCCAGCAGCGGCACACTGCCCTCGCCTTCCAGATCGAACAGCGGCTTGCCGTCGGCATCAGCGGCGCACACCGGGAGCATTTCGGTGTTGCCCAGGTGCAGCGACGGGAAGATCTCGGCGTCCATCTGCATGGCGGCGTCCGGATCGTAGAACGCCAGCATCAGATCACAGCCGCCTTCGCGCAGCGCGTGTACCGCGTCACCGACGTTGGTGGCGACCAGGCGCGTGGCGATGTTCAAGCCTTCGTTACGCAATTGTGCGATCCAGCGCGGGAAGAACCCCAGGGCCAGGGAGTGGGCGGCTGCCACTTGCATGACTTCGCCCTGCCCGCCTTCCAGGTGATGCAAATGGCGCAGAACCTCGCCGAGCTGTTCAACCACCGTGCGCGCAGTCACCAGGAACAACTGCCCCGCTGCCGTCAATTCCACCGGCGTGCGCGAGCGGTTGACCAGGGTCAGGCCCAACGCCGCCTCCAGGCTACGGATACGTCGGCTGAACGCCGGCTGGGTCACAAAGCGTCGCTCTGCCGCCTGGGAAAAGCTGCGGGTGGCCGCCAAGGCGCTGAAGTCTTCCAGCCATTTGCTCTCAAGGTTCATCACTTCCTCCCACGGGTATGCACCATTTTGGCACACACGCCCGTCATGATAACCGGGTCACACCTGCATTATGCCGTTTGTGCATAGGCCAGTGTTTAACAGCATTGGCCCAAAAAGTTCTACAAGCCTAGCATTCGCAGCGTTCCGGCCAGTTCCGGGTCCATATCGAGATGATTTCCGTCATGTCCTCCGCTGCATCTTTCCGTACCGAAAAAGACCTGCTTGGCGTACTCGAAGTACCTGCTCAAGCGTATTACGGCATCCAGACCCTGCGAGCGGTGAACAACTTCCGCCTCTCGGGCGTTCCGATTTCGCATTACCCGAAATTGGTGGTCGGTCTGGCAATGGTCAAGCAAGCGGCGGCTGACGCCAACCGCGAACTGGGCCAGCTCAGCGAAGCCAAGCACGCTGCCATCAGCGAAGCCTGTGCCCGCCTGATCCGCGGCGATTTCCACGAAGAGTTCGTGGTGGACATGATTCAAGGCGGCGCTGGCACTTCAACCAACATGAATGCCAACGAAGTCATCGCCAACATCGCGTTGGAGGCCATGGGCCACAACAAGGGCGAATACCAGTACCTGCACCCCAACAACGACGTGAACATGGCGCAGTCGACCAACGACGCCTACCCGACCGCGATCCGCCTGGGTCTGCTGCTGGGCCATGACGCGCTGCTCGCCAGCCTCGACAGCCTGATCCAGGCCTTCGCCGCCAAGGGCGAAGAGTTCAGCCACGTGCTGAAAATGGGCCGCACCCAGTTGCAAGACGCCGTGCCGATGACCCTCGGCCAGGAATTCCGCGCCTTCGCCACCACCCTGGGCGAAGACCTGGCGCGCCTGAAGACCCTCGCGCCCGAGCTGCTGACCGAAGTCA
Source organism: Pseudomonas simiae (assembly GCF_900111895.1). Lineage (GTDB taxonomy): Bacteria > Pseudomonadota > Gammaproteobacteria > Pseudomonadales > Pseudomonadaceae > Aquipseudomonas > Aquipseudomonas simiae. The sequence goes on from NZ_FOKB01000003.1 coordinate 548,061, forward strand.
ACCTGGGCGGCACCGCCATCGGTACCGGCATCAACGCCGACCCGCGTTACCAGGCCCTGGCTGTACAACGCCTGGCCGTTATCAGCGGCCAACCGGTTGTTCCAGCCGCCGACCTGATCGAAGCCACCTCCGACATGGGCGCCTTTGTACTGTTCTCCGGCATGCTCAAGCGCACTGCGGTGAAGCTGTCGAAGATCTGCAACGACCTGCGCCTGCTGTCCAGCGGCCCACGCACCGGCATCAACGAGATCAACCTGCCAGCGCGTCAGCCAGGCAGCTCGATCATGCCCGGCAAGGTCAACCCGGTGATTCCGGAAGCCGTGAACCAGGTAGCGTTCCAGGTCATCGGTAACGACCTGGCCCTGACCATGGCAGCCGAAGGTGGCCAACTGCAACTGAACGTGATGGAGCCGCTGATCGCCTTCAAGATCTTCGACTCGATCCGCCTGCTGCAACGCGCCATGGACATGCTGCGCGAACACTGCATCGTCGGCATCACCGCCAACGAAGCGCGCTGCCGCGAACTGGTGGAGCACTCCATCGGCCTGGTCACCGCGCTGAACCCGTACATCGGCTATGAAAACGCCACCCGCATCGCGCGTATCGCCCTCGAAAGCGGCCGCGGCGTGCTGGAACTGGTGCGCGAAGAAGGCTTGCTCGACGACGCCATGCTCGACGACATCCTGCGCCCCGAAAACATGATTGCTCCACGCTTGGTTCCCCTGAAGGCCTAAGCGTTTGTTGCACCGCTCACCAGGTTGAGGGACTAGACACCTCTCACCTTTTGAGGGCCTGAAGGCTCGTTCTTCAGGCCCTTTTTTTTGCCTCAAGGTTGTGAAATGACGCCCATAAAAAATCCAATATCGCCCTGCAAACCCTCCTTGCCCAACTCGAGCGTGCTGAAACCTTTAATCGGCCTGTGCAGACGGATCACGCTCGCCTAGGTATAGTGCCGCCCCTCTTCGCGTCAGAGATCGTCGTTATCGAGGTCCTGGACAGCGCGAAACCGCATGAATAACAACACCCGCAAAAGGATTGGGGTCCAAGCGTCGTGCACTGCCTGGTGCCGAGCGATGCATTGAACCGTCCTGCGTTTGCCATTAGAAAAATCAGCGAGGAACACTCCATGCTCGAAGTCATCAACGACTTCCTCTCAGGGAAAGTACTGATCGTGCTCATTGTCGGGCTCGGCGGTTATTTCACGATTCGCTCGCGTTTCGTTCAGTTGCGCCACTTTTTCCACATGTTCTCGGTGTTTAAAGACAGCCTCAAAAGCAGCGCCGGCCAGCTCAGCTCCTTCCAGGCGCTGATGCTCAGCCTGGCCGGCCGCGTGGGTGCCGGTAACATCGCGGGTGTCGGCATTGCCGTGACCCTGGGTGGTCCCGGTGCCGTGTTCTGGATGTGGGTCACCGCGTTGGTCGGCATGTCGTCGAGCTTCATCGAGTGCTCCCTCGGCCAGTTGTACAAGCGCACCGACGCCGAAGGCACCTACCGTGGCGGTCCGGCCTACTACATCCAGCACGGCCTGCAGAAGCGCTGGCTGGGTATGGTCATGGCATTCCTGCTGCTGGTGACCTTCGGTTTTGCGTTCAACGGCCTGCAAGCCCATGCCGTGACTCACTCGCTGAACAACGCCTTTGGCCTGGACACCACCTACACCGGCCTGGCCCTGGCCGTATTGCTGGGCCTGGTGTTCATCGGTGGGATCAAGCGCATCGCCTCGATTGCCGACCTGCTGGTACCGGTCAAGACCCTGGTCTACATCGCGGTAACCCTGTACGTGATCGTGCTGCAATTCGACCACGTACCCGCCATGCTCGCGACCATCGTCAAGAGCGCTTTCGGCCTCGACCAAGCCTTCGGCGGCCTGGTGGGCAGCGCGATCATCATGGGTGTGAAGCGCGGCGTGTTCGCCAACGAAGCCGGTTTGGGCAGTGCGCCTAACGTGGCAGCCGTGGCGTCGGTAGAGCATCCGATCGCCCAAGGCGTGGTGCAGGCGTTCAGCGTGTTCCTCGACACCTTCGTGATCTGCACCTGTACCGCGTTGCTGATCCTGCTTTCCGGCTTCTACACCCCAGGCTTCGAAGGCGACGGCATTGCCCTGACCCAGAACTCCCTGGCGGCCGTGGTCGGCGACTGGGGTCGCATGTTTATCTCGGTGGCCCTGGCGTTGTTCGTGTTCACCTCGATCATGTACAACTACTACCTCGGCGAGAGCAACCTGCGCTTCCTGGTCGGCAACAACCGCAAGGTGTTGATGGGCTACCGCGCGCTGGTGCTGGTGCTGATTTTCTGGGGTTCCATCGAGAACCTGAGCACCGTGTTTGCCTTCGCCGACATCACCATGACGATGCTGGCGTTCGTCAACCTGTTCGCCCTGGCGTTCCTGTTCAAGATCGCCATGCGCATCCTGAACGACTACGACAACCAGCGCGCGGCGGGTATCAAGACGCCGGTGTTCGACTCCAGTCAGTTTCCTGATCTGGACCTGGACCGTAAGGCGTGGCCGGCGAACCCGGTAAAACCTGAAGCAGCAACGTCGGCTGAGCTGAACGCTCAAGTGCAACGCTAAGCGTAGATAGATGACACGCCGCACGACCTTGGGCATGCTCAAGGCCGTGCGGCGTTTTTCGTTCAGGAGAATTATCGATGTCCTCATCCAGTAACGTCATGGTGCTCTACACCGGCGGCACCATCGGCATGCAGGCCAGCACCCATGGCCTGGCTCCCGCATCCGGCTTCGAAGCACGCATGCGCGAACAGCTGGCACACCTGCCAGCGCCTGCCTGGCGCTTCCAGGAAATGGCCCCGTTGATCGACAGCGCCAACATGACCCCCGCTTACTGGCAGCGCCTGCGCACCGCCGTGGTTGAGGCCGTGGACGACGGCTGCGATGCCGTGCTGATCCTGCACGGCACCGACACCCTGGCCTACAGCGCGGCGGCCATGAGCTTTCAACTGCTCGGCCTGCCTGCACCGGTGGTGTTTACCGGCTCGATGCTGCCAGCCGGCGTGCCCGACAGCGATGCCTGGGAAAACGTCAGCGGCGCCCTGGCGGCGCTGGGCAAAGGCATCGCGCCGGGTGTGCACCTGTACTTCCACGGCGCGCTGATGGCACCGACCCGTTGCGCGAAAATTCGCAGCTTCGGTCGCAATCCATTCGCGGCGCTGAATCGCCAGGGCGGTGCTGCGCGTGCAGAGTCCATTCCCAAGGCCTTGGACTATCGCCAGCCCAAAGCCTTGGCCAGCGTCGGCGTGCTGCCTCTGGTGCCGGGCATCGGTGCGGCGCAGTTGGACGCGGTGATTGGCAGCGGCATTCAAGCGCTGATCCTGGAATGTTTCGGCAGCGGCACCGGGCCCAGCGATAACCCCGAGTTCCTCGCCAGCCTTCAGCGTGCGCAGGCGCAAGGTGTGGTCGTGGTCGCGATCACCCAATGCCATGAAGGCGGCGTGGAACTGGACGTCTACGAAGCCGGCAGTCGTTTGCGTGGCGTGGGCGTGTTGTCCGGTGGCGGCATGACCCGTGAGGCCGCGTTCGGCAAGCTCAACGCGCTGATCGGCGCCGGGCTCGATACCCAGGAGGTCCGCCGTCTGGTAGAGCTGGACCTGTGCGGCGAGCTGCGCTGAGCGGCATATAACTTGCTCCACTTCCAGCCATCCTCTGGCTGGAAGCCCCTATGTTGCACTCCCACCTCACGACCCTCAACGCCGTCTCGCTGGTCATTAACGCGTTCAAGGCCGAAGGCTTGCCGGCTGAAACGTTGCTCGCGGGCAGCGGTATCTGCGCCGCCGACTTGAGCCGCGCCGACGCCTGCATCACCACCAACCAGGAGATGCGTGTGTGTACCAACGCAGTCGCGCTGCGGCGGGATATTGGCCTCGAATTGGGCCGCAAGATGCATGTGTCGTCCTACGGCATGCTCGGTTATGCCCTGCTCACCTGTGCCACCTTCGGTGACGCGTTGCGCCTGGCGCTACGCTACCCGGCGCTGTTGGGAACACTTTTCGAGCTGAGCCTGGAAAACGACGGCGAACGTATCTGGCTGACCGCCGCCGATTACCGGGAAACGCCCGCGCTGGAAATGTTCAACGTCGAATTCTGCCTGGTTTCGCTGAAAATCATCTGCGACGACCTGCTGGGCCAGCCGCTGCCGTTACTCGGTGCACGTTTCGAATACAGCGCGCCGGACTATCACGCGCGCTACCACGAGTGCTTCGCGTGCTCGCTGCATTTTGAAGCCAGCGCCAACGCCTTCGCGTTTGATAAGCGCTGGCTCGACCAGCCGCTGCCACTGGCCGACGCCGTCACCCATCAAGCCATGACCGATCGCTGTCGCAAGCAGAACTTGGAGTTTACCGGGCGCCAGGCCTGGCTGGGTCGGATCCGCCATTTGCTCGCCGCCCAGCTCCACGCCGCGCCCGGCATTGAAGGCTTGGCTGCGCAGATGAACTGTTCCGCGCGAACCTTACGTCGGCATTTGCATGACTTGGGCAGCAGCTACCAGGAACTGCTCGATGAGCTGCGCTTCGAGCGCGCCAAGCAGTTGCTGGGGCAGGACGAACTGCCGATCTACCGAATCGCGGAACAGCTCGGTTTCAGTGAAACCGCCAGCTTTCGCCACGCATTTGTACGCTGGAGCGGCGTGGCACCCAGTCAATTTCGCCCCTGACGCCTCGCAATGACGGTTCGATGCGCGCTAGCGGGGCGAATTGCGGTCACACAATTTGGCCGTATTTATCCCCTTTTGGCCGCTCTTGCCGTTTTCTTAAAACCGTCCCGCCGCAAGACTGCATCCACTGATACAGCCTGCGGAGAACAAAAAATGCTGACGATCTACTCAGACGATCATCACCTGCATCACGGTCGGTGCGAATTGATGGACGGGCAACTGATGCCCTGCTTCGAAATGCCCTCGCGCGCGGACCACGTGCTGCAACGGGTCAAGGACCGCGAACTGGGCCCGGTGCAAGCGCCGCAGGATTTTGGCCTGGCGCCGCTGCAACGCATCCACAGCCGCGACTACCTGGAATTTTTCAAAGGCGCCTGGGCGCGCTGGACTGAATTCGCCACGGATGGCGACCTGCTGCCCTATACCTGGCCCGCCCGTACCTTGCGCAGGGTATTGCCCACCAGCCTGCACGGCCAGCTGGGTTACTACAGCTTCGACGGCGGCGCGCCGATTACCGCCGGCACTTGGCAAGCGGCGTACAGCGCAGCGCAAGTCGCGCTCACCGCGCAACAGGCGATCCAGCAAGGCGCCCACAGTGCCTTCGCGCTGTGCCGACCACCGGGACATCACGCCGCCAGCGACTTGATGGGCGGTTATTGCTACCTCAACAACGCCGCCATTGCCGCCCAAGCCTTTCTTGATCAGGGCCACAAAAAGGTCGCGATCCTGGATGTGGACTACCACCACGGCAACGGCACCCAATCGATTTTTTACGCACGCCGCGACGTGCTGTTCACGTCGATCCACGGCCACCCCGAGGCGGAGTTTCCGTTTTTCCTGGGCTATGCCGACGAATTGGGTGAAGGCCCAGGCGAAGGCTTCAATTTCAACTACCCGCTGCCTGCAGGATCCGGCTGGGAGCGCTGGAGTGCAGCGCTTGAGGAAGCCTGTAAAGAGATCGAGCGCTATGGCGCCGACATCATCATCGTGTCCCTGGGTGTGGACACGTTCAAGGACGACCCCATCTCACAGTTCAAACTCGACAGCCCGGACTACCTGGCAATGGGTGCACGCATCGCCGACCTGGGCAAACCCACGCTGTTCGTGATGGAAGGCGGCTATGCCGTGGAAGAAATCGGCATCAATGCCGTCAACGTTCTTGAAGGATTTGAAGGGGCAGCCCAATGAACATGCTCAAGTCACTCGTCCTCTGCGCTGCCGTTATCAGCGGTATGGCCCACGCCGAAGAGAAAACCCTGCGGGTCTACAACTGGTTCGACTACATCACGCCCAAGGCACTGGAAGACTTCAAGGCGCAGAACCCCACGATCAAACTGGTGTATGACATCTTCGACACCAACGAAGCCCTGGAAGCCAAGCTGCTCACCGGCAACGCCGGGTATGACGTGGTGGTGCCATCCAATGTGTTCCTGGCCAAGCAGATCGAGGCCGGAGTTTTCCAACCTCTGGACCGCAGCCAGTTACAGAACTGGAAGCACCTCGACCCCAAGCTGATGAAGCTGATCGAAGCCAATGACCCAGGCAATAAATTTGCCGTGCCGTACATGTACGGCACCATTCTCATCGGTTTCAACCCCGACAAGGTCAAGGCCGCGCTGGGCGTCAATGCGCCGGTGGACAGTTGGGACCTGATCTTCAAAGAAGAAAACATCAGTAAGCTCAAGCAATGCGGTGTGGCCCTGCTCGATTCCCCGTCGGAAATCCTGCCCCTGGCCCTGCAACACCTGGGTCTGGACCCCAACAGCAGCAACCCCAAGGACTATGCAAAGGCCGAAGCGCTGCTGTTGAAGATCCGCCCCTACGTCACTTACTTTCACTCCTCCAAGTACATGGCCGATATCGCCAATGGCGACATCTGCGTGGCCGTCGGTTACTCCGGCAGCTTCTCCCAGGCCGCCAACCGCGCCAGGGACGCCAAAAATGGCGTGACCGTAGATATGCGCCTGCCCAAGGAAGGCGCGCCGATCTGGTTCGACATGCTTGCCATCCCAAAAGGCGCGAAAAACCCGCAGGACGCCTACACCTTCATCAACTACCTGTTGCAACCGCAGGTGATCGCGCCGATCAGCGATTTCGTCGGCTACCCCAACCCGAACAAAGACGCCACCGAACAGGTTGACCCCTCGATTCGCAACAACCCCAACCTGTACCCCACCGAGGCGGCGATGGCCACGCTGTATACCCTTAAACCTTTGGGCCGTGACGCGGAGCGCGCCAGGACCCGAGCCTGGAGCAAGATCAAGTCGGGTATCTGAATACCACCTCCTGACAGACCTGCGCTTTAGCGTGATTGAGGTCTTGAGCTGCATTCGGCAGCCCTCATCACCTTGCCTGTCAGGAGCCCCTCTTGCCCACATTCCCCTCCAGCGCCAAAGATTTACTGACCCAACTGACCACCGGCCCTTCATTACGCGAAGTAGCCGCGGCCACCCTGCGTTCGAGCTTACGCGAGTTGTATCCCGACCTCGACATTGACCCCGACCTGGCGCTTCTGATCACACCCGGCTGGCAAATCACTGCAGAGGTGATCCTGCCCGGTACGCCGCACGCCCAATCGCTTACCGGGGCGCTGTCCCGGTGCGTGATGTCCAACACCACAGTGACCTGGATCGACGGCGAGCATTACCTGATCTATCAAACCACCCTCGGGCCGAACGTGCATCTGCCGGTCAAGGTGGACACTGTCGGCAGCCTGATCAATGAGCTGGCACCGCTGCTGCCCGTCGCGTACCAAGAGCAGCAACTTCTGTTCTGGAACCAGAGCCCGCAAGAGAACGGCCCGCGCTGGCAGAGCTTTGCCAATGCCTTGCGCAGAATCTGGAATATCGAAAGCGTCGAGGGCTGGGATGAAGATGAGTGCAACGTCGCCAGGAACGTTTTTCTCTATCCCGACTACGCCGACCGCCAGCTCCACGACAAGTACAACACCAAGGCCTACCTGATTGATATCGACGTGCAGCAAGCCACGCAGGTCAGCCACTCCAACCTGGCAGCGTTGGCGGTGCTGATCGGGCGCCTCGGGGAGCGTGAAATTATCCTCAGCTATTCGATTGGCACTGGCTACGCCGCCTTCAACAGCCAGAAGGAGTTTGGCGAATCCTTGAGCACTCACGGTGCCATTGCACGGTCTTCCTCGATGCACTGGCGCCTGTTCGAGCCGGCCGGCAATTTTTTCGAGCAACAGGCCTGCACGTTTATAGCCTTGCAAATTCAAGCGATCGGCGCGGTCACCTTCGAAAACGGCGAAGTGGTAGCCACCGTGGCCCAAGCCGCCCCCAGCAACACGGTTGACTTGCTGTCACTGATAGCCCCATCCAGGCTCGACGCGGTTCATCATGCACTGCCCACCTGGTTGCTCGACGCGTCTCCCACCGATCAATCAGCCTATGGGCGATACTCGATGGATGTGGCGGCCCAGCACTTTCAGGACGCGGGTAAAGCCTTTGATGATGGCATCAAGTCCATCGATGAATTCGCCCTGGATGCCATTCATACGCTCATGCTCACTGAGCACCCAGAGGTTGCCCGCGCAACACTCAACAATGTACGGATCACCATTACCAGCGTGCAGGCCTGGGGCACCTTGATTGTGCCGGGCAATACCCAGATCCAAACCCTGACGCTGGCGCAACTGGCCCTGGAAAACCTGATAGCCCTGCCTTTGGGCAACAAAACCGTCAGCTATAAAAACGGCAGCGATGTGCCTGCCTGGATGACGGCTGCCTACCTGGAAGCGTTGATTACCCAGGCGAATGTCGGTGAGCGCTATCCGGCCCTGGTCAAGCGCACACTCCTTGACGACCCGGTCGAATCCCTGCGTCGGCAACAGCTCTACATCGCTCACCTACGCCTGCAATTACCGTTGCTGGCGCTGCAGTGCAAAGTTCAGCGCGTCTTCGGGGTGAGTGAACAAGGCTATCGCTACGTTTGTGCCGCCTTGAGTCCTGACAGCGCGGCCCGTGAAGTCGACGGCGCGGCCATCGTCATTCGCCCGCTGTCCCTGCGCCCCAAGTTGCGCCTGACCGCCTCAGTCGACGTGGTCAGCAACATGTTCATCATTGGTCCTCAAGACCCGAAGAAGGGGCCTTGCCTGCTCTATCGTCCGCTGTCCGATGTACAGTTGATGGAGTTCCCATCGCCCTCCAACCTGCTGTACGCGATCAAGCAAGACACCCCATTGCGCCAATCGGTGCTGGCTTGGCTGCCTGACAATGTGCGCACGGCTTACGCACAGTTTGTCTTTCCCGGCAGCCTGCCCTCGCCCTGGGTGCTCACCAGCCTGGTGAACGACCCGCTGAACGCATTAGTGATGACCGGGCCCATCGACTTGGGGCAGGAGGTACTGCGCGGTGATTACTTCGCAACACTGTTCAAGGCCAACGCCGCTGCAATGGTTACGCTGGCCGATCGCCAATCGCTGTCCAACGCCGAGGCGCGCTGGCAAAGCCTCAAGAACGCCGGGTGGCTGATCTTTAACACCGTGCTGCCGTTCATGGGCCGCTCAGTGGGCGCCGCGACCTGGATCTGGCAACTGATGGATGACTTGCAACAGATGGTCGACGCCAAAGAAATCGACGACCGTACAACCGGCATTTCGGCCCTGGTGGATATCTTCCTGACGCTGGGTATGGTGCTGGCGACGCACGTAGCCACACGGCTTGGGCCTGGATCCGGGCCGGCCATCGAGAAGCCTGGCGTACTGCCAGAGTTGCCACCGCCTGCGGCCAAGCCAGAGCTCATTCAAAAACCTACGGTTGATGGCGTAGGACCTCCCGTCGGCCACGAGCACACCTTGCATATCAGTGGCGCCGTAACCCGCAACTCGTCAAGCCTGGGGACTTTCCTGGACAGTTTCACGTTACCCAAGCCCGATAAATTAGGCGAACAACATACGGTCGCCGGGCCCTACCTGAATCTCTATGCCAAAGACCAACACTGGTACGCCCCGGTGGGTGAGCGATGGTTTGAAGTGATCGTCGATGAAAACGACGCAGTATTGATCGTCGATCCGCAACAACCGGGCCGGCACGGTCCGCTGCTAATCGGTAACCAACTGGGCCAATGGTTTGTCGATACACGCTTGCGTCTTCGTGGCGCAGGCCTGCGCAGTCGGCGCAAAAAAGGTGAAGCCCTCAGGCCACCGAAAATCGCTGACTTACGTCAAAAACTGGAGCTATTTGAAAACACGCGAGCCGAGCGCACTGCCAGTCTTGAAAAACTGCGCAGCGCCATCGACAGTGCTGCGGATGACGCAAAGGAGTTGGCCAGGGCCACCTTTCTCGAACAGATCGATACGCGCCTCAAAGAGATAGACGTGCCGATTTCACAGCTTAAATCCTTGAAGATCATCGACACGGTTCCCAACTACCAGGACGGCATGGCGAGTTACCTGAAACACCAGCTATTGCTGGCGCGTTCAGCCATCTATGAACAAGGAATTCCATTTCGCAAACAGTTGCAAGCCTCACAGGGCCACTTCGATATCGAGAATATTCAAGAAGATACCTGGCCTACGGTTCACTATCGCGACTTGTATACCGCGACACAGGCCATGATCGATCGATTGGAATATGTACGAGAACGCCGCGAGCAGGCCCTGGACCTGGGTGCGTTGGGAGCAGAGCTGGTCCAAAGCGATGATAACTTCGCGTCAGGCCATGACGTTGATGACCTCAAGGCGTTCAAGGTCAGCTTGAGCCACTTCTTGTGCGTAACAGAAGGCGAGTCGCCATCGCGCGTCGATGCCAGGGAGGCCTTACGCCGCATCGTCGACGCGGCGGAGCTGACGGTGCAAAGCTTCAGGGAGGCCGTGCAACCCGTCAATGTGGCCCCCCTGGAGCAATTGATCGAAACACTGGATAGCCTGACGGACCAGTTCTCCAGGGTTGATCAGAACCTCGTGGACCTGCCGGCGGAGTTTCCCACCGACCTCAACAGGCCCGACCTCGAAAACCTGCGCACGCAAGTGGATGAGTTTGCCCAACGCGCAAAGAAACAACTGACGGCCCTGCTTCGCGAGCGCAAAACACTTGAACCCACCCCAGGCCCGTCCAACGCCACCTCCAGAGTGAAGCGTAAGTACATCAAGACGCGCTCTAAGGGGATAGTGGTCGGCGAACAGCGAGAAACTCCCGCTGAAGACGGCAAAGCGCTGGTCGATGTGAAGGAGCCGATGACGGGCAAGGTTATTGCCACCTTCCACGAGAAAGAGCCCGGGGTCTGGGTGGAACAGGAACATGTGCTCAAGCCCGTTCCACGCACCCGGGTCCGCGATCTGCAAATTGCCATCAATTCGGGCCTGGATCTGATCGATGGCGTCGACGCATTTATCACCCGTAAGGAAGCCTGGGCTAAAAAAACCGCACAGCTGCCAGTGGAAATCGAAGAAAGCTTTCATCGGCACGCCAAAAAATTGGAACAGGCCAGCCTGGACATCGAAGACGCATTGACCGCCAGCAACCTGACAGGAATCGACTCGCCGTCAGCCGCGCTGGCCAGCCGCAACCTGGATGAGGCAGGCAAAAAACTGTACCGAGAAGGCAAACGCGTCAAGATCGACGTGCTCAAGCGCCGCCCACCGGAGGCCGCACATATCGAAATACTGTTGCATGAGGGCGCCGTGACGGTCGATCCACCGGTTGGCGAGCGCATTAAACTCAGGGGTCGCGACAAGGGCTATCTACGGGAATACACGGTGGTGGACGCCACAACCAAACTCCCGCTGTGGTATGCACACTTTCACTACCCCACCCCAACCGGTCCGAACGAGGCCTACACCGCGGCCCACCTGAAAACCCACAAGCAGCGAAAGATGGGTGGCCAACGCGAATCGTTGAGCGACATCGCCGTGTACCGTAGAGAAATCGGTCCACAGTTGGCGCGCTCGCTGTTCCTCAAGGCTAAACCACCTCAGCCTGTCGCCTAACCTGTCCAGGCCTTGCGCAACCGGCCCAGCGCCTGCCTGATCGCCGCCTCGGGCACCGCGGCAAACCCCAGCACCAGCCCGGCGCGTTGATCGGGGGGTGTGCTGGAGTCGGGCAACCAGTAGTTGCTCAGGGCACTGATCTCCACCTCAACCGAGCGCGCTTGCGCCAGCAGTTGCTGTTCGCGAGCGAGGCTGTCCACCCGTACTGTAAGGTGCAGGCCCGCAGCGGCATTGGGCGGACTGCCGACGCCCGCCAGCTCGCCCGACCAGGCGTTCAGCAGCGCGTTACGCCGACTGAGTGCAGCACGGCGCATGCGTCGGATATGCCGTTGAAAATGCCCCGTGGCCATGAACTCCGCCATCACCGCCTGGGTGCTGACCTCCGAATGCCGTACATCCACCGCGCGGCGCTGGGCGAACGCCTCCACCAGCGTCGGCGGCAACACCAGGTAACCCAGGCGCAATGCGGGGAATGCGACTTTGCCGAAGGTGCCCACATAAAGCACGCGCCCGCTGCGATCCAAGGCCGCCAGCGGGGCCAACGGGGCGCCGCTGTAGCGATATTCGCCGTCGTAGTCGTCCTCGATGATCCACCCCCCGCTACGCTCGGCCCAGGCCAACAACTCCAGACGCCGGGCCAGGCTCATGACTACGCCCAACGGGTACTGATGAGACGGGGTGACATAGGCCAGGCGGCAATCGCTCAAGGTGTTCAACACGTTGCAATCAATGCCCTCTGCATCCACCGCCACGCCGCGCAGCTGTGCGCCAGCCAACGCGAAGGCATGACCGGCCGCACGGTAGCCAGGGTTTTCAATCGCCACACCATCGCCAGGCGCCACCAGCAACTGTGCACAAAGGCTAATTGCCTGTTGCGCTCCACTGGTGATCACAATTTGCTCAGCCGAGCACTGCATGCCCCGCGAGCTGCGTAGATACGCGGCGATCAGCCCGCGCAATCGCGGGTCGCCTGCGGGGTTGCCGTAACACAGTTGTTCCAAGTCCGGTTTGCGCCAAAAAGCCGCATTCAGCTTGGCCCAAACGTCAAAGGGGAACAGATCAAACGCCGGCACACCCACGCGAAAAGCGCGCGGTGGCCCCGTGGGCGGCAGGGGCAAATGGTTGTTTTCCAAGCGCCCCAGCGCTGCGCTGTGGATAACTTTTACCGGCGCAGCTTGAGGGTTTTGAGAGGGATTTGTGGATAACCCTGGGGATAAGCCTGTTGATAACCCTGTGGACAGGTTTGTGGACAGCTTTTTTGCAGTGGGCAGTTTCGCCACATAAGTTCCGTCACCCACGCGGCTCTCCGTGAAACCCTCGGCATACAGCTGATCGTAGGCACGCACCACGCTGTTGCGGGAGATCGACAGCGCGGCCGCCAAGTCACGGGTAGCAGGCAAGCGCGTGCCACTGACCAGCCGCCCGTCCAGTACTCGTTGGCGCAAGGCGTCATACAGTTGGCGAGTCAGGCCCTGACGGCGATCCAACTCAATACCGGCGGGGTTGAATGACAGGGGTGGCGAGACAGGCGACATATTGGACCTATGAAATTGGTTCCAGATGGCTCTTACAACGAGCCATTAGCCTGCCTACGATGCAAGCATTCGCCAAGGAAAATTTGCATGTACACACCACGCTCATTCGCCCTCGATGATTTGCCCGAACTGCATCAGCTGATCCAACACACTCGCCTGGCGCAAGTGGTGACGTTTGGTGAGCACGGCCTGCTGGCCAGTCACTTGCCACTGCTGCTCAACCCGGATGAGGGCCCGAACGGCACGCTCTACGGGCACCTGGCCAAGGCCAATCCACAATGGCAAGACCTGCACAACGGCAGCGAAACCCTGGTGATCTTTGCCGGTGCCGAGGCCTACATCAGCCCGGCGTTTTACCCGGCCAAGGCCGAGCACGGCAAAGTGGTACCCACCTGGAATTACATCGCCGTGCACGCTTACGGCAAGGCCGAGGTATTCAGCGACGCCCAGCGCCTGCTCGCCGTGGTCACGGCATTGACCGATCGCCACGAAGGCAGTCGCGCGCAGCCGTGGAAAGTCAGCGACGCCCCGGCCGACTACATTGACGGCATGCTCAAAGCCATCGTCGGCTTCGCCCTGCCGATCGAGCGCCTGATCGGTAAACGCAAACTCAGCCAGAACCGCAGCTCGGCGGATATCGCCGGTGTACGCGAAGGCCTTGCCGCCAGCATCGATGTGCGTGACCAGACCCTCGCACGCTTCATTCCCCAAGGAGCCACAGAATGAGCCAGATCGACATCCGCCCAGTCACCGCCGCCGACCACGCCGCTTGGCTGCCGCTGTGGCAAGCGTATCTGACGTTCTACAACACCGAACTGCCCGACGCCGTCACCCAAAGCACCTGGCAGCGCCTGATCGACGCCAGCGAGCCTACCCACTCGGCCCTGGCCTGGCAGGACGGCAAGGCGGTGGGCATGGTCAACTTCATCTACCACCGCTCCAACTGGAGCATCGAGAACTCCTGCTACCTACAGGACCTGCTGGTGGTCCCGACCGAACGCGGCACCGGCGTGGGTCGCAAACTGATCGAGTTCGTCTACGCCACCGCCAAAGCTGACGGTTGCTGCAAGGTCCACTGGCTGACCCACGAGACCAACGCCACCGCGATCCAACTCTACGAACGCATCGCCGAACGCCCTGGCTTCATCCAATTTCGCAAAGGCCTTTAAGGAGCGCAGCATGATGACCTCTCTCGCCAACTGGAAAGGCGTCCCGGCGCCCACAGCTCAACTGCTGGAAGGACGCTTTATCCGCCTGGAAAAACTCGATCCGGCCCGCCATGGCGACGACTTGTTCCACGCCCTCCATGGCCCAGGAGCGGATCCAAAACTGTGGGACTACTTGCCCTATGGGCCGTTTCCCGAGCGCAGCACATTCGATGCCTGGCTGAACAATCACGCCGCCAACAGTGATCCGTACTTTTTCAGCGTGATCGACCGCGCGACCGGTCAGGTACAGGGCATCCTCAGCTTGATGTCCATCGTGCCGGCGCAAGGTCGTATTGAAATTGGTCACGTCACCTTCGGTGCGCCGATGCAGCGCTCGCCCAAAAGCACCGAGGCGGTGTACTTGCTGGGCAAGTATGCATTTGAGCAGGGCTATCGCCGACTGGAATGGAAATGCAACAACGGCAATGCCCGTTCCAAATATGCGGCCGAGCGCTTGGGATTCAGTTTTGAAGGGGTGTTCCGCCAGCACATGGTGGTGAAGGGGCAGAACCGAGATACCGCGTGGTACTCGATCCTCGATTCGGAATGGCCGGCGATTGAGGCGGGGTTTGAGCGCTGGTTGTCGGAGGCGAATCAAACAACCTCAGGCCAACTCAACACACTGGCAGAGTGCCGAGCCTAGCCCCCACGGTCACCACAACATGAATGTGGGAGCGGGCTCGCTCACGAAGGTGGTGTTTCAGCCAACGACGATGTCGCCTGACCCACCCCTTTCGCGAGCAAGCCCGCTCCCACATTTGGGCCTGTGTGGGTTCAATTAACCCAGCTTCTGCGCCAACACGGCGATATGCTCCGGCCCAATCCCGCAGCACCCGCCCAAATGGCTGGCGCCACGTGCCTGCCAATCCGCAGCCCAGTGCAGATAGCCCGGCGGGTCAAGGTCGTCGCGCAGTGGGTCCAGACCATCGTTGGCCGTGGCTTCCTTGGGTTGCGGCGGGAAGGCGTTGGCGTAGGCCCCTATTTCAATGTGCACGCCGAGCCGCTCGAAGGTTTGGCGCGCGGCATCAATCGCATCGCCGATCACTTCCGGCTGGCTGCAGTTGAACAACAACACCTGCACACCCAACTGCGCCGCCGCTTCGGCCGCGTCCGCCACTGGCTCGCCGGAGCGCAGGCGCGGCACGTCGTCGGTGTCTTCGTCCTTGAGGGTAAACGACAGCCAGAACGGCTTGCCGTCCTGCGGCAGCCCGGCCTGGATCGCACGCGCTTCAGCGATGGAGCTCTGGGTTTCCGCCAGCCACAGGTCAACGTAGGGCGCCAGGCCCTGCACCAGTGGAGTCAGCAACTCGGCCACGCGCTGCGGCTCGAACAGATCGGGGCGATATGAGCCAAACAACGGCGGCAACGAACCCGCTACTCGCACGGCCTGACCGGAAGCTTCCACAGCACGTCGTGCCAGCGTACCGGCCAGGGCCGCCAGGGCCTGGCCCTCGGCGGCAAACCGCTCCTCGCCAATGTGAAACGGCACCACCGCGTAGCTGTTGCTGGTGATGACATTGGCACCGCTCTGGATATAAGCCGCATGCACCGCTTCAACCGCCTGCGGTGCTTCGCTCAACGCCAGTGCTGACCACTCCGGCTGCCGAAACGGCGCGCCGCGGCGCTGCAGTTCACGGCCCATGCCGCCATCGAGAATTACTGTTGCTGTGGCCATATGCTTTTTACTCATAAGCTTATGAAAATAACTAACTATGAGAGTCGTTCTTATAACTATTTAATACGCTCCATTCGGTACATAACAACTCTTTTTTCTAACGGTGTCCTTCATGAAACTTCAACCGCTGCTGGCCCTGGGCCTGACCCTGCTGGCCGCCTCGACTCAAGCCTTCGGCGGTGCGACGCTGGATCGCATCGAGAAGAACAAAGAATTGGTGGGCGTGCTGATGGAAAGCTATCCACCGTTCTCGTTCTTGAACGAGCAAAACCAGCTGGATGGCTTCGACGTTGACGTGGCCAGGGCCGTGGCGCAGAAACTCGGTGTGAAGTTGCGTCTTGAGACCCCGTCCTGGGACGTGATCGCCGCCGGGCGCTGGAGCGGGCGCTACGACATCTGCATCTGCTCCATGACCCCGAGCAAGGCTCGCGCCGAAGTGTTCGACTTCCCCGTGGAGTATTACGCGTCGCCGGCGGTGATCGTGGTCAACGCCAAGGATGATCGCATCCACAGCGCCAAGGACCTGAGCGGCAAGAAAGTCGGCCTCACCAGCGCCTCCAGCTACGAGAGCTACCTGAATAAAAACCTGGTGATTGAAGGCGCCGAGGACACCCAACTGCAATATCCATTCGAGGATGTGCAGATCGCCCCGTATGACACCGACAACGTGGCCTTCCAGGACCTGGGCCTGGGCGCCGGCGTGCGTCTGGATGCGATCCTCACCAACCTGGTCACCGCCCAACCGCGCCTGACCCAGGACAAGCGTTTCAAGCTGGCCGGCGAGCCGCTGTATTCCGAGCCCAATTCGGTGGCCATCGAAAAAGGCGACCCGCAGTGGGACAGCAAAGTGCGTGAAGTCTTCGCGCAGCTGAAACAGGACGGCACCTTGAGCAAGCTGTCGCAAAAATGGATCGGCGCTGACATCAGCCAATGACAGCATTTCCAACGCCTCCCAAGCCGCCGGTCAATGCATCGCGGCTTCAGCGCCTGCTGGGTTTCCGCACGCGGCTGTACCTGACCTGGGCCGCGCTGTTTTGCCTGTTTGCGAGTTTTTTCCTGAGCTTTGACCTGAAGTTCTCGATCATTCTCGACAAACTGCCCAACCTGGTCGGCCTGCACCTGGCGCCTAACGGTTTTCTGCAAGGCGCAGCGCTGACAGTGTTCCTGTGCCTGTGCGCAATCGTGGCCTCGTCGATACTGGGCTTTGTCACCGCGCTGGGGCGCCTGTCCAAAAGCGCCGTGGCCTTTGGCATTGCCAGCTTTTACGCGTCGTTCTTTCGCGGTACGCCGCTGCTGATCCAGATCCTCCTGATCTACCTTGGCCTGCCCCAACTGGGCCTGGTGCCAGGCGCCATCGTCGCCGGGATCATCGCGTTGTCGCTGAACTACGGCGCCTACCTGAGCGAAATTTTTCGCGCCGGCATCCTCGGCGTGCCTCAAGGCCAACGCGAAGCGGCCCTGGCGTTGGGCATGCGTGACAGTGTGATCTTCTGGCACGTGACCCTGCCCCAGGCCATGCGCACCATCATCCCGCCCGCCACCAACCAGTTCATCTCGATGCTCAAGGACTCGTCCCTGATCTCAGTGATGGGCGTGTGGGAAGTGATGTTCCTGGCGCAGTCCTATGGACGCTCAAGCTATCGCTACATCGAGATGCTCACCACCGCAGCAATCATCTACTGGGTGATGTCCCTCGGCCTGGAACTGATCCAGGCACGGATGGAGCGGCATTACGGCAAGGGCTACGTACGGCGCGGGTGAGGGTCAGTCGCTCCATTTACGACGGACCTTGACCACGCCCATCTGCAAGCCGAAGGGGCGGAACACCGCGTTCAGCGACTTGAGGGTCTGATTGCCTTCACCGTGTTCGATACGCGGCCACAGCAGATGCGTTTTTAATCGCGCCGGACTAGAGACAACTCCCGCAAACCAGGGGTAGTTGGCCTGACAGTTATCACCCCGCGATCTCGCTAAATTCCCGGCCTCATTCATCAGAGGTTGGGATTTCATGTCCTTTACACAACACCGACTCGCACTTGTCATTGCCCTTGCCCTCAGCGCCGCCAGCCTTCAAACCGCGCAGGCGCGAGGCGATATCGAATACCTGCCGTATCCGTTTCAACCCGACGATGCGCTGCCCGACGCGTGGCCTTACGAGCCCGAAGCCAACGCGGAGCCCCTCGACGGTTATCTCACTCAGAAAGCGACCTCCCACAATGGCTTGCAGGTGGCCAAGGTGCTGGAGCCCGCGTTGATTCGGTTACTGGAGTCCGGAGAACTGAACTCCGAGCAAATCAAAGCCCTGGAAAAATTCGGCGATGCACTGGGCAAACAACCCGGAGGGATCGGCGCAAGCCTTGAGCAGTTGGCCGGCAGCCAGAACGCCAACCTTGCCACGGCAACGCACAACACCACGCAGCACCTGAGCAACCAATTGCTCTCGACCCTGCGCTCGTTGCCCACCGACGACGAAGGCCACGTCTGGGTGCAAGGCTTGGGCAACGGCGGCAGCCTCGACAAACAAGGCGGCAGCGCCGGGATGAAATACGAAAGCCAAGGCCTGTTGCTGGGTGCCGACTGGGCACTGGATGACGCGTGGAGAGTCGGTGTCATCGCCGCGAAATCCACCAGCAACCTCGATGCCCAACGTTTCTCCGCCAACTTGGACAGCTGGCACCTGGGGGGTTATGCCGTGCGCCAGGACGGACCGCTGGCCCTGCGCCTGGGTGCGATCTACAGCGACCATGCTGGCCAGAACAAGCGCAACGTCAACCTGCTTGATTACAAGGAGCAGCTAAAGGGCAAATACAACGCTCAAAGCCAAACCCTGTTCTCTGAAATGGGCTATCAATTGGGCGTCGCGGATCTGAGCATCGAACCCTTCGCAGGCCTCGGCTTCCAGCGCTACCACCGCGACAGTTTCAAGGAAACGGGAGGTCTGACCGCGCTGAACGTCGGCGCACAAACCCAGCAAAACCTGAGCAGCACTTTTGGCCTGCGCTTGGCAACGCTGTATCGATTCGATAACCAGATCAGCCTCACACCTCACCTCAGCACAAGCTGGAAACACCTCTACGGTGACGTCGACAGCCAGGTCCGCCAGTCCTATCGAGCCCTGCCGGCCATGGCAGACGGTTTCACCATCAATGGCACCTCGCTGGACCGCAATAGCCTGGACCTGCACGCTGGCCTGGACCTCGCGTTGTCGACACAGCACACCGTAGGCCTGACCTACAGCGTCCAAGCCGGTACAAACAGCCGTAACCAAGGCTTGATGGGCCAATGGAAGATGAGCTTCTAAACCTGCCAGATTTCGGGCAAAAAAAAGGGGGGCACCTGCCCCCCCGAGGATTAAACGGTAGTTTCGAAGGCTGGATCAGCCTTCGATTTCAATCAGGATTTCGCCAGGGTTGACCCGGTCGCCCTTGGCCACATGAACCGCGGTCACCTTGCCGGCAATAGCGGCCTGCACTTCGGTTTCCATCTTCATGGCTTCGGTAATCAGCACGGCCTGGCCGGCCTTGACCACGTCGCCTTCCTTGACCAGCACGTCGACGATATTGCCCGGCATTGCGGTGCTGACATGACCCGGCGCCGTAGCGTGCTTGCGGTTGCTGCTGCCACCGCTGACAAACTCGTTGAGCGGTTCGAACACCACTTCTTCCGGCATGCCATCGATGGAAAGGTAGAAATGGCGCTTGCCTTCAGCCTTCACGCCCACACCGGTGATGTCCACGCGGTAACTTTCACCGTGCACGTCGATCACAAATTCAGTCGGTACGCCCTCGCCACCGACGCGCGCCACGCCGCCGGCTTCAGGGATCGGCAACAGCACTTCAGGCGCCAGGGTGCCGGCGTCGCGTTCTTCGAGGAACTTGCGCCCGATGTCCGGGAACATGGCATACGTCAGCACGTCTTCTTCAGACTTGGCCAACGCGCCGATCTCGCCGCGCAGCTTGGTCATTTCCGGCTTGAGCAGGTCGGCCGGGCGTACGTCGATCACCTCTTCGCTGCCGATGGCCTGGCGACGCAGTTTCTCGTTCACAATGCCTGGCGCCTTGCCGTAGCCGCCTTGCAGGTAGAGCTTCACTTCGTTGGTGATGGTTTTGTAGCGCTCGCCAGCCAACACGTTGAAGAACGCCTGGGTGCCGACGATCTGCGAGGTCGGAGTGACCAGCGGCGGGAAGCCGAGGTCTTCACGCACACGCGGGATTTCCGCCAGCACTTCGTTCATGCGGTTGAGCGCACCCTGCTCTTTCAACTGGTTGGCCAGGTTGGAAATCATCCCGCCGGGCACCTGGTTGACTTGAACGCGGGTATCGACCGCGGTGAATTCGCTTTCGAACTGGTGGTATTTCTTACGCACGGCGTAGAAATACAGGCCGATTTCCTGCAGCAGTTCCAGGCTCAGGCCAGTGTCGAATTCGCTGCCTTTAAGGGCGGCGACCATCGACTCGGTGCCTGGGTGGCTGGTGCCCCAGGCGAAGCTGGAGATGGCGGTATCGATGTGGTCGGCACCGTTTTCGATGGCCTTGAGCTGGCACATCGCAGCCAGGCCGGCGGTGTCGTGGGAGTGGATGAAGATCGGCAGGCTTTGCTCGGCCTTCAACGCCTTGACCAGTTCGCCGGTGGCGTACGGCGTCAGCAGGCCGGCCATGTCCTTGATCGCAATCGAGTCGCAACCCATGGATTCCAGCTGCTTGGCCTGGGCCACAAAAGCTTCGACGGTGTGCACCGGGCTGGTGGTGTAGGCGATGGTGCCTTGGGCGTGTTTGCCGGCGGCTTTCACCGCTTCGATCGCCACGCGCAGGTTACGCACGTCGTTCATGGCGTCGAAAATGCGGAATACGTCGATGCCATTTACGGCAGCCTTGGCGACGAAGGCTTTGACCACGTCGTCGCTGTAGTGGCGGTAGCCCAGCAGGTTCTGGCCGCGCAGCAGCATCTGCAGGCGAGTGTTGGGCAACGCGGCGCGCAGTTTGCGCAGGCGCTCCCACGGGTCTTCCTTGAGGAAGCGCACACAGGCGTCGAAGGTCGCGCCGCCCCAGACTTCCAGGGACCAGTAGCCGACTTTGTCGAGCTTGTCGCAGATCGGCAGCATGTCGTCGGTACGCATGCGGGTCGCCAGCAACGATTGGTGGGCGTCGCGCAGGATGGTGTCGGTTACGAAGATTTTCTTGCTCATTCTTATATTCCTCACAGGCCTGCGTGGGCGGCGATGGCGGCGGCGATGGCCAGGGCCAGCTCTTCGGGTTTGCGCTTGATCGAGTAGTTGGTCAGCTCAGGGTGGCTTTCCACAAAGCTTGTATTAAATTGGCCGCTGCGGAATTCCGGATTGCGCAGGATTTCCTGGTAGTAGGCGGCGGTGGTCTTCACACCTTGCAGGCGCATGTCGTCCAGGGCTCGCAGGCCGCGGTCCATGGCTTCTTCCCAGGTCAACGCCCACACCACCAGTTTCAGGCACATGGAGTCGTAGAACGGCGGGATGGTGTAACCGGTGTAGATCGCCGTGTCGGTACGCACGCCAGGGCCGCCGGGGGCGTAGTAACGGGTGATCTTGCCAAAGCTGGGCAGGAAGTTGTTCTTCGGGTCTTCAGCGTTGATGCGGAACTGCAACGCGAAACCACGGTGCTGGATGTCTTCCTGTTTCACCGACAGCGGCAGGCCGGAGGCGATGCGAATCTGTTCGCGGACGATATCAATACCGGTGATTTCTTCGGTGATGGTGTGTTCCACCTGCACCCGGGTGTTCATCTCCATGAAGTACACCTCGCCCTCGGCGAGCAGGAACTCCACGGTGCCGGCGTTTTCGTAACCCACGGCCTTGGCCGCACGCACCGACAGGTCGCCGATGTAGGCGCGCTGTTCTGGGGTCAGCTGGGGGCTGGGGGCAATCTCGATAAGCTTCTGGTTGCGGCGCTGGATCGAGCAATCGCGCTCGAACAGGTGCACCACGTTGCCAAAACTGTCACCGAGGATCTGCGCTTCGATGTGCTTGGGATTGACGATGCACTTTTCCAGGAACACTTCCGCCGAACCGAAGGCCTTGGTGGCTTCGGAGATCACGCGAGGGAAGGCTTGTTCAAGTTCTTCACGGCTGTTGCAGCGACGGATACCACGGCCACCGCCACCGGAAGTGGCCTTGAGCATCACCGGATAACCGATGCGGTCGCCTTCGGTCAGGGCTTCGTGGATATCCGCAACGTTGCCTTCGGTGCCCGGCGTGACCGGTACACCGGCCTTGATCATGCTGCGGCGCGCTTCGGTCTTGTCGCCCATGCGGCGAATCACTTCTGCCGACGGGCCAATGAATTTGATGCCGCGTTCGGCGCAAATGTCTGCCAGTTCGGCGTTTTCCGACAGGAAGCCGTAACCAGGGTGCAGCGCATCACAACCGGTTTCCACCGCCAGGTTCACCAGCTTGCGCGGGTTCAGATAGCCGGCCAGGGGCTCGGCACCAATGCTGTGGGCTTCGTCGGCACGCTTGACGTGCAACGCGTGGCGGTCGGCGTCGGAATAGACCGCGACCGAGCGAATGCCCATCTCGGCGCAGGCACGCACGATTCGTACGGCGATTTCACCACGGTTGGCGATCAGGATCTTTTTTATCACTTGGAAATTCCCTTGAGCCGATTGCTGCGTTCTTCGACCCGCTAGACCCGGGTCGGCGCGTGACCAAATGTTTCATGACAGTCGCGAGACACACACTAAGCCTGCAGAGGGATTAACAAAAATCAATAATTATTGGGTCGTGCATAAGTAAAGACTTATAGTTGGCCGGACGGCCTGGGGCGAAAGGATTGAAATAATGCGTAAATCATTGATGCGTATGACATTGCGTCAATTGCAGATCTTCAATGAAGTCTGCGATTTGCGCTCCTACAGCCGCGCAGCCGAGGAAATGTCCCTCACTCAACCGGCCGTGAGTCTGCAAATCCGCCAGCTGGAAGAGCTGATCGGCCAGCCGTTGTTCGATTATGTCGGCAAAAAGCTCTACATGACCGAGGCCGCCGAAGCCTTGCAACGCGCCAGTCGCGACATTTTCGGGCGCCTGGAAAACCTCGATATGCAGCTGTCGGATATGCAGGGTTCGCTGCAAGGCCAGCTCAAGCTGGCGATTGAGTCCAGCGCCAAGTACTTCGTGCCGCACCTGTTTGCCGCCTTCAAGCGCCAGCATCCGGAAGTGCAGTTGCACCTCACGGTAGTCAACCGCGCCCAGGTGATCCGAAGGCTCTCGGACAACCGCGATGACTTGGTGATCATGTCCATGGTGCCCCAGGACATGGGCCTGGAATTCCTGCCGTTCCTCAACAATCCGATCGTCGCCGTGGCGCCACACGATCACCCGCTAAGCCTGCAAGGGCCGCTGCGCCTGCAGGACCTGGAACCCTACACACTGTTGCTGCGCGAGCCAGGCTCCGGCACGCGACTGGCCTGCGAAGAGTATTTCAAGGAAAAACGCGTGCACTTCACCCAGACGGTGGAAGTGGCCTCGGCCGAGGCGCAGCGTGAATGTGTATGCGCGGGGTTGGGCGTGGCCCTGCTGACGCGTCACGCAGTCAACATGGAACTGGCCACCGGCGGGCTCAAGGAGCTGCCGGTGGAAGAACTGCCGCTGTACCGCAGTTGGTGCCTGGTGCAAGCCAAAGCCAAGCGCCTGTCACCGGTGGCCCATGCGTTCCTGGGCTTTATCCGCAGCGAGCGGGTGCAGATCAGCGCACTGGCTGAGCGTTTCGCTGGGCAGCCGCGGGTGCCTGCCAATGGAGTTCCGGGTAGTCACTGATGCTCTGGAGCAGTTGGCGCTCCTCGCAACGGTCTTCGATTGCGCGACGGAACGCCATGCGGCGCTGGTCTTCCTGCTGACGACGGGTTTTGACGGAGCTGTTGCTGTCTTCGTAGGGCCGGGCCATTTGGAGTCTCCCAATGCGAGTACGGGGAGTTCAGGATGGCCCTGGGCGATGACGGTTTGGCGGCGCGGGGGTTACAGGACGATGAATCTTCTAAAGCTGACGCAAATCCACTGTGGGAGCTGGCTTGCCTGCTCCCACATTTGACCGAGTGTGACTTTGAATCAATCGTCGAGGGCTTTGACCGATTTAGGCGACAGGCGAAGACTGCGCAAGCTGCGCTTCACGCTCTTGAGGTGGTTGACCAGGCTCGGCCCGCGCGCCATGGCCACGCCCATCGCCAGCACGTCGATCACCACCAGATGGGCAATACGCGAGGTCAGCGGCGTATAGATTTCCGTGTCTTCATGCACATCAATCGCCAGGTTGACCGTGGACAGTTCCGCCAACGGCGTCTGGCTCGGGCACAGGGTGATCAGCGATGCACCGCTTTCACGCACCAGGTTGGCGGTGATCAGCAGGTCTTTGGAACGGCCCGACTGGGAAATGCAGATGGCAACGTCCGTAGGCTTCAAGGTCACCGCCGACATCGCCTGCATGTGCGGGTCGCTGTAGGCCGCTGCGGTGAGCAGCAAGCGGAAGAATTTGTGCTGGGCATCGGCAGCCACCGCGCCAGAAGCACCAAAGCCATAGAACTCGACACGCTGGGCCTGGGACATGGCGGTCACGGCCTTTTGCAACTCCACCGGGTCGAGCTTCTCCCGCACTTCCATCAGGGTGTGCAGGGTGGTGTCGAAGATTTTCAGGCTGTAGTCGGCGACGGAGTCGTCTTCATGGATCGCGAATTGGCCAAAGCTGGCACCCGCGGCCAGGCTTTGCGCCAGCTTGAGTTTCAAGTCCTGGAACCCGGAGCAGCCGATGGCGCGGCAGAAGCGCACGATGGTCGGCTCGCTGATGCCCACGCTGTGCGCCAGGTCGGCCATGGAACTGTGCATCACAGCCGCAGGGTCAAGCAGCACGTGATCGGCAACCTTGAGTTCCGATTTGCGTAACAGGTGGCGCGACTGGGCGATATGTTGCAACAGGTTCAAAGGGCAGGACTCTTGTTATGGGCAGGGCCAGGGATGTAGCAAGCTTGTAGTTATACTACAAGAATTGCCGTTTTGCCCGTCCGGCGCATCACTAAATCGCCCTGCCCCCCTTTGAATCTAAGGGCGGCCAAGTTGTAGCCACAGGGCGGCCCCAGGCATCACTAGGGAAAATCTGCATTTTTCCGTAACAAATCTGCCAGCCCTTTGGCCTCCATCGGCCGACTGATCAAATAGCCCTGCACCTCGTCACAACGTTCACCGCGCAGGAAATCCAGCTGCTGTTGATCTTCCACGCCTTCGGCCACCACTTTGAGCGCCAGCCCGTGAGCCATGGCGATGATGGCGCGGGTGATGGCCGCGTCTTCACGCCCCTGGCCCAGCCCACGGATGAAGGTCTGGTCGATCTTCACATAGTCCACGGGAATGCGTTTGAGATAGCTCAGGGACGAATAACCCGTGCCGAAATCGTCGATCGCCAGTTTCACGCCCAGGTCCCGCAGTTGCTGGAAGGTGGCGATGATGTGTTCGACGCTGTCGAGCAATTGGCTTTCGGTCAGCTCCAGCTCCAGGTATTGCGGGTCCAGGCCGGTTTCTTCGAGCACCTGGCGCACCAGGCTGACCAACTTGCCTTGGCGCAGTTGATGCACCGACAGGTTCACCGACACCCGGATCGGCGCCAGCCCCTGGCGCTGCCATTCACAAGCCTGCCAGCAGGCTTCGCGCAGCACGAACTCGCCCAATGGCACAATCAGACCCGTCTCTTCGGCCAGGCCGATAAAGTCCCCCGGCGGCACCATGCCCCACTGCGGATGCTCCCAGCGGATCAACGCCTCGGCAGCATTCAGCTTGCCGGTGGCCAGGCAGAGTTTCGGCTGATAGAACACCGTGAGCTGGCCCTCCTCAATGGCTTTGCGCAAGTGGTTTTCCAGCTGTAAGCGCTCCAGGGTGCTGGCTTGCAGGCTGTCGGTGTAGAACTGGAAGTTATTACCGCCCAGGTGTTTGGCATGTTGCATGGCCATGTTGGATTGGCTGACCAATGCGGAAATTTCCCGCGCATTGTCCGGCAACAGGCTGACACCCATCGAGGCACTCACTACCAGCTCATGCCCCTCCACCGTCACGGGCACCCGCAGTTTGGCCAGTAACCGCGTGGCCACTCGCGCAAGACTGGACAGGTTGCCGTAGGCGTCGAACAGCACAGCGAATTCGTCCCCGGACAGACGCGCGATGGTGTCAGCCTCAGGTAAAGCGTTGATCAGGCGGCGTGCCATTTTCTGCAGCAGTTGGTCGGCAACTTCATGGCCGAGGCTGTCATTGAGCAATTTGAAGCGGTCGAGGTTGATATGCAGCAACGCCAGGTTGCGCCCGCCCTGGCGTACGCGCTGGTGAGCCTCGCGCAGCCGTTCGCGGAACAGCGAGCGGTTGGCCAGGCCGGTCAATTCGTCGTAATGGGTCAGGTAGCGCATGCGCTCTTCCGACTCGCGCCGCGCCGAGAGATCGGCGAAGAAGCCCACAATGTGGCTGACTTTTCCTCGGACATCGCGCACCACATTCAATTGCAGCCACTGCGGATACAGCTCGCCGTTCTTGCGCGTCTCCACCAGTTCACCCTGCCAGGTACCGTGGCTGAGCAACGCCTGGCGGATCACTGGGAAGTGGCGGCGGGCATCGCGGCTGCTGGGCAGTTCGACCACATTGCGACCGATCATGTCGTCGGTTTCAAAACCCGTGACACGGCTGAACGCCTGGTTCACGGCGATCAGCTTGTAGTCCGGGTCAAGGATAACGATGCCTTCGCTGGCGGCCTCGAATACTGTCGACGCCAAACGCTGCTGTTCTTCCAGGGCCTTGCCCGCAGTGATATCGCGACGCGTACCCAGCATGCGCGTCACCCGCCCACTGGGCGCACGCTCCACGGCGCGGCCACGGTCTTCGATCCACACCCAGTGCCCATCGCCGTGGCGCACGCGGTATTCCACCTGGTAGTCCTCGCTGCGGCCCTTGAGGTGTTCCACCAAGGCACGCTTGAGCAGCGGCAGGTCATCAGGGTGCAAGCGCGGCTTGAGGTGGCTGAGCATGGCCGTGACGTATTCCGGCTCCAGGCCGAACAACTCCTTGAGTTGGGTGTGATGGACTTCGTCGGTTTGCAGGTTCCAGTCCCACAGGCCCAACTCACTGGCTTGCAGCGCCATGGCCAGGCGCGCTTCGCTTTTATTCAGGGCCAGATGGGTGGCGTCCAGCTCCTGACTGCGTTGCGCCACGCGGTCCTGCAGGCCGACCTGGGCTTCGCGCAGTTCGTGCTCGACCTGACGACGTTGTTCAACTTCGCGCACCAGCTCCTGATTGAGTTGCTCGCTGCGCTGTTGTGCCTGTTGCAGATGTTCGATCAGTGCCTGATTCTGAAACCGCCGCAGCAGCCCACGCTGGATCAGGCGATTGACCTGCCACGCCACCAGGCTCAAGGATGCCAGCAGGATCAGGCCCAGCACACCCCAACCGCGTTGCTGCGGGTCGCCGGTCCAGAACAGGTACAGGATCGCCGGCACCAGACACGGCAAGGCGAACGACAAGAACGCCGGCAGGCTCACGGCATAGGCCACACTGGCGGACAGCGTCGCCGCGCCGATCAGGCCGAACACCCAGGCCTGTTGCATGAAGCTATCGACCGGCACCAGCGCGATGGCGGCCGTGGCCAAGGTCAGACCGCTGACGGCCGAACCCAGCATGAACATACGCCGCCACACCGGCTGAGCCTGGCGGCTGGGCATGGCCGAGTCGAACGCCGCCACTTGGATCACACGCATCGCCACCAGGGCCAGCAGCCAGACCAGCCAGATACTGTCCAGCAGGTATTGCTTGGGGTTCCACAACAGCCAGGCGCAGACCAGGCCATTCACCAGCATCAACAGGGTCGGCAACAGCGAACCCTGATACAGCAGGCGCGTGCGCTCGACCGCCATCTCCGTGGCGTAGTGTTTGCGAAGAACCTGCGCGGGCGCCGCTGAGGGGCCGAGCAGATCAGTGCTGAAGGTCATAGGCAGTGTTCTTATAATGGTGAGCCCGAAACGTCGACGGAGCATACACAAGCAAGCGCCTGGGCCAAACTGCTCTACGTCATAAAATCTGCACGGTCGTGCGGCGCAAACTTCGGTGCCAGAGGGCTCGAGCGAGACGCCCCGCGGGCTGCGGCCATTGACCGACCGGTCATCACCCGGGTGGTTTTCGGTCGACCACCCGGCATTGGTATTTGCCCCACTTCCCCGGGGGCCATAGAATGCGCCGATGCGCGATGATCTCTCCCTTTTGCTGAACTCCCTCAACGATGCCCAACGCCAGGCCGTAGCGGCCCCTGTTGGCCGTCAGTTGGTCCTGGCCGGTGCTGGCTCCGGTAAAACCCGAGTGCTGGTGCACCGTATCGCCTGGTTGATCCAGGTCGAAAACGCGTCCCCGCATTCCATCCTGTCGGTGACCTTCACCAACAAGGCCGCTGCCGAGATGCGCCATCGCATCGAGCAGTTGATGGGCATCAGCCCGGCCGGTATGTGGGTGGGCACCTTCCACGGCCTGGCACACCGCCTGTTGCGGGCACACTGGCAGGAGGCGGGCCTGGCCCAGACCTTCCAGATCCTCGACAGCGATGACCAGCAACGCCTGGTCAAGCGGGTCATCCGCGAGCTGGGCCTCGACGAGCAGCGTTGGCCGGCGCGTCAGGCGCAATGGTTCATCAACGGCCAGAAAGACGAAGGCCTGCGCCCACAACATATCCAGGCCAGCGGTGATTTGTTCCTGGCCACCATGCGCAGCATTTATGAAGCCTACGAGGCCGCCTGCGTACGCGCCGGGGTTATCGATTTCTCCGAGCTGCTGTTGCGCGCCCTCGACCTGTGGCGTGACAACCCAGGCCTGCTGGCCCATTACCAGAAGCGCTTCCGCCACATCCTGGTGGACGAGTTCCAGGACACCAACGCCGTGCAGTACGCCTGGTTGCGCCTGCTGGCCAAGGGTGGCGACAGCCTGATGGTGGTGGGCGACGACGACCAGTCGATCTACGGCTGGCGTGGCGCGAAAATCGAGAACATCTACCAGTATTCCGAAGACTTCCCAGACGCGGTGACCATCCGCCTGGAGCAGAACTACCGCTCCACCGCCGGCATCCTCAAGGCCGCCAACGCCTTGATCGCCAACAACACCGGGCGCCTGGGCAAAGAGCTGTGGACCGACGGCGGCGAAGGCGAGGCCATCAACCTGTACGCCGCGTTCAACGAGCACGATGAAGCGCGCTACGTGGTGGAAACCATCGAAAGCGCGCTGAAGACCGGCCTGGCGCGCAGCGACATCGCGATCCTTTACCGTTCCAACGCCCAATCGCGGGTCTTGGAAGAAGCCTTGCTGCGCGAGCGCATCCCGTACCGCATCTATGGCGGCCAGCGCTTCTTTGAGCGCGCCGAAATCAAGAACGCCATGGCCTACCTGCGCTTGCTGGAAGGTCGCGGCAACGATGCGGCGCTGGAGCGGGTGATCAATATCCCGGCGCGCGGCATCGGCGAAAAAACCGTCGAAGCCATCCGCGATCACGCACGCCATGCCGATGTGTCGATGTGGGAAGCCATGCGCTTGCTCATCGTCAATAAAGGCCTGACTGGCCGCGCAGCCGGTGCGTTGGGGGTGTTTGTCGAGCTGATCGAGAACCTGGCGGCCAAGTGCGCGCAAATGCCCCTGCATTTGATGACCCAGACGGTAATCGAACAGTCCGGGCTGATCGCCTATCACGAAGCGGAAAAAGGCGAGAAAGGCCAGGCCCGGGTAGAAAACCTTGAGGAACTGGTGAGCGCCGCCCGTGCCTTCGAAAACACCGAGGAAGACGAAGAGCTGACGCCGCTGGCTGCGTTCCTCGGCCACGCGTCGCTGGAAGCCGGTGATACCCAGGCCGATGAGCATGAAGACAGCATCCAGCTGATGACCTTGCACAGCGCCAAGGGCCTGGAATTTCCGTATGTGTTCCTGGTGGGCATGGAAGAAGGCCTGTTCCCGCACAAGATGAGCCTGGAAGAACCCGGCCGCCTTGAGGAAGAACGCCGCCTGGCATACGTGGGCATCACCCGCGCCATGCAGAACCTGGTGATGACCTACGCCGAGACCCGACGCCTGTATGGCAGCGAGACCTACAACAAGGTGTCACGCTTCGTACGTGAAGTGCCGAAGGGTCTGATCCAGGAAGTGCGCCTGTCCAACAGCGTCAGCCGCCCATTCGGCGGAGGCCAGCAGCAGAACTCCAGCAGCCTGTTTGCCGGCTCCGAAATCCCGGAAACCCAGTTCAGCCTTGGCCAGCAGGTCAGGCATTCAGTGTTCGGTGAAGGCGTGATCCTCAACTTCGAAGGCGCGGGTGCCCAGGCACGGGTGCAGGTGAACTTCGCCGAAGGCAGCAAGTGGCTGATGATGGGTTACGCGAAACTCGAAGCCCTCTGAGGTCTTCCCCGCTGTCAGAGCTGAAACATTTGCCTACATGAAGGTTATTGGCCCGCCCTTGTATTTAACGAGCGCGGGCCAATATCTGTAATAAGTCCTACAGACCATTCTGAATCGGTCCTACGCAAAAGCCCGAAACATTATGTCGCTAGCCAGTGTCACGACACCTGTGCAACATGGCGCGCGTGCAATCCACAAATGGGAATTCCCTTTATGAAACGTTTTCTTAGCATCGCCATGGCGTTGTGCATCGGCCTGACGATGAGCCTCGACGCCAACGCCAAACGCTTCGGTGGCGGCAAAAGTTCCGGTGCGGCACCGACTCACCAGACCAGCCAAATGGCTCCATCCGCCGGCGCCACGGGCGGTGCAGCCGCGACCGCAGGCGCAGCCGGTGCTGCCGGCGCCGCGGCCAAGGCCGGCGGTGCTTCGCGCTGGTTGGGCCCTCTGGCCGGTATCGCCGCCGGTGGCCTGCTCGCGTCCATGTTCATGGGCGGCGGCTTCCAGGGCATGCAGATCTTCGACATCCTGATCCTGGCGGTCATCGCCTTTGTGATCTTCCGCTTTATCGCCGCCCGTCGCCGCAAGCAGCAGGAGCACCTGGCTCCAGCCGGCGCGCCGATGCAGCGTGAAGTGTTCGAGCAAAAACCAGCCATGGGCTCGATCTTCGGTGGTTCTGCAGCCCCTGCTGCAGCCCGTCCGGTGATCAACGCGCCGGCCTGGTTCAACGAAGAGCGTTTTGTCGAAGCGGCCCGTAGCCACTTCCAGTCCCTGCAGCAACACTGGGACGCCAACGAAATGGACAAGATCTCCGAGTTCGTGACCCCACAGCTGCTGGAGTTCCTCAAGCGCGAACGCGCCGACCTGGGCGACGGCTTCCAGTCGACCTACATCGACGACCTGCGCGTCCAGCTGGAAGGTGTGGATGATCGCGCCGACAAGACCATCGCCACCCTGACCTTCAGCGGTGTGTCGAAGACCTCGCGTTTCGACCAGGGCGAAGTGTTCAGCGAAAGCTGGAACATGGAACGTGCCCAGGGCGACAACCAGCCTTGGCTGGTGGCCGGTATCCGCCAGAACGGCTGATCCCTGCACGCTTAGCACGCAGATACAAAAAACCCCGGACCTGTCCGGGGTTTTCTATTTCACGGTTGCACTTATAGCGAGCTACTGTATAAAACGCCCCTATAAACCGCGCCATCTAGCAAGAGGATCCCGGCCGTGGAAGAAATCATCGAACAATTGCGTGAAGCCAACGAACCGGTCCCGGTTCCTTTGGAGCTGCCTGACGAAGACCTGCTGGTGGAAATCGAGGAACAACTGTTCATCGACATTCCGTTTGTCTTCCGAGAGTTTCTGCTGACCGTCAGCGACGTGGTGTACGGCAGCCTGGAGCCGGTGACCGTCACCGACCCGCAATCCCACACCTACCTGCCAGACGTTGCCGCCAACGCCTGGGACGCCGGTGTTGATCGTAGCCTGATCCCGATCTGCCAGGACGGCGACGACTACTACTGCGTCGAAGAAGACGGCACTGTAGTGCTGTGGTCCGGCGAAGAAGAAATCGTCACCGAGGAAACCTGGGAATCGGTGTGGCACTGGGCGCGGGACGTCTGGCTGGAAAGCTGACCCCACCCCCAGGCGCTTAGTGCTCCGGCGTATCCTTGTGATTATCCAGCGTCTCCAACAAGGCGACCTGCATCCGCGTATGCACGCGGATGAACCACCGCCAGAGCACGGCCGCCACTGCCGCCGTGACCACGGCGATCAGCACCAGCAACTTGTTGGTCGGCAGAATACTGGCCGACAAGGCTGCCAATAGCAGGAAGATCACCAGCAGCGAGAGGATCGGGATCAGCTCCGCGATCACCCTTCGCACGCGCTGGGTATGCCGCCCGGCCATTTCCGGCTTCACACTCATCTCCGCCAGCAGCATCGACAGCGCCTTGAGCTTACGGTACGCCGCAATCAGAAAGGGCAGCGACAGCAACAACGCCCCACCCCAGATCAACGCCTTCTGCCAGCTGGGATCACTGATCCAGCCTTCCAGATACCCTCCGATTCGCACAGCAAAAAAGCTGCCGGCAAAGAAGATCGCCACCACCAGCGCCAGGTTCACCCCTACTTGCAGGATGATTTTGCGGATCATCGACGCCAGCATCGCGCCCTCGCCCTGAGGCTGAATGCTGCGCAGCCATTCGCCATACATGCCGAACACCCGGCTCAAACGCTTGGGCATTACCGACGCGATCTTCAATGACAGCGGGTCGGCGCCACGGATCAGGTACGGCGTGAGCAGTGTGGTAATCGCCGAAACCGCCACCGCTACGGGATAGAGGAAATCACTGGTCACCTGCAACGTCATCCCCAACGCCGCGATGATGAAGGAAAACTCACCAATTTGTGACAGCCCCATGCCCACGCGCAGTGAGGTACGGCCATCATTGCCGGCGATAAACGCACCCAGGCCGCAGGACAACATCTTGCCCAGCACCACCGCCACGGTAATCACTGCAATCGGCCAGGCATATTGCAGCAGGATCTGTGGGTCGATCATCAAGCCAATTGCCACAAAGAAGATGGCGCTGAACATGTCGCGAACCGGTTCGATCAGACGTTCGATCTTAATCAACTGGCGGGATTCGGCCATGATCGCGCCGATCAGGAACGCGCCCAGCACCATGCTGTATTCCAGCTTTACCACCAGCAGGCAGAAGCCGAAACACAGGCCCAGCACGGTGATCAGCAGCATCTCGTTACTTTCGAACTTGGCCACGTAGGCCAGCAAACGCGGCACCAGCAAAATGCCGATAACCAGCGCGACAATCATGAACAGCGAGAGCTTGCCGACCGTTGAGAACACCTCGCCGGAGCTGACCGTGCCGCTGACGGCAATGCTCGACAGCAAGGCGATGATGCCGATGCCGAGGATGTCTTCCACGATCAACACGCCAAAGATCAGCTGGGCGAAGCGCTGGTTCTTCATCTTCAGGTCATTGAGCGCCTTGACGATGATGGTGGTCGAGGAGATCGCCAGGATCGCGCCGAGGAACAGCGAGTCCATCGTGCTCCAGTCAAACCAGCGGCCGATCTCGTAGCCGATCCAGATCATCAGGATGATTTCCAGGAAGGCCGCGATAAACGCCGTGGCACCGACCTTGAACAGTTTGCGCAGGCTGAACTCCAGGCCCAGGCAGAACATCAGGAAGATCACACCCAGCTCGGCCAGGGTCTTGATAGTGTCTTCGTCGTGGATCAGGCCGAACGGAGGGGTGTGGGGGCCGATGATGAACCCGGCGACGATGTAGCCCAGCACCACCGGCTGCTTGAGGCGGTGAAACAGGATGGTGACAACCCCTGCCACCAACATGATCACGGCCAAGTCCTGGATAAAGCTGATGGCGTGCATGGCGAGGGGCTCCTTGAGGGTACAGACACTTTTCCCACTTCCGTCCACGCCGTTGAACTGTCGCAAAGTGCGGAAGGAAAAGTTTGCCTTGATCGTAAGAAATGCCCTGAGACGGGCTTTTGAAGGTTAACACCGCGACTTCCGGCAGAAAGCCGGTGCAATATATGGAAACAGATCGGTGCATGCGTGACGGCAAGCCGCCCACTGGCGTCCCGTTATGGATGGCGCTGCAAAGATTCCAGCACCCGCAGAGGTGCCCCCCCAAACCAATGCCTACAACCCGTGAGTGTGCTATGGAACCCGGAAACGCCCAGCTGTCGATGACGGTATTGATGACCCCTGATATGGCCAACTTCTCAGGTAATGTCCACGGCGGCACCCTGCTCAAGTACCTCGACGAAGTGGCCTATGCCTGCGCAAGCCGCTATGCCGGGCGCTATGTCGTGACGCTGTCGGTGGACCAGGTGATTTTCCGCGAGCCGATTCATGTCGGCGAGCTGGTGACGTTCCTCGCGTCGGTCAACTACACCGGTAACACCTCGATGGAGGTGGGCATCAAGGTGGTGACCGAGAACATCCGCGAACGCTCGGTGCGCCATACCAACAGCTGCTTCTTCACCATGGTGGCCGTAGACGACCAGCGTAAACCAGCCCCCGTGCCGCCGCTGCAACCGCACAACAGCGAAGACAAGCGCCGGTTCGTCCAGGCCCAGCAGCGCCGTCAGATCCGTCAGGAGCTGGAAAAGCGCTACCAGGAAATCAAAGGCTGACAGCGGCGAACACGATTCAAATGTGGGAGCGGGCTTGCTCGCGAATGCGGTGTGTCAGTAAATGCATCTTTGACTGATCCACCGCATTCGCGAGCAAGCCCGCTCCCACACTGGGTTCTGGGTATTTATAGACCGATCGGCGTGGCTTCAAAGCGCACACGCGGATGGGCGATGCGATCCTGGGCACGTACCAGTTCCAGTTCCCAACTGGCACAGTCTTGGGTTTCCAGCAGCACTTCGTGCACCGCAGCGGCGGTGAATTCAAAGGCGGCCAGCAGGCTGTCGCCCAACAGTACCCGCGCCAGGAACAACCCCGAGGTCAGGTCCCCCACGCCCACTGGCTGACGCGGAAACGCCAGCAGCGGCCGGCGCAGGTGCCAACTGCCTTCGGCGGTCACCAGCAGCATCTCGAAACCGTCCGGCAGCTTGCCGGGGTAATCCAAGTGCTTAACCAACACGGCCTTTGGCCCGCGCGCCAGCAACGCCTTGGCCATGGCCAGGCAATCGAACAGCGACTGCGGCTTGCGCCCGGCAAAGCTGTCCAGCTCCAGCTGGTTAGGGCACAGGAAGTCGGCCATGGCTGCGGCTTCGTCCAGTAGGAAATCGCTGACTTCCTGGGGCACGATGCAGCCTTTTTCCGGGTGGCCCATCACCGGATCGCAGAGGTAGAGCGCCTTGGGGTTGATGGACTTGATACGCGCCACACCGCTGAGAATCGCCCGGCCCTGGTCCGCACTGCCCAGGTAGCCGGACAGCACAGCGTCGCAGTTGCCCAGTTCGCCAATCGCAGCGATACCTTCCACCAGCGCCGGAATCTGCTGCGGCGCCAACACTTCGCCCGCCCATTGGCCATACTGGGTATGGTTGGAGAACTGCACCGTGTTCAACGGCCAGACGTTCACCCCGACTCGCTGCATGGGGAATACGGCGGCGCTGTTTCCGGCGTGGCCAAAGACCACATGAGACTGGATCGCAAGCAGATGAGGTGTGCGTTTCATGCGCGGGATTTCCGTAAAGCCATTGAAATTCTGGCCGCGCAGTATGCGACTAAACGCAGCCTGTACGACAGACCGGCGACACAGTTAAGCTGCTCTCACTTTGTTGGAGTCTTTCGCATGCTGACCCTGGGAAACATCTTCGTGTTGATGCTGCTGGCGACCGGTGCCGCCTGGGTGTGGCACAACCACGGCCTGCGCGAGCGGGCGCTGGAGCGGGTCAAGCAGCATTGCGCCAAGCTCGACATCGAACTGCTGGACGGCGCCGTAGCGCTCAAGCGCATAGGGCTTGTGAGGGATGCCAACGGGCGGCGGCGCCTGGCGCGCATCTACAACTTTGAATTCACCGTGACCGGCGAAACCCGCCATCCGGGAACCATCACCCAATTCGGCGCCCACAGTGCGCAGATCGAACTGGCGCCCTACCCGTTCGAGATCAAGACGCCGTTGCCCAGCGCCGAAGTGATCGAGCTGAGCCAGTGGCGTCAGGACCACGGCACCAAGAACCGTCAGTGACGGCAGGCTCTTAACGCGACCTGCAAGGCGGCCACGTCCTGTGGCTCGCTGAAAATCAACTCGATACGTGAATCGCGGCGCCACTCGCTGGCCTGCCAAGTGAGCTCGCTGTTATCCACCGCGTTGGTCGAAACCCAGCCTTCGGCGCTGTGGATAACCAATTTGGCGCGGCGCCATTCAAGGCTTGTCAGCCACTGGTGAAGACGGCGGGTGTCGAATTGCTGGCTTGGGTGCCAGCGCCAGCCGACACTCCAACCGCCTTCCTGGGCCTGGCTCAGGCAGATCGGTTGCGTGGGATCGCCCCAGATAGCCGGCATATGGGCAAGGCCTTCGGGCACTTCAACCTTATCCACAGCGGCTGAGGCCTGCGCGTTCAGGCCTGGTAACTGGTCCAAGGGTAATTGCGCCTGGCGGGTCCAGTAGAGCGGGCATTCGGGCAACTGCCGTTCGATCGCACGGCGCTGTCCCGCGTCCAACCCTTCATCCTTGTTCAATACCAGCAACCCAGCACTCGCCAGCGCCGCCTGCTGTGCGGGTGGCAACGGTTTACCCGCTGCCAGCGCCTGGGCATCCAACACCACCACACAGGGCTGGACTGACAACACCTCCTGCCATGGCGCCTGTCGCAGCTGCTTGAGCAACTGCGCCGGATGGCCCAGACCTGACGGTTCGATCAGCAGCCGGTCGGGCTTGGCCTTACGCAACAGACGACCCAGTCCTACCTGAAAAGGAGCACCATTCACGCAACACAGGCAGCCTCCGGCAACTTCGCCCAGGGCAATGCCGTCGTCATCCTGGGTGAGCAAGGCGGCGTCCAGGCCGATCTGCCCGAATTCGTTGATCAACACGGCCCAGCGCTCGTTGGCCGGACGCTGGGCGAGCAGATGCTTGATGAGGCTGGTCTTGCCGGCGCCCAAGGGCCCGGCAATCACGTGGGTGGGAATGTTCTGCAGCATGAGGGGCATCGTTCGGACCGTGTAGAGCGTTTGATCCTACGCGGTTATGCGAGCCAATCCAGTGTCAGGATCAAGCGACGTTCGTCAGCCTTGAGTGCGGGCGAACGGTGAATCAGTCCATAACCTTCATTGCCATGCCATTTGGTGCCCTTCAACAGAGCGACTTCGCCGCAATGGATCTGCTCGATACACCCGGTAGGCTCGGCATCCGGCTGGCTCAGCTGGCGGCGATCCATCACGCCTTCGCGCAACCACTGGCTGCCGACTCCGGCATAGGTGGTGATCAGCCGCACCGGCACATGATCGACGTGAAAACGTGGGCACATCGCCTTATCCAGCAACCTCAATCGCACGCCGATACGTTTGGCACCCAGCAGGCAGGCAAACGCGCTGACCAGCCACGACACATCGGCGATAAAGCCTTCGTAGCCCTCAAGGTCACGGCAACTGGACGCCAAACCCTGCAGGTTGGGCACGGCGTCTTCATTGTTGAGCTCGATCACCAGGGAATCGGCCAATGGCTCATTGAGCGCCACCAGCAAGGCGCCGAACTCGGCGATGTGCAACGGCAACCGCCGCTCCCACACAGCCAGGTTGACGCCATCTTCCAGAATGCCGGACAGCGCCAGCGGGGTGTCACCGCGTGTCTGGCGAATCACGGGGCGCAGGGAAATAGCCGGGGCCAGCATCAGGCGACGGCCTCCTCATACCAAGGGCCAAAGGGATCGACCAGCAGGCGCCAACCTTCGACGCCCAGGGCCATTTCTTCATCGGTGAGCAGGCATGCGTCCAGCTCGGCACGCAGTTGGGTGAAGTCGAGGTTTTGCCCGATAAACACCAGTTCCTGGCGGCAATCACCTGTGCTCAGTTGCCAGTTGCCCATGATCGCCGCGATGCTTTCTTCGTCCTGAGGCCACTGACTTTTAGGCACAAAGCGCCACCAGCGTCCGGCAAAACCATGGCGCATCAAACCGCCGGCCTGGGACCAGCTGCCCGCCTCCTTATGCTTGCTGGCCAACCAGAAAAAACCTTTGGAGCGCAGCAGTTTGCCGTTGACCCACGGACGGTCGATGAAGTCGAAGAAACGCTGGGGATGGAACGGCCGGCGCGCACGGTAGGCTGTGGAAGCGATGCCGTATTCCTCGGTTTCCGGCACATGCTCACCGCGCAGTTCCTGCAACCAGCCCGGGGCCTGAGCGGCGCGTTCAAAGTCGAAACGGCCGGTGTTGAGGATTTTGTTCAGCGGCACTTCGCCCATGACCATCGGAATGATTTCCGCTTGGGCGTTGAGGCGCTCAAGGATCGCCATCAACTCTTCGCGTTCGCGGCTGCTGATCAGGTCGATCTTGCTGATGAGGATCACGTCGGCGAATTCGATCTGCTCAATCAGCAGGTCAGTGATGGAGCGCTCGTCATCTTCACCGAGGGTTTCACCGCGCGAGGCCAGGCTCTCGGCAGCCTGATAGTCGAGTAGGAAATTCATGCCGTCGACCACGGTGACCATGGTATCCAGGCGCGCGATATCGGCCAGACTTTGCTCATTTTCGTCGCGAAAGGTGAAGGTTTCGGCCACGGGCAAGGGTTCTGAAATACCGGTGGACTCGATCAGCAAGTAATCGAAGCGACCTTCCTTGGCGAGTTTTCCGACTTCTTCCAGCAAGTCTTCCCGCAAGGTGCAGCAGATGCAGCCGTTGCTCATCTCCACCAGTTTTTCTTCGGCGCGGTTGAGCGTGACGTCGCGTTGGACTTCACTGCCGTCGATGTTGATTTCGCTCATGTCATTGACGATCACCGCCACTCGCAGGTTTTCGCGGTTGCGCAGGACGTAATTGAGCAGCGTGCTTTTACCGGCACCGAGAAAACCGGACAACACGGTAACGGGGAGACGATTGGGCATCAGGTATTCCTCATCAGGGTTGGCCGGTCAACTCGCCCGTCTATGGCGTTCGCGCAGCTCTTCACGTTCTTTGGCTTCAATACACAGCGTGGCGGTAGGACGCAGCAACAAGCGCTGTAGGCCGATGGGCTCGCCGGTTTCGCGGCACCAGCCGTATTCGCCGCGGGCCAGCAATTCCAGGGCGTCGTCGATCTTGTCCAGCAGCTTCTTTTCCCGTTCCAGCAGGCGCAGTTGCCATTGCCGCTGTTCTTCGGCGCTGCCAACATCGGCTGGATCACTGTTGGTTTCCTGC
This sequence comes from Pseudomonas simiae, assembly GCF_900111895.1. Taxonomy (GTDB): domain Bacteria; phylum Pseudomonadota; class Gammaproteobacteria; order Pseudomonadales; family Pseudomonadaceae; genus Aquipseudomonas; species Aquipseudomonas simiae. The sequence continues at coordinate 587,334 of NZ_FOKB01000003.1, forward strand.
TCGCGCAGTACCAGGAACTCAGCGTCGATGCGTGCTTGCAATTCAGTGCGTTGGCTCAGCAGCAACTCACGGAAGAAACCTTGCTGGGCTTCATTCATGTAGTCGGCGCAAGACTGGGCCAGGAGGTCTTGTTCGGTCATGGGAGCGGTTCACGGGTCAGGCTGTTTTTCAATGTTATAGTATAACAATGCAAATAAGCCAATCCCCTCTTGCTCGCCACGACGAAGGGCGCAATGCTTCAACACTCTCCAGCCTTGAGAAACCCGATGAGATACTTGGTGTGCGCCCTGTTATTGATTGCCGCAGGACCTGCCTGCGCCCAGGCGCCAAGCCTGTTGGCCCACTGCACGCGCAGCGCCAACCTGCTCGCGTGTGTCGACCCCTTGGGCAATGCCTACAGTGTGGCGACGGTCGGCAGCACCACGTACTTGCGCGGCTACGAGGTGATCGGCAAACGCTATTGGGCACAGACCAACAGCCGCTACGGGCAGCTGACGTTCTTTACCGGGTTGGCATCGGATGGGGAAGCGTGGGTCGGCTATACACGGCGTGTGGGCTGGACCACCCTCAACCGGTTTTCCAGTTCGGGTGGCGCCAGCGCCAAATTCACCTGCAGCCGTATGACCGGCTGTTAGACCTGACCGTTCTTCTGTTCCTGTACCCACGCCATGTAGCTGTTCATGGGTGGGTTCTTCTGGAAGTATTTTTTCAGACCTTCGAACAGGCCATCGGCAACCGCCTGTTGATGACGCGCGGTGACCAGCCGCGCACTGTCCCGCGCGTTGGAAATAAACCCGGTTTCCACCAGGATCGACGGCACGTCAGGTGACTTGAGCACCGCGAAACCCGCCTGCTCCACACGCCTCTGATGCAGGCTGGTGATGCCTTCCAGGCTGCCCAGGATCGAGTTGCCCAGTTGCAGGCTGGAAGCGATAGTGGCGTTCATCGACATATCCAGGATCACCCCGGCGAGCATCGGGTCCTTGTCCTTCAGATTGAGCAGGCGGGTGGCACCGAGCAGATCGGCACCGTTTTCCCGTTGTGCCATGAAGCGCGCCGTGGCTGATGTCGCGCCCCCTTCCGACAAGGCATACACCGAAGCGCCCGACGCAGTGACCCGCGGCGCCGCATCCGCATGCACCGAGATAAACATATCGGCATTGTGCTTGTGGGCGATTTCCACGCGTTTGCGCAGCGGTACGAAGAAGTCGTCGTTGCGCACCAATTTCACGTCGAAGCCTTTCTCGCGTTTCAACCGTTTAGCCAGCAACTGAGCGATGGACAGCACCACATCTTTCTCGCGCTGCCCCTTGGAGCCGACCGCGCCCGGGTCCTTGCCGCCGTGGCCGGGGTCAACCACCACAATGATGTCGCGCTTGGGGTGGGCCTTGTCCACCAGTGGCTTGGGCTCGGCCGCAATTTGGCGCGGCGCCTGGGTGGCGCTGGTCAGGTCCAGTACCAGGCGATGCCCCTGGCCATCCTGGGGCGGCAACAGAAAGCTGTTGAGCTGCATCGGCGCTGCGAGGTCCAGCACGATGCGCGTGTCGCCTTTGCCGAAATGCCCGGAGCGAATCGAGGTGATCCCGCTGTTCTTCAGTGCCAACTGAGAGAAGTCACCACTGAGCCCGGCGCCGCTGAGGTCGATGATCAAGCGTTCCGGCGCGCTCAGGGTGAAGGTCTTGTATTGCACCGGTCCGCTGAGATCGAACACCAGCCGCAACTTTTCGTCCGAACGCCACAGGCGTGCATTGCTGATCTGCGTGGCGTGGGCGGCGAACGGTAACGTGAACAGAGGGCTGGCCAGAAGCAGGTTTAGGAGCTGACGTCTGTGCATGAAAAATACCGCAAATAAAGGAGCGTCCGTACTCGACATGACTGAAAAAAGGCTGGAGCAGAAAAACCATCGTCGACACAATCGTTATACTATAACATGTCTTTTTATTTCCAATGATGGACCTGCTCATGAATGCGCTGACTCTGCCGGATATCGCCGCGCAGGCTTCACGCCAAGCCTTGCCACTCGACTGGGTAGGCATGTGTGGCATCGCCCTGCCCATTCTCATCGACGGACAACGCCTGACTGCCACCGCGGATGCCGGCGTGAGTCTGGACGATGGCGCCGCCCGTGGCATTCATATGTCACGCCTGTACCTGGCATTGGAGATGCTCGACCAACAGCCTCTTACGCCTGCACTTCTGCGTAATGTACTGCAGCGTTTTCTCGACAGTCATGAAGGTTTATCTAACAACGCCTACCTGCGTATCCACACCGATTTGCTGCTGAAACGCCCAGCGCTGGTGAGCCCCCTGGCCGGCTGGAAAGGCTACCCGGTGAGCATCGAGGCGCGTCTGGAAAACCAGATGTTCCACGTGGAACTAAAAATTGACGTTACTTATTCCTCAACCTGTCCTTGCTCCGCTGCCCTCGCCAGGCAGTTGATTCAGCAGCAATTTCTTGAAGACTTCGCCAACACGCCTTTACAGCATGAAGACGTATTGAGCTGGCTTGGCTCCGCCAACGGCATCGTCGCGACACCCCACAGCCAGCGCAGCAGCGCGCAACTACTGATTGCATTGGACAGCGAACACCCCAGCCTGCCCATCACCGAGCTGATCGATAACGTCGAAGCTGCCCTCGGCACCGCCGTACAAACCGCCGTAAAACGGGCGGACGAACAAGCCTTCGCACTGGCCAATGGGCAGAACCTGATGTTCTGCGAAGACGCCGCCCGCCGCCTGAACCTCGCCTTGAAACGCTCGGATGCCGTCAAAGCCTTCCACCTGAAAGTGATCCACGCCGAAAGCCTGCACGCGCACGATGCCGTGGCTGAAAGCCGCTGGACGAGACACCCTGCATGATCACCTGTACCGCTTTACGCTGGGGCGCACCCGGCCAACCGCTGACGCCCGCCATCGACCTCACGCTGGAAAAAGGCAGCCTCACCGGCATCATCGGCGCCAACGGCACCGGCAAGAGCAGCCTGCTCAAAGTTATCGCCGGCCTGCAAAAACCGCTGGCGGGCAAAGTGACGGTGGACGTTCCACGCCGTGGCGGCCTGTCGTTCCTGCCCCAGCAGCAACACTTGGACCGACAGTTCCCCATTAGCCTGCAAGAGCTGGTCGCCGCCGGTTTCTGGGGCACGCAACAACGGTCACCGCAACACCGCAGCCAGCGCCTGGAAGCGGTACTCGAAGAGTGGTGCCTGAGCGGCCTGGAAAACCGTCCGTTGATGGCCTTGTCCGGAGGTGAATTGCAGCGCGCTCTGCTCGCCCGCATGAGCTTGGCGGAGGCTCCGGTTCTGCTGCTCGATGAGCCCCACGCCGCCCTCGATGAAGAAGGCCAGTCGCTGTGCTGGAAACACATCCACGCCTGGCACGACGCCGGTCGCACGCTGATCGTGGTCTGTCATGATCTCGCCGCAGTACGCCACCACACCCCGCACGTGGTGCAGATCAAAAGCACCGGCTGCGTATTCGGCCCAAGCAAAGAGCTGATCCGTCCGCAGCCACAGATGCAGGTGGCCTGATGCACTTCGCCGCCCACCTGTGGATGCCCTTCGTCGACTTCGTCTTCATGCGCCGCGCCCTCATCGGTGGACTGGTGCTCGCCTGCAGCACCGCGCCACTGGGGGTATTCCTGATCCTGCGGCGCATGAGCCTGATCGGTGACGCCGTCGCCCACGGCATTCTGCCCGGCGCCGCCCTCGGCTTCTGGTTCGCCGGCCTCAGCCTGCCCGCCCTGACCATCGGCGGCCTCGGCGCGGGCCTAAGCATGGCCGGCTTGTCCGCCTGGATCACCCGCCGCACCGGCCTGCGCGAAGACGCCAGCCTCGCCGCTATCTACCCCATCTCCCTTGCCGCCGGCGTGCTGATCCTCGGCCTCGCCGGCAAACGCCTGGACCTGCTGCACCTGCTGTTTGGCTCCGCCCTGGCCGTGGACGGAACCACCCTCACCGGCATGCTTTGGGTTTCCAGCTTCAGCCTGATCGCCATGGCCGTGATCTACAAACCCCTGCTGCTGGACACCCTGGACCCGCTGTTCCTGCAGACCGTCAGCCGCCTTGGCCCGTTGGCCCATGGCTTGTTCCTGACCTTGGTGGTGCTGAACCTGGTGATTGGCTTCCAGGCCATCGGCGCCTTGATGGTGGTGGGCTTGATGATGTTACCGGCCATCGCTTCACGCTTCTGGAGCCGGCGCCTGCCGGTGTTGATCGCGGTATCGGCAGTGCTGGGATGCCTGTCGGTGTGGTTGGGTTTGCTGCTGTCGTTCTACTACTCGTTGCCCAGCGGCCCGGCCATCGTGCTGGTGGCTGGCGCCGGGTACCTGCTGTCCGTGGTCTTCGGTCCGGTGCACGGTTTGCTGCGCCGCCCACCCTTGCTGTCATCCCAATGAGGTGTTTCCCGATGCGCGCCCTACTCGTGCTGTTCAGTCTCGTCCTGTCGTTGTCGACGGCCCAGGCCGCAGACAAGCTTCAGGTGGTTACCAGCTTCAGTATCCTTGATGACATCACCCACCAGATCGGTGGCGATCACATCCAGATCAGCAACATGGTCGGCCCTGACGCCGACGCTCATACCTACGAACCCACCCCCGACGATGCCAAGGCGTTGCTCAAGGCCAAGGTGATCATCAAGAATGGCTTGGGCTTCGAACCCTGGCTGGACCGCCTGGTGACCAGCACCGAAACCAAAGCCACGGTGGTAACCGCCAGCAAGGGCGTGATCTCCCACACCATGGAAGAGGACGGCGAGACCATCCCTGACCCGCACGCCTGGCACAACCTGGCCAACGCCGAAATCTACGTGAACAACATCACCAAGGCGCTGATCGCTGCTGACCCGGCCAACAAAGCCGACTACCAACAGAACAGCCAAACCTACCTGAAAGAAATCTATCGCCTGCTGGCCGAAGCCAAGACCAAGTTCGGCGCACTGCCCGCCGGCAACCGACGCATCGTCACCTCCCACGACGCCTTCGGTTACCTGGGCCAAGCCTATGGCATCGAGTTCCTGGCGCCCCAGGGCCTGTCCACCGAGCGCGAGCCGTCCGCTGCCGAAGTGGCAGCGCTGATCACCCAGATCCGTAAAGACAAAGTCAAAGCCGTGTTCATGGAAAACATCAAAGATTCGCGCTTGCTCAAGCAGATCGCTGACGAAAGCGGCGCGCAGATCGGCGGCACGCTGTACTCCGATGCCCTCGCCGCAGAAGGCCCGGCCAGCACCTTTACCGGTCTGTTCGAATACAACCTCAACACTCTGTGCACGGCCCTGAGCAAACCATGACTTTGAGCATGCTCGACCTGGAAGGGGCTGCCGTCGGTAGCCGCTTTCCACTCGAACCCGTGCTCGACGCCTTGCCGTGGAACCGCGATGGCCTGATCGCCGCCATCGCCCAGCAACACGGCAGTGGCGAGGTATTGATGCTGGCCTGGATGAACCGCCAGGCCCTCAAGGAAACCTTGGACACCGGGCAAGTCTGCTACTGGTCGCGCTCACGCCATCAGTTGTGGCGCAAGGGCGAAAGCTCCGGGCACTGGCAACAGTTGGTGGAAGCACGCCTGGATTGCGACGGCGACGCGGTGCTGCTGATCGTCGACCAGCAAGGCCCGGCGTGCCACACCGGACGGCCCACCTGCTTCTACAACGCCATCGACGGCGACTACGTTCACATCATTACGGAGCCCCTCGCATGATCCGCAAAAATCCGTCCGGCGATCTGCCCGTGATTGCCGAATCGGCCTACGTCGACAAGACCGCCATCATCTGCGGAAAAGTCATCATTGGCGAAAACGTTTTCGTCGGGCCCTACGCTGTGATCCGTGCCGACGAAGTCGACGCCAGCGGTGGTATGGACCCGATCGTCATCGGCGCCAACTCCAATATCCAGGACGGCGTGGTCATCCACTCCAAGTCCGGCGCGGCGGTGACGATCGGCGAGTTCACGTCCATTGCACACCGTTCCATCGTCCACGGCCCCTGCACCGTCGGCGACCGTGTGTTTATCGGTTTCAACAGCGTGTTGTTCAACTGCGCCGTGGGCGACGGCTGCGTGGTGCGCCACAACTCGGTGGTCGACGGCCGCGACTTGCCCGCCGCGTTCTATGTGCCCTCCACGACCCGCATCGGGCCACACACCGACCTCTCGCAGTTCCCCCCCGTGAGCGTCAGCGCCTCGGAATTTTCCGAAGACGTGGCACGCACCAACGTTGATTTGGTGCGCGGCTACAAAGCCCTGCAAAACGAGTTCTGAACCATGAGCCGCCTGCTGATCCGCAACGCCCGCCTGGTGAACGAAGGCCAGGAATTCGACGCCGATGTGCTGGTCGCCAATGGCCGTATCGAGAAAATTGCCAGCAGCCTGCAAGGCTACAACGAGCCCGTGGAAATCGACGCTCAAGGCCAATGGCTGCTACCCGGAATGATCGATGACCAAGTGCACTTTCGCGAACCTGGCGCGCCGGAAAAAGGCAGTTTCTACAGCGAATCCAGGGCAGCGGTAGCCGGTGGTATCACCAGCTTCATGGACATGCCCAACACCCATCCCGCCACCCTTGACCTGGATGCCCTGACCGACAAGAAACGCCGCGCCGCCCTGCACTCGGTAGCCAACTATGGTTTTCACTTCGGCGTAAGCAACGACAACCTCGACACCGTCGCCGCCCTCGACCCGCGCGAGGTGGCCGGGGTCAAAGTGTTCATGGGCGCTTCGACCGGCAATATGTTGGTCGACGATCCGCGGATCCTGGAACGCCTGTTTGCCGAGGTTCCCACGATTCTGCTGGCCCATTGCGAACACACACCAAGCATCCAGGCCAATGAAGCGCGGCTGCGTGAGCGTTTCGGCGAGCATATCCCCGCCGTCGCGCACCCGCTGATCCGCGATGCCGAGGCATGCTTCCGCTCTTCATCCTTTGCGGTGGAATTGGCCAAGCGCCACGGCACCCGCCTGCATGTGCTGCACCTGACCAGCGCACGCGAGCTGGCGCTGTTCGAAGACAAACCCTTGAGCAAAAAACGCATCACCGCCGAAGTCTGCCTGCACCACTTGATGTTCGATGATCGCGACTACCACCGCCTCGGCCATCAGATCAAATGCAACCCGGCGATCAAGACCCGCGCCGACCGCGACGCCTTGCGTCAAGCCTTGTTGAGTGATCGTCTGGACGTGATTGGCAGTGACCATGCGCCGCATACGTGGGCACAAAAACAGTTGCGTTATCGCGAGGCGCCGTCGGGATTACCCCTGGTGCAGCACGCGCTGCCGGCGTTGTTGGAGTTGGTGGCCGACGAGCTGCTGCCGCTGACCACCCTGGTGGCGAAAACCAGTCACCGTGTGGCCGACTTGTTCGCCATCCCGGATCGCGGCTACCTACGTGAGGGTTATTGGGCCGACCTGGTGTTAATCAAACCGGAGCCCGAAGGCAAACCCGTCAGCAGCCAGCCGATCCTGGCCCGCTGCGGTTGGACGCCCTTCGCCGAACGCAGCTTTCGCCACAGCGTCAGCACCACCCTGGTTTCCGGCCACTTGGCCTGGCACAACGGTCAGGTCGTCGACAGTTGCCAGGGTCTGCCTCTGCACTTTGAGCGCTGACCCCACGCACACCTGTAGGCGCAAGCTCGCGCCTACAGAGGGGGAAGTCAGGCGCGAGGCTTGACCGTTCCGCAATCGTTGCCCAGCCACTGGGCATGGCTGTCCAGGCTGCCCTTCTGCTGAATGCCAGTGGCATTGAAGGTGCCGTTGACGGTGGTGCTGAATTCTTTCTGGCTTTGGAAGGTAGCGACGCCAGTGCCCTGGGCTTTCGGGCAACTGAAGCGGAATTTCCACTGATTGCCGGTCTTGTCGGTCACTTCCTGTTTGCAGCCCGATTGTGGGTCGGTCAGCGGGATCGAATCGGAGGCGACTTGAGCTGGGGTCAGGCACACCTGCACGCCTTTACCGGCCATGGTGATGCCTTGTTTTTCCAGCATGGCGCGCTGTTCCGGGGTCATCTGTTGCTTAAGCTGACCGAGGATCAGCGACAGGTCCGGCAGGTCCTGGTTATCGACTTTCATATTGCTGGTGGTCAGTTCCCACAAGCCCGGCGCCAGCATCTGCGCCTGCGCCGCCACCGGCAGCGACAAACCAATCATCATGGCCAAAGACAGCAGACGAGCATTCATCGGGTAACTCCTGGGTAATGTTGGGCGTTAGACGCCGCAAAGGTGCCAGGGTTGCACGGCAAATAAAATAGCGACATTCCTGACCAGACATGGTCTGTTAGGCACTTGGATTGCCTGGAGTAACGTCGTCCATGGATTTTTTTGGCCCGCACCTGCTCGCCTACTTCATCGCCACACTGCATTTTCTCGGGACCCTCGCCGCGATTCACGCGGTGCTGACCGTCAGGACCGCCCAAGGCTCGATCGCCTGGGCATTGTCGCTGATGTTCATGCCCTACCTCACGCTGATCCCGTACCTGATCTTCGGCCGGAGCACGTTCGACGCCTACATCCAGGCCCGTCGCCAGGCCAACCAGGAAATGCACACCGCCATTGCCGAGCTGAACTGGCGCCCATGGGTCGAAGAAGCCCTGGCCGCCCGTAACTCCAGCGCCTATGCCTCGCTGCGCGCCATGCCCAAGCTGGGCCGCATGCCGTGCCTGGCCAACAATGAAGTGCGTTTGCTGATCAATGGCGACGCCACCTTCGGCGCGATCTTCGAGGCGATTCGCAACGCCAGGACGGCGGTGTTGTTCCAGTTTTTCATCATTCATGACGACGACCTTGGCCGACAGTTGCACGTCCTATTGAAGGAAAAGGCCGCAGAGGGTGTCGCCATTTACGTGCTGTATGACCGTATCGGCAGCCACGCCCTGCCCCATCGTTATGTGCAATCCCTGCGCGACGCCGGAGTCAACGTGAAAGCCTTCGCCACCCGCAGCGGCTGGCTCAATCGCTTTCAGGTCAACTTCCGCAACCACCGCAAGATCGTGGTGGTGGATGGCATCACCGGGTTTGTCGGCGGGCATAACGTCGGCGATGAATACCTGGGCAAGCAACCACCGCTGGCACCGTGGCGCGATACCCATGTGCAGGTGATCGGCCCGGTGGTGGCGTGCTTGCAGGAATCGTTTGCCGAAGACTGGTTCTGGGCTGCGCGAGAACTGCCGCCACTGATATTGCCGGACGCCTACCCCGAAGACGGCGTGCTCTGCCAATTGCTCGCCAGCGGTCCAGCCGACCCCTATGAAACCTGCTCACTGTTTTTCGTCGAAGCCATCCATGCAGCGACTGAGCGCGTATGGATCACCAGCCCCTACTTCATCCCCGACGAAGCGGTGTTTTCCGCCCTGCGCCTGGCAGTGCTGCGGGGTGTCGATGTGCGCCTTCTGCTGCCCTCACGGCCTGATCACCGCATCGTCTACGCCGCGTCCAGCCTTTACGCGATCGAAGCTGTGCGAGCTGGCGTGCGGGTGTTCCGCTATACCCCAGGCTTCCTGCATCAGAAGGTGGTGTTGGTTGACAACGAAATCAGCGCCATCGGCAGTGCGAACATGGACAACCGTTCGTTCAGGCTGAATTTCGAAGTGATGTTGCTGACGGTCGACGAGGCCTTCGCCAAGGAAGTCGAACACATGCTGCTGGACGACTTCTCCCTGGCCCATGAAGTCAGCCAGGCAGAAAGCCGCGAAACCCGCCGCCTTCAACAACTGGGCATGCGGGTTGCGCGGCTGATTTCACCGATTTTGTAACCCACTCAACGGTAGATATCTTCCCGTGTCCAAGGCAGGTCATGGCTGCCATCGGCATGGGGTTTCACCGCCAGAATCTGGTGCAGGTTGATCCAGCCCCGCGCAAACGCATACGCACAACCCGCCAGGTACAGCCGCCAGATGCGCAACGCTTGCTCCGGCACCATTTTCGCCGCCGCTTCAAGGTTGTCTTCCAGGCGCTCGCTCCAATGGTCCAAGGTGCGCGCGTAGTGCAGGCGCAGGCTTTCGACGTCGACCACTTCCAGCCCGACTTCGCTGATCTCGGCCGTCATCATCGCCAAATGCGGCAGTTCGCCGTTGGGGAACACGTAACGCTCGATGAACTCCCCGGCGCCGCGCCCTACAGGACGACCGTCGGTGTGCTTGGCGGTAATGCCGTGGTTCATCACCAGGCCGCCTTCGCGCACCGCGCCGAACAGGATCTTGCAGTACTCCGCCAGGTTGGCGTGGCCGACGTGTTCGAACATACCCACGCTGACCACTTTGTCGAAACGGCCGTCTTGCGGCAGGTCACGGTAGTCGAGCAATTGCAGGTCCACCTGTTCTTCCAGGCCTTCGGCTTTGACCCGTTCCCGCGCCAGCGCCAACTGCTCCCGGCTCAGGGTGATGCCAAACACCTTGACCCCGAATTCCCGCGCAGCAAACCGCGCCAGCCCGCCCCAGCCACAGCCGACATCGAGCAAGTACTCACCTGGCTGCAACCGCAACTTGCGGCACAGGTGGCGGAATTTGTCTTGTTGGGCCTGATCGATGGATTCGCTGCCGGTTTCGAAATAACCGCAGGAGTACGCCATGTCCTGGTCCAGCCACAGCTGGTAGAACTCATTGGACAGGTCGTAATGGTAGGAAATAGCCGCTGCGTCAGTGGCCTTGTCGTGGATCGAGCGCACCGGACGACTCCCCTCGTCGTCTGCGATCAGGGCGTGACTCAATTCATCACAAACCCGGATGACCTCGGAGATGGAGCCTTCCAGCTCCAACTTTCCCTCGACGAAGGCTTCGCCCAGTGAATCGAGCGTTGGATGGGACAGCTGGGTCACGACCGTGGGGTCCTTCACCACGATGGTCACACTGGGCTCGGGGCCCAAGTTGAATTCATGGCCGTCCCAGAGTCGAAGACGCAGCGGTAGCTGAAGATTCTGTAAGGCCGGTGGAAGTTGCGCGAGCATGGATGATCCCCCCTTGTTTCAGACGTCTGCTGAGAGGTTAGACCATCCGAAGACAAAGTAGGAGGCTATCGATTTGATAGCGCTCTACTATGGGGCTCGGCGCTCGAGCAACCCGTCCTGGACCCATTGCTTCAGCCATGTGACGGCCTGCAGTGGCGCACCCTCTGCATGAGTGACTGCCAACTCGGCGCACAGTTCGGCAAAGCTCCAACCGGTGGTCGCCATTCCTGTCAAGGCAGAGGCTTCGGCGGGCTCCAGGCTACGGTAATGGCAGACATTCTGATGGCGCCACACCAGGCACATCTGCGCCGGGGCTAGCGTGTGGCTGTCGGGGAAGTCGGATTCGTCCTTGCTGGCACGCCAGATGGCTACGCTGTTGAACCGGCACAGCAGCGGTTGCACCGAGGGCGCCAGGGAGACCTGCAACACCGGCCACGCGTCGGGCGGCAACGACGCCATGTCGTTCAGCGTCAGCGGTTCACCCTGCGGCGCATCAAATGCCAGGGTAAACGCCCATTCCAAGCGCGCCAGCTCCGCCAATGGCGCACTCTGCTCCACCCTCCAATGCTCAAGGATAAACGCCGGGAAACGCTCGCCCAGCCAGCGCAGGCTGTAATGAGCCGAGGGGTAGCGACGCAGGTAAGCCTCGGTCAACGCGGCAAACTCGTCATCGCCCAACCAATAAAGGAGGGCGCTGAAGTCATGCCGCAAGACTTCCTGCAACCGTGAGAGGTAGGCGTTGTGGTAAATCGCCAGGCCCGTGTCCACATCCAGCGTCGGCCCGCCGAGCAACGTGGCGGCGAAGTCACTGCGGGCAGTCGAGGTTTCCGTCAGCAGGTGCTGTTCGAAGGCCAACTGCCAATCGGTCAGGCGCATAACGGCCTCCTGGCCAGTGCCGTCGCGCCCAGTTCACGGGCCTTGTTCAGTTCGGTGAGCAGCTCTTCAAAGGGTGGGAAATGGTCGTCCCGCTCCAGCAGCGTCGACACGGGTCCCAGATGTTCAAGCGTCTGTTGGTAAAGCGCCCACACCGGGTCACACACCGGATGGTCATGGGTGTCGACCACGTAGTCGCCATAATCCATATGCCCCGCCAGATGCAGTTGGCGGATACTCTCCGGTGGCAGGTTGCGGATAAACGTCCAGGCGTCGAAGCCATGATTGCGCGAGCTGACGTACACATTGTTGACGTCCAGCAACAGCTGGCAGCCCGACAGGTGGGCCAAGGCATTGAGGAATTCCCATTCGGTGAATTCGTCCGCTTTCGAACGCACATAACTGGAGACGTTTTCCAGCACCAACGGGCGTTGCAGCACGTCCTGCACCTGGAGCACACGGGCGGCCACGTGGTAGAGGCTTTCTTCGGTGTAGGGCAGCGGCAGCAGGTCATGCAACTGGTGGGCGCTGCCGCGGCTCCAGCACAGGTGATCGGACACCCACGCCGGCTGGATACGCTCAGCGAGCTGTTTGATCTGCTGCAGGTAATCGGTATCGAGGGGATGGGGCCCGCCGATGGACAGGGACACACCGTGCATCACCAGGGGATAGCGCTCGGCTATCGCATCCAGGTAATACAAGGCTTTACCGCCCTGGACCAGGTAATTCTCGGAGATCACTTCGAACCAATCCACAGGTGGCGATTGTTCAAGGATCTGCTGGTAGTACTCGCTGCGTAAACCCAGGCCGTAACCGAGGCTCGGAAGAGAGGTAGGCATAAGACACTCCTGGGAAAGTGTCCGCAGCGGTGTGGGCGACCGCTGCGGGTGCACTGAGCTGTCGGTTATTCGCCGACTTTGCCGCCAGCCTTGGTGCAGGCATCGGCACTGGCCATCGCCTTGAAGCCCTGGCCTTTGCAAGAACCCTGGCCTTTACAGGCGTGGTCCTTGGTTTTGCAATCGTTCTGGCCTTTGCACGCGTTGATGCCGTAGCAGTGAACGGCGGTGTCGGCGGCTTGAGCCTGAGTGACAACACCGGCGAACAGGGTAGCGGCGGCCATTGCGAGAGCGGCACCGGCAGCAGCGGATTTGATGTTCATTGTTGTATTCCTCATGATCGTAGGGGTGTCGGTCCGAACGGGTTGTTCAGTCTCGACACACCACTAGAGTGAGGCCCCTCATCGGCGTTACAGCGGTGTGCAAATATTTCTGAAATTACTCTTCAAGCTTCAAAAGCGGTTCCTGAAAGCGCAGTAACCGCCCCGCGTTTCCCAGTACCAGCAAAGTGCTGAGGTTATGCAACACCGCTGCAATCATGGCGCCCGCCGCACCCAACCAGCCGAAAGCGGCGAACACGACAATGGCCAAGGTCCAGCCCAGGCCGATGATCACGTTGACCTGCAAAGTCTGCCGACACTGGCGACTCAAGCGCACACACGTGCCCAGGCGTCGCAAGTCGCTGCCGATCAGCACCACGTCCGCAGACGCCAGGGCAATATCCGCCCCACCCGCGCCCATGGCCACGCCAACCACACCGGCCTTGAGCGCCAGGGAGTCGTTGATGCCGTCGCCCACCACCATCGGGCGGAAGCCGTTGCTGATCTCACCCAACACGCGGTTGAGCTTGTCTTCGGGCAAGGCCTGGGCTTCGACATCGCTGATGCCTACCTCCAGCGCCAGGCTGTTGGCCACGCTTTGGCGATCGCCGGTGAGCAGCAGTTGGCGACCGAGGCCAAGGTCACGCAGCTCTTGCAGAGCCTGGCGTGCCTCCGGCTTGACGCTGTCGGCCAGCAGCAACCAGGCGAGAAACTGCCCGTTCAGCGCCAGCCCGGCGATGGGGCCATCGTGATTCGGCACGGCGGTGGTGGTGATACCCAGTTGCTCAAACAATTCCGGCCGACCCAAGGCCGCTTCACCCCGATCAGTCTGCGCCACTACCCCCAAGCCCTGACGCTCACGAATATCCGTCAACACCAACAGCTGTTCCTGTGTTGCCAAACCCGCCAACGCCCGACTGACCGGATGGCTGCTGGCGGAGCCGAGACTGGCCGCCAGGTTGAGCAGCACCTGCCGATCCGGCGCAGTGGTTTCGATGGAGTGCAGGCGCAAGGTGCCGAAGGTCAGCGTCCCGGTCTTATCGACCACCAATGAGGTCAGGTCCGCCAGCTCCTCCAGGAACGCGGAGCTGCGAATCAGGATTCCATGCCGCGCCGCGACGGCTATCCCGGCGATCGCGGTGGCTGGTGCCGACAGCACCAACGCGCACGGGCACGCCGCCACTAACACGGCGAGCATCGCCTGGGCGTCGTTGGTCACGAACCAGGTCACCGCCGCCAGTAGCAACACCAGCACCATATAGCTGCCGGCATAGCGTTCCAGCAGCCGCGTAATCGGTGGCTTGGACCGCTCGGCGTTCTGCATCAACGCGATGACTTTGCCCAACGTGGACTCATTACCCGTGCGGGTCACTTGCAGGCGCAGCAGGCCGTCGAGATTGATCGCCCCACCAAACACCTGCACGCCCACACTGGCTTCCAACGGCACCGACTCACCGGTAATCGGCGCCGTATCCAGGCTCGCCTGGCCCGACAGCACCACGCCATCTGCCGGCACCCGATCACCGGCCCGCACTTCGACGACATCGCCGGTGTTCAGCGTGCCGTTATCCACTTCGACAATGCTGCCATCCGCCTGCACCAACCGCGCATGGCTGCGAGTCAGCTTGCCCAACGCGTGGATCGCTTCCTGGGAGCCGATCACGCTGCGCTCCTCCAGTACGTGACCGAAGATCATGATGATCGGCAACAACGCGGCAGTCAGCAGATCGCCCGTCGCCCAGGCGCCGAGCATGGCCAGGGCGATCAGTTGGTCGGTGATGCCATGCAGGCTGGGAAACCGCAGGCTGTACCAGGCCGAACGCATCACCGGCACGGCCACCAGCAACGACGCGACGCCCAGCAGGAGTTGGCTCACGCCGGATTGGTCCGGCGCCAGCCAGCGCCATGCCAGGCCCAGTACCAGCAAACCCAGGGCCAGCATCGCCAGGGTCAATTGCCGGGCAGCGCTGCGCTGCTCGGCGGAGGTCAGCATGGGTGCGCTCATTGTTCGGCTCCCTGAATGATCAAGCGGGAGTCGTCTTTCGGATCCACCGTGGTCACGGCACCGGCCTGGCCGAGAATCTTCGGCAAGCGCTCACGGTACAGGCGCAGCAACAGGCCCGGGTCTTTCACTTGGGCCAGGCTAACAACGGTCGCGGTTTGCGCCTGGGCATTGGCCAGACGTTCGCTGGCCTGGGCGTGGGCGACTTGCACCAGGCGGTCGGCCTGCTGGGTCGCTGTCTGGGTGAGTTTTTCCGCGTCGGTGCGCGCATTGGCCACGGCCTTGTCGGCTTGCTGGCTGGCAGTCAGCACGGCGTTGAACGCATTCACCGCCGGGCCCGGCAGGCTCGATTGCACGTCGACACGGGTCACTTCGATGCCCAGCCCCAAACCAGTGGACGCCAACTCCGTAAGGCGTTTATTGATGCCTTGCACCAAGTCGCCGCGCAACCGCTCACGGCGTTCAGCGGCGCCGTTGTCGGTGCCGATCAACTCGGGGCGCGCGACCAAAATAGTATCCAAGTCCCGCGCCGCTGTGAGGGCTACCGCGCTGCGCGTCACCACCCGATCCAGGGCCGGCAGCACATGATCGCCCTGCAACACAAACGCATAGGGCTCGGTGACCTTGTAGAACACCCGCACATCCAGTTGCACCACACCGGCATCGCCCGTCAGCAGGTAACCGGAACCGGCCAACGCATCACTCAATGGCGTCGCGAAACTGGCCACACGGTCGGCCTGGATCGCTGCGTCGGAGCGCAGCAGGTTCTCCACGCGGCGTTCGATCACGCGGTCAGCAGCCGGCAGCAGTACCACTTGCTCGAACGGCTGCGGCCACGCCACCAACAACCCGGCATTCTGGATACGGTCGAGCGCGCCGAAATGCAGGACTACCGCGCGGTTCTGCGGGTCAATCTGACGCACATTGGAAAACGCCCAGGCCAGCGCCGCCAATACAGTCACCGCGTACAACGCCAGGAAGGCCAGGCGCCCGGCCTGGATCCATGGGCTGTCCGGGGTGTCACGCTCGGTCATGGCTGGACATCCTTTGGCCCGTCCACCAAGGCGCGAAACGGTGCGGCGTCGGTGCGCAGGATGATCTTGGTGCCCGGTGTGACAACCGTGCCCAAGGTGTCCAGGGACCGCAGCAGGTTGTAAAGCTGCGGATTACCGGCGTAAGCGCGAGCATAAATCTGCGCCGCTTCGACCCGCGACTGGGCCTCGATATCGGCGGCCTTCACCGTGGCATCGGCCTGCACAATCCGCGCATCACGCTCGGCGGCGGAGCGGATCTGCGCAGCTTCACGCTTGCCCACGGCGGTGCGTTCGGTGGCAATGGTTTCACGCTCGGCACGCATGCGGTCGACGGTGGCGGTGAGGGTCACCGACGGCAGGGTCAGGCGTTCAATGCCGACCTGGGCCACGCGCACACCGTAGGTAGTGAGCAATTGTTGATCAATCTGCTGGCGCAACTGTGCTTCGAAATCAGCGATACGCACCTGGCTGGCGTCGGTGTTGATCAAGCTGGACAGGTCGAAGCTCGCCGCCGTGGTTTCCAGCGCCGAACCCACGAAGGTACGAATCTGCCGCGCCGCTTCATCCGGCTGGTTCTGCACCGCACGCATGAAGCGCTGCACGTTGTCCGCGTCGCCCTGTACCTGCCACGCCACGTACGCCTGCACGATGATGCGCAGGCCGTCGCGGGTGCCCACATCCTGCAAGCCGCTGGAAGTGGTGCGCAGGCGCAAATCGACCGGGATCGCCGCTTCGAACGGCGCCGGCCAGCGCCAGCCCAGGCCCGGTTCCAGCAGCACCCGCGATGGGTTGCCGAAACGCGTGATCACCGTAGCTTCGCCGGATCGCACTTGCACCAGGCTGGCGGCGGCGACTGCAAACAGCACCAGCAACAGCGCCCAGGTCATACGCCGCCAGGGGAACGGGCCGGCAGCCTGTTCATCACCGTGATGATGGTGGTGGTGATGGCCGTGATGATGACCGTGATCGTGAGAATGAGCGCTCAACAGACCGACTCCTTATTGAACGGCTTTACGCGGCACCGAAGGATCGGCCGGCAAGGTAAAAGAACGTAGATCGATCGTCGGCGCGCCGTCGGCACCCAGGCGATGATCCAGAATAAGCAGCTTGGCGTGGGCCAGGCCCTGGCTGAGTTGGCCCAGGTACTGTTCCAGCACGAACGCCTGCCCCGCCGTGGCGTAGGCCTTTTGTTCGGCGGCGAAGCGCAGGTTGGCCGCTTGCGCGCCCGCGTTCACTTCGCGGGCTGTGGCCGTGGCCTGGTCGCGGGCGGTGCTGGCTTGCAGCAACGCCTGGTTGGTTTGTTCGCTGGCCGCGCCGCGTTCGCGGGAGATCAGGGCCTGGGCGCCGATCTGTGCAGCCTGCACACCGTGGTAAGCGTTGGCGGCACCGGCCGGAGGGTGGATCGCCTCCACCACCGTGGCGAGGATTTCCACGCCGCTGTCGAGTTTTTGCAGATCGGCCTGTACGGCGCGGCCGATTTCGTCAGCCAGGCGGGTGCGTTGTTCACCGAGCAATTCGTCGAGGGTGCGCGAGGCAAAGTCATGCACGAGGATGCGGCTGGCGGTGCTGCGGAGCAGGGTTGTTACGTCCGCGCTGTTATAGGTGGCGGCGAGCGCGGCCTGATCGGTAAGGCCGATGCGGTAGACGAAACGCACATCCATATTGACGATCTGGAAGCTCTGTTTGTCGCCGCTGCTGCTGGCGATCACCTGAGACTTGTCATTCACATGGCTGGCGTCCCACAAACGGTTGGCAATCAACGGCGCCGGGCCTTCGGCAGGGGCCAGTTCCGACGTGGCCGCTTCACTGACACTGGTGGCCAGTTCATGCACTACGCCGTTTTCCACGTTGATGACGCGGCCCAATGGCCACGGCAATCCCGCATGCAGGCCTGGGCCGAAGACCTGTACCGGCTTGCCAAAACGTTCATAGATCCCACGGCCTTGCAGGGGCACTTCGTGCACGCCGGTCAGCGTCCAGCCTACCGCCAACACCACCAGCAACACCGGCAGGAACGCCCGACGCATGTAAGTAAACGCCCAGATCTGGCGCAGGTCGATGCCAAAGCGGTTGTGCAATTCATGCTGCAGCGCGAGCAAGGGTTGCGGCGGCCAGCGCAGCAGCCCGGCGATAAAGCTTTGCGCCATCAGCCGGGGCTCGAGGCGTGGCTCGCGCGGGCTGAACAGGGACAGCACCGCTCTTAATAGAAACTCCAGCGAGACCAGTGCTGGCAGCAAGCCGATCCCTACGGCCAACCTTAGGGGCCAGACGGCGTTCGCACCGGCAAAGAGCAGGCACACCGCACTGACCACCAGGCAAATAATCGCTACCCGGCTCAATTGCGCCAGTTGCGACGCTTCCGGCCATTGCGCGGCGGTCTCCTGGGCCAGGCGGCGTTCAAACACCAGCAAACCAAACGCCAATCCCAACGCGAGCGCGGCTCCAACGCTTGCCGATTGACCGACCGGTGCGGCGGGCAAGGCCAGGTTCCAGAACTCGACAATGCTGACCAGCGCCAGCAACGACCACCCCCCCAGCCACAACACTGGCGTGCCAATCTGTTGGCCAAAGCGCTCCACAAGACGCGCGTAACGGCTCGCGTCTTCAACCGGTAGCTGAACCAACGGTTCTTCCAACGCCTGGGCGCGCCAATCCGCCACCCACCACGCCGATTGCAATCCGGCCACCAGCAGCAGCAACGCCGACGCGCAGTTAATCAATACCACCGGCCAGATCGACAGCGGCGCAAACAACGCGACAAACAACGCCAGCACCCAGCCGGCAATGGCCAGCACCGTCAGGCTGATACCGGCCTGGCGCACTCGGCGCGCATGGAACAGCCCCTGTTGAAAACGCGGAAGGCCTTGCGCCGAAGCGCCGTCAGCTTCCAGATCCACTCGCATCCACTTACGTCCGCTTGTACACAATTAGTTACGATATAACACACGGCGTGAAATTTTTGTTTGCTTAAGAGCAGACCGTGACTAAACCCCCAGAAACACGCGCCATCACTGGTGCAGGCCACGATTAATCGGCACACTCCAGAACAGTTTTTCGCGGGTCCACGGACAAGGAAGCGTCACCTCCCATGATTTCGATCTATCAGCTCAAGCCGCGTTTTCAAAACCTGCTGCGCCCTCTTGTGCAGCGCCTCTATGACAATGGCACCACCGCCAACCAGATCACCGTGCTGGCCGGCGTGATTTCCTTGCTGGTCGGCCTGCTGATCGCCGGCTTCGCCCAACACCTGTGGCTGTTTGCCCTGATCCCGCTGTGGATGATCCTGCGCATGGCTCTCAACGCCATCGACGGCATGCTCGCCCGGGAATTCGGCCAGCAGTCGCGCCTGGGTGCCTACCTGAATGAACTGTGTGATGTGATCGCCGACAGTGCGCTGATCCTGCCGTTCGCGCTGATCCCCGGCGTGAGCCTGGCGCCGGTGCTGCTGGTGGCGTTGTTGGCGGTGTTCAGCGAATACGCCGGCGTGCTGGGGCCGATGGTGGGCGCATCACGGCGCTATGACGGGCCGATGGGCAAAAGCGATCGCGCGTTCGTACTCGGCGTACTGGCCACCGGCGTGGCGCTGGGCTGGCTGGGCGCGGGCTGGGTCGACACGGTGATGTGGCTGGTGGCCGCCCTGCTCGCTTACACCATGGTCAATCGGGTGCGTCAGGGCCTCAAAGAACAACCAGAAACCTCCCCTTCTGCATAAGGACTTTGCAATGCGCGAACAGCAACAGCACACCTTCAGCACCCATGACGGCGTCGAGCTTTTCTACCGGCACTGGCCGGCCACGCAGAGCGACGGGCCGCGCCAGGCTATCGTGCTGTTCCATCGCGGCCATGAGCATTCGGGGCGTATCGCCCACCTGGTGGATGAACTGAACCTGCCGCACTTCGACTTTTTCGCGTGGGACGCCCGTGGCCACGGCCAGTCCCCCGGCGAACGCGGTGACAGCCCCAGCTTCGCCACCAGCGCCCGTGATGTGCAGACCTTCTGTGACCACATCGGCACCACCTATGGCATCGAGGAAGAGAACTTCGCGGTCATCGCGCAAAGCGTTGGCGCGGTGATTGCCGCGACTTGGGTGCACGATTACGCGCCGAAAATCCGCGCGCTGGTGCTCGCTTCCCCCGCTTTCAAGGTCAAGCTCTACGTGCCTTTTGCGCGGCCAGGCCTGGCGTTGATGCGCAAGTTCCGTGGCAACTTTTTCGTCAATAGTTACGTCAAGGCCAAGTTCCTCAGCCATGACCCGGAGCGGGTCGCGTCCTATGACAGCGACCCGCTGATCACCAAGGCGATATCGGTCAATGTGCTGCTCGGCCTCTACGAAGCGGCCGACCGGGTTGTCGCCGATGCCCAGGCGATCCAGGTGCCGACGCAGCTGCTGATCTCGGGTTCGGACTTTGTGGTGCACCGCAAGCCCCAGCAGCAATTTTTCGACCGCCTTGGGAGCCTGAAAAAAGAGCTGCACATCCTCCCCGGTTTCTTCCACGACACCCTGGGCGAACGCGACCGCGCCACCGCCGTGAACAGCGCCCGGCGTTTCATCCTGCAAAATTTCGAACACCCGCTGGACCGTGCATCACTGTTGGATGCCGACAAGCTGGGCGCCACCTGTGCCGAGTCCGAAGCCCTCGCCGCCCCCCTGCCGCGCAACTCCTTGCGCGACCTGTACTGGCGCATGACCCGCGCCAGCATGGGCCTGGGCAAGAGCCTGTCGGACGGCGTAAAGCTGGGCTTCGACACCGGCTTCGACTCCGGCAGCACCCTGGACTACGTGTACCGCAATACACCTACCGGCAAGGGCGGGGTGGGGCGGCTGATCGACACCAACTACCTCAACTCCATCGGCTGGCGTGGCATTCGCCAACGCAAGTTGAACGTCGAAGAGCTCCTGCGCCTGGCAATGGCGAAGTTGCGTGGGGAGGGTCGCGAAGTCCGTATCGTGGATATCGCCGCCGGTCATGGCCGCTATATTCTGGAAGCCTTGCAGGGCGTGTCGCCGCTGCCGGAATCGATCCTGCTGCGCGACTACAGCGACATCAACGTGCGCGACGGTGGCGCGCTGATTCGCGAGAAAGGCCTGGGGGACATTGCGCAGTTCGTCAAAGGCGATGCATTCGACCGTTTGGATCTGGCTGCGCTGGAACCCAAGCCGACGCTGGCGGTGGTGTCCGGACTGTATGAGTTGTTTGCCGATAACGGCATGGTTGGCAATTCACTGGCGGGCCTCGCTGAAGCCGTGGAACCTGGTGGCTATCTGGTCTACACCGGCCAGCCATGGCACCCGCAACTGGAGCTGATCGCCCGTGCGCTGACCAGCCACCGCCAGGGGCAGGCCTGGGTCATGCGCCGCCGTAGCCAAGCGGAAATGGATCAGTTGGTGGAAGCTGCCGGTTTCCGCAAGATCACCCAGCGTGTGGATGAATGGGGCATTTTCACCGTGTCCCTGGCACAGAAGATCTGAGCATGCGCGAACCCGGTTTGTTGAAACCCGCGGTCCTGTGGCTGCTGCTGTTGGCGCCGCTGTTCTTCAGCACTTACGGCTTTGCCACGTGGGTGACCAGCCAACGCAGCGACGTCGGCACGCTGGTGTTCGATTGGGAAACCCATATGCCGTTCTGGGCCTGGACCATCGTGCCCTACTGGTCCATCGACCTGCTCTACGGGTTTTCCCTGCTGCTGCCCAACACCCGGCATGAGTTGAAACAGCATGCGCTGCGCTTGCTGAGTGCCCAGGTGATCGCCGTGAGTTGCTTCCTGATCTGGCCGCTGCGCTTCACCTTCGAGCGGCCGGAACTGAATGGCGTGTTCGGCTGGCTGTTTGCCGTGCTGGCGGGGTTCGACAAACCGTTCAACCAGGCGCCTTCGTTGCATATCGCGCTGCTGGTGATCCTGTGGGTCATGTATCAGCGCCACACCCAGGGGTTATGGCGCTGGCTGGTGCAT
The DNA here is from genome assembly GCF_900111895.1 of Pseudomonas simiae. GTDB lineage: Bacteria > Pseudomonadota > Gammaproteobacteria > Pseudomonadales > Pseudomonadaceae > Aquipseudomonas > Aquipseudomonas simiae. The sequence continues at coordinate 609,273 of NZ_FOKB01000003.1, forward strand.
GGCTGGTTCGCGTTGATCGGCATTTCGGTGCTGACCACTTATCAACATCACTTTATCGACTTACCCACAGGCGCCCTCGCCGGTTGGCTGTGTGTGTGGTTGTGGCCGGTGGAACATCCAAGCCCATTGCTGAATGCACGGCTTACCCGGGATTCGAAGCGCTGGCGCTTGGGTCTGCGCTACGGCCTGGGGGCGTTGGCACTGGCAGTACTCGCATTTTCCCTGGGCGGCGGCTGGTTATGGCTGCTCTGGCCGGCGGTGTCCCTGGGCCTGATCAAGGTGAATTACCTAGTGCTCGGCGCGTCGGGCTTTCAGAAACGCACCGATGGCCGGCTCACACCCGCGGCGCGTTGGCTGTATGCACCTTACCTGGCCGGGGCGTGGATAAATTCGCGCCTGTGGACACGCAAACACCCACAGCCGGACCTGATTGTGGATAACGTGTGGCTTGGACGGATTCCCAGTGCGAAAGAGCAGGATTCATTCAACGCCATCGTCGACCTCTGTGCCGAGTTGCCAATTAATCCACAGGGTCGCGCGTATCAAAGCATCCCCGTGCTGGACCTGATCGCTCCGACACCCACCGAATGCCAGCAAGCCGCCGAGGCCATCGAGCGTCTGCGTTCAAGCGGCCCGGTGCTGGTGTGCTGCGCCCTTGGCTACTCACGCAGCGCCACCGCGGTCGCCGCCTGGCTGCTGCACAGCGGGCGCGCCGCCACGGTGGACCAGGCGCTGGCTATTATTCGTACAGCGCGGGCCCATGTGGTCCTGCATCCTGCTCATCGTCAAGCGTTGGAGGGTTTGCCCCATGCCCGCTGATATGGAACTCCAGGTGGTCGCCAGCCTGCTGCGCCGTGGCCGTTCACTGGATCAGTTATCCACAGGCCTGACCGTGGCCGGTGTGTTATTTGGCCTCGCCCAGTTGCTGATGGCGAGTATTTCAACCATCTGCCTGCTGCTCAGCCTGTGGATGATTATTCTGGGGCTGCTGCAAAAATACTGGGCGTTGCGCGTGGCCTTCGACGCCGACCTGTTCGCCCTGCTGGCCCGCGACATCGACCGCACCCCGGACCTTGACCAGGCCCTGCAAACCCTTGGCCTGCAATCGGCCAAGCGCATTGGCCGGCCCTGGACCGAACGCCGTCGCGGCGCCCTTAAACTGTTGCGCAAACAAGCCTGGCTGCTGGGCGCGCAAGCGCTGCTGACCCTGGGCGTGATCCTCGCCAGCCCTTGGCTGCCTTTCGCCGGATAAGGAATTCCCATGTTCGAACCCGTGGTCGCCACGCTGATTACCTCCATGGCCCGCACTGTCACCGGTGCCCGCAGCCTGTGGCTGGGGTGCGCGCCGGTGCCGGTGCAACGCATCTACTTCGCCAACCACAGCAGCCACGGTGATTTCGTGTTGCTGTGGGCCTCGTTGCCGCAGAACCTGCGCAAATTCACGCGCCCGGTGGCCGGCAGCGATTACTGGAATAAAAGCGCCTTGCGTCGCTACATCATCAACCGGGTATTCAACGGCGTGCTGATCGACCGCGAACGCAAGGACCCTGTGGATAACCCACTGCAGCCCATGCTGTCCGCGCTCGAAGGCGGCGACTCCTTGATCATCTTCCCGGAAGGCACGCGCAACCTCGAAGACGGTTTGCTGCCGTTCAAAAGTGGCTTGTATCACTTGGCGAAAAGTTACCCACAGGCCGAATTGATCCCCGTGTGGATCGCCAACCTAAATCGGGTCATGCCCAAGGGCCGCGTACTGCCGCTGCCCCTGCTGTGCACCACCAGCTTCGGCGCGCCGCTGCAATTGGAAGAAGGCGAAGAAAAAACGCTGTTCCTCGCCCGCACCCGCGACGCCCTGCTCGCCCTTGCCCCGGAGCATGTCTGACATGGATAGCCAAACCCTGATGTTGTTCGGCGGCATCGGCGCGATCCTGGTGCTCGCCTCGCTGATCGGCCTGATCCTCAAGCTACGCACCCGTGGCAGCCCAAACGCCGTCATCGACAACCTCAACGCCCGCATCAACGCCTGGTGGGTCATGGTGGTAGTCATCGGCATCGCCTTCTGGCTCGGCACCGGCGCGGTGATCCTGCTGTTCTACGCGGTGTCCTTCTACGCCCTGCGTGAATTCCTCACCCTTACGCCCACCCGCCGCAGCGACTACCCGGCGCTGGTCGCCGCGTTCTACCTGGCGCTGCCGCTGCAATACCTGCTGATCTATTCAGACTGGTACGGGCTGTTCTCGATCTTCATCCCGGTGTACGTGTTCCTGCTGCTGCCGATCCTCGCTTCGCTGGGTGGCGACAGCACGCACTTCCTGGAACGCGCGTCGAAGGTGCAATGGGGCCTGATGATCGCGGTGTTCTGCGTGTCTTTCGTACCCGCCCTGCTCACCCTCGACATTCCCGGCTACGAAGGCCGCAACCTGCTGCTGATTGCCTACCTGGTGATCGTGGTGCAACTGTCGGACGTATTGCAGTACGTGTGTGGGAAGTTGTTCGGCAAACACAAGATCGCGCCCAACCTGTCGCCGTCGAAAACCGTGGAAGGCTTTGTCGGCGGGATCCTGTTGTCGTCCCTGATCGGCGCGGCACTGTGGTGGACTACGCCATTCAACCCGTGGCAGTCGTTCTTGATTGCGCTGCTGATCAACCTGCTCGGCTTTGCCGGCGGCATCGTGATGTCAGCGATCAAACGCGACCGGGGCGTGAAAGACTGGGGCCATATGATCGAAGGGCACGGCGGGATGTTGGATCGGTTGGATTCGGTGTGCTTCGCCGCCCCCATCTTCTTCCACCTCGTGCGCTACTGGTGGACCTGACGCTCCTACAGGGGCTCAGACATCAACCTGGCAAATGCCCCAGCGGCAAAGCGCCTGGGGTTTTCACGGTCTGGATCGCGAAGTTGCTGCGGATGTCCCTCACCCCCGGCAGTTTCAACAGGCTGCCCGTGACAAATCGCTCGTAGCCGCGCAGATCCGGCACCACCACCTGCAACAGAAAGTCCGATTCCCCCGACACCAGGAACGCCGAGATCACCTCGGGCAAGGCCATCACCGCTTCGCGAAAGGCGTTGGCCTCGGTGTCGTTGTGCCGCTCCACCTTCACGCCAACGAACACCATCATCCCCAGGCCCACTTCGTCACGGTCCAGCGTGGCCTGGTAACCCCGAATCACACCGGCTTCTTCCAGCAGACGCACGCGCCGCAGGCAGGGTGAGGCAGACAGGCCGATCTCATCCGCCAGTTGCACATTGCTCAGGCGGCCGTCGCGTTGCAGGGCTTCGAGAATCTTGCGGTCAAACGCATCGAGTTTCAGGTTTGGCATAAGTGAATGGCCGATCAAGTTATCAGTGGCAGAGAATGCCAAGACTAGACGCTTTTGTGGCTGACTACGCAAGCACCTGCCCCACCCTTCAGCCCTAGAATTGGCCAACACACTAGGGGGTGAGACATGGCGGAACTTTACATGGCGGAACTTTGGTTGTTTTTGGTGGCGCTGTCGGTGGCGTACCTGTTGCCCGGGCCGGACATGATCCTGCTGCTGCAGACCGGAGCCCGCCAGGGCAAAGCCCTGGCGCTGACCACGGCGATTGGCTTGGGACTGGCCCGCGCCTGCCATGTGGCCTTGGCGGGCATGGGGCTGGCGACCTTGTTCAAGGTGGCGCCGTGGACCTTTGATGTCGTGCGCCTGGGTGGCGCGGCCTATCTGTTGTGGCTTGGTATTCAATGCCTGCGCGCGTCTATGCTGCCGCCTCTGGATATGGCAAACACCCCGCTGGCAGCCCATGCTTGGCGTGCAGCGTTTCAACGCGGCTTGCTGACCAACCTGCTCAACCCCAAGGCGCTGCTGTTCTGCTCGGTACTGCTGCCGCAATTCATCAACCCCCAAGCCGGCCCGGTGGCGGCGCAGTTTGCGTTACTGGGCGTGATCCTGGTGGCCGTCGGTTTCGTGTTCGACTGTTGCTACGCACTGACCGGCGCGCGCATCGGCCAGTGGCTGGCGCGCAATCGCTCGGCGCAGCGTATGCAGCAGTGGTTATTCGGCAGTCTTTTGATCGGTTTTGCGGTGCGTCTCACTTTTGTACAACACGCCTAGCGGCGCAGCGTATCGGCGTCATCTTTTGTGTCAAAGAGGCGTGTAAGATACGCCGCACTTAGCCAGGGATGCTCACCATGTTCGATTCGTTCAAAGCGATCAGCCGCCGTGTTGTCGGTGCGTTATTGACTGTGGTGGGGGCCGTCTTTGGTCAATGGCATCCGCCGTTCTGGTTGCGTGCCATCGGCCGTGGGCTGGCGAACCTGGGCAACAAGGCGCGCGCTTATCCGCGCCAAACCGGTGCCGGCTTATTGGGTCTGGTGTTGCTGGCGGCCGCCGGCTTCTACGGCTGGCACTGGTATTCCAACCTGCCGCAGCCGCATACCGCGAGCTATTCGCTGCACAAACCGAACCTCACCGACTACACCCAGCAAACCCCGCTTGTGGATAACTTGCAGGTGCGCTTCAGCGAATCCGTGGCGCCGCTGTCGGCCATCGGCAAGCCGGTTACCGAGGGCATCACCCTCAAACCAGCGGTTGCGGGCACCTGGCGCTGGGCAGATGACCGCAGCCTGTTGTTCGTACCGGAAAAAGACTGGCCCATCGACGCCCATTACACCTTGGACATGGCGAAGAAAGACCTGTTGGCCGATGGCGTGTTACTGGACCAATACAGCACGCAGTTTTCCACCCAACCGTTTCGCGCCACCCTGGCACAAAACGAGCTGTACCAGGACCCGTCCAACCCGACGCTGAAACAGCTGGTGGCGACCTTCCATTTTTCCCACCCGGTGGATGAAGACAACCTACGCAAGCGCGTCACGGTAACCCTCGGCAAAGGCCTGGCCTACCGCGACGCCCAATTGCCCAACCGCCCGGAAATCACCTTCGACGAGAAAAAACTCAACGCCTACGTACGCTCCGCCGCCCTGGCCACGCCACTTGAAAGCACGCCGGTCAGCGCCAAGCTCGACGAAGGTATCAAGGCCCGCGACGGTGGCAACGCCAGCACCGCGCCGCTGGTGGCGGAAGTCACCGTGCCCGGTCGCTATCGCCTGACCTTTACCGGCGCCGAAGTGAGTTTTGTCGACAACGCGCGTGGTGAACCAGAGCCGGTGTTGATGTTCAGCAGCTCCAACGCTGTAGCCGACGACACCATCGCCGGTAAGGTCCAGGCCTGGCTGTTGCCGGAAAAAGCCCAGGACGACACGCGCCCCTACAGCAGCAACGACATCGACGACGCCCTGCTCGCCCGCAGCAGCAAGGTTAACCTGACCCACGTGCCGAGCGTCGAACCGCTGAATACCCTGCACGCCTTCAAATTCAAGGCCCCGGCGGGTCGCGCCGTGTATGTACGCGTACCCGCCAACCTGGAAGCCATCGGCGGCTACCTGGCGAAGAATCCTACGGCGTCGCTGATCAGCATGCCCGCGTACCCGCGCACCCTGCAGTTCCTGTCTGAAGGCGCCTTGCTCAGCCTCAACGGTGAAAAACGCCTGGGCTTCATGGCCCGTGGTGTGCCTGGCGCCCATGTGGAAATCGCCCGCCTGCTGCCCAACCAGTTGCAACACTTGGTGGACCAGAGCAGCGGCAGCTTTGCCCGGCCGAACTTCGGCAACGAATACTTCGACCGCATGGTTGAGCGTCAATCGCTGGACATCCCGCTGTCGTCCAATGACCCCGCGAAAACCGTCTACGACAATGTGGACCTCAGCCACTACCTCACGGCCAATGGCGGGCGCCGCGGCATTTTCGTGCTCAAGCTGAGCCCCCAGGATGATCCGGCCCAGCGCACCTTCGAATACGACCGCAGCAGCACCAGCGACCTGCGTTTTATCGTGGTGACGGACCTGGGCATCATCGCCAAGCGCTCCAGCGATGGCAGCCACGATGTGTATGTGCAGTCCATCGGCAATGGTTCGCCCGTCGCCGACGCGCAAGTCGACATCATCGGCCGCAACGGTTTGCCGGTGAGCAGCGGCCACACTGACGGCGAAGGCCACGCGCATTTCGCCAAGCTGGATGAACTGCGCCGTGAGAAAACGCCGCTGATGTATGTAGTCACTCGCGGCAATGACCAGTCGTTCCTGCCGATCGCCCGTCAGTCCCAGCAACTGGATCTGTCGCGATTCGATGTAGGCGGTTTGGAAGAAGACGGTGCGATCGATCGCCTCAGCGCCTACCTGTTTACCGACCGCGGCCTTTACCGGCCTGGGGAAACCGCGCATCTGGGCATGATCGTGCGCAGCGGCAATTGGAAAGGCGCCCTGCAAGGCTTGCCGGTGGAACTGCAAATCACCGACCCGCGCGGACTGGAAGTGATTCGCCAGCCGTTGAAGCTGTCCGCCAGCGGTTTTGAAACCTTTGATTTCCCCAGCAGCGAAGTCGCCCCCGCCGGGGAATACACCGCGACCTTGCAGTTGATCGGCCAAAAGCAGACCCGCACCGACCTGGGCAGCGTGAGCTTCAAGGTCCGCGACTTCGAGCCGGACCGCATGAAGGTCAGCCTGAGCCTGCATGACACACCTGTTCAGGGTTGGATTCCACCGGACCAGGTGGTGGCCAAGGTCACCGCCATGCACCTGTTCGGCGCTCCGGCATCAGGGCGTCGTGTCACCGCGAAGATGTCCCTGAGCCCGACGCTCGCGGCGTTTGACCGTTACCCGGATTACCGTTTCCGCCTCAACGACTCCCTGGAAGACGCCACCACTGAAGACCTGGCGGAAACCACCGTCGACGACAACGGCCAGGCCGTGCTCGACCTCAACCTGCAACGCTTCGCCAACAGCACCTACCGCCTGCAGGTAATGAGCCAGGTGTTCGAAGCCGAAGGCGGCCGTAATGTGGCGGCGCAAAGTGCCTTGCTGGTGTCGTCCGCACCTTATCTGGTCGGTGTGAAAAGTCAGGACTCGCTGTCGTACGTCGCCAAGGATGCGCCGCGCCAGGTTCAATGGCTGGCCGTCGCGCCGGACCTTTCGCCACTGGCGGTGGACGGCCTGACCAGCGAAGTGGTCGAGCACCGTTATGTGTCGGTGCTGGTGAAACAGTCCAACGGCGCCTACAAGTACGAGTCGCGCATCAAGAACATCAGCCAACCCGCCTCACCGCTGGTGATGACGAAAGAAGGCGCCAAGCAAACGTTAAACACGTCAACGCCGGGCGATTTCACCCTGCAGTTAAAGGACGCCAACGGCAACCTGCTCAACCAGGTCGACTACAGCGTGGCCGGGCACGGCAACACATCGCGCTCCCTGGAACGCAACGCCGAGCTGCAACTGCGTCTGGATAAACCCAGCTACGCCACCGGTGATGAGATCGCCATCAGCATTCGTGCCCCGTATACCGGTGCCGGCTTGATCACCATCGAACGCGACAAGGTCTACACCCAGCAGTGGTTCAAGGCCGACAGCACCAACAGCGTGCAACACATCCGCGTACCGGCAGGGCTTGAGGGCAATGCCTACGTCAACGTGCAGTTTGTGCGCGACATGGGCTCGGCCGAGGTGTACATGAGCCCGCTGTCCTACGGCGTGGTGCCGTTCAGCATCAACCTGGATGCGCGGCGCATGGCACTGAAGGTTGAAGGCCCGGCGAAGATCGAGCCGGGGCAGACGCTGGATATCAAGGTTAACGCTGACCGTCCGGGCCGCGCAGTGGTTTACGCGGTAGACGAAGGCATTCTGCAAGTGGCGCGTTACCAGACGCCGGACCCGTTGGGCTTCTTCTTCCAGAAGCGTGCGCTGGAGGTAGGCACCAGTCAGATCCTTGACCTGATCCTGCCGGAATTCAGCCGTCTGCTCAGTGGGGCAGCGCCCGGTGGCGATACGGAAGGCGCCCTGGCCAATCACCTCAACCCGTTCAAACGCAAACATCAGCCGCCGGTGGCTTGGTGGTCTGGACTGGTCGATCTACCCGCCGGAGAAACCGTGCTGCATTACCAGGTGCCGGACAGCTTCAACGGTAAGTTGCACCTGTTTGCGGTGGCGGTGGACACCGACAGTGTGGGTGTCAGCGAAACCAATACCGAAGTACGCGGCCCGATCGTGATCACGCCAAACGTGCCTGCCTTTGTGGCACCGGGGGATGTGTTCAACGTCAGCGCCGGGGTGTTCAGCAACCTCGACACCACGGCGGATGTGAAGTTTGAACTGCAGGCCAGCGATGGCCTGAAGGTACAGGGTGACAAGGGCAGCACCCTGTCCCTGCAACCGCGCAAGGAAGGCACCGCCGAGTTCAAGATCAAGGTCGGCGAAACCCTGGGTTCGGCGGACTTGCGTTTTGTCGCAGTGTTGCCGGACGGCAAACGTATCCAGGTGGCCGAAACCACCTCGATTCGCCCACTGAGCGAGCATCGCGTCGCCCTGAGCCTGGGCCGCTTCGACAGCGCCAGCAAAGAGCTCAAGCCCACCCGCGAGCTGTTCAGCCAACTGCGTGACGTACAACTGGGCGTGGCGGCGTCGCCGCTGGTGTGGGCCAACGGCCTTAAGCATTACCTGGACGACTACGGCTACGCCTGCACCGAGCAGCTGGTGTCCAAGGCCATGCCGGCGTTGATCTGGGGCGGTAACGCGCCGGAAGCCGAACAAGCCTTCGGCAGTGCGGTACGCATGCTGCGCCAGCGCCAGAACCAGGCCGGTGGCTTCGGTTTATGGGCGGCAAACCCGGACGTGGCGCCGTACGCCAGCCTGTACGCCACCGACTTCCTGATCGAAGCCAGGGAGCGCGGCTTGCCGGTGCCGGAAGACCTGCTGGTGCGTTCGAATGCCTATCTGACGGACCTGGCCAATGGCCCGAGCGAAGGCCTGTCGGAATTGCGCAACCGCGCCTACGCCAGTTACCTGCTGAGCCGTCAGGGGATTCTGGTAAGCGGCGCATTGAGCGATATCCGCGAGCGCTACGAAAACTACTTCAAGGACAGTTGGCAGAACGACTTGGGCGCCGCCTACCTGGCGGCCAGCTATAAACTGCTCAAACAGGATCGCCAGGCTGACACGCTGTTCCGCAAAATCCCTTGGCGCTCACTTGTGGATAAGTGGGACAGCGATGGCCTCTACTACGACCCCCTGGTGCACGATGCCGAACACTTGCACCTGCTGGCGCGGCATTTCCCAGAGCTGATGGACTATGTACCTACAGCGCTGCTGGATAAACTCGGTAAGCGCCTCAACGAGCAGCGTTACAACTCGCTGTCGGCGGCCCTGCTGCTGCGCGCCCTGGACAATTACGGCCAACGTGCGCAAAGCGACATGACCCTCAAGGCCACGGCCTGGCTGGGGGACAAACAGCAGCAATTGCTGGAGATGGCCGGGCAACCGCCGCGCGCCGCTGTGCCGGGCGCTACGCAGAAGCTGGTGATGGAAAAATCCGACGGCCCGGCAGCGTTCTACATGCTCAGCGAAGCCGGTTTCGACAAGGGCGCCAAGCTCAAGCCGATCAACAATGGCCTGGAGATCATCCACGAATACCTCGACCTCAAGGGCGAGCCGGTGAGCACGGTCGCGGTAGGCGATGAGTTCCTGGTGCGCCTGCGCCTGCGCGCGACCGACCGTGACCAAGTACAACAAGTGGCCGTAGTCGACTTGCTCCCCGGTGGCGTCGAGCCTGTGTATAACTTGCCGCCGGAGCCAGAAGCCGCCAGCAGCGAGGACGGTGAAGGCGAAGCGTCCGAGTACGTGGAAGAGGACAGCCAGGAAGAAGAAAGCTGGCAAGCACCTATCGGCGAAACCGAGCTGAGCAACTGGCAGCCGGAGTACGTGGACGTACGTGATGATCGAGTGGTGTTGTACGGCACCGCACTGCGCGATGTAGGCACTTTCGTCTACCGCGTGCGTGCCACCAACGCCGGCACCTTCAACACGCCACCGGCCTACGCCGAAGGCATGTACGAAACCACCCTGCAAGGGCGCGGTAAAGTAGGCCAGCTTGAAATCACCCAGCCTTAAGCGCCTGACGCCGCTGCTCGCAGCGGCGGTGATGCTGGCGGGGTTGCGGCTGTGGCCCCATGTCCCGCTGGAGCAAGCAGTCACGTCATCACGCGTGGTGTTGGCCGATGATGGCTCGCTGCTGCGCATGACGTTGGCCGATGACGGGCAATACCGACTTTGGCTACCGCTGGAGCGGATATCGCCTTCACTGGTCGAAGCCTTGCTGCTCAAGGAAGACCGCAACTTCTACTGGCACCCGGGGATCAACCCCCCGGCATTGGTGCGCGCGGCTGTGACCACCTACAGCGGTGGCCAGCGCCAGGGCGGCTCGACCTTGAGCATGCAACTGGCACGGCGCCTGTGGGACTTGAACACCCGACAGGTGCCGGGCAAGTTGCAGCAGATGGCCTTGGCGCTGTGGCTGGAGGCGCGCTACAGCAAGCACGACATCCTTGAGGCCTACCTGAACCTCGCGCCCATGGGCGGCAATATCGAAGGCGCCGAGGCGGCCAGCCGGATCTACTTTGGCAAGTCGGCGGCGCAGCTGTCGCTGTCCGAAGCACTGGCGCTGGCGGTGATTCCGCAGCAGCCGGGGCGACGCGCACGCTTCGGGCCGTCGCTGCAACATGCGCGGCAGCGCTTGATGGCCGACTGGCGCGAGACGTATCCACAAGACCCACGTAACGACAGTTTGCTGGACTTGCCTCTGGAGGCGCGCAACCGCCAGCAGATTCCGTTCCTGGCGCCGCATTTGAGTGAACAACTGCTGGCGTCCCAGCCTGGCAATGAGCTGAACAGCACCCTCAACCTACCACTGCAACACTTGCTCGAACGCCTGATCAGCGGCTTCATCGCCGAGCGTCGCAGCACGGGTGTGGAAAACGCCACGGCGATCCTGATCGACAGCCGCGACCAGAGCGTCAAGGCGCTGGTGGGATCGGCGGATTACTTATCCACACGCCTTCACGGCCAGGTCAATGGCGTGCTGTCGCGGCGCTCGCCGGGCTCGACACTCAAGCCGTTCCTGTATGGGCTGGCGCTGGACCAAGGGGTGATTCACCCCATGAGTATCCTCAAGGACCTGCCGAGTAACTTCGGCTACTTCCAGCCGGAAAATTTCGACGGCAGTTTTGTCGGGCCGCTGACCGCGCGGGATGCCCTGATCCGTAGTCGCAACATCCCGGCGGTGTGGCTTGCCAGCCAAGTCAAGTCGCCTTCCTTGTATGGATTGCTGCAACGCGCCGGGATAAAAGGCCTGCGTGACGAAAGCCATTACGGCCTGGCCCTGGCCCTCGGTGGGGGTGAAATGACCCCGGAGGAACTGGCGCGACTGTATGTGATGCTGGCCGGTGACGGGCACCTGCGGCCATTGCGCTATCTGCAGGAACAACCGCAATCCACCGGCGCGCAACTGCTCACGCCCCAGGCGGCGTTCATGGTGCGCGACATGCTGCGCCGAAACCCACGCCCGGATGGCCTGCCCGGCCGCCATTGGCGCACCGCCTGGAAAACCGGCACGTCCTGGGGGTTTCACGATGCGTGGAGTGCGGGATTGGTGGGTCCCTACGTGCTGGTGGTGTGGGTGGGCAACTTCGATGGCCGGCCGAACCCTGCATTCATCGGCGCCAAGACCGCCGCGCCGTTGTTCTTCCGCATCGCCGACGCCCTGCCCCTGGCGTTGCCCAACGTGGTGATCAAAGCCGACAAACCGCCTGCCGGCTTAGTGCGCATCGACGTCTGCGCGGCGTCCGGCGAGTTGCCCAACCGCTGGTGCCCGCAGACCCGCAAGACCTGGTACATCCCCGGTGTGTCGCCGATTCGCGTGTCCAACCTGCACCGCCCCGTGCTGATCGACACCCGCACCGGCAAGGCCGCCTGCCCACCGTTCGACGCACACTACACGCGCGAAGAAGTCTTCGAATTCTGGCCCAGTGACGTGCAACGCTTGTACCGCGCCGCCGGCCTTCCACGGCGTACCCCGCCAAACGTAATGAAAAACTGCCAGCCCAACCGCCTCAGTGACCAGAGCGAAGCCCCGCAGATTCGTTCACCGCTGACCCAGGTGAGCTATCAATTGCGCCTGTCCCAGCCCCAGGAAAGCATCCCGCTGAATGCCAACGCCGCCAGCGACGCTGCCACACTGTACTGGTTTGCTGATCAAACTTTGATCGGCCAGGGTCCGCCGCACACCACGCTGAACTGGCGCCCGGGAAAGTCGGGGGAGTATCGGTTGCGAGTCAGTGATGATCAGGGGCGCAGCGCGAGTCGCGGGTTGAAGGTGGAGTTTGTGCCCTGATCAGGCTGCTTATTGCGCAGCACCGACACGCGCTGGTTAACGGGAGACACACTCCACGTAACCGGACTCTCCACCGCCCATGGCCCCCGACAACCAGCCCCATTCAAAAGCCAGCGTCGTCAGACCCGCGTGATCAATGCCTACCGTGCCACGCGACCAACCGGACAGCAGCTCACCCTCCAGGGTCAGGCACTGAAACAGCAATTCGATAGTGTCCGGGCCTGTCACTCGTCCCACTTGCGTGCCCAGGCGAATCCGCCCGCCCTGGTAAGTGCCAGAGATGGCATCACCTTCGACAAGGTAATGAAATACCGTGCCCGAACCGGACAGCCCCTGGGCATTGTTGGCGACGGTGAACCGGCGGTTGTTCAAACGCTGGTGGATCTGGGAGGGGGGTTGCATCGAGGGCGCGTCCTTTCGCGGGAGCCTGGAGACCCGGGCGGGCCTCCAGGAGGGGGCGTGTTACTCCACCGTCACCGACTTAGCCAGGTTGCGCGGCTGGTCGACGTCAGTGCCTTTCAACACAGCGACGTAGTACGACAGCAACTGCAGCGGAATGGTGTAGAGGATCGGCGACAGGGTGTCGTTGATATGCGGCATGTTGATGACGTGAGTGCCTTCACCATTGGTCATGCCGGCTTTTTCATCGGCGAACACCACCAGTTGGCCGCCACGGGCGCGGACTTCCTGCAAGTTGGACTTGAGCTTTTCCAGCAGTTCGTTGTTCGGCGCCACGGTGACCACCGGCATGTCGTCATCCACCAGGGCCAGTGGGCCGTGCTTGAGTTCGCCGGCCGGGTAGGCTTCGGCGTGGATGTACGAGATTTCCTTGAGCTTGAGCGAACCTTCCATGGCCACCGGGTATTGCGCGCCACGACCGAGGAACAGGGTGTGGTTCTTGTCGGCGAACAGCTCGGCGACTTTTTCCACGGTGCTGTCCATGGCCAACGCTTCACCGAGACGGGCTGGCAGGCGGCGCAGTTCTTCGACCAGCGTGGCTTCGACGCCTTCGGCCAGGGTGCCACGCACTTGACCCAGAGACAGGGTCAGCAGCAACAGGCCAACCAACTGGGTGGTGAAGGCTTTGGTGGACGCCACGCCGATTTCGCGACCGGCCTGGGTCAGCAGGGTCAGGTCGGATTCACGCACCAGGGAGCTGATGCTGACGTTACAGATCGCCAGGCTGGCCAGGAACCCCAACTCCTTGGCATTGCGCAGGGCGGCCAGGGTGTCGGCGGTTTCGCCGGACTGCGAGATGGTCACGAACAGGGTGTCGGGCTGCACCACCACCTTGCGGTAGCGGAACTCGCTGGCGACTTCCACCTGGCAAGGGATGCCGGCGAGTTCTTCCAGCCAATAACGGGCAACCATGCCGGCGTGGTAACTGGTGCCACAGGCAACGATCTGCACGTTGCGCACTTTGGCGAACAGCTCGGCGGCTTGTGGACCAAAGGCGTTGACCAGCACTTGGTTCTGGCTCAGGCGACCTTCCAGGGTGCGTTGCACCACGGACGGTTGCTCGTGGATTTCCTTGAGCATGAAGTGGCGGAACTCGCCCTTATCGGCAGCTTCGGCGCCGTCGCGGTATTGCACGGCTTCGCGCTCGACGGACTGGCCGTTTACATCCCAGATCTGCACGCTTTCACGGCGAATGTCGGCGATATCGCCTTCTTCCAGGTACATGAAGCGGTCGGTGACCTGGCGCAGGGCCAGTTGGTCGGAGGCGAGGAAGTTTTCGCCCAGCCCCAGGCCGATCACCAGCGGGCTGCCACTGCGAGCAGCAACCACGCGGTCCGGTTGGCTGGCGCTGACCACGGCCAGGCCGTAGGCGCCGTGTAGCTCTTTAACGGTGGCCTTGAGGGCGACGGTCAGGTCGCCCAGGTCCTTGAGCTTGTGGTTGAGCAGGTGGGCGATGACTTCGGTGTCGGTGTCCGAGGTGAACACGTAGCCCTGGCCCTTGAGTTGTTCACGCAACACTTCGTGGTTTTCAATGATGCCGTTGTGGACCACCGCCAGGTCGCCCGAGAAATGCGGGTGGGCGTTGCGTTCGCAGGGTGCACCGTGGGTCGCCCAACGGGTGTGGGCGATGCCCAGACGGCCGACCAGCGGCTCACCGTTCAAGGCTTGCTCCAACTCGCTTACCTTGCCCGGACGGCGCATGCGCTCCAGCTTGCCGGCGTTGGTGAAGACCGCCACACCGGCGCTGTCATAGCCGCGGTATTCCAGGCGCTTGAGGCCTTCGATCAAAATCGGGGTGATGTTGCGTTCAGCGACTGCGCCTACGATGCCACACATGATGTTTCTCCTAGATGATTGCCGCGCATATCAGCGTAATGCCGCGGGCTTGGATCTGGTCGCGGGCCTCAAGCGGCAGGCGATCATCGGTGATAAGGGTATGGACGCTGCTCCACGGCAGTTCCAGGTTGGGAATCTTGCGGCCGATCTTGTCGGATTCGACCATCACCACCACTTCACGAGCGACCTCGGCCATGACGCGGCTCAGGCCCAGCAATTCGTTGAAGGTGGTGGTACCCCGTTGCAGATCGATGCCGTCGGCGCCGATAAACAGCTGGTCAAAGTCATAGGAACGCAGCACTTGCTCGGCGACCTGGCCCTGGAACGAGTCCGAATGCGGGTCCCAGGTGCCACCGGTCATCAATAGCACTGGCTCATGCTCCAGTTCGCTTAACGCGCGGGCGACGTGGAGGGAGTTGGTCATCACCACCAGGCCGGGCTGGTGGCCCAACTCGGGGATCATGGCGGCGGTGGTGCTGCCGCTGTCGATGATGATGCGCGCGTGTTCGCGCAGGCGCATGACGGCAGCACGGGCAATGGCGCGCTTGTACACCGAGATGGGCTGGGTGGCGTCGCCCACCAGTTCCTGGGGCATGGTGATCGCGCCACCGTAGCGGCGCAGCAACAGGCCATTGCTTTCGAGGGCGGCCAGGTCCTTGCGGATCGTGACTTCCGAAGTTTCGAAACGCTTGGCCAACTCGTCCACGCTGACTTCGCCCTGTTCATTCAGCAAGGTCAGGATGTTGTGGCGTCGCTGGGGGGTATTTCGTTTCGACATGGTAACGGTAAGTTTCGTTTCGAAAGATAACGAAGGCAATCAAAACCTATTGTCGAAAGGTCGTCAAGAGGGCGAGGACATTTTTTATTTACCCGCACACGAATGTGGGAGCGGGCTTGCTCGCGAATGCGTGGGTCCAGTCGCCACTTCCGGTGACTGGCACTTCGCATTCGCGAGCAAGCCCGCTCCCACAGGGGGTTACTTATCGCTGTCGAGAATGTGGATAAGTCAGGTCTTCTTGATTTTGACCGGGCGTTTCCAGCCGTCGATGTTGCGTTGACGGGCGCGGGCTACTGCCAGTTGGGACTTATCCACATCCTGGTTGATGGTTGAGCCTGCGGCGGTGGTGGCGCCATCGTCGAGGGTAACCGGGGCGACCAGCGAATTATTGGAACCGATAAACACGTCCGCACCAATGGTGGTCTGGTGTTTATTGGCGCCATCGTAGTTGCACGTGATGGTGCCGGCGCCGATGTTGGTTCGCGCGCCGACGGTAGCATCACCCAGGTAGGTCAGGTGACCGACTTTGGCTTCGGCATCCAACTTGGCGTTTTTCAGTTCAACAAAGTTACCCACATGGGCCTTGGCTCCCAGCACGCTACCTGGACGCAGCCGCGCAAACGGGCCGGCGTCGCTGCCCTCGCCCATCACCGCACCGTCTATGTGGCTGTTGGCCTTGATCACCACGCCCTTACGCAGGGTACTGTCCTTGATCACGCAGTTAGGACCAATTACCACGTCGTCTTCGATGACCACACGGCCTTCGAGGATCACGTTGATATCGATCAGCACGTCGCGGCCGACGGTCACTTCCCCGCGCACATCGAAACGCGCCGGGTCACGCAGGGTCACACCCTGGGCCATCAGGCGGCGGCCTTCGCGCAGTTGATAGTGACGCTCCAGCTCGGCCAGTTGCTTGCGGTCGTTGGCGCCCTGCACTTCCATCGGGTCGTGGGGCTGTTCGGTCGCAACCAGCAGGCCATCGCTTACGGCCATTTCGATGACGTCGGTGAGGTAGTACTCGCCCTGGGCGTTGTTGTTGGACAGGCGGCTCATCCAGTCGCCGAGCTTATCGGCTGGGACAGCCAGGATCCCGGTGTTGCCCTCGGTGATCGCACGCTGGGCTTCGCTAGCGTCTTTGTGCTCAACGATGGCGGCTACCTTGCCATCGGCGTTGCGCACGATACGTCCGTAGCCGGTGGGATCATCCAGTTCAACGGTCAGCAGGCCCATCTGGCCAGGCACTACGTGCTTGAGCAGGCGTTGCAGGGTTTCCACTTCAATCAGCGGCACGTCGCCGTAGAGGATCAGCACGGTGTCGGCGGTGATGAACGGCACGGCTTGGGCGGTGGCGTGGCCGGTGCCCAGCTGCTTGTCTTGCAATACGAAATTCAGATCATCCGCGGCGAGGCGTTCACGCACCGCATCGGCACCGTGCCCGATTACGACGTGAATGCGCTGTGGGTCGAGCTGCCGGGCACTGTGGATAACATGGCCCAGCATGGAATTACCGGCAACCGGGTGCAGCACCTTGGGCAAGGCCGAACGCATACGGGTGCCCTGGCCTGCGGCGAGAATGACGATTTCAAGAGACATGAGTGGCTACCAATCCTAGGCGGTCCGGCTTCAGACCAAAGAAGTGTTTTGCAAAAAAAGAAAAAGGGTAGCCGAGGCTACCCTTTTTAATCAATCGCGCTTGAAGCATGACGGCATGGCCGCTTACTTCTTGCGGATCTGCTGGAGCGTGCGCAGCTGAGCTGCAGCCTCGGCCAGACGTACAGCAGCAGCGCTGTAGTCGAAGTCCGCACCCTTTTCGTTCAGGGCCTTCTCAGCAGCCTTGACGGCTTCCTGAGCGGAGGCTTCATCCAGGTCGCCAGCACGTTGCACGGTGTCGGCAAGTACCTTGACCATGTTCGGCTGAACCTCGAGGAAACCACCGGAGATGTAAAACACCTCCTTTTCCCCGCCTTGCTTGGTCAGAGTGATCGGACCTGGCTTCAAGCTGGTGATCAACGGCGCGTGACCCATGGCAATACCAAGGTCACCGAGTTCGCCGTGTGCAATCACCATCTCTACCAGACCGGAGAAGATTTCCCCTTCCGCGCTGACGATATCGCAATGGACTGTCATAGCCATCTGATTGCCTCAACCTGATGAGCGCCCGTTTCCGGGCGCCTGGATTACAGTTTCTTGGCTTTCTCGATCGCTTCTTCGATGCCGCCGACCATGTAGAACGCTTGTTCTGGCAGGTGGTCGTAGTCACCGTTGAGGATGCCTTTGAAGCCAGCAATGGTGTCTTTCAGGGAAACGTATTTACCCGACGCACCGGTGAAGACTTCAGCCACGAAGAACGGCTGCGACAAGAAACGCTGGATCTTACGAGCACGGTTTACCAACTGCTTGTCGGCTTCCGACAGCTCGTCCATACCCAGGATCGCAATGATGTCCTTCAGTTCTTTGTAACGCTGCAGCACGTACTGAACGCCGCGAGCGGTGTCGTAGTGCTCCTGGCCGATCACGTTCGGGTCCAGCTGGCGCGAAGTCGAGTCGAGTGGATCGACCGCTGGGTAGATACCCAGGGAAGCGATGTCACGGGACAGTACGACGGTGGCGTCCAAGTGGGCGAAGGTGGTCGCTGGCGACGGGTCGGTCAAGTCATCCGCAGGTACGTATACCGCTTGGATCGAAGTGATCGAACCTTCCTTGGTCGAAGTGATACGTTCTTGCAGAACGCCCATCTCTTCAGCCAGGGTCGGCTGGTAACCTACTGCGGAAGGCATACGGCCCAGCAGTGCGGATACTTCAGTACCGGCCAGGGTGTAACGATAGATGTTGTCGACGAACAGCAGAACGTCGTTACCTTCGTCACGGAACTTCTCGGCCATGGTCAGGCCAGTCAGTGCTACGCGCAGACGGTTACCCGGCGGCTCGTTCATCTGACCGTAAACCAGTGCCACTTTGTCCAGAACGTTGGAGTCCTTCATCTCGTGGTAGAAGTCGTTACCCTCACGGGTACGCTCACCCACACCGGCGAACACGGAATAACCGCTGTGCTCGATGGCGATGTTACGGATCAGTTCCATCATGTTTACGGTCTTGCCTACACCGGCACCACCGAACAGACCGACTTTACCGCCTTTGGCGAACGGGCAAACCAGGTCGATAACCTTGATGCCGGTTTCCAGCAGGTCGTTGCCGCCAGCTTGTTCCGCGAACGAAGGTGCTGGACGGTGAATGCCCCAACGCTCTTCGGTGTCGATCGGACCAGCTTCGTCAATCGGGTTGCCCAGTACGTCCATGATCCGGCCCAGGGTCGCTTTACCGACCGGTACGGAGATGGCTGCGCCAGAGTCGACAACGTCCAGACCGCGCTTCAAGCCTTCGGTGGAACCCATCGCAATGGTACGAACTACGCCGTCGCCCAGCTGCTGCTGAACTTCCAGAGTAGTGTCCGCGCCTTGTACTTTCAGCGCGTTGTAGATGCTCGGTACGCTGTCGCGTGGAAATTCCACGTCGATAACGGCGCCGATGATTTGAACGATACGTCCGCTACTCATAGCTGGATCCTCTGAATATTTGAACCGTTAAACCGCGGCAGCGCCGCCGACGATTTCCGAGATCTCTTGGGTGATCGCAGCCTGACGCGCCTTGTTGTAGATCAGCTGCAAATCGCTGATCAGATCACCGGCGTTATCGGTAGCGTTTTTCATCGCGATCATCCGCGCCGCTTGTTCAGCTGCGTTGTTCTCGACCACCGCCTGGTACACCTGCGACTCCACGTAGCGCACCATCAAGCCGTCAAGCAGCTCTTTGGCGTCTGGTTCGTAGAGGTAGTCCCAGTGGTGCTTGAGTTCCTGATCCGGAGTCGCCACCAGTGGAATCAATTGCTCCACGGTTGGCTGCTGGGTCATGGTGTTGATGAACTTGTTGGATACCACGGAGAGGCGATCAATCCGGCCTTCCAGGTACGCATCCAGCATCACCTTCACGCTGCCGATCAAATCATTGATCGACGGCTCTTCACCCAGGTGGCTGATAGCTGCTACGACGTTACCGCCGAAGTTGCGGAAAAAGGCCGCACCCTTGCTACCAACAACACACAGATCGATCTCGACGCCTTTTTCGCGGTTTACCGCCATGTCCTTGACCAGGGCCTTGAACAGGTTGGTATTCAAACCACCGCACAAACCACGGTCACTGCTCACAACCACATAACCTACACGCTTAACTTCGCGGTCGATCATGAATGGGTGGCGGTATTCCGGGTTGGCGTTGGCCAGATGCCCAATTACCTGGCGGATACGCTCCGCATAAGGACGGCTAGCAGCCATGCGCATTTGTGCCTTGCGCATTTTGCTGACCGCCACTTTTTCCATGGCGCTGGTAATTTTTTGCGTGCTT
This sequence comes from Pseudomonas simiae, assembly GCF_900111895.1. Classification (GTDB taxonomy): domain Bacteria; phylum Pseudomonadota; class Gammaproteobacteria; order Pseudomonadales; family Pseudomonadaceae; genus Aquipseudomonas; species Aquipseudomonas simiae. The sequence continues at coordinate 628,999 of NZ_FOKB01000003.1, forward strand.
TTGATGCTCGCAATCTTACTGCGAATCTCTTTTGCGCCTGCCATGTAACACCTATCAGGTTAGCAAGCGGGAGCCTTGCGGCTCCCGCTGCGGCTTACCAGGTTTGGGTGGCCTTGAACTTCTCGATACCGGCTTTCAGGCCAGCGTCGATTTCGTCATTGAAGTCACCCTTCACGTTGATCTTGGCCAACAAGTCGGCGTGATCGCGGTTGAAGTAAGCAATCAGCGCTTGTTCAAAGCTGCCGACCTTGGCGATTTCGACGTCAGTCAGGAACCCACGCTCAGCGGCATACAGCGACAACGCCATGTCAGCGATCGACATTGGGGCGTATTGCTTCTGCTTCATCAGCTCGGTAACGCGCTGACCATGCTCAAGTTGCTTACGGGTCGCTTCGTCCAGGTCAGAAGCGAACTGGGCGAATGCCGCCAGTTCACGGTACTGAGCCAGAGCGGTACGGATACCACCGGAGAGCTTCTTGATGATCTTGGTCTGAGCGGCACCACCCACACGGGATACCGAAACACCGGCGTTCACTGCAGGGCGGATGCCCGAGTTGAACATGGCCGATTCCAGGAAGATCTGACCGTCGGTGATGGAAATCACGTTGGTCGGAACGAACGCGGAAACGTCGCCAGCCTGGGTTTCGATGATCGGCAGTGCGGTCAGGGAACCGGTTTTGCCGGTCACTGCGCCGTTGGTGAACTTCTCTACGTACTCTTCCGAAACGCGGGATGCGCGCTCCAGCAGACGGGAGTGGAGATAGAACACGTCGCCTGGGTAAGCTTCACGGCCTGGTGGACGGCGCAGCAGCAGGGAAATCTGGCGGTAAGCCACTGCTTGCTTGGACAGATCGTCATAAACGATCAGCGCGTCTTCACCGCGGTCGCGGAAGAATTCACCCATGGTGCAACCGGCATACGGTGCCAGGTATTGCAGTGCAGGCGATTCCGAAGCACTGGCAGCCACGATGATCGTGTTTTTCAGTGCGCCGTTCTCTTCCAGCTTGCGAACCACGTTGGCGATGGTCGATTGCTTCTGACCGATGGCTACGTAGACGCAGAAAATGCCGCTGTCTTTCTGGTTGATGATCGCGTCGATCGCCAGAGCGGTTTTACCGATCTGACGGTCACCGATGATCAGCTCACGCTGGCCACGGCCGACAGGGATCATGGCATCGACAGCCTTGTAGCCAGTCTGTACAGGCTGGTCTACCGACTTACGCCAGATCACGCCTGGAGCAACTTTCTCGACCGCGTCGGTCTCGGTGTTGCCCAGTGGACCTTTGCCGTCAACAGGGTTACCCAGTGCGTCGACTACGCGACCCAGCAGTTCCTTACCAACCGGAACCTCCAGGATGCGGCCGGTGCACTTGGCGCTCATGCCTTCAGCCAGAGACTGGTAAGCGCCCAGGATAACGGCACCTACGGAGTCTTGCTCCAGGTTGAGGGCCATACCGAAGACGCCGCCCGGAAACTCGATCATCTCGCCGGACATTACGTCGGCCAGACCGTGAATCCGCACAATACCGTCAGATACGCTGACGACAGTGCCTTCGTTACGGGCTTGGGAGGTCACATCGAGCTTGTCGATGCGGCCCTTGATAATTTCACTTATTTCGGAAGGATTGAGTTGCTGCATTGCTCTGCTGCCCCTTCAAACTCAAGATTTCAATGCTTCGGCAAGATTCGCGAGTTTGCCGCGAATCGAGCCATCGATAACCAGGTCGCCGGCGCGAATGACAATGCCCCCAATGAGGGACTTGTCTTCCGCAACTTGCAGGCGCACTTCCCGGTCGAGTCGTGCACTGAGAACCTTGGCGAGTTTGTCTTGCTGTTCTTGGTTCAATGCAAAAGCACTGGTCACTTCAACGTCTACCGACTTCTCTTGCTCGGCCTTGTACAGGTCGAACAGAGCGGCAATCTCCGGCAGAAGCAGGAGACGGTCGTTTTCGGCAACGACGTGGATGAAGTTCTGCACTTTCACATCAAACTTGTCGCCGCACACTTCAATAAAAGTGGCGGCCTTGTCTGCGCTCGTCAGTCGCGGGGCCTTGAGCACGCGCTGCATTGTGTCGTCTTGCGACACTGCTGCAGCCAGGCCGAGCATGGCTGACCAAGAGGCCAGCTGCTGGTGGGCCTGGGCGTGCTCGAAGGCTGCCTTAGCGTAAGGTCGGGCCAACGTGGTCAATTCTGCCATGATCGCCCTCGCTTAAATTTCAGCAGCCAGTTTGTTTACCAGCTCCGCGTGCGCGTTTTGATCGATTGTGGCACCCAGGATCTTCTCAGCACCGCCGACGGCCAGAGCACCCAGTTGGGCACGCAGCGCATCTTTGACACCGTTCAGTTCCTGCTCGATCTCGGCCTGAGCCTGAACCTTCACACGGTCAGCGTCGATACGGGCTTTTTCAACAGCCTCTTCAACAATCTGGTTACCGCGTTTCTTGGCTTGCTCAATGATTTCGGCTGCTTGAGCTTTCGCTTCGCGCAGTTGTTGACCCGCTTTATCTTGGGCCAACTCCAGGTCGCGAGCTGCTCGTGCTGCAGCGTCCAGCCCATCCGCGATCTTCTTCTGACGTTCGTGCAGAGCTGCGATGACCGGAGGCCATACGAACTTCATGCAGAAAACGACAAAAATCAAGAACGCTAAGGACTGACCAATAATGGTTGCATTAATGTTCACGCCAATACCTCGCTCATTCGTTGCACAACACACCAATCACTCGAAAAAACGAGTGATTAACCGGCGAGTTGACCAACGAAAGGGTTCGCGAAGGTGAAGAACAGAGCGATACCAACACCGATCATGGTCACGGCGTCGAGCAGGCCGGCGACGATGAACATTTTAACTTGCAGCATTGGAACCATTTCTGGCTGACGCGCTGCGCCTTCCAGGAACTTGCCGCCCAGCAGGCCGAAACCAATGGCAGTACCCAGGGCGCCCAGGCCGATCAACAGTGCAACAGCGATAGCGGTTAGACCAACTACAGTTTCCATCTTTCCTCCCGACTTTTACGTCGTATGGTTTAGGTTTTTTAGATTTTAAAGCGGTAAAACAAATCGTTTCATAGCCCTGGTGGGCCACCTTCCCGTTTGACCGGGAAGGACATCAGACTAGTCGAGACTGGTCTTAATGGTTCTCTTCGTGCGCCATCGACAGGTAGACGATGGTCAGCATCATGAAGATGAAGGCCTGCAGGGTGATGATCAGGATGTGGAACACAGCCCACGCCCACTGCAGAACAATGCCCAGGCCGCTAAGCCAGAGCAGGCCGCTGCCGAACATCACAGCGATCAGAATGAACACCAACTCGCCGGCATACATGTTGCCGAACAGTCGCAGGGCCAGGGAAATCGGCTTGGCGACCAGGGTCACGAATTCCAGCAGGAAGTTCACCGGGATCAGCAGGGCTTGAACGAAAATGTTCTTGCTGCCGAACGGGTGCAGGGTCAGTTCGCCAATAAAGCCGCCAATGCCCTTGATCTTGATGCTGTAGAAAATGATCAACGCGAATACCGACAGGGCCATGCCCAGGGTAGCGTTAGGGTCAGTGGTCGATACGGCACGGAATGGAATGTGTGGGTCGCCGCTGATCGCCATGGCCAACTGAGGAATCCAGTCAACCGGGATCAGGTCGACGGCGTTCATCAGGAACACCCAGACGAAGATGGTCAGTGCCAGCGGTGCGATCACCGGGCTACGGCCATGGAAGCTGTCTTTCACGCTGCCATCGACGAATTCGACCAGTACTTCAACGAAGTTCTGCAAAGCACCTGGCTGACCGGAAGTCGCCTTCTTTGCCGCCATGCGGAAAATGAAGACGAAAATCAGACCCAATGCGACCGACCAGCCCAGAGTATCCAGGTGGAAAGCCCAGAAGCCCATTTCTTTGGCCTCTGCTGCGGAGTGGGCAAAGCCCCAGCCGCCATTAGGAAGCTGACCGAAGGTCAGGTTCTGCAAGTGGTGCTGGATATAGCCCGAAGCGGTTGTTTCTGCCATGGTTGCCTCAAACGCCCTAAGGTTTCGAAAGTCTTGTTTTCATTAGCAGGGGAGCGAACCAGCTGACCAGTTGGGTCAACACGAAGACGCCGAATACAGCCAGCGGCGCCAATGGCTTCACACCTGCAAAGGTCAGTGCAAACAGCACTGCCGTCAAAATCAGTTTCCCCGCCTCGCCGGCATAAAATGACCGGACGATAGCCTGGGCTGCTCGGGCGCCGGAAAACCGAAAGGCCCTGTGAGCAAAATACATATTGGGCAGCAAGGCTATCAGGCCTCCGCAGAGTCCTGAATATCCGGCAACGACTCCATGCCCGTACCAAAGCGCCAATGCGGCGATCAGCAAAATGACAAATTGAGCCAATAAAACCGGAAAAACGGCCAAGCGACGGAACGGCAACGTGTTTGGCGTGCGGGTTTCCATCACTCTTGCTCCTCAATGGTCGGCTGCCCGATATCAATAACTTGGCATAATTTGTGCCGACAAAATGCGCGCAGAGTATAGGGGCGGTTCTGCCCCTATTCAACTGTCGGGTAGTGATTTCCGATCACGCGCTACATGAGCAAATGTTTCAGTGAATGTTTCAACGGATGTGGGCAAGGACGCCTTGAAGCTCGTCGAGGGAGTTATATCCGATGACCAATTGCCCTTTGCCTTTCTTACCGTGGCGAATTTGCACCGCAGAGCCCAGGCGCTCGGCCAGGCGCTGCTCGAGACGAGCGATATCCGGATCAGGTTTAACCGTTTCGACCGGTGCAGGTTTACCGCTGAGCCACTGGCGAACCAGCGCCTCGGTCTGGCGAACGGTGAGCCCTCGTGCGACAACGTGTCGCGCCCCTTCAACCTGTTGATTTTCCGGTAAACCGAGCAAAGCACGGGCGTGACCCATCTCCAGGTCGCCGTGGGACAACATGGTCTTGATGACTTCCGGCAACGCGATCAGGCGCAACAAGTTGGACACGGTCACGCGGGATTTACCCACCGCCTCGGCCACTTGTTGCTGGGTCAGCTGGAACTCTTGCTGCAAACGCTGCAGAGCGATCGCTTCTTCGATCGGGTTGAGGTCTTCGCGCTGGATGTTCTCGATCAGCGCCATGGCGATGGCGGTTTCATCCGGCACATCGCGCACCATCGCCGGAATGGTTTCCTTGCCAGCCTGCTGGCTCGCACGCCAGCGGCGCTCGCCGGCGATGATTTCAAAGCGGCCGCCACCAATCGGGCGCACCACGATCGGCTGCATCACACCCTGGGCCTTGATCGAATTGGCCAGTTCTTCCAGTGCCTGGGGGTCCATGTCGCGGCGCGGCTGATATTTGCCGCGCTGGATCAGGTCCAACGGCAGGTGTTGCAGCTCGCGCTCGTCGGCCTGCACCGCTTGTTCTTCAAGCGATGTGACGGTCGGACCACTCAACAGTGCATCCAGTCCACGTCCGAGACCTCGTTTCTTGACGGCCATGGGGATTCCTTAAGTTGGCTGGGCTGCAGCGGTGCGTGAGTTGCGGCGTTGGCGACGAACCATCTCGCCGGCCAGCGCCAGGTAGGCAATGGCGCCACGGGATTGCTTGTCGTAGGCCAGGGCCGGCATGCCGTAGCTCGGGGCTTCGGCCAAACGGATGTTGCGCGGGATCACCGTGTCGTACAACTGATCACCGAAGTGTTCCTTGAGCTGCGCCGACACATCGTTCATCAGGCTCAGGCGTGGGTCGAACATGGTCCGCAACAGGCCTTCGATCTGCAAGTTCGGGTTGAGCAACTCGGCGATGCGCTTGATGTTATCCACAAGGTCGCTCAGACCTTCCAGCGCGTAGTACTCGCACTGCATGGGGATAATCACACCATCGGCGGCCACCAACGCGTTCAAGGTCAGCATCGACAGTGACGGCGGGCAGTCGATCAAAATGTAGTCGTAATTCTCACGGATTGGCGCCAAGGCGCTGCGCAGACGGCTTTCTTTCATCTGCATTTCCAGCAGCACCACTTCCGCCGCGGTCAAATCGCGGTTGGCCGGCAGCAGTTGATAACCACCGTGTTCGGAATAGTGCATGGCCTGGGCCAGGTCGCACTCGCCAATCAGCAAGTCGTAGACCGAGTTTTCCAGGCCGTGTTTATCCACACCGCTACCCATGGTGGCGTTGCCCTGTGGATCGAGATCGATCAACAGCACCCGGCGCTTGGTCGCGACCAGGGATGCTGCGAGGTTGATGCAGGTGGTGGTTTTGCCCACGCCACCTTTCTGGTTCGCTATCGCGAATACCTTAGCCATTCTTGCTTGTGTTCCCAATCATGCCGTGCGGCGCAGTATCAGCAGATGGCGTTGGCCTTGGCAACCGGGTACAGCCAAGGCGTGTTCGCTATCGAGGTGGAAGTCTGCCGGCAATGCTAACAGCTCATCGCTTGGATGGACGCCCTTCATTGCCAGCCAGCGGGTGTCGCGGTCGCCAAGATGGCGAGTCCAGTTGCTGAAGTTCTCCATGCTGCTGAATGCCCTGGAAACAATTCCGGTGAAAGGCTGTTCAGGCGTGAAGGCTTCGACACGACTGTGGATAACCTGCAGGTTATCCAGCTTGAGTTCGAGTTTGACCTGGGTCAGGAAGCGGGTTTTCTTGCCGTTGCTGTCCAGGCAGGTCACTTGGGAGCCGGGAAACAGGATGGCCAACGGAATGCCAGGCATGCCGCCGCCACTGCCAACGTCCAACCAACGGCCGTTTTCGATGAATGGCATCACGCTCAAGCTGTCGAGCAAGTGACGGGACACCATTTCGTCGGGATCACGCACCGCTGTCAGGTTGTAAGCCTTGTTCCATTTGATCAACAGGGCCAGATAGCCCAGCAGCAATTCATGCTGGGCCGGGGTCAGGTCGACGCCCAACTGGCGTGCACCTGTGGATAACTCTTCGGCGTGTTGCGAGGTGACCAACGAACTCAAGCGCTTTGCTCCAACTGACGGCCCGCGCCGCGTTTTTTCAAATGAATCATCAGTAGCGATATCGCCGCCGGGGTGACGCCTGGGATACGTGAAGCCTGCCCCAGGGTTTCCGGCCGAGTTATCCCCAGCTTGCTTTGGATTTCTTTCGACAGCCCGGAAATCCCGGTGTAATCGATGTCCGCAGGCAGCTTGGTGTCTTCACTGGCGCGCAGGCGAGCGATCTCGTCCTGTTGGCGGTCAATGTAACCGGCGTATTTGGTCTTGATTTCGACCTGCTCGGCGACCTGTGGATCTTCTGCGCCCTGGCCGGTCACTTCGACCAGACCAGCGTAGTCGATTTCCGGACGTGACAGCAGGTTGAGCAAGTTGTACTCGTGGGTCAGCGGCGTGCCGAATTTTTCAGCGATCGCATCGCCTTGTTCAGTCCCCGGGCGAACCCAGGTGCTTTTCAGGCGCTGCTCTTCCAATGCAATGCTTTCACGTTTTTTGCAGAAGGCTTCCCAACGCACATCATCGACCAGCCCAAGTTCACGACCTTTTTCGGTCAGGCGCAGGTCGGCGTTGTCTTCGCGCAGGATCAAACGGTATTCCGCCCGGGAAGTGAACATCCGGTACGGTTCCTGGGTGCCCAGGGTAATCAGGTCATCGACCAATACACCGATGTACGCTTCGTCGCGACGCGGGCACCAGCTGTCTTTGCCTTGCGCACGCAGCGCAGCGTTGGTTCCGGCCAGCAAACCTTGGGCGCCGGCTTCTTCGTAACCGGTGGTGCCGTTGATTTGCCCGGCGAAGAACAGACCGCCAATGACTTTGGTTTCCAGGCTGTACTTCAGGTCGCGGGGGTCGAAGTAGTCGTATTCGATGGCGTAGCCCGGACGCACGATGTGCGCGTTTTCCATGCCGCGGATCGACTGCACGATCTGGATCTGCACGTCGAACGGCAAGGACGTGGATATTCCGTTCGGGTACAGCTCGTGAGTGGTCAAGCCTTCGGGCTCGATGAAGACCTGGTGGCTTTCCTTGTCGGCAAAGCGGTGGATCTTGTCTTCGATCGACGGGCAATAACGCGGGCCGATGCCTTCGATTACCCCGGAATACATCGGCGAACGGTCGAGGTTCGCGGCAATGATCTCGTGGGTGCGGGCATTGGTGTGGGTAATCCAGCAACTCACCTGTTTCGGGTGCTGCGCTTTGGACCCCATGAACGACATGACCGGGATCGGCGTATCGCCGGCCTGTTCGGTCATCACCGAGAAATCCACGGAACGCCCATCGATTCGCGGCGGGGTCCCGGTTTTCAGGCGGCCGACACGCAGTGGCAATTCACGCAGGCGTTTTGCCAGGGCAATCGACGGCGGGTCACCGGCGCGACCGCCGGAATAGTTCTGCATACCAATGTGGATAAGTCCGCCGAGGAACGTACCGGTGGTCAACACCACGGATTCTGCGAAGAACCGCAGGCCCATTTGGGTGACAACACCGCGTACCTGGTCTTGTTCGACGATCAGGTCATCCGCTGCTTGTTGAAATATCCACAGGTTCGGCTGGTTTTCCAGGGTTTCGCGCACGGCAGCCTTGTACAGGATGCGGTCTGCTTGAGCACGGGTAGCACGTACGGCCGGGCCTTTGCGACTGTTGAGCACACGAAATTGAATACCACCCTTATCGGTAGCCATGGCCATCACACCGCCAAGGGCATCGATTTCCTTGACCAGGTGACTTTTGCCGATCCCACCGATGGCAGGGTTGCAACTCATTGCTCCGAGGGTTTCCACGTTGTGCGTCAACAACAGGGTTTTTACGCCCATGCGTGCTGACGCCAGTGCTGCCTCGGTACCGGCATGACCGCCGCCGATGACGATCACTTCAAAACGGGAAGGGAAATCCACCACGCACCTCGTGCCTGCTTATGTAGGTAATCAGGAATTGTCTGTTGAAAGAGTTTTAGAGCTTTGGCGGCAAGTATAGGGACTTAGCCCTTCCTAAAGAACCCTTTGCACAAAATTTAACCAGCTGTGGATGAATCACAGACAATAGAAATTAAAAGAGAGAAATTTATTAAATCTTTGTTTTTATGTTTATTTATACTGAGCAACCTTTCTGTGGATAGATCTCTACAGGCCCCTATTTACTTCGTGTACAGAGATTCAAAAGTCTGTGGTCATGTGCCAATGAGGCCCTTGGATAAGTGCTTTAAGCCTGTGGATTAAAGCGATGGTTATCCACAGAGGGGTTTTTACTCAGGTTTCAGGGCCTGTTATCAACTGGGCACAGAGGCGGTTATTCACAGGGCTTAATCCACATAAATCGCCACACCCCTGGGTATTTCGTCCACGACGAAGCCATCCGAAACCTCCCACCCGGTAGTAAGCACAGCCAAAAAAGAGATCTATTGTGAGAAAACAGCGGGGCAGTTAATAATAGCGATTATCATTAACCTACTTTGTCATGCCCTATGTCCCCTTCTTCACACACGGCTGCGGTCCAGAACATCTACGAGCAGCACCATTCCTGGTTGCATGGGTGGCTCAAAGGCAAGTTGCATAACGCCTGCGATGCGGCCGATGTGGCGCACGATACGTTCGTGCGTATCTTGGGTGGGCGACATGCAGCGCAGATCCTTGAACCACGTGACTACCTGGCGACCATCGCCAGGGGCCTGGTGATTGATCGTTACCGTCGGCATGCCATCGAGCAGGCCTACAAGCAAACCTTGGCCGAACGGCCTGACGCCACGGCCATCAGTGAAGAAGACAAAGCCATCATCATCGAGACACTGGTGGCCGTTGATAAAGCCTTGGCCGGGCTCGGCGAGCGAGCTCGGCGGATCTTCATGCTGTCGCAGGTCGAGGGCCTGACTTATCAACAGATCGCGGATGAACTGCAGGTGTCATTGACCACGGTGAAGAAGCACATGATCCGTGCATTGACTGAATGCTCACTGATCATGGCCAGCCTGTAATGGCGAACCCCGATCGCAAGACCTTTGAGGCCGCTGCCACTTGGTATGTACAGTTTCAATCCCAAGTGCCTACCGCTGCCGAACGCCTGGCCTGGCAACAATGGCTCAACGGCGATCCGTCCCATCAGGCCGCGTGGAACCAGATGGAACAACTGCAGCGCAGCCTTGGCGCACTGCCGCAGGACTTCACCCGCCGCGCATTGTCGACCTCCCAGCAACGTCGCCAGGTACTGAAGTGGATGCTGGTGCTCGGCGGTACTGGGTACCTCGGCTGGAATCTCCAGCAGCACACGCCCCTGGGCAATGTGTGGGCTGACTACCGTACGTCTGTGGGGGAACGCCGGCGCATCGAACTGGCCGATGGCACGCGGATTGATCTTAATACCCGCACAGCGATTGACGTGGTGTTCGACGGGCGCCAGCGATTGGTGCGCCTGCGCGAAGGTGAAGTACTTATCCACACTGGGAAATTGGGTGGGCAGACACCGTTTTATGTCGAGACCCGCCAAGGCCGAGTCCAAGCGTTGGGCACCACGTTCACTGTGCGCCAGTTGCCAGACGCCACGCGCGTCGGCGTCCTGGAGGATCGGGTGAGCGTGTCGCCACGGGACCAACCTAACCACGCACGACTGCTTGGGGCCGGGGAAAGCGCTGACTTTGATCGCCAAAACGTGGGGCTGGACCGTGTGTATAGCGGGTCACAGGCGGCCTGGGTTGATGGCCAACTGATCGTCTTGGACGCTCGCCTCGGAGATGTGATCGAAGACCTCGCCCGCTACCGTACGGGTGTCCTGCAATGCGACTTGGCTTCGGCACGTCTACGTGTTTCCGGGACCTTCCGCCTGGATTCTACCGACGCAGTACTGGCCAACCTGCAGGCAACCCTGCCGATCCAGGTGAAGTACTTCACTCGTTATTGGGTTTCGGTGAAACGAATCGGTTGATCGCAAAAAAAATCGCACAAGGGGTTATCTTTTTTTTACCTGGAACGGCCCTACAGGTAATCACGACGCCACCTTCAGGGCTTATCCACCTATGCGCCTTCCTCCCAAGCTCCGCCAGCGACTTTCCTACCACGGTATGACCTGCAGCCTCCTGCTCGGCACGGCAGCCACCGCTGGGGTTGTGCTCTCTACTGATGCCATGGCCGCCAGCGCGGTGCAGCATTACATCATTGCCGCGGGTCCCCTGGACAATGCCTTGAGCCAGTTTGCCGCCAGGGCGAATGTGATCTTGTCGTTCTCGCCCCAGCAAACCGCGCGTTTGAACACGACTGGGCTGGAAGGTGACTATTCGGTGGAGCAAGGCTTTGCCCTGTTGTTGCAGAACACGGGGTTGCAAGCCGTCACCCAGGCGCCTGGCAGTTATGTCCTGCAGGCTATTCCCGCAGGGCAACTCACGCTCGCGCCTACCACCGTCAGCACTTATCAACAGGCGGGTTTCAATCAAGAGATTGCCGGGGATGTGGGCTACAAGGCGCAAAATAGCCGTATTGGTACCAAGACCAGCACACCTCTGTCGGAAACACCGCGTTCGGTATCGGTCGTGACCGGCCAGCGCATCAAGGACCAGAAGTCGCAGACCCTGACCGAAGTATTGGGTTACGTGCCAGGTATCTTCGCGCCACCTTTTGCTGCCGGCGATGGTCTGGCGGGTGATTTATTCTTCATTCGCGGTTTCAATGCCACGGATTACGGCTACGGTCTGCTGCGAGATGGCCTGCGCGTACAAGGCAATCGGTACGACACCACCAGTGAGCCCTATGGCCTGGAACGGGTCGAAATCTTCCGTGGCCCTTCTTCCCTGCTCTACGGCGAAAACGCGCCTGGTGGTTTGGTGAACCTGGTGAGCAAACACCCTACTGCGACGCCGCAAGGTGAAGTGCAGCTGGGTTATGGCTCGAATAATCGCCGTCAATTGGGTGTGGATATCTCGGGGCCGCTCAACGACAGCGACAACATTCTTGGTCGCGTTGTAATGCTCGGGCGTAAGTCCGACACGCAGACTGACCATGTGCCCGATGATCGCCTGTATATCGCCCCCTCACTGACCCTGAATTTCGACGATTACGACACCCTCACGCTGTTGGCCAATTACCAGAAGGACCACACCAACCTCGAACTTGGCCTACCGGCCGCTGGCACCTTGCTTACAAATCCCAATGGCAAGCTGTCCAAGCACACCATGCTCGGCGATCCGGATTGGAATACGTTCGAACGTGAAGCCTGGAGCACCGGCTACGAATTCAGCCACAGCTTCAACGATGATTGGCAGTTCCGTCAGAACTCGCGCTATATGCAGTCGCGCATCAACCGCCATGAGACCTGGCCCAGCACGCTGAACAACCGCGGTTTCGGTACTCAACTGAACATGACCGCCTACGACCGCTATAACAAGTCGATGGTCTATTCCCTGGATAACCAGTTGGAAGGCAAATTCCAGGTCGGTGGCCTGGAAAATACCGTGCTGTTCGGTGCCAGTTACGACCGCACCTCTTTCAACCAGGATTGGGACGCAGGCTTCGCCGGCACCATCAATGTGTATAACCCCGTGTACCTGCGCGATCCGCTTACCCCAGTGGCCGTGCAAAACACCTTGCTCGAACAGCAAATGAAGGGCGTTTATGCACAGGTCCAAAGCAAGTATGACCATTGGTTGTTCCTGCTGGGTGGCCGTCAGGATTGGGTCGACAGCGATTTCCGCGACAAGGTCAACAAAGCCAGCAACACCCGCTCGGAAGACCGCAAGTTCACTTACCAGGGCGGGGTGATGTACCAGTTCGACAATGGCCTCACGCCGTATGTCAGCTACTCCACCGCATTCGTGCCTGTGCAGCAGATCTCCAACGCGGGTTCACCGTTAAAGCCGATTACCAGCAGCCAGTACGAAGTGGGTGTGAAATACGAACCGATCGGCTGGGATACGGCGATGACCCTGTCGGTGTATGACTTGCGCAAGGAAGACGACACCTACCTGGACGCCACCACCAACAGCTACCGCCAGGTGGGCGAGAGCCGCGCCAAAGGTGCGGAAGTCGAGGTGAACAGCAACATCACACCCAACCTGAATGTGACAGCGGCCTACACCTACACTGACGCTCGGATTACCAAGGATTCGGCGACATCGCTGGTCGAGGGGCGCCAAATGACGGGGGTTCCACGCAACCAGGCCTCAGTGTGGGGCAAATACCGTTTCCTCGACGGTCAGCTCAAAGGCTTGTCCCTGGGCGGCGGCGTGCGGTATTTCGACAGCACGTTTTCCTACACGGCGCCAACGCTTTACGGGAAGCTGGACGCAGGGAGCGTCACCCTGGTGGACGCAGCCGTTGGTTATCAGATCGACAAACACTGGTCTGTGGGCGTGAACGCCAAGAACCTGTTCGACAAGGAATATGTATCTGGTTGCAACGATGCGGGCCGCTGCTATTGGGGCGACAGCCGTACGCTGCTTGGGACGGTTTCGTACAACTGGTAATGGATAACGGCCTGAAGAATCCAGATGTTCTTCAGGCCGCCAGTGCCCACAGAGACTGTGGATAACTTGGCTATTTGCCGATGCAAAAGCTGGAAAAGATCCGCCCTAACAAATCATCGGAGCTGAACGCACCGGTGATTTCGCCCAACAGCTGCTGTGCCTGACGCAGATCCTCAGCCAGCAGCTCCCCTGCCCCCGCCAGGGTCAGCTGGGCCCGGCCGTGCTCCAACGCCGCGCTCGCATGGCGCAACGCCTCCAGGTGCCTGCGGCGCGCGCTGAAGCTGCTTTCCGAGGTTTGCTCGTAGCCCATGCAGGCCTTGAGGTGCTCGCGCAGCAATTCCAGGCCTTCTCCCGCCGCCTTGGCGCTGAGGCTGATGGTGACATGGCCATCCGCGCTGGTTTCCATCGCAATGGCTTCGCCCGTCAGGTCGGCTTTGTTGCGAATCAAGGTGACTTTGGCCGGGTCCGGACGTTGCTCGAGGAATTCCGGCCACAATGCAAAAGGATCCACCGCTTCGGGCGCCGTGGCATCGACCACCAGCAGCACCCTGTCCGCTTCGCCGATGGCTTTGAGCGCACGTTCCACCCCGATCTTTTCCACCTGGTCTTCGGTATCGCGCAAGCCGGCGGTATCGACCACGTGCAGTGGCATGCCGTCGATGTGGATATGTTCACGCAGGATATCCCGAGTGGTGCCGGCAATCTCGGTAACGATAGCGGCTTCACGCCCCGCCAGCGCATTGAGCAAGCTGGATTTGCCGGCGTTAGGTCGCCCAGCGATCACCACCGTCATGCCGTCACGTAGCAGTGCGCCCTGCCCAGCTTCGCGCAGCACTGTGGATAACTCTTCGCGCACTTTATCCAGCATCGCCAACACGTGGCCATCGGCGAGAAAGTCGATTTCCTCCTCCGGGAAATCAATCGCTGCCTCGACGTAGATGCGCAGGCTGATCAACTGCTCGGTCAAGTTATGCACACGCAGGGAAAAAGCGCCCTGCAGCGAGCGCAGTGCATTGCGTGCCGCCTGTGCCGAACTGGCTTCGATCAAATCAGCGATGGCTTCGGCCTGGGCCAGGTCGAGTTTGTCGTTCAGGAAGGCGCGCTCACTGAATTCCCCTGGACGCGCCAAGCGGCAGCCCAATTGCAGGCAGCGCTGCAACAGCATATCCAGTACAACCGGGCCGCCGTGCCCCTGTAATTCCAGGACATCTTCGCCTGTGAATGAGTTCGGCCCCGGGAAATAGATAGCCAGGCCTTCATCCAGCACACTGTCCTCAGCATCCAGGAACTGGCCGTAATGGGCGTAGCGCGGCTTCAGCTCACGGCCACTGATGGCCTTGGCTGCCACACTCGCAAGCGGTCCAGAGATACGAACGATACCGACACCGCCGCGACCCTGAGCGGTAGCGACAGCAGCGATGGTTTCACGGGGAGCGCTCATCAGCAGGTTCCAGAATTAAAGTGACGGAAAGCAAAACGCCCCACTAGGGGGCGTCTTGAGTGGTTATCCACAGAGTAAATTACGCAGAGGCTTTCGCGGTAGCCGCTTCGATTTTACGTGTGATGTACCACTGTTGAGAGATCGACAACACGTTGTTGACCACCCAGTACAGCACCAGACCAGCAGGGAACCACAGGAAGAAGAAGGTGAAGATGATTGGCATCATTTTCATTACCTTGGCCTGCATCGGATCCGGCGGAGTCGGGTTCAGACGCTGCTGGATAAACATGGTCGCGCCCATGATGATCGGCAGGATAAAGAACGGGTCTTTGATCGACAGGTCAGTTATCCACAGCATGAACGGTGCCTGACGCATTTCCACGCTTTCCAGGAGTACCCAGTACAGCGACAGGAATACCGGCATCTGCACCAGAATCGGCAAGCATCCACCCAGCGGGTTGATCTTCTCTTTCTTGTACAGCTCCATCATGGCCTGCGACATTTTCTGCCGGTCGTCGCCATGTTGTTCTTTCAGCGCCGCCAGTTTCGGAGCCACGGCACGCATGCGCGCCATCGACTTGTAGCTGGCTGCCGATAGAGGGAAGAAGATCCCCTTGATCAGCATGGTGAGGAAGATGATCGAGAAGCCCCAGTTACCCACAATGCTGTGGATATGTTGCAGCAACCAGAAAATCGGCTGAGCAATGAACCACAGGAAGCCGTAATCCACAGTCAGTTCCAGACCTGGGGACAACTCTTTCAGTACGGCCTGGCTTTTCGGGCCGGCGTACAGAGTGGCACTGGTTTCAGCCTTGGCACCTGGCGCGACGGTCAACGCCGGGCCAGTAAAACCAATGATGTAGTTACCTTGGCTGTCCTTGCGGGTTTGAACCAGGTTGGCTTCACCTTTGCTCGGGATCCAGGCAGTCACGAAGTAGTGTTGCAGCCAAGCTACCCAACCACCTTGGACAGTTTCTTTCAGCGAGCCCTTGTCGATATCTTTCATCGACACTTTTTTGTACGGCTCGCTACTTGTCCACAGGGCGGCGCCCAGGTAAGTCGCGGTGCCGGTGGCAGTGCTGGAAGAAGGATCGGAGCTGGCATCACGCTTGAGCTGGGCAAACAGGTTGCCGCTCCATGGCTTGTCGCTTTCGTTGTCGATCAGGTAAGTGACCTTCAAGTCGTACAGACCACGGGTAAAGCTGAAGCGCTTGATGTAGTTGACGCCGTCGAGGCTGAATTTCAGGTCGACGTTCAACTGGTTCTGGCCATCAGCCAGTTGATAAGTCTTCTGTTCGGTCGAATAAACCGGACGACCGGTAGCACGAGCATCCGGACCGTTGGTGCCGGTCAGGCCGCTTTGCGCCAGATAAGTACGTTCACCACCGTTATCGAACAGTTGGAACGGAACATCCGGATGGTCTTGGCGACGTGGATACAGCGGCAGTTTCAACTGCGCGATATCACCACCTTGTGGGTCGATAGCCAGGTCGAGCACATCCGTTTTGACGTGGATGAGGTCTTTATTGGTGACCACTGGCGTCTCTAAAGGGGCGCTTGTCTCGCCATTCGCGCTGGGAACATCGGCACTCGCGGACGCATTGTTACCCAGCGGGGTGTCCGGAATAGCCGGCGCAGCCTGATTGGTAGCAACATTCTGAGTCGGCAGGGCAGCTTGGCCGTAGTCCTGGTTCCACTTAAGAACCATGACGTAGGACACGATTGCCAGGGCGACGATCAGGATCGTGCGTTTAATATCCATGATTACTCGGCCATCGAAGAAGAACGGGAGGTAGGGATAGGCGGAACCGGGTCATAACCACCGGGATTCCACGGATGACAGCGACCTAAACGACGAAAGGTCAGCCAGCCACCGCGCAGAAGACCATGATTTTCTATGGCCTCTAACGCGTAGCAGGAACAACTGGGGTAGAAACGACAGTGGCTGGCCATCAGAGGACTAATGGCATAGCGATAAAACTGGATCGGAACGAGGGCCAGTTTACGCATCAGTGCTGTCTACCCCTACAGTTTCGGCGTTGGCCGCTGGAGCTGGTTTGTTGGTACGCGCCAGACGTTTCCAGAGCTTGCCGAAATGCTGAATCAATTCGGGGTTTTCTACATCACCCAAGCCTTTGCGCGCGACGATAACAATATCCCAACCAACCAGAGTGTCCTGGTGGAGGCGAAACGATTCGCGCATCAGACGCTTGAGGCGATTGCGCTCAACGGAGAGCTTTACGCTCTTCTTGCCGATCACCAACCCGAGACGGGGGTGATCAAGATCGTTGTTACGCGCAAGGAGCAGGAGATTTTTCCCCGGAACCTTGCCGGTGGGGGAGTCAAAGACTGCCTTGAAATGCCGGGGGGTTAGCAGACGCTTTTCCCGACTGAAGTCCTGACTCACCACCAGTACCGGATTATCAAACTGCCAGACGCGCACGACCTTTGGCGCGGCGACGCGACAGGACAGCACGGCCGTTCTTGGTGGCCATGCGAGCACGGAAGCCGTGGGTACGGGCGCGTTTGATGGTGCTTGGTTGGAAAGTACGTTTCATGGCGTTGTTACCTGGTTCGTCCACAACGGGCCGGAATGGCCCCCGTTTTAAGAGACCGGCGATTCTAGAGAAAGCAAGCCTCTAGGTCAATTTCCAACCAGCTTTTCCTTTAATTAGATATCTACCGGTCATTTACCTTTTTCTGTCCGCTTGGCTTTCTTGGCTCGTGGCATAGATATAAAAATAAAGAAGGAAGTTATTTAAAGCTTTTCTGTAAAGCTTATAAAAGCTAGGCAGGCAATCATCTGTGGATAACTGCATTGAGGCCTTGTTCCACCTGATGTACAGAGAATGACAACACGGGGGAGAAACGGTGCTCTGCCTGTGCTGCGCTGTCGGATAAGCTGTGTGTGGAATGGCGAGTTATCCACAGGCCAGTTACCCACAGACTTTTGACCCCACTTGTACAACGACCTCAAGGGCGCTTATCCACAGAGCTTATGCACAGACCATTGGTCGCCTTTATTGCTGTTAAGACGTTGATTTTGGCTGGCCTGTGATCAACCTACATGTGGATAAGTGGGCGGCTCGCCGCTACAATGGCGGCTGTTTTTGCCTCACCGGCTTTCAACTTAGGGGATATCCGTGTCAGTGGAACTTTGGCAGCAGTGCGTGGAGCTTTTGCGCGAAGAGCTGCCTGCCCAGCAATTCAACACCTGGATCCGTCCGCTACAGGTCGAAGCCGAAGGCGACGAGTTGCGTGTCTACGCGCCCAATCGGTTTGTTCTTGACTGGGTCAACGAGAAGTACCTGAGCCGCGTTCTCGAATTGCTCGATGAACATGGCAACGGCCTCGCGCCCGTGCTCTCCTTATTAATAGGCAGCAAACGTAGCTCGGCGCCTCGTGCTGCGCCGAATGCGCCTCTGGCGGCGGCTGCGTCGCAAGCCCAGGCGGCAGCGGCACCGGCTGTCAGTGCGCCGTCTCCTGCTCCTGCGCCCTCCAAGTCGTCTGCGCAAAAAAATGCACCAGAGAATGAAGAGCCGTCCCGCGACAGCTTTGATCCGATGGCAGGCGCGGCCTCCCAGCAAGCTCCGGTACGCGCCGAACAGCGCACCGTGCAGGTCGAAGGCGCGCTCAAGCACACCAGCTACCTGAACCGCACCTTTACCTTTGAGAACTTCGTCGAAGGTAAATCCAACCAGCTGGCCCGTGCTGCCGCCTGGCAGGTAGCCGATAACCCCAAGCATGGTTACAACCCACTCTTCCTTTATGGTGGCGTTGGCTTGGGTAAGACCCACTTGATGCACGCTGTGGGTAACCACCTATTAAAGAAGAATCCGAATGCCAAGGTCGTGTACCTGCATTCGGAGCGCTTCGTGGCTGACATGGTCAAGGCGTTGCAGCTCAACGCAATCAACGAGTTCAAGCGGTTCTACCGCTCGGTTGATGCGTTGCTGATCGACGACATTCAATTTTTTGCCCGCAAAGAGCGCTCCCAGGAAGAGTTCTTCCACACCTTCAACGCCCTGCTCGAAGGTGGCCAGCAGGTCATCTTGACCAGTGACCGTTATCCAAAAGAAATCGAAGGCCTGGAAGAACGCTTGAAATCGCGCTTCGGCTGGGGCTTGACCGTTGCGGTAGAGCCGCCGGAGCTGGAAACCCGCGTCGCGATCCTGATGAAAAAAGCCGACCAGGCCAAGGTCGACCTGCCCCACGATGCGGCGTTCTTCATCGCTCAACGCATTCGCTCCAACGTGCGTGAGCTGGAAGGTGCACTCAAGCGGGTCATCGCTCACTCTCACTTCATGGGCCGCGATATCACCATCGAGCTGATTCGCGAATCCCTGAAGGACTTGCTGGCACTGCAGGACAAACTGGTGAGTGTGGATAACATCCAGCGCACCGTGGCCGAGTACTACAAGATCAAGATTTCCGACCTGCTGTCCAAGCGCCGCTCGCGCTCGGTGGCACGCCCCCGTCAGGTGGCCATGGCCCTCTCCAAGGAGTTGACCAACCACAGCCTGCCGGAAATCGGTGATGTGTTTGGCGGACGCGACCACACCACGGTCTTGCACGCGTGCCGCAAGATCAATGAACTTAAGGAATCCGACGCGGATATTCGCGAGGACTACAAGAACCTGCTGCGTACACTGACAACGTGATGACACCAGCGCAGCTTATTAAGGCAAGGGACTAGACCATGCATTTCACCATTCAACGCGAAGCCCTGTTGAAACCCCTGCAACTGGTCGCAGGCGTCGTCGAGCGCCGACAGACCTTGCCGGTGCTTTCCAACGTATTGCTGGTAGTCGAAGGCCAGCAATTGTCCTTGACCGGTACTGACCTGGAAGTCGAGCTGGTGGGTCGTGTGCAGCTGGAAGAGCCCGCCGAACCGGGCGAGATCACCGTACCCGCGCGCAAGCTGATGGACATCTGCAAAAGCCTGCCTAACGACGCGCTGATCGACATCAAGGTTGATGAGGCGAAGTTGGTGGTCAAGGCGGGTCGCAGCCGCTTCACCCTGTCCACCCTGCCGGCCAATGATTTCCCGACAGTGGAAGAAGGCCCAGGCTCGCTGACCTGCAGCCTGGAGCAGAGCAAGCTGCGTCGTTTGATCGAGCGCACAAGCTTCGCCATGGCTCAGCAAGACGTGCGTTACTACCTCAACGGCATGCTGCTGGAAGTCTCGGAAGGCATCATTCGCGCCGTGGCAACCGACGGTCACCGTCTGGCTATGTGCTCTATGCGCGCCGATATCGGTCAGCCGGACCGTCACCAGGTGATCGTGCCGCGCAAAGGTATTCTTGAGCTGGCGCGCCTGCTTACCGAGCCGGAAGGCAACGTCAGCATTGTGTTGGGTCAACACCACATTCGTGCGACCACCGGCGAGTTCACCTTCACCTCCAAGCTGGTTGATGGCAAGTTCCCGGATTACGAGCGTGTGCTGCCCAAAGGTGGCGACAAGTTGGTGCTGGGGGATCGTCAAGCGCTGCGTGAAGCGTTCAGCCGTACCGCGATTCTGTCCAACGAGAAGTACCGGGGTATCCGTCTGCAACTGGCCAACGGTCAGCTGAAAATCCAGGCGAACAACCCGGAGCAGGAAGAAGCGGAAGAAGAAGTGGGCGTCGACTACAACGGCGGTTCCCTGGAAATCGGCTTCAACGTGAGCTACCTGCTGGACGTACTGGGTGTGATGACCACCGAACAGGTTCGCCTGATTCTGTCGGACTCCAACAGCAGCGCGCTGGTACAGGAATCCGACAATGACGACTCGGCGTATGTTGTCATGCCGATGCGCCTGTAATCATGCTCAGCAGAAGCTAGATGTCCCTCAGTCGCGTCTCGGTCACCGCGGTGCGCAATCTGCACCCGGTGACCTTCTCCCCCTCTCCCCGCATCAATATCCTCCACGGCGCCAACGGCAGTGGCAAAACCAGCGTGCTGGAAGCCATTCACCTGCTGGGGCTTGCTCGTTCCTTCCGCAGCGCTCGCTTGTTACCGGTTATCCAGTACGAGCAGTTGGCGTGCACAGTGTTTGGCCAAGTCGAACTCGCTGAAGGTGGGCATAGCAGCCTGGGGATATCCCGTGATCGCGGCGGAGAGTTCCAGATTCGCATTGACGGGCAAAACGCGCGCAGTGCTGCGCAGCTGGCAGAGATCCTGCCGCTGCAATTGATCAACCCCGACAGTTTCCGCCTATTGGAAGGCGCGCCAAAAATCCGCAGGCAGTTCCTCGATTGGGGAGTGTTCCACGTGGAACCGCGTTTCATGGCCACTTGGCAGCGCCTGCAGAAGGCCCTGCGGCAGCGGAACTCATGGCTGCGGCATGGTACACTTGACGCCGCTTCGCAAGCGGCCTGGGACCGGGAACTGTGCCTGGCCAGCGACGAAATAGATGAATACCGCCGTGCTTATATCAAAGCCTTGAAACCAGTCTTTGAGCAGACCTTGAGTGAGTTGCTGGAACTCGAAGGGCTGACGCTGAGTTACTACCGTGGCTGGGACAAAGAACGTGAGCTGAGTGCAGTGCTCGCGACGTCCTTGCAGCGGGATCAGCAAATTGGCCATACCCAGGCCGGACCCCAACGGGCTGATTTGCGTCTTAGACTAGGCGCTCACAATGCCGCGGATATTTTGTCCCGTGGTCAGCAGAAGTTGGTGGTGTGTGCATTGCGCATCGCCCAGGGCCATCTGGTTAGCCAGGCCCGGCGCGGTCAGTGTATTTATCTGGTGGATGACTTGCCGTCGGAGCTCGATGAGCAACACCGCCGCGCGTTATGCCGCTTGTTGGAAGAATTACGCTGCCAGGTGTTTATCACCTGTGTAGACCACGAATTATTGAGGGAAGGCTGGCAGACGGAAACGCCAGTCGCTTTGTTCCACGTGGAACAAGGCCGTATCACCCAGACCCACGACCATCGGGAGTGAAGGCATGAGCGAAGAAAACACGTACGACTCGACCAGCATTAAAGTGCTGAAAGGTTTGGATGCCGTACGCAAACGTCCCGGTATGTACATTGGCGACACTGATGACGGTAGCGGTCTGCACCACATGGTGTTCGAGGTGGTCGACAACTCCATCGACGAAGCTCTGGCCGGTCACTGCGACGACATCAGCATCATCATCCACCCGGATGAGTCTATTACCGTGCGCGACAATGGTCGCGGCATTCCGGTAGACGTACACAAAGAAGAAGGCGTTTCGGCAGCAGAGGTCATCATGACCGTGCTCCACGCCGGCGGTAAGTTCGACGACAACTCCTATAAAGTTTCCGGCGGTCTGCACGGTGTGGGCGTTTCGGTAGTGAACGCTCTTTCTGAAGAGTTGATCCTGACTGTTCGCCGCAGTGGCAAGATCTGGGAACAGACCTACGTTCACGGTGTTCCAAAAGAACCGATGAAAATCGTCGGTGACAGTGAAACCACCGGTACGCAGATCCACTTCAAGCCATCGGCTGAGACCTTCAAGAATATCCACTTTAGCTGGGACATCCTGGCCAAGCGTATTCGTGAACTGTCCTTCCTGAACTCCGGTGTGGGTATCGTCCTCAAGGATGAGCGCAGCGGTAAGGAAGAGCTGTTCAAGTATGAAGGTGGCCTGCGCGCATTCGTTGAATACCTGAACACCAACAAGACCGCGGTCAACCAGGTGTTCCACTTCAACATTCAGCGTGAAGACGGCATCGGCGTGGAAATCGCTCTGCAGTGGAACGACAGCTTCAACGAGAACCTGTTGTGCTTCACCAACAACATTCCTCAGCGCGACGGTGGTACTCACCTGGTGGGTTTCCGTTCCGCACTGACGCGTAACCTGAACACCTACATTGAAGCCGAAGGCCTGGCCAAAAAGCACAAAGTCGCCACCACCGGTGACGATGCCCGTGAAGGCCTGACCGCGATTATCTCGGTAAAAGTACCTGATCCGAAGTTCAGCTCTCAGACCAAAGACAAGCTGGTGTCTTCCGAAGTGAAGACTGCGGTGGAACAGGAGATGGGCAAGTACTTCTCCGACTTCCTGCTGGAGAACCCGAACGAAGCCAAGCTGGTTGTCGGCAAGATGATCGACGCCGCGCGTGCTCGTGAAGCGGCGCGTAAAGCCCGTGAGATGACTCGTCGCAAAGGCGCGCTGGATATCGCAGGCTTGCCAGGCAAACTGGCTGACTGCCAAGAGAAGGACCCTGCCCTCTCCGAACTGTACCTGGTGGAAGGTGACTCTGCTGGCGGTTCCGCCAAGCAGGGTCGTAACCGTCGCACCCAAGCCATCCTGCCGTTGAAAGGCAAGATCCTCAACGTCGAGAAGGCTCGCTTCGACAAGATGATTTCCTCCCAGGAAGTCGGCACCTTGATCACGGCGTTGGGCTGCGGTATCGGCCGCGACGAGTACAACATCGACAAGTTGCGCTATCACAACA
Organism: Pseudomonas simiae; assembly: GCF_900111895.1. Taxonomy (GTDB): domain Bacteria; phylum Pseudomonadota; class Gammaproteobacteria; order Pseudomonadales; family Pseudomonadaceae; genus Aquipseudomonas; species Aquipseudomonas simiae. Next base: position 652,211 of record NZ_FOKB01000003.1, read on the forward strand.
TCATCATCATGACCGATGCTGACGTCGACGGTTCGCACATTCGTACGCTGCTGCTGACGTTCTTCTTCCGTCAGTTGCCGGAGTTGATCGAGCGTGGCTACATCTACATCGCTCAGCCGCCGTTGTACAAAGTGAAAAAAGGCAAGCAAGAGCAATACATCAAAGACGACGACGCCATGGAAGAGTACATGACGCAGTCGGCTCTGGAAGATGCCAGCCTGCACTTGAACGACGAAGCGCCGGGCATTTCCGGTGAGTCGCTGGAACGTCTGGTAAACGACTTCCGCATGGTGATGAAGACCCTCAAGCGCCTGTCGCGTCTGTACCCTCAGGAATTGACCGAGCACTTCATCTACCTGCCGGCTGTCAGCCTTGAGCAATTGGGCGATCACGCAGCGATGCAAGATTGGCTGGCTCAGTACGAGGTGCGCCTGCGTACCGTCGAGAAGTCTGGTCTGGTGTACAAGGCCAGCCTGCGAGAAGACCGTGAACGTAACGTGTGGCTGCCTGAGGTCGAACTGATCTCCCACGGTCTGTCGAACTACGTCACGTTCAACCGTGACTTCTTCGGCAGCAATGACTATAAGACCGTGGTAACGCTGGGCGCTCAACTGAGCACCCTGTTGGACGACGGCGCTTATATTCAGCGTGGCGAACGCAAGAAGCAGGTCAAGGAATTCAAGGAAGCCCTCGACTGGCTGATGGCGGAAAGCACCAAACGTCACACCATTCAGCGATACAAAGGTCTGGGTGAAATGAACCCGGATCAGCTGTGGGAAACCACCATGGACCCTGCTCAGCGTCGCATGTTGCGTGTGACCATCGAAGACGCCATTGGCGCAGACCAGATCTTCAACACCCTCATGGGTGATGCGGTCGAGCCTCGTCGTGACTTCATCGAGAGCAATGCCCTGGCGGTTTCCAACCTGGACTTCTGATCCCGGTAAGCCCGTCAAACTAAAATGGCCAACGCTTAAACGTTGGCCTTTTTTATTGGGTAAAACACGTTGATTTTTAAAATGCTCCACGTGGAACATCAGCACACTAACTTTGAGAAGCGGCCGCCACACTCTCCAATCGATAACCATACCCATAGATGGTCAGTAACTGCCAACCTCGGTCCGCCGTCAGCCCAAGTTTGTTTCTTAACCGGTAGATATGTGTATCCAGCGGCCGTGAAGACACCATTTCTTCATGGGTCCAGAATCGCTCGTAGAGGTACTCGCGAGACAGCGGTCGCGCCAGGTTGGCAAACAGACAGCTAGCCAAGCGATACTCCCGTTCTGTGAGGTTGATGGGTTTTCCCGCTCGGGTCACCGTCAATTCGGCATCGTCAAAGGTCAAGTCGTTGAAGCTTTGCACTTCATGGCTAGCAGACTTCTGCAGGCCATGCCGACGCAGCACCGCCGTAACCCGTGCTTTCAGTTCATTGGGGCGAAACGGTTTGCTGACGTAATCATCCGCGCCACTGTTGAGCGCGGTGACGATGTCGCTCTCGGCATCACGGCTGGTGAGCATGATGACAGCAGGCGGGGATTCCATGTGTTCGCGGGTCCAGCGGAGCAATGCGATGCCGGTGATATCCGGCAGTTGCCAGTCGAGTATCAACAGGTCGAAGGTTTCCCGGCGCAATTGACGAAGCAGGTCTTCACCACGTTCGAAGCAATGCAGCGTCCAGGGCTGTTCGGCGGTGCTGGGGATTTGTCGCAGTGTCTGTTCCACCCGGCGCAGTTCCGCGGGTTCGTCATCCAGTATTGCGACACGCATGGGTGGGTCCTTTCATTTGAAGAGTGCGGCAGCCGTCCGGCCGGTCTTTGAATCTGAAGAATTGTGCGCAGATTCATCGAGCCCTCGGATCTCTCTATACGCTGGGAACAATGGGCGGTTAACCCATTGAAAGTCCTCGATACCAATGTGGGAAAGATACCGGCTCCTGACCATAAGGAAAAGGATCAGCCGACGCATGCGCTGCCGTAAACTCCTGTGTCTGATGTCAGATGCCTTCTGGAACCCCCGACCTTGATGAGCGCCATGTTTGTTCTTCTCAATTACTTGCGCCGCGCCCTTCCCTCTCTGTTGATCATGGTGGTGGGTTCGGCGGGCGCTGCCACAAAGGTTCGAGCGCCTTACATCGACGATGAGTTTCTGTGCCGGGTCCAGCCTCTGCCTGCGGTGGTCCAGCATCTCACTGGAGAGGCCTGGAAACTCGATACCAAGGGCAAGGCGACGCCTTTGCTGGAAGGCATGACTGTTGATGAACAGGAAGGTGTGAAGACTTCGGCCTCGGCGTTTGTCAGTCTGTTGCTCGGTGATGGATCCCGCGTGGTGTTGCCTTCTGACTCCCAGGTGCGGTTGCGCTTGGAGAAGAAACTGTCGATTCCCCAGGTGGTGCTCGAACAAGGCCAGGCCGAGGCGTACGTGATCAAGCGCGCCAGCGATCATGATCGCTTCCAGATCGTGACGCCGGTCGGTGTGCTGGGCGTGCGGGGCACGCATTTTCGGGTGCGCAATGACGCTGAGCGATCGCTTGTGGAAGTGTTGGACGGCCAGGTCGCCGTCAATCGCGATCGCACAAGCGAGATCAAAGTGGCCGCTCGCCAAGGTCTGCTCTTCAGGAAACTGGGCGACCTCAATCCTGTGGAGCTGCTTGCGGCGCCGAAGCTTATCGGCCAAGACGGCCAGAAAGGTGACGCGCCAGTCTGGAGTTTGTACCTTCGCCCGTTGCCCGGCGCCCAGCGATACCGTGCCCAGGTCGCCACCGACAAAGCCTTTATGAATATCAAGCAGGAAAACTTCTCCAGCATGCCGAAAATGAGCTTCACTGGGCTCAAAGCCTCGTTCTATCACGTGCGCTTGTCGGCTTACGACGAACACGGCCTTGAGGGAGAAACCGGGGTCTATGACATCTTCTATTACCCACCCACTGTTCAGGTGCGTTGACCGATGATGCTCTGGGGCAAGGCCGAAAAACGTCAACCTACCCATGCTCAGCGGCTGTTCCACGGCCTGGTGCGTGAGTGGTTGTGGATTGGTTTATTGCTGTTGCCTATCACCGCCTACCTGTCGTTGAGCCCCGGCTTGGCCTTGAACAATCCGTTATACGACAGTTTGCGTCGCCTCAGCCCGCTGCCGGTCGACCCACGCATCCTGCTGGTGACGATCGATGACGCCAGTTTGAAAAAGCTTGGCCGATGGCCTTGGCCACGCGGCTTGCACGCCGACCTGATCGATCGCTTGAGCGCCGCGCAACCGGCGGGCATTTTGTTCGATGTGATCTTCAGTGAGCCCGGTGACCCCGCCAATGACAAACGCCTGGCCGAGTCGGTCTGCAACGCTGGCAATGTCTTGCTGCCTCTGGTGCGTGAAGGTGCTGCGAACTACAGCCAACCGGACGCACAGATGATGCCGCTGCTCAAATGTGCCAAAGGCGTGGGCCACATCAATGTTGAAGCAGACAGCGATGGCGTGGTCCGCAGCCTCTATCTGCGTGAAGGCCCGCCTGATGCCAAGGCGCCGCAATTGGCCTGGTTGGCCTATGAGATGAGTGGCGAGCTGTCTGAGATGCCGGGCGAGCCTCAGCAGTCGGTCACCCAGCAATGGCATCGCGAACATGCCATCCGTATCCCCTTCATCGCACCTCATACGCGCTTTCCCAGTGTGTCCTACGTCAGCGTCCTACACGGTGAAGTCGCGCCTGAGCGACTACGTAACCGCCTGATCCTCGTCGGCTCGACGGCTTCCGGCATGGGCGATCGTTTCGTCACGCCTCTTTCCTCCACGGTGGGCACCACAGCGGGTTTGGAGATACAGGCCAACGTGCTCAATGGTTTGCTCCAAGGCCGCAGCATCGTTGATCTACCGGGCTGGCTCGCCGCATTGATCGCTACCGCATGGGTGGCGTTACTGCTGGGGTTGCTGCTCTACCGGCCGCGCTATGCGCTGTGGATGACCCTGGGCTGCATGGTTGTCGCTTTGCTCGTGTCCTTGGCCTTGTTGCGCCTGGGCCACTGGTGGTCGCCTGCGGCCTGCCTGATTGGTTTGCTGCTCAGTTATCTGATCTGGAACTGGCGCCGCCTCAGCGTGATCCTCGCCTATTTCGGTTGGGAGCTGGCACGCCTGGACAATGAACCCAAAGTCCTACCCGAACGGCGCCGTGCACCCGCCAGCAAAGGCGATGTACTGCAGGCGCGTATCTTCGCCCTGGAGCAAGCCGTCAGCCGTACGCGTGACACACGACGCTTTATGGCCGATGGCCTGGAATGCCTGCCGGTGGCGACGCTGATTACCGATCCCATGGGCAATATCCTGCTGGCCAACCGCATTGCCCGCGAGGTGTTCGGTAATGAGCTGGTCACGCAGAACCTGCTGGAGCAGCTGGCCGACTTGGGCTACCCGCCGCTGCACAATGGCGTGCGCCCTGCCCTATCAGCGCTGGAGCTTGTAGAGTTCCGGGACATCCACCAACGCAGCCTGCGCATGGAGCTTGCGCCCTTGCTGCCGGCTGAAGGCGATGTCGCCCTCGGTTGGCTGCTGAGCCTGACGGATTTGAGTAAGGAGCGCGACGCCCAGCAACACCGCGAGACCATGTTGCGGTTCCTCTCTCACGACCTGCGCGCGCCCCATTCGGCGATCCTCGCGTTGCTGGATGTGCATAACGGTGAATCCCCGGTCTTTGCCCAGATCGAACAGCAGGTTCGCCGCGCCTTGGGCCTCACCGAATCCTTCGTGCAACTGGCGAAGGCCGAGGCTGACGGTTATCAGTTCCAACCGACGTTGTTCGCTATGTTGGTCATGGATGCCTTTGATCAAGTAGCGCTGATCGCCCAACTTAAAGGTATTCACCTGGTCCACGATTTGGATGAGGCCGATGAAGGCATGGTCTCTGCCGACCAGTCACTGCTCACACGGGCGTTGTTCAACGTGCTGGAGAATGCCATCAAGTATTCGCCTTCCGGGACGACCGTGAGGTTGAGGCACAGTAGCGAGCAGGGTTGGTTGGAATGCCGTATCAGCGACCAGGGCCCGGGGATTGCTGCAGAGGACCTGCCGGAGTTGTTCAACCAATACCGTCGTTTCGATTCGTCCCAAGGCAGTGAAGGACTGGGCTTGGGGCTGACGATGGTCAAGGCCGTGGTAGAGCGCCACGGTGGACGCATCAGCTGCGAAAGTGAGGTGGGGAAAGGCACCACATTCAGCCTTCGACTGCCGCTGCTGGACGACTGAAAAACGTACTTTTCAGTTGTGCATAAAAAACCGGTCGCAAGGACCGGTTTTTTTATGCGGAAAAAACTTATGCACCTTTTTCGTGATTTTATTATGTTGGGAAATATGTAATAAAATCAGATTCTTACAAGACGAAAAAGGCGATTCGCCAACAAACCGTGCACAGGTTATCCACAGATACTTAGATAACGGGCGTGTCGACTACAACCGGCTCCGGCGGCAGCGAACCCATGGCCCTCTGCTGTGCTTCATTCCAGGCCTGGGCACGGTCATTCAGCGCTGCAATGGCGCGGGGTCCTTCACCTTCGGCGTACATCGGTTTACCGATGACCACCGTGATGGTGCCTTCGCGCTTGGCCCAGCCCATCTTCGGCCAGAACTTACCGGCGTTATGCGCAATCGGTAGCACTGGCAGATGCGCATTGACCGCCAATGCCGTACCACCGCGTGAGAACTTGCCTACCGTGCCGAAGGGCACACGCGTGCCTTCCGGGAATATCAGCACCCAAACACCATCCTTGAGCAACTCGTCGCCCTTCTTGGCCACATGCTTGAGCGCAGCCTTGGGGTTGTCACGGTCGATGGCGATCGGACGCAACATGGCCATGGCCCAGCCGAAGAACGGCACATACAGCAATTCACGCTTGAGCACTTGGCTCAACGGCGAGAAGTACGCCGAGAGAAAGAACGTCTCCCAGGTGCTCTGGTGGTTCGACAGAATCACACAGGGCTGGTCCGGAACGTTTTCCGCACCCTTGACCTCAAAACGAATGTTCAGGAACACCTTGGTCAGCCACAACGCGCAGCGGCACCAATAAACGTTGATAAAGCGATAGCGCGCCTTGAACGGCAAAAAGGGCGCAATAAAAAAGCTCAGGGTGCACCAGAGAAACGAACTGGTGCCCAGCAGCAGGTAAAAGAAAAAGGTTCTGATGGCCTGCAAAATCGACATGGCGGCATTTACCGTTGCGGGACACGGCCCGCCTGCTAAAAGCGCACTCCCGAACACTCCTTGGTCAGGAAGTCGAGGGCGGCTAGTTGTTGATAAGTTCTGCGGCAACGGCCGCCAGATCGTCAAAAATCAAGGTGCCTACCGGCAGGTTTTTCGCCTGGGTCTTGTCGCCTTTCCCGGTCTTAACCAAAACTGGCTGAGAGTCGACGGCTTTAGCCGCCTCCAGGTCACCGAGGCTGTCCCCGACGAACCATATCCCAGCTAACGGCACGTTGTAATGTTCTGCAATGGTTTTCAACATGCCAGGCTTGGGTTTGCGGCAATCGCAGCCCTCATCCGGCCCGTGGGGGCAGTACACCACCAGCCCCACCTCACCGCCCTGCTCCGCCACCAACGTGCGCAAGCGCGTGTGCATGGCGTCCAGGGTGGCGATGTCGTAGTAGCCACGGGCGATGCCCGACTGGTTGGTGGCGATCGCCACCGTCCAGCCGGCTTTGCTCAACTGCGCAATGGCCTCGATCGAGCCAGGCAAAGGAATCCACTCCGCCACCGACTTGATGTAAGCGTCGGAGTCGTAGTTGATCACCCCGTCCCGATCGAGAATCAGCAGTTTCAACATGGTCAGCTCAGCGTCGAAATGTCAGCGATGTTGACGAACAAGCCACGCAGACGCGCCAGCATGGCGTAGCGGTTTTTCCGCACGCCGGCATCTTCGGCATTGATCATCACCGCCTCAAAGAACGCATCCACTGGCTCACGCAAGGTCGCCAGGCGAGCCAATGCTTCGGCGTAGTTGCGTTCAGCGATCAGCGGCTTCACGGCGTTTTCAGCCTTGGCGATGGCCGAGTTCAGCGAGAACTCCTTGGCATCCGCGAACAGGCCAGGGTCGACGTCGGCATTGCCCAGGCCTTCGGCCTTGCTCAGCAGGTTCGACACACGCTTGTTCACGGCGGCCAGGGCATCGGCTTCCGGCAGTTTGCGGAAGGCCTGCACGGCTTGTACGCGCTGGTCGAAGTCCAGCGCCGAACCCGGCTGCAGGGCACGCACCGACAGGTACACCGACACGTCCACGCCTTCGTCTTCATAACGCGCACGCAGGCGGTCGAACACGAACTCCAGCACTTGCTCGGCCAGGCCGGCCTGCTTGACCTTGGCGCCGAACTGGCCGACGGCAAACACCACGGCCTGGGTCAGGTCGAGGTCCAGCTTCTTGTCGATCAGGATGCGGAGTACGCCCAGGGCCGCACGACGCAAGGCATAGGGGTCTTTGCTGCCGGTTGGCAACATGCCGATACCGAAGATACCCACGAGGGTGTCCAGCTTGTCGGCGATCGCCACGGCTGCACCGGTCAGGGTGGTCGGCAGTTCAGCGCCGGCACCGCGCGGCATGTACTGCTCGTTCAGCGCCAGGGCCACATCGTCCGGCTCGCCGTCGTTGAGGGCGTAGTAGTAGCCGGCAACGCCTTGCATCTCCGGGAACTCGCCGACCATCTCAGTGGCCAGGTCGCATTTGGACAGCAGGCCTGCGCGCGCAGCCCAGGCGGAATCACCGCCAATGCGTGGCGCAATGTAGGCGGCCAGCTTGGAAACCCGTACGGCCTTGTCGTAGACGCTACCGAGTTTTTCCTGGAACACCACGTTTTGCAGGCGCTGGTTGAAGTCTTCCAGCTTCTGCTTCTTGTCTTGCTTGAAGAAGAACTCGGCGTCGGTCAGGCGCGGGCGAACGACTTTCTCGTTACCGGCGATGATCTGCTGCGGATCCTTGCTTTCGATGTTGGCCACGGTGATGAAACGCGGCAGCAACTTACCGTCCACGTCCAGCAGGCAGAAGTACTTCTGGTTGTCCTGCATGGTGGTGATCAACGCTTCCTGCGGTACGTCGAGGAAACGTTCCTCGAACGAGCACACCAGCGGCACCGGCCATTCAACCAACGCCGTCACTTCGTCGAGCAGGTTTGGCGGCACGATGGCGGTGCCTTCCTGCAGACGGGCCAGCTCTTCGGTACGCTTGCTGATCAACTCGCGACGCTCGTTGGCGTCAGCCAGCACGTAGGCAGCACGCAGGTCGGCGGCGTAGTTGGCCGGCGAGGTGATGCGTACGGCTTCAGGGTGATGGAAGCGGTGGCCACGGGAATCACGACCGGCTTTCTGGGCGAGGAGGGTGCAGTCGATGACTTGGTCACCGAGCAGCATCACCAGCCACTGGGTCGGACGTACGAATTCTTCCTTGCGAGCACCCCAGCGCATGCGCTTCGGGATCGGCAGGTCGTTCAACGAGTCTTCAACGATGGTCGGCAACAGGCTGGCGGTCGGCTTGCCGGTGATGACCTGGCTGAAACGCAGTTTCGGTCCGCTCTGGTCGATCTCGCTCAGCTCGACGCCACACTTCTTGGCAAAACCAAGGGCGGCCTGGGTCGGGTTGCCTTCGGCATCGAAAGCCGCCTGGCGCGGCGGGCCGTCGAGGTTGATGCTGCGGTCCGGCTGCTGGGTTTCCAGCGCGGTCAGCAACACCGCGAGGCGACGCGGTGCGGCGTAGACTTTCTTCGTTTCGAACTTCAGGCCAGCGGTCTGCAGGCCTTTTTCGATACCGGCCAGGAAGGCGTCGGCCAAGGTGTTCAGTGCCTTGGGTGGCAGCTCTTCGGTGCCCAGTTCAACCAGGAAATCTTGAGCACTCATTGTGCAGCCTCCAGCTTAGCCAACACTTCATCACGCAGGTCCGGGGTTGCCATCGGGAAGCCCAGCTTGGCGCGAGCCAGCAGATAGGCTTGGGCGACGGAACGCGCCAGGGTGCGTACACGCAGGATGTATTGCTGGCGCGCGGTTACCGAGATGGCACGGCGGGCGTCCAGCAGGTTGAAGGTATGGGAGGCCTTCAACACCATTTCATAGCTCGGCAATGGCAGCGGCTGGTCGAGTTCGATCAGGCGCTTGGCTTCGCTTTCATAGAAGTCGAACAGTTCGAACAGCTTGTCGACGTTGGCGTGTTCGAAGTTATAGGTGGACTGCTCCACCTCGTTCTGGTGGAACACGTCGCCGTAGGTGACTTTGCCGAACGGGCCGTCAGCCCACACCAGGTCGTAGACCGAGTCCACGCCTTGCAGGTACATGGCCAGGCGCTCAAGACCGTAAGTGATTTCGCCGGTCACCGGGTAGCACTCGATGCCGCCCGCTTGCTGGAAGTACGTGAACTGCGTCACTTCCATGCCATTGAGCCAGACTTCCCAGCCCAAGCCCCAGGCGCCCAGGGTCGGCGACTCCCAGTTGTCTTCGACGAAACGGATGTCGTGGACCAGTGGGTCCAGGCCCACGTGCTTGAGCGAGCCCAGGTACAGTTCCTGGAAATTGTCCGGGTTCGGCTTCAGTACCACCTGGAACTGGTAGTAGTGCTGCAGACGGTTCGGGTTTTCGCCGTAGCGGCCGTCAGTCGGGCGACGACTGGGCTGCACATAAGCGGCGTTCCAGGTTTCCGGGCCAATGGCCCGCAGGAATGTTGCGGTGTGGAAAGTGCCGGCGCCTACTTCCATATCGTAGGGCTGAAGTACCACACAACCTTGCTCGGCCCAGTATTGCTGGAGGGCGAGGATCAAGTCTTGGAAGGTACGCACGGCTGGCGTAGGCTGGCTCACAAAATTCACCTGTTACTTGGGCTGCGATTTAAAGAGCGGGAGTATACCCGATTCGGCCCTGCCACCACTCCCTGGAGCCTTATGCCACGCTGCTTTTGGTGTTCTGAAGATCCGCTGTACATGGCTTATCACGATCAGGAGTGGGGAACGCCGCTGCGCGATGCGCAGGGTTTGTTCGAGTTGCTTTTGCTCGAAGGGTTCCAGGCGGGCCTTTCCTGGATCACCGTTTTACGCAAACGCGAGCATTATCGAAAGGTCTTGTTCGGTTTTGATGCGCAGCGTCTGGCCCAACTGAGCGACGCCGAGATCGAAGCGCTGATGCTCGATCCGGGTATCGTGCGTAACCGCCTTAAACTCAATGCCACCCGCCGCAATGCCGCCGCCTGGCTGGCGCTGGAGGACCCGGTGGGGTTGCTCTGGTCCTTCGTCGGCGGCAAACCCAAGGTCAATCACTTCAAGGACCGCAGCGAAGTACCGGCGATTACACAGGAAGCTGAAGCCATGAGCAAAGCCCTGAAAAAAGCCGGTTTCACCTTCGTCGGCCCGACCATTTGCTACGCGTTCATGCAGGCCTCGGGCATGGTCATGGACCACACTCAGGACTGCGACCGTTACGCGGACCTGGCCAACGCCGGTTAGAATGCCGGCTTTGCGCACCACACACGATCAGGAGTGACCTGTGGAAAAGTTGAAAGGCGCCTTGCTGGTAGGCGCTCTCCGGTTATTTGCCCTGCTGCCCTGGCGCGCCGTTCAGGCCGTCGGCACCGCGATTGGCTGGATCATGTGGAAAACCCCCAACCGTTCCCGTGACACGGTGCGGATCAACCTGTCCAAGTGCTTCCCGGACATGGACCCCGCGGAGCGCGAAGCGCTGGTCGGCCGCAGCCTGATGGACATCGGCAAGTCCCTGACCGAAAGCGCCTGCGCCTGGATCTGGCCGGCCCAGCGTTCCATCGACCTGGTGCGTGAAGTCGAAGGCCTGGAAGTGCTGCACGAAGCCCTCGCCTCAGGCAAAGGCGTGGTTGGCATCACCAGCCACCTGGGTAACTGGGAAGTGCTGAACCACTTCTATTGCAGCCAGTGCAAACCGATCATTTTCTACCGCCCACCCAAGCTCAAGGCGGTGGATGAGTTACTGCGAAAACAGCGCGTGCAGTTGGGCAACCGCGTGGCCGCGTCGACCAAGGAAGGCATCCTCAGTGTGATCAAGGAAGTGCGCAAAGGCGGCCAGGTGGGAATCCCGGCCGATCCCGAGCCGGCGGAATCCGCGGGGATCTTCGTGCCGTTCTTCGCCACCCAGGCGCTGACCAGCAAGTTCGTGCCGAACATGCTCGCCGGCCACAAGGCGGTGGGCGTGTTCCTGCATGCGCTGCGGCTGCCGGACGGTTCGGGTTACAAAGTGATTTTGGAAGCGGCGCCGGAAGACATGTACAGCACCGACACCGCCACGTCCTGCGCCGCGATGAGCAAGGTGGTGGAGCGTTATGTCGGCGCTTATCCGAGCCAGTACATGTGGAGCATGAAGCGCTTCAAGAAACGCCCGCCGGGTGAGGCGCGGTGGTATTGATTCCATACTGACTCCGGTTCGCCGCGAAACCCATGTGGGAGCGGGCTTGCTCGCGAAAGCGGTATGTCAGTCACTGAATGTGACGCTGATACACCGCTTTCGCGAGCAAGCCCGCTCCCCCATTGTTGATCGCCATTCACCCCTGGCGGTCGAGTTTTTTCAGGAACACGGTCATCTCTTTTTCGGCCTGTTTGTCGCCATGGGCCTGGGCGGCTTCTATGCCCTTCTGCCACGCCAGCCGCGCCGCAGCACTATCCCCCAGTCCCTGATGCGCCTTGCCCAGCAGCTTCCACGCCGCTGAATACTTCGGGTCGAACTCGACGCACTTGTGCAGATGCTCCGCTGCCTTGGCGTTGTCTTTCAGGTCCAGATAACCCTTGCCCAAACCAAAGCGCAGCAGGGAATTATCCGCACCTTTGGCGAGCATTTTTTCCAGGGACTCCAGCATCGGTTCTCTCCGTTCGATCAGAAAAAGCTCAGGCCCACGTGGAACAGTTTCTCCACATCGCGGATATGTTTCTTGTCCACCAGGAACAGGATCACATGGTCCCCGGTTTCGATCACTGTATCGTCGTGGGCAATGATCACTTCTTCGTCACGAATGATCGCGCCAATGGTGGTGCCCGGCGGCAAGCCGATATCGCGGATGGCCTTGCCGATCACTTTGCTCGACTTTGAGTCACCATGGGCAATCGCCTCGATGGCTTCCGCCGCACCCCGGCGCAGGGAGTGCACGCTGACGATATCGCCACGGCGCACGTGGGCCAGCAAGGTGCCGATGGTGGCCAACTGGGGGCTGATGGCGATGTCGATATCGCCGCCCTGGATCAGGTCCACATAAGCCGGGTTGTTGATGATGGTCATCACCTTCTTCGCCCCCAGCCGCTTGGCCAGCAGGGAAGACATAATGTTGGCTTCGTCATCGTTGGTGAGGGCCAGGAAGATATCGGCGTCGGCGATATTCTCTTCCATCAGCAGGTCGCGGTCCGAGGCACTGCCCTGGAGTACGACCGTGCTGTCGAGGGTGTCGGACAAATGCCGGCAGCGTGCCGGGCTCATCTCGATGATCTTCACCTGGTAGCGGCTTTCGATGGCTTCGGCCAAACGCTCGCCGATTTGCCCGCCGCCGGCGATGACGATGCGTTTATAGGTCTCGTCGAGGCGGCGCATTTCGCTCATGACTGCACGAATATTCGCTTTGGCAGCGATGAAAAACACTTCGTCGTCGGCCTCGATCACCGTATCGCCCTGGGGCAGGATCGGACGGTCACGCCGGAAAATCGCCGCTACGCGGGTTTCCACATTCGGCATGTGCTCACGCAACTGGCGCAGCTGCTGGCCCACCAGCGGGCCGCCGTAATAGGCCTTCACCGCGACCAGCTGCGCCTTGCCGCCGGCGAAGTCGATCACCTGCAGGGCGCCCGGAATTTCGATCAAGCGCTTGATGTAGTGGGTGACCACTTGTTCCGGGCTGATCAGCACGTCGACGGGAATCGCGTCGTTGTCGAACAGCCCGGCGCGGGTCAGGTAGGCCGCTTCGCGCACACGGGCGATTTTGGTCGGGGTGTGGAACAGAGTATGGGCAACCTGGCAGGCGACCATGTTGGTTTCGTCGCTGTTGGTCACGGCCACCAGCATGTCTGCGTCGTCGGCACCGGCCTGGCGCAGCACTGTCGGGAACGATGCGCGGCCTTGTACGGTGCGGATGTCGAGGCGGTCGCCAAGGTTGCGCAGACGCTCGCTGTCAGTGTCGACCACGGTGATGTCGTTGGCTTCGCTGGCCAAATGTTCAGCCAGCGTGCCGCCGACCTGCCCTGCCCCAAGGATGATGATTTTCATCCGGTCACTCCCTTAAATCATTCAGCCGCGCGCGGCGGCGATCTTGATCAGTTTGGCGTAGTAGAAGCCATCGTGTCCGCCTTCTTGCGCAAGCAATTGGCGGCCGTGGGGCTGCCTGATGCCGGCCGTGGTGGCGAGGTCCAGCTCCCGCGCGCCGCTGGTGCGGGCGAGGAAGGCTTCGATCACCTCGGTGTTCTCTGTCGGCAAGGTCGAACAGGTGGCGTAGAGCAGGATGCCGCCGACTTCCAGGGTGGGCCACAGGGCGTCGAGCAACTCGCCCTGCAGCACGGCCAAGGCGGCGATGTCGTCGGGTTGGCGGGTGAGCTTGATGTCCGGGTGGCGGCGGATCACGCCTGTGGCGGAGCACGGCGCATCGAGCAGGATGCGCTGGAACGGTTTGCCGTCCCACCACGTGGCGGTGTCACGACCGTCGGCCGCGATCAGCTCGGCGCTGAGGCCCAGGCGAGCCAGGTTCTCGCGCACGCGCACCAGGCGCTTGGCTTCCAGGTCGACGGCAACTACACCGACCAGGTCTTTTTCGACTTCCAGGATGTGACACGTCTTACCGCCCGGCGCGCAACAGGCGTCGAGTACGCGTTGGCCCGGTGCAAGGTCGAGCAGGTCGGCAGCCAGTTGCGCGGCTTCGTCCTGCACGCTGATCCAGCCCTCGGCAAATCCCGGCAGGCTGCGCACATCAGTGGCGGCTTCGAGCACGATGCCGTCGACGCTGTACACGCACGGCGTGGCGCCGATACCTGCGTCGGTGAGCAATTGCAGGTAGGCGTCACGGCTGTGATGACGACGGTTGACCCGCAGGATCATCGGCGGGTGCGCATTGTTCGCTGCGCAAATGGCTTCCCATTGCTCCGGCCAGAACGCCTTCAGGGACTTTTGCAGCCAGCGCGGGTGGGCGGTGCGCACCACCGGGTCGTGCTCCAGTTCAGCCAGCAGTGCTTCGCTTTCGCGCTGGGCGCGGCGCAGCACGGCGTTGAGCAGGGCCTTGGCCCAGGGTTTTTTCAGCTTGTCGGCGCAACCGACCGTTTCGCCGATAGCGGCGTGGGCGGGCACGCGGGTGTAGAGCAGTTGATAGAGGCCGACCAGCAGCAGCGCCTCGACATCCGCGTCGGCCGCCTTGAACGGCTTCTGCAGCAACGTGGCTGCCAGCGCCGACAAGCGTGGTTGCCAGCGCGCTGTGCCAAAGGCCAGGTCCTGGGTAAAACCGCGATCGCGGTCTTCGACCTTGTCAAGTTGGGTGGGCAACGAACTGTTCAACGACGCCTTGCCGCTGAGGACGGCGGCGAGAGCCTTGGCGGCGGCCAGACGTGGGTTCATTGGGCTACCACCCCAAGGACCGTGCCCAAGGCAAATTTCTCACGGCGGCTGTTGAACAAATCGCTGAAATTGAGCGCCTTGCCACCGGGTAATTGCAGACGGGTCAGACACAACGCCTGTTCACCGCAGGCGACCACTAGGCCGTCCTTGCTGGCGCCGATGATTTCACCGGGCGCGCCTTTGCCTTCGGCCAGGGTCGCGGCCAGCACTTTCAAGGCTTCGCCGTTGAGCGTGCTGTGGCAGATCGGCCATGGGTTGAAGGCGCGCACCAGGCGTTCAAGCTCCACGGCCGGGCGGCGCCAGTCGATGCGCGCTTCGTCTTTGTTCAGTTTGTGGGCGTAGGTGGCCAGGCTGTCGTCCTGCACGTCGCCTTGCAGGGTGCCAGCAGCCAGACCGGCGATGGCCTGGATTACAGCCGGTGGGCCCAGCTCGGCAAGGCGGTCGTGCAGGCTGCCGCCGGTGTCTTGGGCGGTAATCGGGGTGGTGACTTTCAGCAGCATCGGGCCGGTGTCCAGGCCTGCTTCCATGCGCATCACGGTCACGCCGCTTTCGCTGTCGCCGGCTTCCACGGCGCGCTGGATCGGCGCCGCACCGCGCCAGCGAGGCAGCAGCGAGGCGTGGCTGTTGATGCAGCCCAGACGGGGGATATCCAGCACGACTTGCGGCAGGATCAGGCCATAGGCCACTACCACCAACAGGTCCGGCTTCAGCGCCGCCAGTTCTGCCTGGGCTTCGGCGTTGCGTAGGGTCGGCGGTTGCAGCACAGGGATGTCGTGTTCCAGCGCCAGCTGTTTGACCGGGCTCGGCATCAGTTTTTGCCCACGACCGGCCGGGCGATCCGGCTGGGTGTATACCGCGACGATGTCATAAGGGCTGGCAAGCAGGGCCTTGAGGTGTTCGGCGGCAAATTCAGGAGTGCCGGCAAAAACTATGCGCAGTGGCTCGGTCATGGGAGGTCTCGGTTAAAAGCAGTCACAAAAGAAAAAGGCTTGCCGCAGCAAGCCTTTGGAAGGAGGGCATCAAGCTTGCTGGCGATGCTTTTTTTCCAGCTTCTTCTTGATCCGGTCGCGCTTGAGCGTGGACAGGTAATCGACAAACAGCTTGCCATTGAGGTGGTCGCATTCGTGCTGGATGCACACCGCCAGCAGGCCTTCGGCAATCAGCTCGAACGGCTTGCCGTCGCGGTCCAGGGCCTTGATCTTGACGCGCAGCGGGCGCTCGACGTTCTCGTAGAACTCCGGCACAGAAAGGCAGCCTTCCTGGTATTCGCCCATCTCGTCGGTCAGCGGTTCGAACTCCGGGTTGATGTACACCTTCGGTTCGCTGCGATCTTCCGACAGGTCCATGACCACGACGCGCAGGTGCACGTTGACCTGGGTCGCGGCGAGGCCGATACCCGGGGCTTCATACATTGTTTCAAACATGTCATCGACCAACTGACGAACCTTGTCGTCCACTACGGCCACCGGTTTGGCGATCGTGCGCAGGCGCGAGTCGGGGAATTCGAGGATGTTCAAAATAGCCATAAGCGTAATTGCTGCACATGTGAGGTAGAGGCAAATCGGCGTTGGGATGGACCCACACGACCGGTGTGAAACCCTTAAAAGCCGCTAAGGCCCAGGCATTTCACGCGAACGCACATAATAAAGGAGATTCACCCTATGAGGAAATCGCTACTCGTCTTGCTGCTGTGGGCCCCGTTTTCCATGGCCCTGCTACCCCAGCCCATCCAGCGTCTGGACCCACCGACACAACACGCTATCCAGCGCTTCCTGCTGCATAACCGCATTCTCGATACACCCCAGGACCTGGACAACGCGCCCTACATCGTCGCTGCCGATGCTGGCCGCGTGCTTGGCGCCAATGGCGAGCGGGTCCACGCCAGGGGCGACCTGGCGCCTTCCCAGCCGAATTACGGCATATTCCGACGTGGCAAGGTCTACACCGACCCGCAGACCCGAGAGCTACTGGGGATCAACGCCGACGACATTGGCACCGCCCGTTTCGTCACGGCGGGCGACCTCACCACCCTCGCTGTGCAGCGTGTCACCCAGGAGGTGCGTCCCGGTGACCGCTTGCTGCGTGCGCAAACACCCGTCGACCCGGCAGCCTTTGCCGTCACGCCAGCAACGCGCTTTATCAAAGGGCAGATCATCGATATCCCCAAGGGCGTGACCCAGATCGGCGTGCTGGATGCCGTAACCCTGAATAAAGGCCGTCGTGACGGCCTGGTCGAAGGCCAGCTGCTCAGCGTAATCAAGGCTGGCGCCACGGTACGCGACAGTCTGACGGGCACGCCGACCCAACTCCCTGATGAACGCGCGGGCACCCTGCTGGTCTTTCGCACCTACGAAAAACTCAGTTACGGCCTGGTCCTCAATGCCTCACGGCCACTGGCGGTAATGGACCGTTTCGAGACTGCCCATCAAACACAATAAATAGCCTGCTAAATAAGTTACCAACAGAGTTATCCACAGCTTGTTCCGGTCAAGGATGATCAGATGTATCCGATAAAAAACCACGAAATATCCCCCTCAGAACTGGAAGCGCGTCTACGCTTGCACAGGCTGCCGGAACTGGGTCCGAAGCGTTTTCGCTTGTTGATCGAGGCGTTCGGCTCTGCCTCAAAAGCCATCAGTGCGCCTGCCAGTGCCTGGCGTTCGCTCGGGTTGCCTTGCATCAGCGCCGATGCCCGACGCAGTCATGAAATCCGCGACGGTGCGAGCGACGCATTGGCCTGGCTGGCGCGTCCGGCCCAGCAATTGCTGATGTGGGACCAGCCGGACTACCCCGCACTGCTTGCCCAGATCGATGATGCGCCGCCACTGTTATTCGTCGCCGGTGACCCTTCGATCCTGGAAAAACCGCAACTGGCGATAGTCGGCAGTCGTCGTGCATCGCGCCCCGGCATGGACACGGCGGCAGCGTTTTCGCGCAGTCTGGCGAGCGCCGGTTTTGTCATCACCAGCGGCCTTGCGTTGGGCATTGACGGTGCAGCCCATCAGGCGGCATTGGATGTGGGCGGCCAGACAATTGGCGTGCTCGGCACAGGGCTTGAAAATTTTTATCCACAGCGCCACCGGCGGCTGGCGGCGGCGATGATTGACCAAGGCAGTGCCGTGGTTTCCGAGTTCCCCCTGGACGCGCCGCCCCAAGCGGGTAACTTCCCCCGACGCAATCGGATCATCAGCGGGCTGTCCCTGGGGGTGTTGGTGGTGGAAGCCAGCATGGCCAGCGGTTCGCTGATTACCGCGAAACTGGCGGCCGAGCAGGGGCGCGAGGTGTATGCGATTCCAGGCTCAATCCATCATCCCGGCGCCAAGGGCTGTCACCAGTTGATCCGCGATGGCGCGGTGCTAGTGGAAACTATCGAGCACATCCTGGAAGGGTTGCGTGGCTGGCAGGCATTGTCTCGTCCGGCGCCGATGCCGGTGGTCCACCCGCTGGTGGCGCTGCTGCACGCGGCGCCCCACACCAGTGAAGCCCTGGCGATTGCCAGCGCAAGGCCGTTGTCCCAAGTGCTGGCGACCCTGACGGAGCTTGAGCTGGAAGGCCAGGTCATCTGCGAAAGCGGGCGCTGGCTTGCGCGCCGCTAGGTTTTGTAAAGAAGATCGGTAAACTGCGCAGAGCTTTAGTCTGGAGAGTGAACAATGGTCAACCGGTGGCGTGTGCTGGAAACCGCACGAGAAATTCGCGCAGGCGCGGTGATTGCCTATCCAACCGAAGCGGTTTGGGGCTTGGGCTGCGACCCGTGGAACGAAGAAGCAGTGGACCGTTTGCTCGCCATCAAGAACCGTTCGGTGGACAAGGGCCTGATCCTGGTGGCGGACAACATCCGTCAGTTCGACTTTCTGTTCGAAGATTTCCCACAGGACTGGATCGATCGCATGGCCAGTACCTGGCCAGGGCCGAATACCTGGTTGGTGCCCCATCAGGACTTGTTGCCGGAATGGGTCACGGGTGTGCACGACACCGTGGCGCTGCGGGTGACTGACCATCCGCTGGTGCGGGACCTGTGTTCGCTGGTAGGGCCGCTGATTTCCACATCGGCCAACCCGCAGGGCCGTCCGGCGGCGCGCTCGCGGATTCGCGTGGAGCAATACTTCCGTGGCCAGGTGGACCTGGTGTTGGGTGGCGCCCTGGGTGGGCGCAAGAACCCGAGCCTGATTCGTGATCTGGTGACGGGTGAGGTGGTGCGGCCCTCCTGAGACCGAGTCGTGGCCTTCGCGAGCAAGCCCGCTCCCCCGTTCGATCGAGTTCCTCCAGTTGGAATCCGATCAACATCTGGGAGCGGGCTTGCTCGCGAAGAGGCCTCACTGACCCCGGAGAGCTATAGCCTTATGGCAGGAGAATGGTCGAACCGGTAGTCCGCCGCCCCGACAACTCGGTCTGCGCTTTGGCCGCATCCGCCAGCGCATACCGCTGGTTGATATCAATGCGCACCTTGCCGCTCTTGATCATCGAGAACAAGTCATCCGCCATCGCCTGCAGGTTATGTGGGTTGTTGGCGTAGGTCGCCAGGGTCGGCCGAGTGACGTAGAGCGAGCCCTTGGCTGACAGAATCCCCAGGTTCACCCCATCCACCGCGCCCGACGCGTTACCGAAACTTACCACCAGCCCACGCGGCGCCACGCTGTCCAACGAGGTCAACCAGGTGTCCTTGCCGACGCCGTCATACACCACCGGTACCTTTTTACCGTCGGTCAATTCCAGCACGCGCTGTGCGACGTTTTCCTTGCTGTAGTCGATGGTTTCCCAGGCGCCGAGGGATTTGGCCAGGGCGGCTTTTTCCGGCGAGCTCACGGTACCGATCAACTTCACACCCAGGGCCTTGGCCCATTGGCAGGCCAGCGAGCCCACACCACCGGCAGCGGCGTGGAACAGGATGGTTTCACCGGCCTTCACTGCATAGGTCTGGCGCAGCAGGTACTGCACGGTCAGGCCCTTGAGCATGGCGCCGGCGGCTTGTTCGAAGCTGATCTCGTCCGGCAGATGCACCAGATTGGCGGCCGGCAGCACGTGCAGTTGGCTGTAGGCACCCAATGGACCACTGCCGTAGGCCACACGGTCGCCAACCTTGAATTGGGTGACTTCGCTGCCGACCGCATCGACCACGCCGGCGCCTTCTGCGCCCAAGCCCGATGGCAGGGCTGGCGGCGCGTACAGACCGCTGCGGAAATAGGTGTCGATGAAGTTCAGGCCGATCGCCTCGTTACGCACGCGCACTTGCTGCGGGCCAGGCTCCGCTGGGGTGTAGTCCACATACTCAAGCACTTCGGGACCGCCATGGGCGCTGAACTGGATACGTTTTGCCATCTGCCTTCTCCTTGGGTCGAACTCGCGTAGCCGCCTATCGAACTCCTAAGCTTGATCTTCGTCAACTGCGGCGCAACCGGGTGCAGTGGTATCCTGTGCGCCCATTTGCCGCCGACGCCCAATGGCCTCGCGTAGCTTTGCCCGATTCAAGGTGATGCCATGACTACCCGCACCGAGGCTGTAAAGGCCTACCTGCTTGACCTGCAAGACCGCATTTGCAGCGCCCTGGAAACCTTCGAGACGGACACTCGCTTTATCGAAGACGCCTGGACCCGGCCTGCCGGCGGCGGCGGTCGCACCCGTGTGATCGAAAACGGTTCGGTGATCGAAAAAGGCGGCGTCAACTTTTCCCACGTGTTTGGCAGCGGTCTGCCACCGTCCGCCAGCGCGCATCGGCCTGAGCTGGCCGGTCGTGGCTTTGAGGCCCTGGGTGTGTCGCTGGTGATCCACCCGCACAACCCCCACGTACCGACGTCCCACGCCAACGTGCGCTTTTTCATCGCTGAAAAAGAAGGCGAAGAACCGGTGTGGTGGTTCGGCGGCGGCTTCGACCTGACGCCTTACTACGGCAACGAAGACGATTGCATCCACTGGCACCGCGTGGCCGAACAGGCCTGTGCGCCGTTCGGGCCGGACGTGTATTCGCGCTACAAAGCCTGGTGCGACACCTACTTCCACATCAAGCACCGCAACGAACCGCGCGGTATTGGCGGCCTGTTCTTTGATGACCTGAACGAGTGGGACTTTGACACCTGCTTCGCCTTCATCCGCGCCATCGGTGACGCCTACATCGACGCCTACCTGCCGATCGTGCAGCGCCGCAAGTCCACCGCGTACACCGAGCAGCAGCGCGAATTCCAGGAATTCCGCCGCGGCCGCTACGTTGAATTCAACCTGGTCTACGACCGTGGCACCTTGTTCGGCCTGCAATCGGGCGGGCGCACCGAGTCGATCCTGATGTCGCTGCCGCCGCAAGTGCGCTGGAGCTACGACTGGAAGGCCGAAGCCGGCAGCGAAGAAGCGCGTCTCACCGACTACTTCCTGCAAGACCGTGACTGGCTGGGCCTTGCCGCGCCCAAGGCGGCTGTCTGATGGACCGCTATGTCGTGTTCGGCAACCCCATCGGCCACAGCAAGTCGCCGCTGATCCACCGGATGTTCGCCGAGCAGACGGGCGAGCAACTGGACTACAGCACCCTGCTGGCGCCATTGGAGGATTTCTCCGGCTGTGCTCGTGAGTTTTTTCAACAGGGTCGTGGCGCCAACGTCACTGTGCCGTTCAAGGAAGACGCTTACCGCCTGGCCAACAGCCTCACCGAACGCGCTCAACGTGCGGGTGCGGTGAACACCCTGAGCAAGCTGGCCGACGGCAGCCTGCTGGGCGATAACACTGACGGCGCCGGCCTGGTGCGCGACCTCACGGTCAATGCCGGCCTGAACCTGCAAGGCAAGCGCATCCTGTTGCTGGGCGCCGGCGGCGCGGTGCGCGGCGCATTGGAACCGTTGCTGGCCGAACAGCCTGCTTCGCTGATCATCGCCAACCGCACCGTGGAAAAGGCCGAAATGCTCGCCGAGTTGTTCGACGATCTGGGCCCGGTGTCCGCCAGTGGTTTCGACTGGCTGCGTGAGCCGGTGGATGTGATCATCAACGCCACGTCCGCCAGCCTGTCAGGCGATGTACCGCCGATTGCCAGCAGCCTGATCGAACCGGGCAAGACGTTTTGCTACGACATGATGTACGCCAAGGAACCGACCGCGTTCTGCCGCTGGGCCACTGAGCATGGCGCATCCGTGGCGATGGATGGCCTGGGCATGCTGGTGGAGCAGGCGGCGGAAGCCTTCTACTTGTGGCGCGGTGTGCGTCCGGATTCTGCGCCGGTGCTGGCTGAGCTGCGCCGGCAGTTGGCTTGACGCTATTTGAGGTGGGCACGTCCAGCTCCCACAGCGTTAAGGGTGTTCAGTCTTGGCAATGGATGCTTGGAAATGGATGGGGCAATTGTCGGCCCCTTCCAGCTTCCTCAACTCCTCCACCACCTGCGGCCTGGCCCGGCGCAGCGTCAGACTGCGTCCCAACCCACGCAAGCGCCGCGCCTCCTGGTGCAGCATCTCCACCCCGGAATAGTCGATAAAGTTGATCTGCTGCGCCTCGATCACCACCCGTTTGCCCTGCAGGCTTTGCAGGCGCACTTGCAGGTAGTGGCTGGCGCCGAAAAAGATCGAACCGCCCACGCGCAGCACGTCCTCATCGCCATCGCGCCATTGCTGGACACGTGGCTGCGAAGTGCGCTTGAGGTAGAAAAACAGTGACGCCAGCACCCCGGCGTAAATCGCTGTTTGCAGCTCCAGCAGCAAGGTGGCGACGCAGGTCAGGCTCATCACCACAAACTCGGCGCGACTGACGCGGAATAACGCCCGAATACCGCGACGGTCCACCAGCCCCCAACTGATAAGCAAGATGCTCGCCGCCATGCTCGGGATCGGAATATGGGCGATCAGCGCCGCGCCAAACAGTGCAAACAGCGCCACCCATAAGGCAGAAAACACGCCAGCCAACGGCGAACAGGCGCCCGCCTCATAACTGAGGCCGGAGCGGGTAAAGGAGCCGGCTGACAGATACCCGGAGAAAAATCCGCCCACGATGTTGGAAAAACCCTGCGCACGGATTTCCTGGTTGGCATCGAGCAATTGCTGCGAGCGCACTGACAGTGAACGGGCAATCGACAGGCTGGTCACCAGCCCCAGCATGCCCACCGCCACGGCGCTCGGCAGCAGACGCAGGATCACGTCCAGGTCCATTGGCAACGGGCTGAGCGGCGGCAGCTTGCCGATAAAGGAACTGACCAACGCCACATGCCCGAACATTGCCGGCCACAACCAGGTGACCAGGCTGCCCAGCGTCAGGGCGATCAACAGGGTCGGCCAGCGCGGTACGAGGTATTTGAGCAACGCACCCACCAGCAAGGTACCGAGCCCGAGAATGACGGACGCAGGGTCCCATTCGCCGCTGTGATGGATCAGTGTCAGCAGGTTGTTGATCGCCGTGGCCTGGCTCGGCAAATCCAGCCCCAGCAGATTGGGCAGTTGCCCGAGCGCAATCACCACAGCGGCTCCCAGGGTGAACCCGAGCACCACTGAATGGGAGACAAAATTCACCAGCGCACCAAAGCGCAGCATGCCCAGCAGCCACTGGAAAACACCGGCGAGAAAGGTGAGCAACAGGATCAGGGTGATGTAGTCCTGCGACCCCGGCACGGCCAGCGGGCTGACGCTGGCATAGAGCACAATGGAAATCGCCGCTGTGGGGCCGCAGATCAAATGCCAGGAGGAACCCCAGAGGCAGGCGATCAGCACCGGGATGATCGCGGCGTACAGGCCGTATTCGGGTGGGAGGCCGGCGATCAGCGCGTAGGCAATAGACTGTGGCAAGGCGAGCACTGCGCCGCTGAGGCCCACCATCGCATCTCGGCCGACGCTGGCGCGGGTCTGGCGCGGGAGCCAGGCGAGGAAGGGGAAAAGTGTATGGCGGTTGGGCCAGGGCATCGGACTGCTCTAAATACTGTAGGAGCTGGCTTGCCAGCGAAGGTGGGTAACGATAACGCGGGTTGTGTGAAAAAACGCGGCGTTTTCGAGGGCTTCGCCAGCGAGCCGGCTCCTACAAGGGGTTGTGTATCGTTCAGAGTTTGGCTTTTACAGCGGCCAGCGCGTCCTTGCCATCCACGGTCTTCACGCCCTCCAGCCATTTATCCAACACCGCCGGATTAGCTTTGATCCAAGCTTTCGCCGCATCGGCATTGCTGACCTTGTTGTTGGCCACCTCGGCCATGATGCTGTTTTCCATTTCCTGGGTAAAACTCAGGTTGGTCAGCAGTTTTCCAACATTCGGGCAGGCCTGTGCGTAGCCCTTGCGGGTCAAGGTATACACGCTGCCGGTGTCACCAAAATATTTCTCGCCGCCTTTGAGGTAGCGCATTTTCAACTGCACGTTCATCGGATGCGGCGTCCAGCCGAGGAAGGTCACGAATTTCTGCTTCTTAACGGCCCGCGATACTTCGGCGAGCATCGCCTGTTCACTGGACTCCACCAGTTTCCACTGGCCCAGCTCGAAGTCGTTCTTCTTGATGATTTCCTGCAGGGAGATATTCGCCGGCGCGCCGGAGCCGATGCCGTAGATCTTCTTGTCGAACTTGTCGGCATAGTGGTTCAAGTCGGCAAAGTCATGCACCCCGGCATCCCATACGTAGTCGGGCACGGCGAGGGTGAACTCGGTGCCGTCGAGGTTTTTCGCCAGTTGAACCACGTCGCCATTGGCCACGAACTTGTCATAGAAGCCCTGCTGCGCCGGCATCCAGTTGCCCAGGAACACATCCACCTGGCCGTCCTTGAGCCCGCCAAAGGTGATCGGCACCGCCAGGGTGTCGACTTTGGGTTTGTAGCCCATGCCCGTCAGCAGAAAACCGGTGATGGCATTGGTGGCCGCGATATCGCTCCAGCCCGGATCGGCCATCTTTACCGTTTCACAACTGGCGTCGGCGTAAACATTGGCGCTTCCCAGCGCCAAGAGCCCCAGCATCACAGTTAACTTTTGCATGGCCTTCCCTCAGTGTTATTGGTTTTGGCAGGGTTGTGGATAACGTGCCTTGCGCTCCAGGTCGTCGAGGTCGATATGGTTGCGCATGTATTGCTGACTGGCGTCCACCAGTGGCTGGTGATCCCAGCTCTTCAGCTTGCCCTGGGTCAGTGCTTCAAACACCAGACGGCGGCGGCGTTGGCTGGCGAGCACCTGTTGGTGGATCGCCGGGATGTCCCATTTGGCCCGCGCCTCGTCCAGGAAGGCTGCAAACAGCGCCTGATGGTGTGGCGACTGGCTGAGGTCTTCCTGCTCCCGTGGGTCGTTGTGTACATCGAACAGTAGGCAAGGGTCGTCTTCGCTGTAGATGAATTTGTAGGCGCCCCGGCGAATCATCATCAGCGGGCTGATGGTGCCTTCGGCCATGTACTCGCCAAATACTTCGTCATGGCCGCCCTGCCCCTGCAAGTGCGGGACCAGTGAACGGCCGTCCAGCGGCAGGCGCGGATCCAACTCGCCGCCGGCCAGTTCCACCAGCGTTGGCAGCAGGTCGGCGGTGGACACGGCTTTGCTCACGCGGCCTGCTGCGAATTGCCCCGGCGCGCTGACCAGCAGCGGTACGCGGGCGGCCATTTCAAACCAGTGCATTTTGTACCAGAGGCCGCGCTCGCCGAGCATATCGCCGTGGTCGCCTGAGAACACGATGATGGTGTCGTCGGCCAGGCCGGTGTCTTCCAGGGTTTGCAGCAGCTTGCCGACGTTGCTGTCGATGTAACTGCAGGCGCCGAAGTAGGCACGGCGTGCATCGCGGATTTTGTCCACAGGCAGCGGCTTGTCCCACAGGCCGTAGACCTTGAGCAGGCGCTGGGAATGCGGATCGAGATCGCCTTGCGCAGGTGTTGTAGGCAAAGGTATATCGGCGTTGTCGTACAGGTCCCAGAACGGTTTGGGAATGGTGTACGGGTCGTGGGGATGAGTCATCGACACCGTCAGGCAGAACGGCTGGTCGCCGTCCTCACGGATATGGTCGAACAGGTATTGCTGGGCCTTGAACACCACCTCTTCGTCGAAATCCAGCTGGTTGGTGCGCACGCACGGCCCGGCTTGCAGCACCGACGACATGTTGTGATACCAAGTGGGGCGGACGTCCGGCTCATCCCAGTTCACCGCCCAGCCATAGTCGGCGGGGTAGATGTCGCTGGTCAGGCGCTCTTCATAGCCATGCAACTGATCGGGGCCGCAGAAATGCATCTTGCCCGACAGCGCTGTGCGATAGCCCAGGCGGCGCAGGTAGTGGGCATAGGTCGGCACATCGGCGGGGAAATCGGCGGCATTGTCGTAGGCGCCGATCTTGCTCGGCAGTTGGCCACTGACCAGGGTGAAGCGCGACGGCGCACACAACGGGCTGTTGCAATAGGCGGCATCGAACACCACGCCTTGCTCGGCGAGGCGACTCAGGTTGGGCAATTTGATAGGCGAAGAACCGTAGAACGGAAGCAACGGTGCGGCCATTTGATCGGCCATGATGAAAAAAATGTTCTTGCGCTTCATGATCTATCGGCATTCCATAGGCGGTGTTTATGCGAATGAGCATGCAGCCCATGAAAAGTGGGGTAAAGCCCATGAGAAGCAATGTCTAGGATAAGCACAGCTTATGTATGAAGCCCTCGGTGACCTGTCCCTCGATTTGCTGCGTGCCTTCGAAGCCGCCGCACGTCATCGCAGCTTTACCGCCGCCGCGATGGAATTGGGCACCACCCAACCGGCCATCAGCCAGCAGATCAAGCGCCTGGAAGAACAGTTGGCGATCCGCCTGTTTGACCGCATCTACCGAGGCATCGAATTGACCGACGCCGGCGCCCTGCTATTCGAGCACGTGCAAGGCGGGTTGCAGGGGATCAACCAGGGCCTGAGCCTCATCACCCAGCAGGACCAGCATGAAGTGCTGCAAGTCGCCACCGACTTCGCCTTCGCCGCCTATTGGCTGATGCCGCGCCTGCATCGCTTTCATAAGGCCAACCCGCAGGTCGATGTAAGCCTGGTGACCAGCGAGCGCAACCACGCCACCCTGCGTAGCGATATTGACGTGGCGGTGTTGTTTGGTGACGGCCGTTTCAAGCAGGGCGACAGCCTGTGGCTGTTCAACGAGGAGGTGTTCCCGGTGTGCAGTCCACAATGGCTCAAGGACCAGACCACGCCGCTGACTGTGCAAAATTTGCACGATTTCCCACTGTTGCACCTGCGCCAGGAAAACAACAGCCAGTGGTTCGACTGGAGCGGCGTGTTTCGCGAACTGGGCATCGCCAGTGCGCCGACGCCGGGCCAACTGCGTTTTGACAACTACACCCTGCTGATCCAAGCCGCGATTGCCGGCCAGGGCGTGGCCATCGGCTGGCGCCACTTGGTGGATAACCTGCTGGAGCAGGGTTGGTTGTGCCGACCGCTGAGCGACACCGTGATCTCGCGCTTCGGCTATTACGTGGTGCAACCCCAGCGCAAACGCAGGGGGCAGTTGGTCGAGCGCTTCGTCGAATGGTTGGTGGCGGAACAAGCCAGCAGCGCACAGTCGCTGACCGGGCTGGCCCTGCCGTCCATTGCGGTCTAGCATCTGGCGCATAGGGGATCCGGAGTCCGTCATGCAACGTATCAAGGGCTATCACGCCCATATCTACTTCGACGCGAGCACTATCGACCAAGCGCGCAGCCTGTGTGAAGACGCCGCCAAACTCTTCCCGCTGCGCATGGGCCGTGTGCACGAACGGCCGGTGGGACCGCACCCGGATTGGAGCTGCCAGCTGGCGTTCGATCCTGAATACATCGGTGTGGTGTTGCCGTGGTTGGTGATTCATCGCAACGGGCTGGTGGTTTTTTTGCACCCCGAAACCGGTGATGACCTAAAGGACCACACTGACTATGCCGTCTGGATGGGGGCGATGCGGGAGCTGAACCTGTCAGCCTTTTCTTAAATATTGTCCCTAAATATGGGATTGATATTTATATATTGAGACTTCCGCTCGCGTAGGTTTATATTCGCTGCATCCGCTCAGAACTCAGGTGAAGCGATGCAGGCGCAATTGATCGCGCTCGATTGGGGGACCAGCTCCCTTCGTGCTTATAAACTCGGCCTCGCAGGCGTGGTGCTGGAACAGCGCGCGCTGGCGTGGGGCATCATGCATTTGCCCAGCGAGCCCCGGGACATCGCCGGTGTGCGTTGCGGCAACGGCTTCGAGTTGGCGTTCGATGCGGCGTGCGGAGATTGGCTCGACGCCGAGCCGGGTTTGCCGGTGATCGCCTGTGGCATGGTCGGCAGCGCCCAGGGCTGGAGCGAAGCGGCCTACCGCCCTACCCCCGTCGATGTCGCCAGCCTCGGCCAAGCGCTGCATAAGGTGCGCAGCCTGCGTGGTGTGGACGTGCACATCGTGCCGGGCGTGATCGAGCAGGTCGGCTTGCCCAACGTGATGCGCGGCGAAGAAACCCAAGTGCTGGGTGTGCTGCAAGGGCTGGGCGCCGACATGTTGATCGGCCTGCCCGGCAGCCATTCCAAGTGGGTCGAGGTGGTCGAGGGCCGTATCACGCACTTCGATACCTTCATGACCGGCGAGGTGTTTGCGGTGTTGAGCAAGCACAGCATCCTCGGGCGTACCCAGCAACCCAGCGAGCGATTCCAGGCCGAAGCCTTCGACCGCGGCGTACACGTGGCGCGCTCGAATGACGGTCAGCGCGGCGTGTTGTCCACCTTGTTCAGCGCCCGCACCCTTGGGCTCACCGGCGAACTCGCCCCAGACCAGCAGCCCGACTACCTGTCCGGCTTGCTCATCGGACATGAGCTCGCCGGCCTGCCCGACAGCGCCAAACACAAGCCGATCATCCTGGTCGGCGCCGCTCCTCTCTGCGCCCGTTATCAACGCGCCCTCGCCCTCTGCGGCTTTGCCCACGTCAGCCTGGCGCAGGAAGCTGCCGAGCGCGGCCTGTGGCAACTGGCCGTGGCGGCAGGGCTCACTCAACCTGTATTGGAGGCCTGACATGCTCAAGCAAGCACTCGCGCAAAACGGTTTGATCGCCATCCTGCGAGGCATTCGCCCGGACGAAGCCGAGGCTGTCGGCCAGGTGCTGTACCAGGCCGGGTTTCGTGTGATCGAAGTCCCGCTGAATTCCCCCGACCCTTACACCAGCATCCGCACCCTGCGCGACAGCCTGCCCGCCGACTGCTTGATCGGTGCCGGCACGGTGTTGCTGCCTGAGCAGGTCGAGCAGGTGAAGGCGGCTGGTGGTCAGGTGGTCGTGATGCCCCACAGCGATGCCAAGGTGTTGCGTGCCGCGAAAGCCGCAGGCCTGTTCCTGTCGCCGGGTGTGGCCACGCCTACCGAAGCGTTCGCCGCCCTGGCTGAAGGCGCCGACGTGCTGAAGCTGTTCCCCGCCGAGCAAATGGGCCCTTCGGTGATCAAGGCGTGGTTGGCGGTGTTGCCGGCCGGCACCTTGTTGCTGCCGGTGGGCGGCATCACCCCGGACAATATGCAGGTGTTCATCGACGCCGGCGCCAAAGGCTTCGGGCTGGGTTCCGGGTTGTTCAAACCGGGTATGACAGTGGATCAGGTAGCGAGCCGCGCCCAGGCTTATGTCGCCGCCTGGAAAGCCCTGAACTGACTTCAAGTCTTGCGCCCCCAGGCGCCGCATCTATAAGAGAGATAACAGATGAAAATCACCAAACTGACGACCTTTATCGTTCCGCCGCGCTGGTGCTTCCTCAAGGTCGAGACCGACCAGGGCGTGACCGGCTGGGGTGAGCCCGTGGTCGAGGGCCGCGCCCACACCGTGGCGGCTGCCGTCGAAGAATTGTCCGACTACCTGATCGGCAAAGACCCACGCAATATCGAAGACATCTGGACCGTGCTCTATCGCGGTGGCTTCTACCGGGGCGGCGCCGTGCACATGAGCGCACTCGCCGGTATCGACCAGGCGCTGTGGGACATCAAGGGCAAGGCCCTGGGTGTGTCGGTCAGCGACCTGCTCGGCGGTCAGGTGCGTGACAAGATCCGCGTGTATTCGTGGATCGGCGGCGACCGCCCGGCCGACACTGCCCGCGCCGCCAAAGAAGCCGTGGCCCGAGGTTTTACCGCCGTAAAAATGAACGGCACCGAAGAACTGCAGTTCGTCGACAGCTTTGAAAAAGTCGACCTGGCCCTGGCCAACGTCGCCGCCGTACGTGATGCGGTAGGCCCGAACGTCGGCATCGGCGTCGACTTCCATGGCCGGGTGCACAAGCCCATGGCCAAAGTGCTGATGAAAGAGCTGGACCCGTACAAGCTGATGTTTATCGAAGAGCCGGTCCTCAGCGAAAACTACGAAGCGCTCAAGGAACTGGCGCCGCTGACCAGCACCCCGATTGCCCTGGGCGAGCGTCTGTTCTCGCGCTGGGACTTCAAGCGCGTGCTCAGCGAAGGCTACGTCGACATCATCCAGCCGGACGCCTCCCACGCCGGCGGCATCACCGAGACCCGCAAGATCGCCAACATGGCCGAAGCCTACGACGTGGCCCTGGCCCTGCACTGCCCGCTGGGCCCGATTGCCCTGGCGGCGTGCCTGCAACTGGACGCGGTCTGCTACAACGCGTTTATCCAGGAGCAAAGCCTGGGCATTCACTATAACGAGAGCAATGACCTGCTCGATTATGTGCGCGATCCGGGCGTGTTCGACTATGACCAAGGCTTCGTGAAGATCCCCAACGGGCCGGGCCTGGGCATCGAGATCAATGAGGAATACGTGATCGAACGCGCGGCCATCGGCCATCGCTGGCGCAACCCGATCTGGCGGCATGCCGATGGCAGCTTCGCCGAGTGGTGATTCCTGACTGACGGAGCGCGATCAGAAATGTGGGAGCGGGCTTGCTCGCGAATGCAGTGTGTCAATCAACACATCTGGGGCTGAACTAGCGCATTCGCGAGCAAGCCCGCTCCCACATGATTGATCCGGTTGCTTCAGTCAGATCCATTTCAGACCTCAATAAGCATAAGAAGAGGCACCCCCATGCACCCTGAATCCTTCACCGGGCAGGCTTCTTTAGTCACGCCTACCAGAAAGCGTTTTTTCATCATGGTGCTGCTGTTCATCACCGTGGTGATCAACTACCTCGACCGCAGCAACCTGTCGATTGCCGCCCCGGCGTTGACCAGCGAACTGGGCATCGATCCGGTGCACGTCGGGCTGATTTTCTCCGCGTTCGGTTGGACCTACGCCGCCATGCAAATCCCTGGTGGCTGGCTGGTGGACCGTGTGCCCCCACGCATTCTGTACACCGCTGCGTTGCTGCTGTGGTCCATCGCCACCGTCATGCTCGGCTTTGCCGCTAGCTTTATCGCGCTGTTTGTTCTGCGCATGGCGGTGGGTGCGCTGGAAGCCCCGGCGTATCCGATCAACAGCCGCGTGGTCACCACCTGGTTTCCCGAACGCGAGCGCGCCACAGCGATTGGCGTCTACACCTCCGGCCAGTTTGTCGGCCTGGCATTCCTCACACCGGTACTGGCCTGGCTGCAGCATGCATTCGGCTGGCACATGGTGTTTGTCGCGACCGGTGGCGTGGGGATTGTGTGGGCGGTGATCTGGTACGCGGTGTACCGCGAACCGAAGGATTTCAAAGGCGCGAACACCGCTGAAATCGACCTGATCCGTGAAGGTGGCGGGTTGGTGGACATGCAGGAAAAAGCCGCCAAGGCACCCTTCAGTTGGGTCGATTTGGGCATCGTGTTGAGCAAGCGCAAGCTCTGGGGCATCTACCTGGGGCAGTTCTGCCTGAACTCCACGCTGTGGTTCTTCCTGACGTGGTTCCCGACTTACCTGGTGAAATACCGCGGCATGGACTTCATCAAGTCCGGCCTGCTGGCGTCACTGCCGTTCCTTGCAGCGTTTGTCGGCGTGCTGTGCTCAGGGATCTTTTCCGACTGGCTGATTCGTCGCGGCGCGTCGGTGGGCTTTGCGCGCAAGTTGCCGATCATTGGCGGGCTGCTGATCTCCACGGCGATCATTGGCGCCAACTATGTGGACTCGACGGCGTGGGTAATTGCGTTCCTGGCGGTGGCGTTCTTTGGTAATGGGTTGGCGTCGATTACCTGGTCGCTGGTGTCGACCCTGGCACCGGCGCGCCTCTTGGGGCTGACCGGTGGGGTCTTCAACTTCATCGGCAACCTGTCGGCGATTGCCACGCCAATCGTGATTGGCTTTCTGGCCAGTGGCGACTCGTTTGCGCCGGCCATTACCTATATCGCGGTGCTGGCGTTGCTCGGAGCGCTGTCCTACGTATTGCTCGTAGGCAAAGTCGAACGCATCGAACTCAAATAACCACAGCCCTTTAGGAGCCGGCTTACCGCCATCGCCGGCAAGCCGGCTCCTACAGTGGGTGGGTTTCAGTTGAGGACGCCGTCGAGGATCTCGTAGACGATGCCCGTACCCACGGCGATCAACACCACATCCGGCCCCGAACGGCGCCATTCATAACCGGGATACACCGGCAGGCGCGCCAGGGCGCGATTGTCGAGGCGTTCGCCGTAGTAGCCACGGGGCAGCGGCTGGCCACGCACCAGGCGCACATTCGGTGGTGGCGGTGCGCCACGGGCGAACTGGCCGTGGTTGTCGTGGATGATCTGCCGTACCGGGCCGAAGTCCTGGGGCGGGCCGCCGCGACGGTTGTCCTGCGGGCCGCGTGGGTCGTCGCGATGTTGTTCGTGCTGGCCCTGTGGGCCGCCACGGTCAGGACCGCCTTGGTCAAAAGGCGCGGCCTGCACCAGGGCGCTGGCGCCAAGCACCAGCACGCCAAGGCCGGCAATCACGGAGTAGGGCATTTTCATTGGGTATTCCTCAGGGCACGCAAACAAAAAAGGGATCTCGAACGAGGTTCGAAATCCCTTGGTCTTGCTGTTTAGGCCGTGCCTTGGCGGGTTGATTCCTCTGTATCAGGAACTTTACCCACTGCTTACGGGGCCTTTACTTACGAGCGTTACGCACGCCTTCCGACAGCGCCGCGCACAGGGTCAACACGCCATCGATGGCTTGCTGGTCATTCTTGGCATTGGCGATGTGATCAATCAGTGCCGAACCTACCACCACACCGTCAGCCAAGCGCGCGATGGCCGCCGCTTGTTCCGGGGTGCGGATACCAAAACCGATGCTGATCGGCAGGTCGGTATGGCGACGCAGGCGGGTCACGGCTTCTTCGACGTGCTCCAGGGTCGCGGCGCCGGCACCGGTCACGCCAGCCACCGACACGTAGTACACAAAGCCGGAGCTGCCGTTGAGCACGGTCGGCAGACGCACATCGTCGGTGGTCGGCGTGGTCAGGCGGATGAAATCAATGCCAGCGGCCTGGGCCGGGTCGCACAGTTCGCCGTTATGTTCGGGCGGCATGTCGACCACGATCAGGCCGTCCACGCCGGCTTCCTTGGCGTCGGCGATGAACTGCGGCACGCCGTATTTGTGGATCGGGTTGAAGTAGCCCATCAACACCAGCGGCGTGTCGTTGTTGTCTTTGCGGAACTCGCGGACCATCTGCAGGGTTTTTGCCAGGTTCTGCTTGGCTTCCAGCGCGCGGATGTTGGCCAGCTGGATCGCCGGGCCGTCCGCCATTGGGTCGGTGAAGGGCATGCCCAACTCGATCACATCGGCGCCGGCGGCTGGCAAGCCCTTGAGGATGGCCAGCGAGGTGTCATAGCCAGGGTCGCCAGCGGTGACGAAGGTCACCAGGGCGGCGCGGTTTTGTTCTTTAAGCTGTGCGAAGCGGGTTTGCAGGCGGCTCATCAGTGTTTCTCCTGCTGCGTTTTCTCTTGTAGAGAGAGTTCCATGTGGTGCATCACGGTTTGCATGTCTTTATCGCCACGGCCCGACAGGTTGACCACCATCAGATGATCCTTCGGCAGGGTGGGGGCGCGTTTGAACACTTCGGCCAGGGCGTGGGCGCTTTCCAGGGCAGGAATGATCCCTTCCAGGCGGCAGCATTTGTGGAAGGCGTCGAGGGCTTCGTCGTCCGTCACCGAGGTGTACTGAACGCGGCCGATATCATGCAACCACGCATGTTCCGGGCCGATGCCGGGATAATCCAGGCCTGCGGAGATCGAGTGGGCGTCGATGATCTGGCCGTCGTCGTCCTGCAACAGGAAGGTGCGATTGCCGTGCAGTACGCCGGGTACGCCGCCGTTGAGGCTGGCGGCGTGCTTGCCGGTTTCGATACCGTGGCCGGCGGCTTCAACACCGATGATTTCCACGCTCTGGTCATCGAGGAACGGGTGGAACAGGCCCATGGCGTTGGAACCGCCGCCGATGCACGCTACCAGGCTGTCTGGCAGGCGGCCTTCCTGAGCTTGCAGCTGGTCGCGGGTTTCCTTGCCGATCACGGCCTGGAAGTCGCGCACCATCGCCGGGTATGGGTGCGGACCGGCCACAGTGCCGATCAGATAGAAGGTGCTGTCGACATTGGTCACCCAGTCACGCAGGGCTTCGTTCATGGCATCTTTGAGCGTGCCGGTGCCGGCGACCACCGGGATCACTTCAGCGCCCAGCAGCTTCATGCGGAACACGTTGGCCTGTTGACGCTCAATGTCAGTGGTGCCCATGTAGATCACGCATTGCAGGCCGAAGCGCGCCGCCACGGTGGCAGTGGCCACGCCGTGCATGCCGGCGCCGGTTTCGGCGATGATGCGTTTCTTGCCCATGCGCCGTGCCAGCAGGATCTGGCCGATGCAGTTGTTAATCTTGTGCGCGCCGGTATGGTTCAGCTCTTCACGCTTGAGGTAGATCTTGGCGCCGCCGCAGAATTCGGTCAGGCGTTCGGCGAAATACAGCGGGCTTGGGCGGCCGACGTAGTCGCGCTGAAAGTAGGCCAATTCTTCCTTGAATGCAGGATCTTCCTTGGCCGCTTCGTATTCGCGGGCCAGGTCGAGGATCAACGGCATCAGGGTTTCAGCGACGTAACGGCCGCCGAACGCGCCAAAGAGGCCGTTGGCGTCTGGGCCGTGGCGTAGATCGGTCTGGGACTGAGTCATAGGAGGCTCCAGGAAAGAAAGGATGTAGGAAGCAATGAGGGCCACTCTACCCCTGACGCTCTGCGCTGAAAACCGATAAGATCGCCGTAACCTGTCAGGAAAACTCACAGATGAGCCGAGACCTTCCGCCCCTCAATGCCTTGCGTGCCTTTGAGGCGACTGCGCGCTTGAACAGCGTCAGCCAGGCCGCCGAGCAATTGCATGTTACCCACGGCGCTGTCAGTCGGCAGTTGAAGGTGCTGGAAGAGCATCTGGGGATCAGCTTGTTCGTCAAGGATGGGCGCGGCCTTAAACTCACAGATGCGGGCGTTCGCCTGCGGGATGCCAGCGCCGAAGCCTTTGAGCGGCTGCGCGATGTGTGCGCCGAGTTGACCCAGGCCAGCGCCGATGCGCCTTTCGTGCTCGGGTGTTCGGGCAGCCTGCTGGCGCGCTGGTTGATCCCGCGCCTGGGCCGCTTGAACGCTGACCTGCCGGATCTGCGCCTGCATTTGTCGGCGGGGGATGGTGATCTGGACCCTCGCCGCCCGGGCCTGGACGCGCTGCTGGTATTCGCTGAACCGCCTTGGCCGGCGGACATGCAGGTGTATGAGCTGGCGAGTGAACGCATCGGCCCGGTGATGAGCCCGCGCTTTGCCGGCTATGCACACTTGCGCGATGCACCTGCTGAGGCTTTGTGTGGCGAAAAGCTGTTGCACACCACGTCACGGCCGCAAGCCTGGCCCAGTTGGGCAGCGCAGCACGGCATTGAGCCCGGCGCGCTGAAGCACGGCCAGGGGTTTGAGCATTTGTATTACTTGCTGGAGGCGGCCGTGGCAGGGTTGGGCGTGGCGATTGCCCCGCAGCCGCTGGTGGCCGAGGACGTGCGGGCGGGTCGCCTTGTGGCGCCGTGGGGTTTCAGCGAAACCCCGGCGCACCTGGCGCTGTGGCTGCCCAAACGCGCCGCAGATGGGCGCGCCGGGCAACTGGCGCAGTGGCTCAAGGCTGAGCTACAGCGCGAACCTATTTAATCGCCGCGTTTGCACAGCAGATAAGCCGCGAGCAGACCCAGTGCACCGACGGCAACGCCGGCCGTTGTCCATGGGTGCTCTTGTGCGTAGTCCCGGGTTGCAACACCGGTTTCGCGGATTTTGACTTTGCTTTCTTCGTAGGCGTCGCTGATCAGGTGGCGGGAGTGCTTGAGGGCATTCTCCGCATTGCTCTTCAGCGCCTTCAAGGTTTTGCGCGACTCGTCGGATGCATCGTCCTTGAGACTTTCCAGAGACTTGAGCAGGCTCGAAATCTCGGCTTCCATGCTTTCCAGCGACGCTTTGCGTAAAGAAGTGTTGGCCATGTGGACTCTCCTGAAGTGATTGAGTGGCGTGTGTAGATACCGACTGCGGCCGTTTCAGAAAGTGCAGTAAATATGAACTTTCAGGTAGAAACGGCCGCCAGAAGCAGTACGCACATTGACTGCTACGCTTGCTTTACGACCCCTAGGAGAGTTGCCATGAGTGATCATCACACCTACAAGAAAGTCGAACTGGTGGGCTCGTCCACCTCCAGCATCGAAGACGCCATCAATAATGCGCTGGCCGAGGCCAACAAGAGCATCAAGCATTTGGAATGGTTCGAGGTGACCGAAACCCGCGGGCACATCAAAGACGGCAAGGCCGCGCACTTTCAGGTCACCCTCAAGGTGGGGTTCCGAATTGCCAGTAGTTGATCGCACCGGTTGAACTTGCTGACTGGCCGATTGCCATAACCTGCGCTACAACCAATGGGTGCCGATGCCACAAGCGTCGGCACGCTCTTTTAGATCAGCGCAAGGAAAGTAACGGATGAAGAAG
This sequence comes from Pseudomonas simiae, assembly GCF_900111895.1. GTDB lineage: Bacteria > Pseudomonadota > Gammaproteobacteria > Pseudomonadales > Pseudomonadaceae > Aquipseudomonas > Aquipseudomonas simiae. Next base: position 688,483 of record NZ_FOKB01000003.1, read on the forward strand.
TTCCTGTTAGCGGTAGGTTTGTTGAGCATTGCAGGCACGGCCCTGGCGGCGGGCAAGCCTTGTGAAGAGCTCAAAAGCGAGATTGCGGCGAAAATCGACGCCAAGGGCGCTTCGGGTTATTCGTTGGAAGTGGTGGATAAAGGTGCTGCGCCGAGCGACCACACAGTGGTCGGCACCTGCGAAGCTGGCACCAAGGAAATCGCCTACAAGCGCGGTTAACCCTGTGTTGCGGACATAAAAAACCGACGCGATGCGTCGGTTTTTTTTGCCTGAGGGTTTTAGCCCTTCATTAACTGCGCCAGCAACTCGTAGGAATGAATCCGGTCGGCGTGCTCGTACAGGTCGCAGGTAAAAATCAGCTCATCAGCACCGGTTTGCTCGATCAGCACCTCCAGTTTGGCGCGGATCTTCGCAGGGCTGCCCACCATTGCCAGGCCGAGGAAGCTGCCGACGGCGTCTTTTTCGTGGGGCAGCCACAGGCCGTCCATGGTTTTCACGGGCGGGCGCTGCACCAGGCTTTGTCCACGCATGAGGGCGAGGATGCGCTGGTAGACCGAGGTTGCCAGGTAGTCGGCCTGTTCATCGGTGTCCGCCGCCACCAACGGAATACCGAGCATCACGTAGGGTTTGTCCAGCACGGCAGAAGGCTTGAAGTGATTGCGGTACACGCGAATCGCTTCATGCATCAGGCGCGGTGCGAAATGCGAGGCAAAGGCGTAGGGCAAACCGCGTTCGCCCGCCAACTGTGCGCTGAATAGACTGGAGCCCAGTAGCCACACCGGCACGTTGGTGCCGGTGCCGGGAACGGCGATCACCCGTTGGTCGGGCGTGCGCGGGCCCAGGTAGGCCATCAGCTCCGCCACGTCTTCCGGAAAATCGTCGGCACTGCCGGAGCGCTCACGGCGCAGGGCGCGGGCGGTCATCTGATCGGAGCCGGGCGCGCGGCCCAGGCCCAGGTCGATGCGGCCGGGGTAGAGACTTTCCAGGGTGCCGAACTGTTCGGCGATCACCAGAGGCGCGTGGTTGGGCAGCATCACGCCGCCGGAACCGACACGAATCGTCGAGGTGCCGCCGGCCAGGTAACCGAGCAACACCGAGGTGGCTGAACTGGCGATGCCATCCATATTGTGGTGTTCAGCCACCCAGAAACGGTTGTAGCCAAACTTTTCCACATGCTGGGCCAGGTCCAGGGAATTGCGCAGCGACTGCGCCGGACTGCCGTTGGCCCGCACGGGCACCAGGTCGAGGGTCGAGAACTTTACGTCGGACAGCGATTTCATAAGCCTGCTTCTCCAAGGGGGCCGCAGGCTTTTTAGACGAACCAAAACCTGCCGCTTCATGTGCATACCCATGCAATGAGGGCATATACCCGAGATTCAATAGTGGGACTGGAAATTTCCTACTGAATCACTCGGTTTCTCCGACAAGATGAACTTTGCCACGCCGTCTATCCTCAGAACCCTTACTGACGCAAAACCACCGTTCGAGGAGACCGCTATGAGTATCGTTAAAAAAGCATCCGCGCATTGGGAAGGTGACCTGAAGACGGGCTTGGGTTCTATTTCCACGGAAACCGGTGTGCTACGTGAAGCGCCTTACGGCTTCAAGGCGCGTTTCGAGGGTGGCAAAGGCACCAACCCGGAAGAACTGATCGGTGCAGCCCACGCGGGCTGTTTCTCCATGGCCTTTTCCATGATTCTTGGCGATGCCGGGCTCAAGGCTGACAGCATCGACACCCAGGCCGAAGTAACCCTCGACCAGGTCGACGGTGGCTTCGCGATCACCGCCGTGCACCTGATCCTCAAGGCCAAGATCCCTGGCGCGAGCCAGGCGCAGTTCGACGAGTTGAGCAAGAAAGCCAAGGAAGGGTGCCCGGTGTCCAAGGTACTGAATGCGAAAATCAGCCTGGATGCCACGCTCGTAAACTGACGCCCCTGTAGCGATAGGCGCCGGCTTTTGTCGGAGCTGGCTTGCCTGCGAACGCATCACCTCGACGTCATTGCGAAACCGAGGCGACGCACCGCGGGCAAGTCCTGCTCCCACAGAGGTGTGTTCAGACATTTAGTTATGCGTTAAATCAGAACTCGTATTTCACCGATGTGGTCCTATAGCCTATGCAGTCTAGGCGCACATCCGTGCGCAGTGCATTCAGGGAGCTTCACACATGAAACGTTTTGCCTTGGCGATCATCTGCGGTGTATTGGCCACTTCGGCCGTGGCCGCTCCAAAAGATTGTGAAGAGCTCAGGAAAGAGATCGAGGTCAAGATCCAGGCGAATGCGGTTCCTTCGTACACCCTGGAAATCGTCAGCAAGGAAGAAGCCGACAAACACGACAGCGCCATGGTCGTCGGCAGCTGTGAGAACGGCACCAAGGCCATCGTCTACCAGAAGAACAACGACTGATCAGATGCAGTTGACGCTGCGTTCTTCCGCGAGCAACTGACGCGCCGAGTCGTACAGCCGGATATTCGGCGTGAAGGCCAGCGAGCGGCCTTCCAGCACATAGCGCTGGCCGGCCTGGAAGTGATCGTATTCCAGGGTCATGAAGCAAGTGCGGTACATCATCTGGCTCAGCCCACCCAGCCCGCCGCCTGCCGGGACTTCAAAGTCGAAACGCACCATCAGTTCGTGATGGCCGGGCGGGAATTGGAAGAAACGTCCGTCAGCCAGGTTCTTGCCGTCCAGACGCTGCGCCATGACCAGCTTGGAGCCCGGTGTCGGCGTGGTGAAATCGACCCAGGCTTGCTGCGGGTCCACCGGTGGTACGGGCGTTGTGGTGCAGGCACCGAGAAACAGGGCGGCGACGGGAAGCAAGAGCTGGCGCATGGCAGGCACTCAATGGGAAGGAAGTATTGAGCCTGGCGCCGACGGCAACAGACTCCCTATGAGTATAAACACGTCATGCCATGGAAAAATTCCACACAGGCGCGATAGTCTGGCGAGCAAATTACCCAGGAGCGGTCGGGGCATGGTCAGGCGTTTTCTTCCAGGGTTGTTGGTTGTGCTGCTCAGCGGCTGCTCCAGTGTCAGTTATTACGGTCAGTTGGCCAGCGGTCAGTGGCAATTGCTGCGGGCTCGTGAGCCGGTGGCGCAGGTGATTGCCGACCCCACACGCCCTGCGTTATTGCGCGAGCACCTGGTGCAATCTCAGCGGGCGCGCACGTTCGCCAGTGAACATCTGCACCTGCCCGACAACCAGAGTTACAAGTTGTACGCCGATATCGGCCGGCCCTATGTGGTCTGGAATGTCTTCGCCACGCAGGAATTTTCCCTGTCCCCCGAAACCCATTGCTTCCCCATTGCCGGTTGTGTGGCCTATCGCGGCTACTACAACCAGGGCGCGGCGCGTGGCGAGGCAGCGTTGTTGAAGCAGCGGGGTATGGACGTGTCGATAGGTGGCGTTGAGGCTTACTCCACCTTGGGCTGGTTCAATGACCCGATCATGAATTCGATGATGAACTGGGGCGATGAGCGCCTGGCCACGCTGATCTTCCATGAGCTGGCGCACCAGCGTTTCTATGTGAAGGACGACACCGAATTCAACGAGTCGTTTGCCAATTTCGTTGAGCAGGAAGGTGCACGCCAATGGCGCGCTGCGCGGGGGCTGGCGCCAGATAGCCTGTCGACGTCCAAGCAACGTGATCAGTTTATCCAACTGGTCCTCGATACCCGTCGACGCTTGGAAACGCTCTACGCCCAGCCGTTGGCTAAGGATGCGATGCGTCAGGCCAAGGCGGCTCAGTTCGAGCGTTTGCGCGCCGATTATCGACACCTGCGTGATAACCAATGGGGCGGGGATAAGCGTTATGACGCCTGGATAAACCAGCCCATGAACAATGCGCGGTTGTTACCGTTTGGGTTGTATGACCAGTGGGTACCGGCGTTTGCGGCGTTGTTTGCGCAGGAAGGTGGGGATTGGGTGCGGTTTTATGCGGCGGTGGAGAAGCTGGGCGGGTTGCCGGTGGAGCAGCGCAAGGCGGCGTTGAAACAGTTGGAAGGTGCCGGGCTTTAGGGCCTCATCGCAGACAAGCCAGCTCCCACATTGGTCCTGGGTACACCGGTCAAAATGTAGGGGCTGGCGTGCCTGCGAAAGCTATCTCAAGAACGCTGCATAAACGCCTGGTGCATCTCGGCCAATGTCTCAAAATGCCAGGTTGGCGCCTCGGCATTCAACTCTTCAAAACTGCCAAAACCGTACCCCACCGCTGCCGAATCCAGCCCATTGCTGTGCGCACCGATCAGGTCATGCTTGCGGTCACCAATCATCAGGGTGGTGGCCGGGTCCAGGCCTTCCTCGCTCATCAGGTGGGCGATCAGTTCGACTTTGTTGGTGCGCGTGCCGTCCAGTTCGCTGCCGTAGATGACCTTGAAGTGCTTGGCGAAATCGAAGTGCCGGGCGATCTCGCGAGCGAACACCCAAGGCTTGGACGTCGCGACGTAGAGCTGGCGTCCCTGGCCGCTCAAGTCCTCCAGCAACGGCATCACGCCCTCGAACACGCGGTTCTCATACAGGCCGGTCACTTTGAAACGCTCGCGGTAGAAATTCACCGCCTCCCACGCCTTGGCTTCATCAAAACCGTAGAACTGCATGAACGCTTGCAGCAACGGCGGGCCGATGAAATGTTCCAGCTGGGTCAAGTCCGGCTCGTCGATCCCCAGTTTGCCGAGGGCATATTGGATCGAACGGGTAATGCCCTCGCGCGGGTCAGTGAGGGTACCGTCCAGGTCGAACAGCACGGTTTGGTAATGCAGAGTCATCGGTCGAATCCTTCAGCCAGGTGCAGGTCTTTGAGCTTCACGTAGTTCGCGGCGCTGTAGGTGAAAAAGGCGCGTTCCTTGTCAGTCAGCGGGCGGATTTGTTTAACCGGGCTGCCTACATACAAGAAGCCGCTTTCGAGTTTCTTGCCGGGCGGCACCAGGCTGCCGGCGCCGATGATCACGTCGTCTTCCACCACCGCCCCGTCCATCACGGTGCTGCCCATGCCGATCAGGATGCGATTGCCCACAGTGCAGCCATGCAGCATGACCTTGTGGGCGATGGTCACATCGTCGCCGATCAGCAGTGGGAAGCCATCCGGATTGAAGGGACCCGCGTGGGTGATGTGCAGCACGCAGCCATCCTGCACGCTGGTGCGTGCACCGATGCGGATGCGGTGCATGTCGCCGCGAATCACGGTCAGCGGCCAGACCGAGCTGTCGACGCCGATTTCGACATCGCCGATCACCACCGCCGAAATATCGACAAAAGCCCCGGCGCCCAGGGTTGGCGTATGGTTTTGGTAGGTGCGAAGGGTCACGATAGCCTCTCTCTCTTCTGCTGATAGCTGCGGTGGGCGTTGATTGTAATTAAGATGGCCCCATCTTTGTTCTTACCTATTTCTTCAGCCAAGGTGCCAACCGTGAGCGCGAACAACCCGCTTCTGCAGTCCTACGACCTGCCGCCGTTCTCGGCGATCCGTGCCGAGCACGTCCAGCCGGCCATCGAACAGATCCTCGCCGACAACCGTGTCGCCATCGAAGGCATCCTGCAAAGCCAGGGTAAACATCCGACGTGGGCCGGGCTGGTCCTGGCGATGGATGAACTGAATGACCGCCTGGGTGCCGCCTGGAGCCCGGTCAGCCACCTCAATGCCGTGTGCAACAGCGCCGAACTGCGCGAAGCCTACGAAGGCTGCCTGCCGGCGTTGAGTGCTTACTCCACCGAGATGGGCCAGAACCGCGAATTGTTCCAGGCTTTCGAAGCCTTGGCCAACAGCCCGGAAGCCGCCGGTTTCGACGTGGCGCAAAAAACCATCCTGGAACACGCCCTGCGTGATTTCCGCCTGTCGGGTATCGATTTGCCGCCGGAGCAGCAAAAGCGTTACGCCGAAGTGCAGAGCAAACTGTCCGAGTTGGGCAGCAAATTTTCCAACCAGTTGCTGGATGCCACCCAGGCCTGGACCAAACACGTTACCGACGAAGCCACCCTCGCCGGCCTGACCGATTCGGCCAAGGCGCAAATGGCGGCCGCCGCACAGGCCAAAGGCCTCGACGGCTGGCTGATCACCCTGGAATTCCCCAGCTACTACGCGGTGATGACCTACGCCCAGGATCGCGCCCTGCGTGAAGAAGTCTACGCGGCCTACTGTACCCGTGCGTCGGACCAAGGCCCGAATGCCGGTCAGAATGATAATGGTCCGGTCATGGAACAGATCCTCGACCTGCGTCAGGAACTGGCCAAGCTGCTGGGGTATGCGTCGTTCTCCGAACTGAGCCTGGCCACCAAAATGGCCGAGTCCAGCGATCAGGTGCTGAACTTCCTGCGCGACCTGGCCAAGCGCAGCAAGCCGTTTGCCGCCCAGGACCTGCAACAGCTCAAGGCCTATGCCGCCGAACAAGGCTGCGCGGACCTGCAAAGCTGGGACAGCGGTTTCTACGGCGAAAAACTTCGTGAGCAACGCTACAGCGTTTCCCAGGAGGCCCTGCGCGCCTACTTCCCGATCGACAAAGTATTGGGCGGCCTGTTTGCCATCGTGCAGCGCCTGTACGGCATCGAAATCGCCGAGCAGAAAGGCTTCGACACCTGGCACCCGGATGTCCGCCTGTTTGAAATCAAGGAAAACGGCCAGCACGTCGGCCGCTTCTTCTTCGACCTCTATGCCCGCGCCAACAAGCGTGGCGGTGCCTGGATGGACGGCGCCCGCGATCGTCGTCGCACGATCGATGGCGTGCTGCAAAGCCCGGTGGCCAACCTGGTGTGCAACTTCACCCCGGCCGACAGTGGCAAGCCTGCCCTGCTGACCCACGATGAAGTCACCACGCTGTTCCACGAGTTCGGCCACGGCCTGCACCACCTGTTGACCCGTGTTGAACATGCTGGCGTGTCGGGCATCAATGGCGTGGCCTGGGATGCGGTGGAATTGCCGAGCCAGTTCATGGAGAACTGGTGCTGGGAGCCGGAAGGCCTGGCGCTGATCTCCGGTCACTACGAAACCGGCGAGCCACTGCCCCAGGACTTGTTGGAAAAAATGCTTGCGGCGAAAAACTTCCAGTCTGGTTTGATGATGGTGCGTCAGCTGGAGTTCTCGCTGTTCGACTTTGAACTGCACGCCACCCACGGTGATGGCCGCAGCGTGGCGCAAGTGCTGGAAGGCGTGCGCGATGAGGTGTCGGTGATGCGTCCACCGGCCTACAACCGTTTTCCGAACAGCTTCGCGCACATCTTCGCCGGTGGTTACGCCGCGGGTTACTACAGCTATAAGTGGGCCGAAGTGCTGTCGGCGGATGCCTTCTCCAAGTTTGAAGAAGAGGGCGTGCTCAACGCTGAGACTGGCCGCGCCTTCCGCGAGGCAATCCTGGCGCGTGGCGGTTCTCAGGAGCCGATGGTGCTGTTCGTCGACTTCCGCGGACGTGCGCCGTCGATTGACGCACTCTTGCGCCACAGCGGCCTGAGTGAGGACGCGGCAGCATGAGTGAAGGGCCTGTGATTACTAAAAAGCAATTTATCGCCGGGGCGGTCTGCCCGGCGTGCAGCGAGCCGGACAAGTTGAAGATGTGGACCGAGGACAACGTGCCGCATCGCGAGTGCGTGGCCTGCGGTTACACCGACACGCTGAATGACCAAGGGTTGTCGGTCCCCAAGGAATTGGGCACACGGGTGAACACGTCGGCGTTGAAAGCGCCTGCGGACCCCAAGGTGCAGGCGGTGCAGTTCTTTCCTAACCCGAAGCTGAAAAAAGACTAACGGATGGCCCACTGCAGGAGCCGGCAAGCCGGCTCCTACTGTTGTTTCTCTTCTTTTCCCGTTGTCGTGATCCAGTCCCTCATCGCGCTCAACGCAAACGCGCTGATGCTGCAATCGCCATTCCCCAAAGTCGTGCGCAATTTGTCGACATCGGCTCCCATCATGTAGCGAACACCATCCTTGAAGCCATTGCTGGGGCCGAAGACCGGCAGCCCTTGATTCTTGAGCATTGTTGACATGGCCGAGCAGGAGCTCGGTGAATGGCACTCAGGTTGGGGCCCGTCAAAGGACTGTGAATACTCAGTCTTTAGTCGCTGAAACGCTTTTCCTGATACATAGCCTGCTATCATTTGTAACTATTGATTTCTTAAAAAGCCAAATCGCTCACTAGAAGCCGGCTGATAAACCCGTGACCACATGATGAGGTGCCACCATGTCTGATCAAGATCAAGACAACCCCCGGCGTGACTTTCTGCGCAAATCCTTGACCTTGATCCCGGTGGTCACGGTTGCCAGCACCGGCCTTGGCGGCTCGATGCTGATGGCGACGCCTGAGCCGGCCCAGGCCGCGCCCGTCCAGCCTGCAGCCAGCGAAAAGGCCTACGAGCCAACTTATTTCACGGCTGAGGAGTGGACGTTTATCAATGCCGCCGTCGCGCAATTGATCCCCGCCGATGCCCAAGGCCCAGGCGCTCTGGAAGCGGGTGCGCCGGAATACATCGACCGCCAGATGAACACGCCTTACGCCAGCGGAGCCCTGTGGTTCATGCAAGGCCCATTCAACGCCGATGCGCCGCCGGAGATGGGGTGGCAGAGCAAATTGGTGCCCAAGGAGATCTATCGCCTGGGCATTGCCGCGACGGATGCATGGTCGAAAGCGTTCAACGGCAAAGTTTTTGCTGCGCAAGACAGCGCTACCCGAGACGACATGTTACGTCGTCTGGAGGCGGGCGGCAGTGAGGTGACGGCGCATTTCGAGGCGGTGCCACCAAAGCTGTTCTTCAACCTGTTGCTGCAAAACACCAAGGAAGGCTTCTTCTGCGACCCGATCCACGGCGGCAACAAAGGCATGGTCGGCTGGACCATGATCGGTTTTCCCGGCGCCCGCGCCGATTTCATGGACTGGGTTGAACGCAACGAGCAATACCCCTTCCCGGCAGTTTCCATCCGCGGCGAGAGGGCATAAACGTGGCGACCATTATGAAGAAAGTGGATGCAGTGATCGTAGGCTTCGGCTGGACCGGCGCGATCATGGCCAAGGAGCTGACAGAAGCAGGCCTCAACGTGGTAGCGCTGGAGCGCGGTCCTATGCAGGACACTTACCCCGACGGCAACTATCCCCAGGTCATCGACGAATTGACCTACAGCGTGCGTAAAAAACTCTTCCAGGACATCTCCAAGGAGACAGTGACCATTCGCCATAGCGTGAATGACGTTGCCCTGCCCAACCGTCAGCTGGGCGCATTTCTGCCGGGCAATGGGGTGGGCGGAGCGGGCCTGCACTGGTCCGGCGTGCATTTCCGTGTCGACCCGATCGAGTTGCGCATGCGCAGCCACTATGAAGAACGCTACGGCAAACACTTCATTCCCAAGGACATGACCATCCAGGACTTCGGCGTGAGCTACGAAGAGCTGGAACCGTTTTTCGACTACGCGGAAAAAGTCTTCGGCACCTCTGGACAGGCTTGGACCGTAAAAGGGCAATTGGTAGGCGAAGGCCGTGGCGGTAACCCGTATGCGCCGGATCGCTCCAACCCTTTCCCGCTGGAGTCGCAGAAAAACACCGTCTCCGCACAGCTGTTTCAGAAAGCGGCTGCCGAGGTGGGTTACAAACCCTACAACCTGCCCTCAGCCAACACTTCGGGGCCTTACACCAATCCCTATGGCGCCCAGATGGGGCCGTGCAATTTTTGTGGTTTTTGCAGCGGCTACGTCTGCTACATGTATTCCAAGGCATCGCCGAACGTGAACATCCTGCCGGCGTTGCGCCAGGTGCCGAACTTTGAACTGCGGCCCAATTCCCACGTGCTCAAGGTCAACCTCGACAGCACCAAGAGCAAGGCCACTGGCGTGACGTACATCGACGCCCAGGGCCGGGAATGCGAGCAACCAGCGGAGTTGGTGATCCTCGGCGCATTCCAGTTCCACAATGTGCGCTTGATGCTGCTCTCCGGTATCGGCAAGCCCTACGACCCGATCACCAACGAGGGCGTGGTGGGCAGAAACTTCGCCTACCAGAACATGGCCACCATCAAGGCGTTCTTCGACAAGGACACCCACACCAACAACTTCATCGGCGCCGGCGGCAATGGCGTGGCCATCGATGATTTCAACGCCGACAACTTCGACCACGGGCCCCATGGCTTTGTGGGCGGTTCGCCGATGTGGGTCAACCAGGCCGGCAGTCGACCGATTGCCGGTACGTCCAACCCGCCGGGCACCCCGGCGTGGGGCAGCGCCTGGAAGCGCGCCACCGCCGATTACTACACCCACCAGGTGTCGATGGATGCCCACGGTGCCCATCAGTCCTACCGGGGTAACTACCTGGATCTGGACCCGGTGTACCGCGATGCCTACGGCCAGCCGTTGCTGCGGATGACGTTCGATTGGCAGGAAAACGACATCAAGATGAACCGCTTCATGGTCGAGAAAATGGGCAAGGTCGCTGAAGCGATGAACCCCAAGGCAATTGCTGTGCTCGGCAAAAAAGTCGGCGAACACTTCAACACGGCGTCGTACCAGACCACCCACCTCAACGGTGGCGCGATCATGGGCACCGACCCGAAAACCAGTGCATTGAATCGCTACCTGCAGTGCTGGGATGTGCACAACGTGTTTGTCCCAGGTGCATCCGCTTTCCCACAAGGCTTGGGCTACAACCCTACAGGCCTGGTGGCGGCGTTGACCTACTGGTCGGCGCGGGCGATCCGCGAGCAGTACCTGAAAAACCCCGGCCCACTGGTTCAGGCATAAGGAGCGATGACCATGAAAGCACTTGTTATCGCGACCTTCGCGCTTTTCAGCAGTTGCTCTGTCAGCGCCGCTGAAACTGACTTGATCAAGCAAGGTGAATACCTGGCCCGCGCGGGTGACTGCGTGGCCTGCCACACCGCGAAGGGTGGAAAACCGTTTGCCGGTGGCCTGCCAATGGAAACCCCCATTGGCGTGATCTATTCCACCAACATCACCCCGGACAAGACCGGCCTGGGCGACTACAGCTTCGAAGACTTCGACAAGGCTGTGCGCCATGGCGTCGCCAAGAGCGGTAGTACGCTCTACCCGGCGATGCCCTACCCGTCTTACGCACGTGTCAGCGACAGCGATATGCAGGCGTTGTACGCGTACTTCATGAAGGGGGTGGAACCCGTCGCTCAAGAGAACAAGGACAGTGACATTCCGTGGCCCTTGAGCATGCGCTGGCCGTTGGCGGCATGGCGCTGGATGTTTGCGCCTGCCGTCGAGGAGCATCAGGCGCAAGCCGTCGTCGACCCGGTGATCAGCCGGGGTGCCTACCTGGTGGAGGGCCTTGGCCATTGCGGTGCGTGCCATACGCCACGGGCGTTGACCATGCAGGAAAAAGCCCTGAGTGCCACTGACGGCAACGCCTTCCTGGCCGGCAGCGCGCCGCTCGAAGGCTGGATCGCGAAAAGCCTGCGTGGCGATCACAAGGACGGCCTCGGTAGCTGGAGCGAGGAGCAACTGGTGCAGTTCCTCAAGACCGGCCGCAGTGACCGCAGCGCAGTATTTGGTGGCATGAGCGACGTTGTCGTCCACAGCATGCAGTACATGTCGGAAAATGACCTGACGGCTATCGCCCGTTACCTCAAGAGTTTACCGGCGGTGGACCCCAAGGACTCACCGCACACGTATGACAAGCAAGTGGCCGAGGCCTTGTGGAAAGGCGACGACAGCCAGCGGGGCGCCTCGGTGTATATCGACAACTGCGCGGCCTGCCACCGTACCGACGGCCATGGCTACACACGGGTGTTCCCAGCGCTGGCGGGCAACCCGGTGTTGCAGACGGCGGATGCCACGTCATTGATCAATATCGTGTTGAACGGTGGTACCTTGCCGGCCACTCACACGGCACCGTCCACGTTCACCATGCCGGCATTCGCTTGGCGCCTGTCGGATCAGGAAGTGGCTGATGTTGTCAGTTTTGTCCGGGGCAGCTGGGGTAATACAGGTGGCGCAATCAGTGCTGCTCAAGTTGCAGACATACGTAAAAAATCGGGCGATAAGAATTAACTAAAGTTAGAGTGGGAAGCCCAACTTATAGGTTATTGATATAAGTTGGGCGGCTGTAGTTAGTCGGTGTAATTAGTTTAATTCCGAGTTTTCTGGCAGGTCATTGCAAACGCGTTGGCCATGGTCAGAAAAAATGCCTTGTCCTCGTCGTCAAAGTCGCCGTCATTGTCCAGGTCCGTTGGCGATGATGTGGTGTCGTAGTGGCCGTCTTTCCTGGATGAAGAGGCGTACATGGCGTACGAAAGAACCCCATTGTTAAAACGTTCGAGCAACACTTCAGGGCTGTTATCTTTTTCAAAATCCTCACACGTTAAGCGCAGTTCGTCCTGAGACATATAGAGGTCCTTCTGGTTGGTTACTAAGTTGAGACTGGATCATAGTTGCAGAACAAAAGTTTAATCCACGACTCAAGTGTGGCGATTTATGTCGTGAAAGTTCGTATGTAATACGGTGCGTTTTCAGCTGTCAGGAGATGGCCTCGAAACTTCCCGCTCGACGGTGCTGGCGCGAAATGCCAGGTTCAAATACTGTATGTGGATACAGTATAGAGGTATGCCCATGAGTTCTCTCCTGCCGCCCCGTGGCCGAGGCACGGCCACCAACCTGCATAACCGCTTTGCGCCTACGGTGAGCGTGGCCGAGGACGATGGTTGGTTTCAGGAAGTGCCACCGACCCAGGGCACTGAAGTGCGTATCGAGACGGCCAAGAGCATCATCACCCGCAACAACTCGCCGGACCTGCCGTTTGATCGTTCGATCAACCCCTACCGTGGCTGCGAGCATGGCTGCATCTACTGCTATGCGCGGCCCAGCCATGCTTATTGGGATATGTCACCGGGGTTGGATTTCGAAACCAAACTGATCGCCAAGACCAACGCCGCCGATGTGTTGGAGCAGCAACTGTCGAAGCCGGGTTATGTGTGCGCGCCGATCAATCTGGGGTCCAATACCGACCCGTACCAGCCGATCGAGCGCGAGTACAAGATCACCCGGCAAATCCTGGAAGTGCTGCTGCGCTATCGCCACCCGGTGACCATTATCACCAAGGGATCGCTGATTTTGCGCGATCTGGACCTGCTCACTGAGTTGGCGCGCCAGCGGCTGGTGGCCGTGATGATCAGCCTCACCAGCCTGGACGACGAACTCAAGCGCATCCTGGAGCCACGCACGGCGGCGCCCAAGGCGCGGTTGCGGGCGATTCGGGTGATGCGTGAGGCGGGGGTTCCGGTGGGCGTGTTGTGTTCGCCCATGATCCCGATGATCAACGACAGTGAATTGGAGAGTCTGCTGACCGAGGCCCATGCCGCTGGCGCGCAAAGTGCCGCGTACATGATGCTGCGCCTGCCGCTGGAGGTGGCACCGCTGTTCGAGGAGTGGCTGGCGGCGCATTACCCGCAGCGCGCGACCCATGTGATGAGCCTGGTGCGCCAGGTGCGTGGTGGTGAAGTGTATGACAGCCGCTTTGGCGTGCGCATGCGGGGTGAAGGGCCGTTTGCCGACTTGCTGGCTCAACGCTTCAGTAAAGCGATCAAGCGTCTTGGTCTTGATCGGCGGGAAGGTTTTAATCTGGATTGCACGGCCTTTTGCCCTCCGGGCAGACAGATGGCTTTGTTGTAAACTGAAGAGGTGAAACGCGAAACTCCTGTAGGAATGGTCGCGTTTTGATATCACTGAAACCCGCGATCTAGAGCGGTTCATTCAGTTTGAGTTAAGTTTCGACGGTTACCTTGTTCAGCGACTGACTGATGAGTCGGCGCTCTGGCCTCTGGCGTATTACAACTTTTCCATTGGCTAAGCGTCGAACTGACCTGAAAACTCCCCTGCATTAATCAAGAGGATGAATCATGAGTGACAAGGATAAACAGCCGTTGGCTGCGTCGGCTTCTGCCTCTTCGGTGGCTGAAACCGCCGATGCAGCGCTAAAGCATATCGTTGACGGCTTTTTGCATTTCCATCACGACGTCTTCCCCCAGCAGGAAGAGCTCTTCAAAAAACTTGCCACGGCTCAGAGCCCACGGGCGATGTTCATTACCTGTGCCGACTCGCGCATCGTGCCCGAGCTGATCACCCAAAGTTCGCCTGGCGACCTGTTCGTGACGCGTAACGTCGGCAACGTGGTGCCGCCTTACGGCCAGATGAACGGCGGTGTGTCCACGGCCATCGAGTACGCGGTACTGGCCTTGGGCGTACAGCACATCATCGTCTGCGGGCACTCCGATTGCGGCGCCATGCGCGCGGTACTCAACCCCGACAGCCTGGAGAAGATGCCGACGGTCAAAGCCTGGTTGCGGCATGCCGAGGTCGCCAAGACCATGGTCCATGACAATTGCGACTGCGCCAACGAAGGCGAGAGCATGAAGGTGCTGACCGAAGAAAACGTCATCGCCCAGCTGCAACATTTGCGCACCCACCCCTCCGTGGCTTCGCGCATGGCCAACGGTCATTTATTTATTCATGGTTGGATCTACAACATCGAGACCAGTGAAATCCGGGCCTACGATGCGGACCAGTCTGCGTTCCGCCCATTGAGCGGCGACGGGCCGATTCCTTCCGCGACGCCTAAAGCGCGCTTCTAAAACACTTCCCTGCCGGGTAAAGCGGTGGCTGCCATGGACGCAGCCAGGCTTTGCCGCGCCCGGTAAATGCCTCGGGAGAGTCATCATGCGTGCTGCTCAATTGAAAGCTGTACTGCCACGGGAGCTGCTCGCCTCTGTGGTTGTGTTTCTGGTCGCCCTGCCGCTGTGCATGGGGATCGCGATTGCCTCAGGCATGCCCCCGGCCAAGGGCTTGATCACCGGAATCATCGGTGGCCTGGTGGTGGGTTGGTTGGCAGGCTCGCCGCTGCAGGTCAGTGGCCCGGCGGCGGGCCTGGCGGTGTTGGTGTTCGAGCTGGTGCGCCAGCACGGCATGCTGATGCTCGGGCCGATCCTGTTGTTGGCGGGTTTCCTGCAACTGGTGGCCGGGCGTTTGCGCCTGGGCTGCTGGTTCCGCGTCACGGCGCCGGCGGTGGTGTACGGTATGCTGGCGGGGATTGGCGTATTGATTGTGTTATCCCAGATTCACGTGATGCTCGACGGCGCGCCCAAGCCTTCTGGGCTGGATAACCTGACGGGGTTCCCAGCGGCGTTGGCCGAGGCGATTCCTATCCTGGGCGGCGGCCTGGGTTGGCAGGCGGGATTGCTCGGTTTGTCGACGATGCTGGTGATGTACGCCTGGGACAAATTACGCCCGCAACGCCTGCGCTTTGTGCCGGGTGCCTTGTTGGGTGTAGGCCTGACCACGGTGGTCAGCCTGGTGCTGGCGTTGCAGGTCAAACGCGTGGAAGTCCCGGAAAACCTCGCCGACGCTATCGACTGGCTGCGTCCCAGCGACCTGCTCAACCTCGCTGACCCCCAGTTGCTGATTGCCGCCTTCGCCGTGGCGTTTATCGCGAGCGCCGAAACCCTGCTCTCCGCCGCGGCGGTCGACCGCATGCACAGTGGTCAGCGTTCTGATTTCGATAAGGAGTTGTCCGCCCAGGGTGTCGGTAACATGCTCTGTGGTCTGCTTGGTGCCTTGCCGATGACTGGAGTGATCGTGCGTAGCTCGGCCAACGTGCAGGCCGGTGCGACCACGCGTTTGTCGGCGATGTTCCACGGGCTGTGGCTGCTGGCGTTCGTGCTGTTGCTGTCGAGTGTGCTGCAAAGCATTCCGGTGGCGAGCCTGGCGGGTGTGTTGGTGTACACCGGGATCAAGCTGGTGGACATCAAGGCGTTCAAGGCACTGGGGCGCTATGGGCGGATGCCGATGTTTACCTACGCAGCCACGGCGTTGGCGATCATCTTTACCGACCTGCTGACCGGTGTATTGGTGGGCTTTGGTTTGACGTTGGTCAAGCTGGCGTTCAAGGCTTCGCGGCTCAAGGTCAGCTTGATCGACTTGCCCCAGGAAGGAGAGATGGAGCTGCGTCTGACGGGGGCGGCGACCTTCCTGAAGGTGCCGGCGTTGACCCAGGTGCTCTCGACGGTACCTGCGGGCAGCACCGTGCACGTGCCGTTGAGCAACTTGAGTTACATCGACCATTCCTGCCTGGAGCTACTGGAAGAATGGGGGCGGGCCAATGCGGCCAAGGGCTCGACGCTGGTGATCGAAGCGCGCGGGTTGAAGCGCCGGTTGGAAGGTCGGGTGCGGACGACGACGGGGATAGGTTCGGCGCCGTCTGTGAGCTGACGAAACCGGATCAAAAATGTGGGAGCGGGCTTGCTCGCGAATGCAGGGTGTCAGTCACCGGAAATGTTGACTGAGTCACCGCATTCGCGAGCAAGCCCGCTCCCACGTGGGTTTTGTATTAGATCGAAGATCTAGGCGGGCTGATCCAACGCCAACTCAACCCCCAACTGCCGCGACAGGCACGGCCAGCGTTTCCACGCGGCTTCTGTGTCCGGGCTCTTCAGCTGTTCGCGATAGGCTTCGACCGACTCCAGCGCAAAGCTGTCTTCGTTGAGCATTTCATCCACGGCGTGGTGTACCGCTTCATCCAACTGGTTGGCGAAGGCTTCGCCGATCAGTTGGTGGGCGATGACATTAGCGACAGTCGTGTCGGCCGGAATCAATGGCTGGCCAAAATGCTTGATATAGAGATCGTTCACCTCTTCCACCAATCGATGCGCCAGGTAGGCCTCGTCCAGCAGGCCGTCGAGCCCTTCGTGGCCGGCGAGGATGGCGGGCGGTTGCAGGAAGAAATGCTCGGCGATCTTCAGCACCGGCTTGATCTGGCTTTCGATACCCGCTTCGCGGGCCACGTCGTTGGCGGCGTCGAGTAAATCGGGGACGAGATCGATGTAGGCGGTGACAAAGCGGGTCATGACAATGTGGCGATCACCGTCAGCCAGGGAGATGGCCGAATGCAGGTGCGGCAATTGTTTTTCCAGTTGCTGGGCAAGCTGGCCTGTGCTGGCTTCGTGTTGATGGGCACGGGAAATCTGCTCGCGCAATGCGGCGGTGTTCATGAAAGCTCCAGTGATGCAGGTGTAGGAAAAGGGAGAGGATAAGGTAGCTCGTTTATACGAGCGTCTAAGACGCATTTGTCATAATTATTTCATGGTTATGCGCCACCGTTATATCGAATTGCCATCGTTCGTCGGATAAACGATTCCGCTCCCGGTTTTATTGGCTATTTCCGGTCATTTCTACTCATTTGCCCCTACGCATTGCAGGGTTGCAGAGCGTGTCTATACTCGGGTTTGTACGCGATTAGCTGATGACGCCAGACTGCATAAGCAGGCAAGGCCAGGCGGTTGTAAGCAGTATGGAAGCCGCTCCCTTCGACGCAGGTGCAAACCGGCGGGATAACAAGAACGATAAGGGGAACCCGCAATGATGCGACATCCACACGTTTGGATGGGCCTCCTGTTGTGGTCGGTATTCGGCCAGGCACATGCCGCCTGGACAACGAATATGGCGCCAGGGGCGACAGAAGTCAGTCACGCTGTGTTCGACCTGCACATGACCATTTTCTGGATCTGTGTGGTGATCGGCATCATCGTGTTTGGCGCGATGTTCTGGTCGATGATCCTTCATCGCCGGTCCACGGGCCAGGTCGCGGCCAAGTTCCACGAGAGCACCACCGTGGAAATCCTCTGGACCGTCGTGCCCTTGTTGATCCTGATCGCGATGGCCATTCCTGCGACCAAGACCTTGATTAATATCTACGACAGCAGTGAGTCGGATATCGATATCCAGGTCACCGGCTACCAGTGGAAGTGGCATTACAAATACCTGGGCCAGGACGTGGAGTTCTTCAGCAACCTGGCCACGCCTGCCGAGCAGATCCACAACCAGGCGACCAAAGGTGAACACTACCTGCTGGAAGTCGACCAGCCCCTGGTATTGCCAGTGGGCGCCAAGGTGCGCTTTCTGGTGACGGCCGCCGACGTGATCCACTCCTGGTGGGTGCCGGCCTTTGCGGTCAAGCGCGACGCCATTCCCGGTTTCGTCAATGAGGCCTGGACCCGCGTTGAGAAACCCGGCATCTACCGTGGCCAGTGCGCCGAACTGTGCGGCAAGGACCACGGTTTCATGCCCATTGTGGTCGAGGTCAAGTCCAAGGCCGATTACGAGACCTGGCTTGGCGAGCGCAAGGCAGAGGCCGCCAAGCTCAAGGAGCTGACCTCTAAAGAGTGGACGTTGGAAGAGTTGGTGGCCCGTGGCGACAAGGTCTACCACACCACCTGCGTGGCCTGTCACCAGGCCGAAGGCCAGGGCCTGCCGCCGATGTTCCCGGCGCTCAAGGGCTCGAAGATCGCCACCGGCCCCGCAGCTGATCACCTGAGCATTGTCTACCACGGCAAGCCCGGCACCGCGATGGCGGCCTTTGGCAAACAGCTCTCGGAAGTGGATATCGCTGCCGTAGTGACCTACGAGCGCAATGCCTGGGGCAACAACAAAGGCGACATGGTCACGCCTAAAGACGTGCTGGCCATCAAGCAGGCGGAAAGCAAATGACTTACCTCAAGGCGTCTACCTCGACCCGCCCCGCCCACTCGCTTGCAGGAGAACGGCCATGAGCGCTGTGATCGATGACCATGGTCACGCCGACCATGCCCACGGCCCCGCCAAGGGGTTGATGCGCTGGGTGCTGACCACCAACCACAAAGACATCGGCACCCTGTACCTGTGGTTCGCTTTTGCCATGTTCCTGCTCGGCGGCTCATTTGCCATGGTGATCCGGGCCGAGTTGTTCCAGCCAGGCCTGCAGATTGTGCAGCCGGCGTTCTTCAACCAGATGACCACCATGCACGGGCTGATCATGGTGTTCGGCGCGGTGATGCCAGCGTTTGTAGGCCTGGCCAATTGGATGATCCCGTTGATGATCGGCGCGCCCGACATGGCCCTGCCGCGCATGAACAACTTCAGCTTCTGGCTGTTACCGGCGGCGTTCCTGCTGTTGGTCTCAACGCTGTTCACGCCGGGCGGTGGGCCGAACTTCGGCTGGACCTTCTACGCCCCGCTCTCGACCACCTATGCGCCGGAAAGCGTGACGTTCTTCATCTTC
The DNA here is from genome assembly GCF_900111895.1 of Pseudomonas simiae. Lineage (GTDB taxonomy): Bacteria > Pseudomonadota > Gammaproteobacteria > Pseudomonadales > Pseudomonadaceae > Aquipseudomonas > Aquipseudomonas simiae. The sequence continues at coordinate 707,488 of NZ_FOKB01000003.1, forward strand.
GCGATCCACCTGATGGGCATCAGCTCGATCATGGGCGCGATCAATGTGGTCGCCACCATTCTCAACCTGCGCGCCCCCGGCATGACGTTGATGAAAATGCCGCTGTTTGTCTGGACCTGGCTGATCACCGCATTCCTGCTGATTGCGGTCATGCCGGTGCTGGCCGGTTGCGTGACCATGATGCTGATGGATATCCACTTCGGCACCAGCTTCTTCAGTGCCGCTGGCGGCGGTGACCCGGTGCTGTTCCAGCACGTGTTCTGGTTCTTCGGCCATCCCGAGGTGTACATCATGATCCTGCCGGCCTTTGGCGCCGTCAGCTCGATCATCCCGACCTTCTCGCGCAAGCCGCTGTTCGGCTACACCTCGATGGTCTACGCCACGGCGAGTATCGCGTTCCTCTCGTTCATCGTGTGGGCGCACCACATGTTTGTGGTGGGCATCCCGCTGGTGGGCGAGCTGTTCTTCATGTACGCCACGTTGCTGATCGCCGTGCCCACGGGGGTGAAGGTGTTCAACTGGGTCAGCACCATGTGGCAAGGCTCGCTGACCTTCGAGACGCCGATGCTGTTTGCCGTGGCCTTTGTGATCCTGTTCACCATCGGTGGGTTCTCCGGGCTGATGCTGGCGATTGCTCCGGCGGACTTCCAGTACCACGACACCTATTTCGTGGTGGCGCATTTCCATTACGTACTGGTGCCCGGTGCGATCTTCGGCATCTTCGCTTCGGCCTACTACTGGCTGCCGAAATGGACTGGCCACATGTACGACGAAACCCTGGGCAAGCTGCACTTCTGGCTGTCTTTCGTGGGCATGAACATGGCGTTTTTCCCGATGCACTTCGTCGGGCTGGCGGGTATGCCGCGGCGGGTGCCGGACTACAACCTGCAGTTCGCCGACTTCAACATGGTCTCGTCGGTCGGCGCGTTCATGTTCGGCGCCACGCAGATCTTCTTCCTGTTCATTGTGATCAAGTGCATCCGTGGCGGTACGCCCGCGCCGGCCAAGCCTTGGGATGGCGCTGAAGGCCTGGAGTGGAGCATCCCTTCGCCTGCGCCGTACCACACGTTCACCACGCCACCGGAGGTCAAATGAACAGGACGATGGGAGGCTGCCATGGCTGAGTCCTTGCCCACCAAGCGCCTGGTCACGCGGCTGCTGATCCTGGTGGTGGCGATGTTCGCCTTCGGCTTTGCACTGGTGCCGATCTACGACGTGATGTGCAAGGCATTCGGCATCAACGGCAAGACGGCCGGGCAGTACGAGGGCGAGCAGATCGTCGATTCCTCGCGCCAGGTGCGAGTGCAGTTTTTGTCCACCAACGCCATCGACATGGTCTGGGATTTTTATGCCAAGGCTGACGAGGTAGTCGTTAACCCGGGCGCGGTGACCGAGATGCTGTTCGTGGCGCACAACCCTACCGATAAGCCAATGACTGCCCAGGCCGTCCCCAGTATTTCCCCGGCCGAAGCGGCGATGTACTTCCACAAGACCGAGTGCTTTTGCTTCACCCAGCAAGTGCTGCAACCGGGCCAACGCATCGAGATGCCGGTGCGTTTTATCGTCGACCGCGACATGCCCAAGGATGTGAAGCATCTGACCCTGGCGTACACGCTGTTCGACATCACTGCGCGCCAACCGCCGGTGGCTGTCCACAGCGGCGGCTAGCTACTGTTTGCCCCCTCAATCAGGAGAGCGAATACATGTCGTCTCATGATACGTACTACGTACCAGCACAAAGCAAATGGCCAATAATTGCCACGTTTGGCCTGTTGATCACGGTGTACGGGTTGGGTCTGTGGTTCAACGACCTCAAGGCCGCGCGCGCGGAATCCCACGGCCCGTGGATCTTTTTCGTCGGCGGGCTGTTGCTGGCTTACATGCTGTTCGGCTGGTTCGGCGCGGTGATCAAGGAAAGCCGTGCCGGTTTGTACAGTTCGCAGATGGACCGCTCGTTCCGCTGGGGCATGACCTGGTTCATCTTTTCCGAGGTGATGTTCTTTATCGCATTCTTCGGTGCGCTTTTTTATGTACGGCACATGTCCGGTCCGTGGCTGGGTGGCGAGGGCCACAAGGGCATTGCGCACATGCTGTGGCCGAACTTCGAATTTGCCTGGCCGTTGCTGAACAACCCCGATCCGAAGATGTACCCGGCACCGGAAGGCACCATCAGCCCCTGGGGCCTGCCGCTGGTGAACACCATCCTGCTGGTGAGCTCCAGCGTGACCATCACCATTGCCCACCATGCGCTGCGCAAAGGTCATCGCGGCGCGCTGAAAATTTGGTTGGCGATCACCGTGCTGTTGGGCCTGGCATTCCTCGGGTTCCAGGCTGAGGAATACATCCACGCCTACAAAGAGCTGGGCCTGACCCTGGGCTCCGGCGTGTACGGTGCGACGTTCTTCATGCTCACCGGCTTCCACGGCGCCCACGTCACCATTGGCACCGTTATTTTGTTCGTGATGCTGATGCGCATCCTCAAGGGGCATTTCAATGCCGAGCACCAGTTCGGTTTCGAGGCGGCCAGTTGGTATTGGCACTTTGTGGATGTGGTGTGGATCGGGCTGTTTTTCTTCGTCTATGTGCTGTGAGGCGCCCTACCACGGCGCATGAGAAACCAGTTGGCCGCTGAAAAAGCCCCAGGCGATCAGCGCCACGGTGATCACGGCCAGCACGACACGCACGGTCAAGGCAGTGACGAGGCGGTTGGAGTTGCCCTCGTCCTTGGCCAGGAAGAACAAGCCACTGAACAGGCTCACAACGGTCGCGATCAGCATCAGGGCAATAGCGGCTTTGAGCATGGTCTGGCTCCAATGGGATGGGCGGGCAATGAAAACAAGTATAGCCAGCGCCATAAAATGCTTTCGTCCAGGCGTCGCACCCACTGTGGTGGTGTTGGTGCTGCTGCCGTTGATGGTGGGTCTGGGGTTTTGGCAGCTGTCTCGCGGCCATGAAAAGCAGTTGCTGGTGGACAGTTATGCCGACCGGCGCGCGGCTGACCCGATCAGCAGCGCGCAGCTCAACGACAAGGCTGACCCCGCCTTTCGCCGCGTGCGGTTGCGCGGTCAATTCGACGCTGAGCACAGCGTGTTTCTCGACAATCGCCTGCGCGACGGCAAAGCCGGCGTAGAGCTGTTGCAACCCTTCCACGACCAGGCCAGCGGCCTGTGGCTGTTGCTCAATCGCGGTTGGCTGCCCTGGCCGGATCGGCGCACGCCGCCCATCTTCACCACGCCGGATCAGCCTGTGAATCTTGACGCCTGGGTGTACATCGCGCCTGGCGAAACCTTCCAGTTGCGCGCGGACCCCACGACCGCGCAATGGCCGCGTCTGCTGACGGCCTTGCACCCTGCCGCGCTCTGGTCCGAGCTGGGCCGCAACGGATTCGCCTACGAACTGCGGGCCGAAGCCGGCCCCGGCACCTACGAAACCACCTGGCCAATCGTCGCCATGGGCCCGGAAAAACACGTGGCGTATGCCGTGCAGTGGTTCGCCATGTCGCTGGCGTTGCTGGCGCTTTATCTCTACCTCGGATTGCACAACAAAAAGGAGAAGCCCCATGGGAGCGGCCACCAATCCACTCAACATGTCTGAAACGCCCGATCGGCGCAAAGGCCGTTGGCAGTTGATCCTGATTCTGATGATGGTGATCGGCCCGATGGCGCTGGCCACCTTCATGTACAAGCTGCAGTTTTGGGTACCGCAGAGCCGCAGCTACCACGGAGAGATGATCGGTAATGGCCAGACCCGCGCTGATATAGGCGTACAGGCCGATGAGCAGCGCTGGCAACTGCTGGTGACCGCGCCCACCGCCTGTGCAGCCGATTGCCAGCAGTTGGTGTACCTCGCACGCCAACTGCAAATCAGCCTGGGCCGTGATGCCTCCCGTGCCAGCCATGCCCTGGCCAGTGCGCAACCGGTGAGCGCGGAGTACGAGGCCAAGCTGAAAGTGGAATATCCGCAGTTGCAACGCTACTCGCTGGACTTGTCGACCTTCACCAAGCACGCCGCCGCGCCGGGTGACGCGCAGCTGTGGATTGTCGATCCCCACGGCAACCTGGTGCTGCGCTATGACGCCAAGGTCAAGGGCAAGGACTTGCTCAACGACCTGCGCCTTCTGCTGAAACTGTCGAACATCGGATAAGGGCATCGTCATGGCCAAGCCTGGATTTCGCCTCGCGTTGTTTGCCACCCTGCTGGCGTTGATCGTCGTGCTGCTCGGCGCCTATACGCGCCTGACCCACGCCGGTCTGGGTTGCCCGGATTGGCCGGGCTGCTATGGCTTCATCAGCGTGCCGAAGACCGAAGCCCAGTTGGCCCATGCCGAGCTGCATTTCCCTGATACGCCGGTCGAGGCGGACAAGGGCTGGGCCGAGATGACCCATCGCTACTTCGCCGGCACCCTGGGCTTGCTGATCGTGCTGCTGGCCGCGCGTTCGTGGAGCCATCGGCGCGATCCAGGCCAGCCGGTGAAGTTGCCGCTCTTTGTGCTGGCGGTGGTATTCGCGCAGGCCGCGTTTGGCATGTGGACGGTGACGCTGAAGCTGTGGCCGCAGGTGGTCACCGGGCATTTGTTAGGCGGTTTTGCGACCTTGAGCCTGCTGTTTCTGCTGACCCTGCGCTTGTCCGGCGTATTGCCCGCCTTGATTGTGCCCAGGCGCCTGCAATATTGGGCGACGGCGGGCCTGGTGCTGGTGATCGGCCAGATCGCGCTGGGGGGGTGGGTCAGTTCCAACTACGCGGCGGTGGCCTGTATCGATTTGCCGACGTGCCATGGCGAATGGTGGCCGGCAGCGGATTTCGCCAACGGCTTTCATCTTACACAGCACATCGGGCCCAACTACCTGGGCGGGCAGCTGGACAGTGAGGCACGCACCGCCATCCACCTGACCCATCGCATTGGCGCCGTCATCGTCAGCCTGGTGCTGCTCGGCCTGGCCTGGCAACTGCGTGCAGTAGGTATGACTCGCTTGGCGGGCTTGCTACTGATCGCCCTGGTGGCGCAAATCTGCCTGGGCCTGAGCAATGTGTATTTCCACCTGCCGCTGCCGGTTGCGGTCGGGCATAACGCGGGTGGTGCGGCCTTGTTGCTGACGCTGGTTCTGGTCAACTACCACGCCCGCACCAGCCTGGTCCGGGTGCGCAACCAGTTGCCGTTCGGTTGGCGTTTCATTCCGCGTAAACACGTATCGGGCCTCATCACCCTTAAAGGAGAAATGCCATGGCGACCTTGATCGGCGCGCGTCAGGGTCAGGCGATCTGGCGTGATTACCTGGAGCTGACCAAGCCGAAGGTGGTGGTGCTGATGCTCATTACCTCGCTGGTGGGGATGTTCCTGGCGACCCGTGCAGGCGTGCCGTGGACGGTACTGGTATTTGGCAACCTGGGGATTGCCCTGTGCGCGGGCGGTGCGGCGGCGGTCAATCATGTGGTGGATCGGCGTATCGATGCGGTGATGGCGCGCACTCACAAGCGGCCGCTGGCAGAGGGACGGGTATCGCCGCTGGCGGCGTTGGCGTTTGCATTGTTTCTGGCTGTGGCAGGATTGGCGCTGTTGCTGGCGTTCACCAACCCGTTGGCGGCTTGGCTGACGCTGGCCTCGCTGCTCGGTTATGCGGTGATCTACACCGGCTTTCTCAAGCGTGCGACGCCGCAGAATATCGTTATCGGTGGCCTGGCCGGTGCTGCGCCGCCACTGCTGGGCTGGGTCGCGGTCACCGGGCATGTCAGCGCCGAGCCCCTGCTGTTGATGCTGATCATCTTCGCCTGGACGCCGCCGCACTTCTGGGCCCTGGCCATTCACCGCAAGGAGGAATACGCCAAGGCGGGTATCCCGATGCTGCCGGTGACCCACGGCGAGCACTACACCAAGGTGCATATCCTGCTCTACACCTGCGCCTTGCTGGCGGTGAGCCTGATGCCCTATGTGATCCACATGAGCGGCCCGTTGTACCTTGCGTGTGCACTGCTGTTGGGCGGGCGCTTTCTGCAATGGGCCTGGGTGTTGTACCGTGGCGGTCGGCCGCACGCGGCGATCAACACCTTCAAGTACTCTATCTGGTACTTGCTGCTGCTGTTTATCGCGCTGCTCCTTGACCACTACCTACTGTTGAACCTATGACTCGAACTCAAAAAACTGTCTTCATCCTGGTGGCCCTGGTGGCATTGATCATGGGCCTGACCGTTAACAAAGTGCTCTCGGGCAAAGGCCAGGGTGACCCTACCGCCTTGATTGACGCTGGCATCATCCTGTTGCCGCAAAGCCGTCAGTTGCCGCCGGTGACCATGACCAACCAGGACGGCCAGCCAGTGGTGGTCAACGAATTGAAAGGCAAGTGGAGCCTGCTGTTCTTCGGCTACACCTTCTGCCCGGATATCTGCCCGACCACCCTCGCCCAGCTGCGCCAGATCAAGAGCGAACTGCCCAAGGACGTTGTGGATAAGTTGCAGGTGATCCTGGTCAGCGTCGACCCGAACCGCGACACGCCGACTCAGCTCAAGCAGTACCTGGGCTACTTCGACCCGCAGTTCCAGGGCCTGACCGGCGCAAACGTGGAGGAGGTGCAGAAGGTGTCGAATGCGGTGAGCATTCCGTTCATTCCGGCCGATACCAGCAAGCCCAACTACACCGTCGACCACAGTGGCAACCTGGCGCTGATCGGACCGGATGGGACCCAGCGTGGGTTTATCCGGGCGCCGTTGAACAATCAGAAGCTGGTAGCGCAATTGCCCGGCTTGCTACTGCGTAAATAAGTCGGACGCCAACCCTGCCAACAACACAAAACAGATGTGGGAGCTGGCTTGCCTGCGATTGCGGGGGGCCAGCCAACATCTTCGTCGACTGACACTCCGCATTCGCGAGCAAGCCCGCTCCCACATTTTTTGATCTCCAGTGTTTGGGAGATCGAGTCAGATCAGAACGCCGGCTTGATCGCGCCTTTGTACTTCTCTTCGATGAATTTCTTCACTTCAGGCGTGTGCAGGGCAGCAACCAGCTTCTTCACGGCGTCCGAGTCTTTGTTGTCTTCGCGCGTCACCAGGATGTTCACGTAAGGCGAGTCGCTGCCTTCGATGACCAGTGCGTCCTTGGACGGATCCAGCTTGGCTTCCAGCGCGTAGTTGGTGTTGATCAGCGCCAGGTCGACCTGGGTCAGCACGCGCGGCAGGGTGGCGGCTTCCAGTTCGCGGAACTTCAGGTTCTTTTCGTTCTGGGTGATGTCCTTGATGGTCGACAGGATGTTGGTCGGGTCCTTCAGGGTGATCAGGCCATTCTTGGCCAGCAGCAACAGCGCGCGGCCGCCGTTGGTGGCGTCGTTCGGGATCACGACGTTTGCGCCGCTAGGCAGCTCGTCCAGCTTCTTGTACTTGCTGGAGTAGGCGCCCAGGGGTTCCAGGTGCACGGCGCCGACGCTCACCAGGTGAGTGCCCTTGGCCTTGTTGAACTCATCCAGGTACGGCTGGTGCTGGAAGAAGTTGGCGTCCAGGCGCTTTTCAGCGACTTGTACGTTCGGCTGCACGTAGTCGGTGAAGACTTTGACCTGCAGGTCTACGCCTTCTTTGGCGAGCGCAGGTTTCACGAATTCCAGGATTTCCGCATGAGGCACCGGCGAAGCTGCGACCGTAATGGTCTCGGCGTGGGCGGAAAACGCGGCAACGGCGGCGAAAGCAACCAGTAGTTTTTTCATCCAACAAGCTCCTTGTTCGGGCATGTACCGGCTTGCGGCCGGCAATGGCCGTTATTTTCGAGAAAAGTGCACCACCAGCTTGTCGCCGACGGTTTGCAGAATTTGCACCAGGATCAGCAGCATCACCACGGTGACCACCATCACATCGGTCTGGAAGCGCTGGTACCCGAAACGGATCGCCAGGTCACCCAGGCCACCGGCACCGACGACACCGGCCATCGCCGTGTAGGACACCAGTGTAATCGCCGTCACCGTAATCGCCGCGAAAATGCCGGGACGGGCTTCGGGCAGCAAGGCGTTGGTGATGATCTGGCGCGTGCTGGCGCCCATGGATTGGGTGGCTTCGATGATGCCGCGGTCCACTTCACGCAGGGCGGTTTCCACCAGCCGCGCGAAGAACGGCGTTGCGCCCACGACCAGCGGTGGAATCGCCCCCGCCACACCCAGCGAAGTGCCGGTGATCAGTACGGTGAACGGGATCATCACGATCAACAGAATAATGAACGGCAGCGAACGCAGGATATTCACGATCAGCGACAGCAGCGCGTACAGGCCTTTCTGTTCGAACAGTTGGCGCGGGCTGGTCAGGAACAACAGCACGCCCAGCGGCAGACCGAGCACCACGGTGAAGAACAGTGAGCCGAACAGCATGGTCATGGTGTCGCCGGTGGCGAGCCAGATTTCGGACCAGTCGATATTGGCGAAGAAACTCAACAGGACGTCCATTAGCGCAGGATCTCCATGTGGACGTCAGCGGCGGTGAAGCGCGCAAACGCGGCTTCCATGTCGCCACCGGTGACGGCGAGGGTCAATTGCCCGTAAGGGATGTCTTTGATGCGGTCGATACGGCCGGCGAGGATGCTGTAGTCCACACCCGTTTCGCGGGCGACGGTGCCCAGCAGTGGCGCGTAAGTCGCTTCACCCTGAAACGTCAGGCGCACGATGCGGCCGGGTACGTGGGCGAAGTCGTCGCGTTGCTCGTTTTCGTCGACCTGCTCGGACTCTTGCACGAAGCGTTTGGTGGTCGGGTGCTTGGGGTGCAGGAACACGTCGGCCACCGAGCCTTGCTCGACGATCACGCCGGCGTCCATCACGGCCACCTGGTCGCACACGCGGCGGATCACGTCCATTTCATGGGTGATCAGCACGATGGTCAGCTTCAACTCGCGGTTGATCTCGGCCAGCAGCTGCAGCACCGAGGCGGTGGTCTGTGGGTCGAGGGCGCTGGTGGCTTCGTCGCACAGCAAAATCTTTGGCTTGGTCGCCAGGGCGCGGGCGATGCCGACGCGCTGCTTCTGGCCACCGGACAACTGCGCCGGGTACTTCTTGGCGTGGTCCGACAGGCCGACACGAGCGAGCAACTCTGCAACGCGCTGGTCGATCTCCTTGCGCGACAACTCGCCGGCCAGGGTCAGCGGCAGCGCCACGTTGTCGGCGACGGTCTTGGACGCCAGGAGGTTGAAGTGCTGGAAGATCATCCCGACCTGCTGGCGGAAACGGCGCAGGCCGTTGGCGTCCAGCGCGGTGACTTCTTCGCCGTCGACCGTGATCTTCCCGCCACTCGGTTCTTCGAGGCGGTTGATCAGACGCAGCAGGGTGCTTTTACCCGCACCAGAGTGGCCGATCAGGCCGAACACCTGGCCGTTTTCGACACTCAAGCTGGTGGAGTGCAGCGCGGGAATATCCTTACCGGCGACGCGGTAAGTTTTATGGACGTTTTGAAACTCGATCACGTAGCGAACCTTGTGGGGCGCATGGAAAAGGGATCAGCGGTTAGCCGGGCGCGCATTTTAGCCTGTCCGTATAGTGTTTCTTAGCATTTATTTCGCATTCAACCAGCGATTTGGCAATAACGCGATCAAAGGTCATAAAAAAGGAACGGCCCAAAACCCCATCAGTCACTACTTAAGCAACTCGATTTCCCAGGTGCCGTGCCTGGGGTTTTGCTCAAACGAGCCGGGGACCGCTCTGGCCACTTTGAATAAGGAGTTTTGTCTGATGAGTACCAAGAAGCCAGCCACCCCGCTGAAGAGTGAACTCGCGGGTACCGATACCCTGGACCGTGGCAACACCAACGCCAAGCTGCAGGCCCTGGAAGAATTCCGCTCCGATGCGACCGGCCATGCCCTGCGCACCAACCAAGGCGTGAAGATCTCCGACAACCAGAACACCTTGAAAGTCGGTTCCCGTGGCCCATCGCTGCTGGAAGACTTCATCATGCGTGAAAAAATCACGCACTTTGACCATGAACGCATCCCGGAGCGCATCGTGCATGCCCGTGGCACCGGCGCCCATGGTTATTTCCAGACGTATGAGAACCATTCGGCGCTGACCAAGGCTGGGTTCCTGCGTGATCCTGGGCATAAAACCCCGGTGTTCACGCGCTTTTCCACCGTGCAGGGTCCACGTGGCTCGGGTGATACGGTGCGTGACGTGCGCGGTTTTGCGGTTAAGTTCTTCACCGAAGAAGGCAACTTCGACCTGGTGGGCAACAACATGCCGGTATTTTTCATTCAGGACGCGATCAAGTTTCCTGACTTCGTGCACGCCGTAAAGCCTGAACCACACAATGAAATTCCTACCGGCGGATCGGCGCACGATACCTTCTGGGATTTCGTTTCGCTGCAGCCCGAATCCGCTCACATGGTGATCTGGGCGATGTCTGACCGCGCCATTCCAAAGAGCCTACGCAGCATGCAAGGCTTTGGCGTGCATACCTTCCGCCTGGTGAATGCCGAGGGTCAATCCAACTTCGTCAAATTCCATTGGCGCCCTACCGCAGGCACCTGCTCGCTGGTGTGGGACGAGGCGCAAAAGCTGGCCGGTAAAGATACCGACTACCACCGTCGTGATCTCTGGGAAGCCATTGAGATGGGCGACTACCCCGAGTGGGAATTGGGCGTGCAGGTTATTCCCGAGGATAAGGAACATGCATTCGACTTCGATATTCTCGACCCGACCAAGCTGATTCCGGAAGAGCTGGTGCCGATCACGCCGCTGGGCAAGATGGTGCTGAACCGTAACCCGGATAACTTCTTTGCAGAAGTCGAGCAGGTCGCGTTCTGCCCTGGCCATATCGTGCCGGGTATCGACTTCTCCAATGACCCCCTGCTGCAAGGCCGGCTGTTTTCCTACACCGATACACAGATCAGCCGACTGGGCGGCCCGAACTTTCACCAGTTGCCGATCAACCAGCCCGTGACGCCGTTGCATAACAATCAGCGTGATGCCATGCACCGCAGCACCATCGACAAAGGCCGTGCGTCCTACGAGCCGAATTCGATTGATGGCGGCTGGCCTAAGGAAACCCCGCCGGCGGCACAGGATGGTGGCTTCGAGACTTATCCGGAGCGTATCGATGCCCACAAGATCCGTGAGCGCAGCGAGTCGTTCGGCGATCACTTCTCCCAGGCGCGCCTGTTCTTCCGCAGCATGAGCAAGCACGAGCAAGAGCACATCATCGCCGCTTATAGCTTTGAGTTGGGCAAGGTGGAGCGTGAGTTCATTCGCGCGCGTCAGGTCAACGAGATCCTGGCCAATATCGACCTGGAACTGGCCAAGCGCGTGGCACAGAACCTCGGGCTGCCAGCGCCGACTAAAGGCACCGTGCCGGAGCGTCAAACCAAGCCGGAACGTTCGCCGGCATTGAGCCAGGCGAACCTGCTGCCGGGCGATATCAAGACCCGCAAGGTCGCGATCCTTGCAGCCAATGGCGTGGACGGCGTAGCGATTGCCGCGCTGAAAAAGGCACTGGAAGCAGAGGGTGCGCACGCCAAGTTGCTGGGGCCCACCTCGGCGCCGGTGAAAACGGCCGATGGCAAGAGCCTGCCAGTGGATGCGTCGATGGAAGGTATGCCGTCCATTGCGTTTGATGCGGTGTTTGTCCCTGGCGGAAAGGACTCGGTGAAAGCCTTGAGCGGTGATGGGGTGGCGTTGCACTTCCTGTTGGAGGCGTACAAGCACCTGAAGGCGATTACCGTTGCCAGTGACGCCAAGCCATTGTTGGACCTGCTGAAGCTTGAGGTGGATGCGGGGCTGATCGTGGGGTCGGATGCCAAGGCGTTCAAGGCGTTTTTTGCCGCCATCGGCCAGCATCGGGTTTGGGATCGTGAGCCTAAGGCTAAGGCGATTCCGGCTTAAATCATTAGCTGTTTGTTAGATCGTCATCGCAGGCAAGCCAGCTCCCACACTTGAATGTGTTCACACTTCAAATGGGAACTGGCTTGCCTGCGATGCTTTTATTCCGCCTTGCGCGGAATCAGCACAACTTGCGCAGGAATATTCTTCAGAATCTGACGGTGAATCTTCAGGTCATAGTCCGAATCGATACGCTTCACCCGTTTGGTCAGCAACGTGGCCAGCCACGGGTAATCCTCTGTGCGCGGCGCCTGGATGCTCACGTCGCACTGGTAATTCACCACGTCGGTGGCAATTGCATCCAGCTGGTGTCGCAGGTCTTCGATATGGGTGAGGTTCAGCGCCACGGTGGTGCTGGGTGCTGCCGGGTCGATGACTTTGGCCGCGGGTTTGGCTTCGGCGGCTTTCAGTGCGGCCTCGGCTTGGTCCAACTCGGCTTTGCGGGCGTGAGTGATGGCGCTGTTTACGCCACCGGTCAGCGCCGGGGCCTTGGGCATCAGGGCGCGGGCACGGCTCAGTGCGGTGGCGGCGGCGTTTACGTCACCTTTTTGCAGCACGATCTGGCTGCGCTGCAGATAGGCTTCGGCCAATTGACGCTGGTAGGCCTCCAGCGCCGGGTCGTTTGGCGACTGGGTCTGCAGTGCTGCCAGTTGATCTTCAGCGGTGGCCAACTCGCTGCTGGCCAGGTTTTGTTCCAGCTGCGCGATGGCCGCAGCGCGAGCGTCCGGGGCCTCGGGGGCGGCGGGCGGTGTGCTTTGACAGGCGCCCAGCAGCAGGGAAAATGCGGCAAGGAGCAGATAACGGGAGGTGAACGGCTTCATTCCTGCGACTCTCTATTTGCGCAAAAAGCGAGCAAGTCTACACCCCTCGACGGGGCAGGACAAAACTCAGCAAAAACAGGGCGGCGGCCGTGACCACAATCGATGGCCCGGCCGGCGTGTCCTTGAACCAGGACAGCGCCAAGCCCCCGCACACTGCAAGCATCCCCAGCAGGCTCGCGCCGATCGCCATCTGCTCCGGCGAACGGGCATGGCGCTGGGCGGCGGCTGCGGGAATGATCAACAGCGACGTGATCAACAATACGCCGACAATCTTCATCGCGACAGCAATCACCACGGCGATCAACAACATCAGGGCCATGCGCAGACTCGGCACAGGCAGGCCTTCGACCGTGGCCAGCTCTTCGTGCACGGTAATCGCCAGCAATGGGCGCCATAGCGCGACCAGCAACACCAGCACGGCGGCGCTGCCGCCGAGGATCCAGGCCAGGTCGGTGGTGCTAATGGCCAGCAGGTCGCCGAACAGGTAGGCCATCAGGTCGATGCGCACTTCGTGCATGAAGCTCAGCACCACCAGGCCCAGGGACAGGGTGCTCGGTGCCAGGATGCCCAGCAAGGTGTCGGAGGCCAGCGGCTGGCGCTGTTGCAGGGTCACCAGCAGCACCGCCAGCAACAGGCAGCCCACGGTCACGGCGATGGTCGGGCTCACATCCAGCAAGAAGCCCATGGCCACGCCCAGCAGCGCCGCGTGGGACAGGGTGTCGCCGAAATAAGCCATGCGCCGCCAGACCACGAACGAGCCCAGTGGGCCCGCCACCAGTGCCAAAGCCAAGCCTGCCAGCAGGGCGTAGAGCAGAAAATCAGCCATGCTTGCAGCTATCTCCATGAACGTGGGTGTGAGGGGCGGCGGGATCGTCGACCACGGCGCCGTGCAAATCGTGGGCGTGGTCGTGATGGTGGTGGTAAATCGCCAAGCTCTGGGCGTTCTTACCGAACAGCTCGACGAACGCCGGGTCGCCGCTGACCTGCTCCGGGTGTCCGGAGCAGCACACGTGACGGTTGAGGCATACCACTTGGTCGGTGGTGCTCATCACCAGGTGCAAATCGTGGGAGACCATCAGTACGCCGCAACCATGACGGTCGCGCAGGCGGGTGATCAGGCTATACAGCTCGGCCTGGCCGGCGACGTCGACACCTTGCACCGGCTCATCCAGCACCAGCAGTTCCGGCTCGCGCAACAAGGCTCGGGCCAGCAGTACGCGCTGCATTTCGCCGCCGGAGATGCTTTGCACCGGGCTGTCGATCACCTGTTCGGCGCCGACTTCCTTTAGCGCAGCCTGGGCGCGGGCGCGGTCCACGCCCGGCACCAGGCGCAGAAAGCGCAGTACGGACAGTGGCAGGGTCGGGTCGACGTGCAGCTTCTGCGGCATGTAGCCGACGCGCAGCTTGGGTTTGCGCCACACGCTGCCGGTGTCGGGCTTGAGCAGGCCGAGTACGGCGCGTACCAGGGTGGTCTTGCCAGCGCCGTTGGGACCGATCAGGGTGACGATCTGCCCAGGTTCCACGCTCAGTGCGATGTTATCCAGCACGTGTTGCCCGGCGAACGTGACCCCGACCTGTTCCAGGCGGATTAACGCGTTGCTCATCAAACCCCCTGGCAACCCGAGCACAGGCCGACCACTTCGACCGTTTGCCCTTCGACCTGAAAGCCGACGTCGGCAGAGCTCTTGATGATGGCATCGCTGATGCTTTTTTGTTCAAGCTCGATGGCGGCGTGGCACTCGCGGCAAATCAGGAACTGGCCCTGGTGTGCGTGTTCCGGGTGGCTGCAGCCGACAAAGGCGTTCAATGAGGAGATGCGGTGCACCAGGCCGTTTTCCAGCAGGAAATCCAGGGCACGGTACACGGTCGGCGGTGCGGCGCGGCGGCCATCTTGCTCGCTGAGCACGCCGAGAATGTCGTAGGCGCCCAGCGGCTTGTGGCTCTGCCACACCAGTTCCAGCACGCGGCGACGCAGGGCGGTCAGGCGCAGACCCTTCTGTGTGCACAGGGTCTCGGCCTCCGACAGCGCGGTATGCACGCAGTGAGAGTGGTCGTGGGGACGGCTGGCAAGCGGTGTTTTAGGCATGAGCGGCGACAGATATTTGATAGAGACGTTATTATGTTACCCGTTCCTACGCCATTGAGTGGTCATCGTGTCCCGACTTTTTCCCGTTTTTGTCGTATTTGTCACCAGTTTGTTCATCACTGGCGCCGCTCAGGCCGAGGTCAAGGTACTGACCAGCATCAAACCGTTGCAGCTGATTGCCGCGGCAGTGCAGGATGGCGTGGCCGTTCCCGAGGTGTTATTGCCGCCGGGTGCATCGCCGCATAACTATGCGCTGCGTCCATCCGACGTACGGCGTGTGCAGTCGGTGGACCTGCTGTACTGGATCGGCCCGGATATGGAGAGTTTCCTGCCGCGCGTGCTGAAAGGTCGTACGGCTACGACAGTGGCAGTGCAGGATCTGCCAGGCATGAAGTTGCGTCGTTTCGCTGAAGATAACCACTCCCACGCCGATGATGCCGACGAACACGACCATGATCACCGCCCAGGCAGCCTGGATGCGCACTTGTGGCTGTCGACCGTCAACGCTCGGGTGATCGCTGCGCGCATGGCTGCTGACCTGGCTGCCGCCGATCCGGCCAATGCCGCGCGTTACCAGAGCAACGCTAAAGCCTTCGACGAGCGCCTGGATGCTCTGGATGCTCGCCTGAAAGCCCGCTTGGCGCCGATCGATGGCAAGCCTTATTTCGTGTTCCACGAAGCCTTCGATTACTTCGAAGAGGCTTACGGGCTTAAGCATGCCGGCGTGTTCAGCGTGGCTGCTGAGGTACAACCCGGCGCCCAGCATGTGGCGGCGATGCGTACGCGTTTGCAGGAAGTCGGCAAGACATGCGTGTTCAGCGAGCCGCCGTTGCGTCCGCGCCTGGCGGAAACGCTGGTCTCCGGTCTGCCGGTGAAGCTGGCGGAGTTGGATGCGTTGGGCGGTTATACCCCGGCTACCGCTCAGGGCTATGAGCAGGTGCTGGAGAAGTTAGGCAATGATTTGGCGGGTTGCCTGGAGTCGCTCTGACCTGTGGGAGCTGGCTTGCCTGCGATAGCGTTAGGTCAGCCAGCATCTCCGTTGCAGACCCGCCGCTTTCGCAGGCAAGCCAGCTCCCACATTGATCGAGTTTTATAGGGCGAACGGCAGTTGGATAGTCACTTGCTGACGCTGCACCAGCCGATGCTCGAACTCCGCCGGGTCATGGATCAACACGTCCTGCCCGGCGAACGACTCAGCCGCGATCAGGCGTGACAACCAGAATCGCACACACGCCACGCGCAGCATCGTCGGCCATAACTCGGCTTCCTTGGCGGTAAACGGCCGCAGGCTCGCATAAGCCCCCAGCAATGCCCGGGCGCGTTGCCCATCGATCACGCCATCCGCGTCCGAACACCAGTCATTCAAGGCAATCGCCACGTCGTACAGCATCGGGCCGGAGCAGGCGTTATAAAAGTCGATCAGGCCGGTGAGGTGCGTGCCTTCGAACATCGCGTTATCGCGGAACAGGTCGGCGTGCACATTGGCGCGTGGCAGGGCAAGGATCCCAGCCTTGTGGGCTTCGATCTCGCTCAGTGCGTCCTGCAGCAGGCGCTGCTGTGCATCGTTCAGATGCGAAATCAGCTGCGCGCCTTCGCTGAGCATCCAGTCCAGGCCGCGATCGGTCTTGCGTTCCAGCACCTTTTCGCCCTGTGTTGCCAGGTGCAGATGGCCTAGCAGCTCACCGACCTGGGCGCAGTGTTGGGCGTTGGCCTCCTTGATGTGCTTGCCGGCCAGGCGCGGTTGTAACAGCGCCGGCTTGCCTTTCAGCTCGCGCAGGGCCACGCCATCGGTAGTGCGCAGCGCGTAGGGCACTGGCAGGTCGGCGTCGTGGAGCACGTCGAGCAGTTCGATGAAGAACGGCATTTCCGCGACCGGACCGCGTTCTACCAGGGTCAGGACGAACTCGCCCTGCTCCAGGCTGATAAAGAAATTGGTGTTTTCGCTACCGGCGGCAATCCCCTGGAAGTCGATCAGGCGGCCGAGCCCGTAAGGGGCGAGAAAGGTTTCCAGCTCGGGCCGAGCCAGGGGGGTGAACACAGACATGGTTAAAACTGCCAGTACGGGCGCCGCGGTGTGCGGCGCCAATTGAAGTTAAGAAATCATTTCCATTCGAAGATCTTCCATGACGGGATCAGCATATCCGGCTGGTCAGAGCGGATGAAGTTCGCGTCGGTTCCGTCCGCGCGCACCAGGAAATACGGAGGCGCGCCCTTCGGGGTGACCTTGATTGCGTACAGGAAGCCGTTCTGGCGGTACTCCTGGATAGTCTTGTCACCTTCCGTGCGAATGGTCACTTCCGGATCACCCCCAGGCGCATCGTCTGCCGCCATGGCAGCCATCGGGGCGAGTGCGATCAAGCCGGTCAACAGCAGGCGTTTGAATGTACGCATGATAACCTTGTCCCTTTGTCGTCATTGGTCCGGCTATTCTAGCGCCTGACCCGCCGAAAAGGTTGATTCTGCTCATGAGCCAAGCACCCCTCGTCCTGGTGGACGGTTCTTCCTATCTGTACCGCGCGTTCCACGCGTTGCCACCGCTGACCACCTCCAAAGGCCTGCCCACCGGCGCGGTCAAGGGCGTGTTGAACATGCTCAAAAGCCTGCGCAAGCAGTACCCGAACAGTCCGTTCGCGGTGGTGTTCGACGCCAAGGGTGGGACCTTTCGCGATGAAATGTACGCCGAATACAAGGCCAACCGCCCAAGCATGCCTGATGACATGCGCCTGCAGATCGAGCCACTGCACCAGAGCGTGATCGCCCTGGGCTTCCCGTTGCTGTGCGTCGAGGGGGTCGAAGCCGATGACGTGATCGGCACCCTGGCCCGCAGCAGTGCGGCCGCTGACCGCCCGGTGGTGATTTCCACCGGGGACAAGGACATGGCACAGCTGGTCGACGGGCACATTACCTTGGTCAACACCATGACCGGTAGCGCGATGGACATCGAGGGCGTGAAGGAGAAATTCGGTGTCGCTCCCGAGCAGATCATCGACTATCTGGCGTTGATGGGCGATTCATCCGACAACATTCCAGGCGTTCCGGGCATTGGTCCGAAAACCGCTTCCGGCTTACTTGTCGGCGTGAATGGCGGCATCAAAGAGCTTTATGAGCAGTTGGACATCGTACCGTCCCTGCCTATTCGTGGCGCCAAAACGCTGCCCGCCAAGCTGGAAGAGCATCGGGAGATGGCGTTTCTTTCCTACCAGTTGGCGACGATCAAGTGTGATGTGCCATTGGATGTCGGCCTGGATGACCTGCACCTGATCGAGCCGGATCGCGAGAAGCTGCTGGAGCTGTACACGCTGCTGGAGTTCAAGAGCTGGTTTGATGAAATCCAGCGCGACGCCAAGCGCGTAGAACTCAAGGCGGCCCCTGCAGTTGAAGCCGTTGTTGAAACAGTGGCGCCAACAGAGGCGAGCTACACCACCATCCTCGACCAGGCGACCTTCGATATCTGGCTGAAAAAGCTCAACGAAGCGACGTTGTTTGCTTTCGATACCGAAACCACCGGTATCGACGCCCAACAGGCGCAGTTGGTGGGTGTTTCCTTCGCCGTCCAGCCCCATGAGGCGGCCTACATTCCGCTGACCCATTCCTACATAGGCGCGCCGCAGCAGTTGGATCGCGACACCGTGCTCCTGGCCCTCAAGCCACTGTTGGAAGACCCGACCAAGCTCAAGGTCGGCCAGCATGCCAAGTTCGACATGAATATCCTGGCCAACTGCGCCATCGGCGGCGACCCGGCACACGGCATTACCGTGCGCGGCATCGCCTTTGACACCATGCTCGAATCCTATGTGTTGAACTCCACCGCAACACGGCATGACATGGACAGTCTGGCCAAGAAGTACCTGGACTACGACACCGTCGCTTTCCAGGACATCGCCGGCAAGGGCGCCAAGCAGCTGACGTTCGACCAGATCGCGTTGGAGCAGGCTGGCCCGTATGCGGCGGAAGACGCCGATATCACCTTGCGCCTGCACCAGGAGCTGTTTGCACAACTTAGCGCGATCCCGAGCCTGGCGAGTGTGCTCACGGATATCGAAATCCCGTTGGTGCCGGTGCTGGCCCGTATCGAGCGTCAGGGCGCACTGGTCGACAAGGATCTGCTGGGCATCCAGAGCATCGAGCTGGGCAACAAGATGGTCGAACTGGAGCGACAGGCGTTCGAGATCGCTGGCGAGGAGTTCAACCTGGGTTCGCCCAAGCAACTTGGCGCGATCCTTTACGAAAAGCTCGGCCTGCCGGTACTGAAAAAAACCGGCAAGGGCCAAGCCTCTACGGCTGAAGAGGTGCTGGCCAAGCTGGCCGAGGATGATTACCCGCTGCCAAAGGTGCTGATGCAGTACCGCAGCATGAGCAAGCTCAAAAGCACCTACACCGACCGGCTGCCGGAGCAGATCAACCCGCGCACCGGGCGCATCCACACCTCTTATCACCAGGCGGTGGCGGCGACCGGGCGGTTGTCCTCCAGTGATCCGAACCTGCAGAACATTCCGGTGCGTACCGCCGAAGGGCGGCGGATCCGTCAGGCGTTCGTCGCGCCCAAGGGCTACAAGCTACTGGCGGCGGACTACTCGCAGATCGAGCTGCGGATCATGGCGCACCTGTCCAAGGACGAAGGCTTGATGAATGCCTTCCGCGACAACCTGGACGTGCACACCGCTACGGCGGCCGAGGTGTTCAAGGTTGAATTGGGCGACGTCACTTCGGATCAGCGTCGCAGTGCCAAGGCGATCAACTTTGGCCTGATCTACGGCATGGGGGCGCAGAAGCTGGGCAAGGACATTGGCGTCGATACCAAGACGGCCAAGGCGTATATCGATGTGTATTTCGCCCGTTATCCTGGCGTTCGCGAATACATGGAGCGCACGCGTGCCCAGGCGGCTGATCAAGGTTATGTCGAAACGTTCTTCGGTCGTCGCCTGTACTTGCCGGATATCAACTCCAACAAGCCCCAGGAGCGCGCAGCGGCAGAGCGTACCGCGATCAACGCGCCGATGCAGGGTACGGCGGCGGATATCATCAAGAAGGCCATGGTGCGGGTGGACAATTGGCTGACCGAATCCGGGCTGGATGCCAAAGTGATCCTGCAGGTGCACGATGAACTGGTGGTTGAGGTGCGTGAGGACCTGGTGGCGCAAGTCAGCGAGAAAATCCGCGAGCACATGAGTGCTGCTGCGCAGTTGGACGTGCCGCTGCTGGTGGAAGTGGGCGTGGGCAACAACTGGGACGAAGCGCACTGATTGCCGGGCTCTGCCATCACCTTGGGTGGTGGCAGAGTGCTTTAGTCCGAAAGTCGCCGTCGGTTATTTCAAATAGATTTTCGAACTTGCCGGAACTTAACCCGTGAATTGCTACTCAGAGTTACTGAATGGGTGGTGAAGCCCTTCAATGCTCCTATGTTGTGTTAAGTGTTGGCAGATATCTGGACCCCGCCCTAGCGGTCCGGAACTTGAACCCCGAACTTCCCCTCCCCATACGAAGTCCGGGGTTTTTTTTGCCTGCAGAAAAATTACTCGGCCAATTCCGCGCCCTTGTCTGCCAATTCCATCCAGCCTGCCAACACGGTGTAGGCCTCTTCCAGGCCCATGCGTTTTGGCGCCGAGAACAGCTGGATAGTGATCGCATCACCCCAACCTTTACGGATTTCGGACTGCACTTTGAGCAGGGTGTTCTTGGCCGCGCCGTAGGTCAGCTTGTCGGCCTTGGTCAGCAGGATGTGCATCGGCATGCCGCTGGCGACGGCCCAATCGAGCATCAACAGGTCGAAGTCGGTCATCGGATGGCGGATGTCCATCATCAGAATCAAACCCTTCAAACTCTCGCGGCCGCCCAGATAAGCTTCCAGGTGACGCTGCCAGTGCAGCTTCAGCGGGATAGGTACTTTTGCGTATCCGTAGCCCGGCAGGTCGACCAGACGCCGATCATCGTCTAGCTTGAAGAAATTGAGGAGCTGCGTGCGGCCTGGGGTTTTTGAGGTGCGTGCCAGGCTGGCGTGGGTCAGGGTGTTCAGCGCGCTGGATTTGCCAGCGTTGGAACGACCGGCAAAGGCGACTTCAAAGCCTTCGTCATCGGGGCATTGGTCAACTTTGGCGGCGCTGAGCATGAACGTGGACTGTTGGCACAGACCGAGGATGGGATTCTTGAGTTGCATGAGATTTCCGATGTGGGCGGTGCCGAAAAAGGGTGCGGCAAGCGGTGTCGTTTCCGTTTCAGTAGCGCCAGTATATAATGCCGCAGATTTTGTGTGTGCTTTGTCCCAGCGAAGGATGAAGTTCACGGGAGCGATAGACCTTTATTGCGCATTAGAACGCAAAACGCTCTCAAACCCTGAAATGGTCGACGTATGACCAAGTGGTTGCTCGCTATCGGTGTCCTGGTCCCGCTTTACAGCGCTCAGGCTACACAGGATCCGGAAGCGGTGTACAACCGAGTTTGCGTGGCTTGCCATGCCGGCCAGTTGCCCAGCGCCCCCAGACGGGGTGACCAGGCAGCCTGGGCGCCAAGACTGGCGCAGGGCATGGACACGCTGGTGCAACACGTGACCCAGGGTTTCAAGGCAATGCCGCCGCGTGGTTTGTGCATGGACTGCAGTACTGAGGATTACCAGGCCATCATTGAATTGATGGTGAGTAAACCCGGTAGATAACTCTTAAACCCCTTAGCCGTAGTTGGATTAGCTGATGAACAAACTGATCGTGAGTCTGCTGTTGACCTTGGGCATCACAGGCGCTGCCGTCGCTGCAGAGGGCCCCCTCAAAGGTGATGCCACTGCCGGTCAAGCGAAAGCCGCCGTATGTGGTGCTTGCCATGGACCGGATGGTAACAGCCCGGCGCCGAACTTCCCCAAACTGGCCGGCCAGGGTGAGCGTTACCTGACCAAGCAACTGCACGACATCAAGGATGGCAAGCGTACGGTCCTGGAAATGACCGGCTTGCTGACCAACCTCAGCGATCAGGACCTGGCAGACCTCGCGGCTTATTTTGCCAGCCAGAAAGGCAGTGTGGGAGCTGCCGATCCGAAACTGGTGGCCCGTGGTGAGAAACTGTTCCGCGGCGGTGACCTGGAGAAAGGCCTGCCTGCCTGCACCGGTTGCCACTCGCCCAATGGCGCGGGCATAGCGGCCGCCGGCTTCCCGCATTTGAGCGGCCAGCACGCTACCTACATCGCCAAGCAGTTGACCGATTTCCGCAAGGAAGAGGCAGGGCGAGCCAATGATGGCGACACGGCAATCATGCGTACCATCGCTCGCAAACTGAGTGATGAAGACATTGCGGCGGTCTCCAGCTACATCCAGGGCCTGCACTAAGGTGCATGTAACGTTAACACTCGATTAATCCCGCGATGCAAGCATAAAAAGGGTGGCCCAGGCCGCCCTTTTTTGTGGCCGGTGCCGTTACACTAACGAACTCATGCCCGCGTAGACCTGTCACAACAAAGGTCGCGTGAGGCGACTTTATTTGTCCAGGAGTAAAGCATGCGTAATCTGATCCTCAGCGCCGCTCTCGTCACTGCCAGCCTCTTCGGCATGACCGCACAAGCTGCCGACGTGCCGCTTGAAGCCGGTAAAACCTATGTTGAATTGGCTAACCCGGTTCCGGTTTCGGAACCTGGCAAGATCGAAGTGGTGGAGCTGTTCTGGTACGGCTGCCCGCATTGCTACGCCTTTGAGCCGACCATCAACCCATGGGTTGAGAAACTGCCCAAGGACGTGAACTTCCGGCGCATCCCGGCTATGTTCGGCGGCCCATGGGATGCCCACGGCCAGTTGTTCCTGACCCTGGAAGCCATGGGTGTGGAACACAAGGTCCACAACGCGGTATTCGATGCGATCCAGAAGCAGGGCAAGCGCCTGACCAAGCCGGACGAAATGGCTGACTTCGTCGCCACCCAAGGTGTAGACAAGGACAAGTTCCTGGCCACCTTCAACTCCTTCGCCATCCAGGGCCAGATCAAACAGGCTAAAGAACTGGCGCAGAAGTACGGCGTGCAGGGCGTACCGACCATGATCGTCAATGGCAAATACCGGTTTGACCTGGGCACCTCCGGTGGTCCTGAGCAGACCCTCAATGTTGCCGACCAACTGATCGCCAAAGAGCGCGCAGCCAAGTAAGGGGCCCGTCATGCGCCGCTGGGGTACCGAACGTGTGGTTGGCCTGCATGATCCGCAGGTCAACGAACATCACCTGGAATCCACGGGCCTGCCGGCAGACAGCCGCCTGCGCCTGCTGAGCTTCAATATCCAGGTAGGCATCAGTACCGAAAAGTACCGGCATTACCTCACCCGTGGCTGGCAGCACCTGCTGCCCCACAACGGGCGTGCCGGCAACCTGCAAAAGATCGGCAAGCTGTTGAACGATTTCGACCTGGTTGCCTTGCAGGAAGCCGACGGCGGCAGCATGCGCTCCGGTTACATCAACCAGGTGGAGCACTTGGCCCAGCTCGGTGCCTTCCCTTACTGGTACCAGCAACTCAATCGCAACCTCGGGCGTCTGGCGCAGCACAGCAATGGCGTGCTGAGTCGCTTGAAGCCCTCGGCTATCGAAGATCACCCGCTGCCAGGCCCCAAGGGCCGGGGTGCGATCCTCGTACGGTTTGGCGAAGGCCCGGAAGCCTTGGTGGTGGTGATGATGCATCTGGCGCTGGGGGCTCGCACCCGCACCATGCAACTGGCCTACATCCGAGAGCTGATTGGCAATTACAAACACCAGGTGCTGATGGGGGACATGAACACCCACGCCAGCGACCTGCTGCAGAATTCTCCGTTGCGCGACCTCGGGCTGCTGGCGCCGCAAGCCGAAGCCACGTTCCCCAGCTGGCGTCCGCAACGCTGTCTTGATCATATCCTGCTCAGTCCTACCCTCACACTTGAGAGTGTGCAGGTGCTGGCGCAGCCCATCTCCGATCACCTGCCGGTCGCGGTAGAGATTCGTCTGCCGGGTTCGCTCACGGCTGATGCATTGCCCGCGTTGAGCCCCGGCCCTCGCGGACCCCTTGCATGAGCGACGACGCCCAGCGCTGGAAAGAAAAATACCTTAAAAGCATCGAGCAACAAGAAAAGCTCGAACGCCGTTGGGCCGCCCGCCTCGACCTGCTGCGCCGTGGGCTGGTGCGCAGCACCCTGGCCGCTGAAGGCACCGACCGCGCGGTTGACCAATGCATGAAGGAAATGCGTGACGTTGTCCGCACTGATGATATGGACGCCGCCCTCGCCGCCTTGCTGCCGCGCCTGGAAAAGGCGGTGCTGGATTCAGAGCAGCGCCGCGAAACCCGAGTCGACCAGATCAGTACCGCGCTGACGGCCTTGGTCACCCAGCTGCAAAAACTGCCATTACCGCGTGAAGTGGCCCGGCCACTGAAAACGTTCGCCAAGCAGTTGGACGGTCGGGTCAGCCAGGCACGTGAGATCCCTTTGCTGCTCAGCGAGTTGAGCGGCCTGCAAGGCCAGGCGCTCAACAACCTGGAGCCGGATGGCGATACCGCGCGTTCGGGGCCGGGGCTTTTACAGCGCCTGTTTGGTTCCAAGGACGTCGCGAATGAGGTGGTGGCAAACGAACCGACACCTCGCCCGGCCCCGCAGCCTGCGCCGACCAAACCAGCCGCTGCCGAGGCACAGCCGCCCGAGCAATCCGAGGAACTGAAGCAAGCGTTGCGCGCCTTTACGCCACAGCCTCAAGAAACGGTCGCCCCTGTCATTGAGCACGCCGCGCCCATCAAGGTGGCTGACGCCTCCAGCGAAACGTTCGTCTACGAAGCCCCGCCTCGCTCCGCACCCATTGAAACACCCGTAGCGCGTGTCGAGCCCGAGCCCGAGCCTCAAGTCGAAGCGCCTGCAACGGAAAGCGCCCTCGCCGCCTTCATCGAAACACCTGAAATTCAGGTCGAAACCCCGGATGAGACTGCCATTGGCAGTCTGTCGCTCCCTCCGGTGCTGGAGGTCGAGGAGCCTGATCCCGACGAGCTGCAAGCGGACGGCACCTATGCCTTGCCCGACTCGCCGGAGCCGTCCTACAGCTCCGTGGCCAAACACATCGAGGACACCCTGCTCGGCCTGCTGGAAGAGCTCTCGCTGCCCGAACGCCACCGGCCGCAGGCCGAAGCGATGCGCGAACGCCTGGCCCATGGCCTGAACTGGTACGAGCTGCTGCCTATCCTTGATGACTTGGCGGTGTTGATGCTGGCGATCACCGACAGCGGCCAGCATGAGTTCGAGGCTTACCTCAAGCAGCTTAACGAGCGCCTAGAAGCATTCCAGGGGCACCTGCAGGTTGCCAGCGATGGCCACGCCGATAGTCGCTCCGCGGCCCGCGAGCTGGACACGCAGATCCGCGAACAGGTCGATGGCCTGCAAAGCAGCGTGCAGGGCGCGGCCGACCTGGACAGCCTCAAGCACGTACTGGAGAGCCATCTCGAAGGCCTGCTCGGGACGATGGACGAGCACCAACAGCAGCGTGACCAGCGCGAGCAGGAAACGGCAGCGCGTTTGAAAGGCTTGGCCGAGCGCGTTGCCAATATGGAGCAGGAGGCTCAGGGCTATCGCGAGCATCTGGAGGTCCAACGCCAGAAAGCCTTGATCGATCCGCTCACTGGGCTGCCCAACCGCGCAGCCTGGAGCGAGCGCCTCGATCAGGAGGTCAACACTTGGCACCAGCGTGGCAACAGCCTCTCGCTGGCGATGCTGGACCTGGATCACTTCAAGCGCATCAACGATGGCTATGGTCACTTGGCGGGTGACAAAGTGCTGAAAATCATCGCCAACGTACTGCGCAAGCGTCTGCGTTCGACCGACTTTATCGCGCGCTTTGGTGGGGAGGAGTTTGTATTGCTAATGCCGGACTCATCCCTGACGGATGCGCTGGCGGCGGGCGAAGTATTGCGCGCAGCGATTGAAGCGTGCCCGTTTCACTTCAAGGGCGAGCCGGTGACGATCACCGTTTCAATGGGTGTGGCGCAGTTCCAGCCGGGAGAGCGCAGTGACCTGGCGCTCAAACGTGCTGATGAGGCGTTGTATCGGGCCAAGGCGGCGGGAAGGAACCGGGTGCAGCCTGCCTAAAAGATGTTCCATTTTGTAATTTGACGGTCGGGTCACAAAGGGTACGTTACACTGTTGCATTATCGTCTTCAGTGTAATGTCTTCCGCCATGAAATCCTTGTACTTCGCCTTTGTGTTTCTTCTGCTTGCAGGTTGTGCCAGCGGCCCGCGCATGGACACCAGCCATCCTTCGGTGAATCACGACAACCGCGTGCAGTTCGTGATTGTCCACTACACCTCCACCAACCTTGAACGCTCCCTGGCATTGCTCACCCACGGCCAAGTCAGCAGCCATTACCTGATCGGCGACGACGCCTCCGGCACCATCTACAAGCTCGTTGATGAGAGTCAGCGCGCCTGGCATGCCGGCGAAAGCGAATGGATGGGGCGCACCTGGCTCAACTCCAGCTCCATCGGCATCGAGATCGTCAATCCTGGCTACAAAGACACCCCGACCGGTCGCGTGTGGTACCCGTACTCGGAGGCGCAGGTTAAATCCCTGGTGGTGCTGCTCAAGGACATCAGCAAGCGCAACGGCATCGACCCCAAGAACATCATTGGCCACAGTGACATCGCGCCGTTGCGCAAACTGGACCCGGGCCCTTTGTTTCCCTGGAAGCGCCTGGCCGATGAAGGGTTGGGCGTGTGGCCGAATGCCCAGGCTGTTGCGCGGTTCCAAGTGCAATATGCCGCTGAGCTGCCGAGCATCACCTGGTTCCAGGAAGAATTGGCACGCCTGGGCTACCAGACGCCCCAGACCGGCGAGCTGGATGTCGCCACGCGTCATGTCATTGCGGCGTTTCAGATGCGTTTCCGGCCGTCACTCTTCGACGGCACACCGGATGCGGAAAGCGCCGCAATCCTGCGTGCGTTGAACCGAAATTAAAGCGGCAACGCCATATAGAATTGAGTGCCCTGTCCCGGCCGCGAATACACGCCCATGCGGCCGCCGTGCAGTTGCACGATTTCCTTGCACAGCGCCAGGCCCAGGCCGGCGCCACCTTTCTTGCGGCCCACCTGGACGAACGGCTCGAAGATTCGTCCCTGTTGCCCATAAGCGATGCCTTCGCCGTTGTCCTCGACGCTGACAATCACTCGCTCGCCATGACGGCGCGCCTGCAGGCGAATCTGCCCACCGGCCGCCGTGTGGCGCAGGGCGTTGCCCAGCAGGTTGTCGAGCACCCGTTCCAGTTGTGCCTGGTCCGCATACAAGCGGGGCAGGTCGGATTGGGCTTCTACCAGCAGTTCGATGTTTTGCGCATTGGCCGGCTCGACGAAGCGCGCACGGGCGTGTTCCAACAGGTCAGTCACATCGCATGGCCCCAAGGTGAGTTTCTGCAGGCCGTTCTGGTAGCGCGAGAAGTTGAGCAGGTCATTGATCAACTGCATCAGGCGTTGCATTTCTTCATTGACCGTATCCAGCAAATCCGCTTCACGGGACTCTGCCGGAAACTTCGCACGCTCGCGGAACAGCCCGAAGGCCATGTGCATTCCGGTCACCGGCGTACGCAGCTCATGGGAAGCGCGTAGTACAAACTCGCTGCGTACCCGTTCGAAGGCGCGTTGTTCGGTGACGTCATGCAGCACCATCACCGCACCGAGAATATGCCCCTGGGTATGACTGACGGGGGTCAGGCTGTAGGTCAGCAGGCGCAATTCACCTTCGACCTCCACCTCCAAATCCTCCGGCGCTCGCTCCAGGCTACCGCCACGCAGTACCAGTTGCAGTTGCTCATCCAACTCGGGGCGTACCAGTGCTTCGCCAAGGCCTTGACCGAGGCGTTCCTCATCCCAGCCCAATTGGCGCTGGGCTACAGGGTTGAGGTGTTCCAGGCGGCCCTGACGGTCGATCATCAGCAGGCCATCGTCGATGCTGTCGAGTACAGCTTGCAGGCGCTGTTGGCCGGCCAGCAGTTCATCGACATTGGTCGCCTGATGCTGGCGCAACGCTTCGGCCATGATGCCGAACCGGCGGGTCAGTAGGTTCATTTCTGCTGCGGACGAGATCGGCAGCGTCACTTCGAAATCGCCCTGGCCGATCTTGTCGGCGGCTTTGGCCAACGCTTCGATCGGGCCGCCGAAACGCCGGGCAATGCCGTGGGCTGTGACAAATCCAATGATTAACACCGCAAGCCCCACCAATCCCAGCAAACCGGCGATCAGCAAAGCGCGCTCGCGAGACTTGTGTTCGCTGTTGCTGATGTTTTCCAGTGCCTGCTTGTGCTCGTTGATCAGGCCATTGCGCAAGGCATTGAAGGTTTCAGTGAGCTTTTCCTTGGCGCCTGGAGGGGGCGTCGGTTGCTGGGATTCGTCAAACGCATCCAACAGGTCCTGATACTGGCTTCGGGCCAGGCTGAATCCACTCCCACGATTGTCGCGCTGTTCATGGGCAATGCCTTGGTCCAGCAGGTCGAAGTAATGTTGCTTGGAGGCTTTCAGTGCCTCGGGGTCGGGCCGGTCCTCCAGCATCATGATCAATTGATCGCCCAGGCTCTGGCGCAGCTTCAGCCCCAGGTCCAGCGTAATGAAGTTGCTGCGAATCAGGGATTCCTGGGTCTTGGCCATTTGCATGACGCTGACCAGGCCCAGGATCAAACCCAACAGGGCGACCGTGATCAACGCTGAGATACTCAGGAACAGCCGAGTGCGCAGCTTCATCGCTAACTTCATAAGGTACAGCTCACAGGTTGTACTGTTTGCGTTTGCGGTACAGGGTCGACGCGTCGATGCCCAAGGTGCGGGCTGCCTGGTCCAGGGTGTCGCTGGTGGCAAGTACGGCGCCGATATGGGCTTTTTCCAGCTGGTCCAGGCTCAGCGCCGCGCCAATGCGTGGGGCGTTGTTGCCCGGTTGCTCGGCCATCCCCAGGTGGGTGATTTCCACCTTCTCTTGCGGGCAAATGATGCTGGCGCGCTCCACCACGTTACGCAGCTCGCGGATATTGCCCGGCCAGCGGTAGTTGAGCAGTGCTTCACGCGCTTCATCACTGAAACCGCGTGCGGGGCGAGCGTATTCCTTGACGAAGCGTGCCAGGAAGCGGTCGGCCAGGGTCAGGATGTCTTCACTGCGCTCGCGCAGCGGCGGCAGGTGCAAGGTGATCACGTTGAGGCGGTACAGCAAGTCTTCACGGAAGCGGCCGTCGCGGACCATGTCTTCCAGGTTCAGGTTGGTGGCTGCAAGGATGCGCACATCGGCGCGGCGGGTGACCGGGTCGCCGACGCGTTCGTATTCCTTGTCCTGAATAAATCGCAGTAATTTGGGTTGCAACGTGAGGGGAAAGTCGCCGATTTCGTCGAGAAACAGCGTGCCGCCGTCAGCCTGGTTGACGCGGCCCAAGGTGCTTTCACTCGCGCCGGTAAATGCACCGCGGCTATGACCAAACAATTCACTTTCCATCAACTCTGCCGTCAGCGACGGGCAGTTGATGGTGACGCAGGATTTTTTCGAACGCTTGCTCCAGCCGTGAATAGCGCGGGCCAACTCGCCTTTACCGGTGCCGGATTCGCCCAGGATCAGAATGTTGGCATCTGTGCCGGCCACTTGGCGCGCGGTTTCCAGCACCACCATCATCGACGGGCTGTGGGAGTCGAGGCCGTCTTTCGGCTGGCGTACTTCGCCCTCAAGGGCTTCGAGGCGCGCGGAGAGCTGACGCACTTCCAACTGCTTGGCGGTGGCCAGGCGCAACTGATCGGGGCTGCAAGGCTTGACCAGATAGTCGGCAGCACCGGCCTGGATGGCATCAACGGCGGTATCGACTGCCGAATGGGCGGTGACAATCACTACGCGCATCCATGGCGCCTGGATTCGCATCTGCGCCAGCACATCCAGGCCGTTGTCTTCGCCCAGCCGCAGGTCGAGGAAACAAAGGTCGAAGACCTGCCGCTGCATCAGGGTATCGGCCTGGGCCGCGCTGTTCGCAGTGGCAACGGTGTAGCCTTCATCTTCCAGGCAATAGCGGAAGGTGCGGAGGATCGCGGACTCGTCATCCACTAAAAGAATGCGGCCTTGAAGTTCCTTGGCTGATTCCATCTGTCCCGCGCTCCTTAAACTATGAATGATGGTGGTTAGTCCCGTAATAATCGGGCAAGTTGCATGGTTTATTCTGATCGATAAAAGGCCGCGTCGCGCAGATATCTGCATCCCTTCCTACAAAGCAACGCCTGATGGCGTTTCATACCGTCTTGCTACTTCGGCAACTCGCTTTGCCGGTTCTATCCCTCGATCCGACCGCTGGACATCGTGCATTTCGCACGGCCTCCGAGAGGGCATCGTGCAGGATGCTGTGCTGTGGTTGGATTGAGAATATTTAACTCATTGATTTTATTGAGTTTTATTTTGTAAAAAAGCTGGCATGCGCTCTGCAATAGCTCTCCCAACGAATAATCAAATGCGGGAGAACAGCAGCATGACTCGCCAAAGCCTCAACCAACTGCGTGTATCGCCACTGCGCTTGCAGCAAGGTCTGTTTGCCAGCCTGGCCCTGATGGTCACGTTGATTGGCGGCCAGCAGCTGCAACATTGGCAGCAGAGTCAGCAGCAGATTCCCCAGTTTGAACGTCCAGTCATGACCCAGACCCATTTCCGTTCCGTTGGCAGCGTAGCTGCCGATGCAACAGCCCCGCAATTGCGGATGGTTGACCAGGGCTCTTCCCTGAGTGAGCTGCCATCCCAAGACCGTTGGGTGTTCTAGGCACCAAATGGCCACTCGTGTTGAGTGGCCGCACGGCACTACCGCTGTTACCTCTTAAAGAAGCATAAGGAGAATCACCATGTTGAGTTGGGCAATCACATTTCTGATCATCGCCATTGTGGCTGCAGTCCTGGGCTTCGGTGGTATCGCGGGCACCGCCACGGGTATCGCAAAGATTCTGTTTGTGGTCTTCCTGGTGATGTTCATCGCTTCCTTCTTCTTTGGTCGTCGCGGCCGAGGCTGAAAATGACCACTTTGTCCTTCAAAGCCATTACTGCCGCCCTGCTTCTGGGCGGCAGCGGCTTGGCAATGGCCGCCAACGACGGTCAGTCCCGAGCCAACGAATTGCTCAGCGCGGATCCGCAATACCGTGAGACCTGGCAAGGCGTGGTGAAGAAAGAAGAGCGTCTGCCGGAATGGGTCATGAACCTGTCAGGCACCGCCGAGCAGATGAATGCCGTGGAAGAAGACGGCGACAAGTACTTGGTCGGGCCGCTCTGCGAAACCGCGGACACCTGCCTGAACAAGCGCCTGATCGTTGCCTTCAGCCTAGACAAGGAAGATGCCTACGCCATGTTGGTGGAAGTCCCTGCCGGCCTGCCGGCGGATAAATCCCCGACGCGGCATGCCGATTACCGGTTTATCGGTAAGCCGGATGAAGGCATGCAGAAGTTGCTCATGGAGCAGCTGAAGAAAGATCCTAATTGGTACTAGGTTCCGTCTGACGCGAGTGTCGTCTACGGGGCGAGCGTCCATAGAAAGAAGCCCCACGCTTCTTTCTGTCTGCACCGCCTGAAAAGAGGGGGTGCATGACCAGGGGGCCGGGTTGCTCTGATCAATTGCGATCGGCGTGACCTACGGGTACAGGGAGTGCCTGCGCAAGGGCCGGGTCAGGCGAAAAGCTGCGGCGCAGGTTCACAAGCTCATGGCTTGCTGAACCTGCGACGGGCTTATCAGGCTCATTGCCGCTTCTTATGTCCCTCATAGCCGCAAAATTCCTTTCTGCACTTTCCCAACCATTACTTAGTGTGTCGGGTCGACCATCTATCGATAAAATTTGGCCAGGCCCATCGGACATTTCCGACGCTAAGCAGCGGTAATCCCAGGCATTTCTGCCAACGCTCCAGAGACGTCCTGATTCTCTGCGCGAGCCGGGTTTGGCAGGTTCACGGCATGTTTGCTGGACAAAATGTCACATTTGAACTGACCGTTCGGACAGTTATTATTAAAAAAAGCCATGCCGATTCGGCATAGGGTAGGCGTTTACGGCATTAGACGTCGCCCCCTTGCATGGGAATAGTTGCGCCTTTTTTCGCCTGCCAGTAAGCCATTTCGGCCACGCTGCGGTGACCTTCCATGGAGGCAGATGCACACACTTTTTCGCTCTCGAGCGTTGCAGCTGGCGCATTTGCCTTAAGTTCACTTGAAGTAAGGGTAATGACATGAAGAAGGCAAAGCTAAGCCTCGCCTGGCAGATCCTCATCGGTTTGGTGCTGGGGATCGCAATCGGTGCAGTGCTCAACCATTTCAGTGCTGAAAAGGCCTGGTGGATCAGCAATGTGTTGCAGCCAGCGGGCGATATCTTTATCCGCCTGATCAAGATGATCGTGATCCCGATTGTGATTTCCTCGCTGATCGTCGGCATTGCCGGTGTCGGTGATGCGAAGAAGCTCGGGCGTATCGGCGTCAAAACCATCCTTTACTTCGAAATCGTCACCACCATCGCCATCGTGGTCGGACTGTTGCTGGCCAACCTGTTCCACCCGGGTGCAGGCATCGACATGAGTACCCTGGGTACCGTCGACATCTCCAAGTACACCGCCACTGCCGCCGAAGTGCAGCATGAGCATGCGTTCATCGAGACCATCCTCAACCTGATCCCGTCGAATATCTTCGCTGCTGTTGCCCGTGGCGAGATGTTGCCGATCATCTTCTTCTCCGTGCTGTTCGGCCTCGGCTTGTCGAGCCTCAAGCCTGAGCTGCGCGAGCCGCTGGTGACAATGTTCCAGGGCGTGTCCGAGAGCATGTTCAAAGTCACCCACATGATCATGAAGTACGCCCCGATCGGCGTATTCGCACTGATCGCCGTGACCGTCGCCAACTTCGGCTTCGCCTCCTTGCTGCCGCTGGCCAAGCTGGTGATCCTGGTTTACGTCGCTATCCTGTTCTTCGCCTTCGTGATCCTCGGCCTGATTGCCCGCCTGTTCGGCTTTTCGGTGGTCAAGCTGATGCGCATCTTCAAGGATGAATTGGTCCTGGCCTACTCCACCGCCAGCTCTGAAACCGTGCTGCCGCGCGTAATTGAGAAGATGGAAGCCTACGGCGCGCCGAAAGCCATTTGCAGCTTCGTGGTGCCGACCGGTTACTCGTTCAACCTCGACGGTTCGACCCTGTACCAGAGCATCGCGGCCATCTTCATTGCCCAGTTGTATGGCATCGACCTGTCGGTCGGCCAGCAATTGATGCTGGTTCTGACCCTGATGGTCACTTCCAAAGGTATCGCCGGTGTCCCGGGCGTGTCGTTCGTGGTGCTGCTGGCCACCTTGGGCAGCGTGGGTATTCCGCTGGAAGGCCTGGCGTTTATCGCCGGTGTCGACCGCATCATGGACATGGCGCGTACCGCCTTGAACGTGATCGGCAACGCCCTGGCCGTGTTGGTCATCTCCCGTTGGGAAGGCATGTACGACGACGCCAAGGGCGAGCGCTACTGGAACTCGCTGCCGCACTGGCGCAGCAAGGACGCCGCGCCGGTTGCTCAAGCAACCCGCAGCTGATAGGCCGACAGCGCTAAGACAAACCCCGGACAATTCCGGGGTTTGTCGTTTCTGCCAGCCCCGCTATCATTCGCTCCATTCTTCGGGGGATTCAACTGATGCTCAATGGCCTGTGGCTTGGCTTCTTTGTCGTGGCAATGGTGTCGGCACTGGCGCAATGGCTGGTCGGCGGTAACGCCGGGATTTTCGCGGCAATGGTCGAAAGCATTTTCGCCATGGCCAAGCTGTCCGTGGAAGTGATGGTGCTGCTGTTCGGCACCCTGACCTTGTGGCTGGGTTTCCTGCGCATCGCCGAGAAGGCCGGGATCGTCGATTGGCTAGCCAAGGCCCTCGGCCCACTGTTCCGCCGCCTGATGCCGGAAGTGCCCGCCGGCCACCCCGCCATCGGCTTGATCACCCTCAACTTCGCCGCCAACGGCCTGGGCCTGGATAACGCGGCAACGCCCATCGGTTTGAAAGCGATGAAGGCGCTGCAGGAGCTCAACCCAATCCCCAACACCGCGAGCAACGCACAGATCCTGTTTCTGGTACTCAACGCGTCGTCGCTGACGCTGTTGCCGGTGACCATCTTCATGTACCGCGCCCAGCAAGGCGCGGCGGATCCGACGCTGGTGTTCCTGCCGATCCTGCTGGCGACCAGCGCCTCAACCCTTGTCGGCCTGCTTTCGGTGGCGATCATGCAGCGCCTGCGGCTATGGGACCCGGTGGTGCTGGCCTATCTGATTCCGGGCGCACTGGTCTTGGGCGGCTTCATGGCGTTGCTGGCGACACTTTCCGCGACTGCGCTGGCGGGCTTGTCGTCGATCCTCGGCAACCTCACGCTGTTCGGCTTGATCATGTTGTTCCTGGTGATCGGCGCATTGCGCAAGGTGAAGGTCTACGAGGCCTTCGTCGAAGGGGCTAAAGAAGGCTTCGACGTTGCGAAGAACCTGCTGCCGTACCTGGTGGCGATGCTGTGCGCCGTCGGCGTGTTGCGCGCTTCCGGCGCACTGGATTTCGGCCTGGAAGGCATTCGCCATGTGGTCGCCTGGACCGGCATGGACACGCGCTTTGTCGATGCCTTGCCGACTGCGATGGTCAAGCCGTTCTCCGGCAGTGCCGCGCGGGCGATGCTGATCGAGACCATGCAGACCCAGGGCGTGGACAGCTTCCCGGCGCTGGTGGCGGCGACGATTCAGGGCAGTACGGAAACCACCTTTTATGTGTTGGCGGTGTACTTTGGTTCGGTGGGGATTCAGCGCGCCAGGCATGCGGTGGGATGTGCGTTGCTGGCAGAGTTTGCCGGTGTCGTGGCGGCGATTGCGGTGTGCTACTGGTTCTTTGGCTGAGGCTTGTACCGCTTTCGCGAGCAAGCCCGCTCCCACATTAGACCGTGTTCATCCTGACGAAACGCGGTCGATTGTGGGAGCGGGCTTGCTCGCGAAGAGGCCCTCAGCGTTTCGCTGATGCATTGCCCTGCGTAACCACCCAATCCACCACCTGCTTGTTCAATTGATCCCCCGCCAGCCCAAACCCGGCCACCACCGCCGGCACCTGGGTGTCGTTCACCGGCTGCCTCACCTCAAAGCGTCGGCTGGCGATAATCCGCTGATCACGCCCACGCACCAATCTCGCATCCAGGCGAATCACCACCTCCACCGTACTGCCGTGGTACTCACTCTGGAACGCCTGCAATTGCCCACCCAGCTCATAGTCGGCCTGCAGATTGGTATCGTCGGTGCTCAGCAGCGTCACCCGGCCATCGCGCTGGAAGCCATCCATAAAGCGGTTGCGCAGCAACACCGGCGACGGGTCGCTCCAGCGCGAGTTGGCATAACTGCTGATCAGGTCGCCATTGGGCACCACGGCAATGCGCGGGCTGTCGAGAAACTCGCTGGTCTGCGGCTTGTTCACACGCAGTGACCAACTGACCGGCGTGGCCTGGCTGGTGGTCTGCGCGGTGGCCAGGCGATACACATCCGAAGGGTCGGCCTTGGGCAGGATCGAGCACGCGCTCACCAGCGCCAAGGCTACAGGGGCGATTATTTGGTAAGCACGCTTCATGGCGTGAACTCCTTGTTCTTGTCGCTGCCCAGCAGGTAACCGCTGGGGTTGGCTTCCAGGCGGCGGGAGATGGCGCGCAGCGAACCGAGGGTTTCGCGCAGTTCGCGCACGGCCGGCGCCAGTTCGTTGAGGCCTTGCATGCCGCTGTTCACCGAGTCCTTGTTGTTGGTCAGCAAGGTGTTGAGGGTCGCGGTGCTTTGTTCAAGGGATTTCATGGCCTGCTCGGCACTGCCGAAGGCCTGCTTGCCTTGTTCATTGAGCAAGCCGTTGGCGTTGCGCATCAGCACGGTGGTCTGTTCCAGGGCGGCGCTGGCTTGTTTGCTCACCTGCATCAGTTGTTGCATCACCACCTTGATATCGCCGCGTTGGTCGGCGATGGCACCGGTGGTTTGCTGCAGATTGTCCAGGGTGTTGCTCAGGCGTTCGACGTTCTCGCGGGAGAACATGTGGTTGGCGTTGTGCAGCAACAGGTTGATGCTGGTCATCAGGTTGTTGCTGTTGTTCAGCAAGCGCGCGATGGGCGATGGTGACGCAATGATCTGCGGCAGCTCACCGTTCTTGCCCTTGAGCTCGGCACTTTGCGGAGTACCGCCGCTGAGCTGGATGATCGAGGTGCCGGTGATGCCGGTCAGCGCCAGTTTGGCCTGGGTGTCTTCCTTGATCGGTGTCTGTCCGGCTAGGCGGATGCGTGCCAAAACGCGGCGCGGGTCTTTAGGGTCCAGGCGCAGGCTGGTGACGTCGCCCACCTTGATCCCGCTGTACTGCACCGCGCTGCCCTGGGACAGGCCGCTGACCGCCTCGTTGAAGATCACTTCGTAGTCCTGGAAGGCGCTGTCGACGCTGGACTTGGCCAGCCACAGGCCGAACAGCATCGCGCCGACCACCACGATCACGCTGAACAGACCGATCATCACATGATGGGCTCGGGTTTCCATGTCATACCTCGTCTAGCGATTGAGCGGCATCCAATGCCGCGCGGCCACGGGGGCCGTGGAAATATTCGTGAATCCACGCGTCGTCGGTTTCCGAAACGATATCGATGGCATCGGCCACCAGCACTTTCTTCTGTGCCAGCACCGCCACGCGGTCGGTGATGGTGTACAGCGTGTCCAGGTCGTGGGTGACCAGGAACACACTCAAGCCCAACGCATCGCGCAGGGTCAGGATCAGTTGGTCGAATTGCGCCGCACCAATCGGGTCGAGGCCGGCGGTGGGTTCGTCGAGAAACAAGATATCCGGGTCCAGCGCCAGCGCGCGGGCCAGGGCGGCGCGCTTGATCATGCCGCCGGACAGCGACGATGGGTACTTGTCGGCTGCCGACAGCGGCAGCCCGGCCAGGGCCAGTTTCACCGCGGCCAGATGCTCGGCGTCACGGCGGCTGAGGCCCGCGTGTTCGATCAACGGCAGTGCAACGTTCTCGGTGACAGTCAGCGAGGAAAACAGCGCGCCCTTCTGGAACAACACGCCGAAGCGCCGTTCCACCAGTGAGCGCTCATGTTCCGGCAGGCTCGGCAGGTTCTTGCCGAACACCCGCACCTCACCTTCAGTGGGGCGACGCAGGCCGACGATGCTACGCAGCAGCACCGACTTGCCGCTGCCGGAGCCGCCGACCACTGCGAGGATCTCGCCTTTGTACAAGTCCAGGTCGAGGTTCTCGTGCACGCTCTGGCTGCCAAAGCGATTGCACAGGCCGCGCACTTCAATCACCGCCTCGGCGGGCGCTCGGTGTAGGCGACTCACCAGTCCATCTCCATGAAGAACAGCGCGGCCACCGCATCCAGCACGATCACCACGAAGATCGATTGCACCACGCTGGAGGTGGTGTGGGCGCCGACGGACTCAGCACTGCCGCTGACCTTGAAGCCTTCCAGGCAGCCGATGGCCGCGATCAGGAAAGCGAAGATCGGCGCTTTCACCATGCCCACCAGAAAATGCTGCACACCAATGTCAGATTGCAGCAGCGAGAGAAACATCGCTGGCGAAATATCCAGCGCTACAGCGCACACCACACCACCGCCGACTATCCCTGAGAGCATTGCCAGGAAGGTCAGCATCGGCAAGGACACCAGCAACGCCAGCACGCGCGGCAATACCAACAGTTCCATTGGGTCCAGGCCCAGCGTGCGGATAGCGTCGATTTCTTCGTTGGCCTTCATCGAGCCGATCTGCGCGGTAAACGCACTGGCCGTACGACCGGCGATCAGGATCGCGGTGAGCAGTACGCCAAACTCGCGCAGAAAAGAGAACGCCACCAGGTCCACGGTAAAAATCGTCGCGCCGAAGCTCTTGAGCACCGTGGCCCCGAGGAACGCCACCACCGCGCCCACCAGAAAGGTCAGCAAGGCTACGATAGGCGCAGCATCGAGGCCGGTCTGTTCGATATGCGCGACCATCGGCGTGATGCGCCAGCGCTTGGGTCGGAAAATGCCACGGGCGAAGGTTTCGAGAATCAGGCCGATAAAGCCCAGCAGTTTCTTGCTGTCCTGCCAGACGGTGTCCACGGCTCGACCGATGCGGGCCAGCACCTGAATCCCGGCAGCTTCTTCCGGTGCCTTGTCCGGCACGCAAAAATCATTCAGGGAACGGTAGACGGTCTTGAGCAGTGCGCGGTCGGCGGCAGACAAACTGCAATCGGTCTGCTCCGCAGATTGCTCGATGCGGGTCGGCCCCAGCAACTCCACCAGCAGCGAGGCGCCGGCGGTATCCAGGGCACCTAGGCCGTTAAGGTCGATGCGCGCGCCAGCGTCGTATTGGCCGTCGAGCTTGTCTGACAGCTTCTTCAGACTGGCATAGTGGGCAAGCGTCCAGTCCCCCGTAATCCTCAGCTGTGGCGGGGTGGTGGACGTATCGAGGTGGGCTGCACCGGCCGTCGTAGGGGGGGTCATAAGCTCCGAGCTTGTTTGGCTATCCGCAATTCTTACGTAATAGCATGAACCTGCCTACTTTGGGTTGTCCGTTTGTGCTGAGTCCGTCACTTTGAAGCGCAGCACGCCGATCACCTGCCCGTCTTCGGTCAGCACCCGTACCTGCCAGCGGCCTACGGCGTCGCCGGGGAAGTTCTGCTTGTGGGTCCAGGCGCGATAGCCCTCTTTGCGCCCGCCGTGAATATCCAGGGCGATACGGTCGACCTCTTTACCGTTGAATTGCCACACGTGATAGATCCGCTCGTCCAACCCGCGCGGCGCGTTGATCGCGGTGTAGGCGTACAGCCCGCCGCTGCGCAGTTGGGCGGCCGTGACTTCCTTGAGATCGTCGCCTGGCGTGCGGTCTTGCAACTCAGTGCTGATGGCCACTTCGGTCATCCACAAGGTGGCCGGTGGCACCCAACTGCGCAGGAACCACCCGGCGCAACCAATCGCAGCCGTGACCCCGAGCAACATCGCCCAGCCTTTGATACTGCGCAGCGGCAAGCTCACTGCCAGGCTTGGAATCGACAATGCCATGGCCACGCCCAAGGCGAGTTTGTAACTCTCGGCAGTGGTCAGGTGCAGAATGATCGGCAACGCGGTGAGCAGCGCGGCGAACAGGGTGAAGGTGTGCAGCGCGAGAAACAGTGAGCGTTTGGGCGCCAGCCATTTGTAGTACAGCGGGTCGACGATCGACACCAGCGCCGCCGCGCCGAGAAGGCCGGTGAAAATCGATTGGCCGCTGTTCCACGCTGTGGTGATGAAAAAGAACGGCAACACAAAAAACAGACTTTCCTGGTGGATCATCTGGGTCGCGTAGCGCAGCAGCGGTTCGGGGATTTCGCGCTTGAAGACCTGGGCGAACAGCTGGGTGAAGCTGTTTTCCAACATCAGCCACAGCCAGCTCACCAGCATGATCACCGCGATCCAACTGGCCATGCCCTGCTGGCGATCCACCAGGATGAAGCTGCCCACACCCGAGATGAAGCCGCCGAGTGCAATCACCCCTGGGTAACGCTTCATCAGTTCGAGGATGCGGGTGATCAAGCGGGTCAGGGTTTGCATTCGACAGTTCGCAGTCTTTGTAGGAAAAAATCCCAGACAGAATAGCGTCTTAGCCTGGCGTTCGGTGCCTCATTACGCGATCCGTTTGCGATAACTCCGTAGCCCGATCAATACAATAGCGATGAAGCCGAGCAGCCCGGCGCCGATCCAGCTCAGAGCATCGTAGCTCAGCAGCGGTTTTTCGATGCGCCAGTAGCCCGGCTGCTTGAACACGTCGCGCATGGCCTGGTTGGTCTGGTCCAGGCTCACGGCTTTGATGCGTTTGACCGGGTCGCTGAAGTGACCTTTGTTGTAATCCCCGGATGCGCTCCAGTAGTAATCGGCCAACGCGCTGTTGCCCTGCACCGCCCAGGCCTGACGGGCGATGGCGGCTTGTTGCAGGCGGGCGAATACCGCCGGGTCGAGACCGTCCTTGAGCAGGTGTGCCTTGAGGTCCTGGAGTACCTGTTCGGCTTCGGGGAGATTTTCCCGCTCAAGGTCGGCATTCAGGCTGAGGAAACCAACGCCGCCGAGTACTTCGCGCTCGCTCCACGGGCCGTAGGACAAACCATGCTTGAGGCGCAGTTGGCGGTACAACGCCCAGTCGAGGTAGTCCTTGAGCAGGTCGTAGGTTTCGTCATGCCCGTCGTCCAGCACAGGTTCAGGGAACAGCCAGTGCAGCTTGGCACCGTCGCCGACCCAGCCGTGGATGAGTTCACGATGGCTGGCGGCGGCGTGCTGGATCTCAGGCAGCGCCAAATGTTCGCTGGGCTCGACCGGTTCGAGTTGGCCGTAGGTGCGTTCCAGATAGGCCGGCAGCAGTTTGTCGAGGTCGCCGACGATGATCAGGGTCATGTTGTTGGGCGCGTACCAGTGTTTGCGCAGGTTCTCCAACTGGTCGCGGGTCAGGTGGTCGACCTGGGCGCGTTCGGCGCACTTGAGCCCCAGTTCAACGGCCAGCTGGTTGCTGGCCGTGTGGCCCAGGTCCTGACGGTCCAGCAGGCGTTGCAGGTGTGAGTAGTGGCCGCCGTCTTCGCGTTCGACCACGCGCTTGGCGGCGTTGATATTGGCGTCGGTCAGTTCGGTGCGAGTGATGATCGCCAGCAGCAGGTCCAGCACCTTGCGCTGGTTCTGCGCGGGCGCCTCGATCACGAAGGTGGTATCGGCGTTGCTGGTGTAGGCGTTCCACTCGCCACCCAGGGCCTGCATGCGGTCTTCCAGCTCGCCTTCGCCGCCACCGTCGATACCGCTGAACAGCAAGTGTTCCAGCAGGTGTGGCAATTCCTTGTCTTCGCAGCCGAAGTCATCCAGGCCCACGCCTACCACCAGGCGGATCGCCACATGCCCGCGCTCGGTGCCCGGTTTGAGCAACAATTGCAGGCCATTGGGCAAGGTGTAGCCCTCGACTTGCAGACGGTCAAAGGCAAAGGCGTGGGCAGAACCCATGAGTAGGCAAGCGAACAACAGGCGACGCATAACAAGCTTCCTGGCGTGTGAGGTCAATGTTAACTGACTTCACGGGCCATCATCCGTTCAGGGCGAATGTGTGATGTCGGCAATATCTTCGGCGGAGAGCGCGCCGGTGTCGGACGTTTCCAACACTACATAAGCACTGCTGCAAAACAACGAGTTGAGGCGTTTCATGTCCGCAATCAGTTCCAGGTGCAGGGAACTGGTCTCCAGACTCTGTACGATTTTTCGCTGCAATCGGCTCACGTGGGCATGGGCCAGGCGGCGTTCCTGGGCGCGGAAGCGGCGTTTTTCGCGCAGCAATTGGCGAGCGCTTTCCGGGTCGGCGCTGAGGAATACCGAAAGGCCCAGGCGCAGGTTGGCGATCAACTGGCCGTGCAGGCCGGTGAGTTCTTCCAGGCCGACTTCGGAAAACTGGCGACGCTGGGAGGTTTTCTGCTGCTGGACTTTGCGCAGCATGCGTTCGATCAGGTCGCCGGCCAGTTTCAGGTTGATCGACAGCTCGATGATTTCAGCCCAGCGCCGGCTGTCTTGCTCGCTGAGGTCTTCGCGGGGCATTTGCGCCAGGTAGAGTTTGATCGCGCTGTACAGCGATTCGACGTCGTCGCTGAGGCTGCGCATTTCCTGGGTGATGGCCGTCTGTTTGCCGCGCAGTACTTCCTGCATGGCGGTGAGCATGTTGTCTATCAGGTCGCCCAGGCGCAGTGTTTCCCGAGCAGCGTTGGCCAATGCCAGGCTCGGCGTGGCGAGCGCGGCCAGGTCAAGATGACGGGGTTTGGCCTTGCCATTGGTTTCTTCGCGCTCGGGCAGCAGCCAGGCACACAGCCGTGCCATCGGCCCGATGGTGGGCAGCAGAATGAGGCAACGCGTGACGTTGTAGAGCAGGTGGAAGGTGATGACCATGCCTTGGGCGCTGTAGTCCAGGCCGTCCATCCACAGCACCAGCGGGTCGAGTACCGGAATGATCAGCAACAGGCCGATCAATTTGTACAACAGGCTACCCAGCGCGACTTGGCGACCGGCGGCGTTCTGCATGCTGGTGCTGAGGAAGGCCAGCACACCGCTGCCGATATTGGCGCCGATCACCAG
Organism: Pseudomonas simiae; assembly: GCF_900111895.1. Lineage (GTDB taxonomy): Bacteria > Pseudomonadota > Gammaproteobacteria > Pseudomonadales > Pseudomonadaceae > Aquipseudomonas > Aquipseudomonas simiae. The sequence goes on from NZ_FOKB01000003.1 coordinate 749,264, forward strand.
GCCGATGGCTACGTGCAAGCCGATCACACCGGCGCCGGCCAGGGTGGCGGTCAGTAGGACGGCGGCCAGGCTGGAGTAGGAGATCATCGCGAATAAGGCGCCGACCAAGGCGTCGAGCAGGATGTCGCCGGTCAAGGAAGCGAACAGCACCTTGACGCCCTGGGCATGGGTGATAGGCCCAGCGGCTTCGACGATGAGTTGCAGCGCGAGAATGATCAGCCCGAGGCCGATCCCCACGCGTCCCAACTGCCCTGCCCGCGTCTGTTTGCGCGACAGGAAGAAAATCACCCCGAGAAAGATCAGCAGTGGCGATAGCCAGGACAAGTCGAACGTCAGCACCCTCGCCATCAGCGCCGTACCGACGTCGGCGCCGAGCATCGTCGCCAGGGCGGGCATCAGCCCCATCAAGCCCTGGCCGACAAAGGACGTCACCAGCATCGCCGTGGCGTTGCTGCTCTGCACCATGGCAGTCACCAGGATACCGGCGATAAACGCCAGCCAGCGCTTGGACATGTTCTGCCCGATGACTTGGCGCAAGTTGGAACCGTAGACCCGCAGGATGCCGGTACGGACGATGTGCGTGCCCCAGATAAGCAGGGTCACGGCGGAAAGCAGATTGAGCAAGGTCAGCATGCTCGGCCCCCCGTATGGGTGTGCGCCAATCGACGCAAATGAGAATTGCCGCTGCCGTTCTACGTCTAGTGATTAAGCTGTAGTTGGCGAATGGGTTCTGCGCCAGCATCGCATAGCTAAACTGGGGATTGAAACAAAACTGTCATGAAATCAGCTTTTTGCAGACGAGAAAAAGGGGCTCGAAAGCCCCTTTTTCAGCAGCGAGTCAGTGTTATTGACCCGGGATATCTTTGCGCAGTTTCACAGGATCCTGCTGTTTCTTCTTTTTCGCGATGGCAGTGCGCATCTTGATGTTCACCGCTTCCACCGCCAGCGAGAACGCCATGGCGAAGTAGACGTAGCCTTTTGGCACGTGCACATCGAAGGATTCGGCGATCAGCACGGTACCGACGACCAGCAGGAACGACAGCGCCAGCATCTTCAGCGAAGGGTGCTTGTCGATGAACTCGCTGATGGTGCCGGCAGCCAGCATCATCACCAGTACCGCCACGACGATCGCTGCGACCATCACCGGTACGTGCGAGACCATGCCCACCGCGGTGATCACCGAGTCCAGGGAGAACACGATGTCGATGATCGCGATCTGAATGATGGTGTAGATGAACTTGCCACCGGCGCCCTTCGGCTCGTCGTGGGTTTCGTCTTCACCTTCCAGCGCGTGGTACATCTCCTGGGAGCTTTTCCACAGCAGGAACAGGCCACCGAAGAACAGGATCAGGTCGCGACCGGAGATGCCCTGGCCGAACACCACGAACAGGTCGTTGGTCAGTTGCATCACCCAGGTGATCGACAGCAGCAACAGGATGCGCGTGACCATCGCCAGCGCCAGGCCGAAGATCCGAGTACGCGCCTGCATATGCTTGGGCATGCGGCTGACCAGGATCGAAATCATGATGATGTTATCGATGCCCAGGACGATCTCGAGGGCCGTCAGGGTGAAGAAGGCAATCCAGATTTCCGGATTGGTCAGCCATTCCATGTTTATTCCTTTGAGCAAGTGTTAAACCGCGCAAGCTGCAGCGCCGCGCGGTGGGTGAATCGGTACGATTATAGAGTGCTGAACAGCGGAAAAATCCCCATCAGCAATGCGGCGAACATTATGCACAGGCACACGAGCACTGCCCACTTCAGGGTGAAGCGCTGGTGATCGCCAAATTCGATACCGGCCAGGGCCACCAGCAGGTAAGTCGAAGGGACCAGAGGGCTGAGCAAGTGTACCGGCTGGCCAACGATGGAGGCGCGAGCCATTTCCACGGCAGTGATGCCGTAGTGGCTGGCAGCTTCGGCCAGTACGGGCAGCACGCCGTAGTAGAACGCGTCGTTGGACATGAAGAAGGTGAACGGCATGCTCACCAGCGCGGTGATCACGGCCAGGTACGGGCCCATGGCTTCCGGGATGACCGCCAGCAGGCTCTTGGACATGGCATCGACCATGCCGGTACCGGACAGGATGCCGGTGAAGATACCTGCGGCGAAGATCAGCCCGACTACCGCCAGTACGCTGCCGGCGTGGGCGGCGACGCGGTCTTTCTGCTGTTGCAGGCACGGGTAGTTGACGATCATCGCGATGCTGAACGCCACCATGAACAGCACCGGCAGCGGCAACAGGCCGGCGATCAGTGTGCACATCAGTGCCAGGGTGAGCGCGCCGTTGAACCAGATCAGCTTCGGACGGCGGGCATCCGGGAATTGCGACACGCTGATTTCACTGTGGTCGATCTCGTCACCTTGCAGGTGCAGTTCACCCAAGCGCGCACGCTCACGCTTGCCGTACCAGTAGGCGATCACCAGGATCGCGACCACGCCGGCGGCCATGGCCGGGATCATCGGAACGAAAATATCCGATGGGTCCACATGCAGCGCACTGGCGGCTCGGGCAGTCGGGCCGCCCCAAGGGGTCATGTTCATCACGCCACCGGCGAGAATGATCAAGCCGGCCATGATCCGCGGGCTCATGCCGATGCGCTGGTACAGCGGCAACATGGCGGCCACGCAGATCATGTAGGTGGTCGCGCCGTCACCGTCGAGGGACACGACCAGGGCCAGCACAGCGGTGCCGACGGAGACTTTGAGCGGGTCACCTTTGACCATCTTGAGGATCTTGCGCACGGCCGGGTCGAACAGGCCAGAGTCGATCATCAGGGCAAAGTAGAGGATGGCAAACATCAGCATCACGCCGGTCGGCGCGAGCTTGGTGATGCCTTCGAGCATCATCGGGCCGATCTTCGGTGCGAAACCACCGAACAGCGCGAACAGGATCGGCACGATGATCAAGGCGATCAGCGCGGACAGGCGCTTGGTCATGATCAGGAACATGAACGTGATGACCATGGCAAAGCCAAGGAAAGTCAGCATAGGAATACTCCAGGCGTAGCGCGGCTAGGGAAAGGCGGACCGGGTGGAGGTCAGCGCAGAACGAAAGGCACGAGGCGTACGGGTGGAGTTGGGGCAAACAGGCGGGTACGGGCGGACATCGGGAATCACCATTGTTGTTGTTAACAGCCGGTCTGTTGCCGGCAGTGGGGGCGATCCTAGACGGGTAAGCTTTCAGCCAGCTTTCGCTGGAAAAACAGGTGATGAAGGCCAGACATACGGTCTTCAGGTTTACACAGTTCAACTGTGGGAGCTGGCTTGCCTGCGATGCAGACACCTCGGTCGTTCAGTTGAACAGAGGTGATGCGATCGCAGGCAAGCCAGTTCCCACATTCGAATGGTGTTTGGCGTGAGACTCTTACGGGAGCTCCAGGCCGCCCGCCGCTTTATGCAATGCCCGCAAGTGCTCGCCCACCTGCTTGAGGTTGGCTTCGCAAGCGGCAATCTCGGCGGAACGGGAGGGATCCAGCAACGCCCTCACCTCTTTATCGAGTTCGCCCGTAAGGGATTGCAGCTGCTTCTGACGCTCGGCGCTTTCCGATTCCAGGCGCTCGGCCTCCGACGGTTGCGGCAGGCCATAGCCGCCACTGCCCAGCAGTTCTGCCGGGCGGCTGAGGAAGCCACTGTTGGCGAGGATTTGTTGCAGCGTGGCGTTGGCCTTCTCCATGCCGCCGTTTTTCAGCTCACGGGCGCCGAGGTAGCGTTGTTTGACTTCGTCCTGGGCCAGCATCAACTGTTTGCGAAAGCTCGCCTGCTCAAGCAGCAACAATGCGGCGCTGGTGCGCAGATCAGCCTGGCCGAACCACTGGCGACGCTCCTCGGCACTGAGGGACAGCCAGTCTTCGACTTGGGTCTGTTTGATCGGCAAGTGTTTGCGCAGCACATCGAACATCGCCTGATAACGCTCGCGGAAGGAATCGAAGTGATAGCCCAGGCGCAATGCCCTGCGTTTGTCGTCCAGCACGCTGGTGTCGGCCAGGCCACGGGCACTCAATACCTCAAGCAAGCCGTTGGGGGTGATGTTGTCCAGGCCGGTCAGTTGCGGGTTGGCGCTGCCGCTGCGCAACAGTTTCAGGCTCTCTACTGCACAGTTGTTGGAAATAAAGAAGTAGTTGCCGTCGTAGCTCCAGTGCATCTCGGCGGCATGTTCGACGGTGTCGTTGATTTCCTGGCGGGTCAGTTTCAGCGGCACGGAGGCCAGGCCGCGCAACTCGGTCTTGGTGTACTCGTCGATCACTTGCGCCAGCGGTAGCACAAACAGGCGAGACGGGTATTTGCCGACCAGTCCGTCCCAGCTCGACAGCTGTACGTCGCCGACGAACGCGCGGTAGGACAACACCAGATGCTGGTCCAGATCCAGCCGACAATCCGGCCCACGCGGACGACCTGGCGCGCAGATCACCAGGCGCAACATGCTGTGGCCCCAGCGGCTCACCAGGTTCTGGTTGGCTTCGGCCAGCAGGTAGTCGATTTCGTAGACGCGCTCCGGGTCCACGTGGCCCAGTGGCGTCTTGGCGAAGTCGTTGCCGGCGTTCAGGAATGCGTAGGTGTTGGCGCAGGCGCTTTGATTCGGCGGCGCCCAGCCAAAGTGTTCTTTGTAGTAACGGAACAGCGAGGGACGGCGGCAGGCGTAGCTCGGGTCAAGCAGGAAATACTCCATATTGACCGCCACGAACTCCAACGGGCTGGTGGTTTCGTAGATGTCCGGGCTGCGGGCAACCTGATGGTTGTTTTGTTCACGCTCACCGCGGCGGCCGACGTATTGCGGCCAGCCGGCAAGGTCCAGCAGGCGTGGGTCATCGCTGAGGGTAAAGCGTCGGTCATTCTGGCCGCGGCATTGATCAGGCAGGCCGATCAAGCCAGTGATGCTGTTCTGGCGGCTGCAGCGGTTGATCAGTGCGCGGTCTGCTTTGGACCACAAGCGTGCACGGTCATAAATGTGGGTCAATTCATGCAGCACGGTAGCGAGCATTTCCCGGCGCACAGTACCGTGGGGGCGATTGGTTTTCTGGGTGGCGGCGCTGCCGTCGGTCAGGCTGGCGAGCAGGTTGCGGTTGAGGTCCAGCTCGGACACCAGGGAGGCTTGCCCATAGGCGTTCTCGGGCATCTTGTCGGTCCAGCCGACATCGATGCGTCGATCCAACTGCTCGATGAAGCGCGGCGGCAAAGCGCGCAGCGCTTCGTCGAGCAACGCCTGGCTGGCCTGTTGTTCAGCCGGGCTCAAGCCATCGGTCTTGAGCCGCAGTTGCAGGTCGGCCTGGGCTGCACTGGCACACAGCAGCACAACCCCGGCCAGGAGCCAGGCGGCAATTCGCCTCACAGTGCGAGGATAGCTTCGGCGAGGGTCTGGTCACTGGCGTCGCGGGCTTCCGGCAAACGGGTGCGCAGGGTGTCGAAGGCGGCTTCCAGCTGCGCGCCACGGATCTCGCCGTTGGTAGCCACGAAGCTGGCAGCGTCGTCGTGGGCATCGCGCACGACTTTGGAGTCGCGGATGGAGGTGGTGGTGTCCGAGGTGAAATCAATCGTGCGGCCAGAGGCGCGAACAATGATGTTACTGGTGGCCACCAGGGTCTGTGCCTGGGCAACGTCGGCCAACAACAGCAGGCCAAGGGTGGCGGCAATCAGCGGGCTACGCATGAGATGACTCCGGAATACAAAGATGATTATTGGACGAGAATTGCTTGCGCCAGTTCAAGGTCACTGGCGTTAAGTTTTGGTTGGCTGCGGCGCAGATAATCCAGCGCCGACTCCAGCCGTGCCCCTCGCCGTTGGCCGTCAGTGGCGATAAACGCGGCAGCGTCATCCTGAGCAGCCATTATCACTTTTCTGTCGAAGGGAGCGGAAGTCACCTTGCTGGTGGCATACGCGCTGACGACGGTGCTTTGGGTGCTCAGGTCGAAGGCGAACGCCACTGGCGACCAAGCCGTGCAAAGCAATACGGGAACTCGTAAAAGGCGGTATGAAAAAGCCATGGGACTCGACAACTGAAAACGAGCGCCAAGGCTAGCTTAATGCCCGGGCTAGAGCCAGCGCCCAGGCATCAACCCTGCATTCAGATAGTCAGGATCGCCTGCGCCAGCTGTGCGTCTGTCGCGCTGTTCAGTTGTGGTGCTTGTTGGCGGATCTGTGCCAGTGCGCTTTCCAGTTTCACGCCACGGATGGCGCCTTCGCTGGCAACAAAGCTGGCAGCGTCGTCGCGGGCGGCACGCACGACTTTGTTGTCCCGCAGGGACGACGTGGCATCGGAACTGGCGTCGGAGGTGGCCTTCAACGCGCCGACGATGGAGTCGGTGGTCACGATGAAGCTGGTCGCGTTGGCGTTGGCAGCCATGGCCAACAGGGCAGCGGCACTCAGCAGGCGAAGACGGGACATGGGATGACTCCTGTAGATGAACGAATAAGGCGGCGCAGGGCAGCCATTGGGGATCAGACGCCTGTACTACGTGGTTCGCCACGTGGTGACTGGATATTAAGCCGCCGCTTATCCGTTCGGGAAGCGTCTTGACTGCCTAGTCACGCCAGAACGGTTTGGACAGCTCTGCCATCCGGTCGCCGTGGCTGATGCCCAAATCGGACAGTTCCCGGCTATCAAGCTGCGACAGTTGGCGGCGTTCATAGGCCAGGCGCAGCCACTTGGCGAGCGTGGAGGCCGTATGGCGTAACAACCGTTTATAACGGAGGGGTGGCGTATCCATGGCGTGCACCTTTCATGAGGTCTTGGAACACCATGTTGAGCGAGGGGACGTGACCGATACAGATACACTCGGGTTAAATTGTACTGCTTAACTGTTGTATTTTTTAAACTGTACTTGTCGCCGATTGAAGCCACTGTTTTCCCGTTGAAAACCTTCACCTCGGAAACAACAAAGCCCGCCTCCAGTATCCCGGGGCGGGCTTTGCTTTGACAAATCTGGGTGCTGGCGGTGGACCCGTTAGGTCAGGGCCAGCGGGCGCTAAATCAGCGCCAGAACGGCTTGCTCAGCTCTTCGTAGCGTTGAGCTTCGCTGATGCCTGCGTCAGCCAGCAGACGCGAATCCAGGCGAGCCAGTTGGTGGCGGCTGGAGATGCGGCGCTGCCACAACATCAGGTTGGCGATAACGCGCAGAGGCAGGGAAGCCTGGGTGTTTACAGCTTTTTCTTCAAAGAACAGATCGGAACTGAGTGTACGTTCCATGATGACATCCTTCCGCTTGTGGCGGGATTAGGTAGTGGTTTAACTGATGCCAATGATCCTCTTCCGGCGCAAGACTCTCTAGATACAGTTCACCTGTATTGTGAGGGGCCAGTTAACTGTTTATAGGCGCTGTACTGTACGGAAATGGGGCAACTGTACCTGTCCGCACTGAAATAGTGCGAAATTGGCTTTTTAGAGGAGGTATGTGGGAGATTTCGGTAGGAAATGACCGGTACAGCAGTACAGTTTTTCAAGAAGTGGCAGGGAAAGCGTCGAGCTGATGAAACTGTGTTTGCATCAGCACGACTCTGTATCAATCACGCCTTGAGCATGTGCCCGGTTTCTTCCAGGTTGATGTGCCAGCTCAGTGCTTCGCGCAGGATATGCGGCGTGTGCCCGCCGATGGCGCAGGCAGCGTTAAAGTAACTGTTCAAGGCATCCCGGTAGGCGGGGTGAACACAGTTATCGATGATCACCCGGGCGCGCTCCCGTGGCGCCAAGCCACGCAGATCGGCAAGCCCAACCTCGGTGACCAGGATATCGACGTCATGCTCGGTGTGGTCCACATGGCTGACCATCGGTACCACGCTGGAAATCGCCCCGCCCTTGGCAATGGATTTGGTAACAAAGATCGCCAGGTGTGCGTTGCGCGCAAAATCCCCGGATCCGCCAATGCCGTTCATCATCCGCGTACCGCAGACGTGGGTGGAGTTGACGTTGCCATAGATGTCGAACTCCAGCGCGGTGTTGATGCCGATGATACCTAGGCGACGCACCACTTCAGGGTGGTTGGAGATCTCTTGCGGGCGCAGAACCAGTTTGTCCTTGTACTTCTCCAGGTTACCGAACACGTCGGCATTGCGGCGTTCCGACAAGGTGATCGAGCTGCCCGAAGCGAAACTCAGTTTGCCCGCGTCGATCAGGTCGAAGGTCGAATCCTGCAACACTTCCGAATACATGGTCAGGTCTTCGAACGGCGATTCGATCAAGCCGCACATCACGGCGTTGGCGATATTGCCGATGCCGGCCTGCAACGGACCGAGTTTGTTGGTCATGCGGCCTGCATTGACTTCCTGCTTGAGGAAGTTGATCAGGTGATTGGCAATGCCTTGCGTATCGCTGTCAGGCGGCGTCACGGTGGAGGCGGAGTCGGCCTGGTTGGTGATGACGATAGCGACGATCTTTTCCGGCGGGATCGGGATTGCGGTACTGCCAATCCGGTCATCGACCTTCACCAACGGGATCGGCGTACGGGTTGGCCGGTACGTCGGGATATAAATGTCGTGCAACCCTTCCAGGTTCGGGTTGTGGGCCAGGTTGATCTCGACAATCACCTGCTTGGCGAAAATCGCAAAGCTGGCCGAGTTGCCTACAGACGTTGTCGGTACGATGTGGCCTTGCTCAGTGATCGCGACTGCTTCAATCACGGCGATATCCGGGAGCTTGAGTTGGTTGTTGCGCAGTTGCTCGACGGTTTCCGACAGGTGCTGGTCGATAAACATCACTTCGCCGGCGTTGATTGCCTTGCGTAAGGTGCTGTCGACCTGGAACGGCATGCGCCGGGACAGTACGCCCGCTTCGGTCAGTTGCTTGTCTAGGTCATTGCCCAGGCTGGCGCCGGTCATCAGGGTGATTTTCAGCGGAGAGGTCTTGGCCCGTTCGGCCAGGGCGTGCGGGACGGCCTTGGCTTCACCGGCACGGGTGAAGCCGCTCATGCCGACGGTCATGCCGTCCTCGATCAGTGCGGCGGCGTCTGCCGCGCTCATGACCTTGTTCAACAACGAAGGCAAGCGGATACGATCACGGTACATGGATTGTTATCTCAGGCTACGGAAGCAAGGTGCGCAGTTTAGTGATTTCAGAAAAATTCGGCCCGCTACCATGGTCGAATGCCAGGCAGCGATTTAGAGCCTTTGGTCGGGTTTCATGCGGTGATAAAAAACCCCAGCCTATCGCAGGCCGGGGTTTCGAGTATTGCGCTGAAGCAGTGTTACTCGACGGCTTTGACCATGTCTTCGATAACCTTCTTGGCATCACCGAAGACCATCATGGTCTTGTCCAGGTAGAACAATTCGTTATCCAGACCGGCGTAGCCGCTGGCCATCGAGCGCTTGTTGACGATGATCGTCTTGGCCTTGAAGGCTTCGAGAATCGGCATGCCGGCTATCGGTGAGTTCGGGTCGTTCTTGGCGGCCGGGTTGACCACGTCGTTCGCGCCCAGCACCAGCACCACGTCGGCTTGGCCGAACTCGGAGTTGATGTCTTCCATCTCGAACACTTGGTCGTAAGGCACTTCGGCCTCGGCGAGCAGGACGTTCATGTGGCCAGGCATACGGCCCGCGACCGGATGGATGGCGTATTTCACCGTGACGCCGTGGTGAGTCAGCTTCTCGGTCAGTTCCTTGAGCGCGTGTTGCGCCCGCGCCACCGCCAGGCCGTAGCCGGGGACGATGATCACGGTATCGGCGTTCGTCAGCAGGAAGGTAGCGTCGTCAGCCGAGCCGGATTTGACCGGGCGTGCTTCTTTGGAGCCTGCCGCTGCACCGGCATCCGGCGCATTGCCGAAACCGCCCAGCAGTACATTAAAGAAGGAGCGGTTCATCGCCTTGCACATGATGTACGACAGGATCGCGCCGCTGGAGCCTACCAGTGAGCCGGCAATGATCAGCATCGAGTTGTTCAGCGAGAAGCCGATGCCCGCCGCCGCCCAGCCGGAGTAGCTGTTGAGCATCGAGACGACCACGGGCATGTCCGCACCGCCGATCGGGATGATGATCAGCACGCCGAGCACGAAGGCCAGGGCCAGCATCAGCGCGAAGGCGGTGAGGTTGCCGGTGAACATGAACGCAAGGCCCAGGCCCAGTGTTGCTAGACCAAGCACTAGGTTCAGCTTGTGCTGGCCGCCGAACTGTACCGGCGCGCCCTGGAACAGGCGGAACTTGTACTTGCCCGACAGTTTACCGAACGCAATCACCGAACCGGAGAAGGTGATGGCGCCGATGGCTGCGCCGAGGAACAGTTCCAGGCGGTTGCCGGCAGGGATCGAGTCACCCAGGTGTTTGACGATGCCCAGGGATTGCGGCTCGACCACGGCGGCGATCGCAATGAACACCGCCGCCAGGCCGATCATGCTGTGCATGAACGCTACCAACTCCGGCATCTTGGTCATTTCTACGCGTTTGGCCATGATGGAGCCAGCGGTACCGCCGACCAGCAGGCCGACAATCACATAGCCAATGCCAGCCGTTGCCAGCTCGGCCCCCAACTTATAGATGAGGCCGACGGTGGTAAGGACGGCCAGCGCCATGCCGAGCATGCCGAACAGGTTGCCGCGCCGCGAAGTGGTTGGGTGCGACAGGCCCTTGAGCGCCTGGATGAAGCAGATTGACGCGATCAAGTAGAGCGTCGTGACGAGATTCATGCTCATTACTTAGGCGCCTCTTCTTTTACTTTCGGGGCTTTCTTCTTGAACATCTCAAGCATCCTGCGGGTTACCAGGAAACCACCGAACACGTTGACCGCTGCAAGTGCCACGGCCAGGGTGCCCATGGTCTTGCCCAGTGGCGTGACGGTGAGGGCTGCGGCCAGCATGGCGCCGACGATCACGATCGCGGAAATCGCGTTGGTTACCGCCATCAAGGGCGTGTGCAGCGCGGGGGTAACGTTCCAGACCACGTGGTAGCCGACATAAATGGCCAGCACAAAGATGATCAGATTGTAGATACCGGGGGAGATAAGCTCTTCCATCGTCTGAATCCCTGCTTAGGCGTTTTTGCGGATGACTTGGCCGTCGCGGCACATCAGGCACGCGGCGACGATGTCGTCTTCAAGGTTGATTTCGAACTGCCCTTCCTTGGTGAAGACCAGCTTCAGGAAGTCCAGCAGGTTGCGCGCGTACAGGGCCGAGGCGTCGGCGGCGACAGCGCCGGCCAGGTTGGTCGGGCCGCAGATGATCACGCCGTTCTCGACGACCACCTGGTCGGCAACTGTCAGCGGGCAGTTGCCACCTTGGGCGGCGGCAAGGTCGATCACCACTGAGCCGGGCTTCATCTGTGCGACGGTTTCAGCACTGAGCAAGGTCGGTGCCTTGCGGCCTGGGATCAGAGCGGTGGTGATGACAATGTCTGCTTGCTTTGCGCGTTCGTGCACGGCCAGGGCCTGGCGCTGCATCCAGCTGGTCGGCATGGGACGGGCATAACCACCGACGCCGACGGCGCACTCGCGTTCTTCATCGGTCTCGTAAGGCACGTCGACAAACTTGGCGCCGAGGGATTCGATCTGCTCTTTAACGGCCGGGCGCACGTCAGACGCTTCGATGACCGCACCCAGGCGTTTCGCCGTGGCGATGGCCTGCAGGCCTGCCACGCCGGCGCCGAGAATGAGTACGCGTGCAGCCTTCACAGTGCCTGCGGCTGTCATCAGCATCGGCATAAAGCGCGGATAGTGATGAGCCGCCAGCAACACGGCTTTATAGCCGGCGATGTTGGCCTGGGAGGACAGCACGTCGAGGCTTTGGGCCCGCGAGGTGCGTGGTGCTGCTTCAAGTGCGAAGGCCGTGATGCCACGCTCTGCGAGCTTGGCAATGGTTTCGTTGCTGAACGGATTGAGCATGCCCACCAACACGGTGCCGCTTTTGATCAGCGCCAGTTCGCTGTCGCTAGGGGCAACCACCTTGAGGATCAGCTCGGCGCCGAACGCATCGTTGGCACTGCCAATGGTTGCGCCTGCCGTTTCATAGGCACTGTCGACGACACTGGCTTTAATGCCGGCTCCGCTTTGTACAGTGACCTTATGGCCCTGGCCGATCAGCTTCTTGATGGTTTCCGGGGTGGCAGCCACCCGCGTTTCACCGGTCTGGGTTTCGAGAGGAACACCAATGTGCACGTCAAATCTCCTGCATGATCTTTTTGCTTTTGATCTTTTTGTAAAAAGGCCAGTGCACCGCGAGTGGCGCAACTGGGGCGGCCGATCAGCACGATCCCGCTGAAATGACAGCGGGGCGCGGCATTTTGCAGGCGAACTTTACGGCCTTCAAGGGATTATGACGGGTGACGAAAAATTAACTACAAGTCACCCTGTGACTGATTGTCGCAATGCCCCGAAATAACCTCTTCAAATACAGGGGTTTAAAGAGCTGCAGGCGTTTTTTTAACCTTTTGACATCGTTGGTGTGAATAGTCGGTTATTGGCTTGTATTAGTCGCTGCAAGCCATATGGATCATGGCTTCTAGCCTTATTTTTGCTCGACAGATACAGTCTGTTTAAATGCGACATATTTGTATATCTGTAGGGCTGTAGATTTGCTGACTACAGAGTCAATAAGTCAGTGCGGGCCTTTAAATGCTATGGTTGTAGCGCTGTGACTGGTCGATTAGCCAATCCCTGAATGCATGCAATGAGGCTGATTCGACCTTTCTGTCAGGAATCATCAAGTAATAAGCCTTTGAGCTGCTCAACGCCTCGGGGCTTGCAATCACCAGTTGACCTTCCTCCAGTTCGCGTTGGATGAGGAACGGCGGGATCAGCGCGATTCCCATGTCATGCATGGCGGCCTGAGACAACATCGAGAATAGCTCGTAACGCGGGCCTGTCATGTCGCGGGGTATGTTCAATTGCTGTGCGTTGAACCATTGGCGCCAGGCGTAGGGTCTCGTCGTCTGCTGCAAGAGGGGCAGCTCTGCGATTTCCTGGGGGCTGAATTGTGTGGTGTTAGCCAGCAGTCTTGGGCTGCACACGGGGACAGGGTTTTCTCCCATCAGGCGGTGCGATTCCGTACCCGACCAGTCGGCATCGCCGAAGTAGATAGCGGCGTCGAATTCGGTGTCGGCAAACAGGAAGGGCCGTGTTCGGTTCGTCAGGTTTACTGTGACTTCAGGGTGCTGGCGCTGGAAATCCTTGAGACGAGGGATCAGCCATTGAGTGCCAAATGTCGGTACCACAGCCAGTTCGATGGTGTTGGCGCCTTGCTGACCCATGACGGAAAGCGTGTCGCGTTCCACTGCGTCCAGTTGCGTGGCAACGCGGCGGCTGTACGAAAGCCCGGCTTCCGTCAGTTTTACCCCGCGCCGTGAGCGCCGAAACAGCTCGACACTCAAAAACTCCTCAAGGCTGGCGATCTGTCGACAGATGGCGCCTTGAGTGATCGAAAGCTCGTGTGCGGCCTTGGTAAAGCTCTCGTGGCGGGCCGCCGCTTCAAAACTGACCAGCGCGGTGGTACTGGGAATTTTTCTGCGCATATACCGTGTCCTCACATGTAAAGCGCATATGCGCGCTTCTCGGCTATTTCGAAGTGAGAAATTAGCACAACCCTATGCGGAAACCTCGTTTGCCCTACACGTCGGTCGGGCCTAGGCTGGTTGCACGACTTCCGTTTCTTTCCGCGAGGACTTATTCATGGCTGGCAAGGCAAGCTTCAACTGGATTGATCCGCTACTGCTGGATCAACAGCTCACCGAAGAAGAGCGCATGGTGCGCGACAGTGCTGAGCAGTTCGCCCAGGACAAGCTGGCCCCGCGTGTGCTTGAAGCCTTCCGCCATGAAAAGACCGACCCCGCTATTTTTCGCGAGATGGGCGAGACCGGTTTGCTCGGTGCGATGATTCCTGAGCAGTACGGCGGCAGCGGCTTGAATTACGTCAGTTACGGGTTGATTGCCCGCGAAGTGGAGCGTGTCGACTCCGGCTATCGCTCGATGATGAGTGTTCAATCGTCCCTGGTCATGGTGCCAATCAACGAATTCGGTACTGAAGCACAGAAACAGAAGTACCTGCCGAAGCTGGCTTCTGGCGAATGGATCGGCTGCTTTGGTCTGACAGAGCCTAACCATGGTTCCGACCCAGGCGCGATGATTACCCGTGCCCGCAAAGTGGAGGGTGGTTACAGCCTCACGGGCGCAAAGATGTGGATCACCAATAGCCCGATCGCGGATGTGTTTGTGGTGTGGGGCAAGGACGATGCCGGCGATATCCGTGGCTTTGTCCTGGAGAAAGGCTGGAAGGGGTTGAGCGCACCGGCGATTCACGGCAAGGTCGGGCTGCGTGCTTCCATCACCGGTGAAATCGTGATGGATAACGTGTTTGTCCCGGAAGAGAACATCTTCCCGGACGTGCGTGGTTTGAAGGGGCCTTTCACCTGCCTTAATTCTGCACGCTACGGCATCTCCTGGGGCGCATTGGGTGCCGCCGAATTCTGCTGGCATACCGCTCGCCAATACACCCTTGATCGTCAGCAATTCGGACGTCCCCTGGCGGCGACCCAGTTGATCCAGAAAAAGCTGGCTGATATGCAGACCGAGATCACCCTGGCCCTGCAGGGCTGCCTGCGCCTGGGGCGTATGAAGGATGAAGGCACGGCGGCGGTTGAGATCACTTCGATCATGAAACGCAACTCCTGCGGTAAATCCCTGGATATCGCGCGTATGGCGCGCGACATGCTCGGCGGCAATGGCATTTCCGATGAGTTCGGGGTGGCGCGTCACCTGGTCAACCTCGAGGTGGTCAACACCTATGAAGGTACTCATGACGTGCATGCCTTGATTCTGGGGCGTGCGCAAACCGGTCTTCAGGCGTTCTATTAATAGGAGCACGGCATGGGCGCGCTTTCGCATCTGCGGGTACTGGACTTATCGCGAGTACTGGCGGGCCCCTGGTCCGGGCAGATCCTTGCGGACCTTGGTGCTGAAGTGATCAAGGTTGAGCGGCCGGGCAGCGGCGACGATACGCGCGCCTGGGGGCCACCCTTCCTTAAGGATGCTTATGGCGAGAACACCAGTGAGGCTGCGTACTATCTGTCTGCCAATCGCAATAAGCAGTCGGTGACCATCGACTTTACGCGGCCGGAGGGGCAGGCGCTGGTGCGTGAGCTCGCGGCCAAGTCGGACATCCTCATTGAAAACTTCAAGGTGGGCGGGCTTGCTGCGTATGGGTTGGATTATGAGTCGCTCAAAGAGATCAACCCCGAGTTAATTTACTGCTCGATCACGGGTTTTGGTCAGACCGGGCCCTATGCGACGCGAGCGGGCTATGACTTCATGATTCAGGGGTTGGGCGGGCTCATGAGCCTGACCGGCCGTCCCGAAGGTGATGATGGGGCTGGGCCGGTTAAGGTGGGTGTGGCGCTGACTGACATTCTTACGGGGCTGTACTCGACGGTGGCGATTCTGGCGGCACTGGCTCATCGGGATCACGATGGTGGTGGGCAACACATCGATATGGCGCTACTGGATGTGCAGGTGGCATGCCTGGCAAACCAGGCGATGAATTATCTGACGACAGGGGCATCGCCAAAGCGGCTGGGCAATGCACATCCGAATATCGTGCCTTATCAGGACTTTCCCACCGCCGATGGTGATTTCATCCTGACGGTAGGCAATGACGGGCAATTTCGTAAGTTTGCCGAAGTGGCTGGTCAGCCACAGTGGGCGGATGATCCGCGCTTCTCTACTAACAAGGTGCGGGTGGCAAATCGGGCGGAGCTGATTCCGCTGATTCGTCAGGCAACGGTGTTCAAGACGACGGCCGAGTGGGTGTCGCAGTTGGAGCGTGTGGGTGTGCCGTGCGGGCCGATTAATGATTTGGCTCAGGTATTTGCCGACCCCCAGGTCAAGGCGCGTGGGTTGGCGATGGCATTGCCTCACGCATTGGCGGGGATGGTGCCTCAGGTCGCCAGTCCGATACGCTTGTCCAAGACGCCCGTGGAGTACCGCAATGCGCCTCCTCTGCTGGGAGAGCATACGGCTCAGGTGCTTCAAGATGTATTGGGGTTGGCGGGCGTGAATGTGGCTGCTCTGAAGGCGGCAGGTGTTATCTGAATCCCTTCCTCTATATAGAAGATGCTGGTGGCCCTGTATTGGTGGTTTTTTAATCAATTCTAAGTAATTGATAGAAAAGCAAAATCAAGGGTTGACGGCAGATTCCAGACGTCTATAATTCGCCCCACTTCCGGCGCAGTCGAAACGGAAAACTCCTTGGTAAACAATGGGTTATGTAGGTTTCGGCAGCAGGTTGCTTCAGTTCATCGAAGCCAAAAGGAAGTTGAAAAAGAGGTGTTGACAGCAGCGTGTAACGCTGTAGAATTCGCCTCCCGCTAACGAGAGATCGAAGGCGCAAGTGGTTGAAGTTGTTGAAGAATTCTTCGAAAGCTTCTGAAAATAATCACTTGACAGCAAATGAGGCTGCTGTAGAATGCGCGCCTCGGTTGAGACGAAAGATCTTAACCAACCGCTCTTTAACAACTGAATCAAGCAATTCGTGTGGGTGCTTGTG
>NZ_FOKB01000007.1 GCF_900111895.1 Pseudomonas simiae
TCTGACTCCACAAGCACCCACACGAATTGCTTGATTCAGTTGTTAAAGAGCGGTTGGTTAAGATCTTTCGCCTCAACCGAGGCGCGCATTCTACAGCAGCCTCATTTGCTGTCAAGTGATTATTTTCAGAAGCTTTCGAAGAATTCTTCAACAACTTCAACCACTTGCGCCTTCGATCTCTCGTTAGCGGGAGGCGAATTCTACAGCGTTACACGCTGCTGTCAACACCTCTTTTTCAACTCCCTTTTGGCTTCGATGAACTGAAGCAACCTGCTGCCGAAACCTACATAACTCATTGTTTACCAAGGAGTTTTCCGTTTCGACTGCGCCGGAAGTGGGGCGAATTATAGACGTCTGGAATCCGTCGTCAACCCTTAATTACGCTTTTGTTGCAGAAACTGGTTTTTTCGCAATAAGACGAGGGATTCGCCGCATGACCGGCGGTATCCGCAGCACCAAGAGAAGCGCACCTATAAAAGCATAGATAGCCCACTCCTTCAGATCCGCCCGCACGATCCACAGCATATGCAGCAACCCAAGCCCCAGAACCCCATACACCAGCCGGTGCAGTTTCTTCCAACGGCTGCCCAACCGGCGCTGACTGTAACGATTCGACGTCACCGCCAGCACCAACAGCGACAGGAAACCCAACGCCCCGACAATAATGTAAGGCCGCTTGCGCAACTCAACACCCAACTGCGACCAATCCAGCCCCAGCACAAACACACAATAAGCAGCCAGATGCAGCACAACATAAGCAAAGCACCACAACCCGAGTTGACGGCGTACCGCTATCCACCCCGCCCAGCCACTGAGCTTCTGCAACGGCGTCATTGTCAGGGTGATCAACAATAGAATCAGCGTGCCAAGACCCAGTCGATCAACCAACACCTTGCCCGGATCCGGCCCCAGGACAGAACTCCAAGCTTCATATAGCCAGAACAACGGCCATACCGCCGCCGCTATAAAGACGCCAATGCGCCAGATCGGGAAGCGCATCAGTAGTTCTTCCGCAGATCGAGATCGGTATAAAGAGACGCCACCTCATCCGAATAGCCATTGAACATCTGCGTCTCACGCACATTGGGACTGAACAGCCCACTCGGTAGACGACGCTCCCGCGCCTGAGTCCAACGCGGGTGGTCGACCGTAGGGTTCACATTCGCGTAAAAACCATACTCGTCCGCTGCAATGCTCTGCCAGGTGGTTTTCGGCTGCTCGCTTACAAGGCTGATACGGACAATGGACTTCACACTCTTGAAGCCATACTTCCACGGCACGACCAACCGCAGCGGCGCACCATTCTGGTTAGGCAATTCGCGCCCGTACATCCCCACCGCCAGGATCGCCAAAGGGTTCATCGCTTCATCCAGACGCAGCCCCTCTACATAAGGCCAATCGATCAAGCCAAAACTTGAACGCTGCCCCGGCATGCTCTTTGGATCCTGAAGCGTTTCAAAACGGATGTATTTGGCCTTGGAAGTCGGCTCAACCTGTTTGAGCAACGCCGAGATCGGAAAACCGATCCACGGAATAACCATCGACCACGCCTCGACACAGCGCAGACGGTAGATCCGCTCTTCCAATTGATAAGGCTTCATGAAGTCTTCCAGGGCATAACGGCCTGGCTTGGCGACCTCGCCATCAATCACAACGCTCCAAGGCTCGGTTTTGAGGGAGCCCGCATTCGTCGCCGGGTCGCCCTTGCCTGTACCGAACTCATAGAAGTTGTTGTAGTGGGTCGCATCCTTGAACGGCGTGATCGCTTCGTCCTTCACCGTGACCGCCTGCCATTTGGTGCCTGACAGCTTCTCGGTAAACCAGCCCGGCGCCCTGCCCGCTTCGACATCGGCATAACGCGAGGCTTCGTCAGCACTCGCCCAACGCGGCAAGCTGCTGGCTGCAATACCGGCAAGCGCACCACCGAGCAAGCTACGGCGAGAGAGATAGAAGGATTCAGGGGTGACATCCGATTCGTGGCAATCGGACGCTTTAGGCAATTTGATTAACATGGCAACTCCGCAGCATTGGAGAACTGATGCACCAATAGACTGCGGAGTATGGGGGAAATTACATTAAGGCAATGTTTTGTCGCGGCGCAGATGCAACAAGTATTGAACCGGCCCCGAAGCAGCGTAAACCAAGAACGCCAGCAACAGAATGCGAGGCGGATCGCTGAACACTACGGCGAACACCAGAACCACTGCCAGGATAGCCACAAAAGGTACACGCCCCTTCAGGTCCAGCTCCTTGAAGCTGTTGTACTTGATGTTGCTGACCATAAGCATGCCGGCCGCTGCCACCATCAAGGCCACCAGGAACGACATCTTCGACCCCTGAATGCCGTAATCGCTGAATGCCCAGACAATACCTGCCACCACACCTGCCGCCGCAGGGCTGGCCAGACCGATGAAGTAGCGCTTGTCGGCGGTCCCCACCTGGGTATTGAAGCGCGCCAGACGCAAAGCTGCACCTGCGACATAGATGAAGGCAACCATCCAACCGACCTTGCCCATGTCACCCAACGCCCAGGCGAAGGCCAGTAATGCAGGCGCCACACCGAACGCAACCATGTCCGACAATGAGTCGTACTCGGCACCAAAGGCACTTTGCGTATTGGTCATGCGCGCGACGCGACCATCCAGGCCATCGAGCACCATGGCGACAAAGATGGCGATAGCAGCAAAACCGAAATACTTGCTGGCATTCGCCGCATCACCTGCTGCCAACGCGCTTTGGGCGCTCATGGAGTTGATGATGGAGTAGAACCCGGCAAACAGGTTCGCCGTGGTGAAAAGGTTGGGCAAAAGATAGATGCCACGATGCCGGACCTTGCGGCCTTCCGCGTCATGCCCTTCTTCGACATGTTCATCGATCGGCAGCAGGCTTTCGGCGTCAGGAGCCGGGCTTGGCTCTTCGGGACGTTCGCTCATGGACTTTACCTTGCAACTGTGTGAAAAAATTCGACAGATACTTGCGGCGAGTGTTCGCCAGCAAACGATGCAGCTTTATACCAGAACACGCCCCCCAAACGAAAAAACGCGGCCTAAGCCGCGTTTTCCCTTGATGCGTACGACTTAGTTCTTGGCTTTGTCGACGATCTTGTTGGCACCGATCCACGGCATCATGGAGCGCAGTTGCTCGCCGATGACTTCGATACCGTGAGCGGCGTTGTTACGACGCTTGGCGGTCATCGAAGGGTAGCCGGTAGCGCCTTCGCTGATGAACATTTTGGCGTATTCGCCGTCCTGAATACGTTTCAGGGCGTTGCGCATGGCCTGACGGGACTCGGCGTTGATGACTTCCGGGCCAGTCACGTACTCGCCGTACTCGGCGTTGTTGGAGATCGAGTAGTTCATGTTGGCGATACCGCCTTCGTACATGAGGTCAACGATCAGCTTCAGTTCGTGCAGGCATTCGAAGTAGGCCATTTCCGGCGCGTAGCCAGCTTCAACCAGGGTTTCGAAACCGGCTTTTACCAACTCAACGGTACCGCCGCACAGAACGGCTTGTTCGCCGAACAGGTCGGTTTCAGTCTCGTCCTTGAAGGTGGTTTCGATGATGCCGGTACGACCGCCACCAACGCCTGCGGCGTAGGACAATGCTACGTTCTTGGCGTTGCCCGATGCGTCCTGGTAGATCGCGATCAGGTCAGGGATACCGCCACCTTTGACGAACTCGGAACGCACGGTGTGGCCCGGTGCTTTCGGCGCGATCATGATCACGTCGAGGTCGGCGCGCGGCACAACCTGATTGTAGTGAATCGCGAAGCCGTGGGAGAAGGCCAGGGTGGCGCCTTTTTTGATGTTCGGCTCGATTTCATTCTTGTACAGCGAAGACTGGAACTCGTCCGGGGTCAGGATCATGACCAGGTCGGCAGCAGCAACGGCGGAAGCGACGTCAGTCACTTTCAGGCCGTGGGCTTCAGCCTTGGCAACAGTGGCCGAACCTTTACGCAGGCCAACAGTTACGTCAACGCCGGAATCTTTCAGGTTGCACGCTTGGGCGTGCCCCTGGGAGCCGTAGCCGATGATGGCGACTTTCTTGCCCTGGATGATCGACAGGTCACAATCTTTATCGTAATAAACTTTCATGAGGTTCCTCTATATATCCAGGCCGTGAGGCCATTCGCTAATTTGGGTTAGATGCTGAGTACTTTGTCGCCACGGGCAATCCCGGTGACACCACTGCGTACCGTTTCCAGAATCGAGGCCGTCCCGATCGACTGGATGAAGCTGTCCAGCTTGTCGCTCGTACCGGTCAGTTGAACGGTATAAACGCTGGCGCTCACATCGACGATCTGCCCGCGATAGATGTCGGTCGTGCGCTTGATCTCGGCACGTTGGGCACCCGTAGCCTTGACTTTAACCAGCATCAGCTCGCGCTCAATGTGGGCACTTTCCGACAGGTCGACCAGCTTGACCACTTCGATCAGCTTGTTGAGGTTCTTGGTGATCTGTTCGATCACCTCATCGTGGCCAACCGTAGTCAACGTCAGGCGCGACAGGGTCGGGTCTTCGGTCGGGGCCACCGTCAGGCTTTCGATGTTGTAGTTGCGTTGCGAAAACAGGCCGACAACACGAGACAGAGCGCCGGGCTCGTTCTCCAGAAGCAGGGAGATAATGTGCCGCATGATTAGGTACGCTCCGTCTTGTTCAGCCACATGTCGCGCATAGAGCCGTCTTTGATCTGCATCGGGTAGACGTGCTCGCTGGTATCCACCTGAATATCGATGAACACCAGGCGATCCTTCATGGCGAACGCCTCTTCCATCTTCGGCTTCAGATCTTTCAAATCAGTGATGCGAATGCCGACATGGCCATAGGCTTCAACCAATTTCACGAAATCCGGCAGCGATTCCATATAGGAATGGGAGTGACGGCTGTTGTAGCTCATGTCCTGCCATTGACGAACCATGCCCAGCACGCCGTTGTTCAAGCAGACGATCTTCACCGGAAGACCGTACTGCAGGCACGTCGACAGTTCCTGGATGTTCATCTGGATGCTGCCCTCACCGGTGACGCACGCGACGTCGGTGTCCGGGAAGCTCAGTTTCACACCCATGGCTGCAGGGAAACCAAAGCCCATCGTGCCCAGGCCACCGGAGTTGATCCAGCGGTTAGGCTTATCAAACTTGTAGTACTGCGCAGCGAACATCTGGTGCTGGCCCACGTCTGAGGTCACAAAGGCGTCGCCCTTGGTCACTTCGCACAGGGTCTCGATCACGGTTTGTGGCTTGATGATGCTGCCGTCGCCCTTGTCATAAGGGAACAGGCCGCGGTCACCGCGCCATTCGTCGATCTGCTTCCACCAACTGGCAACGGATTCCTTGTTTGGGGTCTCGCCAATGTCCTTGAGCGCAGCAACCATTTCGGTCAACACGCTTTCCACAGGACCTACGATCGGCACATCGGCCTTGATGGTCTTGGAGATGGACGCCGGGTCGATGTCGATGTGAATGATCTTGGCATTCGGGCAGAACTTGCTCGCGCCGTTGATTACCCGGTCGTCGAAACGCGCGCCCACTGCCAGGATCACGTCGGCGTGGTGCATCGCCAGGTTGGCGGTGTAGCTGCCGTGCATGCCGAGCATGCCCACGAACTGACGGTCTGTACCCGGGAAGGCACCGAGGCCCATCAAGGTGTTGGTCACCGGCAGATTGAGCAGCTTGGCCAGTTCGGTCAAAGGCGCAGAACCGCCGCCCAGAATGACGCCACCGCCCGAGTACAGCACAGGACGCTTGGCCGCCAGGAGCATTTCTGCCGCCTTGCGGATTTGCCCCGAGTGCCCACGAACGGCCGGGCTGTAGGAACGCAGCTTGGCCTTCTTCGGGAAGATGTATTCAAATTTTTCCGCCGGGTTGGTCATGTCTTTCGGCACGTCGACCACGACAGGACCCGGGCGACCGGACTGTGCGAGGTAGAACGCCTTTTTCATGACTTCCGGGATTTCCGACGGATGCTTGATCATGAAGCTGTGTTTCACGATCGGCCGGGAAATACCGATCATGTCGGTTTCCTGGAATGCATCGGTACCCACCATGGTGCTGGGCACCTGGCCGGAAATGATCACCATCGGGATGGAGTCCATATACGCAGTCGCGATGCCGGTAATGGCATTCGTTGCGCCTGGGCCGGACGTCACCAGTACCACGCCGGCTTTACCGGTGGCACGGGCATAACCGTCAGCCATATGGGTCGCAGCCTGTTCGTGGCGAACCAGGATGTGGGTAACAGCCGGTTCCTTGAACAGTGCGTCGTAGACATGCAGCAGAGCACCACCTGGGTACCCGTAGATATAGTCGACGCCTTCGTCACGCAAAAAGCGGACGAGCATCTCACCACCAGATAAAAGCTCCACGTTGTTCACCTCTAAAACGCCAGAATACCGTCCGTTGAAAACCGACGGGTCTTAATAGGTTTACTTCTCAACAGAGCATGAGCGACGGTGGTCGCCGACTACGTCAGCACTGACTGAGCAAGTATTGGGATCGTCCCAAGTGTTGCGGGCTTTTCCCACCCAGCGCGAGGTAACGCGTTGCGGGTGTAACAGGTCGGCGCGGATGTGCGCCTCATGATCTGCTGAGCGGGCCTGCTTCTGGCAGTCCCGATACAGCGGACTTTGGATTCTTCTGTTTCAGGCCCTTCAAGTCAAGCAATAATTGCGCTTTTTTCCAACTAAGCGCATGAGAACGTAGGAGAAAGGGCTTTGAGGAGGGATAAAACTCGCCTGAATGTCGTCAAGCGGTAGAAATATGCGCAAGACTGCCGGAAAAACCGGCAGTCAGGCAATTAACGAGCGTCGACGATCAATTGGTCGAACTTTTTCAGCGCGTTACGCAAGCCAAGGCTCTCTTGCGGGCGGTCGGCATAGACCATCTCGGCCATCTCCAGGATGCCTGACGCATTGGGCAACGGCAGGTCCTGTTCGAGGATCTGCTTCATGCGGACCAGGAATATCCATTGCAGCCACTGGTGAAAATCCAGGGTATCCACCGAAAACGGCTCGACACTGCTGAGCGCCTCGACGCTGGGGGACACGTCGTCCCACCAGCCCTGCACGCGCAATTCGCGCTCAATCAGCAATAATTGTTCAGCAATCGCAGGAAACCGTGCATCCATCAGAGGCTGACCTTGGCTTTTTGACGCGCCTGGGCGGCGCCGGCGGCATCACCTTGTGCGGCACGAGCGTCACCAATCAACGCCCACAAGCTGGCTTGCAGGTCGGGACGGCCGTTGGCGAGAGACAAGCCGCGACGGGCGAATTGTTCGGCCTGGGGAGCGTCACCTTGAGCCATGCGTACTTGAGCCAGGCGATACAGCACTTGCGGCTCACGCGGCGCAACGCGCTGGGCACGTTCGAGACTCGACGAGGCGCCGTTCAAATCACCGCCCGCCTGCTGTTGCTGGGCAGTGGTCAACAAAGCCAGCACCGGGCCATCCAGTTGCTCGTCAGCCGAAAGGCCACCGCTGCTGGACGACGATGGAATGCCACTCGGCGTCGATGGCATGTTGTAGGTGCCCTGGTTGCTTGGAGCGGTCTGTATCGGCGCGGTATCGATCGGGCCGGAGTTGCTTGGCCCAGGAGTCCACGGCTCGGCGCTGATCGGAGCTGATGTCGCAGCCCCACTGCCTGGCACCATTACCACCACGCCCGAATCCTGCGGCATGGCTTGTGGCTTGGCCTGGGCAGGACGATTGGTTACGGTCTGGCGGAAACCGCCATTGGCCGAGATCCGGTCGTTATTGGAGACGGCTGTACTCGAGTCCACCACGGGAATGGAACCGCGCTGCACGCTGGAGCAACCGCTGAGCAAAGCCAGAGCTGTAATAGCTGGAAACAACCACTTGTTCACTTGAAACCCTCTTTGCTTAATTCATCCAGCCCTTGACCCAATCCATCACCGATTCCGCGTCAGCGGGGGCACTGCCACCGCATGCGGCGCCGGGTGGCGGTTCGCTGCCGCGAATATACGGCATCTGCACCGCGCCCGGACAGTTGGCATCGGAGCCCTGGCCCGTGTGCGGATCAATCCAGGCCTGCACGATGTTGTCCGGCTGCGGCATGTTTAACGGCAGCGGGTCGGCTTTGCGCATGAAGCTGGTCCAGACCTGCAGCGCACCGGTAGCACCGGTGAATGGCGTCTTGCCGTTATCGTCGCGCCCCAGCCACACCACTGCCAGCACATCCTGACCGAAACCAGCGAACCAGCTGTCACGCGAATCGTTACTGGTACCGGTCTTGCCTGCCAATGTCAGGTTCGCCGGCAGCACGCTGTAGACCGAGCGCCCGGTACCTTCACGCATAACGCGCTGCATGGCGTTCTGGATCAGGTAGATGGAGCCTGCGTCGAAACGCTGCTGAATCTGGAACGGGTAGCGCTTGAGCGGCTCGCCCTCGGCGGTCAACACGCTGCGAATCCCGCGCATCGGCGTATTGAAGCCACCGTTGGCGAGAGTCTGGTACATGGTCGCGACTTCCATGGGGGTCATCGCGCCAGCGCCCAGCAGAATCGATGGGAACGCCGGGAACTCACGAGTGACGCCCAGCCGCGCAATGGTCTTGAGGACATTCGGTACACCGACTTCAAGGCCGAGTCGCGACGTGGAAATGTTGTAGGAGTGGGCAATACCCTGATACAGGAACACTGTGCCGTGAGAACGCCGATCGAAGTTCTGCGGCGTCCACACCTGCCCATCGCCACCTTTGACCGACAGCGGGTCATCCGACAACCAACTGGTCAGCGTGTACTTGCTCGGTTTTTCCAGGGCGGTCAGGTAAACCGCTGGCTTGACCAGTGAACCGATCGGCCGCACCGCATCCAGCGCGCGGTTGAAGCCGGCAAAGCTGGCTTGGCGACTGCCGATCATCGCCTGCACTTCACCGGTTTCCGGGTTGGTCACCACCATGGCCGCTTCGACTTCGTCCGAGCCTTTACGGCCTGTCAGACGTTTAAAGGTGTCGTTGACCGACGCTTCGGCCTTCATCTGCAGGATCGGGTCAAAACTGGTAAAAATCCGCAGG
Source organism: Pseudomonas simiae (assembly GCF_900111895.1). Classification (GTDB taxonomy): domain Bacteria; phylum Pseudomonadota; class Gammaproteobacteria; order Pseudomonadales; family Pseudomonadaceae; genus Aquipseudomonas; species Aquipseudomonas simiae. The sequence continues at coordinate 9,025 of NZ_FOKB01000007.1, forward strand.
CCTTCTTCAGTCAAGTCTTCGTCGCGGTAGTCTTCACGCAACTGGCGTTTGACCAGGTCGATAAAGCCCGGGAAGGAGCTGTCTGCCAGCTTGCCGCGGGTTGTTACACCAAGTGGCATTTTCTTGGCTGCAGCGACTTGTTCAGCCGTGGCGACGCCTTGCTGCTCAAGCACATCGAGCACCAGGTTACGGCGCTCCAGCGCACGCTCAGGATTGCGGCGCGGATTGTAGTAGGAGGGTCCCTTGACCATGCCCACCAACAGTGCGACCTGGTGCAGCTTCAGTTCGGACAGCGGCTGACCAAAGAAGAACTGGCTGGCCAAGCCGAAACCATGTACCGCTCGCTGGCCATCCTGACCGACAAATACCTCGTTGAGGTACGCCTCAAGGATTTCCTGCTTGCTGTAGTGCAGCTCCAGCAGCATCGCCATCATTGCTTCGGTGAGCTTGCGGGTCAGGCTGCGCTCGTTGGTCAGGTAGAAGTTCTTGACCAATTGTTGCGTCAGCGTACTGCCCCCCTGGGTCATCTTGCCGCCGGAGGTATTCACCCAGACCGCGCGGGCAATCGACTTCGGCGAAACACCCCAGTGATGGTAGAAATCGCGGTCTTCAACGGCGACCAGCGTTTCCAGCAGATACGGTGGCACCTGATCAAGTTTGATCAGGATGCGATCTTCCAGGTTTTTTGGGTAAATGCCGCCAATCATCAGCGGTTCCAGGCGAACCACAGGCAACTTGGAGCCGTTGAGCGACGACAGTTCGGCGACGTAATCGCCGGAGAAACGCACGCGCACAGGCTGTGCTTTTTCCAGGCCTTCGTAGAACTGGAAGCCACGGGTGTTCAGGTCGACGGTATTACCACTGACGGCAGCGCTACCGGGACCGTTACTCACGGGTTCGCGGCGGTAGCCCAAGGCGTCGAGTTCAGTGAGAAAATCATCCTTGCTCAGCTTCTGGCCGGTGAACAACTCCAGCGGGCGAGCGTACACCTTGGCCGGGATGGTCCAGCGCTTGCCGGAGAATTTCTCCTGCACCACAGCGTCGAGGTACACCGCAAAGCCAGCGAGTACCACCAGGCCTACCAGGCCGAGCTTGAGCGCCCAGCCCAGCCAAGGACGCAGGCCGCGGGAAGGAGGTTTTTTACGGGAACGGGGGGATCGAGTTCGAGTCATGGCGGCGGATTATACGCACTTTATCGATGATCAACATGAGCCGGACAGCGGTTTGCACGACCGCTCGTAGCGGCCATAATGCCCGCCATGTTTTTCCCCAGACTCTGAAGGATCGCCCGTGAGCCAGTCCCTGATCGCTGCCCTGCAAAACCCGGCTTTATACCCTCACCCGGTTGAAGCGTTTCAAGTCATCGAAACCCATATTTCCTGGGTCGTCCTGACCGGCCCGTATGCCTATAAGCTGAAGAAGCCGATGAACTTCGGGTTTCTGGATTTCACCGATCTGGAAAAGCGCGGGCACTTCTGCAACGAAGAACTGCGCCTCAACCAGCGCCTGACCGAAGATTTGTATCTTGAAGTGTTGCCGATTACCGGCAGTGCCGAAGCCCCGCAATTGGGCGGTGACGGCCCGGTCATCGAATACGCGCTGAAAATGCGCCAGTTCCCGCAGAGCCAGTTGCTCAGCACCTTGCAAGCCAACGGCGAACTGACCAGTGCGCACATCGATGAGATGGCCAAGCAAATCGCGCACTTCCATCTCACGGCGCCAAAAGTCCCGCAAGAACACCCGGCAGGTACCCCGGATGAAGTGATGGCGCCGGTTCGCCAGAATTTCGACCAGATCCGTCCGTTCCTGAGCGACAAGTCTGACCTGGCTCAGTTGGACGCTCTACAAGCCTGGGCCGAGAGCAGCTTCGAGCGCCTCAAGCCGCTGTTCTCCCAGCGCAAAAAGGACGGTTTCACTCGCGAATGCCATGGCGATATTCACTTGGGCAACGCCACGTTGATCAATGGCCATGTGGTGATCTTCGACTGCATCGAGTTCAACGAGCCATTCCGTTTCACCGACGTGTATGCCGATACCGGCTTCCTGGCCATGGACCTTGAAGACCGGGGCCTCAAGTCCCTGGCGCGCCGCTTTATCAGCCAGTACCTGGAACTGACTGGCGACTATCAGGGGTTGGAGGTGCTGAACTTCTATAAAGCCTATCGCGCCTTGGTCCGCGCCAAAATCGCGCTGTTCAGCATGCCAAGCGAAGCCAGCCCGGTGCAACGCGCCACGACCCTGCGTCAATACCGCAACTACGCCAACCTGGCGGAAAGCTATAGCACCATTCCTTCGCGTTTCCTGGCCATTACCCACGGTGTGTCGGCCGTCGGTAAAAGCCACGTGTCCATGCGTTTGGTTGAAGCCCTTGGCGCTGTACGCCTGCGCTCGGACGTGGAGCGCAAGCGCCTGTTCGGCGAGCAACACGTGGAGAACACGCCACAAGCCGGCATCTATGCCGCCGACGCCAGCGCAGCGACCTACGCACGGTTGAATGAAATTGCCGACACCGTGCTGCGCGCCGGTTACCCAGTGGTGCTGGACGCTACTTTCCTGAAACGCGAGCAACGCGATGCTGCTGCTAAAGTAGCTGAGGCCACAGGCGCGCCCTTCCTGATCCTGGATTGCAATGCGCCGCAAGCCGTTATCGCCAGCTGGTTGGCGCAACGTCAGGCGGACAAAAACGATCCTTCCGACGCGACACTGACGATTATCGAAGAACAGCAAGCCAATCGCGACCCGCTGACTGCCGAGGAATTGCGCCTCAGCAAACGCGTCGAAACGAACGAAAGTGGCACCCTCGACGCGTTGGTGGCGCATATTCGTCAGCGCCTGCCCGGCCTGTAAGAAAAATTTCTTGGTCGTGTCGCCTGCTTAGGGGGCACGGTCAAGCAATAGTGGCACTATAATGGCGTCATAAATCCAACAGGAGTCGCCTTCATGAGTCAGCCCAAGCTTCTTGATACTCCGCTTTACTCGCTCCTGCACAAAGACGATATCCGAGGCTTCAACCAGGAGCGCCCAAAAGACGGCGTCATCGACATGCGCGGTGGCGACTTCCGTGGATTGGACTTGCGTGAGCTGAATACCACCGGCGTGGATTTTACCGACGCCTATTTCCGCTCCGCCGACCTGCGCGGCCTGGACCTGCGCGACTGCCCAATGGAAGGCGCCAGCCTGGCCCACGCACAAATTTCCGGTACCTACTTCCCACCCGAACTGACCGCCGATGAGATCCTCATGTCGGTTAATTTCGGTACTCGCCTGCGCTACCGCACCCGCTGAAACCCTCTGCTCCACCCCCGGTTTCGCGCAGGCGTACCGGGGACTTCCCACCTGACTGGTCTCGCCACGCCAATAAGCTTTAGGCCGTTTCCGACTAAAGAACTACGCTTTTCCTACTGAGCGCTACACTCCTGTTCAGGCTTGCCTGGTTTCGATACCCACCGCACCATTCGGCCGTCGCAAGGAGGCTTGATGAACGATGAGCTGCAACACCTGAAAAACCTCGGCAAGACGTCAGCGCAGTGGCTGCATGCGGTGGGCATCCACAGTGCGTCGGACTTGCGCCGCCTGGGTGCGGTCGATGCGTACCGGGCCGTCCGGACGCGGGGGTTTCGCGCCTCGAAAGTCCTGTTGTATGCCATCGAAGGGGCATTGATGGATGTGCACTGGAATGACATTCCTGCCGAGCGCAAGGAAGCCTTGAACCGTCAATTGGACGCGCTATCGGCACGCCAGAAGAATTAGCGCGCCGACAATCCCCAACATTTACAGGCATTGCAAACAGGCGTTTGAGAAAACGCAGCGCACATGCAAAAACAAATGTTGACTCTCAAATGAGAATCGTTATGATTATCACAACTGGTCGCGAGATCAGCCGATAACTGAAAGGCCCTTGGTTCGGACTCTCAGATTATCTCCTCATCAGGCTAATCACGGTTATTTGACCCGGCTCTTGCCGGGTCTTTTTTTATCTATAAAAAGCGGCCTACGGACAATCAACGCGCAATGATCAGTGGATGCCCACGCTCCGGATGGGGCTGCACGAGCACATCCAGACCAAATACAGCCTTTAACGGTTCAGGTTGCATCACTTGCGCCGGCGTATCCAACGCGTGTGGCCGCCCCGCCTCCAGCAGCAGAATCCGATCGCAGTAACGCGCCGCCAGGTTCAGGTCATGAAGGATCACCAGCACCGCCGCCCCACGGTCGGCAAAGGTGCGAATGGCCTGCAAGGTGGTGTGTTGATGCAAAGGGTCCAGCATCGACGTCGGCTCATCCAACAGCAACGTCTGCCCTGCCTCGCCCGGCCATAACTGCGCCAGCACCCGCGCCAGATGCACCCGCTGACGCTCGCCACCGGACAGTGCCAGGTAGCTGCGGCCGCTCAAGTGGCCGACATCTGCCGCCTGCAAGGCGGCCTCGATGATCTCGTCATCGCGCACTCGCCCTGTCTGGTGCGGCAAGCGGCCCATGCCGACAACCTCTTCGACACGGAAAGCAAAGTCCAGCGTCGAGCTTTGCGGCAATACCGCCAGGCGTTGTGCCCGCTGCGCACCACTCCACTCGTTCAACGGGCGTTGATCCAACCACACCTTGCCTTGGTCGGGGTGCAGCTCACCGCACAATCCACCGAGCAACGTACTCTTGCCCGCACCGTTGGGGCCCAGCACCCCGAGCACTTCACCCGGCAACAGGTCGAGGGTGACATCTGCCAATACAGTTTTGTGACCGCGACGGATCTGCAGGTCTTCAACACGCAGCATCAGGCACGCCCCCGCAATAACAGGTAAAGAAAAAACGGCGCACCGATGAACGCAGTGACGATTCCGATCGGCAGCTCAGCCGGCGCCAAGGCAAGCCGCGCGACCAGATCGGCAAACAACAACAGGCTCGCACCCGCGAGGACCGACGCTGGTAACAGCACACGATGGTCCGGCCCCGCCAGCAAACGCACCAGATGCGGCACCACCAGCCCCACAAAACCGATCATGCCCGCGGCAGCCACCGCAGCCCCTACACCCAGCGCCGTGCAGAAAACCAACTCGCGCTTAAGCCCTTCCACATCGATGCCGAGATGATTGGCCTCCGACTCACCCAGCAGCAAGGCATTCAACGCCTTGGCTCGGCGCGGCAACCACATTGCCACCCCCGCGCTCACCAGTAACAACGGCCATAACCGCGAATAGCTGGCGCCATTGAGGCTGCCCAGGTTCCAAAATGTCAGGGTGCGTAGGGTGGCGTCGTCGGCCAGGTAGGTAAACAGACCCACCGCCGAACTGGCGAGGGCTGTGAGGGCAATGCCGGCGAGCAGCATGGTCGCGACGTTGGTCTGGCCGTTACGCCGCCCCAGTCGATAGACCAGTGCAGTTACACCCAGCCCACCCAGGAATGCACAGAACGACAGCAGATAGGGCCCGAACGCATCCGGCAAACCGCCGAAAAACGAACCACCGACAATCGCCACCGCCGCCCCCAGCGCAGCGCCGCTGGAGACCCCGACCAAACCTGGATCAGCCAGCGGATTGCGGAACAACCCCTGCATTGCCACACCCGACAAGGCGAGTACACCGCCGACGGCTAAGCCCAGCAACGTGCGCGGCAAACGGATCTGCCCCAGGATCAGCTCAGCCTGCTCCAACCCCTGGGCCTCGATCGGCAGCCCCATCAAACGCAACGCGGCCTTAAGTGTGTCCAGCAGTGGCAAGCTGACGGGGCCCAGCGCCAGCGACAGCCAGATCGCCAAGACACACAACAGCGCCAGCCCAACAAACAGCGTCTTCGGCTTGACCAGCGTGGTCATGGGGCAGGCTTAGTCTGGGACGGATAGAACCCGGCAGACAGATCCGCCAGGCTTTGTGGCATACGCGGCCCAAGCCCGCCAACCAGCAGCGTGGGATCGACCTCAAACACTCGCCCGTTCTTGGCCGCCGGCGTGGAAGCCAGGATCGGATTCTCTTTGAACAGCGCAGCACGCGCCGCATCCCCGTTCAAAGCACGATCAGCAAACACCAACACATCCGGGCTCAACCCCGCCAACGACTCCACCGAAAACGGCTTGTAGCCAGTATGCGTCGCCAAATTGCGCCCGCCCGCCTGCTGCAACATCCAGTCAGCCGCCGTGTCTTTGCCCGCAATCAGTGGTTTACCGCCCGCATGCCCCAGCAACAGCAATACGCCGGGGGCCTTTTGGGTGGACTGAGCGTTGGCAACCCAGCGTTTCTGCTGATCCAGTGCCTGCTCATATCCGGTAAACAATTCGTTGGCCTTGGCATCAGTGCCCAGCAACTTGCCCAAGTGCTGAAGGTTGCCCTTCAACGTCGGCAAGTCAGGCTGCGCCGAGAACATCTCCACCTGCACACCCGCACTGCGAATCTGCGCCAGCACCGGCGGCGGGCCCATTTCTTCGGTGCCTACCAGCACTTGTGGGCGCAAGCTCAAGATGCCTTCAGCCGACAGCTGCCGCTGGTAGCCAATACTCGGTAACGCCTTGAGGGCGTCTGGATGCTGGCTGGTGGTATCCACCCCCACCAACTTCGACTCGCCGCCCAAGGCCATCACCCACTCCGACAGCGCGCCGCCGGCACTTACCCAGCGTTGTGGCAGTTCAGAGGCTTGAGCCCCAGGGTTGACCAGCAGTCCGACAACAAGCGCAATAGCGCTGGCACTCAGGCGCATAACAGGGTTTCCTTCCTAGGGCGGGGCCGCTCAAACGCTCATCAATGTGACAGATATGCCCTGCCCCGCATCGTATTGAGCGCCCGGTCAGCTAACGGGCGAAGCCGGCATTTGATAATTGTTTGCATTTGAACGTCAAGGCACTTAAGGATTGAAATGAAGTTTCTCTGCTCCTCCGATACCCTCGCGCCAGACAGCAGCCTGGGCTTTGAAATCGATGGTTGCAAATTGTTGGCCGTGCGCCGGGACGGTGTTGCCTACTTCTATATCAACCGTTGCCCCCATCGCGGCGTCCCACTGGAATGGCAGCCCAACCGGTTTCTCGACGACAGCGCCAGCCTGATCCAGTGTGCCACCCACGGCGCACTGTTCCTGATCGAGAGCGGCGAGTGCATCGCCGGCCCGTGTGCCGGGCAAAGCCTTACTGCCCTGCCCGGCCGCGAAGACGCCCAGGGGTTGTGGGTGGAACTCTAGTCGAGCAGTACGTCCAGTCGCCGGTCCACGTAGATCTCTTCGCAGGTCACCCGCACACCATAGGCCAGCACTTCCACGCCTGCCGCTTTGGCTTCGCGCAGCGCCGCAGCATAGGCCGCATCAATCTCCACCGCCGGGCGCACGGCATCAATCCCCGAGAGATTGACGCAATACAACTGCACCGCACGCACACCGTCACGCGCCAGGTGGGCCAGCTCGCGTAAATGCTTGGCGCCTCGCTGAGTCACTGCATCGGGGAAGGCGGCGATCGAAGTACCGTCAAAACCCAGGGTTACACTTTTGACTTCGACGTAGGCTGCACCGTCGGGATAGTCCAGGCGAAAGTCGATGCGGCTTTTCTCCTGACCGTAAGGCACTTCGCGCTTCAAAGCGGTAAAGCCATTGAGCTCGGTGATTACACCCGCACGCAACGCCTCCTCGACCAACTGATTCGCGCGTGCCGTATTGACGCACGCAAGTCGGCCCTGGGGCGTTTCGGCAATTTCCCACGTGCCGGGGAGCTTGCGCTTGGGGTCATTGGAGCGACTGAACCAGACCTGCCCACCTTCGACCATGCAATTAAGCATCGAGCCGGTGTTGGGGCAATGAATGGTCAGCAACTCGCCGGTGACGGTTTCGATATCGGTGAGAAAGCGCTTGTAGCGACGAATCAGCCGGGCTTCTTCAAGAGGAGGATGAAAGCGCATCAGCCTTGCCAGCTCCGTAAGCCACGGGCGATTCGCTCCACCGCCTCCTGCAGGCGGTCGAGGTTTTGCGTGTAGGCAAAGCGCACATGATGACCGGCTTTAAAGCGGCCAAAATCCAGGCCAGGGGTAAAGGCCACATGCTCGGTTTCGAGGAAGTGACGACAGAATGCGAAGGCATCACCGCCAAACGCGCTGATATCGGCATACAAATAGAACGCCCCTTCCGGCTCGACGGCGATGCCAAACCCCAACTCGCGCAAGGCAGGCAGCAGGAAGTCACGACGACGGCCGAATTCAGCGCGACGTTCTTCAAGAATGCTCAGGGTTTGCGGGGTGAAACACGCTAACGCCGCGTGCTGGGCCATGCTTGGCGCACTGATGTAAAGGTTTTGCGCCAGTTTCTCCAATTCCCCCACTGCGGCCGGGGGCGCCACCAGCCAACCCAGGCGCCAGCCGGTCATGCCGAAATACTTGGAAAAACTATTCAGGACAAATGCTTCGTCGTCGACTTCCAGCACGCTGGCCGCGTCCGTGCCGTAGGTGAGGCCATGGTAAATCTCGTCCACGACCAAGTGGCCGTTGCGCGCCTTGATGGCGGCGGAAAGCCCGGCCAATTCGTCACGTGTGAGGATCGTCCCGGTCGGGTTGGCCGGGGACGCCACGAGCGCGCCGACACTGTCTTGATTCCAGTGCTTGGCCACCAGGTCGGCGGTCAACTGGTAGCGCACTTCGGGGCCGACTGGCACCAGTTGGGCCGCGCCCTCCACCAACCGCAGGAAATGACGATTGCACGGGTAACCGGGGTCTGCGAGCAACCAGTGCTTGCCCGGATCCACCAGCAGGCTGCTGGCCAGCAGCAAAGCGCCGGAACCGCCGGGGGTGATCAGGATACGCGCGGGGTCCACGTTCAGCCCGTAGCGCTGCTGGTAGAAACCGCTGATGGCCTCGCGCAGTTCCGGCAAGCCGCGGGCGGCGGTATAACGCGTCTTGCCGTTGGCCAAAGCCGCCTGGCCGGCCTTGATGATCGGCTCGGCGGTGGTGAAATCCGGCTCGCCGATTTCCAGGTGGATCACGTCATGACCAGCGGCTTGCAGCTCATTGGCCCGCGCCAGCAATGCCATGACATGAAAAGGTTCGATGGCGCGACTGCGCGCACTGTAGGGCTGAGCCATTAGCCTTCCTTAACGGTGAGGACAAAATCTGGATTCTACCGAACCCGCGCCGTAAAACATGTTCTATTGCCTGCCCGGCGGCATGTGGCGTTCGGGCAAGTGCCTGCAAAACGACTAAAATCTAAAGCTGAGGCAATACATACCCAGCAACGGCGGGCTGTCGTAGTTTGCAACCCCATTGCCGTGGGCCTCGACAACCGGGAGTGGCGCACCCCGAATCTATCTGGTAAGTTCGCCCGCTTGCAGCCGCAGGGCCGGCAGGTGTCGGTGACGTTGCAATCCTGCGCAATGGATTAGAAGAGTGAGAGGCGGTCTATTCATGTCCACCCAAGCAAAGCAACAGCAGACTCAAGGCCTCAACGGCTTCGAACCTTACGTAGAAAAGAAAGGTGAGGAGTACATGGGCGAGCCCATGCGCGACCACTTCACCAAAATCCTGAACAAGTGGAAACAGGACTTGATGCAGGAGGTCGACCGCACGGTTGACCATATGAAGGACGAAGCAGCCAACTTCCCTGATCCGGCCGATCGTGCCAGCCAGGAAGAAGAGTTCGCCCTTGAACTACGCGCCCGTGATCGCGAGCGCAAGTTGATCAAGAAGATCGACAAGACCCTGCAGCTGATCAAGGACGAAGAATACGGCTGGTGCGAATCCTGCGGTGTCGAGATCGGTATTCGTCGCCTGGAAGCCCGCCCAACCGCGGACCTCTGTGTAGACTGCAAGACCTTGGCCGAAATCAAGGAAAAACAGGTCGGCAAGTAACCCAGCCGAACTGAACGAATGGGGCGTGCGAACGCCCCATTTTTGTTGCTGGCGTTTACCGAATTTCCAGTAGTATCCGGCCCATGACAGCCTCTACCTATATCGGGCGCTTCGCCCCCACGCCCAGCGGCCATTTGCATTTCGGTTCTCTGGTCGCCGCCCTCGCCTCCTACCTCGACGCCCGCGCCAACCAAGGCCGCTGGCTGATGCGCATGGAAGACCTTGACCCGCCCCGCGAAGAGCCCGGTGCCCAGGCGGCAATCCTGCACGCACTGGAAAGCTATGGCTTTGAATGGGACGGCGAACTGGTCCGACAAAGCGAGCGGCACGATGCCTACGCCAACGTGCTGAACGGCCTGTTCAACCACGGCCTGGCCTACGCCTGCACCTGCTCACGCAAACAACTGGAGCCTTACAACGGCATCTACCCCGGCCTGTGCCGTAATGTTGGTCACGCCCAGCAAGACGCCGCCATCCGTCTGCGCGTTCCCGAACTTGAGTACCACTTTACCGACCGCGTCCAAGGCGAATTCCGACAGCACCTGGGCCGCGATGTAGGCGACTTCGTCATCCGTCGCCGCGACGGCCTTTATGCCTATCAATTGGCTGTGGTGCTCGACGATGCCTGGCAAGGTGTGACCGACATCGTGCGCGGTGCCGACCTGCTCGACTCCACGCCACGCCAGCTTTACCTGCAAGAACTACTGGGCCTGCGCCAACCACGCTACCTGCATGTGCCGCTGATTATTCAGCCGGACGGCAACAAGTTGGGCAAATCCTACCGCTCCCCGCCACTGACACCCGACCAGGCGACGCCTTTGCTATTGAGAGCACTGCGCGCCCTCGGCCAGCAACCCGGCGCTGAGCTGTTGCACGCCAGCCCACGGGAGCTGCTGGATTGGGGCATTGCGCACTGGGATGCCAGCCGGATCCCGCGCACACTCACGCTGGCCGAAGCGCAATTGAGCTGAAGGCGCTTGCAGCTTGCCCGGCATCCGTTACCATCGCCGCACGTTTTTACACAGAGGCCAACATGTACATCTATCGATTGGTCCTGCTGCTGGTCGTCGGGATCTACCTGTTCTCCCCCGCCATCATGGATTGGTGGATCGACGCCACGGGCGCCTGGTACCGCCCTTATCTGCTGTGGCTGATCCTGATCGTCGTGACTTTCATCCTGCAGAGCCAAAAAGATGCCGATGAGCTTTAGCCTCACCCAGATGCTGCTGATCAGCGCCGCCTACCTGGCCGCGCTGTTCGGGGTGGCCTGGATCAGTGAGCGCGGAATGATTCCGCGGGCGATCATTCGCCATCCGTTGACCTACACCCTGTCCCTCGGCGTATACGCCAGTGCCTGGGCGTTCTATGGCACTGTGGGCCTGGCCTATCAGTACGGCTATGGCTTTTTGTCCAGTTACCTAGGCGTGTCCGGCGCCTTTTTGCTGGCACCGGTGCTGCTGTACCCGATCCTGAAGATCACCCGTACTTACCAGCTGTCATCCCTCGCCGACCTGTTTGCCTTCCGCTTTCGCAGTACCTGGGCCGGCGCGCTGACCACCATTTTCATGCTGATCGGCGTATTGCCATTGCTGGCCCTGCAAATCCAGGCGGTGGCCGACTCCATCAGCATCCTGACCCGTGAGCCGGTGCAACACCGCGTCGCCCTGGCCTTCTGTGCGCTGATCACGCTGTTCACGATTTTCTTCGGCTCGCGCCATATCGCCACCCGTGAAAAACATGAAGGCCTGGTGTTTGCGATTGCCTTTGAGTCAGTGATCAAGCTGATCGCCATTGGCGGCGTCGGCCTGTATGCGCTTTACGGCGTATTCGATGGCCCGCAGCAGTTGGAACTGTGGCTGCTGCAAAACCAGACCGCCCTCGCCGCCCTGCACACCCCATTGCAGGAAGGCCCATGGCGCACGCTGCTGCTGGTGTTCTTCGCCTCGGCCATCGTGATGCCGCACATGTACCACATGACCTTCACCGAAAACCTCAACCCGCGCTCGCTGGTCAGTGCCAGTTGGGGCTTGCCGTTATTCCTGCTGTTGATGAGCCTGGCGGTGCCGCTGATCCTGTGGGCAGGCTTGAAGCTGGGCGCCACCACCAACCCTGAATACTTCACCCTCGGCATCGGCATCGCCGCCAACAGCCCGGCCTTGGCGCTGCTGGCTTATGTCGGTGGCTTGTCAGCGGCCAGCGGACTGATCATCGTCACAACCCTGGCACTTTCCGGCATGGCGCTCAATCATCTGGTGCTGCCGCTGTATCAGCCGCCGGCCGAAGGCAATATCTACCGCTGGCTGAAATGGACACGCCGCGCGCTGATCGTCGCAATCATCATGGCCGGCTACGGGTTCTACCTGTTGCTGGGCGCAGGCCAAGACCTGGCCAACCTCGGCATCGTCGCGTTTGTCGCGACCTTGCAGTTCCTGCCGGGCGTGCTGTCGGTGCTGTATTGGCCGACCGCCAATCGCCGCGGTTTCATCGCCGGGTTGCTGGCGGGGATCCTGGTGTGGGTCGTGACCATGCTGTTACCGCTGGTCGGCAACCTGCAAGGCTTCTACATCCCATTGCTGAACATGATCTACGTGCTGGATGACACCAGTTGGCACATGGCCGCGATTGCTTCCCTGGCCGCCAACGTCTTGATGTTCACCCTGATCTCGCTGTTCACCAACGCCAGTCCGGAAGAAACCAGCGCCGCCGAGGCCTGCGCGGTGGATAACGTACGCCGCCCACAGCGACGCGAATTGCATGCGGCTTCCCCCCAGGAATTCGCCACGCAACTGGCCAAGCCACTGGGCGCAAAAGCGGCGCAGAAGGAAGTCGAGCAGGCGCTGCGCGATCTCTATCTGCCGTTCGATGAACGGCGCCCGTACGCGCTGCGCCGTCTGCGTGACCGCATTGAAGCCAACCTGTCCGGGCTGATGGGACCGAGCGTGTCCCAGGACATGGTGGAAACCTTCCTGCCTTACAAGGCCGGCGGCGAAAACTACGTGACCGAAGACATCCATTTCATCGAAAGCCGGCTGGAGGATTACCACTCACGCCTTACCGGTCTCGCCGCCGAACTCGATGCCTTGCGCCGCTACCACCGCCAGACCCTGCAGGAATTGCCGATGGGCGTGTGCTCCCTGGCCAAGGACCAAGAGATCCTGATGTGGAACAAGGCCATGGAAGAGCTCACCGGCATTGCCGCGCAGCGCGTGGTCGGTTCGCGCCTCAATACCTTGGGCGATCCCTGGAAAGAGTTGCTGCAAGGCTTCATCAACCTGCCCGACGAACACTTGCACAAACAGCACCTGGCGCTCGACGGCCAGACCCGTTGGCTCAACCTGCACAAAGCCGCTATCGACGAGCCTTTGGCGCCCGGTAACAGCGGCTTGGTGTTGCTGGTGGAAGACCTGACCGACACCCAGATGCTCGAAGACAAGCTGGTGCACTCCGAGCGCCTGGCGAGCATCGGCCGACTGGCGGCGGGTGTGGCCCATGAAATCGGCAATCCGATCACCGGTATCGCTTGCCTGGCGCAGAACCTGCGGGAAGAGCGCGAAGAAGATGGCGAAATCACCGAGATCAGCGGGCAGATCCTCGAACAGACCAAGCGTGTTTCACGCATCGTGCAGTCGTTGATGAGCTTCGCCCACGCCGGCGCGCACCAGAACCAGGACGAAGCCGTCTGCCTGGCCGAAGTGGCGCAGGATGCCATTGGGCTGCTGGCCTTGAACCGGCGCAATTTCGAAGTACAGTTTTTCAACTTGTGCGACCCCGACCATTGGGTCGATGGCGACTCACAGCGCCTGGCACAAGTGCTGATCAACCTGTTGTCCAACGCCCGTGACGCCACCCCGGCCGGCGGCGCGGTACGCGTCAAGACCGAGGCTTTCGAACATACGGTCGATCTGATCGTCGAAGATGAAGGTAGCGGTATTCCACAGAACATCATGGACCGATTGTTCGAACCCTTCTTCACCACCAAGGACCCAGGTGAAGGTACCGGTCTGGGCCTTGCACTGGTCTATTCCATCGTTGAAGAGCATTATGGACAAATCACCATCGACAGCCCGGCTGACACCGAAAGCCAACGCGGCACCCGTATTCGGGTGACCTTGCCGCGTCATGTCGAAGCGACGTCCGCTGTGAACTGAGACCGTCGAGAGAATTGAATCAATGCCGCACATTTTGATCGTCGAAGACGAAACCATTATCCGCTCTGCCTTGCGTCGCCTGCTTGAACGTAATCAGTACCAAGTCAGCGAAGCCGGCTCGGTGCAGGAAGCCCAGGAGCGTTTCAGCATTCCCACGTTCGACCTGATTGTCAGTGACCTGCGTCTGCCTGGCGCGCCTGGCACCGAGTTGATCAAGCTTGGCCAGGGCACCCCGGTGCTGATCATGACCAGCTACGCCAGCCTGCGCTCGGCAGTGGACTCCATGAAGATGGGCGCGGTGGACTACATCGCCAAGCCTTTCGACCATGACGAGATGCTTCAGGCCGTGGCCCGCATCCTGCGGGACCGCCAGTCGGCCAGCAGTGCGCCCGCCGAGCAACGTCCGGCGGGAAAAGCCGCCGACAAACCAGGCGTCGACAACAGCAACGGCGAGATCGGCATCATCGGCTCCTGCCCACCGATGCAGGACCTGTACGGCAAGATCCGCAAAGTCGCGCCGACTGACTCAAATGTCTTGATCCAGGGCGAGTCGGGCACCGGTAAAGAGCTGGTGGCCCGCGCGCTGCACAATCTGTCCAAGCGTGCCAAGGCGCCGATGATCTCGGTGAACTGTGCGGCGATCCCCGAATCCCTGATCGAGTCCGAACTGTTCGGCCACGAGAAAGGCGCGTTTACCGGTGCAAGCGCCGGGCGTGCGGGCCTGGTGGAAGCGGCGGACGGCGGCACGCTGTTCCTCGATGAGATCGGCGAACTGCCGCTGGAAGCACAAGCGCGGTTGCTGCGCGTGCTTCAGGAAGGTGAAATCCGCCGGGTAGGCTCGGTGCAATCGCAAAAGGTCGATGTGCGCCTGATCGCGGCGACCCACCGCGACCTCAAGAGCCTGGCCAAGATCGGCCAGTTCCGTGAAGACCTGTATTACCGCCTGCACGTGATCGCCCTCAAGCTGCCGGCCCTGCGTGAACGTGGCGCCGACGTCAACGAGATCGCCCACGCCTTCCTGCTGCGCCAGAGCGCACGCATCAACCGTACCGACCTGAAGTTTGCGCCGGACGCTGAGCAGGCGATTCGGCATTATTCGTGGCCTGGTAATGTGCGCGAGCTGGAAAACGCGGTTGAACGTGCGGTGATCCTGTCCGAAAGCCCGGAAATTTCCGCCGAGCTGCTGGGCATCGATATCGAGCTGAGTGACCTGGAGGACGATGATTTCATCGGCCTGGCGCCCTCACAGGGCGGTAGCAATACCAGCCATGAGCCGACTGAGGATCTGTCACTGGAGGATTACTTCCAGCATTTTGTCCTTGAGCATCAGGACCATATGACCGAGACCGAGCTGGCGCGCAAACTGGGCGTGAGCCGTAAATGCCTGTGGGAACGCCGCCAGCGCCTGGGCATTCCTCGACGCAAGACCGGAGTCGCCAGCGAGAGTTGAGGGGGCGCCCCCACAGGTAACACCCACAGAGGTGAAAAAACTGTTACCGCGGATATTTCGCGTAACAAAAGCCGGGGCTTACGGTAACGAAGCCCCGGCTTTTTTTGGTCCGTCAAAAACCCGAAACCACCTCAACCCCCTGTTTTTACTGGGCGGCGCAAAAGTTGGCACGCACCCTGCTATATGCTTAGTACAAAAACAATAACAAGCTTTGTACAAGACAATAAAAATAAGACGAATCGACTCACGCATAACAAAAACAACACGGCGGAGGCGCAGCTAACTGATTCTTTTGGAGAGGCGTTGCATTTGGGGCTTGCCCCGCAACCAGGCCGAGAACAACAAAAACTGCCCTAAGGCAGAGCCTGAACTGGTTGGATCGTAGATCAGCAACACAGCGACCAAAGCAATCCGTTTGCTCTTGACTCCCGATTGGGAGTGTCATGAAGGTGAAACTTCATGGCGAGGGCGATCAACAAAAACAAGAAGCCCGAAACCAATAATAAAAATAGAGCACGCAACTACTTCTGGGGGAGCTTCGGCTCCCCTTGTAGTTTCTGCGATTTGACCTTTCAACGCTTACGGCGCAATGCCTGCAGCTTGTTCCTACACCATCCCCTGACTAAATGCTAGAATCCCCGCCCATCATGCGGTCATTCTTCGTTATGGCCGAACATTCCTTCAAACAGTGCATCCCATGCTGAAGAAGTTGTTCCAGTCATTCCGTTCTCCCTTGCGTCGTACGCAACACAAACGCAGCACGCCTGAAGTGCTCAACAGCAGCCAACATTCGCTGCAACGCGCTCAATTCAGCCGTTACGCCGTGAACATCGTCGAACGTTTGCAGAACGCCGGCTACCAGGCTTATCTGGTGGGCGGGTGCGTTCGCGACATGCTGCTCAATATCACACCCAAGGACTTCGACGTCGCCACCAGCGCCACGCCTGAGCAAGTGCGTGCCGAATTCCGCAATGCGCGGATCATCGGCCGACGCTTCAAGCTGGTGCATATTCACTTCGGTCGCGAAATCATCGAAGTCGCGACGTTCCGTGCCGGCCATCCGCAAAACGATGAAGAGGAAGACACCAATCAGTCCTCCCGCAACGAAAGCGGGCGCATCCTGCGCGACAACGTTTACGGCACCCTGGAAGAAGACGCGCAACGCCGCGACTTCACCATCAACGCCCTGTATTACGACCCGGTCAGCGAGCGCATCCTCGATTACGCCAATGGCGTACACGACATTCGCAACAACCTGATCCGCCTGATCGGTGACCCCGTCCAGCGCTACCAGGAAGACCCGGTACGCATGCTGCGGGCCGTGCGTTTTGCTGCCAAGCTGAACTTCGGCATCGAGCGCCATACCGCCGCGCCGATTCGCGAACTGGCCCCGATGCTGCGAGAGATCCCCTCGGCGCGCCTGTTCGAAGAAGTGCTCAAACTATTCCTCTCGGGTTATGCCGCCGACACCTTTGAAATGCTGGTGGATCTGCAGTTGTTCGACCCGCTGTTCCCGGCCAGCGCCGAGGCTTTGGAATACAACCCGACGTACACCCACACCCTGATCAGCGAAGCGCTGATCAACACCGACCTGCGCATCAAGCAGAACAAGCCGGTCACCCCGGCGTTCCTGTTTGCAGCGCTGTTGTGGCCAGCCTTGCCCAAACGCGTACTGCGCTTGCAGGAACGTGGCATGCCGCCGATCCCGGCCATGCAGGAAGCCGCCCATGAGTTGATCGCCGAGCAGTGCCAGCGCATCGCCATCCCGAAACGCTTCACCATGCCGATCCGCGAGATCTGGGACATGCAGGAGCGTCTGCCTCGCCGCAGCGGCAAGCGCGCTGACCTGTTGCTGGACAACCCACGCTTCCGCGCCGGCTACGACTTCCTGCTGCTGCGCGAAAGTGCCGGCGAGCAGACCGACGGCCTGGGCGAATGGTGGACCGATTACCAGGACGCCAATGACAGCGGGCGCCGCGACATGATTCGTGAGCTCGGCAGCAAAGGCGATGGCGAAGGCGCTGGCCCTAAGAAGCGTCGTCGCAGCGGCACCAAACGCAAGCGCAGTTCGGCTGACGCCTCGGGCGCTGCGGGCGAATAAACGTGGAACGCATCTACATCGGCATGGGCAGCAACCTGGCTGCCCCGGCTCAGCAATTGCGCAGCGCTGTCGAAGCACTGGCCCGATTGCCAGGCACCACCGTCGCCGGCGTCTCCGCCTTTTATCAAAGTGACTCCCTGCTCCCAGGCCAACCGCGCTATACCAATGCGGTTGCTGCCTTGGACAGCAACCTTGCGCCCCTGGCGCTGCTGGATGCGTTGCAAGCCATCGAGAACGACCAAGGCCGCGAACGCCTTGAGCGCTGGGGCCCACGCACGCTCGACCTGGACATCCTGTTGTTTGGCGATCGCCTGATCGACGAGCCGCGCCTCAAGGTGCCGCACTATCAAATGCACCTGCGGGCGTTTGTGCTGTATCCGCTGGCTGAACTGGCGCCCGTCGCGCTGCAACTGCCCAACGGTCAGACGCTCAGCGAACTGCTGGCCGCCTGCCCGTTTGTCGGCCTGGAACGCCTGCCCCAAGACTGACTCGCTCAATGTGGGAGCTGGCTTGCCTGCTCCCACATTTCGATCACCTGCGCACTCAAAATCGCTTTCCCACTTGCTGAATCGCGTCAGTAACAGCGGTAACACCGCCATCGTAACAATGCGGTAACACATCCAATTGACTTCCCGTGCCCTCCTCACGACTATAGGCGTCCCGCTGCCGCCAACCCGGCGCTAAAGGGCGCAATCCAGGCCTTATAAGCACTGCTCTCAAGACGGTGCGCCTGTATAAACGAAGACTCACGCGCGTTACTCGCTGTTTCCAAGCGCCTGAACGAGGACCCTTTTCATGCCAGACATTACCCTGACCACCTTGCAGAGCCTCAAGCTCAAAGGTGAAAAAATCACCATGCTGACCTGCTATGACGCCACCTTCGCCCACGCCAGTTGCCAGGCGGGTGTTGAAGTGCTGCTGGTGGGCGACTCCCTGGGCATGGTTCTTCAAGGGAATGACAGCACCCTGCCCGTCACCACCGATGAACTTGCGTACCACACCGCCAGCGTCAAGCGCGGCAACGATGGTGCCTTCATCATCGCCGACCTGCCGTTCATGGGTTACGCGACGCTCGAACAGACGTTCCAGAATGCCGGCAAGCTGATGCAAGCCGGTGCGCACATGATCAAAGTTGAAGGCGCAGTGTGGCTGGCCGAGTCGATCCGCCTGCTGGCGGAACGCGGCGTGCCGGTGTGCGCGCACATGGGCCTGACGCCACAGTCGGTGAACATCCTCGGCGGCTACAAGGTACAAGGCCGCAATGAGGCCCAGGCGCGGCAGATGCGCGCGGATGCCATCGCCCTGGAACAGGCGGGCGCGGCAATGATCCTGCTCGAATGCGTGCCGAGCGAGCTGGCGGCAGAAATTACTCAGGCGGTGAAGGTACCGGTGATCGGCATTGGCGCAGGCTCGGCCACCGATGGCCAGGTGCTGGTATTGCACGACATGCTCGGCCTGTCGATCAGCGGCCGTGTGCCGAAGTTCGTGAAGAACTTCATGGCCGGCCAGGACAGCATTCACGCCGCACTGAGTGCCTACGTCGCCGAAGTCAAAGCGGTGACCTTCCCTGGCGCCGAACACGGATTTTCTGCATGAACACCGTAAAAACCGTACGTGAACTGCGGGCCGCTGTGACCCACGCCCGCAATGCCGGCAAGCGCATTGGCTTTGTGCCGACCATGGGCAACCTGCACAGCGGCCATGCCACTTTGGTGACCAAGGCCGCCCAGCAGGCGGATTTCGTAGTCGCCAGCATCTTCGTCAACCCGTTGCAGTTTGGCGCCGGCGAAGACCTGGACAAGTATCCGCGCACGCTGGCAGCCGACCAGGAAAAGCTGCTGCAAGCCGGCTGCAACCTGTTGTTCGCGCCCACCGTCGAGGAAATGTACCCCGGCGGCATGACCGGCCAGACCCGTGTCAGCGTGCCGCAACTGTCTGAAGGCCTGTGCGGCGCCAGCCGTCCGGGGCACTTCGAAGGCGTGGCGACGGTGGTCAGCAAGCTGTTCAATATGGTCCAGCCGGACATGGCGGTATTTGGCCAGAAGGATTACCAGCAACTGGCGGTGATCCGCGCCATGGTCCATGACCTGAACATGCCGATCCAAATCATTGGCGAGCCCACCGTACGCGCCGACGACGGTCTCGCGCTATCATCGCGCAACGGCTACCTCTCCGACGAACAACGGGCCATTGCGCCGGTGCTGTACCGCTGCCTCAGCCAGATCGGTGCAGCGATCAAAGCCGGTGACCACGACTTTGCCAAGCTGCGTGCCGAACAGGTCCGGCAGATCGAAGCCGCCGGGCTGCGCCTGGACTACCTCGAAGTGCGCCAGGGCGTGCATTTGCGCCCGGCCACGGCCGAGGACCGGGATATCGTGATACTGGTAGCCGCCTATCTGGGCGCCACCCGACTCATCGACAACCTGCACCTGACCCTCGACTGACCCGTTCCCATTGCCCTCCTCGCTGCGTAAATAAAAAGTGCCGGTATAAAAAAGTACCGGCCTGAGCGCAGACAAAGCCAAGACATATCGACACGCTAGGTTTAATGTAATCGCCCTGCGCTATGGTTAGCGCTGTCCGGAACCCATTGCTTGATGAAAGACTGGACGTTCCGGGCTTAGAAGTGTCCTAAAGGCAGTCCCCGTAATAAAAGGAAACCCGCAGCGATGGCGTACTACCGCACCCCTCATGACGTTACCGCTCTGCCCGCCTGGCAAGCGCTCAATCAACATCGCCAAGCCATGCAGGATTTCAGCATGCGCGAAGCGTTCAATGCCGATCCACAGCGTTTTTCCCAGTTCACCCTGAGCAGCTGCGGACTTTTCCTCGATTACTCGAAAAACCTGATCACCAGCGAAACCCGCGACCTGCTCGTGGGCCTCGCCGAAGAAGTCGGCCTCAAAGACGCGATCAACTCGCTGTATGCCGGTGAGCCGGTCAACTCCTCCGAAGGCCGCCCGGCCCTGCACACCGCCCTGCGCCGCCCGGTGGGCGACAAGCTGTCGGTGAACGGCGTGAACATCATGCCGGACGTGCACAAGGTGCTGAACCAGATCACTGACCTGGTCGGCCGCATCCACGACGGCCTGTGGCGTGGCTACACCGAGAAGCCGATCACCGACGTGGTGAACATCGGTATCGGTGGCTCGTTCCTCGGTCCGGAGCTGGTCTCCGAAGCGCTGTTGTCCTACGCCCACAAAGGCGTGCGCTGCCATTACCTGGCGAACATTGACGGCAGCGAGTTCCATGAGCTGACCATGAAGCTGCGCGCCGAGACCACGCTGTTCATCGTTTCGTCGAAATCCTTCAACACCCTGGAAACCCTGAAAAACGCCCAGGCCGCTCGCGCCTGGTACCTGGCCCAGGGTGGCTCGGAAGCCGAGCTGTACCGCCACTTCATCGCCGTATCGAGCAATAACGCGGCGGCGGTGGCCTTTGGTATCCGTGAAGAAAACATCTTCCCGATGTGGGACTGGGTTGGCGGACGGTACTCGCTGTGGTCGGCCATCGGCTTGCCAATCGCCCTGGCGATCGGCATGTCCAACTTCAAGGAACTGCTGTCCGGTGCCTACACCATGGACCAGCATTTCCAGAACGCCCCCTTCGAAGCCAACATGCCGGTGCTGCTGGGCCTGCTGGGTGTGTGGTACGGCAACTTCTGGGGCGCGCAGAGCCATGCGATCCTGCCGTACGACCACTACCTGCGTAACATTACCAAACACTTGCAACAGCTGGACATGGAATCCAACGGTAAGAGCGTGCGCCAGGATGGCACCCCAGTGGGGACCGATACCGGTCCAGTGATCTGGGGTGGCGTGGGTTGCAACGGTCAGCACGCCTATCACCAGTTGCTGCACCAGGGGACCCAACTGATCCCGGCCGACTTCATCGTGCCGATCGTCAGCTTCAACCCGGTGTCCGACCACCATCAGTGGCTCTACGCCAACTGCCTGTCCCAGAGCCAGGCATTGATGCTCGGCAAGACCCGCGCCGAAGCCGAAGCCGAGCTGCGTGACAAGGGCATCCCGGAAGAAGACGTGCAGAAGCTGGCACCGCACAAGGTGATTCCGGGCAACCGCCCGAGCAACACCATTGTGGTTGAGCGCATCAGCCCGCGTCGCTTGGGTGCGCTGGTCGCGATGTATGAGCACAAAGTGTTCGTGCAGAGCGTGATCTGGGGTATCAACGCGTTCGACCAATGGGGTGTGGAACTGGGTAAAGAGCTGGGCAAGGGCGTCTACAACCGCCTGACCGGCGCCGAAGAAACCTCGGCCGAGGATGCTTCGACCCAGGGCCTGATCAACTACTTCCGCGGTCGTCACCGCGGCTGATCCAGGTATCGCAAGGCCAACATCCGTTTGGACGTTGGCCTTGAACCCTCACCGTGCAGGGTGCATCTTTATGACTTGTCGCGAAAACAAGAATAAGGATTGCTCATGTTCGATATCAGCACGTTCCCCACCGCCGATGCCGTCCGTCGGGCTGCGCAACTCAGTCAAGAGGACTATAAGCGCCTCTATCGCCAATCCATCGAACAGCCGGATACCTTCTGGGCCGAACAGGCCAAAGGCTTTCTCGACTGGATAACCCCGTGGCACACCGTTCAACGCTCAGACATCAACACCGGCGCCGCCCATTGGTTTGCCGGCGGCCAACTGAACGTCAGTTACAACTGCATCGACCGCCACCTGGCGCAACGCGCCGAGCAGCCCGCCTTCATCTGGGAGGGCGATGATCCTGCAAAGTCTTGCAAAATCACCTACCGCCAACTGCACCAGAACGTCAGCCGCCTGGCCAATGTGCTGAAAAGCCGTGGCGTAAAGAAAGGCGACCGGGTGTGCATCTACATGCCGATGATCCCCGAAGCCGCCTACGCCATGCTCGCCTGTACGCGGATTGGCGCGGTGCATTCCGTGGTATTTGGTGGCTTCTCGCCGGACGCCCTGCGCGACCGTATTCAAGACGCCGACTGCCGCACCGTGATCACCGCTGATGAAGGCGTGCGCGGCGGCAAGCCGGTGGCACTTAAGCAGAACGTCGACAAAGCCCTGGCCAGTTGCCCGAACGTGAGCACGGTGCTGGTGGTGGAGCGTACCGGAGCGACCGTCAACTGGAGCGAAGGCCGCGACCTCAAGTATCAACAGGCCCTGGATGCGGCAAGCGACAACTGCCCGCCCGAGCCCATGGATGCCGAAGACCCGTTGTTCATCCTCTACACCTCCGGCAGCACCGGCAAACCCAAAGGCGTGCTGCACACCACCGGCGGCTACCTGCTGCAAGCCGCGATGACCTTCAAATACGTGCTCGACTACCGCGATGGCGAAGTGTTCTGGTGCACTGCCGACGTGGGCTGGGTCACCGGCCACAGTTACATCGTGTACGGCCCGCTGGCCAATGGCGCAACCTCACTGATGTTCGAAGGCGTACCGAGCTACCCGGACAGCTCACGCTTCTGGCAGGTGATCGACAAGCACAAGGTCAATATTTTCTACACCGCGCCCACCGCCTTGCGGGCGTTGATGCGTGAAGGCCACGCGCCGTTGGAAAGCACGTCCCGCGCCAGCCTGCGCCTATTGGGCAGCGTCGGCGAACCGATCAACCCGGAAGCCTGGGACTGGTACTTCAACGCCGTCGGCGAACAGCGCTGCCCGATTGTGGATACCTGGTGGCAGACCGAGACCGGCGGCATCATGCTCAGCCCCTTGGTCAGCGCGCAGCGTATCAAGCCCGGCTGCGCGACTCAGCCAATGTTTGGCGTACAGCCCGTATTGCTGGACGAACAGGGTAAAGAATTCAGCGGCGCCGGCAGTGGCGTGCTGGCGATCAAAGCGAGCTGGCCAGGGCAGATCCGCAGTGTGTATGGTGACCCTCAGCGCATGATCGACACCTATTTCAAGCCCTACCCCGGCTACTACTTCACCGGTGACGGCGCACGGCGTGATGAAGACGGCGACTACTGGATCACCGGGCGCATCGACGATGTGATCAACGTGTCCGGCCACCGTATCGGCACCGCCGAAGTGGAAAGCGCCCTGGTGCTGCATGACCTGGTGGCAGAGGCCGCTGTGGTGGGCTACCCCCATGACGTCAAAGGCCAGGGCATCTATGCCTTTGTCACCCCCATGAATGGGGTGGAACCCGACGATGCGTTGAAAAGGCACCTGCTGGAGTTGGTCAGTAAGGAAATCGGCAGCTTTGCCAAGCCGGAACTGATCCAATGGGCCCCGGCCTTGCCGAAAACCCGCTCCGGCAAGATCATGCGCAGGATTTTGCGCAAGATCGCCTGCAACGAACTCGACAGCCTGGGTGATACCTCGACCCTCGCCGATCCTAGTGTCGTAGAGGGCTTGATCGACAAACGCTTGAACCGATAGGAAAACCTGAGTCGCCATGGAATTTATCCGCAGCCGCATCGAAACCCAGTTGATGAGCCTGACCGGCCTGTCGCTGGGCCAACTGGACCTGGAAAACCCCAAGGGCGACCCCGGCCTGTTCGGGCCCGATTCGGTGAGTTGGCAGGTCCATGGCGACTTCAGCAGCATGCTCATCGGCGGCATCAGCGCCTTGATGCTGCAAGCCTTGCATCCATTGGCCCTGGCGGGCGTGTGGGACCACTCGAACTTTCGTCAGGACATGCTCGGGCGCTTGCGGCGTACCTCGCAATTCATCTCGGGTACGACTTTTGGTTCGCGCAAAGACGCTGAATGGCTGATCGAAAAAGTCCGCACCATTCACCTGCAGGTCGTCGGCCATGCTCCGGATGGTCGGCCTTATGCGGCCAGCGACCCGGAATTGTTAACCTGGGTGCATGTGGCGGAGGTCAGTAATTTTCTCGCTGCTCACCTGCGCTATCGCAACCCGCGTCTTTCAGGTCGGGACCAGGACCGTTACTACAGTGAAATTGCCCTGGTTGCCGAACAGTTGGGCGCGCGGCATGTTCCGCGCTCTCGGCAGGAAGTTTCGGATTATCTGGCACGTATCCGCCCGCAATTACTGTGCGACGAGCGCAGCCGAGAAGTGCTGCGGTTGCTTTTGAATGCACCCTCCCCCAGCCTGCTGGCCAAACCCTTTGGCAGCCTGATGATGCAGGCCGGGATCGATCTGCTGCCGGATTGGGCCAGCACCATGCTCGACCAGCACCAGCACCCACTGCAACGCCAGATGATCCGTGCCGGGGTCAGGCGCAGTGCCCCGATGCTGCGCTGGGCGATGCGCAACGGTTCAGTGCAACGGGCCCATCGGCGGATGGGGTTGATGTAGGCGACGGCGCATAGCTGTTAAACTTCGCGCCCTCATTTCCCCAGCAAGGCGCGCTCCATGTCTCCTCTGCATCAGGCGCTGCGCGCCGCCCTCGATCATCGCCAAGACCTGATCAATGAGCTGCACGCCCAAGGCAGCGACTGCTACCGCCTGTTCCATGGCAGCCAGGAAGGCGCCGGCGGCCTGACCGTCGACCGCTACGGCCCGCAATTACTGGTCCAGAGCTTCCACCACCCCCTGGAAACCGCAGAACTGCTGGACCTGCATCAACAGGTCAACCAGTGCTTGGGCCTGGAGTTGTTGCTGGTCTACAACGACCGTTCCCGTGGCAACTCGCGCATTGACCGCGACGACACGGTTTATCGTGCCGAGCCCGCTGCACTGGAAGACCTGGTAGGCCACGAGTGGGGCCTCAATTACCGCGTGCGCGGGCGCCATGCCGGGCAAGACCCACTGCTGTTCCTTGATTTGCGTAACACCCGTGGCTGGGTCAAGGCCCACAGTGCCGGCAAAAGTGTGCTGAACCTGTTCGCCTATACCTGCGGCGTAGGCCTGAGCGCGGCCGCCGGGGGTGCGCGTGAGGTGTGCAACCTGGACTTTGCCGAGGGCAACCTGGCGGTCGGTCGTGAAAACGGCTTGCTGAACCCGCAGTTGCCGACCATGGAATTCGTACAGTCCGACTACTTCCCGGCAATTCGCCAACTGGCCGGCCTGCCGATCACCCAGCGCCGCGGGCAAAAGCTGCCCAGTTATCCGCGCCTGGAGCAACGTCAATACGATCTGGTGCTGCTCGATCCGCCAGCCTGGGCCAAGAGCGCGTTCGGCACCGTCGACCTGCTGCGCGACTACCAGAGCCTGCTCAAGCCCGCGCTGCTGGCAACAGCTGATAACGGTGTGCTGATCTGCTGCAACAACCTGGCAAAAGTCAGCATGGAAGACTGGCGTGAACACGTGTTGCGTTGCGCAGAAAAGGCCGGACGTCCCGTGCGTGACTGGAAAGTCATGACGCCAGGTGCGGACTTTCCCTCGCAGGATCAACAACCACCGCTGAAAACCTTGATACTGCAGCTGTAAGACGTTTCCCAAAGGACCCGTTCTTCGGAACCGAAAACCCGTGCCATACTCCAAGGCACTCCTGATTGACATAGATGGCGCCGCCCCATGCCCAAAGGATTGATTCGCGCCGCTGGCGCCTTGTTGACCGCACTCGCCCTGTACAGCTTGCTGGGCTTCCTGATTCTCCCTGGTGTCGCGCTGCGCATTGCCAACCAGCAACTGGCCAATTACGCCACAGTGCCGGCGCGGATCGAGCGGATCGAGCTCAATCCGTTCAGCCTGGAAGTGACAGCATGGGGGTTGAAAATCGGTGACCCAGGCAAGGAACAGCTGGGATTCGAACGCCTCTACGCCAACCTGCAGATCGACAGCCTCTGGACCCGCGCCCTGCACCTGGCAGATATACAACTGGACAAACCCAAGACCGAGCTGCTCTTCGACAAGTCCGGCCAATTAAACCTCGCGCAGTTGTTCAAATTGCCGCCCAGCGAGCCGACCCCGACCGATCCGAATGCCAAGCCGTTTCCGCTGCGCATAGACAGCATCAAGCTGGCCGGCGGCTATGTGCATTTTGAAGACTTGCGCCCCAGCGAGCCCATCGAATTCCTCTACGACAAGCTCGACTTCGAGCTGAAGAACCTCAGTACCCTGCCTGAAGACAACGCCGATATGACGTTGGTGGCAGCCGGGCCTGAAGGCGGGCAGATCGACTGGAAAGGTAATTTCAGCCTGGTGCCGATGACTTCCGAGGGCACATTGAAAGTCACCGATGGCAAGATGAAAGCCTGGTGGCCCTACGTACGCGACGCACTGCCCTTGGTACTGGAAGACGGCGTGCTCAACTTCAGCACCGCGTACAAGTTCAGCCTGGCCAAAGAGACCGAACTGAACCTCACCAACACCGCCGCCAGCATCGCGCCGTTTGCCATCAAGGCGCCTGACGGCCGCCCCTTGGTGCGCCTGGAGCGCCTGGACATCAGCGAAACGACGGTAGACCTCGCCAAACAGCAGGTTATCGTTGGCAAGATCCGCAGCAACAAACTGGAAACCTGGGCCGCGCTCGAAGCGGATGGGCAATTGGACTGGCAGAAACTGTTCGCCAGCCAACCCAGCAAACCGGACTCGGCGTCCGAGCCCAAAAATGCACCCGCCACCGCCGGCTCGCCAAAAGCTGAACCCGTCGCGCCAGGCAAGCCTTGGCAAGTGCTGCTCAAGGACGTGCAACTGCGCAACTATCAGGTGCACCTGGCTGACCGTCAGGCCAAGCCGGCGGTCGCGTTGGAAGTCGGCCCGCTGAACGTCGATGTGCAGAACTTCGATAGCCTCAACCAGAGCCCATTCACGTTGAAAGTCGACACGGGCCTGGGCAAGCAGGGCAAGGTTCAGGCGACCGGCGAGGTCAACCTCAACCCGGTCAGCGCCAAGTTGAAAGTGAATACCCAGGACATCGACCTGCGGGTCGCCCAGTCCTATATCAGCCCGTTCATCCGCCTGGAACTGCGTAGCGGCATGCTCGGCAGCAATCTCGATGTGAACCTGAAAAGCACTGATCCCTTGAAGCTACAGGTTACGGGCCGGGCACAGGTTGACCAGTTGCACACCCTGGATACCCTCAAGACCCGCGACTTCCTCAAATGGCAACGCCTGGTGCTCGAGGGCGTGAACTATCAGCACGGCGACAGCCTGTCGATCGACAAGGTCAACCTGCTGCAGCCCTATGCACGTTTCATGATCAACGATGACCGCACCACCAACGTTGATGACCTGTTGATTCCACAACCCGCCGACAAAACGCCCAAGGCCGCCAGCAAGGAAAAGCCGTTGGGCATTCGTATCGGTCAGATTGCGATCAACGACGGTTCGGCCAACTTTGCCGACTTCAGCCTTACGCCTAACTTCGCGACGGCGATTCAACAGCTCAACGGGCAGATCGGCACCATCGACAGTCGCCAGGCCAAACCGGCCAGCGTCGATATCAAAGGCAAGGTTGACCGTTATGCGCCGGTGACCATCAAGGGCAGTGTGAACCCATTCGACCCGATGGCGTCGCTGGATATCGCAACAAGCTTTAAACGCGTAGAGCTGACCACCTTGACGCCCTACTCCGGCAAGTTCGCCGGTTTCCGTATCCGCAAGGGTCGACTGAACCTCGACCTGCACTACGTGATCACCAAAGGCCAACTGAAGGCCGAGAACAAAGTGGTGGTCGAACAATTGCAACTGGGTGAAAAAGTCGACAGCGCCGATGCCGTGGACTTGCCGATTCGCCTGGCAATCGCGTTGCTCAAGGACACTGACGGCAAAATCTCGATCGAACTGCCGGTGACGGGTGACCTGAATAACCCGCAGTTCAGCGTGATGCCAATTGTCTGGCAGACCCTGCGCAACCTGGTGGTGCGTGCAGCGACGGCGCCGTTCAAGTTTATTGGTGGCCTGGTGACGGGCGGCGGCTCGGAAGACCTTGGCAACGTATCGTTCGCCGCTGGCTCCAGCGAACTGAACAAGGATGCTGAAGGCGCCCTGAACACGTTGGCCAAAGCACTGAAAGAACGCCCTACCCTGCGCCTGGAGATCGAAGGCACAGCGGCGGCCAGCAGCGATGGACCAATCCTGGCGGCCCAACGACTGGAGCGTGAATACCAGTACAACTACTACAAGATTCTTCAGCGGCGTGGAGACAAGGTGCCGGCCCAGGCATCGTTGCTTGTCGTCCCCGAGAAGGAAAAAGCGCCATTGCTGGAAGGCATCTACCGCACTCGCCTGAAACAACAACCACCGGCCGAATGGAAAGACCTGAGCAGCGATGACCGTAGCACGAAGCTTCGTGACGGCGTGATCAAGTTCTGGAGTAGCAGTGACGTGCTGCTGCGCCAACTCGGCCAGGACCGTGCCAGCACCATCAAGGACTACCTGGTGGATAAAGGACAGTTGGAGGATGACCGGGTGTACTTCATCGATGCCAACCTGGGGCAGGCAGAGAAGGATGGGCGGGTGGTGACACCGATGCATCTGGATGCCGAGTAAACCGGCCCCCATACACATCTGAAAGTGAGAGCGGGCTTGCTCGCGAATACGGAGTGTCAGTCACAATATTGTCGACTGAAACGCTGTATTCGCGAGCAAGCCCGCTCCCACATTTGATCTTCATAAACCTACAAAATGTATCCGACCCACAATAGAACAGGCCCCAACACAAGTGCCGGGGCCTGTAATGACCACATCCGTGTGGTCGGTCGCATGAACTCCAGAGGTGCATCAGGTGGATATCTAACTCACCCTAAGCCGCCGCCGTCCAGTCCAGACGAAACGGGTGCGTTACTCTGCTTTCAGGCCATCGGCCGATACAGCTTTAACGCCTTTGATTTTCTTGGTGATGTTCACCGCGGTAGTTTTCTGAGCTTCAGTGACCGGTGCGGTCGAAGACAGGGACACTACGCCTTTGTTGGTTTCGACTTTGATGTCGGTACCAGGAATGCCTTTCTCAGTAACCAGGTCAGCTTTTACTTTGGTGGTGATCCAAGTGTCCGAAGTGGACTCTTTGGCACCTGCAGCTGCGCTTTTGGTTTTGTCGACGTTGTCAGCCTTGGTCGCGCCGCCAGCCAGCAGGCCATCAGCCGATACGGCAGTTACACCTTTGATTTTCTTGGTGATAGCTACGGCAGTCTCTTTTTGCGCGTCCGAGATAGCTACATCCGAAGAGAGGGAAACCACGCCTTTGTTGGTTTCAACCTTAATGTCAGAACCTGGAATGCCTTTTTCGGTCAACAGGTCGGCTTTAACTTTGGTGGTGATCCAAGTGTCAGAAGTAGCTTCCTTGGCCTTGGTAGCTTCACCAGCTGCAAGGGTCATTGGCGCTTGGGAAGTCTGAGCAAAGGCAACGTTAGCACCCATGGCCAGGGTCAGAGCGGTAGCAGTAGCGAGAGCGAACTTCTTCATACGAGTAACTCCTGTTTTATTAAAAATCTGCAGTGCGTAAACCTTGATGCTGCAGCGTTAACAGGGATATTGCAGGCAGTGTGCCAAGTCGCGAACGGCGATTAAATCCTTATAAAACAATGAGTTAAGAAAACAGCTAATTTTCGGAATCGTGCATCTTGCATGAAAGCCCCCGCCTCTGCATGCAAGTTGCGGCTTTTGGATTTTGCTAAGCGGCTGATTTCCCGACATTTTCCCCCAGGCATAAAAAAAGGACTCCGAAGAGTCCTCTTTTTCAGCTGAACGCTTGGGGCGATTAAACGCCCGAAGCCTTGGCTGCTGCTACGTCCTTGATGGACAGCTTGATACGGCCGCGGTTATCCACGTCCAGCACCAGCACTTCCACTTCCTGGCCTTCTTTCAGGATGTCGGTCACTTTCTCAACGCGAGCGTCGCTCAGCATGGAGATGTGAACCAGACCGTCCTTGCCCGGCAGGATGTTGACGAATGCACCGAAGTCGACGATGCGTTCAACCTTACCCACGTAGATCTTGCCGATCTCGGCTTCTGCGGTGATGCCCAGTACGCGCTGACGTGCTGCTTCAGCCGCTTCCTTGGTTTCGCCGAAGATCTTGATCGAGCCATCGTCTTCGATGTCGATCGAAGCCTTGGTCTCTTCGCAGATCGCACGGATAGTCGCGCCGCCTTTACCGATGACATCACGGATTTTGTCGGTGTCGATTTTCATCGCGATCATGGTCGGAGCATTTTCCGACAGCTCGGTACGCGACTGACCAATGATCTGGTTCATCTGGCCGAGGATGTTCAGGCGCGCTTCCAGGGCTTGGCCCAGGGCGATTTCCATGATCTCTTCGGTGATGCCCTTGATCTTGATGTCCATCTGCAGCGCGGTCACACCTTTGGCGGTACCGGCTACTTTGAAGTCCATGTCGCCCAGGTGGTCTTCGTCACCCAGGATGTCGGTCAGGATGGCGAACTTCTCGCCTTCTTTAACCAGACCCATGGCGATACCGGCAACCGGTGCCTTCATCGGCACACCAGCATCCATCAGCGCCAGGGAAGCACCGCAAACGGACGCCATGGAGCTGGAACCGTTGGACTCGGTGATTTCCGAGACCACACGGATGGTGTACGGGAACACGTCAGCGGCAGGCAGCATGGCTGCGATCGAACGACGGGCCAGACGGCCGTGACCGATTTCGCGACGACCAGCGCCACCCATGCGACCACACTCACCTACCGAGAACGGTGGGAAGTTGTAGTGCAGCATGAACGGGTCTTTTTTCTCGCCTTCCAGGGTGTCCAGCAATTGTGCGTCACGGGCGGTGCCCAGGGTCGCGACGACCAGAGCCTGAGTCTCACCACGGGTGAACAGCGCCGAACCGTGAGTCTTTGGCAGAACGCCAACTTCGATGTTCAGCGGACGTACGGTGCGGGTGTCACGACCGTCGATACGTGGCTTGCCGTTAACGATGTTTTCGCGAACGGTACGGTATTCGATTTCACCGAAAGCCGCTTTAACGTCGCTGGCGGAAGGCTGGCCTTCTTCACCGGACAGCTTGGCAACAACCTGATCCTTCAGCTCGCCCAGACGAGCGTAACGGTCGGCCTTGACGGTGATGGTGTAGGCGTCGGAGATGGCAGCGCCGAACTCGGAGCGGATGGCGCCCAGCAGCTCGGTGGCTTCGGCTTGTGGAGCCCAGGTCCAGGTTGGCTTGGCAGCTTCTGCGGCCAGCTCGGTGACGGCCTTGATAACGGCCTGGAACTCGTCGTGCGCGAACAGTACGGCACCCAGCATCTGGTCTTCGGTCAGCTCTTTGGCTTCCGATTCAACCATCAACACGGCTTCCGAGGTACCGGCGACGACCATGTCCAGGCTCGAAGCTTTCTGTTGCTCGTAAGTCGGGTTCAGCAGGTAGCCGGTGCTTTCGTGGAAAGCAACGCGGGCTGCGCCGATCGGACCATCGAAAGGAATGCCGGAGATCGCTAGGGCAGCCGAAGTACCGATCATCGCAGCGATGTCCGGATCGGTCTTTTTGCTGGTGGAAACGACGGTGCAGACAACCTGCACTTCGTTCATGAAGCCTTCTGGGAACAGCGGACGGATCGGACGGTCGATCAGTCGGGAAGTCAGGGTTTCTTTCTCGGAAGGACGGCCTTCGCGCTTGAAGAAACCGCCAGGGATCTTACCGGCAGCGTAAGTCTTTTCCTGGTAGTGAACGGAAAGAGGGAAGAAGCCTTTGCTCGGGTCAGCGGTCTTGGCGCCAACAACGGTCACCAGAACGGTAACGTCGTCGTCAACGGTAACCAGCACTGCGCCGGAGGCTTGACGGGCGATACGGCCTGTCTCGAGGGTAACGGTCGACTGACCGAACTGGAATTTTTTGATAACCGGGTTCACGGTGTCCTACCTTCTTTGTGGCTCTTGGGGGAACTTGTCTTCTTGCGAAATTCTTGGGCAATGTCGGGGATCGGCCCGAACCTGGTCCAGGGTAAAACGTGTATCCAGATAAAACTTGAGGCTGGGAGCCTACCATGGGCCAGCGGGAATCCCACTGACACACGGCAGACAACCAACCTCTAGCGCAATCGCTTATTAGCGACGCAGACCCAGGCGACCGATCAGAGTCTGATAACGACCCAGATCCTTGCCTTTCAGGTAGTCCAGCAGCTTACGGCGCTGGTTTACCATGCGGATCAGACCACGACGGGAGTGGTGATCTTTACCGTTGGCCTTGAAGTGACCTTGCAGCTTGTTGATGTTGTGGGTCAGCAGTGCAACTTGCACTTCTGGCGAACCAGTGTCACCAACAGCTTGCTGATAGTCAGCAACGATTTGTGC
The DNA here is from genome assembly GCF_900111895.1 of Pseudomonas simiae. Classification (GTDB taxonomy): domain Bacteria; phylum Pseudomonadota; class Gammaproteobacteria; order Pseudomonadales; family Pseudomonadaceae; genus Aquipseudomonas; species Aquipseudomonas simiae. The sequence goes on from NZ_FOKB01000007.1 coordinate 41,618, forward strand.
TTTTTCTTGAACGTCGAGAGCCATGAGGCAATCCTTTTTTCAGGAAACCACCCAAAGGGCAGTTTCAACAGGCCAGGGACAAATCCCTGTATCTAAAAATGAGTGTTGACCGTGCCTGTTAACAGCCACACTCGTTCGGTCATTCTGACCGAATCAGTCGACGTGGCGCTATACGCCCGTCTTCGCTCACTTCACCGATACCGATAAAGCGACCGTTATGATCCTGTACACGCACCATGCCGAACTTCGGGGCATCCGGGGCACGTACCGGCTGGCCGTTGAGCCAGTAGAACGCGCTATGCTCCGAGAAGTGCAGCAACGGCCAATCGAGCAAACCGCTGTCCGATGGCATCAGGAAGCGATCAACCGCTTCGTTGCCGCCTTCGGCATGTACCGCTTCCAACTCTTCCAGCGTGACCGTCTGGGCCAGGCTGAAAGGACCGGCCTGGGTGCGTCGCAGTTCTGCAACGTACGCGCCGCAACCGAGCTTTTCACCGATATCTTCCACCAGGGTACGAATATAGGTGCCTTTGCTGCAGTCCACGGCCAACCGGGCGGTGTCGCCTTCACAGGCGAGTAATTCCAAGCGCGCAATAGTAACAGAACGCGGTTCGCGCTCCACTACTTCGCCCGCACGTGCCAGCTTGTAGAGAGGCTGGCCATCACGCTTGAGAGCCGAGTACATCGGCGGTATCTGACTGATTTCCCCACGAAAACCGGGTAAAACAGCTTCAATATCAGCACGACCAACGGTCACGTCGCGAACCTGCAGAACATCACCTTCGGCGTCGGCCGTGGTGGTGGTCTTGCCCAGTTGCATCAGGGTTTCGTAACCCTTGTCGGAATCGAGCAGGTACTGCGAAAACTTGGTGGCTTCGCCAAAGCACAACGGCAGTACGCCGGTGGCCAGGGGATCGAGGCTGCCGGTGTGCCCGGCCTTTTCGGCGTTGAGCAACCAGCGGACCTTCTGCAACGCGGCATTGGAGGTAAAGCCAATAGGCTTGTCGAGCAGAATGATGCCGCTGACGTTGCGACGGATACGTTTGACCTGAGCCACCGCTTACTCCTTGGCGTCTTCAGGTGTGGACGGGTGCTGGCTGTCTTCGGCCACGGCGCGCTCGATCAATGCCGACAGGTGCGCACCCCGCACGACGCTTTCGTCGTAGTGGAAGTGCAACTGCGGAACACTGCGCAGCTTCATTTCACGGGCCAACTGCATGCGCAAGAAACCTGCAGCGGAGTTGAGCACCTTGATGCTTTGTGCGATTTCTTCGCTGCTGTCCTGCCCCATCACGGTGATGAAGATCTTGGCGTGACCCACGTCACGGCTCACTTCTACGGCGGTGATGGTGACCAGGCCAACGCGCGGGTCTTTGACTTCGCGACGGATCAGTTGGGCCAGCTCGCGCTGCATCTGATCGCCGATTCGCTGGGTACGGCTGTATTCTTTTGCCATGTCTTGTTACCTGTTACTGCCACACGGTGAAACCCGTGGGGTCTGAAAGCGGCAAACGCCCGGCCTGACAAAAGCCAGACCGGGCGTTGCGTTTAGAGTCCGTACGCTGCGCGAGGCATTTGCATGCCCACACGCGGCGTGGCTCCGGAAGTGCGCGAGTTAGAGGCTGCGAGCAACCTGAACCTTCTCGAAGACTTCGATCTTGTCGCCAACCTTGACGTCGTTGTAGCTCTTGACGCCGATACCGCATTCCATGCCGGCACGTACTTCGGAAGCGTCATCCTTGAAGCGGCGCAGGGATTCCAGCTCGCCTTCGAAAATAACGATGTCTTCACGCAGTACACGGATTGGACGGTTACGGTGCACAACACCTTCAACCACCATGCAACCGGCGATCGCGCCGAACTTCGGCGAGCGGAACACGTCACGGACTTCGGCAATACCCAGGATGTTCTCCCGGACGTCGCTGCCAAGCATGCCGGTGAGGGCTTTCTTGACGTCTTCGATGATGTCGTAGATGACGTTGTAGTAACGCATGTCCAGGCCTTCCTGCTCGACGATCTTGCGAGCGCCAGCATCGGCACGCACATTGAAGCCGAACAGTACAGCGTTGGAAGCCAGTGCCAGGTTGGCGTCGGATTCGGTGATACCACCCACACCGCCACCGACAACGCGCACTTGCACTTCGTCGTTACCCAGGCCGTTCAAGGCGCCGTTCAACGCTTCGAGGGAACCACGTACGTCAGATTTGAGGACGATGTTAAGCGTCTTCTTCTCTTCCTGGCCCATGTTCTCGAAGATGTTTTCCAGCTTGCCGGCGTGAGCACGGGCCAGTTTGACTTCGCGGAACTTGCCTTGACGGAACAGAGCCACTTCACGGGCTTTCTTCTCGTCGGCCACTACGCTCATCTCGTCGCCAGCGTCCGGGGTACCGTCCAGGCCGAGGATCTCGACCGGAATAGCTGGACCTGCTTCCTTGATTGGCTTGCCGTTCTCGTCGAGCATGGCACGTACACGGCCGTAGTTCGAACCGACCAGCACCATGTCGCCTTGGCGCAGGGTACCGTCTTGAACCAGCACGGTCGCAACCGGGCCACGGCCCTTATCGAGACGGGACTCAACCACAACGCCACGGCCAGGAGCCGATGGAGTAGCAGTCAGTTCCAGAACCTCGGCTTGCAACAGAACGGCTTCGAGCAGTTCGTCAACGCCGGTACCCATCTTCGCGGAGACCGGTACGAATGGAGTGTCACCACCCCACTCTTCGGAAGTCACGCCGTGAACCGACAGTTCGCTACGGATGCGATCAAGATCGGCGCCCGGCTTGTCGATTTTGTTCACCGCAACAACCAGCGGAACGCCAGCTGCCTTGGCATGCTGAACGGCTTCGATGGTTTGTGGCATCACGCCGTCATCGGCTGCAACCACCAGGATCACGATATCGGTTGCCTTGGCACCACGGGCACGCATCGCGGTAAACGCGGCGTGACCAGGGGTGTCGAGGAACGTCACCATGCCACGGTCAGTTTCAACGTGGTACGCACCGATGTGCTGGGTGATACCGCCGGCTTCGCCCGCAGCTACCTTGGCACGACGGATGTAGTCGAGCAGGGAAGTCTTACCGTGGTCAACGTGGCCCATTACGGTCACAACCGGTGCACGGGAAACGGCTTCACCTTCAAACTTCAGGGACTCGGCCAGGGAATCTTCCAGGGCGGTGTCGCTGACCAGGGTCACTTTGTGGCCCAGCTCTTCAGCAACCAACTGGGCAGTTTCCTGATCCAGTACCTGGTTGATGGTGGCTGGCGTACCCAGCTTGAACATGAACTTGATGATTTCAGCTGCCTTGACCGACATCTGTTGGGCGAGATCGCCAACAGTGATGGTCTCGCCGATCTTCACTTCACGCACGACAGGGCCGGTTGGGCTCTGGAAACCGTGGGCGTTGCGTTTTTTCAGCTTGGCCTTGCCGCGACCACCACGACGGAAGCCATCGCTTTCTTCGTCGGTAGTACGTGGAGCAACGCGTGGAGCAGGCGCTTTCTCTTTGACCGAGGCACGATGTGGAGCGTTTTTACGCTCGCCATCGCCGCCACCACCACGACGATTGTTATCGTCGGCACGTGGTTTGTCCGGACGACGAGGTTCGTCGCGCTTGCGAGCGTCTGCTGCAGGAGCAGGTGCGGCGGCAACCGGAGCGGCCTCACGCACAGCTTCAACAGGCGCAGCAGGTGCGGCGACCGCTTCAGTACCAGCAGGTTGCGCAGCAGCAGGCTGGCGACGCGCTTCTTCTTCGGCGCGACGCTTGGCTTCTTCTTCAGCCTTCTGACGAGCAGCATTTTCTACTGCGCGACGTTCTTCCAGTTCGCGTTTGCGCTCGGCTTCGATTTCTTCCGGGCTGCGCTGTACGAAGACTTTCTTCTTGCGTACTTCAACGCTGATGCTCTTGCTACCAGCAACACGCAGGGTGCTGGTGGTTTTGCGCTGCAATGTAATCTTGCGCGGTTCTTCCACTTTCGCCTTGTGGCTGCTCTTCAAGTGAGTCAGCAAAGACTGCTTCTCACTGTCGCTCACACCTTCGTCGGCGGCGGTGTGCGGCAGACCTGCCTCACGCATCTGCTGCAACAGGCGCTCTACCGGTGTTTTGACCTCATCGGCCAGTTGTTTCACCGTGACTTGCGTCATGCACTTCTCTCCTCAGGCCGCGCCTAGTTACTCGAACCAATGGGCTCGGGCGGCCATGATCAACTTGCCGGCACGATCATCGTCAATGCCGTCGATGTCGAGCAGATCGTCAATAGACTGCTCGGCCAGGTCTTCGCGGGTAATTACGCCGCGCACCGCCAGTTCCATCGCCAAATCCTTGTCCATACCCTCAAGCGAGAGCAGGTCTTCGGCCGGATGGGCGTCTGCCAGCTTTTCCTCAGTAGCGATGGCTTTAGTCAACAAACGATCCTTGGCCCGAGCGCGAAGCTCGTTGACGGTGTCTTCGTCAAAGCCGTCGATGTTGAGCATTTCTTCCAACGGTACGTAGGCAATCTCTTCCAGGCTGGTGAAGCCTTCATCTACCAGCACCTGCGCCAGGTCTTCATCGACTTCCAGCTCTTCGATAAAGTTGCGCAGGATGTCACCGGTTTCAGCTTGCTGCTTAGCCTGGATGTCCGATTCGGTCATCACGTTCAGGGTCCAACCGGTCAGTTGGCTGGCCAGACGCACGTTCTGACCACCACGACCAATGGCCTGAGCCAGATTGTCTGCGCCAACGGCGATGTCCATTGCATGGGCATCCTCGTCAACGATAATTGCCGCCACTTCAGCCGGCGACATGGCGTTGATCACGAACTGCGCCGGGTTATCGTCCCACAGGACGATGTCCACACGCTCACCGCCCAACTCGCCCGACACTGCCTGGACGCGCGAACCGCGCATACCAATGCAAGCACCTTGCGGGTCGATGCGTTTGTCCTTGGAACGGACCGCGATCTTGGCGCGCGAACCCGGGTCGCGGGACGCAGCCATGACTTCGATCAGGCCTTCGGCGATTTCCGGCACTTCGATACGGAACAGCTCGATCAGCATTTCCGGCGCGGTACGCGACAGGATCAACTGAGGGCCGCGGTTCTCGGTGCGGATTTCCTTGAGCAGCGCACGCAGGCGCACGCCGACACGGAAGGTTTCGCGAGAAATGATGTCTTCGCGGGCCAGCAACGCTTCGGCGTTGTTGCCCAGGTCGACGATCACGTTGTCGCGGGTGACTTTTTTCACGGTGCCGGAGATGATTTCACCCAGGCGCTCGCGATAAGCGTCAACGACTTGAGCGCGCTCGGCTTCGCGAACCTTCTGCACAATGACCTGCTTGGCGGTCTGTGCAGCAATACGGCCGAATTCGATCGATTCGATCTTTTCTTCGACGACATCACCGACCTTGGCGCCAGGATGCGTTTGCGCAACCTTGCTTGGCCAGGTTTCGATCGCCGGATCATCAAGATCGGCTTCTTCGACGACCGTCCAGCGACGGAAAGTCTCATAGGCACCGGTGTGGCGGTTGATTTCCACACGCAGATCAACTTCGTCTTCAAAACGCTTTTTGGTAGCAGTGGCCAGGGCCAGCTCCAACGCTTCAAAAATCACGTTTGCCGGTACGCCCTTTTCATTGGATACCGACTCAACAACCAGCAGTACTTCTTTGCTCATCGTACGCCTCGCCTTTCGCAAGCCATTGGATCCGCGGGATCCGCGTCTCAGTCAAAACTGGGAATAATGTTGGCCTTGTCGATCATATCGATCGGCAACAGGAATTCATGGTCTTCTACCTGCACCACGACATCCTGTTCTTCTACACCGCGCAGAAGGCCCTGAAAGTTGCGTCGCCCTTCAAAGGGAGACCGCAGCTTGATCTTCACTTGTTCACCGGCAAATTTTGCAAACTGATCAATAGTGAACAGTGGGCGCTCCATGCCTGGCGAGGAAACTTCGAGGGTGTATTCAACGGAGATTGGATCTTCAACATCCAGGACACCGCTGATCTGACGGCTGACAATGGCACAATCGTCCACCAGCACGCCGCCCTCTTTATCGATATAAACGCGCAACATTGAGTGGCGACCTTGAGCCGAAAACTCAATACCCCAGCATTCATAGCCTAGGGCCACGACCACCGGGGCCAACAAGGCCTGCAACTCTTCTAGCTTGCTCGACACCTGAACCCCCTCGTGCATGTATGTGCATGCTGTGCAAAATAAAAAAATGGGCGAAACGCCCATCCTTGAAACGCCGTCGAACAGCGGCGTTGAAAGTGTCCAGCTAACAAAAAGCCCCTTAAAAGGGGCTCCGCTAAAACTGGTTGCGGGGGCCGGATTTGAACCGACGACCTTCGGGTTATGAGCCCGACGAGCTACCAGACTGCTCCACCCCGCGACAAAGCTGGGGCGGAAGTATACGACCGATCCCTTACAGGGTCAATGTAACCTTCCACCTACAAGAAAGCCCGCAACAGCGGGCTCTCCTGATAATTGGTACCGAGAAGGGGACTCGAACCCCTACACCCTATGGGCACAACCACCTCAAGGTTGCGTGTCTACCAATTCCACCACCTCGGCAATACAGCGTTTACAACCCTTCTTACTTCTGCTCTTGAGCTGGAGGTACGTCAGTCGCTGGAGTAGCCGACTTTTGCTCTTGAAGCACCGGGACATCATCAGAAGCCGGTTTTGCTTTTGGTACTTCCAACACTGCTGGGTTTGGGAGACCTACTTGAGTCAGCACATGAGCTTTCTCTTTAGCAAAGTAACCTAACCCCAAGCTGGTTATGAAGAAACCGGCGGCAAGTATAGCAGTAAACTTACTAAGAAAGGTAGAGGAACCTTGGCTTCCGAACACAGTATTTGAAGCACCTGCACCGAAAGACGCACCAGCATCCGCACCTTTACCCTGTTGCAACAAAACCAGGGCAACTACGCCCAGGGCAGCCAACAGATGAAAAACGACTACGACTGTTTCCAGCATTTTCTCAGTTTCCCGCGGCGCGACAGATCGCACCGAACTCATCTGCATTCAGGGAAGCTCCACCAATGAGCCCCCCATCGATATCCGGCATGCCGAACAGTTCGACCGCATTGGCCGCCTTCACGCTGCCGCCGTATAGAAGACGCACACCTTGTGCGACTTCAGAATTCTCTGCCGCCAACTGCGCGCGGATGGCTGCGTGCACATCCTGCGCCTGTTGCGGTGTAGCAGTCAGCCCGGTGCCAATGGCCCAGACCGGCTCGTAAGCAATCACTGCCTTTGCAAACGCACCAACACCCAGCTCCTCGATGATGCTGCCCAGCTGACGCGAGACAACTTCAAGAGTCTTGCCCGATTCGCGCTGCTCCAGGGTCTCCCCTATGCACAACACCGGAATCAAGCCACAAGCCTGTGCCGCTGCGAACTTGCGATTGAGTGTCCCATCACGCTCGCCCATCATCTGACGGCGCTCGGAGTGCCCGACAAGCACATAGGAACAACCCGCATCGACCAACTGACTCGGTGAAATCTCACCCGTCAACGCACCTTGCATCGGCTCCACCGCAGAGTTCTGCGCGCCGACCTGGATCGACTTGCCTTTCAAGCCATCAACCACTTGGTTGATATGCAAGCAAGGTGGGAACACCGCGACATCAACCCCGCTCGGCAAGGCCAAGTGACGAAGGCCATTGATCAGCTCAGCGACACTGGCGCGGGTACCGTGCATCTTCCAGTTACCAGCTACCATAGTGCGACGCATGCTGTACCTCGTCGGTCAAAGTGGGCGCAGATGTTACCCAACCACATCACCACTGGCAAGCCGAATTCAGGCGCAAACTTCAGTTACCAGTTTTGCCAGGTCTTCAGCGTGTGCGCGAACCTGTGTTTCATCGTCACCTTCGACCATGACACGCACCAGAGGCTCTGTGCCGGACTTGCGCAACAACACGCGGCCACGCCCAGCCATAGCAAGGGTCACGCGCTCGCACGCCTCTTTGACAGCAGGGTGCTCAATCGGGTTTTCGCCGCCGGAGAAGCGCACGTTGAGCAGAACTTGAGGACACTTACGCAACGCCTGACGCGATTGGGCCAAGCTTTCCCCGCGAGCCCGCAGAGCCATCAATACCTGCAGCGCTGCAATGATCGCATCGCCGGTAGTCGTGTGCTGGAAGCAAACCACATGCCCGGAGTTCTCACCACCGATCAGCCAGTTGCGCTCCAGCAGCTCAGCGATGACGTAACGGTCACCTACATTTGCGCGAACAAAAGGAATGCCCAGATCCGAAAGGGCCAGCTCCAACCCTAGGTTGCTCATCAAAGTCCCGACAACACCACCTTGCAGCCTGTCACGCTCATGCAAGTCACGAGCGATGATGAACAGCAGCTCATCACCATCAACGATTGCGCCGGTATGATCGACCATAAGCACCCGATCGCCATCGCCATCGAAAGCAATACCCAGATCAGCATGCTCAGCCAAGACAGCGGCCTGCAATTGCCCCATATGGGTTGAGCCGCAGTTTTCGTTGATGTTCAAGCCATCAGGTTGACCCGACAAAACAGTTACCTGCGCACCCAGCTCCTTGAACACGCTTGGCGCCACCTTATAGGTCGCCCCATGAGCGCAGTCGACAACAAGCTTCAGGCCGGCAAAACTGGTGCTGCTCGGCACACTGCTTTTGCAGAACTCGATATATCGGCCTGAGGCGTCATTGATACGCGACACCTTGCCCAGCTTGCTGGACTCAACCACCGTCATCGGTGCATCCAGCAACTCTTCGATCATCAACTCGATCTCGTCCGGCAGCTTGGTGCCCTGGCCCGAGAAAAATTTGATGCCATTGTCATCATGCGGGTTGTGCGAGGCACTGATCACAATACCGGCCTCAGCGTGGAAGGTACGCGTCAGGTAAGCGATCGCCGGCGTCGGCATTGGGCCCAGCAACAGGACATCAGCACCTGCAGCGGATAGACCCGCCTCGAGCGCAGACTCAAACATGTAGCCCGAGATGCGAGTGTCCTTACCCACCAGGATGCGGCACGCGCCCATGCTGCGGAACGCCATACCAGCTGCCCAACCCAGCTTAAGCATGAAATCAGGAGTGATCGGAAATTCGCCGACCCGACCACGGATGCCGTCGGTACCAAAGTATTTTTTAGTCATAAGTGCTCCATCATTCTTATTCGGCTGATTCTACCGCGGCAATCATACGCACTACATCCACCGTCTCGGCAACATCATGCACACGTAATATTCGCGCGCCCTTGGTCACTGCAAGCGCCGCCAGCGCAAGACCACCGTACAAGCGCTCCCCCACCGGTCGATTCAGAGCCAGGCCAATCATGCTCTTGCGTGAAACGCCGACCAACAGAGGGCGACCCAACGCATGCAGGGATTCCATATGCTTGAACAGGCTTAGATTATGCTGCAGGGTCTTGGCGAAGCCGAAACCGGGATCAAGGATGATCTTTTCTGCGGCAATTCCCGCGACAGCGCATTGAGCGACTCGCTCAGCAAGAAAACCACTCACTTCACCAACAAGATCGTCGTAGTGAGGGCAGTCCTGCATATTGCCGGGCTCTCCCAGCATATGCATCAAGCACACCGGCAACCCGGTTGCCGCAGCAGCATCAAGGGCCCCGTCACGCTGAAGGGAGCGCACATCGTTGATCAACCCCGCCCCAAGGCGCACAGTTTCGCGCATCACGGCCGGCGTCGACGTATCAACCGAGATGATCACATCCAGTTCACGCGCAATACGCTCGACAATCGGCGCGACCCTCTCCAGCTCTTCCAAGGGAGATACCACGCGAGCGCCAGGACGGGTCGATTCGCCCCCGACATCAATCAGGGTCGCCCCTGCCGCAACCATTGCTTCAGCATGACGCAATGCAGCATCGAGCTGGCTGAATCGGCCGCCATCGGAAAAGGAGTCGGGAGTTACATTAAGAATGCCCATGACATGCGTATGGGCCAAATCAAGAACCCGGTTGCCGCAAGGCAACCGGGTGGAGGACAACACAGAAGTCATTTCAAACCTTAGACGTCAGCTGCGGGGCCGCCGATCGGAGTTTCAGGGCGTTCATTCTGAACCACTGGCGGCGTGCCAGAGGTGCCTGAACCGCCTTCCCAATCGCGAGGCTCACGAGGTACGCGACCGGCCATGATGTCGTCAATCTGGTCGGCATCAATGGTCTCGTACTTCATCAGCGCATCCGCCATGGCATCCAGCTTGTCGCGGTTATCCGTGAGGATCTGCTTGGCCGTGCCGTAGCACTGGTCAATGATGCTGCGCACTTCGGAGTCGATCAGCTTGGCCGTCTCACCGGAGAAGCTAGCGTTTTGACCACCACCGCCGCGCCCCAGGAATACCTCACCTTCTTCTTCGGCATACATCAACGGGCCGAGTTTCTCCGACAAGCCCCACTTGGTCACCATGTTCCGTGCAATCTGGCTGGCACGCATGATGTCGTTGGAAGCACCGGTAGTGACACCGTCGAAGCCCAAGGTCATTTCTTCAGCAATCCGACCGCCGTACAACGAGCAGATCTGACTGATCAGGGCACGCTTGGAGAGGCTGTAACGATCCTCTTCCGGTAGGAACATCGTGACGCCCAGCGCCCGACCACGAGGAATGATCGACACCTTGTAGACCGGGTCGTGCTCGGGCACAACGCGACCGACAATGGCGTGACCGGCTTCGTGATAAGCGGTGTTCTGCTTCTCTTTCTCGGACATGACCATGGATTTGCGCTCGGCGCCCATCATGATCTTGTCTTTCGCCAATTCGAACTCTTTCATTTCAACGATGCGCTTGCCGGTACGGGCCGCAAACAGCGAAGCCTCGTTGACCAGGTTGGCCAGGTCGGCACCGGAGAACCCAGGCGTACCACGCGCAATCACGGCCGGAGCCACATCGTCGCCCATTGGTACTTTGCGCATATGTACTTTCAGGATCTGTTCGCGGCCACGGATATCCGGCAAGCCAACTACAACCTGACGGTCGAAACGGCCCGGACGCAGCAACGCAGGGTCCAGTACATCCGGACGGTTGGTTGCAGCGATAACGATGATGCCATCGTTCATTTCAAAGCCGTCCATCTCAACCAGCAACTGGTTAAGGGTCTGCTCACGCTCGTCATGACCGCCGCCCATGCCGGCACCACGATGGCGACCAACGGCGTCGATTTCATCGATAAAGATGATGCAGGGCGCGTGTTTCTTGGCCTGTTCGAACATGTCGCGAACACGGCTGGCACCGACACCGACGAACATCTCAACGAAGTCAGAACCGGAAATGGTGAAGAAAGGCACCTTGGCTTCACCGGCAATCGCCTTGGCCAGCAAGGTTTTACCAGTACCCGGAGGACCGACCATCAGTACGCCGCGAGGAATGCGACCGCCCAGGCGCTGGAACTTGCCCGGATCACGCAGGAACTCGACCAGCTCGCCCACTTCTTCCTTCGCTTCGTCGCAACCGGCAACGTCAGCCAGGGTCGTTTTCACCTGATCTTCGGAAAGCAGGCGCGCCTTGCTCTTGCCGAAGCTCATCGGCCCACCCTTGCCTCCCGCACCGCCTTGCATCTGGCGCATGAAGAACATGAACACGGCGATGATCACCAGGATCGGGAAGCTGGCTACCAGCAACTGGGTCCAGATGCTCTGCTGCTCAGGCTGCTTGCCTTCGACAACCACGTGGTTATCGACCAGGTCGCCGATAAGACCGTTGTCCTGGATGGCCGGACGAATGGTCTTGAAGCTATCGCCATCATTGCGTTTGCCGGTGATCACATAGCCATCAACCGCTACGCGCTCGACCTTGCCATCCTTAACTTGCTGGATGAAGTCGGAATAGTTGAGGGTCTGCGGCTCGTTAGGGCTGGAGAAGTTGTTCATCACCGTCACCAGGACAGCCGCGATGATCAACCACAGGATCAGATTCTTTGCCATATCGTTCAATTAACTACCCTCTGAAGCAAGCTCCGCTACTGGCGCGCGCTTCGCATGATATTCACCGGCCTAACTTACTACATTACCTACAACTCTGGCAGGCGCCGTCTGTAACCCTTTGTGAAACTTTGACTACACAATATTCGTAAAGCTTCGTGACGAAAGCGACATAAAAAAACCTATCGACTCCCTTCAAACCTTCAAAGACGCTCATCACTGGCGGCGCCTTCAATGCCGCGGAACCCCCGCGCCAACAAATACTGCTCGCGAGACCGGTCCCGAGAAGAGTCCGGTTTGCGCATCTGCACCTTGTCGAACAGCTTGCGAATGTTCTTGTGGTACTCGTCGAAGCCTTCACCCTGGAAGACCTTGACCAGGAAATCACCCCCCGGACGCAATACCCGACCCGCCAGATCCAGTGCCAACTCGCACAGGAACATGGCTCGCGGCATATCAACAGCCGGTAATCCACTCATATTGGGGGCCATGTCAGAAATCACAAGGTCCACTTGCGAATTTCCTACAGCTTCCAGGATCTCGGCCAGGACAGCGTCCTGGGTAAAGTCGCCGTGCACGAAGGTCACGTCCGGGATGCTGTCCATCTCCAGGATATCGGAAGCAATCAAGCGGCCTTGCCCACCAATCAGACGACTGGCCACTTGGGACCAGCCACCCGGGGCGGCGCCCAGGTCGATAACGCTCATGCCGGGGCGGAACAATTTGTCCTTGTCCTGGAGCTCCAGCAGCTTATAGCTGGCCCGGGAACGGTAGCCGTCCTTTTGCGCCTTTTTGACGTAAGGATCGTTGAAATGTTCTTGTAGCCACTTAAGGCTGGTTTTGGAACGGGCCACGGGCCACCTCGAAAAATAAAACGGGTCGTGATTAACTGGGCGGTCCCGGACTCGCTCGGGTAAACTGGCCGCCGCTTTTTACAAGATCAGACGCAGGGGTCAGATTATGCCGCTCACTCAAGAGCAGAAGAAACAGTACAAATCCATTGGCCACCATCTGAAACCAGTTCTGATTGTGGCAGATAACGGTTTGACTGAAGGTGTGTTAGCCGAATTCGAACGTGCGCTGAACGATCATGAACTGATCAAGATCAAGGTCAACATCCTTGACCGCGAAGCGCGCCTGGCTGCCATTGCGGAACTGTGCAAGGTAGGCAAAGCTGACCTGGTCCAGGTCATCGGCAAGATGGCGCTGCTGTATCGCAAGAACTTCAGCGTCAACAAGCAACTGTCGAACGTACACCGCTTCAAGTAATAAAAAGGGTCACGGGCGTGCTTCGCGCGCCCCGCCACTCCATCCGGGTGCAGGCTGTAAAACCAGGACCAGGCCGGAAAACCCTAGCACAAGATAGCTGAATAGCTGCCAGCGCAACGCTTCCGGCAGCCAGACATGCACAATGCAATACATTGCACACGCATACAGCGCCATCAACAGCAGTTGCCCGCGAATATCCCGCCACAAACTCCCCAAGCCCTCGGTCTTGACCAGCACCAATACCTGGAGCGTCACGCACGCCGCCGCAAAACCCACCAGCAACGCACTGAGCAATCCATCGATCTCATCGATCAGCAACGGCGCCAGGCCAATCAAGCCCAGCGCAGGCAATACGCCGATGTGCAACAACCACAGGCCACCCACCCAAAGCATCTGAGAGAGCTGCCAAAGCATGGCGCCCGCACGAAGCGGGCGCCGCCTTTCAGACGTGACGAACTTCAACAATCTCGTACTCGGTCACGCCGCCAGGCGTTTTAACAGACACCACATCGCCCTCTTCCTTGGCAATCAAGGCGCGGGCGAGCGGAGAACCGACAGAGATTTTGCCGAGTTTGAAGTCAGCTTCATCTTCGCCAACGATGTGGTAGACCACGCTTTCGTCAGTCTCAACATTAGCGATTTCCACGGTAGTGCCGAAAATCACCTTGCCGGTCTTTGGAATGGTCGTCACGTCGATGACCACCGAGTTCTGCAGGCGGCCTTCGATATCACGGATCCGCGCCTCGACCATACCTTGCTGCTCACGAGCAGCGTGGTATTCAGCGTTTTCCTTCAAGTCACCCAGCTCACGGGCCGTACCGATGTCCTGGCTCAGCTTTGGACGTACGACCTTGGTCAGATGGGCGTGCTCCTCTTCCAGGGCCTTGAAGCCCTGGACAGTCATTGGGTATTTGGTCATGCCTTCAATCCTGCGTGTAGATCCTGCAAGCGACGCACGGTCTTTTCCGGACCGAATTTGAGCGCTTCGCAGATGGCTTCGCCAGCAGCAATGGTAGTGGTGCAGTAAATCTTGTGCTGCAAGGCGTTACGACGAATGGAGTAGGAATCCGCGATCGACTGGCGACCTTCGGTGGTGTTGATGATCAGGGTGACTTCGTCATTCTTGATCATGTCGACCACGTGTGGACGGCCTTCCGTCACCTTGTTCACGCGACGCACTTTCAGGCCGGCAGCTTCGATCAGCTTGGCGGTCCCGGCAGTGGCCACGACTTCGAAGCCCAAGTTGATCAGATCACGGGCCACGCCTGCAACCAGCGGTTTGTCATCATCACGCACGCTGATGAACGCAGTACCGCCGGTCGGCAACACTTCGCTGGCGCCCATCTGGGCCTTGGCGAAGGCTTCACCGAAGGTATCGCCAACGCCCATCACTTCACCGGTGGACTTCATCTCTGGGCCCAGGATCGGGTCCACGCCAGGGAATTTGGCGAATGGGAACACCGCCTCTTTCACGCTGTAGAAGTTAGGAATGATTTCCTTGGTGAAGCCGATTTCCTTCAGGGTCTTACCGGCCATCACGCGAGCAGCGATCATGGCCAGGGACACACCGATGCACTTGGAAACAAATGGCACGGTGCGCGAAGCGCGCGGGTTGACTTCAATGACGTAGATGTCTTCGCCTTGCAGCGCCAACTGTACGTTCATCAGGCCGACCACGCCCAGCTCCAGGGCCATTTTCTTGACCTGTTCGCGCATCTCGTCCTGGATGTGCGCCGGCAGCGAGTACGGCGGCAGGGAGCATGCGGAGTCACCCGAGTGAACACCCGCCTGCTCGATGTGCTGCATGATCGCGCCGATCACCACGTCGGTGCCGTCGCAAACAGCGTCCACGTCCATCTCGATTGCGCAGTTGAGGAAGTGGTCAAGCAGCACCGGGCTGTCATTGGACACTTTCACCGCATCGCGCAGGTAACGCTTGAGTTCTTCTTCTTCGTAGACGATTTCCATCGCACGGCCGCCCAGTACGTAGGACGGACGCACCACCAGTGGATAGCCAATCTTGCTGGCGGCACGGATGGCCTCGTCTTCGCTGCGCACGGTGGCGTTTGGCGGCTGACGCAGGTTCAGGCGCTCTACCATTTGCTGGAAACGCTCGCGGTCTTCGGCACGGTCGATGGCGTCAGGGCTGGTACCGATGATCGGCACGCCAGCGGCTTCCAGGGCGCGCGCCAGTTTCAGCGGAGTTTGACCGCCGTACTGCACGATCACGCCTTTGGGCTTCTCGACGCGCACGATTTCCAGCACGTCTTCCAGGGTCACTGGTTCGAAGTACAGGCGATCGGAGGTGTCGTAGTCGGTGGAAACGGTTTCCGGGTTGCAGTTGACCATGATGGTCTCATAGCCATCTTCGCGCAGAGCGAGGGCGGCGTGGACGCAGCAGTAGTCGAACTCGATACCCTGGCCGATACGGTTTGGACCGCCACCCAGGATCATGATCTTGTCGCGACCCGACGGCGCGGCTTCGCACTCTTCCTCATAGGTGGAGTACAGGTAGGCGGTGTCGGTGGAGAACTCGGCCGCGCAGGTGTCAACGCGCTTGTAGACCGGGAAGATTTCCAGCTTGTGGCGATGCGTACGCAGGTTCTTCTCGGTCACACCCAGCAGCTTGGCCAGACGCTGATCGGAGAAGCCCTTGCGCTTGAGGCGGAACATCATGTCGCGGTCGATGCTGGCCAGACCCAGGGTCTTGACCTTCTCTTCTTCCTTGATCAGGTCTTCGATCTGTACCAGGAACCACGGGTCGATCATGTTCATGCCGAAGATGTCTTCGACGGTCATGCCGGCGCGGAAGGCGTCAGCCACGTACCAGATACGCTCGGCGCCCGGCACGGTCAGCTCGCGCTTGAGCACGCTCATGCTTTCCGGGTTGCTCAGGTCGAGCTTCTCGTCCAGACCGCAAACGCCCACTTCCAGGCCGCGCAGGGCTTTCTGCAGAGACTCTTGGAAGGTACGGCCGATGGCCATCACTTCACCCACCGACTTCATCTGGGTGGTCAGGCGTGCGTCAGCCTTGGCGAATTTCTCGAAGGCAAAACGTGGCAGCTTGGTCACGACGTAGTCGATGGACGGCTCGAAGGACGCCGGGGTCTTGCCGCCGGTGATGTCGTTCGACAATTCGTCCAGGGTGTAACCCACTGCCAGCTTGGCCGCGACCTTGGCGATCGGGAAGCCGGTGGCTTTCGAAGCCAGGGCCGACGAACGGGAAACGCGTGGGTTCATTTCGATCACGACCATGCGGCCGGTGTTCGGGCAGATGCCGAACTGAACGTTGGAACCGCCGGTTTCCACGCCAATCTCGCGCAGTACCGCCAGGGAGGCGTTACGCAGGATCTGGTATTCCTTGTCGGTCAGGGTCTGTGCAGGAGCAACAGTGATCGAGTCACCGGTGTGCACACCCATCGGGTCAAAGTTTTCGATGGAGCAGACGATGATGCAGTTGTCCTTCTTATCGCGGACAACCTCCATCTCATATTCTTTCCAGCCGATCAGGGATTCGTCGATCAGCAGCTCTTTGGTCGGCGACAGGTCCAGGCCACGGGCGCAGATTTCTTCGAACTCTTCACGGTTGTAAGCGATACCGCCACCGGTGCCGCCCATGGTGAAGGACGGACGGATGATGCACGGGAAGCCCAGGGTCTCAAGGACCGCGTTGGCTTCTTCCATGCTGTGGGCGATACCGGAACGCGGGCAGGCCAGGCCGATGGACTTCATGGCCTTGTCGAAACGCGAACGGTCTTCAGCCTTGTCGATGGTGTCGGCATTGGCGCCGATCATTTCTACGCCGAATTTTTCCAGGACGCCTTCGCGCTCCAGGTCCAGGGCGCAGTTCAGTGCAGTCTGGCCGCCCATGGTTGGCAGCAGCGCATCTGGACGCTCTTTCTCGATGATCTTGGCAACGGTCTGCCACTTGATCGGTTCGATGTAGGTGGCGTCGGCCATGGCCGGGTCGGTCATGATGGTGGCCGGGTTGGAGTTCACCAGAATGACGCGGTAGCCCTCTTCGCGCAGGGCTTTACAAGCCTGGGCGCCGGAGTAGTCGAATTCGCAGGCCTGGCCGATCACGATCGGGCCAGCGCCGAGAATCAGGATGCTTTTTATGTCTGTACGTTTTGGCATGGGTTTGTCACTCAAATCCGCAGGTCAGTCGGCAAGCCGTCTTGAACAATCTTTGATGAGCCTGCGGGGGCCACCGGTCTCCGGGGCCGCCCGCAGGCCGCTCAGTCAGCGTCGCTTGGCCATCTCATTGATGAAACGGTCGAACAGCGGCGCTACGTCGTTCGGGCCCGGGCTCGCTTCAGGGTGGCCCTGGAAGCTGAACGCGCTCTTGTCGGTGCGCTCGATGCCCTGCAGGGAACCGTCGAACAGCGACTTGTGAATGGCGCGCACGTTGCTCGGCAGGGTTGCTTCATCTACCGCAAAACCGTGGTTCTGGCTGGTGATCATCACAACGCCAGTGTCCAGGTCTTGAACCGGGTGGTTGGCACCGTGGTGGCCGTGACCCATTTTCAGGGTCTTGGCGCCGGAGGCCAGGGCCAGCAGCTGGTGACCAAGGCAGATACCGAAGACCGGAATCTCGGTTTCCAGTACGTCCTTGATCGCCTGGATGGCGTAGTCGCATGGCTCAGGGTCACCTGGGCCGTTGGACAGGAATACACCGTCCGGTTGCAGGGCGAGCACGTCGCTGGCCGGGGTTTGCGCCGGCACCACGGTCACGCGGCAGCCTCGCTCGACCAGCATGCGCAGGATGTTGTATTTAACGCCGTAGTCGTAGGCGACTACGTGGTAGGGCAGGTCAGCGGCGTCGATGGTTGCATGGCTGTCGGTCTTCAAGTCCCAGACAGTGGAGCGCCACTCGTACTTCTCTTTAACGCTGACGACTTTCGCCAGGTCCATGCCTTTCAGGCCTGGGAAACCTTGCGCCGCGGCAATCGCCGCCTCTTCGGAGATATTGTCACCGACCATGATGCAGCCATTCTGCGAGCCTTTTTCACGCAGGATGCGCGTGAGGCGGCGCGTATCGATACCGGCGATCGCCACAACGTTGTTGGCTTTCAGGTAATCGGACAGCGACATCGTGTTACGCCAGTTGCTCGCAACGAGTGGCAGGTCACGAATCACCAGACCGGCCGACCAGACACGATCAGACTCGACATCTTCCGGTGTAGTACCGGTGTTGCCGATGTGCGGATAGGTCAGGGTAACGATCTGTTGGGCGTAGGAAGGATCGGTAAGGATTTCCTGATAGCCGGTCATGGCAGTGTTAAACACTACCTCTCCAACGGTCTGACCGTCGGCTCCAATGGCTTCGCCGCGAAAAATGCTGCCATCAGCAAGGGCGAGTATGGCTGGCTTAGTCAAGAAGACCTCCCGTAAATAAAGCCTGAAAGGGCGATCGCAGGTTGTAAAAAAGCGGAGTGACGTATGGACACGTCACCCCGCTTCTTCACTGAATTATTCTGCGCGCTTTTAGTGGACACACTAAAGCTGTAGCTTACAGAAAAAGGCTTTTTTGGTCCACCGCTAATGAGCCTTAAAGGCAGGGGAATGCGACAGGACGTCGCTTAGCGGGTAAAAACGGGGCCTAAGCATAAGCTTGAGGCCCTGTTTTAGCTACTGATTAGTGCAGATCCAGCACATCGCGCATGTCGTACAGACCCGGCTCGCGCCCCTCCAACCAGAGCGCAGCACGTACCGCTCCCTTGGCAAAGGTCATGCGGCTGGAGGCCTTATGCGTGATTTCCAGACGCTCACCTTCAGTGGCGAACAATACGGTGTGATCACCCACCACGTCACCGCCGCGCACGGTCGCAAAACCAATGGTGTCGCGTGCACGCGCGCCGGTGTGGCCTTCGCGACCGTACACCGCGACTTTCGACAGGTCGCGACCCAGTGCATCGGCAATCGCTTCACCCATGCGCAGCGCGGTGCCCGAAGGCGCGTCGATCTTGTGGCGATGGTGAGTCTCGATGATTTCGATATCCGCTTCATCACCCAGCACGCGCGCCGCCAGATCCAGCAACTTGAGCGACAGATTCACACCGACACTAAAGTTGGCGGCGAAGACGATAGGAATATCCTTGCCCGCCTCCTCCAACAATTGCTTCTGCTGAGCAGTCAAACCCGTGGTACCGATCACCATTGCCTTGCCCGCCTTACGGCAGAACGCCAGGTTTTTCAGCATCACGTCCGGCAGGGTGAAATCGATCAACACATCGAACTCATCCGCTACCTGCTCCAGGCTGCCGGACAACGACACACCGATGCGCCCCAACGAGGCCAACTCGCCCGCGTCCGCACCAATCAACGTGCTGCCCGGACGAACGATCGCCGCAGTCAGGCCGGAAGCCGGCGAGCGCTGCTGCACCGCTTCGACCAGCGTCTTGCCCATGCGCCCGGCAGCGCCCATTACGGCTATACGTCGCATACTCAATTCCTTACAGGTCGCCGAAGAAGCGCTTCACACCATCGAAAAAGCCTGCAGTTTTTGGCGAGTGAGAGTCATCACCCTCCATCGAGCTGCGGAATTCTTCAAGCAGTTCGCGCTGACGGCGATTCAGGTTGACCGGCGTCTCTACCGCCACACGACACATCAAGTCCCCAGCACCGCCACCGCGCACCGGCGCAACGCCTTTGCCACGGATACGGAACTGCTTGCCGGTCTGAGTGCCTTCAGGAATCTTGAGCTTGACCCGACCATCAAGGGTAGGAATTTCGAGCTCGCCGCCCAAGGCTGCATCGACAAAGCTGATCGGCACTTCACAGAACAGGTGCTTGCCGTCGCGCTGGAAGATCGAGTGCTCGCGCACGTTGATCACTACATACAGGTCGCCCGTCGGACCACCCTGAGTACCAGCCTCGCCCTCACCCGACAGGCGAATACGGTCTCCGGTGTCCACGCCCGCCGGCACTTTCACCGCCAGGGTTTTGTACTCTTCGACACGACCTTCGCCGTGGCAGGAATCGCACGGATCGGAAATGATCTTGCCCTGGCCATGGCAGCGCGGGCAGGTCTGCTGCACAGAGAAGAAGCCCTGCTGCATGCGAACTTGACCAATACCGCCACACGTTGGGCAGGTGATCGGCGAAGAGCCTTTCTTGGCACCCGAACCATCGCACGGCTTGCAGTTGACCAGCGTCGGCACACGGATGTTGACGCTGGTGCCGCGCACGGCTTCTTCCAGGTTCAATTCCAGGGTGTAGCGCAAATCACTACCACGCTGGGCGCCACCACGCTGACCACCTCGACCACCGCCGAAGAAGTCGCTGAATACGTCGCCGAAAATATCGGAGAAGTTCTGACCGCCAAACCCGGCACCGCCGCCACCCATGCTTGGGTCGACACCGGCATGACCATACTGGTCGTAGGCCGCACGCTTGTTGGGATCAGACAGACATTCGTAGGCCTCATTGGCCTCTTTGAACATTTCTTCGGATTCTTTGCTATCCGGATTACGGTCCGGGTGGTGCTTCATCGCCAGACGACGGTAGGCCTTCTTCAGGTCCGTCTCGCTGGAGCCGCGCTCCACACCCAATACTTCGTAATAGTCACGCTTTGCCATAAGTCTTTGCACTCTTAAGGACGTTCAGCCAGACCCTCCTGAGCCCGACTAAACTCGTTGAGCCCCAATACAGGCCCGGACCCAACTCACGTCAATTCAACGATCCTGGTCATAACTACTTTTTTAGCCAGGTATCCGGCCAAAAATGCGGTATTTACTGCTCGGAAAGCAGGAGCATTCCCGATCACACCGCCAGCATCCGAACGCTGTCGCATACTGTAAAAATTCGCATACCCCAGACACGCCAACGCGGGAGCAAGCTCCCGCGCGGCGACATCCTACCAGTCACCGCTTGATAGCGGTCAACCGGGCGACCAAGTTACTTCTTCTGGTCTTCTTTGACTTCTTCGAACTCGGCATCGACAACGTCGTCGTGCTTGGCTTCAGGCTCTGCCTGTTGCGCAGCACCGTCAGCTGGCTGACCTTGTTCGGCGTACATTTTCTGAGCAACCGGCGCAGAGACTTTCGACAGCTCTTCGATCTTGGCTTCGATAGCAGCCTTGTCGTCGCCTTTGACGGCGGCTTCCAGGGCAACCACAGCAGCTTCGATTGCAGTCTTCTCTTCAGCAGTCACTTTATCGCCAGCATCAGCGACCATTTTGCGCGTCGAGTGAACCAGTGCATCACCCTGGTTACGGGCGCCGGCCAGTTCAGCAAACTTGGCATCCGCATCAGCGTTGGCTTCAGCATCACGAATCATCTGTTGAATTTCTTCATCAGACAGACCGGAGTTGGCCTTGATCGTGATCTTCTGCTCTTTGCCGGTAGCCTTGTCTTTCGCGCCGACGTGCAGGATGCCGTTGGCGTCGATGTCGAAGGTCACTTCGATTTGTGGCACGCCACGTGGTGCTGGTGGAATCTCGGACAGGTCGAACTTGCCCAGGGACTTGTTCTGAGCAGCCTGCTTACGCTCACCTTGCAGCACGTGAATGGTCACAGCGCCCTGGTTGTCATCGGCAGTCGAGAACACTTGGGATTTCTTGGTAGGAATCGTGGTGTTTTTCTCGATCAGCGCAGTCATCACGCCGCCCATGGTTTCGATACCCAGGGTCAGCGGGCTGACGTCCAGCAGCAGCACGTCTTTCACGTCGCCGGCCAATACCGCGCCCTGGATGGCAGCACCCATGGCAACCGCTTCGTCCGGGTTCACGTCTTTACGGGCTTCTTTACCGAAGAACTCGGTGACCTTCTGCTGAACCAGTGGCATACGGGTCTGACCGCCCACCAGGATCACGTCGTTGATCGAACCAACGTCGATACCGGCGTCTTTCAGCGCGATGCGGCAAGGTTCGATGGTGCGCTGAACCAGGTCTTCAACCAGCGCTTCCAACTTGGCGCGAGAGATCTTCACGTTCAAGTGCTTAGGACCGGTGGCGTCTGCAGTGATGTACGGCAGGTTCACGTCGGTCGACATGCTCGAGGACAGCTCGATCTTGGCTTTTTCGGCAGCTTCTTTCAGGCGCTGCATGGCCAGCGGGTCGCCCTTAAGGTTCATGCCGCTTTCTTTCTTGAATTCGTCAACGAGGTAGTCGATCAGACGAATATCAAAGTCTTCACCGCCGAGGAAGGTGTCACCGTTGGTGGCCAACACTTCGAACTGGTGCTCGCCGTCAACTTCAGCGATCTCGATGACGGAGACGTCGAAAGTACCACCGCCCAAGTCATAAACGATCACGGTGTGGTCGCCTTTGGCCTTGTCCATACCGTAAGCCAGAGCGGCTGCGGTTGGTTCGTTGATGATACGCTTTACGTCCAGACCCGCGATGCGGCCGGCGTCTTTGGTCGCCTGACGCTGACTGTCGTTGAAGTAGGCCGGAACAGTGATCACCGCTTCGGTCACGGTTTCACCCAGGTAATCTTCGGCAGTCTTCTTCATCTTTTTCAAGACTTCAGCCGAGATCTGCGGGGCAGACATCTTGTTGCCATTTACTTCAACCCAGGCGTCACCGTTGTCAGCCTTGGCGATTTTGTAAGGCACCATCTTGATGTCTTTCTGTACGACTTCTTCGTCGAACTTACGACCGATCAGACGCTTTACCGCGTACAGGGTGTTGTGCGGGTTGGTGACAGCCTGGCGCTTGGCCGACTGACCCACCAGGATCTCGCCATCATTTGCGTATGCAATGATCGACGGCGTGGTACGCGCGCCTTCGGCGTTTTCGATGACTTTGGCTTTGCCGTTTTCCATGACGGAGACACAGGAGTTGGTGGTCCCCAGGTCGATACCGATAATTTTGCCCATTATTTACTCTCCCGAAACTTGAATTTGGTTGCCGCAGCAGTGGTGGCTAACTGCGGTAGCACTTAAACGCTTGACTTATAGATGAGGGCTTTTCAGCGTATTTCAAGCCTGCTCATCAATAGAAGGTGAAACCGGTGCAGGGGCCTTGCTCACCACAACCATCGCCGGGCGCAGCAGGCGACCATTGAGCTGGTAACCTTTCTGGAACACTTTCAACACGCTGTTAGGCTCCAGGTCATGGCTTTCCTGCATGGCCATGGCTTGGTGGTGCTCAGCGTTGAACGGCTCACCGCCTGCTGGATCGATGGCTTCCAACTGATAACGCTTCAGGGTGTCCTGAAACATTTTCAGGGTCAGCTCGATCCCTTCGCGCATTGGGCGGATGTTTTCGTCGTCCGGGTTGGACAACTCAAGACCACGCTCCAGGCTGTCGATGATCGGCAGCAAGTCACCGGCAAATTTTTCCAGTGCGAACTTGTGAGCCTTTTCTACATCCTGCTCGGCACGGCGGCGGACGTTCTGCAGATCAGCGGCAACACGCAAAGACTGGTCCTGCGCAGCGGCCAGTTGCTCTTCGAGCACTTGCACACGAGTCGCCAGCTCATCGCCGACAGCCGAATTGGCGTCTGGAGTTTGCGTATCCTGCGTCTGTTCGTCAGCCATAGTTTTCTCCTTTCAAAATCATGCGCGAACTCAACTCGCGCTTCTGTTCCGGTATATGGGGCCACAATTTCCAGGTTCAAGGGTGCAGGCGTTACCAAAAGTCTTTCCAGTGATGTGGATCAATTCCTGCGCTTCAATTCCTCGTTGCGCTAAAAAATTCGCTCATTCAAGCAAATCGAGCTAAGCGCCAGGATTGTCAGCCCCGAACAAAACACTGTATAAATAACCAGACCTAAAGCCTGGGAGCGGCCGTCATGCTCGTGCACTTGTCCGTACATAACTACGCCATCGTTGAACACCTGGATCTCGAACTGGATCGCGGGATGAGCGTAATCACAGGCGAAACCGGCGCCGGCAAGTCGATCATGCTCGACGCCCTGGGCCTGACCCTGGGTGATCGCGCCGACAGCGGCGTGGTGCGACCTGGGGCAGACAAGGCCGACATCCTGGCCACCTTCGACCTGGCGGACATTCCCGAGGCAGAAGCCTGGCTGTCCGAGCGCGACCTTAATAATGAAGGTCCGTGCATCCTGCGACGGGTCATCACGGCGGAAGGTCGCTCCCGTGGCTACATCAACGGCACACCCTGCCCGCTTGGCGACCTTAAAGCCTTGGGCGAGTTGCTGATCGACATCCACAGCCAGCATGAACACCAGTCCCTGCTGAAAACCGACACCCATCGTCGCCTGCTCGATGAGTACGCTGGTGCCACAGACCTTGCCCGCCAGGTGCAGCTTGCCGCCCAGCGCTGGCGCCAGACTCGCCAGGAACTGGAGCGACTCTCCAACTCCGGCGATGAGCAACGTGCTCGCCATCAATTGCTCAGCTATCAACTCGAAGAACTGGAAAGCCTGGGCCTGGGCGAGACCGAACTGGAGCAGCTTGAGCAGGAACACAAGAACCTCACCAACGCGGAAACCCTGCTGGGCATTTGCCGCCAGGTGGTGGAGCAGTGCAGTGAGAGCGACTCCGGGAACGTGCTCAATGCACTGACTGCCAGCCTCAATCGCCTATCGAGCGTGAACAGCGGCTCCGGCTCGTTGAGCGAGGCGACGACCCTGCTTACCAGCGCACAGATCCAGGTAGAGGAAGCCGTCGGCGAACTGAATCGGTTCCTGGATCACTTCGATGCCGACCCAGCACGCCTGCAGGAAATAGAAGAACGCCTGGACACCATCTACACGCTGGCACGCAAACATCGCATCCAGCCCACTGAAGTGGCGACGATGCAGCAAAAGCTGCTGGATGAAATCGAGACCCTGAACGCCAACGATGAATCTATCGAGCGCCTGAGCGGTGAGCTCGCCTCCTTCGCTCGCCATTACCAAGAGAAGGCGCGCGAGCTCAGCGACCTGCGCCAGCAAGCAGCGACGGGCCTGGCCAGCGCAGTGGAGCTGGAGATCCAGCGTCTGGGCATGCCTGGCGGTCGTTTCACCATCGAATTGCGCACCAGCGCCAGCAACGAACTACAACCCCACGGGCTGGAGCAGGTCGAGCTACTGGTCAGCGCCAACCCCGGACAACCGCTCAAAGCGCTGGCGAAAGTAGCCTCCGGCGGCGAGCTGTCGCGGATCAGCCTGGCAATCCAGGTGATTACTGCGCAAACCTCTCGGGTGCCGACACTGGTGTTCGATGAAGTCGATGTGGGAATTGGCGGGCCGACAGCAGAAATTGTTGGCCAGCTGTTGCGACGCCTTGGAGATAGAGGCCAGGTACTGACGGTAACTCACTTGCCACAAGTCGCGGCCCAGGGACATCAACACCTCTTTGTGCACAAGGTACGCGGCAGCGATGCAACACACACAGCCGTGTCCAAGCTGAACAAGTCGGAACGTGTGGAAGAAGTCGCACGCATGCTTGGCGGCATCGATTTAACCAAGGAGTCTTTGGCGCACGCGAAGAAAATGGTCGTAGCGGCAAAGGCCTAACCGAACTATTTTCTCTCTTATAGAAAGCACGAAGGCGACCCTAAGGTCGCCTTCGATCGTTTTGCAGAGAGAATCTGCAACGCTTGTTACTTTTTCTTACGGATGTACAGGACCAGATTGTGGTCAACCAGATCGAAGCCATGCTCCTCAGCAATCTTGTGCTGCAGCGCTTCGATTTCCGGACTGGTGAACTCGATAACCTCATTGGTATCCAGGTCAACCATGTGATCGTGATGACCACCGTCAGCCAGTTCGAACACCGCATGACCGCCGTCGAAATTATGACGAACCACCAGCCCTGCGGCTTCAAACTGGGTCAGCACACGGTAAACCGTGGCCAGGCCGACGTCCTCGTTAGACTCCATCAGTGCCTTGTAAACATCCTCGGCACTCATGTGGCGCTGCTCAGCAGAATCGAGCATTTGTAGAATCTTGACTCGTGGCAGAGTCACTTTGAGACCGGCTTTGCGTAGTTCGCTATTTTCAACCATGGTTAGCTTTCTCGCGGATGCTGCTTCGCAGCTTCTCTTAATACGGGTATGATCGGCGTTTACGTTGTCCCAGCCAAGATAGTGGAAGTCGCCCACCGATGCAAAACACCAAGCTCTTGCTAACCAGTTTCACCTTTGTGGGACTGCTCGCACTCGCCGGTTGTTCATTCCCCGGGGTTTACAAAATCGACATCCAGCAGGGCAATGTCGTCACGCAGGACATGATAGACCAGTTACGCCCCGGAATGACCCGACGGCAAGTACGGTTTATCATGGGTAACCCCCTGCTGACCGACACTTTCCATGCCGATCGCTGGGATTATCTCTACAGCCTTCAGCCAGGCGGCGGTGAACGCCAGCAGGAGCGCGTCAGCGTCATCTTCAATGGCAATGACCAGCTTGTCAGCCTGTCCGGCGACTTCATGCCCGGCGTGAGTCGTGATGAAGCCTTGCTCGGCAAGGACAACGGCACCAATGTCACTGCGCCTGCGCAGGAAGGCGAGAAGCCGAAGTCCGAAGTACCGGCCAAGCCAGGCTCGCTGCTCGACAAGATCCAGAAAGACGTCGACGGCGTGGAAACGGTGCCTGTGCCGACGCCACAACCTCTGGATACCAGTCCGCAGTAAATGTGCGTCGCTCAACAAAAAGCCCGGCATGCCGGGCTTTTTGCTGCTCGCCATTTGGCTGACCTATGAGTTCTGTTGCTTGGCCAGCGCCGCTTTGGCTGCGCGCAACCTGCGCACTTCTTTAGGGTCTGCCAGCAGTGGACGGTAAATCTCGATACGATCACCCGCCTGCACACTGCGCACCTCAGCGTCCGCGACTACCTTGCCGAAAATACCCAAAGGGCAATCAGCCAGATCCAGCCCGGGGAATTGCGCTGCAATGCCTGACGCCTGCACCGCCGCGCGCAGGCTGGTGCCGGCCGGCACCGTCACCGCCAGCAGCACCTGGTGATCCACTGCGGCATACACCACTTCAATCTCAACCATGCAGTTGCTTGGCCCGCTGGCAAAATGCGTCCACCAGGGTATTTGCCGCCTGATTGAACAAAGGACCCAAGGTCGCACGCACGATAGGCCCAGCGTAATCAAAGGAAAGATCCAGACTGATTTTGCAGGCCTTGTCCGTCAGCGCCTTGAATACCCACACCCCATGCAACTGAGTAAACGGCCCTTCCTGCAAATTCATTTCGATGGATTTCCCAGGCACCAGCACATTACGCGTCACAAAGTGCTGGCTAAGACCGCCCTTCGCGACCCCGACACTGGCGACCATGTGCTCATCACTGTTTTCCAGCACCTCGGCGGTTGAGCACCACGGCAGGAATTCCGGGTAACGCGCCACGTCGTTGACCAGGTCATAGAGCGCCTGTGCCGGATAGGGCAGCAGCGCTGAACGTTGAATATGCGTCGTCATGTGTGCGTTATTTCCACAGCTGAGCGGCAAACATCGCGGAAGAACAGCCCGATCCGCGAAAGAAAAAAACCAGAGAACTGCCTGCATTGTCCGGGATTCGTCCAACACGCTCAAGCACGCAGGTTGACCGTAGCCGACAGGCTCGCAACTCCCTATAATGCCGCCCCTATGGCTAAACAAAAGAAACACCCCACAGGGACCATCGCGCAAAATAAAAAGGCGCGACACGATTACTTCATCGAACATCGGTTCGAGGCTGGTCTGGTCCTGGCCGGCTGGGAAGTAAAGAGTCTGCGTGCCAGCAAGCTGCAGCTGGTCGACAGTTATGTGCTGCTCAAGGATGGCGAGGCATGGCTGCTCGGCAGTCATATCACCCCGCTGACCACTGCGAGCACCCACGTGATTGCCGATCCGGTACGCACGCGCAAGCTGCTGCTCAATGCCCGCGAACTGGAAAAGCTCGCTGCTGCCGTACAGCAGAAGGGCTATGCCTGCGTCTGCCTGTCCTGGTACTGGAGCAAGCACCTGGTCAAGTGCGAGATCGCCTTGGGCAAGGGCAAGAAGGAATACGACAAGCGCGATACCGAGCGCGAACGCGATTCCAATCGCGAGCTTCATCGTGCCGTACGCAACAAGGGCAAGGAAGACTGATCCTTGCAGTGATGCAGCCGCGGGAGCTTCCCTCGGCTACGTCCCCTTGCGCCGCTCCGCACGCGCCACACGCTGAACTTCCTGACGCACTTCTTCCAACACTTCCTGCACATACAGCAGGTGACGTGTTGAAACTTCCCGCGCCTGCTCGGCACGCCCCTCGATAATCGCCAGGTACAGATCCCGGTGCTGACTGATCAGCATGTCGCGGGTTTCCGTACGCTGTTGATACATGCCGCCAATGTTGGTCACCACGTTACGCTTGAGCAGGTCGAACAGGCCGCGAATCGTGTGCAGCAACACAGCGTTGTGGCTCGCCTCGGCGATAGCCAAGTGAAACCGCGCATCCGCCGCCCCCTCTTCGACCCGGCTCACCTCATCGGAACGGGTGTAGCAATCCTGAAGCGCTTCGAACGCAGCCGTGAGACGCTCGCGATCCACCTCTGTCGCGCGCAACGCGGCGTAATAAGCACACGAGGCCTCAAGGGTCTGACGAAACTCCAGCAGATCCCGCTGAGCCTCGGGGTTGTTCTCCAACAGGAGCAACAGCGGGTCACTGAACGTGGAACCCAAAGATTCAGCCACGTAGTTGCCACCACCCTGGCGGCTGACGAGCAAACCTTTGGCTGCCAGCTTCTGGATCGCCTCTCGCAAAGAAGGTCGCGACACCCCGAATTGTTCAGCCAACGCGCGTTCGGCCGGCAAGCGCTCGCCCGACTTCAGCGTGCCCTCAAGGATCATGCCCTCAAGCTGCTCGACGATGTCATCAGACAAACGGCGCTGACGCACCTGATCAAACCCCATCACTCACTCTCCACCATCCCGACCACTCGCCGGGCCCTCTATTCTCGCCGATCACAACGAATGCAGCACCTATCAGAGCGCCCTCATTTCCACTGATCAGCGCACCCTTGCCACCCACCTACGACCAAAGTTTCGTAAGCGGCAAATTGACACGCCCCAACCAAGGCTTTTACTCTAGCCAACAGCGACTGTAAATTGGTATTACCAATTACCCAAGCTGACCAAACAACAACAATCAGGGGCCACCCCATCATGCAAACCTGGCAACAGCTCTACAGCCCGCTCGGCAGCCTCGGCCTGTCCGCAATGGCGGCCGTTATTCCGATCGTATTCTTCTTCCTGGCCCTGGCCGTGTTTCGCCTCAAAGGCCACGTGGCGGGCAGCATTACCTTGGCGCTGTCGATCCTGGTCGCGATCTTCGCCTTCCAGATGCCGGTAGACATGGCATTGGCCGCCGCCGGTTATGGCTTTGCCTACGGTCTGTGGCCCATCGCGTGGATCATCGTCGCGGCGGTGTTCCTCTACAAACTCACGGTCAAAAGCGGCCAGTTCGAAATCATCCGCAGCTCGGTCCTGTCGATCACTGACGACCAGCGCCTGCAAGTGCTATTGATCGGCTTCTGCTTCGGCGCCTTCCTGGAAGGTGCGGCCGGTTTCGGCGCCCCCGTGGCAATTACCGCTGCACTGCTGGTCGGCCTGGGCTTCAACCCGCTGTACGCCGCCGGCCTGTGCCTGATTGCAAACACCGCCCCCGTGGCCTTTGGGGCGCTGGGCATCCCGATCATCGTTGCAGGTCAGGTGACCGGCATTGACGCATTCAAGATCGGCGCCATGACTGGTCGCCAACTGCCGCTGCTGTCGTTGTTCGTACCGTTCTGGTTGGTGTTCATGATGGACGGCGTGCGCGGCGTGCGTGAAACCTGGCCAGCGGCACTGGTCGCCGGCTTGAGCTTTGCCATCACCCAGTACTTCACCTCCAACTTCATCGGCCCGGAACTGCCGGACATCACCTCGGCCCTGGCCAGCCTGATTTCCCTGACGCTGTTCCTGAAAGTCTGGCAACCCAAACGCACCGCAGGTGCCCAGATTGCCGGCGCCACCTCCAGCGCCGCAGTCACCGCCAGCGCAGGCGGTTTCGGTCTGCCGCGCAACACAATCGTTTCGCCCTACAGCCTCGGCCAGATTTTCAAGGCCTGGTCGCCGTTCCTGATTCTTACCGTACTGGTCACTATCTGGACCCTCAAGCCGTTCAAGGCGATGTTTGCTGCCGGGGGCTCGATGTACAGCTGGGTGTTCAACTTCGCTATCCCGCACTTGGACCAACTGGTGATCAAAGTCGCGCCGATCGTAACCAACCCCACTGCGATCCCCGCCGTGTTCAAACTGGACCCGATTTCAGCGACCGGCACTGCGATTTTCTTCTCGGCGTTGATCTCGATGCTGGTACTGAAAATTGACATCAAGACTGGTCTTACCACTTTAAAAGAGACCTTCTACGAACTGCGCTGGCCGATCCTGTCGATTGGGATGGTGTTGGCATTCGCATTCGTTACCAACTACTCCGGCATGTCTTCGACCATGGCGCTGGTACTGGCCGGCACGGGCGCAGCCTTCCCATTCTTCTCGCCTTTCCTTGGCTGGCTGGGTGTTTTCCTGACAGGCTCCGACACCTCGTCCAATGCCTTGTTCAGCTCCCTGCAAGCCACCACCGCGCATCAGATCGGCGTCAACGACACCTTGTTGGTCGCTGCCAACACCAGCGGCGGCGTTACCGGCAAGATGATCTCGCCGCAGTCCATCGCGGTGGCGTGCGCCGCTACCGGCCTGGTGGGCAAAGAATCCGACCTGTTCCGCTTTACTCTCAAGCACAGCCTGTTCTTTGCCACCATCGTCGGGCTGATCACCCTGGCCCAGGCTTACTGGTTCACCGGTATGCTGGTGCACTAAAACCTGCACGTAATAGGGTAAGAATCGACGCCGGACACGATTCCGGCGTCAGCTATTTCTGGAGGACCGATGAGCCTGCCTGCTGCTTTCCTGAGCGACGTCGCACAACTGATCCCTAAAGATCGACGTTTCGACGACCCACTTTCCACCCTCGCTTTCGGCACTGACGCCAGCTTTTACCGATTGATCCCACAGCTGGTGATCCGCGTGGAGTCAGAAGACGAAGTCGTTGCCTTGTTGCAATGGGCTCAGCGCGACCACGTAGCCGTGACCTTCCGCGCCGCCGGCACCAGCCTGTCCGGGCAGGCCATCAGCGACTCGGTGCTGATCGTGCTGGGGGACAACTGGAATGGCCGCGAGATTCGCGGGCAAGGCACGCAAATCCGTCTGCAGCCCGGCGTGATCGGCGCCCAGGCCAATGCGTGGCTGGCGCCGTTCGGGCGCAAGATCGGGCCGGACCCAGCGTCGATAAACGCCTGCAAGATCGGCGGCATCGTCGCCAACAATGCCAGCGGCATGTGCTGCGGCACGGCGCAGAACACTTACCACACCCTGGCCGGCATACGCTTGGTATTGGCTGACGGCAGCCGCCTGGATACCGAAGACGCCACCAGCGTTAAGGCGTTCCGTGAACAACACGGTGCGCTGCTTGAGCGGCTGGCAACATTGGGTCGCGAGACACGGGCAAATGCCGAATTAGCCGCGAAAATTCGTCACAAATACCGTCTGAAAAACACCACCGGACTGTCGCTGAATGCCCTGGTGGACTTCGATGAGCCGCTGGATATCCTTAGCCATCTGCTGGTGGGTTCCGAGGGCACCCTGGGCTTTATCAGCGCGGTCACCTACGACACGGTGGTAGATCACCCGAATAAAGCGTCGGCGTTGATTGTGTTTCCAGATGTCGAAACCTGCTGCAACGCAGTCACCATCCTCAAAACCCAGCCGGTCTCGGCCGTCGAGCTGTTGGACCGACGCAGCATGCGCTCGGTACAGAACAAGCCAGGCATGCCCGCTTTCGTACAGCAACTCTCGGAAAATGCCTGCGCCCTGTTGATCGAATCCCGTGCAGCGTCGTCGTCCTTACTGCATGAGCAGTTGGCGCTCATCATGGCCTCCCTGGCCCAATTCCCGGTGGAAAAACAGGTCGACTTCACCGAAGACCCCACAGAGAACGCCCGCCTGTGGGCAATCCGCAAGGACACCTTCCCAGCTGTCGGCGCCGTGCGCAAAACCGGTACCACCGTGATCATCGAAGACGTGACCTTCCCGGTGGAGCAACTGGCAATCGGCGTCAATCGCTTGATCGAATTGTTCGACAAACATCACTACGACGAAGCGATACTTTTCGGACACGCGCTGGAAGGCAATCTGCACTTCGTCTTCACCCAAGGCTTCAACAGTGCGGAAGAAGTCACACGCTATCAGGCGTTCATGGACGACGTGGCGCAATTGGTGGCCGTGGAGTTTGGTGGCTCGCTAAAAGCCGAACACGGCACCGGACGCAATATGGCGCCGTTCGTGGAGCTGGAATGGGGCAGCGACGCCTATCAATTGATGTGGCAACTCAAGCGCCTGCTTGACCCCAACGGCATTCTCAACCCGGACGTGGTGCTCAGCCAGGACCCGCAAATCCACCTCAAGCACCTCAAGCCGCTACCCGCCGCTGATGAGCTTGTGGATAAGTGCATCGAGTGCGGCTTCTGTGAACCGGTGTGCCCGTCGAAAGGCCTGACTTTGAGCCCGCGCCAACGCATCGTGATCTGGCGCGACATCCAGGCGAAAAAACGTGCCGGTGTCGACACCACTGAGTTGGAGGCGGCTTATCACTATCAAGGCATCGACACCTGCGCTGCCACCGGCCTCTGCGCTCAGCGCTGCCCGGTAGGAATCAATACCGGCGATCTGGTGAAAAAACTACGCAGCCGCGACGCTGACCGTACGAAAACCGCCGAATGGCTCGCCACCCAT
This sequence comes from Pseudomonas simiae, assembly GCF_900111895.1. Taxonomy (GTDB): domain Bacteria; phylum Pseudomonadota; class Gammaproteobacteria; order Pseudomonadales; family Pseudomonadaceae; genus Aquipseudomonas; species Aquipseudomonas simiae. The sequence continues at coordinate 74,492 of NZ_FOKB01000007.1, forward strand.
TTCTCCACCGCACTCCAAGGCGCGCGCTTCACCCTGCACGTGGCCAACGGCGCACGCATGCTGCTGGGCGCACCACGCCTGGCGAAGCTGTCGGCCAGCATGACCAAGCTGTCCAAGGGGCAAATCCCGCAGTGGACCGCCGCCATGCCCCAGCCAGAAAAAGCCATTCGTTTCAGCCCGGCGGTAACGGACGAGCGGCCGCGAGTGGTCTACCTGGCCGCCTGCGTCTCACGCGCCATGGGGCCGGCAGCGGGGGATAAGGAACAGATGTCGCTGTACGATAAAACCCGCAGCCTGTTGGAAAAAGCCGGTTACCAAGTCGTGTTCCCCGACAATCAGGACAGCCTGTGCTGTGGCCAGCCCTTCGCCTCCAAAGGCTACGCCGAACAAGCCGAACACAAGCGCCAGGAGCTGATTGGCGCCCTGCTCCACGCCAGCCGTGGCGGGCTCGACCCGATCTACTGCGACACCAGCCCTTGCACCCTGCGCCTGGTGCAGGACCTAGGCGATACGCGCCTAGACCTGTATGACCCCGTGCGTTTCATCCGCACGCACCTGATGGACCGCCTCGACTTCACGCCCCAGGAAGCCCCCATCGCCGTTCACGTCACCTGCAGCACGCAGCACCTGGGCGAAAGCCAGGCCCTGATCGACCTGGCACGGCGCTGCTCCAACACCGTGGTCATCCCCGAAGGCATTCATTGCTGCGGGTTTGCCGGTGACAAAGGCTTCACCACGCCGGAACTCAACGCCCACTCACTGCGCACCCTCAAGGACGCGGTGCAATATTGCAGCGAAGGCATCTCCACCAGCCGCACTTGCGAGATCGGCCTGAGCCAGCATGGCGGCATCGATTATCACGGGCTGGTCTACTTGGTGGACCGTGTCACCCAGGCCCGCGCCCACTGATCCTGAAGAAATGATCCTGCAAAAAAAACAGAACCCCTGCGTGCCGGCGTAGTCATCTGCATAGGCCTCGACAAACGAGGCTCATCAGTGATGTCGCTGGCAGCCCCTGAACGCCAGCAGCGTCGAGCCCTTTTGCGCAAGGAGATACCCTATGAAGCGTTCCGCTCTTGCTGGCTTGTTCATTACCGCTGCGATGCTGGCTTCCCCTGTGTTCGCTGCGGGCGAGCCCGATCTGTGCAAAATCAATCTGGACAAAATCAACAACGGTAAAGCGCTGCTCGCCACTGACACCAGCGGCAAAAGCGGCGAAATAGACACTGCCGTCTCCCAAGCCAAAGCGGCCCACGCCGCCGGCGATGACAAAAAGTGCATCGAGATCACCTCGAAGGCGCTGCAAGACCTGCAGAACAGCGAAAAAGGCGGCCAATAGGCCGCTCAGTCACGGAAGGCAAACCTTCGGGTTGGCCTTCCGTGACGGTTTGGCGTACACTGCACAGGCTTGTCACTCACTATGAAACAACGAGTTACAAGCACGGGGCCGTTTAGGATTCGACGCCGGTTGCGAAACTTTAGGTGCATGCCGAGTTGGTAACAGAACTCGTAAATCCACTGTTGCAACTTCTTATAGTTGCCAATGACGAAAACTACGGCCAGGAATTCGCTCTCGCTGCGTAAGCAGCCTTAGCCCTGAGCTTCTGGTACCTTCGGGTCCAGCAATCACCAGGGGATGTCTGTAAACCCAAAGTGATTGTCATATAGAACAGAATCGCCGTGCAGTACGTTGTGGACGAAGCGGCTAAAACTTACACAACTCGCCCAAAGCACCCTGCCCTTCGGGTCGCTGAGGGTTAACTTAATAGAAACGGCTACGCATGTAGTACCGACAGCGGAGTACTGGCGGACGGGGGTTCAAATCCCCCCGGCTCCACCATTTCATCATCTAAAGACGTCCACGGACGTCTTTTTTTGTGCCTGAAATCCAGTAAATACGGGGGTTTCATGGCTATCGGGGGCTTTCCAGGTTTTTTGAGTTCCAGGCGGTTTGGTATTCCCAATGGTATTCCCGACTCCCCGGCGCTAATCTTGGGAATACCAAAAGGTGTCATGGAGTACTTCTCATGTGCGCTCAAACCACCCGCCTCTCCGACCGCCAGCTCAAGGCGGTCAAACCGAAAGACAAGGATTACGTCCTCACGGATGGCGACGGGCTCCAGCTGCGAGTCAGGGTCAATCGCTCAATGCAGTGGAATTTCAACTACCGGCATCCCGTCACCAAGAATCGAATCAACATGGCACTCGGCTCTTATCCCGAGGTTTCTCTTGCGCAAGCCAGGAAGAAAACCGTTGAGGCCAGAGAACTGCTTGCACAGGGCATCGACCCCAAAGCTCAACGCAATGAGCTGCTGGAAGCCAAACGAGCGGAAACGGAGCACACGTTCGAGAACGTCGCTACCGCCTGGTTCGAACTGAAGAAGGACTCGGTCACGCCAGCGTATGCCGAAGACATCTGGCGCTCGCTCACACTGCATGTATTTCCAACCATGAGATCAACGCCGTTATCGGAAGTGAATGCCCCGATGGTCATTAAGCTCCTTCGCCCGATTGAGGCCAAAGGTAGTCTCGAGACAGTGAAGCGGGTGAGCCAGCGTCTTAACGAGATCATGACCTACGGAGTCAATTCCGGAATGATCTTCGCCAACCCTCTCAGCGGCATTAGAGCGGTGTTCAAGAAACCCAAGAAAGAGAACATGGCCGCGCTACCACCTGATGAGCTTCCGGAGCTCATGATGGAAATCGCGAACGCCAGCATCAAGCGGACGACCCGTTGCCTTATCGAATGGCAGCTTCATACCATGACCCGCCCCTCCGAAGCAGCGACCGCCCGATGGGCAGATATCGACTTCGACAAACGCATCTGGACAATCCCTGCAGAGCGAATGAAAAAGCGTCGTCCGCACATAATCCCGCTTACCGAACATGCACTTTCGTTATTGGATACGCTTAAGCCCCATAGCGGCCACAGGGAATATGTGTTCCCGTCAGATAGAAACCCGCGCACCCACGCGAATAGCCAGACAGCCAATATGGCGTTGAAAAGAATGGGCTTTCAGGACCGCTTGGTCAGCCACGGCATGCGCTCCATGGCCAGCACAATCCTGAACGAGCATGGATGGGATCCGGAACTGATCGAAGTCGCGCTGGCGCATGTCGACAAGGACGAAGTTCGGAGCGCCTACAACCGGGCGGATTACATTGAACGTCGGCGCCCGATGATGGCCTGGTGGAGTGAACATATCCAGAAAGCGGCTACCGGCAGCCTGTCAGCGTCGGCCATCAATCAAACCAGGGACCGCAAGGTGGTGCCGATACGCTGACATCACGGCGACAGCTCATGCCATCCGTGTAGTGGAGCTTGCCAGCGCTCCTTCGGCCAAGCCCCTGAGTATAGGAAGGCTCCGCATTCCCATACTCAGGGGCTCACGCTTAAAGGCCTATCAGGCAACCACGGCTTTTGCCTTTCTAAGGCGGATCAACCCTGCTGTTAACTCGTAGTAGTAGACGGTAGCTGGAGCTGAGCATCGCAGGTAGTGCTCCAGAAACCATCTCACGTGCTTTTCTCTCCAGGACCAGGGAGTCGCGCAACCCCAGCGATCACGAATCACCTCGTGCATGCTTTCTGCTTGCCTGATGTGCCGCTGCCGCGTGGCATGCGCACCTTTGAGCACAGGGCTCAGAAACAACGCTATATCGAACTCAGACGTCATCGCCGACCTCCGATGTAGGCACTCACCACATCGATGCGGTTATGCCCCAACTCGTGGCTGATCTGCTGTCGCGCCCGCAGATCAAGCTCTCGATCTTCGCGATGAACACGAACGCCATTTACAGGTGCAGGAAAGCCGGTCATCTGCTTATAGCGCTCACAGGCGTAAGCCGCCCGCAGCTCATGAAAGCCTTTCAATCCATGTTCATGCAGGAGGTCCCGTGCCGGTCGCACAACTAATTGCATAAACTCTTTGTAGCTCTCGTTGGGAGCCAACAGGTTCCGACTGCAACTGGGTGAAGCCTTCCAGGCCCTATCCAAGGCGCCATGGATCTGATCAGTGACCGCGATCCAACGCGGTGCTGACGCGCCTGATCGGCCGCCTTTGGTGCCGTCTTGGATGTTGATCTTGCCCAGTTGCCGCGCCTCACGTTGCAGTCGGGGCAGGTCCGCCAAGATCGCTTCACGCAGACGCATACCAGTCTCCCGGGCCAGATGTACAATTGCGGCCACTCGTTGCTGACTTCGCTCTGACAGCGCGCGCGCGATCAATTCGATCTGAGCACGATCTTGGCCTTGCGGAGCCTCCCCCCGTACGCTTGAGCGCTGCAAACCCAGCGCCTTGCTTGGACTGGAGATTTTGACGTACTGATCACCGCGCAGCGCAGCCATCGTTCGGCTCACGCTGGACAGTCGGTTCTGCGCGGTGGCAATGCCGATGTTGCCCTGATCAACCTGCTCACGTACATACGTGGCGTACCGCATGAGGATCTCACGGTCGATCTGTCGCGCGTCATTGAGTCCCGGACCTTCATCGGATCGACACCAATTTACGAAGGCCTGCCACCGATCGCTATGGGCTTTGACGGTAGCAAAATGGCCATCGCCAAATAGATCTTTCAGTGCTTGCGGTCCGGCATAGCTGAGCTGGCGACCAAAGCCAAAATTACGACCCGCTCGCTTATCGACCCGAGCCATTTTCCTGCTCCTGATCGACTGCCGCGAGCTCATAAAAAAGGGCTCGCCAGTGTGCATTCACAATAGCGAACTGGGCCCAATCAGTCGGGCGAAAACACAGCGTGTTGCCGGCGACGTATAGATGCGCGCCCTCCTTTTTCAACCATTGGATGATGGCTATCGTCGAGGTGCTAGCTTTACGGGTGATGGCGACATCTGCGACACCGGCGACAACCCTTGCCTTGTCTGGCTTTGAGCGTGGCGACAAAGTGGCGACACTCGCGGCGACAAACCGCACTTTCGGTTCATTTTGGCGCTGAGCCAGATGGTTACGCAGCGCTTCATCAAGATTGAACATGACGCACCTCGAAGGTTTGGCCATCGGTGATCAACCACTGATGATCAATCAACTCGACCAGCAGCTTGGCGGCATGACGGCTGCTCTTGCGGGCAAAGCGAGGACCGTTGCGATTCAACTCTCGAATACTGAACCGTTTCCAATTCTTGACCTGCAGCCAGCGCAGCAGCCGGTCTGCCTCCTCTTTTACTCGGCACACAGGCTCCTGTTCGGTCAAGCGCTGGATCTCGGTGAGGTAATAGCCAACTAAGGTTGAGGCCCGCTGGATGTGATCGACCTCGACAACACTGCTCTCTTCCACAACGGCCAAAATGCCGGCGACGCGCAACAGGTTGTCGGCGGCCTTAGAACCGCTGGGCCGCACGCTGGCCAGCTCACCAAACTCACCCAATTGAGCTTCGATGGCATCATGCAAATCAATCCAGCGACGGCGGGCTAACGGACTGAGTGTCAGCGGTGATAGCCGCAAGGCACCGTCAGCGGAAAGTGACCAAGGCTGATGAAACAGGGCCGAAAGACGGTGGTGATATCGCTTTAGGGCAGGGTCTTTGGACAAGTCGACAGCCTGGTAACTGCGTTGTCCGGCCAGGCTGGTGGGCCAGGTCATGAGGCAGCGACCGAGAATGCCTTGCCCCTGCAGCAATGGGTCACTGAGTAACTGCATGGCTAGATACGGTTGCAGCATCAGGTGCAGGCTTAAGCGTCGATCGTAAGCTCGCAAGCTTTCACCCACCATAGACCGCGCGCGATCTATCGGACTGCCGTCCCAGAGTGACGACAAGGTCGTAACCGCTTTCAAACGGTTATCTCGACTCATGGTGCTGCTACCGAGGAATTGCCCCCCCTCGTCACAGAACAGGCCCATGCTCGGCAAGTCATGGCAGAGTCCTTTGATCAGGGCCTCGATAGTTGGATCGGTGGTGATCAGCCTAGGTGCAGAGGGCTCTGCTTCAAGCGGTACGCCGTTTGTGGGGGCGGGATCGGCAGGATTGATACGCTGCGCTTGTCGCTGTGCGGCACGGTACCGAAAGAGCTGCTCACGATAGTGTTGCCACTGTTCACGCTCCCATTGGCGCGCTGGCAGCAGTGCGGATCGGTCTGCCGCTGTCTTGCGATCACCGGACGCAGCCACCGTGATCAGGTACAACGACAGGGGATAATGTCTCCCATCGAGTTGTAAGCCCGCATGACCTTGAGTGGCCAGGGCCGAGGCGGCCAACACCGATTGCCCGGCCAGTGCTTGGGGCACGCCGATGGCCTCGGCCATGCGCTCAACCGCAGGCCCAAGAATCCCACCCAGAGCCTGCACCGGATAAGGCTGGGGCACGGGGTTCGACTCAATCAACGGTCGAGGTGGTCGTGGTAGTTCAAGCTTCGGATCTAACTGCTGCATGGGCCCTCTCCTCGATCATTACTGGTTGTCCTCACGTAGTCCCGCCACGGCTGTTGAGTGTTATCAGGGATCAAGGCCCCTGCGGCCTGTGAGGTATTCACTGACGCGGAACGAACGGCTCCTTACGACCGGGAGCAAGGGCATAAACCCATGAATCTGGCCTCCTTAGACGCATCCGAAGATGCGGGCAGGCGGAGGCTGTGCCGGCTGACGAGTTCGGCGCCTGGAGATCATGGGTGGGAGAAAGCAAAGATCTAGACACCTGGGGCATGCCTGACTGTCAGTCAGGTGCAGCCTTTCCATTGGCTGCGGCACCGGTGCCTGTATCGTTGCGGATGGCGACGAATCGGATTTGTCAGATCGATTGTCACGAGGAGAGTTGCGGCAATGCCTTGTACGACGTGGCTTGCAGCAGTGGTACGAGCGCCCGTCTCTTTCCACGGGAAAGAGACGGGCGCGGATTGGCGCAGCGAAATGTGCCGAGAGGTGAGGTTGCTGCAGCGCAGCGCGGGAGGTCCATCATCTGCCGCAGTGGACAGACAAGTCGAGTAGGCATCCATCACTCTTGAGGAGTGACCGTGCGAGCCGCCGGACGCTAATCGCACTTCGGGAGAACCACCACACAAGTGGCGTAGCCTTAAGGTTCTGGCTACCTGGGCAGGTGCTGTCAACGACAGCGATCCGTGCGCCAATTTTTATACTCACTCGAAAAGGCGGTCAAGCGTCACTGCCGAAGTGCTCAGAAAGTGGCGACTGTCGCCACTTTGTCGCCACGCTCTAGGCCTCGTTCTGTATGGGATGTCGCCGTTGTCGCCGGTGTCGCCACCTCTCTAGCCATAGTTCTACGACAAGCTCGGCTCTGACGCTGAGACTCCGTCCCGCTCGATAGAGATCGATAAATAACTCAGATAAAGAAGACGTAGCGCTAATCAAACTTCAAATTGAATAGTGGAACGGGATGGCTTCGAGAAAAAGCGAGTGAACCCTCCGATCCGCGCGATCAAAGATCGCTTGATCGGAGGGTTTGGCGGGAAAAGCAAATCTCAAACGTCAATTACAGGCTCAGGCATCAAAGCGGGTCGATTGGGAAGTGACGGCCTCACGTCGCATTATCAGCGTCTGCTGCAACCGCAACAAAAAACCTGCTTCAAATGCCTCTTGTGGATCACCTGGACGATGACGTTTTCGGTTCTGAGACAGCGCCCACCATAACGGTAGTGGTGAGCCTTCAAGCCAAGTCTCTGCGCAACGAACACCCTCCTTTATTACCGGAGCGAACTCATCGCCCCAAGGTGTTTGGATCGCGGGAGACCCTTCTGCGGACGGGACAGATACATACTCATAGATCTGTTGATGAACGCTCTGAGCTGGAATGCCAGTTAAATTCCGGAACGCCTTGTCGTACAACACGGCGGCGTCATCCAACAGCTCTACAGCCAGCTCAACGTCTTTTGGAAAATGAAGCAGAATACTCTGGGCTCCGTTAAGCCGGAGAGTGGCAGCCTGCCGCAGCTTAATCGCTGCATCTTCAGGGCTAAGCGATGAAGTATCGATGCTGTTGGGTTTGGGAAGGCCGATTAGAAGCAAAAGATCAAACATCGCGGAATCCTCCGAGATAGATTGCAGCTTCAACCATTTGGCCGGGGTGGCGCACGAGCTTAAAAGGGGGACAGGTCATTTTCCTTATCTCCTCGGACAATTAAGGAGCCGTCCACCCAGCCGTTCTGACACGAAATGGGTGGCGGACCGTACGGGGGTCAGAAACCGGCGTCCGAGGGAACCGGCCAGGCCGAAGCCTGCCCCGCACGGACCGCCATAGAAAAGCAGCAGCTAAGCCTATGTAAGCACTTAATCGCTAGCTATGGCGCTATGCGCCTCGAACAATTCAGGTTCTGACACCCGGCCACGGGATAGACCGCGACAGAGCAAAGCGTAAATGTGAAGCCGCGACAACACAAGCGCGACCGAAGATACGCTTGCACTACTTGAGACAATAAAACCCGACAGCGGAAATCGGCGATGAATTTGCCCACTGAAAAATCTGGTTCCCATCGCCACGCGTCGAATGCCTTATAGCGCGAGCCCTACAACGGCTCATCACCAACAAACAAACGCGATTCGGGGACGATCTCGACGTAATAAGTGTCGCGCTCCATGAACCCTGAAATCATGAAAATACTTTTTACACAACATCCACTCAAGTAACATCACGTCACGTTACAAACCTGAGCCAGGTGCCCATGCCGATGAAAACTAGCAATCGCGTTGTGATCGAGGTTGATCCCGTTCAAAAGCAGAAGATCTACGCCGAACTCAAGGCGCGCGGGTTGACCATGCGCGAGTGGTTTCTGCAGCAGGTAAGCCGAGAGCTTTCCATCCCGCAGCCCACCACCCCCTCCAGCCAGTCGAGCAACGATTAAACAATTCTCAGGGAGTCGAGCAGATGCTCAAGACAGTCAAGCAGGCATGCACATTCAATCCCATCATTCGCGACTACCGGATGAGCGAGGGGATCGAGAACCTTTCTGCCCTTATCTCTGATGAGGGCGATGGTCGTGAGTTCTTTGCACGAAACTACATCACCTCGGGCATGGAACAGCTGTTCCGCGAGGGGATGCTGCGGCTGGATGGAAAATCAGACCAGGCAGTTTTCGAGCTGACCCAGGCAATGGGTGGCGGTAAGACCCACATGATGATTGCTCTAGGTCTGCTGGCTAAGCACCCGCATCTGCGCAGTGAGGTGTTGTCGCCCGAGCTTGCTAAGCGGATAGAAATCGGTGAGGTGCGAGTAGCCGCATTCAATGGTCGAAACACTCCGGAGAATTACATCTGGGGTGAGATCGCTACTCAGCTGGGTGAGGAAGAGGCAGTCAAGCCATACTGGGTCAATGGACCTCGTGCGGTCGACCAGGCAGGCTGGAAGAAAATCATCGGGGACAAGCCGACGCTCATCATGCTTGATGAGCTGCCGCCTTACCTGGAAATCGCAAGCACCACTGTCATCGGTGGCGGTACGCTGGCTACAGTGAGCACCTACACGCTCAGCTGCCTGATGAGCGCCGCCTTGGAGCTACCACGTTGCTGCATTGTGATTGCCAACCTATCCGGCAGCTATGTGGCTCAGACCAAGGCGATTGCCGAAGCAATCTCTAACCTCCAGCAAGAAGCCAGTCGCCAAGCCAGCACCATCACCCCCGTCCAACTGGCGGGCAACGAGATCTACGAGATTCTGAAGAAGCGACTGATCCTGGAGCTGCCCGACGAGTCCGTTATAAACGATGTCGCCGAGGAATATGCCCAGCGCATTAAGGCGGCAGCTGATGGTGGATACATTGTGGCGACCAGTCTGGAGCAGGTCGCTCAGCAGGTCAGAGAAACCTACCCCTTCCACCCCTCCTTTAAGCATCTGGTTGCCTTGTTTAAAGAGAACGAGGGTTTCCGGCAGACACGAGGCCTGATGCAGTTCGCTGCGCGTTTGCTCAAGAGTGTCGATGACCGCGAAACCGATGATGTATTCCTGGCTGGTGCCCAGCACCTGCGACTGAATGACGATACTGTGCGCGAGGAGGTCGGACGCATCGCAAACTCGCTTCGCCCGGCCATGGCCCACGATATTGCCGATGATGGTCAATCCATCGCAGAGGAAATCGATGCCAACCTGGGCAGCGATGCCGCCCAGCAGGTCGGTGCCCTGCTGCTAGCGTCCTCATTCTCTCGGGCGGTCGGTGGTCGAATCGGACTGACCGAGGCAGAGATCATTGAGTTCTTGGCTGCACCCAACCGTAAGTCCGATGAGTTCAAGACTGCTCTGGAGAAACTGCGCGAGCAGGCGTGGTATCTGCACCGAGAAGAAGAGCGTTTCTTTATTAAGGAAACAGAGAATCTCTCTCGCCAGATTGAGCGAAATGCTCGCGACATCCCTCAGCCTAAGATCGACCAGGCCCTGATCAACAAGCTCACGGCTGTGTTGCAGCCGGTTAGCAAGGCTGCCTACCAAGATGTCCAAGTGCTGCCGCGACTGGACGATCTAAAGCTAAGCGGACCTCGTGTTCTGATTGTGGTGCGTCCGGACGGCAAGCTGCCGCCGAGCGAGCTGATCAATTTCTTCGAGTACCAGCAAGAGAAGAACAATTTCATGGTGCTGTCCGGCCAGGACAGCTACCTCGCCGATACCGTCGAAGATCGTCTGCGCGACCTGTATGCAATTGAGTCCATCTGCAAGCGGTTGAAGGACGGTGATAGCCTCTTCGAAGAAGCACGTGATCGCCTGGAAGATGCCCAGCAGCGCTTTAACAAAGCGCTTTCCGGCACCTACAACCGGATCTACTTCCCAGCCATCGACGAGATGACCGGCAATGCCCAACTCATGCAAGCCACAATTGATAATGGCTTGAACATGGGGCAAGGCACCAACTCTGCCGAGCACCAGATTGAGCAGCTCTTGGCCAGCCCTCGTGCTAATTACAAACTGATCCTCAATCTATTGGATGAACCGGGCACCTACTGGGCAATGGCAGAAGAGGATCTTTGGCCGGCGAATGACCGCAGAACGCCATGGAAAGACGTGCTGATGCGCGCCAAGAGCAATCCAATCTGGGCTTGGATGCCCGGCGCCGGCGGCATGGAGACCCTCAAGACAGAAGCCCTAAAGCAAGGTCGTTGGCGACAAGGGACTGACGGCTACATCGAGAAAGGGCCGTTCCCGGCAGAAAAAACTGCAGTGAACGTGACTGTGCATGCCGCAAATGAAGCGACAGGCGAAACCACTCTAGCCCTGATTCCCCGTAATGCGGGCCAGAGCCCAGTGGTTTACTACGCACCGACTGCCAAGGTCAGTACCAGCGACCCTAAGATCGAAGATCTGGATAATTTCACGACCGACACGGCAACCCTGTACTTCCTTGCTGTGGACAGCGAAGGCAAACATGAAACAGGTGAGCCGCAGCGCTGGGTGGCGGAGCTTCGTGTGCGTCATCAGGTCCAGGCCATCGCCGACAAGCGTATTGTCACTCTCTCCTGCATGCCTGCGGCCGATATGCGTTACACCCTAGATGGCTCCAACCCTAAAGATGGGGAACTGTACGGAGACCCCTTCGAGGTTGGCTCACAGGCAGCCCGCCTGATGGTCTATGCGTGCTCGGGCGAGGCTACTCGTACCGCTGACTTCCAGATCCCTGCTGCCAACGACAAACAGGTTCAGATCGACGATGCCAAGCCGGCAAAGTTGGCTGAGAACAAGAAGGTGTCGCTCGACAGTACCGAAAAGGTGTTCGGCGTACTCAATAGTTTTAAAAGCTCGCCGGCCACCTTCAAGGGGGTACGTATCCAGATTGGCGAAGGTGAGAACACCGTTAGCATCAACTTTGTTGAGCGCGAGGTTACGGCTTCCGTGATCGAGGCCGCGATTAACGGTCTGCGTAAGGCCCTCGGGAATGAGCAAGAAACCGTTACCGTGCAGATTCGAAGCGGAGCAGCCTTCGAGAATGGCTTCGCTGCCAAGGAGTTCGCCAAGCTCAGTGGCGTTGAGCTGCGTCCTGGCGATGTGATCCAGGAGGAATGACCATGGCCAACGCATTACGTAAAGAGGACTCTGGCATGGCTCGTTCCCCCAGTAAAACTGTAAGTGGTGCCAAAAAAACCAAGGCACCTGAGCGCCCGACCATCGGCTTTGGTGTGCCGGCCACTACAGACCCTCATCACTTCATGGTGGAGGTGCCCAAGAGCTCGACTGGCGCAGTTCGCATTATCGAAAGCCTCGGACTGCAGGCTCAGGATCAGCAAACCAGCATCATCGAGCGCGTTGTGATTGAGCGCTTGCGTTGGACGGCGATCCGCAGTGAGGTTCAGCGTGCCTTTAATGTGCGCCTAAAGGAGCACAACCTGCGTGTTAGCGCTTGGAAGGTGGGCGATAACCCCGTGGATCGCCTGCTTGGCAAAGAGCTTTGCGTATTGGCCTGGGCGGTTGAAGACATGAGTCCCGAGAAGATTCCCGTAGCAGTACGCAACTGGCTTGCCTTGCGCCCTGAAGAGCGCTGGTGGCTGTTCGGCATGACCGCCATGAGTACAGGCGGTGTGCATGACGGCAACAAGGGCTGGCGCCTGGCTCTCCGACACGCGCTGGGCGACGTAGCACAGACCGAGTTGTTCAAGCCGCAGTCTGTGAAACCCCGCAAACAAGACACTGAGCGCCCAACCTTGGGCCTGTTCGATTAAGGAAGAACGAAATGACCGCAATGACACCCATACAGCTGGTGCCTTTCTCTCTTAAGGACGCGCCCGCGCTGATCGAAACCGTATTCCCAGCACAAAAGGTGTCATTTGAGGCACAGCGGGAGCGTAAGGCCAATCTTGGGCAGACACTCACAGGCCTAGGGTCCTACTGGAAAGGCCGCAAGCCTTTGATACTTGTTCGCTCTATTGTGCTTGGAAGCCTGCTGCCCCAAACCGACGATGCAGAGCAGGATCTTGAGTTGTTCGAAGCACTGATGGCATTTGATCTTCAGGGATTAGGTCGTCGCGCGGTGGCTCAAAACGCCCTTAAGCCGGCAGAAATTGCCAGGATGATTTCGTTAAGAAACCCTTGGGATTATTTCAGCTACAAGATCTTAGAAGGCAGCGATCTGCGAGAAGAGGATGTAGACGTCTGGTGGTTCCCCATGGAGGCTGAAGAAAAAGGCCTCAAATTGAGCTGGAAAAGGGGAATTAGTGATGCTGCAAAAGCAGACGTCTACACAATGGCATTGGCAACCTTACCAACTTATGAAGAGCGCTCGCTGCTGTGTAAGCGTCCGGAAGAAGTTGATCAGGCGTTCCTATTAGCTCCCGTGTGGCTGAAAGTCAGTGAGCGGCTGGGGCGGTTTGGGATAACTGCCGGCTCAATGGAGCAGCTCGTTGAACAGCTAGGTGTTTTGCGCTACGGCCATCGGCCCAAAGTTGGTGATACCTTCGCAGGGGGTGGGTCCATCCCATTCGAGTCAGCTCGCATGGGGTGTGATGTTTATGCTTCTGACCTCAACCCAATTGCCTGCATGCTTAACTGGGGAAATGTGAACATCATTGGTGCTACTCCGAAGCGTCGCGCAGAGATTGAAGAATCACAGCAACTAGTAGCTCAGGCGGTAGACAAAGAAATTACAGCTCTTGGTATTGAGCATGATGCCCAAGGTAATCGGGCAAAAGCCTACTTGTATTGCCTAGAAGCTAGATGCCCGGATACGGGCTGGATGGTGCCGCTCTCTCCAAGTTGGGTAATCTCCAAACCGAATTCCGTGATCGCCACGCTTGTACCCGATCATCAATCAAAGCGCTTCAAGATAGAAATCAAAACTGGCGCAACAGCGGCCGAAATGAAGTCCGCTGACAGTGGCACTGTCCAGGATGGCTGCATGGTCTATACCCTCGACGGTAAAACCTATTCCACCACCATAAAAACACTGCGGGGTGATTTCAAAACACCTTCAGGAGAAAATAGCAACCGACTGAGGCGTTGGGAAAAACACGACTTTAAGCCTCGCCCCGAAGATATTTTTCAAGAGCGTCTTTACGCTGTTCAGTGGATCAAAAAGGCAACTCTTGATCAGTCGCGACAGGCGACTTTCTTTGCTGCAGTTACCCCTGAAGATGAGCGGCGTGAAAAAATCGTAGATGAATTCGTGTCAACCAATATGGCCAGCTGGCAGGCGCAAGGCCTCATTCCCGATATGGCCATTGAACCCGGATACAATACAACGCAGCCTATTCGCGAGCGCGGATGGGGTTACTGGCATCATCTTTTTAACGCGCGACAGCTTATGTTGCATGCATTGTATTTCTCGCACCGAAGCCCAGTAGATTGTATCTTCAATGCAAAGTCTCTTGATTGGAATTCAAGAATTGCAAATTGGATGAATCACTGGGAGAAGACTAATAATGTTTTCTACAATCAATCACTAAATACATTCTATAACTATGGAACTCGCTGTTTTGTAAGTCATGAAAATGGGCGCTCTTATGGTTTTGCAAACGCCCCAATTGGTAATGTTGATGTAAGCATTCGAACTCACGAAGCATCTGCTCTTGCTGAAGACTGTGACATTTTCATAACTGACCCACCTTATGCTGATGCTGTTCACTATCACGAGATCACCGAGTTTTTTATCGCCTGGTTGCGCAAAAACCCACCTGCGCCATTTAGTGAGTGGACGTGGGACTCTCGCCGAGCACTGGCCATTAAGGGTGATGGTGACGATTTCCGACGCGGGATGATCGATGCTTATTCCGCGATGGCTAAACACATGCCGGACAACGGAATGCAGTGTGTGATGTTTACCCATCAAAGCACTGAGGTGTGGTCGGACATGGTAGGTATCTTCTGGGCGGCAGGGCTCCAAGTGGTGGCCGCTTGGTACATAGCTACAGAAACCAGTACTGAGCTTAAGAAGGGGGGATACGTACAGGGGACTGTGACGCTCATGCTGCGCAAGCGAAGTGCAGGCGAAAAAGTCGGCTTCAAGCAGCGCATTCTTCCTGCGGTTCGCAATGAAGTAGCGACTCAGATCAAGCAGATGATGCACCTCAACGATGAGGTGGAAGCCCGTATGGGTGAGCCTGTGTTCAATGATGCAGACTTGCAGATGGCTGGTTACGCAGCGGCCCTAAAAGTACTAACCGCCTACACCAAGATTGGCGAGACCGATGTCACCACGTTCGCTTTGCGGCCACGAGTCAAAGGCGAGATCTCCGTGGTGGATGAAATCGTCCAGCAAGCCTCCGAGGCAGCCAACAGCTTGTTGGTGCCTGAAGGGATTGCGCTGGACACCTGGCAAGCGATTGATGGCATTCAGCGCTTCTACTTGCGCATGCTGGATATGGAGTCGGTCGGTGCCTCAAAGCTGGACAACTACCAGAACTTTGCCAAGGCCTTCCGTGTGGATGACTACACAAAAGTCATGGCCAGCATGACGGCCAATGGCTCGCGGTTGAAGCAAGTCGATGAGTTCGGCTCCCGTGAGCTAACCGATAGCACGGAAATTGGCCCAACCTGGCTGGGTCATCTGGTCATAGCCATTCAGCAGCTGCTAGCTGAGGTCGAACCGCAATCTGTGGTCAAAACACTGATGGAGGATCTACCTGACTACCTCGAAGTCCGTCCAAAGCTGATCGATCTGGTTCGTTTCTTGGAGAATAAGTCCCGCAATGAAGCTGTGCGTTCAGCTGCTGAGGTGCTTGTCTCTCGGATGCAAACGCAGCGGTTGGACTCCTGAGAGGTTAGGGCATGACAATCACCCGCTTGTCCTCACGTACCCATGCGCTGGATCAGAGCTTCCTCGTCGAGCACCTCAAAGGGGCTCGGCGCTATCGGCGAATCGCCGGCTACTTCACCAGTTCGCTGTTTGAGGTGGCCGGGGAGCTGATCGATCAGATTCCCGAGGTGCAGATTGTTTGCAATGCGGACATTCAGGCTGAGGACTTGCGGGTGGCCCAGGTGTGTGAGGCAAAGCTGCTGGGCAAGCTGAACGAGCGCTCGGTCGAGATTGAATCGCTGCTGAATCGCGAACGCTACCAACAACTGGCCTCATTTCTGGAGAAACGTGGCCAGGTCATTCGGGTTGCGCCTGACAGCGCCTGCGGTTTCGTACATGGCAAGGCTGGGGTGATCGATCTAGCCGATGGCCGCAAGCTAGGCTTCATTGGCTCAATGAACGAGACCAGTAGTGGTTGGCAAAGTCACTACGAAATCCTCTGGTCCGACGATTCCCCCGAAGGGGTCGCCTGGATCGAGGCCGAATTCGATTATCTGTGGAATTCAGCCAAGCCGCTCCCGGATGCGGTGTGCCGGGAGATTACTCGGCGCAGCCACCGCCATGAGGTATCCATTGATGAGGTGGAGGAGCCTGAGCAGATTGCCCCAGCTGCCCTGATTGAGTCCCCGCTGTACCGCGAAGGGTTCTCTCTGCAACCCTGGCAACAGGGATTCGTCACAGAGTGCCTGAAGCATTACCAAGAGTATGGCGTTGTCCGCTTGCTGCTTGCAGATGAGGTCGGCTTAGGGAAAACACTTTCCATGGGCACGGCTGCTCTGGCGTTAAGCCTGCTAGCCGAACAGAAAGGGCGCAGTAAGCCCGTGATCATCTTTGCGCCGGCAACCCTCTGCGAGCAGTGGCAGACCGAGATGATGGACAAGCTGGGCATTCCCTGCGCGCGATGGCAGACACAGCAGAAAGCCTGGCTTGATGAGCAAGGGCGAGCGATCTCTGCCGAGGGCGCTGGCCATGTTGCAAACTGCCCACTTAGGATCGGTATCATCTCAACCGGCCTGATGCTGCGCGACTCGCCGGAGAAGGCGCATCTGCTTGGGCTCCGTGGCGGCTTTGGGCTGGTGATACTCGACGAAGCTCATAAGGCGCGCACCCGTCAGGGAATGGGCAAGGACGCGGGCACACCGAATGAGCTGCTGGCGTTCATCCGTGACGTTGCTGCCCGTTCAGATCACGTGCTCCTTGGTACGGCAACGCCGATCCAGACTCGCCGGGAGGACTTGTGGGACTTGGTTCGGGTTCTGCACCAGGGCAAAGGTAATTTCGTCTTGGGCGGAGATTTTTCAGAATGGCACAGGCCTAAGGACATTATCCCGATCCTCTCTGGGGAAGAGGACGTCACGGATGCAGGTTATGCCTGGCGGTTGCTTCGTGCGCCTTTGCCAACAGTTAATTCAACTCACGATAGCCAAGCGCGGCGGCTTTACAGCTTAATTCGCCAGGATCTGGGGCTACCGCAGAACGAATGGATTGGCGGCTCATACTCCGAGCTGGGTGAGGATGCCCGTGAGGTTATGGAAGATGCACTGGAGCGCCGTGTCGCTGGGGCTAGCTTCTTCCAACGCGAGAATCCATTTGTGCGCCATGTGGTGCTGCGCAAACGTACCACGCTCGAAAATGAGGGGCTTCTCAAGGCCATTGGGGTGGACGTTCATCCCGATGTCGGATTAGTAAAGGATGTTCACCGCTTCCATGCCCTGTTTGAAGGATTGGCTCTACGCTCCAGTGAGGACTTCCGCGAGGCTTACAACCAGGCTCGTGGCTTCGGCAAGGCTTTGGCCAGCAGCGGACGTGGAAGCGGCTTCATGAAAAATCTGATGGAGCAGCGCATATGCAGCAGTATCGTCGCTGGGATCAACACCGCCACCAAATTACTGGGCGGCGAGACGATCACTGAAGAAAGCGATGAGGGTGAGGTTTCGGTGCAAGTACAAAGCACCGATGAGCAGCTGGCCCTGAAGCGGCTGCTATATCGCCTGAAGCTGGTCAAGGAAGATCCAAAACTTAAGGCAATCCTGCACTACCTGGAGAACGAGGGCTGGCGTGAGCTTGGCTGCATTATTTTCAGCCAATACTACGACACCGCCCGCTGGGTAGCTGAATCGCTCGCTGCACGCTACCCCGATGAGGCAGTGGGTCTTTACGCAGGCGCGAGTCGCAGCCGGCTCTATCGACAAGGTGACAGTGTGGCCATCGAGCGTGAAACCCTCAAGCGCATGGTCGCGGATCGCAAGCTTCGCCTTATGGTAGCCACCGATGCAGCCTGTGAGGGACTCAACCTACAGACGCTGGGCGCTTTAATCAACGTTGACCTTCCATGGAACCCGACCAAACTCGAACAACGCATCGGCCGCATCAAGCGTTTCGGTCAGACACGCGACAAAGTGGACATGCTGAACCTCGTGAACGAGCAGACGGTGGACGAAAAAGTCTACGACCGCCTTTCCGAGCGCATGAAGGACCGCTTCGATCTGTTCGGTTCGTTGCCGGATACCATCAAGGACGAATGGATTGACAACATCGAGCATCTAGGGGAATTGATGGATCAGTACATCAATGCCCAGAAGCAGGAAACGGGCTTCGATCTGCGGTACAACGCGACCATGCGCCCAACCGATAACGATTGGCGTAACTGCGCACAGGTCTTGTCACGTCGAGATTTTGAGACGCTGATGAGGAAGGGATGGTGATCGCCGATTACCAGTCTCCTTCCAATTACGACCTAATCACGAGACGACTCAACCGTTTCTCACCGGTGCGAGTAGGCTGTAGAAAACACAACTACTTGCCTTGCGCTCCGTGAAAGGGGGATGGGCTGTCGTTGCAGGGAGGCTGGCAATTTTAAGTCAGCGCCAACACACTACGGACGATGTAGAAGGTGACCCTGTTACCCCTTGACCAGACGCAGTTTAGCTGTAGAAAGCTTCTCAGAATCAGGCGACCTCTGGCTGCTCCCCTTCAAGACATTCAACATAAGGCCAAAAGTCAGCTCATTAATCTCATCGGAAAAAATCGCCAACTGCCCTGCAACATCAGCCTTACCTATACCCTCAGCCCTAAGAGCAGCGAATATTTTCTCCAGAACAACCGAGCGCTCGTGCGCTAAGGGTGCTGGTTCGTTGCTCCGGTAGCCTTCTTGGGAGACCTGAATGCACAGGGTCCTATAAGTCCAATCCGTAGCGAGACCCAAGCTGTGTAGCCTGTAGTTCAACGCAGCAACGGATACACCCCAAATCTTTTTGAACTTGATGAGACTGTTGAGGGTAACCGAGCGTGGCGCCTGAGACAGAATGCTCGCCCTTGGCATTAGAAAAGCCGAAGCAAACGCATTGGCCTCACGTTCAAGATCTGGCCCTTGAGGGTGTGCATGCTGATGCATCACAAGATGCCCTAACTCATGCGCGGCATCAAAGCGGCAACGCTCCGCCGATTTAAAGGTATTGAGAAACATGAAGGGACGGCCACCGCTCCACATTGAAAACGCATCAACCTCTTTAGCGTCAATTGCCAAGGAATAGACACGTACCCCTTTTGATTCCAACAACAGAATCATATTCTTTATGGGGTGATCTCCAAGCCCCCATTGAGCTCGCAACATCTCAGCCACGACCTCAGGACCTTGGTTTGTAGGCAGTCCAACCAGACGCAGAGACTCGTCGTTAGACGTGAGAGCACCCCGCTCGCTTCCGAGATCGGGTAAATCAGCAGCAGGGAGATCAAAACGAGACTCCAGCCAGTCATTCAAGAGCAATGCAATCGCACCCGCTCCTAAAGCACTATCACGGAGGGAGGCACTCATTTTCGAAAGCGATCGGAAACTCGCTACATCTGGAGTGGGGACTTCAGGGTCATCGCCAAAGAAAAATGCTTCAGGGAATCGAAGCGCGCTAGCGATTTTTGAAAGAGTTCCTTGCTCTGGCTCCTGAGTACCACTTTCGTAACCTGATACAGAGCGCTCAGTGACTCCGATCAGGGTCGCCAGCTCTCTTTTTTTCATTCCTCGCCGCCGTCTGGCCAGCGCAAACCTTTGTGAGTTAAACATACAAAATCATGCGTTCTTACGACGAATGTCGATCTCAATATCTGGGCCGCCTGGAGGGGTAATCACAGCAAAGTCGTCATCCAAATCGATGGAGCCAAGCAGGATACGCTCAAACCAAGCGTTTATCTTTCCGCTTTTGTCGATGCTTGATGGTCGTGAAAGCTCAAACCGAATCTCATTTTTCAAATGGTCTGTGTGATGGAGCAAAACCCACGTGTCATAGCCTTCATTCTCGGAATAATGCGAAGGCTCGGGCATGAGATCAGCAAACATGTCTAATTGACAATTTTGCTCAACTGCCTCAACCGTGTGCTTACCTTTCTTGGAGCGGGTACTGGGACTCGCGAATGGATTGCCCACGTTAGCATCGCCAGAAGCTACTGAAATTGCTAGATTCAGATAGGGATGGACTGTCACAGGGTAGGTAGCTTTTTCATGCGCTACCCATCCCAGACCACGAAGCTGATCTCGAAGAGACCCTACGATCCAACCCCACATCTCCAAACCAGGGAAGATTAATGGATGATTGGGAGTCAACCTCACCCGATGTAAATGACCCTGGTTGATCGCTTCGCGAAACGCTTCCAGGGACGTGCTCAGTTGCCCAAGTCGATAGCCAACGTCATCTGCATCACTGAAAATCTGGCAAGCCTGCATGCGCGTATCTCTTAAAGACCTGACTTCCGGTTATTCTCCCGCATATGAGGAGGTAAAACAAGAAGAGTGTTCATGCGACGCCGCAGTTTTTAGACTACCTTGTCACGGGCATACCGCCCCGAGCGGGCACAACCAAGGCAGACCTCCTATCCGTATTACATCTGCATTGGAAGCCATCGAATCAGACGATCCGATCACGTCTCAAAGCATCGTGGATCGAATTAGTATTCCAAGTAAGTACTGAAAAAATATAAATATTAAAAATCAATAAGTTATAGAACCGGCTCAGATTCCCCCGGTCAATCAACCCACCCCACACCCCTTCACTCCCCAGAAAAGTAGTCACTGTCCAGCTGCTTCACCTCATAAACCTGCTTAACACTAACCCCCAAATTGTTCTCAACCATCAACCGAGCCATCTCAACCCCATCGATCAGCACCACTTTGATATCCAGCCCAAGCGCCGCCTCCCGGGCCCCCACGGAAAAATCCGAGGTGGTGATAAACACCCCCTTACGCGCCCGCTGCCGAGTCAGCGCACCGATAAACTTATCAATCTCCGGCCGATGCACCGTATTGCTCCAGCGCTTGGCCTGCAGGTAGATCACGTCCAGCCCGAGCTTATCCTCATTGATAATCCCGTCGATGCCATCATCATTAGTAGCCTGGGTTGCCTTGCCGGCTTCTTTACGCGAGCCGCCATAGCCCATGGCCAACATCAAATCGACCACCAGCTGCTCAAAGAAAATCGGACTGGCAGCCCTCACCTGTGCCAGAAGGTCTTCGGCGAGCGACTGAATAAGTGCCTGGTGAGCATCAGCCAGTTGCTCATCCGGGGTCGTCTCGGCGCGCTCCACAGCCACACCCCCCATCACGCTCAGCACCTCGGTGGTCTGGGGTTTGGCGGTGTGGAAATCGGCGAACTCAGGAAACTGCTTCAGCCAAGTCACGGTGATGCGCGCAGGGCCGTTGGCCAGCGCTTGCCGACCACGGTCGGTGATTTGCACCATGCCCTTGCTCGGGATAGTCAACAAACCTGCTTTGTTGAGATACGTCCTAGACCAGCCCACGCGGTTGTTGATCACCGTTTGATGCCCAGATGGCAGCCGCTCCTTGCGCTCATCTTCAGTTAGCTGGAGTACATCAGCGATGCACTCGCGAAGTGCGCTAAGCGGTATCGCAACACCGTCCCGAACAGCCTCCAACACGGGGCGCATGACACTTTGAAAATCCGGGATCGACATCGTTTTTCCTCTTCGGTCGTCGCGACGCTTTCAGGACGGTCGTCGTGAGGGTTGCTCACGCTCATTCGGCATGATGCCGCATTGATATCTTCGCGCAAAATGCCAGTTCGCAGTGGAAGCAGCAAGCCCAGCCCCAACCGGCTTACGAGAATAAATCCGACGCGCTTTTCTTTTACATCCACCTCAAGTACCGTCGCAGCCGGTCGATACAAGCAAATGGCCACAATTCATTTCGCACCCATCACCTCGACAAATGGAATTCTCGTGTGAACATTCCCCTGCGCCGCTCATTTGCTCTGCTCAGCCATTCGCCCTCCGGCCTGGTCATCTGCCTGCCCCATAACCTGAGGCAGAGCTGAGCATGTCTTCCAGAGAATACCTGTACAAAAACCTTCGTCCTGAACTCGTCGCTCCCGACGCACCCGCCCTAGCTGACGCCTGTGCACCGCAACGCAGCAGCGAACCGCGCTTCACCCTTGAGCGGGACGTGGTGCTCTCGGCCAGTAATCGTCAGCA
The DNA here is from genome assembly GCF_900111895.1 of Pseudomonas simiae. Classification (GTDB taxonomy): domain Bacteria; phylum Pseudomonadota; class Gammaproteobacteria; order Pseudomonadales; family Pseudomonadaceae; genus Aquipseudomonas; species Aquipseudomonas simiae. The sequence continues at coordinate 96,628 of NZ_FOKB01000007.1, forward strand.
ACTGGATGAGGCTTTAGTCAAGATTCGCTATCACGACGTCATCTATGAGACCTGGGGTTTCGCGCAGGTCGACCCAAACGGAAGAGGCACGCTGCTCAATTTTCATGGCGCCCCAGGGACCGGCAAGACCCTCACCGCCGAAGCATTCGCCGGCAGTATCGGCAAGCGGCTGATCAATGCCAGCATCGCTGACCTGGAAAGCAAGTTCATGGGTGACACCTCGAAGAACATCGTCAGCCTGTTTGCCGCAGCGCGCAACGAGGACGCGGTGCTGTTTCTCGATGAAGCCGATACGCTGCTCGGTCGTCGCCTATCCTCAGTGACCCAGGGCATCGACAATGAAGTCAACGCGATGCGCTCGACCCTGCTGATCGAGTTGGAGAAACACCCCGGGATCGTGATTTTCGCCAGCAACTTCGCTCGCAATTACGACTCGGCGTTCGTCAGCCGCATCTCTCAGCATATTCATTTCGAGCTTCCAGGTGATGACGAACGTCGAGCGATCTGGGCCAAGCTGCTGGTCCAAGGCATCCCTCTGAGCCTGGTGCGCGAAGATCTGATTGAGGCGCTAGTGCAGCCCTCTGCCGGTCTCTCTGGCCGGGAAATCCGCACCTGCCTGCGCCTGGCGTTGCCCAAACCCTTGCTGGAAGGCGGCGGTGGACGGCTGACGCCTGAGCATGTGCTCGGCGCCATCGAGCAATTGCTCCTGGCACGCAATGACATAAAAGTTTCCACACCTGGCGAACAGACCGGGCGTACCGATATCGCACGCAAATTGTTGGGCGTGAACTCAAGGAGTGACGGGTAAATGGGCTGGTTGAGCAAGATCAAAGGTTTTGTCAGCAAAGCGGTTCAGGTGGTCAAGGAGAAGGTCGTAGAGGCGGTCAACTGGCTGGCTGACAAGGCCGAAACCTTCGTTGGTGAAGTCAAGCGTCTATACAAGGCCGCCAAGCCCTATATCTCCAAAGCCCGTATGGTGCTGAGGACCATCGCCGCGAATGTGCCAATCCCTTGGGTTCAGGGCATCAGCATGGCGCTCGACAAGGCACTGGCTGTCTTGGAGCATCTGGATAACCATCCGCTTGTAGCCAAGGTCGATGCGGCGATCAAATGGGTTATCGCACGCGCCCGCGACATCAAGCGTCATCTGCTTAACGATCAGGAAGTCAAAGAAGCCGAACAGCGTGCCGCCGACCTCGAAGCCGCGATGGAGCACGTTGATGAGTCGGGCCGCCAAGCGCTCGAAGGCCTGGCCATGAGCAACCGCTACGAGCTGGTTCGTGCTCGGATCAGCCGACTGGTCGAGGATGAAGCGTTCGTCAACTTCGAGCACTACCTACGCATTCGAGCCGTGCAGAAACTGCTGCCCCTGTACGAAGAGCAAATGGAGCACGTCAAAGAAATTAACAATGTGCTGGATGAGCCGCTGTTCATCATTCAGATCGCCAGCCAGTTGATAGAAGGCCACGCCGAACTCGATGACGATGCCATGGAGCGCCTCGACAGCTTGACCACCGCTCGATTCGGCAAGCCGGTGATCCCGTTCGTGTTCGAAGAGATGATCAACGTGTGGGGCTTGGACCTAAAGCAGCATCAAGACACCTGGGAGGAGTTGGGCAAGCGCGTGTCCCGCGACCAGGTGATCGTCAAGCGCCTGAACAATTTAGCGAAGCTGGAACCACTGCCAGTCGAGGAGGCCAAGGTGCTCACCGACCTCGAAAAACTGTTGCCTACCGACGAGGCCCGTTTGGACAAACTTGCCAGCGATGTCCTCGCCAAGCGCAACTATGTCTATGCAGCCGAGGGCTTCCTGCAATTACTGGAAAATGACGAGCAGCGCCTGATCGACCAGGACCGTGAATACCTTATCGACGACGGTTTTGAGGTGGGTGAACTGCTGATTCGCTGCGCCCAAAACGGCGAGAAGTGGGAGAACCTCAAGCGCGAGGAACAATCGCTTATCATCAGCTTCGCCAACATCTTCGAATCCGACTGCCGCAAGCGTGCCGAACAATTCACCCAGGTTGAGGTGGCAGCGTGAGTGGCACAGTTCTGGAGTTCCTATCGCCATCGTTGGGGAACCCGTTGGAGTTGGTATTCTGCACGGTGATCATAGGTGGCATGCTGGTTTCGCTGATCACCGCCGAGGTGTTCGGCCGCGCTCCGGCTTGGGAGCGCAACTGGCAAGGCGGCACGCACAAGGGCGCGCTGGACATCGAGCACGGGTCACTCGGTGAGTTGAACCAGGCAGTGGCCACTCTACCCGAACGCATCGTAGCCAATATGCCGGGGCTGCTGTTAATCGTCGGCTTGCTGGGAACCTTCCTGGGCCTGGGCATGGCCTTGGATAAAGCCTCTGGAATCCTGCAGGGCAACGCCGATTCTCTGAACGCAATGAGCGACTCGTTGGGCCAGCTCACGGGCATGATGAAAGACTTGGGTACCAAGTTCAAAACCTCGACCTGGGGGATTATCGCTTTTATCGCGCTGAAACTGTGGGACTCTGCCCGCTGGTCCGCTGAAAGCCGCCGGACCGGCTGGTGCGTCGACCGCATGAAGCGCGACATCGATAACCGCCGGGATCAGCACAAGAACGCAACCGAGCTCCGTGACCAACTCACCCGGCAGGCCCTGGCCGCCGTCGGTGAGCAACTGGTGCAGGCCATTGCCGGTCAGAGCCAATTGCTGGGCAATGAACTCAAGCAGCTTAAGCTGATCGAGTTGAAACGCGGACAAACCTGCGATGAGCAGTTCGCGCGGACCGCCGCCAATCTGGACGGGCAACTGCAGCAGCTGCAACAACTCAGCGGAGCGGAAGGCTATCTCGCGGCACTGGCTCGCTACGCCGCCCACCTGCCGCGCCTGGACCTGCTCGAGGGCCAAGGAGAAACCCTGCTGGGCCTCGACGCTGGCCTCGGCCGCCTAAAGGCGCAACTGGAACAGTCGAGCCAGCAGCTCACCGGGCTGGGGCAGACACTCGAACACGGCCACCAGTTGACGGAGCGCCTACAACAGACCGCTACCCTGCAATGGGAGCACGCGCGAGATGAAAGTGAGCGCCGTGAGCGCCAGAGCCAAACCTTGCTGGCGACCCTGACTGAGCAGCATGGCGCGCAACTGGACGCAGACCGCGCACAGGCTATTCATCTGCAAGAGCGGTTTGATGAGTTGGCCACACTTTCAACTAAAGGTATCGAAGCGACACAGGCAGTTGGCGCGCATACACAAGCCAGCCAGCACAGCCTGGAGCTGTTCGTCACAGCCAGTACCGACAACCTCAATGCGCTCGAGCAAGCCGGCACTACCATGGGTAAAGCAGCGAAGCAACTTGCCCAATCTGCAAGTGCCTTGGAAGGCAGCGTATTAACCATGGAGAAGAGCGTCGGTGCGGCCATCGACAAGCTCAACGATGACTTCCATGCTCACCTGCAAACGATGCAGGGCAGTCTCGACTCCAACATCTCACGCCTGAGTGACGTAATGAACGAGCTGCAGACCGGGATGATGGATAACGTCAACCGGATGAGCCAGGACTTCACTCACAACACCACGACGATGTCGGAGAACCTGCGATCGGCTACCGACAATATTTCCGAGGCCGTAGTCCGGCTCTCTGGCGAGGTCAATGAGGTGATGGCGAGCGTGAGCCGCAACATCGAAGGGGCCAACAGGGCTCAGACCAACGCCAGCGCGATGTTCACGACGACCAACGACGAGCTCAACGGCGCCATCAGTCAGATGGAAAAAAACATGAGGACGCTGGGAGAACAGATCACTCAAGGGCTGACTGATATCTCTGAGAGTAATAGGAACATGCGAGCCACGGGCAAGAAGCTCGAACAGTTGAAAGAGCTGCCCGATAGCTTTGACAAGCTGCATGGGCATTTCCAGGAACTGCTCGCCCAAGGCACGCAAACCTTGCTAGCGCTCGAAAAACTGGCAGGTGAGCTGCGCAGCGACCCGCACCAGCGCGGCCAACTGCTCAGCGAAGCGGTGAAAAACCTGGCGCAGCTGTCCTCCCAACTCAAGACGCTGACAACCAGCACGCAGCAGGTCGCCAACCTGCCCCAAGCGCTGGCGGAAAAGGTCGGACAGCAGTTCTCCAATCACCTGCAACCCCTGCAGCAAGCGGCGGGCTCTACGGTTGCCCTGCTCCAGCAGATGGCCGATCAAGCCCATCAGCCGCTGGCACGCAAGCCTTCCGACGAGCCTCTGACAGCGTGAGACGGCCATGAAAGAAAAACCCAATGAATGGGTCTCGATCTCCGACCTTATGGCTGGGGTAATGGCCGTAGTGATGCTGATGCTTGTGGTGTCGGTGCTGCAGAATAAAGCGTCAGAGGCAGCGATAGCAGTTGAGAAGCAGCAGATGGAGGCCGCTCGTCAAGAAGAGCGCAGCAAAGGCGACGCGGCCCAACGGGCAAGCCTGAGCAAGCTGCTGGCCGCTATGCAGTCAGACCTGCAGCGCACCGGCGAAACGGATCTGGTGGACATCGACATTCAGAACCGCCGCCTGACCCTCCCCGATAATGCCTTCGCCCGAGGTAGCGCCTGCATTACCCCCGAAGCCAAAGGCGCACTGACCCTGCTCAGCGCACGGGTGGCCACCTTCATCCAGGATTACGGCCAGGGGCAAGTGCTGGTAGAGGGGCACACCGACAACCTGCCGGTTTCCCGCCCGGTCACTGACTATGAGCGTTTTTGCACGGTGTATGACGACAACTACACCTTGTCTGCCGCACGGGCACGCGAGGCTCGCAAGCTGCTGATTCAGGCACTTGAGCCACAGCAGGCACTGCGCGTGGTGGTGGCAGGCTACGGTGACTCACGCCCCAAACCGGGCGTGGATCCTGCCAGTGCTCTCAACCGTCGAGTGGAGGTACAACTGGTGGTGGCCACGCAGCTGCCGACGGCAAATTAGCGCGATGCAGCCCAAGTTCTAAATTGGCCGGCTGCTCCCCTGAACTTGATTTAGACACCGAGAGGTAAGGACACGATGGCAACTACAGGAATCGATTGCGACGACGAACTCTTCGCCAGCCTGCTCAGCGCCAAGCCCGATGAGGTGGACATGTTGGTGGACATCATCACCGACTTCTCAAGAGGCCGCGCCGGTCTGGACGCGGACGTCAAGAAGCGGCTGGTACAAGCCAAGCACAGCTCCCGACCCGCGGGCTACGACCAACAGCAGCTCGAACTGCTGGGACACGAACTGCAGCAATTCGGTGGGCACTCGGCGATGAATCTGACGCGCCGTTTCCTGAAAAAGTCCGCTGTGTCCTATGCCGAAATCGTCAACGACGTTTATCAGAAGCTCAATGGCAGCGACGCAGCGAACCGGTCAGTCGCCGACAAAGAACGTCAGATCGCCTTGGCGCTGTTCGGTGCCGGTTGGCGCGAATTGGCGCCTAACGATCGCTTTGAGCGCGCCACCAGTACTAAGGTGCTGGCCGGGCTGTTCAACCTCAAGGACGCGCTCTCAGTGAGTTCTGGCACCGCGGTCGGTCTGTCGGCAGCAAGCAGCGCAGCGTTGTTCACCGTGGCAACCACGGGGTTTCGCCTGAATCCCATCGGCGCCGTAGCTACGGCCGGCTTCGGCCTGCATAGCAGCATTGCCGAAGCCTACCGGGTGACCGTGCCATTTGTGGCCCAGATGGGCTGGATTCGCCTGCACCGCGAAGCGCCTGCGACACATTCACCCGCACCGACCAATGTAGCTCCCGCCTCCACGCCGGGAAACTCAGAGCTGGTTGTGCAGAACGGCCAGGGCGAAACACTGCTGAAACTCAACACGCTGCAGCGACCGCCTGCAGGCGTACATCGTCCGCTACCCACCGACCAGATCAGCGCGCTCAGCCCGTTGCTGGCCAATGTGCCGGGGCTTGCCGCGTTAGGAGAGATGTCCAGGGGCAACTATGTAGTTTGTAGCCTGCCCTTCGAGACACTGACCAAAAACGCCAACAATGATGGCAGCGTCAGAGCTTTCGTCCGTACCGGTGGCAAGATCAGCGAGCAGGCCAGCCTGTCATTACCGGAAGACCTGCAGAACGTGCTGCTCAGCGGTGCGGTGTGGAACGTTGTGTCCTCAGCCGTGGGCCAGAAGCACTTGCACGATATCAACGAGAAGCTGAACGCCATTAAACGCCAGCTCGACAGCGTGCTGCGCGAACTGGACGAAGCCCGCTGGGAATCGCTCGCCGGAATGGTCGACTATACCCAGGACCTGCTCGACCACTACGCGCAAGACGGCATTAGTCACTACGCTGTGCAGACCCTCGAAAGCCAGCACAGTCAGATCACGGCTCTGAGGCAATTCTTCGACCGCAAAATGAAAGAAGAGCTGGACATCGCCCAGGCTATCGAGGCCGACAAGCTGTTCGGGGCAGACAGTGCCCGCCAAGCGCTGAAAGGCAGCCTGGCGAAGATGGAAAGTTGGGTGAGCGGATACTTGCAAGCTACTCAGTTGCAGGTTGTGAGCAGCGCCTTGCGCTATATGGCTGATCCGCAGCAACGTCACTGCAGCGCTGCAGCCAAGGTACTTGAAAGTCTGGGGCAGCTCGACGCTATCGCCACCCAGAGTCGCAGTGTGTACAGCTCGCAGATGGAACTGACCAGCTCACGAGTCTTCAGCCTCGATATCACGCTAAGCCAAAGCTTCACGGCGCAATTGGACAGCATTGCCGGTTCGCTGGCACAAGGTCCATTCGACACCCGCCAGCTGCACCAATCGCTATTCAATCAAGGTGAACACCAGGTGTTGCTGCGTTATCAAGATGGCCAAATCGCCGAGGCGCAGCTGCTCGAGCGGGCGATCTGATCAAGGGTTGCCAGGGTAGCCAGCTGACAGGGGCGTGAACGTCACAACGCGCATGCTCCTGCCGCGTTTCAATCGATGCAAAGCCAAGGCCGCAAAACTGAGCCCGGTTCGCCAGCACCAGTTGCTGGGCCTCGGGCTTGGGGTCGTTGACATTGGAATTGATCTGGAAGCGTTGCACCACGTACTTGACCAGCACATTCTGCCCTTCACCAGCGTCAAGGCTTCCATGGACCCGGACCTATTCGGCAACCTGTGCATCATCGATACACCGGACTATAACCCTGGTACGACCGGTGGGGCTGCTGCTTCAAACCACAGCACTGCAGCTTCCTTGGTCAATCAGGCATAGGTCTGAGTCATCGAGCTTGACCCGGCCGGAACCATCGACCAGTCCGACATTGAGTTCATCGAGTCCACGCCGTTCCATGCAGAGTCGCTGTACATCGTGCTGAACAAAGCTGATGTGAAATCTCAAGGTTCAAAGCCCCGTCCTGTACGCAGCTCGATAAAACGGGCGAACTATCACCCACCTATTCTTCAGAATCGTTGCCGCGCCAGTAGCTCCGCGAGCGCCCCTTTGAGCCACCCTGCGTTACGTGCGCTCAACTCCCGGGATATGCCAATTCGATCTGCTGATCGAACTCGCCGCCAACCCCACAGTACTCACGGGGCACGCGCTCAAGATCCTCAGCTACCTGCACAATCACCTCACGCAATTCCAGTTGCTCAAACCATCGAGCAGGAATCGCTGTAGCACCATACTGTGCGCCCAACAAATGCCCCGCGATGAGCCCGGTACTGTCGCTATCACCACCGTGATTCACCGCTCTGATCACGCCCTCTTCTAACGAGGAGGCTGCCAGGGCGCACCACAACCCGATAGCCAGCGTTTCTTCGGCGACCCAGCCACCACCGAGTTCGCCTATTCGTTGCGCGGTGGGCTGGTAGCCCTCGTAAAAGAAGAAGAGAACACGCTCAATGAGGGCTCGTGTTTCTTCCATACCGGGAACTTGACCGTATTGGGCCAGGCTCTGAGTGATCGCGTGTTCCAGGCTGTCTTCTCTATCGACAATGCGCTGGAGAATATCGGCAAACATCCCGGCCGCCAGATAGCCCGTAGGATGCCCGTGAGTCAGGCGTCCTGACTGGGCAGCGTAGTCAAAGGCGTTTGCAAAGAAGGCGCAAGGTGCGGCTCGCGTCAGGGCACCACAGCCTTTACTGTTGTTCTCGGCCACAGCGCCCAGCCGTGGACTGGCCTTGAGTGCAGTGAGACAGGTAGTACCAGGTGTGCGCCGAGACCAGAGCGCCGGTTGCTCGAACAACCACCCGTCTCGATCAACCGGTATCGCAGCAGCGTGACCCTGGGTTATCAGCCAGCGCAGTAGTGAATGATGAATGACGTCAGGGACGTGGCAAGCCCCTCGTGAGCTACCGCGCACGTAGGCCCGCAACAAGCCTTCCGCGGTAAAAAGCATCATCTGAGTGTCATCGGTAATGGCGGCGGCGATACCGTACGCCGGAACAAAATCGATGATTCCCTGTGGACCGAACCTGGTTTCGATTACCGACCACTCGAGAAACTCCACCGGGGCGCCTAACGCGTCGCCAACAGCGCCTCCCAGCAGGCAGCCTTTAATCCGTTCAAGTCTGTTCATGTCCATTCCCTTATCCCTCAGCCGGGATCAATTCCTGCAAAATCACCAGCTTTCTTTGCAACTGCTCGATATGTGCTTTTTCAGCGCGCAGTGCCGAACGCAACTCGCGGTTCTCTGCCTCCCAAATCCGCGCCCAGCGCGCATTTTTTTGGCAGCCCATAGCCATCTGCCAGAGCTCACGCAATCTCAGACACTGATGCAGTAACACCAGCAGGATTGCTCCCATCATCAGCAATGCTCCCGTCGAAACCGCTTCCGACATACTCATGTCCACTTCCTTTCGTGACTTCAATTCATTTTGAAGACAGACACACGATATGTAGTGTTAAGCGACAGGTCTAGAATGTAGACTTATACAGGTAAAGTATTCGCGCACATGGAGAGGGTATGAAACGCAAGCAGTCCATCGAACAGGTCCGCTGGGATCTGGCACTTCGCTACCGTTTGATTGAGACCGTCGCCTGGTGGGAGGGCCGGTTAACCACGGGACACTTGATGCAGAGCTTCGGTATCAGTCGCCAGCAGGCGTCCAAGGACATCAACACCTACATCACGGAACATGCGCCTAAAAACCTTACATATGACAAAAAAATAAAAGGCTACGTGCCCGGCAAGGCGTTCACGCCGCTGTTCATCGACGACAGCGCAAGCGCCTATTTGCACCTGCTCTACCAGAACAACGAACGCGCTCCTCACATTGATGGGCTCGCCCTAGCTTACGCTCACACCAAGGTGCTGGAAGTCCCCGATCGCCCGATCCGGCCGGAAGTCCTGCGCCCATTGCTCAAGGCCTGTCGCGATGGCCTGCGCCTGGAAACCGAGTACGTATCGCTCAACACACCAAACGTGGAAATTCGACTGATCGCCCCTCACACACTGGTCTACACCGGTATGCGCTGGCATGTGCGGGCTTACTGCGAGAAGAACGGCCAGTACCGCGACTTTGTACTCAGCCGCCTGCGGGGCCAGCCGGATTTGCTCGATGAATCGCAAAATACTCGCGAGCTGGATGAAGACTGGAATACCGAGATTCCCGTCATTTTTGCAGCCGACGGACGGCTGAACGCAGCGCAGAAGTCAATCATCGAAACCGACTTTGGCATGACTGATGGCCAGCTGGTAGTGCCCAGTCGTAGAGCGCTGGTGAAGTATGTATTGCAACGCTATCAGATCGACCCGAGAAATCAGGCCACTAACCCCGAGGCACAGCAAATCGTGGCAACCAACCTCAAGGAGTTGCGTCCCTGGCTCATGAATGACTGACGCGCATCTCCCTTGAGGAGTTGGAGCACAAGCGCATTTGCCGTAAGCGACAGCAATAAGGCACGCGCCGACTCGCCAGAGCGAGTGAAGGAATGAACCAAGCGCCAGCAATCGCTATCAGTAGCCGTTGGTTCCGCTCAAAGGCGAAATCCGAAGTACAGCTGTGGAATTGAGCTTTGGTCGACGTAAAGGCAGGAATTTAAAAAGATTCGCGAATGGTATTCCATAAGGTATTCCAATAGAAAATCTAACCAAAAATAATCAATAAAAATCAATACGATACAGAATCAATTCAGATTACCCCGGCACTTCAACGAAAAAGGACGTCCATGGACGTCTTTTTTGTACCTGTAACTCAGTAAGCTCATAGGCTTATTTGCCTTTTAGCCTCCGTAGGCGATCATTTACCGATCGGCTCAGCCAGTCTGAATTGCACACCTGAGCAGCGTGAAGAACCATGCATTTCGTCGCTCAATACCTTGCAATCACAGCCTTTCGCCTATAGCCGACCGCGCGAGGTGTTAACCTCAGATCCAAGTCTATTTTCACCCTTATGGGTACTTTCGCCATGATCAACGGCCACAAGCATTCAAAAGACCTTAGCCTTGCGGAAATGATGGGCCTTAAAAGCAGCTTACGTGACCGCCAGGTTGATGCTGTCTATGCAGCTGACCCTCAGATGCTTGAAATGGCTGCTGTCCGTGCCAAAGCGGCCCTTCGCGGCAACTCTGCTGTAATCGCTCGCCCACTAAGATTCTCTGCGCTTAGCAACTGATGCCCGACGCGGTAAACGAAGACGCTCCGCTCCGTGTCTGGCTCACCCCAAATGGAGCGCAGTTCGTCTTCGTCTTTGAAGAAATCTGGAAGGATGCCAAACAGGTTTTCTAAAAACTGCGCAGCAGACATTGGCTTGCCATCGGCGCTGAGAAACAAGGTCGTCATCATGTTTTTGATCCGGCGCGCCGAGCCTTTGCTTAACCTGATCTCCCCCGCTCGAATACCGAATTTCCCGCGCGGCGGCCGAGGGGTTCAGGTACCAGATCGATAGCTCATGAGCCCCGTGGCAAGGGCACTCATGCCCTCGCCGCCCGGTGTCGGGATACGTCGGAGGTCCAACCGATCCAGCGCCCGATTCACCACCGCAGGTCAGTCATGGCTCTCCTTCTCCCTCTTGTGCTTACGATAATGGGAAAGTGAAATCCCCGTTTGGCGCTTGAAGTAGCGACACAAGTAAGAGGCGTCGGCGAAGTTCAGTTCGTCGGCCACACGGCCAATAGCCAAGTCACTGTATGAAAGGAGCGCCTTGATTTCCAAGGTTACCTGCCGATCGATCAGGCCCTTGGGAGTGTCATTGAAAAACGCTTTGGTCAACTGCGACAGGTAGAACGGCGTGATATTCAGTGCGTCAGCGTAGAACTTCACATCTCGGTTGCGGATGCAGTGTTTACCTATCAATTCCCAGAAGCGCCAACTGAGCATTTCCTTCCGGCTGAATCCACGGTTTTCTATTTGGTTGGCTGGAAGTTGCTCGGCTATTTTCAAAAAGAGGTTCTGCAGCTGATTGCGCAACATGATGCGTTGGTAAGAGGGACAGGTCTGCGCAATATTCCGCATCTGCGTCACCCACCCGTCTATCAGTGGCATGTCGTCGTTGGATGGAACGCAATGGGGATGGTCATGCAGAAAGACGAACAAACTATTTGGCAGCGGGTAGGCAACCTCCGCTGCAAAATCTTTCGGCATAAGGCAGAAAAAAACCTTGAAGCGGCGCGAGCGACGTTTGAGCAAGGCAATGGTGTCCTCAGCCAGCAACATCACTCCTCCGCGCCTGACCGCATGCTCTTTGAAGTTTAGAGTGAAGTGGGCACTACCGGAGAGGCATACCAGCAACGTCAAGTAAGCATGACCGAAAGAGAGCGGTAAACCTTGCCATTGCGCTAGCGTGGTTTCTCCCATCCGCATCGAATCGTCAGGAACGGAAAGTTTCGGAATGTGATGCATAGTGCCCCAGCGCTATAACAAACAATAGCCATCATCGTATCAGCGCTTGGCGCGGTTGTTGCGAAAAGTACCGAAGAAGCCGAGGTACTGGCGTGTACCGATGGCCTGTCTGCCAATACTCTATCCCGAACGCACCCATCCACTCCGAGTACGGGATATGACACTTAAAACAGAACGACTCTTGCTACGCCCCTGGCAGGACACAGACGCCGCCGATCTATACGAGTATGCCAAAGACGCTCGAGTCGGTCCCATCGCTGGCTGGCCCCCGCACACCAGTGTGGAGAACAGTGCCGACATCATCCGCACAGTCTTCAATCACCCAGAGGTGTATGCGGTCGAATTGAAGGAAAATCGCCGTGCTGTTGGTTGTGTGGGCATTCTCATAGGCAGCAACAGCAATTTTGAAATCAGTGAGCAGGAAGGGGAAATAGCCTACTGGATCGGCGTACCGTACTGGGGCAAAGGCCTGATTCCGGAAGCCGTGCGTGAAGTGATGCGACACGCTTTTGAAAACCTGAACCTCAAAGCACTGTGGTGTGGTTACTTCGCCGACAACATCCAATCCCATGCTGCCCAATCGAAGTGTGGCTTTCGCTTTCATCACACGGAAGAAAACAAATACAACCAGTTCCTCCAAGACTATCGCACAGAGCACATTAGCCGGATCACCTACCAGGAATGGCTGGAATATTCGAAAGTGTAAGAGCACAAACCGAAGAGGGACGCGAACCTTACCTGGGGTTGTACGAAGAACCAGCCTCCCTTGATACACCGTTGCCATTCAGGTGCGGTACACACCCATAAAACATTGATTCAGCTCGATCATCACCCTCATTCAGGCGACGCGATGGAAATCTCACTCACCCAAATAACGCAACAAAACTATGAGGCCATTTGTGAACTGGAGGTCACTGAAGAACAAGAGGACTACGTGGCTAGTAATACTTGGTCGCTCGTTGAGGCCGCGTACAACCCGGGCTACTTCACACGCGCCATCATTGCGGATGAAGAGGCCGTAGGCTTTTTAATGTGGGTGCAGGAATCAAAAGGAAAAGTCTCTATCTGGCGCTTTATGGTGGACAAAAAACATCAGCAGAAATCCATCGGTAGAGCAGCGCTGGGTCTCGCCCTGCATGAAATAAAACAGATCGAAGAATTGAAAGAAATTGAGATTTGCTACAACCCCAACAACGTCGTCGCCAAAGGATTTTATTCCAGTTTTGGCTTTATCGAAGTTGGCATGGATGCAGACGGCGAAGATATGCTGGCGAGGATCATCATGTGAAAGTCGCCAAATACACGCCGAGTGGCACGATTTCCTTGCCAACGTATTGAGGACGAAATCCACGCGTTCCGGCAGGTAATGCTTCGGGTGGGAGTCCCTCTCTGGAATCCCACCGCACTTCCCATTACCCTGATCCCCTCTATCAGACAACCGGAAGTCCGATACCCGTGTTCAAGCCACTCGCCGCTTTCGCTCTCGCCTGCACCCCTCTGCTTGCAACCGCCGCCGACCTGGCCGGTGTCTGGACAGGCACTCTGGGGAAATCCGCGATTACTGTCTGTTTCAACGGGCCCCACGGCGCCAATGGCAGTTATTACTACCAACGGATCCTCACCCCCATTCAGCTGACCCAAGCCAACGCCAGCGAGCCTTGGGTGGAAGAAGGGCAAACCGGTTTCTGGCAGTTGGACGACCCACAGGGCGACCTATTGACCGGCACCTGGAGCAAAGCCTTGGGTGGCAAAAGCCTGGCGCTGATGCTGAAACGCGCGGACACGGACGGGTGCGCCAGCGACACTTACAACAACCCGCTTGAGGCCACGCCACCGGCGGTAAAGGTTGAGAGGAAGACGTTCGCCGAACATGCCTACCAGGTGAAAACCCAAGGCGGGCAGGTCATCCTCAAACTTGAAGGCGACACGGAGGCCATCGATAAGATCAACCGGGATCTCGCACGGATGGCCATCAACCCAGACGGACAGACCGATTTCTATAGGGAGCGGCGCAACTCACTGGACCAGGGCGGCAGCACCACGACCAGCGAGATCACGGTGGAACCGGTCTACTGGTCATCACAGTGGATCACCGTGCGTTTCTATCGCTGGTCGGCAGGCTACGGACGCGGGGGAATCAGCTGGGGCCTGCACAGTTGGAACCTGCAAACTGGTAAAAAGGTTGATCCCTGGACGTGGTTGGGAGGCGAGGAGCAATGGGACGGCCCCTATTCCGGCCAGGTCAAACTGCCCGCAGCGTTCAGCGCATGGCTTTCCAAGCAAACCACCGTCGACGAAGGCTGCCCGGCCGTGACCAGCTATTCCACCTTCGACTTGAGCTTCAACACCCAGGGCCTGCAACTTTCGACACCCGCTCAGGGCGATGGCTGTGATAACGAACTGAGCTTTGCGTGGGAGCAATTGGAGCCGGTGCTGACAGCCCAAGGCAAAGCAGCTATACCCAGCTTGAAAGCGCCATAACGGCCTAATCAGCCTTACAAAAATCCATCACTCGTTCACGAAATATTCAGAAACGCCAACGGATACTAGCCCATTGCAATGACCGTTCCCCCGGACGGTCCTCCTGCCCTGGTAGCCACACTCCATGACGCGTCCTGCTTCCCTGCTGCTCCTGCTTGCTGGTCTGTTGTTCTTCTTTGCCCTGGGCAACCATGAGCTGCAAGGCTCCACCGAAGCCCGCGTCGCCGGGATCGCCATGGCCATGCACCTGGACAATAACTGGGTAGTGCCCCAGTTGTTTCGTGAGCCCTTTCTGGAAAAACCGCCCCTGAGCCTGTGGATCGACGCCGGGGCGATTCGCCTGTTCGGCGGCACCACCTGGGCCGTGCGCCTGGCCTCGGCGTTTGCTGGATTGTTCAGCGTGATGCTCCTTTACACCATGCTGCGCCGGTTCGGGCGACCGCAGACGCTGGCGTTCAGCGCGGCCTTGATCCTGGCGACCATGGCCAGCTATTGGAGCAATGCGCGCGGCGTCGGTGAGGATTCGCTGCTCACCCTCGGCGTGACCACTGCGCTGTTGGCGTTCTACCAGGCAGTGCGGCCCGATCGCCAAGGCTCCAGCGTGGGCGCATGGGCACTGTTTACCGCCGGGATGGTGATCGCCACCCTCAGCAAAGGCGTGCTGGGCCTGGCGATGCCGGGCATTGTGATTTTTGTGTACCTGGCCAGCACCAGCCTGATGGACAAACGGCTGCAGATTGGCAACTGGCTCAAGCCGGCACTGTTTACCTTATTGGCGCTGGTGCCACTGGTGATCTGGCTAGGCTTCCTGTTCCAACGCGGGGGTATGCAGGCCGTTGCCGAGGTCTTGCTGACCAACAGCGTCGGCCGCTTCAGCGGCTCGTTTGTCGAAGCCGGGCATTACGAGCCGTTCTACTACTACATTGCCAAGCTGCCCGAGGCGTTCCTGCCTTGGAACATCCTGGTGTACCTGGGCCTGTGGCACTTTCGCAAAAGCCTGGTGCGCAACCGCTACCACTTGTTCTTCAGCGTCTGGCTGGTGGCACAGTTCACCCTGCTGACCCTGGCGTCGAGCAAACGCACCGTTTACCTGATGGCGCTCGCACCGGCCGCCGCCGTCCTGGCCGCGGAATATGCAAGGGTGCTGCTGGACTGGCTGAAAACCCACAAGCCCGCGCTGTACAAGCATCACAGGACCATAGTGGGCGGCGTGTTCACCCTGGCCGTGAGTTGCTACCTGATCGCCGCCTTCTGGTTCGCGCCCAAAGCGGATGTGCGCCAGTCCTTCGTACCGGTGATCAGCCAGGTTCAGGCGTTGAAAGACGAAGGCCGGGAGGTGGTACTGTACCGGCCCAACGAGCGCATCGCCGGAGCCAGCGTGTTTTACCTGCAGGCCTATTTACCGATCCTGCAAACCGAGGCCGAGCTGCACAGCTATCTCGGCGCCAAACCCGGCAACGTTGCGCTGCTGGACCACACCGATGACTTGACCCGTCCGGTGAAGGAGATCAAGCGGATGTCGATCAATCGCCAGCCTTACTACTTCGTGGAGCAGTAAGGCCGGCGCGGGGCATCAGTGCTTGGTGACTTTGTCCAGGTAGCCCATGGCAAATGCCGAGACCACGAAGGTCATGTGGATGATCACGTACCACATCAGGTGCTGTGGATCGACGTTCTTGGCGTCCATGAAGATGCGCAGCAAGTGGATCGACGAAATCGCCACGATGGAGGCCGCCACTTTCATCTTCAGGGACGAAGAGTCCATGGTGCCCAGCCAGTTGAGTTTCTCTTTGTTGTCATCGATATCCAGCTGCGAGACGAAGTTCTCGTAGCCGGAGATCATCACCATGACCAGCAAGCCGCCGACCAGGGCCATGTCGATCAACGACAGCAGCACCAGGATCAGCTCGGACTCGGCCATCGAGAACACGCTCGGCAGCAAGTGAATCACTTCCTGGAAGAATTTCAGCGCCAGCGCCAGCAACCCGAGGGACAAGCCGAAATAAATCGGCGCCAGCAGCCAGCGCGAGGCGTACATAGCATTTTCGATAAAGCGTTCCATTGGATCTCACACAGCTTGGCTAGAAATGGCGGCGAGTATACCAGCCGCTACAAGACACCTGTCATCACGAGAAAACTGACCTGTGCGGCATCTGTAAGAGAATTTTTCTGCTAGTGTCGAGCCCAATAACAACTCGGCTCGATGACGTCGGACAGGAAAAAACTCAGATGATGGATGTGCGATCCCCTTTGGCCAGTATCGGCCTGTGCGCGGCATTGCTGCTGGCTGGCGGCTGCTCCCCCAGCGACGAGCAGAAGCAGACCACCCTCGAAGAGAAAACCGCCAAATTCGAACAATCCCTCGACAGCATCCAGGACCCCAAGCTGCGCGACGCCGTCGCCGACCTGGGCGGTTCGCTGCTGTTACTGGAACGGGCGCGGGTCAAACTCGCCACCAAGCCCATCGAAGCCGAATACGGTGACGACACACTGGCCCTGCTCAAGCACTACCCCACCCCCCAGGCGCTGGTGGACACCTACATCAATGGCCTGTTCGTGCTGCGCAAGAACTCCCATTCCGACTACCTGACCGACTTGCAGCCGGTGTTTCCCTTCAACTTCAACATCCCCGACCAATTTCCCTTCCCCCACGGGCTGGAATGGCAGTCGGTGACCTTGAGCAACAACAAGGTCATCCCCTTCCAGCCAGAGTGGTCGGAAACCGATCCGGGCATCCAACTGAGCCCCAGCAGCTCCAACCTGACCAACCCTGACGATTTGACGGTGACCTACCCGTTCATCGACGGCATCGAGACGGAAAACAAGAGCCAGCCACAGCCCGTCAGCCTCAAGGGCACGGTTGAAGTGGTCGCGCCAGGCAAGGTGCTGACCTTTGACCTGTCGAAACAGGACGTCGGCCACAAGCGCACCGAAGGCAACATCACCCTCAACCTGATCCTGCTGGAAAAAAACTACGCCGAGATCGAGCTGACCAACAGCCAGCCACTGGCCCCGGAAGTCGGCGACGAATCGCCCAACCCGCTGCTGGTCCAGGCGCGCGACAGCACCGGGCAGTTCCTCACACGCTCGGGCTCGATCAATGAAAGCAGTGTCCAAGTTGCGTTTTACGAGAAACAACTGGCCGAGATGCAAAAACAGAAGACCTGGTCCGAGGCGTTCGAAAAGCAGTTGATCGATGAGCAGAAAGCCTTCGAACACAAGCAAAGCGGCCACTACGCCAAGGTGTACTTCAATGGCGTGATCGACAACCTGCAAGTCAACGTGCTGGATTTCTCCACCGCCACGCGCACCCGTAAAGACCTCGATCTGCCGGTGCTGCGTTTCGACAGGAACAGCTTGCAGAAAACCGTGCAGGCCCTGCCGATGCCGGTCACCGTGTACGACGACGGCGCCGCCAATTGGCTCAAAGACGCAAGCATGACCGAGGACCAGTTGAAAAACAGCGTCACCATCAGCCAGTCAGTCGAAGACGCCAGCGCGGCGCACATCGTGTTCGACCACCCGTTTACCTTCAATGACGATTTGGTGGGCAGCGAGCGCAACAGCAGCGATTCACCGGTGACCTTCTTCACCGCCGACGAAAAAGGCGAGCGCGGCGAGCCGATCGAGTTGCCGACCGAGGCCTTTGAGCTGAACCCGGCACGCAGCACCCTGACCTATGATCTCACCCTGTTCCCGGAAAACCCGGCCTTTGTGGTGGGCTCGATTCCGCTGTTCCTGGCAACCATCGATAAACACGAGATTGACGCGAACACGCTGCCCAAAGGGCTTGAACTCAAAGACAACGCGCTGATCGTCGACCAGAAGGCATTCCCCGCCGACAGCTGGCGTTTCTACGCCAAAGACGCCAGTGGCAACTACCTCAAGGAAATCCTCGGCGTCAGCCACCGCGCCGAGGAATACGGCACGGCGATGTTTGACGTGCATTACTTCTACGGCCAGCCAACCACCCTGGAAAGCTACCAGCGCACCGACCTGAGCACCGTGCAATATGGCTTCGAGGTCAAGTTGGACAAACCCGAGAGCAAATAGCGGTCAGTGCTGGGTCTCACCATTGAGCTGTCGCAGATGGGCCTGCATGTGCAGGCACCAGATCTGCGGGTCACCCGCCTGCTCGTAGCCGTGCTGGGTCAGGCTGTCCACGATGGACTCCAGAATATTTTCCGCAACGAAGGGCCCAGGGAACGGGCCTTGGGACTTGATGGTGGAGGGCTGTTCACCGGTCATTCCGGCGGCAAACAACAAGGTCCACATCCCGTTATCCCCCGCGAGAGGGCGAATGGAACATTCGATACGGGTGACCAGGCCAAAGCACTGGCGGGTAAGGCAAAGGTTGCGCGGCATGGCGGCGACCCTCGGTAGATCGGTGTTCAACCTGCGCCTGGGGCGAGGCTGTTTCTATCCCGCGACTCCTGTGGATATCCCTTGAGCAAAGAATAGAAGAAAACCACGACAAACCAAGGTTGTAGGGACCAACGGGCGTTGGCCCCCAACCCAAGTCAATTTAATGACGAGTCAGCCCTCAGGTCGGTTTGGCTTCGGCCAGCGCCTGCTGTGCCAACTCCTTCTCCGCTTCCTTGAGGTCTTCCTCGCTGATCATCTCGGCAATCGCGCGCAACCGCTCTACCACGCGCGCGTTCACCGTGCCTTCCGGGAACTGCCCCTCGGCATCCGGCTCACCGGCATCCTCGCCCACCAGCAGGCTCAGCGCCTCGTCGGCCTGGCGCACCGCATAGATGTGGAACTGCCCGGCGCGCACGGCCGCCAGCACCTTCTCATCGAGCATCAACGTGGCGACGTTGGCCTGGGGAATGATTGCGCCCTGCTCACCGGTCAAACCGCGTGCTTCACACAGCCGGAAGAAGCCTTCGATCTTCTCGTTGACCCCCCCCACTGCCTGCACTTCACCAAACTGGTTGATGGAGCCGGTGATGGCAAAGCACTGCTTGAGCGGCGTCTTCGACAACGCCGAGATCAAGGTGCACGCCTCGCCCAAGGACGCACTGTCGCCGTCCACGTAGCCGTAAGACTGCTCCAGCGCGATGCTCGCCGAGATCGCCAGCGGGAATTCCTGGGCATAGCGGCTGCCCAGGTAGCCCGTGAGGATCATCACCCCCTTGGAGTGGATCGGCTGGCCGAGGTTGACCTCGCGCTCGATGTCGACAATGCCGCTGCCGCCCGGGTACACCGTGGCGGAAATCCGCGCCGGCACGCCGAAGGCCGAGTCACCGACCTCCAGCACCGTCAACCCGTTGCACTTGCCTACCGCCGCACCCGCGGTGTCGATGAGGATGACTCCGGCGAGCATGTCGTCGAGGATCCGCGCCGACACCCGCCCGGTGCGCGTGGCCTTGGCCTTGAGGGCGCGCTCGATATGGCCCGCATCGGTCATCTCGTCGCCCGCCAGGTGACGAATGAAGTCCGCCTCGCTGACCAGTTGGAACAAGTCGCCAATTCGCGCCGACAAACGCCCCTGATGCTCCGCCAACCGTGCGCTGTAAGTGGCCAACCGCGCCACCGCGTCCGACGTCAGCGGCGCCATGCCTTCTTCCGACGTGCGGGTTTTGAGCAACTGGGCGAACTGCTCCAGGCTTTCGTCCACCATCGGGATGTCTTCGTCGAAGTCCACCAGTACGCGGAACATCTCCTGGAAATCCGGATCGGCGTCCTGCAATGCGTAGTACAGCTGGCGCGAACCGATGATGATCACTTTGACCTGCAACGGAATCATCTGCGGGTTGAGGGTCACGGTGGCCAGGCGGCCCAGCTCGCCCAGGGGCGATTCCATTTTCAGCTTGCGCGATTGCAGGGAGCGTTTAAGAGCGTCCCAGACAAACGGCTCGCTGAGCATTTTCTCGGCTTCCAGGATCAGGAAACCACCGTTGGCACGGTGCAACGCGCCCGGACGCAACTGGCGATAAGTGGTGTAGAGCGCGCCCTGGTCGGTGCTGTATTCGATCCGCCCGAACAGGTTGTCGTAGGTCGGGTGCGGCTCAAACACCACGGGGGCGCCACCGTTGACCGGATGGCCCACCACCAGGCTCGGGCAGTACTGTTCTTCCAGCAGCTTGCGCGCCTGGGCGTCGGTCTTGGCGTCGTCCACCAATTGCTCGACCACGGTCTTGAGCAGGTACACCTGCATGGCTTGCAGGTAACCGCAGACCGCGGCGTTTTCGGCATACTTTTCCGACAACGGTGCAAGCAATGGTTGCAGGGCCAGGGTGATGGTTTCTTCGTTGAACTGGCGCAGTTGATTGTTCGACTCACGCTTCCACTGCGGCAGGCTGGCCAATTCTTCGTTGAGGCGTTCTTCCAGCTCGGAAATGTCCGTGTGGAAACGTTCGCGATCGGCTTCCGGCAACTGCGAAAACTCGGCCTCGTCCAGCGCCTTGCCGTCGAGCATCGGGGTGAAGGCGATATTGGTGCTGTCGCGGTACAGCGCCACGTCTTTTTCCAGGGCCAGGCGTTCGATCACGTCCAGGGCCTTGTCGTAACGCTGGTTGAAGGCACGGTCGATGGCGCTTTTGCGCTGTTGATACGTCGGGTGTTCGAAGACGGCCGGGAAGGTGGCAACGAGGTTGTCGACCAAACCGTTGATGTCATTGATGAACGCCGCCGCAGCGCCGCCTGGCAACTCCAGGGCACGGGGTTCGCGGGGTTCATCGAAATTATTCACATAGACCCAATCCGCCGGGGTCTGCAGGCGCTTGCCTTCGGCTTTCAGGTAGCGTTTGACGAACGAAAAGCGGCCGGTACCGGGCTCGCCCATGACAAACACGTTGTAACCGGGGCGTGGCATGGCCACACCGAACTGCAAGGCTTCAACCGCACGTTCCTGGCCAAGCACACCGCGAAAGGGCTCCAAATCATTGGTGGTCGAGAAGCTGAACTGTTCAGCGGAGAAAGGGCGAGTCAGCGCTTCGGGCGCTAGACGCAAGCTGGCAGCAACAGGATCAGGCATCGGGCTTCCTTACATCAGGCGGGGCAGATGACGGCATTCTGGCTCTCGGTTGCGCGCTCTGGCAAGGCGCGCTTTCGGGAAAGCGTAGACGTGGGATGCGACCTGCAGAAATATCGCGACATCGCCAATTGTTTTATAAAAATGCACGGAACCCTTGGAACGTGCCTAAACTCCAAATTGCGCGGGTTGGACTAATAACTGGCCCCTAGGGCGCTGCGACGCGCCTGAACCCTTGTCCATTGGTTTGCACACAAAGAGAACAAAGCTATGAAACGGATCCTTCTCGGTACTCTCTTCACCGTCGTCTCCCTCAATGCAATGGCAGAAGCACCAGGCGGCCCGAACTGCGGTTGGGGCAACATGTTGTTCGAAGGCCAGCGCGGCACTCCAGCTCACTTCCTGGCTTCCACCACTAACGGTACTTCGGGTAACGCCACCTTCGGCATGACCTCAGGCACCAACGGTTGCAGCACCAACAGCGCCCTGTCCTACGGCGGCAAGTCCTGGATTGCCATGAATGGCATGATGAACGAGCTGTCCGAAGACATGGCCAAAGGCAACGGCGAGGCGCTGACCACCTACGCCGTGGTACTGGGCGTTGCACCGGAAGATCGCGAGCACTTCGCGGCTGTGACCCACGAGCACTTCCAGCAGATCTTCAGCAAGGCTGACGTGACCGCTGATGACGTGCACAACAACACCATTGCTGTACTGAAAAGTGATGCCCGTCTGGCGAAATACGCGACCCAGGCTTAAGCTCGACCAGCCCGCGCCTACCAAGGCGCGGGTTTTATTTTGGACCCGCCTCCCCTTTGGGTCTCTTTTATTTCCGACTTAAGTTGCCCCTATGCTCAAACGCTTTGCCTGGATGGCACTCTTCGCCTGCGCCCCGCTGTACGCGGCCCCGCACCTTGATGATCAACGTTTGCAGCAATTGGCCAATGATCCGTTTTGGCTGTCCCTCGGCCATTACGAAGCCGGGAAGGTCAGTGGCTGGCGCAGCTATGTCAGCGACAAGAAGTTCTTCCTCGCAGCCGACGGTGCCCACCACCCGGATGCCGAACTCAAGGCCACCGTTGACGCGCTCTATGCGCCGGCCAGCCTGGGTGAAAAACACGCCCAATGCGTTTACCCCGCACGGACCCGCTGGCTCAAGGATCAGTTGCACCTCACTGACCTGCCTGCCGTGGACTGCACAGAATTCAAGCAATGGTTCAAGGACGTCGCCCCCCATAGCGCGGTGATGATCTTCCCGGCGGCCTACCTCAACAGCCCGTCGTCGATGTTCGGCCACACCCTGCTGCGCATCGACCAGGCCGACGTGCAAAGCAACAACACCGCCCTGCTCAGCTACGCGATCAACTTCGGCGCCTATATCGAGGGCTCCGACAACAGCATTCTCTACGCCTGGAAAGGCCTGATGGGCGGCTATCCCGGCCTGTTCGCCCTGGTGCCTTATCAGGAGAAGCTGTCGGAGTACCGTAGCCTTGAGAACCGCGACCTGTGGGAATATCGGCTTAACCTGACGCAAGTCGAGACCGAGCGCATGGTCGAGCACGTGTGGGAGCTCAAGCAGATCCAGTTCGACTACTTTTTCTTCGACGAAAACTGCTCGTATCGCCTGCTGGAACTGCTGCAAGTGGCCCGCCCCGGCCTGCGCCTGACCGAACAGTTCCCGCTGACCGCCATCCCGACCGACACGGTCAAGGCCGTAAAAGACGCAGGCCTGGTAGAAAAAATCGACTATCGCCCCTCCCGTGAACGCGAATTGCTGGAACGCGCCAAGCCGCTCGATAGCGACGAACAGCGCTGGGTATTAAAGATCAGCGACGACCAGAAGCAATTGCAGGAGCCCGCCTTCAAAGCCCTGCCCCGCGAGCGTCAGGCCCTGATCATCGACGCCGCCTACCGCCTTGGCCGCTACCGCGCCAACGGCCTGGAACGTGACACCGCCCGCTCCCAGCGCAGCTTCGAGCTGCTGCGCGCGATCAACCAGAACCCGGCGCCCGACTTGAAAATCACACCGCCCGGCCTACCGGAAAACGGCCATGAATCCCGCACCTGGCAAGCCGGCATCGGCACCCGTGGCGATAAGGCTTTCGGTGAATACGGCCTGCGCATGGCCTACCACGACCTCAATGACAACGCCGAAGGTTTCCCCCTGGGCGCGCAGATCGAAATCCTGCAGATGAAACTGCGCCAGTACGAAGGCAACCACTGGCAACTGCAGCAACTGGACCTGGCCACCATCCGCTCCTTGACCCCGCGCAACGCCCTGTTGCAACCGTGGTCATGGCAAGTCACCGGCGGCCTTGAACGTGTACCGGGCAAACACGACGACGAAACCCTGGTCGCCCACGTCAACGGCGGCGCCGGCGGCACCTGGCAGTTGAGCGACGACATGCTTGGCTTCGCCCTCGGCACCGTGCGCGTGGAGCACAACAACGACTTCAACGAAGCCATCTCCCCTGCCGCCGGCTTCAACACTGGCGTGCTGTGGAAAAACCCGCTGGGCAACCTGAGCCTGGAAGCCAAGGGTGACTTTTTCACCAACGGCGAAGTACGCCGCAGCATCAGCCTCAACCAGCAGTGGGAATTGTCGCGCAACCTGGGCCTGCGCCTGAGCGCACAGCGCGAGTACAGCCATTTGTCGACGCCCGTGAATGAAGTGATGCTGGAAGTGAAGTGGTATCACTACTGATCGAAACCTGGCGACGATCAACATGTGGGAGCGGGCTTGCTCGCGAATGCGGTGTATCAGCCCAAGTTTTCAGTGACTGACACTCCGCAATCGCGAGCAAGCCCGCTCCCACATGTATCACCCTGTATTCAACTACATCGCATTGCCTATCCAACCAGGAGCTCAACCAACATGGTCGTTAACTGCACCACCCTTGAACACGTCCGAGAAAACATCGACCGCCTCGACCAACAAATCGTCACCCTGCTGGCAGAGCGCGGCCGTTACGTGTCACAGGCGGCGCGCTTCAAGAAAGATGCTGATGGCGTCAAGGCGCCACAACGAGTTGAACAGGTGATTGCCAAAGTGCGGGGGTTGTCCGACGCGGCGGGCGCCAACCCCGACGTCACGGAGCAGGTGTATCGCGCGATGATTGCGGCGTTTATCCAGCAGGAATTGGCGGAGCATTCTGCACTGCCAGGCACTGCTTAACCTGCAGACGCCGGGGCCGGCGCCTACACATTTGGGATTTGCCCACGCCTTTCTCACCTCCCTTTCACACCGCCCCGACAAATCCCCTTCTAGACTCTCCCTATCAGCCGTGAAACGGCCAGGGAGTACGCCATGTGGCGGTCTGCGGTAATGCTGTGTGCGGTGCTGGGGTTGGCGGGTTGCCAGTCGACCCATCAGGAGTTGCTGGCCAAGGGTTATCCACCGGCATTTGCCGACGGTTTTGACGATGGCTGCAGCAGTGGCCGCCAGGCGGCGGGGGTGATTACCGGGGCGTTTCGCAAGAACGTGCCTCGGTATCTGAAGGACCGGCAATACGCCGAGGGTTGGGAGGATGGCTTTCGCCAGTGCAAGGCCATGCGCGAAAACGATGAGTTGCGCGATTACAAGGAGCGGCACTGGGACGACCGGGATCGCGAATGGCAACAGGAGAAAGACCGCGACGCAGGCCGGACCTATCGCTCGCACTAGGTCGCTTTCAGACATCCATCGAAACTAAAGTGCGGCGACCATGGCCCAAACTCCATAGAGGGAGAATGTCATGAGCCGAGCTTTTGTTAACGAAGACAACGCTGCTGCCCAGGCCGACCAGCCGGTGGAGCGCCACGTCAGCGAGCAGCCCAACCGCCTCACCGCGCAAGGTTTGGCGCAGTTGCAGGCCAAGGTTGCGCAGTTGCAGCAGGCATACAGCGCCGAATCGCTAAAGGGCGAGCACGCCGATAAACAGCGCCAGGCCGACCTTGAACGGGATTTGCGTTACTTCAACCAGCGAGTGCAAAGCGCCCAGGTCGTGGCGCCGGCCACCTCCACCGACAAGGTACAGATCGGCAGTTGGGTGACCTTCGCCAATGAGCAGGACGAACAGCAGCGTATCCAGTTGGTCGGAGAAGACCAGGCCGATGCGAGCGCAGGCCTGATCAACTGGGGCTCGCCCCTGGGCCGCGCCTTGCTGGGCGCCCAGGTGGGTGACGAGGTGGTGTGGCAGCGCCCCGTCGGCGATCAGTTGATCGAAGTGCTGCGGATCGAACCCGAGGCTTAGACGATGCCTTGGGCCAGCATCGCGTCGGCGACCTTGACGAAGCCGGCGATGTTCGCGCCTTTCACGTAGTTGATCCGACCGTTTTCTTCGCCGTAATGCACGCAGGCATGGTGAATGGACTGCATGATGTTGTGCAGCTTGCTGTCCACTTCACCAGCGGTCCACAGCAGGCGCATGGCGTTCTGCGACATTTCCAGGCCACTCACGGCCACGCCACCGGCATTGGACGCTTTGCCCGGTGCGAACAGGATGCCCGCCTCGATAAAGATATCCACAGCCTCCAGCGTGGTCGGCATGTTGGCGCCTTCGGCGACGCAGATACAGCCATTGCGCAGCAACGTGCGGGCGGCGTCGGCATCCAGTTCGTTCTGGGTCGCGCAGGGCAGCGCGATGTCGCAGGCCAGTTCCCATGGGGCCTGGCCTTTGCGGAATTCCAGGCCAAAACGTTCGGCCAGTTCGCTGATGCGGCCGCGTTGTACGTTTTTCAGCTCCAGCAGGGCCGACCATTGTTCTTCGGTCAAACCGCTTTCGGCGTATAGGGTGCCTTCGGAATCGGACAGGGAGATCACCTTGCCGCCCAGGTCCATGACCTTGCGCGCAGCGTATTGCGCCACGTTACCGGAGCCAGACACCGCCACGCGCTTGCCTTCAACCCGCTGATTGTTGCGCTTGAGCATTTCTTCGGCGAAGTACACGCAGCCGAAACCGGTGGCTTCAGGACGGATCAGGCTGCCGCCATAGGTCATGCCCTTGCCGGTCAGCACCGACGTGAACTGGTTGCTCAGGCGCTTGTACTGACCGAACAAAAAGCCGATCTCACGGGCGCCCACGCCGATGTCGCCGGCCGGCACGTCTACGTCCGCGCCAATGTGGCGGTACAGCTCGCTCATGAACGCCTGGCAGAAGCGCATGACTTCGGCGTCGCTCTTGCCCTTGGGATCGAAGTCCGAGCCGCCCTTGCCGCCGCCCATGGGCAACGAGGTGAGGGAGTTCTTGAAGGTCTGTTCGAAGGCGAGGAACTTCAACACGCCCAGGTTCACCGAAGGGTGGAAGCGCAGGCCGCCTTTGTAGGGGCCAATCGCGCTATTCATCTGGATACGGAAACCGCGATTGACCTGGACCTTGCCGTGATCATCCACCCACGATACCCGGAAGGTAATCGCGCGTTCCGGCTCGCAGATGCGCTCCAGGATGCCTGAGGTCAGGTAGTGGGGGTTGGCTTCAAGAAACGGCCATAGACTGCGTAGGACTTCTTCTACGGCCTGGTGGAATTCTGGCTGGTCGGGGTCGCGTTTCTTGAGGCGGGCAAGGAAGGATTCGACGGATTCGATCATGAAAAGTCTCGGCAAATTGATTGTTTTTAAATGAGATTGAGCCGGACTTTAGCAATTCATATCGCACCGCGACAGGGCAAAATGTCGCCTTTGTGAATTTAAATGGTGCATTGGATATAAATTGCCCCGTTTTTTTGCCCCTTAACAGGGATTTCAACCCGAGCTATGCACCAATAGTTAAACCGCTATCGCAGGCAAGCCAGCTCCGACATTAGATCGAGTACCTCTGCTACGACACGGTCCAATGTGGGAGCTGGCTTGCCTGCGATGAAGTCGCCTCGGTCCACCTGAATAGCGCCCAAAAAAAACGGAGCCCGAAGGCTCCGCTTTTTTTAAACCAACCCGAATCAGGCCAGTTTTTTGTGCCGTACACGGTGCGGCTGGGCAGCTGCATCGCCCAGACGCTTTTTACGGTCCGCTTCGTACTCGGTGTAGTTACCTTCGAAGAACACCGCTTGCGAGTCGTCTTCGTACGCCAGGATGTGGGTCGCGACGCGGTCAAGGAACCACCGATCGTGAGAGATCACAATGGCGGCGCCCGGGAAGTCCAGCAGGGCTTCTTCCAGGGAACGCAGGGTTTCAACGTCAAGGTCGTTGGACGGTTCGTCGAGCAGCAGGACGTTGCCGCCCTCTTTCAGGGTCAGGGCCAGGTGCAAGCGACCGCGCTCACCACCGGACAGGTCCTTGACGAACTTCTGTTGGTCGCCGCCCTTGAAATTGAAACGGCCTACATAGGTACGCGACGGGATCTCATAGTTGCCGATACGGATCTGGTCGGAGCCGTCGGAAATCTGCTGGAACACGGTTTTGCTGCCATCCAAGTCTTCACGGCTCTGGTCCACACAGGCCAGTTGCACGGTTTCGCCGACTTCGATGGTGCCCGAATCCGGTGTTTCCTTACCCATCAGCATGCGGAACAGCGTGGATTTACCCGCGCCGTTACCACCGATTACGCCGACGATCGCGCCTTTTGGCATGGAGAACGACAGGTTGTCGATCAGCACGCGGTCGCCATAGCCTTTGGAAACGTTCTTGAACTCGATGACCTTGTCACCCAGGCGCGGACCGGCCGGGATGTAGATCTCGTTGGTTTCGCTGCGCTTCTGGAATTCCTGGGACTGCATTTCTTCAAAGCGTTGCAGACGTGCCTTGGATTTGGACTGGCGGGCCTTGGCGCCTTTGCGCACCCACTCCAGTTCTTCCTTCATGGCTTTTTCATGGGCCGATTGCTGCTTGGATTCGGCGGCCAGTCGGTCGGACTTGGCTTCCAGCCAACCGGAATAGTTGCCCTCGTAAGGGATACCGGCGCCACGGTCGAGCTCAAGGATCCAGCCGGCCACATTGTCCAGGAAGTAACGGTCGTGCGTGATCGCTACCACGGTGCCCGGGAAATCGTGCAGGAAGTGTTCCAGCCAAGCGACGGAATCGGCGTCCAAGTGGTTGGTCGGTTCGTCGAGCAGCAGCATGTCGGGAGCCGACAGCAGCAGGCGGCACAGGGCCACACGACGTTTCTCACCACCGGACAGGTGCTCGACCTTGGCGTCCCACGCCGGAAGGCGCAGCGCGTCGGCGGCGACTTCCAGCTGGCGCTCCAGGTTGTGGCCGTCGCCGGCTTGCAGGATGGCTTCGAGCTTGGCCTGTTCGGCGGCCAGTTTGTCGAAATCGGCGTCTTCTTCAGCGTAAGCCGCGTAGACCTCGTCCAGGCGCGCCTGGGCGTTCTTGATCACACTGACGGCTTCTTCAACCACTTCACGCACGGTCTTGGTCGGGTCCAGGATCGGCTCTTGCGGCAGGTAGCCGATATTCAGGTCCGGCATCGGGCGGGCTTCGCCTTCGAACTCGGTGTCGACGCCAGCCATGATTTTCAACAGTGTGGATTTACCCGAACCGTTGAGGCCGAGCACGCCGATCTTGGCGCCGGGGAAGAAGGACAGCGAAATGTTTTTCAGGATTTCCCGCTTCGGCGGGACAACTTTGCCCAGCCGATGCATGGTGAAGACGTATTGAGCCAAAATGTGGACCTCATAAAAGTAAGAACAGGCCTACGTAGCGTCATGGCGCTGTACATAGTGTTGCGAATCCTCAAGGTTAACCTAAGTGACCGAGCGTATCGAAGCCTATCTGTTAGATTAGCCGGCCAAAGCCCTCAGGGGCTCCAGGAGAAACCTTCATGCTTGGCGTCCTATCCGCACTCGGGCTACTGCTGTTAATGCCGGGGCCTACCAACACGCTGCTACTGCGCTCGGGATTACTCACGGGATTCAGGCGCGCCTGGCCACTGAGCCTGCTGGAATGCCTGGCCTATCTGACGCAGATCTCCTTTTGGGGCTACCTGCTCAGCCATATCGGCGACAACGCGCCCTGGGGCCTGAAGCTCGTGCAGTTCGCCTCGGTATGCTATTTGATCAGGACTTGCTACCTGTTGTGGCGCCATCCCGACGAAACACTCCACACCGAGCCCGAGGCACGGGTGTCCAAGCGGCATTTCTTCCTGCTGACGCTGATCAATCCCAAGGGGTTGCTGATCGTCTCGTTCATCGTGCCGATGCAGACGTTTATCGACTTGACCCTGTACCTGCCTTTCGTCGCACAATTCACTGCCGTGGTGATACCTGTGGGCTGCGCCTGGGTGCTGCTGGGTGCCCGCATCAAACGAGGCGGATACGCGTGGTTGACGCCGCACACCATCAACCGCACGGCGTCTGTGGTTATCAGCCTGTTCACCCTGGCGATCCTGACACGGCTGGCGGACAGCCTGATCCACCTCGGCGGCGCTCTTTAATGCCCGCCAGGCGGGGCTGGCACTTTGCCACAAGTCAAGGCATGCTAGCCGCCCTCCGGGCGTCCGGCTTATAGTGCACGTCGCGCGCCAGTCCAGCCAAACCGCAGGATCACAGCTTGTCCAAAGTCACGCCGCCAACTCCCCTGCGCGCCGCTCATATAGCGCCGAGAGCGCCCCTGCACGGCACCCTCAAAGGCGCATTGGCGACGCTTGTCCTTATGCTGCTCGCGTTATTGTTCTGGCAGTTGCTGGACCAGTTGCAGCAAAACCAGAAGAACCAGCAGCAGTACACCATCGACTACAGCGCCGACCTGGCTGAACAGATCAGCTTGAACATGGCCCTCAGCGCGAAAATCGCCCTGAACCTGCTGCCGATGGTCGAGCCGCCACGTGACAGCGAACAGCAACAGGCCTTGATGCGCACCTTGCAACGCTCGCTGCCGGAGTTGCGCAGCATCGCCCTGCTCGCCCCCAGCGGCGCGATGATCAGTGACAGCGCCGCCGACAGCCAGGACGCTGCCTGGCTGGCAGAGCTGGTGCAACGCAGCCGTGCCCAGTCCTATTACCTGAGCAACAGCAACGACGGCACCATCATCTATCTCTTGCTGCACCAGCCCAGCGGCGGCTCCCGGATGTATTGGGCGCTGCGCCTGGCCCCCACCTACCTCGCCAACCTCACCCGCCAAGACATCCAGGGCCAGCGACCGCTGTGGGTCATCGAGAATCGCATCAACCACCGTGTTGTCAGCCGGGACAGCGGCATGCCGGCGCAGTGGGCGTCCGCGCTCACCCCGGACGAGCTGAATAAAAGCGTGCTGGTCACGCCCCTGAGCAAAAGCGACTGGCAACTGCGCGGGCTGTTCGACCGTACTGCGGTGCTGGAGCAACTGCTGCCGGCTTTCATCGGCAAATGCCTGTTGGGCCTGGCGTTCTCGCTGATCCCGGTGATCGTGCTGCTGAACATGCGCCGCCGCCAGCGCCAGGTGCATGAAGGCCGCCGACGCTACCAAGACATTTTCGAAGGCACCGGCGTCGCCCTGTGCGTGCTCGACCTGATGGGCCTGAACGCATTCTTCGACAAGACCCGGCTGGAGACCCGCGAGCAACTGCACGCCTGGCTGCAGGACCACCCCAACGAGCGCCAGCAACTGCTCAAGGAACTGCGCATCACCGAGGTCAACCAGGTGGCGGTGCGTCTGTTGAACGTGGGCTCCTGCGAAGAAGCCTGGGAACGTCTGATCGATGACTGCCCGCGAAATGTCACGTCTATCGGCCACCAGATTCTTGAGGCGGTGCTGACCCAACAGCACCAGCTGGAACTGGAAATCCAGCTCAAGGACGTGGCCGGCAACGAGCAGTACCTGTGGCTGGTGATGCGCCTGCCGGAGCAGCAGGACGATTTCAAGGCAGTGATCCTCAGCATCAGCGATATCACCAGCCGCAAGCTGATCGAGCTGTCGCTGGTGGAGCGCGAGAGCTTCTGGTCGGACGTGGTACGCACCGTGCCCGACCATCTGTATGTGCAGGACGTGATCAGCCAGCGCATGATTTTCAGCAACCATCATTTGGGCCACACCCTTGGCTACAACAAGGCCGAACTGCAGCAAATGGGCGAATATTTCTGGGAAATCCTGCTGCACCCCGAAGACGCCGAGCATTACCACGATTTGCGCCAGCAGCAGCGCCAGATCGGCTACACCACCCAATTGCAATGCCAGCTGCGCTTTCGTCACCGCAACAACCAATGGCGGCGCTTTGACATCCGCGAGCAAGCCTTGGCCCGCGACAAGACGACACAAATCAGCCGCATCATCGGCGTGGCCAAGGACATCACCGACCAGATCGAAGCCAGCGAATCCCTGCGTGACAGCGAACAGCGCTATCGCATGCTGGCCGAAAGCATCAGCGACGTGATCTGCTCCACCGACAGCCAATTGGCCCTCAACTACATCAGCCCTTCGGTCAACGCTGTGCTCGGTTATGACGTGGACTGGGTGTTCAAGAACGGCTGGCAGTCGATCATCGCCAACCCGCAGCAATTGACCGGCATTTACAGCCTGATGGAAGAGGTCAGCCGCGCGCTGGGCGATCCTGAGGCGCTGAACAAGCTGCGTGATGAGATCCAGACCCAGCTGTTCCTGTTCGACTGCCTGCGCGCAGACGGTCGCAAAGTGCCGATCGAACTGCGCATGGTGCTGGTGTGGGACGAACACGGCGCCTTCGAGGGCATCCTCGGCGTAGGCCGTGATATCAGCCAGCAACGCCGCGCCGAGAAAGACCTGCGCATGGCGGCAACGGTGTTCGAACATTCGACCTCGGCGATCCTGATCACTGACCCCGCCGGTTATATCGTGCAGGCCAACGAGGCGTTCAGCCGGGTCAGCGGCTACGCGGTCAGCGATGTGCTCGACCAGTTGCCGAACATGCTCACCGTCGACGAACAACAGGAAGCCCACCTGCGCTACGTGCTCAAGCAGCTGCATCAGCACAGCACCTGGGAAGGCGAAGTGTGGCTCAAGCGCCGCAACGGCGAGCATTACCCGGCATGGGTCGGCATTACCGCCGTGTTCGACGATGAAGGCGACCTGGCCAGCTATGTGTGTTTCTTCAGTGACATCAGTGAGCGCAAGGCCAGCGAACAACGCATCCACCGCCTGGCCTACTACGACGCCCTCACCCACCTGCCCAACCGCACACTGTTCCAGGACCGTCTGCACACCGCGCTGCAGGCCGCTGAACGGCAAAAGTCGTGGGTGGTGCTGATGTTCCTTGACCTCGACCGCTTCAAACCCATCAACGACTCCCTGGGCCACGCCGCCGGCGACCGTATGCTCAAGGAAATGGCCACACGCCTGCTGGGTTGCGTGGCCGAAGACGATACCGTGGCACGCATGGGGGGCGACGAGTTCACCTTGCTCCTGCAGCCACGGGTCAATCGCGAAATGGCGCTGAACCGCGCGATACATGTGGCCGAGCAGATCCTCGCCAGCCTGGTGAAGCCCTTCGTGCTGGAAGGCCGCGAGTTCTTTGTGACCGCCAGTATCGGTATCGCCCTGAGCCCTCAGGACGGCAACGAGCTGAGCCAATTGATGAAAAACGCCGACACGGCGATGTATCACGCCAAGGAGCGTGGCAAGAACAACTTCCAGTTCTACCAGGCCGATATGAATGCCAGCGCCCTGGAGCGCCTGGAGCTGGAAAGCGACTTGCGCCACGCCTTGGAGCAGAACGAATTCGTGCTCTATTACCAACCGCAGTTCAGTGGCGACGGCAAGCGCCTGACCGGCGCCGAAGCCCTGCTGCGCTGGCGTCACCCACGACGTGGCCTGGTGCCGCCAGGGGACTTCATCCCGGTGCTGGAAGAGTTGGGCCTGGTGGTAGACGTGGGCGACTGGGTGATCAGCGAAGCCTGTCGCCAGCTCAAGACCTGGCACCAGAACAAGGTGCGCGTGCCAAAGGTCTCGGTGAATATCTCCGCGCGGCAGTTCTCCGACGGCCAGTTGGGCACTCGCATCGCCACCATTCTCAAGGACACCGGTTTGCCGCCGGCGTGCCTGGAGCTGGAACTCACCGAAAGTATCCTGATGCGTGAAGTCAACGAGGCCATGCAGATCCTCGACAGCCTGAAAAACCTGGGCTTGAGCATTGCGGTTGACGACTTTGGTACCGGTTATTCCTCGCTCAATTACCTCAAGCAATTCCCGATCGACGTGCTGAAGATCGACCGGACGTTCGTCGACGGCCTGCCATCAGGCGAGCAGGACGCACAGATCGCCCGCGCTATCATTGCCATGGCCCATAGCCTGAACCTGGCGGTGATCGCCGAGGGCGTGGAAACCCATGAGCAACTGGACTTCCTGCGTGAGCATGGCTGCGACGAAGTGCAGGGTTATCTGTTCGGGCGGCCGATGCCGGCAAATAGGTTCGAGGCGCAGTTCAGCAATGATGCGCTGTTCATGTTCGACTGACGTTCTGCGGTGGGGCAAATGGCCTCTTCGCGAGCAAGCCCGCTCCCACATTCAATCGAGTTCCCTCAGGGGAATGCGGTCGAAATGTGGGAGCGGGCTTGCTCGCGAAGGCGGCAGCACAGACACCGCCTATCCGCAGATGAGCCCCACTTGTCCGCGACATGATGTCCTTTCATATGCCATCTAAAACCCATTGGGTTAGAATGCCCTCCTTTTCTGCCCCCGATCCTTGAGGACCGCCATGTTCAGCCGTGATTTGACTATTGCCAAGTACGACGCCGATCTCTTCGCCGCCATGGAGCAAGAAGCCGTGCGCCAGGAAGAGCACATTGAGCTGATCGCTTCGGAAAACTACACCAGCCCAGCGGTGATGGAGGCTCAAGGTTCGGTCTTGACCAACAAGTACGCCGAAGGTTACCCAGGCAAGCGCTACTACGGTGGTTGCGAGTACGTCGACGTGGTTGAGCAACTGGCCATCGACCGTGCCAAAGAGCTGTTCGGCGCCGATTACGCCAACGTCCAGCCGCACGCCGGTTCCCAAGCCAACAGCGCCGTGTACCTGGCCCTGCTGCAAGGCGGCGACACCATCCTGGGCATGAGCCTGGCCCACGGCGGTCACCTGACCCACGGCGCCAGCGTCTCTTCTTCCGGCAAGCTGTACAACGCCGTTCAATACGGCATCGATGCCAACGGCCTGATCGACTACGACGAAGTCGAGCGCCTGGCGGTTGAACACAAGCCAAAAATGATCGTGGCCGGTTTCTCTGCCTACTCGCAGATCCTGGACTTCCCACGTTTCCGCGCCATTGCCGACAAAGTCGGTGCTTACCTGTTCGTGGACATGGCCCACGTGGCCGGTCTGGTCGCCGCTGGCGTCTACCCGAACCCGGTGCCTTTCGCTGACGTGGTCACCACCACCACCCACAAGACCCTGCGCGGTCCACGTGGCGGCCTGATCCTGGCGCGCGCCAACGCCGACATCGAGAAGAAGCTGAACTCGGCCGTATTCCCAGGCGCCCAGGGCGGCCCACTGGAGCACGTGATCGCCGCCAAAGCGATCTGCTTCAAGGAAGCCCTGCAGCCTGAGTTCAAGACCTACCAGCAACAAGTGGTCAAGAACGCCCAGACCATGGCGAGCGTGTTCATCGAGCGCGGCTTTGACGTCGTGTCCGGCGGTACCGAGAACCACCTGTTCCTGCTGTCCCTGATCAAGCAGGACATTTCCGGTAAAGATGCTGATGCTGCCCTGGGCAAAGCCTTCATCACCGTGAACAAAAACTCCGTGCCGAACGACCCACGTTCGCCGTTCGTCACCTCGGGCCTGCGTTTCGGCACCCCGGCTGTGACCACTCGTGGCTTCAAGGAAGCTGAGTGCAAGGAACTGGCTGGCTGGATCTGCGACATCCTGGCTGACCTGAACAACGAAGCCGTGATCGACGCGGTGCGTGAGAAGGTCAAGGCCATCTGCAAAAAGCTGCCGGTGTACGGCGCTTGATAGCAGTTGCTTGACTAAGAAGCCCGGCTCTTGAGCCGGGCTTTTTTATGCCTGTTCCAACTTGAAGTGCGATCAAATGTGGGAGGGGGCCTGCCCCCTCCCACATTTTTGATCAGCGTTGGTGGACCTTCGCAAAGCCCTCGCGAATCTTGTCTTCCGGCAATTCATCGGCAATAAACACAATCACACTCTCCCGCGCCTCGCCTTCGGCCCACTCGGTATCCCAATCGAAACCGTAGAGCTTCAACACGCCCTGAAACACCATGCGCCGGTCCTCCCCGGCAATGTTCAGTACGCCCTTGTAGCGCAACAGCTGCTTGCCGTGGTCCTCCAGCAGTTCGTTCATGAACTCGCTGAGGCGGTCGATATCCAGCGGCTGATCGGTGCGCAGCACCAGGCTTGAGATACGGTCGATGGACGGCGCGGCGCTGACCGGGCGTAGGGTCATGCCGGCGTTGAGATTGAAGCCACGTACGTCGAGCAATTCAGCCAGGTCGATGTTGCCATGGTCCACCACGCGGATCGGCGCTCGGCGGTTGATGCGGGTGAGACGCTCGCTTAGCGCGTCGAAGGTGGCGTCATCCACCAGGTCGCGCTTGCTCACCAGCAGGCGGTCGGCAAAGCCGATCTGGGCCTGGGCGATGGTTTGGGTCAGGTGGTGCTCGGCGTGGGCCGCATCCACCAGGGTGATGATGCCGTCGAGGATGTAGCGCTCGCGCAATTCCTCGTCGATGAAAAAGGTCTGGGCCACGGGGGCCGGGTCGGCCAGGCCGGTGCACTCGATCACCAGACGATCGAAGGCGATCTCGCCGCTGTCCAGGCGTTCGAGCAGCAGGTACAGGGCCTTGGTCAGGTCGGTGTGGATGGTGCAGCACACGCAACCGTTGGACAGGGTCATGACTTGCACCGGCTCGGCGCCCAGCAGCTGGGTGTCGATACCGGCGTCACTGAATTCGTTTTCGATCACGGCGATCTTCAGGCCGTGCTCGGCTTTGAGCAGGTGGCGCAGCAAGGTGGTCTTGCCGGCGCCGAGGAAGCCACTGAGGACGGTCACTGGAATGGGAGAGGACAAAAGCAGTTCTCCTTATAACTGAAGGAACACAAAACAAATGTGGGAGCGGGCTTGCTCGCGAATGCGGTGTATCAGTCAGCACATACATCAACTGACAGACCGCATTCGCGAGCAAGCCCGCTCCCACAGTGGATCACCGCAAGCCCGAGTGCCGGGTTAGCAGCACTTAGGCCCACCCTTGCCGCCGTAACGGGCTTCCTGGCGTTCCCGGAAGAACGCCTTGTAGTCCATCACCGGCTTGTCCGGGTGTTTGGTTTGCATATGCTCGACGTACGTATCGTAGTCGGGCATGCCGACCATCAGGCGCGCGGCCTGACCGAGGTATTTACCGAGGCGACTGATGTCATTGAACATGGTTGCAATCCTCGGTTATGCGTCCGGTACTGCCTGGAACGGCGCTTCTTTATCCGTACGTTCTTTGTTGCCCCAGGCGGCGACGCCAACCTTGAGCGCATAGAACAGGATGCTGAAGACCACGAACAGGAACAGCGCCGTCAGCGTTGCGTTGGTGTAGGCGTTCCAGATCACGTGTTGCATCTGGTCGATGTTCTTCGCCGGGGCGAGGATCTGGCCATTGGCCAATGCATCACTGTACTTCTTCGCCAGCGACAGGAAGCCAATCGCCGGGTTGGCGTCGAACAGCTTGATGAAGCCTGCGGTGGTGGTGCAGATCAGCAGCCAGACGGCCGGCAGCATAGTCACCCAGATATAACGCTGGCGTTTCATTTTGATCAGCACAACGGTGGCCAGCATCAGCGCAATACCTGCCAGCATCTGGTTGGAGATACCGAACAGCGGCCACAAGGTGTTGATGCCGCCCAGTGGGTCGATCACGCCTTGGTACAGCAGGTAACCCCACATGGCCACACAACCGGCGGTCGCGATCAGGTTGGCGGTCCACGACTCGGTGCGTTTGAGCGCCGGTACGAAAGAGCCGAGCAAATCCTGCAACATGAAGCGACCGGCACGGGTGCCCGCATCCACTGCCGTCAGGATGAACAGCGCTTCGAACAGGATCGCAAAGTGGTACCAGAACGCCATGGTGTTTTCACCTGGCAGCACACTGTGCAGGATCTGCGCGATACCCACTGCCAACGTCGGTGCGCCACCGGCACGGGCCAGGATAGTGGTTTCACCGATGTCATGGGCCACCGCGGACAGCGCCTCAGGCGTGATCGCAAAGCCCCAGCTGCTGACGGTCTGCGCCACGGTGACCACGTCGGTGCCGACAATTGCGGCCGGGCTGTTCATGGCGAAGTACACACCCGGCTCGATCACCGACGCGGCAACCATCGCCATGATGGCCACGAAGGACTCCATCAACATGCCGCCATAACCGATGTAGCGGGCATGGCTTTCATTAGCCAGCAACTTTGGCGTGGTGCCGGAAGAAATCAGCGCGTGGAACCCCGAGACCGCGCCACAGGCGATGGTGATGAACAGGAACGGGAACAGGCCGCCCTTCCACACTGGGCCGGTGCCGTCGACGAATTGGGTCAGTGCCGGCATTTTAAGGTCGGGCATGGTCACCAGGATGCCGATTGCCAGAGCAATGATGGTGCCGATTTTCAGGAAAGTGGAGAGGTAGTCACGCGGCGCCAGGATCAGCCACACCGGCAGTACCGCGGCCACGAAGCCGTAGCCGATCAGCATCCAGGTGATCTGGATCCCGGTGAAGGTGAAAGCCTTGGCCCAGACCGGGTCAGCAGCGATCTGCCCGCCCAGCCAGATCGAACCCAGCAGCAACAGCACCCCGATGATCGAGATTTCGCCAATGCGGCCCGGGCGGATGTAGCGCATGTAGATGCCCATGAACATCGCGATCGGGATGGTCGCCATCACCGTGAAGATGCCCCACGGGCTCTCGGCCAACGCTTTGACCACGATCAGCGCCAGCACCGCGAGGATGATGATCATGATCAGGAAGCAGCCGAACAGCGCGATGGTGCCTGGGATACGGCCCATCTCTTCGCGCACCATGTCCCCCAGGGAACGGCCGTTACGACGGGTGGACAGGAACAGGATCATGAAGTCCTGAACCGCACCGGCCAGCACCACGCCGGCAATCAGCCAGAGCGTTCCAGGCAGGTAGCCCATTTGCGCCGCCAGCACCGGGCCGACCAACGGGCCTGCACCGGCAATCGCCGCAAAGTGGTGACCGAAAAGGATGTGTTTGTTGGTCGGCACATAGTCCAGACCGTCATTATTGAGCACTGCGGGGGTGGCCCGCCGTGGATCGAGTTGCATCACGTTGTTAGCGATGAACAGACTGTAGTAACGGTACGCAACCAGATAGATGGCCACAGCAGCGACCACAATCCACAAGGCGTTGATTGCCTCGCCGCGGCGCAAGGCCACTACGCCCAGGGCGCACGCTCCTACGATTGCCAGCACCAGCCAGGGTAGGTGGCGTAGCAGGCTATTATTATTTTTCATTTTTATATTCCAGCCAGGGTGGACAGAAAGGACAGCCATGCCGAGTTTAGCGCTGTTGGCCTTAAAGGCCACCCCCCTACGTTGGTCTAGAGCCTTCTGCGCGCAAAAAAAGCAGAAATACCGGGCCAATGATGGCGCAGGGCTACAATCCCCGTATCTCCAGAGGGTTTCACCATGACCGAACAACCGTCTGACCGCCGCCGTTTCCGTCGTATCGCTTTTGACGCCAAGACTGAATTTCGGCAAAACGGCCGCGAATGGCCGGCGCAATTAGTGGATTTGTCGTTAAAAGGCTTGTTGATACAAAAGCCCGAAGACTGGAAGGGCAACAAGGCGCTGCCGTTCGACGTGGACATACGCCTGGACCCAAAGGCCCATATAAAGATGCAAGTGCGGCTGGCTCATGAGGATCATGGGCAATTGGGCTTTGTGTGCCAGCACATCGACCTGGAATCGATCAGCCATTTGCGGCGGCTGATCGAGTTGAACCTGGGTGACGAGGAAGAGTTGGAGCGCGAGTTGGGCGCCTTGCTAGAGGTTTAACAGCCCACATGGGTTTGCGGTGTTGCCGGTTACTCGAACAACGCATCCAACGCCTGTTCCAACCGCGTCACGCCAATAATTGTGATCCCCGGCGGTGATTCCTTCGGCGCATTGCCCTTGGGCACGATGGCGCGCTTGAAGCCGTGCTTGGCCGCTTCCTTGAGGCGCTCCTGGCCGCTGGGCACCGGGCGCACTTCACCGGACAAACCGACTTCACCAAACACCAGCAAGTCATGGGGCAACGGCCGGTTACGCAGGCTGGACATCACCGCCGCCATCAACGCCAGGTCGGATGCCGTTTCCAGCACCTTGACCCCGCCGACCACGTTGAGGAACACGTCCTGATCGTGGGTCGGGATGCCACCGTGGCGATGCAATACCGCCAACAGCATCGCCAGGCGGTTCTGATCCAGGCCCAACGTCACGCGGCGGGGGTTGGCCAAGTGACTGTCATCCACCAGGGCCTGCACTTCCACCAGCATCGGACGGGTGCCTTCCCAGGTTGCCATCACCACACTGCCTGGGACTTCTTCTTGGGCGCGCGTGAGAAAAATCGCTGAAGGGTTGGAGACTTCTTTCAGCCCCCGGTCAGTCATGGCGAACACGCCCAATTCGTTGACCGCGCCGAAACGGTTCTTCACCGCCCGCAGCAAGCGCAGACGACCGTCGGACTCACCTTCGAAATACAGCACGGTGTCTACCATGTGCTCCAACACCCGTGGCCCGGCCAGTGCGCCCTCTTTGGTCACATGCCCCACCAGGAAGATCGCTGTTCCGCTCTGCTTGGCATAGCGCACCAGCAGCGCCGCACTCTCACGCACCTGGGACACCCCCCCCGGCGCCGACTGCAGTTGTTCGGTGAAAATCGTCTGGATCGAGTCGATCACCATGACCTTGGGCTTTTCGATACGCGCCGTGGCAATGATGCTTTCAATGCAGGTCTCGGTCATCACTCGCAACTGATCCTGGGGCAAGCCCAGGCGACGGGCGCGCATGGCCACTTGCTGCTGGGACTCTTCGCCGGTGACATACAGCGCCGGCATGCGGCTGGCGATGCTGCACAAGGTTTGTAGCAGGATCGTCGATTTGCCGATGCCCGGATCGCCACCAATCAGCACCACCGAACCGTCCACCAGGCCGCCGCCCAGCACCCGGTCCAATTCACCGGAGGCCGTGGAGAAACGCGGGATCTCTTCGACACTGACTTCGGCCAACGTCTTGATCTGCGCCTGTTGCCCGGTCCAGCCGGCACGGCCAGTGGGGGCCGCAGCGCCACCGCTCTCGATCATGGTTTCAGTCAGGGTGTTCCACGCACCGCATTCGGTACATTGGCCGGCCCACTTGGGAAAGGTCGCGCCGCACTCCGTGCAGCCGTACATGCGCTTGGCCTTTGCCATTTGAGAACCTCCAACCGAAAAACCGCGATGATAGCTCAGCGCGGCGCCGGGGTCCGGATTTCACCACTGGCCAATCGTGAAGCACTGTTGCCGATCGGGTCTTCGGCATTGAGGTCCGCGCCCTTGGCCTTCAACGCTTCCAGCAACTCGACACGCTTGAACAGCCCGGCGTACATGGCCGCTGTCTGTCCGGCGCCGTTGCGTTGGTCGGGGTTGCAGTCAGTCGCCAGCAGGCGTTGGGCGATTTTCAGCTCACCCTTGAAGATCGCGCCCATCAGCGCGGTGTTACCGCGCCTGTCCTGCACACAGGCGTCGGCACCGGCATCGAGCAAGCGCTCCACGAACGGGCCCTGACCGTGGTAAGCGGCGAGGATCAGCGCGGTGTAACCCTTGTCGTCCTGGGTGTTGAGGCTGTAGCCGGAGTCGATGAAGGTGTTGAGCATGTCGAGGTCGCCACGGCGGGCGGCGTCGAAATAGTAGTCCTGCAGCTGGGCCTTGAGCGCGACCGGCTCGGGAGACTCGGCATGGGCGACAAAGGCCAGCATGGCCATCAGCAATCCGATAGAAACTCGCATGGGTGTTCTCCTGCCAAGGGTCGACGCCCGTCATTGGGCGCCGACCAGAACCAACGGATCAGTCAGTCAGTTTTTCCGCCAGCGCCTTCACGCGCGCCAGGTCCCCCTTGGCAACCTTGGCCACGCCGGTGCCATATTCCGGGTCGGCCTTGTAGAGGAACGACAGGATGATGTGCTTGCTCTCGTCATCGGTGGTCGCCAGCGAGCCGCCAAAGTTTTCGATCAAGTCCTGGCGCTCTTTCTTGGTGAAAGAGCGGTACAGATCACCGGCCTGCTTGAAGTTCTGCTCACGCTGGATCTTCGCCTGCTGGGTGCTGCCCACCAGGTTCGACTGGCTGTAGCGCGCGGTTTGCGGCTCGTCCCGTGGCAGCAGGCGGCTTGGCTGGTAGTTCACGCCGGTGGTGGTCTTGCCGACGTTCATCGCGCCGTCCTGGTTACCGTTGTTGACAGTCACCCGTGGAGCGTTGATCGGCAGTTGCAGGGCATTGGCGCCCAGGCGGTACATCTGGGTGTCGGCATAGGAGAACACCCGACCTTGCAGCAGGCGGTCCTCGGACGGCTCGATGCCTGGCACCAGGTTGGCCGGGGCCATGGCCACTTGCTCGGTTTCCTGGAACACATTGGCGGGGTTGCGGTTCAGCACCATCTGCCCGACTTTGCGTTCGGGTACATTCGGCCAGATCTTGGTGGCATCCAGCGGGTCGAAGTCGAACTTGGCCAGGTCTTCAGGCTTGAGCACCTGCACGTACAGGTCCCACTTGGGGAAATCGCCCTTGTTGATATGGGTGACCAGGTCGTTGGTCATGTGGCTGTAGTCGCGGCCCTGCACTTCGGTGACCTGCTTGGGATCGAGGTTCTTGATGCCTTGCAGGCTCTTCCAGTGGAACTTGACGTAGTGCACTTCGCCCTTGGCGTTGATCAGTTTGTAGGCGTGCACGCCATTGCCGTCCATTTCCCGGTAGCTGGCCGGGGTGCCGGAATCGGAGTACAGCTCGGTCAGCGTGCGCGTGGACTCGGGCACGTGGGAGAAGAAGTCGAAGCGACGGGAATCGTCATCCAGGTTGGTGCGCGGGTCTGGCTTGAAGGCGTGGACCATGTCCGGGAACTTGATCGCATCGCGGATGAAGAACGTCGGGAAGTTGTTGCCCACCAGGTCCCAGTTACCGTCGGCGGTGTAGAACTTGGTGGCGAAACCACGCGGGTCGCGCAGGGTTTCCGGGGAGTGGTTACCGTGGACAACGGCGGAGAAGCGAACGAACACCGGCGTGGCTTCACCGGCCGCGAACACCTTGGCCTTGGTCAGGTCGCTGAGGTTGTCCGTGACGGTGAAGATGCCGTGGGCGCCGGTACCGCGGGTGTGTACCACGCGCTCGGGGATGCGCTCGCGATCGAAGCGCTGCAGTTTCTGGATCAACTGCACGTCTTGCAGCAGCACCGGACCATTGGCGCCGGCGGTCTGCGAGTTCTGGTTGTCGCCAACCGCAGCACCGTTGTCGCGGGTCAGGTTGGCGGCGTGTACGGACAGGGAAAGCAGGCTGGCGGTCGCCAGTACCAGCGCGTATCGCGCTGAAACCGGCCCGCGGCTCATTGGGGTCTTCATCGAGGTTTCCTCTGGTTTTTTTAGTGCACATTCAGTTGTGCTTGCCAGAGGCTAGTGACCCAAGCGTCAGAAGATAAATAGAAAAGCCACAACGACCCGATTAATAAAATAATCTGTTAAGTCACTGATATCAGGCGTATTTCGCGCGCGACTGGTGGCACTTTGCAAACTATTTGCGTTTTAATGTGTCGATAAAAATTAACAGTGTAAACGGTTGTGTCGGGCAAGCCCGCTATGACTGAATTACACTGAGTCCCACCCTTCTCATCTGTAACAAGGAATAACCTATGGGCGTGATCAGTGAGTTCAAGGCCTTCGCGGTCAAAGGTAATGTGGTCGACATGGCCGTCGGTATTATCATCGGTGCCGCCTTCGGCAAGATTGTTTCCTCGTTTGTAGGCGACGTGGTGATGCCCCCAATCGGTCTGTTGATCGGTGGTGTGGACTTCGGTGACTTGGCGATTACGCTCAAGGCGGCACAGGGCGATGTGCCTGCGGTGGTGCTGGCCTATGGCAAGTTCATCCAGAGCGTCATCGACTTTGTGATCGTCGCGTTTGCGATCTTCATGGGTGTGAAGGCGATCAACCGCCTGAAGCGGGAAGAGGCCGTGGCGCCAAGCCTGCCGCCGACGCCGACCAAGGAAGAAGTGTTGCTGGGTGAGATCCGGGATCTGCTCAAGGCACAGAACGACAAGCCGCGCCTGTAACGAACGGTTTGAGAAAAAAGGCGCCTGCTTGAGGCGCCTTTTTTATTACCAATAGTTTTCCACCGCCACTTGGCCTGGGCGGCGGCTCAAGCTCAGGTTCATGTCACGCTGCTTGAGCAACTGCCGCGTGTCATCGACCATCTGCGGGTTGCCGCAGATCAGCACGCGGGAATGTTCCGGTGTCAACTCAACGCCGGCTGCGCGCTCAAGCTCGCCATTTTCGATCAGTGTGGTGATGCGTCCATTCAACGCGCCAGGGTGTTGCTCACGGGTGACTGTGGGAATGTAGATAAGCTTGTGCGCGTATTCGGCGAGATACTCACGCTCGCCCAGTTCCTTGATCAGTGCCTGATAGGCCAGTTCTTTGGCTTCCCGTGCGCTGTACACGAGGATGATGCGTTCGAACTTCTCCCAGACTTCAAAATCCTGCAGGATCGACAGGAAAGGTGCTACCCCGGTGCCCGTCCCCAGCATCCACAAGTCGCGGCCATCGACGAAACGGTTCAAGGTCAGGAAGCCCGTGGCCTGGCGCTCCACC
The DNA here is from genome assembly GCF_900111895.1 of Pseudomonas simiae. Taxonomy (GTDB): domain Bacteria; phylum Pseudomonadota; class Gammaproteobacteria; order Pseudomonadales; family Pseudomonadaceae; genus Aquipseudomonas; species Aquipseudomonas simiae. The sequence continues at coordinate 140,503 of NZ_FOKB01000007.1, forward strand.
ATCAAGGTATCGCCCACACGCAGGCGGCTCAGCTCACTGGTGAACTCCCCCCCTGGGACAACGATCGAGAAGAAGTCCAGATGCTCGTCAAACGGTGAGGACACCAGGGAATAGGCGCGCCACACGGTGCTGCCGTCCGCCTTGGTCACCCCCACGCGCACGAACTGCCCCGCCGTGAAACGAAAGCCCGGATCGCGGGTGGTGCGCAGGGTAAACAGGCTGGGGGTCAGCGATTGCACATCGAGCAAGGTCTGGCGGGTAAATTTCTCAGCACTGGCCGTCATGGGGGGCTCCGTTCTACAGGTGCCCTAGTGTCCCTCAAAGTCGCGCGTGGGAACACCTACGGTTGGTAATGGCTTCTTGAGCTCATGGAGCAGTGGCTACGTAATATCACCGCCAATCAATTCGCTATTAGCCTTTCCAGTGGATTCAACAACGCGCTGTTAGTTGATCATTACAACCCTCTAATAAACCGCAATTTTCTCATGTGCCCCTTGCAAAGTTCATGAGCAGCCTTGCAGAAAATTATTAAACACGTGCTTACAAGATCAAATTTTTCCTACCGCCGCGTAGTCCCTGTCCTAAACTTCTTTTCTGCAGCTTTGGGGTTCAGGACGTACCCAAATAGCTTAATCCATGGAGATTTACCGATGATCAACTGGCGCAATACAAAACTCCCCAAGCTGGAAGGCGAGGACGAGATCACCAGTGTGTTTGAAATGCTTACCAACAAAACGTATGAGCTCGGCTTTCAATACTGTTCCTTCAAGATGAGTTCTCAAATACCCAAAAACAAAGCAAAACCGATCGATATCAACAACTATCCAAGCGAGTGGTCCACGCTGTATGACCAAGCACACTTTTTCGACATAGACCCCGTCGTCCAACACTGCAAGACCTCAGTGCTGCCGGTTGTCTGGGAGGAGAAGACCTTTCGGGACTCGCCCAACCTGTGGTCCCTGGCGCAGACACTGGGTGTGAACGTGGGATGGACGCAAGCCGTGCATGACTTCCGGGGCGTGTTCAGCATGCTGACCCTGGCGCGTAGCAGACACGAAGTCAGCCCGGAAGAGCTGTACGAAAAGGCCGGCCAGGTATTGTGGCTGTGTCACGCAATGCACGCCGTCGTGGCGCAGAAGTATGCGGCCTCCCCCGACGTCATAGCTGCCAGCACACTCACCGCGCGAGAAAGGGAGGTCCTCAAGTGGTCCGCCATGGGCAAGACCGCAGCGGACATAGCCGCCATCCTGTGCTTGTCCGAACGAACGATTGGCTATCATATTTGCAGCTGTTTCAAAAAACTGGGGGTCAATAACAAGATTGCCGCCGTGCTCTGCGCCGCCCGCAGCGGGATTATTTGACCGGCAAAGAAACACCGCATGTATTCCCGCTGAAAAAAACGTAACATTTACGGCCAATTCTGAGTGTTGAGCAGCCCCCTGGGCCGCCTGTTGTTCACTCAGACGGTTTGGTCGGCGACTGCCGAACACCCATCGTTTACCCAGAGCCTCCCCCGCCATGCCCCTGCTCGAAAGCCCCTTCGCCCAGCTCGATCTGATCCGCCAGCCAGAGCAACATAACGATCCGCTGCAAGCCTTCGATGCCGCCGACGAGTACCTGCTCAATCACCTGGCCGAGCAACAGCCGACGGTGACGACGCGCGTGCTGGTGCTCAATGACAGCTTCGGCGCCCTGGCGGCCAGCCTTCAAGGCCAGGTGCAGGTAACCTCCAGTGGTGATTCGTTCCTGGCCGCCCAGGGCCTGGAAAAAAACCTGGTGCGCAACGGCAAGGCTTTTGATGCGGTGGCATTCATCCCCGCCAGCCAGGTTCCGACAGGGCCGTACGACTGTGTGTTGATCCGCGTACCGAAAACCCTGGCCTTGCTGGAAGAACAACTGATCCGCTTGCAAGGCCAACTCGCGCCGGGAGCTCAAGTCATCGCCGGGGCAATGATCAAGCATCTGCCACGGGCGGCAGGCGAGTTGCTGGAGCGTTACATCGGCCCGATGCAGGCGTCGCTGGCAGTGAAAAAGGCGCGTTTGCTGATCGCCACTCCCGAAGACCGTCCTGCTGCAGTCTCGCCCTACCCGACCCGCTACACCCTGGACACGCCGGCCATCGAACTGCTGAACCACGCCAACGTGTTCTGCCGCGAAAGCCTGGACATCGGCACCCGCGCGTTCCTGCCCCACTTGCCGAAAAACCTGGGCAGTGCCTGCGTGGCAGACCTGGGTTGCGGCAACGGCGTGCTGGCGATTGCCAGCGCCCTGCAAAATCCCGAAGCGCACTACACCTTGGTAGATGAGTCCTACATGGCCGTGCAGTCGGCAGCCGAGAACTGGCACGCCGCACTTGGCGAACGCGATGTCGTCGTGCGCGCCGCCGACGGCCTGGCCGGGCAAGAGCCGCAATCGCTGGACGTGGTGCTGTGCAATCCGCCGTTTCACCAGCAGCAGGTGGTGGGCGACTTCCTCGCCTGGCGCATGTTCCAACAGGCGCGGGAAGCGCTGGTGGTCGGTGGCGCCCTCTATATAGTCGGCAACCGCCACCTGGGTTATCACACCAAACTGGCGCGCTTGTTCCGAGGTGTCGAGCAAGTCGCCACCACGCCAAAATTCGTGATCCTCAAAGCGCGCAAATAAAAAAACCCTGCCGATCTCGCGAGGGGCAGGGTTGAAAAGCCGGGCTGCAAAGCCCGGATCGGGATGTCAGTGGGTGGTCAGGCCCGCCGCATTCATGAACATGCGCATCAGGCTCGCCACGACAAACAAGGCCAGCACGCTGCCGGTCCAGATCATCGCCAGCCACCCCAGGCGCCGCCACAACGGCTGTTTCTCGGCCTGTTCGATCTCGTGCAACGAAGGTTTGCCGGACATGGAACGACCCTCCTAGTGATAACCGTCTTCGTGGGTGACCTTGCCGCGGAATACGTAGTAGCTCCAGAAGGTGTAGCCCAGGATGAACGGGATGATGAACAAGGTGCCCACCAGCATGAAGCCCTGGCTTTGCGGCGGCGCCGCGGCATCCCAGATCGACACGGAGGGCGGAATGATATTCGGCCACAGGCTGATGCCCAAACCACTGTACCCCAGGAAGATCAGCACCAAGGTCAGCAGGAACGGCGTGTAGTGCGCATGACGTGCCACCGCGCGGAACAGTCCATACATGGTCACCAACACCAGGATCGGCACCGGCAGGAACCAGAACAGGTTCGGCAGGGTGAACCAGCGCGAGGCGATTTCCGGGTGCGTCAATGGCGTCCAGATGCTCACAATGCCGATCACCGCCAGCACCACAAAGGCCAATGGCCGTGCCAGGTTGTGCATCTTTTCCTGCAGCGGGCCTTCGGTCTTCATGATCAGCCAAGTGCAGCCGAGCAACGCATAGGCCACGATCAACGCGACGCCGCAGAACATCGTGAACGGTGTGGCCCAGTCCAGTGAGCCGCCGGCGAACTGGCGATCCACTACTGGAATGCCGTCGATAAACGCCCCCAGCGCCACGCCCTGGAAGAACGTCGCCGCCAATGAGCCACCGATAAACGCTTTGTCCCACAGGTGACGCTTGTGGTCCTTGGCCTTGAAGCGGAACTCGAACGCCACGCCACGGAAGATCAGCCCGATCAGCATCAGGATCAGCGGCAGGTACAGCGCCGACAACACCACCGAATAGGCCAGCGGGAACGCGCCGAACAACGCTGCGCCGCCCAGGACTAACCAGGTTTCATTGCCGTCCCAGACCGGGGCCACGGTGTTCATCATGACGTCACGGTCGGTCTTGCCCGGGATAAACGGAAACAGGATGCCGATGCCCAGGTCGAAACCGTCCATGACCACATACATCATGATGCCGAAGATGATGATCACGGCCCAGATCAGCGGAAGATCAATACCCATCTCAATTCCCCTTGTGCTGGATGTCGACGTGGTCGTCGTCGCTGCCATCATCGGCAGCCGACAACGGACGGGCCGGTGTGCGTTTCTGGCCAGGGCCACCGTGGGTAGGTTCACTGCCCTCGTGGGTCTGAGGTCCTTTGCGTACCAGGCGCATCATGTAGCCCAGGCCCGCGCCGAACAGCGCGAAGTACACCACCACGAACAACACCAGGGTGATCGTCATCTGCGCCAGGCTATGCCCGGAGGAAGCATCCGCCGTGCGCATCAAGCCGTAGACCACCCACGGCTGACGACCGATCTCGGTGGTGAACCAGCCGGCGAGAATCGCGATCAGGCCGGACGGGCCCATCCACAACGCCAGGTACAGGAACGGTTTGGACGTGTACATCTTGTCGCCCCGGCGCAGCCAGAGGCTGAACAAACCGGTGAAGATCATCAGGAAGCCCAGGCCGACCATGACCCGGAACGACCAGAACACGATGGTCGAGTTAGGGCGGTCCTCGGGCGGGAATTCCTTGAGCGCCGGAACCTGCTTATCCAGTGAGTGAGTCAGGATCAAGCTGCCCAGGTACGGGATTTCCACCGCGTACTTGGTTTTCTCGGCCTTCATGTCGGGCCAGCCAAACAGGATCAGCGGCGTCGGCTCGTTGCCGATGTTTTCCCAGTGGCCTTCGATCGCGGCAATTTTTGCCGGCTGGTGCTTCAAGGTGTTGAGACCATGGAAGTCGCCGATCACCGCCTGAATAGGCGCGACGATCAGGGCCATCCACATGGCCATCGAGAGCATTTTGCGGATCGCCGGGTTGTCCTTGCCGCGCAGCAGGTGCCAGGCCGCCGAGGAACCGACGAAGAACGCGGTGGCCACGAAGGCTGCCGTGGCCATGTGCGCCAGGCGATACGGGAAAGACGGGTTGAAGACCACGGCGAACCAATCGGTCGGGATCACGCGGCCATCAATGATTTCAAAGCCCTGAGGCGTCTGCATCCAGCTATTGGACGAGAGGATCCAGAACGTGGAAATCAACGTGCCGACGGCCACCATCACGGTGGAGAAGAAGTGCAGGTTGCGCCCGACCTTGTTCCAGCCGAACAGCATCACGCCAAGGAAACCGGCTTCGAGGAAGAAGGCCGTGAGCACTTCGTAGGTCAGGAGCGGCCCGGTGACGGCGCCCGCGAAGTCCGAGAAGCGGCTCCAGTTGGTGCCGAACTGGTAGGCCATGACCAAACCGGAGACCACACCCATACCGAAGTTGACGGCAAAGATCTTCGACCAGAAATGATAGAGGTCACGGTAGGTGTCGTTGTGGGTCTTGAGCCACAAGCCTTCCAGCACCGCAAGGTAACTGGCCAGGCCGATGGTGATCGCCGGGAACAGGATGTGGAAAGAGATGGTGAACGCAAATTGAATTCGGGCGAGATCTAGCGCCTCCAAACCGAACATAAGTCTTCCTCTGTCAGGTAATACCGGCTGCTGGCGGGAGCCTGCACCCACTGCCCCCACGGATATGGAGTCTGGCGAATTTCAATTCGTTTCTTTTTTTAACCCACCCCGTCGGGAATCTGGCCTTGCGGCCGCCAGGTCGATGCCCGGGCGGACATTGATCTGGATCAAGCATTGCTAAAAGAGTAGTCCCATTTTCGATGTAGGACGGCGTGGTCTTTTGCCGCGTGACAGACTGCCTCAGCTCAGTTGTTGCAACTATCTGTTACAACTTAGTGATAATCTCGGCGCTCCCTCCGGCTCTGACCTGAACTCCCGATGCCTAGTGAACCCGCGTTGCTGTTGCGTCATCACCGCCCTTTCATTGCCTTCTGGCTGGCGCGCATCTTTACCGCCAGCGGTTTCCAGATGCTCACCGTGGCCATCGGCTGGAACCTCTACCAACTGACCGGCAATGTGCTGGACCTGGGGTTGGTCGGCCTGGTGGAGTTTGTGCCGCGCGTACTCTTCATGTTGCACACCGGGCATGTGGCCGATCGTTATGAACGGCGCAAGGTCGCCGCCATCTGCCAGACCGTGCAGGCGCTGATTGCCCTGAGCCTGGCCATCGGCGGGCTGACCGGCAACGTGACCCGCGAGATGATTTTTATCCTCGCCTTCCTGCTTGGCGCCGCACGTTCGTTTGAAATGCCGACCACTCAGGCGATGCTGCCGAGCATCGTCCCCAGCACCTTGTTTCCGCGAGCCGTGGCCTCGTCTCAGTCGGCCCAGCAGTTGGCAACCATCGTCGCCCCAGCCCTCGGCGGTTTGCTCTACGCGTTTGGCAGCGTCTGGGTCTATGGTCCAACGGTGGTGCTGTACCTTATCGCCTGCGTGCTGACCCTCAACCTGCCCGCGCGCCAGACGCCACTCAACAAAGGCAAGGCCACCCTGGATTCTCTGCTCGCCGGCATCCGCTTCATCCGCAGCCGCCCGGACATTCTCGGTGCCATCTCCCTCGACCTGTTCGCCGTGCTGCTGGGGGGTGCCACCGCGTTGCTGCCGGTGTTCGCCAAAGACATCCTGCTGACGGGCGCCTGGGGCCTGGGCCTGCTGCGTTCGGCGCCGGCAGTGGGGGCGTTGTTGATGTCACTGTGGCTGGCGCGGTTTTCGGTGGACCGCCACGTGGGTCGTGTGATGTTTACCGCCGTCGGCGTGTTCGGTGTGGCGACCATTGCGTTCGGGCTGTCCACCTCGTTCTGGTTCTCCCTGGCGGTGCTGGTGGTGCTGGGCGCGGCGGACATGATCAGCATGGTGATCCGCGCCTCCTTCGTGCAGTTGGAAACGCCGGATGAAATGCGCGGGCGGGTCAGTGCCGTCAACGGCCTGTTTATCGGTGCGTCCAATCAGTTGGGCGAGTTTGAGTCCGGCATTACCGCCCACTGGTTCGGCACCGTGCCCGCCGTGGTCATGGGCGGGATCGGTACGCTGGTCGTGACCGGGGTCTGGATCAAGTTGTTCCCGACGTTGGCCAACCGGGATCGGATGCATGTGCCAGTGCAAGACGCCAAGGTTTAAGCCCCGCCACCTCCCCTGATGCTGGAATGCACTAAGTGTGGGCGCGGGCTTGCTCGCGAATGCGGTGAATCAGCCAGCCCATCAGGTGACTGCCCCGCCGCATTCGCGAGCAAGCCCGCTCCCACATTTTGGATCTTCGGTGGGTTGAAGATTGGAGCTAGAGCACCTTGTCCAGGGTAATGGGGAACTCCCGCACCCGCTTGCCGGTGGCGTGATAAATCGCATTGGCCACCGCCGCCGCCACCCCGACGATACCGATTTCCCCGACACCCTTGGACCCCAGGGCATTGACGATCTCGTCGTGCTCTTCGACAAACACCACGTCAATGTCGCCGATATCGGCGTTTACCGGAATGTGGTACTCCGCCAGACTGTGGTTCATGTAGCGCCCCAGCTGATGGTCGATCTGGGTTTCTTCATGCAGCGCCATGCCAATGCCCCACACCACACCCCCCAGGATCTGACTGCGGGCCATCTTAGGGTTGACCACCCGCCCGGCAGCAATCGCGCTCACCACCCGACGCACCTTGATGGTGCCCAGGTCTTCATCCACCTGCACCTCGACGAAGACCGCCGAGTGGGTGGCGGTGCTGTAGCCCTCGCGTTTCTTGTCGGGCTCACTGTCGACCTGCACTTGCAGCGCGTCTTCGCCGCTGTCCTTGACCAACTGTGCCAGCGACACACTCACGTCCCCGGTATGCAGATGGCCATCTTCGAAGCGCACGGACTCGGCATCCTTGAACACCGGATACGTCTGCCGGGCAATGCTCAACAGTTTGCCGGTCAACGCTTCGCAGGCTTGCTGCACAGCGGTGCCGACGGAGGACACGGTAAACGACCCGCCCTGCAACGGCGCGGTGGGCAATGATGAATCCCCCAACACAAACGTCACGTCTTCGACCGCCACACCGCTGGCCTGCGCCGCGATCTGGGTCATCACCGTGTAAGTCCCGGTGCCGATATCAGTGGTGGCGCTGCTGACGGTCAGCTTGCCCTGCGCGTCGATTCGCGCCTTGGCACTGGCCTTCATCTGCATGGCTTCCCATACCCCGCCGGCCATGCCCCAGCCGATCAACTGGCGACCGTCGCGCATGCTGCGCGGCTCCGGGTTGCGCTGGTTCCAGCCAAAACGCTCGGCGCCTTCGCTGTAACATTCGCGCAAGGCTTTGCTGGACCAAGGTTTGTCTTCGTTCTGGTTACGCTCGGCGTAATTGATCAGCCGCAGTTGCACCGGGTCCAACCCTAAGGCGCTGGCCAGTTCATCCATGGCGCACTCCAGGCCGATCACGCCGAGGGCGGCGCCAGGTGCGCGCATGTCCAGCGGCGTGAACACGTCCAGGGGCACCAGTTTGTAGGTCAGTTGCACGTTGTCGCAGTGGTAGAGCATGCCGCTCCACTCCACGACGTGTTCACTGAAGTCTTCGAAGCGCGAGGTCTGGCCGATTGCGGTGTGCCCCAGCGCCAGCAGGCGCCCATTGGCGGCAGCGCCCAGTTGCAGGCGCTGCAAGGTGCGCGGGCGGTAACCGAACGTGAACATCTGCTGACGCGTCAGCGTGACCCGCACCGAACGCTTGAGTGCCAAAGAGGCCATCACTGCAAGCGGCAATTGGTACTGCGGACGCAGGCCGGAACCAAACGCACCGCCGACAAACGCGGCGAAGATACGCACCTGGCTTTTATCCAGGCCGAAGACTTCTTGCACATAGGCCTGGCAGTTCTGCGGGCCTTGGGTCTTGTCATGGATATGCAGGGTGCCGTCCGGCTGATACAGCACGGTGCTGGCGTGGGGCTCCATCGGATTATGGTGTTCGATAGGCGTGCTGTAGTGCACGTCCAGGCTGACGGCGGCGCCGGTCCATTCGGCCTGGAAGTTGCCACGCGGCGTGGGCGGGGTCTGCGGCGAGGCGTGGGCCTGGTCCTGCATGGCCAGCAAGTCGGTTTCGAAGGCTTCGGTCTCGTACTCGACCTGCACCAATGAACCGGCATGCCGCGCCAGCTCAAGGTTGTCGGCGATAACCAGGGCCAGGGGCTGGCCGCTGTACAGCACGCGGTCGTTGTAGAGCGGCCGAAACGGCGAGCCGTCGGCGGCGTCGGCGTCCTGGAAAGCATCGTCGTAGCTGGCGATTTTGGGGCGATTGAGGTGATGGATCACGTCCACCACGCCCGGCAGGGCCAGCGCTTTGGAAGCATCGATGCGCAGCACACGGCCCTTGGCGACGGTACTGGACACCACGCTGCCATGCAGCAAGCCGTCCTCGGGAAACTCACCGGCGTAGCGCGCCTGGCCAGTGACCTTGAGCAGACCGTCAACCCGGTCCAAGGGTTTGCCGATAGCGGTCATGGGCGTTCTCCTGCGACTGCTGCATCACTCAGGGCGCGAATAATCCCCCGGCGTGCCAGCTTGATCTTGAAGCCGTTGTGTTCCAGCGGTTCTGCGTCTTGCAGCAGAGCGTCGGCGGCGTGGCTGAAGGTTTCGCGGCTGACGACCTGGCCGATCAGCGCGGCTTCCACGGCGCGATCACGCCAGGGTTTGTGGGCCACGCCGCCAAGGGCCAGACGCGCATCGACGATAGTGTCACCGTCCAGTTCAAGCGCTGCGGCAACCGACACCAGGGCAAAGGCATAAGACGCACGGTCGCGGATTTTCAAATAGTTGCTATGGCTCGCCAGGTTGTCGGCGGGCAGCTCGATGGCGGTGATCAGCTCATCGTCGGCCAGCTGATTGTCCCGTTGCGGCGCATCACCGGGCAGGCGATGGAAATCGGCAAACTCGATGATCCGCGCACCGCCGCGCCCTTCGACATGCACCCGCGCCTCCAGCGCCGCCAAGGCGACGCACATATCGGAAGGATGGGTGGCGACGCACTGCTCACTGGCGCCGAGGATCGCGTGGATGCGGTTCAAGCCCGTTCGCGCCGGGCAGCCGGTGCCAGGCTCGCGCTTGTTGCAGGGCACGGTGGCGTCATAGAAGTAGTAACAACGGGTGCGCTGTAACAGGTTGCCGCCGGTACTGGCCATGTTGCGCAATTGCGGCGAGGCGCCGGCAAGGATGGCCTGCGACAGCAGTGGGTAGCGCTGTTCGATCAGCGGGTGCCAGGCCAGGTCGGCATTGCTCACCAGGGCGCCGATCAACAGCCCTCCGTCGCTCGTCTCCTGAATGTCGTGCAACGGCAGGCCGGTGATATCGATGAGGTGCTCGGGGCGGCTGATGTTTTCTTTCATCAGGTCCAGCAGGTTGGTGCCACCGGCAATAAAGCGCGAGGCGCCCGTGCTCAGGTGCACGGCCTCCTGTACATCGACGGGTTTGCTGTAATGGAAGGGGTTCACTGCTCACCTCCCACAACGTCCACGATGGCATCGCGAATATTGTTGTAGGCACCGCAGCGGCACAGGTTGCCGCTCATCAGTTCTTGGATTTGCGCGGTGTCGTGGGCACGGCCTTCATTGGCCAGGCCCACGGCGGAACAGATCTGGCCGGGGGTGCAGTAACCGCACTGGAAGGCGTCGTGCTTGATGAACGCCTGCTGCATCGGGTGCAACTGGTCGCCGTTAGCCAGACCTTCGATGGTGGTCAGCTCGGCGCCGTCGCACATCACCGCCAGGGTCAGGCAGGCATTGATTCGCTTGCCGTCGCGCAACACTGTGCAGGCACCGCATTGGCCGTGGTCGCAGCCTTTTTTACTGCCGACCAGATCGAGTTGCTCGCGCAACAGGTCGAGCAGCGTGGTCCAGGGCAACACATCCAGCTGGCGTTCCTGGCCGTTGAGGCTCAGGCGTATGGAGTGGCTGACGAACGGTTGGGCCGCCGCGCCATTAGGGGTCGCGCTCATAAACACCTCACGGGTTGGTCTACATCCGCGGCGTTCAGGAAAATCGCCGTCTCAGGGGTACGACTTCCCGGGGTATTGAGCGTTCAAGCTGATTGATCAGCGGATATTGAGCTGCGTGGTCAGGGTGTTTTGCGGGGGGTTGATCGAGGAATTGCTGTACTGGAACCAGCCCTGGGCCTCGACATTCAGGTCAAACACATAGATGTAGCCCATCAGCGTGCCTGCGCCGTTGCACACTTCGCTGATGTTGCCGACCTGGCAGACCGGCGTGCGCTGCCCATTCAATTCGGCACCATCGAAGCGGCCCATGGGGTTATTGCCCAAGCCGACTTCCATCACAGAAACCTTGGTGGGACCGCGGTGCGTGCACATCTGCGTACTCTGCGCGCGCTCGGGAATGGTTTCGGTGCAAGCCGCCGATTCGACCTTGAACACGCGCACCTCGCTCAAGGGCGGTGCAGCCGCGCCCCACGCCGGTGCTGCGCCGAGCAACAGGCTGAGACAGGGGATCAGGGCTAGACTCCACGGGCTGGCGATTTTCATGCTGCAAGTGACCTTCGTTTAAACGTCGGCGCAGTATGCCTCAAGGCCTCGGCTGCTGGTATGATGCGCCGCTTTTTCCGATCCTCTCTGAAACCACAGGCGCTTGGCGCAGTTTGTGCTTTGACTTAGAGGTCAACAAATCACGACGCCACAGAGCGTCACAGGGAGCAGGCATGCTGGAAAAGCTGTTTCAACTCAAGGCACACAACACCAACGTGCGCACCGAGATTCTCGCGGGCATCACGACATTCCTGGCCATGGCCTACATCCTGTTCGTGAACCCGAGCATCCTCGGCGAGACCGGCATGGACAAGGGCGCGGTGTTTGTCGCGACCTGCCTGGCGGCGGCCATCGGTTCGACCGTGATGGGCCTGATCGCCAACTACCCGATCGCCCTCGCGCCGGGCATGGGCCTCAACGCCTTCTTTACCTACACCGTCGTCCTGCACATGGGCCATACCTGGCAGGTTGCGCTGGGTGCGGTGTTTATCTCGGCGGTGCTGTTCTTTCTGCTGTCGATCTTCCGTATTCGTGAATGGATCATCAACGCCATCCCCCTGCCGCTGCGCTCGGCGATTGCCGCCGGTATCGGTCTGTTCCTGGCGTTGATCGCCCTGCATAACGCCGGCATCGTGGTCAGCAACCCGGCCACCATGGTCGGCATGGGCGACTTGAAACAACCCGCGCCGATCCTCGCCACCCTCGGTTTCGTGCTGATCGTTGCACTGGAAGCCCTGGCCGTGCGCGGCGCGGTGCTGATCGGTATCCTGGCGGTGACCATCGTGTCGATCCTGCTTGGCGTCACCGCCTTCGGCGGCGTGACCTCGATGCCACCGTCCCTGGCTCCGACCTTCCTGCAGCTGGACATCAAAGGCGCGCTGGATATCGGCCTGGTCAGCGTGATCTTCGCCTTCCTGTTCGTCGACCTGTTCGACAACTCCGGCACCCTGATCGGCGTGGCCAAGCGTGCCGGCCTGATGGGCAAGGACGGCCACATGCCGAAAATGGGTCGTGCGTTGATTGCCGACAGTACTGCCGCCATGGCCGGCTCGCTGCTGGGCACATCGACCACCACCAGCTACATTGAATCAGCGGCTGGCGTGAGCGCCGGTGGCCGTACCGGTTTGACCGCCATAGTGGTCGCGATTTTGTTCCTGCTGGCGTTGTTCTTCTCGCCACTGGCCGCCAGCGTACCGGCCTTCGCCACTGCGCCGGCACTGCTGTTCGTGGCGGTGCTGATGACCCAGGGCCTGGCCGAAATCGACTGGGACGACATCACAGTTGCAGCGCCGGTGGTCATCACCGCCCTGGCGATGCCTTTCACCTACTCCATTGCCAACGGCATCGCCTTCGGTTTCATCGCCTGGACCGCCATCAAGCTGCTTTCGGGCCGCTACCGTGAGCTGAACCCAGCGCTGGTGATTCTGTCGATTCTGTTTGTGATCAAGCTGGGCTGGTTCAACGCATGACTTTTGACGCCGCACGCTACACCGCTCAACTGCAAGACAAGGTCACGCGCTTGCGTGACCTGCTGGCCCCGTTCGACGCGCCAGAACCGCAGGTCTTCGACTCGCCGCTGCAGAACTTCCGCCTGCGCGCCGAGTTCCGCCTGTGGCGCGAGGGCGGTGAGCGCCACTACGCGATGTTCTCCCAGGACGACAAGCGCACGCCGATCCTGATCGAAGCGTTCCCCATCGCAAGCACACGCATCAACCAGTTGATGCCGCAACTCAAGGCCGCCTGGCAAGCCAGCGCCGCCCTGAGCCACAAGCTGTTCCAGGTGGAGTTCCTGACCACCCTGGCCGGCGACGCGATGATCACCCTGTGTTATCACCGCCCGCTGGATGAGCACTGGCACACCGCCGCACGCCAACTGGCGGCCGACTTGAATGTCAGCATCATCGGCCGCTCCAAGGGCAAGCGCGATGTGATCGGCCACGACTACGTGGTGGAGAAACTCGACGTCGGCGGCCGCACGTTCAGTTACCGCCAACCCGAAGGCGCCTTCACTCAGCCCAACGGCACGGTGAATCAGAAGATGCTCAACTGGGCCTATGAAGCCTTGGGTGATCGTCCGGATGACTTGCTGGAGCTGTATTGCGGCAACGGCAACTTCACCCTGCCCCTGGCTACGCGTGTACGCAAAGTGCTGGCCACCGAAATCAGCAAGACCTCGGTGAATGCGGCCCTGAGCAACCTCGATGAAAACGCGGTGGATAACGTCACCCTGGTGCGCCTCTCCGCCGAAGAACTCACCGAGGCACTGAATGAAGTGCGCCCGTTCCGCCGCTTGCACGGCATCGACCTGAAAAGCTACGAATTCGGCAGTGTCTTCGTCGACCCGCCTCGCGCAGGTATGGACCCGGACACCTGCGAGCTGACCCGGCGCTTCGATAACATCCTGTACATCTCCTGCAACCCGGAGACGCTGGCGGCGAACATTGCGCAACTGCATGACACGCACAAGATTACCCAATGCGCGATGTTTGACCAGTTCCCGTGGACGCACCATATGGAGTCCGGGGTGTTATTGACTCGGCGGTAACTCAAGGTCCTCCGGTGCCTGCTTGCGCGGCCGTCCGCCCTTCTTGCCATTGGCGCGGGCGGCGGCTAAAGCCCGGCGAATGCCGGGTTGTGACCACTTATGCCGAGGGCTGGAAATACCCCGCCAATGCCCGCAAGTCCTGCTCGTTCAGCAACCCCGCGTAATACTTCAACTGAATCCTCGCCAACAAATAGGCATGCCGCGCGTTCGCCAAATCGCGACGGGCGGTGAAGAGTTGTTGCTCGGCGTCGAGCACGTCGAGGTTGACTCGTTCACCGCCGGCCACACTCTTTTTCGTCGCAGCGACCAACGCTGTGGCGGAGCTGACCGCCATCTCATAGGCACGCACTTTCGCCGCGCCGCTGGTGTTGAGGTTGAACTGTTTGCGCAACTCCACCAGGGTGGCCGAGGTTTGCGCGTCAAGCTCGTATTGGGCCTGGGACAGCTGGTTCGCCGCCTGGCGGGTGGACGCCGATACGCCGCCGCCGGCAAACAGCGGCAGGCTGACCTGAATGCCGACGGTATTGGTGTCGTACTTCTGGTTGTAGCTGCTTTCCGAGTCGGAGTTGGTCTGGCGGCTGGTGGCATACAGGCTGACCTTGGGCAGGTGTCCTGCGCGTTTGCGCTCCACTTCATAGGACGCCACATCCAGGGCATGGTGCTGGGATTTAAGTTCCGGGTTGTTGGCCATGGCCATCTCGCGCCAGGTTTCGAAACGATTGGGCTCCAAGGGCGGTATCTCGAATTGACGCGTCAGCGGCGCCAGCTCTTCGATCTGCAGCGGTTGGCCAATGATGGCTTCCAGCTCACGCAATGCGCTGTCCTGAGCGTCCTGGGATTCGATTTCTTCAGCCAGGGCCAAGCTCAAGCGCGCCTGGGTTTCCAGCACATCGGTGCGTGTGCCTTCACCACCTTTTAAGAGGCGATCATTGAGTTGCAAGCGCTCGGCATACGCGCGCTTCTGAGCGCGGCTCAGCTCGATGCGTTCCTGGGCCAGCAACGCCTGGCTGTAAGCGTTGAGCACCCGCACCGCCAGCTCCTGGCTCTTGCCGCGAAAGCGCTCGTCGGCCATGAGCGCCTGGGCGGTGCCCTGGCGAAAACGCGCGTAGGCTTCGTAATCCAGCAGCGGTTGCTGCAAGGTCAGGGTCGACGCATAGCTGCGGTAATCACGCTCACTGGTCACATCACCCGCCGTCACTTCGGATGCGTTGCGCGAGTTGTTATAGCTCCACGACAAATTCGGTAGTAACGCCGCACGGCCGATCGCGCGGTTTTCTTCACCGCCTTCACGCTCCTGGATAGCGGCCTGAAATGTCGGATCATTGCGTAGGGCCAAGTCGTAGGCATCCAGCAAACCCAAGGCCTGCACCGCCGAGGAACAACCAAAACACACGGTAAACAACAGCGCCTTCATTCTTCCACCAGGGCCATATGGGTGCGATCCATCAAAGGTTTAAACAGGTAGTTGAGCATCGAGCGCTCGCCAGTCTTGACGAAGGTTTCCACTGGCATGCCCGGACGGATCTGCACACCGCCCAGTTGCTGCATGCCGGCCGCGCTGACTTGGGCACGCAGCGTGTAATACGGCTCGTCGGAGCGTTCATCGACCTGGCGGTCCGCCGACACCAACGTCACCTCGCCGGCCACCCGTGGTGTGGTGGATTGGTTGAACGCCGAAAACATCAGTTCCACCGGCAGGCCGGGGTGCACCTTGTCGACCATCTGCACCGGCACCCGCGCCTCCACCAGCAAGGGTTCGCCCTGGGGCACGATGTCCATCAACGCCTGGCCGGGCTTGATCACGCCGCCTTCGGTGTACACATCCAATCCCACCACCACGCCAGATGCGGGGGCGCGCACCAGGCTGTTAGCCAGTTCGAACTCGGCCGACGCCAGGCGATTACGCAGGTCGTCGCTGCGGGTGCGGGTCTCGGCCAACTGGCCACGCAGGTCCTTCTGAAAGTCTTCGCCGAGCTGTCGGATGCGCAGGCGCAGTTCCATCACCTGGCGTTGCAGTTGGCCGATGCGGCCGTAGTCCTCGGCGATGGCGCCGTCTATTTGTGAGTACAACCGTTCGCTGTCGAGCAGGCGATTGCGTGGGATGTAACCCTCACGCGCCAGCTCGCGCAGGCCCTGCAACTGCTCATTCAACGCGGCGCGTTGGTGGACTTTGCTCGCTTGCGAATCCCGCGTGCCACGCAGTTGCGCCTCGGCCCCGGCGATGGTTTCGCGCAGGCCTTGTTGCTCGGTGGCCAATGCCTGGGCGCGGCTATTGAACAGCTGCCGTTGCAGGCTCAGCGTGCCCGCCGCCTCCGGGTCGTTGAGCAACTCAGGCCCGAAACGGATCGCCGACAACCCTTCACTTTCCGCACTCAAGCGCGCTTCGCTGGCCAGGGACGCCAGGTACTGGCTGCGCAGAGACTGCATCTGCGCGCGCAACGGGGTTTCCTTCAAGCGCAGTAACACCTGGCCGGCGCTGACCACGTCACCGTCGCGCACGTCGATACGCTCGACGATGCCACCGGCAGGATGCTGCACGGTCTTGCGATGACCCGAGACCATGACCTTACCCGGCACCGCCACGCCCTTGTCCAACGGCGCCAGCGCGGCCCAACCAAGGAACCCGGCAAAACCACCGAGCACCAACAACCAGCCCAGGCGCGAGTACTGTTTGTCATCCAGCGCCAGGACGTTGTTAGGCGCTTCGCTGACCAACACGGGTTTGCTCTGGTTCATGCCTGTTTTCCTTCACCGAGGCGGTAGCTCATGCTCATGGTCGATACCGGCTTGGCCGCTGCCGGTTTCTGCCGTGCCTCCAGCACGCGCGCCGTCGGCCCGAAGGCTTGCATCTGGCCGTCCTTGAGGATCAGCAGCTGGTCCGTCAGGCTTAGCACGTTGGGTTTGTGGGTGATCAGGATGATCGTACGACGCTGCTGCTTGAGCTGGGCGATGGCCCGGAGCAGGGCGTGTTCACCGCTTTCATCAAGGTTGGCATTGGGCTCATCCAGCACGATCAGCGCAGGCAGGCCGTACAACGCACGGGCCAGGGCGACGCGTTGTTTCTGGCCGCCGGACAGCCCGGCGCCGCCCTCCCCCAAGTGCGTGTCGTAGCCTTGGGGCAGTTGCAGGATCAGCTCATGTACGCCGGCCAGTTGCGCGGCAGCAAAGACTTTGTCGGCGTCGACTTCAGCAAAGCGCGCGATGTTCTGCGCGATGCTGCCGGCGAACAACTGGATGTCTTGCGGCAGGTAACCGATGTGCGGGCCCAACTGCTGTTTGTCCCACAGCGCCAAGTCGGCACCGTCCAGCCGCACCTTGCCGGCCAGGGGGCCCCAGGCGCCCACCAGTATCCGAGCCAGGGTGGACTTGCCGCAGCCAGACGGCCCGATCACGCCCAGGACTTCGCCTGCTGCCAGGGTGAAGCCCAGATTAGCCAACGCCGGCCGACGGCTGCCAGGGGCACAGGCGCTGATCTGTTCGACGCTCAGTTGGCCTTTGGGCACCGGCAGCGTCATGCGCTCAGGGCGCGCGGGATTAGCCTCCAGCATCTGCGACAACCGATCGAAGGCCAGGCGTGCCGAGCCCCATTGTTTCCACACGCCGATCAATTGGTCGATAGGGCTCAGCACACGGCCCATCAGGATCGAACCGGCAATCATCATCCCGGGCGTGATATCGCCCTGCACTGCCAGCAAGGCGCCCAGGCCCAGTACCAGGGATTGCAACGCCAAGCGCACACCCTTGGACCAAGCGGTGACGGTCGCCGTCTTTTCACTGGCCAGGTTCTGCTGCGCCAAAAACGCCTGATGCTGACCGAACCATCGGGCACGCAAGGTGGCAAGCATGCCCATGGCTTCGATGGTGTCGGCATTGCGCAGGTTGGCCGTGGCTTGCTGGCTGGCGTTGATGGACAGTTGGCTGGCCAGGGCCATGGGCGCCTGGCTGACGTGATGGTTGACCCACGCCAGCACGATCAACAACACCGCCCCGACCAGGGCCAGCAGACCCAGCCAGGGATGGAACAGGAAAATCACCAGCAGGTACACCGGAAACCACGGCGCATCGAAGAACGCGAACAACGCCTGGCCGGTGGCGAACTGGCGCAGCGTGGTCAGGTCATGCAGCGCCTGGCCCGCCGCCTGGGTGCCGCCCTTGAGTTGCGCTTCGAACGCGGCGTCGTACACCCGCTGGTTCAAGCGCATGTCCATCTGCGTACCGAGTCGAATCACCACCTGGCTGCGCACCCATTCCAACGCGCCCATCAGGCCGAACAGGCCGAGGATCATCAGCGTCAGCATCAACAGGGTCATCTGGTTGCCCGAGGCCAGCACCCGGTCGTACACCTGCAGCATGTAAAGCGCCGGCGCGAGCATCAGCAGGTTAATCACCGCCGAGAACAGGCCGATGTTGAAGAAGCCACTTTTATAGGCCTTGAGGGCGGCCAGGGTTTCGTTGCCGGCGTGGCGCATCTGGGGATTCTCATGGGGTTGAGCGGGCAGCGCCGCGTTGACAGGTAAAACGGCGCTGCGCAGAATTCGGCACCGCCGTCGCTGAAGAAATAGAAGGCTTGGGCGACGGCGGTGTAATGCGGCGAATGGGAGAGCGATCTTCCATTCGCTTTTTTCTTCGCGTCAGGCGGCCAGGGCGAAGTCCTGAGGCACGTCTTGCACGCCCACGAGCGCCACGTCGGAAGCCGCGACCGAAGCCGAGTCCACATGGGCCACACCGGCGGCAGCCAGTTGGTCGAACGTCGAGTTGATCGACAGGTTTGGATCGATGTCCTTGAGCAGGGAGTCGATCGCCGAAGCCAGTGCCGAGCTGTCGCCGCTCATCAGGCCGTACACGATTTTGTGTACCTGGCCGTCACGGCCTTCGGACTGCAGGCTCGACAGGCCCAGGTTGGCGAAGCTGACTTCCTGCTCGCCGAGGGCGTAGCTACCGCCGGCAGCGCCGCCCGTCAGGACAGTGCCCAGGTCCAGGGAGTCGATCGAACCCCACAAGGTGTGCGACGGCGGATTGAACAAGGTGTAATGCAGGTCACCGTTAGCGACCACTGCTGC
This sequence comes from Pseudomonas simiae, assembly GCF_900111895.1. Lineage (GTDB taxonomy): Bacteria > Pseudomonadota > Gammaproteobacteria > Pseudomonadales > Pseudomonadaceae > Aquipseudomonas > Aquipseudomonas simiae. Next base: position 159,376 of record NZ_FOKB01000007.1, read on the forward strand.
GTTGCTGACAGTGCTCGACACACCGTATTGGGTGCCGTCGAACGGGCCAGGATTGAAACCACCGGTGTTCGAACCCTCTTTGACCGAACCTTCACGGTGGTTCAGGTCACCAAAGTAAGCCGACCAGTCGCTCAGGTACTCGGCAACGGTGCTAGCGGCGTAGGTCGTGCTGTATGAAATAGAAATGCTCATGCAAAACTCCAAGTCATGGGGTGGTAACTCCACAGCAGGCCAGTGCATGCTGTGGTTTTGCCCGTCACTGGGCAAAATCGGTCAGAATTGATATTCGACAGTGCCCTGCAACGTGCGCCCACGCCCCAGGGTAAAGGCCAACACGTCGCCCAGCGGCACCAGATAGGCACGGTCGGTGACGTTTTCCATGGCCAGGCGCAGGGTCAACTGGTCAGTGGCGCGGTAGCTGCTGAAAAGGTCATAGACCGTGTAGGGCTTCCAGTCGGCCGGATAAACGCCGGTCTGCGAAGTGGTCACGCCGACGCCACCTTTTACGTAGTAACCGCCGCTGTAGCGGGCGCGAACGCCTACGTCCAGTTTTCGCTCGAAGAAGCGTGCCCCCAGCGTCGCGGTGCCACGGTCCATCGGCATGTGCTCGGAGGAGCCCAGGATTGCACTGCAGCCCTGCCCCGCATTGGCCACGTCGTCCGGCACCATCGCGGTGACTGGCGCCCGGCTACCCGGCCCTTTCTGGATCTTGGTGACCCCCCCCAGCCACGCGGTCTTGCTGCAGAACCTGTTGCTGCCGAGCATCCGCGTGTAATTGAACTGGCCATAGGCAAAGCCGGCGTCGTAATCCAGTTGGTACTCGAGGCCGCGAAAACGCGTGGTCTCCAGGTTGTTCACATACGCCGCATTGCCGATATTGGCGATGCCATAACCGGGCGGCTGTACGCCCAGCGCCATATAGGAGAAGTCATCCACGCGGGTGTTGAAATACGACACCTTCATGCCCGCGCGATCATCGGCGAACAACAGGTCTTCCTTCAGCACATTGAAGCCCACCTCCCAGGCGGTGGACGTCTCCGGCTTCAAAAACGGGTTGGGGAAAATCGACTCCGAGCCCCCGCCATGGGGCCTGCCGCTCACCAGGGTTTCGGTGACGGCCGGCGGGCGCCAGCCCTTGCCGTAGGTGGCGAAGAGTTGCAACCAATCCACGCCTGGCTTGATCGACAGGCCGAAGGTCGGCGAGAAATGCCCCTCTTCCCGATCCACGTCATAAGTCATGGGCAAGCCGACTTGACGAGTAGTGCCAATAATAAACGTCCGGGTGTTCAGGCCCGTCTCGCCCCGCAGCCGATAGCGGTCGTAGCGCAACCCAGCGTTGAGGTTCAGCCAATTGTCATAGTCGTAATCCAGGCGCGTGAACAGGCTGCCCATCGCCCGATCACCTTTGGGCGTGACGCTCTCTGCCGCCGAGGCCGTCACTGCTGAATCGCTGGCGACCATCTGGTTCGAGTCCGGGCGGACCTTGTCGTAGAAAAACTCCAGGCCATAGTTGGCCTTGATCACGGACAGTTCACTCAAGGCAAAGGTCGACATGTTCTGTGCCTGGAAACCATAGGTGTTGGTCTGGTACGTGACCTCGTAACCCTTGCTGCTGCCACGGGTCAGCGTGGATTGATCGTTGCGGGTATCGACGTAATAGAGCTTGGCCTTGAAATCGATCAGCGGATTGTCCGGCGTGTAGCTGTAGTCCAATGCGACGTTCTGCGCCGTGACATCGCTGCTGCCGAGCTTCTCCCATAACTGGGCTTTTTCAGCGCTCATCATGTTCACGTCGTCGTAGCCGACTGCGGTCGTCAGGTAGCTCAGTTGCAAACGCTGGTCCACGGGCAAGTTGATACCGAGCTTGAGCAGGCGGGAGCGCATCACCGAGCCCGAATAGGCGACGGTGGTGTTCTTGATCCGTTCCTGACTGTTCGGCAGGAAGGACGTGCCGGTGCGCAGATCGCCGATACTGCCTTTGGTGCCAGGGTTGTAATCGCCGAGGTGACGCTCACTGGCAGCCAGCAGCATGTCCCAAACGTCGGTGCCCACGGCAAACGCCGAGCTGCCGATAAAGTGCGTACCGTTGCTGCGCCCGCCCAGCCCAGTGGTCAAACGGATGCGTCCGCCGATTTCCTTGCCGTCCTTGAGCAGATCGGCGGCTTCCACGGTGCGAAAATTCGCCACCCCGCCGATCACCCCAGCGCCGCCCATCGTGGAGGTGGCGCCCTTCTCTATCACCACCTCAGACAGCAACTCCGAGTCGACATACAACGTGCCATTGCGTTGCTGGTGGCCGCTTTGTTGATAGTTCTGACGCATGCCGTCCACTGACATGTTGACCCGGCCGTAGTCCTGGATGCCGCGAATATTCACCGACAAGCCAGGGTCTTGCTGGCTGACCGCCGAGTAGACGCCCGGCGCCTCCTCCAGCATTTCAGCGGCATGCCGCGGTGGGTTGCGATCCAGTTGCTCGCGCCCGACCACACTCACCGAACGTGGCGTTGAATACACCCAGTCGTTGGGGTGCAGGCCGGTGATCGTGGTGGTGGCCAACGCCAGCGCAGCGCCACTCTGCTCGACGCGGGTCAGGGTGACTTGACGCTCGCCGTTGAAGCGATACTCCACCGGTGCATTGCCCAGCAACCGCGCCAACCCTTCCTGCACGCTGTACTGACCGTTCACCGTCGTACTCTGCAAACCTGCGAGCCGCTGGCTGTCGAACAACACTTGCAGGCCGGCCTGATCGGCAAACGCCAGTACGGCGCTGCCCAGGGACTGCGCAGGGATATCAAGCATCAGCACGGCAGGTTGCGCAGCCTTCACCGCAGGTTGCGCGGCGTACACCGGGGCCGCTGCAGCGAACAGCCCCACGTGGATGGCCAGGGCTAACCGGCTAACGGTGATACGCCCCTTGTTGAGTGCTGACATTTCTGAGGTTCCCTGCGCTAAGCGTTTTTTGTTTATGCGAATGCTTCTCACCTAGCAAGACGTGCGACGCGCAGGAAGTCAGTAAGACTTTTTCGAAAGTTTTTTTCTGCAGGCAAACAAACCTGTAGGAGGGTCAATAGATCAGGCTGAGGCCTGCCAGGTCCAAGCGTTGCACTTGCAGTTCCTGGGTGAGGGTACCGAGGGCGGTGTCGAGCATGTCGAGTCGAAACACGCCACTGACTTCGCGATCGCCCAGTGCCGAATCGGTGAGCACCACGCGTCCGGGGCGGTAACGGTTGAGTTGCTCGATGACTTTGGTCAAGGGCTGGCGATCAAAGATCAGCACACCGCGTCGCCAACTGGTGGCGCGTTCTACATCGAGCTGTTCCAGGGGCACGATGCCTTCCTGGAGGTTGTAGCGCGCGGCCAGGCCGTCCTTGAGCACCCGGTCGGCCGGGCCCTTTTTCGGGATGGCCTGCAGGGAAACCTCGACACTGTGTTCGAGCACGCCGACCCACGCCTGGCTATCGCCTTCGCGTTCCACCACAAACCGCGTGCCCAGCGCCCGGGTCTGCCCCCCGGCGCTCTGCACCACGAACGGCCGGGTTTCCTCGCCCACCATCGGCGCCACATCAAAGATCGCCGAGCCCTGGAGCAGGCTGATACGGCGCTGCACACCGTCGTAGTCCAGGCGGATGGCACTGCCGGAGTCCAATTCCACCTTGCTGCCATCGGCCAGGTGGACGGTGCGCACCTCGCCTTTTTCGGTCATGTAGTCGGCTTGCATACGCAGCAACACGTCCGGCCCACGCACCCAGCCGACGCCGGCCACCACCACGACCAATGCAATGGCCGCCACACGTTGCCACGGCCTTCGCCGTTTGGAGCGCCGCGCAGGCAGGGCCGCCGCCGACGGACGTTGACGGTGCACCGGTTCTTCCTTGTACACGTCGCCCAACGCCGCCCACGTTTGTTCGGCAAAGCGCAATGCCGCTTCATGGCGGCTGTCGCAGGCGATCCAATGCTGCAGCTCGGCCTGTTCCTGGTCGGTCAGGGCACCGGCGTGCAAGCGCACCGCCCACTCGGCGGCCGCCTCGGTAATGCTGTGCTGTTGCGGACCCTGGCTATTCACGTGTGAATCTCGAATTTTTCATTATGTAACGCTGTGACGACTGACCTGGCGTTTTTCGGTAATTCATTCGTCGGATGGCGCCACCTCGCCGTCCTGCAAGCGCTGCATCACGTAAGCCAACGCCTTGGCCAGGTGCTTTTGTACGGAGCTGTCAGAGATGTCCAAGTGCCGGGCGACCTGGGCGTGGGTCATGCCTTCGATACGGTTGAGGCGGAAAATCTGCTGGGTGCGTTCCGGCAACTCCGCCAGTGCCTGCTTCAATGCCTGTCGCTGTTGCTGCGCCATTGCCTGAGCCTCCAACCCGGCCACTTCATCTTCAATCTCGGCCAGCGCCTCATGGGGCACGGCGTCTGTCTTGCGCCGCGCTTCCTGACGAATATGGTCGATCAGCAGATTGCTCGCCGTCCGATAGAGATAGCCCTGGGAGTTGTCGATGCGCTCGCCGGCCGGCTTTTCCGCCAGGCGCAGGAAACTCTCCTGTACCAGGTCTGCGGCCAACTGCGGGTCCCGTACCTTGCGCGCCAGATACCCGCGCAGGGTATCGGCATGCTTGAGAAACAGGCCTTTGAGATCCACGTCCGACAAACCGACTCCCTGGAATGTTAAGGAAACAGGCGGGCATCTTAAGCGTTGTCGAGAATGATTTTCAATTGATATCTAATCTGATCCGCCCGTATGAAAGGCCTGATTAACAGTTCGATAATCGAACACATCCACCGCCACCGATTGACCAAATTAACCATCCGGTACATTTTACCTCCACAACGAACAATAACTGTGGAGACCCCCTAATGCCGCCTATCGTGCTGGTGCTCAACGGCCCCAACCTCAACCTGCTCGGTACCCGCGAGCCCGCCACCTACGGCCATGAAACCCTGGCCGATGTCGCCGCGCTGTGTGGCCGCAGTGCCGAACAGCTCGGGCTGAAAATCGAATTTCGCCAGACCAACCACGAAGGCGAACTGCTCGACTGGATCCACGGCGCCCGCGCCCGCTGCGCCGGTATCGTGATCAACCCGGCCGCCTGGACCCACACCTCGGTGGCGATTCGTGACGCGCTGGTCGCCAGCGAAGTGCCGGTGATCGAAGTGCATCTGTCCAACGTGCATGCCCGCGAAGCGTTCCGGCATCACTCGTTTGTGTCGCCCATCGCCAAGGCCGTCCTCGCAGGCTTCGGTAGCCATGGCTACCACCTGGCACTTGAACACTTCAGCCAGCTGTTAAAAGGGTCGGCCCGATGAAACCGCGCATTCTCGCCGGCCTGATCGGCGCCGGCATCCAGGCCTCCCGCACACCCGCCCTGCACGAACAGGAAGGTGATGCCCGGGGCCTGCGCTACCTGTATCGCCTGATAGACCTTGAGCCGCTGCACCTGGACACCAACGCCCTGCCCCACCTGCTGGACGCGGCCGAGTTGATGCACTTCACCGGCCTGAACATTACCTACCCGTGCAAGCAGGCCATCCTGCCGTTGCTCGATGAACTGTCTGACGAGGCTCGCGGCATTGGCGCGGTCAACACCGTGGTGTTCAAGGACGGCAAGCGCATCGGTCACAACACCGACTGCCTGGGGTTTGCCGAAGGCTTTCGGCGCAACTTGAAGGATGTGGCACGCCAGCGCGTGGTGCAGATGGGCGCCGGCGGTGCGGGCGCGGCGGTGGCGCATGCGCTGCTGGGCGAAGGTGTGCAGCAGTTGAGTATTTTCGACGTGGACATCAGCCGCGCCCGCGACCTTGTGGATAACCTCGCGCAGCGTTTCGGCACGGGTCGCGCTCAAGTGGGCAGCCAACTGGAAAATGCCATGGCCGAGGCCGATGGCCTGGTGAACACCACACCGATGGGCATGGCCAAGTTGCCGGGCACACCGGTTCCGGCCACCTTGCTACGCACAGAATTGTGGGTGGCGGAAATCGTGTATTTCCCACTGGAAACCGAACTGCTGCGTGATGCCCGTGCCTTGGGTTGCCGTACGCTGGATGGCGGCAACATGGCGGTGTTTCAGGCGGTGAAGGCGTTTGAGTTATTCAGTGGGGAAGTGCCGGATGCGCAGCGGATGCTGGCGCACTTCCAAAGCATGAATACCTGACAGAAGAAACCAAACCCAAAGGTGGGAGCGGGCTTGCTCGCGAATGCGGTGTTTCAGTCACGATTCAGTTGACTGACCCACCGTATTCGCGAGCAAGCCCGCTCCCACAGGGACTGCACTCCGCCGTGCGTACTCAGGCCTGCAAGTAACGCATCACTGAATCACAAATCATGTCCCGATGCCGCTGTTTAACCGCCTCATCCGACAGCTCGATCTGAAAGATCTCACTGAACGTATGGCGGTTGGACACGCGGTAAAAGCTGAACGAGTTGATCAGCAGGTGCACGTCCAGCGGCTCCAGTCCCTCGCGAAACAACCCCAGCTCAGCCCCACGGCGCAACGTCGCACCCAGCGCTTCCAGGATGTTGCTGTTCATCGCCTTGATCGAATCCGAACGCTTCACGTACTCGGCATTGTGGATATTTTCGATGCTGACAATGCGCACGAAATCCACGTTCTGGTCGTGGTGATCAAAGGTGAATTCCACCAGCCGCCGGATCGCCTCACGGGGTTCCAGCGCGGTGAGGTTCATGCGGGTTTCGGTCGTGCGAATGTCGCCGTAGAGCTTCTCCAGCACCTCGACGTACAGCTGCTCCTTGCTGCCGAAGTAGTAATAGATCATGCGCTTGGAGGTGTGGATGCGCTCGGCGATCGCGTCCACCCGAGCGCCGGAAAGGCCCTGCTGGACAAACTCGACGATGGCTTCCTGGAGTATGTTTTCGCGGGTCTTTTCCGGATTGTTCTTACGACTCTTGCGGGGTGCCTCGGTGGTCATGGTGCGCTCACGGCCAGTGTTATGCAGGCCGTGATTATGGGCCGCGATGCTGCCTGAAAGAAAGCACCTGACCCAGCGTTATAAACGCGCCTGGCGTACCGCGCCGCTGCGGGATTTGGCCATCGCGGCCAGGCGCACCGCCACATTGGCCGCGCCATAGCCGGCATAGCCGTTCTTGCGCTGGATGATCTCGAAGAAAAACCGCCCTTCAAAGGGTTCGGTGTACACATGAAACAACTCGCCCCCCTGAGCGTCGCGGTCATACAACACGTTGTAGTACGCCAACTCGCTGAGGAACTCGTCGTCGAAATCAAAACGCGCCGCCAGGTCGTCATAGTAGTTGAGCGGGATATCCAGCAGCGGCACACCCGCCTCTTTGGCGCGGCGCACTTCGGCGAAAATATCCGCGCAGTCGAAGGCAATGTGGTGCACGCCCGAGCCGCGATAGCTCGACAGCGCATGGGAAATCGCAGTGTTGCGGTTTTCGGAGATGTTCAGCGGCAGGCGGATCGAGCTGCAACGGCTACGCAGCGCACGGCTTTTCACCAAACCATACGGGTCGGGCAGCACCACTTCGTCGTCGGCTTCAAAGTCCAGCAGGCTCTTGTAGAACAGCACCCAACTGTCGAGGCTGTCGGCCGGCAAAGCCATGGCCATGTGGTCGATGCGCAGCAAGCCGCCGCTGGATGATGCGGCGGGCTGCAGGTTGAAGTCGGTGTCGTACAACCCGCCTTCGCTCGGATCCACCAGATAAATCAGGCTGCCATCCGGCGCGCGCACCGCCGCCAGTTCCAGCTCGTTAGGCCCGACCAGGCCGCGATACGGCTGGCCTTTGTAAGCCATCGCGCGCTCCAGGGCCTTGGCGCTGTCCTTGACCCGAATCGCGGTGGCGCACAACGACGGCCCGTGGGCCTCAAAAAAGTTGTGGGCAAACGAATAGGGCTCGCAGTTGAGGATCAGGTTGATATCGCCCTGGCGCAACAGGCTCACGCTCTTGGAGCGATGCTGCCCGGCCTTGACGAAACCCAGGCGTTCCAGCCAGTAGGTGAGCTTGGCGCCGAGGCTTTCGTCCACGGCAAATTCGAGGAACTCGATGCCGTCGTATTCACTGGCCGCCGGGGTGTCGAACAGGATATCGAGCGGTTGTGCAGGAGCCTCCTGCTGCAGGCGCTCGCGGGTTTTCTCTTCCAGGTACAGCAAGGAGCGCAAGCCATCCGCCGCATTCGCACGGGTCGGCGCAGCGCGGAAGCCGTCGTTGAAAATTTCCAGGGACAGCGGCCCGGTGTAACCGCTCTTGATGATCGGCGCGAGGAACCCTGCCAGGTCGAACTCACCTTGGCCGGGGAAGCAGCGGAAATGTCGGCTCCACTCCAGCACGTCCATGGCCAGGATCGGCGCGTCGGCCATTTGCACGAAGAAAATCTTGTCGCCGGGAATCTCGGCGATAGCACTTGGGTCGCCTTTGAGGGAGAGGGTGTGGAAGCTGTCGAGCAATACGCCGAGGTTAGGGTGATCAACCTGACGCACCAGGTTCCACACCTGTTGCCAGGTATTCACATGCTTGCCCCAGGCCAACGCTTCATAGCCAATGCGCAGGCCACGACGGCCAGCGTGTTCGGCGAGCAGGCTCAGGTCATCGAGCAAGATACGCTCGTCCCCCACGCAGTCGGCCGAGGCATTGCTGCACACCAGCACCAGGTCGGTGCCCAGTTCCTGCATCAAGTCGAATTTGCGTTCGGCGCGTTCCAGGTTGCGTGCCAGGCGGTCACGGCGGCAGCCTTCAAAGTCGCGGAACGGCTGGAACAAGGTGATGGCGATGCCCAGATCGGCGCACATCTGCCTAACTTCGCGGGGGCTGCCGTCGTAATACAACAGATCGTTTTCGAAGATTTCTACACCGTCGAACCCGGCGGCCGCGATGGCTTCGAGTTTTTCCGGCAGGGTTCCGCTCAAGGAAACGGTGGCAATAGAGCGTTGCATGGGCGACTCCCGGCGTTTGAGGCTGGTCTTATTTACGGCAAATTATTGGCCGCTAAACTGTTCACAGCAATTAAAATGTACGAACCGGTTAGTTTTTGGTGCGATTATCGAACACTATGCCCCTTTGGCGAATTGACGATTTTTTAGCCGCTGCGCACCATCGATTCAGTAACAAGACCCAGAACACACCATAAAAATTTCAAAAAAACGGGTACGACCTCATGCCTCTGCAAAACTCCGCCCTGGCCGCGCGCCACGGCACCCCGCACGCCGGCATCGGCGACAAGATCCGCGGCGCCCTGGCCGTGGGTAAAACGCGCTGGGGCATGTTGGCCCTGGTGTTTTTCGCCACCACCCTCAACTACATCGACCGCGCCGCGCTGGGCGTCATGCAGCCGATCCTCGCCAAAGAGATGAGCTGGACGGCGATGGATTACGCCAACATCAACTTCTGGTTCCAGGTCGGCTACGCCATCGGTTTTGTGCTGCAGGGCCGCCTGATCGATCGGGTGGGCGTCAAACGTGTGTTCTTCTGCGCCGTGCTGTTGTGGAGCCTGGCCACCGGCGCCCACGGCCTGGCCACCTCAGCCGTTGGCTTCATGGTGTGCCGCTTTATCCTCGGGTTGACCGAGGCCGCCAACTACCCGGCGTGCGTCAAGACCACGCGCTTGTGGTTCCCGGCTGGTGAGCGTGCGGTGGCCACCGGTATCTTCAACGCCGGCACCAACGTCGGCGCGATGATGACGCCAATGCTGCTGCCGTTGATCCTGCATGTATGGGGCTGGCAGGCAGCGTTCCTGTGCATGTCGGCACTCGGCGGGATCTGGTTGGTGTTCTGGGGCCTGAAGTACTTCAACCCGGAAGACCATCCCAGCGTCAAACAATCCGAATTGGACTACGTGCTGCAGGAAGCCGAACCGGAACAACCGCGCGTGCCGTTCACCCGCATCCTGCGCATGCGCGGCACCTGGGCCTTCGCCCTCGCCTACTCGATGACCGCCCCCGTGTTCTGGTTCTACCTGTACTGGCTGCCGCCGTTCCTGAATCAGCAATACAACCTGGGCATCAACGTGACCCAGATGGGTATCCCGCTGATCATCATCTACCTGACTGCGGATTTCGGCAGCGTGGGCGGAGGGATTCTGTCATCGTTCCTGATCGGTCGCGGCATGAACTCGATCAAGGCGCGGCTGCTGTCGATGCTGCTGTTTGCGTGCTGCATCGTCGGCGTGATCATGGCGGCCGGTTCCAGCCAACTGTGGGTCGCGGTGTTTGCCATCTCCCTGGCAATCGGCGCGCATCAGGCCTGGACCGCGAACATCTGGAGCCTGGTGATGGACTACACGCCCAAGCACATGATGAGCACGGTGTTCGGTTTCGGCGGCATGTGCGCGGCCATCGGCGGCATGTTCATGACCCAGATCGTCGGCCATATCCTCACCGTGACCAACAACAACTACACGGTGTTGTTCACGTTGATCCCGGCGATGTACTTCATTGCGCTGACCTGGATGTACTTCATGGCGCCGCGCAAGATTCCTACCGTCGACGTCTGAGCTATCGGCGCCGCTGCTGCCAGGCAGCGGCCAGCCCGCTCATGCAGATCACCCCGATGCCGACCACTGTGGTCACATCGGGGGTATGGTTGAACACCAGCCAGCCCAACAACCCCGCGAACACGATCTGGCAATAGCCGAACGGCGCCAGCAAGGCCGGCGCCGCAAAGCGGAACGCCTGGGTCAGCATCAAGTGCGCGGTCATGCCGCAAGTGCCCAGCGCCAGCATCAACGCGCCATGCCACAGCGTCGGAACCTGCCAGAAAAACGGCACCATTGCACTCATCACCAGGGTATTGCACAGGCCGGCAAAGAAGTTGCTGGTGGTGGGTGTGTCGTACTGGCTGAGGATGCGCGTGAGCAGTTGGTAGAAGCAGAAGAACAGCGCCGAACACAGCGGCAGCAACACCGCGGGGGTGAACAATTCACCGCCGGGGTGGATGATGATCAGCACGCCGACAAACCCACAGATCACCGCCAGCCATTGCCCTCGGGTCACGTGTTCACCAAGCAACGGCACCGAGAGCGCCGTCACCAGGATCGGCGCGAGAAAGTTCACCGCCGTGGCTTCCGCCAGTGGGATGTAGTGCAGCGCCGTCGTGAAAAACAGGCTGGTGCCCAACAGGCAGAGCGCCCGTACTACCTGCATCCCCGGACGCTTGCTGCGCAGCACGCGCAAGCCCGATTGCGGCAGGAAAATCCCGGCCATCAACAAGGTGTGCACCAGGTAACGCGCCCACACCACCATCACGATCGGGTAGAACCCGGCCAGGTATTTGGACAGGGCGTCGTGGCTGGAAAACAGAAACGTCGCCAGGACGATCAGCAAAATGCCCTTGAAGGGATGGTTGACGCCGGATAAAGGGGTACTGACGGTCATCGGATTCTCTTGTGTGGCGCGCGATCGGGCTCAACCCAGTAATCTAGCAGCCGGGCTGGAGCCTGCCCCAAGAGCATAACCAAACACCGTGCGAACAGCGCACTAAATCACGGGTTTCGAGTCCAACGCTGCACATCGTCCTTCCAGTTGCACATTTTTTAACCAAGGCCTTGCTGCTATGAAGAAAATCCTCTTTGCTCTTTCCGCCCTTGCCCTGCTCACCGCCTGCAAGCAGGAAACCCAGGAAGCGCCCAAACCTGCGCCCGCTTCCGTGCAAGCCACCCTGGTACCGCAAACCCCACCCACCGATAAATGGGTCGGCAAATGGATCGGCGTCGAAGGCCTCCACCTGACCATCGCCAAGGACGAGAGTATCGGTCGCGGTCATTACATCCTGACCATGCAATACGGCCTCGACGCCGATGACTCGGGCACGTTCAAGGGGGAAGCGGCCGAAGGCGGCATCGCCTTCACCCGTCCGGATGGCCCGCAACTGCTGCGCGCCGGCGACGGTGCTGCCACCGGGATGAAATGGCTGGCGGATAAAAAGGATTGCCTGGTGGTGGATACCGGCGAAGGTTACTGCCGAAATTAAGGTCCATACTCAGTCACTATCACTATTACTGTAGGCGCGAGCTTGCTCGCGCCTACACAGGGTTCATCGAGAGGATTGCCCCAATGCTATGGAAAAAAGGCCGACGCAGTGACAACGTGGTGGATGCCCGCGATGACAGTGGCGGCGGTGGTGGTGGCATGCGCTTTGGTGGCGGCAAAGGCCTGAGCCTCACGGCCATTGTGCTGATCGTCGGCATCGGCTGGATGACCGGCCAGGACCCGTTGCAGATCCTCGGCCAACTGACTGGCCAGATGGAACAGGCGCCGTCGGTAAGCACGCAGTCACGCCAGGCGCCGCCGGCCAACGATGAGCAAGCGGATTTTGTCCGTGCGGTACTGGGCGATACCGAAGACACCTGGGGCCAGGTGTTCAAGGAAAACGGGTTGGCCTATAAGAACCCGAAACTGATTCTGTTCCGCGGCCGGGTGAATTCCGCCTGCGGTGGCGCCACCTCGGCCAGCGGTCCGTTTTATTGCCCGGCTGACCAGCAGGTGTACCTGGACCTGGATTTCTTCCGGGAAATGTCGCAGCGCTTCCAGGCCGCCGGCGACTTTGCCCAAGCCTACGTGATCGCCCACGAAGTCGGGCACCACGTGCAGACGCTGCTGGGTATCTCGTCGAAGATCCAGGCGGCGCGCCAGCAGGGCCGGCAGATGCAGGGCGACGGCGGGTTGCTGGTCCGCCAGGAACTGCAAGCCGATTGCTTCGCCGGCGTGTGGGCCAACCGTGCGCAAAAGCGCCTGAACTGGCTGGAGCCTGGCGATATTGAAGAAGCACTGAATGCAGCCAACGCCATCGGCGATGACCGTTTGCAGCAACAGGGTCAAGGGCGCGTCGTGCCGGACTCGTTTACCCATGGCACCTCGGCACAGCGGGTTCGCTGGTTCAAGACCGGCTTCGCCCAGGGCCAGATCACTCAATGCGACACGTTTACCGCCAAGAGTCTCTAGATGAATAAACGATTGGGGTTGCTGCTGGGTTTGTTAGTCACCTGTTCCGCCTTGGCCGCCGAACATGGCGTAAAAGAAGTCAGTCCCGATCGTTTTCACCTGGAGGCCGGCGACCTCAGTCTCGGATTAAGCCAGGACTGGCGCAAACCGCAGCCCCAGGTCACCCGCGCCTTGGTCATCGTGCATGGCCGCCTGCGCAATGCGCAGACTTACCTGCAAAGCGCTGAAGACGCCGCTGCGCATGCGGGCCAAGCCGCCAACACACTGGTGATTGCGCCGCAGTTTCTCAATGCGTCCGACGTAAAGCGCAACCACCTGGACAACCAGGTGCTGCGTTGGAAGGGCAATGACTGGATGGCCGGCGCCCCCTCCACCGCGCCAGGGCAAATCAGCACCTACGGTGCCCTCGATCAGATCATCAAGCACCTGGGCAACCGCACGCTATTCCCGGCGCTCAAGGAAATCGTGGTGGCCGGTCACTCCGGCGGCGGCCAGGTGGTGCAGCGTTTCGCCCTCACCGGCCACGATCACCCAACCCTGCAGACCGAAGGCATCCGCCTGCGTTACGTAGTGGCCAACCCGTCGTCCTACGCCTACTTCACCGCGCAGCGCCCGGTGCAGTTCGACACGGCCAGTTGCCCAGGCTTCAACGACTGGAAATATGGCCTGCAACACCTGCCGGCCTACGCCAAGGGCCAGAGCGCCGAGCAGCTTGAGCACGCCTATGTGTCACGCAACATCACCTACCTGCTGGGCCAGCAAGACACCGACCCGAACCACCCGGCACTGGACAAAAGCTGCGCCGCTGAAACCCAGGGCGCGTATCGCCTGATTCGTGGGCACAACTATTTTGACTACCTCAAGCAACGGCATCCGCAGTTGAGCCACACGTTGGTGGAAGTGCCGGGGGTGGGGCATAACGGCGATGGGATGTTTACGTCACCAGAGGGCCAGAAAGTACTCTTCCAATAACCCCCCCTGAAGAAACCCAATCAACATGTGGGAGCGCTATTGTCTGGGCTAGATCATCCGGCGCAGCACCGCGCAATCCTCGGCATGCCAATCCGCCAACTCCGGCCAGGGGTTTTCCGGCAGGTTAACCAACACCGTCCGCGTTCCCGCCGCCCGGCCACAATCCAGGTCGAAGCGGTAATCACCGACCATCACCATTTTGCTCGGCGCCACCTCCCAAGCAGCTGCCAGTTTCAGCAAGCCATCCGGATCGGGCTTCGGTTGCGCATCGTCACGCCCCAGCACGTCCTCAATGGCAAAGCAGTCCGCCAGGCCGATCGCCTCCAGCGTGACATGCGCCAACTCCCGCGCATTACGGGTCAGGATGCCCAAACGGTAACCGCGTCCAGCCAGCTCGCGCACCAACTCAACCGCGCCTTCGGCCGCGACTGAACCCAATGCCAACTCACGCTCATGCGCCAGCAACCAGGCATGCTTGGCCGCCGCGACATCGGCGGGCAATGCCGCCAAGTGTGTGAGGATGTCGTCCTCGGGTGGGATCTCCAGGGCCACGCGAATGGCCGCAAAGTCATGCACGGCCACCGTGAGGGTGCCGTCCATATCGAACACCCAGTGCTTTACGTCCGACAGGCTCATGCCCAATCCTTGCGATGGCGGATCAGGCCTTCCTGGGTCACCGAGGCCACCAGTTGCCCTGCGCGGTTGTACACGCTGCCACGGGAGAAGCCACGGGAATTGCCGGCCCATGGGCTGTCCATGGCGTACAGCAACCAGTCGTCGGCGCGCAGGTCGGCGTGGAACCACAGCGCGTGGTCGAGGCTGGCGACCTGCATATCTTTCTGCCACACCGTCTTGCCATGGGGCAGCAAGGAGGTGGTCAGCAGGCCAAAGTCCGAGGCATAGGCCAGCAGGTATTTGTGCAGCGCCGGCGCATCAGCCAGGGCGCCGTCGGCGCGGAACCACACGTATTTGACCGGGTCGGACGGCTGCGGGTTGAACGGGTCTTTTTCGGTGACCGGGCGCACTTCAATAGGCTTGGGGCACAGCAGCTTGTCGCGCATGTGCTCGGGGATCAGGTGCGCACGTTGCTGGGTCAGTTCCAGCTCCGACGGCAGGTTTTCCGGCCCCACCACCACTGGCATGGTGGTCTGGTGATCGAAGCCTTGTTCGTCGTACTGGAACGAGGTGGTGCAGGTGAAGATCGGGTGGCCCTTCTGGATCGCCGTCACGCGGCGCGTGCTGAAACTGCCGCCATCACGCACACGGTCCACCGAATACACCACCGGCAACGCTGCATCGCCGGGACGCAGGAAATAACCATGCAGGGAATGCACGTGCCGCGCTTCTTCTACGGTCTGGCTGGCGGCCGACAGCGACTGGCCGAGCACCTGGCCGCCGAACAGTTGGCGAAAACCCAGGTCCTGGCTGCGGCCGCGAAAGAGGTTTTCCTCGATCGGTTCCAGGGTCAGCAAGTCCACCAGATCTTCCAATACTTGGCTCATAGAGCAACTCCTAAAATCTATGGGGCATTCCGGGCTGCCTATCCATGCAGCGTGTCCAACCATTGGGCGCGGGTGATGCGATACAAAACATGATGGCGCAGCGGGTCATCGGCTGCGACCTTGGGGTGTTCAAAATCTGCCTGCGGATCGTAATGCATACCGATGGCCTGCATGACTTTTTGTGATGGCAGATTGGCTTGCGTGGTGAAGGCGACAATCTCGTCCAGGCTCAAGCGATCAAATCCACAGCGCAACGCGGTCCACGCAGCCTCGCTGGCGTACCCCAGGCCCCAGTGTTCGCGAGCCAGGCGCCAGCCGATCTCCACCGCCGGAGCAAAGTCCGCCTCAAAGCTGACATTCAGCAACCCGGTGAGGCCGATGAACTCACCGGTGTCCTTGCGCTGCAACGCCCACAGGCCAAAGCCGTATTCGGCGAAGTGCCCACGAATGCGGCCGATCAACGCGGCGCTTTCCAGGTGGCTCAGTGTGGCCGGGAAATAACGCATCACCTGCGGGTCGGCGCACATGCGCGCAAACTCCGGCAAGTCAGCGTCGCGCCATTGGCGCAGCACCAGGCGTGCACTTTCCAATTCCAGTATCGGCTCCATGGGTCCCCTCCCTTGCCATGTGCGTGAGTGTACAGCGCTGTTAAGATCCGTCGCAGGTTCCCGTCAGAAAATCCCATGCCTTTGCCATTGATCTACCACGATGACTACAGTCCCGAGTTCCCGGCGGACCACCGGTTCCCCATGGACAAGTTCCGCCTGCTGCGCGACCAGCTGGTGGACAGCGGCCTGACCGAGGACAGCCAACTGCTGCGCCCGCAGTTGTGCCCACCGGAGATTCTGGCCCTGGCCCATGACGCTGGGTATATCGAACGCTACATGGGCGGCGAGCTGTCACGCGAAGACCAGCGCCGCCTCGGCTTGCCTTGGAACGAAGCCCTCGCCCGCCGTACCGTACGTGCAGTCGGCGGCTCGATTCTCGCGGCGGAGCAAGCCCTTGACCACGGCCTGGCCTGCCACCTGGCCGGCGGCACCCACCACGCCCACTACGATTACCCGGCAGGTTTCTGCATCTTCAATGACCTGGCGGTGATCAGCCATTACCTGCTGGCCAGCGGCCGGGTCAATCGTGTGCTGATCTTCGATTGCGACGTGCACCAGGGCGACGGCACCGCGCGCATCCTCCACGACACGCCGGACGCCATCACCGTGTCGCTGCACTGTGAAAAGAACTTCCCGGCGCGCAAAGCCCAGAGTGACTGGGACATTCCACTGCCCATGGGCATGGGCGACGCCGACTACCTCAAGGTGGTGGATGACGCCCTCAACTACCTGCTGCCGCTCTACCAACCCGATCTGGTGCTGTACGACGCCGGCGTTGATGTACACAAGGACGACGCCCTCGGTTACCTCAAGCTGACAGACGAAGGCGTCGCCGCCCGCGATGAAAGCGTGATGCGCCACTGCCTGGGCCGCGACATTCCGGTCATGGGCGTGATCGGTGGCGGCTACAGCAAGGACCGCCCGGCCCTCGCCCGCCGCCACGGCATCCTGCACCACAGTGCGCAACGGGTGTGGACGTCATCAGGTTGTCATTGAACCGTGGGCGTTACCCACAATGCCTGTGGAACCACCTGTGGATAACTTGAGCGTAAGCACCTGAAAGCCAGAGGCAGTCTGGCCTGTAGGAAGTTGTACATTTTTTGATCAGGCAGTTGTGCCGTCCTCGGGTAGAATGCTCGGCCTATTCAGCGACCGTAGCCCGACCCATGCCTCATACCCCTCCTCCTCATGTTGCCATTATCGGCGGCGGCCCTGCCGGGCTGATGGCCGCCGAAGTCCTGAGCCAGGCGGGCGTGCGGGTGGACCTGTACGACGGCATGCCGTCCGTGGGGCGCAAGTTCCTGCTGGCCGGCGTGGGCGGCATGAACATCACGCATTCCGAGGCGTACCCGGCGTTTCTGTCGCGCTACGCCGAACGTGCGCCACACATGGCGCCCTTGCTGCGCGCATTTGGGGCCGAGGCATTGTGCGAATGGATCCACGGCTTGGGGATCGAGACCTTTGTCGGCACCTCGGGCCGGGTGTTTCCTACCGACATGAAAGCCGCACCGCTGCTGCGTGCCTGGCTCAAGCGCCTGCGCGACCAGGGCGTGGTTATCCACACCCGCCATCGCTGGGGGGGCTGGAATGCCGAGGGCGACTTACTTATCCACAGCCCTGACGGCGAAAAAACTGTCCACAGCGACGCCGTGCTGCTGGCCCTTGGCGGCGGCAGCTGGTCGCGGCTGGGCTCTGACGGTGCCTGGCTCAAGTTGCTGGAGGACAAAGGCGTACCCTACGCCCCGCTGCAACCCAGCAATTGCGGTTTCGAGGTGTCGGCCTGGAGCGAACTGATGGTCAGTAAATTCGCGGGCGCGCCGTTGAAAAACGTCGCCATCGGGCTGGGAGATGACAAGCCTCGCCTGGGCGAATGTGTGGTCACGGCAATGGGTATCGAAGGCAGCTTGATCTACGCGTTGTCGGCACCGATCCGGGAAGTGATCAACCGCGACGGCTCGGCCACCGTGCATATCGACCTGTTGCCGAGCAAGCCGCTGGACAAGGTTCAGGCCGCGCTGGCCAAACCACGTGGCTCACGCTCGATGAGCAAGCATTTGCACAGTCAGTTGGGGCTGGACGGGGTGAAAGCGGCACTGCTGCGCGAGTTGGCACCGGCTGACCACTTCAACGATCCGGCGCAATTAGCGGTGGATATCAAGGCGCTGCCGTTGACCCTGGTGAAGACCCGGCCAATGGATGAGGCGATCAGCACAGCCGGCGGCGTGCCGTTTGAGGCGTTGGATGAGCGGTTGATGCTCAAACCGTTGCCGGGGGTGTTTTGTGCAGGGGAGATGCTCGACTGGGAAGCGCCGACGGGGGGCTATCTACTCACAGGATGCTTTGCCAGCGGACGGGCGGCTGGGCGCGGCATGTTGGAGTGGCTTAAGCGCTGAGACTGGTGGTGAATTCAAAGTCGCTTTCGCAAGCAAGCCCGCTCCCACATTTTTGATCTGTGAATACATTCAAAATGTGGGAGCGGGCTTGCTCGCGATGGGGCCATCAGCAACGCCGAAAAATCACTTCTTCTTGCGCGGCCCAGTGTTAAAAACAGGCACCTTGCGCACCGGTTTGATCGACGGCTCTGCCGGCGCCACTTCCCCGCTGTCCACCCACTTGCCCAGGTTGCGCTTACCGCCGCCACCAGAGCTTTTAGGTTTCTTCGGTTTTTTCGGCTTCTTCACCACCTGCCCGCTGGCATCGGTGTCCGGCACGCGGTGCTCCGGTTCGAAATCCTGTTCCATGTGACGGGTCAGGGTCTGACGGGTCAGCATCTCGATGGCCGACAGCATGTTCACTTCATCGGCACACACCAGGGAAATCGCCTCACCGGTGTTGCCCGCACGGCCGGTACGGCCGATACGGTGGATGTAGTCCTCGGCCACGATCGGCAGGTCGAAGTTGACCACCAGCGGCAGGTCTTCGATATCCAGGCCACGGGCCGCCACATCGGTGGCTACCAGGATCTGCACTTCACTGGACTTGAAGCGGTCCAGTGCGCGTTGGCGGGTAGCCTGAGGCTTGTCGCCATGGATGCCGTCGGCATTGATGCCCAGGCCCTGCAACTTATCCACCAGCGCATCCACACCGTTACGGGTCTTGGCGAACACCAGCACCTGCTTCCAGCGACCTTTGCGCATCAGGTGCACAAACAGCTCCGGCTTGCGCTTCTTGTCCACCGGCACGACCCACTGCTTGACCGTGTTGGCAGCGACGTTGCGCGGGCTGACTTCGATGCTCAGCGGATCGTTGAGCATCTGCCCGGCCAGCAGGCGGATGTCATCGGAGAAGGTCGCGGAGAACAGCAGCGTCTGGCGCTTTTTCGGCAGCATGCGGTAGATGTTCGCCAGCTCTTCGGAGAAGCCCAGGTCGAGCATGCGGTCGGCTTCGTCCAGCACCAGGGTTTGCAGCTGGTTGAGTTTCAGCGCGTTCTGGCGGAACAGGTCAATCAGGCGGCCAGGGGTGGCGACCAGGATGTCGACACCTTTGCGCAACTTCATCATCTGCGGGTTGATGCTCACGCCGCCGTACACCGCGTAAGTGGTCAGCGGCAGGTTTTGCGCGTATTCGGCGACGCTGGCGTGCACCTGTTCGGCGAGCTCGCGGGTCGGGCACAGGATCAGCGCACGGGCCGAGTTCGCGGCGACTTTCGGCCCTTCCATCGTCAACAGTTGCAACAACGGCACGGCGAAACCGGCGGTCTTGCCGGTGCCGGTCTGGGCCGCGGCCATCAGGTCGCGACCGGCCAGCACCGCCGGAATGGCTTGCGCCTGCACCGGCGTCGGGGTCTGGTAGCCAAGCGTCTCAAGGGCGCGCAGCAAGGGTTCGATCAGGCCAAGGGTGGCGAAAGTCATGTAGATACCGTAGGAAAAATTCAGCGCAAGGGCGTAATGCGCGGCAGTTTACCTTATTTCCGGCTTCGGCTTGCGCCACTGGGGCAGGCTGATCAACAGCACGGCGCTGATAATCACCAACATGGCCAGGGCTTCTTCCAGACCAATGGTCTCGCCCACGAACACAATCCCCAGCAACACCGCCACCGCCGGGTTCACATAGGCATAGCTGGTCGCGGCCGCCGGGCGGACATGCTTGAGCAGGTACATGTAGGCATTGAAGGCAATGATCGAGCCGAACACGGTCAGATACGCCAGGGCCAGCCAGCCTTCCAGCGGTGGCACAGCCTGCAGGCGTTCACCGGACAGCGCGCTAACCATCAGCAACGCCACACCGGCGACCAGCATTTCCGCAGCACTGGCCATGGCGCCTTGGGGCAACGGCAACTGTCGGCTCCACACCGAACCAAACGCCCAGGATGCCGCCGCCACCAACAGCAACACAGCCCCCATCGGGCTCGATTGCAACGTACTGCCCATGTTGAGCATGGCAATGCCGATGATCCCCAGGATCACCCCAGCCCATTCCAGACGGGTGTTACGCGCGCCCCAGAAATACCCACATAGCAAGGTGAACAACGGCACGGTCGCCACGGCCAACGCCGCCACGCCGGACGATACACCCATGTGTTCCGCCACACTGACCCCACCATTGCCCACGGTGAGCAACAAAAGACCGATCATCCCGGCCGCCTTCCACTGCGGCCAAGTCGGTGCCGGCACCCCGCGCCAGCGCAGGAAGCCGTACATCAATGCCCCCGCCGTGCAGAACCGAATCCCCGCCAGCAACAACGGCGGCCAGTACTCCACACCGATGCGAATCACCAGGTAGGTAGACCCCCAAATCACATACAACGCAAAAAAGGCGGCGATCAACGGTAAGGGAAAGCGACGTGGGCCAGGCATTGGGCGGCTCTATGGCAGGAGATGGGAGGCTTATTCTAAAAAGGCAGGTCGCTAAACATAAGTTACAAAACCTGTTTAAAACGCCAATACACTTTTCAAAGCATGGTTGTAAAGGCTATAAACCGTGCTTTCGAAAGTCACGCGCAACCGGAGCCTTATCATGGACAAATACGACCGCCTGCTCCTCAGCGCCCTGCTCGAAGACGGCCGCGCTTCCTACGCGCAATTGGCCCGCACGGTGAACCTCTCTGCCCCTGCCGTGGCCGAACGCGTGGCGAAGCTGGAGGCCAGTGGCGTGATCACCGGGTATCAGGCCAAGGTGGACCTGTCCAAAGTCGGTTTGCCGATTCAATGCGTGATGGAACTGCGGCTGACTAACCATGGCAGCCAAAAGACCTACGACGCCCTGGCGCAGATCCCTGAGTTGACCGAGTGCCATCGGGTGACGGGTGATCCGTGCGTGATCATGCAGGCGGCAGTGGGGTCTATGCCGGAGTTGGAGAACTTGATCAATCGCGTAGCGAAATTCGGCTTCAGCAAGACCTCGATCATTTTGTCGAGCGCGATAGAGCGGCGGGTGCCGTTGGGGCAGTTGGAGGGGATCGGGAAGAGTGGTGGCTGACCCACCGCCATCGCGGGCAAGCCCGGCTCCCCCCCTTTGAAATGCATTCCAACTGTGGGAGCAGGCTTGCCTGCGATGACGTAAGTTGCATCAATGCACATTTGAGCGTTCAACAATCCAATCGATAATCTGCCTGATCGTGGTGATGTCATCCCAATCTGCCTGAGTGGCTTGCAGCTTGAACTGCCACTTGATCTGCATGACGAAGCAGGTCAAATCGTCATCAATGATCTTGAAGTCATGGATGAAATCCGTTTGCTCTGTCACTTGGCTGCGGTCGATGAAGCCGATGATGTCGACGAATAGCTGAATGACCTTTTCGCTGATCTGCGCAAAGACTGCCCCTCGATGACCGCCGCCTAGCTAATGAGGGAGCGGGCTTGCTCGCGAAAGCGGTGGATCAGTCAATACAGGTGCTGACTGACACTCCGCTTTCGCGAGCAAGCCCGCTCCCACCATTGGATCTTCGGTTGTTTTGGGATTGCGGCGGGTTTAGAACCCGCGATGTTTCTTCAGATGCTCATTGATCTTCGCCGCTGGCACTTTCTGCAAGGTGCACAGCAGGTCGTGGGACAGTTCACGCAAGCCGTGGGTACGCCGCAGTTCCTGGGCCAGGTGGGCCGTGAGGTTGGCCGCCATTTCCGCATCCGCCAGCGCTCGGTGAGCCTGGCCGGTGTGGGGCAGTTGGGCGTAGGCGTTGAGGGTGCCGAGCTTGTGGTTGGGCGCAGCCGGCATGAGGCGGCGGGCAAGCAGCAGGGAGCAGGCGAATTTCTGCAGGCGGGTGCGGCGGATCAGGCTCAGCTCGTAGTCCCAGAACTTCTGGTCGAACGCGGCGTTGTGCGCCATCAGCGGCGTGGTGCCGACGAACTCGTTGACCTCGTTCATTACCCGCTCGGCCGGCGGCGCGCTGCGCAGCATGGCGTTGCTGATGCCGGTGAGTTGTTCGATGAAAGCGGGCACATGCACGCCGGTTTTCATCAGGCTCTGATAGCGGTCCACGATCTGGCCACGCTCAAGGATGACCACCGCGATTTCCGTGGCCCGGCAGTGGCTGCTCGGGGTGATGCCGGTGGTTTCAAAGTCGATGACCGCTATACGTTCCAAACCTGTTCCAACTCCGTGAAAGAATCTATTTAAGCAGCAACGCGCCTTCGATCGGCACATAACGGCTGGCGGCGCGGATCAGTGAGTTGGCCGTCAGCCCCGGCACGCCGTAGGCCACGGCTTCGACGCCATGCTTGTGGATAACCCGGTCAAGCAGCATGTCGAAATCACCGTCACCGGAGGCCAGGACGATTTCGTCGACGTGGTCGGCGGCGTCCATGATGTCGAGGGTGATGCCCACGTCCCAGTCGCCCTTGGCCGAGCCGTCGCTGCGCTGGATGTAGGGTTTGAGTTTCACCGTGAAACCCAGGTTGCGCAGGATCTGCTGGAACTGTTGCTGTTTGCTGTCACCACGGTCGATGGCATAAGCGTATGCCTCGACGATCTGCCCGCGCGAGCTGATGTCAGCCCACAGCGCGGCGTAGTTGAAGTGACAACCATAGGCCTGGCGGACGGTGTAATAGAGGTTTTGCACATCGGCGAACACTGCAATTTTTTTCACCGTACTTCCTCATGACAGCCAGGCGCCAGGGCCCGGAAAGGGTGCCAGTATGCCAGCCGCGAGAAGGTTTCCGGGAAAAATCAGACCGGGGCGACACTCGCCCCGGGCCAAGGTGAGTCAGACGAAGGAATCATCGTCGCCAAAGGAGGAAGAGTCGTCGGAATAATCGCTGTCGGCAAAGCTGTCCGAATTGTTGCCACCCCAGCTGTCATTGCCGGCGTATTTCTGGTCGTCATTGCCCCAGCCGCCTTGATCACTGGCCGGTGCCGGTTGCTCGATGATTTCCTCCACCACCTGCGGTTGCTGGTTGTGATGGAACAGGCTGCTGATGCCTTCGGCCAGCAACACACCACCGGCCACGCCGGCGGCGGTCTTCATCGCGCCGCCAAGAAAACCGCTGCCCACCGGAGCGGCTGGAGCAGGTTGTTGATAGTTCTGCTGCGGCGCAGGCTGGCTGAACCCTGGCCGCGCCGGTTCGCGCCAGCCGCCACCGGAAGACGCCGGCGCGCTTTGGGCCGGTTGCGGATCACGGGAACCGCCACCACCAAAGATGCTCGACAGGAATCCGCCGCTGCTCGCCGGGGCTGGCTGCGCGGACTTGGCCCGTTGCAGCTCGTCCTGCAATTGCTGGATCTGTTGCGCTTGCTGCTTATTCTGCGCGTCGAGGCTCTTGAGCGCATGTTCCTGCACCAGGATCGACTGGGTCATGTAGTACCCGGCCGCCGGTTGGCGCGTCATGTGTTCCTTGATCCGCGCTTCGGCCTGGGCGTCGCGGGGGGCTGAGTCCGTTTCGGCTTGTTGCAACCGTGAAAACAGTCCATCGATCAGGGTTTGCTCTTCGCTGTTCATGGCGACCTCGTTAGATTGCCGGTAAAAATCGTGGTCTCGCCTTTATTCAGGCGCCGACCTAGTTATGGGGATGTTACGAGTTGTTTCAATGGTCTTTACTCAAGGTTTACGTTTGCTTACCTCCGGTAATGATCGGTTAAAGTGTTGCCCTTGCTTTCAGGCCTGCGATGAACTTGATGAATCCGTTAGACGTGCTGCGCGACTCCTTCCGTTTCACCCAACGCAACCTGGGCGCCATCGTCCAGCTGTGTCTGCCATTGGTGATTTTCGAAGCCCTGCTGCAACAGGTGCTCAACCATGTCGTCGGCCCGGATGCGTTTCCCGGCTACAGCGTGGTGGTGGGGTTGCTGGTGTACCCGCTGTACACCGGTGCATTGATCCTGTTTCTGGATGCTCGCACCCGTGGCGAGTCGCCGGGCACTAAAGATGTCTGGGCCATGGCCCTTACTCTGTGGCCGCGCTTTGCCCTGCTGACCGCGATGAGCACGCTGCTGATTCTGCTGGGGCTGTCGCTGTATTTCCTGCCGGGGCTGTGGCTGATGGTGGTGCTGGCATTTGCCGAATACCTGCTGGTGCTGCGTGGCATGCCGGCGTTGGAGGCGATGAAGGAAAGTTTCCGTCTGAGCCGTGGGCATTTCTGGCTGATCCTGGTGTGCCTGCTGTGCGTGATGACGCCACTGTGGTTGCTCAAAGGCGCCAGCGTTGCGGCCTATCCAACGCCTGCGCCGCTGCTGGGGCTGCTACTGGACAGCGCCCACAGCTTTCTGCAGCTGTTTACCAGCGTGGTGCTGTTCCGTTTATTCATGTTGATCGGTGGCGATGCCGACGCGCGGTGATATGCTCCGTGCCACCTCTGAAACGCTATAAGCCGAGCCAATGACCCGTTTATTGCGCATCACCTTGCTGGGCCTGCTGATCATCGCAGGCCTGCTGACCGCCCTGATCTACAGCCTGACCTGGCGCCCCGAGGCGAAGGAAACCCTGCCGGTGAGCTGCGTCGCGCCGCGTGCGCCCACGCTGTTGCCGGGGCAAGCGCTCAAGGTCATGACCTGGAACGTGCAATACCTGGCCGGCAAAAATTATGTGTTCTGGTACGACACCTCCGACGGCAGCGGCCCCGACGACCGCCCCACCGTGGAAGACATGGCCGCCAGCCTCGACGAAGTGGCGCGGGTCATCCGCGACGAACAGCCCGACATCCTGCTGCTGCAGGAGCTCGACGAAAACGCCAAGCCGTCCCACTACCAGGACCAACTGGCCCTGCTGCAAGAGCGCCTGGTCGATCTCTACCCGTGCAGCGCCCAGGCCTTCGACTGGAAAGCCGACTTCGTGCCAAACCTGCACATCTTCGGCAGCGTGGGCCGCAAACTGGCGACCCTCAGCCGTTACCAGATCGAACACGCCGAACGCCTGCAGCTGCCGGCGCCCGAGGCCAACATCCTGAGTCGCCAGTTTCAACCCAAGCCTGCCTTGCTGTTGACCTACCTGCCCCTGAGCGACGGCGGACAACTCGCGGTGCTCAACACTCGCATGGACGGTGACGCCCCTGGCCGCAGCGCGGTGATGGAGCAGGTCCAGACCACGGTCAAATTGCTGGATAAATTTGAAGGCCGTGGCACGCCCTGGCTGATCGGTGGGGACTTCAACCTGCTGCCACTGGGCCAATTCCTGCGCCTGGACGCCACCAAACGCGGGCAATATTCGCCGGACAGCGAGCTGCATCTACTGTGGGACAAATACCCGATGATCCCGAGCAACAGCCAATCCAGCGGGATCGATCGTGAGAAATGGCTGACGAACTTCCCCAACGACCCGAGCGTGGACGGGCCGGACCGTACGCTGGATTACCTGTTCTACAGCCCGCGGATCAAACGGGTGGAGGCCAAGGTGCGCCAGGAGGATACGTTACGTATTTCCAACCACCTGCCGGTGATCGCCCGCTTCCTGCTGCCTGCCGCACAATAGCCCCTAGGGTTTCAACACCTAGGCCCGCAGCGGCTTAAGCCACTCAAGGCTTTCAACCGTGGTGCCGGATGGGCGGTATTCACAGCCGATCCATCCTCGGTAGCCACGCTGCTCAAGCGCCGCGAACAACGCGGCAAAGTCCATGGTTCCGGTGCCCGGCTCATGACGCCCCGGGTTGTCGGCGATTTGTACATGGACGGTCCTGTCGTAAAACTGCGCCAACACCCCGGCTGCGTCGCCGGTCAAAAGCTGGGCATGGTAAAGATCCAGAATCAGCCCGACACTCGTAAAGGTTTCCAGCACCTGTTGCGCCTTGCTGAAGTCAGACATGTAATAGCCTGGCATCGCCTGCGGGCAGATCACTTCAATAAGCGCGCGCAAACCCTGATCTTCGAGGTACTTGACCGCGTATTCCAGGTTACTTACGTAGGCAGGCGCGCTCTCATCCTGGGGTGTGGTCACGCCAGACATGATGTGCACATCCGAGCAGTTCAGCGCCTTCGCATAGCGGGCCGCCTCGCGCAGCCCATCGCGAAATTCCTGCTCCTTGCCCTGCAAGGCAGCGATGCCTTTGGTAACACCTGCCGGCGCTGCGAACTGAATCAACGGCAGGTTGTATTGAGCCAGGTGATCGGCGAGCAGGCTGGCGTCAAATTCATAGGGATGGTTGCCATGAACGAAAGGACGTTGGGTAGTGCAGCGGGAGTCTCAAACCTCCTGTTCGGGGTGTACAACACAGGGGTTGCCCTGCTTGGCGAAAAGTTGAGAATTCGCTACCGGTATGACAGCACTGCGTTTATTCCTGAATGGGCCAACGCGGCGTTTAAATACATCCAGACCCACTACTCCACCAACGAGCGTTACATTGCCCCTGTCAGCCTTGAGCCAGGGGACATTCTGGTGATGGATAACCTGCGGGTCCTGCATGCCCGGCATAAATTCATCGATGGCAACCAACAGAGAAAAGTAGGAAGGCTGTGGATCGCTGATGACGCGAGCACCACATTCAAGAACATCCTGGATCAATCCCCGGTGCGCAGGGCCATGCTGCCCTTTCAGAACTACAATATTGCCCAGTCTGAAACCGCCGGGCATTCGTTCATCGAGTACACCTGCGGCATCCGCGCCCAATCGAGCACATCGTTGCCAAACGCGCATAAGCAATTTGACAGTGCGCTTGAAGCGCTTTAAGCCCTTCAAGACAACCTCCGTGCTCTGATTCAACGCGTTCAGCTAACCCCCCAGTCATCAAAACGACTGGGGGAGTTACTTACATTCAAGGCTTTCTGGGTTTGATTCGGGCCGTCGCTTCGGCCACCAACGGGTCATCCGGCCAGTAGTGCTTGGGGTAGCGCCCTTTCAAATCCTTCTTCACCTCGGCATAGGTACTGCGCCAGAAGTTCGCCAGGTCCTGCGTGACCTGCACCGGCCGCCGCGCCGGGGACAACAGGTGCAACTTCACGGCCACGCGCCCGCTGGCAATGCGCGGGGTGTCGGCCAGCCCGAACAATTCCTGCAAGCGCACCGCCAGGATCGGCGGCTGTTCGCTGTAGTCCAAACGCACCGATGAGCCCGACGGCACTTTCACATGCTGTGGCGCCAGTTCGTCCAAACGTTGGGGCAGTGGCCAGGGCAGCAGGTTGTGCAGGAAGCTGGAGATATCCAGGTTGGCGAAATGGCTCAGACGCGAGACTTTGCCCAGGTAGGGCATCAGCCAGTGTTCAAGGCTGGCGAGCAACGCCTTGTCACTGAGGTCGGGCCATTCGCTGGTTTTGCCGGCGTCGAGCTGGCGCAACAACATGACCCGAGCCTGCCATTGCCGCAGTTCTGGCGTCCACGGCAGCAGTTCCAGGCCTTTGCGGCGTACCAGGTTGACCAGCGCCTGGCTGCGGGCGGATTCGTCGAGGCCAGTCAGCGGTTCGCGGCTGAGCACCAGTTCGCCGACTTTGCGTTGGCGTTCGGCGCGCAGTACGCCTTCGCGTTCGTCCCAATCGAGTTGGTCGACGTTGCGCACTTGCTCGGCCAGCACCGTGTCGAACAGCGCCGGGTCGAAATCCGCCGCCAAGTAGATACGTTCCTCACGCTGGCCCTGGCGGCTACCCAGGTCGGCGATCACCAGCCAAGCCTGTTTCATCAGGCTGTCAGCCTCCGCGAACAGCGCGGCGCGGCCGTTGGCCAGGCGGTACTCGGCACCGCCGGGGCGACGCTGCTGGGCGACGCGATCCGGGTAGGCCAGTGCCAGCAAGGCACCGAGCCAGCGCGGGTGATCGGGGTCGGCAACGGGTTGTGTGGCCTGGCCTCTTAGGTAGCCTCGGTATTGTCGCGCCAGTTGCTTGGCCCGCTGTACACCGCCTTGAGTGCCGCGTGCACGCTCTTCGCCGGACAACAGCGCCAATCGACTGTGCAAATCCGCACCGCCACCGCGCAAGATGTCGCGCTCTCCCAGCAGGGCCGCCACATCGCATGCCGTCGCCGCCAACCCAAGAGCCTGCCCGCGCAGCAGCAGATGGGCGATACGCGGATGGGCCGGCAACTCGGCCATCTTCTGCCCGTGAGCGGTGAGTTTTTCTTCATCCAACGCACCGAGGCGCCCCAGCAGATCCTGGGCCTGGGCATACGCCGCCGTCGGCGGCACATCCAGCCAGACCAATTGATGGGGCGTGACGCCCCAGCGCGCCAGTTGCAAAGCCAGGCCGGCCAGGTCGGCGGCGAGGATTTCCGCACTGCCGTAGGCGGCCAGGCCTTCGTGTTGGTCTTCGGACCACAGGCGATAACACACGCCCGGCTCCAGGCGCCCTGCTCGACCGGCGCGCTGGGTGGCGCTGGCGCGGGAAATGCGCTGGGTGTCGAGGCGGGTCATGCCGCTTCCGGGGTCGAAACGCGGCACCCGCGCCAACCCGGCGTCGATCACGACGCGCACGCCGTTGATGGTGAGGCTGGTCTCGGCAATGTTGGTCGCCAGCACGACCTTGCGTTTGCCGACGGGCGCCGGGTCGATGGCGGCGCGTTGAGCGTTGAGGTCCAGTTCGCCATGCAGCGGGCACAACACCACATCCGCGCGCTCGCCGAGGGCGTCAGCCAGTTGCTGGTTGACCCGGCGAATCTCCGCCTGCCCCGGCAGGAACACCAGCACGCTGCCGGTTTCGTCTTGCAGGGCGTCGAGGACAGTCTGCACCACACGCGGTTCGATGAATTCACCGGGTTGGTAGGGGCGGCCCCAGCGCATCTGCACCGGGAACATGCGCCCTTCGCTGCGCAGGATTGGCGCGTTGTCCAGCAGCCCGGCCAGGCGTTCGCCTTCGAGGGTGGCAGACATCAACAGGATTTTCAGCGGTTGATCATCGCGAAAGAGTTCGCGGCCGTTCAGGCTCAAGGCCAGCGCCAGGTCGGCGTCGAGGCTGCGCTCGTGAAACTCATCGAAGATCAGCAGGCCCACGCCGTCCAGCGCCGGATCGTCCTGCAGGCGGCGGGTGAGGATGCCTTCGGTGACCACTTCGATGCGCGTATTGGGGCCGACCTTGCTGTCCAGACGAATGCGATAGCCGACGGTTTCACCGACTTTTTCACCCAACTCGCTGGCCAGACGCTCGGCCGCCGCGCGGGCTGCGAGACGACGGGGTTCGAGCATCAGGATGGTCTGCCCGGCCAGCCAGGGCTCGTTCAACAAGGCCAAGGGCACACGGGTAGTTTTACCGGCGCCGGGGGGCGCTTCCAGCACGGCTTCATGGCGATTCGCCAAGGCGTCACGCAGTGCGGGTAAAACTTCATCAATCGGCAACGAATTCATACTGGCTCCAAAGCAGAGCGGCGAGTATAACGGCGAACTGCCGGATGCCGACGCTGGTCTGAAAAACACCACCAGCTGCGCCTGGCTACGCGGTCAAAGGTGGGAGCTGGCTTGCCTGCGATACTGACAACTCGGTCTTTCAAATAAGCCGAGGGGGTGCCATCGCAGGCAAGCCAGCCCCCACATTAGAGCGGTGTTGCTCGGCAGTATTGTCATATAGTCCCGTATCAATCGTGTTCAGGAGAATGTTATGCGTATCGCTTCCCGTGTCATTGGCGGTGTCCTCGCCGTCACCCTGCTGAGCCAATTGACGGCCTGCGGTTCGATCTTCTACCCGGACCGCCGTGGCCAGATCGACGGCAAGATTGACCCGACCATTGCCGTGCTCGATGCGGTGGGCCTGCTGTTCTATGTGATCCCCGGCCTGATCGCGTTCGGCGTGGACTTCGCCACTGGCGCTATCTACTTCGAACCGGGCAAGACCGCCCAGGTCGATCCGCAAAAACTCCACGAAGCCATTGGCGCCGACGGCAAGGTCGACAACGCCAAGCTGCAAAGCATCATCCAGAAAGAAACCGGCCGCAGCCTGCCGCTGGACGACCCGCGAATGATCCAGTTCAAGGGCAGCGTACAACAGCTCGCCAGCCTGGGCCTGCAACCCGCCGCCTAAGGATTCGACCCGCCTATGACCAGCAGTCCCGAACACGCCAGGCTCTTGCGCCTGGCCACTCGCGCTTCGGTGGGTGTGGCCTGTGCGTTGATTATCACCAAGTCCATCGCCTGGTGGTTCAGCGGCTCGGTGAGCATGCTCGCCGGGTTGACCGACTCGCTGCTGGACGGCGTGACCTCACTGCTGAACCTGCTCGCGGTGCATTACGCGCTGCGCCCGGCCGATGACGATCACCGTTATGGGCATGGCAAGGCCGAGTCGCTGGCAGGCATGGCACAGGCGCTGTTTATCGGCGGCAGTGCGGTGTTGATCGCGCTCCAGGCCTACGAGCGCTTGCAACACCCGGAACCTGTGGGCGCGCCGTGGTTGAGCATTGGTGTGATCGTGTTTTCCCTGGTGCTGACAGTAGCCTTATTGATGCTGCAGCACCGGGTGATCCGTGAAACCGGCTCCAACGCCGTGCGCGCGGACTCACTGCACTACCGCTCGGACCTGATGCTCAACGGCAGCATCCTGGTGGCGCTGGTGGTGGCAGGTTTTGGCTACCATCAGGTGGACGCTTGGTTCGGCCTGGGGATTGCCGCCTACATCTTGTGGAGCGCGATCCAGATCGCCCGGGAAAGCTTCGCGGTGTTGATGGATGAGGAACTGCCGCCGGACGTCAGCCAGCACATGCTGGAACTGGCCCGCGGCGTACCGGGCGTATTGGGTGCGCATGATTTGCGCACGCGGATTTCCGGCAGCCATTGGTTTGTGCAGCTGCACCTGGAATTGCCGGGGGAATTGACGCTGTCAGTGGCCCATGGCATCAGCGACCAGGCCGCCGATGCCATTCACAAGGCTTACCCGCGTGCCGAAGTACTGGTGCACGCCGACCCGCGGGAAGTGGTCACGGGCAATAAAACCTAGTACTGCACCTGATAACCACGGCTGCTCAGGCAGTTGCCCTGGGCCTGGCGGTAGGTTTGCACCACCGCCGGGTCGGGGGCGTAGGTGACTTGCTGCGGGTCGAAGCCGCTCTGCTGAACGGCCCAGCGATAACAGTCATAACCGTCCTGTTGTACCTGCGCCGGTGACTGGCCGTTGGCCGGATACGCCACCACGTCATAGCCATTGCCTTGCGGCGCGGGCGGCGGTGCAGGCACGGCAACTGGCGGTTGCACCACCACATACTGCTGGGAGCTGCTTTCGTAGGTGTAATAGGCGCCGGCGGCGAGGAAGAACAGCGCGCCGCCCACCCACACTTCACGGGCGTAGTCCGGCAGGTAATGCACGCGGATGCCGTAAGGCGGCGTCACCACCACATAGCGCGGGCCTTGTGGACGGTACCAATAGCCGCCGGAGTAGAAGTAATCCTGGCCACGGTAAGGCACGCGGTAATTGCGGTCGGGGAAGCGGTCGATCACGTAGCCGGGGCGATGTTGCGGGCCTGGGCCCCAGCCGTTGCCATGGCCGTCGGGACGACCGGGCCAGCGGTTGTCGCCGGGACGCGAGCCCGGGCCGCCGGCTTCCCAGTGCGGGTTGCCGTCATTGCGTCGAGGGATGTCGCGGTAGTAGCCCTGGCGCGGTTCCTGGGTCTGGCGCACGGTGTCGGGGCGACTCTGGATCGGCAGGTTATTCGAGGGTTGTGGTTGTGGCTGCGGCCGCCCCTGCTCGTTACCTTGGGGGTGCCCCTGCCATTGGCCGCCACTGTTCTGGCCACCTCGATCAAAATGCTGATTCTGCGGGCGTGGCTGATTGTTTTCCGGCCGAGGCTGGTTGTTCTGTGGACGCGAGGGGTTATTCTGCGGGCGCGGCTGTTCATTCCCCCCTGGCCGTCCGCCCTCCGGCCCTCTTTCGTGCTGTCCACCGCCGTCACCGCGCGGCCCGTTGTCACGCTCCTCGGCCACTGCCTGGGCGCCAACGGTGACCATCAGCAAACCTACACCTGCCATACGCCAGATGCGCTTCATGCTATTCCTCACTGCGGATTAGGGCCTGTCCATGAGACTGGAAAAGCCAGGCCCGGTTCGCGGACAGGTTATCAGCAGGCAAAAGAAAAGGGGTGACCCGTCGGCCACCCCTTGAGAATTTCGTCCTGGCTCAACGCTTTTGGCGTTGGCTCACCTCACGCCGTCTTGTGGACAGTGTGCAGCCTGGAGGCCGGCTCAACCCTGCTGGGGTGGCGGCCGCAGCGGGCCTGATTGGGCTCGCTGCAAGTGGACTGTTGTCCAGGCGGTGATTCTGTTGATAAAGATACCCGTCAGCGCCCGGCAGATGATTGCGAAGATTGCGTCAATAAACAGTGCTTGCGCAATTTTTAACCCTTCATGGATAATTCACCGCAATAGTTACGACAAAGGCCAACCCAATGAGCAAGCTTGACCGATACGACCTGAGTATTTTGGCGGAATTGCAACGTGATGCGAGGATCTCCAACCAGGAGTTGGCCGAACGCATCGGCTTGTCGCCGTCGCCGTGCTCGCGCCGGGTCAAGCAGTTGGAAGACGACGGCTACATCGCTCGCCAGGTCGCGTTACTCGACCGCAAGATGCTCGGCCTGAGCCTCACCGCCTATGTGCTGATCGGCATGGACCGCCACACCCCGGAGCGTTTCGAGAACTTTGAAGCGGCGATCCGCACCCTGCCCCAGGTGCTGGAATGCAGTTTGGTCACCGGGATGGATGCGGACTATCAGTTGAAAGTGGTGGTGCCGGACATGGATCACTACCAGAAGTTGCTGCTGGGGCATCTGACCCGCATTGAAGGTGTGACCAGTGTGCGGTCAAGCTTTGTGCTGAACCAGGTGCTTAACAGCACCGAATTGCCGCTGACGCACCTGCGCACCTGATTTCAAGAACACTGTAGATCCCCTGTGGGAGCGGGCTTGCTCGCGAATGCGGTCTGTCAGT
This sequence comes from Pseudomonas simiae, assembly GCF_900111895.1. Taxonomy (GTDB): domain Bacteria; phylum Pseudomonadota; class Gammaproteobacteria; order Pseudomonadales; family Pseudomonadaceae; genus Aquipseudomonas; species Aquipseudomonas simiae. Next base: position 192,550 of record NZ_FOKB01000007.1, read on the forward strand.
TGATGAATAGGTGACTGACCCACCGCATTCGCGAGCAAACCCGCTCTCACCGTTGGACGCACTTCGATCCAGGTCAATGTTGCGTCTGTAACGCTGCCGTATACTGCCCGCCTGCCCTGCTGGAACGCCCGAATGAACAACATCGACCCCGCCCTGTTTGAAGAATGGATGATGACCGGTCTGGTCACCCTGCTGATCATTTTCATGGGCTTTATCGTCTGGGACCTGGCGAAGAAGTCCAAGGCCGGGCGCTTTGGCTCTTTCATCCTGTTCTTCGTCTTGGGCCTGGGCGTGGCCGCGTTCATCATCAAGAGCGTGGTGATCGGCCTGATCGAGTCCGGCGCCTTATAAGCGCGCCGGCACTTCCTTCCACTGGCCTTGATCCAGGCCGTCGATCGTCCAATCGCCAATGCGCACGCGCACCAGGCGCAAGGTGGGCAACCCCACGGCGGCGGTCATGCGCCGTACCTGGCGGTTACGTCCCTCGCGAATCACCAATTCAAGCCAATAAGTCGGTATGTTTTTGCGAAAGCGCACAGGTGGGTTGCGCGGCCATAACTGGGGCTCATCCAACTGCCGCGCTTGGGCAGGCAACGTCTTGCCGTCATTCAACTCGACACCATCGCGCAGGCGTTGCAGTTGCTCTTCCGTCGGTTCGCCTTCCACCTGCACCCAGTAGGTTTTCGCCAGCTTGTGCTTGGGGTCGGCAATGCGCGCCTGCAACTGGCCATCGTTGGTCAGCAGCAACAGACCTTCGCTGTCACGGTCCAGGCGGCCCGCCGGATAGATGCCGGGGATGGCGATGAAATCCTTGAGGGTCGCACGCCCGCCTTCGTCGCTGAACTGGGTCAGCACGTCAAAGGGTTTATTGAACAGGATCAATTTCGGCTCGGCCGGTGGCGCCTTGGCGACACGCCGCGTTGCGGAATACGGAGGTTTCACGCCGGGGCGGCGAGAATCGGGACGGGTGGGACGCGACATGGCAAAGGAACATCTAACGGTCAGGACCGACAATGCTAGTGGCCTGACCGTTAAATGACCATCCCAACCGCTTAGCGGAATGGCGGCTCGTCGAAGCTGCGCAGTTTGCGCGAGTGCAGCGAGTTGAGTTCGGTGCGCAGCAAATCCACCGCCTCGATGCCGATCTTCAAGTGCTGGCTCACCGCGCGCTCATAGAAGGCGTTGGCTGAACCTGGCAGCTTGATTTCGCTGTGCAGCGGCTTGTCCGATACGCACAGCAAAGTGCCGTATGGCACCCGCAGGCGATAACCCTGGGCGGCGATGGTGCCACTTTCCATGTCCACGGCCACGGCGCGGGACAGGTTGATCAGCGGCCGTTCCTGAGCCCAGCGCAGTTCCCAGTTGCGGTCGTCGTAGGTCAGCACGGTGCCGGTGCGCAGGCGTTTTTTCAGCTCTTCACCCTTTTCGCCGGTGACGTTGGCCGCCGCTTGCTGCAAGGCCATCTGTACTTCGGCCAGGGCCGGGATCGGGATGTTCGGCGGCACTACGCGGTCGAGAATCCCGTCGCGGCGCATGTAAGCGTGGGCCAGCACGTAATCGCCAATGGTCTGGGATTGGCGCAAGCCGCCGCAGTGGCCGATCATCAGCCAGCAATGTGGGCGCAGCACAGCCAGGTGGTCGGTGATGTTCTTCGCGTTGGAAGGGCCAACGCCAATGTTCACCAGGGTCACGCCGTGGCCGTCGGCCGCCTGCAGGTGGTAGGCCGGCATCTGGTAGCGGTGCCACACCACGCCTGCGGCAATGGCGGAGGCTTCGCCGTGGTCCATGCTCTTGTCGATCACCACGTTGCCCGGCAACACCATGCGGATAAAACGCGGATCGCTGCGCAGTTGCTCCAGACCATGCAGGATGAACTGGTCGACATAACGGTGGTAGTTGGTCAGCAGGATCCACGGCTGCACATGGCGCCAGTCGCTGCCGGTGTAGTGCACCAGGCGGCGCAGGGAAAAGTCCACGCGTGCCGCATCGAACAGCGCCAGAGGGAGCGGATCGGTGTTTTCCCAGTCATACAGGCCATCGGCGATGCCATCGGTGGCGGCCGACAGGTCGGTGCTCGGGAATACGCGAGCCAGGGTGGCCGCGGTCACGCCGGAGCCAGCCAGTTCATCGCCCTGCTCCACCACGTAGGGATACGGGATATTCTGCTGGCTGACACCGACTTCCACCGTCACGGTGAAGTCGTGCATCAGCGGCACCAGTTGCTCCAGCAGGTATTTACGGAACGCCGCAGGATGGGTGACGGTAACGCTGTAGGTCCCCGGCAGCTGAACCTTGGCATACGCCCGGGTGGTCTGTGGGACTTCGCCGTGGCAGTGGTAGGTCAGGCGCAGTTCCGGATAGCGAAACAGCGCACGTTGTTCGGCGTCGGGCTCGACGCGGTCCTTGAGGTATTGCTTGAGGGCCTGATTGAGCGCACCGGTGGCACGCTCATGCAGGGCCGCCAGCCGATCCACGGCTTCTTCGGCGGTTTGAACGACAACAAAAGCTTCGGTCACGGTAAGCATCCTGTGTTCTGACGTGCAGGCCTTTATCTTGCCCTTATCTCAGCTGGAATGCGATCAATGTGGGAGCCGGGCTTGCCCGCGAGGGCGGTGGGTCAGCTCCCATATTTGGACCGTGCTCAGTCAGAGGGATTGCGGGGTTGAGCGAGCCACAATGGCCTCCACCGCCACACCGCGCGGCAAGGTGCCATACACCCGACCGGACGATTCGCCCAATCGACTGGCGATAAACCCATCGCTGACCGCCGCATTGCCGGCTTCCAGTAACAGCTTGGCCTGCAACGCCACTGCGATATCTTCGGTGAGTTGCCGAGCGCGGTACTGGATATCCTGGGTGTCCATGAACGCCGTTTTCAGCTGCTCGATATGCCGCGCCAGCAACCGGTCGCCATGCCCATCACCCAACTCGACAAACAACGCTTCCAGTACGCCGGGTTCTTTCGACAATGCGCGCAGCACGTCCAGGCATTGCACGTTGCCGGAACCTTCCCACGTCGAATTCACCGGTGCCTCACGGTACAGGCGCGGCAGGATGCTGTCCTCGACATACCCGGCACCGCCCATGCACTCGGCGGCTTCGTTGATCATGGCCGGGGCACGCTTGCAGATCCAATACTTGCCCACCGCCGTCACCAGCCGGGCGAACTTGGCTTCCTGCTCATCCCCCAAATGGTCCAGCGCCCGGCCCATGCGCAGGCTCAAGGCCAGAGCGGACTCGCTTTCCAGCGCCAGGTCCGCCAACACATTTTGCATCAAGGGCTGTTCGCTGAGTACACGGCCGCCCACCGAACGATGGGCACAATGATGGCTGGCCTGGGTCAGCGCCTGGCGCATCAACGCGCTGGAGCCGACCATGCAATCGAAGCGGGTCATGGCGACCATCTCGATAATGGTCGCCACGCCACGACCTTCTTCGCCAATCATCCAGGCCAGGGCACCACGGAACTCCACCTCGCTGGAGGCGTTGGAGCAGTTGCCGAGCTTGTTTTTCAGGCGCTGGATGTAGAACTCGTTGCGCGTGTCATCCGGGCGGTGCCGGGGCAGCAGGAAACAGCTCAGGCCCTTGTCGGTTTGCGCCAGCGTCAGGAAGGCATCGCACATCGGTGCCGAGCAGAACCACTTGTGGCCCACCAGTTCATAGGCTTGCCCCGGCCCACCGGCGCTCACGGGGTAAGCGCGGGTGGTGTTGGCGCGCACGTCGGTGCCGCCCTGCTTCTCGGTCATGGCCATGCCGAGCGTGGCGCCAGCCTTGTGGGCGATGCCGACATTGCGCGGGTCGTATTGGGTAGTGAGGATTTTCGGCAGCCAGGTCTCGGCCAGATCAGGTTGCAGGCGCAGGGCCGGTACGCAGGCGAACGTCATGGTCAGCGGGCAGCCGGTGCCGGCTTCGGCCTGGCTGTGCAGGTAGGTCATGGCGGCGCGGGCCACATGGGCGCCGGACTGCGGATGCGCCCAAGGCAGCGAAGGCAAACCGTGTTCGACGGCCGTGCGCATCAATTCGTGGTAAGCCGGGTGAAACTCCACCAGGTCGATGCGATGACCATAACGATCATGGCTGCTGAACACCGGTTTGTTTTGATTCGCCAGGAACCCGGCTTCCATCAGCGGCCCGCCGGCCAGCGCACCATAGGCATCGATGCGCGCTTGCGCCCAGCCGGCACCAAAGCGGCGCGACCATTCCTGCAGGGGCACATCGATACGGTACAGGTTGGTGCCGTCCAGGGACGGTGGCTGGTTGGTGACGTCGTGGGTTTCGGCAAACTGATGCAGGTTCATGACGGGCCTCCTGGAAAAAGGCCCATTTCGATCGAAGCTCGCTCCTGCACGGTGCCCGTCGATTGAGGCCGGTTTTTTCAGTTAAGCACTGCTACGACGCTTAAAAAAGTGGCATACCCGCCGAATACGCGGCGCTTTCACCCTCTGCCGGACACAACAACCGACGCTCCAACACCGCCTGCAAGGCCTCGAAACGCACAGGTTTGACCAAGTGCTCAGAGACGCCGATGCCATGACAGCGCTCTCGCTCCGACACATTCAGCGACGTACTCAGGGCGATTACCGGCAACTCGCCGCAGCCCGGCAGTGCACGGATCTGACAGCACAACGAAAACCCCCCTTCGGGAATATCCAACAGTACGGCGTCGAAATCCCCCGCTTGCAAAGCCGCCAACGCGTTCGGGCCCGTGTCCACGGTTTTTACCCGGTAACCGAGCTTGAGCAGCATGCCGCGCACGACCAATTGGCCGACGCTGTTGTCATCCACCAACAACACCGAACACTCCTGCGGCGCGCGTTGCCGATCCGGCGCTGGCTTGGAGTCTGACGCTACCGGGCTGACTTCCAGTTCCAGCTGAAAGCGACTGCCTTTGCGCGGCTCGGAATGATGGGTGAGACGCCCGCCCAGCAACTCGATCAGTTGCCGACAGATCGCCAAGCCGATACCCAGGCCGCCATACTCGCGGGTGGAGGAGCCATCCAGCTGGAAGAAACGCTGGTACAGGGTCGCCTCGTCGAGGAAAGCAAAGCCGATACCGGTGTCGGTAACGATAAAGCTCAAACGCAGACCGCCGTCACTCTGGGGCACACCCACCACACGCAGGCGCACCGAGCCTTCGTGGGTAAATTTGAAGGCGTTGTCCAGCAGGCAATCCAGGCTCTGCAGCAGTTTGTCGGCGTCACCCAGTACGCGGTCCGGCAACTCGTCCGCCACGTCGATGGAAAACGCCAGGCCTTTACTCTGGGCGTTGGCGGTGAATTGCTGGCGCAAGGTGTCGAGCGTACCGCGCAGGCTGAATACCTGGGGCTGGGCACTCAGGCGACCAGCCTGCAGCTCGGTGAGGGTGAGGATGCCGTTGACCATGCGCATCATGTCCCGCGCCGAACCGGCGGCGGTTTGATGGTATTGCGCCAGGTCCGCATCCAGGGGCACGGTCTGCATCAGTTCGAGGGAGCCGATCACGCCGTTCATGGGCGTTCGCAGTTCGTGGGTCAGGGTGGCGAGGAATTCATCCTTGAGCCGATTACTGCGGGCCAACTGCTGGTTGAGCACTTCGAGTTTCTGGCTGGCATCGAAGAGGATCTGCGCCTGTTGCTCGCGCATGGAATTGATGCGGTCGGCCAGAGCCAGGGACAGCAACGCCACTTCAATCGCCGAGCCGATCTGGCTGGCGTACATGGTCAGGAATACGTTGGGCAAGTAACCCAGCACCATCAACGTATTCACCACCCCGCCCAACAGGAACGCCGACCAGGCGATGATGAAATAGCGCGCCACCCGCTGCCCGCAGTACCAGGCCTTAATGGCGGCGACGAAGATGGTCACGGTAAACACCAGCGCCAAGCCGGTAGCCAGGCGCAGCGCCAGGGCGTAGCTGGTCATCAATGACAACAGCATCACCACACCGCCACAGGCCACCAGCGCCAGCAGCAGCCGGTTGATCCAGCGACTGTGCTGGGCCGTGTGCAAAAAGCTGCGCGCAAACAGGCTGCCAAACAACGCCGCCGAGCCAATCAGAAACGGCGTCGCGGCATTCGCCCACCAGGGGTTGTTCGGCCAGAAATACTCCACCGCCGCGCCGTTGACCGACAGCTGATACATGCCAAACGAGGCGATATAGAAGATGTAATAGAGGTAGCTGGTGTCGCGCACGCTGAGGTAGATGAACAAGTTGTAGACCAGCATCCCCAGCAGCACGCCATAGATCAGGCCCAGCACATACAGGCGCAGCGGCTGTTGCTCCAGGTAGGCGGTGCTGGACCAGAGCGTCAACGGCGCCTGGATCGAGCCTTCACTTTGCAGGCGCAGGTAGACGGTCTTGGCCTCGCCCGGCGCGAAGTCGACCTTGAACAGGTAGTTGTTCTGGCGGATCTCACGCGCGGAAAACGGCAGCGCATCGCCCGTGCGCCCCGCCAGGCGATAGGTGCCGCTGCTGTCCGGCAAGTACAGGTCAAGATGGTCGAGCGGCGGGTAGGCCAGCTCCAGCAACCAGGTGCGCTGCGCTTCGGCCTGAGTCGGCAGGTAGTGCAAATTGACCTTGAGCCAGAACACCGAGCGCGAGTAGCCGGCATTCAGGGTGTCTTTATCGTGGGGTTTGAACTGCGGGGTGGCGGAAGGCGCACTGACGTCCGCGATGGTGAGGGCATCGGTCGGGTCTTCGAGCACTTGAATGGCTCGGCCCAACGGCAGGCTTCGCGTGTCCTGGTTGAACTCGATGGCGTTGGCGAACAGCGGCAGCCCGCTCAACAAAAAAATCAGCAAATAGCGCATAGAGCCCCAGCGTGGCCTGTCCGGTCATGTCAAAAAAGCCCCCCATTCCTTTTGAGAAGACGTACACCGGCAATACAGTCAGTAGTTTGGATCCACTCTAGCATAGCTGCCAAAGGCCACTAGACACCATTGAAATAATTTTTTGAAAGGCTCTAGATCGATGCTTTCAGCGATTTTTGTCGTCTAAAAAACCGCCAAAAAAGCGTCACTGCAGTGACAAAATTCAGCCATCGCCAGACGGCCCCGCCAAAAGCGTTTGGTGGTAAGCTCGCGCACCATGAATATCTACAGCTCTCGTCCCGTTGTCCTCTGTCTCTCCGGCCATGACCCCAGTGGTGGCGCCGGCTTGCAGGCAGATATCGAAGCCCTGCTCGCCCAGGGTTGCCATGCGGCTCCGACCGTTACCGCCTTGACCGTGCAAAACACCGTCAACGTCAGTGATTTCCGCGTGCTCGACCGCGAGTGGGTACTGGCCCAGGCGAATGCTGTACTCGGCGATTCCGAGGTGGCGGCGGTCAAGCTGGGCATGCTCGGTTCCACCGCGATGGTCGACACCGTGGTCGAACTGCTGCAGGCGCATCCGCACCTGCCCGTGGTGTGCGACCCGGTGCTGCGCGCCGGCGGCGGCGGCAGCCTGGGCAAGGACGACGTCGGTTATGCGATGCGCGAGCGGTTGCTGCCGCTGTCGCTGATCGCCACGCCGAACCTGCCGGAAGCGCGCATCCTTGCGGAGCTGCCTGAAGGCACGGCGGACGAATGCGCCGAGAAGCTGCTGCCGTACATCAAGCACCTGCTGATCACCGGCGGCCATGGCGACGAGCACGAAGTGCACAACCGCCTCTACAGCCGCGATGGCACGCGCCAGACCTTTACCTGCCAGCGCCTGCCCGGCAGCTATCACGGTTCGGGCTGTACGTTGGCCAGCGCGTTGTCCGGTCGGATTGCCCAGGGCGAAGGCTTGGTCAGCGCCGTGCAATCGGCCCTCAACTACACTTGGCGCACCCTGCGTGATGCCGAACAACTTGGCCAGGGCCAGTTTGTACCACGCCGGTTGCCGCTGGATTTCTGCTCGTAAGACTAAGAGGCCTGCCCGATGAAACTACGTGGCCTTTACGCCATTACCGACAGCCAACTGCTGGCCGGGAAATTCCTCGCCTACGTCGAAGCCGCGTTGGACGGTGGCGTGACCCTGCTGCAGTACCGCGACAAAAGCAGCGACGAAGCCCGGCGCCTGCGTGAAGCGGAAAAGCTGCGGGAGCTGTGCTCGCGCTATAAGACCCAACTGATCATCAACGACGACGCTGAACTGGCCGCGCGCCTCGGCGTCGGCGTGCACCTGGGCCAGACCGACGGCCCGCTGACCCCGGCCCGGGCCCTGCTCGGCTCCAAGGCGATCATCGGTTCCACCTGCCACAGCCAGATCGAACTGGCCGAGCAGGCGGCCAAGGAAGGCGCCAGTTATGTCGCCTTCGGCCGCTTCTTCAATTCCAACACCAAGCCTGGCGCGCCTGCCGCGACCGTGGAGATGCTGGCCCAGGCCCGCACACGTTTGCAGCTGCCAATCTGCGTGATCGGTGGCATCACCCTGGAGAACGCCGAGCCCTTGGTGGCCCATGGCGCCGACCTGCTGGCGGTGGTGCACGGCCTGTTTGGCGCCGACAGCACCCAGGAAGTCACGCGCCGCGCCCGTGCGTTCAACGCCCTTCTTAAGATTTGATTTCAGAGAGCCCGATCATGTCCCGTTCCGAAACGCTGTTTGCCAATGCCCAGAAACACATCCCCGGCGGTGTGAACTCCCCCGTGCGTGCGTTCAAGAGCGTGGGCGGCACGCCGCTGTTCTTCAAGCACGCCGAAGGCGCCTACGTCACCGACGAAGATGACAAACGCTACGTGGACTATGTCGGTTCCTGGGGCCCGATGATCCTCGGCCACAGCCACCCGGACGTGCTGGATGCGGTGCGCAAGCAGCTGGAACACGGCCTGTCCTACGGCGCGCCGACCGCCATGGAAACCGAGATGGCCGACCTGGTCTGCTCGATCGTACCGTCGATGGAAATGGTGCGCATGGTCAGTTCCGGCACCGAAGCCACCATGAGCGCGATCCGCCTGGCCCGTGGTTTCACCGGCCGCGACAGCATCATCAAGTTTGAAGGCTGCTACCACGGTCACTCCGATAGCCTGCTGGTGAAAGCCGGTTCCGGCCTGCTGACCCAAGGCGTGCCAAGCTCCGCCGGTGTGCCGGCGGCATTCGCCAAACACACGCTGACCCTGCCGTTCAACGACATCGCCGCCGTCGAGCAGATGCTCAATGAAGTGGGCAAGGACGTGGCGTGCATCATCGTCGAGCCGGTGGCCGGCAACATGAACTGCGTACCACCGGCACCAGGCTTCCTCGAAGGCCTGCGCGCGCAGTGCGACAAACACGGCGTGGTGCTGATTTTCGACGAAGTGATGACCGGTTTCCGCGTCGCGCTCGGCGGCGCCCAGGCTCACTATGGTGTCACGCCGGACCTGAGCACTTTCGGCAAGATCATCGGCGGCGGCATGCCGGTGGGCTGCTTCGGCGGCAAGCGCGAAATCATGCAACACATCGCGCCGTTGGGCCCGGTGTACCAGGCGGGCACCTTGTCGGGTAACCCGCTGGCCATGGCCGCCGGCCTGACCACCCTGCGCCTGATCAGCCGCCCGGGCTTCCACGCCGAGCTGACCGACTACACCACGCGCCTGCTGGACGGCCTGCAACAGCGCGCCGATGCCGCCGGCATCCCCTTTGTTACCACCCAGGCGGGCGGGATGTTCGGCCTGTATTTCAGCGGTGCCGACGACATCGTGACGTTTGATGACGTAATGGGCAGCGACGCCGATTTGTTCAAGCGTTTCTTCCACTTGATGCTGGAAGGCGGTGTGTACCTGGCGCCAAGCGCTTTCGAAGCCGGCTTCACCTCGATCGCCCATGGCGAAGCCGAGCTGAAGTTGACCCTCGATGCCGCCGAACGCGCCTTTGCTGCACTGAAATAATTGGCCGAAAAAATCAGGCACCGCGCAAACGGTGTCTGATTTGCTACTTTGCTTACAGAGATTTCCGCGTTTTTTAGAGAAATCACCTGCAATCCGGCAGATAACTTGCCCAAGCAGCAGAAAAACGAGTAAAGACTTTGTAAGCAGAGGCCTGCTTATTTCATAATGCGCGCTTATTGGATCCCCCGAGGATCCGCGCGCCCCGTCAGAGGTAAGTCGATTCCCATGAAACGCACCGGCCGCACCCTGGTTCTGGGCTGCCTGTTGCTCCTTCAGCCGCTGCTGGCGCATGCACAAGCAGGCGGCAACTCGTTGTTAATCCCAGCGATGGGTCGTTGCACCCTCAATACCCAGCCAGACAGCCAGGCCGAAGCCTTGAGCGCGTGCCAGAAACAGGCCGACGGCGGGGATGCGCAGGCGCAATACGAGTTGGGCGAGTACTTCCACGACAGTAAAAACCCGGCCCGCGACCTCAACAAGGCCTTGAGCTACTTCGAGAAAGCCTCGTTGCAAGGTCACGCCCAGGCGCAATTCGAGCTGGGAAACATGTTCTTCAAAGGCGAAGGCGTGCCGGCCAATAACGTGCAGGCGTACATCGTGCTGAAAATGGCCGCGGTCAACGGCGCCGAAGACGCGCTGGACACGGCCGACGAAGTCGCCGAGCACATGCAGCGCGATGAACTGGAAGTCGCCACCCAGGTGTTGGGCCAGATTTTCCGCAATTACCTGCAGGAATTGCAGAGTGCCGATGGGCGCTCGCCCTTTTCACCCCTGCCCTGAGTCTTTGATGCTTTTTAGGGCCTCTTCGCGAGCAAGCCCGCTCCCACATTTGACTGCATTCCAAAGCTGGAACTCATCACGTGTGGGAGCGGGCTTGCTCGCGAATAGGGTCGACGCGGTCTAAAGCCCTACTTCTCAGGCATCGGCATCGGAAACGGCATGACATTGCTGGTGCCCCGCGCCTCGCTGATCTTCGGCGTACCCAGGCGCTCGACTTCATCGATGCGCACGATCGAATGCATCGGCACAAAACTGCGCACCACGCCTTCAAATTGAGCCTTGAGCTTCTCTTCGCCCGGATCGACGACCAACTGGGTGCGCTCGCCAAAGACGAACTCTTCCACTTCCAGGAAGCCCCACAGATCACTTTGATAGATCTGCTTGGCGTACATTTCGAACACCTGGCCCTGGTTGAGGAAAATCACCTTATAGATTGGAGCTTCACGTTTGGTCATGGTGGGCGAACAACACATCGGGGATATAAAAGAGGGCGCGAACTATAGCATGGCACCCGATGCACAACGCTAGGAACCAATGGGCATGCCCCCTATAATGCGCGGTTCTTTACCACCAGTTGACGATTCCCATGGCCAAGAAGCTTTATATCGAAACCCACGGTTGCCAGATGAACGAGTACGACAGCTCGCGCATGGTCGATCTGCTGGGCGAACACCAGGCCCTGGAAGTCACCGCCCGCGCCGAAGATGCCGACGTGATCCTGCTCAATACCTGCTCGATCCGCGAGCGGGCCCAGGACCGTGTTTACTCGCAGCTGGGCCGCTGGCGTGAATTGAAACTCGCCAACCCGGACATGGTGATCGCCGTCGGCGGTTGCGTGGCCAGCCAGGAAGGCGCGGCGATCCGCGACCGCGCGCCCTATGTCGATGTGGTCTTCGGCCCGCAGACCCTGCACCGCCTGCCGGAAATGATCGACGCCGCACGCTTCACCAAGCTGCCGCAGGTCGACGTGTCATTCCCTGAAATCGAAAAATTCGACCACTTGCCCGAGCCGCGCATCGATGGGCCAAGCGCCTACGTATCGGTCATGGAAGGTTGCAGCAAGTACTGCACCTTCTGTGTGGTGCCCTACACCCGTGGCGAAGAAGTCAGTCGGCCATTTGACGACGTGCTGTCGGAAATCATCCACCTGGCCGAAAACGGCGTGCGTGAAGTGACCTTGCTGGGCCAGAACGTCAATGGCTACCGCGGTTTGACCCACGACGGTCGCCTGGCCGACCTGGCGGAATTGATCCGCGTGGTCGCCGCCGTGGACGGTATCGAACGCATCCGCTACACCACCTCGCACCCGCTGGAGTTCTCCGACAGCCTGATCCAGGCCCACGCCGAAGTGCCGGAACTGGTCAAGCACCTGCATCTGCCGGTGCAATCGGGCTCGGACCGCATCCTCTCGGCCATGAAGCGCAACCACACGGCCCTGGAATACAAATCCAAACTGCGCAAACTGCGCGCGGCGGTGCCGGGTATCTGCATCAGCTCGGACTTCATCGTCGGTTTCCCTGGCGAAACCGAGAAAGACTTCCAGCAGACCATGAAGCTGATTGAAGACGTCGGTTTCGACTTTTCCTACTCGTTTGTGTACAGCCAGCGCCCGGGCACCCCGGCGGCGGACCTGCTGGACGAAACCCCGGAGGCGTTGAAAAAGGAGCGGTTGAACGCACTGCAACATCGCCTCAACCAACAGGGTTTCGAAATTAGCCGACAAATGGTCGGCTCGACCCAGCGCATCCTGGTCACCGATTACTCGAAGAAAGACCCGGGTGAGTTGCAGGGGCGCACCGAGAACAACCGCATCGTCAACTTCCGCTGCGACAACCCGACCCTGATCGGCCAATTTGCCGATGTGCACATCGATGCGGCGCAGCCACACTCGTTGCGCGGCTCGCTGATCAACTGATCTCGCGGACCGGATGAAGATCAAAATGTGGGAGCTGGCTTGCCTGCGATAGCGATGTATCAGTGCCCTATGTGCCAACTGACCCACCGCTATCGCAGGCAAGCCAGCTCCCACAGGAGTTCTTCATGGTTATCGAGAGTGGGGCCAGGCTATTTAAGTGCTTTCGCACACCGGCGCCTGGCGTTATTCTTTCTTTCACCTCAACAGCCAAAGGGCGGCTAAAAGCGACCTTGAACGCACCCATAGTAGAACCCCATCGTTTTATCCTCGAGCCATTTGAGGCTCGCCGTTTCGCCAATCTGTGCGGACAGTTCGACGAGCACCTGCGCCTGATCGAACAACGCCTGAGCATCGAGATCCGCAACCGCGGCAATCAGTTCGAGCTCATTGGTGAACCCCAACACACCACGTCTGCCGAAAACCTGCTGCGCCGTCTCTACCGCGAAACCAAGGGCAGTGAGCTGTCGCCGGAAACGGTGCACCTGTACCTGCAGGAATCGGCGGTTGAAGACCTGGCCAACAACCCTGTGGCCGAAGCCAGCGTGGCCCTGCGTACCAAAAAAGGCATGATTCGCCCCCGCGGCTTGAATCAGCAGAAGTACGTCAAGGAAATCCTCGGCAACGACATCAATTTCGGCATCGGCCCTGCCGGTACCGGCAAGACCTACCTGGCCGTGGCCTGCGCGGTCGACGCGTTGGAGCGTGAGCAAGTGCGCCGCATCCTGCTGGTGCGCCCAGCGGTCGAGGCCGGCGAAAAGCTCGGTTTCCTGCCCGGCGACCTGGCCCAGAAGATCGACCCGTACCTGCGCCCGCTCTATGACGCGCTGTACGAGATGCTCGGCTTCGAATACGTGGCCAAGCTGATCGAACGCCAGGTGATCGAGATCGCCCCGCTGGCCTACATGCGCGGTCGTACCTTGAACAACAGTTTCATCATCCTCGACGAAAGCCAGAACACCACTGTCGAGCAAATGAAGATGTTCCTCACCCGGATCGGCTTCGGCTCCACTGCGGTGATCACCGGCGACATCACCCAGGTCGACCTGCCCAAGGGCACCAAGTCGGGCCTGGGCCAGGTGATCGAGGTGCTCAAGGACGTGCCGGGCATCAGCTTCACGCACTTCATGCCCAAGGATGTGGTGCGCCACCCGCTGGTGCAGCGCATTGTCGAGGCCTACGAGCGCTTCGAACACCGCGACGATGGTTTGTCCAAGGATGTTCGCCGCGATGCTTGAGCTTGACCTGCAGCTGGCCACCGACGCGCCCGCCCCCAGCGAAGCACAGTTCCGCCAATGGTGCGCCCTGGCCCTGCGCCAGCGCACCGCCGACTCGGAACTGACCATTCGCCTGGTGGACGAGCCCGAGGGCCGCGAACTGAATCACACCTGGCGCCAGAAGGATTACGCGACCAACGTGCTGTCCTTCCCCGCCGACGTGCCGGATGAACTGCTGGATATCCCGTTGCTGGGCGATCTGGTCATCTGTGTCGCCGTGGTGGAGCGCGAGGCAAAAGAACAAGGCAAGGAACTAGAAGCCCATTGGGCCCATCTAGTCATCCACGGCTGCTTGCATCTCTTGGGTTACGACCATATAGACGATGACGAAGCCGAGGAAATGGAAACACTGGAACAAACGTTGCTTGCAGAATTGGGTCATCCGGACCCGTATGCCGACGACGAAGTTTAAAAACACTCAACTGTAACAATAAAGGATTCAGAGTAATCGCTATGAGCGAAGACCGATCGAGCAACGGGCAGAAGTCATGGCTGGGTAAACTGACCCAGGCTTTTGCCCACGAGCCGAAAAACCGCCAGGAGCTGCTTGAGCTGCTGCGCGAGGCCCATCAGAACAAGTTGCTGGACAGCGAAGCGCTGGCCATCGTCGAAGGCGCCATCCAGGTGGCTGACCTGCAAGTACGCGACATCATGGTCCCGCGCTCGCAGATGATCAGCATCAAGGCGACCCAGACCCCTCGGGAATTCCTCCCGGCCGTGATCGACTCGGCGCACTCGCGCTACCCGGTGATCGGTGAAAGCCATGACGACGTCATGGGCGTCCTGTTGGCCAAGGACCTGCTGCCGCTGATCCTCAAGGAGAACGGCGACAGCTTCAACATCAAGGACCTGCTGCGTCCGGCCACCTTCGTGCCCGAATCCAAGCGCCTGAATGTGTTGCTGCGCGAATTCCGCGCCAACCACAATCACATGGCAATCGTGATCGACGAATACGGCGGCGTAGCCGGCCTGGTGACGATTGAAGACGTGCTGGAACAGATCGTCGGCGACATCGAAGACGAGCACGACGTTGAAGAAGACAGCTACATCAAGCCACTGCCCAGCGGTGACTTCCTGATCAAGGCGCTGACGCCGATCGAGAACTTCAATGAGTTCTTCGACAGCGAATTCTCCGATGACGAGTTCGATACCGTGGGCGGGTTGGTGATGAGTGCGTTCGGGCATCTGCCCAAGCGTAACGAAACCACCGAGATCGGCGCGTATCGCTTCCGCATCCTGAATGCCGATAGTCGTCGAATCCACTTGATCCGCCTGACCCCTATTGCCCGCTAAGGAATGACATGCAGCGCCTAACCCGCCCCGGCTGGCCCGGTAATCTGCTGGCCGTGGTGGCCGGTGCCATCACCACCCTGGCGTTGGCGCCGTTCGACGTGTGGCCATTTGCGCTGCTGGCGGTCGGACTGTTCTATATCGGGCTGCGGGACCTGAGCCCGCGCCAGGCCCTGGGCCGTGGCTGGTGCTTCGGTTTCGGCTTGTTCGGCGCCGGCACCAGCTGGATCTACTACAGCATCCACCACTTCGGCGGCGCTTCGGTGCTGCTGGCGGGTTTCTTGATGCTGCTGTTTACCGCCGCCATCGCCTGGTTCTTCGCGCTGCCCGCGTGGTTATGGGCGCGCTGGTTGCGTCGTAACGAGGCCCCATTGGCGGATGCGTTGACGTTTGCTGCGTTGTGGGTGGGCCAGGAAGCGTTTCGCGGCTGGTTCCTGACGGGGTTTCCGTGGCTGTACTCCGGCTACAGCCAGCTTGACGGCCCGCTGACGGGTTTGGCGCCCGTGGGCGGTATGTGGCTGATTTCCTTTGCCCTGGCACTCACGGCGGCGCTGCTGTGCAACTTGCCGCGCCTGCTGGCCGGCAAGCGCAACGCATTCATTGGTGCAGGCCTTGTGTTACTGGTCGCGCCCTGGGCGATCGGCCTGGCGCTCAAGCATCACGCCTGGACCAGCCCGTCTGGCGCGCCGCTGAGCGTGGCCGCCATCCAGGGCAACGTCGAACAAAGCATGAAGTGGGACCCGGAGCAGCTCAACGCACAGCTCGCGCTGTACCGCGACATGAGCTTCACCTCCAAGCCCGTCGACCTGCTGGTGTGGCCGGAAACCGCCGTGCCGGTGCTCAAGGAGTCTGTCGAAGGCTACCTGGGCATGATGGGCAAGTTCGCTGCCGACCGGCACACCGCGCTGATCACCGGCGTACCGATCCGCCAGGAAGTGCATCACCAGAAGCGCTACTTCAACGGTATCACCGTGGTTGGCGAAGGTGACGGCACCTACCTCAAACAGAAGCTGGTGCCGTTTGGCGAGTACGTGCCGCTGCAGGACATGCTGCGCGGCCTGATTGCCTTCTTCGATTTGCCAATGTCCGACTTCGCTCGCGGCCCGTCAGACCAGGCAATGCTGCAGGCCAAGGGCTATCAGATTGCGCCGTTCATTTGCTACGAAGTGGTGTACCCGGAATTCGCTGCCGGCCTGTCGGCCCAGAGTGATCTGCTGCTCACCATCAGCAACGACACGTGGTTCGGCCGCTCCATCGGTCCGTTGCAGCACCTGCAAATGGCGCAGATGCGTGCGCTCGAAGCCGGTCGCTGGATGATCCGCGCCACCAACAATGGCGTGACCGGCCTGATCAACCCGTTCGGTCAGATCACCGCGCAGATCCCGCAATTCGAACGCGGCATCCTCTACGGTGAAGTCGTGCCGATGCACAACCTTACGCCGTACCTGCAATGGCGCTCATGGCCGTTGATCATTGTGTGCCTGGGGCTGTTTGGCTGGGCGCTGCTGGCCGGTCGCATGGCCAAAACCGTCTGACAGACAAACGCAGACACCCAATGTGGGAGCGGGCTTGCTCGCGAATGCGGTGGATCAGTCAATACATTTGGTGACTGACACACCGCATTCGCGAGCAAGCCCGCTCCCACATTTTGATTTGCGGTGTTATTGGTAGAACACCCGATACCCCACCTGCCCCACCGCTTCATTGATCAACTGCCCGCTCTGCCACACCGACTTGAACTCCGGCATCCAACCACCCAGCGGCCGGGCGTTGTCCACGCCCAGGAAACCCACGGGCGCCGGGACCACGGTGAAACCGGCCTTTTCAAAGCTCCAGACCGAACGCGACATGTGCCAGGCCTGGGTCACCACCACCACGCGCTTGATACCTTCCGGCAATAGAATCTCGGCACTCATCTGCGCATTTTCCCAGGTCGTACGGCTGCGCTCTTCCTTCCAGCGTACGGTTACACCGAAATCATCCTGCATCGACACGGCCATCAACTCCGC
The DNA here is from genome assembly GCF_900111895.1 of Pseudomonas simiae. Lineage (GTDB taxonomy): Bacteria > Pseudomonadota > Gammaproteobacteria > Pseudomonadales > Pseudomonadaceae > Aquipseudomonas > Aquipseudomonas simiae. Next base: position 209,625 of record NZ_FOKB01000007.1, read on the forward strand.
CTCGCTGGGCGGTGTGCCGTAATGCAGGCCACCGGAGGTCAGCACCGGCAAACCGGAAGCCTCGGCCAAGCGTGCGGCGTAGCGCTGGCGCCCCAGGCCGATACCGGTGGGCTGGTCGGTGCCCCAGGCCGGGTCACCGCGTTCACGCCCCGAACCCAACACCACAATGGCGTCGGCGCGCTGGGCCAGGGTGCTCCAGTCCTCACGGGCCAACGGTGGCTCGCTTTCCAGGGCCCGGGCACCCCACTCCACCATCACCGGCAAGCTGATCAGCCACAGGCCACCCAGCCCCAGGGCGAAGCAGCACGCCGCCAAGCGCGGACGGCTGCGACGAAACCACCAGGCAAGGGCCAGCAACAGCAAAAGAATGCCGGGCGGCAGGAGCAGTTGTTTGATGAAGTAACGAATAGGCATCGGGCATCTCCATAGATGCCCGAAGCCTAAGGTGTAACGGGGTTTAGCGACAATCTTTACGGTGACATAGAGCGATGATGCAGTTCAGGGGGGAGTGAACTACTTGTGGCGGGCGGACCGGAGTTTTTCCGCGCCACGACCGGCCGACAAGTCCTTGAGCCACACCACCTTGGCTGAATGCGTAGGCTCCTTGATTGGCGGGGTTGCCACCCAAGGAGGCGCACTGCGCCCATTGCGGTCCAGATAAGCATTGATCAGTTCCAGCTCCGCGCGGCTAAGCCCACGCAGTTCCAACTCAACAGGCCGTTCATCACGCAATCGGCCCGCTGTCCTCGCTGCATCCAATGCACGACCCAATCGGTCGATCAGTCCTTCGTAGATATCCGGTGTCGTTACGATTCGCTGCGATTCAACCATCCCCTCACCTCATTGAAGATATGACTCATTCCCCAATAAACAGCGTAGCCCCCATGGCTGCACCTGCCTGGCGCCGCGACAGACGGCCCTGCCTGCGCAATCAGGGTTTCCCTCGATAGAGTGGGGTCATGTATGCTACGGCGCTTCCTGTAACTCCACTTCCCGCAGGGTTTGGGCACGGACGCGCCGCTTTTTGGTGTCGATCAACCTGAATGTTGCACCGAAGAGGATTAGGCCACCCCTATTCAGTTCAAAAGTAGCCATGCACGAACAATATCAGCCCCGTGAAATAGAAAATGCCGCCCAAACCTTCTGGGACGAGCAAAAGTCCTTTGAAGTCAGTGAACAGCCAGGCAAGGAGACTTACTACTGCCTATCGATGTTCCCTTACCCCAGCGGCAAGCTACACATGGGGCACGTGCGTAACTACACCATCGGCGACGTGATTTCCCGTTACCAGCGCATGCAAGGCAAGAACGTCCTGCAACCCATGGGTTGGGACGCCTTCGGCATGCCGGCGGAAAACGCCGCGATGAAAAACAACGTGGCGCCCGCCAAGTGGACCTACGAAAACATCGCCTACATGAAAACCCAGCTGCGCAGCCTGGGCCTGGCGGTGGATTGGTCCCGCGAAGTGACCACCTGCAAGCCGGATTACTACCGCTGGGAACAATGGCTGTTCACTCGCCTGTTCGAAAAAGGCGTGATCTACAAAAAAAGCGGCACCGTGAACTGGGACCCGATCGACCAGACCGTCCTGGCCAACGAACAGGTGATCGACGGTCGCGGCTGGCGCTCCGGCGCGCTGATCGAAAAGCGCGAAATCCCGATGTACTACTTCAAGATCACCGCCTATGCGGATGAGCTCTTGTCGAGCCTCGACGACCTGCCGGGCTGGCCTGAGCAGGTCAAGACCATGCAGCGCAACTGGATCGGCAAGTCGAAAGGCATGGAAGTGCAGTTCCCGTACAACGTCGACTCGATCGGCGAAGCGGGCGCACTCAAAGTCTTCACCACCCGTCCGGATACCCTGATGGGCGCGACTTACGTCGCCGTGGCCGCCGAGCACCCGCTGGCCACCCAGGCCGCACAGAACAACCCTGAGCTGCAGGCGTTCATCGCCGAATGCAAAGGCGGCAGTGTGGCCGAAGCCGACGTTGCCACCCAGGAGAAAAAAGGCCTGCCCACCGGCCTGTTCGTCGAGCACCCACTGACGGGCGAGAAGCTGCCGGTCTGGGTCGCCAACTACGTGCTGATGCACTACGGCGATGGCGCAGTAATGGCTGTGCCGGCTCACGACGAGCGCGATTTCGAATTCGCCACCAAATACAACCTGCCGATCAAATCCGTGGTGCGCACCAGCTCGGGCGATACCAACCCGGCCCCGTGGCAAGACGCCTACGGCGAGCACGGTGAACTGATCAATTCCGGCGAGTTCGACGGCCTGGACTTCCAAGGCGCTTTCGATGCAATCGAAGTTGCACTGATCAAGAAAAACCTCGGTGCCTCGCGCACCCAGTTCCGTCTGCGTGACTGGGGCATCAGCCGCCAGCGCTACTGGGGCTGCCCGATCCCGATCATTCACTGCGAAAGCTGTGGCGACGTGCCAGTACCGGAAGACCAACTGCCGGTTGTCCTGCCGGAAGATGTGGTACCGGATGGCGCCGGTTCGCCATTGGCGCGCATGCCCGAGTTCTACGAATGCAGCTGCCCGAAATGCGGCCAGCCTGCCAAGCGTGAAACCGACACCATGGACACCTTCGTCGAGTCCTCGTGGTACTACGCCCGTTACGCCTCGCCGCACTACGAGGGTGGCCTGGTGGAAAAATCCGCGGCCGATCACTGGCTGCCGGTTGACCAGTACATCGGCGGTATCGAACACGCCATCCTTCACCTGCTGTATGCGCGCTTCTTCCACAAGCTGATGCGCGATGAAGGCCTGGTGAGCTCCGATGAGCCGTTCAAGAACCTGCTGACCCAGGGCATGGTGGTCGCCGAGACTTACTATCGCCGAGAAGCCAATGGCGCCTATACCTGGTTCAACCCGGCCGACGTTGAGCTTGAGCGCGACAGCAAAGCCAAGGTCATCAGCGCCAAGCTGATCGCCGATGGCCTGCCGGTGGAAATCGGCGGCACCGAGAAGATGGCCAAGTCAAAGAACAACGGCGTTGACCCACAGTCGATGATCGATCAGTTCGGCGCCGACACCTGCCGCCTGTTCATGATGTTCGCCTCGCCGCCCGACATGAGCGCCGAATGGTCCGACTCCGGCGTCGAAGGTTCGCACCGCTTCCTCAAGCGCGTCTGGCGCCTGGCGCACGCCCACATCAGCCAGGGCCTGCCGGGCAAACTGGACGTGAACGCCTTGAGCGACGAGCAGAAACTGATTCGCCGCAGCACCCACCTGGCCATCAAGCAAGCCAGCCAGGACGTGGGCCAGAACCACAAGTTCAACACCGCCATCGCCCAGGTGATGACACTGATGAACGTGCTGGAAAAAGCACCACAAGCGACCGAACAGGATCGTGCACTGGTACAGGAAGGCCTGGAAACGGTCACCCTGCTGCTGGCACCGATCACGCCGCACATCAGCCACGACCTGTGGAACCGCCTGGGCCACAGCGAAGCCGTCATCGATGCACGCTGGCCGGTGCAGGATGACAGCGCCCTGGTACAGGACACGCTGCAACTGGTGATCCAGGTCAACGGCAAACTGCGTGGCCAGATCGACATGCCGGCTACCGCCAGCCGCGAAGACGTTGAAGCGGCTGCCCGCGTCAACGAAAACGTGCTGCGCTTTACCGAAGGCCTGACGATCCGCAAAGTGATCGTGGTGCCTGGCAAACTGGTCAATATCGTCGCTAGCTAATCGGATCGGGCGCAGGGCTTGAGCCCTGCGTCGAACAAAGCCTTCAGGGCCTCGATAAGGCCCACATGGTTTCAAGGGGAGCAACAAAATGATCAAACGCAATTTGCTGGTAATGGGCCTTGCCGTGCTGCTGAGCGCTTGCGGCTTCCAGCTGCGCGGCACCGGCACCAACGACCTGGCGATCAAGGAACTGGACGTCAGCGCCCGCAATGCCTACGGCGACACCGTGATTCAGTTGCGCCAGGTTCTGGAAAACAGCGGCGTGCACGTTTATACCGGCGCGACCTACAAGCTGTTCCTGGCTGATGAGAGAGAAACCCAGCGCAACCTGAGCTACGCCAGCGCCGGCCGTGCGTCGGACATCGAGTTGAGCACCGAACTGAGCTTTCAAATCCAGGGCCGCGACCATCTGCCATTGATGGGTGACAAGATCCAGGTCCAGAAGGTCGTGAGCCACGATGGCAACAACCTGGTGGGCTCGGACTCGGAAATCGTCCAAGTGCGCAAGGAAATGCGTCGTGAGCTGGTCCAGCGCATGATCCTGCGCCTGCAACTGCTGACGCCAGTGCAATTGGAAGCCCTGCAGCAGGCCGCTGACAACAAGGCCAAGGCCGACGCTGATGCGCTGAAAGCCGCCAAAGAGTACGAAGACAACACGCCGAAACAATCGCCTGTTGAAGTACCTGTCGAGTAAGCCAGACGGGGCGCCCCAAACGCCCCGTTCGCCCTGCCTATGAAACTCGCTCCCGCCCAACTCGCCAAACACCTGCAAGGTGGCCTTGCGCCTGTCTATATCGTCAGCGGCGATGACCCGCTGCTGTGCCAGGAAGCCGCCGACGCCATCCGCATGGCGGCACGCCAGCAAGGCTTCGACGAACGCCAGGTCTTCAGCGCCGACGCCAGTTTCGACTGGGGCACGCTGCTGCAAGCTGGCGCAAGCATGTCGTTGTTTGCCGAAAAACGCCTGCTGGAACTGCGCCTGCCTTCGGGCAAGCCGGGCGACAAAGGCGCTGCCGCCTTGATGGAATACTGCTCACGCCCGGCCGAAGACACGGTGCTGCTGATCAGCCTGCCCAAGCTCGACGGCAGTGCGCAGAAAACCAAATGGGGCAAGGCCCTGGTGGAAGGGGCGCACACCCAGTTCATCCAGATCTGGCCAGTGGACAGCAACCAGCTGCCGCAGTGGATTCGCCAGCGCCTGTCCCAATCGGGGCTGTCGGCGACCCAGGACGCGGTGGAGCTGATCGCCGCCCGGGTCGAAGGCAACTTGCTTGCCGCCGCCCAGGAGATCGAAAAGCTCAAGCTGATGGCCGAAGACGGGCAGATTACCGTCGAGACCGTCCAGGGCGCCGTGGCGGATAGCGCACGCTTTGATGTGTTCGGACTGGTGGACGCGATCCTTAATGGCGAACCCGCCCACGCCCTGCGCATGCTCGAAGGCCTGCGTGGCGAAGGGGTGGAACCACCGGTGATTCTCTGGGCCCTGGCCCGTGAACTGCGCGTACTGGCCAATATTGCCCTGCAATACAGCCAGGGCACGCCGCTGGACAAGGCCTTCAGCCAAGCCCGGCCGCCGGTATGGGACAAGCGCAAACCGCTGATGAGCAAAGCGCTGCAGCGGCACTCGGCGCAACGCTGGGCGCAACTCTTGCTGGAAGCGCAGCGCATCGACGCACAGATCAAGGGCCAGGCGGCCGGTTCGCCATGGATGAGCCTGAGCCGTTTGTCGCTGTTGATGGCCGGCCAGCGCTTGACCCTCCCCGCCGAATAACACCCTCTTGAAACACCACGTTCCCCTGTGGGAGCCGAGCTTGCCCGCGATGCAGGCACCTCGTTTTTTCAGAGGCATCGAGCTGATGCTATCGCAGGCAAGCCAGCCCCCACATTCACCGCGCTTACTTCAGCTTACGAAAACACCTACACATCGCCGGGCTTTACAGCGGCCCGACTTCGGCAGATGATTTGCACCGCTTCATCCCACCTGACGAGAGTACCGTCCATGAGCAAAAAGCCATCCAAGCATGGCCCCAACAAGGCCAAATCCATCATCGCCCAGCCACTGTTCCGCAGCCGTCAGGAACGCGCCGGCAAGGGCAAAGGCAGCTACCGCCGCGAAGCCTTCCAGTCTAATAGCTGGGAGGCTTCTTACTTTCTGGCTGCCTGAAGGCAAGCGCCCCTCTGACATGATAAGGTCTGCACCTGATTTGTAATCCCTGGACCTGTGCATGCCCTCTAGTCTTTCCCATCGTTGGCACCTTCGCCAATTGATCGCTGCCTCCAGCCTCATTCTGCTCGTCGCCTGCGCGGAAAAACCGACCGCCGCCGACGCTCAACCCCTGCCCAAACTCCAGACCGCCCCCGTGGTAGCGCCCGCTGTCGTGGCCCCGCTGGCCGTGGACAATCTGGACATCCAACCGACCCAGACCTTCGCCGAATGGCAGGCGGGCTTTCGTGTGCAAGCCCTGCAGGCCGGCATCACCGCTGCCGTGTTCGACAACGCCTTCGCCAATGTCACCCCGGACATGGCGGTGATCCGGGCCGATCGCAGCCAGCCTGAATTTTCCCGCCCGGTGTGGGAGTACCTCGATGGCGCCCTCTCGCCACTGCGCGTACGTAACGGCCAGTCGCTGTTGATCAAGTACGCCGACATCCTGCAAAGCATCGAACAACGCTATGGCGTCGACCGCCAGGCATTGGTGTCGGTATGGGGGATGGAGAGCAACTTCGGCCAGTTCCAGGGCAATAACTCAGTGATCCGCTCACTCGCGACCCTGGCCTATGAAGGCCGTCGCCCAGCATTCGCCCAGGCGCAATTGCTGGCCGCGTTGCAGATCATCCAGCATGGCGATATCCAGGCCGACCAGATGAAAGGCTCCTGGGCCGGCGCCATGGGCCAGACCCAATTCATCCCGACCACCTACAACACCCACGCCGTGGACTTCGATGGCGACGGTCGCCGCGATATCTGGAACAGCCCGGCCGACGCCCTCGCCTCTACCGCGCACTACCTGCAAAGCTCCGGCTGGCAGAAGGGCCAGCCGTGGGGCTTCGAGGTGAAACAACTGCCGGCGAATTTCGATTACGCACTGGCCGATGGCGGCATCCGCAAGACAGTTGCTGAATGGCTGAAACTGGGCATCCAACTGCCGCCGGGCGCAACCCTGCCGCCGAACGTTGACCAACTGTCCGCTGCCTTGCTATTGCCGGCCGGTTACCGTGGTCCGGCCTTCCTGGTGCTGGATAACTTCCGTGCAATCCTCAAGTACAACAACTCGTCGTCCTACGCATTGGCGGTTGGCCTGCTGTCGGAACGCTTCGCGGGCGGTGGCGTGATTCGTGGCGATTGGCCGAAGGATGAGCTGCCGTTGAGCCGCTCGCAGCGTATCGACCTGCAGACAGCCTTGAGTGCCAATGGCTATGACGCGGGCAACCCGGACGGCATTATCGGCGCCAATACGCGCAAGGCGATCCGTGCAGCGCAGCAAGCGCTGGGCTGGCCGGCGGATGGCTATCCGACGGTGAAGCTGCTGGAATCGTTGCAGAACCGCTAGATCGGCTTATGGCTGCCACCGCTTTCGCGAGCAAGCCCGCTCCCACATTTGACCGAGTTCCAACTTTGGAATGCTGACAAATGTGGGAGCGGGCTTGCTCGCGAAGGCGGTTTGTTAGGCGACAACAAGCTCAGGCCTTGAACACCACATCCTGCTCCAACACCACCCTCTTCTCCCCCGCATCCAGCCTGACCAACGCGCCCATCGGCAGCGTCAGATTCGGATCACAATGCCCGCTGCGCCAGCCTGACAGCACCGGAATGCGCAAGGGTTCGAAGGTCTGCTTGAGTAGGCGCTCCAGCGCGGCACCGTCCACCCCCGCCACATCCCCGACCAGCACACCGGCAACCTGCGCCAGCTTGCCCGCCAAACGCAGGTGCGTCAGCAGGCGGTCAATGCGGTAGATCGGCTCGTTGACGTCCTCGATCAGCAGGATGATGCCTTCTGCGTCGATCTCGAAGGGCGTGCCCATGACCGCCGCGATCATCGACAGGTTGCCACCCAGCAAGCGCCCACAGGCAATGCCAGGTTCGAGGGTGGTCAGCGGGTAAGCTGCCGGGTGCGCCAGCACGCTGCCAGCGCCCAATTGGCCGCGCAGCATGCTGAACAATGAAGACTCGGTAGGTTGCTGCTTGTCACCCAACAGGTCGGCGTTGAGCATCGGCCCGTGGAAGGTCACAAAACCGGCGTAGCGGCTGATTGCCAGGTGCAGAGCGGTTATATCGCTGTAGCCTACGAATGGCTTGGGGTTGGCGCGCAACAGGTCGAAGTCCAGGCTGTCGAGCAAGCGTGGCGTGCCGTAACCGCCACGCAGGCAGAAGATGGCGTCGATATCGGGGTTGGCGAAGGCGTTGTGAAGGTCGTTGAGGCGGGTTTTATCGCTGCCGGCGAGGTAGCCATCGCGTTCATAGACGCCGGGGAAGATCCGCAGGTCGTAGCCGCGAGTACGCATCCATTGGCCGGCTTTTTCGACGTCCAGGGTGGCGGGGCCGGCGGGGGCGATCAGGGCGATGGTGCCTTCGCTACGAAGGGCAGGAACGGCGGCGGTCATACACAACTCTCCCTAACTAACGCGGAGCGAAATGTGGGAAGGGGCTTGCCCCCGATAGCGGTGGATCAGCCAGCACATGTAGCGACTGACATACCGCAATCGGGGGCAAGTCCCCTCCCACATAAGCCCCCTCCCACACTGGGCCTGAACCCCGATCAGGAAACCAGGCTAGCCTTGACCAGCTTGGCCTGTTCATCAGCGTGATACGAGGAACGTACCAACGGCCCCGACGCCACGTTCTTGAAGCCCATCTTGTAACCTTCCTCGGCGAACCAGGCGAAGGTGTCCGGGTGCACGAAACGCTGCACCGGCAAGTGGCTGCGGGACGGTTGCAGGTACTGGCCCAGGGTCAGCATGTCGATGTCGTGTTCGCGCATGCGCTTCATGACTTCGATGACTTCTTCGTCGGTCTCGCCCAGGCCCAGCATCAGGCCGGATTTGGTTGGGATGTGCGGCATCATCTGCTTGAATTTCTGCAGCAGGGTCAGCGACCACTGGTAGTCCGACCCCGGACGCGCCGCCTTGTACAGGCGTGGCACGGTTTCCAGGTTGTGGTTGAACACATCCGGTGGCTCGGCGGCGGTGATTTCCAACGCGACCTCCATGCGACCACGGTAGTCCGGCACCAGGGTTTCGAGCATCACGTTCGGCGACAGCTTGCGAATCTCGCGGATGCAGTCGGCAAAGTGCTGGGCACCGCCGTCACGCAGGTCGTCGCGGTCAACCGAGGTGATCACCACGTACTTGAGTTTCAGGTCGGCGATGGCGATGGCCAGGCTTTCCGGCTCGTTGACGTCCAATGGCTTCGGACGGCCGTGGCCCACGTCGCAGAACGGGCAACGACGGGTGCAGATGTCACCCATGATCATGAAGGTGGCGGTACCGCCGGAGAAGCACTCACCCAGGTTCGGGCAGGACGCTTCTTCGCACACGCTGTGCAGCTTGTGTTTGCGCAGCAAGGCCTTGATACGGTCGACTTCCGGCGAAACCGGGATGCGCACGCGGATCCAGTCAGGCTTCTTCGGCAGTTCGGTGGTCGGAATGATCTTCACCGGGATGCGTGCAACCTTCTCGGCGCCGCGCAGCTTGACGCCGGCTTCCACCTTGGCACGCGGGGCCGGGGCCGGACGTTCGGTAACGTCCACCGTCGGGATCATGGTTTGCACTGCATCAGTAGTCATAATCAGTCGATTCCGCCCGTAAGGGTCGTCTGCTCAGCATAGTCGAGGTGTTTGACGAGCTGCGCACGCAGCCGGGCACTTACCTCGGCAAATTTAATCGGTGTGGCATGGTCGCTCAGTTGCGTCATCGCCAACCCGGCATAGCCACACGGGTTGATGCGCCGGAACGGTGCCAGGTCCATGTCCACATTCAGGGCCAGGCCATGAAAGGAACAACCGTGGCGAATGCGTAAACCGAGGGAGGCGATTTTCGCGCCGTCCACGTACACACCGGGTGCATCGGGCTTGGCCGCGGCGCTCACGCCGTAACTGGCCAACAGCTCGATCAGGCAAGCCTCCATACGGCTTACCAAGTCACGTACGCCGAACCCAAGCTTGCGAACGTCCAGCAGCAGATACGCCACCAGTTGACCCGGACCATGGTAAGTCACTTGACCCCCTCGGTCGACCTGCACCACCGGAATATCACCCGGCAGCAACAGATGCTCGGCCTTGCCGGCCTGCCCCTGGGTGAAGACCGGCGGGTGTTCCACCAACCAGATTTCATCGGGTGCCGACGTGCCGCGCTCGTTGGTGAACCGCTGCATGGCGTGCCAGACGGGCTCGTAGTCCATCCGGCCGAGCTCGCGAAAGCCCAGGACGTGAAACATCACAACACCATGTGCACGAAGCCCGTGGCCCGCAGTTCGCTGTTGATGTTGTAGAGCTGGTCTTGATCGATCGCAACGATGTGCAACTGGATCGTGGTGTATTTGCCGGTTGAACTGGATCGTTCGTCCACGCGCTGATCGTTGATCGTTGCGTGTTTACGCACGATCTCAAGGATCAGGTCTTTACGGCCGACACCGGTATCGCTGATCACCTTGATGGGATAGTCCACCACCGGGAATTCGATCTTTGGCGCCTTTACTTCTTTATCGGTCATGGCGTAACGGCCTCGTAAGCGTAAGCCGTGGCGACGGGCAAAGCCCCGCGTCGGATCAACGCGGGGCTTTGCAGGTGCACACTATCAGTTGAACAAGCTGTAGAAGAATAGACGGATGCTATCCCAGACGCGGCGGAAGATACCACCTTCGTCGACGGCGTCCAGGGCGATCAGGTCGGCGCTGTGCACCACTTTGTCGTCCAGCTTGACTTCGACCTTGCCGATCACATCACCCTTGGCGATTGGGGCAACCAATTGCGGGTTCATGGTCATGCTGGCCGCGAGCTTTTTCAGCTGGCCTTTAGGCATGGTCAGGGTCAGGTCGTCGGCCAGGCCGGCTTTGACCTGGGAGGTCGCGCCTTTCCACACTGGCGCGGTCGCCAGCTCAGCACCCTTCTGGTAGAAGGTCTGGGTTTCGAAGAAACGGAAACCGTAGGTCAGCAGCTTTTGCGTCTCGGCCGCACGGGCCTGCTCGCTGTTGGTACCGAAGACCACGGCGATCAAGCGTTGGCCGTCACGGACAGCAGACGACACCATGCAGTAGCCGGCTTCGTCGGTGTGGCCGGTTTTCAGGCCATCGACGGTCTTGTCGCGCCACAGCAACAGGTTGCGGTTAGGCTGCTTGATGTTGTTCCAGAAGAATTCCTTCTGGGAGTAGATAGCGTAGTGCACCGGGTCGACGCGGATGATCGCGCGCGCCAGGATCGCCATGTCGTGAGCCGACGAGTAGTGCTCTGGGTTCGGCAGGCCGGTCGGGTTCATGAAGTGGCTGTTGGTCATGCCCAGGTCGGCCACGGTTTTGTTCATCATGTCGGCGAACGCGTCTTCGCTGCCGGCGATGTGCTCGGCCAGGGCGACGCTGGCGTCGTTACCGGACTGGATGATGATGCCGTGCAGCAGGTCGCTCACGGTGACCTGCGAGCCAACCTTGATGAACATCCGCGAACCGCCGGTACGCCAGGCGTTTTCGCTGACGGTGACCGGGTCGTTCTCGCCGATCTGGCCGCGACGGATTTCCAGGGTCGCGATGTAGGCGGTCATCAGTTTGGTCAGGCTGGCCGGCGGCAGGCGCTGGTCACCGTTGCTCTCGACCAGCACGTTGCCACTGGCGGCATCCATGAGGACCCAGGACTTGGCGGCCAGTTGCGGGGAAGCCGGCACCATTTCAACGGCCCAGGCGGCCGGGGTGATGATCAGCGAAAGAAGCAGGCACGTGCGTTTGGCTAAGGTGGTGATGTTCATCCGTCTCTCGAAATTGCTTATGGAAACTTGCCCTCGCGGGCAAAACTTATTCAGACAGCCCGTTGCCAGACTGTCGCGTGTTCGGTTGCCCGCTCACCCCTTGCCCCTGGGTTTTTATTGTTCAACGAGCCAACAACCAGGGTTCGAGCCCGCGCACGAGCCTGAACCATCAATGCTTACTTATTCTGAAGTGACCACGCTGGGTTGCCCCAGGTTGGCCATGCGTACGCTGTTCTGTACGTGTGCGACTTCGCTCGGCGAGCCGATCGGGCCCATGCGTACACGGTGCAATGTCTGCTGGTTACGCACGATGGAGCTGATAAACACCGGCGCGTTGACCATACCACTGAGCTTGGACCTTAACAGTTCTGCCGCATCCGGGTTGGCGAAAGCACCCACCTGCAGGTATTGCCCGCCGGCCATGGATGCGCCAGGCGCCGCATGGGGCACGACCACCGTATCAGGCGCGTGCTGTGCCGGCGGCGGCGTCCACTGCTCGATCTTGCCCGTGGAGGCCGTCACTTGCGGCTGTTGGGTTTGCGGCTCGTTGAGCATCAACGGCGCCGGCTTGCCACGCTGGGCCCAGTACTGGGCCGGGTCAATGCCTTCGACCTTGACGCGCGCGGTGCCGGTTTCGGCGTAACCGAGTTTCTTCGCGGCGGCGTAGGACAAGTCGATGATGCGGTCCGAGTAGAACGGCCCACGGTCGTTGACCCGCAGGATCACCGTGCGGTTGTTGTCCAGGTTGGTCACCCGCACATAGCTGGGCAGCGGCAACGTCTTGTGGGCCGCGCTCATGCCATACAGGTCATACACTTCGCCGTTGGCGGTGTTCTGGCCGTGGAATTTGGTGCCATACCAGGACGCCGTGCCCGATTGCACGTAGGTCTTGGACTCCTGCAGCGGGAAGTAGCTCTTGCCCAGCACGGTATAGGGGTTGGCCTTGTACGGGCCAGTGTGCAGGGTTGGCGTGGCATCCGGGATCTTTGACACGTCGACGTCCCACCACGGCGCGCCGTCTTTGTGCGCGCGGTTGATGTCCAGGCCTGGCTGGGCACGGACGACTGCGCCGCCGGACTTCTGCGCCGGCGCGCGGCTGTTGGTGGTGGAACAACTGACGACCAGCAAGGACAACGCGGCGAACGCCACCAGCTTGAGCGGTTGATAGAACGGCGATGCCCGCATTACTTGTTGCCCCGTGCTTGGACCAGCATGTCTGACAGCTGATGCACGGCCATGGCGTACATCACACTGCGGTTATAACGCGTGATTGCGTAGAAATTCTTCAGGCCCATCCAGTATTCCGGACCGTTTTCGCCTTCGAGGCGGAACGCGGTGACCGGCATATCATCAGGCAGCGCATTCTGACTCGACCAGCCCAGCGCCCGCAACTCCCCGACCGTCTTGGCGGGCTCGATGCCCTGGGTCAGGCCTTCATCGGCACGGTCCCCGGTGACGTCGGCGCGGATCACCACCGGCTCGCCAGCGACCCAGCCATGGCGCTTGAAGTAGCTGGCCACGCTGCCGATGGCGTCGTCGGGGTTGCTCCAGATATTGATATGCCCGTCGCCGTCAAAATCCACCGCATAGGCGCGGAAACTGCTCGGCATGAACTGCGGCAAGCCCATCGCCCCGGCGTAGGAACCCTTGAGGGTCAGCGGGTCGACCTGTTCTTCGCGCGCCAGCAGCAGGAATTCACGCAGCTCCTTGCGGAAGAAGTCAGCGCGCGGCGGGTAATCAAAGCCCAGGGTCGACAAGGCGTCGATCACCCGGTAACTGCCGGTATTGCGCCCGTAAAAGGTTTCGATACCAATGATCGAGACAATCACCTGGGCCGGCACGCCGTATTCCTGCTCGGCGCGGGCCAGTACCGCCTCGTGCTGGCGCCAGAAGTCCACACCCCGCGCCACGCGGGCGTCGGTGAGGAACATCGGGCGGTATTCCTTCCACTGTTTCACGCGTTCGGCTGGGCGAGAGATGGCGTCGAGGATCGCCTGCTTCTTCTGGGCTTCGCGGAACACGCCCATCAGTTGTTCACCGGCGAAACCATAGTCGCGGGTCATTTCACCGACAAACTCGGCGACCTGGGGTGAACCATCGTAGTCACCGGCCTGCGCCTCTTGCGTTGCGCCCAGCAGCCCAAGCAGGCCCATCCAGGACGCGTGCCGAGTCGCCCAGCCGCGCATTACTTGCATTGACATCTTCACCTTATTCAAACCTGCGCGATCCATTTACGATGCGTATGAATCGACATCAAAACCCCAAACGCTGACAGCAATGTCACCAGCGAAGTTCCGCCGTAGCTAATGAACGGCAACGGCACCCCAACCACCGGCAACAGGCCACTGACCATACCGATGTTGACGAAAACGTAAACAAAAAAAGTCATGGTCAAGGCACCGGCCAGCAATTTGCCGAACAGCGTCTGCGCCTGCGCGGTGATCACCAGGCCGCGACCAATCAACAGCAAATAGATCAGCAACAGCGCGCATATGCCCACCAGGCCGAACTCTTCGCCCATCACCGCAATGATGAAGTCGGTATGGCTCTCGGGCAAAAAGTCCAGGTGCGACTGGGTGCCCAGTAACCAACCCTTGCCAAATACTCCGCCGGAACCGATGGCGGCCTTCGACTGAATAATGTTCCAGCCCGTGCCCAACGGGTCGCTTTCGGGGTCGAGGAACGTCAGGATCCGCTGCTTCTGGTAGTCGTGCATAAAAAAGAACCACATGGCCACGGCCACGGGCACGGCGGCGGCCAGCACGCTGAGGATCCAGCGCCAGCGCAATCCGCCCATGAACAGCACGAACGCACCGCCCGCCAGGATCAGCAGCGAGGTGCCAAGGTCGGGCTGGCGCACGATCAGGATGAACGGCACCCCGATCAGAATCAGGCTGATCCCCACGTGCTTGAGCTGCGGCGGCAAGGTGCGCTTGGACAGGTACCAGGCGATGGTCGCCGGCATCAGAATCTTCATGAATTCCGACGGCTGGAAGCGAATCACCCCCGGGATGTTGATCCAGCGGGTCGCCCCCATGGCGTTGTGGCCCATCACGTCCACCACCACCAGCAGCAGCACGCCAGCGACATAACCGAGTGGCACCCATCGCGCCATGAAGCGCGGCTCAAGCTGGGCGATCACCACCATCGACAACAACCCCAGGCCGAACGACGACGCCTGTTTGATCAGCAGGTCCCAGTTCTTGCCACTGGCCGAATACAGCACGAACAGACTGCCGGCCGCCAGGGTCAGCAGCAGGATCAGCAACGGGCCATCAATGTGCATGCGCTGCAGCAACGTCGCACGGCGACGCATCACATCCTCACTGGAGAGGATGCGGTCAAAATTACTCTTCACGGGCCGTAACCTCGGTGCTTGAAGGGGGGCCGCCATATTCGGGCTTGAGCCTGCCGTCGTCGGCCAACAGCCAGGCGTCCATCACTTGGCGCACCACGGGCGCAGCGACGCCGGAACCGGACTCGCCGTTCTCGACCATCACCGCCACCACGATTTTCGGGTCGTCCGCCGGGGCAAAGCCGACAAACAAGGCGTGGTCACGGTGGCGCTCCTGGACCTTGGTGCGGTCGTATTTTTCACCCTGCTTGATCGCCACCACCTGAGCGGTACCGCTCTTGCCGGCGATGCGGTATTGCGCGCCAACCGCCGCCTTGCGTGCGGTGCCACGGGCGCCGTGCATGACTTGCTGCATGCCGTGGTTGACCTTGGTCCAGTCCGACGCATCGCGCAGCACAATGTCCGGGATCGGGTTGTCATCCACCGGCTTTTCGCCTTCGATGGTCTTGGCCAGGTGCGGACGGTTCCAGATACCTTTGTTCGCCACCAGTGCCGTGGCCTGGGCCAGTTGCAGCGGCGTGGCCTGCATATAGCCCTGGCCAATGCCAAGAATCAGGGTTTCACCCGGGAACCACGCCTGGCGACGGGTCGCTCGTTTCCACTCCCGCGACGGCATCAAGCCGGGGGATTCCTCGAACATGTCCAGGGAGACCTTCTGGCCGAGGCCGAACTTGCCCATGTAGGCGGACAAGCGGTCGATGCCCAGCTTATGCGCCAGGTCGTAAAAATAGGTGTCGTTGGAGCGCATGATCGCGGTGTCCAAGTCGACATAGCCGTCACCGGTGCGGTTCCAGTTACGGTATTTATGATCGTAGTTGGGCAGCATGTAGTAGCCCGGGTCGAACACCCGGCTGGAGGCCGTGACCACCCCCGCGTCCAGACCGGCAATCGCCACCGCCGGCTTGATCGTCGACCCCGGCGGGTACAGACCGCGCAGTACGCGGTTGAACAGTGGCCGGTCAATGGAGTCACGCAACTCGGCGTAAGCCTTGAAGCTGATGCCGGTCACGAACAGGTTGGGGTCAAAGCTTGGCTGGCTGACCATCGCCAGCACTTCGCCGGTCTTCGGATCCAGGGCAACCACCGCGCCGCGACGACCGCCCAAGGCCATCTCCGCCGCTTCCTGCAATTTGATGTCCAGGCTCAGCACGATGTCCTTGCCGGGCACCGGATCGGTGCGTTTGAGCACCCGCAGCACGCGGCCACGAGCGTTGGTCTCGACTTCTTCGTAACCCACCTGGCCGTGCAGCTCGGGCTCGTAGAAACGCTCGATGCCGGTCTTGCCGATATGGTGGGTGCCGCTGTAATTGACCGGATCGAGGGTTTTCAGCTCTTTTTCGTTGATTCGCCCCATGTAACCGACAGAGTGAGCAAAGTGCGGCCCTTGCGGGTAATGCCGCACCAACTGCGCCACCACTTCCACACCCGGCAAACGGAACTGGTTCACCGCGATCCGTGCGATCTGCTCTTCGGTCAGCTCAAACAGGATCGGTACCGGCTCGAAAGGCCGGCGCCCCTGTTTCATGCGTTTCTCGAAGATCGCCCGGTCTTCCGGCGTCAGCTGCAGCACCTCGACGATCACATCGAGGATCTGCTGCCAGTCACCGGAGCGCTCACGGGTCATGCTCAGACTGAAGCTGGGCCGGTTATCCGCCACTACCACGCCATTGCGGTCGAAGATCAGCCCGCGGGTCGGCGGGATCGGCTGCACATGCACCCGGTTGTTTTCCGACAAGGTGGAGTGATAGTCGTACTGGATAACCTGCAGGAAATACAGGCGTGCGATCAGCACACCCAACAACGCCACCACCATGATTGCGCCAAACACCACACGCGAGCGTACAAGACGTGCGTCTTTCTCGTGGTCCTTGATGCGGATCGGCTGGGTCATCGGGAGGGGCGCAGATTATTTGTGGTAAGGGTGCCCGGACAGAACTGTCCAGGCGCGATACAGCTGTTCACCGATCAGAATCCGTACCAACGGGTGCGGCAGCGTCAGCGCCGACAGCGACCAACGCTGATCCGCCCGCGCACAGACTTCCGGCGCCAGCCCTTCGGGGCCGCCGACCATGAAGTTGACCGTACGCGAATCCAGGCGCCAGCGATCCAGTTCCACCGCCAACTGCTCGGTGCTCCAGGGTTTGCCGTGGACTTCGAGGGTGACGATGCGCTCATTGGGCCCGACCTTGGCCAACATGGCTTCGCCTTCCTGACGGATGAAGCGCGCCACGTCGGCATTCTTGCCCCGGGTATTGAGCGGTATCTCGACCAATTCCAGCGACAGCTCAGCGGGCAGACGCTTGGCATACTCGTGCCAGCCTTCTTCCACCCACTTGGGCATGCGTGAACCGACAGCAATCAGACGCAGGCGCACAGCCGTTCCTTATTCCTGGTCTTTGTTCAGCTTGTCGAAGTGCGCGTGGCCCACTTCCGGGCTGTGGTGCTTGCCATCGGCGGCACGGCTCTGCTCGGCGCCTTTCCACAGACGCTCCAGGTCGTAGAACTGACGGGCGTTGGAGGTCATCATGTGAACGATCACGTCGTCCATGTCCAGCAGCACCCAGTCGCTGTCGCCCTTGCCTTCTTCACCCAGCGGCTTCACGCCTTGGGCTTTGACGGCTTCGCGGACCTTGTCAAGCATCGCGCCGATCTGGCGGTTCGAGGTACCGGTGGCGATGATCATGTAGTCGGTGATGCTCTGCTTGTCGCGCACGTCCAGTACCTGGATGTCCTGGGCCTTGACGTCTTCAAGGGCCGCCACGGCGACTTTTACCAGTTCTTCGCCAGCCAGCTCAGGGCCGGTGTGGGCTTCTACTGGCAGCGGAGCGCTTTTGAAGGTGCCTTTGCGCTTAACTTTGCTTACGTCTTTGTTCGTCATATAAAACTCGTTTTGCTCGTATGTTCGGGCGCCCGCTCTACGACTGTGCGTAGGTTCGAGCGCGCCTTTTCAGTTCGACGCACGGTAAAGCCCGTGCGCATCGATGTAGGCCAGGACCGCGTCAGGCACCAGGAAACGTACCGACTTCCCGCTGGCCAGCAGTTGACGGATCTGGGTGGCGGACACCGCAAGCGGGGTCTGCCAGACGAATGCAATATTCCCGTTCGGCCCGGTCAGGGCCAAGGGGTCACTTACCGACCGCGCGGCCAGCAGGTTGCGCAAGGCATCCGGCGGTTCGCTGTCGGCATCCGGGCGTTGCAAAACCAGGATGTGGCAATGCTGGAGGAGTTCCTCCCAGCGATGCCAAGAGGGCAGGCCGCAAAATGCGTCCCAGCCCAAAAGCAGAAACAACTGGTCATCCACGGCCAACTCGGCGCGTATCAATTCCAGGGTGTCCACAGTGTAGGACGGTTTATCGCGCTTGAGCTCGCGGTCGTCCACCACCAGCGGCGTTATGCCGTCCACCGCCAGGCGCACCATTTCCAGGCGCTGCTGTGGCGACACTTGCGGCGTATCGCGATGGGGCGGCCGAGCGTTGGGCATCATGCGCAGCTCGTCCAGCGCGAGGGCATCCGCGACTTCCAGGGCACTGCGCAAATGGCCGATGTGCACGGGGTCGAAGGTACCGCCGAGCAGCCCGATGCGTTTACCCATCAAGTGCGCACATGACCATCGCCGAACACCACGTACTTCTCACTGGTCAGGCCTTCCAGGCCAACCGGGCCGCGGGCGTGGAGTTTGTCGGTGGAAATACCGATCTCCGCCCCCAGGCCGTACTCGAAGCCGTCGGCAAAACGCGTCGAGGCGTTGATCATCACCGAAGCGGAGTCCACTTCGGTGAGGAAACGCCGGGCATCGCTGAAATGCTCGGAAACAATCGCGTCGGTGTGCTTGGAGCCGTAGGTGTTGATGTGTTCGATGGCCTCGTCGAGGTCGTCGACAATCTTGATCGACAGGATCGGCGCGGTGTATTCGGTGTACCAGTCAAGCTCGGTCGCGTCGATCACGTCCGCGCCCAGCAGCGCACGGGTACGCCCGCAGCCCCGCAGTTCCACGCCCTTGTCGCGGTAGATGGCAGCCAGCGGCGGCAGCACGCGATCGGCAATGCCGACGTGCACCAGCAGCGTCTCCATGGTGTTGCAAGGGGCGTAGCGGTGGGTCTTGGCGTTGTCGGCGATGCGGATCGCCTTGTCGATGTCGGCGGCGATGTCGATGTACACATGGCACACGCCGTCCAGGTGCTTGATGACGGGCACTTTGGCATCACGGCTGACACGTTCGATCAGGCTCTTGCCACCACGCGGCACGATCACGTCGACGAATTCGGGCATGGTGATCAGCGCGCCTACGGCGGCGCGGTCGGTGGTTTCCACCACTTGCACCACTTCGGCAGGCAACTCGGCCACGGCCAGGCCCTGCTGGATGCACGCGGCGATGGCACGGTTGGAATTGATCGCCTCGGAACCGCCACGCAGGATAGTGGCGTTGCCGGATTTGAGGCACAGGCTCGCGGCGTCGATGGTCACGTTTGGACGCGACTCATAAATGATGCCGATCACGCCCAGCGGCACGCGCATCTTGCCGACCTGAATGCCGGATGGCAGGTAACGCATGTCGCGGATTTCACCGATGGGGTCAGGCAGCTTGGCCACCTGACGCAGGCCTTCGATCATGTCGTCGATACGTGCCGGGGTCAGCGCCAGGCGGTCCAGCAGGGCCGGTTCCAAGCCATTGGCGCGGCCGTTGGCCAGGTCTTGCTCGTTGGCGGCGGTCAGCTCGGAGCGCGAGGCATCCAGAGCGGCGGCGGCGGCCAGCAGGGCACGGTTCTTCTGCGCAGTGCTCGCACGGGCGATCAGCCGCGAGGCCTGACGGGCAGCGCGACCCAGGCGGGTCATGTAGTCAAGAACGGACTCAGTCATAGTCAGGGAGTCTTGGCAGGGAGGAAAGCGGCAGATTATAGCTGTGACGCCGCCCGACTGACAGCGGTGAGGGGCGGATGGTCGAAATGAACTGTAAAAACCTGGGGTTCAGCGGTAATTAAGGTGGGAGTTGTTATGATTCCGTCACATTTAGCCGTATTTACCCTGACCGCCATGCCCAGTTCATCGCCCCAACTCCCCGCCAGCGCCCTGCCCGACAGCTTCTTCGACCGTGACGCGCAAATTCTTGCGCAAGCATTGCTCGGAAAAGTCATCCGCCATCGCGTCGGCGAAACCTGGCTTTCCGCGCGAATTATTGAAACCGAAGCCTATTACGTGGCCGAAAAAGGCAGCCACGCCTCATTGGGCTACACAGAAAAGCGTAAGGCTTTGTTTCTGGATGGTGGCCATATCTACATGTACTACGCCCGTGGCGGCGACTCCCTGAACTTCAGCGCCCATGGGCCGGGCAATGCCGTATTGATCAAATCAGCCTATCCATGGGTCGATGAATTATCCGGCCCGGCGAGCCTGGCGCAGATGCTGCTGAACAACCCGAATGCCGATGGCAGCCCACGCACCTTGCAAAAACTCTGCGCCGGTCAGACCCTGCTGTGCAAAGCCCTGGGGTTGAAGGTGCCGATGTGGGACGCCAAGCGTTTCGATCAGGAACAGCTCTATGTTGAAGACGTGTGCCAGACCCCGATCCAGATCATCCAGACCACGCGCCTGGGCATCCCCAGCGGGCGTGATGAACACCTGATGTACCGCTTCGTCGATGCGGGCTACGCGCCTTATTGCACGCGGAACCCGCTGCGCCGGGGCCAGGTCGAAGACCGCGATTATTTTTTGATTTGATAAGTAATGACCGCTGTCCCTGCTGGAAATCGATACCTGCCACACCGCAGATCCAATGTGGGAGCAAGCCCACTCCCACAGTTGGCCGGCGGTGTGGCCGGCTATGAGTTCGAGAGGAAATGGCCGCACAAATGGAGAGGACTGTATGAGCCAATGGCTCGATAGCATTACCGGCTGGTTAACACTGAACCCCGAATGGCTGGCGGTCGCGGTGTTTATCGTCGCCTGCGTGGAATGCCTGGCCATCGCCGGGCTTATCGTGCCGGGCACGGTATTGTTGTTTGCCATTGCGGCGCTGGCCGGTAGCGGCGCGCTGTCCTTGAGCGAAACCCTGCTGCTGGGTTTCCTCGGCGGCTTGCTGGGTGACGGGGTGTCCTACTTCCTCGGACGACATTTCCATCAGAACATCCGGCGTCTGCCCGGCCTGCGCCATCATCCCGAATGGATGAACGGCGCCGAAACCTACTTCCACAAGTACGGCATTGCCAGCCTGCTGGTCGGACGCTTCATCGGCCCATTGCGTCCTATGCTGCCGATGGTGGCCGGTATGTGCGACATGCCATTCCCGCGTTTCGCCATGGTGAGCATTGTGGCAGCAGCGGGTTGGACGGTGGCTTACCTGCTGCCCGGCTGGGCGACCGGCGCTGCGTTCCGCCTGCCCTTGCCCGAAGGGTTCTGGCCCGAGGCGGCAGTGGTTGCGGGTTGCCTGGCGGCGTTGATTGGACTGAGCCTGAACAGCAGTCTGCGCGGCCATCGGCGCGCCACGTTATGGATTGGGTGTGCCAGCCTGGTGCTATTGATCGCGCTGTTTATTGGCTACCACTCGCTGGACAACTTCGACCACGGCCTGAGCGCCCTGGTGCAGGAACACCGCAGCCCCTGGCTGGACGAAGTGATGGTGCGCATCACCCAACTGGGTGAGTTCAAGAAGATGTTCGTTGCCAGCGCGGTGTTCACCGGCCTGCTGCTATTGGCGCGGCAATGGCGCCACGCAGTGTTCGTTGGCGCAACGCTGGCCGGGGCTGCGGTGATCAACACCGGGACCAAGCTGTTTTTCGCCCGTGGCCGCCCGGAAATCCTCACCGACCCGCTGACCAGCTTCAGCATGCCCAGCGGCCACGCGTCGGGCGCGTTCGCATTTTTCCTGGCGCTGGCGATCCTGGCCGGTCGCGGACAACCCGTGCGGTTGCGCCTGACCTGGATGCTGCTGGGCTGCATTCCCGCCGCTTTCATTGCGCTATCGCGCGTCTACCTCGGCGCCCACTGGCCCACGGACATCCTGGCCGGCACGCTGCTGGCGATGACGGTGTGTGCGTTCAGCCTGGGCATCAGCCAGTATCGAAGCCCGCTGCCGGCCATGTCGCAAAAAACCTGGTGGCTGTTGCTGCCGGCGTTGGTCGCGGTGCTCAGCTTCATCGCACTCACTGGCACGCCCCACGCCCTGCTGCGCTATGCCTATTAAGTGAACAGTTCGCCCTGCAATTCGTCGAGCAGCATCTGGATCGCATCCAGGCGCTGCTGCGGGTCATCGAGTTGCAGCAGGTCGATCTTGTCGGCCTCGGTGAACGGCAGCAGATACGCCAACTGATTGCCCAAGGCTTGCTGGCCGTCGGCGTGAGCGTCCATGTCCAACGACGCCACCATGGGGTGCTCGGCCAATGCCTGGAGCAGCGCCAGCAGGTCGGCATCTTCTTCTTCCAACGGCTGGTCCGGCAGTTCTTCGAGCCACTGCACGTCGGCCACCAGCAGTTGGTCTTTCTGCACACCGGCATCCCGTACGCGAAACCTGCGCCCGCCTTCGACGCGAATCCCCAGCAGGCCGTTGTCCTGTTGCTTGAAGTCGCGGATCAGCGCTTCACAGCCGATCAGCGCGTAGCCGTCCGGCGCCGTGCCCACCTCCTGGCCGTCGAGAATGCACACCACACCGAAGCTTTCGCCCTTTTTCATGCAGCGGGCGACCATATCCAGGTAGCGCGCCTCGAACAGTTGCAGGTCGAGGGTGCAGCCAGGGAACAGCACGGTATTGAGCGGGAACAGCGCCAGACTCATAAAGGTTTCCTTAAACCCGGTTTAAACGATCACCGACACAGCCAGCGGCAGGAACACCGCCGTGGCCACGCCCATCAGACTCATCGCCAGCGCTGCAAAAGCGCCGCATTCTTCGCTTTCCTGCAGGGCCACCGAGGTGCCGACGGCATGAGCAGTCATGCCCAGCGCCATGCCGCGCGCCTCGGGGCTGTGCACCCCCAGGCGAGACAAATACGCCGGGCCGATCATCGCACCGATCACCCCGGTGATCAGCACAAATACCGCCGCCAAAGCCGCCACGCCGCCGATCTGCTCGGCCACCAGCATGGCGATCGGTGAAGTCACCGACTTGGGCGCCATGGTCATCAACATCCTGTGCTCGGCGCCAAACCACCAGCCCAGCAGCACACACAGGCCGGTGGCGAGCACACCGCCTATCACCAGCGTAGTAAAAATCGGCCAGAACAATTGGCGAATGCGCCGCAGGTTCAAGTAAAGCGGCACCGCCAGGGCCACGGTCGCCGGACCCAGCAGGATGCCCATGATCTCGGTGCTCTTGCGGTACTCGGCGTAGCTCAGGCCACAACTGATCAGCACGCCGATCACCAGCAACATGGACACCAGCACCGGCTGCAGGAAGATCCAGCGGGTTTTCTCGAACCCTGCCAGTACCAACTGATAAGCGCCGAGGGTGATGCCGATGCCGAACAACGGGTGATGAATCACCGCTGTCCACGCGCCATGCCAGTCGAAGATCATTGATCCTTCTCCTTGCGCTTGACCATCTGCTGCATCAGCACGCCCACGAAGCCCATGGCGATCACCAGCGACAGCACCAGCGCACCGACAATGGCCCAGAAATCAGCGGCAATATCCTTGGCATACACCATCACCCCCACCGCCGGTGGCACCAGCAGCAACGGCAAGTAACGCAACAGGCTGCTGGCCGCCAGGCTCAAGGGCTCGCCGACATCGCCCTTCCAGATCAGAAAACCCAGCATCAACAGCAGCCCGATGATCGGGCCCGGCAGTACCGGCAACAGCAAATGATTAATCGCCGTGCCGATCAGTTGAAACAGCACCAGCCAGGTCAGGCCACGTAACAGCATCCGTTCTTCCCCCTCAATACTCGCCCGCATTATAAGCACGCCCGCCCTATGCACCGGCATTCGCCAAAAGCATGGTGGGTTGACCGAGCCTATCGGCCATGATGATCTACATTGGTTCTCTGTAATCCATAAAAAACCAGACGTTGTACACAGCGTGATGAACCAAGGAGAGACGCAATGCCCTATGTACCCGTAGCGCAGCTCAAAGATTATGTCGGCAAGGAACTGGGACGTTCCGAATGGCTCACCATCGACCAGGCGCGTATCAACCTGTTCGCCGAGGCCACTGGCGATCATCAGTTCATCCACGTCGACCCGGTCAAGGCCGCGCAAACCCCGTTCGGCAGCACCATCGCCCACGGTTTCCTGTCGCTGTCGCTGATGCCCAAACTGATGGAGGACCTGCTGATCGTGCCCGAGGGCCTGAAGATGGCCGTCAACTATGGCTTGGACAGCGTGCGCTTCATCCAGCCGGTGAAGGTCAACTCCAAGGTGCGCCTGAACGTGACGCTCAATGACGTCACCGAGAAAAAACCCGGCCAATGGCTGCTCAAGGCCACCGCCACCCTGGAAATCGAAGGTCAGGAAAAACCAGCTTACATTGCTGAGTCGCTGTCCCTCTACTTCGTGTAAGTCCGTGCCTGTGGTGGGGACATAAACCTCACCACAGCGTATGTAAATTTATGTATGAAACTCGCAGCTGCGGCATACTCGGCGCTCAATTATCCGGATCCCGCTATGCGCCCACTCGCTCCCCTCGCCCTTGCCCTGTTGCTCACCGCTTGCGGAGACGGCGAATCGCTGTTGCCGCCCGATGCGCGCCTGCCCGACGGCGGCCGCTACCGGGGCGATGTGGTCGATGGTTTGCTGCAAGGTCAGGGCCGCGTGGACTACCCCAACGGCAGCTGGTATGCCGGCCAGTTCGACAAAGGCCAGTGGCACGGCCAGGGCGAGTGGCATGGCAGCAATGGCGAAGTCTATAAAGGCCAGTTCCAGCAGGGGCTGTTCGACGGCCAGGGCAGCCTGACCACGGCGGGCAGCCACTATGTGGGCGGCTTCAAGAACGGTCGACGCAACGGCGAAGGCACCCTCAAAGAGGGGCAGATGACCTATCGCGGCGAATTCAAGGACGACCAGTATTCCGGCCTCGGTCGCCTGGAGCTGGCGGACGGCAGCCAATACCAGGGCCAGTTCGCCCACGGCAAACCGAATGGCGAAGGCCAGCGCAACGACGACAGCGGCAACCAGTTCAGCGGCCATTTCGTCGATGGTCAACTGGAAGGCAACGGCACTTTCAACAGCGCCGATGGCGACATTTATGTCGGCCAATTCAAGCAGAACCAGCTCAATGGCAAGGGCCGCTACGAGAACGCCGACGGCGACGTGTGGATCGGCCAGTTCAAGGAAGGCGCGCTCAGCGGCAAGGGCGAGTTGATCGGTGTCGACGGCAGCCACTATGTCGGCCAGTTCAGCGATTGGCGCTTCAGCGGTGAAGGCCGCCTGAACCTCACCGACGGCAGCTTCTATATCGGCGGGTTCGACAGCGACAGCTATCAAGGCAAAGGCACCCTGGTCCTCACCGACGGCACCGTGCAGGCCGGCACGTGGGTCAATGGCATGCGCGTGCGTGACGCCGATGGCAAACTGCTGCCCGACCCGTTGGAGATCGGCGTACTGGCCCAAGGTGGTTTGCTCAACGCAGCCCTCGCCGCCGTGCCCGGCTCGACCCCGGCCGTCGAGCTGTACACCCTGGCCGTGGCCGGCGACGGTAAACAAAGCGTGTTCCTGCGCGAAGCCGATTACGTCAGCAACATGCTCGCCACCCGTTTTGGTGCACGCGGGCAGATTCGCCTGGTCAACCACCGCGACCACATCGCCGACCGCCCGCTGGCCACGCGCGAAAACCTGCGCCGCGCCGTGCAGACCCTGGCCGACCGCACCGGGCCGGAAGACCTGGTGTTTATCTACATGACCAGCCACGGTACCCACGAACACGAACTGGTGCTGGACCAACCGCGTATGGAGCTGGCCGACCTGCCCGCCGATGAGCTCGCCGCCGTGCTGGCACCGCTGAAGAGCCGCGACAAGATCGTGGTGATTTCCGCCTGCTACTCCGGTGGCTTCATACCGGCGCTAAAGGACGATCGCACCCTGATCATGACCGCGTCCCGCGCCGATCGCGTGTCTTTCGGTTGCTCCGAGGAAGCCGACTTCACCTACTTCGGCGACGCCCTCTTCGCCCAAGCCTTCAACCAGACCGACGACTTGCAGCAAGCCTTCAAGCTGGCACAACTGCATGTGGCCGAACGCGAACAGGCGGACAACTTCGAAGCCTCCGAGCCGCAGATCTGGGCCCCCAAGGGTGTGATCGCCCATTGGCAATTATTACGCAAACAGCAGGCACGAAAGGCGCTCGAAAGCGTCTCAATGAATAGCAAGGAAGCCAAAGGCAACTAAGCTGTAACGTGTAACAAGGGGGAAACACCATGTACCTGACGCCTCAGCATATCTTGCTCGCCGGAGCCTCCGGCCTTACCGGCGAACACCTGCTCGATCGCCTGCTCAACGAACCCACCGTGACCCGCGTGCTCGCACCCAGCCGCAAGCCATTGGCGGAACACCCGCACCTGGAAAACCCGGTGGGCGACCCGGCGGTGTTCCTGCCGCAGCTGAGTGGCCGGGTGGATCTGGCCTTCTGCTGCCTGGGCACCACCCTCAAACAGGCGGGCTCCGAAGCGGCTTTTCGCGCCGTCGATCTGGACATGGTGGTGGCCTTCGCCAAACGCGCGCGGGAAATGGGCGCACGGCACTTGGTCGTGATCAGCGCCATTGGCGCCGACCCGAAATCGTCGGTCTTCTACAACCGCGTCAAAGGGGAAATGGAAGAGGCGCTGAAAGCCCAGGACTGGCCTCAACTGACCATCGTGCGGCCGTCGTTGCTGTTGGGGGAACGGCTGGAGCCGCGCCTGACCGAACAGTTGGCCGGCCCGTTATCACGACTGATTCCAGGCAAATACCGTGGTATCGAAGTGTGTGAACTGGCCCGGGCCATGTGGCGCCTGGCGCTGGAAGAACAGGATGGGGTGCGGGTGGTGGAGTCGGATGAGTTGCGCAAGCTGGGCAAGTAATCCGATTTAACTATCCGGCAGAGATTCAAATGTGGGAGCGGGCTTGCTCGCGAAGGCAGTGTGTCAGTCGACGAGTAATATGACTGATCCACCGCATTCGCGCTCCCACATGGGTTTTGTGCCGCCTTCCAGACAGGGTTAGAGACCACCGGTAGCGTTGAAGCCAACCCCAAGAACCGTCAACACCGACAGCGGCAACAACAGCGTATCGAGCAACGCACTGGCCGGCAGATCCACCCCAGGGTAGCTCGGCGCCTCGGCACCAAACCTGTCCTTGGCGCAGCAACCACCCTTCATCGCATACAGGTCCAGGCGCGTACCGGCATACACCACCGGCGCGCCAGGTTTTGCCGCATCCAGTGCGCGCGCGGTGGCGCAGCCGGCCAGTTGCAGCGCCAGTAGGATCAGCAGCGCCTTACTCATCACTGCTCAAATGGTGCTCACCCCAACGCGGCAGCATGTCCTGAGGGATGTTCAGCAGGTTGAGGATGCGCGCCACCACAAAGTCCACCAGGTCATCGATGGTCTGCGGCTGGTGATAGAAGCCCGGCGAGGCCGGCAAAATGGTGACGCCCATGTTCGACAGCTTGAGCATGTGTTCCAGGTGAATGCTCGAATACGGCGCTTCACGGGGCACCAGGATCAACTGGCGACGCTCCTTCAAGGTCACATCCGCCGCGCGCTCGATCAGGTTGTTGCAGGCACCGGTAGCAATCGCCGACAAGGTCCCGGTGGAACATGGCACCACCACCATCGCCGCCGGCGCGCCGGAGCCGGAAGCCACGGGCGACATCCAATCCTCTTTACCGTAGACCTTGATCTGCCCCGCCGCCGCACCGGTGTATTCGGTGAGGAAGGCCTGCATCATCTGCACCTTGGGCGGCAGCGCCACGTCGGTCTCGGTGGCCATCACCAACTGCGCGGCCTTGGAGATCAGGAAGTGCACCTCGCGCTCTTCACGTACCAGGCAATCCAGCAGGCGCAAACCATAAGGCGCACCAGAAGCGCCGGTCATCGCCAGGGTAACGCGTTCCGGGCCACTCATTTCAGCGCCTCAGCCAATTTGCCGTGCAGGCCGCCAAAGCCGCCGTTGCTCATGACCACGACATGGGTGCCCGGTTTGGCCAGGCGCTTGACGTGTTCGATGATGCCTTCGATGGAGTCGCAGACGAGGGAAGGCACGGTGCACAGGGCTGCAATCGCCGGCAGATCCCAGCCGAGGTTGGCCGGTGCGTACCAGACCACCTGGTCGGCGTCGTTGACGCTTTCCGGCAGGCCATCCCGGTGGGCACCGAGCTTCATGGAATTGGAGCGCGGCTCGACAATCGCAATGATCGGCGCATCGCCGACACGTTTGCGCAGGCCATCCAACGTAGTAGCAATTGCCGTCGGGTGGTGGGCAAAGTCGTCGTAGATGGTAACCCCATTCACGTCGGCGACTTTTTCCATACGGCGCTTCACGCTTTTGAACGCGCTCAACGCGGCAATGCCCATGGAAGGCACCACGCCCACGTGCCGCGCAGCCGCCAGGGTGACCAAGGCATTGGCGACGTTGTGCTGGCCGGTCATGTCCCACTCGACGATGCCTTGGGTCTGGCCTTCGAACAGCACTTCAAATGTGGAACCGTCGTCGCTGAGCAGCTTGACCTGCCACTGCCCGCCCGCGCCGGTGGTTTGCACCGGGGTCCAGCAGCCCATCTCGATCACACGCTGCAAGGCCGGCTCGGTGGTCGGGTGGATCACCAGGCCTTCGCTCGGAATGGTGCGCACCAGGTGATGGAACTGACGCTCGATGGCCGCCAGATCGGGGAAGATGTCGGCGTGGTCGAACTCCAGGTTGTTCAGGATTGCCGTGCGCGGGCGGTAGTGGACGAATTTGGAGCGCTTGTCGAAGAAGGCGCTGTCATATTCATCCGCCTCGATCACGAAGAACGGCGTATCGCCCAGGCGCGCCGACACCGAGAAATTCTGCGGCACACCACCGATCAGGAAGCCCGGGCTCATGCCTGCATGCTCCAGCACCCAGGCGAGCATGCTGCTGGTGGTGGTTTTGCCGTGGGTGCCAGCGACCGCGAGTACCCAACGGCCTTGCAACACATGGTCGGCCAGCCATTGCGGGCCGGACACATAAGGCAAACCTTTATCGAGTACGTATTCGACCGCCGGGTTGCCACGGGACATGGCATTGCCGATCACCACCAAGTCCGGGACCGGGTCGAATTGCGACGGGTCGTAACCTTGGGTCAACTCGATACCCTGGGCCTCGAGTTGCGTGCTCATGGGCGGATAGACGTTGGCGTCGGAGCCTGTCACGTGATGGCCCAGCTCTTTGGCCAGTACTGCCATCGAGCCCATGAATGTGCCGCAAATACCGAGAATATGAATGTGCATAGTCGACCTCGTAAAACATCGAGGCAGGTTAGCGCAGGGGGGCGAAAATCGCACCCTTTAGCTGAGGGCGTGACGCGCGATGCCATGCCGGCGCAGCTTTCTATACAGCGTGTTGCGGCTGACGCCCAGTTGCTCCGCCGTGTGCGTCATGTGCCAGCGCTGCTGCTGCAACGCCGTGAGCAACGCCAGGCGCTCGGCGTCTTCCAGCGGCGACTCCAGCGGTTTGGTCTGCGCGACTGCCACGGGCCTGGCCTGACGAATCTGCGCAGGCAAATCTTCCAGGCCAACACGCCCCTCATCACACAGCGCCACCAAGGTGCGCAGCACCGTGCGCAGCTGGCGGACGTTCCCCGGCCAGGCAAACGCCAACAACGCTCCCCGCGCCGACGGGTCGAGGGCAACCGGCTCACCATTGGCCTCCTGGGTCAGCAGGAAATCCAGCAACTGGGCTTTATCACTGCGCTCGCGCAAAGGCGGCAAACCGACTTCCAGGCCATTGAGCCGGTAATACAGGTCCTCGCGAAAGCTACCGTCCTGCACACGCTCCAGCAAATTCCGGTGAGTCGCGCTGATAATTCGTACGTTCACCGCCTGGGGCTCACCGCCGAGCGGCACCACCAGCCGATCTTCCAGAACCCTTAACAGGCGGGTTTGCAGCGCCAGGGGCATATCACCGATTTCATCGAGGAACAGGGTGCCGCCATCGGCTTGCTGCAATTTGCCTTGCATGCCCTCTTTGCGCGCACCGGTGAAGCTGCCGCCGCGATAGCCGAACAGTTCGCTTTCGATCAGGCTTTCCGGGATGGCGGCGCAATTGAGTGCGACGAACGCCTTGTCGGCACGCTGGCTCGCCAGGTGCACCGCCTTGGCGAAGGCCTCTTTGCCGGAGCCGGTTTCGCCATTGATCAACAGCGGCACATCACGCTCGAATACCCGCAGCGCCTTGCGAAAGTCCTGTTGCAGCGTCGGATCGCCCAGGCAAATACCGGGCAACGGAGCGGGCTCAGGCTTGACGAAAGGGGTCGATGCGCTGCGCACTTGGCCACGCAGCGCGGCAAATAACTGTCGCCCATCACGGGTCCGCAGCGGCCAACTGGCCGTGGCATTGGCGCTGGCGCGGCCAAGCAGTTGATCCAGTGAGCAATCAAAAAACGCTTCCACCGGGTGCCCCAACAAACCGCCACGCACCTGGCCCAACAGGTTCAGCGCGCTCTGGTTGACCGCACAGATGCGCCCGTCTCCGTCGAATGCCAGCAACCCTTCACTGAACAACCCCACCGACTCCGCCTGCAAGTGAAAACGCAGCAACCAGTGGTGTTCAAAGTGACGCAGGAAGTAGCAACTCTCGATCATCTTCGCCGACAGGTTCACCAACGCCATGGTGTGGAACTGGCTCTGGCGCGACACGGCCTCCCGTGCGGAGGACACATCCAGCACGGCCAGCAGATCACCCTGCGGATCGAACACCGGGCTCGCCGAGCAGGTCAGCCCGGTGTGCCGGCCCCGGAAGTGTTCGTCACGATGAATGGTCAGGGATTGGCGCTCCACCAGGCAGGTGCCGATGCCGTTGGTGCCTTCGCAGGCCTCGCTCCAATCGGCACCCAGCCACAACCCGGCGCGCTCGAAGATCTTGCGCTCGGACGGCGCGGTGACACAGTTGAGGATCACGCCGCGCGCATCGGTCAGCAACACAGCATGCCCCGCACCGGAGAGCTGCTGATGCAGGCTGTTCATCTCGCTGCCGGCAATGTGCAGCACTTGCTGCAGGCGCTCGCGGCTTTCCAGCAAGCGACCATGTTCGAGCACAGTGGGTGCAATGGTTTGCGCAGGGTCGAGGTGATAGTCCTCCAGGCAACGCAGCCAGGAGCGGGCGATGGACGGATCGCTGGACGGGTCGCGGCCATGCGCCACGGTGAGGACTTGCTGGGCATGGCGGCTGAAATGATCGTTGTGCATTTCTTATTATTCTCCCTGCGTGAGAACCCCCAGCATCCCCCAGCGAACCGGGCAATGCAATCCCAGGCCGACCCACTGGTCACAGGCTGTACCGTTTGTGGCACAAACTGTCACATCGCCCGTATCGACCCTGCCACAGCCACGCCTTGCAACAATGTCCAACCCCTTGATTTCGCTGGTCCACGAAACGGTGGCCCAACCTTTGCTCTACGCTTTATCAAGCGCATGTCGCGCTGCGCTCCCAATAAACATAAAAGCCAGGAGATACCCACCATGCGTTACGCACACCCCGGTACTGAAGGCGCCATCGTTTCGTTCAAGGCCAAGTACGGCAACTACATCGGTGGCGAGTTCGTTGCGCCGGTCGATGGCAACTATTTCACCAATACCTCGCCGGTCAACGGCAAGGCAATCGCCGAATTCCCGCGCTCCACGGCCAAAGACATCGACAAGGCTCTGGACGCCGCCCATGCCGCCGCCGACGCCTGGGGCAAGACCTCGGCCCAGGACCGCGCGCTGGTCCTGCTGAAAATCGCCGACCGCATTGAACAGAACCTCGAACTGCTGGCCATCACCGAAACCTGGGACAACGGCAAAGCCGTGCGTGAAACCCTCAACGCTGACATCCCGCTGGCCGCCGACCACTTCCGTTACTTCGCCGGCTGCATCCGCGCCCAGGAAGGCACCAGCGCCGAGATCAACGAGCACACCGCGTCGTACCACTTCCATGAGCCACTGGGCGTGGTTGGCCAAATCATTCCGTGGAACTTCCCGCTGCTGATGGCCGCGTGGAAACTCGCCCCAGCCCTGGCCGCTGGTAACTGCGTGGTGCTCAAACCCGCCGAGCAAACCCCGCTGGGCATCAACGTGCTGATGGAACTGATCGGCGACCTGCTGCCGCCGGGCGTCCTGAACGTGGTGCACGGCTACGGCAAAGAGGCCGGCGAAGCGCTGGCCACCAGCAAGCGTATCGCTAAAATCGCCTTCACCGGCTCCACGCCAGTGGGCTCGCACATCATGAAATGTGCTGCGGAAAACATCATTCCGTCGACGGTTGAACTGGGCGGCAAGTCGCCGAACATCTTCTTTGCCGACATTATGAAAGCCGAGCCTTCCTTTATTGAAAAGGCCGCTGAAGGCCTGGTACTGGCGTTCTTCAACCAGGGCGAAGTGTGCACCTGCCCTTCCCGCGCGCTGGTGGAAGAGTCGATCTACGACGACTTCATGAAAGTGGTCATGAAGAAAGTCGAGCAGATCAAACGCGGCGACCCGCTGGACACCGACACCATGGTCGGCGCCCAGGCGTCCGAGCAACAGTTCGACAAGATCCTGTCCTACCTGGAAATCGCCAAGGGCGAAGGCGCACAACTGCTGACGGGCGGCAAAGTAGAGCAGCTCAGCGGTGATATGGCTGGGGGTTATTACATCCAGCCGACCCTGCTCAAGGGCACCAACGAAATGCGTGTGTTCCAGGAAGAAATCTTCGGCCCGGTGGTGAGCATCACCACCTTCAAGGACGAAGCCGAAGCCCTGGCAATTGCCAACGACACCGAGTTCGGCCTGGGCGCCGGCGTGTGGACTCGCGACATCAACCGCGCCTACCGCATGGGCCGCGCGATCAAAGCGGGCCGCGTGTGGACCAACTGCTACCACCTGTACCCGGCGCATGCGGCATTCGGCGGTTACAAGAAGTCCGGCGTGGGGCGTGAGACGCACAAGATGATGTTGGATCACTACCAGCAGACCAAGAACTTGCTGGTGAGTTACGACATTAATCCACTTGGCTTCTTCTAACGTTGCCTCCTAGCAGGCGACCCGCTCTCAACTTGAAATGAGATCAAGTGTGGGAGCTGGCTTGCCTGCTCCCACATTTGAACTTCGCAAGTAGCTGCTACCTCATTCGGCACACAGAGGCCGAGTTAAAAACAATAAGAATGGAAGGTACTTTCCAATGCCTAGCGAACCTACTGGATCCTCCGTCGACTTCGAAAAAGTCGACACCGACTACTTCCAGCAACGCGAACTGAAAAAAGGCGCCGCCGGCTGGGTGCTGCTGGTTGGCCTCGGCGTTGCCTACGTCATCTCCGGCGACTACGCTGGCTGGAACTTCGGCCTGGCCCAGGGTGGCTGGGGCGGGATGTTCCTCGCGACATTGCTGATGGCCACCATGTACCTGTGCATGTGCTTTTCCCTGGCCGAACTGTCTTCCATGATTCCTACCGCCGGTGGCGGCTACGGCTTTGCCCGCAGTGCATTCGGGCCTTGGGGCGGGTTCCTAACCGGCACCGCGATCCTGATCGAATACGCCATCGCCCCCGCCGCCATCGCGGTGTTTATCGGCGCGTATTGCGAGTCGCTGTTCGGCATCGGCGGCTGGATGATCTACCTGGCGTTCTACATCATCTTTATCGGCATCCACATCTTTGGTGTCGGTGAAGCACTGAAGTTGATGTTTGTGATCACCGCCGTGGCCGCGATTGCCCTGGGAGTGTTCCTGGTGGCGATGGTGCCGCACTTCAATGTCGCCAACCTGCTGGACATTCCAGTGACCGAGGCAAAGGGCGCCAGCACCTTCCTGCCATTCGGCTACGTGGGTGTGTGGGCGGCGATTCCCTATGCCATCTGGTTTTTCCTCGCGGTAGAAGGTGTGCCCCTGGCGGCCGAAGAAACCAAAAACCCGAAACGCGACCTGCCGCGCGGCTTGATTGGCGCCATCGTGGTGCTGACCAGCTTTGCCCTGCTTATCCTCGTTATTGCACCGGGCGGCGCTGGCACTTACGCGCTGGTCAAATCCGGCAACCCGCTGGTTGAAGCGTTGGCGTTGTCCTACGGCGGTTCCACCTGGATGGGCAGCTTCGTCAACCTGGTCGGCCTGGCGGGTCTGATCGCGAGCTTTTTCTCGATCATCTATGCCTATTCGCGGCAGATCTTCGCACTGTCACGCGCCGGCTACCTGCCGCGCAAACTGTCCCAGACCAACAAAAGCAAGGCGCCGGTCCTGGCGCTGGTGATCCCCGGCATCATCGGTTTTGGCCTGTCGCTGACCGGCCAGGGTGACCTGCTGATTCTGGTGGCGGTGTTCGGCGCGACGATTTCCTACGTGCTGATGATGGCCGCGCACATCACCCTGCGCATCCGTCGCCCCAAAATGGACCGTCCGTACCGCACGCCGGGTGGCATCTTCACTTCAGGCGTTGCGCTGGTACTGGCCTGCGTGGCCGTGGTGGCGGGCTTTCTGGTGGATCCACGGGTGGTGATTGGCGCCGCGATCATCTATGGAGTATTAATTGCTTACTTTGCTTTCTACAGCCGGCATCACTTGGTAGCAGGCACGCCCGAAGAGGAATTCGCGGCGATCCAGGCCGCAGAGGCCGCCTTGCACTAACTGCCGTAAACCTCGGCGCGAGCAATTGCCCGCGCCGCCAAGGAGACACTGTATGGCAAGCTTTTCCCACGCGGTGGGTGCACAAACCTACCGCTTCGACAGCCTCAAGGACGTGATGGCCAAGGCCAGCCCCGCGCGTTCCGGAGACTTCCTGGCCGGCGTCGCCGCACAGAATGACGGTGAGCGGGTGGCGGCGCAGATGGCGCTGGCGAATATCCCGCTGAAACACTTTCTGCAGGAAGTGTTGATCCCCTATGAAAGTGATGAAGTCACCCGGCTGATCATCGACACCCACGACACCCAGGCGTTTGCACCGGTCAGCCACCTGACCGTGGGCGGCCTGCGCGACTGGCTGCTCAGCGACGCGGCCGACGAACATTCCCTACGCGCCTTGGCGCCAGGTCTGACGCCAGAGATGGCCGCCGCCGTGTCCAAGATCATGCGCGTGCAGGACCTGGTACTGGTGGCGCAGAAGATCCGCGTGGTCACGCAATTTCGCGGCACCATGGGCCTGCGCGGGCGTTTATCCACCCGCCTGCAACCCAACCATCCTACAGACGAACCGGCGGGCATCGCCGCGAGCATTCTGGATGGTCTGCTGTACGGCAACGGCGACGCCATGATCGGCATCAACCCGGCCACCGATAGCATCGCCTCGATCTGCGCCATGCTGGAAATGCTCGACGCGATCATCCAGCGCTACGAGATCCCAACCCAGGCCTGCGTGCTCACTCATGTCACCACCTCCATCGAGGCGATCAACCGTGGCGTACCGCTGGACCTGGTGTTCCAGTCGATCGCCGGCACCGAGGCGGCCAATGCCAGTTTCGGCATCAGCCTGAGCGTGCTGCAGGAAGGGTACGAAGCAGGGTTGAGCCTCAATCGCGGCACCTTGGGCCAGAACTTGATGTACTTCGAGACAGGCCAAGGCAGCGCCTTATCGGCCAACGCGCACTTTGGCGTCGACCAACAAACCTGCGAGACGCGCGCCTACGCGGTAGCCCGACATTTCAAACCGTTTCTGGTAAATACAGTCGTAGGATTTATCGGCCCGGAGTACCTGTACAACGGCAAGCAGATCATCCGCGCCGGCCTGGAAGACCACTTCTGCGGCAAGCTACTCGGCGTGCCCATGGGGTGCGACATCTGTTACACCAACCACGCCGAAGCCGACCAGGACGACATGGACACCCTGCTGACCCTGCTGGGCGTGGCCGGGATCAATTTCATCATGGGCATCCCCGGTTCCGACGACATTATGCTCAACTACCAGACCACTTCGTTCCACGACGCGCTCTACGCCCGGCAAACATTGGGTTTAAAACCGGCGCCGGAGTTTGAGCAGTGGCTGGCAAAAATGGGCATCTTCACGCAAGCCGACGGCAAGGTGCACTTTGGCAACAGCCTGCCACCGGCGTTTCGCCAAGCCCTGGCGCAACTGGGATGAAGGAGCCGCCTGTGCAACTCGACCTGCCTGACAACCCCTGGCTGGAACTGCGCCGCCTGACCCCGGCGCGCATTGCCCTGGGCCGAACCGGCACCAGCATTCCCACCCACGCGCAGCTGGATTTTCAGTTTGCCCACGCCCAGGCGCGGGACGCGGTGCATTTGCCCTTTGACCATGCGGGCCTCAGCAGCCAGCTGGCCGAACGCGGGCGTGACAGCCTGCTGCTGCACAGCGCCGCTGCAGACCGCCACAGCTACCTGCAACGCCCGGATTTGGGGCGGCGCTTGAGCGATGAATCCGCCCAAGCGCTGCGCGACCACGCGTCGGCCAACCCCGGCGGCGTGGATTTGGCCGTTGTAGTGGCCGATGGTTTATCCGCGCTGGCCGTGCATAAACACACCTTGCCGTTTCTGACGCGCATGGAAGAACAAACCCACGCCGAAGGCTGGTCGTTGTCGCCGGTCATCCTGGTGGAACAAGGCCGCGTGGCGGTGGCGGATGAAATCGGGCAATTGCTCGGCGCCAAGATGGTGGTGATCCTGATCGGCGAACGGCCGGGGCTCAGTTCACCGGACAGTCTGGGGCTGTATTTCACCTACAACCCCAAGGTCGGCCTCACCGACGCCTATCGCAATTGCATCTCCAATGTACGCCTGGAGGGCCTGAGCTATGGCATGGCGGCTCATCGCTTGCTGTATTTGATGCGAGAAGCGTGTCGTCGGCAGCTGTCGGGGGTCAACCTCAAGGACGAAGCGCAGGTTCAGACCATTGAATCCGATGATCCGGACCTGATGAAAGGCAATTTCCTGCTCAGTTCACCGGATGACTGATCGCGGTACGATTGCGCTTTTTCGCGCCATTAGGCAGCATCGAGTCACGGCCGCTTGTGTGGTCATACCCCATTTGGAAGTTGAGGCCTGGCATGCGGATTACTCAAGCGACCCCGGAACACCTGGACCTGCTGACCCCGTTGTTCGTCAAATACCGCGAGTTCTACGGGGCCTTGCCCTTCCCGGATTCATCGCGGGCCTTTCTGGAAAAACGCCTGCGCCGCAAGGAATCGGTGATTTACCTGGCCCTGGCGGATGATGACGACAAGAAACTGCTGGGCTTTTGCCAGCTGTACCCGAGCTTTTCGTCGCTATCACTCAAGCGCGTGTGGATCCTCAACGACATCTACGTGGCTGAAGACGCGCGCCGACAACTGGTGGCGGACAACCTGATGCGCACGGCGAAGAAAATGGCCAAGGAGACCCACGCGGTACGGTTGCGGGTCTCGACCAGCAGTGACAATGAAGTGGCGCAGAAGACCTATGAGTCGATCGGGTTTCGCGAGGACACCGAGTTCAAGAACTACACCTTGCCAATCAACGAAGACTGACCCCAATAGCCAAAACGCCACAAATCCCCTGTGGGAGCGGGCTTGCTCGCGAAAGCGGCGGGGCAGTCACCGGATTAGTCGACTGATACGCCGCATTCGCGAGCAAGCCCGCTCCCACATTTTGATCGATGTATGCCTGGAACACCCACGACATCCCCCGCTACAAAACCAACACGCTTTTCACGCCTCAATCCGTATAATGCGGACCTTTCAGGGTTGTAAGAATTGCGGCATACACTTGTAGCCTTATTACCCGAGCTTCCGCACAGGCCTGCTGAGCCGGGCCATCCACACAGGTGCCATCCATGGATTTCAACCCGCTCGACCTTATCCTGCATCTCGACGTCTACCTCGACCTGCTGGTAACCAATTACGGTCCGTGGATCTACGCCATTCTGTTTCTGGTCATTTTTTGCGAAACCGGCCTGGTGGTGATGCCATTCCTGCCGGGTGATTCGTTGCTGTTCATCGCAGGCGCCGTGGCGGCTGGCGGCGGCATGGACCCGGTGTTACTCGCCGGCCTGTTGATGCTGGCGGCAATCCTGGGCGACAGCACCAACTATGTGATCGGGCGAACAGCCGGAGAACGCCTGTTCAGCAACCCGAACTCGAAAATCTTCCGCCGCGACTACCTGCAGAAGACCCACGACTTCTACGACAAGCACGGCGGCAAGACCGTGACCCTGGCGCGCTTCCTGCCGATCCTGCGCACCTTCGCGCCGTTCGTGGCCGGTATCGCCAAAATGCCTTATCCGCGCTTCTTCGGCTTCAGCGTATTCGGCACCATCCTGTGGGTCGGCGGCCTGGTGACCTTGGGTTACTTCTTCGGCAACGTGCCGTTCATCAAGAAAAACCTGTCGCTGCTGGTGGTGTTCATCATTCTGCTGTCGCTGGTGCCGATGATCATTGGCGTGTTCCGCAGCCGTTTTGGCCGCGCGTCCTCCGAAGTCAAGTCGCAGTAAGCGCCGATGTGGTCGCTCAGCGCCTGGCGTCGCCAGCGCTTGCTGGCCAAGCACCCGATTGCCGATGACACCTGGCAGCGGGTGCGCCACCATTTGACCTTCCTCGACGGTATCAGCGCCGAGCAGGACCAATGGCTGCGCGAAGCCTGCGTGGTGTTCCTCGCCGAAAAGCACCTGACCGCCCTGCCCGGCGTCGAGCTGCACCAGGAACAACGCCTGCTGCTCGCCGCTCAGGCGCAATTGCCGTTGATGAACCTGGGCGACCTCGACTGGTACCAGGGCTTCCATGAAATCGTGCTGTACCCCGACGACTTCGTCAGCCCCCAGCGCCATCGCGACAGCAGTGGCATCGAACACGAATGGGACGGCGAACACAGCGGCGAAGCCTGGCAACAGGGCCCGGTGATCCTCGCCTGGCCCGGGGTGCTGGCCAGTGGCAACTGGGAAGGCTACAACCTGGTCATCCACGAACTGGCGCACAAACTCGACATGCTCAACGGCGACGCCAACGGCCTGCCGCCGCTGCACAACGACATGCGCGTGCAGGAATGGGCCAGCGTGATGCAGAGCGCCTACGACGACCTCAATCGCCAACTGGACGCCAACCCGGACGCCGACACCGAGATCGACCCCTACGCCGCCGAAAACCCGGCTGAATTCTTCGCCGTCACCAGCGAATATTTTTTCAGCGCTCCGGATTTGCTGGTCAACCGTTATCCACAGGTGTACGCCCAACTCAGCCGCTTTTATCGCCAGGATCCCTTGGCCCGCCTGACCCAACTGCAAGCCAGCGACCCGCGTTATCAGCCACAGGACGAATGACCGTACGACGTCTGGCGCATGGCATCGGCGTCAGAATGTGCCTATAATCGCCGCCACTTTTAGGCCAATCCGGCCAAGTTTCTTGGCCAATTAACGGGGGCAACGCCCAATGAGCTACAGCAAGATTCCGGCTGGCAAAGACCTGCCGAACGACATCTACGTCGCCATCGAGATTCCGGCCAACCACGCGCCGATCAAATACGAAATCGACAAAGACAGCGACTGCCTGTTCGTTGACCGTTTCATGGCCACCCCGATGTTCTACCCGGCCAACTACGGTTTCATCCCTAACACCCTGGCTGACGACGGTGATCCCCTCGACGTGCTGGTCGTAACCCCTTACCCGGTTACCCCAGGTTCGGTTATCCGCGCGCGTCCAGTCGGCATCCTGAACATGACCGACGACGGCGGCGGCGATGCCAAAGTGATCGCGGTTCCACACGACAAGCTGTCCCAGCTGTACGTGGACGTGAAGGAATACACCGACCTGCCGCCCCTGTTGCTGGAGCAGATCAAACACTTCTTCGAGAACTACAAAGACCTCGAAAAAGGCAAATGGGTGAAGATCGACGGTTGGGGCAACGCAGATGCCGCTCGCGCCGAGATCCTGAAGTCGGTCGCTGCCTACAAAGGCTGATACCCGCTCCTCATTGCCCCGGCAATTGAAAAAGCCCCGATCATTCGGGGCTTTTTTTGTGGGAAAAATTAAACGACAAGTTCATTAACTTATATAAAAGGTTTAACCAGCCACTGAATCCGAAGTATCAGGCTACAACTAAGCAACGACCTACACACGCAACTCAACGCATGGTTTATTTGATCTGTAATTCCGGCCAGTAAACTCTGCGTTCATGAATACATCAGGTGATCGTTTAAAAGCGCTATTACGGGAAGTCCACCTTTCCGCCTCCGACTTCGCCAAGAACCGCGGCGTCACGCCCCAACACGTGAACAACTGGTTCAAGCGCGGCGTCCCCATGGGCCGACTCAACGAAATCGCAGAACTGCTGTGCATCTCCAGCCGTTGGCTGCGCACCGGCGAAGGCCCCAAACACCCACCGGCCAACTTCCTGCTGGAAGGCCCGAACACCCGAAAAGGTCTGCCCACCACCCGCGAAGGAAGCGGCCAATACCTCACAGGCCCCGCCTGTCTCCCGGAAAAAATCGACGTGGAGATCGACCTCCACCCCTCATTTACCTCTATCGAACGCATCCGCGTCACCCTGCACACCCTCCAAGCCCTTAACGTGCACCCCGACCGTGCCCTGGGCGCCTACATGGTCGACAACAGCATGATCGACATCATCCAGCAAGGCGCCACCCTCGCCATCGACCGAGGCCGCACGCAAATCATCGACGGCGAAATTTATGCGGTAGAGCACGACGGGATGCTGCGCATCAAATACCTCTACAACCGACCTGGCGGTGGGTTGCGGATGCGCAGCCACAACGCCGGTGAACATCCGGACGAATACCTGACGTACGAGCAACGGTTTGAGCAGAACGTCCAGATTGTGGGGTGGGTGTTCTGGTGGTCCACCCTCAACAACCGCCGTCCACCCGTGCCGCTGGATGAGCACCTATTGGGCTGGGAAGGCTCTAAATCGGATCCGGAGGTGGGCAACTGAGGGGAATATGGGTATCATGCGCCGCACATTTGGCAGGGGGTAGCTTAAGGCTATTCACCCTGCTTGGCGATGCGGAGGAGTTCCCGCTGATGCCCCTACTATTCAGCCCGACGCAACGTGGGCTGAGCGATTTGAAGGCTGGTGAGGCTTGTCAAAAACAAGCTGAAGCAGTCCCCGAGAAGCCGGCCACAAGCCGGCTTTTTAATGCCCGCATGAACCCCAAGTCAATTGTCCGACAAGCCGTTGGACATTTGAATGAGCAAAAGCGGGCAGCTTATAGCCCGCCCTGCCTCTAAAGCTGAATACACGCCATAGCCCGCTCCGCCACTGTCTTCGCCACCCCCACCAAGT
Source organism: Pseudomonas simiae (assembly GCF_900111895.1). Classification (GTDB taxonomy): domain Bacteria; phylum Pseudomonadota; class Gammaproteobacteria; order Pseudomonadales; family Pseudomonadaceae; genus Aquipseudomonas; species Aquipseudomonas simiae. The sequence continues at coordinate 250,933 of NZ_FOKB01000007.1, forward strand.
CACTGCTGCAACCCAGTCACACGCCCCCAGGCGTCCTAAAACCTCAGTCCCTCATTAACGACAAAAGGCTTGGCGTACGCAAAGACAAGCATTGTCACGCCTGAGTTGACGGTATTACCGTTTTCACCTGCTTTATCCCCCAATAGCCACCCATTAATCTGTGCCCATGTTGAACGCAACGCCCAACCAACCTAAACAAAAAAGGATTCAACCATGAGCGCTCCAACCTACAACCGCCTCAACAAAGACGACGCCATTGTTCTGTTGGTCGATCACCAGACCGGCCTGATCTCTCTGGTGCAGGACTTCTCGCCCAACGAGTTCAAGAACAACGTGTTGGCCCTGGCCGACCTGGCCAAGTTCTTCAACCTACCGACCATCCTTACCACGAGTTTCGAGCAAGGCCCGAATGGCCCGCTGGTGCCGGAGTTGAAAGAGATGTTCCCGGACGCGCCGTACATCGCCCGCCCTGGCCAGATCAACGCGTGGGACAACGAAGACTTCGTCAAGGCGATCAAGGCGACCGGCCGTAAGCAGATCATCATTGCCGGTGTAGTGACGGATGTGTGCGTAGCGTTCCCGACTTTGTCGGCGCTGGCGGAAGGGTTTGAGGTGTTTGTGGTGACCGATGCGTCGGGCACGTTCAATACCACGGTGCAGCAGGCGGCGTGGAGCCGGATGACGCAAGCCGGTGCGCAGTTGATGAACTGGTTCTCGGTGGCGTGTGAGCTGCACCGCGACTGGCGCAACGATATCGAAGGCCTGGGGAATCTGTTGTCCCAGCGTATTCCCAACTATCGCAACTTGATGAATGGTTATGCGGCGCTGACGGCTCGCAAAGACTAAGTCAAATCGCCACACACCATAAGCCTGCCTTGAAACGCAGGCTTTTTGCGTCGTTACCTAGCCATTCGCCATTAGTACACTCGCCCTAATTGTGGCTGCACCGCCTCACCACTAAAGTCCTTCGCTTATTTCGAGCCTCAAGGAAGGACGCTATTGAATACTTTAACCAAGGTCGGTCGCTGCCTGGCACTTCTGCCCCTATTGTTGACCAGCGCAACATCGGTATTGGCCGATGAACAAACACCGATTGGCGACTGGTCGATCATCTACGGCAGCGGCCGGGCCCATCAAAATGTGATGTATGTGGCCGACCGTACCTCGGTGGTGCCCTCGAACCACAACAAGGGCGCCAAATTGGTGGCCGTCACGGTGGTGTATGAAGAACCGGGCAAACCAATGATCGATGTGTACAACATCGAAGTGCAGTGCTCCACGCGCAAGGTGCGCTTTCTCAACGGCCAGTCGGTCGCGCCATTTTCCTACACCCTCACGCACTTGAAGGTCTCCAACACGTGGCAGACGCCAAAGGAGTTCTGGCTCGACCGCACGCTCGCGTATGTCTGCGAACCGGGCAAGAGCAAGGACACCATCGCCATGGGCAAGATGACCCATCTGCAGATGATCCAGACCACCAAGGCCATGTTCGAGCAGTTGGGCCCGACTCAGGAGAAGAGCCAGATGATTGATGACCTCGACGACATGCTGGGCAACAAGCGCTGAGCAACCCCTACCGACAAGAAGGATTCACGATGCCTACATGGACAAGGCTGTTGCTGGCAGGACTTTTGTTGCCGGCCGTGCTGTTTATCAACGGGTGCCACCTGATTGCACAATCGCGTTGGGAAGGCCGTGACGTGCAAGAGGCGCTGGATTTATTCGGCAAGCCCGACTCGATGAAGAAGCAGAATGCACCCAATGGCGACACCCAGGTGGTGATGACCTGGCACAAGTCCTCATCCTGGACGACCACCGAAGCCGCTGGGACTTCAATGAACCACACCGGGAACGGGATGGTGTATACGGAGTATTACCAGCAAGTCGGGCACAGTTCGGATTGCAAGCTGGAAGCCACGGTGGATAAGGCGAAGAAGATCGTGCTGTTCAGGATTGAGGATGGCCGGATCCTGCATGGCAAGTGCCTGAACGTGCCATTTGTGCCGGGGTATATTCCGCCGGGGTTTTGAGGCTGGGATCGTTTGTGCAACAGCGTGTTGCACGAACGAGAACCGAGGCTAGATGCTTGACTCTCGCCGCTACAGCATCCCCTCCCCTGAAACCCCAGCGAACTGGACGTGCAGCTCACTGCGCTGGAAAAGATGCAGACAGGGCTGACTGCCTGGTCCGGCTGCCCGGTGGCGGTCGCAGCACCCGGTATCAGGCCAAGACAGCGGGCAAGTGACACCCCCGCTCATTTGCCCCAATCCCCCATGTCTGCTAGTGTCGCGCCGGTTTACCGTCTACCGGAATAGCCGCCATGGCCCGCAAAAAAGTTGCACTCGATTTCGAACAATCCCTCGCCGACCTGCAAGCCCTGGTCGAGCGTCTGGAGAACGGCGAGTTGTCGCTGGAAGACTCGTTGACGGCGTTTGAGCAAGGCATCGGCCTGACCCGCGACTGCCAGAGCGCGCTCGCGCAGGCGGAGCAGAAGGTGCAAGTGCTGCTGGAGCGTGACGGGGAGTTGGCCGAAGAACCTTTCGATGCGGAACAGCCGGAATGATCGACGCGTATCAGGCCAGTAGCCAAGCCCGGGTCAATGCGGCGCTGGAGCCCTTGTTTGTTGCGCCAAGCCCTGAACTCAAGCGTCTTTACGAAGCCATGCGCTACAGCGTGATGAATGGCGGCAAGCGCGTGCGTCCGTTGCTGGCGTATGCGGCGTGTGAAGCCTTGGGCGCAGCCGCTGAGCAGGCCAATGGCGCGGCCTGTGCGGTGGAGTTGATCCACGCCTATTCCCTGGTGCATGACGACTTGCCGGCGATGGACGACGACGATTTGCGTCGCGGCCAGCCGACCACTCACAAAGCCTTTGATGAAGCCTGCGCGATCCTCGCCGGCGATGGCCTGCAAAGCCTGGCGTTCAGCGCACTGCTGGACCCGGCGCTGAGCAGCGTCAATGCCGAGATCCGTTTACGCATGGTCACGGCGCTGGCCGTGGCAGCGGGCCCGGCCGGGATGGTCGGCGGCCAGGCCATCGACTTGGGGTCGGTGGGCCGGAAGCTTGATCAACAGGCGCTGGAATACATGCACCGCCACAAGACCGGTGCCTTGATCGAAGCCGCCGTACACCTGGGCGCCCTGGCCAGTGGGCGTGCGCAAGCCGCTCAATTGGCGGCGCTGAAGACCTACGCGCTGGCCATCGGCCTGGCGTTCCAGGTGCAGGACGATATTCTCGACGTAGAAAGTGACACTGCCACTCTGGGCAAACGCCAAGGTGCCGATATCGCACGGGATAAACCGACATATCCTGCGCTGCTCGGGCTGGAAGCCGCCAAGGCCTATGCCCTGGAGCTGCGTGACCAGGCCTTGGACGCCCTGCGACCTTTCGACGCGGCGGCCGAGCCACTGCGTGACTTGGCGCGGTATATCGTCGAACGCCGGCACTGATAACGGCGGCCTTTGCGGCCGCATATCGGCCAAGTTGGGCGCTCTGCGTGGGCAGTTCGCGATGCTTGAGGTAAACTGCCGCCTCTTCTATACCTATAACGATTCGCCTGATGCCCACGACGTTTCAAGAGATTCCCCGCAAGCGCCCGTCCACGCCCCTGCTTGACCGTGCTGTCACGCCGGCCGGCCTGCGTCGATTGGGTGAAGCCGAGCTGGAAACCCTGGCCGATGAGTTGCGCCTGGAATTGCTCTACACGGTCGGCCAGACCGGTGGGCATTTTGGCGCCGGCCTGGGCGTCATCGAGCTGACCATCGCCCTGCATTACGTGTTCGACACCCCGGATGACCGGCTGGTGTGGGACGTGGGCCATCAGGCGTATCCGCACAAGATCCTCACGGGTCGCCGCGAGCGCATGGGCAGCCTGCGCCAGAAGGACGGCATTGCCGCCTTCCCGCGCCGCGCCGAGAGCGAGTACGACACCTTTGGCGTCGGCCACTCCAGTACCTCGATCAGCGCCGCGCTGGGCATGGCGATTGCCGCCCGCCTGCAAGGCAGTGATCGCAAGGCGATTGCGGTGATTGGTGATGGCGCGCTGACCGCCGGCATGGCCTTCGAAGCGCTCAACCATGCGCCGGAAGTGGACGCCAACATGCTGGTGATCCTCAACGACAACGACATGTCGATCTCACGCAATGTCGGCGGCCTGTCCAACTACCTGGCCAAGATCCTCTCCAGCCGCACGTATGCCAGCATGCGCGAAGGCAGCAAGAAGGTCCTCTCGCGTCTGCCTGGCGCGTGGGAAATTGCCCGTCGTACCGAAGAATACGCCAAGGGCATGCTGGTGCCCGGCACCCTGTTCGAAGAGCTGGGCTGGAACTACATCGGCCCGATCGACGGCCACGACCTGCCGACCCTGATCGCCACGCTGCGTAACATGCGTGACCTCAAGGGGCCGCAGTTCCTGCACATCGTCACCAAGAAAGGCAAAGGCTTCGCCCCGGCGGAAGTCGACCCGATCGGCTACCACGCCATCACCAAGCTGGAGCCGGTGGACGCGCCTGCCGCTGCGCCGAAAAAGGCCAGCGGGCCGAAGTATTCCGGTGTGTTCGGCGAATGGCTGTGTGACATGGCCGCCGCCGATCCGCGCTTGGTGGGCATTACCCCGGCGATGAAGGAAGGCTCCGACCTGGTCGCGTTCAGCGAGCGCTTCCCACTGCGTTATTTCGACGTGGCGATTGCCGAGCAGCACGCGGTGACGTTCGCCGCCGGCATGGCCTGTGAAGGTGCCAAGCCGGTGGTAGCGATCTATTCCACTTTCCTGCAACGCGGTTATGACCAGCTTGTTCACGATGTGGCGGTGCAGAACCTCGACGTGCTGTTTGCCATCGACCGCGCAGGCTTAGTGGGCGAAGACGGCCCGACTCACGCCGGCAGCTTCGACCTGTCCTACCTTCGCTGCATCCCCGGCATGCTGGTAATGACGCCAAGCGACGAGAACGAACTGCGCAAGATGCTCAGCACCGGCCACCTGTACAACGGCCCGGCGGCCGTGCGTTACCCGCGCGGTAATGGCCCGAATGCGGTGATCGAGAAGGATCTTGAGCCTATCGAGATCGGCAAGGGCATCGTGCGTCGCCAAGGCAGCAAGACCGCGTTCCTGGTGTTTGGCGTGCAACTGGCCGAAGCCTTGAAAGTCGCCGAGAAGATCGACGCCACCGTGGTCGACATGCGCTTCGTCAAACCCCTGGATGAAGCCTTGGTACGTGAGATTGCCGGCAGCCACGAATTGCTGGTGACCGTCGAAGAAAACGCCATCATGGGCGGCGCCGGTGCGGCAGTCAGCGAGTTCCTGGCGCGGGAGAACATCCTCAAGTCGGTGCTGCACCTGGGCTTGCCGGATGTGTACGTCGAACACGCCAAGCCGGCGCAGATGCTGGCGGAATGCGGGTTGGATGAAGCCGGCATTGAGGCATCGGTGCGCGAGCGCATGGCGCTGCTGGGCCTGTAACCCAATCTCCCGGCTGAAACGGGGACTAAAATGTGGGAGCGGGCTTGCTCGCGAAAGCGGTGTATCAGTCACTACTTATGTGGCTGCTTCACCTCTTTCGCGAGCAAGCCCGCTCCCACATTGGTTTTGTGTCAATTTTAACAGCCGTGGACCGCCCATGAATCGCCTCTGCTTCGCCCTGCCGTTGCTGCTGCTAACCTCTCCGGACCTGCTCGCCGACACCCGCGACGACGCCCTGAAACTTCCCAACGTGGTCATCAGCGCGAACCGCCAGGTGCAGGCACGCAACGACAGCAGCGCCGCCAACACGGTGTTCACCCGTGACGACATCGACCGCCTGCAACCCACCAGCGTCACCGACCTGCTCAGTCGCGTGCCTGGCGTGCAGGTCGCGCCTACCGGTGGACGCGGCAGTTTGCCGGGGATCTTCATTCGCGGCACCAAATCCGCGCAAAGCCTGGTATTGGTGGACGGCCAACGTATCGCCAATACCACCTCCGGCGACAGCGGCTTGCAATACCTGAACGTCGACCAGATTGAACGAGTGGAAGTGCTGCGCGGCTCACGCTCGGTGATCTACGGCAGCGATGCGATTGGCGGGGTGATCCAGGTGTTTACCCGCCGGAATACCGAGCAAGGCCTGCAACCACGCCTGAAGTTGGGCTTTGGCAGCAACCAGACCTGGGAGCGCAGCCTTGGCCTGTCCGGCGGCGATGAACACACCCGTTTCAACCTCGGCGCGAGCCTGGATGACACCGCGGGTATCAACTCGACGCATACATCATTCCCCAGCGATGGCGACCATGACGCCTACCGCAATCAGTCCCTCAGCCTGAACCTCAGCCATTCCTTCAGCGATGAGCTGGAGGCCGGTTTCAACCTGTTGGATAACCGCGGCAAGTCAGAGTACGACAACAGTTTCGGCCGCTACGACGCCACTACCGGGCGAACGCTGGGGCAAAAGCCCTACACCAACTACACCGTCAGCAGTGCCAGCGGCTATGTCGATGCCAAGCTCAACGAGCGCTGGCAATCACGCCTGGAGTTAGGCCACAGCGAGAACCGCGATACCAAGCGCGACACCCTCAGTGACGATTTCAGCGTGTTCAACACCTACCGCGACTCGGTCAACTGGCAGAACGACCTGACGCTGAACGACCGGAACAGCCTGATTCTCGGCGGCGACTGGTATGAAGACCGCTTCCACGGCTCCACCCTCTTTACCGAAAACAGTCGCTGGAACCGCGCGGCCTTTGTGCAGCATCGGTTCAAGGGTGATTGGTTTTCCACGGAACTGGGCCTGCGACGTGACCAGAACCAGCAGTTCGGTGGACAGAATAGCTGGAGCGGCACCCTGACCTTGCCGGTCAACCCGGACAACGATGTGTTGCTGAGCTACAGCGAAGGCTTCCGTGCGCCGACCTTCAACGACCTGTATTACCCGGATACGAAGTACAGCAACCCCAACCTGCAGCCCGAAACCTCAAAGAGCTACGAACTGCAATGGCGCAGCCAGTTGAGCGACAGCACACGCCTGGAAGCCTCGCTGTACCGCACCGACTTGAGCGATGCGATCATCCTCGACCGCTCCGGCAAGCCGCAGAACGTGGCGTCAGCGCGCATCAACGGCTTTGAAGCCGCGCTCAAGCAGGAGCTGTTCGGCTGGCAAGGCAACCTGGGGCTGTCGATCATCGACCCACGCGACCGCGACAGCGGACACACCTTGGCCCGCCGGGCGCGGCGTACGGTGAATCTGGATCTGGATCGGCAGTTCGACAAACTGGGGGTGGGCGCCAGTTGGCAGGCCATCAGCAGCAGTTATGACGATGAAGACAACACCCACCGCCTGGGTGGCTATGCCTTGCTTGGATTGCGCAGCAGTTGGGCGCTGAATCGGGAAGTGGCGTTGTCGTTGAAGGTCGACAACTTGCTGGATAAGACTTATGCACGGGCGCGCTATAGCTATAACGACCCGACATACGCCAATAATCAGGATTACCGAGAGGAAGGCCGGGTGTGGATGGTTGGGGTGACTTGGACACCGGAAATTTGATCGTCGCCTGTACAGGCCTCTTCGCGAGCAAGCCCGCTCCCACAGGGCAAACGCATTCCAAATGTGGGAGCGGGCTTGCTCGCGAAAGCGGTATCACTTGTTAGGTGCAATCACCTGACACAGCCGCGCCACCGCCTCCAGCATCTGCCCGCTGGGCCGCTCCAGGCCTTTGTCTGGCACCAACCGCACCCGTTCCGCCATCGCTGGCCAGACCCTCCAGGCCTCCCTCTGCGCTTGATCCCCGACCAGAATCAATTCGGGGTCACGCTGCAACACCGACTCGATGCTCCCACAGGACAAACGCATTCCAAATGTGGGAGCGGGCTTGCTCGCGAAAGCGGTATCACTTGTTAGGTGCAATCACCTGACACAGCCGCGCCACCGCCTCCAGCATCTGCCCGCTGGGCCGCTCCAGGCCTTTGTCTGGCACCAACCGCACCCGTTCCGCCATCGCTGGCCAGACCCTCCAGGCCTCCCTCTGCGCTTGATCCCCGACCAAAATCAATTCGGGGTCACGCTGCAACACCGACTCGATGCTCACCTGCGGCGCCGGCAGCTTGAGGTCGTCGAACACATTGCGCGCCCCGCACACACTCAACGCATCGCTGATGATTTGCCCACCGCCCACGGTATACAGCGGCTGGTTCCATACCTGGTAAAACACGCGCAATGGTTCGACACGCTGATAGCGCTGACGCAGGTCGGCCAAGCGTTGGCGCAAGTGCGCGGCCAATTGACGACCGGACTCAGGTCGCCCCAATTGCTCGGCGATAGCCTGGACTTGGGTGGTGAGCTGTTCAAGGCTATGGGGTTCGGCGACATAAATCGGGATGTTCAGGCGCTGCAATTGCTCACGCTGGGCCGGGCCGACGCTGCCGGGCCACAGCAGGATCAGGTCGGGCTTGAGGCTTAGCAGGCGCTCCATGTCCAATTGGCCGTAATGCCCCACCGACGGCACTTGCGCCAGGGCAACCGGACGATCGCCGCCGTCGAGCACACCCACCAGCAAGTCGGCGGCGCCCAGTTCGACGACGATTTCAGACAGGGACGGCGCCAGGCTGACCACCCGCTCGGCCGCCAAAGCCTGAGCACAGAACGCCAGCAGCAGGACCGCCAGCCAGTGACGCCTCATCCTAATTGACGGGGGATGCGGTAAAGGTAAAACAGCACCAGCGTCGACAGCGCCAGCAGGAACAGCGGCACGGCTTCCAAGCCAACGAACACGGCCAGCGCGCCGATCCAGGCCGGCACAGCCGCCACTAGCAACGCCGTGCGCCGACGGGCCGCCAGGGTGATCCAGGCAGCCGGCTCTTCGGGGGTATCGAGGGCTTTGGAGGTGGCGATCAACGCGTGTTTATAGCCGTTGAAGTAACGCAGGCTAAGAAACATCGAGGCCACGCCGGCAATGAAGAACGGCATGGCCAACACTGGCAGCAAGGACTCGGCCTGACCAAACACCAGGTTGATCACGAACAGGGGGAACAACGCCAGGGCCAGGTACTGCCACCAGTTGAAGGACAGTCGCCGTTTCACCTGGCCACGGGTCACGCGCGGTCGACCTCGCCCTGATGCTCGTTGCCCATCATGTGGTCGAGCTTGCTGGCCTTGGTGGCCAGGTAGAGCTTGTTGTGCGGGTTGTGCCCGGTGTGCAGCGGCACACGCTCGGCCACGGTGATGCCCATCTCGGTCAACGCTTTGACCTTGCGCGGGTTGTTGGTCATCAGGCGCAGGGATTTCACGCCCAGATGCTCCAGCATCGGCAGGCAGATCGCGTAGTCACGCTGGTCGGCGGCAAAGCCCAGGCGCTCGTTAGCCTCGACGGTATCGGCGCCGCCATCTTGCAGCTCGTAGGCGCGGATCTTGTTCATCAGGCCAATGCCACGACCTTCCTGACGCAGGTACAGCAACACGCCGCGACCTTCACGGGCGATGGCCCGCATGGCGGCTTCCAATTGCGAACCGCAGTCGCAACGCTGGCTGAACAACGCGTCGCCGGTCAGGCATTCGGAATGCACACGACCCAGCACCGGCGCGCCATCAGCGATATCGCCCAGGCTCAGCACAACGTGCTCGCGCCCGGTGGCGTCTTCGAGGAAGCCGTTAATGGTGAACGTGGCAAAAGGGGTAGGCAGCTTGGAAGCGGCGACGAAAACGACGGGCACCGTGTGCTCCTGATTTCAGTTTTTACGATGGCGGCCATTGTAACAGCAGCTTCCTACGGACGCTTAAGCTGAATTATCGCTGATAAAGATCAATCGGTTCGATTGGCCTTCTTATTGATTCTATGTAGACGTGCGCTTGCTCGCGCCTACTTAGAACGGATATGGCTGTTTCCAGCGTTCAAAAATCGCCTTCAACGCGCCGCTTTTCACCAGAACAGCCATGCGTTGGTCGAATACAGCCATCAAGGCGCGACCTCGTTCATTATCGGCAAACCCGATATAAAGCGGGATTTCGACGATGTGGGTCAGTCTGAATCTGGACGGGTCATCCGCCTGATTGAGCACGTACTGGGCCTCGGTCAGCGCATCGATGTAGAAGTCGGCTCGCGCGTGTTCCAGCATCGGCAAAATGCCGTCGCGGCGCTCGATTTGGTTGAAGCGCTGCACAGTGGGCAAGTACTCCTCGTACTTGTAGCCACGCACCCAGGCCAGGCGGTAATTACCCAGCGTAGCCAGCGTCGGCGCCGGCGTGCCGGCCAGGCCGAGGGCGTAGATGTGGTCGGAATCGAAATTCCAATGGGGGTACAGCACCCCGGTGGCTTCCTCACAATAGGAACCGACCCAGCCATCCACTTCGCCGCGCTGGGCCAGGCCGACCGAGCGGGTGTAGGGCACTGAACGCGTCTGCAGCGTTATTCCGGCGGGTTCGAACACCTGGCGCAGTACGTCCCAGGCCAGGCCGCTGCCATTTTTGTTGGTGTAGTCGTTCCACTCCTCACTGGCCAACACGACCTTGCCGGGCGCGTCCTGCGCCTGGGCGACCGCCGTAAAGGCACATAGCACTATCAGCAGCCAACGGCGCACATCCATGGTGGCGACCTCCTACAGGGCCTTGCATCCGTGATTACGCGATAAAGGGTAGCGCAGTGCACCGACTCAGGGGGTCTGCTGAAAGTGTTGATAACCATGGATGGCTGGCGTGATGTCGTGCCCGTTGCCGTCGAGCAGCGTCACGCCCTGCCCCGCCTCGACCCGGCCGATCACATGGACCGGCCAGCCGTCGGCCAGCAACGATGCCAACTCGTCGGATGGCAAGGTGAACACCAGCACGTAGTCGTCGCCCCCGCTCAGGGCCGCGACGCGCGCCGCATCCTCGCCGACAAACGCCAACAACGCCTGGGACAAGGGCAAGCGCTGGCGTTCGATCAACAGGCTGACAGCCGAGGCCGTGGCGATATGCCCGCAATCGGCCAAGAGACCGTCGGAAATATCCATGGCAGCCGTGGCCTTGCCGCGCAGTGCCAGCCCCAGGGCCAACTGCGGCTGCGGCGACCAGTAGTGGGCCAGTAGCGGATCGGCAACGGCCGCGTCAGCATTGCGCTGGCCCAATACCAACGACAACGCGCCGGCGGCATTGCCCAATTCACCGCCGACACACAGCAGGTCACCCGGCCGCGCACCGCTGCGGGTCAAGGCTTGCCCGGCGGGTACGCGACCAAACACGGTCAGGGTCAGGCTCAAGGGGCCACGGGTGGTATCGCCGCCCACCAGGCCCACGCCGCAGCGCTGCGCCATGAGGTTCAAACCCTCGGCATAGCGTTGCAGCCAATCGGCATTGACGGTCGGCGTGGTCAGGGCAAGGGTAAACGCGAGGGGATGGGCGCCCATGGCGGCCAGGTCGCTGACTGCCACGGCCAACGAGCGCTGGCCCAGCAGGAACGGGTCGCAGGGGTCGGCAAAATGCACCCCGGCCACCAATGTATCGGTGGAGACTGCCAGCTGCTCCCCGGCAGGGAGCGCCAGCAAGGCGCAGTCGTCACCGATCCCCAAGGCAATGCCCTCGCCGCCCTGCGCACAAGGCGCGGCGGCGAAGTAGTTGCGGATCAGCTCAAACTCGCCCATTCAGGTCCCAAGCGCGGTTTAGCGCTTGTACGCCTTCACTTCGGCTTCACGCAAGCGCGGAGCCAGCTTGTCGAGCACGCCGTTGACGAACTTGTGGCCGTCGGTCGAACCGTAGACTTTCGCCAACTCGATACCTTCGTTGATTACCACGCGGTACGGCACGTCGACGCGATACAGCAGTTCCCAGGCAGACAGCCGCATCACGCACAGCTCAACCGGGTCCAGCTCTTCGATGGTCAGGTCCAGGCAAGGTGCCAGGGCTGTATCGATCTCGGTCAGGTGGGCATGTACACCGTGCAGAATGTCGTGGAAGTACGGCAGGTCGGCGAAGGTAAAATCGTTGTCGACGCGAAACTGTGCTTCGATCTCGTTCAACGAAGCGCCCGCCAGGTGACGCTGATACAGCGCCTGGGTCGCCAACTGACGAGCAGCGCGACGCTTCTCGTTCTTGGATGGCTTGCCAGCATCGGCTGGACGTGGCTCGCGCGGGTTGAAGTTGTCGCTCTCGTCGGAAATCACTTGGCCTCCAACTGCGACAGCAGGCTGACCATTTCCAGGGCGGACAGGGCAGCTTCAGCGCCTTTGTTGCCGGCCTTGGTGCCGGAACGCTCGATGGCTTGCTCGATGGAATCCACGGTCAGCACGCCGAAAGCGACGGGTACGCCGAACTCCATGGACACCTGGGCCAGGCCCTTGGTGCATTCACCTGCCACGTATTCGAAATGCGGAGTACCGCCACGAATGACCGCGCCCAGGGCGATGATCGCCGCGTATTCACCCTGCTGAGCAACTTTTTGCGCAACCAGTGGAATTTCGAAGGCGCCAGGGGCGCGGATGAGGGTGATATCGCTCTCGCTCACACCGTGGCGAACCAAGGCGTCCACGGCACCGCTTACCAGGCTTTCAACCACGAAGCTGTTGAAGCGGCCAACCACCAGGGCGTAGCGGCCTTTGGGGGCGATGAAGGTACCTTCGATGGTCTTCAGGGTCATTCGACAAATCTCTTAAAGAGCCGGGACGCGTGTATGACGCGTCCCTTAGTGATATTTGAACCACGAACAAGGGGCGAAAATCGCCAGCCTTTATTCGGAGGGCACGTATTCTACTACTTCCAGGTCGAAACCGGATATCGCATTAAATTTCATTGGCGCACTCATCAGGCGCATTTTGCGCACGCCCAGGTCACGCAGGATCTGCGAACCGGCACCGACGATGCTGTAGGTGGTCGGTTTTTTCACTGGCGCGTGATCAGCCGTTTCGCGGATATGCGCCAGCAAGACATCGCCATCCAACGGGTGACCGAGCAACAGCACCACACCACTGCCGGCCTCGGAAACCGCAGTCATGGCGGCGCGCAGGCTCCAGCGGCCGGGCTGCTTGACCATCAACAGGTCGCGCAATGGGTCCATGTTGTGCACGCGCACCAAGGTCGGCTCTTCGGCGCAAATGGTGCCCAGGGTCAGGGCCATGTGCACGTCACCTTCCACTGAATCACGGTAGGTCACCAGATTGAATTGGCCCAATTCGCTGTCCAGTGGCTGCTCGGCAATCCGCTGAACGGTACGTTCGTGGATCATGCGGTAGTGAATCAGGTCGGCGATGGTGCCGATCTTGAGGTTGTGCTCGGCGGCAAACGCCTCGAGTTCGGTGCGACGGGCCATGGTGCCGTCGTCGTTCATCACTTCGCAGATCACCCCGCTCGGCTCGAAACCGGCCATGCGCGCCAGGTCGCAGGCGGCTTCGGTGTGGCCGGCGCGGGCCAGGGTTCCGCCGGGCTGGGCCATCAGCGGGAAGATGTGGCCGGGGCTGACGATGTCTTCGGCCTTGGCGTCTTTCGCGGCGGCGGCCTGCACGGTGCGTGCACGGTCAGCAGCAGAGATACCGGTGGTGACGCCGGTGGTGGCCTCAATCGATACGGTGAACTTGGTGCCAAAACCCGAGCCATTGCGAGGTGCCATCAACGGCAGCTTGAGCAATTCACAACGCTCACGGCTCATGGGCATGCAGATCAACCCGCGGGCGTGCTTGGCCATGAAGTTGATGTGCTCAGGCAGGCAGGCCTCGGCGGCCATGATGATGTCGCCTTCGTTCTCGCGGTCTTCGTCATCCATCAGGATGACCATCTTGCCTTGGCGGATGTCTTCAACCAGTTCTTCGATGCTATTGAGCGCCACGCGGCACCCCCTTGGTCAGGATTTCAGGTAGCCGTTAGCGGCCAGAAAACTTTCGGTGATGTTACCGGTGGCGGGCTCTGCGGCCTTATCGCCCAGCAACAGGCGCTCCAGGTAACGGGCAAGCAAGTCCACTTCCAGGTTCACCCGGCGACCCGGCTGGTAAGACGCCATGATGGTTTCGCTGAGGGTGTGGGGAATGATGGTCAGTTCAAACTCGGCGCCATTCACGGCGTTCACGGTCAGGCTGGTGCCATCGACGGTGATCGAGCCTTTGTGGGCGATGTACTTGGCCAATTCTTTCGGCGCGCGGATGCGAAACTCCACGGCACGCGCGTTTTCGCTGCGGGCAACCACTTCGCCGACGCCGTCGACGTGGCCGCTGACCAGGTGACCACCGAGACGGGTGGTGGGGGTCAGGGCTTTTTCCAGGTTGACCGGGCTGCCGGCCTTGAGGTCGTTCATCGCGGTGCAATCCAGGGTTTCCCGGCTGACATCAGCGGCAAAACCATTGCCCGGCAGTTCGATGACGGTCAGGCAGACGCCGCTGACGGCAATACTGTCGCCCAGCTTGACGTCACCCAGGTCGAGCTTGCCGGTTTCAACCAGCAGGCGTACGTCGCCGCCTTTTGGGGTCATTGCACGGATGCTGCCGATGGATTCGATAATGCCGGTGAACATTTCGTTCTCCTGAAAACGAGGGGCTGACGCGCAAGCGCAGGCCGGGAATTATACGCTCGCTGCTGGCACAGGGATGGCAGTGACTCGCCAGTCGTCGCCTACAGCGCGCATTTCAGTGATCTTGAGTTGGGGGGCGTTGGCCAGTTTCTCAAGCGGCCAGTCCAACAAAGGCCGGGCGGCGGAGCCGAGGAACTTGCCGGCGATGAAAATCACGTATTCATCCACCAGGCCTTGCTGGGCAAACGCACCGGCCAGGCTTGGGCCGGCCTCCACCAACACTTCATTGACGCCACGGGCTGCCAGCGCGACCAGCGCCGAGCGCAGGTCGACCTGACCATCGACGCCCGGTACCACCAGGCACTCGGGGCCACGGGGAAACTGGTTTTCCGGGGTTACGCAGGTGATGACCAGCGCCGGCCCGGCCTTGAAGAACGGCGCATTGAGCGGCACGCGCAGGCGGCCGTCGATCAACACCCGCAACGGCGGACGTGACATGGCCAGGGCGGTGGTGGCTTCGTCCAGGCCGAGTTCGGCGGCGCGCACGGTCAGGCGTGCCCCGTCGGCCAGCACCGTATCGGCGCCGGTCAGCACCACGCTGGCCTCGGCGCGCAGGCGCTGCACGGCGGCGCGAGCGGCGGGGCCGGTGATCCATTGGCTTTCGCCGTTGGCCATCGCGGTGCGGCCGTCCAGGCTCATCGCCAGCTTGACCCGCACGAAGGGCAGGCCGTGTTCCATGCGCTTGAGGAAACCTGGATTCAGCGCGCGCGCTTCAGCTTCCAGCACCCCGCTACGGACCTCAATACCGGCCTGAGCCAAGCGCTGCATGCCGCGCCCCGCCACTTCGGGGTTCGGGTCCTGCATGCCAGCCACAACGCGAGCGACACCCGCAGTGACCAACGCATCAGCGCAGGGCGGCGTATGCCCGTGGTGGCTGCACGGTTCGAGGGTCACATACACCGTGGCGCCACGGGCCCTGGCACCAGCGGCGCGCAGGGCATTGGGCTCGGCATGGGGTTCGCCGGTTCGCTCATGCCAGCCTTCGCCGACAATCTGCCCGTCACGTACAATCACGCACCCCACACGCGGGTTGGGATGGGTGGTGTACAGGCCCTTGCGCGCCAGTTCCAGGGCACGGGCCATGTAATGGGCGTCGAGCACAGCTTGTTCGGCAGGCAGTGGGTTCATTCTTTGGCAGGCTCACGGGCCAGGCGGTCGATCTCTTCGCGGAACTCGTTGAGGTCCTGGAAGCGTCGATACACCGAGGCGAAACGGATATAGGCAACTTCGTCGAGCTTTTGCAGCTCGCCCATCACCAGTTCTCCAACCACCAGGCTCTTGACCTCGCGCTCACCGGTCGCACGCAACTTGTGCTTGATATGCACCAGCGCCGCCTCCAGCCGCTCGACACTCACCGGGCGTTTTTCCAGGGCGCGCTGCATACCGGCGCGCAGTTTTTCTTCGTCGAAAGGCTGGCGGCTACCGTCGGATTTGATCAGACGTGGCAATACCAGTTCGGCGGTTTCAAAGGTGGTGAAACGTTCACCGCAGGCCAGGCATTCGCGCCGGCGACGCACTTGATCGCCCTCGGCGACCAGACGCGAGTCAATGACCTTGGTGTCGTTGGCACCGCAGAAGGGACAGTGCATGGTGGGCAGGCAACAAATAAAGGGAGGGCCATGGTAGCGCATCCCCGTGGCAAGACAAGCCATAGCCTTTACGGTATATAGGCTGACTATTATGTTTCATATTTTTTTAGCCACGGATTTTGTCCTTTCTGGAGCCGTACATGCAGTTACGACCACTTGTTTTGCTCACCCTGTTCAGTTTCCTGGTCGCCTGCAGCAGCGAAGCCCCCAAGCCGGCCGCACCTCAACCCACTCCCGCGCAAGAGAAAAAAGTACCTGGCATTGAGGACCTGGGTCCCCTGCCCGCCTATCAACGGGAAATCAGCGGCAGCCTGACCAACATTCCGGCGGGTGCCGAAGTCGAGATGGCGCTGCTGGTGATCGACGACCGTTCGCGCCCGCAACAATTGCTGGCCAGCAGCGTATTGAGCGGCAACGGCAAGCCCCTGGCCTTTCGCCTGCGCTTCAACCCCGAAGCCTTCCCGGCCGGCGCGCGGGTTGAACTGCGTGGCCGCGCCAGCCAATCCGGCCAGTTGATCCTGCACCTGCCCGCCGTGCGTGTGACCCAGGCGATCAACCAGTCCACCGGCCCCCTGCAACTCGTCAAGGCACCATGACGCCACCGCTGGACCTGCAAGCCGCGCTGAGCGGACTGATCGGCGACGCGCAACTGGTGCCCTGCCCGCTGCCGGGCACCGCGTTGTCGTTATGGCTGCTGGATGCGGACAACATGGACCGTGCCTTCAGCCCCGAGGAAACCCGGCGCATCCTGCATGAACCGCCCTACTGGAGTTTTTGCTGGGCCAGCGGCCTGGCGCTGGCGCGGTACCTGGCGGCGAACCCTGAGTGGGTTGCGGGCAAGCGCGTGCTGGATTTTGGCGCGGGTTCAGGTGTTGCAGGGATTGCGGCGGCCAAGGCCGGCGCACGGGAAGTGGTGGCCTGCGACCTCGACCCACTGGCGTTGGCGTCCTGTCGAGCGAATGCCGAACTCAACGGCGTAGCACTGGGTTATTCGGCGGACTTCTTCGCCGAAGCCGACCGTTTCGACCTGATCCTGGTCGCCGATGTGCTCTACGACCGGGCGAACCTGCCGTTGCTGGATCAATTCTTGACCCGTGGCCGTGAAGCGTTGGTGGCGGATTCGCGGGTGAGGGATTTTCAGCACTCGGATTATCAGCGGCTGGAGATCCTTGATGCATTGACGTTGCCGGACTTGGCGGAGCCTTGGGAATTTCGCAAGGTAAGCCTGTACCATTCGCGGCGCGCATGAGACCTTCGCGAGCAAGCCCGCTCCCACACTTGGGCCCGTTCCCCTTGTGGGAGCGGACTTGCTCGCGAAAGCGGTGCCAACTCCACCGCACTTTCAGCCAACCGCGCCAGCCCTTATAGTTGCCCCATTCCCGCTTTATTCGAGACGCCCGATGAGTGAACCCACGCCGTACATCTTCGATGTCACCACTGCCACGTTCGACCAGGCGGTAATCCAGAACTCCTTCGAGAAACCCGTGCTGGTGGATTTCTGGGCCGAGTGGTGCGCGCCCTGCAAGGCGTTGATGCCGATGCTCGCGAAGATTGCCGAGAGTTATCAGGGCGAGTTGCTGTTGGCCAAGGTCGATTGCGAGGCCGAGCAGGACATCGTCGCGCGTTTTGGCATTCAAAGCCTGCCGACGGTGGTGCTGTTCAAGGATGGCCAGCCGGTGGACGGGTTTGCCGGGGCGCAGCCGGAGTCGGCGGTGCGGGCGCTGTTGGAGCCCCATGTACAGATGCCACCACCGGCGGCGGCGAATCCGTTGGAGCAGGCCCAGGCGTTGTTTGCCGAAGGTCGCATCAGCGATGCCGAAGCGGTGCTGGTGGCGCTGTTGGGCGAGGACAATACCAACGCTGCGGCGCTGATCCTGTACGCACGCTGCCTGGCCGAACGCGGTGAATTGGGCGAAGCCCAGACCGTGCTGGACGCGGTTAAAAGCGACGACCACAAAGCCGCCCTCGCCGGTGCGAAGGCACAGATCACCTTCCTGCGTCAGGCTGCCGACCTGCCGGACGCCGCCGACCTGAAAAGCCGCCTGGCGCAAAACCCGCAGGACGACGAAGCCGCCTATCAACTGGCGATCCAGCAACTGGCGCGTCAGCAGTACGACGCGGCGCTGGAAGGTTTGCTCAAGCTGTTCATCCGCAACCGCAGCTACAGCGAAGGCCTGCCGCACAAGGCCTTGCTGCAGGTGTTCGAACTGCTGGGCAACGATCACCCACTGGTGACCGTGTACCGCCGCAAGTTGTTTGCCGCGCTGTACTAATCGCCGACCCAGCTGTACAGCGGCGTATCCCCGCCGCTGGCAACCTTCACCTGGGCGCTATGGCGCAGGCGCACCAACAGACGCTTGCCCGCCGAAGCGTCGCCGGCCAAGCCTTCCAACTGGTCAAGCAGCTCCAGGCCACTGAGTTGCCCTGCCTCGCGCAACAGGTCCTGGGCACTCTGCCATAGATCATCATTGTGTTTGACCGGAGCCACCGGCGCAGCCGTCGCGCTGGCCACGGGCGTCGCCTGCAACTGTGCGCCCAGCCGCGCCCAGTCGCCGTCGTCCAGCTCCAGGGTCAAGTCCACCGGCAGGTCGCCGACGGTTCCACGAATTCGCAACATCGTCCTTACTCCTGCAGTTTTCTGACAGGCATGCTCCCATGCGGCTTGCGCAACGCCAAGCGGGCGGTCAAACTCTGGGCACATTGTTATAAGATCACATAACAAAACTTTCATGTTCTGGAGCCTTCTCATGCGCCGTCTGTTGCTTGCTTTGCCGTTTGCCCTGCTGCCATTGGCGGTTGCCCACGCTCATGATGATCACGACCATGAACACGCTAGCCTTGGTGCCCATGAACACGGCGTGGGCCGTCTCAACGCGGTGCTCGACGGCCAGGCCCTGGAGCTGGAGCTGGATAGCCCGGCAATGAATCTGGTGGGTTTCGAACACCTGGCCACCACCCCGGCAGACAAAGCCAAGGTCGCCGCCGTGCGCAAACAGCTGGAAAACCCTGTCGCCCTGTTCAACCTGCCTAAGGCCGCCGGTTGTGTGGTCAGCAGCCAGGCACTCAACAGCCCGCTGTTCGGCGACAAGCCCGAGGCCGACCATGATGACGATGATGACCACGCCACCGACGGCAAAGGCGCGGCCGCCCACGAACACCATCACGACCACAGCGAAATCCACGCCCACTACCAATTCACCTGCGCCACGCCGACGGCCTTGAGCAACCTCGACCTGACCCAGGTGTTCAAGACCTTCCCCGCCACCCAGAAAATTCAGGTACAACTGATCGGCCCGAGCGGCCAGCAAGGGGTTGACGCAACGGCCACAGCAGCCACCCTGAAGTTCTGATTTGGCTGTGGGAGCTGGCTTGCCTGCGAAGGGATCGCCTCGGTCTGTCTGCAAAAACCGAGTCGCCCGTATCGCAGGCAAGCCAGCTCCCACAATGGATCGGCGTCATTTTCCACCACCAGGCAATACTGATCCCCCATGACCCACGCATTGATCGAACTGTCTGACCTGGGCTTCAACTGGCCCAATCACCCACAGTTGCTGGACATCCCTGCGTTCCGCCTGGAAGCAGGAGAAACCCTGTTTCTCAAGGGCCCGAGCGGCAGTGGCAAAACCACATTGCTGGGCCTGCTTGGCGGGGTGCAGAAACCCAGCCGGGGCAGTATCCGCCTGCTCGGCCAGGAACTGACCGAGCTTTCGGCTGGCGCGCGCGATCGTTTTCGCGTCGACCACACCGGCTACATTTTCCAGCAGTTCAACCTGCTGCCGTTCTTGTCGGTACGCGAGAACGTCGAGTTGCCCTGCCACTTTTCCACACTGCGTGCGCAACGGGCGAAACAGCGCCACGGCAGTGTCGACCAGGCCGCCGCCGCTTTACTCGCGCACCTGGGATTGAAAGACAAATCCCTGCTGGAGCGCCGCGCCGACTCACTTTCCATCGGCCAGCAGCAGCGGGTGGCCGCCGCCCGTGCGTTGATCGGCCAACCGGAACTGGTGATCGCCGACGAACCCACCTCGGCCCTGGACCACGACGCCCGCGAAGCCTTCCTACAGCTGTTGTTTGCCGAATGCCGTGAGGCCGGCGCCAGCCTGTTGTTTGTCAGCCATGACCAGAGCCTGGCTTCGTTGTTCGACCGCAACCTGTCGCTGGCCGAACTCAATCGCGCCGCCACGCCCGCAGAGGTTTGAGATGTATCTGTTCCGTCTAGCCATGGCCAGCCTGGCTAACCGCCGCTTTACCGCGATCCTCACCGCATTCGCCATCGCCCTGTCGGTGTGCCTGTTGCTGGCGGTGGAGCGCGTGCGCGTTGAGGCGCGCAACAGTTTCGCCAGCACCATCAGCGGCACCGACCTGATCGTCGGTGCGCGCTCAGGTTCGGTGAACCTGCTGCTGTACTCGGTGTTCCGCATTGGCAATGCCACCAACAACATCCGCTGGGACAGCTTCGAGCATTTCGCCGCCAGCCCTCAGGTGAAATGGGCGATCCCGATTTCCCTCGGCGACTCCCATCGCGGCTACCGTGTGATGGGCACCAATGAATCCTACTTCGAACATTACCAATACGGCCGCAAGCAAAACCTCGAACTGGCCAGCGGACGCGCCTTCGCCACCGACCCGTTTGAAGTGGTGCTCGGTGCAGAAGTCGCCGACGCGTTGCATTACAAACTCGGCGACAAACTGGTGCTGGCCCACGGCGTAGCCGTGGTCAGCCTGGTGAAGCACGATGACAAGCCCTTCACCGTAGTCGGCATCCTCAAGCGCACCGGCACACCGGTGGATCGCACGTTGCACATCAGCCTCGGCGGCATGGAGGCGATCCACATCGACTGGCACAACGGCGTGCCGGCCCAGGGCAAAGGCCGCATCAGTGCCGACCAGGCGCGCAACATGGACCTCACGCCGCAGGCCATCACCGCGTTCATGCTGGGCCTGAACAACAAGATTTCCACCTTCGCCCTGCAACGGGAAATCAACGAGTTCCGTGGCGAGCCGATGCTGGCGATCCTGCCCGGCGTGGCGCTGCAAGAGTTATGGAGCATGATGGGCACCGCCGAAAAAGCGCTGTTCGTGATCTCGCTGTTCGTGGTGCTTACCGGCTTGATCGGCATGCTCACAGCGATCCTCACCAGCCTCAACGAACGCCGCCGCGAAATGGCGATTTTGCGCTCTGTAGGTGCGCGCCCTTGGCATATCGCGACGTTGCTAATCTTCGAAGCCTTCGCCCTGGCGCTGTCCGGCGTGGTAGCCGGCGTTGGTTTGCTTTACGTGTGCATCGCCGCCTCACGCGGGTATCTGCAGGCCAATTACGGCCTGGACCTGCCGATGTCCTGGCCGAGCGAATATGAATGGACGCTGCTCGCCGGTATCCTGGCCGCCGCACTGTTGATGGGCAGCGTGCCCGCGTGGCGTGCCTATCGGCAATCCCTGGCCGATGGCCTGTCCATACGTTTATGAGGAAGGCCTTGATGCGTCGCGTCCTGTTTGCATTGTTTCTGCTGATCGCGCTGCCCGCCTGGGCCGCCGAGCCCAAAGAGCTGACCTGGTCGGAACTGATCCCACCGGATGCCGAGCCGGAAGTGCCGAACATGCAACCGCTGCACAATCTCTCCGGCATGGCGGATGCCCTGGAGTCGGCACCGGCTGCCAAGCAGGAAATGCCCAACGCGCCGGTGGTGCCAGGGCTCAATGGCCAGCACATTCGCTTGCCCGGCTACATCGTGCCACTGGAGGTCAGCGAAAACGGGCGCACCACCGAGTTCTTGCTGGTGCCGTATTTCGGCGCGTGCATCCATGTCCCGCCGCCGCCCTCGAACCAGATCGTGCATGTCAAAAGCGAAATCGGCGTGAAACTCGATGAGCTGTACCAGCCGTACTGGATCGAAGGCGCGATGCAGGTCAAGCCATCCACCAGCGAGCTGGCCGATGCCGGTTACCAGATGGAAGCCGAGAAGATTTACATGTACGAACTGCCGGAATAGCGCTGATCGCCCTTTCATTGAGCTGAGTCAAAAGACCGGGCGGAACGATCTTTACCATTGGACGTACAACTTTTAAACGTCCTTTGGAGCTCCCATGAACAAGTCTCTGCTCGGCGCGTCCCTCTTCGCGCTCGCCCTCGTCGCCCCCGTCGTACACGCTCATGAAGCGGGTGACATTCTGGTGCGTGCCGGTGCAATCACCGTGAACCCGAAGGCGGACAGCGGTCACGTCAAAGTTGACCAGGGTCCATTGGCGGGCGCCAACCTGGGCGGCAAGGCGACCATGAGCAGCGATACCCAACTGGGTCTGAACTTCGCCTACATGCTGACCAACCACGTCGGTATCGAACTGCTGGCCGCGACGCCGTTCGAGCATGATGTGAAGATCAAGAACACCGCCCTTGGCGCCGCCAACGGCAAGCTCGGTACCCTGAAACACCTGCCGCCGACCCTGAGCATCGTGTACTACCCACTGGACAACAAGTCGGCCTTCCAGCCGTACGTGGGCGCCGGTATCAACTACACCTGGATCTACGACGAACACGTCGGCAGCCGTGCTCAAGGCGCCGGCTTCAGCAACTTCAAGGCTGAAAACTCCTGGGGCTGGGCCGCGCAGATTGGCGCGGACTACATGATCAACGACAAGTGGATGATCAACGCCCAGGCGCGCTATATCGACATCAGCACCAAGGCGACCGTGGACAACAATGCCCTAGGCCAAGGCACCCGCGCCAAGGTCAATGTGGACGTGGATCCGATGGTTTACATGGTGGGTATCGGCTACAAGTTCTAAGCAACACTGCATAACCAATGTGGGAGCGGCGCACCGCCGCTCCCACATTTGGTTTTGCGTGTATTCAGCTGTGGCGGTAGAAACGATCCAGCAACGCCGGCAGCCCGGCCCGCCATGCCCGTGGCTTGATGCCGAAGGTGTGGAGGATTTTCTTGCAGGCGAGCACCGCGTGTTGCGGTTCTTCGCTCGCATCCGGCCGGGCCGCGTGGGCCTGGGCGGTGGGGGATTCGATCGCCAGTAGATGGTAGCTGCGCGCTTCGGTGAGGATCGCCTGGCCCAGCGCCAACGGCGTGGTCGCCTCTTGGCCGGCATAGTGATAGGTGCCCCACAGCGGCGCCGCACAATCGAGCTGCTTGAGCACCGAGATGATCACCCGCGCGGCATCGTCCACCGGCGTCGGATTGCCGCGACGGTCGTCCGCCATCAGCAATTCATCCGGTTTCTCCGCCCGGGCCAGGAAGCGCCCGAGGGTGCCGTCAGCGCTGTCATCCAGCAGCCAGCCAAACCGTAGCAACACATGTTGCGGGCAGGTGGCGCGCACACTTTGCTCGATGCGCCACAACGCCTGGCCGCGCAGGCCCAGGGGCACCGGCTCGTCCTTTTCGCTGTAGGCGGTAGCGCGGGAGCCATCGAACACGCGGTAGCTGGACGGTTGCAGCAGGGTGATGTTGTGGTGCTGGCACAGCTCGGCCAGGCGCTCGATGGCGAACTCTTGGCCAGCCAGGCGGGTTTCGCTGACCGCTTCGGCCTGGAACCAGTCGAAATAGTAGGCGAGGTTGATCAACGCATCGGGACGGGTGTCGTCGAGCAATTGGGTGAGGCTCGCGGCATCCCAGCCGTCTTGGGGCGGTTTGGGTGCGAGGAAACCGATGTCTTCCTCTGCACCGAGGCGAATCAGCGCCTGCCCGAGGGCATTCCCGCCGCCCAGTAACATAAGGCGCATTCGCATAGATTGAGCAGGCCCGGTCAGTATGGAACGATGGTTATTAGGTATTTATCAGAATCGTTGCATTTTGCGGGTTTGTAGCGCAACCGTCACGGATTAACTATCTTCGCGCCAGCCTCGGTAGGTTCATGCTCAAGGGCCGTCCGCGCAGGCACCAGAACCTGCTGTGGATAAGTCTGCGCGAAATGCACCTCGCCACAGTTATCCACAAGCTTTTTCAAGCGCTGGTTGAACGCGCGACTCACCGCATATTGCCCGCCCGACACCGTGCGAAACTGCGCAGTGAGCACCACGCCATTAAGGTCCATCTTGTCGACGCCAAACACCTCCAGCGGCCCTTGCAGGTTGTACTTGAGGAACACGTCATCACGGATCGACTGCCCCGCCTCGCGGATCAGCTCCACCGCCTTGTCCACGTCCGTGTCGTAAGTGAACTGCACCGAGAAGAACGCATACGCAAATTGCCGCGACTGGTTGGTGACTGCCTTGATTTGCCCGAACGGCACCGAGTGCACAAAGCCCTTGCCATCGCGCAGGCGCAGGGTGCGAATCGTCAGGCCTTCGACGGTGCCGGCGTGGCCCGAGTCGAGCACCACCCAGTCGCCAATGGACAGGGTGTCTTCGATGATGATGAACAGCCCGGTGATCACGTCCTGCACCAGTTGTTGCGAGCCGAAACCAATGGCCAGGCCGACCACCCCGGCACCGGCCAGCAGCGGCGCGACGTTGATCCCGAGATTGGCCATGGTAGTGATCGCGCAGATCACCACCAGAATGATCTTCACCGCATTGCGCAGCAACGGCAGGATGGTTTTCACCCGCGTGCTGGGCTGGCGACTGGAGCGTTTGTTGACCGGCGGTTTCAACGCTTCCTGGATAGCCGTGTCGAGCACCACCCAGAACAGCCAGGTCATCAGCAGGATCAGGCCGATGCTGCTGAGAGAATCACTGATCGCCCGACCCACCGAATTGCGTTGGGCGAACTCGAACAGCGACACCCCCCAGATCCGCCCGAGGATCTCGATAAACGCGATGGCCATGACAATACGCAGGATCGCGTGCAACAGGCTGAGGAAGCGTTCCTTGTAGGCACTGCTGCGCTGGATCGCCACCTGGCTGCGCGACTTGAACAGGTGTTGCAACACCGTGCTGAGAAACACCGTGCCGATCAGCAGGATCGTGGTGAACAGCGCGCAACGCAGGGTCTTCTGATTATCGTCGCCGGCGCCGATCAGGTTGATTGCCGAGACCAGCACCATCAGCAGAATCGGCCAATACCACAACCCGGAAAACACCCGCAGTGATTGCTGCAACGCCGGATGTTTGAGGCGTTGGGTCAACGGCCGGTTACGAATCAGATGAGCCACCGGCCGACGCAGTCGTACCACCAGCACGCCGAAGATCACCGCCGCGAACAAACCGGTAAACACCGCGATACTGCTGGTGATATTGCCACCGAGCTGGCGAGCGATCTGGGGGCTGGTCAACGCATCGCTGAGGGCCGCGAGAAAGCCGATCAGGAACAGCGGTTTGGGGCAGTAGCTGCGAATAATCCGAACCGCCGGGCGCTTGTGTCCGACATTGAACATGACAATGACGCACAACAGCATCGAGGTGGAAAAAATGCCGCTGCTGGTGGCGTAGGCAAAACACAGCGCCAGCGCGCGACCTATGGAGGTGGGTAAAAAGTGGCTGACATACAGGGTCAGCGGCAGGCAAATCAGCGCAGGAATCGTATAGGGAATCACGTACCCGAGCACTGCCAGCAGGCGCTCGCGCCGCTCGAAGAAAGTGCGACGGCCCAAGCGCTGCACGATAAACCGCCCCAGGAGCGTCAGCACCACAAAAGCCCCGCACCACACGCCGGACAGCAACAGGAAATCCCCCGCCACGCTCCAGGGTGAGCGCGCAGCCGTCTGATTGACCAACCGCCCGACCTCATCGGCCGCTCGGTCCGCCCGCAGGCGCCACTCATCGATCAGGTTCTGATTGAGATCGAGCTTTTGCTGTACGTCATCAATGCTGGAACTGATCGCCCCAAGCAAACCGCCCTCCACCAGCAATTCCGGCTTCGCCGGCGCTTCAGGTTCAGGCGCCGTGGCCGCAGCCTGTAGCGCGCCACTGCCGCAGAACAGCAGCGCGCCGAGCAGTAATGCAGTCTTTAGATTCAGCAAAACACCGGGCTCCTTCAGAAGGGTCTGTAAGGAACTGACGGGTTTGGGCGTTGATCGTTCCCCTTCAGCGACATCTTTATGCCGTCTGTAGGACGCTGGAAACTTTCAGCCAAAAATCACAGTCAGCCATAAACAGGGGGCCAGGCCCCCACTTCTTCCACAGGAGCAATCATGGCTGCGATCCCCGACTGGGTGCCCATCACCCCCAGCGTCGCCATCACTCGCTTCACGGTGCTGACGGTCAATATCCACAAGGGCTTCACTGCCCTGAACCGACGTTTCATCCTGCCCGAGCTGCGTGAAGCGGTGCGCAGCGTGGGCGCCGACATGGTGTTCCTCCAGGAAATCCACGGCACCCACGAACGCCACCCCCAGCGCTTCAGTGACTGGCCGAACATGCCGCAGTACGAGTTCCTCGCCGACAGCATCTGGCCGCAGTTCGCCTACGGGCGCAATGCCGTCTATCCCCATGGCGACCACGGCAATGCGCTGCTGTCGAAATTCCAGATCGTGCGCCATGACAACCTCGATATCTCCCAAAGCGGCCATGAAAACCGTGGCCTGCTGCATTGCGTGCTGCGTATGCCAGGTACCGGCCAGGAGATACATGCGATTTGCATCCACCTGGGCTTGCGCGAGGTACACCGCCAGCAGCAATTACGCCTGATCGAACAGCGCATCAGCGAGATCCCGGCCGACGCGCCGCTGGTGGTCGCCGGTGATTTCAACGATTGGCGACAAAAGGCCGACCTGAGCAAGGCCGGCTTGAAGGAGGTGTTTATTGAATCCATGGGCAAACCTGCGCGCACCTTCCCGGCGCGCCTGCCGTTGCTGGCGCTGGACCGGATTTATGTGCGCAATCTGAAGGTGCATAACCCTAGGGTGCTGACGACTCGGCCTTGGTCCCACCTGTCCGACCATGTACCGCTCTCGGTGGAGATCGAGCTATGAACGTGGCCGTGGAACATATCTCCACCGACCAGCCGCCGGACGAAGCCAAGGCTCGCGACCTGGATTACGGCTGGCAGAGTGGCAACCAGATTGAGTTGCTGGAGAACGGCGAGGCCTATTTTCCCAAGGTGTTCGAAGCCCTGCGCGCGGCCCGACGGGAGATTCTGCTGGAGACCTTCATCCTCTTCGAAGACAAGGTAGGCCATGAGCTGCAGGGCATCTTGATCGAGGCCGCAGAGCGTGGGGTCAAGGTAGTGGTCAGCCTGGACGGTTTTGGTTGTGGCGAACTGAGCCCAACGTTTCTCGGCGAACTGGCGGCCGCCGGGGTCACGGTGCAAATGTTTGACCCCGCATCCAAGACCCTGGGTTTTCGCACCAATTGGTTTCGCCGCCTGCACCGCAAGATTGTGGTGGTGGACGCTGAAGTGGCGTTTATCGGCGGGATCAATTTCTCCGCCGATCACCTGGGGGATTTCGGCCCCGAAGCCAAGCAGGATTACGCGGTGCAGGTAATAGGCCCCGCCGTGGCTGACCTGCATCACTTCGCCCTGGCGCAAAGCGGTCGCCAGGTCCGCACGCGACGTGGCTGGCGGCGGCGCCAGCAGCGGCCTTCGTTGTGGTCCACCGACAAGGGCGATGGCCTGGTGCGCCTGATTTATCGGGACAACGTACAGCATCGCGATGACATCGAAGAGGCGTATATCCACGCGCTGAGCAAGGCACAAAAACGCGCGGTGATTGCCAACGCCTACTTCTTCCCAGGCTATCGCCTGCTGCGCGAAATCCGCAACGCCGCGCGCCGGGGCGTGCACGTGCAACTGATCATGCAGGGCCAGCCAGACGTCCTGCTGGCCAAACTGGCGGCGCGGATGCTCTACGACTACCTGCTCAAGGATGGCGTGGTGATCCACGAATATTGCCAGCGCCCGCTGCACGGCAAAGTCGCGTTGGTGGATGACGAATGGAGCACCGTGGGGTCGAGCAATCTGGACCCGTTGAGCCTGTCGCTGAACCTGGAAGCCAACGTATTGATTCGCGACCGCGGATTCAATCAACAGCTCTACAAACGCCTGGAGATACTCGCCCGCGACCACTGCCAGACCATGCCGGAAAACCGCAAGCCGCGCCTGTGGCTCTGGCGATTGACGGTGGGTTTTCTGGTGTTTCATGTGATGCGCCATTTCCCTGCGTTGACGGGTTGGCTGCCCGCGCACAAGCCACGTTTGAAACCGATTGAGAGCCAGGCCAATGACCACTGAATCCAGGTTCAAACGCTGGAAGAAACCGCTGACCATCGCCTTCTTCCTGGTGCTGATCGTGTTGTTCACCCTGCTCGCGCGGCGTATCGATTGGAGCGAAGTGGTGCAAACCCTGGGCGACTTCAAGGTGCGCACACTGGTGATTGCAGGTGCACTGACACTGTGCAGTTTTCTGGTGTACGCCAGCTTCGACTTGATCGGCCGCACCTACATCCGTCAGAACCTGGTGTGGAAGCAGATCCTGCCGGTGGGCATCATCAGCTACGCCTTCAACCTCAATCTGAGCGCGTGGGTCGGCGGCATTGCCATGCGTTATCGGCTGTATTCGCGACTAGGGGTGAGCACCAGCAATATCGCCAAGATCCTCGGTCTGAGCCTGGCCACCAATTGGTTTGGCTACATGGCGATTGCCGGGGTGGTGTTCAGCAGCGGCTTGGTGACCATGCCGCCGGGATGGAAAGTCAGCACCACCGCATTGCAAGGCATTGGCGCATTGTTGGTACTGGCCAGCCTCGGCTATCTACTGGCCTGCCAGTTTTCGAAGAAACGCGCGTGGACGATTCGCGGCATGGAAATCAACCTGCCATCGGTGCGCATGGCGTGCCTGCAGTTGATGCTGGGCGCGTTGAATTGGTCGCTGATGGCCGCGGTGATCTTCACCCTGTTGCCGGCCAAGCTGGACTATCCGCTGGTGCTGGGCGTGTTGTTGATCAGCGCGATTGCCGGGGTGCTGACCCATATTCCGGCCGGGCTGGGTGTGCTCGAAGCGGTCTTTATTGCGCTGTTGCAGCATGAAGCGTCGCGGGGCAGCTTACTGGCCGGGTTGATTGCGTATCGGGCCATCTACTTTATTGTGCCGCTGCTGATCGCACTGGTGATGTATCTGGGCGTGGAGGCGAAGGCAAAGGCGTTGCGGGTGAAAAAAACACCCGCCTGAACGCTTACTGGGATTGGATGATGCTCAACCGCTCGCCCACCACCATCTCGGTGATCCAGTCCACCAGGATTGAGGTGTACGCTTGCTGGGACACCGGATCGCTGAGGGAATGGTCGGCACCGTCGATGATGCGATGGGTCAGGGAGTGAGTCTGCTGGCACGCCGCGCGGTAACTCATGATGGTGGCGTGGGGCACGTGGTCATCGGTTTCCGACTCAACGATCAAGACATCCCCGGTAAACGCCGAACACGCGTGCAAGGCGCGATTGGTTTCGGCGTGGACCAAGGTGCTGCGGTAATCCATCAGGTCGGCCTTGTCCAGATCACGCTTGGGCTTGAGCCACTCATGATCGCGGTACAGCGCCGGCACGCGCAGCGCCAGCCAGCGCACCGGGCGCAGTGAGGTAAGAATCGCCGCGAGGTAGCCACCGTAACTGGTGCCCACCACCGCGACCGCCGAGGTGTCGATGGCCGGGTGCGCCAACAGCCGGTCATAGGCCGCCAGCAGGTCGCGCAGGTTGTCTTCGCGGGTGACGCGCGACAATGGAATGCCCGTGCCAGCGTGCCCGCGCAGGTCGAAGGTCAGGCAGACACAGCCCAAGCCGGCGATGCCTTTGGCGCGCTCAAGGTCTCGCTCCTGGCTACCGCCCCAACCGTGCACAAACAACACGCCGGGCACTTTGGATTTGGGGCTCAGGAAGGTGCCGCTCATCTGTTCGTCGTCAATATCGATCGCAATGCTTTCGCTTCTAGCCGTCATAAGATTTAACCGTCACGTACTTGAGAAGAAACTCGCTGTTTTCCGCCGGGCCGCGATACACCTCGATGGCATCGGCCGGCAACGGTTGGTCCACATAGGTTTCCAAGGAGGACACATGGATCGCACGCAGGCCAGGGTTGTTGATAAAACTTTGTAGCGCCGCGACTTCCGCGCTGCTGGCCCCGCCCATCCGCCAGGATTGTTCGAGCACACCACTGCGGCGCTGGCCGTCGCTGTCGAGACCCTGGGCAATGTCATAGTTGCGCCGCGATGCATAGAAGCCAGGGTAGGCTTCATCGGCAGCCGTGTCGAAGACCTGGGCTTGTTTGATGGCTTCGCGTACGTCGTCGGGCAGTTGGAGCTGTAACAGGTCTTCGTAGTAACCCGGCACCACCAGCAGGTTGGAGCCACCGTAAACGTCTTCGCCCTGCCCGTCTTGCGTTAGGTATTGCTCGCCGCAGTAGCTGAACACGTAATCACCGATAAAGCTCTGGCCGACGCTGTGGGTGACCACGTCGTGCAGGTCTTGCTCCAGCACCACGCCTTCGCTAAAGCGTTTCGCGGCATCAGGTCGCGCCAGCACCGCTTCGAATTCATCCAGGCTGTGGATAACTTCCTGCCCTCGGCCCGCGCAGGCGTGCACGGGTTTCAAACGGATGGGTCCACTGTAGAGCAAGCGCGTGGCGGCTGGGCGCGCGTCTTCCAGTGCGAAAACGCTCAAGCCGTCCAGCACGACTTTACGGACACGCTCGCAGAACAGTGCCGACCAACCTTCGGGCGCTTTGGCTTCAGGGCCGAGCAAACCATGGCTGATGGCTTTGGTGCAGATGAAATCGTGGTCAACGTACCCGCCCCACAAATCCTGCGGCCCCGTGATATTGAGCGCTCGCGCCTGGGCCGGGCCGACCAGGGTTTGTGTGGGCAGCAGGTACAGCGCCAGCCCCGCGTGCAGATCAGCGTCATAACTGCCACCGAACTTGAGCCCGAGGATCTGCGCCAGCCAGCGCGCCAGGGCGCGGTTGGTTTCGATTTCATGCAGGGGCGCGCCCTCACGTGTGGAGTGAGCGACTACCAGCTTCTTGCGTTGAATCGGGGTCATGCGTCCCCCTTGGCCATCCCGCCATGTGTGTATACAGAACGTTGCAGAGATCAGGCCAAGGCGCTCTCGGGCAGGAATACTTTCAAATCAACCAGTTGCTGAAAAACCGATGGCAGTTGGCCTGCTCTTTTCTGCACGACGCCCTTCTGATGCGGCGGCGTTCTGCACGATTCACACGCCGAAACGGCTGCGGTAATCGCTGGGCGCCAAGCCGGTGATCTTCTTGAAGGTGGCGCGAAAGGCACTCGGGTCCTGGTAACCCACAGTCCAGGCGATATGGTCGATGGTGCCGTTAGTGAATTCCAGCATCTGCCGCGCCTTGCCCACGCGCAAGTGCTGACAGTATTCGGTGGGTTTCAAACCCGTGGCGTTGCGAAAGCGCCGTAGGAAGGTGCGCTCTTCCAAACCGGCTTCCCGGGCCATCGCGGCCAGGGAAACATCCACCGCGCCGCTGGCCTGCAACCAGTGCTGAACCTTGAGGATGGCCGCGTCGCCGTGGCCGAGAATCGGCGCAAAGTTACTGCCGCATTGGCTGGCACTGTCACTGTGTTCGATCACCAGGAACCGCGCGGTATCGGCCGCGATACTTGGGCCCATCAGGCGGTCGACCAGGCGCAGGCCGAGTTCGGACCAGGCCATCAAGCCGGCAGTGGTGATCAGGTCGCCGTCATCGACGATGGGCTTATCCGCCTCCAGGCGCACCGCCGGGTAACGGGCGGCGAAAGATTTGGCAGAAGACCAATGGGTGGTGGCGCTACGTCCGTCAAGCAACCCACTGCGCGCCAGCATGATCGAGCCAATGCACACACCGCCCAACACCGTACCCGCCGCGTGTTGCTGGCGAATCCACTCCAACAGCGCGAGGGGCGCCTGGTCTTCGGTGAATTCACCAATCGACGGCGGCACCAGCACGGCCATCATCGGTTGCTCGGGGCCAGGGTGACTGCTGAATACGCGCGCCGGTTTACCGGTAACATCCACCTGCCAATGGCTGACCCGCAGCAAGGGCAATTGCGCGGATTGATGTTCGGCGGCGATGCGGTTGGCCACGCCGAACAGGTCGGTCAAGCCATGCACGGCGGCCAACTGCGCACCTTGGTAGATCAACACGCCCAGCTCGACGACCACCATTGTCAGTTTTCCCCCTGTTATTGTCGGCGCAGCCAATCCCCGGTGCGGGCGCCAGCTAAGATACTGGGCCCATCAACCCATCACGAGGCAACACAACATGGCCAAGCAAGCGCTCATCCTAATCGATATCCAGAACGACTACTTCCCCCAAGGCAAGTGGCCACTCGACGGCGTGGACGCCGCGGCAGACAAGGCCGCGCAAGTACTGCAGGCGTTTCGCCAGGCAGGCGATGCGGTGATTCATGTGCGCCATGAGTTCACGTCCGATGACGCGCCGTTCTTCACGCCAGGCTCCGAAGGGGCGCATCTGCATTCCAAGGTGCTGAACGAAGGCAGTGAGCCGGTGGTGCTTAAACACTTTGTGAATGCGTTTCGCGAAACCAACCTGCGCGCACTGCTGGAACAACGCAGCATCACGGACCTGGTGGTGGTTGGCAGCATGAGCCACATGTGCATCGACGGCGTGGTACGGGCGGCGGCGGACCTGGGCTACAAGGTCACGGTGATTCATGACGCGTGCGCGACACGGGACCTGGAGTTCAATGGCCAGGTGATTCCGGCGGCGCAGGTGCATGGGGCGTACATGGCGTCGCTGGCCTTTGGTTATGCGGGTGTGGTGTCGGCAGATGAGTACTTGAAAGCGCAAGCGGCGGCGGCTTGACCGCCACTTGTCGTCTTAGCGTCAGCGGGTCGCGATGATGAACAGGCGCGGAAACGGCAGCAACACGGTGCCATCCGCCAGGGCTGGATAGGCCTGGGTAATCCGCGCCTGGTATTCCTGCAGGAAGGCGGCTTTCTCGCCGTCGGTCAAAGGCGCAAGGAACGGTCTGAGCGCCGATGCTTTGAACCACTCCACCACCGCCGCGTGGTCCGCCAACGGGTGCTGATACGTGGTGCGCCACACATCGACGGTACTGCAATGCTTGCTCAGCAGTTCGTAGTAGTAGCTCGCGGTATGACGCTGGTTGTGTTTGACCGCGCCGATCTTGGCCGACCAAGGACCATCGGCCGCGACGTCGCGGGCAAGCCGGTGGGCAGGCTCATCGAGGTTGTCCGGGGTTTGCACCGCCAGCGTGCCACCGGGCGTCAGTTGGCGGGCCAGGTGCGGGTAAAGCGTGGCGTGGTCCGGTAACCATTGCAGGGACGCGTTGGCCAGGATCACATCGAAGGCTTGCACAGGTTTCCAGTCACCTATATCCGCCAGTTCGAAGCTCAGTGCCGGCAGCCGTTTGCGGGCGTCCACCAGCATGTCGTCGGAGCTGTCCAGGCCGGTGACATGGGCTTGCGGAAAACGCTCGGCCAGCACTTCGGTGGAGTTACCGGGGCCGCAGCCCAGATCCACGGCGTTGCGCACCTCGGCATTCGGAATGGCCGCGACCAAGTCACGGACGGGACGGGTGCGCTGCTGTTCGAACAGTGTGTATTGCTTGGCAGACCAGGTCATCGCGGCTTTCCATCTTGTTGACGTTGGCGCCAGCCTAAATCGTGTGAGCCTCGAGGACAAATACCGAGTGCTGCACGCCTGGTCCGCTTTGCCGAAAACAGCCTCCCCGGTACAAAGCGTTTATAGTCACGACACGTTGAAGATGACATACCTCGTTTTTTGCCTAGGGATGGGAGGCCTATATGACACTCGGAGAATTTCTCTCCCCGGTTACTGCACTTGTTCGTTTGATCACCACGCTGTTCGGCCGAAAGCCCAGCCTCCCCCATAAACGCCTGGAGGCGCGCCTGCTGCTCAGGGGCATCGTGGCTGAGATACCGAAAGAACTGCCGTTTCGCATATGTGATGAAGAAGGCAATCAGCACAGAGGCGTGTACGTGATCGGCATGCTGATCTGGAACAAAGGCAATCAACCGGTCGTGCAATCGGACCTGACGCCATCGGCGCCACTCCAGATACAGGTCGGCGATGACTGCACCCTGGTGAGCGCCAAGACCGTCCCTTTCGAAGACCAGACCGACTGTGCGGCAACGATTACAAGCCCGACGACAATACGCATCGACTTTGACTGCATAAACCCCGGTGAGTACCTGATTGTGCCCATCTTCGTGACGGGCAACGCCATGACCGAAGTCAAGGTTATAGGGCGAATCATCGGGCAGGACAGTCCGATTGATCATACGGCGGAGGAAGTCAGGGCACCGTTCCTCGAACGCTTATCGATGTTGACCTGCTTGCTGCTCATCTTCAATACGTTGCCGGGGTTCTTCATCGCGGGCGCGCTTCTGCTACGGGACTACGGCCTGGACGTCATCTGGAACAAGCCCGAGAGCCTCCCGCCGTACTTGACGCTGCCGTTCACGATGGGCGCGATGATGCTCTCCCTGTTCATCACTTCTCGCATCGTGTATTGGGTCGAACGGCGAAACTACCCGCAGGGCTACCCCCTTCAGGCGGACCTTGAACCTCCCTTGCTGGAGAATATCCGGGCAATGCTCAGCACCGTGTTCAAAGGCAAGAAACATCGGATATCCACATCATTGTTCGACTGGGGAAAACCCATCTTGCTGACAGGCAAGAAAGCCAAACGACGCTCCGTGGATGATTGGATCCGATAGCCTTATGGCCAAGGCCTGTATCCCACCCAATAAAAAACCCCTGAGTCATGGGACCCAGGGGTTTGATGGATACTGACGCGAAGTCGTCCGTTACAATTTTTATGAACACCAAAAAGCATTAAATGGACTACCCCCGCTTGACTAAGCTCAAGCTTGCCAAGCAAAAAAAAACTCAATTATTAAAGAGCAATAATACGCCAAGCCATTTCTTAGCTAACAGATTAAAAAACAGGAACTAAATAAAATCCGTCCCCTTTTCCATGGAAGGTTGGCGGCCGCTCCTTTCCTCACCGGTCATCTCATGGAGGAAAACAACGGGCCAGGCTCCTGAAAAACCCTCATGCGTACGTGCCCTGCTCTCTGACCCCGGTGGGATTTCAATACCAAGCCATTGCGGTATTTCAATATTGCCTTCCACTATTTATAAGGCGTCGGCTTCCACGCTGCGGACATTTCGAGGCTGTATTACACGGCCTATACACTCGCTGTCTAAGCTTCGCAGTGCCGGTTACCCGAGCACCACACAAGACTCGCTTCCGGTGGATGGCTGGTCCTTGCCGGACGGGGTTAGTACCCGCTCGGTTTCTTACGCCATTTCATGACGGCTTGCGCCGTCAATTCCAGGCGACCACGCTTTGTCTGGCGCACATAAATCCGTCCCCTTTTCCTTTCATCCCTTTTCCCCACCGATAGCACAAATACTAGTGCCTTTTTTTTTCTTTACGACTTTTCAGCCATGACAACACCCAAATACCCGCACCTACTGGAACTCCGCAGTAAGCAGCGACTTTCAGAGAGGCATTGATAACGCCAGTCTCAAGCGCCCAATGACCCAGCTTGAAATATGCAATCGTCGCCACAAGTAAATTACCGACAATACCCACCATAAAAAAAACCAGAAAAAAATACACAACTAGCGTACCCAATAGGTACCAACCTACCGTTTTTGGCTTCATTTATTACTTCCCATATTAGATACACCACCGCTGACAATTTCAGACAATACAGAACCTGTCGCCGCTCCTGAGGTTTCGCTCGCAGTATTTCCTATTAATGGTTTCAACTGCCCTGTGATCACATTTCCGGATTTATAACCTATTGCAGTGCCTAGCACAGAGCCCAGCAACGAATACTTCGCATCCTCGCCCTTGATTACACTGCCCAAATAAGCGCCGCTCAATCCGTATCCTTGAGTCAGCCAGAACCCCTTCCCTTGCGTTAATCCTCCAACCGTCGCGGCGATGGATACATCGGTATAGTTAACGTCCTTACCCGTCGATAGCTGATAGCCGAAATTTGCACCGCCGGAAATCAAGGCACCCGCTACCAGCCCTCCTATCCCTACAGCAGGTGCTTCAACTGCCGCCAGGGGCAGACCAACACCGATTGACCATGCTTGTACAAGTCCATTGGCAGGCATTGGCCCATCAAAACCATCGCCCCTCAGGTGCGAACTCATTGCAGCGGTAGCCTGGTCTGGCGTTCCACCCTCTTTAAGCACTTTTTCACCTGCACTCACAGCCCCCGCAATGGCGGGCCCACCAATATGAAACTCATCATTATATTTTTTTGCGTTTCCGGTTACCCAGCTAGCGGTTGCAGGATCACCGTTGACTAGAGCACCCGCCAAAACGCCGACGAGTTGAGCGGTGCCTACCCGGAACTGGGTATCCGTGGCAAACCGGGAGTCCAGGTAGTTACCCAGTTTTTCCGTTGCGAAAGCTGTCAATCCTTCTGAGGCGGCGCCGGCTAAAGCCCCGGTCTTGAAGTCTCCACCTTTAGCGCTTGATAACGCTCCTCCCAATACAGCATGCATCAAGACTTTTTGTGCCGACCCTGGGGTTATTTTCAGGTACTCAGCCAAATCGCCCACCTGCTTGTTGCCAAAGGCTGCCGTCAGGTCCAGCCCTTCGGAAACTGCGGCTGCGCCAAGATTGTCCTTCAAGCTACCGCCGTTAATCGCCGTATTGATGCTGCCGGCTACCAAAGCGTGGGTAGTGCTGCGCAGCACATTGTCACTGACCGTGTTCCAGTCCAGCATGCTCTTGCTATAACCAGGGTTATTGACCCCGTCCGCGTTAAGAATCAACGCCCCGTCGGTATTCCAACCACCGACAGCGGTGTCTATTCCGGCCAGGACTCCGCTAGTGACCATTTGCGTCGCGTAACCCTTGATCGCATCTTTACTGGTGGCCGCTTTCAGTCCCGCACCAATATCACCGCCGCCATTGATTGTCCCAACCGCAAAGTTGCTAGCCATAGCCCCCGCGAGGGGCCCCAGGTAGATGCTGGCGACAATCGAAATAATCAGCGCGGGTGCGGCACCTAATCCCGATTGCTTATAGTCCCAGCTGTCGTGGATCTCCTTGACCATTCGCCAATCAACTTGCCCATTGGCTTCAGCTACTTTGATCCAGGCAAGCTGAGGCTCGGCTTGAACCATTGCATCAATCGTCTGGCTGACAGTTTTTTGGTCAATCTGCTTGAGGTCTATATTGATCTTACCGGCGGCGCGAATAGCGAGTTGCCCCTGCCCCACCATCAAGGTCTGACGTAATGTCTCGTCAGTACTGCCTTCACCTTTGGCACTGTTCCACGCCATATCGCTCTTACTCTTTTCGTGACTCTCCTGCCGCGAGTCTTTAACCGCCTCAAATGTCACCGAGCCACCGCTGACAATCGCAATGTCCCCCCCACTCTGGAGCTTTGCCGCTTGAAACAGCTGATTACTGCCACTTTCGAGCATCATGCTCGAACCGGCTTTGATCTCGCTGCCCACATGGGTGACCTGGGTCACCTCATCACGCTGAGTTTTCTTGCTACCCCAACTGCCCTTTTTATTCATGTCATACAACGAGTAATGACTGTCTTGCGCGGCCAACAGCTTCAACTCCTCACCCGCCTGAATATAGGCTTCGTTGCCGGCGCTGATTTTGCTGGCAACCAGGGTCAGGTCGGTACCTGCAATAGCAACCAAGTTACCGCCAGCGTTTAGCTGAGCGGTTTGCTGGGTCACGTTGTCCAGTTGGGTCGTGGTTTTAGTATTGCCTTTTTTGCCTTTCGAATACTCGTGTTGCTCATTGGCCGCAGAAATAAGCGACACGTTTTCACCCGCTTCAACGCTCAGGTTCTTGGCAGCACTAACGGTGCTGGCAATAACCGCAATATCGCGCCGGGCCTCAATGGCCATGTGGCCGCCAACCTCCACCGTCGACGCATGTTGCAGGATGGTTTGCTCGGTGCCGCTGATGCGCCGCCGCTGATAGGCGTAGTCGTCCTGTTCGGTCTGGCTGGCGATCACTACGTCACGCCCTGCGCTCACACGCTGCGCGGTCTTAACCAACGGTTGATTTCGGCGACTGTCCAGCGGGCTGTCCGCACGTCTAACGATTTTGATCACACCCTGACTGAAATCTACGTCCTCTACCCGCAAATTGAGCAGTTCGCCCCGCCTAATGCCCAGATAGCGAAGCAGCGTTATGATTAAATAATTGCGCTGCTGGAGACCCTTACTAGAAAAAGGATTCTGCGGGTGATCTGGCCAAAGATACTCGAGTACCTAATCCACCAAATGGATGTCCAAGCCCCTCTCATCCCGGTCGACTGCTGAGATGTTCCTTACCTTTGGTCGGCATGCGTTGAGACGCTTAACCATTGCACTCACCTGACTCTCCGTCGCACTACTATCACGCCCGACACGTAATGTTTCAGCCAAAAAGCCAAGGTATTTTGACATTGTGCTGATCCGTGTGAATTGCGTCTGCGCACCGACGCTACGCGTATTACAAGCGACGGTTCTGCCGGCGTTAAGCTTCAAGGTGTGCACCTTCGCGGTTAGTTGTCGGCGCTCCCCACTTAACAGCCGGGCACTAAACGCGACCAACGAAGTAACTTCCTCGCGCAGGAGCAGTCGTCCTGTCGAAAACAACGCTTCAAGATTAATGCCTTGGTTTGCTTACCAGGCATACAGCACTTTAATTGCCGCAAGCGCCCCCTGCACTGTAGAAACGGAGAAGCCGCCAGCACGGACATGGGTCGTGATAAAGAGTGAGGGGTAATACAGAGGGATGCCCGTCTGGGCACTAACCAACAATTTATGCCGCTCGCCATGGCGGAATTGGATGTGTTTTATCGCCAATAAAGTCATCGGGATTACAACCCATGAAAATTTTACATTTTTCAAGGTAGTACACAATCCTGAAAATCGGCAAATCGCGACGTAAAACTTTACAACGTGAACCATCAAAAAAGCCCCTTAAATAGGGGCTTTCCGACAAAAACTTTACAATAAAGTCTCAGGTAAGTCCTAGAACGGAATATCGTCATCAAAGCTGTCAAAATCCGGAGCCGGTTGCGGGGCAGCCTGTTGTGGCGCTGGGCGCGACTCACGCTGTGGCTGCTGGCTTGGCTGTGGGCGGGACTGCTGTGGACGCGGTGCCGAGTTGGACATGCCGCCTTGGCCTTGTTGGTCGCCCTGCGGACGGCCGCCCAGCAGTTGCATGGTGCCTTGCATGTCGACCACGATTTCAGTGGTGTAACGCTTGATGCCGTCTTTTTCCCACTCGCGGGTCTGCAGTTTGCCTTCGATGTAGACCTGCGAACCTTTGCGCAGGTACTCACCAGCGATCTCGGCAACCTTGCCGAACATCGACACGCGGTGCCATTCGGTTTTCTCGACCTTCTGGCCAGTCTGCTTGTCGGTCCACTGTTCGCTGGTCGCCAGACTCAGGTTGGTCACGGCGTTACCGTTAGGCAAGTAGCGAACTTCGGGATCCTGGCCGCATGTACCGACCAATATGACTTTGTTAACCCCACGGGCCATAACGTTCTCCTAGGCTGGGCGCGCTGTCGGCACTGGGTTGACCAGTTGCTCGAGCGTCGCGCGATCCAATAATTCGGTGTCCAATTTGATGTAAATGGCCGCCTCTTCCGCGACCACGACTGCATCTGTTACCCCTACGACGGCCTTAAGGCGCTCTACCAGGCCGCTTTCGCGGATCGCCTCAGGCGATAGCGGCAAACGCAAACTTGTGACGTAGGGAGGTTCGCGCATGGTAACAGCAAAGGCCAGCCAAAGTGCAGCCAGCCCGGCGCATCCGAGGAAGACAACCGACAAACCGCCATGCTGGAACATCCAGCCCCCCATGATGCCGCCCAGTGCAGAGCCGAGGAACTGACTGGTGGAATACACCCCCATCGCCGTGCCCTTGCCACCGGCCGGTGAAACTTTACTGATCAGCGAAGGCAGTGACGCCTCCAGCAGGTTGAACGCAGTGAAGAACACCACCGTGCCGATTACCAGCGCCCGCAGGCTGTCGCCGAACTGCCAGAAGAATAGCTCAGTGAGCATCAGCGTCGTGACGGCACCGAGCAGGATTCGTTTCATTTTGCGTTTTTTCTCGCCATAAATGATGAACGGAATCATGGCGAAGAATGAAATCAGCAGCGCTGTCAGGTAGACCCACCAGTGCTGTTCCTTGGGCAGACCGGCTTTTTCCACCAGTGCCAGGGGCAAGGCAACGAAGCTGCACATCAGCATGGCGTGTAATACGAAGATACCTAAATCCAGGCGCAGCAGGTCGGGGTGCTTGAGTGTCGGCAAGAGTGCCTTGCGCGCGACACCCGATTCGCGATGCTGCAACGTGCCGGTGGAGCGCGGCACCATAAAGGCCACGATCACGATGCCGAACAGCGCCATGCCGCCGGTGGCGAGGAACAGTCCGTGCAGGCCGAACGCGCGGG
This sequence comes from Pseudomonas simiae, assembly GCF_900111895.1. Lineage (GTDB taxonomy): Bacteria > Pseudomonadota > Gammaproteobacteria > Pseudomonadales > Pseudomonadaceae > Aquipseudomonas > Aquipseudomonas simiae. The sequence continues at coordinate 291,348 of NZ_FOKB01000007.1, forward strand.
TCAGCAAAGGGCCGACGACCATGGCCACGGCAAACGACAGACCGATGGTCATGCCGATCATGGCCATGGCCTTGGTGCGGTGTTGTTCGCGGGTCAGGTCCGACAGCAAGGCCATCACGGCCGCGGAAATCGCGCCGGCGCCTTGCAGGATACGCCCGGCAATCACGCCCCATATGGAGTCGGACTGGGCCGCCAGCACACTGCCGAGGGCAAACACGATCAGCCCGAGGTAGATCACCGGGCGACGGCCAATACGGTCGGAAATGATCCCGAACGGGATCTGGAAAATGGCCTGGGTCAGGCCATACGCGCCAATGGCCAGACCAATCAATGCGGGGGTCGCGCCGGCGAGATCCATTCCATAGGTCGCCAGCACCGGCAACACCATAAACATGCCCAGCATACGGAAGGCGAACACCAGGGCCAGACCGCTTGCCGCTCGGGTCTCGCCGCTACTCATGCGCTCGCTGTGGGGATCGTGCATGGAAAAACCTCATGTGAACCGGCGGCGATTCTACCAGTCCCATCGATTGAGAGGGTATATGCGGCGCTTTGCCGCGCAGCTTTCATCTAAGGCTGCAAGCGGCCTTTTGACAGTGTATATTCATCCAGTCTTTAGCCGTATACTCCGGCATTATTTACGCCCGCCGTGCGAGGCCATCTTGGACAAGATCCTGATTCGTGGGGCTAGAACCCACAACCTGAAGAACATCGACCTGACCCTGCCCCGGGACAAACTGATCGTCATCACCGGTTTGTCCGGGTCCGGCAAATCGTCCCTGGCGTTCGACACGCTGTATGCCGAAGGCCAGCGTCGCTATGTGGAATCGCTGTCGGCCTATGCCCGCCAGTTCCTGTCGATGATGGAAAAGCCCGACGTCGACACCATTGAAGGCCTGTCGCCGGCGATCTCCATCGAACAGAAGTCGACCTCCCATAACCCGCGCTCCACCGTGGGCACCATCACCGAAATCTACGACTACCTGCGCCTGCTGTATGCACGTGTGGGTATTCCGCGTTGCCCGGACCACGACATTCCCCTGGAAGCCCAGACAGTCAGCCAGATGGTCGACCTGGTGCTGGCCCAGCCGGAAGGCGCCAAGCTGATGCTGCTGGCACCGGTGATCCGTGAGCGCAAGGGTGAACACCTTTCCGTCTTCGAAGAGCTGCGGGCGCAAGGTTTTGTACGTGCACGCATCAACGGCAAGCTCTATGAGCTGGACGAGGCGCCGAAGCTCGACAAGCAGAAGAAGCACTCGATCGATGTGGTCGTTGACCGTTTCAAAGTGCGCGCCGATCTGCAGCAGCGCCTGGCGGAATCCTTCGAAACCGCGCTGAAGCTGGCCGACGGCATTGCACTCGTGGCGCCGATGGACGACGAGCCGGGCGAAGAGATCATCTTCTCCGCGCGCTTTGCCTGCCCGATCTGCGGCCACGCCATCAGCGAGCTTGAACCCAAGCTGTTCTCCTTCAACAACCCGGCCGGCGCCTGCCCGACCTGTGATGGCCTGGGGGTGAAGCAGTTCTTCGACATCAAGCGCCTGGTCAACGGTGACATGACGCTGGCGGAGGGGGCGATACGCGGCTGGGATCGGCGCAACGTTTACTACTTCCAGATGCTGGGGTCGTTGGCGTCGCATTACAAGTTCAGCCTGGAGGTACCGTTCAACCAACTGCCGGCGGACCAGCAGAAGGTCATCTTGCACGGCAGTGGTTCGCAGAACGTCGACTTCAAGTACCTGAACGACCGTGGCGATATCGTCAAGCGCTCGCACCCGTTCGAAGGCATCGTGCCGAACCTGGAGCGTCGCTACCGCGAGACCGAATCGGCCAGCGTGCGCGAAGAACTGGCGAAATTCCTCAGCACACAACCTTGCCCGGATTGCCGCGGCACTCGCCTGCGTCGTGAGGCGCGGCATGTGTGGGTGGGCGAGAAAACATTGCCGGCGGTGACCAACCTGCCGATCGGTGATGCCTGCGAATACTTTGGCGTACTCAAGCTGACCGGCCGCCGTGGAGAAATCGCCGACAAGATCCTCAAGGAGATTCGCGAGCGGTTGCAGTTCCTGGTCAACGTTGGCCTGGACTACCTGTCTCTGGACCGCAGCGCCGATACCTTGTCCGGCGGTGAAGCACAGCGCATCCGCCTGGCCAGCCAGATCGGCGCCGGCCTTGTGGGTGTGTTGTACATCCTCGACGAACCGTCGATTGGCCTGCACCAGCGCGACAACGATCGCCTGCTGGGTACGTTGAAACACCTGCGGGATATCGGCAACACGGTGATTGTGGTCGAACACGATGAAGACGCGATTCGCCTGGCGGATTACGTGGTTGATATCGGCCCGGGCGCCGGTGTGCATGGCGGACATATTGTCGCTGAAGGCACCCCGGCCGAAGTCATGGCTCATCCGGACTCGCTGACCGGCAAATACTTGTCTGGCCGCGTCAAGATCGAAGTGCCGGCCAAACGCACACCGCGTAACAAGAAGCTAGCGCTGCACCTCAAGGGCGCACGCGGTAACAACTTGCGCAATGTCGACTTGGAAATTCCAATTGGTTTGCTGACATGCGTGACCGGTGTTTCCGGCTCAGGTAAATCGACGCTCATAAACAACACGTTGTTTCCCTTGAGTGCCACTGCCCTGAACGGCGCGACCACCTTGGAAGCGGCGGCGCACGACAGCATCAAAGGCCTGGAACACCTGGATAAGGTGGTCGACATCGACCAAAGCCCGATTGGCCGGACGCCACGTTCCAACCCGGCGACCTACACCGGTTTGTTCACGCCCATTCGTGAACTGTTTGCCGGGGTTCCGGAATCCCGCTCACGGGGTTACGGGCCGGGTCGGTTCTCGTTCAACGTCAAGGGCGGACGCTGCGAAGCGTGCCAGGGCGACGGCTTGATCAAGGTGGAAATGCACTTCCTGCCGGACATCTACGTGCCGTGCGATGTGTGCAAAAGCAAGCGCTACAACCGCGAGACCCTGGAGATCAAGTACAAGGGCAAGAGCATCCACGAAACCTTGGAGATGACCATCGAGGAAGCGCGGGTGTTCTTCGACGCAGTTCCGGCGTTGGCGCGCAAACTGCAGACGCTGATGGACGTGGGTTTGTCGTATATCAAGCTGGGTCAGTCGGCGACCACGCTGTCAGGTGGTGAGGCGCAGCGGGTGAAGTTGTCTCGCGAGCTGTCCAAACGCGATACCGGCAAGACCCTGTATATCCTCGATGAGCCGACCACGGGCCTGCACTTCGCGGATATACAGCAATTGCTGGACGTGCTGCACCGCCTGCGCGACCACGGCAACACCGTGGTGGTAATCGAGCACAACCTTGATGTGATCAAGACGGCCGATTGGCTGGTGGACCTGGGGCCGGAAGGCGGTTCCAAGGGTGGCCAGATCATTGCCGTAGGCACGCCGGAGCAGGTCTCCGAAATGCCGCAGTCGCATACCGGTTACTACCTGAAGCCGTTGCTGGAACGCGACCGGGCCTGACCTTTTCAGGCCCAATGAAAAGCCCCTGTCACCTTGCGGTGACAGGGGCTTTTTTGTAGCCGGAAATCAGAACTGCGATTGCAGGTAATTCTCCAGGCCGATCAGCTTGATCAGGCCCAACTGCTTTTCAAGCCAGTAGGTGTGATCTTCTTCGGTGTCATTCAACTGCACCCGCAGGATTTCCCGGGTGACATAGTCGTTGTGCTGCTCGCAGAGTTCGATGCCTTTGCAGAGCGCGGCACGGACCTTGTACTCGAGGCGCAGGTCGGCAGCGAGCATGTCAGGTACGGTTGTGCCCACGTCCAGATCATCCGGACGCATACGCGGCGTGCCTTCGAGCATGAGGATACGGCGCATCAGTGCGTCGGCGTGCTGTGCCTCTTCTTCCATCTCATGGTTGATACGCTCGTAGAGCTCGGTAAAGCCCCAGTCTTCGTACATACGCGAGTGGATGAAATATTGGTCACGAGCAGCCAGTTCGCCCGTCAGCAACGTGTTGAGGTAATCGATTACGTCGGGGTGACCTTGCATCGCCCTACATCTCCCTGCTTGAAAGTCTGTAGTTTGAACCATGATGACCTGAAGGTCACGGGACCAACGGCAGAAAAGTGAAGATTTCCGGAGAAAAGTAGCTGAAATAACGCAAAAACCGCCCAAATGAGGGCGGTTCTGCTTATCGTTTAGAGTTAGTTAAGCGATACACCCAGTGCCTTTGCGATTGCTTCTCCATAAGCAGGATCTGCCTTGTAGAAGTGCTGCAATTGACGCTGGACCACATCACTGGAAACGCCGCCCATTGCTCCGGCGATATTGCTGGTGAGCAAGGCTTTCTGCTCATCGTTCATCAGGCGGAACAGCGCACCAGCGTGGCTGTAGTAGTCAGTGTCTTCCCGGTGATCGTAACGATCTGCCGCACCGCTCAAGGCCAAAGCAGGCTCAGCGTATTGAGGGGCTTGTTTCGGCGCATCGGCGTAGCTGTTCGGCTCGTAGTTGGGCGCTGCGCCACCGTTGCTGCCGAATGCCATCGAGCCATCACGCTGATAGCTGTTCACCGGGCTACGTGGGGCGTTCACCGGCAGTTGCTGGTGGTTGGTGCCAACACGGTAGCGGTGGGCATCTGCATACGCGAACACACGGCCTTGCAACATACGGTCTGGCGACAGGCCTACACCTGGAACCATGTTGCTAGGGCCGAACGCAGCCTGTTCCACTTCAGCGAAGTAGTTTTGTGGGTTGCGATTAAGCTCCAGTTCTCCGACTTCGATCAGCGGAAATTCCTTCTGCGACCAGGTTTTGGTCACATCAAAAGGATTTTCGTAATGAGCGTTGGCCTGAGCCTCGGTCATGATCTGGATGCAGACACGCCATTTCGGGAAGTCACCCCGTTCGATTGCACCGAACAGATCGCGCTGGGCGTAATCAGGGTCGGTACCGGCCAGACGAGCCGCTTCGGCGGGCGCCAGGTTCTTGATGCCCTGCTTGGTTTTGTAGTGCCACTTAACCCAGTGACGCTCGCCCTTGGCGTTGATCAGGCTATAAGTGTGGCTGCCGAAGCCGTGCATGTGGCGGTAGCCGTCAGGAATACCACGGTCCGAAAACAGGATGGTGACCTGGTGCAGTGCCTCTGGGGAGTGCGACCAGAAATCCCACATCATTTGTGCGCTTTTCAGGTTGCTTTGCGGCAGGCGTTTTTGGGTGTGGATGAAGTCCGGGAACTTCAACGGATCGCGGATGAAAAACACAGGGGTGTTGTTACCCACGATGTCCCAGTTGCCTTCTTCGGTGTAGAACTTCAAGGCGAAACCACGTGGGTCGCGCTCGGTATCAGCCGAACCGCGCTCCCCCCCTACGGTGGAAAACCGCAGGAAGGTAGGGGTTTGCTTGCCAACCGACTCGAACAGCTTGGCGCTGGTGTACTGAGTGATGTCTTGGGTGACCGTGAAAGTACCGTAGGCACCCGACCCCTTCGCATGCACACGACGCTCAGGAATGTTTTCACGGTTGAAGTGAGCGAGCTTCTCGATCAGGTGAAAATCGTCGAGCAGCAGCGGACCGCGCGGGCCGGCGGATCGGGAATTCTGGTTATCCGCAACGGGCGCGCCGCTGGCGGTAGTAAGGATTTTGTTCTGGCTCATGCTCAATTTCCCTCAGGTCGGACTTGGAACTGCCGGCTAATCGGCTTGGAGGAAGTATTGATCATCAATATGACGTCTACAAATTCATTAAATTGTAGGCATCGATAGAGAATAACTACCAAACTCCCCAAACGTCATAGTGCCAAGCCAAACCCCCGGAAGCTTGTACGCATCGCGCTTTTATTACGCGCACAAAAAACCGGGCACTAGGCCCGGTTCTTCGTTACAGCTTGTCGTCTTACTCGGCGCTTACAGCTTCGCCGGCAGTAGCACGATCAACCAACTCGACGTACGCCATAGGCGCGTTGTCGCCAGCGCGGAAACCGCACTTGAGGATGCGCAGGTAGCCACCCTCACGGGTAGCGTAACGCTTGCCCAGGTCGTTGAAGAGCTTACCAACGATAGCTTTCGAACGAGTACGGTCGAAAGCCAGACGGCGGTTAGCCAGGCTGTCTGTCTTGGCCAAAGTGATCAGCGGCTCAGCAACGCGACGCAGTTCTTTAGCTTTCGGCAGTGTAGTTTTGATCAGCTCGTGCTCGAACAGCGACACCGCCATGTTTTGGAACATGGCCTTGCGGTGCGAGCTGGTACGGCTCAGGTGACGACCACTTTTACGATGACGCATGGTTCATTCCTTACCAAACTCACGTTCGGTGATTACGACGATCAGGCAGTCGCCTTGTCGTCCTTCTTAAGACTTGCAGGCGGCCAGTTGTCGAGGCGCATGCCGAGGGACAGACCGCGGGAGGCCAGAACGTCCTTGATTTCAGTCAAGGATTTCTTGCCCAGGTTCGGAGTCTTCAACAGTTCTACTTCGGTACGCTGAATCAGGTCGCCGATGTAGTAAATGTTTTCCGCCTTAAGGCAGTTAGCCGAACGTACAGTCAGTTCCAGATCGTCAACCGGGCGAAGCAGGATCGGATCGATCTCGTCTTCCTGCTCGATTACCACTGGTTCGCTGTCACCTTTGAGGTCGACGAACGCAGCCAACTGCTGTTGCAGAATGGTTGCAGCGCGGCGGATAGCCTCTTCAGGATCCAGAGTACCGTTGGTTTCCAGATCAATAACCAGCTTGTCCAGGTTAGTACGCTGTTCGACACGGGCGTTTTCCACCACGTATGCGATACGGCGAACCGGGCTGAACGAAGAGTCAAGCTGCAAGCGACCAATGCTGCGGCTTTCGTCTTCATCGCTCTGACGCGAGTCGGCCGGTTCATAACCACGACCACGAGCTACGGTGAGCTTCATGTTCAGGGCGCCGTTAGACGCCAGGTTAGCGATTACGTGATCGGGGTTAACGATCTCGACATCATGATCCAGCTGAATATCGGCAGCGGTAACCACCCCCGAACCCTTCTTCGACAAGGTCAGCGTAACTTCGTCACGGCCGTGCAGCTTGATAGCCAGACCTTTAAGGTTCAACAGGATTTCAATTACGTCTTCCTGTACACCTTCGATGGCGCTGTACTCGTGGAGCACACCGTCAATCTCGGCCTCGACTACTGCACAGCCGGGCATTGAGGACAACAGGATGCGGCGCAGCGCGTTGCCCAGGGTGTGGCCAAAACCACGCTCGAGAGGCTCGAGAGTAATTTTGGCGCGGGTTGGACTGACAACCTGCACATCAATGTGGCGGGGTGTCAGGAACTCATTTACCGAAATCTGCATGGATGCACCTATTTTCTAGCCCTTACTTGGAGTAGAGCTCGACAATCAGGCTTTCGTTGATGTCGGCGGACAGATCACTGCGAGCAGGAACGTTCTTGAAAACGCCCGACTTCTTCTCAGTGTCTACTTCTACCCATTCTACGCGGCCACGTTGGGCACACAGATCGAGAGCTTGGACAATGCGAAGTTGGTTTTTTGCTTTCTCGCGAACTGCGACCACGTCACCAGCACGAACCTGGTAGGACGGAACGTTTACGGTCTGACCGTTAACGCTGATCGACTTGTGCGATACCAGCTGACGGGATTCGGCACGAGTAGAACCAAAGCCCATACGGTATACAACGTTGTCCAGACGGCATTCGAGCAGTTGCAGCAGGTTTTCACCGGTTGCACCTTTCTTGCCAGCAGCTTCTTTGTAGTAGCCGCTGAACTGACGCTCGAGAACGCCGTAGATACGACGGACCTTCTGCTTTTCACGCAGTTGGGTGCCGTAATCGGACTGGCGACCGCGGCGTTGGCCGTGGATACCAGGTGCTGCTTCAATGTTGCACTTCGATTCGATCGCGCGCACGCCGCTCTTCAGGAAGAGATCGGTGCCTTCGCGACGAGCGAGTTTGCATTTTGGACCAATGTAACGAGCCATTCTTTACAATCTCCTGGATTACACGCGGCGCTTCTTCGGCGGACGGCACCCGTTGTGCGGGATTGGCGTCACGTCGGTGATGCTGGCGATCTTATAGCCACAGCCGTTCAAAGCACGGACAGCAGACTCACGACCTGGACCTGGACCTTTGACGTTAACGTCGAGGTTTTTCAGGCCGTATTCCAGCGCAGCTTGACCAGCACGTTCAGCAGCTACTTGAGCAGCAAACGGGGTGGACTTGCGGGAACCGCGGAAACCCGAACCACCGGAGGTAGCCCAAGAAAGCGCGTTACCTTGACGGTCGGTGATGGTCACGATGGTGTTGTTAAAAGAAGCATGGATGTGGGCGATGCCATCAACCACTGTCTTTTTAACTTTTTTACGAGGACGAGCAGCAGGTTTTGCCATGATAATTTTCCTGTCGATTCGCTGGGGCGATTACTTGCGGATCGGCTTACGCGGACCTTTACGGGTACGCGCGTTAGTCTTGGTACGCTGACCGCGTACTGGAAGACCACGACGATGACGCAGACCGCGATAGCAACCGAGGTCCATCAAACGCTTGATTTTCATGTTGATTTCGCGACGCAGGTCACCTTCAGTGGTGAACTTCGCCACTTCGCCACGCAGCTGTTCAATCTGCTCGTCGCTCAGATCCTTGATCTTAGCGGCTGGGTTTACCCCAGCAACTGCGCAAATTTTCTGCGCAGTAGTGCGACCAACACCATAGATGTAGGTCAGCGAGATAACAGTGTGCTTGTTATCTGGAATGTTAACGCCTGCAATACGGGCCATTCAGTGGGACTCCAATTGACAGCTACCTACGCCCCGGAAGCCAAGAAATAGGGCGCGAGATAATATCGCTGTAATAACAAATAATCAACCCGGCAGCGCACTAGCTGCCGGGCTTCAAGCGGATCACACTCAGCCTTGGCGCTGTTTGTGACGCGGTTCCGCGCTGCAAATTACTCGAACAACACCTTCGCGGCGAATAATCTTGCAGTTACGGCACAGCTTTTTCACCGATGCACGAACTTTCATCACCAACTCCTCGAACCTTATGGGGTACTCAGCGCAACATGCCGCTGCCGTAGCCCTTCAGGTTGGCTTTCTTCATCAGGGATTCGTACTGGTGCGAAACGAGGTGCGATTGTACTTGGGACATGAAGTCCATCACAACCACGACCACGATCAGCAACGAGGTCCCGCCAAGGTAGAACGGAACGTTTGCTGCAACCACCAGGAACTGGGGCAACAAGCACACGGCCGTCATATATAGAGCACCGAACAGGGTCAAACGAGTCAGAACACCATCAATGTAGCGTGCAGACTGCTCACCTGGACGGATGCCCGGAATAAAGGCACCGGACTTCTTCAGGTTTTCCGCTACGTCTTTCGGATTGAACATCAACGCCGTATAGAAGAAGCAGAAGAAAATAATCCCTGCACTAAACAGCAGAATATTCAACGGCTGACCAGGAGCGATCGACTGAGAGAGGTCCTGCAGCCAGCCCATATTTTCGGACTGACCAAACCAGGTACCCAACGAAGCCGGAAACAGCAAAATGCTGCTCGCGAAAATTGCCGGAATTACACCGGCCATATTCACTTTCAGCGGCAAGTGGCTGGTCTGCGCAGCAAAAACCTTGCGGCCCTGCTGACGCTTGGCGTAGTGAACAGCAATACGACGCTGGCCACGCTCAATGAACACCACAAAACCGATAATCGCTACTGCCAGCAAACCGATGGCAACCAAGGCGAAAATGTTGATATCACCCTGACGTGCAGACTCGAAAGACTGCCCAATCGCTCTCGGAAGACCGGCGACGATACCTGCGAAAATCAACATCGAGATACCGTTGCCAACACCACGCTCAGTAATCTGCTCACCCAGCCACATCATGAACATCGCACCAGCCACAAATGTGGATACCGCGACGAAATGGAAGCCAAAGTCACCAGTGAACGCAACGCCCTGCCCGGCCAGGCCAACGGACATGCCGATAGCTTGGACCAAGGCGAGAACGACAGTGCCGTAGCGGGTGTACTGGCTAATCTTGCGACGGCCAGCTTCACCTTCCTTCTTCAACTGCTCCAGCTGCGGGCTGACGGCGGTCATCAGTTGCATGATGATCGATGCCGAAATGTACGGCATGATCCCCAATGCAAAAATGCTCATCCGTTCCAGCGCGCCGCCGGAAAACATGTTGAACAAGCTAAGAATGGTCCCCTCATTCTGTCGAAACAGGTCTGCGAGTCGGTCCGGGTTGATACCTGGAACCGGGATGTGTGCGCCTATTCGGTAGACGATAATCGCCAGGAACAGAAAACGCAGACGAGCCCAAAGTTCAGACATACCGCCTTTGCCGAGCGCTGAGAGAGCACCTTGCTTAGCCATTTATTCCTCGAACTTGCCGCCAGCTGCTTCGATAGCCGAACGCGCACCTTTGGTGGCGCCGATTCCCTTGCCGATAGTGACAGCGCGAGTCACTTCACCGGACAGCATGATTTTCACACGCTGTACGTTGACGTTGATCACGTTGGCATCTTTCAGGGTCTGCACAGTAACGATGTCGCCTTCCACTTTAGCCAGCTCGGACAGACGCACTTCTGCGCGGTCCATGGCCTTCAGGGATACGAAACCGAACTTAGGCAGGCGACGATGCAGCGGCTGTTGACCGCCTTCAAAGCCTGGAGCGATGGTGCCACCGGAGCGGGAGGTTTGACCTTTGTGGCCACGGCCACCAGTCTTACCCAAACCGCTACCGATACCACGGCCCGGACGATGCTTTTCGCGACGGGAACCCGGCGCTGGACTCAGATCATTGAGTTTCATCGATTAACCCTCTACACGCAGCATGTAGTAAGCCTTGTTGATCATCCCGCGATTCTCGGGAGTATCCTGGACTTCTACAGTGTGACCGATGCGACGCAGACCCAGACCTTTAACACACAGTTTGTGGTTAGGGATGCGGCCGGTCATGCTTTTGATCAGCGTTACTTTAACGGTAGCCATGATCAGAAGATCTCCTTGACAGTCAGGCCACGCTTGGCAGCGATGGACTCAGGAGATTGCATAGCTTTCAAACCTTTGAAAGTGGCGTGAACCACGTTTACCGGGTTAGTCGAGCCGTAGCACTTGGCCAGAACGTTCTGAACGCCAGCAACTTCGAGAACAGCACGCATAGCGCCGCCAGCGATGATACCGGTACCTTCAGAAGCAGGCTGCATGTACACCTTCGAAGCGCCATGGGCGGACTTCATTGCGTACTGCAGAGTGGTGCCGTTCAGATCAACTTGGATCATGTTGCGACGAGCAGCTTCCATTGCCTTCTGGATCGCAGCAGGCACTTCACGCGACTTGCCACGGCCGAAGCCAACACGGCCCTTACCATCACCAACCACGGTCAACGCGGTGAAAGTGAAGATACGGCCGCCTTTAACGGTTTTGGCTACGCGGTTAACTTGAACCAGCTTCTCAATGTAGCCTTCGTCGCGCTTTTGGTCGTTATTTGACATAACTTAGAACTCCAGCCCAGCTTCACGAGCAGCATCAGCCAGCGCTTTCACGCGACCGTGGTACTTGAAGCCAGAGCGGTCGAAAGCCACTTGCGAGACGCCAGCGGCCTTAGCACGCGTAGCGACCAGCTGGCCAACCTTTGTGGCCGCGTCGATGTTGCCGGTGGCACCATCACGCAGTTCTTTATCCAAAGTCGAGGCGCTTGCCAGGACTTTGTTGCCGTCGGCCGAGATGACCTGGGCGTAGATGTGCTGCGACGAGCGGAACACGCAGAGACGCACGACTTCGAGTTCGTGCATTTTCAGGCGTGCTTTGCGAGCGCGACGCAGTCGAGTAACTTTTTTGTCGGTCATTTGCTATGCCCTACTTCTTCTTGGCTTCTTTACGACGGACGACTTCGTCCGCGTAGCGCACACCTTTGCCTTTGTACGGCTCTGGTGGACGGAAGTCGCGGATCTCAGCGGCCACTTGACCTACCAGCTGCTTATCGATGCCCTTGATCAGGATATCGGTCTGGCTAGGGGTCTCAGCAGTGATGCCCGCTGGCAGTTCGTAATCCACAGGGTGCGAGAAGCCAAGGGCCAGGTTCAAAACCGTGCCTTTTGCTTGCGCTTTGTAACCAACACCGACCAGCTGGAGCTTACGCTCGAAGCCTTGGCTTACGCCTTGGACCATGTTGTTTACCAACGCACGCGTGGTACCGGCCATTGCGCGAGTTTGTTGATCGCCATTGCGAGCAGCGAAACGCAGCTCACCAGCTTCTTCAACGATCTCAACGGACGAATGGATGTTCAGTTCAAGAGTACCCTTGGCACCCTTCACCGAAAGCTGTTGGCCTGCGAATTTGACTTCGACACCGGCTGGCAGCTTAACGGGGTTCTTAGCGACGCGAGACATGCTTATCCCCCCTTAGAACACAGTGCAAAGAACTTCGCCGCCGACACCGGCAGCGCGCGCAGCACGATCCGTCATCACACCTTTGTTGGTGGAGACGATAGACACGCCCAGACCGCCACGAACTTTCGGCAGATCTTCAGCGGACTTGTACTGACGCAGGCCTGGACGGCTAACGCGCTTCACTTCCTCGATGACCGAACGGCCTTCGAAGTACTTCAGCTCGATGGACAGCAGAGCTTTAACATCGCTGCTGATCTGATAACCCGCAATGTAGCCTTCGTCTTTCAGGACTTTGGCAACAGCTACCTTCAACTTGGAAGATGGCATGCTTACGACGGACTTTTCAGCCATCTGGGCATTACGGATACGAGTTAGCATGTCCGCTAACGGGTCCTGCATACTCATGGGCTAGACGCTCCTAATACAAAAAAATTAGCCTTGCGGCTACATATGTCGCCGAGAATCTCCGGGTAAAAAACACGGGCTCAGGCGAGCCGCGTATTTTAGACACACTCCAGAAATGAAACAAGCCCCAAAAGGGGCTTGTTCCAGATTCAAGGTCACCGGCGGTCAGTATCTTGCGACATTGACCCCCTGGACGTTGAAAGTACTTACCAGCTGGCTTTAACCAGACCTGGTACGTCACCACGCATTGCCGCTTCACGCAGTTTGTTACGGCCGAGGCCGAACTTGCGGTAAACGCCGTGTGGACGACCGGTCAGGCGGCAGCGGTTACGCATGCGCGAAGCGCTTGCGTCACGTGGCTGCTTCTGCAGAGCTACTGTAGCTTCCCAACGCGCTTCTGGACTTGCGTTCAGATCAACGATGATTGCTTTCAGTGCTGCACGCTTCTTGGCGTACTTGGCAACCGTGAGCTGACGCTTCAGCTCGCGGTTTTTCATGCTCATCTTGGCCATGGTCCTACTCCAATCAGTTGCGGAACGGGAATTTGAAAGCACGCAACAGGGCGCGACCTTCATCATCGTTCTTGGCAGTGGTGGTCAGGGTGATGTCCAGACCGCGGAGAGCATCGATCTTGTCGTAGTCGATTTCCGGGAAGATGATCTGCTCTTTCACGCCCATGCTGTAGTTACCACGACCATCGAAGGACTTGGCATTCAGGCCGCGGAAGTCGCGGACCCGAGGCAGGGAGATCGACAGCAGACGATCCAGGAATTCGTACATACGCTCACGGCGCAGGGTCACTTTGACGCCGATCGGCCAACCTTCACGGACTTTAAAGCCAGCGATGGATTTCCGAGCGTAGGTCACAACGACTTTCTGGCCGGTGATCTTTTCCAGGTCAGCAACAGCGTGCTCGATGACTTTTTTGTCACCGATCGCTTCGCCCAGACCCATGTTCAGGGTGATTTTGGTAACGCGCGGAACTTCCATCACGTTCCCAAGCTTAAGTTCTTCCTTAAGCTTAGGGGCGATTTCCTTCCGGTAAATCTCTTGTAGTCGTGCCATGGTCTAATCTACCTAGCAGTGTTCAAGCATCAACCGCTTTTTGGGTCGACTTGAAGACACGAATTTTCTTACCGTCTTCTACTTTGAAACCAACGCGGTCAGCCTTGTTGGTTTCGCCGTTGAAGATGGCGACGTTAGAAGCGTCCAGCGGAGCTTCTTTCTCGACGATACCGCCCTGCACGCCCGACATCGGGTTAGGCTTGGTATGACGCTTGACCAGGTTCAGACCACCGATAACCAGACGGTTATTAGCGAGAACCTTAAGCACCTTACCGCGCTTACCTTTGTCTTTGCCGGCGATCACGATGATCTCGTCGTCACGACGAATCTTTTGCATGTCGGATCTCCTTACAGCACTTCTGGGGCGAGCGAGACGATCTTCATGAACTTCTCAGTACGAAGTTCACGGGTCACTGGCCCAAAGATACGGGTGCCGATCGGCTCTTGCTTGTTGTTCAGAAGAACAGCAGCGTTGCCATCAAAGCGGATAATGGAGCCATCAGCACGACGTACGCCGTGACGAGTGCGGACTACAACAGCAGTCATCACTTGGCCTTTTTTCACTTTACCGCGAGGAATTGCTTCCTTGACGGTAACTTTGATGATGTCACCGATACCAGCGTAACGACGATGGGAGCCACCCAGCACCTTGATGCACATAACACGGCGAGCGCCGCTGTTATCGGCCACATCGAGCATGGATTGAGTCTGAATCATATAATTTCTCCGACCCCTAGTCCTTAGACTTCCACAGCGCGTTCGAGAACATCAACCAGTGCCCAAGACTTGGTCTTGGCCAGCGGACGAGTTTCACGAATAGTGACTTTGTCGCCGATGTGGCACTGATTGGTTTCGTCGTGCGCGTGCAGCTTAGTCGAACGCTTAACGTATTTACCGTAGATCGGGTGCTTAACGCGACGCTCGATCAAAACGGTGATGGTTTTGTCCATCTTGTCGCTGACAACACGGCCAGTCAGCGTACGGACAGTCTTTTCGGCTTCAGCCATGATCACTTACCTGCCTGCTGGTTGAGCACAGTCTTCACGCGAGCGATGTCACGCTTAACTTGCGAGAGCAGATGAGACTGCCCCAACTGGCCAGTTGCTTTCTGCATACGCAGATTGAACTGGTCGCGCAGCAGGCCGAGCAGTTGCTCGTTCAGCTGCTGTGCGGATTTTTCACGAAGTTCATTCGCTTTCATCACATCACCGTCCGTTTAACAAAGGAGGTGGCGAGCGGCAGCTTTGCAGCAGCCAGGGCGAAAGCCTCACGCGCCAGCTCTTCAGAAACACCCTCGATTTCATACAGGACTTTGCCTGGCTGAATCTGGGCTACCCAGTATTCCACGTTACCCTTACCTTTACCCATCCGAACCTCGAGAGGTTTTTTGGAGATCGGCTTGTCCGGGAATACACGGATCCAGATCTTGCCGCCACGTTTTACGTGACGGGTCAGAGCACGACGCGCTGACTCGATCTGACGAGCGGTGAGACGACCACGAGCTACAGACTTCAGCGCGAACTCGCCGAAGCTGACTTTGCTACCGCGCTGAGCCAGACCACGGTTGTGGCCTGTCATCTGCTTGCGGAACTTCGTACGCTTAGGTTGCAACATTTGGCGTACCCCTTACTTAGCAGCTTTTTTACGAGGCGCTGGTGCTTGTGGTTTCAGTTCTTCTTGGCGACCACCAATTACTTCGCCTTTGAAGATCCAAACCTTTACACCGATCACACCGTAAGTGGTGTGAGCTTCGTAGTTGGCATAGTCGATGTCGGCACGCAGGGTGTGCAGTGGCACACGACCTTCGCGATACCATTCAGTACGTGCGATTTCAGCACCGCCGAGACGACCGCTCACTTGGATTTTGATGCCTTTGGCACCAATGCGCATGGCGTTCTGTACAGCGCGCTTCATAGCGCGACGGAACATTACGCGACGCTCCAGCTGCTGAGCTACGCTCTGCGCAACCAGCATACCGTCGAGCTCCGGCTTGCGGATCTCTTCGATATTGATGTGCACAGGCACACCCATTTGCTTGGTCAGGTCCTGACGCAGTTTCTCAACATCTTCACCTTTCTTCCCGATAACGATACCTGGACGAGCGGTGTGGATGGTGATACGTGCAGTTTGGGCCGGACGATGGATATCGATACGGCTTACGGACGCGCTTTTTAGTTTGTCTTGGAGATACTCACGCACCTTCAGATCAGCGAACAAATAGTCCGCATAAGTCCGACCGTCTGCGTACCAGACGGAGGTGTGCTCCTTGACGATTCCCAGGCGAATGCCAATGGGATGTACTTTCTGACCCATCTCTTCGACTCCGTTACTTGTCAGCAACCTTGACAGTGATATGGCAAGACCGCTTGACGATGCGATCAGCACGGCCTTTGGCACGTGGCATGATGCGCTTCAGCGAACGCCCTTCGTTGACGAAAACGGTGCTGACCTTCAGGTCATCAACGTCTGCGCCTTCGTTATGCTCGGCGTTGGCTACGGCCGACTCCAGCACTTTCTTCATGATCTCGGCGGCTTTCTTACTGCTGAAAGCCAACAGGTTGAGCGCTTCGCCCACCTTCTTCCCGCGGATCTGGTCGGCGACCAAGCGGGCTTTCTGGGCGGAGATTCGAGCGCCCGACAACTTAGCGGCTACTTCCATTTCCTTACCCCTTAACGCTTGGCTTTCTTGTCTGCCACGTGCCCACGATAAGTGCGGGTACCGGCAAACTCGCCTAGTTTGTGGCCGACCATGTCTTCGTTCACGAGAACTGGGACGTGCAAGCGACCGTTGTGTACAGCGATGGTCAGACCGACCATTTGTGGCAGGATCATCGAACGACGCGACCAGGTCTTAACTGGTTTGCGATCGTTCTTTTCCGCCGCCACTTCGATCTTCTTCAGTAGGTGAAGATCAATAAAAGGACCTTTTTTCAGAGAACGTGGCACTGTCGTATCCCTCTATTTACTTGCGACGACGGACGATCATTTTGTCGGTACGCTTATTACCACGAGTCTTCGCGCCCTTAGTCGGGAAGCCCCATGGCGATACCGGATGACGACCACCAGAGGTACGACCTTCACCACCACCGTGTGGGTGGTCAACCGGGTTCATGGCAACACCACGAACGGTTGGGCGAACGCCACGCCAGCGTTTGGCACCAGCTTTACCCAACGAACGCAGGCTGTGCTCGGAGTTCGAGACTTCGCCCAGGGTCGCACGGCATTCAGCCAGCACTTTACGCATCTCACCAGAACGCAGACGCAGGGTCACGTAGACACCTTCACGAGCGATCAGCTGAGCCGAAGCACCAGCGGAACGAGCGATTTGCGCGCCTTTACCTGGCTTCAATTCGATGCCGTGTACGGTGCTACCAACTGGAATGTTGCGCAGTTGCAGAGCGTTGCCCGGCTTGATCGGTGCCAAGGCACCTGCGATCAGCTGGTCGCCAGCGCTCACGCCTTTAGGGGCGATGATGTAGCGACGCTCGCCATCTGCGTACAGCAGCAGAGCGATGTGAGCAGTACGGTTTGGATCGTATTCGATACGCTCGACAGTGGCAGCGATGCCATCTTTGTCGTTGCGACGGAAATCAACCAGACGATAATGCTGCTTATGGCCACCACCGATGTGACGAGTGGTAATACGACCATTGTTGTTACGACCACCAGACTTCGATTTTTTCTCGAGCAGCGGTGCGTGAGGAGCGCCTTTATGCAGCTCCTGGTTGACCACCTTGACCACAAAACGGCGGCCAGGGGAAGTCGGTTTGCATTTAACGATTGCCATGATGCACCCCTTCCTTACTCAGCACTGCTGCTGAAATCGAGATCTTGGCCTGGTTGAAGGGAGATAACTGCCTTCTTCCAGTCATTACGCTTGCCCAGACCGCGAGCAGTGCGCTTGCTCTTACCCAGAACATTCAGGGTAGTAACACGCTCTACTTTCACGCTGAACAGGCTTTCGACGGCCTTCTTGATTTCCAGCTTGGTTGCGTCAGTTGCAACCTTGAAAACGAACTGGCCTTTCTTGTCAGCCAGAACCGTAGCCTTTTCGGAAACGTGCGGGCCAAGCAGAACTTTAAATACGCGTTCCTGGTTCATCCCAGCAGCTCCTCGAATTTCTTCACGGCCGACACGGTGATCAACACCTTGTCGTATGCGATCAGACTAACTGGATCGGAACCTTGCACGTCACGTACATCAACGTGTGGCAGGTTACGAGCAGCCAGGTACAGGTTCTGATCAACAGCTTCAGACACGATCAAAACATCGGTCAGGCTCATGTTGTTCAGTTTGCCCAGCAGATCTTTGGTTTTCGGGCTTTCAACAGCGAAGTCCTGAACCACGACCAGACGGTCAGTACGCACCAGTTCAGCAAGGATGGAGCGCAGAGCTGCGCGGTACATCTTCTTGTTGAGCTTCTGCGAGTGATCCTGCGGACGAGCTGCGAAAGTGGTACCACCGCCACGCCAGATTGGGCTACGGATAGTACCGGCACGAGCACGGCCAGTACCTTTCTGACGCCAAGGGCGCTTACCGCCACCACGTACGTCGGAACGGGTCTTTTGCTGCTTGCTACCTTGACGGCCGCCGGCCATGTAGGCCACGACTGCTTGGTGAACCAGCGTCTCGTTGAATTCGCCGCCAAATGTCAGTTCGGAAACTTCGATCGCTTGAGCGTCATTTACATTTAATTGCATGTCAGCTTCCCCTTAACCGCGAGCCTTGGCCGCTGGACGTACAACCAGGTTGCCGCCAGTAGCGCCAGGAACAGCACCCTTGACCAACAACAGATTGCGTTCAGCGTCGACGCGCACTACTTCGAGGGACTGCACGGTCACGCGCTCAGCGCCCATATGACCGGACATTTTTTTGCCCTTGAATACACGACCAGGAGTCTGGCACTGGCCAATAGAGCCCGGGACGCGGTGGGAGACGGAGTTACCGTGAGTGTTGTCTTGGCCACGGAAATTCCAACGCTTGATCGTACCCTGGAAGCCTTTACCTTTGGACTGACCGGTTACATCAACCAGTTGACCAGCAGCGAAGATTTCAGCGTTGATCAGATCGCCAGCCTGGTAGTCGCCGTCTTCGAGACGGAACTCCATAACAGTGCGACCAGCTGCAACGTTTGCTTTAGCGAAGTGACCTGCTTGAGCAGCAGTCACACGCGAAGCACGACGCTCGCCGACAGTGACTTGCACTGCACGATAGCCATCGGTTTCTTCAGTTTTGAACTGGGTGACGCGATTCGGCTCGATCTCAATGACCGTGACCGGAATGGAGACACCTTCTTCGGTGAAAATACGGGTCATACCGCATTTACGACCGACTACACCAATAGTCATGTTGTAAACCTCATGAGTGTACGGGGCTTTCACCCGCTATGGCCGCCCATTTCAGAGCGTTACACGACTAAGACCCAAGTCTTAGCCGAGGCTGATCTGTACTTCCACACCGGCCGCCAGATCGAGCTTCATAAGTGCATCAACGGTTTTATCCGTTGGCTGGACGATGTCCAGTACGCGCTTATGAGTACGGATCTCGTACTGGTCACGCGCGTCTTTGTTGACGTGCGGGGAGACCAGAACGGTGAACCGCTCTTTACGGGTAGGCAGTGGAATTGGACCACGCACTTGAGCACCAGTACGTTTCGCGGTTTCCACGATTTCCTGGGTGGATTGGTCGATCAGGCGATGGTCAAAAGCCTTCAACCTGATACGGATTTGCTGATTTTGCATTGGATTTCAGACTCCGGCTGCTATTCCCAGCGAGCGCAATACGCCCGTTAAAAGGAGGCGCAATTCTATAGACGGCCCTGATAGGTGTCAACCCAATAAAAAAGGCCCCCGCTGAGCGGGGGCCTTTTCAAAACATCAGAGCTATCTCAGAAGAGATAATTACTCGATGATTTTAGCTACAACGCCAGCACCAACGGTACGGCCGCCTTCACGGATAGCGAAGCGCAGGCCGTCTTCCATAGCGATGGTTTTGATCAGGGTAACAGTCATTTGAATGTTATCGCCTGGCATTACCATTTCTACGCCTTCTGGCAATTCGCAGTTACCGGTCACGTCAGTAGTACGGAAGTAGAACTGTGGACGGTAGCCTTTGAAGAACGGAGTGTGACGACCGCCTTCTTCCTTGCTCAGAACGTAAACTTCTGCGGTGAACTTGGTGTGCGGCTTAACCGAACCTGGCTTAACCAGAACCTGGCCACGCTCAACGTCGTCACGCTTGGTACCACGCAGCAGAACGCCGCAGTTCTCGCCAGCACGACCTTCGTCGAGCAGTTTACGGAACATTTCAACACCGGTGCAGGTGGTGACGGTGGTGTCACGCAGACCAACGATTTCCAGTGGATCCTGAACGCGAACGATACCGCGCTCGATACGACCAGTCACAACAGTACCACGACCGGAGATCGAGAATACGTCTTCGATTGGCATCAGGAACGGCTTGTCGGTCAGACGAACTGGCTCTGGGATGTAGGAATCCAGAGTTTCAACCAGCTTACGAACGGCAGTGGTGCCCATTTCGTTGTCGTCTTTGCCTTCCAGAGCCATACGAGCAGAACCGATGATGATCGGAGTGTCGTCGCCTGGGAAGTCGTAAGTGCTCAGCAGATCGCGCACTTCCATCTCAACCAGTTCCAGCAGCTCAGCGTCGTCTACCAGGTCAGCCTTGTTCAGGAAGACCACGATGTACGGAACGCCTACCTGACGGGACAGCAGGATGTGCTCACGGGTTTGTGGCATCGGACCATCAGCGGCCGAGCAAACCAGGATAGCGCCGTCCATCTGGGCAGCACCAGTGATCATGTTCTTCACATAGTCAGCGTGACCTGGGCAGTCAACGTGAGCGTAGTGACGAATAGTCGAGTTGTACTCAACGTGCGCGGTGTTGATGGTGATACCACGAGCTTTTTCTTCTGGTGCGCTGTCGATCTTGTCGAAGTCAACACGAGCCGAACCGAAAACTTCGGAGCAAACGCGAGTCAGAGCAGCAGTCAGAGTGGTTTTACCGTGGTCAACGTGACCGATGGTGCCAACGTTGACGTGCGGTAGGGAACGATCAAATTTTTCTTTAGCCACGACAATTAACTCCTTGCCTAAAGGACTGAATCAGCCTTGTTTTTTGGATACAGTTTCAGCGATGTGCGCCGGAGCTGTGTTGTATTTTTTGAATTCCATAGAGTAGCTTGCGCGACCCTGGGACATGGAGCGAACGTCGGTCGCATAACCGAACATCTCACCCAACGGAACCTCGGCGCGAATCACTTTGCCGGAAACCGTGTCTTCCATACCCAAGATCATGCCGCGACGACGGTTAAGGTCGCCCATGACATCACCCATATAGTCTTCAGGTGTAACAACTTCTACCGCCATGATTGGCTCAAGCAACTCACCACCGCCCTTCTGGGCCAGTTGCTTGGTTGCCATGGAAGCAGCCACCTTAAACGCCATCTCGTTGGAGTCGACGTCGTGGTAAGAACCGTCAAAAACGGTTGCTTTCAGGCCGATCAGCGGATAGCCGGCAACAACACCGTTCTTCATCTGCTCTTCGATACCCTTCTGGATAGCAGGGATGTATTCCTTAGGAACAACACCACCTACTACTTCGTTCACGAATTGCAGACCTTCCTGACCTTCGTCAGCAGGAGCAAAACGGATCCAGCAGTGACCGAACTGACCACGACCGCCGGACTGACGAACGAACTTGCCTTCGATTTCGCAATTCTTCGTGATGCGCTCACGATAGGAAACCTGAGGCTTACCGATGTTGGCTTCGACGTTGAACTCACGGCGCATCCGGTCAACCAGGATGTCCAGGTGAAGCTCGCCCATGCCAGAGATGATCGTTTGACCAGTCTCTTCATCAGTCTTGACGCGGAAAGATGGATCTTCCTGAGCAAGTTTGCCCAGAGCGATACCCATTTTTTCCTGGTCATCCTTGGTCTTAGGCTCTACGGCAACCGAAATAACCGGCTCCGGGAAGTCCATCCGAACCAGGATGATTGGCTTGGCAGCGTCGCACAAAGTCTCACCAGTGGTGACGTCCTTCATGCCGATCAGGGCCGCGATGTCACCAGCGCGCACTTCCTTGATCTCTTCACGGGCGTTTGCGTGCATTTGCACCATACGACCCACGCGCTCTTTCTTGCCTTTAACCGAGTTGATCACGCCGTCGCCGGAGGCCAACACGCCCGAGTAAACGCGGACGAAGGTCAAAGTACCCACGAATGGGTCGGTTGCGATCTTGAACGCCAAAGCCGAGAACGGCTCGCTGTCATCGGCGTGACGCTCCATCTCTTCTTCCTCGTTATCCGGGTTGGTACCCTTGATAGCAGGAATGTCGGTTGGAGCCGGCAGGTAGTCGATAACGGCGTCGAGAACCAGGGGAACACCCTTGTTCTTGAAGGAAGAACCACAAACAGCCAAGACGATCTCACCAGCGATAGTACGCTGACGCAGAGCAGCCTTGATTTCCACGTTGGTGAGTTCTTCACCTTCGAGGTACTTGTTCATCAGCTCTTCGTTGGCTTCGGCAGCAGCCTCAACCATGTTGTTACGCCACTCGTCAGCCAGTTCCTGCAGCTCTGCAGGGATAGGCTTGCGAACAGGAACCATACCTTTGTCGGAATCATTCCAGTAGACCGCTTCCATGTTGATCAGATCGATCTGACCCTGGAAGTTGTCTTCGGAACCGATAGCCAATTGGATTGGCACCGGGGTGTGACCCAGACGCTGCTTGATCTGACCGATCACGCGCAGGAAGTTGGCGCCAGCACGGTCCATCTTGTTTACGTAAACAAGACGTGGAACACCGTACTTGTTGGCTTGACGCCATACGGTTTCCGATTGCGGCTCAACACCCGAGGTACCGCAGAACACAACGACAGCGCCGTCGAGTACGCGCAGGGAACGTTCAACTTCAATGGTGAAGTCTACGTGGCCCGGGGTATCGATTACGTTGAAACGGTGCTCGTCTTTGTACTGCTTCTCGGAACCTTTCCAGAAGGCGGTAATAGCAGCAGAAGTAATGGTAATACCACGCTCCTGCTCCTGAACCATCCAGTCTGTGGTCGCGGCGCCGTCATGCACCTCGCCCATTTTGTGACTTTTGCCGGTGTAAAACAGTACGCGCTCAGTGGTGGTGGTTTTACCAGCATCCACGTGAGCAACGATACCGATGTTACGGTAGCGGCTAATCGGAGTAGTACGAGCCATAAAGCCCTCGCAAAATTAGTGAAGCTAAGATTAGAAGCGGTAGTGCGAGAAAGCTTTGTTAGCTTCAGCCATACGGTGCACGTCTTCACGCTTCTTAACAGCAGCACCTTTACCTTCAGCAGCGTCCAACAGCTCGCCGGCCAAACGCAGAGCCATAGACTTCTCGCCGCGCTTACGGGCGAAGTCTACCAACCAGCGCATTGCCAGAGCGTTACGACGGGACGGGCGAACTTCGACCGGAACCTGGTAAGTAGCACCGCCTACACGGCGCGACTTCACTTCGACCAGCGGAGCGATGGCGTCGAGAGCTTTCTCGAAGATTTCCAGGGGATCGCTGTTCTTGCGTTCTTTAACCTTTTCCAGCGCGCCATAAACGATACGCTCGGCAACGGCTTTCTTGCCGCTTTCCATCACGTGGTTCATGAACTTGGCCAGGATTTGGCTTCCGTATTTTGGATCGTCAAGCACTTCGCGCTTGGCTGCTACGCGTCTTCTTGGCATGGATAAGCCCTCAAACGGTCTTCAGGTTCGCTCGGAATCGGTGCCCTTTCGGGACGCCTCCGACCTTACTCTTATCGACTCAGAAAATAAGATGATTCAGTGTTACAAAAAGCCGCTACTACTTAGGCTTCTTGGTACCGTACTTCGAACGACCCTGGTTACGACCTTTAACGCCGGAAGTATCCAAGGAGCCGCGTACGGTGTGGTAACGAACACCTGGCAAGTCTTTTACACGACCGCCGCGGATCAGTACCACGCTGTGCTCTTGCAGGTTGTGACCTTCACCACCGATGTACGAGGAAACCTCGAAACCGTTGGTCAGGCGCACACGGCATACTTTACGCAATGCCGAGTTAGGTTTTTTCGGCGTAGTGGTATACACGCGAGTGCATACGCCACGACGTTGCGGGCAGTTCTGCAGCGCAGGTACGTCGGATTTCTCGACGATACGCTTACGCGGCTGACGTACCAGCTGGTTGATAGTTGCCATCTACTAGCTCCACTGTTGTCTTGCGACGCTATTGTCTTGCAAGAAAAGCAAAATGGCAGGAACGAATTCCCGCCAAATTTAGGGGTACAAGAGTCTAAAGAGGATCTTGTCCCCAGTCAAGGCAAGGCCCCGACCTCCCCTCTCATCGAACCGGGACAAAACTGCCTCGATCCGACGAATGGGGGCTGCCAGGGCCCGGTCTTATTTATCGCAGAACTCAGTTACCGCTAGAGTTCAGCGCTTCGGTCAGTGCAGCTTCCACTTCACTGGCGCTTACGCGCAACGGTTTGTCAGCATCACGGCGACGCTTACGCTCGCTGTGGTAAGCCAAACCGGTACCGGCTGGGATCAGACGACCCACAACCACGTTTTCTTTCAGGCCGCGCAGGTAATCGCGCTTGCCGGTTACCGCTGCTTCGGTCAGTACGCGAGTGGTCTCCTGGAAGGAGGCCGCCGAGATGAACGACTCAGTGGACAACGACGCCTTGGTGATACCCAGCAACACGCGAGTGAACTTGGAGACAAATTTGTCTTCCGCGGCCAGACGCTCGTTTTCCACCAGTACGTGAGTCAGTTCCATCTGGTCGCCCTTGATGAAACTGGAATCGCCGGATTCAGCGATTTCAACTTTACGCAGCATCTGACGCAGGATCGTCTCGATGTGCTTATCGTTGATCTTCACGCCTTGCAGGCGGTAAACGTCCTGGATCTCGTTAACGATGTACTTGGCCAGCGCACTCACACCCAGCAGACGCAGGATGTCGTGTGGATCGCTTGGGCCGTCGGAGATAACTTCGCCGCGGTTTACCTGCTCGCCTTCGAAGACGTTGAGGTGACGCCACTTCGGAATCAGCTCTTCGTACGGATCGCTACCGTCGTTCGGTGTAATAACCAGACGGCGCTTGCCTTTGGTTTCCTTACCGAATGCGATGGTACCGCTGACTTCAGCCAGAATCGACGCTTCTTTCGGACGACGCGCTTCGAACAAGTCGGCAACACGCGGCAGACCACCGGTGATGTCACGGGTCTTCGAAGTTTCTTGCGGGATACGCGCGATAACATCACCGATCGCGATCTTCGCACCATCCGCTACACCGACCAGGGCGTTGGCTGGCAGGAAGTACTGAGCGATTACGTCAGTGCCTGGCAGCAACAAGTCCTTGCCGTTGTCATCGACCATCTTCACGGCAGGACGGATGTCTTTACCGGCAGCTGGACGATCTTTCGCATCGAGTACTTCAATGTTGGTCATACCGGTCAATTCGTCAGTCTGACGCTTGATCGTGATGCCTTCTTCCATGCCCACGTAGGTCACGGTACCTTTCATTTCGGTAACGATTGGGTGAGTGTGCGGATCCCACTTGGCCACGATTGCGCCAGCGTCGACCTTGTCACCTTCTTTAACCGAAATCACAGCACCGTACGGCAGCTTGTAACGCTCGCGCTCACGACCGTAGTCATCAGCGATTGCCAGCTCACCGGAACGGGACACAGCAACCAGGTGGCCATCCACTCGCTCAACGTGTTTCAGGTTGTGCAGACGGACAGTACCGCCATTCTTCACCTGAACGCTGTCAGCTGCGGAGGTACGGCTTGCCGCACCACCGATGTGGAACGTACGCATGGTCAGCTGGGTACCCGGCTCACCGATGGACTGGGCAGCGATAACGCCGACCGCTTCACCGATGTTCACCTGGTGACCACGAGCCAAGTCACGGCCGTAGCACTTGGCACAAATGCCGTAGCGGGTTTCGCAGCTGATCGGCGAGCGAACGATCACTTCGTCGATGCTGTTGAGTTCGATGAACTCGACCCACTTCTCGTCTACCAGGGTACCGGCAGGAACGATAACTTCCTCGGTGCCTGGCTTGAATACGTCACGGGCAATCACACGACCCAATACGCGCTCACCCAGCGGCTCTACAACGTCACCGCCTTCAATGTGCGGAGTCATCAGCAGGCCGTGCTCGGTGCCGCAATCGATCTCGGTGACAACCAGATCTTGTGCAACGTCTACCAGACGACGAGTCAGGTAACCGGAGTTAGCGGTTTTCAACGCGGTATCCGCAAGACCCTTACGAGCACCGTGAGTGGAGATGAAGTACTGAAGTACGCTCAAACCTTCACGGAAGTTCGCAGTAATCGGCGTTTCGATGATGGAACCGTCCGGCTTGGCCATCAGGCCACGCATACCGGCGAGCTGACGGATCTGCGCAGCAGAACCCCGTGCGCCCGAGTCGGCCATCATGTACATCGAGTTGAAGGACTCTTGGTCAACTTCGTCGCCGTGACGGTCGATGACTTTCTCTTTCGAGAGGTTGGCCATCATCGCCTTGGAAACTTCGTCGTTCGCCTTCGACCAAAGGTCGATTACCTTGTTGTACTTCTCGCCCTGGGTTACCAGGCCGGAGGCGTACTGGCTTTCGATCTCTTTCACTTCGTCGGTGGCAGCACCGATGATGCGGGCTTTTTCATCCGGGATAACGAAGTCGTTAACACCGATGGAAACGCCGGAAATGGTCGAGTAAGCAAAACCGGTGTACATCAACTGGTCAGCGAAGATCACGGTTTCTTTCAAACCAACCACGCGGTAGCACTGGTTGATCAGCTTGGAGATCGCCTTTTTCTTCATCGGCAGGTTGACGACGTCGTACGACAGGCCTTTTGGTACAACCTGATACAACAGCGCACGGCCGACGGTGGTGTCGACAATACGGGTGTTGGTCACGCTGCCGCCATCACGGTCGTTGACGGTTTCGTTGATCCGCACTTTGACCTTGGCGTGCAGTGCGGCTTCGCCGGCACGGAACACACGGTCAACTTCTTGCAGGTCAGCGAACACACGACCTTCGCCCTTGGCGTTGATCGCTTCACGGGTCATGTAGTACAGACCCAATACAACGTCCTGCGACGGAACGATGATTGGCTCACCGTTGGCTGGCGACAGAATGTTGTTGGTCGACATCATCAACGCGCGCGCTTCCAACTGGGCTTCCAGTGTCAGCGGTACGTGCACGGCCATTTGGTCGCCGTCGAAGTCGGCGTTGTACGCAGCACAGACCAGCGGGTGCAGCTGGATAGCCTTACCTTCGATCAGTACCGGTTCAAACGCCTGGATACCCAGACGGTGAAGGGTCGGTGCACGGTTGAGGAGAACCGGGTGTTCGCGGATCACTTCAGCGAGAACGTCCCAAACCTCTGGCAGTTCGCGCTCGACCATTTTCTTGGCCGCTTTGATGGTGGTCGCGAGACCGCGCATTTCCAGCTTGCCGAAGATGAACGGCTTGAACAGCTCCAGAGCCATCTTCTTAGGCAGACCGCACTGGTGCAGACGCAGGGTCGGGCCTACGGTAATTACCGAACGACCGGAGTAGTCAACACGCTTACCGAGCAAGTTCTGACGGAAACGACCTTGCTTACCCTTGATCATGTCAGCCAGGGATTTCAGAGGACGCTTGTTGGAACCAGTGATAGCGCGGCCACGACGACCGTTGTCGAGCAAGGCGTCGACCGCTTCTTGCAACATACGCTTTTCGTTGCGCACGATGATGTCCGGCGCGGACAGATCGAGCAGGCGCTTCAAGCGGTTGTTACGGTTGATCACGCGGCGGTACAGGTCGTTGAGGTCGGACGTCGCGAAACGACCACCGTCCAACGGTACCAGCGGACGCAGGTCTGGCGGCAGAACCGGCAGAACGGTCAGCACCATCCACTCTGGCAAGTTGCCGGA
Organism: Pseudomonas simiae; assembly: GCF_900111895.1. Lineage (GTDB taxonomy): Bacteria > Pseudomonadota > Gammaproteobacteria > Pseudomonadales > Pseudomonadaceae > Aquipseudomonas > Aquipseudomonas simiae. Next base: position 319,129 of record NZ_FOKB01000007.1, read on the forward strand.
ACCCTGGAAGGCTTCCATCAACTTCAGACGCTTGGACAGCTTCTTGATCTTGGTTTCGGAGTTGGTTTGCGGAATTTCTTCACGCAGACGGCCAATCTCGTGCTCCAGGTCGATAGCGTGCAGCAGTTCGCGGACAGCTTCGGCACCCATGCGGGCATCGAAATCGTCGCCGAACTCTTCCAGCGCTTCGAAATACTGCTCGTCGTTCAGCAGCTGACCTTTTTCAAGGGTGGTCATGCCTGGATCGATAACGACATAGCTCTCGAAGTAGAGAACGCGTTCGATATCACGCAGAGTCATGTCCATCAGCAAGCCGATACGGGACGGCAGCGATTTCAGGAACCAGATATGGGCAACTGGCGAAGCCAGTTCGATGTGCGCCATGCGCTCACGACGAACCTTGGCCAGTGCAACTTCAACGCCGCACTTCTCGCAGATCACACCACGGTGCTTCAAGCGCTTGTACTTACCGCACAGGCACTCGTAATCCTTTACCGGGCCAAAGATCTTGGCGCAGAACAGGCCGTCACGCTCAGGTTTGAACGTACGGTAGTTGATGGTTTCCGGCTTTTTAACTTCACCGAACGACCACGAACGGATCATCTCAGGCGATGCCAATCCAATACGGATGGCGTCGAACTCTTCGACTTGACCCTGGTTTTTCAGCAAATTCAGTAGGTCTTTCAAGGCCTTTCCTCCTGGCGGAGCAGAGAGCGGGCTAAACGGCCCCGCTCTCGATTCGCGTCACGTGTTATTCGGTTTCCAGATCGATATCGATGCCGAGGGAACGAATTTCTTTGATCAACACGTTGAAGGACTCGGGCATGCCCGGCTCCATACGGTGATCGCCGTCCACGATGTTTTTGTACATCTTGGTCCGGCCGTTCACATCGTCCGACTTCACTGTGAGCATTTCTTGCAGAGTGTAAGCAGCACCGTATGCTTCCAGTGCCCAGACCTCCATCTCCCCGAAACGCTGACCACCGAACTGAGCCTTACCACCCAGCGGCTGCTGGGTAACGAGGCTGTACGAACCGGTAGAACGAGCGTGCATCTTGTCGTCTACCAAGTGGTTCAGCTTCAGCATGTACATGTAGCCAACAGTAACCGGGCGCTCGAACTTGTTGCCGGTACGGCCGTCGAACAGCTGCATCTGGCCGCTTTCTGGCAGGTCTGCCAGTTTCAGCATGGCCTTGATTTCGCTTTCCTTGGCACCGTCGAACACCGGGGTAGCCATTGGAACGCCGCCGCGCAGGTTCTTCGCCAGATCCAGGATTTCCTGGTCGGAGAAGGTGTCCAGCTCTTCGTTGCGACCGCCGATCTCGTTGTAGATCTCGTGCAGGAACTTACGCAGGTCTGCGACCTTGCGCTGCTCTTCGATCATACGGTTGATCTTCTCGCCCAGACCTTTGGCCGCGAGGCCCAGGTGGGTTTCAAGGATCTGACCAACGTTCATACGCGAAGGTACGCCCAACGGGTTGAGGACGACGTCGACCGGGGTGCCATTGGCATCGTGCGGCATGTCTTCAACCGGCATGATCACGGAGACCACACCCTTGTTACCGTGACGACCAGCCATCTTGTCGCCCGGCTGGATGCGGCGACGGATTGCCAGGTAAACCTTGACGATTTTCAGCACGCCTGGAGCCAGGTCATCGCCCTGCTGCAGTTTGCGCTTCTTGTCTTCAAACTTGTCGTCCAGCAGACGGCGACGATCAACGATGTAGGCCTGAGCCTTCTCGAGCTGCTCGTTCAGAGCATCTTCAGCCATGCGCAGTTTGAACCACTGGCCGTGCTCAAGACCGTCGAGGATTTCGTCGGTGATGTCCTGACCTTTCTTCAGACCTGCGCCGCCTTCAGCCTTGTGGCCTACCAGGGCGGAACGCAGACGTTCGAAGGTCGCGCCTTCAACGATACGGAACTCTTCGTTCAGGTCCTTGCGGATCTCGTCGAGCTGGGTCTTCTCGATGGACAGTGCACGAGCATCACGCTCAACGCCGTCACGGGTGAAGACCTGTACGTCGATGACAGTACCCTTGGTACCGGTAGGCACACGCAGGGAGGTGTCTTTAACGTCGCTGGCTTTTTCACCGAAGATGGCACGCAGCAGTTTTTCTTCCGGAGTCAGTTGAGTCTCGCCTTTCGGGGTGACCTTACCTACCAGGATGTCGCCTGCGCCTACTTCAGCACCTACGTAAACGATACCGGCTTCGTCCAGCTTGTTCAGTGCAGCTTCACCCACGTTCGGGATGTCTGCAGTGATTTCCTCAGGCCCAAGCTTGGTGTCACGTGCCACACAGGTCAGTTCCTGAATGTGGATCGTGGTGAAGCGGTCTTCTTGAACAACACGCTCGGACAGGCAGATGGAGTCTTCGAAGTTGAAGCCGTTCCATGCCATGAACGCGATACGCATGTTCTGGCCCAGAGCCAGCTCACCCATATCGGTGGACGGGCCATCAGCCATGATGTCGCTGCGCTGAACGCGATCACCCTTGCTCACCAGCGGACGCTGGTTGATGCAGGTGTTCTGGTTCGAGCGGGTGTATTTGGTCAGGTTGTAGATGTCGACACCGGCTTCGCCAGTTTCTACTTCGTCATCGGCAACACGAACCACGATACGGCTGGCATCAACGGAATCGATCACGCCGCCACGACGAGCCACGACGCAAACGCCGGAGTCACGAGCTACGTTACGCTCCATGCCGGTACCTACCAGCGGCTTGTCGGCGCGCAGGGTCGGTACAGCTTGACGCTGCATGTTGGAACCCATCAACGCACGGTTGGCGTCATCGTGCTCCAGGAACGGGATCAGCGACGCTGCAACCGACACTACCTGCTTCGGCGACACGTCCATCAAGGTGACGTCTTCCGGCGCCTTGACGGTGAACTCGTTCAAGTGACGAACAGCTACCAGCTCGTCGACCAGGACTTTCTTGTCGTTCATCGTGGCCGAAGCCTGAGCGATCACGTGATCAGCTTCTTCGATGGCGGACAGGAACACGATCTCGTCGGTGACCAGAGCGTCTTTCACCACGCGGTACGGGCTCTCGAGGAAGCCGTACTGGTTGGTGCGCGCATAAGCGGCCAGGGAGTTGATCAGACCGATGTTCGGACCTTCCGGCGTTTCGATCGGGCAAACACGACCGTAGTGCGTCGGGTGTACGTCACGAACTTCAAAGCCAGCACGCTCACGGGTCAGACCGCCCGGGCCCAGTGCAGATACACGGCGCTTGTGGGTGATCTCGGAGAGCGGGTTGTTCTGGTCCATGAACTGGGAAAGCTGGCTGGAACCGAAGAACTCTTTCACCGCCGCAGCCACTGGCTTGGCGTTGATCAGGTCTTGCGGCATCAGGCCTTCGCTTTCAGCCATCGACAGACGCTCTTTGACCGCACGCTCAACACGTACCAGGCCAACGCGGAACTGGTTCTCGGCCATTTCGCCTACACAGCGAACACGACGGTTACCCAGGTGGTCGATGTCATCGACGATGCCTTTGCCGTTACGGATGTCGACCAGGGTCTTCAGTACCGCGACGATGTCTTCCTTGCACAGCACGCCCGAACCTTCGATCTCGGTACGACCGATACGACGGTTGAACTTCATCCGGCCGACCGCAGACAGGTCATAGCGCTCAGGGCTGAAGAACAGGTTGTTGAACAGGGTTTCGGCAGCGTCTTTGGTTGGTGGCTCACCAGGACGCATCATGCGATAGATCTCGACCAGCGCTTCCAATTGGTTGCTGGTGGAGTCGATCTTCAGCGTGTCGGAAATGAACGGACCGCAGTCGATGTCGTTGGTATACAGGGTCTCGATGCGAACAACCTGAGCCTTGGCGATTTTGGCCAGGATTTCGGTGTTCAACTCGGTGTTGCACTCAGCCAGGATTTCGCCTGTAGCTGGGTGAACGATGACCTTGGCGGTCGTGCGGCCCAGGACGTAGTCCAGAGGCACTTCCAGCTCTTTGATACCGGCTTTTTCGATCTGGTTGATGTGGCGCGCAGTGATACGACGGCCAGCTTCAACAATGACCTTGCCCTTTTCATCCTGAATGTCCAGGACAGCAATTTCACCACGCAGACGCGAAGCAATCAGCTCCAGCTTGAGGGTTTCATCCTTCAGGCTGAATACGTTGGTGGTGTAGAAGGCGTCCAGCACTTGCTCAGTGGTGTAGCCGAGCGCGCGCAGCAGTACCGAGGCCGGCAGCTTGCGACGACGGTCGATACGCACGAACACGCAGTCTTTCGGATCGAACTCGAAGTCCAACCACGAACCACGGTACGGAATGATCCGCGCGGAGTACAGGAGCTTACCAGAGCTGTGCGTCTTGCCGCGGTCGTGGTCGAAGAACACGCCCGGGGAACGGTGCAGCTGGGAAACGATCACACGCTCGGTACCGTTGATAACGAAGGTACCGTTCTCAGTCATCAGTGGGATTTCGCCCATGTAGACTTCTTGCTCTTTGATGTCCTTGATCGCTTTGTTCGACGATTCTTTGTCGAAAATGATCAGACGGACTTTTACCCGCAAAGGTACGGCGTACGTAACACCGCGCAACACGCATTCTTTGACATCAAATGCCGGTTCGCCCAGGCGATAACCGACGTACTCCAGCGCAGCATTGCCGGAGTAGCTGATGATCGGGAAAACGGATTTGAAGGCCGCATGCAGGCCCACGTCGCGGAACTGATCTTTGGTCGCTCCCGCCTGCAAGAATTCACGATACGAATCCAGCTGGATAGCCAGAAGGTACGGGACATCCATGACGTCCGGCAACTTGCTAAAGTCCTTGCGGATACGTTTTTTCTCAGTATATGAGTAAGCCATCAGCGTTCCCCAGCTTGGTCACCTGCTTGTTTGGCCCCCCCGACGGGAGCAGCCAGAAAATCTCGCAAACCCCATGGTTTGCACCACCGCATCGGGTGGCTACAGCGCGTTAATGGCGGCGACCGAGTCGTCAGCCAAGAACGGAAAAAGGCCGGTGGCAAGAGCCACCAGCCATCAGCCTTCAGCTTAACGCTTGGGCTGGAGACGCAAGGTCGATGCTTACTTCAGCTCGACTTTAGCGCCTGCTTCTTCCAGTGCTGCTTTGGCTTTGTCAGCTGCGTCTTTGGTAACAGCTTCCAGAACCTGGGCAGGAGCGCCGTCAACTACAGCCTTGGCTTCTTTCAGGCCCAGACCGGTCAGTTCACGTACTGCCTTGATCACGTTTACTTTCTTCTCGCCAGCTTCCAGCAGCATGACGTTGAATTCGGTTTGCTCTTCAGCAGCAACAGCAGCAACAGCTGGGCCAGCGGAAGCAGCGGCAGCGGAAACGCCGAATTTTTCTTCGAAAGCTTTGATCAGCTCAACAACCTGCAGAACCGACATTTCAGCTACGGCGTTGAGGATATCGTCTTGGGAGATAGACATTGCTGTATTTCCTGAATTGGGGGACGGCCTACTCGGCCATCGAAATAAACAAAAATACGCGAGAGAAGTCGCTCAGCCTTAGGCTGCGGCAGCTTCTTTTTGCTCGCGAACTGCGGCCAGAGTACGAGCCAGCTTGCTGGTAGCGCCTTGAATCACGCTCATCAGCTGCGAAATGGCTTCGTCGCGGGTCGGCAGTGTTGCCAGTACGTCGATTTGGTTAGCTGCGAGGAACTTGCCCTCGAACGCAGCTGCCTTGATCTCGAACTTTTCCTGACTCTTGGCGAATTCTTTGAACAAACGGGCAGCAGCGCCTGGATGTTCTTTGGAGAACGCGATCAGAGTCGGGCCGGTGAACACGTCGTTGAGGACACTGTATTCAGTGTCAGCAACAGCGCGCTTGAGCAGGGTGTTACGTACAACACGTACGTATACGCCAGCTTCACGAGCCTCTTTACGGAGTCCGGTCATAGCGCCTACTGTCACACCACGGGCATCAGCCACGACAGCGGACAGAGCAGCTTTGGCAGCCTCGTTGACTTCAGCGACGATGGCCTTCTTGTCTTCGAGATTAATTGCCACGGGTTTAACTCCTGCTTGTTACCGTTTCATCTGGCCGGAGCCGGATGTCGTTTTGGTGTCTGATTCGGTAAGGAACCGGGAGCACCATCTGCGTAGGCTTGTGGTTTAAGACTTGCGCCGCCTACGGTCTTGGATAGCCCCCGCCAGGCAGGGACCCCAATTTTTTCAATTGGCGCGATCGCTCGCGCCAATCTGTGTCTTATACGTCCAGCGAACCTTGGTCGATGACCAGACCTGGGCCCATAGTGGTGCTCAGGGTAACGCGCTTGACGTAGATACCTTTCGAGGAAGCTGGCTTGATACGCTTCAGATCAGCGATCAGGGCTTCAACGTTTTCCTTCAGCTTGACGGCGTCGAAGCCGACCTTGCCAACGGAGGTGTGAATGATGCCGTTTTTGTCGGTGCGATAACGAACCTGACCAGCCTTGGCGTTTTTAACCGCGGTGGCTACGTCTGGCGTTACAGTGCCGACTTTAGGGTTAGGCATCAGACCACGTGGACCGAGGATCTGACCCAACTGACCCACAACGCGCATTGCATCCGGGGAAGCAATAACGACGTCGTAGTTCAGGTCGCCGCCTTTCATTTCGGCAGCCAGGTCGTCCATGCCAACGCGATCAGCGCCGGCGGCCAGAGCAGCTTCAGCTGCCGGGCCTTGGGTGAAGACAGCTACACGTACAGTCTTGCCAGTACCGTGTGGCAGCACAGTTGCGCTACGAACGACCTGGTCGGATTTACGTGGGTCAACGCCCAGGTTTACAGCAACGTCAACGGACTCGCTGAACTTGACAGTCGACAGCTCGGTCAGCAGAGCAGCAGCGTCTACAAAATTGTAGGACTTGCCCGCTTCGATTTTGCCGGCGATAGCCTTTTGACGCTTGGTCAGCTTAGCCATTACACACCCTCCACGTTAAGGCCCATGCTACGAGCAGAACCGGCGATGGTACGCACGGCTGCATCCATATCAGCTGCAGTCAGATCCGCGTTTTTGGTTTTCGCGATTTCTTCCAGCTGAGCACGAGTTACGGTGCCAACCTTAACGGTGTTAGGACGAGCGGAACCGCTAGTCAGACCAGCAGCTTTCTTCAGCAGAACCGAAGCCGGGGTCGACTTGGTTTCGAAAGTGAAGCTACGGTCGCTGTATACAGTGATGATCACTGGAGTCGGCAGACCTGGCTCAAGACCCTGAGTACGGGCGTTGAAGGCCTTGCAGAATTCCATGATGTTCACGCCGTGCTGACCCAGAGCTGGACCAACAGGTGGACTTGGGTTGGCCTGAGCGGCCTTCACTTGCAGCTTGATGTAAGCGGTAATCTTCTTGGCCATGAGGCACTCCAATTACGGGTTCAAGCGCCTCGAAAGGCTCCCCGGTTACTTGCGCGTTTATCCCAGTGACGACAAAACCCCACAGCCTAAGGCTGCGGGGTTGGGATGCTTGCTCAGCTAGACCTTCTCGACCTGGCTGAACTCCAGCTCTACCGGAGTAGAGCGACCGAAAATGAGCACCGCCACTTGGATCCGGCTCTTTTCGTAGTTAACTTCTTCGACAGTACCGTTGAAATCAGCAAACGGACCATCTGTGACACGAACAACCTCACCCGGCTCGAACAACGTCTTCGGCTTAGGCTTGTCGCTACCATCAGCAACGCGGCGCAGAATCGCTTCTGCTTCTTTGTCAGTGATAGGAGCAGGCTTATCAGCGGTACCGCCAATGAAACCCATGACACGAGGGGTATCCTTGACCAAGTGCCAAGTACCTTCATTCATGTCCATCTGAACCAGCACATAGCCTGGGAAGAACTTGCGTTCACTCTTGCGCTTCTGGCCATTCCGCATTTCAACCACTTCTTCAGTGGGAACCAGAATTTCGCCGAAACCATCTTCCATGCCTGCCAGCTTTACGCGCTCTAGCAAAGAGCGCATAACATGCTTCTCGTAACCCGAGTAAGCATGCACAACGTACCAACGCTTAGCCACGGGACACCCTTAGCCAACAATCAAGGAAACAAGCCAGCCGAGCAGGGAATCAAGCCCCCACAACAGCAACGCCATAACCAGAACAACAGCCACAACGATCAACGTGGTCTGCGTGGTTTCTTGGCGAGTCGGCCAAACGACTTTACGAATTTCGGTGCGAGCTTCCTTTACCAGGACCGCGAAAGACTTGCCTTTGGCAGTCTGCAGGCCTACAAAGGCAGCAACAGCAGCAAGAGCAAGCAAAGCGAGCACGCGGTACAGGATCGGCGAAGCAGAATAGTACTGATTGCCAACAACGCCTACGACCACCAAGGCGACTACAGCGAGCCACTTGACCAGATCGAAACGAGAGCTTTGAGCTTCAGCCTTAGGAGTCATCTATGAAGATCCTGTGAAAAGAAAGCCAGATACACCACGTGAATCTGGCAGGTCAGGAGGGAATCGAACCCCCAACCTACGGTTTTGGAGACCGTCGCTCTGCCAATTGAGCTACTGACCTAAAACAAAATCAGGCCGACCATTATGCAGGCCTGAAAAAGACTTTACAACAACCAACCCCACTAGACTTGAAATCACCTAACCATAAGAGCCAGATACACACCAACAAGCCGAGGCAGCTGTTAAAACAAAGGCAGATATTTTCATATCTGCCTTGTCATATGGAGCTCTTGAGCGGATTTGAACCGCTGACCTCACCCTTACCAAGGGTGTGCTCTACCAACTGAGCTACAAGAGCGAAACATCTTGCACAACCTGCAAACTTGGAGCGGGTAGCGGGAATCGAACCCGCATCATCAGCTTGGAAGGCTGAGGTTCTACCACTAAACTATACCCGCGGAGCTTGCAGCTCACGCTAAAAATGGTGGAGGGGGAAGGATTCGAACCTTCGAAGTCGTAGACGTCAGATTTACAGTCTGATCCCTTTGGCCGCTCGGGAACCCCTCCTAAGCGAGCCGGCATTTTACATCACGCCGGCCTTCTGTCAAGCATTTTCTCATTTAAAAATATGAGGTTAGCTGCGTTGACCTTCGCTTCACGCTGTAGGCCTTAAAGGTCTTCACTGCGAAGCGGGCGCCATTCTATGCAAACTATTCGAGAGATGCAACGCCTTCGCACAACATTATTTTATGTTTTAACTCATTGAATTCCTTAGCAAGGTTTTCAAATGGCAGATCCTCAGCCAGGCGTCGGCTTTCAGGCGCTACACGCAGCCAATAGCCGGAAGCATCGACAGTATTCAGCAATTGAACCTTGACCTTTATATCCAGGCTCGTGAGCCGCTGCTCAACGGCCTGCGCCTGTCGCTGGTCCGCAAAGCCACCAATGTACAAACACGTATTTTGCGCATCAGCTGCCTTTGCACGCTCTTTGCGCACTACAACGTCAGAGGATTCGCTGAGCAGTCGGATGTCCTGTTGCGACCCCTTGTAAAGGCTCAGGGGCGTGACATCTTTGGCGCGCAACGGTGCTTCTTGTTGATGCCAAATGTAATAGAAGGCGTTGAGGACGAGTAAAAGCAAAAACAACCAACGCATAATCACCTCAGGACAAAGGGCAAGCCATCGCCAAACCGACAAAAACCAGATCTGGAACGAGTCTGGCCTGCGGGACTGCATCTACCACCAAATCGGCGTCCCCTCCGGTGAGAAAAACAGTGAAATCATCACCCCAGTAGCTTCGCGCCAACTCCAACTGAGTCAGTACGAACCCTCTCAGCATAAGCGTACAACCTCGTTCCACGGCCTCAGCAGTCGTACGACCTGGAGAGAGTCGTTCCATCGCCCTTTCAGCAGCAGCGTCGTCGTAGCGTATCTTGCGTGTATGAGTTCGCAACTGGTTGCGCATGAGCGGCATACCCGGGCAAATGAAACCGCCAAGGTGCTCACCGTCCGCGGCAATAAAATCCGCCGTGGCTGCCGTACCAAAATCAAGCACCAAGCAAGCGCCGCGTGCCAGCTTGAATCCACCGAGCATTGCCAACCAGCGATCAAGGCCCAGACGCTCAAAATCTTCGTAGCCGTTGCGCACTCCTGCCATCTCACGCGCAGGCACAGCACAGGAAACAGCAACCCCGAAAGCCTCATGCAGTGCCTCGACCAGTTTGCTTGTTTCTTCCAGGGCACGAACACTCACCAATCGGCAACGCGTTAGCAACAGTCCGGGAAGCGCCACAAGGCTGTCAATCAATGCCAGGTCTGAACCGACAACCCCTTCCGCCGACGCACGCGTATCACCGACATCAAGCACACGCCACTTGATAAAGCTATTCCCGCAGTCGAGCTCAAGAATCATCACGCAACCTCAGGCTTAGCTCACCACCACTGTATATTTTCTCAACACCATCAACACTCAAGCGCAATGCCCCCTGGTGATCGACCCCCAGTACAACTCCATCAATTTGGTGGACACCCGCAATAAGGGATACCGGACGCCCCTGCCAAGCGTGATTCTGCTCCCACTCTTCTTGAAGCGCGATAAAACCGCCCAGGCGGTGCCGCTCAAGGTAGTCTTGCAACTGCAACCCCAATCGCGCCACCAAAGCGTTACGATCCACCGGAGAGCCTGTCTGTAACTGAAGTGAAGTCCATTGCTGGTCCACATCGTCGGCTCTCTGCATATTCACGTTGATGCCTATTCCAAGGACAACGTGACAGATATCCGCAGGGTCACCGACCAACTCCAGCAAAATGCCGGCAATCTTCTTCTGACCCACCAGAACATCGTTAGGCCATTTCAGCGCTGCCCCCTGCACACCAGACTCGCGCAAGGCCTGCATGACCGCCAAGCCCACAACCAGGCTCAGCCCCTCCAACTGCCGAAGCCCCGACTCGATGCGCAATACGAGGCTGTAATACACATTCTGCGCAAATGGACTCACCCACTTCCGCCCCCTCCGCCCCCGGCCGGCCGTTTGCTGCTCCGCAAGCACTAGAAACGGCGCCTCGCACCCGGCACCAACAAGACGCAAGGCTTCAGCATTTGTGGAGTCAATGGAGTCAGATATATGAATGGGCCACACCAAGGAGGGCGCATTCAGCGCAATATCTTCAGCAGTCAAGAACACCAGCGGTGACGCCAACTGGTACCCCTTCCCTCGCACCTTATGTATGGGCAGATTCAATTCTGCTTCCAGGTGCTGGAGTTGCTTCCAGACAGCACTGCGGCTAACACCAAGGGCGGCGCCCAGCGCTTCCCCCGAGTGGAATCGGCCATCTTTCAGAAGTTTTAACAGCGTCAGCATGCAAATATCGCCTCACAATGAGGCACGCATGATAGCCATGCGCAGGGTCATTGCATAGAAACGCAGGACTTTAGCACTGAAGGTAGCCGAGAAATGGACATCTCTATGCTTTTCGACCGCCCAAAACAAAACCCCTGTCTGCGTTAGCAAACAGGGGTTCTGGAATTTAATCTTGACGATGACCTACTCTCACATGGGGAAACCCCACACTACCATCGGCGATGCATCGTTTCACTGCTGAGTTCGGGATGGGATCAGGTGGTTCCAATGCTCTATGGTCGTCAAGAAATTCGGGTACTGAGTCGTGACCAAATGGCCTCGCTTCAGCAAATTGGGTATGTGACAGATCGGTGTTTTGTGAGATATCGAACTTTCGGTTCGTATCATCTTCACACACCGCAATCTGATGCTCGTTAGAGTAGTCAAATTGCTTGGGTGTTATATGGTCAAGCCTCACGGGCAATTAGTATTGGTTAGCTC
>NZ_FOKB01000001.1:0-624813 GCF_900111895.1 Pseudomonas simiae
ATGCGCTTTTCGTCAACGGCGACGCGGGCGGCGGAGCCTTCCAGCTCGGCGAGGCCTTCGGCGACGTCGAGTTTGTCCAGGGCGGCCTTGGCGCGCACGATGGCGGCGGAGTCACTGGCGGTGACGGCGCGGGCTTCGAGGGCGGCTTTGGCGCCGTCACCGTCGAGGCGGTCCATGTTGGCTTCGGTGGCGTGGCCGGCGTTGGCGCCTTTGGTGGCTACTTCGCCTTCTTCTTCTTTGTCGAATTCGTCCCAGCTCAGCATGACGTGTCGTCTCCTGCGTGAGGGCTCAAAGGTGCCCGTGTGAAACCGGATGGTTGGGTGTTCACACGGCCCTGAGGCCGCGGTGGATCTTAAGGAATCGTTTGTTGCAGCTAGCGCACGCATTAAACGGAATAGGGTTACGGGTGCTCTGCGTGAGGCTTGAGGTGCGGAGCGGTAGGTGCTTGCTCCAGCGGGAGGCCTCAGGTCTGGCTCTTCATCCCAGTGTAAAGGGATATTGCAGGCCCGATTTACCCGCGCATTATAGGGAAAAAATCGGCTTTGTGTTGTGGCGGATGGTCACGGATCGCAGACAAAAAGCCTGCTTTTCAAGCCAAAGCGCGGGTTTGCTGGGGTTGGCCGGAGGGACGAGCGGCAGGATTTTTTTCGAGGGGGCGCAGTGAGGGGAGGAGGGGCCCGGTTCTTTGCCGCAAGAACGATTTCTTGCGGCGAATAAGATCGGATTCAGGTTAACCTAATCAGGTTATTACCCGTTAGAACAACCATTGCCCATCACATGGTAATTAAGAATGTGACGCTGACCTTGTGAGTCTTCATATTCCATCTTCACCGGTACAACTTCACACACTTCCGGAATACTGCTCATGGACACTACTTTGGCAACATCCAAGTGGGTGCTGTAAGTGTAATCCTCAACGATCGGGGTGTTGCGGCTAGCTACGTCAGTCGGGGCTTCGTCGGCTAGGGCGGCGGTGACGCACAAGCTGCTGAGGGCCATAACTACTAAAGCTTTCATTTCTCTATATACCTTATTCAGGGCGAGTGGGGTCACGGGGCCCTTGTGAGGCCACGTGTGTAACTTAGGGTTGGAAAGTTCGGATTAACGTTGCCTTCGTGGGGGCTGTTGCGTTGTTAATCACAGTGTCGTGTTGACGGAGTTGATTTTAGGCCTGCGGGTTATATTCATATACCCGTACTTTTGATAAACACTATTGGCGGTTTTTGTAACAATCCCGTGGTAAAGCTTTTTTCACACAGCTGCGAAGCGCCGCAGCCCGCGGGCTAGAGGTGTAGACGGCGATATCAGGGCAATTTGTAGGGGCTTGTTACTACCATCGTCGAATGGTTCTATAGGTCGGCCCCGGCTACAACAGGGCCATACAACAACAACTATGTCACCGAGGTAAGAAAGATGAGTGCGGCTTCCCTGTACCCCGTCCGCCCCGAAGTAGCAGCCAACACGCTGACCGACGAGGCGACCTACAAGGCCATGTACCAGCAGTCGGTGGTCAACCCCGATGGCTTCTGGCGCGAGCAAGCCAAGCGCCTTGACTGGATCAAGCCTTTCACCACGGTGAAGCAGACCTCGTTCGACGATCACCATGTCGACATCAAGTGGTTCGCCGATGGCACGCTGAACGTTTCCTACAACTGCCTGGACCGTCACCTCGCCGAGCGCGGCGATCAGGCGGCGATCATCTGGGAAGGCGATGACCCTTCCGAAAGCCGCACCATCACCTACCGCGAGCTGCATGAAGAAGTCTGCAAGTTCGCCAACGCCCTGCGCGGTCAGGATGTGCATCGCGGCGACGTGGTGACTATCTATATGCCGATGATCCCCGAAGCCGTGGTCGCCATGCTGGCCTGTACCCGCATCGGTGCGATCCATTCCGTGGTGTTTGGCGGTTTCTCGCCGGAGGCCCTGGCCGGTCGCATCATCGACTGTAAGTCGAAGGTAGTGATCACCGCCGACGAAGGCATCCGCGCGGGTAAGAAGATTCCGCTGAAGGCCAACGTCGACGACGCCCTGACCAACCCGGAAACCAGCAGCATCCAGAAAGTCATCGTGTGCAAGCGCACCAATGGCAACATCAAGTGGAACCAGCATCGCGACATCTGGTACGAAGACCTGATGAAAGTGGCCGGCACTGTGTGCGCGCCGAAAGAGATGGGGGCTGAAGAAGCGCTGTTCATTCTTTATACCTCTGGCTCAACCGGCAAGCCTAAAGGCGTGCAGCACACCACCGGCGGCTACCTGTTGTACGCAGCCCTGACCCATGAGCGCGTGTTCGACTACCGCCCAGGTGAAATCTACTGGTGCACCGCCGACGTCGGCTGGGTCACCGGCCACACCTATATCGTCTACGGCCCGCTGGCCAATGGCGCGACCACGCTGCTGTTCGAAGGCGTGCCGAACTACCCGGATATCACGCGGGTGGCGAAGATCGTCGACAAGCACAAGGTCAACATCCTCTACACCGCACCGACCGCGATCCGCGCGATGATGGCTTCGGGCACCGCTGCCTGTGAAGGCGCCGATGGCAGCAGCCTGCGTTTGCTGGGTTCGGTGGGCGAGCCGATCAACCCGGAAGCCTGGGACTGGTACTACAAGAACGTCGGCCAATCCCGTTGCCCGATTGTCGATACCTGGTGGCAGACCGAAACCGGCGGCAACATGATGAGCCCACTGCCGGGTGCCCATGCGCTTAAGCCGGGTTCGGCGGCGCGTCCGTTCTTCGGCGTGGTGCCGGCGTTGGTGGATAACCTGGGCAACCTGATCGAAGGGGCTGCCGAGGGCAACCTGGTGATCCTCGATTCGTGGCCAGGCCAGGCGCGGACGCTGTTCGGCGACCATGACCGTTTCGTCGACACCTACTTCAAGACCTTCCGTGGCATGTACTTCACCGGTGACGGTGCGCGTCGTGATGAGGATGGCTACTACTGGATCACCGGCCGCGTGGACGACGTGTTGAACGTGTCCGGCCACCGCATGGGTACCGCCGAGATCGAAAGCGCCATGGTTGCCCACCCGAAAGTCGCCGAAGCGGCGGTGGTGGGTGTCCCGCACGACATCAAGGGCCAGGGCATCTACGTGTATGTCACGCTCAAAAATGGCGAAGAGCCGAATGAAGCCCTGCGCCTGGAACTGAAAAACTGGGTGCGCAAGGAAATCGGTCCGATCGCTTCGCCGGACGTGATCCAGTGGGCACCGGGCTTGCCGAAGACGCGTTCGGGGAAAATCATGCGCCGTATCTTGCGCAAGATTGCCACGGGCGAGTACGACGGGTTGGGCGACATTTCCACCTTGGCGGACCCGGGTGTGGTCGCGCATTTGATTGAAACGCACAAGACCATGAACGTCGCGTAAGGCGGGTTGATGGGGCAGAGCCCCATTCGGTGTGAGCCGAGTGGGGCTTTTTTGTGGGATCTGGCAAACGCTTGAAATCCCTGTGGGAGCGGGCTTGCTCGCGAATGCGGTGTATCAGTCAAAGATGTATTGACTGACCCGCCGCATTCGCGAGCAAGCCCGCTCCCACATCGGGAGGGTACTGCGAGCAGGTATCGGTTAGTGATCTGAAAGACCGGTATAACCTGCAACCCAATAAATATCGGTTTCTCGCGTAGGAGGTTTCTGAATGTTACCGTCGAACGCAAATGTGTAACCCCACGCCCAAACCTGAGGCAAAGGGCTACGCCCATGCCCCGAAAAACCGCGTTTTAGACGCTCCAAGAAATAAGATTAAACGCCAGACTTGCCGTGCTAGAAGGGTTTGCGAATAATAGGCCCGCAACTTGCAGCATCTACAGGTTTAATGTCTTTTGTCTCTGCATAAAATTCAGAGGCTGTCAATGAGCTGGAACCGCTTTCTCGGTGCTTCTGTAAATTGTTGTCGCATTGAGGAAATATCGGCTTCCGGCCTGTCGTTAGAATGCCGATCACTCGCTCGTCGTCTCCAGTGTGTCGCTGGTGTGGGACGCAGCACCGCAATTCGGTTTCCCTTACGCCGCATCGTGGGCCATGGCTCATACTGCTGTTTTGCCCTATACCGATGGAGTCCCAAGATGAAGAAACTCGTGCTGTTGGGCGCCCTGGCGCTGTCCGTGCTGTCCATGCAGGCTTTCGCTGAAGGCAAGCCTCTGAAAATTGGTATCGAAGCGGCTTACCCTCCGTTTGCCTCCAAAGCGCCCGATGGCAGTATCGTCGGCTTTGACTACGACATCGGCAACGCCCTGTGCGAAGAGATGAAGGTCAAGTGCACCTGGGTCGAGCAAGAGTTCGACGGCCTGATCCCCGCGCTGAAAGTGCGCAAGATCGACGCGATCCTGTCGTCCATGTCCATCACTGACGACCGCAAGAAGTCCGTGGACTTCACCAACCGCTACTACCTGACCCCAGCGCGCCTGGTATTGAAGGAAGGCACCGCCGTCAGCGACAGCCTGGATGAACTGAAGGGCAAGAAGATCGGCGTACAGCGCGGTTCGATCCACGATCGTTTCGCCAAGGAAGTCCTGGCGCCTAAAGGCGCAACCATTGTGCCTTACAGCTCGCAGAACGAAATCTACCTGGACGTGGAAGCCGGTCGCCTCGACGGCACCGTGGCTGACGCGACCCTGCTGCAGGAAGGTTTCCTCGATACCCCGGCTGGCAAAGGCTACGCGTTCACCGGCCCAGCCTTCACCGACGCCAAATACTTCGGTGACGGCATAGGCATCGCGGTACGCAAGGGCGACAAGGAAAACCTGGACCGTATCAACGCTGCCATCGCCGCGATCCGTGCCAATGGCAAGTACAAAGAAATCGAGAAAAAGTACTTCAACTTCGACATTTACGGCCCTGAAGCCCAGTAAATCGTCGCAGCTGTCTGTCCGAAATGGCGCAAGCAACAGAATTCCTGAGGTTTGCGCCATTTTTTCATCCCCCTTTTCGAGGACCTGAATCATGTTGAAAGGCTACGGGGCCGTCATCCTCGATGGCGCATGGTTGACGCTTCAGCTCGCCTTGTCGTCCATGGCCTTGGCCATTGTTCTGGGTCTGATCGGGGTCGCGTTACGCCTGTCGCCGGTGCGCTGGTTGGCCTGGCTGGGTGACTTGTACTCCACGGTGATCCGCGGGATCCCCGACCTGGTGCTGATCCTGCTGATTTTCTATGGCGGCCAGGACTTGCTCAACCGCGTCGCGCCGATGCTCGGCTACGACGACTATATCGACTTGAACCCCTTGGCCGCCGGTATCGGCACCCTGGGTTTCATCTTTGGCGCCTACCTCTCGGAAACCTTCCGTGGCGCCTTCATGGCCATTCCCAAGGGTCAGGCCGAAGCCGGCCTGGCGTATGGCATGAGCAGTTTCCAGGTGTTTTTCCGGGTGATGGTGCCGCAGATGATCCGTCTGGCGATCCCTGGCTTCACCAACAACTGGCTGGTACTGACCAAGGCCACTGCGCTGATTTCGGTGGTGGGCCTGCAAGACATGATGTTCAAGGCCAAGCAGGCGGCAGACGCCACCCGCGAGCCTTTTACCTTCTTCCTCGCAGTGGCGGCGATGTACCTGGTGATCACCAGCGTGTCGTTGCTGGCCTTGCGTCATCTTGAGAAGCGCTACTCGGTAGGCGTAAGGGCGGCTGATCTATGATCTTCGACTACAACGTCATCTGGGAGGCCATGCCGCTGTACCTTGGCGGCCTGCTGACCACCCTGAAACTGCTCGCCATCTCGCTGTTCTTCGGCTTGCTCGCTGCCTTGCCTTTGGGCTTGATGCGCGTGTCCAAGCAGCCGATTGTCAACGGCGCGGCCTGGCTCTACACCTATGTGATCCGTGGCACGCCGATGCTGGTGCAGTTGTTCCTGATCTATTACGGCCTGGCCCAGTTCGAAGCGGTGCGCGAAAGTTTCCTGTGGCCGCTGTTGTCCAGTGCCACGTTCTGCGCGTGCCTGGCGTTTGCGATCAACACCAGCGCCTACACCGCCGAGATCATTGCCGGCAGCCTCAAGGCCACCCCCAACGGCGAGATCGAAGCGGCCAAGGCGATGGGGATGTCGCGCTATAAGCTGTACCGCCGCATCCTGTTGCCATCGGCCTTGCGTCGGGCGCTGCCGCAGTACAGTAACGAAGTGATCATGATGCTGCAGACCACCAGCCTGGCCTCCATCGTCACCCTGATCGACATCACCGGTGCCGCGCGCACGGTGAACGCCCAGTTCTACCTGCCGTTCGAAGCCTATATCACCGCCGGTGTGTTCTACCTGTGCCTGACCTTCATCCTGGTGCGCCTGTTCAAGTTGGCCGAGCGCCGCTGGCTGAGCTACCTGGCTCCACGGAAGCACTGATATGGAACGTGTCGATCACCTGTTGCCCTGGGGCCACCTGGGGTGCGAGCGCCAACTGAGCGTGTTCCGTTTCGGCCAGGGCGAACGCAAGGCCTATATTCAGGCCAGCTTGCACGCCGATGAGTTGCCGGGGATGCGCGCCGCGTGGGAGCTGAAGAAGCGCCTCACCGAACTGGAACAGCAAGGTGCGCTCAATGGCGTGATCGAGCTGGTGCCGGTCGCCAACCCGATGGGCCTGGGCCAGTTGCTGCAAGGCAGCCACCAGGGCCGTTTCGAAGTGGGCAGCGGCAAGAATTTCAACCGCGATTTCGTTGAGCTGAGCGAGCCGGTGGCCAAGTTGCTCACGGGCAAGCTGGGGGATGATCCTCACGCCAACGTGCGCATGATTCGCCAGGCGATGACCGATGCGCTCAACGCATTGCCCGAGCCGAACAGCCAGTTGCAAGGCATGCAGCGCATCCTGCTCAGCCACGCCTGCACCGCCGATGTCGTGCTCGACCTGCACTGCGACGCCGAAGCCGCGCTGCACATGTACGCATTGCCCCAGCACTGGCCGCAGTGGCGTTCGCTGTCGGCGCACCTGAATGTGAAAGTCGGCCTGCTGGCGGAAGACTCCGGCGGCAGCTCGTTCGATGAAGCCTGTTCGCTGCCGTGGCTGCGTCTGTCCCAGGCATTCCCCGAGGCGCAGATCCCGCTGGCCTGCCTGGCGACTACGCTGGAATTGGGCGGTCAGGCGGATACGGGACGTGACGAGGCGATCTTCCACGCCGAAGGCATTCTCGCGTTCCTCGCCGAGCAGGGGTTGATCAAGGGCGAATGGCCCGCGCCACAATTCGAACCCTGTGAAGGCCTGCCCTTCGAAGGCACCGAATTACTGTTTGCGCCCCACGCCGGTGTGATCAGCTACCTGCGTAAAACGGGTGAGTGGGTCGAAAAAGGCGAACCGATTTTTGAAGTGATTGACCCCTTGGAGGACCGCGTCAGCACCCTTTGCGCGGGCACCTCGGGGGTGTTGTTTGCCGTTGAACGGCTACGTTATGCCCAAGCGGGTTTCTGGCTGGCCAAGGTGGCGGGGCGCGATGCGCTGCGTCACGGGCGCTTGCTCAACGACTGACCACCTGTTTCTGTGAGAACCGACCGCATGTACAAACTTGAAGTCCAAGACCTGCATAAACGCTATGGCAGTCATGAAGTGCTCAAAGGCGTGTCCCTGGCTGCTGCAGCCGGTGATGTGATCAGCATCATCGGTTCCAGCGGTTCAGGCAAAAGTACCTTTTTGCGCTGCATCAACCTGCTGGAGCAACCCCACGCCGGCAAGATTCTGCTCAACAACGAAGAGCTGAAGCTGGTGGCCAACAAGGACGGCGCCATGAAGTCCGCCGACCCCAAGCAACTGCAACGCATGCGTTCGCGCTTGTCCATGGTGTTCCAGCATTTCAACCTGTGGTCGCACATGACCGCGATTGAAAACGTGATGGAAGCGCCCGTGCACGTGCTCGGCGTGTCGAAGAAAGAAGCCCGTGAAAAGGCCGAGCACTACCTGGCCAAGGTCGGCGTGGGCCATCGTAAGGATGCGTTCCCTGGCCACATGTCCGGCGGTGAGCAGCAGCGCGTAGCCATCGCCCGGGCCCTGGCGATGGAACCTGAGGTGATGCTGTTCGACGAACCCACCTCGGCCCTCGACCCGGAACTGGTCGGTGAAGTGCTCAAGGTGATGCAGGACCTGGCCCAGGAAGGCCGCACCATGGTGGTGGTGACCCACGAAATGGGCTTTGCCCGTGAAGTCTCGAACCAACTGGTGTTCCTGCACAAAGGTATCGTCGAAGAGCGCGGCAACCCGCGTGAAGTGCTGGTGAACCCACAATCGGAGCGCTTGCAGCAGTTCCTCTCGGGCAGCCTGAAATAATCAAGACTGCTTTGTGCACTGAAGTAGTGCATGCTCGGCAGTCTTCAGGTTGGCCCAGGCCCCCTGTGGGAGCCGGCTTGCTCGCGAAGCGGAGTGTCAGTCGATACATGTGTAGCTGAAGTACCGCCTTCGCGAGCAAGCCCGCTCCGACATTTGGATATTCATCAGCTTTAAAGATTTGTGTTGGTTTACGGGCTAGCATTAGCCCTTGTCTTCATTACGTTACTCGCTTCGGATAGCACTCCATGACCGCCCATAAAATTGGTTTCCTGATTTGGCCCAGCACAAAAGCCCTGACGCTTGCGCTGGCTGAGGAGGCCTTGCGCGTTGCCCAGCGGGTGCATCCGGACGTGGTCTACGAGCTGTCGTTCCTGCAAGCCGAGCCGTCCACCGAGGGCGCCTGGCAACTGCCGGGCGAGCCGTGGGGCGGTAAGCTGGAGGGCTTCCAGAAGCTGTTCCTGCTGGCGGACGAACCCCCCGCGGTCATCGCCTCCCCATTGAGCACCGCCCTCAAGCAACTGGTTCGCGCCGGGTGCGTGATCGGTGGCTTGTCGGCTGGTGTGTACCCGCTGGCCCAGCTCGGCCTGCTCGACGGCTATCGTGCCGCCGTGCACTGGCGCTGGCAGGACGATTTTGCCGAGCGTTTCCCCAAGGTCATCGCCACCAGCCATTTGTTCGACTGGGACCGCGATCGACTCACCGCCTGCGGTGGCATGTCGGTGCTCGACCTGCTCCTGGCAGTGTTGGCCCGTGATCATGGCGCCGAACTGGCCGGTGCGGTCTCCGAAGAGTTGGTGGTGGAACGCATCCGTGAAGGTGGCGAACGCCAGCGCATTCCGCTGCAAAACCGCCTGGGATCCAGCCATCCCAAGCTGACCCAGGCCGTGCTGCTGATGGAAGCCAACATTGAAGAGCCGCTGACGACCGACGAAATCGCCCAGCATGTGTGCGTGTCGCGACGACAACTCGAACGGATCTTCAAGCAGTACCTCAATCGCGTCCCCAGCCAGTACTACCTGGAGCTGCGCCTGAACAAGGCCCGCCAGATGTTGATGCAAACCAGCAAGTCGATCATCCAGATCGGCCTGTCGTGCGGTTTTTCCTCAGGGCCGCACTTCTCCAGCGCCTACCGTAATTTTTTCGGCGCCACCCCTCGTGAAGACCGCAACCAGCGCCGTAGCAGCAGCCCGTTTGAGTTGTCGTCGGTACCGTCCGAGCGCGGTTGATCGACAGCGGGGTCTTATTCCTCCATCGGCTCTGGTGAACGGGGCCTGACCAAAGGACTGCCGTTCTCATCCAGCCCGGCTGCGGCCACCGCTAAGTCGTCACCGGTCAGCAGGTAGTAGTGCCTGAGCGTATCCAGGCTCGATGCCGACAAGGGGTTGCCGCTGATGTCTGAGTCGGTGTCGAGCTGCGTGGCCAGCTGCAGAAAGTCTGCAGGAATCTCTTCGATCAAATTGTCGCTCAAGTCCAGGCTGCGCAACTCGTGCAAGGCGAACAGCCCTTGTGGGAGGTGGGTAATGTCGGTGTCTGGCAGGTACAGCGTTTCCAGTTCGGTCAGTTGACTGACGTCAGGCGTGAGGCCCAGCCGGTTGCCACCCAGGTCCAGGTACTCCAGTCTGCTCATCCATGACAGGGCGTGGACACTGGTGGGTGTCAAGCGGATAGCTGACTCGGTCAGGCTCAGGGCGTTGAGCGCTGGCAGGCTGAGTGCGGTGAGGGGAATTTCGCCCAGACTGAATCGTGTGATGACCAGGCTCCTGAGTTTTGGGAAGCATTTGAGCAGTCCGTCGATGCGGGTGGTGGTGCCATTGCCTTCTAGGTCGAGTGTCGTCACATGGTCGAACCGGGCGCTCAGTTCGGGCAGCTCGCCCAGTATCGGCATTTCAAAAGTCAGCTTATGGGTCGGCCGAACGTCGTCGTTGTTGTCGTCCAGTTCGCTTTCGCGGCGCCAGGCTGCTTCAAGCAGCGTTTTGAATGCACGGCGATTAAGCTGATCCTGTGCCCGCGTTTGTTCATCCAATGGTGTGTCCACGACGGGGTGCCGTTCTGGGACATTCACCACCCACTCTTCTAGGTCAGTGCGCAGTTGTGCGTATTCGGTTTCAAGTTGTTCGATGGCAGGCTCTGCCGCGTCCAGGTCACCGGGCAGCTCAAAAAAGAAGCGGCTGGCTTCGTGTTCGGTGAAGGTGGGGTACAGCGCTTTGATCCTTTCTCGCGACGTCGTTGGGGCATCGACGCGCCAATGCTCGCCAGTGCGTTGGCAATGGCGTTTGATCTGCATCAGTCCCGAGCGGTTCAGCGGGTTGCGGGAGAGGTCGAAGACGGCGGTTACTGAGTCGGGGAGCCTGAACGCGCTGTCGGGAATCTGGGTGATCAGGTTGTTGCTCAGGTTGACGCGTTGGCGCTCCACGGCCTTCAGCAGGCCGTCGGGGATCGCCGTCAAGCCGGTGTCTTCAAGTTCGATGCTGGTAAGTCTGGGGAGCGCGCTGAAATCCGGCAGTTGCCCCAGAGCGGTGTTATGGCTCAAGTCCAGTGTTGCCAGCTCGCTCAGCGTGGTGAGTGAGGCGGTACTCTCGGTTGATAAGGTGAGCGCGCAACGGGGCAGGCGCAAGGATGACAGTTGCGGCAGGTCCCATACCGAAGCAGGGATATCGCCCATCACATACCCCTCGATGAATAAGTGGTTAAGGGTCGGGAATCCTCTGAAAAAAAGCGGCGACTGCAACGGGAATGGACCCTGCGCGCCCTTCAGGTGCAATGAAGACACGTGCCTGAATACGCCGCTGTCGAGTGACGGGAAGGTGCCAGTCACAGGCTGCGGGCTTTCCACGGTGAACGTGGAAATGGCCTGTGGGCCGCTCGTATCCAATGCACCTTCTCGGCGCCAGCACGCTTGGAGTTCCTCTTTGAAATCCACTCGCCGGGCTTGCTCCTCCGGTGCGGGGACCTGTCGTGCCCATGTATCAAGCCCGTCGGACAGGTTGGCATATTCGACTTCCAGCCGTGCCAGTTCGATCTGACCTATTTCAATCGTGCCGGGCAGGCCAAAGAGAAAGCGGTTGACTTCGTTCACGCTAAAGTCGGGGAAGAGCGTGTTGACGCGCTGAATATCGATTGCCAGGGCATCGACTTCCCAATAGCGGCCTGTTCGTTGGTAATAACTTTTTACCTGCTCCAAGGTCGCTCGCGACAGGGGATTGCCCGAGAGGTCGAAGGTGGCCGAGGTGTCGGCGGGCAGGTCGAACAGCGCGGAAGGCAACTGTGTGATCCGGTTTCTGGACAGCACCGCCAGCTCCAGCGATGCTCGACTGAGCAGCCCGGCAGGGAGGTTGGAAATACCGGTCTCGGACAGGTCCAGAGCGCGCAGATCAATCATGCGTTCAACGCTCGGGGACAATCCCAGCGGGTTGCTGTACAGGTCCAGGGTCCGAAGTCTATTCATGGCTGTCAGCGTATTCAGGCTATCGGGTGTCAGGGTGATACCGCAGTTGCTGAGGATCAATGTGTTGAGGCGCGGCATTGCGCTGAGAGTGGCTGGCAGCTGACCCAGTTGGGCATGGGTGATACTGAGGTGGCGAATGTTCGGAAAGCTGCGCAAAAAAACATCGATATTAGTCAGTGCAGACTGGTTGCCACTGAGTTCAAGGTAGGAAATATGCTCGAAATTGGCCGGCAGCGCCGGTAGCTCTCCATACAAAATGGCGTGCGATTTGAGTGTTTGACCGTTTTGGCTGGGATGCTCGAAGTAGGTGTCTGTCTCGGTTTCCCGGCGCCAGGCGCGTAAGAGTTCACGCCAGAAAAGGATGCGGTTTTGCCGCATGTCACTGTATTCCTGACGGCCCATGCTCACCTCGGTGCCCGGATAGCTGTGCGGGGGGCGGGCGGCCCAGTCGGCCAGGGCACGATTCAGATGCTGAAACTCCTGGCGCAGGGCCGTTAATGTCGCAAAGGCTCCGCCCGGACGGCGCTCCAACGTTTGGATCATCTCGCCGATCTGTTCATCGGTGTGGGCTGGATACAGTTCCCGTGCCAGCGCCTGCAGGTCGGGCTGTTCGGCCGGTGCCGGCGGGTAGTTGTCCATGCCCAGCAGGCGCAGGTGGGTGCGGGTGTCGGTGGGCGCGCGTGCGGGTTCGGCGGTGATCAGCGTACGCAACGGCGCGCGTTTCAGGGCATGGGTGCGCAGGGCCAGCCTTAAAGCGGGGCCTTGGCCGATGTGCAAGCCCAGGGCGTTGCGCTCGGCATCGGGGAGGGCCTGCAGCACCGCGTTGTACAGGTCGGTCGCGCCGGACAGTTCGCCGCTGTCGTCTTGCGGGGTGTAACGCCCGTCGGGCGAACGGACCAGGGTTCGTTTGATGCGTGCCTTCGGTTTGCCGATGGCATCCAGGAGGGCGGCCTCGGGCGTGGGGCTTCTGATCTCAATGCGCAGCTTTTTTCCTGCCCAGCCAGGCAATTTCTCCAGGGAGTGCAAGGCCAGTCGGTGGGTGTCGAGGGTCTCCGTCGAGTCGAGGTACAAACCGTCGTAGGCATGGTTCACCCTGGCTTCGTCCCGCAGCGATTGGGCCAACTCGCTCAAGCGCGCGGGGATCTTGCCTTCGTCAACGGCCTTGAGTTCCTGGCTGTTGGCGGTGTCCAGCAGGGCGTCGGCTGCGGTGAGCGGCAATCCGGGTGTGTTGTCTATCATGGCCTGTTGGCGAGGGGTGATAGGGCGCTCCAGCTGTTGGTAGCGGGTGTTGAACAATTCAGCTCGATGCAATTGGGCCCGCCCGGCCAGTTTTTTTCTGAGTTTAAGCGCGCGATTTTTCAGGGAGGTGACCGGGTCGCCGAATGCTTCCCCCAGCAAGGTTTTGCGTTGGGGCTCATCCAGGGCCTCCAGCAGCGTTTCCAGCACGACATCTTGTTTCAGCTGGGCTTCGTGTATCTGCACCACACTGGCGTTTTTTTCGCCGGGCAGCTCCCAGGCGGTTCTGCCGTTTGAGTCAAGGAAACGCAGGGTCTTGGCTTTTGGCCAAAGCTCCAGGTTGGCCAGCAGGTGCAGTTGGGACTGCGCATCGGCCCGTCGGTAAATCGCCGGATCATCGCTGTTCATTTGATCGATGAAGTCCTGCAACGCCTGGTCGATCCGGAAGCGATCAACGGTGTCGGTCAGCAAGGGGGGCGGCTGATGCTGGTTGACGTACATCTTGCGCAGCGCACCTTCGCGGGTGCCGCTGATACGACGAGCAGCGACCAACTGCTCATCACTGAGCCCGGCGGTTCTAGGGCCTTGGCGTTTCATGAGGGTGGTGCTGTCCCAGCTCAGCGGCGTATCCAGCTCGTTTAGCCAGGCGCCCTTGTCGTTGCTCAGCAGGGGTGGGCGGTAGGCATTGCTCCGGGTGGGATGTTGCAGGTAGCGCTGCTGGGTGATGGGATCGGTCTCGACCATGAAAGGTTTGTCCGCGAGCAGCAGGATGTTTTTACCGTTGTAGGCATGCAGCCCTTGGGCGTTTGGGTAGGAGTGGCTCGCCAGTCGGAGGTCGTGGGCGTAGGGCGCGAGGTCGGGTTTCCAGAGCCGCGTCTTGCCATCGGGTAGAGCGACAGGCTTGAAACTGTCGAAAAACTTTATGGCATCCGCGGGCAACAGCGTGCGCAGGGCGCTCGCGGCAATGGGCGCACCCGCGATGAACAGGCCCAGTTGTATCCCTTGCTCTACGAATGACAGCAAATGTGCGAACGCCTCGGTCACGTCGCCCACCGCCCAGTCGATGACCCATTCGAAGGCCTCGTCCAGCATTTGGTAGGCGCTGTAGCCAAGCATCAGCAAACCCACGGGCGGCACAAACGGGGCGACGATGAGCGCCGCGATTTGCAGGATCGCCGAGGCGACTTTCTGCACGATGGCCCAGCGCTCCCAGCGTACTCGCTGGTCGACGCTGGCGGTGGACACCGCGATGGCGCGGGCATCGCTGAACACCTTGCTGAGTTTTGTCTGAAACAAGTGGGTGAACAGATCCCCACTGATCGCAGTGGCGCGGAATGCCAGGTGTGGCTGGTCGATGGGTGTCTCGCGCCAGGACGGCAGTGGATCGCCGCGGGTGTGCGGGTGCCAGGTGACCTTGGACAGCCTGCGGTTGAGGTCGGCGAAGAAGAGGCCGCGTTCTTCGTGGCTGATGAAACGGCTGAAGAATTGTTGATACTCGGCGCTGCGCAGGTTGTTGCCCAGGGCGGTCATGAAGTCGACAAGAGTGGGGTACTGCTTGAGCGGTGCGTAAGGGTCGTCGGGGATATAGGCGATAACGCCTACGGGATGCCGGCTGCCGATGTTCTCGGCAAACAGCACGATGCCGGTGAGCGCCGTCGACATGATGCTCAGGTTGTAGCACTGCAGTGGGTAGCAGGTGCTTGGGTTGTCGTCGGTGTTGAGCAGGCGCTGCAACCGTGTGACGGACTGATCATCGTGCAGATCGCCTTTCATCCAGGCCATTTTCAGCGCGACGTTCAAGTCTGCTGCCTGGCTGTGCTTGAGCTTCAGTTGCAGGCTGGCCATGGCCAGCGGGTTGTTGAAGTCAAAGAACTGCTCAAGGTAGCGTTGGTACTTGGCGCCGATGTCCAGCTCGCGGCACAAAGCGGTGAACTGCGCCACCGTGATGCGTGTGTCGAGCGCAGGCAGCGTGTCGAATTGGCCGGTGCTGGTGGGCTTGGTGATGAAGCCGGATGACGCTTCAAATACCTCGCCGGCTTCGAAGTTGTGCAGGGCCGCGTCCAGCAATGACACGGTCCAGGTTCTTGCCGCGCCTGAGCGCACCGAGAACCATGGGATCGTCAGGGGAATATAAAGGCGCAAATACGTGGTCTCGACGTCACGTTCGATGCCAAAGCGCCGTTTGAGTAACTGCGCGAGCAGGGGCGCCCCGAATGCCTGCGGCGATTTCAGGGTGCCCATGGCCTGATCCACCTTGGATTGTGCCTCCCAGGCACGACTCACTCGGTTTTTCAGGGTGTCATGAGCGTCGGGGGACGCGGTTTTGTACCACTGCGGAATGCTTGGCTTAACGTTGTTCAGCGCTGTGCGCTTGGCCGGGGAAAGGGTGGGCAGCCACGCGGGCACGGCTTGCATGAGGATATCCTGGTGCAGGTCGCGATATGCCGACACGTCCGGGAGCTGAATGGGTGAGGTCACTGGAATACGCCTTTGCGTGATGAACAGGCGCAGTAGCAGAACAATTTCGGCCAGTCGGCCGGAGGTAGATAGATAGCCGGCTGCCGATTACATTGCCGCTATCCTGCCCGACCACCTGCCGCTGGGACACGCGAGCGTTTAAACTGCGCCATTGCGACGCTATTTGTCGCATTGGCGTAAACCCGCCAAAATCGCGGGTTGGCGCTATAAGAAGTTGTCGCTTGGCGGCAAGGCCGCGCTGAAAACTGTCCTTACAATCCCTGCATCGCCCGCCAGTTCCAGGCAGGCGTTCCTCTTCAGGAGACTCCGATGTCCGTTGAGCAAGCCCCGGTGCAACGTGCCGATTTCGACCAGGTCATGGTGCCTAACTACGCACCGGCTGCATTCATCCCTGTGCGTGGCGAAGGTTCGCGCGTATGGGACCAGGCGGGTCGCGAGCTGATCGACTTTGCCGGCGGCATCGCGGTCAACGTATTGGGCCATGCCCATCCGGCGCTGGTCGGTGCGCTGACCGAACAGGCCCACAAGCTGTGGCACGTCTCCAACGTCTTCACCAATGAGCCGGCCCTGCGCCTGGCCCACAAGCTGATCGACGCCACCTTCGCCGAGCGTGTGTTCTTCTGCAACTCCGGCGCCGAGGCCAACGAGGCCGCGTTCAAGCTGGCCCGTCGCGTGGCGTTCGACCGTTTCGGCAGCGAGAAATACGAGATCATCGCGGCGCTCAACAGCTTCCATGGCCGTACCCTGTTCACCGTCAACGTCGGTGGGCAGTCCAAGTACTCCGATGGTTTCGGTCCTAAAATCACCGGTATCACCCACGTTCCTTATAACGACCTGGACGCGCTGAAAGCCGCCGTGTCGGATAAGACCTGCGCCGTTGTATTGGAACCGATCCAGGGCGAAGGCGGCGTGCTGCCGGCCGAACTGGCTTACCTGCAAGGCGCCCGCGACTTGTGCGACGCGAACAACGCGCTGCTGGTGTTCGACGAAGTGCAGACCGGCATGGGCCGCAGTGGCCACCTGTTCGCTTACCAGCACTACGGCGTGACCCCGGACATCCTCACCAGCGCCAAGAGCCTGGGCGGTGGTTTCCCGATCGCGGCAATGCTCACCACCGAAGCGTTGGCCAAGCACCTGGTGGTCGGCACCCACGGCACCACCTACGGCGGCAACCCGCTGGCGTGTGCGGTGGCCGAGGCGGTGATCGACGTGATCAACACCCCTGAAGTGCTGGCCGGCGTGAATGCCAAGCACGACCTGTTCAAGGCGCGCCTGGAGCAGATCGGCAAGCAGTACGGTATCTTCACCGAAGTGCGCGGCATGGGCCTGCTGCTCGGTTGCGTGCTGAGCGACGCGTTCAAGGGCAAGGCCAAGGACGTGTTCAACGCGGCCGAGAAAGAAAACCTGATGATCCTGCAAGCCGGCCCCGACGTGGTGCGTTTCGCGCCGAGCCTGGTGGTGGAAGACGCGGACATCAAGGAAGGCCTGGACCGTTTTGAACGTGCTGTGAAGACGTTGACGCAAGCCTGATGGACCGATCGGCGCCTGGTAATCCCGGTGCCGAACACAAATTTTGTATGCCGGATCCCTTGGTTGGAACGGTGGAGATCAAATGTGGGAGCGGGCTTGCTCGCGAATGCAGTGGTTCAGTCACCTCAAATGTTGAATGACACAGCGCTTTCGCGAGCAAGCCCGCTCCCACACTTGACCTCACCGTTTTCAAGATCGTGTCCGGCATTTTTTCCTGTGAGTTTTTCGAGTTAAGGAGTGACACCATGCTGGTGATGCGCCCCGCGCAAATGGCTGATCTGGGCGAGGTACAGCGTCTGGCTGCGGACAGCCCGATTGGTGTCACCTCCTTGCCGGACGATGTGGAACGACTGAGCGACAAGATCGCCGCCAGCGAAGCATCCTTCGCCGCAGAGGTCAGTTTCAACGGCGAAGAGAGTTATTTCTTCGTGCTCGAAGACACCGAGACCGGCAAGCTCGCCGGCTGCTCGGCCATCGTCGCCTCGGCTGGCTACTCGGAACCCTTCTACAGCTTCCGTAACGAGACCTTCGTGCACGCCTCCCGCGAGCTGAAGATCCACAACAAGATCCACGTGCTTTCCCAGTGCCACGACCTTACCGGCAACAGCCTGCTCACCAGTTTCTACGTGGTGCCGGAGCTGGTGGGGTCGCCGTGGTCGGAACTCAATTCCCGTGGCCGCCTGCTGTTCGTCGCCAGCCATCCCGAGCGCTTTGCCGACTCTGTGGTGACCGAGATCGTCGGCTACAGCGACGAGAACGGTGACTCGCCGTTCTGGGACGCCATCGGCCGCAACTTCTTCGACCTCAATTACGCCGCCGCCGAGCGCCTGTGCGGGCTGAAAAGCCGCACCTTCCTCGCCGAATTGATGCCGCATTACCCGATCTATGTGCCGCTGCTGCCGGACGAAGCCCAGGAAGCCATGGGCCAGGTACACCCGCGTGCGCAGATCACCTTCGACATCCTCATGCGTGAAGGCTTCGAGACCGATCACTACATCGACATCTTCGACGGTGGCCCGACGCTGCATGCACGGGTCTCGGGCATTCGCTCGATTGCCCAGAGCCGCGTGGTGCCGGTGAAGATCGGTGAGATGGTCAAGGGTGTCGGCCGCCAGTATCTGGTGAGCAACGCACAGTTGCAGGATTACCGCGCGGTGATGCTGGAGCTGGACTATGCGCCCGGCAAGCCGGTGACGTTGGACCTCGCAGCGGCCGAAGCCCTGGGTGTTGGCGAAGGCGCGAGCGTGCGCCTGGTAGCGGTTTAAAAAGAGAGTTTCGCGGGTGGCTGACAACAGCGGCCCGTCTGAGGAGATAGCATGATCGTTCGTCCCGTACGCAGCAGCGATTTACCGGCCCTGATTGATCTGGCGCGCAGCACCGGCACTGGCCTCACCACCTTGCCGGCCAACGAGGAGCGCCTGACCCATCGGGTAGGCTGGGCCGAGAAAACCTTTCGCGGCGACGCCGGGCGTGGTGATGCCGACTACCTGTTCGTGCTGGAAAACGACGAAGGTCGCGTGGTGGGGATTTCCGCCATCGCCGGCGCCGTTGGCCTGCGTGAACCCTGGTACAACTTCCGGGTCGGCCTGACGGTCAGCGCCTCCCAGGAGCTGAATATCTACCGCGAGATCCCGACGCTGTTCCTGGCCAACGACCTCACCGGCAATTCCGAGCTGTGTTCGTTGTTCCTGCACGCAGATTACCGCACCGGCCTCAACGGCCGCATGCTGGCCAAGGCACGTCTGCTGTTTATCGCCGAATTCCCGCACCTGTTTGGCAACAAGATCATCGCCGAGATGCGCGGTGTGTCTAACGACGCCGGGCGTTCGCCGTTCTGGGAAAGCCTGGGTCGGCACTTCTTCAAGATGGAATTCAGCCAGGCCGATTACCTCACCGGTGTGGGCAACAAGGCGTTTATCGCCGAGCTGATGCCAAAGTTTCCCCTGTACAGCTGCTTCCTGTCTGAAGACGCGCGCAATGTGATCGGCAAGGTCCACCCGGACACTGAGCCCGCCTTGAGCATGCTCAAGAGCGAAGGCTTCAGCTACCAGGGCTATGTCGACATCTTCGACGCGGGACCTGCGGTGGAGTGTGAAACCACCAAGATCCGCGCCGTGCGTGACAGCCAGTCGCTGGTGTTGGCCATCGGTACGCCGGGGGACGATGCCACGCCGTTCCTGATCCATAACCGCAAGCGTGAAGAGTGCCGCATTACCGCCGCACCGGCCCGTCTGGCGGCAGGCACGCTGGTGGTCGATCCACAGACCGCCAAGCGCCTGCAACTGGTGGTGGGTGATCAAGTGCGTGCCGTTCCGTTGTCCGCTGCTCGGGAGTCGAAATAATGAATTCGTTGTATATCGCAGGGAGCTGGCTGGCCGGCCAGGGTGAACTGTTTGAATCGCGCAACCCGGTGACCCAGCAGGTGCTGTGGGCCGGCAATGGCGCCACCGCCGAGCAGGTCGAATCCGCTGTGCAGGCGGCACGCCAGGCGTTCCCTGCGTGGGCCAAGCGTCCGCTGGAAGAGCGCATCAGTGTGCTGGAGGCCTTCGCTGCCACCCTGAAAAGCCGTGCCGACGATATCGCCCGTTGCATCGGGGAAGAAACCGGCAAGCCGCTGTGGGAGTCGGCCACCGAAGTCACCAGCATGGCGAACAAGATCGCGATCTCGGTGCAAAGCTACCGTGAGCGTACCGGCGAGAAGAGCGGCCCCCTGGGCGACGCCACTGCGGTGTTGCGCCACAAGCCGCACGGTGTGGTGGCAGTGTTTGGCCCGTACAACTTCCCTGGCCACTTGCCGAACGGGCATATCGTCCCGGCCTTGCTGGCGGGCAATACCGTGCTGTTCAAGCCGAGCGAGCTGACCCCCAAGGTTGCCGAGCTGACCGTGCAGTGCTGGATCGAAGCCGGATTGCCGGCAGGCGTATTGAACCTGCTGCAAGGCGCGCGGGAAACCGGCATCGCGTTGGCGGCCAACCCAGGTATCGACGGGTTGTTCTTCACCGGTTCCAGCCGTACCGGCAATCATCTGCATCAGCAATTCTCCGGGCGTCCGGACAAGATCCTGGCCCTGGAAATGGGCGGCAACAACCCGCTCGTGGTCGACGAAGTGGCCGACGTGGATGCAGCGGTCTACACCATCATCCAGTCGGCGTTTATCTCTGCCGGCCAGCGCTGCACCTGTGCGCGCCGCTTGCTGGTGCCGGAAGGCGCCTGGGGCGACGCATTGCTGGCGCGCCTGGTGGCGGTCAGCTCGACCATCGAGGTGGGCGCATTTGATCAGCAACCCGCGCCGTTCATGGGCTCGGTGATCTCCCTCGCAGCGGCCAAGGCCTTGATGGACGCTCAGGAACTGATGTTGGCCAATGGCGCCGTGGCGCTGCTGGAGATGACCCAGCCCCAGGACCAGGCCGCGTTGCTGACCCCTGGCATCATCGACGTGACCGGCGTCACCGAGCGCGAAGACGAGGAGCTGTTCGGCCCGTTGTTGCAGGTGATCCGCTACGCTGATTTTGAAGCGGCGATTGCCGAGGCCAACAACACCCAGTACGGCCTGGCCGCTGGTTTGTTGTCGGACTCCGAAGCGCGCTACCAGCAGTTCTGGCTGGAAAGCCGCGCCGGTATCGTCAACTGGAACAAACAGCTGACCGGCGCCGCCAGTACCGCGCCGTTCGGTGGGGTGGGGGCGTCGGGCAACCATCGCGCCAGTGCGTATTACGCCGCGGATTACTGCGCGTACCCGGTGGCCTCGCTTGAGACCCCGAGCCTGGTATTGCCAGCCACGCTGACCCCGGGCATAACACTGGTCTAAAAATGTGGGAGCGGGCTTGCTCGCGAATGCGGTCTGTCAGTTGATGTATGAGGTGACTGGTGCACCGCTTTCGCGAGCAAGCCCGCTCCCGCATTGGATCTGTGGTGTGCTGAAGATTGCCTATAAAAACAGATGTTCGTGGAGCCTCGCCGATGAAATCCTATGAAGTCAATTTTGACGGTCTAGTGGGGCCGACCCATAACTACGGCGGCTTGTCCTTCGGCAACGTCGCGTCCCAGAGCAACAGCCAACAGCATTCCAACCCCAAGGAAGCGGCGTTGCAGGGCCTGCAAAAGATGAAAGCCCTGATGGACATGGGCTTTGTCCAAGGTGTGTTGGCGCCTCAGGAACGTCCTGATGTGGCTGCCTTGCGCAACCTGGGTTTCAGCGGCAGCGACGCCCAAGTGATCCAGCAGGCGGCCAAGGATGCGATGCCGTTGCTGGTCGCGAGCTGCTCGGCGTCGAGCATGTGGGTGGCCAACGCCGCCACCGTCAGCCCAAGTGCCGACACCTTTGACGGACGCGTGCATTTCACCGCCGCCAACCTCAACTGCAAGTACCACCGCAGCATCGAACACCCGACCACCAGTCGCGTGCTGGGGGCGATGTTTGCCGATGATAAACACTTCGCCCACCACGCCGCGTTGCCGGCCGTGGCGCAATTCGGTGATGAAGGCGCGGCCAACCACACACGCTTCTGCCGTGAATATGGCGAGGCGGGCGTCGAATTCTTCGTGTTTGGTCGCAGCGCGTTCGATCCCCGTTACCCGGCGCCGCAGAAATACCCTGCTCGCCAGACGCTTGAGGCGTCTCAAGCCGTCGCACGTTTGCATGGCCTGAAAGATGACGGCGTGGTGTACGCCCAGCAGAACCCGGCGGTGATCGATGCCGGTGTGTTCCATAACGACGTGATCGCAGTGGGTAACGGTGAAGTGCTGTTCTATCATGAGGATGCCTTTCTCAATACCGAACAGATGCTCGCCGAACTGCAAGGCAAACTGGGCAAGTTGGGCGGTAACTTCCAGTCCGTCTGCGTACCCCGCGCTCAGGTCAGTGTCGAAGACGCGGTACGTTCCTACCTGTTCAACAGCCAGTTGCTGAGCCGCGCCGACGGCTCGATGCTGCTGATCGTGCCGGAAGAATGCCGCGCCAACGAGCGCGTCTGGCAGTACTTGCAAAGCCTGACCGCGACCGGTGGCCTGATCCGTGAAGTGAAGGTGTTCGACCTCAAGCAAAGCATGCAGAACGGCGGTGGCCCGGCGTGCCTGCGTTTACGTGTGGCGTTGAATGAAACGGAACTGGCGGCGGTGAATCCAGGCGTTATCATGACCGCGCCGTTGTACGACACGCTCACCCAGTGGGTCGACAAGCACTACCGCGACAGCCTGCGCGAAACCGACCTGGCAGACCCGCAATTGCTGTTGGAGTGCCGGACGGCATTGGATGAACTGACGCAAATCCTTAAACTGGGCTCGGTTTATCCTTTCCAGATCAATTAACGCCACCTTCTTTTACGACCTATGGCTGAGAGCTAATTTATGACCACCGACACCCTGAAACTGATTCTTGAAGACACCGACGGCACCCAGCTGGAAACCTCCTGCACCCGCGTCGCCGTGGTCTGGCAGGGCAAGGAAATCTGGATCCAGCACGATGGCCGTGGCCAACTGCTGATCGGCGTGGACGTGGAAGAAGGCGATGCCGAGTACGCCAACCTGCTGATGCGTCCACTGGCCACCAACCTGATGAGCCTGCAACTGGAAATGGAACCGGCCGACGTTGAAGGTGATGACGACGATCACGTCCACGGCCCAGGCTGCAACCACTAAGGAAGCTGCGTATGCTCGCCCTTGGCAAACTGCTTGAACTGACCCTCGCCGGTCGCGAACCGGCGCAAAAAATTCAACTGACTGTCGACGGCGTGCAGATGCGCTGGCTCAGCGAGGGCGCGCTTGAAGTGCGCCCGCCTGAGGCGAAGGACAACGGCAGCGACCTGCTGCTGTCGTCCGGCATCCATGGCAACGAAACCGCGCCGATCGAGCTGCTCGACCGCCTGTTGCATGGCATTGCCCGAGGGGAGATCAAGCCCCGCACCCGTATTCTGTTCCTGTTCGGCAACCCTGAGGCCATGCGCCGCGGCGAGCGTTACCTCGAACTGGACGTCAACCGGCTGTTCAACGGCCGTCATGAAAAAAACATCGGTCCCGAAGCCATGCGCGCCGCCGAGCTGGAGCAATTGGCCCGCAGCTTCTTCAGCCTGCCTGGCCGTTCGCGCCTGCATTACGACCTGCACACCGCCATCCGTGGCTCGAAGATCGAACAGTTCGCCCTGTACCCCTGGAAGGACGGTCGCCAGCATTCTCGCCACCAGTTGGCACGCCTGAACGCTGCCGGCATGCAAGCGGTGCTGCTGCAGAACAAGACCTCGATCACCTTCACTGCGTTTACCTATGAGCAACTCGACGCTGAGGCCTTTACCCTGGAACTGGGCAAGGCGCGGCCGTTCGGGCAGAACCAGGGCGTGGACGTCTCTCGCCTGGAAACCCGCCTGAAGCAGCTCATCGAAGGCACCGAGCCCGAAACCGAGAGTCTGGATGGCCTGCAACTGTTTGCCGTCTCCCGTGAAGTCATCAAGCACAGCGATGCCTTCCTGATGCACCTGCCCGCCGATGTCGAAAACTTCTCGCCGTTGGCCCAGGGCTACCTGTTGGCCGAAGACGTGGCCAAGACCCGCTGGGTGATCGAGGAGGAGGGTGCGCGCATTATCTTCCCCAACCCGAAGGTGAAGAATGGCTTGCGCGCGGGCATCCTGATTGTGCCGACCACCGAGGCAGGCCTGGCTTAAAGCGCATGCCTGGACGATGAGCGCAGGTTTCAGAGGGTGTAGTGCTCACTCAGCAAGCGCGGCGGCAAGCCCAACTCCCTGCGCAAGCCGTTCTCGCTGAACGGTTCGGGGTTGGTCGTGGTTGGGGCGGTGGCCGGGTCGTTATCGAAGTCGAACGGTTCGGCGGACGTTGGCAGGCCCAGGGCTTGAAGTTCTTCGTTGGAAACCTGAATACGTGCTAGGTTGCCGTCCGCGGCCGCCTCACTGAACCCGTGCAGTCGCGTGCCGGTAATGTGGTTATACGCGTGGCATAGCTGGTGGAACAGTGCGATGATGCTGGGTTGATGGGAGCGGGTGTCAGTGGTGTTCAACCCTATTTGCCCTCCATAAGAGGGCGTGCCTGGATGGCCATTCTCTATAAACGCACCGTCGCGGGTCGCGGGGTCAGCGCTGAACCTGGTGGATGGCGTGTCACTGAGCTCATTGATCGCAACCGGGATACCACTCTCGAGCGCCGCCCTCTGCGGCACGGCCAGCAGTTGTCGGCCGGTCGGGGAAGTGTTCAGCAGCCGCAGGTCATCGTTGATGCGCTCAACGAACTGCGGGCTACCTACGACCGTCACTCCGCTCTCCTGGATATTCCCGGGCTCGACCTGAAGGTTGCCCGTCGCCGGTTCGCCAGGGGCAAACGCGTTCAGTCTGTCCCACTCCTCTGATGAGGTCGGGAACTTGATGGACAGCTCGGTCAGGAGGCTGTGGTACGTCATGTCATCAGGCTTGAGCAAGGTGACTTCATTCCTTCCTTCACCGGCAAAAATGACGTTGGTAGCGTCGCCGGCTTCGATGTGGTCGTCGCCTGGGCCGCCACTGAGAATGCTGTGGCCGTGGCCGCCGATGATGAAGTCATTGCCGTCGCCACCATCGATGAAGGAGGCGCCGGCGGCGACTATTTCATCGTCCCCTGGACCACCATACGCAGTGATGTTGGCATCAAACTTCGCCAGGATCATATCGTCGCCGGGCCCGGTTTCGAT
Source organism: Pseudomonas simiae (assembly GCF_900111895.1). Taxonomy (GTDB): domain Bacteria; phylum Pseudomonadota; class Gammaproteobacteria; order Pseudomonadales; family Pseudomonadaceae; genus Aquipseudomonas; species Aquipseudomonas simiae. The sequence continues at coordinate 24,588 of NZ_FOKB01000001.1, forward strand.
ATGGCTCGACCCTTGGAAGACCGTCACGCTGTCATGACCCGGTCCGGTAGAAATGTTGGCAAGGGGAGCAGTGCTGATCACAAAGTCGTTGCCTTCGCCGGTGTCAACGATGACGGGGTTTTCGATCCTGTCATCGATCTGCACAACGTCTGAGCCGCCCTGAGTGATGACCACCAACGCCTGATCCCGGCTGGCGGGGATGATGCAGTACTTTGCGTCGTTGACCTCAAGCGTGACGGTCGTGGACGGCAGCGCGGCGTGTGACCGGTTGACGGCAATCGTGTGAATCGCCCCCGATTCGGGCACATACTTTCGCAGAACAATGACGTCATCGTGGTCCTGCGTGGTGACTATCAGTTGATCCGCATCTGCGCTCACCCTGCGTTCGATCGTCAGTTGGTTGCTCGAATGCAGCAGCACCTCAATGCTCCCCTGTGCGTCAGGATGCTCGTTATTGCTGGGGGGGACAGGTCTCTGCCCCCAGGCTGCCCCATGAATGATCTGGAATCCCTGGGCGGTTATCTGGTTTATTTCCAGTTCGTATTGGCCTGCAATGGTCATGCGAAGATCTCCCTATCTAACAAGTAATGTCGCCGGTACGGCGCGTCAGCGTTACTAAATAGAAAGGCGCAGGGGGCAGGGGGGTAATTAATTAGTGCGAAGCCAGACCCCAATAAAAAAACGCCCCGGCAAGAGCACTTGCCGGGGCGTTTCTTTGACGGGCTGAGGGGGTCAGACGGCCAGTTTTTGCTCACTGCGACGGATCGCGCGCACCTTGTGCAGCGTGTCGGCGCAGGTACGTGCAGCTTCCTGGCCTTTGTGCACAAAGTGCTCGTAGAAGAAGGTCTGGTGTTCGCTGCCGGCGTGGAAGTGATGCGGGGTCAGGGACACCGAGAACACCGGCACTTCGGTTTCCAGCTGAACCTGCATCAGGCCGCTCACCACCGATTGGGCAACGAATTCGTGGCGGTAGATGCCACCGTCGACCACCAGTGCGGCAGCAACGATGCCGGCGTAGCGACCGGTCTTGGCAAGCAGCTTGGCGTGCAGGGGCATTTCAAAGGCGCCGCCGACTTCGAAGAAATCGATGTCCGATTCCTGGTAGCCCTGGGCGATCATTTCGGCGAGGAAGCCTTTGCGCGATTGGTCGACAATATCCTTGTGCCAGCAGGCCTGGATAAACGCGACGCGCTCGCCGTGGTGGTTTTTGCTTTTGCTATCGATTGCGGTAGGTTGCATGTTCTGACTCCTGTTTAAGAAAAAAACAGGGCGTTATGAATCGAATGGGATTTAAGGGTACGCGAACACAATAGGTGCGCGGCCCTTAGGTGCCAATCCCGTTCTCTCTTCATCCGGACTATGACCGTCGGCCCCGGGATCACACCGGGTCTGCTGACCTTGCCGCCGTCCTGCAAGAGCAGTTCGAGGCGCCAAGCGCTCGCGGGCTATACACATTGCGTGTAATTACCGCCGGTGGGGAATTGCACCCCGCCCTGAGAACGTTGCCGCCAGAACCCTGGCGGCGGAGAGTTTTTAACATGGTTTTTCAAAAACTGCACGATCGCTGTATCGATAAGCTATATCGGTTTGTTTGGTTGGTATTCGATTGAGCAACGATGGGGCTTGATATTCCGAGGCTTTGCCCGCAGTAATCATCGATACAAGAAATTTAATACTTCTCAGAGGCTTGTTTCATGTCTGTGATCGACCTGCGCAGCGACACCGTGACCCAACCCACCCCCGGCATGCGGGACGCGATGGCCACCGCCGTCAGCGGCGATGACGTGTATGGCGAGGACCCCAGCGTCAATCGCCTCGAAGCCGAACTGGCCAAGCGCCTGGGCTTTGCCGCCGCCTTGTTCGTGCCGACGGGCACCATGAGCAACCTGTTGGCGTTGATGGCCCACTGTGAGCGCGGCGAGGAGTACATCGTCGGTCAGCAGGCCCATACCTACAAATACGAAGGCGGTGGCGCGGCGGTGCTCGGTTCGATCCAGCCGCAACCACTGGAAGTGCAGGCCGATGGTTCGCTGGACCTGGACCAGGTGCTCGCGGCGATCAAGCCCGACGACTTCCATTTCGCCCGCACCCGTTTGCTGGCGCTGGAAAACACCATGCAAGGCAAGGTATTGCCGCTGGATTACCTGGCAAAGGCGCGGGCGTTCACCCGTGAGCATGACCTGGCCCTGCATCTGGATGGCGCGCGGCTCTACAACGCGGCGGTCAAGCTGGGGGTGGATGCGCGCGAGATCGCCCAACATTTCGATTCGGTGTCGGTGTGCCTGTCCAAAGGCCTGGGCGCACCGATTGGCTCGGTGTTGTGCGGTTCCACGGCGTTGATCGCCAAGGCCCGGCGCCTGCGCAAGATGGTGGGCGGTGGCATGCGCCAGGCCGGTTCACTGGCGGCGGCCGGGTTGTACGCCTTGGATCATCAGGTTCAGCGTCTTGCGGAGGATCACGCCAATGCCCACTGGCTGGGCGACGCCTTGCGCCAGGCCGGTTATGAGGTGGAGCCCGTGCAGACCAACATGGTCTATGTGCAGATCGGTGACCAGGCCCAGGCCTTGAAGGCGTTTGCCGCCGAACGCGGTATCACGTTGAGCGCCGCCCCGCGCCTGCGCATGGTCACGCATTTGGATGTCAGTCGGGCGCAGATCGAGCGCGTCGCGCAGACATTCGTCGAATTTTCGCGGAAATGACAGTGCAGACCGTCTAATTGAACGTTTCAATCGTATAAACACGCTGTACCACCGGCAAAGGGCCGATATAATGCGGCCCTTTGCCGTCGCTCCGTCTGATGATGTTGCGCACTGGCCTTTGGCCGCAGCCTCCGTGGAAGAACCTAATGAAAAGCGCAGAAATCCGTGAAGCCTTCCTTCGCTTCTTCGAAGAGCAAGGTCACACCCGTGTCGCCTCCAGCTCCTTGATCCCAGGCAATGACCCAACCCTGCTGTTCACCAACGCGGGGATGAACCAGTTCAAGGACTGCTTCCTGGGCCAGGAAAAGCGCGCGTACACCCGCGCCGTCAGCAGCCAGAAATGCGTCCGCGCCGGTGGCAAGCACAACGACCTGGAAAACGTCGGCTACACCGCCCGTCACCACACTTTTTTCGAAATGCTCGGCAACTTCAGCTTTGGCGATTATTTCAAGCAAGACGCGATCAACTTCGCCTGGACCTTCCTCACCGGCGTGCTGAAGCTGCCCAAGGAAAAACTCTGGGTTACCGTCTACGCCAGCGATGACGAGGCCTACGACATTTGGACCAAAGAAGTCGGCGTGCCGGCTGAGCGCATGGTGCGCATCGGTGACAACAAAGGCGCTCCATACGCCTCCGACAACTTCTGGACCATGGGCGATACCGGCCCGTGCGGCCCTTGCACCGAGATCTTCTACGACCACGGCGCCGACATCTGGGGCGGCCCACCGGGCTCGCCAGAGGAGGACGGCGACCGTTACATCGAGATCTGGAACAACGTGTTCATGCAGTTCAACCGCACCGCCGACGGCGTGTTGCATCCGTTGCCAGCGCCGTCGGTGGATACCGGTATGGGCCTGGAGCGGATCAGTGCGGTGATGCAGCACGTGCATTCCAACTACGAGATCGACCTGTTCCAAAGCCTGCTGGCCGCGGCGGCCAAGGCCATTGGTTGCACCAATGAAGACCAGGCCTCGCTGAAAGTCGTGGCTGACCATATCCGGTCCTGCGGCTTCCTGATTGCCGACGGCGTGCTGCCGTCCAACGAAGGCCGTGGCTATGTGCTGCGTCGCATCATCCGTCGTGCTTGCCGTCACGGTAACAAGCTGGGTGCCAACGGCAGCTTCTTCTATCAGATCGTCGCGGCCCTGGTGGCCGAGATGGGCGAAGCCTTCCCGGAACTCAAGCAGAACCAGGCGCATATCGAGCGCGTGCTCAAAGCTGAAGAAGAGCAGTTCGCCAAGACCCTGGAACAGGGCCTGAAGATCCTTGAGCAGGACCTTGCCAACCTGCAAGGCTCCGTCGTGCCGGGCGACGTAGTGTTCAAGCTCTACGACACCTACGGTTTCCCGATGGACTTGACCGGCGACATCGCCCGTGAGCGCAACCTGACCCTCGACGAGGAAGGTTTCGAACGCGAGATGGAAGCCCAGCGTGTGCGCGCACGTTCGGCCAGCTCGTTCGGCATGGACTACAACAGCCTGGTCAAGGTTGACGTGGCCACCGAATTCACCGGCTACAAGGCCACCCGTGGTGCGGCCAAAGTGGTTGCTCTCTATAAGGAAGGCCAGTCGGTCGACGTATTGAACGAAGGGGATGACGGCGTGGTGGTTCTGGACCAGACGCCGTTCTACGCCGAGTCCGGTGGCCAGATCGGCGACTGCGGTTTCCTTGAAGCCTCGTCCGGACGTTTTGACGTACGCGACACCACCAAGACGGGCGGCGCGTTCCTGCACCACGGTGTGTTGGCGTCGGGCAGCCTGACCGTCGGTTCGCCGGTCGAGGCGCAAGTGGACGCCGATGTGCGCCACGCCACCTCGCTGAACCATTCGGCCACGCACTTGCTGCACGCCGCGCTGCGCCAGGTACTGGGCGAGCACGTCCAGCAGAAAGGGTCGTTGGTCGACAGCCAGCGCCTGCGCTTCGACTTCAGCCACTTTGAAGCGATCAAGCCGGAGCAGATCAAGGCCCTGGAAGACATCGTCAACGCCGAGATTCGCAAGAACACTGCAGTCGAAACCGAAGAAACCGATATCGAGACCGCCAAGGCCAAGGGCGCCATGGCGCTGTTCGGCGAGAAGTACGGCGACAGCGTGCGCGTATTGAGCATGGGCGGCGATTTCTCGGTAGAACTGTGTGGCGGTATCCACGCCAACCGTACCGGCGACATCGCCCTGCTGAAGATCATCAGCGAAGGTGGCGTGGCGTCCGGTGTGCGTCGTATCGAGGCAGTCACCGGCGCTGCGGCCCTGGCCTACCTCAATGCGGCTGAAGAACAACTCAAGGAAGCGGCCAGCCTGGTCAAGGGCAGCCGCGACAACCTGATCGACAAACTGTCCGCTGTGCTGGAGCGCAACCGCGCGCTGGAGAAACAGCTGGAGCAGTTGCAAGCCAAGGCGGCCAGCGCGGCAGGCGACGATCTGTCGGCTTCTGCGGTGGACGTCAAGGATGTGAAAGTCCTGGCTGCACGCCTGGACGGTCAGGACGGCAAGGCGCTGTTGGCTTTGGTCGATCAGTTGAAGAACAAGCTCGGCCGCGCAGTGATCCTGCTCGGCGGTGTCCATGAGGATAAGGTCGTTCTGGTTGCCGGCGTAACCAAGGACCTGACTGGCCAACTCAAGGCCGGTGATTTGATGAAGCAAGCCGCCGCGGCAGTGGGCGGGAAGGGCGGTGGTCGTCCGGACATGGCGCAAGGCGGTGGTGTCGACGCCGGTGCCCTGGACGCAGCCCTGGCCCTGACCGTGCCATTTGTCGAGGCAGGTATTTAAGGCATTGTTAACCGGCCCGTGATCTAGTCACGGGCCTGTTCGGTGCTGGTTGATTGAATATTAGGCGCCCCTTTACGGGCTGAGGCGGCTTAGAAATGGCTTTGATCGTACAGAAATTTGGAGGCACCTCGGTCGGCTCTGTCGAAAGAATCGAGCAGGTGGCCGACAAGGTTAAGAAATTCCGCGATGCCGGCGACGACCTGGTGGTGGTGCTGTCGGCGATGAGCGGCGAGACCAATCGCCTGATCGATCTGGCCAAGGCAATCAGTGGTGATCAACAGCCGCTCCCGCGTGAGCTGGACGTGATCGTGTCCACCGGCGAGCAGGTGACCATCGCCTTGCTGGCCATGGCGCTGAACAAGCGCGGTGTGCCGGCGGTGTCCTACACTGGCAGCCAGGTACGCATCCTTACCGACAGCGCGCATACCAAGGCGCGCATTCTGCAGATCGACGATCAGAAAATCCGTACGGATCTGAAAGCCGGTCGCGTGGTAGTGGTAGCGGGCTTCCAGGGTGTGGACGAGCAGGGCAACATCACCACCCTCGGCCGTGGCGGTTCGGACACCACCGGCGTGGCGCTGGCAGCGGCGCTCAAGGCCGATGAATGCCAGATCTACACCGATGTGGACGGTGTCTACACCACTGACCCGCGTGTGGTGTCCGTGGCTCAGCGCCTGGACAAGATCACCTTTGAAGAGATGCTGGAAATGGCCAGCCTCGGTTCCAAGGTTTTGCAGATCCGTGCGGTGGAATTCGCCGGCAAGTACAACGTTCCGCTGCGCGTATTGCACAGCTTCAAAGAGGGTCCGGGCACCCTCATTACTATTGATGAAGAGGAATCCATGGAACAGCCGATCATTTCCGGTATCGCTTTCAACCGTGATGAAGCCAAGCTGACTATCCGTGGCGTGCCGGACACCCCGGGCGTGGCGTTCAAGATCCTGGGCCCGATCAGCGGCGCGAACATTGAAGTCGACATGATCGTGCAGAACGTTTCGCACGATAACACCACCGATTTCACCTTCACCGTGCACCGCAACGAGTACGATGCGGCGGAGCGGATCCTGCAGAACACGGCGAAGGAAATCGGCGCCCGTGAAGTGGTCGGCGATACCAAGATTGCCAAGGTGTCGATCGTGGGTGTGGGCATGCGTTCCCATGCCGGCGTTGCCAGCCGTATGTTCGAAGCCCTGGCCAAGGAAAGCATCAACATCCAGATGATCTCCACTTCGGAAATCAAGGTCTCGGTGGTGATTGAAGAGAAGTACCTGGAACTGGCTGTACGCGCGCTGCATACCGCTTTTGAGCTGGACGCTCCGGCCCGACAGGGCGAGTGACGAAGTGCCAGAAAGGCGCGGTTTACCGCGCCTTTCCTTTTTTTGTAGGGCGCATGTTCTTTTGCGTGCGCTCGACAATACTTAGGCGGTAGGACTATGGCCTTTGGGTTGTAGGTCGAAGGCCTTTTTTTTGCAGACTGTTGTTCCTGAACTGAAATGCGTGAGGAGAAAGGTATGCTGATTCTGACTCGTCGTTGCGCAGAAAGCCTGATTATCGGTGATGGCGAAATCACCGTGACCGTGCTCGGCGTCAAAGGCAATCAAGTGCGTATCGGGGTTAACGCTCCGAAAGAGGTGGCGGTACACCGCGAGGAAATCTACCTGCGGATCAAGAAAGAGAAGGACGAAGAACCAAGCCTTTAATTTTTATCGTTTTTTATGTTTGCAAACGGGGATGAACGTGGTTAATATACGCCCCGTGTTGCGGAGAGCTGGCCGAGTGGCCGAAGGCGCTCCCCTGCTAAGGGAGTACACCTCAAAAGGGTGTCGGGGGTTCGAATCCCCCGTTCTCCGCCATTATTTGCTTAGTACGTTGCAATCTGGTTTTTTCGGTAAGTTGTTGAAACTAAACGAAAAAATAGCTTTACATAGAGATTGAACGGCCTATAATGCGCGGCAACAAATGCACTCGTAGCTCAGCTGGATAGAGTACTCGGCTACGAACCGAGCGGTCACAGGTTCGAATCCTGTCGAGTGCACCATTTAAGAGTCAGTTGCAGCATGCAGGTGATTCGGTTACAACCAGTTGTGATCTGGTCTAAAAACACAATCTGCACTCGTAGCTCAGCTGGATAGAGTACTCGGCTACGAACCGAGCGGTCACAGGTTCGAATCCTGTCGAGTGCACCATACAAACAAAAAGCCCGCCTAGTGCGGGCTTTTTGCCGTCTGGGGTTTGTGTAGGATTTTTCGTTTTTCTCTCGCCTCCATGTGTTTTCCTTCCGCACTGCGTCGTCGCAGTTCATAGATGCAGCCAATGCTCAGCTTTGGCTCGCAAGCGCTTGTTCTTTCCAGTTTTTTGACGTTTAAAGTGGCCGGGCGGTGTATCATTGCGCCCGTCAGCCCCGCCGGGGCTTGTGGAATGCCTCCATGGACTTACCCAGTAGTTACTCAGTACCCCGTTTTACCAATCATGAATTGACTGATTGATCCTTCCGGCGTGCCCCGCTGCTGGGAGTGGAGTTCGCCTATGACCGAAGTAGAAGTAAAGAAAACACAAGAAAGCCTGCAGGATCGCCTGGCTCAAGTCATCGAGCTGCTGCAGCGCCAGCGTGTGGTCGAAGACCTTACGCATCGCCAGGATGGCCCGAACAACAACCTGGTCGAAAACCTGGTTCACCGGCAAAACCTCGTTGAGCTGCAACGCAAGCTCGACGACCTGCACTCCGCCGACGTCGCCTACATTCTCGAAGCCTTGCCGCTGGACGATCGACTGACCCTCTGGCAGTTGGTCAAGGCCGACCGCGACGGCGACATCCTGCTCGAAGTATCCGACTCGGTCCGTGAAACCCTGATCGCCGACATGGACGATCACGAGCTCTTGGCGGCGGCCAGGGAGATGGACGCCGACGAACTGGCTGACCTGGCCCCCGAACTGCCCCGTGATGTTGTCCATGAGCTGATGGAAGCCCTCGATGGCCAGCAGCGTGAGCGTGTGCGCTCCGCGTTGTCCTACGACGAGGACCAGGTCGGCGCCCTGATGGACTTCGAGATGGTCACCATCCGCGAAGACGTCAGTTTGGAAGTGGTCTTGCGTTACCTGCGTCGTCTCAAAGAGTTGCCGGGTCATACCGACAAGCTGTTCGTGGTCGATTACGAAGGCATTCTCAAAGGCGTGTTGCCGATCAAGCGCCTGCTGGTCAACGACCCTGAGAAGAAAGTGGCCGACGTCATGGCCAGCGACCCGGTGAGTTTCCATCCGGATGAAGACGCGTACGAGGCTGCTCAGGCGTTTGAGCGTTATGACTTGATCTCGGCGCCGGTGGTGGACAAGAACGGCAAGCTGATCGGTCGTTTGACCATCGATGAAATGGTCGACCTGATTCGTGAAGAGAGTGAGACCGAAGTCCTCAACATGGCAGGTTTGCGTGAAGAGGAAGATATTTTTGCCTCGGTTTGGCGTTCCCTGCATAACCGTTGGGCGTGGCTGGCCATTAACCTGATCACTGCCTTCATCGCGTCGCGGGTTATTGGACTGTTCGAAGGTTCGATCGAGAAGCTGGTGGCGCTCGCAGCGCTCATGCCGATTGTGGCCGGGATCGGCGGCAACTCGGGTAACCAGACGATTACCATGATTGTGCGTGCCATGGCGCTGGACCAAGTGAGTACGGCGAACTCGTCGCGCCTGCTGCGCAAAGAGTTGGCGGTCGGCCTGATCAACGGCCTGGTGTGGGGTGGCGTGATCGGTGTGGTGGCCTACTTGCTGTATGGCAGTTGGTCGCTCGGCGTGGTGATGACCGCCGCCATGACCCTCAACCTGCTGTTGGCCGCGCTGATGGGGGTGTTAATCCCGATGACCCTGGCCCGCCTTGGACGCGACCCGGCAATGGGCGCCAGTGTGATGATCACGGCCATGACCGACAGTGGTGGCTTCTTCATCTTCCTCGGCTTGGCAACGATCTTCCTGCTCTGATTCCATCCAGCGGGGGCAAATCTGCCCCCGCTTCACACCCTTTTCCCGAATGGCATGCAAAAAAAAGCCAGCACATGGCTGGCTTCGGCTTTCAGTTGCAAATCAATTGGCTTCTGCGGCCGCCTCAACGTCGTGCGCGATAAGCGAGACGAGAGCATTTTGCTGGCGGTGGGAGAGCTGACGAAAACGCTGCAGCAGTTCGCGTTCGTGCAGCGACAGCTCGGGGCTGTCCAGGCGCATGCTCAACTCGTCGCCCAGCGCACCTTCCTGAATGAGGCTTTGTTCCAGGCGCGCGATGATTTCGGAGTTCATGCTGCGGTGATGATTGCGAGCCACCTCGGCAATGCGTTCCCGCATTCCGTCTGGCAGACGTACGACGAACTTGTCAGCCGTACGGCTGGAATAAATTGCCTGTTTCAATGGGCGCATATATTTAACCGGTTAGTTCAGGGGAGCGGTTTTTGGAATTGGCCGCAAGATGAGTGTTAAGACAAGGCTCACGACCAAAGTTCAACCTGAATTGCAAAGAGGCCGCATCATGCCTCAGATTTGACATTTCCTTGGCGTCAATTCTGTGACAAATATTGAACTGCCTAAAGGCTTTATGCCAGCACTCATTTGCATTTTTGCGGACTGGTTGGAAAACTTTGCCACCCGTGAAGCTTCACGGGAACTTCCCGTAAGTCCATGCCACCACAGGGTTTGAGGCCGCACATCCTATAGCAAAGTGGCCTTTTGCCCTTAACTTTAAGACTAGTGGCAATTTGCCGATTAGCGAGGCTGAGGCGACATAAGGTAGGGGGAGGGGCAGGGCGTTAGCGCAGGACTGGATCGAATTTGATGCGTCGACCCATGATCAAGGTGAGCAGCGATAGGCTGGCGAACACGCCGCTGGCAATGAAGGCCGTCGTTTGGCTGTCTGAGGGTTCGGCGTTCAAGCCCAGAATGCCTGTTACGGCGGTCAGGCACAAAAACAGCCAGGCAAATTTGTTCATCAGAGGTTCCTCAGAAAACCCAGTGTTCAGAAGCGGGTGCGGACTGAGTGTCTTGGGTCAGGCGTACAGGCGATTGCGCAGTCGGTGTCATCACCGCCAGTTGCGGGCGTTGTTGCAAGTGATGGGGCACTGCCTGGCTGATCTGTGCGGGATCGTTGCTGCCTGTCGATTGAAAATGAAACATCAGCAATGCAGCCAAGGCTACGGTGTTGAGGGCTAACAGAAGGGCACTGTTCATGGTCATGTTCTCCGCTTAACGCCGTGGCTTATTGGGTTTGTAGGAGAACTGTTGCAGGTGTCGTGCCAATCTAATAACTCAATAAAATCAGATAGTTGAGTCTACTTTAAAGCCCTGAAAGGTTGCAATTTGCAATGGTGGCGTTTTGGTGGAGTGCATTTTGCACGATAGGTTCAAGGGCCCGTGTTTCCGGGGCCGATTCACGATTAATCAGGCAGTTATCGGCCTACACTCAAAAAGCCCACGGACGACATGACAAAACCCACCTCGGCCGTTAACATGCACGCCGTCCGTCGCCACACTCACAGCACGACGGCTGTCATTTGTCCCAGTAGCTCAATTGGATAGAGCATCCCCCTCCTAAGGGGAAGGTTGGCCGTTCGAACCGGCCCTGGGACACCACATTGGGACACCAGATACAAGGCCCCGCACAGTTCCTTCTGGCGGGGCTTTTTTGTGGGCGCTTTCCGAAGATGAGTCGAACCTTGCCTGGGTTCTGGGTTCACACCACTGGCATCGTGTATTTATAGCAATCTGTGTATCCCGCGAGCAGCCGGACAGCGTCTGAGTCTTTAAGCAAAATAATCCCCGGAAACAGCGCCTACCGCCTGTCCGGACCCAGTCACCCCGGACTATCATGCCGATAGCCCTGTCTCTCACCGCAAGGAGCCGCTCGGAACGCCGATGCGCCAGATCTGGAAATCTTTTCGAGCCCTTTATTTCGCCTCCTTGATGATGCTGATCGGCTCCGGCCTGCTCAGTACTTATCTGGCATTGCGCCTGGCGGCCGACCACGTCGACAGCCTGTGGGTCGGTGCGCTGATGGCGGCCAACTATTTTGGCCTGGTCCTGGGCGGCAAGATCGGGCACCGCCTGATTGCCCGGGTCGGGCATATTCGTGCTTACGCCACCTGTGCCGGGATCGTCGGCGCGGCGGTGTTGGGCCACGGCCTGGTCGACTGGCTGCCGGCCTGGATCGTGCTGCGGATAATCGTGGGCCTGGGCATGATGTGCCAGTACATGGTCATCGAGAGCTGGCTCAATGAGCAGGCCGACGCCAAGCAGCGTGGTGTGGTGTTCAGCGGCTATATGATCGCGTCCTACTTGGGCCTGGTGCTCGGCCAACTGATCCTGGTCATGCACCCTCAGCTCGGTCTTGAATTGCTGATGCTGGTCGCGCTGTGCTTTGCCCTGTGCCTGGTGCCGGTGGCCATGACGCGACGGATTCACCCGGCGCCTCTGCATCCTGCGCCGATGGAGCCGCGCTTCTTTATCAAGCGCGTGCCGCAGTCGCTGAGTACTGTGCTTGGGGCGGGGTTGATCGTCGGTTCGTTCTACGGTCTGGCGCCGCTGTACGCTTCTCAACAGGGCTTGACCACCGAGCAAGTGGGCCTGTTCATGGGTAGCTGCATTTTTGCCGGGCTGGTGGTGCAGTGGCCATTGGGCTGGCTGTCGGACCGCTATGATCGCGCGCTGCTGATCCGCTGCTTTGCCCTGTGCCTTGCAGTGGCGGCGTTGCCGCTGGCGATATTGACCCAGGTGCCGCTGGAAGTGCTGTTTGTCGCGGGCTTCGTCTGCTCCCTGGTGCAGTTCTGTCTTTATCCGCTGGCGGTAGCGTTCTCCAACGACCATGTGGAAGGTGATCGCCGTGTATCGCTCACGGCCATGCTGCTGGTGACCTACGGCGTCGGCGCCAGTATCGGGCCGTTGCTCGCCGGTGTGGTGATGAAGCTGTTCGGCAGCCAGATGCTGTATGCGTTTTTCAGCCTGTGTGCGTTGATCCTGGTGTGGCGTATTCGGCCCAAAGCGGTGACCAACCTGCATCAGGTGGACGATGCACCGTTGCACCACGTGGCGATGCCCGACAGCATGTCCAGCTCGCCGTTGGTAGCGGCACTTGATCCGCGGGTGGATGAGGCGGTGGTGCAGGAGCAAATGCAAACTCCGGTCCCGGAACCTGAGCCGGAAGCCGAGCCGGCCCCAGAAGTGGAGGAGCCACCCTTTGTCGGGCCGCCTGAGCCTGTGGGGCCAGACGAGCATCCTCACGACTTGAGCAGGGCGCGCCCCTGAATGCAAAACGGGCAGATCCCATCAGGATCTGCCCGTTTTTTTTGCCGCGATCGTTAAGTGTTAAAAATCGTCGTCTTTGTCGAAGCGACGTGCTTCGCGTTGCAGTTGGTACACGAACCGCTCGACTTGGCGCTGCACCAAGCCGCTCATGTTGTGGAAGCGCACGCCGGCGAAGGTCGTGTTGATCTTCTCTTCGAAATGCAGGTAACGCAGTTCGACAGCGGTGGTCATGCTGCCAAAGGGCAGGGCGGCGATAAAACGGTCATAGACCTGGCCCAGTTGCAGTCGCTCGGAGATATCCCCTTCAAAGCGCAATTTGCAGCCAGTGGCGGAAATATCCAGCAGCTTGCCGCTGATAGGCGCCTTGAGCTTCTCGCCACCCAGCTCGATGTTGACCAGTTGTGCCAGCTTCAAGGCGGCGCGGAAGGCATTGCGGCGCTGATGGTAGACCACTTCGTCGGGCAGGCTGCCGGTGTAGATGCGGTGGCCGTCCTTTTCGCTGATGCTCAGGCTGCCGTTGCTTTCCCAGGCAACGCGTACACCCTCGTGGAAGCCTTCGATGCGGAAGGGTTCACCGTTTTCCAGGTAGCGTTCGCCGTCACGGGGGATCATTTCATCCAAGGCCAGGGTGCCGCTGTCCCGATTGACGTCCACCAGGTAGCTCTGGAAGCGCTGGCTGCGTTCATGGAAGGTGATGATCAGCGGGTCATGGCTGTCTTGCAGCATCCGCAAAGTGCTGGCGATTTCCAGAGGGGTGGTGAGGACCTTGGGTGGCTGCGGAGCATCTTCCGCATTAAGGGCGTTGAACACGGTTCTTCCATCTCCAGACAAAATACGACTACACGCAAGAGCGGGCATTTTGCCAGTATGTGGCGCGCCTTGGATAGGTCGCGCTGTAATCCGGCGTCAGGCTTGGCTGCGGGTGCTTGGCTTGACCAGACGCGAGGTGGAGCCTTGAGCGTTGTAAAGCGCCGGGGGCTCGCCGCCGTGAAGTATGCGCAACTGGTTGGCGGTCGTGGCTTGCTGAAGCTGGATCGACTGACCGTTGAGCAGGTTGGCTTCCTGGCACTGGGTGAGCAATTGATTGAGTTCTTTGCTCTGGGCCAGCAATTGATCGCCAACCGTGGAGTGGCTGGCCAACTGTGCCAGGCCGTCATGGTCTGCCGGCAGGCCCAGGCTGGTCAGGATCTGGCTGCGTTTCTTGCCGTGCTGTTCCAGCAGGACAATCAGCGATTGCTTGCGCGCCAGGATTTCTTCCAACAGGGGCATGTCTCGGCCGTAGAGGGCCAGGGATTCCTCCCTGAGCAGCTCGAGCAGCTGTTGTGTCGGCGCTAGATCATCAATGATCAGTTGAAGCAGATTTTCGTCGTGATGCATGGCTGGCCTTGGGGTTTAAGCGTCCAAAAGCCCGGCGCAGGCCTTTGCCTAGCGCTCGGCTTCGAAATTAAGCAGCTTGCTGGCTACACGGTTGCTGTCGACTTGATAGCTGCCATCGGCGATTGCCTGTTTCAATTCGGCCACACGGGCTTTATTGACCACCGGTTGATCGCGCAGCGAGTCAGTGACCTTCTGCAACTGTTGAGCCTCATTGCTCAGGTGTACGGATTCCCCGCTCTGGCTGGCGCTGGCCTGTTCCGCCTTGGCAGGCAGTGGCTGGGCCTTGGCTTCTACGCTGTCCTTGGTGCCAGTAGCTCGCGTAGGAGCCGACGTGGTCGGGGTGTTATTTAAACGACTGAAATCGATGACCATGATCAAAAAACCTCTGGGTATTTGGACGCTTGCCATGTTTTCGGCCATACCCGGACAAACTTTAGGCGCGAATGACAATAAATCTCCGCACGGCACTTCTCATGCACAGTGTAGGAAAACCCAGCGTCCTGTACCAGTAATCTATAACGCGACCTCGACTTGCCCTGGGGCTGTCACCCGCGCTTTGATCACGCGGTTGGAGTTGAGGTTCTTGACGCGAATCTGTTCGCTCATGCCGCCGTTGGACAGCGCTTCCCCCGGCATCTTCACTTGAAGCGTACCGCTGCTGGCGGAAATCACCACTTGGTCGCCCTTGCGAATCACCTCGGCTTGCTCAAGATGCACCAGAGTGATGACTTGGTCAGTGACCACTGGTCGGGTCAATTTTTGCCCGATGGCCTGGTCGAGGGACGTCAGGTAGCCCTGGCTGATCATGCTGATGTCGCGTTCGCGTAGTACAACGTCCTCAAGATCGATGATCCCGGTGCGCTTGAGTGGGCGAGCCACCACCACTACATCACGGAACAGCTTCACCTGGGCCGGCACGAACACCGTCCAGGGCGAGGCGCCGTCGCAGCGCACCTTGACCGTCACCCGGCCAATCGGCTGAGCGGGGCTTTCCAGGGTGGCTGTCAATTCCTTGTCGCACTTTGGCATGCGCAAGCGCGGGTCCAGTTGGTTGACCTGGATTTCATAACGCCCCGGTGTCTGGGTGGTCGCCAGATAATCTTCTACAGTGAACTCAAGAAAGCCTTGGGTGACGCCGATAAGTAGATCAGGCAAGGTGACGTTGTCCGCACGGGCCGTAGTGCCCAGGCCTAGGGCAAGCAACACCAGCGGTGCGCAGAGCAATCTGCGAAACCGTGTCAGGATGGGGCGTCGGGAAACTGTCGTTTTAATATCCATGACCAATAAATAGCAAAGGCCGTGCCGTTTAGCGTTGGTGCGCGTCACTGCCCTTATAGGTATGGCCAAAGGTTCAGCGTGGGAGTCAAGGCATGGCAGGAGTAATGGATTCAGTAAACCAGCGCACACAGCTGGTAGGGCAGAATCGCCTGGAGTTGTTGCTTTTTCGCCTGGATGGCAAGCAGCTGTATGGCATCAACGTGTTCAAGGTGCGGGAAGTGCTGCAATGCCCCAAGTTGACGATCATGCCCAAGTCCAGCCCGGTGGTGTGTGGCGTTGCCAACATCCGTGGTGCGACGATCCCGATTCTTGACCTGGCCCTGGCCACGGGTTCGGCAGGATTGCAGGACCGTGAGAGCCCGTTCGTTATCATTACCGAGTACAACACCAAGACCCAGGGTTTTCTGGTGCGCTCGGTGGAGCGCATCGTCAACATGAACTGGGAAGAGATCCATCCGCCGCCCAAGGGCACCGGTCGCGATCACTACCTCACGGCGGTGACACGGGTGGATAACCAGTTGGTGGAAATCATCGACGTGGAGAAGATCCTCGCCGAAGTGGCGCCGACCTCGGAAACGATTTCCGTGGGGGTGGTGGACGCCGAAACCGCGCACAAGGCCGTTTCCCTGCGGGTGCTGACGGTGGACGACTCCTCGGTGGCGCGTAAACAGGTGACCCGTTGCCTGCAGACCGTCGGCGTGGAGGTAGTGGCCCTCAACGACGGTCGCCAAGCGTTGGATTACCTGCGCAAGCTGGTGGACGACGGCAAGAAGCCGGAAGAAGAATTCTTGATGATGATCTCCGACATCGAGATGCCGGAAATGGACGGCTACACCCTCACGGCCGAGATACGCAACGATCCACGCATGCAAAAATTGCACATCATCCTGCATACTTCGTTGTCGGGGGTATTCAACCAGGCGATGGTCAAGAAGGTCGGTGCCGATGACTTCCTGGCCAAATTCCGTCCTGATGACCTGGCATCCCGGGTAGTCGACCGGATCAAGGCAGCAGATCACGGCTAGGGGGCATTTCCCCTGGCGGTCACACGATTTAAGAGGCGGTATCATTGTCTACGGGTAATTTGGATTTCGAGCAGTTCCGGGTCTTCCTGGAAAAAGCCTGTGGCATATTGCTCGGTGAAAACAAGCAGTACCTGGTATCCAGCCGTCTCAACAAACTGATGGAGCAGCAGGGCATCAAGTCGTTGGGTGAGCTGGTTCAGCGCATCCAGGGGCAGCCGCGCAGCGGGCTCAAGGAGATGGTGGTCGATGCCATGACCACCAACGAAACCCTGTGGTTTCGTGACACCTACCCCTTTGAAGTGCTCAAGAACAAAGTGCTGCCGGAGGCTATCAAGGCCAGCCCGGGCCAGCGCCTGCGGATCTGGTCGGCCGCCTGCTCTTCGGGGCAGGAGCCCTACTCGATTTCGATGTCCATCGATGAGTTCGAGCGGACTAACATGGGCCAGTTGAAGGCCGGAGCGCAAATCGTCGCCACCGACCTCTCCGGCACCATGCTCACCAATTGCAAGACCGGCGAGTACGACAGCCTGGCCCTGGGCCGTGGTTTGTCCCAGGAACGCCTGCAACGTTACTTCGACCCGAAAGGGGCTGGGCGTTGGGCGGTCAAGGCGCCGATCAAGAACCGTGTGGAGTTTCGCTCGTTCAACCTGCTCGACAGCTACGCCAGCCTGGGCAAGTTCGACATGGTGTTCTGCCGCAACGTGCTGATCTACTTCTCGGCCGAAGTGAAGAAAGACATCCTGCTGCGCATCCATGGCACGCTCAAGCGCGGCGGCTATCTGTTCCTCGGCGCTTCGGAAGCGCTAAATGGTCTGCCGGACCATTATCAGATGGTGCAGTGCAGCCCTGGGATCATTTACCAGGCCAAATAGTACGCAAACCTAAATGTGGGAGCGGGCTTGCTCGCGAATAAGGTCTGTCAGTCATAGATAAGTTGACTGCTCCACCGCATTCGCGAGCAAGCCCGCTCCCACATTTGTTTTGCGGCAACCCTCCCAATAGCGGCAACCCCCCATTGCCGCTTTACTGGCGCCACGCGGAAAGCGTTTGCCGCTTTTCTGGCATTGCCACCCGGCAATCTCCCCTCAAGCCCTTGATTTACTGGCCTTCAGTAGATTGGCATGCACCTTGCTATAACCCAGTTAACGAACAGCAGGTCAGCCCTTAAAGGTTTCCACCATGAGCATCAGCTTCGATAAAGCGCTCGGTATCCACGAACAAGCCCTGGGCTTCCGCGCCCAGCGTGCCGAAGTCCTGGCCAACAACATTGCCAACGCCGACACCCCGAACTACAAGGCTCGGGATTTGGACTTCTCCGCCGTGCTCGCTGCACAGCAGGACAAGACCAAGAACGGCACCTTCGCCTTGAACATGACCAACAGCCGTCATATCGAAGCGCAAGGCCTGAGCAATGGTGACGAGTCGCTGCTGTATCGCACGCCGATGCAGCCGTCGATCGACCAGAACACCGTCGACGCGCAGCTGGAGCAATCGGCCTACGCCGAGAACTCGGTGAACTTCCAGGCCAGCTTCACCCTGCTTAACAGCAAATTCAAAGGGCTGATGTCAGCCCTGCGTGGAGAGTAAGCCATGTCCCTGTCCAGTGTTTTCAATATTGCCGGCAGTGGCATGAGCGCGCAGACCACGCGCTTGAACACCGTCGCCAGTAACATCGCCAACGCCGAGACCGTGTCTTCGAGCATTGACCAGACTTACCGCGCCCGTCACCCGGTGTTCGCCACCATGTTCCAGGGCGGCCAGGCAGGTGGCAGTGATTCGTTGTTCCAGGACCAGGGGGCCGCAGGCTCCGGCGTGCAAGTGCTGGGTGTGGTCGAAGACCAGAGCAACCTTGAAGCCCGCTACGAACCCAACCATCCCGCCGCGAACGAAAAGGGTTATGTCTATTACCCGAACGTCAACGTGGTCGAGGAAATGGCCGACATGATTTCCGCCAGCCGCTCGTTCCAGACCAATGCGGAAATGATGAACACTGCCAAAACCATGATGCAGAAGGTCCTGACCCTGGGTCAGTGATAAGGGGCGCCAAATAATGGCCATCGTTGATACGAGTAACAACACGCCAGTCCAGGACCTTTTCAATTCCAAGGTCAAAACTGCCCAGGACAACAGCAGCGTCACTGATGCTGCCAATAAGGCCACGGGCAAACAATCGCTGGGCAAGGATGCATTCTTGCAGCTGTTGGTCACCCAACTGAAAAACCAGAACCCGCTGTCGCCGCAAGACAACGGCGCGTTCGTGGCCCAGCTGGCGCAGTTCAGCAGCCTGGAAGGCATCAACACCCTGAATGATTCGGTGAATGCGATCTCCAGCAACTTCAGCTCGTCGCAAGCGCTGCAGGCGTCGTCGCTGGTCGGGCGCTCGATCATCATCCAGACCGACAAGGCCATGGTTGATACCAGCAAGAGCATGACCGGATCGGTGGATGTCACAGCGGCGACCGGCAATGTCTCCGTCAAGATCACTGACAAAGACGGCAATGTGGTGCGCACCATCGAAATGGGGGCCCAGAGCGCCGGTACCCAGAGCTTTATCTGGGATGGCAAAAACGACAAGGGTGAGGTCGCTCCTGCGGGCACCTACACCTTCAATGCCACCACCAAGAACGACAAGGGTGATGCCGTCGCCCTGAGCACTTCGCTGCCGGCAACGGTAACGAGCGTGACCTTGAGCAAGACCGGCGGCGAAATGCTGCTGAACCTGGCAGGCGGCATGGGCAGCGTCAAGCTGTCGCAAATTCAGACTATCGGTACATAGAGCCGGCTAAATACGGCAGAGGGAGAGAAACATGTCTTTTAATATCGGCCTTAGCGGGCTCTATGCGGCCAACAAACAACTGGACGTGACCGGCAACAACATCGCCAACGTGGCGACCACGGGCTTCAAGTCGTCCCGTGCGGAGTTCGCGGACATTTACGCCGCCTCCAAACTGGGCACCGGCCAGAACAGCATCGGCAACGGTGTGAACCTGGCGGCCGTGTCCCAGCAGTTCACCCAGGGCGACGTCAATGGTAGCGGCGGTATCCTGGACATGGCGATCCAGGGCGGCGGCTTCTTCGTGCAGAAGGGCAGCGACGGTTCGCTGGAATACACCCGTAGCGGTGCCTTCCGTGCCGACAAAGACGGCTACATCACCAACAACACCGGGACTTCGCGCCTGCAAGGTTATGCGGCGGATGCGGACGGCAAGATCATCAAAGGCGGCCTGACCGACCTGCAACTGAACCTGTCGAACCTGCCGCCCAAGGCGTCCACCAAGGTAGATTCCACCAGTAACCTGAACTCCTCGGAGCCGGTGATCGACCAGACGGCCAAGCCGTTCAACCCGAACGACACCAGCACCTTTACCACCCAGTACAGCACCACGTTGTACGACTCCCAGGGTAACGCGCACCCGATGGTGCAGTACCTGGTGAAAACCGACGGTAACAAGTGGAACGCCTACACCCTGATCGATGGCCGCAACCCTAACGGTTCGGCGCCAACCGGCACTCCGTCGACCCCGCCAGTACCGTCGGCACTGACCTTTGATGGCAATGGCAAGCTGACCAGTGTCGTGACCGGCGGTGTGTCCGACAAGACCCTGACCATCACCGGTTGGGTCCCTGGAACTGTGACTGATGGTGTGTGGAAGGCCAACGGCGCCAATGCCAACCCGACCGGTATCGCGGTCAACATGGCCAACATCACCCAGTACAACTCGGCCACCTACCGCAACCCACCGGTCACCGATGGCTATGCCACCGGCCAGATCACCGGCCTGAAAATCGACGGCAACGGCGTACTGTTCGCAACGTTCAGCAACCAGCAGAGCAAGGCCATCGGCCAGATCTCCCTGGCCAGCTTCAACAACGAACAAGGCCTGCAGCCTGCCGGCGGTACCTCCTGGAGAGAGACCTTCGCTTCGGGCCAGCCAGGTTACGACACCCCGCAAGCGGGCACCCTGGGTTCGATCGTGGCCAACTCCCTGGAGAACTCCAACGTCAACCTGACCAACGAGCTGGTAGACCTGATCAAGGCCCAGAGCAACTATCAGGCGAACGCCAAGACCATCTCCACCCAGAGCACCATCATGCAGACCATCATTCAGATGACGTGATGCGGTAGCGCTCTATAGAAAGCCCCTCGAAAGAGGGGCTTTTTTTTGCGTGTCATTTGGCCTTAGGACCTTTCCCACCGTTGCTGTAGTCAGGGGATGACGCGCGACTACCGGAACGTATCACATCGCTCCTTCCACTCATTCAGGCGTAGGTCGTTTGGATCATATGGGGAGGGTTTGGTATGTGGAGTTCGTCAGCATCCGCCCAAGAGGCTGGAGGTGCACGTCGCAACGTTGCCTGGGGTGGGAGTTACCCGCTAGATGCACGTCGTTCGGACACTACAACGCAGGACGTAGGGTCCAATAAACAAGCTATCAGTCAGTTGCTCAAAGAAATTGAAGATGCCGAGAAAACGTCAAAGAGCCAGGTCGTACGGGATCTGCGTGACAAGCTGAATAAAGTACGAGGGGAACTGGGTGACGAGAAATTCAAGGAGGTCCTTGAGGAGCTGAAGAAAGATAAGGCTGATGCCTGGTGGGCGTGGCTGAAGGCCCTGTTTCCGGATCTATTTCCAGATGATTCGCCTTTGGAGCCCCCCTCTCCAGCACCCTCTCCACGTGGAGGCGGAGGGGGGGGAGGAGGCGGCAATAGAGTCAACCCGCAAGGCTTTGGGCCCGCCGACGTCATGAGCAACAAGCCCATTACCGAGGGTGCTAAATATTTCAACTACAAACCTGACAACAGTAACCCAGGTAAAAAGCCAGACAATATCTGGAGCGGATTCAGCCAGGGGCCTGATGGAAACTGCGTGACTGTTTCGTCAATCAAGGCCGCGATGATGCAGTTCGGGCAGAAACCCACCGACGTGTTCAAAGAGGTGAGGGAGACGGGCAGTGGCTATGACGTGACCATGCGAGATGGGGTCAAGGTTTCTTTTACTAAAGATGAATTGAGGCAGGCTGCCACTCAAGCTCGTTTCAAGGGAGATGATCCGCAGATGATCACGGACGCCAACTTCATGTATGCAGCGAGCGCGAAGCGGGCACAGATGGAAAACAACGATGGCACGGCGGGGCGAAGCTTCCAGGCTGCAATGAACAGCCTCAACGATGGTGAGGGCTCGCGCGAGGGGCTAAACCGCTTGGGTCTCAAGGGGCACTACAGGCCGGCGACGGACTCTGATTTGAGAAGCAGCAAGGTGGGGACGGTGGAGTACGGAGGCCATTCGATGGCGGTGATCGATGGTCGAATTGAGTTGTGGGGTCGACGCGGTGGGGTGCCCCAGTCGGGTATGGCGACCGTGTTGTTCTGAGGTTCCGGTCTTTCGTCCTGGCCAATAAAAACCCCCGATAAACCCCAGTGAATCCGGGGTATATCGGGGGTTTTTCAGTTCCGGGTGATTAAACCCGGAACTGCCTCAGCTTATTGGCAAGCTTCGCAATCCGGCTCGTCAATCGCGCAGGCCTTTGGCACTGGCGCCGGGCCGGCTGGCGCTGCAAGCACCGAATCATCACCGTGGTTGCCACCGCTGGAAACAGCGTTCAGCTTACCGGTGTTGATGGTCGACTTCTCGGTGCTGGTCGCGGCCAGGGCGCGGAGGTAGTAAGTGGTTTTCAGGCCACGGTACCACGCCATGCGGTAGGTCACGTCCAGCTTCTTGCCCGAAGCGCCGGCGATGTAGAGGTTCAGGGACTGGGCCTGGTCGATCCACTTCTGGCGACGGCTGGCGGCGTCAACGATCCACTTGGTGTCCACTTCGAAGGCCGTCGCGTAGAGCTCTTTGAGTTCTTGCGGGATGCGCTCGATCTGCTGCACGGAACCGTCGTAGTACTTCAGGTCGTTGATCATGACCGAGTCCCACAGGCCGCGGGCTTTCAGGTCGCGAACCAGGTACGGGTTGATCACGGTGAATTCGCCCGACAGGTTCGATTTCACATACAGGTTCTGGTAGGTCGGTTCGATCGACTGCGATACGCCGGTGATGTTGGCGATGGTGGCGGTCGGTGCGATGGCCATGATGTTGGAGTTGCGAATACCTTTCTGCACGCGGGCACGTACCGGCGCCCAGTCCAGGGTTTCGTTCAGATCAACGTCGATGTACTTCTGGCCACGGGCTTCGATCAGGATCTGTTGCGAATCCAGCGGCAGGATGCCCTTGGACCACAGCGAACCCTGGAACGTCTCGTAGGCGCCGCGCTCGTCGGCCAGGTCGCAGGAAGCCTGGATCGCGTAGTAGCTGACCGCTTCCATGGACTTGTCGGCGAACTCGACCGCAGCATCCGAACCGTAAGGAATGTGCTGCAGGTACAGCGCGTCCTGGAAGCCCATGATGCCCAGGCCCACTGGACGGTGCTTGAAGTTGGAGTTCTGCGCCTGTGGCACCGAGTAGTAGTTGATGTCGATCACGTTATCGAGCATGCGTACTGCGGTGTTGACGGTGCGCTCCAGCTTGGCGGTGTCCAGCTTGCCGTTGACGATGTGGTTCGGCAGGTTGATCGAGCCCAGGTTGCAAACGGCGATCTCGTCCTTGTTGGTGTTCAAGGTGATCTCGGTGCACAGATTCGAACTGTGGACCACGCCCACGTGCTGCTGCGGGCTGCGCAGGTTGCACGGGTCTTTGAAGGTCAGCCATGGGTGGCCGGTTTCAAACAGCATGGACAGCATTTTGCGCCACAGGTCTTTGGCCTGGATGGTCTTGAACAGCTTGACCTTGCCTGGGTATTCGGTGAGGGCTTCGTAGTACTCGTAGCGCTCTTCGAAGGCTTTACCGGTCAGGTCGTGCAGGTCCGGGACTTCGGATGGCGAGAACAGGGTCCATTTGCCGTCATCGAAGACACGCTTCATGAACAGGTCAGGGATCCAGTTGGCGGTGTTCATGTCGTGGGTGCGACGACGATCATCACCGGTGTTCTTGCGCAGCTCGATGAACTCTTCGATGTCCATGTGCCAGGTTTCCAGGTAGGCACATACAGCGCCTTTGCGCTTGCCGCCCTGGTTGACCGCAACGGCGGTGTCGTTCACGACTTTCAGGAAGGGCACAACGCCCTGGGACTTGCCGTTGGTGCCCTTGATGTACGAACCCAGTGCACGCACCGGGGTCCAGTCGTTGCCCAGGCCGCCGGCGAATTTGGACAACATGGCGTTGTCGTGGATCGCGTGGTAGATGCCCGACAGGTCATCCGGCACGGTGGTCAGGTAGCAGCTGGACAGCTGTGGACGCAGGGTGCCGGCGTTGAACAGGGTTGGGGTCGACGACATGTAGTCGAAGGACGACAACAAGTTGTAGAACTCGATGGCACGGTCTTCTTTCTGCTTCTCTTCAATCGCCAGGCCCATGGCCACGCGCATGAAGAACACTTGCGGCAGTTCGAAGCGGATACCGTCCTTGTGGATGAAGTAACGGTCGTACAGGGTCTGCAGGCCCAGGTAGGTGAACTGCTGGTCACGCTCGTGGTTGATCGCCTTGCCGAGTTTTTCCAGGTCGAAGGTGGCCAGGATCGGGTTCAGCAATTCGAATTCGATACCCTTGGCGATGTAGGCAGGCAGGGCCTTGGCGTACAGGTCGGCCATTTCGTGGTGGGTGGCGCTGTCGGCGACTTTCAGGAAGCCCAGGCCTTCGGCACGCAGGGTGTCCATCAGCAGGCGCGCGGTCACGAACGAGTAGTTCGGCTCGCGTTCAACCAGGGTACGGGCGGTCATCACCAGGGCGGTGTTGACGTCGGTCAGGGCCACGCCGTCGTACAGGTTCTTCAGGGTTTCGCGCTGGATCAGGTCACCGTCGACTTCTTCCAGGCCTTCGCAGGCCTCGGTGATGATGGTGTTCAGGCGACCCAGGTCCAGCGGCGCAAAAGTGCCGTCGGCCAGGGTGATGCGGATCGATGGGTGAGCCTGTACGGCGGCTTCTTCAGCCGGGGCACGTACAGCGCGCTCCTTGGAGCGGGCATCACGGTAGATCACGTAGTCGCGGGCAACTTTCTGCTCGCCGGCACGCATCAGGGCCAGTTCGACCTGGTCCTGGATTTCTTCGATGTGGATGGTGCCGCCCGAAGGCATGCGACGCTTGAAGGTCGCGGTGACTTGTTCGGTCAGGCGGGCAACGGTGTCGTGGATGCGCGACGAGGCAGCAGCGGTGCCGCCCTCAACTGCAAGAAACGCTTTGGTGATGGCGACGGTGATTTTGTCATCGGTGTAAGGGACGACAGTGCCGTTACGCTTGATCACACGCAATTGGCCGGGTGCGGTGGCTGACAGATCCAGGTTCGAATCGGCGGCCTGCTGCACGGAGCCTTGCGGGTTCTCGCGAGTTGTGTCGGTTTGCATGGGGGGTTGTCTCCACGTTCTATATTTGATTGCGAGTGCCAGGCTCTTCCTGCAACACCCGTACCGTTTTCCATATCGGGGATGGGAAACAGCTGCCATCCGCGTGAGCGGTTTGGTCTACTGAAAATCGGTTGGTTCCATGCTGCGGTAGCAATAAAACGCTTGAATTTCTTGCCACTTGTGTGGTTGGGCGCTTTCTTGAAAAACCCCACATGTAGGGTCTTATTCAGTGCCGAGGTACAAGATAATGCGTTTTTGAGGGGTTAGCAACGCAGTAACCTGTGGATAACGCTGTGGGTAAAATGTGTAAGAAAGGTTGAATGGGCGTGTAGGCCGCATTGCTGCTGGATTACGCCGTTTGTCATTAATTGTTTCGGGCTTAAAACAACCTGCCCATTTTCGAAGGGCGCGAACCCTATCACAAAAAAACGCGATCACCGAATGGATTTCCCGGCTTGTGTTTGAGGGCTGGCCCGTGGCTACAATCGACCGTATCGGGCTACGCAGTTACCCAGATCATGCCCGCCTTTTATGACAGACATTGAGGTCACCCGTGGAGCAAGAAGCCTGGCAGGTATTGATAGTCGAAGACGACCAGCGACTGGCCGAATTGACCCGTGAGTATCTGGAGAGCAATGGCCTGCAGGTGTCCGTGGAAGGCGATGGCGCCCTGGCAGCGGCGCGCATCATCGCCGAACAGCCGGACCTGGTGATCCTCGACCTGATGCTGCCCGGCGAAGACGGCTTGAGCATCTGCCGCAAGGTGCGCCAGCGCTATGACGGGGTGATCCTGATGCTCACCGCGCGTACCGATGACATGGACCAGGTGCTGGGCCTGGACATGGGAGCCGACGATTACGTGTGCAAACCCGTGCGCCCGCGCCTGTTGCTGGCACGCATCCAGGCCCTGCTGCGGCGCAGCGAACCGACCGAACCGGTTGCCGTGGAGAACCAGCGCCGCCTGCAATTCGGCCCCTTGGTGGTGGACAACGCCCTGCGTGAAGCCTGGCTGAACAATGACGGCATCGAGCTGACCAGCGCCGAGTTCGACCTGTTGTGGCTGCTGGTGGCCAATGCCGGGCGCATTTTGTCCCGCGAAGAACTCTTCATCGCCCTGCGCGGCATCGGCTATGACGGTCAGGACCGCTCCATTGACGTGCGTATCTCGCGCATACGCCCCAAGATAGGTGACGACCCGATCCACCCGCGCCTGATCAAGACCATCCGCAGCAAAGGCTATCTGTTCGTCCCCGAAGCCGCCGCCGACATGCCGCTGTGAACTCGATCTTCCTGCGCATCTACGGTGGCATGTGCGCGGCGCTGATCCTGGTGGCCCTGCTCGGCGTGCTGGCCCTGCACCTGCTCAACGAGGTGCGCAGCGGCCAATACCGCGAGCGCCTGGCCCACGGCACCTTCGCCTTGATGGGCGATAACCTGCAACCCATGAGCCCCATCGAGCGGCAACGGGCCCTGGCGGTGTGGGAGCGTTTGCTCGGTATCCCGCTGGAACTGCGCCCCCTGGCCGATGCGCAACTGGATTTGAGCCAACGCAATCGCCTGCAACGCGGCCAGGTGCTGGTGGAGCAGACCGGGCCCCACGCCGCGCGAGTGCTGCGTTTGGTCAATGATCAGGCGCAGCTTGTGCTCATGGGGGAAGTGCAGCAGATCAGCGAACAGCTGGCGCGTGCGACGATCTACCTGCTCGCCGACGAGCTGGTGCGCTTCCCCGTGGCTGAACAGCCGCAGCGCCTGGCGGATATAAAAGAAGCCAAGGGGTTTGGCTTCGATATGCATTTGATGACCCTCGACCAGGCCGACATGGACGAAGACCAGCGCCGCCGCGTCTCGGAAGGCGACACGGTGATGGCCCTGGGCAAGGGCGGCGACTCGATCCGCGTGTTTGCCGGCATGGTCGGTACGCCGTGGGTGCTGGAACTCGGGCCGCTGTATCAAATGAACCCTTACCCGGCGCAATGGTTGATCCTGATTACGTTGATCGGCCTGACCCTGATCGGTTTGATCGTCTATCTGTTGGTGCGCCAGCTTGAACGGCGGCTGCGCGGCCTGGAAGCCGCCGCCACCCGCATCGCCAAGGGCAACCTGGAAGTCCGCGTACCGGCCCGTGGTGCTGACTCGGTGGGGCGCCTGGCCGCCGCCTTCAATGGCATGGCCGAGCACTTACAGCAGTTGCTGGCGATCCAGCGTGAACTGGTGCGCGCGGTGTCCCACGAATTGCGCACGCCGGTGGCGCGCTTGCGTTTCGGCCTGGAGATGGTTGGTGATGCCACCACGGCCGAGGCGCGGCGCAAATACCTGGAAGGCATGGACAGCGATATCCAGGTCCTCGATGGCCTAGTCGATGAAATGCTCACTTACGCGCGGCTGGAACAAGGCTCGCCAGAGTTGAATTTCCAGCGGGTCGACCTCGATGCGCTGCTCGATCAGGTCATAGGCGAATTATCGCCACTGCGTCCGCAGGTCAGTGTAAGCCGGGGCATTTGCCTGTCTTCGGCCCATTGGGATGATGCCTGGGTGGATGCTGAGCCACGTTACCTGCACCGTGCGTTGCAGAACCTGGTGAGCAATGCCATGCGTCATGCCCAGGGCCACGTGTTGATCAGTTATCAGGTGGGCCAGGTGCGCTGCCGCATCGATGTCGAAGATGATGGGCCCGGTGTGCCTGAGAGTGCCTGGGAGCGCATCTTCACGCCATTCCTGCGCCTGGACGACAGCCGCACCCGTGCCTCCGGCGGGCATGGGTTAGGGCTGTCGATCGTGCGACGGATTATCTATTGGCACGGCGGGCGGGCGTTGATCAGCAAGAGCAACAATTTGGGTGGGGCGTGCTTCAGTCTGAGTTGGCCGAGGGATCAGGAGAAAACCTAAGCCTGGATGGCGACCAGGCTCAGCAACTGCCCATCATTCACCGAAAACTGCGCGTGCAGCTCTTTGCCGTGGCACCACTCGCTGGACAGGTCTGTCAGCAACCGCAGCCGTAACTGGCCCGCGTCGGACCACTCCAGCATTTCGGCATGCTCAAAATAGAAGCGCTTTTGCACGATCGGGTACAGCGCCTTGAACAGGCTCTCTTTGGCCGAAAACGTCAATGTCACCAGCTGTGCGATCTGTTCTCGCGGCAGCGTCGCCATCCGTTGCAGTTCATCGGCCGTGAGGATCTCCCCAGCCAAGCGCTCCGCCCGCTCCAGTGTCAGCACATTCTCCAGGTCCATCCCCAGCCCGCGCCATTGCGCCGTGTGCGCGACAATCGCGGCGGCATGCCCGGTGCTGTGGGTGATGGAGCCACAGATATGCGCAGGCCACACCGGCGCACGGTCTTCACCGATGGCGGGGATATAGTTGAGGTGATCGAGCTGTTTCAGCGCGGCGCGGGCGCACAGTCGGCCGGCCAGGAACTCGGCCTGACGCTTGGCCACCGAGCGCTGGATGCTGGCCGGAGGCGGCACGGCGCTGCGCTGGAAATCGCCGGCCGTCAATAAAGCCGGATCAAAGCGGGTGCTGAGAAACACCGTACCCGGCAAGGGGACGGGCAGCGGCCAATGGGCGTCGAGTGGGGTGCAGCAAGCGGGTAGGGAATTCATGGGCGGTATTTTGCCGAGTTGATGGGCAACAGGATAGCCCGCTGCGGTTCAGGTGAGGTTCAGAGCCTGTTCAGGGGGAGTTCAGGGGCGCCTGCGTAGTCTGGGACTCACACAAAGGCAACAGCCAAACGCATAGAGGTATCACCATGACTGCGATCAAACAGCTGATGTTGGCGTTAACCATGCTCAGTGCCACCGCCGGGGTCCAGGCCGCCGACGGTGCCTTCGCCGCGTTCGGCGGTGAGAAAACCAAGAAATCCAGCACCTTGCTCCAGCGTGTCAGCTTCGAAGAAGTGGGCAGCCAACCCGCGCCCTGGGGCCAGTCCCTGGGCCTTGCAATCCCTCAGCCGGGCTACCGCGCCGGTTATGAACACCTGACGGGTCAGTTCAATGGCACTAAACTGCGCCCGCAAGACCTGCAGGGCCGCTATGATATCCCTCTGTCGGACAGTTGATTTGCCTTGGAGAGCTTTATGAAATTGCTGGTGGTGGAAGATGAGGCGCTGCTGCGTCATCACCTGTTTACCCGCCTGACCGACAGCGGGCATGTGGTCGAGGCTGTGGCCAATGCCGAAGAGGCCCTGTACCAGACCGGGCAGTTCAACCATGACCTGGCGATCATCGACCTGGGCCTGCCCGGCATGGGGGGGCTGGACCTGATCCGCCAACTGCGTACCCAGGCCAAGACCTTCCCGATCCTGATCCTCACCGCGCGTGGCAACTGGCAGGACAAGGTCGAAGGCCTGGCAGCCGGTGCTGATGACTATGTGGTCAAGCCGTTCCAGTTCGAAGAACTGGAGGCGCGGATGAACGCCTTGCTGCGCCGCTCCAGCGGGTTTACCCAGTCGACGATTGTTGCGGGCCCGTTGCTGCTGGACCTCAATCGCAAGCAGGCGTCCCTTGACGAACAGCCCCTGGCGCTGACGGCCTACGAATATCGGATCCTTGAGTACCTGATGCGCCATCACCAGCAGGTGGTCGCCAAGGACCGCTTGATGGAACAGCTCTACCCGGATGACGACGAGCGTGATCCGAATGTCATCGAAGTGTTGGTCGGCCGCCTGCGTCGCAAGCTGGAAGGCCCGGCCGGGTTCAAGCCGATCGACACCGTGCGTGGCCTCGGCTACCTGTTCAACGAGCGCTGCCGTTGATTCGCTCGCTTCGCGTGCGCTTGATGCTGGCGGCCGCCACCCTGGCCGTGCTGTTCATGCTGGGCTTGTTGCCCGCCATGCAAGGGGCGTTCAGCCTGGCGTTGCAGGATTCCATCGAGCAGCGCCTGGCGTCGGACGTCACGACGCTGATCTCTGCCGCACGGGTTGAAAACAACCGCCTGCTGATGCCGGCGCAATTGCCGGACGAGCGCTTCAACCTCACCGACAGCCGCCTGCTCGGCTATATCTACGATCGCGAAGGCCATCTGGTGTGGCGTTCGCGGGCGACCAAGGAAGAAAACATCAACTACAAGCCGCGCTACGACGGGCGCGGTAACGAATTCGCGCGGATCCGTGAGGCCAACGGCCAGGAATTCTTCGTCTATGACGTCGAGGTCCGGCTGCTGGGCGGCAAGAGCGCGGCGTTCAGTATTGTCGCCCTGCAACCGGTGCGCGAATACCAGTTGACCCTCGAAGGCCTGCGCGAAAACCTCTACCTGGGCTTCGGCGCAGCGTTGCTGGTGCTGTTGACCTTGCTGTGGCTGGGCCTGACTTGGGGCCTGCAGGCCCTGCGGCGCCTGAGCCAGGAACTTGACCAGATCGAAGGTGGCACCCGCGAAAGCCTATCCGAACAACACCCCCGTGAATTGTTGCGCCTTACCGGTTCCCTCAACCGCTTGCTGCACAGCGAACGTGAGCAACGGGCGCGTTACCGCGACTCCCTCGACGACCTGGCCCACAGCCTGAAAACCCCGCTCGCGGTACTTCAAGGTGTGAGCGAAGACATGGCCCAGCGCCCGGAAGACCGCGACCAGGCCTGGGTGCTGCAATCGCAGATCGAGCGCATGAGCCAGCAGATCAGCTACCAACTGCAACGCGCCAGCCTGCGCAAGAGCGGCCTGGTGCGTCACCAGGTGCGCCTGGAGCCGGTGTTGCAAAGCCTGTGCGATACGCTGGACAAGGTCTACCGCGACAAACGTGTCACGGTGTCCTTTGAGCTGCCGGAAGAGTGCGACGTGCCGATTGAGAAGGGCGCTTTGCTGGAGTTGCTCGGCAACCTGCTGGAAAACGCCTACCGCTTATGTTTGAGCGAGGTGCGCATCAGCTTCGCGGAAAACCTCGAAGGCAGCGAGTTGTGCATCGAGGATGATGGGCCAGGTGTGCCGCCGGATCAGCGCGCCCGGATTCTGCAGCGGGGCGAGCGGCTGGACCGCCAGCATCCGGGGCAGGGGATCGGCTTGGCGGTGGTCAAGGACATCATTGAAAGCTACGGTGCACGGCTGACCTTGGGCGATTCGCCTTTGGGCGGGGCGGCGTTCAAGATTCATTTTCCGGCCTTGTGATCGTTACTGGCCGTGCGGGCCTCCTCGCAGGCAAGCCAGCTCCCACAGTGGATGGGGTTCGAATCACAATGTGTAAACCCTATCCACTGTGGGAACCGGGCTTGCCCGCGATGGGGGTCTTCCAGGCCATACAGCTCTAACTCTCTTGGGCCCGGTAAGCCCCCGGTGTCAGCCCCGTCCACTTCTTGAACGCCCGATGAAACGCCGACGGTTCGGAAAAGCCCAGCTGCTCGGCAATCTCCTGCAGCGACAAGTCTGCGCGGCCCAAATGATAGATGGCGATGTCCCGCCGCAGCTCATCCTTGAGTGCCTGAAAGCTGGTGCCTTCTTCACGCAAATGCCTGCGCAGGGTCTGGGGGCTGATGTGCAAGTGCTGGGCGACGGCTTCCAGGTCCGGCCAGGGACTGCGGTCGCGGCTGAGCAAGCGGCGTAGCTGGCTGCTCAAGCTGTCGCCTTCGTCCGGCCGCGACAGCAGATCGGCGGGGGAGCGTTCCAGGAAGTGCTTGAGCGTGCGTTCATCCTGCAACAGCGGCAGGTTCAGGTAACGCGCGGGAAACACCAGGCTGCTGTTCGGTGCACCGAATACCTGGGCACAGGGAAACAGCAGGTCATATTCGCTGGCGTGAGCCGGCTGCGGGTAGCTGAAGGTGGCCTGGTGCAGCCGGATGCGTTGGCCGATCAGCCAACTGCCCAGGCGATGCCAAATCACCAGCAGGCACTCACTCAAGAAATGCTCCGGGTCCCATAGCTGCGAGTCGTCCAGGCTCAAGCGGGCCATTTCGCCTTCGCGTGTCAGCTGCCAGCGCGGGCCTTGTGGGAATAGGCTATAAAATAATAAGCCGCGTTCCAGAGCCTTCTCCAGCGTGCGGCAATGGATCAGCGCGTGGCACATCATGGCGAAAGTGCCGCGTTTACTCGGACCGTCGGCGAACCCCAGGTATTCGTCGTCCAGCGCCAGCCAGAGCATTTGCAGCAAACGAGTGAACTGCTCCGGCGCGATGCGGGCGCGGGGTTCGGTCAGCAGTTCCGGGGTGATGCCCACTTGTTGCAGCAGGCCCGAGTAGTCATAGCCGGCCCGACGCGCCCCGCCGAGGGCCGCACGGGCGTAATGGCTGGCGATGGTACGTTCACGCATGCGGAGGCCTCGTCCATGGAGGGGCCGATGGTAGCCAGCCCCGGCTGCGGTCACAAGGCGGATATCCGCCAAATTGTAGGACGGGATGGGTCGAGTGGGCGGAAATCCGCCACTTGTTTCGCTGCCTGGGAGGGCGTCTCAAAACGCCAGGCCCTGATGTCTAAGGGCCTTCAGAGCTTTTCAGCAAAGTGGCACGGCGTTTGCGATAGGGATTACAGCGCAGCCTTGTTCCTACAGGGCTCGCAAACAACAAATCCCTCCAGTGCAGGAGGGTTCGCAATTCAAGTGTCGTGGGCAATGGCGGATATTTGCCACACGGGACGATTGAGGAACTTTGCAATGACGACTCGTCAGCCAATCTACAAATCCCTGTACTTCCAGGTGATCGTTGCAATCGTTATCGGTATTTTGCTCGGTCACTTCTACCCGCAGACCGGTGTGGCCCTCAAGCCGCTGGGTGACGGGTTCATCAAACTGATCAAAATGGTCATCGCCCCGATCATCTTCTGCACCGTTGTCAGTGGCATCGCTGGCATGCAAAGCATGAAATCGGTGGGCAAGACCGGCGGCTACGCGCTGCTGTACTTCGAGATCGTGTCTACCGTTGCGCTGCTGATTGGCCTGATCGTGGTAAACGTCGTGCAACCGGGTAACGGCATGCACATCGACGTAGCGACCCTGGACGCCTCCAAAGTGGCGGCCTACGTCACCGCCGGTAAAGACCAGAGCATCGTCGGCTTTATCCTCAATGTGATCCCTAACACCATCGTCGGCGCCTTCGCCAACGGCGACATCCTGCAAGTGCTGATGTTCTCGGTGATCTTCGGTTTCGCCCTGCACCGCCTGGGTGCCTACGGCAAGCCGGTGCTGGACTTCATCGATCGCTTCGCCCACGTGATGTTCAACATCATCAACATGATCATGAAGCTCGCGCCAATCGGTGCCCTGGGCGCCATGGCGTTCACCATCGGTGCCTACGGCGTAGGTTCCCTGGTGCAGCTGGGCCAGCTGATGATCTGCTTCTACATCACCTGCCTGCTGTTCGTGCTGGTGGTACTGGGTGGTATCTGCCGCGCCCACGGTTTCAGCGTGATCAAACTGATCCGCTACATCCGTGAAGAGCTGTTGATCGTTCTGGGTACTTCGTCTTCCGAGTCCGCACTGCCGCGCATGCTGATCAAGATGGAGCGTCTGGGCGCGAAGAAATCCGTAGTAGGCCTGGTGATTCCAACCGGCTACTCCTTCAACCTCGACGGTACTTCGATCTACCTGACCATGGCTGCCGTGTTCATCGCCCAGGCGACTGACACCCACATGGACATTACCCACCAGATCACGCTGCTGCTGGTGCTGCTGCTGTCCTCCAAAGGCGCTGCAGGCGTGACCGGTTCGGGCTTCATCGTACTGGCTGCCACCCTGTCGGCCGTAGGCCACCTGCCGGTTGCCGGCCTGGCGCTGATCCTGGGTATCGACCGCTTCATGTCCGAAGCCCGCGCACTGACCAACCTTGTCGGTAACGCCGTTGCCACCATCGTTGTGGCCAAGTGGGT
Source organism: Pseudomonas simiae (assembly GCF_900111895.1). Classification (GTDB taxonomy): domain Bacteria; phylum Pseudomonadota; class Gammaproteobacteria; order Pseudomonadales; family Pseudomonadaceae; genus Aquipseudomonas; species Aquipseudomonas simiae. The sequence goes on from NZ_FOKB01000001.1 coordinate 58,161, forward strand.
CAAGGAACTGGACACCGACAAGCTGCAAAGCGAGCTGGCGTCCGGCGGTACCGGTATCTCGGAAACCCGCGAACTGGATGACCTGGGCGTGGCCGAAGGCCCTGCACCTGTCGTCAAGTAAGCCGCTGCTGGCGTGAACTAACGCCGACAGCAACGTACAAACGCCCCGACTGGTTCGGGGCGTTTGCGTTTCTGGCGCATTACTTTGGCAGCTTTTGTTTTACAGTAAGTGAATAGGTTGTAACGCTTGCAGGAGGTTATGTGGACAGTGTGGATTTGAACGTCCTGCGCAGCGTGCTCGAATGGCGCCGTGCCGGGCAGCGAGTGGTGTTGTACAGCGTTGTCCAGACCTGGGGCAGTGCCCCGCGTCCACCGGGCGCCATGCTGGCGCTGAGGGGGGACGGGGTGGTGATCGGCTCGGTGTCGGGCGGCTGCATCGAGGACGACTTGATTGCACGCCTGCAGGATGGCCGGTTGCCTGCAGACGGGCCGCCGGTCCAGTTGGTGACCTACGGCGTTACCCGCGATGAGGCCGCGCGTTTTGGCCTGCCCTGTGGGGGCACCTTGCGCCTGACCGAAGAGCGTGTGCGCGACTGGGCGTGGGTGTCGGAACTGCTGGCGCGCTGTGAAGATCATCAGATCGTCGCACGTGAGCTGGACCTGGCCAGTGGTGACGTCACCTTGAGCAGTGCAAGCAAGACCGATGTGGTCACCTTCGACGGCGAACGCCTGCGTGCCATCTACGGCCCGCGCTGGCGCCTGCTGTTGATCGGTGCCGGGCAACTGTCACGCTACGTGGCGGAGATGGCGCGCTTGCTGGATTTCGAGGTGTTGATCTGCGACCCGCGTGATGAGTTCGTCTACGGTTGGGAAGAACAGCACGGCCGCTTTGTGCCGGGCATGCCCGACGAGGCTGTGCTCAACATCCAGACCGATGAGCGCACGGCCATTGTGTGCCTTACCCATGATCCGCGCCTGGATGATATGGCTTTGCTGACGGCGCTGAACTCCTCGGCGTTCTACATCGGCGCCCTGGGGTCGCGGGTCAACAGTCAGAAGCGTCGGGAAAACCTCGCCGCGCTGGGGTTATCGGCGGAAGCGATCACCCGCCTGCATGGGCCGATCGGCTTGCATATCGGCAGCCACACCCCGTCGGAGATCGCGTTGTCACTGATGGCGGAAATTGTCGCGATCAAGAACGGTGTGGCCCCGATGCAGAAGAAGCCATTGCCGGTGGTGGCTGAGTGACAGTCACTGCGATTGTGCTCGCGGCGGGGCAGGGCAGTCGCTTCCGCGCCGTGGCGGGTGCTGGCCAGGATAAGTTGCTGGCTGATTGTGTAGGCCTGGATGGCATGACGCGGCCGGTGATCGAGCAGGTGCTGGTGAATCTGCCGGCTACTGTGGTTGAGCGTTGGGTGGTGACGTCGCCGGACCGTCATGAAGTGATTCGTTTGGCCGAGGCCTGCGGTTGCAAGGTCCTGCTGCTGCGCTCAGCCGGCATGGGCGACAGTATTGCGGCGGCGGTTGCAGCCAGTGCTGCGGCGGACGGCTGGCTGGTGGTGTTGGGGGATATGCCGTTTATTCGGTCGTCGAGCATTGAGCAGGTGATCGATGGGCTGGAGGAGGGCGGCATCAGTGTGCCGATGCAGGATGGGCAATATGGGCATCCTGTGGCATTTAGCCAGGCATTTGGGCCGGGGCTGATGGCGTTGACCGGTGATCGTGGGGCCAAGCCGTTGTTTGCGCACGCTGCAGTGAGGCAGGTGCAGGTAAATGACCCCGGCGTGTTATGGGATGTCGACCTGCCGCACTCCCTGAGTTTCACCTCGGGCTAAATGTGGGAGCGGGCTTGCTCGCGAATGCGCTGGGTCAGTCACTGCAGCTCTGCCTGACCCGGCGCATTCTTGAGCAAGCCCGCTCCCACCGTGAATCTACGATAGCTTTCAGATTGTTATAAAAAAGCCCCGCCTGATCACTCAGGCGGGGCTTTTTAGTCGCTGCTGGAATCAGGCGAGAGGTTTGCTCTCGTGCTCTGCTTCCTGTGCCGCGGCAGCTGCTGCGGCTTCAGCTTCCTTGCGACGACGACGCACTTCACGTGGGTCGTTCGGGGCACGGCCGTTTTCGGTCAGTGCACTGACCGGGGCTGCTTCAACCACCGGTGCTGCCACTTCGGCAACTACCGGAGCTTCAACCACGGGCGCAGGTTCTACGACCGGAGCAGGCTCAACCACTGGGGTTGGCTCGGCGACCACGACTTCGGCAACCGGCGCTGGCGCTTCTTCTACCACAGGGGCAGGTTCTGGCGCTTCAACCGGTGCGGCAGGCTCGGCAGTCCATTGGAAGGCGGTCTGTTCTTCACGAACTTCGCGTACTTCTGGGGCTGCTTCGACAACCGCTGCTTCGACCACTGGCTGAGGCTCAACCACTGGCGCTTGTTCAACCGCTGCCACTTCAATTTCTGGCTGGGCTTCTTGAACCGGGGCAACTTCCACTTCCGGAACAGCCGGCGCTTCGATTGGGGTGGTGGCTTCGACAACCGGTGCTTCGACAGCCGACGCTTCTACGACTGGCGTTTCAGCAACCGGCGCTTCAACAGCAGGTGCTTCAACGGCTGGCGTCTCGGCAACCGGTGCTTCCACGGTGACGGTGTCTTCGACCGCTGCGGTAGCGCGTTCAGCCTGCTCGTGAGCCTGGGCTTCAGCCGGTGCGCTGATGACCGAGCTGGCAACGGCAGCGGTAACGGCCAAGCCGGCAGCCAGTTCGGCGCCAGTCGGTTCGCTGGTAGCGGCTTCTGTGTTTTCGCCGGTCTCTTCCGAGCCTTCGATCACGTTGCCGTTGGCATCACGTTGACGCTCACGACGGTTGCTGCGACGACGCTGACCACGGGAGCGGCGGCGTGGACGATCGCCTTCGGCGCCTTCCTGACCGTCTTCCTGCAGTTGCTCTTCGCCGGTCAGTACCTCTTCATCGCTGGCAGCAGCCGCTTGTTCGGCACGTGGTTGACGCTCTTCACGCGGGGCGCGAGGTTGGCGTTCTTCGCGTGGCGCACGCTCTTCACGCGGCTGGCGGGCCGGGCGTTCTTCAGCAGCAACGGCAACACCGGCAGCGGCTGGCGCGGTGTCAAGCGGCTCGCGCAGTTCACGCACGCGTTCTTCGCGCTCGCCACGTGGCTTGCGATCTTCGCGTGGGGCACGTGGAGTGCGCGGTGTGCGTTCTTCACGCGGTGCACGTTCTACGGTCGGGGTTTCTTCACGGGGTTCGCGAGGTGCACGCTCTTCGCGTGGGGCGCGTTCTTCACGCGGCGCACGTTCTTCGCGCGGCTTGCGCTCTTCGTCACGGCGGCCGTTGCGGTTACGGCTCTGCTGACGACCGTTGCGACGCTCTTCGTTGCGCGCAGGACGCTCGGTAGCCGGTTTTTCGACCACAACCGGAGCAACAGGCTCTTCCTTGGTGGCGAACAGGCTGACCAGCGACTTCACCAGGCCTTTGAACAGGCTTGGTTCAGGCAGGGCGGCCGGTGCGGCAACCGGAGCGGCGACTTCGGTCGGCACCGGAGCGTTGGCGCGAGCCGGCGCGGTCTTGACCGCGGCTTCCTGGCGAACCAGGGTGCGGGTCGCGGCGGCTGGCTGGACTTCTTCCACTTCGGCTGCGGCAGCGGCGATTTCGTAGCTGGACTGGCCGCTGTGGGCTTCCGGGCTGTCGTCACGCAGACGCTGCACTTCGAAGTGCGGGGTTTCGAGGTGATCGTTCGGCAGGATGACGATACGGGCACGGGTGCGCAGTTCGATCTTGGTGATCGAGTTGCGTTTTTCGTTGAGCAGGAAGGCGGCAACCGGGATCGGCACTTGCGCGCGGACTTCAGCGGTGCGGTCTTTCAGGGCTTCTTCTTCGATCAGGCGCAGGATCGCCAGGGACAGCGATTCAACGTCACGGATGATGCCGGTGCCGTTGCAACGCGGGCAGACGATGCCGCTGCTCTCGCCCAGGGAAGGACGCAGGCGCTGACGGGACATTTCCAGCAGGCCAAAGCGCGAAATGCGGCCGACCTGTACGCGGGCACGGTCAGCTTCCAGGCATTCGCGGACTTTCTCTTCCACGGCGCGCTGGTTCTTGGCAGGGGTCATGTCGATGAAGTCGATCACGATCAGGCCGCCGATGTCACGCAGGCGCAGCTGGCGGGCGATTTCTTCAGCCGCTTCCAGGTTGGTCTGCAGGGCGGTTTCTTCGATGTCGCTGCCTTTGGTCGCACGCGCCGAGTTGATGTCGATGGACACCAGGGCTTCGGTCGGGTCGATCACAATGGAGCCACCGGAAGGCAGTTCGACCACGCGCTGGAAGGCGGTCTCGATCTGGCTTTCGATCTGGAAACGGTTGAACAGCGGGACGCTGTCTTCGTACAGCTTGATCTTGCTGGCGTACTGCGGCATGACCTGGCGGATGAAGGTCAGGGCTTCGTCCTGGGCTTCGACGCTGTCGATCAGCACTTCGCCGATGTCCTGGCGCAGGTAATCGCGGATGGCGCGGATGATCACGTTGCTTTCCTGGTAGATCAGGAACGGCGCGGAACGATCCAGGGACGCTTCTTTGATGGCGGTCCACAGTTGCAGCAGGTAGTCGAGGTCCCACTGCATTTCTTCGCTGCTGCGGCCCAGGCCGGCAGTGCGAACGATCAGGCCCATGTCGGCTGGTGCAATCAGGCCGTTCAGCGCTTCACGCAGTTCGTTGCGCTCTTCGCCTTCGATGCGGCGGGAAATGCCGCCGGCACGTGGGTTGTTCGGCATCAGGACCAGGTAACGGCCGGCCAGGCTGATGAAAGTGGTCAGGGCAGCGCCCTTGTTGCCACGTTCTTCTTTTTCTACCTGGACAATGACTTCCTGGCCTTCGCTCAGGACGTCCTTGATATTCACGCGGCCTTCAGGGGCTTTCTTGAAGTATTCGCGGGAGATTTCTTTGAGGGGCAGGAAGCCGTGGCGCTCGGAGCCGAAATCGACAAAGGCAGCCTCAAGGCTTGGTTCGATGCGAGTAATACGGCCTTTATAGATGTTGGCCTTCTTTTGCTCGCGTGCACCGGATTCGATGTCCAGGTCGTAGAGGCGTTGGCCATCTACCAGTGCAACACGCAACTCTTCGGGTTGAGTTGCGTTAATCAGCATTCTTTTCATGTTGTACCGTCGGTTTCCGGGCTGCCGGAAACGGCGTTCGGCACACACGACTTCTCACGGTCGGTGTCAGGTGCGTCAAGAGTGGTTGGCCACTCCAGTGTCCAGCAAAAACCAGCCAATTGGGCCGGTATCGCGACGGACGCGTCCTGCTTGTTAGCGGTGGTGACAAAGGCACCACTTCAACAAAAGCTAAGGTCAGGAGGAGGAATCAACCGGCGACTGTGGACGAGATGAAGCGTCTAAATATAAGCCTAGTGCTACACGGTCCGACGGTTGTGCATCTCCACCCTACACGTATCCCTGATAATTCGGGTGCTGCCGCGCGCAGAATCCGCAGCGGGTTGGCATTTACCGTGTTCTCCAATGGGGAGTCCACGCTCATGGCTAAACAAGACTAGGTGTGGGCGGTTGCGCTCTCACTCAGCTCTTAACAGGCGTTGTTTCCGAAGTATTCGCCGTGGTCTGGTTCAAGACTGACTGCACTTTGTGAACTGGCCGTAAATATCGGCGCGGAACGCGAGTATTCACTCTGCTTTCTGCACTCGCTTCAGGCCTCATGTCACCTGCGCTTGTTACAATCTTGAGCCTTCCAGGGTGGCGAAAGCCCCGTAGGACGGCCTCGCGTCCTGATGAATTGCGATGGTCAGGGCCGGCAGTTTGCCGCATGTCCTCTGTCCAGGCCGCTTTTGGCGGCGTTCGCGACTATAGCAGCAATGATTAAGTGCTTCAATTCCATAAAAAATTGTTATCATCGCCGCCATGACGACTACCGCCCCCCAGACCCCCAGCGTCCAGCTGCTCGAGGTCTCGCCGGAATATGCCGGCCAACGCATCGACAATTTTCTCCTGGCCAGGCTCAAAGGCGTGCCCAAGACCTTGATTTACCGCATCTTGCGTAAAGGTGAAGTGCGGGTGAACAAAGGCCGGATCAAGCCCGAGTACAAGTTGCAGGCGGGCGATATCGTCCGTGTGCCGCCGGTTCGCGTGCCTGAGCGTGATGAGCCCGTGCCATTGGCCCAAGGCTTGTTGCAGCGCCTTGAAGCGTCGATCGTCTTTGAAGACAACAAGCTGATCGTGATCAACAAGCCCTGTGGCATTGCGGTTCACGGCGGCAGCGGCCTGAATTTCGGCGTGATCGAAGCCTTTCGTCAGTTGCGTCCGGACGCCAAGGAGCTGGAGCTGGTCCACCGCCTGGACCGTGACACTTCGGGCCTGCTGATGATTGCCAAGAAGCGCAGCATGTTGCGCCACCTGCACACCGCCCTGCGTGGCGATGGCGTGGACAAGCGCTACATGGCGCTGGTGCGCGGCAACTGGGCCAGCTCCATCAAGAGCGTCCGCGCGCCGTTGCAGAAGAGCAACCTGCGTTCCGGCGAGCGCATGGTGGAAGTGGACGAAGAGGGCAAAGAAGCCCTGACCCTGTTCAAGGTGCTGCGCCGCTTCGGTGACTTCGCCACCATGGTCGAGGCCAAGCCGGTAACCGGCCGTACTCACCAGATTCGCGTGCACACCCTGCATGCGGGCCATTGCATCGCTGGCGATACCAAATACGGTGACGAGGATTTCTCCAAGGAAATCCGTGACCTGGGCGGCAAGCGCCTGTTCCTGCATGCCTACATGCTCACTGTGCCGCTGCCCGATGGTGGCGAGTTGAAGCTGCAGGCGCCGGTCGATGAGATGTGGGCCAAGACCGTGGAGCGTTTGAGTGTCGCACCTTGATTACAAACTGCTGATATTCGACTGGGATGGCACCCTGGCCAACTCCATTGGCCGGATAGTCGAATCGATGCACGCAGCGTCGATTCGCTCGGGCTATGCGCCGTGCACGGATCACGCGGTCAAGGGCATCATTGGTCTGGGCCTGCCTGAGGCGATTCGCACTTTGTATCCCGAGATCAGCGACGCTGAACTGGTCACCTTTCGCGATCACTACGCCGATCACTACATCGCCCTGGAGGCCACGCCTTCTCCATTGTTCGACGGTGTGGTGCAGTCCCTGGAGGCGTTCCGCGCCGAGGGTTATCACCTGGCGGTCGCCACCGGCAAGGCGCGTCGCGGGCTGGACCGGGTGCTCAAGGCTCACGGCTGGGAAGATTATTTCGATATCACCCGCGCCGCCGATGAAACTGCCAGCAAGCCCCACCCTCTGATGTTGGAGCAGATCCTGGCCCATTGCGGCGTCTCGCCACGCCAGGCGCTGATGGTGGGGGATGCTTCCTTCGACCTGATGATGGCGCGCAATGCGGGCATGGACAGTGTGGCGGTCAGCTATGGCGCCCAGGCTGCCGAGGCGTTGCAGCAATACGAGCCGCGCCTGACGATTGATCATTTTTCCGAATTGCAGGCCTGGCTCAGCCGGGCCCAATAAGTCTTTGTTGGGGTTGATGGCATGAGTGACGAGTGGAAAGCGCCCGAAAAGGCTGAAAATAGCGATGATAAAAGCTGGAAGCTACTGGAGAAGACCCTCCTGGCCAGCGTCCAGGAACAGCGTCGTGCACGGCGTTGGGGGATTTTCTTCAAGCTGCTGACGTTTATCTGGCTCATCGCCATGCTGGCGCTGTTCAGCCCGTTGATGGACATGGAAAAAAGCGCTACCAGGGGTGCCAACTACACCGCCCTTATCGAAGTGCGCGGGGTGATTGCCGACAAGGAGCCCGCCAGTGCCGACAATATCGTCAGCAGCCTGCGTGCCGCGTTTGAAGACCCCAAGGTCAAGGGCGTGATCCTGCGCATCAACAGCCCTGGCGGGAGTCCGGTGCAGTCCGGTTATGTGTATGACGAGATTCGTCGCCTGCGTGCTCTGCACCCTGATATCAAGCTGTACGCCGTGATTTCGGACTTGGGTGCTTCGGGGGCCTATTACATCGCCAGTGCCGCTGACCAGATCTACGCCGACAAGGCCAGCCTGGTGGGTTCCATTGGTGTAACGGCGGCCGGTTATGGCTTTGTCGGCACCATGGAGAAGCTGGGGGTGGAGCGTCGTACCTACACCTCGGGTGAGCACAAGGCATTTCTCGACCCGTTCCAACCACAAAAGGCAGATGAAACCCAGTTCTGGCAGGGCGTGCTCGACACCACCCATCGCCAGTTCATCGCCAGCGTGAAGCAGGGGCGCGGCGACCGCCTGAAGGATAAGGACCACCCCGAGCTGTTCTCCGGTCTGGTGTGGTCGGGCGAGCAGGCGTTGCCGCTTGGCTTGATCGACGGGCTGGGCAGTGCCAGTTCGGTGGCGCGGGATGTGATTGGCGAGAAGGATTTGGTGGATTTCACGGTTGAGGAATCGCCGTTTGATCGGTTCTCCAAGAAGCTCGGAGCGAGTGTGGCGGAGAAGCTGGCGCTGTATATGGGCTTCCAGGGTCCGACTCTGCGCTGAAATCCTGAGGCTGGCATCGCTCAAAATGTGGGAGCGGGCTTGCTCGCGAATGCGGTGGTTCAATCAGCACATCAGTGACTGATACACCGCATTCGCGAGCAAGCCCGCTCCCACAATTGGTTTTGTGGTGGGCTTAAGGGATCTGCACGCCTTCGACCAGTAGCATGTCTACTAGGCGGATCAGCGGTAGGCCGATAAGGCTGGTTGCATCCGGCCCTTCGGTACTCTGGAACAGGCTCACACCCAGCCCCTCAGCCTTGAAGCTGCCCGCGCAGTCGTACGGCTGCTCAATCCGCAGGTAGCGCTCAACGCGCTCAGCGTCCAGCTCACGCATGTGCACAGTAAAAGGTACGCAGTCCACCTGGCAGTGCCCTGTCTTGCTGTTGAGCAGCGCCAAGCCGGTGAGGAAGCTGACACGCTTGCCGCTGGCGGCCAACAGTTGTTCGCGCGCGTTCTCGAACGTGTGCGGCTTGCCGATGATCCGGCCGTCGAGCGCAGCCACCTGGTCGGAGCCGATAATCAAATGCCCGGGATGGCTGGCCGCAAGCGCGCGTGCCTTCTCTTCGGCCAGGCGCTTGACCAGCTCAATGGCGGATTCATTCGCACGGTGGCTTTCGTCGATATCCGGCGAGCTGCAGATGAACGGCAGGTGCAGGCGGCTCAGCAATTCCCGGCGATAAACCGAGCTGGATGCGAGTAATAAAGGCAGCATGGGCGTCTCCTCAGGGCAGCCGGGGATTCTAGCGGGGTGACCGGCTGACGCACAGGGCTGAATTTCCTTTGACATGGCTGGTTGCATCCCTATAATGCTGCGCCTATGTTGAATGACCCGATTCCACCTCACGTTGACCCGCGCAAATTGGCTGATCGTGGCACTTCCCTTCAAGGTGAGTTGCTGCTGGCCGATTTGGAGAGACTCTGCGACCCGCTTTCCGACACTGTCGGTAGGGTGCAGGCCAAATTCGTTTTTGAACGAGATGAACGTAAGTCTGTGGTAATCCACAGCTTTATCGACACCGAAGTCAAAATGGTTTGCCAGCGTTGTCTTGAGCTGGTCACCCTGCCGATCCACAGCGAGTGCAGTTATGCTGTGGTGAAGGAGGGTGCGAATACCCAGTCGTTGCCGAAAGGTTATGACGTGCTGGAACTGGGCGAAGATCCTTTGGATCTGCATGCACTGATCGAGGAGGAGCTTCTGCTCGCCTTGCCCATTGTGCCTGCTCATCATCCGGAAGAATGCCAGCAGCCGGCGGGCCTCGATGACGAGCCCGAACCGAGCGAGGACGAGGTAACGCGGTCCAACCCGTTCAGTGTATTGGCGCAGTTAAAGCGTGACCCAAACGTTTAGGAGTTAATCAATTATGGCTGTTCAGCAGAACAAAAAATCCCGCTCCGCCCGTGACATGCGCCGTTCGCACGACGCTCTCGAGGCAAGCACCCTGTCCGTAGAAAAGACCACCGGTGAAGTTCACCTGCGTCACCACGTATCGCCAGAAGGCGTATACCGTGGCCGTAAAGTGATCGACAAGGGCGCTGACGAGTAATCACTTGTCTGCTCTAGTCATCGCGATAGACGCAATGGGCGGGGACTTCGGTCCCCGCAGCATTGTTCAGGCCTGCATTGCCAGCCTGTCCGCTACACCCTCGCTGCACCTGACCCTCGTCGGTCAACCCTCCCTCCTTGAAGAACTGATTGCCAGCCATCCGGCGGTGGATCGCGCGCGCCTGACGATTACGCCGGCCAGCGAAACCATCACCATGGATGACAAGCCGGCGGCGGCCCTGCGTGGCAAACCCGACTCTTCGATGCGGGTGGCGCTTGAGCTGCTGCGTGATGGCAAGGTGCAAGCCTGTGTCAGTGCCGGCAATACCGGGGCTCTGATGGCGCTGTCGCGCTTTGTGCTGAAAACGTTGCCCGGCATTGATCGGCCGGCCATGGTGGCGGCGATTCCGACGCAGAAGGGCTATTGTCAACTGCTGGACCTGGGCGCGAATGTCGATTGCAGTGCCGAGCACCTGTTCCAGTTCGCCGTGATGGGCTCGGTGGCCGCCGAAGCGCTTGGCGTGGCCCGCCCACGGGTGGCCTTGCTGAATATCGGTACCGAAGACATCAAGGGCAATCAGCAGGTCAAGCTCGCCGCTACGTTGTTGCAGGGTGCGCGCGGCTTGAACTACATCGGCTTTGTCGAGGGTGACGGCTTGTATCGCGGTGAGGCGGATGTGGTGGTGTGCGACGGTTTTGTCGGCAATATCCTGCTCAAATCCAGCGAAGGCCTGGCGACCATGATCGCCACGCGCATCGAGGCGTTGTTCAAGCAGAACCTCGCGTCGCGCCTGGTCGGCGCCCTGGCGCTGCCGTTGATGCGCCGCCTGCAGGCCGACCTGGCGCCAGCGCGGCATAATGGTGCGAGTTTTCTGGGCTTGCAGGGCATTGTGGTGAAGAGCCATGGTTCTGCGGGCGTTGAAGGCTTTCAAAGCGCGATTGCGCGGGCCCTGATCGAGATCCAGGAAAACCTGCCGCAACGCTTGCACGGCCGTCTTGAGGACCTGTTGCCTTAGGCGAATCGGCTCGGGAGTGCTTAAATGTGACCGGCCAGTTCAATTGACCATCCAATCTGTCAGTTTCGTGCACTCCCACCGTAGGCGTGCGCATTTTTGACGACCAGATCATTAGGGGCTTGTTACATGTCTACATCCCTCGCATTCGTCTTTCCAGGGCAGGGTTCGCAGTCCCTCGGCATGTTGGCCGAGCTGGGCGCGCAATACCCGCTGATCCTGGACACCTTTAAAGAAGCGTCCGACGCCCTGGGGTACGACCTGTGGGCACTGACCCAGCAAGGGCCGGAAGAGCAGCTCAATCAAACCGATAAAACCCAGCCGGCCATCCTGACCGCTTCGATCGCCCTGTGGCGTTTGTGGCTGGCGGAAGGCGGCGCGCGTCCGGCATTTGTCGCGGGTCACAGCCTGGGCGAATACAGCGCCTTGGTGGCAGCGGGCAGCCTGACCCTCGGTGAGGCGGTCAAGCTGGTCGAGCGCCGTGGCCAACTGATGCAAGAAGCCGTTCCGGCCGGGCAGGGCGGTATGGCCGCTATCCTGGGCCTGGACGATGCCGTGGTGATCGAAGCCTGTGCCGAAGCGGCCCAGGGCGAAGTGGTCAGCGCCGTGAACTTCAACTCCCCTGGCCAGGTGGTCATCGCCGGTGCCAAGGCGGCGGTCGAGCGTGCCATCGAAGGCTGCAAGGCCCGTGGCGCCAAGCGTGCCCTGCCGTTGCCGGTGAGCGTGCCGTCGCACTGTGAGCTGATGCGCCCGGCAGCCGAGCGTTTTGCCGAGTCCATCGCCGCCATCAACTGGCAGGCACCGCAGATCCCGTTGGTGCAGAACGTCAGTGCAGCCGTGGCTGCCGACCTCGACACTCTCAAGCGCGACCTGCTGGAGCAACTCTACAAGCCCGTACGTTGGGTTGAATCGGTCCAGACCCTGGCGGCCAATGGCGCCACCGAGCTGGTCGAGTGCGGTCCGGGCAAAGTCCTGGCCGGCCTGAACAAGCGGTGCGCCGACGGCGTGTCGACTGCCAACCTCAATACCCCGGATGCCTTCGCTGCCGCTCGCGCGGCACTGGCCTAATCCCCGAACTAAGGAGAAGCCTGCATGAGTCTGCAAGGTAAAGTTGCACTGGTTACCGGCGCAAGCCGTGGCATTGGCCAGGCGATCGCCCTGGAACTGGGCCGTCAGGGCGCCGTTGTGATCGGCACCGCTACGTCCGCTTCGGGTGCCGAGCGTATCGCCGCGACCCTGAAGGAAAACGGCGTGCAAGGTACCGGCCTTGAGCTGAACGTGACCAGTGATGAGTCCGTGGCTGCCGTACTGGCCGAGATCACCGCACAGTTCGGTGCGCCGGCGATTCTGGTGAACAACGCCGGTATCACCCGCGACAACCTGATGATGCGCATGAAAGACGACGAGTGGTACGACGTGGTCGACACCAACTTGAACAGTCTGTTTCGCCTGTCCAAGGGCGTTTTGCGCGGCATGACCAAGGCGCGTTGGGGTCGAATTATCAATATTGGCTCCGTAGTGGGTGCCATGGGCAACGCAGGCCAAGTAAACTACGCCTCTGCCAAAGCCGGTCTGGAAGGTTTCAGCCGTGCATTGGCACGTGAAGTCGGCTCGCGGTCGATTACGGTCAACTCGGTGGCCCCAGGGTTCATCGACACCGATATGACCCGCGAACTGCCGGAAGCACAGCGTGAAGCCTTGCTGACGCAGATTCCGCTGGGCCGTTTGGGCCAGGCTCAAGAGATCGCGAATGTGGTCACTTTCCTGGCATCCGACGGTGCGGCATACGTGACTGGGGCTACAATCCCGGTGAACGGCGGGATGTACATGAGTTAAATTGTGACGGATCGCTTCAAAAAAATGTCATACGAGCTGTCTAAAATCCGTTATAAAGCTGCAACTTAATTTATAGGCAGGTGGCCGACCGGGTACAGGGTGAAGCTTTCAGTTGAAAAGCTGAAATGGCTTTCTATACACTTACCCACTGGCCAGCTGCCTGAATTTGTCCATTAGGAGTTAAACAAGGTATGAGCACCATCGAAGAGCGCGTCAAGAAAATCGTCGCCGAGCAACTGGGCGTTAAAGAAGAAGAAGTGGTCAACACTGCTTCCTTCGTAGAAGACCTGGGTGCCGATTCCCTTGACACCGTTGAGCTGGTGATGGCTCTGGAAGAGGAATTCGAGACCGAAATCCCGGACGAAGAAGCTGAAAAAATCACTACTGTTCAAGCTGCTATCGACTACGTTACTAGCCACCAGGCGTAATAGTTTGTAGTCGTCGTTTGCTTTCAGGGAAAAACCGCACTGCTGTAACGGCGTGCGGTTTTTTCTTTAGCCCTGATCAAAAGTAAACGTTGAAGCAAAAGTGTCGTCATTAGAAAAAGGAGAGTGCTGTGTCGCGTAGACGCGTCGTAGTCACCGGTATGGGTATGTTGTCGCCACTGGGCACGGATGTGCCGAGCAGTTGGCAGGGCATTCTGGCTGGCCACAGTGGTATTGGTCTGATCGAACACACGGACCTTTCTGCCTATTCCACCCGTTTTGGCGGCTCGGTAAAGGGTTTCAATGTCGAGGAATACCTCTCGGTCAAAGAATCCCGCAAACTCGACCTGTTCATTCAATACGGCCTGGCAGCCGGTTTTCAGGCAGTGCGTAATGCCGGCCTGGAAGTCACCGACGCCAACCGTGATCGCATCGGCGTGGCGATGGGTTCGGGTATTGGCGGTTTGACCAATATCGAAGAAACCAGCCGCACGTTGCATGATTCCGGCCCTCGTCGAATTTCACCGTTCTTCGTCCCGGGATCGATCATCAATATGATTTCCGGTTTCCTGTCGATCCACCTGGGCGCACAGGGGCCTAACTACGCCATCGCCACGGCGTGTACCACCGGCACGCACTGCATCGGCATGGCGGCGCGCAACATCGCCTATGACGAAGCCGACGTGATGATTGCCGGCGGCGCCGAAATGGCAGCCTGCGGCCTGGGCATGGGCGGCTTCGGCGCCTCCCGGGCGCTGTCGACCCGTAACGACGAGCCGAGCCGTGCCAGCCGTCCATGGGACAAAGGCCGTGACGGTTTCGTACTGTCCGACGGTGCCGGTGCGCTGGTACTGGAAGAGTTGGAGCACGCCAAGGCGCGTGGTGCCACGATTTACGCCGAGCTGATCGGCTTCGGCATGAGCGGCGACGCTTACCACATGACCTCGCCACCGTCCGACGGTGCCGGTGCTGCGCGTTGCATCACCAACGCCCTGCGCGACGCGAAGGTCAATGCGGACCAAGTGCAGTACATCAACGCCCATGGCACGTCGACCCCGACCGGCGACCTGGCTGAAGCCGAAGCCATCAAGTCGGTGTTCGGCGAGCACGCCTACAACCTGGCGGTCAGCTCCACCAAGTCGATGACCGGCCACTTGCTGGGCGCGGCGGGCGCGGTCGAGGCGATCTTCAGCGTCATGGCCATCAAGGATCAGGTCGCTCCGCCGACCATCAACCTGGATGAGCCGGATGAAGGCTGTGACCTGAACTTCGTGCCTCACGAAGCACAGCCGATGCCGATCGACGTGGTGATCTCCAACTCGTTCGGTTTTGGTGGCACCAACGGTTCCCTGGTGTTCCGCCGGTTCGCCGAGTGATGCACAGCTGGGTCGACGGTCAGCCAGCGGACAGCGTGCCCCTGAAAGATCGCGGCCTGGCGTATGGTGATGGGCTGTTCGAGACCATCGCCGTCAGGGCCGGGCAGCCTGTGCTGCTCGACCGCCACCTGCAACGCCTCGATGAGGGGTGCAGGCGCCTCGCCTTGGTTGCGGATCGTGAATTGATCCGCAGCGAAGTGCTGGCCTATGCCGCCGCCCTCGGCGACGGTGTTCTCAAATTGATCATGACCCGCGGCGACAGCCTGCGCGGTTATGGCATCAACCCCGGCGCTCCGGTGCGCCGTATCTTGCAGGGCAGTCCGCCTGCTACCTATCCCAACGCCCATGCAGCCGACGGCATCCGTCTGTTCGCCTGTGCGACCCGCTTGGCCGAACAGCCGTTGCTGGCCGGTCTCAAGCACCTCAATCGCCTCGAACAGGTGATCGCCCGCGCCGAGTGGCAAGACACTGAGCACGCTGAAGGCTTGATGCTGGATGTGTCCGGCCGCGTCATCGAAGGCGTATTCAGCAACCTGTTCCTAGTGCGCAACGGCTTGTTACTAACCGCTGATCTGACCCGTTGCGGCGTTGCCGGTGTGATGCGCGCCGAGATTCTGGTCCAGGCACAAAGCCTGGGCATCCCGGTGGCCGTGGCCGACATCGATCTTGAGCAGGTGCAGCAGGCCGACGAAGTCTTTGTGTGCAACAGCGTTTATGGCATTTGGCCGGTGCGCGGGTACGCTGCGATGAGCTGGCCGGTTGGGCCGCTCACCCGTAAACTGCAGGCCATTGTTCGCGCGCTATTGGAAATTTGAGTTGATACGAAAACTGGTTGTACTGCTGCTGGTCGGTCTGTTCTCGGCGGCTTTGCTGTTGGGCTATGGCGTCTGGAAATTCGACGCTGCCTTGAAGCAGCCCTTGAAACTGACCCAGGAGCAATTGCTCGACGTGCCGGCGGGGGCCACCCCCACCGGCACCTTCAATCGCCTGGAAGCCGACGGCGTGCTGGATGGCGCCTTCTGGTTGCGCCTGTACTGGCGCTTTAACCTCGATGGCCAGCCACTGCACAGCGGCGAATACCGCATGACCCCCGTCATGACGGCGCAGGGCTTGATCGGCCTATGGCAGCGTGGCGAAGTGGTGCAATACAGCCTGACCCTGGTCGAAGGCTGGAACTTCCGCCAGGTGCGCTCGGCCCTGGCCAAGCATGAAAAGATCGTGCAGACCCTCGCAGGCCTGAGCGACACCGAGGTCATGGACAAGCTCGGTCACCCCGGCGTGTTCCCGGAAGGTCGGTTCTTCCCCGATACCTACCGTTTCGTGCGTGGCATGACCGACGTCGAGTTCCTGAAAAAAGCCTACAACCGCCTCGACGATGTACTTGCTCAGGAGTGGAGCAAGCGTGCCGCCGATGCGCCGTACACCGACCCTTATCAAGCGCTGATCATGGCCTCCCTGGTGGAGAAAGAGACTGGCGTGCCTGAAGAGCGTGGGCAGATTGCCGGTGTCTTTGTGCGTCGCCTGAAGGTCGGCATGTTATTGCAGACCGACCCGACGGTGATCTATGGCCTGGGCGAGCGCTACAACGGCAAGTTGACCCGCGCTCACCTCAAGGAAGCCAATCCCTATAACACCTACATGGTGGCCGGCCTGCCGCCGACGCCCATTGCCATGGTCGGGCGCGAGGCGATCCATGCCGCGCTTAACCCGGTGCCGGGCAGCAGCCTGTATTTTGTCGCGCGGGGTGACGGCAGCCATATTTTCTCCGATGACCTGGATGCGCATAATGCCGCCGTGCGGGAGTTCCAGCTCAAGCGCCGGGCCGATTACCGCTCCAGCCCTGCGCCTGCCGTGAAGCCTGAGGAAGACGCAACGCCTGCGGTGGATGTGCCCGCGCAAGCGCCGGTTGAAAAGCCGATCGAGCCTGCGCCGGACACCGCCGCCCCGCAAAGCCCGCAATAATTCTGACTAAGGACTGCCTGTGACTGGCTTGTTTATTACCCTGGAAGGCCCCGAAGGCGCCGGCAAAAGCACCAACCGCGATTACCTGGCCGAGCGTTTGCGCCACGAAGGTATCGAAGTGGTGCTGACCCGCGAGCCCGGCGGCACGCCGCTGGCCGAGCGTATACGCGAGGTGCTGCTGGCGCCGGGTGAAGAGCAGATGAACCCGGATACCGAACTCCTGCTGGTGTTCGCCGCCCGTGCCCAGCACTTGGCCGAAGTGATTCGCCCGGCCCTGGCGCGCGGTGCCGTGGTGATCTGCGACCGATTCACCGATTCCACTTATGCCTACCAGGGCGGTGGCCGAGGCCTGTCCCTGGAGCGCATCGCGACGCTCGAAACCTTCGTCCAAGGCGACCTGCGCCCTGACCTGACCCTGGTCTTCGACCTGCCGGTGGAAGTCGGCCTGGCCCGTGCCAGCGCCCGTGGTCGCCTTGACCGTTTCGAGCTCGAAGGCCAGGCCTTCTTTGATGCGGTACGCACGGCGTTCCTCAAACGGGCTGCGGCCGAACCTGCGCGTTACTACCTGCTGGACGCCGCCCAACCGCTGGCCCAGGTGCAGCACGCCATCGACGGCCTGTTGCCCACACTGCTGGAGCGCGCCCGTGGCTGAAGCCTACCCGTGGCAGGACAGCCTGTGGCAACAACTGGCCGGCCGTGCCCAGCACGCCCACGCCTACCTGTTGCATGGGCCGGTGGGTATCGGTAAACGTGACCTGGCCGAGCGCCTCATGGCTAGCCTGCTGTGCCAGCGCCCGGTCAACCTGGAAGCCTGCGGCGAGTGCAAATCCTGCCTGCTGCTCAAGGCCGGCAGCCACCCGGATAACTACCTGTTGGAACCCGAGGAAGCCGACAAGGCGATCAAGGTCGACCAAGTGCGCGACCTCGTCAGCTTTGTGGTGCAGACCGCGCAGATGGGCGGGCGCAAAGTCGTGTTGATCGAGCCGGTGGAGGCGATGAACATCAACGCCGCCAACGCCTTGCTCAAGAGCCTGGAGGAACCGTCCGGCGACACCGTATTGTTGCTGGTCAGCCACCAGTCCAGCCGCTTGTTGCCGACCATTCGTAGCCGCTGCGTGCAGCAGGCGTGCCCGCTGCCGAGCGAGGCGATGAGCCTCGAATGGCTCGCGCAGGCGTTGCCGGCGTGCAGCCAGGATGAACGGGTCGAGCTGCTTACCCTGGCGGCCGGCTCGCCTCTGGCGGCGGTGAAGCTGCAAGCCCAGGGCGTGCGTGAGCAACGCGCGCTGGTGGTGGATGGCGTGAAGAAACTGATCAAGCAGGAAGTGTCTGCCACTCAACTGGCCGAAAGTGCCTGGAAGGACATTCCCCTGTTGTTGCTGTTCGACTGGTTCTGCGATTGGTCGAGCCTGATCCTGCGCTACCAGCTGACTCAGGATGAAAGTGGCCTGGGCTTGCCGGATATGCGTAAGGTGGTGCAGTACCTGGCGCAGAAAAGTGCCCAGGACAAGGTGCTGACGATCCAGGACTGGATCCTCGCCCAGCGCCAGAAGGTGCTCGGCAAGGCCAACCTCAACCGCGTGCTGTTGCTCGAAGCGCTGCTGGTGCAGTGGGTCGGCTTGCTTGGCCGCCGTTAAATTCCGTGGCCGACAGGTGTATCGTCGGTCAGACTTTTCGTGACTGAAGTTGTAGAGCCTTATGCTAGTAGATTCCCATTGCCACCTCGATCGCCTCGACCTGGCCCAACACGGCGGTTCCCTTGATGCGGCCCTCGACGCTGCGCGCCAGCGTGGGGTAGGGCATTTCCTGTGCATCGGCGTCAGCGCGCAAAACGCGGCTGACGTCAAAGCCCTGGCTGATCGCTATGCCGATGTGGATTGTTCGGTGGGTATACACCCGCTGGACCTCAAGCCCGGTGAAGCGCCTGCGCTGGACTGGCTACTGGCTGAGCTCAATCACCCGCGCGTGGTTGCCATCGGCGAAACCGGCCTGGATTATCACTACGAGCCCGAAGCCGCCGAGTTGCAGCAGGCCTCCTTCCGTTTGCACCTGCAAGCCGCCCAGCAAACCGGCAAACCGGTGATCGTCCACACCCGTGGCGCCCGTGCTGACACCCTGTCCTTGCTGCGCGAAGCCGCGCTGCCCCAGGCCGGCGTGTTGCACTGCTTCACCGAAGACTGGGACATGGCCAAGGCGGCCCTGGACCTGGGGTTCTACATTTCCCTCTCGGGCATCGTCACCTTCCGCAATGCCGACGCCCTGCGTGATGTCGCGCGCCAAGTGCCGGCCGACCGCCTGCTGGTGGAAACCGACTCGCCGTACCTGGCGCCCATTCCTCATCGCGGCAAGCCGAACCTGCCTGAATACGTGCGCGATGTAGCGGATTACCTGGCGATGTTGCGCGGCGAGTCCTACGAGCGCTTTGCCGAACAGACTACCGAGAACTTCAAACGCCTGTTCCCGCTGGCTCATGTAACCGTTTGACGCGGCCACATCGCAGGCAAAAAAAACCCGGCTTCTGGGGGGGGAATCCGGGCTAAGACCATTAGGAGTAAAACAAGGGTACGCGGTCCGTTGGTACCCAGGTCGGCGCTTCACTTGGGGGAGATGTCGCGCCGACAGTTGAAGTATTGATCAGTATCCGATTCAGTCCAGTCGCGGCTGATCGTTTTTTAAACAGATTTGGAATACGCGCGCTTCGCTTGAGTTCTCATCGGACAGGAGCACGGTGGCAGTTTTTGCGTGTTATTTCTGACTGGGATCCATGAAATCGTTGGCGCACTGAAAGTAAAGTGCGTTTCGGGTTCACATAGGCATTGCCCAGCGACCGTTCAGTCGGGATAATCCCTCGTACCGGGTAAATCGTATCGCCGCGTATCCGTGGCCCTGCGTTACCCTCCCTATTTTGACCTTTGCAGACCTCTTCCTCATGCACAAAGAACCCCGTAAGGTCCGTGAGTTTCGCCGCCGTGAGCAGGAAATTCTCGACACCGCACTCAAGCTGTTCCTCGAACAGGGTGAAGACAGCGTCACCGTCGAGATGATCGCGGATGCCGTGGGTATCGGCAAAGGCACGATCTACAAGCACTTTAAATCGAAGGCCGAAATCTACCTTCGCCTGATGCTCGACTACGAGCGCGATTTGAACGAACTGCTGCATTCGGCCGATGTGGACAAGGACAAGGAAGCCTTGTCCCGCGCCTACTTCGAGTTCCGTATGCGTGACCCGCAGCGCTACCGCCTGTTCGACCGCTTGGAAGAGAAGGTGGTCAAGGGCCATCAGGTACCGGAGATGGTCGAGGAACTGCACAAGATCCGTGCTTCGAACTTCGAGCGCCTGACCCTGTTGATCAAGGGCCGCATCAGCGAAGGCAAGCTGGAAGACGTGCCGCCGTATTTCCACTACTGCGCCGCCTGGGCCTTGGTGCACGGTGCCGTGGCGCTGTACCACTCGCCGTTCTGGAGCAATGTGCTGGAAGATCAGGAAGGTTTCTTCCAATTCCTGATGGACATCGGCGTGCGCATGGGCAATAAGCGCAAGCACAGCGCTGAGCAGCCACCGGCTGAAACGCCCGCCACGTAATGATTTGCTGCCACGCGTAGTACCCCAGGAATATACTCAGGCATGGACTCTTGCTAAAAGCTGATTTATCAGTCAGCTTTTAGCGCGCCCGAATCATCCTCTGCCGGAGTGATCCATGATCGTTGATCGTCAAGGCAGGCGTTTTCGCAATTTGCGGATCAGCCTGACCTCAGCCTGCAATTACGCGTGTACCTACTGCGTGCCTAACGGCAAGCGGCTGGTGGCTGCCCAGGACGAACTCTCGGCCGAGGCCATGGCCCGTGGCGTGGCTTACCTGATCGAGGCGGCGGGCATTGAGCGCCTGCGCATCACCGGCGGTGAACCGCTGGTCAGCCCCAAGCTGGAAGCCTTCATGGGCGCCGTCGGGCAGATGGGGCTCAGTGACATCAGCCTGACCACCAACGGCCAACTGCTGGCGCGCAAACTGCCGCTGCTGGTCGAGGCCGGGATCAAGCGCATCAACGTCTCCCTCGATACCCTGGATGCGGACGCCTTCCGCAGCATCGCCCGTGGCGGCGACCTGGCCACCGTACTCGACGGCATGGACCAGGCCCGTGCTGCCGGGATCAAGATCAAGGTCAACATGGTGCCGTTGCGCGGCCAGAACCTCGACCAGGTAATGCCGCTGCTCGAATACTGCCTGGCGCGCGGTTATGAACTGCGCTTTATCGAGCTGATGCGCATGGGCCACCTGGCCAAGGACTCCAACGCGTTCCTGCAGCAATTTGTCAGCTTGCAACAGCTGTTGGGCCTGATCGGCGAACAGCATGAATACTTGCAAGCCAGCGCGCCCATTGACGCGACGGCGGTACGTTATGAAATACCTGGCAAGGGCTACTTCGGGGTGATTGCCAACGAAAGCGTGCCGTTCTGCCGTACCTGTTCGCGGTTGCGGTTGTCGTCCACCGGTTGGCTGCATGGCTGCCTGTCGTCGAGCAATCGTCACTATGTCGGCGACTTGCTGGACAAACCGCGCCACCAAGCGCTGCCAGCGTTGCAGGGCCTGTTGATGAAGGCGTTGGGCGACAAGCAGGAAGTTGCCTTCTCCGGGGGCGCGACCATCATGAAGATCATCGGCGGCTAGTCTTCCAAGCTGGCGCAGAACCTGCATCTCACGCCCATTCGCCGGTTTTCCGTCACCGGCTTCTGGAGGATTAGGATGCGTAGTCTGGTTTTGTTGCTGGCGTCGTTGACGCTGAGTGGTTGCATGACCGTCAGCGATATGGCCGAAGGCACCCGCTATCAGATGAGCGATGCCGGTTTGCTGGATCACAGCGATACCCGTCGCACCGCCTCGGTTCGCATACAGCCGGATTCTTTCGTGTTTATTGCCCAAGGCGCCTTCGTACCGCCGGGTAGCGCTTATCCGCGTCCGAACGTGGTGGCTGAGGAAGCCTTCAACGGTTTCATCGAGTATTTCCCCATGGTGCGTCGTGCCCGTCAGCCAGAAGGTCTTGAGCAGGCAATGTCCGAAGCCCGTGCGGCCGGCGCTCACTATCTGCTGTACTGCCGCTTCGCCAAGGCGGATGACCGTATCGGCAATGCCGATGAGTGGTCCGATCAGGAAGCTCTCGACCGTGTCGGGCTGGACAGCGGCGTCATTCAGATCATGTTGATCGAGACCAGCACCCAGTATTTGATTGATACTGCACGTATTCGCAGTCGTGGCGGTTTACTGACGTTCCACGACAACAAGCCAGAAGATCTGATTGCCCGCCCGCTGAGGCAGTACGCCCGCAGTCTGCTGGGTATGAGTGATCAATAAGCACCAGGAGAACGCTATGACCGATTCCGCCAAGGCCAACGATCTGTTGGCCCAGCTGCCCAAGGGCAAGGGACCGGCGCCGGTACATCTGTGGAACCCGGACTTCTGCGGCAACATCGACATGCGCATCGCCCGCGACGGCACTTGGTTCTACCAGGGCACGCCGATCGGGCGTAAGCCGATGGTCAAGCTGTTCTCCAACATCATTCGCCGCGATGGCGATGACTACTTCCTGGTCACTCCCGTGGAAAAGGTCGGCATCAGCGTCGATGATGCGCCGTTTGTCGCGGTTACGCTGGAGGTCGAAGGGCAGGGCGAAGGCCAGGTACTGCGCTTCACCACCAACGTGGACGATCAGATCGAAGCGGGCCTTGAACATCCCTTGCGGGTGGTGATCGACCCGGTTACCCAGGAACCTGCGCCCTATCTGCGGGTGCGCACCAACCTCGAAGCCCTGGTGCATCGCAATGCCTTTTACCAATTGGTGGAGCTGGCGGTGAGCCGTCCGATCAATGGTCAGAACTGGCTGGGTGTCTGGAGCGGCGGGGAGTTTTTCCGTATCGGCCTGGAACCTTGAGGCCGGTTTTTTTATTTCCCTGAAATAATTCGCTTGCTGGAATCGGGCACTTTCGGTTATCAATTTGTACATGATTAGACATGTCCGATTTGATAAGAAAAAACGCGTCGTCGACGAGCTCATCCGCCGTATCGAAGGTGGAATGATGGCCGACGGTTTCCTGTTGCCGGGCGAGCACCAACTGGCCGAAGAATTTGCGGTCAGCCGTGGCACCCTGCGCGAAGCCCTCGCCGAGCTGAAGCGGCGCAACTACATCGCCACGCAGAGCGGCGTCGGTTCCATCGTCACCTTTGACGGCATGGTGCTCGACCAACGCAGCGGTTGGGCCCAGGCCCTGGCCGACACCGGAGCGCGGGTGAACACTGACATCCTGCGCCTGGAAGCGGTGACCCGCCCCGACCTGTTCAGCCGCTTCGGCAGCGACCAGTTCATCGCCCTTGATCGCCGCCGCCGTACCACCGATGGCACGTCGGTATCCCTGGAACGCTCATTGATGCCCGCGTCCGGCGGCCTGGAAAGCCTGCCGACAGTCGGCCTGATCGATGACTCCCTGACCATCACCCTGGCCGCCTACGGTTTTATCGGTGCCGAAGGTGACCAGTGGATCGGTGCCGAACCCCTCAGTGACGAAGATGCCGAGTTGCTCGGCCGTCCCGCAGGCACAGTGTTTCTCAAGGCGTCACGAACCACCTATGACCGTCGCGAGCGTTTCATGGAGTATGTGGAAAGCTTGCTCGATCCTCTGCACTTTCGCCTGCACCTCCAGTTTGGACGTTCGACATGACCTCGCTCAACCACGCCATCGGCGCTTTCTACGGCCTGGCCTTGGGTGATGCCCTGGGCATGCCGACCCAGTCCTTGAGCCGCGAGCAAGTCCGCGCGCGTTTCGGCGGCATCACCGGCCTGGAAGATGCCGACGCCGACCAGCCTATCGCACCGAACATGCCCGCCGGTTCCATCACGGATGACACCGAGCAGGCGATCCTGGTGGGTGAGTTGCTGGTCGAAGGGCAGGGCGTCATCGAACCGACGGTGCTTGCCCAGCGTTTGATCGAATGGGAAGCGGTGATGCGTGCCAAGGGCTCGCAGGATTTGCTCGGCCCCTCGACCCAGCGTGCGATCAGCATGATCCTCGCCGGCCACACCCCGGAAGAGTCCGGCCGTTACGGCACCACCAACGGCGCTGCGATGCGCATCACGCCGGTAGGCATTGCCGCCGATGTCAGCGACCCGGCGACATTTATCCAGGCGGTGATCCAGGCCTGTCAGGTGACCCACAACACCACGCTGGGAATCTCCAGCGCGGCGGCGGTGGCGGCGGTGGTATCGGCCGGTATCAACGGCGTGGACCTGGGTGGAGCGCTGAACATCGGCACCCAGATTGCCCAGCAGGCGGAAGGTCACGGTCACTGGGTTGCCGGCGGGCGTATCTCCACCCGCATCAGTTGGGCGCGCACGTTGAGTGTCGGCAGCGGCGACAAAGCCCTGTTCGCCGACCTGCTGTACGAATTGATCGGTACGTCCGTCGCGTCCCAGGAGTCGGTGGTGGTGTCGTTCGCCCTTGCCCAACAAGTGGCGGTGGGTGAGATGAGTGCGTTGGAGGCGTTGTGCCTGGCCGCCAGCCTTGGCGGTGACACTGACACGATTGCCGCCATTCTCGGCGCCATGCTGGGTGCGTGCCTGGGCATGCAGTGCTGGCCTGACGCGATGATCGAGCAGGTCAAACAGGTCAATGGCCTGGATTTGCAGCCGCTGGTTCTGGGGCTGCTCAAATTGCGCTGAACACCACAGAGCAAAAATCTGGGCGCTGGCTTGCCTGCGATATCAGTGTGTCATTCATTGATGCACTAACGGGTTGACCGCTATCGCAGGCAAGCCAGCTCCCACACTGATTGCGTCGAGTCAGGATGACCGGTTAACGCTTTGATTCTCTGCCACAACCACAACAATACAGGCACTTGGAGCACCCCTCATGAGCACGACTTCTTCCGGCCAGAGTGCCGGGCAATTGGAAACACGCGGCATCGAACCGGTCCCAGAAGGCGAGTGCAACGGGCACCCGCTGCAACTGTTCTGGGTGTGGTTCGCCGCCAATATCAGCATCCTTGGCTTACCGCTCGGCGCCACGTTGGTTGCGTTTCGCGGCCTGGCGATCTGGCAGGCCATTATCGTGGCGATCCTCGGCGCTGCCGGGTCGTTCGCGGTGGTGGGCATCATCTCCATCGCCGGTCGTCGTGGACGCGCGCCGAGCCTCACCCTTTCCCGCGCCATCTTCGGCGTGCGTGGCAATATCGGGCCGACGCTGGTGTCGCTGATGTCGCGCCTGGGTTGGGAAACCGTCAACACCACCACGGCCGCCTTTGTGCTGCTGTCGTTGTGTTCGATCCTGTTTGGTTCGCCGGTCGAGGCGAAAAGCGCGCCAGTGCTTACCCTGATCTTTATCGCGATCTTCGTGCTGCTGACCCTGTCGGTGTCCGGGCTGGGCCACGCCACCTTGCTGGTGATCCAGAAGTGGGCCTCCTATGTGTTCGGTGCCTTGAACATTCTGGTCGGCGGCTTCCTCTGCGCGACCATTGATTGGAGCGCGGTGTTCAACGCGACCCCGGCGCCGCTGAGCGCGATGATCATCGGCGTCGGCACCATGGCCGCCGGCACCGGCATTGGGTGGGCGAATGCCGGTGCCGACATGTCGCGCTACCAGCACCGCAGTGTCACCGCCGTGCGCCTGGTGGCATCGGCCGCGTTTGGTGCAGGCATTCCGCTGGTGTTGCTCATCACCCTCGGCGGTCTGCTGTCGGTGGGCAACAACGACCTGGCCTCGGCCACCGACCCGATCGTCGCGATCCGCGACATGCTGCCGACCTGGATGGCGGTGCCGTACCTGATCACCGCGTTTGGTGGGCTGCTGCTGTCCAACAACCTGTCGGTGTACTCGGCAGGCCTCACGACCTTGACCCTGGGCTTGAAGGTCAAGCGCGTGCATGCGGTGATCGTCGACATCGTGGCGATCTTCGCCGGTTCGATCTACTTCATGCTGATCGCCGACAGCTTCTACGGCCCGTTCATCACCTTCATCTCGTTGCTGGCCGTACCGATCACGGCGTGGGTCGGCATCTTCGTGGTTGACCTGATCCACCGTCACTACTACAGCCCCAAGGACCTGCTGGACGTGAGCCCAAGCAGCGCCTACTGGTATCGCGGCGGTGTGGAATGGCGTGCGTTCGGTGCCTGGGCTGTGGCGATCGTGCTGGGCTTCAGCTTCACCACCATTGGCACCACCGCCGAAAACATCTGGTTCGCCGGGCCTTTGTCCGACTCCTGGCTGGGCCACAACGGTCTGGGCTGGATCGTCACCTTTCTGGTGGCCGGCGGAATTTATGCGGTACTGGGTGGCGCAGCTGACCGTCGCCCGGCTTTGGTAGAGCGTCCTAATGTCTAGATTGCTGCATACCGGCCAGGTCATCGTCGACTTGGTCATGGCCCTCGATACCTTACCCGCCACTGGCGGCGACGTGCTGGCGCAATCGGCCAGCTTTGAGGCCGGCGGTGGCTTCAACGTGATGGCCGCTGCTCGGCGTAACGGGCTGCCAGTGGTCTATCTGGGGCGTCACGGTAACGGGCGCTTTGGCGACCTGGCCCGTGCAGCGATGCAGGCCGAGGGCATTGAAATGGCCCTGGCCGCCAGTGCTGGCAAGGACACCGGCTTGTGTGTGTCCCTGACCGAAGCCACCACCGAGCGCACCTTCATCTCCTACATCGGCGCCGAGGGTGAGCTGAATGCCGAGGACCTGGCCAGGGTTGTGCCGCAGCTTGACGACTATGTATACGTCAGCGGCTATAGCTTGCTGCTGGAGGGCAAGGCGCAGCCGCTGATCGACTGGTTACTGGCGTTGCCACGGGAGATCGTGGTGGTGTTCGATCCAGGCCCGCTGGTGAAGGCACCGGACTCGGCCTTGATGCGCGTGTTATTACCGCGTATCGACATCTGGACCAGCAATGGCCCGGAAGCCCTGGCCTTTACCGGTGCATTGGATATCGCCGCCGCGCTGCCCGAGCTGAGCCAGCACCTGCCCGCCGAAACGCTGCTGGTGGTTCGTGATGGGCCCAATGGCTGCTGGGTAGGGCGAACGGGCTCGGTTGAGCATGTGCCCGGCTTCAAGGTGCAGGCAGTGGACAGCAATGGTGCCGGGGATGCGCATGCGGGGGTATTTATTGCTGGCCTGGCGAAGGGGCTGAAGCCTGCTGAAGCGGCACGTCGAGCGAATGCAGCCGCAGCCTTGGCGGTAACACGCTGGGGACCTGCAACGTCTCCAGGCACCGCCGAAGTCGACGCACTTCTTACCGAATAAACACACCAAAACCTGTAGGCACCGGCTTGCCCGCGCCTACAGGTTTTTTGTTCAACCGGCTTTGCGCAGTGCTTCGATCAATTGATCCTTGCGCATGCTGGATCGGCCCGGTATGTCCTTGGCCCGCGCTTCTTTCAGCAGGCTTTCCTTGGTCTGGGTCGCCAGCGAAGCGCGGCTGCTGCGTGGGTGGCCCTCACGGGTGGCCGCGGCACGCTTGGCTGATGCTTGCCGGTCCGCGGCTTTCCTGGCCGGCGCTTTGCGCTGACCCGAACCGCCGGCCTTTTCACCCCCGCCGGACTGCTTGTTCACGGTGGCCCAGGCACGGGCTTCAGCTTCATCCTTGGGGACGCCTTTGTGCTCATAACTTTCTTCGATACGAGCAGCTTTGCGCTTCTGTGCGGCGGTGTATTTGGCTTTGCTTCCAAGAGGCATTGCGATACTCCTACTGGCCCCAGCAGCGGGGCCAGACCAGACAAAAATGAATTACTGCGGGCCTGCACCGTCGAGCTTGCGCGCCTCATCCACACCGGACGCGGTCAGCTTGATCGGCAAGTTCAACGAATATTCACCGGCGTCGTCGGTGGTCACATGCCCATCCTTGATCAACCCACGGTCCTGCAGAAACGCCAAGACACTGGCGACCTCTTTTTCGCCGCGGTAGTTATCCAGCACCTCCTTGCCCAGGCCTTGCGGGTGAGCGTGAAGCAGGCGGGTGAGGACTTCTTTTTCAAGGTTTCTATCGACGTTCATGCGTACCTCTTCATTGGGAGATGATCGGGTGTTCGTCTAGCGTTCGATGGATCAAGGCGCAGGTTGCTTTGGTGCACCTGGGACGTTGGAGTCATCGCCCTTGTTGATGTTGGGCTGATTGATCGCCGGGCCCATTTTGCCGTTACCGACGGCAGCAGGCGCTTGGCGTTGGGTGTCATTGCCTTTGGTGCGCGGGTCAGCGCCGTTATCGATGACCGCACCACCGTTGGTGTCCATGCCGGTGCCCATGGACTTCTGCGACTCGGTGGTGGCGTCAGGCGTTGGATCCGTCGGTCCGGTGGTCGAGCTGGCGGCGAAGGCGCTCAGCGACGCAGCAGACAACAGGCCAGTGAGGGCGAGGGCGGCAAACTTGGAATTTTTCATGAGGGTGTCTCCATATGATTAATGTCCTTACCTACTATTGGTCAGCCCTCGTTTCGTGTTCGTGCCTTGATGGCGACGAACGGTCTTGTGTCACCTGTAAGATTTTGTGTGCCGGTAACCGCGAAAATGCGCTGCAACTCGTCATGAAAGCGCCTTAGTATGTGTGCTTTGAAATTGCCAAGGCTCGCCCATGACCATCGAGATTCGCCCCGCCGTGCCCAGCGATGCTGCGCAGATCCTGACTTTCATCACCGAGCTTGCCGAGTATGAGAAAGCCCGGCATGAAGTGATCGCCAGCGTGGTGGATATCGAGCGCAGCCTGTTCAGCGAGGGCGCCACGGCCCATGGCCTGATCTGCTTGCGCGACGGCTTGCCGATTGGTTTTGCGGTGTTTTTCTTCAGCTATTCGACTTGGCTGGGCAGCAACTGCCTGTACCTGGAAGACCTTTATATCAACCCGGAACAACGCGGCGGCGGGGCGGGCAAGAAGCTGTTGCGCCACTTGGCGAAGATTGCTTTCGATAACGGCTGCGGGCGCTTCGAGTGGAGTGTGCTGGACTGGAACGAACCGGCGATTGCCTTCTACAAATCCATCGGTGCCCAGCCGCAGGAAGAGTGGGTGCGCTATCGCATGGAAGGCGATGCGCTGCGGGACTTCGCCCTGGGCTAGCACCGTTCTGTAAACACTGAAGATCAAAAATGTGGGAGCGGGGCTTGTGTGGGAGCTGGCTTGCCTGCGATAGCATCACCTCGATGCAACTGAAGAACCGAGGTGCCTGTATCGCAGGCAAGCCAGCTCCCACACGGGCCCGCTCCCATATTATTTTTGTGACTGTGCTCAATATATGGGATGAGAATTTATATATTGAGATATTTCAAATGATGGGTTTATAGTCGCCTGCATCAGCACTCACTACCAAAAATAAAACAGGTGAAGCGATGCAGGCACAACCCTTGTCACTCCCCGCCGTGCCCGAGCCAACCTATGGCGAGCGGCTCAACGGCAAAGTGGTGATCATCACCGGCGCCGCCCAGGGCATTGGCGAGGCCATCGTCGCGTGCTTCCAGGCCCAGCAGGCGCGGTTGATCATTGCGGATATCCAGGGCGAAAAGGTCGAGAAGGTTGCCGCCCACTGGCGTGAACGCGGCGCGGACATCTACGCGCAAGCCGTCGACATCACCTCAAAAGATCAATGGCAGGCGCTGGTCAATCTGGCCATCGAACGCTTTGGTCGCGTGGATGTATTGGTCAATTGCGCCGGGGTCAACGTGTTCCGCGACCCGCTGGAAATGACCGACGAAGATTGGCGCCGCTGCTTTGCCATCGACCTCGACGGTGCCTGGTTCGGCTGCCGCGCGGTGTTGCCGCACATGATCGAGCAAGGCATCGGCAACATCATCAACATTGCCTCCACCCATTCCAGCCATATCATCCCCGGCTGCTTTCCCTACCCCGTGGCCAAGCACGGCTTGCTCGGCCTGACTCGCGCCCTCGGCATCGAATACGCGCCCAAAGGCATCCGCGTGAATGCCATCGCGCCGGGCTATATCGAAACCCAGCTCAACGTCGACTACTGGAACGGGTTCCCCGACCCTCACGCCGAGCGCCAGCGCGCCTTCGACCTGCACCCGCCCAAGCGCATCGGCCAGCCGATCGAGGTGGCGATGACGGCACTGTTCCTGGCGACCGACGAGGCGCCCTTTATCAATGCAACCTGCCTGATGATCGATGGCGGGCGTTCTGTGATGTACCACGACTAAAGCGTTTTCCAATAACAAGAAGGAGGTGGTCCATGTTCAAGAAGACTCTAGGCACCCTGGCGCTGGCCATGGCGTTCAGCAGCGTGGCGCTCGCCGAGGAAGTGAAGATCGGCTTCCTGGTCAAACAGGCTGAAGAACCCTGGTTCCAGACCGAATGGGCCTTCGCCGAAAAAGCCGGTAAGGACCAGGGCTTCACCGTGATCAAGATCGCCGTGCCTGACGGTGAGAAGACCTTGTCTGCCATCGATACGCTTGCCGCCAACGGCGCCAAGGGCTTTGTGATCTGCCCGCCGGACGTGTCCCTCGGCCCGGCGATCATGGCCAAGGCCAAACTCAATAACCTCAAAGTGCTGGCGGTGGACGACCGGTTTGTCGACGCCAAGGGCAAGCCCATGGAAGACGTGCCCTACGTCGGCCTCGATGCCTACAAGATCGGCCAGAAACAAGGCGAAGCCATGGCCACCGAAGCCAAGCATCGCAACTGGGACTGGAAGGACACCTACGCCGTCATCAACACCTTTGACGAGCTGGAAACCGGCAAGAAACGCACCGACGGTTCGGTAGAAGGCCTCAAGGCCGCCGGTCTGCCCGCTGACCACATTCTGTTCAGCGCGCAGAAAACCCTCGACGTGCCCGGCAGCATGGACGCCACCAACTCGGCCCTGGTGAAACTGCCCAGCGGTGCGAAAAACCTGATCATCGGCGGCATGAACGACAGCACCGTGCTGGGCGGCGTGCGGGCCACCGAAAGCGCCGGGTTCAAGGCGGCCAACGTGATAGGCGTCGGCATCAACGGCACTGATGCGATTGAGGAACTGAAAAAATCCGACACCGGCTTCTACGGCTCGATGTTGCTGAGCCCTGACGCCTCCGGCTACAAGACTGCCAGCGCGATGTTCGAGTGGGTCACCCAAGGCACCGAGCCGGCCAAGTTCACCGCCCTGGACAACGTGACCCTGATCACCCGCGCCAACTTCAAGGAAGAGTTGAGCAAAATCGGGCTGTGGAAATGATCGGCGCGGCCTTGCGTTTCAACGGCATCGGCAAAGAATTTCCCGGTGTGAAAGCCCTGTCGCAGATCAGCTTTGAAGCGCGGCCGCGCGAGGTGCATGCGTTGATGGGCGAGAACGGCGCGGGCAAGTCGACGCTGCTGAAGATCCTCGGCGGTGCCTACCTGCCCAGCAGCGGCACGTTGCAGATCGGCGAGCAGACCATGGACTTCAAGTCCGCCGCCGATAGCATTGCCTGCGGCGTGGCGGTGATCCACCAGGAGTTGCATCTGGTGCCGGAAATGACCGTCGCTGAGAATCTGTTTCTTGGGCATTTGCCGACGCGCTTCGGGGTGGTCAATCGCAGCCAGTTGCGCAAGCAAGCGTTGGCCTGCCTCAAAGGCCTGGCGGATGAAATCGATCCGGATGAAAAGCTCGGTCGGTTGTCCCTTGGCCAACGCCAACTGGTGGAAATCGCCAAGGCACTGTCCCGTGGTGCCCATGTGATCGCCTTCGACGAACCCACCAGCAGCCTGTCGGCGCGGGAGATCGACCGTTTGATGGCGATCATCACGCGCCTGCGCGATGAGGGCAAAGTGGTGCTCTATGTGTCGCACCGCATGGAAGAAGTATTCCGCATCTGCAACGCGGTGACAGTCTTCAAGGACGGCCGTTATGTGCGCACCTTCGACGACATGAATGCGCTGAGCCACGACCAGTTAGTGACCTGCATGGTCGGTCGCGATATTCAGGACATCTACGATTATCGACAACGGGAACAAGGCGAAGTGGCGCTGAAGGTCGAGGGTTTACTCGGGCCAGGCCTGCGTGAACCGGTGAGCCTGAACGTGCACAAGGGCGAGATTCTCGGCCTGTTCGGATTGGTCGGGGCGGGGCGCACGGAGCTGTTTCGGCTGCTGAGCGGTTTGACCCGTAGCACCGCTGGAAGCCTGGCACTCTGCGGGCAAACGCTGCAATTGCGGTCACCCCGCGATGCCATCGCCGCCGGCGTGCTGCTGTGCCCGGAAGACCGCAAGAAGGAGGGCATCATTCCGCTGTCCAGCGTGGCCGAGAACATCAACATCAGCGCACGCGGTGCCCATTCCACCTTTGGCTGGCTGCTGCGTGACGGCTGGGAAACGACCAACGCTGATCGGCAGATCAAGGCGATGAAGGTCAAGACCCCTAACCCCGAACAGAAAATCATGTACCTCTCCGGCGGCAACCAGCAGAAGGCCATTCTCGGCCGCTGGCTGTCGATGCCGATGAAGGTGCTGTTGTTGGACGAGCCGACCCGAGGCATCGATATCGGCGCCAAGTCGGAGATCTACCAGATCATCCACAACCTCGCCGCCAGCGGTATTGCGGTGATCGTGGTGTCCAGCGACCTGATGGAAGTGATGGGTATCAGCGACCGCATCCTGGTGATGAGCGAGGGCGCCTTGACCGGCGAACTGACCCGCGATCAGGCGGACGAAGCTCGGCTGTTGCAACTGGCTCTCCCGCGTTCGCGGGCTTGAAGAACTCGAGGTGAATGATGTCTGAGGTAAAAACTGCAAAGGGCTTCTGGCCGGGTTTCAACCAGCGCAAGTTTCTCGATGACTGGGTGATGTTGCTCGCTGCATTGAGCATCTTTGTGCTGAGTGCGTTGTTTATCGATAACTTCCTGTCGCCCCTGAACATGCGCGGGTTGGGCCTGGCGATTTCCACGGTGGGCATCGCTGCGTGCACCATGTTGTTCTGTCTGGCGTCGGGGCATTTCGACTTGTCGGTGGGCTCGGTGATTGCCTGTGCCGGGGTGGTCGCGGGCATCGTGATCCGCGACACCGACAGTGTGGTGCTCGGCGTGTCCGCCGCGTTGGCCAT
Organism: Pseudomonas simiae; assembly: GCF_900111895.1. GTDB lineage: Bacteria > Pseudomonadota > Gammaproteobacteria > Pseudomonadales > Pseudomonadaceae > Aquipseudomonas > Aquipseudomonas simiae. The sequence goes on from NZ_FOKB01000001.1 coordinate 90,872, forward strand.
GGGGCTGGTGGTGGGGCTGATCAACGGTATTGTCATCGCCAAGCTGCGCATCAACGCCTTGATCGCAACGTTGGCGACCATGCAGATCGTGCGCGGCCTGGCTTACATCTTCTCCAACGGCAAGGCCGTCGGCGTGATGGACGAAGGTTTCTTTGTGTTCGGCAACGGCCAGCTGCTGGGCGTGCCGGTGCCGATCATCATCACCGTGCTGTGTTTTGTGTTCTTTGGCTGGCTGCTCAACTACACCACCTACGGGCGCAACACCATGGCCATCGGGGGCAACCAGGAAGCGGCGTTGCTGGCCGGGGTGAACGTTGATCGCACCAAGATCATCATCTTTGCCGTGCACGGCCTGATCGGCGCTTTGGCCGGAGTGATCCTCGCCTCACGCATGACCTCGGGCCAGCCAATGATCGGCCAGGGTTTTGAGCTGACGGTGATTTCTGCCTGTGTGCTGGGCGGGGTGTCGTTGAGCGGCGGCATCGGCATGATCCGGCATGTGATTGCCGGGGTGCTGATTCTGGCGATCATCGAGAATGCGATGAACCTGAAGAACATCGACACCTTCTACCAGTATGTGATCCGGGGTTCGATCCTGTTGCTGGCGGTGATCATCGACCGCATGAAGCAACGCTGACGTCCTGCCATGTGACGATCAACATGCGGGAACTGGCTTGCCAGGCTGTGCCAGCCTATAAATTTACTGACTGACACTCCCTCATCGCAGGCAAGCCAGCTCCCACAATGGATCTCCTCTGTTCTGGAGGATGGTATTTGCCATAATGGCGCCGTTTTCGTACTTCCCAATAGGCCCGATATGCAGGAAAACGCCCACACCCCCGTCAAAGACGCTGCCCCCACCGGCACCCAGACCCTGTTGCGTGGCCTGGGCGTGGTGCAAGCGGTGGCGGCCGGTGCGCGGGATCTGAAAGAGATCGCCAAGCGCATCGGCACCACTCGTAGCACCACCCACCGCCTGGCCAGTTGCCTGGTGGAGGAGCGTTACCTGCGCGTGGTGCCGCAGGTCGGTTACCTGCTGGGGCCGAAGTTGATCGAGCTGGGTTTCCAGGCGCGGGAAGAACTGCCGCTGGTGACCTTGGCCATCCCCTATCTGGACGAGTTGTCGGCGCTGACCGGCGATACCATCCACCTGGCGATCCGCGAATACGACGATGTGCTGTACCTGCACAAGAACCCCGGTCGCAATGGTCCGGAAATGCGTTCGCGGGTCGGCCATCGCATGCCGCTGGCGCGCACCGGGATCGGCAAGGCATTGCTGCTCGATGACAGCGTCGCAGAGTGGCAGCGCCTGTACGAAGTCAGCTTGCCGGCGGGTGGTAAAAGTCAGCAATGGCCGCAGCACCCGGAGCAATCCTGGGCGCAGTTCGAGCAGCGCATGCATGAATACGTGGTGGGCGGTTATGCGTTCGACCTGGAAGACAACGAACCGTCGATCCGTTGCGTGGCGGCTCCGGTGCGCGATGCCAGCCGGCGAATTATCGCCGGCATCAGCATCGCCAGTACCGTGCCCTACATGCCGCTGGAGAAAATGGCCGAGCTGATCCCTGTGGTCAAACAGGTCGCAGCCCGGCTGTCGGCGGAGTTGGGGGCAAAGGCCTGATCAGGCCTTCAGGGTCGCCATGTCGATGACAAAGCGGTACTTCACATCGCCGGCGATCATGCGGCTGTAGGCTTCGTTGATGTGGCGGATGTCGAGCATTTCGATGTCACAGGTGATGCCGTGCTCGGCGCAGAAATCCAGGACTTCCTGGGTTTCGGCAATGCCACCGATCAAGGAACCGGCCAGGACTTTGCGGCCCAACACCAGCTTGGCCGCGTTCACGGGCGGGTCCACCGGTTCGATCAGGCCGACCAGGATGTGCACGCCGTCAAAGCGCAGCACGTCGAGGTAGGGGTTCAGGTCGTGTTGCACCGGGATGGTGTCCAGCAGGAAATCGAAGCTGCCGGCGGCGGCTTTCATCTGGGCTTCGTCGGTGGACACGATCACATGATCGGCGCCCTGGCGGCGGCCTTCCTCGGCCTTGCTTGCCGAGCGGGTGAACAACGTCACTTGCGCGCCCATGGCCTTGGCAAACTTGATGCCCATATGGCCCAGGCCGCCCATGCCGAGTACACCGACTTTATCGCCGGCCTTCACGCCGTAGTGCTTGAGCGGCGAGTAGGTGGTGATGCCTGCGCACAGGATCGGCGCGGCGCTGGCCAGGTCGAGCTTGGCCGGGATCTTCACCACGAAGTGCTCGCTGACCACGATGCTGTCCGAGTAGCCGCCCATGGTGTTGCTGCCGTCGACGCGGTCCGGGGTGGCGTAGGTCATGGTCGGGCCTTCGAGGCAGTATTGCTCCAGGTCCGCTTGGCAGGCGTCGCAATGACGGCACGAATCGACCATGCAGCCTACGCCAACCAGGTCGCCGACTTTGTGTGCGGTGACGTTGGCGCCGACGGCGGTGACCTTGCCGACGATCTCATGGCCGGGCATCAGCGGGTACACCGCGATGCCCCACTCGTTGCGCGCCTGGTGGATGTCGGAGTGGCACACGCCGCAGTACAAGATCTCGATCGCCACGTCATCGGCGCGTGGGCTGCGGCGCTGGAAGGACATGGGGGCGAGGGGCGTGGTGGCCGACTGGGCGGCATAACCGATGGCGGTGTACATGGGGGAAACCTCGCTAAAGCAATGACAGGTGAGGCGGCGCATTCTCCGCGCCAGCCCTGGCTACGGCCATGGTGATTGCTCCGAGTCTCATGCCTATTCGTCCGGGAGTGCCCCGTGTTTGGGCCTATGTGACGCCAGACCTGCGATGATGTTCTCATCCCTTTTTCGCGAAGTTTTTTGCCATGTTGCTCACCCGCCATCTCGACGCCAACGCCACACTGGTTGCCTTGATTGAGGGGCTCACGCCCTGCGACGGTTTTTCCCCCACTAACCTGCCCGGCGTTCAAGTGCTGCGCGCCAGTTGCGACGTGGCGCGCGGGCCGCAGATCTATGAGCCGAGCCTGATGTTCGTGGCCCAGGGCAGCAAAGTCGCCTACCTGGGGCCTCGTACACTGGAGTATGGCGCCGGGCACTACCTGATCCAGGCAATGCCGGTGCCGTTTGAGTGCGAGACGTTTGCCATGGCGCCGGATGCACCGCTTTTGGGTGTGACGGTGGGCATTGATCGCGTGGTGTTGGGCGAACTGGTGATGGCCATGGGCATTCAGGCCGGGCCGCCGCCGACGGCGCAGACGCTGGAGTCGATGAGTTCGGTGGTGCTCGATGATGCCATGCGCGGGTGTGTCGAACGGCTGCTGCAGTGCCTGCACGATCCGCTGGAAAGCCGGATCATGGGCCCGGCGCGGGTACGCGAATTGTTGTTCACCGCGTTGCGCGGGCCGCAGGCCGATGTGCTGCGTGCGCTGGTCGAACAGCAAGGGCAGTTTTCGCGGATTGCCACGTCGTTGAATCACCTGCACGCCCATTACGCCGAGCCGCTGAATATCGAGACGCTGGCGGGCTATGCACACATGAGCGCGTCGACTTTTCATGAGCACTTCAAGCGCTGTACGTTGTTGTCGCCGGTGCAGTATCTGAAGCGTTTGCGCTTGCTCAAGGCCCAACAGTTGCTGCTGGTGGAAGGGATGGGGGTGGCGCAGGCGGCGCATAGCGTGGGGTATCAGAGCACGTCGCAGTTCAGCCGGGAATATAAGCGCTACTTCGAGCGCAATCCCGGGGAGGAGCGGGCGGCCTGATGACTTCAGGCACAACACACTCAATGTGGGAGCGGGCTTGCTCGCGAAAGCGGTGTATCAGTCAGCAAACTTGTATCTGACCCACCGCCTTCGCGCGCAAGCCCGCTCCCGCAGTTGATGTGTGTTGGCCATAAAAAAGGCTCCCGTTCGGGGAGCCTTTTTGTTCAAGCAACGGACTTACATGTTCGGGTAAGTCGGCCCACCGGCGCCTTCCGGCGTGACCCAGGTGATGTTCTGCGAAGGGTCCTTGATGTCACAGGTCTTGCAGTGCACGCAGTTCTGGGCGTTGATCTGGAAACGCTTCTCGCCGTCTTCCTTGGTGATCACTTCATACACGCCCGCCGGGCAGTAGCGCTGCGCCGGTTCATCGTAGAGTGGCAGGTTGGTGCCGATCGGGATGCTCGGGTCTTTCAACTTCAAGTGGCACGGCTGTTCTTCTTCATGGTTGGTGCCGGAGATGAACACCGAACTCAGCTTGTCGAAGCTCAGCTTGCCGTCGGGTTTCGGGTAATCGATCTTCTTGCTGTCTTTCGCCAGCTTGAGGCAGGCGTAATCCGGCTTGGTGTCGTGCAGCGTGAACGGCATCTTGCCGCCCAGGATGTTCTGGTCGAACCAGTTGAAGCCGGCGCCGATGATCGGGCCGAACTTGTGCATCGCCGGGCCGAAGTTGCGGCTGGCGAACAGTTCTTCGTAGAGCCAGCTCGATTTGAAACTATCGACGTAAGCGGTCAGCTCATCACCGCCTTCGGATTCGGCGAACAGGCGGTCGGCCACGGCGTCGGCGGCGAGCATGCCGGACTTCATTGCGGTATGGCTGCCTTTGATCTTGGCGAAGTTCAGGGTGCCGAGGTCGCAACCGATCAGCGCGCCGCCCTTGAAGACCATCTTCGGCAGCGAGTTCAGGCCGCCTTTGCAGATGGCACGGGCGCCGTAGCTGATGCGCTTGCCGCCTTCCAGGTACTGGGCCAGCACCGGGTGATGCTTGAGGCGCTGGAACTCATCGAAGGGCGACAGGAAGGTGTTGCTGTAAGACAGGTCGACGATCAGGCCGACCACCACCTGGTTGTTTTCCAGGTGATAGAGGAACGAGCCGCCTGTGTTTTCGGCGCTCATGATGTCCAGCGGCCAACCGGCGGTGTGCACCACCAGGCCAGGCTGGTGCTTGGCTGGGTCGATTTCCCAGATTTCCTTGAGGCCGATGCCGTAATGCTGGGCGTCGGCGTCGCTGTCCAGGTTGAAGCGCTGGATCAGTTGCTTGCCGATATGGCCACGGCAACCTTCCGCGAACAGCGTGTACTTGCCACGTAGTTCCATGCCTGGGGTATAGACGCCTTCTTTCGGATTGCCTTCGCGGTCGACGCCGAGGTCGCCGGTGATGATGCCGCGGACCACGCCGTTTTCGTCGAACAGCGCTTCCTGGGCGGCGAAGCCTGGATAGACTTCCACACCGAGGTTCTCGGCTTGCTGGGCGAGCCAGCGGCACAGGTTGCCCAGGGAAATGATGTAGTTGCCTTCGTTGTGCATGGTCTTGGGCACAAAGAAGTCAGGCACCTTGGTGGAGGCTTCGGGGCTGCGCAGTACATAGATGTCATCGCGCACCACCGGGGTGTTGAGCGGGGCGCCGAGTTCTTTCCAGTCCGGGAACAGTTCGTTCAGGGCGCGTGGTTCGAACACGGCACCGGAGAGGATATGCGCGCCGACTTCGGAGCCTTTCTCGACCACGCAAACGCTGATTTCCTTACCGGCTTCGGCGGCCTTTTGCTTCAGTCGGCAGGCGGCAGACAGTCCCGCCGGGCCAGCGCCGACGATGACCACGTCGAATTCCATGTATTCGCGTTCCACAGGCTATCTCCTACTCAAGGCTCAACAGGCTTTTTTTTCTAATGGGTGGAGGTTCGGTGTCGTCTTGCAGCAACGGCAGGACCCACCTTTCTCTCTAGGTGGCGCATTATATCTACACCACTGTCAGCGTCCAATACAAACGTTTGTTTGAATTGCCCGCAGGCTAGGTAAATCAAAGTGGTGCGGCTTATGACTGGCTATTTTGCCGTATTGACCAGAATAGGTGTTCCGGTCAATATACGGTCGGTTTTGCGCTAACCGTAGGCAGACTGCAGGTTTCAAGAGCACGTCCAAAAGCAAGACAGGTGGCGCGCGTCCAGACAATGGCGCGCAGTTTACACGCTGCGATAAAGAATGACCTCTCAGTCACTGCTGACGAACGGTCACCATTTCCCGTGAGCAAGGTCATCCGCCGACGTTTTTGGAGGTGCCCTTGTGTGCCGATGAGCATCAACCGCCAGGTTCGCCTAGGCGACTTTCTTTTCACCGGAGAGTAACGAGGAATCCATGAAGGTTCTTGTAGCTGTCAAACGCGTTGTCGATTACAACGTGAAAGTTCGCGTTAAAGCGGACAATTCCGGCGTCGACCTTGCTAACGTCAAGATGTCGATGAACCCTTTCTGCGAAATCGCTGTGGAAGAAGCCGTCCGCCTGAAAGAGAAAGGCGTGGCGACCGAAATCGTCGTGGTTTCCATCGGTCCTACCACCGCTCAAGAGCAGTTGCGTACCGCCCTGGCACTGGGCGCCGACCGCGCCATCCTGGTCGAGTCCGCTGAAGAGCTGACCTCCCTGGCCGTTGCCAAGCTGCTCAAAGCCGTTGTCGACAAGGAACAGCCTCAGCTGGTGATCCTTGGCAAACAGGCCATCGACAGCGACAACAACCAGACTGGCCAGATGCTGGCTGCGCTGACCGGTTACGGTCAGGGCACCTTCGCTTCCAAAGTCGAAGTGAACGGCGACAGCGTAGCTGTGACCCGTGAAATCGACGGCGGCGCGCAGACGGTTTCCCTGAAACTGCCAGCCATCGTCACCACCGACCTGCGTTTGAACGAGCCGCGCTACGCGTCCCTGCCAAACATCATGAAAGCCAAGAAGAAGCCGCTTGAGTCCCTGACTCCGGATGCCTTGGGCGTTTCCACCGCCTCTACCAACAAGACCGTCAAGGTTGAAGCACCGGCTGCTCGCAGCGCGGGTATCAAGGTCAAGTCTGTTGCTGAGTTGGTCGAGAAACTGAAAAACGAAGCGAAGGTGATCTGATCATGACTATCCTCGTAATCGCCGAACACGATAACAAGGTGCTGGCCCCGGCCACCCTGAACACCGTGGCCGCTGCCGCTAAAATCGGTGGCGACATTCACGTGCTGGTTGCCGGCCAAGGCGCTGGCGCCGTGGCTGAAGCCGCTGCCAAAATTGCTGGCGTGAGCAAAGTCCTGAACGCTGACAATGCCGCCTACGCGCATCAGCTGCCGGAAAACGTTGCGCCACTCGTTGCCGAGTTGGGCAAGAGCTACAGCCACATCCTGGCTGCCGCTACGTCCAACGGCAAAAACATCCTGCCACGCGTTGCTGCGCAGCTGGACGTTGACCAGATCTCCGAGATCATCTCGGTCGAAAGCGCTGACACCTTCAAGCGCCCGATCTATGCCGGTAACGCCATCGCGACCGTACAGTCCAACGCTTCGGTCAAAGTCATCACCGTGCGTGCCACCGGTTTCGACCCGGTTGCCGCCGAAGGTGGTTCGGCGACCGTTGAAGCCGTTGCCGCTGCTCACGACGCTGGCACGTCCAGCTTTGTTGGCGAAGAGCTGGCCAAGTCGGACCGTCCAGAGCTGACCGCTGCCAAGATCGTCGTTTCCGGCGGCCGTGGCATGCAGAACGGTGACAACTTCAAGCACCTGTACGCCCTGGCCGACAAGCTGGGCGCTGCGGTCGGCGCTTCCCGCGCGGCCGTCGACGCAGGTTTCGTACCCAACGACATGCAGGTCGGCCAGACCGGCAAGATCGTTGCGCCACAGCTGTACATCGCCGTTGGTATCTCCGGCGCGATCCAGCACTTGGCGGGTATGAAAGACTCCAAAGTGATCGTCGCGATCAACAAGGACGAAGAAGCGCCAATCTTCCAGGTGGCCGATTACGGCCTGGTGGCGGACTTGTTCGAAGCCGTCCCTGAGTTGGAGAAGCTGGTCTAATCTAGTCGCTTCACTTATAAAGAGCCCGGTCCTTGTGACCGGGCTTTTTTTTGACTTGGAGACACCCGCCATGGAATTGCGCCCCTGGGCTGTACTGATGGGCCTCACATTACTGCCTGCGCTGTCGTTGGCCGCCGGCAAATGCGATCGCCTGGTGATCACCGGCAGCCCGGATGCACCGCCGCTGCTCTGGCGCGACCCGCAAGACCCTACGCACCTGATCGGCGCCACCGCCGATGTATTGCAACAAGTGGGCAAGGACCTCGGGTTGAAAATCGACCTGCTCTACGGTGGCAAACGCTCCCTGGCCCTGGAGGAAGTGCGCAGCGGGCGCATGGACATCCTCGCCGACGCGCCGCTGAACCTGGGTGAGCTGGAAACGCTCGACTACATCCACCCGGCGCTGGTGCAACTCGACTACCTGGTGTGGACGCGCAAGGATTCGGCGCTGGACTATGCCACCGCCGCCGACCTGCACGGGCACACAGGCGCGGTGTCAGAGCGCGCGCGGTTGAGCGCGGCCTTCGAAACCTTCGCCAGTGAGCAACTGAGCCTGGAACGCCTGCCGTCGCTGACGCCGGCATTCCAGAAACTGCTGCTGGGTGAGGTGGACTACGTGCTGGCCGGACGTTATTCCGGTATGGCCATCGCGCAGACCTTGGGCATGAGCAACGACCTGGTTGCCCGGGATATACCCATCGACCAGCCGGGCCTGTACCTGGCGATTTCCCATAACTCGGCCTGCAATGATCCGTGGCTGCGCGGACAGCTGGCCAAAAAGATGACAGAATTGCCCGCGTCCGGTGTGGCGCAAGCTGCGTTGCAGAGCAATCTGGAACGCTGGAAAGCGCAATTGCAGCAACCCGTCGGCACCCCAACAAAGTAGGGATTTTCAGTGACTTTTCGACCTCTTTTCGCGGCCCTCGCCGTTGTCGCTCTGGCGGGATGTGCAGCCGATCCTGCGCCGAATGAACAAATGCGCCTCACCCAGCAAGCCTTGGAGCAAGCCAGTGCCGTGGGTGCCAACGCGGATGAATCGCCTGAATTGAAACTGGCCGAAGCCAAGTTCGCCCGGGCCAAGTCGAGCATGGCCGACCAATCCTACAAAAACGCGCGCATGCGTCTCGAACAAGCTGAGCTGGATGCTCGCCTGGCCGAGGCCCAAGTGCTGACCCGCAAGAGCCAGGAACAATTGGACGTACTCAACACCCGTATCACCCGCCTGCGCAAACAACTGCAGTTGGGAGAAGCCCAATGAGCCGGATGATCCGCGGGTTGACCTGTGCGGTGCTCCTGGGCACCGCCGTGTTGGGCGGTTGCGCCAGCCACCCCGACAGCGAGCAGGCCTTGCAACAGGCGGGTAACGACTTCCAGCAGGTCAAGGAAGACGCCAACGTGCTGCGCTTTGCGCCCAAGGACGTGATCCGCGCCGGTGAGTCCCTGGCCCGCGCCGACCGCTTGTCCAGCTACTGGGGCAGCGGCGCCGACGTGGTGCATTACGCCTACCTGAGCCAGCGCTACAGCGCCATCGCCCGCGAGCACACCGAACAGGCGCTCAACCAGGAGCGTGGCGCCAAGCTCGAACTGGAGCGCCAGCGCCTGCAATTGGCCCTGCGGGAAAACAAGCTGATCAGTGTGCAGCAACAGGGCAAATGGCTTGAAGAGCAGATCGCCAGTTTGGCCACTACCCAGACTGATCGCGGCCTGGTGATGACGCTGGGCGATGTGCTGTTCGATACCGGTGAAGCAGAGCTGAAAAACTCGGCCAACCGCACGGTGTTGAAAATCGTACAGTTCCTGCAACTCAACCCCAAGCGCGTGGTGCGCATCGAGGGTTACGCCGACAATACCGGCGGTGAGCGGGAAAACCTCAAACTGTCCCGCGACCGCGCGCAGTCAGTGGCGGATGTGCTGGTAGACCTGGGGATCGACGAAAAACGCATCCAGGTCGAAGGCTATGGCGACCAGTATCCCGTCGAAGCCAACGCCTCCGAGCGGGGCAGGGCGCAGAACCGTCGGGTGGAGATCGTGTTCTCTGACGAGAAAGGCCAGCTCGGCGCCGCGCGTTAGGCGCTTGGCATAGATCACCATGTGGGGGCGGGCTTGCTCGCGAAAGCGGTATATCAGTCGATATTTCAGTGGCTGACAAACGGTTTTCGCGAGCAAGCCCGCTCCCACGTTCTTTCGAAGTAGCCCCACAACTCTGTACGCCACCCTTACAGTTTTTACTGTCACTCCTGCCCGCGCTCGACTATTGTGGCAACTGTCCCCGTACACTTCTAAACTGTGCCGGTATGTTTCACACAAAAATAAAATACCCGTGAAATCGAGTGCTGCGTCATGACCAATCTGTTGCTTTACCAACGTATCGCCCAGCAGCTGGCTGAGGATATCCGGCGCGGTGTCTATCAACCGGGCGAGCGCGTGCCTTCGGTGCGCAAGATGAGCTCGCAGTTGAACGTGAGTCACGCCACGGTGTTGCAGGCCTACGCCAACCTGGAAGACCAGGGGCTGATCCGCGCTCGGCCGCAGTCCGGCTATTACGTGCACCAGACACCCGCACTCACCGCGCCGACGCCGGACATCGCGCGTGTCGAACGCCCGGGTCTGGTCACCCGCAGCAGCATCATCCAGCAGGTATTGGGTGAGTCGCGCCGCGAAGGTGTGTTCCCGTTGGGCGCCGCCGTGCCGAGTGTGGATTACCTACCGGTACGCGCGCTGCACCAACAGTTGGCCAAGGTCACGCGCTTCCAGAGCCCACGGGCATTCAGTTACATGTTCAGCCCCGGTTTCGAGCCGCTGCGCCGCCAGGTGGCGATCCGCATGCGCGATGCCGGTGTGGTGGTGGACCCTTCCGAAGTGGTGATCACCCACGGTTGCGTTGATGCCCTGCAGATGTCGCTGCGGGTGTTGACGCGGCCTGGCGACCTGATTGCCGCAGAGTCACCGACCTATTACGGCTTGCTGCAACTGGCCGACCTGCTCGGCCTCAAAGTCATCGAGATCCCCAGCGATCCGTCCACCGGCATGAGCTTGGAGGCGCTGCAATTGGCGGCCAACCAATGGTCGATCAAGGCGCTGGTGTTGACCGCGCGGCTGAGCAACCCGTTGGGCGGCACCATGCCCGAAGAACGGCAGAAACAGTTGCTGCGCCTGGCGTCGGACTTCGATATCCAGATTGTCGAGGACGATATCTACGGCGAGCTGATGTTCGAATTGGGCCGCACCAAGGCCCTGAAGGCCTATGACCGCCTGGATCGAGTGATCTATTGCTCCAGCTTTTCCAAGACGCTGTCCCCCGGCGTGCGCATCGGTTGGATGATCGCCGGCAAGTACCAGCAGGAAATCCAGCGCTTGCAGATGTTCAGCACCCACTCCGCCTGCAGCGTGACCCAGATGGGCGTCGCCGCGTACCTGGAAAACGGCGGCTACGATCGCCACCTGCGTTACATCCGCCAGGAGTACCGCAAGAACCTCAGCGCCTTCCAACTGGCGGTGCAGCAATATTTCCCGGAAGGCACACAGATGACACGTCCGACCGGCGGTTTCATCCTGTGGGTCAGTTTGCCCGGACGGGTCAACACCCAGGAACTGCACGTACGCGCACTGCAACAGGGCATCAGCATTGCACCGGGGCTGATCTTCAGTAACACCGAGCAGTTCAACCACTGCATTCGCCTCAACTGCGGTACGCCGTGGAACCGCGAGGCAGAGCGGGCGCTGATGACCTTGGGGATGCTGGCAAGCCAGTTATGCCAGGAAACAGCAGCCGGACTGTGACGCACGGAAAGGGGACAAATCCTATAGCAAGCTAATCACCGCGCTTGTCATGCCGCGCACAACAAGCGAGCATATGGCCCTCTGCCGTTAATGCTGTAGGCAATATGACTTCGATTTTTCGTGCGGTTTTCGTGATTGGCCTGATAAGCCTGTGCAACGTCGGCACTGCGCTGGCGGCGGCCCCTGTGAGCGAAACCAAGCCCGCCGCCAGTACCGAGCAGAAGCCCCCGGCGAAAAAAACGGCCCCCGTAAAAAAAGCGCCAGTGGTGAAGAAACCCACCGCCGCCGCCAAAAGGCGGGCGGCCACCAAGGCCAAGGCGTCCCGCGAAGTGGCGCAGACACAATTGCCACCGGCACAGTTGGACCTGTCGCTGCCTTCTGACATGGTCAGGCACTTGCAACCCATTGGCACCATGCCCAAGCCGAAAAGCGTGCCCCTGCTGCCGCCGATGTTTGGCGAGAAACCTACGGACAACAGTGCATTCCAGATCAACGGCCGCCTGCTCAGCAATGAGATGAGGCTGCAATTGCGCAACGAAGAGCGGCGCGATGTGGAAGGTGCAGCGCTGGATTTCGAGTTCAAGCAGTAAACTTTTCCCACAAAGGTGACGTCGACCGCCGACCATGTGTCGGAGACTGATCAGTCACTTTTGTTTTCTGCGAAAAACCACTGTTAGGCCATTTTAAAACGGCTGTTTTAGGGCGTACCCTAGCCCGGCCATCCACATTGAGTCGTCGAGGACCTGCTGGTCATGAATTGCCGTGAAGGCTGTGGCGCGTGCTGCATCGCCCCCTCCATCAGTTCGCCATTACCCGGAATGCCACAGGGCAAACCGGCAGGCGAACGCTGCCTGCACCTGTCGGTCGAACAACTGTGCCTGCTGTTCGGCCAGCCGGAGCGACCGGCGGTATGCAGTGATTTCAAGGCGAATATCGAGGTCTGCGGCACCGACCAGGCCGATGCGATCCGTTTGATCGGCTGGTGGGAGCAAATGACGGCGGCTTGATGGGCTTTACTATCGGAACTTCAACAATAAGGAATACAACAATGGGTTCGCTGAAACGAATGGCTGTGTTGTGCGGTTTTACGGTGTTGTTTGCTGCCACTGCCCAGGCTGAGGATTGGCAAGTCGCCAAGGACGAAGACGGTATCAAGGTGTCCTTGAGCGAAATTGCCGGCTCCAAATACAAGGCGTATCGCGGTGTAACGGTGATCAAGGCGCCTGTGGCAAAAGTCGTCGCCCTCCAGGAAGACGTAGCCGGTGCCTGTGCCTGGATCCACGAGTGCAAGTCCCAGAAGCTGGTCGATAAGAAAGGCGACGAGAGTTGGACCTACACCCAATTCAAAGCCCCGTTTCCCGTGACGGACCGTGATTCCTACCTGCATATCACCACGACCAAGGCGGCCGACGGCACGCTGACGCGTAAGCTGGAAGGTGTGCCGACCTACAAGCCTGAAGAAAAAGGCTACGTACGTGTCGCCCAGGTCGACGGCTTCTGGAAGCTGGTGCCCAAAGGCGACAACCAAACCGAAGTCACCTACCAGGTGCACACCGAGCCAGGCGGCAGCGTGCCATCGTGGCTGGCCAACAAGTTCGTGGTGGACGCACCGTACAACACCTTGAAAGCCTTGAAAGAACGCGCTGAAAAGTAAGCGCAGTTGATCAGGTGTCTCCTACCTTGGGTGGAACGTTTGCCGAGCCCCCAAGGTCCAGATAGAAGTAAGCCCATACACGGGTTTTATCGAGGAGGCACCGATGCAAAAGTGGCAGATTACCTTCGTTGATGATCACGGCGTGAAGTCCGTCGAGCAGTTCACCTGCGACCAGAAGCCCAGCCTCGAAGATGCGGCACACATGATTCGCAACAAGTTGGTGCCCGTTGCCGCCGAACTCGATCTCAACGACTTCGAAGGCCGCCAGCCCGAACCTACGCTCAAGATCCTCAAAGACCAGAACGGTATCCAGATCCTCGACATCTCTCCCGCCGCCTGAACATTCCCTGTACACCCTTAAAACCCCTCTGGTGGAGGCGAAAGCTTCGCGCTACTCTGCAAGGGAGATCAGCGAATGAATCGCTAGGTTCTGGTCTTGTCAGCTACATGCTTGTTTTCCAGCGGTGAAGTTATTGCCGTAGTTCCCACGCCAGTAAGGCGTGGGCTTCGGGAAGCACGGAAAGTCTATCCATCAATTCGAGGAGCACTTTTCATGAGCACAGCCTATCAAGAAGACATCAGCACCAACGTCCTGCGCCGCATGAAAGAAGGCGGCTTCGACTTCTCGCGTTTTCACCCCATCGAGTTCTACGCCATTTTCCCGGATGAGGAACGTGCGCGCAGGGCTGCGGGTGAGTTTCGTGGGGAATCCCTGAATGCCCAGGTCAGCGCGCGCGACGACGGCGCCTGGTACCTGGAGCTAAGTAAAATCATGTCGGCCACCTACGATGGCATAGGAGACTTCGAGCAGGACTTCGGGGCGGTGGTCGAGCCGCTGGGCGGGATCATCGAGGGATGGGGCGTGAAGCAGGAGGTGCGTGGGTTACCCATGTAGCAGCAGTTTATGAGCAGCACAGCGTGTCGGCTGACCTTTTGGGTCGGCCGATTTTGTTTGTGCAGCATGCTCAACATCGCCCTCGCTGCTACATGTTTCAGGGCGCAAAAAAAAACCACCCAAGAGGGTGGCTTAAAGGGAAGAGCGGTTCGCTGAAGCGCTAGGACGTGTCCTGTTCAGCAGATGGGCCGATTATCCGCAGACTTGGCCAGGCAGTGAAATCAACTCTGACTATGCTGTTGATAGTCAAAGCCCGCATTGCGATGAAGCGTCGGGCGGTGCACCGGGCATTCTGCGCACCAGGACGGTGCGACTGGATTCTGGTTGTAATTCAACTCACTGATTTTTAAGTGTTTATGCCGCTGGCACGGGCCTTGCGATGGTTCTTTCGCCCGGGTGACAAGGAGTTCGGCATGATCCGCACTTATTACGATGAAATGTACGATGGGGCAGGCCAGGTCCGGCCTCATTACCGCGAGTTCGCGCGCTGGTTGGCCGACACCCCTGATGATCTGTTGGCCCAGCGCCGACGCGAGGCCGATTTGCTGTTTCACCGCGCCGGGATCACCTTCACGCTTTATGGCGACGAGCAGGGCACCGAGCGGTTGATTCCTTTCGATACCATCCCGCGCAGTATTCCGGCCAGCGAATGGCGGATTGTCGAGCGCGGCTGTATCCAGCGGGTCAAGGCGCTGAACATGTTTCTCGCCGATCTGTACCACGAACAGCGCATCATCAAGGCCGGAATCATTCCCGCCGAACAGGTGCTGGCCAACGAGCAATACCAGTTGGCGATGCAGGGCTTGGACCTGCATCGTGACCTTTATTCCCACATCTCCGGCGTCGACCTCGTACGCGATGGTGACGGCACCTATTACGTGCTCGAGGACAACCTGCGCACACCGAGCGGCGTGAGCTACATGCTCGAAGACCGTAAGATGATGATGCGCCTGTTCCCCGAACTGTTCGCCGCCCAGCGCATCGCGCCCATCGACCACTACCCCAACCTGTTGCTGGACACCTTGAAAAGCTCCAGCCCTCTGGATAATCCCAGCGTGGTCGTGCTGACGCCGGGCCGTTTCAACAGCGCGTTCTTCGAACATGCCTTTCTCGCGCGAGAAATGGGCGTGGAACTGGTGGAGGGCGCCGATCTGTTCGTGCGCGATGACCGTGTCTTCATGCGCACTACCGACGGGCCCAAGGCCGTGGACGTGATCTACCGCCGTCTCGATGACGCGTTCCTCGACCCATTGGCTTTCAACCCGGCGTCCATGCTTGGTGTGCCGGGCCTGCTTGCGGCCTATCGCTCGGGTAATGTGGTGCTGGCCAATGCGATTGGCACCGGCGTGGCGGATGACAAGTCGGTATACCCTTTCGTCACCGAGATGATCCGTTTTTACCTGGATGAAGAACCCATCCTGAAGAACGTTCCGACGTTCCAGTGCCGTAAGCCCGACGAACTGTCCCACGTGCTGGCCAACCTGCCAGACCTGGTGGTAAAGGAAACCCAAGGCTCAGGCGGCTACGGCATGCTGGTGGGCCCAGCGTCCACCGTTGCGGAAATCGAAGCCTTCCGCGCCCGTATCAAGGCCAAGCCCCACGCCTATATCGCCCAGCCGACCCTGTGTTTATCCACGTGCCCGACCTTTGTCGAAAACGGCATCGCGCCGCGTCATATCGACCTGCGCCCGTTTGTGTTGTCCGGCAAGGAAACCCGTGTCGTGCCTGGCGGCTTGACCCGAGTGGCACTGCGCGAAGGCTCGTTGGTGGTCAACTCGTCCCAGGGCGGCGGCACCAAAGACACCTGGGTGGTCGAGGACTGATGCCATGTTGAGTAGAACTGCCTCGGATCTGTACTGGATGTCGCGCTACCTGGAGCGTGCGGAAAACCTCGCACGCATGCTCGATGTCAGCTATTCGCTGTCGCTGATGCCCCAGGACGGGCGTGGCGATGGCCTGCACGAACTGGCCATGCCGCTGTTGATCACCGGCACCCTGGAGGATTACCACGAACGTCACGGTGAGCTGCACGCCGAACGCCTGTTGCACTTCTTTGCGCTGGATGCTGCCAACCCGGCCAGCATCTACAGTTGCCTTGGCGCCGCGCGGGCCAGCGCCCATGCAGTGCGTGGGCGAATTACCGCCGATATGTGGGAAAACATCAACGCCACCTGGCTGGATATTCGCGATATCGCCCAGCAGGGCTTGAGCCGCTATGGCATGAGCCGGTTCTGTGAGTGGGTAAAAGAGCGTTCTCATCTGTTCCGCGGCGCCACCTACGGCACCATCATGCGTAACGATGCATTTCGCTTCATTCGCCTGGGCACTTTCATCGAGCGTGCCGACAACACGCTGCGCCTGCTGGACGCCCGCTATGAAATGGCCGGCGACCGTGCCGACGCCGTCACCGATGGCACAGCGCACGCCTACTATCAGTGGAGCGCCTTGTTGCGCGCGTTGTCGTCGTTCGAGGCCTACACCGAGATCTACCGCGATGCGCCCGGCGCGCGGCAAGTCGCCGAGTTGTTGCTGTTGCGCGCCGATGTGCCGCGCTCGCTACGCGCCTGCAGTGAAGAGATCGACCAGATCCTGGCCAGCCTGCCCGGCCTCAACGGCCGGCCTGCCCAGCGCCTGGCCGCCGAAATGGACGCGCGCCTGCGCTTCACCGCCATCGATGAAATCCTCGAGGAAGGCCTGCACGCCTGGCTGACCGACTTTATTCCCCTGGTCCGCCAATTGGGCGACGCCATCTACAGTTCCTACCTGGAGGCGGCATGAGACTCTCCATCAGCCACGAAACCACCTACCACTACGAAGACCAGGTGCGTGCCAGCATCCAGTACTTGCGCCTTACGCCCCACGACAGCGAGCGCCAGCGCGTACTCAGCTGGCAGCTCGACCTGCCGCGCCCGGTGCGTGCCCAGGTGGATCCGTTCGGCAACATCCTGCATGTGCTGACCTTGGATGAGCCCCACGACGCCATCATCATCGGTGCCCGTGGCCAGGTGGACATCGACGAATTGCGCGAGGCCGAACATGAGAGCCAATCGGCGTTCCCGTTTCTGCGTTGCACCCGCCTGACTGAACCTGACGAAGCCTTGCGCGGTTTTGCCGACCAGCAGTGCCATCAACGTCGTGACCGCACCGCGTTGATCGACCTGATGCATGCGCTCAACCAGGCGATGGTCTACACACCCGGCGCCACCGAAGTCGACACCTGTGCCGCCCAGGCCTTCGCGGGTCGTGCGGGGGTGTGCCAGGATCACACCCATGCATTCCTGGCGTGCGCGCGCAGCCTGGGGATCCCTGCGCGGTATGTGTCGGGGTATTTGTACAGTGAGGACAGCACGCACCTGGCCAGTCACGCCTGGGCCGAAGCCTGGCTGGATGACGCCTGGTACAGCTTTGATGTGACCAACCAGCTGTCACGGCCGGAGCGGCATTTGAAACTGGCGGTGGGGTTGGATTACCTCGATGCCTGCCCGGTACGCGGCATGCGCCGTGGCGGTGGGCATGAGCAGATGCATGCCAAGGTGTTTGTGGCGCCGACCCCGGTGATCGCCGTCCAACAGCAATGATCTCCAGAGCGGAGCGTTCCCCCCCCTGTGGGAGCGGGCTTGCTCGCGAATACGGTGGGTCAGCCACACATTTATTGACTGACACACCGCTTTCGCAAGCAAGCCCGCTCCCACAGAGGGAATGCGCCAAGCTTATGGCTGCTTACGCCCTGCCATGTGTTTCAAATACCCCACCAACAAATCCAGCTCACTGTCCGGCAACACACTGGCCGCAAACGCCGGCATCTTCGCCTGCGGCCAGTGCCGCAAACTCTGCGGGTCACGGATGTAGCGCTTGAGGAAATCGGCGCCGAAATACTCGGTGGGGTTATACGGAATATTCAAATCCGGCCCCACCTGCGCATCACCGGCACCATTGAGCCGATGACAGGCCAGGCAGTTCTTTTGGAACACTGCAAAACCCTGATTGATCGGGTCGTTGGCCGCCAGTTTCGGGTCAGGCAATAACGCCGGAAAGCGCTCCGCCACGGTCTTCAATTGTTTGATCCTGGAGATCTGGAACGGCCACTGCTCAGGACTGATGTGTCCGGCTTGCGGATCGGTCCACACCAGGTAGAACGGTCCCGCACTCGGTTTGCCTTCCGCCAATGCCGGCCAGGGTTGCGTAGGATCTTCCACCGCCAGCCAGGCGCGTGCGCCGCGGGTTTCCAGCAGTGGCGCGGCCGTGAGTTCGGCGGCGAAACCATCCAAGGCAATGGCTTGCAGATGGCTCTCAGGTTTCAACCCCGGCAGCAGCGACGCCAAAGGCACTGCGCGATAGCTCATAGTGCGCTTGTAGGAAACGTCATCGACGATTTGCACCGTTTGCACCTGGGGATGCGTGAGCAGGTCATCGGTCTGCCACGTCTTGCTGGTGTGGTCGAGTTCGAGAGTCAATTGTGCTGCCGAAGCGGGAAGAGCGATCAGCAAGGCGAGGAGGGCGAAGATCGATTTCAAGAGGGAGGCCCGGTGTGAAGTGGCGATGACGCTCACGATACCGGAAATCGGCGCGCAAAAAGGCAGCCCCTGCAGGACCGCTATGCGCAATGTCCCGGCAGGTGCTGCCAAAAGCTGCAAACCCGGTGCTGTGAAGGCACTGAACGTAGGCGTTGAGGGGTCACCCAATGACCTTGGTCAGGTTGGGCAAAATCAGAATCAGTGTGGTGGCGAACAGAATAAGTCCCGCCTGACGTACTTTCGAATGTTTAAACATGGCTGACTGCCTTTTGTTGTTATTCCTGAGCGTCAAATGCATGCCGGTGTCTTTCAGTATGGCGAGATGACGTGTCGCTTTTCTTACAGCCGCTCCAGCAAAACCCGGCAGCAGCCTCCTACTGATTCAACCTTAGAGCCCTCGTTCTTCGTGGCTTAGACTCATTTCATATCAGCTAATAAGCATTTCTGCTTAAAAAGGCATGAGGCATATCGCCATCTTGGCGCCAATGCCTTGGCTAGACAGCTAAAACGATTAACCTGGCAATTAGCTTAGGAGACTACCGTTCGTCCGAGCGAGGGGGTCAAAAGCAATGAGCGCATCCGTCATTGAAACCGTGTCAATCGGGCCTAAGGTAGAGGCACACATGCACAGCGGTTCGAGGACGTCATGACCCAAGCTTTGATCTTTGATGCGATACGCACGCCCCGTGGCAAAGGCAAGGCCGACGGTGCCTTGCACAGTGTCAAACCGGTGAACCTGGTGGCCGGCCTGCTTACGGCATTGGCCCGGCGCAGTGACCTCGACACCCACCAAGTGGACGACATCGTGCTCGGCTGCGTGACCCCGATCGGCGACCAGGGCGCCGACATCGCCAAGACCGCCGCCCTGGTGGCGGACTGGGACATCAGCGTCGCTGGCGTGCAGATCAACCGCTTCTGCGCCTCGGGCCTGGAAGCCGTCAACGTGGGCGCGATGAAGGTGCGCTCCGGCTTCGAAGACCTGGTGGTGGTCGGTGGGGTCGAGTCCATGTCCCGCGTGCCCATGGGCAGCGACGGTGGCGCTTGGGTACTCGACCCGCAGACCAATATGCACAGCCATTTCACCCCACAGGGCATCGGCGCGGACCTGATCGCCACCCTGGAGGGGTTCACCCGCGACGACGTCGACGCCTTTGCCCTGCATTCGCAGCAGAAAGCGGCCAGGGCCCGTGCGGACGGTTCCTTCAACAAGTCGCTGATCGCGGTGCAGGACCAGAACGGTATTGTGCTGCTGGACCATGACGAATTCATCCGCGGCGACTCCACCCTGGAAGGCCTGGGCAAGCTCAAGCCCAGCTTCGAAATGATGGGGCAGATGGGCTTCGATGCAACCGCGTTGAGGGTCTACAGCCATGTGGAGCGCATCCACCATGTGCACACACCGGGCAACAGCTCCGGTATCGTCGATGGTGCCGCGTTGATGTTGATCGGCTCCGAGGCCAAGGGGCGCGAGCTGGGCCTGCAACCCCGCGCGCGTATCGTCGCCACGGCGGTCACCAGTACCGACCCGACCATCATGCTCACCGGCCCTGCGCCCGCCACGCGCAAGGCCCTGGCCAAGGCTGGCTTGCGAATCGAAGACATCGACTTGTTTGAGGTCAATGAAGCCTTTGCCTCGGTGGTGCTCAAGTTCATCAAGGACATGGGCATCGACGCGGCGCGGGTCAACGTGAATGGCGGCTCCATCGCCATGGGCCACCCACTGGGCGCCACCGGTTGCGCGATTCTCGGCACCTTGCTCGACGAACTGGAAGTGCGCCAGCAGCGCTACGGCCTGGCCACCTTGTGTGTCGGCGGTGGCATGGGCATCGCCACCATTATCGAACGCCTCTGAGCCCAAGGAATTTGTCATGACCCAAGCTATTCGTTACGAAAAAGGCCAGGACGGCATCGTGGTGCTGACCCTCGACATGCCCGGCCAAAGCGCCAACACCATGAACGGCGCGTACCGCGAGGCCATGGCGGCGATGGTCGAGCGTCTGGAAGCGCAAAAAGATGACCTTGCCGGCGTGGTAATCACCTCGGCCAAGAAGACATTTTTTGCCGGTGGCGACCTGAATGAACTGATCAAGGTCGACAAGGCCCACGCCAAGGATTTCTACGACAGCGTACGGGAACTGAAAGCGCAACTGCGCCGCCTGGAAACCCTCGGTAAACCCGTGGTGGCCGCCATCAATGGCGCGGCGCTGGGGGGCGGCTGGGAGATTTGCCTGGCGTGTCATTACCGCGTGGCGCTGGACGACAAATCGGTGCAGCTTGGCCTGCCGGAAGTCACCCTGGGCTTGCTGCCGGGCGGCGGCGGGGTGGTGCGCATGGTGCGCATGCTCGGGTTGGAAAAGGCTTTGCCGTATTTGCTCGAAGGCAAGAAAGTGCGGCCGCAGCAGGCGCTGCAAGCCGGCCTGGTAAATGAGCTGGCGGCGGATCGCGACGAGCTGTTGGCCAAGTCCCGCGCCTGGATCCTGGCCAATCCGGACGCCAAGCAACCGTGGGACAATAAGGGCTACCAGATCCCAGGCGGTACACCGTCGAGCCCCAAAGTGGCGCAGATGCTGGCGATTGCGCCGTCGATTCTGCGCAGTAAGACCCAGGGCTGTTTCCCCGCGCCCGAGAAGATCCTCTGTGCCGCCGTCGAAGGTGCCCAAGTGGATTTTGATACTGCGCACCTGATTGAAACCCGCTATTTCACCGAACTGGTGACGGGGCAGGTGGCGAAGAACATGATCGGCACGTTCTGGTTCCAGCTCAATGAGATCAACGCGGGTAGCTCCCGGCCGCAAGGTTTTGCGCCGTACGTCACGCGCAAAGTCGGCGTGCTCGGTGCAGGGATGATGGGCGCAGGCATCGCCTACGTCAGCGCCAGCGCAGGCATCGAGGTGGTGCTCAAGGACATCAACCTGGCGGCCGCCGAGAAGGGCAAGGCGCGTTCGGCGGCACTGCTGGACAAGAAAGTCAGCCGTGGGCAACTGACCGCCGAACAGCGGGAAACCTTCTTGGCGCGGATTCATCCTACGGCCACCGATGAAGACCTGGCCGGTTGCGACCTGATTATCGAAGCGGTGTTCGAAGACCGCGAACTCAAGGCCAAGGTCTCAGCCGCCGCGCAAAGTGTGGTCGGTGCCGACGCCGTGATCGCCTCCAACACCTCCACCTTGCCCATCAGCGGCCTGGCCACGGCAGTGCCGGATCAAACCCGGTTCATCGGTCTGCACTTCTTCAGCCCGGTGGACAAGATGCCCCTGGTGGAAATCATCAAGGGTGCGCGCACCAGCGACGAAACCCTGGCCCGTGGTTTCGATTTCGTACTGCAAATCAAGAAAACCCCGATCGTGGTCAACGACAGCCGTGGCTTCTTCACCTCGCGGGTGTTCGGCACCTTCACCAACGAAGGTATCGCCATGCTCGGCGAAGGCGTAGCGGCGCCGATGATCGAGACTGAAGCGCGCAAAGCCGGCATGCCGGTAGGGCCGTTAGCGGTGTCGGATGAAGTTTCCCTCAGCCTGATGAACCATATCCGGCAGCAGACGGCCAAGGATCTGCAGGCGGAAGGCAAGGCCGTGCCGACACATCCGGCGACAGCGGTGATCGATCTGCTGGTCAACGAATACCAGCGCATGGGCAAGGCGGCGGGCGGCGGCTTCTATGACTATCCCAGCGGCGGGCACAAGTACCTGTGGCCGGAGCTGAAAAGCCGCTTTGAACGGCCCGACCAACGTATCTCGCCACAGGATGTGCGCGACCGCCTGCTGTTTATCCAAGCCATCGAGACCGTACGGTGTGTGGAGGAGGGGGTGTTGATGTCCACGGCGGACGCCAACGTGGGGTCGATCTTCGGCATTGGCTTCGCGGCCTGGAGCGGTGGCGCGTTGCAGTTTATCAACCAATATGGGCTGAACGACTTCATAGCCCGCGCCCGCTACCTGGCCGAGCAATATGGCGAACGCTTCATGCCGCCCGCGTTGTTGCTGGAGAAAGCCGCGCAAGGTGACGTGTTCCGGTGACTAAGAGGGGCTTGCCTTGAAGGGGCATTTCAAGGCAGGCTCTGGGGTGTGCAATATTCCCATCACCGTGTCAGGTATTTTTTATGTCGCTACGCGTCTGTATCCTGGAAACCGATATCCTGCGTCCAGGCTTGATCGATCAATACCAAGGGTACGGGCAGATGTTCAAGCGCCTGTTCTCCAAGCAGCCCATACCCGCTGAGTTTGTCGTGTACAACGTGGTGAACGGCGAATACCCGTCGGACGATGAAGTGTTCGATGCCTACCTGGTGACCGGCAGCAAGGCCGATTCCTTTGGCACCGACCCATGGATCCAGACCCTCAAGACCTACCTGCTCGAACGTTACGAGCGCGGCGACAAGCTGCTCGGGATCTGCTTCGGCCACCAACTGCTGGCACTGTTGCTCGGCGGCAAGACTGAACGCGCCGGCCAGGGCTGGGGCATGGGCATTCACGACTACAAGCTGGATGCCAAGACACCGTGGATGAGCCCTGAAGTGGAGGAGCTGACGCTACTGATCAGCCACCAGGACCAGGTCACCACGCTGCCGGACAATGCCACGGTCATCGCCTCCAGCGCCTTTTGCCCGTTTGCCGCGTACCACATCGGCGACCAGGTCCTGTGCTTCCAAGGTCACCCGGAGTTTGTCCACGACTATTCCCGCGAGTTGCTGGAGATTCTGCAGACCACATTGGGCGAAAAGGTCTACACGAACGGCGTGGCCAGCCTGGAGCGCGACCACCACGGCGCAACCGTGGCGGAATGGATGATGCGTTTCGTGGCGCACAAGCCCGAGGCCCAGGTTTAAAGCCAGCCCGAACGCTTGAAACTGGCCCACAGGCTGGTGCAACCCACCGCGATAAACCCGAGCACCGCAAAATAGCCGTAGTGCCATTGCAGCTCGGGCATGTTCTGGAAGTTCATCCCGTAGATCCCTGCCACCGCGGTGGGGAACGCGAGAATCGCCGCCCATGCAGCAAACTTGCGCTGCACCACACTCTGGCGCGACGCCTCCAGCAGTACACCGATCTCGATGGTCTGGCTGGCGATATCGCGCAGGGTGGTGAGATCTTCCATCTGCCGTGTCACGTGGATCTGCACATCACGGAAATACGGGCGCATGTTTTTGTCGATGAACGGGAAGTTGAGTTTCTGCAGCTCCTGGCTGATCTCCACCATCGGCGCCACATAGCGCTTGAGCCGCAACACATCGCGACGCAGGCCGTGAATCTTCTGGATATCCCGCTCGCTCAGCGAACTGCACAGCACATTGCGCTCCAGCTCATCGATCTCGGCATGGATCGCCTCGCTCACCGGTTGGTAGTTCTCGGTGACGAAATCCAGCAGCGCATAGAGTACGAAATCTTCCCCATGCTCCAGCAACAGAGGCCGTGCCTCACAACGCTGGCGCACAAAACCGTAGGACGCCGAGTGCCCGTTGCGTGCGGTGATGATATAGCCGTTGCCGGCAAAGATATGGGTCTCGATAAACTCCAGCTTGCCGTTTTCGCGCACCGGTGAGTAGGTGACGATAAACAGCGCATCGCCGAAGGTTTCCAGCTTCGGGCGGCTGTGTTTTTCCAGGGCGTCTTCGATGGCCAATTCATGCAGGTTGAACTGGCGTTGCAGGTTGGAGAGCTCCTGAGCGTCAGGCTCTTCCAGACCGATCCATACAAAGTGGTTGGGTTTGGCGGCCCAGGCCGCCCCTTCATCGAGGGTGATATCCGTGACTTTCTTACCGGCACTGTAGACAGCGGCCGCAACAACTCTACCCATGGTGCTGATCGCTTCTTATTGGGAGGACAGGTGTTGGGCAGCTTAGCCTGAATGGCGTTCCGTTGTAGCTACCGTTGCGGCAAGCTTTTTTGTGGTGAACGAGCTTGCTCGTGCTGGGGGGCGAATCGCTCCAAAGCGTTAAAGAGGGCCCGGTGCCAATTCGCGATCCATCTCCTCTATGCACGCCTCCATCTGCGCATGACACGCCTGCATCAACGCGGGGATGTCATCCGGAGTCATCCCAATGGTAGGAATCGGCGGCAACGACCGTATGAGCACATCCCCACTGTTCCAGCGATTGAGCTGCATATGTGTCACGTAATTGCTGACACACACCTGCACGATCGGCACACCGGCCGCAATCGCCATATGGAACGCGCCTTTCTTGAACGGCAGCAACCCCTTGCCCAAATTGCGCGTGCCCTCCGGGAACACCCAGATCGACGTGTCCTCATGTTGCAACGTGTGAGTGGTGGTGAGCATCGCACGGCGAGCCTTGTACGCATTGCCCCGGTCGATCAGCACGTTACCCGCCAGCCAGAACAACTGACCGAACAGCGGCACCCATTTCAGGCTTTTCTTGGCGATACACACGGTGCGGTAAGGCACCACGTTACCGAACACAAACAGGTCATAGTTGGACTGATGGTTGGCGATAACCACGCAGGTGCCGGGCTTGTGGCGCAGCGAGTCCACATCGGCCTTTACGTTCAGCCCCAGAATCCACATGGCCGGCAGCGCGTAGAGGCGAGCACACAGGCGACTGTTGTCCGGGTTGAACGGTCGACACAGACCGACCAACACGCCCAGCACACCGGCGAGCATAAAGTGCAGGCCCATCAACAACATACGCAGCAGAAAAAGCATCGACACAGCCTATCCGGACAAAAGGTGGCGCAGTGTACGGATGTGCACTGTATTCGGCAATTAGCCCTGTAGAGGTAGGAGATAAGCGATGTTTAAGAGCATGTTTCAGCATCTACCGACACGGGCAGGCTAGAGCGGCTCAGTAGGATTCGGATTAGTTTGTAAGAAAAAGCCCGACTCAAGGTCGGGCTCTGGCGTATCAAGGGTAGGACTTAGCTCAGGATATGCCCCTGGTCCTGGATGATTGCATCGTCCAGGGCTTCCAGCAGCGCTTTGCGCACCTTCAACTTGGTGTGTTTGTGAGCATTCATGTTCAATTTCTTCAACTGACGCGCCGCTTCCAGGGCTGCCGCATGCAATTCTTCCGGTGCCACCACCTTGTCGAGGAAACCGGCTTGCAACGCGCCCTGTGGGTCAAACATCTCGGCATTGATCACCGAACGATGGAACGCCGACTTACGCAGACGATCCCGCGCCAGCTCGATACCGGCGTGATGCATGGTCATGCCGATCGCCACTTCATTCAGGCCAATGCTGAACGGGCCTTCCACGCCAATCCGATAGTCTGCTGACAACAGCAGGAACGCACCCTTGGCCACCGCATGCCCAGGGCACGCCACAATCACCGGGAACGGGTGCGACAACAGACGGCGTGCCAAGGTCGAACCGGACGTCACCAGGCCGATCGCCTCTTTAGGGCCGGCGGTCATCACCTTCAAATCATAACCACCCGACAGAATCCCCGGCGTGCCGGTGATCACCACCACCGCCCGGTCCTTCTCCGCCTGATCCAGCGCTTCATTAAACGCACTGACCACCGCCGGAGAAATGGCATTCACCTTGCCGTTGCTCAAGGTCAGGGTCGCGATACCGTCTTCGAGGTGGTAGGCAATCAACTCACTCATGACGCGGTTCCTTGTAGGATTTTTTATAGAAGGCTAGTTAATAGACGTGCATGCGCAGACGTTACCCACCACGCCCGCCCCGGTAAAGCGCTGTGACTGACTGCCCAGTCAGACTTTTCCCGCATATAGGCGTTTGAAAAGCCGGGGGCAGGGCGCAATCACCGCCCCAGACCCATCCTGCCGATGCCTGAGAATGGCACAATCACCGCCCCTTGCCGGGCGTGGATCGGCATAACCGGCTAACCGCATGAAAATTCTGAAAAAAACCTTTGCCATCAGAAAGGCTTTCGACTACATTAGCGCGCCTCGACAGACTGAACTGGTTTGCCGAGATACGGTGAAGTGTCCGAGTGGCTTAAGGAGCACGCCTGGAAAGTGTGTATACAAGAAATTGTATCGAGAGTTCGAATCTCTCCTTCACCGCCACATTAAGTAAACACAAACCCCTGACTTTCCTAGAGAAAGTCGGGGGTTTGTGGTTTTTGGCGTCCAAAAAATAGCCCCATGTGACCACCATGGGACTGGCGCGTCTTTTTGGTTCGTTTTTTTTACTCGCGAGACGGGTGCACTTCGTTCCGTTATGAACTTAGTGTTAGACCCACTACTCCTTAGAGAAGGGCGCAGATTCGTAAGCGTGTCTTCAATCGTTTGAGAACCAGGTAGGAAGTCATGTCTGTTGCCAAGAGCGATATTCATCCCGCGAGTAGCGTGTCGGCTCATTTCCTCGCTGGGATTGCTTGCTCACCCACCGCACTTGAAGCACGGAGGCGTGAGGCTTGAACCCATGACCTGATTTTTAAGCTTCACATTGAAGAGACCATTTCAAAGCTCGATGCAGACAATCTACGAATCTTGTTCAGAGGAGCACTTGAGAGGCGCCTCCGTGAAATTTTGAGCGAATAAAGTTAAGGAATCATATAAGTCGATATAACGCGCTCTATTGTGGAGTCTGTTCTTGATCGCCACATTATTTAAACGCTAACCCCTGACCTCGTTTTTAACGTTTTCTGTGTGTTCTCTCTAAACCCAGATGGTACGCATGATAGTCATCAGAGTCCTCTTCGTTTGAAATTCTATTCAATTCGAATGATCGACCGCGCCGTTTCGGGCCAAATCGTCTAGCGTATTCACCTTGAAAAGCTAAGAAACTGTTCCAGTCTTTTCTATTATTGCTCTCACCGCTATAACCTTTCTGTCCAGGTCGTCTACCGTATTCATCCATTGTCTCTGATCGACCATTTTCATAACCAACCATCGTAGAGGTAGAATATGTTACGGATCGCGGGTCAGGCATTAATAAATAACTATCCCCTAGTTGTGGCCATAGAGAAGGTGTCACCTTTTTTTCAGGATATAGCCATTCCTTTTCTCGTGCCGCAACGTACCGCTCAGCTCGAATTTTTGTTATGTAGTTAATTTGGAGTACTTCTAACTCTGTGAGTTCTCTATGAGTTTGAATGCTCGTGAAGTTAAACATTGCCGTTCGAAATAGCTTTGGGTTTGGCCGCTCTTTCATAGGATTTCCGTACGGACATCTGACCCAAGACAGGTTAGTTAGAATCAGGACGCGTTCTTCCGACAACGGAAAGTATGTGTGAGTGCCGTTCAGCCAAACCTCAGGATCACCTACCTTTTTCGCCAATGCAGATTGAGGGAAACAACCTTTGTTGTATACGGTAACGGGGTGATCTGACAGGATTAGTTTTGTATCCGTACTCTTGCAGTCAGCCAATTGCCAAACACATTCAGTCCATAACGCACAAAAATAACTCTGTAGTCTCTGTAGCATAAATAATAATTCATTTTTGTCACGTGACTGTGTTTTAGATGCCAAATACTTCAAACCCTTCGGAGTTCTGAGTTTTTGAGTGCTCATGTAAAGTAGTAGATTGTGAAAAGACTGAGGATCTACATCAGGATGCTGGAATTTAGAAAAGTACTCAACAGCTTTGTGCCCTTCAGTATCAATTTGTCCAAAAAATTTTTCTTCGATTTCTGTTGATTCGAAGTTGCCTAGTTTTGTTGTATAAAGATCTTCTATTTTGAAACAGCTATCGGGGCCCCAGCGCATCATGTCCTTGCGCTTATATCGTGTGCCATTTGCTGTAGTAATTGTTTCTGGCTTTAAGTCAAGGTAATAAAATTTAGCCTCGCCGCCGTCTGCGGATAAGAACTTTTTCTGATACCACTCAGGAACGTAATGATTGTTACGATATTCTTTAATTGCCACGATGCCCCCTTGAAAGCCTGCAGCATAGTAAGTTCTCCCTACTCACACTATAGACTTAGTTTTTACGCATCGAAAAATTTTTCTTTTGCATCGTAAAGAGTGAATTTCTCAAAATGACATTTTCGGACAGCAGCAACAAACACTATCCGGGGCAGCGTACGGAGAATTAAGGTTCGGCAGCCTGCGTTTGGCCGTTTGCAGGCCATCTTGGCAGCTAATCGGCAAGAAGACGTTCAAGTTGCCACGCACAAGAGTGTTGTGTAGCGTCGATATACCTATATCGCCGCTTATGTAAAAAAGCCCCCACACTTAGACTTGGTGTGGCGGCCTTTTTGTGTGCCCTCGTAAACCAGAACCCCCTGGATTGCTATTCCGAAGCCAGGTGAATTGGTCGCTAAAGCTCTAAAGCGACCTGCAGTATTTTCTAGGGTAGCGGAACATCCATTCGCCGGCCTATGACATCCAGCAAGTCACACCCGTCGCGCATTGGAATTGAGCACAGCAAGGCAAAGTCGCTGAGTACCACCGCATCGCTGCCTATCTCACTACGTAGCGCAAGATTCTCAAGCACCTGCGTCACCGAGCGGATTCGATAGTTCGCGGCATCAAGAAGGATTTCCAACGGGACGGTTGTGTCGACGAAAAGGGCGGGTGTGGCGCTGTCGTTGCTGGTGAGTGCTATGTATTGGTTCATGCCTTAAGTCCGTTCACTTAGAGGATGTGAGCCACGCATTTGTCGCCAAACAAAAGGTGGCAGCTGTACGCAGGTTGGCGAACCGGGACAAGAACGGACAAAGACCGGCAGACCCGAAGGTCTCCCACGCACAGCTACCATGAAGCAGCTTATTGCGTGCAGGGGCATCCCGCAAATCTGCCGGGAAGCTTTTGCCATCTTGTAGTCGAGTCGCCAAACCCGGTCGCCCTGTGAGCGACCGTTGGACTATAGGCGGGGTGAATTTGAAGTGGGAGAGTGGCGCTTCTGAATAGGCCGTAGGAAATTGCCCAAATCAATTGTCAGGGCCAGTACAGCCGATTCAGTGGATATACACCCGGCCTATTTTCTTCACGCTCAACCGTCGCAGGTTAAGGTGTCTCTTCCGTATTCAATAACGGCCCAACCGACCCAAATGGATAGCTGCCCATTCCGATGCGCAACGGCGCTATCGGGTTCGCTGCGGCGCCTATCAGCAGTACATTGTCGATGACAATGGTTTCCCCTGGCGCACGGTTATCCGCTGCGACGATAAGGTAGTAGGTTCCGCTGTTTTTCACCGTGCCTTTCAAGACCTGGCTGATGACCCCCACGATGCCAGACGCCTTGCCAAAGCCTTCAGCCTGCACATTGCCTTGGGCGTCCATCAGGATCAAATAAGGGTTCAGGGCGTATTTGCTGAATCCCAGGCACGCGTTGACGCACCAAGAGTTAACGTCGATATGGAAGGGTTTATCTTTTATTAAGGCTACGCTGAATAATCGGTAGTTCGACGGGATCCCGTTGATCAGGATGCGCGGTTCTTCGGCCGTGATCTTCCACTGGGGCGGCCGCCACCCTGGGTCGATCGGCATGGGCACCGCTTGAGTGTTACGCATGGCCTCAGAGGGGGTTCGCGCTAACGGCGTGCTGCTGTTTTTGACTTGTTCTTCAAACAGTGTTGTCGGATTGCTTGAACAGGCGGTGATTAACAAACAGCACAGCAATAGAAACAGACTCCGCATTCGTACTTCCCTGTCATTGTCGTTTTCGAGAGGGCAAGACTACCACCCCGCGCGTCAGGCTTGTACGTACACCCAAGCCCTCAACCCCACAGCCACCCCCACCTTTTGACTGCACCGCGTCAGATATGCAGCCACGCCAGGCTGCCCAATACCACTGCCACACCCGCTGCCGCATACGACAGGCGCTTCAACCATTCCCGCCTCGTCAACAACGTAATCGCCGCCAACGAGATCGCGATCTGAATCGCGGTCATTGCCTGGGCCCAGCGGTGATGCTGGTGCAGCGCCTGTTCCGATTTTTCATCCCATTCCTTTGAGGTGGCTTCAAGCGTTTCGGCTTGTTTGCGCACGTCTTCCTTCTGGCGCTTGTAGCGTTCGATCTCGTCCTTGTAATGCGCTGCATCTACGCCGGGAATGTGAGTGGCCAGTTCCGCAAGGTTCTGCCGGCTGGATTTGGCCTGGTAGTAGTTCCACTGGTTCGCGGCTTCGGTCTTGATGATGGCAGCGTTGTTTTTGTCCATGGCCGCTTCACTTTCGGTGGAGCCGGCCTGGTAGCTGAGCATGGCGCCGAGAGTCGCCATGAGGGCGGTCATCACGGCGATGCGGCTGGCGAAATTGTCACCTCGCCCGTGGGCATGTTCGGTGGTGTGCTCGAGGTGTTTTTCGTGGGGGCTGGGGACTTCGAAGGCTTCGGACATGGTGGCGTCTGTGAAGGGACTGAGGGAGTCTGATTCTTCACCAGTGAAGCTGTCTCAATCCTGTACGTAACGCTGCAAACCTTCCACCAGGGCGTCGAACATTACGCGGCAGCGCGGGCTGTTGCGCAGGTCTTCGTGCATCGTCACCCAGGTGTCCAGCCTGAGTGCAAAGCCTTCCGGCAGGACTCGGCGCAGGCGTGGGTCGCGCTTGGCCAGTTGGACCTGGCAGCCGCCGATGCCGGCGCCGGCGCGGATCAGGGCCAGTTGCGCCAGGTCGCTGTCGCTGCTGCAGGCGAAGGTGTTGCGTTCGAAGCCCTTGATGGCCAGGCTGCGGATAAACGCATTTTCCTGATCGAAGCCGATCACTGAGTGGCTGGCCAGGTCTTGCATGTGCAGGGGCGTGCCGTGTTTTAGCAGGTAATCATCGCGGGCATGCAGGCCGATTTCGATCAGGCCAATGCGTCGCGCCAGCAGTTGTTCCTGGCTGGGACGGACCATGCGCACGGCGATATCGGCTTCCAGTTGCAGCAGGTCGCTCAGGCGGTTGGTCAGGACCAGTTCGACCCTGAGGTGCGGGTGAGTCTGGCGCAATTGCGTGAGGATCGGCGGCAGCACTTCTACGCCGACCACTTCACTGGCGGACACGCGCACCACGCCGCGCACTTCTTCGCCTTGAGAAGAGGCCGCACGTTCAAGCGCCGCTGCCGTGCGCTCCATGGTTTCGGCGTGGGCGCGCAGGGTGCGGGCCAGTGCTGTGGGCAACAAACCGTTCGGTGAACGGGTAAACAGCACCACGCCCAGCGCCGTTTCCAGCGCGGCAATGTGCCGTCCGACCGTGGGCTGTGTAATGCCGAGCTGCCGTGCGGCCCCCGACAGCGATCCCTCCCTGAATACACCGAGGAACGATCGGTAAAGCTCCCAACCAATAGTCGATGCCATGCAT
Organism: Pseudomonas simiae; assembly: GCF_900111895.1. Classification (GTDB taxonomy): domain Bacteria; phylum Pseudomonadota; class Gammaproteobacteria; order Pseudomonadales; family Pseudomonadaceae; genus Aquipseudomonas; species Aquipseudomonas simiae. Next base: position 122,648 of record NZ_FOKB01000001.1, read on the forward strand.
AAATGTATAGCGACTGCATTGTGTTCGGCAATTTATCTATAGCGAGACTGCACACAAAATGGCCACATCAACCTCTGTGGGAGAAGGCCATGAAAAAGGTTCTGGTACTGGGTGCAACCGGCGGGATAGGCGGTGAAGTGGCGCGACAGCTGAGTGCTGCAAGCTGGGAAGTGTGTGCGTTGACCCGTGATGTCGACAGAGCCCGCAGCCAGAACGCAGCGTTTACGTGGGTTGAAGGCGATGCGCTCAATCGTGATGCGGTACTGGCGGCTGCCCGTGGCTGCGCGGTCATCGTGCACGGGGTCAACCCACCCGGTTATCGCAATTGGGCGGAGCAGGTGCTGCCGATGATCGGCAACACCATCGCAGCAGCCCTCGTCGAAGGCGCCACTATCGTATTACCCGGCACGGTCTATAACTACGGGCCGGATGCATTCCCGGTGTTGCACGAGGATTCACCTCAGCACCCGCAAACCCGCAAAGGCGCAATCCGCGTGCAATTGGAGCAGCGCTTGCTGGACGCCTCCCGTCAGGGGGCGCGGGCGCTGATCGTGCGCGCCGGGGACTTTTTCGGCGCGCGGGTGGCTAACAACTGGTTTGCCCAGGGTTTGGTCAAGCCCGGAAAGCCGGTGCAGGTCGTCAGCTACCCAGGTGCCCCGGGTGTGATGCATCAATGGGCGTATCTGCCCGATGTAGCGCGCACGATGGTCGAGCTGATTGAGCGTCGAGCAACCCTCGACGCCTTCGCCTGCTTCCACATGGCCGGGCACGTGGATGCGGATGGCACGCAGATGGTCCAAGCGATTCAGCGCGTAATGCTGCGTAGGACGGGGCATCAACCGCGCGTCAATCGTTTCCCGTGGTGGTTGCTGAAAGTGGCGGCACCCTTTGTCGTCACCCTGCGCGAGATGCAAGAGATGCGCTACCTGTGGCAAACCCCCTTGCGCATGGATAACCAACGCCTGTTGGTGGCCCTGGGCCATGAGCCGCATACGCCGCTCGAAGCCGCGGTGGAAGCTACGTTGGCCAACCTTGGTTGCTTGCCTGCGCACGCCTGATCAAGCACGCATACACCGCGATATTGATCAGCAGCACCACCGTCCCGAGCGCCAATTGAATCCCAGGGGTCAGCCCCGCCGGGTAGATCAGCGTGAGGATGTAATGCTCGACAAAACCACCGCCGTAACCGTCTTGTCCGGCGAGGTGACGAAGCAGGTTTTCCCACCGGGTCAACGGGCAGGGCAGGTGCAGCACTTCCACCGCCACGCCCCAGGCGGCCGCCGGCAAATGCAGCCAGATTACCCGGCGCCATTTGAGCGCGAGCAAGCCGCCAAACAGCACGAACAGGATAAAGGTGAGGTGAAACAGCACCAGGCTGTCGGCAGCGAGACGGAAGAGCATTGCGGGTACTTCGAAAGGAGGGGGCTACAGTCTAAAGGGTTGCTTGCCGGCAAGTGTGGCCGTTATTGTGCTGAATCCTTTTAGTCCTCTCCCAAGGTTCTGTTGCGATGAATGCACCGCGTACCGCAGTCGGTCCAATCAAGGCCGTGATTTTCGATATGGACGGGTTGTTGCTGGATACCGAAGGCATCTACACCGAAGTTACGCAGATCATCGCCGAACGCTACGGCCGTACCTACGATTGGGGCATCAAGCAGCACATCATCGGGCGCGGTGCCCAGGACTTGGCTGACTACGTGGTGAAGGCGCTGGATTTGCCGATCACACCGGCGCAGTTCCTGGAAATACGCGAGCCGCTGATGAGCGAGCGCTTCCCCAAGGCATTGGGCATGCCTGGCGCTGAAGCTTTGGTGCGGCACTTGAAAGCGCACAATATCCCGATTGCGGTGGGCACCAGTTCGTCGCGCAATTCGTTCGGCCACAAGACCACGCTGCACCGCGAATGGTTTGGCCTGTTCGATACCATCGTCACCGCTGACGACCCGGAAGTCGGTGCCGCCAAGCCTGCGCCGGACATCTTCCTCACCGCCGCCCGCCGCCTGGGCGTTGCGCCCGAGGACTGCCTGGTGTTCGAAGACTCGCCGTTTGGCGTCACCGCCGCCAAGGCCGCGCACATGACCGCCATCGCCGTGCCGGATGAAGCCATGGCCGACAGCAAGTACCACCATGCCGACCAGATCATCCGCAAGCTCGCGGACTTTGACCTAGCGGCCTATGGCTTGCCGCCCCGTCCCTGAATCAAACACAGGTCAACCCTGTGGGAGCGGTCTTGCTCGCGAAAGCGGTGTATCAGTCGATGTATTAAGTGACCGATACTCAGCCTTCGCGAGCAAGCCCGCTCCCACAGGGTTTTGCAGTGTTTAAGAAGTACTAGGCGCTGAAGCCACCATCGATGGTCAAACTGGCACCTGTGATGTAACCCGCTTCCGGCCCTGCGAGGTAAGCCACAAAGCTGGCGATCTCTTCCACATGCCCGTAACGCCCCACCGCCATCAGCCCGATCAAGCTTTCGGCAAAATCGCTGTTCGCCGGGTTCATATCGGTGTCCACCGGCCCAGGCTGCACGTTGTTGATGGTGATGCCGCGTGGCCCCAGATCTCGCGCCAGGCCCTTGGTCAACCCCACCAGCGCCGCCTTGCTCATGGCGTACGGGCCGCCACCGCCAAACGGCATGCGCTCGGCATTGGTGCTACCAATGTTGATCACCCGACCGCCGTCACCCATATGCTTGGCCGCTTCCTGGGTCGCGATAAACACGCTGCGTACGTTGATCGCCAACGTCTGGTCAAAATCTTCCAGCCTGAAATCTTCCAGCGGCGCAATGGCCAGCACACCGGCGTTGTTCACCAGAATGTCCAGGCGACCAAAGGCTTCGACGGTGGCGTTGACGGCGTTGCGGATCGCCCCGGCATCGGCGCTGTCGGCGTGGATCGCCAGTGCTTTGCCGCCTTCGCTGATCACGCTGTTCTGCAGTTCTTCAGCCTTGGCGACCGAGCTGACGTAAGTAAAGGCGACTGCTGCACCCTGCGCCGCGAGGCGCTTGACGATGGCGGCGCCGATGCCGCGAGAACCGCCTTGGATCAAGGCGACTTTGCCGCTGAGGTTCTGTGTGGTCATGTCGATCTCCTAGCTGTTCAAGGCGGGATGCCTTGTTGTTGGGGCCGAGTATCGACCTCGCCAGTTCCTCCCGGTAGACCGTGATTGCTATAGTCTGTGTAAACCAAAAGTTTAGAGTGAGTCGATATGGAGAGCTTTGGCAGTATCGAATGCTTCGTGCGCAGCGCTGAAGGCGGCAGCTTTGCGGAGGCTGCCCGGCACCTGAGCCTGACCCCGGCAGCCGTCGGCAAAAGTGTCGCCAAGCTGGAGGCGCGCCTGGGGGTGAGATTGTTCCAGCGCAGCACTCGGCGTCTCACCCTGACCGAAGCCGGAAAACTGTTTCTGGAAGAGGTCAGCGGTAGCCTCACCACCATCCAGAACGCCATGGCCAACCTGGCGAGCGCTGAAGGGCGGCCGGTAGGGACGCTCAAGGTCAGCATGGGCACCGTGTTTGGCAATCGCTATGTGGTGCCACTGCTGGGGGAGTTCATGCAGCGCTTTCCAGACATCAGCCCGGATTGGCATTTCGATAACCGTCAGGTGGACCTGATCGGCCAAGGTTTCGATGCGGCCATCGGCGGCGGTTTTGAACTGCCCCAGGGGGTCGTGGCGCGTAAACTCACACCGGCACATCGGGTATTGGTGGCGTCGCCGGATTACCTGGCGCGACGCGCGCCGGTATTGACCCCAGAGGACTTGGCGCGCTGCACGGGGATTCTCATCCGCTCCCCCCAAACCGGCCGCGTACGCTCCTGGCAGTTGACCAGCACCGAGCGTGAACACCGCCCGCTGGTGCTTAAGTCGAGAATGACCATGAGCGACTCTGAAGCTGCCTGCTGCGCCAGCGCGCAGGGCCTGGGCATCGCCCTAGTGAGCATGCCCATGGCCGTGCCGTTTCTGGACAGCGGCGCGGTGGTGCGGGTGCTGCCCGACTGGTATGTCGACGACGGCAACATCTCCATTTACTACGCCGAACATAAACTGCTACCCGGCAAGACCCGCGCGTTTGTGGATTTCATCATCGAGCAGTTTGCCGAACAGCAGTTGAGCCAGCGTTTTAACGCGGCCAGCCGATGATTTTTTTCGGCCTTGGCGTCGCATAAGTCCTGATCTTCGACGTCGACAACCCCAACCGCACCAGCGATTCGGCGATGGTCACTGCGGCGGTTACGCCGTCCACCACTGGCACGCCGGTGCGCTGGCGGATCTGCTCGTCCAGCCCGGCCATGCCGCCGCAGCCCAGGCAGATCACTTCAGCCTTGTCTTCGCTGATGGCCAGTTCCGCCTGGCGCACGATGGCTTCCATCGCCGCCCGCGGGTTTTCTTCCAACTCCAGCACTGCCATGCCGCTGGCCCGTACCGAGGCACAGCGTTGATACAAGCCGGCCAGTTTCAGGCGGTCTTCGATCAGCGGCACGGTGCGGTCCAGCGTGGTCACCACCGAATAGGCATGGCCCAGAAACATCGCGGTACTGGCGGCCGCTTCGGTGATGTCCACCACCGGCACGTTGAGCAACTCCTGCAAGCCTTCGCGGCCGTGCTCACCGTAACCGGCCTGGATCACCGCGTCGAACGGCTGGTCGTAGGCCATCACGCGGTCCATCACGGCGATGGCCGCCAGGTAGCTTTCAAAGTTGCCTTCCACCGACTCCGCGCCGAAGTAGGGCGTGAGCCCGACAATCTCAGTGCCCGGCGCAGCCACAGCCCGTGCCTGCTGGGCGATGGTTTCAGTGATGGATTCGGTGGTGTTGACGTTGACCACGAGGATACGCATGGAGTGTCCTTGATTAATGACTGACGTTATCGACTGCAATGCTTTCGCCGCTGACATCGGCGTAGAACGGCTGACGCTTGGCGATCAGCAGGTAGAGCAACCCTGCAATACCAGCGCCAAACATCCAGGAAAACGGTGAAACACTGGCGAAACCGGGCAGCAGCGCCAGGAGAATGGCGATCACGGCTGCGGGAATGAATGCTGCCACCGCGCGTAAATTGACCCCACGGCTGTAGTAATAAACGCCATTTGGGTCTTCGCTATACAGCTGCAACACGTCCACCCGGCTTTTACGGATCAGCCAGTAATCAACCATGATCACCCCATACAACGGCCCCAGCAGGGCACCCAGGCCGGAGAGGAAATACACAATCACCAACGGGCTGTTGTAGAGGTTCCACGGCAGGATCAGCACCGCCACGGTGGCACTGATCAACCCCGCGCGGCGGAAGTTCAGGTACTTGGGCGCCAGGTTGCTCAGCACAAAGGCTGGTGCGACGAAGTTGGCCATGATGTTCACTGCCACGGTAACGATCAGGAACGCCAGGCAACCGAGCACCAGGAAAAAGGTGCTGGGAATGGCCGCGATGATTTCAGTGGGGCTTTCGATCACCCGGCCGTTAAGCTGGAATTGCCCGCCGCACAGCAGCACGGTGATCGCGGCAAACACCAGGATATTCACCGGCAGGCCCCAGAAATTGCCGACCTGGATGGTCTTGCGGCACGGCGAAGAGCGGGCGAAGTCGCAGAAATTGAGGATCAGCGTGCCGTAGATCGCCAGCCACAGCGCGCCACCGGCAAAGATATTGCGCCACATCTCGCCGCCGCTCAGCGGGTCGCGGATCGACCAGGCGATGTTCCCGCCCGTCTGGAAGTACATCCAGCCGGCCAGTGACGCTACCGTCAGCAGAATCACCGGTCCGGCGAAGCCTTCGTAGCGGCGCACCATCTCCATGCCGTAAGCCAGGATCACCAGCTGCACCAGCCAGATCGCCACAAAACAGGCCCAGCCGAGGGACGACAGGCCCAGGATCGAGTTGTGGTCATAGTCGGCAAAACCTGGATGAATTGCCGTCAGCAACACGCGGAAAACCACCGAGGCCAGGTAGGTCTGGATACCGAACCAGGCAATCGCAATCACTGCGCGGATCAACGCCGGAATCTGCGCGCCATGGATGCCGAAGCTGATTCGACTCATCACTGGGAACGGCACACCGGTCTTCTGCCCCATATAACCCGATAGGTTCATGAAGAAGTACACCAACGCCGCGCCGATACCCAGGGACAACAGAATTTGCCAACCGCCCAGACCCAAGGCATACAAGCTAATGGCGAAGGAATAGTTGGCGATGTTGTGCACGTCGTTGGTCCACAGTGCAAAGATGCTGTAGCGCCCCCAGCGTCGGCCTTCGACCTTGGTCGGGGCCAGGTCTTTGTTGTGCAGCCGTGGGCTCAGCACCAGGGGGCCGGGGCTTGTCGCTTCGGGGTTGAGGGGCGAGGAGGGCAGATCCAGTGCGATATTGTTCGAGAGGCTTGGACGCATTCCGGCAGGCTCCAGCGCATCGGCAGCCAGGCCGCAGATGGCAAAGTGTATGTATGTTTTGTATTTATTGTATACAAAGCGCATTTCACCTTAAGCCACTTACGTGCCAGTTTTTGATCTATGAAAGCTGGAGGTAATTTCCTTTTTGCATGTTCTTGAAATAACTATCTGAATTACAAACGATATAAATTGACCGTTTGAACAGCTATTTATTTTGCTGTGGGAAGCGTGCGATGCACGGTGGGAAACTGCGGGCGGATAGAGGTGTTACGTTAGGGTGCGGATCACAGAAAATTGCACACATAAATGCCACCTATGGTTACATCTGTGTGTACACCTTCAGTGTTAAACACATAACAAATGTGGGAGCGGGCTTGCCCGCGATGACGGAAAATCAGTCACGCAAATAGCGACTGATCCACCGCGATCGCGGGCAAGCCCGCTCCCACATTGATTATTTGATCGCGAAGCCCTTAGGCCTTGCTGATGATGTTCCCGGCATGCAGACCGCATTCCTTCTGCGTGGCTTCTTCCCACCACCAGCGACCTTCGCGTTCATGCTGGTTCGGCAGCACCGGCCGGGTGCAGGGCTCGCAGCCGATGCTGATAAAGCCGCGCTCATGCAGGCTGTTGTACGGCAGCTCCAGCATGCGGATGTAACCCCAGACTTCCTCACTGGTCATCTGCGCCAGCGGGTTGAACTTGTACAGCGTGCGTTCCGGGGTGGAGAAGGCTGTGTCAATTTCCAGCGCCGCCACTTGGCTGCGGGTACCGGGACTCTGGTCACGGCGCTGGCCGGTGGCCCAGGCATTCACGCCTGCGAGTTTGCGGCGCAGCGGCTCGATCTTGCGCACGCCGCAGCATTCGCCATGGCCGTCCTTATAGAAGCTGAACAGGCCCTTCTCTTTGACGAAGGGTTCCAGCTTGCTCTGGTCCGGCGAGATCAACTCGATGTCGATTTTGTAGAACTCGCGTACCTGCTCGATGAACCGGTAGGTCTCCGGGTGCAGGCGGCCGGTGTCGAGGCTGAATACCTTGACGTTCTTGTTCAGCTTCCAGGCCATGTCGACCAGCACCACGTCCTCGGCACCGCTGAAGGAAATCCACAGGTCATCACCGAACTGGCTGAACGCCAGCTTGAGAATATCCTGGGCGGATTTGTTGGCGTAAGTCGCGGCGAGTTCAGCGACGTCGAAGGCTTGGTTCATCAGGACGGTTCCTACAGGTCAGTGGCGCTGAGCGCTCTATAGGGGAGCGATGGTATCAAAATCCGCTCTGCGTTGCGGCGGTGAGCTTGAATCGCTAGAGTTCGGCAGTCCTTTTGCTCGCTCAACCAACAAACTACAAATGGGAGTGTCTTGTGGAAATTGCCTGTCTCGACCTGGAAGGGGTGCTGGTTCCGGAAATCTGGATCGCCTTCGCCGAAAAAACCGGTATTGAATCCCTGCGGGCGACTACCCGGGACATTCCCGACTATGACGTGCTGATGAAGCAACGCCTGCGCATCCTCGACGAACACGGGCTCAAGCTCGCCGACATCCAGGCAGTGATCGCCACTCTCAAGCCGTTGGACGGCGCCATCGAATTCGTCAACTGGCTGCGCGAGCGCTTCCAGGTGGTGATCCTGTCCGACACCTTCTATGAATTTTCCCAACCCCTGATGCGCCAACTGGGTTTCCCGACCCTGCTGTGCCATCGGCTGATTACCGACGACACCGATCGCGTGGTCAGTTACCAACTGCGCCAGAAAGATCCGAAGCGCCAATCCGTGCTGGCCTTCAAGAGTCTGTACTACCGGGTGATCGCCGCCGGCGACTCTTACAACGACACCACCATGCTGGGCGAAGCCGACTGTGGGATTCTGTTCCATGCGCCGGAGAACGTGATCCGCGAATTCCCGCAATTCCCGGCGGTGCATACGTTCGAGGATCTGAAGCAGGCGTTCATCAAGGCGTCGAATCGGCCGTTGAGCCTGTAGGTTTTCGCCAAGGCTGGTGGCCCCTTCACAGGCAAGCCAGCGCCCACACGTGAACGGGTTTACACGTCAAAATGTGGGAGCCGGGCTTGCCCGCAATGAGGTCCTTACAAACACCGTAAATCTCAGACGCCAGCCAGCAAGCGCTCATAAGGAATACTTAAGCCTTCATGCAGGCGCTTGATCATCGACAAGCTCAGCTTGCGCTTGTGATTCAATACTTCGGACACACGTCCGCTTGTCCCGATGAAAGGCTCAAGATCCCGAGCGGTCATGCCCAACTGCTCCATGCGAAATTTAATCGCTTCCACTGGATCCGAAGGTGGCATTGGATAATGTTCTGCCTCGTATTTTTCTATGAGGACTGCAAGAATTTCGAGCTCGTCACCTTCCGGTGAGCCGACTTCGGCTCCCCATAGCTGCTCGACGCGCGTGAGTGCCGCGGTCAGGTCTTCCTGGGAATGTATAGGTTTGATGTTCATCACACGGTCTCCGCGTTGATCTGGTCGTACTGCGCATGCGTCCCCACGAAACGTATGAACCCAAGCTGGCGCTGATAATCGATCGCCATGATCACTCGATATTTGTTGCCGCCCACGTTGAAGGCAACCCTGCCACCTTTCAGGATACTTGCCGCTCTAAGCTCTGCTTTGAGTGCTTGCGGCGTTGGGTAAGTGGCTTTCTCCAAATGACGGTACAGTTCGACCAGCGGTGTTTTGGCGTCGGAATAAGCTGAGTGGCTTTCCCAGAATATTCGTAGGGTTGAGAGAGCGATTATGCGCATCGCTTCATCCTCCCAATTTGGGAGAATATAGGCGCGGTTGGATCGAGATGCAATCTCGGAAACAATTTCTTAAGAGTAAGCAGTCGGTTCATGTGATCCCTCACAGACGGCTAGTGGACGGTCCGAGCCGGACGCTATCGTCCAGCTCGAATGTCGTCCATAGACGTTCTGATTCAGGTTTTTTCCTGCCGGGCGGCTTTGCGTCCGAGAGCCAGGAGGGGCTTGGCGACTACAGGCTTTCCAAAGTGTGTAACAACACCTTCACCTTGGTCAGCGACTCCTGGTACTCCGCTTCCCACTGCGAGTCCGCGACAATCCCGCCGCCCCCCCAGCAACATACCTGCCCATCCTTGACCAGCAGGCTGCGGATGGCGATGGAGCTGTCCATCTCGCCACGCACGTCCAGGTACACCAGCGAACCGCAGTACAACCCGCGTCGCGTCGGCTCCAGCTCGTCGATGATCTGCATCGCGCGGATCTTCGGCGCGCCGGTGATGGAGCCGCCGGGAAAGCTGCCGGCGATGAGGTCGAGGGCGTCTTTGCCGTCGGCCAATTCGCCGATAACGCTGCTCACCAGGTGGTGCACGTTGGGGTAGCTTTCCAGGTTGAACAGTTCCGGCACGCTCACCGAGCCGGTGCGGCAGGTGCGGCCGAGGTCGTTGCGCAGCAGGTCGACGATCATCAGGTTTTCGGCGCGGTCTTTGGGACTGGCCAGCAGTTCGGCGGCGTTGGCGGCGTCCTCTTCGGGCGTCAGACCGCGTGGGCGAGTGCCTTTGATGGGGCGGGTCTCGACGCGGCGCTCGCTGACATGCACGAAACGCTCGGGCGACAGGCTCAGCACCGCGCCGTTGTCCGGCAGGCTCTGGAACCCAGAGAACGGCGTCGGGCAGGCTTCGCGCAGGGCGCAGTAGGCGACCCAGGGATCGCCGACACACGACGCACGGAAGCGCTGGGCAAAGTTGACCTGGTAGCAGTCGCCGGCCTGGATGTAGTCCTGGATGCGCACGATTGCCTGGCGGTAGGCCTCACCGGTGAGGTCCGGGGCCATGGGGCCGTTAAGTTTGAAGGTCGCTGTGTTGTCGGCTACCGGCCGACCGAACAGGGTGATCAAGCGTTGCCGCTCTGTCTCCGCCAGTGCGGGATGAAACACAAGCTGGCTGGTCCGGGCCTGATGATCACTGATCAGCGCCCAGGCATACAGCCCGAAACGCGCATCCGGCAGGTGCAGATCGTCCACGGCAAGGTGTGGCATTTGCTCAAGGTGCCGGCCGAAGTCATAGCTCAAATAGCCGATCAGGCCACCGGCAAACGGCAGTTCACACCCGGTGGGCAGGTCTGCTTTCCCCAACTGGGTAAGGTTTTTCCGCAAGCGTTGCAGGAAATCACTACCACTTTCGTCAGGTGAAACCGTCAAGGTTGCACGTGGCCAGGCACTCAGCACGTCATACCGCCCACGCTCGGCTGCCGGTCGCCCGCTATCCAGCAGCACCGCGCCAGGCGCGTGGCGAATCGCCGCAAAATACTCGGCGGGGTTAGCCCGATAGGGCAGCGTATATACGGAGCAGGTCGACATGCGGGGTGGATCAGCTAATGGCGCGGGGGAGGGGATTGTAGTCCCCTGTAGGATTTGCTCCTAGAGGGGATGTCGGGGATAAGGCGATGAAAAGTCGCGTTAACCTTCTACGGGCGGAATATGCCCAAACATTTCCTGCGCAAACTTCACCCGCTCCTCCGGCGTTTCCGTCACGCCAGCGGCGTTCAGCTCTTCCAGCCGCGCCTCTACTGCATGAGTTCGCAGGGTCAAACCGCAGTCGTTGGCGATCTGGATATTCAGCCCCGGCCGCGCATTCAGCTCAAGAATCAGCGGACCTTTTTCCTGGTCCAGCACCATGTCCACCCCGATGTACCCCAGCCCGCACAACTCATAGCAACCCGCCGCAAGCTTCATGAACCCGTCCCAGTTGGGCAGTTGCACGCCATCCACCGCGTTGGTGGTGTCGGGGTGTTTGGTGATGATGTTGTTGAGCCAGGTGCCGCGCAGGGTCAGGCCCGTGGCGAGGTCCACACCCACGCCGATGGCGCCTTGGTGCAGGTTGGCCTTGCCGCCCGATTGACGGGTCGGCAAGCGCAGCATGGCCATCACCGGGTAGCCCATCAGCACGATAATGCGGATGTCCGGCACGCCTTCATAGCTGATGCTCTTGAAGATCTGGTCAGGCACCACGCGGTACTCAATCAACGCGCGGTCGCGGTGGCCGCCGAGTGAATACAGGCCGGTGAGGATGCTGGATATCTGATGTTCGATCTCTTCGTGGCTGATGATCTTGCCGGACACCGTTCGATAGCGCCCTTCAAAGCGGTCCGCCACCACCAGGATGCCGTCACCGCCGGCACCTTGCGCTGGTTTGATCACGAAATCGCTGCGCCCGCCGATGATCTCGTCGAGCTTGTCGATTTCCTTCTCGGTGGAAATCACCCCGTACATTTCCGGCACATGGATGCCGGCGGCCAGTGCGCGTTCCTTGGTGATGATCTTGTCATCCACGATGGGGTACAGGCTGCGCTTGTTGTACTTGAGCACGTAGTCGGCATTACGCCGGTTGATGCCCATGATTCCCCGCGCTTCCAGCGCCTTCCAGGTCTTCCAGAAACCGAACATTACTGGTCAGCCTTCAAGAAGGCCTTGAAACGCACCAGCTCGGTCAAGCGGTAGCCGCGATAACGACCCATGGCCAGCATGAAGCCCACCAAAATCAGCAGGATGGCCGGGAAGGTGAATACAAAGTAGATCAGCTCCGGCACGCTCATGATCAGGTGCGCCAGGGACGCGGCGAACAGCGTGCCAATCGCCACCTTCAGCGCATGGTTGGCGCCACGCTCTTCCCAGGTGATCGACAGGCGTTCGATGGTCATGGTCAAGATCACCATCGGGAACAGCGCCACCGACAGCCCGCGCTCCAGCCCCAGTTTATGGCTGAACAGGCTGATGGCCGCGATCAGCACTACCACGAACGTCAGCACCACCGACAGCCTTGGCAGCATCTGCAGCTTCAAGTGTTCCAGGTACGACCTGAGGGACAGCCCCAGCGCCGTGATAATCGTAAACAGCACAATCCCGAAGCCCAGTTGCGTCTCCCGGAACGCCAGGGCGATCAGCACCGGCGTGAACGTGCCCAGGGTCTGCAAGCCGATCAGGTTGCGCAGGACCAGGATCACCAGCACGCCGATCGGGATCATCACCATGATCATGAAGGTCTGCTGGGTTTGCAGCGGCAGGCCATACAGCGAGTATTCGAGGAAGTTGGCGTCGGTGTTCTCGTCGGTCAGCTTGGCCAGGCGAATGGCGTTCATCTCGCTGTTGTTCAGGCTGAAGGTTACCGTGGCTTTCTTGCCGCCATCGACGGTGATCAGGTTTTCATCGCCGGTCCACCACAGCAGGCGGTCGGCGGGCAGGCCTTGTTCGCCGGTTTCCGGGTTGAAGTACAGCCAGTCATTGCCGTTGAAGCTGCGCAGCCACAGTTCCGGGGTTTGCGGCTGGTCGGCGACCAGGCGGATGGTGTGGACCTTTTCCACCGGCACGTGGGCGATGGACAGCAGCAACTCGACGATCTTGGCCTTGTGCGGCGTAGACGGATCGCCCGCCAGCAACAGCTTCACGTTGTCATCGTTGAGGTTGTTGGTGCGCTTGATGGCTTCGCTGATAAACGTCTCGACGTCGGCCGAGTGCTGGCGGATCGGCGCCAGCAGGGCTTCGGCAGCGATCTTTTCCGGGCCTTCCACGGCAATGCTGTCGCGGAAGGTCGGGCCCTTGATCTTGACCTTTTCACCGCTGTAACGCTTGGTGAGGACCAGGCGGTAATACAGGGTCTGGTTGCCCTTGGCGCGGCGGGCCGACCAGGTCACCTTGCGGTTGCCATCGGTGCGGTTGACGCTCACGCCGTAGTTGTTCGAGATGAAGCTCTCGTTGAGGCTGACGAAGTCGCGGCTCAGGGGCGGCACGAACATCTGGATCTTCACCGGGTCTTTCGGGCTGGCGACGAACTCGACCTTGGCGTCGATGTTCCACAAGTCGTCGGTGGCGTCCTCGGTGACGGGGATCCCCAGCACGAAGATCTGGTAAGCGGTGACCGAAATACCCAGCACCACCAGGATGGCGATCAGGATTTTCAGGTGCAGGGTCAGAGAGCGCATTCGGTTTACTCGGCGGTATGAGCGTCGGCGGCGCAGGCGGGTTTGCCTGCTGCGTATTTAAGACTGGGGTCGACCAGCGCATCAAAGCGTTTCAGCGCTTCGGAGCCGATCAGCAGCGGGTATTGGAAAGCGCTGCGGTCAGTCAAGTTCACTTCGATGCTGCGTAAAGCAGTGCCCATGCAGATATCCAGGGCAATCACCGGACGGGCGGTGTAGTTCTTGTCCTCATCGGGGTCGTAGTCACCGGCGCGGCGCTTGATCTTGCTGACGCGGGCCAGGGGGCGTTCGATGGGGTGGGAATGGGCGGTGTCGATGGCCAGGTAGAAGCGCACCCAGGATTCGCCGTTGCGCTTGAAGCGCTTGATATCACGGGCACTGAGGGAGGCGGTCTTGGCACCGGTGTCCAGTTTGGCGGCGACTTCCAGGTCGATCCCGGCCAGTTGGGCATATTCGTTGAGGCCATACACGGTCTTCTCGGCGGCAACGCCAAGGCCCGGTGCGGTCAGGAGGCAAGTCAATAAAAGGAAGGGCTTGAGTCTCATAAATCCCGAGGCGGTGCAGTGCGATGTTCAATTCAAGGCGACTGGCATTACTGCGCAAGCTCCCTCGTGCGCCGTTTCATCTCGCGATGTCAGGCAAAAGTGGCGTGCATTCTAACATGATGCTTTTTTGGCGCCAGCGCTGGCAGGCGGCCATGCTCTGGAAGAGTGCAACAGCGGTTATTAGACGATTGTCGACAATGTGCATTTATTCTTTGACTATCCAGGGCTGATTGGCTAGTTTTTGCGGCATTGCTTTTAAAGGTGTCGACAATATGCTGGATCAGCTGGAATCCCCAGTGGTGGCGCAAGACGATTCCCAGACCATGTCCGAGAACGTCTTCCGGCGTATCCAGGCCGCCATCGTCAAGGGTGAGATCGCGCCCGGCAGCAAGATTTCCGAGCCGGAACTGGCGCGCACCTACGGCATCAGCCGTGGGCCGCTGCGCGAGGCGATTCACCGCCTGGAAGGCCAGCGCCTGCTGGTGCGCGTGCCGCATGTCGGCGCGCGCGTGGTTTCGTTAAGCCATGCCGAGCTGGTCGAACTCTATGAAATCCGCGAATCCCTCGAAGGCATGGCCTGTCGCCTGGCCGCCGAGCGCATGACCGACGCGGAAATCGAAGAGCTGCGCCAGGTGCTGCACACCCACGAACGCGACGAAGCCTTCCAGGCCGGCCTCGGTTATTACCAGCAGGAAGGTGACTTCGACTTTCATTACCGGATCATTCAAGGCGCCGGTAACCGTACTCTGACCCAAATGCTCTGCGGCGAGCTGTACCAATTGGTGCGCATGTACCGCATCCAGTTTTCCGCCACCCCCAATCGTCCACGCCAGGCCTTTGCCGAGCACCACCGCATTCTTGACGCGATTGCCGATCGCGACGGTGAACTGGCCGAACTGTTGATGCGCCGGCATATCGGCGCGTCAAAACGCAACATTGCCCGTCACTTCCCGGACGGTACTGCCCAATCACGAGGTGAATGATGAGTTCCAATAATAAGACGACTCCAGGCCAGCGTTTTCGTGACGCGGTCGCCAGCGAGCATCCTTTGCAGGTGGTCGGTGCGATCAACGCCAACCACGCTCTGCTGGCCAAACGCGCCGGGTTCAAGGCGATCTACCTGTCGGGTGGCGGCGTAGCTGCCGGTTCCCTCGGCGTGCCGGACCTGGGCATTACCGGCCTGGATGACGTGCTGACCGACGTACGCCGCATCACCGACGTGTGCGACCTGCCGCTGCTGGTGGACGTCGACACCGGCTTCGGCTCCTCGGCGTTCAACGTGGCGCGCACCGTCAAGTCGATGATCAAGTTCGGCGCGGCTGCGATCCATATCGAAGATCAGGTGGGCGCCAAGCGCTGCGGTCACCGTCCGAACAAGGAAATCGTGTCCCAGCAGGAAATGGTCGACCGCATCAAGGCCGCCGTGGATGCGCGCACCGATGACAGCTTCGTGATCATGGCGCGCACCGATGCCCTGGCCGTCGAAGGTTTGGAATCAGCCCTGGAGCGCGCCGCCGCCTGCATCGAGGCCGGCGCCGACATGGTATTCCCGGAAGCCATCACTGAACTTGAGATGTACAAGCTGTTCGCGTCCCGTGTGAAAGCGCCAATCCTGGCCAACATCACCGAGTTCGGCGCCACGCCGCTGTACACCACCGAACAGTTGAAATCTGCCGATGTTTCCATCGTGCTGTACCCGCTCTCGGCCTTCCGCGCCATGAACAAGGCCGCCGAAAACGTCTACACCGCGATCCGTCGCGACGGCACCCAACAGAATGTGATCGACACCATGCAAACCCGCATGGAGCTTTACGATCGCATCGATTACCACACCTTCGAGCAAAAGCTCGACGCGCTGTTTGCAGCCAAGAAGTAACAAACAGCCTCCCTAATAAATTCAAGATTGGAGAACCGACATGGCTGAAGCAAAAGTATTGAGTGGGGCCGGCCTGCGCGGCCAGGTGGCCGGGCAGACCGCATTGTCCACCGTGGGCCAGGCCGGTGCCGGCCTGACCTATCGCGGCTATGACGTGCGCGAACTGGCCGCCGATGCGCAGTTTGAGGAAGTCGCCTACTTGCTGCTGTACGGCGAATTGCCGACCCAGACCGAACTGGCCGCCTACAGCGCCAAGCTGAGCAAGCTGCGCGACCTGCCGCAAGCGCTGAAGGAAGTCCTGGAACGCATCCCCGCCGACGCCCACCCGATGGACGTGATGCGCACCGGTTGTTCGTTCCTGGGCAACATCGAACCTGAGAAAGACTTCAGTGTGCAGCGCGACGTCACCGACCGCCTGCTGGCCGCTTTCCCGGCGATCATGTGCTACTGGTACCGCTTCAGCCACGACGGCAAACGCATCGACTGCGTGACCGACGAGCCTTCCATCGGCGGCCACTTCCTGCACCTGCTGCACGGCAAGAAGCCGAGCGAGTTGCACGTCAAGGTCATGAACGTATCGTTGATCCTCTACGCGGAACACGAATTCAACGCCTCGACCTTTACCGCGCGGGTGTGTGCTTCGACCCTGTCCGACCTGTATTCCTGCGTCACTGCCGCTATCGGCTCCCTGCGTGGCCCGCTGCACGGCGGCGCCAACGAAGCGGCGATGGAGATGATCGAGCGCTTCTCATCCGCTGAAGAAGCGGTCGAAGGCACTCTCGGCATGCTGGCGCGCAAGGACAAGATCATGGGCTTCGGCCACGCGATCTACAAAGACAGCGACCCGCGTAATGAAGTGATCAAAGGCTGGTCGAAAAAACTCGCTGACGAGGTGGGTGACAAGGTGCTGTTCCCGGTCTCTGAAGCCATCGACAAGACCATGTGGGAACAGAAAAAACTGTTCCCCAATGCCGACTTCTACCATGCCTCGGCATACCACTTCATGGGTATCCCGACCAAGCTGTTCACCCCGATCTTCGTCTGCTCACGCCTCACCGGCTGGGCCGCGCATGTATTCGAACAGCGCGCCAACAATCGCATCATCCGTCCAAGCGCCGAATACACCGGCGTAGAGCAGCGCAAGTTCGTGCCAATCGAACGTCGCTGAATGGAGAAACCGCTGATCCCGGGGTGAAACCGGATCAAAAATGTGGGAGCGGGCTTGCTCGCGAAAGCGGTGTGTCATTCAACACACATGGCGACTGTTAAACCGCTTTCGCGAGCAAGCCCGCTCCCACCTTTTGATCGCATTCCCTCCCAGGATCCGTGGGCTCCTTTTGCAACCACCGTGACCGAGTCCTGACGATGAACACTGAATTCCGCAAACCGCTTCCCGGCAGCCGCCTGGATTACTTCGACGCCCGCGCGGCAGTTGATGCAATCAGTCCCGGCGCCTACGCCACGTTGCCTTACACCTCCCGCGTGCTCGCGGAAAACCTGGTGCGTCGCTGCGACCCGGCCACCCTCAACGCGTCCCTGAGCCAACTGATCGAGCGCAAGCGCGACCTCGACTTCCCGTGGTTCCCGGCGCGTGTGGTGTGCCACGACATCCTCGGCCAGACCGCCCTGGTCGACCTCGCCGGTCTGCGCGATGCCATTGCCCTGCAAGGCGGTGACCCGGCGCAGGTGAACCCGGTGGTGCCAACCCAACTGATCGTCGACCACTCCCTGGCCGTCGAAGCCGGTGGTTTTGACCCGGACGCGTTCGAAAAAAACCGCGCCATTGAAGACCGTCGCAACGAAGACCGTTTCCACTTTATCGAGTGGACCAAGAAGGCGTTCAAGAACGTCGACGTGATCCCGCCCGGCAACGGCATCATGCACCAGATCAACCTGGAGAAAATGTCCCCGGTGATCCAGGTTCGCGACGGCGTGGCGTTCCCGGACACCTGCGTCGGCACTGACAGCCACACGCCTCACGTAGACGCGCTGGGCGTGATCGCCATTGGCGTCGGCGGCCTGGAAGCGGAAAGTGTGATGCTCGGCCGCGCCTCATGGATGCGCCTGCCGGAAAGCGTTGGTGTGGAGCTCACCGGCAAGCTGTTGCCGGGGATCACCGCTACTGACATGGTGCTGGCGCTGACTGAGTTCTTGCGTAAACAGAAAGTGGTCGGTGCCTGGTTGGAGTTCTTCGGCGAAGGTGCTTCGGCACTGACCCTGGGCGACCGCGCAACCATTTCCAACATGGCCCCGGAGTACGGCGCCACTGCGGCGATGTTCTACATCGACCAGCAAACCATCGCCTACCTCAAGCTCACCGGCCGTGAAGACGAACAAGTCACCTTGGTGGAGCAATACGCTCGCCACACTGGCCTGTGGGCCGATGATCTGAAAGGTGCGCAATACGAGCGCGGCCTCACTTTCGACCTGTCCAGCGTCGTGCGCAACATGGCCGGTCCAAGCAACCCGCATGCCCGCGTTGCCACCAGCGACCTGGCGTCCAAGGGCATTTCCGGTCAGTGGGATGAAGTGCCGGGCCAAATGCCCGACGGCGCGGTGATCATCGCAGCCATCACCAGTTGCACCAACACCAGCAACCCACGCAACGTGATTGCCGCCGGCCTGCTGGCGCGCAATGCCAACAAGCTGGGGCTGACGCGCAAGCCGTGGGTCAAATCGTCTCTGGCACCCGGCTCGAAAACCGTGGCCATGTACCTGGAAGAAGCGGGCCTGGGTCATGAGCTGGAAAAACTCGGTTTCGGTGTCGTCGCATTTGCCTGCACCACCTGCAACGGCATGTCCGGTGCGCTCGACCCCGTGATCCAGCAGGAAATCATCGACCGCGACCTGTACGCCACCGCCGTGCTTTCGGGTAACCGCAACTTCGACGGGCGTATCCACCCCTATGCCAAGCAAGCCTTTCTCGCCTCGCCGCCGCTGGTAGTGGCCTATGCGATTGCCGGCACTATCCGTTTCGACATCGAAAAAGACGTGCTCGGCCTCGACGCCAACGGCAAGGAAATCCGCCTGCAGGATATCTGGCCGAGCGACGAAGAGATCGACGCGGTGGTCAAGGCCTCGGTCAAGCCGGAGCAGTTCCGCGCGGTGTATATCCCGATGTTTGCCATCCACGAAGACACCGGCCCGAAAGTCGCGCCGCTGTATGACTGGCGCCCGCAAAGCACCTACATCCGTCGCCCGCCTTACTGGGAAGGCGCGCTGGCCGGTGCCCGTCCGCTCAAGGGCATGCGCCCGCTGGCGGTGCTGCCGGACAACATCACCACTGACCATCTGTCGCCGTCGAATGCGATCATGCTCGACAGCGCCGCCGGCGAATACCTGGCGAAAATGGGCCTGCCGGAAGTCGACTTCAACTCTTACGCGACGCACCGTGGCGACCATTTGACCGCGCAGCGCGCGACCTTCGCCAACCCGAAACTGTTCAACGAAATGGTGGTTGAGAACGGCAAGGTCAAGCAGGGTTCCCTGGCGCGGATCGAGCCGGAAGGCCAGGTCACGCGGATGTGGGAAGCCATCGAAACCTACATGGAGCGCAAGCAGCCACTGATCATCATCGCCGGCGCCGACTACGGCCAAGGCTCGTCCCGTGACTGGGCGGCCAAGGGCGTGCGCCTGGCCGGTGTGGAAGCGATTGCCGCCGAAGGTTTCGAGCGCATCCACCGCACCAACCTGGTGGGCATGGGCGTGCTGCCGCTGGAGTTCCTGCCAGGCACGGATCGCCACACCCTGAAGATCGACGGCAGCGAAACCTATGACGTGGTGGGGGCACGCACTCCGCGTGCGCAGTTGACCCTGGTAATCAACCGCAAGAATGGCGAACGTGTCGAAGTGCCGGTGACCTGCCGCCTGGACACCGCCGAAGAAGTGTCGATCTACGAAGCGGGCGGCGTGTTGCAACGTTTTGCCCAGGACTTCCTGGAATCGGCGGCGACGGCCTGAGAGGACACCATGGCACACGTAGCGCAAATCAAGATACCCGCCACCTACATGCGTGGTGGCACCAGCAAGGGCGTGTTTTTCAGCCTCCAGGACCTGCCCGAATCGGCGCAGGTGCCGGGTGCTGCGCGCGACGCCTTGCTGTTGCGGGTGATCGGCAGCCCCGATCCCTACGACAAACAGATCGACGGCATGGGCGGCGCGACATCGAGCACCAGCAAGACGGTGATCCTGGCCAAAAGTACCCGCACCGATCATGACGTGGACTACCTGTTCGGCCAGGTCTCCATCGACAAGCCCTTCGTGGACTGGAGCGGCAACTGCGGCAACTTGTCGGCGGCGGTCGGTTCCTTTGCCATCAGCGCCGGCCTGGTCGACCCGGCCCGCGTCCCCCACAACGGCGTGGCGGTGGTGCGGGTGTGGCAGGCCAATATCGGCAAGACCATCATCGCCCACGTGCCAATCACCGACGGCGCGGTGCAGGAAACCGGTGATTTCGAACTGGACGGCGTGACCTTCCCGGCCGCCGAAGTGCAGTTGGAGTTCATGGACCCGGCGGCGGAAGAAGAGGGCGGCGGTGGTTCGATGTTCCCCACCGGCAATCTGATCGACGACCTGGAAGTGCCCGGCGTCGGCACCTTCAAGGCCACGCTGATCAACGCTGGTATCCCGACGATCTTCATCAACGCCGAAGACCTCGGCTACACCGGCACCGAGCTGCAAGGCGCGATCAACAGCGACCCGAAAGCCCTGGCCATGTTTGAAACCGTGCGGGCGTATGGCGCCTTGCGCATGGGCCTGATCAAACACCTGGACGAAGCCGCCCAGCGTCAGCACACCCCCAAGGTGGCGTTCGTGGCCAAGCCTGCGGACTACGTGGCGTCCAGTGGCAAGGCAATCAATGCCGGGGATGTCGACCTGCTGGTGCGCGCACTGTCCATGGGCAAGCTGCACCACGCGATGATGGGCACGGCGGCGGTGGCGATTGGCACAGCGGCGGCGATTTCCGGGACTTTGGTCAACCTGGCTGCCGGAGGTGTGGAGCGCAACGCGGTGCGGTTCGGGCATCCGTCCGGCACCTTGCGCGTGGGCGCTGAAGCCACTCAGGTCAACGGCGAATGGGTGGTGAAGAAAGCCATCATGAGCCGCAGCGCGCGCGTATTGATGGAAGGTTTCGTCCGCGTTCCCGGCGACGCTTTCTAAGGTTCGATACTGCTCCCACAGTGGGGGCTTCTATCCCAAGGCTGGCGATCAGACCGGCCATGACCCCATCAACCGTTAGCCCGAGGACTGTCACCCCACCTACCTTTTGGAGAACTGCCATGAGCGCCAACGTCGACCAGAACAACCGCCCGGACTACGACCAGGTTCTGCAGGATATTGCTGACTATGTCCTCAACTACCGCATCGACTCCCGGGATGCGCTGGACACCGCCCGCAACTGCTTGATGGACACCCTGGGCTGTGGCCTGTTGGCCCTGCGCTTTCCCGAGTGCACCAAGCACCTGGGGCCCATCGTCGAGGGCACGGTGGTGCCGTTTGGCGCGCGGGTGCCGGGCACGTCGTTTCGGTTGGATCCGGTCAAGGCCGCGTGGGACATCGGCTGCATCGTGCGTTGGCTTGACTACAACGACACCTGGCTCGCTGCCGAATGGGGTCACCCCTCGGACAACCTCGGCGGCATCCTCGCTGTGGCTGATCATCTGTCGCAAAAGCGCGTGGCCAATGGCGACGTGCCGTTGACCGTGCGCGCGGTGCTGGAAGCGATGATCATGGCTCACGAAATCCAGGGCGTAATTGCCCTGGAAAACTCTTTTAACCGCGTAGGCCTCGACCATGTACTTCTGGTGAAAGTCGCCTCCACGGCTGTCACCGCCAAGCTGATGGGCGCCAACCGTGAGCAATTGCTGGCAGCCTTGTCCCATGCGTTTGTCGATGGGCAGGCATTGCGAACTTACCGGCATGCGCCGAATGCCGGCTCGCGAAAATCCTGGGCGGCGGGGGATGCGTCGAGCCGCGGCGTACGTCTGGCGGATATCGCCATGCGTGGCGAGATGGGGATTCCTGGCGTACTGAGCGCGCCGCAGTGGGGGTTCTACGACGTGCTGTTCAGCCACACCAACAAGGACCTGGCACTCAAGCCGGAGGATAGACGCGCGTTCAGCCTGTCCCAGCCTTACGGCACTTATGTGATGGAAAACGTACTGTTCAAAATCAGCTTCCCCGCCGAATTCCATGCGCAAACGGCCTGCGAAGCAGCGGTGACATTGCATCCATGGGTGAAAGATCGTCTGCATGAAATCGACCGCATCGTGATTACCACCCATGAATCGGCGATTCGCATCATCTCCAAGGTCGGCCAACTGGCCAACGCCGCTGACCGCGATCATTGCCTGCAATACATGACCGCCGTGCCGTTGGCGTTCGGCAACCTGGTGGCCGAGCAGTACGAAGACGAATTCCACGCCGCCCATCCGATCATCGATCAGTTGCGCGACAAGATGGTCATCGTCGAAGACCCACGCTACAGCCGCGAATACCTGGAGGCCGACAAGCGTTCCATCGCCAATGCGGTGCAGGTGTTTTTCAAGGACGGTAGCTGCACGGAACAGGTGGCGGTGGAATATCCGATTGGCCATCGCCGTCGTCGGGTGGAGGGCATTCCGTTGCTGGAAGACAAGTTCAAGGCCAACCTGGCGACGCGGTTCACCGGGCAGCGCAGTGCCGAGATTTTTGCACTGTGCAAGGACCAGGCACGGCTTGAAGCAACGCCAGTGAACCGCTTCGTGGACCTGTTCGTGATCTAGCAGACACCCCGTATTCATCTGTGTAAACCCTATGAATGTGGGAGGGGGCCTGCCCCCGATAGCAGTGGGGCAGTGCCCGCTGCCTCAACTGACAGACTGCAATCGGGGGCAAGCCCCCTCCCACAGTTGACCGTGTTCACTCGAATCGCAGGATTACCCGGCGGTTATGCTTGCTCTTCTTCTCGATCTTCTCGCAGAACACCCGGCCGATTTCTTCGGTGTTGATCACATGGGTGCCCCCACACGGCTGGATATCAATGCCGGCGATTTCAATCACCCTTACCGACCCCTGAATCACCGGCGGGGCCACGGCCTGTGTGCGGGTGATCTGTAGCAGAGTCGAGTATTCGGAAGCCGGCATCGACAGGGTTTTCACCGGGTGGGCCTGTTCGATCAGCGCATTGAGGTCGCGGGTGATGCTGTCTTTATCGAGGGTCATTTCCGGCAGGTCGAAATCCAGTCGGCCCTTGTCCGCACTGATGCTGCAGCCGGTGACCGGTGCGTCGATGATCGAGCACAGCAGGTGCAGGCAGGTGTGCATCTTCATGTGCTGGTAGCGCCGGTCCCAATCGAGGCCGGCATCTACTTGTACGCCTGCAGTCAACTGCGTGGGGCAGTGTTCCACCTGGTGCCAGATGATCGAGCGCAGTACCGGATCGCGCACAGTGCCGGTGACCTCGACTCGCGTACCGTCCGCCAGTGTGAAATGGCCCGTGTCGCCTGGCTGTCCGCCGCCAGTGGGGTAGAACAACGTGTGCTCCAGGGCGATGCCGTGTTCGCTGACGGCAATCACCCGGGCGCTGAAGGCATTCTGGTAGGGCGCGCTGTCGAACAGCGCCAGGGTTTCCATGGTGTGCACGGACATGTTCAACCTCCGACAATCAGTGGGCTGGCTTGCAGCAGGGAGCGCACCATTGCACTCAAGCCAGGGGGGGAGAGCAGGGTAATTTCAAATTCCGGGCCGCAGACTTTCAGGTTCAGCGGCAAGCGCGGTAAATGGCTGCCCGACTCGACGCGATGCAAGCGAAATTGCAGGTGGTGGCGCTCCTTTACCGTGGGCTCCAGCATCAGCCCCGGCAAAGGGTGGAAGTCGGCGTCCAGCACTGTCACCTTATGGCTGGCGTTGATCTCGCCCACCACATGCAATCGCTCTTCCAGGGCGAAGGCTCCGAGGTAGTTGCTGTGGTCCGATTCATCGTTTTTTTGCAGCTGGATCTGGTTCACCACCTTCACCTTGGTGCCGGCGGGGACGTCCTGGGTGATCACGCAGGACGGGCTGATAAACACGTTATCGCCGATCAGCACATAGCCCAGCACGCGGGCACCGGAGCCTACCTCGACGTTGTTGCCCAGGCGTGGGTGGCGCTTGCCGTCGGGGTTGTTGGCGATGCCTCGGGCGCCCAGGGTCACGCCGCAGAGGATGTAGCAGTCGTTGCCGATCTCGCAGGTTTCGCCGATCACCGTGCCGTAGCCGTGGTCCAGCACGAAGCGTCGGCCGATGCGTGCCGCTGGGTGAATCTCGGCACCGGAAAGCACCTTGCCCTGGTTGCTCAGCTTGAGGGCAATGCGCGAAAACACACTATTGGTCTGGTTCGGGAAATGCCACACCAGGTGCGCCAGACGATAATACAGTACCGCCTTGAACGAGGCGTAGGACTCCAGGATTAAATCGCCGCGGCCGCGTGAGGCCGGATCACGGTAGGCATAGGCGATCAGGTCCTCAGCCACCGCCTGGGCGGCGTTCTGGATCAGCGGGGCCAGGTGCGGTTCCAGTTGTTTCATTTGGGCGGGTGTGAGGGTCTTGATGAGGTGGGTAAGCAACTCATCGTGCAGCTGTTGCATGTCGATAAAACCGCCCATGGGGGCACCCCCGCATTCTGGTTGGCTGGACACCCGTTTATTCGAAACCGGGCAGGTAGCTGTCGGCATTGTCGTAGACCATGGTCAGCACCACCGTTTCGGGTGGAAGTTCGGGGGCGAGCCTGGCGATGGCCACCATGTTGGCGGCGGACGACAGGCCCAGGCTGATGGCGTCGGTGCGCATGATGCGTTTCATCATGTCGATGCAGTCCTGGCGCGAGACCTTGAGCATGCCGTCGATCACGTCCAGGTTGAGGATGCTCGGGATCAAACCGATCGACAGGCCCTGGATGTGATGCGGCGCGTGCTGGTTTTTCAGCAGGTCGCACTCTTCCGGTTCCACGCCCATGACGCGCAGCTCCGGCCAGGCGGTTTTCAGGGTTTCGCCGATGCCGGTGATATGCCCCCCAGTGCCGATGCCGCAGACAAAGTAGTCGGCGCGTTTCTCGCCAAAGGCACGCAGGATTTCCGGTGCGGTGGTGTCGCGATGGGTCTGTGGGTTTGCGCCATTGCGTTGCTGGTTGAGCATCACGTAGCTGGGGTTTTCCAGCTGCAGTTCCATGCACTTTTCGCCATGGGAATTGTTACCCAGGCGACTGTCCGACAGCACCACCTTGGCCCCATATAAACGCAGCAGCTTCTGCTTTTCGGGGCTGTAGTTATCGGGGATCACCAACACCACTTTGTAGCCCAGTACATTGCCGGCCATCACCAGGCCGATGCCGGTGTTGCCACCACTGGGTTCGATGATGGTCTGCCCGGAATCGCGGATCAGCACGCCCCGGCGCTCTGCGTCGAGGATCATGCCCAGGGCGATGCGCGCCTTGTGGCTGCCACCGGGGTTAAGGGACTCAAGCTTGGCGTAGACCTCGATGCCGAGGTCTTCGGAAAACTGCGCCAGGCGCACGATCGGGGTTTGGCCGATCACGTCGAGAATGGAGTTATGCAACATCATTCAGCCCTCGCCTCAATACAACGGCATGTCGGGTTCGACATCGCGAACCCAGTGCTTCATGCCGCCCTGCAGGACTTTGGTATTGGCGAAACCGGCTGCCAGCAAGGTACTTGCGGCTTGCTCCGCGCGGGTGCCGGCGTAGCAAATCAGGTAGTGGGTGTTGTCCCGGCTGAGGCGGTCCAGGTGGCCGTCCAGCTCGGCCAACGGGATATGCACCACGCCCGGCAATTTGCACACTTCCAGTTCGCTGGCGTCGCGCACATCCAACAGCACATCGGCGCTGCTGTGATGTTCGAGTACTTGTTTGAGTACCTGCGGCTTGATATAGCGCTCTTCGGCCAGCGACGGTGGGCTGGGCATGGCATCTGCGCAGGCGGCCGGTGCCCGGGTCTGGCTGTGGCGCAGCTCTGAGCAGCACGGGCAGTCGGCGCGGCGCTTGAAGCGGATTTCACTGAATTTCATCGCCAGCGCGTCGAAGCGCATCAGACGGCCGGATAACGGTTCACCAATACCGATCAGTAGCTTGATGGACTCGGTGGCCTGGATCATCCCGACCACACCGGGCAGCACGCCGATCACCCCACCGGCACTGCAATTGGGCGCGAGTTCTGCAGGCGGTGCGCTGGGGAACAGGCAGCGGTAGCACGGCCCGCCTTTGTAGTTGAGCACGCTGATCTGCCCGTCGAAGCGGTAGATCGCGCCGTACACCAAGGGCTTACCCAGTTGCACGCATGCGTCGTTGACCAAGTAGCGGGTATCGAAATTGTCGGTGCCGTCGATCACCAGGTCGTAGGCGCCCACCAGCTCCAGCGCGTTGTCGGCGTTCAGGGCGGTGTCGTGGGCGTTGATCTGAATATGGCGGTTCAGGTCCTGCAAGCGCTGCCTGGCGGATTCCACCTTGGGCATGCCGAGGGTGCTGTTGCCGTGGACGATCTGGCGTTGCAGGTTGCTGCTTTCGACCACATCGAAGTCCACCAGTCCCAGGGTGCCTACGCCGGCAGCCGCAAGGTAAAGGCTGATGGGCGAACCCAGACCGCCGGTGCCGATGATCAGCACCTTGGCTTTCTTGAGGTTCAACTGACCTTCGCGACCCACGCCTGGCAGGGTGATGTGGCGCACATAGCGTTGTACTTCTTCATTACTCAGCGCGTCGACGTCCATGCCGCCGGACGTGGCCAGGAGCACTTCGATTTTGGCTTTTTCCGGCAGTGGGTCATCAGCACCGATCAATGCTTCCTCGGCAGTGAACAGGAAGTGCTCCTTGAGCTGGTGGTTTTTTTCGTGAAACAGGTGGGGGCGCAGCTGCGGGTGACTGCTGCAGAGGTTTTCAATGACTTCGCGCAATGTCGATCCGGAGCCCTCAAGGGTCGATTCCGGCAGCTTGGCCACGCGAACCAGAATGTCGGGGAAAGAGACAGCGTTCATGGACAACTCCGTGTGCAGGTCGTTGAAAGGTTGAAGAGCGAAATGCTTGCCATCCCAGGCAAACAGCTTGGAGCCCAGCGCCTGGCCCCGGCGAACGTCGACCACCAGGTAGCTGACGGGGTAGATCGGCTCACCCATGAACAGCGCCTTGTCTTGGTCTTCGTCGCTGAAATAGGCACCCACATCCGGGTGCGAGTGGTAGATCACCACCACTGGGTTGTCGCTGCGAAACGCCTTGTTCATCAGCAGGGTGTCGGCCACCGAAAACGTGTAGCCGTTGGCCGCGCTGCGCGGGTACATCTCGGGGTGCTTGCGGTGCAGCTCATTCTGGATATTGCTGCCCAGGTACACGCTGCCGTCGGCGAAGACGAAGCCACAGCATTCTTCGGGGTAGCTGCGGCTGGCGTGGGCGTAGATCTGTTCCAGGGCTTTTGGGCGGAGGACGTCCATGTTTCTCTCGCAGGGTTGTAGAAGGGTCAATTTTTCTTGGCCAGGAGTTTTTCTACCGGCAATTTGGTGATCGCAAAACCGGCCAGCAGGATGGCCGAATACAGCATCAGGTCGCGGGAAATCGATACGCCTTCGTACCAGGCGCCGATGATGACCGCGAACACCGGAAAGATGATGAACACAAACGACAGGATGATCGGGCTCAAGCGCTTGAGCAGCATGAAGTAAACGATGAAGCCGCCCACCGAAGCCACCAGGCCCAGGTAGAACAGCGCGCCCCAGGAACGGAGAGTGATGGCTTCGAAGGTCGGCGTTTCAAACCACAGTCCGGCGACGAACAGCATCAGCCCGGCAATGCCGATGGGCAGGGTGTTGTAGGTGATCACACTGATCGCGCTGCCTTTCTGCTTGGTAATCACGTAGCACAGGGCATGCATGATCGCGGCGGTGAGGATTGCCAGTACGCCGAAGAACTCCGCATGGTCCAGGTGCAGGCCCTGGCTCTTGATGATCATGTAGAGGCTGCCGAAACCGATGCCGATGCCAACCACCTGGGAAAGGTAGATGCGCTCGCGCAGGAACAATGCGGAGAAGATCAGGATGAACACCGGCATGCAGCTGAACAGCAGCGCCGTAAGGCCGGACGACACGTGCATCTCGCCATAATTGAGCAGGTAGTAGGGCACGCTGAAGTAGGACAGGGTCACGAACACGAAGAACCAGCGGCTTTCACGGGGGAACAGGATCGGCTCGCGACGCACCATGGCAAAACACAGGAACAACGGGAAGGCGATCAGGAAGCGCAGACCGGCGGACGTCAGTGGCGGCACGCTCTCCACCGCGATCTTGATCCCCAGCCACGTGGTGCCCCAACTCAGGCACACGATCAGGAACATCACGCTGGTGATCAGCCCGGCCAACCACTGTTTTTGGGTTTTGGTCTTGGCGGTGTTTTCGAGAACGGCGGACATTGGCATCGTTTATTGCTTCCCTGAGCCAGAATTGAACTCTATATTGAGCTTGTAATGAGTTGTAAAATTCGGCGATTGAACCCGTAAAAGCACACTATTAGGGCGAAAGATGGCTGTCAAAACAAATATTGACATGGTGTCAATTATGCGTGAGGGGTTGTCCAACGGTCAGGGCGTGAAGTACAAGCGCCTGTCCGATGTCATGGAACGGGGCATCCTTGAAGGCTTGATTGAACCAGGACGAAAACTGCCTCCCCATCGGGTGCTGTCCGACAACCTGGGTGTGACGATCGGCACCATCAGCCGAGCCTACGGCGAACTGGAACGCCTGGGGCTGGTTGTGGCGCGCGTCGGTGACGGCACCTTCGTGCGCAAGCGTGGAATGGAGCGCCAGCGCGACGAAGGCTTTCGCAATTTCAGCGAAGAGCCGCGCCAGTACTTCGACATGAGCCGCAATATGCACATTCCGGGTCAAGAGACCGTTTTCCTGGCCCAGAGCTTCCAGACCCTGTCGACCAACACCAAATTCCTCCAGGACATCAGTGCCTACACCCCGGATGCCGGCCTGCCGCGCTACCGTGAAGCGGGCGCGCAATGGCTGGTGCAGCGTGATTTTCACCCGATCCCCGAACAAGTTATTTGCGTCAATGGCGGCCAGCACGGCTTGCTGTGCTCGATGATGGCGCTGTTGCGGGCCGGCGATACGGTGGTCACCGAGCAACTGACGTATCCGGGCCTGATCACCGCTGCGCGGATGCTGGGTATCCGGTTGATCGGCCTGGAGATGGACGAAGAAGGCGTGCTGCCGAGTGCGCTGGACGAAGTCTGTCGAAATCACCGGGTTTCAGCGCTGTACTGCACCCCGACTATTCAGAACCCCACCACGGCGGTACTTTCGGTGGCGCGCCGCGAAGCATTGGTCAAAGTGTGTCGCGAGCACAATCTGCTGATTCTTGAAGACGAAGCCCACGGTGTACTGGTCGAAGACCGGCCGCCGCCCCTCAGTCATTTCGCCCCGGAACGGACGATTTTGATCAGCAGCCTCAGCAAAGCCGTGTCAGCCGGGCTGCGTGTGGGCTATGTGCATGCGCCACCGGCGTTGGTCAGCCGTATTTCGGCGGCGCTGCGTTCGACTTGCTGGATGGCCACGCCCGTCACCCTGGAACTGGCTACCCAGTGGATCGAAAACGGCACGGCGGAATACCTGTTGCGCCAACAAATCAACGAGATCAGCCGACGCAAAGCCTTGGTGCGCGACTTGCTGACCGGGCTGGAATACCGCACCCACCTCAACAGCCCACATTTCTGGATTGAAGTGCCGGAGCCGTGGCGAGCGTCGGAAATTGAGGCGGAGCTCAAGCAGAATAATTACCTGATCGCCACCGCCGAGGCGTTTGCCGTGGGACAGACGGCGGTGCCGCAGTTCATTCGGGCGAGTATCTGCAATACGTCGGGGGATGATCAGTTGCTGAGGGCGGGGTTTGATGCGCTGGCGACCGCGTTGGGGCAGGGCGGTGGAAGGTTTCACCTATAACTGCGTGATCGTTCTTCGCGAGCAAGCCCGCCCACATTTGACTGCGTTGTAGGCTTGAGCACGGTCAAATGTGGGAGCTGGCTTGCCTGCGAAGGGCCAGTCCGGACGACACAACTATTTGAATCTACGCTCCACGCCTTTCTCCACCAGAATCTTCGCGGAAATCTCTTCCACCGAAAAATGCGTGGAATTGATATGTGCAATATTCTCGCGGCGGAACAGGTTTTCTACTTCGCGGACTTCGAACTCGCACTGTGCGTAGCTGGAATACCGGCTGTTGGGCTTGCGCTCATTGCGGATCGCCGTCAGCCGGTCCGGGTCGATGGTCAGCCCAAACAGCTTATGCGAATGCGCACGCAGGGCGGCCGGCAGCGTCAAATGCTCCATGTCGTCTTCGGTCAGCGGGTAGTTAGCCGCGCGGATGCCGAATTGCATGGCCATGTACAGACAGGTGGGCGTTTTGCCGCAGCGGGACACGCCCACCAGGATCAGGTCGGCCTTGTCGTAGTAGTGGGTGCGGGCGCCGTCGTCGTTGTCGAGGGCGAAGTTCACCGCCTCTATACGCTCCATATAGTTGGAGTTGTGCCCAATGGAATGGGACTTTCCTACCGAGTACGACGAATGCTCACTCAGCTCTTGTTCCAGTGGCGCCAGGAATGTCGAGAAAATGTCGATCATGAAACCATTCGACGTTGCGAGAATCTCACGAATGTCTTGATTGACGATGGTGTCGAAAATGATCGGACGAAAACCGTCTTTTTCAGCCGCCAGATTGATTTGTTGTACCATGGCCCGCGCTTTATCCACGCTGTCGATGTACGGCCGCGTAAATTTGGCGAAGGTAATGTTTTCGAACTGCGCGAGCAGGCTTTGACCCAATGTTTCGGCTGTGATGCCCGTGCCGTCGGAGATAAAGAAAGCAGATCGTTTCATTTGAGCCCTGGGCCTTAAGCTGATGGCGAATCTTGGATATGATAGGCGCGATTTTGCCGTCCCGCAGTGGGCCGCATTCTCACTTATTTTCCAGGTCCAGGCCACAAGCGCTGGTACTCGCTCCTACTGAGCAGCCGGCGTCCTGAGCTTTTCCAACACAGTTAGTGGAGAGATCACCTTGGTAGAGTACGTAGTTTCCCTCGATAAGCTCGGCGTCCATGATGTAGAGCACGTGGGGGGCAAGAACGCATCCCTCGGCGAGATGATCAGTAATCTTGCAGGCGCTGGTGTGTCGGTGCCCGGTGGTTTCGCCACCACGGCCCAGGCTTACCGCGATTTCCTCGAACTGAGCGGCCTCAATGCTCAGATCCACGCCGCGCTGGACGCCCTGGACGTCGATGACGTCAATGCCCTGGCCAAGACCGGTGCCCAGATCCGCCAATGGATCATGGAAGCCGAGTTCCCAGAGAAGCTCAACGAAGAAATTCGCACCGCCTTCGCCACGCTGTCGGCCGGTAACCCGGACGTCGCCGTTGCCGTGCGCTCCTCGGCCACCGCCGAAGACTTGCCGGACGCCTCCTTCGCCGGCCAGCAAGAAACTTTCCTGAACATCCGCGGCGTGGAAAACGTGATCCGCGCGGCCAAGGAAGTATTCGCTTCGCTGTTCAACGATCGCGCCATTTCCTATCGCGTACACCAGGGTTTCGACCACAAGCTGGTGGCCCTGTCTGCCGGTGTGCAGCGCATGGTGCGTTCGGAAACCGGCACCGCCGGCGTGATGTTCACCCTCGATACCGAATCGGGCTTCCGTGATGTGGTGTTCATCACCGGCGCCTACGGCCTGGGCGAAACCGTCGTACAAGGCGCGGTCAACCCCGACGAATTCTACGTACACAAGGGCACCCTCGAAGCGGGCCGCCCGGCCATCCTGCGCCGCAACCTGGGCAGCAAGGCCATCAAAATGATCTACGGCGACGAGGCCAAGGCCGGTCGCTCGGTGAAAACCGTTGAAGTCGACAAGGCTGAACGCGCGCGTTTCTGCCTGACCGACGCTGAAGTCAGCGAATTGGCCAAACAAGCGATGATCATCGAAAAGCACTACAAGTGCCCGATGGACATCGAGTGGGCCAAAGACGGTGACGACGGCAAGCTGTACATCGTGCAGGCCCGTCCGGAAACCGTGAAAAGCCGTACCTCGGCCAATGTCATGGAGCGCTACCTGCTCAAAGAAACCGGCACTGTGCTGGTGGAAGGCCGTGCCATCGGCCAGCGTATCGGTGCCGGCAAGGTGCGGATCATCAAGGACGTGTCCGAGATGGACAAAGTCCAGCCAGGCGACGTACTGGTCTCCGACATGACCGACCCGGACTGGGAACCGGTGATGAAGCGCGCCAGCGCCATCGTCACCAACCGTGGCGGGCGTACCTGCCATGCGGCGATCATCGCCCGTGAACTTGGGATTCCTGCGGTCGTGGGCTGCGGCAACGCGACCCAACTGCTCAAAGATGGCCAGGGCGTCACCGTTTCCTGTGCCGAAGGCGACACCGGTTTCATCTTCGAAGGCGAGCTGGGCTTCGATATCAAGCAAAACTCCATCGACGCCATGCCGGACCTGCCGTTCAAAATCATGATGAACGTCGGCAACCCGGACCGCGCCTTTGACTTCGCGCAGTTGCCGAACGCCGGTGTGGGCCTGGCCCGCCTGGAGTTCATCATCAATCGCATGATCGGCGTGCACCCCAAGGCCCTGTTGAACTACGACGGCCTGCCGCTGGACATCAAGGAAAGCGTCGACAAGCGCATCGCCGGCTACAACGACCCGGTAGGTTTCTACGTCGAGAAACTGGTGGAAGGCATCAGCACCCTCGCGGCGGCGTTCTACCCGAAAAAGGTCATCGTGCGCCTGTCGGACTTCAAGTCCAACGAATACGCCAACCTGATCGGCGGCAAGCTCTATGAGCCGGAAGAAGAAAACCCGATGCTGGGTTTCCGTGGCGCCTCGCGTTACATCAGCGAAGCGTTCCGCGACTGCTTCGAACTGGAATGCCGCGCCCTCAAGCGTGTGCGCAACGAGATGGGCCTGACCAACGTCGAGATCATGGTGCCGTTCGTGCGTACCCTTGGCGAGGCGAGCCAAGTGGTCGACTTGCTGGCTGAAAACGGCCTGTCCCGTGGCGAAAACGGCCTGCGCGTAATCATGATGTGTGAACTGCCGTCCAACGCCATCCTGGCCGAGGAGTTCCTGGAATTCTTCGACGGTTTCTCCATCGGCTCCAACGACCTGACCCAGCTCACCCTGGGCCTGGACCGTGACTCCGGGATCATTGCGCACCTGTTCGACGAGCGAAATCCTGCGGTCAAGAAGCTGCTGGCCAATGCCATCCAGGCCTGCAACAAGGCCGGCAAGTACATCGGTATCTGCGGCCAAGGCCCTTCCGATCACCCTGACCTGGCCAAATGGTTGATGGAGCAGGGCATCGAAAGCGTTTCGCTGAACCCCGATTCCGTGCTGGAAACCTGGTTCTTCCTGGCGGAAGGCCAAGCGTCCGTCTAAGACCGTCACGTCAAAAGTGCCGGTCACCCGTTGTGGGTGACCGGCATTCTTATCTGTGCAGGGCGGAATTCCTTCCGGACGCCGCCCTTTTTTGTGCAAGAGCATTATGCAAAGCAGCAGCAACCTGTTTCCCGTCGCCCTGATCAGCGCTGAACGTCGTGGCGACCTGAGTGAAGACGTGTACCGGCTCAAACCCGGTAACAGTCCCGACGGTACCGTCGAGCTGGCGGTTACCCGTTTGGGCCTGGCCGATGTCCCGGAAAACCGGGGCATCCCGGTCATTTTGTTGCATGGCAGTTTTTCCAATCGGCGTTTCTGGTACTCGCCCAAGGGTATCGGCCTGGGCGCTTACTTGGCGCGCGAGGGGTTTGATGTCTGGATCCCGGAAATGCGCGGCCATGGCCTGTCCAAGCGCAATCATGACTACGCGCGCAACCGCGTCGCTGACTATGCGCGTTACGATTTGCCGGCCATCGGCGCATTCGTGCGTGAGCAAAGCGGGCAGATTCCCCATTGGATCGGCCATTCGCTGGGCGGTACCAGCTTGGCGGCCGCTCTTGGCGGGCAGCACCTTGGTGCGCCGGCAGTGGCGTCGGTGGCGCTGTTTGGCTGCCAGGTCAGTCGCACTCATTGGCAGTTGAAACTGCCACCGGTTGAGTGGACGGGCCGCTTGCTGTTGAAACGCTTCGGCGAGGTCTCTGGCTCGCGCCTGAAGCGGGGCCCCGAGGACGAACCGGCGGGCGTGATGATCGAAGCTATGCGCTGGAATGGCCTGTTTGGCCGCTTTGGCGAAGGCAAGAATGATTGGTGGAAAGGCTTGGCTGAGGTTGATGTGCCGCTGTTGGCCGTCAGCGCAGCCGGGGATCATCAAGACCCCGACTGGGCCTGTCGCAAGCTGTTCGAGCAAATGGGCTCCGAGCACCGTCAGTACCTGTGCCTGGGCCGACAACAAGGCTTTACCGGGGATTTCGGGCATGTGGAGATGCTCGTCAGCAAAGCTGCCCAGTCCGAAGTGTGGCCGTTGGTGGCGCAGTGGCTGAAAGATCCGCTCACACCGCTGTCAGGCGCACAGGCCGAGGTGCGGGCCGCGGTTTGAGGCGGTGCTCTGCCAAGGGCGTTTCGCTTGTGTGTGGTTGCGGCTAAGATATGACGCGTTAAACGCTTCTGGTCATATTCAGTCGCGCAGTGGCTATTGCGTTGCGGCGAGGCGGATGGGATGTTTCGCACCTGCTTGGGCTGGCGCTTCTTTCGAAAGACACTTCTTTGACAGAAAGGAATTTTTCAATGAACCATTACGTGACCCCCGACCTGTGCGACGCCTACCCAGACCTGGTGCAGGTGCTCGAACCGATGTTCAGCAACTTCGGCGGCCGGGACTCCTTCGGCGGCGAGATCGTCACCATCAAGTGTTTCGAAGATAACTCCCTGGTCAAGGAACAAGCCGATCAGCCGGGTGCCGGCAAGGTGCTGGTGGTCGACGGCGGTGGTTCCCTGCGTCGCGCGCTGCTGGGCGATATGATCGCCGAGAAAGCGGCGAAGAACGGCTGGGAAGGGCTGGTGATCTACGGTTGCATCCGTGATGTTGACGTCATTGCCCAGACAGATCTGGGCGTACAGGCCCTCGCCAGCCATCCGATGAAGACTGACAAGCGCGGTATTGGCGACCTGAACGTGGTCGTCACGTTCGCAGGTGTGACCTTTCGTCCGGGTGAATACATCTACGCCGATAACAATGGCGTGATCGTTTCCCCCAGCCCGCTGAAAATGCCTGAATAAGACAGGAGTAAGGATGTTCGAGGAAGAAAACGCGCAATGGGGCCTGGTGCATGCCCTGGTGCTGGACGGTAAAGGCGGTGCGCGTTCGATTGCCCGGACTGAGCTCGACGAATTGCAACTGCAGCCCCAGGAAAGCCTGTGGCTGCATTGGGATCGCAGTCACCCGCAAACCCAGACCTGGCTGCGCAAATCCAGCGGCTTGAGCGAATTTGCCTGTGACTTGTTGCTGGAGGAGAACACCCGCCCGCGCCTGTTGGCGCTGCCGGACTCCGAATTGCTGCTGTTCCTGCGCGGGGTCAACCTCAACCCCGGTGCAGAGCCGGAAGACATGGTCTCGGTGCGCATCTTTGCTGCCGCCAGCCGCGTTATTTCCCTGCGCCTGCGGCCGTTGCGCGCCACTGACGAGCTGTTGGTGCAATTGGCGGACGGCAAGGGGCCTAAGACCGCGTCGGAACTCATCCTTTATATGGCGCAGTACCTGACCAATAAAGTGCAGGATTTGGTCTCCGACCTGTCTGAAATCGTCGACGCAGAGGAAGAAAAACTCGATACCGACGAACGGTATACCCCGGAACATGGCAGCGTTCTGCAGATCCGTCGACGAGCCGCAGGGCTGAAGCGATTTTTGGCGCCGCAACGGGATATTTTTGCCCAGCTCACGCGGATCAAATTGCCGTGGTTCTGTGACGACGATGCCGACTACTGGAACGAATTGAACAACAGCCTGACCCGCTATCTGGAAGAGCTCGAATTGACCCGAGAGCGCGTGGGGCTTGTGCTGGAGGCTGAAGACCGGCGTTTGAGCGTGCGCATGAATCGCACCATGTACCGCTTCGGGATCATCACCGGGATCTTTCTGCCGATGAGTTTTTTGACCGGTCTGCTGGGGATCAATGTGGGGGGGATTCCGTTCTCCTCCAGCCCCTATGGATTCATGGTTGCGTGCCTGTTAATGGTCTCGGTGGCGCTCGGACAATGGTGGCTTTTTCGACGACTGCGCTGGGTTTGAGCTGAATATGACCTGAACGTAGGAAGGGGCGTATGTGACCCCAATAATTTTACCCTCGTCTTTTAAAACACTTGCGAGAGGTTTTTATGCACGATCCGTTCGAACAGTCTTTGCGTGACATGCTCAATGCCTCGCCGTCCAACCGCGACGACGATGCTTGCCTGGGCCGCGTGTTGAAAACCGCCAACCGTCAGGTGGGGGCGGGTGACCTGTTCGGTCTGCTCGGCCGTTGGGTGCCGGCGCTGATGATGGCCCTGAACAATGGTTCGGCCCATGTATCGCCCGTGTCCCGTCGTAAATCTCTTGCTCGCACTGCTGATAAGGCTGATTGAATATGGAACTTGATCTCTGGACCCAGAGCCTGGTCACCGCGATGACCGCATTGTGGACCAAGGTGGCGAATTTCATTCCCAACCTGTTTGGTGCCCTGGTGCTGGTGTTGCTGGGCTTTGTCGTGGCCAAGTTGCTCGACACCCTGCTGTCCAAATTGCTCGCAAAACTGGGCCTGGATCGCTTGATGGCAGGCACCGGCCTGACCAAGCTGCTGGGTCGCGCAGGGTTGCAGGTGCCGATCTCCACCTTGATCGGCAAGATCGTTTATTGGTTTGTTTTGCTGATTTTTCTGGTTTCTGCGGCTCAATCGCTTGGACTTGAGCGAGTTTCAGCTACGCTCGACATGCTGGCGCTGTATTTGCCGAAGGTTTTCGGCGGCGCGCTGGTATTGCTGGTAGGTGTTTTGCTGGCGCAACTGGCCAATGGGCTGGTGCGCGGCGCTGCCGAAGGCGTGGGTTTGGATTATGCTGCCGGCCTGGGACGAATCGCCCAGGGACTGGTGATCATCATCAGTATTTCGGTCGCGATCAGCCAGTTGGAGGTCAAGACTGACCTGCTCAACCATGTGATTGTGATCGTTTTGATTACCGTTGGTCTGGCCGTTGCGCTGGCCATGGGCTTGGGAAGCCGGGAAATTGCCGGTCAGATTCTTGCGGGAATCTATGTGCGTGAGTTATATCAGGTTGGGCAACAGGTGCGTGTGGGCGAGGTCGAAGGGCAAATTGAGGAGATCGGTACGGTCAAGACGACGGTGCTGACCGATGACGGAGACCTGGTGTCGCTGTCCAATCGGATTCTCCTGGAGCAGCAGGTCAGTAGCCGCTAAACCGGCAAACCCTGCTAATGTACGCCGCCGCTGGCCCGGCTGACCGGGTTGTGGCGGACATTGACCTGACTGTCGGCACGACTTGTTTTGAATAAAGCCCAAACGTTGTCCACGCGCTATGACCCCCGTGAGCTCTCTGATGAGGAGTTGGTCGCGCGCTCGCACACGGAGCTGTTTCACGTAACTCGCGCGTACGAAGAATTGATGCGCAGATATCAACGCACTTTGTTCAACGTTTGTTCAAGGTATTTAGGGAACGATAGAGATGCGGATGATGTCTGTCAGGAAGTGATGCTCAAGGTGCTGTACGGCCTGAAGAACTTCGAGGGCAAATCGAAGTTCAAGACATGGCTATACAGCATCACGTACAACGAGTGCATCACGCAGTATCGGAAGGAACGGCGAAAGCGTCGCTTGATGGACGCGTTGAGTCTTGACCCCCTTGAGGAGGCGTCTGAAGAAAAGGCGCCGGCACCCGAGGAGAAGGGTGGACTTGATCGCTGGTTGGTGTATGTGAACCCGATTGACCGGGAAATTCTGGTGCTACGATTTGTCGCAGAGCTAGAATTCCAGGAAATCGCTGACATCATGCACATGGGTTTGAGTGCTACAAAAATGCGTTACAAACGTGCTCTTGATAAATTACGTGAGAAATTTGCGGGCGAGACTGAAACTTAGTGCGTGGCAAATATCTCTTACGTGTAGGCAAGTTCTGTTAGACTTGTCGCCGAGTTGTCCCCCGGTTTGTGGGACTGCTTTACAATCACCAGATGGGGATTTAACGGATGAAACTGAAAAACACCTTGGGCTTGGCCATTGGTTCTCTTATTGCCGCTACTTCTTTCGGCGTTCTGGCACAAGGCCAAGGCGCAGTTGAAGGCGAGCTGTTCTACAAGAAGCAGTACAACGATAGCGTCAAGCACATCGAAGACGGCTTCAATCCTGGCGCTCGCATCGGTTACTTCCTGACCGACGACCTGTCCTTGAACCTGTCCTACGACAAGACCAACCACACCCGTTCGAACGACGGTACTGGTAACCAGAAGATCAAAGGCGATACCGGCAGCCTGGTTGCCCAGTATCACTTCGGTCAAGCTGGCGTAGACAGCCTGCGTCCATACGTAGAGGGCGGTTTCGGCCACCAGAGCCGTACCAACGTTCAAGCTGACGGCCACAGCGGTCGCGACCAGACTACCTTCGCTACCGTTGGTACTGGCGTGAAGTACTACTTCACCAACAACCTGTACGCTCGTGCCGGTGTTGAAGCTGACTACGGTCTGGACAACGGCAAGTGGGACTACTCCGCACTGGTCGGCCTGGGCGTGAACTTCGGCGGTAACGCTGGCGCAGTTGCTCCAGCTCCTACCCCAGCACCAGCTCCAGAGCCAACTCCAGAGCCAGAAGCTCCAGTTGCTCAGGTTGTTCGTGTTGAGCTGGACGTCAAGTTCGACTTCGACAAATCCGTTGTTAAGCCTAACAGCTACGGCGACGTGAAAAACCTGGCCGACTTCATGGCTCAGTACCCAGCTACCAACGTAGAAGTTGCTGGTCACACTGACTCCGTAGGTCCAGACGCTTACAACCAGAAGCTGTCCCAGCGTCGTGCTGACGCTGTTAAGCAAGTCCTGGTTAAAGACGGCGTTGCTCCTAGCCGTATCACCGCAGTAGGTTACGGTGAGTCCCGCCCAGTTGCTGACAACGCAACTGAAGCTGGTCGCGCTGTTAACCGTCGCGTAGAAGCGTCGGTTGAAGCTCAAGCTCAGTAATTACTGAGTGGTAGAAAAAAGCCCGGCTTAGGCCGGGCTTTTTTTCGCCTGTGATTTGCCTCAGGCGCTCACGGCCTGAGCGAGGCAAGCGGCCTGGCCTGGGGCTGCAACACGGCCAATCACCAGGATGGCCGGGCTTTTCAAGGCAAATGCCTGTGCATCTTCGTGCATACGCCACAGCGCGCTGCGACATTCCCTTTGCTGGGGCAGCGATGCGTTCTCGATCATCGCCACTGGCATATCCGCCGCCATCCCGCCGTCCAGCAGTTGCTGGCAAATTTCCTCCAGCTTCGCCACGCCCATGTACACCACCAGGGTTGTCCCACCTTCTGCCAGCGCACGCCAATTCAGGCTGCTGTCGTCCTGGGTATGCGCCGTGACCAGCGTCACGCCCCGACTCACGCCGCGCAAGGTCAGTGGCACCGCGCAATTCGTCGCGCCTGCCAACCCTGCGGTAATGCCGTTGACCAACTCCACCTCGACGCCCCGTTCACGCAACCACATCGCCTCTTCACCGCCGCGTCCGAAAATGCACGGGTCGCCGCCTTTGAGGCGTACCACGCACTTGCCCTGGCGCGTATAGCGCAGCATCAGCCGGTGGATGAAATCTTGCGGGGTCGACCGGCAGCCACCGCGTTTCCCCACGGTGACCACCCGCGCGTTCGTGCAATGTTCCAGCACGGCCGGGTTGACCAAGTCATCGATCAGCACCACATCGGCCTCACGCAGGGCGCGTACCGCCTTGAGGGTCAGCAACTCCGGGTCACCCGGACCCGCGCCCACCAGCCAGACTTTTGCATTCATAGGGTGTTCCTCGTCCAGGGATGACATCAGCGGTGAAAGAGTGAGTACAACAGCACCAGATTGATCAACAGCGAAAGCAGCGCCAGCGTGCGCCAGACCTTCAAGGGTTCACGCTCCAGCAATGGCTTGGGGCGGACACTCAGTTCCTGCCGGTCAGCCTGTTCCAGCACGCGCAACCACTCTTCGGCGGTTTCATAGCGATGGGCTGGATGGGCGGCCACGGCCCGTTCCAGGCTGAGGGGAAGCCAATCCGGCAGGTCGGGGCGGTAGCGGCTGGCGCTGACAGGCTGAGTGAACCGGGGCCGTTGGAAGGCCTCGATTTCGCCGTAGGGGTAATGTCCGGTCAGCAGGTAATACAAGGTTACGCCTACGCTGTATAAGTCCTGTTGAGTCGTAGGGCGCTCGCCGTTGAAGGCTTCAGGTGCAATAAAGCTAGGCGTGCCCGGCAGCGCATGGACGTGGTCTTCAGACAGGCCTGGGCAATACGCCAGGCCGAAATCCAACACACGTAATTCGCCGTCTTCCCCCAGCAGCAGGTTTTCGGGCTTGAGGTCGCGATGCAGGATCTGCCGACGGTGCAAAATGCCCACGGCCCGCAGCAGACGTTCGGCTATTGCCTGCCATTGTGCCAAGGGCAGTGGGCCTTGACGCTGGAACAGTTCGGCCAGGGTCTGGCCCGAATACTCACGCATCACATAATACAAATGCTGACGCGCGCTACCGGCATGGACCTCAGGGAACGCCCGCCCCGCAACCCGCCGCAGAAACCATTCCTCCGACAGTAAGGCCTGGCCGGCGTCGTGATCATCGTCGCGGCTCAAGGGCAGGGTTTTCAGCAGCCAGGGTTGCTGCTGGGCATCGCGCACCCGGTAGAGCAATGACTGCCGGCTTTGCGCCAATACGCTTTCCACCTGCCAGCCTTCAAAGTGTTGCCCGGCTTTCAACAAGGGCGGCAGTGGCCATTGCTGCAACTGCACCAGCGCATCGCCGAGGGTGGCTGCGCCGAGGGCGTCGATACGCACGAGCAGCGCGCTGGCATTGTCCTGGCTGCCTGCCAGGTGCGCGGCATTCACCAGGGTGTTGACCGCCAATTCCATGTCTGTTTGTTCGCGCAAAATCGTCTGGATACTGGGATCACCCAGGGTTGCCCACACGCCATCACTGACCAACAGGAAACATTCGCCTTCACGCAGCTGACCGTCGAGAAAATCCACCACCAGATGCTGATCCAGGCCAAGGGCGCGCTTGAGCACGTGCTGCATGCCCGGTTGCTCCCACACGTGATCCTCGGTGATGCGCTGTAATTGGCCAGCGAACCAACGATACGCCCGACAATCGCCGACATGCGCCAGGGTAAAACGCTGGCCGCGAAACACCAGCGCACTCAGGGTGGTCAACAGAGGCTGGCCACCGCCATTGGCTTGCAGCCAGCGATTCTGTGCCAGTAGCAACCGCTCCAGGGCCTGGGCCACGCCCCAGGTTTGCGGCGTGGCGTAGTAGTCCAGGGCCAGCGCCTGCAAGGTCGAGCGCGCAGCCAGGCCGCCGTCGGCGCACTGGCTCACCCCATCGGCGATGGCACATAAGTAGCCTTTGCTCGCCGCCAGTTCGGCCACAGGCGTGACCACCCGCAGCGCGTCCTGATTTTCCGTCCGTGGGCCGATGACACTGGCCTGGGCGACGCTCAGTTGCAGGCTCATCAGACCCGCGCAGCCGTGACGGCAGCCGAGCCCCAGGTGGTTCTCCAGCGACGCTTCACGCCGTGCAGGCCGAACCAGGCCAGCACGCCCAGGCTGGCGAACAACCACAACGCCAGCTGATAGCTGCCGGTGCTTTGCTTGATTGCACCCATGCCCGCCGCCAAGGCAAAGCCGCCGATACCGCCGGCCATGCCGATCAGGCCGGTCATCACGCCGATTTCACGGCGGAAACGCTGCGGTACGAGTTGGAACACTGCGCCGTTTCCTGCGCCGAGACCCAGCATGGTGCAGACGAAGAGCGCGAGCGCAGCAACGGGACTCGGTAGGTTGAAACCCACCGCTGCGATACAGATCGCCGCCACGCTGTACATGCCCAGCAGCGTACGGATCCCGCCGAAGCGGTCCGCCAGCGCGCCGCCCAGTGGGCGCATCAGGCTACCGCCAAACACACAGGCGGCGGTGTAGTAACCAGCGGTCACCGGGCTCAGGCCGTATTGGTCGTTGAAATAACCGGGCAGGGCGCTGGCCAGGCCGATAAAGCCCCCAAAGGTAACGCTGTAGAAAAACATGAACCACCAGCTGTCACGGTCGCCCAGGGCCTTGAAGTAGTCGGCCATGGACTTCGCCTTCGGCCGTTCTGGTGCATTGCGCGCCAGCCAGGCAAAGACAATCAGGGTCAGCACCAAGGGGATCAGCGCGAAGCCGAACACGTTGCTCCAGCCAAAGGCGGCCGCCAATACCGGTGCCAGCAACGCGGCGAACACCGTGCCGGAGTTGCCCGCGCCCGCGATGCCCATGGCTTTGCCCTGGTGTTCCGCTGGATACCATTGGGAGGCCAGCGGCAGTGCGACCGCAAACGATGCACCGGCCATGCCGAGAAACAAGCCCAGCAACAGCGCTTGTTCGTAGCTGTGGATCCCAAGTTTCCAGGCGCCGAACAGGGCGCAGATGACAATCACCTGGCCAATCAGGCCGGCCGTCTTCGGCGACAGCTTATCCGCCAGCATGCCCATCAGAAAGCGCAACACCGCGCCCGCGAGAATCGGTGTAGCGACCACCAGGCCGCGTTGTTGAGTGGTCAGGTGCAGGTCGGCGGCAATCTGCACGGCCAGTGGGCCCAGCAGGTACCAGACCATAAAGCTCAGGTCGAAATACAGGAACGCGGCAAACAGGGTCGGGGTGTGCCCGGATTTCCAGAAGCTTGATTTCATCACGCACCTCAACGGTTGGGAGTCTTGTAAGAAGGCCAAAACGAAAAAACGCCGCCACCGGGTTCGCGTGAGCAAACCGGGTGTGCGACGTCTTTGTCGTGGAGGGGCAACCGCCGTTGGCTACCTGTGATCAATCCTTAGCAAGAGCTGCGCCACATCAGCCAAGCAGCTCACTCATGGCGATAATCTGCTCTGCCACCTGAATCAGTTTCTGCTGGCGGCTCATGGCTTGGCGGCGCATCAGGGTGTAGGCCTCTTCCTCATTGCAGTCCTTCATTTTCATCAGCATGCCCTTGGCCAACTCGATGCGCTTGCGCTCGGCCAACTGTTGGTCCCGCGCCTGGAGCTGCGCGCGCAAGGCCTGATCGCTTTCGAATCGGGCCATGGCCACGTCAAGGATCGGCTGCAGGCGCTGGGCCTGGATGCCTTCGACGATATAGGCGCTGACGCCGGACTTGATCGCCTGGCGCATCACGTTCGGGTCGTGTTCGTCGGTGAACATCACGATAGGCCGGGGTTGGTCACGACTGACCAGCACCACTTGCTCCATTACATCGCGGCCCGGTGACTCGGTATCGATCAGGATCACATCCGGGCGCACCGTTTCGACGCGCGCGGGCAGGTCGATGGTCA
This sequence comes from Pseudomonas simiae, assembly GCF_900111895.1. Classification (GTDB taxonomy): domain Bacteria; phylum Pseudomonadota; class Gammaproteobacteria; order Pseudomonadales; family Pseudomonadaceae; genus Aquipseudomonas; species Aquipseudomonas simiae. Next base: position 165,891 of record NZ_FOKB01000001.1, read on the forward strand.
GGCCCGACTCATCGATGACGTCAAAACCGGCTTCGATCAGCGCAGTCCTGAGTCGGCCTACTTTGCGCGGCGTGTCGTTGATCAGCAGGATTCGCAGCATGGACGTCCTCCTGTCAGCGCAAGGCTTGGCGGTGGGTGGTATCGGCCAGGGCGTGCAGGCGGAAGCTGCGGGCATAGCCGGCGGGGTCGGAGCCGTCCCAGACTTTGCCGTCGATCAATTGGCTGCTGCGCATGTCCGGGTGTTTTGTGGCGATACCCAGCGCAGCGGCGGCCTGGCGATACAGCGGCAGTTGCTGCACCTGGCGCGCAACGCCGAGGTAGTCGGGGTCTTCGCGCAACAGACCCCACCGCCGGAACTGGGTCATGAACCACATGCCATCAGAGAGGTAGGGCAGGTTCACTTCACCGTCGGCAAAAAATCGCAGCGCGTGGGGATCCTGCCAGTGATTGCCCAGGCCGTCGTCATAGGTCCCCAGCAGGCGCGGCTCGATGCAGTCAAGCGGGGCGTCGAGGTATTCGCGGCCACTGAGCAATTGCGCGGTGGAGCGGCGGTTTTCGCTGCTTTCTTCGATAAAGCGGCTGGCCTCCAGGATCGCCATCACCAGCACGCGTGCAGTGTTGGGATACTGGTCCACGAAAGCCTGAGTGCAGCCGAGCACCTTTTCCGGATGATCCGGCCAGATCGCCTGGGTCGTCGCCAGGGTAAACCCTTGGTTCTGCTTTACCGCGCTGGCGCACCAGGGCTCGCCGACACAAAAACCATCGATGCGTCCGGCTTGCAGGTGCGCAACCATTTGCGGCGGCGGGACCACCACGCTGTCCACGTCCTGCAACGGGTGAATGCCCTGGCTCGCCAGCCAGTAATACAACCACATGGCGTGGGTGCCTGTGGGAAACGTCTGGGCGAAGGTCAGTTTTGTTCGGCTTTGGTGCACGTGGCGATCCAGTGCCTCAGGAGTGATCACCCCTTGTTGCTGCAAGCCGCGGGACAGGTTGATGCTCTGGCCGTTCTGGTTGAGCCCCATCAGCACGGCCATGTCGGTGGGGGCGACACCGCCGATGCCCAAGTGCACGGCGTAGATCAGCCCGTACAGGCTGTGGGCGGCGTCCAGCTCGCCGCTGACCAGTTTGTCGCGCAGGTTGGCCCAGGACGTTTGGCGCTTGAGGTTCAAGGTCAGGCCGTAGGGTTGAGCGAAGCCCTGGGTGGCTGCCACCACCATTGAGGCGCAGTCGCTCAAGGCCATGAAGCCCAGGTCGAGACTGCTTTTTTCCGGTGCATCACTGCCGTTGACCCAGGCCAGCGGGTCATTCATCGGGCTGTTGCCATCCGAATCGTTCATCAACACCTACCTTTTCTTTCAAAAAAAAGCGTCGTTCCCTCAGATGGCGGTGTAAGCCAATGCGGGTAACGACGCCTTTGTCCGTAAGCTCGCTCCGCCATTGGCGCGTGCTCTGATACAGAGTTCATAGCAAGGCACATGCCACGGGTGAGTGGGCCTGGAAAGTCATCAACTTTTCATCAAGATTGAAAGCGGGCGGGCTCTCAGTATGGCCACACCTTCAATGCCCGATCACCCAGGAACTCCCCACGGTGCACGCCGACTTTCTCGCGACGATTTCCTTCCGCCGGTACTGCCGTTGGATGCTGTTTTCTGCGCTGTTGCTGGGAAGTGCGCTGGCCTGGGGCACGCTTTACCAGGCTCAGGACGAAAGTCTGTACACGGTGCTCACCGCACTCTCGGAGCCACTGGGGTTACCCATCGTCGTCAGTCGCGAAGTCGCACGCAAACGTCTCAGCGCCGCCCTGGATTTCAATGCGCCACAACAGACCCTGGAGGCGCTTGCACTTCAACAAGGGTTGATCTGGTACAGCGACGGGCAGGCGCTGTACGTCTATGACGCGGGCGAAGCCAAAAACTCTGCGGTCACCTTGCGACACATTTCCGTCGACAGGCTGCGTAGCCTCATGCGCCGCTCGGGCCTCGATGAGTCACGCTATCCCTTGCGGGAAAGCGGAGCGCGCACGTTCTATGTGTCCGGTCCACCGAATTACATCGATCAGGTGCTGCGTCTGGCCCAGTTGATGGACCGGCAAAGAGCGGAGTTGCGGGTAGGCGCTCAGTCCTTTGCCGTCGTCCAGGTGCTCAATACCGATGTGGCAGACCGGCAGTACGGTACGCGCGCTAACCCGGTCACCGTGCCGGGGATGGCGTCGATGATCGAAACCTTCCTGGCCGGCGAACACAAGGGGTTGCTCTCGGACAAGAGCCTCGGCGTGATCGCTTACCCGGATAGCAACAGCTTGTTGATCAAGGGCAAGCCGGCCCAGGTGAGCTTCATCCAGAAACTGGTGGCGGAACTCGACATCCCCAAGCGAGCGATCGAGGTCTCGCTGTGGCTGGTGGATGTTGAGCGCGAAGAATTGAAGAAGCTGGGCCTGGCCTGGGACGAAGAAACGAAGGCGTCGACCACGCGAGTCCTGGCTCCTTTGGACGATAGCCACCTTATGGCAAAGGTCGGTGCATTGGAGCGCCGTCGACGAGCGAAGGTAACGACATTGCCGGTGATCCTCACTCAGGAGAATGTGCCGGCGGTGTTCCAGGACAACCATACGTTTTACCTGCCACCCCGCGGAGATGATCGCGCTGACTGGAAACCGCTGCGTTATGGCACCCAGGTCAGCGTACTGCCGCGTTTTGTCGAGGCTAACCAGATCGAGATGCGTCTTGAGGTGGAAGAAGGGCGCCTGATGAGTGAGGCGAGCCAGCGTGAGAAAAACGCGGCGGTGAGGCAAGTCGGCATCAACAGCGTGGTCCGAGTGCCTCAGGCCAGGCGCCTGTGGCTGGGGGCGTTTCAACGGGAATCAGAAGGGCGGGGGGCTGGTCGTCCGGCCCAGGCGCGCCTGTTTGTGATCCAGGCCACGGCGGTGGGTAGTGAGTCGAAGGGGCTGGAAGAGGCGGGAGGACCACCGCCCATGACTGCGGCGCAATATGAGCGTGTCCAGCGTGCGTTTGTAAGGCCGCAGCGCGATGTCTCACCGTAAACAAGGTGTTAACCCATGCATCTGGAAATTCTTCTACAGGAACAACTGATCAGCCGCAGGCGCCTGGCAGCCTTTGCGCCCGGAAAGGTGTTGCCGTTGATGCCAGAGATCATCCACTGCGTGGAGGTTCGGGTGAATGGGCAATTGCTGGCGTTGGGCGAGTTGGTGCAGTTAGAGGACCGGCTAGGGGTTGAACTGCATGAGGTGTATCAGACGTGGCTGCCTGGAGGAGCAGGGTAGCGAAACCTCCTACAGTGCTTTTTCAAACGCCGCCTGATGTATGGGTTTTTTCCTAGGGCGAGCCATGAGGCAGGTTTTTACAGTGGTGACATGGGCACATGGGCCAGTGATTGGAATGAGGACGTCAATGTCATTAGTCGGAAGTCGGGGTAGCAATGGCTGTCAAGGATGATGGAGGGACGACGACTACCCTGGTTTTTGCGCGTTGGAAGCTGCATGACCACGGTCGCCTGACGGGCGAGGGGTCGGATGTGCAGTTACCCCCTAAGGAATGGCAGGTGTTGCGGCTATTGTTGGTGTCTGGTGGTGCCTTGATGACCAAGGATCGCTTGCTGGAACTGGGCTGGCCGCAGGGGGAGGTTGCCGAGGAATCGTTGACGCGCTGCATTTATTCGCTGCGCAAGTACCTCGGTGCCGACAAGGGGTTTATCAAGACGATCTACGGCCGGGGGTATCGCTTTATCTGTCCGGTGAGCACAGTGTCGGGTTGTGCGGAACAAGTGTGTTCGGCCTGCGGCCACGTCAGCCAGGGTGTGTTGAAACGTGGCTAGGTTCTGGAGGAAGGGCTTGTTGCTGGGCGCTGTGATAGTCAGTAATCAGGCGTTGGCCTACTGCTGGGAGGAGGCCGCCAGCCACTACCAAATCGAGCCGGAGTTGCTGCAAGCAATCGCCGTCGTGGAGTCGGGTAATCGTGCGCAAGCGATGAATCATGCCAACCGTAATGGCACCCGGGACATCGGGCTGATGCAGATCAACAGCATTCATCTGCCACGTCTGCTCAAGCAAGGTATTACCGAGGACCGCTTGATCAATGAGCCATGCTTGTCGGTTGAGGTGGGGGCTTCGATCCTGGCCGAGTTCATTCAGCGTTTTGGTTACAACTGGACAGCTGTGGGTTCCTATAACGTGGGAACAGGCGCCGGGCCCGAGCGTGAGGCGCTGCGCCTGCAATATGCACAGAAAATCTGGGCGTATTACGAGCAGTTGGTCGCGCACCGTTACTGACATTGAGGTTCACGCCTCGCGCGTGCCCTGTCACCCCGGCTATAATCGCCGCCACCTTTCGCCGCCTTCGAGTCTAGCCCACCCATGTATACCCTGGCCCGCCAGCTGTTGTTCAAACTCTCCCCGGAAACTTCCCACGATCTGTCCCTGGACCTGATCGGTGCCGGTGGACGCCTGGGGCTCAATGGCCTGGTATGCAAGGCACCGGCGAAAATGCCGGTCTCGGTGATGGGGCTCGATTTCCCCAACCCGGTCGGGTTGGCGGCTGGCCTGGATAAAAACGGCGCGGCCATCGATGGCTTTGCACAGCTGGGTTTCGGTTTCGTCGAAATCGGCACCGTGACCCCGCGACCGCAGCCGGGCAACCCCAAGCCGCGCATTTTCCGCCTGCCGGAAGCCGAGGCGATCATCAACCGCATGGGCTTCAACAACCTGGGCGTTGATCATCTGCTGTCGCGGGTTCAGGCGGCGAAGTACAAGGGCATCCTCGGTATCAATATCGGCAAGAACTTCGATACGCCGGTCGAGCGTGCCGTCGACGATTACCTGATCTGCCTGGACAAAGTCTACGCCCACGCCAGCTACGTCACGGTCAACGTCAGCTCGCCCAACACCCCGGGCCTGCGCAGCCTGCAGTTCGGGGACTCGCTCAAGCAACTGCTCGAAGCCCTGCGTCAGCGCCAGGAAGACCTGGCCGTGCGCCATGGCAAGCGCGTGCCGCTGGCCATCAAGATTGCCCCGGACATGAGCGACGAAGAAACCGTATTGGTCGCCCAGGCCCTGGTGGATTCGGGCATGGACGCGGTGATTGCGACCAACACCACCCTCAGCCGCGTAGGTGTCGAAGGCCTGGCCCATGGTGACGAGGCGGGCGGTCTGTCGGGTGCTCCGGTGCGCGAGCAAAGCACTCATATCGTCAAGGTGCTCGCCGCCGAACTGGCTGGACGCTTGCCTATCATCGCCGCCGGTGGCATCACCGAAGGTAGGCACGCGGCCGAGAAGATCGCCGCGGGTGCCAGCCTGGTGCAGTTGTACTCCGGTTTCATTTACAAAGGGCCGGCCCTGATCCGCCAGTCGGTGGATGCGATTGCCGCCCTGCGCTGATGCTTCTCATGTCGGAGTGGTCGTGTTCGCGAAAGCGGTGATTCAGTAACAGATAGGCTGGCTGACCCACCGCTTTCGTGAGCCCGCTCCCACACAGATTATTCTCCAGCCAATAAAAAGGGCTCCATTAAGGAGCCCCCTGGGCCGAAGCCCGCCGCCCGGATGGGGCGTGCATGGTAAGTCGTTACATATTCAGAAATGGTGATGTCGGAATTAATTGCCCTTGATTAGCCGACGGCGTGAAGTTCGTTGAGTCTGTGGATGCCCGCAGTGCCAGTCATACCGTCCCAGTTGTCGCCGCGTCCTTCTCGCCAGCCGTTGATCCAGGCTTGGCGTACCGACGGTAGAGTAAATGGGCAAAGCTCACGGGATTTGCCATGAACGCCATATTGATATCCGCGTAAAAATGCTCTTTCCAACGGATCACGCTTAAGTCTTCTCATAGGGTGTTTCCCTCACTTGTTGACTGTCTTGATATCCTTCGGCCTCGTCTGAGGCCGGGCAGAGTTTTTCTGCCGTTGGTGGGCTCGCTGCCGGCGTGGCGAGCCTGAGTGTCGGCGTCGTTACGGCGCCAACCTGTGTTGAGTTCTAACCAATAGGTCACATGGATTCAATGATCGTTTTGTCATAAGCACGTAACGATAACGATGCTATAGCCATAAGCTGGGATGGCTTTTCGCCCCATTTGTTGGGCAAAGCCAGCTATGATGCACCCTGCATAGAGGATGGGTTTAATCCTTTAGTGAGAATACCCGCCCGTTGCAGTCGGTTATTATTCGACGAAGGGTCGGAATATTTCTTTTTGTTACGGCTAATTGTTTATCTGCCCCGTCAATAAAGGCCCAAGCGCCTGTTGGAAAGGGGTGGGACGGCACATTCGTGCCACGCGAGCACTCTTCAAGAAAAGTGCTTGATTGAAAACCGAGCCGGCGATGCGTCGCCCGTTCATTTATTGCTGAAAAGCCTGGAATGCCCCATGTCGGACCGTTTTGAACTCTTCCTCACCTGCCCCAAGGGCCTCGAAGGCCTGCTGATCGAGGAAGCCGTCGGGCTTGGCCTTGAGGAAGCCCGTGAGCACACCTCGGCCGTGCGCGGCATGGCCGACATGGAAACCGCCTACCGCCTGTGCCTCTGGTCGCGCCTTGCCAACCGCGTGCTGCTGGTACTCAAGCGCTTCCCGATGAAGGACGCCGAAGACCTCTACCACGGCGTCCTGGACATCGAGTGGGCCGACCATATGGTGCCGGACGGTACCCTGGCGGTTGAATTCAGCGGCCACGGCTCGGGCATCGACAACACCCACTTCGGCGCGCTGAAGGTCAAGGATGCGATCGTCGACAAGCTGCGTACGCCGACCGGCGAACGCCCGTCCATCGACAAGATCAACCCGGACCTGCGCATCCACCTGCGCCTGGACCGTGGCGAAGCGATCCTGTCCCTCGACCTGTCCGGCCACAGCCTGCACCAGCGTGGTTATCGTTTGCAGCAGGGTGCTGCACCGTTGAAGGAAAACCTGGCGGCCGCGATCCTGATCCGTGCCGGCTGGCCGCGCATTGCTGCTGAAGGCGGCGCGCTGAGCGACCCGATGTGCGGCGTGGGCACCTTCCTGGTGGAAGGCGCAATGATCGCCGCCGACATGGCGCCCAACCTGAATCGTGAACTGTGGGGCTTCACCACTTGGCTTGGGCACGTCCCGGCGCTGTGGAAGAAACTGCACGCGGAGGCGGCTGAACGCGCCGCCGTCGGCATGAACAAGCCGCCGCTGTGGATCCGTGGCTACGAAGCCGACCCACGGCTGATCCAACCTGCGCGCAACAACATCGAGCGCGCAGGCTTAAGCCATTGGATCAAGGTGTACCAGGGCGAAGTCGGCACCTTCGAGCCACGCCCGGACCAGAACCAGAAAGGCCTGGTCATCTGTAACCCGCCTTATGGCGAGCGTCTGGGTGACGAAGCCAGCCTGTTGTACCTCTACCAGAACCTCGGCGAGCGTCTGCGCCAGGCGTGCATGGGCTGGGAGGCGGCGGTGTTCACTGGCGCGCCGGACCTGGGCAAGCGCATGGGCATCCGCAGCCACAAACAGTATTCGTTCTGGAACGGCGCGTTGCCGTGCAAGCTGCTGCTGATCAAGGTCAATCCGGACCAATTCGTCACCGGCGAGCGTCGCACCCCGGAGCAGCGCCAGGCTGAGCGTGAGCAAGCCGCTTACGATCAAGCCCCGGCTGAGCCGCAGGAGCGCCAGTACAACAAGAACGGCAACCCGATCAAACCCGCACCGGCCCCTGTCGTCGAGCAGGCGCGCCTGAGCGAGGGCGGGCAGATGTTTGCCAACCGCCTGCAAAAAAATCTGAAGCTGCTAGGCAAGTGGGCCAAGCGCGAAGGTGTGGATTGCTACCGTGTGTACGACGCCGACATGCCGGAATACTCCATGGCGATCGACCTGTATCACGATTGGGTGCACGTGCAGGAATACGCGGCGCCGAAATCCATCGATCCGGAAAAAGCCTCCGCACGCATGTTCGATGCCTTGGCGGCGATTCCCCAAGCGCTGAACATCGACAAGAGCCGCGTGGTGGTCAAGCGTCGCGAGCGTCAGAGCGGTACCAAGCAGTACGAGCGTCAGAGTGCGCAGGGCAAGTTCACTGAAGTCAGCGAAGGCGGCGTGAAGTTGCTGGTCAACCTCACCGACTACCTGGACACCGGCCTGTTCCTCGACCACCGTCCGATGCGCCTGCGCATCCAGAAAGAAGCGGCCGGCAAGCGTTTCCTCAACCTGTACTGCTACACCGCGACCGCCAGTGTGCACGCGGCCAAGGGCGGTGCACGCAGCACCACCAGTGTCGACCTGTCCAAGACCTACCTGGACTGGGCGCGTCGCAACTTCTCTCTCAACGGTTTCTCCGACAAGAACCGCCTGGAGCAGGGTGACGTGATGGCGTGGCTGGAGGCCAGCCGCGATGAGTTCGACCTGATCTTCATCGACCCGCCGACCTTCTCCAACTCCAAGCGCATGGAAGGCATCTTCGACGTGCAACGAGACCACGTGCAGTTGCTCGACCTGGCCATGGCCCGCCTGGCACCGGGCGGCGTGCTGTATTTCTCGAACAACTTCCGCAAGTTCGCGCTGGAGGACAACCTCAGCGAACGTTATGCGGTCGAGGAAATCAGCGACAAGACCATCGACCCGGATTTTGCGCGCAATGCGAAGATCCATCGGGCATGGAAAATCACCGCACGCTGATCGCTCCCTGTAGGAGCGAGCTTGCTCGCGAAAAACTCACTGTCGACGCGTTTTCATGAATAAACGCGGCGTCTTCAAGTTATTCGCGAGCAAGCTCGCTCCTACAGTTCTTTTGGCTGGTCAAATACGGGGCTGATGGCTATAACTTAAGGTCCAGCCAAAGTGACACCCCCGCACGCTGGCGTTGTGAGTGTTGCCTATGCCGTTGCAAGCCGTCCGCCCGAAAATCCTAGGCTTTATCAGTGAGCAGGCGTCGGCTTGGCTGGTGGCAATAGTGGTGTTACTGGCAGGGTTTACCTTGACGGCGATTGTCGCCTGGGCAGCTTCCGACCTCTATCAGCAGCAGGTGCGCCAGCGCTTTCAGTTGCTGGTCAATGAGCGCTACACCCGCCTGCAGGAACGTTTCGAAGACCAGGAGCAACGGCTGAACAGCCTGCGGCGCTTCTTCGTCAACTCCGACACTGTGTCCCGCGAAGAATTCGACGGGTTTGCCCAGCCCCTGTTGCTGCGTGCCCGCGCTTACTCCTGGGCGCCACGGGTGTATCGCGAACAGCGCAGCCAGTTCGAGCAAGACGTATCCAGCCAGCTCGGCACACCCTTTGTCATCCGTGAGTTGAATTCGGCCGGTGAGCTGGCCCCAGCGCCCGAGCGCGACGAATACGTACCGGTGTTGTACAGCCAGACTCAAAGCTTGTTGGGCGCGCCCTTCGGCTTTGATCTTCTGGCCCAGCCCCTGCGGCGTTCAACCCTTGAGCGTGCACAAAAGACCGGCAGGCTGGCGGTGTCCCAGCCCATGCAATTGGTGGGGGTGGAGCCGGTCTATGCCACTGGGGTTTTACTGGTGGCGCCGGTCAGCCACCTGGGCACTTCTGATCAGTCCCAGCACGAGCCCTTTGGTTATGTGATGGCCGTGATCAGCATACGCCAGCTGGTGGCCGACGGTTTGCCCAAGCCGGACCGGGACAACCTGGTGATGCAGATCATCGACACGTCCGACCTGCAGAAGCGCGTGCTCTTCGAGTCCAGCAATGTGGTGGGCGACAGCGACCTTGTCGGCGCACGTCGTCTGACGCTGGGTGACCACGTGTATGCCTTGAATCTGCGCCCGAGCCAGGTATTCGACCATGCCAACCACTCCTCGCTGAACACGATCCTGTTCATGGGCGGCCTGCTGAGCCTGCTCCTCAGTGCTTTGCTCTATGTGCTGGTGAGCCAGCGTCAGCGCGCATTGAAGCTGGTGGAGCAGCGCACTGCCCAGTTGCGCCTGCGCGAGCAGGAGTTGCGCGGCGCCCATGGCCAATTGCGCAGCGTGCTGAATGCCGCGACCCAGGTGGCGATCATTGCCACCGACCTGCGCGGCGTCATCAATACCTTCAACGCCGGTGCCGAGCAGATGCTGGGCTTCAAGGCCGAGCAAGTGGTGGGCACGCACACCCTGGAAAGCCTGCACGTGGCGGCGGAGCTGGAAGCGCGCTCGGCGAGCCTGAGTATGGCGTTGGGCAAGCGCATCCCGGCGAGCCAAGCCATGCTGGTGGAAAGCCCTGACAACCTGCATGAAGCCCACGAGTGGACCCTGATCCGCGAAGATGGCAGCCAGTTGACCGTCAATATGCTGGCCACGGTGTTGCTGGACGACCATGGTTTATGGATCGGCCACCTGGCGATTTACCTGGACATCACCGAACAGAAACGTGCCTACGAGGCATTGGCGGCCCGCGACCGCCTGCTCAAAAAACTCAGCGCCCATGTGCCCGGAGGGATCTTCCAGTTCACCCTGGAACCCCAGGACAACTGGAAATTCATCTATGCCAGCGACGGCATGCGCGACATCTATGAAATCGAACCCAATATATTGCAGCAGGATGCGAAGCGGGTCTTCGAGCGTATCCACCCGTTGGATGCGGAGCGGGTGCGTGCTTCGATTCGCTTGTCAGCGTTGCAGTTGAGCCATTGGCGCGAGGAATACCGCGTGGTGTTGCCGCAACGGGGCCTGCGTTGGATTCGGGGTGAAGCGACTCCGGAAGAGTTACCAGCAGGCGGTACGTTGTGGCATGGGTACGTGTCGGATATTTCCGATCTTAAGCGGGTGGAAGAAGAACTGCGTGCGCTCTCCATCACCGACTCCCTGACCGGAATCCATAACCGACGCTATTTCCAGGATCGTCTCAAGGCGGAGATGGTGAGGCTCAACCGCACTTCGGGAAACTTGTCGGTGATCATGCTTGATATCGATCACTTCAAACGCATCAACGACCAGCACGGGCACGCCGTCGGCGATGGCGTATTGCAGGAACTGTGCAGGCGCATCAGCCAGCGCCTGCGCCGCACCGACGTGTTCTGTCGCCTGGGCGGCGAGGAATTCATGGTGCTGTGCCCGCACACCGATGGCGAACAGGCCTACAGCCTGGCCATGGAATTATGGGCGTCGCTGCGCGGTGCGCCGATGGACCCAGTCGGTATCGTCACTGCCAGCTTTGGCGTGGCCAGTTGGCGGGTCGATGAAGGCATCGACGGGCTGCTGTTGCGCGCCGACTCGGCCGTGTACGTGGCCAAGCAGGCGGGCAGGGACCGGGTGGAAGCCGAGCGCTTGCGTGCTTGAGACCGCCGCAGGCCAATGTGGGAGCGGGCTTGCTCGCGAATGCGGTAGACCAGCCACTCCATTTGGCGACTGATACGCCGCATTCGCGAGCAAGCCCGCTCCCACAGGGGGACTGCGTTACCGTCTTAAAGGACGGGAGCGGCCGCCACTGCCTTAGGCTGGCGATACAAATCCAGCAGCACCTGATCCAGCACCGACGAAGCGCCCCATGGCTTTGGATCGTTGAGGATCGCCACCACGGCCCAGGTATTGCCATTGTTGTCACGGCTGAACCCGGCGATGGCACGTACGGTGTTCAACGTACCTGTTTTGACGTGGGCTTCGCCGCGCATGGCGGTGGTTTTCAGGCGTTTGCGCATGGTGCCGTCGGTGCCGGTGATCGGCATCGAGCTGATGTATTCCGCGGCGTAAGGGCTTTTCCACGCGGCTTGCAGCATGGTCGCCATTTCGCGGGCGCTGACGCGTTCGGCACGGGACAGGCCGGAACCGTTCTCCATCACCAGGTGCGGCGCGGTGATGCCTTTCTTCGCCAGCCACTGGCGCACGACGCGTTGTGCAGCCTTGGCGTCGTCGCCATCGGCATCGTTGCGGAACTGCGCACCCAGGCTCAGGAACAACTGCTGGGCCATGGTGTTGTTACTGTATTTATTGATGTCGCGGATGATTTCAGCCAGGTCCGGCGAGAACGCCCGGGCCAGCACCTTGGCATCCTTGGGCACTGGCGCCTGGATATCCCGGCCCTGGATGGTGCCGCCCAGTTCCTTCCAGATCGCGCGCACGGCGCCAGCGGTGTAGGTGGCGTGGTCCAGCAACGACAGGTAGGTCTGCGAACTGCAGCCATCGGCCAATTGGCCGCTGACCGTGACCGTCACGCTGCCATCGGCGGCGGTGACCGGGTTGTAGCGCACGTCGCCGGTGCACTGCTTGGCGTTGGAGACCTTGACCTGGTTGTCGATGCGGATGCTGGCAATCGGCGGCTCGACCGACACCAGCACCCGGCCGGAATCATTGCGGGTCACAAAACGCAGGGCTTTGAGGTTGACCAGCAGCGCGTCCGGCTTGACCAGGAACGGTTTGTTCTCATCGTTGCCGTCGTCATTGAATTCCGGCAACAGCGGCTGGTTGAAGAAACTGCGGTCCAGCACCAGGTCGCCGGTAACTTGCTGCACGCCGTTGGCGCGCAGGTCGCGCATCAGCAGCCAGAGTTTTTCCATGTTCAGCTTGGGGTCGCCGCCGCCCTTGAGGTACAGGTTGCCGTGCAGCACGCCACCGCTGAGGGTGCCGTCGGTATAGAACTCGGTTTTCCACTGGTGGTTGGGGCCGAGCATTTCCAGGGCCGCGTAGGTGGTGACCAGCTTCATGGTAGAGGCGGGGTTCACCGAGACGTCGGCATTGAAGACGGTAGGCGTACCCGGGCCGTTCAGGGGGATCATCACCAGGGACAGCGCTGTGTTTTGCATTTTGGCTTTGGTCAGCGCCTGTTGAACACTCGGCGGCAGGGTGGTGTTGACGGGGGCAGCGGAGACGGAAAAGGCCACTGGCAGAATAAGGCCGGCAAAAAAGATTGAACGCAACGATTTGATCATAAGAAGTAAAACCCTACTGCTGAGGAGGGTGAAAAAGTTGAGGGGGAAATAAGAAAAATCCCTCAATGGTCATGAAAGTGTCGGCATTATGCCCCAAGGTAGAGTCACTTGTAGCTGAACCATAGCGGGTATTCGGCGTTTTTTTTACAGGCATTGTGCCGCCTGTCCCAGAGAGTCGGGCAATCGTCGCCTTAAACTGCTAAAGTGCCGCCCGTTATTACTTATGAGGATTGTTCCAATGGCGACTAACCGTTCCCAGCGTCTGCGCAAAAAACTGTGCGTTGATGAATTTCAAGAGCTGGGTTTCGAACTGAACCTGGACTTCAAAGAAGGCCTGAGTGAAGAAGCTATCGACGCTTTCCTCGAAGCATTCATCAAAGAAGCCATGGAAGCCAACGGCCTGGGCTATGTTGGCGGTGATGACTACGGTCTGGTCTGCCTGCAGAAGCGTGGCTCGGTCTCCGAAGAGCAACGTGCTGCTGTTGAAGCCTGGCTGAAAACCCGTTCCGAGCTGACCAAGGCTGAAGTCAGCCCGCTGCTGGACGTGTGGTATCCGGAAAAGCCGATCAACGCGGCTAAGTGATACTAAATAAAACGGCGACCTGAGGGTCGCCGTTTTTTTATGCCTTGCGCCAATTCAGAATCAGCAGCGTCAACACCCCCGCCACAATCCCCCAGAACGCCGACCCGATGGAAAACAGTGTCAAGCCAGACGCCGTGACCATAAAGGTGATCAGCGCCGCTTCCCGTTCCTTCGGCTCATTCATGGCGATGCTCAGCCCATTGATGATCGAGCCAAACAACGCCAGGGCCGCAATCGACAGCACCAGCTCCTTGGGCAAGGCTGCGAACAACGCCGCCAAGGTCGCGCCGAACACCCCGGCAATCCCGTAGAACACCCCACACCACACCGCTGCTGTGTAGCGCTTGTTACGGTCTTCATGGGCATGCGGCCCGGTGCAGATGGCCGCACTGATCGCTGCCAGGTTGATGCCGTGGGAGCCGAACGGCGCCAGCACCAGGGACGCCAGGCCGGTGGCGGTGATCAAGGGGGAGGCGGGCACGTTGTAACCGTCGGCCCTGAGCACGGCGACGCCGGGCATGTTCTGCGAGGTCATCGCGACCACGAACAGCGGAATGCCGATGCTGATGGTCGCCGCCAACGAGAAGTGCGGCGTTGTCCACACGGGCGTTGCGACTTCCAGGTGAAAACCGCTGAAGTCCAGCAGCCCCATCAACCCCGACAATGCGGTGCCGATCAGCAGCGCGGCCAGCACCGCATAACGCGGCGACAGGCGCTTGATCACCAGGTACGTGAAGAACATCCCCAGCACCAGCCCGGTTCGATGCTGCGCGGCGACGAAGATTTCGCTGCCGATCTTGAACAGAATCCCTGCCAGCAAGGCGGCCGCCAACGATGCCGGGATGCGCTTGACCAATTTTTCAAAGCTGCCGGTCATCCCGCAAATCGTCACCAGTACGGCGCAGGTGATATAGGCACCGATGGCCTCGCCATAACTCACACCGCCCAGGCTGGTGATCAGCAGCGCGGCACCCGGTGTCGACCAGGCAATGGTGATAGGGGTGCGATAGCGTAGCGACAGGCCGATGCTGCACACTGCCATGCCGATGGAAATCGCCCAGATCCATGACGAAATCTGCGCCGTGGTCAAACCGGCGGCTTGCCCGGCCTGGAACATCAGGACCAGGGAGCTGGTGTAGCCGGTCATCATGGCGATGAAGCCAGCGACAACGGCCGACGCAGACGTGTCGGCCAGCGGGCGCAAAGGCGCTTGGGTGGCGTCGTTCATGAAGAGGTGTTCCTTTTACCTGGGTTTTAGCCGGTGACGGCGCGGATTCAAGCCTAAACTCAAACGTAATGACTCATTGCAATACAGCCGACGGCGCAAACAGCCGTACAGTGTGTTGGCGCACTGGGTTGTGTACAATGTGCCCTGTTTTTAGGTGATACTTGCCAGCGACCCGCTGTTGCCGTATTACCGTTAATTCGCCGCCGTTCTCCAAACCCGAGTGCCCATGAACGAACAGTTGCAACCTCTCAAGAAACAACCGCGAGCCGGCAAGGCCGGTCGCAGCGGAACCCAGGACGATATCGTCTACGCGCATATCTTCGAAGCGATCCTCGAACAACGCCTGGCACCCGGTACCAAATTGAGTGAAGAGGCACTGGGCGAAATCTTCGGCGTCAGCCGCACCATCATCCGCCGCGCCCTGTCGCGCCTGGCCCATGAAGGTGTGGTGCTGCTGCGGCCCAATCGCGGCGCGGTCGTGGCCAGCCCGAGCGTCGAGGAAGCACGCCAGGTATTTCTCGCGCGGCGTCTGGTGGAGCGGGCAATTACCGAGTTGGCAGTCCAGCACGCCACGGCCGAACAATTGGCCGAGTTGCGTCAGATGGTCAACGACGAGCGCGACAGCTTTTCCCGTGGCGACCGCGGCGCGGGTATCCGCCTCTCCGGTGAATTCCACCTCAAGCTGGCCGAAGCGGCGAAGAACGCGCCGCTGATCAGTTTCCAGCGTAGCCTGGTGTCCCAGACTTCATTGATCATCGCCCAGTACGAAAGCGGCAACCGCTCGCACTGTTCCTACGATGAGCACACCCAGTTGATCGACGCGATCGAAGCACGGGACGCGGCGTTGGCGGTGAACTTGATGATGCATCACATGGATCATATCGACAGCAAGCTCAACCTCGACGAAGAGAGCGCGTCGGATGATCTGCATGCGGTGTTCTCGCACCTGTTGCAGACCAAGAAGCCGGGGCGCTCCTCGGTAAAACTGTAGTTACCCTGGTTCACCTGGGACTAAAAATGTGGGAGCGGGCTTGCTCGCGAATGCTGAGTGTCAGTCACCCGATGTATTGACTGATCCAGCGCATTCGCGAGCAAGCCCGCTCCCACATTTGGTTCCGGCGTGCTTCAGATCAGCGCTGATGCACCAACTGGCCGGCCGCATAGGTCTGCAACACCGTCCGATCATCCCCCAGCGTCATCAGCACGAACAACGTCTCGGCGATGGTCTTCGCCTGCTTCAAGCGATAGCTCAGCAGCGGTGTCGCGTTGTAATCCAGCACTAGGAAGTCCGCATCGGTGCCCGGTTGCAGCGTGCCGATCTTGTCTTCCAACCGCAGCGCCCGCGCACCGCCCAGGGTGGCCAGGTACAGCGACTTGAACGGGCTCAAGCGCGCACCCTGCAGTTGCATGACCTTGTAGGCTTCGTTCAGGGTCTGCAGCAGCGAGAAGCTGGTGCCGCCGCCCACGTCGGTGCCCAGGCCCACATTCAGTTTGTGCTTCTCGGCCATCGGCAGGTTGAACAAGCCGCTGCCGAGGAAGAAGTTCGAGGTCGGGCAGAATGCGACCGCCGAGCCGGTCTCCGCCAACCGCGCGCACTCGTCATCGCACAGGTGCACGCCATGGGCAAACACCGAGCGTTCGCCGAGCAATTTGTAATGGTCATACACATCCAGGTAGCCGTTGCGCTCCGGGAACAGTTCCTTCACCCATTCCACTTCCTGCTTGTTCTCGCTGATGTGCGTCTGCATGTACAGGTCTGGGTATTCGCCCAGCAGTTGCCCGGCCAGTGCCAGTTGTTCCGGCGTGCTGGTCGGCGCAAAGCGCGGCGTCACCGCGTAATGCAGGCGGCCCTTGCCGTGCCAACGCTCGATCAGCGCCTTGCTTTCCTGGTAGCCGGATTCGGCGGTGTCGGTCAGGTAGTCCGGCGCGTTGCGATCCATCATCACCTTGCCGGCGATCATGCGCAGATCGAGTTTCTCAGCGGCTTCAAAGAACGCGTTCACCGATTGCGGATGCACGCTGCCAAACACCAGCGCGGTGGTGGTGCCGTTGCGCA
Organism: Pseudomonas simiae; assembly: GCF_900111895.1. Lineage (GTDB taxonomy): Bacteria > Pseudomonadota > Gammaproteobacteria > Pseudomonadales > Pseudomonadaceae > Aquipseudomonas > Aquipseudomonas simiae. Next base: position 182,576 of record NZ_FOKB01000001.1, read on the forward strand.
GCAGTTCCTTGATGAAAATATCCGCGACTTCTTCGGCGTGGGCCTTGTCGGCGAACTGGCTTTCGCACGGGAAGGTGTAGGTGTTGAGCCAATCCAGCAACTGCTCGCCATAGGCGCCGACCATGCCGGTTTGCGGCAGGTGGATATGGGTGTCGATCAGGCCGGGGGTGATCAGCGCGTCCTGGTAGTGGGTGATGTCGATATCGGCAGGCAGGGTCGGCAGCAAGTCGCTGGCATGGCCGACAGCGCTGATCTGGCCGTTTTCGATCACCAGCAGGCCGTCTTCGAAATACTCATAGGAGGCTTCGATCCCCACTTCAGCAGGGTCGGCGATGCTGTGCAGGAGGGCGGCACGGTAGGCTTTACGCGTTAAAGGCATGGCGATCTCAATTCAAATGGCTTGGCTGCGGCGTGAAGCCGGCAGCAGTTTGGCAATAGGTTCGGCGCTGGCGGTGTGCTGGCCGAAATTGGCGTTATAGGTGGCGATGATTTCGCCGGCGATGGAGATGGCGATTTCCACCGGCAACTTGCCCTTCACCTCGGTGAGGCCCATGGGGCAGCGCATGCGTTGCAAGTGCGCGGTGTCGAAGCCGCGATCTCGCAGGCGGTGTTCGAACTTGACGCGTTTGGTCTTCGAACCGATCAGGCCAAAGTAGGCAAAGTCATTGCGTTTGAGCAGGGCGGCGGTGAGTTCCAAGTCCAGCGCATGATTGTGGGTCATGACGATGCAGTAACTGCCCACTGGCAGGTCAGCAATTTCGTCGACCGGCTCTTCGCTGACGATTTTACGCACGCCCTGGGGTATATGTGCCGGAAACTCCTGGTCACGGGAATCGATCCAGCGCACCCGGCACGGCAGGCTGGCCAGCAACGGCACCAGTGCACGGCCGACATGGCCAGCGCCAAATACCGCGATCTGCGCCTGCACCTGGCCCATGGGTTCGAAGAGCAGCACGGTCACGCCACCGCAGCACTGACCCAGGCTGGCGCCCAGGCTGAAGCGCTCCAGATGAGTGTTCTGCTGACCGCGTACGAGCATGTCGCGGGCGATCTGCATTGCCTTGTATTCCAAGTGCCCGCCACCGATGGTGTCGAAACTCTGCGCGGCGCTGATCACCATTTTGGAACCGGCATTGCGTGGCGTGGAGCCGAGCTCTTCGATGATGGTTACCAGGACGCAGGGTTCGCCCCTGTTTTGCAGGTCGGCGAGGGCGCTGATCCAGTTGTTCATGTCTACCTCAACCTTTCTGTTGTCAGTTCGGCCGTCTTCGCAGGCACGCCAGCTCCCACATTTTATGGGGTTCACACATCAAAATGTGGGCGCCGGGCTTGCCCGCGATGGCAGCGCCTCGGTCTAGAGCGAAGCCATCTCGGTTTCAATCTCAACGGCCCTGGCCGCATTCAACTGCCGCATCTGCTCACACCCCCACAACACCCGCTCCGGTGTCGCCGGCGCATCGATCTTGGGCTGATGGCGATAGTCACCCAGGCTCGCCACCGCATCCTTGATCGCGCACCACGACGCGATGCCGAGCATGAACGGCGGTTCGCCCACGGCCTTGGAATGGAACACCGTGTCTTCCGGGTTCTTGCGGTTTTCCACCAGCTTCACCCGCAGGTCCAGCGGCATGTCGGCCACGGCCGGGATCTTGTAGCTGGCCGGGCCGTTGGTCACCAGCTTGCCTTTGTCGTTCCACACCAGTTCTTCCATGGTTAGCCACCCCATGCCCTGGATAAAGCCGCCCTCCACCTGGCCGATGTCGATGGCCGGGTTCAGCGAGGCGCCGACGTCGTGCAGGATGTCGGTGCGCAGCATCTTGTATTCGCCGGTCAGGGTGTCGACGATCACTTCGCAGCACGCCGCGCCGAACGCGAAGTAGTAGAACGGCCGACCGCGCGACTGGCTGCGGTCGTAGTAGATTTTCGGGGTCTTGTAGAAGCCGGTGCTCGACAGCGAGACCTGGGCGAAATACGCCTGCTGGATCAACGCCTCGAAGGTGAGGATCTGATCGCGCACGCGCACATGACCGTTGTGGAACGCCACATCCGCTTCGCTCACGTCGTATTTGCGTGCGGCGAACTCCACCAGGCGCTGCTTGATGGTTTCGGCGGCATTCTGCGCAGCCTTGCCGTTCAAGTCGGCACCGCTGGAAGCGGCGGTCGGCGAGGTGTTGGGTACCTTGTCGGTGTTGGTGGCGGTGATTTGAACGCGGTCGATTTCCACTTGGAACACTTCGGCCACAACCTGCGCGACCTTGGTGTTCAAGCCCTGGCCCATCTCGGTGCCGCCGTGGTTCAGGTGGATGCTGCCGTCGGTGTAGATATGGATCAGCGCACCGGCCTGGTTGAGAAAGCTGGCCGTAAACGAAATACCGAATTTCACCGGGGTCAGCGCCAAGCCTTTTTTCAGGATCGGGCTGTGGGCGTTGTACAGGCGGATCGCTTCGCGACGCTCGGCGTATTGGCTGCTGGCTTCAAGCTCGGCGGTCATCTCTTCGAGCATGTTGTGCTCGACGGTCTGGTAGTAGTGCGTGACGTTGCGCTCGTTCTTGCCGTAGTAATTGATCTTGCGCACCGCCAGCGGATCGAGGCCCAGATGGCGGGCGATGGCGTCCATCACTTCCTCGATGGCGACCATGCCTTGCGGGCCGCCGAAACCGCGATAGGCGGTGTTGGACGCCGTGTTGGTCTTGCAGCGATGGCCGTTGACCGTGGCATCGCCCAGGTAATACGAGTTGTCGGAGTGGAACATCGCGCGGTCGACAATCGAGTTGGACAGGTCCGGTGAGCAGCCGCAGTTGCCCGCCAATTCCAGGTTGATTCCGTGCAGGCGGCCCGTGTCGTCGAAGCCCACGTCGTATTCGATGTAGAAGGGGTGGCGCTTGCCGGTCATCAACATGTCTTCGACACGCGGCAGGCGCATCTTGGTCGGCTGGCCGGTGAGGCGCGCGACCACCGCGCACAGGCACGCCGGGCTTGCGGCCTGGGTTTCCTTGCCGCCGAAACCACCCCCCATGCGACGCATGTCCACGACGATTTTGTTCATCGACACGTCCAGCACTTCGGCCACCAGTTTCTGCACTTCGGTGGGGTTCTGCGTGGAGCAATAGACGATCATGCCGCCGTCTTCGGTGGGCATTACCGAAGAAATCTGGGTTTCCAGGTAGAAGTGTTCCTGGCCGCCGATGTGCAGGGTGCCTTGGATGCGGTTTTTCGCGGTCGCCAGTGCGCCTGCCGAATCACCGCGCTGATGGGTGTGGCTGTCGAGCACGAAATGCTTCTTGCGAAACGCCTCGACCACGTCCAGCACGGGTTCCAGGTCTTCGTATTCGATCACGGCGGCCATCGCGGCTTTACGCGCGGTTTCCAGATCGCGGGCGGCTACCGCCAGCACGACCTGGCCGACGAACTGCACCGTATCGATCGCCAACAATGGATCGCCCGGCATCAATGGGCCGATGTCCTTCAGGCCCGGCACGTCTTCATGGGTGATGACAATCCGCACGCCTTCAAAGGCGTAGCAGGGCGCGGTGTCGATGCTGATGATCCGGGCATGGGCACGGTCGGACATGCGCGCATACAGGTGCAATTGGTTGGGGAATTCCAGGCGGTCATCGATGTACTGCGCTTCGCCGCACACATGTTTGGCGGCGCTGTCGTGCTTGACGCTGCGGCCCACGCCAGAGGTGAGGTCCTGTGCGAACAGCTCGGCGAGTTCGGCCTGGGTTTTAACGACGGCGTGATGGTTAGACATAAGCGGTCACCCGAGTCTCGATGTGCGGCGTTTGCAGTTCGATGAAGTATTTGCGCAGCAGGTTCTGGGCGCTGAGCAGTCGGTATTCCTTGCTGGCGCGGAAGTCCGACAGCGGGGTGAAATCCTCGGCGAGGGCGGCACAGGCCTTTTCCACGGTGGCGCAGTTCCAGGTGGCGCCGACCAACGCCGCCTCGCAGTTCTTGGCGCGTTTTGGCGTGGCGGCCATGCCGCCGAACGCGACGCGAGCCTCGCCGATCACACCGTTATCGATCTTCAGGTTGAACGCGGCGCAGACGGCGGAAATATCATCGTCCAGGCGCTTGGAGACCTTGTAGGCACGGAACAAGGCGTGGCCCTTGGGAACGATGATCTTCTCGATGAACTCGCTGTCCTGGCGCGCCGTGACGCGGTAGTCGATGAAGTAATCCTCCAGCGCCAAGGTGCGGCGGGTTTCGCCCTTGCACAGTACGATCTGCGCGCCGAGGGCAATCAGCAGCGGCGGCGAGTCACCGATCGGCGAGGCGTTGCCGATGTTGCCGCCCAGGGTGCCCTGGTTGCGGATCTGCAGGGAAGCGAAACGGTGCAGCAGTTCACCGAAGTCCGGGTATGCGTGGTGCAGCGCGGTGTAGCAATCGGAGAGGGCGGCGGCAGCGCCGATTTCCAGGCGGTCGTCGAAGTCGTCGATACGCTTCATTTCTTCAATATTGCCGACGTAGATCATCACCGGCAGCGTGCGGTGAAACTGAGTGACTTCCAGCGCCAGGTCGGTGCCGCCGGCCAGCAGCCGGGCTTGCGGGTAGGCGTCGTAGAGATCGGCGAGGTCGGCGACGGTCAGCGGCACCAGGCAGCGCTTGTCGCCGCTGTTGAGTTCACCGGTTTGCGTCGGCGCAATGGCCTTGAGGCGGGCGATGGTCTCGGCTTGGCGGCTGTCGAACTGATCCTGGGGTTTGTTGCAGCAGGCCTGTTCGGCGGCGGCGAGAATCGGGCGATAACCGGTGCAGCGGCACAGGTTGCCCGCCAGGGCTTCATGGGCCTTTTGGTTGTCGGGGGCGTCGCTGTTCTTTTGCAGGGCGAACAACGACATCACGAAACCGGGGGTGCAAAAGCCGCACTGCGAACCGTGGCATTCGACCATGGCCTTCTGGACGCTGTGCAGTTGACCCTGGTGCTTGAGGTCTTCGACGCTGATCAGTTGCTTGCCGTGCAACGACGACACAAAGGTCAGGCACGAATTTAGACTGCGATAACGAATCTGCTCGGCGCCGGTGTCATCCGTGTGCAGCTCGCCCACCACCACAGTGCAGGCACCGCAATCGCCGCTGGCGCAGCCTTCCTTGGTACCGGATTTGCCCAGGTGCTCACGCAAATAGTTGAGCACAGTCAGGTTGGGGTCCAGGGCGTGCTCGCTACGGAGTTCCTGGTTAAGTAAAAACTGGATCACGGAAGGCCTCGCAGACTCATTATTGTTGTTAACCGCTTTGCGCCGAATCTAGTCATGTCTGACTTTTCGGTCAACGATTTTCTGACCAGAAGGTCAAGAAAATGCGGTCGCATCACTTTCAATTATGGTCCAGTCTTCTGGAACCGGCGTTTTTAGGGGCTTCTGGGTGTTCATCTGTGCTTATTCCGTGCCAAATTCTGAAAGGTGGGCGTAGCGCCATCAGCCAGCCAATGCGCTACACTGCCGCGCTTGTACCGATAGAAGATTTTGAAGGTAAAACATGACGTTCAAGGCGCCGGACAGTCTCGCCGAGCAAATTGCTCACCACCTCGCCGAACGCATCATTCGCGGCGATCTCAAGCCTGGAGAGCGGATCCAGGAGCAAAAGGTCACGCTGGCGCTCAATGTCAGCCGTGGCTCCGTGCGCGAAGCCTTGCTGATTCTCGAACGCCGCCACCTGATCGCGATCCTGCCGCGCCGTGGCGCCCACGTCACAGAGCTCACTGCGCACAAGGTGCAGAGCCTGTGCACCTTGATGGGCGAGCTGTACATCCTGCTCGGCAATGCGGTTGCCCAAGGCTGGCAGACGCAGGCCGACATGGCGCCGTTCGTGCAGATCCAGCAGCGCCTGGTCACCAATTTCGAGCGTCAGGACATCCGCGCCTTCGTTGAAGAAAGCTTCAATGTAATGCGCGCCGCCTATCCTTTCGCTAACAACCCGTACCTGCAGGAAACCGTCGAGAACCTGCAACCGGCGATGAACCGCGCCTATTACCTGGCGCTGGATCAGCGCAAGGCGTCCATGAGCGAGTACCTGGCGCTGTTCGAGCAACTGCTCGCCGCGGTACTGGCCCGTGACCTGCCGCACATTCGTCAAGTGCTGTCGACCTACGGCGAGCGCAGTTGCGCGCTGGTCATCGCTGCGTTGGCGGACGCCTAAGCGTGCGGCTCAAGTGCATCAAACTGGCGGGGTTCAAATCCTTCGTCGACCCGACCACGGTGAACTTCCCCAGTAACATGGCGGCGGTGGTCGGGCCCAACGGTTGCGGCAAGTCGAACATCATCGACGCCGTCCGCTGGGTGATGGGCGAGAGCTCGGCCAAAAACCTGCGTGGCGAGTCGATGACCGACGTCATCTTCAATGGCTCCACCAGCCGCAAGCCGGTGAGCCAGGCCAGTATCGAACTGGTGTTCGACAACTCCGACGGCACCTTGATCGGCGAGTACGCGGCCTACGCGGAAATCTCGATCCGCCGCAAAGTGACCCGCGACAGCCAGAACAGCTACTTCCTCAACGGCACCAAGTGCCGACGCCGCGACATCACGGATATTTTCCTCGGCACCGGCCTCGGCCCGCGCAGCTACTCGATCATCGAGCAGGGCATGATCTCCAAGCTGATCGAAGCCAAGCCCGAAGACCTGCGTAACTTTATCGAGGAGGCGGCCGGCATCTCCAAGTACAAGGAGCGCCGCCGCGAGACCGAAAACCGTATCCGCCGCACCCATGAGAACCTCGCTCGCCTGACCGACCTGCGCGAAGAGCTGGAGCGCCAGTTGGAGCGCCTGCACCGCCAGGCCCAGGCTGCCGAGAAGTACCAGGAGTACAAGGGCGAGGAGCGCCAGCTCAAGGCGCAATTGTCGGCTTTGCGTTGGCAGGCGTTGAATGACCAGGTGGGGCAGCGCGAAGCGATCATCGGCACCCAGGAAATCAGCTTTGAAGCCCTGGTGGCCGAGCAGCGCAACGCCGACGCCAGCATCGAACGCTTGCGTGACGGCCACCATGACCTGTCCGAACGCTTCAATCTGGTGCAGGGTCGCTTCTATTCGGTGGGCGGCGACATTGCCCGCGTCGAGCAAAGCATCCAGCACGGCCAGCAGCGCCTGCGTCAGTTGCAGGATGACTTGAAGGAAGCCGAACGCGCGCGGCTGGAAACTGAATCGCACCTGGGCCACGACCGCACCTTGCTGCTGACCCTCGGTGAAGAGCTGGACATGCTCACCCCCGAACAGGAAATCACCAGCGCCGCCGCCGAAGAAGCCGCTGCCGCGCTGGAAGAATCCGAAACCACCATGCACGGCTGGCAGGAGCAGTGGGACACCTTCAACCTGAAGTCTGCCGAACCACGGCGCCAGGCCGAGGTGCAGCAGTCGCGTATCCAGCAGCTGGAAACCAGTATGGAGCGCCTGGCCGAGCGCCAGCGTCGTCTGCAGGAAGAGCGTGTGTTGCTTGCCGCCGACCCGGAAGACGCGGCGATCATGGAATTGAGCGAGCAGCTGGCTGAAAGCGAAATGACGCTGGAAGAGCTGGAAGCCAGTGAAGAGCAACAAGTGGAGCGCCTGGAGCAATTGCGTCAGCAACTGCAACAGGCGACCCAGGCACAGCAACAGGCCCAGGGTGATTTGCAGCGGCTCAATGGCCGCCTGGCGTCCCTGGAAGCCTTGCAGCAAGCCGCCTTGGACCCCGGCACCGGCACCGCTGAATGGCTGCGTGACCAGCATTTGGCCGAGCGCCCGCGCCTGGCGGAAGGCTTGAAGGTCGAGGCGGGTTGGGAGTTGGCGGTTGAAACTGTCCTCGGTGCCGATCTCCAAGCCGTCTTGGTGGATGATTTTGGCGGCTTCGACCTGGCCGGTTTTGCCCAGGGCGATTTGCGTTTGCTCAGCCCTGCGGCGGATGGCACGCGGGTGCCGGGCAGTTTGCTGGATAAGGTTGAGGCGGCGATTGATCTGTCGCCGTGGCTGGGCCAGGTCAAACCGGTTGAATCACTTGAGCAGGCCCTGGCCCAGCGCGGCCAACTGGCGGCCGGCGAAAGCCTGATCAGCCGCGACGGCTACTGGGTCGGCCGCCATTTCCTGCGCGTACGCCGCGCCAGTGAAGCCGAAAGTGGCGTCCTGGCCCGTGGCCAGGAAATCGTCAATCTGATCGCCGAACGCGAAGAGCGCGAAGCCACCCTCGAAAGCCTGGAAACCGAACTGCAAACCCTGCGCGCCACCCAGCGTCAGCAAGAGACCGGCCGCGAACACCTGCGCCGCCTGTTGCAGGACGAAGCGCGCCAGCAAGGCGAATTGAAAGCCCAACTCTCCGCGAGCAAAGCCAAGGTCGAGCAATTGACCTTGCGCCGCACCCGCCTCGACGAAGAAGTCGCCGAGATGGGCGAGCAGCGCGCCCTGGAACACGAACAGATCGGCGAAGCGCGTCTGCACCTGCAGGAAGCCCTCGACAGCATGGCGCTCGACACCGAGCAGCGTGAATTGCTGCTGGCCCAGCGCGACAGCCTGCGCGAACGCCTCGACCGCGTGCGCCAGGAAGCCCGTCAGCACAAGGATCATGCCCACCAGTTGGCGGTGCGCCTGGGTTCGCTCAAGGCCCAGCACGCGTCCACGGCCCAGGCCCTTGAACGCCTGGAGATGCAGTCCGAACGCCTCACTGAAAAGCGCGAGCAACTGAGCCTCAACCTGGAAGAGGGCGAAGCGCCGCTGGAGGAGTTGCGCCTCAAGCTGGAAGAATTGCTCGACAAGCGCATGACCGTCGACGAAGAACTCAAGACCGCGCAAATCGCTCTGGAAGACGCCGACCGCGAATTACGCGACGCCGAAAAACGTCGAACCCAGGCCGAGCAGCAATCCCAGCTGATCCGCGGTCAGCTCGAACAACAGCGCATGGAATGGCAAGCCCTGACCGTGCGCCGCAAGACCCTGCAAGACCAATTGCTGGAAGACGGCTACGACTTGCACGGCGTGCTCAATACCCTGACCGCCCAGGCCAACGAGAAAGAAGCCGAAGAAGAGCTTGAGCGGATTGCTGCACGTATCCAACGCCTCGGCGCGATCAACTTGGCGGCCATCGACGAATACCAGCAACAATCCGAGCGTAAACGTTATCTGGATGCCCAGGACGCTGATTTGGTCGAAGCCCTGGACACCCTGGAAAACGTGATCCGCAAGATCGACAAGGAAACCCGAAACCGCTTCAAAGATACCTTTGATCAGATTAATAGCGGTTTACAGGCGTTATTCCCAAAAGTTTTCGGCGGTGGCAGCGCTTACTTGGAACTGACGGGCGAAGATCTACTCGATACAGGGGTGACGATCATGGCGCGGCCTCCGGGCAAGAAGAACAGCACCATCCATTTGTTGTCCGGCGGCGAGAAAGCCCTGACCGCATTGGCTCTGGTATTTGCCATCTTCAAGTTGAACCCGGCGCCGTTCTGCATGCTCGACGAAGTTGACGCCCCGTTGGATGACGCTAACGTTGGACGGTATGCGCGGTTGGTCAAAGAGATGTCCCAGACCGTGCAGTTCATCTATATCACCCACAACAAGATCGCCATGGAGATGGCTGACCAATTGATGGGGGTAACGATGCACGAGCCGGGCTGTTCGCGTTTGGTCGCGGTGGATGTGGAAGAAGCGATGGCGATGGTGGAGTCTTGATCCTTGTTGGGACAGAATTTTTATAGCGCGCGGTAAGACGCTTTACCGGTCTGGCGAAAGTGGCAAATGGACATATTTGTTCAAGGCTTTTTGACAGACGGTGTAAAGTTATCTTTGGTCGTGCTAGTTTAATGTCAAATTTTCGTATGCGTGGGCAAAACGTCAGTCAGAACATAGAGTTGGCGCCACGTTTTAAAGCGGTTTGCACGTTGCTAAACCCCTTATTTTTCAGCATTTTTTATTAGAGGCACGGGATTACATGGAAATCGGTCTGCGCGAGTGGCTGATCGTCATCGGCATTATTGTCATTGCCGGTATTCTTTTTGATGGCTGGCGCCGCATGCGCGGTGGCAAGGGCAAGCTCAAATTCCGTCTGGACCGCAACCTGTCCAACTTGCCTGACGACGACGGCAGCGCCGAGCTGCTGGGGCCGCCCCGTGTGCTGGATACCCATAAAGAACCGCAGTTGGACGAGCACGACTTGCCGTCCATGAGCGCGCCGGTGCGAGAAGCGCGCGAGCCGTCTTCCAAACGTGGCAAGCGCGCCGCGCCGGTGGTGGCAGAGTCACGTCAGGCTGATTTGGACCTGGACGTCGATGACGGCCCGAGTTTCAGCAGCCGCGACGATGATTTCCCGGACGAAAACGCTGGCAAGAACGCCCCGCGCCAATCCGTGAACGACCAGCCTGCCGCCGAAGAAGTGTTGGTGATCAGCGTGATCTGCCGCGACGCCGCCGGCTTCAAGGGCCCGGCTTTGTTGCAAAATATTCTGGAAAGCGGCCTGCGCTTCGGCGAGATGGATATTTTCCACCGTCACGAAAGCATGGCGGGTAACGGCGAAGTGCTGTTCTCCATGGCCAACGCGGTCAAGCCAGGCACCTTCGATCTGGACGATATCGACCTGTTCAGCACCCCGGCGGTGAGCTTCTTCCTCGGCCTGCCAGGTCCGCGTCACCCGAAACAGGCTTTCGACGTGATGGTGGCCGCAGCCCGCAAGCTGTCCCAGGAACTGAACGGCGAACTCAAGGACGACCAACGCAGCGTCCTCACCGCCCAGACCATCGAGCATTACCGTCAGCGCATCGTCGAGTTCGAGCGTCGCGCCCTGACACAGAAACGCTGAGGTTCGATCTTAAGCGTTGTCTGTAGAATCCGTGCACTAACATATTGAGCAGCTTCGGCTGCTCTTTTGCTTTATGAGAGAACACCCATGACCGCCGCCCACACCCGCATCCTCGAACTGCGCGCTGAACTGGATCAGCACAACTACCGTTACCACGTCCTCGACGAGCCGAGCATTCCGGACGCCGAGTACGACCGTCTGTTCCATGAGCTCAAGGCCCTGGAAGCCGAGCATCCGGACCTGGTCACGCGCGATTCTCCGACGCAGCGGGTCGGCAGTGCGGCGTTGTCGGCGTTCACCCAGGTCAAGCATGAGATCCCCATGCTCAGCCTCGGCAACGCCTTTGACGAAACCACCATGCTGGAATTCGATCGCCGGGTCACCGAAGGCCTCGACCTGCCGGCCGGTGATCTGTTTGGCAGTGGCGCGGCGGTGGAGTACAGCTGCGAACCGAAGCTGGATGGCCTGGCGGTCAGCCTGCTGTATCAGGACGGCGAACTGGTTCGCGGCGCCACCCGTGGCGACGGCACCACCGGCGAAGACATCAGCGTCAACGTGCGCACCGTGCGCAATATTCCGTTGAAGCTGCACGGCAGTGGTTGGCCGGCGACCCTGGAAGTGCGCGGTGAAGTGTTCATGTCCAAGGCCGGTTTCGAACGGCTCAACGCCTCGCAGCTGGAAGTCGGCGGCAAGACCTTCGCCAACCCGCGCAACGCCGCTGCCGGTAGTTTGCGTCAGCTGGATTCGAAGATCACCGCCAGCCGTCCGCTGGAATTCTGCTGCTACGGTGTGACCACTGATATCAGCGACACCCATATCGGCAACCTGCAACAGTTGCAGAAATGGGGCATGCCCATCAGCCGTGAGTTGAAGTTGGCAAAGGGTATCCAGGATTGCCTGGAGTACTACCGCGATATCGGCGAGCGGCGTAACAGCCTGCCGTATGAGATCGACGGCGTGGTGTTCAAGGTCAACAGCATCGCTTCCCAGCGAGAACTGGGCTTCCGCGCCCGTGAACCGCGCTGGGCCATCGCGCATAAATTCCCGGCCATGGAGGAGCTGACTGAGCTGCTAGACGTGGAATTCCAGGTTGGTCGTACTGGCGCCGTCACGCCGGTGGCACGCCTCAAGCCGGTCAAGGTCGCGGGTGTCACCGTGTCCAACGCGACCCTGCACAACATGGATGAAGTGGCGCGCCTGGGCGTGATGATCGGCGATACCGTGATCATCCGCCGCGCCGGGGATGTGATCCCGCAGGTGGTCTCGGTGGTGCTTGAGCGTCGTCCGGAAAACGCCCGTGCGGTGCCGATCCCGCAGAGCTGCCCGGTGTGTGGTTCCCACGTGGAGCGTACGCAACTGGTCAAACGCAGCAAGGGCAAGGAAACCGTCAGCGAGGGCGCGGTGTACCGTTGCGTCGGGCGTCTGGCCTGTGGCGCGCAGCTCAAGCAGGCGATTATCCATTTCGTCTCACGCCGCGCCATGGACATTGACGGCCTGGGCGACAAAACCATCGAACAACTGGTGGATGAAAACCTCATCGGCTCGCCGGCCGACCTCTACAAACTCAAGTACGAACACATCATCGACCTGGAAGGCTTTGCCGACATTTCCAGCAAGAAGCTGATCACCGCCATCGAAAACAGCAAATCCCCGACCCTGGCGCGCTTTATCTATGCGCTGGGCATTCCTGATGTAGGCGAGGAGACCGCCAAGGTGCTGGCGCGCTCCCTGGCCTCCCTGGAGCGCGTGCAGAAGGCCTTGCCCGAAGTGCTGACGTACTTGCCGGACGTGGGCCTGGAAGTGGCGCATGAGATCCACAGTTTCTTTGAAGACAGCCATAACCAGGACGTGATCGGCGCGCTGCTGTCGCCGGAAGAGTGCGGCCTGCAATTGCAGGATCAGGGTGACCTGAGTGCCGAATTCGCCGCCAGCACCACCTTGGGCGGGTTGCTCGACAAGCTGCACGTCCCGAGCGTCGGCCCGGGCGCCGCGCAAAAGCTGGCGGACAAGTTCGTCACCCTCGAAGGCGTAATCAAGGCCGACTGGCTGGACATGCGCCAGGCCCTGCCGGAGAAACAGGCCAAGGCCGTGCGCGAGTTCTTCGATAATGCCGACAACGCCCACCGCGCCCTGGCCATCGAGCAGCAGCTCAAAGACTTCGGTATGCATTGGGACAGCGAGAAGAAGGTGGTCGAAGGCTTGCCCGAAGCCGGGCACACCTGGGTACTCACCGGTTCGCTGGAGTTGATGAGCCGCGACGTGGCCAAGGAGAAGCTCGAAAGCCTGGGCGCCAAGGTGGCGGGGTCCGTGTCGGCGAAGACCCACTGCGTGGTGGCTGGGCCGGGCGCCGGTTCCAAGCTGGCCAAGGCCAGCGAATTGGGCTTGAAGGTGCTGGATGAAGAAGCTTTCGTCACCTTCCTCGCCAGGAACAACATCAAGGTCTGAACCGATCCCACTGTAGGAGCGAGCTTGCTCGCGAAAAACTTGAGAGCGTCTCGATAAACCAGGAACGCTGCGTCATCGTTGACGTTCTTCGCGAGCAAGCTCGCTCCCACAGAAGCCATGTTGAACGATCGGTAGCGGGAAATGATCTAGTCTCAGTCACCCAGGGAGAGATCGCCATGTTCCGCTACTTCGAGCAACTCAGTTCGCGCATCGCTGCACCGTTCGTAGCCGGCACATCCCGCGACAGCAAAGTGTGGCAGTGCCGTTGCGGCCAATCGCTGTTCTTTCGCAACAGTCAATGCCTGGCCTGCCAGGCGCTGCTCGGCTACCAAGCCCAACAAAGTCGTCTCGCCTCCCTGCAACCCGGCCCCGTCGAAGGCACCTGGCTGCAGGACGGCAACCTCGACGCCGGTGCCTTCCGCCGCTGCGCCAACCTCGATACACCGGCCGCTTGCAACTGGCTGATCCCGGCCCACAGCACCGCGCCGCTGTGCGTGGCGTGCAGCCTGAACCGCACCATTCCTGACTTGTCGATCGCGCAAAACCACGAACGCTGGCGCAAAGTCGAAACCGCCAAGCGCCGCCTGGTAGCACAGCTCATTAGTCTGGGTTTACAAGTGGTTCCCAAAAGCGTCGACGAAGACACGGGCCTGGCCTTCGACTTCGTCGGCATCGACCTGGAAGGCAACGCGCCCATGACCGGCCACGCCAACGGCCTGATCACCCTGGACATCAAGGAGGCCGACGACGCCCACCGCGAGAAAGTCCGCGTACAAATGCGCGAACCCTACCGAACGTTGCTCGGGCACTTTCGCCATGAGGTCGGCCACTACTACTGGGATCGCCTGATCGCCAATACCCACTGGCTTGAACCGTTTCGCCACCTGTTCGGCGACGAACGCGCCAGTTACGCTGACGCCCTCGACCAGCATTACCAAAACGGCCCACGCCCAGACTGGCAGCAAACCTGCGTCAGCGCCTACGCCACCATGCACCCATGGGAAGACTGGGCCGAAACCTGGGCGCACTACCTGCACATGATGGACGCCGTCGACACCGCCCTTGGCTTTGGCATGAGCGCCCGTGAGATGGACCTGGATTACCAGCCATTCCCGCTCACCACCCTGTACGACCCCGAACACCCCGGCGGCGTGGCCTTCCTGTCGTTCGTCAACGCCTGGATCGAACTGGCCGGCATGCTCAATGAACTGTCACGCAGCATGGGCCAACCGGACTTCTATCCCTTCGTGCTGCCACCGGCGGTGATTGCCAAACTGCACTTTATTCACTTGGTCATTCAGGAAGAAGGCGGCAGGGCCGACGAAGCCGTTCTTTTGTAGGCGCGAGCTTGCTCGCGAAGAGCGTCAACGATGACGCAGTGTTCCTGGTTTATCGAGGCGCTCTCAAGTTTTTCGCGAGCAAGCTCGCTCCTACAGAGAATTATGTGAATCCACCAGTCAAGTGCTTGAACCATCGAATATTTTTAATCCGCCGCCAACGGTTGTAACTTCCGATGAGATCGGTACAATGGCCCCGCTTGCCGAGAGGCAGGCGTCGTTATGGTGACCCCATCGGTCCCCCCGCAACGATTACCCGTGAACCTGGTCAGAGCCGGAAGGCAGCAGCCACAGCGGGAACATTGTGTGCCGGGGTGTGGCTGGTGGGGTTGCCTCCATAACGCTCTTCCTTGCAACATCTCCTCAAATTCAATTCAAAAAAATGCTTTCAAGCCATCTGCCATCGGGCAGTCCATGGCGGCATACTCCAGTGCCTGGCATCCGGAGACAACACACGTGGAAAAAGTCGACGACCTCACTCGCGAAAAACTGCGGGAGTGGCAGATGCGGCGCCTGGAGATCAAGGACCGCATTCAATCGCATCCTGAACAGACCCTGGAATTGTCGAGGGTGCTGGACCTCATGGACGACGAGCACGCGGAAATCCTCAGCCAGGCGGAAATGATCCGGTCTGCGGACGCGGCCCACGAGCCCGCACCGCCCGCCGAGGCCGTGCCGCCGCCCCTCACGGGCGCCTACACGCTGCAGTTGAATGTGGCCGCGCAAAGTGCCGAGGACCTGCGCCGGTTGCTGGATATGGCGGTCTTCGAACTCCAGCAGCAGGTCAATACGATGGCCGCTAAGGCTGACGCGGGTCCCCATTGCGGCGGTATGTCAGGCTCCCTGGGGGAGTATCGGTTTGAACTGGGCGGTCAGGGCAATGCCTGATTCCCTGGCGGCGAGGCACTATGCAACCGGAACATTTTGATTTATCCAGTCCTGTCTTCCTGCCCGTCACGGATGAAACCTGCACAGGCCTGCTCGGGGCGGACGGCGCCAAGACGCTGATGAGCCTGACAGACCCTGAGCTGGCTGCCGTGCTGGTCATCCAGAACCTGGCCCAGGCGGCGGAAAAAGACCTGACCTGCGCTGGCGCCGAGCGCATTTTGGCCAAGCTGCTCGACTGGGCGGTGGACAACCGGGCAGAGGGCGCCGCGACGTTGTTGTCCGAAGCCCAGCGGTTGTTCGATCCCCGCAAGCTGTACTTCGGTTTCAACGCCCTTAAAACGGTCAATCTGCGCCTGCTCTCGCCTGAAGAAGTCGCAGCGCGGGATTACCTGCTGCCCACCGGCAAATGGGATATTGGCTACAAGGTCCGTCATCTGCGCAGCAACGATCCGTTCAGCCAGCAGATGGTCACGCCCCGGCACCGCGAGCGCTGGCTCAGCCCGGCCCAGGACAAGCTGGTGCGGACCTTCCGCGCCAACCTCAACGAAGACCTGCATGTCCAAGGTTACGCCGGCATCGGTAAGAGCCACCTGCTGGGCGCCTTGATGGAGTGCCTGCGGCCCGCCCAGACCTTGATACTGGCGCGTACCGGGGCAAAGCTCGCCACCCTGCGTGAACGCATGGGTTTGGCCAGGGACAGCAAGACCGGCTCGACCTTTGCCGCCTTCGCCAAAGCGCTGTTACAGGGGCAACGACCCTCCGTGCAGGCCTCACCGGCCCGGTTGCCCGGCAAACACGAAGTGTCGCAGACCCTCAATATCCATGGCTGGCGCGGTCACGATGGCGCGGCGACGCTCGATATCTGCCTGAAGGTGCTCGACAGCTATTGCCATTCCAATCATCACAGCCTGTCGGCCCGGCACTTGCCGCATTTCAAGCAACCCTTGTCCAACGTGGATGCCCAGGCGTTGCTGGAGTACTCCAGCCGGTTGTGGACGTATCTGGACGCTAACCCGCAATGGGCCGGTCAGACGGCCTTCGCAGCGCTGTTGCTGATCAAGCGCGCGAGCCTCGATGGCTGCGAGGTGCCGCCCCGGTACACCCATGTGCTGATCGATGAAGCCCAGGACATTCCACCTTCGTTGTTGCAGATCATCGAACGCGGCCGCCAGGTGCTGATCACCCTCGGCGATGAGTACCAGCTGGCCAGCGGTGTGATGGTCAGGCGCAAGCGCGAAGTCCGGCACACCGACATCAATTACTCCGTGCGCTCGGGCCGCAACGTCGAGCGCCTGGTCAACCCGTTGATCAGCGTGCACTCGCAGAAGGGCAAGACGCCCTTCGAAGGCGCGCGGGATGCCGACGTTGGCATTGAGCATTACCCTCAGGGCTTCGTACCGCCGGAAGGCTGCGCGGTATTGACCGCGTCCCACTGGGACACCATGAAATGGGCGATTCAATTGCAGCAGGCCAACTGCCCGTTCGGTTTCTTCGACAGTGCAGCGCAGCAGGATCTCCAGCGCTTCATGATCAGCGTGATCGCGCTGTTCAAGCCGGAGTTCTACAGCAACGAGCACAACGACAATGGCGCCCATGCTTACTTCAGTGACATGGACGATTGGCAACAGGTGCGCGATGCCAGCCAGTACGACGAGTCGTTCCTGTGGGTCGAGAGCGAGCTGGAAAAAGGCTTCAACGTCGCCGATATCACGCGTTTGAACCGCCTGAGCGGCGTCCCTGGCAAACGCTGCCTGCTGATGCTGGCGGAGGAGGCGGGCGGCATGGAGTTCGACCGTGTACTGCTGACGCCCGAACTGCTGACCAACGTGAAATTCAAGGACGCCTACGCGTTCGACCAGCGGCTGTGTGCGGTATACATCGCCATTTCCCGGGCGCGGATGCAGCTTTACCTGCCTTACGATGTGGTCGAGTGGATTGATTTCCACACCTATCAGAAAACCCGTGAATTCCACGGTTACTGATTTAATTAATTCGGCTGTTTCACAACTTTCGGCGGTCGCTCTGGACAACCTAAAACCACCTTGTTAGTTTCCGCCAGCCACTTGTTTCAGAGTGTGACAAGGGTGCGGAGTTGATATTGAAGTGCCATTACTTCTTTAACTAACAAGGATGTCTGTGATGAAAAGCCTGCAAGGGTTGCCCCGTCTTATCAGTGCTTCGGTAGGCGCGCCCGGTAAAGCCCGCAACTTGCCCGCCGATGTGCAGTGCATTCAGTATTTATTCAATCTGATCATTCCCAAACTGGGCTTCCCACTGGCTGAAAACGGTAAGTGCGACGGTCAGTTGGTGCAGTGCATCAGCCAGTATCAGTTCCGTCACCTCAAATATGCGCACCCCGATGGTGTGATCGACCCGACCGGTAAAACCTTCAACAGCCTCATCGAAGAAGCGGTGAAGGTACCGGTGAAGGCGTTCCCGAGCATGCGTATCCCGACCTTCCTGAATGTGTTCGGCAATAACCAGGCAGATGCGGTGCAGGCCACGGTCAATGTGTACCTGGACCGCATGCGCGCGATGATCGAGGCCGAGAAACGCAACCGCCAATTGATGCTCCAGGCCACGTGTGACGGGGGGATGACCCTCAGCGAGACCGACTTCCAGAACGCCGCCACGCAGTTGGGTGGCGGTATTTCGGTGAACATCATCAAGGCCTTCGCCACCGTGGAGTCCGGCGGACGTTCGGGGTTCGGTCCGGCCAAATTGCCGGTGATCGCGTTTGAAGGGCACCTGTTTCGCAAGTACACCAAGCACATCTACGACCAGGCGCACCCGCTGCTGTCCTACCCCTACAAGAAAAAGGCCGGGCCGCAGTGGCAGACCAATAACAAGGACCAGGCCAAGGCCTGGGAAACCATGGCCACTGCCTTTGCGCTGGATCAGGAAGCCGCGTTGATGTCGGCGTCCTGGGGCATGTTTCAGATCATGGGCTTCAATTACGCCTCATGTGGTTACAAGACAGTGTTTGAATTCTCGGCGGCATTAAAAGTGAATGCCGGCAACCAACTAAAGGCGTTCCTTGGTTTTTGCAGCAAGAGCCCGGCGTTGATGAAGGCCATGAAAAGCAAAGATTTCACCAGCATGGCACGTAACTATAACGGCGAGGACTACGGCAACTATGACGTCCTTATGCAGAAAGCCTACGAGAAACTGGAAGGGAAAAAGTAAAATGATGCGTTATCTAGCAGTGGGTGTGTTGTCGTTGTGCGCCGTAGCCCCCGTCTTCGCCGGCTCGCCTGCATTGCATTCCGGCAAGTACGAAGGGCTGATGCTCGCGGTGACGCCCGAGCACCAGGTGGAAGGTTACTACTCGGAAGAAATGGGCGAGGGCGTGACCCGCAGCTGCAGTTTCTACCTGCAAGGCAAGCCCGCCGCGCTGACCACTTGGCTCGATGACGCTTATCCCGGCAGCGTGGCGCCTTCCTCCGACGGCGTGACCCTGACCGTGGCGCAAGGCCGCCAGCATCCCGGTTGCCTCAACGTGCTGATGCCGGAGATTGCCACCGGCCTGGACCTGACCCAGACCGCAAGCAAAAAATGGATTGGCTTGGTGAAGGTCTCCGCCGACAAGGCTTACCTGCTGAAAAACCCAAATGCCAAGCCTGCTAAACGCCCGTACATCGTCAAGAACGACGTGGTCGGTGTCCTGGCATTCAAGGATGGCTGGGCCCAGGTCGAGTTCATCAATGCCGATGATCGCTCGTTTACGGGGTGGATCAGCCAGGATCAGTACGCGCGGTTAGCGGCCCCCCAGAGCTGATCTCGACAACGATAACAATCTAAGTGTGGGGGTAGTCCCCACATGTTGGATCTTCATTAACCTAATGTTTCGCGCAGTAATCCGGCAAACGCATCCCGTGCCAGGTGCCGCTGCGTGTCCTTGTGCCAGAACAGCAGGTTTTCCACCGCCTGCAGTTCCTCGAACCGGTACGACGCCAGCTGGTTGGCCTGCTCATAGCGGGCCAGGATGCCTTCCGGTGCCAGCGCCACACCAATCCCTGCACTCACACAACCAATGATCGTGCCCCAACTGGCGTAGCTGGCGATGGCCGGTTTGAAGGCGTGGGGCTTGACCCAGTTTTCCAGCGCCGCCCGATAGGGACAGCCGGGTGGCCACACCAGGAGGGTGCGCCCGGCCAGGTCTTCGGCGCTGCGGATCGGCTCGCTGGAGGCGCTGGCGATCAGTACCAGGCGTTCGCTGTAGACCACGCTGTGTTCGAGCTTTGCGCGTTTGTTGCCGGCGGCCACCAGCGCCACATCCAGGCGATGGTGCTGCAGGTCATCGAGCAGCTCGCCCCAGGCACCGGTCACCAGTTCCAGGCTGACATCCGGGTAGCGCCGGTGATACTCCGCCAGCAGCGGCGGCAGGCGGCCACTGGCGCTGGACTCCACTGCGCCGATGCGCAGGGTGCCACGAGGAATGGCATTGGCGTCCACGGCGCGTTTGGATTCGTCCACCAGGGCCAGGATACGCTCGCAGTACTCCAGGAAAATCTCACCCGCCGCACTGATCGCCAACCCGCGCCCGGCACGGATGAACAGTGGCGTGCCCAACTCGCTCTCCAGCTGCTTGATCCGCGTGGTGATGTTGGACGGCACGCAGTGCAATTGCACGGCGGCTTGGGCCACGCTGCCGGTTTGCGCCACGGCTCGCACCATTTTCAGTTGGGCCAGTTCCATTGCTCAGTTCCAGTGATTTCAGAAGTCAGAAACGGTTAATTGTCCTACGCGTTGCTCGGGCCAAGACTGACAGCATTCCTTCTCAATATTCGGATGCCGTCGATGAACACCCCGTCCCCCCTGAAGCTTACGCTAGTCATCGCCAGCGTCATCCTTTGTTGGGCCTATTCGCCGATTGGCGTACACATGGGGCTGCACAGCTACGGCCCTGGTCAGCTGGCGCTGTTGCGGTTCTTGATCGCTTCGGTGTTCATGGCCGGTGTGGCGCTGGTGATGGGCATCGGTCGGCCACGCCTGTGGGATCTACCGTGGCTGCTGGTGTTGAGTTTTTTCGGGGTATTCCTGCACCACACCAGCCTCAATTACGGACAGCAATTCGTGACGGCGGGGGCGTCCAGCGTGCTCGCGCAATCGGCGCCGCTGTTCAGTGTGTTGATTGCGTTTTTCTGCTTGAAGGAACGGGTCAGCCTCTGGCGCTGGAGCTGTGTGCTGCTGGGGTTGCTCGGTGTGCTGGTGGTGATCTGGGGCGATCACGGGGTGGGGAATATCGACCCGCGCGGCTTGCTGCTGCTGTTGGCGGCGGTGTCGTGGAGCCTGTACTTCGCCATCCAGAAGCACTACGCCCACCGCTACAGCCCGCTGACGATGGCGTGCTACATGGTCTGGGGCGGCACCCTGATGCTTTGCGTGAACCTGCCGGGCCTGTCGTCTGCCGTGGTGCAAGCGCCGTTGCCGGAAAACCTTGCGGTGCTGGTGCTTGGGATTTTCCCCAGCGCCTTGGCGTACCTGGCCTGGGGTTATGTGTTGAAACATGTCGAGGTCAGCCGTGCCTCGGTGGCGATGTACCTGATCCCGCCCGTGGCCATGATGATGGCGGCGACGCTGTTGGGTGAACACATCACCCTGCAAGTGGTGCAGGGCGGTGTGATCGTGTTGGCCAGCGTGGCCGCCATCAGCCTGGAAGGGCGCTGGCGCTCAGTCGCTCAGGCAAAACGCGCGCAGCCGGTGGCCGTCGAGGTCCTGGGCGACGAAGGTGTAGCCGAAATCCAGGGTGGTCGGTGACTGGATGATCGTCGCGCCGCGCGCTACCCACTGGTCATGCAACGCGTCCACAGCGGCCTTGTCGGCCAGAGACAGGCCCACTTCACCCCCGCCGCCCGTGAGCTGCGCCGCCGGCTGCACGGTATGACGTGACCACAATCCCAGCTTCACGCCATTGTCGAGCATGAACAGGGCGAAGGTCGGGTTGAGTTCCACGGGCGGCTTGTCCAACAGGCGGCTATAGAAGTTGGCGCTGGTGGCCGGACTGTCGACGTACAGCAAAAAGTAATGGGCGACGGTGTGCATGTTGGCTCCTTGGAAGCGCGTGTTGTGAGGGGCCGAGTCTATAAGGCGGTGCTGTCAGTTCCTGTCAGGAGTCTCACCGGTGTGGAGCTGGATGATTTGCTCGATCTCGCCCGACATCTTCATCCGCAACAAGGTGCGCAGCGGTGGGGGCGCTGCAAGGCTGCCCGTGGCCATCATCCATAAAACGCCCAGGAGTGTGCGCCTAAGCTCTCCGGGTTCAGGCCTTTTTGGGGCCAGTCAGAAGGGCTTAGTCAGAATAGGCAAGCGTGCCGGATGCAATTTCCCCCTTGCTCCGCTAGCATTACCGGCTTCTGTTTCCCAGTTGCGACGGTTTTCGATGAGTTATCAGGTTCTTGCACGTAAATGGCGTCCGCGCTCGTTCCGCGAAATGGTCGGCCAGACCCATGTGCTCAAGGCTCTGATCAATGCCTTGGACAGCCAACGGCTGCACCACGCGTACCTGTTCACCGGTACGCGGGGGGTGGGCAAGACCACCATTGCGCGCATCATCGCCAAATGCCTGAACTGTGAAACCGGGATCACGTCGACGCCCTGCGGCACTTGTTCGGTGTGCAAGGAAATCGACGAAGGACGTTTTGTCGACCTGATCGAAATCGACGCCGCGAGCCGCACCAAAGTCGAAGACACCCGCGAGCTGCTCGACAACGTGCAGTACGCGCCGAGCCGTGGCCGCTTCAAGGTTTACCTGATCGACGAAGTGCACATGCTCTCCAGCCACTCCTTCAATGCTCTGTTGAAAACCCTGGAAGAGCCGCCGCCCTACGTCAAATTCATCCTGGCCACCACCGACCCGCAGAAACTTCCTGCAACGATTCTGTCGCGGTGCCTGCAGTTCTCCCTGAAAAACATGACCCCCGAGCGCGTGGTGGAGCATTTGACCCACGTGCTGGGTGTCGAGAACGTACCGTTCGAAGACGACGCATTGTGGCTGCTCGGCCGCGCCGCCGATGGCTCGATGCGTGACGCCATGAGCCTCACCGACCAGGCCATCGCCTTTGGTGAAGGCAAGGTCATGGCCGCCGACGTGCGCGCCATGCTCGGCACCCTCGACCACGGCCAGGTTTTCGACGTGCTGCACGCGCTGATCGAAGGCGACGCCAAGGCGCTGCTCGAAGCCGTGCGCCATCTGTCGGAACAAGGCCCTGACTGGAACGGTGTGCTTTCGGAAATCCTCAATGTGCTGCACCGCGTCGCCATCGCCCAGGCCCTGCCTGAGGGTGTCGACAACGGCCATGGCGACCGCGATCGCGTGTTGGCCCTGGCCCAGGCGTTGCCGGCCGAAGACGTGCAGTTCTATTACCAGATGGGTTTGATCGGCCGCCGCGACCTGCCCCTGGCACCCGACCCGCGTGGTGGCTTTGAAATGGTGCTGCTGCGGATGCTGGCGTTCCGGCCCGCCGATTCGGCCGATGCGCCGAGACAGCCGCTAAAGCCAGTGGGGATCAGCCAGGCCACAGTTGATTCCGCCAAACCAGTGGCTGGCGCGGCGGTGGTAGTGCCAGTGGTTGCTGCGCCTGCGCCCGTAGCACCTGTGCCAGAGCCTGTGGTCGCTGCACCCGTGGTCGAGCCGGAACCGGTTGTCGAGCCTGAGCCTGTCGTCGACCTGCCCTGGAATGATCCGGTTGACGCTGAAGTCGAAGCTGAGCAAGTGCCCGCCGTGGAGCCCGTGCTGGATACCACCGGCGAGCAGCCCGAGTTGACTCCGATGCCTACGCCGACCCCGGACAGCGTGGTGCCGGATGCCCCTGAATGGGTCAGCGCGCCGGTTCCCGAGCCGACCGTGGCCCAGGTGGAGGCGGCGACGCCGGGTATCGACCTCGACGACGAGCCGCCGCTGGACGAAGACTACATCGAGCCGGACATGGATTCGGCCTACAGCTACCTGGACGACCTGGCCAGCGAACACACCGCCGAGCCGGCCCCCGAGCCCGAGGCGGAACCCGCTGCCGCACCGGCGACCGGCCTGGCCCTGCAATGGCTGGAATTGTTTCCGAAACTGCCGATTTCCGGCATGACCGGCAGCATCGCCGCCAACTGCACCCTGATTTCCATCGACGGCGATCACTGGTTGTTGCACCTGGACCCGGCCCACAGCGCCCTGTTCAATGCGACCCAGCAACGCCGCTTGAATGACGCGCTGAACCAGTACCATGAGCGCACGCTGAGCATTACCATCGAGCTGATCAAGCCCGAGCAGGAAACCCCGGCCCAGGCCGCGACCCGCCGGCGCATCAACCGTCAGCGTGAGGCCGAGGACTCGATCCATGGTGATCCGCTTATCCAGCAAATGATGCAACAGTTCGGTGCGGTCGTCCGTCACGATACTATTGAACCTGTCGAAGCTCCGGTGCCTCAGGCGTCCTGATACCGGGCTACTAATTTGATCCACGTACTTTGAGGTGATTCCCATGATGAAAGGTGGCATGGCCGGCCTGATGAAGCAGGCGCAGCAGATGCAGGAAAAGATGGCCAAGATGCAGGAAGAACTGGCCAACGCCGAAGTCACCGGTAAAGCCGGTGGCGATATGGTCAGTGTGGTGATGACCGGTCGTCACGACATCAAACGTGTGAGCATCGACCCAAGCGTGCTGCCAGGCGTCGGCGAAGATGATCTGGAAATGCTTGAGGCCTTGTTCGCTGCGGCCGTCAACGACGCCGTGCGCAAAATCGAAGCCAACAGCCAGGAAAAAATGGGCGGCGTGACCGCTGGCATGCAATTGCCTCCGGGCATGAAGCTGCCGTTCTGATCCTGTCGCTTTAGCTAGACTACAATGCCAGGCCTCGTGCCTGGCATTTTTGTTTGTGCCAAATCTGATCGAACCCTGGCACAGCACGCATGGTCTGCACCCTATACCGATGGATTCGATAAAGGAGCCCTTTCATGCCTCAAGAACCGACCCTCAACCAGCGCATTGTCCTGGTCTCACGCCCGCAGGGCGCACCGACCCCGGAAAACTTCCGTTTGGAACGCGTGAATCTGCCGGAGTTGGCGGACGGCCAAGTCCTGCTGAAAACGTTGTACCTGTCCCTGGACCCCTACATGCGCGGGCGCATGAGTGACGCGCCGTCCTACGCAGCACCGGTGGAAATCGACGAAGTAATGACCGGTGGGGCTGTCAGCCGTATCGAACAATCGCGTAATCCGAAATTCGAAGTGGGCGATCTGGTGGTGGGTGCCACGGGGTGGCAGAGCCACTGCATCTCCGATGGCCGTAACCTGATGCCAGTGCCCAAGGGACTGGCCAGCCCGTCCATGGCCTTGGGTGTGCTGGGCATGCCGGGCATGACCGCCTACATGGGCTTGATGGACATCGGCCAGCCCAAGGCCGGGGAAACCCTGGTAGTCGCCGCAGCGTCTGGCGCGGTGGGTTCGGTGGTGGGGCAGGTGGCCAAGCTCAAGGGCTTGCGCGTGGTCGGGATCGCTGGGGGCGCAGACAAGTGCCGCTACGTGGTAGATGAGTTGGGCTTTGATGTCTGCGTCGATCACAAGAGCGCGACCTTTGCCAATGACCTGGCCCTGGCGTGCTTCAAGGGCGTTGATATCTATTTTGAAAACGTCGGAGGCAAGGTGTTCGATGCCGTGGTGCCGCTGCTCAATCCCAAGGCGCGCATCCCACTGTGCGGGTTGATCGCCGGTTACAACGCCCATGAAGCCCCCAGTGGTCCTGATCGCCTGCCAGCCTTGCAGCGAACGCTGCTGACCAAGCGGGTGCGCATCCAGGGCTTTATCGTGTTCGATGACTACGGCGATCGCCAGCCCGAGTTCCTGAGCGCCATGGCGCCGTGGGTGCGAGACGGCAAGATCAAGTTCCGCGAGGATGTGGTCGAGGGCCTGGAGCAGGCGCCGGAGGCCTTTATCGGTCTACTGGAAGGACGCAACTTCGGCAAGTTGGTCGTGCGCATTTGACGCTAATCCGGGGCGCGGGTATAAACCGCGTCTCGTTGTTTTGTCGGACCCTTCGCCCATGAGCTTCAGCCCCCTGATTCGCCAACTGATCGACGCCCTGCGCACTTTGCCAGGTGTCGGCCAGAAAACCGCCCAGCGTATGGCGCTGCAACTGCTGGAGCGTGATCGTAGCGGCGGCACCCGGTTGGCCCAGGCCCTGAGCCAGGCCATGACCGGTGTGGGTCACTGCCGCCAGTGCCGCACGCTGACCGAAGAAGAACTCTGTCCGCAATGCGCCGACCCGCGCCGCGACGACACGCTGCTGTGCGTGGTGGAAGGGCCGATGGATGTGTACGCGGTGGAGCAGACCGGCTACCGCGGCCGCTACTTCGTGCTCAAGGGCCATCTGTCGCCGCTGGACGGCCTGGGCCCGGAAGCCATCGGCATTCCGCAATTGGTGGCGCGCATCGAAGCACAGGGCACTTTTACCGAAGTGATCCTGGCCACCAACCCGACGGTGGAAGGCGAGGCGACCGCACACTACATTGCCCAACTGCTGACCAACAAAGGCCTGATCACCTCGCGCATCGCCCATGGCGTGCCGCTGGGGGGCGAGTTGGAGTTGGTGGATGGCGGCACGCTGGCGCATTCCTTCGCTGGCCGCAAACCCATCGCACTCTAAAGAACACCGCCCCACAAATGGGGGAGCAAACCAGCTCCCACTGTATTTTGTGGGGTTGTTCAGTGTTTTGTCTTGCTTGATAACCAAGCAAGCGCTTGGTAAGTTCGCTCCATCTCGCCATGGAGCTTGCCGATGTCTGCCTATCAGGACTACTTCGACCCCAGCCACCAATTGGTCCGCGACAGCGTGCTTCGCTTCGTCGAGCGCGAGCTGTTGCCGGGCATCGAGCAGTGGGAGGAGGCGGAAAGCTTCCCCCGTGAGCTGTACCTCAAGGCCGGCGCGGCGGGAATCCTTGGCATCGGTTACCCCGAAGCGCTGGGCGGCAGCCACGAGGGCGATCTGTTCGCCAAGGTGGCAGCCAGCGAAGCACTGATGCGTTGCGGCTCCGGTGGCGTCGTGGCGGGGTTGGGGTCGTTGGATATCGGCTTGCCGCCCGTCGTCAAATGGGCGCGGCCTGAAGTGCGCGAGCGTGTGGTGCCGCAGGTGCTGTCGGGTGAAAAGATCATCTCCCTGGCGATCACCGAACCGGGCGGCGGCTCCGATGTGGCCAGCCTGCAGACTCGCGCCATTCGCGACGGCGAGCATTACCGCGTCAGCGGCAGCAAGACGTTCATCACCAGCGGCATCCGGGCCGATTTCTATACCGTTGCCGTGCGCACCGGCGCGCCGGGTTTTGCCGGCATCAGCCTGCTGCTGATCGAAAAAGGCACCCCCGGTTTTACTGTCGGCCAGCCCCTGAAGAAAATGGGCTGGTGGGCGTCGGATACGGCTGAATTGTTTTTCGATGATTGCCGAGTACCCGTAGGCAATTTGATTGGCGCCGAGAACATGGGCTTTGCCTGCATCATGGGCAACTTCCAGAGCGAGCGCCTGGCCCTGGCCTTGATGGCCAACATGACGGCGCAGATGGCGTTGGAGGAAAGCCTCAAATGGGCTGCTCAGCGCGAAGCCTTCGGCAAACCCATCGGCAGATTCCAGGTGATCAAGCATCGCCTGGCGGAGATGGCCACCGCCGTAGAGGTTTCACGGGAATTCACCTACCGCCAGGCGGCCAAAATGGCCGTGGGCATCAGCGTGATCAAAGAGATCTCGATGGCCAAGAACCTCGCCACCGACACCGCCGACCGCGTCACCTACGACGCCGTGCAGATCCTCGGGGGCCAGGGTTACATGCGCGGTAGCCTGGTGGAACGGCTGTATCGCGACAACCGTATCCTGTCCATCGGTGGTGGCACCCGCGAAGTGATGAATGAAATCATCAGCAAGCAGATGGGGTTGTGATCTGCGCTGTTCTTGCGGGCCTCATCGCGGGCAAGCCCGGCTCCCACATCTGATAGCGTTCACAGATATGAATGTGTGAACCCAATCAAATGTGGGAGCCGGGCTTGCCCGCGATGAGGCCGGCCCTGGCAACCTTAACGTTCAGTCAATGCAAACTGCGTCAAACAAAACGTCGGAATCCCCATGTCTTCCAGGCGTTGCGACCCGCCCAGCTCCGGCAGATCAATGATCGCCGCCGCTTCGAAGATCGTCGCCCCCATGCGTCGTACCAGGTTCGCCGCCGCGATCAGGGTGCCGCCGGTGGCGATCAGGTCATCGAACATCAACACTGAATCGCCCTCGCACAGGCTGTCGGCATGCACTTCCAGGAACGCTTCGCCGTACTCGGTTTGATAACCCTCGGCCAAAACGTCTGCGGGCAGCTTGCCCTGCTTGCGGAACAGGATCAGCGGCTTGTTCAACTGGTAGGCGATGATCGAACCGATCAGGAAACCCCGGGCATCCATCGCGCCAATATGGGTGAAATCGGCTTCGACATAACGCTGGGCAAAGCTGTCCGCGACCAGGCGCAGCGCGCGCGGCGATTGGAACAGGGGCGTAATGTCACGGAAGATCACCCCAGGCTTGGGGAAGTCGATGACGGGGCGGATCAGGGATTTGATGTCGAACGAATCGAAGGTCATCGTCGAAGAGTCCTGGGGCTGGAAACGGACTCGAAGTATACCTGCGGCCTCGCCGGTTGGCGCGGCCGCAAGTGTCTGGATCAACCCTCCAGCGAACCACCCGCCAGCGCACACAGCTGGATCGGGTCGAGGATATGCACTTCCTTGCCTTCGGCGGCCAGCAGTGAGTTCTGCTGAAAGCGCGTAAACACACGGGACACGGTTTCCACCGCGAGGCCCAGGTAGTTGCCGATTTCGTTGCGCGACATGCTCAGTCGGAACTGGTTGGCCGAGAAACCACGGGCACGGAAACGCGCCGACAGGTTGACCAGGAAGGTGGCGATGCGCTCGTCGGCAGTTTTCTTGGACAACAGCAGCATCATTTGCTGGTCGTCGCGAATCTCGCGGCTCATCACGCGCATCAACTGGCGACGCAGTTGCGGCAATTGCAGGGCCAGTTCATCCAAGCGTTCGAAGGGGATTTCGCACACCGATGTGGTCTCAAGGGCCTGGGCCGACACCGGGTGAATCTCGGTGTCCATGCCCGACAAGCCGACCAGTTCGCTGGGCAGGTGGAAGCCGGTGATCTGCTCTTCGCCGCTGTCGCTCAGGCTGAACGTCTTCAATGCACCCGAACGTACTGCATAAACGGAATCGAACTTGTCGCCCTGGCGAAACAAAAACTCGCCTTTCTTCAACGGGCGGCCACGTTTAACGATGTCGTCCAGCGCATCCATGTCTTCCAAATTCAACGAAAGTGGCAAGCAGAGGGGGGCCAGGCTGCAATCCTTGCAGTGGGCCTGGCCGTGAGCGCGCAGTTTAACTGGCTCGGACATTTCTTAAATCCTTGTGGGAAAACACACATAAGACGTAAGGGTAACGCACTGGGGGCCAATCAGGCCAGCGTGTACAAAAAACCGCCAGCGGTATAAAGCTTTTTGTATCGGGGCCGATACAACAGGCATACCTATTCGTCGGAGCTCGGATCATGTCTGTTATTGCGGCCTACAACCCTGCCATTCGTATCCCGACTGTGCCGGACGCAAAGCCGATTACCGAGACCAAGGCAACAACACCGGTCATTGAAGCTGCCACTGAAACCAAAGTGGTTGAAGGTGTGACCGTGACTATTTCCGCCGATGCATTCAAGGCCGCAGGTGCGGCCAAGAGTTCCAATGCGGATATCGATGACAGTGGCCTGGACGACAACGTCAAGCAGGTGCTGAAAATGATCCGTCAGTTGAAACAACAGATTGCCGAAAAACAGGCCGAGCTGGCGGCCGTTGCAGCGGCCAATAACCTCTCCCCCGAAGAGGCCCGAGCCAAGACCAGTGCTTTGCAGAGCGAGATAAGTTCTCTGCAGGCGGGCCTGATGTCAGCTCAGGCTTCGTTGGCCAAGGCGATGAAAGGCATGAGTGCCGAGGACTCGATGAAAGCCGCCTCGCTGTCGATGTAAATCAGATCACCCGTGAAAATCGTTGCCTGTTCTGGTGTTCCAGATAGGCATCGAACACCATGCACACCGAGCGCACCAACAAGCGCCCCGCCGGCAGTACGCGAATGCCCTGGGCGTCGAGTTCGATCAGGCCATCCTCGGCCATCGTCTCCAGCTGCGGCCATAGTTCGTCGAAATACCCGCGAAAATCAATATTGAAGGCCTGCTCGATCGCTTCGAATGCCAGGCTGAAATTGCAGATCAACTGCTGAATTACCTCCCGCCGCAATCGATCATCCGTGGTGCACACCAGCCCACGGCTGGTAGCCAGCTGTGCGCCGGCCAATGCGTTCTGGTAGCCGTTGAGGTCGCTGCTGTTCTGGCAGTACAGGTTGCCGATCTGGCTGATCGCCGACACCCCGAGCCCGATCAAGTCGCAGTGCCCGTGGGTGGTGTAGCCCTGGAAGTTGCGTTGCAGGGTGCCTTCTTCCTGAGCGATGGCCAGCTCGTCGTCGGGCAGCGCGAAATGGTCCATGCCGATGTAACGGTAACCGGCCTGGGTCAGTTGCTCGATAGTGGTTTGCAGCATCAAGAGCTTTGAGGCCGGGGAGGGCAGGTCCTCGGTGTTGATGCGCCGCTGGGGCATGAAACGCTCCGGCAGGTGCGCGTAGTTGAACACCGACAACCGGTCGGGTTGCAGCTTGATGACTTCTTCCACGGTACGCGCAAAATTGATCGGCGTTTGCTTGGGCAGGCCGTAGATCAGGTCGATATTGATCGAGCGAAATTGCAGCGTGCGCGCCGCATCGATCACCGCGCGGGTTTCTTCCAGGCTTTGCAGGCGATTGACCGCCCGTTGCACCTCGGGATCGAGGTCTTGCAGGCCGATACTCACGCGGTTGAAACCCAGCTCACGCAGCAGGCCCATGGTGGCCCAGTCGGCTTCGCGAGGGTCGATTTCGATGCCGTAGTCGCCCGAGTCGTCATCCAGCAGATTGAAGTGCTGGCGCAGGCAGCCCATGACCTGGCGCAGTTCGTCGTGACTGAGAAAGGTCGGGGTGCCGCCGCCGAAGTGCAGTTGCTCAACCCGCTGTTTCGGGTCGAGGTGGCAGGCCATCAGCTGGATTTCCTGCTCCAGGCGTTGCAGGTAGGCCTGGGCGCGACCCCGGTCCTTGGTGATGACCTTGTTGCAGGCGCAGTAGTAGCAGATGTTCGCGCAGAATGGCACATGCACATACAACGACAACGGCCGCGCGGCCTTGCGGCTGTCGCGCAGGGCGTGGAGCAGGTCGAAGGTGCCGACCTGGCTGTCGAATTGTACGGCGGTGGGGTAGGACGTGTAGCGCGGTCCCGCCAAGTCGTAGCGGTGAATCAGATTGGCGTCCCAACGAATGGCGTCGAGCATGCGGGCGTTCCCCCGGATAGGCTAGTGGGCCGAGTCTAGGGGCGTGGCGGGGATGGCATCTTGACTTGCATCAACGGGGAGCGGCGCTATGCCACATGGCGATTTAATGGCCCATTAGCCAGTGCTGGTGTGGGCCGGGTAATGTCCAGATACCGAAGAGCATGACCAGCAAACCACCCGCCATCCGCACGCTGCGCTTTCGCAATAACGCCGTCACCCGTTCAGCGGCCAACCCCGTCGCCAGCAAGACCGGCCAGGTGCCCAGGCCAAATGCGAGCATCAGCAGCCCGCTGTCCCAGGCATTGCCTTGGCTCGCCGCCCACAGCAGGGTGCTGTAGACCAACCCACACGGCAACCAACCCCACAGCGCGCCCAACAGCAATGCGCGCGGCACGCTGGACACGGGCAGCAAACGGTTGGCGACGGGCTGTATGTAGCGCCACAGGCCGCGTCCGAGGCTTTCGATACGGGTGAGGCCACTCCACCAGCCGGCCAGGTACAAGCCCATGCAGATCAACAACAACCCGGCCAGTACACGCATGAACAGGGCGGCCGGGCTGTTGGCGACTGCCCAACCCGCCAGGCCGATCAACACCCCGGCCGCGGCATAGCTGAAGATGCGCCCCAGATTGTAGGCCAGCAGCAGTTGAAACCTGCGACCGCGCTGTTCCTTGGGGATCGCCAGGGTCAGCGCACCCATCAGCCCGCCGCACATGCCCAGGCAATGGCCGCCGCCCAGCAGGCCGAGGATCAGTGCGGAGACCAGCAGGGGCGCCAGTTCAAGCATGGGGCGGGTCTTTAGGCGGTTGCTCGGGGTGGTTGGCTTCTTCGACGCCGGCCAGGTGGTTCGGGTCCTGATCGTCGAACAGCACGCTATGGGCGGGGCCGTCGAGGTCGTCGTACTGGCCGCTGTCCACCGCCCAGAAGAAGATGTAGATGGCCACGCCCACTAACAGCAGCGCCGCCGGAATCATCACGTATAAAGCTGGCATCTGCACTCCATGTCCCTGCGGCTCACACCGGCAGCGGGCGGGTTACTGAGGGGGCTCGGGTCGCCGGCGCGCTCGGCAGGCGAGTCAGGCGCAGGGCGTTGAGCACCACGGTCAACGAACTGAGGGACATGCCCACGGCCGCCCAGATCGGGGTGATCCAACCCAGGGCGGCAAACGGCAGCATAAGGCCATTGTACAGCCCGGCCCACAGCAGGTTTTCAATGATCACCCTACGGGTGCGCCGCGCCAGGGTAAAGGCTTGTACCAAGGCGTCCAGGCGGTTGGACAGCAGCACGGCATCGGCGCTGGTCTTGGCCAGGTCGGTGGCCGTGCCCATTGCCACGCTGATGTCGGCGGCGGCAAGCACCGGTACATCGTTGACCCCATCGCCGAGCATCAGCACCTTGCGGCCTTCCTTGTGCAGTTGTTGCAGGACTTGCAGCTTGTCATCGGGGCGCAGGCCGCCGTGGGCCTCATCGATACCCAGCTCAGCAGCGACACTGGCGACCATCGGCGAGCTGTCTCCGGACAACAACAGTGTGCGCCAGCCGCGCGCCTTGCACGCGGCCAGCAATGCAGGGGCGTCGCTGCGCAGGCGGTCGTCGAGCACGAACCAGGCCAGGGCGCCTTCGCGGTCGCCCAGCAGTAGCCACTGGCCCGACACTTGCGGTTCGGCAGGAATCGGGCAACCACTGAGTTCACACACAAAACCGGGTTGGCCAATGCGCAATACGCGCTCGCCGACGCGCCCTTCCAGGCCCAGCCCTGGCGAACTGATGACCTCATCAGCGGCCAGTGGCGCTCGCCCAAAGGCGCGGGCAATCGGGTGTTCGGAACGGTTTTCCAGGGCGGCGGCGAGGCTCAGGCACAGGTCGGTGCTCAGGGGGCCGAGGGGCCGGATGGCCCTTAATGCCAGGCGCCCTTCGGTCAGGGTGCCGGTCTTGTCGAAAATCACCGTGTCGATCTGGTTCAACCCTTCCAGCACATGGCCTCGGGTCAACAGCAGGCCGAGTTTGTGCAAGGTGCCGGTGGCGGCGGTGAGGGCGGTGGGGGTGGCCAGGGACAGTGCGCAAGGGCAGGTCGCCACCAGCATTGCCAGCACAATCCAGAACGCCCGCGACGCGTCCAGCTCCCACCACAGCAGGCCGATCAGCGCGGCGGCCATCAGCGAACACAACAGGAACCACTGCGCGGCGCGGTCGGCGATTTGCGCCAGGCGCGGTTTCTCCGCCTGGGCCCGTTCCAGCAGGCGCACGATGGCGGACAGGCGGGTGTCGTGGCCCAAGGCGCGCACTTCGACGGTCAGCGCGCCTTCGACATTGAGCGTGCCTGCCGTGACCGCGTCGCCAGCCTGGCGGGGTTGCGGCAGGTACTCGCCGGTTAGTAGGGATTCATCAATGCTCGATTGGCCTTCCAGAATCACGCCATCCGCTGGCAGCACGGCGCCCGGATGCACCAACACACGATCGCCCAGCGCCAGTTCGGGCAGCAAGATGCGTTCGCTCTGGCCGTCGGCCTTGAGCCGCAGGCACGACGCGGGCAGCAAGTTGACCAACTGCGCGGTGGCCGCGGCCGTGCGTTCACGGGCGCGGCGCTCAAGGTAGCGACCGGCCAGCAGAAACAGCGCGAACATGCCCACCGCGTCGAAGTACAACTCACCCACGCCGGTGATCGCGGTCCAGATCCCCGCCAAATAAGCACCGCCGATGGCCAGTGACACCGAAACGTCCATGGTCAGGTGGCGGGTGCGCAAGTCGCGCATAGCCCCCTTGAAAAACGGTGCGCAGCTGTAGAACACGATGGGTGTTGTAAGAAACATCGCCACCCAGCGCAGGATCACGTGCAGCTCCGGGCTGAGGTCTATATTGAATTCCGGCCAGGTGGCCATGGTTGCCATCATCGCCTGGAACCACAGCAGACCCGCCACGCCCAATTGGCGCAAGGCCAGGCGGTTTTCGCTGGCCAGTTGCTCGGCGGCGCGGTCCGGCTGATAGGGGTGGGCAGCGTAGCCGATATGGCGCAATTCGCTGAGCAGCTGGCTCAGCGGCAGTTGCCCGTCGGCCCAGCGCACCTGCAGTCGATGGTTGGACAGGTTCAACCGCGCCTCGGCCACAGCGGGCAGGCTGCGCAGGTGTTTTTCGATCAGCCAGCCGCAGGCCGCGCAGCTGATGCCTTCCATCAACAAGGTGGCTTCGGCCAGTTCGCCTTCGTGGCGCACGAAAGGTTTTTGCACATCGGCGCGGTCATACAGCGCCAGCTCGTCCACCAGTTGCACCGGCAATGCCTCAGGGTTGGCCGAGGCTTCGCTACGGTGCTGGTAGTAGCTTTCCAGGCCGCCGGCGACAATCGCTTCGGCCACTGCCTGGCAGCCGGGGCAGCAGAGTTCGCGGCGTTCGCCGAGGATCACTGCGGTGAAGCGGCTGCCGGGCGGGACGGGCAGGGCGCAGTGGTAGCAGGGGATCGGGCTGGTCATGGTTATGGATCTTAGTCGGCTGTGAGGGCCTCATCGCGGGCAAGCCCGGCGCCCACAGGGGACCGCGATCCAATGTGGGAGCGGGCTTGCCCGCGATGCGCGAAGCGCAGGTTCGTTACTTCTTCAGGTCTTCGGCACCCTGCAACGGTTCATCGCCCAACAGCAAGTCCTTGTCGTGGCTGACCTGTTCTTCTTCGAACATGCGCCAGGTGCGGTCGCCTTCCACGCCGAGCAACTCGACGAAGCGACGGCCTTCGACCTTGTCGGTGACTTGGCCGATGTAGCGGCCAGGCTCGCTGGCGCTGCGGGCCAGGTTGATCTTGCGATCCTTCTCCGGCTGGGTCGGAGAAATCAGGTTCAATTCCAGGGTAGTCGGGTTGCTGTTGCCGGTGAGGTTCACCTCGACTTCACCGGTCAGCTCATCCAGGTGCACCTTGGCGCGCAGTTGCAGGGTCTGGGCCAGCAGTTCGCGGTCCAGGGAGCGGTTGATGCCTTTGCCGGCCTCGTAGTAGTTGTCGTTGACCAGGTTGTCCGGGTTATTCACTGCGATAGTCACCATGGACAGGGTCAGCGTCACCGAGCAGGCCAGGATGGCAATGATGATCCAGGGCCAGAGGTGCTTGTACCAGGGGCTTGCGGCAGTTGCTACGGACATTGTTCGGTTCTCTTGATTAACGAACTTGCGGGCCGATGAATCGGCTCTTGGCTTCAATGTGGACGCTGGCGTCATCGGCATCGGTGAGGATGAATTTCACCTCGTTGGTGCTCGACGGCAATTGTTCCGGCGCACTCGACAGCTCGACCGGCATGCTGACGATATCACCGGCAGCCACCTTGATTTCGCGGCGGCCTTGCAGCTTGAGGTCCGGCAGGCCGGCGGCGTCGAGCACGTAGGTGTGGTCGCGCTGATCCTTGTTCATGATCTTCAGGCTGTAGACGTTTTCGATGCGGCCTTCGGCGTTTTCGCGATACAGCACACGGTCCTTGCTCACGTCGAAACCCACCAAAGAGCGCATGAAGAACGCCGCCACCAACAGGCTGATCATCGCCAGCAGCACCAGCGCATAACCGATCAGGCGCGGGCGCAGCTTGTGGGTTTTTTGCCCCGACAGGTTGTGTTCGGTGGTGTAGCTGATCAGGCCGCGCGGGTACTCCATCTTATCCATGATGTTGTCGCAGGCGTCGATACACGCGGCGCAGCCGATGCACTCGATCTGCAGCCCGTCGCGAATGTCGATGCCGGTGGGGCACACCTGCACGCACATCGTGCAATCGATGCAATCGCCGAGGCCCTGGGCCTTGTAGTCGACGCCTTTTTTGCGCGGGCCACGCAGTTCGCCACGGCGTGGATCGTAGGAAACGATCAGGGTGTCCTTGTCGAACATCACGCTCTGGAAGCGTGCATACGGGCACATGTAGATGCACACCTGTTCGCGCAGCCAGCCGGCGTTGCCATAGGTGGCGAGGGTGAAGAACCCCACCCAGAAATACGACCAGCCATCGGCCTGGCCGGTAAAGAAGTCGAACACCAGTTCGCGGATCGGCGAGAAATAGCCGACAAAGGTCATGCCGGTGACAAAACCGATCAGCAGCCACAGCGTGTGTTTGCTGAACTTGCGCAGGAATTTGTTGGCACCCATCGGTGCTTTATCGAGCTTGATGCGCTGGTTGCGGTCGCCTTCGGTGACCTTTTCACACCACATGAAGATCCACGTCCACACGCTTTGCGGACAGGTGTAGCCGCACCACACACGACCGGCATACACCGTGATAAAGAACAGGCCAAACGCCGCGACGATAAGAATGCCCGAGAGCAGGATGAAGTCCTGGGGCCAGAAGGTCGCGCCAAAAATAAAGAACTTACGCTCCGGCAGGTTCCACCACACGGCCTGGTGGCCACCCCAGTTCAGCCACACGGTGCCGAAGTAGAGCAGGAAAAGACCGGCACCACCGAGCATGCGCAGATTGCGGAACAGGCCGGTGAAGGCACGGGTGTAGATTTTCTCTCGCGAGGCGTAGAGGTCGACGGTTTTACTGTCGGAACCGTTTGTGTGTTTGGCAGGCGGGGTAACGTCATGTACCGGTATCTGGTTGCTCATCATTGCATCCCACGGCGGTGGAGATTTGCCTCGGCCAGTACGTGCCAACCGGGGTCAAATTAAGGGTGTTGCAGTGGCCTGATGATACGCCCCTGAGGGTATGCCAGGGGTGCGACCTTTGGTCGCGTTGGGGAAAATCAATTGATGGTGTACGTGATCTGGATCAATTGACTTGGCAAGTATGGACGGTTTTTGCGGGTAAGGCGGTCATTCGTCCCATGGGTTAATCAGTGAAACGCCGCTGGATTTGAAATCACTGACATTGCGCGTAACGACGGTTAACCCATGTACCAGAGCAGTAGCGGCGATCAGTGCATCGCTTTCATTGGCCCGGTCAGGAACATGCAGATGTGCACAGCGCAGTGCAACCGCAGCATCCACCGACAGAATCCTGGCATCAAAAGCGGGCATTACATGGCGCTTGAGCCAGGTTCTCAGCACCTTCCCTTGTGCCGGGTTTCGGCGCTCAACACGCAAGACCCCGGTTTCCAATTCTTTCAGCGTAATCGCTGAAATAAACATGCGTGGAGCGATCACACTTTTGGCCCAGGCGACCACCTTTGCATCGGCGTGGGGTTTACGCAGTTCGGAGATAACGTTGGTGTCGAGCAGATACATCAAGAGAGGTCCACGGGTCGATGAGTGATCACGGCACGTTCGGTTTCGAAGTCGATATCGGCCGCTTCCGGCATCACTAGCAGATCAACGATATCGGCATTGAGCCCTGTCAGTTTCTGGTAGTCCTCAATACTTAGCAGTACATGGGCAGGCTTGCCGCGATCGGTGATAAAAACCGGCCCCTGGCGGGCGGCTTTTTTGGCACCACTTGTGTCTTGGTTGAATTCGCGGCTGGAAATGGTTGTGATGGTCATGAGGTGGCCCCCTCCGTCAGACTTCATGTAGTTACGTTACTACTTGGAAGTCGACGGCGGCAAGTCGGAGGCTACAAACGGTCATGTGCTCCAATTTGAACAGCTTCTGGGAGCCAGAAAGACCAAAGCCCCGCCAGCTTGCGCTGCACGGGGCTCTGGTCTTTTCGAGTGGTTACTGCTCTTCAGCCTTCTTATCCCCATGGGACAAGCTGTACACATACGCTGCCAGCAAGTGCACTTTGTCGTTGCCTTGCAGTTGCTCCTGAGCAGGCATCTGGCCCTGGCGGCCCCAGCGGATGGTCTGTTGCAGTTGAGCAAAGCTCGAACCGTAGATGAACGCGCCCGGATGGGTCAGGTCGGGCGCGCCCATGGCAGGGGTGCCTTTGCCGGCAGGACCGTGGCAGGCCACGCAGTTGGCGGCGAAGAGTTTCTCGCCGTTGGCCACATCGGCTTTCACGCCTTCGGGCAGCTTGCGGCCGTCAAGGTTGGTGACGACGAACGCCGCCACATCACTGACGCCTTGCTCCTTGAGGATATCCAGCCAGGCCGGCATCACCGCATGGCGGCCTTTCATGATGGTTTCCTTGATGGTGGCCGGCTCGCCACCCCAGCGCCAGTCGGCATCGGTCAGGTTGGGGAAGCCATAGGCACCCTTGGCGTCGGAACCGTGGCACACCGAGCAGTTGGAGGCGAACAGGCGGCCGCCCATCTTCAAGGCTTGTGGGTCCTTGGCGACTTCTTCAATCGGCATCGACGCGAATTTGGCGAAGATCGGGCCGAACTTGGCGTCCGACTTGGCCATTTCCTTTTCCCATTCGTGCACGCCGGTCCAGCCGGTCTGGCCGTTGGCGAAGGGGGTTTGCTTGTCGTTGTCGAGGTAGCTGTAGCCCGGCAGCAGGCCCTTCCAGTTACCCAGGCCGGGGTACAGCGCCAGGTAGCCGAGGGCGAAGATGATGGTGCCGACGAACAGCATGAACCACCACTTGGGCAGGGGGTTGTCGTACTCCTCGATGCCGTCGAACGAGTGGCCGACGGTCTCGTCGGTTTGCTCGGCGCGCTGGCCCTTGCGGGTCGACAGCAGCAGCCAGGTCAGGGCGAAGATGGTACCCAGGCTGAGGACTGTGACGTACAGACTCCAGAACGTAGTCATTCTTTGTTACTCCTAGAAGCTTGCTCGACGTGCTTGATGGCTTCGGGATCATCCGCAAAGGGCAGCAAGGTCGCGTCTTCAAACTCCGACTTGCGCTTGGGGCTGAACACCCACAACGCCAGGCCGATAAAGGCCACCATCACCACAACGGTGCCCAGGCCACGAATCATCCCGATATCCATGAAGAATCACCGTTTGCTTTTGATGATGGTGCCCAGGCCTTGCAGGTAGGCCACCAGTGCGTCCATTTCGGTCTTGCCCTTTACGGCTGCGGCTGCACCGGCGATGTCTTCGTCGGTGTAGGGCACGCCCAGGGTGCGCAAGACTTCCATCTTCTTCGCGGTGTCCTTGCCGTCGAGCTTGTTTTCCACGAGGAACGGGTACGCCGGCATTTTCGATTCAGGCACCACGTTGCGCGGGTTGTACAAGTGCGCGCGCTGCCAGTCATCGGAGTAACGCCCGCCGACACGGGCCAGGTCCGGGCCGGTGCGCTTGGAACCCCACAGGAACGGGTGGTCCCACACGCTTTCGCCGGCAACCGAGTAGTGGCCGTAGCGTTCGGTTTCGGCGCGGAACGGGCGGATCATCTGCGAGTGGCAGCCGACACACCCGTTGGCGATGTAGACGTCGCGGCCTTCCAGTTCAAGGGCGGTGCGCGGCTTCATGCCTTCGACCGGCTTGTTGGTCACATCCTGGAAGAACAGCGGAACGATCTGGGTCAGGCCGCCGATACTCACGGCGATGACCATGAAGAAGGCCAGCAGGCCGATATTCTTCTCGACTACTTCATGCTTCATCAGTGAGCTCCCACAACGGCGATCTTGGCGGCGGCTTCGGCTTCTGCCGGGTCGGAGGCACGCACGGTGCGCCAGACGTTGTAGGCCATGAACAGCATGCCGGCGGCAAAGAACGCACCGCCCAGGGCGCGGACGATGTAGCCCGGGTGGCTGGCTTGCAGCGCTTCGACGAAGGAGTAGGTGAGGGTGCCGTCATCGTTGATCGCACGCCACATCAGGCCTTGGGTGATCCCGTTGACCCACATCGAGGCGATATAGAGCACGGTGCCGATGGTGGCCAGCCAGAAGTGGGTGTTGATCAGCGCGACGCTGTGCATCTGCACGCGGCCGAACAGTCTGGGGATCATGTGGTAGATCGCACCGATGGAGATCATCGCCACCCAGCCGAGAGCGCCGGCGTGTACGTGGCCGATGGTCCAGTCGGTGTAGTGGGACAGTGAGTTGACGGTCTTGATCGCCATCATCGGCCCTTCGAAGGTCGACATGCCGTAGAAGGCCAGCGATACCACGAGGAAGCGCAGGATCGGGTCGGTGCGCAATTTATGCCACGCGCCCGACAGGGTCATCATGCCGTTGATCATGCCGCCCCAGCTCGGGGCCAGCAGGATGATCGACATCGCCATGCCTAGCGACTGCGCCCAATCCGGCAGCGCGGTGTAGTGCAAGTGGTGCGGACCGGCCCAGATGTACAGGGTGATCAGCGCCCAGAAGTGCACGATGGACAAGCGATACGAGTAAATAGGACGTTCGGCCTGTTTCGGCACGAAGTAGTACATCATCCCCAGGAAACCGGTGGTGAGGAAGAAACCTACGGCGTTGTGGCCGTACCACCACTGGATCATCGCATCCGTGGCCCCGGCGTAGGCCGAGTAGGACTTGAACAGGCTGACCGGCAACGACGCGTGGTTGACGATGTGCAGCATCGCCGTCACCAGGATGAACGCGCCGTAGAACCAGTTGCCCACATAAATGTGCTTGGTCTTGCGCTTGACGATGGTGCCGAAGAACACCACGGCATAGGTCACCCACACGATGGCGAGCAAAATGGCGATGGGCCATTCCAGCTCGGCGTATTCCTTGGTGGTGGTGTACCCCAGCGGCAGGGTGACGATGGCGCCGACGATGACCGCTTGCCAACCCCAGAAGGTGAAGGCCGCGAGGCTGTCGGAGATCAGTCGCGTCTGGCAGGTTCGCTGCACGACATAGTAGGAGGTGGCAAACAATGCACATCCGCCGAAGGCGAAGATCACCAGGTTGGTGTGCAGCGGGCGCAGGCGGCCAAAGGTTGTCCATGGCAAACCGAAATTCAATTCCGGCCAAACCAGTTGCGAGGCGATGAACACCCCGAGCCCCATGCCAAGGATCCCCCAGACCACCGTCATGATGGCGAACTGGCGGACTACCTTATAGTTATAAGCAGTCGGACTGATTGCTGTGCTCATTCTAAGGTTCCACGGTTTAGGTTTTTTTATAGGTAAAATCGGCCGCAAGTATGTAGAAAGCGAGGGGCCATTGCAACGCAATGGCTGACCTGTATCAATGCGTTCCACGCCAGATTCTGCGCCCTTTCCATGTTTGGCGTAAGGACAAAATTCGAAATCAAAAGCTGATCGAGTGGACAGGAAAATTTTGGGGTCGCAACGAATGCCGTCGCGTACGCCAGGATTGGTCCGCTTTGGGAACAAGCGTAGACCCGAAAGTGAGGGGGGGAAAGGTGGGCTTTGGAAGGGTGTGACACTTGGTCGCGTGCGAAGTCGAGCTGCCGCCCCATTGTGGGGCGGCAGTTCAGGGGTTACTCGGGCTGGCTTTCTGGCGTTGCGCCATCAGCGTTGTGGGATAGGCTGTAAACGTAGGCGGCCAACAGGTGCACCTTGTCATTGCCTTGCAGCACTTCCTGCGCCGGCATCTGGCCTTGGCGGCCGTGACGGATGGTCTGCTGCAACTGCGCGAGGCTGGTGCCATAGATGTAGCCGGCCGGTTTGGTCAGGTCGGGCGCACCCATGGCTTCCATGCCGTGGCCTTCCGGACCGTGGCAGGCAACACAGGTGGTGTTGAACGCCGTTTGGCCAGCCGCCAGGTCGGCAGTGCTGTCAGCCGGCAGGGGCAGCTTGGCCACGTCGTGACGCACATAGGCGGCGACGTTTTTCACACCTTCATCGCCGAGCATGTCACCCCAGGCCGGCATCGCGGCATGACGGCCGTTCAGGATGGTGGTCTTGATTGCCTCGGCCGAACCGCCCCAGCGCCAGATGTTGTCCGCCAGGTTCGGGAAACCAAACGCGCCCTTGGCGTCCGAGCCGTGGCACACCGCGCAGTTGGAGGCAAACAGGCGACCGCCCATTTTCAGCGCTTGCGGGTCTTTGGCGACTTCTTCCACGGGCATGGCCGAGAACTTGGCGAAGATCGGCCCGAACTTGGCGTCGGCCTTGGCCATTTCCTTGTCCCATTCCTTGGTCTGGGTCCAGCCGTCTTGATAGCCTGGCAACACGCCTTTCCAGTTGCCCAGGCCCGGGTAGAGGATCAGGTAGCCGACCGCAAACACCAGGGTGCCGGCGAACAGCATGAACCACCACTGGGGCAGCGGGTTGTCGTATTCCTCGATACCGTCGAAGGCGTGGCCCATGGTCTGGTCGACGCTGCCCTTGGTCTCGCCCTTGCGGGTGCCGACCAAAAGCCAGGTCAGGCCGATCAGGCTGCCGAGGGTCAGTACGCAGATCCATGTACTCCAGAATAGGGTCATGGCCGAGTGCTCCTTATTGCAGGCTCTTCTTGAGCGTCGGATGGAGAAGGTTCATCGGCGAAGGGCAGCAGGCGCGCCTGCTCGAATTCCGCATTGCGCCGGTTGTTGAACACCCACAACGACAGGCCGATAAAGGCGATAGCAACCACCAGCGTGCCGAGGCCGCGGATGGTGCCCGCATCGAATTCAAATCCCATGGCTCACCTCTTGCTCTTGATGGCAGTGCCGAGCACTTGCAGGTACGAGACCAGTGCGTCCATCTCAGTCTTGCCCTTGAGGCTGGCCACGGCACCATTGATGTCGTCGTCGGTGTACGGCACGCCGAGGGTGCGCATCACGTTCAACTTGGTCTCGGTGTGGCTGCTGTCGACGGCGGCGGTGACCAGCCACGGGTAGGCCGGCATTTTCGACTCGGGCACCACGTTGCGCGGGTTGTACAAGTGCGCGCGGTGCCAGTCGTCCGAGTAGCGGGCGCCGACGCGTGCCAGGTCCGGGCCGGTGCGCTTGGAGCCCCACAGGAACGGGTGGTCCCACACGCTTTCGCCCGCCACCGAGTAGTGGCCATAGCGTTCGGTCTCGGCGCGGAACGGGCGGATCATCTGCGAGTGGCACTGTACGCAGCCTTCGCGGATGTAGATGTCACGGCCTTCCAATTGCAGCGCGGTGTAGGGCTTCATGCCTTCCACCGGTTTATTGGTGACGTCCTGGAAGAACAGCGGGACGATCTGGGTCAGGCCGCCGATGCTCACGGCCAGCACCATGAGCAGCATCAGCAGGCCGACGTTCTTTTCAATCGTTTCGTGTTTCATCACAGACTCCTCAGGCCAGCTGCGCAGTGGTGGTGGCTTCGACGGGCTGCGCCGAACGCACGGTGCGCCAGGTGTTGTAAGCCATCAGAAACATGCCGCAGAGGAACACCGCACCGCCCACCAGCCGCACGATGAAACCAGGGTGGCTGGCCACCAGGGTTTCGACGAAGGAGTAGGTCAAGGTGCCGTCTTCGTTGATTGCACGCCACATCAGGCCCTGGGCGATGCCGTTGACCCACATCGAGGCGATGTAGAGCACGGTGCCGATGGTGGCCAGCCAGAAGTGCGCGTTGATCAGGCCTAGGCTGTACATCTGCTCGCGGCCGAAGACTTTCGGGATCATGTGGTACAGCGCGCCGATGGAAATCATCGCCACCCAACCGAGGGCGCCAGCGTGTACGTGGCCGATGGTCCAGTCGGTGTAGTGGGAGAGGGCGTTGACGGTCTTGATCGCCATCATCGGGCCTTCGAACGTCGACATGCCGTAGAAGGCCAGGGAGACGACGAGGAAGCGCAGAATCGGGTCACTGCGCAATTTATGCCAGGCACCCGACAAGGTCATCATGCCGTTGATCATGCCGCCCCAGCTCGGTGCCAGCAGCACCAGCGACATCACCATGCCCAGGGACTGTGCCCAGTCAGGCAGCGCGGTGTAGTGCAAGTGGTGTGGGCCGGCCCAGATGTACAGGGTGATCAGCGCCCAGAAGTGCACAATGGACAAGCGATAGGAATACACCGGACGCTCGGCCTGCTTGGGCACGAAGTAATACATCATGCCGAGGAAGCCGGCGGTGAGGAAAAAGCCTACCGCGTTATGCCCGTACCACCACTGCACCATGGCATCCGTCGCACCGCCGTAGAGGGAGTAGGACTTGGTCAGGCTGACCGGGATTTCCAGGTTGTTGACGATATGCAGGATCGCCACGGTGATGATGAACGCACCGAAGAACCAGTTGCCGACGTAGATGTGCTTAGTGTTGCGCTTCATCACCGTGCCGAAGAACACGATGGCGTAGGCCACCCAGACGATGGTGATGAGGATGTCGATCGGCCATTCCAGCTCGGCGTATTCCTTGGAACTGGTGTAGCCCAGCGGCAAGCTGATCGCGGCCAACAGGATGACCAACTGCCAGCCCCAGAAGCAGAACGCGGCGATCTTCGGCGCGAACAGCCGGGTTTGGCAGGTGCGTTGTACCGAGTAGAAAGAGCTGGCGAATAGCGCGCAGCCGCCGAAGGCGAAGATCACCGCGTTGGTGTGCAACGGGCGCAGGCGGCCGAAGCTGGTCCAAGGCAAGTCGAAGTTGAGTGCAGGCCAGACCAATTGGGCGGCGAGAAAAACCCCGAGCCCCATGCCGACGATGCCCCACACCACCGTCATAATGGCGAATTGGCGGACCACCTTGTAGTTATAGGCGGTACTTAAAGTAGTGTTCATGGTTCCCCATCCACGGTTCAACCCAAGCAAGTGCGGCACTTGGGCTGGAGTTATAGGCAGACTGAATAGCGAGGCAAGCATGGGCAAAGAGCACAAGGCCAGTATTGACGGGGATCAATGGGCGCAGTGTGTGCGGGAACACGGCTGGTTGTGGGATGTCGCGTCGACGGTTGCGGGACGTGAACCTGTGACGCTGATCCTGGC
The DNA here is from genome assembly GCF_900111895.1 of Pseudomonas simiae. Classification (GTDB taxonomy): domain Bacteria; phylum Pseudomonadota; class Gammaproteobacteria; order Pseudomonadales; family Pseudomonadaceae; genus Aquipseudomonas; species Aquipseudomonas simiae. The sequence continues at coordinate 226,983 of NZ_FOKB01000001.1, forward strand.
CCACGGCGCTGGTGCACCGATGGACTCATCCTTCATGAACGACATGGCTGCACGCCTTGCCGGGCATGGGGTCAGCGTGTTGCGCTTCGAGTTTCCCTACATGGCTCAACGCCGTGTCGACGGCGGCAAGCGCCCGCCGAACCCGGCACCGAAACTGCTGGAAGCCTGGCGCGAGGTGGCGGCCGAGGTGCGACGTCATGTCGCTGGGACACTGGCCATTGGCGGCAAGTCCATGGGCGGGCGCATGGCCAGTTTGTTGGCTGATGAAGTGGGCGCCGATGGGTTGGTGTGCCTGGGGTATCCGTTCTATGCGCCGGGTAAACCGGAGAAGCCACGCACTGAGCATCTGGCTGGGTTGAAGACGCCGACCTTGATTGTGCAGGGCGAGCGCGATGCCCTGGGGAATCGGGCGACGGTGGAGGGGTATGTGTTATCGCCGAGCATCGAGGTGATGTGGTTGGTGGCGGGGGATCATGATTTGAAGCCGTTGAAGGCGTCGGGGTTTACGCATGAGCAGCATTTGGCGGCTGCGGCGGTGAAGGTCGCTGAGTTTCTCGGCGCCTGTTAGGGACCCTTCGCGAGCAAGCCCGCTCCCACATTTGAATGCATTCACACATCAACATGTGGGAGCGGGCTTGCTCGCGAAAGCGATCTACCGGTTAAACCGCTCTACCAGCGAATACTGGGTATTCGCCGTATGGGTCAGCTCTTCACTCAACTGCGCCGAGTTCATCGCCTGTTCCGACGTCTGGTCCGCCAACAGCGCAATCGTACTGATATTACGGCTGATCTCTTCTGCCACCGAGCTTTGTTCTTCGGTCGCTGCCGCGATCTGGGTAGTCATGTCGGTGATATGCGCCACCGCTTCACTGATGCCCACCAACGCCTGATCGGCCTCCATCACCCGCGCCACGCCTTCTTCGGCCTGGCGATGCCCGGCGTCCATGGTTTGCACGGCGGCGGCAGCGGTCTGCTGCAGCTTGGCGATCAAGGCATGGATCTGCCCGGTTGATTCAGCGGTGCGCTGTGCCAGTTGACGGACTTCGTCGGCGACGACCGCAAAACCACGGCCCATCTCGCCGGCACGGGCCGCTTCGATGGCGGCGTTGAGTGCCAGCAGGTTGGTCTGGTCGGCAATGCCTTTGATCACATCGACCACGCCGCCGATTTCATCGCTGTCCTTGGCCAGTTGGGTGACGGTCACACCGGTCTCGCCCACGGCCACTGACAGACGCTGGATCGCCTCGCGGGTTTCCCCGGCGATATCGCGGCCGCGACCGGTCAGGCGGTTAGCCTCCTGGGTCGCATCGGCGGTACGCTGCACGTGGCTGGCGACTTCCTGCGTGGTGGCTGCCATCTGATTGACTGCGGTCGCCACCTGTTCGGTCTCGACGCGCTGGCGTTCCAGGCCACTGGAGCTGTTATGCGCCAGGGTGTTGGACTGCGCGGCTTGGTCGTTGAGGTGTTCGGCGGTGTCCTGCAAGCGCGTCAGGCAAGTCTTCAGACGTGCCTCCTGGCTGAGGATCGACATTTCCAGACGCGCCTGGGCGCCACGGCTGTCGGTGTACATCTGCGCGATCAACGGGTCGGACGTGGTCTGCTCAGCCAGGCGCAGCAAGCGTTTGAGGCCGCGCTGTTGCCAACTCAGGCCCAGCAGGCCCAACGGCACCGACAACCCCGCCGCCAGGGCAAAGCCCCAGTGGGAGTTCAGCGACGCACCAATCATGAAGCTCAATTGGCTCACCAGGATAAACGGCAGCCAGTCCTGCAACACCGGCAGCCACTTGTCCCGTTGGGGGATCGCCGACTTGCCCTGGTTGATGCGGTGGTAGAGCGCTTCGGCACGGCGGATCTGCTCGGCGGTGGGCTTGATGCGCACCGATTCGTAGCCGACCACCTGATTGCCTTCGAAAACGGGCGTCACGTAGGCGTTAACCCAGTAATGATCACCGGTCTTGCAGCGGTTCTTGACGATGCCCATCCATGGCAAGCCTTGTTTGAGCGTGGACCACATGTGCGCGAACACCGCCGGCGGCACATCCGGGTGACGCACCAGGTTGTGCGGGGCACGCACCAGTTCGTCGCGGGAGAACCCACTGATCTCGACGAAAGCGTCGTTGCAGTAGGTGATCACGCCTTTGGCATCTGTGGTGGAGATCAACCGTTGCTGAGCGGGGAAGGTACGTTCGCGCTGGGTAACGGGTTGGTTATTACGCATGATTGTTCAATCCGCAAGGCTTTCAAGGGTTGTCGGCCGCAGCGGGCTTTTATTTAGCTTAATTTTGTAATAATCAGCTGGCCAGCATCGGGTAGGTAAACAACCCGAAGTGAAGCAGATTCAGGCCAAAGTGCGTGGCAATGGCTGCACCCAGTCCGCCAAAGCGATAAGCGAGGCCATAACCGACGCCTGCAATGCTCGCCAGCAGTACCCAATGCCAGCCTGCCCCAAGGTGCACCAGGCCAAATAGCAGGGATGCCAGCAGCAACGCGAGGTTTTCTCCATAGGGCAGGTGCTTGAAGCGCCTGCTCAAGCCGCCCTGGACATAACCACGAAACAGCGCTTCTTCGACAAGAGTCACCAGCAGCAAATTATTCAGCACCCATAACCAGGCCTGTTCCGGCCATTTCGGCGCCCAGGTGATCATCCCCAGCAAGGCGGCGCCGCCCAAGGCTGCGATGGCGGTGAGCGTCAAGGCGAGGGCGGCCACGCAGATCGATAAGCGCAGCGAACGCCGCGCCACAATCCACGGGCAGGCCAGCAGCAGCCAGAAGCCAATCAGCGGTTTGTCCTGGTTCAGGTACATCGAGAAGGGCACTGCATCGTCGGTGAAACGTTGCGGAGCAATACCACGTCCGTTGTAGAAACCCGGCAACCAGTGCATCGCCAGGCCCAGGGCCAATACGATAAACAGCCCGTGACCCAGGTAGCGCGCCCACGGCGTGCGTTGCTGGCGTACGGCGTAGCCGGCGATCAGCAGCAGGGCGACGGACACGCCCGCCAGCGCCCCCAGTTGCCCGTAGATCAAGGCCAGCAGATAGCCGATGGAAAGAAGCGCCAGGTACAGCCAGGGCAATGCGATCATGGGGAGTCCTTGGAAAAATCTGGGCGGCATTATAGCGAGCCATCTCGCAGGGCCCACATGAAAACTCCGCCATTCAGGGTGATTGCAAAACCTATCAACGGCTGGTTATAGTCCGAGTCTCTTCATCCCTTCACACAAGATCAGCCATGCCAGCTCTCCAGCGCACAGCAGTAATCGATTCAGCGGTCAACGCTGCAGTCGAGCCGTGCGGAGAAAAGCAGCCTGTGCAGATCAGTCACTACCCCCCACCTGCCAGCAGCACGCCGGTGTACGCAGTCGTATCACCGCCGGGTGTTGGTATTTCGGGCTGATCAGCTGATTGCTGTTCCCGTCTGCCCGCCTGAAAAAACCTTGAACTTCAGCTTTTGCTGAGTCGGCTTTTTTGCCTGATTACAGGTGGTAACCATGTCTGTTCTTTCGAAACAATCCGTGGCCGCGGCGGCCTCGACGAGCCTGTTTGTCCTGCTGTGGAGCAGCGGGGCGATCTTCTCCAAATGGGGCCTGGCCCACGCGTCCCCCTTCGCGTTTCTGCTCATCCGCTTTGCCATCGCTCTCGCGGGCCTGGTGGTGCTGATACCGATCCTCAAGCTGAAACTGCCGCGCCCCGGCAAGCCGCTGTTGTACGCAGCGGCGACGGGGTTGGTGTTATTGGGGGCCTACCAGATTTTCTATCTGTTGGCCCTGGACCTGAGCGTCACCCCCGGCGTGATGGCAACCATCATGGGCGTACAGCCGATCCTCACCGTGGTGCTGATGGAACGCCAGCGTTCGCTGCGCCGCGTGTTCGGGCTGGGCCTCGGGTTGGCGGGGCTGATCATGGTGGTGTATCAAGGCATCGGTCTGTCCGGCATGTCCCTGGCAGGCATGCTGTTCGGGCTGTTGGCCCTGGCCAGCATGACCTTCGGCTCGATCATGCAGAAGCGCATCACCGACAACCCCTTGGGCACGCTGCCGGTGCAGTACCTGGCGGGGCTCCTGCTGTGTTCGGTATTTGTGCCCTTTCAGCCGTTCCACTTTGAATACAGCAGCAGCTTTTACCTGCCGGTGCTGTGGATGGGGCTGGTGGTATCGTTGCTGGCAACGCTACTGCTGTACCGCCTGATCGCCCGAGGCAACCTGGTGAACGTCACCAGTCTGTTTTACCTGGTACCGGCGGTGACGGCGGTGATGGACTACCTGATCTTTGGCAACAGGCTCGCGATGCTGAGCGTGTTGGGGATGGGGTTGATCATTGTTGGGTTGGTGTTTGTGTTTCGCAAAGGTTAGGGACGCGTGCCCTCCTGCGTCGTTGTGGGCGCAGGAGGGCCAGGCCGGAGGGGCTACTGGCTCAGTGTCTCGGCCAGGGATTTCACGTATTCGCGTAATTCCGGTACAGCCGTCGCTTCCCAGTCACGTGCCTGGAGGAAGGGGCCGACGTAATACAGCCAGCTTGATTCTGTCCCGTCACACCCTACCAGGGCGCCGGAAGGGGCGATGGCCATGCTTGTTCCAAGTGCGTCCGGAATCAGCAGGCCGCCGATTCGCAGTGATTCCAGTAAGGGGTCGTCCAATTCTCGAAGGTCAAATGCCGGTGTCGTACAGTTGATCACTGCGCCGACTTCAATGCTGTCCTGGATGCAGGTGCCCCGGCGTTGAAAACTTACACTGACATGATCTTCATTGGGGGTGTAGCCGGTTACCCGTCCCGCAAAAAGTTTGAGTTTGCCGCTGGCGATCTCGGCCTGCAGGCGTGCTCCTGGCTGTGGGGCGCAACGGTGGCGATGAGTATCCCAGTACGGGCGCACATGACGCAAAAAGCGCTGTCGCTCGATAATGGGCAGTGCATGCCATAGTTGAGCCGTGGTTGACCTGAGCCCGCCGATGACGTCCCTCCAGTCCCCCCCGGTACGCGCTTGGTGCATGATTGCGTCACGGACTGTGCGCAGATAGTGACGGATCGTGCAGTTGTCTAACATTCGTCGGGACAGGTGTTCATCATAAGAAGGGCGTGCGTTCAGCACCCGATGAGGTTGTGGGGCGAGGCCTCGACGAGATACGGCATAAATCATTCCCTGATGCCCACGGTCACGCAGGTCAAGCACGACGTCCAGCATCGTCAGTCCGCTACCGATGAGAAAAATGGGGGCGTCCGAGCCGACATTGCTGAGTGCGTCGGCTTTCCAGGGGTCATGTATGTAGCGCGGGTTTGCGTAAAACAGTTGGTGCCCTGCTGCGCTGGACGGTTTTTGGCGGGCGCAGCTGCCGATACTCAAGACGACCTTGTCGACCTCCAAATGATCGCCGTTGTTCATGATTAAGCGCGCCCCATCACGCTCTGCGTTGGGTATCACCTCAACAACCTCGCCGATGACATTGTGCAGTTCGCAACCTTTAGCTGCGTTTTGCGAGGCGTTGCTCAACAATGACTCCAAATAGTCACCGTAAAGGCGTCTTTGCACAAAGGATCCGGACGTGATGTTGGAATCATGGTTCTTGGCGAACGCATAGAAACTGTCTTCATCGTCACTCAGGGCGTTCATTCTGCCCGCGGGGACGTTGAGTAGATGCGCGTAAGAGCGGGTTCCATAGGCAATGCCACGCGCAATTGCGCCAGGCCGGCTAATCAACAGGATTTTCTGTCGCGCGCCGGTTGGATTACGCAGTAAACGCACTGCTAGCGTCGAGCCGCAAAAGCCTGCACCAATAATTGCGATGGTCTGGGTCTTCATCCTTGCTCCAGTGTGGATGGGGGGGCTCACCTGACAACGTGAGACGTCCAATTTTTTTTGAGGGCGGGTGGTCCTGCAAGCGATGAGCGCATAGTGACGCGGATGGCGGCACCATTCCAGTGCTCAACGGGTAGGCTCGAGCGTTTATTGATAGGGCTCAATGGGCGTGCGGCTATATAGGGAATTAAAACTCAGAAGCTTGAATGATGTTAATGAGCCATATCGATCAAAAGTTAAGTACGTGCTTGGCTATAATTAGTGAACTTTCTTACAGGCCATGCTGTCACTGTTCCTTGGCGCCAAGTTAGTCATATAGCCCATAGCACAAAAATTATTTCACGAGTAACGTCTTAGTAATAACCCGATGGATATTTCTGGGTGGGTTAAGCCGGCGATTTTCACCTTTCAGGCGCTCTAGCTTCAAGGTGTGTGCCATGCAGCCTTCCGGGCCGTGCCAGGCCTGACTATTACGCCCGACCATTGGTTGTGATACAAGATTGTACGTTCTGAATATAACTGCAATAATTCCAGCTTTCTTAGGGCACATACCGCAGATTCCTACAGGCGAGTAAGTGCGTTGCAGCGGGATATTTGTGTCTATTACTACATTGCATAGTCCTTCTCGTCTTCAACCAAGCGATGTTTGCGAAGCAAAAGTTGTCGTATTGATGTGTACGTACAACGGCCAGGCATTCCTTGCAGAGCAGCTTGACTCGTTTGAACGGCAGACCCATTCCAACTGGACGTTGATGGTGTCGGACGACGGTTCTCAGGATGGAACCCTTTCGCTGTTGGAAGACTACGGTCGCCGCTGGGGTCATGCTCGCCTGGGAATAATGATGGGGCCTAAGAGAGGATACGCTGCCAATTTCCTCTCGTTGACCTATCGAGTGGATGATGCAGATTTCTTTGCCTGGTCCGATCAAGACGACATCTGGAGCGAGGACAAGCTGGAGGTGGCGCTGGCGTGGTTGCGAACCGTGCCAACCCATGTGCCTGCGCTTTATTGCGGTCGTACTCAGTTGATCAGCGAAACGGGCGTGCATCTCGGCTATTCGCCGCGTTTTCGACTCGCTCCCGGTTTTGGCAATGCACTGGTTCAGAGTATTGCGGGGGGGAACACGATGGTTTTCAACAAAGCCGCTCGTGCGCTGTTGTGCGAGGCGGGCTACGACCTGAGTGTGCCTGCTCACGACTGGTGGCTTTATCAGTTGATCTCGGGGGCAGGCGGACGTGTTCACTATGATCCGCAGCCTAAGATGAAATATCGTCAGCATGCTGAGAATGTGATTGGTAGTAATGCTGGTTGGGCGGCACGATTAGTTCGATTGCGGATGGTTTTTCAAGGGCGTTTCCATGAATGGAATGACCAGAACATCCGGGCCCTCGATGCCATGCAACACCGTTTGTGCAAGCAAAATCAAGGGACGCTTGAGTGCTTCAAGCAAGCACGGACGCAGACCGTCTTTCGCAGAATCTCTGGCGTCTGGTTGGCGGGACTTTACCGGCAAACCCTGCTGGGGAATTTGGGGCTTCTGCTGGCAACTATAATGAAGAAGCTCTGAATTCTCTCGAGCGTAAATCCGCACATTCAGCGGATGAGCTTTGGTCAGCACGTCGTTGGCGACGGCCAATTTTCGGTGATTTTCGAGGGCGCTACGCTCTGCTTTTGCGATCATAGATAGGCACTTGAGTGCTAGAACTGTCCCGGTCCCTGTTTTCAAGTTAGCCAATATTAGAGTGTTCGATAATGCATCCAGTTGACGCGAATAAAAATGTAGTGATCGTTCTGGGGATGCATCGCAGTGGCACCAGCGCTATCGCTGCGGGGCTTGAGCAGCTCGGCCTGAGCATGGGAAGTTCTTTGTATCAAGGCGACGAATGGAATCCCAAGGGGTATTTCGAAGAGCGCCAGGTTGTCGAGTTCAATAACAGGCTGCTTGCCTTGCAGAACTGCCGCTGGGACTCCCCCTTGCCTCCAGTGTTGGGGAGTGGAGGGCAATGGGAGGCATATGTCGGTGAAGCTGTCGAGCTGGTCCGAGGTTTGTTTGGCGACGCGCCTGCCTGGGGATTCAAAGACCCACGGATGTGTCAGTTGGCCCCTTTTTGGGGGAGAGTGTTCTCGCAGTTGGAGGTCAAGCCGCAGCTGATGTTAGTGGTGCGTCATCCAGCCGAGGTAGTGCATTCGCTGGCTCGACGTGATGGCATTTCCGTTGAGCGTGGGGCCTGGCTGTGGATGACACATTTGCTTGGGGCCTTGGAATACTTAGATAACGCTGAAGACATGCGATTTTTCGCATTCGATCATTTGCTTTTGCAACCGGCCGACTTTCTTTCAGACGTCGCGAGCTGGCTTAAGTTGACACCCGCCCAAGACACCGTTGAGCGCTTCGCCGGCGACTTCATTGCACCAACATTATCCCATGGCTCGGACGCCCGACATCTGAGCCTCCCGGGGCTAGTTCTGAGAGCTTATGAGGCTGTGCATGGTGCTATCGAGGAGGGCATGACCCCCAGGGCCTTTCGAGAGAGTGCTCAGTGGATTCGTATAACATCTGAATTTCAGCGTGATATCATCCCGAAACTTTTGTCAGTACAAGCGTTTTACAAGGATGATCGGCAGCTTTCGACCTTAGAGTCCCGAATTGTTGCTTTGAGTGAGGGATTGGCAATGGCTGAAAAATTGGCAGTCGAACGTCTGGATGAGATGCAGAGACTCGATACTCAGCTTATTCAGACCAGTGATGCTCTGGCCCGCGCTGAACTGATTGTGTTGGAACAGCGGTCGACGCTTGAGTGTGCAAACGAGCAGCTCGGTAGCGAGCCTGTCGACCAGGCCACGGGCGCGCACTCGCCGTTGGCTGAATCTCAATTTCAGCGAGAAGCATCAGCGCAAATAGAAGCGCTTGATTGCCGTCTTCGCGACGCCGAAACACTTGCGGTTGAGCGTTTGGAGCACATAAATAGGCTTGATGCCCAATTGAGTCAAACCAGTGCCGCGCTTGACCGTGCTGAGCACATCGTGTCGGATCAACAGGCTGCGCTCGAGCGTCAAAACGACGCCTATACTCTGTTCCGTGGGGCTGAGTTGATCGCGATTGAACGTTTGGAACATATACAAAAGCTCGATGCTCAGTTGATCGAAATGAGTGCCGCGCTTTCCCGCGCCGAAGGCATCGTCGTTGAGCAACAGCAGGCATTCCAGCAAAGAGATGCGATGCAAGCAGGCTTACTGGAAGCAGAGAGACTTGCTTTTGAGCGTTTGGCAGAGATGCAGAAACTCAATGCTCAGCTTATCCAAACCTCGGATGCTCTGGCTCACGCTGAACGAATCGTACAGGAGCAACAGGACGCGTTGGAACGCGCATATTTACTGGTATCGCGTAGAGAGATGACGCCAGTAGGTGTAGCGGAGTCATTGCAAAACGCGACGCTGGACCCTCAAATTAAGTAGGTGGCTTTGGCTTATGTCAAAGAACCGTTGTGGTAGTGAGTTGATAGTGGAACCGATATACATGGATGTAGTTGATCCCAGCCTGCAGTATGGCAGCACCCAAGAAGTACTATCGACAACGTTAATCTGTCAGACAGACCATCTCGTACGCCATCCCCATGGCCTGTTCGGATTCGGATGGGCTCTGGATCATGAACATGTAATTGTTCAGGCCTACCTTCATATGCATTTTGCGGGGGGGCGGCTTGAGCGCGTTGCAGTATCTTTGGGCCGGTCGCGGGAAGACGTTGCCGCAGCGTTCCCTGGTAACGCCCAGGCGGCCAACTCTGGTTATATGGTAATCGCCGGGTGGGGAGCTGAGGCGCCCGAAAGGTGTGAACTCGTTTTTGAAATGCGCGCTGGCGTGATAGCTCGTCATGAGCTTGCTTTGCCAGCACACGACGCAGTGCAAAGTACTGAAGTGTCGCAGAGTCTGTATCTCGCTAAGCGAGCCTGGGCCTATCTGCGTCGAGGAAGTATCAAGACGCTGGTCAGAAAGTGCCTTCGATATCGTGGGCGAAACCCTACGCTGGTGAACTCTGACGAGACTGCTCTCGCGGCACGTCTGAAAAACCGCCCATGCCGCCTGGTGATCGATCATTCGATGGGAGGCGGAGCCAATCTGTTTCGCGAGCGCGTGGTTACTGATTGGCGATCCTCGGGCGATACCGTGATATTGCTTAGTTTTCGCGTTTCTTCCATGCAGACTTTTGTGGAAGTACGAGACCGCAGCGGAACCTATTCATGCCAATTGCCCAGCTTGGACAGCTTTGTCGAGTTGCTGGTGCGCATGGATCTTAAGCAAGTGTTTTTCAACTGCGCCGTATCTTTTCCGCATCCGCAAAGCCTTAGAACGTTCATGCTGGCGTTGAAGCAACGGACCAATGCCAGCCTGATCGTGGCCATACATGAGTACTTCCTTGTTTGCCCTTCGCATTTCCTGCTCGACGATGGTGGGCAATATTGCGGCATACCGTCTGTGTCGCGCTGCAATGCCTGTTTGAGCAATCATCCGGACGGATTCGTCTCCCTAACGGGGGAGCGCTCGATCGTACGTTGGCGTGAAATGTGGGGAGAGCTGCTGGATGCGGCCGACGAAATTCGCTGCTTTTCACAATCTTCTTGTACGTTACTTGAGCGTGCCTACCCGGGGATCGGGGGACGCGCGAAGCTCTTTCCTCATTATGTGGAGCCCCTTCGCGAAGTTAGCGTCCCCGCACCGCCGCGAAAGTATCTGACGATTGGAGTAATAGGTTCGATCTCCCACCACAAGGGCGCAGGCATCCTGCAAGATCTGGCGGCGGCGATTCATCAAGTGGGCGCGCCGGTGCGAATCGTCGTCGTGGGAAGTGTCGACGCGCCATGCCACCCGGAAGTGGTGAAAGAAACAGGCCCCTATGCACAAGACGATTTACCCAAAATCGTTGAAAAGCATGGCATCAGCATGGCTTTTCTGCCTTCAATTTGCCCTGAAACATTCTCATTTGTCGCGCATGAAATACTGTCGATGAAGCTACCGCTGATCTGCCTGGACCTGGGGGCTCAAGCTGACCTGGTTCGCAGTCTTGAAACCGGCTATATCGCGACGCGGCAGGATGGCCCAAGCTTGCTTGAGGATATCCTGGCTTTTGAGCGTTCTCTTCACCCTTTAAGTATTAAGGTCATTTCTTGAAAAAAATACACGTTTACACCAGTGCCGCCTGTAACTACATTCCGAAAGTTCGAGCATTGGTAGAGTCGATCAAAAAATTCCATCCTGATTGGGTCGTGCATTTGGCTCTGTCGGATGAAGTGCCCGCCGGTCTGGATCTTTCCGCAGAGCCGTTTGATGAAATTCACCCGATCAGCAGCCTGGATATTCCGAATGCAAATGGCTGGGCGTTTTGTCACACGATCGTAGAGTTGTCGACAGCCATCAAGCCGTTCCTCCTGGCACGACTGCTTGATCGTCCAGATTGTGCCGGGGTCATCTACCTTGATCCAGATACTGTACTTTTTTCACCTCTGCATGATGTGCTGGAAGCTATCCAGCATTCAAATATCGCTCTGACGCCTCACCAGGTCACTCCAGAGCCAACGTTAGCCGCCATCATGGATAACGAGATCTCCAGCCTGAAACACGGCATTTATAACCTGGGCTTCCTTGCCGTTGCGCCAACGGAAATAGGTAAACAGTTCGCGAGATGGTGGTCAGACCGTCTTTATTATTTCTGCCGCGCTGAAATTCACAACGGCTTGTTTACTGATCAGCGTTGGATCGATCTGGTACCGGCTTTTTTCGAGGGTGTATGCATCCTGCGAACTTCGCGTCTGAACGTCGCCCCGTGGAACATTACAACTCGACAAATTACAGGTGAATTACCGGATAACGTCATGGTGGATGGACAGCCTCTCGGCTTCTATCACTTCACAGGGTTTGACAGTGGTGCGCATCGGACCATGGCGTGGAAAAACGCAGCTAACCAGCCAACGGCGCATGCGTTGATCAAATGGTATACGGAGACTATTGCTGACCTGGGCAAGGATCCTTTAAGCCAAGTGCCGTGGGCGTTCTCTCGTTTTGCAGACGGTACTGCTATTCCCAAGGCTGCACGCCTCATTTATCGAGAGCGACTGGACCTGCAGCAAACCTTTCCTGATCCTTTTGCAACCGAAGGCGGCGGTTACCTCGCGTGGTGGGAATCCCAGGGGCGTGTGGAGTTCCCGGCACTTTTTGATCCAGCCACTTCTGCAGCGGAGATGCTTCGGGTGACGTCTGCGTTGACGCCGGGTTATCAAGCAGGTGGGGTACCGGTTGTCTTCAGTTCCAGCCGTGTGCGTGAGCATTTGGGCCAAGTACTGGACGACCCTCGTCACGGAGTGTTGTTGGCCAAGCGTGCGTGGGAAGTGCTTCGCACGGAAGGTGTTCCAGGATTCATGAAGCGTATTTCCCGATGATTCTGCCCGCTGAACAGGACTGGACGCAATGTCAATTATAGATGTTAACCAACGGCGCGCCGTGACAAGTCAAAGCAAGTTGTCTGCGCTGGTGACTGTCAATTCGAGCCCTGTGAGCCGCCTCGTTGTTTTGCTCACCTTCGTTCTTGCATGCGCTGCCATTGCGATACATGCCCCGGGGCAGATGTCGATGGACACGAGCATCCAACTTTACGAAGCCAGCCTAGGGCAGTCCGTAAGTTGGGGGCCGCCGTTCATGTCGGCCCTGCTCAGGTGGATGGGGGGTGGGGAGCTTTCGGCTGCGTTGTTTGTGATGATCAATTCGGTTCTTCTTTATGGGGCCTTTGCCGTTGTCACCTTAACAATGCTGCAAGTGCGCGCTGCTCAAGGCCTTAATACTATCCCTACATGGCGGGTCGTTATTGCGTTCTTGCTGATCATAAATCCGATTGTTTTCATTTATGTGGGAATTGTCTGGAAAGATGTGCTTTTCGCGTCATTGTTAACAGCGGCGTGTGCATTTGCGATCGCGGCAACCGTAGGTTCGCCTCTGCGTCGTTATTGCTGTATCGGCTTGTCGATAGTCTTGCTAGCTGCCGGATACCAGGCTCGTCAGCAAGGGGTTTTCATGGCACCGATCCTCTTACTGTCACTTATGGTCGCCGTTTATTCCTTCAGGCCGACTAAGAAAGTTCTGGCTTCGTCAGTGATCATTGTTTTATTCGTGAGTGTTGTTCTGGGCATTCAGCACCAGGTCGCATCGTCGGTGAAAGGCGCCGGTGATCGCGCCAGTTCTGTGGGCTTTCGCAGCATCATACAGTTTGATCTTGCCGGCATTGTCAGTAACTCAAAGCTTCCCCCTGCCGAGATGGCACTCCCTGTGACGCAAGAGCAGCTTTCTGCAATCAAGTCCGCCTACGACCCGGCCAGGATTGACTTTCTTGATCTGAATCCGGTTGTTCGTGCTTGGTTCGCTTCCATACCCAGCGAAACGCTCCGGCATGAATGGTGGGTGATGGTGAAGCAAAATCCGGGCGCCTATTTGGAGCACCGTGTAACGACCTACGCGACTTTGCTGGGGCTACGAGGACTAAATGGCACTCTGCCGGTCTTTGTCGGAGTTGAAGGCAATCCTGAGTACCTGACTGCAGTCCATGTGAGGCCAGGAACCACGTCAAGAGCTCAAGTAGTTTATGACATGGCCGTGTCTTTTTTCAGTTGGCCGATTTACCGTCACGCTTTCTGGATGTTGTCGCTTATAGTGATTGTGGCTGTGGGCGCGCTCAAGATTTCTCCGGGGCCAGTTAAAGCGATTGGTGGCGTGATTGCACTGGCCACAGTCTTGATGTACGGGTCCTTTCTACCGACGAGCATTGCTTCGGATTTCAGGTATTTATTTGCGACGATACCGTTAGTCATGATGTTGGGCTTGATCCTGTTGTTCGGTGCCGGTGAAAAGAGAGTCGCGGAGGGTGAATGACAAACCGATGGCAACGCACTGTGCATTCAAACGTCCAAGTCTGCCTAAGATGAATATCAATTCGGTTTCTCATTGCTGAGCAGCCCGCCCAGCGGTTTCGTCAAATCACTGGGTCTTTTAATCTCGGCCATAGGCTGTCTTATACGTGTGACCCCAAGACGGCCTATCCAAGCTCCGCTCGGAAAGGTTAAACGTCAGGTTTGAGGAGAGCCATTATCAATACCTATATGGAATACGATCTGCAGGGCGACGTGAGAGGTAGGCCATGAATCCTCATGCCCCCCAACCGATTACGATTGGATCACTGCTACGTAGTTTGTGGGTGAATCGCCAGCTTATTGCTCAAATGACAAGGCGAGAGGTGATCGGTCGCTATAAGGGATCATTCCTTGGTTTGGGGTGGTCGTTTCTCAATCCCTTACTAATGCTCGCGGTGTACACCTTTGTCTTTTCTGTTGTATTTCGTTCACGCTGGGGGATAGCGGAGAGTGGCGGCGAGGAAAGCAAGGCGATGTTCGCCGTTGTGCTATTTGTCGGTATGATCGTGTATGGCTTGTTTGCTGAGATACTTAATCGCGCACCCAGCTTGATTGTCGGTAATGTCAATTATGTGAAAAAAGTAGTTTTTCCTCTTGAGATCTTGCCCGTCGTTGCCGCCTGTGCAGCGCTTTTTCATGCACTGGTTAGCCTGACGGTCTGGCTAATGGCATACACATTACTTATTGGTGTGCCTCACTGGCACGTGCTGTTTCTTCCTCTTGTACTATTTCCGTTATTGGTCCTTGCGTTAGGACTTGCATGGTTTCTTGCAGCCCTTGGCGTTTTCTTGCGGGATGTCGGGCAAACAGTGGCCATTATCACCACCATGATGATGTTTTTGGCGCCGGTGTTCTTTCCCGTCAAAAACCTCCCGCCGGAATTTCAACCGCTTATCATGGCGAACCCCCTGACATTTATTATTGAACAATCTCGCGATGTTTTAATCTGGGGGAAAATGCCGGATTTCATGGGGTTGCTTAATTACTTTATTGTCGCGCTGGTGATGTTCTGGGCAGGGTATATCTGGTTCCAGAAAATGCGAAAAGGATTTTCTGATGTGCTCTGATATTGCGATAAAGGTAAATGCTGTTAGTAAGTGCTTTCACATTTATGACAATCCGCGTGATCGCTTTCTGCAAATGTTTAATGGTCGACGAAAACAATATTTCAGAGAGTTCTGGGCGCTGCGTGATATTTCTTTTGTTGTAAGAAAAGGTGAGACCGTTGGCATCATTGGTCGCAATGGCAGTGGTAAGTCTACCTTGTTGCAAATTATTTGCGGAACGCTAACGCCGACCGCTGGAGATGTTCAGACTTCTGGGCGAGTAGCTGCATTACTTGAGTTAGGTTCAGGGTTCAATCCAGACTTCAGTGGGCGCGAAAATGTCTATATGAATGCCGCAGTGCTTGGCTTGTCGCGGGAGGAAACAGACGCTCGATTTTCCCAAATCGAGGCATTCGCAGAAATAGGCAATTTTATTGATCAGCCGGTCAAGAGCTATTCCAGCGGCATGATGGTGCGCCTTGCTTTTGCGGTGGCGATTAATGTTGATCCGCAAATTCTCATCGTTGACGAAGCATTGTCAGTGGGCGATGAGCTGTTTCAACGTAAGTGTTTTGCTCGAATTGAAGCGATTAAAGCCAACGGTGCGACAATCCTCTTTGTATCGCATTCCGGCAGTGCCGTTGTTGAGCTGTGTGATCGCGCTATTCTTTTGGACAATGGTGACAAGCTTACGGAAGGTGCTCCCAAGAATGTAATCGGGAAATATCAAAAGTTGCTTTATGCTCCTGCCGAGAAGGTTGAGGGTATTCGTGCAGCGGTGAGCGCTGAAGGGGATGTATCGCTGTCGACGTTGAATTCAATCGCAGGGGCGAATGCACACGCCTCCTCGAAGAATACTACGGATGACGTTGAGGAATTTTACGACCCCCATTTGAAATCCCAAAGTGAACTCGCCTATGAATCCCATGGTGCAGTCATTAATTTGCCGCAGATTGTTAATCTGGCAGGCGAGCCGGTTAATTGCCTGGCGCGAGGGAGAACCTATCGCTATACCTATAAAACTGATTTTTCCGTTGCGGCAACCGGTGTGCGTTTTGGCATGATGATTAAAACACTGGCTGGCGTCGAGTTGGGGGGCGCGGCCACCGCGACCAGTCCTCAAGACGCGGTCAGCTATGTATCGCCCGGAACCATCATTCAGGTTGAGTTTGCCTTTGAGTGTAATCTGAACCCAGGGACGTATTTTGTGAACGCAGGCGTGTTGGGATCAGTCAACGGAGAGGAAACATACCTCCATCGGCTACTGGATGCATGCTTGTTCCGAGTGCTGCCAGTGACTGAGCAGTTAGCAACAGGCGTCATAGATTTTAAATGTGTTTCTGATGTACTAATCTCCAGCAGTGAAAGCGTTTAGCACATGAATAATCAACTTTTAATGAGTCCTTTTTAATGGTTAATAATTTGGTGTTTCAAGCGTCTAGCGTCAGTGCCGACGCCAGAGCCACGATGAAAGGGCAGAAGCCCTTAGTATTGTGGTTAACCGGCCTGAGTGGCGCGGGGAAAACTACCGTTGCCAACGCAATTGAAATTGCTTTGGTTGAACGAGGTCGACACACTTTCTTGATCGACGGCGACAATGTTCGCCTAGGGTTATGTCGGGATCTAGGCTTCAGCGACGCTGATCGTGAAGAAAATATCCGGCGTGTTGCGGAAGTGTCACGGTTGTTCGTCGATGCAGGACTGATTGTGATTACCTCGTTTATCTCGCCATTCGAGCGGGATAGAGCGCTTGCGCGCGAAGTTATCGGTGCGGATGCATTTATGGAAATATTCATTGATGCGCCGCTTTCCGAGTGCGAACGCCGTGACCCGAAGGGGCTTTATGTAAAAGCCCGTAAGGGATTGATCAAGAAATTTACCGGTATCGACTCTATCTACGAAGCGCCTCTCGCGCCAGATATACACCTCAACACGTTGAACGATGATGTAGCAACGGTGGTTTCTACGGTGATGACTTATCTGGATGAGCGCGCGTTGGCGTAGATAATGTGGCGCGGGCTCAGGACTTCACGATTACAGTAATGCCTAGCATAATAATTGCTACGCCGACGAAATACTGTGGTTGAAAGCGTTCTCCAAATACAAAGTGACTGCCTATGGGGACCAAGACGAATGCCAGCGCCATCAACGGGTATGCCTTGCCTAAATCAATTTTTTGCAATACCCATATCCAGGCTATTGTAGTGATTCCGTACAGTGCAAAAGCTGAAAACAAGGTGATCAATGTTTTGGTATCAAACCAACTGCCACTTTGATGAACGGAAAGGGCACTAAGTTTAAATAGGATTTGTCCGGTCGCAATGCCGATGACACAGGCAAACGCTATCAGGTAAATCATGAGCGTTGGTCCCTTTTAGGCAGTATGTGTTTCTTGCGTAACACGTGGAAGGCTCGCCGTGGCGAAGAAGAAATATCATGGCCTATGAAGGCCAGTAGAAGCTGGAAGCCGATTATAACAGGCAGTGCAGACAGCATGACCGTGCCGGCAGGGGTCGGGACATTTTGCTGCAACGACTCTATCCAGTGGCTAATTCCAAACGTTGAGCCGGTGGTCAGCAAGATAAGACCGAAAGGCAACTCTATCGATGCCAGCGACATGCCGCGGAGATAGTAGTTGTAGAAGATACGTTTTCCAAAGTTTCGAATATGCTTAAGTAAAAACTCTCCAATCACCTTAGACACTTTAAGGTTGCTGACTTCATCTTCATACTTTGCGTCCATAGGGATGTCGATCACCACAGCGCCCAATGTGTTAAGACGGAATAGCATGTCGGTTTCAAAGAAGTAGCGCTGGCTAATCTTGTCAAGCGGAAGGTGTTTGGCTACTTCGCTATGTATAGCCGTGTAACCATTTGTCGGGTCAAACAGTTCCCAATAGCCGGAGGACAGTTTTGTCATAAATGACAGTACAGCGTTTCCGAAAAGCCGAATTTTCGGCATTTCGGATATTTTTTCCAAATTGAAAAAACGATTGCCTTTGGTGTAATCGGCGTTGCCTGCGATGATAGGGGATACAAAGTCACTGATCAGGCTTGGGTCCATTTGGCCATCACCGTCAATTTTGACGATGATATCAATTCCATCTGCGATAGCGGCCCGGTAGCCCGTCATGACTGCACCGCCAACGCCCAAGTTGACAGGGTTACGCAACACGATTACCCGTTCGTCTGTGCAGTGTTGAATGACGAAGTCGCCTGATCCATCCGGGCAGCAGTCGTCAACGACGTAGATCTTACAAACTTCCGGCCCGATCAACCGAATAACTTCTAAGATGTGGCTCTTTACTTTATAGCTGGGAATCAGAACCGCTATTTTCGTCGTTTGATCTGACACGCGAGTGCTCCATCTCTCATGTAAAAAATAAAAGTGAGACTAGCATACTCACTTGTGATGAAGAACCGTTGGGTGTGATTAAATTGGTTGTCGTCTGATACAACGCTTGATTGAACGAGAATAGGGTCTACTCATTTGTAAATGGCAGCGGGCGTCAGAGTGCTTGATCATTTGGTCGAGAGGAAGGTGTGGTTGTGACGGAGCGCTGGTCTGTTGAAAATTGACACCTTGCAGGCGTTGGAAGGGATTTTACGAGGAGATCTCTCGTAAGGGATAATCGAGTCGCTGGTTCATGAAGGAGCAGTGAATTTTGCAGGCTTGGACGACGGTGCAGGGGCTGCATTTTTATCGAGGTTGCCAATCCGGGACGGGTAAGCAACCTGATAAACAGGTGAATCGCCCCGGATTCTTTAGACACCTTGCAAACTCATTGCGTAACGTTTTTCAAACTCTACCGGTGACAGCTGATTGTTGAAACCATGGCGGCGTTTTGCGTTGTAGAACATCTCGATGTAATCGAACACATCACTCCGAGCATCTTCCCGCGTGATGTAGATTTTTCGCTTGATCCGTTCCCGTTTCAGAAGCTGGAAAAAGCTCTCGGCCACGGCGTTTTCATGACAATTGCCTCGGCGGCTCATGCTGGCGACCAAATTGTTTGCCTTCAAAAAGCTGCGCCAATCGGAGCTGCTGTACTGGCTGCCCTGGTCAGAGTGAACCATCACCTCCTGTTTCGGTTTTCGCCTCCAAACCGCCATCAATAACGCATCAATGGCCAAATCACTGGTCATCTGCGACTTCATTGACCAGCCAACGACCTGACGGGAAAACAGATCCAGCACCACCGCCAAATACAGCCAGCCTTCATACGTACGAATATAGGTGATGTCGGTGACCCAAACCTTGTTGGGTTCCCCGACATCGAACTGGCGCTTCAGCAAATTGGGTGAGGCGACCGCTGGCTTACCGCCGTACTTTCCAGGGCGACGTCGATACCCTGTCTGAGAGCGTAGACCTTCAAGACGCATCAACCTCGCCACACGATGCCGACCACAATCTTCACCGACCTCGCGCAGGTCGTCATGGATTTTGCGATAGCCATAAACTCCGCCGCTCTCCAGCCACGAGTGCTTGATCAAACCCAGCAATCGCTGGTCGTCTTTAGCGCGTGCAGATTGCGGCTCAGACAACCAAGCGTAATAACCACTGGGATGGACTTTCAGCGTCAGGCAAAGCCGTCGAATGGAATAGTCGCCCGCGCGCTGCTTGATAAAGGCGTACTTCAGCCGCACTCCTTGGCAAAGTACGCGGCGGCCTTTTTTAAGATGTCTCGCTCTTCAGTGACCCGCTTGAGTTCCGCTCGCAGACGACGCAGTTCAGCGTGCTGATCATCGTCTTGCTGCCGTTCTGCCTGAGGTTTGCTGTAGCGCTTTATCCAGGCATAGAGGCTATGCGTCGACACGCCAAGACGCGCCGCTACGTCAGCGACGGGAAGCTTCTTTTCGGTCACTTGATTGACCGCTTGGATTTTGAATTCTTCGGGATAACGTGGGTTGCTCATGGCACCTCCTGATTGGCCTCAGTTTAAGGCATGGAGGTGTCTACGAAACCCGGGGCGATTCACATAGCCAGTAGGCGAGTCACGAACGGGAAATTGTAAAGGGTTGGAAGAAAACCTACAAACCGTTTGATCGGGTCAGTCGGTCATCGCGGTAGGGAGATCTGCATGCTGTTCTGTCGCAAAATTCAGCAGCATTTTAACCTGAGCCGACTCGGTACCAAGTGAAGCGCTAAGCACAGCGCAAACCGCCTGAGTACGGCGATGAAACGGCCTGCTTGGTGATTGTGAGAAAACGGATGGCCACCCACTTGGCTACGTGGTGATAAATCTTGGTCTGGCAGTGCGGATTTTGTTCAGTTGTCGCTGTTTTATGGTAGATTTCCGCAAAAATTTACTATGGACGGAAAAGAAATGGTTTTCAGCTCGGTCGTATTTATTTTTTACTTTTTACCCGTTTTTTTATTGATTTATTATTTGACAGGCGTTAGGAACGCCGTGCTGCTGACGGCGAGCGCAGTATTTTATGTGTGGGGGGAGGGGCTTTATTTACTATTGCTAATAGCATTGTTGGCCCTTAACTACAGTGCAGGAAAAATAATAGGCGCAGCAGCTGGGCAGCGCCGCAAGTGGACGTTGGGTGTATTTATTTTTATAAACCTCATGGTGTTGGGGGTCTTTAAGTATAGCCAGTTTTTTGTAGATATTATATCGGGTCTTATGGGGAGCGAGCCTCCCCACCTCAATATGCACTTACCTTTGGGGATTTCCTTTTTTATTTTTCAGTTGGTATCTTATCTGGTAGAGGTTTACCGTCAAACGATCAAGCCAGAGAACAGCATTATACGGCTGTCTACATACGTAATGATGTTTCCACATCTGGTGGCGGGTCCGATTGTTCGTTATACCGATATCAACGACGAGCTGCATCATCGGACAGTCGGTATTGAGAAGTTTGGGTTGGGTGTTCAGTATTTTATCGTAGGCCTGTGTCAGAAAGTGATGATTGCCAACTCGGTCGCGCCGGCGGCTGATCACTTGTTTAGTCTTGATCCGACAGGCGTCACATCCGCCGTCGCTTGGATCGGTGCAACAGCTTATACAGTGCAGATCTATTTTGATTTTTGTGGTTACTCCAATATGGCTATTGGTCTTGCCTTTATGTTGGGGTTCAGGTTCCCCAAGAACTTTGACTATCCATACTCATCCAAGTCGATCACTGAGTTCTGGCGGCGCTGGCATATGTCTCTCTCGTTCTGGTTTAGGGACTATGTGTATATACCGTTAGGCGGGAGCCACGGAGGAGAGATTTCGACCATTCGAAATCTGTTGATTGTATTTTTTGTGACGGGCCTCTGGCACGGTGCGGCATGGACCTTCATTTTCTGGGGCCTGTTTCACGGCGTATTCGTTGTATTGGAACGTGTGTTTTTAAAACGTGCGCTTGAAGCGGCCCCTGATTTTTTGGCACGCCTCTACACATTGCTTGTCGTCATGGTGGGATGGGTCTATTTCAGAGCCGATAGCTTTGATCAGGCCTGGGTTATTCTAAAAGCGATGGCTGGGTTTGATAGTGCGCTGCAGGAATGGCAGCCCATGATGGTGTGGATGACGCCTGAAACAGTGGTTGCCTTGATTGCCGGAGTAGTTCTTTCATTTCCGGTTATTCCATGGGTATGTGCGCGGCTAAATTTCACAAGCGTCAATGGATCTACTGAGCCGGGCAGGCATGGTCGTGATGCAGCGGATGTTCATGCGCTGCCTGCGTTTCTGTTGGTAGGCGGTCTGGTCTGTAGTGTGGTTTTGCTGGCCAGCAGTTCGCTTAATCCCTTTTTATATTTTCGATTCTGAGGCGCGTAAATGAGCTATGCTTCTGAAAGTAGTGAGCGGTCTACTGCGACTAAGCGCACCTATCACTGGTGGTCGTTGATAGGAGGGGTAGTGGCAGTAGTTGTCGTCGTTCATCTGTTTCCCCTGTTCAACATTCCTGAGCCTGGGCTGGCTGAAAATAGGGTGCTTGCAAGTGCTCCTTCAGTGCCAAAAAGCCTGTCTGACTGGGCAGTATTGCCAGCAAAGTTGGACGCGTTTGCGATCGACCAGTTTCCACTGCGCACACACATGATTTCGACGTTGAATTTGATTCGGTACACACTCGGATATTCAGGTTCGAAGCGGATTATTGTGGGTCAGAATGGTTGGCTGTTTTATGATGATGGCAGTCACTTGGTGCAGATGTCAGGCGCGTTAATCCTGGATAAACCTAATATTGATGCCTGGGTCAGCGGCTTTCGCCAGCGTGTGGAATACCTGAGCAAGAGGGACGCAAAGTTTTATTTCATGGTGGCGCCTGTAAAGGAAGATATCTACCCCGAAAATCGACCTTATTGGATGCCTGAACAAAGAGTCAATACAGAGGTCGATGAGATCATTAAGGCTTCCAAAGAAGCGGGGATCGATCAGATCGTGGATCCGCGTGTAGCGATCTTCCAGGAGCGCCATAATCAAAAGCTTTATGATGAGTACGATACACACTGGACAGGGTTGGGTGCTTACATTGCCTACAACCAGCTAATGACCAGAATGTCTGTAGACTTTACCGATATGCAGCCATTGCCTCTGGCCGCCTTTACACCGGTAGTACTACCAATGGTGGGGACCGCTAGAGATTTGTCCTTAATGCTTGGGATTGCAGGTTCTGTTCCGCACGATCGAGTTTCGTTTGCCGAGATGTTGACCCATCCCCTCGAAAAGACGACATTTTTGAGTGATAACCATAGTTGGGTTGGGCCACAAGTTCTTCATACCGATGCCAAAACGGGAAAAACACTGCTTCTGTTGAGGGATTCTTTTTCAACTGAACTGCTCCCATTCCTCAAGGAGCATTTTGATAAGATTGTTACAGCGCATGTTCAAGACGGTTTTTTTCGAACGGATCTCATTGAACAGTTCAAGCCAGACGCCGTTGCGGTTGTCATTATCGAGACCGGAGCGCGGCATACAATGGGAATGATGCCCGCCCTAGAGTCTCAATGAATAGCTGGTTTATAACTGCGTGTTTCTGAATATTTAGCGTCATGCCGAAGACGGTGACCGAGGTAGTCGTCAAAGCCGTCGGGTTCTTATCTGGCTGAAGATGCGCCCCACCGTGAAGCTGGTGGGGTTTAGGGGGGAGGCTTATTTTGAGCAGTAAAACGTATCTCTCCAGCCTTCGCTGTAATCGACCAGTGCACCTTTGACTTCAGGCTTTTCTGAAATGTATTCATCCCAGTCGAAGGTCTTTGTGGTGTACCCGAAGTGTTTGGCGATGAAGCGTACAGCGCTTCTTGATGGGCGCCCTACAAGGGTCTGTCCATGCCGAGTCAGTGAATCGGAATAGGCCATCTGTTGGTCATCTACCGGGTCAAGCAAGAGCTGGACACCGTAGGGGTTGCCAAACACTACACGAGGGTCACTGGTTTCACCTTCCGGAAACTCATCCACAGTCGGAGTGACCTCGGTGTCGATCACTACCAGTTTAGCCCCTGTACGTTCGATCAAGTCAAATAACTCGGCATGTCGAATAGTGTGGTAATAAAACCCAAGGCAGAAAACAACGTCAAATTCTTTATTGCTGAGGTGGTCGAAGACATCACCGCATAAAAACTCAAAACGCGAAGGGTCGATGCTGTACTCGTTAAATGTCTCTATGGCGTTGTTTATTAGCTCTTGCCTGGGCTCAATACCCGTTACATGAGCTGCACCTGCCTGCAGCGCTGCAAATGACCAACGTCCATCATGGCTTGCTATATCAAGGACACGCTTACCCTTTATAAACTCTATATTTCTTTCCATTATCGCGGTGTGCCGCGAATTCAGGCGGTCTGGAAAAGGGCTGGTTTGGCTGGTTTTATAAAACCTTGGGAAATTATCAAAAAAACCCATATGGCTCCCATACACGCAACTCGGTGAGAGTTGACGTTGAAATGAATAAGGTTCCGATAATACACGACGTACCTGTTGGCGGGAGACCGTAGTCGGATTTATTCGTCTTAAGCAGATGTCCGGATGTGCGGCCTTTATCACCGAGAGTCAAAACACTCAAACAGCTCGCTCACGATTTTTCGGCCTCAACACCAACCACAACGCCCCCCCAATCAACACCCCCCCATACACATGCGCCATCGACAACGGCTCCCCCAGCAACAACGCCCCCCACAACACCCCAAACGGCGGAATCATAAACGTCACTGTCATCGACTTAACCGGTCCAATCGAGGTCAGCAGCCTGAAGTATAGGATGTAGGCAAACGCCGTACACACCAGCCCCAGCCCCAGCAACGACCCCCACACCTGCCATCCACCCCAGCTCGCCGGCGGTTGGCTGATGGCGCTGTAGGTAAAGAACGGCAGCAGGAAGAGGGTGGCGCCAAGCATGCTGCCCAGGGCTGATAGGCGGCTGTCCAGGCCACCGCGCTGATCCAGCCAGCGCCGCGCCAGGAACCCGGCAAAGCCGTAACAGGTGGTCGCGAGCAAACAGGCCAGTGCACCCGTCAGCAATTCCAGGTCAAACGCCACCGGCCCGGCGCGGGTCAGCACGCCCACACCGAACAGTCCCAGACATACTCCTGCGATTTTCGACGGTGTGAGACGTTCGCTGAAGAACAGCCCGCCAATCAACACGCCCATCAACGGTGTGGTGGCGTTGAAGATCGCCGAGTAACCCGCCGGCAGCACCTGGGCCGCCACCGAATACATGGTCGCCGGGATGCCGGAGTTGATCACTCCCAATAGCAACACAGTCCTGAACTTGCCTTGAAAATCCCAGCTTACCCGCATCATCGCCAAAATCACTAGCAACCCGGCGGCGGCGATCGATACGCGGAAAAACGCCGTCGGCACCGTGCCGATCTCCGGCGCAATGATGCGCATAAACAGGAAACTCGCGCCCCAGATGGCGGCGAGCCCCAGCAAGTACAAGGTGTCGACAGGTCTCACGGAATACTCCTACATCAATAAGGCGGCGAGTGTTACACGCCCCCTTTACTGATTACAGGACAAACCGCGCCACCAGCCCATTCAGGTCCACTGCCAGGCGCGACAGTTCCTGGCTGGCCGCTGACGTCTGGGTGGCGCCGGCAGCGGTCTGGGTGGACAGGTCGCGAATGTTCACCAGGCTGCGGTCCACGTCGCGTGCTACCAGTGCTTGCTGCTCGGCGGCGCTGGCGATCACCAGGTTGCGCTGGCTGATCTGCGAGATGGCCGCGGTGATTTTCTCCAAGGCGCTGCCTGCGCTGTTGGCGCGTTGAAGGGTGTGGCCGGCATGGTCGGCGCTGCTGTTCAGGGCTTCGACGGTGTCTTGGGTACCGCGCTGGATACCGGTAATCATCTGCTCGATTTCTTCGGTGGAGTCCTGGGTGCGCTGCGCCAGGGAGCGCACTTCGTCGGCCACCACGGCAAAACCACGCCCGGCCTCGCCCGCGCGGGCCGCTTCAATGGCGGCGTTGAGCGCCAGCAGGTTGGTCTGCCCGGCGATGCCACGGATCACCTCCAGCACCTTGCTGATGTCCTGGGCCTGTACGGCCAGGCCTTCGGCCTTGTTCGACGCGCCGAGCACCTCGTCCACCAAGTTCTGGATCGAGCTGATGGTTTCGCTGATCTGGTAGTGGCCGTGCTTGCTGTCCTCGTCGGAGGCCTGGGAAGCTTCGGCGCTGGACACCGCATTGCCCGCTACTTCATCCACCGCCGCGCTCATTTCGGTCACGGCGGTGGCAGCCTGTTCGATCTCGTCGTTCTGCGCTTGCAGGTCACGGGTGCTTTGTTCCATCACCGAACTCATCTCTTCGGCAGCGCAACCCAGTTGCTGCGCCGACTCACTGATGCCGCGGAGGGTGCCTTGCAACTGCGCCTGCATGGTGGCCAAGGCTGTGAGCAATTGGGCGGGCTCGTCCTTGCCACTGACGGCGATCGGCTGGCTCAAGTCGCCGCTGGCAATGGTGCGTGCCACAATCAGCGCCTGGCCGAGGGGGGCGGTGATGCTGCGGGTCAGCAGCCACGCCAGCAGTAAGGTGGCGGTCAGCGCGAGCACAATGATCGAGCCGACGATCCACTGCGCGCTGGAATAGGTCTGTGCGGCTGAATCCACAGCGGTTTGCACACCGCTCTGGTTGAAGGTAATCATGTCCGTCAGGCTTTTGTTGAGGATCACACCCTGTGGCGCGAGGCGGCTGTTGAGCAGGTCGATGGCGTCTTGTTGCTGGTCCTTGTCTACCAGGGCAACGATTTGTCTGACAAGGCTCAGGTAAGCGTTCGCATTACCTTCGAGCTGCGTGAGCATTTCGCGCTCTTCATCGCCGCTGAGCAGGGTTTTGTGATGGTCGAGCAGGGTTTGCAGCTCGGTGTGCTGGCGGGTGATCAGGGCTTTGCTGTTGTCGCGGATCCGCGATTCGTCGGTGGTCGCCAGGCGCAATGCCTCCAGGCGGATGCTGGCGACAATGGCCGCGCTGTCGTGGATGTTCTCGATGCTGGGCATCCACGATGCTTCAATGACCAGCGCGCTTTGCCGCAACTTGGCCATCTGACCAAGGCCAAACATTCCTACAATCACCAGCAAGCTGGCCAAAACCCCAAAACTCAGACTGGCACGCAGACCGATCCTCATGTTCCTCAATGACATCTCAATGCTCCTTGGGCGATTAGAACCTGTTCCCGGATCGGTCTTCGGACCTTGTTAGGGTGGGAGAGGGTGCGCTATATATCAAAGTGCTATCACTGTGGTAATCAGGGTTTCCCTTAGTTGGATCCACAGCGCTGCGCGGTAATCGCGCCCGGCGTTGCGCGCGGTTTTCCAGTATCAACCTGCCAGATCCCGCCATTGCAGGGGTGTGAGTAAAACGCGAAGAGACTTCGGGGTGCGTTTATTGACCGAATGGTCTGCTTAAGAAAATTGCAAATAAATGTACGAAATGAACGAAGTTGTACAAGACAGTGCAAGAAATGACTCTTCTCCTGTTCTCGTACACTGGCTAAGCTCAGGGCATCCAGATGCCCGTTCGAGGTTTCCCGCATGTCGCAATCCGCCCTCGCTGTCGCCCAGATGATCCTCGATGGCTTCGACGATTACCGTGAGCACTTCCGCCAGATCACCGATGGCGCTCGTGAGCGTTTTGAGAGGGCTCAGTGGCAGCAGGGGCAGGCGGCGTCGGCGGCACGGATCAACCTCTATGAAGAAAAGGTCAGTGAAGTGACTGCGCGCCTGCGCGAACACTTCGATGACGGCACACTGCTTGATATCGACACGTGGCCCGTGGTGAAAAGCGCCTACATCGGGCTGATCGACCTGCGTTTCGACGATGAGCTGTCCGAGACCTGGTACAACTCGATTTTCTGCGGGCTGTTCAGTCATGACCTGATCAGTGACGGCTGCATGTTCATCCACACCACCCGGCCCAGCCTGCGCCGGGCACGGGCCGCGCAGACGCGCACGTACACGCCCGCCGGGAACATCCCGCAAATGCTCGCGCAGATCTTTGCCGACTACCGTTTCAGTGAACCTTACGCGGACCTGGCAAGCGACCTGCACCGCCTCGAAACCCAACTGCGGGAAAACCTGCCGGACTGGGTGTGCAAGGACCCGGACCTCAAGGTCGAGCTGTTTTCCTCGGTGCTCTACCGCAACAAGGGCGCCTACCTTGTAGGACGCATCTATACCCGCGACGAACAATGGCCGCTGGTGATTCCCCTGTTGCACCGTGAAGGGCAAGGCATCCAGATCGACGCGTTGATCACCGACGAAGCAGAGGTGTCGATCATCTTTTCGTTCACCCGCTCCTACTTCATGGTGGATGTACCGGTGCCGGCGGAATTCGTCGGCTTTCTCAAGCGTATCCTGCCGGGCAAGCACATCGCCGAGCTGTACACTTCCATCGGCTTCTACAAGCACGGCAAGTCGGAGTTTTACCGCGCGCTGATCAACCACCTGGCGACCACCGATGATCAATTCATCATGGCCCCCGGCGTGCGTGGCATGGTCATGAGCGTATTTACCCTGCCGGGCTTCAACACGGTGTTCAAGATCATCAAGGACCGCTTTTCGCCGTCGAAAAACGTTAACCGCGCCACGGTGATCGAGAAGTACCGCCTGGTTAAGAGCGTCGACCGGGTCGGGCGCATGGCCGATACCCAGGAGTTCGCCGACTTCCGTTTCCCCTTGAGTAAATTCGAGCCCGAATGCCTGGCCGAACTGCTGGAAGTCGCCGCCGGTACCGTCGAAGTGGAAGGCGACACCGTGTTGATCCGCCACTGCTGGACTGAACGACGCATGACCCCGCTCAACCTCTATCTCGACAACGCCAACCCCGCCCAGGTGCGTGAAGCCCTGGAAGACTACGGCCTGGCGATCAAGCAACTGGCGGCGGCGAATATCTTCCCCGGCGACATGCTTTTGAAGAACTTCGGTGTCACCCGCCACGGCCGTGTGGTGTTCTACGACTACGACGAAATCTGCTTTCTCACCGAGGCCAACTTCCGCCACATCCCCGCGCCGCGCACCCCCGAGGATGAAATGGCTTCGGAACCCTGGTATTCCATTGGCCCGCTGGATGTATTCCCCGAGGAGTTCCCGCCGTTCCTGTTCGCCGATGCTGGCCAGCGCAAGCTGTTTGATGAGCTGCATGGCGAGCTGTACAACGCCGATTACTGGAAAGGGCTGCAGGAGGCGATTCGTGCCGGTAAGGTCATCGACGTGTTCCCGTACAGGCGCAAAGACCGCGATAACGAATGAGGGGCGCGCGCTTTGGCGGTTTTCTGCGACAATCCGCCCCCTGCATAAATAGACGACCTATACGTACCTGATGACTGATCAAGCGCCCGCTATCGACCAATTGCTGAACAACCTCGACCACGCCATGCTCGCCGACCGCCACCGCTTGCGGCGGCAGCTGCTTGAGTTGCGCAAGAAGCCCGACGAGGAAAAGTTGGCGCAATGGGTTGCGCGCATGCAGGCGTCCTGCGCCCAGGTCACGGCGCGGCGTGCCAGCCTGCCGGTGATCCGTTATGACGACAGCTTGCCGATCGCGGCCAAGCGCGATGAAATCAAAGAGGCGCTGAACAAGCACCAGGTGCTGATCATTGCTGGCGAGACCGGTTCGGGTAAAACCACCCAGTTACCGAAGATCTGCCTGGAAATCGGGCGTGGCCAGTTCGGCCTGATCGGTCACACCCAGCCACGCCGGATTGCCGCGCGTAGCGTGGCCAGCCGCGTCGCCGAAGAGCTGGCCACGCCCTTGGGCGCGCTGGTCGGCTATCAGGTGCGCTTCGAAGACCAGAGTGACTCCAACACCCTGATCAAGCTGATGACCGACGGCATCCTGCTGGCGGAAACCCAGAACGATCGCTACCTGGAACGCTACGACACGATCATCGTCGACGAAGCCCACGAACGCAGCCTGAACATCGACTTCTTGCTGGGCTACCTGAAAACCCTGCTGCCGCGTCGTCCGGACCTGAAGGTCATCATCACCTCGGCGACCATCGACCTGGAGCGCTTCTCCAAGCATTTCGACGATGCGCCGATTGTCGAGGTGTCGGGCCGTACTTTCCCGGTAGACACCTGGTATCGCCCGCTGACCCTGGAACAGGATGAAGAAGGCAACCGCGTCGAGGACGACTTGACCGTTGACCAGGCGATCCTCGCCACCCTGGATGAAATCGCCGCCTATGAGCGCAGCGAACGGCGCAGCCCCGGCGATGTGCTGGTGTTCCTGCCGGGAGAGCGTGAGATTCGTGACGCTGCCGAGATGCTGCGCAAGGCCCAGCTCAAGCACACCGAAATCCTGCCGTTGTATGCGCGCCTGTCGCCAGCCGAACAGCAGCGCATCTTCCAATCCCACCCGGGGCGTCGCGTGGTGCTGGCGACCAACGTTGCGGAAACCTCGCTGACCGTGCCGGGCATTCGTTATGTGATTGACAGCGGCACCGCGCGCATCAGCCGTTACAGCTACCGCGCCAAGGTGCAGCGTCTGCCGATCGAGGCGATCTCCCAGGCCAGCGCCAACCAGCGTAAAGGCCGTTGCGGCCGGGTCGAGCCGGGCATTTGCGTGCGCCTGTACAGCGAAGAGGATTTTATCGGGCGTCCGGAGTTTACCGATCCCGAAATCCTGCGCACCAACCTCGCCGCAGTGATCCTGCAGATGCTGCACCTGCGCCTCGGCGAGATCACCGATTTCCCGTTTATCGAACCGCCGGACGGCAAGGCCATCAGCGATGGCTTCAACCTGCTGCAAGAGCTGTCGGCGGTGGACCGCAACAGCCAGCTCACGCCACTGGGTCGCCAATTGGCACGCCTGCCGGTGGACCCGCGCATGGGCCGCATGCTGCTGGAAGCCGCCAAGCTCGGCAGCTTGCAGGAAGTACTGATCGTCGCCAGCGCCATGTCGATCCAGGACCCGCGCGAGCGTCCGCCGGAACGCCAGCAAGCCGCGGATCAGGCTCACGCACAGTGGAAAGATCCGGATTCGGACTTTGCCGGGCTGGTCAATCTATGGCGCGGCTTTGAAGAGCAGCGCCAGGAACTCACCGCCAGCCCTCTGCGCAACTGGTGTCGCAAGAACTTCCTCAACTACCTGCGCTTACGCGAGTGGCGCGATTCCCATCGTCAGTTGAGCCTGATCTGCCGCGACATGCAGCTGACGGTCAACAAAGAACCGGCGGACTTCCCGAAACTGCACAAGGCGGTGTTGTCCGGGCTGCTCAGCCAGATCGGCCAGAAAACCGAAGACGGCGATTACCTCGGCGCGCGTCAGCGCCGCTTCTGGATTCACCCGTCGTCGGGCATCGGCAAAAAGCGCCCGCAATGGCTGATGACCGCCGAACTGGTGGAAACCACCAAGCTGTATGCGCGCATGGTCGCCAAGATCGACGCCGACTGGATCGAGCCGCTGGCTGGTCACCTGATCAAGAAAAACCACTTCGAACCCCATTGGGAGAAGAAGCGTGGGCAGGTCGTGGCCTTTGAGCAGATCACGCTGTTCGGGCTGATTGTGGTCGGGCGTCGCCCGGTGCATTACGGTCCGATTGACCCGGTGGTGTCCCGCGAGCTGTTTATCCGCGAGGGCCTGGTGCGTGGCGAGATCCAGTCGCGGGCCAAGTGCCTCACGGCCAACCAGCAACTGCTGGAACAGCTCGACGAGTTGGAAGCCAAGGCGCGCCGTCGTGACATTCTGGCGGATGAAGAAACCCTGTATGCCTTCTACGACGCGCGGTTGCCGGCGGAGATCCACCAGACTGCGACCTTCGACAGCTGGTACAAAATCAACAGCCAGAAAGACCCCCAACTGCTGATCATGCGCGAAGAGGACGTGCTGGCCCGCGAAGCCAGTGAAGTCACCGCCGCGCATTATCCGGACACCCTGCACCTGGGTGACCTCGAACTGGCGTTGAGTTACCACTTCGAGCCCAACCACCCGCGTGATGGCGTGACCTTGCGCGTGCCGGCACCGTTGCTGCCGGCCTTGCCACCCGAGCGTCTGGAGTGGCTGGTGCCGGGGGTGATCGAAGCCAAGTGCATTGCCCTGGTGCGCAACCTGCCCAAGGCCCTGCGCAAAAACTTCGTGCCGGTGCCGGACTTCGTCAAGGCCGCGCTGCAACGCATCGAGTTCGGCCAGGGTTCGTTGCCCCAGGCGCTGGGGCGCGAGTTGCTGCGCATGACGGGTGCGCGGGTCAGCGATGAAGCCTGGGCCGAAGCCGCGCAGCAGGTGGAAAGCCACCTGAAGATGAACCTGGAAGTGGTCGACGGCCAGGGCAAGTTCCTGGGTGAAGGCCGCGACCTGGCCGAACTGACCGCGCGCTTTGCCGAGGCCAGCCAGGCCGCGCTGGCAGTGCCGCAAACCGCGAAAAGCCAACAGCCGGTTGAAGCCAAGGTGTTTGCGGCGGTGGCGGAAAAGACCCAGCAGAAGATCGCCGGGCTGTCGATGACGGTGTATCCGGCGTTGGTGGAAGAAGGCGGCACGGTCAAAGAGGGGCGCTTCTCCACCGCTGCCGAAGCTGAATTCCAACATCGCCGCGCCTTGCAACGCCTGCTGATGCAGCAGTTGGCAGAACCGGCAAAATTCCTGCGCGGCAAATTGCCGGGCTTGACTGAGCTGGGCCTGATGTACCGCGAGCTGGGCCGCATCGATGCGTTGGTAGAAGACATCCTGCTGGCCAGCCTCGACACCTGCGTACTCGAAGGCGAAACCAACCTGCCGCGTGATGGTGCCGGTCTGGCTGCCTTGGCCGAGCGCAAGCGCGGCAGTTGGACCGAACACGCCGAGCGCCTGGCGCGCTTGACCCTGGATGTGCTGAAACTGTGGCACGGCCTGCAAAAACGCTTCAAAGGCAAGATCGACCTCGCCCAAGCCGTGGCGCTGAACGACATCAAGCAGCAACTGAGCCACCTGGTGTACCCAGGTTTCGTGCGGGAAACCCCGGCGCACTGGTTCAAGGAGTTGCCGCGTTACCTCAAGGCCATCGAGTTGCGCCTGGAGAAACTGCCGAGCCAGGTGCAAAAGGACCGGGTGTGGAGCGGCGAACTGGCCGGCTTGTGGACGCACTACGAAAACCGTCTGAAAAAGCATGCCCAGGAAGGCAAGCGCGATCCTCAGCTGGAGCTCTATCGCTGGTGGTTGGAGGAATACCGGGTGTCGTTGTTTGCTCAGCAACTGGGCACCAAAGTGCCGATTTCCGACAAGCGCCTGAGTAAACAGTGGAGTTTGGTGGAGGCCTGAGATCGTTCCCGGTCTCAAGGACGACGCAGGTCCAATGTGGGAGTGGGCTTGCTCGCGAAGGCGGTGTGTCAGCCATACATGTAGCGACTGACACACCGCCTTCGCGAGCAAGCTCGCCCCCACACTCGATTTAGGGTGCTCCGGTGAATGCAGTGTTTATTGGGGATATGGCGCCAAAACCCTGGGTTTGTGGCAAACTTCGCGGTTATAAATGCCGGGATCGTCGTGAAGGGCTGCGACGCGATGGAATAAAGCGATGCCAGTTTGATGTCCGCTGGGCGGGATCGAACTACTTATAGTTTGGTACGACGGTACCAATATCTTCTGCCTGACAGATTTAGAGGAACGACCGTGCATAACGTCGTCATCAGCGGCACTGGCCTGTACACCCCGGCCAACAGCATCTCCAACGAAGAGCTGGTGCAGTCTTTCAATGCCTACGTGCATCAGTTCAACAGCGACAACGCCGCCGCCATCGAGCGCGGTGACGTGCAGCCGCTGACTGAATCCAGCGCAGCCTTCATCGAAAAAGCCTCGGGCATCAAGAGCCGCTTTGTGATGGACAAGGACGGCATTCTCGACCCGCAGCGCATGGCCCCACGCCTTCCCGAGCGCAGCAACGACGAATGGTCGGTGCTCTGCCAGATGGCCGTCGGCGCCGCCGAACAAGCCCTGCAACGCGCGGGCAAGACCGCCGCCGACATCGACGGGGTGATCGTCGCCTGCTCCAACTTGCAACGTGCCTACCCGGCCATCGCCATTGAAGTCCAGGAGGCCCTGGGTATCGAAGGTTTTGGTTTTGACATGAACGTGGCGTGTTCCTCGGCCACCTTCGGCATCCAGAACGCGGCCAACAGCATCCAGCTGGGCCAGGCGCGGGCGATCTTGATGGTCAACCCGGAAGTCTGCACCGGCCACCTGAATTTCCGCGACCGCGACAGCCACTTCATCTTTGGTGACGCGGCAACGGCCGTGGTGCTGGAGCGCGCCGACCTGGCGACTTCCGAGCATCAGTTCGACGTGGTGAGCACCAAGCTGCTGACCAAGTTCTCCAATAACATCCGCAACAACTTCGGCTTCCTCAACCGCGCCGCGGAAGAAGGCATCGGCGCGCCGGACAAGCTGTTCGTGCAGGAAGGCCGCAAGGTGTTCCGCGACGTGTGCCCGATGGTGGCCGAGCTGATCGGTGTGCATTTGGAAGAAAACCAGCTGAACGTGGCCGATGTGAAGCGCTTCTGGCTGCACCAGGCCAACCTGAGCATGAACCACCTGATCGTGAAGAAACTGCTGGGCCGCGAAGCCTCGGTGGAAGAAGCGCCGGTGATCCTCGATACTTACGCCAATACCAGTTCGGCGGGCTCGGTGATCGCCTTCCACACCTATCAGGATGATTTGCCCAAGGGCTCCGTGGCGGTGCTCAGCTCGTTTGGCGCGGGCTATTCGATCGGTAGCGTGATCCTGCGCAAACGCTAAGACAATCGAGGTCTTGAATGGCAGCAGCGGACGATGCGCACCTGCTTGAACGGCTGCTCAAGGGTGAGCAGCGGGCCTACAAGGAACTGGTCACCACCTACCAAAGCGCCATGCGGGCGGTGGCCTACGCCATCGTCGGCCAGCGTCACGCCGACGAAGTCGTGCAGGACGCCTGGCTGTCGGTGGTGCGCAACCTGGCCAAGTTCGAAGGGCGTTCCAGCCTCAAGACCTGGCTGCTGACCATCACCGCCAACGCCGCCAAGGGGCGCTACAAGCAGAATCGTCGCGAAGTGTTGCTCGACGACCTGCCTTCGCCCCACGGTACCCTTGGTGATGACCGTTTCTCCCCCGATGATGGTCACTGGGCCGTTGCCCCCTACGCCTGGCACCAGGACACCCCGGAAGCCCTGCTGACCGAGGATGAACTGCGCAAATGCCTGGAGCATACGTTGCTGAGCTTGTCTGAGTTGCAAAGCAGCGTGCTGGTGTTGCGTGAGCGCCAGGGGCTGGAGTTGGAAGAGATTTGTAATCTTCTGACGCTGTCGCTCTCCAATGTCCGTGTGCTGTTGCATCGAGCGCGGCTTAAAGTCTTCGCCACGGTGGAGCATTTTGAGGAAACGGGCGAATGTTGACCTGTAAAGAACAAGTGGCACGTTCCAGTGACTATCTCGATGGGCAATTGACCTTTCGCGAGCGTCTGCTGGTGCGTCATCACTTGATGTTCTGCCCGAACTGTCGCCGGTTTATCCGCCAGATGCGCCTGATGCAGGCGACGCTGAAGATCATGCCGGATGAGCCGGTAGAGGGTGTGGAGGCCTTGGCGCAGCGTCTGGCTGACGAGCGGCTCAAGCATCACAAAGACGGGGAATAAGCAGGCTCGCGTGGGTAGAGCGAACGGATGATGGGGAGCGATCCACCCACGCAAGACGGGTTCTGCCACCTCGGGCCGTCCTGGCCCAAGGTTTTCAACACTGAGCGTTAGAACTTGGCTTCTGCATCGAGCTGCAGGGTGTTGGTGTTCGCATCACGCTGGGTGCGGCTGGCGTAGTCGGCCTTGGTCAGGAAGTAGGTGGCACCGAGAGCGAAGTTCTTGTCGATGTCGTAGCTGACCTTCATCTTATGCCCGCGCGAACCGGTGGTGCCGTTGGCGAAGTCCGAGTCGGTGAAGGCACCCACCACGGCATTACGTTGAATGTCGCGGTAGTTGTAATCCAGGTTGAACCCGAACACCTTGGACTTGGCGCCGATCAGCCAGGCGGTGTCCTGGTCGGTCACGGCATCGTTGTTTTTTACGTACTGGCCGTAGAACGCCAGCGGTACTGCCAGGCCGCCGATGTCGGCTTGGGCAAAACCTTCATACAAACGGAACTGGTTGTCGGCCGAGTTACCGTTGACCGCCAGTGCGCAAGGCGTGGTGGTGGTTGTGCAACGGCTGTCCTTGTCGTTCTGGTAGGCGTAGACGCTGCCGCCCAGGGTCATTTTTAGGTTGTCGGTGACCGAAAAGCGCGTCCCCAACTGGCCTGAGGTCAGGCGCAGGTCGTGGCGGAATTGCACGCCGTCGCCGTCGACGTTGTCCTTGAGGTTGTAGTTACCGAGGCTGCCGAACAGCTCGGCACTGCTGCCCAGTGGGTATTTGTAAGTCAGGGCCAGGCCTTCAGGGTTGATGTCGCTATCCCAGATGACGTCGCCCATGCTCACCCACGGTTGCAGCATTTTGCCGCCGATCACGTGCAGGTTCTTGATCTGGTCCGGGTGATAGTCGATGTAGCCGAGGTCCAGCCAGATCGACTTCTTGTCGAAGTAGTTGTCCTGGTCCTGGTTGGTCGAACGAGCATCGTCGCTGCTGCCGGTGGCAATGCGGATGCCCGTGTCGACTTGCGAGTTGATCTCGGTGTAGGCGCCCAGGCGGGCACGGATGCGCTGACGGTCCTTGTCGCGGCCGCCATTGTTGGATTCGCCCTGGATCTTCACGGTTTCCTGGCGGAAACGTACGTCACCCTTGAACTGAGTCTTAGCCGCCCAGGCCAGCTTCTGGTCGAAGCTGCTCAGCTCGTTGGTTTTCTTCGCGGTGGCCGCGATCTGTTCGTTGGTCTCTTGTTGAGCTTGCCGTGCGATCTGCTGTTCTTTCTGGTCTTTGGCCAGTTCGCTTTGCAGTTCGGTGTACTGCGCTGCGGTGATCTGGCCGTTGGCCTTGAGCATGTCGAGCAATTTAGCGTCGACTGCAGCGTTGGCTGGAACGCTCAGGGCCAGTAACAGGCCGCCGCACAGAACCGCCGCAGTTTTAGTGGAAGCAAGACGCATATCAATCTCCGAAAGTGAGGAGGGATGGCTAACCATCCAGGACACAACCGACCGATGACGGACGGAAAAGTAGCCGCCGGGTAGAACCAGGCGCTCTAAAAACAGGCGTCAGTATCACGATCGTTTATGACGGAGCAGTGGCGAAGTGATGTCATCTAGATGACAAATTTTTCATGTTTGGAACTATTGGTTTAGTGCCTTGTCGCGCGAAACGGGGGTGTGCCAAGGCCGGCAATCAGCGATACTCGCCAGGCTTTCACGCCCCAAACCAGTGAGGATGCCGATGCCGTTGCAACGCCTGGACAGCCTGTCCGAAATCGCCCCGCAAACCTGGGACGCACTGGTGCCACAGGCCCAGCCGTTCGTGCGGCACGCGTTCCTGAGCGCATTGGAAGACAGCGCCAGCCTGGGCCC
Organism: Pseudomonas simiae; assembly: GCF_900111895.1. Lineage (GTDB taxonomy): Bacteria > Pseudomonadota > Gammaproteobacteria > Pseudomonadales > Pseudomonadaceae > Aquipseudomonas > Aquipseudomonas simiae. The sequence continues at coordinate 263,608 of NZ_FOKB01000001.1, forward strand.
GCAATCGGGTTGGCAGCCGGAGCATTTGTTGCATTGGGAGGGCGATCGGCTGGTGGCGGCGCTGCCCAGTTACCGCAAGTGGCATTCCTACGGCGAATATGTGTTTGATCACGGTTGGGCGGATGCCTGCGAGCGGGCTGGCATTGAGTACTACCCTAAGTTGCTGACTGCCGTGCCTTTCAGTCCGGTCAGTGGGCCACGCCTGCTGGCGGCGAGTGCAGACGAGGGTTTCGAACTGCTGAAAAGCCTGCCGGGTTACCTGGAAATTGAAGGCCTCTCCAGTGCTCACATCAACTTCACTGACGAGCTGGCCGACGCCGCGCTGGCCCAACATCCGGGCTGGCTGCAGCGCCTGGGTTGTCAGTTTCACTGGCAGAACCGGGGTTACCGCGACTTCCAGGACTTTCTCGATGCGCTGAGTTCGCGCAAGCGCAAACAGATGCGCAAAGAGCGCGAACAAGTGGCGGGGCAGGGCATCGACTTCGAGTGGCTGCGCGGCCACGAACTGAGCGAGGCGCAGTGGGATTTTGTCTACGCCTGCTACGCCAACACCTACGCTATCCGCCGGCAATCGCCCTACCTGACTCGCGCGTTCTTCAGCCTGCTGGCCGAGCGCATGCCCGAAGCGATCCGCGTGGTACTGGCCAAACAAGGCGCACGCCCGGTGGCCATGGCCTTCAGCCTGATCGGCGGCGACAGTTTCTACGGTCGCTACTGGGGCTGCCTGGCGGAGTTCGACCGCCTGCATTTCGAAACCTGTTTCTATCAAGGTATGGACTACGCCATTGCCCACGGCCTGCAACGCTTCGACGCGGGGGCCCAGGGTGAGCACAAGTTGATTCGCGGGTTTGAGCCGGTGATTACACGGTCATGGCACTACCTGCGCCATCCGGGTTTGAAGAATGCCGTGGAGGATTTCCTCGAGCGCGAGCGGGTGGGGATCGTGGCGTATGCCGAGGAGGCGAGGACGGCCCTGCCTTATCGGCAGGTGTAACGCTCGGGGCCCCGCTGTAGGAGCGTGCTTGCTCGCGAAGAACCAAGACCCCACGTAAAACCAGACCGCCCGCGTTATCCTTGACGTTTTTCGTGAGCACGCTCGCTCCTGCAGAGTGGGCTAGGTCGGTTCCTCCTTGCCCAGCCAGCGGTAGGTGACACCACCGATTACCGCGCCCAGGATCGGCGCGAGCCAGAACATCCACAATTGCTGGATCGCCCACCCGCCGACGATCAGGGCCGGACCGGTACTGCGGGCCGGGTTGACCGAGGTGTTGGTCACGGGAATGGAGATCAAGTGGATGAGTGTCAGCGCCAGGCCGATGGCGATGGGCGCAAGGCCCGGCGGTGCACGGCGGTCGGTGGCGCCGAGGATGATCACCACGAACATGGCGGTCATTACCAGCTCACAGACAAACCCCGCCACCATCGAATAACCGCCGGGCGAGTGCTCGCCATAGCCGTTGGACGCCAGGCCCGACGCCAGTTCAAACCCCGGTTTACCACTGGCAATGAAATACAGCAGCGCAGCGGCGATCGTACCGCCGACCACCTGCGCCACGATGTACGCCGGCAGTTCCCTGGCCGGAAACCGTCCGCCCACGACCAGCCCTACCGACACCGCCGGGTTGAGGTGACAACCGCTGATATGCCCGATGGCGAACGCCATGGTCAGCACCGTGAGCCCGAATGCCAGGGACACGCCCAACAACCCGATCCCGACTGCAGGAAACGCTGCGGCCAACACCGCACTCCCGCAACCGCCCAACACCAACCAAAACGTACCTAACCCCTCTGTGATTGAACGCTTGAACAAAGACATGCAACCCGTCCTTGATAGATTGTTCTACCGGATCTGTAAATCAGTGATGCTCCCTGCAGATTTACTTCAGCGCCCGTCTGGGCACTGCACTGATTACAGCACGGTTGCGGCACAAATCCAGGGCATGAAAAAGCGCCAGGGTCCGATGAGTTCGCAAGCCTGGCGCTGAGCGAATGTGGGAGCGGGCTTGCTCGCGAATGCGGAGTGTCAGTCACTGGATGTCTTGACTGATCCAACGCATTCGCGAGCAAGCCCGCTCCCACATTTTTGATTGTGTATAAGCTCGGAATTGTCAGTCGATACCGACAAACCCACCCGTCTGATGCTGCCACAACCGCGCATACAGCCCGCCATGGGCGAGCAATTCGGCGTGGCTGCCGCTCTCGGCAATCTGGCCTTTCTCCAGCACCACCAGGCGATCCATTCGCGCAATGGTCGACAACCGGTGTGCGATTGCGATCACCGTCTTGCCCTGCATCAGGGTTTCCAGACTCTCCTGAATGGCGGCTTCCACTTCCGAGTCCAGCGCGGAGGTGGCTTCGTCCATGATCAGGATGGGCGCGTCCTTGAGCAGCACGCGGGCAATGGCGATACGTTGGCGTTGGCCGCCGGAGAGTTTTACCCCGCGCTCACCGACATGCGCGTCCAGTCCGGTGCGGCCCTCGGAGTCCGACAGCAGCGGGATGAACTCATCGGCGCGCGCCTTGTGCACGGCGGCCCAGAGTTCTTCATCGGTGGCGTCCGGTTTGCCGTACAGCAAGTTGTCGCGGATCGAGCGGTGCAGCAGCGACGTGTCCTGGGTGATCATGCCGATCTGTTCGCGCAAACTTTCCTGGGCGACATCGGCGATGTTCTGGCCGTCGATCAGGATGCGCCCACCTTGCAGGTCGTAGAGGCGCAGCAGCAGGTTGACCAGGGTCGACTTGCCCGCACCGGACGGGCCGATCAGGCCGATCTTTTCACCGGCCTTGATCTCAAGGTTGAGGCCGCCAATGATCCCGCTCTTCTTGCCATAGTGGAAATCCACCTGCTCGAAGCGCACTTCGCCATGGGGCACGCTCAGGCGCGGGGCATTGTCGCGGTCGATCACGGCCAGCGGTTGGGCGATGGTCTTCAGGCCGTCCTGCACTTGGCCGATGTTTTCGAAAATGCCGTTGACCACCCACATGATCCAGCCGGACATGTTGACGATACGGATCACCAAACCGGTGGCCAGTGCAATCGCGCCCACCGAGATCAGCGACTGCGTCCACAACCATAGCGCCAGGCCGGTGGTGGTGACGATCAGCAGGCCGTTCATGGTGGTGATCACGATGTCCATGCTGGTCACCACGCGGCTGGCCAGCTGGGTTTTTTCGGTCTGCTCGATGATCGCTTCCTTGGCGTATTCCTGCTCATAACGGGTATGGGCGAATAACTTCAAGGTGGTGATGTTGGTGTAGCCGTCGACGATGCGGCCCATCAATTTGGAGCGCGCTTCGGAAGAAATCACCGAGCGCTCCTTCACCCGTGGCACGAAGTAGCGCAGCGCCAGGCCGTAGCAAATGATCCAGGTCACCAGCGGGATCATCAGACGCCAGTCGGCTTCGGCAAACAGCACCAGGGAACTGATGGCGTAGATCACTACGTGCCAGATCGCATCCACCGCCGCCACCGCAGAGTCGCGCAGGGAGTTGCCGGTTTGCATGATGCGCTGGGCAATACGCCCGGCGAAATCGTTCTGGAAAAAATTCAGGCTCTGCTTGAGCACGTAACTGTGGTTCTGCCAGCGGATCAGGCTGGTCATGCCGGGGCTGATGGTCTGGTGCACCAGCAGGTCATGCAGGGCGCCGAAGATCGGGCGCAGCAGCAAGGCGACCACGGCCATCCAGATCAGCTCGGTGCTGTGAACCTGGAAGAAGTCTGCGGGCGGCGTGCCCTGGGCCAGGTCGATGATGCGACTCAGGTAGCTGAACAGCGCGACTTCGATCAGTGCACCGATCAGGCCCACCACCAGCAAGGCGGCGAAGTGCGGCCACACCTGGCGCAGGTAGTAGAGGTAGAAAGGCAGGACTTTGTCGGGCGGGGCGGCGCTGGGGGCGTCGCGGAAAATATCGATCAGTTGTTCAAAACGACGATAGAGCATTAGGTATGACCCGCGTGGCGGGCTCTCCTTTCAAATGCGCGCGCGGCCTTGTGGGCTGCGCGCGGAACTACCTGATACCTCAGTCGATGCGCTTGGCCGACTTGATGTACACAGGATCGATTGGCACGTTCTGCATGCCCTGCTTGGTAGTGGTCTGCGAATTGACGATCACATCAACCACGTCCATGCCCTTGACCACCTTGGCGAATACGGCGTAACCGGCATCACGGCCCGGGTCGAGAAAGGCATTGTCGGCGACGTTGATGAAGAATTGGCTGGTGGCCGAGTTCGGGTCATTGGTGCGCGCCATGGACAGGGTGCCACGTACGTTATGCAGGCCGTTGCTGGCTTCGTTCTTGATCGGGTCCTTGGTTGGCTTTTGGGTCATTGCCTGGGTGAAACCACCGCCCTGGACCATGAAACCTGGGATTACGCGGTGGAAGATCGTGTTGGTGTAGAAGCCGCTGTCGACATAGGCCAGGAAGTTCTTGGTGCTGATCGGCGCTTTGACCGGGTCCAGTTCGATCTCGATGTCGCCATTGGTGGTGGTGATCAATACGTGGGGCGCCTTGGCTGGCTCGGCGGCCATCAGGTTGGCGGCGAACAGAACAGAACCGGCAAAGAAGGCGATTTTTTTCAGCATGGGTCAGTGATCCTGGGTAGTGGTTTCGACTGTCTTTAGAAAATCGAGCAAGGTTGCGTTAAAGACTTCGGGTTGGTCCAAAGGCGTGGCATGGCGGGAATCCTCGATCACCACCAGTCGCGCATTGGGTAGCAGTTTTACATAGTTTTCTTTCTGCGCCACAGGGGTGTAGTCATGGTCGGCGCTGATGACCAGGGTTGGACAGGTGATTCTGGAAAGTCGTTCCTGCACGCCCCAGCCCACGATTGCATCGAAGCTGGCGAGATAAGCACGTTTGTCGTTTTTTGCCCAGCGTTCGGCCATCTTGCGGCGCAGGTCGGCCTGCTGCGGCTTGGGAAACAAGCGGTCGCCCAGCGCCTTACCAATGGTGGCCAGGCTGAGTACACGTGCCAGGCTCCAACGTTTAGCCCATTGCCAGTAGTCATCGGCACTGCGCACCTTCACCTCCGGTGCGCTGTTGACGATGCACAGGCTCTTGACCTGTGCGGGTTCATCCACCGCCAGTTGGAATGCGATCATGCCGCCCATGGACAAGCCCACCACGTGGGCGGCTGGCAGGTCCAAGTATTCGATCAGCGCCAGCAAATCCAAGGTGAAGCCCTGAATGCTGTAGCGTTCTCGCGGTTTGTCCGAGCGTCCGTGACCCCGTACATCCACCACGATCAGGCGGTAATGCCTGGCCAACACCGGAATCTGCAGCTCCCAATCCTGGCTGCTGGAGCCCAGGCCGTGGATCAGGATCAGCGGCGTACCGTGGCCGTATTCCTCATAGTGCAGGCTGCATCCTTCGTGGTCGAACCAGGCCATGCATGAACTCCGTTTCAGGCTTGCTGAGGGGCGGCGAAAGGCGCGTCCAGCGGGGCGGTGTCAAAGGTGCGCAGCAGTTCCACAAGGATCTGCGTGGCGGGCCCCAGGGGTTTGTCCTTGTTTGAGTACAGGAAAAACGTGGGGTGACGGCTGCCGCCCTGTTCCAAGGGGAGTTGCTTGAGCACGCCTTCGGCGAGTTCGCGTTCGATCATGTGTCGGGGCAGCCACGCAAAACCCAGGCCGCTGCCCACGAAGGCGGCGGCGGTGGCCAGGCTGCCGACGGTCCAGCGTTGCTCGGCGCCGAGCCAACCCACATCCCGGGGTTGCTGACGGCCGGAATCGCGGATCACCACTTGCATCTGGCTTTCCAGGTCCTGAAAGCTCAGCTCGCGATTCAAACGGTGCAAGGAATGCTCGGGGTGTGCCACGGCGACAAATTCCACATCGCTCATTTCCGTGCCCAGGTAACCCGGGATGCTGAAACCGGAAATCGCCAGGTCGGCTACGCCTTCCATCAGCAACTCTTCGACCCCCGACAGCACCTCTTCACGCAGGCGCACACGGCAACCCCGGCTCTGCGGCATGAACGCGGTGAGCGCGCGCACCAGGCGTGCGTTCGGATAGGCCGCATCCACCACCAGCCGCACCTCGGCTTCCCAACCTTGTTCCATATGGTGCGCGAGGTCTTCCAACTGGCTGGCGTTTTTCACCAGTTGCCGGGAACGGCGCAACAGCACTTCACCGGCGTCGGTGAGTACCGCTTTGCGCCCGTCGATGCGCAGCAGCGGCACGCCCAGTTGGTCTTGCATGCGGGCCACGGTGTAGCTCACCGAAGACTGCGAACGGTGCAGCGCTTCAGCCGCCTGGGCGAAGCCGCCATGGTCGACCACGGCTTGCAGCGTACGCCATTGATCGAGGGTAACGCGGGGCGCTTTCAAGATGGGTTCCTCTTGTCCTAAGCTGACAGTCCTTATTGGAGACTGCCGAATGAGAAAATTCTGTTGTGTGTTGCTGGCACTGCTGCCGCTGAGCGCATTTGCCTACCCCATCGACGTGACCAAAAAGATCGACGGCGTCAGCATCGATTACACCGCCTCCGACGTGGACGGCGATATCAGTTCGATTCAACTCAATAACTACGGCAAGCAAGACGCGGTCTGCTCGGTAATCTTCACCAACGGCCCGGAATCGCCGCGTCGCCGTACGGTCACGGTGCCGGCGGGCAAAAGCACCAACACCACGGTCAAGTTCAACCGCGCCATTATCAAGATGCGGATCGCCCTGTCGTGTGCGCCGAAGTAACCGAGCAGCGGAGCATGCTCCGCTTATAAACAAATTTATAGATGGGTTATAGCAGTTTTTTGCGCTTTTTAATCGAATTGGCTATGTTTAATCTTCACTCCATCGCCTTACAGCAACTTCTGATGGAGCCCACAACGCCATGTCCAATGTTCTGATCATCGAAAGCAGCGCCCGCCAGCAGGATTCGATTTCCCGCCAACTGACCCAGCAATTCATCAGCCTATGGCAGGCCGCCCATCCGGCTGATCAGATCACTGTGCGTGACGTGGCCCTCAACCCGGTTCCACACTTGGACGCCAACCTGCTCGGCGGCTGGATGAAGCCCGCGGATCAACGCAACGACAGCGAGCAGGCGTCCCTGGACCGCTCCGATGAGTTGACCCGCGAACTGCTGGCCGCCGACGTTCTGGTGATGGCCGCACCGATGTACAACTTCGCCATCCCCAGCACCCTTAAAGCATGGCTGGATCACGTGCTGCGCGCAGGTGTGACCTTCAAATACACCGCCACCGGGCCACAGGGTCTGCTGACCGGCAAACGTGCCATCGTGCTCACGGCGCGCGGCGGCATCCATACCGGTGCCAGCTCTGATCACCAGGAACCTTACCTGCGCCAGGTCATGGCCTTTATCGGGATTCACGACGTCACCTTCATCCACGCCGAAGGGGTGAACCTCAGTGGTGACTTCCAGGAGAAGGGCATCAACCACGCCAAAGCGCTGCTGGCCCAGGTCGCCTGATCCGTTAATCGTCAGATAATCCCGCGATGGTTATCTAGTGCCACGCAAACCCTTCAAGTACGCGTAACAGACCTCCCTTTGCACTTTCTGCTCCTGAGTGCTCCTGCCCGACTGCCGCTTTAGCGAGGTCGGGTTTTTTTTGCCCCGAGTTTCTTCAACCGCCGAAAACCTTTAATGTCCCGCCCATTCGAAACGAGGCGCGCATGGGCTACTTACTGGTTGTCACCCTGATTCAGGCATTTTCCTTCAGCTTGATCGGCGAATACCTCGCCGGTCACGTCGACAGCTACTTCGCCGTGCTGGTGCGCGTGGTGCTGGCTGGGTTGATCTTCATCCCGCTGACCCGCTGGCGCTCGGTGGAGCCGGCCTTCATGCGTGGCATGCTGGTGATTGGCGCGCTGCAGTTCGGGGTGACCTACGTGTGCCTGTACCTGAGCTTTCGCGTGCTCACGGTGCCGGAGGTGCTGCTGTTCACCATCCTCACGCCGTTGCACGTGACCCTGATCGAAGACGCCCTCAACCGTCGCTTTAACCCTTGGGCACTGATCGCCGCGTTGGTGGCAGTGGCGGGCGCAGCGGTGATCCGCTTCGACCAGATCACCCCGCACTTTCTCGGCGGCTTCCTGCTGCTGCAATTGGCCAACTTCACCTACGCCGCCGGGCAGGTGATGTACAAGCACTTGGTGGCGCGCTATCCGAGCGATCTGCCGCATTACCGGCGCTTTGGCTACTTCTACCTGGGTGCATTGTTGGTGGTATTGCCGGCGTTCCTGCTGTTCGGCAAGGCCAACTTCCTGCCCGATGCGCCGCTGCAATGGGGCGTGCTGGTGTTCCTTGGGTTGGTCAGTACTGCGCTGGGCATGTACTGGTGGAATAAGGGCGCCTGCCTGGTGCAGGGCGGCACCCTGGCGGTTATGAACAACTTACATGTGCCGGTCGGCTTGCTGCTCAACTTGCTGATCTGGAACCAGCACGAACCGCTAGGGCGGTTGGCCTTGGGCGGGTTGGTGATTTTGGCGGCGGTGTGGATGAGTCGGTTGGGTGTGCGCAAGGCGCCAGCGCCACGCTGACGCCCTTGCAGGAGCAAGCCGGTAAGCACTGTTAACTTGAATGCTGTTCGATGGCCGGCAAATGACTGGCCCCCAACACCGCCGGCAACACCCCCGCACGCAAATCATTCCCACTCGGCTGCTGATACAGGCTCAAGCCAAACTCCGGCAATACCGCCAGCAGGTAGTCAAAAATATCCCCCTGGATACGCTCGTAATCCGCCCACGCCGTGGTGCGGGTAAAGCAGTAGATCTCCAGCGGCACGCCTTGGGCGGTGGTTTGCATCTGGCGCACCATGCAGGTCATGTTCGGCTGGATGTCCGGGTGGCTCTTCAAGTACGCCAGGGCGTAGGCGCGGAAGGTGCCGAGGTTGGTCATGCGCCGGCGGTTGGCCGACAGTTGCGCGCTGTGGCCCTGGGCTTCGTTCCAGGCCTTGAGCTCGGCCTGCTTGCGCCCGATGTAGTCAGTCAGCAGGTGCACCTGGGTCATGCGCAGCTCTTCGTCGTCGCGCAAAAAGCGCACGCCACTGGCGTCGATGAACAGGCTGCGTTTGATCCGTCGTCCGCCGGAAGCCTGCATGCCGCGCCAGTTCTTGAACGACTCGGACATCAGGCGCCAGGTGGGGATGGAGACGATGGTCTTGTCGAAGTTCTGCACCTTGACCGTGTGCAGGGTGATGTCTACCACGTCGCCATCGGCGCCGACCTGGGGCATTTCGATCCAGTCGCCGACCCGCAGCATGTCGTTGCTGGTCAGTTGCACGCTGGCGACAAACGACAACAGCGTGTCCTTGTACACCAACAGGATCACCGCCGACATGGCGCCAAGGCCCGAGAGCAGCAACAGTGGCGAGCGATCGATCAGGGTGGCAACGATGATGATCGCGCCAAACACGAACAGCACCATCTTCGCCAACTGCACGTAGCCCTTGATCGAGCGGGTGCGCGCGTGTTCGGTGCGAGCGTAGATATCCAGCAGGGCATTGAGCAGGGCGCTGGTGGCCAGCACCAGGAACAGGATGGTGATTGCCAGGGCCACGTTGCCGATGAACAGGATGGCGGTCTTGCTCAGGTCGGGCACCAGGTAAAGGCCGAATTGAATCACCAAGGACGGCGTCATCTGCGCCAGGCGATGGAAGACCTTGTTGTGCCGCAGGTCGTTGAGCCAGTGCAGCGCCGGTTGCCGGCCGAGCAGTTTGACGGCGTGGAGGATGAGGTAACGTGCCACTCGTCCGAGCAACAGGGCCACTACCAGCAACACCAGCAAGCCGAGGCTGGCATGCAGCAGCGGGTGTTCGTCGAGGGCGCCCCAGAGGTCTTGGACGTTGAGCCAGAGCTGTTTGATATCCATGGGTGAAACCGATTCTTCTATAAGACAACACGGGGCGATTAGAGCATTTAAGTGCAACAAAGTTGATGACATGGACAAATGCCCTGACAAAAAAGCGGCTGATTAGCACTGTTCGCGTAAAGAAACTCGGTTTGGACGCCCGAAACCGGTAACCTATGCAGCTGATTTTTGTATTTCTTCGAGGTAGCACCCGTGTTTTCCCAATTCGCCCTGCACGAACGCCTGCTCAAAGCCGTGGCCGAGCTTAAATTTGTCGAGCCTACGCCGGTGCAAGCAGCGGCCATCCCGCTCGCGCTCGAAGGGCGTGACCTGCGGGTGACAGCTCAAACCGGTAGCGGCAAGACCGCCGCTTTCGTCCTGCCTGTGCTGAACCGCCTGATCGGCCCGGCCAAGGTTCGTGTGAGCATCAAGACCCTGATCCTGCTGCCGACCCGCGAGCTGGCTCAGCAGACCCTGAAGGAAGTCGAGCGCTTCTCGCAGTTCACCTTCATCAAGTCCGGCATCATCACCGGCGGTGAAGACTTCAAGGTCCAGGCCGCCATGCTGCGCAAGGTGCCGGACATCCTGATCGGCACCCCGGGCCGCATGATCGAGCAACTCAACGCCGGCAACCTCGACCTCAAGGAAGTCGAAGTGCTGGTGCTGGACGAAGCCGACCGCATGCTCGACATGGGCTTTGCCGACGACGTCCAGCGTCTGGTGAGCGAGTGCGTCAATCGCCAGCAGACCATGCTGTTCTCCGCCACCACCGGCGGTTCGACCCTGCGTGAGATGGTCGCCAAGGTGCTGAACAACCCTGAGCACCTGCAGGTCAACAACGTCAGCGACCTGAACGCCACCACGCGCCAGCAGATCGTCACCGCCGATCACAATGTGCACAAAGAGCAGATCCTCAACTGGCTGCTGGCCAATGAGACCTATCAGAAAGCCATCGTGTTCACCAACACCCGCGCCGCCGCCGACCGCATCTACGGCCGCCTGGTGGCCCAGGAATACAAGGCATTCGTGCTGCACGGCGAGAAAGACCAGAAGGACCGCAAACTGGCCATTGACCGCCTCAAGGCTGGCGGCGTGAAGATCCTGGTAGCCACCGACGTGGCCGCCCGCGGCCTGGACGTCGACGGCCTGGACCTGGTGATCAACTTCGACATGCCCCGCAGCGGTGACGAATACGTACACCGTATCGGCCGTACCGGGCGTGCCGGCAACGATGGCCTGGCCATCTCGCTGATCTGCCACGGCGACTGGAACCTGATGTCGAGCATCGAGCGTTACCTCAAGCAGTCGTTCGAGCGCCGCACCATCAAGGAAGTCAAAGGCACCTACACCGGGCCGAAGAAGGTCAAGGCGTCGGGCAAGGCCGTGGGCGTAAAGAAGAAAAAGACCGACGCCAAGGGCGACAAGAAGAAAACCGGCGCCAAGTCGCCGACCAAGCGCAAGATCGCCAACCGGCCGAAGACCGACAGCCTGTCGCTCGTCAGCAAGGACGGCATGGCGCCTCTCAAGCGCCGCAAGCCGGAAGCCCCGGCTGCCGAATAAGGCTCGAGTGAGGTGAAAAAACCGGACAATTGTCCGGTTTTTTTATGCCTTCAGTTTTTGGCCTTGGCCGCTGCTTCCTTGAGTTCCTTCAGACGAGCGTCGATCAACTGGCACTTGTCCGGGAACTCCGCACTTTCAGTGTCCAGGTCCATCTTCTGCAGTTCATCGTTCATTTCCTTGGCCTTGGTCGGGTTCTGCTCGGTCAACTTGGCCACTTCCTGGGCCAGTTGCTCGCGCTTGGCCGTGGCCTCGTCCGGCGTACAGGCCCAGGCGGGCAGGGCGGCCAACAACGTGGCCGCGAGCGTCAGGTTCATCAGGGTTTTCATGGGTGGACCTCCTTGGCAGGGATATTCAGTGGAGGTCGCCGATACCCGGAAAGTTCACGGGAATGACGCTCGTCTCCTGGGCTGAACGGCCAGTGATGCGGCGGGTCACACCTTTAACGGGCTACCTTCCATCCGCCCGCAGGAGGAATCAGGATGACGACTTACAACTGGGATCTGATCGAACGTCTGCTGCACGAAGTGCAGAACGGCGAGGGCAGTTTCGCTCCGCGCAAATACGCCGAGCAGGAAGCGGCCGAGAAGGCCACGGCGGGCGAGTCCACCGGCAATCTGGACGCGCTCAAGAAGACGGCTGCGGATTATGAAGCGCTGCTGTTCAAGCGCGGTTTTATCGAGTCGCGCCCTGAAGGCGAGGGCGGCAATGGCGAGAATTTCATCCTGACCCCGCTCGGCGCGCAGTTGCTGGCGCTGATCGACAGTTCGATCCCGGGCAATGACCACCCGCGGCAGGTGCTGGATGAGCAGCCCGATGCGCTGGACCCGGCGACCTTTGCCGAGGTGGCTTCCAAGGCTCAGATCGCCTGATCGACGTCACGCCCTGGCACAGTCGCAACGTCGGGGCGAAACTGTCAGATCGGTAATCTGTCGCTAAGCTGGCTGACAGCCAGCCCTGCCTACTCTGCTGCCATTCAACTCATGGAATTGAATCGGCATGCACTCCAACACTACCCGACGTACCTTCGTCAAAGGCCTGGCTGCCGGTGGCTTGCTGGGCGGGCTCGGCCTTTGGCGCAGCCCGGTTTGGGCCGTGACCAGTCCGGGCGAACCCACGGTGCTGGCAGGCACCGAGTTTGATCTGTTCATCGACCAAACCCGCGTCAACCTCACCGGTCGCCACCGCACTGCGCTGACGATCAACGGCAGCCTGCCCGGCCCGCTGCTGCGCTGGCGCGAAGGTGACACCGTGACCTTGCGCGTGAAAAACCGCTTGGCCGAACCGACGTCGATCCACTGGCACGGCATTCTCCTGCCGTCGAATATGGACGGCGTACCGGGCTTGAGCTTCAAGGGTATCGAGCCGGGGGGCGTGTTTGTCTACCAATTCACGGTCAAGCAGCACGGCACTTACTGGTACCACAGCCATTCCGGGTTCCAGGAACAGCAGGGCGTGTATGGCCCACTGGTGATCGACCCGAGAGAGCCCGAGCCCTACACCTACCAGCGCGACTACGTGGTGATGCTGTCGGACTGGACCGACGAAGACCCTGTCGCCTTGATGAAAACCCTTAAGAAACAGTCCGACTACTACAACCTGCACAAGCCCACCATGGGCGACTTCGTGCGGGATGTGGGCAAGCAAGGCTGGTCGGCCACGATTGCCGATCGCCTGATGTGGGCGCAGATGAAGATGAACCCCACGGACCTGGCCGATGTCAGCGGCGAGACCTACACCTACCTGCTTAACGGCCAGCCGCCGGAGCGCAACTGGACGGGTGTGTTTCAGGCGGGCGAGACAATCCGTTTGCGCTTTATCAACGGCTCGGCAATGAGCTACTTCGATGTGCGCATTCCGGGGCTGAAGATGACCGTGATAGCCGCCGATGGCCAGCCCGTGCAGCCGGTGGGTGTCGACGAGTTCCGTATCGCCGTGGCGGAGACCTTCGATGTATTAGTCGAGCCGACGGCCGAGGCCTACACGCTGTTCGCCCAGTCAATGGACCGCAGTGGTTATGCCCGCGGCACGCTTGCCAGACAAACCGGGGCGACGGCCCCCGTACCGGCACTGGATCCGCGACCCTGGATCACCATGGACGACATGGGCATGGGCGGCATGGACCACGGTGCCATGGCGGACATGCCGGATATGGCGGGCATGGATCACAGTGCCATGTCGATGCAGGCCCACCCTGCCAGCGAGCAAGACAACCCGCTGGTGGATATGCAGGCCATGAGCCCGGTGCCCAAGCTCGACGACCCCGGCATCGGCCTGCGCAACAACGGCCGGCGCGTCCTGACTTATGCCGACCTGCGCAGCACCTTTGAGGACCCTGACGGGCGCGATCCCAGTCGCACGATTGAACTGCATCTCACCGGTCATATGGAGAAATTCGCCTGGTCCTTCAATGGCGTGAAGTTCTCCGATGCCGAGCCGTTGCAACTGGCCTATGGAGAGCGGGTCAGGCTGGTGCTGGTTAACGACACGATGATGAGTCACCCCATTCACTTGCACGGTCTGTGGAGTGATCTGGAAGATGAAAACGGCCAGTTCCAGGTGCGCAAGCACACCATCGATATGCCCCCGGGCTCACGGCGCAGCTACCGAGTGACTGCCGACGCGCTGGGGCGTTGGGCCTACCACTGCCATCTGCTGTACCACATGGAAATGGGCATGTTCCGTGAGGTGCGCGTGCATGAATGAGGACGCAAGCATGAGCCGTCGAATTTCACCTGTTTTGCTTGCGCTGGCGTTTGCTCCGCTGGCGCAGGCCGACGAGTTCCAAGGCATGAGCCCAGCGACACCGGCGCTCACCGAAAGTCGCACACCGATTCCCGTGTTGACTGACGCTGATCGTGCTGCGGTCTACAACGCGCCCGGTGGGCACCGTGTCCACGACCATGGCATCAACTCGCTGCTGCTGATCAATCAGTTGGAATGGCAGGGCGGCGAGGGCGACGGCGCGCTGAACTGGGATATTAAGGGGTGGGTCGGTGGTGATATCGATCGCCTATGGCTACGCAGTGAAGGCGAGCGCAGTGCCGGTCGCACCGAAAGCGCCGAAGCCCAGGCGTTGTGGGGGCATGCCATCAGTCCCTGGTGGGACGTGGTCGGCGGCGTGCGCCAGGACTTCAAACCAGGGGACGGCCAGACCTGGGCGGCGTTCGGCGCCCAGGGCATGGCTCTTTACAACTTTGAAGCCGAAGCCACGGTATTTGTCGGTGAGTCTGGGCGTACCGCTGCGCGGTTGGAGGGCGATTACGACTTCCTGCTGACTAATCGGCTGATCCTGCAGCCCACCGCCGAACTCAACTTCTATGGACGCAATGATCCGCAGCGCGGCGTCGGTTCGGGCCTGTCGGACAGTGAGTTAGGCCTGAGACTGCGTTACGAAGTACGCCGCGAATTTGCGCCGTATGTGGGCGTGACATGGCATCGCAGCTACGGCCAAACCGCGCAATACGCCCGAGATGACGGCGAAGACACGAACCAGGTGCGCTGGGTCGTGGGTATGCGCTTGTGGTTCTGACGTTTTTATTTTTCCTATAACTCGCCGCCATGAGCGGCCTGGAGCCTTGCATGTCGATGTTTAAAACCGCCCTGGCGGGCGTTGTGCTGTCGGCCGGTGTGATCATCAGCCTGGGGGCCTCGGCCCATCCGAAGTTGTTGTCGTCCACGCCAGACTCCGGTGCCCAGGGCGCGGCACCGGCAGTGATTGAATTGCGTTTCTCAGAAAACCTGTTGACGCAGTTCTCCGGCGCCAAGCTGATCATGACCGATATGCCCGGCATGCCCCATTCTCCGATGCCGGTAAAGGCCAGTGTCGCGGCCAGTAGCGATCCTAAGGTGATGTTGATCAAACCGGCCTCCACACTGACGACCGGGACCTATCGGGTTGATTGGCGCGCCGTATCGTCCGACACGCACCCGATCCTTGGCAACGTGGTGTTCAGCGTCCAGCCATGAGTGAACTGGTCGCGGTGTTACTGCGTTTCGCGCTGTATCTGGACTTGATGCTGGTGTTTGGCCTGGGGCTGTTTGGCCTGTATGCAGACAGCAGGTTGCTGAATCTGAAGCCGTTGCTGCGGAGGTTGGTGGGGCTGGGGGTGCTGCTGTCGTTGGCGTCGCTGCTGTCCATGACCCAGGCCATGAGTGGCGCCGAGGATTGGCCAACACTGTGGATGCACCTGCAGATGATGCTCTGGCAGACCGAGCTGGGCTGGACTTGGTGGTCGCGCATTGCGGCGCTGGTGCTGGTTGTGCTCAGTACCCGATTGGCCACTTTGTTCGGCGGTGTCGCGTTGGTGACGCTGGCGTGGGCTGGGCATGGCGTGATGCATGAGGGCTCGTTGGGGGGGTGGCATTTGCTAAGCGACAGTGCGCATCTGCTCGCTGCGGCGGGCTGGGTCGGGGCATTGGCGGCGTTCGGGCTGATGCTAGCGAGTGCGTCTGAGCAGGCGGTGCCGGTGTTGGCACACGCATTGACGGGCTTCGAGCGTGTTGGTGTGGTCTTCGTTGCGGTACTGATGGGTACGGGCGTGGCGAATTATCTGTTTGTGGTCGGGCCGAACCTGGATGGCATCACCGGCGGTGTCTACGCAATCCTGTTGTGCTTGAAGTTGGGGGCTTTCGGCTTGATGTTGGGGCTGGCGGCGCTCAATCGCTCGCACTTGACGCCCCTGCTTCAGCGCTCCCTCGCGGCGGGTGACCACCGAGCGGCACGTCAAGCCTTGCGTCGCAGCATCACCCTGGAGTTTGGGGCGGCGGTTTTGATCCTGGGGCTGGTAGCCTGGCTGGGGACCTTGGCTCCCCGCTAGGGCTGCACGCTCTTCAGGCACTTAAGCGCCTGGAAATCGCTGCGCACCTTGTCGATTTTCTGGGTGAGCTTCTGTCGTTGTTGCACGGTGCTTTCGGCCATCACGTCGACAATCAGGCTGCGGGCCGCGGCTTCCGTCTGAGCATAGGCGGTGCGGTATTGCGGGGTCCAAAGGCTTTCGCGGTCCACCAGCAACTGCTGCATTTTCTGCGGGAAATCGGCGTTTTTGCGCTGTTGCACGGCATCGATAAATTGCGCCTGCCAGCGGGCGCGGTTGCCGATCCATTCCTGGTTCTGCTCGCCCAGTGCGATGGACCAGGCCGTCACACGGTTCTGCTGGCTGGCGCTGAGCGGGCCGATCCAGGCGTCCAGGCGCTTGTTCATGCGCTCGGCGCGCTCCTTGATCTGCTGGGCCAGGGGCGGCTTGAGGTATTCGTCCTGGCGCTTGCGCAAGTCCTTGGCCAGGGCCGCGCTCATGTCCTGGACCTGCTGATCGTCCAGGCCTTGGAGCAGTTCGATGGCCGACGGCGTGATCTCACGGGCGACTTCGTCGATGGCCAGTTTGGCTTCGGTGGTACGGGCTTGTAGCGCGGCGTCGGTGACCTGATTGTCGTCGGCCATCCGTTGCAGGCGATCCAGCCAGTCCAGATAGCCTGGCAATTGCGTGGTGCAGTGCCAGGCCAGGTGTTCCTTGAGTGTGTCGTTGAACCAGCTCTTCTGCCCGGCGTTCATGTCCAGGTAGTCATTGAGGGTCCAGGGAATGATCACGTCCAGGTTACGATAGGCGAGGCCTACGCGATTGCAACCGGCGAGCACCAGGCTCAGGGTCAGTAATACCACCAGTAATTTGAGCCGACGCAGCATGGGCGGGTCCTTCGCAGAGTGGGTTATCACATGTGAACCCGCGTCGGGTGCGACAGTTCAGCCCATCAATAAAACGACCGCGCGGCCTTCAGCGTCAACAGGCCATCGCATTGCGAATTGTGTCCGGAATAGGCCGAGCAATCTCCGCCGCTGAGGCTGGAATCGCTGTAGATCAGGTTCAAGTCCACGCCCATCCACTGCCGGGAGAATTGCACCGACCAGTCGCTGAAGGTATGAATGGAGCCTCCATCGACCGAAACCGGGGTGCCCAATTGATGAGTGGTGTATTTCATGCTGACGCCGATGCCAAACGGTTGGGTGCCGCCGAGGTCGGCAAACAGGGTGCTGTCCTGGCGGTCCGGATCGTTACTGAAGGACGCACCGAAGCGGTTGCCCAATAGATTCAGGCCGCCGTAGAACTCCTGGCTGTCGAGGGGGCTGAGCTTGGGGTAGCTGTAGTGGATCAGGCCCACTTCGTAGCCCAGGGTTTGGTCGAAGGGGTGCTTGAAGCCCATGTAGGAATCGACTTCGAGGTTGCTGGACGAGGACAGGCCCATGTTTGGGGAGAACTGCCCGAAGTACAAGCCGCTGTCGTGGCTCAGGTCCAGCCCACCATGGAACGAATCGCTGCCGGGAGACGTCGGCTTGACGAGTCCTTGGGCCATGCTGCGGCTGGGTGTGGTGCCCAGTTTCAAGTCGAAATCACCCAGTTCACGCTGAAAGATCTGCGCTTCGGCGAGAGGGCTGGCGACCAGGGCACCGACCAGGAATATGCAGGATTTGAACATGCTTCACTCCATGAAAAGCGAGGAGCAGTGACGGAGAAAATCGGGCAGATGCCCGTGCTAGACGTGTGCAAGCATACCGGCGAATGCGTGGCGGTGAGGCCCGTTCGTCGATTGGTGCGGTTACGAAGAGAGTGCAGGGAGCATTTCGGGCTCTAGTCCTAGCGCCTTGAAGGCAAGACGCTTAGGGACCAGGTGTGTTGCGCGGTATTACTTCTTACCCAGGCTGATCTGCTTGGATGGGCCGAAAGTCTGGCCGCTCACGCCCTTGGCAATCTGCTGGATTTCGCCGCCGGACTTGAGAAATGCAGCAATCTGGCTGTTGATCGATTCGCTGGTTTCAACGGCGGGAGCTGGCTTTGCTTTGCTGTTGGATGCTTTTACGCGCATGGCGGCCACTAACCTGTAGAAAATTAACTTGGCCAGGCATCGTACAGGAAATACTTGACAATTGCTTGGTAAATATCCCTCAGGAATAACAGGGGCCATGGGAAATAGCCGAAGTTCATCTTTGAAATAAACCCCTAACTTACTGTTTTAACTCGAAACCATGGATCTATCGGTGCATGGCCGGCTGGGAAAAATTGGCTGATTGATCGGACGAGCGGGGCGATGCCACTGCAATGCCACGTCAGCCCGCGATTTTTCGGGCACGCGCGCGTGGCGGGCGCAAGTCGGGTAGAATGCCGCCCACGTAATGAGGGTATTGAAAATGGCTTTGGTCGGGCGCTACAACAGCTTGCAAGTGGTTAAACATACTAACTTTGGTTTGTACCTGGACGGTGCGCAAGATGGCGAAATCCTCTTGCCTAATCGGTATATCCCCAAAGATATTCCCAGTGAAGATGAAGACTGGCTTAACGTTTTCATTTATCTGGACAGCGATGACAAACTTATCGCCACGACTGAAAAACCCAAAGTTCAAGTGGGTGAGTTCGCCAGTTTAAAAGTGGTGGAAGTCAACAGTATTGGCGTGTTCCTCGACTGGGGTTTGCCCAAGGACCTGCTGCTGCCGTATTCGGAAGAAAAACGCCAGTTGAGCGCCGGTGAATACTGCGTGGTGCACGTCTACCTCGACAAACACACCAAGCGCATCACCGCCACCGCACGGCTGGACCGTTACTTGGACAAGACGCCGGCTAACTACCAGGTGGGTCAGGAAGTCGACCTGCTGGTGGCCGAAGCCACTGATATGGGCTTCAAGGCGATCATCAACAACAAGCACTGGGGCCTGATTCACAAGAACGAAGTGTTCAAGTTCCTGCGCCCAGGTAAAGAAGAAAAAGGCTTTATCAAAGAGATCCGTGCCGATGGCAACATCAGCCTGAGCCTGCAACCGGTCGGTCAGGAAGCGGCCTCCAGTCTCAACTCGAAGATCCTTGCCAAGTTGCGTGAAAACAACGGCAGCCTGCCGGTCAGCGACAAGAGTGATCCGGCAGTGATCAGCAACTTGTTCGGCGTGAGCAAGGGCAACTTCAAGAAGGCCATTGGTGCGTTGTACAAGCAGGGCCAGATCGTGATTCACGCGGATCGCATTGAACTAAGCTGACCCCGTTTCGTTCTTCTGTAGGAGCGAGGGGGACCCCTGGTCCTTGCTCGCGAAGGTACATCCGACACCGTGATGCGCCAGGAATATTTTCGCGAGCAAGCTCGCTCCTACAAAGGGCTGCACCCATGTCGAAAAAGACGCTGTTCGCCTACCTCGGCACGTTGCTCGCGTTCCTGATCCTGGACGGCCTCTGGTTAGGTGTCCTCATGGGCCCCACCTATAAGTCCCTGCTGGGGCCGCTGATGCTGGATCAGCCTCGCCTGTTGCCCGCAACACTCTTCTATCTCCTCTATGTGCTCGGTTGTGTCGTGTTTGTGGTCTTGCCCAGCGCAAGCTGGCAACGCGCCGCACGCTTGGGCGCCTTGCTGGGCCTGGTCGCCTACGGCACCTATGACCTGAGCAATTGGGCCACGCTGCAAGGGTGGTCTGCGCAGTTGGCGGTGATGGACATGGCCTGGGGCACCTTCCTGACCGCAGCCTGCTGCACGGCGGGTTATCTGTGTGCACATCGAGTGCAGCGCTGATTGTGTACAGGATTTCTGTGCACCGTTGCTGAGCGCATTACCCATCGCTAAGCCTGTATCAGCCCCTTTGGGACGCCGTTCCAGAGGGATTGGGTTCAATTGGCACGCATTCTGCTGACTATCTCGTATACAAACCATGCCGCCTCCCGTATGCACCCTGCAACGGAAGCGCAGGCCGGTATTTCGAGGAGCCCAGCGATGACCGAACAATTGCCCAAAGGCTACAGCCCGCGCCTATACAACCAGGACCTGGGCCCGCTGCCGCAAAAGTGGAACTGGTACAACATCTTCGCCTTCTGGATGAGTGACGTGCACAGCGTCGGCGGTTATGTGTTTGCGGCCAGCCTGTTCGCCCTGGGCCTGGCCAGTTGGCAGGTGCTGATCGCCTTGCTCGCTGGTATCTGCATCGTGCAGTTGATCGCCAACTTGGTGGCCAAGCCGAGTCAGCAAGCCGCTGTGCCTTATCCCGTGATCTGTCGCCTGTCGTTTGGTGTATTTGGTGCGAACATTCCTGCGGTGATACGCGGCTTGATCGCCGTGGCCTGGTACGGGATTCAGACGTACCTGGCGTCGAGCGCCTTGATCATCGTGGTGCTGCGTTTCTTCCCACAGATGGCGGTGTATGCAGAGCCGCATTTCGCAGGCTTGTCCTACCTTGGCTGGTTTGGTTTCCTCAGTCTGTGGTTACTGCAAGCGGCGGTATTCTGGGCCGGTATGGAATCCATCCGCCGTTTTATCGATTGGGCCGGGCCGGTGGTCTACGCGGTGATGTTCGCCCTGGCGGGTTGGATCGTGTGGAAGGCGGGCTGGTCGAACATCAGCTTCACGCTGGCAGAGAAATCCCTGTCGGGCTGGCAGGCATTCGGCCAAGTGATCGTGGCGACGGCGTTGGTGGTGTCATACTTCTCCGGGCCGACCCTGAACTTTGGCGACTTCAGCCGCTACTGCCGCAGTATGCAAGACGTGCGACGCGGCAACTTCTGGGGGCTGCCGGTGAATTTCCTGGCATTTTCGCTGGTGACCGTGGTGATCGTCTCGGGCACCTTGCCGGTGTTTGGCGAAATGCTGCATGACCCGATCGCTACGGTTTCGCGGATTGATAACAGCATGGCGGTGTTGCTGGGGGCCTTTGCCTTTGTCACCGCAACCATCGGTATCAATATCGTCGCCAATTTCGTGTCCCCGGCGTTTGACTTCGCCAACGTCGCGCCGAGCAAGATCAGTTGGCGCGCGGGCGGGATGATCGCCGCCGTGGCGTCGATTTTCATCACGCCGTGGAACCTGTTCAATAACCCGCTGATGATCCATTACACCCTGGATATTCTCGCGGCCTTCATCGGACCACTGTTCGGCATCCTGCTGGTGGATTTCTACCTGATCAAAAAACAGAAGATTGACGTGGATGCGCTGTTTGACGACAGCCCGAGCGGGCGTTATTACTTCGATGGCGGGGTGAACTGGACGGCAGTCAAGGCGCTGGTGCCCGCGACGCTGGTGGGCGTCGCGATCACATTCACGCCAGCGCTGCAGGGCATGGCCAACTTCGCCTGGTTTACCGGCTGCTTCCTGGGTGGGCTATTTTTCCTGGTGTTGACGCGGCGTGAACAGGTGCGTGTGCCTGCGCCGCTGGTTGCCGGCTGATCAATATCGAGCCCGCCACCAGCAAACCGGCACCGGCGACCACCAGTGCCGGTTGCAGCCCACCACTCAGGTGGCTGCTGACCGAGGCCAGCAACGGGCCACTCAATTGGCCGATGGCGAAACTGGCGGTCAGCATCCCGGTGTTGCGCTGGTAGCCGTGGGGCGCGACGTCCCGCAGGCGTGCCATCACCAATTGCATACAGGCCAGGAACGGCCCGCCGCATAGCAACACCCCCAGCGCCAGGCCCCAGCTGTTGCCGAGCAAACAGGCGAACACCCCGGCCGCTTGCAGCCACAATGTGGTCATCAGCCAGCGGCGAGTGGTGTCTGGATCCTTGCGGCGCAGGGTCGCCACCACCACGCCGATCGCGGCGGCCAGGCCAAAGCACGGCCAGAACAGGTCGGCTTGCCAGGCGCCCTCGAACTGCGCGCTGGCCATCTGCGACAGGAATGTCGCCGGAATGATGTAGCCAAGGCCATACAACACATAGATCCAGCACAAATGCGCGATGCTGGCATTGCGGCCTGCGTCGACGTGGCCGGCCACGGGCGTGCTGGTGGCGGAAGGTTTGGGCAGGAAGGGCAGGATGGCCAGCAACATCACCAGCGCCACCCCGCCATACACCAGCCACAACGTGGCCGAGTTTTGCCCCATCAGGTTGGAGCCGAGTGCCAGCAAGCCGGTCAACAAAATCCCCAGTCCCGGCCCGGCGAAGACCAAGGCGCCCAGGCGCGGACGCCCGGCGGCAATCGCCAGCGGCTGGCTCAGGCTGGTGATCATTACCAGGGCCCAGGCACTCGCGACACCGGTGCCAAAGCGCAACAACAGATGCGGCCAGAACCCGTGGGCCCCATACGACGCCAGGGTCAGCAGTACACACAACCACAACCCGCCATAGAGACGTCCGCGCACGTGATGATGGCTGCGCGCAAAGATCGAATCCACTGCGCCGACGAAGTAGCCCAGGTAGTTGGCGGCGGCGATCAGGCCGGCGCCGGTCAGGTCGATCTGCCCTTCACTGAGCAGATGGGGCATTTGTGGGGTGAGGGCAAAGCGGCCAATGCCCATCGCCATCATCAGGGCGACAAAGCTGGCGAGTAAGCGGACTAAAGGAGACATGGTCGGTGTTCCTGCGGGTAAAGGAATACCCTCAGGCTAAAGCGGATTGACTTTCTGCAAAAATGAATAATAGTGAGTAACTTTTTCAGTTTTGGAGAAAGGTATGGAGTTCAGTCAATTGCGCATTTTTCAGGCGGTGGCGGAAGAGGGCTCCATTACGCGCGCGGCGGACCGCTTGCATCGGGTGCCATCGAACCTGTCGACGCGGCTCAAGCAAATGGAGGAGCAGCTCGGCGTAGAGTTGTTTGTGCGTGAGCGTCAGCGCTTGCAGCTTTCTCCTGCCGGCAAGGTGTTGCTGGACTACAGCACTCGACTGCTGGCCCTGCACGACGAAGCCCACGGCGCGGTGCAAGGTGGCCAACCGGCCGGCGATTTTGTTTTAGGCAGCATGTACAGCACCGCGGCGGTGCATTTGCCGAAGCTGCTGGCGCGCTACCACAAGGCTTATCCGATGGTGAACCTTCAGGTGCAATCGGCGCCCAGCGGTGAATTGCTCGAAGGCCTGATTACCGGCCGCCTGGATGCGGCATTTGTGGATGGCCCCATCACGATCGCCTCCCTGGACGGTGTTGCCCTGTGTGAAGAGCGCCTGGTGCTGATCTGCGAGGCCGACCATCCGCCGGTACAGGGTCCGCAGGATGTGGCGGGACGATCTGTCTTCACGTTCCGTCGCAGTTGCGCCTATCGCACCCGTCTGGAAACCTGGTTTTCCCATGAGCGCGTGGCCATGGGCCGGGCGATTGAGATCGAGTCGTATCAAGGCATGCTGGCGTGCGTGATCGCCGGGTCCGGAGTGGCGTTGATGTCCGAATCCATGCTTGAGAGCCTGCCAGGCAAGGACAGCGTGTCCGTTCATCCGCTGAAAGGGCCTTTTGCCACTGCGACCACCTGGCTGATGTGGCGAAAGGGTATGCTCGGCGCTAACCTCAATGCATGGATCGACCTGCAGCAAGCCGGCAAGACTGCGGTCCTGCAAGACACGCGCGCCATTGCTTGAGCGATCCGTCAGGATTTTGATGAATTCGGTAATAGTTCGTTGTGGTTTCGTTCAAGCATTACGTAGGACTTAGGGCTACTATCAGTGTAGGAAAAGGCGAAAGAACTTGCGCCTACCAGCATTACCCTCAAAGGGGGCAACCATGAAAGAGAAAATTCAAAACTGGCTCCATGATCTGGGTGTTGCACTGGGCTTGATCGAGCCTCCGCTGCAGCCCGTGCCGATTCGCACCGATGACGAGCAACGTCGTCCACGTCGCAGGTAAGTCCTGTAAGCGCTCACGCAATTGCGATGGGCGCACGCTGCATGACGAGTACGACTGGGCGTCTTGTTACCTTGAAGGCACGCTGAACGATCATGGCAAGGCGTGTACTTGGCGGGAGTAACAGGGGAGGTCCTGTGCCCGACAACCGAGCAGTATTTTGGCTGCAAGGCGTGCGGTGATTTGTTTGAAGCGTCCAGCCGGAATGCTGAATAAAAAAAACGGGCACGACATCCGACGTCGCACCCGCTGAAGAAACCGCTTTAACTCCCGGTTTTATCTCAAACTGCGCTGGCCGCCACGCCCGCTGGGCGGCGCGACAGCAAACTCACCACCACAAAACTTACCAACCCCACCGCCAGGCTGTAGTAGATCGGCGTGTTCGCATCCAGCCCATCCTTGATCATGAACACCAGCGCAGTGACAAAGCCCAGCGTCATGGAGGTAATCGCGCCGGATGTGGTTGCGCGTTTCCAGAAAATCGCCCCGATCAACGGGATCAACATGCCGCCCACCAACAGGTTGTAAGCCAAGGTCAGGGCGCTGATCACATCGTTCACCACCAGTGCGATACCCAGCACGGCAATACCGGTCAGCAGGGTGAACAGGCGGTTGACGCCCAGGCTCGACTGTTTGCCGCCCCGCAGGCGCGGCAGCAGGTCTTCGGTCAGTACGGTGGAGGCGGCGAGCAGGCCAGCGCTGGCGGTGGACATCATCGCGGCCAGTGCTGCGGCAATCACCAGGCCACGGATCCCGTCCGGCAGCGACATTTTGACGATGGCGGCAAAGGCGTTGTTGACGTTGTCCAAGTCCGGGATCAGCACATGCGCCGCCATACCGATCAGTGCACAGGCCAGGCCGTAGAGGATGCAGTAGAAGCCGGCGAAAGTGCCTGCGTACTTGGCGACTTTTTCGTTACGGGCGGTGAACACCCGTTGCCAGATGTCCTGTCCGATCAGGATGCCGAAGAAGTAGATCATGAAGTAGGTGATGATCGTGTCCCAGCCGATGGCGGTGAAGCTGAAGCTCGACGCTGGCAGCTTGGCAACCAGTTCGTCCCAGCCGCCGACGCGGTACAGGCAGATTGGCAGCAGGATGAACATCAGGCCGACGGTCTTGATCACGAATTGCACGATGTCGGTGAGGGTCAGCGACCACATGCCGCCGATGGTCGAGTACACCACCACCACGCCGCCGCCGAGCAGTACCGAGATCCAGAATGGCAGGCCGAACAGCACTTGCAGCACGGTGCCGATGGCCAGGATCGAGGTCACGCCAATCATCAGGGCGTAGGCCAGCATGATCACGGCGCTGGCCTGGCGGGCCATGGGGTTGTAGCGTTTTTCCAGCACCTGGGTCACGGTGAAGATCTTCAACTGCAACAGCGGCTTGGCCAAAAACAGGTTCAGCGCAATGATGCCCGCGCCCAGCGCGGCACACAGCCAGAAACCGGAGATGCCATGTACATAGCCCAGGCGCACGGTGCCGACGGTGGATGCACCGCCCAATACCGTGGCGGCCATGGTGCCCATGTACAGCGACGGGCCCAGGTTGCGACCGGCCACCAGGTAGTCTTCATGGGTCTTGGCACGGCGCATGCCGTAGTAGCCGAGCACGAGCATGCCAGCGGCGTAGATGAGTACGACGAATAAATCCAAAGCCATGACGGCGGTTCTCCGATTATCTTTTTTATGAGGGTCAGGCGGCCTGTTGCAGCGCCGGTTTAACGCGCGCATCCGTGCGCTTGCTGCGGGAGTCGGTCGGCCCGTAGACAGCCGCCGGTTCCGGGAACACGCGAAGCAAGGTCAAGTACATCAGCGAGGCCAGTCCCAACGTCACCGGCAGGCTTATATCGATGCCCTCGGCGAGGTTGCCCAGTGGCCCGACAAACTGCCCCGGCAGGTTGACGAAGCACAGCCCCACCAGCGCACTCGGAATCCACGCCCCCAGCCCGCGCCAGTTCCAGCCGTGGCTGAACCAGTAGCGCCCGCCGGTTTCACCCCGGGTGAACACCTGCAGGTCATCCGGGCAATAGAAGCCGCGACGCACGATCAGGCCGATGATCATCATCACCATCCACGGCGTGGTGCAGGTGATGATCAGTACGGCGAAGGTCGACACGCTTTGCACCAGGTTGGCGGCGAAACGGCCGATAAAAATGAAGGCAATCGACATCACCCCGATCAGCAACGTGGCCTTGACCCGCGACAGCAGGCGCGGAAACACGCTGGACATGTCCAACCCGGTGCCATACAGCGACGTAGTCCCGGTGGACATGCCGCCGATCACTGCGATCAGGCACACCGGCAGGAAGAACCAGCTCGGCGCCACCGCCAGCAAACCGCCGACATAGTTGTTGGCCGCGATGTAGTCCGGTGCCTTGATTGCCACGATGGTCGCGGTGGCCAGGCCGAACAGGAACGGGATCAAGGTCGCGATTTGCGCCAGAACCACTGCCAGCATGATGCGTATTTTTGGCGTTTCACGCGGGATGTAGCGCGACCAGTCGCCGAGGAACGCACCGAAGGAAATCGGGTTGCTCATGGCCACCAGCGCCGCGCCGATGAAGGCGGCCCAGAAGCCGGTCTGGCCCAGCGCGACAGTGCCGGCGAAGTGGCTGTCGAACGCGGGGGCAAACGCGAAGATCCCCAGCAGGAACAGCAGGCTCGCCGCCCACACTGCAATGCGATTGACCCACAGCATGAAGCGAAAGCCGTAGATGCACACGGTCAGCACCAGGATCGCAAACACGCCGTAAGCCAGGCCCAAGGTCAGGTCAGTTTCCGGCAAGCCGATCAGACGTTTCGCACCGCCCACCAGAGCATCACCTGAACTCCACACTGACAGTGAGAAGAAGGCGATCGCCGTCAGCAGCGAGAGAAATGAACCGACAATCCGCCCGTGAACACCAAAGTGCGCACCGGAAGACACGGCGTTGTTGGTGCCATTGATCGGCCCGAACAGGCCCATGGGCGCCAGGATCAGCGCACCCACCAGTACGCCCAGCACAATCGCCCAGACACCGGCCTGGAATGACAGGCCGAACAGCACGGGGAAGGAACCCAGCACGGCGGTGGCAAAGGTATTGGCACCGCCGAAGATCAGTCGGAACAGATCCTTGGGGCCGGCGGTACGTTCGTGGTCCGGGATCTGCTCGACCCCATTGGTTTCTATCTTGCGAATACTTTTATGGTTGTTTTTATTATTCATGATCTGCTCCGATCACATTGGCTAAGGGGGCGGCAGCCCTTCCGGCATAGCGGACAAATGTTCGTGACAGGCCAGCCACAGGCCTTGTTTTTGTTCTGTGCGGGATCCTTGTCGTTTGAAGACAATGGTCTCGCGTTCCTGGCTAAAAAATTGCTCCCCGTTCATGCGCAGCTCAGTGGTCACGTCATGCATGAAAATCGCCACGTCGCCCTGCAGGCTGACAACGGCGTTGCTCGAGGCGCAGGACAGCACCTCGAATCCCTCGTCCCGACGCCATTGATCCCACAACGCCTGGTAGGCATCGCGACTGAGCAGCGGCTGGGGCAGGGTGTAGAACACGAAGCTGGCATCCGCCGTGAACGCGCCGAAGTAGGCGGTGCGGTCATTGCGGGCGAAGGCCGCCACCAGGTCGGCAGCGGCTTGCAGCACTTCGTGGGTGCTCATCAGCGATGCGCCACACCCGGCAGCACGCAGAGCATCTCGTACAGCAGGTTGGCGCCCAGCAGCGAAGTGTTGCCGGTGGTGTCATAGGGCGGGGAAACCTCTACCAGATCGCAACCAATCAGGTCGAGTCCCTGGCAGCCACGGATGATTTCGATGGCCTGGATGGTGGTCAGCCCACCGATTTCCGGGGTGCCGGTGCCCGGAGCCCAGGCCGGGTCGATGCCGTCGATGTCAAAGCTCAGGTACACCGGGCCGCCGCCGACTTTTTCCCGGACTTCGGCCATCAATGGCGCGAGGGAGTGGTGCCAGCATTCTTCGGCCTGGACCACACGGAAGCCCTGTTTGCGGCTCCAGTTGAAGTCTTCGGCGGTGTAGCCCTGGGCGCGAAGGCCGATCTGCACCACACGGTCGCAATCGAGCAAGCCTTCTTCTACCGCGCGGCGGAACGTGGTGCCGTGGGCGATTTTCTCGCCGAACATATGGTCGTTGACGTCGGCGTGGGCGTCGATGTGCACCAGCCCGACCTTGCCATGTTTCTTGTGGATCGCCCGCAGGATCGGCAGCGTGATGGTGTGGTCGCCGCCCAGCGTCAGCGGGATCACGTCATGTTCGAGGATCTCATCGTAGGCTTCTTCGATGATGCGCACGGCGTCGAGCAGGTTGAAGGTATTGATCGCCACGTCGCCAATGTCGGCCACCGACAGCGAATCGAACGGTGCGGCACCGGTGGCCATGTTGTACGGACGGATCATCACGGATTCGGCGCGGATTTCACGCGGCCCGAAACGGGTGCCAGCACGCAGCGAGGTGCCGATGTCCAGTGGCACGCCGATAAAGGCGGCGTCCAGGCCCTTGGCCGTTTGCAGGTGGGGAAGACGCATCATGGTGGCGATGCCGGCGAAGCGCGGCATTTCGTTGCCGCCCAGTGGTTGGTGAAAAATCTTGTCCACAGGAGTGCCTCATCGTTGTTTTGTTTGTTAGGGGCCGATTCTGCGAAATGTGTCGATACGAAAGAATCGGCAGGGGCAAATACTTAGTTCAGGTTTTTCTAAACTAATGCAGGCAGGTAGACTGCAGGCATCCACACCTGGAGCCGACCATGGCCAGCGCCTTGCCCGACCTGAAACTCCTGCGCATCTTCGTCAGCGTTGTGCGGCACCAGGGGTTCGCCAATGCCCAGCACGAACTCAATCTGTCCACCTCGGCCATCAGCACGTACATGAGCCAGCTGGAATCGGCGTTGGGCTTGGTGCTGTGCCATCGTGGGCGGGGCGGGTTCAGCCTCACCAGCAAGGGTGAGTTGTTCCATCAGGAAACCCTGCGCTTATTGGGCGAGCTTGAAGGCTTCGAGCAATACGCCGCCGCGCTCAAAGGCGAGCTGCGCGGTACCCTCAAACTGGGCGTGCTTGATTCCACCGTCAGCGACAAGGCCTTGCCGTTCGCCGAAGTGATCGGCGCCTACAGCCTGGAACACCCGGCGGTACACCTGCATCTGTCGGTGATGAGCCCCTACGAACTGCAACTCGGTGTGCAGGACAATCGCCTGGACCTGGCCATCGGTGCCTTTTCCAACCGGATGAGCGGGCTGATCTACATGCCGCTGTACCGCGAACAACACTGGCTGTATTGCAGCACCCGGCACCCGCTGTTCAACGAGCGACGCATCCCCGAACAAGTGATCACCCAGCAACGCATGGTCGGTCGCGGCTACTGGAGCCAGGCTGAACTGGCGCGCCACGGCTTCAAACACAGCGCCGCCACCGTGGAAAGTATGGAGGCACAACTGATCCTCGTGCTGTCCGGTGCCTATATCGGTTACTTGCCGGAACACTACGCCCAGGCCTGGGCCGACAAGGGCGACCTGCGCGTATTGCTGCCGGCGACCTTTGGCTATCAGGCACCGTTCTCGATGATCATGCGGCGTGGCCGCAGCCGTGAGCCGCTGATCCAGACCTTTCGCGACTTGCTCAAGACTCAGCTCAACCAGGCCTGATAAAACCATGTCCAGACCCCAATGTTCACGTTGCCTCAGGCCTGCCACCCACTGCCTGTGCGCGCTGATCCCCAGCCTCGACAGCCGCACCCGTGTGTTGCTGTTGCAGCACCCGAGCGAGGTCAACCATGCGTTGAATACTGCACGGTTGGCGGCGTTGGGGTTGAGCAATGCGCAATTGGTGGTGGGGGAGATATTTGAGGATCTACCGACCCTGTTGAACCCGCCCGGTTATCAGGCGCGGCTGTTGTTTCCGGCTGAGGATGCCCAACCACTGCAGGCCTACGCGCCCGGCAGTCAGCCATTGCTACTGGTGGTCCCCGATGGCACGTGGCGCAAGGCGCGCAAACTGCTGCACCTCAACCCCTTGCTGGCGGCATTACCCCGAGTGGCATTGGCCGAAGGCGCCGCGTCCCGCTATCGATTGCGCAAGGCGCCCGGACCGGGTGCGCTGTCGACAGTGGAAGCGATTGTGCAGGCTTTACAGGTATTGGAAGCCCCCACCTCGTTCGAACCGTTACTGCAACCCTTCAACGCGTTGATCGATGGGCAAATTGCGGCCATGGGGCAGGCCGTGTACCAGAAGAACCACACATGAGCCTGCGTATTACATAGCTACCCAACGCGCGCGCGGCAACTGAGTAGGCTGGTCATTTTTCAAGGATAGAAAAATGGCTGAGCCTCTAGCCCATACACCCTCATTGGCTGCCTTCACGGTCGAACAAACAGCTTCGGGACCGTTTCTGACCAGGAACGAATGGTCTTCACTGCAAGCCCTGGACGCTGTGCGAAGCAAATTCGACGGGTTTCTTGACGGGCTCGACGATGAAGAAAAACGTGAATATGTACGCCTGCAAAAGGCTTGGGTTCAGGCCCGGAAAGCCGTTGAAGACGGTGTCCCCCGGCTTATCGAGCGTTTTGAACAGCAGTCCCTGGCGTCCCTGCGCGATGCTTTAAAAACACTGACGGGTTCAGACGTCGACCCGAAAACCGCAAGGATTTACACCCGCTACCTGGCGCCTGCTCGCCGCGTTCGTCGTGAGGCCCAGGGTGATCAGGTGAAGGTTGCCAGCCTGACCTTATGGGAAGCGGCATGCATGAATTACGACGGCGTGACCGGCTGGAGTTTTCCTGGGAATACGGGGATAGCGGACGCCAGCTATATGGACTCGTCCATCAATGCCAGTGCGGCAGCATTCATTGCCTTGGTACGCGAGCTCAATATTGGCGAGACACTCAGAACGTCTCTTGCCCAGGCATTACGCGCGTCCTCCTCCCTGGGCGATGCAATCATGAGGCAGGCAAGCGCCGAATTTGAGTTCGCGTTGATCAATGCCCTCAAGGACCGCGCGACCAGCCGCGTGGACAAAGCCAAATACCACCAGCTGAAGCGTGCGCTCGTCGGTGAAGTGCGTTGGGGCCAGATTGAAGAAATGCATCTGTTTATCCCCCACGGTATCGACAACATCAGCTGGGTCCCTCAACACATTGGCTTGACGGGCCAGTATGTAGGGTCACCGCCTGGAGACAGTGTGAAGATTCCTCATATCGTCTTTTCAGTGAGCGGCTGCAAAGGTGCCTTCAGTTATTTCCCCCATCGACCGTCGGGGGCCCTGCTTCACTACGACAGCCACCGGGAAGCATGCACGGAGTTTTACATGGCCTTTCAGGCCTCCTATGGCAACGGTGACGTGTCGTGGCTGTACCCGTTGATGACCTTGCGTGACAGTGTCCGGCTCAAGCAGATAGCGACATCTCAGCCTCGCCCCGAGCAGCTTTCCCCACAGGCCGAAGTGCTTTATGACCTCGTTGAGTGGTTGCCGAAGATCACGCTTGTGAAGCGCGTCGGATACGTCCGGCAGTCGGTCGAAAAGACCCCAATGGTCTGCTTGCATGATTTTTACACCGCACGTTGTCGCACCAACCTGCAGGAACTGGCAGCCGAAACACCCGGCTGGATGGTGACGATCAGCCGTGTTTTTCAAACGGTGCTCGGCGAGACGCTTGATCTGTTGCTGATTCCGGCACCGGGCCCGCTCAAAGGCCTGGGACGGCTCAGGGCCGTTGCGATGTTTGCCGTCCTCACGCAGTCCTTGATCGAGGGGGGAGCCATGGCGGTGCAGGGGGACTCGGTTGAGTTGCTCCAAACCTTGGTCGACCTGGCTGATTTGCTGATCAGCAGCCGCTTGCATACTCGCCTGGCACGCAGCGTGATGCGTCGCCACCAAGCGCTGTACCGCCAGTTGTCCCCACCAGGCAGCGTTGCCGGTGAGCGGGTCGATACCGCGCTGTTGGAGAGAATGCTCGGCGCCTCGCAGGCGCCGGTCAAGTCGTTGAACGCAGTGCTTGAGGCGAGCAATACGCCTCGACAACTCCTCGACAAGGTCTGGGAGGGCGAGCGACCGTCGGCTTCCCTGGTGGAGGCTTCGCAGCGCTTTAATGTCGATCGTCTGATCGATTGGGCGTCAAGCCCGTCGCCACCCAGTCATCCACCGCCGACTCAGGCGTTCGAAGTGCTGGGGCCGTTGGTCACTCAATTGGCGCAATGGCCGGTTGATACTGCCTTGAGCGTCGAGAACCCGCAGGGCCTGGAGTTGCGACGTTACACGCAGCAGGCGGGCCGTCCCGCTTCTCGGGTGGTCACGGTGACCCGTCAGGAGAACTTCCAGTTCGCCTACTCATCCCCGCGTCGTTTTACTGCGAATTTTCTTCAGGCTGTGGTGGACTTGTTGCCTGCCGTGTTTTCGGCCGGAGAACCGCCGTTGCGCCAGCAGTTGGCGCTGCGGGCCCGCACCGTGAGGCTTGAGCTGTTCGAGGCACTTACACGCTTTGCCCAGGCCGATCGCGCAACGGCCTCTGGCGCGCCGACGGCGATCAAGAACCTGTTGCCTGAGCGCGTGGGGTCTGATCAGCCCGAACCCGCGGTCATCAGTACCCTACGGGCGTTGCACCCCGAAGTCAGTCTGCCCCGCTTGTTGGAGGTGCTGGATCAGCAGCCTCTTTCTTCCCACCAGCAGACCCAACTGTTGGCGTCAAAACTGCAACCCGAGGCGCTCTATACCGCCTTGCGCAGTGCACGGCGGGCAGCCCGCCGAGAGGCGATGATCGACGGGATTTTCCATGGGCGCCGGTACGACGCGCAGACCCTGCGCTGGGCAGGCGAATTTGCCGGCGCAGTATTAAAAAGCGTCACTGGCCAAGCCTTGGTCATCAGTCGCGCCGATCAGCCGGTGCACTATATGTCGAAAGGTGCCAAAGACCGGACTGTGGTGGTGCTGGACCATGGCCGGGGGCGCTTTGCGCCGTTTGATCATCGCACCTCCCTTGCGGGCGCGAGGCTCGGTACTCCCGACGGTTTTTACCAGGCCATCCTGAACCAGTTAACCCATAACGAACGCGTCCGGCTCGGGCTTGAAGGCCCCCAGGCGGTCACCGATTTCCGTCACCGGATTGCCCGCGCCATGCTCGACCATCGTACGGTCGAGGGGCAGTTTTACCCTCACCAGCGCGACATCGCGCAGTATTCCAGTGCTGCGGATACCATGGGCCTGACCCCTGACGCACTCGGTCTCTTTCGCCAGGGCGCGGACTGCTTTCTGTATATGGACGGCTTGTGTTTCAACGTCTCCCAGGCTGGCCCGACCCTGCCATGGCGCATTCCACACCCCACATTGCACGATGCTTACGCCCCGGTGTTGACGCATAACGGCGCAGGTGCCTGGCGCCATGAATGGGAAACGCCGCTGACCTGGGATGGCCACAAACCGTTTTATCGCCTCGGGCCCGCCGTTGGAGCATGGTCGCCGGATGCCATCAACCAGATTCAACAGGTCAGCGGCGTGACCCCGGCGATGCTGCGTCGCGTGCACCTGCGTAACGAGCGCCCACCTGCGATTTTGATGGAGACCATCGAGCGATTCACGTTGCATCGACGGGTCAAGGCGGGCGTGGAGACGGGGTGGGATTTTTTTGACGAGTTACTGGGTGAAATAGGGCCTGAAAGCGCCGATGTGTTGGTGGGCAGTGCGGGCTTGAGCCGCGTTGATCAGGTCAGGCGGCTCGAAACCTTTGTTGCGCAGGACAAGCCAGGTATGGCGCGGCTTTTTTTCAAGGCGTTGCTTCATAAAAGCGCGTTGTCTTCGGAGCCCCTGGCACAGGTGCTGCAGCGTGACTTCCCCAGTTTGACAGCGCAAATCGCCGAAGACCTGGTGCGCAATCTCACCCCGGTTGAGCGTCGAAGCCTGGAGGCCGGCCGTGTCCCGTTGACCAAAACCAAAGCCATCCGCTGGTGGATAGAGTACCTGCGCAAGACCAGGGCGATGGAGGGTGTGCACCTGGGAGGTGCGGCAAGTGCGGACAGCTCAAAGCTGATCCTTCATACAGTGGCCGAGATGGACGGCTGGTCTGTTCAAACACGGGTTGAAGTACGTGAGCGCGGGCGGCTCATTGACCGTGTCGGCCCTGCTGAAGGGCGGCCCAAGCGGGTGCTGGAGGCGCTTGATGGCCGCTATCAGGCCTTTGCTCCCCAATCGAACGGCACGTTGCAACCGCTCGGAAACCCGGGCGATTTTCTCACGGTCTTACTCGACGCGTTGCCTCCCCCTGAGCGCCAAGCCGTTGGATATACCCATGCGGGGGGCGTTGAAGAGTTGACCCAGGAGATCGGTTATCGCTTGGAGCGTCACTGGGAGTTTGCCGAAACCCTGCTCGAAATAGGGCGTCGCCCTTGGTACAACCCGCCGCGTCGCGTGGCGGATGGGCGGATTGGTTATCCGTTGAGTGGCGGCAATGAGCTGGGGGCAGTGGACCGTGACCAAGTCGCACGGTTGCGGCAGTTATTTCCGACGAAAACCGATGAACAGGCGTTTGAGATCCTTGAGAATCTGAGTGACTCCGTTCAGGAGCGTGAGGACGCGATCAACACCCTGTTCCGAGAACGCGACGCCTTGAATGACAGCCTTGAACGCTGGTGCTTGCTGGGGAAACCCGAGCAACTCAAGGCACAAGTCGAGGCCTCCGCGCGAATTCGACGTTGCTGGAGCAAAGAGGACTCCCCGCGCGGGGTGATGTTTGAGCTCTATCTGGATGACCTGGCCCTGGAAGACTTGCCACAGGTGACGGCGCATTTCGGTCATGTCATGCAACTGAGCCTGCGGAACAATCAGTTACAAGCGCTGCCGATGAAGTTCCTCGGGCGCTTCCCGGCGCTGCGGACGCTGTTTCTCGACGGCAACCGCTTGGACCATGTGCCTCAGGGCTTGTCTGCGCTTCAACACTTGAAACAACTCAGCCTGGCGAACAATCGCATTCAGCCTGAATCAGCGGATATCAGACGGTTGCAGGGCCTGACGCGCTTGACCACGTTGAATCTGTCCAACAATCCCCTGGGCAGAGGGAAACGCTTGAATGTGTATGCGCTGACAGCGCTGGAGGTCCTCAAGCTCAGGAATACTCAACTCGATCTTTTGCCTCTGTGGGTGGTGATGCTGCCAAGACTTCGCACGTTGGATCTGCGAGACAATCGTTTCAAAGTGTTGACCCACTCTGATCTTCACCTCAATGAAACCGTGTACCGCGCCATGAATCTTCACGGTAACGCGCTTTCCCAGGCGACCTTGCGGCTGCTCAGCCAATACCGGAGACGGCCGGGTTATCAAACGATCGATTTTGGCCTGTGGCACGACGGGGCATTTCCGTTGCCCTCGGTTGAACGCTGGCTATTGCCGGTGCCGCTGAATGAAGTGCCGCAACGGCGGGCTGAATGGGCGCTGTTGGCCGGAGCGCAAATGGCGGACGGTTTCTTTAACCTGCTGTGGAACGTGTCTTCCTATCCGCCGTTGATTGCCCCGGAGCATCACGCCTTGCGCCAGGACATTACGCGGCGCGTCTGGCAGTTGATTGACGGGGCCAATCACAACGGGGGCCTGCAACAAATCCTTTTCCAGGCACCTTTGCGGTACATGAGCGGGGGGATCGACGGGTGGCTGTTGTGCCTCAATGAGATCGAACTGGCTATGTTGCCGGTACAGATGCTCGCCGGAAACGTGGATGCCGCAGGCCCGGATTTTGTGAATTATTACCGAGCCCTTCGCCGGCTGGGCGCCATCGACCACCACCTGTTGAGGGCGTTTCCGCAGCAGTCTGCGCAGGAAGCCTGCGTGCGTTTCCTGGCCTATCGAATCGCATTGGCGTCGAGTCTGGACTTGCCTCTTGCATTGCCGGGCCGGTTCGACGCCGCCACTGCGGTGCCGGATGCGCCTTCGGTGATCCGAATACTCCAACGGATCAAAAATGAGGAGTTGAATCTGAATTGGCCCAGTCGGCTTGAAAACGAGGAGTACTGGGTCGAGTTCCTGGAGCGCAAGTACCCGCAACGATTTGAGGCTGCGCTGGCGCACTACCAGCGTGAGCTGGAACGGGCCACCGACAAAGTCACGAATGGCGACATAAACGAGGGAGCCTACAAACACGCGCTCGAAAGCCTTGCTGTACAGATGCGCCAAGCCAAGGCCGATCTGGTCCGCGTGTTGACCCTTCAGGAGTGGACGGAATTTGTAATTGCCTGAGCCAATACTTATGCCTTTAAGGAATAGGCACCACACTTTGCGTGATATGGCCCGCCGGCCTTTCCCGGTATGATGTTCGCCCCCGCAGTCTGGATTGCGAATACGCCATGACCTTGCAGTACCCTACAATCGCCGATTGCGTCGGCAACACGCCCCTGGTCCGCTTGCAACGCATGGCGGGAGACACCAGCAACACCCTGCTGCTCAAGCTCGAAGGGAACAACCCGGCCGGTTCAGTGAAGGACCGCCCGGCGCTGTCGATGATCACCCGTGCGGAGCTGCGCGGGCAGATTAAACCCGGCGACACCTTGATCGAAGCCACCTCGGGTAACACGGGCATCGCCCTGGCCATGGCCGCCGCGATCAAGGGTTACAAGATGATCCTGATCATGCCCGACAACGGCAGCGCCGAACGCAAAGCGGCGATGACCGCCTACGGTGCCCAACTGATCCTGGTCACCCAGGAAGACGGCATGGAAGGTGCGCGCGATCTGGCTGAACGCATGGCTGCCGAAGGCCGCGGCCTGGTGCTGGACCAGTTCGCCAACGGTGACAACCCCGAGGCGCACTACACCAGCACCGGCCCGGAAATTTGGCGCCAGACCCAGGGCACCATCACTCATTTCGTCAGCTCCATGGGCACCACCGGCACCATCATGGGCAACTCGCGCTACCTCAAGGAGCAGAACCCGGCCATCCAGATCGTCGGCCTGCAACCGATGGAAGGCTCGGCCATCCCAGGTATCCGTCGTTGGCCCGAAGAGTATCTGCCGAAGATCTACAACTCGAGCCGCGTCGACCGCATCATCGATATGGCGCAGCGCGAGGCCGAAGACACCACCCGCCGCCTGGCCCGTGAAGAAGGCATCTTCTGCGGCGTGTCTTCCGGTGGCGCGGTGGCGGGTATGTTGCGCTTGTCCAAAGAGGTGGAAAACGCGGTGATCGTCGCGATCATCTGTGACCGAGGCGACCGTTACCTGTCGACCGGCATCTTCGACGAACCCAACTGATGGCCAAGCACGAGAGAGGCCTGCGCTTCCAACCGACGGGCGGCAGCCGCGCCCCGCAGATCCCTGTGGGCAAGAAACAGCGCCTGACCATCGAGCGCCTGGCCAACGACGGCCGAGGCATCGTGTTCTTTGAAGGTCGCACCTGGTTCGTGAACGGCGCGCTGGCGGGCGAAGAAGTCGAAGCACGGGTGCTGGGCACCCATGGCAAGATCGTCGAGGCGCGCACCGAGCGGGTGTTCAGTGCCAGCGAATTACGCCGTCCGGCGCCGTGCGCGCATTTCGGCCGCTGCGGCGGTTGCAGCGTGCAGCACTTGCCCCACGGCGAACAACTTGCCCTGAAACAGCGCATGCTTGCCGAGCAACTGTCCCGCGTGGCGGGTGTCGAACCGCAGGAGTGGGCCGCGCCGTTGAGCGGGGCGGAATTCGGTTACCGTCGCCGCGCCCGCGTGGCCGTGCGCTGGGACGCCAAGGCGAAACAGCTGGAAGTGGGTTTCCGCGCGGTGGCTAGTCAGGACATCGTCGCCATCGACGAATGCCCGGTGCTGGTACAGGCCTTGCAGCCGATCATGCAGCGCCTGCCCAACATGCTGCGTCGCTTGAGCAAACCTCAGGCGCTGGGGCATGTGGAGTTGTTCAGTGGTACGTCCGTCGCCGTGTTGCTGCGCCATATGGCGCCGCTGTCGGAAGCGGACCTGCAGGTGCTGAAAGAATTCTGCGCCTTCCATGAAGCCCAATTGTGGCTGCATGGCGAGGGCCAGCCGGAACCGGTTGAGGCCGATTCGGTGCTCGGGTTTCGCCTGAGTCACTGGGATCTGGAGCTGGCTTACCGGCCCGGAGATTTTGTCCAGGTCAATGCCGGGGTCAATGAAGCGATGGTTGCCCAGGCCTTGGAATGGCTGGCGCCACAACCCGATGAACGGGTGCTGGACCTGTTTTGCGGCCTGGGCAACTTCGCCCTGCCACTGGCGCGCCAGGTGCGTGAAGTGGTGGCGGTGGAGGGGGTGCAGACCATGGTGGAGCGGGCGGCCGTCAACGCCGTCAGCAACGATTTGCATAATGTGCAGTTTTTTCAGGCTGATTTGTCCCAGCCTTTGACTGACGCGGAATGGGCCAAACAAGGCTTTTCTGCGGTACTCTTGGACCCACCCCGTGATGGTGCCCTGGAGGTTGTGCGCAAGCTCGCGACCCTGGGAGCCAAGCGTCTGGTGTATGTGTCCTGCAATCCGGCCACGCTGGCGCGGGACACGGTTGAGTTGGTCAAGCAAGGCTACCGGCTAAAACGTGCCGGGATCCTCGACATGTTTCCGCAAACCGCGCATGTCGAGGCCATGGCGTTATTTGAAGCGGGCTAGGATGCCCGTTTAATCCGACCGGCCTGTCGTCTCCAGGGCCTGTGATCTGCCAGGGAGCAGTAGAAGGTCGGCGATGAATTCTGGCGCATCGAAGGTGCGTCGTAGGGAAGGTAAGCAAGATGGTACAGGTGAGAGCACACCAGCCGATCAACACCGACGGCAGTATCAATCTCGAGGCATGGCTGGATCATGCCATCAGTGTCGACCCGGCACTGGACCGTGAAGCCTTGAAAGCAGCCTGCGAGTTCGCTCGCGAGTCTGAGCAGCAAGACAATGCTTCCAAGAACCTCTGGGCCGAAGGCACTTCAAGCTTTCGCACCGGGTTGGAAATCGCCGAGATCCTCGCCGATCTCAAGCTGGACCAGGATTCACTGATTGCCGCCGTGCTGTATCGCGGCGTGCGAGAAGGGCATATTCAGTTGGCGACCGTGGGCCAGCGTTTCGGCTCCGTGGTGGCCAAGCTGATCGACGGTGTGCTGCGCATGGCTGCGATCAGCGCCAGCCTCAGTCCGCGTCAGTCCATGGTGCTGGGCACCCAGGGCCAGGTCGAGAACCTGCGCAAGATGCTGGTGGCGATGGTCGACGACGTCCGCGTCGCCCTGATCAAGCTGGCTGAGCGTACCTGCGCAATCCGTGCGGTGAAAACCGCCGACGACGAGAAGCGCAACCGCGTTGCCCGCGAAGTCTTCGACATCTATGCACCGCTGGCGCACCGTCTGGGTATCGGCCATATCAAGTGGGAGCTGGAGGACTTGTCCTTCCGCTACCTTGAACCCGATCAATACAAGCAGATCGCCACGCTGCTGCACGAACGGCGGCTCGACCGTGAGCGCTTCATCACCGACGTGATGAACCAGTTGCGCTCCGAGCTGCAGGCCACCGGTGTCGAAGCCGACATCAGCGGCCGTGCCAAGCACATCTATTCCATCTGGCGCAAAATGCAGCGCAAGGGCCTGGCGTTCAGCCAGATCTACGATGTGCGCGCCGTGCGCGTGCTGGTGCCGGAAATGCGCGACTGCTACACCGCGCTGGGTATCGTCCACACCTTGTGGCGGCATATTCCCAAGGAGTTTGACGACTACATCGCCAACCCCAAGGAAAACGGCTATCGCTCGCTGCACACCGCGGTGATCGGCCCCGAGGGCAAGGTGCTGGAAGTGCAGATCCGCACCCACGCCATGCACGAAGAGGCGGAGTTGGGTGTGTGCGCGCACTGGCGCTACAAGGGCACCGACGTCAAGGCCGGGTCCAACCAGTACGAGGAGAAAATCTCCTGGCTGCGTCAAGTGCTGGAATGGCACGAAGAACTGGGCGACATTGGTGGCCTGGCCGAACAGCTGCGCGTGGATATCGAGCCTGATCGGGTCTACATCTTCACCCCTGACGGCCATGCCATCGACTTACCGAAGGGCGCGACGCCGCTGGACTTCGCCTACCGCGTTCACACCGAGATCGGTCACAACTGCCGGGGTGCCAAGATCAACGGGCGCATCGTGCCGCTCAACTACAGCCTGCAGACCGGTGAACAGGTCGAAATCATTACCAGCAAGCACGGTACGCCGAGCCGCGACTGGCTGAACCCGAACCTGGGCTACATCACCACGTCGCGGGCGCGGGCGAAGATCGTCCACTGGTTCAAATTGCAGGCGCGCGACCAGAACGTCGCCGCCGGCAAAACCTTGCTTGAACGCGAATTGGGGCGTCTCGGCCTGCCTCAGGTGGACTTCGACAAGTTGGCCGAGAAAGCCAACATGAAGATCGCCGAAGACATGTTCGCCGCCCTCGGCGCTGGCGATTTGCGCCTGGCGCAATTGGTCAACCTGGCCCAGCAACTGGTCGAGCCGGAACGTGGCAGCGAACAGTTGGAACTGATTCCACGCAAGGCCACCGGCTACAAGCCTGGCAAGCGCGGCGATATCCAGATCCAGGGCGTGGGCAACCTGATGACGCAAATCGCCGGCTGCTGCCAGCC
This sequence comes from Pseudomonas simiae, assembly GCF_900111895.1. Lineage (GTDB taxonomy): Bacteria > Pseudomonadota > Gammaproteobacteria > Pseudomonadales > Pseudomonadaceae > Aquipseudomonas > Aquipseudomonas simiae. The sequence continues at coordinate 304,084 of NZ_FOKB01000001.1, forward strand.
GCTGCCGGGCGACGCCATTGTCGGTTACATCACCCAGGGCCGCGGCGTGAGCATTCACCGCCAGGACTGCGCCTCGGTGCTGCAATTGGGCGGGCGTGAACCGGAGCGGATCATCCAGGTGAGCTGGGGCCCGGTGCCGGTGCTCACCTACCCGGTGGATATCATCATTCGCGCCTATGACCGTTCCGGTTTGCTGCGGGATGTGTCGCAAGTGCTGCTCAACGAGCGGATCAACGTGCTGGCGGTCAACACCCGCTCGAACAAAGAGGACAACACTGCGTTGATGTCCCTGACCATCGAGATTCCGGGGCTGGACGCGTTGGGACGGTTGCTGGGGCGGATCTCCCAGTTGCCGAACATCATCGAGACACGCCGCAACCGTACCCCATGAACATCTGGATGAACACAGTCTGAACGGTGGGAGGGGGCTTGCCCCCGAAAGCGGAGTGTCAGGTACCAGATTCTTGGTTGACGCACCGCAATCGGGGGCAAGCCCCTCCCACCGTTGATCGGCGGTGTTCATACCTGATCGGAAGTAGAATGATGTATTCACTGGATGACCTGCTGCACCTGATGAGCCGCCTGCGCGACCCGAAGTACGGGTGCCCGTGGGACATCAAGCAAACCTACGCCACCATCGTCCCGCACACGTTGGAAGAAGCCTACGAAGTCGCCGACGCCATCGAGCGCGGTGACTTCGATCACCTGCAAGGCGAGTTGGGCGACCTGTTGTTCCAAGTGGTGTATTACAGCCAACTGGCGCGGGAAGAAGGGCGCTTCGAATTTGCCGGGGTGATCGACAGCATTACGCGCAAGCTGATCCGTCGCCATCCCCATGTGTTTCCAACCGGTGATCTGTATGCACCGCTGGATATCCCGCAGTTGAGTGAAGAACAGGTGAAGGAGCGCTGGGAGCAGATCAAAGCCGAGGAACGGTCGGAAAAGTCCGACGCGCCGGAGCAGCTTTCCTTGCTGGACGATGTGCCCACGGCGCTGCCGTCCCTGTCCCGCGCCGCCAAATTACAGAAGCGTGCCAGCCAGGTCGGCTTCGATTGGCCCTCCGCCTTGCCGGTGGTGGACAACGTGCGCGAAGAACTGGATGAAGTGCTCGAAGCCATGGCCGACAACGATTCGGTGGCCATTGCCGATGAGGTCGGCGACCTGCTGTTCGCGGCAGTCAACCTGGCCCGTCATCTCAAGGTCGACCCGGAAACCGCGCTGCGTGGCGCCAATGCCAAGTTCGAACGTCGCTTCCGATTTATCGAACAGGCATTGCGCGATACGCACCAATCCATAGAAGATTGCACCCTCGAAACGATGGACGCCCTGTGGGGCGAAGCCAAACGTCAGGAAAAGAATGTGTCCAGCTGCGGTTGAGCAGTTGCCTAAGTGAGTAAGCACCATGAGCCTTTCCCTTCGCGACCAGTTGCTCAAAGCAGGTCTGGTCAACCAAAAGCAGGCCAAGCAGGTCGGCAAAGAGAAACAGAAGCAGCAGCGCCTGGTCCACAAAGGCCAGATCGAGGCGGATGACACCCAGGCCCGCCTGGCGGCCGAAGCGCAGGCCGAGAAGGTCAAACGCGACCAGGAACTGAACCGCCAACAGCAGGAAAAAGCCGAAGCCAAGGCCCGCACCGCCCAGGTCAAGCAACTGATCGAGACCTCGCGCCTGCCCAAGCTGACCACCGAGGACTACTACAACTTCGTGGATGACAAGAAGGTCAAGCGCCTGTCGGTCAACACGTTGATGCGCAACAAGCTGAGCAACGGCTCCCTGGCCATCGTGCACCACGGCGGCAGCTACGAGGTGATCCCGCGCGAGGCAGCACTGAAGATCCAGGAGCGCGCACCAGAGCGTATCGTGCAGCTCAATATCCTGACGGAAAGCCAGGTGCCGGATGAGGATGATCCGTACGCGGCCTACCAGATCCCGGATGATCTGATGTGGTAAAGCTGTAGGCCTGAAGGAGGGTGAGTACGCTTGCCCTGCGCTGCGTAGCAGTGCGAAAAACACAAACCCCGCTCAAAAGGCGGGGTTTGTTTTTGCAGGGGCCCAGCTGCGTGGGCCCGGCCTCTGCACAATTTCAGAGTCTCAGGAGCCTTGCGCCTGGCGTCTCATCTCAAGGGCTTCGAGCTCGTTTTTATAATTATGAGCGTCGCTCTCGTTGTGAAACATGCCGACCAACAGGTCTTGTTGGTGTACATCCCAGATGTGAATCCCATGGCCCAGTGCTTCGTGGGACATATGTTCGTCGTCGCGTTCAGTTACTTTTACAGTCATCTGCTTGCTCCAATCTCTGGTGGATCTGCGGCAAGTCGTCGCAGGCCTTTGTTATATGATTTGTTAGCTTGCTAAGTAAACCGACTTTTCGTGCAACAATTCATTGCGGAAAACGCAACAGTGCTGCAGGCCGCGAAAACCGTGACATTGCGTCGCAGGGTGCTGAGTTTTATGACAAAAGTTTCATGTTGGCGTAAGGCTTCAGCCTCTATTGATTGAGCCGCCGCTATCGCAGGCAAGCCAGCTCCCACCTTTTGAAAAGCATTCCAAATGTGGAAGCTGGCTTGCCTGCGATAGCGCGAGAAGCTTCAAAACAAAACGAGCAGACGAAAAAAAGCCCCGCATTCCGCGAGGCTCTTTTTTGATTCACCAGCGCATCAGCTACCTTTGACAGCCTTACCGTCAACGGTGCCGTCCTGCAGCATGATGTTGTATTCCTTACCGTCGGTTTCCACCTGACGCAGGGCAACCAGGATGCCGCCCTGGTCCTTGGCAAACCACATCTGGGTGATGCGCTTGCTCTGAGTCGGGTCACGCACGCGCTCTACCTTGATCGCGTCGATGGATCCCACCTTGGTCTGGACCTTTTCCGGGCCGATCACGCGGAAGTCGTAGGTGTCGACGTCAGTGCCTTCCACCACGTTGTAGCTCATGCTCTTCTTGCCGGCAGCCACATCGCGCTGCAGGGCCAACTGGTAGGTCGACTTGTCGAGCATGCTGCTTTGCAGGGGCACGTTGACTGGGTCTTTGTTCTCAAAACCGGTGACTTTCTTGGCGGTTTGATCGAAGTCCAGGTTGATCTTCTTTGCCTTGCCCAGACCGCCGCGTTCGAAGGTGTAGCTCTTCGGTTGCAGGGTGTCCTTGTCAAACAGGATCACACTGGTTTCGGTCAGGCTGGCGATCATCATCGAAGCCTTGAAGTTCAAGGTCCAGGTGCCGTCGCTGTTCTTGGTCAGGCTGCGTTCTGCCGAGCCACTCATGGGCAACTGTTTCCAGTCGGCGGTATAGCTGGCGGAGAATGGATGTAAATCTGCTGCTTGCACGGCAGGCAAGGCAAACAGAGCAAAAGCGAAGAGCAAGGCGCGACGCATAAAATCTCCTAGGTTCGAATCAAGTGGCCGCTGGCCGCGAGTAACTGACCGTCCAATAATGCACCCTGGTCACCAAGAATCAACCGTCCCTCGGCAAACCAGCGAACGGCCAGCGGGTAAATCCTGTGTTCCTGGGTATGAACCCGTTGCGCAAGTGTCTGCGCCGAGTCGTCAGACTCTACCGGAACCACTGCCTGTACGACCAGAGGCCCGCCATCGAGTTCCTCGGTGACAAAGTGCACGCTGCAGCCGTGCTCGCTGTCGCCGGCGTCGAGCGCACGCTGGTGCGTGTGCATGCCCTTGTATTTGGGCAGCAGGGACGGGTGGATATTGAGCAGGCGCCCTTCGTAATGCCGCACGAAATCAGCGCTGAGGATGCGCATGAAGCCGGCAAGTACCACGAGTTTGGGGTTGAAGGCGTCGATCAGTTCGATCAAGGCGCTGTCGAAGGCCTCGCGGCCTTCGAAAGCCTTGTGATCCAAGGCGCGGGTGTCGATACCCGCGTCCCTGGCGCGTTGCAGGCCGTAGGCGTCGCTGCGGTTGGAGATCACCGCAGCGATGCGCACCGGGCTGTCGCCGGTGCGCGTGCTGTCGATCAAGGCCTGCAAGTTACTGCCGGTGCCGGAAAGCAGCACCACGACATCACAGGTCTGAGGCATCAGTGAGCCTTGAGGTTCTTCAGTTCAACCTGGGCCGCGCCTTCAGGGGCGGTAGCGATCTGGCCGATGACCCAAGGCTGCTCGCCGGCTTCACGCAGTACATTCAGCGCGGTTTCAACGTGCTCTTGAGCCACGCAGATGACCATGCCCACGCCGCAGTTCAGTACGCGGTGCATTTCGGTTTCGTCGACGTTGCCTTTCTCTTGCAGCCAGTCGAATACCGCAGGACGCTGCCAGCTGGCCACGTCGACGATCGCCTGGGCGCCTTTTGGCAGGACGCGCGGGATGTTGTCCAGCAGGCCGCCGCCGGTGATGTGGGCCATGGCTTTGACCGCGCCAGTGTCCTTGATCAGCTTGAGCAAGGGCTTGACGTAGATGCGGGTCGGGGCCATCAGCAGGTCGGTGAGCGGCTTACCGTCGAGCTGAGTGTTCTCGATCTCGGCGCCGGACACTTCGATGATCTTGCGGATCAGCGAGTAACCGTTGGAGTGCGGACCGGAAGAGGGCAGGGCCAGCAGGGCGTCACCGGCGGCAACCTTGGAGCCGTCGATGATTTCGGCTTTTTCCACGACGCCGACGCAGAAGCCGGCCAGGTCGTAGTCTTCGCCTTCGTACATGCCTGGCATTTCAGCGGTTTCGCCGCCGACCAGGGAGCAACCCGACAGTTCGCAGCCGGCGCCGATGCCGGTAACCACTTGTGCAGCGGTGTCCACGTTCAGTTTGCCGGTGGCGTAGTAGTCCAGGAAGAACAAGGGTTCTGCGCCGCACACCACCAGGTCATTGACGCACATGGCAACCAGGTCGATGCCAATGGTGTCGTGCTTGTTCAGGTTCAGTGCCAGGCGCAGCTTGGTGCCCACGCCGTCGGTACCGGAAACCAGTACAGGCTGCTTGTAGCCGGCCGGGATTTCGCAGAGGGCGCCAAAACCGCCCAGGCCGCCCATGACTTCGGGGCGCGCAGTGCGCTTGGCGACGCTCTTGATGCGTTCGACCAATGCTTCACCGGCGTCGATGTCTACACCGGCGTCCTTGTAGCTCAGGGAGGGTTGCTTGCTCATGATCCAGGCCTTTAGGGGGGATTCAGGGGTAACGACCGAGCGGGCAGGCGCTTTTGGTAAAAGGCCCAGCCGTTGACGGTCTGCGAAGGCGCGCGATTTTATCAGGCTTGAGGGGCAGCGGCCATCCTCGGGCCGACGGGCAGGGCCATATAGGCAAAAAAGCCGGTTAAAAAAATGCTAATCGGCTCTGCTTTGGCGTGTATTAAGGTATAGCCTTTAACCCGCTATCGTTATGACAGTACAAAAACTGCCGAGTCCTCGTGAATGTTTTACCGGTCGCCATGGTCACAGCCTTGGCAAACCGGATCCACGCGGTCTGTTGCAGCCGCTAAATTTGTCGTTCGGGAATCTTCCATGCGTCTGTGTAAATTCTTCTTTGTAGGCTGCTTGTCGTTGCTCAGCCTGGCGAGTCATGCCGAAACCCTCAATGGCCTTTATCAAGTACTTGAACCCGTCAGCAGCCAGTCGCCCCAGGAGCGCGACCAGGCCACCCAGCGCGCCGTGCAGACCCTGGTGATCCGCCTGACCGGCGACGCCAAGGCCGCCGACGGCCCGGGCCTGGCGGCCGTTCGTAAAGATCCGCAACAAATCATCAGCCAGTACGGCTATGACGCCGGCCCGCCGGAAAGCCTGCAAGTGGATTTCGACCCGGTGAGCACCGATCGCGTCCTGCGTGAAGCGGGCTTGTCGATCTGGGGCAGCAATCGGCCGTCGATTCTAGGCTGGTGGCTGAACGACTCCACCGAAGGCAGCAGCCTGGTTGGCGATGGCCAGACCGTCGCCCAAGCGTTGCGCCGTGCTGCGCAACACCGTGGCTTGCCGTTGCGCCTGCCGCTGGGCGACCTGGATGAGCAGGTGGTCGCTACCGCGCCGAACCTGGAAAGTGCCGACGCTACGCCGCTGCGCACCGCCTCCGAGCGTTACGGCGCCGATGCCTTGCTGGCCGTGCATGCGCGCCAGGAAGGCAGTCAATGGCAAGCCAAATGGCGCTTGTGGCTGGGCGAGAAGAGCGAGCAGGGCACGGTTCAAGGGGCTGACACCGGCGCCGTGGCCGATGCGGTGATGCTGGCGGTGAGCCAGAAGCTCGCGCCGCGCTTCGCGGTCAAGCCCGGCGTGAGCACCGAACAGTTGCTGGAAGTACAGGGCATGACCCTGGAGCGTTATGCCGCACTGGGTCATCTGCTGGAGCCTTTTGGCGGTCAGCCGCAGTCAGTGGATGGCAATCGCATCGTGTACCGCGTCAACGGCAGTGCCGATCAGTTGCGCACCCAGTTGAGCCTGGCCAAGTTGCAGGAGATTCCTGCGGGTGAGGCGCCGGTCCAGCAATCGGCAGTGGATGGCGCGCAACCGGCAATGGCACCCGAGCCTCAGGCGCAATTGCGTTTTCGTTGGTAGCAGTTTCTTCTTTATATAGATGGAGTGGTTTATGGCGGATACGCGTCGTTGGGTGTGGCTTGGCGGGATTGTCCTGCTGTGCGTCTTTGTATTCTTGCTGCATTCGATCCTGACGCCGTTCCTGGTCGCGTTGCTGCTGGCCTATCTCTTCGATCCGGTGGTGGATCGTCTGGAGAAGGCCGGGCTGTCGCGTACCTGGGGCGTGGTGGCGGTGTTCGCGCTGTTTACCCTGATCATCACGGCGCTGGTGCTGGTACTGGTGCCGATGCTGGCCAAGCAGCTGTTCCGACTCTATGAGCTGGCGCCGCAGATGCTCGATTGGCTGCAGCACACGGCGATGCCATGGGCCCAGGCCAAGCTGGGATTGGCGGATGGCTTCTGGAAGTTCGACAAGGTCAAGGCCGCGATCAGCGAGCACATGGGGCAGACCACCGATATCGTCGGCGTTGTACTAAGCCAAGCCACTGCGTCCAGCCTGGCGCTGATCGGTTGGCTGACCAATCTGGTACTGATCCCGGTGGTCGCGTTCTACCTGCTGCGCGACTGGGACCTCATGATGGCCAAGATCCGCAGCCTGCTGCCGCGTGACCGTGAGGAACGCATCGTCTCCCTCGCCGAAGAGTGCCACGAGGTATTGGGCGCCTTCGTGCGTGGCCAATTGCTGGTGATGTTGGCCCTGGGGATCATCTATGCGGCTGGCTTGATGGCCATCGGCCTGGAATTGGGCCTGCTGATTGGCCTGATCGCCGGCCTGGCTGCGATCGTGCCCTATATGGGCTTCGTGATTGGTATCGGCGCGGCACTGGTGGCCGGGCTGTTCCAGTTTGGTGGTGACTTGTACCCAATGTTGGGCATCGTGGCCGTGTTCATGGTCGGCCAGGCTCTGGAAGGCATGGTCCTGACGCCGCTGCTGGTCGGCGATCGGATTGGCCTGCACCCGGTGGCAGTGATCTTTGCGATCCTGGCGGGCGGTGAGCTGTTTGGCTTTACGGGGATCTTGCTGGCGCTGCCGGTGGCGGCAGTGATCATGGTGCTGGTGCGCCATGTGCACGATTTGTACAAGGATTCGGATGTGTATACAGGGGTTGAAGACCCGGATCTGTAACTTTGTCATCACAAGAAAAAATCGGAATCCGCTAAGGATTCCGATTTTTTTATGCCTGTGGCTCTGAGCCCCGTCGTAGTTAAGAACGTCGCCGGACCGCAGTTTTCACGTTTTCAGCCAGGCGTTTCTCCACGCCACCAGGTGTTCTTCCTTGAGTATCCAGTTCTTGAGCACCGCGCTACGCAGCGCGTCTCCGGCTCGAGCGCTGGCGTCCCGTTCGGTAAGGTGCTCGCGAATGGCGGCAATCCAGTCTTTAGGCGTGTTTCTGACCCGGGTCACCGGCAACTCACCGCTGTAACAACGAATATCCGAGCAAATCACCGGGAAACCACAGGCGCCATATTCCAGTAACCGCAAATTGCTTTTGCAGGCATTGAAAAAGTTGTCTTCCAGCGGCGCCAAGGCCAGATCCAGGTTCAAACCGGCCAGCCGTGATGGGTACTTTTCGATTGTCACACCTTGGTGGAATTCGTGGACATAGGGGCGTAGTTCCGGTGGGCACATACCCATGAATACCCATTCCACATCCTGCGCCAGCTCGCGAACCACTTCGGCGATAACTCGCAGGTCGCCGCCGTGACTTGAACCACCGGCCCAGCCGACCCGTGGCTTGCGGCCTTGTTGGCGATGGCTGGTCAGATCGTTCCACCATGTGCCTGGCAGGCGGTTTTCCATCACGCGGATGTCTGCATTGAAGTGTTCCAGCGCATCGGCGAGCGGCTGGGTCGACACCACCAGCCGGTCGCAGAGGCCGATAGCTTGTTTCAGACGGTTTGCGGTGTCTTTGGGAAACAACTGGCGACTTGCGTTGCCGGTGGGGACATCAAGAATATAGTCATCCAGTTCATAGACCTTGAACGCCTTGGAGAATGCTTTGGTGTTCTCGATAATCTCCAACTGAGGTGTAGTGAATTGCCGCTGGAAAATGATCGTATCCGGCGCATGGCGCTCCACTTCTACAGGTTGTAGTAGCCAGTCGCTGACCGCGCCCTCGATCAGCCCCGCTGCCTTCAGGGCAGCAAAAGGTTGGCGCACGCGGTAGTGCCCACTGCCGAAAAAATCGCCGGGGTAGCAAAGGGCGTAAGGCAATTGATGGCTGGCGAACGGATGCCAGCCCGCGTCGCTACGGCATTCATAGGCAAATCCGCGGCCTTCCAGTGTCAGGTTGCGGTTATAGGCCGGGTCATTGGCGAGCTGCGGCAGCCAGCGCTGGTACATCACCGATTGCTCGCGTTTGAAGCGCTCGCGTTTGGCTTCCAGTCTGGTCGTGTCGACCTTGTTCTGACTGACGTTGGCTTCGTGCATCAGCAATGCATAAGGTGTCCAGACAATCAGTTGCCCGGCTTGGCCCACTTTCAGGCAGAGGTCTACGTCGTTGAATGAAACCCCCAGGCTCGTCTCGTCCATTCCACCCACCTGGTGGTACAGGTCGGCACGGATCATCAGGCAGGCAGCGGTGACCGCGCTGTAGTTCTGGTCAACTTGCAAGCGATGAAGGTAGCCGTTGGACTGTATGGGGTCGCCGACAAAGGGGTGGTCCGCTACGCCGTGCAAACCGAGCACCACGCCCCCGTGCTGAATAGTCCCGTCGAGTAACAACAACTTGGCGCCGACTATCCCCACTTCCGGCCGCTGGGCGTGATGGAGCATGGCGCCGAGCCAGTCGCCATCAATGACCGCAGTGTCGTTGTTGAGGAGCACCAGGTATTCGCCACGGGCTTGGCTGGCGGCGTAGTTATTGATGGCTGAATAGTTGAACGGATGCGGGTAGCGCAGTATGCGTACCTTGGCGTTATTCAACTGCTCCATGCCCGTGAACCACTCACGGGCCTGCGCCGTTTCACTATTGTTGTCGATGATGATCAGTTCGTAGTTCGTGTAGCGGGTTTTCTCCATCACGCTTTCGATGCAGCGCATCAACATCGGCAGTTGGTCCTTGGTCGGGATCACGATGGACACCAATGGTTGCCCGGCGTGTTGGTAAATTACGCGATTGACCATCGGCAAAGGCCCCGTACGCATTTCATGAGCCACGTCCAAACGTTGCAAGTGCGCTTGGACTATAGCTGCCGAGTGTGCAATGACCTGAGGCTCGCCGAGCCACTGGCCGAAGTTGATCTGCTGGTGCACGAGCACATCCGCGAGGTGTCCGACGGTGCCTAGCCCGTGGGTTTCTATCAGCCGAAAGAGCAGGTCATGGGGCGCGAGTTCGGCGAAGGCGGGGTCGAAGCCATTGAGATTCAACGCTGACTCGCGACTGAATGCCAAGGCTCGGCCAACATAGGGATAACTACGCAGCAGGTCCAGATTAAGGTCAGGCTTGAACACCGGGTCTTGGTAACCGGTAGCGGTCAGCGAATCTTCATCGGTGTAGCACATGCTGATGCCCGGGTTAAGGGCGATGCCCTCTGCAAGCAATAGCAACGCGTGGGGATCAAGTCGGTCGCCGCCCCGTAGCAGGTAGCACCAGTCGACCTGGATGGCCTGAAGCAGCTCATTGAGCTGGCTGGGCCAGGACTCCGCCAGCGGTAGCCAGACCAAGTTATCGGCCGGTGTCATCCCGGCCGGCTCGCTGTTTGACAGCACCACGATGGCCGCCGCCTTGTAGAGTTGGCGGTTGATGCTTTCCAGGCTGGCACGTAGCTGCGCAATATCACCGGTAGTATCGGTCAACACCACCAATACGTCGGTGTGCTGTGGCCAGCCAGCCAGCCGTGTTGGCAAGCCTTCGAAGTCCGCGGTAGACAGTTGTCGGGTATCCAGCCATCGCCGATACTGGTCGATATTGCGCTGGTGTTTGCCTGCATTCGCCAGCACGCCGAAGAAGCGCTCGATAGCGTGTGCCAGCGTGCCGGTAAGCTGACCGCGTTCAGTGTCGAAATCTTTGCCGGTGAGGTTCATCCGTTCCAAGGGGGCCAACGCTTCAATGCGTACAAAGAACATGGAGCCGGCAAAAAAATCCGCATCGTCGATTCGTTGTGAATCAATCCCGGCGCGTTCGGCCAGGGCCAGCAGGCGCTGACGGTCTTCTTCTTCAAGGTCCTGAGTGACTTGCGCCCGGTAAGGCTCTGTGCCGAGCAGTGGATGGTGCGATGGGGCGGCAAGATATTCTACCGACTGCCGGAATCGCACAGGGCTGAGCAAATCATCGAAAAGGTCATGTGCCCAGGAGCTCTCGGTGCCCATATGGGCCGAGCGTTTGGTGTGCAGCTTGACCAGCGTGGTGATGTTGTCGGCACGCAAGTTCGCAAGTACGTGGAGGAATGGCAGGGCATCCCTACCGTGATCGGGCACCCGATAGAGCGAGTATTTCAAACCGCTGACGGCGAGGTGGCTGTGTACGGTGTCTTCCAGGCCGGCTACGCACGTTACGTATAGATGCAGGCGTTCATGCAGCAGGACCAGGCGGCGCAAAATGTCTAGCAGCACACCTGGAAGATACACATGGATCACCACGCCAATGGGAGGCTCGCCGTCTTCGAGAACGGGCTGCTCGGCGACAAGTACTTCGCACTCGCCGACAAGCGGGGCGGCACTGTGCGAGGTAATGAGTGGCTGGAAATCGCAAGCCAGGTAGGCGCCCTGTACATGAAACAGCTCAAAGGCCTCAGGGGCTGACAAGGGGGCACGTCGCACCTGCGATGAAGGCTGCGGGTTGTAGAGCCCCAGTGCGTGGATCTGGCGGGTGAAATTGGCGAGGCCCTGATCGAACAGATCCTGCATATCTGGCTGGTTCTGGCGTTGCTCGGCATGCCGGCGAAAGAGTGACAGGGGCTCCTGTATGAAAGCGAGATGGCCGTGTTGCAGCAGGTTCACAAACATGGCCAAGTCGTTAATGGCACGAATAACGACGCCGCCCAAAGCGCAGATATGTGGCGCTTTGTCGATCAGTTGGGCGCGACGAAACATCACTGTGCTAGGTTCGCCAATGAAATTGACAGGCCAGTCGCACAGTAGCGAAATGAGGTCTGCACCCTGCAGGCAGGCGTCTTTGTCGAATACTTCACACGTCTGGAGGATGTCAGGCAGTGGCTCGTCTTCGGTTCCAATCAGTCGGCGCCGTGAAGTGACCAGCGAGATATCGTTACGTGCCTCAAGCACGGCGGCAAGGCGCTCGACGCAATTGGGCAGCAACAGATCGTCGTCATTGAGAAACTTGATGTATTCGCCCCGGGATTCTTCCAGGCAGCGACTGAGGTTGAGCTGGCCACCCAACTGCTGTTCGTTGTGCAGGTAGCGCACCGGCACTGCGGTCTGTGCAGCAAGACGCTCGGTGATCAGGCGGATGCCGTCGTCACGACAATCGTCTGTGATCACTATCTCCAGATTCGCGTAGCTCTGGTTCAGTGCGCTACTCAGCGCGGCCTCGAAGAACCGCGGGTTATAGGCAGGTATCGCAATGCTGACCAGCGGTAAGCGGCTGGTCGGGAGGGTATTGGTCATGCTCACACCAACTTGAACAGGGGGCGAAGGTAGAACTCGCTGAGGCCGCCTTCACGGCCGAGGCGATCACAGGTTTCAGCTTGAGCGAGGGCGCCGGGGCTATCGAACAGCTCGATTTTCCGTGTGTGCGGGTCCAATACCAACCCGATGTGTTCGATCTCCCAGCCGGTGCCTCTCAGTGCTGCATCGACGTAAGCGAGTTTTTCGGCCAGTACATTGCGACCCGCCACGGGTTGCGCGGTGTCGCCACCCCAATTGAAACCCATCTGGTAGAGGAGGCAGTCGGCTGACGGGCGAAGCGCCTTCAGAAAACCCTGGATATAACCTTGCAGGGCATGTTTGTCGGGCACAAGCGCGGCATCGAAATCGACTCCTGCATGATGTAATACGTTGAACAACAACAACGTATCGAAATGCCCCGGCATCGCCTGCGCGACTGCGTAGTCGAGGGCTTGCTGTACGACCTCGACGTTGTTCAAATCGAACTCGACGCTCAAGGCGCGAATAAAGTTGGCGCTGGTCTCGTCCAGCTCCCAGGCAACGCAGTGGCTGCTGGGGTAAGTATGAGCGAGGGTGGTGCTGAATAGTCCGGTATTGGCGCCGACATCCAGCAGCCGTTGGCCGCTGAAGTCGAAGTGCGCTTCCAGGTATTCCAGGCGGCCGTGGTCGGCACGCCAACGCGGGTTCACCGGTACGTCAAAGCCTAGTCGTTCTGTCACGAAAGCAGGCAGCGGTTGGTAACAGGCGTGTTTCCCGGAGTGCATATACAGCGCCAGTAGTTGTTCTTTGGTCATTGGCGTTTGCCTGAACGAAGGAATTCGAAGAAGAACAGCCTCAGGCTGTCAGTGGCGAACCAGATGTCATAGCGCGGCAGCCAACAGCAGGCCTTGAGCAGCCAGCTGCGAGCGCCGGCGAAAAAGCGCATGTCACTGCGTGGCTGTCCGACAAAGCCGCCGAGCCAGAGGTACTTGTCCCGTTGCCAGACGCCTAGAAAACGCTGTTGCGCGGCCATTTGCGGCGTCTGGTGCCGATCTTGCACCAACCAGCTGGCGCGGAAGCCATTTTCAAGCGCCAGTTGCATCGGCCCCCAAAGGCGTGGGTTTGCCTCGATGATGAAGTGTTGGCCGGCGCTTTCCATCACCTCAAACATGATGAAGCCGCAATAGTGATGCTGTTCAAGCAATGCCCGCAGGCGCTGGTCGGTATTTGTATCGGGGCAGCGCACCAGCTCGGCGGCAACCATCGATTTGCCTGCCGCCTGCTGGGCGATGTTGCGTTGATAGAGCGCGACGACACCCGCGTCGTTGCGGAAATAGAGATAGTAAAAACTTTGTCCGTCTATATAGCGTTGAATGAGGTAGCGTGCGGCATCGTAGTGGCGTGCATGTTCAGCATACTCGGCAGCACTACGCACCAGCAGCGGGTAAAGGCGCTGGCCATGGGGGCCGCTTTCGACCCTGGGCTTGAGCACAAAGGGCAACTGGCCTTCAGACAATTGCTCGATTTGCGCGGGTATTTTCAGGCCGACGACTTTTGCCGCCGCCAAGAGTTTTTCCTTATCGGAAAACAGATGGTAAATAGCCGGGCTGACAGATATACCCTGGATGCCTTCCAGGGATAACCAGTCTTGCATGCCCATCAGCAGACGGTTTATCGACTCGGCGCTCGGGGCGATGGTCAGCGGGCGTGTGGGGTGGCTGGCCTTGATGTCGAGCAGTAGGCGCTTGAATTCATTTTCATCAAGGGCATCCTGAGTGCGTTGTGCAAACAGGTAGCGGCGAAGGCGTGTGCGATATAGCGCATCTTGAGTGTTGCGTGTGATTAAGACGAAGTCGATGCGGTCGCGCTGAAGGGAGCGACAAAAAGCGCCGACCGCGCGCTCGTTGGCCCCGGTGAATATGATCACCAAAGGCTTTTCAGCGGGTGTCATCGTCATCGCGCAGCCAGTTGTTCAGCGAGCAATTCGGCCAGGCATTCTATGACTCTATCCACGCATTGATCGCTGAGTGAAAGATGAAACGGCAATCCCAGCAAACGCTCCGCTAATTGGTCAACCACTGGCAGCGGGCCAGCCGTATAGGCTTGGAAAGCGGGGTGGCCATGCAGCGGAGGGCAGTACCAGCGCCGGGTTTCGATGTCTTTGCCCAGCAGGCGCAACTGAATATCTACACCGCGTAACCCCGCGGGCAGCATTACGGGCATCAGGCTGTACACGCCATCGACGGGCTTGGACTGGAGTTTCAGTGCAGGGATTTTTTCATTTAGGCGTTCTACGTAGCGTTGATGCAAATTGCGTCGTGCTTCTGCGACAGTTGGCCAATTGTCCATCGCGGCCAGTGCGACGGCGGCGTGGTATTCGCTCATCTTGCCGTTCTCGCCGGCCTCGAAGACCAGGCCTCCACTCTGTGCATCGATGCCGAAGTTACTTAATGCTCGCATGCTTTGGGCGTAGGCGTGGTGGCGCGAAGCCACGAAACCACCTTCACCTCCCCCTAGGGATTTGGTGGCGTGCAGGCTGAAGGCGACTTTGGTCGTCAGTCCAATCTGCTGGTTACCCCAGGCGCCTGCGGCATCGACGACCACCGGAATTCCGGTTTCGGCACTAAAAAGATCCCAGCCAGCGACATCTTGAGCGCAACCGTACGTGGACACCGGCATCACTGCATCGAAGGGCACTTCGGCCAGCACTGCGCGTGCTATGGCGGGGGTCAGCAACCAATTGTCAGGATCGACGTCGCTGATAAGCGGCGTGAGTCCGGCCCGGATGATTGCGGTAGCCGTGGCAACGAACGTCAATCCGGGTACCAATACGCGGCCGCTCTTGCGAAGCTTCAGGGCTTCCAATGCAATTTGCAGCGCACACGTACCATTCGCCATAGACACAACATGGACTTGCGCGGGCTCGCGACTGAAAGAGCGCGATAGCCGGCCCTCTAGCTCATTGACCAGCGGGCCGAAGTTGGTGTACCAGCGGTTTTCATCGATTTGCTTCCAGTACGCAAGAATCTGCTCGACTTTGGGCATTTCCGGAACGAGCAGCTTGATGATGTTTTTCATGGTACGCACAACCGTCAATGAAATGTCGTTCTTGGCAATATGACGAGGCGAAGCAGGAAACATACCAATTTGGTAAAGGGTCGGCTTGGTGGGTTCGCGGTTCTGCGGCATCGAACAATTTGCATAAAACCAACAAGTTAACGCAAACCTTTGATTTTGCTTGGGGTCTGTTGCATTGTGCGCCCGGCGTCACGGGTATAAACTTTGCAAACTTTACACAGAGGCCACTAACGGTTCGTTTGGAGCCGTTCAGTCAGCATGAAACCGATTCAGCTGCCCTTGGGTGTGCGTCTGCGTGACGACGCCACCTTTATCAACTACTACCCAGGCGCCAATGCCGCTGCACTCGGCTATGTCGAGCGGCTCTGCGAAGCCGACGCCGGGTGGACCGAAAGCCTGATCTATTTGTGGGGCAAGCACGGCGTAGGGCGTACCCACCTGTTGCAGGCCGCGTGCCTGCGTTTCGAGCAAATGGGCGAGCCGGCGGTTTACCTGCCCCTGGCTGAGTTGATGGATCGCGGTATCGGCATTTTCGACCATCTTGAGCAGTACGAGCTGGTGTGCCTGGACGATCTGCAAGCGATCGCCGGCAAGGCGGAATGGGAAGAGGCGCTCTTTCACTTGTTCAACCGTTTGCGTGACAGTGGTCGGCGCCTGCTGATTGCCGCGTCTACCTCGCCACGGGAATTGCCGATCAAGCTGGCCGACCTCAAGTCGCGGATGACCTTGGCGCTGATCTTCCAGATGCGCCCGCTCTCCGACGAAGACAAATTGCGTGCCTTGCAACTGCGTGCTTCCCGTCGTGGCCTGCACCTCACCGATGAAGTGGGGCATTTTATTCTCACTCGCGGCACACGCAGCATGAGCGCATTGTTCGATTTGCTCGAACAGCTCGACCAGGCCTCCTTGCAGGCCCAGCGCAAGCTGACCATTCCCTTCTTGAAAGAAACCCTCGGCTGGTAGGCAGTCCTTTGTTCTTGCCGCGTTCGGCAAATTCCAGGCGCCAGAAAACCTGCGTTTGAGCCGATGTGGCCACGCAAAAGGCAGGTACGGGGTGTTAAGGGCTTAGATGTCATGGTCCAAACAAGAAGTCACATAGATCACGATTGAATTTGCAAATCGATGTGATAGAGGGCATAGTCTCGTCTTCTTTACATATCAGCCACGGTCGTGCCCATGCTAAATCGCTTCGCACCCCTCGTGCCCCTCGCACTCGTTACCCTGTTGTTTGGTTGCGCCTCCCACCCTCAACAGGTGGCAGAACAGCAAAAACCACAGGTTCAAAATCAGGCAAAATTCGTTGCTGAACAGTCTGCTTCTGTTTATGAAGAAGAGCTGGCAACTGAAAAAGAGCTGACCAACTTCTCCGGTAGTAAGCCTTACCAGCTTCCCGTTCTGGCCGACAGCATCCTCGAACGCGGCATGTCCCTGATCGGTACCCGTTACCGTTTCGGCGGCACTTCTGAAGCCGGCTTCGACTGCAGCGGTTTCATCGGCTATCTGTTTCGTGAAGAAGCGGGCATGAACCTGCCACGCTCCACCCGTGAAATGATCAACGTGGATGCACCGTTGGTCGCGCGCAACAACCTCAAGCCCGGTGATCTGCTTTTCTTCAGTACGGCAGGGCGTGGTCGTGTGAGTCATGCCGGTATCTACTTGGGCGACAACCAGTTTATCCACTCCAGCAGCCGTCGCAGTGGCGGTGTTCGAGTCGACAACCTGGGCGACAGCTACTGGAGCAAAACCTTCATCGAAGCCAAGCGCGCACTCGCCATGGCCCCGACGACAGTTACCGCTAGCAAGTAAACTTAAAGTGATACTTGAAGTTTGACGTGTAAGCGCTAGAATCCCTGGACATTGTTGTAATCCGTTCGCGCGAGCTTTGCTTGCGCGTTCTGGTTTTCAGCGTTCGGCAGCGAAAGCCGCATCCAGACCAGGATTGTTCTGCCCATGTCGACCTCGGCCCGCCTGATCCTCATTCTTTGCGCCGCGCTGCTCAGCGCCTGCGCAAGTCGTCCACCGCCGCCTGCTCCTGTAGCGGTGAAGCCCAAGCCGGTGTTCAACTATTCCAGCCAGAATTTCTCGCCTGCGGCCGAAGACGTCCTCTTCCGTGCCCTAGGCCTGGTCGGCACGCCTTATCGGTGGGGCGGCAACACACCGGACTCCGGGTTTGATTGCAGTGGCCTGATCGGTTTTGTCTTCCGCGACGCTGCCGGCATCTCCCTGCCGCGTACCACTCGCGAATTGATCGTGATGCGTGCGCAAGATGTCAGCGAGCAGAATCTGCAGACGGGCGACCTGTTGTTCTTTGCCACGGGCGGCGGTTCACAGGTCAGCCACGCCGGGATCTACGTCGGTGAAGGCCGTTTTGTGCATGCACCGCAAACCGGTGGTACGGTGAAGTTGGACACCTTGTCCAAGGCGTATTGGCAGAATGCCTACCTGAGCGCCAAGCGCGTGTTGCCAGGCAATCTGGCGCGTAATCCTTAGAAAGCAGCGGCAGGTTTCACGCGTGAAGCTGCAAGCGGTGCGATGCCTGCTTGCGGCGATCAGCTTGAAGCTTGCAGCTCGCCCCTCAAACTACTACCCTTCGCCGCTTGTTCCAGGTGCTCTGTGACCCATGGGTCGACGGAGTGAAACAGGGAAGCCGGTGAGTGAGCGCACTTGTACACAGTGACGCCGCGATCCCGGCGCTGCCCCCGCAACGGTAAATGAGTCAAGACGCTGCCTTTTGCCACTGTATCGCTCGCGATATGGGAAGGCGCAGCGTCGGTACGCGCTTCTATAAGACGCGCGCCACTCATGAGCCCGGAGACCGGCCTGCAACATCCAACAGCATCACGGTGGGCGATGCTTGGCTGTCTGTTTTTTCTTTTTCCTGCCCGCCGTTTTTGTCCAGCCCCAACGGAGAGCTGCCATGACCGATTCCCCCGACCGCGACGAACGCCACCTGGCGCGCATGCTGCGCAAAAAAGCCGTGATCGATGAACGCATCGCCAACTCCCCGAACGAGTGCGGCCTGTTGCTGGTGCTGACCGGCAACGGCAAAGGCAAGAGCAGCTCCGCGTTCGGCATGCTGGCCCGGGCCATGGGGCACGGCATGCAGTGCGGTGTGGTGCAGTTCATCAAGGGGCGCAACAGTACCGGTGAGGAATTGTTCTTCCGCCGTTTCCCTGAGCAAGTGCGCTTTCATGTCATGGGCGAAGGCTTCACCTGGGAAACCCAGGACCGCCAGCGTGACATCGCCGCCGCCGAAGCCGCCTGGGCGGTTTCCCGCGAGTTGCTGCAGGACCCGTCTATCGGTCTTGTCGTACTCGACGAACTGAACATCGCCCTCAAGCACGGCTATCTCGACCTGGACCAGGTGCTCAGCGACCTGCAAGCCCGCCCGCCGATGCAACACGTGGTGGTCACCGGCCGCGGTGCCAAGCCTGAACTGATCGAAATGGGCGACACCGTCACCGAAATGGGCATGCTCAAACACGCATTCCAAGCCGGTATCAAGGCACAGAAGGGCGTCGAACTTTGAATCAGCCCCGTCATTGCCCGGCCGTCTTGATTGCCGCACCGGCGTCCGGCCAGGGCAAAACCACCGTCACCGCCGCGCTTGCCCGATTGCACCGCAACCTGGGGCGCAGGGTACGCGTGTTCAAATGCGGCCCGGACTTCCTCGATCCGATGATCCACGAACGCGCCAGCGGTGCGCCGGTGTATCAATTGGACATGTGGATGGTGGGCGAGCAGGAAAGTCGTCGCTTGCTATGGGAAGCGGCGGGGGAGGCGGACCTGATCCTGATCGAAGGCGTGATGGGCCTGTTCGATGGCACACCGTCCAGCGCCGACCTGGCGCGACACTTCGGCGTGCCTGTCTTGGGCGTGATTGACGGTACGGCGATGGCCCAGACCTTCGGCGCGTTGGCCCTGGGCCTGGCACGTTATCAGCCGGATCTGCCGTTTGCCGGGGTGCTGGCCAATCGCGTTGGCACCTTGCGTCACGCACAATTGCTCGAAGGCAGCCTCACCGAAGGCCTGCGCTGGTACGGCGCGTTATCCCGCGAGACCGGTATCGAACTGCCTAGCCGTCACTTAGGCCTGGTACAGGCGAGCGAACTGAACGACCTCGATGTGCGTCTCGATGCAGCCGCCCAAGCGCTGGGCAGCAGTTGCGAAGTGGCTTTGCCGCCGCCAGTGACCTTTGCCGCACCGGAAGTGATCGAAACCCAGCCACTGCTCAACGGTGTGCGCATCGCCGTGGCCCGCGACGAAGCCTTCGCGTTTACCTATGGCGCCAGCCTCGACCTGCTGCGGGCAATGGGCGCTGAACTGGAGTTTTTCTCGCCGATCCACGATCGCAAATTGCCTGACGTCGACAGCCTCTATCTGCCCGGTGGTTATCCGGAATTGCACCACCAGGCGCTGGCGGAAAACACCTCGATGCTTGACGCCATCCGCGCTCATCATGCCGCCGGCAAACCGCTGCTCGCCGAATGCGGCGGCATGCTCTACCTGCTGGACTCGCTGACCGACGTCGAGGGTGTTCGCGCCGAACTGGTGGGCCTGCTGCAAGGCGATGCGGTGATGCAGAAGAAACTCGCGGCCTTGGCGCTGCAAAATGTCGAATTGCCCGAAGGCACGCTGCGCGGCCATACCTATCACCACTCCCTGACCACCACCGAATGGCAGCCGATTGCCCGTGGCCTTAGCCCCAATGGCGGACGCGGTGCCGAGGCGGTTTATCGGCAGGGGCGGATGACGGCTTCCTACGTACACTTTTACTTCCCCTCGAATCCCCAGGCGGTGGCCGCATTGTTCGCGCCCGATCCTGTAGGCGCCGGCTTGCCGGCGATGAGGCCATGACCGACAACGCCTTCCCCGAGGCCGACCGCCAGGCGGTCTACCGCGCCATCGCTGAACGTCGCGACATGCGCCACTTCAGCGGCGGCACTATCGCCCCGGAATTGCTCTATCGTCTGCTCCAGGCCGCGCACCAGGCACCCAGTGTCGGCCTGATGCAGCCCTGGCGTTTTATCCGCATCAGCGACCGTCCGTTGCGTGGGCAGATTCAACAACTGGTGGAAGAAGAACGCATACGCACCGCCGAAGCCCTGGGTGAACGCTCCGATGAGTTCATGAAGCTCAAGGTCGAAGGCATTCACGACTGCGCCGAAGTGCTGGTGGCGGCGTTGATGGATGACCGTGAGCGGCACATTTTTGGGCGGCGCACGTTGCCTGAAATGGACATGGCGTCACTGTCCTGTGCTATTCAGAATCTTTGGCTGGCGGCCCGTGTCGAAGGGCTGGGCATGGGCTGGGTCTCGCTGTTCGAGCCCCAGGCCCTGGCTGATCTGCTGGGTTTGCCACCCGGCGCGAAACCTTTGGCCGTGCTGTGCCTGGGGCCGGTGGCCGAGTTCTACCCGGCCCCGATGTTGCAACTCGAAGGCTGGACCGAGCCTCGGCCGCTGAGTGACATGTTGTATGAGAATGGGTGGGGAGTGAGTCAATGAGTGTGGCCTTGCTGTGTGTCGCTGCAGTCGCGCTGGATGCGCTGCTGGGCGAACCCAGACGCTGGCATCCGCTGGTGGCGTTCGGCAATTTCGCCGGGCGTATCGAGCAACGTTTCAATACCGGTGGTCGCGGCTGGCGCAGTCATGGCGTGACCGCGTGGGTTATCGCCGTGGTGCCGCTGACTCTGCTGGCTACGGCTTTATCCTGGGCGCCGTACATCGGCTGGGTATTGGAGATCCTGGCGTTGTACTGCGCGCTTGGCATGCGCAGCCTTGGCGAGCATGTGATCCCGGTGGCCCAGGCCTTGCGCAGCGATGACCTGGACGAAGCGCGACAGCGCGTGAGCTACCTCGTAAGCCGTCAGACCAGTGAACTGGATAGCACCGAAGTCGCCCGCGCGGCCACTGAGTCGGTGCTGGAGAACGGCAGCGATGCGGTCTTCGCCGCGCTGTTCTGGTTTGTGCTCGCGGGGGTGCCGGGCGTGGTGCTTTATCGCCTGAGCAACACCCTTGATGCCATGTGGGGCTATCGCAACGAACGTTTTGAACGCTTCGGCTGGGCGGCGGCAAAGATTGACGACGTGCTGAACTACATTCCTGCACGCCTGGTGGCGTTGACCTACGCGGTACTGGGTAAGACTCGTCTGGCGCTCAAATGCTGGCGCACCCAAGGCCCGACCTGGGACAGCCCGAACGCTGGCCCGGTGATGGCTGCCGGTGCCGGCGCCCTGGGCGTGGAGTTGGGCGGCGCCGCCATCTATCACGGTGAAGTGCACCAGCGTCCGCAACTGGGCGAAGGCCCGGCGGCGGATGCCGATTCCATCGACCGGGGCTGGCAACTGGTGCAGCGCGGCGTATGGTTGTGGCTGCTGATCCTATGCGCGGGGGCGCAATTCTATGCTTGAGCACGGTGGCCGGTTGCGCAGGGCGTCGATTCAGTACGGGATAGCCGAGGCCGATTGGCTCGACCTGTCCAGCGGCCTCGCGCCCTGGCCCTGGCCGATTCCCGAGATCCCGCTGCGGGCCTGGGCGCGCCTGCCGGAAACCGACGACGGCCTGGAGCAGGCCGCCAGCGAATACTATGGCGCTGCACACCTGTTGCCGGTGCCCGGCTCCCAGGCGGCCATCCAGTTGCTGCCACGCCTGCGCCGCGCTGGCAAAGTCGGCGTGTTGTCACCGTGCTATGCCGAACACGCCGAAGCCTGGCGCCGCGCCGGCTACGTGGTGCGCGAAGTGCAAGAGCAGGAAGTCGACTTCTTCTTGGAGGGGCTCGACGTACTGGTGGTGGTCAACCCCAACAATCCCACCGGCCTGAACCTGGCCCCACAACGCTTGCTGGACTGGCATTCGCGGCTGGCCCAGCGGGGCGGCTGGCTGGTGGTAGACGAAGCGTTCATGGATGTCACCCCTCAATTCAGCCTGGCGGGCCACGCCCATCAGGTCGGCCTGATCGTGTTGCGCTCGTTCGGCAAATTCTTCGGTCTGGCCGGGGTGCGGCTGGGCTTTGTATTGGCCGAGCGCAAGCTGCTCAAGTTGCTGGCCGAACAGGTCGGCCCCTGGGCCGTCAGCGGACCGACGCGGGTGTTGGGTCAGATATGTCTGCGCGACACCACCGGTCAGGCGTTCCAACGCGTGCGTTGCATCGAGGCAGGCCAGCGTTTGTTCACCTTGCTGGAGCGCCACGGCTTTCCCCCCCAGGGTGGCTGCGCGTTGTTTCAATGGCTGATCACGCCTCACGCCGAACGCATGCACGAATTCATGGCCCAGCGCGGCATCCTGCTACGGCTGTTTGTCCACGACAGCAGTCTGCGTTTCGGCCTGCCCGACACCGAGGCTGACTGGCTACGGCTGGACGAAGCCTTGGTCGCCTTTAAGGACGCTACATGAGCACGCTGATGGTGCAAGGCACCACCTCCGACGCCGGCAAAAGCACCTTGGTGACGGCGCTGTGCCGCTGGCTGGTCCGTCAGGGCGTGGCGGTGGTGCCGTTCAAGCCGCAGAACATGGCGCTCAACAGCGCCGTGACCGCAGAAGGCGGCGAAATCGGCCGCGCCCAGGCTGTGCAGGCCCAGGCCGCCAACCTGGCGCCGCACACCGACATGAACCCGGTGTTGCTCAAGCCTAACAGTGACACCGGCTCCCAAGTGATCATCCACGGTCGCGCCGTCACCACCATGAACGCTGTGGCCTACCACGACTACAAATCCATCGCGATGCAAGCGGTGCTGGCTTCCCACGCCCGGTTGAGCCAGGCTTACCCCGTGGTAATGGTGGAAGGCGCGGGCTCCCCGGCGGAGATCAACCTGCGCGCCAATGACATCGCCAACATGGGCTTCGCCGAAGCGGTGGATTGCCCGGTTTTGCTGATCGCCGACATCAATCGCGGCGGGGTGTTTGCCCATTTGGTCGGGACCTTGGAATTGCTATCGCCCACGGAGCAGGCACGGGTCAAGGGCTTTATCATTAACCGTTTTCGCGGTGACATCGCGCTGTTGCAACCCGGTCTGGATTGGCTGGAAGCGCGCACCGGCAAACCGGTGGTGGGCGTGTTGCCTTACGTGATGGACCTGCACCTGGAAGCCGAAGACGGCATCGACAGGCGCCAGACCGACAAGGTGGCCCAGGTACTCAAGGTGGTAGTGCCGGTGTTGCCGCGCATCAGCAACCACACGGATTTCGACCCGCTGCGCCTGCATCCTCAAGTGGATCTGCAATTCATCGGGCCAGGCCAGCCAATCCCCGCCGCCGACTTGATCATCCTCCCCGGCTCGAAAAGCGTACGCAGCGACCTGTCCTATTTGCGCACCAACGGCTGGGACACCGCCGTGGCGCGGCACTTGCGCTATGGCGGCAAGGTGCTCGGCATTTGCGGCGGCCTGCAGATGCTCGGCGAGCAGGTGCATGACCCGCTGGGCCTGGAAGGGCCTGCCGGCTCCAGCGATGGGCTTGGGCTGCTGGCGTTCAGCACTACGCTTGAAGAAGAGAAGCAGTTGCGCAACGTGCGCGGGCGGCTGTTGCTGGAGGATGCCGAAGTCTGCGGCTATGAGATTCATGCGGGCGTGACGTCTGGCGACGCTTTGTCGAACGCTGCCGTGTTGCTGGATGACGGTCGCACGGATGGCGCGCAAAGTGCCGACGGGCAAATTCTCGGCACCTACCTGCATGGCTTGTTCGAAAGCCCGGCGGCCTGCAGCGCCTTGCTGCGCTGGGCCGGTCTGCAGGATGTGCAGGCAGTGGATTACCACGCGTTGCGCGAGCGCGATATCGAGCGCCTGGCGGACCTGGTGGAGAATCACTTGGACACCGATTTATTGCGCAAGCTGTGCGGGGTCTGACGGTGAGTACGCGGTCCCGATGTGGGCGCTGGCTTGCCCGCGATAGTGGCCTTAAGGCCGAGCCTTTTCAGCCAACCCAAGGTGCTGTCCCATGCTGCAACTGATCCTCGGTGGCGCCCGTTCCGGCAAAAGCCGTCTTGCCGAAAAGCTCGCCAGCGACAGCGGCTTGCCCGTCACTTACATCGCCACCAGCCAACCGCTGGATGGCGAGATGAATGAACGCGTCGCCCTGCATCGCCAGCGTCGTCCCGATCACTGGGGGCTGATCGAAGAGCCTGTCGAATTGGCGCGCGTGCTGCGCGAAAACGCCGCGCCCGCGCAGTGTCTGCTGGTGGATTGCCTGACTCTGTGGCTGACCAATCTGCTGATGCTGGAAGACTCGAATCGCCTGGTGGCTGAGCGCGATCAGTTGCTGGAAACCCTGGCCGTGCTGCCGGGTGAAATCATTTTTGTCAGCAACGAGACCGGTCTGGGTGTCGTGCCGCTGGGCGAATTGACTCGCCGCTATGTGGATGAAGCCGGTTGGCTGCATCAAGCCTTGGCCGAGCGCTGTCAGCGTGTTGTCCTGACAGTTGCCGGCCTGCCCCTGACGTTGAAAGGTACTGCGTTATGACTGACACCTGGTGGCTCAACCCCTGTAAGGCGATTGACGCGCACGCATACGAACACGCCCTGGCGCGCCAGCAGCAATTGACCAAACCGTCGGGCTCCCTCGGGCAGTTGGAGGCCCTGGCGGTGCAATTGGCCGGCTTGCAGGGCCAGGTCAAACCGTTGGTGGACCACGTGTGGATCGCCATCTTCGCGGGTGACCATGGCGTGGTAGCGGAGGGCGTGTCGGCGTTTCCTCAGGAAGTCACTGGGCAGATGCTGCACAACTTTGTCAGCGGTGGCGCGGCCATCAGCGTCTTGGCGCGACAGTTGGAGGCACAGTTGGAAGTGGTCGACCTTGGCACGGTCACGCCGTCCCTGGACCTGCCAGGTGTGCGCCACCTGAACATCGGTGCGGGCACCGCCAACTTCGTCAATGGCCCGGCAATGACCGAGGCCCAAGGGGGGCTCGCCCTGCAAGCCGGCCGCGACAGTGCGCGGCGAGCATTGGCAAGCGGGGCACAGCTGTTTATCGGTGGCGAGATGGGCATCGGCAACACCACCGCCGCCAGTGCGCTGGCGTGTGCCTTGCTGGACTGTCAGGTCAGTGACCTCACGGGGCCTGGCACTGGGTTGAATGCTCAGGGGGTCAGCCACAAGGTGGCCGTGATCGAACGCGCCCTGGCGTTACATGCCGGCCAGCGTGGTGATGCGTTGCAAACGCTGTTCAATCTCGGCGGCTTTGAGATTGCCGCACTGGTGGGCGCGTACCTGGCCTGTGCGCAGGAAGGCATCGTGGTGCTGGTGGATGGTTTTATCTGCACTGTCGCAGCGCTGGTTGCGACGCGCTTGAACCCGGCATGCCATGAGTGGCTGGTGTTCGGCCATCGCGGTGCTGAACCAGGTCATCGCCATGTGCTGCAAAGCCTCGACGCGAAGCCGCTGCTGGAATTGGGCCTGCGCCTGGGCGAAGGCAGCGGCGCGGCACTGGCGGTTCCCTTGTTGCGCCTGGCATGTGCGCTGCACGGTCAGATGGCGACTTTCGCCGAAGCCGCCGTGGCAGACCGCCCGGTATGACCTTGCGCCTGGACCTGCTGCGTCACGGCGAGACCGAGTTGGGCGGCGGCCTGCGCGGCAGTCTGGACGATGCACTCACCGCCAAGGGTTGGGCGCAAATGCGCGCAGCCGTGGTGGCGCAGGGGCCGTGGGACCGTCTGGTCAGTTCACCGCTGCAACGGTGCGCGCGGTTTGCCGAGGAACTGGGGGCTCAGCTCCATGTGCCGGTGGCCCTGGAAAAGGATCTGCAAGAGCTGCACTTCGGTGCCTGGGAGGGGCAGAGTGCGGCAGCCTTGATGGAGACCGACGCCGAAGGGCTGGGGTTGTTCTGGGCTGATCCCTACCGCTTTACACCACCGGAGGGCGAACCTGTCAGCGCCTTTTCCGACCGGGTTCTGGGCGCTGTCGCGCGCTTGCATCAGGCCTATGCCGGTGAGCGTGTGTTGTTGATCAGTCATGGCGGTGTGATGCGTCTGTTACTGGCGCAAGCGCGTGGTTTGCCGAGGGAGCAACTGTTGAACGTCGAAGTGGGCCATGGCGGGCTGTTCAGTCTGCACGTCAATGCTGGCGGCACACTGACGGAAGTGGGGTAGACATGCTGCCATTCTGGATCGCCCTGCAATTTCTCAGCAGCCTGCCGATTCGCTTGCCGGGTATGCCGCAGCCTCAGGAATTGGGGCGTTCACTGCTGTTTTATCCGGTCGTCGGTCTGTTGTTCGGTGTGTTGTTGTGGGGCCTGAACTCGGTATTGATGGGCGCGCCGTTGTTGCTGCATGCCGCATTGTTGCTGACGGCCTGGGTATTGCTCAGTGGTGGCCTGCACCTGGACGGTTTGGCGGACAGCGCCGACGCCTGGCTCGGCGGTTTTGGCGACCGCGAACGCACGCTGACGATCATGAAGGACCCCCGCAGCGGCCCGATTGCCGTGGTTACCCTGGGGATGGTGCTGCTGCTCAAATTCACTGCGTTGGTGGCCCTGATCGAGCAACCTAACGGCGCAGCACTGATCCTGGCGCCGTTGATTGGCCGCGCATCGATGCTGGCGCTGTTTCTTACCACGCGCTATGTACGTGCCGGCGGATTGGGCCAGGCATTGTCGGATCATTTACCGAGGATCGTCGGCCAACAGGTACTGATCCTCAGTGGTTTAGCCTGCATCCTCATTGGCGGCTTCAGTGGCGGGCTGGCTGTACTACTTGCTGCGATCTGCTTCATAGGGCTGCGCCAACTGATGGTCAATCGGCTGGGCGGCACCACGGGCGATACTGCAGGCGCTTTGCTGGAACTGCTGGAAGTCGTGGTTCTGGTCGGCCTGGCGCTGTAACACTTTCTTGCATTTCATAAATCGCGGGTATATACACCTTCTATGCTTGCCTCCCAATGTTTGTGCACCAACCTGCGACGTGCCGCCCGTGGCGTCAGCAGGCATTACGACGGCGCCCTTGATGGCTTCGGGATCAACGTCGCCCAGTATTCTTTGCTGTGTAACCTGCAGCGCCTCGATCAGCCGAGTATTTCCAGCCTGGCGGAAGCCATGGGCCTGGATCGCAGCACCTTGGGGCGGAACCTGCGGGTGCTGGAAGGTGAGGGCCTGGTAAAACTGGTGGAAGGCGATGACCTGCGCAACCGCCTGGTGATGTTGACCGAGGACGGTGAAGCACGACTTGCCGCAGCATTACCCGCCTGGGAAGCGGCGCAGCAAAAATTGATCGATCAACTCGGCGCGGAAAAACGCGAAACCTTGTTGGCCTTGCTGGACGAACTCGCCTGAGCGCGGGGTTTGTTCGAATACAAGCGGGTATATACCCGCGAGCGGAGAATAAGAAATGACCTCGATGTGGCGCACCAGTGGTTGGATTCTTGTAGGGAGTGCGCTGATTCTGGCGTTGTCGTTGGGTGTGCGGCACGGTTTTGGCCTGTTCCTGGCGCCGATGAGCAGCGAATTTGGCTGGGGCCGTGAAACTTTCGCCTTTGCCATCGCCTTGCAGAACCTGATCTGGGGCCTGGCACAGCCGTTCACCGGCGCTTTGGCTGACCGTTTTGGCGCCACTAGAGCGGTGTTTGTTGGTGGCATCCTGTACGCGGCGGGCCTGGTGTTGATGGGCATGTCCGATTCGGCGTGGTCGTTGTCCCTCAGCGCCGGCTTGCTGATTGGTATCGGTCTGTCTGGCACCTCGTTCTCGGTGATTCTTGGTGTGGTCGGTCGGGCCGTGGCGCCGGAAAAACGCAGCATGGCCATGGGGATTGCGAGTGCTGCCGGTTCGTTCGGTCAGTTCGCCATGGTGCCGGGCACCTTGGGTTTGATCAGTTGGTTGGGCTGGTCTGCTGCATTGCTGGCGCTGGGCCTGATGGTGGCGCTGATTCTGCCGCTGGTGGCGATGCTCAAAGACAGGCCATTGCCGGTGCTGGCGGGCCAACAAACCTTGCGCGAAGCCTTGAAGGAAGCCTGCTCCCATTCCGGCTTCTGGTTGTTGGCCTTCGGCTTTTTCGTCTGCGGTTTCCAGGTGGTGTTTATCGGCGTGCATTTGCCGGCTTATCTGGTGGACCAGCATTTGCCGGCCACCGTCGGTACCACGGTGCTGGCACTGATCGGCCTGTTCAACATCTTCGGTACCTACACCGCCGGCTGGCTCGGCGGGCGCATGTCCAAACCGCGTTTGCTGACGGGGTTGTACCTGCTGCGCGCGGTGGTGATCGTGCTGTTCCTGTGGGCGCCGGTCACTGAAGTCACGGCCTACCTGTTTGGCATGGCGATGGGCTTCCTGTGGCTGTCCACCGTACCGCTGACCAACGGCACCGTCGCCACATTGTTTGGTGTGCGAAATCTCTCCATGCTTGGCGGGATAGTGTTTTTGTTCCACCAACTCGGTTCGTTCCTGGGCGGCTGGTTGGGCGGGGTGGTCTATGATCGAACCGGCAACTACGATTTGATCTGGCAGGTGGCGATCCTGCTGAGCCTGCTCGCCGCAGCCCTGAATTGGCCGGTACGTGAGCGCCCGGTGGCGCGATTGCAGGCACAGATGGAGGCGGCATGAGCAGAGTGGCACACGGTGTGATACTGGTTGCGGGGCTGGTCCTGGTGGTGTTGGCCTGGTGGGGCTGGCAGCGTGGCGGGCTGGCGTTGATGCAACTGGGCATGTCGATCTGTTAAGTTTCCGGTCTGGCTGCTTTTAGTCAGGTCTCTTCAAAGGACACATAACATGCAGATGCGTTGGCTCGCTGTACCCGTCCTGATGGCCATTGGCAGTGCTGCCCTGGCCGCCAGTTGCCCGCCGCTGTTGGAAGGCCAATTGCCCAAGCTGCGCGCCAAAGAGTCCATCGACCTGTGCCAGCGCTTTGCGGGCAAGCCGCTGGTCATCGTCAACACCGCCAGCTTTTGTGGGTTCGCCCCACAATTCAAAGGCCTCGAAGCTTTGTATCAACGCTACAAGGGCGAAGGGCTGGAAGTGATCGGCGTGCCGTCGGATGACTTCAAGCAGGAAGCCAAGACCGGCGAAGAAACCGCCAAGGTCTGCTACGTGAATTACGGCGTGACCTTCACCATGACCGAGCCACAAAAGGTCAAGGGGCCGGATGCGGTGCACCTGTTCAAGGTATTGGCGCAGCAGACCGACGCGCCGCCGAAGTGGAATTTCTACAAGTATGTGGTGGATAGGCAGGGCAAGGTGATTGCCAATTTTTCCAGCCTCACCAAACCGGACAGCCCGGATTTGATCAAGGCGGTGGAAGAGGCGTTGGCCTCCAAACCCTGACAATCGCCCATTAAAAAGCCCCGCTTCCTTTGCAGGAGGGCGGGGCTTTTTTATACGGCGTCAGATCAGAACTTGTACGTTACGCCCAGGCCAAAACCGTTGGCGCTGTTTTCGTACTTAGCATTGTAGGACTGGCCCAATGCGTTGGCACGAGCGACCTTGACTGGTTCTTCCTTGAGGTAGGAGTAAGCCAGGTCCACGGTCATATTCGGCATTACATCGTAACCAAGGCCGAGACTGAAGATAGTCCGGTCACCGGTTGGGATACGCGGCGAACGGTCGGTGTTGTTGGTCGGCGACTGGTCGAAGGTCAGGCCGGTACGCAGCACCACTTGCTTGGTGACACGATACGAGGTACCCACGGCATAGGCCCAAGTGTCGTGCCAATTCTGGTCTTCTTTGATGGTGCCGACAATTTGCGGAGCCAACACACCGCTACCGGCTGCGGCCGATACACCTTCGTTGTTGACGGTGATGTCTTTCAGGCGGCTCCAGCGGGTCCAGGTAGCGCCTGCGTAGAGTTTCCACGCGTCGCTCATATCTTGAGTAACCGACAGGTCCCAGGATTCAGGTGTGTCGATCTTCAGCGACGCGTCGTAGCGGCCATTGTTCAACAGCGAAGCTGGAACGTTGGTGCCTTTGGTCACTTCGGTATGGCCTTCGAGCTTGTACTTCACTTTCGAGTGGTAGGTCAGGCCCACTCGCGTTGTGTCAGTAGCTTGAACCAGCAGGCCGGCATTGAAGCCGACGGCGGTGTCATCACCCTTGATCTTGATGTTGTTGGAGCCGGTACCCGCGACTGGCAGGTTGATATCGGACTCAAGCGTACCAGCGATACGGTTGATGGTCGGACCAAAACCAATGGAAACCCGATCGTTGAAGGCGTAGCTGACCGTCGGCTGGAAAGTGATGACGGTCACTTCGCTTTTGCTGCCAAAGGCTTTGCCTTGGAAGCCACTTTCGTAATCGGTCACAAGGCCAAACGGAGCATAGACGCCGAAACCGACAGCCCATTGATCGTTGAGTTTATTGGTGTAGAAACCGAAAGGAACGGCAGTGAAAGGCACCATATCGCCTTTGTTCGTGCCGCTGGAGCGGCCGCTGACATCCTTGATGTTGCTTGAGGCATCAATCGCCGCAACACCGCCAGTGACTTGCTGGCCTTCAAGGCGAGCCATACCGGCAGGGTTACCATAAACGGTGCTGGCGTTTTCGGCAGAAGAAGAGCGGCCTGCGAAACCCGTACCCATCCCGGCGACGTCTTGTTCGTTAAGGGCAAAGCCACTTGCGAAAATATGAGAAGAGGCCATGGCAACGGCGAGGCTAAGTGTGGTCTTGAGCATTACTTTTTTCATTATTAGAACTCCGTGGTGATCACCGCTGCGGAAAGTAACAATAAAATTAAGATCGCGCTATAGGCTGTAATGCAGGAGATAGAGCGGTTTTGTAGGACAATCCGACCAAAATACAGGGTTTTTGACGAATCTTGCAAATTGCCCGGTCAGCAAACCACGTGATTCATGGGTGAAACACAGGTGTGCCAGGCTTGAATGAAATCGCGCAGCCGTCCTTGTGGGTGAAAAATTTCTTTCCAGATACGTGCCATGGCCAAGACATCACCGGGTGGAGGCAGTGTAGGAGTGTGTTGTTCCACCAACAGCCAGGCGATGGCGGTGGCATAACGCAAGTTTACGGTGAGCTCCAGTTGCGGTGCGCTGAGGAACGCATGCTGGCTCGCGAGTCCGCGTACCAGGCTGGCGCGTTCGGGGTCCAGCGCCAGATAGTTGTCCCACAGGGCACGATGGCGTGGTTCGGTGATGCTGTACAGGCCGTGGCCGCGCCGGTCGTGCAAGGCGGAACCGAGTTCCGACTGGCTGGCGGCAATGCCCAGCAGGAGAGACTCAGCCGTCGGGTGATGGCGGCCGAGGTACATCAAGGTCGGCCGGATCACATATCGAGACAATTCGCTGGCAGCGATACCCATACAAGCCTCAATCCGTGAAAGTGGTCGACGAGGCCTGAGAGGGGGGCTTGGCAGCAGTGGATCGGATCTCAGGCTCGTCGGAAGCGGATCATGCCGCTTGAGTTGAAGTGTAGTGTCATATTTGTGATGTAAAGGACTGTTTTTAAAACATCTTATTCATTTAGTTATAACGGTTATATCTATTTGAACTGAGTGCAACGGCCCAATAGGTAAATTCCGGGCAATAAAAAACCCTGTTTTTTAAACAGGGTTTTTGTGTTTCAGCGACGCGGGTCGATCAGGCAATCAATGCCTGACGGGTACGCTCGATCACGGCCTGCAGCGGTTCTGCGCTGGAGTATTGATCGGGGTACAGGCGTTCGCTGTGACGAGCGATGCCGTGTTCGTTGACCAGGGTGAAGCTGAAGCAGCCTTTGCGAGCGGCCATGATCAGGCAGTTCATTGGAGCAAAAGCGTTGGTGAGGGTGCGAATGGCATCCTGAGTATGGATTTGAGCGTTCATATTATTGGTGTTCCTACAAATGACACGGATTAAGAACCGTGCAACGTTAAAACGTTCCAGTAACGTTGATCACCATTGATCAAACGAAGAACCCGACTGGAACAAAGCAGCCAGTTTGAAGCGCTAATAATTTAGGCGCGCTTGGGCTGGCAGGTAGGTACTTAGGAGGGCAGGCAACACAACAGGGGCAAAGGTTCTGGGCCCGGGGTGAAGATCCTGATCAATTTGCAGGTTGGTTCGGTCAGAGTATGGAAACTTCGCGACACCCTTTGCTTGTTCAAAGGCAGTGTCGTCGCAAGTGATACCTGGAAACCATCGAGGTGGTCGATCCCGTGTTGTGCAGGGGAGTTGTTCGACCAGAATTGACTTTCAGCTTGGTACTAACGCCGCGGATAGTAACGGATTGAAACCGGTAAGGGAAGTATGTTAGCTAAAAAACTTTTATCAGCCGCCCAACAGGCCTCGATAGACCAAGACGGTGATCGCTGCTGCCAGTGAGCAGCCCAGTCCGTAGGCTGCAAGGGTCAAGCGCAGGGATTGGCCGGTCTCGACCACCTTCATCACGTCGCCGATGTCGTTTATCCGGCCTTCGCCCAGCTCGATGCAGAGGCTGACGGCAGTGAACGCCGCCGACAGCAGGATCGCGATGGCGAACAGCGCCCCATCCGGTGACGGCAGTGCTGCATTGATCCCCAAGGAAACGGCGCAGATGGCCAATAGCAACACGGCGAATAACAGAATCCCTTTCATCAACTCACCCACTGTTGCGTTGTAGGTCGGGGAGTGTGGCGAGCCGGGAAAGATTTGAAAAGTCCCTGGTTTGTCCAGGCGGTAACATTTTTGTAGCGAGTGGCTTCAAAAAAGGCCGGCGATATAACCATCGAATGGGTACTTGTGCACATTGGTTGCGGAGTGTGTAACCGCGCTGTCAACTGCACTCCAAGGCCGCCATTTGCCTGCAATGGAAATTTAAGTCAATGAAAAATCTGGCTTTTTTTTATTGGTGAAAAAATCGTCAGTTTGACTGCGGGCCCCATTCCATGGGGCTTTGCGCGAGTTAAAGGCGTGTTGTCCACTGAGTTATCCACAGCTTCTGTGGATTGTCCCGAGCGCTTGCTCTAGAACGGGCGTGCACAGTTTTTTCAGCTTTACCTGTACGAAAAAAAGAGTAGAGTGGCGCGCCTTCCGTTCTGTCTCACAGTGCTTTATGAAGTTTCGCTCAGTATCATCTTCTGTTACCGACACCCCTCAAACTGTTACCGCTCCCAAGCGCTTCTCCTTGAAAGTTGCCTTGTGGTTGCTCGACAGTCCGCGCTTGGGTCACAACACCAACGTAAAGCACCTCGCCGGGCGTTTGCTCAAGCAGCCGGCCCGTGAAGGTGTGGTCGCTGCGCAAAGCCGCCTGGGCCAACTGATGTGCCGCGAATGCGGGAATGCCCGCGACCGCCGCATCGGCCACGACCTGCTGCGCCTGGCCGCCCGTGCCGGTGACCGCCGCGCCCAGCGCGAACTGGGTCAGGTCGAAGACTGAGCTGTCCTTAGGCCCTCTGCTCCGCTAACCTTGGTTTTTTTCGGTGATGGCAGACATGTCTATGGTTTTTGACTGGACCAGTGTTGCCTTGGGCCTCGCTGGCGCTGCCGTGCCGTTATTGGCCGTGTGCTGGCAGCTGCAGCGACGCTTGAACGCACGCATGACCGGCTGGGAACTGCTCGAAGAGCGCCTGGCCACCGCACAGCTTGCCCAGGAAGGTCTTGCCGCGCAGTTGGATGCGAGCCGCGATGAGATCAGCGATTTGAGCCAAGCCAATGCCGCCAAGCAGGCTGACCTGGCCGCTGTGCGTCGCGAAGTCGAGTTGCTGCAGATCGACCGCGACAACGCCCGCGATGCCGCTCACGCCTGGAACCTCGACCGTAGCGCCAAAGAGACCGAGCTACGCCGCCTCGATGCCTTGTCGGCGGCCTTGCGCGCCGAGCTGCGTGAACAACAGGACAGTCATCAACAACGCCTGACCGACCTGCAAGGCTCGCGTGATGAGTTGCGTGCACAGTTCGCCGAGTTGGCCGGCAGGATCTTCGACGAACGCGAACAGCGCTTCGCCGAAACCAGCCAGGAACGCCTGGGCCAATTGCTCGACCCCTTGAAGGAGCGCATCCAATCCTTCGAGAAACGCGTGGAAGAAAGCTACCAGAACGAGGCGCGCGAGCGTTTTTCCCTGGCCAAGGAGCTGGAACGCCTACAGCAACTGAACCTGCGTCTGTCGGACGAAGCCACCAACCTGACCCGCGCGCTCAAGGGGCAGAAAACCCAAGGTAACTGGGGAGAACTGATCCTTGAACGTGTGCTGGAGCATGCAGGTCTGGAGAAGGGCCGTGAGTACCAGACCCAGGTCAGCCTCAAAGGCCCGGATGGCGAGCGGTTCCAGCCCGACGTGCTGATCATGTTGCCCGGCGACAAGCAGGTGGTGGTGGACTCCAAGGTCAGCCTGACTGCGTATCAGCAGTATGTGGCGGCGGAGGATGACGTCATTGGCCAGGCAGCCCTGAAGCAGCATGTGCTGTCGCTGCGAAATCACGTCAAAGGCCTGGCCGGCAAGGACTACAAACGCCTGGAAGGCCTGCACAGCCTGGATTTCGTGTTGCTGTTCGTGCCGATCGAAGCGGCGTTTTCCGCTGCGTTACAGGCCGAGCCCAACCTGTTTCAGGAGGCGTTCGACCGCCATATCGTGATTGTCAGCCCAACCACCTTGCTAGCGACCCTACGTGTGATCGACAGCCTCTGGAAACAGGAACGCCAGAGCCAGAACGCCCGGGAAATCGCCGAGCGTGCCGGTTGGCTGTACGACAAGTTCGTGCTGTTTATCCAGGACTTGGATGAAGTGGGTAACCGTTTGCAGCAGTTGGATAAGGCTTACAGTGCGGCGCGAAACAAGCTGACAGATGGACGCGGAAATCTGGTCAGCCGGACCGAGCAATTGCGGTTGCTGGGCGCGCGGGCGAGTAAAAGCCTGCCGGCGGATTTACTGGAGCGGGCGATGACCGACTCCGATGGTGTGGCACACCTGCCCGAATAAAATACGGCGGTGTGCAAACTCCCATATTTGACCGCGCTGGATCGCCCTACAGCGGCAAATGCCGACTCAGCAACGCCCGCAACGCCGCAGGCTTCACCGGCTTGGCCAGATAATCCAACCCCGCCGCATGCACCTCGGCCACCATCTCCGGGCGGCCGTCGGCGCTGATCACCACGCCGGGAATCGGCTCCGCCAATTGCGCTCGCAGCCAACCCATCAGTTCAGTCCCGGTTTCGCCATGGTCCAGGTGGTAGTCCACCATGGCCAGTTGCGGGCGCACGCCGTCGGCGAGCAACGCTGCGCATTGGGCCTGGTCGGTGGCGGTCCACACCTCGCAGCCCCAACGCGTCAGCAGGCTGCGCATGCCGATCAAGATGCTCTCTTCGTTATCTACACACAGCACCTGTGCACCGCTCAATGGCAGGCCGTTTTCCTGGGGGGGCTTGATCGGAGCGCTGACTTGATTGCGCGCCAACGGCACGCGCACGCTGAACACGCTGCCCTTGCCTGGCCATGAGCGCACGCTCAACCGATGGCCGAGTACGCGACACAAGCCATCGGCGATCGCCAGGCCCAGCCCCAGTCCTTTCTCCGCGCGGGTCTGGTGACTGTCCAGGCGCTTGAATTCTTCGAAGATCACCTTCTGTTTATCCAGCGGGATGCCGGGGCCACGGTCCCACACTTCCAGGCACAGCTCGCCCTTGCGTCGGCGTACGCCCAGCAGTACCGGGCCGTCGGCATAACGGAAAGCGTTGGTCAGAAAATTCTGCAGGATGCGCCGCAGCAACTTGATATCGCTGTCGACGCGCAAGCGACTGCCGCGCAGGCGGAAACGCAGGCCTTGCTCCTGGGCCAGCGCTTTAAACTCCGCGCCCAAGGTGTCGAACAGTTCGTTAAGCACAAAAGGCTGGCGCTGCGGATTGATCTTGCCGTTTTCCAGGCGCGAGATGTCCAGCAGGTCGCTGATCAGGTCCTCGGCAGAGCGTAGGGAACTGTCCAGATGCTGCACCAATTGCCGGGCTTCGCTGGACAGGCCGTCGTTCTGATGGGAAAGGGCGGCGGAGAACAGGCGTGCGGCATTCAAGGGTTGCATCAAGTCATGGCTCACGGCCGCCAGAAAGCGCGTCTTCGACTGGCTCGCGGACTCGGCCACGCCCTTGGCATCGGTGAGCGCGACGTTGAGTTGCGACAGTTCGTAGGTACGCGCGGTCACCCGTTGTTCCAGGCCTTCGTTGGCCTCGGTGAGTGCCTGTTCGGCTTCGCGGAACGCGGTGATGTCAGTGAAACTCATGACGAAACCGCCGCCGGGCATCGGGTTGCCGATCAGCTCGATCACCCGGCCATTGGGGAACAAGCGCTCGGAGGTGTGCGCACGGCCCTGGCGCATCCAGTGCAGGCGGCGCGCCACGTGTACTTCGGCCTCGCCCGGCCCGCACAGCCCGCGTTCGGCGTTGTAGCGGATGATGTCGGCGATCGGCCGGCCCACGCTGATCAGCCCGTCCGGATAGTTGAACAGCTCCAGATAACGCCGGTTCCAGGCCACCAGCTTGAGGGACTGGTCGACCACGCTGATGCCCTGGGTGATGTTCTCGATGGCGCCTTGCAGCAACGCGCGGTTGAACTGCAGCACCTCCGAGGCTTCATCAGCGATGCGGACGACGTCCTCCAGCTGCATTTCCCGACCTTCAATGGCCGCTTTTACCACTGCGCGTGTCGAAGACGCTCCCAGCACGCCGGCCAATAAGCGCTCGGTATGGGCGATCCAATCGTTGTCGGCGTTCTGGTTGGGGTTGAAGCCCTTTCCCTGGCGATAGGCGAAGCGGATAAAGCTTTGCTGGGCGCGTTCTTCACCGACAAAACGCGCCGCCAGGCTGAGCAAGTCGCTGATTTGCACCGACAACATCGAGCGGGCGCTGGCGCGTTGGCTGATTTCCTGGCCGATGAAACGCCCGGCTTGCCAGTGTTCTGACACGCGTGTGCGCGACAGCATCGACACCCACACAAACAGCGTGAAGTTACCCGCCAGGGAGAACACGGTGCCCAAGGTCAATGAGGTGACGGACAGGCCCAGCGGGTGGGAGTGCATCCAGGTCAGCCCTGGGAAAAGGCTGAGGGACCAGCCCAGGCTTTTCGCCGTTACCGGTAGGACCAAGGTGTAGAACCACAGGAAAGTACCGGCTGCGAGCCCTGCGAACACACCGCGTCGGTTCGCTTGTTTCCAATACAGCGCACCGAGCATGGCCGGCGCCAGTTGGGTCACGGCGGCAAAGGCGATCTGGCCGATGGTCGCCAGGCTCGCAGTAGAGCCGAGCAGGCGATAGCTGACGTAGGCCAGCAACAGAATGATCACGATGCTCACCCGGCGTACCGACAGCATCCAGTGGCGAAACACTTCGAACGGCCGTTCGGCGCTGGAACGACGCAGCAGCCAGGGCAGCAGCATGTCGTTGGACACCATGGTCGACAGGGCGATGCTCGCCACGATCACCATGCCGGTGGCCGCCGACGCACCGCCGATAAATGCCAGCACGGCCAGCGCCGGATGGGCTTCGGCCATGGGCAGGCTGATCACATAGGAGTCCGGCAATACCGAGCTGGGCAGCAGCATCTTGCCGCCGAGGGCGATAGGGATCACGAACAACGCGGCCAGCACCAGGTACGCGGGAAACACCCACTTGGCCAGGCGCAGGTCCTGGGGATCGATGTTCTCCACCACCGTGACATGGAACTGCCGAGGCAGGCAGATAATCGCCATCATGGCCACACCGGTCTGTACCACCATTGATGGCCAGTTGACGGTCTCCTTCCAGTATTCATCCAGGCGAGGCGCGAGCATGGCCTGGCTGAACAGGTCGCCGAAACCGTCGTACAACCCGTAGGTCACAAACGCGCCGACCGCAAGAAACGCGAGCAACTTGACCAGGGATTCAAACGCAATCGCCAGCACCATGCCGCGGTGGTGTTCCGTGGCATCGAGGTTGCGCGTACCAAACACAATGGTGAACAGCGCCAGCACCAGCGAGACGATCAGCGCGGTGTCCTGGGCGCGGGTGCCGGTGGTGTCGGCGCCGGCGCCGATCAGCAGGTTGACGCCCAGTACGATGCCTTTGAGTTGCAGGGCGATATAAGGCAGCACGCCGACCAGGCAGATCAGTGCGACCACCACGGCAAGGGATTGGGATTTGCCGTAGCGCGCCGCAATAAAGTCGGCGATAGAGGTAATGTTTTCCTGCTTGCTGATCAGAATCATCTTCTGCAGCACCCAAGGTGCCAGTACCAACAACAGCACCGGTCCCAGGTAGATCGGTAAAAATGCCCACAACTGTTCGGCAGCCTGGCCTACAGCGCCGAAGAAGGTCCAACTGGTGCAATACACGGCCAGCGACAGGCTGTACACCCAGGCGCGCATACGCGGCGGCAGTGGCGCACGGCGACGATCACCGTAGAAGGCGATGGCAAACATAATGGCCATATAGGCCAGGGCAACGGTGGCGATCAGCCCGCTGGACAGCGTCATGGTAACTCCGAGCATAAGAACACCCGGGCATTCCGGGCCCGGTTGGACAGTCTCGCAGAATGCTGGGGGTTAGTCAGTGTCGACCAAGGTCTGAGCGCGACGTGATGTCGCGGCCTAGCGGGGTGGCAGGGTTTTCTGGCGCAGGATGTAAATAGTCACCAGCACCGCGCTGGTCAGCATGAAACCACGTGCCCACGGCAGTGGCACCAGGTAGCAGGAGACGCTGATGCTCAGCCACATCAGGCCGATGGCGTAGACCTTGCCCTTGAGAGGGATGCCATTGCCGTCCAGGTAATCACGGATCCATGGGCCCAGGCGCGGGTGTTGCACCAGCCAATGGTAGAAACGCGGAGAGCTTCTGGCGAAACAGGCGGCAGCGAGGAGTAGGAAGGGTGTGGTCGGCAATACCGGTAGGAAAATGCCTATCACCCCCAACGCTACGCTCAGCCAGCCGATGGCCAGCAGCCCGTAGCGCAGGAGCAGTGAACGATTGCCCATGGGTGTCACGGGCAAGCGACTCAGTGGTGACGTGGCTTGAGGATCGCCGGTTTTTCGTCAGGAGCGTTGCACAGCAGGTACAGCGCAGTCAGGGCTTCCGGGATCTGAACGATCATGTCGTCCATCAGGTTGGCATCGGCGGCGATGTCGGCGAACTCAGGCTGGTCGTCGAACAGGCCCGAACCGACCATGATCGGCAGCAGCATTTCGCTGACTTCTTCCTCGGCGGTTTCGAACCAGGCGGCTTCGCGCAGGAACACGCCTTCCATGAAGCCGATGCACCAGCCGCGCAGATCGGAGTCATCCGGTTCTTCGCCCAGGTCCAGCTCGCACGGCAGCTCGAATTCCTCGTCGGAGGCCAGTTGGCGACCGATGTGGGCCTTGAGGGCCAGCAGGGTGGATTCGATTTCTTCGCGTTGGGCGGCGTCGGTGTAGTGCGGCTCTTCGGCGAACAACGCGTCGATCCATTCACGGTCAGGTACGACTTCGGAGCAGATCGACAGGGCGGTCAGGTAGCCGTGGGCGGCCACGTAGTCCAGCGCCTCGTCATGCAGCTCATCGGCGTCGAGGAAGGCTTGCAGGCGGGTTAGTTGCTCAGCGAAGGACATTGAAGGACTACCTTGGGAATAAACGATGCTGAATTCTAGGCTTTCTTGAGCGCACAGGCCAGCCGAACGGCATTTTAGATCGCGGTCGCTATTCGTCAGTGGCGCCCTTTGCCAGGTAGCGCTCGGGTATACTGCCGCGTTTTGTGATGCCCTTGCAGGCCAAGCGCCAGTCCGCGAAAACTTCGCTTACGGATTTTTTCCCGTGAAAGCGCATTTTTTCGGCCAGCCTGTACAGAGGGATTTCGGCACTATTTTTGGAGTTTTACATGCTCGAGCAGGCACAACGCGTCCTCAAGGACATCTTCGGCTACGACAGTTTTCGTGGCCGCCAGGGTGCGATCATTGAGCGCGTGGCCAGCGGCGGTGACGCCCTGGTCCTGATGCCTACCGGCGGCGGCAAGTCGTTGTGCTTCCAGGTGCCGGCGCTGTTGCGCAATGGCCTGGCGGTGGTGGTGTCGCCGTTGATCGCGTTGATGGACGACCAGGTGGCGACCCTTGAAGAGCTCGGTGTCGCCGCTGCTTCGTTGAACTCCACCCTCAGTGCCGAGCAGCAGCGCGACCTGGCGGCGCGTATCAAGCGCGGTGAAGTGAAGATGCTGTACCTGGCCCCCGAGCGTCTGGTGCAGCCGCGCATGCTGGCTTTTTTGCAGAGCCTGGAAATCGCCCTGTTCGCCATCGACGAAGCCCACTGTGTGTCCCAATGGGGTCATGACTTTCGCCGTGAGTATTTGCAACTGGGTCAATTGGCCGAGCTGTTTCCCGATGTGCCGCGCATTGCCCTGACCGCCACCGCCGACAAGCGTACCCGCGAAGAAATCGTCGAGCGCCTGCACCTGCAGAACGCCGAGCGCTTCCTGTCGAGCTTTGACCGGCCGAATATTTTCTACCGCATCGTGCCCAAGGAGCAGCCGCGCAAGCAGTTGCTGGCGTTCCTCTCGGAGCGACGCAGCGATGCGGGCATCGTCTATTGCCTGTCGCGCAAGAAGGTCGATGAAGTCGCCGCGTTTCTCTGTGAGCAAGGCTACCCGGCACTGCCGTATCACGCCGGCCTGCCGAATGACCTGCGTGCCTACCACCAGAAGCGCTTCCTCAACGAGGAAGGCCTGATCATGGTGGCCACCATCGCGTTCGGCATGGGCATCGACAAGTCCAACGTGCGATTCGTCGCGCACATGGACCTGCCCAAATCCCTTGAGGCCTACTACCAGGAAACCGGCCGTGCCGGCCGTGATGGTTTGCCGGCGGATGCGTGGATGGTCTACGGCCTGCAGGACGTGGTGATGCTCAAGCAGATGCTGCAGAACTCCGAGGGCGACGAGCGCCACAAGCGCCTGGAGCAACACAAGCTCGACGCGATGCTCTCGCTGTGTGAGGAGACCCGCTGCCGCCGCCAGACCTTGCTGGCGTATTTCGATGAAGACATGCCCGAACCCTGTGGCCATTGCGACAACTGTGTCGACGGCGTGCAGACCTGGGATGCCACTGAGCCGGCGCGCCAAGGCTTGTCCGCTATCTACCGCACCGGTCAGCGTTACGGCGTCGGTCACCTGGTGGACGTGTTGCTGGGCAAGGACAACGAGAAAGTGCGCAGCTTCGGCCACGAAAAACTCTCGGTCTACGGCGTCGGCAAGGCCCGCGCCGAAGGCGAGTGGCGCTCGTTGTTCCGGCAGATGGTGGCGCGTGGCCTGGTGGACATCGATATCGAGGGGTTTGGCGGCCTACGTCTGAATGACAGCTGCCGGCCGTTGCTCAAGGGCGAAGTCAGCCTGGAGCTGCGCCGCGACCTCAAGCCGCAAACCACCGCCAAGAGCAGCACCAGCCAGGCCAGCCAGTTGGTGCGTGGCGAAGAACGCGAACAGTGGGAAGCCTTGCGCACCCTGCGCCGCAAACTGGCGCAGGAACACAGCGTGCCGCCGTACGTTATTTTCCCTGACTCCACCTTGCTGGAGATGCTGCGCGAGCAGCCCACCAGCATGGCCGAGATGGCGCGGGTCAGTGGGGTGGGCGCGCGCAAGCTGGAGCGTTACGGCCAGGCCTTCCTCGAAGTGCTCGGCGGCCAGGCCGAGGCGCCAAAGGAAGTCGCCGATATCCGCCACGAACTGATCAGCCTGGCACGCGCCGGTATGACCCCGGTCCAGATCGCCGGTCAGTTGCAATGCTCGGAGAAGAACGTCTACACCTTGCTTGCCGAATCCATCGGCAAGCAGCAACTGTCGTTGGAGCAGGCCCTTGATTTGCCAGAGGATCTGCTCGGTGAAATCCAAGACGCGTTCTTGGACGGAGAGGGCGAATTGCCACCTGTGGCGGAGATTGCCCCGCTGTTTACCGGGCGTGTTCCGGAAGGTGTTTTGTACTGCGTGCGGGCGGCTTTGCAGTCTGAATTCGAAATTTAGTGCGCCAATTGCGACAATGTAACGAATCA
Organism: Pseudomonas simiae; assembly: GCF_900111895.1. Classification (GTDB taxonomy): domain Bacteria; phylum Pseudomonadota; class Gammaproteobacteria; order Pseudomonadales; family Pseudomonadaceae; genus Aquipseudomonas; species Aquipseudomonas simiae. The sequence continues at coordinate 346,007 of NZ_FOKB01000001.1, forward strand.
GTACATAGCAACTCTTGCCTACGGGCAAAGCTCATGCTTAGCTGACTAATAATTAGCCACATTTTATTTTCAGTCTAAAACATGAGTTTTTTATGCCGTTAACCGATCAACACCGATTTGGCATGCAATTGGCGCAAATGTCCCGTGGTTGGCGCGCCGAGTTGGACCGCCGCTTGGCCGGGCTTGGCCTGTCCCAGGCGCGCTGGCTGGTGCTATTGCACCTGGCCCGTTTCGAAGAGGCACCCACCCAACGTGAGCTGGCGCAAAGCGTCGGGGTAGAAGGGCCGACACTGGCCCGGCTGCTGGACAGTCTGGAAGGTCAGGGCCTGGTGCAACGCCAGGCCGTGGTGGAAGACCGTCGTGCCAAGCGTATCTTGTTGTGTGACACCGCCCGTCCCTTGATCGAACAGATTGAAACCATCGCTACCGCCCTGCGGCATGAGCTGTTTGTGGGTGTGGATGAAGCTGATTTGAGCGTGTGCATGCGCGTGCATGCACACATCCTGTCGAATCTGGAAAAGTCCTGAAGAAACCACTGGGCGGGCTCACCACAAAAGCCCGTTCCCACATCGGGTTCAGCGTAAGCCTTTAGAACGTCTGCCCCAGGTTCAGGTACACCGCCTTCTGATTATCATCATTGAACCCATAGCTGAAATTCAGTGGCCCCAGCGGTGTATCGAACCCCAGGAAAATACTCGCCGCATTGATATACCCGCTATCGAATTCATTGTCGTTGTTCCACGCCCGGCCGCGCTCCAGTGACGCGCCCAGGTACAGCGGGAAATCCAGCGGCAGGTACGAACGCGGCGTGAGCCTGCGGTAGTACACCGCGCGCATCAGGCTGATGTTCTGGCCTGAGATTGCGTCCTGGCGGAAGCCCGACAACTGTCGCGCACCGCCCAGCAGGAAGCTGGAAATCACCACGTCCGAATCATCCAGGGTACGCCCGTAGCGCCCGCCCAGCACCAGGGTATCCGGGCCGTGGCTCATGGCTTTGTCGAGCTTGAACTCCCACTGGCGGTAGCGCTGGTCCGAGCCCAGCCCAGGTTCGAACTCGCGGTAGGCCAGGCCGATGTCTTCACCGGTATGGGGGAAGTACACGTTATCCAGGGAATCGAAGGAGTACTTCAGCTCATAGAAGCCTTCGCTGAAACTTACACTGGGCAGATCCCGGTCGCCGATGCGCACATCCGCCTTACCCCAGGCTTCGCCGACGCCAAAGCGGATTTCGCCACTGTTGCCGATCTGCCGTCCAACGTTCAAGCCGAAGCCGTAGCGTTCCAGGCGGTATTCGGAGATGGGGTCGTTGTCCAGGATCAGCTCGACGTTCTGAGCCTGGGCGCTGATATACGGCGCGACAAAGTAACGCGAACCGGTGTCCATCGGCTGATAGAACTCGCTGTACAGCTCTTGGCGATCACCGATCTGTACCCGCGTCAGCCATTCGGCGCCGAGGCGGTTGATACCATTCATGCGGTAGCTCGCGCCGAGGTTGAAAGCGCTGTCGCCACGCATGTCATCCGACAGGTTCAACCCCAGTCGCAGGTAGTCGGTGCCGCTGCGTTTGCCGCGCGCACTGATCACCAGGGTGTTGTCTTGACCCTTTTTCACCACGCGGTATTGCACCTGCTCAAAATAGTCCAGGCCGTAGAGGGTGCCCATGTCCGTTTGCAGGCGGCCCAGGTTCAGCGGTTCGCCCAGGGGTTGGCGGATGTAGTAGCGGATCACGTCGTCGCTGACTTTCGAGTCGTTTTCCACGTTGATGGCGGTGATCACCGGTGTGCGCTCGCCGGGTGCACGGGCGGCCACCAATTGCGGGTCGATCGGCTCGGCAGGGCGCACGTGGGCCAGGCGGGCATCAAGGGCGCGGGTGGCGCGGTAGCCAGCATCGATCATGTCTTTGGCGCGGCCGAAGTCAGTCACGCCGTAGGCGGCGAGGGGTGGCTGGATCAGCACGTCCTTGGGGTGCAGGGCCTTGAGTTGTTCTTCGGAATTACGCCGGGTCATCAGGGTGATCGACTGGTTGAGTACGTCCACCACCGTCGCCAGTTGCTTGCGCGAACGCAGCGGGGTGCCGATGTCGACGACGATGGCGATATCCACGCCCATTTCACGCGCCACATCCAGCGGGATGTTGTCGGTCATGCCGCCGTCCACCAGCAGCCGGCCGTCCAGTTCCACTGGCGCGAATACCGCCGGGATCGACATGCTGGCGCGGATTACCTGGGGGAGGTGACCCTTGCGGAACACCACCTTCTCGCCGGTGGTGATATCAGTCGCCACGGCGCGGAAGGGGATCGGCAGCTTGTCGAAGTTACGCGTGTTGCTGCTGTGGGCGAACATGCTTTCCAGCAGCAGCGCCAGGTTCTGGCCCTGGATCACGCCCAGTGGCAGACCCAGGCTGCCGTCGTCGCGGAAGCTGAGTTTCTGCTTGACCAGGAAATCTCGGTCATCCTGCTTGCGCCGGAACGGCACGTCTTCCCGGGGCGGTGCGTCGGACAGCGCCTGTTGCCAGTCGATGCTCAGCGCCAGTTTTTCCAGCTCATCGATCTTGTAGCCCGACGCGTACAGCCCGCCGATCACCGCGCCCATGCTGGTGCCGGCAATCGCGTCGATCTGGATGCCTTGCTCTTCCAGCGCCTTGAGCACGCCGATATGGGCCAAGCCACGGGCGGCGCCGCCGGACAGCACCAGGCCGATTTTCGGACGTGGCGGTTCAACGGCGTCGGCTAGAAGAGGGATCAGGCACAGAAACAGGCAGGACAGCAGGCGGCGCATCATGAATCTCTAGGCTGGGCGATAAAGGCCGGTATTATAGCCACTCGATCCGCCGAGCCCGTTACGCCTGGAACCTCTCAAATTATGTCTTCGATCAAACCCGAGATCGTCATCACCTATTGCACCCAGTGCCAGTGGCTGCTGCGCGCCGCCTGGCTGGCGCAGGAATTGTTGAGTACGTTTGCCGATGACCTGGGGAAAGTGTCGCTGGAGCCGGCCACCGGTGGCGCGTTTCGCATCACCTGCGACGGCGTGCAGATCTGGGAACGTAAGGCTGATGGTGGCTTTCCTGAAGCCAAAGTGCTGAAGCAGCGTGTACGCGACCGGATAGACCCGCAGCGTGACCTGGGGCACAACGATCGTACGCAGTGAAAGTCACCACCTGATGAGGGCGGTGACCTTGTGGTGCAGCGTTATTTGGCCGCCATCTTTTGTTTGATGAAGCCAATAAGCCAGGTCAGCAACAGCCCACCGACGCCACCGCCAACAATATTGCTGCCGACCGCCGCCACATCCAGCGCCTCGCCGCCGGAGGTGCCCGTCAGTGCCGCGACAAGCTGACCCAGCACCAGTCCGCCTACACCACCGATAACGGTATTGAGCCCGGTCCCCAGGCTCTGTTTGGTCATTCCTGCAATGTTGCCGCCGACGGCCCCGCTGATAATCTGCACCAACAAACTGATGAACATTTCCATAGTAAAGCTCCCGCATCGCGTTGAGTTTTTGACCACTCGCGTGCAGCAACTTCAGAGAATACCCAGGCTGTCGTCGAGCTGTCGGTTATCCGTTGAACGACTACTCACTGTTGCGGATATTTAAAGTATAGATCAGACCGTTACAGCGGGCTGTTTGGCTTGGCTGGCGCTGCCCATCAGGCCGGACAGCACAATGGCGACAATGATCAGCGCGCCCCCCAGCAGCATGCGCAACGTCGGGGTTTCGGCAAACAGCAGCCAGGCCGCGGTGATGCCGTAGACCGGCTCCATGGCAAACACCACCGAAGCAGTGCGTGCCTTGATCACTGCGAGGCTGGCGACAAACAGGCTGTGGGCCAGGCCGGTGCAGAACACGCCGAGCAGGCCGATCCACAGCCAGTCAATCGCCCTGACATCCGCCAGCGCCGGGGCCGCGACGGGCAACAGGCACACCGCGACCACCACGTTCTGGCACAGCGCTGCCTGCACCGCCGGGATGCGCCCGGAACTGGCGCGGTTGTTCAGCGACAGCAGCGAAAACAGCAACCCCGAGGCGATCCCCCAGAGCAACCCGCTGGTGGCTTCGCTGGCGAGGTTGAAGTCCGGGGTCACCAGCACCAGGCCGACGCTGACCAGCGCCACTAGCATCACTTCGTTAGCCCGGATGCGCTCGCGGAAGATCAACCCTTCGAGGATCACGGTAAAGGCCGGGAACGCGGTGAAGCCCAGGGTCGCGACGGCCACGCCGGCCACCTTCACCGCTATAAAGAACGTCACCCAATGCGCCGCCAGTAATACACCGCTGACCAGTAGCCGGCGCCAGTCACGCAGCTCCAGCGTTTTCCAGGCGGTGTTGCTGGCGAACCGTGCAAACACCGCCAGGGCAACCACGGCAAACGCGGCGCGGCCAAAGACGATGACGGCCGGCGAGGCGGCGGCCAGTTTGCCGAATACGCCGGTGAGGCCAAACATCAGTGCGCCGATATGCAGGGCGCCGAGGGCTGAGCGGGGAGTCATTGCGATCCTTGAATAAAACGGGTGACAGAAGCGCAGTCTAGTGGCTCGCCAGTACAGGTGTCTGTCGCTCGGCTCGCGATTTTTATCGCGAGGCTCTCGCTACGCGTTGCGTCGCAAAGCACCCGGGGAGGCGCCAAACTCACGCAGCATCGCCGCCGCAAATGCACTTTGCGAGGTATAGCCGACGCGCTCAGCGATTTCGCCGATGGGCAACGGGGTTTTGCGCAGCAGGTCCAAAGCCATTTGCAGGCGACGGCTACGGATATAGTCCATCGGCGTCTGCCCGCATTCCGCCATGAAGCGTGCATGCAAGCGCGGCACCGACAGGTCGGCGATGCGCGCCAGGTCGGCCACCTGCAGCGGGTGTGCAACATGGCGCTCGATATGCGCGTTGAACGCCGCGTACGGCAAACGCCGGCCCAGCGCCGGTTGGGCTGGCGGATGATTGAGACTGGCCATTAGCAGGATCGCACCTTGCTGGACGATCAGCGGGTCATGCACCGGGCTGTGCGCCAGCCATTGCACCAGTTGGTGCTGCCGTGAGTCCAGGGTCAGCCGCGCCGGTTGATCCAGCAGGCGGCGACTGGCATCGGCGTGTTCCCCCAGCGATTGCAGCACCCAGTGCTCGGTGGGCACATCCAGCACCAGGCAGCGGCTGCCATCGCGACTGCAGCACGCATGGTGGGCGGAGAAGGGCAGCACCATCACGCTGCTTTCGCGCACCTGGCTGCCACGGCCGTTCACTTCCAGGTCCAGATGCCCGGACAGGCCGAACACCAATTGCGCATGGTCATGGCTGTGGGCGAGGGGCGCTTCGACGTAGTGGCGTAGGGTGAGGGCGGGTCCCATTGCGGTCTCCTGGGCGGCAAGCGGGCAGTCTACAACGCTTTGCGGGCACTGAGCGCTGTCATCAGACTGACGCATCGTTGTCATGGGCTATTAATCGCCAGGGTGCAAGCTCGCGAAAACACCGTCGAGGGATGCCCATGACCAGTGCCGAGTTCGCCAAGCCCAGCCGCAAGCAACGGGTTCGTACCCTGTGGATATCCGATGTGCACCTGGGCACCCGGGATTGCCAGGCCGAACATTTGTCGCAGTTCCTCAAGGGTTATCACGCCGACAAGGTCTACCTGGTCGGTGACATCATCGACGGCTGGAAACTGCGTGGCGGCATGTATTGGCCCCAGGCCCACACCAACGTGATCCGCCGCCTGCTGACCATGGCCAAGCGCGGTACCGAAGTGATCTACGTCACCGGCAACCATGATGAATTCCTGCGTCGTTATTCCAAGCTGATCCTGGGCAACATCCAATTGGTGGACGAAGCGGTACACGTGACTGCCGATGGCCGGCATCTGTTGGTGATTCATGGCGATCAGTTTGACGTGATCACCCGTTACCACCGCTGGCTGGCGTTCCTTGGTGACTCGGCCTACGAGTTCACCCTCACGCTGAACCGCTGGCTGAACCACTGGCGTGCGCGCTATGGCTATGGCTATTGGTCGCTGTCGGCGTACCTCAAGCACAAGGTCAAGACGGCGGTGAACTTCATCAGCGATTTCGAAGAAGCCATCGCCCATGAAGTGACCAAACGTAAGCTGCACGGCGTGGTCTGCGGGCATATCCACCATGCGGAGATTCGCAAGGTGGGCGAGGTGGATTACCTCAATTGTGGGGATTGGGTGGAGTCGTGCACGGCGTTGATCGAGCACTGGGATGGGAGTATCGAGTTGTATCGGTTGGCGGATGCGCAAGCGAAAGCAGCACTGCTAAAAGCTGAGATGGTTGCGGGCTAGAGGATTCACACAGCCAAGCAATGTGGGAGATGGCAAGCCAGCTCCCACATGGGGTCCCGGTTTCTCAGTTGGAAACGTCGGCGATGGCTTTGGCCAGCAATGTCAGGCGTGTCGCATCGATGCCGGCCACGTTGGCCCGTCCCGAACTCACCATATACACGCTGTGTTTCTCGCGCAGTTGCTTCACCTGTTCGGCACTCAAGCCGGTGTAGGAAAACATCCCGCGCTGCGCCCCGATATGCGCGAACCGCGCCGACAAGCCGTGTGGCGCCAACGCCTCCACCAGCCCCGAACGCAGGTGGGCGATTCGCGAACGCATGGCTTCAACCTCGTCGCTCCACCGCTTTTTCAGCTCGGCATCACCCAGGATGGTCGCCACCACCGCAGCACCATGGTCCGGCGGCGTCGACCACAGGTTACGCGCCGTGTTGGCAAGCTGGCTGCGTACATCCGTCAGCTTCTCGGCATCCGCCGCACACACGATCAACGCGCCGACGCGGTCGCTGTACAAGCCGAAGTTCTTCGAGCACGAACTGGTCACCAGCACTTCCGGCAGCTCCGCCGCAAACAGCCGCACCGCCCAAGCATCCTGCTCCAAGCCGTCGCCAAAGCCCTGGTAGGCGAAGTCGATCAGCGGCAGCAGCTGGCGCTCGCGCACGATCTGCAGTACCTGGCGCCAATCGTCCTGGGACAGGTCGAAACCCGTCGGGTTGTGGCAGCAGGCGTGCAGCAGCACGACATCGCCCTTGGGCACTGTGGACAAGGTGGCGAGCATCGCCGCCACGTCCAGGCGGTTGTCAGCGCCCACGTACGGGTAATGACTGACTGGAATGCCAGCCTTGGCAAAGATAGTTTCGTGGATCGGCCAGGTCGGATTGCTCAGCCACACGCCACGGCCCGGCAGGTTGTGCGCAATGAAGTCGGCGCTCAGGCGCAGGGCGCCAGTGCCGCCTGGGGTCTGGGTGGCGCCGGCGCGGCGCTCGCGAATCAATGTCGAATCGGCACCGAGCACCAGCTCGCTGATCAGCTTGCCGAAGGCCGCATTACCGTGGCCGCCGATGTAGGTCTTGGTGGTTTGCGTGTCCACCAGGCGTTGCTCGGCCAACTTGACCGAGTGCGGAATCGGCGTCAGGCCCTGATCGTCCTTATAGACGCCCACGCCCAGGTCGAATTTGTTCGGGTTGGTGTCCTGGGCGTACAGGTCCATCAGCCCGAGGATCGGGTCGCCGGGCACGCGGCCAATGGCATCGAAATGCATTACTTGCGGCCCTCAGCGTCCTTGGCCACTTCGTCGGTGCGCGCGGCCATGATGAAGTCGTTGCGGTGCAGGCCTTTGATGGAGTGGCTCCACCAGGTCACGGTGACTTTGCCCCATTCGGTGAGCAGGCCCGGGTGATGGCCTTCGGCTTCGGAGATTTCACCCATGGCGTTGGTAAAGGCCAGGGCGAATTTGAAGTTCTTGAACAGGAAAACCTTTTCCAGTTGCATCACGCCGTCGCGGACTTCGATGTTCCAGTCGGGGATCTGCTTGAGCAGCACCGGCAATTCTTCATCGCTGACTTGTGGGGCATCGGCGCGGCAGGCTTCGCAATGGGCTTGGTTCAACGTGGTCATGGTGGTGTCCTGAATTCGAGTGTTTGAAGATCAGTAGCGTCACCCTAAAGCAACGCGCGGCCAGGGAACAGACTCACCTGGCCTCAAGATGTAAGGTTCACGCCGCCTTGGGCTTGGGCGGAAACTTCGGTGCGTGCAGACCCAACTGCATGCCACGCTCCACCATGCCCATGATGTCCTCCTGCGCCACTTCAAACAGGCGCTTGAGGTCAGGCAGCACGAAATACAGCGGTTGCAGAATGTCGATGCGATACGGCGTGCGCATCGCTTCCAGCGGGTCGAACACTTGATGCTCGGGCTCGGACGACAGGCTGTACACCGTCTCCTTGGGCGACGACAGAATGCCGCCACCGTAGATGCGTCGACCTTCGGGCGTGTCCACCAGGCCGAACTCGATGGTCATCCAGTACAGGCGCGCCAGGTACACCCGTTGCTCCTTGGTGGCCGCCAGGCCGAGCTTGCCGTAGGTGTGGGTGAATTCAGCAAACCAAGGGTTGGTCAGCAGCGGGCAGTGGCCGAAGATCTCGTGAAAAATGTCCGGCTCTTGCAGATAGTCCAGTTCTTCGCGGGTGCGGATAAATGTCGCCACCGGAAACTGTTTGCTGGCGAGTAATTCGAAGAACGTCTGGAAGGGGATCAGCGCCGGCACACGGGCGACCTGCCAACCAGTGGTCTCGGCCAGCACCTTGTTGATTTCACCCAGTTGCGGAATACGATCGTGGGGCAGGCCGAGCTTGTCGATGCCATCCAGGTATTCCTGGCAGGCGCGACCCTCGATCACTTTCAACTGGCGAGTGATCAGGGTGTTCCACACCGCATGTTCTTCCTGCGAGTAGTGGATAAAACCTTGCGCATCGGGCTCGCGGGCCACGTATTGCGTCTGCTTCATACGGCTCTCCTGCTAGGCATTCGTTCTTGTTATGTCCTGCGATGAGCTTATTGATACCCCGTGCGCGGCCAGATTCCATCTGTTTAAAGCGGCCACAGGTAGGAAAAGTTACCGCTTTTCGTAAAGTATTCGTTACGCTTGTGGGGTTGGCCGTTGTGCTGGGCTGTGAAAAGCCCGCAGGCTGTCACATAATCTTGACGACTATCTGCGCCCAGCGACAAAAACACGCGGCGCCTCCCCACTTTTCGGGCCTCTTCATGCGTATCAAAGTGCACTGCCAGAACCGCATCGGCATCCTGCGGGACATCCTCAACCTGCTTGTGGAGTATGGCGTCAACGTCGCCAAGGGCGAGGTGGGCGGTGAGCATGGCAATGCCATCTACCTGTTTTGCCCGAACCTGGTGAACATGCAATTCCAGGCGTTGCGCCCGCAGTTCGAGGCGATTGCCGGGGTCTTTGGTGTCAAAAGGGTAGGGCTGATGCCCAGCGAGCGTCGGCATATGGAGCTCAATGCGCTGCTTGGTGCCTTGGAGTTTCCGGTGTTGTCCATCGATATGGGCGGCTCGATTGTCGCCGCCAACCGCGCGGCGGCGCAGTTGCTCGGGGTGCGTGTGGACGAGGTGCCGGGGATTCCGCTGTCGCGCTACGCCGAGGACTTTGATCTGCCCGAACTGGTCCGCGCCAGCAAATCGCGGATCAACGGCCTGCGGGTCAAGGTCAAGGGCGACGTGTTCCTGGCGGATATCGCGCCGCTGCAATCCTCCGAACATGACGACAGCGAAGCCATGGCCGGTGCCGTGCTGACCCTGCACCGCGCTGACCGCGTCGGTGAGCGCATCTACAACGTGCGCAAGCAGGAACTGCGCGGCTTTGACAGCATCTTCCAAAGCTCCAAGGTCATGGCCGCCGTGGTACGCGAAGCCCGACGCATGGCGCCGCTGGATGCGCCTCTATTAATAGAAGGCGAAACCGGCACTGGCAAGGAACTGCTGGCGCGTGCCTGTCACTTGGCCAGCCCACGTGGGCAATCGCCGTTGATGGCGCTCAACTGCGCGGGCCTGCCCGAGTCGATGGCCGAGACCGAGCTGTTCGGCTACGGCCCCGGCGCGTTCGAAGGCGCACGCGCCGAAGGCAAGTTGGGGCTGTTGGAACTGACGGCGGGGGGGACGTTGTTTCTCGATGGTGTCGGAGAAATGAGCGCACGCTTGCAGGTGAAATTGCTGCGCTTCCTGCAGGACGGTTGCTTCCGTCGCGTAGGCAGCGATGAAGAGGTCTACCTGGACGTGCGCGTGATCTGCGCCACGCAGGTGGACTTGTCCGAGCTGTGCGCCCGTGGCGAATTCCGTCAGGACCTCTACCACCGCCTCAATGTATTGTCCCTGCATATCCCGCCCCTGCGCGAATGCCTCGACGGGCTGGCGCCCTTGGTGGATCACTTTCTCGACCAGGCCAGCCGGCAGATCGGCTGCCCCCTGCCGAAGCTGGCGCCGGCTGCGATGGATCGCCTGAGCCACTACCACTGGCCAGGCAATGTGCGGCAACTGGAAAACGTGCTGTTCCAGGCGGTGTCGTTGTGCGAGGGCGGGACGGTGAAGGTCGAGCATATCCGCTTGCCGGATTATGGCGTGCGTCAGCCGCTTGGCGATTTTTCCCTGGAGGGCGGCCTGGAGGACATCGTCGGCCGCTTCGAGAAGGCGGTGTTGGAAGCCTTGTACGCCGAGCATTCCAGCAGCCGACAGTTGGGCAAGCGCCTGGGGGTGTCCCACACCACCATCGCCAATAAGTTGCGTGATTACGAAATTCTCAAGGCTGACAAGTGATTGTCTGACACTCCTAGGTCAACACACATTTGATCTTTGTCGCTAATACGACCGGGGTTTGCCGTTAGCGGCAGTAGTCCGCCGTTTTTTCGACTCGCGCCCAATCACGAAATCATCACACCTCAGCGCAAACCCCCGCCCCGCCTGCACTTCATCGTCTTTTTAAAAGTTGGTTCGCAAATTGCTTAAGCCTCATCAGTACAGCGGTGGGCGGCAAGCGTCCGTCAGAAAGAGGAAAGAGCGTGGACAAGTACCTTTATGTGGCAATGACCGGCGCCAGCCAGAATGCTCTGGCGCAGAAGGCCCATGCCAACAACCTGGCGAACATTTCCACCAATGGTTTCCAACGTGACCTGGAGCAGGCGCGTTCGATGCCGGTGTTCGGTGACAGCTTTCCGGCGCGGGCGTTTGCCATGACCGAACGCCCAGCCACTGACTTCACCCCCGGCGCCATGATCGAGACCGGCCGTGACCTGGACGTTGCCGTCAATGGCGATGGCTGGATGGCCGTGCAGACTCCGGACGGCGGCGAAGCTTACGTGCGCAGCGCGAGCATGAACGTCGATGCATTGGGCGTGCTGCGCGCCGGCAACGGTATGCCGATCATGGGTAACGGTGGTCCGATTGCCGTGCCGCCGCAGCAGAAGATCGAAGTGGGTTCCGACGGCACCATCAGTATCCGTGCCATGGGCGAGGGCCCGCGGGTGATGGCTGAAGTGGACCGCATCAAGCTGGTCCAGCCTGACCTGAAGAACATGAATAAAGGCCTGGACGGCACCATCCACACCAAGGATGGCCAGCCAGCCCAAGCCGACGCGAACGTCAAGCTGACCTCGGGTTTCCTGCAGGCGAGCAACGTCAATGCCGTGGAAGAAATGACCGCGGTGCTGGCGCTTTCCAAACAGTTCGAGCTGCACATCAAGATGATGAACAGCGCCAAGGAAGACGATCAGGCCATGACTCGCGTCATGCAGATGAGCTGATAGCCGCGTCACTGAACCACGACTAATTTCGCAGCGCAGCGCCAACAAACAGGCGCACGAAGGAGAACAGCATGCTTCCGGCTCTATGGGTTGCCAAAACAGGTCTGTCCGCCCAGGACACCAACCTGACCACCATTTCCAACAACCTGGCCAACGTGTCGACCACGGGTTTCAAACGTGACCGCGCCGAGTTCCAGGACTTGCTTTATCAGATCAAGAAGCAACCAGGCGCCCAGTCGACCCAGGACAGCGAACTGCCGTCGGGCCTGCAATTGGGTACCGGTGTGCAGATCGTCGGCACCCAGAAGAACTTCAGCGCCGGTAACCTGCAGCAGACCGGCCAGCCGCTGGACATGGCCATCAACGGCCGTGGTTTCTTCCAGATCCTGCAGCCGGACGGCACGACTTCCTACACCCGTGACGGTACTTTCCATCTGGACTCCAACGGCCAGATCGTCACCGCCAACGGTTTCGCCCTGGAGCCGGCCGTGGTTGTTCCTGCTGACGCCAAGACGTTCACCGTCGGCAACGACGGCACTGTGTCCATCACCGTGGCCGGCAACCCGGCGTCGCAAGTGATCGGCAACCTGCAGACCGCCGACTTCATCAACCCGGCCGGCCTGCAAGCCATGGGTAACAACCTGTTCCTGGAAACCGCCTCCAGCGGCGCGCCGCAAATCGGTACGCCTGGCTTGAACGGTTTCGGCACGACGCTGCAAAGCACCCTGGAAACGTCCAACGTGAGCACGGTTGAGGAGATGGTCAACATGATCACCACCCAGCGCGCCTACGAGATGAACTCCAAGGTGATTTCCACCGCCGACCAGATGCTTTCGTTCGTAACGCAGAATCTGTAATCAAGTCTATGGGGCGCTCTTGAGGGCGCCTGCAACACCGTGAGGTAAGGGTCATGAATCGCTATGTTTCCGTTCTGGCATTGAGTGGGATTGCCGTGCTCGCGGGCTGTGTCGCCCCGACGCCAAAACCCAATGACCCGTACTACGCGCCGGTGTTGCCACGTACGCCGTTGCCGGCGGCTGCCAACAATGGTTCGATCTATCAGGCCGGCTTCGAACAGAACCTGTACAGCGACCGCAAGGCGTTCCGGGTCGGTGACATCATCACCATCACCCTGAACGAGCGCACCCAGGCCAGCAAGAACGCCAACTCTCAAGTCGGCAAGACCAGCAAGGCTGGTATCGGTCTGACGTCGTTGTTCGGCGCTGTGCCCAACGTCAACAACCCATTGGGTGATGGCGACCTGAGCCTCAGCGCCGGCTACAGTGGCGACCGTGCCACCAACGGCAAGAGTGCAGCGGGGCAGGGCAACAGCCTGACCGGTTCGATCACCGTGACCGTGGCCGATGTACTGCCCAACGGCATCATCGCCGTACGCGGTGAAAAGTGGATGACCCTCAACACCGGCGACGAGCTGGTGCGCATTGCCGGCATGGTCCGTGCCGATGACATCTCCACCGACAACACCGTGCCGTCCACGCGGATTGCCGATGCACGCATCACTTATTCCGGCACGGGCGCCTTTGCCGATGCGAGCCAGCCAGGCTGGTTCGACCGTTTCTTCCTTAGCCCGCTGTTCCCTTTCTAGGTGGCCACTTTGAACTTCAAACAGCTGATGGCGGCCGCACTCCTGCTTTCCTTGAGCGCTGTCGCCCAGGCCGAACGCCTGAAGGACATCGCCAGCATCTCCGGCGTGCGTTCCAACCAGTTGATCGGCTACGGCCTGGTGGTGGGGCTCAACGGTACGGGTGACCAGACCACGCAGACCCCGTTCACCCTGCAGACCTTCAATAACATGCTCTCGCAGTTCGGCATCAAGGTGCCGGCGGGATCGGGCAACGTGCAGTTGAAAAACGTCGCGGCCGTGTCGATCAGTGCTGACTTGCCGGCGTTCTCCAAGCCGGGCCAAGTGGTGGACATCACCGTGTCGTCCATCGGTAACTCGAAAAGCCTGCGTGGCGGCACCTTGCTGATGACGCCGCTCAAAGGTATTGACGGCAACGTCTACGCCATCGCCCAGGGCAACCTGGTGGTGGGCGGGTTTGACGCCGAAGGTCGCGACGGGTCGAAGATCACCGTCAACGTGCCATCGGCCGGTCGTATTCCGGGTGGCGCCACGGTTGAACGCACCGTGCCGAGCGGTTTCAACCAAGGCAACAGCCTGACCCTGAACCTCAACCGCTCCGACTTCACCACCGCCAAGCGCGTGGTCGACAAGATCAACGACATGCTCGGCCCAGGCGTGGCCCAGGCCATCGACGGCGGCTCGATCCGTGTGACTGCGCCGCTGGATCCAAGCCAGCGTGTCGACTATTTGTCGATCCTGGAAAACCTGGAAGTCGACCCAGGCCAGGCCGTGGCCAAAGTCATCATCAACTCGCGTACCGGCACCATCGTGATCGGCCAGAACGTCAAGGTGTCGCCGGCAGCGGTGACCCACGGCAGCCTGACCGTGACCATCACCGAAGATCCGATCGTCAGCCAGCCAGGGCCTTTGTCCAACGGCCAGACGGCGGTGGTGCCACGTTCGCGCGTCAATGCTCAGCAAGAAGCCAAGCCGATGTTCAAGTTCGGCCCCGGCACCACCCTGGATGAGATTGTCCGTGCGGTGAACCAGGTGGGCGCAGCGCCCGGCGACTTGATGGCGATCCTTGAAGCGCTGAAACAGGCCGGCGCCTTGCAAGCCGACCTGATCGTGATCTGAGGCCATGGCCATGGATATGCGCAAGAGCGGTATCAGCAGCACGGCGGACTCGGGGTCTTACTCCGACTTGAACCGGCTTAACCAGCTCAAGGTCGGCGACGACAAAAACAGCGAAGGCAACATGCGCAAGGTCGCGCAGGAGTTCGAGTCGCTGTTCTTGAGCGAGATGCTCAAGTCCATGCGTTCGGCCACCGAGGCGCTGGGCAAGGACAACCCGATGAACACGCCGGCCGCCAAGCAGTACCAGGAAATGTACGACCAGCAACTGGCGGTTTCGATGTCCCGCGAAGGCGGTGGTATCGGCCTGGCTGACGTGCTGATGCGCCAGATGCAAAAGAACAAACCGGTGGAGGCCCAGGCCGCCACGTTGCAAGGCCCGGCGGCTGCCGAAGCTGTGAAGAAAGTTGATGTGCCGACGGAGATTGCGGCGGGTACCCAGGCCGTAGGTCCGTTGGGCCGCTCCAATGGCCAGCGCCCGCTGTGGGCTTACCGCGTGGCGGAGCCACAGGCCGGCGCCGTGGCCTCCCACAGCAATGACATGGAGCTGATGAATCAGCGCCGTATTGCCTTGCCAAGCAAGCTGACCGATCGCCTGCTCGCCGGCATTGTGCCGAACGCGCCAGTCGCGATCGATGCCAAAAGCGCACCGCTGCGTAACAGTGCGGCCGACGACAACGTGGTCAATAGCACCGCGCGCACGTTTGCCGTGCCGAGCGGGCGCATGCAGGTCTATGGCCGCGCCGTGGCCCAGCCACCGTTGGCGCCAGCGAAGAAAGCCTTCAGTTCGCAGGACGAATTCGTCGCCACCATGTTGCCGATGGCCAAGGCGGCTGCCGCGCGCATTGGTGTCGATCCGAAGTACCTGGTGGCCCAGGCTGCCCTGGAAACCGGTTGGGGTAAATCGGTGATGCGCGCAGAGGATGGCAGCAGCAGCCACAACCTGTTCGGCATCAAGGCTGGTCAGAGTTGGCAGGGCGGCCAGGCCCGCGCGATCACCAGCGAGTTTCGCGATGGGGCGATGGTCAAGGAGACGGCGCAGTTCCGTTCCTACAACTCGTACCAGGACAGCTTCCACGACCTGGTGACCTTGCTGCAAAGCAATGA
Organism: Pseudomonas simiae; assembly: GCF_900111895.1. Taxonomy (GTDB): domain Bacteria; phylum Pseudomonadota; class Gammaproteobacteria; order Pseudomonadales; family Pseudomonadaceae; genus Aquipseudomonas; species Aquipseudomonas simiae. Next base: position 361,425 of record NZ_FOKB01000001.1, read on the forward strand.
TCGCTATAAAGAAGTTGTGAAGTCGGCCGACAACCCGGAACAGTTTGTTCGCGAGTTGCAAAAAGCCGGTTACGCCACCGACCCGGCCTATGCCAGCAAGATTTCGCAGATCGCCAAAACGATGGACAGTTACCAGAACTACGCTGCCGCTGGCGCAACCACACATTTATAAGGTCTGAACCATGAGTTTGCTCAGTATCGGGATGTCAGGGCTAAACGCCTCTCAAGGAGCGTTGTCGGTCTTGAGTAACAACATTGCCAACGCCAATACCTCGGGCTACTCGCGCCAGCAGACCACCCAGAGTGCGAGTGCGTCGAACCCGTATGGCGGCGTGTTCATCGGCAGCGGCACGACCCTGGCGGACGTGCGTCGGGTCTACAACGAATTCCTCGATGCGGCCTACCAGAACAGCACTGCGCTCAACAACGATGCCAAGGCTTATTCGAGCCAAGCCAGTGCCATCGACAAAACCCTGTCGGACAAGACCACCGGCATGTCTTCGGTACTCAGTGCGTTCTTCGCCGCGGTGCAGACCTCTGCGGCAAATCCAAGCGATGTTTCCGCGCGGCAGGTGTTGCTGACCAGCGCCCAGACGTTGAGCAATCGTTTCAACTCGATTTCGACCCAACTGAACCAGCAAAAAGAGTCGATCAACGGCCAGTTGAAGACCATGAGCGATCAGGTCAACCAGTTGACCTCTTCGATTGCCTCCCTGAACAAGCAGATCACTCAGGCGCAGGGCTCAAGCAACAGCGCTCCGGCGAACTTGCTGGATGCACGTAATGAGGCAGTACGTTCGCTGAATGAGTTGGTGGGCGTCACTGCCGTCGAAAAGAACGGTGTATTCAGCGTCAGTACCGGCACAGGCCAGTCCCTGGTGCTGGGTGATCAATCCAACAGCATTTCAGCGGTGCCGAGTTCGAGCGACCCTAGCCAGTACACCATCCAGCTCAATGCAGGCGGCGGGACCTCAGTGGACATGGGTAATGTACTCAGCGGCGGCAGTATTGGCGGCTTGCTGCGTTATCGCAGCGATGTCTTGATGCCTGCCATCAATGACCTGGGGCGTATCGCAATCGTAACTGCGGACACGATCAACAGTCAGCTGGGCCAGGGCGTTGACCTGAACGGTGACTTTGGTTCGTCCTTGTTCAAGGATATCAACAGCGCCGCTGCCATTGCGCAACGTAGCGTGGGCGCGGCGGGTAACAGTGCTGGCTCCGGTAACCTGAATGTGACCATCAGTGATACCAGCAAGCTGACCCCCTACGACTATAAAGTCACCTTCACCAGCGGCAACAACTACACGGTGATGCGTTCCGACGGCAAGTCCATGGGGGCGTTCGACACCACTACCACGCCGCCGCCGGTTATTGATGGTTTCACCCTGGCCCTGGATGGCAAGGGGCCGATGGCCGCAGGCGACAGCTTCAAGGTCAGCCCTACTGCCAACGGCGCCACCAACATTGGCACCGATTTGAAGGACGCAAATAAGATCGCGTTCGCCGGGCCGTTGCTGGGTGAGGGCAGCAAGACCAACCAGGGCACCGGCACCTTTACGCCGCCAACCCTGACGGTGCCTATCGATATTCACGGTGGTGCCAATACCGCTCAACTGCGAACCGGCATTGAGCACTCGATGCCGGTAAAAATGGTGTTTGGTAAGCCCGCGGCTGACGGTACTCAGGCCTACACGGTCAACGATGCTCAAGGTAATCCAATCGGCACGGGCAGCATCATTCCGGGCCAAACCAACAAGATCACCATTGATGTGCCGATGCGTGACGCCAACGGTGCGCTGGTGGTGCCGGCCAAGAGCTTCAAGTTTGATACCGCTGTCGGTGGGGCACCCGCCGATGGCGACAGCACGACCTTTTCTTTCAATGCTTCGGGCAAGTCGGATAACCGTAACGCCCAGGCGTTGCTTGACCTGCAAACCAAGGCCACCGTCGGCCTGGCGGATGGTAGCGGTGGAGGCGTGAGCCTGGTAGCGGCCAACAGCCGGTTGGTGTCAACCGTCGGCGCCAAGGCGGCTTCGGGGATTACCGACACCACCGCCACGGGCGCACTGCTCAAGGCCAACCAGGATGCACGCAACTCGGTATCCCAGGTCAATCTGGATGAAGAGGCCGGTGACATGATCAAGTTCCAGCAGTACTACACCGCGTCGTCGCAGATCATCAAAGCTGCGCAAGAAACCTTCAGTACGCTGATCAATAGTCTTTAAGGGAGCCTGGGACGATGCGCATTTCTACCGCACAATACTTCGAAACCACTTCCGCCAAGTATTCGGATAACTACTCAAGCGTCGTGAAGGCCCAGAACCAGGCCAGCACCGGAGTGCGCGTTGAAACTGCCTCCGATGACCCGGTCGCGGCAGCGCGCCTGTTGATGCTGCAGCAACAGAAAGACATGTTGAGCCAGTTCAACGGCAACATCACTAGCTTGAAGAACTCGCTGACCAACGAAGAAAGCGTGCTGGGCTCGATCAACGACGCGCTGCAGAAAGCCAGTGAGCTGGCCTTGCGTGCGGGCGGCTCGCTGAGCGATGCCGATCGCAAGTCGATTGCCGGCGAAATTGGCGCGATAGAGGATCAAGTGCTGGGCTTGCTCAACAGCAAGGATGCGTCGGGCAACTATCTGTTCTCCGGGTCCAAGACTGCGACCCCGCCTTATAGTCGCAACAGCGATGGCACCTATACTTACCAAGGGGACGAGACCCCATTGAGCCTGCAGGTTTCGGATACGCTGAAGATCCAGGCGGGCGATACCGGCAAGAGCATCATGGGGGGAGCGGCGAATTCGGGTCGCACCCAGGCTACCTGGATAGCACCACCGATCGTCCCGCCGGCGACGGCGCCGGTGCCGAACGACAATAAAGTCTCGTTGTCGGCAGGTCTGGTGACATCGGGCACTGACTACACCAAGCAATTTGCCGACGGCCAGCCTTACAAGTTGACCTTTACCAGCAGCACCCAATACAAGGTCTCCGACAAGAACGGTAACGACATCACTTCGGAAATTCCGGGTAATGGTACTTTCGACTCCACCAAGGAAGGCGGTTCCAGCGTGAACCTGCGCGGCGTGAAGTTCGATATCACGCTGGACCTCAAGGATGTTGCGTCGGGGCCGAACGCGGATGCTCTGGTTAAGGACCGTTCGTTTAGTCTGGCCGCCAAGCCGGACACCTTCAGTGTGTCGCGTACTCCAAGCAACCCATCCACTGCGCAGTTGACCAATGCCTCGGTGACCAATCAGGCGGCGTATGCCAGCACATTCCCGGCGAACAGCGGTGCGGTGATCAAATTCACCTCTGGTACTGCGTACGAGGTGTATGCCCAGCCCTACACGGCTGACAGTAAAGCCATTGCTACAGGTGACACGGGAGGCGGCACGACGGTCACGGCGGCCGGGGTGACGTTTGATGTCAGCGGTACACCGCAAAGCGGCGATCAATTCGCAGTCGCTGCAACGACGCAGAAGACTCAGAATGCACTGGATACCCTCAGCCAGCTGCGCCATGCCCTGGAGCAACCGGCCGACGGTAATCCTGCGGCGATGATCAAGCTCAAGGATGCCCTGGATGCTTCCATCGCCAACTTTGGTAATACCCGTACCCAGGTCGATAATGTCCGCGGGTCCATTGGCGCGCGGCAGAATGCACTGGATATTCAGACCAGCGAGAACACCAGCATCGGCCTGGCTAACACCAGCACCATGAGTGATCTGGGCAATATCGATACGGCTCAAGCCGCAATCAACCTGACCTTGCAGCAAACCATGCTGCAAGCCTCCCAGTTGGCCTTCGTGAAAATCTCGCAATTGAGCCTCTTCAACAAGATGTAAGTGGCTCTACGTCAAGCGGCCCGCTCTGGAAACAGGGCGGGCCGTTGTCGTTTCTGGGGCTTAATTGTTTGAAGGTTTTGCACAAAGCACACAAAATTGAGTGACCTGTGAGTCATAAAGCGCATCTTCACTGTATCGTATGAAAAGGATAAGTCGTCACAGGGTCCTTGCGAGGCGGCTTTCAGCGAGATTTTTATGGGGTTATCCCCTTTATTGTCAGCACTCCGGGCGTAGTCCCAGGGGTGTTCTCCAGCTATTTAGTATTGGGAAGCCACAATGATTGGCATAAAAAGCATCGCCAGTTACGTGCCGGCAGACGGGATCGATAACTACGCCCAGGGTGCCAAATTCGCCAAGGATGAAGAGTTCATCATTGGCAAGATCGGTTCGGCGTTCCTGCCGCGCAAGGAAGCCGCGCAGGAAACCTCCGATCTGTGTGTCGAGGCGGTCAACGCTTTGTTTGCCAATAACCCGGATCTGAAGCGCGAGTCCATCGACGCGCTGATCGTCGTCACCCAGAACGGCGATGAAGAAGGGCTGCCGCACACGGCTGCCATCGTCCAGGACAAACTCGGCCTGCCGACCCACGTGGCAGCCTTTGATATCTCCCTGGGCTGCTCCGGCTACGTCTACGGCATCTACGCGATGAAAGGCTTCATGGAAGCCGCCGGCCTGAAAAACGGCCTGCTGATCACCGCCGACCCGTATTCGAAGATCGTCGACCCGGAAGACCGCAACACCACCATGCTGTTCGGCGATGCCGCCACCGCCACCTGGATGGGCGAAGACGCACCGTGGTTGCTGGGCAAGTCGAAGTTCGGCACCGACGGTTCCGGTGCACCGCACCTGAAGGTCAGTGACGGCGTGTTCTTCATGAACGGTCGTCAGGTGTTCAACTTCGCTTTGCTCAAGGTGCCGGCTCACCTGCATGAGTTGCTCAATGAGTCGGACCTGAAGGCTGATGAGATTGATGCCTTCTGCATTCACCAGGGCAGTGCAGCCATTGTCGACGCTGTGGCGCGTCGTTTTGAAGATGCACCGGTGGACAAGTTCATCAAGGACATGGTCGAGACCGGCAACACCGTGTCGTCGAGTATTCCATTGCTGCTGGAAAAGCACGTGATGGACGCCACCTGGAAACGCGTGGCCATCAGCGGTTTTGGTGTGGGCCTGTCGTGGGGTTCGGCGATTCTCTATCGCCCTTGATGCCTTGATAGCTTCAACAAAAAAACGCCGAGGGTCGAACGATCCTCGGCGTTTTTTATTTGGCGCCAGAAAACCCAATGAAATCGGCGTTTCGGGCCTGCGTAAACCCTTGAATTGCAAAGGGTGGCACGGCGCCAGTAAAAAAATTCAAAAAAATCCTCAAGCAACCGGCTACCACGACGATAACTATTACGTAGGTTCTCAGGCCACACCCGGCGGTTGCCAGGGCCGGAAGCCGCAGTATCCATCCAACGAGGATTTCGTCATGGCTTTAACAGTAAACACCAACATTGCTTCCATCACTACCCAGAACGGCCTTGGCAAAGCGGCCAACTCGCTGCAAACCTCCATGCAGCGTCTGTCCACTGGTCTGAGCATCAACAGCGCTAAAGACAACGCTTCGGGCCTGCAGATCTCCAACCGCCTGACCAGCCAGATCAACGGCCTGGGCCAAGCTGTAAAGAACGCCAACGATGGCATCTCCATCGCGCAAACCGCTGAAGGCGCAATGCAGGCTTCGACCGACATTCTGCAAAAAATGCGTACCCTGGCTCTGTCCTCGGCCACCGGCTCCCTGAGCGACGCTGACCGTACTTCCAACCAGGAAGAATACCAGGCGCTGACTTCGGAACTGACCCGTATCTCGCAGACCACTACTTTCGGTGGCCAGAAACTGCTGGACGGTTCGTACGGCACCAAAGCTATCCAGGTTGGCGCTAACGCTAACGAAACCATCAACCTGTCCCTGGACAACGTTGCTGCTAACAACATTGGTTCGCAGCAAATCAAGAGCGTGGGCGTTGCACCTAGCGCTTCGGGTGTTGCTGGCGGCGTGATCGGTATCACCGGTAACGGCCAGACCAACAGCGTAACCGTAGCTGCCGGCAGCTCGGCCAAAACCATTGCCAGCCAACTGAACGGCGCTGTAGGTGGCCTGAGCGCTTCCGCTAGCACTGAAGCTCAGTTTGTAGTCGGCGCTGCTGCCAAGACTGCACCGGCTACTTTCTCGATGACCGTTGGTGGCCAAACCACCACCTTCACCGGCGTGACCGACACCGCCAGCCTGGCCGACCAACTGAAGTCCAACGCTGCCAAACTGGGTATTAGCGTTAACTTCGACGAAGCCAAGCAAAGCCTGTCGGTTAAATCCGACTCCGGTGAAAACCTTGAGTTCAGCGCTGCAACCGCCGCTGGTTCGATCACTGTTGCGACCAAAGACGGCAGCGGTAGCTACGGTAGCGCCGTGGCCATCGCCAACGGCTTGAAAGCCACTGGCGCGGTGAACCTGGATTCTTCCAAAGGCTACGCTCTGAACGGCGCTGGTGTAACTGGTCTGTTCGCTGCTACTGGCACCGCCGCTGCTTCGGCCAAGACTTCTGTTGCTCAAACCGACGTGACCAGTGCCTTCAACGCACAGTCCGCCATCGCTGTAATCGACAAAGCCATTGGCGGCATCGACAGCGTACGTTCGGGCCTGGGTGCTGTTCAGAACCGTCTGACCACAACTGTAGACAACCTGACCAACATTCAGAAGAACTCCACCGCTGCACGTTCGACTGTACAAGACACAGACTTCGCTGCTGAAACAGCCGAGCTGACCAAGCAACAAACCCTGCAGTCGGCGGCTACCGCGATCCTGTCGCAAGCCAACCAACTGCCATCCGCTGTACTGAAGCTGCTTCAGTAATAACGGCGCTTGGTAACTGACGGAAGGGCGCGTTTACGTGCCCTTTCGTCTTTTCGGTTTTAGAGGAGATTGGACATGGATATGAGTGTAAAGCTAGCCTCGTCTTATCCACCGGTTGCACCTCAAAGCGCACCCGTCCCGGCAGTTGCGGACAAAGACAAAACCAGGGTCGAGGCGATTGTGCCGACCACCGGTGAGCCTGAGCGGGCTGACCTTGAAAAAGCAGTCACTGATATTCGAGAATTCGTACAAGCGGCCCAGCGCAAACTGGACTTTTCCATAGATGATTCCACCCATCGGGTTGTGGTCAAGGTTATCGCCACTGAAAGTGGTGAGGTGATTCGCCAGATCCCGTCGGAAACTGCCTTGAAGTTGGCACAGAGCCTGGCGACTGCCAGTCACGTGTTGTTCGACGAAAAGGTCTGAGCTGGCATGAAACTTGTTGCGCTGACGGATTGAAGTGTTGTTCGTCAAGAAAGCGGCAACAATCGAATTAGGAGAAAGACGATGGCGAGTACCACGGTTAACGGTGTTGGTTCGGGTATCGACATTCAGGGCATTGTGAAGTCGCTGGTGGACGCTGATCGTGCGCCCAAGCAGACCCAGATCAACACCCAGTCACAGAAAGCAACTACTCAGCTGTCGTCGATCGGCAAAATTCAGTCGGCTTTGGATGCGTTCCGGGGCGCAATCAAAAGCATGACTGATGACAATAGTTTCAGTGGCTTGACGGGTACGTCATCGAACGAGAAGGTCGCCACCATGACGACGGGGAAGGGGGCAGCCAACGGCAGCTTCAACCTAGTGGTCAACCAATTGGCCCAGCCTTCCAAGTTGTCGACCACAACGCTGACGGGGGGCGCCTCTACGGTGGTCAACAAGGGGGATACGGCCACGACATTATCCATCTCCCAGTCGGGCAAGAAGTTCGACGTGAGTGTTCCGCCAGGTGCAACCTTGCAGCAGGTGCGTGACTCGATTAACTCGCAGTTTGGCACCTCCGGCCTGAGTGCCAACATCGTGACCGATGCCAGTGGTTCGCGCATGGTATTGACCTCTACCACCGGCGGTGTGGGATCGGATCTTACCCTTTCGGGCAACTCGGGTATCGATACCGGTTACAAAGTGATCGATGAGCCCAAGAATGCCGAGTACACGATTGATGGTGTTGCCTATACGGCCAAGACCAACAACATTACGGATGCGGTCAGTGGCGTCAGTATCAAGCTGCTTTCGGTATCTCCGCCAGTCAGCAGTACCGACCCCACCAAGGCGGTCACGACTATTTCTGTCTCTACCAGTACCGCCGCGCTTAAATCCGGGGTCAAGGGTTTCGTCGATAGCTACAATGCCCTGCTCAAGGCGATGAATGCTGAAACCAAGGTGACGAAGGATGCTGCGGGTAACTCCGTGTCGGCTACTCTGACTGGTGATGCGAACATGCGCTCTTTGCAGAGCGCCCTGCGTTCCGAGTTCAATGCCTTGTCGGGGAACGGCCAGTTCAAATCCTTGGCACAATTTGGTATCGGCACCGATTCCAATACCGGTCTGTTGACCATGGATGACAAGGCCTTTGACAAGGCCGCCTTGACCAACGCAGCTGACATCAACAGTATGCTGGGCGGCAAGGACGGCTTGTTGGCCCGCATGACAGCTGCGACAGACGGCTATGCAAAGCCGACCACTGGAGTCTTCGCGACGCGCTCAAGTGCACTCTCCGACAGCCTCAAGAAGCTGACCAAGGATCAGTCGGACCTGGACGCTCACGTCCAGGACCTGACCGACAGCCTGACTCGCAAGTACGCGGCCATGGACTCCCTGGTCGCCCAGCTGCGCCAGCAGAGCAACAACATCATGGGTACTCTCAACGCGCTGAACAACCAGAAAAACAGTTGATCGCGCGCCCATGAAAAAGCCCAGGTCCATCGGCCTGGGCTTTTTTCTTAGAAAGACCATCGGGTTAAAGTTTTTTGCGGCCCAGTCGACACAATGGTTACTGAAATCCTTTTCGCTGTTACCTGTCACGAGGTAGAACCATGAATCCCATGAGAGCCCTTCGCCAATACCAGAAGGTCAATTCCCATGCCCAGATCTCCGAAGCCAGCCCGCATCGCCTGGTGCAAATGCTGATGGAGGGCGGGCTCGACCGCATGGCACAGGCCAAAGGCGCATTGGCTCGTGGGGACATCGCACAAAAGGGCCTGATGCTCGGTAAGGCCATTGATATCATCATTGGGCTGCGTGATGGCCTGGATGCGGAGAAGAGCGAAGATCCGGCTTACGTCCAGCAATTGGAAAGTCTGTACGCGTACATGACCAACCGTTTGATGGAAGCCAATCTGCACAACGATGCCAGCATGATCGACGAAGTCGCTCGGTTGCTGATTACTGTGAAAGAAGGCTGGGATGCCATCGCACTACCACAAGGTGCCGCACAATAAGGCCATCGGCCTTGAGGAATACATCATGAGCCACGCACTGCAACGCATAGACGAAACCCGCGAAGCCCTGATCGGCGCGCTGGCGGAACGGAACTGGGACGCCATCGGCGAACTCGACCTGGGCTGTCGCAACGTGATCGAGGAAGTGCTCAGCGAAGCGCCAGTGAACGAGGACGTGCTGCGAGAGAAGTTGGAAAGCTTGCTAGTGGTGTATCAGCAGTTGCTTGAGGTGACGACCGGCGAGCGCCAGGCGATTTTTGAAGAGATGTCGCTGATCAACCGAGCTAAAAACGCGTCAAAGGTTTACCATCTGTTCGGCTGAATGGGCTCAGTTGGTCCGAACGGTGCGTCATATATTTGACTGTGCCAGCATTTTTGACTTAACTAGTGCTGTTTTCAGATTTCAGACGTCTAGTAAGGTACAAAGTCTTACAGGCGCCTCGATTGCCCTCACTTCGGGGCATGAAGTTTTACTAGGGAAGTTGCTATTGCATGTGGCGTGAAACCAAAATTCTGCTGATTGATGACGATAGCGTCCGCCGCCGCGATTTAGCGGTGATTTTGAATTTTCTCGGCGAAGAAAATTTGCCCTGCGGCAGCCATGACTGGCAGCAGGCGGTCAGCTCATTGTCATCGAGCCGTGAAGTCATTTGTGTGCTGATCGGGACGGTAAACGCTCCTGGCGCTGTTTTGGGCTTGTTAAAGACACTGTCAACCTGGGATGAGTTCCTTCCCGTGTTGCTAATCGGCGATATTTCTTCCGTCGAACTGCCCGAAGACCAGCGCCGCCGGGTGCTTTCCACCCTGGAAATGCCCCCCAGCTACAGCAAATTGCTCGATTCCCTGCACCGTGCCCAGGTCTATCGCGAGATGTACGACCAGGCCCGCGAGCGCGGCCGCCACCGCGAACCCAACCTGTTCCGCAGCCTGGTCGGCACCAGCCGTGCCATCCAGCACGTGCGCCAGATGATGCAGCAAGTGGCTGATACCGACGCCAGCGTGCTGATCCTCGGCGAGTCCGGCACCGGCAAGGAAGTGGTTGCGCGCAATCTGCACTATCACTCCAAGCGCCGCGACGGGCCGTTCGTGCCGGTCAACTGCGGGGCGATCCCGGCGGAGCTGCTCGAAAGCGAATTGTTCGGTCACGAGAAGGGCGCCTTTACCGGGGCGATCACCAGCCGTGCCGGGCGTTTTGAGTTGGCCAACGGCGGTACGCTGTTCCTCGACGAAATCGGCGACATGCCGCTGCCGATGCAGGTCAAGCTGCTGCGTGTGTTGCAGGAGCGTACCTTCGAGCGCGTGGGCAGCAACAAGACCCAGAGCGTCGATGTGCGCATCATCGCGGCGACCCACAAGAACCTTGAAAGCATGATCGAGGTCGGCAGCTTCCGCGAAGACCTGTACTACCGCCTCAACGTGTTCCCGATCGAAATGGCTCCGTTGCGTGAGCGCGTGGAAGACATTCCGCTGCTGATGAACGAACTGATCTCGCGCATGGAGCACGAAAAGCGCGGTTCGATCCGTTTCAACTCCGCCGCGATCATGTCCCTGTGCCGCCACGGCTGGCCGGGCAACGTGCGCGAGCTGGCCAACCTGGTGGAGCGCATGGCGATCATGCACCCCTACGGCGTGATCGGCGTGGTCGAGTTGCCGAAGAAATTCCGCTACGTCGACGACGAAGACGAGCAACTGGTCGACAGCCTGCGCACTGACATGGAAGAGCGGGTGGCCATCAACGGCCATACCCCGGACTTCGGTTCCACCGCCATGCTGCCGCCGGAAGGCCTGGACTTGAAGGACTACCTCGGCAACCTCGAACAGGGCCTGATCCAACAGGCTTTGGACGACGCCAACGGTATCGTCGCCCGTGCCGCCGAGCGCCTGCGTATCCGTCGAACCACCTTGGTGGAGAAGATGCGCAAGTACGGCATGAGCCGCAAAGAAGGTGACGAACAGGCGGATGATTGACGCCTGTTTTTCAACTAACTGAAAAATAAGGTTATTTTTTTCGGCACGGGTATTGCTACAGCCCTCGCAACGTTCCGTTTAACTGACGGTCAGCCAAGCGAGAGAGCATGATGCCCCACGCCGCCCAACATTCTTCCAGCTCTGCCATCGCGGGGCTCGTTCCGTCTGTAGAACAGCATAGCCGCCAGGGCCTGGAACAGGCCTTTTCGCAGTTCAGTCAGATGTCCAGCCAATTGACCGACTCTTACAGCTTGCTCGAAGCCCGGGTGTCCGAGCTTAAAGGCGAGCTGGCCGTGGTCAGTGCCCAGCGCATGGAAGAGTTGGCCGAGAAAGAACGCCTGGCCAATCGTCTGCAAAACCTGCTGTCACTGTTGCCCGGTGGCGTGATTGTCATCGACGAAGAGGGCCGCGTGCGCGAAGCCAACCCGGCCGCCTGCGACATGCTCGGCTTGCCCCTGGAAGGCGAGCTGTGGCGGCATGTCATCACCCGCTGCTTTGCCCCCCGTGAAGACGACGGTCACGAAATTTCCCTTAAGGATGGCCGCCGCCTGTCCATCGCCACCCGTTCCCTGGACGCGGAGCCGGGCCAGTTGGTGCTGCTCAACGACCTGACTGAAACCCGTCACCTGCAAGACCAGTTGGCACGCCATGAGCGATTGTCGTCGTTGGGGCGCATGGTCGCTTCTTTGGCGCATCAGATCCGCACACCGCTGTCGGCGGCCTTGATCTACGCCAGTCATTTGACTGATGAGCAATTGCCCGCCGCCACCCACCAGCGTTTTGCCGGCCGCCTCAAGGAGCGTCTGCATGAGTTGGAGCATCAGGTGCGCGATATGCTGGTGTTTGCCCGTGGCGAATTGCCGCTGACCGACCGCATCACGCCGGCGGGGTTGATGCAGGCCCTGCAAGCGGCGGCTGCACCCCATATCCAAGACGTCCAGGTGCGCTGGCAATGCGACAGCCATCTCGGTGAACTGCTGTGCAACCGCGACACCTTGGTCGGTTCACTGCTCAACCTGATCGAAAACGCCACCCAGGCCAGCGGCCCGGGCGCGCGGCTCAAGGTGCACCTGTACAACCGCGGGCAAAACCTGCGCTTGTGCATCAGCGACAGTGGCAGTGGTATCGAACCTGCCGTGTTGCAGCGTCTGGGCGAACCCTTTTTTACCACCAAGACCAACGGCACCGGCCTGGGCCTGACCGTGGTCAAGGCAGTGGCACGCGCCCATCAGGGAGAATTGCAGCTGCATTCCCGTGTTGGGCGTGGCACCTGTGCATTGATGACCTTGCCGCTGTTTTCCGGCGCGGCAAGCGCGGAGTAGAAAGGTTATGGCTATCAAGGTTCTGTTGGTGGAAGACGATCGCGCCCTGCGTGAAGCATTGGCTGACACGCTGCTGCTGGCGGGCCATGACTACCGGGCGGTCGGTTCTGCCGAGGCTGCCTTGGAGGCGGTGGAGCAGGAGTCCTTCAGCTTGGTGGTCAGCGATGTGAACATGCCCGGCATGGACGGGCACCAGTTGCTCGGCCTGCTGCGTGCGCGCCAGCCGCAATTGCCGGTGTTGCTGATGACCGCCCACGGCGCCGTTGAGCGTGCGGTTGACGCCATGCGCCAGGGGGCGGCGGATTACCTGGTCAAGCCATTCGAGCCGAAAGCGTTGATCGAGCTGGTCGTGCGGCATGCCTTGGGCGTGATCCCGCCCAGTGACGGCGAGGGGCCGATTGCCTTCGAGCCGGCCAGTGCACAATTGCTGGAACTGGCGGCCCGCGTGGCGCGCAGCGATTCCACCGTGTTGATTTCCGGCGAGTCCGGCACCGGCAAGGAAGTGCTGGCGCGCTACATCCATCAGCAATCGACCCGCGCCAAGCAACCCTTTATCGCCATCAACTGCGCGGCGATCCCCGACAACATGCTCGAAGCCACGCTGTTCGGTCACGAAAAAGGCTCCTTCACCGGCGCCATCGCAGCCCAGGCGGGCAAGTTCGAACAAGCTGACGGTGGCACCATCCTGCTCGATGAGATTTCGGAAATGCCCCTGGGCCTGCAAGCCAAGTTGCTGCGGGTGTTGCAGGAGCGTGAAGTGGAACGCGTCGGCGCCCGCAAACCGATCCAGCTGGATATCCGTGTGGTTGCCACCACCAACCGTGACCTGGCGGGCGAAGTGGCGGCGGGGCGCTTCCGTGAAGACCTGTTTTACCGCCTCTCCGTATTCCCCCTGGCCTGGCGGCCCTTGCGCGAGCGCCCGGCGGATATCATTCCGCTGGCCGAGCGTCTGCTGAACAACCACGTCAAAAAAATGAAGCATGCCCAGGCGCGGCTGTCGGCCGAGGCTCAGGCCTGTCTGATCGCATACCCGTGGCCGGGCAATGTGCGGGAATTGGACAACGCCATCCAGCGCGCGCTGATCCTGCAGCAGGGTGGCTTGATCCAGCCCCAGGATTTTTGTTTGGCGATGGGCAGCGGTGCGGCGCCGTTGCCGACTCTGGCGCCCACGCCTGTGGTGGTCGAAGCCGAGACCGCCGGTGCCTTGGGTGACGACCTGCGTCGCCGCGAATTCCAGATGATCATCGACACCCTGCGTTCCGAGCGCGGCCGCCGCAAAGAGGCTGCCGAACGCTTGGGCATCAGCCCGCGCACCCTGCGCTACAAGCTGGCGCAGATGCGCGACGCCGGGATGGATGTGGAAGCGTATCTATTCGCCACATAACCGGTAACAAGGTCGACAAGGTTTGTCGCCTTTTCTTACGAGTTGATACAGAGCTGGCACCCTTGTTGCTACTTCCCTAGTAATTGCGGCGTAGCGTCAAAAAACATGCGGGTTGTCGGAGAGAGAAGTTCATGAGCCAGGGTATTGAGTTCAATCGGTTGATGTTGGATATGCGCGCCATGCAAATGGATGCCATGGCTCAACCGAAATCCGTCGCGCCAGCGCCGGAATTGGGCCAAAGCAGCTTCGCCGATATGCTCGGTCAGGCCATCAACAAAGTCAGTGACACCCAGCAAGCCTCCAGCCAGTTGGCCAATGCCTTTGAAATTGGCAAAAGCGGCGTGGACCTCACCGATGTGATGGTCGCCTCGCAAAAGGCCAGTGTTTCCTTCCAGGCGCTGACCCAGGTGCGTAACAAGCTGGTTCAGGCCTATCAAGACATCATGCAGATGCCGGTTTAAGGACGAGATTTAAGTCATGGCAGAAGCACTCGTGGACAACGCACCCGCCAAGGCAGATGGCAAGCCGCCGCTGTTTGGCCTGTCGTTCCTGGAAAACCTCTCCGAAATGACCATGCTGCGTCAGGTGGGCCTGATGGTCGGCCTGGCCGCCAGCGTGGCGATTGGTTTTGCCGTGGTGCTGTGGTCGCAGCAACCTGATTACCGGCCGCTGTACGGCAGCCTGGCGGGCATGGACTCCAAGCAGATCATGGAAACCCTGGCCGCCGCCGACATCGCCTACACCGTGGAGCCCAACTCCGGGGCCCTGCTGGTCAAGGCCGACGACGTGGCTCGTGCGCGCATGAAGCTTGCCGCCGCCGGCGTGACCCCGTCCGACAGCAATATCGGTTTTGAGATCCTCGACAAGGACCAGGGCCTGGGCACCAGCCAGTTCATGGAAGCCACCCGCTACCGCCGTGGCCTGGAAGGCGAGCTGGCACGCACCATCTCCAGCTTGAACAACGTCAAGGGCGCCCGCGTGCACCTGGCCATCCCGAAAAGCTCGGTGTTTGTACGCGACGAGCGCAAGCCCAGCGCCTCGGTGTTGGTTGAACTGTTTGCTGGCCGCTCCCTGGAGCCTGGCCAGGTCCTGGCGATCGTCAACCTGGTCGCCACCAGCGTGCCCGAGCTGAGCAAATCGCAGATCACCGTGGTGGACCAGAAGGGCAACCTGCTGTCCGACCAGGCGGAAAACTCCGCGCTGACCCAGGCCGGCAAGCAGTTCGACTACAGTCGTCGCGTCGAAAGCATGCTCACCCAGCGTGTGCACAACATCCTGCAGCCGGTGCTGGGCAACGACCGCTACAAGGCCGAAGTGTCGGCCGATGTGGACTTCAGCGCCGTCGAGTCGACCTCCGAGCAATTCAACCCGGACCAGCCTGCCTTGCGCAGTGAGCAGTCCACCAGCGAACAACGCACCGCCGCCAATGGCCCGCCGCAAGGTGTGCCGGGCGCATTGAGCAACCAGCCGCCAGCCCCGGCTTCGGCGCCGCAAACCACCGGTGGCGCTACTGCCAGTGCTGGCGCGATTCAGCCAGGCCAGCCACTGCTGGATGCCAACGGCCAGCAAATCATGGACCCGGCCACTGGCCAGCCGATGCTCGCCCCGTACCCGGCGGACAAACGTAACCAGTCCACCAAGAACTTCGAGCTCGACCGTTCCATCAGCCACACCAAGCAACAACAGGGTCGCGTCAATCGCCTGTCGGTGTCAGTGGTGGTGGATGACCAGGTCAAGGTCAATGCCGCTGACGGCGCCGTCACCCGTGCGCCATGGAGCGCCGACGAATTGGCGCGCTTTACCCGTCTGGTGCAGGACGCTGTGGGTTTTGACGCCAGCCGTGGTGACAGTGTCAGCGTGATTAACATGCCGTTCTCCGCCGTGCGTGGCGAAGTGATCGCTGAACCGGCGTTCTACTCGCAGCCGTGGTTCTGGGACATCGTCAAGCAAGTGCTGGGTGTGTTGTTCATCCTGGTGCTGGTGTTTGGCGTGCTTCGCCCGGTGCTCAACAACATCACCGGCAACGGCAAAAAACAGCTGGCCCTGGCCGGTGGCGACGTCGAGCTGGGCGGCATGGGCGGCCTCGACGGCGAACTGGCCAACGACCGTGTCAGCCTCGGCGGCCCGCAAAGCATCCTGTTGCCAAGCCCGAGCGAAGGCTATGACGCTCAGTTGAACGCAATCAAGAGTCTGGTGGCAGAAGACCCGGGCCGTGTGGCCCAGGTCGTGAAAGAGTGGATCAACGCAGATGAGTGATAATCGAGCCGCTGTTGCCAAGCTCACCAAGGTCGACAAAGCCGCAGTCCTGCTGCTGTCCCTCGGTGAAACCGACGCCGCCCAAGTGCTGCGCCACATGGGGCCCAAAGAGGTTCAACGTGTGGGCGTGGCCATGGCGCAGATGCGCAATGTGCACCGCGAACAAGTCGAGCAAGTGATGAGCGAGTTCGTCGAGATCGTCGGCGACCAGACCAGCCTGGGCGTCGGCTCCGACAGCTACATCCGCAAGATGCTCACCTCGGCCCTGGGCGAAGACAAGGCCAACGGCCTGATCGACCGCATCCTGCTCGGTGGCAACACCAGCGGCCTCGACAGCCTGAAATGGATGGAGCCCCGCGCCGTTGCCGACGTGATCCGCTACGAACACCCGCAGATCCAGGCGATCGTGGTGGCGTACCTGGACCCCGACCAGGCCGGTGAAGTCCTCGGCCACTTCGACCATAAGGTGCGCCTGGACATCATCCTGCGCGTGTCGTCGCTGAACACCGTACAGCCGGCAGCGCTGAAAGAGCTCAACACGATTCTGGAGAAGCAGTTCTCCGGCAACTCGAATGCCTCGCGCACCACCTTGGGCGGTATCAAGCGCGCGGCCGATATCATGAACTTCCTCGACAGCTCGGTCGAAGGCCAGTTGATGGACTCGATCCGCGAGATCGACGACACCCTGTCCGGCCAGATCGAAGACCTCATGTTCGTGTTCAACAACCTCTCCGATGTCGACGACCGTGGCATCCAGGCGTTGCTGCGCGAAGTGTCTTCCGACGTGCTGGTGCTGGCCCTCAAGGGCTCGGACGAAAACGTCAAAGAGAAGATCTTCAAGAACATGTCCAAGCGTGCCTCGGAACTGCTGCGCGACGACCTGGAAGCCAAAGGTCCGGTGCGGGTCAGCGACGTGGAAACCGCGCAGAAAGAAATCCTCACCATTGCCCGCCGTATGGCCGAAGCCGGAGAAATCGTTCTCGGCGGGAAGGGCGGCGAAGAAATGATCTAAGGCGCCTTTCATGTCGAACAAAGATGAGGCGCCCAGCGATCTGATTCGCGCGCGGGACGTCGGTGGGTTCGACATCTGGTCGTTGCCCAGCTTCGATCCACATGTGCCCGAGCCTGAGCCTGAACCGGTTGAAGAGCCGCCGGCGGAAATGGAAGAAGTGCCGCTGGATGAAGTCCAGCCACTGACCCTCGAAGAATTGGAAGCTATCCGCCAGGAGGCCTACAACGAGGGCTTCGCGGCGGGTGAAAAAGATGGTTTTCGCAGCACCACTCTCAAGGTCCGTCAGGAAGCCGAGGAGGCGCTGAGCGCCAAATTGGCCAGCCTGGAGCGCTTGATGGGCGGCCTGTTCGACCCCATCGCCGAGCAGGATTCGCAGATCGAAAAAGCCATGGTCGAGCTGGTGCAGCACATCGCCCGCCAGGTGATCCAGCGCGAGTTGGTGCTGGACTCCAGCCATATCGAAAGCGTGATGCGCGAAGCCCTCAAGCTGCTGCCCCTGGGTGTCGGCAATGTACGGCTGTACATCAATCCCCAGGATTTTGAACAGGTCAAAGCCCTGCGCGAGCGCCATGAAGAAACCTGGCGCATCGTCGAGGACGCGTCGTTGCAGCCCGGTGGTTGTCGAGTCGAAACCGAGCACAGCCGCATCGATGCCACGGTGGAAACCCGCATCAGCCAGATCATGGCCAAGCTGCAGGATCAGGCCCACGAGCAGGTGTTGAACCCTGCCGAGCCAGACCTGAGCGTGGACCTGGACGCCCCCGATGCGCCTTGATCGCACCAGTTTCGCCAAGCGCTTGAGCGGTTACGCCGAAGCCGCAGAGTTGCCTGGCCAGCCGATCCTTGAAGGACGCCTGTTGCGCATGGTCGGCCTGACCCTCGAAGCCGAAGGCCTGCGTGCTGCCATGGGTAGCCGTTGCATGGTGATCAACGACGACAGCTACCACCCGGTGCAGGTCGAAGCCGAAGTCATGGGCTTTTCCGGCAGCAAGATTTTCCTGATGCCCGTGGGCAGCCTGGCGGGCATTGCCCCCGGCGCGCGCGTGGTGCCCTTGGCCGATACCGGCCGCCTGCCGATGGGCATGAGCATGCTCGGCCGCGTGCTTGATGGCGCCGGTCGCGCGCTGGATGGCAAAGGCGGCATGAAGGCCGAAGACTGGGTGCCGATGGATGGCCCCACCATCAATCCGCTCAACCGTAACCCCATCAGCGTGCCGCTGGACGTGGGCATCCGCAGCATCAACGGATTATTGACGGTCGGCCGCGGCCAGCGTCTGGGCCTGTTTGCCGGTACGGGCGTGGGTAAGTCGGTACTGCTGGGCATGATGACGCGCTTTACCGAGGCCGACATCATCGTGGTGGGGCTGATCGGTGAGCGGGGCCGCGAGGTGAAGGAATTCATCGAGCACAGCCTCGGTGAAGAAGGCCTCAAGCGTTCGGTCGTCGTCGCTTCCCCGGCGGACGATGCACCACTGATGCGTTTGCGCGCCGCCATGTACTGCACACGCATCGCCGAATACTTTCGTGACAAGGGCAAGAACGTGCTGTTGCTGATGGATTCGCTCACGCGTTTCGCCCAGGCCCAGCGGGAAATCGCCCTGGCCATCGGTGAACCACCGGCCACCAAGGGGTATCCGCCCTCGGTGTTCGCCAAGCTGCCCAAGCTGGTGGAACGTGCCGGTAATGCCGAGGCGGGCGGGGGCTCGATCACGGCGTTCTATACCGTGCTGTCCGAAGGTGATGACCAGCAAGACCCGATTGCTGACTCGGCGCGGGGTGTGCTCGACGGCCACATTGTGCTGTCGCGGCGTTTGGCCGAAGAGGGGCATTACCCGGCCATCGATATCGAAGCGTCCATCAGCCGGGTGATGCCGGCGGTGGTGACGCCGGAGCATATGATTCGCGCGCAACAATTCAAGCAGTTATGGTCGCGCTACCAACAGAGCCGCGATCTGATCAGCGTCGGCGCCTACGTGGCGGGCGGCGATCGCGACACCGACCTCGCCATCGCCCTGCAACCGCAACTGGTGACCTACTTGCGCCAAGGCCTCAACGACAAGATCAGCATGGGTGAAAGCGAAGCGCACCTGCAGTCGATCTTCGCCCCGGCGCCGGGCGGCTAAGCCATGGCCAACAGCCGCGCCGCACGCCTGGCTCCGGTGGTGGACATGGCCGAAAAGGCCGAGAAAACCGCCGTGCAGCGCCTGGGTTACTTCCAGGGGCAGGTGCGCTTGGCCGAGAGCAAGCTGGGCGACCTGGAGCGCTTTCGGGGCGAATACCAGCAACAGTGGATCGAGCGTGGCGCCAAAGGTGTGTCCGGCCAATGGCTGATGGGCTACCAGGGCTTTCTCAACCAACTGGAAACGGCTGTCGGCCAGCAGCGCCAGAGCCTGGCGTGGCACCAGAACAACCTCGATAAAGCCCGCGAAAGCTGGCAAGCCGCGTTTGCCCGGGTCGAAGGCCTGCGCAAGCTGGTGCAGCGCTATATCGACGAGGCGCGGGCCATCGAAGACAAGCGTGAACAGAAGCTGCTCGACGAACTCTCCCAACGCATGCCGCGCAAAGACGTCTATTGACAGTTGCCCATGGCGCCTTCTCCTGCTAAACCTTGTGTCATTGCCAATGACAAGGAAGCAGTCGCATGTCAGTCGAGTCAGACGTATCCCTGGATGGGAAGAAGTTAACGATCGTGGTCAAAGGCCGGTTCGATTTCGGCAGTCACCAGACGTTTCGTGATGCCTACGAACGGTTTTACAAGGTTCCCGAGTCGTACGTCGTCGACTTGAAGGAAACCACCTACATGGACAGTTCGGCCTTGGGCATGCTCCTGCTCCTGCGTGACCACGCGGGTGGCGACCAGTCCGAGGTCAGGGTGGTCAATAGCAACTCAGACGTGCGCAAGATCCTCGCCATCTCCAACTTCGACAAGCTGTTCGACATCAGTTGAGCGCCCTGGCCCCGGTCCTTGAACCGCTGACGATCCTGATCGCCGAAGACAGCGCCGCCGATTTGCTGTTGCTGTCGACCATCGTGCGACGCCAAGGTCACCAGGTGCTCACGGCCACCAATGGCGCTGAAGCGGTCGACGTGTTTACCCGTGAGCGCCCGCAACTGGTGTTGATGGATGCCCTGATGCCGGTGATGGACGGCTTTGAGGCGGCACGGCGGATCAAGCAGTTGGCGGGTGAAGAGTTGGTGCCGCTGATTTTCCTCACCTCCCTGCGCGAGAGCGAAGCGCTGGCCCAGTGCCTGGATGCCGGCGGTGATGACTTCCTGCCCAAACCCTACAACCAGCTTATTCTCGCGGCGAAGATCAACGCCATGGACCGCCTGCGTCGGTTGCAGGCGACGGTCTTGCAGCAGCGCGACCTGATCGCCAAGCATCACGACTATCTCCTGCATGAGCAGCGAGTGGCCAAGGCGGTGTTCGATAAGGTCGCGCATTCGGGCTGTATCAATGCCGCGCCGAATATTCGCTACCTGCAATCGCCCTATGCGCTGTTCAACGGTGACCTGTTGTTGGCGGCCTACACGCCGTCCGGTGATATGCACGTGCTGCTCGGCGACTTCACCGGCCATGGCCTGCCGGCAGCGGTGGGGGCCATGCCTCTGGCAGAAGTGTTCTATGGCATGACCGCCAAAGGCTATGGCCTCGCGCAGACCCTGCGGGAGATGAACGCCAAACTCAAACGCATCCTGCCGGTGGACATGTTCTGCTGCGCCACCCTGTTGTGTCTGAGCACGCAGCGACGGGTGGTGGAGGTATGGAACGGCGGCATGCCCGAAGGCTACAGGCATGAAATCGCCACCGGCCGGCGCACGCCGCTGGAATCGCGGCACTTGCCGTTGGGGGTACTGTCGGCGCAAGCCTTTGATGATCGTACTGAAGTCTGGCCCATGGCCCTGGGTGACCGGGTGTTCCTGCTGTCTGATGGGGTGTTGGATACCGCCGATGCCAACGATCAACTGTTCGGCGCCGAACGCTTGCAACAGGTGTTTGCCGCCAATCGCGAGCCTGATCGTTTATTTGAAGACATCGAGCAGGCCCTGGCGGCGTTTCGCGGTGAAGTGCGCGATGACGTGAGCATGGTGGAAATCACCTTGCAGCCTGACCAGCAACTGCGCGCCACGGGGCCGTTGTATGCGGACAGCGGGCAGTCGTGTCCGCTGGATTGGTCGGTGAGTTTCGAGTTTCGCGCCGAGACCTTGAAGCGTTACAACCCGTTGCCGTATCTGCTGCAACTGTTGTTGGAGATTCATGGGTTGCGTGAGCAAAGTGGGGCGCTCTACAGCGTGATGGCGGAGCTGTATTCCAATGCCCTGGAGCACGGCGTCTTGGGTCTGGACTCTCGGCTCAAGCGTGACGCCCAAGGGTTTGCCGAGTATTACCGTCAGCGTAATGACCGCCTCGCGCAACTCAATAGCGGGTATATACGGGTGCATGTGCAGGTGGTGCCGATCGGGGCAGGTGGGAAGATGACCCTGCGCATTGAAGACAGCGGTTCGGGGTTTGATGTGGAGCAGGTGCTGGCGCGGCCGCTGGATATCGACCGTCTGTCTGGCCGTGGCTTGAGTCTGGTACGGCAGTTGAGCAGCGAGGTAGGCTGGTCGGATGGTGGGCGCAGTGTGTGCGTGGAGTTTTCCTGGGAGGCTCTGGCATAATCCGCCGATTCTTGATCAAGGAGCGAGCAAGTGGTTGATCTACATCTGGACCCGGCGGTGTTGTCGGGTTTGCAGGAAGTCATGGAAGGCGAGTATCCGAAGTTGCTTGATACCTTTCTCGATGATTCCCAGAAGCGCGTCGAGGCGCTGCGCAAGGCGCGGGATGATGCGAAGGCGTTGGGGCGGATTGCGCATAGTTTCAAAGGGAGTAGCGGTAACCTTGGGGCGGTGCGGTTGGCGCAGTTGTGTCAGCGGCTGGAGGTTGAGTCGGTTGAATCCACTACGGATTTGGGGGCGCTCGTGGATCAGATTGATCATGAGTTTGCGTTGGTTAAGCCGATGTATGAGTCGGAGCGGCAGCGGTTTGGGGTTTGAGTCGCTGTAAGCGCGAAACCCTAAGCGGCCTTTACCGAGAAAATGGATATTTACTCGGTCGATATACCAACCTGGCCCAACTCTTGCTCTACCTCCAGATACTGCATCCCCGACCCCTATGCAGTGGAGACCTTTACCTATGCCAGTCGCCCCGAATTCGCTCCTTCAGGCTGCCCCCGCGGCCAAGCCTCAAGCGCCCACCGCCAACCCACCGGCAGTGGCAGCGGACCCACGGGACAAGGGCCCTGGCTTCGCTCAAGTGTTTGCCAGCCAGGGTTCCAAGCCCACGGCCAAGGCCGACGACAACGCGCCCAAATCCACCGCAGGCAAGCCTTCCGACGCCAGCGCCAAGCCGGCAGCGGGCAACGACAAGCCTGCCGCCAGCACACCAGCCGTTGCCGATAGCGGCAAACCCTTGCCTGCCACCCCTCCGGCCAACACCGACGACAGTGCCAGCAAGGATGACGACGCGCCCGCCGACCCGTCCCTGGTGCAGCAGCCCCCGGTGGACCCGGTCGTCGACCCTGCATTGATTGCCACCGTCACCCCGGTGGCCGTGCCGGTGCCGGTTGAAACCCCAGCGCCTGTCACCAACAAGGATGAAAAAGCCCTGCCGGTGGTGGCGGCGCCGGTCGCTGCGACTGAGGAGGCCAAGCCGGCCTTCGATCCAGAGGCCGATCCCTTGGACGCCATGCCCGCCGTGCGCCTGGCGATGGAGCAGGGCGGTCACGTGTCGGCCAGCAGTCAGGCCCAGGCAAAAACCGCTTCGGCACCGACTCAGGATCAACCCACCGCCGCACAGAACTTTGCCGCAGGCCTGGCCACTATGGTCGACCAGCAAGCCACCAAGGACAGCACTGACCAGGGCGGTGACAAGGCTTTCAGCGGGCTGATCGACGACGGTCTCAAGGACCTGAAGAACGCCAGCAGCGACACCCGTGTCGATGACTTCGCCAACCGTCTGGCCGCGTTGACGCAAGCCGCCACGCCGAAGACCGCCAACGCTTTGCCGCCGGTGACCAATGCGCCATTGGCCATGCACCAGAGCGGCTGGACCGACGAAATCGTCAACCGCGTGATGTACCTGTCCAGCGCCAACCTCAAGTCGGCGGAGATCCAGTTGCAGCCGGCTGAACTCGGTCGCCTGGACATCAAGGTCAACATGACCGCCGACCAGCAGGCCCAGGTCAACTTCATGAGCGCCCATCCGGTGGTACGTGAGGCGTTGGAAAGCCAGTCCGGCCGTTTGCGGGAGATGTTCGCCCAGCAGGGCATGGGCCAAGTGGATGTGAACGTGTCCGACCAGTCCCGTGGCCAGGAGCAACAGCAGCAACAGGCCCAGACCCGTGGCGTGAGCGGCAGCGGCGGGCGCGGTGGTGATAACAGCGACAGTGGTAGCCACATTGATGTGGCTGAAGCCGTGGCGCCGGTCACCTCAACCGTAATCGGCTCCAGCGCCGTCGATTACTACGCCTGACTCGAGCCCTGCACAGGCCCAAATGTGGGAGCGGGCTTGCTCGCGAAAGCGGTGTATCAGTCGCTGAATCAGTCGACTGACCTATTGCTTTCGCGATCAAGCCCGCTCCCACATGGGACCTGTTCCATGGCCAATATCGTAGCCCTCTTCCAAATCCACCAGACAACTCTGGCATAACACTTGCTCTTGCCTTTCCGTAGATCTATGAATTCCCGAATAGTGACGGATTATTGGCATGGCGAAGAGCGACGACGCAGCAAAAGCACCCGCAGGCAAAGGTAAGCTCAAGCTTATCCTGTTGATAGTCGTGGGCCTGCTCCTGGCCATCGGCGCCTCGGTCGGCGGCACTTGGTACATTATGCACAGCAATGCCAGCAAGCCGGCACCCGCTGCCGAAACCGCCAGTAACGTCAAGCAACCGGCAATCTTCGAGCCGATGCTTCCGGCCTTTGTCGCCAACTTCAATCAGAACGGCCGTCAGCGCTACCTGCAGGTGAGCATCACGTTGCTCGCCCGCAACCAGTCGGACCTGGACGCCCTCAAGGTGCACATGCCAGTGATCCGCAACAACCTGGTGATGCTGTTCTCCAGTCAGGCCTTCGACACACTTGCCACCCCGGTGGGCCAGGAAATGCTGCGCCAGAAGGTCACGGCCAGCGTGCAGGAAGTGGCCCAGAAGGAACTCGGCAAAGTCGTGGTCGAGCAGGCGCTCTTCACTAACTTCGTATTGCAGTAGGATCACGACATGGCCGTGCAAGACCTGCTGTCCCAGGATGAAATCGACGCGCTGCTGCATGGCGTCGACGATGGTCTGGTACAGACCGAAATGGCTGCCGAGCCCGGCAGCGTCAAAAGTTATGACCTCACCAGCCAGGATCGTATCGTCCGTGGGCGCATGCCGACCCTGGAGATGATCAACGAACGTTTCGCCCGTTACACCCGCATCAGCATGTTCAACATGCTGCGCCGTTCGGCGGACGTGGCGGTGGGCGGCGTGCAGGTGATGAAGTTCGGCGAGTACGTGCACTCGCTGTACGTGCCCACCAGCCTCAACCTGGTCAAGATCAAGCCGCTGCGCGGCACCGCGCTGTTCATCCTCGATGCCAAACTGGTGTTCAAGCTGGTGGACAACTTCTTCGGTGGCGACGGCCGTCACGCCAAGATCGAAGGGCGTGAGTTCACGCCTACCGAACTGCGTGTGGTGCGCATGGTGCTGGAACAGGCTTTCATCGACTTGAAAGAAGCCTGGCAGGCGATCATGGAAGTCAATTTCGAGTACATCAACTCGGAAGTGAACCCGGCCATGGCCAACATCGTCGGACCCAGCGAAGCCATCGTGGTGTCGACCTTCCACATCGAACTCGATGGCGGTGGCGGCGACCTGCACGTGACCATGCCTTACTCGATGATCGAGCCGGTGCGCGAGATGCTCGACGCCGGTTTCCAGTCCGACCTGGACGACCAGGACGAACGCTGGGTCAAGGCTCTGCGCGAAGACCTGCTGGACGTCGACGTTCCACTGAGCGCCACCGTGGCCCGTCGCCAATTGCGCCTGCGCGATATTTTGCACATGCAGCCGGGGGACATCATCCCCGTCGAATTGCCGGAAGAAATGATCATGCGCGCCAACGGCGTGCCGTCGTTCAAGGTCAAGCTCGGTTCCCACAAGGGCAACCTGGCACTGCAAGTGGTCGAGCCGATCAACCGTCGCTGATTCGCCCTAATTAATTTATGAATGTTTGCTCCGCCGAGGACATGTAATGGCTACCGAACACGAAAACACTTCCGCCGAAGACCAGGCCCTGGCTGACGAATGGGCGGCAGCCTTGGAAGAAACCGGCGATGTCGGCCAGGACGACATTGACGCGCTGCTGGCCGCTGACGCCGCCACCGCGCCGGCCGGCAACCGCCTGCCGATGGAAGAATTCGGCAGCGTGCCGAAAAACAACGAACCGGTGACCCTCGACGGCCCGAACCTGGATGTGATCCTCGATATCCCGGTGTCGATCTCCATGGAAGTCGGCAGCACCGAAATCAACATTCGCAACCTGCTGCAACTCAACCAGGGCTCGGTGATCGAGTTGGACCGCCTGGCCGGCGAACCGCTGGACGTGCTGGTCAACGGCACCCTGATTGCCCACGGAGAAGTGGTGGTGGTCAACGAGAAGTTCGGCATCCGCCTGACCGACGTGATCAGCCCGAGTGAACGCATCAAGAAGTTGCGCTGATATGAAGTATTCGATGGCGGGACTGTTTCTGGCGCTGCCATTGAGCGCCCTGGCGGCTGAACCGGCCGCGCACGCGACCGCCGCGGCTGCGCCGGTGGTAAGCAGCGGTATCGGCGGGCAATTGACCCAGTTGGTGCTGGGCCTGTTGCTGGTGGTGGGTTTGATCTTCGCACTGGCGTGGTTGCTGCGCCGCGTGCAGCGCGTGGGGCCGGGCAACGGCCAGGTGATCGAGATGATCGGTTCCCGCGCCCTCGGCCCGCGTGATCGGCTGGTGCTGGTGCAAGTGGGCGAGGAGCAGATCCTGCTGGGCATCACGCCCGGTCGCATTACTCCGTTGCATGTGCTCAAGACCCCGGTGAGCGTGGATCAGAACCCGCCCGCCACGCCAGAATTCGCCCAGCGCCTGATGGAATTGCTGGGCAAGGATCAGAAGGATAAGAAGTAATGCGCGTTTTATTGACGCTCATGCTGTTGCTGGCGGCGCCATTGGCGTTTGGCGCCGACCCGTTGTCGATCCCGGCGATTACGCTGGGGACCAACGCGACCGGCGCGCAGGAATACTCGGTCAGCCTGCAGATCCTGCTGATCATGACGGCGCTGAGCTTTATCCCGGCGTTCGTCATGCTGATGACCAGCTTCACGCGGATCATCATCGTGTTCTCGATCCTGCGCCAGGCCCTGGGCCTGCAGCAGACGCCGTCGAACCAGATCCTCACCGGCATGGCCCTGTTCCTGACGCTGTTCATCATGGCGCCGGTGTTCGACAAGGTGAACCAGCAAGCCCTGCAACCTTACCTGGCGGAAAAAATGACCGCCCAGGACGCAATCGACAAGGCCCAGGGCCCGATCAAGGACTTTATGCTGTCGCAGACCCGCTCCAGCGACCTTGAACTGTTCATGCGCCTGTCCAAGCGGACCGACATCGCTACGCCGGATCAGGCGCCGCTGACGATCCTGGTGCCGGCGTTCGTCACGTCGGAATTGAAGACCGCATTCCAGATCGGTTTCATGATCTTCATCCCGTTCCTGATCATCGACCTGGTGGTGGCGAGCGTGCTGATGGCCATGGGTATGATGATGCTGTCGCCGCTGATCATTTCGTTGCCGTTCAAGATCATGCTGTTTGTGCTGGTGGACGGCTGGGCGCTGATTATCGGCACCCTGGCCGGCAGTTTCGGCGGGGTATAGCGCGATGACGCCAGAAGTAGCCGTCGACCTGTTCCGTGAAGCGCTGTGGCTGACCACCGTGATGGTCGCCGTGCTGGTAGTGCCAAGCCTGTTGGTGGGCCTGCTGGTGGCGATGTTCCAGGCCGCGACCCAGATCAACGAACAGACCTTGAGCTTTTTGCCGCGTCTGCTGGTGATGCTGGTTACCCTGATCGTGGCCGGCCCTTGGCTGGTGCAGACATTCATGGAATACATCCTGCAGTTGTACGGCAGTATTCCGCAGTTGATCGGCTGACCTGATGCAGTCGTTGCTGGCGTTGACCGACACCCAGATCAGCACCTGGGTGGCGTCTTTCATCCTGCCAATGTTCCGGGTGACGGCGATGTTGATGGCCATGCCGGTGTTTGGTACCACCCTCGTACCACGCCGCGTGCGCCTGTACTTTGCGGTGGCGATTACCGTGGTGATCGTGCCGGGCTTACCGCCGATGCCGCCGGTCAATGCCATCGATCTCAGTGCGTTGCTGTTGATTGCCGAGCAGATCCTGATCGGCGCGCTGATGGGCTTTTCCCTGACGCTGTTTTTCCAGGCCTTTGTGGTGGCCGGCCAAATCATCTCGATCCAGATGGGCATGGGCTTCGCCTCCATGGTCGACCCTACTAACGGTGTGTCGGCGGCGGTAATCGGTCAGTTCCTGACCATGCTGGTGACCTTGCTGTTCCTGGCGATGAATGGCCATCTGGTGGCGTTCGAGGTGATGACCGAAAGCTTCACCACCTTGCCGGTAGGGTCGGGGTTGGTGGTCAATCACTTCTGGGAGGTCGTCGGACGCCTGGGTTGGGTATTCGGCGCGTCGCTGTTGCTGGTGTTGCCGGCGATAACCGCGTTGCTGGTGGTCAACATCGCGTTCGGTGTGATGACCCGCGCGGCGCCGCAATTGAACATCTTCTCGATTGGCTTCCCGTTGACCCTGGTATTGGGCATGGGGATTTTCTGGGTCGGCCTGGCCGACATTCTCAATCAGTATCAACCGCTGGCGACCGACGCCTTGCAGTTCTTACGTGATCTGGCACGGGCGCGCTGAGCCATGGCCGAGAGCGAGAGTGGTCAGGACAAAACAGAAGACCCCACGGAGAAACGCAAAAAAGACTCCAGGGAAAAGGGCGAGATTGCGCGCTCCAAAGAGCTGAATACCGTTGCCACCATGATGGCGGGTGCCGGCGCCTTGCTGATCTACGGTGGCGGCCTGGCGCTGGACCTGATGGAGTTGATGAAGCACAACTTCACTTTGCCCCGCGACGTGTTGCTCAATCCCGATGCCATGGGCCAATACCTGCTGCACTCGGGCAAGATCGCGATCCTGGCGGTACAACCGATTCTGATCACCTTGCTGCTGGCTGCACTGATCGGCCCGGTCGCCCTGGGTGGCTGGCTGTTCGCCGCCGGCAGCATGGCGCCCAAGTTCAGTCGGATGAACCCTGCTGCGGGGCTCAAGCGCATGTTTTCCACCAAGGCCCTGGT
This sequence comes from Pseudomonas simiae, assembly GCF_900111895.1. Classification (GTDB taxonomy): domain Bacteria; phylum Pseudomonadota; class Gammaproteobacteria; order Pseudomonadales; family Pseudomonadaceae; genus Aquipseudomonas; species Aquipseudomonas simiae. The sequence continues at coordinate 389,979 of NZ_FOKB01000001.1, forward strand.
GGAGTTGCTCAAGGCCCTGGCCAAATTCATTCTGATCCTGTTTGTGGCGCTGATGGTGTTGTCGTCCGACATCGACGACCTGCTGCGCATCGCCCATGAACCGCTGGAGTCGGCAATCATCCACAGCGTGCAAGTGGTGGGCTGGAGCGCGTTGTGGATGGCCGCCGGGCTGATCATCATTGCTGCCGTGGATGCGCCGATCCAGCTGTGGGAAAGCCACAAGAAATTGCTGATGACCAAGCAGGAAGTGCGCGACGAGCACAAGGACCAGGAAGGTCGCCCAGAGGTCAAACAGCGTATTCGCCAGCTGCAGCGCGAAATGTCCCAGCGCAAGATGATGGCCGCGGTGCCCGACGCCGACGTGGTCATCACCAACCCGACCCACTATGCGGTAGCCCTCAAGTACGACCCGGAGAAGGGTGGCGCGCCGATGCTGCTGGCCAAGGGCAGCGACTTTACCGCGCTGAAAATCCGCGAAATCGCCGTGGCCAATGACATCCTGCTGCTGGAATCGCCGGAACTGGCGCGGTCGATCTTCTATTCCACTGACCTGGACCAGGAAATCCCGGCCGGGCTCTACCTGGCCGTGGCCCAGGTGCTGGCGTATGTCTATCAGATCCGTCAGTACCGCGCGGGCAAGGGCAAGCGGCCTGACCCGCTCAAGGACCTGCCAATCCCGCCGGACCTGCGCCGCGATTCCTGATCGGCTCCGCCTTACCATTCCTCCTGATCGCCCGTCTACCTGTCAACTTTGACAGTAGTCATCCTCTGCGTCTCGCAGTTCTACTACAACCAGCACTGCGCGCAGGCGGTAAACAAGATGCAGGGAGAGGTGGTTTTGAAGGTGTTCAGAGGCACAGTCAAATCTTATGACCGCAAGACAGGGAAAGGTTGGATTGCCCTGGAAGGTGAGGACGACGTGCAAGTGGATCTCTTCGGTTCACGCGGCATTTGGCTTGCCGTGGGCCAGCAAGTGGAATTTCGCATGATCCACCGACCCTGTGGCGTGTATGCGTTAGACGCCACAGTTGTCCCGCACGTCCTTGAATGAGATGTGAGGAGAACGGTAATGGCAACAGGCACGGTGAAATGGTTTAACGCGGAGAAGGGGTTTGGGTTTATTACCCCTGACGATGGCAGCGCTGATGTTTTTGTCCGCTATTCGGCCATCAAGAGCGACGGTTTCAAGACCCTTGAAGAGGGGCAAAAAGTCGAGTTCGAGGTTACCCAAGGCGCCAAAGGTGCTCAGGCTGAAAACGTCCGCGTCCTATGAACCTCATGATTGTTTCAGTAGACGCTAAAAAAGCGTCGACTGGGTGTACGGAGACTAGTTAGCGGCTTTCCCAGGGGCCGCCTCAACACCTTGCCGGACATTTCCGCTGTAGCAGCAGGCGGACACAAATCCAAACTGTGGGAGCGGGCTTGCTCGCGAATGCTGACGATCAGTCGCCAGATGTGCTGGCTGACCCTCCGCCTTCGCGAGCAAGCCCGCTCCCACATTTGAATCGATTTACACTTTTTTTGGGGGGTGGGCGGTTGCTTATGAGCTCGTCAACGCTCGCGCCGCAAGCGATCTAACCGGGAAAACAAAAGTTGGAAGGCTTCTTGCAATACCACCTGCAAGACGCCTGACCGCGTCAAAACTTTGCTTCAAGGAAACGAGGAATACCGGTGGTGGATCGCTCTCAAATGCTCGGCACGGCCCGGACGACCCTGACTGACCTCTCGCGAGGCAATCTAGGTGTGCCGTTGTTGTTGCTGGTGATGCTGGCAATGATGATGTTGCCGATGCCGCCGTTCCTGCTGGACGTGTTCTTCACCTTCAACATTGCCCTTTCCGTCGTGGTACTGCTGGTCTGCGTGTACGCCCTGCGGCCTTTGGATTTCGCCGTATTCCCGACCATTCTGCTGGTGGCGACCCTGCTGCGACTGGCGCTCAACGTCGCGTCCACCCGTGTGGTCATGCTCCACGGTCAGGACGGTCACGCTGCCGCCGGTAAGGTGATCCAGGCCTTCGGTGAGGTGGTGATCGGCGGTAACTACGTGGTCGGTATCGTGGTGTTCGCGATCCTGATGATCATCAACTTCGTGGTAGTAACCAAGGGCGCCGGGCGGATTTCCGAGGTGAGCGCGCGGTTTACCCTCGATGCGATGCCCGGCAAGCAGATGGCGATCGACGCTGACCTCAACGCCGGCCTGATCGACCAGAACCAAGCCAAGTCGCGCCGCCTGGAAGTGGCCCAGGAAGCCGAGTTCTACGGTTCCATGGACGGTGCCAGCAAGTTCGTGCGTGGTGATGCCATCGCCGGCCTGCTGATTCTGTTCATCAACCTCATCGGCGGTATGGCCGTGGGTATCTTCCAGCACGGCATGACCTTCGGCGATGCGGGCAAGGTGTACGCCCTGCTGACCATCGGTGACGGTTTAGTGGCGCAATTGCCATCACTGTTGTTATCTACAGCTGCGGCGATCATGGTGACTCGTGCTTCGGGCTCCGAAGACATGGGCAAGCAGATCAGCCGGCAGATGTTTGCCTCGCCCAAGGCCTTGGCCGTGGCGGCGGGCATCATGGCGATCATGGGTATTGTACCGGGCATGCCCCACGTGTCGTTCCTGAGCATGGCAGCCATGGCGGCTGGCGGTGCTTACCTGTTCTGGAAAAAGCAGAATGCGGTCAAGGTCCAGGCCCAGCAAGAGATCGCGCGCCAGCAGGAACTGCTGCCTTCCCCGGCCCGCGCTCAGGAAACCAAGGAGCTGGGCTGGGATGACGTGACCCCGATCGACATGATCGGCCTGGAAGTCGGCTACCGCCTGATCCCGCTGGTGGACCGCAACCAGGGCGGCCAATTGCTCGCGCGGATCAAGGGCGTGCGCAAGAAGCTGTCCCAGGACCTGGGCTTTTTGATGCCCACCGTGCACATCCGCGACAACCTCGACCTGGCTCCGAGTGCCTATCGCCTGACCCTCATGGGCGTGATCCTGGCCGAAGCCGAGATCTACCCAGACCGCGAACTGGCGATCAACCCAGGGCAGGTGTTCGGCAGCCTCAACGGTATTACCGCCAAAGATCCGGCTTTTGGCCTGGACGCGGTGTGGATCGAAATCAGCCAGCGCAGCCAGGCACAATCCCTCGGCTACACCGTGGTGGACGCCAGCACCGTGGTCGCCACCCACCTCAACCAGATCCTGTACAAGCACTCCCATGAGCTGATTGGCCATGAGGAAGTCCAGCAATTGATGGGTTTGCTGGCCAAAGCGTCGCCGAAACTGGCCGAAGAGCTGGTGCCGGGTGTGCTGTCGCTGTCGCAGTTGCTCAAGGTGTTGCAGGCATTGCTGGCCGAACAGGTGCCGGTACGGGACATCCGCAGCATTGCCGAGGCCATCGCCAACAATGCCGCCAAGAGTCAAGATACTGCCGCCCTGGTGGCCGCGGTGCGCGTCGGATTGTCGCGTGCAATCGTCCAAAGCATTGTAGGGCTTGACTCCGAGCTGCCTGTGATCACCTTGGAACCAAGGTTGGAACAAATATTGCTCAATAGTATTCAGAAGGCAGGACAAGGCCAGGAAGAGGGCGTTCTGCTGGAGCCAAGCATGGCTGAGAAGCTGCAGCGTTCGTTGATCGACGCCGCACAGCGCCAGGAAATGCAGGGCCAACCGGTGATTCTGCTGGTGGCAGGCCCCGTCCGGGCGATGTTGTCGCGGTTTGGACGCCTGGCAGTACCGAATTTGCACGTTTTGGCTTATCAGGAAATTCCTGACAACAAGCAAGTGACTATCGTCGCGACAGTAGGCCCCAATGGCTGAGGGTAGTGGGTTATGCAAGTGAAGCGTTTTTTCGCCGCCGATATGCGTCAGGCCATGAAACTGGTTCGTGATGAGCTGGGCGCTGACGCCGCGATTATCGGAAACCGTCGTATTGCCGGCGGTGTCGAGCTGACGGCTGCCCTGGATTACACCCCCCAGGCCCTGGCGCCGCGTGTGCCGAACATGGAGCTCGAAGACGAGCTGCGCAAGACTGCTTCACGCATTGTCTCGGCCCAGGCGGAACTGAGCATGCGCGGCGACAGCGATGCCACCACTAATCGCCAGTTGTTCGCCGGCCTGCCGCTGACCGCTTCGGAGCCGCTGGTCGAGCCGACCTTCAAAGAACCGCCACGTCCTGCTGCGCCTGCTCCGGCGCCTGCGGTTGACCAGCGGGTGTTCGACTCGATGCGCTTTGAACTCAATGGCCTGCGTGAGCTGCTGGAAGTGCAGCTTGGCTCGTTGGCCTGGAACCAGCTGCAAGGCAGCAAGCCGCAACAGGCCAACCTGTGGCGGCGCCTGCAACGTATCGGCTTGTCCGGCCCGTTGTCCCGCGACCTGCTGGCCTTGACCACCGAAATCGAAGAGCCTCGCCAGGCTTGGCGCATGTTGCTGGCCCACCTGGCACGGATGATCGTTACCCCGGAAATCGAACCATTGGAAGAGGGCGGTGTGATCGCCATGGTCGGCCCTGCCGGCATGGGCAAGACCACCACCCTGGCCAAGCTGGCGGCCCGTTACGTACTCAAATACGGCGCACAGAATATCGCGCTGGTGAGCATGGACAGCTACCGTATTGGTGCCCAGGAGCAGCTCAAGACGCTGGGCCGTATTCTCAATGTATCGGTGACTCACGTCGACCCGGGCCAGTCCCTGGCCAACGCCCTCGACCCGCTGCTGCGCAAACGCGTGGTATTGATCGATACCGCCGGCCTGCAAGCCAGCGACCCGGCATTGCGCATGCAGCTTGAAAGCCTGGCCGGACGTGGCATCAAATCGAAAAACTACCTGGTGCTTGCAACCACCAGCCAGAAACAGGTTCTTACCGCTGCGTATCACAGCTACAAACGCTGCGGCCTGGCCGGTTGCATCCTCACCAAGCTCGACGAAACCGCGAGCCTGGGCGAGGTGTTGAGCCTGGCCATCAGTCATGAATTGCCGGTCGCTTACCTGACCGACGGGCCGCGGATCCCGGATGATCTGCATCTGCCGCGCCGTCATCAGTTGGTCAGCCGTGCAGTCAGCGTGCAAATGCAAGAAGAGCCTAGCGAGGAAGCGATGGCTGATATGTTCGCCGACCTTTATCACAACCCGGCAAAACGGGTCGGTTGAGGGCAGGATGAACACCGTGAAATGTATCTACATCGATGGTCTGCAAGCGATTCACGCGGCCAAGCCATGTAGCCTGCGTCTAAGCAAGACAAGGTAAAGAAATAAAATGGGCAGCATGCATCCCGTACAGGTGATCGCGGTGACCGGCGGCAAAGGTGGCGTCGGGAAAACTAACGTGTCAGTGAATTTGTCCCTGGCCCTGGCAGAGCTTGGCCGTCGCGTCATGCTGTTGGATGCTGACCTGGGCCTGGCGAACGTCGACGTTCTGCTGGGGCTGACGCCCAAACATACCCTTGCCGATGTGATCGAGGGCCGCTGCGAGCTGCGCGATGTGCTGCTGCAGGGCCCCGGTGGCATCCGCATCGTGCCGGCTGCCTCGGGCACCCAGAGCATGGTGCACCTGAGCCCGGCGCAGCATGCCGGCCTCATCCAGGCGTTCAGTGATATCGGCGATAACCTCGACGTGCTGGTGATTGACACCGCCGCCGGGATCGGCGAGTCCGTGGTCAGCTTCGTGCGCGCCGCGCAGGAAGTGTTGCTGGTGGTCTGCGACGAACCCACCTCGATCACCGACGCCTACGCCCTGATCAAACTGCTTAACCGTGACTACGGCATGAACCGCTTCCGCGTCTTGGCCAACATGGCCCAGAGCCCGCAGGAAGGGCGCAACCTGTTCGCCAAGTTGACCAAGGTCACGGATCGTTTCCTCGATGTCGCCTTACAATACGTCGGCGCAGTGCCCTACGACGAGTGTGTGCGCAAGGCTGTGCAAAAGCAGCGTGCAGTCTACGAAGCGTTCCCTCGTTCCAAGTGCGCATTGGCGTTCAAGGCTATTGCCCAGAAGGTCGATACCTGGCCGTTGCCCGCCAACCCACGGGGGCATCTGGAGTTTTTCGTCGAGCGATTGGTGCATCAGACGAGCGCAGGACCCGTGCTATGACAGCGACTGGCTACAACGCTTACAAGAGGTCTGCCCGTGACAGTCAGGGCGAGTTGATCGAGCGCTACGCGCCCTTGGTCAAGCGCATTGCCTACCACCTGCTGGCACGCCTGCCGGCCAGCGTCCAGGTCGAAGACCTGATCCAGGCGGGCATGATCGGCCTGCTCGAAGTGTCGACCAAATATGACGCGAGCAAGGGCGCGAGTTTCGAGACGTATGCGGGGATCCGTATCCGTGGTGCGATGCTTGATGAGGTGCGTAAAGGTGACTGGGCGCCGCGTTCGGTGCATCGCAATACGCGCATGGTCAGTGACGCAATTCGCGCAATTGAAGCAAAAACCGGTCGCGACGCTAAAGATCACGAAGTTGCGGCCGAACTCCAATTGAGTCTCGACGATTACTACGGGATTTTGAACGATACCTTGGGCAGCCGCCTGTTCAGTTTCGACGACCTGTTGCAGGACGGCGAACACGAAGGGCTGCACGAGGACGGCGCGAGCGCTCATATGGAGCCATCGCGTGACCTGGAAGATGAGCGTTTCCAGGGGGCGTTGGCGGACGCGATTGCCAATTTGCCGGAGCGTGAGCGACTGGTGTTGGCGTTGTACTACGACGAAGAGCTGAACCTCAAGGAAATCGGTGAGGTCCTGGGGGTCAGCGAGTCGCGGGTCAGCCAGTTGCACAGCCAGTGCGCAGCCCGCTTGCGGGGGCGTTTGGGAGAGTGGCGAGCGCGCTGACAGGCAGTGTGGGGACACTGCAGACGAGACCGTGAGGGCGACCAGCCTTCGCGGGTTCGACCCGTGGTGCCCTCGGCAGTCCTTTTTGTGTAATGCCTGTTGATTGAAATGGCGCGTCCAGGTGCTGGGCGCGTTTAAGACTGCTTGGAGGTCGAATTGGACAAGAACATGAAAATCCTCATCGTTGATGACTTCTCAACGATGCGGCGGATCATAAAAAACCTGTTGCGTGACCTTGGGTTCACTAACACGGTCGAGGCGGATGACGGCATTACGGCCATTCCGATCCTCAACAGCGGGAGCATCGACTTTCTGGTAACGGACTGGAACATGCCGGGCATGACCGGTATCGACTTGCTGCGCCACGTACGTGCTGACGAAAAGCTGCGCGGCCTGCCTGTGCTGATGGTGACCGCCGAAGCCAAGCGTGAGCAGATCATCGAAGCCGCCCAAGCTGGGGTAAACGGTTACGTGGTCAAGCCATTCACTGCATTGGCCTTGAAAGAGAAGATTGAAAAAATCTTCGACCGCATCGGTCATTGATGCTGCCACGGGGGAGCTATGGAGCATAAAGAATCATCGCAGGCCGACTTCGAGTCGACCCTGAAAAAGCATGCTCACCAGTTGGTCGAAAGCCTTGAAAAAGGTCAGTTCGGCGACGCGGTGCAGTTGATCCATGAGCTCAACCAGACCCGTGATCGCGGCCTGTACCAGGAAGTGGGCAAGCTCACACGCGAGCTGCACAGTGCGATCGTCAATTTCCAGATTGACCCACACATGCCCCAGGCTGAGGAAATCTCGCAGATCACTGATGCCACCGAACGCCTGTCCTATGTGGTCAGGCTGACTGAGGCAGCGGCCAACCGCACCATGGACCTGGTGGAAAACGCCACGCCTCTGGTCAACGGTATGGCCAACGAAGCCCAGGCCCTGAGCAACGACTGGGGCCGTTTCATGCGCCGCGAAGTCGGCGCTGAAGAGTTTCGTGAGTTGGCGCGTCGGGTCGAAGGGTTCTTGTCACGCAGCGAGCAGGAAAACCGCACGGTTTCCAGCAACCTCAACGACATTCTGCTCGCCCAGGATTACCAGGACCTCACCGGTCAGGTGATCAAGCGTGTGACCCAGTTGGTCACCGAAGTGGAAAGCAACTTGCTCAAATTGGTGCTTATGGCAGGCCAGGTTGACCGTTTTGCCGGCATTGAACATGACCGCGAAGCGATCCTCTCGGAAAAAGATCCAAAAAAACATCTCGCCAAGGGTGAAGGTCCGCAGATTCATGCCGATAAACGTGAAGACGTTGTATCGGGTCAAGATGATGTTGATGACCTGTTATCCAGTTTAGGCTTCTAAGGAGCACCCACATGAGCTTCGGCGCCGATGAAGAAATCCTTCAGGATTTCCTTGTAGAGGCCGGCGAAATTTTAGAGCAGTTGTCCGAGCAACTGGTCGAGCTGGAAAGCCGACCGGATGATGCGAACCTGCTCAATGCAATTTTTCGCGGTTTTCACACTGTAAAAGGGGGCGCCGGCTTCCTCCAGCTCCATGAGCTGGTGGAATGCTGCCACATTGCCGAGAACGTGTTCGACATCCTGCGCAAGGGTGAGCGTCACGTTGATTCGGAATTGATGGACGTGATTCTCGAAGCACTGGATGCGGTCAACGGCATGTTCAGCGAAGTCCGCGAACGTGCCCCGATCACCGCGGCCACTCCGGAACTGTTGGCTGCGCTGGCACGTTATGCGGAGCCCGCCGACCTGTCGGCTGCGCCGGTAGCAGAAGCAGCACCCGAGCCAGTGGCTGAGGCCGAGCCGGATGTGACCGACAGCGAATTCGAGCAGTTGCTCAACTCCCTCAGTGCCGTGAAGGCCGAGGCAGAAGCACCGGCTGCGGCTGTTGCCGCGCCAACCAGCGAAGACATCACTGACGCTGAGTTCGAATCCCTGCTTGACCAGTTGCATGGCAAAGGCCAGTTCGCGGCCGACGCCGTGACACCCGCCGCTGTGTCGGAAGCGCCGGCAGCACCGACCGCCAATGCCAACACCGATATCACCGACGACGAATTCGAAGCGTTGCTCGACCAACTGCACGGCAAGGGCACCTTCGTGGCCGACGCCTTGCCGGAAGTCGCCGCCACGGCCGCAGCGCCTGCTGCGGCCAGTGCAGCACCGGCCGGCGACGGCCTGATCTCCGATCATGAGTTCGAATCGCTGCTGGACGAACTGCACGGCAAGGGCAAGTTCAGCGAAGTGGCCCCAGCGGCGACGGTTGCCACGGCTGCTCCGGTTGCCGCCAAAGCTGCAGCGCCTGCCCCTGCACCAGCGGCCAAGCCTGCGCCGGCTGCCGCACCTGCTCCGGCACGTGCCGCCGCCGCACCGGTTGCCGATAAACCCGCCAGTGAAGCCGAAACCACCGTGCGCGTTGATACCGCACGCCTGGACGACATCATGAACATGGTCGGCGAACTGGTACTGGTGCGTAACCGCCTGGTGCGCCTGGGCCTGAGCAGCGGCGATGAAGCCATGCAAAAGGCCGTGTCGAACCTCGACGTGGTGACCGCCGACCTGCAGACCGCCGTGATGAAAACCCGGATGCAGCCGATCAAGAAAGTCTTCGGCCGCTTCCCGCGCCTGGTTCGTGACCTGGCACGCCAGTTGAAGAAAGAAATCAACCTGGAACTGGTGGGTGAAGAAACCGACCTCGACAAGAACCTTGTCGAGGCCCTGGCCGACCCGCTGGTCCACTTGGTGCGCAACGCTGTCGACCACGGTGTGGAAACCCCGGAAGAACGCGAAGCCTCGGGCAAGTCCCGCAACGGCAAAGTGATCCTGGCGGCGGAGCAAGAGGGCGACCACATCCTGTTGTCGATCACTGACGACGGCAAGGGCATGGACCCGGCGATATTGCGCAATATCGCGGTCAAGCGTGGCGTGATGGACAAGGACGCCGCCGACCGCCTGACCGATAGCGAGTGCTACAACCTGATCTTCGCCCCGGGCTTCTCGACCAAGACCGAGATTTCCGACGTGTCCGGCCGTGGCGTCGGCATGGACGTGGTGAAGACCAAGATCAGCCAGCTCAACGGCTCGATCAACATCTACTCGACCAAGGGCCAGGGCTCGAAGATCGTCATCAAGGTGCCGTTGACCTTGGCGATCATGCCGACCCTGATGGTGATGCTGGGCAACCAGGCCTTCGCTTTCCCGCTGGTCAACGTCAACGAGATCTTCCACCTCGACCTGTCGCGCACCAATGTGGTGGACGGCCAGGAAGTGGTGATCGTGCGCGACAAGGCATTGCCACTGTTCTACCTCAAGCGCTGGCTGGTGGCATCGGCCAAGCATGAAGAGCAGCGCGAAGGCCATGTGGTGATTCTTTCGGTGGGCACCCAGCGCATCGGCTTCGTGGTCGATCAACTGGTGGGCCAGGAAGAAGTGGTCATCAAGCCTTTGGGCAAAATGCTGCAGGGAACCCCGGGCATGTCGGGTGCGACCATTACCGGTGACGGCCGGATCGCGCTGATTCTCGATGTTCCGAGCATGCTCAAGCGTTACGCCGCTCGGCGTATTTGATTCTGGTGGGGCAGGGCGGTAGTGCCCGCCCCGCCTAACGGAGTGTTTATGGCAGTCAAGGTCCTGGTGGTGGACGATTCGGGTTTCTTCCGTCGCCGCGTCTCGGAAATTCTTTCCGCCGATCCAAGCATCCAGGTGGTCGGTACGGCCACCAACGGCAAAGAGGCGATTGATCAAGCCATTGCGTTGAAACCGGACGTGATCACCATGGACTACGAGATGCCAATGATGGATGGCATCACGGCAGTCCGGCACATCATGCAACGTTGCCCGACCCCGGTGTTGATGTTCTCCTCGCTGACTCACGAAGGCGCCCGGGTCACCCTGGATGCGCTGGACGCCGGCGCGGTGGATTTTCTGCCGAAGAATTTCGAAGACATCTCGCGCAACCCCGAGAAGGTCAAGCAGATGCTGTGCGAGAAGGTGCACAGCATTTCGCGCAGTAACCGTCGTAGCCTGTTCAGTGCGCCTGCGCCAGCACCCGTTGCTGCGCCTGCTGCTCCCACCAGTTCTTCGTATAGTCGCCCGGCGCCTGCGCCGGTTACACGGCCTGCGGCGCCGCCGGTACGTACGGCTGCACCTGCGGCGGCGTATTCGCCTGCACCCAAGCGCAAAGCCTATAAGCTGGTCGCCATCGGTACGTCCACGGGCGGCCCGGTTGCCCTGCAACGCGTATTGACCCAGTTGCCGGCCAACTTCCCGGCGCCGATCGTTCTGATCCAGCACATGCCCGCTGCGTTCACCAAGGCCTTTGCCGAGCGCCTGGACAAACTGTGCCGCATCAGCGTCAAGGAAGCCGAGGATGGCGACATCCTGCGTCCGGGTCTGGCGCTGCTGGCGCCGGGTGGCAAGCAGATGATGGTGGACGGCCGCGGCGCGATCAAAATCCTGCCGGGTGACGAGCGTCTGAACTACAAGCCATGCGTGGATATCACCTTCGGATCGGCGGCCAAGTCCTACGGCGACAAAGTTCTGGCGGTGGTGCTTACCGGCATGGGCGCCGACGGCCGTGAAGGCGCGCGCCTGCTCAAGCAAGGCGGCAGCGCCATCTGGGCCCAGGACGAAGCCAGCTGCGTGATCTACGGCATGCCCATGGCCATCGTCAAGGCCGACCTGGCTGACGCTGTCTACAGCCTGGACGACATCGGCAAGCATCTGGTGGAGGCCTGCCTCTGATGGATGTCCTGAGCCTGATCGGCATCATCATGGCGTTTGTCGCGATCATTGGCGGCAACTACCTTGAAGGCGGCCACCTCGGCGCCCTGGCCAACGGCCCGGCGGCGCTGATCGTGATCGGTGGCACCGTGGGTGCTGCGTTGTTGCAATCGCCCCTGAGCTCGTTCAAGCGTGCCATGCAGATTCTGGTGTGGATCATCTTCCCGCCACGTGTCGACCTGCCGGGCGGCATCGACCGTGTAGTCAACTGGAGTCTCACCGCGCGCAAGGAAGGCCTGCTGGGGCTGGAAGGCGTGGCCGATGCCGAGCCGGACAGCTACGCGCGCAAAGGCCTGCAATTGCTGGTGGACGGGGCCGAGCCGGAAGCGATCCGCAGCATCCTGGAAGTGGATTTTTATACCCAGGAAAGCCGCGACATCAACGCCGCCAAAGTCTTTGAAAGCATGGGCGGTTATGCGCCGACCATCGGCATCATCGGTGCGGTGATGGGCCTGATCCACGTGATGGGCAACCTGGCCGACCCTTCGCAACTGGGCAGCGGTATTGCCGTGGCGTTTGTCGCCACCATCTACGGCGTAGCCAGTGCCAACCTGGTGTTGTTGCCGGTGGCGAGCAAACTCAAGTCGATCGCCATGCGCCAGTCGCGTTACCGCGAAATGTTGTTGGAAGGTATTTTGTCGATTGCCGAGGGCGAGAACCCGCGCTCCATCGAATTGAAGCTCCAGGGCTTCATGGATTGATGGGAGGTATGCATTGTGAGCCGTCGCCGTCGCGAGCCTGAAGAACACGTCAACCATGAGCGGTGGCTGGTGTCCTACGCGGACTTCATTACCCTGCTGTTCGCCTTTTTCGTGGTGATGTACTCCATCTCGTCGATCAACGAAGGCAAGTACAAGGTCATTTCCCAGGCCTTGATCGGCGTGTTCAACGACGCCGATCGCTCGCTCAAGGCCATTCCCATCGGCGAGGAGCGACCCAAGACCGTGACCCCGGCCAAGCCGCTGGTCAACGACAGCGATGAAACCGCTGCCGGGGTGGGTGGCACCAGTGATCCGCTGAAAAGCATCGCCGATGACATCAGCGCAGCGTTTGGCGACCTGATCAGTTCCAACCAGATGACCGTGCGCGGCAACGAGTTGTGGGTGGAGATCGAGCTCAATTCCAGCCTGCTGTTTGCCAGCGCCGATGCGTTGCCGAGCGACCAGGCGTTTACCATCATCGACAAGGTGGCGGCGATCCTCAAGCCGTTTGAAAACCCGATCCATGTCGAAGGCTTCACCGACAATTTCCCGATCAGCACCGCGCAGTACCCGACCAACTGGGAGCTGTCCTCGGCGCGCGCTTCAAGCATCGTGCGCATGTTGGCGATGCAGGGCATAAACCCTGGACGCCTGGCGTCGGTGGGCTATGGCGAGTTCCAGCCGGTGGCCAATAACGCGACGGCAGAGGGCCGCGCGAAGAACCGTCGGGTGGTGCTGGTGGTGTCGCGCAACCTGGATGTGCGTCGCAGCCTGACTGGCACCGGCACCGCCAATGCAACACCGGATGCGGCCTTGAAGCGGGCTGGCACACAAACTGCACCGCCCCCTGTAAAACCGCCGGTTCGTCAGAGCGCCGTCAATTCTCCGTCGCCGGCTCAATAACCCTATGCAATGTCTCGGTCGCGCCTGTGCCTGCCGGGAGGAACCAACCGAATGAGAGTCTGGGCAGTTGCCAATCAAAAAGGTGGAGTCGGCAAGACCACCACTTCTATCGCCTTAGCCGGCTTGCTGGCCGAGGCGGGCAAGCGCGTGGTTGTGGTGGACCTGGACCCCCATGGCTCCATGACCAGCTATTTCGGCTATGACCCGGACGCGCTGGAACACAGCAACTACGACCTGTTCCTGCACAAAGGCAGCGTACCGGCCGATTTGCCTGGGCAACTGCTGCTGCCCACCAGTAACGAAAGCATTTCCCTGCTGCCGTCCAGCACCGCCCTCGCCACCCTTGAGCGCCAGTCGCCGGGGCAGAGCGGGTTGGGTCTGGTGATCGCCAAGACCCTGGCGCAACTGTGGCAGGACTTCGACTACGCGATCATCGACAGCCCGCCGCTGCTTGGGGTGTTGATGGTCAATGCCTTGGCGGCGAGCCAGCAGTTGGTGATCCCGGTGCAAACCGAGCACTTGGCCGTCAAAGGCCTGGAGCGCATGGTCAGCACCCTGGCGATGATCAACCGTTCGCGCAAACAGGCGCTGCCGTTCAGCATCGTGCCGACCTTGTTCGACCGTCGTACCCAGGCCTCCCTCGGCACCCTGCGCGTGTTACGCGATGCCTACCCGGACACCATCTGGAACGGCTACATCCCGGTGGACACGCGCCTGCGTGATGCCAGCCGTGCGGGCCTCGCGCCGTCGCAGTTCGACTCGAAAAGCCGCGGCGTACTGGCCTACCGTGCGTTGCTCAAGCACCTGCTGTCGCAGCAACTTGTGGCGCAGGTGGCGTGATGAACCGTCCCGTAGAACTCAAGACCCGGCCGCAACTGGCACTGGAATCCTACCTGGATGCCTTGTTGCAGGATGCGACCGCGCAAGAATTTCCGGAACCGATCCTGGTACTGGAACCGGCTGTTGAACCAGAAGCCGTACTGGATGAATTCCAGTTGGCGGTGCTGGAAGAACAAGCCCGGGATGCGCGAAGCGTGGTGCCGATGACACCGCAGGTGGCGCCGGTGGTGGTTGCCCCTGCCGTGGTCGAGCCAGTGGTGGAAGTGCACCTGCCGCCGAGCATCACGCCGCCGCCGGTGGCCGGTGATGACCGCCCGAGCTGGGCTGCCGAACCGTTCGAATGCCTGCTGTTCGACGTCGCCGGCTTGACCCTGGCAGTTCCGCTGGTGTGCCTAGGCTCGATCTACTCCCTGGAGGGTCAGGAGCTGACGCCGTTGTTCGGGCAACCGGAGTGGTTTCTTGGCATCCTGCCCAGCCAGGCCGGCAACCTGAAAGTCCTGGACACCGCGCGCTGGGTGATGCCCGACCGCTACCGCGACGACTTCCGCCAAGGCTTGCAATACGTGATCTCGGTGCAGGGCTACGAGTGGGGGTTGGCGGTGCATCAAGTCAGCCGCTCGTTGCGCCTGGACCCGAACGAAATCAAATGGCGCAGCCACCGAGGCCAACGGCCTTGGCTGGCGGGCACCGTGATCGAACATATGTGCGCGTTGCTCGACGTCGCCGAACTGGCCGAGTTGATCGCCAGCGGTGCCGTTAAGGCGATGCCAGTGAACAAACGCAGTTGATTGGACAATAAGGGCCGCACGCGCGTGCGGCCAATAGAAGTACACACGCCGCCTACATCGGCATTTGAAGGGGTCAGAGATATGAACAAGTCAGCGTCCGCACAAGGTTTGGATGATCCGATCCTGCAATGGGTTACCTTCAAACTGGACAACGAAACCTACGGTATTAACGTGATGCGCGTGCAGGAAGTGCTGCGCTACACCGAGATCGCTCCGGTTCCCGGTGCGCCAAGCTATGTGCTGGGCATCATCAACCTGCGCGGCAACGTGGTGACGGTGATCGACACCCGCCAGCGTTTTGGCCTGGGCACGGTCGAAGTCAGCGACAACACGCGTATCGTCATCATCGAAGCCGACAAGCAAGTGGTCGGGATCATGGTCGACAGCGTCGCGGAAGTGGTCTACCTGCGCCAATCGGAAGTGGAAACCGCGCCGAACGTGGGCAACGAGGAATCGGCCAAGTTCATCCAGGGCGTGTGCAACAAGAACAACGAACTGTTGATTCTGGTTGAGCTGGACAAGATGATGAGCGAAGAAGAATGGTCGGAACTGGAGAGCATCTGATTGTTCCTTGAAGCTGCGGTGATCGTCCTGGCCCTGTTGTGGGCCGGGACCTTGGCGTTTCTGTTGCGCTATGTGCGTCAGCAGCGCGAATGGTTGTTGCAGCAGGCTGAGCGTGATGCTGTGCGTGACCGGCGCGTGCTTGAGTTGGTGAAGCGGGTCGATCATTACCAGCAGAGTGCGGTGAGGGTGGGGGATGAGGTGCATGAACTGCGCGCGATTCTTGCGCCGTTGCCGGACAAGCTGGCGCAGATCGAGCAGCGGGATCCTTCGAGTCTTTCGTTTGCCCAGGCTGCCAAGCTGGTGGGGATGGGGGCTACGGTGGATGAGCTGACGCAGTCGTGTGGGTTGACTCAGGCTGAGGCGCAATTGATGAGCAAGTTGCATAAGAGCTGATTGAGTACATATCCATTATTTGGGTAACGGCTGCTATTGGTTCCGCCCCAACACTCGGCACCTCGCCTCGCCTCGGCTCGGTGTGGTGCCCTCACTCCAAAGCCTGCGTTCGGCCAGCGTGTTTGACGGGGCGCCTTAGATCACAAGCAGAAGCGCGGCGGCCTAGTAGCCGACCGGTTTCTGGAAGCCGGTCTCAGTTTCAAATGTGGGAGCGGGCTTGCTCGCGAAGGCGGCGTGTCAGCGATTACATCGCTAACTGATCCACCGCTTTCGCGAGCAAGCCCGCTCCCACAATTTAGATCTCCTATATCAGGTAGATATCAATCTGCTCTGGCTTTGTTTTTGATCTTTGGCGCCCCCCAAATCACTGTCGGATTACGGGCACACCGAGTATTGAGGCTCTTTTCCAAAAGTGACCCGCCGTAAGGGCGGAACCCTAAGCAGCCGTTACCCAAAAAACGGATATGTACTCAATCATCCAATTATTTTCCCATTCTATGGCTTTTTTTTCCTCGCCAAAGGTCCACATCTTCCGAGCACCTTTGAATCCAGGAGTAACCCACCCATGACCACCCCCAAAGCCCTGTTGATCCTCCACGGCAAGCAAGCCCTCAACGAGGACGTACGCTCCGCCGTGCAGGCCCGGCGCGAGCAGGGTGGGGAGCTGGCCGTGCGGGTCACCTGGGAAGGTGGCGATGCCCAACGTCTGGTCAGCGAAGCCCTGGCCGACGGCTACACCCACATCATTGCCGGCGGCGGCGACGGTACCTTGCGTGATGTGGCCGAAGCCATGGCCCAGGCCAAGACTGACGCCAGCCTGGTGTTGATGCCCCTGGGCACCGCCAACGACTTCGCCAAGGCTGCCGGTGTGCCGCTGGAACCCGCCCAGGCCCTGGCACTGCTGGATGTGCCGCCAAGGGCCATTGACCTTGGCCAGGTCGGCGGGCAAATCTTCCTCAACATGGCCACCGGCGGTTTCGGCAGCCAAGTCACGGCCAATACCTCTGAAGACTTGAAGAAGGTCCTGGGCGGCGCCGCCTACCTGTTCACGGGTTTGACGCGGTTCAGCGAGCTAAAGGCTGCCTACGCCGAGCTGGACGGCCCCGACTTCCATTGGAAAGGCGAGTTGCTCGCCCTGGGCATCGGCAACGGTCGCCAGGCGGGCGGTGGGCATGAGCTATGTCCAGGCGCCATGGCCGATGATGGCTTGCTGGATGTCAGCATCCTGCCCGCGCCTCAGGAAGTGGTCGGTACTCTGCGAGAACTGATGAGCAATGGCTGGGGCCTGGACACCATGTTTGTGCGGGCGCGCCTGCCATGGGTGAATATCAAGGTCGCGCAGGGCCTGTACATCAACCTGGATGGCGAGCCGCTGGAGGGCGATGACCTGCACTTCGAGGCCTTGCCCAAGGCCTTGCGTGTGCACCTGCCGGTGGATTCGCCGTTAGTCGTCCAGGCTGATGATCTGCTCGCGCACCGCAAATAACACCAGGCCCGCCACGTCGAAAATCTGCAGGCGCTTCATGATCTGCGAGCGGTGCGCTTCCACGGTCTTGATGCTCAGGCCCAGGCCGTGGGCGATTTCCCGGGTAGACTTGCCGCGTACGATCAGGCGCAGAATTTCCAGCTGCCGCGCCGTGAGGTTGTGGCTATGACCCGCGGGCGGGGTTGGACCCTGGCTGCGCACCAGCGCCTGGTTGATCACCGTGTGGGCAATCGCCGGGCTCAGATAGCGCTCGTTGTTGCGCAGGGCCAGGAGCGCGTGTTCCAGCTCGTTGGCGGTGGTGTCCTTGAGCAGGTAGCCGTGGGCGCCGGATTCCAGCGCGCACATGATCAGTTCCGGGTCGGTGTGCATCGACAGGATCAGCACGCGGCTCTTGGGGTAGGCGCGCTTGAGTTGCTGCAGGGCATCCAGGCCGCCGGTGTGTTTCATCGACAGGTCCAGCAGCACGATATCGGGCAACAGGGCGCTGAACCGCTCCAGTAATTGCGCGCCATCGCTGGCTTCGCCGACCACCGTGTAACCAGGAATGTCCTGGACCAGCGCGCGTACGCCGGCCCGGATCAGTGCATGGTCATCCACCAGGAGTAATGTGCAGGTCACTCGAGAACCTTAGGGGAACTGGCCCGTTCGAGGGCGCGGGGCGCCCAGGGGAAAAGCGCGTCGATCCGTGTCCCTTTGCCTGGCTGGCTGCTGACGGATAATGAACCGCCAAGCTGATCAATCCGCTCTGACATACCGGCCATACCTCGTTGGCCTTCCAGGCCCGGGTCGATGGCTGGCGAAAAGCCCTGGCCGTCATCGCTGATAAACAGTGACAGGCCCTCAGGCAGGCGTTGCAGGCGTACCAGCAGATTGCGCGCCTGGGCGTGGCGCAGCATGTTGGTCACCGCTTCCTGGGTAATGCGAAAGGCTGCCACGGCCATTTCTTCCGGGATGCCGGTCAGCCGTTGCTGGCATTCCAGGCTCCAGCACACCTGCGTGTTTTCAAGGGTTTTGAGCAGGTGCGCCCGCAGGCTGGCTTCCAGGCCCAGGCTGGCCAACTGGCGCGGGTTGAGGATGGCGGAGACGTCACGCACCTTGGCCAGGGTTTCATTGAGGGTGTTGCACAGCACCGTGCACTGGCTTTGTAGGTCTTCGGGCAGGCGGCGCTTGAGCCATTCGCTTTGCAGCTTGGCGGCAGTGAGCAGTTGGCCGATGTCGTCATGCAGTTCGCGACTGAGGCGGTGGCGTTCGTTTTCCTGCACTTGCAACAGGCGATCGGCCAGTTCCTGGGGCTGGAACTTGATGGCTTTGCGCGAGTGCCACTGTTGCAGGCCGACCACCACCAGTGTGGTCAGGTTGAGCATCACCAGCAGCGGCAAGGCCGCGGAAAAATGGTAGGCCCACAGGCTCAGCAGCAGCGAGCCAAGGCACAGCGCGAGGATCAAACGGCGTGCATTGCTGCGGGACGCGGACCTTGCGATGAGTGTCTTGAGGGAGGCGTACATAGCGGATGGAGCCAATGAAGGTTCGCTGCGGAAAGTCCGGTCACGGCGGCTGACAGGGCTCTGTTTGGACCGTGTAATCGAATCGTTTTTATGCATGATGAAGTTGAGTCACTTCGAGTGGGGCATAGTACCACCACTATTACCGTTGGTCGCCTGGTGCCGTGCCAGGCAAGGGGTATTAACTGCGCAAATGCTCCGGGCGGTATTCCCAGAGTTCATGGAGTAGGGGCGTTATATTATTTCTGTTTGTTTGTATCGTTATTACCATTAATGGCTAATTGATATCTTTTTCTGCGCAACGAAATGCCCTTGAATTAATGGGGATGTCGTTTTCAGATAACTTCCGGTTAAACACGACCTGATATTCGCTCAAGACGCGTGGTGCATCCGCTGCTGCGGTTTATAGCTGAAGTCTTTTTGCGGAATCTGTAGCGTGACAGTAGCAATCAGGGTTGCTTGCTCACTCTCATCCATACCCAGTTCGCCGGTGCGGGCATCGATCAGTTCAAGCTGCCATGCCAGTAGCGTCAGGCACGCGTGCAAGGCATCCAGCGCCTGATCATGCAGTTGCATCGGGCTGGCAGCATTGGCAATCAGGTAGTGGATATGCCGGGAAAATTCGCTGATCGCCTGCAGGGCCAGGTTGTCAGCCTTCTCGGCCAGTTTCGTCAGGCTGGCCTTCATGCACTCGATGGCATCGCTGTCGTCGCGGATCAGGTGCAGATGGCTCAAGCACTCTTGCGACTTGGCCAGCAGGGTTTCTGCTTCAAGCAAAAATTCAGGAAGAGTTGTCTGCCATTCATTTGCGCTGTTCATCATACAAGTCTCCGCAACATAAGGTCGGGTGATGAGATGTCGCACCGGGTGAATGGCTTAAAAGTAGCGCTGAAATATGACTGGGATCTGTAGGTTGCTTCTGAATTGTCAGTAGGAAGATTATTAGAGTGACGGCGAGGGCTGTGCGCGGCCGTCATGAACGGGGTCAATTGCACACCTTCAATTGCCGACATTTGAATGTCTAGAAGGCCTGTGGGCCGAGGGCTTGGGATGGCAAACAAAAGCCTGACTCCATTCATGCATTGAGAATGGCGTCACATTAATGGCTATTAGATATTGCGAATATCAGGTTGGGCCTGATTGTGCGTAGGGGAATCCCTTACATGGCGGAACCTTGCACCGAATTGAATGTCGTGCAACGTCGCCGTGCCGCTCTCTGGAGAGGCCAGCGCAGTAAACCATGATGTCAGTGTGACATCAATGGATTTACGTGGCATTTTACAAGGGTCAAGGTCTGGCGCTTGCCGCCGATAACAAGCTGTAAGTGAGCTGCACAACCTTTAGCGCATCAGGAGCATTTAATGGCCGGCATTCTCGACACGGTAGATCAACGCACGCAACTGGTGGGTGAGAATCGCCTGGAAATCCTCATGTTCCGCCTGTTCGGGCGTCAGTTGTTCGCGATCAACGTGTTCAAGGTGCAGGAAGTCCTGCAACTGCCCAAGTTGACCTTGATGCCGCAGCGCCACCCGTTCGTCTGTGGCGTGGTCAACCTGCGGGGCCAGACCCTGCCGGTGATTGACCTGTCCCAGGCCATTGGGATGCGCCCGCTGGTGCCGGGCCCCAACAGCACCATTATCGTCACCGAGTACAACCGCTCGGTGCAGGCGTTCCTGGTGGGCGGCGTGGACCGCATCGTCAACATGAACTGGGAAGCCATCCTGCCGCCACCGACCAGTGCCGGTCGCCAGCATTACCTCACGGCCATCAGCAAGGTCGACGACCAGTTGGTGGAAATCATCGACGTGGAAAAAGTCCTGGCCGAGATCGTGCCGTACAACGCCAAGGTCTCCCGTGAAAAACTCGAAGATCCGGTGCTGGAGCGTGCCCGTGGCCGCGAAGTGCTGCTGGTAGACGATTCCAACGTGGCCCTCTCGCAACTGCGCGACACACTCGGCCAGTTGGGGGTGAAGATGCACATCGCCAGCGACGGTCTCAAGGCGCTGAACATGCTCAAGGCCTGGGCCGACAGCGGCCAGGTGATGACCGACAAGCTGCTGATGATCTTCACCGACGCCGAAATGCCCGAGATGGACGGTTACCGCCTCACCACGGAGATCCGCAACGACCCGCGTCTGCGTGGCTTGTATGTGGTGCTGCACACCTCGCTGTCGGGCAGTTTCAACGATTCGATGGTGAAGAAGGTCGGCTGCGACAACTTCCTGTCCAAATTCCAGCCCGACAAGCTGGTGGATGTGGTGCGTCAGCGTCTGATGCTGGACGAAGTGCCCGCTTGACCTTAGGGTGATGGCTTTGTCCCTCAGGAATGCAGGCTCATGCTTCGTCTCAGCGCGTTGTACCGTTACCCCTTGAAGTCCGGCAAGGCCGAAATACTGCAGCACGTCGGCCTGGATAAACTCGGGGTGGACGGGGACCGACGCTGGATGCTGGTGGATGAAGCCAGTGGACGTTTCCTCACGCAGCGTGCCGTGGCAAAGATGAGCCAACTGTCGGCGTTGTGGAACCGCAGCGGCGGCCTCACCTTGAGTTCGCCGGGTTACACGCCGCTGGACGTGGCGCTGCCCGGCAGCGACGCCGAGTTGCGGGGTGTGACGATCTGGCGCGACACCTTGCGCGTGCCGGACGCGGGCGACGCGGCGGCCGCGTGGGTCAGCGATTTCATCGGCAAACCGACGCGCCTGGTGCAAATCCCCCTCGAACGCGCCCGCACCACTCAGGCCGGTTACGGCAAGGACGACGACCAGGTCGCGTTTGCCGACGGTTACCCGCTGCTGGTGATCGGTCAGGCGTCACTGGACGACCTTTCACAGCGCATCGGCCGCCCCATGGACATGTTGCGCTTTCGGCCCAACCTGGTCATTGAGGGCAGCGCAGCCTTCGCCGAAGATGGCTGGAAACGCTTGCGCATCGGCGACGTGGAGTTTCGTGCGGTCAAGCCGTGCTCGCGCTGCATCCTCACCACCATCGACCCGCAGACTGGCGAGCGCAGCGCTGACCGCGAACCTTTCGCCACGCTTGAGGCATATCGCAAGACCGAAGCCGGCGCGATTTTCGGCCAGAACCTGGTCAACGACGGTATCGGGCGCCTGGAAGTCGGGATGCCGGTGACGATCCTGGAGTAACTTTCCTCACGCATAAAAAAAGCCCGTCTCCTGCGAGACGGGCTTTTTTTTGCTTCCGGGAAACCCTTAGCCGCGGTATTCGCACAGGTAAGCGGTGTCCACGGCGACCTTCAGCTGGAACTTGCTGTTGGCGGGCACGTTGAACTGGCTGCCGGCGGCGAAGGTTTCCCACTCGCTGGCATCAGGCAGTTTGACGGTCAGGGCGCCAGACACCACGTGCATGATCTCACGCTGGGCGGTGCCGAACTCGTATTCGCCGGGGGCCATTACGCCGATGGTCGCCGGACCTTCTGCGGTGCCGAAAGCGATCGACTTGACGGTGCCGTCGAAGTACTCGTTGACTTTGAACATGGGCGATTCCTCGGAAAAGGGGTTGATGCTTTTATTGTAGGAGCGAGCTTGCTCGCGAAGAACGCCCAGGCACCGCGTTTAATCAGATCACCCGCTTTAGCGTTGACGTTCTTCGCGAGCAAGCTCGCTCCTACAGGTAAGCATCACCAAAAAGGGCGTCCAGTATGCCCAAGGCCAGTGGAGCTGCCTAGACCGGCAAAATCAACGGCAGCAGGCGCGCGGTGTTGCGTGCATCCTCCAGCGCCCGATGCTGTTGGCCATGGAACTGCAACCCCGCCAATTGCAGGGCGCCGTTGAGCCCCAGGGGCTTGTCCAGGCGCCTGGCCTTGGCGAAGCGCTGCTTGAGGTTTAGGTGGGGCGTGGTCGCGAGTGCGCTGGACAGGCCGTGGCGCTGCCATTCGAGTTCCAGTTGCTTACGATCGTAATCACCCCAGCTGGCCCAGCCTTCCAGGCGCGGCTGATGCTGGCCCAGCCAGCGCTCGAATAGCGGCCACACCTCGGTCATCGGCGCCGCGCCATCAATGTTTGCCTGGGTGATGTGGGTCAGTTGGCGACAAAAGGGCGTTAGCAATGGCCGGCGCAGCGGCCGCACAAAGCGCTGGAAGTGATCCAGTTCGCGGCCCTGGCGGTTGACCAGGCTCGCGCCGATCTCGATGACTTCCATCTCCGTCACGGGCCAGCCGCCTTCATCCGTTGTGGCTTCAAGGTCAATAATCAGCCAATGAGGCATCGTGCAGGTTCCCGTACTCTTCCCTTTCTGATGGGGATAGAGCGTAGCCCGGCCCTGTAGTTCCGCCTAGGGGCTAGACGATCTCCAGTAAAACTTGACGATTGCGCACCTGATCACCGGCGATTACTTGCACGCCCTTGATCACACCGTCGATACCGGCCGTCAACGGATGCTCCATTTTCATGGCTTCGAGCACCAGCAACAGTTGGCCTTTGGTCACGCTGTCGCCGGCGCTGACCCGCACATCGACAATTGCACCGTCCATCGGCGCCTTGACCGTGCCGCTGCTGACGTTGGCCTGGCGGCTGGCGACTTGCTGGGTGCGGTCAGTCACCGTGAGGCCAGGTAGCCACAGTTGGTTGCCGACGAGGTGATAGGCGGTGCGGCGGCGGATGCCATTGAACACGTGGTTGGCGTGGCGGCCGTCGGTGGTGAGAGGCAGGGGGGCAGCGTTGACGGTGTGGGTGTCGCCGTTGACCTCCAGGCGATAGGTGCAGGGTGCGCTGGTGTTGTTGCGCCATCCCGCCAGGCCTTGGGGATGCTGGTTGGCGCTGTGCTGGTAAAACAGTGCGGCGGCCAGGGCAAGGTGTTCTGCTGACGGCGTCAGGGGCTGGATTTCGCTGAAGTGCTCAGCAATAAATCCGGTACTGAAATCGCCGCCGACAAAGTCCGGATGCTTGAGCAGATCAACCAGCAACGGCTGATTGGTGGTGACCCCGAGCAGCACCGTATCTTCCACCGCCCGTAGCAATTTGCGTCGCGCCTCTTCGCGGGTCGCGCCATAGGCAATGATTTTGCCCAGCATCGGGTCGTAGAACGGGCTGATGCGTTGGCCTTCCGTCACTCCATGGTCGATACGCACGCCAGCGGCCGGATCCCAGCGCAACACCTCACCGGTTTGCGGCAGGAAACCCTGGGCCGGGTCTTCGGCGTACAGGCGCACTTCCATGGCGTGGCCGTTGAGGGAGACGTCCGGCTGTGTCAGCGGCAATGGTTGGCCGGCGGCGATTTGCAACTGCCAGTCCACCAGGTCGAGGCCGGTGATCAGTTCGGTCACCGGGTGTTCCACTTGCAGACGCGTGTTCATTTCCAGGAAGTAGAATCGGCCGTTGCGGTCGAGCAGGAATTCCACGGTGCCGGCGCCGACGTAGTTCACCGCACGCCCGGCGTTCAAAGCGGCTTCGCCCATGGCCTGGCGCAGTTCGGGCGTCATGACCGGGCAGGGGGCTTCCTCGATGATTTTCTGATGGCGGCGCTGGATCGAGCAGTCGCGCTCGCCGAGGTAAATGAGGTGGCCGTGGCTGTCGCCGAACAGCTGGATTTCGACGTGGCGCGGGTCGATCAGGGCTTGTTCGAGGATCAGTTCGCCGCTGCCGAAGGCGTTTTTGGCCTCTGAGCGGGCGGTGTGCAGGTTGTCCAGCAGCTCTTCTGGGTGCTGGACGAGGCGCATGCCGCGACCGCCACCGCCGGCGCTGGCTTTGATCATCAAGGGGTAGCCGATGGCGTCGGCTTCCCGTTGCAGGGTGCTGTCGTCCTGGGCGCTGCCTTGGTAACCGGCGATGCACGGCACGCCCGCGTCGAGCATGGCGAGTTTGGACAGGCGTTTGCTGCCCATCAGTTCGATGGCTTCGGGGCTGGGACCGATAAAGGTCAGGCCGGCTTGCTGGCAGGCGCGGGCGAAGTCGGGGTTTTCGGAGAGGAAGCCGTAGCCGGGGTGGATGGCATCGGCGCTGGTGACTCTGGCAGCGTTGAGGATGGCGTCGATATTGAGGTATGACTGTTGGACCGGGGCGGGGCCGATGTGCACGGCTTCGTCGGCCATCTGTACGTGCAGGGCCTGGGCGTCGGCATCGCTGTAGACCGCCACCGTGCGATAGCCAAGGGCCTGGGCGGTGCGCTGGATGCGGCAGGCGATTTCACCGCGGTTGGCGATCAGGATTTTGCTGAATGCGGGCATGGGTGTATCCCTTGGCTGATGGGGTGTTTGAGCGGGCCTCATCGCAGGCAAGCCAGCCCCCACAGTTGTAGGTGTTCGCACCTCTGCACTGTGGGAGCTGGCTTGCTCGCGATGGCGTCACTTACACCACCGAGGCTTTCTTTTCTGCACAAACGCCTGCGTCCCCTCAATCCCTTCTTCGCTCCTTACCGCCTCGGCAAACCACTGCGCCCCTCGGTCCAGCACAGCCTCAAGCGG
Organism: Pseudomonas simiae; assembly: GCF_900111895.1. GTDB lineage: Bacteria > Pseudomonadota > Gammaproteobacteria > Pseudomonadales > Pseudomonadaceae > Aquipseudomonas > Aquipseudomonas simiae. The sequence continues at coordinate 415,168 of NZ_FOKB01000001.1, forward strand.
CTCATCCACACTCGCCAGCAACAGGGATTTGGTCCGTCCATTCGCGCCTGGTGCGCAGCGCAGCACGTGTCCCAGTACCTCATCCAACCGCTCTGCCAGCGCCTGCGGGTCGCGCTCGGTAAAATGCACCACCCCCAATCGTTCAGCTTCCACGCCATCAAACCGAGCTGCCGTCAGCGCCAACCGTCGAGCCTGGGTCAGGCCAATCCGCTTGACCACAAACGGCGCAATCTGCGCTGGTAATAATCCCAGGCTGGTCTCCGGCAATCCGAATTGCGCCTGGTGATCGGCTATCGCGATATCACTCACACACGCCAATCCAAACCCCCCGCCCAGCACCGCGCCTTGCAGCACCGCGATCACGACTTGCGGCACGCTTTCCACTTCCTGCAGCAAGGTGCCAAACGCCCGGTTCAGTGCCTGTAGTTGGCTACCCGCGGTGACGAGATCCTTCACGTCCGCCCCGGCGCAAAAATGCCCGCCTGAACCGCTGATCACCACCGCCCGCGTCTGGCTGTCCAACTTCGCCATCACGCTGCGCAGTTCATTGACCATTTCCAGGCTCATCGCATTGCGGCTTTCAGGGCGGTTGAGGGTGATGTGCAACACGCCGTTGTGCGGTTCCAGCAGCAAGGTCTTCATGATTTTTTCCCCGGCAAGGTGCCCATCAGTTTGCAGATGATGCCCAGCATGATTTCGTCGGCGCCGCCGCCGATCGACACCAGGCGCACATCGCGATAAGCGCGGGCCACGGGGTTGTCCCACATAAAGCCCATGCCGCCCCAGTATTGCAGGCAACTGTCGCTGACTTCGCGGCCCAGGCGCCCGGCCTTGAGCTTGGCCATGGAGGCCAGGCGGGTGACGTCCTGGCCTTTGATGTATTGCTCGGTGGCCTGATAGACCAGCGCGCGCAGGCATTCGATTTCGGTGGAGAGCTCAGCCAAGCGAAAGTGAATGACCTGGTTATCGATCAGCGCCTTGCCGAAGGTCTGGCGTTCTTTGCAGTAGTCGATGGTGCTGTCGATGCAGTGCTCCAGGCCCTTGATCATATTGGCCGCGCCAAACAGGCGTTCTTCCTGGAACTGCAGCATCTGCATCATGAACCCCGCGCCTTCATGGCCGATGCGGTTGCGCTGCGGCACGCGCACGTCGTCGAAGAACACCTGGGCGGTCTCGGAGCTGTGCATGCCAAGCTTTTCCAGGGGCGGGCTGACGCTGATGCCGGGGGTGTTCATCGGCACCATGATCAGCGACTTGTTGATGTGCGGTTTGTCGTCGGAAGTGTTGGCCAGCAGGCAGATGAAGTCGGCGCTGGGTGAGTTGGTGATCCACATTTTGCTGCCGTTGATCACGTAGTCGTCGCCGTCCTTGCGCGCATGGGTCTTGAGCCCGGCCACGTCGGAGCCGGCGCCGGTTTCCGAGACGCCGATGCAGCCGACCTGCTCGCCGCTGATGGCCGGACGCAGGAATTCGTCGCGCAGTTCATCGCTGCCGAAGCGGGCGAGGGCGGGGGTGCACATGTCGGTCTGCACGCCGATGGACATGGGAATGCCGCCGCAGCGAATGGTGCCGAACTCTTCGGCGGCGACGATGGAATAGCTGTAGTCCAGGCCCATGCCACCGAATTTCTCCGGCTTGGAAATGCCCAGCAGACCGAGGTCGCCAGCCTTGCGGAAGATCTCATGGATGGGAAAGCGTCCGGCTTTTTCCCATGCGTCCACATGGGGGTTGATCTCACGGTCGACGAAGGCGCGGACGGTGCGGCGCAGTGCCTGGTGTTCTTGGGTAAAGATCATTTTTATTGTTCTCCTAAAAACGCGCTACACCGAAGGTATTGGCTTGCAACTCACGCACCTGCGCCTCGTGGCAGATATCCAGCAGAAAGCCCAGCAAGGTCCGTGTATCCCGTGGATCAATCAGCCCGTCGTCCCACAAATTGGCACTGCCATAAAGCGCGGTGGATTGGCTGTCGAGCTTCTGTGCGGTGACCTGCTCCAGCATGTCCAGCACCTTGGGGTCCGGCACCAGGCCGTCCTTCAACTGCTTGGCCTCAGTGACGATGCGCAGCACTTTGCCCGCCTGCGCACCGCCCATCACCGCCGTGCGGCTGTTGGGCCAGGCGAAGATAAAGCGCGGGTCCAGGCCGCGGCCGCACATTGCATAGTTGCCGGCGCCGTAGGAGCCGCCCACCACAATCGTGAGTTTAGGCACTCGTGCATTGGCCACCGCCTGGATCATCTTCGCGCCGTGCTTGATCACGCCTTGCTGCTCTGACTCGGTGCCGACCATGAAGCCAGTGGTGTTGTGCAAGAACAGCAGCGGCGTGCGGCTTTGGTCGCACAGTTGGATAAAGTGTGCGGCCTTGGTCGCGCCCTTGGGCGTGATCGGGCCGTTGTTGCCGATCACCCCGACGGCGTGGCCTTGGATGTGCAGGTGGCCGCAGACGGTGTGGGCGTCGAACTCGCCTTTGAATTCAAGGAAGCGGGAGCCGTCGGCCAGGCGCGCGAGGATTTCGCGGACGTCGTAGGGTTTCTTCGGGTCGTCAGGGATCAGGCCCAGCAGTTCTTCGATGGGATACAGGGGTTCTGCGTAAGCACGGTTTGGCACCATTGGCAGGTGATCATTCCAGGGCAACAGGCCGACGATGTCCCGTGCGATGCGCACACCGTCGGCGTCATTTTCCGCCAGGTATTCGGCGGTGCCGGCGGTGTGTGCGTGCATCTCTGCGCCGCCCAGTTCTTCATCGGTGGCCACTTCGCCGGTTGCGGCCTTGAGCAGCGGCGGGCCCGCGAGGAACAGTTTGGCCCGGCCACGCACCACCACCACGTAATCCGACAGCCCCGGCTGATAGGCACCGCCCGCCGTGGCCGAGCCATGCACCACGGTGATCTGCGGCAAACCCATGGCCGACATGCGCGCCTGGTTGGCGAAGCTGCGCGCGCCCTCGACGAAAATCTCGGCGGCGTAGTTGAGGTTGGCGCCGCCGCTTTCGGCCAGGGTCACCACGGGCAGTTTGTTCTCCATCGCGATGTGTTGCAGGCGCAGAGATTTCTTCAGGCCGGTGGGGGAAATGGTGCCGCCCTTGATCGCGCTGTTATTGGCCACCACCAGCATGCGCACGCCCCTGACGTAGCCGATGCCGGCGATCAACCCACCGCCGGCGGCGCTGCCATCCTTGTCGTCGTGCAGCTTGTAGCCGGCCAGGCTGGCCAGTTCCAGGAACGGCGCGCCGGGGTCCAGCAACAGGGCGAGACGCTCGCGGGGCAGCAGTTGGCCGCGCTTGTCGAACTTGGGCTTGGCTTCCTGAGCCTTGGCGAGCAGGGTGTGTTCCAACTGGTGAAGGTGGGCGATGGCCGCCAGCATGGCCTCGCGATTTTGCGCGAACTGGGCGTGGTGGGTGTCGATCAAGGACTCGATTACCGGCATGGTCTATTTCTCCGCCTTGAGCACATCCGGCAGGTAGGCACGGTGAAAGCCATTGAAGGGTTCGCTCGGTGCCTGCGCCTTGTGCAACGGCCAGGCGCGGCTGCCCAGGCTGGCCGCACCGTCGATGCGCAAAGTGCTGCCACTGATGAAGGCGGCGGCGGGGCTGAGCAGGAACACGATGGCCGCGCTGACTTCCGATTCGGTGCCGATGCGCTTGAGCGGCACGTGTTCGCGCAAGGTCGGGATCACCGCCTTGAACGCGCCTTCGTAGGTGTCCATGCCGCTGGAGGCGATCCAGCCCGGCGCCACGGCATTGACCCGTACCCCGGCGTAACCCCATTCGAAGGCGGCGGTCTTGGTGAAGTTGTCCATGCCCGCGCGCGCCGCACCCGAGTGGCCCATGCCGGGCATGCCCCCCCACATGTCCGCGAGCATGTTGACGATGGCGCCGCCATGCTTGCTCATGGATTGGTTGAACACTTCCCGCGCCACCAGGAAGCCGCCGACGAGGTTGGTGCGGATTACGGTTTCGAAGCCTTTTTGGTTGATCGCCGCCAGCGGTGACGGATATTGGCCCCCCGCATTATTGACCAGGCCGTGGATCGGGCCGTGGGCATGAATGATGTGTTTGACCAGCGCCTTTACGGCCTCTTCATCGCGAATGTCGCACGCCTGCCACGCGGCGCTGCCGCCATCTTCGGCGATCTCGATCGCGACGTTTTGCAGCTTTTCCGGCTTGCGTCCCACCAGGATCACCTTGGCACCCAAGGCCGCCAACTCATGGGCGGTACAGCGGCCAATACCGCTGCCACCGCCGGTGACCATCACGGTGTGCCCGTGGAACAGGTTGGCTTTGAAGATCGAGTCGAAGGCCACGGCAACGCTCCTGTCAGGTGAGTGAATCTGCGATGTGTTGCGGCACGGCGATGGGGATTTCCAGCAGTTGCTGGGCGAAGGCTTTGCCCTGCGGGTCGATGCGCAGGCTGGCGATGCCGCCGCCGCCCAAGGCGTTTTCCAGCAGGAAGTTGAGGCTGTGGCTGCCGGGTAAATACCAGCGCTCGACGCGACCGTGAACGGGGTCCAGCACATGGCCCATCCAGTCGACGATCACTTCCGGGGTCAGCGCTTCGGCGATCCAGGGCAAGTACTCGGGGTCGCGGGCGATCACGCCGATGTTGCTGTGGTTGCCCTTGTCGCCGGAACGCGCCACGGCCAGTTTCACCAGAGGGACGCTGGCGTCGGCGCGGCCTCGGGGCTTGGGTGGGTCAATCGGTGCATCGGGCAGGGCGGGGGCGTCGGCAACCGGCAGGGAGCAGGTGTGGCGTTTGTCCTGCAAGTCGATCAACAGCTGGCAGGCGGATTTATCGATCAGGAATGAAAACAGCCGGATCAACGGGTACACGGTTGGCCGTCCGCCCACGATGCCGGTCAGGCCCGGCGCCATGCCGGTGGCGGCTTGAGCGATCTCACGTGCGAACAGCACCAATGCCTGTTTGCTCGGGTGACGCACCGCCAGTTTCACCACCACTTCGCGGCAGTCCTGACGCTTCGCGTGGGCGCCATAGGTCGCTTCACTGCCGAGCAGTTCGATATTCACCTCGGTGTAGGGCGCCCAACCGCGTTGGCTGAACAGTTCCGAGGTCTTGTGGATGATGGCCTGGCTGACCCGCTCGGCCTTTGCCACCGCATCGATCCCGGCGATCAGGCAACTGGCGGTGCAGCGGAAGCCGTCCGGGTAGGTGGCGCTGACCTTGTACTGATCGGTGGGCGGCAAGCCCCTGGCGCCGTGCAGGCGCACACAGTTTTTGCCTTGCTGCTGCAACTTGACCTGGCTGAAGTCGCAGATCACATCGGGCAGCAGATAGGCCCGCGGGTCACCGATCTCATACAGCAACTGCTCGGCCACGCTGAGTTCGCTGATCAACCCGCCCGTGCCGTCGACCTTGCCGACGGTGAACTGCCCGTCGGCGCCGACTTCTACGATGGGAAAACCGATGTGTTCGTAGTCCGGCACATCGCGCCAATCGGTGAAATTACCGCCGGTACACTGTGCGCCGCATTCGATGATATGCCCGGCCAATGCGGCTTGGGCGAGGCGGTCGTAGTCTTGCCAGGACCAGTTGAACTCATGCACCAGCGCCGCGCTGACCACGGCGCTGTCCACCACGCGACCTGTGATGACGATATCCGCGCCCAGTGCCAGTGCCTGGGTAATGCCCGGTGCGCCGAGGTAGGCGTTGGCGGACACGCACACCGGTGGCAACGGCGTGCCGTTGAACATGTCCGTGATGCCGTGCAGTTGCTTGAGTTGGGGGAGCAGGTCATCGCCCAGCAGCACGGCGATGTTCAGTTTGATACCTGCTTTGTCGCAGGCCGCTTGCAGGGCGGCGGCGCAGGCCTGGGGATGGATACCGCCGGCATTGCTGATCACACGAATGCCCTGGCGCTGGATATCCGCCAGCAAGGGCGTGAGCACTTCGACAAAATCCGTCGCGTAGCCCGCCTGGGGATCTTTCATGCGCGCGCCGGCGAGGATCGACAGGGTGACTTCCGCCAGGTAGTCGAACACCAGGTAATCCAGCTTGCCGCCGTGCACCAACTGGGCAGCGGCGGTGCAGGTGTCGCCCCAGAAGGCGCTGGCACAGCCGATACGAACTGTCTTGCTCATGAGAAATCCTTCCTCGAATGGCTGTGGGCGAGACTACCAAGCAAGCGCTTGGTTTGTAAACGCCAGTCACAAGTTTTAGCCAAGCGCTTGCTTGGGTGGCCGCCACGGCCTAAATTGCCGGCCAAGACGTCCGTGGAAGTAGAGGAGAGAGGCATGGATGAGCATAAAGCCCTGCGGGTGATGCGCACCATGGTTGAAGCCGGCCAACTGACCGACCCCGACAGCGCCCGGGGCAAGCTGCTGCAGACCGCGGCCCACCTGTTTCGCAACAAGGGCTTCGAGCGCACGACGGTGCGCGACCTGGCCAGCGCCGTGGGCATCCAGTCCGGCAGCATCTTTCATCACTTCAAGAGCAAGGACGAGATCTTGCGCGCGGTGATGGAAGAAACCATCCATTACAACACCGCGATGATGCGCGCTTCCCTTGAGGAAGCCAGCAACGTGCGTGAGCGTGTATTGGCGCTGATTCGCTGTGAATTGCAGTCGATCATGGGCGGCAGCGGCGAGGCCATGGCGGTGCTGGTCTACGAATGGCGTTCGCTGTCGGCCGAAGGCCAGGCCCAGGTGCTGGCCCTGCGTGATGTGTATGAGGCGATCTGGCTGCAGGTACTGGGTGAGGCCAAGGACGCCGGCTATATCCGGGGCGATGTATTTATTACCCGGCGTTTCCTCACCGGTGCCTTGTCCTGGACCACCACTTGGTTCCGCGCCGAGGGCAGCCTGACGCTTGAGCAGTTGGCCGAAGAAGCCCTGTTAATGGTTCTGAAAGCCGATTGAGGTGCAAGCTATTAATTTGCCGATGGAAAGTTGTCTCGCCAGACGAAAACGCCTAGCTTATCGCCATTAGCGTTTTTGAACGGTGTGTGCCTTGATGTTTTCGCCATGGCGGCTGGCTGCAGGACTTACCTTTTGGGCACTGGGCACCGCGTGGTGGGGGCAGGCTTCGGCTGCGCAACTGGTCCGCATCGGCGCGGCACATTTCCCGCCCTACACCGTGCGCCCCGAGCAGGGTGCCGATACCGGGTTGCTGCCGCAACTGGTCGAGGCCCTGAACGCCTCGCAAACCGACTACCAATTTGTACTGGTGCCCACCTCTATCCCGCGACGTTTTCGCGATTTCGAGCAGGGCCGGGTGGATATGGCCATCTTCGAAAACCCTGACTGGGGCTGGCAGAAGATTCCCCACACCACGGTCGATATGGGCCTGGAAGACGCAGAGATTTTTGTCGCCCAACGTGAGGCCGGTCGCGACCAAAGCTATTTCGCTGACCTCAAGGGCAAACGCCTGGCGGTATTCAGCGGTTATCACTACGCCTTCGCCAACTTCAACCCCGACCCCAAGTACATGGCGGAGCACTTCAACGCCACGTTGACCTACTCCCATGACAGCAACCTGCTGATGGTTGCGCGCGGGCGTGCCGACATTGCCTTGGTGACCCGTTCGTACTTGAGTGACTTTATGGTGCGCAATGCGGAGATGGCGGGGCAGTTCCTGGTGTCGGAGCGCATCGACCAGGTGTATCACCACTTCGCGCTACTGCGCCCGAAAGCACCGATCACGGGGGAGGCCTTTTCCGCATTGCTCAAACGCTTGCGTGATGATGGCGAGATGCTGAAGATTTTCGAGCCGTACCGCATTGATGTGACGGCGGTACCCTGAGTGTGGGAGCAGGCCTGCTCCCACATTTCCTACAGCGGTGTGTCACACCCTACGTGCAAACGTATCGCTATGGCTGCCCGACACTTTGCGGCAGTGCACCAGCGCATCCCGGATCATGAAGTTCACCAGGGTCGGCGATACGCCAAGTTCCTTGGCGATGTCCTTTTGCGGCACGCCGTGCAGGCGGTACATCTCGAACGCGTAGCGGGTGCGTTGCGGCAGCTCCGTCAGGGCGTCGGCGATGTTTTCCAGGGTGTTGAAATTGATGTGCGAGGTTTCCGGTGAAGCGCCGTGAATAACCACATTCAAGCCTTCCTCTTCCGTCCCGGAGTATTTGAGCTCCAGGGCCTGCTTGCGGTAGTGATCGATCGCCAGGTTGCGCACGATCTGGAACAGATAACTCAATTGAGCCTTGAACGATGACGTGATCGTCGGCGCCGACTGCAGCCGGAAGTAGGCGTCCTGCACTACGTCTTCGGCACGGGAGCGGCAGCCGGTAATACGTGCCGCGATCTTCACCAGGATCAGCCGATTATCGACGAATGCCTGGAGAAGCGGTGAGTCGCACCTGCCTGTGGATACTTGTTCCGTCATGGAAATCACCTTGTCGCAAAAGAAGTCAGGGGAGGGCGTCCTTGCTGAGGCCTCCTACACATCGGGCAACAAATTATGCTGAATGATAATGATTGTCAAATGAGAAGGCGAACTAATCTTATGCTTTCTTGTTAGGTGTGAACCACGTCTCGCTCGTACCCGGCGACTAATTATTTGCTGGTGCCGTCCGTTCTTCTGGGTGACAGGTCCGTTAGTAAAACGGCCAAGGACCAGCACCCGCAGGAGGACGAAATGGGTTTTTATCGTGCATACAGCGTGTTTCAGTTTGGAGTCGTCACTCGATGAGTGCGCCGACCCGACTGCGGCTGTTCTGCCTGCCCTATTCGGGCGCCAGCGCCATGGTTTACGCGCGCTGGCGTCGGGCCCTGCCCGAGTGGTTGCAGGTATGCCCACTGGAATTGCCCGGGCGTGGCATGCGCATGGACGAGCCGTTGCAGCGCGACATCAAGGTGTTGGCGGCCCAGCTCGCCGATGAAATCAGCCGCGACCTGAACGGCCCCTACGCCTTGTTCGGTCACAGCCTCGGCGGCCTGCTCGCCTTCGAGTTGGCGCATGCGCTGCGTGCGCGCGACGTGCCGTCGCCGCTGGCCCTGTTCGCTTCCGGCACGGCCGGGCCGGCACGCCGCGACGTCAGCGAATACGCCATCGAAAAGACCGACGCACAACTGATCGCCCGCCTGCGCGAGCTGCAAGGCACCGCCGAAGAAGCCCTGACCAACCCCGAGTTGATGCAGTTGATGCTGCCGATCCTGCGCGCGGATTTCCTGCTGTGCGGCAGCTTCAGCTACGGCGAGCGCACACCGCTGGGCATGCCGATTCACGTGTTTGGCGGCAAACAGGACAGCGTGCGCGCCGACCAACTGCTCGACTGGCAACTGGATGCCGCCAGTGGCTTTTCCCTGGACATGTTCGACGGCCACCACTTCTTCCTCATACAGCACGAAAGCGCCGTGCTGCGCTGCATGCGGCGCTACGCCGAGGAACACCTGGCCCGATGGCGCAATGGCGTGGCACGTCCACTTGCCGTCGGCTGAGCCAGCCCCCCCGAATTCTCGAATTTCCCGTAAGCCGATTTCAGGCAGGAACCCCATGATGGACGCCTTCGAACTTCCCCGTACCCTGGTCCAGTCCCTTCAACGTCGTGCTGCGCAGACCCCGGACCAGGTCGCCTTGCGCTTCCTCGCCGAGTCCGCCGAGCACAGCGTTGTGCTCAGTTATCGCGATCTGGATCAGCGTGCCCGCACCATCGCCGCCGCCTTGCAGGCCAATGCGGACCTGGGCGACCGTGCCGTGCTGTTGTTCCCCAGTGGCCCGGATTATGTCGCGGCGTTCTTTGGTTGCCTGTACGCGGGTGTGATCGCGGTGCCGGCCTATCCGCCGGAGTCCACCCGTCGCCACCATCAGGCGCGCCTGCTGTCGATCATCAGCGATGCCGAACCGCGTCTGCTGCTGACCATCGCCAGCCTCGCCGATGGCTTGTCGCAGCTCGAAAATGCGCCGCCCGTATTGAGCGTCGATCGGCTGGAAGGTGCCGGCAATTGGGTCGCCCCTGACCTGCATCCGGACGACATCGCCTTCCTGCAATACACCTCAGGTTCCACCGCGTTGCCCAAGGGCGTGCAAGTCAGCCACGGTAACCTGGTGGCCAACGAAGTGTTGATCCGTCGCGGTTTCGGCATCGACCTGAACCCCGATGACGTGATCGTCAGTTGGCTGCCGCTGTACCACGACATGGGGCTGATTGGCGGTCTGCTGCAACCGATCTTCAGTGGTGTGCCCTGCGTGCTGATGTCGCCGGCCTACTTCCTCGGGCGACCGTTACGTTGGCTGGAAGCGATCAGTGAATACGGCGGCACCATCAGCGGCGGTCCGGACTTCGCCTATCGCCTGTGCAGCGAAAGGGTCAGCGAGACCGCGTTGGAGCGCCTGGATTTGAGCCGGTGGCGCGTGGCCTATTCCGGCTCCGAGCCGATCCGCCTCGACACTCTGGAACGCTTCGCCGAGAAGTTCGCCGCCTGCGGTTTTACCCCGAACCATTTCTTTGCCTCCTACGGCCTGGCCGAGGCGACCCTGTTTGTCGCGGGCGGCAGCCGTGGCCAGGGCATTGCGGCGATGCGCGTCGACGATCAGGCCCTGGCCGCCAATCGCGCCGAGCCGGGGCAGGGCAGTGCGATCATGAGCTGTGGCACCCGCCAGCCGGAACACGCGGTGCTGATCGCTGACCCGCATACCCTTGCCGAGCTGCCCGACAACCACGTCGGCGAACTCTGGGCCACGGGTCCGAGCATCGCCCACGGCTACTGGCGTAACCCCGAAGCCACCGCCAAGACCTTTGTGCAACATGCCGGCCGTAGGTGGCTGCGTACGGGCGACCTGGGCTTCATCCGTGACGGTGAGGTGTACATCACCGGTCGCCTCAAAGACCTGCTGATCGTGCGCGGCCACAACCTGTACCCACAAGACATCGAGCAGACCATCGAGCGCGAAGTGGAGGTGGTACGCAAAGGCCGGGTCGCCGCATTTGCAGTGAATGAGCAGGGCCTGGAAGGCATCGGCATTGCCGCTGAAATCAGCCGCAGTGTGCAGAAAATCCTGGCGCCCGAGGCGCTGATCAAGGCGATTCGCCAAGCCGTCGCCGAGGCGTATCAAGAGGCGCCAAGCGTGGTGGTGCTGCTCAACCCTGGCGCCTTGCCGAAGACCTCCAGCGGCAAGCTGCAGCGCGCGGCCTGTGGGCTTCGTCACAAGGACGGTAGCCTCGACAGCTATGCGCAGTTCCCGGACCTGCACGCGCAGGAGGGCGATGGGGCGCTGGAATCCGAACTGCACAACCAGATTGCGGCGATCTGGTGCGAGCAGTTGCAGGTGGCGACGGTTGCGGCCGATGACCACTTCTTCTTACTCGGCGGCAACTCCATCACCGCCACCCAGGTGGTCGCACGCCTGCGCGAAAGCCTCGGCCTGGAGCTTAACCTGCGCATGCTGTTCGAAGCACCGACCCTGGAAGGCTTTGCCGCCAGCGTTGCGCAGTTGCAGCAGGACGGCGGCGTCGCCCAAGGCGCGATCCACAGCCTGTCGCGCCAAGAGGAATTGCCCCAATCCCTGGCACAGAACCGCCTGTGGATCACCTGGCAACTGGACCCCCACAGCAGCGCCTACACCATCCCCGGCGCCCTGCGCCTGCGCGGCGAGCTGGATGAAGACGCGGTGCGTACCAGCTTCCAGCAACTGATCCAGCGCCACGAAGCCCTGCGTACACGCTTCTACGAGCGCGACGGCCAGGCTTTCCAGTGTGTCGATACCAAGGCCGATTTCGACCTGCAAGTCATCGACCTCAGCGACCTGCCCGTTGCCGAGCGCGAAGCCCGTGCGCAACAGATCCGCGAAGACGAAGCGCGCACCCAGTTCGACCTGGAAAAAGGTCCGCTGTTGTGGGTGACCCTGGTGCGTCTGGACGATGAAGATCACCAACTGCTGGTGACGCTGCACCACATCATCGCCGACGGCTGGTCGCTCAATATCCTGATGGACGAGTTCTCACGCCTCTATGCCGCCGCAGTCCAGGGCCAGACCCTGGAGCTGCCGCCCCTGGCCCTGCAATACGCCGACTACGGCACTTGGCAGCGCCAATGGCTGGCCGAAGGTGAAGGCCAGCGTCAACTGGCGTACTGGAAAGCGCAGTTGGGTGAAGAGCATCCCACCCTGAGCCTGGCGACCGACCACCCGCGCTCGGTACACCACCGTCACAGTGCCTCACGCCACACTGTGCGCCTTGGCGCGAGCCTCAGCGAAGCCATTCGCCAGACCGCCCGGACCCACGAGTCCACCCCGTTCATGCTGTTGCTGGCAGCCTTCCAGAGCGTGCTCTACCGTTACAGCGGCCAACGCGATATCCGCATCGGCGTGCCCAACGCCAACCGCCCGCGCCAGGAAACCCAAGGCCTGGTCGGCTTCTTCATCAACACCTTGGTGCTGCGCGCCGAGCTGGATGGGCGCTTGCCCTTCACTGAACTGTTGGCCGCGACACGCCAGGCTGCGCTGGGCGCCCAGGCCCATCAGGATTTGCCATTCGAACAACTGCTGGAGGCCTTCCCGCAGGCCCGCGAGCAGGGCCTGTTCCAGGTCATGTTCAACCACCAGCAACGCGACCTCAGCGCCTTGCGCCGCCTGCCGGGCATGCTCGCCGACGAGTTGCCGTGGCACAGCCGCGAAGCCAAGTTCGATTTGCAACTGCACACCGAAGAAGACCGCAACGGGCGCCTGAGCCTGTCGTTCGACTATGCCGATGAACTGTTCGAAAGCGCGACCATCCAGCGCCTCGCCGAGCACTACATCAACCTGTTGCACGCCATCTGCGAACAGCCCCGGCAAGCCATCGGCGACCTCATGCTGATGCAGCACGACGAACAAGCCCTTTACAGCGAAGCACCCTGCGCACCGGCCCAAGTGTGGCTGCCCGAACTGCTCAACCAGCAGACCTCGGACACCACCGCGCTGGTCTGGGGCGGCGGCAGCCTGACCTTCGCCCAATTGCACACCCAGGCCAACCGCCTGGCCCATTACCTGCGTGACAAAGGCGTCGGCCCGGACGTGTGCGTGGCCATCGCCGCCGAACGTTCGCCGCAACTGTTGATCGGCTTGCTGGCGATCATCAAGGCCGGGGGCGCTTACGTGCCGCTGGACCCGGATTACCCCACCGAGCGCCTGGCCTACATGCTCAAGGACAGCGGCGTTCACCTGCTGCTGACCCAGACCGCGCTGCTGGAGCAGGTGCCGGCTGCCTGCGGCGTGTGTGTCATCGCCATGGACAGCCTGCACCTGGACAGTTGGCCCACCCAGCCGCCCGGCCTGCATTTGCACGGTGATAACCTCGCCTACGTGATCTACACCTCCGGTTCCACCGGCCAGCCCAAAGGCGTGGGCATCACCCATGCCGCGCTGGCCGAGCGCTTGCAGTGGATGCAGGCCACTTATCCACTCAACGAAACCGACGTGCTGATGCAGAAGGCACCGATCAGTTTCGACGTGTCGGTGTGGGAATGCTTCTGGCCGCTGATCACTGGGTGCCGCCTGGTACTGGCCGGGCCCGGTGAGCATCGCGACCCGCATCGGATCGCGCAGTTGGTGCAGGAACACGGCGTGACCACGCTGCACTTCGTGCCGCCGCTGTTGCAGTTGTTTATCGACGAACCGCTGGTGGCCGAATGCACCAGCCTGCGGCGCTTGTTCTCGGGCGGGGAAGCCTTGCCCGCCGAACTGCGCAACCGCGTTCTGGCCCAGTTGCCAGCCGTGCAATTGCATAACCGTTATGGCCCGACCGAAACCGCGATCAACGTGACGCACTGGCACTGTCGCGCAGAAGACGGCGAGCGCTCGCCGATTGGTCGGCCACTGGGCAACGTGATCTGCCGCGTGCTGGATGAGCAGCTCAACCCCGTGCCGCTGGGCGTGCCGGGTGAGCTGTGCATCGGCGGTATCGGCCTGGCCCGGGGTTACCTTGGCCGCGCCGGGTTGACGGCTGAGCGTTTTGTCGCCGATCACCAAGGCGCCCGCCTGTACCGCACCGGTGACCGCGCCCGTTGGAGCGCCGACGGTGTGATCGAGTACCTCGGGCGTCTCGACCAGCAGGTCAAGCTGCGCGGCTTCCGTGTGGAGCCGGAAGAAATCGAGGCGCGCATGCTCGCCCAGGAGGGCATCGCTCAAGCTGTGGTGCTGGTGCGTGACGGGCAGTTGATTGGCTACTTCACCGCCCATGGCGACCTGGACGAACAACAGGTCAAAACCGCCCTGGCCGCGGAGTTGCCGGAATACATGGTGCCCGCGCTGCTGATGCGTCTGGACGCCATGCCGTTGAGCCCCAGCGGCAAGCTGGACCGCCGCGCGTTGCCGGAGCCGGTGTGGCAAGTGCGTGAACACGTCGAACCCGAAACGCCGCTGCAACAGCAAATCGCCGCGATCTGGCGCGAAGTTCTCGGCCTGCCAAGCATTGGTCTGCGCGATGACTTCTTCGCCCTCGGCGGCCACTCGTTGCTGGCCACGCAGATCATCTCCCGCACCCGCCAGGCCTGTGATGTGGAACTGCCGTTGCGCACCTTGTTCGACGCCAGTGAACTGGGGGCGTTTGCCGAGCAGGTCGGCCTGATCCAGGCCTCGGGCCAACGCAACCAACAGACCGTCATCGCCAAGGTCGACCGCGGCCAACCCGTGCCGCTGTCCTATTCCCAGCAGCGCATGTGGTTCCTGTGGCAGATGGAACCGGACAGCCCGGCCTACAACGTCGGCGGCATGGCGCGTTTGCGCGGCGTGCTGGACGTGGGGCGTTTCGAGGCGGCGCTGCAAGCGCTGATCATGCGTCACGAAACCCTGCGCACGACGTTTCCGAGCGTCGATGGTGTGGCTTATCAGAACGTTTCGCCGCAGACCGGGCTGCGCATGGATTGGCAGGATTTCTCCGCGCTGAGCGAAGCCGACCGTCAACCGCGCCTGCAGCGACTGGCTGATCATGAGGCACACACGCCGTTCAACCTGGAAACCGGGCCGTTGTTGCGTGCGTGCCTGGTCAAGGCCGGCGAGCAGGAACACTACCTGGTGCTGACCCTGCACCATATCGTCACCGAAGGCTGGGCCATGGACATCTTTGCCCGTGAACTCAGCGCGTTGTACGAGGCCTTTATCGACGAGCGCGACTCGCCGCTGGCGCCGCTGCCCGTGCAATACCTCGACTACAGCGTGTGGCAGCGTCAGTGGCTGGAGTCCGGCGAGCGCCAGCGTCAGCTGGATTACTGGACTGCGCAACTGGGCAATGAACACCCGCTGCTGGAACTGCCCGGCGACCGTCCACGCCCGCCTGTGCAAAGCCACCAGGGCGAGTTGTACCGCTTCGACCTCAGCGACGACCTCGCTGCCCGCGTGCGTGCCTTCAATGCCGAGCGCGGCCTGACCCTGTTCATGACCATGACCGCCACCCTGGCCGTGCTGCTCTACCGTTATAGCGGCCAGACCGACTTGCGTATCGGCGCCCCGGTTGCCAACCGTATCCGTCCTGAAAGCGAAGGCTTGATTGGTGCCTTCCTCAACACCCAGGTGCTGCGGTGCCAGCTCAATGGGCAGATGAATGTCGCTGAGTTGTTCGAGCACGTGCGCCACACCGTGATCGAGGGTCAGTCCCATCAAGACCTGCCGTTCGATCACCTGGTGGAGGCCCTGCAACCCCCGCGCAGCGCGGCGTACAACCCGCTGTTCCAGGTGATGTGCAACGTGCAGCGCTGGGAATTCCAACAGAGCCGCCAACTGGCCGGCATGACCGTCGAATACCTGGCCAACGATGCGCGGGCGACCAAGTTCGACCTCAACCTGGAAGTCACCGACCTCGACCATCGCCTGGGTTGCTGCCTGACCTACAGCACTGACCTGTTCGACGAGCCACGCATTGCGCGCATGGCCGCCCATTGGCGCAATCTGCTGGAAGCCTTGATCGCGGATCCGCGGCAACGCCTCAGCGAATTGCCGTTGCTGGGGGCGGATGAACAGCGTGTGTTGCAAGACAGCCTGGGCATTGAGAATGGCGAGCACCGTCTCGATCAGTGCATCCACCCACTGTTCAGCCAGCAGGTGGCAGCCCGTGGCGATGCGCCGGCGCTGACCTTTGCCGGCGTGACCCTCAGCTACCGAGAACTCGACGCCCGCGCCAACCGCCTGGCCTGGATGCTGCGCGAACGTGGCGTCGGCCCGCAGGTGCGTGTCGGCCTGGCGTTGCCGCGCTCCCTGGAAATGGTCATCGGCCTGCTGGCGATCCTCAAGGCCGGCGGTGCCTATGTGCCGCTGGACCCGGAATACCCGCTGGACCGCCTGCACTACATGATCGAAGACAGCGGCATCGGCCTGCTGCTCAGCGATGCGGCGATGTTCGAGGCCCTCGGCGAGTTACCGGCCACTGTTGCGTGCTGGTGTCTGGAGGATGACTTGCCGGTGCTGGCCAACTACCCGGCCGATGCGCTGCCGTTTATCAGCCTGCCGCAACACCAGGCGTACTTGATCTACACCTCCGGCTCCACCGGCAAGCCGAAAGGCGTGGTGGTATCCCACGGTGAAATCGCCATGCATTGCGCGGCGGTGATCGAGCGGTTTGGCATGCGCGCGGATGACTGCGAGCTGCACTTCTATTCGATCAACTTCGATGCGGCCACCGAGCGTCTGCTGGTGCCGCTGCTCAGTGGCGCACAGGTGGTGTTGCGGGCTCAGGGGCAGTGGGATGCCGAGGAAATCTGCGGATTGATACGCACCCATGGCATCAACATCCTGGGCTTCACCCCGAGCTACGGCAGCCAGTTGGCGCAGTGGTTGGCGACCCGGCAGCAGACCTTGCCGGTGCGTATGTGCATTACCGGCGGCGAAGCCCTGACCGGCGAACACTTGCAGCGCATCCGTGCCGCGTTCCAGCCCCAGGTGTTCTTCAACGCCTATGGCCCGACTGAAACCGTAGTGATGCCGCTGGCCAGCCTGGCGCCCGAGCACTTGGAGGAGGGCGCCGCCAGCGTGCCGATCGGCAGCATCATCGGTGACCGCGTGGCTTATATTCTCGACGCCGACCTGGCCTTGGTGCCGCAAGGCGCGACCGGCGAGTTATACGTGGGCGGTGCGGGTCTGGCGCAGGGGTATCACCAGCGTCCGGGCATGACCGCCGAACGTTTTGTCGCGGACCCGTTTGCGCGCAACGGCGGGCGCCTGTACCGCACCGGTGACCTCGTGCGCCAGCGCGTCGATGGCTTGGTGGACTACCTCGGGCGTATTGACCACCAGGTGAAAATTCGCGGTTTCCGTATCGAACTGGGCGAGATCGAAACCCGCCTGCTGGAGCATGACGCCGTGCGCGAAGCGGTGGTGCTGGCGCTGGATGCGCCGAGCGGCAAACAGTTGGTGGCGTATCTGGTCAGCGATGCCGAGCACGTCGCGCTGCGTGATGCGCTGAAGGCCCATCTCAAGGCGCACCTGCCGGACTACATGGTGCCCGCGCACCTGATCGTGCTGGACAGCATGCCGCTGACCGCCAACGGCAAGCTCGACCGCCGTGCCTTGCCGCAGCCGGATCCCGAAGCCAACCGCCAACACTACGTGGCACCCCGCAACGAACTGGAAAGCACCCTGGCGGCGATCTGGTGCGCGGTGCTGAACGTGCAACAAGTCGGCCTGGACGATAACTTCTTCGAGCTGGGGGGCGACTCGATCCTGTCGATCCAGGTGGTCAGCCGCGCGCGGCAGGCCGGGATTCATTTCAGCCCTCGCGACCTGTTTCAGCACCAGACCGTGCAGACCCTGGCTGCTGTGGCTACGCGCTCCGAGCAGGTTACGGCAGAGCAGGGCCTGCTGACCGGCAGTTCGGGTCTCACGCCGATCCAGCATTGGTTCTTCGACACCGAGACCCCGAACCGTCAGCACTGGAACCAGGCGCTGGTCCTCAAGCCGCTGCAGTTGCTCGACCCCCAGCGCCTGGAACAAGCGCTGCTGGCGGTACTGGAACACCATGACGCCTTGCGCCTGAGCTTCTCCAAGCGCGACGCCCAATGGCACGCCGAACACAGGGCCGTGCCGCAAGGCGGCGTGCTGATGCAGGCGCAAGTGCGTGACATGGCGCACTGCACCGCGCTGTTCACCGACACCCAACGCAGCCTCGACCTGGAGCACGGCCCGCTACTGCGCGCCTTGCTGGTGGACGGGCCCGAGGGGCAGCAACGCCTGTTGATCGCGATCCATCACCTGGTGGTGGACGGCGTGTCGTGGCGTGTATTGCTGGAAGATCTACAAACGGTTTATCGCCAGTTGAACGATGGCCAGTCCGTCAGCCTGCCGGCCAAGACCAGTGCCCTGCGTGATTGGGCCGCGCGTTTACAGGCGTATGCCGGTAGCGAATCCTTGCGTGAGGAATTGAGCGTCTGGCAGCACCAGTTGGCCGGCCCTGACGCCGCATTGCCGGTGGCCCGCCCACAAGGGTCGCTGCGCAACCGCGATGCCGACACCGTCAGCGTGCGCCTGGATGCCGAACACACCCGCCAGTTGCTGCAGCAAGCCCCAAGCGCCTATCGCACCCAGGTCAACGACCTGTTGCTGACCGCCTTGGCCCGCGTGTTGTGCCGCTGGAGCGGTCACGCTTGCGCGTTGATCCAACTGGAAGGCCACGGCCGCGAAACCCTGTTCGATGACATCGACCTGACCCGCAGCGTCGGCTGGTTCACCAGTGCCTATCCGCTGCGCCTGACCCCGCAAACCGGGCAGGGCGATTCGATCAAGGCGATCAAGGAACAACTGCGCGCCGTGCCGCATAAAGGCTTGGGCTATGGCGTGCTGCGCTACCTCTCCGATGACCTGTGCAAGCAGACCCTGGCCGCACTGCCGAGCGCGCAGATCACCTTCAACTACCTCGGCCAGTTCGACCAGAGCTTCGGCGCCGATGCGCTGTTCCACCCGCTGGATGAATCCGCCGGCCTGGCCCATGACCCGGACGCGCCGCTGCCCAACGAGTTGAGCGTCGACAGCCAGGTGTATGGTGGTGAGCTGGTGCTGCGCTGGACCTTCAGCCGCGAACGCCACGATCAACAGAGCATCCATGAACTGGCCGATGCCTACCTCACCGAGCTGCAAAGCCTGGTTGCACATTGTCTGGAGGACGACGCCGGTGGTCTTACACCGTCCGACTTCCCGCTGGCGCACCTGACCCAGGCGCAACTCGACAGCTTGCCGATTGCCGCCAGCGCCATCGAAGATGTCTACCCGCTGACCCCGATGCAGGAAGGCCTGCTATTGCACACCCTGCTGGAGCCCGGCACCGGCCTCTACTACATGCAGGACCGCTACCGCATCAACAGCGCCCTGGACCCCGAGCGTTTCGCCCAGGCTTGGCAGGCGGTGATCGCCCGCCACGAAGCCCTGCGCGCGTCGTTCTGCTGGAACGTCGGCGAAGACATGCTGCAAGTGATCCACACACCCGGCAGCACGCCGATTGAGTACCTGGACTGGAGCGACGATCCGGAGGACCAGCAGGAGCCGCGCCTGCAAGCGCTGCTCAAGCAAGAGCGCGAAGCCGGCTTCGATCTGCTCAACCAGGCACCGTTCCACCTGCGCCTGATCCGCGTCGGCGCCGAGCGTTACTGGTTCATGATGAGCAACCACCACATCCTTATCGATGCCTGGTGCCGTTCATTGCTGATGAATGACTTCTTCGAGCTCTACATGGCCCTCGGTGAAGGCCGCGACGCGCAACTGGCCACGCCGCCGCGCTACCGCGACTACATTGCCTGGCTGCAACGCCAGAACCTCAATGAGGCACGCCAATGGTGGCAACAGAACCTGCAAGGCTTCGAGCGCACCACGCCAATCCCGAGCGACCGGCCGTTCCTGCGTGAACACGCGGGCCACAGCGGCGGCATGGTGGTGGGCGATTGCTACACCCGTCTCGATGCCCGCGACGGTGCACAACTGCGCGAACTGGCACAGGCTCACCAACTGACCGTCAACACCTTCGCCCAGGCGGCGTGGGCGCTGGTGCTGCGCCGTTTGAGCGGCGATCGCGACGTGCTGTTCGGTGTCACCGTGGCCGGGCGCCCGGTGGAAATGCCCGAGATGCAACGCACCGTCGGCCTGTTCATCAACAGTATCGCCCTGCGGGTGAAACTGCCCGAGGACGGTCAAGCGTGCAGCGTGCGCCAGTGGTTGAGCGATCTGCTCGACAGCAATATGCAACTGCGCGAGTACGAGTACCTGCCACTGGTGACGATCCAGGAACACAGCGAACTGCCCAAGGGCCAGCCGCTGTTCGACAGCCTGTTCGTGTTCGAAAACGCCCCGGTGGAAGTCTCGGTGCTGGACCGTGCACAAAGCCTGAACGCCACCTCGGATTCCGGCCGCACCCACACCAACTTCCCGCTGACCGCCGTGTGCTATCCAGGTGATGACCTGGGGCTGCACCTGTCCTACGACCAACGCTACTTCGACGAAATCACCGTGCAAGGCATGCTCGGCGAGTTCAAGCGCCTGCTGCTGGCGCTGGTCCAAGGCTTCCAGGGTGACATGGCCGACCTGCCGCTGATTGGCGAGCAGGAGCGTGAGTTCCTGATGGAAGGCTGCAACCAGAGCGAGCACGACTACCCGCTGGAGCGCAGCTACATCGAGCTGTTCGAAGAGCAGGTCGCCGCTCATCCGCAGCGCATCGCCGCCAGTTGCCTCGACCAGCAATGGACCTATGACGAACTGAACCGTCGCAGCAACGGCCTGGGCCACGCGCTGATGGCAGCGGGTGTCGGCCTGGATCAACCGGTGGCGTTGTTGGCCGAGCGTAACCTCGACCTGCTCGGCATGATCATCGGTAGCTTCAAGGCCGGTGCCGGCTACCTGCCGCTGGACCCAGGCCTGCCGAGCCAGCGCCTGCGCAGCATCCTCGACTTGAGCCGCACGCCATTGCTGGTGTGCACCGAAGCATCCCGTGAGCAAGCCATCGAGTTGCTGGACGGTTTTGACTGCCAGCTTCTGGTGTGGGAGGAAATACCCGCGCGTGGTGAAAACCCCGGTGTCTACAGCGCTCCGGATAACCTTGCCTACGTGATCTATACCTCCGGTTCCACCGGTCTGCCCAAGGGCGTGATGGTGGAACAGCGCGGCATGCTCAATAACCAACTGAGCAAAGTGCCGTACCTGGCCTTGAGCGACGCGGATGTGATTGCGCAAACCGCGTCGCAGAGCTTTGATATTTCCGTATGGCAGTTCCTCGCTGCGCCGCTGTTCGGCGCGCGGGTGGACATCGTGCCGAACACCATCGCGCATGATCCCCAGGGCCTGCTGGAACATGTCCAGGCCCAGGGCATCACCTTGTTGGAAAGCGTGCCGTCATTGATCCAGGGCATGCTTGCACAGGACCGCATCGGCCTGGATGGCCTGCGCTGGATGCTGCCGACCGGCGAAGCGATGCCACCGGAACTGGCGCACCAGTGGTTGCAGCGTTATCCGGAGATTGGGCTGGTCAACGCTTACGGCCCGGCGGAGTGTTCGGACGATGTGGCGTTCTATCGTGTCGACCTGGCGTCTACCCGAGGCACCTATTTGCCGATTGGTACGCCCACCGACAACAACCGTTTGTACCTGCTGGATGGCGCACTGGAACTGGTACCGCAAGGCGCGGTGGGTGAGTTGTGCGTGGCCGGCACGGGTGTCGGCCGCGGTTACGTCAGCGACCCGCTGCGCACCGCGCCCGTATTTGTGCCAAACCCCTTCGGCGCACCGGGCGAACGACTCTACCGCACCGGCGACCTCGCGCGCCGTCGCAGTGACGGCGTGCTGGAGTACGTCGGACGTGTCGACCACCAAGTGAAGATTCGCGGCTACCGCATCGAACTGGGTGAAATCGAAGCGCGCCTGCACGAACAACCGGAAGTGCGCGATGCGGCGGTGGGCGTGCAGGAAGGCATGAATGGCAAGCACCTGGTCGGCTACCTGGTGGCGGCGGATGAAGCACTGAACCCAAGCGAACGCCTGGACCGCATCAAGCAACGCCTGCGCGCCGAACTGCCAGAATACATGGTGCCGCTGCACTGGCTCTGGCTCGACCGCCTGCCGCTCAACGCCAACGGCAAACTCGACCGCAAGGCGTTGCCGGCGCTGGAGATCGGCCAGCTGCAAAGCCAGGACTACCTGGCACCGCGCAACGAACTGGAGGCTACGTTGGCCGCCATCTGGGCCGAGGTGCTGAAAGTCGAGAGGGTAGGGGTGCAGGACAACTTCTTCGAACTGGGCGGGCACTCGTTGCTGGCCACGCAGATTGCCTCGCGGGTGCAGAAGACCCTGCAACGTGATGTGCCGCTACGCGCAATGTTCGAGTGCAGCACGGTGGCGGAATTGGCCGAGTATATCGACGGGCTGGCAGCCAATGAGGTCAGTGCCGAGAAGGTAGATCGGTTGAGTGATTTGATGGCGGAGTTGGAGGGGTTGTGAGAGGGCCGTTGGTCGGCAGCAGCGTAGGGCTTCGTCAGAACTGTTAATTCTGACAGTAGGCGAAGGTGCATCAAAGGCGCTCACTAAAGGGCGGCTCTCGGCCTCGGACTGGCTGAGGGCCATAACCCCTCGAACATGGAGTTCCTGTCATGGCTAAAGAAAAAACAACAGCTGAAGTTCCCTCAGATCCTGTCGATGCAAAAACACCAAAGTCGATCAAGCCCCAAGCTCTGGAAGTTGCCGCTCCGTTAATTTCCAGTGAGGTGAATAGCATCATCGAACCCTCCAAAATGCCGGACTCCTACCTGACCGTTGACGCACGCATGGACAACCCGCCCATCACAGTCAAGTTCAGCGCAAAGGAGGTGCCTGAGCTGGTACTTGAGGATGTTGTGGATTCAAGCGGTGAGTCAGGGGCCCGGAAGATAGACATCCCTTTGGCTTACTTGACGAAACTCATGGGGTTCACGGCTCTCATTTCATATTCGGGGAAGTCACAAGGGCAGGCCGTGGAGTCGTTGGTCAAGGAGGTGGGGGTAGCGTTTTACCCTGCCAGTGAAAGTCAAAATCTTGCACCTTACTTACTTCACGAAAAAATCGTGCATAACACGCCTACCTATGACATGCACGATCACACAGGCGATGAGACGGTTCTTGTGCCGGTCCCGCCTCTTGCCAAAGCGGGGGATAAGCTTTACTGCACTGCGGCTACCGAGCAGGACGCTCCTCGGCATGTGTTT
Organism: Pseudomonas simiae; assembly: GCF_900111895.1. Lineage (GTDB taxonomy): Bacteria > Pseudomonadota > Gammaproteobacteria > Pseudomonadales > Pseudomonadaceae > Aquipseudomonas > Aquipseudomonas simiae. The sequence continues at coordinate 438,248 of NZ_FOKB01000001.1, forward strand.
TACACAGTGGTTTATGGCTATAAGTTAACGCCTGAAGATGCTGTCCCGGGCAACGTACTTCAGTTCCCAATTCGCCGTGGTTGGTTGGCGCGACGCAAACCATGGCGATCGCTTACCCTTCAATGTGGCTGGATCACGAACGACTTGGAGGCCCAGCCTCCCGCCGAGGTTGACCCGCACCTGGAGACGCGCTTGCCGAGGAATGCGCTCGAAATTCAATATCGCCGAACTGCTGCTTTAATTGTTGACCCTCGGCTAGACCTAAAGGCACCCCATCTGCGGCAGTCTGTGGAGTACAACGGTGGTTGGTGCCTTAATCCTGAACTCACCAGAGACGGAGGGACTGTAGATGTAAGTGACCTGGATACGTATGCGGACGATCGTGTCTGCTTTTTTGTGAGCGGACCTGGTTTCGAGCAGAGACCGTTGGGTTGCGTGACCATTGAATATGACGGGGATCCGGCGTCGGTCAAACTATCGCCCTGTATCGTTGCTTGTTTGTTCAACCAGTCGATGACGCTGACCTACACGGTTGCCTTCAACGAACAAGAACAGCTATCACCTGCACAGTTGGTCAGTGTTTCGGTGCCCCGGTTCATTCACCCGAATATTGAAGAGGCAACTAACGGCACGGTAGACCTCAATATATTCCCAGGGGCCGCACTGGCTACAGTGCCTGTATGGGCGTATGCCGAGTGCTCAAGTTTTTGTTGGATGTGGATCTCGGGTGAATACGAGGACGGCAGCGCTTACCGGTACGACATTTTGCTGGATGAGCCCGTTACTGACGACTGGAAGGCTCGAGGAGTTGAGGCGCCTATTCCAAGGACTGAACTTCAAAAGCTGGCCGATTGCAGCGAATTTAAACTGCACTTCTCGGCGAGCTTTTGTGAGGCGAGTGGGCTAGAGAACGCCTATGAGTTTCCTGCTCAGACCTTCAAAATCGAGCAGGAGCCTCTGTCGCTTCCTATGCCTGCGGTGAGGCAAGCTGATGGCTCCGACCTGACCGCCTGGAATGGGCGCTACGGTGTAGATGTCGAAGTGGATTACCCAAAAAACAACAGCAGGCACAGCATCAGTGTTTGCTGGAAAAAACCGGATGGCACTTGCTGGCCGTTGGCTTCCAAACCCGGCAGTACGGCGGGGGCAGTCATCTTCACTCTGCCGCCGGAAGCCGTGATCGAAAGCATGGGCAAAACCGTGCAAATCACTTACACCGTGACCCCCGCGTGTAAGGCACAGACGTCACTGCCGTTGAACCTGACGATCAGTTTGCCGAGATACTTGCCGCCGCCCGCTGTGGAGCAGGCTACGCCGCCCGCTACCCAAAAGGGTATTTTGGATTTGAGCGCATTTTTCGGGGATGCCGTCATTACCGTGCCGAAATGGTGGTTCATGCGGGTCGGGCACAGAGGTTGGCTGCAGTGCACGGGTATTCAGGAAGATGGGACTGAACTCGTGATTAAGGTAATGCACGCTGAGATCATCACTGCTGGAGACCTGACTAACGGATTATCGCGTGAACTGTCGCGGCTAGAGCTGACAAATTACGTTAGCAACGTGGAACTGACCTTTGAATTCAAGGTGACTGTAGACGGTAGTACTGACGTGACGAAGGCGATCGTCTTTCCTTTGCTCAAGTTGATCTTTCGCAAGCGTTTGATTGATGAAACTAACTTCGATCCGGATGAGAAGGGTTGGAATGGTTGGGAAAGAGGCCGTGGCGCCGCTGACCCCAGGGATCTAGCACTTGCTTTCGGATCACATGGTTTCTGGAACGGCTATTGGCTGCGTGACTGGAGTTATACAGATACAAAGGATCCTGCTACGGATAGCGAAAAACTGTTCAAGACGTTCAACAATCTGGAAGTGGGACGCTCATATCAATTCCTAGCCTGGGTCTGTAATGACGGTAGCTCAGGTGTTTCGCCTCTGATGGCGCTAACTGTTAATAGAGCCGATTTAACCGAGGTAATAGCGCCTGGTTTAGACTGGGAGTTACTCGGAGGGACGTTCAAGGCAACTTCAAACACTGCAAGGCTCAGCGTCGACAATCGCCGGATGGGGTTCCAAAATGGCAACGACTTCAGGGTGACTTGGCTCAGACTTTACGAAGTTTAATTACGTCTCACTGAGCCGCATCAGGATAAGGTCTCTGATAGTTGGAGACCTTATTCATAAGGAAGAGTGCTTTATTTCGGCCCCAATATCTTCCCCAACTTCTCCGGCGAAGGTGCCCCCTGCTGTTGCTGCAACCCACCCTTGTCATCCAGATAGAAGATAGCCGGCGTCGCCGACAACTCCAGCTCATCCATCAATTTCATGTTCCCATCAAGCTTGGCCTCGATATCCGCCGGAATCTTCTCCAACGCCTGCAACTTGCTGCCCTTACCGGCGGCTTCGTGTTCTTCCAGGGCCTTTTGCGGGTCTTTGGCGGCAAACAGCGCGGCGGATTTGCCGGGGCTGTCTTCGCGGATGATGCCGACCATGATGTGGCGCAACTGCACTTTGCCGGCTTTTACCCACGGACGGGCTTGTTCCCAGAACATGTTGCAGTAAGGGCAGTTAGGGTCGCTGAACAGGTAGACGATGCGTGGGGCTTTAACGTCGCCGTCCTGGATCCAGCTGCTTTTTTCCATCTTGGCCCAGACTTCCTTGGCCATCGGTGCGTACACCAGTTTTTCCAGAGGCGCGCTGCTCAGGTCATTGCCTTGGGCGTCGTACAGGCTACCGGCAATCACGCTTTTGCCGTCGGCGGTCAGGTACAGGGCCATGCCGCGGTTCTGGTACTGGGCGGCGTAGCCGGTGAGACCGCTGGGGGCGTCGAACTTGCCGAGGATCTTGGCGCCTTTGGCCTCGATCTGTTTGATCGGTGCTGGCCAGTCAGCGGCCTGGGCCAGGGTGGCTGCAAGCGTCAGCGGCAGCAGGGTCAGCAGGTGGCAGAGGCGGGGCATGTCGGTTTCCTTGTGGCAGCAGGAGCGGAGTCGAAGGGTTCCATGGCGCGGGCCAGGCTGGCCTGGGACAGTTCGCCGAGGTGGCTGTTGATCAGGCGTCCATCGGCTTGATAGAACAACGTGGTGGGCAAGGCCATCGAGCCCACGGCCTGGCCGAGGCGACCGCTGGCGTCGAACAGGATGTTGTCCAGAGTCAGGCCTTGTGTGGCGAGGAAGGTGCTGACGCTTTGCATGCTTTCGGCCTGGTTGACGAACAGGAAGGTCACGTCGGGACGTTGATGTTGGGCACGTTCCAGCACCGGCATCTCGCGGCGGCATGGCGGGCACCAGGTGGCCCACAGGTTGATCACCAGCGGGCCGCCTTTGTAATCGGCCAGTTGCACCACGTCGCCATCGGCGTTGCGCAAGGTGATATCCGGCAGTTGCGAGCCTTTGTCGTACAGGCTCAGGGACAGGCTGGTCAGGCCCCAGAACACCAGGCCGGTGATCACCCCAGCGCCCAGCGGTTTGCGCAGGGCTGGACGCCGCCGGCCGTAGAGCAGCGCACCGAGGATCAGCGCGATCACGCCCGGCCAGGCGAGGAAACCGCCGTCGCGCAGGTCGACCATCTGCAGTGGGGCTTGGCTGTAATCGCTCCAGTACATCAGCACAAAGCTGACGCGGGCCACCAGCATGCCCAGCAGGAAGAGGCTGAACAGCACCGATTCCGGGTTTTCACCACCACGCTTGGCCACGCGCCAGCCCACCAGGGTGGCGAGAATCAGTGCGCTGATCAGCAGGATGTGATTCAGGGCGATGGCGAAGGTGCCGATGGTCAGGGTCAGCATTCAGAGGGCGTCCCGGGTTTGCGTCCAGCGTTGCAGGAAGGCGGCGGCATCCACTTCGCCAGTGATGCGTTGGGCGCGGCGTTCTTCACCGTCCGGGCCGATCCACACGAAACTCGGTGGGCCAGGCACTTTGTAGCGGCCGAGCAGCTCGCGGCTGGCGGCATTGTCGGCGGTAACGTCCAGGCGCAGCAGGCGTACGTCTTTCAGGGCATCCATCACCTCGGGTTTGCCGAACACCTGCTTTTCCATGATCTTGCACGACACGCACCAGTCGGCGTAATAGTCCACCAGCACCCACTGGCCTTGAGCCTTGGCGCTGTCGAGCTGGCTTTGCAGCACGGCGGGATCATTGATGGTCATGAAGGCATCGTGGGCGCTCGGTGCGGCGGCGGTCCGCGAAGCGCTGTAGACCTTCAGCGGTTGCCACAGGTCATCGCTGCCACCGGCGGCGCCCACCACCAGCAGTGTGCCCCACAGGCCGAGCACCAGGGAACCGGCGCCGAACACCTTGGCGGCCAGGCCGTATTCGCGGGCCAGGGTCCAACCGCAGTAGGCCATCACCAGCGCGAGCGTGCCCCACAGGCCGATCCACAGGCTTTCATCGACCACCGGGCGGATCATCAGCACGGCGGTGCCGAGGAACAGGAAGCCGAAGATGCCCTTGAGCACATTCATCCAGGTGCCCGGCTTGGGCAGGAAGCGATTGCCCACGGTCACCAGCAACAACAGCGGAATGCCGATGCCGATGCCCATGGCGAACAGGATCAGGCCACCGTGTAACGCGTTGCCGCTCTGGGCGATGTACAGCAGGGCACCGGCCAGGGGGGCGGTCATGCATGGGCCCACCAGCAGGCCGGACAATGCGCCGAGAATCCCTGCGCCGACCAGGCTGCCGCCGCTTTGCTGGCGGCTGACGTTGTCCAGACGATCGCGCAGGAACGCCGGCAGTTGCAGTTCAAAGAAACCAAACATCGGCAGGGCCAGCAGCACGAACAGGGCGGCGAAGCTGCCGAGAATCCACGGCGTCTGCAGCCAGGCGGCAAGGTTGCCACCCAGCAAGGCCGCCAGCACGCCGAGCGCGGCATACACCAGTGCCATGCACACGACGTAGCTGCTGGCCAAGGCAAACCCACGACGCGGGCTGGCGCCACTGCCAACCACCAAACCGGCGAGAATCGGCAGCATCGGCAATGAACACGGCGCAAAGGCCAACAGCAGTCCCAGGCCGAAAAATATCAGCAGGCTCCAGCCCAGACTGCGTTGTTGCAGGCCACTGGCCAGGCTTTGGTCCTGGGCTTCGGCGGTCGCGGCGACGGCCGGGTTGCCCCCCAGGTCCACGGTGATCGACTGCGGCGGATAGCACAGGCCCGCATCGGCGCAGCCCTGCCAGCCCAGTTTGACCTGGCCGGTGGCGCCGGCCGGAATCTTCACTTCCAGGCCTTGGCGATACACTTCCTGGTCGCCGAAGAATTCATCGCTATGGGCCTCGCCTTGCGGCAACGTGGGCTGTTTGGCCAGTCCATCGAACTTCATGCGCTGCTTGTACAGGTAATAACCGTCGGCAATCTGCCAATACAGCTGGGTCTCGCCACTTTCAAGACGTTCGGAGGTAAAAGTGAAGGCTTTGCCCACCGGCAGGAAGTCGGGTTTGGTCTCAAATGGGTTGCCCGGCGCGGCCTGGGCGAACCCCGCGAACAACACCAGCAGAAAGGTAAACAAATGCCGCATGGTCAAGCCTTAGTTCGATGCAAGTAGGCACACAATGTGTGGCGTTGATTAACCGATGATTAACCGAGGCTATTCTAGATTGAGTGTGGGTGGTTTAGCGGCATAATCTGCACTTAATCCGCCGCACTTTTAATCACCCGATCTTTTATGAAGGGTTCACCATGCACGTACTGGTCTGTGAAGACGACGAACTGATCGCCAGCGGCATCGTGGCCGGCCTGACCGCGCAAGGTTTTACCGTGGAGCGTGTGGCCTCGGCCGGTGCCGCGCGCGCGATGCTCAGGGCGGCCACGTTCGACATCATGGTGCTCGACCTCGGCCTGCCGGACGAAGACGGCCTCAAGCTGCTGCAGCAACAGCGCAGCCAGGGCCTGGAAATCCCGGTGCTGATCCTCACCGCGCGCGATTCGGTAACCAACCGCGTCGACGGCCTGCAAGCCGGCGCCGATGACTACCTGCTCAAACCCTTCGACCTGCGCGAACTCGCCGCGCGCCTGCAAACCCTGCTGCGCCGGGTGGCGGGGCGCAGCGTCAACCTGATCGAGCATGGCCGACTGGCCTACGACCCCAGCAGCCGTGAGACTTTCCTGGGGGGCGAGCCGGTAGACCTGTCGCGCCGCGAACAGGCGCTGTTGCAAGCCCTGCTGCACAACAAAGGTCGGGTGCTGTCCAGCGAGCAACTCAAGGACAGCGTCTACGGCTTCAACGACGAGTTGGAAAGCAACGCCCTCAACGTGCATATCCACCACCTGCGACGCAAATTGGGCAATGGCATTGTCGAGACCGTGCGCGGTCTCGGCTATCGTCTGGGCCCGGCGGACGGGGGCGAGGACGCATCGTGAAAAGCCTGCGCCTGCGCCTGACATTCAAGCTGGGCGCTGCTTTTGTGTTGATCTGGGCCCTGGCGGCGGCCTGGATGCTCAACGATCTGCGTAACCAGATGATGTTCTCCCTCGATCAACGCCTGGTGGCGTCGGCGCGCATGGTGGCGGGGCTGACCGAGCAGATGCCGGGCCTGGCCAGTGTGAGCGGTGGTGCGCATTTTCATGGGGCACAGCTGAATGTGCCGGGCGGCATGGCGTGCCAGGTCAGCTCCTTGCGCGGCGAAGTGTTGGCGCGCAGCCATGCCACGCCGGATGAAGGCCTGGAATCGCGCCAGAGTGGTTTTCGTGATCAGCTGATCGATGGTGTGAACTGGCGCAGCTTCACGCTTTCCCGTGGCGACCTGTTGATCACCACGGCCGACCGTCAAGTCGAACGTGAGGCTTTGAACCTGTCGATCCTGCTGGCCGCTTCGGTGCCAGTGGGCGTTGCCATGCTCGGCTGCCTGTGCCTGTTGTGGCTGGGCATCGGTCAGAGCCTGGTACCGCTCAACCGCATGCGTGACGCCTTGATGCGGCGCAGTGCCGACTCCCTTGAACCGCTGCAGATCCACCCGTTGCCCAGCGAACTCAAGCCGCTGCTCGACACCCAGAACCAATTGTTGCAACGCATCGCCAAAACCATCGAGCGTGAACGTCGCCTCACCGGCGACGCCGCCCACGAGCTGCGCAGCCCGCTGACGGCGATCAAGACCCACCTGCAAGTGGCGCGCATGACCGACGGCGCAGCCCGCGACCAATCCCTCGCCCACGCCGAGGAAGGCGCGGACCGCCTGCACCGCACCCTGGAGCAATTGCTGTTGCTGGCGCGGGTAGAAGGCAACCTCTCATTTGACGATGGTATGCACTCCAGTGCCGAGGACGTGGCACGGCTGGCCATCCAGGATGCCAATGCCGGTGATAACACGCGCATCGACCTGATCCTGCCGGAAAACCTTTCGGCTACCCCGGTGGAAATGCCAGTGGGCCTGGCGGTCGCAGCCCTGCGCAACCTGCTGGACAACGCACTGCGCCACACGCCGGCGAACACGCGGGTGGCGCTCAGCGTGACGACCGACGCCGATAACGTCGTGTTTCGCGTGCGTGACCACGGCAAGCAGATTTCGCCGGAGGACCTGCAATACCTGACCCAGCGCTTCTGGCGCAATGGCAACAGCGAAGGCTGCGGCCTGGGCCTGGCGATTGTGCAAGCGATTGTGCAGCGCTGTTCTTGCTCGTTGAAGTTCGACAGCCAGCCGGATGGCCTGCGCGTCGACCTGGGGATGCCGCTGCGACGCTGATCACTTTTCTTTCACGCGCCACATAGTTACCGCCCTCTTGAGGATCAAGCCTTCAGGATGGCGGTAATTTTTTTGCGCTTGAACGGGCTGAACGACTCGGCCTGTATTGAAAAGGATGGTTCTCATGTTGGTCATCGATACCAGTTTCCCCGCCAAAGGCTTCAACGAACGTAACGGCGAGCCCGTGCGGCAGGTGATCCTGCATTACACCGCGGCCCCTTTTGCCTCCTCCCTGCGTACCCTGACCCAGGATGGCGTGAGTGCACACTATTTGCTGCCCGACCCTGACGATCCCCGCTATCGCGACGCAGGCTATGAAGAATTGCGGGTGTTCCGGTTGGTGGAAGAAGACAAGCGCGCCTGGCATGCCGGGGTGAGCCACTGGGCGGGGCGCGACAATCTCAACAGTCGCTCGATCGGCATCGAGATCGTCAACCTGGCACGGGATGACGGCGGCGTATTCACCTTTCCAGCCTATGGTGAGGAACAAACCCAGGTGTTGATTGCCTTGGTGCGCGACATTCTCGGGCGTTACCCACAGATTGGGCCTACCGACATTCTCGGGCATTCGGACGTTGCGTTCAGCCGCAAGAGCGATCCAGGACCATGTCTGCCGTGGCGGCGTTTGCATGACGCCGGCGTGGGGGCCTGGTTTGATGAGGCGACCCAGGCGATGTATCAACGCCGCTTTTGCCTCGGGTTGCCGTCGGAAGTCGAGGTGGAGCGCGCGTTTCAGCGCTATGGGTATGCGCCTGCGAAGAATCGGCAGGGGTTTGAACAGCGCACGCGGGCGTTTCAGATGCACTTTCGCCCACGGGATTACTCGGGGTCCCTGGACGCGCAGACCTGCGCGATTCTTTATGCGTTGAATGAAAAGTATCTGGGGTTGTGTGGTTGACGGTATTTCGCGACCGGAGGAGTAAATCCTCCTGATGCTGGTGCGTTTCCAGAACAGGAAATCCGTGCGCATGCCCCTTGGGCCAGACGCCAGCGGATCGGCAGTTTGGTCACCATCATCAGCGTATTGAGGGATCGAGAAATGTCAGTCGCTACCAGCCGTATCGAAGACGTCCAGGTGCATGAAACGCTTTACCAGTTCGACGAAACCCCGCTGCTCGCCCGTCAGCGCCAGCAGGAATCCAATGCCCGCAGCTACCCTCGGCGTATCCCCCTGGCGCTCAAGCGCGCCAAGGGCCTCTACGTTGAAGATGTGGAAGGCCGCCGTTTCATCGACTGCCTGGCCGGTGCGGGCACGTTGGCGCTGGGGCATAACCACCCGGTGGTGATCGAGGCAATCCAGCAGGTACTGGCTGATGAGTTGCCACTGCACACCCTGGACCTGACGACGCCGGTCAAGGATCAATTCGTACAGGACCTGTTCGGCCTGTTGCCGCCAGCGTTGGCGCGGGAAGCGAAAATCCAGTTCTGTGGTCCCACCGGCACCGATGCGGTGGAAGCCGCATTGAAGTTGGTGCGCACTGCCACCGGGCGCAGCACGGTGTTGTCTTTCCAGGGCGGTTACCACGGCATGAGCCAGGGCGCCTTGAGCCTGATGGGTAGCCTGGGGCCAAAGAAGCCTTTGGGTGCCTTGCTCGGTAATGGCGTGCAGTTTTTGCCGTACCCCTACGACTACCGTTGCCCGTTCGGCCTGGGGGGCGCGGAAGGCGTGCGGGTCAACCTGCATTACCTGGACAACCTGCTGAATGATCCCGAGGCGGGCGTTTTGCTGCCGGCGGCGGTGATTGTCGAAGTGGTGCAGGGCGAGGGCGGTGTGATTCCAGCTGATCTCGACTGGCTGCGCGGTCTGCGCCGAATCACCGAACAGGCGGGCGTGGCGCTGATCGTGGATGAAATCCAAAGTGGTTTTGGCCGCACCGGCAAGCTGTTTGCCTTCGAACACGCCGGCATCATTCCGGATGTGGTGGTGATGTCCAAGGCCATTGGTGGCAGCCTGCCACTGGCGGTGGTGGTGTATCGCGACTGGCTCGACACCTGGTTGCCGGGCGCCCATGCCGGCACCTTTCGTGGCAATCAGATGGCGATGGCGGCGGGTTCGGCGGTGATGCGCTACCTCAAGGACCACGACCTGGCCGGTCACGCGGCCGCGATGGGCGAACGCCTGGGCGAACACCTGCGCATCCTGCAGCGCGACTTCCCGCACCTGGGGGATATCCGCGGTCGCGGGTTGATGCTCGGTGTGGAACTGGTGGACCCGAATGGCACGCTGGATGTCCAGGGCCACCCACCCGTGCATCGCCAATTGGCGCCGCTGGTGCAGCGTGAATGCCTCAAGCGTGGCCTGATCCTGGAACTGGGTGGGCGACACGGCAGCGTGGTGCGTTTCCTGCCGCCGCTGGTGATCACTGCCGTTGAAGTCGACCTCGTGGCGGACATCTTTGGGCGTGCGTTGGCAGCGGCGGTCGCCAGCCTCTAATTTTTTGCACGCTTGGTACGTTTCTACAGATATCAGTGCTGCGCGCGGTGCGCAGCCAGGCTTTCAGCGATGGAGAACAGCAATGACCTCAGTATTTGACCGCGACGACATCCTGTTTCAGGTAGTGGTCAACCACGAAGAACAGTATTCCATCTGGCCCGATTACAAGGCCGTGCCGGAAGGCTGGCGGACGGTGGGCAAGAGCGGCATGAAGAAAGAATGCCTGGCCTACATCGAAGAAGTCTGGACGGATATGCGCCCGTTGAGCTTGCGCCAGAAGATGGACGGGGCCGCGGTCGCGGGCTGATCCACCCAGACGCTCTGTAGGCGCGAGCTTGCTCGCGAAAATCGCAAGGGCACCGCGGGCACTCAGCATGCCCGCGTTTTCGTTAACGTTCTTTGCGAGCAAACTCGCTCCTACAGGAAGGTGGGTTATTGAGGTTGGCGGGCGTACAGGTAATCCGTCGCCAACGACGCCAGCGTCCTCACCCCCACCACCAACGCCGACTCGTCCACGAAGAACCCCGGATTGTGGTTCGGCGCCGCCTTGCTCATGTCCTGATCCCTCGGCGTCACCCCCAGGAACACAAACAGCCCCGGTGCCTCCTTGGCATAAAACGAGAAGTCCTCGGCACCGCCCACCAGCGGGCCCTGCACCACGTCATCCTTGGCCGCCCAGCGCAGGCTTGGCAGCATTTTCTCGGTCAGCGCCGGGTTGTTGATGGTGGGATCGTATTTCTCGATGATGGTGACTTCGGCCTTGGCGCCACCGCTTTCGGCGATTTTCTCCACGGTCTGCCGTACATCCGCGTGCAGTTTCTGGCGGATGCCGTAGTCGTACGAGCGAATGGTGCCGCTCATGTCCATCGACTCCGGAATGATGTTGTAACGCGTGCCGCCATTGATGGTGCCAATGCTCACCACCGACGGGAATGACGAGATATCGGTGCGGCGGCTGACCACGGTCTGTAGGCCGACAATGGTCTGCGCGCCCACGGTGATCGGGTCGATGCCATCCCAAGGGCGACCGGCGTGGGTCTGTTTGCCAAGGATTTTGATGCGCAAGTCATCCGAACTCGCCAGGGTCGGTCCCGAACGGTAGGCAATCTGACCGGCGGGCACACCCGCCCACACATGCAGACCGAACACCGCGTCCGGCTTGGGCGACTGCATCACGCCTTCCTGCACCATCATTTTGGCGCCCCAGGTGTTTTTGCCGTCGGGGATGAAGTCGCTCGGGCCTTCCTCGGCCGGTTGGAAATAGAACTCCACGGTGCCCGGCAGGCGCTCGCGCATGCCGGTCAGAATCTTCGCAGTGCTTAGCAGGATGGCGACGTGGGCGTCGTGGCCGCAGGCGTGCATCACGTCAACCTCCTTGCCCAGGTAGGTGCCTTTGGCTTTGGAGGCGAAGGGCAGGTCGGCGACTTCCTTCACCGGCAGTGCATCCATGTCGGCGCGCAGGGCGACGGTGGGGCCGGGCAGGGCGCCTTTTAGCACCGCAACGACGCCCGTACGGGCGACGCCGGTTTTCACCTCAAGGCCCAGGTCGCGCAGTTGTTTTGCGACCAACTCGGCCGTGCGCGTTTCCGTGTTGCCCAGTTCCGGGTGGGCGTGGATGTCGCGTCGGGTTTCCAGCATCGCCGGTTCAAGGGCTTTTGCCTGGGCGGCGATTTCCTCACGGGCACTGTCCTGGCCGCTGCTGGCGGCTATCGCGGCACTGCTGGCAACCCCGCACAGCACGCCGAAAACCCATGGGGGTGTCAGACCGGTTAAACGCATAAGGACCTCTCCTGAGTTTATTGTTGTTGATCTTTCTCCTGCACAGTGCCGGCGGTCACTACCTGCACACTCAAGCGCGGCGTGGCCAGGTCCAGCCCGGCTTCATCCAGATGACGCTTGAGGGACAGGTTGAACGCCCGCGACACTTCCCACTGCTTGATCGGCGCGGTCTTGAAGCGCGCGCGCAGAATCGCGCTGCCCGACTCGAAACTCTCCACGCCTTGAATCTCCAACGGCGACCAGATATTGCGGCGCTGCAAGGGGTCGTTGCGCATTTTCTGGCCGACATCGCGCATCAGCTTGATGGCGTCGTCGATCTCCATGTTGTAGGGGATCGCCACCCGGAAGATCGCGTAGCCGAACTCCCGTGAGTAGTTCTTGATGCTCTTGATCTCACTGAACGGGATGGTGTGCACGATACCGTCGATGTCACGCAGGCGCACCGTGCGGATGGTCAGGCCTTCGACGGTGCCAAGGTGGCCGCCGACGTCCACGTAGTCATCGATGGCCAGGGAGTCTTCGATGATGATGAACAGGCCGGTGATCAAGTCCGCCACCAGGGACTGTGCGCCGAAACCGATAGCCAGGCCGATCACACCGGCACCGGCCAGCAATGGCGTGACGTTCATGCCCATGTTCGCCAGGGCGACGATGGCCGCGATGATGAAGATGGTCACGAACAGCACGTTACGGATCAACGGCATCATGGTCTGCGCACGGGCATTGGCCAGGCCCTTGCGCGAGCGGGTGAGGGCGTGGTGGATCGCGGTGTCGCTGAGGATCCAGATCAACCAGGCAAACAGCAAGGTCCCTGCCAGCCCAAACAGCTTGACGCTGACTTCATGGCCATCGCCTTCGGTAAAGCGGATCAGTGACAGGCCCCACACCCGCAAGCCCAACTCGATAAACGCCAGCCATACCACCAGGTGGGCCAGGGTGTAGACAAAGCTTTTCAGGCGTTCGGAATACAGCGCATGCCGCTTGTGCCCGCGCTGCGGCTTGAGGGCGTGACGGCGTACCAGGCCGTTGATCACCATGCACAGTACCAGCAGCACCGTGCACAGCAGCGACTGGCGCAATGCCGTGCTGGTATCGCCCGCCGAGACGAAGGTGGCGAACAGCGAGATGCCCACCAACAACAACGCCGGGATGTACCAGAAGGAACCGATGATTTCGATAGTGTCACTGAGGGCACGGCGTGTGAGGCGGCGCGACAGTGGCTGGTTGCGGATCAGGTGGGCGATGGGCCGGCGGAAACGCAGGATGAACACCCCGGTCGACAGCGCCGCCATCACATTGGCGACGGTCGCGGCGGTATGGGACAAGTGCTGTCCAAGCGCCGTGACCAACCGTGGGTCGCTCAAGGCTTCACCGAAGGCGGCGAAGCTGCCGATCCACCACAACGGGCGGAAAGCCTGATGACGCAGGATGTACAGCGCGCGATGGCGATGCGGACCGTCGAGCACGGAAAATGCAATCACGCAGATCGCCGAGAAACAGGTGCCTACCACCAGCGCATAGGCCAATACCATCGCCAAGGATTTGCCCAGGGACGAGGGCAGCGCATAGCTCAGGTACACCGTGATCACCAGGGCGATCAGCCATGGGCCGAGTTTACGCAGGGCGAAACGCACCATGTCCCAGGTGCGTGGGTGTTGCGGCAACTCTTCAGGCAGGCCGAAGCGTTCGCGTACGCGGTGGCTGAGCCAGATCAGCGCGGCAGCGAGCAGGCTCCATACCGCAAGGATCAAAGCAAAACCGAAAATGATCGGCAGCCATTCGTTGGCCGGCAACATCAGCGCACTGAGTTCTTCCTTGGCCAGGTCGACTTCATTGGACCAGCGCCCCAGCGGGCTGTCGGCCCCGGAAAACTGTGATTCCAGGTTGGCCAGGGTGCCGCCGATCAACCCCAGCACGCCTTCTTCGGCGGCCGGTTGGGCTTTTTTCGTGGCTTCACGCAGCTTTTTCAGGTCACTCAGCAACTGGGTGCGTTGCTGGTCGTTTTCCAGGGTCTTGATCACTTCGTCCAATGACTGCCCCAACGGCACTTGGGCCTGGGGCTGGGTCTTGTTGGTGTTGCCGAGCAGGCCGGGCAAGCCCACGGCGTGGGCAGGCGTCAGCGGCAGCAGCGTCAGCAGGGCGATCAAGCAATAGCAGGGCAGGGCAAACAGACGGGAAATCACGAGGCGGTCAACCTTGGAAACGACGAGTTGACCGAGTGTACGAGCGCAATCGTTATTCAGCCAGTTTTGCGAGGATCTTGTACACCACGGTGCCGAGAATCAGCAGCATGCCGATCCACATGCCAAACACGCCGAGTGGCTTGTCACGGAAGTTGAAGCCTACGGCAAGCATGATCATGCCGATCAGGATCGGGATAAGCATGGCGTGGAAGGAGGACATGGAGATCATGGTGCGACGGCCTTGTCGGAGTGGGAATACTGACAAGTCTAGGCGCGATTACGGGAAATGGAATTGATGTGAGTCAGATAGCGTGGTGGGTATCTGCAATCGTCATCGCGGGCAAGCCCGCTCTCACAGTTGAAATGCATTCCCCTGTGGGAGCGGGCTTGCCCGCGATGGCCGCGCCTCGGTCTCAGGGCAAGTCGTGGCTCGCGTAGAACGCGCCCAGCACCTTCACCAGATGCGCCAGGTCATGGCTGCCGCACAGCTCACGAATGGAGTGCATGGCAAACGTCGGCAGGCCGATGTCCACGGTGCGCACGCCCAGGTGGCTAGCGGTGATCGGGCCAATGGTGGAGCCGCAGCCCATGTCGCTGCGTACCACGAAGCTCTGCACCGGTACTTCCTGGGCCATGCACAGGTGGCGGAAAAACCCGGCGGTTTCGCTGTTGGTGGCGTAGCGCTGGTTGCTGTTGACCTTGATCACCGGGCCGGCGTTGAGCTTGGGACCGTGGTTGGCGTCATGCTTCTCGGCGTAGTTCGGGTGTACGCCGTGGGCGTTGTCCGCCGACACCAGCAGGGATTTCTGAATGGTACGTACGAATTCATCACCTTCCGGCAACAAGCGACGCAGGGTCTGTTCCAGCATCGGGCCATCGGCACCGCACGCCGAGCAGGAACCGACTTCTTCGTGGTCGTTGCACACCAGCACGCAGGTTTCTTCGCTGTCGCTGGTGAGCAAGGCTTGCAGGCCGGCATAGCAGGACAGCAGGTTGTCCAGGCGTGCACCGGCGATGAAGTCGCCGTTCAGGCCGATGACTGCAGCGCTTTGGGTGTCGTAGAAGCTCAGCTCGTAGTCGAGCACCACGTCGGCGTTCAAACCATGTT
Organism: Pseudomonas simiae; assembly: GCF_900111895.1. Taxonomy (GTDB): domain Bacteria; phylum Pseudomonadota; class Gammaproteobacteria; order Pseudomonadales; family Pseudomonadaceae; genus Aquipseudomonas; species Aquipseudomonas simiae. The sequence goes on from NZ_FOKB01000001.1 coordinate 453,422, forward strand.
CGCGTGCAAGCTGCTCGGTGAGCACGGCACGGAAGTCCACGCGCTCGTCCCCGGCAAATTGCGCGAGGATGGGTGGCAGCTCAGTCTGGGCATTGATCGCCCAGCCCTGGTTGGCTTCACGGTTTAGGTGAATGGCCAGGTTGGGGATGATAGCGATAGGCAGCTTGAAGTCGATCAACTGGCTTTCGACCTTGCCGTCGCGGCGGAACGTCACGCGGCCGGCCAGGGACAGGTCGCGGTCGAACCATGGCGCCAGCAGTGCGCCGCCATAGACTTCCACGCCCAGTTGCCAGAAACCCTGGCGTTGCAGTTCCGGCTGGGGCTTGACCCGCAGGCACGGACTGTCGGTGTGGGCGCCGACCAGGCGGATACCGCCCTGCAGCGGCGAATGACGGCCGAGCTTGAAGGCGATGATCGAGGAATCGTTGCGGGTCACGTAATAGCGACCGTTGGCCTCGGTGGTCCAGGTTTCGCGCTCATCGAGACGCTGATAACCGGCCGCTTCCAGGCGCTGGGCCAGGGCGGCAGTGGCATGAAAAGGAGTAGGGGAGACCTTGAGGAAGTCGATCAGGCCTTGATTCAACGCTTCGCGCATAAATAGCTCCAGACAGCAATGCGCGGAGTTTACCGTTCGATGGCAAGAAGTGCACAGAACAAATGTGGGAGGGGGCTTGCTCCCGATTGCGGTGTGTCAGTGAGCAAATACAGTGACTGACACTCCGCCATCGGGGGCAAGCCCCCTCCCACATTTACCCGTGTTCGCAGCTTAAAAGGGGGCAGGGCACTCAAAGCGCAAGCGCTCGCCGCTTTGTGGATGGGTGAAACTGAGCATGCTTGCATGCAGGCACAGCCGCGGCCAGGCAGCCAACGCTTGTTCATGGGCATACAAGCCATCACCCAGCAACGGATGCCCGATGGACAGCATATGCACACGCAACTGGTGCGAACGCCCGGTGATCGGCGTCAGCTCCACACGGCACCAGTCGCCACACCGTTCCAGTACTTTCCAGAAGGTCAGCGCATGCTTGCCGAATTCGTGGTCCACCACATGCCGTGGTTTGGTTGGCGGGTCGTAGCGCAAAGGCAAGTCGATGCTGCCGCTGTCCAGTTCCGGTTGGCCCCAGGCCAGGGCGGTGTAGGCCTTTTCGGTTTCACGGTCGTGAAACTGGCGGGACAGTTCGCGGTGGGTGTCGGCGTCACGGGCCAGCAGGATGATGCCGGAGGTTTCCCAGTCCAGGCGATGGACGATGCGGGCTTCGGGATAGCCGTTTTCCTGCAGGCGGGTGATCAGGCAGTCCTTGTTGTCGTCGGCGCGGCCAGGCACCGAGAGCAGCAGGGTGGGCTTGTTCACCACCAGGACAGCGTCGTCCTGATAGAGGATATGGATGTTGGACAGCGGCATTAAACAGCCTCGTAACAAACGCCAACGGCGGCTCGCCCACCCGATTCCCGAAAAGGGATCAAGGTGTGTGAGCCGCCGTGGCGACCGCCTGTTCGATCAACGATCAGGCAGGGTGATATTGAGTTCCAGAATCGAGCAGCTGCCGTCATTTTCCAGAGCGACATGCACGTCATCGTTGCCGATATTGACGTACTTGCGGATCACCTCAACCAGTTCCTTCTGCAAGGCTGGCAGGTAGTCCGGCGTGCTGCGTTGGCCGCGTTCGTGCGCCACGATGATCTGTAGACGCTCTTTCGCTACCGACGCGGTCGTAGGCTTTTTGTTGGCGCGAAAGAAGTCGAGAAATTTCATTGTTTAGTTGCCTCCAAAGATACGCTCGAAGAATCCCTTCTTCTTGACATCGAGGAAGCGGTGTTCCACGGTCTTGCCCAGCAGGCGATCCACTGCATCGCTGTACGCCTGGCCGGCGTCGCTCTGGTCGTCAAGAATCACCGGAACACCCTGGTTGGAAGCCTTCAGGACGGCCTGGGATTCTGGGATCACGCCCAGCAGGGTCACTGCGAGGATTTCCTTCACGTCTTCAACACCGAGCATTTCGCCGTTGCTGACGCGCTCAGGGTTGTAACGGGTGAGCAGCAAGTGCTCCTTGATCGGGTCCTGGCCTTCTTCGGCGCGCTTGGATTTGCTGGCCAGCAGGCCCAGCATGCGGTCCGAGTCACGTACGGAGGAGACTTCCGGGTTGGTCACGACGATGGCTTCATCGGCGAAGTACATCGCCAGGTGAGCACCGGTCTCGATACCGGCCGGCGAATCGCAGACCACGTATTCGAAGGTTTCCTTCAGCTCGGCCAGGACTTTGCCTACGCCTTCTTTGGTCAGCGCGTCTTTGTCACGGGTCTGGCTGGCGGCCAGCACGTACAGGTTCTCAAGGCGCTTGTCCTTGATCAGGGCCTGTTGCAGGTTGGCTTCACCGTTGACCACGTTGACGAAGTCATACACCACGCGGCGTTCGCAACCCATGATCAGGTCGAGGTTACGCAAGCCGACGTCGAAGTCGACAATAACTGTCTTGTGGCCGCGCAGAGCGAGACCGGTACCGATAGCGGCGCTGGTGGTGGTCTTACCCACACCACCCTTGCCGGATGTAACCACGAGAATCTTGGCCAAGGTGTTTCACCCCTAAGGAAGAAGGACGTTTCGGTCCCTGAAAAACATCTCTTGGAACTCGCTGCAGGCGGACAGCCTTGTAGGAAAAAAATATTCCTACATAAGTAATGCCGGTTTCGCTGTGCTATCAGAGTCTAGAGATGCTTGGAAAATGCGGCAGTATCCGTTAAAGACGGATGATGTTCAACACATCGCCCGACAGGTTGACCTGCACCGAAGCCCCCCACAGCGGATCACGGCGCAAATCTTCTGAAACCTTGTACTGGCCTGCGATGGACACTAGCTCAGCGGTCAACTGCTGGCAAAAAATACGGGCCTTGGTATCACCCTTGATGCCGGCGAGGGCACGTCCGCGCATCGGGCCGTATACATGGATGTTGCCATCGGCAAGAAGTTCCGCCCCCGGGCTGACCGAAGAGATCACCACCAAGTCGCCACCCTGGGCGTAAATCTGCTGTCCGCCGCGTACGGGCGAGGTGATGATCTTTGTAGGCTTGATCGTAGGCTCGGGTGGTTTTTCCGGTTTTTTCTTCTCTTCACCGACCAATGGTTCAAGCGGACGCTCGCGCGCGCCGGACGGTGGCAGTACTGGCAGTTCAATGGCGATTGCAGCGGCAATGTCTTCAATACGGCTGGCGCGGATTGCCAGGGTACGTAGGCCATGGGAGCGGCACACGCGCATCAGACCGGGCAGGTCGATGCTGCCTTGGCCGGCCGGCAGTTTGTCCAGCGCCAGTACCAGCGGGGCATTGTTGAAGAAATTCGGCGCCAGGGCGACCTTGGCGGCGAGCTGACGGTCCAGGGCGTCGAGGTCGTTACGGGCGAGTTCCAGCACGGTGATGGCGAGCATGCTGCCTTTCAGCTGGAACACGGGATCTTGGTCTAGCGGTTCGGTTTGGCTCATGGTCGGCAAAAGCGGCTTGTCACGAAAAGTGTCGAGACTTATAACGAGAACACTCACCCGCCGCAAGCCGAGTCGAACCGTTGTAGAATGCGCGGCCCTTGTCTTTACCGGAATCTGTAATGGATCGCCCGCGTTTTCGAGCTGTATTTCTTCACCCGCGTTTCTGGCTGTTATGGCTGGGGCTCGGCCTGTTGTGGCTGGTCACTCAACTGCCGTATCGCGCGCTGCTGACCATTGGTCGCCTGCTGGGCGCCGGCATGTACCGTGTGGCCGGCGAGCGTCGCCGCATTGCCGCGCGCAACCTGGAACTGTGCTTCCCGGAAAAATCCGCCAAAGAGCGCAAACAGCTGCTCAAGGAAAATTTCGCCTCCACTGGCATCGCCTTCTTTGAGATGGCCATGAGCTGGTGGTGGTCGCGCCAGCGCCTGGCGCGCCTGGCCCACGTCGAGGGCCTGGAACACCTCAAGCAAGCCCAGCTGGATGGCAAGGGCGTGATCCTCATGGCCCTGCACTTCACTACCCTGGAAATCGGCGCGGCGTTGCTGGGGCAAAAGCACACCATCGATGGCATGTACCGCGAGCACGGCAACCCATTGTTCGACTACATACAGCGCCGTGGCCGCGAGCGCCACAACCTCGATTCCCTGGCCGTGGAGCGCGAAGACGTGCGCGGCATGCTCAAGCTGCTGCGCGCCGGCCGGGCCATCTGGTACGCGCCGGACCAGGACTACGGCGCCAAGCAAAGTATCTTCGTGCCGCTGTTCGGTATCCAGGCCGCCACCGTGCCGGCCACCAGCAAGTTCGCCAAGCTGGGCAAGGCATTGGTGGTGCCGTTCACCCAGCAGCGCCTGGCCGATGGCAGCGGTTACCGCCTGGTGATTCATCCGCCGCTGACTGACTTCCCTGGCGAGAGCGATGAAGTCGACTGCCTGCGCATCAACCAATGGGTCGAAGCTTCGGTACGTGAATGCCCTGAGCAATACCTGTGGACCCATCGCCGCTTCAAGAGCCGGCCACCGGGTGAGCCTAAGCTGTACGAAAAACGCCGCCGATAAGACAGACATTTCCCCACATGGAGTGACGCAATGCGCCCAGCTGAACCGGTTACAGGCTTGATTCTTTCCGGCGGCGGGGCGCGAGCGGCGTATCAAGTGGGGGTATTGGCGGCAATTGCCGAACTGTTGCCGCCGGGCGCACCCAACCCTTTCCCGGTGATTGTCGGCACCTCGGCCGGCGCGATCAATGCGGTGAGCCTGGCCAGTGGCGCCACGGACTTCAGGGCCGCGATACAACGTCTTACCGCTTTCTGGCAGGGCTTCCGTAGCCATCTGGTGCTGCGCAGTGATTGGCCGGGGGTGATCCGCCAGGCCAGCCGTTTCTTGATCCACAGCCTCCTGGGCCTGGGCGCTCAGGTGCCGGTGGCGCTGCTCGACAGCACGCCCCTCAAAGCGCTGCTCAAAGACAAGCTGCACTTGCCCGGCATCGATGAAGCCATTCGCAATAAGCATCTGCACGCGGTGGCGGTCACGGCCTTCGGTTACGAGTCCGGCCACGCAGTGACCTTCTACCAGGGCGGCGGCACCATCGACGCCTGGTTGCGCCATCGTCGCATCGGCATGCCCACGCAACTCACGGTTGAACACCTGCTGGCCAGTTCAGCGATTCCCTTGCTGTTTGCGCCGGTCAAACTCGACCAGGAGTATTTCGGCGACGGCGCCGTACGGCAGTCGGCGCCCATCAGTCCGGCGTTGCACCTGGGGGCCAGTCGCGTGTTGGTGGTTGGCGTCAGCGGCAACCCACGCGGCAATGAACCCGCGACGCAACGTACCTACACCGGCCAAGAGCCGACCTTGGCACAGATCGGCGGGCATATGCTCAACAGCACCTTCATTGACAGCCTGGAAAGCGATATCGAGTTGCTGGAGCGCTTGAATCAGTTCAGCCATGCCGCGCCTGGTGTGGCGGCGGTGGACGTGCTGGTGATTGCACCTAGCCAGCCGATCGATGAAATCGCCGCGCGGCACCGTCAGGAATTGCCGGCGGCATTGCGCTTGTTTTTGCGTGGGCCGGGGGCGACCAAGACGAGTGGGGCAGGGGTATTGAGTTACTTGCTGTTCGAGGCGGGGTATTGCAGCGAGTTGATCGAGTTGGGGCGCAAGGATGCGCTGGCCAAGCGCGAGGAACTCACCCGGTTCCTCGGCCTGACACCGAACCTGTAGGAGCCGGCTTGCCGGCTCCTACGAGGGTCAATCAGAAGTGATACTTGACCAGGAAGCTCGCAGTGTCCTGGTTAGTCTTGAACGCGCCCGAATCTTCGATCCCGTACTTGTTCTTCCAATAGTCGTATTCAAAGCCGACATACAACTGCTTGTCGCCCCAATGCAGCGCTTTACCCAGGTCATATTTGACCTGCGGGTTGAAGTGCAGGTTGGCGTGGTAAGTGCCACGGGCGTTCTTGTCGTTGTCGACTACCCAGTCCATAAAGCCGTCGATCAGGATATTCGAGTTGCCCACCGGGATCGTGTACGACCACACCGGAGTGATCTGCCAAACACCGTCACCCGGGCGATTGCCTTCGGTCTGGCGCTGGTAGAAGTTCAACTGGAAGTAGTCGAAACCGGGGATGTTCAGGTCAAAGCCAGGGCCGAGCAGGTACGACTCGTTATCGCCTTCGCCAAACTCGTAAGTGAACGCCAGCAGCACGTCTTTGATTGGGCCGAACGACAGGTCTTTATCAAAGATCTTGCCGAACGACAGGCGCGGGCTTATTTCACCGTAGTAAGTACTGGGGCCGACGTTGCCGTCTTCCTTGCCGTTGTAAAAGATGCGGTCGACGAAGATAAAGTTGTCGCCGTATTTCCAGGCATCGGCATGTTCGAACGTGACGGTTTGCTGGATCTGCGGGTTGACGGTAAAGCTCTTGCCCCACAGATAAGTCAGGCTGTTGTTCTGCCACTGCAACAGGTCACCGGCCACGGCTTGGCCACCGGCCAGCAGTGATCCCGCCAGCATCAGGCCTTTGAACATAGGTTTCATTCGGTTGCTCCCGAGTTAAAGTTTTATGGTTTTTCTTCTACGCAGGCGCTCTGGTGTGGCGCCTTTTGGTTCGCTGAAAAAATCGTCTGTTCGGTCAGCTTTAGTGCTTTTAGCAAGAGCTGCGCCAAGGTGTTTAAAAAGCCAAAAAATCCCTGTCGGCTGCATCGGATGCAGTCGAATTCAGAGGACTTTTGCGCACTTTGGCTGCAGACATAAGGCCGGGATAAGTTGGCCTTGCAGTCAGTTTTTACATTCGCTGTTTTTTTTTGAGTCGATTCGAGCGGGCGCGGAGAATACTGGCTCCCAGGCCGTGGCTCAAGTGCGCTGTTAGAGAGCGCGTGGGGCGAGAATGGGGCACGGCTTGTGGCCGGCCCCAAGTGAAGGGTGTGCATGTTGATATTCCTGTTTCGTTATTGTTTTTGTTAGAACGAAGGAATCAATGCGTAGGGGCAACTTCAGGGCGTTCCGCGCCGCCCAGGATGTTGAACAGGATATTCAGCGACAACGCGCTGAGCGTGGCCATGGCGATGCCGCTGTGGGTAATCGGGCTCATCCACAACGGTAGCTGCGCGAAGAACTCCGGGCGCACCACGGGGATCAGGCCCATGCCGATACTGACCGCCACCAGCAACTGGTTGCGACGGTCGGCGATGTCGGCTTCCTGCAGGATCTTGATCCCGGTCGCCGCCACCATGCCGAACATGGCGATGGCCGCGCCGCCCAGCACCGCCGGAGGAATCGACGCCACCAGGTAGGCGGCCTTGGGCAACAGGCTCAGCACGATGAGGAAGACCCCGGCCATAAGGGTGACCGAACGGCAACGCACGCCGGTCATCTGCACCAGGCCGATATTCTGTGCGAACGAGGAGTGGGTAAAGGTGTTGAAGAAACCGGCAAAGAACGACGCGCCGGCATCACACAGCAGCCCGCGGCGTAGCATCTTCGGCGTGACGTCTTGGCCGGTGATCTTGCCCAGGGCGAGGAACATCCCGGTGGACTCGACAAAGATGATCACCACCACCAGGCACATCGACAGGATCGGCGCCAATTCGAACGTAGGCATGCCGAAGTGCAAGGGTGTCACCACCTGCACCCAGGGCGCCATCGCCAGGCCGCTGAGGTCCACCATACCGAGTGCACCGCACAAGGCGTAGCCCAGGCCCATGCCAATCAGCACCGAGATGTTCACCCAGAAGCCGCGCATGAAGCGGTTGATCAGCAGGATGGTGGCGAGTACCAGTGCGGCAATCGCCAGGTAGATTGGTGAGCCGAACGTGGCGGTGGCACTGCCGCCGCCGGCCCAATTCACCGCCACTGGAAACAGCGACAGGCCAATTGCGGTGATCACTGTGCCAGTCACCAATGGTGGGAAAAAACGCACGACCTTGGACATGAACGGCGCGATGAGCATGCCAAAGAACCCGGCGGCGATGGTCGCGCCGAAGATCCCCTGCAACCCGATGCCTGGCATGCCGGCCATCGCGACCATGCTGCCGACGGCGGCAAAACTGGCGCCCATCATCACCGGCATGCGAATGCCCACCGGGCCGATGCCGAACGACTGCACCATGGTGGCGATACCGGCCACGAGCAGGTCGGCGTTGATCAGAAAGGCGATTTCTTCACGGCTCAGGCCGGCGGCCTGGCCAATGATCAGGGGCACGGCGACGGCGCCGCCGTACATCAGCAAGACGTGTTGCAGGCCTACCAGAATCAGTTGCAAGAGGGGCAGCCGCACCATGGCGGGCGCGGCGGGAATCTGCGGTTCGGCTAACTCGGTCATGCAACACCTCGGATCTTTTTTATTTTTGTGTTGTGTGGAACGCAATCTCTACAGCACCACAAATTCTCTGTGGGAGCGGGCTTGCTCGCGAATACGGTGTGTCAGTCATTGAGTGTGCTGACTGATCCAGCGCCTTCGCGAGCAAGCCCGCTCCTACATTTGGATCTGTGTGAGTCAGTCAGTTAATTGGTGCGGGCTCCCTGGTTGATCCAGGTACCAATCAAATCCCGCTCCTGTTGGGTCATCTGGGTGATGTTGCCCAACGGCATGATCTGGCTCGTCACGGCTTGCGCTTGAATACGCGCGGCCTGCTGCTGGATCTGCGCCGGTGTGTCAAACATCACCCCGGCCGGCGCGGTGCTGAACAGCGGGCTGGTGGGCTTGGCCGAATGGCACACAGTGCAACGCTGCTCGATCACGCTGTGGATCTGGCCGAAATCCGTGGTGGCCTGGGCCGGTGCCGGTTCAGCGGCCGGTGCGGCAGGTGCAGCGGGTTTCAAACCACCGCCCAGCGCCGTTTCCGGCAATGGCTGGTACTCGATGGCGGCGGGCGCCTTGGCCACTTCTGGTGCGGTCGACACCGGTTTTGGTCCGGTGACGTAGGCCAGACAGATCATCGCCAGCGCGCCAACCGGCAAGGTCCACGCATACTTCTGGCTGTTGTGACGGGTATTGAAGTAGTGCCGTACCAACACCGCCGCCACCGCGATACCCGCCAGGATCAGCCAGTTGTATTGGCTGCCGTAGGTGCTCGGGAAGTGGTTGCTGATCATGATGAACAGCACCGGCAAGGTGAAGTAGTTGTTGTGACGCGAACGCAGCAAGCCCTTGGCCGGCAGTGCCGGGTCGGGCGTGCGATTCTCTGCGATCGCTGCGACCAACGCGCGTTGCGCCGGCATGATGATGCGGAACACGTTACCGACCATGATGGTGCCGATCACCGCACCGACGTGCAGGTAGGCGCCACGGCCACTGAACACTTTGCTGAAGCCGTATGCGGCGGCAATCAACAGCACGAACAGAATGAAGCCGAGCAGGGCAGGGCGCTTGCCCAGGGCCGAGTCGCAAAGGAAGGAGTAGATGAACCAGCCGGCGAACAGTGAGCCTATGCCCAGCAACACGCCTTCCGGACCACTGAGGCTGCTGCCCGGGGCCAGCAGGTACAACGTGGGGTTCCAGTAAAACACCACGCACAGCAGCGCAATGCCCGACATCCAGGTGAAATAGGCTTCCCATTTGAACCAGTGCAGGTTGTCCGGCATGGTCGGCGGCGCCAGTTTGTATTTTTCCAGGTGGTAGATACCGCCACCGTGGATCGCCCACAAGTCACCGGCCAGGCCGCTCTTGGGGTTGACGCGATTGAGGTTGTTTTCCAGCCAGACGAAGTAGAAAGAAGCGCCGATCCACGCGACGCCCGTGATCATGTGAACCCAGCGCACGCTCAGGTTCAGCCATTCCATCAAATGTGCTTCCACAGTTTTTACCTCTCGCCTGTCACCCTTGTTGTCGGGTGATCAGACCTTCTCTTATTGGTGGGGGGCGAGGATCAACCGCTCATCCTCTTTGAAAAAATGCTCATCGCAGTTATTGCCTGTGCCACTGCGATCAACCACCAGGAAGTCATCCCGCTTTTCGATCGTCAGCACCGGGTGGTGCCAGACGCCGCGATGGTAATTAATGCCCTGCCTGCCGTTGGTGACGAAGGCGCGGACCAAGCCCGATACAGGTTCATCGCCAAGTGGCGCGACCACGATCAGAAAGGGGTTGCCGAGCAGCGGAATGAAAGCCTGGCTGCCCAGCGGGTGTCGTTCCAGCATGCACACAGTCAGCGGCATGTCCTGCGCGTCGGCGCGGAAGATGCTGATGATGGCGTGGTCTTCCGGCTGTGCGGTTTCGACCGTGGCCAATTTGTGAAAGCGCATGGTCGACCCGTTGTTGATCATGAAGTGATCGCTGCCGTCGGTTTCGATAACGTCTCCGAAAGGCGCGAAGGCTTCTTTGGTCAGGGGTTCGATCATCAGTGTGCGCATGGCTGTCTTCTTAAGTTTCCGAATTTGATGTTGTCTGGTCTACCGCTATCGCGGGCAAGCCCGGCTCCCACATTTGACCGCGTACCCCTGTGAGAGCCGGGCTAGCCCGCGATTGGGTTCACCCTTATTTCGCTACCTTGCCCAAGACGCGCAGGCGGCTCACACCACCATCCGGGAACACATTCAGGCGGATGTGGGTAATCGGCCCCAGCGCCTTGATCTGCTCGGCGAAGGTGTGTTCGGCGTGCATTTCCAGTTTCTGCGCCGGCAGCAATTCGCGCCAGAACAACGATTGGGTTTCGATCTGGCTGTCGGTGCCGCCCTTCACGAAGGCGCCCTGGATCGAGCACGTGTCCGGGTAGTTGCCCTTGAAGTGCAGGGTATCGACGATGATCTTCTCGATCTCGCCCGGGTGGCCCAGGGCGACGATCACCCAGTCATTGCCTGGCGTGCGACGACGTGCGGTTTCCCAGCCGTCACCCATGTTGATGCCACGGCCTGGGTTGAGGATGTTGCTCATGCGGCCGAAGTGTTCATCGGAGCAGGCCAGGGCGCGACCGCCGTTGAGTGCGGCAGCCAGGTCGACCTGTTCGTTGTCGCCCACCGAGGACCAGTCGCGGAACGGCACGCCGTACACGCGCAGACGGGCCACGCCGCCATCCGGGTAGATGTTGAAACGCAGGTGGCTGAACGCCTGGTCGTTGTTGATCTCGTGGTAGTGGTGGCTGTTGCCTTGCAACTCGACGGCGGACAGCACTTCCACCCACTGGGTGTTGTCATCCGGCTCGCCCGAAGCCAGGAAGCAGGCTTCCAGGGAGGCCGACGGCGGGAAGTTGCCGGTGAAGAATGAAGTGTCGATGTCCACGCCCTTGATCGAACCGGGTACACCCAGGCGGATCACTGCGCTGTCGTAGCCTTCGAAGCGCTTGCGGCGCGACTCCCAGCCGTCCATCCACTTGCCGTTGTCATCGAAAACGCCCTCCTTCCACACGGCCGGGGTCGGCTGGAACAGGCGGTTGGCGTCGGCGAACCAGTCATCGGTGACGGAGATGATCTTGGTGCCCAGGCGGGCGTCGGCCAGGTTGACGAACTTTTCGAAAGGTACGGCGTAAGCTTTCATTCTTCTTGTCTGCCTTAAAAAGAGTGGCTGGGGATGGTCGTTTAGAGGGTCAGTAATCGGAACAACGCGATCTTGTTGATCTCGGCCAGTGCGCATTTGAACTCAGCGTCCGCCGAGTGGTGGATGCGCGTTTCGAACGCGGCCAGGATCTGATGTCGGTTGCTGCCTTTTACCGCCATGATGAAGGGAAACTTGAACTTGGCCTTGTAGGCATCGTTCAGCTCGGTGAAGCGTGAGAACTCTTCGGCCGTGCATTGGTGAATACCGGCGCCAGCTTGCTCATTCGTGCTGGCTTCGGTCAGTTGGCCCTGGACGGCGGCTTTGCCGGCCAGGTCCGGGTGAGCGTTGATCAGCGCCAGTTGACTGGCATGATCAGCGCTCAACAGGATGTCGCTCATGCGCTGGTGCAGGGTTTCGATCTGGTCGATCGATGCGTCCTGGCCCAGCGCGAAGGCCTTTTCGGCCACCCATGGCGAATGTTCGTAGATGTCGGCGAAGGCGTTGACGAATTCATCGCGGCTCAGGGTCGACGGCTTAAGGGTTTGGAACGCAGTCATTTCGCTGCTCCCGTGTACGGATGGGTTTCCTGCCAGTGACGGGCGATATCGACGCGGCGAGTGAACCACACGTGTTCGTGACCTTTGGCGTACTCGATAAACCGCTTCAACGACGCCAGGCGTGCCGGACGGCCGATCAGGCGGCAATGCAGGCCGATGGAAAGCATCTTCGGCGCCTCGGCGCCTTCGGCGTAGAGCACGTCGAAGGCGTCCTTGAGGTATTCGAAGAAGTCATCGCCCTTGTTGAAACCCTGCACCTGGGTGAAGCGCATGTCATTGGTGTCCAGGGTGTAGGGAATCACCAGGTGCGGCTTGCCGGTGGGGTTGTTGGGCTCCCAGTAGGGCAGGTCGTCGTCGTAGGTGTCGCAGTCGTAGAGGAAACCGCCTTCCTCCATCACCAAACGCCGGGTGTTGGGGCCGGTGCGGCCGGTGTACCAGCCCAGTGGGCGTTCGCCAGTCAGTTCGGTGAGGATGCGGATCGCTTCGAGCATGTGCTCGCGCTCCTGGGCCTCGTCCATGTACTGGTAGTCGATCCAGCGGTAGCCGTGGCTGCAGATTTCGTGGCCGGCCTCGACCATCGCGCGGATCACATCCGGGTGACGCTGGGCAGCCATGGCCACGGCGAAGATGGTCAGTGGGATATCGAATGCTTTAAACAGCTTGAGGATGCGCCACACGCCGGCACGGCTGCCGTATTCGTACAGCGACTCCATGCTCATGTTGCGTGCGCCTTGCAGCGGCTGGGCCGAGACCATTTCCGAAAGGAAGGCTTCGGACTCTTTGTCTCCGTGCAGGATGTTGCGCTCGCCACCTTCTTCGTAGTTGAGTACGAAAGACAGCGCAATGCGCGCCTTGCCCGGCCAGTGGGGGTGAGGAGGGTTACTGCCGTAACCGATCAGGTCGCGTGGGTAGTCAGCGCTCACTGCAGTCTTCCTTCTTGTTCGTCGTGTTAGCGATGAGTGATTGTATACAACCTATTGTCCACTTTGTAAGCCTAGATTTCTGCATTTTTTCCGCGGGCCACTGGAATAAACACCTGCAAGAAACTTGCCCAACCGGTCAGCTAACCTGGCAAAAATTCCTTGCGGGAGCGAGTGTGCCCGTGAAAAACCTGAGAGCGTCAACTTTCAGCCTGAACGCCAGGGTTTTTGTTGACGATTTTCGCGAGCGCGCTCGCTTCCAAAGGGGAGCGATGGCGTGTTGAATTTATTGTGTACAATTTTATTTAAAAGTGTCTTAATCAGTCACTGCCGGCTTTTTCGCTGCTCTGAAAAAGTGCGGATCACTCTTCTACTGACTACGGGAGGCGCGTAGACGCCATGGGACGTTTGACCACACACGTTTTGGACGCCGCACACGGTTGCCCCGGCAGCGCGATCAAGGTGGAGCTGTACCGCGTCGAAGGCGCACAGCTGGAGCGGGTAGCCACCGCGGTGACCAACAGCGACGGCCGCTGCGACGCACCATTGTTGCAAGGTGATGATTACCGCAGTGGGGTGTACCAGCTGCAATTCAGCGCGGGTGATTATTACCGCGCCCGTGGTGTGCAACTGCCAGAGCCTGCCTTCCTCGACGTGGTGGTGCTGCGTTTCGGCATCAGCGCCGAACAGGATCACTATCATGTCCCGCTGCTGATTTCGCCTTACAGCTACTCCACCTATCGCGGTAGCTGAGCGTCACCTCGCTTCACACCCCCAAAGCTCTTCGTTGGTTTCGCCCGCGCACACTGCGGGCTTTTTTTTGCCCGTTGCACGGCTAACTATCTAGTGCCGTGGGGCGGTTGGTGATGTTTAGGCTGGGCGTTTTCCTCCTCGATAAGAAAGCATCATGACATTGCCCACGGATCACCCGAGCGCTGCGCCCTCTTTCGATCCCGACGATCCCCATGCGTTACAGTCTATTCGGGAGCCATTGATGCGGCGGATCGCCGCCGCCACCCGCCCCAGCCGTCTGATCAATCAGATCGCGCTTGCCGACTCGCGGTGTAAAGAGTCGACGCATGAACTTGCTCGCCTGATAGGGCGTTCGCCCAAAATCCTGGCGGTCATTCGCGCCCAGTTGCGCAAAGCGTTCGCAATGGAACCGGATAGCCTGTTGTTTACCGAGTCCAGGCCACCGGGCATACCCCACAAAGTCGACAGCCTGACCGACCGGGCGTTGTCGTTACTGGCCCTGCCCACGGTGGTGACCAACGTCAATCAATTCACTGCATTGAGTGTCAGGGGCGATCCGAACAAGCAGTTACCGTACACGCCGCAGGAGGTTTTGCAGCGTGTTATAGCGCTGAGGCTCTTTGAGCGACTGGATCACGCGGCCTCGCGCTATTGGAACACCCTGGTGCCTGGATCCTGGCTCACACGTCGCGAGCGTTGGGTCGAGTTGCAAAAGGCGCTCTTCGCCGACCGTGCCTTCATGGCGTTGCAGTTGGAGGAGTTGACGAGTGCGGGCATGGCCATGGTGCAAGCTCTGATCGATGCTCCGGCCGCAGCAGCGCGTGAGCGCGCCGGTGGGGAGTGGGCCAGCGTGAAAGTGAGCCAATTGATGTGGCCGGGTACTCCTGCCGTCGCGATTCCCGGTGCGTTGTATCTTTACCGGGAGGGCAATTCCAGCGACGCGTCACATGTGGTTTATCTACCGGGGGCGGTTCGGAATTTTTACGAGGCCGCGTCCTTCAATGCCCTGCAGTGCGACCTGCTGGCGTTGAACGAGTCCCTGTTCCATGAGCTCTGGGATTGCTTGCCGATCAGTCGCCGTAAGGCGTTGCACCGGCCGGCAGATATATCGCCAGCGGCTGGTTTTATTTGTGGCTTGGAGGTGATGGACGATGCACTGGAGCAGGGCGCCCAGGCGTTACTGGCCGGGCAATGGAACAACGAGCTGGGATGTGCGGTAAAGGTTCATTTTGCGCACGTGTTTTCTGACCAGAAACCCGCACCTCAACCCCTGAACGCAGCGCTGTTTCTTACGCATGCGCAGTGTGCCCGAAAGCAATTGGCCGGTGGCGCTCGGCTCGGCTCCATGGGCGATCACTTGCTCAGGTGGGACCAGCAACGACGCGCTGAAGAAATAGTCTTCGCCAGTTCAGCGCCGGGTTTGGCCCTGCTCACCGAGGAACAGCAGGTCAAGCGCTATGAAAAACGTCTGCTCGCACTGCTCAACCTGGATGACATCAGCGCAGAAACGCCAGCCTATCTGGAGATCATGTCCCTGATGGGGCAACTCAGCGTGCATGCCTTTGTGCTGAATACGGCGATGCAAAACGCAAGGTCCCGGCTGCTCGAGCTGGCTTTCTGGGCGGAGCGTCCTGACGGAGCAGGTAGAGCCCGACGGGTTAATCGTTTTATGCAGGCCCAGACCGAATCCTTGCGGTGTGAGGTTCAGTTGCTACACCGACTCAAGTTGATCGGTACGGCCCATCGAGATTTGGTGATTGAAGTGGTAGCGCAGCCCTCGGCAACCCGATCCGCGGACACTGATACCCGGGTGTTGTCGATTGCGGTGGGCAGCGAGCCGGACGCCTTCTACCCGCTTCATAACGTCTGGGTGATAACGACGGCGGCTGCGATGAGGGTCCCGACCCGCCAGCATCCGGTGGTGTTGTACGCGTTTGGAGTGGAGGGTGGGGTAAAGGCGTTTTCCTGTGTGGACGCATTGACCCGGAGCCTAAAGGCCAGCTTGAGCAGCCTTGACGGCTCGGTGCTGTGGGGCGCTGTCGAGCGTGATAAACGCCGCGACCTGCGTGCCCATGCGGCGCGGGCAACACTCGCTGTTCGCTACCTTGAGATCAAGGGCAAGCCAGCGCTGGCCGCACTGAAAAAATTGCTCGGTTGTTACCATCGCCTGGAGACAAGCACCGAGGACATTACACGCATTTTCAGTGAGGTAAAGGGCCCCGAGTTGAGTCGTGCGCTATTGAGGGGCGAGCTGGAGGAGCAGCTGAAAATCCCCGTCAATAATGCCCTGAGCCAGGCTTGGGCGAATGTCGAGCTACTGCGCAAAACCGTGTCTGAGGCGAAGAAACTGCCCACGTGGCTGGCATATGCCACGCGCGCCCAGCGTAAAAAATTCATGCACTTGCAGCGTCTGTACCTGAGCAGTACCTATGCCTTCGAAAACCGGCTTGAGTACGTGCTGCCTGACCTGTATACGTTCGCCCGTCGCACCTTGAAGACTCGCTTGAGTCAGGATGGTATCTCCCCGCAGTGGGATATCGATGCGCCCTTTATTGATATGCCTGATGGCGTATACGGCAGCTTTTGTGTCGGCTCAGCCACGTGCACGGTGGGCGATCGCAACATAAGACTGACCCCGACCGCTGAGCGGACAACGTTCAGTCTGCTGCAACTGGCACTGCACAACCTGGACCCGCTGGCCCCCTGGACGAAGTGGCGACTCAATCGTGCCCGTTACCTAAAGCCTGACTGGCAGCAGCGGCTCAATGCGGGTTACCTGATCAGTCTGGTGTCCTCACTGGATATCGGCGGCCAGTACGATGCGTTGATCAATGAGGTGTTTTATCCACGCGTTGACGCTCACGGAAGGCCCGGCGAAGGGCGTATTCCCGAGCTATTGAATCGTGCCTTGCGCACCGGCTTTGAGCATCATCTTTTCTCGGCCGCTCAGCGGGGGCTGTCGGCTACCGCACAGCGTGTATTCAACACGGCAATGGCGGCAAGAACACCGCAAGATCTGTTGAAAAACCAGCACCAGTTGCAGTTGTACGTGATTCAATTGGTGGGGCACACGATGCTGCATGATCGCTATATCGCGGGGATTGTGCTGGTGCACGACGAGACTTCCGGGGTGTGCGTGGTCTATTGGCCCGAGGCGGCGCAAAACCTGATACTCACCGAGTACGGCAGCCTGCAACGGGCCCACGATGAACTCAACCGTATCGGTGCATTGCCGGACAACGCCAAGGCGCTGGCGCGACAGGTCGCCCCCGGTTGGGCAATTGATCCAATAACCCATCATCCGGATGGCATCACCTTCAGTTTGCTGGACCGATTACCTGGTTTTTTCATGGTGAAGGGGGTTTGGCAGGGGCTTGAATTTGTACGCTCATTTAGCATCAAGCACCTGGAGCCCACACCGATACCGGACCTGATTGAAGCTCAAGTCCTCGAGCAGATTGCCTGTGATCCACAGCACTGGCTGGCGGTTGTCCCAACCTCTCACAGCCATGCCCAGGCCTTGCTGTACCGCGCCAGCGTGCTTGAACTGCAACGCCGGACCCAGGCCGCCAGTGATTCCGGCAAGACGCTGCAGGAATATCGAGCTCGCCGCCTGGGTGAGCAGAGCGATGCCACCCGGCGTAGGTTGGTAGGTTTTTTTTCTCCGCTCTACGGGATGTTCAATGAAGCCTATGAGTTGTTGCTGGTCGCGCGGCGTTTTCATCGTTTTGGTGATGCTCACGATGCCGTCGATGTGGGTTTTATGAGCGTGTTTTTGGCGATCGACCTGTTTTCGAACTTCATACCCGGCCCGAGGAAGGCGGGCAGTGCCGTACCCCGTATTGCACGGCCAACACTGAGCGCCGTGTTGGGTCGGATACATCGCTTGCGCATGGCCGAAAACAGTGGGCCTTCGCGCTTTGCGCCACCCGCGGTGACTCAGCTCAAAGCGCTGGAGCGTTTCAAGGTCAAAGGCGTACCTGAGGGAGCCGTAGCGCTCAAAGGTGCCAGCGAGCGTGGTGTCTACGTGAAAAATGGCGAGTGTTTCGTGGAGGATGGCACCCACCAGTTTCCGCTTTACCGGCGCGGCAGCGAGCAGTGGTTGCGTCTGAAAAACCGGCAGTCACCGGGTCAAGACGAACTGATTCTGACTATCCACCAGCCCAGGGAATGGTTACTGAGCGCGGATGCGCCGCAACCGATGGCGGGGCCGAGTTCGGGCAGTCTCAACCCGTGGCGTCCACCCACGCCGCCGCCGCCCGATTGGCGCCCACCGACTGTGCGCGGGGCAACGGAAGACGCCATTCGTCAGTCAATGACGACGTCTGAGCATTGGTTGAATTGGCGTACCCAACCTCCGGGCACGCAGATGAGTTCCCCGGCGCCAGGGATATTTCATAACGCGTTGGATGCTCGGGGATTTCCGCACAATCTGCTGCAGATGGCGCCCCCTGATGCCGGCGTGCTTGATCTGTGGAGTGGTTATTACAGGCTGCTCCCGCAAGGTGACCAGGCGCCCTTGGATGGCATCGTGTTTATCCACCGCAATGAGCCGCTGGTTTCACTGGCGACCCTGAGCCTTGAACGCTGGGCAAGCTCGGAGTTACACGAGCAGCCCTTTCCGGTGTCACGTAATCCTGCGGGTCACTGGCAGGTTCATAAACGCTTGTTCGATAGGCCTTTGTCGCAGTCTGTAGGCACAGCGTTCCCGACCCTTACCGCCAAAAGCCGAGAGTTTGCCGTGACAAGGATTATTGAATTGTCAGGCCCGGAGCGTCCCGCGACGGCCAGCCACATGCTCAATGTCAGGGCGACGCTGGACAATTGGTTGCCCGCGGCCCCCGCGAGGCCGGGTCAGACGGATGATTTGCTGAGAATGCTGCGGGCCACCGAGAGGGGAAGAACATCGATATTCATTAGTCTGGAAGACAAGGCCCCAGGCTTCACTCGTGTCGATTTTCGGATCCACAATTTGGACCCGGCGCTTCGCCCCCGGGGCGGCAGGCAGACGGAGCAGCGGGGTATTGCAATGCGTCAGGCTGTCACGCGGGAGTTGCAGCAGCAGGGCTTCGATGTGCAGCAGGTTCAGGTAAGACGTTCGAATGTACTTGTACATGACCTGATCGCGACTCATCCCCTTTCCAGTTCGAACGAGGTTTACTACCTATCAACCCATTGGACTTACGCAGGTACGATAAGGTTGAACACACGGCTGACGAATGAATGGTTCAAAAAAACCTTCATCGACCATCCTCATCTGCTTCCGTTGGCAAGCGTCAAGCGTGCCATGAGGGAAAACCGTCTGATCAGGATTGTTGCAGGCATTCAATGGAGTACTGAGGGCATGAGTCAACCCAGCGTTTATTTTGCCAAAGTCAGCCCGTCCTGACCTTGATCAGCGCCATCACCCCCGCGCCGCCGAATAGCCCCGCACTGACACGGTTGAACCAGCTCTGGCCGTTGCCGCTGCGCAGATAGCGCGCAGCGCCCTGGGCGCCAAGGCCGTAGGCCAATTTGCAGAGCAGATCGAGCATGGCCCAGGTGGCGATCATGACCAACAGTTGTGAGAGGAACGGTTGCTCGCGGTTGAGAAACTGCGGCAGGAAAGCAGCAAAGAACAGGATGTCCTTGGGGTTACTGGCGCCCAGTACAAAGGCGCGGCCAAACAAGGCGCGAAAACGCGGTGTGGCGATGGCCTGGGGGACCACCGCACCCTGGGAGGGTTGGCGCGATTGCTGCCAACTCTGCCAGGCGAGGTAGAACAGGTAGAGCGCGCCGACGATCTTCAGTGCGCTGAACACTTGTTCTGAGGCCAGCAGCAACGCGCCCAGGCCAAGTGCCGAGGCGCTCAACAGACAGATTGAGGCAAACACGCCGCCAAGAAACGCCGGGTACGAGCGACGCAGACCATAGTTGAGACTGTTGCTGATCATCAACAGGGACAGTGGCCCCGGGATCAGGATCACGATCAATGCCGCGCCGCTGAACAGCAGCCAGGTTTCCAGGGTCATGCGTCACTCCTTTTTATAGAAATACGAACTTGGCGATGAAAATCGCGCACAGCACCCACAGGCTTACGGAAATGTCGCGGTACTTGCCGGTGCCCGCCTTCAGCGCCACATAGGTGATAAAGCCCAGGGCGATGCCGTCGGCGACCGAAAACGTCAGCGGCATCATAATCGCCGTGACGATCGCCGGAATGCTGTCGGTGGCTTCGTCCCAGTTGATATGCGCCATGCTCGCCATCATCAGCATCGCCACATAAATCAGCGCGCCGGCCGTGGCATAGGCTGGGATCATGCCGGCCAGCGGCGCGAAAAACATCGCGGCCACAAACAGGATACCGACGGTCACGGCGGTCAACCCGGTGCGGCCACCGGCGGCCACACCCGCGGCACTTTCCACATAGCTGGTCACCGGCGGCACGCCAACCATGGCGCCGAACACACTGGAAGCGCTGTCGGCTTTCAGTGCGCGGGAGAGGTTATCGATCTTGCCATCGGCATTGACCAAGCCGGCCCGTTGCGCGACGCCCATCAGTGTACCTGCGGTATCAAACATGTGTACAAAAAGAAATGCAAATACAACGCTAATCATGCTGACATTGAACACACCTTTAATGTCCATCGCCATCCACGTCGGCGCCAGGCTCGGTGGGGTGGAGATCATACCGTTGTAGTGCACCAAACCCAGGCCCCAGCCGGCCAGGGTCACAGCAATGATGCTGATCAGGATCGCGCCGAACACGCGGTGGTAGCTGAGGATGGCGATGAGCAGAAAGCACACGGCCGCCAGCAGCGGCGCGGGTTCATGCAGCGAACCGAGCTTGATCAGCGTGGCCGGGCTCTCGACGATAATCCCGGCGGTTTTCAGGCCGATCACCCCGAGGAACAAGCCCACCCCGGCGCCCATGGCGTGGCGCAGGCTGACGGGAATGCTGTTGAGCAGCCATTCACGCACCCGCGAGAGCGTCAGGCCCATGAACAACACGCCGGAGATAAACACCGCGCCCAGCGCGGTTTCCCAGGTGTAGCCCATGGTGCCGACCACGGTGTAGGTGAAGAACGCGTTCAAACCCATGCCCGGCGCCAGGCCCACCGGCCAGTTGGCGTACAGGCCCATCAGCAGGCAACCCAGCGCGGCGGCAATGCAGGTGGCAACGAACGCCGCGCCGTGGTCAATGCCGGCGTCGGCCATGATATTGGGGTTGACGAAGATGATGTAGGCCATGGTGATGAAGGTGGTAAGGCCGGCGATCAGCTCGGTCCTCACTGTGGTGCCATGCAAGCGCAGTTTGAACAGGCGTTCCAGCCAGCCGTTCTGTGAGGGGGCAAGGTCGAGCGTCGGGGCTTCGGATTTGCGGCTATCCACAGCGAGTACTCCTCAAGAGTTTTATTGTTATTTCCAGCGCCGGTCACGGATGGGCCGCAGCGCTTTGAGGTACTGGCGGGTTTTGTTGACCAATAGGTCAGGAACTCGCACGAAGCGAATTATGCTTTTGTATACAAATAAAGCAAATAATGTTTTCGAATAGCCGCGTGAAGGGCTAGCTCGCGCTCAATGCCTGGTTGACGGCCAGCCATCCCGTCACCGCTTCTTCGCCCGCTTCACTGAACGCGCGTTGCAACAGTTTCACCTGTTCACGACGCAGAGAGTGCTCGAAACGCGAGCCTTCCTCAGTCAATTCCAGCAGGCGTTTGCGCTTGTCGGTCTCGGACGCAACGCTGTTCACCAAGTGCATTTCCTGCAACTGGCGCAATGGAATGTTCAGCGCCTGCTTGCTCACGCCGAGCAATTCCAGCAGTTCCTTCACGCTCAAGGCTGGGTAACGCGCGATAAAAAACACAATGCGCTGATGCACCCGGCTCAGACCACGGCGCTCAAGCATTTCGTCGGCCTTGGCGGTAAACGCCTGGTAGCCGAAGAAGAACGCTTCCATGGCTTCTTGCTGGGCGGTGGGGTTTTTAAGGTCAAGCATATTGACGTATCCGTCTAAGTCGTCGTAATTTCGGTCAATCAGTTTGACGTATTTCCCACAGGCTTCGCTACCGGTGACCTTATGGCCTTCTCTGAACGTGTTACGCGCCTCAAAAGCTCCTTGATCCGTGAAATCCTCGCGGCAGCCCAGCGCCCGGAAGTGATGTCGTTCGCCGGTGGCCTCCCGGCCGAAGCCATGCTGCCCGCGCTGGACTGGGATGACATGCCCCTCAACATCGGCCAATACGGCATGAGCGAAGGCGAGCCCCAATTGCGTGAACTGCTCGCCGCCGAAGCCCGCGCACTCGGCGTGCCGTGCCAGGCCAGCCAAGTGCTGGTGGTCAGCGGTTCCCAGCAAGCCCTGGACCTGGCGGCCAAGCTGTACATCGATAAAGGCACCCAGGTTCTGTTGGAAGGCCCGACCTACCTGGCCGCGTTGCAGATCTTCCAATTGTTCGGCGCCGATTGCCTCACGGTACAACTGGAGGCCGACGGCCCAAACCTGAGCGCGCTGCGCGCCAGCCTCGAACGCCATCGTCCGGCATTCATCTACCTGATCCCGACGTTCCAGAACCCTTCGGCGGTGCGTTACAGCGAAGCCAAGCGCGAAGCTGTCGCCGCATTGCTCGATGAATTCGGTGTCACGCTCATCGAAGACGAGCCCTACCGTGAACTGACCTTCGATGGCGGCAGTGCCAAACCCATCGTCGGGCGCCTGAAAAAGGCCAGTTGGATCTACACCGGCACCGTGTCCAAGACCCTGTTGCCAGGCCTGCGTGTCGGCTACCTGATCGCCAGCCCGGACCTGTTTGCGCACCTGCTCAAACTCAAGCAATCGGCCGACCTGCACACCAATCGTGTCGGCCAATGGCAGGCGATGCAGTGGATCGGCAGCGAAAAATACCAGCAGCACCTGGTGGAACTGCGCGGTTTTTATCGCGAACGCCGCGATGCGTTCCAGGCTGCGCTACAGCGTCATTTTGCCGATCTGGCCGACTGGCAAGTGCCCCAAGGTGGATTATTCTTCTGGCTGACCTTGAAACAACCACTCGACACCCGCACCTTGTTGGCGCCAGCGTTGGAACAGGACGTCGCGTTCATGCCCGGTGAACCGTTCTTTTCCGAACCGGACCAACACCCTGGTTCGCTGCGGCTCAATTTCAGCCATATCGACCCGGCCCGCCTCGACGAAGGTCTCAAGCGCCTGGCCGCCGTGGTCCGGCAAGCACAGCACGCGCAAGCGGCATAAGGGGAGCCCCATGTACAAGGTTTATGGCGATTACAAATCGGGCAACTGCTACAAGATCAAATTGATGCTCAGCCTGCTGGGCATCCCGTATCAATGGGTGGATGTGGACATCCTCAAGGGTGACACCCAGACCGCCGAATTCCTGGCGAAGAACCCCAACGGCAAGATCCCGGTGCTGGAACTGGAAGACGGCACTTGCCTGTGGGAGTCCAACGCGATCCTCAACTTCCTGGCCGATGGCAGTGAGTTTCTGCCGTCCGAGCCGCGCCTGCGCACCCAAGTGCTGCAGTGGCAGTTCTTCGAGCAGTACAGCCATGAGCCGTACATTGCGGTAGCGCGGTTTATCCAGTTTTACCTGGGGCTTCCCCAGGAGCGTCTGGAGGAATACAAGAAGCTGCACAAGGGCGGTTACAAAGCGCTGAAGGTCATGGAGCGCCAGTTGCAGTTGACGCCGTACCTGGTGGGCGATCAGTTCTCCATCGCCGACGTGGCCTTGTATGCCTACACCCATGTGGCCCATCAAGGTGGTTTTGACCTGGACGCCTATCCGGGTGTGCAGGCGTGGATGGCGCGGGTAGCCAGCCATCCGAAGTATGTGCCGATGCTGGACTGATAACGGGGTCGAAATGTGGGAGCGCGCTTGCTCGCGAATGCAGTGTGTCAGTCACTGATGATTCGACTGACGCACCGCATTCGCGAGCAAGCCCGCTCCCACATTTAGCTCAAGGGTGTGTCAGGTAGTTCGTCGTGCAGCAGATCGAAGCAGCGTTGCGCTGCGGGGCTCAGCCCCATCCCGCTCCGACTGATCAAGCCGATTTCCCGGTTCACGCCGGGATGCTCGATGTTGATGCGCTTCAATCCCTCCAGGCTGTCCGCCGCCGATTCCGGCAGAACACTGATCCCCAGCCCCTGGCGCACCAGCGCCAACACCGTCGACATGTAGTTGGCCTCCATGCCTGCGTTCAGGGTCAGTCGTGTCTGGTCAAACAACGCATCCACCTGCTCGCGCACACTGCTGTCGCGACCGGTGAGGATGATCGGCTGGTCCGCCAACTGCTCCAGGGTCAGTTGGGGAAAGCGGGTGAGGGGATGATCCAGCGGTACAAACGCGCACAAGCGATCATTCAGCACCGGCACGAATTCCAGGCCATGACTGAGCCGTGCGCGCACGCCGATACCAAAATCCACCTCGCCGGAACGCACTTGAGCGTGAATGCGATGGGCCACCAGATCATGCAGGCGCACCTCGATCCCGGCAAAGCGTTCGCGAAACAAGCGTAGAACCGGCGGCAAAGCGCCGGCACATACCGAAGGCAGCGCGGCGATTGTGACCACGCCTCGACGCAGGGCGGCCAGGTCGCGGGAGCCGGTGACGATGTTGTCCAGGTCCAGCAGCAGTTTTTCCATGGGGCCGCGCGCGTCCTGGCCGGCGGCGGTGATGCTGACATGGCGCGGGCTGCGGTCGAGCAGGGCGACGCCGAGCCAATCCTCCAGTTGTTGCACCTGCACGGTCAGTGCAGAAGGCGACAGATGCATCTCATTGGCTGCCTTGGTGAAACTGCCCGTGCGGGCCACCGCCAGAAACGCTTGAATGTGTTGGATACTGTTCTTCATTTTGTTTTTCCGAACACTAGCTGGTGAATATTGCAATTTACAAAGACTAACCCGCTTCCAATACTCCGGGTAAAACAATAACCGGCTATCAAGGCCGCTCTGGAGTAACCCATGCTCGCTACCCTGGGTGTCATTACCATCCTGTGCCTGCTCGCTGCCGTCATGAGCAAACGCCTCTCGCCCCTGGTGGCCCTGATCGCACTGCCGATCATCGCCGCGTTGCTCGGCGGGTTCGGCCTGCAAACCAGCGCTTTCATCATCACCGGTATCAAGAACGTCGCCCCTGTCGTGGGCATGTTTGTGTTCGCGATCCTGTTTTTCGGGATCATGACCGATGCCGGCATGCTCGACCCCATCATCGATCGCATCCTGCGCACGGTAGGGACGCGTCCTACACGCATTGTCGTGGGTACCGCGACCCTGGCGTTGCTGGTGCACCTGGACGGCTCCGGCGCAGTGACTTTTCTGGTGACGGTGCCGGCGATGCTGCCGCTCTATACACGGCTGGGCATCGATAAACGCATCCTTGCCTGTGTCTGCGCGATGGCGGCCGGGGTCAACTTCTTGCCGTGGACCGGTCCGGTGTTGCGTTCGTCGGCCGCCCTGCACGTGCCGGTGGCAGACCTGTTCCAACCGCTGATCCCGGTGCAGATCGTCGGCCTGATCTTCGTTTTCGCCTGTGCCTGGTGGCTGGGCCGTCGCGAAGAAAAACGCCTGGGCCTCGGCGCCGGCTCCACTGTGGATGCAGTGCCCCAGCGAGTACTCAGTGACGACGATATCAAGCTGCGTCGCCCGCGCCTGTTCTGGGTCAACCTGATCCTGACCGTGCTGGTGATGGTGGTGATGATTGCCGGCTGGGTCGACCCGGTGGTGATGTTCATGCTCGGCACCGTGGTGGCGCTGTGCATCAACTACCCGAACGTCGACGCCCAGCGCGCCCGCATCGATGCCCATGCCAAGACCGCCCTGACCATGGCCAGCATCCTGCTCGCCGCCGGGGTGTTCACCGGCATCATGCAGGGCACCGGCATGCTCAAGGCGATTGCCGAAGTGGCGGTGGCGCAGATTCCCGCCGGCCACGGCAAGTTGATTCCTGCGGTGGTGGGTTTCATTTCCATGCCGTTGAGCATGTTGTTCGACCCCGATTCCTACTATTTCGGCGTGATGCCGGTGATCGCCGAAGTCGGCAAAGCCTTGGGCGTCGACCCCCTGCAAGTGGCCCAGGCCTCGTTGCTCGGTGTGCACACCACCGGCTTCCCCGTCAGCCCGCTGACGCCCGCGACCTTCCTGTTGGTGGGCCTGTGCAAGATCGAACTGGCCGATCACCAGCGCTTCACCATTCCGTTTCTGTTCGCCGCGTCGGTGTTGATGACCCTGACGGCGTTGCTCCTGGGAGTTATTTGAGATGAAAACCTTGCGCATCGGCTCCGGCGCCGGCTATTCCGGCGACCGTATCGAACCTGCCGTGGAACTGGCCGAGCAGGGCGACCTGGATTACCTCGTGTTCGAGTGCCTGGCCGAAAGAACGATTGCCTTGGCGCAACAGGCGCGGATCAACGATCCAGACGGTGGCTACGATCCGCTGCTGAGTGAACGCATGCGCCGCGTGCTGCCCTTTGTTGGCGAAAAGGACGGCCGCCGTCGCTTGCGGGTGATCACTAATATGGGCGCGGCCAATCCGGTGTCGGCCGCCAGTGAGGTGCGTCGAATAGCTAAGGAACTGAGCCTTGATCTGAAGGTGGTTGCGGTCGTCGGCGATGATGTGTTGAAGGCGTTGCGGCCCGAGTGTTTGCTGGATAACGGCCAGACCGTCGAGTCCCTTGGCGAGCGGCTGATTTCCGCGAATGCCTATTTGGGCGTCGACGGCATTCTGCAGGCGCTGCGCGCGGATGCGGACGTGGTAATCACCGGGCGCGTGGCTGACCCTTCGCTGTTCCTGGCACCGCAGATGTTTGAATTCGGTTGGGCCGCGGACGATTGGCAGCGCCTGGGGCGTGGCACGTTGGTGGGGCATTTGCTTGAATGCGCCGGGCAAGTCAGCGGTGGCTATTTTGCAGACCCTGGCTTCAAGGATGTGGAGGACCTGGCGCGCCTGGGTTTCCCCCTGGCCGAGATTGACGCAGAGGGTGAAGCCTTGATTACCAAGGTGGCCGGATCCGGCGGGCGGGTCAGCGGCGCAACCTGCACTGAGCAGCTTATCTATGAAGTGCATGACCCGGCGGCGTACCTCACGCCTGACGTGACGGCCGATTTCTCTCGAGTGGGCTTTGTTGAGGAAAGTACTGATCGCGTGCGTGCCCAAGGTGCGGACGGCCGTGCACGCCCCGAAAAGTTGAAGGTCAGCGTCGGCTATCTGGACGGTTGGATTGGTGAGGGGCAGATGTCCTACGGCGGCCCCGGTGCTGTCGCACGGGCGCAGCTGGCGCGGGATGTCGTCCTCAAGCGGCTTGAGTTAATGGGCGTGAAGATGCAGGACGTGCGTGCCGAACTGATCGGCATGGACTCGCTCCACGGCCCACGCAGCACGGTCGAGCCCTGGGAAGTACGCCTGCGCGTGGCAGCGCGCTGTGACGATCGCGGCGAGGCGGTGCGGGTGGGCAATGAAGTGGAAACCCTTTACACCAACGGCCCGTCGGGCGGCGGCGGCGCGAGCAAAAGCGTACGTCAGGTGGTGGCGGTGGCGTCGTTGTTGCTACCGCGCGATAAGGTCAATCCGAGGATCGAAGCATGAAATTGCACACGCTGGCCCATTCCCGTACTGGGGATAAGGGCGATACGTCGAATATCTCGATCATTGCCTACCGTGCCGAGGATTACCCACTGCTGTGCGAACAGTTGACGGCCGAGCGCGTGGCCGAGTTTTTCGCGGGGTTGCGGGAGCCTGGGGCGGCGCCTGTGCGGCGCTATGAATTGCCGAACGTGCAGGCCCTGAACTTCGTACTGCCGGGCATCCTGCGCGGTGGGGTCACCCGTTCGCTGGCGCTGGATGCCCATGGCAAGTGCCTGGGCTCGGCGTTACTCGATCTTGATTTGGCAAGACTGAACTAAATGTGGAAGCGGCGTAAGCCTGTCAGACCGCAGCGAAGCGCTTGTCCAGATAATCAATGATCACCTTGGAGTCATACATCCAGGTGGTCTGGCCATTCTCTTCGATACGCAGGCACGGCACCTTGATCTTGCCACCTTGCTCTAGCAGGGTCTGGCGGGCCTGTTCGTTGTTCTTCGCATCTTTCAGCGCGACGGGCACATTCAGGCGGTGCAAGGTGCGGCGGGTCTTCACACAGAACGGGCAGGCGTGGAACTGATACAGGGTCAGTTCCTTGGCCGCTGCGTTCACCTGTGCCTGTTGCTCGGCGGAACGCTGTTTTTTGCGAGGGCGGGTAAGAAAGTCGCCCGCGATGATGACGTGGCCGAGGCCCACTCGAAGTGCTTTGACGAACATGGCTGAAACCTCTTGCCCATGAAGAAGGGGCCGCAGCTTACCTCAATTTTGCGGGCGAAAAAAAACCGGCGATGAACGCCGGCTTTTTCGTACTCAGCCTGTTACTTGATCAGGCTGAGGAATTCGCTGCGGGTGGCCGCGTTTTCGCGGAATTCACCCAGCATCACCGACGTGATCATCGACGAATTCTGTTTCTCCACACCGCGCATCATCATGCACATGTGCTTGGCTTCGATCACCACGGCCACGCCCAGGGCACCGGTCACTTGCAACACGGCATCGGCGATCTGGCGGCTAAGGTTTTCCTGGATCTGCAGGCGGCGGGCATACATGTCGACAATCCGCGCAACCTTTGACAGGCCCAGCACCTTGCCGCTTGGGATATAGGCTACGTGCGCCTTGCCGATGAACGGCAGCAGGTGGTGTTCGCACAGCGAGTACAACTCGATGTCCTTGACCAGCACCATTTCGCTGTTGTCAGAGCTGAACAAGGCACCGTTGGTGACTTCTTCCAGTGTCTGCTCATAACCGCGGCAGAGGTACTGCATCGCCTTGGCGGCACGCTTTGGCGTGTCGAGCAGGCCCTCGCGGGAAACGTCCTCGCCGAGTTGGCCGAGGATCGCCGTGTAATTCTGTTCCAGGGACATGAAACTACCTGTGGGATTTTCGCAAAGCGCAAGGTTACGGTGACGGGCACATCGCTGCAAGCCTGACGATGGCACTTGTTACTCGTCGCGCCCTTCCATCATGGTGCGTTTGAGCATGACATACACTGCCCCCGCGCCGCCGTGGCGGGCTTGGCATGAGGTAAAGCCGAGCACCTGGGCATGCTGGCGCAGCCAGGTGTTGACGTGGCTTTTGATCATCGGCCGCTTGCCGTCCAGCCGCACGGCCTTGCCGTGGGTGACGCGTACACAGCGGATTTCGAATCGGGTGGCTTCGGCGAGGAAGGCCCACAGGGTTTCCCGGGCTTTCTCCACGCTCATGCCATGCAGGTCGAGGCTGCCTTCGAACGGGATCTGGGCGGCCTTGAGCTTGCGCATCTGGCTTTCCTGCACGCCATCACGGGCCCACATCAGCTCATCTTCGGGGCCGACATCGATGACGAACTGGTCCGACAGGCCATCCACGGTGGTGGCCTCGGTGCGCACAGTCGCGGCCTGGCGCAGTTTGGCGATCTGCGCCCGGTCGGCCTTGGGTTTGCCGGTGTCGGCGCGGTCGTGCTTGATCGGCTTGACGCCGCGCAGCTCGTTTTTGAACAGGGAAAAATCGTCGTCTTGCATGTTGGCCTCCGCGAAGGGCGGGCAGTTTACCTAAATCGCGGCGGCCAGGGCGCAGGAAACGCTATCCAAGCGCCATCAGTCGTGCTTTTTCATCAGGTGTGAAGCGATATTCAGCGACAACGGCTGACGCATTTTCCGACGGCTGCGTCGCCATAACCATACGCCCAACCACAGCACCAACAGCCCGATCGCCAACAGAATCGCCGAGCCACCTGGGCTGGCATTCAGCTCGCCGAGCGCGGGCGAGTGACCAAACAGACCCGCGCCACCAGCGCCGGCCAACAGCAAACCAACTATCGCCAGCAGCGCGGCAATGCCGGCCACCAGGCGCAGACGCCAGTTGCTCGGGCCCTTGGGGCGCAAGCGACGAGCATCAAAACCATCGGATATCTTCATTCCGACCTTTCCTCCAGGGTATCGGCCCTTCGACCGGACAATACACAGGTTGTTCCGGGGGGAGGGGTAAATGCGCCAAATGAAAGGGCTTTGCGGATGAGCGGGGCAATAAACATTGCCGCGCCGCTCATCAGAAGGTCGATCAGATCAGATCTTTGGTCAACGCCAGGGTGGCGAAGTTGTCGGCCATGATGGCCATTTCAGTCTGCTGCACGTGTTCGGCGCTGAGGATGCCGCCTTTGTAAGGCAGGTCGCGGGTCGCGCAGGCGTCTTCCACCAGGGTGCAGCGAAAGCCCAGGTTCTTGGCCGCGCGCACCGTGGTGCTGACGCTGGAGTGGCTCATGAAGCCGCAAACGATCAAGTCCAGGGAACCGAGGTCCTGCAAGTGTTTTTCCAGGCCTGTGCCGTGAAAGGCGCTGGGCAGCAGCTTGCCGATGATGGTTTCGTCGCCTTCAGGCTCAAGGCCGGGAATGAATTCGCCGCGCTCACCCTGCGGGTCGAACAGGCCGCCAACGGTGCCTAGGTGACGGACATGCACGATCGGCCGCCCGGCGTTGCGTGCGGCTGACACAAGTTGCTTGATGTTGCCGACAGCCGCGTCCATGCCCGAGAGGGCGAGGGGGCCGCTGAGGTATTCCTTCTGGGCGTCGATGATCACGAGGGTCGCATGGCTGAGGTTCGCCGCTGCGTAACCACGACCGCTGAGTTGAAACATCGTCTTTGGAACGGACATTCTGGGGCTCCTGTGAGGGGGGCTTTTGCGACATTGTCCACTGGCTGAGCGGTTCTGTGAATCGCTACCATCGTAAGGTACGCCGTTGTTGGCGTGCAGCCATGTCAAGAGGTGGGCCTGTTTACCACAATGATGGCAATTTGGATGAAATCCGACGGATGGCGACGGGTTTCCGTACATCGTCGGTACAGGTGAAGGCTGTTAGAATCGCCAGTCGTTTTTTCCAGGAGCTTGCCCCCGTGACCACTTCTTCCCGCCTGCGCACCTTGCGCGACCATATCCGTTGGGCTGTCAGCCGTTTCCATGGGGAAGACCTGTATTTTGGTCATGGCACCGACAATGCCTGGGACGATGCCCGGCAACTGGTGCTCGGCGCGTTGCACTTGCCGTGGGAAATCGCCGACAGCTACCTCGACTGCAACCTGGAAGAAGAGGAAATTGCCCACCTGCAACGCTTGCTGCACCGCCGCATCCACGAACGCGTGCCGACGCCTTATCTGATTGGGGAGGCCTGGTTCTGCGGCATGTCGTTTATCGTCGATGAGCGCGTGCTGATCCCGCGCTCACCGATTGGCGAACTGATCGAAAACCGCTTCGAACCCTGGTTGGCCCAGCCACCGGCACGCATCCTCGACCTGTGCGCCGGCTCCGGTTGCATCGGCATTGCCTGCGCTTATGAGTTCCAGGACGCCGAAGTGGTGCTGGGGGATTTGTCCTTCGAAGCCTTGGAAGTGGCCAACCAGAACATCGAGCGCCATGGTGTCGACGAGCGTGTCTACACCGTGCAGGGTGACGGTTTTGACGGCCTGCCGGGCCAGCGCTTTGACTTGATCGTGTCCAACCCGCCGTATGTGGATGCCGAAGACTTCGCCGACATGCCCGACGAATACCAGCACGAACCGGAACTGGGCCTGGCGTGTGGCGACGATGGCCTGAACCTGGTGCGGCGCATGCTGGCCGAAGCGGCGGACCACCTGACCGAGAAGGGCCTGCTGATTGTTGAAGTGGGCAACAGCCAGGTGCACGTCGAGGCGCTGTACCCGGAAGTGGATTTTGCCTGGCTTGATTTCCAGCGCGGTGGGCATGGGGTGTTTATGTTGACGGCGGAGCAGTGCCGCCAGCATCAGGCAGTATTTGCCGCCAAGGTTTAACGGTAGGAACGCGGTCAGTGTGGGCGCTGGCTTGCCTGCGATAGCGGTGTATCAGTAGCAGATGTGGGAGCTGACCTACTGCTATCGCAGGCAAGCCAGCTCCCACATTTGATTGCGTTTGCGCCCACTAACGGTGCGTCGCAATCCAGATCAACAACCCGGCCTGAAACACCGTAAACGCCACCAGGCAAGTGATGGTAAAGCGCAACCCGCTGTCCTCGCGCTTGAACTTGATCACCTTTTCCTCTTCCTTGCGCAGCTTCACTTCCTGTTCCGCCAGGTTCTGCTCGGCTTGTTGCAGCATCTGCGCCGCTTCCAGAATCTCCACGAACTGCACTTTTTCCGTGTTCCAACTGTCCAGCACGTTGCTGACCTTGCCCGGCTGAACGTTACCTTTCAGGTGCTGCACATCGGCGTAGGCCACATCAAAGCCCTGGATGCGCAGGAAGTGATCGCGGCGCAGGCGGGTGGCTTCGTTCAGCGCATCTTTGTTGGCCAGATCGACGCCGTCGACGCGATAGTGCGACCACTTCTTTTTCGCCCACGCTGCGCCTTGGGCGACGAGGAAGCGGCCCAAGCCACGGTTGGCCGGCTCGATTTCCAGGCTGTTACCAGGGCCAAAGTGCACGCGATGCGTATCGTGGTCGACCCAGATATCCAGCTGATTCTGTTCACGGCGCACGCGTTGGCCGGGCAACTGGATGACCATGCGCAGCAGGCTACGGTGTTTGTCATGGCGCTCGGCATAGCCGAACTGCACGAACCGCAACGGCCGCACGCCCGTGGCGCGGTCGGTGGCCAGGGGCGCCAGGCGCAGCATCTTGAAATGCTCAGCCTGCACGTCCGCCCACGGCAGGGGCGCCACGTTGACGGCCTCGGTTTGTTCAGCCGGGGTGTCGGCGGTGGATTCCGGTATTGCTTCAGTGGTTGTCATGCGGCGCGATCCTGTCCAAGCCCAGCTAGCCGACAGTCTTTTTACTGTCGACTCTGGGCTTATCGGCCGTTTTCCCCAGGACTGGAGGCAAATTGTCGCTTAACGGGGTTGAAGTCCGTCGATAAAGCGCACTAGGCGGTTGCCTAGCTCGGCGGCGAGGGGCCGTTGCGGGTCGTTGTAGGAGGCCAATTGCTGCTTCACGTCGTTGGGCACGATACGCATCACGTGGTTCATGCCTTCGATCACTGCAAGCTGCGCGTCGGGCTTGGCCTTTTTCAGTTGCTGAGCGTCGCCCACGCCGACCTGAATATCGTGGGTGCCCTGGATGATCAGTGCCGGCATGTTCAACTTTGCAAAGGCCGCCGACGGATCGGCACGGAACAGGCTGATCAGATACGGCTGCACACTGGGTCGGAAAATGCCTTCCAGCGGGCCAGGCACATCCGCATCCACTTGGCCGGCCTTGAGGTGATCAAGAATTTGGTTGCTGCGCAGCAGCAGGGCAGGGGGCAGGTGATCGGCCAACTGTTGGCGGATGACTTGATCAACCGGGCGCGCGCTACCGGACAGCGAGACCACGCCCGCCGGGTCCAGTTGCGGCGCGGCGAGGGCGGCCACCAGCGCACCTTCGCTATGACCCAGCACAATCAGCGGGCCCAGGCGTTTGTCAGCCTTGAGCAGTTTGCCCCAGGCCACGGCGTCTGCGACGTAAGCGTCCAGGGTCAGGTTGCGTTCATCGGGGGTGGCCGCCAGGCTGGCCGCGACCCCGCGCTTGTCGTAGCGCACGCTGGCGATGTTATGTCGCGCCAGCACCCAGGCCAGGCGCTTGAGGCTGTCGTTGCGTGCGCCGTCGGCGCTGTTGCCGTTGCGGTCGGTGGGGCCGGAGCCGGCGATGATCAGCACCACCGGTACGGGTTCTTCGGATTTAGGCAGCAAAAGCGAACCAAACAGCTCGCCGCTGCCCGTGTCCAGGCTGATAGGCCGTTGCAGCACCACAGGGGAGGCGGCGAAGCCAAGGCTGGAAAACAGGGTGAGGGTCAAAAGCAGTACTCGCAGCATCATCGCGCCATCATGAGGAAGGTGCCGGTTGGACCAAGGTCTACCGCTAAGGTTTCGAGGATGAACTACTCGGTTAGCCTGCGTATACTGGCCGCCTTAAGTTATTACGGTTGACTTGATTCAACTGATTTCACGGAGCGCCCTGCATGTCCGGCAATACCTTCGGCAAGCTGTTCACTGTCACCACCGCGGGCGAAAGCCATGGCCCGGCGTTGGTCGCCATTGTCGACGGCTGCCCGCCCGGCCTCGAGCTGTCCCTGGAAGACCTGCAGCGTGACCTCGACCGCCGCAAGCCCGGCACCAGCCGCCACACCACCCAGCGCCAGGAGCCCGACGAAGTCGAAATCCTCTCCGGCGTATTCGAAGGCCGCACCACTGGCTGTGCCATCGGCCTGTTGATCCGCAACACCGACCAGAAGTCCAAGGACTACTCGGCGATCAAGGACCTGTTCCGTCCGGCCCACGCCGACTACACCTACCACCACAAATACGGCGAACGCGATTACCGTGGCGGCGGCCGCAGCTCGGCCCGCGAAACCGCGATGCGCGTGGCGGCAGGTGCCATTGCCAAGAA
The DNA here is from genome assembly GCF_900111895.1 of Pseudomonas simiae. Classification (GTDB taxonomy): domain Bacteria; phylum Pseudomonadota; class Gammaproteobacteria; order Pseudomonadales; family Pseudomonadaceae; genus Aquipseudomonas; species Aquipseudomonas simiae. Next base: position 487,506 of record NZ_FOKB01000001.1, read on the forward strand.
ATACCTGGCCACCCAGGGCATCGTGATCCGCGGCTACATGAGCCAACTGGGCCCGATTGAAATCCCGTTCAAGACCTGGGACAGCGTGGACGACAACGCTTTCTTCAGCCCCGACCCGGACAAGGTGCCTGAATTGGAAGCCTATATGGACCAGTTGCGCCGCGACCAGGACTCCGTCGGTGCCAAGATCACCGTGGTCGCCGAAGGCGTGAAACCCGGTCTGGGCGAACCGATCTTCGACCGCCTCGACGCTGAACTGGCCCATGCGCTGATGAGCATCAACGCGGTGAAAGGCGTGGAAATTGGCGCCGGCTTTGCCTGTGTGTCCCAGCGCGGCACCGAACACCGCGACGAGCTGACCCCGGAAGGTTTCCTCAGCAACAACGCGGGCGGCATCTTGGGTGGTATTTCCTCCGGCCAGCCGATTGTGGCGCACCTGGCGCTCAAGGCGACGTCGAGCATCACCACGCCGGGCCGTTCGATCGATGTGCACGGCAACCCGGTGGACGTGATCACCAAGGGGCGCCACGATCCTTGCGTCGGCATCCGTGCTACGCCGATCGCTGAAGCAATGATGGCCATCGTGTTGATGGACCACCTGCTGCGCAACCGTGGGCAGAATGCCGATGTTCGTGTGAGTACACCGGTGCTGGGCCAGCTGTGACAACCTGCTGGAAAGAGCCAGCGTGCTGTGGTGAGCGAGCTGGCTCGCGCTGGGCGGCGAAGCAGCCGCAGTCATGACCCCGGCCCTCCCATACTGGCGCCTCTCCAGCTTCTATCTGTTCTACTTCGCCCTTCTGGGGGCGACGGCGCCATTCCTGGCGCTGTACTTCGACCACCTGGGCTTCTCCAGCGCGCGCATCGGCGAGCTGGTGGCCATCCCCATGCTGATGCGCTGCGTGGCGCCCAATCTGTGGGGCTGGCTGGGTGACTACACCGGCCGGCGCCTGGCCATCGTGCGCTTCGGCGCGGTGTGCACCCTGGCGAGTTTTTCGCTGATCTTCATCAGCCACACGTATGCCTGGCTCGCGCTGGTCATGGCCCTGCACGCGTTCTTCTGGCACGCGGTGCTGCCGCAGTTCGAAGTGATCACCCTCGCGCACCTGCAAAAACAGACCTCGCGCTATAGCCAGATCCGCCTGTGGGGCTCCATCGGCTTCATTCTCACCGTGGTGATCATGGGCCGCCTGTTCGACTGGCTGAGCTTGGACATCTACCCAGTGGTAGTCGTGGTGATCATGGCCGGCATCATCGGCGCCAGCGTGTGGGTGCCGAATGCGCAACCTGCCAGTCACGGCAATCGTCTGGCGGGCGAGGGCTTTCTCAAACAATTGCGGAGCCCCGGCGTTCTGGCGTTTTATGCCTGCGTGGCGCTGATGCAAATGAGTCATGGCCCGTATTACACCTTTCTCACCCTGCACCTCGAACATCTGGGCTACAGCCGTGGTGTGATCGGCATGCTGTGGGCGTTGGGCGTGGTGGCGGAAGTGCTGATGTTCCTTGCCATGAGCCGCATCCTCTCGCGGTTTTCGGTACGCCGGGTGCTGCTGGCGAGTTTCCTGTTGGCGGCGCTGCGCTGGCTGCTGCTGGGCTCGTTTGCCGAGTTTTTCTGGGTGCTGTTGCTGGCGCAGGTGATGCACGCCGCGACCTTCGGCAGCTTTCATGCGGCGGCGATTGCCTTCGTGCAGCGCAGTTTTGGCGACAGGCAACAAGGTCAGGGACAGGCGCTGTATGCAGCGTTGGCCGGCACCGGTGGCGCATTGGGCGCCCTGTATTCCGGCTATAGCTGGAACCTGTTGGGGCCGACCCTGACCTTCAGCATCGCCAGCGTCGCCGCCCTGGCGGCCGCCGTTATTATCGGTTTTCGATTGCAAGAGCAGAACCAAGGAACCCTTCAATGAGTTATGTCGCTGTCTACTCCGTCGCTACATCGGATACGCCGAACAAGGTCCTGACCCATTTCGATGACATCGCCGCCACCTTGGCCGAGCATGGCGTGCGTTTCGAGCGCTGGCAGCCCGGGCCGGTCGAGAAGGGCGCCAGCGATGCCGAGCTGATCGCCGCCTGTCAGGCGCAGATCGATACCCTCGGCTACCGTGCTGTCGAGGTGCTGAGGGACGCCGGTGATCAGGCGCAGAACGCCGAATTACGTGGGCAGTTTCTCGACGAGCGCCGCCACAGCGAAGACGACGCGCGGTTTTTCCTCGCCGGCCAGGGCCTGTTCGCGCTGCACATTGGCGACTACGTATACGCCGTACGCTGTGAGAAAAACGACCTGCTGGTAATCCCGGCCGGTATGGCGCACTGGTTTGACGTGGGCGAGCACCCGCACTTTGTGGCGTTGCGTTTATTCAATACAGCGGAAGGCGGGATTCCGGAGTTCACGGGTGACGATATTGCCCGGCGTTTTCCCGGATTGGATGATTAATCGCGAGCCATCAGAAACTTCAACCCCCGTACGTTGGAAGTTGTTGTGGGAAGAAACTTAAGCTCGTGTAGGGCCTTGCTGTTTATTCTGGGGGCCACGCTTTAATCCCACGCCTTATGTAACTCTCTTCGGTAAGCACGTTTATATCATCCGTCAATAGGAGGAATCCGAAGGGTGATAGGACGTCCGCCAATAAAAAAGGAGAGAAACTAATGAGAGGCCCAAGTAAATCGTTAGCGGCCCCGTATTTGGTGCCCAACGCAGTCAGGCGGCGTATTAATCTGGCGGGCAAGCGCTTGACGCCCACGGAGCTGGAAATACTGCGCTGGGCCTCGGAAGGCAAGACGGTGTGGGAGATCAGCCAGATACGCGCCACGTCTGAAGCCACGGTGAAATTCCATCTGCGCAATATCTACGGCAAGTTGGAAGTCAGTAACCGTGTCCAGGCGATGAACGAAGCGGCGCGCAAGGGGCTTTGCTGAAGGCATCAAAAAAAGGGCCGCGACACCCTGGGTGTCGCGGCCCTTTTCTGTATCGGCTGCTTAAGCCGAGTGGTAAGTCGGCAGGGCAAAGCGGTTCTGGCTTTGCAGCATCGAAATTTGGGGCAGGTCGCTGGCTTGTTCAGCCAGGTCGCGGCGGATGGCGCTGATCACCCAAGTCAACTGGTCGGCAGTGTGCAACTGCTGGTAGGAGATCGAACGCTTGACCTGCTTGCCTTCGCTGTTACGCAGGGTCAACAGGATGCCACCGTCGGGACGTGGCTGAGTGGTGACGTCGTAGTTGGAAAATACTGAAGCGAATTTATCTTGGATCAGGCTCATGTCTATCAGCTCCGTTGGCTCAAGTTGGCAAGCATGGAGTGATAGGTGCAGTGATTGTGCCAGCTATTGATTTTATAAAATGTCGTTATAAATCAATAAGATACAAAAAGTGTAAATTTTCGATTTCGTGCAATTTGCATGAATGGCCATCATGCATCCTGCATTTTGCGTGGCTCGACACGGCTGGACGGACGCGCCATTACCCTTAAAGACTGCGCCCGCGTTGCGAAATTCCTTTTTCCATCGGTCGTTCATCGGGATACAAAACTTTTCAAATCCTGCGTGTACAGCCCAAGAGAGGCTGACGTACTTTCCTGCAAGGTTTACTAAGAATAAGAAAAAGGACGTTCCCATGAACCATTCGCCAAACGACATGATTACCTGGGGCATGATGCTGCGTAAGGTGCCCGCTATTGTCCGCGCCCTGCCACGGGTAGTGCGCGGCATGCGTGCCGCCAACGTCACCGACCCTCAGCAACCCTGCGGCCTGGGCTGGCACTTCGAGCAAGCCACCCTGCGCAATCCGGATGGCGCCGCGTTGTTGTACGCCGACCGCGTACTCAGCTACACCGAAGTCAACCAGTCGGCCAACCGTATCGCCCACCACTTGCATGCTCAGGGCATCCGTAAGGGCGACGTGGTGGCGATGTTCATCGAAAACCGTCCCGAGTTGCTGTTGAATGTGCTGGCCGTCGCCAAGTTGGGCGGTATCTGCGCCATGCTCAATACGGCGCAGACCCAGGCGGCGCTGGTGCACAGCCTGAACCTGGTGAGCCCGGCGGCGATCATGGTGGGCGCGGAATTGGTGGCTGCCTACGAGGCCGTACGCAATCAAGTGGCGATTCCCGCCGAGCGCACCTGGTTTGTCGCTGATCAACAGGCCAGCGCGCTGCCTGACGGGTACTCCGACTTGATGGCCGCCAGCACCGAAGCCCCGGTGGATAACCCGCCGAGCAGCGCGCAGATCTTCTTCAACGACCCCTGCTTCTATATCTACACCTCCGGCACTACGGGCCTGCCCAAGGCCGGCATCATGAAACATGGCCGCTGGACCAAGACCGCCGTCAGTTTTGGCAGCATCGCTCTGGACATGGGCCCGGACGATGTCCTCTATTGCACCTTGCCGCTGTACCACGCCACCGGTCTCTGTGTGTGCTGGGGCTCGGCGATTGTCGGGGCGTCGGGGTTTGCCATCCGGCGCAAGTTCAGTGCCAGCCAATTCTGGGATGACGCTCGCCGGTTCAAGGCGACCACCCTGGGTTATGTCGGCGAATTGTGCCGTTACCTGCTTGATCAACCTGCCAACGTCAGCGACCGCGATCACCGTGTGACCAAGATGGTCGGCAATGGCCTGCGTCCCGGCGTGTGGGCGCAGTTCAAGGCGCGGTACGGCGTTGAGCATGTCTGCGAGTTGTATGCGGCCAGCGACGGCAACATCGGCTTCACCAACATATTGAATTTCGACAACACCGTCGGCTTTTGCCTGCAGCATTGGGCGCTGGTGGACTACGCCCATGACAGCGGCGAGCCGGTTCGTGGCAGCGACGGCTTCATGCTTAAAGTGAAGACCGGCGGGCAAGGTCTGTTGCTGGCCAGGATCGATGAAAAGTCGCCCTATGACGGCTACACCGACCCGGAAAAGAACCGTAAGGTGATCCTCACCGACGTGTTCGAGAAGGGCGATCGCTACTTCAATACCGGTGATCTGGTGCGCAGCATCGGCTTCGGTCATGCGCAATTCGTCGACCGCTTGGGGGATACCTATCGCTGGAAGGGCGAAAACGTGTCCACCACCGAAGTGGAGAACGTGCTGCTGCAACACCCGCAGATCGCTGAAGTGGTGGCCTACGGTGTCGAAATCGAAAACACCAATGGCCGCGCCGGGATGGTTGCCATCACCCCGAGTGAGTCGCTGGCCTCGTTGGATATGCGTGAGTTACTGCAATTTGCCCACGGCCAGTTGCCACACTACGCGGTGCCTCTGTTCCTGCGCATCAAGGTGAAGATGGAAACCACCGGTACGTTCAAATACCAGAAGGTGAAGCTCAAGGAAGAGGCGTTCGACCCGGAGAAGGCGGGCAATGACCCGGTCTACGCCTGGTTGCCCGGTTCGGACTGCTATGTGCCGGTCACTGGGCAGCTGTTGGCGCAGATCCAGGCCGGACACTTTCGTTATTAAGCCGCGCTATTGAATATGCCTATGGAGGCTTTTGACAAAAAAGCCATGACAGGTGGGAACTCCCTCGCGACACTGGGCGCCATATAGAGGACCAGACAAGGAGCCCCACATGTCAGACCAAGCCAAACAAATGACCGATGACGAAGCCGCAGAGTTTGCCGAGCAGGTGTTCGACGTCGCCCGCAAAGGCGACGCCGCCATGCTTGCCGCGCTGCTGGCCAAGGGTTTGCCAGCCAACTTTCGTAATCACAATGGCGACACCTTGCTGATGCTTGCGGCCTATCACGGTCATGCCGACGCGGTAAAAGTGCTGCTGGAATTCAAGGCTGACCCGCTGATTGCCAACGACAAGAACCAGCTGCCGATTGCCGGTGCTGCTTTCAAGGGCAACCTGGAGGTGGTCAAGGCACTGATCGAAGGCGGTGCGCCAGTGGACGCGTCTTCCTCCGATGGCCGTACGGCACTGATGATGGCCGCGATGTTCAATCGCGTGGAAATGCTCGACTACCTGCTCGGCCAGGGCGCCGATCCCAAGGCCACTGATGCACAGGGCGCAACCGCGTTGGCGGCGGCACACACCATGGGCGCAGTGGATACGGCGGCGAAGTTGCAAAAACTGGTGTAGGTCGGGGAAGGCGAATCACGGGTTACAGTAGCTTGGCCCAAACATACCAAGTGAATGCACCGGTAATTTGCAGGCTTGAAAAACAGTAGTAAGCGATAAGCCAGCGTTTCAAAACAATAGGGATCGCGGCGAGCTCCTCTTCGGTGATCTCGCCGCGTTTGATCATTTTTTTGGGTCTGACGGCATAGTCAATGATGGCGCTTAATCGGAATGACTCATTCATGACTGTGTTCCATCACCAGAACTTTTTTTCGGCCTGTACTTCACGGTTGTTGGGGAAGTAGCTTTCCAATTCTTCAAGTCTCCACTTACGTAGGTACCAATGGAGTACACAGTCCAGTACCAGTGCGGGGCGATTACGAGAACGACGACTTTTTCCCATGTCATGACCATCAGTCTTTTGCCTCATAAAGGATGTCCCCAAATTCCTCGCCAACCGAGCCTCCGACATTGCCCCCCGCCAATCCGCCCGCGACCCCTCCAATGATTGCGCAACCCAGCGCACCTAACCCATGCTTTCGTATTTCAGTGTCACGGACTATAAGTAGCTGAAGGCGCAATAAATCAGCGTGTTGGAATTTCGGAATTGGACTACGTATGCACCTGAGCAGGTCCTACAATTGCGCGAAGTTGTTGTACAGGGTAGCCGGTGTTATCTTCCCGGCCCCAATTCAGCCCGCTACAGGACCACGCCCATGAAAACCGCCCTCGTCGAACTCATCAGCAAAATCAGCGCCGGCGTCATGAGCGAGGATGAAGTGGCGCGCATTGCCGATGAAGCGGCCCAGGCCTACGCGGACCCGGCGGCGTTTCTGGCGGCCAACCCGGATATCAACTACGACGACAGCTTCCCGATTCCGTTGGGGGAGTGGGTCGTGGTCGGCAGCCTGCCAGACACCGTGCTGTTCCAGGCCGATACCTACGGCGACCTGTTCGCGCAGATCGTCGCGTCGTTCGGCCCAGGCGTGGCGTTCAACCTCAAACCCAAGCAACTGGCCAAGACCGAAGACCTCACGGCGTTGAACCGCATCCAGATCCAGATGAGTGCCCTGAGTCCGGAAGACGGTGGCTATGTGCTGCTTAACTTCAGCCAACTGCTGGATGACGAGATCCAGGCCGTGCTGGTCTACGGCAACGACCTGCCGCGGGTGCTGGAGTTGTGCGCCGAACTGGGCATCAAGGGCGAGCCGTCCCTGGAAGCGCTGAAGATCGCCGTTCACGTCTGAAATAAAACGGAACCCCCACCAGGGCTGGCTATCCTACAAGTGCATGCCCTCACTTTAGGAGCGATACCATGGGTTCCACTTTTAATGGCTTGATCGGGCTGATCATCCTGGCGCTGGATATCTGGGCGATCATCAACGTATTCAAAAGCGGCGCGAGCACGGGCGCCAAGGTGCTGTGGATTTTGCTGATCCTACTGCTGCCGGTGCTGGGGCTGATCATCTGGGCGATTGCCGGGCCGCGGGGCAATGTGCGGATTTGATTATCCGATAGATCTAGACTGAGCACCGTTCGTGTGGGAGCAAGCCAGCTCCCACATTGGTTTGCGTACACCCATTAGATTTGTGTATCGAAATATTCGTTGCACGGAATTTTCACATCCCATCCAAGACAATTCGCCGGCTTCATTTCCCTGCCAGGGGCTCTAATCCCAGTGCCACTCAAGGCGGGGCAGGGGTGCGCGTTCAGTAATTAATAGCCTTGCTGCCGTTGATCGGGCACCATTTGCGCCACTGCACTACTTCGTCACTTAAACTTCCAATGGGTCCTAAAACGACATGGCAAACCCGGACGCCCTGAATCAGCAGCGAGCTTCTAATCGCCTGCTGCAACCAACCGTCAAATCCCATCTGGCGTACACACTGCTCTGTGCACTGGTCATGATGGTGATGTTCTCCCTGCTGCGCCTCGCGCTGCTGGTGTACAACCGCGAGATGATCCTCGACACGCCGGCCTCGACCTTCCTGGAAGCGTTCGGCAATGGCACGCGCCTGGACATCCGCTTCGTGATGTACGCGTTGATCCCGCTGCTGCTGGCACTGTTCAGCGTCCGCGCCATGGCCGCGCGTGGGTTCTTCCGTCTGTGGCTGACCGTCGTGTCCAGCATTGCCCTGTTCCTGGGCCTGATGGAAATGGACTTCTACCGCGAATTCCACCAGCGCCTCAACGGTTTGGTCTTCCAGTACGTGAAGGAAGACCCGAGTACCGTGATGAGCATGCTCTGGTACGGTTTCCCTGTGGTGCGCTACCTGCTGGCCTGGGCCGTGGGTACGCTGATCCTGAGCATGGCCTTTACAGGTGCCGATCGCGCAACGCGCCCGCGCGGCCCGTTCAGCGGTGGCAGCATCGGCACCCGCCAAGTAGCGCCGTGGTACACCCGCATCGCGGTGTTTATGGTCTGCCTGCTGATCGCCGTGGTCGCCATTCGTGGCACCCTGCGCCAGGGCCCGCCGCTGCGTTGGGGTGACGTGTACACCACCGACTCGAACTTCGCCAACCAGCTGGGCCTCAATGGCACGCTGTCGTTGATCGGCGCGGCCAAGGCACGTTTCTCCGAGCACCGTGACAACACTTGGAAGGCCACACTGGAGCAGCCGCTGGCGACCCAGACCGTGCGTGACATGCTGGTGCTGCCGACAGAAAAACTGGTGGATACCGACACCGCCGCCGTGCGCCGTGAGTTCACCCCGCCGGCCGAGAAAACCCTGCCAATCAAGAACGTCGTCGTGATCCTGATGGAAAGCTTCGCCGGTCATTCGGTCGGTGCGCTGGGCCGTCCGGGCAATATCACGCCGTACTTCGACAAACTGTCCAAGGAAGGCCTGCTGTTCGACCGCTTCTTCTCCAACGGCACGCACACCCACCAAGGGATGTTCGCCACCATGGCGTGCTTCCCGAACCTGCCGGCGTTCGAATACCTGATGCAGACCCCGGAAGGCAGCCACAAGCTGTCGGGCCTGCCGCAGTTGCTCAGCGCGCGCAAGTTTGACGACGTGTACGTCTACAACGGTGATTTTGCCTGGGACAACCAGTCAGGCTTCTTCAGCAACCAGGGCATGACCAACTTCATCGGTCGTAACGACTTCGTCGACCCGGTGTTCTCCGATCCGACGTGGGGCGTGTCCGACCAGGACATGTTCAACCGTGGTCTGGAAGAGTTGAAAGCCCGTGAAGGCGGCAAGCCGTTCTATGCCCTGCTGCAAACCCTGTCCAACCACACGCCGTATGCGTTGCCGACACCATTGCCGGTGGAAAAGGTCACGGGCCGTGGCAGCCTCGACGAACATTTGACGGCGATGCGCTACTCCGACTGGGCCCTGGGCCAGTTCTTTGAAAAGGCCCGCAAGGAGCCGTACTTCAAGGAAACCCTGTTTGTGATTGTCGGCGACCACGGTTTCGGTAACGAGCAACAGATTACTGAAATGGACCTGGGCCGCTTCAACGTGCCGATGCTGATGATCGCACCGGGCATACAGGAGAAGTTCGGCGAGCGTGATCACACCGTGGGGACCCAGATCGACATCGTGCCGACCATCATGGGCCGTCTCGGTGGCGAAACCCTGCACCAGTGCTGGGGCCGCGACCTGTTGAACCTGCCGGAAGGCGACAAGGGCTTCGGCGTGATCAAACCGTCGGGTAGCGACCAGACCGTGGCGCTGCTGACGGGCGACCGCGTGCTGGTATTGCCTAAGGAAATGCCGCCTAAGCTGTGGTCGTACGAACTGGGCGCCGAGCCAAGTGGTAAGGTCATTTCCGAATCGCCAGACGAGGCCGCACTGAAGCAGAAGCTTGAATCGTTCCTGCAGACAGCGACCAAGAGTCTGTTGGATAACACCGCAGGGGTGGTAGACGGTAAGCCGGACTAATCGACCGGCAATAAAAAAGAGGCCTTCAAGAAGGCCTCTTTTTTTGCCCGGCGTTTATATTTTGCCGAGCAACAACAACACCAGCAGCACGACCAGGACCACGCCCAGGATGCCCGATGGGCCATAACCCCAGCTACGCGAGTGCGGGAACACCGGCAGGCCGCCCACCAGCAGGAGGATAAGGATAATGATCAGAATAAGGCTCATGGTTTTTTTCCTTGTAGGCCTTCTTTAAAGACCGGTTGTTTAAAAAGTAGGCCCGACTTAAAACCGACTTAAATACGGACGCCTTAATAACTCCGACTGCACCTCTTCGTGGAAAATTCCCTGTTTTTTTAAAGCATTTTGCAGTGGCGCTTATTTCTTTTACTGCGTGAACACTTTCTTCTGCTTAGTTGAAAAAGATTGAACTTAGGCTACGCCTCGCTATCCGACCGAGCCCGCGGTTTGCCAGGGCTATTCATCACTCTGATGGTGGATGGGTGTGGGAAAAACCTTCGCTACACTGCCGGTTACTTCTTCCGTGAACCACAAGGCTACTTCCTATGCAAAATCGCATGATGATCACTGGTGCCGGGTCGGGCCTGGGCCGCGAAATCGCTCTGCGCTGGGCCCGTGAAGGGTGGCAGTTGGCCTTGTCGGACGTCAGCGAACCGGGCCTGCAAGAAACCCTCAAGCGTGTACGCGAGAGCGGTGGCGACGGTTTTATCCAACGCTGCGATGTACGCGACTACAGCCAGCTCACCGCATTTGCCCAGGCGTGCGAAGTGAAGCTGGGTGGCATCGATGTGATCGTCAATAATGCCGGTGTGGCCTCGGGCGGGTTCTTCGCCGAACTGTCCCTGGAAGACTGGGACTGGCAGATCGCAATCAACCTGATGGGTGTGGTCAAGGGGTGCAAGGCGTTCCTGCCGCTGCTGGAAAAGAGCAAGGGCCGCATTATCAACATCGCGTCGATGGCTGCGCTGATGCAGGGCCCTGCGATGAGCAACTACAACGTGGCCAAGGCCGGCGTGGTGGCGCTGTCGGAAAGCCTGCTGGTGGAACTCAAGCAGCAGGAAGTCGGCGTGCACGTGGTGTGCCCATCGTTCTTCCAGACCAACCTGCTCGACTCGTTCCGTGGGCCAACCCCGGCGATGAAGGCCCAAGTGGGCAAGTTGCTTGAGAGCTCGCCGATCTCGGCGGCGGATATTGCCGATTACATCTACCAGCGCGTCGCGGAAGGCGAGTTCATGATCCTGCCCCACGAACAGGGGCGGATGGCGTGGGCGTTGAAGCAGAAGAACCCGCAGCTGCTCTATGACGAGATGACCACCATGGCCGACAAAATGCGCGCCAAAGCGCAGGCGGCCAAGGGCTGATCAGGCGCTAGTCTGTCAGGCAATTTACCTGTCTTTGTAGGTGCTGCCTGTTTTCGCCGCGAGCCATTGCTGCGACCCATCCCCTGCGCGCATGGTCAAGGTCCTTTCACTATTAAAAGGACAACCGCCATGTTGGTCTTAAGCCGCGCTGTAGGCGAAGTCATCTCCATCGGCGATGACATCGCCGTACATATCCTTGAGTTGAACGGTAAACAGGTCAAGTTCGGTGTGGAAGCACCGGCCGGGGTGCATGTTCATCGCGCGGAGGTGTACCAGAAAATCCTTGAGCGCCAAGACGCCAGACACCCTCCAGTGCCTGTGCCCAACCCCTGAAACCCCGGTCAGTCGAACAGATGCTTGGGCACATCGTGCTTGAGCATCAACTGGCACTGCTCGCTTTCCGGGTCGAATACGATCAGCGCCTGGCCCTTGGTCAGCGCCTGGCGTACGCGCAGCACGCGGGTTTCCAGGGGCGTGTCGTCGCCATTGTCGGTGCCGTCACGGGTGACGAAGTCTTCGATCAGGCGGGTCAGGGTGTCGACTTCAAGTGCGTCGTAGGGAATCAGCATACAAGCCTCGGGTAATGGATCCCGGCGATGCTACTGCGCCGGGACCCCAGTTGCCAGCCTCAGGACTTGTTGCCCACCAGGCTGTCTACCGACGGCACACGTGTGTCGCTCTCCATCTGCGTCTCGTGCTCGATCTGATGACTGAACCGATCCAGGGAACCCTGGGCCGGTTGTGCATCGCTGGCGAACACCGGCGGGCTGAGAATGTAAGCGCCCAGCAAGCGACTCAGGGCCGCGAGGCTATCGATGTGGGTACGTTCGTAGCCGTGGGTCGCATCACAACCGAATGCCAACAAGGCAGTGCGGATATCGTGGCCGGCAGTGACCGCCGAATGCGCATCGCTGAAGTAATAGCGGAAGAGGTCGCGGCGTACTGGCAGTTCATTGTCCGACGCCAGACGCAGCAGATGCCGTGACAGGTGATAGTCATACGGCCCGCCGGAATCCTGCATCGCCACGCTCACCGCGTGCTCGCTGGAGTGCTGGCCGGGGGCGACGGGGGCGATATCGATGCCGACAAACTCACTGACGTCCCAGGGCAGAGCGGCCGCCGCACCGCTGCCGGTCTCCTCGGTGATGGTGAACAGTGGATGGCAGTCGATGAGCAAGGGTTCGCCACTGTCGACGATGGCCTTGAGCGCAGCGAGGAGGGCGGCAACACCGGCTTTGTCATCCAGATGGCGGGCGCTGATGTGGCCGCTCTCAGTGAACTCCGGCAGTGGGTCGAAGGCCACATAATCGCCGATGCCAATCCCCAAAGAATCGCAATCGGCACGGGTCGCGCAGTAGGCGTCCAGGCGCAACTCCACGTGGTCCCAGCTCACCGGCATTTCGTCCACCGCGGTGTTGAACGCATGCCCGGACGCCATCAATGGCAACACACTGCCACGGATCACGCCGTTATCGGTAAACAGGCTGACACGGCTACCTTCGGCAAACCGGCTCGACCAGCAGCCCACTGGCGCCAGGCTCAGGCGGCCGTTGTCCTTGATCGCGCGCACGGCGGCGCCGATGGTGTCCAGATGCGCGGACACGGCGCGGTCGGGGCTGTTTTTCTGGCCTTTCAAGGTGGCGCGGATGGTGCCGCGCCGGGTCATTTCAAACGGGATACCCAGTTCTTCCAGACGCTCGGCGACGTAGCGCACGATGGTGTCGGTAAACCCGGTGGGGCTGGGAATGGCGAGCATTTCCAGCAGGACTTTTTGCAGGTAATTCAGATCCGGTTCGGGGATGGTTCGGCTCATAAAGACTCCTAGGGTTCGGATCGTTCAGCTATGGGGAAACAGCAAATCCACAAATTTCTCCGCGGTAGGCTGCGGTTCATGATTGGCCAGGCCGGCCCGTTCGTTGGCTTCGATAAACACGTACTCGGGTTGATCGGCAGCGGGCACCATCAGGTCGAGGCCCACCATGGGGATGTCCAGGGCGCGGGCGGCGCGCACGGCGGCGTCCACCAGCGTGGGGTGCAATATGTCGGTGACGTCTTCCAGGCAGCCGCCGGTGTGCAGGTTGGCGGTGCGGCGCACGGCCAGGGTCTGGCCACGGGGCAGGATGCTGCTGTAGTCGAAACCGGCGGCGTGCAAGGTGCGTTCGGTCTCACCATCCAGGGGAATTTTGCTTTCGCCGTCGGTGGCAGCCTGGCGGCGACGGCTTTGGGCTTCGATCAACGCGCCGATGGAGTGATGGCCGTCGCCGGTCACCTCGGCAGGACGACGGATCGCCGCGGCGACCACCTCGAAACCGATCACCAGGATGCGCAGGTCCAGACCTTCGTGAAAGCTCTCCAGCAACACACGGCTGTCGAACTGGCGCGCGGTTTCAATCGCCTGTTGCACCTCTTCGATGCTCTGCAAATCCACCGCCACGCCCTGGCCTTGCTCGCCATCCAGTGGCTTGACGACGATACGCTGGTGTTCATCGAGGAAGTCCAGGTTGTCATCGGCGCTGCCTGCCAATTGCTGCGACGGCAGCTTTAAACCGGCGGCTTTCAGCACTTTATGGGTCAGGCTTTTGTCCTGGCACAGGGTCATGCTGATGGCGCTGGTCAAATCGCTCAAGGATTCACGGCAACGCACGCGACGCCCACCGTGGCTCAAGGTAAATAACCCGGCATCCGCATCATCCACCTGTACGTCAATACCACGCCGGTGGGCCTCCTCGACAATGATCCGCGCATAGGGATTGAACCCCGCCTGCGGGCCCGGGCCGAGGAACAACGGCTGGTTGATGCCGTTCTTGCGCTTGATCGCAAAGGTGGTCAGCGCGCGGAAGCCGAGCTTGGCGTAGAGGTTCTTGGCCTGACGGTTGTCGTGCAGCACCGACAGATCCAGGTAACTCAGGCCACGGCTCATGAAGTGTTCCACCAAATGGCGCACCAACACTTCACCCACCCCGGGCCGGGTGCATTGCGGGTCGACCGCCAGGCACCACAGGCTGCAACCGTTTTCCGGGTCGTGAAAAGCTTTCTGGTGATTGAGGCCCATTACGCTGCCGATCACGGCGCCGCTGTCTTCATCCTCGGCCAGCCAATACACCGGGCCACCTTGGTGGCGTGGGGTGAGGCGTTCGGCGTCGACGGGCAACATGCCGCGCCCTTGATACAACTGATTCACTGCCAGCCAATCCGCCTCGGACTGCACCCGGCGAATGCGGAAACCGCGAAATACCCGAGTCGCTGGGCGATAGTCGCTGAACCACAGGCGCAAGGTATCAGACGGATCAAGGAACAACTGCTGCGGATCAATCCCCAATATCTGCTGGGGCGCGGCCACGTAGAGCGCGATATCCCTTTCGCCAGCCTGCTCGTTGAGCAACTCCTGGGCGAGGCTGGCGGGGTCTGGAAATGTATGACCGATCAACAATCGGCCCCAACCGCAATGCACGGCAATCGGTTCGGCCGCCAAGGGGCTACCATCTTCGGCCAGGCGCGCTTGCAGGCGCTCGTAAGTGGGCGCCTGGCCTTTGAGCAAGCGTTGGCTGTAAGCCGCTGCGTGGGGTTTCATTGATCAGATTCCTTGTTCGCTGAGCCACAGGTTCAGCGCCGCCAGTTGCCACAGCTTGGAGCCGCGCAGCGGGGTCAGTTGGCCTTGCGGGTCGGTGAGCAAGCGGTCGAGCATGGTCGGGTTGAACAGGCCGCGATCCTGGCTCGGGTCGAGCAGCAGTTCACGCACCCAGTTCAGGGTATCGCCCTGCAAATGCTTGAGGCCCGGCACCGGGAAGTAGCCTTTCTTACGGTCGATGACTTCGCTCGGAATCACGCGGCGCGCGGCCTCCTTCAAGACTTGCTTGCCGCCGTCGGGCAGTTTGAACTGGCCGGGCACGCGGGCCGAGAGTTCGACCAGGCGGTAATCGAGAAACGGCGTACGTGCTTCCAGGCCCCAGGCCATGGTCATGTTGTCGACGCGTTTGACCGGGTCATCTACCAGCATCACCGTGCTGTCCAGGCGCAGAGCCTTGTCCACGGCGGCGTCGGCGCCGGGCATGGCGAAATGTTCGCGCACGAAGTCGCCGGCGGCATCATTGGCAGTCAGCCATTTCGGCGCGACAGTGGCCGCGTAATCGTCGTAACTGCGGTCGAAAAACGCGTCGCGGTAAGCGGCATAGGGATCGCTCGCGCCGTCCACCTGCGGGTACCAGTGGTAACCGGCGAACAGTTCATCTGCGCCCTGGCCGCTCTGCACCACTTTGCAATGCTTGGCCACTTCCCGCGACAGCAGGTAGAAGGCGATGCAATCGTGGCTGACCATCGGCTCGCTCATGGCACGGAACGCCGCCGGCAATTGCTCGATGATCTCGCTTTCGGCGATGCGTAACTGGTGGTGGCGGGTGCCATAGTGCTTGGCGATCAGGTCGGAGTACTGGAACTCGTTCCCGGCCTCGCCGCCGGCGTCTTCAAAACCGATGGAAAATGTCGACAGATCCTGCACGCCCACTTCCCGCAGCAGGCCGACGAGCATGCTTGAGTCGACGCCACCGGAAAGCAGCACGCCCACATCCACCGCCGCGCGTTGGCGAATGGCCACGGCTTCGCGCGTGCTGTCGAGGACGCGGTCGGTCCAGTCTTCCAGGGTCAGGTTTTTTTCATCTTCATGTGGGCCGTAGGGCAGGGTCCACCAGGGTTTCTGTTCTGTCTTGCCGCTGGCGTCGATGCGCATCCAGCTCGCCGGCGGCAGTTTTTCAATGCCCGCCAGCAAGGTACGCGGCGCAGGCACCACGGCATGGAAATTCAGATAGTGATTGAGGGCGACCGGATCGAGGATCGGGTTGATATCACCGCCCTTGAGCAGCGCGGGCAATGCCGAGGCGAAGCGCAGGCGCTGGCCGGTGCGCGACAGGTACAAGGGCTTCACCCCAAGGCGGTCGCGGGCAATAAACAGTCGCTGGGCATCACGTTCCCAGATGGCAAAGGCAAACATGCCATTGAGCTTGGGCAGCAGCGCCTCGCCCCAGGCGTGATAACCCTTGAGGAGGACTTCGGTGTCGCCACCGGAATAGAAGGCGTAGCCCAAGGCTTCCAGCTCTTGACGCAATTCCGGGAAGTTATAGATCGCGCCGTTGAAGGCCAGGCTGAGGCCGAGCTGCGAATCGACCATCGGTTGGGCTGAGCCGTCCGAAAGGTCCATGATTTTCAGGCGACGGTGGCCCAGGGCAATCGGCCCTTGGGCATGAAAGCCCCAGGCATCAGGGCCGCGTGGGGCCAGGTGATGGGTGATGCGCTCAATCGCAGCCAGGTCGGCAGGTTGGGCATCGAAACGTAATTCTCCAGCTAATCCGCACATAAATTCCTTACCGGTTTTTCCGTTGGGGAGGGGCCATTCTCAATACGCCCAAAGGGCGCGTACCCAGAAACTGACCCAGTGCTATCCGCGGAGTTTTAGACCAATAAGTTATAAGGCAAATAGCCGTGATGGCTTCAATGCCGCTCTTTGTTGACCGTTGACTTGCCTCTCACCAACGCGCGCAGGGCAAACCGATTCGGGTGGCACGCCTCGGCTACGCTGGCCGGAACCGGCAGCGGTTCGTCATTCAGCCAGGCGGCGAGCAACTCGCCACAGAGTGGCGCGGTGATCAGCCCGCGAGAGCCGTGGCCGCTGTTGATGTACACCCCCGGCAGCCACGGGCAGGGCATGTCCGGTACCTGGCGGGCATCTTTACTCAGTACCGCATAAGTGCGCTGGAACGCCTCGGTGTCGGCCAATGGCCCGACGATTGGCAGGTAGTCAGGGCTGGTGCAACGAAACGCGGCACGGCCCTCCAGTTGTTCAGGTACCAGTTGATTGGCCCCCAGGCGCTGCACCAGGTCTTCGGAAATCTCGCGCAGCATCGCCAGGTTGCCGGCATGTTCGGCAACCGTTGGTGTGAGGTCGTCATTGTTGAAATCAAAGCTGGCGCCCAAGGTGTGTTCGCCACGCCGGGCTGGCGCGACATAACCCTCGGCGCAGACCACCGTGGCCAGGGCCGCACTGGCCGTTGTTTGCGCCAGCCGAGTGATTTGCCCGCGAATACGCTTGAGCGGCAAGTCAGCGCTCAGCGCGAATCGCTTGATGTCGGCAGCCCCGGCGAGCACGACCACCGCGGCGCTGGCCAGTACCCTGTCGCCGTCGCGGGCTTGCCACTGGTCGTCGACACGGTGCAACTCAAGGGCCTCATGATGAGTGAGTACCTTAATCAGCGGATGCGCCGCTTGCCATTGGCACAGCGCCGGAGGATGCACCCAGCCACCTTCCGGGAAAAACAGACCGCCCTGGGCCAGCCTGATCCCCGCCTGTTGTTGAGCCTGATTACGGTCCAGCAGGTGCAGCAGGTCCGGTGCGAACGCGTGTGCAAGCTGTGCCTGGCGTTCGGCTTCCTTGGCGTTGAAGGCCAGTTGCAGCACGCCGCAGCCGTCCCAGTCGACGCCACGGTGCAGGTGCTCCAGCAGGCGCCGGGTGTGACTGAATCCAGCGACGATCAGTTGCGACAGCGCTGTGCCATGGGCCGACAGCTTGAGGTACAGCACGCCCTGCGGATTACCCGAGGCCTCCTGGGCCAGGCTCGCGTGGCGCTCCAGCAGGCTGACTTGCCAACCGCGTGCCGCCAGGCTGGAGGCGGTGGCGCAACCGGCCAGGCCGCCGCCGATGACCAGCGCGTGCCGTTCGCCCGCTAACGCCGCAGGGCGCGCAAACCATGGTTTGGCAGCGGACGGTGCGGGTGCGTCCGCCGGCCAGCCGAGGAATTCGCCGCGCAGGATCTCCCACTTGTGGCCAATGCCCGGTGTGCGTTTCATTTTGAACCCGGCGGCATTGATCAGCCGGCGTACCCAACCGGTGCTGGTGAAGGTGCTGATGGTCGAACCTGGAGCCGCCAGGCGCGCCAGTTCGGCAAACAGCTCGGCGGTCCACATTTCCGGGTTTTTCGCCGGGGCGAAGCCGTCGAGAAACCACGCATCGACCTGTGCGTCCAGTTGTGGCAACTGCTCCAGGGCATCGCCGATCAACAGGGTCAAGGTCACGCGACCGTTATCCAGCACCAGGCGCTGGAAACCCTTGTGAATGGCGATGTACTGGGCCAGCAGTTGCGCGGCCAAGGGCTGCAACTCGGGCCAGAGGGCGAGGGCACGTTGCAGGTCGGCGCGACTCAACGGGTACTTTTCTACGCTGACAAAGTGCAGGTGCGCACCGGCTACCGCGTGTTGTTCAAACAGTTGCCAGGCGCATAGGAAATTCAAGCCCGTGCCGAAACCGGTCTCGCCAATCACCAACCGACCGCCCACCGGCAAGGCGGCAAAGCGCTCTTGCAAACGGTTCTGCTCAAGGAACACATAGCGGGTTTCTTCAAGGCCCGACTTGTCGGAGAAGTACACATCGTCGAAGACTCGCGAACGCGGGCGGCCTTGGTCGTCCCAGTCGAGCTGGGCGTGGGTTACGGGGTTCATGGGCGGCTCATAAAAATAACGCAGGCAAAGGCAAGGCGGCCATTCTAGCCGATCACGCGCCACAGGGCTGATCCAGGGTGGTAGCCCTACAGTTTTTGCATGGGAAATACTGCTGTGCGCGCCCGCCAACCCATCAACAATCAGCGTTAATTCCGCGCAGGCCGCTGCGGTATCGTCATTCCTTGATTTTCTGGCAATAAAGGATATTGCTGATGCGGCCCAAGGATGATTTGAATAACAAGTTGAACCAGTTGACCCAGAGGCAACTGCAAGCAGCTTTACTGGAAATGACCGGCGATCTGGACAAGGCCCAACTGCTGCAAAAAAAGCTGCCGGGTTGGATGGTCAATGCGCCGCCTGGCGTGCTGCAAGCACTGGAGAGAGAGGTCGTACAGGTGGCCGGTGCCCAGGCGAGCGTCGCCGAGCGCATGAAGCCCTTGCAGGCGCTGGATGAGTTTTGCAATGAGCGGCTCAAGGACTACTGCCAGACACGGTGGCAGTTGACGCTGGAGCCCAAAAAAGATCGCTTCGTGCGTGCTGTGAACGAGTACGAGACAGAGCTTTTACCGTTGCAGTACGTGAAAAAGGTGAGGCTGGTGCGGGACAGCCTGTTGCATGTGGCGATGCAGAACTTTTCTGAGCAAGAGGCGCAAGCGCAACACTATCCGGCAGGGTCGTTGCTGCAGTCGGGGTCTGCGGCGGGGGAGGTCATCGGCCTGTCACCCCATGCGTTTGCCCAGGGGTGTCGGGCCCTGGATCTTGGCCGCTTGTATCAGCAGCACATCCGTGACGTGCTCAAACTGGACAGCGCCCCGGCGAGTGATGAGCCCTACATCAATGATGTGGCGACCGATATTGGCCGGATGAAAACCCTGGATATGAAAATCGATACCCACATCGCCCTGATGCGGGGGGATATCACCCAGGCCACCTATGGGATACTGTGCACATTGCTGGACCGCTCACTCACACCGTCCCAGGCTCAGGCGGCAGGGGTGCGGTTTCAAGGGCTTCCGGTCATTTGGCAGGGGTTGAATACACAGGGCGGTTGCTTGTGGAGCATCCTGGTGTTCTCGGGTCGATCGATTGTGCAATACCCGCATGAGCCTTGTGTGGTGTATATGCCCAATGAGCCCGAGCGGCCATTGTTTGAGTATTCCTCGCTGGACGATTTCCAGGTCTACCTCAAACGCAAGAGTGAAGTGGCGACCTACCGTACCTTCTTTAGCCGCTACCTGAGTCAGGGCGACCGGGCCGGTTTCTTTAGCCGTTTCGAACATGCCCACACGCTGGGGGTGCTGCAAGAAAACCGCATTACGGTCAGCCTGGCGCAGCATTTTTTCGACGCTTACACAGCAAAGCTGCAAGCCGATGCTCGGGCGCTGGCGGTGCCGGTGGCTGACGTGGATGAAGAGGTCCGTGAGCAGCGCTTGCAGGCGTACCTGGATGCCGGGGTGACGGTGCTCAACCTCGCCGGGTTTGTCGTCCCGGAGCTGGGGATGTTGATGACGGGCGTGGCGCTGGGCCAAATGCTCGGGGAGCTATATGAGGGCATTGAAGATTGGCGCCGGGGTGACAAGGAAGAGGCGTTCAAGCAGTTGGCGGGGGTGGCGGAAACTATCACCTCGATGGTGTTATTCGCGGCAGGGAGCAAGGTGGTCGGGTCGGTACTCAAGCGCAGCGGCCTTAGCCTGGACAGCTTTTTTGGTAAGTATGAAGTGGTTCGCCCGGCTGATGGGAACCAGCGGCTGTGGCGCCCCAATTTCATCCAGTACGCCCACGATCGGAGCCTTATCGACGACGAGCCGGCGGACGCCTCTGGCGTCTACAAGGTGGAGGGGCATTCATATGTCGTGATCAATGATTGTGTGCACCGGGTTTCGTTCGACGCCAAACTGGGTCAGTGGCGGGCACACCACCCGGCTCGGCACACGGCTTATCGCCCCGAAGTGCTGCATAACGGTGAGGGGTGTTGGCGTTTTGCGTTGGAAAAACCTGACGAGTGGGACGACCCCGAGTATCTCTTTTCACGCTTGAAACCGACGGGCCCCGGCGCCTCGCTCCCGCCAAGGAAACTTCTACAGATCAAGTCCATTATGGACAAACCCCACGATTGGGGCGTCTATCAGGCCCAGGAGTGCTTACCCTTTCCCGCACGCTTTCGCGACCTGTACGAGCGTTTCAGGCTGGATCAGTCCATTCGCGATTTGATCTGGCAGTTGGAAAACGGTGCCTCCCCCAGCCTCGAAAACTCAACCGTGCAGATGCACGCCTTGCCCCTGTTACAAGGGTGGCCTGAGGGACGCTATTTTGAGCTGCTGGATGCCCAGGGCAGCGTCAAGGCCCGCTACCCCGCCAACGCAGCGTCTAACCCCGTGAGCCTGCGTTTGCCGGTCACCGAGCAGATGCTCAGCGAGGGGAAAGTGTTCGATGTGCTGTTGTCCGGGTTGGATGAGCCACAAAAAGTCGCCCTGCTGGGAGAGGGTGTTGCGGCCGATCATGAGCACGCGGTGCTGTCCCGTCAGTTGCTCGCGCAGCTCAAGGCTGATCACAAGCCGTTGTTTGAGCAGCTGTATCAGGCCTATGACGGCCCAGTCCCGCCTGAAGGGGCGTTGCTCCGACGTGCCTATCCGCAATTGCCCTGTACGCTACTGCGCGAATTGATGGCCGAGACCTCAACGGTGCAGCGTGAGTCCCTGCATGATAATCAACGGATTCCCATGGCACTGGCCGAGGCAGTGCAACGTGCCCGTGGGGAGCAACGCCTGGACCGCGCCCTGATGGGGTTTGAGCAGCCAGAGTTGGCCAGCCTGGATACTGCGCTCCTCGCGGTCCGGTCAATGCCGCGTGTAGCGGGGTGGGGGCGGGAATTGCAGCTCGAGTTGCGCCAGGATTCGCCACAGGGCGAGTTGCTGGCCTTGGGCGCACTCACTGGGGCCAGCGTGCGGCGAGTCGTGGTCAGATCGGACGCCGGGTTTGAAGCGTTCAATGACAAGGGCCTGCGTATCGGTGGGCCTTATGCCGGACCGGACGGCCTGTTCGAGGCAATTGATGCGGCGCTGACGGGTCGCCAGCGGGTGGCACTGGGTTTACCACCCGAGGAGGCCAGCAACCTCTGGCGGTTGCGCTACATGTGCGCGTCGCAGGCGAAGGGGGAACGGGAACTGGCCGCCGAAGCGTTTTCCGGCAAAGTCAAAGAGCCCGTGCTGGAGGCAGCGTCCTGCAGAATGGCCGACTCGCCGACGGGGCCGTTGGTTCATCCGCCCGCGCTGGTGCGTAAGGTGAAAGGGTTATACCCCTTGTTCAGTGACGGGCAAGTGTCGTCGTTGCTGATGGCCTTGGGCGCTGACCATCTTTCCCGGGCCAAGGCGGTAAAGCGTCTGGAGGCAGAGCTGGCTCATTTGCGAGCACTGCTCAGGCACTGGAAGAGCGATATCCAGGGCCTGGATAAACAGCCGGGCCTGAGTGACATCCGGTATAGCCGCGAGCAGGTGGCAGAGCGCCTTGAGGCCTGTTGGCGACGTCAAAGTTTTGCTCTGAATGAACACCAGACGTCCGTACCCAGTTTAAACCTGGACGGGATGCGCATTGGTTCGTTGCCGACGCTGCCCCCTGAAATCCGTTTCGACCATGTCGAGCAGCTGTCACTCAAGAACATGCAGTTAGGCGATGATGTCGCTTATTTCCTGAAGTGTTTCAAGGGGCTGAGGCGTCTGGACCTGGACCGAAACCGTCTGACCCGATTACCGGAAATACTCTCACGCATGTTGGCGCTCGACAGTCTGTCGATGCCCCGCAACCGGTTGGCCCTGACCGAATACACCCGGGTGAAATTGGCTGACATGAGCACGTTGCGGAGGCTGGACTTGAGCCACAATCCCCTGGAAAAGCTGGTGGATGTCGGCAAGATGCGTGATTTGCATACGCTGTTATTGCAGGACACAAAAATCACCGACCTGCCCGTAGGGCTCGGGCGGCTGGCCCAGTTGGAGCAAATGGACCTTCGCGGCAACTCGATCACGGTGCTGCCCGAGTGGGTGTTTACCACGCCGCGTAGTTTCAGCCAGTCGGTTAACCTGGGCGGTAACCCGTTATCCCGTTCGACGGTCGAGGCACTTGAGCGTTATCGCGACGAAGTGGGGATTGGCATGGGGTATGTCGAGGACGATCAACCCCGCATGACTGAGTTGAAAGCCAGGGCGTTATGGTTGCCAAAGGACACGGCCAGCCGAGATGCCCACAAACGTGCGGTTTGGGCCAACCTTCGCGACGATCCGGAATCGGCACCATTGTTCGAGTTGCTGGCCCAACTGTCAGCGACTGCGGACAGTCGTTACGTACGCGAGGATTTGACCCGGCGCGTCTGGGAGGTCTTGCAGGCGACCCATGACAGTGTCGGGCTGCGTGAGCGGGTCTTTCAACTGGCCGCTCATCCGGCGAACTGTTCAGATGGGACTGCGCAGATTTTCAGTCAGTTGGAAGTCTTGAAGGAGGTTGAGAGCGCGACGCTCCAGGCTGGTCGCGCGCAGGGCAACTCCGGGGCGCTGTTGAAGTTGAGCCGCGGTTTGTTTCGCCTTAGCGAGCTGGAAAAAATTGCTTCGACCTACGCTGCCGAACACTTTTCTGTGGACCCGCTGGAAGTCAGCCTGGCATTCCGGGTCGGCTTGGCCCAGTCCCTGCAATTGCCGGGGCAGCCCAAGCACCTGAATTTTGCACTATTCGCCAATGTGACCAACGAGGGTCTGGAGGTGGCGCACTCCCAAGTGCGCACGGCAGAACTCTCACCTGCATTCCTGCGTTTCATTACACAGTTAGCGTTCTGGAGAGCCCACCTTAAACAGCAATTTCCTGATGCATTCCAGTCAGCGACAGCGTCATTCGATTCGCGGCAGCAAACACTCTTCGAGAACAGCCAGAACCTCACCGACGCGCAATACCTCGAGCAAATGGAGGCCCTGCGTTCGCCGCGCCGGCGAGCAATAAGCGGCGTGGTGGAACGCCTCACGCAGCAGATGTTGAAGGATCAGGACCTGGGTATTTGCCACGTTCCGGGGAATTAGCCGTCGCCCCCGATGATTGATCCACGGCAAGCCTGTTGGAATTCCTTGACTGGCGTGGTGCCCAATCCGCTAGTCTTGAGTCATCTTGAAACGGAGCTGCCCATGTTCGAATCCGCCGAAATCGGTCACGCCATCGACAAAGACACGTATGACGCCGAAGTGCCGGCCTTGCGCGAAGCCCTGCTGGAAGTGCAATACGAACTGCAACAACAGAAGCGCTTCCCGGTGATCGTCCTGATCAACGGCATCGAAGGCGCCGGCAAGGGCGAGACCGTCAAGCTGCTCAATGAATGGATGGACCCGCGCCTGATCGAAGTGCGCACCTTTGACCAGCAGACCGACGAAGAACTGGCCCGTCCGCCCGCCTGGCGCTACTGGCGGCAACTGCCCGCCAAAGGCCGCATGGGGATCTTTTTCGGCAACTGGTACAGCCAGATGCTGCAGGGCCGGGTGCATGGGCAGATCAAGGACGCACGTCTTGACCAGGCCATTGCCGGTGCCGAGCGCCTGGAAAAGATGCTGTGCGATGAAGGCGCGCTGATCTTCAAGTTCTGGTTTCATCTGTCCAAGAAGCAGATGAAGGCGCGGCTCAAGTCCCTGGCCGACGACCCACTGCACAGCTGGCGTATCAGCCCGCTGGACTGGCAGCAGTCCGAGACCTACGACAAATTCGTGCATTTCGGTGAGCGTGTGCTGCGTCGTACCAGCCGCGACTATGCACCGTGGCATGTGATCGAAGGGGTCGACAGCAATTACCGTGGGCTCACCGTGGGCAAGCTGCTGCTGGAGGGCATGCAAAATGCGCTGAAGCTGCCCAAAGGCAAGGCCAGCGGTATGAATCCGGCGCCGTTGATTGCGTCGGTGGACAAGAAGAGTCTGCTGGACAGCCTCGACCTGACGCAACGCCTGGAGAAGGACGATTACGAAGAACAGTTAATCACCGAGCAGGCGCGTT
This sequence comes from Pseudomonas simiae, assembly GCF_900111895.1. Taxonomy (GTDB): domain Bacteria; phylum Pseudomonadota; class Gammaproteobacteria; order Pseudomonadales; family Pseudomonadaceae; genus Aquipseudomonas; species Aquipseudomonas simiae. The sequence goes on from NZ_FOKB01000001.1 coordinate 512,286, forward strand.
TCTCCGGTCTGATGCGCGACAAGCGCATGCGCAAGCACGCGTTGGTCACGGTGTTCGAAGGCAACGATGCGGCAGGCAAAGGCGGGGCGATCCGTCGGGTAGCGGCGGCGCTGGACCCACGCCAGTACCACATCGTGCCGATTGCCGCGCCCAGTGAAGATGAGCGCGCTCAACCGTATTTGTGGCGGTTCTGGCAGAAGATTCCGGCGCGGGGCATGTTCACCGTGTTCGACCGTTCGTGGTACGGCCGTGTGCTGGTGGAGCGTATCGAGGGCTTCTGCACCCCGACGGACTGGATGCGCGCTTATGGCGAGATCAACGACTTTGAAGAACAACTGCGCGACGCGGGTGTGATTGTGGTCAAGTTCTGGCTGGCCATCGACAAGGCCACCCAGCTGGAACGCTTCCAGGCCCGCGAGGAAATCCCGTTCAAGCGCTTCAAGATCACCGAGGATGACTGGCGCAACCGTGACAAGTGGGACGACTACCGTGCCGCCGTGGGCGATATGGTCGACCGTACCAGCACCGAAATCGCGCCCTGGACGTTGGTGGAAGCCAACGACAAGCGCTGGGCGCGGGTCAAGGTGCTGCGCACGATCAACCAGGCGCTGGAAGAGGCGTTCGAGAAATCCGACAAGCACGACAAGAAAGTCAAGAAAGGCAAGAAGAAGTAGGCCTATCCACAGGGTGAATGATCGTCGCGGTTGACGGGAGCTGGATCTATCCTCGATCCATCTCCCAACCCTCACAAGATCGAGGTAGCCCATGCGTGAAGTAGTGATCGTCGACAGCGTACGAACCGGCCTGGCCAAATCCTTTCGTGGCAAGTTCAACCAGACCCGCCCGGATGACATGGCGGCCCATTGCGTCAACGCGCTGCTCACCCGTAACGGTATCGACCCGGCCACCGTGGAAGATTGCATCGTCGGCGCCGGCTCCAACGAAGGCGCCCAGGGCTACAACATCGGGCGCAACGTGGCGGTGTTGTCGCAACTGGGCACCGGCACGGCGGGCATGACCCTCAACCGCTTCTGCTCGTCGGGCTTGCAGGCGATTGCCATCGCGGCCAACCAGATCGCGTCGGGCTGCAGCGATATCATCGTCGCCGGTGGCGTCGAGTCCATCAGCCTCACCCTGAAAAGCGTCAACACCGACAACCTGATCAACCCGCTGCTGAAAGAGCAGGTGCCGGGCCTCTATTTCCCCATGGGCCAGACTGCCGAGATTGTTGCGCGGCGCTATAGCGTCAGCCGCGAAGAACAGGACATGTATGCGCTGCAAAGCCAGCAACGTACGGCCCAGGCTCAGGCTGATGGTTTGTTCGACGATGAAATCGTACCGATGGCGGTCAAGTACAAGGTCGAAGACAAGAACACCGGAGAAGCGCAGGTGCTCGATGGCGTAGTCGACCGCGATGATTGCAACCGGCCGGACACCACGCTGGCCAGCTTGCAGGGCTTGAAGCCGGTGTTCGCCGAAGACGGTTCGGTGACGGCGGGTAACTCGTCGCAATTGTCCGACGGCGCTTCGATGACCTTGGTGATGAGCCTGGAAAAAGCACTGGCACTGGGGCTCAAGCCGAAGGCGTTTTTCCGTGGGTTCACGGTGGCCGGTTGTGAACCGGACGAGATGGGTATCGGCCCGGTGTTCTCGGTGCCCAAGCTGCTCAAGGCCAAAGGCTTGCAGGTGGCGGACATCGACCTGTGGGAACTCAACGAAGCATTCGCCTCCCAGTGCCTGTATGCGCGTAATCGCCTGGAAATCGACAATGCCAAGTACAACGTCAACGGCGGCTCGATTTCCATCGGGCACCCGTTCGGCATGACCGGGTCGCGGCAGGTGGGGCACCTGGTGCGTGAGTTGCAACGGCGTAATCTGCGTTACGGCATCGTCACCATGTGCGTGGGCGGGGGCATGGGCGCCACTGGCTTGTTCGAAGCGGTGCGCTAGTTTCAATTGGCTAAATGAGGTCAATGTGGGAGGGGGCACGCCCCCTCCCATATTTTGAAATGCGGCGTAGCCCAATCCTTTCGCTTGCCCCTAGAATGCGGCTCCACTTCCTCTGGCTTCTGGGGCACTCATGCACATCTCTTCCGGCCGCTGGGTCTACGGTTTTCTGCTGACCCTGCTGACCGCGCTGCTCTGGGGCATTCTGCCGATCAAACTCAAGCAGGTGCTGCAAGTGATGGACCCGATCACCGTCACCTGGTTTCGCCTGATCGTGGCCGGCAGTTGCCTGTTCGTCTACCTGGCGCTGACCAAGCGCTTGCCCAGACGCAGCGTGTTGGGCCCCAAGGGCGGATGGCTGGTAGGGATGGCGGTGTGTGGGCTGGTGGGCAACTACGTGTTGTACCTGGTGGGTCTGAAAAGGCTCAGCCCTGGTACGGCGCAACTGGTGGTGCAGATGGGGCCGATCTTCTTGATGATCGCCAGTGTGTTTGTGTTCAAGGAGCGCTTCAGTCGCGGGCAGGTACTCGGGCTGTTTGTGTTGATCGCAGGCTTCGGCCTGTTCTTCAATCAGCGCCTGGAAGAGTTGCTGACGTCCCTTGGCGCCTATACCGCCGGCGTGCTGACCATCCTGCTCGCCACGTCTATTTGGGTGTTCTACGCCCTGGGCCAGAAGCAGTTGCTGACGGTATGGAATTCGCTGCAAGTGATGATGGTGATCTACCTCACCTGCGCCTTGTTGCTCACGCCTTGGGCGCATCCACTGGAGGCCTTGGACCTGAGCCCACTGCAAGCCTGGCTGTTGCTGGCGTGCTGCATGAATACCCTGGTGGCCTACGGTGCCTTTGCCGAAGCGCTGGCCCACTGGGAAGCGTCGCGGGTCAGCGCGACCTTGGCGCTCACACCTCTGGTGACCTTTGTGGCAGTCGCCCTGGCGGCGTGGCTGTGGCCGGCGTATGTGCAGGCTGAAGAAATCAACGCCCTGGGTTATGCCGGGGCATTGGTGGTGGTGCTGGGCTCGGCGACCGTGGCGCTGGCGCCGTCGTTGCTCGCCGGGCTCAAGGCCCGGCGGTTACGCGTGGCGCCCTAGGCACCCAGCATATCTTCCGGACGAACCCACTGGTCGAATTCCGCATCGGTGAGGTAGCCCAGGTCCAGCGCGGCCTTCCTTAGGGTCAGGCCTTCGGCGTAAGCCTTCTTGGCGATTTCTGCCGACTTGTCGTAGCCGATGTGCGGGTTGAGCGCGGTTACCAGCATCAGACCGCGTTCCAGGTGCTCGGCCATTTGCAGGGGGTCGGGCTCAAGCCCGGCCACACAGTGTTCCTGGAAGTTGTTGCAGCCGTCGGCCAGCAGGCGGATGGATTCCAGCAGGTTGTGGATAATCACCGGCTTGTACACGTTCAACTGCAAATGCCCCTGGCTGGCGGCAATGCCGATGGTCACGTCATTGCCCAGCACTTGGCAGGCCAGCATCGACAGCGCTTCGCACTGAGTCGGGTTGACCTTGCCCGGCATGATCGAACTGCCCGGCTCGTTGGCCGGCAACTTCACCTCGGCCAAGCCGGTGCGCGGGCCGGAGCCCAGCAGGCGCAGGTCGTTGGCGATTTTCATCAGGGCCACGGCCAGGGTTTTCAGCGCGCCGTGCAAGGTCACCAGCGGTTCATGACCGGAGAGGGCGGCGAATTTGTTCGGCGCCGTGACGAACGGCAAGCCCGACAGCGCCGCCAGCTCGGAGGCAATCGCCTCGCCAAAGCCATGGGGCGCATTGAGCCCGGTGCCGACGGCCGTGCCGCCCTGGGCCAGTTCGCAGACGGCGGGGAGGGCGGCGCGAATGGCGCGTTCGGCGTAATCGAGCTGGGCGATGAAGGCCGAGAGCTCCTGGCCGAAGGTAATCGGCGTGGCATCCATCATATGCGTGCGGCCGGTCTTCACCAGCTTCATGTGCTTGGCGGCCTGCTCGGCCAGACCACCGGAAAGCGTGGCGATAGCCGGTAACAAACGCTGATGCACAGCCTGGACGGCTGCGATGCTCATCGCTGTGGGAAAGCAGTCATTGGAACTCTGGGAACGGTTGACGTGATCATTGGGGTGCACCGGGCTCTTGCCACCGCGCTGGTTGCCCGCCAGTTCGTTGGCGCGGCCGGCGATCACTTCGTTGGCGTTCATGTTGCTCTGGGTGCCGCTGCCGGTCTGCCAGACCACCAGGGGGAATTGGTCGTCATGTTGCCCGGCGAGTACTTCGTCGGCGGCCTGTTCGATCAGGCGGGCGATGTCGGCGGGCAAGTCGCCATTACGGTCGTTGACCCGTGCCGCCGCTTTCTTGACCAGGGCCAGGGCGTGCAGTACCGCGAGGGGCATGCGCTGTTCGCCGATGGCGAAGTTCACCAGTGAACGTTGGGTCTGGGCGCCCCAGTAAGCGTCATCCGGGACATGGACTTCTCCCAGGCTGTCGGTTTCGATACGGCTCATCGGGCACACTCCTTCAGGTCTGTTTGCGCAGTTTAGGCCTTGATCGACCGGTGGGGTTCCCTAAAAGACGTTTCATCGGGTTCATCCCCCGAGAATCCTTGTCCTACGAGGCCTGGGGTTGAGCCCTAAGGTTTTTTAGGCGCAGAATGGGCGCCCTTGGGGTCTTACCTCGCCTGCTAGAAAAGGAAACTCGATGACTCGTCTTCGTGCCATCTGTACCGCGGTTGCTCTGGTTTGCGCCAGCGGCCAGGTTTTTGCCGATACCGCCAGCCACAACGCCAGTGCCGAAGCCTTCCTTACCCTGGCCCACGCTGACAAGCTGGGTACCCCGGTGTACATGCAAGTGCAGCAAATGTTCGCCCAGCGTTTCGAACAGACCAAGGCGCCTGCCGCCAAGCAGTCCGTACTGGACAGCTACCAGGCCAAGGCCAACGCTGCCCTGGACCAGGCTATCGGCTGGCCAAAACTGAAACCGGACATGGTCAAGCTCTACACCACCAACTTCAGCGAATCCGAACTCAAGGACCTGGTTGCTTTCTACCAGTCGCCGTTGGGCAAGAAAGTCCTGGAAAAAATGCCGCAACTGACCCAGCAATCGGCCCAGATGACCCAGGCCAAGCTGGAAAGCGCCGTGCCGGTGGTGAACAAGCTGCTGGAAGACATGACCAACGAACTGGCACCGGCGAAGAAACCCGCCGCCCCTGCCAAGAAGTAAGTGGAGCCGGCAATGACCATGCAACAGCGTATCGAAACGGCACTTGCCGCACTGGGCCCGAATCACTTGAGCGTGCTGGATGAAAGCCATATGCACAGCCGTGGGTTGCAGACCCACTTCAAGGCTGTGCTGGTGAGCCAGCAGTTCGATGGGCTCAACCGCGTCAAGCGCCACCAGAAGGTCTACGCCACCCTGGGTGACCTGATGAGCGAGTTTCATGCGCTGGCGCTGCATACCTACACGCCTGAAGAATGGGCGAAAATCGACGCAGCCCCGGCCTCGCCGACCTGCGCCGGCGGGCATTGAGGTTGTCTGCAGGTTTCAACCGGCGATGACCGGTTGATGCCTGCATACCCTGATACCTCCTTTCTCCAAGACATGATCCTTAGGCTTTTCTGACCATTGTGTCATTGGGGTCAGGAAATCATGCCTATTTCACTTCACCGAAACACTCCCTCACTTACGGCATTCGACCCACGTGGATTGATTGTTCGTAACGTCGAGTATCACCGCTCAAGCGCACAGTCTGAACCGCAAGTGCGCATTCATCGTCAGGTGTTTGACAGTTCCGGCTTGATGATCGAGCAGTGGGATCCGCGTCTGTTGCAATTGTCGCACTCAGAGGCTGGCACCCGGGCCAATCAACGCACGGTCTACAGCCTTGGCGGGAATGCATTGCGCATCGACAGCGTGGATGCCGGCTGGCGGCTCACGTTACCGGGTGAGGCCGGGCAGTTATTGGAAGAGTGGGATGGGCGGGGCGCTCATCAGGCGCATCACTACGATCAATACGTGCGGCCTATCGCCGTTTTCGAGCAAGCGGCCAATGACGAGCAACCGCTGTGTGTCGAGCGTATTGCCTATGCTTCACACTCGCTTGAGGAAGCCGCACACAATCGCTGTGGCCGGGTGATTCGGCATGATGACGGCGGTGGTTCGTTGTTCCACGAGTTGTATGGTCTGCACGGAGAAGTTGTCCGGCAAACTCGACGCTTCCGGCAGGCGACTGCGGCGCTGGATTGGCCGCTGGACGATGCACAACGCGACGCACGCCTGGAGCCTGAGCATTTCCAGGCCTCAACGGGTTTCAGCGCGCTGGGTGAGCGCTTGCATCATACGGATGCCAAGGGCAATCGCCTTGAGTATGCCTATGGCATTGACGGCCAACCGGCGAGCATCGTTGTGTTGCCCACGGGCGGCGTGCGCACGCCGTTGATGGGCCAGCGTCGCTACAATGCGGCGGGCCAAGTGATCAGTGAGCGCGCGGGGAATGGCGTTGTGCGTACCCTGCTTTACCGTGAAACCGATGGTCGCTTGCGGCAGATGAGTGCCCGTGTGCAAGGGGCGGCGAGCACGGCGCTGCAAGACCTGACCTACGATTATGATTGCGTCGGCAACATTGTGCGGATCGACGACCTTGCCCAGCCGACACAATGGTCGAGCAACACCCGGATCAGTTCGGCCTGCGTCTATGAGTACGACACATTATCGCAATTGACCAAGGCCAGCGGGCGCGAAACCGCTGGCAACCAGGGGGGACCCGCGTTACCCGCAAGGCTGGAGTTCGGCTCGACTGACGACAGCGTCTGGCGTCGCTACACCCAACAGTTCAGCTATGACGCGGCCGGCAATTTGCTTGAGTTGCAGCATGTGCCCAGCAGTGGCACGGGTTTCACGCGCCGGATGAGCGTGGCCGCCACCAGTAATCATTTCATGCCGCAGGCCGACGGCAGTGCCGTGTCGGGGTGGGGGCAGGACTTTGACCGGAACGGCAATCTGCAAGCGTTTGAGGGCCATCATGGGATGGGCTGGGATGTGCGCAATCAACTGGTGCGCATCACCCAGGTGCAGCGCGAGGGAGGAAACGACGATGAGGAGCGCTATGCGTACGACGCAACCGGTCGACGCATCCTCAAGCGCCGGGTAACCCACGCCAAGGGCGTGTCGCATACGGCGCAGGTGCGCTACTTGCCAGGGTTGGAGATTCGCCATGACAGTGCAACGGGTGAGCAACTGAATGTACTCAACCTCGATGTCGGTACCCTTACCGTCCGGCTACTGTTCTGGGATCGTCACCCTTCGGGGAGCAGCCAGGATGTGCAGATCCGTTATGGCTTGTCCGACCACTTGGGCAGCAGCACGATGGAACTGGGTGAGCAGGCACAGCTGCTCAGCCAGGAAAGCTATTATCCCTACGGTGGTACCGCGTGGTGGGCGGCGAAAAGCGCCAGCGAGGCGAGCTATAAATTCATCCGTTATTCGGGCAAGGAGCGCGATGCCAGTGGGCTGTCCTACTACGGCTTCAGGTATTACGCGCCGTGGTTGTGTCGCTGGATCAGCCCGGACCCGACCGGCGATGCCGATGGCTTGAATTTGTACGCCATGGTCGGCGGCAACCCCGTTACCAAGGTCGATGAGCAGGGGCTGACGGCGACACCGGCTTTGGAGCAGCCCCGGCAGACACAACTGCGCAGGCTTTCTATCAGTCGCAGGCTCGCGCATATGGCGCGTATTGCTCGACCCAGGATGCAGGCGGGCGCATCGGCTGCGATTCGCGATGGTTTATCCACCTATATTGCCAATGCTATTTCGACAGGTGTCGATCTGGCGGTCTTCAGCAACATCCAGCCCACCGCCCAACGCAACCAAATCTTGCGCCTTACCGTCGCGGTGCTGGATGCCGTCTCCACGGCACATATGAGCACCGGTGTCGCGGGTAACTGGACGCGATTTGCGCCACAGATCGGCGCTCTTTTTGCGGGTGCTGCGGGTGTGGGGTATACCGTTTATGGCGATTCGATAGGTGATCAAGCCGAGCACAGCTGGGACCCGGTGGCAGTCCGGCGGTTGGGCGGGCATGTACGCGCACTCTCCAGGGAACTCGTGCAGCAGGTCCTTCGTGGGCACGGTACCGGCGTCTCCTGGGGCAGCACGCCCCTGCGCGGCAGGGTCACGCGCACCGCCGGAGCAACGGCGGCCTATGGCCTCGCAACGGTGGCCAACGCGGTATACGGCGGGGAAGTGCCTGCGTTGATGCTGCCCAATGTCACACCCGCAATAGAGGCCTACGATGCAGCGATGGGAACGATGATTCGTGGCGGTCACCCGACGGCCACCCATGACTCCCATGGTCAAACCCTGCAGCTGCCGGACCCTGTCGCGACGGCGCACGGAGGGCTGAGCAGAATGTTCAATCAGGTGTGGACGCATTGGGCTGCGTCCGGTGTCGAGGCATTGGCCGTTGCGCTGACGGGCTCGCCGGTGGCCTCCCAGGGCCGGGTGACTCGCAACATTGTGATGGTGGCCCGCGGGATGATTTCTGCGCTGACCGAATGGCGTGGCTTTTTCGTACAGTTTGCCAGGCGCGGGTATTCGACCTTGGAGGCGGGCTGGCGCCGAGGCCCGCGGCCTACAAAGTAGGAGGATGAATGGGCCGCCGCAGCGGCTCATTCATATATCGACACACTACATTGCGCTCAGTACCACGTGTGCGTGTGAGCTATCTCTAGGCTTGGCTGATCGTCTGCTATTCAGGTTGTTACGCCATGTCTCATCTCCTGCACCAACATACGCCCACGCTATCGGCCATTGATCCTCGTGGTTTGGCGGTCCGCAGCGTGGCCTATCATCGTGACACCTCCCAGGACCTGCCCCGCGCACGTATTGAGCGCCGGGTGTTTGGCAGCCAAGGGAGGTTGCTGGAACAATGGGACCCACGGCTGCACGCGCTGAGTGAGTCGGCATCGGCCAGCGTCCGCCCCAATCAGCGCCAGTATTACAGCCTCTCGGGGCAATTGCTGTGTACCGACAGTGTGGACGCCGGCTGGCAGATGTCACTGTTGGGCGGGGGCGGTCAAGTGCTGGAACGCTGGGACGCCCGAGGCTCTCACCAGTGTTATGAGTACGATACCCAGGTGCGCCCCTTGGCCATCTTCGAACAAGCGGCGGATCAGCCGGCGCGGCGTTGTGTCGAGCGCCTGACCTATGCGGCAGCCGCGCCCGCCGAGAGGGCTGGCAACCGTTGTGGTCGACTGATTCGTCATGCGGACCCGGCCGGTGTTTTGTGGATGGGTGGGTACGGGATCGGTGGGAGCGTCATCAAGCAGACTCGACGGTTTCGCATGGATACTCCGACAGTTGACTGGCCGCCGAGCGATGAAACTCAAGCCGAACAGCTAGAGCCCAACGCCCATACCACGACCTGGCGCTACGATGCCTTGGGGGCGCTGTTGGAGCAGATCGACGCCAAGGGCAATCGTCGGCACCAGCGCTATGGGCAACAAGGCTGGCTGCTGGAGGTTGCGCTGACCCTGCGCGGGGGCACGCGCCAAGTGTTGATGAACCAGCGTGTGTACAACGCCAGCGGTCTGGTGGAGTCCGAACGGATGGGCAATGACGTCACCAAGAGGGCGAAATACGCCGCCGAAGATAATCGTTTGTTGCAGCTGACGGTGTATCGCAAGGGCGAGGCCGCCAAGCCTCTACAGGACCTTGTGTACGAGTACGATCCGGTAGGTAACATCCTCAGCCTCAGCGACCAGGCCCAGCCGACTAAATGGCAAAGCAATGCTCGTGTTGATGCGGTCAGTCGTTACCAGTACGACAGTTTGTACCAGTTAACCCAGGCCAGCGGTCGGGAAAATGCCGGCAACAGAGGTGGTCAGGCAACTGCGGAGCGGGTGACGTTCGGTGCAACCGCTCCCGGACTCTGGCGCAATTACACCCAGCATTACACCTACGATGAGAGTGGCAACTTGACACGTCTCCGCCATGTGCCGAGCAGTGGAGCAGGTTATACCCGGGACATGAATGTAGCAGTGGGCAGCAATCGCGCCTTGTCGGTCACTGACGGAGCGCCGCAACCATGGGCAACGATGTTTGATGCCAGCGGCAACCAACAAATATTGGGCAGCGGCCAGCAGTTAGGCTGGAACGTACGTAATCAACTCACCCACGCGACGCAGGTGCGGCGCGCGCAGGGTGATCCTGATGTGGAACGTTACCTCTACGATGGCCAAGGCCAGCGGGCAGCCAAGATCAGAAGCCAGCAGGTCGCTGGGAAACCCCATACACATATCACGTGTTACTTGCCGGGTTTGCACCTGCATGGACAACCTGGCAAGCGCTTGAGCGTGCTGGAGATTGATACGGGCGGCGGCCGGGCCACGGTGTTGCAGCGGGAGGCCGGTGGCCCCAGTGATATGAGTGAAGAACAGCTTCAGTTCAGTATCCTTGATCACCTCAATAGCCATTTACTGGAGCTGGACGGGCAAGCGCAGTTGTTGAGCCAGGAACATTATTATCCTTATGGCGCAACGGCGTGGTGGGCTACCAACGGTACGCAGAGGGCTACCTATCAGGTTCGCCGTTACGCGGGTAAGGAGCGCGACGCAACAGGGCTGTATTACTACGGATCGCGGTATTACGCGCCGTGGTTGCAACGATGGATCAGCCCGGACCCTTTGGGTGATGTGGACGGTCTGAATCTGTACGCCATGACGTTGGGCAACCCCCTGCGATTCACGGATGCCGATGGCACGCAAGCGTCGTTTGGCGAACAATTTCAACCCAGTCGAGGCGACATCATTTTCGGTAAGGGCAGTACCGTGACAAGCTACCGCAGCTTTTGGTCAAAGCTGACGGCACGTGGGGACGCAATGGTCACCTATTTCGGGGCTGAAGAGATGGGCGCGGCGATGGCAAGGTTGAAAAAAGAACTCATCCCTATGTACGTTGAGTACGGGAAGGGCAGGCTCACCGACGATGAGTTTGAACAACAGCTCCAGGTGCATGGCGCACCGATCGCGCAGCAGTTCTATGACGCCATTAAGTCGAAGTATGCGGGCTGTACGTCGACCGCCGCCAACCGAGCGTTCGCGAAGAAATTCGTGAGTGACTATTCTTCTGGTACCTATTCGTTCGAGAAAACCCTTTTAGACCATGGCATGAGCTTGCGTACGTTCGAGGGCAAGCTGGTCAGTCGCGCCAGTAAGTCAGCGTTGAAAACGCTGACGGACCCTCAGAGTATTCGCCATGTGCATTTTGCGCTTGATCATCTGGATATGGCCAACGTGATCAATAAGACCGAGACCTCTTTCGCGGGTTCGGAGCTGCGCTGGCTTTATCGACATCGATCGCGCGTGCCAGGCCATGTGACGTTCTATCATCAGAAACAACAGGTTGACGCCCCTTGGCGGTCCGACCCTTCCCTCTGGCGTCGCTACAAACCGGTCAGCTCACTATCCCGCTCCAGGGGTTCAATACGGGCGACGCACTGACTGAACGGTTCAGCGTGGCCGCCTTGCAATGGTGAGGTGGCCACGCTGGCCCAGGCTTTACTGTTCAGTCAATGGGGTTACCTGGAGTACTCCCTCCGTGTCGTTTTCATCCTCGTTGACGGTGTACCAGGCCCAATAGGTGGTGCGCCGCATGAATCCTCCTGCGGTCAGTGTCTGTGTCGGGCGTCCGAGGGGGTCATAGAACTGTCGGTCGCAGTGGCCCAGTTCGCGCATGGATTGATCGTTGACGTAGGCGTGCTTGTCGGCGAAGTAGGGGCGGTAGACGCGAATGACCAGGCCCTTGTTGTTGTATTCGACACGCTCACTGACGCGCCAGCGGGGGTCGGCTTGCACTTGGCGCAGCTGTTTTTTCAAGGTGCCGGGTGCCTTATCGGGTACCTCATCGACCAGCAGGTTGCCCTTGTCGTCGACCGCATTGGCCAGGCCTGACTCAGTCTTTTGCTTGGTCTGCAAGGTACGACCAAAACCATCCCAACAGGTCAAGGTCATGCGGATCTGTTGGGCGGCATCGTCCGGGTAGCGGTCGGCCTGCAACATGAGCCCATGCACCGGGGTCCGACGGGCGTTGTCGATCAACGCCTTGAGTTGTTTGTCGCTGTCGCTGAGCCCCTGGCGACCGCTACCCTGGCGCGCTCGTGCGCCCAGACGTGCCCTCGCGCCCGCGCGGATATGCCCGCTGGGGAGCAGGTAGGCTTTGGCGACCCACTCTGGCTTGACCAGGGCCAAGTCGACCGCGCCCATCCAACTGAATGGGGCGTAGCAGTGTAGGCGGGCCATGCTCTGCAACACGCTTTGCGCGTGTTCTATGGCAAACCCGGGCGTTACATCCTTGAGCGGGCGGTAGCGCTCCAAGGCGTCGAAACCCACGTTGAGGCTTTGCTCGCGACCGCGAAAAGTGTTGACGAGCATTTGCCCGAAACCGTCATACAGCGCTTCTTGAATATTGCCATTGGGGTCGACAATTTTTGTCGGCAGCAGCAATCGATAGTCGTATTCGGCTTTGGTCACACAACCGTCGGGCATTTTTACACGCACAGTTTGCAACATGTAGGGGTCATGGTTGAGCGTTGTTTCACCATGGGCCTCGGTGGCCCGCAGCGCCCTTATCCGATAAAACTGGGTGGCCTTGCCATAGCGGGGAAAGTGCCGGCGAATCGACCACAGGCGATTTTCCTTGGGCGGCACCTCGCCGGGGAAGAGAAAAAACAGCTCCATGGGGTGATAGCCGCTGTCGCTGAGCTTTTGCACCAGGTCCACCGCAGGTTGGTTGGGCATCGCCGGTATGTCCTTGTAGACATTTAGGGCCTGGTCATCCAGCTCTGCGCTTTCCTGGTAATCGGTCAAGGCCTGGACAGTGGCGACGCCCGGCTCCAGGGTTTTACCGAGGCCACCGGCTTGCCGATAGCGTTGCACCGACAGGCTGCTCAGCTCACGCTTGGCACCTGCGGCCAATGGCCCGTCGAGGTTGTCGATGAACGCCTCATAGGCGATACGCTTGAGGTCTAACCCGCCAGCCGCTGGGGCCTTGCCCAGCACCAGGGCGTTGTGTCGTTGGCGGTAGGGCAAGGCCAGGCGCCAGTGCGGTGCGTCGTCCAAATGAATGTGCTGTGCCAGCGTTTCGCTCAGGTAATAGAACTGTTGCGCGCTGTCATGGGTATCGTGCCACCAGCGCTTGTGATGCTCGTCGACCAACACGGTGGGCGGTGAGCTGTCAGCGTTTGTACGGCGGGCATAGTGCAGGGTGACGCCGTGCACCAGGTAACCATAGGCATCCCAGCGCAGGTTGATCTGGTGCTGGCACACGGGATCATCTTCCACCCCTTCATATTGATAGCTGATCGACTCCAGGGCTAATGGCAGTAGCCGGGCGTAGGGTGTATGGGCGCTGTTCGGCGCCAGTTCACGGATCAGATAACGCTGTTGCGTGACGGTATAGGGCACTGCGTCTTGCGCCGGGTCCGCCGCTGTCACCTCTACCCGTAGCACGCTGCCGCTGAGTGCGCGCGCCACTTCGCGTGCCAGCGACGGCGCAGGATCGCTGATCAAGTCGTCGTGATGATCCAGCGGCTGCGCCCCGGACGTCGCCTTGTATCGGCTGACCAGCGTGCGTCCCATGGCCTTGGCCTGTGGGTCGTGAGTGCTATGGCCGAGGGTGGGCATGTCGATGGATTGCCCGGTATGAAACCAGGTTTTGGTGCGCACGGGTGCGCTGAAACCCTGGAGGTGTTGTGTGTCTGTGCTGCTTTCGGTGTCGGTTTGCAGCACAAGCCCGAAGCCACGAAATTCGCGGTCCGTGCGGTCGTAATACGCCTGGCGATAGCGCCAGCGTTGGGTCAGTTGGTTGCCGGTAATTTCGTCTCGCTGGGTGTGTTGGCTGACCAGCAGCAGCGCAAAGGGTAATTGGCAGAGAGCAGGCTGGCCGTCGGCGGGGCGCTCACGTTTTTCATCCAGCCATTCCTGGGCACTGCTGCGATACTTGATCGAGGCCTGAGCCCCCATGTTGTTGTCGGTGTGCAGGAGCAGCCAGGGCTTTCGGGTAAAAAAGTCGTAGCGCCAGTGCATGGGGGTCTGGTGGGCGGCGGTCAGGATCAGGCTAGGGCAGCCCAGGCCGGTCACGTCGACGACGTTGACCTGACAGTGGTCGTCATACCGCACGCCCTCGGGCCATGGGATTTTGATCGGCTGTACCTCGAAGCCGTTGCCGCCTTTATTGAGGAAAATACTCAGGTGGTCGGCGCTCAAATACAGCAAGTCCGTAGCGCCACCTCCATTCAGGTCGACCAGCAGTACATGGGTTGCCTTGAACATTTCATAACGGAACGGCAGCGTGGCCAACACAAACCCTTGGGCAAAACGTCCTCGACCCAGGTTTGGCCAACATTTCACTTCGTTATGACGTATACGCACCAGATGCTGCTGGCCCGTGGCAAGCACATCGCTGAAGGCAACCAGTTCGTTGGGCGAGGCAGAAATGATCGGCAGGGTATCGTCGAGCCTATGAGACACCTCAATGGCGGGTTCAAAGCCTTTTTTTTGGCGATTGGCATACAGGCGCACGCTACGGGGGCCGATCATGGCAATGTCGGGATGTCCCGTCCCCATCAAGTCGGCGAGTACTCCCTGGGGATGGAAAAACTCCGACGGGAACGCATCGAACGGCGTGAAGGTTGACCAGTTGCGCTGTTCGTCCAGGCTGAAAAAGCCGCTCATTCCCGGGTGGGCAACCAGCCAGTCCAGGCGGCCATCGCCGTCCACATCCGCCAGCGCCTGGTGAATGGGCCGGGCGCTGTCGGCGACCGGTACCCGCGCCAATTCCCGGGCCTCGCCGTAAATCACCTCGTCGCCGGTTTTCGTATGCTGCGGCCGGAGGGGTTCACGGTAGTACCAACTCTTGTCAGCGCGATACAACACACCCGGTAGGCCTTCGCCATACAGATCGACCAGTTGATAACGATCGCTGTCATGCAGACCGCGCAGCGAACTGAAGGGCTGATAGCCGCTCTTGTCCACCTTGAGCTGGCTCGATTGGTAAAAACACTCCAGCGGCGGGCGGCTCACGCTATTGCCCGCGCTGTCGAACGCCTGCTCATGCACTCCCATCAACAGGCTGACATGGCTGGGTGCGCGGTATTCCAGCAGCAGACGGTTGACCAGCACCGGGTCGGCGCCCATTTGCGCTTCCTTGGGGAAGTGGTGAAACATCAGCATCTGGTTGCAACAGCGCAGGGTGCGTAACTCGAAGCCGAACGAAAAATCCGAGCAGGGGTCGGGTCGTGCCGGCCATTCCCGCGTGGCCTGGTACGTCGGCCGCTTATCCAGTTCAAGGTCACGTTCGCCATAGTCAAAGAGCAACTGAAAGTGCCAACCCATGTCCGGCTTATCGTCGGTCTGCCAGAGGTAGAGCTGTTCCTGCTCCTTGGCGGTGAAGTTGCCGTAGCAGACGCGCTCCAGGTAATGCTGGGCTCGACAGTCCCTCGGGTAGCGTGAGGGGTCGGTTTCTTGTTTGTAGTGATAATAAATGTGCTCGCCGTGGGCATTCAGGCTTTCCTGCAACAACCATTGCGCCACGTGGTGTGGGCGGTCCGGATCGGCAATCCGGGCCAATGGGGTCTTCCCGTAAAAGTGCTGACTACCATCGGCACTTTGTATCAACCAGAAGCCTGCTGGATCGGTTGCACTATGCCAGTGCTCGATACGGTCGAAGCGGCTCTCGAGCCTGGGAAAGTACCGCGTGACCGTGTAGGCGATGGTCAGTGGAAAATCATTGAACGCGGTCTGGCGACGGCTGACGATTGCCCCTTCGGCGTCGCGCTCGGGTAGCCATATTTGCGCGTCGAGGCCCACTATTACGTCGTGCTCCGTGTAGGCCGGCACGCCATGGGAAGTACGCCGGCTGACGGCAGGCAGGGGCACGCTCCAACCCAATCCGAAGGGACCGTTACCGGCGCCGCTGTGGTAGGTCAGCGACAGGGCTGGCGCATAGCTGCGTGCGGGAGAAACCGGCAAGGGAATCTCAAAGGTGGCCATGCCGCTGGCGCCGACATCGCCCCAGCCTTTGCCGGTGCCTTGAATGGCACCGCCGCCTTTGGGCAGGGCCGGGGTATTGACCTGCAGGTTGAGTGTATCGTCGTTCATGCCCGGCTCCCGTTGGCAGCCGGCACCCTGGCGGTGTAGCGCAGGTGAATGACAATGTCGTTGATTGATTCAAGGACGGCTTTTTGCCGGGCAGGATTGGGGAACTCCAGGATCCAGTTGGAGATGACCCCGGTGTATTCAAATGGCAGGTAACGTGGATCGTTGTCGAAGCTGAGGGTAAACAGGCCGTTATCATCCAGCCCGCGTGACAAGGCGATTTGCTGGTGTGCCCTGAAGTCGTTTTTGGTGATGCCATCAGGCATCTGAATTTTATTACTGGTTTGGGTCAATGTCGCCTTGATGTCTTCATAAGGCCCCAGCGTGGCGGGAAGTGAGACGCTGACGTGCTTGATCCGCCGCAGGGTGTGTCCAGGATAGTCCTCATCCAGTAACGCTTGGGTCAGGGAAAAACCAATCGTGCCGCCGCTTACCAGCCCCGCCTTATGCTCGGTCCAGGTTTTGGCGGCTTGAGACGCCTGCCCTTTGGTTACGACCGAGCACTCGATCAAGCGATGGCGCAGTGACACGGTTTTGCTGATTTCCAGCTCCCGTGGCGTGTGCTGCAGGTATGCAGTGTTCATTTTTACCAGGTTCAGTTTCAAGTTTTCAGCACTCAACAGTCCTCGGGAGGCGTGGTGCCAGGCTTCACCTTGAAAGAACTGCCGGCTTTCGGCGGTCTCATACTGCCAGCAGGCTTCAGCGGCCAGGCACAGGGAGTGGACGCTGTCATACAGTGCGTAATAGAACGTGCTCAGTTGCGCAGTGAGCCATTGATAAAGCTGTGCCCCTGTAAAGCGCATGCCGAGGAGTTCGTAGGCTGACTTGGCCTGGGCCAATGCGCTGTGGGCGCTGCGCAGTTGCAGGCGAGTGGCTTTTTCCTGCTCGGCATGCACCAGCAGCAGGGCGTCGATCTGGGCCAATTCCAGGCGGGCCTGTTGTTCGGCGTGGGCCCATTCCTGGGCACGACGATTGAATTGCTCGGTGCGTTCCAGCTCGTTACCGTTGGCGCGGGCGGTGTTGGCCTCGCCCTGGGCGAAGGCCTGGTAGGCTTGGAACGCGCCCTCAAAACGCATCCCCCCGAACGACGTACCGAAGATATTGGGCGCGAGCATGGCGGCACCGGCGCCCATGCCGGCAATCGCGACTTTTCTCTCCCAGGCGGCGCTCTCCAGATAGTGTTGGCCGGCCGACATTTCACCGGTGCTGATGCCTTCGCTGAGCTGGTGCGCCAGGAAGTCCAGTCGCCCGTGGACGATTGCGCGGCTGCGACGTAGTGCGTCTTTGTTTTTTTCGTCGATGGCCAGGGCCTGGGTTTGCTGGGTCAACACCAGCTCGGCGAGTTGCCAGGCGTTCTGTTGCTGCACCTCAAGGTAGTGCGCCTGTTCCTTGCGCTCGATCAGCGTGAGTAGCGTGGTGCCGAACTGCGCCAGGCTGTCGACTGCGCTCAAGGCATGCCCCTGCATGACCTGGAACCGGTAGTGACCCACTTCAGGCCGGACCGGTGATAGGGCACTGGCGCCACCCGTGGCGCTCTGTGCGTTTCGCGTCAGCAGGGCCGCGGGGGGCAAGGGGGTCGCAAAGAGGGTTTGGCGCAACGGCTTGCCGGCAATGTCCAGATGATGGCGCAGCCCATGCAGGCGACTTTCCAATGTGTCCCAGCGTGTGACCAGTTGCGTGTTCAACGGGCGGTAGAAGTAGGGGCTGTCCGTGAGCCAGGTACGTTGCCCGGTGGTTTCACATTGCCGGGACAGTAGCGCGGTGTATTCGGGCTGTTGTTCCAACTGGCGTACTGCCGGAGAGTCCGCTTGCGCCAGTGTGCGCAATGTGCGCGAGGTCCAGGCATCGGCACGTGTGATTGTCGGGCGCAGGCCGAGCAGGTTCTGCGCCTGGATGTACCAGAGTTTGGCTTCGGCCAGGCTGTCGGGGCTTACCTGGCGATAGGCCGCATCGCCCCGGTTGATCAGAATATCCACATTGAGGAGGTACAACGCCTTGCGAAGGTAGGTCGGAAAACTGAGAGCCAGGTAATGCGGGCTCTGGGGGTGTTGGCAGGCGTAGCTCAGCTCAACGGTTTTGCTGAGCAACACACTCAGCGCCCCGGCGTCTGTTCGGCGAGGGTCGAACAAGTAGTGCAACCAGGTTTCAGCCTGAGCGTATTGCTGCTGCTGGTTGAAGCAATGTGCGAGGGTCCAAGGCAAATAGATGAACAGCTCCCGCAAACTTTTGCCGTGCGCACCCTGGAAGTCCAGGGGCACGCGTGAGGCGTCAGCCGTCAATGCCGGTTCCGTCCAATCCTCAGGGGACCGTAAAAATAAGGGGTCGAAGCTGAGCAAGGCAGTCTGGATCAATTGACTCGCAACGCTGGTATTGAGTCGGATTGCCGGGATCTTCCGGACGAAGCTTGTGGAAAAATCAATGGATTCGACCGTCTCTCCGGTTGTTTGCTGCTGGCGCATGATGCGGGGGGAATGGGCAGGCTCGTCGACGGTAAGGGATGTGTCGAGGGTGCATTTGACAGCCTTGAGCGCATAGCCGAGGACTTTCACCTCGTTCTCTTGACTCTCCAGTGTGATGACGCCATGGATCACCGTGATGGCTGATGCGGTTTGCTCATCGGGTAACGTTATCCGTGTACTCGCCAGATGCCCGGTTGCTAATTCTGGGAACGCGCCCGCCAGGCTTTCGTGTTCGACGTCCGTAAAGTTAAGGATTCGGGCGGTGTTGTTATTGATGGCTTGCGGGGTGGGTACGTCTTCCAGTTTGGACTGCATGATGACGTGCTTGTAAAAACGCACCTTGGGCATGGAAGTGTTGACGGACTCAAGCCTCAGGTCATTCATGAAGTGCAGTTTTTTGTTGGCGGCCTCATCACCTGGCAGGGCGTAGCCGCTGTAGCGGTCGAGTATCGCCAGGAAGGGATCCTGATGATGGGTATATAAGTGGAGGAATGCATTTTTGTTGAGAAACTTCCCGGCCAGGGAGTATTCAGTGACGGGCTTAACTTGATTTTGTTGTCCCGGTCTCATGTCCGGCATCGTGTTCATCTGCCCCACAAGGTTCAACAATATGGAGTTTTTGTCATAGATGGCGTTGGAAAAGCTTTTTCCGGTCCTGGGGTTTTTAAAGAACATCGAGTGGTAGGTGGCGCTTCCGACGGGGTGTATCGCGCAGTCGATCCTGATGTTCGAGCCGCTCATGAGTTCAACTTCGAATGAGGTCGGGTCATGCAACGCAGATTTGGTGACCAGGGTAATGCTGAACGCGGAGTACTGGGATGCAAGGGTGATGCTGTAAGTCTGCAGAAAGGGCTGAATGGTTTTCGAGGTGAAGACGAACTCTTTGGTGACCGGATCAAAGCTTGTGGTGGCGGTATCGGCAGCCTCTATATCCTTGCTTCTGAATTCAAAGTCCCACGTCTTCTGGTGTTCGGTCTCGAGTGCTTGAGCCGCTAAGGTTACGGTTCTTTTGTCCTGCTCCAGCGCTACGCGTGTCTTGAACTGTAAGTTGTCCTTGTTTATATCGAAAAACAGGCGGAAGTATTGGTGGGCAAACGGAGGGAGTAACACGCTGGAAAATACGTTGCCCGGGTCGGCGCCACCCAACAACGCGGTCTGCAGTGGCGTGTTCTTTGTAGCCTCATAGGCTTCCAGCAACCTGATGGTTTCCTGAGCGACGTCTGAGCCCGGCACGATCTTGTATCGGCCAGGGCTGCCCGCAGAAGCGACGATTTTTATACCCAGTGACTGATCGACGCTGATGGCCTGGAAAAAATCGCCCATTTGGTCGCTGCCATGATTCAGGGTGTTGGCCCTTATTCCCAGGAACAGGGTGTGAGGGGCGCGGCTATCAACCACGGCAACGGTCTGCGTGATGCTGATAAGTTGCGCCGACGTGAGTGCGTTGATGCCCCGCGTAACGCAGTGCTCTTCCAGGCCTGTGTGCGGAAGGCTCCAGGTGCCATCCAGTTTTTTATAGGAAAAACACAGGCGAAACTTCACGAACCGGCTGTTCAGCCACTCAGTCTGGCGTTGTTTTTCGTCGTCGCCGTTGTCCTCGTAGTCGCCATTGCCGTTTCCCTGTGCCTTGAAGGATTGGTAGGGCGCAGGCTTGATGCTCTCGGCCCAAACAATAAACAGCCGATGATTGAACAGGACCGGGCGAATACTGTGATCGGGTGTATCGGCGGAAAACGTCAGGTTGACGGCTTCCCAGTCTGTCCAGGCCAGGGGCGCAGGCGCGTCAGGCTTGCCGGTGGAGCGTTTGGACAGGTCCAGTGAACGCCAATAATAGAGGTTGTCGGTGGCGGACTTGCCGACGAAGTAATAGGTGCTGGTATCCAACTGCGCGACATTGCCGTCAATGTAGCCATTGAGCGTATGAATACTGGCGATCCCTTCGAACCGTGACAAATAGCCTTGTATGGCGTTCTGCACAGTGTTGGGTTGAATTCGATGTTGGTTGAGGTCGTTTTCCAGTTGCTGGAAGCTCTCGCTCTTGTCCTCACGCAGTGTGGGGTCGAGAAAGTTATGCGGGTGATAGCGCAGTTGCTGGCTGGCGCTCCACAGGGGGTAGGTGTGCAGGG
The DNA here is from genome assembly GCF_900111895.1 of Pseudomonas simiae. Classification (GTDB taxonomy): domain Bacteria; phylum Pseudomonadota; class Gammaproteobacteria; order Pseudomonadales; family Pseudomonadaceae; genus Aquipseudomonas; species Aquipseudomonas simiae. Next base: position 532,933 of record NZ_FOKB01000001.1, read on the forward strand.
ACTTCTGCCAGGCCAGGCTCTCGTGGGGCGACATGCCCTGGGTCTCATAACCCGGTTCGAGGCCCGAGTGAATCCGGTTGATGTAGTGCTGCAGGCTGGTGATCGCACTGGCGACCGGGCTGGTCGGTACCGCCTGGCTGATCTGAACGTCCAATAGCCAGTAGTCGTACAGGTCGTTGGGGGTGCGCAGCGAGTCTTTAAGCTCGGTGTCGATGCAATGGGCCAGATAGTAGGCGAGCATGGCATCACGCCAGGCTTCACTGAGGTGCTGGTCGAGGGTCTCAGACATGATCATTCCTTGAGTCTGCTGGTTGAGAGAAAGCCTTTACTGACGTGCGGCGATGATGGCTTCGCCCACGAGCTTCCATTTATTGAAGTCGCTGGCGGTATCCAGCTCGCTGGCGTCGAGCAGCATTTGGCTGGCGAGGCGGGTGATGGTGCAGGCTTGCCGGCAGCGCATGATCCAATCCAGCTGGTCCATGGACTTGACCCTGTGTGTGGGCAAGGTCTCAGTGAGCGCCCTCAGTTCTTTTTCGTCCCACCCCAACCATTGACTTAGCCGGGTATCGAGGGTTTGAGACCCGTTGCTGTTGGCGCTCTCGAAATACTCCAATAGGCTGTCCTGTGCCAGGCCATACCTCTCGCAGCAGTCTCTGAAACGCTGCAACAGATAGAGCGTGCCCAGGCTCAGCTCGACCAGTTCTGTGGGGGATTTTTCGCTGTCCAGCCAATGGGGGTTGATCAGTAATTGACGCAGTGACGTGCTGTTAACCGGCAACGGCAACAGCGTGGTGATATCCGGCGCCAGCAGGATCAGGTGGGTGGGCTCAGTGTCCGTTTTTTTGAAATGTAGCCTGTAGTAGCGCTTAAGCTCATTGCTGTAGAGGGCCGGCGCCGGGTTTTCCAAAAACTCTTGGATGCACGCCTCAAGTCCCTTTGGGAGTAAATCGACCCAGCGCTTGAGCGCCGGGTTATCAGCGACGGGTTCCAGCAGTAATCGCTGGCGCAACTGCGTAACGCTGGTGTCATTGTCCCTGAGCCAGGTGACGGCCCAATCCAATCGCATGAGCACATCGAGAAAATCCATCTCGGTGCTTAATGTGGGGTTGGCCAGCTTGCTCCAGGTGGACGGGCCGAGCAGGTCGGCCAGTTGTTTACAGTGCAAGACAGAAAGGCCGAAAACCTGGGCAATGCGTGCCAAGCGATAGATCCCGGAGTACGTGACCAGGTTCCTGTGGAGAGGGTTGGGGAACGCGTCTGTCAGCAGTTGCAGCGAGTCCGGTGTATCACTCAACGCCAACGCGGCGCAAAGCTGCTGGCGGGTATGCGAATCGAAGGTTTGGTCGTCCAGCGGTAACGGTCGCTCGGACAACAGTGTGCGATTGAACACCTGATCGAATAAGGCAGGCTCGTTGGCGCTGGCCTGCACGGGTAGGCGATCCAGCCACGCCGAAAATTCCAGCGGCTTGAGCCTGTAGCGCCCACGAAGGTAGCGGTAGACCCCCAGTGCGCGCAGGGTGGTGTGGCTTATCTGAAGATCGGCGTTGGCTGTGCCCTCAAGCATCATGGTGCTGACGATCAGCGTATCGAGTTCGGCGAATGGCAGATCGATCCACTTTTGCAGGCGGATCATCCGATGCAGACGGTCGAACCGATCGAGGCTGGTATTGAGTAGTGTCGCTGTTTTCCCGTCGGCGGATTGGCCAACCTCTAGCTTGGGCAGGCGGTCTGTGCCATTGACATAGCGGGCACCATAGGTCAGCAACTGTTTAGACGCCGAGAGGGAGGCATGGGCGGCGAAACTGTTTTGCGCCAGGAGGGCTTGTAACTGGGTAGTGTCCAGCGCCGTACATTTCAGAAAGTCGTCAAGGTTTTCTGGAGCACTGGGTCTGCCAAAGTAGGTTTCAAACAGTGTGCTTCCCGTGACGTGTGGCTGCGTCAACAGTTCTTGCTGTTGGGGATTCAGTTCGCTTAGCAGGCATTGCACGTCATTGTTGCGCGCTTTGACCGTGCCATACCGTGTGCTGCCGGCATCGTCAAACGGCAGCCGCTTGCTGATTCGATAATTCAATTCACCCAAGGCGTGCTGGGTTCCCGACAGTCCCAGGCGGCATTGAAGGTGATGATGGTGGTAAGGCAGTGTCAAGGGGTAGCGTTGCTTGCTGAGCAGCGCGCGCACCTTCTCCTGCGGGTGATGGAGTTTGATCTGTTTGCGCAACATGTCATCGATCAGCGTCAGCAGCGGGCGCTGGGCAAAGGTCGTGTCGTGGTCAATCGGTAAATTTTTCAGCTCTGGGCGCCGTTGGCTCAAGAGGATTTTGGTTTTCGTTCCCTTGCCGTTTTTTTCAAGCTGAGTTGCAAAAAGAAACAGTGCTCGCAGGTAGGCGACAGGCGAATCGATAGCGGCGATGGCATCGGGGTGGCAGGCATTGCCCCAGTCCTCATTGAGCAGGCTGGGCGCGCTCGGCTCAAGGTCGCGTTTGCTACGGGCATGAGGGGTGTTCAATGGTTGTTGGTCGTACAGCCATTGCAACTGAGTGGTGTAGGAGCATGCGTTTGTATAAGCCTGGGCGCCGTCGTCATCATTGTACTGGGCCAGTCGACGGATGAACTCGGCCTCGGGCAGCTCGACGATGTCGAAGACGCTGGTGAAGCGGAGCAGATCCATGGCAGTGGTGAAGTCGACCTTCCCAACACTTGGAGTAACGGGCTGTTCCACCAGCCTGGCCAATAACGAACGGTTTAAGGTTTCCATGTCATCGATCTTCCTGTGAGCCCAAAGGTGGATCCACTGGGCGACGCAAGACGCTATCACGCAGGTGGCTCGGGCCGAGGTCAGCCAAAGGCGTGAGCGTGTCAGGGAAATATCGTTAACGGAGTGTCGATGCGGTGGCGTCGCGGTTTTGCTAGAATGCGCGCCGCGCGACGTGGTTCGCGTTTTTAGCATCCGGTTCACCCCTTACGAGGGTAGCCACCTGGAGAGAACACCCATGACTCAACCGATTGTCGTGGCGGCACTGTATAAGTTCGTCACCCTCGAAGATTACGTCGCCCTGCGCGAGCCACTGCTGCAGGCGATGGTCGACAACGGCATCAAAGGCACCTTGCTGATCGCCGAAGAAGGCATCAACGGCACCGTTTCCGGCAGCCGCGAAGGCATTGACGGCCTGATGGCCTGGCTGAAGAACGACCCGCGCATGGTCGACATCGACCACAAAGAGTCCTACTGCGACGACCAGCCGTTCTACCGCACCAAGGTCAAGCTCAAGAAAGAGATCGTGACCCTGGGCGTCGAAGGCGTCGATCCGAACAAGAAAGTCGGTACCTATGTCGACCCGAAGGACTGGAACGCGCTGATCAGCGACCCAGAGGTGCTGTTGATCGACACCCGTAACGACTACGAAGTGTCCATCGGCACCTTTGAAGGCGCGATCGATCCGAAAACCACCAGTTTTCGCGAATTTCCCGACTACATCAAAGCCAACTTCGATCCGGCCAAGCACAAGAAAGTCGCCATGTTCTGCACCGGCGGCATTCGCTGCGAGAAAGCGTCGAGCTACATGCTCAGCGAAGGCTTCGACGAGGTCTATCACCTCAAGGGTGGCATCCTGAAGTACCTCGAAGAGGTGCCGCAGGAAGAAACCAAGTGGCAGGGCGACTGCTTTGTTTTCGATAATCGCGTGACCGTGCGCCACGACTTGAGTGAAGGCGACTACGATCAATGTCATGCCTGCCGCACACCCGTCAGTGTCGACGACCGCGCCTCCGAGCATTATGTGGCGGGCATCAGTTGCCCGCATTGCTGGGATAAGCTGCCGGAGAAGACCCGTCGCAGTGCGATCGACCGGCAGAAGCAGATCGAGCTGGCCAAGGCCCGCAACCTGCCGCACCCGATTGGCTTCAACTACAAGCAAACTCCTTCCGAGGCCTGAGCCATGTCCGCGCGCCTGCTCTATGTAATGGACCCGATGTGTTCCTGGTGCTGGGGCTTTGCCCCGGTGGCCAAAGCGTTGGTGGAGCAGGCCCAGGCGGCCGGTGTGGAGCTGCACCTGGTGGTGGGCGGCTTGCGTACCGGCAGTGGCGCGGCACTGGAGCCGACCACCCGGCGCTACATTCTGGAGCATTGGCAGGCGGTCACTGACGCTACCGGCCAGCCGTTCAAACGTGAAGGCGCGTTGCCCGACGGTTTTGTGTATGACACGGAGCCGGCGTGCCGGGCAATTGTCACCGCCCGCAGCCTGGCGCCGGATTGCGCCTGGAAGCTGCTGGGGCTGATCCAGCGTGCGTTCTATGTCGAAGGCCGCGACGTGACCCTCGCCAGCGTGTTGGTGGAACTCGCCGAGCAGGCGGGGATCCCGCGTATCGAGTTCGCCGGCGAATTCGACCGCGCCGAGCAGCATGCGGCCACGGCGGCCGATTTCACCTGGGTGCAGGACCTGGGCATCGCCGGTTTCCCGACGCTGCTGGCCGAGCGTAATGGTCAACTGGCCTTGCTGACCAACGGTTACCAGCCGCTGTCCGAGCTGTCGCCTTTGCTGGGCCGATGGCTGGAGCGAGCCACCTGTGCATGAACCCGCCCAGCGCACCGATCGCCTGACCTGGGCGGAAATTCGCCGCCTGGCCCTGCGTCACAAGAAATCCCTGTGGATCGCCAACGGCGTCGCCGTGCTGGCGACCCTGTGCAGCGTACCGATCCCCTTGCTGTTGCCCCTGCTGGTGGATGAAGTACTGCTGGGCCACGGCGACGCAGCCCTCAACGTGATGAACCACGCGCTGCCGCTGGGCTGGCAGAAAGCGGCCGGTTATATCGGGCTGATGCTGCTGGTGACCCTGTTCCTGCGCTGCGGCGCATTGGTGTTCAACGTGGTGCAGGCGCGGCTGTTTGCGCGGCTGGCCAAGGACATCGTGTACCGCATCCGCGTGCGCCTGATCGAGCGGCTCAAGCGTATTTCCCTGGGCGAGTATGAAAGCCTGGGCAGCGGCACGGTCACCACGCACCTGGTCACCGACCTCGACACGCTGGACAAATTCGTCGGCGAAACACTGAGCCGGTTCCTGGTGGCCATGCTCACGCTGGTGGGCACTTCGGCGATCCTGGTGTGGATGCATTGGCAACTGGCGCTGCTGATCCTGCTGTTCAATCCGCTGGTGATCTATGCCACGGTGCAGTTGGGCAAGCGCGTCAAACACCTGAAGAAGCTGGAAAACGACAGCACTTCACGTTTTACCCAGGCCCTGACTGAAACCCTGGACGCGATCCAGGAAGTCCGCGCTGGCAATCGCCAGGGGTTCTTCCTGGGGCGTCTGGGCCAGCGTGCCCGGGAAGTGCGCGACTACGCGATCCATTCCCAGTGGAAAACCGACGCCTCCAGCCGCGCCAGTGGTTTGCTGTTCCAGTTCGGTATCGACATCTTTCGCGCAGCGGCCATGCTCACCGTGCTGTTCTCCGACCTGTCCATCGGCCAGATGCTCGCGGTGTTCAGTTACCTGTGGTTCATGATTGGCCCGGTGGAACAGTTGCTGAACCTGCAATACGCGTATTACGCGGCGGGCGGGGCGCTGACGCGGATCAATGAGTTGCTGGCGCGTGCCGATGAGCCGCAATACGCCGGGGGCGAAGACCCATTCGTTGGGCGTGAGACCGTCGGCATCGAAGTACGTGGACTCAATTTCGGTTATGGCGAAGACCTGGTGCTTGACCAGTTGAACCTGGCCATCGCCCCCGGCGAGAAGGTGGCAATCGTCGGCGCCAGCGGCGGTGGCAAAAGTACCTTGGTGCAACTCTTGCTCGGCCTCTACACGCCCCAGGCCGGGACTATCCGTTTTGGTGGTGCCACCCAGCAGGAAATCGGCCTGGAGACGATTCGCGAAAATGTCGCCGTGGTGCTGCAACACCCTGCATTGTTCAATGACACCGTGCGCGCCAACCTGACCATGGGCCGTGAGCGCAGTGACCAGGCGTGCTGGCAGGCACTGGAAATTGCCCAACTGGATGCTACCGTCAAGTCACTGGCCTTGGGCCTGGACAGTGTGGTGGGGCGTTCCGGCGTGCGGTTTTCCGGCGGGCAGCGTCAGCGCCTGGCGATTGCTCGGATGGTGTTGGCCGAACCGAAGGTCGTGATCCTCGACGAAGCGACTTCCGCCTTGGACGCCGCCACCGAGTACAACCTGCATCAGGCGCTCGCACGCTTCCTGAGCGGGCGTACTACACTGATCATTGCCCACCGCCTGTCGGCGGTTAAGCAGGCAGATCGAGTATTGGTGTTCGACGGCGGTCACATTGCCGAGGACGGTGATCATCAGCAATTGATTGCCGATGGCGGCTTGTACGCCAAACTCTATGGACACTTGCAACAAGTGCGTTGATTTAGCCTGGGCTGAGCTATCGGAAGCGGATATTCGCGTGCGTATCCAGCAGTGCATGTGCAAGGGACTTCATGAAGCAAAAGCGGACTCTCGGAACGCCAAAACTGTTGGGCATCGTCTGGCCCTTTATCGCCGTTGTACTGTTCCAGGCATTGTTGGGCTGCGTCAGTCTCTACGTGCTCTCGGCAGTGCGTGGCTATGTGGCCGGTGAAAGCCTGTGGTCCAAAGGCCAGAAGGACGCCATCTATTACTTGACGCTGTACGCTGATAGCCGCGACGAAACCACTTACCTCAAATATCAGCAGGCCATTGCCGTGCCTCAGGGCGGCCACGAACTGCGCACTGCCCTGGACCGTCCTACCCCTGACCTGAGCGCCGCACGCCTGGGTATTCTCAAGGGCGGCAACCACCCGGATGACGTGTCCAACCTGATCTGGCTGTACCTCAACTTTCGTCATTTCAGCTACCTGGAAAAAGCCATCGAGTTGTGGGCAGTGGGCGATGGCTACCTGATGCAACTGGATGACCTCGCCCGTGAAATGCACGGCGCGATCACCCGTGATCAGGTCAGCGCCAACGACGTACGCCAGTGGAAAGCACATATCGTTGGCATCAACGAAGGTGTGACGCCGGCCGCCAAGGCGTTCAGTGATGCGTTGGGCGAAGGCTCGCGGATGATCCTGCGGTTGCTGCTGATCACCAACCTGGCCACGGCCCTGGGGCTGATCGTGCTGGCACTGTTGCGCACCCATAAGCTGCTGACCCAGCGCCACGCGTTTGCCGACGCCCTGCAACAAGAGAAAGAGCGTGCGCAGATCACGTTGGAGTCGATTGGCGACGGGGTGATCACCACCGATGTCGACGGCGCCATCACCTACATGAACCCGGCGGCCGAAGCGCTGACCCACTGGAATTCGGCCCAGGCTCAAGGTCTGCCCCTGGCTGCGCTGTTCAACCTGCTGGATGACAATGCGCAACCAGACGGCTTTACCCTGATCGAACATATCGTCAAGGGCCAACTCAGCGGCGGCAGCGAGCATTCCAAAACCATCCAGCGCCTGGATGGCAGCACGGTCTCGGTGACGCTGGTGGGCGCGCCGATCCGCAGCACCGGCAAGGTCACGGGGGCGGTGCTGGTGTTGCATGACATGACCCAGGAGCGGCAATACATCGCCAACCTGTCCTGGCAGGCGACCCACGACGCCCTGACCGGCCTGGCCAACCGTCGCGAATTCGAATTCCGCCTGGAACAGGTACTGCATCCCACCGCCCAGCAGAATGGCGGGCGCCATGCATTGATGTTCCTAGACCTCGACCAGTTCAAGCTGGTCAACGACACCTGCGGCCACGCGGCGGGGGACGAGTTGCTGCGGCATATCTGTGCGCTGCTGCAGTCGGACCTGCGCGAAGGCGACACCCTGGCGCGGTTGGGCGGAGATGAATTCGGCATCCTGCTGGAAAACTGCCCGGCGGCGGTGGCAGAAAAGATTGCCGAGAGCCTGCGCCACACCGTGCAAAACCTGCACTTTGTGTGGAAGGGCCGGCCGTTCATGACCACCGTCAGCATTGGCCTGGTGCACCTGGGGCACACCCCGACCACCTTGGAAACCTCACTGCGCGCCGCTGACATGGCGTGCTACATGGCCAAGGAAAAGGGCCGCAACCGCGTGCAGGTGTACCACGCCGACGACTCGGAACTGTCGCTGCGCTTTGGCGAAATGGCCTGGGTGCAGCGCCTGCACATGGCGTTGGAAGAGAACCGGTTCTGCCTGTACGCCCAGGAAATCTCGCCCCTCGGGCAGACCAATGGTGGCGATGGGCATATTGAGATCCTACTGCGGCTGCACGACGAGGCCGGACGCATCATCCTGCCCGACAGCTTTATCCCCGCCGCCGAGCGTTACGGTCTGATGACGTCCCTGGACCGCTGGGTGGTGGAAAATGTGTTCAAGATCATCAACCGGTGCATGCAGGAGCGGCCGGGGCTTCCCATGGCCATGTGTGCGATCAACCTGTCAGGCATCACCATTGGGGATGATGACTTCCTCGGTTTTTTACGTGAGAAGTTTCATACATACACTATTCCGCCGGGCATGATCTGTTTCGAAATAACCGAAACCAGTGCTATTGCAAACTTGGGTAGTGCGATCCGCTTTATTAATGAACTCAAAGCCTTAGGTTGTCATTTCTCGCTGGATGACTTTTGTGCCGGAATGTCCTCATTCGCCTATCTCAAACATTTACCTGTAGACTTCCTGAAGATCGATGGAAGTTTCGTAAAGGATATGCTGGACGACCCGATTAACCGCGCGATGGTCGAAGTGATCAACCACATCGGCCACGTCATGGGTAAGCGCACAATTGCTGAATTTGTCGAGACACCGCAAATCGAACAGGCATTACTCGAAATTGGTGTGGATTACGCTCAGGGCTACCTGATTGAACGACCGCAATTGTTTACCTTTGATAGCTTGCAGTGTCGACCTGTGCGGCCGCAGCCTCTGTTATTCAAGGCGCCCGGCACATTCCGCTGAAACATTTGCTGGTCTGTACAATCACACTTAAAAAGGAGCCTTAACAGTGATCGACACCTTCATCAGAACCGGCCCGCTTATGGAAGCCTCCAGTTATCCGGCCTGGGCTCAGAAACTGATCCTGGACTGTAGCGAGAGCAAGCGCCGCGTTGTCGAACACGAACTGTACCAGCGCATGCGCGACAACTCGCTCAGTGCCAAGACCATGCGCCATTACCTGATTGGTGGCTGGCCTGTGGTGGAACAGTTTGCCTTGTACATGGCACAGAACCTCACCAAGACCAAATTTGCCCGCCATCCTGGGGAGGATATGGCGCGCCGCTGGCTGATGCGCAATATTCGTGTGGAACTCAACCACGCTGACTATTGGGTGCATTGGTCCCGTGCCCACGGGGTCAGCCTGGAGGACCTGCAGGCCCAGAACGTGCCGCCGGAGTTGCATGCGCTGAGCCATTGGTGCTGGCACACCAGCTCCGCCGATTCGCTGATCGTGGCCATTGCCGCGACCAACTATGCGATCGAAGGGGCTACCGGGGAATGGTCCGCCGTGGTGTGTTCGACCGGCGTCTATGCGGCGGCTTTCCCCGAGGAAGAGCGCAAGCGTGCGATGAAGTGGCTGAAGATGCACGCCCAGTATGACGATGCGCACCCATGGGAAGCGCTGGAAATCATCTGCACCCTGGCCGGGATGAACCCGTCCAAGGAATTGCAGACGGAGCTGCGCCAAGCCGTGTGCAAGAGCTACGACTACATGTACCTGTTCCTGGAAAGCTGCATGCGTCTGGAGAAAGAAAAAGCTCCGGCCGTGGTGCGCGAGCGCCAGGCGCGGGTCGTCAGCGAAGCGTGATGTAACGGTGATGGCGGGGGCTTACCCCGCCATCGCCAGGCGGTTACGCCCTTCGCGCTTGGCCACGTACAAGGCGCTGTCGGCCCGACGCAGCAGGCTTTCGGCGGACTCAGCGGCCAGCAAGGTCGAGCAACCCAGGCTCACCGTCAATTCAATCCGCGTGTCATCCGCCCAGTAATCCTGGGTCTGTGCCGCCTGGCGCAGGCGTTCGCCAACCATCGCCGCCGCATCGCGACCCGTGTTGGACAGTAGGATCAGAAACTCTTCCCCGCCAAACCGGAACACCATGTCCACATTGCGCAACTGGCCTTTGATCGCCGCGGCGACGGCGCGCAGCACGTTATCGCCAGCGGCGTGGCCGTGGGTGTCGTTGATGGTCTTGAAGTGGTCGATGTCCAGCATCAGCAAGGACAGCGGGTTGAGGTGCCTGCGCGCCATGTCGATTTCCCGTTGCAGGGTTTGGTCCATGGCGATGCGGTTGCCGGTCTCGGTCAGCGGGTCGCGCAAGGCACTGCGGGTGGCGGCGCGGTAGAGCAGGGCGTTACGCATCGGGTAGAGCAGGGTGGCCAGCAGGGATTCGAGTTGGCCGAGTTCTTCTTCGGCCAGGCGCTGGTTGCGACGAAAGATCAGCTCGCCCAGGTGCTCGCCTTCATGGCTCAGGCTGTAACTCACAGAATGGTGGCCACGATGGCCGAACTCCAGGCGCAAATCGCTGGCTTGATGGCGGTATTGCAAGGCGTCCAAGGGCACCAGGCGCTGGATCTCACGGAAGAACACCCCGAGGATGCGCTCCGGCTCCAGGCTGGTTTGCAATTGCAGGCCCAGTTGCTGGCGAAGTTGGGCAAGGGTGGTGGGGCGACGTGGTACGAGAGATGGTTGACCAAACCCCAGGCGTTGCAATTTGGCAGTATCGAAGTCAATTGCGTTGGTCTGGGTGGGTGTTTTCATAAACGATCGGCCTCTAAGCACTTGGCTGTCTTACAGGCTCAATGAGAGTGGCGAGTGCCAAGCGTCTTACTGTTCCTTCAGTTCCGTAAAACATAGGTAACAGTCTAGACCGCTTTGCAATGGGTTATAACCCCTGGGCACTGCCGCACGTCTTGTCATCGCCTTACCTGCTAGAACAGAGTTAGAGCGAGATTCATGCCAGAGAGGTTCAACTTAATAAAAAGTCTTATAAATCAATCGACTGTTTTTACCGCCAAAAACAGTCGCTGAAGGATGACGCCAGTTAATTGGCAACTCGGCGGTGGTCTTGAAGTTTCTGTGGTTCGCACTGTTTATCGCGAATAAACAACGCCGGAATGACACCACAGATAAAATAAGCGCCGCCCATCACCCGCACACCACTGCCCATGGCGCCATGGGACGCCAGACGGCCGCCGGCACCACCGTCTTGCCGCCAGGCCCGCGGGATCGTCGAGCAGCAGGGTTAAACCAAGGTGGAGCGATCGATCTGCGCGATGGAGGTCACACCGGTGAGGGTCATGGCCACGCGCATTTCCTTGGCGAAGATGTCCAGCAGGTTTTCCACGCCGTGCTGGCCGTCGGCGGCCAGCGCATAGGCTGTCGCGCGCCCCAGCAGACAGGCCTTGGCGCCCAGGGCCAGCATGCGTACCACGTCCAGCCCGGAACGGATGCCGGAATCCACCAGCACCGTGAGGTCATCGCCCACGGCATCGGCAATCGGAGGCAGGGCCTTGGCGGTGGACAGCACGCCGTCCAGCTGGCGACCACCATGGTTGGAGACCACGATGCCATCGGCGCCGAAACTCACCGCGTCCTTGGCGTCCTGGGGGTCGAGGATACCTTTGATGATCATCGGGCCTTTCCAGAATTCGCGGATCCACTCCAGGTCTTTCCAACTGATGGAGGCGTCGAAATTGTTCGCCAGCCAGCCGATGTAATCTTCCAAGTGAGTGGGTTTGCCCAGGTATTTGGAGATATTGCCCAGATCATGGGGGCGCCCCATCAACCCCACATCAAAGGCCCATTGCGGCTTGGTGACGGCTTGCAGCATGCGCCGTTGTGCCGCGAACGGCCCGGACATGCCCGAGTGCGCATCGCGATAACGCGCGCCGGGCGTCGGCATGTCCACGGTAAATACCAGTGTGGTGACGCCCGCGGCTTGCGCGCGCTCCAGCGCGTTGCGCATGAAGCCACGGTCCTTGAGCACATACAGCTGGAACCAGATCGCCTGCGCGCTTTGCGACGCCACCTCTTCAATCGGGCACACCGACACCGTCGACAGGCAGAACGGAATGCCCTTGTTTGCCGCCGCCTTGGCCGCTTGCACTTCGCCACGTCGTGCGTACATGCCAGTCAGGCCCACCGGGCTGAGGATCACCGGCATGTCCAGTTCCTGGCCGAACAGCGTGGTCTTCAGGCTCAGGTTGTCCACGTTGCGCAGGATGCGCTGTCGCAGGCTGATCTCGGCCAGGTCCGAACTGTTCGCGCGCAGCGTGTGTTCGGCGTAGGCGCCGCCGTCGATGTAATCGAACAGGAAACGCGGCAGCTTGCGCTTGGCGGCGGCGCGGTAGTCGGAGGCGGAGGAGATAATCATTATTAGGGGCTCCACAAGGCAAGGTGCAGGCAGGATAGGCATTTCTCTGGCATGATAAAAACAACTTTTATCGATGGTAGTCAGTCGCCAAAGGAATACTGATGAACCTGAGAACATTACGCGCCTTTGTCGAAGTGGTGCGCCAGGGTGGTTTCTCCCAGGCGGCGGAGGTGGTGTCCCTGACCCAGTCCTCCGTCAGCAAGGCCGTCAAGACGTTGGAAGATGAACTGGGCACACCGTTGCTCAATCGCCTGGGCCACCGCAACGAACTGACCGCCGCCGGCGAAATCGCCTACCGTCGCGCGTTGGTCCTGCTCGCCGAGCGCAACGACCTGGTGGCCGAGATCAACGACCTGCGCGGTTTAAAGCGTGGCGTACTGCGCATCGGCCTACCGCCGGTGGGCTGCGGTGTGCTGTTCGCGACGATGTTTGCGACCTACCGCAGCCGCTACCCGGACATCGACATCGAGCTCACCGAGTACGGCAGCAAAAAGCTGCGCGAGTGCCTGGAAGCGGGGGAGGTCGACCTGGCGGCGCTGCTGCTGCCGGTGGACGAAGATTTCGATTACCAGCCCGTGCGCAATGAGCCGCTGATGGCCGTGCTGCCCATGAGCCACCCGCTGGCCCACCTTGAGCGGATCGACTTCACCCACCTGGCCGATTCGCCGTTCATCCTGTTCGAAGCCGGTTTCGCCCTCAACGCCAAGATCCTCGCCGCCTGCGAGCGCAAAGGCGTGACCCCCAAGGTGACGGCCCGCAGCGGGCAGATCGACTTCATCATCGACCTGGTCGCCGCCGGCTTGGGCGTGGCCTTCGTGCCACGCATGCTGGCGTACAAGCATCAACACGCCGGCATCGCCCTGATCCCCTTGGACGAACCCCACACCGACTGGCACATCGCCCTGGCCTGGCGCACCAGCGCCCACCTGCCGCCGGCTGCCTTGGCCTGGCTGGAGTTGGCCAGGGAGCACGCGGTTTCAACCGGTCATCCGATTTAATCGCGCCGAATGCCAGAGAAAGCTTGACTTCTCCTTTTCAATCAGTAACATACGGCGCATTCCGCGATAGCTCAGTTGGTAGAGCAAATGACTGTTAATCATTGGGTCCCTGGTTCGAGTCCAGGTCGTGGAGCCAGATAGCGACATAAAAAGAAGCCTGCAGAGATGCAGGCTTTTTTTTGCCTTGGATTTCTCCGGGGTGATCAAGGCGCGCAGTGTGACCCGCATGAAGGTGTCAGTAATGCTGCTCAACCTTTGCAAACCTGGCGATTACACGAATGATCTTTTCGCCACGTCACCGTTTGTAGAGGCAACACGGGTGATGACGGTCCTGGATCAAATCAACGAGCGTTGGGGCAGGGGGACACTGCGCTCGGCCAGTGTGCCGGTTGATCCGGATTGGGGCATGCGTCGAGAGATGATGAGTCAGAGCTATACAACTAGGCTTGATCAGCTCTGGTCGGTCGATTGCAGGTGAGGGCTGATACCTATCAAGCTCTGTTATTCGCGCAGGGCAGTTAACGGCCCAGAGTGTGTAAAAACACCAACCGTGCTATCGCCGCCGAACTCAAATGGGAAGGAATTCCAACGTTTCAAGGTCGATCTCAGCATAACGCCCCAAATCGGCCTTGTAGAGGTAGATCCTAGAGCCCCCAAAATCCGTCTGCAAGAAAGTGATGAGCTGTCTAAGGTTGCCGCTGGCATGCGCCGTGGTCGGACTTACGACAGTCGCACATCCTGGTTCGTCGTCGTAAGTTCTGATCAGGAACATACCCCCATCGCTCAGCACGCTGTAATTATGACCACGGTACTCATACCCTAAATCGTGGTCGACATCGTCAAAACGGGTAGATTTCACTATCTTCACAGCAGCATCCAACATTCGGGTTCCACAAGAGGATCGTCTCGTGAAGCGCTTTATTCAAGGGGAGCACAGAGGTCAAGGCACCTTACTTCCCGAAAGCCTCGACGACTACGTCAGCGATACCAACCCGGTGCGTATAGTCGACGTCGTCGTCGACGAACTCGACCTGGTCAATTTGGGTGTCGACGGTGCTGTTCCTGCTCTTACGGGCCGACCTGCATACCACCCTGAGGTACTGTTGAAGGTCTATATCTATGGCGATCTCAACCGCATCTAATCGAGCCGACGCCTGGAGCGAGAAGCTCAACGCAACGTTGAGTTGATGTGGTTGACGGGTCGTTTAATGCCGGATTTCAAGACCATCGCCAACTTCCGAAAGGACAACAGCAAGGCCATCCGATGCGTCTGTCGTCAGTTCGTTGTGCTCTGTCAGCCGCTCGCATTGTTCGGAGAAAACCTGGTTTCCATCGACGCAAGTAAATTCAAGGCCGTCAACAGTCGTGACCGCAACTTCACTAGCGTCAAACTAAGGCGGCGAATGGAAGAAATTTAATCGAGCATCAGCCGCTACCTGGCCGCGCTTGATGCTGTTACCCGCCGAAGATATTGGTGCATGCGATGGTCGGTGGGTTACTTGCCCAGGCGACCGGTGGGGACTTCAAGACCGGCGCGCTGGCGGCGGGTATTAACGAAGCGGCTGTAGTTCACTTGGATTCGTTGGTTAGCGGTGATAAGAATCTGCTAGCTATGAGTTCTCAAATAGTCGGTGTTCTGGCGGCAGCTTCGCAAAAAGGTGCTGATGCGAAGTCCATCGAGAAAGGTGGATGGATGGTCCATTGGTCTACCAGGGGGCGGATACGTTACTTTCCGCCGGTGCTGGCTTTGGGAAAGTCCCTCTCGTGATGGGAGCTTCGGATGGATTGAGGAAGGGTTCGATCTTCGGGGTTTTGGTTCCGAAGATGGATATTAATTTTTTCATTCCGTTGTTAGGCACGAAAACGCCATTTGGTACTGCGCTAGGTGTGTATGTCGGCGGAGTGGGTTATAAGGGCTACGGCTTTTACGAGGAGGCTAAGGGTGACGGTAAGTAAGTTGATGTCCTCAGCAATAATGGCGGCGGGTGTTTTAGTCGTAATGCTTTCCATAGGATGCCTGCTGGCATTGTTACCAGTCCTG
The DNA here is from genome assembly GCF_900111895.1 of Pseudomonas simiae. Classification (GTDB taxonomy): domain Bacteria; phylum Pseudomonadota; class Gammaproteobacteria; order Pseudomonadales; family Pseudomonadaceae; genus Aquipseudomonas; species Aquipseudomonas simiae. Next base: position 548,282 of record NZ_FOKB01000001.1, read on the forward strand.
TTTATTTCTGCAGGGTTTGAGGTGGAATTTGATGTGGTATTTGTATGGTTGGGAATGCCATTCTCGATTTTGTTTGCGTTGAGTTGGTTTTATAAGTATGCAGACTTCGCAAAATCAATCATCTTTAGGCACTAGTGAGTCGCGTGCCTGTTAGCAAGGCATGGGGTAAAGCGGATTGGCGAGGTCGGTGCGCGGAGTCTCTTGGTGACTCGAATGATGAGCGGGCGTTGCGTGTTGTACTAACGCTTTTAAAAGCTAGAGAGGAGTCGGTTGTCATTCATGCAATTGAATCAATTGAGTCTGTTTTTTGGCTGGCTACATTGACAGGGCGCAGGTCATGCGGGCTCTAGATTAGGGGTTTGAGGCAGAGAGCAGAACGTTGAAGCTCATGGCGGCTACGTTGGTCAGGAAGTTAAGTGAAGCATGAAGATTGCTCGGTAGCTGACAGAGTGCGCCTCCTTTTCCTGCTGGTCATTGCCTTGCCACGCTTTGACAACCCAATCCAACCCAACTAATTTTCGTGGCGTGCTGCGCTTATGCGGCTCACGCTATGCAGAAACCCTAGATCTCCACCACGTTCTTGCGTGGCACCGTTGCGCCTAACAGCCAGCAAATGACTGTTAATCATTGGGTCCCTGGTTCGAGTCCAGGTCGCGGAGCCAGATAGCGACATAAAAAGAAGCCTGCAGAGATGCAGGCTTTTTTTGCCTTGGATTTGCCCTGGCAACCCAAGTGCACGGTGTGATTGCTGAAAGGAGTGATCTGACGCCTTCAGTGGGCCTGGCTTGTGATGAGGCTTGCGGTCGTCGTACTCATGGATTCCTTGTCGAGTAATTCCGCACTGTCTTGATTTGAGGCAAGATGCTTGGCGTTACGGGGCTGCTTCAGTACCTTCCAGCATGTTTTTGGTGTGTCGGACAGGCTTCGCATATTTCCAGAAGACACATGGAGTGTTTACAGATGCCCTCTGAGATCGCCATTCAAGTTCGGAATGTCAGCAAGCGTTTCCAGATTTACGACAGCCCAAGGGCGCGGCTGTTGCAGGTGTTCCGCAAGAAGCGCTGTTATACGGAGTTTGTTGCCCTTGATGATGTTTCCTTTGTTGTTAACAAAGGGGAGACCGTGGGTATCGTCGGCCGCAATGGCAGTGGTAAATCCACACTGCTGCAAATGATCTGCGGGACACTGACGCCGACTGAGGGAGAGGTGTCGACCCATGGCAGAATCGCGGCATTGCTGGAGTTAGGCTCTGGATTCAACCCGGAATTCAGCGGCCGCGAAAACGTTTACATGAACGCCTCCGTCCTCGGGCTCTCCCACGCTGAAACCTCTGCTCGCTTTGCCTCTATCGAGGCGTTCGCAGAGATTGGGGATTTCATCGATCGGCCGGTAAAGAGCTATTCCAGTGGGATGATGGTTCGCCTGGCCTTTGCCGTTGCAATCAATGTTGACCCCCAGATTTTGATTGTCGATGAGGCGTTGGCGGTAGGGGATGAGCTCTTCCAGCGTAAATGCTTTGCCCGAATAGAAAGTATCAAGTCTCAGGGCGCGACCATTCTTTTCGTGTCCCATGCCAGCGACACAGTGGTAGCGCTTTGTGACCGTGCGATCTTGCTGGATGGCGGACAGAAAGTAGCGGAGGGAACCCCCAAGGCTATTGTCGGTAAGTACCAGCGCATGCTGAACGCTTCGCCCGCTAAAGCGAAAGAAATGCGCGAGCAGATGATGGCCGGTTCGGTCGAGTTTACATCGGTGGCTGAGGTTGACGCCCCGGCGCTTGATGCGAACTCCGGCTTGGCAAGCGATTATTTTGATCCCCATCTGCTCTCCAAAGCAGTGCTTTCGTATGAGGCACGCGGTGCGGTGATTGCCAATCCTGGATTGCTCAATGCACGCCGGCAAAAGGTCAACTGCCTGAAGGCAGGAGAGACCTATTTGTATACGTATCAAGTTGCGTTCGAACAGGATGCGAGTCACGTACGCTTCGGCATGTTGATCAAGACCACCACTGGCGTTGAACTTGGAGGGGGGACGTCAGCCAAGCGCATCACCGAAGGTATTGAGTTTGTTGCTGCCGGTTCGGTACTGACGGTCGAATACAGTTTTGTATGCCGTCTGAATGAAGGCCTGTATTTTCTTAATGCTGGCGTTTCCGGTGATTGCGGGGAAGGTTTTCGGCACCTGCACAGAGTGGTGGACGCGTTGTGTTTCAGAGTGAATTCGGAGCATACGCAGTACGGCGTGGGCGTCGTGGACTTTTCATGCGCTCCAGAATGGTCGTTGGCAAGGTGACGGAATGTTGAAATTTGTCGGTATCGGCGCGCAAAAAAGCGGTACCAGTTGGTTGTATGAAGTATTGAATAAACACCCATCGATTTGCTTTCCCGGTGGTAAGGAAGTTCACTTCTGGGATTCAAACATCGCCAACGGCGTGGCTTGGTATCACGGCTTGTTTAATGTCGAGGGTCGAACTGCCGGCGACATCACGCCTGCTTACGCCATCCTGTCGCCGGAAACCATTAGAGAGGTTTACTCTCATTTTCCTGCATTACGCATCGTTTTTCTCATGCGTAACCCCATGGACCGTGCGTGGTCATCGGCACGCATGGCTTTGCGTAGGGCTGAGATGGAGTATTCGGAGGCTTCTGATCAGTGGTTTATAGATCATTTTAAATCACAAGGGTCGCTGCTACGGGGCGATTATGCGACTTGCCTGAAGAACTGGATGGGGGTCTATCCACGGGAGCAACTCCTGATTGCGCGCTATGAGGAGATCGTCAAAGATCCCGTGGTTTTGGCTAATCGGGTGTTGAACCATATCGGGCTGGATGGTTTTTTTACCGATGCGCATCGCTGTGAACTTTCGCAGCCGGTGTTCGAAGGCAGTCGCCATGCGCTGCCTCCTGGTTTGGCTGAGCTATTGCGGGCGCTTTACGCCGACAAAATAGATGCGTTGAGTGAGTTTCTGGAAGAAGACTTCTCGCACTGGAAGCAGATTCCAGCGGCACCCTGCTTAAAGCCTTGAATGTTGAGTCGATAGGCACAAGCCGGCGCATCCAGCAAACTCCAGCCCCTCAATGTGATACACCTGCGGCTCGTCCGAAAAATAGTTCTCCAGCCCCAACATGAACACCCGATGGTCTTCACTCGCTTCGAAGCCCGGTGTGTGGTCTTCGAGCGATTCCCAGCGCACGATCAGGTTGAATCGCTCCGGCGTTTCGATGCCTTGCGCGAGCAAATGGCCCAAGTAGCCTTTCGCGCGGCTGAGCAACGGTGCGACCTCCGCAAATGCCAGTCGGAATGCATCGATGTGTTGTTTGTGAACGGGCAGCAGGGCGATCTCGTAAATCATGGCGTGGCGCCTTCAATAGGCGCGACGGCAATCGCAATCTTCCCTTGGACGCCGTTGTTGCGGCTCTCCAGCCGCGCATGGGCGAGTCCAATGTCGGCAAGCGCATAGACCGCGCCGACATGCGGGCGCAACTGACCCTGTACGACCAAGCTGCTTAACTCATCCAGCTTGCCGCGATTTTGCCGCGTGAACACAAAGTGATAACTCGCATTTTTGCCCCAGGCCTGGACCAGGTTTTGCGGCTGGGAGATGTCCACGATCGAGACCACACGGCCCATTTGCGCGAGCGCATCAGGGCTGCGCGACAGTGTGTTGCCGCCGAGGGTATCGAATACCACATCGACTCCACGGCCAGCCGTTTCCCGCATGATGGCGTCGACATAGTCTTCCTTTTCGTAGTCGATGATCACATCGGCGCCCATGCGTTTAACGAACTCAGCATTAGCCTCGCGCACGGTAGTGAACACCTTTGCACCGATAGCTTTTGCCAGTTGGATTGCCACATGGCCGACACCCCCAGCGCCGCCATGTATCAGGATGCTTTCGCCCACCCGCAGTGCCGCGCGCACGGTCAGCGCTTCCCATGCGGTACCGCCAACCAGACTCAGGCTGGCCGCCTCAAGGTGGCTTAACGAGAGAGGCTTCTTTGCCACAATGTTCTCGGCCGCTACATGGTATTCGGCGTAACTGCCGGGGCCGTCGAAGATCTGCGGGGTGTACCAGACTTCGTCGCCTGGTGCGAAGTTGGTCACGCCCGGCCCGATGGCTTCGACAACACCGGAGACGTCGTGGCCGGTGATGGCGGGGAGGGGCACCAGGTCGGCATAGTCGCCACGTCGCACCTGATAATCCAAAGGGTTGATGGACGTTGCGTGAACCCGAACCAGCACTTGCCCGGTGTGCGGTACCGGCTTGGGCACCTCGCAGAGTTCGAACGAATCCGGGCTGCCAAACGACTTAAGTATCTGCGCTTTCATTGCCTCACCTCGTTTCGGTAAAAAGGGATATCGGGAAATCTCGATATCCTGGAGCAAAAAATTACAGGTCCTTGCCAATGATCTCGGCAAGCGCACTGATGGTTGCTTCGTTTCGCTTGTAGTAGGTCCACTGGCCAATGCGCCGTGTTTCGATCAGGCCTGCCCGATGCAGCGTGGCCAGATAATCAGACACGGTTGACTGCGACAGCCCGACGCCCTCCTGAATACTGCTGACACAGACGCCCACGGTATGAACGTCCCCTTCATCCTGTGGCGGGAAGTACTTTTCGGGATCCTTCAAACCTTTCAGGATTTCGAGTCGAGTACGGTTTGAGAGGGCTTTGAATATTTCGAGTAGGTCCATGTCGCGAGGATATCGAGATTTACCGATATGTCAATGCGCAAGATAAAGTCGCGATTTTTACCGCTGTATCAAATTTCCGCCCGCCAGCCTTCCAGTGTGCGCCACAACTTCCGCATCGTCGGGTTTTGGTTTTCAATCGCGCAGTACGAGCGAATTTCCAGACGCGTACTCCATTCCTCACCTGCGGCGCGCACCAGCACGCCACGTTCAAGCTCATCGACCACCGCGCTCTGCGGCAGCCACGCCACGCCGTAACCTTCGATCGCCATGCGCATCAGCAGCATGGCCATGTCAGCTTCGTAGCAGCGTTCCAGCACCGCGGGGGCAGGGCCATTCTTGATCACGATTTCCGCAACCCGACCCAGGAACGTCGTGGCGGTGTACGCCAGATGCGGCACGGGTTTCCCTGCATTTCCCGGCAGGCGATAGAGCGGCCGGCCGCGTTTGTCCGGTGCGCACAGCGGGATAAATGCATCATGCCCCAGGGCCAGGCTGCCAAAGCGTTCCGCGTCCAGCAGGATAGGCGCCAGCGGGTGGTGGTAGACAATCATCAGGTCACAGCTGCCTTCCTCCAGTGCAATCACCGCATCATGAATATTCGCCGCCACCACCCGCGCATTGAACTGCTCGGCGTGTCGCTGGAACTGCGCCAGCCACTTGGGCAGGAAGGTCATCGACAGGCTGTGGCCGGCGGTCACCTGGATCGAGCGTCCCGGCATGCGCTCCACTTCGCGCAGGCTGGCGCGCAGGCGCATGAGGCCGGCGAGGGCATCGCGGCTTTCGCTGCAAAAGGCGACCCCTGCGGCGGTGAGTTGCACCGGGTAGGTGCCGCGGTCGACCAGCTCGACACCCACCCATTCTTCCAATGAGCGAATGCGCCGCGACAAGGCCGACTGGGTCACGCAGCGCACTTCGGCGGCGCGGGAAAAGTTCTTCCACTCGGCGATGGCCAAGAGGTCATCCAACCATTTGATCTGCATGCCGGTTCTCCAGGCGATGAGCCAGGAGTGTAAGCGGTCACGCCCAGGCCAGGCCTGGCTTTTTGCAAACTATTCCAAAAGCGCATGGGGTTAGCCGGATTACTCATCATGGGGAGCGGGGGCGGTCCCTAGAATCCGCTGCATACAACAAAAGCCATCCGAGGGCCGCACCTGTGAACAAGAACAAACTCCCGCGTCGTATTGCAGTCGGCATCGCCCTGGGCGTGCTGGTGGGTTGGGCGTGTCACCACTATGCCGGCAGCGAACAAGCGGCCAAGGCGCTGGCCGGGTACTTTTCGATGGTCACCGATATCTTCCTGCGCATGATCAAGATGATCATTGCACCGCTGGTGTTCGCCACCCTGGTGGGGGGCATTGCGAGCATGGGCAACTCGCGTTCGGTGGGTCGCATCGGGATGCGGGCGATGCTCTGGTTTGTCACGGCGTCGCTGGTCTCGCTGATGCTTGGCATGGCGCTGGTCAACCTGTTCCAGCCGGGCGCCGGGTTAAATATGCAGGTGGTGCAGCACGCCACGGCGGCGGTGCCGGTCAACACTGGCGACTTCAGCCTCAAGACCTTCATCAGTCATGTGTTCCCACGCAGCATCGCCGAAGCGATGGCCAACAATGAGATCTTGCAGATCGTGGTGTTTTCGCTGTTCTTCGGCTTCGCCCTGGCCGGCGTCAAACGTGCGGGTTATACGCGTATCACCGACACCGTGGACGAACTCGCCAAGGTGATGTTCAAGATCACCGACTACGTGATGGCCTTCGCGCCGATCGGCGTATTTGCCGCCATCGCCTCGGCGATCACCACCAACGGCCTGGGCCTGCTGGCGGATTACGCCAAGCTGATCGCCGAATTCTACTTGGGCATCGCCTTGCTCTGGGTCTTGCTGTTCGCCGCCGGCTACCTGTTTCTCGGGCGCTCGGTGTTCACCCTCGGCAAGCTGATCCGCGAGCCGATCCTGCTGGCATTTTCCACGGCCAGCAGCGAGTCGGCCTACCCGAAAACCATGGAGGCCCTGGAGAAATTCGGCGCCCCGAAGCGTGTGTCCAGTTTCGTGTTACCGCTGGGCTATTCCTTCAACCTTGACGGCTCGATGATGTACCAGGCATTCGCGATCATGTTTATCGCCCAGGCCTACAACATCGACCTGAGTTTCACCCAGCAACTGCTGATCCTGCTGACGCTGATGATCACCAGCAAAGGCATGGCCGGCGTGGCGCGGGCCTCGGTGGTGGTGGTCGCGGCGACCTTGCCGATGTTCAACCTGCCCGAAGCCGGCCTGCTGCTGATCATCGGCATCGACCAGTTCCTCGACATGGCGCGCACCGCCACCAACGTGGTGGGCAACAGCATCGCCACGGCAGTGGTCGCGAAATCCGAGGCCGAAGAAGAACCCGCTGAGCTGCCGCAGGGGGCGCGCGCATGACCACCACTTCTCGATTGGGCATCGTCGGCGGGCTCGGCTCGCTGGCGGGCGGCGATCTGTTCTACAAGCTGGTCAAATCCAGGGCCGTGCTGGAAGACCAGGACCGTTATCATTTCCTATTCGAGCAGCACCCGTTCAAGGATGTGCGGCTGCCCCTGGATCGCCATGCGAGCATGACCGCGCGCAAATTCTATGTGTTCCAGGTGTGCAAGACCTTTGAAGACAGCGGTGTGGATGCCGTGCTGCTACCCTGTTTCGCCAGCCAGACCTTTCGCGAGGAAATCCAGCAGGAACTGGGCATCCCCGTGCTGGACATGATGCAGGCGCTCGTCCGGCACATCCTGCGTTGTGTTGCACCGGGCACCACCTTGGGGGTGATCGCGTCGGACTTCGTGCGCCACTGTGGTCTGTTTGAAAAGCACCTCGGTCAGCACTTTAACCTGGTGTATCCGGAGGACCACGCCCAGGTCGCGCTGATGGAGGCGATGTACGGCGTCAACGGCATAAAGGACGGCCACCTCGATGGCGTGCCGCTGGAGTCGGTGTACCAGGCGTGCTTGTCATTGCAGGGGCAGGGCGCCACGGTGATCGTGCCGGGCATGACCGAGCTGTCGCTGGTGTGCGGCGATCTGCAACGGCGTGGTATCAGCGTGCTCGACATCAACCAGATCTACGCCGAGTTCGCCACCCAGGCCGACGGTCCGACGCGCCAGTCGCCGTTCAAACTGGGCATCGTCGGTGGCGTCGGGCCCGCGGCGACCGTGGACTTCATGGGCAAGGTGGTCGCCCACACGCCGGCAGGCAAGGACCAGGACCATATCAAGATGGTGGTGGAGCAGAACCCGCAGATACCTGATAGAACCGCCAACCTGTTGCGCGACGAAACTGACCCTACCCTGGCCCTGTTCGCCACCTGCAAACGCCTGGAAAGCGCCGGCGCCCAAGCCATCGCGATCCCGTGCAACACTGCCCATGCGTTTGTCGAGCGCATCCAGGCGCACTTGCGCGTGCCCATCGTCAACATGCTCAGCGAGACGGTGGAGTGGATTGTGCACACCTATGGGCGTGGCCAGGCGGTTGGCTTGCTGGCGACTTCAGGCACGCTGCAAAGCCAGGTCTATCACCAGGCCGCGCGACGTTCGGGGTTGGAACTGATCACCCCCGGTTTTGATTACCAGGCGTTGGTGATGGAGGCGATCTACGGCGAGCGGGGGATCAAGGCGGGGTTTACCCAGGGCGTGTGCCGCGAGCAGTTGCTGCTGGCGGCGGAGCATCTGTGTGAACAGGGGGCGAAGGTGCTGATCCTTGGGTGTACCGAGTTGCCTCTGGTACTGGCGCATTGTGACGTGTTTGAAATCGGTGCCCACCGGGTCGCCTTGGTTGATCCCACGACCGTCCTCGCGCGTAGGTGTGTGAGCCTTTCGTCGGGGGCTTATCGCATCGGGTAAATTTTTTTTGTGGGCGCCGCTTGAAAATTTTAAGCCTGAACCTACTTAGGCTTTACGCGATGCCGAATACGGGTCGCGTACCAAATCACTTGGAGAAACCTCAGGAGATTTTGCAATGGCTACTACTCTTTCGTTGGCCCCACTGTTCCGCCATTCCGTCGGCTTTGACCGTTTCAACGACCTTTTCGAATCGGCGCTTCGCAGCGAGGCCGGTACCACCTACCCACCGCACAACGTCGAAAAGCATGGCGAGGACCACTACCGAATCGTCATTGCGGCCGCAGGCCTGGTGGAAGATGACCTGGAAATCCAGGTGGAAAAGGGCGTGTTGACCGTCGCTGGCGGCAAACGCGAACACAATGAAGGTATCACCTACCTGCACCAGGGCATCGCTCAGCGCGCGTTCCGCCTGTCGTTCCGCCTGGTTGACCACATCGAAGTGCAAGGCGCACAGCTTTCCAATGGCTTACTGAGCATCGACCTGCTCAGGGTCGTGCCGGAGGAAGCCAAGCCTAAACGCATTGCCATCGGTGGCGCTGCCAAGGCTGAGGTAAAATCCATCGGCGAGCAGTGAGTTGAAATGAATAAAGGCGCTCTTTGGAGCGCCTTTATTCGTAAGACCCTTGCTACCGTGAAGGCACATTCTTGGCGCTCGGTTCGTGCGTCGCCTTAGCGTCACGGCCCTCCCACTTGGCAATCACCAACGGCGCCAGCGCGTTGCCCAGCACGTTCAGTGCGGTAGTCGGCATCTCCATCAAGCGATACACCCCGGCAATAAACGCGATCCCTTCCAATGGCAATCCGGCACTGGCGAGCGTTGCGGAGAGAATCACGAACATGAACCCCGGCACACCCGCAGCCCCCTTTGAAGTGAGCACCATGGTCACCACCAGTAGCGCCTGATCCCCAAGGCTCAGGTCGATTCCGTATAGCTGCGCCACGAACAGCGTGCCGATCCCAAGGAACAGCGAGGCACCGTCGAGGTTGAACGAGTAACCCACCGGCACCACAAAGCTCACCAGCGAAGGCGACACGCCGTAGGTCTCGAGCTTCTTCATCAATTGCGGCATGACCGACGCTGAACTCGCCGTGGAAAAGGCCAAAATCAGTTCATCCTTGATATGGCGCATCAAGGCAAACAGATTGATCCCGCACAGGCGCGCCACCAGGTTGAGCACCACCAGTACAAAGAACGCGATAGACACGTAACTGACCATGATCAGCTTGGCCAACGGCAGCAACGAACCAAATCCGAAGTTGGCCACGGTCACAGCGATCATGCCGAACACGCCGATGGGTGAGTAGGCCATGATCATCGACGTGACCTTGAACATGGCATCCGACACGCCTCGCAGCAGCGCGATCACCGGGTCTTTGCGCTCGGCGGGCAGGCGTGCCACGCCAAGGCCGAACATCACCGCAAAAAACAGTACCGACAACAGGCTGCCCTGGGCCATGGCACTGATCACGTTATCTGGGGTGATCCCGACGATAATCTGCCCCAGGCTGTGACCTGCGCCGCTGCTGGTAGGCAGAGTGATAGACGCTGCATGCAGGCTCGACAGTTCAGTGCCGGCCCCCGGCTTGAGCAGATTGCCCAGCACCAGCCCGACAATGATCGCCAAGGTGGTGATGCAGAAAAAATACCCCAGGGAGCGCGCGCCGATACGGCCCAGGGATTTACCGTCGCCGTGCCCGGCAATGCCCACCACCATGCAGGCAAACACGATGGGCACCACGATCATCTTCATCAGCTTGATAAAGATATCGCCCGCCGGTTGCAGGAGATTGTCCACCAGCCACGGCCGGGATTCGGGGAGCTGGTGCAACAGGGCACCAATGGCGATGCCGGCAAGCAAGCCGATCATGATTTGCCAGACCAGCGCGATACGGGGCGTGTGCATAGGAATGCCTCATTTGAGATCAATGATTTTTAAGTTGTTGTTCTAGGCAGTCAAAACAGCGGCCGTCCGGTGGCCGCCGGGTGCAGCAAAGGGCGTCAGCGCAGGTCGCGGCACGCGTCCTTGAGACGACGGCAACCTTCTTCGATCACTTCTGACGAGCTTGCGAAGGACAGGCGCACATAGGGCGACATGCCATACGCCGCACCGCTCACTGTGGCCAGGCCGTAGTCACGCAACAGGTAGTCCACCAGTTGGGTGTCACTGTCGAGGCGATCACCTTGCGGGGTGAGCTTGCCCATCAGCCCGCTCACGTTGGCGAACACATAGAACGCGCCGTCTGGTGGGGTACAGCTCAAGCCGGGGATGTCCGCCAGCAGAGCCAGCATGCGTGCGCGGCGTTGCTGGTATTCCTCGCGCATAGCGGCGATGGGCGCCTGGTCGCCTGTAAATGCGGCCACGGCGGCGGCCTGGCTGAGGGAGCTGGGGCAGGTAGTGGTTTGCGACAGCAGCTTGGCGATGGCCGCGATCAGCCAGGCCGGGCCTGCACCGAAACCCAGGCGCCAACCGGTCATCGCATAGCCTTTGGACGCGCCGTTGACGATCAGCGTGCGCGGCTTGAGGTCGGGCGCCAGGCGCGTCAATGGCACATGCCGGGCCCTGCCGTAGATGAAGTGTTCGTAGATCTCGTCAGCCATGATCAGCACATGGGGATGACGACGTAACACCTGCGCCAGCGCGAGCAATTCGGTCTCGTTGTACACCGCACCACTGGGGTTGTTCGGGCTGTTGAGGATCACCCATTTGGTGCGCGCCGTGATCGCCTGTTCAAGGGCGTCGGGGGACAGCTTGAAACCCAGGCTTTCATCGCCGGGAATGATCACCGGTGTTGCATCGTTGAGCCGTGCAATGTCCGGGTACGACACCCAATAAGGCGTGTGCACGATGACTTCATCACCCCGATTCAGCGTGGCGGCCAGCGCATGGTAGATGACGTGTTTGCCGCCGCAACCGGCCACCACTTCATCCAGTCCGTAGGCCAGGTCGTTGTCCTGCTGCAGCTTGAGGCAGATGGCCTGGCGCAGGGCGAGGGTGCCGGTGGTGGATGTGTAGTGGGTGTCGCCGTTGTGCATCGCCTGGCTGGCCGCCGCAAGGATATGCGCCGGGGTGTCGAAGTCCGGCTCGCCCACGGTGAAATTGACGATATCGCGGCCTTGGGCGCGCAGTTCGGTCACCAACGCATTGGCGGCAATGCTGGGGGAGGGCGCGATGCCCAGGACGCGGTCAGACAAAAAGTGCTTCATGGCGCCAACCCTGCGTGGTCCAGGACCTTGTCGATCCAGCTCTGGCGCACGGCACCGCTGGCGATCTCGGCTTTGACGGCCTCTTCATGTTCGGCATGTTGCGCGGCACGGCGCAGCACTTCGGCGGCGTCGGCCTGGGAAAACGCGACCAGGCCGTCTTCATCACCCACCACCAGATCGCCGGGGTTGACCAGCATGCCACCGATGGACACCGGCACGTTCACTTCACCGGGACCAGTCTTGTAGGGGCCGGTGTGCACCACGGCGCGGGCGTAGCAGGGCGTGTCGTCAAAGCTGGCGACATCGCGGATCGCACCGTCGATCACAAAGCCCACACAACCACGTTGCTGGGCGTAGAGCTTGACCAGCTCACCGATCACCGCGTTACTGGTATCGCCCTGGCCGTCCACCACCAGTACGTGACCAGGTTGCAGCAGGCTCATGGCTTTGTAGATCAGCAGGTTGTCGCCAGGTCGGGTCTTCACCGTGATCGCCGTGCCCACCAGTTTGCCGCTGCGGTTGTAGCGCGTTAGGCCGCGCGCGCCGATATGCCGGCCAAGGTTGTCGCTGATGTGTGGGGTCACCACCTGAGCGAATGCCTCGACCAGTTCGGCCGGGGCCATGGGGGCGTTGGGAAGGATGCGTGAACCGGGCAAGGACATGGCAAATCTCCAGAGTCGTTTGGATAGCGATGGGCTATGGCCGGATCTTAGGAGTGATGATCGGAGAGTTTTAGCGATATTTTATGATGTGATAGCATCGATTTTTTTCATGATAGCCTCGCCATGATCACCTTCAAGCAAATCGACGCGCTTTACTGGATCGCTGAACTGGGCAGTTTTGAAGCGGCGGCCAACAAGCTGAACATGTCGCAGTCAGCGATCTCCAAGCGCATCCAGGAGCTGGAAGAAACCTTCGATGTGGAGATTTTCGACCGCAGCAAGCGCAACGCACGGTTGACGGAAAAGGGCGGCGAGTTGCTGGACTACGCCCGCGACCTGCTCAACAGTCGCGACCAGTTACTGGAGCGGGTCAGCGCCCGTGAAGTGCTAGTGCGCAGGTTTCGCCTGGGCGTCACTGAACTCACTGCACTGACCTGGCTGCCGGCGTTGGTGGAGGCGCTGCGCCAGACCTACCCCAAGGTGCAGATCGAGCCGTCGGTGGAACTCAGCAGCGAGCTGTTTCGCAAACTGGAAAGCGACCAGTTGGACCTGGTGATCGTGCCCGACGTCTACAGCGATCCGCGCTTCCACAGCACCCCCCTGCAATGCGTGAAAAACGCCTGGATGTGCTCCCCTGGCCTGATCCCGGACGTCGACCCCATCAGCCTCGAGACCTTGGCCAGCTACACCGTGCTTACCCAGGGCGCACAGTCGGGAACCGGGATGATCTACGAGCGCTGGCTGGCGGCAAACAACGTGCAACTGCCCCGTACCCTCACCAGCCACAACCTGCTGGTGCAAGCCGGGTTGGCGCTGTCGGGGATCGGCGTGAGCTACCTGCCCTTGGCATGCCTGTCCCATCTGATCGAGCAAGGCACCTTGCGCGCGTTGGTCACAGAGCCGGTGCTGCCGGATATCCAGTATGTGGCGTTGCACCGGATGGACCGGCAATACGGGTTGAATCAAGAGGTGGCGCAACTGGCACAAGCGTGCTGCAATTTCTCGCGGCTGTTGTTCTAGGGAGCGATCATGAAACGCCATTTCGAAGATTTGCAGCTCGGCAGTATCGAACTCTTTTGCCTCGCTGCCGAAGCCAGCAGCTTCACCGCTGCCGCGCAGGTTGCCGGTGTGACCCCCGCAGCGGTCAGCCGCAGTGTCTCGCGCCTGGAAGAACGCTTGGGTTCACGGTTGTTTGTGCGCACCACCCGCAGCATCCGACTGACCGACAGCGGCCGGACCTTCTTCGAGCAATGCCGCCAGGCCCTGACCCAGTTGGTGGAAGCTCAGCAGGAAGTGATGGGCGCGCAGGCCGTGCCGTCTGGCCTGCTGCGCATCAGCATTCCCACCACCTACGCCCATCACCGCTTGCTGCCGCTATTGCCGAGGTTTCGTGCGCTGTACCCGCAAGTCACGGTGGATATCCACATCAGCAACCGCAATATCGACTTCGTCGCCGAAGGTTATGACCTGGCCATCCGCGTGCGCGCCCAGCCGGATTCGTCGCTGATTGCCCGCCTGCTGGAGGACGGCGAGCTGGTGGTGGTCGCATCTCCGTCCTACCTTAGGCGCGCTGGCATCCCACAGACGCTGGAGGATTTATCCGCCCATGAATGCATCCAGTACGAACTGCCGAGCAATGGTCGTCGGATCTCATGGCTGTTCCAGGTAGACGGTAAGGCGCAGGAGTATGCGGGGGAGGCGGGGTACAGCTGCTCCGACGATGTGCTGGGGGGTGTGACCCTGGCCATGCATGGCGCGGGGCTGTTTCAGACCTACAAGTTCATCGTCGAGCAGGCGCTGGCCAACGGTAGCCTGGTGGAGGTGTTGCAGCCGTTTGGTGGGCGCTCGCGGCCGTTTACCTTGTTGTATCCCCATGGGCGATATGTGCCGCATCGGGTGCGGGCGTTTGTGGATTTCCTGATGCAGTGTCGGGACGAATGGGCGGCGCAGTAGAGGCGGCGATATCCCAGGTCAGCAGCAGTTGGCTGATGGCCGCGTCGATAGTGGCATGGGGCACAGTGTCCCGCGCCAGAATCGAAATGCCCTGCAGGAAGCTGTCAAACACCGTTGCCATCACGGCCGGGTTGACGGTCTGTGGCAACTGCCCCAGGCGCATTGCCCGCTCTACGCACGCCACAATCCCCGCGCGGGTGCGCAGCCGCGACTGCGTCAACCCATCTGCCACCCGCGCGTTATCCGGGCTCGGCGCGCTCATCACCCCCAACGCCACCATGCACCCCTTGGGATGCCCGTCTTCACACTGCATGCGCGCCGACTGGCGCAGTGCCGTTTCAACCGCCTGACGCGGTGGCAGGCTTTCGTCCCACAAGCATTCGGTGACCCGGGCGTAGGTCGCCAGGTAACGCTGCACGCATTCGTCGAACAGCGCCTCTTTGGAGCCGAAGGCCGCGTAAAAACTCGGTGCGGAGATGCCGCCACCCAAGCCGGCCTTGAGCTGGGCGAGGGAGGTGGCGTCGTAGCCGTGTTGCCAGAACAGGTGCAAGGCCTGGTCCACAGCGCGTTCGCGGTCGAAGGTACGGGGGCGGCCCATCTGTGCCATGTCAAGTCTCCGGTGGCTAGCGATATAGATACTAGTCGATACATAAGTCGTTGACAACGCGGCGCGCTCAGTTGCAACATTTGTATCGATCAGTATCTAAGTCTCGCTCAAGGAGTGTTCTGTGACACCTTCACTTACGTTATCGGCGTCATCCGACCGCCTGCCCATCGGCGCATTGCTTGCCCTGGCCATGACCGGCTTCATTTGCATCGTCACCGAAACCCTGCCGGCGGGCTTGTTGCCGTTGATCAGCGAAGGCCTGGCGATTTCGCCCTCCATGGCCGGGCAAATGGTCACCGCCTATGCCTTGGGCTCGGTGCTGGCGGTGATCCCCATGACCATCGCCACCCGTGGCTGGCGGCGGCGCAATGTGTTGTTGCTGACCATCGTCGGTTTTTTGCTGTTCAACTCCATCACCGCATGGTCGTCTCATTACGGCGTGACGCTGGTGGCGCGGTTCTTTGCCGGTGTGGCGGCGGGGTTGGCCTGGAGCCTGTTGGCCGGTTACGCCCGGCGCATGGTGGCGCCGCATCAACAGGGCAGGGCGCTGGCATTGGCGATGGTTGGTACGCCGATCGCGCTGTCGTTGGGTGTGCCGTTGGGCACGTGGCTGGGTGGGTTGGTCGGCTGGCGCACAACCTTTGGCCTGATGTCGGCGGTGAGCCTGGTGCTGATTGTGTGGGTGCTGGTGAAAGTCCCGGACTATGCGCCTCAACCTACGCATCAACGTTTGTCCCTGGGCAAGGTGTTGACCACACCGGGCGTACGGCCGGTGTTGGCGGTGGTAATCAGCTGGATGCTGGCGCACAACATTCTGTACACCTACATCGCACCGTTCGTGGCGCCGGCTGGCTTGGCGGATCGGGTTGACCTGGTGTTGTTGGTGTTCGGGGTGGCCGCGCTGGCGGGAATCTGGCTCACGGCCAAATGGGTCGAGCCGCTGCTGCGTCGGACCGTGCTGGTCAGCCTGGTGGCCTTTGCGGCGATGAGCGCGGTGTTCGGCTTGCTCGGGAATGTACCCGTGGTGATCTACTTCGGCGTAGCGGTGTGGGGCCTGAGTTTCGGGGGCGCCGCGACATTGCTGCAAACCGCCCTGGCTGATGCGGCGGGAGATGGCGCTGACGTTGCGCTGTCGCTGAATGTGGTGGCGTGGAACAGCGCGATCGCCGGCAGCGGTGTGGTCGGCGGGGTATTGCTGGACACCTGGGGTGTGGCCTCATTTCCGTGGGCGATGCTGGTGCTGATCGGCGTATCGCTGGCGATTGCCTGGGGGGCCAGCGCCTATGGTTTCAAGCCGGGCGCGCGGGATGCGGGAAAACCCACAGCGGTCGGGCACTAATCCGACATTCGCCAGTCAATAACCCTCGCAATATCATCCACTTGGCTCCGCTCGACGGAGCCTGTCGCTTCACTCCCTTTCGAAGATTTAATGCATGTACCTACGCAAAATTGCCGTTGGGCTGACCGCCCTTGTTTTGCTTTCTTCCGGGGCCAACGCCCGAAGCCTGCCGGACCTCTATTCCAAACAGGAAAAACAGCTCACCTTCGACAGCTGCGCCGACCTGTTCCCCGCCACCCCGATCAAGACCGCCACCGTCCCGGCCGCGATGAAACCCCTGGCCCTGTGCTCCGACCATTTCGCAGTGCTCTATTCGCAAACCAGCAAGACCCCTCTGGTGGTGGTCGAGCGCCTGAATGCCGCACTTCTGAAAGACGCCAAGGGCGAGGAGCGCACCAATCAGTTTTACGCCGACCCACGTATTCCCAAAAGCGGTCGTGCGGAGTTGAGTGACTACCGCGCTCAGCATCCGGCCGTGGACCGTGGCCACCAATCCCCAGCCGCCGATGCGCCGAATGCCAACGCCATGGCGCAGTCATTTGCGCTGTCGAACATGGTGCCCCAGGACCCCACCAACAACCGCAAAATCTGGAGCAAGGTCGAGGCCGACGTACGCAAGTTTGCCGTGCGCGCCGGCGGCGATGTGTACGTGTTCACCGGCCCGCTGTTCGACCCTGGCTACGGCACCATCGGCGCCAACAAGGTCTGGGTGCCGACGCGCCTGTTCAAGCTGGTGTACGACGCCTCAAGCAAACGCGCCTGGGCGTATGTGCTGCCCAATGCGGAAACACGCATTCAAAAGCCAATGGACTATGAGACGTTTGTGAAGAGCACCGGGCTCAGGTTGTTGGGGGATCTTCCGGTGTCGGGGTCGGTGGGGCGTACCTGATACATTGAGAAATATTCCACAAGCCGGCGGTACCTGGGGAGCATTGCCGGTCAACGCCTGCATGAAACAACAAACCTTGACATGACATGGCTTGGTTCCCATCCCATTAGTAGTGCGGCATAATGAATGGTGGCATATGGCTATTTTACGCCGTAACAGTTTCTCTGCGTCACACCTCTTTTTGCGAGAATAATCGGTAAATCTCGCAGATCAGGGTATTTTTAAGTGGTTGGTTAAATCAAAGGGAGTTTGAGATGAGTGATAATTTACCTAAAGAAAAGCATTTTGTTTCCGGTTTTAAATCCGGGCTTGTCGATATGCTTTCTGTTGCATTAGGCGCGCTGGTTGCTACCGGCGTGATTTTACTTACCTATAAGTATAGTGAGTGGATGAGCTTGGTTTCTTATTTGTCTGCGCTGGTTTTACTTTTGGTTGGTATGGCAGTTTCATATGCCGGATGTAGTCGCCGGTTGTCATTTCTAATACATAGCTCGATTATGGCTTTTCTCTGTGTGATGTTATCGACTGACGTTTTAAAGGTGGCGGCATCTACCACCCTAAATACTGTGTATAGAGACACCCCGTTGCAGTTGGTTCCCGGCTTTATCCTAGAGAATTCCAATGGGGTGGTTTCGTGGGGGTATATAGCGCTGGAGTGTGTGGTGGTACTTGCGGTAATGGTGGCGTATCGCTGGTTTGATGCAGTGCAGCAGGCAAGGAATTGCCTAAAAAAGTAGACTTTTTAGATTTTAATGAGGGCAGGGCTACGGCTCTGCTATTAACCTCGTGTGAACGTTTAAGGGTTTTGCTGGATGAAAGAAAAGTTGAATCTCGCTTGTAATATAAAGCTCATGGAGCAAGATGAGAAATATCGGGATATACGAAATTATATTTTCTTTCATTCGTTGTCTGACGCTGTTTGGCGCAATCATCAGGTGCTGACTTCAGATTTGGCAGAGTTATTAGATCTTACTGCGTCAACTGATACACAAACTATTTTTGCCAAAAGAACTCGGGTGCAAAACTCGCTGTTGAATCTTCTCAATGCGCACAAGCTGTTTATTGATATCTTAAAGCGTCACCATGAAAAGAATGAAAAACGACGCTATAGGCAGTTAAGGTTGATATTGGGTTATTATTATGATGAGGATTTTAATTATCGTATCTTTGAGGTTTTAAGGAATTACTGTCAGCATTTTAGCTCTGTTCCAATTGATATTTTTTCAGATTTTGAAGGTGTATCTTACATTTTTATAAATAAACAAGAGCTTGGGAAGGATGCTAAGGCGAAAAATAAAATAGAAAGAGAGTTGGCGTCTCCGTTACATATGGAGTTGAACTCTGCAGTTCGTGATTGGCTAGTCGTGGTGACTCATATATATGGCTTGGTTTTAGATTTTTTTGCCTATAAGTCAAGTCTTCATGTTTGCGATTTTTTACAACAATTGGAAACGGATGTGGCGAAGAGTCGTTCTGAGCCGTTAGTTGCAGAGGTGATGAAGTCTGTCGAAATAAAAATAATAAAAAAGAGAATGCTTTTCCCTGTTCTTCCTGATCCTGAACAGCTCTGTCGAGGAATTCTTGAAAGAATTGGAAGCGCTGAGCAACGACTTAGATATGAAAGTGCGAAGACTATCATTAGTGACCTGCGCTCATCTAAAAATTACGCAAGAAAAAGAAAGGGGTTTGGGATTGATTTTGAGAGTAAGGGATTGGACACGCTTACACTTAAACAACTGAATAGATGGTTGAATGGGGAAGACCCAATCTGAAGAATCACCCATGAGCATCACGGTAAGCGGCTGTTGCTTTGATAGGCAGCAGTCCGCTTTGTTTGAGGGGAGGGCTTAGGGCTTATACTAGCGCCCTGGCAATCAACTCATTCAAACCTACCGGGATACCCCATGAGCACCTCTCTCCCTCTCACCCCCGCGCGCAGGCCCCTCGCGCCGTTGGTGGCCTTTATCATCCTGGTGCTGGGCGCCCTGTTCCTGCAAAACAGCGTCGGCTCACGCCAGGTGCTGTTGCTGGTGGTCGGCGCGGCACTGGGCTTGACGCTCTACCACGCCGCCTTCGGGTTCACCTCGGCCTGGCGCGTGTTCATCAATGATCGCCGTGGCGCCGGTTTGCGTGCGCAGATGGTGATGCTGGCGATCGCGGTGCTGTTGTTCTTCCCGGCGTTGGGGGCCGGCAGTTTGTTCGGGCAGCCGGTGGTCGGGCTGGTGGCGCCGGCCGGGCTTTCGGTGGTGTTCGGGGCGTTCATCTTTGGTATCGGCATGCAGTTGGGCGGCGGGTGTGCGTCGGGCACGCTGTTCACCGTGGGCGGCGGTAATGCGCGCATGCTGGTGACGTTGTTCTTCTTTATCTGTGGTTCGCTGATCGCCACGCACCACGTGGACTGGTGGTTTGCGCTGCCGTCATTCCCGGCGGTGTCCATCGTCAAGATCTTCGGCGTAGTGCCGGCGATGGGCTTGAGCCTGGCGGTGTTCGCGATCATTGCGCTGGTGACCGTGCGCCTGGAGAAGGGCCGTCATGGTCAATTGGAGGAGGGCGTTAAAAGTGAGCATCAAGGCCTGCACCGCTTCCTGCGCGGCCCGTGGCCGTTGGTGTGGGGCGCAATCGGCCTGGCCTTGCTCAACTACACCACCCTGGCACTGGCAGGTCGGCCTTGGGGCATTACCTCGGCGTTTGCCTTGTGGGGGGCCAAAGTCGCCAGCGGCCTGGGGGTGGACGTGGCCAGTTGGGCGTTCTGGCAGATGCCGGGCAACGCCAAGGCGCTTGCTGCGCCGGTGTGGGAGGACATCACTAGCGTAATGGACATCGGCATCGTCCTCGGTGCCCTGTTGGCCGCCGGCCTGGCCGGGCGTTTCGCCCCCAGCCTGAAGATTCCAACGCGCTCTCTGGTGGCGGCGGTGATCGGCGGCCTGCTGCTCGGTTACGGCTCGCGCCTGGCCTACGGCTGCAACATCGGCGCGTATTTCAGCGGCATCGCCTCGGGCAGCCTGCATGGCTGGGTATGGTTGGTGGCGGCGTTTATCGGCAACAGCGTGGGTGTACGGCTGCGGCCGTTGTTCTTTGCGGGTGAGCGACCGCAGGTGGCGTTGAGCGGTTGCTGAATCAGTTTTCCGGGGCGTTGTCTGGCGCCTGAGCCGCTTCAGCCGCCAGCTTTTCCCGGTCCGCTTTGCTGATGTACTTGTCCTTTTTCTTCGGCGCCAATTTGGCGTTGGCCTTCTTGGCTTTTTCCTTGAAGAGCTGCTGGAGTTTTTTCTGGCGGTTCATGTCGTTCTACCCGGGTTGTACAGGGCCGGGATGATACCAGTTTCGTTCACTGGGTCGCTTTTTAGCGCCGATCTGTGCATTGAATCGCCTGGCCTTTCGCCAATAATCGGGTGCTCCAGCGCATAACGGAAGACACGGATGAGCATCCACACCCGCACCAAACGTCTGACAGTCCCGCAACTGGTCGCCATGAAAGGCCAGCAGAAGATCGTCTCCCTGACGGCCTACTCCAGTGCCATCGCCAAGTTGATCGACCCCGTGGTCGATTTCATCCTGGTCGGTGATTCCACGGCGATGGTCGGCTATGGCCGGCCCTCGACCTTGAGCATGCAGCTTGAAGAAATCATCGGCCACACCCGCGCTGTGGTCGATAGCACCCGGCTGGCGTGTGTCATTGCCGACATGCCGTTTGGCAGTTATCAGGAATCCAATGAGCAGGCCTTTCGCAATTGCGCCCAGGTACTGGCGCGCACCGGCTGCGATGCCGTCAAGCTGGAGGCCAACCAGGCCTTGGCCGGCACCGTCGAATTCCTGGTGGCGCGGGGTATTCCGGTAATGGCTCATGTGGGGCTGATGCCGCAATTCGTCAACGTGATGGGCGGCTTCAAGGCCCAGGGCCTCACCGCTGAGGCCGGCGCGCGGATTGCCGAAGACGCGCGCGCCAATCTGCAGGCGGGTGCCTTCAGCCTGTTGCTTGAAGGGGTGGCTGAAGGTGTGGCGCGTCAGATTACCCTCGACTCGAAAATGCCGACCATCGGCATCGGTGCTTCACCGGCCTGCGACGGCCAGGTGCTGGTCACTGAAGATGTGCTGGGCCTGGGCGGTGAACACCTGCCGCGCTTCGTCAAACAGTATGCGGATGTGGGGGCAGTGATCCGCGACGCCTGCGAGCGGTTCGCCGAAGAGGTACGTCACGGCCGGTTCCCAGAGGCGCGGCACTGCTACGGACTCTGACGAATCGCCTGCGACAACTGCTCCACGGCCTGGGCGATATCCTTGCTCCAATCGAGGGTGAAGCTCAGGCGCAGGTGCTGTTTCCAGCTGCCTTGCTGGCTGAACAGTTCACCGGGGGCGATGACGATGCGCTCGACCAGCAGGTGTTCGAACACCCGGCGCATGTCGACCGGGCACATCGCCGCAAGCCAGAAGCACGCCCCGCCTTGTGGAGTCATGACCTCAAAGGCACCCCTGGCGTATTGGTCCAGCAGGTTTTTCATGCGGATCATGCAGTCGTGCAACAAGGCCCGCAGCTTGTGCAGGTGCGCGTCGATGCGCTTGGAAGTGAACAGCTTGGCGATCGCTTTCTGACGGATCGGTGAGAGGCGAAACGCCCGCTCCAGGAACATACGCTGCAACTGCGGCCCACACCCACGGCACAACACATAACCGTAGGGTGCCTCCGAGCCGATCACCTTATCGAAGGTCGAGAACACCAGCAGCCTCTGTGGGTCGGCAAAGTCGCGGTAGCGCGCCGGTTGGGTCGCGAAATACAAGTCGCCGTAGGTGTCGTTTTCGAACAACCAGATGTCCCGTTCCGCCAGCCACCGGCAGATCTGCTGTTTATCTTCGCTCGGCATGCGGCTGCCGTGGGGAATGTTCACGGTGGATGACAGTACCGCCAGGCGGATGGGCTCATGTTCGAGCCGTTCATTCAGGGCGTGCAGGTCGAAGCGGCCGTCGGCGTCCAGGTGCAGTTCGATCACACGGATGTTCGCCGCCTGCAACTGGCGCAGGATCGCCCACGAACACGGTGATTCCACCAACGCCACGGTGCCGGCCAGGTCCAGGGCGTTAAGCGACAGCTCCAGCACGCTGTGCAGGTCCGCGCCGATGTACACCTGACCGGCCTGCCAATAGTGGTCCGTGGAACAGGTGTAGCGCTCGGCCAACGCTGCGCGCAGCTCGGGCTCGCCGTAGGGCAGGTACTGCGGTGTAAGGGCACGCGGGTAGTGGCGGGCCAGTTCGCGCTCGATCATCAGCAGCGGGTTTTCCAGCGATAGCAGGATGGCCGGGACGTCGGCGCTCAGGGCTAGCATGCCCGGTTGGCGGGAGTTGGCGAAGACCTGGTCGAGCAGGTTGGATGAGCGTTCAGTCGATAAAGGCGCGGGTATCAACCGCGTGAAATAACCGAGCTTGGGCCGGGCGTAGACCCGTCCCTCATCCTCCAGCAACGAATAGGCGTATTTGGTGGTCGACACCGACACGCCGAGGCGCTGCGCCAATTGGCGCAGGGACGGTAGTTTTTGCTCGCCTTGCGCTGAGCTGGCCTCGATCAACTCGACGAGGTAGCGATACACCGATTGATAGGCGAAGGCGGTGTCCTTGGGGTTAGCCATGCACGCTCAAGAGATAACGGCCGTGTGCGCGTCCGCTCTCTGCGGCTTATGCATGACAAACGTTGCCTTTACCCGTTTGGATACCAGCATGTAAGGCACCCAGATGAACAAGGTAATCAATGTCCGTGCCAGCTCTTTTGTCGTGTTGGAGTCGAAAATGGGTTCATCTACGAACACCAGTGAGCACACCCAGGCATCGAGGGGAATGAACACCGCCGACGCAATCACCGTCGCGATATAAACCTTGGGGAATAGATAGTGCTCGGAGATGAAAAGGTAAATGAGGTAGGCGTAGGTGGCGACAAACAACCCATTAATCAGCGCTTCCGACACCAAAATCGGCGCCCACAACGGGTTGTACAGCGTCGTCCCAGGCGTAGACAGCACGGTAAAAGTGCCATCTGCAAAAAGAGGGTAATGCACCGCGAGAAGGCTATAGGCCGTGCGGGAAATCGAGATGACCAGGCCTATTACAATGAGCACGAGCCAGCCTCGTAACCCTCTCAACGCTTCGCTTTCTTGCATGTTGCTCTCCATGGGTGACTCAGTTGATCAATGGTTGAACGATTGCTGCAGGAACGCAGTGATCAGGCCTACCACCTGTTGTTGGATTTCTGCCCTGGGCCGAGCCTCTTCACCATCCCGGCAAATCATGCCGTCCCCAGGTGAACTTTCTTCAATCAACTCCATCCCGCCCGGCTTGCAGATCGACATGAACGTGAAGTGAGTGGCATCGCCGATCTCCACGTATTGGGTCGAGGCTTTTGGCAGGCGCTTGACCAAGGCGGCGGACTCCAGGTTCGGGTCCATATCCTCCGTTGGCACGCCGCCCGCAATCACCAGCGCCGGTACGGGAAGTGCGGCCAGGCTGGCGTCGGTGAAGCCGCGCGCGAGGCCCAGGTCCAAAGACACAATGGCGGTGACGCGTTTGTCGCTCAAGTCCGCGGCCAACTGGGCTTTGCCTTCGGCTGTGCCGGCGGGGTTCATCTCGTGGTAGCCAATGCAGCCGCCGAGCTTCGGGTGTGCGTTGCATTCCTTCGTGAACAGGTCGGGATCGAAGCGTGCGCCGGCAATCTCCAACGCGGTCCAGCCGCCGAGGGAGTGGCCTACTACGGCAATCCGGTGTTCCGCCACCGCGCCAAATTGCTTGGGCTGGGCCAGGACCGCATCGATGGCGCGGCTCAGGTCAGCCGGGCGTTTCCATAACTGAGCGGCGGTCTGCGGGCTGCGATCTTTGGTGGTGGTGCCGGGGTGATTCACCGCCGCCACCACGTAACCGTTGTGCGCCAAGGCACTGGCCAGCCACACCTGTTTGCCCCAATTGCCGCCGTAGCCGTGGGAGAGCACGATCAGCGGGTGTTCACCGGCAGCCGGCGTTGCATCGGGCACAGCGAGGGCGCCGATGAAGACGGCGTTGTCGGCGATCAGCACGGGTTTGGCGGTGGTTGCCGCGGGATACCAGACGACCATCTCCAACGGGCGGCTGCTCTGCGCGTCGGGCAGGGTGGCGGTCCTGAAGCCGACGGGGCTCTCGGCCGCGAGGGCGGGAGTGGCAAGGCAGAGCAGCAGCGTACGCAACGCGGTTTTCATTGTTGTTATCGTCCTTGATTCTGGTGGCGCATCATTACCCGAAACCAATCGTCTGGGTACCCCCTTACCCTTGGTATTTGCCAACACAGCCCCATAACTAGCGTGTATCCATTGCGCGGAAGAACACACCATGACCCACTCAACCGAAACCGCGATCCTCGCCGGCGGCTGCTTCTGGGGGATGCAAGACCTGTTGCGCCGCTACCCCGGCGTGCTGCACACCCGCGTCGGCTATACCGGCGGCGATGTGCCGAATGCCACCTATCGCAACCATGGCAACCATGCGGAAGCGATCGAGATCGTGTTTGACCCGGCGGTGATCAGCTACCGGCAGATTCTGGAGTTCTTTTTCCAGATCCATGACCCGAGCACACCCAACCGGCAGGGCAATGATCTTGGGCCGAGCTATCGTTCGGCAATTTATTACCTGAGCGAGCAGCAACGGGATGTGGCCGAGGATACGGTGGCGGATGTGGATGCCTCGACATTGTGGCCGGGGCGGGTGGTGACGGAGATTGCGCCGGCGGGGCCGTTTTGGGAGGCAGAGCCGGAGCACCAGGATTATCTGGAGCGGATTCCCAACGGGTATACCTGCCACTTTATCCGGCCGAACTGGACGTTGCCGAAGCGCGGCTGAAAGGGCAGGGGCACACGGGCTTGTGTTGACACAACACCGATAGATCGCAAAAAAACCGAGCCGTCGTCAGGGATCAGGACTTGTCGTACGCCATGTACTCGTTCTGCAACACGATATGGTCCGCCAGGTATTTCGCATCGTGCCAAACCCCATAGATAAACGACGATGCGCGGTTCACCAAATTCGGCAGGCCCAGGAAGTAAATCCCGCTCTGCGCGGAGATCCCGCGCTTGTGGAACGGCTCGCCTTTCTCATCGAATGCATCGACCTTCAACCAGCTGAAATCGAACGTGAAGCCAGTGGCCCAGAGGATCGTGGTCACGCCCGCTTCTGCCAGGTCCAGGCTCAACATCGGATTCACCAAACACTCAGGATCTGGCAATAACTCCCAGGCCTGCGGTTCCGGGGGAAACGGCAACCCGTTCGCCTCGATATAGGCATCCGCATCGCGCAGCACGTCAAAGTAGGCGCGATCCCCTTGAGCCACGTTCTCGGCCAAGCCGGGTTGGAAGGTCATGACGCCGTCTTTCCAATTCTCGGTGACGCCCACCAGATGAATCCCTTGGTGCGCCAGGCGGCGGAAGTCGACCGTCTTACCGCCTTCGTAACCGCTGACCGCAAAGGCGACGTGCTTCTTCTTCGGCTGGATTTTGACTTCATCCCATAGGCCCAACGCACCCAGCCACCAGCAGTAATCGCGACCGCGATAGGCGCGGGGAGGGCGGTAGTGTTCGCCCACCGAGAGGTACACGGTCTTGCCGGCCTTTTGCAGTTCTTCGGCGATTTGCGAGCCGGAGGCGCCGGCGCCGACGACCAGTACTGCGCCTTCGGGGAGTTGGCCGGGGTTCTTGTAGGTGCAAGAGTGCAGTTGATGCAGCGGTGCGTTGGTCGGGACGATGTTCGGGATGGACGGGCGCTGGAACGGGCCGGTGGCGGCGACCACATTGGCGGCTTCGATCACGCCGGCCGATGTGGTCACTTTGAAGCCGGGTCGTCCCACATGACGCTCTACCTGCTGCACCTCGACGCCGGTGCGCACGGGGGCCTGCAATTTGTCCACGTAGGCTTCAAAGTAGTCGGCCATACGCTCTTTGGGGGGGAAGGCTTCCGGCGAAATGCCTTCGAATGTGAGGCCGGGAAACCGGTCATGCCAGGCCGGCCCGTTAGCGACCAGGGAGTCCCAGCGCTCCGAACGCCAGCGTTCGGCGATGCGGTGGCGTTCCAGCACGATATGCGGCACGCCCATCAGCGATAGGTGTTCGCTCATGGCGACGCCGGCCTGGCCTGCGCCGACGACCAGAGTGTTGATTTTTTCGACGGACATAGGCGGTTCCTGCACAGTCATTAGGCGGTTTGGTCCAGCAATTCGGCCACGGCCGTGAGTGCCAGTTGGTAACCCAGCGCCCCCAGCCCGGCGATCACACCGGTGGCGGCTTTGGACACGTAGGAGTGGTGCCGGAAGCGTTCGCGCTTCCAGATATTGCTCATGTGCGTTTCGATGATCGGACCGTCGAAGGCCAGCAGCGCATCGAGGATCGGCACCGAGCTGTAGCTGAGCCCGGCGGCGTTGATCACGATGGCGTCGGCGTTCAATCGTGCCTCTTGAATCCAGTCCACCAGCACGCCTTCATGGTTGCTCTGACGAAAATCCAGGGTCAGGCCCAGGGTCGCGGCGAGGTCTTGGCAGCGGGCTTGGATGCTGGCAAAGCTTTCGCTGCCGTAGGTGCCGGCTTTGTCCAGGCCATAGAGATTGGCGTTGGGCCCGTTGAGGAAAAACACAGGGTGGGTCATGGCGTACTCCAGGTCATTCAGGGCTGCCAGTCATCCGGCACCACCGCGATCACGTCGATTTCCATCAACCACTCCGGCTGGCCCAGGCCCGAGATCACCAGCCCGGTCGAGATCGGGAATACGCCTTTGAGCCACTTGCCGACTTCCTGGTACACCGGCTCGCGGTAGCGCGGGTCGATCAGGTAGGTGGTGGTCTTCACGATGTGCGACAGATCAGAACCCGCCTCTTCTAGCAGTTGCTTGACGTTCTTCATCGCTTGCTCGGCCTGGGCGCGTGGATCGCCGAGGCCGACGAGGTTACCGTCGAAGTCGGTACCGATCTGGCCGCGCACATAGATGGTGTTGCCGGCACGCACGGCCTGGCACAGGTCGTTGTCCAGCGCCTGGTTAGGGTAGGTCTGTCGGGTGTTGAACATGCGGATGCGAGTGTGGGTCGGCATAACGGCAACTCGTGGGAAACGGGATGACGCCAGCTTCACACCGCCCTGACTCCGGCGAAACCAGCATTTGCGCGGGGTAGTGCTTAGGAAAAACCGAAGCCCCTGCAACTCATCGCCTGGCGCGTGACCCGGCACGAACCCTGCAACGCTTCCCCTACAGTCATTGTTGAGAGGGCAGGCGTGATGCTCAGTCGTATTACTCAGCGTCAACTGGAGTATTTCGTCGCGTCGGGAGAGGCGGGCAGCATCAGTGCGGCCGCTGAACGCATCCACGTGTCGTCGCCATCGATCTCGGCGGCGATCACCCATATGGAGGCCGAGCTGGGCATTCAACTGTTTATCCGCCACCACGCCCAGGGCATTTCCCTCACGGCGGTGGGGCGCCTGGTGATGCAGGAAGCCAAGCTGATCCTGGAGCAGATGACCAACCTTTACACCATCGCTTCGGAGTCCTTGAACACCGTGCGTGGGCCGTTGCGAGTCGGCTGCCTGGAGTCGCTGGCGCCGATGATCACGCCGGAACTGGTGTTTGGTTTCGGCCGGGCGTTTCCAGGCGTGCGGCTGACGCAAGCTGAGGGTAACCATGAAGAGCTGCTGGAAAAACTGCGCAGCGGTGAGCTGGATATCGCCCTGACCTACGACTTGGTGACCAGTGCGGACATCGACTTTCAACCCCTGGCGCAGCTGCCGCCGTACGTGATGGTCGGCGAGTATCACCCGCTGGCGAATTCACCGGCCGTCAGCATGCAAGACCTTGAGGCTTACCCGGTGGTGCTGCTCGACACTCCGTGGAGCCGCGACTATTTCCTCAGCCTGTTCATCCAGGCCGGCACTACGCCGAACATCATCATGCGCTCCACCAACCTCGAAACGGTGCGTGCCATGGTGGGCAATGGCATCGGCTATTCCTTTGCGAATGCGCGACCCAAATCGAACCTGTCCCAGGACGGCAAGCGCGTGATCCGCCTGCGACTGGCCGGCGCACACCGGCCGATGCGCCTGGGCTACGCCACGGCCAGCAACACTCAGCTGTCGCGCGTGGTGTCGGCGTTTGCCGAGCGTTGCCGCATGTTCGTGTCCGACCAGTACATCCCCGGCATGGCGCCGCCGAGCTTTTTCGACCCCCATGCGGTGCGGACGCTGACCGGTGTGAATTGAGGATGCTCCACAAAGGGGCACCTATCACCTGGTGGTGAGCGGGCTTGCCCCGCGCTGGCGCGGGGCAAGCCGGCTTATCACTGTAATGTCGCTGCATAGGTTCTGCCTACCCAGTGCCCCGGCTTTTACGAATTGACCCCAAGTGCCTCCCCCCACGACTCTGAACCCATCGATGTAGATCAATTTCTCAGGGCACAGCGACGATGACATTCGACTGGAATTACATGTTTGGTTTGCTGGGCGATGCCGAGTTCTGGCGGGCGACGTGGACGGTGATCAAGCTCAGTACCCTGACCTGGGTCTTGAGCATTGGCCTGGGCTTTCTGCTGGCGCTGGCCAAGCAGTCCAGGCATGGCCTGCTCAGTGTGCCGGCCCGTGGCTATATCTGGCTGTTCCGCAGCCTGCCGCTGCTGGTGTTGTTGATTTTTATCTACAACCTGCCGCAAGCGTTGCCCGGCACCTCGGCGATCCTGGCCGACCCTTTCTGGTCCGGCCTGCTGGCGCTGGTGATCTGCGAAACCGCCTACGTGGCTGAGATCCATCGCGGTGGACTGCTGTCGATTCCCAAAGGGCAGGCCGAAGCAGCGCGGGCGCTGGGCCTGAAGTTTTTCGGCACCCAATTGCGCGTGGTGATTCCCCAGGCACTGCGGGTGGCCTTGCCATCGCTGGCCAACGAATACATTTCCATCGTCAAGCTCACCTCCCTGGTGTCGGTGATTTCCCTGACTGAAATCCTGATGGTCGGCCAGCGCCTGTATTCGCAGAACTTCCTGGTGATCGAGACCATGGCGGCGGTGGCGTTCTTCTACGTGTTTATCGTCACGGTGTTCGACTTCCTGCTCAAACGCCTGGAGCGCTTTCTCGACGTCAACGAGCGCAACGTCTCCCGTGTTCCCGATGCGGCGGTGCTGGCCCTGGCCAGCCAGCAGCGCACAGCCTTGGCGCGTCCGGTCACCCACGGCGAGCCCGCGTTGCAAGCTGCGCGGTTGCACAAGGCCTACAACGATATCGAGGTGCTGGGCTCGGTCAACCTGCAAATACAGCCCGGTGAAGTGGTGTCGGTGATCGGCCCGTCCGGCTCCGGCAAGACTACGTTGATCCGCCTGCTCAACGGCCTTGAACAACTGGACAACGGCGAAATCAGGATCAACGGCCAGCCGTTCATTCACTTGAATAAAGTCGGCGCGCAGAAACCCCAGTACATCGAGCACGCCGAGCATCGCCTGAACATCGGCATGGTGTTCCAGAGCTTCAACCTGTTCCCGCATCTGACCGTGCTCGACAACCTGCTGATGGCGCCGAAATACCATCGCCTGGGCGCGACCGCCGAACTCAAGCAGCAGGCCTACGCACTGCTGCACAAGGTCGGCATGCTCGACCACGCCTGGAAGTACCCGCACCAGCTGTCCGGCGGCCAGCAGCAACGCGTGGCCATTGCCCGTGCCTTGATGATGCGCCCGCAGATCATGCTGTTCGACGAGCCCACCTCGGCGCTCGACCCGGAGAAGGTCAACGAAGTGCTGCAAGTCATCGAAGCCCTGGCCGAGGAGGGCATCACCATGGTGATCGTCACCCACGAGATGAACTTCGCCTTCAAGGTATCCGACCGCATCGTATTCATGGAGAAGGGCCGCGTGGTCTGCGACGACACGCCGGGCGCCCTGCGCAGCGGACACAACCCACGCGTGGAGGCGTTCCTCAAGGACGTCTCGTTGGCGTGACCCCCTCAACGTTCAGGACACACAACATGATCGAGCAAGCGCAAATCGAACAATTCCAGCGTGACGGTTTCTTGGTGGTCGAAGGCGTGCTGTCATCGGCGGAAGTGGCTGAGCTGCAACACGACTTCGACCAGTGGGTCGAAGAAAGCCGCGGCCACTCGCAGGGCTGGGGCGCCACCGTGGATGGCCGCGAGCGCTTTGACCTGGAGGGCGACCACCGCGCCGATCACCCGTCGCTGCGCCGGGTCAGTTCGCCCACCGAGATCTCGGCGGCCTATGAGCGCGTGGCGTTGCACTCGCGCATGGCGGCGATTTCCGCGCAGCTGATCGGCGCCAATGGCGCACGCTTTCACCACAGCAAGATCAACTCGAAACTGCCCCACACTGCGACTCAGGTGAAGTGGCACCAGGACTTCCTGTTCACGCCCCACAGCAACGACGACATCGTCACCGCCTTGCTGATGGTCAGCGAAGTGACCCCTGAAAACGGACCGCTGAACGTGATCCCCGGCAGCCACAAGGGCCCGCTCTGGTCGCACTGGCAGCACCAGCGTTTCACCGGTTCCGTGGACGACGCCGTCGTTGACGCGCACTGCCAGCACCCGGTGGCCTGCTACGGCCCCGCTGGCTCCGTGTGCTTCATGCACACCCGTCTGCTGCATGCCTCCAGCCCAAACGAGACCGAACTGCCGCGGACCCTCTTCATCAGCGTGTACGCCGCTGAAGACGCGTTGCCATTCGGCGAAAACCCATTGCCCAGTGCACACGCCGGCCTGTTGGTGGCCGGTGAAGAAAGCGGCTTGGTGCGTTCCACGGACAACCACATGCGCTTGCCGCAGAAGCCCCGTGGCGCCTCGTTCTTCGTGCAACAGGCCGGCCAAGATTCCGCCACTGCCTAACCTCCCAAAAACCTTGCAGGTAATCACCATGACAGCGTTTCGTAAAAGTATTCGTCCCCTTGCCGTGTGCCTGCTGGGCGCCGCGGTTGCGATGACTTCGTTGGCAGCTTCGGCGTTCCAGCAGGACGGCAAGATCATCGCCGGCTCCGACGTGACGTTCTTCCCTTATGAGTACATGGATAACAACAAGCCCGCAGGTTTTGACATCGAGTTCATGGACGGCTTGGGCAAGGTCATGGGCCGCAAGGTCGAAACCCTCGACACGCGTTTCCCCAACCTGATCACCGGCCTGCAGGCCGGGCGTTTCGATGTGACCAACTCGTCGATGTACATCACGGCGGAACGGGTCAAAGTCATCGATATGATCCCTTACCTCAAGAGCGGTGAGTCGATCCTCACCCTCAAGGACAGCAGCTTCCAGCCCAAGACCCCGGAAGAGTTCTGCGGCCACAAGATCGGCTCCATGGGCGCCACCTCGTGGTTGGCGCAGATGAACAAGCTGTCCACCGAGTACTGCGTGGCCAAGGGACTGAAGCCGATCCAGATCAGCGAATACAGCACCGACCCGCAGACCACCCAGGCCCTGCTGGCCCACGCGGTAGAAGCGCAAATCACCGACGCCGCCGTGGCCCGTGGCGTGATCGACAAGCTCGGCAGCCGCGTGGTGATTTCCTCCGACACGCTGATCTACCCGGTGCTGAACGGCTTTGGTGTGAAGAAGGGCAATGACACGGTGAAGAAGGCCTTGCTCGACGGCCTGGAAAAATACCGCGCCACGCCGGAATACGCCGCCTTGCTTAAGAAGTACAACTTCCAGGCACCGACCGATGCCGACATCGCGGCGCTGATGCCGAAGTAAACCTATCAGCGCGTGCCGCATTCGCGTGCGGCCGCGCCCTGCGGAGACCGATTCATGGCGTTATCCCACGAAGAACAGGCGCGCATCGACCTGGCGGCGACCTTTCGCATCATCGCGCACCTGGGCATGCACGAAGCCGTGGCCAACCACTTCAGTGCTGCGGTGTCGGCCGATGGCAAACAGTTTTTGCTCAACCCGAAGTGGAAGCACTTTTCACGTATTCGCGCGAGCGATCTGCTGTTGTTGAACGCCGATGATTCGGCCTGTGCCGATCACCCGAACGTGGACCCCACCGCCTGGTCGATCCACGGGCAGATCCATCGCCTGTTGCCGCAGACCCGCGCGGTGTTGCACTTGCACCCGGTCTACACCACGGCAGTGGCGTGCCTGGCCAAGCCGCATATCCCGCCGATCGACCAGAACACCGCGCGTTATTTCAACCGCGTGGCGGTGGACGAACTGTACGGCGGCATGGCCGACACCGAGGCCGAAGGCGCACGCCTGGCCGGGCTGCTGGATGGCAAGAGTCGGCTGCTGATGGGCAATCACGGCGTGATGGTCACGGCCGGCTCCATTGGTGAAGCCTTTGACGATATCTGGACCCTGGAGCGCGCCTGCCAGATCCTCGTCACCGCCTGGTCCACCGGGCAGCCGTTGCGGGTGTTGTCCGATGAAGTGGCGGAAAAAACCGCGCGCGGCTGGGAAGGTATTGCCGATTTCTCGCGCCGGCACTTTGAAGAAATGAAGCAGTTGATGATCGACGCAGACCCTTCCGTGCTCGACTGAGGACTCCACATGACTTTTTCCGTTGTCGCCCGCTGCGCCGAGACGGGCCAGTTGGGCATCGCCATCAGCTCTTCGAGCATTGCCGTGGGCGCGCGTTGCCCGTGGCTGCGGCCCGGCGTAGGGGCGGTAGCGTCGCAGAACATCACCTTGCCGAGCCTGGGGCCGCAGGTGCTGGACCTGTTGGAACAGGGGGTGGCGCCGAGTGAGGCGCTGGCCGCCTTGGCTGGGCAGGATCACAGTGAATATCGCCAGGTGACGGTGATTGATAACGCAGGCCGCACGGCGCATTTCAGCGGCGCGCAGACCCTGGGCATCCACCATGCGGTGAGTGGCGAGCAGTGTGTGGCGGCGGGGAATATGCTCGCCCATCCTGCTGTGATCGATGCCATGGTGGCTGCTTTCGAAAAAGCCTCCGGGCATCTGGCCGACCGCTTGCTGGCGGCGATGCAAGCCGGTGTGGCAGGCGGTGGTGAAGCCGGGCCGGTGCATTCGGCGGCACTGGTGGTGGTGGATGACCTCTTGTGGCCCATCGTCAACCTGCGGGTGGACTGGGCGGATGAAGACCCCATCGGCGCCCTCGACCAGCTCTGGCAGGCTTATCGCGGGCAGTTGCAGGCCTACATCGACCGTGCCATCAACCCGCAGATCGCACCCGGCTACGCCGTACCCGGAGACGATCGATGAACAGCCGCGAACTGCTGGCGCAACTGGTGCGTTTTGACACCACCAGCCGCGAATCCAACCTGGCCCTGATCGACTTTGTGCGCACGTATTTGCAGGACCACGGCGTGGCCTGCGCGTTGGTGTACAACGAACACAAGAGCAAGGCCAACCTGCTCGCGACTATCGGCCCGGCAGAAGTGCCCGGCATCGTGTTGTCCGGGCATACCGACGTGGTGCCGGTGGAGGGGCAGCGCTGGAGCGTGGCGCCGTTTGACCTCACCGAGAAAGACGGCAAGTTGTACGGCCGTGGCACGGCGGACATGAAGGGCTATATCGCCTGTGTGCTGGCGTGCGTGCCGGCCCTGGTGAAGGCTTCGCTGCGCATGCCGGTGCACATTGCGCTGTCGTATGACGAAGAAGTCGGTTGCCTGGGTGTGCGTTCGCTGATCGAGCGATTCCATGAGCAACCGGTCAAACCGCTGCTGTGCGTGATCGGCGAACCCACCGAACTCAAGCCGGTACTCGGCCACAAGGGCAAACTGGCGATGCGTTGCCACGTGCATGGAGCGGCGTGCCATTCGGCCTATGCGCCGGCGGGCGTGAATGCCATTGAATATGCCGCGTGTTTGATCAGCGAGCTGGTGCGGCTCGGCGAAACGCTCAAGGCGCCGCCGCATCTGGATCAGCGCTTTGCTCCGGCGTTTTCCACGGTGCAGACCGGCCTGATCAACGGCGGCAAGGCACTGAACATCGTTCCGCAGGACTGCAGTTTCGATTTCGAAGTGCGTTCCTTGCCCGCCCAGGATCCCTGGCAGGTTGCCCGGCAATTGCAGGCATACGCCGAGCAAACCCTGTTGCCGGCGATGCGGGCGGTGAGCGAGCAATCGGCGATCAGCCTCAGCGAGTTGTCCAGCTATCCGGGGTTGGCCACGTCGCTGGAAAGCCAGGCCGCCGAGTGGGTGGCGCAGTTCTGTGGCTCGCGGGAGTTCGCCACCGTGGCCTTTGGCACTGAAGGCGGATTGTTTGACCAGGCCGGCATTCCCACGGTGGTGTGCGGGCCGGGCAGCATGGAGCAGGGGCACAAGCCGGACGAGTTTATCAGCGTGGCGCAGTTGCAGGCCTGTGATCGGATGCTGGCGCGGGTGCTGGAGTTTGTGAGCCAGCCTGCAAACTAAGGTATACACGGCCCATACCCAAGTAGGATTACGAGCGGTGTTGCCCCGTCGCACACTGTTTTGCAGTGCGATGCACTCGCCGCAAACAACCGGAGAGCGACCATGCAAACCCCGCTGGAAGTCCTGATGAACCAGGGCACAGCGGGGTGTCTGTGACCTCTGGCCGTTATACCTGTGCCACACCCACCCGCCACTGCGCAGGCGGCAGGATCCCATTCACCAGGTAATTGCCCACAATCCGCGACTTGTACACGCGCGGGTTGTGGTTCGCCAGGGTTCGCGCGTTTCGCCACAACCGGTCCAGCGCCTTGTTGCTGGCGGTGGCACTGGCGCCCAGTGCATCGAACAGCGCCGTGGTGGCCGCCAGTGTCGCATCCACCACCGGGTTCACGGCCAGGCACACTTCCAATTCAGCCAGCGCAACCTGCGGATCGTCATCGTGCAACGGTTGGTCATGGGCGATTACATACTGCGCGGTGTGCTCCAGCCGTTGCGCCGCTTGCTGGGCGATGGCTTGCGCAGCGTAGGCCTGGCTGGCGACTTCGCCGATCACTTGCAGCAGTTGCACGTCCTGGCCGGCGGTGTCGGCATTGCCGGTGGTGAAGGTGCGCGCGCGTTGGCGGAGTTCTTCGGCGCCGCTGAGGGCGGCGCGGCGGGCGATGCCGGCGAGGGTACTGAGGTGGTAGAGCTGGAAGAACGATTGACCGTGGCCAAAGCGCTGTTGGGTGAGGCGTACGTCGTCGTCCACCACGGGCGCGTTGTCGAAGATGCAGGTGCCGCTGGCGGTGAGGCGTTGGCCGAAACCGTTCCAGTCATCGACGATCTGCACGCCGGGGGCCTTGAGGTCGACGACCACGCTGTAGATCGTGCCGTCTTCGCCGGTGGCGATGGTGTTGATCAGGTCGCTGTAGAGCGCGCCGGTGGTGTAGAACTTTCTGCCGCTGATGCGCAAGGCGCCAGCTTCGTCACGGTGCAGGCGGGTTTCGAAATCGCCGCGGGTCTGGTTGCCGACTTCGGTGCTGCCGGGGGAGAGCAGGGCGCCCTGGCCGAGCCGGTCTAGCCATTTGGCGCGCCAAACCCGGTCCTTGGCACTGAGCACGTCTTCGCAGAAACCGAAGTGCCCACGCAGGGCTTGGGTGATGTTGGAGTCGGCGGCGGACAGTTCCGTGAGCAACGTCAGCAATTCGACCAGCGTCGCATCCTGGCCGCCGTAACTGGCCGGCAGACGCCAGCGCGGCAAGCCCAAGGCGTTCAGTTGCTGGATCACGGTGGCGAGGCTGCCGCGTGTCTGATCCGCCACCGCCGCCTGCGCGAGAATCTGCGCAAAGAGGGGACGAAACGGCGCGGCCAGTTGTTCGTAGCGGGCGGTGGGCGGTGTGCCCCAGATATTCAAAGTGGGAATCGACATGCAATGGACCTTGCAGAAAATGGTTCAGGTGCTGGGGTCCAGTGGTCTGGTACGGCCACCCTAACTCAGGTGCGGCAAAGTTTTTAATACGAATAGCAGCTAGCGAGCTGTACGACGGTTCTATCGATAGTGCCTAACAGTATTAAACCCCGCGCTTTTATTGCGTTAGCTTCTACGTCAAACGGCCAGACTGCATACCCACAGATGGTTGAACCAACCCTCCAACCCTGTGGGATTTTCCATGATCAACCGTCGAACACTGCTGTCCTTGCTGGGCCTGGCCTCTCTTGCACTGTCTGGAACGTCGGCCGGAGCCGCCGAGCCGCTGACCCTCACCGTGGGTGATCAGTTTTTCTCCAACCGTATCGTGCTGGAGCTGTCGGGTGAGCTTAAAGACCTGCCGTACAAAATCGATTTCAAACGGTTCAACACCGGCTCGCCGGTGGCCTCGGCCGTGGCCAGCGGCGCGCTGGATGTGGGCATCGTCGGCGACACCCCGGTGATCAGCCTGGCCGCCAATGGTGCGCCGGTCAAAGTGGTCGCCAGCACCCAGACCAGCCTCGACGGTGTGGGTATCGTGGCGCGCAAGGGCATTCACTCGGTGGCTGACCTCAAAGGCAAGACCGTCGCCATCTGGAACGGCTCGTGGAGCCAGCAACTGGCGTACAGGGCGCTGGATGAAGCCGGTGTGCCGCGCAGCAGCGTCAACTTCAAATACCTGCTGCCGGCAGAGGCCAGCCTGGCGCTGACCCAGGGCGACATCGACGCCTTCGGCACCTGGGAACCCTACGTGTCGCTGCAGGAAAAAGAAGGCAGCACCCTGATCCGCAACGCCAAGGGCCTGATGAGCGCACCGACCTACATCGTCGCCTACGAGCCGGCCCTGGCGCAGAAAAGCGCGATCATCAAGGACTTCATCGCCCGCCTGACCCGCGCTCGGCAGTGGAGCAACACTCACGTCGATGAGTACGCCGAAGCCTGGTCCAAGGCCAACCAGTCGGCGCCGGAAATCGCCAAGGTGTGGTTCAAGCGCGACGCGATCAAGGTGCTGCCGATCTCGCCGACGATTATCAGCGAGGCCCAGGCCACGGCGGATTTTTTGGTGGATGCGCAGATGTTGAAGCAGCGGTATGACGTGGCGCCGTTGTTTGATCGGGTGCTTTAAACACGGGGGAAACAAGCCCTCATAGTATCCACCCAATGGTTGTCGGGCCCGGCTACCGAATGTATTTCGTGCGTACGGGTATCACGGCCTACTTGAGGCTGTGGGGGCGCGATAAAACCGACCAGAAAAGGGGGGCAAAGACGCGCTATGAAATGATCCAGAAGCTGATGCTGGCGCCAGGGATTGAGCTGACTGTGCGGCCGATTGCAGGAGCGAGCAAGCCCGCCCCTACAAACCTCTGAATCAGCGCACCAGGCACGGCTGCTTGTTGTTGAAGCGCCACCCCGGAATCAGAAACTGCATCGCCACGCTGTCATCCCGCGCGCCGAGGCCCATGCCTTTGTACACCTCATGGGCCTTGGCGACCGCGTCCATGTCGATCTCCACCCCCAGGCCTGGCTTGTTTGGCACTTTCACGTAGCCGCCTTCGATTTTCAGTGGCGCCTTGGTCAGGTGTTGACCGTCCTGCCAGATCCAGTGGGTGTCGATGGCGGTGATGTCGCCAGGGGCCGCGGCGGCTACCTGGGTGAACATCGCCAGGGAAATATCGAAGTGGTTGTTGGAGTGCGAGCCCCAGGTCAGGCCCCATTCATGGCACATCTGCGCCACGCGTACCGAGCCTTGCAGGGTCCAGAAATGCGGATCGGCGAGGGGGATGTCGACGGATTGCAGTTGGATCGCATGACCCATTTCACGCCAGTCGGTGGCGATCATGTTGGTGGCGGTCTTGAGGCCTGTGGCGCGACGGAATTCGGCCATGACTTCGCGGCCCGAGTAGCCGTTCTCGGCGCCGCAAGGGTCTTCTGCGTAGGCGAGTACGTGGTGCTGGTCGCGGCACAGCCGGATGGCTTCTTTCAATGACCAGGCGCCATTCGGGTCGAGCGTGATGCGGGCATCCGGAAAGCGTTCGGCCAGGGCGGTGACGGCTTGGATTTCTTCGTCGCCGCTCAGCACGCCGCCTTTGAGCTTGAAGTCGTTGAAACCATACTTGGCCTTGGCGGCTTCAGCCAGGCGCACCACGGCGTCGGCCGTCAGGGCTGTTTCGTGACGCAGGCGGAACCACTCATCGTCGCTGTCGGCTTCGTTGCGGTAGGCCAGAGGGGTTGCGCTGCGGTCGCCGACATAGAACAGGTAGCCGAGCATTTTTACCGCGTCGCGTTGCTGCCCCTCACCGAGCAAGGCCGCCACCGGGACGTCGAGGAATTGACCCAGCAGGTCGAGCAGCGCGGCTTCCATGGCCGTGACGGCGTGGATGGTGATACGCAGGTCAAAGGTCTGCAAGCCACGACCGGCAGCGTCGCGGGAGGCAAAGGTGCTGCGCATCTGGTTGAGGATGCGCTGGTATTGGCCAATGGGTTGGCCGATCACCAGGCTGCGAGCGTCTTCCAGGGTTTCGCGGATGCGCTCGCCACCGGGCACTTCGCCCACGCCGGTGTTGCCGGAGCTGTCCTTGAGAATCACGATATTGCGTGTGAAGTAGGGGCCGTGGGCGCCGCTGAGGTTGAGCAGCATGCTGTCATGGCCGGCGACGGGGATGACCTGAAAGTGAGTAACGACGGGCGTAGTCATGGCAAGTTCCTGAATAAGCTCAAAGAGGTTTGCTGAGGGCGGCGTTTGTTGGCTCGGCGCTCGGTGAAATCGGAACGGCAGAGGGCGAGGTCTTGGCGAAAAACACCAGGATCGCGGCCAGCAACGAAGTGCCGGCCAGGCCGTAAAGGCCGCCCTGGATCGAGCCGGTGGTCTGTTCCAGGAAGCCGAAGGTGGTGGGGGCGACGAAGCCGCCCAGATTGCCGATGGAGTTGATCAGCGCGATCACCGCGGCGGCAATGCGCACATCCAGGTAACCCTGGGGTATCGGCCAGAACAGCGACGACGCCGACTTGAAACCGATGGCCGCGAAGCAGATCGCCACGAAGGCAAAGATCGGCCCGCCCGTGGTAGACATGAACATGCCCGCTGCCGCAATCAACAGCGCCGCCGCGACCCAAGCCTGCTGGAACTTGAATTTGCCAGACAGCGAGGCGAAGGCATACATGGCGATGATCGAGATCAGCCACGGGATCGAGTTGAAGAAGCCGACCTGCACATCCGTGAGGTCACCCATCTTCTTGATGATGCTCGGCAGCCAGAAGGTAGCGGCATAGATCGTCAGTTGGATGCAAAAGTACAGTGCGCAGAACAGCAGGATCTGGCGGTCCTTGAGCAGTTTGCCGAGGGTCGGTTTGACCGTGGTGAGGGCTTCACGGTCGCGCTGCTCCTGGTCGATGGCGTTGACCAGCGCGTCCTGCTCTTCGCGGGTCATCCACTGGGCGTCGTGGGGTTTCGAGTCCAGCCAGAACCACACAAAGAACCCCAGTGCCACCGAGGCCAGGCCTTCAATGGCAAACATCCATTGCCAGCCATGGAAACCAAAGCCTTCGATCTGCAACAGCGCGCCTGAAAGCGGGCCGGAAATCAGCGACGCAACCGCCGAGCCGCTCAAAAAGATTGCAATGGCTTTACCGCGTTCCGCGCCAGGCAGCCAGCGTGTGAAGTAGTAGATCACCCCAGGAAAGAAGCCGGCCTCGGCCACACCCAGCAGGAAGCGCAGGATATAGAAGTGGGTTTCGTTCTGGATGAACGCCATCAGCGTGGCGACGATGCCCCAGGTGAACATGATGCGGGTCAGCCAGAGACGTGCGCCGACCTTTTGCAGCAGCATGTTGGACGGCACTTCGAACAGGGCGTAGCCGATGAAGAACAACCCGGCGCCGAAACCATAGGCGGCCGCGCCGATGCCCAGATCATGCTCCATGTGCGTGCGCACAAAGCCGATGTTGACCCGGTCGATGTAGTTGAGGATGAACATGATCACGAACAGTGGGAGCACATGGCTCTTCACTTTGCTCACGGCGCGCGCGACGACGGGATCACGGTGTGGAGCGGCAGATGCATGGCTTGAATTGTTCACAATTCAAAACTCCCCCTGATTATTTTTATGCGGGTTTGCGTGTCTTGTTGATAGACATCATACAAGTAGGTTTCTTGCGACCGCAATCCGCTGGGGAGTGTTTTTCTTCTTATAACGCGGTGGGTAGAACAGATATTCCGGTTATTTATAGCGTGTTTATTGGGCGCGGTGCGGGTTCTTGAGCGAGATTTTTACCGGCAAAGAGCGTGAGGAGGGTATCTGTGAGCGTGAACGATAAGTTTGGTTGTCATACAAGTTGTGGGTTTTTTCAATCAACCCACGCTTGGCGCCGGGCTGGGTGTTAAGCTCCCCGCAGCTCAACCCCGTGGACCTGTTGCAATGCCCATCGAAAGTGGAATCCCCCTGCGTAAACGCTCCACCAACCTGGCCCAGGGCGTGGTCGATGTGCTGACCCAGCGCATTCTGCTCGGCCAATTGAAACCCGGCGAAAAGCTGCCTTCGGAATCCACCATCGTGCTTGAGCACGGTGTGAGCCGAACCGTCGTGCGCGAAGCGATCTCCAAATTGCAGGCCTCCGGGCTGGTCGAGACCCGCCACGGCATCGGCACCTTCGTGCTGGCGCAACAGGCCCAGCAGGGCTTGCGCCTGCATGTGGACACGGTGGCCAGCGTGCGCAACATGCTCGAACTGCGCCTGGGCCTGGAGGTGCAAGCCGCCGCGCTGGCGGCATTGCGCCGCACCGACGAACAGCTGGACCACATGCGCCAGGCACTCGACGACTACCAGGCCTCCCTGGCCAACAACGACAGCTGCGTGGAGGAAGACAAACGCTTTCACCAGTTGATCGCCGAGGCCACCGGCAATACCTTCTTCACCGAAATCATGCTGCACCTGGGCAATGCAATGATCCCGCGCACCCAGGTGAAAGGCGATGAACGTGGCGGCGCCGACTTTGCCAAGCTGGGCCAGTTGGCGAACCTGGAACATGAGGCGATCTTCAACGCGATCAAACGCCAGGACCCGGACGCTGCCCGCGCGGCCATGGTGTTGCACCTGACGAACAGCCGGGATCGTTTTTCGGGGGAGCAGGGCCGTTGAACGAACACACCTTGTCCAAACGCCTGGAGCGCGTCGCCGCCAACGTACCGGCTGGCGCGCGCCTGGCCGATATTGGCTCCGATCACGGTTATTTGCCGGTGGCGTTGATGCGTCGCGGCCTGATCACGTCGGCCGTGGCGGGGGAGGTCGCGACCACGCCCTTTCATGCGGCGCAACGTAGCGTGCGCGACAACGGCCTGGAGCAACAGATCACGGTGCGCCTGGCCGATGGCTTGGCGGCCATCGAACCTCATGACGGTATCACCGCGATCAGCCTCTGCGGCATGGGCGGCGAGACGATTCGCGACATCCTCGAAAGCGGCAAGCAGCACCTGAGCGGCCAGGAACGCCTGATCCTGCAACCCAACGGCGGCGAGCAACCGCTGCGCCAATGGCTGATGGATAACGGTTATACGATCCTCAGTGAAGAGCTGCTGTTGGAGAACCGTTTCTACTACGAAATCATCGTCGCCGAGCGCGCTGGGCCAGTGGCTTACACTGCTGAACAGCTGTACTTCGGGCCGCTGCAAATGCAGGCCCGCAGCCCGGCGTTCATCGCCAAGTGGCAACGCATGTTGCGCCAGAAGCACAAGACCCTGTCCAGCTTCGAGCGCGCTCGGCAGGCGGTGTCGCAAGAGAAGCGACAAGAGATTGCCCAACAGGCCAGATGGATTGCCGCGTTACTGGCCTGATACCCCTTCATTCAAACCTGATGACCTAGGACACCGACAATGGCCGACGCCACCGACCTCACTTTCTACGACCGCGCCGACGCGCACATCGAACTGTCGAACCAGCAGCTGCAGGCTCACGAAAACCTCGGCCAGGTCAGCGCCTCGATGATGTTCGGCACCACGCGCTTCAATGCCTGGGCCAGTGCGCGCAACTTCAAGTCCGGCGCGGAAATGGCCGATGCACGGGAGGCGATGTTGAAGTACTTCTGTGACCAGTACCGGATGATGCTTGAGGATAATCTGGATGATCACATCAATAATTTCGACCGGTACAAGGTGATGCAATAGGTCCTTTTAAGCGCCTTTAGGGGGCGAAGTCCGAAGGGGCCTGTGCGGTGGGCTGTTCGGTGATAGGGGACGGACCTGGCGGGTTTGCGATGGGGCTGATCAAATGGGTGTACTCCTCGATGATTCGGTTGATCGCCTCCGGTGGCTCGCACGCCTTGAACTCGATACGAATCTGCACCTCATCGGGATCGCGTTCCTGACCCTCACGCTTGGTGGCGCCAAAGGTCACGAAAAACTTCTCGCTGTGGAGGTCGCCGTTCTCCAGGTCGTGGCTGGCTTTTTGCACCTCAGTGCTGTGCATTTTTACCGACAGGTCTACATCCATCTTGTGCAGCGCCAAACCCTTCGGCGCGACCAGTGCGATCAGCGGTACGCTGATGGTATGTCCCTCGGTCAGCGAAATCTCCACCATCTTGGCTTTCATTGGCGTGCCCAGGTCCTCAGCGTTGTAGTCGAAGAACTGGTCGAACAGCGCAATGTATTGATGGGCGATCAAGTTATGCGTGGCCGCTGCGGCCTGCTGCAACCCGCGGGTGATGTGGCTCAAGTCGCTGGCCGACATGGGTTCCTTGGGGCGCGAAAAAAATGCCATGGTGAGCTCCTTTCAAGTCGAGTGGGTTGCCCCGCCCAGAGGGACGGGGCGGGGTGGGACTATTTGGTTTTTTCCGCAGGCTTGGCGTCAGGCAGTGGAAGCACCCCTGCTTTTGGCAGCTCAGTCGGGCTGGTTGGAGTGGCGCTCGGCAGAGTGACCGGCTTGGTGGCGGCATCGGTGAGGAAATCGATGACGCGCATCAAGGCTTCCGGTGGGTCTTGGCGAACGATTTTGGTCTTGATTTCGTAGCGTGCGCGGGTATCTGTCTTACGTGTCTGGGATGACTTGTGGCTGGCGGCACCTTTGACCGAAACGCTGAAAGGACCCCAGCCCATCTTGGCGTCGAAGCTGCCGGAAACATCATTGGAGCTGGTGTCCTCGGCCATTTGGGTGATGGTCAGCTCAAACTCGATGCTGCCTTCTTCGATGGTGATGTTGGGGTGGCTGATCGCAGCCAGCAGCGGAATGCGCATGGTCTTGCTGACCGTGCCTTTGTAGATGCCCTGCTCATCGACGAGGGTTTCGTCATAGTCAAACTGTACCGAAACGGCCTTGCCGTCCTGGATACACACGCCCATGAGAAAGTCCGCATACGCTTTACTGGCAGCGACTTGGGCCTGGATCATTGCCATCAGCGGCCCGGTAATCATCTTGTCCAGTGGGAGTGCGGCGATCACGCCTCCAATGAGACCTTTATCAATATCTGGCATTTTTAATTTCCTTATCTTGAGTGCGCGAAAGTGCGCAACTTCAATTTATCCATGTGGCACTTTGTGATTCAGTAGGAAGTAATTACCGATGAATGCAAATGTCTTGGCGGCGAATATTGGCGATTTGCCGCAGGCTCAGTCCGTACTTCTCGGCTAATACACTTCGTGAAATGCCATCGGAAATACCCATCTGGATATTCTGATTACGGATCTGCCGAAAAAAATGGTCGGACTTGGGTATCTCCAAAGAAATACCTGCGAAGTCATTGATTAAGGCCCGTAAGGCTTCCGGCGATAAAATCAGCGCCAGCGAAGTACGTTGTGCGTGTTTGGGGATGTACTTGGGGCGACCGCCATATACGCAGGTCAGGCGGAACGCGTTTTCCATACCGATACAGGCAACCAGCACCTGAAGGGAGTGGGGGAGTTGTCGAACATCGATGTGTTCCAGGTCTTTCGGTTCCATCGGCCTAACCTCCTTGTGATGTGAGCTGGTCAGAGCTTAGGAAGTAATGCGTGCGGATAATCAGTAGGAAACTTTACCTATGAAGATGGGGAAGTTTTACCTTCTGAAGAGGGGGAGGCGTGGGTGATGGACTGCAGTTTCCTAAACCCAAGAGGAAACTCACCATGCCCAACAATTCGATAGATATGGCTTTCATCGCTCAGCTCGAAGGCGGTAGCGCCACACGTGGTTACGTGCCTGATCCGGAAAACAGCCGTAGCGGCGTCACCATCGGCACCGGCTTTGACCTGGGCCAGCAAAAGGACCTGACTATGCTGCCCAAGGATCTCAGTGACCGGCTTTTACCCTACCTGGGGTTGA
This sequence comes from Pseudomonas simiae, assembly GCF_900111895.1. GTDB lineage: Bacteria > Pseudomonadota > Gammaproteobacteria > Pseudomonadales > Pseudomonadaceae > Aquipseudomonas > Aquipseudomonas simiae. Next base: position 592,560 of record NZ_FOKB01000001.1, read on the forward strand.
TCGGTGCGGAAGCCGTCGCATGCCTCGAACGCCTGCCGCTGAATGTCAGTGCGGAGGATGCGCGTAGGATTGACGAGGCCTACAAGGCACCCTTCATCAAGCGCCTGGCCAGTGATTACAGCAAAGCTGCCGGACGCCCATTTGATGCATTACCCGCTCCGATGCAAACCGTGATCGCCTCGGTTGCCTTCCAATATGGCAACCTTGCCAGCCGAACACCGAAGTTCTGGGCGCAAGTTGTGGCGGCGGACTGGAACGCAGCCGAGAGCAACTTGAGGAATTTCGGCGATCGTTATTCCACCCGACGTTGCAAGGAAGCCGCTTTGTTGGCGAGTGCTTTGTAACACTCTAGGAACAGCCACCCAAGCGAATCTTGGGTGGCTGTTTGCATCAAGGGCAGGGTTTGGCGAGCAACAGGCTCACCGATCGCATCGCGTGGGCATCTTCAACATCGGCGCCTTCGTGCAGAGTGCGCCAGTCCACATCAACGCACAGTGCCGTGACGGCCACGTTGTTGAATAAACCTACTTTGTCTGCAAAGTCATAGCGGTAGGTGGCGCGGGTTGACGCGAAGGGTGTAACGGTCGTTGCCTTATTCAAAACGGTGGACACAAGGTCGGGTACTTGTGCCATGGGTGCAGTGAAGTACGTGGGGGAGTTTTTGTTGAAAAAACCATGCTCACGCGTGGCTCTCCATAATTGCTGCCACTGAAAATGACTCGCATGGGCGTTTAGTGTGACGGCATACTCTTTTAGCGTTTGAGGTTCAACATCGGCAGTACTGAGCGCGTGCGCCGGCGCCGCCAACATGTATAGCGCTGCCAGTGAGGCGCCCATCAATAATCGACGTTCCATGTTCAACTCCTGATAGTGGGGGATGAAAAAGCCTGTCCGAAAACAGGCTTTTTCCGATTGCCGCAGCCCTGGATCAATAGGTGTCTTCCACCAGATACTCCCAGCTGTCGGCATTGTTAATGACGGCATTCAGGTTCCCGTCATGTTGCTGTGCCTGCTGAACCAGGCGCAGGCAGGCGTCGCGTCCATCAGCATTGTCGTCAGTGTTCAGCACATCGCGGAAATGGCTGGTTTCGTGGATAAGCGTACCGGCGCGGGAGTCATTGCCATACGTCGGGGCCTCGAAGAAGGGGCGGGCGACTGTGATGACGTGCGCCGGGCCTTGAAGGTTGACGTTTACTTTGGCGAACCAGTCAGCCTGCGGGTCTGTGTCATAAAAAACCTGGTTTTGATGAATGTTGCTCAACGCCGTACGAATCAGCCCCAGGCGTCGCGCCAATTCCTGCAGATTCTGAGGATGGGCGACGCCCATCCAAACCCGGGCGACAGTGGCATTACCGGCATTGAGTTGGTCGATGGTGTAGTTGAGTGAACGCAGTGCCGCCCAGCGTGCTGCGCGGAAGGTTCGGTTTTCAGAACTGGTCAATGGACGTACGGGCATGATGAATCTCCAGTGGTGTTAGGAGATTTCAGTGTGAGCGTGGAGAAAAGCGCTAATCAGCAGGAAGTAATTCCGCTGTTCCTACGGACTGCGCCAATAGTTACAGCGGCGTCTTCAGCACTGAGTGCTTTTGCCCCATTTTCGAGCACGGCACTTGCACGCTAAACGCGCGAGGCCGCCTGTCTCCAGCCCCACTACCCACGGCCCGTATCTTGCTTGAGCCAAGCTAATCAATGACATGGCATTTTGCCGTTAGTCATTTCAAGGCTTCACCCCGCGGTGCACCGCGTGGGTCGTTTTTGGGGAGTGGTCGGACATGCACAGCCTTTTATCACCCGGTATCCGCCTGCTGGGGCGTTTCGGCTTTGCGCGCAAGTTCCAGATCCTGTTCTTCCTGTTCATGCTGCCCCTGGCGGGTAGCCTGTGGATGATCGGTTCGGACTATCGCGACAAATTGACCGTGATTTCCAGCGAGCAGTCCGGGGTTCGGCAACTGCTGGCCCTGGATGCGCTCGATGGTCAACTGACGGCCCAACGCAACCTCGCCGCGCGCTGGAAAGCGGCAGACATCCTGCACGCGCCCACCCCGGCGGCGAAGGCGGCGATGGACAAGGTCGACGCCAATTTCCCGGTTATCCTGCAAAGCCTGCAAGCCCTGGGCGATTCGCTCAAAGCCCAGAACGCCAGTGCGGACATCCAGGCCCGCTTTGACGCGTTGCAGGCCACGGTCAAGGGCATGGACTCCCAATCCCTGCGTACCGTGGGCTGGTGGCCGGATGGCTACGACCGTTTCACCTCGGCCCTGACCGCGATGCAAATCTTGCGCGAGCAGATCACCCTGGATGCCGGGCTGATCCTCGACCCGTGGCTGGAAACCTACCTGCTGATGCAGATTTCCACCCAGTACACCCCCGACCTGATCGAGCGCATAGGCCGCATGGCCAGTGTCGGTCAGGCGTCCATTGCTTCGGGTCAATTCACCTTGCAGAGCCGTTTGCAGATGCGCGATTTGCGCAGTCGCATTGGCGATGCGCGGGACCAATTGGTCAAGGCGGCGGCCTCACTCAAGGCCAAGCAATATGCGGGTATTGAACCCTGGACGGCGCAGTACGACAACAGCCTGCAACGCCTGGACAGCGAACTCAAAGTGCTCGACGACGGCGTGTTCGGCGGCACCATCAAACTCGACACGGCGGCCTTCGACACCAGTGTCGACGGCATGCTCGACAGCCTGGGCGCGCTGCGCAACCAGTCCCTCGCCTCGCTGGATGCGCGCCTGGGCCACTACCGTGACCGTTCGTTGCAGAAATTCGTGCCGGTGGCAGCAACGTTCAGCCTGCTGGCCTTGGCCGCGTTGTACCTGTTCATGTGCCTGCAAGCCTCGATCCGCCGCAGCGCCAGCGGCATCACCACCCTGGCCGAATCCCTGCGGGACGGCAACCTGTGTGTCGAAGTGGCGGTGGAAGGGCGCGATGAACTCGCGGCCATCAGCACCGCGCTCAACGTGGCGGTGGTGCAACTGCGCACCAGCCTGTTGGGAGTCAATCACGAGACGCAGCAGCTGGGTTCGGCAGTGCTGACCCTCAACGCCCAATCGGGCAACACCCTCACCGAAGTCGAAGACCAGCAACAACAAATCAGCCAGATTGCCACCGCCGCCACCCAACTGGCCGCGACGTCTTTGGGCGTCGCTAGAAGCTGTGAGCACGCTTCGGACAGCGCCCAACAGACCCGGCGCATTGCCGAAGACAGTAGCCGCGACAGCCAGCGCACCACAGCCAGCATCCAGCAACTCAACGTGCGCCTGACCGACACCGCCGATGCGCTGGAGCAGGTCAGCCAGCGGGGACAGCAGATTCAATCGGTGGTCGACACCATCCGTGGCATCGCCGAACAGACCAACCTGCTGGCGCTCAACGCCGCCATCGAGGCCGCCCGTGCTGGTGAACAGGGGCGCGGATTTGCCGTGGTCGCCGATGAAGTGCGCAGCCTGTCGCAACGTACCCAGGCCTCCACGGCGCAGATCGCCGGCACTGTCGACAGCCTGCGCGCCACGGTCAGCCAGGCAGTCGCCCTGATGGGCGCGGCGTGTGAGCAAGCGCTGACGGATGCGCAATCCGTCACCGGGCTGGGTACCCGTTTGGGCGAGATTGCCGGCGCGGTGCAGCACGTCACCGACACCCTGGCACAGATCGCCACCGCCGTTGAGGAGCAAGCCGCCACGGCGGATGAAGTGAGCGGTAATATCCAGCAAGTGGACCAGGCGGCAGGGCGTTTACTGGACGGTGCGCGGGCAGTGAACCAGGCGGCTGACACCCTGAGCAAAGGCAGCCAGGCGCTGAGCGACAACACCGCGCGATTTCGTCTGAGCTGACCAGGATTTTGTGAAGGGCAAGCGTGTTGTGGTGAGCGGGGCAAGCCCGCTCACCACATTGTCCCGATCCTCATGGCAGGAACCTTCGGTCGCTCCAGGGCTCACTTACTAAGTCGCCCCGTTTCGTCGCCGAAAGGACTCCGCATGACTTCAGCCCCGCCAACGACTCTCCCGCACGGCCCCGTCACCCGCGAGCTGAGCTTGCGCGCGGTCATCACCGGCAGTGTCCTCGGCATCCTCCTTACGCCTTCGAATGTGTATGCCGGGTTGAAGATCGGCTGGTCGTTCAACATGTCGATCATCGCGCTACTGATCGGCTACGCCATCTTTCAGGGAGTGGCCAAGCGTTCCACCGAGCACCTGCCGTGGACCTTGCACGAAAGCAACATCAACCAGACCGTCGCGTCGGCCGCCGCGTCAATCATTTCCGGTGGGTTGGTGGCGCCGATCCCGGCCTATACCTTGTTGACCGGCAACCAGTTGGACGCCGTCCCGATGATCGCCTGGGTGTTCTCGGTGAGTTTCCTGGGCATCTGGATCGCCTGGTATCTACGGCCCTCGCTGCTGAATGACAAGGCACTGAAATTCCCCGAAGGCATGGCCACCTTGGAAACCCTGTTGCACATCTATAACCACGGCCGCGAAGCCGCGACGCGCTTGAAGGTGTTGTTCAGCGCCGCGTTGCTCTCCGGGCTGGTCAAGTGGGTGGACACCTTTATGTGGGCCTTCCCGCGCTGGTCGCCCATCGCTCAGTTGGAGCGCCTGACCTTCACCGCCGACCCTTCGCTGCTGCTGGTGGGCTTCGGCGGCATCATCGGCATTCGCGTGGGCCTGACTCTGCTGCTCGGTGCTTTGCTCGCCTGGGGCGGCTTGGGCCCCTGGTTGTTGGCGCAACACCTGGTCACGTTGCCTGCGGACAGCAGCGGCCCGCAGTTCGCTGCGCTGGTGGAGTGGTTGCTGTGGCCGGGCGTGAGCTTGATGGTGTGTTCCACCTTGGCGTCACTGGCGATTCGTTTGTGGGCGTTGTACCGGTCAACGCACTCCAGCGGTGGATCGACTTGGACAGTGCCCAAGCCAGGTCCGGCCGCCGGTTTTGCGTTGGCGATTGTGCTGGTGGTGAGCCTGCAGGCGCTGCTGTTCGGTATCAACCTGGGCATGGCGTTGCTCACTATTCCCTTGGCGATCTGCCTCGCCGCCGTCGCCGCGCGCGTGGTGGGCGCCACCGGTATTCCGCCCATCGGTGCCATCGGGCAACTGTCCCAGCTGAGCTTCGGCATCGTCGCGCCGGGGCAGGTGCCGATCAACCTGATGAGCGCCAACACGGCCGGCGGCGCGGCCGGGCAATGCACGGACTTGATGAATGATTTCAAGGTGGGCAAGGCCATTGGCGCCACGCCGCACAAGCAAGTGATCGCGCAAATCCTGGGGATCTTCATCGGCAGCATTGTCGGCGTATTCGCCTACCTGGCCTTGATCCCTGATCCGCAATCCATGCTGCTCACCGAAGAATGGCCGGCACCGGCGGTCGCCACCTGGAAAGCCGTGGCGCAAACCCTCACCCATGGACTCGATTCTCTGTCCACCAGCATCCGCTGGGCGATTGCCATTGGCGGCTTGGTTGGCGTGGTGCTGGGTGTGCTGGACAGCACGTTGCCTGCCCATCGTGCCCGCTTCCTTCCGAGTGCCGCCGCCCTTGGCCTGGCCTTCGTATTGCCGGCCTCGGTCTCGCTGATGATGGCCCTGGGCGCGATACTGACCTGGCTGGTGAGCTGCCGCTGGCCGAGCCTCACCGAGCGCTTTGCGATCACCGCTGCCGCCGGTTTGATTGCCGGGGAGAGCATCACCGGGGTAGGGGCATCACTGTGGTCGATGGTGAGCTGAAGCGTGGCTCGGCAAAGGCCGAGCCTGCCATCACGGCCTCAGGCGATCTTCACGTTCATGGTGATCTTCGCGGTAAACACCTTCACCTCACCCTCATCGAAAATATCCACGGGCACGATCTTGTCTCCAGCGGTTGACCAATCAATGCCGCTGCCATCCGCGACGGCGCGTATGTTTGACTTGGCCTTCGCCAGATACTCTACGGTCATGCCCTTGGGAATCCATTTGGCACCTGACGGGATCGACACGTCCGTCATCGTCCCACCCGCCAATTCCGCTGCGTTGCACAGCGCAATGGCATGCACGGAGGCCAGGTGATTGGTGATTTCCTTGCGAAACGGCACGTTGACCACGGCATGCCCAGGGCGCAGTTCGGCGATTTCCGGGTTGATGGTGCTGAAGTAGGGCGCCACTTGGCAGGCCATTTGGCTGAACGCTGCCGGGCCTACACTGTTGAACATGCTGAGAAACTGGCTCATGGATTATCCTCGCAATGGGTTAACAGAATAATATTCTGTAAAAGAACAATATTCTGTAAATTGCGCGAGTGTCAAGCCATGCCTTCTCTGCAGGCGGCTGTACCTTTAGACTCCGCACATTTGGCGAGCCACTTCATGCACGCACCTGATCTGATCGAGCGCACCTTCCCGAGCCGGCGCAGCGACCTCAAGCGCAGCATCCTGCGCGAGGCCCTGGCCAGCTTTAACGAAGTCGGTATCGAAGCGACGAATATCGAAACCATCCGCGCGCGGTGCGAGACCAGTGTGGGCGCCATCTACCATCATTTCGGCAACAAGGAAGGCATCGTCGCCGCGCTGTTTTTTGCCGCGCTGGACGATCAGGCCGCACTGCGAGAACAACACCTCAAGCAGGCACAAACCGCTCAGGCGGGGGTGGAAGCGCTGGTACGCAGTTATGTGGAGTGGGTGGATGCGCAACCCGAGTGGGCGCGCTTTATGTTCCAGAGCCGCTTCGCCGTGGCCAACGGCCCGCACAAGGACGAACTGCTCACCCGCAACAAGCAGCGCAATGCGCAATTGACCGAGTGGATGAGCGGCGAAGGCCGCCGTGAGGCGTTCAGCCATATCCCGGCTGAATTGTTGCTGTCGCTGATCATCGGCTCGGCGGAAAGCTACGCCCGTGCGTGGTTATCCGGCCGGGTCAAGCACAGCCCGAATCACTACGCGCAATTGCTGGCGCAGGCGGCGTGGGCCTCGATCAGTCAAACGCCTCCAGAATAAACGCCTCCAGCGTCGCCTCTTCCAGGATCTCCATGGAGAAATGCCCAAAGCGTTTGGGCAGCCAGATAATGCGCCCCCCGGAAGGTGACTGCAGATGCTCGCGGGCCAGAGGCACGCCGTTCTCGTTCTCAGGCTGCACACCCGCGGCGATCAGCTGGTCATAGGCGATCTCGATGTCCGGCGTGGTGTAGCAATGGCGATAAATCATGCCTTCGCCGTGAGCATCCAACAGTTCGCGCAGGTTCCCGGCGATCGGCTGGACCAGCATGAAGCGTTCTTGCCCCATCAGCACCACGGCATAGCGCACATGCAGGCCGCCGCGTTCCCACACCAAGGTCTTGGAGAGGCGTGCATTGAGGATGCGTGCGTAATAGGCACAGGCTTCCTCAAGGTTTTCGACCAGTATGTCGACGTGGCTGAATTTCAGATCCATGGTGTGTCCCCTTCCGAACCGATCCCCATGGTAACCACGGCGTCCGTCACGCAGAAAATAATTTGTCGGCACTCGCGGAGGCTGGCGTAGTCTGTTTCCAAGACACCCCTCTCGCCCCGCGGAGCACTCAATGATCATCGTCCACCACCTCAACAACTCACGCTCGCAACGCATCCTGTGGCTGCTCGAAGAACTCGGCCTGCCCTACGAGATCAAGCGCTACCAGCGCGACCCGAAAACCAACCTCGCACCACCGGAACTCAAGGCGATCAACCCGCTGGGTAAATCCCCGGTGATCGAAGACGGCGACCGGGTGCTGATCGAGTCCGCCGCCATCATCGATTACCTGATCCGCCGCCACGGCCAGGGCCGCCTGCAGCCGGACCCGGCCAGCGCCACCTACGACCAATACGTGCAATGGCTGCATTTTGCCGAAGGTTCGGCCATGTTGCCGCTGATGCTCAACCTCTACGTCGGCCGCCTGGGCGAGGCTGGCGCGCCGTTGCATCCGCGTATCGAATCGGAAGTGGCCAACTACCTTGGTTACCTGAACGACGTGCTCGCGGATAAAAGCTACCTGCTCGGCGATGAACTGAGCGGCGCGGATATCCAGATGAGCTTTATCGGTGAAATCGCCAAGGCCCAGGGCAAGTTGCAGGCTTATCCGAACCTGGCGGCGTGGGTGCAGAAATTCCAGGCGCGACCTGCGTATCGCAAGGCAGTGGAGCAGGGCGGGGAGTATGCGTTTGCCAAATAAAGGCCCCGGCGTGACGTTTTAAAGCAGCAGCGGGGCTCCGTTCATTTCTCGTCGCAGTGGTTACAACTGTTAACGAATTGAACGGGGCAATCGCTATAGGCTTGGCGGTGTCCAAACCGGAGTCGTACGCCATGAACCTGCGAGCCATCGCCGCCACGTTGTTTGCCTTTGCCCTGTTGCTGCCGTCACCGGCCGAGGCCGGCACGCCTATCACCCACGTCGCCATTTACCGGGGGCCGGCGGGCTGTGACGACTGTTCCGAAAACGTGGCAAAAGCCCTGCAACGCCTCAACCCTGACTACCACATTGATTTTGTGGGCGCGGATGAGTCGATCGACATCACGCCGCAAACCCTGGCGCGCTATGACCTTTACGTGCAACCCGGCGGCGGCCAGGACATCCCCGGCGCCCTGCGCAGCCTGGGAGAGGCGCGCAGCGAGGCCATCCGTGGTTATGTTGCCAACGGTGGGCGCTACCTGGGGTTGTGCATGGGCGCCTACCTGGCGGATGACAGCAATCTCGGTTTGATCCCGCAGGACCTCGACGCAGAAGCCGGTCGTCCCGGTTTTGAAGTACCTGGCATTGCCGATGCCGCCGTTCAGGTCACCTGGGCGGGCAAGGTGGACCACGTCTTCTTCCAGGACGGCCCGTACTTTCCCAAAGGGTCACACACCACCATCGCGACCTACCGCAACGGTGATGTGGCGGCGGCGCGGTACACCTATGAGAAAGGCGTGGTGGTGCTAAGTGGCCCGCATCCCGAGGCCGGGCAAGCGTGGTTCGAGAATGCTGATATTCCGTTGAGCAAGATGCCTGAAGGGGATCTTTTCGGCTCGCTGATCCGCAGCTTTTGAGACCCACCTATTCCTTTGCAGTGGTCAGACCAACCTGCGTCAGCGCACCACGTCCAGCGTCTGGATTTCATTCACATAGTGGGTCTGGCTCGACGTCGACTCCAGCGTCAGCGCGACGCCCAGGTCCTCGATAAACGCGCGGGACGATGAATACCCGTCCTGCTCGCAGGCCAACCGGATCGCATCGCCCGTCAGCGACGCAAACACCTGGCGCGCCGGGAAGCGCTCGCCCACCTTGCAGGTCAAGGTGGTTTCGGTCGGTTTGTCGGTGGGCTTGACCGGTACATTGGCCATCTGCAGATGGGCACTCAAGGTCTGGCCCGGCGCCCAACTCGTCGGTAGTTTCACCTCGGCCTCGCGGGTCTGCAGCACCTGGCCGTCGCCCACACCGTTCATTTTCGATTTCAGCTGGATCAGGTCCGCCAGCATCAAACGGTCCACATTGAAGGCGCTGCCGTAGGCTTCATTTTTCACCAGCAAACCGCCCTCGGCCTTGAACCTGATCGTGATCGGTGCGTCCTTGCCCGCGCCATTCTTTGACAGGTAGGTGTAGCTCAACGTCTTGAACTTGGGCTGCAACAGCGGCGAGTCGAGGCCCTGGAGCACGTTGGGCGGCACCGGCACATCGGCGAGGTTAGTGTCGGCCACGGTGCGCGGGTAATCCACCGGCGCAATGTCCGGCCGCAACAGCGCCAGCAACCCGGCATTCACGCCGCCCTGCACCGAACAGCTCACACGGGAATACTTGCCCTCCGGCTCCACGATCAGCACCCGTTCCACATTGCGCAGCCCCGGTGCCTTGCCCGGCATGGGTTTGATCGCCTGCCAACTGTTGCCCACCTTCAACTCGCTGCGCGTGTATTGCCCCTCGCCTTTTTGCAGCGCCCCCGGTTGGTCCAGCAATGCCGCGAAGCGCTGGGCGACGTCATCAAGACTGCCGTCCACCGTGAAACCCCAGAAATAATACAGGCCCAACGGGCCAAGATCGCTGACCTCGTCGTTGTAGGACAGCAGCTTCAACCCCGCAATGGCTGGCGCGCTCACCGGCACCGCAGTGGCCTTGGGGTCGGTGCGATCGCGCACCGCGATCCAGGCGAAGTCCTTTTCCTGCTTGAGCGGTGCATAGGCCTGCCAGGCGTCACGGTGGGTGTTCAGACGGCTGAAGAACGTCTCGTCACAGCGGGTGAAGGCCTTGAGCGTGTCGACCAACGCAGCGTCGTCGGCCTGGGCAATCGAAGGCGACAGCAGGGCAGATGCGAGCAGGGCAGCGGAAAACGGCAACTTCATGGGAAAGGACTTCCTTATCGGCGGGCGAGAAACAGGGCGAGGCATTATCCAGCAGTTGGGCGCCAGGCTCTAGTTGGCTGAGCGCGTCAGGCGCAAACGCCAATTGCCGCCGTGCTGAGCATGGCAGGCTTCTTCAGAATCAACGTGAACACAACGCGCCAAATGTACAGGCGGGATCTCGGCGTCGTGCAGCGCGGTGGCGGTCAGCTCGCGGAGACGTGCATCCAGCCCCGTGGCCACGGCATGCGCCTGGTTGGCGCGGGTGTCGAAGACCCAAGTGATGCGCAGACTGTGGGGGAAGTCGGCGTAGTTGACGGTGTGGGTCAGCCATTCAAACCCTGGGATTTCGGCTTTGGCGGTTTCGCAAGCGTCGGTCAGGGTGGCGACAAGGCGACGTTCGATGCGGGCGCTGTCGCGTTTTGATGAAGTCACAGAAAGCTCCGAAAGAAGGCAGGCACCGCAGATTAACAGGGTGCAGGTGACGGCTAGGGCTGAATTCTTAGCGCACTGATGATAAACCCATGCAGGCTATTGACCGCCTTCGACCCGCGAGACGCCCGGCTGCGTAGAATCGACACCTCCATCGGCTCGATATTCCCCAAACCGTGCTCGCTGCCCAAGACCTGAAGTGACGGCTGCACCGTGCACTGAGTAATCGCGGCAATCGCGAGCCCGCCCTCAACCGCAGCCACTTGGCCGGCGAGGCTGGAGCTGTTGTACACCACCTTGAACTGACGCCCCTGCTGGGCCAGTGAATTCACCGCATACCGGCGAGCCAGGCTGGCGCTTTCGTAGACGGCGATAGGCACCGGGTCCCGGCGCCACAGTTCGAACTGAGGCGAGCCTACCCACACCATCGGTTCCTTGAACAGAAAGGTGCCACTGTGCGGCGAGTCCCTGGACACCAGCGCCAGATCAAGGTCACCACTGCGCACGCGTGGGATCAGTGCGGTGGACTGTTCACAGGTCAGTTCGATGTCCACACCGGCGTAACGCGGCGCAAAACGCTTGAGCACCGGCGTGAGGTACTTTGCCGCATAGTCTTCCGCGACCCCGAGACGAATGCGCCCGGTCAAGGCTTCACCATGAAACGCCGCCTGGGTTTCGGCGTGCAAGGCGAGCATGCGACGGGCAAAGCCCAGCAATGTCTGGCCGTCATCGGTCAACTGCAGGTGCCTCGGGCCTCGGTTCAACAAAGGCCGTCCCAGCGCGGCCTCCAGTTTCTTCATTTGCATGCTGACGGCGGACTGCGAACGGTTGACCTCATGGGCCGCGCCCGACAGCGAACCGGCGTCCACCACCGCCACAAAGCACTTGAGCCAATCGATCTGCAAATCACTGGAAGGCATGCGGTTTACCTCTATTCGTTTATCGAATGGCTGTGTAGTGAATTATGCGCTTTTCATGATAGCCGTTCGCTCGCAGGATACGGGCTTGAATCCACCGTTGCCGGACCTGATCATGCCCTTCGAGACCTGGTTGCTCTACCTGTTCACCTGCTGTGGCATAGCGGTAGTGCCTGGCCCCAATGCGTTGTTGGCGCTGACCCATGGCGCGATCCATGGCAGCCGCAAAACCCTGTTCACTATCAGCGGAGGCGTGCTCGGCTTTGCCTTTGTGCTCATGCTGTGCGCACTGGGCCTGGGCGCGTTGATCCAGGCCTCCGCCACCTGGTTTACCGCCTTGAAAGTGGCTGGTGGGCTGTACCTGATCTGGTTGGGTTTCGGGTTGTGGCGATCCGCCCCGGTCAGCCTGGACGCGGCCGGCGCCCCGACGCTGAGCAGTGGGTCGCTGTTTCGTCAGGGACTGGTATCGGCCATTTCAAACCCCAAGGCATTGCTGCTGTTTACCGCGTTTATTCCACCTTTCCTGGACCCGCACAGAAGCCTCATCGCGCAGACGGCCACCATTGCGCTGACTTACGCTGTCGTTGAGTTTGTCGTTGAATACACAGTGGCCAGCGCCGCACACCGGGTTCGACCTTGGCTGGCGCGTAGCGGGCGACGGTTCAATAAAGTCTGCGGTGGGTTCTTTGTGGTGTTTGGGTTGGCGCTGCCCATTCACAGCTGAGGGCAAGGCTTCCCTTTGTTTCTTCGCAATCACCGGCGACAACGCGCCCGACGCCAGCTCATCCAAGATAAACGCCTTGGCCGGCGGTCAATTGCATCACGCGTTTCACCAGGTGTTCTTCATCGCTGACGATGACGCTGGCGTTGCCGTAGGTGCAGTCACGGCGGCGTGAGTAGAGGCTCAAACCACGTCAGGCGCGGCGATGTTGCAATATTGCCCTTTGAAATACAGCAACGGCTGCGTCGCTTCCGCCTCTTGCAGGTTCAGTGCTTTCACTTCGCCAATCACGATCAGGTGATCTCCGGCGGCGTGTTCGGCGTGAATGTCGCAGTCCAGCCAATGCAGGCTGCCGGCGATGATCGGGTTGCCCAGCGGCGATGCCTGCCAGTCGACGTCGTGCCACTTGTCGGTGCCGCGCCGCGCGAACTGGTTGGAGATCCTGACCTGCGCACCCGAGAGGATATTGACGGCGAATCGACCGGCCTGGCGGATTTTGGGGTAGCTGGCGGAACTGGCCATGACGCTGAATGACACCAGCGGTGGGTTCATCGACACGCTGTAGAACGACTGGCAGGTGAAGCCAATCGGCTCGCCATCGATGTGCGATGTAATCACCGTGATGCCGGAGGCGTAGTGCCCGAGCGCTTCGCGAAAACTCAAGGGCTCGATGGCCGCACGGGGACGTGACAGGGTGGGCATCAGTTCGACAGTTCTCGGCGGATGATTTCAGCGCCTGCACTCAACGCATTCAGCTTGCCGCGTGCCACACGGCGGGGCAGGGGGGCCATGCCGCAGTTGGTGCACGGGTAAAGCTTGTCGGCATCCACGAACTGCAGGGCTTTGCGCAGGGTATTGGCGACTTCTTCCGGTGTTTCAATGGCGTGGTTGGCCACGTCAATGGCACCGACCATCACTTTTTTACCGCGAATGAGTTCGATGAGTTCCATGGGCACATGGGAGTTATGGCATTCCAGCGAGACGATATCGATACTGGATTGCTGCAGCTTGGGAAACGCCTCTTCATATTGCCGCCACTCGGAGCCCAGCGTCTTTTTCCAATCGGTATTGGCTTTGATGCCGTAGCCGTAGCAGATGTGCACCGCGGTTTCACATTTAAGGCCCTCGATGGCCCTTTCCAGGGTGGCAACGCCCCAATCATTCACCTCATCGAAGAAGACGTTAAAGGCCGGCTCGTCAAACTGGATGATGTCCACACCTGCCGCCTCCAGTTCGCGGGCTTCTTCATTGAGGATCTTGGCAAATTCCCAAGCCAGTTTTTCGCGACTTTTATAGTGGTTGTCATACAGCGTATCGATCATCGTCATGGGGCCTGGCAGCGCCCACTTTATCGGTTGATGGGTTTGCTGGCGCAGGAACTTGGCGTCCTCGACAAACACAGGCTTTTGACGCGTGACAGCACCCACCACCGTCGGGACGCTCGCCTCATAACGGTCACGGATTCTGACGGTTTCACGCTTCTCGAAATCAACGCCGCTGAGGTGCTCGATAAAGGTGGTGACGAAGTGTTGGCGCGTTTGTTCACCATCACTGACGATATCAATGCCGGCGTTTTGTTGTTCTTGCAGGGACAAGCGCAACGCATCTTGCTTGCCCTCGATCAAGGCCTCGTCTTGCAGTTTCCAGGGCGACCAAAGTGTCTCGGGTTGTGCAAGCCAGGACGGTTTAGGCAAGCTGCCGGCCGTTGAAGTAGGTAATAACTTTTTCATTCGGGGTGACCTTGTCTTTTAAATGAATCAACGCGCGCCGTGGGCAGACCATTGCTCCAGCACCGACTGGTAGGGCTTGATGAAGTTTTCCTCAACAAATTTGCCCTGTTCAATGGCCAGTCGGCTGCGTTCTTCGCGGTCATATACAATCCGCGTTAATGAATAATCTTGGTGTTGCAGGCTGGGCTGGTAAGATTTGCCGGCTGCAGAGTTAGCGTTGTAGATCTCCGGGCGGTAAATCTTCTGGAAGGTGTCCATAGTGCTGATGGTGCTGATCAGCTCAAGCGTGGTGTAGTCGCTGAGCACATCGCCAGCAAAGTAAAAAGCCAAGGGCGCCACGCTATTGGCAGGCATGAAATAGCGAACTTTCAGCCCCATCTTCTTGAAGTATTCATCCGTCAGGGAGTATTCATCTTGCAGGTATTCGACGCCCAGTACAGGGTGCAGGTTTTCAGTGCGATGATAGGTCTTGGCACTCGACACACTCAGGCAGATGACGGGCGGCTTGTTAAAGTGTTCTTTATAAGTGCTTGAGTTGACGAAGCTCTTGAATAACTTTCCGTGCAGCTCCCCAAAGTCAGCGGGTGTGCTGAAGTGGGGCTGGTGCTTGTTGTGCTCCAGCAAGCGCACGCTGAAGTCATAGTCGCGCACGTAAGAGGAGAAGTTATTACCGACAATGCCTGGCAGGCGCTCGTTGGTTTTTCGATCGACAATATGGGTTTTCAATATTTCAATCAACGGAATGGCATGGCCGCTACGTTGATCATCGATGTCCATTTCAACGGAAATGATGTCAAGTTCGACAGAATAACGATCGCCTTTTGGGTTATCCCAGTGGGCCAAGGCGTTGAAACGGTTGTCAATCATCCTTAACGTATTGCGCAAGTTTTCTTGACGACTCGCGCCCCTCGCCAAATTGGCAAAGTTGGTGGTGATGCGCGTATTTTCGGCGGGGTGGTAGTGTTCGTCGAAACGAATGCTCTTGACCGTAAATGCAAACTCTTTGTTCATAGTGATACCACACCCTTTTTGCCGCGATAGAACCTGAAGGTATTGAGTGTTCAGGTGCTTATTCAGCGGTCTATAACTTGTCTTTAAGTAAGGTGTATTTTAGGCAGGGCTATAACGTGAGTGAAACTGAATTGATTTCACTGAACCTTTAGCCCTCCTCATGATGGTGCATGTCCGTTGAAGACGTCGTTGCCGGTGCCAGCATCAAAACCAGCCCATTTCTGTGCAAACCGGTCTACCATGCCTCCCCGGCAGTGGTTCCACGCGCTACCGATCTCTCTCTTGCAAGGTATCGCCCATGTCCATCGACCAGATTTCCCTCCCTAAAGGCGTAGGCCCGCACGCCAGCAAACTCCTCGACGCCATCACCGGCGCTGCCACCCACGAAGCACTCAACCGCGCCGGTGGCAAGGCCGAAGGTTTTGTTCTCGGGCTGGAATCCACCAAGGCGATCAAAAGCCAGGTCGCCGAGTCGCTGTATGTGGCCTACGACGACGCGGCGAGTCACCGGGCAACTGAATTGAACGGCTAGGTGCTAGTCCTGTCATGAGGGTGCGCTAGAGTGGGTGCCTGACGCTGGCCCGATAGAAAGGAATGCCCATGACATTGACCGTCGACGATTTGCTCAACCTGGCCATGGCCAACCCCATCAACGCCGAAATCACCGCGCGCCTGCCTGACCTCGGGGTGGACCAGTGCTTTCTCACGGCGGGCTGCCTGTTCCAGGCGGTGTGGAATCATCAGTCGAACCTGCCTGCTGCCCAGGGCATCAAGGACTACGACGTTTTCTACTTTGATACGGACCTGTCCTACGAGGCTGAGGACGCGGTGATCCGTGCGGCCGAGGTGTTGTTTCAGGACCTGGGCGTGAATGTGGAAGTCAAAAATCAGGCACGGGTTCATCTCTGGTACGGCGAGCGGTTTGGTCGGCCTTATCCGCAGTTGCACACGGCCAAACAGGGCATCGACCGGTATCTGGTCGCGGGCACCTGCATCGGCCTGGAGATTGCGACGGGCGAGGTGTACGCGCCCTATGGGCTGGAGGATGTGGAGCAGGGGGTACTGCGCATCAACCCGGTGCATCCGGAGCCTGAGTTGTTTATGCAGAAGGCCCGCAGTTATAAGGCGCGCTGGCCTGGGTTAAGGATTGTGGAGCCTGCCTGGCTTTAGCGAGGCTGCGAAAGCGCCAGGCCAGGCGATAAAGTGGCCCGGCATTGCCAGTTCCCACCTGTTGATCCGCAGTGAACTTTTACCTGCATACAACACGTCAAAGCTTGAAATGCCCAGCCAAGGACCGCTCATGACGTTCTTCATTTTCCTGCTCGCCTGCGCCGCCGCTGCCAGTACCGGCATGCTCTTTAAACCCGGTGCCTGGTACGAATCCCTGGTCAAACCCAGCTTCACCCCGCCCAATTGGCTGTTCCCGGTGGCGTGGACGCTCATCTACCTGCTGCTGGCCTGGGCCGGCTATCGCCTGAGCCTGATGCCTGGCAGCCAAACCGTGTTGGCGCTGTGGGCGGCGCAGATTGCGTTGAACACCTTGTGGACGCCGGTGTTCTTCGGTGCTCATCGCCTCCTGGCCGGGATGGTGATTCTGGCGGTGCTGTGGCTGACCGTCGCGGCGATGGTGGTGTTGGCGGTGCAGTTGGACCTGATCACCGGCTTGATCCTGTTCCCGTACCTGGCGTGGCTGTGCGTGGCGGCGGCGCTGAACTTCTCGATCCTGCGGAACAATCGCTGATGGCTTATCAACCCTGGCCCGCCAGTGAGACAGAACGGGTCGAGATGCGCCGCTTCAATCAAAAGCTCGCCTGGTTGCCGCGCTTCAAGATCCGTAATCGGGTCACGCCGCGTTTGATCCAGGCGCTGTTGCGGGTCAGTCAAAAGATCAAGAAAGCCCCTCTGGCTGAAACCCACTGCGCCGACTCAGTGCCCGTGCGCATCCTGCGCCCAAGGGGCAAGCCCAAAGGCGTGGTGCTGGATATCCACGGCGGCGGCTGGGTGATCGGCAACGCGCAGATGGATGACGACCTCAACCTGGGCCTGGTCAATGCCTGCGACGTGGCAGTGGTGTCGGTGGATTATCGGCTGGCGATCGACACACCGATCGAGGGCCTGATGGACGACTGCCTGGCGGCGGCGCGTTGGCTGCTCACCACCGAGGAATTTGCCGACCTGCCGGTGATCGTCGTCGGCGAATCGGCCGGTGGTCATTTGGCCGCGGCGACCTTACTGGGGTTGAAGCAATGGCCGGCGTTGCTCCAGCGGGTGAGCGGCGCGATGTTGTATTACGGCGTTTATGACCTGACCGGCACACCCAGTGTGCGCATGGCAGGGCCGGACACCTTATTGCTGGACGGGCCGGGCATGGTCGAGGCGCTGCGCATGCTCACGCCGGGGTTGAGCGATGACATGCGTCGGCAGCCGCCGTTGTCACCGTTGTATGGCGACTTTGAAGGCCTGCCCCCGGCGTTGATGTTTGTGGGTGAACTGGACCCGTTGAAGGATGACACGCTGTTGATCGCTGAACGGTGGCCGGGGGCAGAAGCGCATTTGTTGCCGGAGGCGGCGCATGGCTTTATTCATTTTCCGGTGGCAATGGGGGCGAGTGTGCTTGCCTATAGTCGCCAGTGGATAAGGCATCGTGTGAATGGGCCTGGAACTTAAAAGTTGATCGGTTGGTCAGGTTGTTCATCTTCCATAACAAGGGTTCCCCTATGCGCGAATACACCCTCAACTACCTGTTCAACGACGAACCGCGGACCCACGTGTTCGCACTCCAGCAAC
Organism: Pseudomonas simiae; assembly: GCF_900111895.1. GTDB lineage: Bacteria > Pseudomonadota > Gammaproteobacteria > Pseudomonadales > Pseudomonadaceae > Aquipseudomonas > Aquipseudomonas simiae. Next base: position 610,438 of record NZ_FOKB01000001.1, read on the forward strand.
CCCAACTGCCGGTGCATGAAGCGGCGTTGCACTTGCTGCAGTTGCATTTCGGCGATGCGGAAAATGGTTTGATCCTGCCGCCTGCGGATGCGACGCCGGATGAAATTCTGCAGCAGGCACAGGTGATGGGGATTACGCAGATCGAGGTTGCATGAGCCCAAGGCCGAGTATTCAGGCAGTCACAGCGGCGGATATCCCTGAGGTCATGAGGTTCGTGCTGCGCGCCCGCGCCGAGCTTTTCCCCACGCTCAGCGCGACGGGAGTGCCGGCGGACCTGGCGCATTTCGAGGCGACCTACCTGCAGGGCGATGGGCATTTTCTTGTTGCTCGCGATGAGGGCCAGATCGTCGCTGGCATCGGCTATCTGCCCTATGACGGGCGTTTCCCGCAGTTGAATTACCAGGGCCGCAAGACCGTGGAGGTGGTGCGCCTGTTTGTGCTGCCGGCGTTTCGCCGCTGTGGTCTGGCGGGCGAGTTGTACCGTGCGCTGGAGGTGCAAGCTAAAGAGGATCGGGTCGCGGTGATGTACCTGCACACCCATCCGTTTTTACCGGGGGCGATTGATTTTTGGCTTCGACAGGGGTTCGAGGTAGTGGATGTGGACGCGGACCCGGTGTGGCGCACGACGCATATGCAACGCGCCCTCTAACACAACAGTTGAATGCCCTGATCAGTTCGGGCGCAAGCGCAGTATCTGCGACCCATCGAACGGGTCCGTCAGGTAGTGCGCCTGCACCCCAAACGTCTCCTGCAAACGCTGCGGCGTCAGGACCTCCAGTGGTTTACCCAGCGCCACCAACCGCCCGTGATCCAGCACCGCCAGCCGATCACAGGTCAACGCTTGATTCAGATCATGCAGGGCAATCAAGGTGGTGACGGGCAACCCTTGCACGCCCTGCAAAATGCCGAGCTGATGCTGGATATCCAGGTGATTGGTCGGCTCATCCAGCAACAGGATCTGCGGCCGCTGCGCCAACGCACGGGCGATGTGCACGCGTTGGCGTTCACCGCCCGAGAGGCTGCGCCAGGCGCGATGGCTCAAGTGGGTGGCGTCGACGTCACGCAAGGCCTGATTGACGATGGCGTCGTCTTCGCCGGACCACGGGCTCAGCGCTGACAACCATGGAGTGCGGCCCAGCGCCACCGCGTCGAACACGCGGATGGCGTCGTCGGTGTCGGCCTGCTGTTCCACCACCGCCAGCTGCTGCGCGATGGCGCGGCGCGACAGCTTGCCCAGGCGTTGGCCGCCCAGTAAGACTTCGCCGGACGCCGGCGTGCGCAGCCCGGCGAGCAGCTTGAGCAAGGTGGATTTGCCGGAGCCGTTCGGCCCGACGATGCCGAGGGTTTCGCCCGGCTGCACGTCCAGATGGATATCGCGCAGCAACTGCGCTTCACGCACCTTGAAGCCCAACCCTCTGCAGCTCAGTACTGTCATCGCGCATTCCTCCGGCCAATGAGGATCAGCGCAAACACCGGCGCGCCGACCAGCGCCGTGACCACGCCGACCGGAATCACCTGGCCTTTGATCAAGGTGCGCGACAGTACATCGGCTGCAATCAAGAACAACGCGCCGCCCAACGCACTGGCCGGCAGCAAGCGCGAGTGCCCGGTGCCGAGCAGCAGGCGCACGGCGTGGGGGATTACCAATCCGACAAAGCCGATGGAGCCAACAATCGACACCATCACCGCCGTCACCAGGGCCGCGCAGCCCACCAGCACAAATTGCACCCGGCGCACCGGAATGCCGAGGGACGCTGCCGAGTCGCTGCCGAAGGTAAACGCATCCAACGCACGGCGGTGCCACAGGCACACCGCCAAGCCTGCGACGGCCACCGGCACCGCTAACCACACCGAGGGCCAGCGCACACCACTGAGGTTGCCGAGCAGCCAGAACAGGATGCCGCGCGCCTGTTCGGAACTGGCGGATTTGGTGATCAGGAAGGCGGTGAGCGCATTGAACAACTGCGAGCCGGCAATGCCCGCCAGAATGATCTGGCCGGTGCCGCTGGCCGAACCGCTGGCGCGCGCGAGCAGGATCACCAGCGCAAACGCCGCCATGGCGCCAACAAACGCGCCCGCCGACAACGAAATCAACCCGCCGCCCACGCCGATCAACGCCACCAGCACCGCGCCAGTCGAAGCGCCGGCACTGATGCCCAGCAGGTAGGGATCGGCCAGTGGGTTGCGCAACAGCGATTGCAGGATCACCCCGCACGTCGCCAGCCCGGCGCCACACGCAGCGGCGACCAGGGCGCGGGTGAGGCGGTAGTTCCACACCACGCCTTCGTCGATGGGGTCAAGCACGTAGCTGGCCGCCCACAGTTTGTTGGCGAGCACCTGGAGCACGACTTGCGGCGAGATGGCGGTTTCGCCGATCGCCACCCCCGCGAGTAGGGCGGCTAATAGCAGGGCCAGGGCGAGTAGGGTGCGCGTCATTTGGGCAGGTCGTAGCCGTCGATGGCCGTGGCCAGTTGCTCAAGCCCGTCGAACGTGCGGATGCTGGCCTGCAGCGCCAGGGCATCGAGGATGATGATGCGGTTGTTTTTCACCGCGTCCATGTTGCGAGTCACGGGATCGCTGCGCAGGAAGGCCAGTTTCTTTTCATGGTCGTCGGCGGGGTAGCGGCGGCGGTCCATGCGTGCGATCACCAGAAAGGTCGGGTTGGCCTTGGCGAGGGTTTCCCAGCCGACGGCGGGCCATTCTTCATCGGATTGCACCACGTTGTGCAGACCGAGGGTTTCCAGCATGAACTCTGGAATGCCCTTGTGGCCGGCCACGTAAGGATCGCTGGCCATCTCGGAACTGGAGAACCACACCAAGGCACTGGCTTGCTTGAGGCCTTTGCTTTGCACGGTGGCAACAGATTTGGCCAAGCGTACCTTGAGGTCGTCGTTCAACTGTTGGCCGCGCGCCTGTACGTCGAAGATCTCGGCGAGTTGGCTGATGCTTTTATAGATCGTCTCGATTCGGAACGGCTCCAGCCGTGTGCCGTCGGCGCCTACCAGGTTGTCCTTGCCTTCGCAGTCGGAGGGCAGCAGGTAAGTGGGGATCTTCAGTTCATGGAATTGCTCGCGGGTGCCGACCACGCCCTGGGGCCCGACCACCCACTCCAGCTCGGCGGCCACCAGCTGCGGGCGCTTGGCGATCACGGCTTCAAAGCTCGGCTCATTGTTGGCTAGCCGCTCGATGCCGTCGTTCTGCACCTTGTACTGCGGCAGTACGCTGTTGAACCACAGTGAGGTGCCGACCACTTTGTCGCCCACGCCCAATGCGTAGAGCATCTCGGTGGCCGCCTGGCCGATGGTCACGCTGCGGGCGGGGGCTTGCTGGAAGGTCAGGCGACTGCCGCAGTTTTCCACGGTCAGTGGGTAGTGGGTGGGCGCGGCTTGGGCGAGGGCACAGAAGCCCAGGCCGGTGAGCAGGGCGGTAACGCGTGGCAGCATGGGGCAATCTCCGAATGAACCGTACGTGCCATTCGGAAATACACCCTTAAGCGCTGCACTAGAAAAACAGGCAAGAATGTCCTTCCCGGACACCCCGCCGGTTGGTAATTGAGCTTGGGCCGGCAGGTCTCCTGACTGATGCGTCGTCGCCAGGCTCCGGCCTTCCCGGACAAGGTCCAGTGGCATCAGGGAGCAGGCTCAGCACCTACAGTTGCGGGGGCAGTTCCGATTGGCGAGGGTGTACCGCGCTTCGGATTCCCTATTAGTCCCGTTTGGGAACCGGCGCGGTATGGTAGTTGATTAGGGCGGGGCGATATAGCCCGAGGCACGCCCGGTCAGAGACGAATGTCTTCAGGCCCCTGTATCAGCGCTTCAATCCGCGTGCCGGTGGCGCGTTCTTCGTTGCTGAAGCCGTCGTAGTCGGCCAGGTTGGCGAAACGCAGGCCGGTGAGGCGTTCTATCTGAATCACGCTGCGCTGGTAGGTCCTGAGCTGGCCGAACACCAGGTCGAGCTGGCCCAGCTCGCGGCTCTGGTCGATCATGTAGGCGCTGGCCGAAGGCTTGCCGTCATCGCTGAGGTAGGCGACCACTTTCCAGAACGCCTTGGGGATCTGGACGCCCCGGTACACCCGGTCGTCGTCGGCGAACACCGGGCCGGTGAACACGGTGGCTCGGGCTTTCCAGCGCTGGGTGTTGTCGAGGATGTAGTCTTCGAGCTCCAGCCACGTTTTCTGGTTGAACCCGCTCATCTGCGGTGAACAGTTTGTGAAATGGAAGGTGTCGAAGTTGGCGGTTTGCGCCGCGTCGCCCCAGTTGGGGTCTTGTCGGCGCACCAGGTGGCCGCGATCCAGGCCGTTGCTGGCATACAGTGCTTCGCCCACCTGCGCATCAATGGGCAGGCGTCCGTCGTAGGCCCAGGTGTCGTTGCTGCGAATGATGTCCATATGCTGCCCGCCATCGATGTTGACGCCCACATACAGCGCGAGCCGCTTCGAGCGTGACATCGTTATCGAGAAGTGCGTGTAGTCCAGGCGCTTCTGGACATCGCCGGCCAAGGTCTCTTCAACCGTAGGCCAGGGCACCCCGAAGCTGCCGAGAAAGTCCTCAGCGTAGCCGCGTCGGTCCTTCAAGTCGTTGGCCGAGGTGACGCGGGGCGTCGCGGCTCGTGCCTCCAGCAATGTGGGGCTCGGTGCGATCAATGGGCGCAGGTCAGCGAGCCTGGGGCGGTATGAAAGGTCGATTTTGGCTTTACGTGCGGGCATCGGTCAGTCCTCCTTGGATAAACACGACTGCAACATAGGTTAATGACAATTGATGACACGCGATAACCCCTGGAGGCTATCCTGAATCGATGACCCGGACGTTGTTACCTGCCAAATGGAGCCAGCCAATGTGTGTTCGCCAGCCGAATCGTAATCCGATTTTCTGCCTGATCCCGCCCTATATGCTCGACCAGATCGCGCGCAACGGGGACAAAGCGCAACGGGAGGTCGCGTTGCGCACCCGCGCCAAGGACACAACGTTCCGCTCGCTACGGATGGTCGCCGTGCCTGCCAAGGGACCGGCGCATATGGCCCTGGCCATGGGGGCCGATAAACGCCGCTCGATCTACAGCGCCGAGGGCGCCGACAGCCTGCCGGGCACGCTGGTGCGTGGCGAGGGGCAGCCCGCCAGTGGTGATGCGGCGGTGGACGAGGCCTATGATGGCTTGGGCGCCACCTTCGATTTTTTCGACGAGGTCTTCGATCGCAACTCCATCGACGATGCCGGGATGGCGCTGGACGCCACTGTGCACTTTGGCCAGAACTACAACAATGCGTTCTGGAACTCGACCCAGATGGTGTTCGGGGATGGAGACGGGCAGTTGTTCAACCGCTTTACGGTGGCCCTCGACGTGATTGGCCATGAGTTGGCCCACGGCGTCACCGAGGACGAGGCCAAACTGATGTATTTCAACCAGTCCGGGGCGTTGAATGAATCGCTGTCGGACGTGTTCGGTTCGCTGATCAAGCAGTATGCGTTGAAGCAACGTGCGGAAGACGCCGATTGGTTGATCGGCAAAGGGCTGTTCACCCAAAAGATCAAAGGCACCGCCCTGCGCTCGATGAAAGCCCCCGGCACGGCGTTTGACGACAAACTGCTGGGCAAGGACCCCCAGCCCGGGCACATGGATGATTTTGTGCAGACCTACGAGGACAATGGCGGGGTGCATATCAACTCCGGCATTCCCAACCATGCGTTCTACCAGGTGGCGACCATACTGGGCGGGTTCGCCTGGGAGCGCGCCGGGCGCATCTGGTATGACGCGCTGCGTGATGCGCGGCTGCGGCCCAACTCGGGTTTCCTGCGCTTTGCGCGCATTACTTACGATATTGCAGGCCGACTCTACGGCGCTAACAAGGACGAACAGAAAGCGGTCAAGGACGGTTGGAAGGCGGTCGGCATTGCTGTCTGACGAGAGGAACGGCCATGCAAATTTCAATCAAGGAAAACGGCGGGCCCGGTTTTTTTCCGGGCCTGGCCAAGCCACAGACGGTGGAACTGGACACGCTGCCGGAGCAGGAACAACAGGAGCTGCGGCAGCTTGTCGAGGCTTGCGACTTCTTTCAACTGCCGCCCAGCAATGCGCCTGCCCCCGGTAATCCGGGCCAAGTGCATTACACCGTGACGGTAAAGGACGACGAGCGCGAGCACACCGTTTGCGTGCTCGCGCCGGTGAAGTCACAGGCGCTGGATGGGCTGGTGCAGTGCGTGCGACGGCATATTCGCTGTTGAGGCCGCTTTAGGTCTAGCGGGACGGTTCGACAGGCCCCCTTGCCACCGATGTCGCTTGATTTACTTGCGATCCAGCCACACCGTCTGGGCGTTGCAGAATTCCCGCACGCCGAAGTGCGATAGCTCGCGTCCGAAACCACTCTTTTTCACGCCACCAAATGCCACCCGAGGGTCGGAGACGCTGAAGGCGTTGATGAAGATGCCGCCGGTTTCCAGCTGATTGGCGATGTCCCGTGCCTTCGCGGAGTCGGTGGTGAAGATGCTGGCCGTGAGGCCAAACTCGCTGTCATTCGCCAGGGCCACCGCATGGTCGGCATCACGGGCGGTGATGATCGAGGCGACTGGGCCGAACAGTTCCTGTTTGAACGAGGTCATCTGGTCGGTGACGTCTGCCAGCACGGTCGGTTCGTAGTAGTTGCCGGCGCCGGGCACTTTGTGGCCGCCCAGCAGCAGGGTGGCGCCTTCTTCCAAGGTCGCCTGGACCTGGCCGTGCAGCTCGTCGCGCAGGTCGAAGCGTGCCATCGGGCCGATGTAGGTGGCGGCTGACGTCGGGTCGCCCATCACCAGAGCGCGGCTGGCTTCCAGGAATTTGACGGTGAAAGCCTCCACCACACCTTCTTCGATGATCAGGCGCTTGGCGGCGGCGCAGACTTGGCCGCTGTTCTGGAAACGACCGATCAGCGCCGCTTGCACCGCGGCGTCGAGGTCGGCGTCGTTGAGTACGATGAACGGGTCGGACCCGCCCAGTTCCAGCACGCACTTTTTCAGCGCGGCGCCGGCCTGAGAGCCGATGGCGATGCCTGCACGTACGCTGCCGGTCAGGGTGACGGCGGCGATGCGCGGATCGGCGATGGCCTTGGACACGCCGTCGTTGGTCACGTTGACCACTTCAAACAGACCTTCGGCGAAGCCGGCCTTCTGGAACGCTCGTTGGATCAGATAGGCACTGCCCATCACGTTTGGCGCGTGTTTGAGCACGTAGGTATTGCCGGCCAGCATCGTCGGTACGGCGCCGCGCAGCACTTGCCACACCGGGAAGTTCCACGGCATCACGGCGAAGATAGGGCCTAGCGGGCGGTATTCGATCTGCGCACTGCCGTTGTCCACCAGGGTCGGTTCCGGGGCGAGCATGGCCGGGCCGTGGGCGGCGTACCACTCGCTGAGTTGCGCGCACTTTTCGATTTCGGCACGGGCCTGGGCGATGGGTTTGCCCATTTCCAGGGTGATCATCTGCGCCATGTCTTCGGCTTGTTCGCGCAGGGCGCTGGCCAGGCTCAGCAGCAACTCGGCGCGCTGGCTGACCGGCTGACGGCGCCAGGCGCGGAAGGCGAGGGTGGAGCGGTCGAGGGCGGCGTCCAGTTGCTGCGCGGTTTCATACGGATAGCTGCCGACCGTTTCGCCGTTGGCCGGGTTGATCGAGAGGGCGTGGGTAGTCGCGTTCATGGCACCGTCCTGCTGAGTGAATTAGGTTGAGTTCAGCGTACTGGGCTATATCTTTTCTGGAAACTGAATAATATTAAGCAATACATTCACGATTGGAGAATGATTTGGACCTGGTGCAACTGGAAATCTTCAAGGCCGTTGCCGAGCAAGGCAGCATCAGCGCCGCCGCGCAGTTGATTCATCGCGTGCCGTCGAACCTGACCACGCGCATCAAGCAACTGGAGCAGGACCTCGGTGTGGAGTTGTTCATCCGCGAGAAAAGCCGCCTGCGCCTGTCACCGGCCGGGTGGAATTTCCTCGGTTATGCGCGGCGCATCCTCGACCTGGTGCAGGAAGCCCGCGCGACAGTCGCGGGGGAGGAGCCCCAGGGTGCGTTTGCCCTGGGATCGCTGGAGAGCACGGCGGCGGTGCGTATCCCGGCGTTGCTGGCGGCGTACAACCAGAAACACACCAAGGTCGAGTTGGACCTGAGTACCGGGCCTTCAGGCACCATGATCGAAGGCGTGTTGTCGGGGCGGCTGACGGCAGCGTTTGTCGACGGCCCGCTATTGCACGCGACCCTGGAAGGTGTGGCGGTGTTTGAGGAAGAGATGGTGGTGATTGCGCCGCTGCATCACGCGCCGATCACTCGTGGGCAGGACGTGAACGGGGAGAGCATCTACACCTTTCGCTCCAACTGCTCGTACCGGCATCACCTGGAGCGCTGGTTTTCACAGGACGGCGCGGTGCCGGGCAAGATCTTCGAGATCGAGTCCTACCACGGCATGCTCGCTTGCGTCAGCGCCGGCGCGGGCCTCGCGCTGATGCCGCGCAGCATGCTCGACAGCATGCCGGGGTCGGCGGCGGTGAGTGTTTGGCCACTGATGGACAACTTCCGGATCCTGCACACCTGGCTGATCTGGCGGCGGGGGACGGTGTCGCAGAGTTTGAACAGTTTCGTGAAGTTATTGGAGGAGCAGGGCGCCATCCGTGCGGCTTAGCCACCGAATTGCAGGGTGCCCATCGCCAGCTTTGCCATCAGTGCGGTCGCACCCAATTGCACCAGCCACAGCGCCAGGCCGCCCAGAAAGACGCCCAGCGCCACTTGCAGCACCAGGCTCTTTTGAGGCTTGGGTTGCGGTGCGCGTGGGGCGTAGTCATCCAGTTCGTCACGGTCGGCACGCAGGTCCAGGTCATCGTTTCTCATAGCATTCTCACAGCGAAGGGGCGGTCAAGGTTCAGTCTAGGGGCTGGATACGAAAAAGGGGAAGCCATAGGCTTCCCCTTCTGGTGCAACCGCTGCAGGTTTACAGCACCTGAACGATCGCCTTTGTGACTGCATCAATGTTCGACTGGTTCAACGCCGCCACACAGATACGGCCGGTGTCGAGGGCATAGATACCAAACTCGCTGCGCAAGCGGGTGACTTGCTCAACGGTCAGGCCAGAGTAGGAGAACATCCCACGCTGGCGACCGACGAAGCTGAAGTCGTGGCCCGGAGCTGCCTTGGCCAGTTCGGCCACCATCTGCTCGCGCATGCCACGGATGCGCAGGCGCATTTCGGCCAGTTCGGCTTCCCACTGGGCACGCAGCTCAGGGTTGTTCAGCACCGCTGCAACGATCGCCGCGCCGTGGGTTGGCGGGTTGGAGTAGTTGGTACGGATCACGCGTTTGACCTGGGACAGGATGCGCGCGCTTTCTTCCTTGGAGTCGCCGACGATGGACAGTGCGCCCACACGTTCGCCGTAAAGCGAGAACGACTTGGAGAACGAGCTGGACACAAAGAAGGTCAGGCCCGATTCAGCGAACAGGCGCACGGCGGCAGCGTCTTCGTGGATGCCGTCGCCAAAGCCCTGGTAGGCCATGTCGAGGAATGGCACCAGGTTCTTGGCCTTGATCACGTCCAGCACGTTCTGCCAGTCGGCCGGGCTCAGGTCGACGCCGGTCGGGTTGTGGCAGCAGGCGTGCAGCACCACGATGGACTGGGACGGCAGGGCGTTGAGGTCTTCGAGCAGGCCGGCACGGTTCACGTCGTGGGTGGCGGCGTCGTAGTAGCGGTAGTTCTGCACCGGGAAACCAGCGGTTTCGAACAGCGCGCGGTGGTTTTCCCAGCTCGGGTCGCTGATGGCGACGACGGCGTCTGGCAGCAACTGCTTGAGGAAGTCTGCACCCAGCTTCAGGGCGCCAGTGCCGCCTACCGCTTGCACGGTGGTGACGCGGCCAGCGTTCAGCAGTGGCGATTCAGCGCCGAACAGCAGGGTTTGCACGGCCTTGTCGTAGGCTGCGATGCCGTCGATCGGCAAGTAACCACGGGCGGCGTGTTGCGCCACGCGAATGGCTTCCGCTTCGGCAACGGCACGCAAGAGTGGAATCTTCCCCTCCTCGTTGCAGTAAACGCCCACGCCAAGGTTGACCTTGGTGGTTCGTGTATCGGCGTTGAATGCTTCGTTGAGGCCCAGGATAGGATCGCGTGGTGCCATTTCGACAGCGGAGAACAGGCTCATTTTTGCGGCAGCTCTATGGGGGATAGGAGGGACGTGTCGCGCTCCAGCCGAATGCACTAGAGCGGTGCACAAACGGGGAGCTAGTATAGAGGCCATCACCGCCAAGGGCGACAGCCGAAATGGCTTTTCGGCCAAGTTTTTCGGTTTATTTGCCGACCGTTAGTCTTATTGCAACATTGATTGGTAAGGGCGTGTATGACGATTGCCTTGAAACCCATGACATTCGCCACCACTTATATGTCTATCATGGTTTTTTCCTACTATCCGCTCTGAGTCTTCGCGGGTGGCGGTCTATTTCGTCCTCGACGGGTTTACAGTCTGGGGGTGACCACACGAGGTACGTTATGTCGGATTTCCAACTCGTCACCCGCTTTGAACCCGCTGGCGATCAGCCGGAAGCCATTCGCCAGATGGTCGAGGGCATTGAAGCCGGCCTGGCCCACCAGACGCTGCTCGGGGTGACCGGGTCGGGCAAGACCTTCAGCATTGCCAACGTGATTGCGCAGATCAATCGGCCCACCCTGGTGCTGGCGCCGAACAAGACCCTGGCCGCGCAGCTCTATGGCGAGTTCAAGGCGTTCTTCCCGAACAATGCGGTGGAGTATTTCGTTTCCTACTACGACTACTACCAGCCCGAAGCCTATGTGCCGTCCTCCGATACCTTCATCGAGAAGGATGCGTCGATCAACGATCACATTGAACAGATGCGGCTGTCGGCGACCAAGGCCTTGCTGGAGCGCAAGGACGCGATCATCGTCACCACAGTGTCGTGCATCTACGGCCTGGGCAGCCCGGAAACCTATTTGAAGATGGTCCTGCACGTCGATCGCGGCGACAAGCTCGACCAGCGCGAGCTGCTGCGCCGACTGACCAGCCTGCAGTACACGCGCAATGACATGGACTTCGCCCGTGCCACCTTCCGCGTGCGCGGCGATGTCATCGACATCTACCCGGCGGAATCCGACCTGGAAGCGATCCGCATCGAGCTGTTCGACGATGAAGTCGAGAGTCTGTCGGCCTTCGACCCGCTGACAGGCGAGGTGATCCGCAAGTTGCCGCGCTTCACCTTCTACCCGAAAAGCCACTACGTGACCCCGCGTGAAACCCTGATGGGCGCCATTGAAGGCATCAAGGTCGAGTTGGCCGAGCGCCTGGAGTACCTGCGTTCCAACAACAAGCTGGTGGAAGCCCAGCGCTTGGAGCAGCGCACCCGCTTCGATCTGGAGATGATCCTGGAACTGGGCTACTGCAACGGCATCGAAAACTACTCGCGCTACCTGTCGGGCCGCGAATCCGGTGCGCCGCCGCCGACGCTATATGATTACCTGCCGCCTGACGCGCTGCTGGTAATCGACGAGTCCCACGTCAGCGTGCCGCAAGTGGGCGCGATGTATAAGGGCGACCGTTCCCGCAAAGAAACGCTGGTGGAGTACGGTTTCCGCCTGCCGTCGGCACTGGATAACCGGCCGATGCGTTTTGACGAGTGGGAAGCCATCAGCCCGCAGACCATCTTTGTGTCCGCCACGCCGGGTAACTATGAGGCCGAGCACGCCGGGCGCGTGATCGAGCAGTTGGTAAGGCCGACAGGCCTGGTCGACCCGGAAATCGAAATCCGCCCTGCACTGACCCAGGTCGACGATTTACTCTCGGAAATCACCAAGCGCGTAGCCCTGGAAGAGCGGGTGTTGGTTACCACGCTGACCAAGCGCATGTCCGAAGACTTGACCGACTACCTGGCCGACCACGGCGTGCGCGTGCGTTACCTGCACTCGGACATCGACACCGTGGAGCGTGTAGAGATCATTCGCGACTTGCGCCTGGGCACCTTTGATGTGCTGGTAGGCATCAACCTGCTGCGCGAAGGCCTGGACATGCCGGAAGTGTCGCTGGTGGCGATCCTCGATGCGGACAAGGAGGGCTTCCTGCGCTCTGAACGCTCGCTGATCCAGACCATCGGCCGAGCGGCGCGTAACCTCAACGGTCGGGCGATTCTCTACGCGGACCGCATCACCGGTTCCATGGAGCGGGCGATTGGCGAGACCCAGCGGCGTCGCGACAAGCAGATCGCGTTCAACCTGGAAAATGGCATCACCCCGAAAGGCGTGTTCAAGGACGTTGCCGACATCATGGAAGGCGCCACTGTGCCGGGCTCGCGCAGCAAGAAGCGCAAAGGCATGGCCAAGGCTGCCGAGGAAAGCGCCAAGTACGAGAACGAATTGCGCTCGCCGAGTGAGATCACCAAGCGGATCCGTCAGCTGGAAGAGAAGATGTACCAGTTGGCGCGTGATCTGGAGTTTGAGGCGGCGGCGCAGACGCGCGATGAGATCGGCAAGTTGCGCGAGCGTCTTTTGGCTGTTTGATCTGCGCTGACAGGACTGGCCTCATCGCAGGCAAGCCAGCTCCCACATTTGACTGTATTCACAAATCAAAATGTGGGAGCTGGCTTGCCTGCGATGGCCGCGCCTCGGTCTCCCGGATTCACCCAGGCTGGAGCCCAACCGCCCCAGGCTGTTACCATTCCCCCCTTGTTTCAATTTTCAGTTTTATCGCCCATTCGAGACCTGCCATGACCACCGTCCGCACGCGCATCGCGCCATCGCCTACTGGGGATCCCCACGTTGGCACTGCTTACATCGCCTTGTTCAACTACTGCTTTGCCAAGCAGCACGGCGGTGAATTCATCCTGCGGATCGAAGACACCGATCAACTGCGTTCCACCCGCGAGTCGGAACAGCAGATTTTCGATGCCCTGCGCTGGTTGGGCATTACCTGGGCCGAAGGCCCGGACGTCGGCGGCCCGCACGGCCCGTATCGCCAGAGCGAGCGCAGCGACATCTACAAGCAGTACACCCAGCAATTGGTCGACATGGGCCATGCCTTCCCGTGTTTCTGCACCGCCGAAGAACTCGACCAGATGCGCGCCGAGCAACAGGCCCGTGGCGACACCCCGCGCTACGATGGCCGCGCGTTGCTGCTGTCGAAGGAAGAAGTGGCCCGTCGCCTGGCCGCTGGCGAGCCCCATGTGATCCGCATGAAAGTGCCAAGCGAAGGCGTGTGCGTGGTGCCGGACATGCTACGCGGTGACGTCGAAATCCCGTGGGACCGCATGGACATGCAGGTGCTGATGAAGACCGACGGCCTGCCGACGTACTTTTTGGCCAACGTGGTCGACGACCATCTGATGGGCATCACCCACGTGCTGCGCGGTGAAGAGTGGCTGCCGTCGGCGCCGAAACTGATCCTGCTCTACGAGTACTTCGGCTGGGAACAACCGCAGCTGTGCTACATGCCGCTGCTGCGTAACCCGGACAAGAGCAAACTGTCCAAGCGCAAGAACCCGACCTCGGTGACTTTCTACGAGCGCATGGGCTTCATGCCGGAAGCGATGCTCAACTACCTGGGCCGCATGGGCTGGTCGATGCCGGACGAGCGCGAGAAGTTCTCGCTGCAGGAAATGGTCGACAACTTCGACCTGTCCCGCGTGTCCTTGGGTGGGCCGATCTTCGACATCGAGAAGTTGTCGTGGCTCAACGGCCAATGGCTGCGTGACCTGCCGGTGGATGAATTCGCCAGCCGCGTGCAGCAGTGGGCGCTGAACCCTGAGTACATGATGAAGATTGCGCCACTGGTGCAGGGCAGGGTGGAGACGTTCAGCCAGGTCGCACCGTTGGCCAGCTTCTTCTTTGCCGGGGGCGTTAGTCCGGATCCCAAGCTGTTCGAGTCCAAGAAACTCTCGGGCGACCAGGTTCGTCAGTTGATGCAATTGATCCTGTGGAAGCTGGAAAGCCTGCGCCAGTGGGAGAAGGATGCGATCACCGCGACGATCCAGGCGGTGGTGGAGTCTCTGGAATTGAAGCTGCGCGATGCCATGCCGCTGATGTTTGCCGCGATCACCGGCCAGGCCAGTTCGGTGTCGGTGCTCGATGCGATGGAAATCCTCGGCCCGGACCTGACCCGTTTCCGTCTGCGCCAAGCCCTTGATTTGCTTGGTGGTGTGTCGAAGAAAGAAAACAAAGAGTGGGAAAAGCTGCTGGGCGCTATCGGCTGAGCATGCGGTTGAAACGGCGAAACCCCGGTTTTCCGGGGTTTCACCGGTAAGTGATTGTTATCCCGGCAAAAAATTTTGGAAATTGTTGAAAATAAATTTGACACACTTCCAAAGCGCCATTAAGATTCGCCCCGTCCTCACCGATGAGGGGCTATAGCTCAGCTGGGAGAGCGCTTGCATGGCA
>NZ_FOKB01000001.1:625176-1238362 GCF_900111895.1 Pseudomonas simiae
TGTCCCCTTCGTCTAGTGGCCTAGGACACCGCCCTTTCACGGCGGTAACAGGGGTTCGAGTCCCCTAGGGGACGCCACGATTACCCGCTCTGCGGGATTTTTAAGGGTCATTCAATTATTGAATGGCCCTTTTGTTTGTCTGGCGTTTGGCCAATTCTCTCCTCTTTCCCATTCTTCTCCTCTGACCAACGGTCGCGCGGGTGGCTTGCGGAATATTATTATGGTAATAATATTCAACCCATGAGCATCGGAGGCAATGATGAGCGATAAAAAAGCGCAAACCCGCGAACGCATTTTGCAGGCCGCCAGCGCCGCGTTGATCCAGCGCGGCCCGGCTGAGCCGAGTGTGGGTGAAGTCATGGGCGCGGCGGGGCTGACCGTCGGTGGTTTCTACGCGCACTTCGAAAGCAAGGACGCACTGATGCTGGAGGCCTTCACCCAGTTGCTGGCCAAGCGTCGTGCGTCGATTGATGACATGGACGCCCAGTTGACCGGAGAGGAGCGCAGAAGCCTTGTGGCGGCGTTTTATCTGTCACGCAAACACCGTGACTCAACTGCCCAGGCCTGTCCGATCCCGGCAACTGTCGGCGAGATGAGCCGCCTGCCAGATGAATTCCGCCAAGCGCTGAACGAGCATTGCGAGCTGATGGCCGCGCAACTCGCCGCCAGCCCTGAAGACACCGACAAAGCCCTGGCTGACATGGCGCTGATGATCGGTGGCCTGGCCTTGGCCCGCGCCTTGGGGCCCGGTGAGTTGTCTGACCGTGTGCTGCGCGCCGCCAAGTCGGCCGTGCGCTAGAAGAGGGTTGTCATGATGGGCACATTAACCTGGATTCGTCGCTTCAACGGCACCCTGGGGCACCTGGCGCCGCAAACGGTGGCCGGCAAGATGCGCCGCGCCTTCATGACACCCCGCGACCTGCCGCCGCGTGACTGGGAGCTGCCGCTGCTGGCGCAATCGGAGCGCATCACCTTGCGTTTCGGTTTGTCCGCCTTGCGTTGGGGCCAGGGGCCCGCAGTATTGTTGATGCACGGTTGGGAAGGGCGGCCCACTCAATTCGCCAGCCTGATCACGGCGTTGGTCGATAACGGTTATTCAGTGATTGCGCTCGACGGCCCTGCCCATGGTCGTTCGCCAGGGCGTGAAGCCCATGTGCTGCTGTTCGCCCGTGCCATGCTCGAGGCCGCTGCCGAGTTGCCGCCGCTGCACGCGGTGATCGGCCATTCCATGGGCGGCGCCAGTGCGATGTTGGCGGTGCAGTTGGGCTTGCGTACCGAGGCGCTGGTCAGCATCGCTGCACCGTCACGCTTTCTGGATGTGCTGCGTGGCTTCACCAAGATGGTCGGTTTGCCGGCGCGGGCACGCTTGGCCTTCATCCATGAGGTCGAAATGACCTTCGGCATGCCGCTCAAGCATTTGGATGTGGCCCACTACCAGATGAACATTCCTGGCCTGATCGTGCACGCCGAAGACGATACCTTCGTCCCGGTCAAAGCCTCCCAAGCCATTCACGAAGCCTGGTTTGACAGCCGTCTGCTGCGCCTGGAGAAGGGCGGTCACCAGAAAGTACTGGCCGATCCGCGCGTGATCGACGGTGTGCTGGCGCTGCTGGCCGGCCGTCGTTTACAGGAGCGGCAAACTGCCTGATACACTGCCCCGGTTAAGTTAATCGACCGGGAGCAAGGCATGGGCTGGGATTTGGCAACGCCGTTTATCATCGATCTGCAGGTCGCCCCTGAAGACATCGACGGCCTGGGGCACGCCAATAACGCGGTGTACGTGTCCTGGCTGGAGCGCTGCGCCTGGCGCCATTCCCAGCGGCTGGGCCTGGACCTGACCGAATATCGCCGCCTGGACCGTGCCATGGCGGTGGTGCGTCATGAGATCGACTACCTCGCCGCAGGCTACGAAGGCGATGAGTTGCAACTGGCCACCTGGATCGTCGACTGGGACCAGCGCCTGAAGATGACCCGGCGCTTTCAACTGGTACGCCCGCGTGACGGCGCGACCCTGCTACGCGCGCACACCACCTTTGTCTGCATCGAGCTGTCCACCGGCAAGCCCAAGCGCATGCCCGCGGAATTTCTCGACGGTTATGGCCCCGCCCTGACAGGGGGTTAACGGTTGCTGTGGGAAACCCAGTAAACTGCGCCACGATTTTTGTTGAGTGTTTTCCATGCAAATTGCTTTGGCGCCCATGGAGGGGTTGGTCGACAACATCCTGCGGGACGTTCTCACCCGTGTCGGCGGTATTGACTGGTGCGTGACCGAGTTCATCCGCGTCAACGACCGCCTGCTCACCCCAGCGTATTTCCACAAACTCGCCCCGGAACTGCTCCACGGTGCCCACACCGCTGCGGGTGTGCCGTTGCGTGTGCAATTGCTCGGCTCCGACCCGGTGTGCCTGGCGGAAAACGCCGCGCTGGCGTGTGAGCTGGGTTCGCAGGTCATCGACCTGAACTTCGGCTGCCCGGCCAAGACCGTCAACAAGTCCCGAGGCG
The DNA here is from genome assembly GCF_900111895.1 of Pseudomonas simiae. Classification (GTDB taxonomy): domain Bacteria; phylum Pseudomonadota; class Gammaproteobacteria; order Pseudomonadales; family Pseudomonadaceae; genus Aquipseudomonas; species Aquipseudomonas simiae. The sequence continues at coordinate 627,679 of NZ_FOKB01000001.1, forward strand.
GTGCGGTGCTGCTCAAGGAGCCGGAGCTGCTCAACCAGATCGTCGAACACGTCCGACGCGCAGTGCCGGCCCACATTCCCGTCACCGCGAAAATGCGCCTGGGTTTCGACAGCCCGGATGGCGCTCTGGTCTGCGCCACGGCCCTGGCCGAAGGCGGCGCGGCGCATATCGTGGTGCATGCGCGTACCAAGACCGACGGCTACAAGCCGCCTGCCCATTGGGAATGGATCCCGCGCGTACAGGAGGTGGTCAAGGTCCCGGTGTTCGCCAATGGCGATATCTGGAGTGTTGAAGACTGGAAGCGCTGTCGCGAAGTCAGTGGCGCCGAAGACATCATGCTGGGCCGTGGCCTGGTAGCGCGTCCGGACCTGGCGCGGCAGATCGCTGCGGCGCGGGCAGGGGAGGAGGTGGTCGAGATGACGTGGGCAGAGATGCAGCCGATGCTCCAGGAGTTTTGGACCCAGTCGGTGGCGCAACTGACTGAACGTCAGGCGCCGGGGCGTTTGAAGCAATGGCTGGCGATGCTCACCCGCAATTACCCTGAGGCGGTGGAATTGTTTACGCTGATGCGCAGGGAAACCGACCTGGAGCAGGTCGGGCGTTTGTTGGGTATGCCCAGTCGGTGCGAACAGTCTGTGGCGCTGCAAGATTAGGTTTACATATATAAGTGTTTCATCTGTTGCTGTAAGGGGCGCCGAAAGGTGCCTTTTTTTTGTCTGAAAAATATGTTTGGCATCGCCCTGTGCTGGCTGGGCCTGGCTTGGGTTTTTTATTTGTTTTGGGTGGTTGTTGTGGTGTTGCGAGATATATGCAAAGGCGTATGAATGTTTGGCTCAACTGCTACTGAAGTTTAATTTTTTAATGTTCTCGGGTGGTAGGACAGGTACTTGCGCGTGCGCCAATTAACATAGCTTTTGTTTTTTAAATAGCGTTGTTGTTTTCATTAAGTTGCTTTGTTCATGGGGTGTTTCCTCAAGTTTCCACTCTTGGGTGGATGCGAGGCGCGTGCAGTCTGGGTTTTTCTGCGAATGTCCATAGGCGAACGTCTCGGGTGCCCAATTGGTTTCCTTATATAAGCCACGATTATTCGGAACTCATCTCCGTTGCGCCCCACGAATCTTGCGAGTTTGTCGAACTCACCGTTGTTTCACACTTAATGTCAATCGTGGTCTCTCTCCTGCCGGTGCGGGGGTGGGCACAGATTCAGGAATAAAAATATGTCTAATGTCTCGGCCAAGCAGTTCATGCCAACGAACACACATTATCCACAGCTTAACCAGACTTCCGTGCACGCTGATAAATCGCTCGAATTGTCGCCGTCTATGGACAGTATGAATAAGTTTCTAAAGGACAGTAGTCCGACACCAAAAGAAAACAATGTGCCGATGAATAAGGAGTCCCTGGAAAAGTTATTTGCCATGTTTGAGTTCGCGGTCAAAGCGATGCGTAGCATGCTCGCGGGCATGGGGGTGTTGCCCCGCCTGCCTAGTGACCTTGATGCCCAGCCCCCGGTGAAGCCTGGTACCGATGGCAAGAACGTTCCGGATATGAAGGCCGAACACAAGGTCGCACCGGGGGTGGATACCAAGAAGACCGTGCTACCTGGCACCGATACCAAGAACGTGCCGGATGGGAAGGTCGAGCATAAGGTCGCACCGGGGGTGGATACCAAGAAGACCGTGCTACCTGGCACCGATACCAAGAACGTGCCGGATGGGAAGGTCGAGCAGAAGGTCGCACCGGGGGCGGATACCAAGAAGACCGTGCTGCCTGGCACCGATGCCAAGACCGTTGTGGATGCGAAGGCGCAGGACAAGGTTGCACCCGAAGCGGATACCAAGGCACGGGTGAAGCCGGACCCGGAGGTTAAAGTCATGCCGGATGGTCGTACCCAGGTGAGCATTAGGCCTGACGGCAAACTCGATACTCAGCAGGCAAAGCCTCCTCTCACCCCTGTGGATTATAAAAATAAGCTGTCGTCTGATATCAACGTGACGGTGCAGGTCCAAAACTGTCATTGCCCGCATACAGATGAAAAAGTAGCGCCACAACCTCCGGTGACGCCGAGGCTTGATAAGCAGCCGTCTCCACAACCCCCGGTAATGCCGAAGCCCGACGGACAGCCGTCGCCACAGCCTCCGGTCATTCCGACCCATGTGAATCCCAAGCCTGTTACCCCGACCAACGTGAATCCCAAGCCTGTTACCCCGACCAATGTGAATCCAAGGCCGGACATCCCGACCAACGTGAATCCAAAGCCTGATACCCCGATCCATGTGAATCCAAGGCCTGTTACCCCGACCAACGTGAATCCAAAGCCTGATACCCCGGCCCCTGTGAATCCAAAGCCTAATACCCCACCCAATACGGACCTTACATCCCCCGCACCGGATGACTTGGTTGATGATTGCAGCAGCCAATCCCATAAGCGTTTCGACAACCACCGAGCTAACAAGCCTGGCCTCCGTCCACGTTTTTGAGCCCGTTATCTTGACGCGTTGAACATAAATGCTGGTCCTCTGGTCGTTTCGGCCAGGGGGCACTCAATGAGACTTAAAACATGTTATCGATAAGCCATAACCGTGTTGTATCGCCAACTATTGAGCCTTGCCGGACACCAGACCATTCAGTTCGTGCATCGCTCCACTCTGTGCCCAGAGAAAACGTTCGTACTGCAACAGCTGTTCCTCGCTCAGAGGTAAAGTCCGATAGTTTCAGTAATAACGCGGACACTTCGGCCTTGCTCAGCATGTTGGGAGAAGTGTTCAAGCAGTTTTTCACTCAATTGCAAAGCCTCTTGCGTGGAGACGTGCATCCGGTTGAACCGAAAAACAACGATGTACCTGCACCGTCGCCACGCGTACAACCCACTCCCGATACGAGGCTCACCGATAAACAAAACGAACCTATCCCCGAGCTTTCCACTCAGCGTCGAGGTGCAAAGCCCAAAGATATCTTCAGTGGTTTTCGTCAGGGCAGAAATGGTAACTGTGTGACAATCTCCGCTATCAAGGCGGCGATGGCAAAGTTTGGCCAAAGCCCTAAGGATATTTACAAGTCTGTCGAGAAAGGCGTGGATGGATTTAAAGTTGTCATGCGTGACGGCATGACGGTAGAACTCAGCAAGGCGGAGTTGGACAGTGCCATCCGCGGCTCCAACTTTGTTGGAATAAATGATCCTGGCATGCTCAAGGATGCACATTTCCTGTTTGCAGTTTCTGCCAAGCGGGCGCAAATGGAGAACAACGACGGACGGGCAGGCAAAAGTTATGAAGCCGCCATAAGAAGCCTCAACGATGGTGAAGATGAATGGGGCCCTGGGGAGGGGTTCAAACGTCTGGGGCTAAAAGACCATATGAAGCGTGTATCGGTGCGTGAATTCGCTGACAAGTCATTGATTGGCATGGTCAACCGGCGCGGGCACTCAGTGGCTATCGTGGACGGAATTGAAGAGAACTATGGGCGCAAAGGCGGCCGGCCCACAGGCGGCCAAGCCATCGCGTTGATGTGACAACAACGTTTGATCTGATTTTCTTGTCACGAACTCGTCCAACTAATTAATAAAAGAGTTAACGATATGAGTACGTTTGCAATTGGATCTTTCGTGCGTTCTAACCCCATGGCTGCGCAGTTGTCGAGTGCTTTAGGAATATCTCGCACTCCCCCTGTTGATGTGCCGGAGCGTGGCTTCGGTGAGCATTTCAATGCCAGTTCGCACAGCGCCGTCATTAATCTGATGATGCTCACGTTTGGCCCGCGTCCTGCGGATTTTTTCAACGAAGTAAAGGGCAGTAACGATGGGTATGACGTGACCATGAAAGATGGTTACACGCTGCATGTTTCCAAACAGGAGTTGCAGCAGGCGGCGTCCGCGTCGCGTTTTACCGGCCATCACAACGATGCACTGAGCAGTGCCCATTTTGCGTTGGCTGTGTTTATCAAGCGCAAACAATCAGCCAGCGGTAATGCGGCTGATCGGCCTGGTTTTGAGTCGGTCTTGACCCAGTCGTTGCAGGGTGAAACGGCGTTCAACATGCTCAAAGGCATGGGGTTGTCCGGCCATCTCCAATACCGCCCCACTGCAACGGCTATGTCGGAGGGGCTTGCGGGGGTTGCAGACAGCTATGACTCTGGCTCGTCGTTAATTTACGCTGACAAGGCGCATCAGTTTGGTCGGCAACGTTCTCCCGATCGAAGCTATATGTATACGTTGGTGAGCGACAGTGTGCCAACGCCCCGTATTGCCCCTGCCCCCGAAACGCCGACGGTCGTCCCCGAGGTTGAACTGCGCAACAAAAGTGTCCGTCCCGGCGTTGCAGAGGTGTTGCAGGGATTTGCGCCGGTCTCGCGTAGTTTCGGCGAAGTGTTTGATCTGAGCAGCCATGCTGCTGTCATCAAGATGATGATGCTGCGGTTTGGCCGCTCGCCCTCCGACATGTTTGAAACGGTCGAGGCCACGAAAACGGGTTACCGCATCACCATGAAAGATGGGTTTGAAGTGACGCTGTCAGCGCAGGAGTTGCAACGCACCTGTGGAGCCTCACGATTGACCGGCCCTGACGCGCCAATGGGCGCCGATGCCAATTTCATGCTGGCCGCCTTTGCCAAGCGCAAGCAGGTCGAGGGCAATGTTGAGTTTGATGCAGCGCTATCGAGCACCTTGCGTGGGGAGCACACCTATCGCGTGTTGAAAGGCATGGGCCTGATCGGCTTCATACGCGTTGTGCCCCCCGATAAATTGCGTGAGCCAGGCAGCGTCGGCGTTATCAGCACCTTTAACTATTCGGGTGCATTGGTCGCGGATGGCATCAAGCATGATAACGGTGGGCAAGCGGCTGTCAGCAAGGATTATGGCTACCAGCTTGCCGCAGACGTACCGGTCGAACCCAACGGTAAGCCTGCGCAGTTCTCGGCGGTGCCCGTCGGCACAAAGCCTGTCGATATCTGGAACGGTTTCTATCAAGGCGTCGAGGGTAACTGTGTCACGGTGTCGGCAATCAAGGCTGCGATGATGAAGTATGGGCAGAACCCTATGGGGATCTTCAAGCATGTCACCGAAACGCCCGAAGGTTTCACCACCATCATGCGTGATGGTTGCACGGTGCGCTTCACTCACGTCGAGTTGCAAAGGGCGCGAGCGGCTGCCAACTTCCATGGCGAGGACAAGGGCCTGGTTGACGATGCGGTATTCCTCTACGCGGCGAGCGCCAAGCGTGCCCAGCTGGAAAATCATGAGTTCCGCGCCAGTGCAAGTTTTGACGCCGCCCTGAAAACGCTGAACGACGGTGAGATTCCGGGCGATGCGTTGCGTCGCCTCGGCTTATACGCTTTTACCCGCCCCAGTAGCGTGCAGGAGCTGGCATCAGGCGTGCCAGGCACCTTGGCGAACTTCGGGCATTCGGTGGTCGTTGTGGAGGGGGCCATTGATGAATATGGCATCAAGCGCGAGTTGCAAGGTTCGGACTGGATGCAAAAGGAAGGTCACGCCTTGAAACTGGTTTAACCCCGGCCTTCTCCCGCGAGTAAACGCTCGCGGAATCCGATCATGGGCAGCGGTCGGCTATGCAAATACCCTTGGTACAAATGGCAGCCCAGGCCCTGCAGGAAGGCCAGTTGGTCCTGGGTTTCCACCCCTTCGGCAATCACCTCCAGGTTCAGGCTGCGGGCCATGGCGACAATGGCGCGGATGATCTCGGCATCGTTGGGGTCATGGGTGGCGTCACGCACAAACGACTGGTCAATCTTCAGGGCATCCACCGGCAGGCGTTTGAGGTAAGTGAGCGATGAATAGCCGGTGCCGAAGTCATCCATCGCAAAGCTCACGCCGAGTTTTTTCAAGCGACGCATTTTGCTGATGGTGTCGTCCAGGTTCTGGATCACGATGCCTTCGGTAATTTCCAGTTTCAACAGGCTGAACGGCAATTTGTGCTGCTTGAGACTGCGCTCCACCCGCTCCACGAAGTCGTTCTGGCGGAACTGCCGAGGGCTGATGTTCACGCACAGACTGAAATTCAGCGGGTCGACCAGGCCTTCCGCAATCAGTTGTTGGAAGGCCGCACAGGCTTCATCCAGGATCCAGGTGCCGACTTCAAGAATGAGGCCGCTGTCCTCCAGCACCTTGATGAATTCGGAGGGTGACTGCGCGCCCAATTGCGGATGCTGCCAACGCACCAGGGCCTCGGCGCCGACGATGCGGTTGCCGCGCGCATCCACTTGCGGTTGGTAATGCACGCTGAATTCACCGCGCGACAGGGCCAGGCGCAGGTCAGTCTCCATGCGCAGGCGTTCGCTGGCGGTTTTTTGCATGCTGTTGTGGAACATCTGGGTGGTATTGCGTCCTGAATCCTTGGCGCGGTACAGGGCGATATCGGCACGCTTGAGCAGGTCCGCCGGCGTGGAGCCGTGATCGGGAATCAATGCCACGCCAATGCTCGGTGTGACCTGTAAACGATGGCCGTCCAGAAACATCGGCTCGGAAAGCAGCTCACGCAACGTGTCGGCCAGCTCCTGTACCTGGTTGCTGACCTCCGTGCGCGTGCCATCCAGGCCGCTGAGCAACACCACGAACTCATCGCCACCCAGGCGCGCCACGGTGTCTTCCATGCGCACGCTGGCTTCCAGGCGGGCCGTGACGATCTTCAGCACGGTATCGCCCACCGGATGGCCCAGGGAATCGTTGATGTGCTTGAAGTGGTCGAGGTCGAGGAACAACAGTGCGCCGCGCAGGTTATGCCGCTTGAGCAGGGCGATCTGCTGGCTCAGGCGGTCCATCAGCAGGGCGCGGTTGGGCAGGTTGGTCAGTGGGTCGTGGTAGGCGAGGTGGCGGATCTGTGCCTGGGCGTTTTTCAGCAGGCTCACGTCTCGTGCGGTCAGCAGCAAGCACGGGGTTTCGTTCAAGGTGATGGGCTCTACCGAGACTTCCACTGCCAGTAACTCACCGCGCTTGTTGTGCCAGAGCATTTCCAAGTAATTGATACGGCCCTTGATCTGCAATTCGGCCAGGAGCGCGGCGCGTTGGTTCTCGTCGGCCCAGATGCCGATCTGGTAAAGGGTCAGGCCGATGGCCTCCTCGGCGCGATAGCCGGTCAGGCGGCAGAAGCCGTCGTTGACCTCCACATAACGGCCGGTGTCGCGCTCGGTGATGGAAATGGCATCGGGGCTGGAATGGAAGGCTTTGGCGAACTTCTCTTCGCTGGCCTTGAGCGCCGCTTCCGAGCGTTGCTGCTGAGTGATGTCGCGCAAGGTGGTGACGATACACGGCTGGTCACCCACTTTGATCAGTCGGCTGGAAATCACGCAGGTCAGCGCCTGACCGTTCTTGTGATGCGCCACGATCGCCACATTGCTCAACGCCTGCTCGCGGATCACCCGCTCGATCCGTTGCAGACGCTTGCTGGATTCGTCCCACAGGCCGATCTGTTCGGCGCTCTTGTCGATGACTTCGGCGGCCGTCCAGCCAAACGTCTGGGTAAACGCGGGGTTGATCTCGATAAACGTGCCGCCGTCCAGACAGGTGACGCAGATCGGGTCGGGGCTGACCTGGAACAGGCTGGCGAATTTTTCCTCGGAGGCGGTCAGGCGCTGTTCGCGTTCCACCTGGTCAGTGATATCCAGCAAGGTGCCGGCCATGCGCAGCGGTGCGCCCTGTTCGTCACGGTACAGGCGCGCGCGGCTTTCGAGGTAGCGCGAACTGCCGTCTTCCATCGGCACGCGGTAAGTCAGTTGATAGTTGCCGGCTGGGCCTTCGCGCAGGGTCCGATAGGCGTTGCGCATGCTTTCGCGCTCGTCATCGGGCATGCCTTCGAAGAAGGCGTCGAACGACTCATGGAAGGGTTCCGGCGGCAGCCCGTGCAATTGGGCGGCGCGGGCCGAGCCATAGAGCATGCCGGTGGGGATGTGCCAGTCCCAGGTACCCAGTTGCGCCGAATCCAGGGCCAGGTCGAGGCGCTCCTGGCTGTCCTTGAGGGCCTGCTCGGCGTTTTTGCGCTCGGTGGTGTCGAGAAAGGTGCTGATCAGGTAGGCCTCGCCCTCCAGCTCGACCTTCTGTGCACTGAGGGTACCATCGTGGATTTGGCCATTACTGGCGCAAAACTGCACCTCCATGGTGATCGGCTCGCCCTTGCGCTGGGTGGCTTTTACCAGCTGCGCGCGTTGCTCCGGGTGGCGCCACAGGCCGAGGTCCAGGGTGGTGCGGCCGATGGCGTCGGCGAGCGGCCAGCCGAACAGCATTTCAAAATACTGGTTGGCTTCGCTGATCAGGCCGTCGGCCTGGCGGGTCAGCAGGACCATGTTCGGGCACAGGTGGAACAGCGTGGCGAAGCGTTTCTCGGAGTGGCTGAGGGCGTTTTCGCGGTCGCGCTGGTGGGTGATTTCGCGGATCACCCCGATCATGCGGCGCCGTCCGGCCTTGTCCGGCGCCAGGCTGCCGTTGATTTCCAGCCAGTGCAGGCTGCCATCTGGCCATTGGATATGGTGATGCATGGCCTGTTCGAACGGCTCGCCCGCCAGCACCGCATGGAATGCCCGCACTACGCGGGCGCTGTCTTCGGGGGCCAGCAGGTCCAGGTAGTCCAGGTCGTTGGGCAGCGGCTGGCGTGGGTCAAAGCCAAACAGTGCCTGGGTGCCCCGTGACCAGCTGATACGTCCGCTGTCGATTTCCCAACACCAAGCCCCTAGCCGGGCAGCATTGAGCGCTGCCAGCAATTGCGGGGCGCTGTCCCAGCTTTGTTCCGCCGCTTGGGGATCCAGGGCGTAGATGCGGGGCAGGGGTGGCACGGAATCGACGGGGTTGCGCATTATCAAAGGGCCTTGGCTCAATGGGCGTTCAGCGCGGTTCTGTTCAGACCTTGAGGCCGCACGGCTTCATGCCGGTATCCCTGGCAGATCGACCTGTGCATCCAATAGGCTCATGAAAGCCCGCGCAGCGTTCGACAGCGTCCTTTCGGTGTGCACGATATAGCCTAGCTGGCGACTGAGCTGTATGCCCGGTAAAGCGATACTTGCCACCTGATCATCGAGCATGGTGCGTGGCAGCACGCTCCAGGCCAGGCCGATGGACACCATCATCTTGATAGTTTCCAGATAGTTAGTGCTCATCGCGATGTTCGGGGTGAGGCCCTGGGCCTCGAACAGGCGGCTGACGATATGGTGGGTAAAGGTATTACCTCCAGGGAAAACCGCCGGGTGGCCGGCAATATCGGCCAGGCTGACGCTGCCGTTGCTGATCAGGCTGTGTTCCGGCGCCACCACGAAATCCAGCGGGTCATCCCAGACCGGGGTGGCGCGTACCAGGTTGTGAGGATCGGGCGCCAGGGTAATCACCGCCACTTCGGCGCGGCCATGGAGGATTTCTTCGTAGGCCACTTCCGAATCGAGGAACTGAATATCCAGCGCCACATTCGGGTATTCCCGGGTAAAGGTACGTAGCACCGGCGGCAAGCGATGCAGGCCGATGTGGTGACTGGTGGCCAGGGTCAGCCGGCCGCTGACTTCGCCGGTGAGGTTGGTGAGCGCGCGGCGGGTGTCGTCCAGCACGTTGAGGATCTGATAGGCGCGCGGCAGCAAGGCCCGTCCGGCTTCGGTCAAGCCGACTTCACGGCCCAGGCGATCGAACAGGCGCACCTTTAATTGTTGCTCCAGACCGGCGATGCGTTTGCTGATGGCCGGTTGGGTCAGGTGCAGGCGCTCGCCGGCGCCGGAGAAGCTGCCAGTCTCGGCGATGGCAATGAAGGCATTGAGGTTGGCCAGATCCATGGATGTATTCCAGTTGGTAATCCAAAGCATAAAAAATATGAATTTGAGTTATTTAATGTAGCGCCATACCATCAGCCTCACAAGCCAAAGGGTTATTGAAAAGCCCGGCATAAAGAAATACCGCTGATGAGGACCGACTGATGGCCGGCAAAACGCTTTACGACAAGCTTTGGGATTCCCATGAAGTGAAACGGCGCGACGATGGTTCGTCGCTGATCTATATCGACCGTCACATCATCCATGAAGTGACCTCGCCCCAAGCGTTCGAAGGCCTGCGTCTGGCCGGGCGCAAGCCTTGGCGCGTCGACTCCATCATCGCCACCCCCGACCACAACGTGCCGACCACTCCCGAGCGCAAAGGTGGCATCGACGCGATTGCCGACCAGGTTTCGCGTTTGCAGGTTCAGACCCTCGACGATTACTGCGACGAATATGGCATTACCGAATTCAAGATGAATGACGTGCGTCAAGGCATCGTGCACGTGATCGGCCCGGAGCAGGGCGCCACCTTGCCGGGCATGACCGTGGTGTGCGGTGATTCCCACACCTCCACCCACGGTGCATTCGGCGCCTTGGCCCACGGCATCGGCACCTCCGAGGTGGAACATGTGTTCGCCACCCAGTGCCTGGTCGCCAAGAAAATGAAGAACATGCTGGTCAAGGTCGAAGGCACATTGCCATTTGGCGTGACTGCCAAGGACATCGTCCTTGCGGTGATCGGCAAGATCGGCACCGCTGGCGGTAACGGCCACGCCATCGAGTTCGCCGGCAGTGCGATTCGCGACCTGTCTATCGAAGGCCGCATGACCATCTGCAACATGTCCATCGAAGCCGGTGCCCGCGTCGGCATGGTCGCGGCCGACGAAAAAACCGTCGAATACGTCAAGGGTCGCCCATTTGCTCCGCAAGGTGCGGATTGGGACGCCGCTGTTGAAGCCTGGAAGGACCTGGTCTCCGACGCCGACGCGGTGTTCGACACCGTGGTCGAGCTCGACGCTGCCCAGATCAAGCCACAAGTCAGCTGGGGCACTTCGCCGGAAATGGTCCTGGCCGTCGACCAGAACGTGCCGGACCCGGCTAAAGAAACCGACCTGGTCAAGCGCGGCTCCATCGAGCGCGCCTTGAAGTACATGGGCTTGCAGGCCAACCAAGCGATCACCGACATCCAGTTGGACCGCGTGTTCATCGGGTCCTGCACCAACTCGCGGATCGAAGACCTGCGCGCTGCGGCGGTGATCGCCAAGGGCCGCAAAGTGGCGTCGACCATCAAACAAGCCATCGTGGTGCCGGGTTCGGGCCTGGTCAAAGCGCAAGCCGAAGCCGAAGGCCTGGACAAGATCTTTCTTGAAGCCGGTTTTGAATGGCGTGAGCCAGGCTGCTCGATGTGCCTGGCGATGAACCCGGACCGTTTGGAATCGGGCGAGCATTGCGCCTCCACCTCCAACCGTAACTTCGAAGGGCGTCAGGGCGCCGGTGGGCGTACCCACTTGGTCAGCCCGGCCATGGCTGCTGCAGCTGCCGTCAACGGTCGTTTCATCGACGTTCGCGAATTGATCTGAGGAATACCCGATGCGTGCTTTTACCCAACACACCGGCCTTGTCGTCCCATTGGACCGTGCCAACGTCGACACCGACCAGATCATCCCCAAGCAGTTCTTGAAGTCGATCAAGCGCACCGGTTTTGGCCCGAACCTGTTCGACGAGTGGCGTTACCTGGACGTGGGCTACGCCTACCAGGACAACTCCAAGCGCCCGCTGAACAAGGACTTCGTGCTCAACGCCGAGCGTTACCAAGGCGCCAGCGTACTGCTGGCCCGGGAAAACTTCGGTTGCGGCTCCAGCCGTGAACACGCGCCGTGGGCCCTGGAAGAATATGGCTTTCGCAGCATCATCGCGCCGAGCTATGCCGACATCTTCTTCAACAACAGCTTCAAGAACGGCCTGTTGCCGATCATCCTGACCGACGAAGAAGTCGACGAGCTGTTCAAGCAGGTGGAGGCCGAAGAGGGCTACCAACTGACCGTCGACCTGGCTGCGCAAACCGTGACCCGTCCGGATGGCAAGGTGTATCACTTTGAAGTCGATGCGTTCCGTAAGCACTGCCTGATCAACGGCTTGGACGACATCGGCCTGACCTTGCAGGACGGCGATGCGATTGCAGCGTTTGAAGCCAAGCACCGGGCGAGCCAGCCTTGGTTGTTTCGCGATGCTTGATTTTATATAAGCCGGACAGGCCCCTTCGCGAGCAAGTCGAATCGTCGCACCGCCGCTCCCACTTTTGATTGCATTTCAACTGAAGAAACTCGGTCAAATGTGGGAGCGGGCTTGCTCGCGAAGGCGGCAGCAAAAACAACACACGTCCCAAGGAAAGCCACCATGACCACCACCGCCCACACCCACATCGTGCAAAAACAATTCGGCGAACAGGCGTCTGCCTACCTGAGCAGTGCCGTGCACGCCCAAGGCACCGAATTCGCGCTGCTCCAGGCCGAACTGGCCGGGCAGGGCGATGCACGGCTGCTGGATCTGGGCTGCGGTGCCGGTCATGTGAGTTTCCATGTGGCGCCGCTGGTCAAGGACGTGGTGGCGTATGACCTGTCCCAGCAGATGCTCGACGTGGTTGCAGCCGCTGCCAAGGATCGTGGCCTGGGCAACATCACCACCGTGCACGGCGCCGCCGAACGTCTGCCGTTCGCCGATGGCGAGTTCGATTTCGTGTTCAGCCGTTATTCGGCTCACCACTGGAGCGACCTCGGCCTGGCCCTGCGCGAAGTGCGCCGCGTACTCAAGCCGGGCGGCGTGGCGGCGTTCGTCGACGTCTTGTCACCGGGCAGCCCGCTGTTGGACACTTACCTGCAAACCGTCGAAGTGCTGCGCGACACCAGCCACGTGCGCGATTATTCCGCCGCGGAGTGGATGCAACAGCTCAGCGAGGCCGGTCTGCACGTGCGCACTAGCAGCCGCCAACGCTTGCGCCTGGAATACACCTCCTGGGTCGAGCGCATGCGCACGCCAGAGGTATTGCGCGCTGCAATCCTTGAGCTGCAGAAGGCCATGGGCCAGGAAGTGCGCGATTATTACGAAATTCAGGCCGACGGCACCTTCAGCACCGACGTACTGGTGGTCTTCGCCGAACGCTGATCGATTTTTCCCGACCTGCCCACGGGCGGGTCGCTTGATGAAATGAGGAACGCATGAGCAAGCAGATTCTGATTCTCCCTGGCGACGGTATTGGTCCGGAAATCATGGCCGAAGCGGTCAAGGTGCTGGAACTGGCCAACTCCAAGTACAGCCTGGGCTTCGAGCTGAGCCACGACGTGATCGGCGGCGCGGCCATCGACAAGCACGGCGTGCCCCTGGCCGATGAAACCCTGGACCGCGCCCGTGCGGCCGATGCCGTGCTGCTCGGCGCCGTGGGTGGCCCGAAATGGGACAAGATCGAACGTGACATCCGTCCTGAGCGCGGCCTGCTGAAAATTCGCGCCCAACTGGGCCTGTTCGGCAACCTGCGTCCGGCGATCCTCTACCCGCAACTGGCTGACGCGTCGAGCCTCAAGCCGGAAGTGGTCGCGGGCCTGGATATCCTCATCGTGCGTGAGCTGACCGGCGGCATCTACTTCGGCTCGCCACGCGGTGTGCGCGAGTTGGAAAATGGCGAGCGCCAGGCCTACGACACCCTGCCGTACAGCGAGAGCGAAATCCGCCGTATCGCCCGTGTCGGTTTTGACATGGCCCGCGTGCGCGGCAAGAAAGTCTGCTCGGTGGACAAGGCGAACGTCCTGGCCTCCAGCCAACTGTGGCGCGAAATCGTCGAGGAAGTGGCCAAGGACTATCCGGATGTCGAGCTCAGCCACATGTACGTCGACAACGCTGCGATGCAACTGGTGCGCGCACCCAAGCAGTTCGACGTGATCGTCACCGACAACCTGTTCGGCGACATCCTGTCCGACCAGGCATCGATGCTCACCGGTTCCATCGGCATGCTGCCGTCGGCGTCCCTGGACACCAATAACAAGGGCATGTACGAGCCTTGCCACGGTTCGGCGCCGGACATCGCGGGCCAGGGCATTGCCAACCCGCTGGCGACGATTTTGTCGGTCTCGATGATGCTGCGTTACAGCTTCAACCTGAGCGACGCAGCCGACGCGATCGAGAAAGCTGTGAGCCTGGTGCTGGATCAGGGTTTGCGCACCGGCGACATCTGGTCGCAGGGTTGCACCAAGGTCGGTACGCAAGAAATGGGCGACGCAGTAGTCGCCGCGCTGCGGAATCTGTAATCTCTCGGGCCCGCTTGCAGTTCTTGCTGCAAGGCGGCCCACTTTTTAACAAGGTGTAGTTGCGATGAAACGTGTAGGTCTGATCGGTTGGCGCGGTATGGTCGGTTCCGTGCTCATGCAGCGGATGCTGGAAGAGCAGGATTTCGATCTTATTGAGCCGGTGTTTTTCACCACTTCGAACGTGGGTGGCCAAGGGCCGTCCGTGGGCAAGGACATTGCCCCGCTCAAGGACGCCTACAACATTGAAGAGCTGAAAACCCTCGACGTGATTCTGACCTGTCAGGGTGGCGACTACACCAGCGAAGTCTTCCCCAAGCTGCGTGAAGCCGGTTGGCAGGGTTACTGGATCGACGCCGCGTCGAGCCTGCGCATGCAGGACGATGCCGTCATCATCCTAGACCCGGTGAACCGCAAGGTCATCGACCAGCAGCTGGACGCGGGCACCAAGAACTATGTCGGCGGCAACTGCACCGTCAGCCTGATGCTGATGGGCCTGGGTGGCCTTTTCGAAGCGGGCCTGGTCGAGTGGATGAGCGCCATGACCTATCAGGCGGCCTCCGGTGCCGGCGCGCAGAACATGCGTGAACTGATCAAGCAGATGGGCGCGACCCACGCGGCTGTGGCCGATCAACTGGCTGACCCGGCCAGCGCGATCCTCGACATCGACCGCCGTGTGGCCGAGGCCATGCGCAGCGAGGCCTACCCGACCGAGAACTTCGGCGTGCCTTTGGCCGGCAGCCTGATCCCCTGGATTGACAAGGAACTGCCGAACGGCCAGAGCCGTGAAGAATGGAAGGCCCAGGCCGAGACCAACAAGATCCTCGGTCGCTTCAAGAGCCCGATCCCGGTGGACGGCATCTGCGTGCGTATCGGCGCGATGCGCTGCCACAGCCAGGCGCTGACCATCAAACTGAACAAAGACGTGCCGATCGCCGATATCGAAGCGTTGATCAGCCAGCACAACCCTTGGGTCAAGCTGGTGCCGAACAACCGCGACATCAGCATGCAGGAGCTGAGCCCGACCAAGGTCACCGGCACCCTGAATGTACCGGTGGGCCGCTTGCGCAAGCTGAACATGGGCACCCAGTACCTGGGCGCGTTCACCGTGGGCGACCAACTGCTGTGGGGCGCGGCCGAACCACTGCGTCGCATGCTGCGGATTCTGCTGGAGCGTTGATCGCGTAAAGCAAGATGAGAAACCCGCGTTCTGGTGACAGGCGCGGGTTTTTTTATTGTTCTTTCGGGCGCTATCGCAGGCAAGCCAGTTCCCACATTTGATTGCATTCCAACTGACGAAACTCGGTCGAATGTGGGAGCGGGCTTGCTCGCGAAGATGCCATCAGCCACACCACAAAAGCCGGGTTAATTGCCTCACCCCCCACCACCCGGTAAAGTGCCGCTCCCCCCGCAATGCCCGAGGCAGCCCCCATGACCCAGACCTTTGATATCGCCGTGATTGGCGCCACCGGCACCGTTGGCGAAACCCTGGTGCAGATCCTCGAAGAACTGGGCTTTCCGGTGGGCACCCTGCACCTGCTGGCGGGCAGTAACTCTGCCGGTGCATCGGTGCCGTTTCGCGGCAAGAACGTGCGGGTGAGGGAGGTCGATGAGTTCGACTTCAGCAAAGTCCAGCTGGCATTCTTTGCGGCGGGGCCGGCGGTGACCTTGAGTTTTGCGCCGCGTGCCACGGCGGTGGGCTGCTCGGTGATCGACTTGTCGGGCGCGCTGTCGGCCGAACAGGCACCGCAGGTGGTGCCGGAAGCCAATGCCCATGTGCTCGACGGCCTGGAAAGACCCTTCCAGCTCGGCAGCCCAAGTCCATCGGCGACCCACCTGGCAGTCGTCCTGGCGCCATTGCGGGGCCTGTTGGATATCCAGCGCGTGAGCGTCACCGCCAACCTGGCAATGTCGTCCCAGGGGCGTGAAGCCGTCAGCGAATTGGCCCGGCAAACCGCCGAGCTGCTGAATATGCGCCCACTGGAACCGAAGGTGTTTGATCGGCAGGTCGCCTTCAACCTGCTGGCTCAGGTCGGTACACCGGACGCCCAAGGTCATACAGCCCTGGAGAAACGCCTCGTACACGAGCTGCGCGCAGTGCTGGAATTACCTTTGCTAAAGATTTCCGCAACCTGCGTTCAAGCCCCGGTGTTTTTTGGCGATAGCCTGACAGTGTCTCTGCAACTGGGTGCACCGGTCGACCTCGCCGCCGTGAACCGCCTGCTCGACGCAGCGCCGGGAATAGAGCGGGTTGAGGAGGGGGACTACCCAACGGCGGTGGGCGACGCGGTTGGCCAGGACGTGGTCTATGTAGGACGGGTCCGCGCAGGTGTGGATGACCCTGCGGAACTAAATCTGTGGCTGACGTCAGATAACGTACGCAAAGGCGCGGCACTGAACGCCGTACAGCTGGCGCAGTTGTTGATAAAAGGCCTTGCGTAAAAGATACTTGGCGGCAATTTGTAGATTGATTCTAGCCAAGCGCTATGCTTGGCCCCAGGCAGGAAAAGTTGCGCGTCGGTGACCTATCGGCTCGCCATGCCTTATGGCAGCGGTTACCAACCTTCTCGCAGGCCGGGGAGTGTTCAGACAAAGGATGAGGCTATGGTTCAAGTTCGCAAACTGGTGTTAGCAATAGCGGCCGCCTCGGCGCTGTCCTCCGGTATGGCGCAGGCGCTGCAGCTGGGGGAGATGACCCTCAAGTCGAAGTTGAACCAGCCGTTGGCGGTGGAAATCGAATTGCTCGATGTCGGTGGGCTCACCGCCTCCGAGATCACGCCAAGCCTGGCTTCGTCCCAAGCCTTCGTGGATGCCGGCGTTGATCGCCAGGCGTTCCTCGACGACCTGACGTTTACCCCGGTGGTCAATCCCAGCGGCCGCAGCGTGGTGCGTGTGACCTCCAGCAAGCCATTGCCGGATTCCTATGTCCGCTTCCTGTTGCAAGTGCAATGGCCCAATGGCCGTTTGATGCGCGACTACAGTGTATTGCTTGACCCGGCCAAGTTCGACCAGCCGGCACCGACGACCGCCGCGCCTGCGCCGCGATTGGCGGCACCGGCCAGCACCGCGCCGGCCGTGAGCAAGCCGGCACAACACACCACGACGTCTCGCGACACGTTGTGGGAAATTGCCGCGAAGAACCGCAATGGCGGCTCGGTACAGCAGACCATGCTGGCAATCCAGGCGCTGAATCCCGACGCATTTATCGACGGCAACATCAACCGTTTGAAAACCGGCCAGGTCCTGCGCCTGCCGGATCCCGTGCAAAGCACCTCGCTGCCACAACCCCAGGCGATCGCCGAAGTCAGCGCGCAGAATGCGGCCTGGCGCCAAGGCCGACGCGCCGCCAACAATCCCGCCGCGGGCAAGCAGCAACTGGACGCCACCAAGCGCACCCAGGCCGGCAATGCGCCAGCGAGCACCGGCGCCAAGGACAACCTGAGCCTGGTTTCCGCTGAGGCGGCCAAGAAAGGCGTCAAAGGCAAGGCGGGCGATAGTGCGGCGTTGAGCGACAAACTGGCGATGACCCAGGAGCAACTGGACACTACCCGTCGCGACAACGAAGAGTTGAAAAGTCGCGCAGCAGACCTGCAAAGCCAGTTGGACAAGCTGCAAAAGCTGATTCAACTGAAAAATGATCAGCTCGCACGTCTGCAGGCCGAAAAGGGCACCCCGGCCGCTCCGGCCACGGCGGCGATGCCCGCGCAGTTGGCAGGTGAGCCGGTGGCCGCTCCGGCAGTGCCCGACGCCGCCACTGCTACCCCCGCACCTGCCGCGCCGGCGCCTGAGCCGGTCAAGGCGGATGCAACGCCGGCCAGCGCCGAAGGCAAGTTCAATGACCTGCTGACCAACCCGGTCGTGCTCGGTGTGATCGGCGGTGCCGCAGGCCTGCTGGTGCTGTTGCTCCTGCTGTTGTGGGTGCGCCACCGCAATGCGCGCCGCGAGGAGGAAAAACACCTGCGCATGGCGCGCGCGCTGGCTGAAGAGCCGGTATTTACCTCGAACATCGACCAGGATCTGCCACCAGACAGCTTCGAAGGCTTGGAAGTGCCGCCGCCGAACGTCAAATTGGCCGCAGCTCCAACTCCAACGCCTACGGTTGAGCCGGCAGTCGCTGTGCCGACTGTCGCCTCGGTGCTGGCGCCGCTGGCGGTTGCCGTGGCTCCGGTGAACGCCAGCGATGCCCTGGCCCAAGCGCAGTCCCTTGTCGACCGTGGTCACCTGAACCAGGCCGCCGATGTGCTGGAGCAGGCGATCAAACAGGAGCCCAAGCGCAGCGACCTGCGTTTGAAGCTGATGGAGGTCTACGGCCTGCAAAACAACAAGGACGGCTTCGTGACCCAGGAGCGTCAACTGGTGGCCAATGGTGAGAACCATGCCCAGGTCGAACAGCTCAAGAGTCGCTTCCCGGCCATGGCCGTGCTGGCGGCGGGTGTCAGTGCTGCGGTGGCCGCGGCTGCCTTGGACGCTCAGTACGTCAAGGATTTGTTGGAAGACAAGCCAGCGCCTGCGGCTACAGAGCCGGAAGCGTTCGACACCGATTTCGACTTGAGCCTGGACGACCTGGAAGAAGCCTCCCCGGCTGAGGCCAAGGACGATCAGCAGACCTTCGAATCGCTGCTGCAACAGCAGACCGAAGCCAAGGCCGCGCCGGATGACCTCTCGGACTTCGACCTGGACCTGCAATTGGATGGCCCGGCATCGGCGCAATCCGATGACGACTTCCTCTCCGGCCTGGAAGAGCAGATGAAGGATGTGCCGGCCGTCGAGCCGCCCACCCTGGCCCCGACGGCGCTGGATGACTTCGACCTGCCGGAAGATTTCGACTTGTCCTTGGCCGATGAGCCGGAAGCGGCGGCCAAGCCTGATGCATTTGCGTCCGAGCTGGACGATGTCAACGCCGAGCTGGACCGTTTGTCCCAGAGCCTGGAGCATCCTTCCATCGAGCCATCCTTCACCGCAGAAGACGCGGCGCAGGGCGACGATGAGCCGGAATTCGACTTCCTCTCCGGTACGGACGAAGTGGCGACCAAGCTCGACCTGGCCCAGGCCTATATCGACATGGGCGATGCGGACGGCGCGCGGGATATCCTCAGCGAAGTGCTGACCGAAGGTGATGAAGCTCAGCGTGGCGAGGCCAAGGAAATGCTCGGCAGGCTGGTCTGACCGTCAATCGTCAAGGCAGCGGCGACCTTCGGGTCGCCGTTTTGCTTTTGTGGGCACTCACACAAATCGGCATAATGGCCGCCTTTGCGCAACTCATCAGGCTCTCAGTTCTTGGCAAATATAGATAACGCGGCCGCCGAAATGGCGGCCGCAGGCTTTTACCGCATCGCCCTGGGCGTGGAATACAAAGGCTCGCGCTATCGCGGCTGGCAGCGTCAGGCGTCCGGCGTGCTGACGGTGCAGGAAACCCTGGAGAACGCACTGTCGAAAGTGGCTGATTCGCCGGTGTCGCTGATGTGCGCCGGGCGTACCGACGCGGGCGTGCACGCCTGTGGCCAGGTGGTGCACTTCGACACTCAGGCTGAACGGTCGATGAAGGCGTGGGTGATGGGCGCTAATATCAACTTGCCCCATGACGTCAGCGTCACTTGGGCCAAGGTCATGCCAGCGCACTTTCACGCGCGCTTCAAGGCCATCGCCCGGCGTTATCGCTACGTGATCTACAACGACCAGATCCGTCCGGCGCACCTTAACGAAGAAATCACCTGGAACCATCGCCCGCTCGACGCCGAGCGCATGGCCGAAGCCGCACAGCATCTGGTCGGCGTGCATGATTTCAGCGCCTTTCGTGCCGGCCAGTGCCAGGCCAAGTCGCCGATCAAGGAAGTCCATCACCTGCGGGTGACCCGTCACGGCAAGATGATCGTGCTGGATATCCGTGCAGGGGCGTTCCTCCACCATATGGTTCGAAACATTGCCGGGGTGCTGATGACCATCGGCACCGGCGAGCGTCCGGTGGAGTGGGCCAAGGAAGTACTGGAGAGCCGCGTCCGTCGTACGGGCGGAGTCACGGCGCATCCGTTTGGCTTGTACCTGGTGGATGTGGAGTACCGTGACGAGTTCGAATTGCCGGAGCGTTTCATCGGGCCACACTTCCTCACAGGTTTCAGCGAACTTGGCGGCTGACGCCCGGAAAAGCTTTTGTTACCATCCGGGACTTTATCGGTCCAATCCCTGGGGTTTCCACGACATGTCAGCCGTTCGCAGCAAGATTTGCGGGATTACCCGCATAGAAGACGCGCTGGCGGCGGTCGAGGCGGGGGCGGATGCTCTCGGTTTCGTGTTCTATGCCAAGAGCCCGCGGGCGGTGAGTGTGGTGCAGGCGCGGGCGATCATCGCTGCGTTGCCGCCATTCGTGACCACTGTGGGTTTGTTCGTCAATGCCAGCCGCTGCGAGCTCAACGAAACCCTGGATGCCGTACCGCTGGATATGCTGCAGTTCCACGGCGACGAAACGCCGGACGAATGTGAAAGCTACCAGCGTCCGTACCTCAAGGCGTTGCGTGTCAAGGCGGGGGACGATATCGCTGCGGCGTGTGCGGCCTATGGCAGCGCCCGCGCAATCCTGCTCGACACCTATGTCGAAGGCGTGCCCGGCGGTACCGGCGAAGCGTTCGATTGGTCGCTGATTCCCGAGGGCCTGAGCAAGCCGATCATCCTGGCCGGCGGGCTCAACCCCGGTAATGTCGGGGCGGCGATAGAGCAAGTCCGGCCTTATGCCGTGGATGTCAGCGGCGGCGTGGAGCAGGGCAAGGGCATCAAGGATCACAGCAAGATTCGCGCATTCATGCAGGCCGTGCGCAACAGCAGTGACCGGATGTGACGGCTGGCAGTCTGCCGCCGTCCATAACTACCACTGTGTAAAACAGCCCGGCGCCGCCTGAGGGTGGCCCGGAAACGAAGTGGCAACCCTGCGCTGGCAGGTTGTCTGGAAGGCTGAGGATACAGGCGGGAAAAGGCCGGTCGAACGTCTGACCCCGTCCAGCTTGTGTCATCGCCACATATGAATTTAGCTCAAGGGCATACGCGGGGCTGTGTTCAAGCCACCGGTACTGGAGAAAGAAAGCATGAGCAACTGGTTAGTAGACAAACTGATCCCTTCGATCATGCGTTCCGAGGTGAAAAAAAGCTCGGTTCCTGAAGGTCTGTGGCACAAGTGCCCATCCTGCGACGCGGTGCTGTACCGCCCGGAGCTGGAAAAGACCCTGGACGTTTGCCCCAAGTGCAACCACCACATGCGTATCGGCGCTCGCGCTCGCATCGACATCTTCCTGGATGCCGAAGGTCGTAACGAGTTGGGTGCCGACCTGGAGCCGGTTGACCGTCTCAAGTTCCGCGACAGCAAGAAGTACAAGGACCGTCTGGTCGGCGCGCAGAAGCAGACTGGCGAGAAGGACGCGCTGATTTCCGTCAGCGGTAAGCTGCTGGGCATGCCGGTCGTGGTGTCGGCCTTCGAATTCTCCTTCATGGGCGGCTCCATGGGTGCCATCGTCGGTGAGCGCTTCGTTCGCGCCGCCAACTACGCCCTGGAAAACCGTTGCCCGATGATCTGCTTCGCCGCCTCCGGTGGTGCGCGCATGCAGGAAGCGTTGATCTCCCTGATGCAAATGGCCAAGACCTCTGCGGTATTGGCGCGTCTGCGCGAAGAAGGCATCCCGTTCATCTCCGTACTCACTGACCCGGTCTACGGCGGCGTTTCCGCCAGCCTGGCGATGCTGGGTGACGTGATTGTCGGCGAGCCAAAGGCATTGATCGGCTTTGCCGGCCCACGTGTGATCGAGCAGACCGTGCGTGAGAAGCTGCCGGAAGGTTTCCAGCGCAGCGAATTCCTGCTGGAGCACGGTGCTATCGACCTGATCATCCCGCGCGGTGAGCTGCGTCCACGCCTGGGTAACCTCCTGGCACAAATGATGGGCCTGCCTACCCCTGTGTACGTCGCGCCTAAAGTTGAACCGATCGTCGTGCCGCCGGTGCCTGCAAACCTATGACCCAGCGTACCCTGGGCGAATGGCTCGCTTACCTTGAGCAGTTGCATCCGTCCGCCATCGACATGGGCCTGGAGCGCTCGCAACAGGTAGCGGCCCGCCTCGGGTTGGGCCGTCCGGCACCGCGTGTGATCACGGTGACCGGTACCAACGGCAAAGGCTCTACCTGTGCCTTTGTCGCGGCGCTGCTGCAGGCCCAAGGGCTGAAAGTCGGCGTCTACAATTCCCCGCACCTGCTGCGTTACAACGAGCGGGTGCAGCTCAATGGCGTCGAAGCCACGGATGAGCAACTCTGCGAAGCCTTCGCCGCACTCGATGCCGGCCGTGGCGAGATTTCCCTGACTTACTTCGAGATGGGCACCTTGGCGGCGTTCTGGCTGTTCGAGCGTGCGCAACTGGATGTGGTGGTGCTGGAAGTCGGCCTGGGCGGGCGTCTGGACACGGTCAATGTGGTGGATGCCGACCTGGCATTGGTCACCAGCATTGGCGTGGACCATGCCGACTACCTGGGCAATACGCGCGAATCCGTTGCCTATGAAAAAGCCGGGATCTTCCGCCAGGGCAAGCCTGCGCTGTGTGGTGACCTGGATCCGCCGCACACCTTGCTCGACAAGGTGCGCGAGCTGGATTGCCCGTTTTTCCTGCGCGGTCGCGACTTCAATCTCGAGATCGGTGCGCAGCACTGGCAATGGCGTGGGCGCGATGCCCGCGGCCAGGTTGTAGAGCTGTGCGACCTGCCGCTGCTGAATCTGCCGATGGAAAACGCTGCGCTTGCGCTGCAGGCCTATCTGTTGCTGGACCTGCCGTGGAATGCCGAGCAGATTGCCGCCACCTTGTTGTCGACACGTGTGGTCGGGCGATTGGATCGTCGTGAGTTCCAATGGCAAGGCAAGCGCCTGAACCTGTTGCTGGATGTGGGCCATAACCCCCATGCGGCCGAGTACCTGGCGCAACGCCTGTCGCGTACGCCGCCGGTCGGTCGTCGTCTTGCAGTCTTTGGCTTGCTGGCCGATAAGGACCTGGACGGTGTTGTCGCGCCGTTGCTGGGCAGCGTCCAGGCTTGGGCGGTAGCGCCATTGGATACCTCGCGCAGCCGTCCGGCCGCCGAGCTGGAAGTGGCCTTGCAGAACCTTGGTGCGCCGGTAGCGTCGTATGCAAGCGTGACCGATGCCCTTGAAGCACAGTGCGCCGTTGCCACCCCCGACGATGAGATTCTGTTGTTCGGGTCATTTTATTGTGTTGCCGAGGCGCTCGAGTGGTTGGCCCGGCGCTCCACGGAGGAAGCTGCACATGGCATTACTGGATAGCGCATACAAGCAGCGAATGGTCGGAGCCCTGGTTCTGGTGGCGTTGGCGGTGATTTTCCTGCCGATGCTGTTTTCTCGCCAGGATGAAGAGCGTCAAGTGGTCGTCGAGGCGCCGGCTGCCCCACAGGCCCCGGCGGTGCCGCAAGTACAGGTTGAGCCGGTGGTGGTGCCTGAGCCCCAGGCCTTGCCGGAAGAAGAGCCGGTGCCGACCGATGCTGAAGTGGCTGCCCAGCAAGCCCCGTCGATGCCGGTTCAGCCGAGCGTACCGGTGGTCAAGCCGGCACCCGCTGCACCGGTTGCTGCCGCCAAGCCCGCTGCGCCCGCACCTGCACCCAAGCCGGTAGCGCCGCAACCTGCCGCGCCGGGCAAGCCGGACGTGGGGCAAAGCCGTATCGATCCGAATGGGTTGCCGATCAGTTGGTCGATCCAGGTGGCCAGCCTGGGTAATCGCGAAGGCGCTGATGCCTTGCAGAAAAAGCTGCGTAGCCAGGGCTATAACGCTTACATCCGTAGCGCTGACGGCAAGAACAGGGTGTTTATCGGTCCGCTGATCGAGCGTGCCGAGGCGGATCGCCTGCGGGACCTGCTGGATCGCCAGCAGAACCTGAAGGGGTTTGTCACCCGCTTCCAGCCTGAGCGCGGCTGATACCGCCAGCCTCTGGTTGGAATGCAGGCCAAGTGTGGGAGCTGGCTTGCCTGCGATGACGGTGGGCCAATCAACAGGGATGTTGAATGTGCCCGCCCCATCGTAGGCGAGCCAGCTCCCACATTTGTTTTGTGGTGGGCTTGAGATCGGATTCGCTCGCCCCAACTGACTGATTTGCAAGGCACTGACAATCACAGCTTACCGACAGCCCGACGCTCTGCTAAAATGCGCCGCCTTATCTGTCCGTAGGCTCAAACGTGCCATTTACCTGGGTTGACTGGGCGATCGTTGCAATCGTCGCCATCTCCGCTTTGATCAGTCTAAGCCGCGGCTTCGTCAAAGAAGCACTGTCGTTGCTGACCTGGATCATCGCAGGAGTCGTAGCCTGGATGTTCGGCGGTTCATTGTCGGTCTACCTGGCCGGATACATCGAGACACCTTCGGCTCGCGTCATCGCGGGCTGCGCCATCATGTTCATCGCCACGCTGCTGGTGGGAGCAATGGTCAATTATCTTATTGGCGAGTTGATACGTGTCACCGGCCTCTCCGGGACCGATCGATTTCTCGGCATGGCCTTCGGCGCCGCGCGTGGCGCGTTGCTGGTGGTCGTGGCGGTCGGGCTGTTGAGCCTGGGGCCGGTACAGCAGGATTCGTGGTGGCAGGAGTCGGTACTCGTGCCAAAATTTCTATTGGTTGCAGATTGGTCCAAGAACCTCATTCTGGGGTGGAGCAGTCAGTGGCTGGCCAGCGGAATCAGCGTACCCGCTGATCTTCCGTTCAAGGAACACCTCTTACCGGCCAAAACGCCTCAGTAAGCTGTGTTCAGTCAAGATTCATTAAGTAGGGGTTGCGTCGCATGTGTGGCATCGTCGGTATCGTCGGTAAGTCGAACGTCAATCAGGCGCTGTATGACGCGCTAACCGTCCTCCAGCACCGCGGCCAGGACGCTGCCGGTATTGTGACCAGCCACGACGGCCGGTTATTCCTGCGCAAGGACAATGGTCTGGTGCGTGACGTGTTCCACCAACGTCACATGCAGCGCCTCGTCGGGCACATGGGCATTGGCCATGTGCGTTACCCGACTGCCGGTAGCTCGACGTCGGCCGAAGCTCAACCGTTTTACGTCAACTCGCCTTACGGCATCACCTTGGCGCACAACGGTAACCTGACCAACGTTGAACAGCTGGCCAAGGAGATTTACGAATCTGACCTGCGCCACGTCAACACCAACTCCGACTCGGAGGTGCTGCTCAACGTGTTCGCCCACGAGCTGGCCCAGCGCGGCAAGCTGCAGCCGACCGAAGAAGATGTGTTCGCTGCCGTCACCGACGTGCATAACCGTTGCGTCGGTGGTTATGCGGTAGTGGCCATGGTCACCGGTTATGGCATCGTCGGCTTCCGTGACCCCCACGGCATTCGTCCGATCGTGTTCGGCCAGCGTCATACCGACGAAGGCGTCGAGTACATGATCGCGTCCGAAAGCGTGTCCCTGGACGTGCTGGGCTTCACCCTGATCCGCGACCTCGCGCCAGGCGAAGCGGTTTACATCACCGAAGACGGAAAGCTGCACACCCGTCAGTGCGCCGTGGCGCCGAAACTCACCCCGTGCATCTTCGAACACGTCTACCTGGCGCGTCCGGATTCGATCATCGACGGTGTTTCGGTGTACAAGGCGCGTCTGCGCATGGGCGAGAAGCTGGCCGAGAAGATCCTGCGCGAGCGTCCTGAACACGACATCGACGTGGTGATCCCGATCCCGGATACCAGCCGCACCGCTGCGCTGGAGTTGGCCAACCACTTGGGCGTCAAGTTCCGCGAAGGCTTCGTGAAGAACCGCTACATCGGCCGTACCTTCATCATGCCGGGCCAGGCTGCGCGCAAGAAGTCGGTGCGCCAGAAGCTCAACGCCATCGAGCTGGAGTTCCGCGGCAAGAACGTGATGCTGGTGGATGACTCCATTGTGCGCGGTACTACCTGCAAGCAGATCATCCAGATGGCCCGCGAAGCCGGTGCTAAAAACGTGTACTTCTGTTCCGCAGCGCCTGCCGTGCGTTACCCGAACGTCTACGGCATCGACATGCCGAGCGCCCATGAACTGATCGCTCACAACCGTTCGACCCAGGACGTGGCCGACCTGATCGGCGCCGATTGGCTGATCTACCAGGACCTGCCGGACCTGATCGAGGCGGTTGGCGGTGGCAAGATCAAGATCGACCAGTTCGACTGCGCCGTGTTCGACGGCAAGTACGTGACCGGTGATGTCGACGAGACCTACCTGAACAAGATCGAGCAGGCGCGCAACGACTCCTCGAAGATCAAGACCCAGGCGGTCAGCGCGATCATCGACCTGTACAACAACTGAGTGACAACCGGCCCTGAGGGGCCGGTTTTGTATCTTAAATAAAGAATTGAGTAAGGAGTCGCAGCATGAGTCAGGAATGGGATGCCGGTCGGTTGGACAGCGACCTCGATGGCGTAGCTTTCGATACCCTGGCTGTGCGCGCTGGCCAGCATCGCACCCCGGAAGGTGAGCACGGTGATCCGATGTTCTTCACCTCCAGCTACGTGTTTCGTACCGCTGCCGACGCCGCTGCGCGCTTTGCTGGCGAAGTGCCGGGCAACGTGTATTCGCGTTATACCAACCCGACTGTGCGCGCGTTCGAAGAGCGTATCGCAGCGCTGGAAGGCGCTGAGCAGGCAGTGGCCACGGCCACCGGCATGGCGGCCATCCTGGCGGTGGTGATGAGCCTGTGCAGTGCCGGCGACCACGTGCTGGTGTCGCGCAGCGTGTTCGGTTCGACCATCAGTCTGTTCGAAAAGTACTTCAAGCGTTTCGGCATCGAAGTGGACTACGTGCCCCTGGCGGACCTGTCTGGCTGGGATGCGGCGATCAAGGCCAACACCAAGTTGCTGTTCGTCGAATCGCCGTCCAACCCATTGGCCGAGCTGGTGGATATCTCCGCATTGTCCGAAGTGGCACATGCCAAGGGCGCCATGCTGGTGGTCGACAACTGCTTCTGCACTCCGGCGCTGCAACAGCCGTTGAAGCTGGGCGCGGACATCGTCGTGCACTCGGCCACCAAGTTCATCGACGGCCAGGGTCGTTGCATGGGCGGCGTGGTTGCGGGGCGCAGCGAGCAGATGAAAGAAGTCGTCGGCTTCCTGCGCACGGCTGGCCCGACCTTGAGCCCGTTCAACGCCTGGATCTTCCTGAAGGGCCTGGAAACCCTCAGCCTGCGGATGAAGGCCCACTGCGCCAACGCTCAGGCCCTGGCCGAGTGGCTAGAGCAGCAGGACGGTATCGAGAAGGTGCATTACGCCGGCCTCAAGAGCCACCCGCAACATGAGTTGGCCCAGCGCCAGCAGCGTGGTTTCGGTGCCGTCGTGAGCTTTGAAGTGAAGGGCGGCAAAGAGGGCGCCTGGCGCTTTATCGATGCGACCCGTCTGATTTCCATCACCGCTAACCTGGGTGATAGCAAGACCACTATTACCCACCCGAGCACCACCTCCCACGGGCGCCTGGCGCCGCAGGAGCGTGAAGCGGCCGGTATCCGTGACAGCCTGATCCGCATTGCAGTGGGCCTGGAAGACGTCGCTGACCTGCAAGCTGACCTGGCTCGTGGGCTGGCGGCCTTGTGATCGAGTGGTCCATGGAAGCCGCGGCAGCCAGCAATGGGCGCGTCGCGCTGGTGACGGGGGCGGCGCGGGGCATTGGCCTCGGCATTGCCGCGTGGCTGATCAGCGAAGGCTGGCAGGTGGTGTTGACCGACCTGGACCGCGAGCGCGGCTCCAAGGTGTCCAAGGTGCTGGGCGAAAACGCCTGGTTCATCAGCATGGACGTGGCCGACGAAAAACAGGTGGCCCAGGGGGTCGCCGAGGTATTGGGGCAGTTTGGGCGCCTGGATGCGCTGGTCTGCAATGCCGCGGTGGCTGACCCTCGCAACATCACCTTGGAAAGCCTCGACCTGGCTTACTGGAATCGGGTGCTCGCCGTGAACCTCAGTGGGCCCATGTTGCTGGCCAAGCATTGCGCGCCTTACCTGCGTGCCCATGGTGGTGCCATCGTCAACTTGGCATCGACCCGGGCTGGCCAGTCTGAGCCGGACACTGAGGCCTATGCGGCAAGCAAAGGTGGCCTGCTGGCGCTCACGCATGCCTTGGCGATGAGTCTGGGGCCGGAAGTGCGGGTCAATGCGGTCAGTCCCGGCTGGATCGATGCGCGCGACCCTGCTGCGCGCCGCGCTGCGCCGTTGAGTGATGCCGATCACGCTCAGCATCCGGCGGGCAGGGTGGGGACTGTAGAAGACGTGGCGGCGATGGTGGCGTGGCTGCTGTCGCGCCAGGCGGGGTTTGTCACCGGGCAAGAGTTTGTCGTGGACGGTGGCATGAGCAAGAAGATGATTTACAGCGAGTAGGGTGGGTAGCCGTCTTGAAGCAATTTTGTCTTTTTCAGAAAAACTTCAAGCAGGCTATTGACTTAGGTCCGTTACCTGCGTAAATTTCGCGGCCTCAACGAAGCAAAGGGTGATTAGCTCAGCTGGGAGAGCATCTGCCTTACAAGCAGAGGGTCGGCGGTTCGATCCCGTCATCACCCACCACTTCTTGAGAGTTTTGCCTCAGGGCAAGACGCAACGTTAAAGGTTGCACCGACGCGCAGCGGTAGTTCAGTCGGTTAGAATACCGGCCTGTCACGCCGGGGGTCGCGGGTTCGAGTCCCGTCCGCTGCGCCATATTTTCCAGGTCTGATTCGTCAGGCTTGAGATTGAACAGTCAAGGCTGAACGATCAGATGTTTAAAGACGGTTGAGGCTTTACGCACAGCCGGTCAAGCGATACGCAGCGGTAGTTCAGTCGGTTAGAATACCGGCCTGTCACGCCGGGGGTCGCGGGTTCGAGTCCCGTCCGCTGCGCCATATCTGCCTCAAGGCCCACTGAACGCCTTGAAGCACAAAGCAAGCCTCTGGCTACTTTGATCCGATAGCAAAGGCCCTGGTCGAAAGACCGGGGTTTTTTGTGCCTGCGATTTGATAATGCGACCCGTGGGATCCTGATTGCGGGCGATGGCGTCAGTTAAATCGCCATCGACCGCAAGCGGGCTACCGGTTCCGAGTCAGAATCCCAATTTGTCGCGTAGCCCGTAATACCAGGCACCCATTGCCGCAAAGGGCGTGCGCAGCAGTTGCCCGCCCGGGAACGGGTAGTGCGGCAGGTCGGCAAACGCATCAAAGCGCTCTGCCTGGCCTCTGAGCGCTTCGGCCAGTACCTTGCCCGCCAGGTGTGTGTACGTTACGCCATGACCACTGCAGCCCTGTGAGTAGTAGATGTTGTCGCCCAGGCGTCCCACTTGCGGCAAGCGCGACAGGGTCAGCAGGAAATTGCCGGTCCAGGCGTAGTCGATCTTCACATCCTTGAGTTGCGGAAAAGCCTTGAGCATCTTCGGACGGATGATCGCCTCGATATTGGCCGGGTCGCGCGCGCCGTACACCACGCCACCGCCGAAGATCAGGCGCTTGTCGCTGGTGAGTCGGTAGTAGTCGAGCAAATAGTTGCAGTCTTCGACGCAGTAATCCTGCGGCAGCAGGGTTTTTGCCAGTTCGTCACCCAGAGGAGCGGTAGTGATCACTTGCGTGCCGCAGGGCATCGACTTGGCCGCCAGCTCCGGCACCAGGTTGCCCAGGTAGGCATTGCCCGCGACGATGATGAACTTGGCCCTGACCTTGCCCTGCGCGGTGTGTACCACTGGATTTGCGCCGCGCTCGATCCGCACTGCCGCCGATTGTTCGTAGATCGTACCACCCAGGGATTCCACGGCCGCGGCTTCGCCGAGTGCCAGGTTGAGCGGGTGGATATGCCCGCCGCTCATGTCCAGCAAGCCACCTACATAGTTGTCACAGGCCACCACTTCGCGGATACGGCGTTCGTCCAGCAGCTCCAGTTGAGTGTGGCCGTAACGCTCCCACAGACGCTTCTGCGACTCCAGGTGGCCCATGTGCTTGCTGTTGAGCGCGGCGAATACGCCGCCGTCCTTCAGGTCGCACTGGATCTGATATTTGGCTACTCGCTCGCGGATGATCTTGCCGCCTTCAAACGCCATTTGGCCCAACAGTTGCGCTTGCTTGGGCCCGACGCTGCGCTCGATCACATCGATATCACGGCTGTAGCTGTTGACGATCTGCCCACCGTTGCGGCCCGAGGCGCCAAACCCCACCTTGGCGGCTTCCAGCACGGTGACGCGAAAACCGTTCTCCAGCAGAAACAGGGCACTGGAGAGGCCGGTATAGCCGGCACCGATCACACACACATCGGTTTCGACTTCGCCTTGAAGTACCGGGCGAGGCGGAACGGCATTCGCGGAAGCGGCGTAATACGACTGGGGGTAGGGGGTGTTCGCCATCCTGGAACCTCTGTTTTATATTTTTTACGAGTGCGTCGATCCTACCTGAGTTGAAAATTGCCTGCCAGCCACCCGAAATTCACGGGTGTGCTCCCCGCAAATAAAAAATTCGCATATTCATAGGGTTAGCTGCAAAAAAGATGTTGACACCCCTCCGGAATTCCGTAGAATGCCGCCTCACAGCAGGCACGTAGCTCAGTTGGTTAGAGCACCACCTTGACATGGTGGGGGTCGTTGGTTCGAGTCCAATCGCGCCTACCAAACAAAATCCGCTCTGCTGGGCGGTCTAGAAGGGCTCACCGAAAGGTGGGCCCTTTTTTGTTGTCCTGGATTTCTTCAGAACGTTTGCAAGACACCCCTCTCAGAACGCCAAAGTAAAGAACACGACGTGCAGGATGATCTGCAGTCAGGCGCTGCCCTCCGGTTGCCGGACGCAGCGAATAGGGTCGGAAATGCGGAACTAAAATCGGCAATCCCGTCTACATTTCAAGGGGGAGTTCCCTTTCGGAGAAGACGATCATGTTTAAAGCTCGCTCGCTTGTATCCGCGGTTACCTGTCTTGTATTGGCCGTGGGTTCGGTGACGGCCCTGGCCGATCCTGGCAACGGTAAAGGCCAAGGCAATGGGAAAGGCAATTCACAAGGCGGCCAAGGCCATGGCAACCAGGGCAACAAGGGGAAAGGTTCCAGCGCAAGTGATTGGGATCACGGGCCCAGCATTGACCGGGGCGGTGTGCTGGGCGTGATCGGTGGCTATCGTGACTATTGGCGCCCAGGCCCTTCACTGCCACCCGGAATACAGAAGAATCTCGCTAGAGGAAAGCCGCTTCCACCTGGCATCGCCAAAAAGCTGGATGGCCGGTTGCTGGGCAGGTTGCCCCATTACGACGGCTACGAGTGGCAACAAGCGGGCACTGATTTGATACTGGTAGCCATCGCCTCAGGCATCATTTACGAGGTGCTCAACGGAGCGTTCGATTAAGTCGATAAGGGTTCGATTCTCTCCTCGCCAGGGTCTTTCTGGGTGGCGAGCAGGCTTTTATTACGGAATTCCCGCGCCACGTTGTCGGGTGTCTCACCTTCGTGGCGCGGGGGCTTGAGCCAGCTGGACAGCGGTTTGAAGATTGCCACGGCAAGCATGCGGGCAGTGATGCCGACGCACCCCGAAGGACGAGGCCCCTTTTGGTGGGGCGGCAGCCTCAGCCGCTTCCCTCCAGAACAATCCATAACGCTTCAATCACCGACAAAATTTATTGGTTCGCAGCAACAATTTTTCTTGTTGGACACCTCCCGCCCCAGGCAGCAAAGTTGCCGCCACTGACGCTCGACCTTTCGGGTCAACAATAAAAAACCGAGCCGACTGCACGCCCATTCTTGCTGTGAACCCGTTGTTCACATCCTGCTGTAATGGCGCCGCAGCGCGCATTTAAGGACCTCACGCCATGCAAACTGTTGTGAACTTATGGCCGTTGATCGGCGTACTTGTGATCGTGGTTGGCTTTGTCTTGCGCTTCAACCCGCTGTTGGTGGTCACCGCCGCCGCTATCGCTACCGGGCTTGCTGCCCATTTCCCTCTAGAAAAAATTCTCGCGACCATGGGCGATGGCTTCCTTCAGACCCGTGCCCTGCAATTGATCCTCCTGTTGCCCCTGGCGGTCATCGGCCTGCTGGAGCGTCATGGGCTGCGCCTGCATGCGCAGAACTGGATTGCGCGGTTCGAGCGCGCCACGGTGGGGCGTTTGTTGATCATCTATCTGTTTGTGCGCGAGTCCACGGCCGCCATGGGCTTGACCAGCCTGGGTGGACACCCGCAGATGGTGCGGCCACTGTTGGCTCCGATGGCCGAGGGCGCGGCGGAAAAACGCTACGGCAAGCTGCCGGACAAGTTGCGTCACAAGGTGTTGGCCATGTGCGCCGCGACGGACAACGTCGGCCTGTTCTTTGGTGAAGACATCTTTGTCGCCTTTGGCGCGATTGCCTTGATGCACACCTTCCTGCTTGGCTCGGGGATTGATGTGGAGCCACTGCACATTGCGGTATGGGGGATTCCGACGGCAATCTGCGCTTTCATCATCCACGCAATCCGCCTGCATCGGTTCGACCGAAGACTCACCCGTGAGATGACGCCTGCCGCCGCCTCGGTGGAGGCTGTGCAATGATTATTTCCATTCAATACCTGTACTGGCTGGCTGGCGTTCTGCTACTGATCACGGCGGGCATGATTGTGATGGACCGAACCCATCCAAAGCGCTGGTCCACTGCGCTGTTCTGGCTGTTGTTCGCCATTCCGTTCCTGATCGGTGAGCGTCTGCCGTCGGTGGCTATCGGCGCAGGCATCGTGGTAATGGCACTGATCGCCGGCATGGGCGGCGTCGGTCGTGGCAAACATGTCGAACTGCATGACAAGGCATCCCGTGCCAGTGCCGGTCGCCTGGGTCATAAGCTGTTTATCCCGGCGTTGGCCATTCCCCTGACCACCGTCATCGGTTCGGTGTTGCTCAAGCACACAGAGATCGGCGGTGTCCCGCTGCTGGACCCGAAAAACACCACCTTTGTGTCACTCGGCATCGGCTGCCTGATCGCTCTCGGCCTGGCCTGCTGGCTGACCCGTGATACGCCGGTGCAAGCCTTGCGTGAATCCCGTCGTCTGACTGAGGCACTTGGCTGGGCTATGGTGCTTCCGCAAATGCTGGCAATGTTGGGCTTACTGTTTAACGAAGCTGGGGTCGGTACGGCAGTCGCGCATGTCACCACCACCTATATCAACCTGGATTTCAAGTTGGTGGCGGTGATGGTCTATGTACTGGGCATGGCGTTGTTTACGGTGATCATGGGGAATGGCTTTGCGGCTTTCCCGGTGATGACGGGCGGCGTCGGCGTGCCGGTGCTGGTCGGTATCTACGGCGGTAACCCGGCGGTGATGGCGGCGATCGGCATGTTTTCCGGCTATTGCGGTACCCTCATGACGCCGATGGCCGCCAACTTCAATATCGTGCCGGCGGCATTGCTCGAGCTGCCGGACAAGAACGCGGTGATCAAGGCGCAGTTGCCGACTGCGTTGATGATGCTGGTGGTCAATATTGTACTGCTCTACCTGTTGATGTGAGGCCAGGATGCGAATTGTACTGCTGACGGGTTTCGAACCCTTTGATCAAGACCAGGTGAACCCCTCCTGGGAAGCTGTGCGCCAACTGGATGGCGTGCAGTTGGGAAGCGACGTGAAGATTGTTGCGCGCCGGCTGCCTTGTGCATTTGCCACGGCGGGTGAATGCCTGACCCGGCTGATCGACGAGTTGCACCCGGCGATGGTGATCGCCACCGGATTGGGGCCGGGGCGTAGCGATATCTCAGTCGAACGGGTGGCGATCAACATCAATGATGCACGCATCCCCGATAATCTGGGTGAGCAGCCTATCGATACGGCAGTCGTGGCTGACGGCCCGGCGGCTTTTTTCACGACGCTGCCGATCAAGGCGATGGTCAAGGCCGTGCGTGAAGCGGGAATCGCGGCCTCGGTATCGCAGACGGCAGGGACGTTCGTGTGTAATCAGGTTTTTTATCTGCTGCAGCATGCGCTCGCAGGGTCTGGGGTACGCAGTGGGTTTATCCACGTACCGTTTCTGCCGGAACAGGTGGCGGGTTCGCAGCGGCCCTCGATGGCACTGGATGCAATGGTTGCGGGATTGCAGGCGGCTGTACTGACAGCTTGGCATACACCGGTGGATGTCAAAGAAGCGGGCGGGCAGGTCAGCTGACCGGCCCGACGCGTCTCACATTGCAAACAGTCGGGTGAGCCCGAAGGTGATCGTGCAGGCTAGGCCTGTCATTGCGCATGCGGTGGCCACGTACCATTTGATAAGGTT
The DNA here is from genome assembly GCF_900111895.1 of Pseudomonas simiae. GTDB lineage: Bacteria > Pseudomonadota > Gammaproteobacteria > Pseudomonadales > Pseudomonadaceae > Aquipseudomonas > Aquipseudomonas simiae. The sequence goes on from NZ_FOKB01000001.1 coordinate 661,905, forward strand.
CGTTTCAGTGGTTGCCAGGTCTGCCTTGGACGCGAAGTGCTTATCCATGGCGTCTGCCTTGCTCGAAACGCTGATCAGCTTTTCATTCATTTCAGCCAGCCCCTTTTCCAGTAAACCTAATCGTATTTCCATTCCCGAATCTCCATTTTTTGGCGGTTGCCGGCTCTGCCTTGAGCCCCTTGGGAAGAAAGATTAGTGCGGCTTCAGTCAAACAGTAAGCGACAAACTTTTGCAAAATAACACCGGGCGTTTTGACGCTCAGTCTTCCCGTTTCGGAAAGAATAACTCAAAACATGTCACCCCTGCCTCGCTGCTCACGTCGTAACGTCCATTGTGCAGCTGCATGATGGTCGCCACGATCGACAAGCCCAGCCCATTGGACTGCGCCGAACGTTCTCGTGACTCATCCACCCGGTAAAACCGTTCGAACAGTCGCAGTAAGTGCTCGGCGGCGATGGTTTCGCCTCGATTGCTGACCCTCAGGTGAATGCCCTCGGCACTTGGAACCGCACGGATCTGCAGCACAGTACCCGGCGCACCATATTTGATGGCGTTGGCGCACAAGTTCGCCAGGGCCCTGCGCAGCAGCATCGGCTCCGCCCAGATTACCCCGTCGCCTTCAGCATGAATGCTGATATCCACATCCCCCGCCAGGCCTTCAAAGTACTCGGCGATGCGTTCCACTTCGTCCGCGGCATTCAGTTCCTGGCGTTGACGCAGGGCACTGGCGGGGTCAGTGCGGGCCAGGAACAGCATGTTGTCGAGCATCCGTGCCAGGCGTTCAAGTTCTTCGACGTTGGACGCCAACAGTTGCTGATAGCTCTCGATGCTGCGGTTTTGTTGCAGGGCGACCTGGGTTTCTCCCAGCAGGTTGTTGATCGGCGTGCGCAGTTCGTGGGCCATGTCGGTGGACACCTGGCCCAGCTGTACAAAGCCCTTGGCCAGCCGTTCCAGCATGGTGTTGAACGAATCAATCATCGGCAGCAGTTCTTTTGGCGCGCCGTGACTGTCGAGGCGTTCGGCGAGGTTGCCGACGCCGATGCCCTGGGCGTGTCGGGCCAGACGGCGCAGCGGCAAAAGCCCACGATGAACCAGCAGGTAACCGACCACGGCCAGGATGATTGCGGCAATGCTCGCCAGGATATAAACGCTCAAGCGGTAGCTGGCGAGCACGGCGGTGCGCTCGGTCATCAGGCGCCCCGTGGTGACCTGCAGGCTGCCCAGGTCGCCGGAGTCGATGGACGCGGCGACGGTCGCGAAGGGCACGCCATTGATGCCGGGAAAGTGGTGCACATCGGCAAACGTCAGCTTGTGGTTCTTCGGGACGGGGGGCACGGAGGGCAGGTTGATATTGCCGGGGTTGACCGTCAGCAACGGTTGTTGCCCTGGCGCGGCGATGCTCAGCACTGATTCACGGTTGCCCAGCATGTTCTGGAACAGTTCCGGCTTGGTCTTGATCAGGTCCAGGGTGTTGCTGTCATTGAGCAGGTTGCGCAGTTGGTCGATGCGATAGATCAAGGCGGCATCGTCACGCATGATCAGCTCGCGCTCCAGCTCGCGGTACAACGCCACACCCAGGGTTGCCAGCAAGGCGAAGGCGAGCAGGGCAAAGATCAGCGCCAGGCGCAGGGTCAGGGAGTAATGGCGACGTGTGTTCATGGCTGGGTATCGAAACGGTAGCCGATGCCGCGCACGCTGTGGATCAGCTTGAGTTGGAACGGGTCGTCGATTTTCAAGCGTAGGCGCCGCACGGCGACGTCCACCACGTTGGTGTCGCTGTCGAAGTTCATGTCCCACACCCGCGAGGCGATCAGCGAGCGGGACAGTACCTGGTCCTGGTGGGTTGCGAACAGATGCAGCAGGGCGAACTCTTTATTGGTCAGGGTAATGCGCGTGCCGGCGCGGGTAACGCGGCGCTTCAGCACGTCGATTTGCAGGTCGGCGATCTGCAGCTGTTCCTCGTCCCGGCTCGGGCCGCGACGGGTCAGGGTACGCAAGCGTGCTACCAGTTCGGCGAAGGAGAACGGCTTGATCAGGTAATCGTCGGCGCCCAGTTCGAGTCCCTTGATACGATCGGCAATGTCATCGCGTGCAGTCAGAAAAAGTACTGGCGTGTCAGCTTCCTTGCGTAGGCGGCGCAGCACTTCCCAGCCGTCCATTTTTGGCATCATCACATCCAGCACGATCACGTCGAACGGGGTTTCCAGGGCCTGGTGCAGACCGTCCACGCCGTCGCGGGCGAGACTCACGGAATAGCCCAGTTCCTGCAGGCCATTGAGCAGGTAATTGCCGGCCTTGGGTTCGTCTTCGACTACGAGAATGTTCATGGGAAATGCCCTGTCTCAATGCGTGGCGCAAGTGTAGCCCGATCAATTGTCACTGGCGCAACCGATGCCCTGCACCTGGTAGTCCAGCACGTGTTCGCGGCCTTGGCTGTCGAGGTAGTTGAGGCGTGCGGGGACGATGCCGCATTGGCCGTAGGTGTCGGTGCTCGACAGGACTTTTGCCACGTCCAGGTGGACGAAAAAGCCGGTTTTATCGTGGATCACGGGCTCGGCGGCAAACACGGAACCGGTAGCGAGCAACGCGGCAACGCCGAAGATAAACAGTTTCATGGCGGTATCTCTCTTAATGGGTTGGCTGCCAGGTCATGGCAGTGAGTTCACAGTAACCAGGGGGCCCGAACAGCCAACCAACAGGATGATGACAAGTGTGTAATGCAAGGCTTAAGGCTGGCGGCCCGAGGCTTCGAGGATCAGGTCGGTGATTTCCTTGGCGTGGGATACCAGCGACAAGTGGCTTGATGGCAACTCGATGGTGGTGGCGTTCATGCGTTTGGCAAGGAAGCGCTCCAGGTCCGGGTTGATAGTCTGGTCATTCGCCGACACCGCGTACCAAGACGGCTTGGTGTGCCAGGCGGCATTGACGGTGCGGCCGCTGAAAAGCGTCTTGGTGATGGGTTGCTGCACGGCATACAGCTGCATGGCTTTGGCGCGCGGCACGTCGGCGGCGAAATACTTGAGGAAGGCGTCCTGGTTCAGGGTGAGGTAGCCGCCGTGATCTTCGACGCCGGCGCGCACAGGCATGGTCGGGTACTTGGCCGAGAGTGCAACGAAGTCTTCGTTGGCATCTGGAGCCCGGGCGGCCACGTAGACCAGGGCGCTGACGTTCGGGTTGACTCCGGCGTCGCTGACCACGGTGCCTGCGTAGGAATGGCCGACCAACACGGTAGCGCCGTCTTGCTGATCCAGCACACGGTTGGTGGCGGCGACATCGTCGGCCACCGAGGTCAGTGGGTTCTGCACGGCAGTGACGTGCAGCCCAGCGGCCTGGAGGCGGGTAATCACCTCGGACCAACTCGAGCCGTCAGCCCAGGAACCGTGCACCAGTACTACATTATTGGCTTTGACCGGCGCGACAGTGCCGGCCATGGCGGTGCCAGTGCCCAGCATCAGCAGCGTGGCGGCGATCAGGCAGAGTTTGCTTGCAGGTTTCATGGTGAAGACCCTTTTCATCAGTAGGAAGTGGCGTCATCCGGTGTGGGTGACTGACGACTCCACTGTATGAAGTGAGGGTGGTGACAAGACTTACCGTTTGATTACAAAGCTGTAATGCAATCGGGTCGGGAGCGTTTACAAGCGACGAGGTGATCCGTAGATTGCGTTGGGCCCATCATTTGTCTCCGTCCATGAGGAAGCCGCGCAGTGTCCATCCGAGGTTCAGCCGTATACAACCGCCGTTACCGTGCCTTTCTGTTCGATATGGATGGGACGTTGCTCAACTCCATTGCTGCCGCCGAGCGAGTGTGGAGCATCTGGGCTGAACGCCATGGTCTGGATGTGCGGGCGTTTTTGAAGACCATTCACGGTGCCCGCGCGATCGATACCATCACCCGCCAGGCACTCCCCGGCGTCGATCCCGAGGCTGAGGCGCGGTGGATCACCGAGGCGGAGCTCAATGATGTCGAGGGCGTTGTCGCGATTCCCGGTGCTGTCACGTTTCTGAACAGCCTACCGGGCGATCAATGGGCACTGGTTACTTCAGCACCCAGGGAGCTGGCCTTGCGTCGCCTGCAAGCGGCGGGCATTGCGCCGCCGGCGGTACTGGTGACGGCCGAAGATGTTGCCATCGGCAAGCCGAACCCCGCCTGCTACGTGCTGGGCGCGCAACGCCTGGGCGTGCCGGTGCAAGAGTGCCTGGTGTTTGAAGATGCGACGGTAGGCATCCGTGCGGGAGAGGCCGCAGAGGCGGATGTGATGGTCGTGACCTCGACACATCACACACCAATGGTTACCGAGCATCCATCGATTGACGGGTACGAGCAGCTAAACGTACGGCGTGACGCACAAGGATTGTTGTACGTGCAGAACGCGGCGGGCTGACGCGAAAAGGCCGAGCCCGTTAACGGTCTCGGCCGTGTTCTGCGCTGGATGGATCGGGCGGCTGCATCCGGTCATTCCTCATGCTCTTGCGTGACTGCACCATCTCCCTGAGTATTTCATTGGCCAGCCCTGCGATCGCTTCGGCTCCGCGGTAATGCGCGCGCACGATCCCGGTAATTGCAAAATGGTCGGTTTCCGGCCCGCTGAGCACGACCGAAAGGGTTCCATCCGCATGTAACGTACAGGTCACCTGATAGCTGGGCAGCCGTGCTGCCAGTGCGGATTCGATCTGGGATTTGCTCAGGGTATCCATCTTGCGTCAGTGCCTTTTCCTGATCATGCACGCCCAAGCATAGGTCGTGTTGTGGTGCTGTAAATACCGGCGATCTGATAGCGAATGGTGCCGCTTCAACGGGCCGCTTGCCGGCACAACTTACGCTGCACGGCTTTCTGGATGGGTTGGAGGCAGAACAGCAGCAGGTAGCCGCCGAGCAGCAGTGTCAGGTTCAGCCAGGAGTGGGGGGTGTTGGAGTCGGTGCCTTCGATTGCATGCCTCACGCCATACGCCAGGCCCACAACGATCAACCCGATCAATAGGGCAATTATCCAAGAAATGTAGGAAAAAGGCGGTGCGGTCGTGGGCCTCATCGACGTGCTCCTGAATGCACATGGATGGCTGAGTGTCAGTCAGGGGATTCGGCCGCGAATGAAACAACTAGTTCCAGGCGTGAAGACAGTTTCATCTTTCCACGAAGATGAACACGTTGGCGACGTCTATCACGCAACAAAGATCAGAGCAATCCGAAGAAGTTTTCGCCAGCCATTACAGTGAACGAAAAGGCTGGCTACTGAGGGCGCTTCAAGGCGTCTGGTTTTTGTCCGGTGCAGTCAGGCCAGCCTGGATGCGCTGGTAGATCTCCTCGCGATGCACGGCAACATCTTTGGGGGCGTTGATGCCGATTCGTACTTGCTGGCCGCTTACGCCCAGGATGGTGATCGTTATGTCATCACCGATGTTTATGCTTTCACCGACTTTGCGGGTGAGTATAAGCATGGACTTCTCCTTGATTACTTTTAAGGACACATGTTTCAGACAGGGCAGGTGTCGGATGTGTGTAGCTTACTGCTAAGCGCTTCCCTGTGACTGCCTCTTTTAGGACGCATAGAGGCGACATTAATTCCCATGGCGGCATCATACAGGTCTGCGATACATGATTCGCATTGTTTAAGCCAACGTTTATGACGGCCAGAATAGACAGTGAATGATAAAGTCGCCTCTTTATCTTTTAAGGAGCAGGGCAGTGCGTAAAGTAGCGATGGCAATTGCGGTGTTGGCATTGGCCGGTTGCGGTGAAGGCAAAAGCGTCGATGCGCCCAAGCCCAAGCCTGCCGTGACCGAAAGCCAGCCCCAGACCGGTGCGATTGCCGCCCAGGAATGGGACGTTCGGGTAGGCCCGCCGGACCACAAGTTGCAGGCGATCACCGACCTCACGGCCTGGCTGCTGGAGCATGGTTTCAATTTTTACATCGTGAAAGTGGATGGCAAGGACGAAGTCCTGCTGGGGCCTTTCGCAACCAAGGCTGAAGCCGAGGCGAAACAGACCCTGCTCAACGAGAAAATGGCCCGCGCCAAAAAAACCGACACTGTGTCAGAAATCATTGAGCACAGTGCCGCCCAATAAGGGCCACGTGGGCGGGCGCCCCGCCCACGTTCAACCGCAGGCTTTGAGGTTTACCGGGCCGACAAATTCATTGCCACGCCCCATCACGCACGCCACGGTCTGGTTGCGTTGACGCTCCCAGGCCTGCACCGGGTAAGTCTTGTTCCAGGCTTCATATAGCTGGCGATCCTGTTTTGACAGGCGCAAGCCGTACTGCTTGCTCATGTAGAAATACGTGCGGGCGATCATCCCCCGAATGGAAGGGCGCGGCATGACCTTCTTGGCCTTGAAGTCCACCTGGGTCAGACAAGAGCCGTATTGCCCGTTTTGCACCGGCAGCCAACCAAAGCTGAAGTTGTTACGGTCCCCATTGACCTCGCCGATGCTCGGCACCAGGTTGTGCAGGTCGGCTTCGGCGCGCTTGAACACGTCGTCGTGACGCGTGCAGTTCTTGCGCCCGCCATCCTGCCAGCACTGACGCTGATGCCCGATCTGCCACGCTGGAACGATGTGCTCCCATTCGATGCGTGCGGCGCGGTTGGCGTTTTTGCGTGGGATGTAGCCACAGCCCTTCAAATCCACACGGTTGCCGGTGTATTTGCAACCGCAATAGAACTCGGTGGATTGTGGGGCGTAGAGCTTCCAGGCGACTTTCTTGGCTTCACTGAAGGTTCGGGGCGCCTGGGCGTGGGCGGTGAAGGTGAGAAACAGGCAACACACAGCGATAAAACGGACACTCATTGAATCAATCTTCCTTCGGTACAACCCAGAAAATCTGTACACCGCCGTCGTCCCGATAGGCGAGGGTGACGTTGTCGTTTTCAGCGATTTCCTCCAGCAAGCGCGCCCACTCATCCTCAGGCTCTTCCGGCAAACGGAAGATCAAGGCCGCCTTGGCTTTCTGCGCGTTGGTCGAATTGATGATCTTTTGCACACGAACAGCCAGGCGTTCGTAGGCATCGGGCGGGGTTGGCGCTGCGGAAGAGGACTTTGCCACGGAGTATTCCTTAATATGCTGTACGCACATACAGTATTTAACTGTAGGCGTTTTCGCAACTGCTTAAACTTCAAGAAGTCCGTCTGACAGCAAATCAGGCAATTTCGTGTAGGGCGGGGGCGGGGATTTGTAGGAGCGAGCAGGCTCGCTCCTACAGGACGCGGCTAGGAATCAGTATTCCCAGAACATCCGTTGCAGCTCTTTGCTGTCCTGGGTCTTGGTCAGGGCGACCATTGCCAGGATGCGGGCTTTCTGTGGGTTGAGGTCGAGGGCCGCGACCCAATCGTATTTGTCGTCAGGCTGTTCGGCGTTACGCAACACCATGCCGCCGGCATTCACGTGGGAAGAACGAATGATCTGCACACCTTGTTTGCGCAGTTCTACCAGTGCGGGCACGACTTTGGAGGACACAGAGCCATTGCCGGTGCCAGCGTGGATGATCGCTTTGGCGCCGGCTTGAGCCAGTGCCTTGTAGGCGGTATCGCTCACATTGCCATAGCCATAGGCAATCTCGACATCGGGCAGGCTCTTGATGTTCTTGATGTCGAATTCCGAATCCATGGTGTGGCGCTTGGCAGGCAAGCGGAACCAGTAGGACTTACCTTCAACCACCATGCCCAGTGGGCCCCATGGGCTCTTGAACGCTTCGGTCTTGATATTGATCATCTTGCTGACGTCGCGACCCGACTGGATCTCGTCGTTCATGGTGACCAGCACGCCCTTGCCGCGTGCATCTTTGCTGCCGGCCACGGCCACGGCGTTGTACAGATTGAGCATGCCGTCTGCCGACATGGCGGTGCCTGGGCGCATGGAGCCGACCACCACGATTGGCTTGTCGGTTTTTTCCACCAGGTTCAGGAAGTAGGCGGTTTCTTCCAGGGTGTCGGTACCGTGGGTGATCACGATGCCGTCCACGTCCTTGCTGTCGGCCAATTCGGCGACGCGGCGACCCAGCTGCAGCAGGTTTTCGTTGTTGATGCTCTCGGACGCAATTTGCATCACTTGCTCGCCGCGCACGTTGGCGATCTGGCTAAGCTCAGGAACACCGGCGATCAATTGCTCGATGCCGACCTTGGCCGCCTGGTAGGTGGCACTGTTGGCCGCGCTGGCGCCGGCGCCGGCAATGGTGCCGCCGGTGGCGAGGATCACCACGTTGGACAGTTTGGTCTTGGATTCAACTTCCTTTGCCTGGGCGGCAACGGGGAACAGCAGCAGGAGGGCTAACGCGCCCGGAACAAAGTTTTTCAGTGCAGATTTCATTATTTTTCTCTCTGGTTTTTGATGAGTGCTGTAGCAGGTTCATCTAGAACACCCGGGCGATACTGAATGCCGCGAGGTAACGGGGTAGAGCAGGATTTGTACCATGCTGAGCGTGAATCCATTTACAAATTAAATCTTTGATTTATAACAAATTATATTGAAATTTAATGGCGATTTACCCGGTGGGCGTCCGGCTTTCCGAACATCAGACGACATTGCGTTCGGTTGTCCGAAAGAGCTGGCGCTCGCCGCGTGAAGGTTTGCAGGCGTGACGCAGCACAGTCTGTCGTTTTAGAGAACGATCAAGCGCGCACTATGTTTACAGACGTGATTGTTTGTCGCGGGGGAAGGGTGAGATGAAAGGCTATTTTCAACCGTTGACAAATCTCGACAAGGTTCTCATAGTTTGAATAACGCAAACGTTTGCGAGATGTTTCACGGAACACTCCTGGAGTATCGTGACAGCTCGTTTCAGCCACCCGGGTGGGAAGGCTGCCGAAGTGCCCTTCGGTGCAAGCGTTGCTCACAATAATCATAAGATCGGAGTGAACCCATGAAGCTGCCATTCGCTGGACGTCTTCTTGCTGTCGCTGTGCTTGCCGCCGCATCCGCTGCCCTGCCTCTCTCCTCTGCATTCGCTGATGACGCCGCCAAACCCAAGGTCGGCCTGGTCATGAAATCCCTCGCCAATGAATTCTTTGTCACCATGCAAGACGGTGCCAAGACGTACCAGAAAGAACACGCCGCCGATTTCGACATGATCACCAACGGGATCAAGAACGAAACCGACACCAGCGCGCAGATCGATATCGTCAACCAGATGATCCTCGCCAAGGTCAACGCGATCGTCATCGCACCCGCTGACTCCAAGGCGCTGGTCACCGTGCTGAAGAAGGCGTCCGATGCGGGTATCAAAGTCGTCAACATCGACAACCGCCTCGACCCGGACGTGCTCAAAAGCAAGAATCTCGATATCCCGTTCGTAGGTCCGGACAACCGCAAGGGCTCAAAGCTGGTGGGCGACTACCTGGCCAAGCAACTGGCTTCGGGTGACAAGGTTGGCATCATCGAAGGTGTGCCGACGACCACCAACGCCCAGCAGCGCACCGCAGGCTACAAGGACGCGATGGACGCTGCAGGCATGAAGATCGTTTCCACTCAATCCGGCAACTGGGAAATTGACCAGGGTCAGAAGGTTGCCTCCGCCATGCTGAGTGAATACCCGGACCTCAAGGCGCTGTTGGCCGGTAACGACAACATGGCGCTGGGCGCCGTCTCCGCTGTGCGAGCGGCAGGCAAGGCCGGCAAAGTACTGGTGGTCGGCTACGACAACATCGAGGCCATCAAGCCGATGCTGCAAGACGGTCGTGTGCTCGCCACCGCTGACCAGGCAGCTGCCCAGCAAGCCGTGTTCGGTATCCAGAACGCGCTCAAGCTGGTCAAGGGTGAGAAAGTCGACTCCAAAGACGGCGTGATCGAAACCCCGGTCGAACTCGTCCTCAAGAAGTAATCCTGGCAGTACCCAACAGCGCCCGCTCGTCCTGAGCGGGCGCCTGGAGATTTTCCTATGTCATCTTCCGCCCCGAACGCTGTCCTCTCGGTCAGCGGTATCGGCAAGACCTATGCCCAGCCGGTTCTGTCCGACATCACCCTGACGCTCAATCGCGGGGAAGTGTTGGCGCTGACCGGTGAGAACGGCGCAGGCAAAAGCACCTTGTCGAAGATCATCGGCGGGCTGGTCACACCGACCACCGGGCACATGCAGTTCAATGGCCAGGATTTCCGCCCTGGCAGCCGCACCCAGGCCGAAGAGCTGGGCGTGCGCATGGTCATGCAGGAGCTCAACCTGCTGCCGACCCTGACCGTCGCCGAGAACCTGTTCCTGGATAACCTGCCCAGCCACTGTGGCTGGATCAGCCGCAAGCAACTGCGCAAGGCTGCGATCGAGGCCATGGCCCAGGTCGGCCTGGATGCTATCGACCCGGATACACTGGTCGGCAGCTTGGGGATTGGCCATCAGCAGATGGTCGAAATCGCCCGCAACCTGATCGGCGACTGCCATGTACTGATCCTCGACGAACCCACGGCCATGCTCACTGCCCGCGAAGTCGAGATGCTTTTTGAGCAAATCACCCGCCTGCAGGCCCGGGGCGTGGCGATTATCTACATTTCACACCGGCTGGAAGAGCTGGCGCGTGTGGCCCAGCGCATTGCGGTGTTGCGCGACGGCAAGCTGGTCTGTGTCGAGCCGATGGCCAACTACAACAGCGAGCAACTGGTCACCCTGATGGTGGGGCGTGAGCTGGGCGAGCACATTGACCTGGGCCCACGCACCATCGGCGGCCCGGCCCTGACGGTGAAAGGCTTGACCCGCTCGGACAAGGTCCGCGACGTCTCCTTCGAAGTGCGCGCAGACGAGATCTATGGTATCTCCGGCCTGATCGGCGCGGGGCGGACTGAATTGTTGCGCCTGATCTTCGGCGCCGACCTGGCCGACAGCGGCACTGTGGCGCTCGGTTCGCCGGCCCAGGTCGTGAGCATCCGCTCGCCCGTGGACGCGGTAGGTCATGGCATTGCCCTGATCACCGAAGACCGCAAGGGGGAAGGCTTACTGCTGACCCAGTCCATCAGTGCCAACATTGCCTTGGGCAACATGCCGGAGATCTCTGGCGGGGGCGTAGTCAACAGCCGCGACGAAACCGCCTTGGCCAAGCGTCAGATCGACGCCATGCGCATCCGCAGTTCCAGCCCGGCGCAGTTGGTCTCCGAGCTGTCCGGCGGTAACCAGCAGAAAGTGGTGATCGGCCGCTGGCTGGAGCGCGATTGCTCGGTAATGCTGTTCGATGAGCCGACCCGTGGCATCGACGTCGGTGCCAAATTCGATATTTATGCCTTGCTTGGCGAATTGACCCGCCAGGGCAAAGCGCTGGTGGTGGTGTCCAGTGATCTGCGTGAACTCATGCTGATCTGCGACCGCATCGGCGTGTTGTCCGCCGGTCGCTTGATCGAGACCTTCGAGCGCGACAGCTGGACCCAGGACGAATTGCTCGCCGCCGCCTTTGCCGGCTATCAGAAACGTGATGCGCTGCTCAACGATGCAGTGCTTAGGGATACCCCATGAAAACCACAACTTCCCCCGGCAAGACTGGCGGCAACTTCTACGGCCTCGGCACCTACCTGGGCCTGGCGGGCGCCTTGCTGGCGATGATCGCTCTGTTCTCGGTGCTCAGCGACCACTTCCTGTCCTATGACACCTTCAGCACCCTGGCCAACCAGATTCCAGACTTGATGGTACTGGCGGTGGGCATGACCTTCATCCTCATCATCGGCGGCATTGACCTATCGGTGGGGTCGGTACTGGCACTGGCGGCGTCGGCCGTCAGCGTGGCGATCCTCGGCTGGGGCTGGAGTGTGTTGCCGGCTGCCGTGCTGGGTATGGGCTGTGCAGCCTTGGCCGGTACCATCACCGGCTCGATCACCGTGGCCTGGCGCATTCCGTCGTTTATCGTGTCCCTCGGCGTGCTGGAGATGGCCCGTGGCGTCGCGTACCAGATGACCGGCTCGCGCACTGCCTACATCGGTGATTCGTTTGCCTGGCTGTCCAATCCGATTGCCTTTGGTATCTCGCCGTCGTTCATCATCGCCTTGCTGGTGATCATCGCCGCACAGCTTGTACTAACGCGCACCGTATTTGGTCGTTACCTGATCGGTATCGGCACCAACGAAGAGGCCGTACGCCTGGCGGGGATCAATCCCAAGCCCTACAAGATCCTGGTCTTCAGCCTCATGGGCCTGTTGGCAGGTGTGGCTGCGCTGTTCCAGATCTCGCGCCTGGAAGCGGCGGACCCGAATGCCGGCTCCGGCCTTGAGCTGCAAGTGATCGCGGCGGTGGTGATCGGCGGTACCAGCCTGATGGGCGGGCGCGGTTCGGTGATCAGTACCTTTTTTGGTGTATTGATTATTTCGGTATTGGCGGCAGGCCTGGCGCAGATCGGCGCCACGGAACCCACGAAGCGCATCATTACCGGTGCCGTGATCGTGATTGCCGTGGTCCTCGATACCTACCGCAGTCAGCGCGCCAGTCGGCGAGGCTGAACCATGGCAACGATCAAGGATGTGGCAGCGCTTGCAGGTATTTCCTACACGACGGTGTCTCATGTGGTGAACAAGACGCGCCCGGTCAGTGAGCCGGTGCGCATCAAGGTCGAAGCGGCGATCAAACAGCTCGACTACGTGCCCAGTGCCGTCGCGCGTTCGCTCAAGGCCAAGACCACAGCCACCATCGGTTTGTTGGTGCCCAACAGCCTCAACCCGTATTTTGCCGAGTTGGCCAGGGGCATCGAGGATTACTGCGAGCGTAACGGCTATTGCGTGATCCTGTGCAACTCCGACGACAATGCCGAAAAGCAACGCAACTATTTGCGCGTGTTGCTGGAAAAACGTATCGACGGCTTGATCGTAACTTCGGTGGGCGGCGATGACAGCGGCCTTGCCGCTGGATTGAGCGCGGTACGTACGCCCATGGTGATTGTCGACCGGGCGCTGGATGGCATCGACGTGGATTTGGTGCGTATTGACCACGAGGAGGGCGCCTACCTGGCGACCCGACACTTGCTCGAACTGGGCCATCGAGACATCGCCTGCATCGGCGGACCTGCCCATACCCGTGTCGCGCAAATGCGCTTGGCGGGCTATCACCGTGCGCTGCGAGAGGCAGGCGTAACGGTGGCAGCCAATCGCACCCAGGAAAGTGACTTCACCAGCACGGGCGGTTATACCGCCGCCGTGCAATTGTTGACGGAAAATCCGCCCAGCGCGATTTTTGCCAGCAACGATATGATTGGTTTCGGCGTGTTGCGCGCAGCAGCGGAGCGTAACATCCGCGTGCCGGGCGAGCTGTCGGTGATCGGTTTTGATGACATTCAAATGGGCCGTTATGTCTACCCGGCGTTGACCACGGTCGGGCAATCGATCGTGCAACTCGGCGAGACGGCGGCCGAACTCTTGCTGCGAAGAATTGCAACACCCCACATGCCGATCGATCAACGTATCGTGACGCCGAGCATTGTGTTGCGCGAGTCGACGGCGCCCGTCGCCGGTACATTTGCCCAATACCGCTGAATCGAATTGATGAGTACTGATGTATGCCAGCAAAAGTAGTGGTAGTAGGCAGCTTGAACATGGACCTGGTGACCCGCGCCAGCCGGCTGCCGCGTGCCGGTGAAACGCTGATCGGCCAAACGTTTTCCACGGTGCCTGGCGGTAAGGGCGCGAACCAGGCTGTAGCTTCGGCACGCTTGGGGGCCGATGTTTCAATGATTGGCTGCGTTGGCAGCGATGCCTATGGCAGTCAGTTGCGCGAGGCATTGCTGGTGGAAGGCATCGATTGCCAGGCCGTTAGCACCGTGGACGGCTCCAGTGGCGTGGCCCTGATCGTGGTCGATGACAGCAGCCAGAACGCGATTGTGATCGTGGCGGGCAGTAACGGCGAACTGACGCCTGCGTCGTTGCAGGCGTTCGACGCAGTATTGCAGGCGGCTGACGTGATCGTCTGCCAGCTGGAAGTCCCGATGAATACGGTGGGCTATGCGCTCAAGCGCGGCCGTGAGCTGGGTAAGACGGTGATCCTCAACCCGGCTCCGGCCAGCGGTCCATTACCGGCTGAGTGGTATGCATCGATCGACTATTTGATCCCCAATGAAAGTGAGGCCTCCGCACTCAGCGGCGTGACAGTCGATTCGATTGACGCTGCCAAAGTGGCTGCGACCCAATTGATTCAGGCGGGCGCCGGCAAAGTCATCGTCACCCTGGGGGCTCAGGGCGCGCTGTTTACCGACGGCCAGCGCTTTGAGCATTTGCAGGCGCCGAAGGTCAAGGCAGTCGACACCACGGCTGCGGGGGACACCTTTGTTGGTGGCTTTGCCGCGGCGTTGGCCAACGGCAAAAGCGAGGCCGAGGCCATCCGTTTTGGCCAGGTCGCGGCGGCACTGTCGGTCACCCGTGCCGGTGCACAGCCCTCTATTCCAACGCTGCACGACGTACAAGGTTTTGTGCCCTCATGAAAAAGACACCTCTGCTCAATATCGCCCTGTCGCGCGTGATCGCCTCTCTGGGGCACGGTGACATCCTGGTGATCGGTGATGCCGGCCTGCCGGTGCCGCCGGGCGTCGAGCTGATTGACCTGGCGTTGACCCAGGGCATCCCGGATTTCATCAGCACCTTGCGTATCGTGCTCAGTGAAATGCAAGTGGAGAGCCATGTGTTGGCCGAAGAAATCCTGCTCAAGCAACCGCCGGCACTGGCTGAACTCAACGCACTCACAGAACAGACCGCCCTCGGTGAGCGGCGCCTGGTCAGCCATGAAGAATTCAAACAGCTCAGCCGCAAGGCACGCGCCGTGGTGCGCACTGGCGAATGCCAGCCTTACTGCAATATCGCGCTGGTGTCCGGCGTAACGTTCTAGCGTTCTCAACGACAAGGAGTGTTTTATGCAATGTAGTCTTCCAACCCTGAAAAACCTGTTCCGGAGTGTTCTGCTTTTGTCCGCACTCACTGCTGCAAGCGCCCAGGCGGCGGAAAAGATCGATCTGATCATCGACACCGACCCCGGCGCTGATGACGTGGTGGCCTTGCTGTTCGCCATGGCCTCTCCGGATGAGCTGAACATCCGCGCGCTGACCACCGTCGCCGGCAACGTTCGCCTGGACAAGACCTCCCGTAACGCCCGGCTGGCCCGTGAGTGGGCAGGGCGGGAAGAAATCCCGGTGTACGCCGGTGCGCCGGCACCTCTTCTGCGCAAACCGATCTACGCCGAGAACATCCATGGCAAGGAAGGTATTTCCGGTGTCACCGTACATGAGCCCAAAAAGGGCCTGGCGGACGGCAATGCCGTTGATTACCTGATCAAGACCCTCAGCACCGCCAAGCCTCACAGTATCACCATCGCCATGCTTGGCCCGCAGACCAACCTGGCGCTGGCATTGACCCAGGCGCCGGAAATCACCCAAGGCATCAAGGAAGTGGTGGTGATGGGCGGTGCGCACTTCAATGGCGGCAATATCACCCCGGTGGCGGAGTTCAACCTGTTCGCCGACCCGGTTGCAGCCGAGATTGTGCTCAAGAGCGGCGTAAAGCTGACCTATCTGCCGCTGGACGTGACCCACAAGGTGCTGACCAGCGAAGCACGCTTGAAAAAGATCGCCGACATCAAGAACAACGCGAGCAAGGTGGTGGGCGATATTCTTAACGAATACGTCAAGGGCGACATGGAGCACTACGGCATTCCTGGCGGCCCGGTGCATGACGCTACCGTCATCGCCTACCTGCTCAAGCCTTCGCTGTTCAGTGGTCGTCAGGCCAATATGGTGGTGGATAGCCGTGAGGGCCCGACCTTCGGCCAGACCATCGTCGATTGGTACGACGGCCTGAAGCAGGACAAGAATGTGTTCTGGGTTGAGAATGGCGACGCGCAGGGCTTCTTCGATCTGTTGACTGAGCGCCTGGCGCGCCTGAAGTAAGGGGTTGACCGGTCGGCGTTCGCTGGCCGGTTCTTATTCGCGCTCGGGGTCGTGTGCCCCCATGTGATCGGCCGGATACTTTTCGAATATCTGGCCGATAAACGCTTGCGCCGCCTGCGTGCCCAGTTCCTTGACCAGTAGGTCGATACCAATGATTGCCAATTCCTCTGGGCTGCCAGGACTGTAGGAGCTTTGTCCTTGTGGCCACTTGGCTTTGATGTCGGCTTGGAGCGTTACGGTGGTCATGACTGTCTCGCGGGGTTGAGAGTACTGGGCAATGCGCTGGAACGCGGTTCTTACCGGGCCAGTTAACCATTTTGTACCGCGTTTGGCACTGATACTTAGGCATGAGGCGATTCGGAATGACGGCGACGCTGTGCGACACTGTTCGCCTGTTTAATTGCCGGGGACACCACGTGCAGATCGATTTGAACAATCCCGAGAACCTGACATTGGGAAATGTGCGCCTGCTGCTCGCCAGTGCCAGCGACGACGAACATACCCAGTTGCGCGTGACCAAGGCCGGAATCGCCTATATCTCCTCTGGGAGGGTGGTAGGTGGTGTGGATATCGACGGGCTGCTGTTCCGCCTGGAGACCTGGGCAAAAGGCTCTGGATACGTAGGTAATGTGGCCGCCAGCGATGAAGTCTGGGTGACGCAGATTTTCAATGCGCTGAAGGAAAACTGGCCGAAGCCGGCGTTCGACTACATCGACATCTACTGAACACATTCATATCTGGTCACGATTGACCGGGCGAATGCCTGCCCAGAGTCAGGCAGACTTGCCCAGCGGCGGTTTACGTCTTGAAACCAATCCGCCCAATCGCTGTCGCACGATCTCTGTCCATTTTTTATCATAGGAGGCTTCATGCCTTGGAAGCTCGCATCATTCGGTACTTTGTTGGCAGCGCTCGCGTTGGCGGGTTGCAGCACCCAGGGCGCCTCTGAGCCAGCCAAAGACGCCGTGGCCGATGCCGGTCATAGCCGCTGTGAGTCGAAGGCCGCCGAATTCACCATCGGCCAGAAAGCCTCGCCCCAGTTGCTGGAGCAGGCCCGTACCCGTGCCGGTGCCCAGAACGCACGCATCCTCAAGCCTAACGATATGATCACGCTGGAGTACCGCTCCGACCGCTTGAATCTGAACACCGACGATAACCTGGTGATCACGCGGGTCAATTGCGGGTAAACCGCTCCAGGCTTTAGCAGCGCCCATAAAAAACCCCGTCACATGGACGGGGTTTTTTTAGCTCAGCGGAGAATTACTCGCCGCGAACCTGTGCAGCTTGCATACCCTTTTGGCCTTTCTCAGCCACGAAGGAAACGGTTTGGCCTTCTTTCAGGCTTTTGAAACCGTCGCTTTCGATAGCTTTGAAGTGTACGAACAGGTCGTCACCGCCACCTTGAGGAGTGATGAAGCCGAAGCCTTTTTCATCGTTGAACCATTTAACGGTGCCGGTTTGGCGATTAGACATGGTGTATCTCCAAGAAACATATATTTTCAGTAGTGCTGTGCTGCTCAGGCCAACTGGGCACACCGGGCTATCATAGTCGAAATGTTCGACTTGGGAGCCCCCCCAAGGCATTGTTTGCTAATCAATAGCGTCGCATTAAGTGCTTTGGTCGGCTGAAAGCCCCGAATTACGGGGCTTTGGCTCGAAATATCAGCTAGTAAAAAAAGCCGTAAAAGCTGTGTAATTTGTGCGAAATGGCAGTTTTCGGGCCATTTTTTCGGCAAAACAGCTGTGTGATCAGCCGCAAATCTTACTTTTTCTTCACCACTTTGCAGGACGAAATAGCCGCGACCGCTTTGTTTTTAAGCTCCGGGCTGGCGTTCTGATTGGTCATCAGTTCCTTGATTTCGGCAGTGCTCAATTCGGCGTTGATCTTGTCGGCGCCACATTCGCAGTGGGCTTTGGCAGTTTTGACGTCTACGTTCTGGCTGGCAGCTGCGCTGCAATCGCTGACGAAGCTATCGCGAGCACCGGCTGGCCAGTTGGACGGGGCTGCTGCCTGCGCGCCCAGGGAAAGAACAGTCAGGGAAGCGGCGAGAGCGAGAGTAGAGGTAAAACGCATCATGAGGATGCTCCTTTGGGTCGAGGACGAACGGCGATTCTCAGTGGGTTTGAGGTAGTGCGTACAGCTCAAGTTCACTTTTGCAGCTATAAAGGCCGGATTTTGTCGTTACGCAAGATAGCAGCGCCGCGATGACCGTTCATCTGTGCTAGGATCTTGCGCTTGGCTATTTCCAGGCGCGCCAATTGCCGCCTTGCCATATTCTTTTTAGCTCACTCCAGTCACTCTGGTTCGATTATCGGTTGGCCGAAAGGCTCCTGCCGCTGTAAGGCAGGCGTTCATTACTGAGCGGCCTGGTGTTGGATCTTGTACTGGCTCATCCCAACCCACGTGACCTTTGGTAGGGGTCACCACTAGGAGAGGAGGCGCCATGCCAACTATTACTCTTCCCGACGGCAGTCAACGTTCATTCGATCATTCGGTTTCCGTAGCCGAGGTCGCCGCATCCATTGGTGCTGGCCTGGCCAAGGCCACCGTGGCTGGCAAGGTTGACGGCAAGCTCGTCGACGCCAGCGACCTGATCACTCGCGACGCCAGCCTGCAAATCATCACGCCCAAGGATCAAGAGGGGCTGGAGATCATTCGCCACTCTTGCGCGCACCTGATTGGCCATGCGGTCAAGCAGCTGTACCCAACGGCGAAGATGGTGATCGGTCCGGTCATTGAAGAAGGCTTCTATTACGACATCGCCTACGAGCGTCCTTTCACCCCGGACGACCTGGCAGCCATCGAGCAGCGCATGCATGCGCTGATCGAGAAAGATTACGACGTGATCAAGAAAGTCACGCCGCGCGCCGAAGTGATCGACGTGTTCACCGCCCGTGGCGAAGACTACAAGCTGCGCCTGGTGGAAGACATGCCGGACGAGCAGGCCATGGGCCTGTACTACCACGAAGAATACGTCGACATGTGCCGTGGCCCGCACGTGCCGAACACGCGCTTCCTCAAGTCGTTCAAGCTGACCAAGCTGTCCGGCGCCTACTGGCGTGGCGACGCGAAGAACGAGCAACTGCAACGGATCTACGGCACTGCCTGGGCTGACAAGAAGCAGCTGGCGGCCTATATCCAGCGCATCGAAGAAGCCGAGAAGCGCGACCACCGCAAGATCGGCAAGCGCCTGAACCTGTTCCACCTCCAGGAAGAAGCGCCGGGCATGGTGTTCTGGCATCCGAACGGCTGGACCCTGTACCAGGTGCTTGAGCAGTACATGCGCAAAGTACAGCGCGAGAACGGTTACCTGGAGATCAAGACTCCCCAGGTCGTTGACCGTAGCCTCTGGGAAAAGTCCGGGCACTGGGCCAACTACGCCGACAACATGTTCACCACGCAGTCGGAAAACCGCGACTACGCCATCAAGCCGATGAACTGCCCTTGCCACGTGCAGGTGTTCAACCAGGGCCTGAAAAGCTACCGCGAGTTGCCGATGCGCCTGGCCGAGTTCGGTGCCTGCCACCGTAACGAGCCATCGGGTGCGCTACACGGCATCATGCGCGTGCGTGGCTTTACCCAGGACGACGCCCACATCTTCTGCACCGAAGAGCAGATGCAGGCTGAATCCGCCGCGTTCATCAAGCTGACCATGGACGTTTATCGCGATTTCGGCTTTACCGACGTCGAGATGAAGCTGTCCACTCGTCCGGAAAAACGCGTCGGTTCCGATGAGCTGTGGGATCGCGCCGAAGCTGCACTGGCCGCTGCGCTCGACAGCGCGGGCCTTGCGTACGATCTGCAGCCGGGCGAGGGCGCTTTCTACGGTCCGAAGATCGAGTTCTCACTGAAAGATTGCCTTGGCCGCGTCTGGCAGTGTGGTACCCTGCAGCTCGATTTTAACCTGCCGATCCGTCTGGGCGCCGAATACGTGTCCGAAGACAACAGCCGTAAACACCCGGTCATGCTGCACCGGGCGATCCTCGGCTCGTTCGAACGGTTCGTCGGGATCCTGATCGAGCACTACGAGGGTGCATTCCCTGCGTGGCTGGCTCCGACCCAGGCAGTGATCATGAATATCACTGATAAACAGGCAGATTTTGCCGCTGAAGTTGAAAAAACACTCAACGAAAGCGGATTTCGTGCCAAGTCCGACTTGAGAAATGAAAAGATCGGCTTTAAAATCCGCGAGCATACTTTGCTCAAGGTTCCCTATCTTTTGGTTATCGGAGATCGGGAAGTCGAGATGCAGACTGTCGCTGTGCGTACTCGTGAAGGTGCTGACCTGGGCTCGATGCCCGTCGCCCAGTTCGCTGAGTTCCTCGCGCAAGCGGTTTCCCGGCGTGGTCGCCCAGATTCGGAGTAATTATTATTAAGCGTGAAATGAGACAAGATAAACGAGCTGCACCGAAAGCCCCGATCAACGAGAATATCTCGGCACGCGAGGTTCGGTTAATTGGCGCTGACGGCGAGCAGATTGGCATCGTCTCGATTGATGAAGCGCTTCGTATCGCTGAAGAGTCCAAATTGGACCTGGTGGAAATCTCCGCCGACGCAGTCCCGCCTGTTTGCCGGGTGATGGACTACGGCAAGTCGATCTTCGAAAAGAAGAAGCAGATTGCTGCGGCGAAGAAGAACCAGAAGCAGATTCAAGTAAAAGAAATCAAGTTTCGTCCAGGGACGGAGGAAGGGGATTACCAGGTAAAACTGCGCAACCTGGTACGTTTCCTGAGTGATGGGGACAGGGCCAAGGTATCCTTGCGATTCCGCGGCCGTGAGATGGCCCACCAGGAGCTGGGGATGGAACTCCTCAAGCGGGTTGAAGCTGACCTGCTGGAGTACGGTTCCGTCGAGCAGCATCCTAAGATGGAAGGACGCCAGCTGATTATGGTCATCGCCCCGAAAAAGAAGAAGTAATCAACAGGGCACGGCAGGCCTTCTGATTATGTTTATCAACTGAATGCGGAGTATCCGAACATGCCAAAGATGAAGACTAAAAGTGGTGCTGCTAAGCGGTTTCTGAAAACTGCTAACGGTATCAAGCACAAGCACGCTTTCAAGAGCCACATCCTGACCAAAATGTCGACCAAGCGTAAGCGTCAACTGCGCGGTAGCAGCTTGCTGCATCCGTCTGACGTGGCAAAAGTCGAGCGCATGCTGCGCCTTCGTTAATTTTTGGATCAAGAATAGAGGAAGTAACTCATGGCTCGTGTAAAGCGTGGCGTCATTGCCCGTAAACGTCACAAAAAAATTCTGAAACTTGCTAAAGGCTACTACGGCGCGCGTTCACGCGTATTCCGTGTTGCCAAGCAAGCGGTAATCAAGGCAGGCCAATACGCCTACCGTGACCGTCGTCAGAAAAAACGTCAGTTCCGCGCTCTGTGGATCGCTCGTATCAACGCTGGTGCACGTGTTAACGGTCTGTCCTACAGCCGTTTCATCGCTGGCCTGAAAAAAGCGTCCATCGAGATCGACCGTAAGGTTCTGGCTGATCTGGCAGTGAACGAAAAAGCGGCGTTTGCTGCGATTGTCGAGAAAGCTAAAGCCACCTTGGCTTAAGTACCCCCGACAGTCACCTTGGGTTACGCTGTAGCCCAAGGTGTTAAACGTCATAAATAGGGGAAGAGCCTTCAAGCTCTTCCCCTATTTTGTATCTGGAGTCTGTACATGGAAAACCTGGACGCGCTCGTCGCCCAAGCCCTTGAGGCTGTGCAAAGCGCTGAAGATGTAAATGCCCTGGAGCAAATCCGGGTTCACTACCTTGGCAAAAAAGGTGAATTGACTCAGGTGATGAAGACCCTGGGGAATT
The DNA here is from genome assembly GCF_900111895.1 of Pseudomonas simiae. Classification (GTDB taxonomy): domain Bacteria; phylum Pseudomonadota; class Gammaproteobacteria; order Pseudomonadales; family Pseudomonadaceae; genus Aquipseudomonas; species Aquipseudomonas simiae. Next base: position 683,532 of record NZ_FOKB01000001.1, read on the forward strand.
TGCCGGCTGAAGAGCGTCCGCAAGTCGGTGCGCTGATCAACGTCGCCAAGGAGCGTGTCACAGAGGTGCTCAATGCGCGCAAGGCGACCATGGAGGAGGCCGATCTCGCGGCCAAACTCGCCGCCGAGTCCATTGATGTAACCCTGCCTGGTCGCGGCCAGGCCTCGGGCGGTCTGCATCCGATCACCCGGACTCTGGAACGTATCGAGCAGTTCTTCACCCACATCGGCTACGGCATTGCCGAAGGCCCTGAGGTCGAAGACGATTATCACAACTTCGAGGCGCTCAACATCCCAGGCCACCACCCGGCCCGGTCGATGCACGACACCTTCTATTTCAACGCGAACATGCTGTTGCGCACCCATACCTCGCCGGTACAGGTCCGCACCATGGAAGCGAACAAGCCGCCGATCCGCATTGTCTGCCCAGGCCGTGTGTACCGCAGCGACTCCGATATCACCCACTCGCCGATGTTCCACCAGGTCGAAGGCCTGCTGGTTGATCGCGACATCAACTTCGCCGACCTCAAAGGCACCATTGAAGAATTCCTGCGGGTGTTCTTCGAGAAGGAGCTGGCGGTGCGGTTCCGTCCATCGTTCTTCCCGTTCACCGAGCCATCCGCTGAAGTCGACATGGAATGTGTGATGTGCAGCGGTAAAGGCTGCCGCGTCTGCAAGCAGACCGGCTGGCTGGAAGTGATGGGCTGCGGCATGGTTCACCCTAACGTGCTGCGCATGTCCGGCATCGATCCGGAAGAGTTCTCGGGCTTTGCCTTCGGCATGGGCGTTGAGCGTCTGGCCATGCTGCGTTACGGCGTGAACGACTTGCGTCTGTTCTTCGACAACGACTTGCGGTTCCTCGCGCAATTTCGCTAGTCGTAACGAATCTTTAGGAGAGCAGGATGAAATTCAGTGAACAATGGCTGCGTGGCTGGGTAAGCCCGCAGGTAGATCGTGACGAGCTGGTTGCTCGTCTGTCGATGGCCGGTCTTGAGGTCGATAGCGTTACCCCGGCCGCCGGTGTCTTCAGTGGCGTGGTGGTGGGTGAGGTGCTGAGCACCGAGCAGCACCCTGACGCCGACAAGCTGCGTGTATGCCAGGTCAGCAATGGCGCGGAAACCTTCCAGGTCGTGTGCGGAGCGCCCAATGTGCGCCCGGGCCTGAAGATCCCGTTCGCCATGATCGGTGCCGAGCTGCCGGGCGACTTCAAGATCAAGAAGGCCAAGCTGCGCGGCGTCGAGTCCAACGGCATGCTGTGCTCCCAGGCAGAGCTGCAGGTAGGCGAGGGCAACGATGGCCTGATGGAACTGCCGGCCGATGCGCCAGTGGGCCAGGACATCCGTGTTTACCTGGAGCTGGAAGACGCCAGCATTGAGGTCGACCTGACCCCGAACCGCGGTGACTGCCTGTCCCTGGCTGGCTTGGCCCGTGAAGTCGGAGCGCTGTATAACGCCCCGGTCACCCGCCCAGTCGTCGCCGCCGTGCCTGCGGTGCACGACGAAGTACGCTCGATCGAAGTGCTGGCGCCCAACGCTTGCCCGCGCTACCTGGGTCGCGTGATCCGCAACGTCGACCTGTCCAAGCCAACCCCTCTGTGGATGGTTGAGCGCTTGCGTCGCGCCGACGTGCGCAGCATCGACGCTGCCGTCGATATCACCAACTACGTGATGCTGGAGCTGGGCCAGCCGCTGCACGCTTTTGATCTTGCCGAAATCAACGGCGGCATCCGCGTGCGCCTGGCCGAAGAAGGCGAGAAGCTGGTGCTGCTCGATGGCCAGGAAGTCAGCCTGCGTGCCGATACCCTGGTGATTGCAGACCACTCCCGCGCCCTGGCGATTGCCGGCGTGATGGGGGGCGAGCACAGCGGCGTGTCCGCGACCACTCGCGATATATTCCTTGAGAGTGCGTTCTTCGACCAGATCGCCATCGCCGGCAAGGCCCGCTCCTACGGCCTGCACACCGATGCATCGCACCGCTATGAGCGCGGTGTGGACTGGAAGCTGGCGCGTGAAGCCATGGAGCGCGCCACTGGCCTGCTGCTGGAAATCACCGGTGGCGAAGCCGGCCCGATCACCGAAACTGTGAACGAGCAGTACCTGCCGTCTGTTGCGCCGATCACCCTGCGTGCCAAAAGTGTCGAGCAGATGCTTGGCCTGGTGATCGAGCCGGCTGAAATCGAACAACTGTTGTCCGCCCTCGGCCTGGGTATTTCCGCAGGCGGGGAAGGGCAGTGGACCGTTGAAGTGCCAAGCCATCGCTTCGATATCAGTCTGGAAGTTGACCTGATCGAAGAATTGGCTCGCCTCTACGGCTACAACCGTCTGCCGGTTCGTTACCCGCAAGCGCGCCTGGCGCCACAACCCAAGGCCGAGGCGCGTGCGCACTTGCCCGAGTTGCGTCGTCTGCTGGTTGCCCGTGGCTACCAGGAAGCGGTGACCTACAGCTTCATCGATCCCAAGCAGTTCGAGCTGTTCAACCCAGGCGTCGAGCCGCTGCTGTTGGCCAACCCGATCTCCAACGACATGGCGGCCATGCGTTCGTCCCTGTGGCCAGGTTTGGTGAAAGCGCTTTCCCACAACCTGAACCGTCAGCAAGACCGTGTGCGCATGTTCGAAAGCGGCCTGCGCTTCGTCGGTCAGTTGGACGGCCTGAAGCAAGAGCCGATGCTGGCTGGCGTGGTTTGCGGCAGCCGTCTGCCGGAAGGTTGGGCACAGGGTCGCGACGCTGTGGACTTCTTCGACGTCAAGGCTGACGTGGAAGCGGTGTTGGGTTTTGCGGGTGCTCTGGATGCCTTCACCTTCGTACCGGGCAGCCATCCTGCATTGCACCCTGGCCAGACTGCGCGCATCGAGCGCGAAGGTCGCCTGGTAGGCTTCGTCGGTGCCATTCACCCTGAGCTGTCGAAAACCCTCGGTCTCGACCGTCCGGTCTTCGTGTTTGAGCTGGTTCTGGCTGAAGTGGCCTCTGGCAAGATGCCTAAATTCAGCGAGTTGTCGCGCTTCCCTGAAGTGCGCCGTGACCTGGCCCTGATCGCCGACCGTGAAGTGGCCGCCACTGCCGTTCTGGAGGTAATCCGTGAAAATGCAGGGGAATGGCTGACAGACCTCAGGCTATTTGACGTCTATCAGGGTAAAGGTATTGATCCGCATAGAAAAAGCCTTGCAGTTGGCTTGACCTGGCAGCATCCATCGCGCACTCTTAATGACGATGAGGTGAATACCACGACACAAAATATCCTCACCTCGCTCGAACAAAGGTTGAACGCCACGTTAAGGAAGTGACGTATGGGGGCTTTGACGAAAGCTGAGATGGCGGAACGTCTGTACGAAGAGTTGGGTCTGAACAAGCGCGAGGCCAAGGAATTGGTCGAGCTGTTTTTTGAAGAGATCAGACACGCTCTGGAAGACAACGAACAGGTCAAATTGTCCGGTTTCGGCAATTTTGACCTGCGGGACAAACGCCAGCGGCCTGGCCGCAATCCAAAAACGGGAGAAGAAATCCCGATCACGGCTCGCCGTGTGGTCACCTTTCGTCCAGGGCAGAAGTTGAAGGCCCGAGTTGAGGCTTATGCTGGAACCAAGTCATAACGACGAGCTACCCGTCATCCCAGGCAAACGCTACTTCACCATTGGTGAAGTCAGCGAGCTCTGTGCGGTAAAACCGCACGTACTGCGCTATTGGGAGCAGGAGTTTCCTCAACTCAACCCCGTCAAACGCACCGGGAACCGTCGGTATTATCAGCGCCAGGATGTGCTGATGATCCGACAGATCCGTGCGTTGCTGTACGATCAGGGGTTCACCATCAGCGGCGCGCGCCAACGCATGTCCGGTGATGAAGCCAAAGACGACACCACCCAATACAAACAAATGATCCGCCAGATGATCGCCGAACTCGAAGATGTGCTGGTGGTTCTGAAAAAGTAATTCCGGCTTTTAAAATACTTCCACATTTCAAAAGCTTGCGGTATATTCCGGATCGCTTCGTCAAGAAGCGTACCCAGTAACACGCCTAGTCGGGGCGTAGCGCAGTCCGGTAGCGCACTAGCATGGGGTGCTAGGGGTCGAGTGTTCGAATCACTCCGTCCCGACCATATTTTTCAATGACTTAGGCCAATGTTCACAGCATTGGCCTTTTTCATGTGCGTGACTTTTGCGTGACTTCTCTATTTTTCACGCCTGCTTCCTCTTCAAAATTGTCAGGACCGGTCCGCGAGAATCGGTTGCTGATACCATGTTCGCAGCTTCGATCAGATGCCCGAGTTCAGCGCCCGAGTAGTGACTGGTGATGCTGCCGTTCTTGTGCCCCAGCAGGGCCTTGCGATCTTCTTCGGTTACGCCTGCTGCACGCAGGCGGCGGCCAAATGTGTGCTTGAGGTCGTGAATCCTTATGGATGCATAACCTGGGTGAGCGGGGCGAAGGTTTTCCTCCTGCCAGAGTTTCGCCGCTCTCACCCGCGCCTTCTTCCAGGCCGAGTCGTTCATACGGTGCATCGCGGTACCGTTGTAAGGGAAAACCCATTCCTTGCTGATACCGCGCTGCTTTTCAATGATCGACCTGGCCACGCTATTCAGCACCACCAGCCTCTCGTCACCGTTCTTGACGCCGGAGCGCTCATGCCGGCCACCGAAGTCGGCCGGTATCAGAAATACGCTGGTGCCCAGTTCCGGTACCGCGATCTCCCAATCCCACCTCAGCTTGCAAACCTCCTGCTCCCGCGTCCCAGTGTTCACCTTGAACAGCGCCATCGTTTGCAGGTGTGCCGGCAACTCTCCAAAAAGAATCGATTGCTCCGGCCACGACATTGGGTACGGCTTGCGGCTCGACTTCTTCTCTTCCAGTTTCGTGAGCATCGGCACGCTATCCAGCCACGGCCTACGCTCATCATCTCGCCACTTCCTGGCACACAACGACAAAACCCGAACAACACGCTCGATCGAGATATTCACCGTTCTGTTGCTGACACCTTTCTTCACCTTTCCGCATTCCAGCTTCTTTGTCGCCAGCCTGTCCTTGATGAAAGGCACAAGGGCCTGGTCATCAATGTGGGTCAGCGGCATGTCGCCAATGAAAGGATCCAGCTGTGAAAGGTGATGGGCAGATAGCTTGATTGACGGCTGGTCTTTGAACTCCAGCAGGAAGCGAGTTGCCGCCTCCCGCCACGTCCTTACCTTCTTTACTCCATACACCTTCTGTTGCCGGATCTGCTCCAACCTATAAATCAGGTAGCGCTCCGCTTCTTCCCGGTCACCAGTTCCAGTGCTTTCGTAAAGTCGTTCTCCGTTGATTTTCTTGTCGATATGCCAGATACCTTTCCTTTGGGAGAGGCCTGTGATCGATTTTCGCGCCATGATTTATCTCCTTTCTGGCGCTCGCTGCGGGGCGATTGTTGCTCCGTTGCGCCTTTTTTATCAATCGCCTTGGCCTCGACATACGCCGTGGCCCAGTCGTCCAGCTCTTGCCGATCAAACCCGACACCTCGGCCACCGATAGGGAATTCACTAACGTAGGGCCGGACGGTCTCGTCGAAAATTGCCCTGCACATACCCAGGTACCCAGGCGCTTCCTTTGCTCGAATGAATCGCGGTATCAGTTGTTGCGCGCCCATGCCTACCTCCCGCCGGCCGTGGGCCGCGCTGTTTTGATGATGTGAACGGCCAGGCCGAAGGTGATGAGCAGCCAGACGCATGTGCCGGCGAAGGCGTAGAGCAGCGCCTCGGTTGTGCCGGTGCCGAGCAGGTCAGGACCGAGCCAGAAGAACCAGCCGATGGTTCCGACCAGGTACAGCAAAGCGCCCAGTACAATCAGGGTGAGTTTCGTTGCGAACATGGGGTGTCCTTGCCGCGCTGGGCGGCAGAAGGTGGTTTAGGATTACGCCGCTTTTCGGGCTTCTGATGCAGCCATGCGCCGCCGCGTGATATGCAGCTGCAAGCGGTACGCTTTGAAGCGTCGGCCGTCCCCGGCACGAATCTCTGGCGCCAGGTACGAGAGGTCTTCTTCCAGCTGGCCGAAGTAGTAGAGGTGCTCACCATCCCCACCCCATTCAGGCTGGGCGGTTGCCCAGGAGCGTGCGGCTACGCAGGACGAGCAAGTTTTGAAGGTGGCCATGTCGCCCTCCCAGCATCCGCTGATGAGCTGGTACTGCTGGCCAGGTTGGATCGGGCCGTAGCATTCGCAGCATTGGTGCTGCTTGCGCGCTACGGGCATGGTTTCCGTTTGAAAGTCGGACATACGAATACCTCGCCCGCCGCTAACCGGCAGGCATGTAGGGGGATGGAGTAATAGCGTTTTGCCTAGATATCTGTGTCGTTCGGATGGGTGTAAAACGAGTATTCATTCCATCCAGCCGCCAGGAGGGCGCGTGCCACACCAACTAGATCTTCCGATCGCACACGCGTACCGGGGGCACACGATGATTCTCAAGTTCGATTGGCGACGTCCGAACGACGACGCACCGGTAGCCGCGAAGATCATCGAGCTCGCACCAATTGACGGCCTTGGCGAAGTTGCTGCTGAGTTGACCGGGCCCTGGCCGGACTATCCAGCCGCACTTGATGAAGCGATGGCCGCTGCTGAGCGCTGGATCGATAGCCAGTTGCCATAGGCCTGCGGCGGCAGGCATTTAGGGGGATTGGGGTTAGGCTGCTGGGTGTTGCGCTGTATCGCGGAAAACATCCATCTGCGCCGCGCCGTCGAGCCAAGCGGCCGCAATCCGGCGTTCAGCCATTGCGGCATATTCCGGGTTCAGCTCGCACAAGATCGATTTGCGACCTTCCTGCATGGCGACCACCGCTGTAGTGCCGGCACCGCCGAAAGGGTCAAGCACGATGCCGCCGAGTGGCGCGCCGGCCAGGATGCAAGGTCTAATCAGGTCCGGAGGGAAGGTCGCGAAGTGCGCCCCCTTGAAACCTTGCGTCGGCACCGTCCACACACTGCGCTTGTTACGAGTGTCCAAGGGCCACGCACTTTCCTCGCGCTCTGGCCGGTGTGTTCCCAGTGACTGCCCTGGGATAGGTTGCTCTCGCTTTGAATCATCGCGCTTGAAACTATCCCGCTTGCTGCGCACCGCTTTCATTGGGCCGTTTGACTTTCCGGGCACTCGATCACTGCCGCGCTGTTGCTCGAGATCCTGAGCCATTCGTGTGATCGAACTCAGCGCTACAGGCTCCCTGATCGCATCTTGGTCATAGTAATAGCGCGGTGACTTGCTCAAGAGAAACAGGTACTCGTGCGATTTTGTGCACCGGTCCCTGGTGGACTCAGGCATGGGGTTCGGCTTGTGCCAAATGATGTCCTGGCGCAGGTACCAGCCATCATCTTGAAGGGCGAATGCGAGGCGCCAGGGGATACCCATCAAGTCTTTCTGTTTGAGCCCTACGGGCGGTGATCGTCGCGTGCCCCGCAGCACCGCGCCGCGCGTAGACTGAGAAACCATGTCGTGCTTACCTGCTGAACCACCAGGTGCGTATCCGCCTGCGATTGATGCGTATGTGTCGCCCATGTTCACCCAAACTGTCCCGTCATTGCGCAGAACCCGGCGCACTTCGCGGAACGCTTCAACCAGGCGCTCGATAAATTCAGCGGGTGTTTCCTCCAGGCCGATCTGGCCGGCCATGCCGTAGTCCCGTAGCCCGTAGTAGGGCGGGCTGGTCACGCACATCTGAACCGACTTGTCTGGCAGCGTCCGCATCGACTCAATGCAGTCGCCGATCAAAACGCGATGTTGTTTCATGGGCGAGTTCGTCCTTGCCGCTATAGCGGCTGAAAGTTGTACATAAAATTTTTGTTCGTACAGATGTTGCGACCAGTTATCAGATACCGTTTCCACACGGTTGCACTTCGTTTGCACGGGTCTAGTTTTGTTCTCTACTGACCATCACATGATTGGGCGGGAGGGCCCTATGAGACTTCGAGGCGATATTTTTTGGGAGTGGGCAGACCCCGAGATCCACAGCCGAACACACGATGAAACTTTCAATGATGGGACTCACATCGATGTGCAGGTCAGACTATCGCGCACCGGTGAAACACAAATGTTCATCGGGATATATGGTCCTGACGGAATGGCTTTGCATGAAGAGGCTGATGACTCACACCCACGCGAATCGATGACCAGGGCATTGGCTTGGGGTGTCGGTCGAGCTCGTAAACTGGCTGCTGACGTAGGCGCTATTTCAAGCCCAGCTCGTCGTCGAAGCAGCGGCTGACCTTGAAGGGGGCGGCTATTCGTATCTAACTACCGGAGTCGGTGACATACTCAGTGCATAGGAATAGCGGCTCGTAGCTCCGAGCCAGCACCTCTCGGGACTGCGTGTCCAAAATGCATACCAGTGATGATTTTCGATTCAAAGCCCATCAACACCTACTTGATCTAGACGCAACCACAAACCAGCTGATGATGCTGGTGGTTGCAGCGGAGGTTTCAGGTCCACGATGGAGCGAAGCTTTGATGCGGCAGAAATTGGCTTATGAAGCTTGGGCTTCGATCCTTACCGGAGTTCAGATAGATCCGATGCCAGCGTTTGATGGCCGACCGGCCGAATCGTTAACACCCTCCTCCGACTAAGGGGGAGGCGAGTTATTGCGTAGCGGAGTACGGATGTACTCCTAATCGGGATTTGGCGCTTCGCTTACGGAACTCGTAAACCATGCTGCGCAGATCCACCAGCGATTCCTGCAGATCGCCGCGGGCGGTATCGATCGCTTCGAAAAACTCGTCTTTGCCGTCGTCGCCACCCTCATCTACGGCCAAGAGGGCCAGGCCATATGCCTGGAACTTCGCTAGGACGTCATCGGCTGACTTGGCCATGTACTCGGCGTGCTCGATGGCATAGGCCTCTGGTGATCGATCGGCCTGCTCGGCGCTCAGCGGGTTAGGCGAATAGCGCAGGGCTGACTTGTATGCGGAGTCGAGCGCGTCATCCAAATCACCGCCCGCCTTCTTGGCCTCGTTGAAGGCAATGATCATCTTTGCCCGAACGTCGTAGCAGCGTTCAACCGGCATATGTGCCACCGGCTCGCCCTCGGGCTGGGCGGCTGGCACGAGGAACGGCACCCACACATAGCCGTCACGTTCTGCACGCTCAATCGCCTTTTTGTCAGGCGGATATGCCACCGCCTGGTGGCCCACGACAAAGCCGTCATGCTTGCGTGTCAGGTTCCAACCTTGTGACAGGCCGGTTGGCTTTGGATCAGCCGGTTTGTTTTCTGTAGGCATGGGGAGTCCTTGCCGGGCCAAGCCCGGGTGTTGGAAGGAAGACAGAGAGCGGTTAAAGTTCAGCGATTACCGGGGAGGGTAGTCATGAGCTGCTATATATGCGGGTATAACGTTGCGCCTATAGTGCTACCGGACGTTGAGGAGTATTCGTGCCCGGCCTGTGGACACTACCGGATTACCGGCACAGCAATTGAGTTGCTTAAGCTGCATCCTTGGGAGTTCGATATATACCTGGCACGTCGGTGGATAGCTGATCAGCAGGATGAGTCCTGCCCCCCATTAATCAATTCGGATATTGTCACCAGGCTTTTATACGTTTAAGCCGATCTCCTATCGACAACTGCGCGTTTCCGTAGACATTGGAAGTCCTTGCCGGGCCATGCCCGGGCGGTGGAGCAGATTGATTTGAACTGCTGATTCCACCGGGTGCCGAAACAGCTACCACCCAGAGGACATAGCAATGACTGAAGAAAAGAGTAAAGAACCCGAGCAAGAAACCCCGGCGCACTCGACTGAGGAAGAGCGGGAGCGTTTGAAGGACTTCAACAAGGACGGAATTCCGCCTGGTTCAAGCTAATCATCAAGCCGCTTGCGATCGGCGTTGTTCCGTTCGCCATGGGTCGTTGGCCCGTGCCAGCGCTGCCATCGGCGGCGGGCTGACGCTGTTGCCGCACATGTGCACCTGCTGAGTCTTGGTGAACGGTTTGCCGTCGGCGCCGTGGCTGATGATGTAGTCCGCCGGGAAGCCCTGTGCCTTGTACAGTTCCGACGGCTTCAGCATCCGCAGGCAGATGTCGACGATCACGTAGGGCGTGCCCTTGACCATCACGGTGACCATCGCCAAGCGGTCCTTGGTGGTGATCGTCGGCGCCGGCGAGTCGCAAGCGCTGATGTTCTCCGTGCCGTAGTAGCTGATCAGGAACGCAGCAACGCGGAGGGCGCCGGCTTCGTGTTCTGGCGAGAGCGTGAGCGATACCAGTGAGCTCTTGCCCCCGCCACCAGCAGTAATGGTTGGTGCTGGATGATCCAGGCCCTGGCCCACGCTGCCGCCGAATGCCCGCTCCATGAAAGCGCTGACCAGCCCGTGGTGCTGGCCGCTGGCGCTTACGGTGTGTAGCGGGTCGTTCACGTCCCGTGCATCGCAGTTGCCGCGCAGGTGCACCAGGTTCGCCGCCACTAGTTGCTGCTGGCTGCCGGTGTTTGTGACCGTGGTCATCGGGTCTTCGATGCTCTTGGCGTCGGTGGTGTTGAAGCCGCCATTCATCTGGGCCATGAACACCGTGGAGATGCCCATAGCGTGAGCGGCACCGGCCGGGCGCTGATAGTTACCGCCGCTGGTGATGGTCGGCAGAGGCTCGTCCAGCGCCTTGCCCGCATCGTTGAATCGGAACTTCACCAGGTGCGCGGCTGCGAGAGCGTGCTTCACGCCGCCAGCGACCACGGTGCCCAGTGGTTGATCCAGACCAGGCACTCGCGGCACCTGGCCAGGCCGCTCGCCGTACCCCGACTGAATCAGTGTGGGGCTGATCAGCGTCAGCTCGCCGCGATTGGCGCAGGTCACCGTCGGCAACGGGTCGAGCGGGTCGTTGATTCGGTCGCTGCCCTGGTGCGTGGCCGGCGCGATGATTGGGCTGACCACCGAGAAGGCGCCGCCCTTCGGGTAGGAAGTGACGGTGCGCAGCGGCTCATCGGCCGACTGCACCGTTTCCCCTGACCAGTTGGCGATCGGCACGATAAATGGCGCCGCGCTGTCGATGACGAACTTCTTCATACCCTTGGCAACTCGGCGCAGGGTGGCCGGGGCCAGGTCTTTCTTGCGGCCGAAGATGCTTTTGCCCAGGTCGCTGAAGTCGATGCAGTCAGCAGCCGTTTTCCACTTCTGCTGGCCCTTGGTGGGGTTCTTGGCGTGGGTCGGCTTCGGCCAAACGATTGGCTGGCCGTCGCACCGGGCGATCATGAACAGGCGTTCCCGGCTGGTCGGCGCGCCGAAGTCGCAAGCCTTGATGACTTTCCACTCAACCACGTAGCCCATGCCTTCCAGCAGGGCCACGAATCGGCGCCAGGTCCGGCCGCGCTGCTTGGGGTCCGGCACCAGAAATTGATTGGAGACGGGAACCTGTTCTCCGGGAGACGCAATTCGATTAGTGGTTTTTCCTTTCTTCGTCGGATGGGGAACCTTATCCAACGTTACGACGCGGCCGGTGGCCTTGTCACGCTTGGCGATCAATCGGCCCCATTGAAGAATCTGCTTCACGTTTTCTAGGCTGATCACTCGCGGACGCTTCATGCCTGCCCACTTGATGCCGATCCATGAAAGGTTTCGGATCTCGCGCTTGCGCGGCTGGCCGCCAGCGGCCTGGCTATGATGTGTGCAGTCAGGCGACATATGGAACCAGCCACAAGCCTTGCCACCGCACTCGGTGTCCGGATCACCGTCGAACACGTCAGTGGTGAAGTGTCTGGCGCTTGGATGATTCACGGTGTGCATGCTGATCGCTTGCGGACTGTGGTTCTTCGCCACGTTTACCGTGCGGCCCAGGCCCATTTCCAACCCGGTACCGGCGCCGCCACCACCACAGAAGAAGTCGACAACGATCTCATCGTCCTGAGGGGTGAAGCCGAGTCCGTATTGGGTTTTGAAATCGAAGGGGTGTTTCTTCTGTTGTGCGGACATAGGGGATCCTCGCCGGCTGGCGTGATTCGTTGATATGGGGTATTACGGGTGACCGGCATGGAGCCGGATGAGTGAATTAGGAGCAGGTAATGGATGGGTGGTGGTGGAACGCACTATCGGCTGTAGGAACTCTTGCGGCAGTGGTAGTTGCGCTGTGGTTTTCCGTTCAGTCTGTCAGGTCAAATGGAAGGTCAGAAAAGGATCGCTCAGAATTGGCTGCTGCGAAGATGCTCAGCCCGCTTATGACGTTAGAGCGTAAAGCGGCTGCCCTATACGCGCACTTCAGTTTCGAAGGAGAAGACTTCGTCGATCAGCATCCGAATGTTCTGCTGGAAATTCAGATGCTTGAGGTCATGGCGAGGTCTATTTCAGTAGAAGATCTGTACCCGCTACTTCATCTCGAAGGTCACGCTGCAAAGAGGTCCGCAAGGGCTTTGGGGTTGATTCAGACTTTCTCCGACGATGCAGTCGCCATACTTCTGCATCCCTCCTGGGACCCTTCAAGAGGGCGTAAAATTATGCACAAAAGGTGGGCTGGAATGCTGGCCGAAGTCAACGATCATCTCTCGATTGCTGTTACGGTTTGCGCAGCGGCAGCTTCGACCGGAGCACCTAGACCTATGGCCGAAGAAACACGTAGCCCTTAATGCTTACGCCCCCGTTATGCTTCTTCGGCGTCGAGTCTTGATGCTTGGCGCTGGCCGATGGCGTAGAGTTCTGCCGCCACATTTTCGTTAACGACGATTTTGTGGCGCGAACGAAGCGCCTCCCGTGCGCCATCGCGGCCGAGTGAGTGGACGTAGCGCAGGGTTCCGGCCATTACCGATGCTTGCTCAGTGTCTTCAGTCCATTCCATCAGGTCGGCGAGCATCTGCTTTTCGCCAGCCCGAACCCGGTGCCGAAGCTCTTCCTCGCCAAGCTCCTTCCGTTTCGCCGCGCTTTTTGCAGATCGCGCTTTCTGATCCATGGCCATGGCCTACCTCTTCTATTCCGCTGGCCGGCAGTGCAGGCCAGGTTTGACGTTTGCGTTGCTGGGTACGGGCTACGCGGCGCATGAATCGACCTTCACCTGGCGCCAGGCGCCGACCGCTTCGAAGATTTGCGCCGCATGGGCTTCGTCCAGCGAGATCGCTTCAGGGATTGCAATCCAACCCGAGGCCACCATCTGGCTTTGGTTTGCCTCGTCGCGCAGCTTCTTGTAGCAATGCTCGATCACGTCTTCCAGGTGGTCGGAGAGGTAAACGCCATCGGGCGCTACCTCCACTGACTTGCTGTAGCGGTCGCCGCGGGCGTCGATGCAGAGGGCGCTGAGGTAGATCGTCCACCGATGGGGAATGCCGCAGACAGCCTGGCCGATCTTCCCCGGCGCGATGTTCTTCAGCGACTTGTAGTTGATCATCCCCTGGCGGCCGCTGGGGTCGATATTGACCACTGCGACGTGGTTGGCGGCCAGCAGCGACCGGCATGACCGGTCAATGCGGGCTTTTAGGTTGTGGGGTTTGCGCTTGCTCATAATGCCTCCGCGAGTTTGCGCAGCGCTTCACGCTCGGCCCGGGTGATGGGCGGCTTGCGGCGCTTGAGGATGGTTGTCGGATTGATGAATTCCGAACGCTTCGCCGGCGCTGGATTGATCGCCGGGCTATCGCCGATGGTGAGCTTGCCGCCGTCGGCCAGGTGCCGACGGACCTGACTGGAAAGCTCCACCGCTTTCTCACGCCGGAACTCGATATCTGATCGGAGGTTGCTGATCATGCTGCCGCCTTGGCCAGCGTCACCCCGGCCATGCTGAAGGTTGATCCCTGCGCCGCGACCATCGCGTCTAGCGCTTCCCAGTTGACCAAGAGGACGGTGATCGGCGCCTGACCATATGCCACGGCTTTCACCAGGGCCTCGAAGTCTGTCACGTTGGCCTGCAGCGCTACCTGCTCCACGGTGTGGCTCGCCGCAGGCTTTGTGGCCTGGCCGACGGGTGCCGCCTGTACCGGAGCGGTGCGGACAGGCTCTGGTGTCGCCACCTTCTCCACGACCGGCTCTGGCTTGATAGCTGCCAGTCGCTGGGCTTCCTGCTCTTCGGCGATGCGCTTCGCGTCGGCCTTTGCCTGCTCCGCCTTCTGGTGTTCGGAGATTCGGAATTTGATCAGCGTCACCAGATCATCGTTGGCCTTGGTGACCAGCTGCTGCACGTCGCTGAACAGGAAGGCATGATCAACGGCGAGCTCTGCCAGACTGGTCAGGTTCAAGCGGATGCTGTCAGCGGCCTGACTTGCATCGATCTTCGCCCGGGCCAGTTCGGTATCGACTGCGTCCTGGAGGCTGGCGATGGTGCGCTTGTTCTTCATGGCGCCGGCGAAGTCCGAAACGACATGAGGCAGAGTGACGTTGCCCAGCGTTTTGTTGATTCCGGCGATGTGATCCGCCAGCGCCAGTTCGGCTTTTTGCTTGATGTTGGTCTTCACCAGCAGCTCTTGGGCCTTCACAAGTTTGTCGACTTTCAGGCGCGTCTCGCGGGCATGGGCACTGATGCGATCCAACGACGAAAACAGTTCGTCGATGCTCTGGGTCTGCGACAGGGCCTGCTTCTTGGCGACGGCGACAGCCTCTTCAACATCGCCGCACCACTTGACTGCTTTCTTCGCGTCGGCGAAGTCCTGGTCGGTAGAGAGTGTGGTTTTCACCGAGTCGATGACAGCCAGCGCCGAGTCTTCAAACACTTTCAGGTTGCTGGCGGTGACCATGCCGGTCAGCTCGATGCGCAGGGCTGGCAGCTCGTCGGGTGCCTTGCCGACGACGATTGAAGGCGCGTCGGCCAGCTCGAAGTTGACCAGGTCTGCCTCGAACTGTTTCCAGCCTTCAATCAACTGGGCTGCGCGCCCGGCGACTGGCCGGTACTCCATGTGCACGAAGTTCTCCGGCGTGCCGTCCGAGCAAACAAAGATGACCCGCTCAGCGCCGCTCACGAGCAGTTGCTGCTCAAGCTGCCAGTAGTAGTGCGGAGCCAGGTCGCCAGCTTTCACCTGGGCCACGACCGACTCATTCCACAGTTTGTGCTCGAACAGTGTCTCGCCGAGCATCGTGGCGCCGTCCATGGAGGCCAGCAGGTTGCCCTCGGTCGCAACGATCGGATAAAGCTCTTCGCCGATCAACGCCTCAGTCAGTGGGCGGGCCAGGGCTTCAGTGGCGTGGCCTTTGTCGAAGATAAACTGCTGAGAAGGCGTGACGTCCGGCGTGATGCCGGTCTTTTTGGCCGCCAGCAGATCGGTGCGGGTCTGGTACTTCGAGACGCCCATCATTGCTGGTGCTTCTGAAGCGGTGCGGTACTGAGCGCGGAGGGCAAGCCACTCGGCGGAGCCCTGAGCTACGTTGTGAATTTTCATACTGCGTCTCCATCGAGAGCTTTGAGGTTCGTGATTTTTTCAATCTGCGCCGGGCTCAGCGTGTACTTGCTGCTGATGGTCGCAATGAGGTGTTCAGGGCTGGTGCGGTTCGAGTCGATCAATGGCTGCCACTTCACGATGTTCTCGGTCAGTAGGTCGTCGGAGTAGGCGGGCAGCGCTTCCGGTTCAGACTGGGCTTGCTGTCGTGGGCTGACATCGCGCGCCGGTTCCTCGAATGCCTTTCCCTCCATCTCATCCGCCGTTGGCGCCGATCCAACTTCAGGGAATGCTTTACGCAGGGCCTGCGCCTCGGCGCATTTGGCGAGCTGGGCAAATGCTCGACGCTTCCACATGGCGTTGGGCGCCGCAGTGTCCTTGCTGGCTGTTGCGTAGTTTTCGATCCAGCGCTCGTTGGCTGTGTATTCGGCCACCATGCCGTTGCTCATCTGCCGCTTGACGGTCACGCGGCACCATTCGGGATACGTGACTTCTACGCCGCTCAGCTTCGCCGTTACTGGAGGGCCATACTCAGGCTCGCTGATTCCGGCGTACTGGCCGGTGCGTGCCGCTTGGATGCGGTACAGGCCGATGCCAGGCATCACTGTGTCCTGCATCTTTTTCGTCTTCGAGTTCCAGATCGGGACGATGTGCACCGGCTTCAACATTGGGTCCAGGTGGGCCGCCTGGCAGTAAGCCAACACCATCACTACAGAGTTCTTTTCTGCGCCGGGATAGAGGCTGCTGCTCAGCACTTCAACGAGCGCGGCCTCCGACATCGCAGGCGTGTTGTCGTCCTGCTTCATTACTGCGGACATGGGGATTCCTTGCCGCGATGCTCGCAGCGATGAAAGGGGTAGGGGAAATATGAGTTGATAAACGTTCTTATTCGTATTTAAGATACGTAATAACATATCGACTCAATGCAAGGAGCCTCACCTATGAAAGTGCTGTCCTCACTCAAAGAAGCTAAAAACCGTCATCGCGACTGCCAGATCGTGAAGCGCCGGGGCCGGATCTACGTGATCTGCAAATCCAATCCTAAATTCAAAGCGCGGCAGGGCAGTGCGAAGAACAAGAACAAGAACAAAGGGAAAGGTTGATCATCTCTGCTGCTCAACCCTATAGCGCAGGACCTGGAGGACGCGACCGCCGTAACCAGGTTCTGCATATTGCTCAATTGGTGCACCGTAGAAGCCGCGGCGCTCTGCCAGGCTGTACGCCTCGCGTAGGTTGTGAGCGCTGATATCCTCAAGCTGCTCGTCGATCAGTGATTGGACTGGTGCAGTAGTCATGGCCTTCTCCTTGTATATGCGCCGCTGATTCTGATGTGCCCGCGAATGGTTTTTTCGACGAGTGACGTGTCTAGATCAATGGTTCTAAGGACATTAGGGGTTGTCACCTCAGAATTTGGTGTTTACTCTGAAAATGTTCGAATTGTTACGAATAATTTCGGAGGCGCCTGTTTGTGAGGCGCGATACTTCAGGACGAGGAACGAAACATGTTTTCACACGAAGGTCCCGCAATAGAGCTGATGGTGTTGGTTTTTTGCCTGGCTGGGCTGCTTCTGGTTGCTTGGTTAATTCACCATCTGTACGAGCGTAAAAATGGGAAAGGCGTTAAAAAACAACAAAATCGTAACGCAGGTCGTTCAACTTAGGATCGTTGCAGTTCTATCCATTTGAGCCAGCCGCTTCCGGCTGGCTTTCAGTAACCAAGCGCTGTAGTGGTGAAATTCATCCGCTGTGAAGGTGCCGCTGGTGAAGTGACACACTATTAGTTCTTCAACCAGTGCCTCTGCAAAAACTGTGGAGTCGGGATGATCCAAGGCGAGCAGGGCGGTCGAAACTTCGACGTGCGGGCTCATAACTCGTCATCCACATCGTCTTCTGCCTCTTCCCGTTCCGCTGCTACAGCGTCTTCGGCGTATGGCCTGAGCAGCGCGATAGCGATCTTCTCGACCGCCTCAATGGGGCGCTGCTGGCCCAGCAAGTCGGCGGCGTGGGACCGGGCGTCACCCTGGCTGCCGAGCATGGCCGACAGCAGCAGCCGGGCAAATGAATCGCGCTGATCCAGGCCGTCGATCTGGCGCTGGTTCAGGTGGCCTTGCAGCACCGTGCAGAACCGGTCGAACGTCACCACCTGCGGCTGGCCGTAGCGGCGCTTCCACTTGATGTCCATGCCGCACACTAACTGTTCCGCCGAGTGTTCCAGCCACTCCTGCTCCGCGCTCGCCTCGCTGACCTCTGGAGGCAACTGAGCGTCGTAACGCTCCTGGCATATCTTCAATGCTGCGTTCATGTTTGCCTCCAGGGGTCGTTATTCGGTGGGGATCGGCTTGAAAAGCTCAATCTCGTCGATTGGGTAGGCGCCGTTTTGCTCGCCGTAAAACCAGCGCTTGCGGTCGTTCGGCCTGGTGACCTCGACGCAAGGTTGCTCAACGCCATCCAAAATCATCAGGTATGAGGCGCCCGGCTTGGCGTCTGGCAGATCCTCAACCTTGATCCAATCGCTCATGGCGACCTCCAGTGTTTGGGGTTAGGCGGATGCGGCGTTGGGCACAGCTTCACGAAAGCGCGACGGGCTCCAGTCGCAAGCCTCATCAGCAGGGATGTGGCCGAACATCGCGGTGCAGCGACGGCAATGCACGCAGTCGCCGCAAGTCTTGCCCTCGGGTAGGTTCATCTGGTCAGCGTTATCCGCCGACCGTGGGAAAGGCACTCTTTGCTCGCTCATGAATGTCTCCGTTGATTCGTTGGTTCACCTGTATTCGTCAACACTCATGCCTCCCGCTGGTTGCCGATGGGCGCGGGGGAGGAGTGCTGACGTAATAGAGGTGGGGAAGAGGGCCCAGGCCCGCTACTGGCGACGGCCTGGGTTTGATGCGTCAGCGGTGTGGCCCGTTGCCCGCTGCTGATTGCAGGGCTGGCCGGTCGTCTTCGGTGTGGGCTTCGAGCTTCCTACTCACAGCGTCAAACAGCATCTGTTCGCCGTGGATCACAGGTCCTTACAACATGCACGCTACAGCTCTGAATGCCCTGGCTGAGTGGGGCAGGGTGCATGAGGTCCGGCGTTCCCAGCCGAGGCTATTGGGATCGCTAATTCAAATCTTTTGGGGCTGGCCGTGACCCGCTACTGGCGTCGGTCACCGGCTTGAATCAAATGTTCTTCCAGCCGCGGGCCTTTCGGCTTGTTCTCCCGCTGGATAACTGTTCTTGGCGCTTTACGCTGCACGCCCGGGTCAGTTGCCAACCCTCTGAACCGTTTAGGCCGGTTCATCGCTGCCTTTGAATCTGGGCCGGTGGTGATCCGGCAAGGGGTGTAACCAAAGAGCGGCGGGCGAAGGCCCTTCGCAGTGGCTGTGTGTCGCTGCGATGGATGAACTATCACGCATCGTGTTTATTTAGTCAACACGATGCGTGATTTATTTTTGCGAATTAACACGGCAGGTCTCGGTTACGTTTTCGGGAAACGTGGGATATGATTCGTTTAAGACTGTATGCATATACAGTATTCAATCGGGAGGTGATTTCATGGCGAAACAGCAGGCGGCACCGGCAGCACGGCAGGAAATGAGTGGCATGGAGCGCCTTGCGCTGCGCGTCTCATCGATGATCAATCACCCGGTAGCGCAGGCGCAGCGCTGGGTGACGATTCATCGCCTGGACACGGACGGGGATCGAGAGTGGGAGCAGGTGCTGAGCGTGATCGCCGAAACTGACGAGCTTGAGTTGACGCTCAATGACGACGGCAGCGTGACGGTGAGGTGGGAGCAGCAGGAGGTCGAGGCGACGGGAAGGGGAGAGGTCAAGTTTGAGCCAGAAGAAGAGGCGGCTCCTTTTTGACAGGCGTGAAAAAGCCCGCACGTAGCGGGCTTAGATATTTATGGGAGGTCTAGTTTGAGAACTTCACCTCGGTCGCTAGGGCCTCTTTGGCTGCCTGGTATGCGGACTTAGCCTGTTGATCTGTGGTGCGGTAGGGACTCATGGTGGTTAGGTAAGCCGACCATTTTGCATACAGGTCTTTGCTCAACTCAGCTTGCCTAGCTGGCAACTTAGCTGTCTTCAGACGGTTCACTGCCTCATCGCCCTGAGCCCTGGCATGCTTGAAGCACTCAATTAGCGAGTTGCTGTACTCAGCTATCGCCAGGCGGTTGTTATATCGAACCGCATAGCTACCTGTCGTTGCCTCGAGGTCACACTGCCATACTGGAAGATCCAACTGGCGAGAGAAGTTAATGGCCTCCGGCGATTTCGGGTCGTACTTGAAATCAATAGGCTTAAACACGTGGGGATACTTGGATGGAGCCGTAGGTGCTGGGCCCTTTTGTTGGGGCGCCACGCAGCCAGCCAAGGTCATCGTCAATGCAGAAAGTAAAGTGCAGGTTTTTAAATGCATGGTATCCCTCCCATAATTGAGCCCGCACCTTACCATTCGTGGCGTGCAGCCACCATTGTTGGGCCTCAATCCGGGCCTTGGGCTTTCAACCTGGCTAAGCCCTGTTTGATGTGCCCGGCATTCTCGCCGATCGTCTCCAAAGCGCCACGTACGTTGCCGCCGACCTCAGCATTGCCTTGTCCTTCGACGAGCAGCGTAAACTCCATTAGTGCAGCCTCCAGGGCGAGTTGGTTCTCATAGATTCGCTCAAGGGTGTCTGGGAGTGAATATTCGGGATGGGGCATAGCTTTGGCTCCAGTCATTGATGCTGGAAGAGTAGTCGACGGCTGCTTGGGAGCGCGAGCAAATCGCAGACAAAGAAAAGCCCGCGATGGGGAGGGCGGGCTTAAAGGGATGATCGCTAGGAGCTGTGGTAACCGTAAGCGATCAACTGTGAAAAAATCTTGAACAGGTTTATCAATACTTTCTTAACGCGATAGCGCTACTTCGGCTGATCAATTATTTCGCCATAGCCCGGGGGTATAATGGGTGCCAATGACCCAGCGCTAGCTTGGATGGCAGCTTTTTTTTCGATAGCTGCTCTGTTTGCGGCATCAAGAACTAACTGCGCTCGTAGGTTATGCAATGAGAGCATTCCGTCAAACAAACCTATCATTTTTATTAATACAAAACTAAAAGTTGCAGCAATTAAAAAGCAACAAATACTTGAATATGTCATTCCGTGCCATTCGGTCGAAATTTTTTCAAGTGGAGATTTTAATGCAGAGCTTATAATTACAACTAGCAATGCAGCTACGGTGGCACTGAGCAGACCAATCCAATAGTGCTGCTGCCTCGTTAGTGATGCCACAATCCTCTTGGCGTCATTCGGAGTAAGTCGATCTGCCTGCACAAAATTTGCTGTTATCGGCATGACTTGCATTAAAGATGCCGCTAGAAATCCGAGAAATGCAATTAATCCTTCTTTCATGTCAAACCAAAATGAAAGCGGCGTGAAGTACGCTGCTGCAACTCCTGATAAAAGTGGTAGCAATAGCGATGCTATCATTCTCTTTGTAGGTTGCCGCATATTAATTTACTCGATGATTTTTCCATTGGCGACAAAGGTTGAATAAGCTTCAATTGTAGCACGTAAAACGTCAGTAGGGTCTAAGAGCGATCCTATTATCTCATTGTTACCGTCCATGGAGGTTATTAGCTTTACTGATGCATTATGATGAAGCTTGATAGTTCCATCACTGCCGATTTTTCCGCCTTTAGCTCTAACCTGTAACTGACTATCCGGCAGATTGCGTAGTCCTGTCT
Source organism: Pseudomonas simiae (assembly GCF_900111895.1). Lineage (GTDB taxonomy): Bacteria > Pseudomonadota > Gammaproteobacteria > Pseudomonadales > Pseudomonadaceae > Aquipseudomonas > Aquipseudomonas simiae. The sequence continues at coordinate 704,495 of NZ_FOKB01000001.1, forward strand.
CCAATTGGGTAAGGGCTACACGATCAATTCGACGCTTCTTGGTTTTGAATCCGATGTGGACTTGAACGTCCAACTCCGCATCTGGAGGCACAGACTGCATGAGAGACGCTACGTTGGCTTCCCCCCCTAAAAGTTCAGCGAGAATTTTACGAGCGGTAGCCCACCCAGTAGTTCTTCCTGTATCGATTTGGCCGTGCTCAGTGACTTCGCTTATCTTGTCAATGGTTTCAGGCTGCTCTCTATTGTTGTCAAATTTCAGAGGTGGAGGTGTAGCAACGCCACCTATGATAATTTCCTGGATATCAGCTAAATCTCCACCCATATCGCCAATATCAAATTTTGATGTCAGAGTTACTTCATTTTCCGAGCCAAGAGTTGTGGACTTAGTCTTTAACAACCACGCTAAATATCCCTCAAGGTCAGCAGTTTTTAGCGACATACTTTGAACAACGAATGCATGATCGTCTTTGATCATCCAGAACATTTGAGAGTGTACGTATTCCGACTGTTCAGGCGCTTTCAGTTGCTGAACTGGGACAGATTGTGCTTTCTGATCAGCTGTCTTGGCCAATGCCTGCAAATGGCCTTTTGAAAAATGAAGTATATCCCCAAATACGAAACCTAAACTTTGAGAGGAGTCTTGATACAAGTTTATAAAATAGTTGTCTGTTCCCTCTTCGCGAAGGCGCTCTAAATATCGATGTTTTAGCTGTATCCCGCCGTCCACGGGGTAGTCCATTGCAGACCTTATCATCTCTTCTAAGCTGTATTTAACACCTGAAGGACGTACAAATTTTCGATACTGTATTGTGATTTGTTTTCTTGCGTTTGACATTGCTAACTCTCCCTGTATTAGATGTTGCAAGCTTTTTGTGTTTTTGTGATTTTTTGTAAGAAACTAATTTTGTGTCAATCAAGAAATTGCTTTTGTATTTTTATTCGCGTCGCTTTTCGTGTTCGCATTCATCTTTATCACGCACTTGCTTCAGTTCAGCTCCACTCATCTTTATTCGCGGAGCCCATATAAGTAGTTCAGCGCTATCAGCTCAAATACAGCCACAAAGGTGCAGGCCACAATGAAACCAGGGCTGAAGACTCGCTTGCGGCCGTATGAGCTTCCATCAAGCCCGGCCGCGTCGGAATAGCCGGGTATCATCATAAGCAGCGCCAGCCAAGCAATGACCCCGACCTTGCTCCAGAAGCTCTGCACTCGCCATGCAGTCATTGGCTCATCCTGGGCAGCCGCATCAGGAAAACCAGCCATACCCAGGACACTTCATTGCTCGGAGGCGATGCAACAGCCCGTTAGATTCGGGAAAATCATAATCCGAAGTGCCGAGCTTGGAACGCTGTGCGTATTGCAAAAAGTCCTCAGCCTGCTGGCGATCTGCGGCAAGCTTGAAGGTACGACATTGCTCCAGACGCTCAGCTTCTGTCACAGGCATCGGTACTGCGTCGATCTGTTTTTCGTACTCAGTTTTTTCTTTAGGCGTGCTGTAGCAGCCGGAGATAAATAGCGGCGCGACTATCAGTGTCGCGAGCCGTAAGGCATTCATTTCACATTCCCTTGTGCACACGAGCGCTACTCAGCTCGCATTAGTTTGATTTAGGTTGCCGCGTAAGACCATGCGCCTACTCGGGCTTGCTCCGGATTATTTGCCCCGCCTTTACCTCATTCGCATATCCCACCAGCCTGTCGGCTTCCTCATAAAGCGTACCCACAAGACCCATCAGGGCAATGGCGTCGGCATCGCTGAGCTTTTTCGCCAGTTTGCCCAGGTCGACACAGGACTGTTCTAGGTTGAATGCGATCGCCTTGAGGTCGCGACGTAGATGCTGGTTGGGTTTGGTCAGAGCCATGGCGTTATACCGGTTGTCCGTTCCACACGTAGAGCACCCGGGCCAGGATGTGGGTGTCGTCCACCCGGATGTCTTCGGGATCGTGGTGCTTGTTGTCCGAAATCATCTTGAAGCGATCCTTGCCTTTCTTTTGCAGGCGCTTCACGTACAGCATCTCATCGTGGGAGAAGAGGTAAATGCCATCACCCGTGAACTCCCGGATAGTGATGTCGACCAGTAGCGGGTCGCGATCCTTGATGGTTGGGGCCATCGACTGACCCCACCCAGTGATCATCTTTAGGTGGAAGTGCTCTTTGAACGTGACGCCGAGGTCACGCAGGTGCTTTGGGCTGACCCTGATGTCCTGGAGCATTTCCGGATATTCGTGCGGGATCTGTCCGCCGCCCATCGCTGCGCGCACGTCGTAGTGCGCAATCCAAACCTCATCGCCAACCTGGCCTGGGCGGGAGAAGTCGACCGTGATTACGTTGCTCGAACCAAGCTCCCGCGCGGTCTCGTTGACGGCGTCCTCAATCATCCTGCGTGCGTCATCAGTAAGATTCTTGCCGTGCTTTGCCAGCATCAGATTCACGATTTCAGCAGTGGACGAGCGAGCAGCCTGATCAGCTGAATGGTCTGGTACGCCTGGCGGCTCATTTTGCGTATCTAGCAGAAGCTCGGACTTCTCGACGCGTAGCGCCTTAGCCATCAGTTCTATATCTGCAAAAGACGGCTCTCGCGTCCCGGCCTCGTAGTTTCCCACCCGGGATTGCGACCAGCCGCAAGCCTCAGCCAGTTGAGCCTGTGATTTTCCAGCATTTTTACGTGCGCGTTTGATGCGCTCAGCTAATTCGGTCATGCGCGGGATTCAATCACGTATTGAAATACCCGGCTTTCACTTATTGTGTTTGCCTTTAACACGATGCGTGTTTATCCTTGGGCCAAGAGCTATAGGAGCGATTTCCATGAACCACGTCCGAAACATTCGAGAGAAAGCCGGGATTACCCAGGCTGCCCTTCGGCGGTCGCTTGGGTGGAATCAATCTCGCCTTGCTAATTACGAGTCCGGCCTTCGCTGTCCGGGGCTCAGCGAGGCACGACTGATCGTGTCTGCATTGAACGCCTTGGGTGCCAAGTGCGTTCTTGATGAGGCATTTCCGCCTGCGGGCGTTTCATCCCAGTCCGCCGCCTGACATCCCTGTTCGCCGTTCAATTGAAGCCAGATTAAAAGAGAGCAGTCCCCATGCAAACGTCCAGTTCCAGACACACCGTACAAACCCGTGATCAGGTGCTGGTCGCCCACGCAGCAAACCAGATCGCACGCACCAGCCTGAGCCAGGACGACTTCGCCCAGGCGCTAAGCCGCGAGCTGTACCTGTCGATCCCTGATCGCGCCAAAGAGAAGGTCGTCCCTGATTTCAATTCGCCCCAACTGACCGGCGACGTGAGTGAGTTCGTGAAGGCGACCGGCCGCTGGCTCAAGCGTGTACAGCGCTGGCTGAACGGCGATCAGGAAATGCCGTCATGGCTGGAAGAGTCGTGGGTCAACGCCCTTGAGCCTGAATTCCGCGATCACTGCCTGAACGAGCTGGCGAGCCGACACGGCTTGACCGGTGCCCGCCAGATGACCAGCGAACAATGTGCGAACAAAAGCTTTGGTGCTTTGATCCGTGCTCTGGGTGATGTGATTGACACCGGCAGCGAAGTGTTTGACGACCAAGTCATGTGCGAGCAAGACCTGCCGCACTTACCGGCCTTCGCCAAGCAGTGCCGTCAGGTTGAAGCGAAGGCAGGGGAGTTGCGCCGCAAGGCTGAGGCATTGATCAACGGCAAGCCTGCACTGAAATCCATCGCCTGAATTCCAGGCACAAAAAAGCCGACGTACGAGGTCGGCTTTTTCTACAGCGGTAAACAACTGGAGCGAATCATGCACCAACACACTGAATCGATCAATACCCCCAACAATCTCGCGCCACGTTTTTCGCAATCTGAAAACGTGGCGCGCACAACGATGTCGTCCCGTGAGATTGCAGATTTGACGGGCAAGCGTCATGACCACGTCATGCGTGACATCCGCAACATGCTCTCAGAGCTGAAAATCACTGACCCCAAATTTGGGGGCACCTATATGGACGGCTCCGGGCGCTCAATGCCTTGTTTTCATCTGGATCGCGAACTTACAGAAACCCTGGTGACTGGCTATAGCATTCCGCTTCGCCACAAGGTCATCCGCCGACTTCATGAGTTGGAGGATGCTCAGGCCGCCAAGCCTGTTGCAATGCCGTCCTACGCAGAGGCTTTGAGGCTATACGCCGATCAGATCGAGCAGACGGCGGTTCTGCGCGTCGAGAATCACCAACAAGCCACAAAGATCCATTCGCTTGAAAACCTGTTCAAGGAAGGCATGACCCACACCCAGTTCTGCAAGGGCCTCAATGGCGTCAACGTAATGCAGGTGGGGAATTACCTGGAAGCACGGAGTTGGCTCTACAACGAGAGCAAGTCCGGCACCCGCCACCGTGTTGGCTCGTACGCCCGCGACAAGTACATGACCGAACACCAGGTTGAGGTCACCCCTCACGGCAAAAACCCCTTCATCTCCTACACGCCAACCCTGCTGAAGAAGGGTGCCGCGCGCCTGTACGACCTGTACCTGGCCGGCGAACTACCCATGAAGAAGACCTGGGACGGCCTGTTCACCCACGACAAAGCACAGAGGGCCGCGTAATGGCCGGGGACTGGATCAAAATGCGAATCGACCTTCAGACGCATCCGAAAGTATTCCGCATGGTGTCCGCATTGAAAGCGGACAGGTTGCGGATCATTGGCGGACTGCACATCGCTTGGAGCATCTTCGACACCCATTGTGATGATGGGGTGTTGGTCGGTTACACCGTGGACGCAATGGATGCTGTGGTGGGGTGGCCAGGCTTTACCCAGGCCATGATTGACGTGGAATGGGCGGGCATTCAAGACGACGGAAGCCTCGTAATGCCTCGCTTTGAAGAGCATAACGGGGCCAGCGCCAAGCGCCGCGCCAATGATAACGAGCGCAAGCGCAACGACAGAAAGGCGAAGAATGTCCGAAATGTGTCCGCTAGTGATGCGGACAGTTTGCGGACCAGAGAAGAGAAGAGAAGAGAAGATAAAGAACAAAAGCCTTATGGCGATGATGAGGTAGATCACGCTGAGTCGTTCGCGCAGTTCTGGGCCCTGTACCCGCGCAAGGTGGGCAAGGAGGCTGCGCGCAAAGCGTGGGACAAGCTTAAGCTGACCAACGAGCTTTTCGATTCATTGGTTCAGGCCCTGGGCGCGCAGTGCCTCACGACAGACTGGATCAAGGACGACGGCCGGTTCATCCCGCACCCATCGACGTGGATCAACGGCAAGCGCTGGGAAGACGAAGTGCCTGATCCGTCGCCGGCCGGTAGCAACGTCCACCAGTTCACGCCGCGCCCTCAGTCTGGCGAACCAGACTTCAACAGCAACGCGTGGGCTGACGGCCTTGTGGCTCGCCCATGAAGCCAGTCAACCAACTGATGGCGATCATGGGCAACCTGCCCGCTGAAAGCCATGTCCGGCCGCTCGACATCACGCCGCAGACGGTCGAGGTAGTTAACGACTTGTTCCGCCGGCTACGCGGGATATTCCCTGCATGGCGCCAGGCGTGGCCGTCCACCGAAGCACTGGACGCTGCAAAGGCCGAGTGGATCAAGGAATTCGCCGACGCGGGCATCCGCACCCTGGAGCAGATCGAGTTCGGTATCCAGAAGTGCCGCAAGCTCAAGAAGCCGTTCGCCCCGAGCGTTGGTGAGTTCATCGCCATGTGCGCACCCGGGCCGGAAGACCTCGGCATGCCGGCTGTTGGTGACGCCTGGATCGAGGCGCTGATGACCACGTACAGCCACGAAGCGGTGAAGCTGGCCGCCGAGGCTACCGGTCTTTTCGATCTGCGCGGCGCGCGCCAGGAAGACAAGGGCTTGCGGGCCAGGTTCGACCGCAACTACGAAATCATCCTTCGTCGCGCCCAGGCCATGCAACCGCTCGACGGCCGGATCGCCACCGGCATCGGCCATGACAGCCAGAAGACCGAATTCGAGCTGGCCAACGAACTGGCCGACCAGCAGACCCAGGCGCGAATCCTTCAGCAGGGCATCCCTTCCGATGGCATGTCTGCCCGCGCCCAGCTGATGGCCAAGTTCGGCAAGAAGACCGCGGAGCAACGAGCATGACCATCGACAAACAAAAACTTCAGAAACTGCTCTGGGCCGAAGCCGCGTCATACCGGGCTGACTGCGCCGACTGGAAGCGCAACACCGAGGCGCTGGATGAGTTCCTGGGGGAGAAAACTGTGGGCGAGGTGGCGCTGGAGCTGCTGGCCGAAAACGAGGCGCTGCGCAAAAGTTCAGGGCGGTATGAATGGCTGCGTCAGTCCCGTAGCGGATACATCGAGGTCGTGGAATGGATTGGCCCCCATGCAACCGGGATGACCGGTGAAGACCTAGACGCGCTGCTCGACACCGCCATGGGCAAGGGAGAGCAGTCATGACTGACTTGAATAAACTCTCGCCGGCGGCTCGATCTGCCGCAATGCGTGGCGGCACTTCCGGGTGGGGTCAAGTCGGCGGTTTGGCTGAACACATCCGGTACATGGAGTTGCGGCCCAAGCGCCCAGGCCGTAAGCCGAAATGCAACTGCGGCTGTGGCATGCCGAAAACACACACCGGGTTTGCCAACGGTGTCTGCTTAACGAGTGGCTGCGAGCTTTACGTTCGCCGCTGGGTGACGGCTGCAGGAGTGAGGGTGAAGCCATGACAAAGCCAGCCAAGCCCCGCCCAATGCCCGTGTACTTGGTGCTGCGCCGCCTGGTAGATCCTGCCACCGGCAAGGAGGTGGCAGCGTTCGTGCCGTCCTCCGACGCAGACCGGTCGATCCTTCGCGAGCGGGATTTCCGGATCAACACGAAGATCCGCGCCGACCTCAAGCAGCCACGCAACCCACGGTTCAACGGCTTGGTCCACGGCCTGGGCCGGGTGCTGAGCCAGAACATCGACCGGTTCTCTGGCAAGCATTCCCACGACGCTATCAAGGCCCTGCAGCTGGAGTCGGGCGTGTACTGCGATGAGGAACTGTTCGACATCCCGGGCCTGGGCCAGCTCACCCGCAAGACACCCCGCAGCCTTTCCTACGACTCAATGGGGGAGGAGACATTCCAAGACTTCTGGCGCCAGTGCTGCGCGTACCTGGTGCTCCATGACTGGCCAACGCTCACGGAAGAGCGACTGACCGAAATGGCCGAGTTCGAAGCATTCAAGGAGGCCGCATGAAGCGCACCCCACTACAGCGCAAAACCCCACTTCAATCCGGTCCACCGCGGCGTAAACGTTGCCCTTCCTGTCGGGTGATGTTCACTCCGGCCCGCGCCACGCAAGCTGTGTGTGGGGAAATTGAGTGCGCCATCGCTCACGGCAAGTCCGAGAAGGGACGAGCTATTGCTGGAAAAGCATTGGCAGAATTGGGGCGCCGCGAGATCAAGGTGCGCAAGGAGACGCTGAAGACTCGGGCGGATCACCTGCGCGAAGCCCAGGCCGCGGTGAACGAGTACGTGCGCCTGCGTGACGCTCACCTACCGTGCATCAGCTGCGACTCGACGCCGAACGACAACGACCTCATGACCGGCAGCCGGTGGGATGCCGGGCACTACCGATCCGTCGGCGCCTGCCCGGAGCTGCGCTTCGAGCCGCTGAACATCCACCGCCAGTGTGTGAAGTGCAATCGCAACCTTTCCGGCAACGCCGTGGAGTACCGCATCCGCCTGGTGCTGCGCATCGGCGCCGAGAAGGTGGCTTGGCTGGAGGGGCTACACCCGCCTTGCAAGTACACCGTGGAAGAGATCAAGGCCATCAAGGCCAAGTACCGGGCAAAGACCAGAGAACTGAAAAAAGGTGAAGCCGCATGACCTATCGCAACGTTGTTTCAGCAGTAGTTCGAGCCCTCGCGGCCGAGACCATCAGTTCCGCCGGCGGCTGCGACTTTGAGCCGAAGGTGCAATGTGCCAAGCAGAAGGGGGAGATTGTCGGCAAGGAGGCAGCATTTCTGCAGGACTGCTGGGTGTTCGGTCGGCTACATAAGACGTTGACCCCGGCTCACTGGCGGGTGCTCGTTGCGAAGTACTCAACGCATCAGGAGCACAAGCACGACGCCATTCTTGAGCTGCTTAACTCGGTGTGCACGCCGGCGCCGAAACGCTTCCGGGAATGCGCTGTGCTGACCTGGGCCATTCCGCAAGTGGCAGGGGCCGAGGGCAAGCGCTCCGCCGCGGTGCTGCCGGCTGCCTGGTACGACATAGCCAACTGGGATAACGACGGCAAGCCGGAATCGACTCGTTATCGGTGGCGGTCTTCCATACGAAAAGCTTTGGATCGTCAGATGAATGAGGCGCTGGTGGCCGCTCAAGAGCTCCTTGACGCGGAGGGGCTAATTGAGACGTTCGCTGCATAATAAATTGCCGCGGCGATGAACTGGAAAGGTGGCCTATATGACCCCAGCTTTGTGAGATGGGCGGGAGCTGGAAACGAGCTTCCCGCCGACAAGTTCTAATGAATTAAAAGGACTCAGTACCTGGCTCTGTAGTCCGATCACATGGCCGCGTTGAAACCACCTTGCTCCAGCCATTCTTCTAGTGGTTTCGCTTTCAGTGGGGGTGTGAACAGGTATCCCTGCGCCTCTGAACACCCCCAGGGCGTAATTAGATCTAAGATACTTTTGGTCTCGACTCCCTCTGCTACGACTCGATACCCTAACCCTCTCGCAAGCTCGATTAGTGTCTTAACTAACCTCTTATCTTTTTCGTTTGTGTCCAGATTGCTGATCAGTGACTGGTCTAGTTTTACCGTACTGACCGGAAGTTGCCTTAGGTATGTCCAGTTGCTGTAGCCAGTGCCGAAGTCGTCCACGGAAATATCAATGCCTAGCCCACGGGCGCGCTCTAGCTGAGTAATAACTGCCTTTGGGTCTGACATGTGCATACTTTCAGTGAATTCAAGTTCTAGATTTTTGGGTAGGAGTGCGCCGTCGTTTATGTACTCTGTGATTTTGTTTACGAATTTTGAGTTTTCAAGATCACTGACAGTCACATTCATGGAGATTCGTAACTCAATACCTTTGCTCCTCCATACTTTCGCTTGGGAAACTACGGCATGAAGTACCCAAAAGGTAATCGAATGCATCAATGCAGTTTTCTCTGCCAATGGTATAAATTCTGCAGGGCTGATAGGTCCGAGCGTAGGGTGATTCCACCGGATCAAGGCTTCAACACTTTCACATGCTAGGCTAGGTAACCTGATTTTCGGCTGGAAAACTAGGCTCAGTTGATTTCCAGATCGAACGGCGTCAGGCAAGGAACTCAGTAGCACAAATGCTCGCTGCTGAGCTGCGTCCAACTCAGGCTGATACATTGTCCATCCCAAGTTACGAACTCTGGCGTCGTCGGCAGCGCCTACCACCAGGCGTAGCCAGTCCCTCTCTTCTGCATCAGCGATCTTCAAAACTCCAATGCCTGGCTGCATAGGTATTGGAATTCCTTGACAATCAACCGGTTCGCAAAAGTTAGAAAGAATGTCAAGGCAGAGGTGCTCGACCGGCTCGCCAGCTTTCAAAAGAAACCCAAAACGTGTGGGACTAATTTTGTACAGAAGATAATCTTTAGGTAGTAAAGACTGAAGTCTAGTCTTTACGTCGAGCATTAATTTTTGAGAAAAGCTGTAACCAAGTGCTTTTACTACGTCATTCAAAAATTTCGGTGATATTACGTCCACCGCAAAAAGGTCATGCTGAATGCCGCTGGAGCTTGCCATACGGATATCTTCTTCCAATCTAAGTCGATTGAAAAGTCCAGTAGGCTGATCAATGAAGTTCCGTGAGCGTAAGCTTGTAATCCTCATTACAACGAGTTGAGCAAAATAAACGAGCATTCCCGCATCTCGCTTGCTCATTGGTTCTCGAGCTGAAGTATCTATTATGCATAGGCTGCCCAAGGAGAAACCATCACTTGTGAGAAGTGGTGCGCTAGCGTAGTAGCGAATGAAGGGCGGGCCGGTGACCATAGGGTTATCTTTGAAGCGCTCATCATCTCGCGCGTCCAAAACCTCTAAGGGCTTTCTGTCGCGTAGCGAGTGGGCGCAGAACGAAACGTCCCGTGGTGTAGTGTGTTCTTCAATCCCAATCCGAGCCCTGAACCATTGGCGGTGCTTATCGACAATAGAAATTAGCGCGATGGGAGCATTGAAGTATTCTGAAGTCATCGAAATCATTTTCTCGAAGACTTCATCGTCTTGTTCATTTTGCGGGCAGAGGGCCTCAACGCGTTTTAAGCGTTCTGCTTCGTACTCAGGAAAATGGGCGTTTACGTCCATAATTAGCCTCGTGTATCACGACCATATGGCTAAACGGTATCAGATCCCCTGCAGACCTACGACTTCATTTACCTATCGCTCCAATAGGTTAGACCCGGTCACACGTATGGCGCATACCCCGGATACGACCGTTTTACCGTTCGAAAGGATGTAGGCAAAAATCTGGAAAGCCCTGGATAGGTTTTAATCGGCGGAGCTACAAGCAAAGTTCGGATACCCAAAAAATGTTGCACTGAGTGAGAAAATGAGAGATTATTTATTCATCCTATCGATCTTGCGCGTTAGGAAGTTGCACTGCGAAGCCCGGCTAATATGTCGGGCTTTTTGTTGCTCTCAGTCTGTCCAGAGACGAAAATAGAGATTCCGACTATAAACTGGGAGAGCGTCATGGTTTTGCGTGGCATGGCACAGATGCATGTCGACGACTTGGCGGAACGGTTCAAGAAGTTGGTTGTAGGGCAGGCTGGCAACGCGGATATTCAGTTTGCGTGGGTTGTTTTTTATCAGGGCAGAATGTTCGGAGCTTATTCAACGGCCGAGCTTGCACTGAAGAAAATAACGGATATTGAGCACTGCATCAGCATCGACGAGGCCCCAGTCCCTCAAACTTCAAGCGACTAAAGTTTTTATGAAGCCCCGCCTAGAGCGGGGTTTTTTATTGCCAAAATGCAGGCGAAAGACCGGAAAGACCCTCCTGCTCAATCGACGTTCGAGGATCTACCGATGACCTACATCACCCGCTGCAAAATGACTCTTCGCTCCAAAGGGCCTGTTCAGGGCTCGACGGAATCACTGACCCGCCTGCACTTCGGCGCCGTGTGGTCTGCCAATCCTGCGGAAGAGGATGCGATCTACGGCAAGTACACCCCGTACGGCGAATACGTCGTGAATGTGGCTGCCGACCGGGCCGAGCATTTCGAGGAAGGGAAGGACTACTACTTCGATATCTCGCCGGCTTTCTGATTCACCTGTAGCCAGGACAGCCTTCGGGAAGGCCTGGGCGTCGATAGCCGGTAGTGCGACATACGGAATCAACACCGGCAGCCCGTGCACCCTGACCTCACTGTGCTTCCAGGGTGGCGCGAGACACTAACGGCGCGATCGATGCATTGGGGCGTCGACGCTGGGATTGTCTTTGGCTGGCAGCGTGGGAAGACACGCGCACCTATTCAGGGCCTCGACATTGATCGGGGCCTTTTCGTTTTCGGCTCCACCACACCCTTCGCTCTGAGCAGGGAGTGCCGCTGGAGCCGATTCAATTCCCAAACATGCCCCACGGAGTCGAGCGCATGGAGTACTTACAGCGCCTGCTCGACAAGATCGATAGGTTCGAATTGTTGATTGCGGGCCTGATTGGGGCCGTTGTTGCGAGCTGGTGGCACAAGGACGACTTGTCCGACTGGCGCGCCTGGATGGTGTTCTTGATCACTGGGGTTGCCTGCTCGCTGTACCTAACGAGCATGGTCAGCGCCTACCTGAATGTCACAGAGCCAAAGATCGTCGCCGGGATTGGTTTTCTCCTGGGTACGTTCGGCGGCTCGCTCCTGGCAGCAATCAACCGAGCCATCAAAGCCGCTGACCTCTGGGCGCTTATTCGCCAGCGGTTCGGGGGAGGCAATCCACCATGAATCTTGAACTGATCAACTCCATCGCCTGCGGCCTTATCGCACTGTGGGCTACCTGGTGTGTGCTGAGCGGGAAGGTGAGGGACGGCATTCTCGGCAAGCTGATTTATTCGGCGATCGCCATCAGCGGTTTCGTCGTTATGGCGCGCAGCCAGAATATCTTCTTCGGCCCGAGCAGTGCCGGCCTGACGCTGCATGTGTCCCTGGCTCTGGCCGGCGCCCGTCACATCTTCATGGTCACGTACTGGCAGCCGGTTAAAGCCTGGCTGTGCCGTACGCTGAACTGCGAGCACTGCATGAGCTGCCCTAAGGCGCCTGAAGGCATCGACCGGCGGAAGCACTAATCCGCGCCACGTTTTCGTAACTCCAAATCTGTGGCGCGGAATGCGCCGAGGGCACCGCCATGGCTTCGAATGCCAACTCCTCCAAGACTGTCACCCTGTTCGGCGGGATCGCGCTTGTGATCATCGTCCTGGCAGTGGCGGCATTCAGCTTCGTGTGACGCCATGAAAGTAATCGTAACCAAGCTCCTGGGTTCGGCCGAGGTCGAGTTCCTGCGTGAGGGCGTGGTCGTTCACCGCGAGCGGTTCTTCGGCAAGGTCACCACCGAGTACCGACGCACCATTGCGTTCAATGAGACGTTCGACGCTCACCGGTGCCGGTTTGTGACGGCCATACCTGCTGATCGGGCTTTCCAGTATGAGGTTTCACCATGAGCGACCATTCAGGCGAGCACGTCCATTGGGCGGATGATGGCCGGGGCCAGCGAGAAGTCTTCCTCGACGGGAAGCGCATTGATTGCGTGACCTATTGCGACACGAAGGCCGGCATCGCCGTAGTGGCGGATATGCCTTTGCGCAGTACTGACGGCAAGCACATCGACTACCGCCCTGTATGGGGTGAGATCACTGTGCTGACCCTGGAGGCATCATGAGCAAGGTCACCCGCCTGCGCCACGCGCTACCGATGAGCCCGGACATCAACAACGCATTGAGCGCTCTCGACAAGGCTATTGCCGATGCTGTGGACGCTGCCAAGCAAGCCGGGCTGCCCCAGGGCCTGATCGTTGGATTGCTCCACGGGCACGCCCATGCACAGACGCACCAGATGGTGACCGTATGACCGTCAAGGTTCTGCAGTTCAAGCGGGAGGACTGGCGCGACGCCGCCAAGACCCTTCGCAAGATTGCCGACGACCTCGACGCGGGTGAGCACCCCGAGTGTACGGTAGGCGCCTTGACGCTGATCGGAGCGAAGGGAGAGGTAACCGTGTTCGGCCTCGGCCCTAAGTGTGATGACCTGCAATGCCTCGGTGCGATGCGCCTGGGCGAGCAGAAGCTGATTGATGTGCTGCTGGATAGCGCAGAGGGGTAGGTGTGCCGCAGGTGAGTGCGGCACTTGCATTATTGCTTGTCGCCAAGCGCCTTTTGGATCTCGTCCGCATAGGCGGAAAGATTTCCCATGGCATGTGTGAGTTGGTTTGCATCAGTCGAGTGAGAAACGCTTAGTGCAATCACTTCAAGTGCGGCAGCTACTGCTGTGGCCCGCTTGACCGAGTCCGGACGAGAGACGACCTCTACGAGGTGGTCGATAGATTTGCCCATTTGAAGATCCTTCCGTTGAGTTGATCTTTACCAATACCGGCAACGCGCCACTATTTCAAGTTCAAGGTTATCCATGGACAGGCCATACCCTCCATCGTCACTGCTTGAACTGTCCGACCTGAGCGACTTCGGCATCCGCCTGACCCCAGCACCTGAGGTGTGGGAATGGCTCCAGGCTGAGATCCTTGCCGACACCGGCAGCATTCACAACGAAGACCATGCCCATCTACTGGATGCAGACATCCGGGTGATGTGGGCATCGTCGAGCTTCGAGAAGCAGGGCAGAACAGTCCTGGGCCAGGCCGAACAGGTAGCGTTCCGCGCTGGAGGTTGGCAGAAAGCCCGGATGGAGCAACAGATGCGTGATTGGTTCGGCGATGTGCCAGCCTTCATCATCACCCTGGCTGCCGACTACTGCGCCCAGTGCAGCGACCTTGAGTTCTGTGCGCTCTTGGAGCACGAGCTGTATCACCTGGCTCACGCGACCGACAAGTACGGTCAACCAGCATTCACCCAAGACGGTGCACCGAAGATAAAGCTTCGGGGACACGACGTCGAAGAGTTCGTCGGTGTGGTCCGCCGCTACGGTGCAAGCCCTGACGTTCAAGCGTTGGTGGATGCTGCAAACAGTCCTGCTGAGGTGGGGAAATTGAACATTGCGAGGGCCTGCGGAACCTGTCTGCTGAGATCGGCCTGATTCTTGACAGGCTCTAGACGGATGAGAATTTATGGCAGCCCTGAAAAATGAGGTGAAGAGCTTCATCGTTCAGGCGCTGGCGTGCTTTGACACCCCATCCCAGGTGGTGGAAGCCGTCAAGAACGAATACGGGGTTGTGGTGAGCCGCCAGCAGGTGGAGACGCACGACCCAACCAAGTCCGCGGGTAAGGGGCTGGCGGTGAAGTGGGCGACCCTTTTCCACGACACCAGGAAGCGGTTCCGAGAAGAGACCGCAGAGATCCCAATTGCCAACCGCGCCTTCCGGCTTCGTGGCCTGGGGCGAATGGCTGAGAAGGCCGAGAACATGCGCAACCTGGCGCTGACCGCTCAGCTGTACGAGCAGGCCGCCAAAGAGGTGGGCGATGTTTACGTGAATCGTCGCCTCGAACCTGAAAAACCTCTGGGCTCCCAAGCGGACCAGCAGCACGCCGTTGCTGAGTACACCTTGGAGCCTGATGAGAATGTCCCCGCTACCCCGTACCTTTGACCCGCCGGTAAAGCTGACGCCCAAGCAGGCGAACATTTACTGCTGGGGCTTCCAGCCTGAGGCCCGCTTCCGCGATGCGGTGTGTGGTCGCCGGTTCGGCAAGACGTTCTTGGGCAAGGCTGAGATGCGTCGCGCGGCACGACTGGCTGCCGAGTGGGGCGTGAGCGTCGAGGATGAGATTTGGTACGGCGCGCCGACCTTCAAACAGGCCAAGCGCGTGTTCTGGCGTCGGCTGAAGCAAGCCATCCCCGAAGCGTGGCGTGCACACCGCCCGAACGAGACTGAATGCTCGATCACGCTCAAGTCCGGTCACGTCATGCGCGTGGTGGGGCTCGACAACTACGACAACCTGCGCGGCTCCGGTTTGTTTTTCGTCCTGGTGGATGAATGGGCGGACTGCCCGTGGGCTGCCTGGGAGGAGGTGCTGAGGCCGATGCTGTCGACCTGTCAGTACACGATTCCGGGTGTCGGGGTGCGCAAGGGCGGCCATGCGCTGCGAATTGGTACTCCGAAGGGCTTCAACCACTGCTACGACACGTACTTGGACGGCAAGCCAGGTGGCGAGCCTGATCACAAGAGCTGGCAGTACACGTCATTGCAGGGTGGCAACGTTCCTCCTGAAGAGCTTGACGCTGCCCGCCGCAAGATGGACCCGCGTACGTTCCGGCAAGAATACGAAGCCGGCTTTGAGAACTACGCGGGCGTCGTCTACTACACGTTCAATCGTACAGATTGCCGCACCAGCGAGCGAATCAAGCCAGGTGAGGCGCTGCATATCGGTATGGACTTCAACGTCATGAAGATGGCGTCCGTTGTCTATGTCGTGCGGGACGACCTGCCGCTGGCCCTGGATGAATTCCACGGGGTGCGCGACACGCCGGAGATGATCGAGAAGATCCAGGCGCGGTTCCCTGGTCACTCGGTGGCGGTCTATCCCGACGCCAGCGGGCAGAACACCAGCAGCAAAAACGCGAGCGAGTCCGACCTGTCGCTACTGAAGAAGGCCGGGTTCACAGTTGTCGTTGATTCAACCAACCCTGGCGTTAAGGATCGCGTTAACTCAGTGAACGCCATGTTCCTGAACACTTATGGTGAGCGCCGCTTGAAGGTCAATATTGATCAATGCCCACAGCTAATGCTGTGCCTTGAGCGACAGACCTACACCGACAAGGGTGAGCCGGACAAAGACCCGAAGAAGGGTCACGACCACATGAACGATGCCGCCGGCTACTTCATTGCCAAGCGCTACCCGATCAAAACACGCACAGGCGGAACACGCCGAATTGGAGGCTTGGCCTGATGCCAGTGCAATCGACAAACCCCGACTACGACGCGCACATCGCCGAGTGGGAGATGATGGACGACGCGCTCGAGGGTGAGTGCGCCGTGAAGGGCAACGAGCGCAACCTGCCTAAGCCGAGCGGTATGGTCGAAGCCGAAAAGATCGACGGCGCCGGCAACAAGTACCTCTACGAGAACTACACGAACCGGGCTCAGTACGAGCAATGGGTGCGCGACTCGCTGCGTTCGATGATGGGCCTGGTCTCTCGGTTGATCCCGGAGATCGAGTTGCCCACCGGCCTGAAAGGGCTGGAGGATAACGCGACAGCCGACGGCTTCGGCCTGAAGCAGTTGTTCTTCCGTATGGTGCGCCAGGCGATCTCTCACGGCCGAGTGCCGTTAGTGGTGAACATCGACGAGAGCGGCGAGCCATATTTCTCGACGTATGCCACCCGTAACGCGATCAACTGGGACACCGCTGACCAAGGCGGCCGGCAGGACCTGGTGCTTTCTGTGTTCCGCGAATTCCGCAAGAAGGGCGGCGATCGCTACAGTCACGACTGCGACACGGTGTTTCGCGAGTTCTTCATGCTCAACGAGGTCTGCTACACGGCCGTGCGCAATGAGGGCGGCGAGTTGGTCGAGGACGAAAAGCCGCTGGGCACAACAGGAACTGACAACCGTCTGGTCAAAGGCCTGCCATACCTGCCCGTGATCTACTGCGGTTCCACCGACAACTCCCCGGATGTCGATGAGGTGCCGCTGCTCACCATGGCGCGGGCGGCGCTGAAGTCCTACCAGTTGAGCGCTGACTACTTCACCTCGCTGCACCAGACCAGCCACCCGCAGCCGTGGGTCTCCGGTCTGGATGAGGCGGTCGAGTTGAGCGTCACCGGGCCATCGGCGGCTTGGGATCTTGGGCCTAGCGGGTCCTGCGGTTACCTGGAATTCCAAGGCGCCGGTATCGAAGCTGTGCGCAAGGCCATGGATGACCAGAAGAACGCCGCGCTTGAGGCGGGCGCCAAGGTCATGGACGTCGGCGGTACCGAGTCGGGCGAGGCGCGGAAGACGCGCCAGAACGATCAGCACGCCACGCTCCACAGCATCGTCATTACCGTGGCCGAGGCGGTGGAGCAGGGGCTGCGTTACGCCGCCGAGTGGAAGGGATACGACCCTAAGCAGGTCAAGTTCAAGGTGAACCCTGAGTTCGTGACCCCGGTGGTCGACGCCCAGGTGCTCGCCGAGCTGCTGAAAGGCGTGATGGCCGGCACGATCAGCGCCGACACCTACTGGCAGTACCTCACTACCGGCAAGTTGCCGGACCGCCCATATGACGAAGAGGCCGACCTGATCAGCGATGAGCGCGAGTCGGCCGGCATCAACTTGGACAAAGACGATGCCATCGACAAATCTGGTGCGGGCGGACAGCCAACTGCTGGAGCAGACGACTCGCCACTCGGTAATGCTGGAGCGGCTTAAGGCCGGCGAGGTCAAGAAATTTGAAAAGTACCTGCGCCAGATCGACAAGCTGGTGCGGGAGCAACTCACCCGCAAGGAGCTGACCACCTACAGCCGGGACCGCCTTGAGCAGTTCCTGGCCCGGGTGGACAGCAAGCTGCTGGAGATCTACAAGGCCTACGGTGATCTGGTGCAGGCTGATCTGGTCGACATCGCGCTTTACGAGTCGAGTTTTGAGGCCAAAAGCCTCAGCAATGCGCTCTCCATCGACGCGGTGGTGCCGACCAACACGGTGATCCGCGCGGCGGTATTCTCCTATCCGCTGCAGGTGAAAGGTATCGACGGTGGAAAGCTGCTGAAGAGTTTCGTCAGCGGCTGGACGCGCACGGAGACGATGCGCGTCACGAACACCATCAGGCTCGGCTTCGGCCAGGGCCAGACCAATGCGCAGATCATCCAGGCGATTCGCGGTACCGCGGCGCAGAACTTCACGGACGGCGTCCTGGCTGTGAGCAACCGCAATGCTGCCGCTGTGGTGCAGACGGCAATCCAGCACGTAGCCACCACGGCACGAATGGAGACGTTGAAGGCCAACAGTGACGTGGTGCTGGGCTATCGCTGGGTGTCGACGCTCGACCGCAAGACCTCGCAGCAATGCAAGGGCCTGGACGGCAGGCGCTTCGATCTGGGCAAAGGACCGCTGCCGCCGGCGCATATTAACTGCCGGTCAACCACGGTGCCGACCACCAGGCTTTCGGAGATGTTCGCCAAGGACGCCACGCGCGCCTCGGTGGGCGATAACGGTGGGGCTCAGGTCGACGCTGGCCTGAATTATTACGAGTGGCTGGCAACGCAACCGGCGAGCTTCCAGGATCATGCCCTCGGGCCAGTCCGAGGCAAGTTGTTCCGTGATGGCGGGCTGACGCCGGAGAAGTTCGCAAAGCTGCAGCTCGACAAGTCATTCAAGCCACTGACGCTGGCGCAGCTGAAGGAAGCAGAGCCTGACATGTTCACCCGAGCAGGCGTTACACTCGGCGCTCCACCAGGTTGAGATAGCCGATGCAGATCATCGTTGAGGACGGGAAGGGCAGGCCAGACGCGAATAGCTTCGTGCCGCTGGAGAAGCTGACCTTCTACCGCGACTACTACGGGTTCCGGATACCTGAAGCTGAGGCTGAGCAGGTCGAACTGCTGCTGCGCGCTGCGGCCGACATCAACAGTCGCCAGTGGAAGGGGCGCAAGGCCAATCCTGACCAGGCAATGGCCTGGCCCCGGCGTGACTGCAAGATCGAATACCAAACGCTTTCCGAGACATTCGTGCCCTTTGAGCTGGAATGGGGGCAGGTACGGCTGGCCGTCGAGTTATACGCTGTCGAGCAGGGCTTCCAGATCGAGGAGCCAACGTATTGCACTGAGCCCAATGGCCGGCGCACGCGGCTCAACCGAGATACGCCAGGGCTGCGCATGCGTCCGCCGCCCTATGCGCCGAGCAGGGCGCAGTTCGCCGATTACTTAGTGATGCGAGGTTTTTACGTCGTTCGATAACTGTAATGCGTAGAGGCACTAGGCTATCATTCAAGCTATCACAAGGAGGATTTATGAGTGAGCGCTTGATTAGTAGTTTTGCAATGGTCTTGATTTCTTTCACGCTGGGCATGGTTGTAGGTGTAGTCAACGTTGACTGGCTTGCCAATCATGTCTCCGTTACTGGAACGATTGGGGAATGGTTCGCGGGCCTGGCTACATTCTCTGCGGTGGTATTTGCTCTGTGGCAATCCTACGAGCATAGACATAAAGAGCGAATGAAAGCTCGGGTTCTTGATAACAATGCAATTGAGGACTGGTCCCTTAGCGTTGTTTCTGAGGGGTTGATTCCTGTTACGGTTGTTGATGTGGATTTGATTGTTGGTAAAGGATCCTACAAGTCGAAGCTTGAAAAGAAGAAGAACTTACAGCTAAGTTTTCCGCATAAGCTTGAGCGTGGCGAGGTTCTTCAGCTCATCGCTATGGAGAAGGAGAGTCTGTCAGGCTTTGCTGATTGGCTCCTAGCACCCTTTGTAAGTGAACTTAGCTCGAAAAATATCAATAAAGGGCGACTTGACTGTCAACTAAATGATGATTACTTTGATGCTTTAAGTTCGCTGTCTAAGTCTCAGTTAAAGATTGTAATTCACTTTGCTCATGAAAGTATTACTCATGTTGTCAGTAGTAGTCTGTTGAATAGGCTTGTTTGGGATCTGAGCGAGCGACATAAGGCGGATCAGCTTGAAAAGCTGCGAGAACGACAAGAGGGATACGACGAAGTTGACAGAATGCTAGGGCCGGATTTTTTTTCGAAGTAGTAATGAATAGCGAGTTTCAGAACCCAGCGAACGCTGGGTTTTTTTATGCCTGCAAAGCGGGCCGACCAAACCCAAGGGGTGCACCAAGTGGCAGACGAAAACCAGATTGATCTTGAAGACCCGGCAGTTCAGACCGCCATTGCTGCAGCCGTTGAGGCTGCAACCCTGGGCCTCAAGAACAAAAACACCGAGCTTCTTGGCTCGCTCCGGACCACGAAGACCGAGCTGGACGGCTTCAAGTCCCAGTTTGAAGGCCTGGACATCGCTGCCGTGAAAGGGCTACTGACCAAGGTTGGCCAGGATGAAGAGACCAAGCTGATTGCCGAGGGCAAGCTGGACGAGGTCATCACCCGCCGTACCGAGCGCCTGCGCACCGACTACGACACCAAGTTGGCCGCCGAAAAGGCCCGTGCCGATAAGGCAGAACAATTTGCCGCCAAGTACAGCGACAAGGTCCTGGCCGACTCCATCCGCGCTGCTGCCATCAAGGCCGGCGCGCTCCCTGAGGCTGCCGAGGACATCATCCTGCGCGCCCGGGGCACTTTCAAACTCAGTGAAGACGGCGAGGCGATTGCCACCGACCGTGACGGCGAGGTCGTTTACGGGAAGGACGGGAAAACCCCGCTGTCGCCGCTCGAATGGGCGGAATCTCTGCGTGAAACAGCAACACACCTGTGGCCAAGGGCTCAGGGTGCCGGGCAGACCGGCGACAACGGTGGCAAGGCCACGAAAAAGTGGGGCGAGTACACGGAAACCGAGCGCGCTGGGATCGCCCGTGACAACCCCGAGCTCTTCAAGAAAATCCAGGCCACCAAAGGAACCTAATCCATGGCAACTACCCAACTGACCGACATCTTCGTCGGTGACTACTACGCCTCCCTGGCACCGGTTAACAGCCCGGAAAAGACCGCTGTGTACGAGTCGGGCATTGTGACCCGCTCGCCTGTGCTGGATGCGATCGCCTCCGGCAGCCAAGGCACCGCCGAGATCAGCTACTGGCAGGATCTCAACGCCGATGAAGCCCCGAACATCAGCAACGACGACCCGAACGACCAAGGCGAAGTCGGCAAAGTCACCCAGGACAGCATGCGTGCCCGCGTTCTCTACCTCAACAAAGGCTACGGCGTCACCGACCTGACCGCTGAGCTGGCAAACAGCGAGCCTCAGCAGCAGATCCGCAACCGCTTCGGCACCTACTGGACCCGCCAGTGGCAGCGTTACACCCTGGGCGCGGCTCGCGGCATCATCGCGTCGAACATCGCGAACAACGGCGGTGACATGGTCATTGACGCGGGCGCGACCATCAGTGCGAACGCTTTCCAGGATGCCGCGTTTACCGCCGGCGACGCGGCTGACCAGTTCGGCGCGATCGGCGTGCACTCGGTGGTGATGAACCAGATGGTCAAGCAGGACCTCATCGAGTACCTGCGTGATTCTGACGGCAAGATCATCCTGGCCACCTACCTCGGCAAGCCAGTGTTCATGGACGACGCTCTGGTCTACGGCGCGGGCAAGTACCTGTCCGTGTTCTTCGGCCAGGGCGCTTTCGGTTACGGCGAAGGCACACCAAAGGTTCCGGTAGAACTGGAGCGGAAGCCCAGCGGCGGTAACGGTGGTGGTGCCGAAGTGCTGTGGGAGCGGAAGACCTACATCCTCCAGCCCGCAGGCTTCAGCTGGAAAGGCTCCGAGGCTCAAAACCTCAGCCCAACCGCGACTCAGTACGCAGCTGCTGCAAACTGGCAGCGCGTGTTCAGCCGCAAGCAAGTTCCCTTCGCTGCTGTCATCAGCGGTACCACCACGCCGTAATCCGGCCCACACAACCTGGCGTCTTTATCGGCGCCGGGGAGCTTTTGAGGTGACTCATGAAAGTGATCTACACGGACAAGCCGGGCAAAGAGCGCGGCGTGTGCTACCGCCTGCTGAGCGAATTCTTCGGTGTCATCGGCTCCGCTACCGAGGTGGTGGTCGATGGCGATGCCCCGGATATCTTCGATGCCTACCAATCGGCCGGCATCAAGGTGTCAGACGGCAAGGAGCCAGAGAGCAAAGAAACCGACCCTCTGAAAATGAAGGTCCCCGAACTGAAAGAATGGCTGACCGAGAAGGGTATTGCCTTCGACCCGTCCGCCAAGAAAGAAGACCTGCAGACCCTGGTGCCAGCGGAATAAGGACAAGCACATGACCGATTACATCACCGTCGCCGATGTTGACGCCCAGCTCGGTCCTGACTGGGCCGGCACCGGTGATCCGGTCCTTGCTGTGACCATGGCCAATGCCTGGCTCATGGCCAAGATTAAGCGGGCTGTTCCTGATCCGGTTCCGGCTGAGATCAAAACAGCCGGCGCCCAGGTTGCCAAAGAGGCGGCGGCGGGCAAGCTGTACACGGCCACGCAGAAGGAAGTGCAGAGCAAGACGGTCTCGGCCCAGTCCGGCACATCGGTGAGCAAAACCTACGTGGCGGGCTCAACCGATCAGTCGGCGGGGGTCAACTTCGCCCTGGCGCTGCTGGCTCCGTGGATCACGCGCTCCGGCGTGATGATGCTGAAGAGGATCTGACCGTGGGCATGCGCGAAGAGATCCAGGCCGAACTGGCGGAAGCATTCGACGATCCCGATGGCCTGGCCGACGCAGTCAAACCGGTGACAGGCGTGCGCAACGTTGCGGGTGAGTATGACCCCGACCTGGGTGGAGAAACGCCGGAGACCACCGTCACGTACTCGGGCCGCGGCGTTCTTGGCAGTTACTTGTCCAAAGAAATCGACGGCTCCCTCATCCAGACCAGCGACAAGAAGCTGCTGGTGCTGCAAAACGAGCTGTTCGTGTTGGAGGCCGGCGTTCCGACGGCGGTACCGGCTGCCCCGGCCATTGGCGATATCGTCAACGGGCTGCGGGTGATGAACGTGTCTGCGGACCCTGCTGATGCAACGTGGACGGCGCAACTGAGGAAATGACATGGCGACCCAATCCGGCAGCTTCGCCCTGAGCCTGGCCGAGTTCGCCGCCCAGGCCAGTGAAGCAATCGACGCGAGCCTGCGTGAAATCATCATCGAGATTGGCAGTAGCCTCATCCGTATGTCGCCGGTGGGCAACCCAGAGATATGGGCCGCGAACGTCGCTCACCGCGAATCCAATGCCCGCGCTGCCGATGACTACGACTTCAACGTCGCCGTCCGCAACACGCTCATCAACCTGACCGAATCGAACTTCACGAATGCGGGAAGTCTCAAGCGCGGCGTCAAATACGCCAAGCCGCTGACAAAGACTGAGCGCGACCAGAATTTCAACGTGAATGGCCTGGTGGCCGGTCAGGACTATGTCGGCGGCCGCTTCCGGGCGAACTGGAATTTCTCTATTGGCTCTGTCGACAACAGCTTCCGCATTCACCCGGACCCGACAGGGGCTGAGGCGACTGCGCGGCTTGTGGCGGGCGCCATTGAGTTCAAGGCCGGAGAAACGGCTTTCATCGTAAACAACTTGCCCTACGCGATTCCGCTGGAGTTCGGCCATTCAACCCAGGCTCCCGGCGGTATGGTGAGGGTAACCGTGGCTCGCTTTCAGCAGATCGTGCTGGAGGCTATCAGGAACAACAAGGTATGAGTCACGCACGAGCCCGTCAGGCCATCGAAACGAAGCTGGCTGCATGGGCGGCTGAGCGCCCGATACGAGTGGCCTACC
The DNA here is from genome assembly GCF_900111895.1 of Pseudomonas simiae. Lineage (GTDB taxonomy): Bacteria > Pseudomonadota > Gammaproteobacteria > Pseudomonadales > Pseudomonadaceae > Aquipseudomonas > Aquipseudomonas simiae. The sequence goes on from NZ_FOKB01000001.1 coordinate 727,937, forward strand.
CAAACCAGCCTTTTACACCAAGCGCTTCTGAAACGTATCTGCGAGCCTTCCAACTGCCGGCCAGCACAACCTGCCGCTATCTCAGCGGGGAGGCTTACGAATACGCCGGTGTTTATCAGGTCAGCATCGTCTGTCCCTCTGCGCAGGCCATGGTCACCGCCGAAGCGCTTATTGACGAACTGACCCGGCTGTTTCGCGTCGACACGCCACTGGCCCGCAATGGTTTCGAGGGCTTGATCACTGAGCCAGTAGATCAAGGTCCAACTATTACCGAGTCGGCGACCTACACGGTCCCGGCCAGCTTCACCTATCTGGGTGTCGCAGACCAACCGCCCGCTGGGGCATAACCTACCGCCGTCAGGCGGGCACTCAAGAGGAAATACACCATGGCCGCACGCTTCCCGCTGCCGAACGGCGCTGTGCTGGAGATCGCCAGCGTTTTGGGATCTGCTGTCCCATTCACCGCCTTGACCAATGCCAAACCTCCAGTCGCTGCATCTGTTGGACACAGCATTGAAATGGGCGACATCTTGCTGGTCAACTCTGGCTGGGCGCTCATCAATGACCGCGCTGTAAAAGCATCCGGGATTACTGCCGATGCCTTTTCCTTGGCTGGCCTCAATACCACCAACACCGACAAGTACACCCTCGGCGCAGGTGCCGGCTCAGTGATTCCTGTATCCGGCTGGACGCAGATCTCGAAGGTCACGTCCTTCACATCTTCCGGCGGCGAGCAGCAGTATCAAACTGTCGGCTACCTGGAGGATGATGACGACAAGCAGTTCCCCACCAACCGCAACCCGACCACGATCACTATCGTGGTGGAGGATCAACCCACGGCGCAGTACGTCGAAACCGTCGAAGGCTACGACGACACCAAGGAGTTGGCGGTGGTCCGCATGAAGCTGCGTAACGGCGATCAGATCCTCTATCCGGGCTATGTGAGCATCACACCCGACCCGACCATGGAGCGCAACAACGTCATGACGCGCACCATCAGTATCGGGCTTTCGGCTCGTTCGCTTCGCTACCTGGCTGGCGCATAAGGACTTCTCATGGCAAAGATCAGGATCGCCCAGAACCCAACATTCAAGGCATTCGTGTTGATCCCGGTAGTTGGGGAGGAGCCCGAGAAAATCGAGTTCACCTTCAAATATCGGGATCGCCCGGGACTTGCAGCCCTGTTCGATGATTGGAGCGCAAAGGGAAAGGAGATGCGCGCCAGTTTCGGTGAAGGCACCACTCTGTCTGATGTCGTTTCGGCCGAGACCGAGCTTCAGGTGCAGCAGATCAAGGATCTCGTTGTTGGCTGGGGCTTTGATGACAAGTTCGACGACAAGAGCATCCAGGCTCTTGTTAAGTCGTGCTATGGCACCGCCGAAGCGGTCGTGAGCGCCTATCAGAGCGCTTTTAGCCAGGCCCGCCTGGGAAACTGATATCGGCAGCCAAAGCCATGTACGAAAGTGGCCCATCTGCTGAGCAGTTGGGTGTTCTCGGGCTGACGGCTGCCGACCTTGATGATGAAGATGTCGAGGTCTGGCCCTGCAACTGGCCGGCCTTCCTGCTTTTCAACCGCATGTCCACCCAGTGGCGAGCAGGCTCGGGCGGCGCTATCGGCCTCGACTACAGCAGCATCCGCGACGTGGCCGGCTTCCTCGGCATCAAGAAAAATAAAATCGCTGAAATCTTCCCTGACCTTCAGGTGCTGGAAGGCGAAGCCCTGCGCGTTATGGCGGAGGAAAGGGAAAACAGCCCGTGACCATGGGCACTTATTCAAGGTGAGTCGATGAACATTGCAGAACTCGGCGTCAAGATCGACTCGGCCGATGCAATCCAGGCGAAAACAAGCCTGGATGAGATGGCGAAGGCCGGCGGCCGGGCCGAGCAGTCCGCCGTTTCGCTAATGAACGAAATGCAGGCCCTGGAAAAGTCGCTGTCCACTAGCGCAAAAACCACCCAGGACCTGGCAAAGCAGCGTGACGCCCTCGCCAAGCTGACCAAGACCGGCGCCTATGGCGAGGCAGAGGCGGCGAAGATCTCCGCTCAGTTGGACAAGCAGCAGATCGCCCTGGCCAAGTCGGCCATGGACGAGCAAAAGGCCCTGAATAGCCTGTTGGGTGCCATCGACCCGGCCCGCGCTGCGCTGGCGAAGCTGGATACTCAGGTCGAGCAACTGGGCAAGCATCTCGACGAAGGTCGAATCAGCCAGGACCAGTACAACAGCGCCCTGGCGAAGATCGACAAGGATTATGGAAAGCTCGAAAAGACCACCACCGGTTTCGACAAACTGCGACTCGGCACCCGCCAGGCGCAGGAAAACGTTGTACAGCTGGGTAACGCGCTGTCGTCGGGTGACTGGGGGAGTGGTGTTCGTGCCGTGGCTCAGTTGGGCGCCGGCGCTGGTGTAGGTGCGGCGGGGTTGCTCGCCATCCTGGCGCCTCTAGCGCTTGCCACAGCAGCCGTGGGCGGCCTGGCATATGCGTACCACAAAGGCAGCGAAGAGCAGGACAGCTACAACAAGTCGCTCATCCTTACCGGCAACTATGCAGGGGTTAGCGCTGGGCAGTTGGGCGACATGGCGCGCCAAGTCAGCGCGACCGTGGGCACCACAGGCCAGGCCGCTGCGGTACTGGCGATGCTGGCGGATAACGGCAAGATCGCCGGCGAGAGTTTTGCGGGCATCACCCAGGCCGCCGTTTCGATGCAGGAGGCGACCGGTAAAGCCGTCAGCGAGACAGTCTCGGAATTCGTCAAGCTGGCCGACGACCCCGTAAAGGCATCCGCAGCGCTGAACGAGCAGTACCACTACCTGACTGCGTCTGTTTACTCGCAGATCGCAGCCTTGGAAGAGCAGCGCGACCACGCCGGTGCGGTGAAACTGGCCACCGAGTCCTATGCAGACGCGATCAACGAGCGGACGCCGAGGATTCTGGAAAACCTGAGTTTCTGGGAGAAAGGTTACAACGCAGTCGCGCGGGCTGCCGATAGCCTTAGCAATATCGGGCGCCCGGATATCGGCGCCGACATTGAGCAAGCCCGCCGAGACCTGGCTAGCGCGCAATCCGGCGACGTTGGCTTGTTCCAAAACAAGCAGGAGATGATCGATCTCTATCAAAACCGCTTGAATATGCTTGAGGACCAGAAGGCGGCTCAGGCCGAAATCGCCAAGCTGGAAGGCGACCAGGCGAAGGCTCAGCAGTCTGCAATCACTTCGATGCAGAAGGTTGATGCTCTCACCAAGTCTTCATGGACGAATGAGCAGAAGCGGGCCGACGCACTCAAGGACTACAAAAAACAACTCGACGATATCCGCAAGGTAGCGCCGAACGACCCTCGCCTGGCCCAGGCAACGGTCGATGAAAACATCGCGAACATCAACGAAAAATTCAAGGATCCCAAAGCCGCCGGTACGCAGGTCGATCTGGCCAGCTTCAACAGCGCCAAGAACGACCTGGCGGCGATCACTGACACCTACAAAAACTACCAGAAGGAACTGGAGGCGGCACAGAAGGCTGGCCTGCTGTCTGAGGAAGACTATCTGCTGCGGCGCCAGGCTCTGATCGGCAATCAGCTCGACCAAACAACGGCAGCATACGAGGCTGAGATTGCTGCACTGGAAGCGGCCAAGGGCAAGAAGTCCACGTCGGCTGCGCAAAGCATCCAGCTGGACCAGAAGATCGCCGACGCGCGCGCAGGAATGGTTAAAGCGCAGAAGGATGCCGACAGCCAGCTTGAAGTGCTCGCCACCAACGAAACCGGGCGCCTGGCAAAGCAGGAGCGGGCGATCAGCACGTACGTGCAGGCGCTGGGGCAGCAACAGCGGGCTTTGGAACTGGCAGGCCAGCGCGCAGTGCTCGGCGTGGGGCAGGGCGATCGACAGAACGCGCTCAGCGGCGAACTGAACAGCCAGCAGGATCGGTTTGCTCAGCAGTCGCTGGAGCTTGCCAACCAGAAATCCGACCCGTCGCGGAACATGTCGGAGGAAGAGTTTAAGCGCAAATCGCAGGCGCTCGCAGACGCGAACAAGGCCGCGACGGACCAGATCCGGCAGAACTATGCGGATGTGGAGAATGCCCAGGGCGACTGGACGAAGGGCGCGACTGCGGCGTGGGACAACTACCTTGATTCGGCGCGCAACATTGCCGGCCAGACAAAAAGCCTGTTCGGTAACGCCTTCAGCTCCATGGAAGACTCGGTCGTCAACTTCGCAATGACTGGGAAGCTTTCCTTTGCGGACTTCACCAAGTCGATTTTGGCGGATATGGCGCGTATCGCGACCCGTCAGGCGAGCTCGGCATTGCTGGGCAGCTTAGTGGGGGCAGCGGCGAGCTACTTGGGCGGCAGCGCCGCGGGTGGAGGCAACGGCATGGCCGCCGGGTCTGCTGGTGCCGCGTCGTCAAACCTCGGGGCATCATCTGCCGGATACTCCAGCACCTACTTTCCGCAAGCCAAGGGCGGCGCATGGTCGGGCGGTGTGCAGATGTTCGCCGACGGCGGCGCGTTCACCAACTCCATCGTCAGCAAGCCCACGGCGTTCGGCATGGCCAACGGCAAGACCGGCGTCATGGGCGAAGCTGGGGAAGAGGCGATCATGCCGCTGACCCGGACATCCAGCGGCAAGCTTGGCGTTATGGCAATGGGCGGCAGCGGCGCCGGTGCAACTCAGATCAATGTAGAGGTGCACATCGACGGTGAAGGCAACGCATCGTCTACCTCTGACGCTCCCGGCTATGACCTGTTCGGCAAGGAGCTTGCGACGTTTGTAGAGCAGAAATATCAGGAACTGCGGAGCAGGGACATGCGCCAGGGCGGCGTCATCAACAACGCAATCAAGGGGCGATGATGGCTATCGAACGATTCACCTGGGCGACGGAGAAAGGCGCGGAGGGCGATATTGCCCAGCGCGTCCGCTCCAAGAAGTTCGGAGATGGCTACGAGCAGTCGGTCGAGGATGGCCTCAACAACCGATCGCAATCCTGGCCGGTGACCTTCACCGGTTTGAAGGGGCGCATCAAGGAGATCATGGCGTTCCTCGACCGGCACAAAGGGGCGAAGGGGTTCCTCTGGGAGCCGCCCATGGGTGAGCTTGGCCTCTACAAGTGCAACGGCTACAAACCAGTGCACCGCGGCGGCCAGGTATACGCCATCACTGCGACTTTCCAGCAAACCTTCCATCCCTGAGATAACCGCACATGGCATTGATCACGGACATCCAGAAACTGGAGCCCGGCGGCGAGATTCGCCTGTTCGAAATTGACGGGACTGAATACGGCGCCGATTACCTGCGCTTCCACGGTCACGCCATCCCGCATACGCCGGAGGAATTGCTGGCCTACGAGGGCTCCGAAGAGGACCTGCCCGCCAAGTCCATTATTTGGCAGGGCCAAGAGTACGCGGCCTGGCCAGTGCAGATTGAGGGTATTTCCTCCAGTAGCGATGGCACCGCGTCTCGACCGACATTCGCCGCTGGCAACGTCAACGGGCGTGTCACTGCGCTTTGCTTGGCCTTCGAGGACATGCTCAAGTTCAAGCTGACGGTCCGTGAGACGCTGGCCCAGTACCTGGATGCGGCGAACTTTCCGGAAGGCAACCCAACTGCCGATCCTGCCCAGGAAGCTTTGGAAATCTGGTACATCGACCAGAAAACCAGCGAGGACGGCGAGGCAGTGGTCTGGGAGCTTTCTTCGCCGGGTGAGATCGATAACCACGGGATTCCTGGCCGGCAGATGACCACGTTCTGCCACTGGGCTATGACCAATGGCTACCGGGGGCCGGATTGCGGCTACACCGGGGCAGCAATGTTCGATGACGAGGACAACCCCACGGATGACCCGACTCTGGATCAGTGCAAAGGGTGCCTGTCGTCCTGCAAGCTGCGCTTCGGCGAGAACAACGAACTGTCCTTCGGCGGATTCCCCGCCGTTTCCCTGATTGCTCGGAGCTGATCATGCGTAAGCACATCATCGCGGCCATCCAGGCGCACGCGAAGGCGGAATATCCGCGCGAATGCTGCGGCCTGCTGCTGGCGGTCGGCCGGGCGCAGAAGTACTTCCCGTGTCGGAACATCGCCACCGAGCCGAACGAAGAGTTCCGGCTCGACCCCGAGGACTTCGCCGTGGCGGAGGACTTGGGCGAAGTGATCGGCATCGTTCATTCGCACCCGGACGCCACAAGCAGGCCGTCACCCCATGACTTTGCCATGTGCGAGGCCACGGCCTTGCCCTGGCATATCCTTAGCTGGCCCGAAGGCGACATGCGCACGATCACGCCAACAGGCAGCACGCCGCTGCTCAAGCGCCCGTTCGTGCATGGCGCCTGGGACTGCTGGCAGGTCTGCGCCGACTGGTACCAGCGTGAATGGGGGATTGAGTTTGAGGCCTTCCAGCGCGTCGATGGATGGTGGGAGAGGGCGGAGAACACCAGCCTGTACGAGGCGAACTACGAGGCAGCGGGCTTCGTGCGTGTCGACCGGCCGCAGCGCGGCGACATGATCGTCATGCACGTCGGGCGGACGGTTCACCCGAACCATGCCGGGATCTACCTGGGCACCGATCCGTCGCTGCCTGCTGAAGAGTCGGGCACCTTCGGCCCCGGACCGTTCCTACTGCACCACCTGTACGGCAGACCGTCCGAGATCATAATTTTCGGCGGCCCTTGGCACGACCGAACGCGCCTGATCCTCAGGCATAAAGATGCAAAACAACCATGACGCGGCTGCGCCGCAGGAGCAGTTTATGAAACAGCATGTTGAAATACACGCCGATAACGCTCGTATTGCCGAAGCGGCTGTTTTTGATGCGAAACGATTCGTCAGTGTCGAGATCGGACTGCCTGAGGGGTCTACGGATAGTTCGGAGCGGGTTGCCGACCTGTTGCAGCGCCGGCTTTCTCGGTTGGAGCGCAGGCTAGGATTTGATCCTATTTGTGACCATTAAAAAATTTGGTTATCGCTTTAACATCTGGAGCAACGCCCGGCGCAGATGGATACACCTTGGCTACCTCTAACGCAAACTCATGAGCAGCCTCAACGGCTGCTGTTCCTTGACCGGCTTTTAGTTGGCTGGCCAACCCCGAAACTATGCAGCTAAGGGTGATGATTGACGAGCCGGCGTAGTTCAACGCGTCTTGCAGATCTTTACTCATTTCACTCTCCTTGCGATGTGCGCGCCGACATTGGCGCAACCCGAGTCCTTGGGCTTGCAGGCGTAGGACTGGGTGATTTTCAGCTCGTCTTTGTCCTGACAATCAACTGCCATAGAACTTCAACAGAGGTGTCCGCATGTTGATGCCTGTTTTGTGGTGGGAAAGGCTGGCCAGCATTTGAAGTAATTTCATCGCCACACCCCTGACACCGATATATGCCAGAGACGGGAACCGTGTCTCCGATTTCATAAAGCGTGGTCCAGTGGGCGTGACCTGGTGAATTCGTTGTTGAAATAAATCGACGAGTGAATTCGGTTACGTAAGCCATTGCGCTCTCCTTGTGCTAAGAAGCACAACGCTACTACGCTGAACGCCTGCCCAGTTACTGGCTTTCCATCCACGCTGGATGCCTGGCCAGGTACTTGCTGGAGCGTTTTGTTGGCGCCGAAACGGTGCGCTATGATGATCCGCAACCTGTCCGCAGAATTGAGGCGTCATATGACGAAAGATAACGAGTTAGTGATTGTGAACCCGCTGCTCGGCACGCCGTTTAAGCAGGCACCAGATGGGACCCCTATGGAAGGCCTGACGTTTAAAACCAGAGCCGAGATGGATGCTTTTATTGCTGAGCACTGGTCCGGTGGTGTGGTTGAAATGGTAGAAGTACCAGTCAAGTGAGCAATAGCCCAGCCCCGCGCTGGGCTTTTTGCATTCAGCCCTCAGTGCTACAGTCCCGCCAAACCAAAGAGGGAACGACATGCGGATTTTGATAGCGGCGGTAGCGGTGGCGATGTTGGCGGGGTGTATGGCGCCAACCATGAACGAGGCTCGCCAATCTGGCCCGTACAAGGTTCTCACTTCCAAAAAAACGGACGCTGCGCTGGCTAAATGCGTCCAGTACGAATGGCAGAACCAGTCGATCTTCGGCGGCACGCCTGGCGCAACTCTTCAGCCTGGCCGCGATACGGGTTACACCGTGTTCACCGAGGGATCCCAGTACTTCGTTGACATCCAGCCTAAAGGCTCGGGGGCCGAAGCGAAGTATTACGTGGTGGTCGGAAACTGGATTGCGAATAAGCGATTGGCTGCGCTGCAGGGCTGCCTATAGTCAGCACCACTTCACCAAAGGCTCGCTTCGGCGGGCCTTTTTATTGCCCGGAGAAAAGTTAATGGCAGCACTCGCTATAAATTATCAGCCCATGACCACGATCTTGCTCTACGGTCAACTTCGACAGTTTGGCCGGTCCTTCCGCATGTCTGTGAATTCACCAGCAGAGGCGATCAAGGCGCTGTGTGTGCAGATCCCCGGATTTGAACGTTTCCTATCGAACGCCAAATCACGGGGGATTGAATTTGCCATATTCCGAGGAAAGACGAACCTGGCAGAAAAGGAGCTTGGGTTTGCGGGTGGCGGCGATATTCGAATTGCCCCGATCGTCACCGGCAGTAAGCGCGGCGGGGCGTTGCAGACCATCATCGGCGCTGTGTTGATTGTTGTCGGCCTTGTCATCACCGGTGGCACCTTCGGCGCCGGCGCACCTTTCGGTTCAGCTCTGATCATGATGGGCGGATCGATGGTGCTGGGCGGTGTTATCCAAATGCTCAGCCCCCAAGCTGGCGGCCTGAAGACCAGCGCGGCACCAGAGAACACTCCCGGTTATGCCTTCGGCAGTGCCAAGAACACCACGGCGTCGGGTAATCCGGTCCCGCTCTGCTACGGAAAGCGCCGGGTAGGCGGAGCGATCATCAGCGCCGCTATCTACGCAGAAGATCAGATGTAACGAAACCCGCACCACCACAGCCGGCCATGAGCCGGTTTTTTATTGCCTGGAGAAACGCATGGGCGCAGCACAGAAGCTCGACATCTACGGTGCCAAGGGCGGCTCCGAGAAGCCAAAAAACCCAACCGAGGCGCCGGACAGCCTTCGCTCTGTTGCTATCGCCAAGATGCTGATTGCTGTAGGGGAAGGTGAGTTCGAAGGAACGCCTACCGCGAAGGACATCTATCTCGACAACACCCCACTGCAAGACCCCCAGGGCAACATGAACTTCCCGAACGTGAAGTGGGAGTGGCGCACCGGTGCCGTGGACCAGAGCTATATCCAGGGCATCCCTTCGATCGAGAACGAGACCACGATCAGTACCGAACTGCGCAGCGGGACGCCATGGGTTCGGGCCATCACCAATACCCAGCTTTCGGCTGTGCGCGTGCGTTTCGCCTGGCCGGCGCTCCAGTCGGTAGATGCCAGTGGCAACATTAACGGTTACGCGATCGGCTACAAGGTCGAGCTGGCTACTGATGGCGGCGCTTATCAGGAGGTTCTGAATGAGGCCGTGTCTGGAAAGACCACCAGTCTTTACGAGCGCACCCGCCGAATCGATTTGCCTAAGGCAACCACCGGCTGGCTGATGCGCATCACTCGCCTGACGCCCAACCAGAACAACAACAAAATCTCCGACACCATGCAGATCGCCGGCTTCACGGAGGTGATCGACGCGAAGATCCGCTACCCAAATACTGCGTTGCTCTACATCGAGTTTTCAGCCGAACAGTTTCGCAGCATCCCAGCGGTGACCGTCGAGACCAAGCTGAAGAAGATGCAGGTGCCGAGCAACTATGACCCGGTGTCACGCACCTACTCGGGTGTTTGGGACGGCACATTCAAACAGGCCTGGACCGATAATGCGGTTTGGATGACCTACGACATCACCACCGCAGACCGCTTCGGCCTTGGCCGTCGCATCAAGCCGTGGATGGTGGACAAGTGGGAGCTGTATCGCATCTCGCAGTATTGCGACCAATTGGTACCGGACGGGAAGGGTGGCCAGGAGCCTCGTTTCATCTGCAACTTGAACCTGCAGAGCAAGGCTGACGCCTGGTCTCTGCTGCGTGACATCTCCACGATCTACCGGGGCATGACTTACTGGGCCCAGGGCCAGGTCTTCACTCTGGCGGACATGCCACGGGCTACTGACTTCGACTTCGCCTATACCCGGGCGAACGTCATCGACGGCAAGTTCACCTACTCAAGCGCATCGGAGCGCACGCGCTACACCAGGGCACTGATCAGCTACGACAACCCGGGGAACAACTTCGACACCGACGTCACAGCTGTGACCGATGCCAAGTTGCAGCGGCGCTACGGCGACAACCCGCTGGAGATAAGCGCTATTGGCTGCACCCGCGAATCTGAGGCCCAGCGCCGGGGCAAGTGGGCGCTGCTCACGAACTCCAAGGATCGGGCGGTTACCTTCAAGGTCGGCCTCGACGGGCGCATCCCGCTGCCTGGATACGTGATCCCCATCGCAGACGAACTGCTGGCCGGCCGGCCGGTGGGCGGGCGTATCTCGGCGGTGAACGGCAAGGTCATCACCCTGGACCGCGATACCCAGGCCAAGCCCGGCGACCGGCTGATCCTCAATCTGCCCGACGGCAAGTGCGAGGGCCGCACCGTGCAATTGGTCAGTGGGCGCCAGGTCACCGTGACCGTTGCCTACTCCGTGCCGCCTGAGCGCGAACTGGTGTGGGCGCTGGACGCTGACGACCTGGCCATCCCGCTTTATCGCGTTGTGAGCGTGGCGCGGCCGGAGCCTGGGGTGTTCGAAATCTCTGCTGTGCAGTACGACCCGAGCAAGTTCGATCACATCGACACCGGCGCCCGGCTGGAAGAGCGGCCAATCAGTGTTGTGCCCATCACTGTCGTACCGGCACCGGCAAGCGTCGACATCACGTCGAACTACTCCGTGGATCAGGGCTTGGCAATCAGCACCATGAACATCTCATGGCCGGCTGTGGCGGGCGCTGTCGCGTATGACGTGGAGTGGCGCAAGGATAGCGGCAACTGGATCAAGCTGCAGCGCACAGGCGCGACAAGCGTGGACGTCACCGGCATTTACTCGGGCGCCTACCTGGCCCGCGTTCGCTCGGTGAGCGCCTTCAAGATCTCTTCGATCTGGAAGAGCTCCAATCTGACCAGCCTGGAAGGGAAGGTCGGCTTGCCGCCGGCGGTGGCATTCCTGTCCACCACCAGCGAACTGTTCGGTATCGGCATCAAGTGGGGCTTCCCCGCCGGCGCCGAGGATACCCAGCGCACCGAGCTGTGGTATGGCCCCGCGAACGACCTGGGAGCGGCGACCAAGCTGGCCGACCTGGCTTACCCGCAGGCCGATTACCGGATGCAGTCGCTTCTGGCGGGCGCAACCTTGTTCTTCTGGGCGCGCCTGGTGGACCGGACCGGCAACGTCGGGCCGTTCTATCCGGTGGTAGACGGTGTGGTGGGCCAGGCCAGCTCGGATGCTGGTCCGATCCTTGGGATGCTTGCCGGCAAGATCAGCAAAACCGAGCTTGGCCAGGACCTGCTCAGCGACATCGAGAAGATCCCGGACTTGCAAGCCCAGATCGACGCACTGGACGGGCTCGGTGCATACGTTTCGGGTCAGGTCTACCTGAAAGGGCAGATGGTGGTGGCAGGGGATCGAATCTACCAGGCGAAAGTAGAGGTGCCGGTCAACAACCCTCCACCGAACACCACCTATTGGCTGGATGTAGGTCAATCGATTGAGACGGCCAATGGCTTGGCACAGCAGGTCTCCACCAACACCGCCGACATTACCAAGTTCGACGGCGTGGTCACCGCCCAGGCCAGCACCACCAACGTCCTGCGGGCTGCGGCGCGTGATGACAGCGGGAACGGAGCGAAGGCTGACGCGCTGAAAGGTTGGGCCAGCACGGCCGCGATCGTTCAGGAGAGCAAGGTCAGGGCGTCAGAAACGGAGGCCAGCGCCGAGCGAACCACGATCCTTGACGCCAAGGTCAACCAGAACGCTGCGAACGTCACCTTGCTGGAAAGCACGGTAGCCAACAACAAGCAGGCCTCGGCACAGCAAATAGCTCAGGTCAGCGCGGAGGTGGCGGACAACAAAGCAGTGATTCAGCAGACAACGTCAGCCCTTGCCGACACCAACAACAAGCTGTCGACAATCTGGTCGGTGAAGATGGAGACCACGGCTGGCGGCCAGAAGTATGCCGCATCGTTCGGCCTGGGCCTGCAGGTTGACCCGTCCGGTGTTTCTTCGCAGTTCGTCGTCAGGGCTGACACGTTCATGCTTTTGAACCTGACCAATGGCACACCGGTGTCTCCGTTCTCGGTGTCTGGTGGACAGACCTTCATCCGGTCCGCTTTCATCCAGGACGGCACGATCACCAACGCCAAGATCGGCAACTACATCGAGTCGAATAACTACGTGGAAGGCACCAGCGGCTGGAAGTTGTTCTTCGATGGTACCTTTGAAATCAACGGCGCATTCGGTGGGCAGGCGCGCCAGGTGATCAATAACAGAGGCGGCAAAGTCTTCGATGAAAACGGCGTGAAACGCTACCAGTGGGGAGATCTGTCCGCATGAGTTTCGGGATAAGAATCTGGGGCCCCACTGGTGCCCTTGAACTGGATGAGACCTCGTTTACTGTGAGGGTGGTGTATTCGGCTGTTGTGGCTTTCGTTACCGGCGGGAATCGGTCTCAAACAATTCCAATTGCTGGAGTTTCTCCCGCAACGCACTCAGCTGTATGCATTCCAATCGGGGCCTACCCTCAAGATCCAAATGCGCAAAACCTATCTGCCATTCAATATGAGCCACAGGTTTACGATGGGGGCGTCATTGTTTGGTTCGGAAACCGTGCGCAGCCGAGTGGAACAGTTGGGATTGGTCCTCAAAGACTTTTAGTTATGAGGTATCGATAGATGAGCTATGGCGTACAGTTCACTAATAACAATGATGTAGTGACACTTGATTCCGAGTTCTCGCGGTTAGTGGTTTTGCAGCGGGGGAGGTACCAAGGGGGCGCGTCATTTAGCGCACCTATAACCAGCGCGGAGCCGCCACTGGTATTCGTAAGGCCGGACGCCACCACTACGTTCAGCTACGCCACGATCGCCGGAAGCCCGGGAAACTGGACTGGGTTTTCGTTTCTTGGTGGAGGAGCGGGAAACTTTTTTGTTGCTGCCTATAGCTCAACCCCTACCGCAACTTATGGGATCAGGATATGGGACGGATCGACAAAGTTGCTTTTTGACAGTGGCACCCCCTGCGCCCAGTTCACTCGGACTATTTCAGCGTGGACCTATCTCGGCTCTAGCTCTACCGGCCAGGGGACCACGCGTAGCAATTGGACGGCAACTAGTCCTTTAGATACGGGTGACTTCATGCTCATCAATAACATAGGCATGGACGTAGCCGGAGCAAGCACGCGCGCCGCAAAACTGTATTGCACTTGGGACTATGGATCAAACAGATTATTGATGTGGGTGGTCGGGGTAGCCAACTCCACGTCTTTCTTCATACCAGTTGTATTTGCAAAGCCAATAAGCTGAATTAATGCCAACCACCTATGCCGCCTAGAGCGGTTTTTTATTGCCTGGAGAAAACTATGGTTTGGCAAAGAGCCGGAACAGTCGCCGTACAGAACGGCAGCAGCACAGTCATAGGCACGAACGTAGATTTCGCAGCCAGCAGCAGGATTGGGGATTCGTTCGTTGGTCCTGATGGTGCGACATACGAGCTGGCCAACGTCGCAAGCTCCACTGTTATCTCTATTCTGCCTGCTTACAAAGGACCGACCGTAAGCGGTGCGGCCTACGCTATTATGCCCGTGCAGGGCTACGACAAGATGCTGTCGGATGCCTTCAACAACCTGAATAACCAATTTGGGGCTAAGCTGGCTGCGCTGGGCACGACGGGTAACTATGACATCCTGCCAGAGACAAAGGGTGGAACCGGAAGAACAGCGGTAGGGACGGCTATATCAGCTAATGTCGCCATAAGTTCATCTGACGCTACATCGGGTCGCTTGCTAGCGGTCGGACATGCTGGATTTAACGGCGGTGGCGGGCTGGTTCAGCCATCAAGCGTAGATGCAAATTCATTAATAACGTCCGGGGTATATATATTCTCAAACGGAGGAAACGCAAATACCCCTACAAACTTGGGTTACATGATTGTCCTCACGCACCCCTCAGCTGGTTATTGCCGCCAGGTATTCAAGAGTTTCAACACAAATGCGTACTTTGAGCGCTTCCAGTCAACCGGAACCTGGAGTGCCTGGGATCAGGTTTACGGAGCCACATCATCAGTTCTTGATCCGCAAACTGCCGGCGGACTCATGTCCATGACTGCGGTTAGTGGATTCACCGTATTCAAGTATGCAAACGGTCAAATGATTGTTCAAGGGCCGGTGCCCACAACTGCAATTATTGCGGCTAACACTCAATTTGTAGTTAGCGTTTCAATTCCCGTCAGTTTTCCCGTCGGGTTCGTAACATTGGTTGGCACCCTTTACCCATCAGTTGGCAATGATTTTGCCATACGGAACACCCAGGCCCCTGGGACGACTGCGTACCTGTTTTGTGCCAACGGCACCTCAGCTCAATCTTTTTCGGGGAACATAGCCCTTTTTGGTAGGTGGAAATAATGAAAATTAAGCTGTGGGCCTGCTTAATGGACGGGCATTTAGAGGCCTCGATTAGTGGTGACATCATCACTATCAATGGGGAGGCCATTGATCTATCCGGTATTCCGTCGGGTTTTCGGCTTCCGGGTAGCGCGGTCGGCAATAGGTTTTTTGTCGAGTCTGACTACGTTGAGCGGATAGGAAAAACACTTCACCTAACTTTACGTCTTCCAGTGGCTTGGGATAGCCCGGAGGAGTTTCGAAACCCAGCAGAGCCTATTGTAATTGATGCTCGCAGTGGGCCTGTGAAGTTTCCCGACACGTCGCCGGCAACCCCCCGACCTGTACAACATCCGGAAATATTTGAGGTATCAGAAAATGGTGGACTTGAGCAAGCTTGAGCCGATCAAAACCGCGCAGGACGAATCTGATCAAATCAGCCTGGACCAGGCGCGCGCATACCTGAACGAAACCAATTGGCATGCCTTCGCCTTACTTGAAGATGGCACGCCGATACCCGACGACATTAAGCAGGCGCGAGCCAATGCCAGGGATACTATAAATCGTCTCGGACCACCGACATCGGCTTGATCCAAAAAAACACCGACACCGCCTAGAGCGGTTTTTTTTCGTCTGGAGAAAAGCATGCCGATCACTGAGCAGCAGTTGCTGCAGATCCTCCCGAACGCCGGCCACCAAGCCGGCGTTTTTGTTCCTGCCCTGAACACGGCCATGAACCGCTATGGCATCGTGGGCACCGCGCGCGCTGCTGCATTCATCGCCCAGGTTGGGCACGAATCCGGCCAACTACGCTACGTGCGCGAGATTTGGGGGCCCACTGCGCAGCAACTCACGTACGAAGGCCGTGTCGATCTGGGAAACACCGTTAAGGGTGACGGCTCGAAGTACCGTGGGCGCGGACTGATCCAGATCACCGGGAGAGCCAACTATGCCGCATGCGGGGAAGCCCTGGGCCTGGACCTGATCAACAGGCCCGAGCTGCTCGAGCTGCCCCAGCACGCGGCGATGTCTGCGGCCTGGTTCTGGTCCACCAAGGGGCTGAACACGCTGGCGGATCAGGGGGAGTTCACGAAGATCACCCGCCGCATTAATGGCGGTCTCAACGGCCTGGAAGATCGCTTGCAGTTGTGGGAGCGGGCGAAAAAGGTGCTGGCATGACGCCGGTACAGAAGCTGGCCGGTTTGGTGGTGCTGATCCTGGTGCTAATGGCGACCGCCGCCGGCGTCACCTGGCAGGTGCAGGACTGGCGGATGGGCGAGAAGCTTTCCGAGCAGGCCGGCCTGCACAAGGACGACCTGGCGGCGATCAGCAGTGCCGCCGCCGCCCAGACCAGAACTGAGCAGGACAAGCGCCTGGCCGCAGAACAGAGAGCGGCCGCCGCAGACCAACAACACTCCCTGGAGCTTTCCAATGAACAACGCAAGCAAGCTGCTCTGCGCGATCGCCTTGCCACTGCTGATGTACGGCTGTCAGTCCTTCTCGACGCCACGGATTCAGCCAGTGACTGCAACGTGCCTACCACCCCCGGCGCCGTCGGCGTGGTTCATGCAGCCCGTCGAGCCCAACTTGACCCAGCGCATGCTCAACGAATTATCGCCATCACCGACGCCGGCGACCAAGGACTGATCGCGTTGAGGGCTTGCCAGTCGTACGTCAGAACCATTAGGCCCTGATCAACACTCCAGATCGCAAAATTAACACGACCCAAAATGAACACTCACCTTGCAAAGGATTGCAAAAATGACAAACCCAATCGTTCCATGGATGGGTGGCAAGCGCCGCCTGGCCGACCGTCTGATTCCTCTATTCCCTCCGCATGAATGCTATGTTGAGGTTTTCGCTGGCGGCGCGGCGCTCTACTTCATGCGGCCCCAGGCTGCACCAGTTGAAGTCCTCAACGATATCAATGGCGACCTGGTGACGTTGTATCGGGTGGTGCAAAACCACCTGGAGGAATTCGTGCGCCAGTTCAAATGGGCGCTCAGTTCCAGGCAGGTATTTGAGTGGCAGAAGATGACTCGGCCGGAAACTCTTACCGATATTCAGCGGGCTGCGCGATTTTTCTACCTGCAGCACCATGCCTTTGCCGGGAAGGTCAGCGGCCAGACTTTCGGCACAGCCACAACGGGGCCGGCTATCAATCTGTTGCGGATTGAAGAGAACCTTTCCGCAGCCTGGCAGCGCCTTTCTGGAACCTATGTCGAAAACTTGGGATGGCTTGAATGCGCTGAGCGCTACGACCGCCCCCACACTTTCCACTATATGGACCCGCCGTACTGGCAGACCGCGGGCTACGGGGTGGACTTTCCGTTCGAAAACTATGAGCGGATGGCCGACTTCATGCGCCGCTGCAAAGGCAAGGTCATGGTGAGTATCAACGACCACCCTGATATCCGGCGGGTATTTGAGGGGTTTCACTTTGAAACGCTGGACATCCGCTACAGCACCACCAATCAGCGCCAGGGAAAAGCCGAGATCAGCGGCGAGCTTGTGATCATGAATTGGAAACCCTCTGACCTCGGTGGGCTGTTTTAGGGTACAGGCTGTATCAGGTGGGGCCCCTTGTTCCGGACGTTACCCACGGCCGTATCGACCTTGAACCATTCGAAGGCCTCGGCTGGCTCGCCCTGGTGCAGCACCATCTGCTCGGCGCGCTCCTTGGGCGTGGTCGGGTCCAACCATTCCAGGGCTAGATCGGGTGTAAGCACCACGGGCCGCCGATCGTGGATGTCCACCATGCCGCCGGCGCTGTCGGCGGTAATGATGACGAAGCCGTCATGCTCACCTGGGCCTTCATCAGCATCCGGTAGCTGACCGATTGCGGCACAGAATATAGGTTCACCATCCCGCCGGCGGATCAGGTAGGGCTGCTTCTTTGCCCCGCCTTCATCCACCCATTCAAACCAGTTATCGATTGGCGTGATCGCCCGGTGCGGCCAGATAGCCCGAAAGAACGGGCCGTGGGCGACTTTCTCCACGCGTGCATTGATTGGTGCTGCACGATCTTTCGCCCAATGCGGTCGCCAACCCCAGCGAACGGGATCCGCATGGAGCATGTCCCCCTGCATGTGCAGCAGCGCAACTGCGGTTGTCGGTGCAACGTTGTAGCGCTCAATTGGCTGATCTCCCACGGAGTTAGCCAGGGCATTGGGCATGCTCAGAGCCGCGACAAAATCGTGGATTCCTCGATACTGTGAAAGCCTTCCACACATGATCTTCCCTCCCGCCGTCATTTCAGCCTAGCTTGCGCTGGAGGATTGAGCTTGACGAATCTCGCCCAGCAATCGTTGATTTTCCCTGAGCAGGTGGTCTCGCTGGCTGGTAATGAGATCGATGGGGCGAAAGCTTCCGTTGTCAGAAGGCTCATTGCTCATCGCCGCAATTTGATCAAGGGCCCTTCTTAGCGCAGCCTCCGCCGAAGCCTTGCCAGTGGCGAGCAGGTCATTCATCTGCACCAAGCCGGCCACATTGGCCCGGGCCTTTCGCAGCATCGCCTCGGTTTGGATGAGCTCGTCCTCGAGCAGGGCGCACTGGTGTTGGTACATTTCCAGGGGCGTGGGGCAGCCAAGCCACTCAGAGGTGTCTTCGTCGATGTCGTTCATGGTGCTTATCCGATACTGTATGTGCGTACAGTAATCGAGGTGTTGCGGATTGGGGAGTGGTGTTCGTCGGCAGGACGCCAGGGGAGGGTGCGTGACATTTGCGTGACTCTCTCACGCACTCGTAAGCTCTTGTAGGCATTCGATTGCAGCGAGCGCCAATAAAAACAGCCACTTAACAAGGTCTTACAGAGGTACTGCGTGCATGGGGTGCTAGGGGTCGAGTGTTCGAATCACTCCGTCCCGACCATTATTCCTGAGTAAAATCAGACACTTAAGCCGATCAGATAGATCGGCTTTTTTGTGCCCGCGCGAAACTGCCTGGTGATGTCGCTGGTATTCGGCTCAAGGGCTGTGTTCTGCTCAGTCGGGTTGCCACCTTCAGCTCTGGCAATTGCTCTGAAAATTTCCAACCGATTCATGTCTTTTTGTCGTCGGCCAGCGGGGCAGTCGGTTGGGCTTTCTCTTCGAATCAGCCTTGTCCCTTCAAGCCCTCAGGCGTTGGACAACTGAAACCGATAGCCCACGCCGTACAATGACTCGATGGGTGTTTCCCCTGGGCACGCCTGCTCCAGCTTGCGCCGTAGGTTGCGGATATGACTGTCTACCGTACGGTCGGTGACCACGCGGTGGTCGGAGTAGAGCTTGTCGAGCAGTTGGTCGCGGGAAAATACCCGGCCGGCGGAGCGTGCAAAAGTGCTCAGCAGGCGTAACTCCAGAGGCGTGAGGTCCAAAGCGACGCCGTCGAGTGATGCGCGGTACTGGGCTTCGTCGATCAGCAGTCGCGGTGGGGTGTTGCTCAGCAATTGGGGGCCACGGCGCAGGATGGCCTTGACCCTGGCAACTACCTCCCGGGGGCTGAAGGGCTTGCAGATGTAGTCGTCGGCGCCCAGGTCCAGGCCCAGCAGGCGGTCCACTTCTTCGACGCGGGCGGTGATCATGATGATCGGCACGGCACTGAAACCGCGCAGGTCCTGGCACACTTGCATGCCGTCGCGCCCTGGCAGCATCAGGTCGAGCAAAATCAGGCGAGGGGGGCGGGCGCGCACGGTCGGTACCACCTGAAGGCCATTGTCCAGGCACAGGGTCGGGTAGCCCGCTGCGGCCAAGTAATCCTGCAGCAATGCGGCCAGTTTCGGTTCGTCTTCAACGATCAGGATCGGGCGTTCTTCGCTCATGGGTCAGGTATTCCGTGGGAGGCGCAGGCTCAGCCAAAGGCCACCGAGGGGGGAGTGAGCGGCGCTGAGGCTGCCGCCGTGGGCGAGGGCGATGCTGTGGCAGATCGCGAGCCCCAGGCCGGCCCCGCCACTGGCACGGTTGCGCGAGGATTCGCCGCGATAGAAGCGCTCGAACAGGCGCGGCAATTGCTCGGCCGACACACCAGGGCCGGAGTCGAGGATGTCGATGCATACGTCAGCGCGATCCAGGGCGACGCGGATACGTATTAGCCCATTCGGGTCGGTGTAGCGCACCGCATTTTCCAACAGATTGGAGAACAGTTGCTGCAAGCGACCGGCATCGGCCAACAGTTCCACGGGCGGTGCTGGCAAATCCAGTTCGAGGCGCAGGTGGCGCGCGTTCAAGCGCTCCTGGAACATCGACACACTGGCGCGCAGCAGTGGCTCCAGTGCGCAGGCGCTCTTGCGGTAGGTCAGCGCCCCAACATCCGCCAGGGACAGTTCATACAGGTCATCCACCAGCTTGCTGAGCATGCTCACTTCGCCCTGCAAGGACTGCATCGAGCCTGGGTCGAGGGTGCGTACGCCATCCTCGATAGCCTCCAGCTCGCCGCGCAAGACCGACAGCGGGGTACGCAGTTCGTGGGACACATCGGCCATGAATTCGCGGCGCATCTGCTCATTGCGCTCCAGGGTGTAGGCGAGTTGGTTGAAGTCACGGGCCAATTGGCCGACTTCGTCATTGGAACTCACTGCCACCCGGCTGCTGAAGTCGCCGCTGGCCAGGCGATGTGTTGCCGCAGCCACCCGCTTGACTGGCTCCAGCAGCGTGCGGGCGATCCACCAGGCAATCAGCATCGCCAGCAGCAGTGAGAAGGCGCCCATGACCAGGCTGGTGCGTAACTGGTATTGCTGGAATCGTTCGCCGCCGGCTTCGGTCACGCTCTGGAACGGGGTCACGGCCAGCCAGCCCACGGTTTCATCGGCCACCACAATCGGGCGTAGCAGGGCGTCCGTGCCGATGTCCGGGTAGCCGTTCACGCGCTTTTTATATTTATCCAGCAGGGCGATCCGAAACAGGGCGCCCGTCAGGTCCGAAGCCATGGGCGAGCGCAAGTCGTTCTTCGCCGGGTCTGCGCCGAGTTCGGGCCGCATGATCTCAAACCAGCGATCCGGCTGGTTACGCAGGAACTCCCAATTGCCCTCACGCGCGTAAGCACTGGCCAGACGTGGCAGCACGGGCGCCATGCGCTCCAGTGCCTGCTCATTGAGGTACCCGAGAAAGCCGCGTCCAAAACTCCAGCTCGTCGCCAGGCCCATGCTCAGGATGACCAACAACACACCGGCCAGTACCGCAATAAACAGTTTGGTGGAGATACTGAACTTCATGCAGATGGGCCGTTAAAAATAGGTGGGACCATTTAGGCCCTAGTGAGGGATAGATTCAACCCGGCTGGGCAATCTTCAATTTTCCTGCACATTTGCCTCGCAGGATGGCGCTGACTCAAGCCATTCCGTGTCGCAGAGGCTGCTATGTCCACGAAAGTAATCGCCAAATACCTGGTAACCGCCGCAGTTTTCCTGTCCTTGATCGTTCTGGCCATGCTGGGCGGCTGCTCCGGTGGCGAGCCACCTCCTGAGGCGGTCACCCCCAAAGTCTCGGTCATCAGCATAAAACCCCAGAGCCAGGTGCTGACCACTGAGCTGGCGGGGCGCACCCAGGCCTTCATGGTGGCGCAGATTCGTCCTCAGGTTGGCGGTATCGTCCAGCGTCGACTGTTTGTCGAGGGGGCGGATGTCAAGGTTGGGCAAGCGTTGTACCAATTGGATGCAGCGTCCTACACCGCCGCGCTGGCGCAGGCCGAGGCTAGCCTGGCCAAGTACCGCGCCACGCTTAAATCGGCGCAGGCCACCGCCAGGCGCGACGCCGAACTGGTGAAGATCAATGCCATCAGCCAGCAAGATAACGAAGACGCCCAGGCGACCTTGCTGACGGCCGCCGCCGACGTGCAGGGCGCCGAGGCCGACGTTCAGACCGCGCGGATCAACCTGGCTTACACCCGTATTACCTCTCCGGTCGGCGGGCGCATCGAAACCTCGACCGTGACCCCTGGGGCGCTGGTGGTGGCCAATCAGGACAGCGCTTTGACCACGGTGCAGCAACTCGATCCGATCTATGTGGACGTGACTCAATCGACCACCGAATTGCTCAAGCTCAAGCGTGACCTGGCCAGCGGCGCATTGCAGTCCAACGGCGATGGCCAGGCACGGGTCAGCCTGAAGCTGGACGATGGCAGTGCCTACAACCAGCAGGGGCGGCTCAAGGTCAGTGGTGTCAGTGTCAACGAGGGGACGGGCACGGTCACCCTGCGTGCGGAGTTCGCCAACCCGGATCACCTGCTGCTACCGGGCATGTATGTCCGCGCGGTGCTCGAACAGGCTCGCAACGAGCAAGCCATTCTGGTTCCGCAAAAAGCTGTGAACCGCAGCGCCAGTGGCGTGACCACCGCGTTGCTGGTGGTTGACGGCAAGGTCGAACAACGTGAGCTGACCATCGATCGGGCGGTGGGGAATCAGTGGTGGGTTACGGCAGGTCTGCAGGCAGGTGACCAGTTGATTGTCGAAGGCGGACAAAAAGTCCGTGCCGGTGCCGCGGTCCAAGTGCAGGAAGCCAATGCTCAGGCGGCCACACCCCGCACCCCAGCGAAGGAGGGTTGAGCGTGGCGCACTTTTTTATTGATCGACCGATTTTCGCCTGGGTCATTGCCATCGTGATCATGCTCGGTGGCAGCCTGTCCATCAGCCAGTTGCCGTTGGAGCAATACCCGGATATTGCACCACCCACGGTGAAAATTTCTGCCACCTACACCGGGGCCTCGGCCAAGACCGTCGAAGACTCGGTGACCCAGGTCATCGAACAGCAGATGAAAGGCCTGGATAACCTGACCTATATGTCGGCCACCAGCAGTTCGGCAGGCAGTGCCAGCATCAGTTTGACCTTTACTGCCGGCACCGACCCGGACGTCGCCCAGATGCAGGTGCAGAACAAGCTGCAACAAGCCGAGTCGAGGCTGCCGCAGTCGGTACAAAGCGAAGGCCTGACCGTGACCAAGGGCGGTTCGGACTTCTTGATGATTGTCGCCCTGGCATCGGACGACCCCAGCGTCACCGGCACTCAGATAGGTGATTACATTTCCACCACCTTGCTCGATTCCATCAGCCGAATAGACGGCGTCGGCGATGTGCAGACGTTGGGCTCGGGCTACGCCATGCGCATCTGGCTGGACCCCGCCTTGCTGGAAAAATATGCGTTGATGCCATCGGACATCAGCAGCGCCCTGGAAGCGCAGAACACCGAAGTCTCGGCTGGACAGCTCGGCGCCTTGCCCGCGATCAAGGGGCAGCAACTGAACGCTACGATCAGCGCCCGCAGCAAACTGCAGACCGTGGACGAGTTTCGCAAGGTCGTGGTCAAGTCCAACAGCGACGGTGCCGTGGTACTGCTGGGCGATGTCGCGACCCTGGAACTGGGCAGTGAAAGCTACGACATCAGCACCGCCCTCAACGGCAAGCCTGCGGCGGCCATGGGCGTGCAGTTGGCCGCCGGCGCCAACGCGCTGAACGTCGGCAAGGCGGTCAAGGCCAAGCTCAAGGAGATGGAGCCCTTCTACCCGACGGAAATGCAGCTGAAAAATGTGATCGCCTACGACACCACGCCCTTTGTCAGCCTGTCCATCGAAGAGGTGGTCAAGGCCCTGGGGGAGGCCATCGTGCTGGTGGTGTTGATCATGTTCCTGTTCCTGCAGAGCCTGCGTGCAACGCTGATCCCGGCGATTACCGTGCCGGTGGTACTGCTCGGCACGTTCGGCGTGTTGGCGCTGTTCGGCTACTCGATCAATACCTTGACCATGTTTGCCATGGTCCTGGCGATCGGCTTGCTTGTAGACGATGCCATCGTGGTGGTGGAAAACGTGGAGCGGCTGATGGGCGAAGGGCTGTCGCCCGTGGCGGCTACGCGTCAATCGATGCGTGAAATCAGTGGCGCACTGGTCGGGATCACCCTGGTGCTGAGTGCGGTATTTATCCCTATGGCGTTTTTCGGTGGTTCCACCGGGATCATCTATCGGCAGTTCTCCGTGACCATCGTCTCGGCCATGGTCCTCTCAGTGTTGGTGGCGATGACCCTGACACCCGCGCTGTGCGCGACGTTGCTCAAAGCGCGCAATGGCAAGGGGCATGGCGCTCAGCATGGGTTCTTTGGCTGGTTCAACCGCACCTTCGAGCGCGCCAGCGCCGGTTATGAGCGCTGGGTGGGCGTGGTGTTGCGGCGTTGGGGGCGCAGCCTGCTGCTGTATGGGCTGGTGCTGGTGGTCATGGCGGTGGGTTATGTCAGCCTGGCCACTTCGTTTCTGCCGGACGAGGACCAAGGGATTCTGCTGGCACAGATCCAGTTGCCGGTCGGCGCGACGGACAGCCGCACACAGGCGGTGATCAAGCAGTTCGAGGACTACATCCTGCAACAGCCCGAGGTCGAAGCGATGATCAGCATCAGCGGCTTAGGCATGGGCGGTAACAGCCAGAACACCGCACGGGCGTTTATCCGCCTCAAGGATTGGTCCGAACGCGGTGGCTCTGGTCAGGGTGCAGCCGCGATTGCCCAGCGGGCGACCCTGGCACTGTCCAGCATCGGCGATGCCGATGCGTTCGTCATGCAGCCGCCGACCGTGCGTGGCCTGGGCCAGAGCTCGGGGTTCGACCTGCAGCTCAAGGACCTCGGTGGCCTGGGCCATGATGCGTTGGTGGCCGCCCGCGAACAGTTCCTTGAGTTGGCCAGGAAAGACGCCCGCTTGCTGGGCGTGCGCAGCAACGGCCTGGACGATGCACCGCAGCTCAAGGTCAGCATTGACGACCGCAAGGCCGGGGCCCTGAGCCTGAGTACCAGCGATATCAACAGCACCCTTGCGACGGCCTTAGGCGGCACTTATGTAAACGACTTTCTCAACCAGGGCCGGGTGAAAAAGGTCTATGTACAGGGCCAGGCATCCTCGCGCATGCAGGCTGCGGACCTTGATCATTGGTTTGTGCGCAACAGTAACAATGAAATGGTGCCGTTCTCGTCCTTTGCCAGCAGCACCTGGGGCTACGGCTCGCCGCTGCTGGAACGCTACAACGGTAACGCCTCCCTGGAGATCGTTGGCGATCCGGCGCCAGGGGTGAGCTCCGGCGATGCGATGGCCGCCGTGGAGGCCATTGTCCGGCAGTTGCCCCAGGGTATTGGCTACGAGTGGACCGGGCAGTCCTATCAGCTGCGCTTGTCCAGGTCCCAGGCGCCGCTGCTCTACGGCATTTCCGTGTTGTTTGTATTCCTGTGCCTGGCCGCGCTCTACGAGAGTTGGTCGGTGCCGTTTTCGGTGATCCTGGTCGTGCCCCTGGGGGTCATCGGTGCAGTGCTGGCGACCCGTGTCGCCGGGCTGAG
This sequence comes from Pseudomonas simiae, assembly GCF_900111895.1. Lineage (GTDB taxonomy): Bacteria > Pseudomonadota > Gammaproteobacteria > Pseudomonadales > Pseudomonadaceae > Aquipseudomonas > Aquipseudomonas simiae. Next base: position 752,801 of record NZ_FOKB01000001.1, read on the forward strand.
CAACGACGTGTATTTCCAGGTCGGGCTGTTGACCACCGTGGGCCTGGCCGCAAAAAACGCGATCCTGATCGTTGAGTTTGCCAAGCACTTGCAAGAGCAGGGCAGCAGCGTGATCGACGCGACGCTGGTCGCGGTGCGCCAACGCCTGCGGCCGATCCTGATGACCTCCCTGGCCTTCATGTTCGGCGTATTGCCGCTGGCCTTGAGCACCGGTGCAGGCTCCGCCGGACGCCAGGCCATTGGTACGGGAGTACTGGGCGGTATGTTCAGCGCCACAGTGCTGGGGATCTTCTTTGTACCGTTGTTTTTCGTGCTGATCCGCGGTCGTTTCGGCCGCGTGCGCAGCGCTAATCAATCTGCCCCGACAGGTGATGCATGATCAAGTCACACTGGCCTCTGCTGGCCGCCATGGCCCTGGGCGGCTGCGTCAACCTGGCGCCGCAGTACGAGCGCCCTGAGGCCCCCGTCTCCGAGCAATGGTTGCCGGCGGCCAACCTGCCCAAAGGAAAGGTTGGGGCTGATATCAAGTGGCAGCAATTTTTTACCGACCGCCGCCTGGCGCAGTTGCAGCAATTGGCGCTGGCCAATAACCGCGACCTGCGCCTGGCCAGCCTCAACGTCGAAAAGGCCCAGGCGCAGTACCGCATCAAGCGCGCTGACCTGTTTCCTACCGTCGACGCGGGCGTCAGCGGCACCCATAGCCGTACGCCGGGGTCGTTGTCCAACACCGGCACGGCAGTCACCACACACGACTACAGCGCTCAGTTGGGGCTGAGCAGCTATGAACTGGACGTGTTTGGCAGGGTTCGCAACCTGCGCGATGAGGCGCTGGAAGACTACTTGGCGTTGACGGAAACCCGGCGCAGCACGCAAATCAGCCTGGTGGCGGAAGTTGCCACCGCCTGGCTGACCTTGGCCGCCGACAACGAACGGCTGCTGCTGGCCCAGGAAACCCTGACCAGCCAGTTGGCCACCTACGACCTGACCCAGCGCAGCTACGCCTTGGGTGGCTCTTCCGCGTTGTCGGTGGCGCAAGCCCAGACCACCGTCGAATCGGCACGGGGCGATGTAGCGTCCTATGAGAGCCAGATCCTGCAGGACCGCAATGCTTTGCGCCTGTTGGTGGGCAGCGATCTGCCCGAGGCCCTCTTGCCGGGCACGCGCCTGGAGTCGGCGGCAGTGCTGGTGGATATTCCAGCAGGCCTGCCCTCCAGCCTGTTGCAACAACGCCCGGACGTGCTCTCGGCCGAGCATACGCTCAAGTCCGCCAACATCGATATTGGCGCGGCCCGTGCGGCGTTTTACCCGAGCATCAGCCTGACCGCCAACGCCGGCTCTTCCAGCTCGGCATTGGCCGGCCTGTTCAAGTCCGGCAGCGGCGCCTGGACCTTTGCCCCGAGCATCAGCGTGCCGATTTTTGACGGGGGCAGTAACCGCGCAACCCTGGATTCGGCTAAGGTCGAACGCGAGATCCAGTTGCAGACCTATCAGCAAACCCTGCAAACCGCATTCCGCGAAGTGGCCGACGCACTGGCGGTGCGCAGCACCCTGGATCGCCGTATTGCCGCGCAACAGGCGCTGACCGACGCCAGCCGCAAAAGCTTCGAACTCTCGGATGCCTTGTATCGGGGCGGCTCCCAAAGCTACCTCGAAGCCCTGGATGCGCAACGCTCGCTCTACAGCGCACAACAGGACCTGATCACGCTGCGCCTGACCGAGCAGAGTAACCGCATCACGTTGTACAAAGTGCTGGGTGGCGGTTGGAATTAACGGCGCTGGCACATGCACACATCACCGCAGCAATGGAACGGCTTGCGCGGATTAAATCGGCTAGTTCATTCAACGGGGAATCAACATGTGTGCTTTTCGTTCCACTTTAAGCGGTTGCGTCCAGGTGCTGGGCTGCGCCTGTTTCATCATGATGTCACCGCTGTGTCTTGCGAATTCCGACGCGGACCCATGGGAAGGTGTTAACCGACCGATCTTCGCATTCAATGACGTACTGGATACCTATGCACTGAAACCCCTCGCCCAGGGCTATCAACTCATCACGCCCGGTGTTGTCCAGGACGGCATTCATAATGTGTTCAACAACCTCGGGGAGGTCAAAAACCTGGCTAACGATGTCCTCCAGGTGAAGTTCCACAGCGCTGGCGTCGACACAAGCCGCTTTTTGCTCAACAGCACGATTGGCCTGGTGGGGTTGATCGACGTCGCGACCCCCATGGGGCTGCAGCGCAGTGACGAGGATTTCGGGCAAACCCTCGGTTACTGGGGGGTCAATAGCGGGCCTTACCTGGTGCTGCCGTTCCTGGGGCCCAGCACACTGCGCGATGCACCGGCCATCCTTCCCGATGCCTACGCCAATCCGGTTCGCTACATGGGCGACGTGCCTACGCGTAATAGCCTGTACAGCGTGGGCGTGATCGACGGGCGTGCTCAATATCTGGCATCTGAAAAGCTCATGACGGGCGATAAATACACGTTTATTCGCAGTGCCTATCTGCAAAACCGAGCGTTCAAGATCAACGGCGCAAACGTAAAGGATGACTTCTGACCGGCGCCCCTGCGTGCTCTTCCCCAACCCGCTCGGCACAGAAGATCAATATCGTTCGTCACTCTCCAGTTGGAACGCAACACTAACGTTGCGCTTACTCCAGCACTGCCGGTTGTACGGCTGCGTCCTGTGCGATCTAAAATTCGGTCACGACGGTTACGCCAGCGGTCTCGAAACGATCCATGTTCATCAACGCGTCGATGGACTGCTCCAGGCTGATGGTTTTACCCACGAGTTTTTCCGGTGCCAGTTTTCCGCTGGTGATCATCTGGATCATGGCGTCATAACGATGTGCTTGCATGCCGTGGCTGCCGTAGATCTCAAGCTCGTGCGCGATGACCTTGCTCATGGGGATCGCCGGCTGTGCGTGGTCGGCGAGCATCAGGCCTACCTGGACGTGCTTGCCTCGACGGCGCAGGTTGTTGATGGAGTTGAAGCAGGTGGTGGGATGGCCCAATGCGTCCAGCGATACGTGGGCGCCCCCCTGGGTGATTTCCAGCACGGCTTCGGTGACGTCCGCCACGCTGTGTGCGTTCAGGGTGGCAACGGCGCCGAGCGTGCGTGCCAGTTCGAGTTTTTCCGGCGAAATATCGATGGCGATGACATTCGCGCCAAGGGCCTGGGCGATCATCACGGCGGACAGGCCCACACCTCCGCAGCCATGCACCGCGACCCACTGTCCGGCGCTGACCTTGCCTTGGTCAACGACGGCGCGGAATGACGTGGCGAAGCGGCAGCCCAGGCTCGCAGCAGTGGCGAAGTCCATGTTCTGCGGGAGTGCGACGAGGTTCAGGTCGGCCTGGTGTATACCGACGAATTGCGCAAACGACCCCCAATGAGTGAAGCCCGGTTGAAACTGCGTATTGCAGACTTGCTGGTTACCGCTGTTGCACTCGGGACACGCGCCACACCCGCCGACAAAGGGCACCGTTACACGGTCGCCGACCTTCCACCGGGTGATGTCCCTGCCAACTTCCGTCACGATGCCGGCAAGCTCATGCCCGGGAACATGCGGCAGTTGGATGTCCGGATCATGCCCCTTCCAGCCGTGCCAGTCGCTGCGGCAGACGCCGGTGCCCCGCACCTGTACGACCACGCCGTGACGCTCCGGCGTCGGGTCTTCGACGTTCATCAAGCGCGGCGGTTGGGAAAAGGCTTCGTAGACAACTGCTTTCATGAAAATCACCTCTGCTCGGATAGACACGACGTTGTATTCGTTCGATTTCTTGCGCGGGGCGGCTCGAATCAACGCTGATCCATTATGTGCGAATGCCTTGAAATTGCTTTTCAGATTCCAGTTGATAGTGGGCGATAAATGAAATTAATCTCCGTTATCCGGCACATAATTGAAAGGATCAACCATGTTTGAGCGTTTGGATAAGGTGGATATTGCGATATCGGAGCGACTGCAGCGAGATGGGCGACTCTCGAATGTCAAGTTGGCGGAGCAACTTTCCCTCAGTGAAGCATCGTGTTGGCGTAAACAGAAACGCCTGGAGGAGTGCGGCGTGATCGAGGGGTATCAAGCCATCCTGAATCGCAGAAAACTGGGCCTGGGGGTGATGGCTTTCGTGCAGATTTCCTGCAGTGATCACAGTGAAGAAGCCACGGAAAAGTTTGAGAAAATCATAGCGTCGGCGCCGCAGGTACTCAGTTGTCACAACACAACGGGCGAGGCGGATTTTTTACTTCAAGTGGTCGCGAGAGATTTGGACAGCTACAGCCGATTCGTTGAAAAAGTGCTGAGGAAGCTGCCGGGTGTATTGAGTATCCGGTCGAACCTGTCACTGCGAGAAATGAAGACCACCCATCGTTTTCCCGTGGCCGAACTCCTGAGCATCTGAGGACCTTTGAATCAGGGCGACGGCCTGATCATCAGGCGCCCAGGCGCTACCTGGTTCAAGGCAGGGCCTTTATCGCCTGGACGACAGCATTGACGATGGCCTGGGCGATGACCCGACGCTGGGCTTTCTCCATCCTGGGGCTCAGCCATGCAGGCAGGCTGTTCAGCATGGGCACGATTGCCTGCAGTGCGCCTTCGCGCAAGGGGCCACCAGGCTGATGGCATAGCTGCCCGACCAAGCTCAGTATTTCCGACTCATAAGCCTCCCTCAATCGCCGTACACTTTCTTCCATCGGCGCGTTCAGGCAGCCGGTGTCCATGACGGCCAACTTAAACTGCCCGGCCATGTGTTCATGCAATCGAAGGTGGCCTTCGATCAGTTTTGTCAGACGTTGCGCGGGCGTCAATCTTCGTTTTTTGATCAGCTCAACGTGCGACAACAACGTCTGATACAGCTCCATCAGCCACTCGAAAAGCAGTGCTTCCTTGCTTTCTACATGGTGATAAATCGCCCCCGGAGTGATGCCGATATGCGCCGCCAGTTCACGCATGCTGACCTGACTGAAACTGCGCTGCTGGAACAACTCCAGGGCTCTGCGCTGGAATTCAGAGCGGCTTAGCACAGTGCGCACGCTGTGTTGCGCACACGCAGCCACACCCGACGGCCGTAGCCTTGAGTCATGTGTCGAACGCCTGCTGCTTCGCGATTTCCTGGTTGCGCAGAATGAACCGCTGCAATTTGCCACTGGGTGTTTTGGGCAGGTGTTCGACGAACTCGATTTCCCTCGGGTACGCGTGCGCGGCCAGGCGTTGCCGGACATGCAGGCGCAGGACTTCCGCCAACTCGGTGCTTGGCAGGCTTTGACTGTTCAGTACGACGAACGCCTTGATCAACTCGGTGCGTTGCGGGTCCGGTTTGCCAATCACGGCGGCTTCAACCACCGCAGGGTGTTCGATCAGCGCACTTTCCACATCGAAAGGTCCGACGCGATAGCCGGAGGTAGTGATCACGTCGTCGTTACGGCCCACGAAGCTGATGCTGCCGTCGTCATTCAACTCCACGATATCGCCGCTCAAATAATAACGGTCGACAAAAGCCTGGGTGGGCATTCCGAAGTAGCCCTCGAACCAACACAGGGGCGACCGCTCGCGATCCACCGCCAGCACGCCTGGCCGGCCCGGCGGCAGTTCCCGATGAGCATCATCCAGCACGACAATCCGGTACCCCGGAACCGCATAACCAGCTGAACCCTCACGTACCGGGTGACGCAGGCCGTGGTGGTTGCACAGCACCATGCCGATTTCAGTCTGGCCATAATGGTCGTGGATGACCACGCCGAGTTCGTCGGCAAACCAACGGATGACCTGCGGGTTCAGCGGCTCGCCGGCACTGCTGATGACACGCAGGCGACCACGCACGGTGTCGGCGAACGCAGCCCCCGCCGCGATCAGCAGGCGGTAGGCGGTCGGCGAGCCGGCCAGGTTGGTGATCGCATACTTGGCAATGATCCGGCAGGTACTGTCCACCGCGAACGGGCCGTCATAGAACAGCGTGGCACGGCCACATGCCAGCGGGCCGGTCACCGCGTAATACAAACCATAGGCCCATCCGGGGTCGGCGAGGTTCCAGAAATGGTCGTCCTCTCGCAGGTCAATCGAATCACGCATATAGCCCTTGAAGGCCAGAATGGCGCTTAAGGGCACCTCCAACGGCTTGGCCGGCCCTGTGGTGCCTGACGTACACATCAGCAGGAACGGCGCACTGGCGTCCAGCAACTCGGGTACACAATCGGCCTGTTGGCGATCCAGAACGGTCCAGAAGTCGTAATCGTCCGGGTTGCGTGGGCCTGCGCCGGTCACGATGATGCGTGGGCAGTCAATGACGTCGTCCAACTTGGGGCGATTATGGGCATCGGTCACAATCCAGCGCGCCTCGGAGCAACCCAATCGCTGCTCGATTGCCTTGGGGCCGAATGCGGTGAAGAGCGGTTGGTAGACCGCGCCGATGCGCCAGGTCCCCAAAATGGCAATCAACAGTTCAACCGTGCGTGGCATCAGGCCCGCTACACGCTCTCCCGGCTTGACCCCTTGCTCGCGCAAAAAGTTGCCGAAGCGCGCAGCGTGGGCCTGCAGTTCGCTGAACGTGTGGTGCGTGGCGCGGCCATCCGGCGTTTCGCAGTACAACGCCACGGCATCACCCAGGGCGTGCCGGTCGCAGCATTCGATGCAGGCGTTCATGGCCGCCAGCTCGCCGTGCAAGTCCTGGGTGGCCAGTTGTCGATAATTGAAAGAGGTCACTGCCGAGTCGTAATCACGCATAACGTACCTGATTGTTATTGTTGGTAGATGTTCGGTGTGCACACGCCCAGTGCGCGCGCTTTGATGTGGCTAGCTGTCCATCATTTCGGCCGCTTGCTGTGTGGCCTGGCTGGTCCGAGTGGCCAGCTTGCGGACTTCATCAGCGACCACGGCAAACCCGCGCCCGGCCTCGCCTGCGCGCGCCGCCTCAATGGCGGCGTTCAAGGCGAGCAGGTTGGTTTGGCTGGCAATGCCCTGGATGGTGGCGACAATGTGCGTCAACTTGCTGAGCGTTTCCTGCATCACGCGATGTTGTTCCGCCTGCGCCTCACGCATCGTGCTTTCTTCATGGTGGGCATGGATATCGGTAATGGCACCCACCACTCGCTGCGGGGAGCCGTCCGATGCGCGGCGCGTTTGCCCCCGGCCGCGGAACCAGCGGTAAGCGCCACTTTTATGTTTGAGTCGGTAATCCACATCAAACGGTGTTTTGCCGCTGCGGTCTTCAACGTGGGCAACAAACGCTGCGATCGCCCGTTCGCTGTCGTCGGGATGCAGGCGCGAGGTCCAGCTTTCCAGGGTGTTGGGGAACTCTTCAACCGTGCTGCACCCCAGCAGTCGGCGCATTTGCGACGACCACCAGATGGTATTTTTCGGGTTCGCAGGGTCGCCGGCCACGACCTCGATGTCCCAGAGCCCGTCGTGCAGCATTTCCCGGGAAATGTCGAAACGTGTGGCCGCCAGTTCAAGTGTCTCGTTGTGCAGGTGTTGTTCGTGAATGTCACGAAGGGTTCCACCGATGGCGAGAGGTACGCCTTGAGGATCACGACTTGCGTTACCGCTGACCCTGCACCAGCGATAGTCACTGCCTGATGCGGACTTCAGGCGCACATCGAGCGCAAAGGGCGTCCGCCCACTGCGATCGGCAAGATGCCGGGCAAGCGCTTCCAGGTGCGGTTGCCGGTCAGCGGGGTGTAACTGTTCGCTCCAACGGCCGAGCTGATCAATACCTTGGGCCTGGATTGACGCCGACCCCGACCACTCCATTGCGCACTCCGGCACCGGGGCGGCGGTTGCAGCCAGATCCAGTGTCCAGAACAGTTCATCTGCACCCTGGGTGATCAGTGCCCAGCGCGTCTCCACATGACGCAAATGCTTGTCGCGGCAGGCCAGGCGTTCGTCCAATTGACTGACTTTCAATGTCAGTGCGCGTGCTTGCTCCTCCAAGGCACGCCGCTCCTGTAGCAATTGATCGACGCCTGACAGAATGCGGCGCAATAACGGGTTGTTCGATGATAACGGCATGCTCGACTGGTCTGGCTGCTCCAGCCTCTCGGCGAGCGGCGCCAGTACCCAACGGGTGGTTCTGCTGAAAAAAAGCATGGAGCACCTCTACCTCGTTCAAAGGGGATCCGCCTGCAAGAGGGGGGACGGGCATGCCGACAAGGCCCGGGTGTCAAAGTCTGTCGCTCCCGGCAGGGTTTGCCAGGCCGACGGGCCTGCGGCGATTTCCTGAGCACTCAGCAGGCAGTTGTCGAGCTCGTGTTGCAACCTATGGGTATCCAGATCCTGGCCGATGAAGACCCATTCCTGCCGGCAATCCCCGACAATGCTGTCCCACTTGGCCATGATGCTTTGCAACCGATATTCATCCCGTGGCCATTGCGACGGCTCAATGAAGGTCCACCAGCGCCCGACATAGTCCCACTGGAACTGCTTGCCGCTTTGCACCAGCAGGCCGATTTCAAGGTGGCGGCTGGCCAACCAAAAGTAACCTTTGCTGCGCAACAGGCGCCCGTTGCACCAGGGTCGCAGGAGGAAATCGAACAATCGCTGCGGATGAAAAGGGGCGCGCTCGCGGTACACCCAGGACGTCACGCCATAGGTATCCGACTCGGAGGCCGGTGCGTCGCTGGCCTCCATTGTCTTCATCCAGCCCGGCGACGCCGCAAGGCTGGGTAAATCAAACAGATGGGTGCCGAGGATGTGGGATAGCTCAACGTTACCCTGAGTCATTGGCTCGATCCGCGCGGACGGGTTAAGGCCTGCGAGGATTCCGTGCAAGGCCTGGTAGCCAGGCTCATCGATCAAGTCCATTTTGTTGACAAGAATGACGTTGGCATACTCCACTTGCTCGATCAGAAGGTCGGTTAGAGGGCGCTGGGGCGTGTCCTCCTGTGCGTCGTCGCGGGGCACGGTGTCCGGTGACTCAAGCAGCGCCTGGAAACGGCTGCCATCGACCACTGTCACCAAGGTATCGAGCCGTGCCAACTCGCTGAGGCTGAAGCCTTCGGCGTCCAGGAAGGCGAACGTCTCCGCGACCGGCATCGGCTCAGAGATCCCGGTGGACTCAATGAGCAGGTAATCGAAACGCTGCTGGCGCGCCAGCGCACTGATCTGCTCAAGCAAATCGGCGCGCAGCGTGCAGCAAATGCAGCCGTTGCTCATCTCGATCAACTCATCGCTGCCACGGTGCAGTGACACATCGCGCTGCACCTCCTGGGCATCAATGTTGACCTCGCTCATGTCATTAACGATGACCGCCACCCTGAGGCCTTCGCGATTGCGCAGGATATGGTTGAGCAGGGTGGTTTTGCCGGCGCCGAGGAAGCCGGAAAGCACCGTCACCGGCAGTCGGCCTGTCAGGGCGCCGTCAATCATGCTTTCACCGCTTGAGCGACATCGGCGTGGTCCAGGTAGCTTTCGAAAAGATCGACCACCACCAGCCCATCGTCTGCCGCATCACCCCAGAGATCCTTTACGCGAAACTCGACATGGTAGGTCGGCTGGTGCGCCGCGCTCACGTCGCCATGGCCAATCGCGTCCGGGAACGGCCACTGCTCCGATGTGCGGTGCAGCACCACGCCTGCCTTGCCACGCACATAGGCTGGCATGCGGGTATGCCCGGCCACGTACTCGTCTCGCACGACGACCCGGTCGCCCACCTCAAAATGCGGTCGACCGGTGATCGCCGGGCGACCTTCGGCATGAGCAGGGTTCGCCAGCTTGAAGGGGGAGCCCAAGGCCTGATCGAGTTCTGCCTGGGTGATGACGCCTGTTTCGACCAGCAGGGTGGCGGTCGCAATGACATAGCGTTCGTAGTACTGGGTGCCGACATGTTGGCGGACATCCAGGCGTTCGACGGCGTGGCGCACTTCGTCCACGCTGAACTTTTTCAAGTGATCGGCACCGATAAACATCAAGCTGTAGGCCAGGTGTTCCCAGTCCTGCTTGAATACCTGTTTGTAGTCCAGACTATTGATGGTGTGAGGGACCTTGCCAAAGCCCTGAAAACCACCGAGATCGTGAAAACCATCCATTGTGAATACCTCTGAAAAGTGAAAGAAACAAAGCGCCCCGGTTACGCGACGTGCGGTAGCGCCACGCCGATAAGGACATCCTTGGTGATCAATTTTCGAAGCGCCTCTTCATCCATGGACTCGCTCCCTTGCGGCCGTACAGGCAGCACCAGATAGCGGCTTTCGGCGCTGGTGTCCCACACCTTGATGGTGACGTCGTCCGGCAGTTGCGTGCCCAATTCCCGCAGGACAGTGCGCCCTTCGCGCACCAGCCGGGCACGAAATTCGAAGCCCTTGTACCACTCCGGTGGTAAGCCGAGGACGGGCCAATTGGTGCAGGAGCAGAGGCTGCACACAATCACGTTTTTCAGAGTGGGCGTGTCTTCCAGGGCAACAATGTATTCACCCTGCGGGCCGGTGTAGCCAAACTGGGCACACGCTGCGGTGCCATCCCTTAGCAACAGTTCACGAAACTGCGGGTCTACCCAGGCCTTGGCCACAACCCGCGCACCATTTTCCGGGCTCCATTCGTGGGCCATCAGTTGCGTCATGTGCTCGATGTAACCGTCGGGGATCAGGTCCTTCTGCTTGAGCACTTGCAGTAACGCTTGTGCTCGTTCGCCCGGGGTTGATGTGTTTCTCTCAGGAGTGGTCATCGGTTTATTCCTCATCATTGAGCGTCTAGGCAGCGCCTGGCGGCTTGGTCTTTTTTGCGCTGCGGGGGGCCGGCTAACAGTTTTTCCAGTCGACAGCCGCCTCGAACGCTGCGGCAGCCTGATAAATCGTGCCTTCGGCATAGTGCTTGCCCACCAACATGAGCCCGACAGGCAGACCGTCTACCAGACCGCAGGGGATCGACATCGCCGGGTGGCCCGTGATGTCCTGGGCGGAGGCATTGCCGATCATTTCCAGTGCTCGCGCCACGTACTCAGTGATCGAGCAATCCGGTTCCGGGTGCGGCTGGGCAATGATCGGGACGGTAGGCATCACCAGCAGGTCATAGCGCGCCAAGGCCGCGTCATAGGCCGAGCGAGCCAGGCGCCTGAGGTTTTGCGCCTTGGCGTAGAAACGCCCGTTGTAGCGCTCGACACCGTATTGGCCGACGAACATGCACAGCTTGAGAGAGGCGGACAGGTCATCCGCCTGATCGCGCCATCCGGCTTGCTTGTCCAGCAAGCCCACGTCATACAGCCCTTTCCAGTTAAAACCCGCCCCATTGCCGTGCATCATCTGCATCGTCAGACCCTCACAGCCGATGGGGTGCCACAGCGCCCCGGCGATCGCGTGCTCAGGCACCGACACCTCCTCGACCTGCGCGCCCAGTTGCGAAAACCGTGCGATGGCATTGCGGACCGACGACGCAACGCGTGGATCCTGGTTGGCCAATTCGAAGCCTTCGCGCAGGACGCCAATCTTCAGACCGCTCACACCGCGTGCCAGGTAATCGCTGTACGTGTCGACCTGGGGCGCGGCTTGCCGGGGATCAAGCCCGTCCGCGCCGGCCATGACCTCCAGCATCAAAGCGTTGTCTCTCACATTGGCGGTGATGGGGCCGGCATGATCGATGGTCGCTTCGATGGCCATGATCCCGGTGTAAGGCACCAGACCGTGCGTAGGTTTCATCCCGTAAGTGCCGCAGAATGCGGAAGGAATCCGGATCGATCCGCCCTGGTCACCGCCGACTGCGAGGTCGACCTCGCCCGCGGCGACCAGCGCCGCGCTGCCGGAAGACGATCCACCCGAGGCAAACCCATGGCGATAAGGGTTGTGAACCGGTGCGGGATCGGAAGTGTGACTGCCACCTGACAGGCAGTAATGCTCGCACGTCGCCTTGCCGAGGATGGTTGCGCCCGCGTCCAGTAACCGAGTGACCACAGTGGCGTCGAACGATGGAACGTGGCCTTCCAGTGGCTTGGCACCATTCATCATGGGCACGCCAGCCAGTGAAATGTTGTCTTTGAGTGCGACCGTTTTACCCGCCAGTTTGCCGTCACGGGCACCGCTGACTTCCGTTCGCACGTACCAGGCGTTGAGTGGGTTGTGTGCAGCCGATGGACGATAGCCCGAGCTGCGTTCGTAACGTACCGGTGGAATGAAATCGGGCAACTCGTCAATCAGGTCGTAGGCGTCAAAGCTCGCCTGCATAAGCGGCAAGTATTCCCGCGCATGCTCGGGGCTGAGCTGCATGTGCAGGCGGCTGGCGATATCCAATAACTGCTCAAGGGTGGGGCGAACGATTGCCATGGTGGGGCTGTCCTTATCGTCTGTGGCCGAAGAGCACTGCATGCTCATCAAGGTCAGTGGGCCTGGTGCTCAAGATAGTCCGCGCCTCCAGTCGAAGGCTTGGTTGAAAAAGACAGCGACTTGGCTGAGCCGGACAGCCCTGCGCCAAGGCAACAGAGGGCTGGGGCCGCTGTCCGGTGGACGCTTGCGTCAAAATACGCGGGCGTAGCGCAGGTTCATGCGGAAGTCTTCCTTGGCGCCGTTGTCCACTGACAGATCCTTGCCCAACTGCAGCTGGATCTGGTCTTGGGGGGTGACGAATTTGGTCGCTGTCAGGCGGAAGTTGGTTGTACCCAACTCGTTATCCTGATTGACGTGCTCGACGTTGGTCTCACCTCCCCAGGTGCGCCCGAAGCCGATACCAAACGCTGTGGTAGCGTCAGGCATGTAACGCCCCATGATCTGTGCTGCATAGGAAACGTCTTGCTTCAGACGGTCAGCATTTGCGCCATAGTCGGGGTTGTCGCCATACCAGGTTGCGCCGCCGACCAAGTCCATTGCCCATCTTTCTGTGAAGTGCTTGACGTAGGCACTCTGCAGTTCGAACTTCCAGCGGTTCTCACCGATATTGAGCGCGTCATCCTTGTCATAAGTGCCAGTGGGTACATACAGATAGGGGGCGATACTGAGGGTGTCGCGGGCTTCGTTGAGCCGCCACTTGACCGGCGCGGTCAGGATCAAGTCGCCGACGCCGCGGGTACTGCCCAGCGTCGAGGCGTCACCGCCACTGGAGACGTGCCCGAAGGGCAGCAGGAATTGCGGGTCGATGGTGACTGTGTCGCTGAGTGCGTAGACGTGGAGCAGACGCAGAATGCCGACGTCTGAGCTCAACCTGTAGTCGGAGCTGACCTTGTGCCCGTTGGCGTAAGCCGAGTCCGTGGTGGAGTGCTGGTAATAAATCGCACCGATGGTCGCGCCGACCGGGTATTGCTCATAGTCGCCAGGGGCTACTTCACCGGCGTTCGCGTGAAGTGCGGGCAACAGGGTGGAAAGTGTCAGCAGGCGGATCTTGTTCATTTTTTTATTCCTCGCACAGGAAACCACGCCACCCGGGGAGGGTGGCAAGGAAGTAGGAAGTGGGGGGGAAGTGCCGACGGCACTCAGGCGGTTGGCGACAGCGCGTCGCGCAACATGCCGGTCTGCGAGTGACAGTTGATGTACTCGAATACCTGGCTCTTGGCGTCTGACACCGACACTTCGTGGTACAGCCGTAACTTTTTCAAACCCGCGGCCACCCGGAAGAACGTCACGAAAATACGCAGGTGGGTAGGGTGCGACTCTGCCCAGCGTTCGAGTTTTTCCACCGAGCGCCAGTGACCGATGTTGTAGCTCACGTCGAGAAAGTTACCGTCGATATCGATATTGCGCACAAACCTGTTGCTGTAGCAGCCCAGGGGTTGCCCGTTGTCACGCAGGAAGTCCATGCCGTCCTGCAAGGTCGGCAAAATTTCATCCAGGTACAGCGAGCGTTCGTCCGCCTCGGCATCCGCCCAGTCCTGGCCTGAACGGATCAGCGTGAGGTTGTCATGCCCCATGACCACGACCCGCCCACCCTTGGCAGGGTCACCCGCGACCACTTTCAGCTCACTGGTAGGTTTCATCCAGTCCGTCTGAGAGATCGGGAAGCGGTCGCGCATCGAGCCCCAGTAACCGTGTTCCTCGATCTCGCCACTGGTGCTATCCATGACCGCGCCGACACCGGGCAAGTTTTCCTGGAAGGCGTACAAGGTTTCGAACTGCTCGGCGCGTGGGGCGGTGATTTCGCGGAAATAGCCCAGGCCGTCACTGAGCCGATCCGGCGAATTCCACCAGTCATTTACCTGGGGTGAGCGCAACCAGCGACAGTGGGCGGCAGGGTCTTTCCAGTACCCGACCACAATCAAATTATCAAACCCACTGCTGTCGGTGTGGTGGGTCAAGTCATGGGTCTGCGGGCCATCGGCCAGACTGAAACTGCCGACGATGTGGCGCATTGACTGCAACGCGGCCTCGCGCTGGGCGTCGCCGCGATATTGCACGCCGAGGTAAGCCATCACCACTTGTTCCAGTTGCTCGTCAGCGCGCGCGACCCACATCGGGAACGGCGGTTGATATTCGTCGGGCACCCGGCGTGACAGGGTGCGTGGGCATTTGAGATGTGTGTCGATTGCAGATTCCATGGTGAGCTCCTCGTTATTTTCGTTCAGGCCTACGGGTGGGCATCAGCGCTTCGGCGGCAGGTCGCGTTTGACGACTTGCCGTCGGTGCAGCAGCGTCATGGCTCCCCATTCAATCAACCAATACGCCGACTCTTCAGGGACCAGGTCGCGCCTCTGCAGAAACCAGGAGGAATCAGCCCGTCGTTGTGAATAGTGTCGATACATGGCGTGCCTCATCAGCGGGGTATGAGCTGCTGTGAGGTGGAAATTAGGCTGGGTGGCGAGGGGGCGCTTTGTTCGACGGGACAACCGTTTGGTTGGAAAAGACACTGCAGAAACTGACGTTGCGCCGTGGTCCGCGTTGGTGCACTTGGGCCGACCGCGTGACGGGCTGTGCCTCTAAATGGGGATAACGGCACAGGCAACCGCCTGCGGCCTGAGGCGCGTTGCGAGGGGCATCGCACGGCAGTGTGACTGGACGGCCTGCAGCGGTGTTTGGCCTGCAAATTGCTTTTGATGGGGGACAGTTGACCGCAAGTTACACCTTATCGAGCGCCTTTTGCATTGATGTCGAGGTCAGTGACATGAACCCGAGCACGCAGTATTCGACCCTTGCAGTGTCGGCCCCCCGTCGCTTTGATTACTGGAAGGAAGTGGTGTGCCGCCATTGCCTGGCAGCAGACAGCAAACCCTTGTCCCAGAGCAGTTTTGATGGCGCGCTCGCGATCAATACGCTCGGCGACCTGGACATCTGTTCGCTGTCTTCGCCGCTGCATTACTGGGAGCGCTCAGAGCGTCACCTGCGCAGCGGCCCGGCTGAAGATTTATGGTTGGGCTTCTCCCGAAATGGCCATGGGCAAATTGAGCAAGGAGGAAGAAAAGCCAGCCTGGCAGCTGGAAATCTGTTTCTTTATGACGCAACACAGGCGTTTCGATTCAGTTTCGGTGGTACCGAAAACCACTTGGTCCGTATTCCGCGAGCCTTACTGACCGAGCGTCTGCCACGAATCGCCGATTACACGGCGATGGTCCTCGACGACCGCCGCCCCGGCGTCGTGCCCTTGCGTGAAATGTTGCGTCAGGCCGCGAGCTCGCCGATGTCGTTGCAGGATGAGCACATCTCGAATCGTTATTCCGGCGCATTGATCGACCTGCTGGTGATAAGCCTGGAACTCCAGGACCTGAAGACAACCCACCAGGAACTCGACCTCTACGGTCGTATCATGCAGTACATCCAACGGCACTTGACCGAGCCGGACCTATCCATTGACGTCATCGCGCAGGCTCATAATGTGTCCACGCGAACCGTGACGCGCGCGTTCGCGCGATACCAGAAGACCCCCGTTGCCGAGATCTGGAAAGAGCGCCTGAATGCGAGCCGTGAAGCGATCGAGCGCGGTCAGGTGCGCAGCGTGTCCCAGGCGGCGCTGGACTTCGGGTTTTCCGACTTCTCCCACTTCAGCCATGCCTTTCGCAAGGCCTTTGGCGTTGCGCCGAATACCCTTTTGCGCCGCAATTGAGAGGCTTCGCGCTCAAACGGCTGGCGATTGAGTGCGGTTGTCGCTGGCCGTTTCCCGGAACAGTCGTGGTGACATACCGAATGTCGATTTGAAGTGCCGGCTGAAATGTGAACTGCTGCCATAGCCCCAGGCATAGGCGATCTCGGTGAGTGAGCGATGGGCCTGTTCGCGGTTGCGCAGGTCCTCGGCGCATCGGGACAACCGACGCTGCCAGATATACTCGCTGACGCTGCAGCCCAATTCATCCTGAAAGGCCCGGTGCAAGCTGCGCACCGAGCACTGTTCAGCATTGGCGATGCGCTCAATGCTGAGGTCGCGGTCCGCCAGGTGGCGCTCAATATAGGCCTTGAGGCGATTCTGTTTGAAGAACCGGAAGTCGTGGTCCAGTTGCTTTTCATCTTGCTTGTTCTTCAAGGCATTGTTGAGCAACCCGGCGATGCTGTCGCCGATCAGCCCGGCCGACTGGCTGTTGAGCAAGGGGTATTGATGGTAAGCGTCGCTGATCAGGTGCATCAGCATGCGCCCCAGCCCGTTGCGGCCACTCAAGTGCATGTCGCCGGTCTGTGTCAGTTGGCCGGCGGCGCCTTGGAACAGCAGGATAAAGTGTTCGCAACCCTGGGTACTGGTAACGCTGAAGGGCTTGCCACAATCGACCAGGAGCATTTCGTCCGGTGCGACGGTACTGCTTTGCTGTCCTTGCTCGAAGTGGCTGACACCGGCAACTTGCAGGATCAACATGCGCGGCGTGTCGACGACATCGAGTGCTTTGCTCAAGTGGCGTGAATAGCGATGGGCACTGGCGGTCATGCGGCAGAAACGCAGCTGGCCCAGGTCGCCATATTCCAGCCGCCCCTGGAAGTTACCGTTGTGCAACGGGTCGATATGGGTGGCTTCCAGGCGCTTTATATACTCAGGCGTGCGGCCCAGGTGATCGCTCATGAACTCTTTCCACTTCATCAGCCGGTCAGAGCGAACGACCTGATCGGTGGACACACAGGCTAGGTTGTTCATTGGTTTCGCCTTCTGTCTTTTTGTTATGGCTGAAGGGGCAAGGAGGGCGCCTTGCCCGATTCTGGCATGCGATCAGAACGGGTAGCGATGGCTCCCCGCTTGCCAGGTGACCCAATGGGCCCGGGTAAACTCATCCAAGGCATAGTGACCGTTGAAGCGCCCTAGGCCGGAGTTCTTCTCGCCACCGAACGGTGCATTGGGTTGGTCGTCGACGGTGATGTCGTTGATATGGGTCATGCCCGCCACGATGCCACGCGCAAAACTCAGGCCGCGCGCCATGTCCCGGGTGAACACGGCACTGGATAGACCGTACTCGCTTGCATTGGCCAACTCCAGGGCGTGGGCCTGATTGTGTGCAATCATCAATGGCAATAACGGGCCGAAGGTTTCATCGCGGGCCAATGCCTGCTCGGGGCCCACTTCGCCGAAGACATGGGCTGGCAGCACGAGCCCTTGCGCCTGGCCACCACACAGTTGCTTGAGACCGGCACGCTCGGCTGCGTCGATCTTCCCCAGCAGGCCATCGAGCTGACTCTGGTTGACCACCGGCCCGATCACCGTATCGGGCTTGGCCGGGTCACCGGTCTTGAGGTTGAGCACGCGCTCCACCACCAGCGCCGCGAAGTCGGCATACCGCGAACGATCGACAATGACGCGGTTGACGCTCATGCAGATCTGGCCCTGATGCAGGAAGCGCCCGACCACGGCGGCATGCGCCGCGATCTCGATGTCCGCATCGTCCAGGACCACCAGCGGTGCGTTGCCGCCCAGTTCCAGCGCCACGCGCTTGATGTGCTTACCGCCGATGGCGATGCGTCCGACATTGCGGCCCACGTCGGTGGAACCGGTGAAGGAGATCAGGCTTGGTATCGGGTGCTCGACGAATGCATCACCAATCTCCGAGCCCGCGCCGACCACCACATTCAGCGCACCCGCGGGGAACCCGGCTTCTTCGAACAGGTGCGCAATCAGCAGGCCTCCGGTGACCGCCGTGTCACTGGCGGGCTTGAGCACCACGGTATTGCCCAGCGCCAGGGCCGGCACCACCGAGCGCATGCTCAGGTACAGTGGAAAGTTCCAGGGGCTGATGACACCGACCACGCCCAGCGGCTCGCGAAACACGAAGCTCTGTTCGCCAGGCTTGTAACTGCTCAGGATTCGCCCCTCAACCTGCATCGGCAGCGTTGCGCACTCGCGAACCAGGTTGAGGGTGAACTGCCATTCCATCCCTGCCTTGATACGGGTACTGCCGGACTCACGGATCAGCCAGTCGATGATTTCTTCGCTGCGGTCCTGGATGACCTGAGCGAGTTTTTCCAGCTGCGCACTGCGCTGGGTCGGGTGCAGCGCTGCCCAGTCGGTCTGTGCGCGCTGGGCCGCCTGGTAGGCGTCATCCAGGTCAACCACCGAGGCCAGCGGCATCTCCAGCAAGCGTTCGCCGTTGAACGGGTTACGGTCATCCAGGCGTCGTGTCGAACGACCTGTGCGCCAGGTGCCGTTGATGTATTGGTCGCCGCTGATGGCGTAGGTCGCGAAGGTTGGAATTGTCATTGTCTTACCTTAGGCAGGTAGCCGCGTTGATTGAGGGTAGGTGAGGGCAGACCCTTTGAAGTGTGTCTTTTCAGCTGCGTATCCAGGCGCGTCCCCAGGAGTTGAGGGTGTATTCCTCTTGGGGCCAGACGCCTGGCGCGCGGCTGGCTTCGGTGATTTCCAGCTCCGCCGAGAACTCCAGGCGATTGCGATCGGCATCGACCACCATGAAGAACAGGTTATTGCCCGGACCGTGGCGACCTGGGCCAAAGAACAATGTAATCCGCTCCTTGGCGAAACGGTCGCCCCAGTCGCGAATGTCATTCCACTCGTTGGTTTCGTAACAGTGATGATCCCATTCGTTTTTCGAACCGCGGAAAAACGCCAGCGAGTGGTGCTCGTCGTCTGAACGCAGGAAGCAGGTCGTGAGCTGGCTGCTCTGCTCATCGACAACATTGTCCGAGACCGTGAACCCCACCGTGTTGACGTAGAAGTCGATCATCGCTTCCAGCTCCGTGGTCTGGAACACCACATGCTGCAGGCGGCCCGGCATGCCCTTGCGGTCGGTGGCGACGGCGCCAAGAGACACGCCAAACACGGTTTGCCGGCCCTGGGGGTCGCGGATTTGAAAGGCGCCGGCTTCCAGCAGTGGCGAGTCGAGCGCTTCGACGCTACAGCCCTTGCTCACCAGGCGCGTGCGCAGTTTACTCAAGCGCGCTTGGCTGCCCAGGTCGTACGCGGCCGCGAGCAGGCCGCTGTGGTCGGCGGGCGAGATTAGCATGGCCCGTTGCGGGCCTTGGAGCAGCCAACTGCCGTCTGCCTGCGCCAGGCAGTTCATGTCCAGCAGGCGCCGATAGAAATCAACTTGTTGCTGGGGCGCTTTGCTCGCCAGGTGCAGGTAACACAGGCGTGCGGGGGTAGAAGTCTGCAAGGTTTGCATAAACACCTCGGTGGCTGAAGGTTCAGGGGTAGACGGGGGCCATGGCCGGTTGATCCGCACAGGCGCTTGTCGAGGGGATGCCGAACAGCGCCTGCAAGGCGGCGGCAGCCTGGTCTTGGGTGGTCTTGTCGAAGAGGGCGGCGACATAGCGATCGGGGCGCAGCAACACAAACGTGTGGCTGTCGCCCAGCAGGTCCTTGAGCGCATCCTCATGGTCTTGAAGTACGGTGCAGCCAGGCAGCGATGGCAGGGCCTGGAAGTGCGCAGGCAGGATCAGGATGCGCTTGGCCTCCAGGTGATCCCAAAGACCGTGGCGCAGTTCATCAAGACGCTGGCGAGCAGGGTCGCCATATTGAATCAGGGCAAAGCCGGCACCGATGCTCGCGTCCAGCAACTGGGCGTGGCCTTGGGCGTCGGTCAGCAGCGGCTGAGGAAACATTTGCCCACAGGCCAGCTTTCCGGCCTTGCCGTCGGGCAGCACCAGGCCTTGGGTAAAGCGTGGTTTTGGCTTGAAGCGCATCTGCAGGAAATAGTCGCGCAGCGGCGGCACCAGGCCGACCAACGCGAATGCCGCACTGATCAGGCGAGCCCGCAGCACGGTAGCCGGCGCCATGACCACGCCCAGGTTCAGGGCCAACTTGATCAAGGCCCAGGCATGCCCGCGCCGCTCGCTTTCGTAGGACTGCAAGGCGGTCGCGGCCAATTTGCCGTTGAGTACGCCGATCAACTTCCAGCCCAGATTATGAGCATCGCGAACGCCGCTGTTCATCCCCTGTCCGGCGTAGGGCGGGGTCAGGTGCGCGGCATCACCGGCGAGCAATACGCGGCCCACCTGCCAGCGCTCTGCAACGCGGGCATGAAAGGTGTAGACCGTCTTGCGCACGATCGAAACCGGCGCATCGCCCTTGAACGGACGCAACAGCACGTGCAGGCTTTGCGGGCTGAGCACCTGCTCCTCGGTTTCGTCCGGCCGGAGCATGAATTCGAAACGCCGCGTACGGTGCGGACCGGGTACTTCCACCACCGGGCGCCGGGCGTCACAGTACACGCGGGTCTGCCAGAACGGGTCGTCGTCCTGGTCGGTATCGACCACCAGCCAGCGCGAGGAGAAGCTCGACCCGACCATCTCGATTCCCAGTTGCTTGCGCACCGGGCTGCGGCCGCCGTCGCAGGCGACCAGGTAGTTGGCCTTGACGTCGAGCAATTGGCCATCGGTGTCCTTGATCAAGGCACGCACACCGTGCGCGTCTTGAGTGAACTCCAGCAGTTCGTGATTGAAGCGTGCAGTCACGCTCGCAAAGCGCTCAAGGCCGGTCTTCAGCGTGTGTTCGAACAGTGGCTGGCGAAAGGCATTGCGTTTGGGAAAACCATACACCTTGCCGGTGGGCTCGACCTTGCCAAAGCAACGCCCGCCCGGGCGGGTGAAGTAATGCACGCCGTAGCCCGGCACCACATCGTGTAGCACGGCGGCATCCAGCCCGATCGCCTGCATGGTGCGCAGGGATTCATCGTCGATCGAGACAGCGCGGGGCTCGGTCACGGTGCCGGCCTTGCGGTCGATGATCAGGGTATCCACCTGACCCTGGCCAAGCAGGTTGGCCAGAGTCAGTCCGGTGGGGCCGGCGCCGATGATCAGGACTTGAGTGCTGAAGCTGTTGAGGGTTGTCATTGTTATTCCCTTCCAAAGGTTTCAGTCCGGCTGCGCGGGGCGTTGAGTCAGGGCCGCCATGCGTTGCGAGAGTGTCTGTGCGAGGGTCAGCATCTGTTCCCCTTGTTGCGCTTCCTGGGTGTTGTCACGCTCCTGGATCGGACGCACGCAACTGATGCTGCCCAGCACCTTGCCGTCGCTGTCGAAAATCGGTGCCGCGAGGCCGTAGACGCCGGGATCGATTTCCGCCGCACTGGCGACATAGCCCTGGCGACGCAGTTGCTGCAGCGCGCGGCGGAACTGTTCCCAGGTTTGGCCCAGGTGGCTGGCGCGCACTTCATCCGGGTTTTCCAGGAACAGCTGGCGGTGCTGGCGCGAGGTCATGTTGGCGAGGATCGCTTTCGATGTCGCGCCGAGGAACAACGGCCTGGGCGAACCCCGGGAGTAGCTGACCTCACTGAACAACTCGCCATGCTGGTGGATACATACCACCTGGTCCTTGAACAGCCGACAGATCAGCCATACCTGTTGCTCGCTCCAGCGTGGCAGAGCCTGTTCCAGCGACTGTGCCGCGCGCACCAGAGGGTCGCTCAGGCGCAGCTGGCGGTCCCAGGTGATGATCCGTGCGCCCAGTGCATAGCGTCCGGCTTCGACCTGAAACAACAGGCTCGCCTCGGCCAGTTCGCGTACGTAGCGGTAAATGGTCGAGCGGGTGTAACCCAGTGCGGCGCCCATTTCGTCCACCGCCCAGATCGGGCTGGCCTCGGTGAACAGGTCCAGCACCCGCAGCATGCGTTCCAGGCTGGAGCCTTTGCTATCGGCTTCCAGCTCCGACGGGCGTTCTGATTCAAGTAGATTCATGACTCACTGCTCGTCGGCGATGCTGTTGCGCAGGCGGCCGATGCCGGTTATCTCGACTTCGACGGTGTCGCCGGGCTTCATCCACACCGGCGGTTCACGGAAGGCACCGACGCCACCAGTGGTGCCGCTGACAATCACGTCGCCGGGGGCCAGTTCGGTGAACGTGGAGCAGTACTCGATCAACTGGCGCACGTCGAAAATCATGTCGCTGGTGCGGGTGTGTTGCATCACTTCGCCGTTCAGGCGCGTGGTCAGTTCCAGCTCCTGCGGGTCGTTGATCTCGTCGTGGGTCACCATCCAAGGGCCGAATCCACCGGTTTGGGGGAAGTTCTTGCCGGGCACGAACTGGAGGGTGTGCTTCTGCCAGTCGCGCACACTGCCATCGTTGTAGCAGGCATAACCGGCCACGTAGTCCAGCGCGTCCGCTGCGTTGACGTGCCTTGCGGTTTTGCCGATGACCACTGCGAGTTCGCCTTCGAAATCCAGTTTGTGCGACACCTTTGGACGAATGATCGGCTGCAGGTGCGCGACCTGGCTGTCGGCGAAACGCGTGAAAATCATCGGATAGGTCGGCATGTCACGCCCGGTCTCCCGCACGTGGGTGGCATAGTTGATGCCGATGCACAGCACTTTCCCGGGATTGGCGATCACCGGCAGGAAGGTGACGTCGGCCAATGGCACGCGGGGCAGTGGCGCGAGCACGGCCGGTGTCAGCTCCCCCAGGCGATTGGCGGCAATGGCTTGCTTGAGGTCAGCGCCAAAGGTTGATTTGACCGATTCCAGGTCAATCAGTTGATCACCTTCGACCACACCGTAGGTCGTGCGACCGTGAACAATGAAGCTTGCAAGTTTCATGAAGTGTCCTCTCGAAAAGGAAGCGGGAGATGGCAGCAATGGGTTTAATCTAGTCTTGAGCATTTATCCTGTAAAGTGGGATTTTTGTATAAATCCTGCATTGCGAAATAAACGTGAGTTTTCTGTTCGATCATCGGATCCAGCCCTGTAACGCCGGGCAGCCCGCGCCCTTCCAGCAAGTGGAGGGCCACGGGCGTGTCGCATGGAGAGAGGGGGAGCGGTGGCGCGACTTAGTGCGGTGCCCAGCAGCCGTGCAGTGACATGCGCATGCGGAACGGGATTTTGATGCGTGCGAGGGGGCCGGCGGCCATGGCGGTGGCGTCCAGCACCACCAGTTCGCTGCGGCCTTCGGCAATCAGGTTGAGCAGGCAGACTACGTAGCCGTCGCCTTCCTTGGCTTGCGCGGAGCGCGGAATGAAGATGGGTTCCTGGAAACAGCCGCTGTCCCCGGGAAACCAGGCATCGGTGACACCGGTCGTGAGGTTGAGGTGAACCAGCAGGTTGAAAAACTGGAATGGCATCGGCCCGTTCGACGGGTTGTACGGGCGCTCTGGATCGAAGGCGAGCATGAATCCATGTTCATACTTGCGGCCGATGTAGCGGTCATCGCAGCGGGGAAACTCGCAGGGATAGTCCGTCAGCGCCTGGGGTTGTAGTTCATCCTGCGCACTGTTCAGGTCGAATATCCAGCGCATCAGACTGGCGGCCAGGGTCTCTGGCGGCGGTACGAAACCGTCCGCCTGGGGGAAGAAGTAGAAGATGTTGCCGCCGGTGACCGGCATGTCCAGATACACTTTGCCGTCTTCATCGAACGCATTCAGGGTATGGCCCTGGAAGCCGTCCTTAGGTCCTTTGAACCAGCGCACGTCGCGCGCATGGCCGTAACGGGGCACCACGGCAAACAGCTGGGGCAACTCGGGCTGCCACTGGAAATGCTGGCCGCCTTTTTTCATGCGTTCGACGTCCACTGTCAACGGGATCAGTGGGAACACCACATACCGTTCGGTGACCGCGAAGTCGTGGACCATCGCGGCGTAGGGCGCCTGGAACCAGATTTCATGCAGCAGCTTCCCCTCTGGCGATATCTCGAAATAGGCCATGTCCGGTGTACCGTCGCCTTTGGCTTCGTAACTGAAGGCCAGCAGGTTTCCCGTGACGGGGTCGAGCTTGGGGTGGGCAGTGAACGTCGCAGAGTCAATCTGCCCGTCGAAATTCCACTCGCCGAGAGTCTCCAGGGTCTGCGGGTCCAACGCCCAGGGCATGGCATCCTCCTTGAGAGCCAGCAGGACGTTGTTGTGCGGGATCACAGACGTGTTGGCGGTGGTGTTGTTTTTGGCCGCCAGCGGGTCGTTGGTGTAGACGTTGCGGTACACACCATTGAGCGAGCGCCCTTCACGGCGCTGAGCGACCAGGCGATCGGTCAGCACATAGCGGCGGCGCAGCGAGACCTTGCCATCAGCAAAATAAAAGCCGCTGACCAAGGCATCGCCATTGAAGAAAATATCGTTGCCGAGCATGGGCGGGTATTGCGGGTCGGGTGACACCTGGTAAAAGGCCCCACGGATCGCCTCGGGAAGGGCGCCTTCGATTTCAAGGTCATACACGTCGCCCTCGACGCGGCTCGGCGCATACAGCGCTCCGGAAAATTCCGGGGTGTTTGGGAATGGCGTATTCATCGCGTTATCTCATTGATCGGTTTGGGTGGCGTCGTTCAGGCGGATTGGGCTGACAGGGCCTGCCCGCCGGGCTTAACGCCGCGACGGAAGCGAGCCACCACCAGGCACGAGATGATCAAGGCCAGCCCATAAGCGCAGGCGGCCAGCCAGCCCACCGCGCGGAAATGCCCTTCGCCCACTACCAGCGCGGCGCCAAAGGGGCCAAGCCCTTGCCCGACGAATATCGCGGCGTTGCCCAGTCCCGCCAGGCGCCCGGAGGGATCCAGTTCGGCGGCCATGGAAAGCAGATAGGGCAAGCTGAAAAACCACACCATATGGATCAGGCACGCCGTGGTGGCAAAGGCAACGGTACTGTCGCCATACACCATGATCAGGGTCGCCACTAACGCAGCACCGAAGCTCAACAGTTGCGGGAACAGTAGGCCAAGCCGCCGTCCGATGAGCCCGGAAAGGCCTGCACCCAGGGCACCCGCCAGGATGCTGCCGCCGAGGATAGCCCCGATCTGTTGAGGTTCCAGGCCCAGGCTTTTACCGATTCGTTCCTGGTACACCCATAGAGCGGAATGCCCGAAGAATAGCAGCGCAAACAGCGCGATCAGCAGCAGTGAGGTCACCCCGAACGGTCGGGCCGCGCCATGGGCGATGCGTTGGGCGTCCGGGTAATGCCTGGGGATTCTCCCGCAACCCAGTGCGGCAAGCAGGCTGGTGATGGCCAGCAGGCCAAAGGCACCCCGCACGCCAAATACCTGCAGCAGCAGAGGCATCGAGGTGACCAGCAGCATGCCCCATAACAAGTTGCCGATATTGATCACTGCAAACGTTGCATCTTTGGACCGGCGCAGTGCCGCGGTCGCATACACCACCGCCATGACCGCGCCACCGCTGGCGCCGCAGATGATCCGCAAGACCACCAGCCACGTCTGGCTGTGAACCTGAGTGCTGATCAGGTTGCCGACGGCCAGTATCAACAAGGCCACCCGTGCAAAGCGGCGGCGGTCGACACGGGCCATGAGCAGGGCACATACGCCGCAGGCGATGGCCATCGCGATTAGCTCGGCAGCGAAGATCACGCCGATGGCATTGAGCGGCACCCCCAGTTGGTCAATCAGCGCGCCGCCCAGAATCGGCTGGATCTGCAGCGTTCCCAGGGAAATGACCATCATCAGGCAAATAGCGCCCAGTGATTGCTTGCTGTCGATGGAGTCGAGCGCATTCATCACACATCACCTCAGTCAAAACTTATGAACGTAGCGAACTTGCACGGCGTAATCGGTCTTGCTGCGATTCTCTACGCCGGTTTCTTTATAGGTATTGAGCCAGAACGCCTTGTCCTCAGTGATCTTCCAGAACAAACCGGGGCCAATGCCAAGGACTTTCTCGCGAGAGTTGCTCAGGCGGTCGCCGTTGACCCGGTCATCGGAAATCTGCCGGAAGTAATAGCCGTTGATCCCGACCGAGATTTTCGGGTACACCTCGTAGGAGGCCGTAAAGTTGGCCCAGGCCGATTGCCCTGATTGGGTGTCGCGCACGGGGCGCCCTTCAAAGAACTGTGCCGAGCTGCTCGCGGGATCGTCGTTCTTGAAGTTGTACAGGTAATTCAAGCGCCAGCTCACTTCCCAGCGCGGTGCCGGCATCAGGGTCGCGGCCCAGTAGGGGTTGACGGAAAAGTAATGGGAACCGGGGTTCAAGTCCTTGTGTTTGTCGTACTTACCTGTGGGCAGGATCGTATCGAAGGCCACGCGTTGCACGAACACCGGCCGGCCTTCGGCGTTGAGGAGCGGATCGAACTGGATTTGCGGGCCAACAGTGACGTCGCCCAGGCCGACCCCGTTGTCCTTGAGTTTGACGCCGTTGTCGCCGAAGTCGCCGTCCAGGGAAACCACCGGGACCAACAGGCTCCAGCCCAGGTGTGCGCCGCCGCCGATGGTGTCCGGTGAGTAATAGCTGAACTGGTTGATCAGGGTAATGACATTGATCTTCGGGTTATCGAAGTTGCGGTTGTCCTTGCCACCATTGTCACGAATGCTGCTGGACGTACTGAACTTCAAATAGGTCTGATGCGTCAGCCCCGGTGGCCCGGCGAACCCGTCGAAGAAGCTGGTGCCGCCCAGGTTGATACCGCTGGGTTGGCTGACGGAGGGCGGTGGGGGGCCTTCGGCAGCAAAGGCGGCAAGTGATACGCAACTGAGGGCCAGGCACGCTGGCAAGGATGGTGTCAGTCTCATTGACGTCGCTCTATTATTGGAGTTGTGAGCTGGGGTAGCTTCCCCTGGCACTTCAACTTTAATTCTCGAGCGTTGCTGTTACTTGTACACAGCGGTCAGAGTTGACTGAGAGCGTCATGTCACGCCGGTTGATTTACCCTATCCACGGATAGAGAAGGGGGTGTTCGCAGGATGATGGCGCTTGCGCAGCCATCGTAGTGTGTCCCCATTCAGCGGATTTAACCCCTGCGCCGGTTCTCCAGTACCGTAAACAACAGCATGCCGCCCAGCATGGCCACCGTGAACAGGATGACCTGCCACTGCCCTGTCAGCAGAATGGCCACGGCCGGACCCGGACAAACCCCGGCAATACCCCAACCGATGCCGAACAACAGGCTGCCGCCCACCAGGCGCCGGTCCAGCCCGCGCTTGGCGGGCAACTGCATGGGCGCGCCCAGCAGTGAACGGGAGTGCCGGCGGGCCCAGGTCAGCGGGCCAATCGCCACGGCAATGGCGCCAATCATAACCAGTGCCAAGGACGGATCCCAAGCGCCGGCTATATCCAGGAACGCCAGTACTTTTGTCGGGTTGGCCATGCCCGCCAGAAGCAAGCCCAAACCGAACAGCAACCCGGCGATGAATGCCGTGACCTTGATCATGTTCAACTTCCCAGTAGATGACGCAGCACAAACACCGTAACGAAACCGCTGGCCATGAAGCAGGCAGTGGCGACCATTGAGCGTGGCGAAAGTCGCGATAAGCCGCACACTCCATGGCCACTGGTGCACCCTGAACCGTACCGCGTGCCCACCCCTACCAGGAAACCGGCAAGGATCAATGCGGGCCAGCCGCTCTGGAATTCAATCAACGGTAGCGTGGCGAACGCACCCCATAGCAGCGGGGCGACGAGCAGGCCGAGCAGAAACAGTGCTGTTTCACTCACGCCCTTGCCCTCTCGCTGCAGAAGATGGCCGATCAGGCCGCTGATGCCGGCGATACGGCCGTTGCTGACGACGAACACGCTGGCCGCCAGGCCAATCAGTGCGCCGCCTGCCAGAGACGACCAGGGTGTGAAGTTGAGCCAGTCGACAGTCATGAAGCATTGCTCCTGAGTGATTCGGCGCTATTGTGCTTCAGCGTCGCCACTGATAGTGGAAAAAGTCGATCAGGCCCTTTAAAACGTCTGCCCCATGGAAAACTGGAAGACCTGCTTGTCTGCGTTCTCAGGTGTGCGAATCGGATAAGCCAGGTTGACACTCAACGGCCCCAGCGGGCTGTACCAGGTCACTCCCACCCCCACGGAACTGGCCATCTGGCTCAGGTCCACGCCGCCGCAGCCTTGGGTCGTGCTCAGGTAGCACTTGTCCGAATACACCGAGCCCACATCCCAGAACAGTGAAGTGCGCACGGATTTGTTGTCCTTGATGAACGGCACGGGGAACAAGTACTCCGCGCCGCCGGTAATCAGGATATTGCCGCCCAGCGCCTCTGTATCCCGGTCCGAATAGTACGCCTGGCCGGCACTGGCATACGTTCCGGTCGCCGGCGTGCTGCGTGGGCCGAGCGTGCCGCTCTCAAAGCCGCGCACTGTGCCTTCACCGCCGGCCGTATAGCTTTCGTAGAAGGGTAAGCCGTCGGTGGAACCGTAGCCGTTGCCGTAACCGAGCTTGGTATGCAAACGCAGGGCGGTGTTATTGCTGACCGGTAGGAAGGTTTGCCCCGTGTAATCGATTTTGTAGAAACTCAGGTCGCTGCCGGGCACCGTCACCGTCAGGTTGAGGTTTTGTGCGTGCCCACGCGTCGCCAGCACGCCTTTGTTCAAGGTCGATTCCGACCAGCCCAGGTTGGCTTTGAAGTTGGTGAACTGTTTGCCTTCGCGCTCGATGAAGTCGTAGATCTCGTCGGCGCTGTAGGTGCCCGGTTCGATACTGTCGTGTTGGGCGGTCAAGCCGAAACTCAGGCGCGACGTCTCATTGATCGGGTAGCCGAGGCTGGCGCCCAGGCCATAACTGTTAATGGCGTAATAGGACACTCCGTCATCGTAGTATTTGTTGTAGTCGGTCTTGTTATAGAACGCGTTGTAACCCAGGCTCACCCCATCACGAGTGAAGTAGGGATCGGTGAAGCCGATGTTGTACTTGCTCTGGTAGGACGACCGGGTCAGCCCCAGGCTGGCAGAATTGCCGGTGCCGAGAAAGTTGTTCTGGGTAATTGACCCGCCGAGGATCAGCCCAGAACTTTGGGCGAAGCCGACGCTGGCCGTGATCGAGCCGGATGCTTGCTCTTGCACGGCGTAGTTCACATCCAGCTGGTCATCCAGCCCGGTCACCGCTGGCGTCTCGACGTTCACTTCCTTGAAGTACCCCAGCCGCTCCAGGCGCACCTTGGACTGGTCGATCAAGTAGGTCGAGGCCCAGCCGCCCTCCATCTGGCGCATTTCGCGACGCAGCACCTTATCATCGGTCTTGGTATTGCCCCGGAAGTTGATGCGGTTGACGTAAGCCCGCTTGCCGGGCTCGACGCTGAAGGTGATATCGACCGTGTGATCCGCTTCATGCACCTGCGGCGTGCCGCTGACGTTGGCGAACGTGTAACCGTCGTTGCCCAGGCGGCGGGTGATCAGGTCCGACGTGGTGGTCATCAATTTGCGCGAAAACACTTGGCCTTTTTTCACCAGTAACAACGCCTGCACCTGATCCTGCGGGACTTTCAGCTCGCCACTCAACTTCACGTCGCGCACCGTGTATTTCTGGCCTTCCTGGATATTCACGGTGATGTACACGTGCTTTTTGTCCGGGGTCATGGAGACCTGCGTCGAGGCGATATCCATGTTGATGTAGCCGCGGTCCAGGTAAAAGGAGCGTAGGCGTTCAAGGTCGCCGGAGAGTTTCTCCCGTGCGTATTTATCGTCGTTCCTGAAAAAGGAAAGCCAGTTGCTGGTCTTTAGCGTGAATTGGTCGAGCAAGGCGGCGTCGGCGAATACCGTATTGCCGACCACATTGATGTGCTGGATCGATGCCACTTCGCCTTCGTCGATCTTGATCTTCAGGCCCACGCGGTTGCGCGGTTGGGGCACGACCTCGGTGTCGACCGACGCCGAATAGCGGCCCTGGGCCACGTACTGGCGCTGCAGTTCATTGCGCAAGCCCTCCAGGGTGGCGCGCTGGAATATCTCGCCTTCGCTCAGACCTGATTGCTTCATGCCTTTCATCAGGTCATCGGTGGCGATCGCTTTGTTGCCCTCGAACTCGATACTGGCAACCGAAGGGCGCTCGACGACGTTGATAATCAGCACGTCGCCTTCGCGGCTCAACTGGATGTCCTGGAAGTAACCGGTCTTGAACAATGCTCGGGTGGAATCCACCAGGCGCCGGTCATCGGCTTCATCGCCAACGTTCAGCGGCAATGCACCGAAAACGCTGCCTGCCGAAACCCGTTGCAGGCCATTGATTCGAATATCCGAGATTTTGAAGCCTTGGGCGAGTGCCAGTGAGGCATTGAGCAGCAGCGCAACCGAGCAGAGCAGGCGCGAAAAATTCATCAAGATCTTTTCCAGAACACATCGACGAGCAGCGCCGGCGCGCTTGGTTCACTCGCCGACCGGTGAAGAGCCAGCATAAGAGTGCGCGGCGTTTGGTGCGGTTAACTGAATGTCAAGTTAGGTAAAGGTTGGCCCGGATTCCGGCAGCAAGGCTGATAATGCGCGCCCACCCCCGGACGAGCCCGTCATGATCTCCGTACTGTTAGTCGACGATGACCAGGAATTGACTGAAATGCTGCGCCAATACCTGGAGTGCGAAGGCTTCGAGGCCACGGCCGTGCATACGGGCGAGGCGGGTGAGGCCGAGGCGCTGTCGGGTCGCTACAGCATCGTAGTGCTGGATGTGATGTTGCCGCAGCGTTCGGGCATTGAGGTACTGCGGCGTATCCGTGCCGTCAGCCAAGTCCCGGTAGTGTTGCTCACCGCCCGTGGCGACAACATCGACCGCATCACTGGCCTGGAGCTCGGTGCTGATGACTACGTGCCCAAACCCAGCTCCCCAGGCGAGTTGGTGGCGCGCCTGCGCGCCATCATGCGCAGGGTGCAGGCAGTCGGTCAGCCCACCACCGAGGTGATCAAGACTGGTTCGCTGGTGTTATGGCCCGGCAAGCGCCAGGCCGTGTGGAATGGTGCAGAACTGGGCGTGACCAGCACCGAGTTCAGCCTGCTCGAAGAACTGGCCCGCTGCGCCGGCCAAGTGGTGAGCAAAAAGGATCTATCGCTCAATGCCCTGGGTTGCCCGCTGACCCGCTATGACCGGCGCATCGACGTGCATATCAGCAGCATCCGGCAGAAGCTGGGGCCGCGCCCGGACGCCAAGGCCTGGATCCAGAGCGTGCGTGGCCTGGGCTACCTGTTGATTGCCGAATGACCAAGCCCAGCCTGCTGTTCTGGAAACTGTTCCTGGCGTTCTGGCTGGCGACCACCTTGACGTTCCTGGTCGGGGTCGGTGTGCTGGAGCTGAGCCGCTTCCGCCCGGGCGACCCGCATGTGGGCGCCATCCTCGCAAGTGAGCAAAAGCTGCTGGAACAATTTGGTGTCCAGGCCGCTGGCCAGTTCCTGGCGGTATGGGAGCGTCCGCCGGACGAAGTTATCGGCATCTATGACCGCACCGGCCAGTTACTGGCTGGGTCTGCGGTTGCGGAGCCAGCCTTTGAGCGCGCGGTGACCAGCAAGGAAGGCCTGGCGCTTTCACTGCGCTCGAGTCACGCCCCCGGTGAGGACGGCGGCAGGCCCTGGCAACAGGTCCCGCTGATCATCGGCACGCTGATGAGTGCGCTGTTCAGCGGGTACATGGCGTACTACCTGGCCTGGCCGTTGGCGCACTTGCGCCGGGCGATGAGCGAGGTGGCCCAGGGGCGTTTCGAAACCCGGGTCAAGCCCTCCATGGGCAAGCGCCGCGATGAAATCGTCGACCTGGCCGAAGACTGTGACCGCATGGCCAACCAGTTGAAGGTGTTGGTGCAAGCCCAACACCATCTGCTGCACGACATCTCCCATGAACTGCGCTCGCCATTGACGCGCATGCAAGCGGCCATCGGCCTGTTGCGCCAGGACGCCGCACGCCTGGAAATGCTCGAGCGCATCGAGCGCGAGTGCGAACGCATGGACACGCTGATCGAGGCGTTGCTGACCCTGGCCCGCCTGCAGGGCCGCCCTGAAAGCATCGAGCGCGAGCCGGTGGATATCGTGGAATTGCTGGCGATGATTGTCGACGATGCGCAATTCGAAGCGGGTATCAAGGACTGTCGCGTTCACCTGCAGGCTTGCCCGCCGTTTATCGCCTGTGTCAGCGGTGAGTTGCTGTACCGCTGTTTTGAAAACGTGATTCGCAACGCCGTACGCTATACCCGTCCGGGAACGACCGTGCAGGTGTCGGCGCAGGTCAATCGCGAAGCTAATCGCTTGAGCGTACGCATCAGCGACCTTGGGCCTGGGGTGGCGCCTGACCGACTGAGCACCATCTTCCAGCCGTTCGAACGCGGTGTGGGTGATGCCACTGTCGGCTTTGGCCTGGGCTTGGCCATTGCGGCGAGGGCGGTGCAGATGCATGGCGGCCATATCGAGGCGCGCAACGAGTCGGGGGGCGGGCTGACCGTGGAGATCAACCTCCACAGTGCGCGATCTTTACACGACATTACATTGGCTTGACCGCCCTGTACGTCGCCCCTCATTAGACTGGTCGCCAGTGATTGAGCGGAGGTGACAATGTTTCAGGTGCATAAAAAGGGCTTTGTACCCGGTAGGAAAATGGTCGACGGCCTGGTCCCGTATGATTTTTTTTTGCGAAGACAATCCGGCGATCAATCTCTTCGTGTTTACCGGTGCCGCCACCCCAGGCGCGGCGGTCAAGGAGCAGACGCTATGGGGGTTTACGCGGCTGGAACGGTTCGAGGCGATGACCTGTGCGCTGCTCGGCAACAAGCAGCACAGCGGCTGGTTCCAAAGCGTCAGCGTGTTGACCGGGCCTAACCAGAACGGTACGCAAAGCATGAAGTTCCAACGCGTGCTGAAAATCATCAAGCACGCAAGCAACACCCGCAACGTCGACTACGAGATCCTTACCGACGAAGGTGACACCTACTTCACACGCCCGCCCGTCACTGAAAACAGTGCGCAGACCATCATCTACTCGGCCGAACCCGGTTGAAAATGGCCGGTTGCCTTCAATCCTGATCTGAGGCCAGGGGCCGTGTTTAGACATCTGCCCCGACGTGGCCCGCGACCTGTTACGTGTGCCCACTCACGGGGCAATTTATGTGCTGTTTGGTAGCAAGCACCTGCAACGTCATTGCGCACCCTCTGTCGACAAATCCCCCGCTGTTTCATCCAAATCAACCATTTGGCACACCTTTGCATAATCTGGCACGCAAACTGCTTTTTTGTATTCATGGATAATTGGATACAAAAATACAAAAGGTGCTGCCAATGCAATTCGCCCCCGCTTACGTTGACCGTCAGCCCCTCACCGCCGAGGAGGAGGCCTACAACTTCCTGCTCGACGCCATTTGCGGTGGTCGCTACCGCAAGGGCGACCGGCTGATCGCTGAAGACATCGCCAGTGAGATTGGCATGAGCCGCATGCCGGTGCGCGAAGCCTTCCGCCGCTTGGATGCCCAAGGTCTGGTCACCTTGCGACCCAACCGTGGTGCCGTCGTCAGCGGCCTGGATATCGATGAATTGCACGAAGTATTCGAGATGCGCAGTGCCCTCGAAGGCCTGGCAGTGCGTGTGGCAGTCCCACGCATCGGCGAACGTCAATTGGCCGCACTGGAGCGCATGCTCGACGAGATGGACGACTACCGCGACGAAAGCGCCGCTTGGGTCAGCCGCCACCGCGCTTTTCACGAATACCTGTGCAGCCTCAGTGGCCGTCCACGCTTGATGAAGCAGATCTCGGCGCTGTACTCGCTGGTGGAAGCGCCCATGCGCCTGTGGTTGCAGCATGGCGAGAAACCCCTCAGCGCCCGCCAGGAACATGCGGTGATCCTTGATGCCATCCGTGCCGGTGACGCCGCCCGCGCCGAGGGCGTGGTGCGCGAGCATATCGAGGGCACCGTGCCGGCGCTGATCCAGTTCCTGCAAGCGGAAAAATAACAAGAGGCGGGCCCAAGCCCGTCCGTGTGTTGACTTTGAGTCCTGCCCCGTTAAACAACGAACTGGAGTGTCTGGTCATGCATAAACGCCGCGCCTTGTTGATGGCTGTCTCCCTCGGCTTCTGTACCCAATGGGCTTCTGCCGCGCCCCAGGTGCCGGAGCGCCTGAAGACAGTCGATAAACTCGTCTACTGCTCCGGGATGGATTCACCGCCCCTGGTGTCCTTCGATGAAGCGCAGAAACCGCGCGGTCTCACCGTCGACCTCGGGCTTGAAGTTGCCAAGCGCCTGGGCGACAAACAGGTGCAATGGCGGGTCATTCCGTTTTCCGGCCTGGTGCCTGCGTTGCTTGCCCAGCAATGCGACATGATCGTTGACCAGCTGTTCGACAAACCCGAACGGCGCCAGGTGATCGACATCGTTAACTACATGTATTCCAGCCAGTCGGTGGTGGTGCCCAAGGGCAATCCAAAAGGCATCAAGGCCCTGGATGACTTGTCCGGGCACAAGGTCGCAGTGCTCAACGGCTCCACCATCAAGACCCTGCTGGACGCGCAAAACGACAGCCTGACCAAAGCCGGCAAGCCGCCGATGAAACTGGTGGTGTACAACAGCGACACCGATGCCTTCCAGGCCCTGCGCATCAGCCAGGTCGACGCCTACGGCACCACGGTGGAAACCGCCGGCTACTACGCCGCGATGGCCCCGGACCTGTTCCAGGAAGGCGTGCCGGCATTCAGTCGCATCCTTACCGGCCTGGGCATGCGCAAGGATGACCCGCAACTCAGCGCCACCGTGCAGCAAGTGATCAGCGACATGCGCAGTGATGGCAGCTATGTGGCATTGCTCAACAAATGGCATGTCAGCAGTGACACTCTCGACTGAGGTTTCCCGCAATGAACTTCAATTGGGATGTGTTCTGGCAGTACCTGTTGCAGCCCAGCGGGGTGTACCTCACCGGGCTCTGGCTGACCTGCCTGATCGCGGTGTCGGCGATGCTGCTGGGCTGTGTGCTGGGCTTGGCGGCTGCACTGTTGCGCCTGTCAAAGAACCCGCTATTGCACCTGCCGGTGCGTTTTTATGTGTGGCTGATGCGCGGCACGCCGTTGCTGGTGCAGATCGTGTTCCTGTACACGGCGCTGGCGGCGGGCGGGATTTTCCGCTTTGAGGATATCGACCTGTTCGGTCTGGTGGTGCCTGGCAATATCCAGGCGGCGATCATCGCTTTGGGCCTCAACGAAGGCGCCTATATGGCCGAGATCATCCGCGCCGGCATTGGCGCGGTCGACAAGGGCCAGTACGAAGCCGGGCGCTCCCTGGGCATGGGCTTTGCCAAGCTGATGCGGCGTATCGTGCTGCCCCAGGCGTTCCGCGTGATCGTGCCGCCGCTGGGCAACGAGTTCAACGTGATGCTCAAGAACACCACCCTGGTCAGCGTGATCGGCGTGCAGGAATTGTTGCTCAGCACGCAGATGGTCACCTCGGCGACGTTTCGCGTGTTCGAGTTGTACCTGGTGGTCGCGATCTACTTCCTGATGCTCACCACGCTCTGGGGCTTCTTCCAGCGCTGGCTGGAGGCACGTTTCGGCCAGTCCGACCGGCCTTCCGCACCGCCACCGGCGTCCAGCCGCATGTTCGGGCGCAGCACCTTGAAACTGCTGAGGGGACGATAACCATGGCGCATCAAAGTGAAGAGCTGATTATCGAAGCGTTGGATATTCATAAGTCGTTCGGCGCACTGCAGATCCTCAAGGGGATCTCCCTGCAAGTGCGGCGCGGTGAGGTGGTGGTGCTGATCGGCGCCTCGGGTTCGGGCAAGACCACGTTTATCCGCTGCATCAACCTGCTGGAGGACATCCAGGGTGGACGCATCCGCGTCAACGGCCGCGCCATGGGCTATCGCGAGCGCAGCGACGGCAGCCTGGTGCGCGACTCGGAGCGCAACATCGCCCGTCAGCGCCGCGACATCGGCATGGTGTTCCAACGCTTTAACCTGTTCCCCCACATGACTGCGCTGGAAAACATCATCGAGGCGCCGATCCAGGTGCTTGGCACGCCTCGCGCCCAAGCCTTGGAAAAGGCCCGTGGATTACTAGCGCGGGTTGGCCTGGCGGACAAGGCCAGCCACTACCCGGCGATGCTCTCCGGCGGGCAGCAGCAACGGGTGGCCATCGCCCGTGCACTGGCGATGAAACCCCAGGCCATGCTGTTTGACGAACCCACCAGCGCCCTCGACCCGGAAACCGTCGGCGAAGTGCTGCAGGTGATGAAGGAGCTGGCCGAGGAGGGTATGACCATGGTGGTGGTCACCCACGAAATGGGTTTTGCCCGTGAAGTGGCCGACCGCGTGGTGGTGCTCGATCAGGGTGAACTCATCGAGCAAGGGCCGCCGGAACAGATTTTCAGCCACCCCAGCCATCCGCGCACGCGTGCGTTCCTTAGTCGTGTGTTGTGAGTCTTCCCATCACGCTTGTGTTGACGAGTCTTAGCCATGTTGAAATTTTCTGCTCACGAGTACCCTTATCCCTCCCAACGCCAGAGCGTGTTTGCCCAGCGCGGCATGGTCGCGGCGTCCCAGCCCCTGGCCGCCCAGGCCGGTATCGAGGTCATGCAGAAGGGCGGTAACGCCATCGACGCTGCGATTGCTACGGCGGCCGCTTTGACGGTGGTGGAGCCCACCGGCTGCGGCATCGGCGGCGATGCGTTTGCCCTCGTCTGGTGCAAGGGCCAGTTGCACGGTTTGAATGGCAACGGCCATGCGCCGGCGGCCTTGAGTATCGAGGCGGTCAAGGCAGCGGGGCATGATCAGATGCCGCTGTATGGCTGGACACCGGTCACGGTGCCAGGCTGCCCGTCGGCTTGGGCCGAGCTGTCGCAACGCTTCGGCAAATTGCCGTTTGCCGAGTTGCTGCAACCGGCCATCCGCCTGGCGCGCGATGGTTTCCCGCTGTCGCCGGTGGTCGCCCATCAATGGCAGCTTACCCTGGAAGAATTCAGCCCCCATCGCGACGCTGCGCTGGATGCCTGGTTCGACACCTTCCTGATCGACGGCCGCGCGCCACGGGCCGGGGACATGTTTCGCAACCCGGCCCAGGCCCGTACCCTCGAAGAACTGGCGGCCACCCGCTGCGAAAGCCTGTATCGCGGAGCCCTGGCCGAGCGCCTGGATGCGCATTCCAGGGCGAGTGGCGGCTACCTGCGCGCCAGCGATCTCCAGGATTACCGCGCTGAGTGGGTGGAGCCGATCCACGTCAACTACCGGGGCGTGGATGTCTGGGAAATCCCCCCCAGCGGCCAGGGCCTGGTGGCGTTGATGGCGCTGAACATCCTCGAAGGTTTCAGCTTCGATCACCGCGACAGCCAGCAGACCTGGCACCGCCAATTGGAGGCCATGAAACTCGCCTACAGCGACGGTCTGCACTACATCACCGACCCGCTGCACATGCGCGTGGCCGTCGCCGATCTGCTCAGCGATGACTACAGCAGCCGTCGCCGTGGGCAGATCGGTGAACAGGCCCAGCCCCCCAAACCCGGTGATCCCCACGCCAGCGGCACGGTGTACCTGGCCACGGCCGACGCCGAGGGCAACATGGTTTCGTTTATCCAAAGCAACTACCACGGCTTTGGTTCCGGCGTGGTGCTGCCCGACAGTGGCATTGCCCTGCAGAACCGCGGGCAGGAGTTCAGCCTCGACCCGACACACGCCAACTGCCTGGCGCCAGGCAAAAAAACCTTCCATACCATCATCCCCGGCTTCCTCACCCAAGACGGCCAGGCGCTCGGCCCGTTCGGCGTGATGGGCGGCTACATGCAGCCCCAGGGCCACGTGCAGATGGTGATGAACCTGGTGGATTTCGGCCTCAACCCGCAAGCGGCATTGGACGCGCCGCGCTGGCAATGGCTGGGCGACATGAAGGTCGGTATCGAACAGGGTGCCTCCCGCGACTTGGCCAATGCCTTGGCGCGGCGCGGGCATCAGGTGCAGATGGCCAGCGACCTCACCGACTACGGGCGTGGGCAGATCATTCTGCGGGACCCGGTCAGTGGTGTATTGTGCGGCGGAACGGAGCCGAGGGCGGATTCAACGATCGCAGTGTGGTAAGCGAAAAAATTGGCTGAAGCCTGTCCCCTTTTTTCATCTCGCCTGTCATTCCAGGCAAGTGAACAATATTGAGAGCTTCCGCCAATGCCTGTAGTCCGCCCCTTGCTGAAACTCAGCCTGCTGCTGAGCCTCAGCGCCAGCCCGTTCTTCGCTGCTGTCAGCTACGCCGAAGACACCGCCACTCGCCGCAGCTATCAGGTGCCCGCCGGCAGCCTGAGTGCGGCGCTCACCCGCTTTGCCGGGTTGGCGGGCGTCAATCTGTCGGTGGACCCGGCGTTGGTCAGTGGGCGCAGCAGCAGCGGTTTGTCCGGCGAGTATGCGGTCGAGGAGGGCTTTGCCCGCTTGCTGCAAGGCTCTGGCCTGCAACTGCAGCCGATGGGTGCACAGGCCTATATGCTGGTGCCGGCGCCGGAGGGCAGCAGCCTGGAATTGGCCCCGACGTCGATCCTCGGCACCACCGGCCTGTATGACGGCGACACCTACGCCGGGGGCCAAGTGGCGCGCCGCACGGCCCAGGGCCTGCTCGGCACGCGGGACTTCATGGAAACCCCGTTCAGCATCACCACCTACACCGCTGACACGGTGAAGAACCAACAGGCCCGCACCCTGGGCGACCTGATCGCCGCCGACCCGTCGGTACGCGCGACCAACCCGGCCGGTGGGCGCTACGAGCAATTCACCATTCGCGGCTTCAGCCTGTTCAACAGCGACGTGGCGTACAACGGCTTATACGGCGTGCTGCCGACTTACACCATCGACATGGAAATGGCCGACCGTGTCGACATCCTCAAGGGGCCGAGCCAGTTGATCAACGGCATTTCGCCGCGTGGCAGCGTGGGCGGCGGGATCAACGTGGTGCCCAAGCGCGCCACCGACAAGGACATCAACTCGTTTACCGGCAACTGGGCTTCCGACAGCCAGGCCGGCGGCGCAGTGGACATCGGTCGACGCTTTGGCGAAGACAACCAGTTCGGCATTCGCTTCAACGGCGTGAAGCAGTCCGGCGATACCGAGTGGGATCACCAGAGCGTCGACCGCGAAATGGCCGTGCTGGGCCTGGATTTTCGTGGCGAACGCTTGCGCCTTTCCACTGACATCGGCCACACCGAGCGCGACACCGATGCGCCGCAAGAGCGCGTACAGGTGGCGGCCGCAGCGCCGGTGCCCAGCGCCAATGACGTGCGCCGCAACTATGCGCAATCCTGGAGCAAGGCCCGAACCAACGACACCTTCGGCACGGTCAATGCCGAGTATGACCTCAGCGACAACGTGATGCTCTACGGCGGCATGGGGGCGCGCAAAAGCAACCACGATTTCCTGCGCCACGCGGTGTCCGTATCCAACGCAGCCGGTGACTTCAGCGTGCAGCCACGGGATTTCACCCGCGATGAAAACGTGCGCACCTACACCGCCGGCGTGCGCAACTGGTTCCAGACCGGGCCGGTGAGCCATGAGGTCAACCTGGCCGCCAGCTACTTCGACATGGACTTCACCAACGGAGGCGCGCGTTATACGTCGCCGTCGAGCAATCTCTACAACCCGGTGCAAACCCCCACGCCTTCGCGGCCGACGCGGTTTGATCCCAAGGTCTACACCGAAAACAAATTCAGCGGCGTGGCCTTGTCCGACACCCTGGGCTTCTTCGATGATCGCCTGTTGCTCACCCTCGGTGCGCGCTGGCAGCGCGTGAAGGTCGATGACTGGAGCGACGGCATCAAAGGTGATACCGCCTACGACGAAGAAAAGGTCTCGCCATCCGGCGGCATCCTGTTCAAGGCCACCGACAGGTTGTCGCTGTACGCCAACTACATGGAAGGCCTGAGCCAGGGCAAGATCGCGCCGTCCACCTCGATCAACGAAGACCAGATCTTCCCGCCGTTCATCAGCCGCCAGGTCGAAGTGGGCGCCAAGTACGACGCCGGGGCGTTTGCCGTGACCGCTGCGGTGTTCCGTATCAAGCAGCCGGCCTATGAAACCAATGCGACCACGCGGCTGTTTGGTCCCAATGGCAAACGCGAGAACTCAGGTGTGGAACTGAGTGTGTTCGGCGAACCGCTCAAGGGCTTCCGCCTGCTCGGTGGTGTGATGTACATCGACAGTGAGCTGAAGGACACCACCAACGGTACCTGGGACGGCAACCGTGCCCCGGCCACGCCCAAGTACAACGTCAACCTGGGTGCCGAATGGGATGTGCCGGGCCTCGAAGGCCTGACGCTGACCAGCCGTGGCATTTACTCCAGCTCGCAGTACCTGGACCAGTCCAACGTCAAGGAAATCGACGCCTGGAACCGCCTCGACGTAGGGGCGCGCTACGCGTTCAAGGTGGACGACAAACACATCACCTTGCGGGCGAATGTGGAGAACGTCGCCGATAAGCGCTATTGGAGTTCGGCCGGGGCTTCGGATGACAGTGAGCCGGGGCTGACCTTGTCGACGCCGCGTACCTATCTGCTGTCCGCCACCGTCGACTTCTAAGGGGGGACACCGATCAACCTGTGGGCGCTGGTTTGCTTGCGATAGGGAGGGGCGCCAGTCACAGCGCTATTTGCTGATGTAGCGTCATCGCAGGCAAGCCAGCTCCCACACCTGATTTTGGCGTTAATGAGAATGTTTTTTGATCACGCCGCGTCGATATGGAATAGTACCCGCCGTTTTCCCCGGCCTGTCTAGCGGGGTGTTTTAACGCCGAGGTCCTTGTCATGCGAATGCTGCGCTCCATCCCCACCCTTGCCGCCTGCGTGTTGGCGTTCTCTTCAAGCCTGCTGAGCGCCGCCCCCATCGACCTCAACGACGGCCAGCACGCGGTGCATCTGCCGGATGCGCCCAAGCGCGTGGTGGTGCTGGAATTCTCCTTTCTCGACAGCCTGGCTGCCGTTGACGTCACGCCCGTTGGGGCCGCCGATGATGGTGATGCCAACCGCGTACTGCCCCGTGTGCGCCAGGCCATCGGCCAATGGAAGTCGGTGGGCCTGCGCTCGCAACCGAGTATCGAGGAAATCGCCCGGCTCAAGCCAGACTTGATCGTCGCCGACCTCAATCGTCACCAGGCCTTGTACAGCGACCTGGCGAGCATCGCGCCGACCTTGTTGCTGCCGTCACGCGGCGAGGACTACCAGGGCAGCCTGAAATCCGCCGAGTTGATCGGCAAGGCGTTGGGCAAAAGCGCGCAGATGGAAGCGCGGATCCAGAAGAACCGCGAGAACCTCAACGCCATTGCGCAACAGATCCCGGCCGGCGCCAGTGTGCTGTTCGGTGTGGCGCGTGAAGACAGTTTCTCCGTACACGGCCCGGACTCCTACGCCGGCAGCGTGCTCGAAGCCATCGGCCTGAAAGTCCCTTCGGTACGCGCCAACGCTGCACCTACCGAGTTCGTCAGCCTGGAGCAACTGCTCGCCCTCGACCCCGGCTGGTTGCTCGTCGGCCATTACCGTCGCCCCAGCATCGTCGACAGCTGGAGCCAGCAGCCGCTGTGGCAAGTGCTGGGAGCGGTGCGTAACAAGCAGGTCGCCGAAGTGGACGGCGACAGTTGGGCGCGCAACCGCGGCGTACTGGCCTCGGAGCAGATCGCCGAAGACGCGCTGGCGATTCTCAAAGGCGGTAAAGCCGTACTGAGCCAATAAGCATGGGGCGCAGTCTCGCGGCGGCAGGCATTGTGCTGCTGGGTGCCGGCTTGTTCTGGCTGTCGCTGTACAGCTGGTCGCCGTTCACGATCACGGCGACGGATGCGTGGAATGGCCTGGTTCATCAAGGCCGCGTGGGCGGCAATATGGCCTACATCGTCGCCCAGCTGCGTGTGCCACGCGCGCTGTGTGCCGCCTTGGTCGGCGCCTGCCTGGGCTTGGCCGGTGCGTTGATGCAGGGCATTACTCGCAACCGTCTGGCCTCGCCGTCCTTGTTTGGCGTGACGGCAGGGGCGGCGTTGGGCTTGGCGTTGTTTTCCACCGGGCTGGTTGCGTTGCCGTTTGCGGGCGGTGCGTTGTTGATGACCTGCCTGGGGGGCGCGCTGGCCTGGATCACCGTATTCAGCCTCGGCGGCGCCTGGTCGCCGACTACGGCCCAAGGCCGCCTGGTATTGGCTGGCGTCGCGGTGGCGGCGTTGTGCGCGGCATTGACCCGGCTCACGGTGATCCTGGTCGAGGCCCAGGCGCAAAGCGTGCTCAACTGGCTGGCCGGTTCCCTGGCCAATGCCGGCGCCGCGCAAGTGCAATTGCTCTGGCCGTGCACCTTGATCGGCGGCCTGTGGGCGCTCTGGTGTGCGCCGCGACTGAACCTGATCAACCTCGGCGAAGACGCCGCACGCTCCCTGGGCGTGGGCATTGCCAGCCTGCGTTTGCAGGTGTTCATCGCCAGCCTGTTGCTGGTGGGGGCGAGTGTCTGCGCGGTGGGGCCGATCGGATTTGTGGGGCTGATCGCGCCGAATATCCTTCGTCAGTTCCTCGGGAATGACTACCGCTGGTTGATTCCGCTGAGCGCTGCGTTGGGCGCGGTGATCGTGCTGGCCGCCGACCTGCTCAGCCGCGCCGTGGCGTTTCCGGTGGAGACCCCGGCCGGTGTGGTCACCGCGCTGATCGGCGCGCCGTTCTTCCTCTTTCTTGCCAGGCGTGCCCTATGACCCGGCCACCATTGCGCTTATGGCTGCTGCTGGGCCTGTTGCTGCTGGCGACGTTAATCAGCCTCAGCGCCGGCACTGTGTGGCTCACGCCTGACGCTGTGTTGGACCGCTTGTTGGCCCACGACGCCCTCGACTTCGACGTCTGGAACCACCGCCTGCCACGCAGCCTGATTGCGATCCTCGCCGGATGCGCCTTCGGCCTGGCCGGGGCGATTGTGCAGGGTGTGATCCGCAACCCGCTGGCCTCGCCGGAGATCCTCGGCGTGACCCAGGGTGCGGGCCTGGCGCTGACCGTAGCGATCATCAGTTGGCCGCATATGCCGATTGCGTGGTTGCCGTTGGTGGCGTGCCTGGGTGGAGCAGGCGGTGCGTTGCTGCTGGCGCTGTACAACGCCGGGGTGAGTTTTTCCGGAGTGCGCTTTGCACTGTCCGGGGTGGCGATTGCGGTGACCTTGTCCAGTGTCACCGAGTTTCTGATCCTGTCCCATCCGTTGGATATCAACACGGCCTTGCTCGCCCTCACTGGCAGTTTGTGGAGCCGTAACTGGCACCATGTGGCGCTGGTATTGCCGTTCCTGGTGCTGATCCCCGTGGGCCTGTGCCTGGCCAAGCCGCTGAACCTGATTGCCCTCGGCGACGAAGCCGCCCACAGCCTCGGCACGGCACTTGGCCGCACTCGCTGGCTGGCCATGGCCTGCGCGGTGGTGTTGACCAGCCTGGGCGTGGGCGTGATCGGGCCGATCGGTTTTATCGGCCTGGTCGCGCCGCACATGGCACGTCGCTTGGTGGGCGGGCATCACCAGTATTTGCTGCCGGCGGCGATGCTGACGGGTGCGCTGTTGCTGGTGCTGGCCGACACGTTGGGACGCACGTTGATCGCGCCCAGCGAAATCCCCGCCGGGGTGCTCACGGCGGTGATTGGCGCGCCGTATTTTCTTTGGTTGCTGGCACGGTTCAAGGGCTGATCACATGAGTATTCTTCAAGCACGCGAGCTGGATATCGGCTACGGCACCACGCGTATCGTGCAGGGGTTGTCCTTTGTGCCGCCGACCGGAAAGGTCACCGCCTTGATCGGTCCCAATGGCTGTGGCAAATCCACCTTGCTCAAGGCCTTCGCGCGCATCCTCAAGCCGACCCAGGGTGAACTGACCCTGGATGGCCAGGCTTACACCAGCTTGTCCGCCCGCCAATTGGCGCGGCAGATCGCATTCTTGCCCCAGGTGTTGCCAGTGCCAGAAGGCGTCAGCGTGCGCCAGTTGGTCGCCTATGGCCGCAGCCCGCACAACTCATTGTGGGGACGCCTGAGCGGCAATGACCAAGCCCATGTCACCCAGGCCATGCAACGCCTGGAACTGGACACCCTGGCCGACCGCGCCCTGGCGGACCTGTCCGGCGGCCAGCGCCAACGCGCCTGGCTGGCCATGGTGTTGGCGCAGAACGCGCCGGTGGTACTGCTCGACGAACCCACCACGTACCTCGACATCAGCCACCAGGTCGAACTGCTCGACCTGATGGGCGAACTGGCTGGCGAAGGCAAGACCGTGATCACCGTGCTCCACGACATCAACCAGGCCTGCCGCTATGCCCACCACCTGGCGGTGATGCACGGCGGCAAGCTGGTGGCCGATGGTGCGCCGGGGCAGGTGATCACTGCCGAGTTGATGCGGCAGGTGTTTGAGGTGCAGGTGCAGGTGATGAGCGAGCCGGTGGCAGGCACGCCGATGTGCCTGATCGAAAAAAGCACCCGACCTCATACCTGACGTGGTTGAACGTGTGGTTTTGCTTCTTGTTGATAATGAAGTAACCCGGTTGAATGTATTG
This sequence comes from Pseudomonas simiae, assembly GCF_900111895.1. GTDB lineage: Bacteria > Pseudomonadota > Gammaproteobacteria > Pseudomonadales > Pseudomonadaceae > Aquipseudomonas > Aquipseudomonas simiae. The sequence goes on from NZ_FOKB01000001.1 coordinate 797,137, forward strand.
AAAAACCGTTTAATTGCGCGAGAAAACGCATAAGTGGCTAATTGCAACTAGTGAAAGGATGGCTATTAGCTTCTAAGGCTCTGGCACAAGGGTCTTGGCCATTATGTTTATTTTATTCCCGGTCTTCAGGAACTAGGGCTATAACTTCCAGTCGATAACCCCGGCTTACTCTCGCTTGGGTTATGGCTAACTAATGGCATGTTGCTGTAGTTCCAAATAGCCATACTTTCTCGCAACACTAGATACCTGAACATTATGTCGTCAGCGCCTATCGATGCCTGCCAGATGCAGATCCCGCACACCGAACAGGTGTGCGCGTGGCTGATGCAGCATGCCGGGCTGAAAACGGTGGACCTGGAGCGCGCCCGACGCTTGTCCACGGACGACCTGCTGAGCCTGCTGACACGTCTGGGCCTGGTCTCTGAAGTCGAATTGGCCCGCGCCTGGGCGGCGTTAGTCGGCGCGCCGCTGTTATTGGCCGATGCCGCGCCGCCGTTGCTCGATCCCTTGCCCGTCTTGACCGAACGCTTCATGCGTCACTACCAGGTAGTGCCCATGGGCTGGACCCAGGGCGGCCTGCGGGTGCTCGCCGCCAACCCGGCGCAACTTTATCCGTTCCAGGCCTTGGCTTATGCGTGCCAGGTGCCAGTGTGGCTGGCCATCGGCCCGCGCAATGAAGTCGACACCCTGATCGAGCGCTACTACGGCCAGGGCCGCTCGGCCATGGGCACGCTGATCGAAAACCTCGATGAGCAGGGCGGCGCCGAGGAAGATATCGAACACCTCAAGGACATGGCCTCCGAAGCACCGGTGATCCGCCTGGTCAACCTGATCCTGCAGCGCGCCGTGGAACAACGGGCCTCGGACATCCATATCGAACCCTTCGAAAACCAGCTCAAGGTGCGCTACCGCATCGACGGCGTGCTGCACGACGCCGAAGCGCCGCCTGCCAGTTCATCGGCGGCGGTGATCTCACGGGTGAAGATCATGGCGCGGCTGGACATCGCCGAACGTCGGCTGCCCCAGGATGGGCGCATCATGCTGCGCATCCAGGGCAAGGAGCTCGACCTGCGCGTGTCCACGGTGCCCACCAGCTTCGGCGAGTCGGTGGTGCTGCGCTTGCTGGACCGGCAGACCGTGCAGTTCGATTTCCCGAGCCTGGGCTTTGACGGCCAGCGCCTGGCAAGCTTCCTCGATCTGCTGGAGCGCCCCCACGGCATCCTGCTGGTCACCGGGCCCACCGGTTCCGGCAAGACCACCACGCTCTACACCGCGCTGTCGCGGCTCAATACCACCGAGCGCAAGATCATCACCGTGGAAGACCCGGTGGAGTACCAACTCGAAGGCATCAACCAGATCCAGGTCAAACCTGCCATCGGCCTGGACTTCGCCGGGGCGCTGCGCTCCATCGTGCGCCAGGACCCGGACGTGATCATGATCGGCGAGATCCGCGACCTGGAAACCTGCCGCATCGCCATTCAATCGTCCCTGACCGGGCACCTTGTGCTTTCCACTCTGCACACCAACAGCGCCGCAGCCAGCATCACGCGGCTGATGGACATGGGCGTGGAAAGCTACCTGATCGCTTCGACCGTCAGCGGCATTCTCGCCCAGCGCCTGGTGCGGCGCCTGGATCCGGTCACCCGCGTGGCCTTTGAAGCGCCGCCGGAACTGATCGCAGAACACGGCCTGGATCGCCTGACCGAACAGCGCCCGATTCTGCTTTATCGCGGGGACTATCACGGCCGCAGCGCCCTGACCGAGCTGTTGGTGATGAACGACGAACTGCGCAGCCTGTTGATGCGTCACGCCGATGCCGCCACGTTGGAGCAGGCGGCTCGCCGCGCCGGTTTGCGCACGTTGTATGAAGAAGGACTGCGCCAGGCCTTGGCGGGTATTACCTCGTTGGAAGAGGTACTGCGCGTCACCCGTGGAGAGGGCGCGTGAGCCTGTTCAAGTTCCGCGCCCTGGACAGCCAGGGTGTGCCGCAGAACGGTACGCTGGAAGCGGTGGATCAAGTCGCCGCCGTCGCGGCCCTGCACAAGCGTGGCCTGTTGTTGTTGCATATTGAGGCGGCCGGCAGCCCGCTCCTGCGCAACCCACGCGGGCAGTTGAAGGGCGCGGCGTTGGTGAGTTTCACCCAGCAGTTGGCGACGCTGCTGGGGGCTGGTCAGCCGCTCGAACGTTCGTTGAGCCTGTTGCTCAAACAACCCGGTCAACCCCAGGTGCGTGCACTGATTGGGCGCATCCGTGATCACGTCAAAGCGGGTAAACCACTGTCCGCCGCTTTGGAAGAAGAAGGCGGCAGCTTCTCACCGTTGTACCTGAGCATGGTGCGCGCCGGTGAGGCGGGTGGCGCACTGGAGAACACCCTGCGCCAACTCAGCGACTACCTGGAACGCAGCGAGCGGCTGCGTGGTGAAGTGATCAATGCGCTGATCTATCCAGCCTTCCTGGTGGTGGGCGTACTCGGGTCCCTGGCGCTGTTGCTGGCTTATGTGGTGCCGCAATTCGTGCCGATCTTCCAGGACCTGGGCGTGCCGATTCCGTGGATCACCGAGGTGATTCTCGCCTTGGGTGAGTTCCTGGGCGCCTATGGCCTGCTGGTGTTGGCCGGGCTGATCGTGAGCGGTGGGTGTTGGGCGGCACGCCTGCGTAATCCGGCGTTTCGAGAACAATACGATCGGCGCCTGCTCGGTGTCCGTGGGATCGGCCCGCTGCTGCAACGTGTCGAAGCGGCCCGCCTGACGCGCACCCTCGGCACGCTGCTCAGCAATGGCGTGGCGTTGCTGCAAGCCTTGGTGATCGCACGGCAAGTCTGCACCAACCGCGCGCTGCAGGCCCAGGTCGGCAGTGCGGCGGAATCGGTCAAAGGCGGCGGCACCCTCGCCAGCGCGTTCGGCAGCCAGCCGCTGCTGCCCGAGCTGGCCCTGCAAATGATTGAAGTCGGCGAACAGGCCGGCGAACTCGACAGCATGTTGCTCAAGGTGGCCGACATCTTCGACGTCGAAGCCAAGCGCGGCATCGATCGCCTGCTCGCCGCACTGGTGCCGTCCCTGACCGTGGTCATGGCGGTGCTGGTGGCGGTGATCATGTTGGCGATCATGCTGCCGTTGATGAGCCTGACCAGCAATATATGAAGGAGCTGAACCCATGAGAAAACCACGCCGCCAAGGCGGTTTCACCCTGTTGGAAATGCTCGCGGTGATCGTGCTGCTGGGCATTGTCGCCACCATTGTCGTGCGCCAGGTCGGCGGCAATGTGGACAAGGGCAAGTACGGCGCGGGCAAGGCGCAACTGGCCAGCCTGAGCATGAAGATCGACAGCTACGCGCTCGACGTCGGCGCGCCGCCCACCAGCCTGCAACAACTGGTGGACAGACCCGGTGGCTATGCCAAGCCGTCGGACCTCAAGGACCCGTTCGGGCATGCCTTCGGCTATCGCTTCCCCGGTGAACACGGTGCGTTCGACCTGATCTTCTACGGCCAGGATGGCCAGCCGGGCGGCGAAGGTTATAGCGCCGACCTGGGCAATTGGGAGTAACGCGGCTATGTTCCAGCGCGGCTTTACCCTGCTGGAAATGCTGGTCGTGATCCTATTGATCAGCCTCGCCGCCGGGTTGCTGGGGATGGGCGTGCGCCAGGGTCTGCAGGCGGCGAAGGAGCGCCGCGCGGTCGGACAGATGGTGGAGGCGTTGCGCACCACGCGGGCGGGGGCGATTGTCAGCGGGCAGTCCGCACGTACTGCGTTCGACCTGCGCGCCCGCACGTTCCAGGCGCCGGGCCGTGCGCTGCAACAGTGGCCGTCCGAGCTGCAAGTGACACTGCACACCGCCGAACAGGTGGGCCCCGCCGTCGAGTTCTATCCGGACGGCAGCTCCACCGGCGGCAATCTGCTAGTGGCCAACGGCACCCGGCGTTGGCGCATCGATATCGGCTGGCTCACCGGCAGCGTGCAATCCAAGGCGCTGCCATGAAGCACCAGGCCGGGTTCACGCTGCTGGAAATGCTCGCAGCACTGACGCTGATGGCGGTGTGCAGCACGGTGCTGCTGGTTGCGTTCGGCCAGAGCGCGAGCTCGCTGTCCCAGGTGGCCCACAGTGACCGGCTCACTCATGCGGCGCTGACGATTTTCGATCAAGAGGCCGCAGGGCGATTGAGCAACGGCGTCAGCCAGGGCGAACTCGATGGTATCCACTGGCAACTGACCTGTACCCGTCAGCAAACGCATATTTTTCGTCTCGATCTGGTCGTTGGTGAGGGCCCGCACCAGGCCCGTTTCAGCACGTTGAAGGCGCGCCTGTGAAGCGCCGCGAACAGGGCTTTACCTTGCTGGAAATCCTTGTGGTACTCAGCTTGCTGGGCGTGCTGCTGGTGTTGGTCGGCGGCGCGTTGCTGGGTGCCAATCGTGCCGTGTCCAAGGCCCAGGCATATGCAGTGAGCCTGGATGAAATGCGCGCCGCTCAACAGTTTTTGCGCACGGCGATCAGCGAGGCGTTGCCCCTGGCGGTGGGTGAGGGCGATGGATTTTTCGTCGGCACGGCACAGCGCCTGGAGTTCGTCTCGACCTTGCCCGGTGTGCTCGGTGGTGGGATCCACCGGTTCAGCCTGCAACGGGTCGAACAGGGTCTGCAGGTCGGGTTTTCCCAGCGTGAACCCCAGGTGCTGCTGAACAATATCGAGGGTCTTCAATTCAATTATCGCGGCACGTCACCGCTGGGCCAGCCCACCGGTTGGGTCAGTGACTGGCCATGGTCCAGGCGCTTGCCTGCGGCCGTGCGCATCGCCGCCCACGTCGACGGCCCGGTGCCCTGGGTCACCCAGGTGATTGCCCTGCGCTTGAACCTGTCCAGCGGGAGCGTGGAAGAATGAGACGCCAACGCGGCGCGGCCCTGCTGCTGGTGTTGTGGGTACTGGCGTTGCTCAGCGTGTTGCTCGGCGGCCTGGCGGGCTGGGTGCAACTGGAAAGTCGCCAGGCCCTGTGGCTGCGCCAACATACCCAGACTGTTTTGGCCGCCGAAGCCGGCATCGCGCACGTCTTGGTCGACCGACGCTGGGTTGCCGATGGCCGCGATATCGCCCTGGCTTTTGACGACGCCCAGTTGCACGTCAGCTTGCGTAGCGAACGCGGCAAGCTCTACCTGATCAATGCCCAGGCACAGGATTTCACACGCCTGGCCCTGGCCTGCGGTGCCACTCCGGCCCAAGCGACACAGTTGGCCACGGCCCTCGACGCGCGACGTCACCAGGGCCTGGCGCCGTTCCGGGTGCTGGAAGAAGTGCGCCAATTGCCCGGCATGACGCAAACCCTCTACAGCCAATTGCTGCCCGAGATCACCTTGTGGAGCGACCTGGACCGCCCCGATCCCGCCTTCGCTAGCCCGCTGATGCGCAAGGCGCTGAACCTGCCGCGTCAGAACGCCGAAGGTGCCGACCCTGGCGAAGTGCTGGTGGTCGACAGCCGCGCCGAGCGCCCCGGCGGTTATCAGGCGCGGCTGCAAGTCACTGTTTTATTGAGCCCATCGGAGGACAGCGCACAACCCTATCGGGTGTTGCGTTGGCAAGAATGAATCGATTGGAACCCATTGCCCGGCACTGGCGCGGCAGCCTGCTGCAACAGGGTTGGCGCGTGTGGCTTGCGGAGTTGCGCGCCTGTGTGCCGAGTTGGTTGGCACGGCCGGAACCGCCGGAGCAGATCCACCACTGGCCGTTAGCGGTGCCGGTCGTGTCGAGCAGCACACGCCAAGTGCTGATGCTCGGCGCGGATGCCGTGCTGCTGCAACGCGTACAACTGCCTCTGGCCGCCGGGCGCAATCTGGAGGCCGTGGTCGGTTATGAACTGGACCGCTACACCCCGTTCGAGGCTGACCAACTCTACTGTGTCGCCCGCCAGGAGCGGCGCACGCCCAGCCACCTTGAGGTCACGCTGGTGGCGATCCTGCGCGAGCGCCTGGACCAGATGCTTACCGACTGCGCCGCCCTCGGCCTGCATCCCCATCGCGTGGACGCGGCAAACCTCGGTATCGACCTGCTGCCCGCACCGCTGCGCCCCCGTCAACGCCGGCCGGGCATGGGCTTGCAGCGTAGCCTGCCGTGGTTGTGCGGGGCCTTGCTGATCGCGGCGATGGTGCTGTGGCTCAACGACCGCCAGCGTGTCATCGACGCGATGCACACCAGCGTCCAACAGCAAAAAGCCCAGGTCGCCGAGGTGCATGCCCTGCGCCAGCAACTGCTCAATACCCGCGGCGCGGCGCAGTACCTCACCCGGCGCAAACTGGCGCAACCGCCGCTGGCCGCGCTGCTCAATGACCTGACCACCTGCTTGCCCGCCGACACCTGGCTGGATCAACTGGAGGTGAAGGACGGTGAGATTTCAATCTCCGGCCAAAGCGCCAAGGCCAGCGCATTGATCACCCGTATCAAAGGCTGCCGCAGCCTGGAAAACGCCCAGTTCGAAGGGGTGATCCAACCCGATGCCCGCACCGGCAAGGACCAGTTTGCCTTGCGTGCACACCTACGCCAGGAGGCTGCCGATGCGCCGACCCCTCACACCCCGTGAACGCCGTGGTGCTGCCTTGCTGGTGCTGGCGTTGGTGCTTGGCACGGCCTACTGGCTGTTGATCGACAGCTGGTTCGCCGGCCCCCTGCGCGACATGGGCGAACAGGCCGAACAACTGCGCGAGCAACAGCAGCGGTATGCCGGCGTGTTGCGTCAACGCGATGCACTGCGCCAACAGCTTGAGCAAGCCCGGCAGGATCCCGCCAGCAGCACCAGCCTATTGCCGGGGGATGACCCCGATGTGGTGGCCGCCGACCTGATGCAGCGTCTCGCCGACCTGATCAACAGCCACGCCAACCTCGGCGGCGGTTGCAGTTTGACCCAGCGCAAGCCCATCACCCCGGAGCAGGACGACGGCGAGCCGTATCGCCAGGTCAAGGTCAGCCTGACCCTCGATTGCGCCATCGAACCTCTGGAAGCCCTGCTGCATGAGTTGGAGTACCAGCCGCCGTTCCTGTTCGTGGATGAACTGCGCATCCGTCGCAGCCAGCAGGCGCCGGCCAATGGCGGTGCGGGCAAGTTGGTGGTGCATCTGTTGGTGCGCGGCTATCTGCAACCGGCGCGGGTGACGCCATGATCGGCAGACTACGCCCCGTGGAGTGGGGCCTGCTCGGCTTGTCGGGCTTACTGGGCGTGTTGATGGCGGTGATTCTCAGCAGTATCGGCGATGAACCGCAGTGGCTGCCTGAAGCGCCCACGCGCGCCCATCCTACCGCTCAGGTCCAGGTCGCGCCGAGTGTCCCGCTGGAAAACCTCGCCGCCACTTGGCAAACGCCGCTGTTCAGCCCGGACCGCAGCCCGGATCGCGTCGTGGGCAAAGCCCAAGGCGCCAGCCTGGCCAACCTGACCCTCAGCGGCATCATGATCACCGGCAACCTGCAAATGGCCATGCTCAAACAGGCCGACGGCCGCGCCCTGACGGTCCGTCTCGGCCAGGCCCTGCCCAACGGCTGGCGCCTGGACCACCTCACCCCGCAATACGCCCGATTCAGCCTGGACGGCCGCACGCAAACCTTGAGCCTCTACGCCAAGCGCCTGCCGCCGCCGTCCAGCAGGCCCCCCATTACTTTGCCCCGCGAGCCTCTCCCTTGATCGACATGCGCACCTCAACGTTTTGCCTGGCCACCGCCCTTGTCCTGGGCGGCTGTGGATCTTTTCCCGACCGTCTGGAACCGGATGACGATCTGCTGCACGAAGCCATGCAGGGCACGGGCTCGCAACGCCCGCCGACCGAGCAGGCCGCAGCGGAAACTCCGCCGCCGTCGGTGCAACCGCCAGCGCAGCGCCAACTGATCCGTGGCAACCAACAGTTCGTGCGCGCGCCGGCAGCGCAGCCGGTGGCGAAAGAGAAGGGGGGCGATATTGTCTTCAACTTTGCCGACCAGCCCATCGAAGCGGTGATCAACAGCGTGATGGGCGACCTGCTGCACGAAAACTACAGCATCGCCCAGGGCGTGAAGGGCAACGTCAGCTTTTCCACCTCCAAACCGGTGGACAAACAACAGGCTCTGTCGATCCTTGAAACCCTGCTGTCCTGGACCGACAACGCGATGATCAAGCAGGGCGATCGCTACGTGATCCTGCCCGCCAACCAGGCGGTGGCCGGCAAACTGGTACCGCAGATGAACGTGGCGCAACCGTCCAGCGGCCTGTCGGCGCGGTTGTTTGCGTTGCGCTACATCTCCGCCACCGAGATGCAAAAACTGCTCAAGCCCTTCGCCCGCGAGAACGCGTTCTTGCTGGTGGACCCGGCACGCAACGTACTGAGCCTGGCGGGTACCCCGGACGAGTTGGCCAACTACCAGGACACCATCGACACCTTCGACGTGGACTGGCTCAAGGGCATGTCGGTGGGCGTCTTCGGTCTGCAACGGGCTTCCGTGGCCGAGTTGATGCCCCAACTGCAAAGCATGTTCGGCCCTGACAGCGGCATGCCCCTGGCCGGCATGCTGCGCTTTTTGCCGATTGAACGGACCAACTCGGTGGTGGCGATTTCTTCCCAGCCGCAGTACCTCAGCGAAGTGGGCGACTGGATTCGCACCATCGACGAGGGCGGCGGTAACGAGCCGCAGATGTACGTTTACGACGTGCGCAACATGAAGGCCGCCGACCTGGCCAAGTACCTGCGGCAGATCTACGGCACCGGCGCAATCAAGGACGACACACCGGCCAAGGTCGCGCCGGGTCTGCGCACGACCACCCTGTCGTCGCTCAATTCCGGCGGCTTGCAGAACAACCCGCCTGCGGCCGAAGAGTCGGAGCCGCAAGAAAAGGAAGTCGCCCCCACCAGCGCGCTCGAAGCCGGCACCCGCATCACCGCGCAAAAGAGCAGCAACCAGCTGCTGGTGCGCACCCGACCGGCACAGTGGAAAGAGATCGAAGCGGCGATCAAACGCCTCGACAACCCGCCGCTGCAAGTGCAGATCGAGACGCGCATCCTTGAGGTCAAGCTCACTGGTGAACTGGACCTGGGCGTGCAGTGGTACCTGGGGCGCCTGGCGGGGAATTCCTCCAGCACCACCGTGGCCAATGCCTCTGGCAGCCAGGGCGCGCTGGGCGGGGGTGGGGCGGGGTTGGGGGCAACGGATTCGTTGTTCTATTCGTTTGTCAGTTCGAATTTGCAGGTGGCGTTGCATGCGTTGGAAACCAATGGCCGCACCCAGGTACTGTCGGCACCGTCGCTGGTGGTGATGAACAACCAGCCGGCGCAGATTCAAGTGGGGGACAACATTCCCATCAACCAAACCACGGTGAACACGGGGGATGCGGATACCACCTTGAGCAGTGTCGAGTATGTGCAGACGGGGGTGATTCTGGATGTGGTGCCGCGGATCAATCCGGGTGGGTTGGTGTACATGGATATTCAGCAGCAGGTCAGTGATGCTGAGAATCAGAGTACGAATAGCGACACGCCGGTGAATCCACGTATTTCCACGCGTTCGGTGTCGACGCAGGTGGCGGTGCAGAGTGGGCAGACGGTGTTGCTGGGGGGGTTGATCAAGCAGGACAACCAGGAGAGTGTGAGTGCGGTACCGTATCTGGGGAAGATTCCGGGGTTGCGGTGGTTGTTCGGCAGTACCAGCAAGTCGAAGGATCGGACGGAGTTGATTGTGCTGATTACGCCTAAGGTGATTACCAGCAGCGGGCAGGCTCGGCAGGTGACGGATGATTATCGGCAGCAGATGCAACTGTTGCGGCTGGATAAATAGGTGTACCTATCCGTTTCTTCGGTAACGGCAGCTTAGGGTCCCGCTGTTGCAGCGGGTCACTTTTGGAAGCGCCAACAGTAAGCAAAAACGCTTCGCGCCCCAACACGGCTTGCGCCAGCAAGGCCTGGACCTGGGCGATCAGGACCGCGTGATCGATTGACCGCCCATCATTGATGCTTGGCAATCACACCGCTCATGTACTGATTCAAATCGCGGAAGTCGTTAACCCTCCAAGCGAACGGCGGTAGTTTTACGCCGTTCTCTCGCAACGTTCTTGGGATCAAGTCGCCATTGGGGCGAAGTATGATCGAAGAGACGATAACGCCCGGATAATCATTCAGGCGTTTTTTAAAGGCAGCGGTGGTCAGGTCTGGTGTAGGCGGGTTGCTTTTTTTGGCCAACGGCCCTGTTCCCTTGATATCCGCGCCGTGGCACATGGCGCATCGCTGCATATAGAGATTTTTTCCGTTGGCGTTATCGGCGAACGCCAGCGATGTTTGGGTCAGCGACAAGATGCCGAACGCAGCGATCAACACTCTTTTCATTTCCATATGCCTTATTGTGTCCGTCGGCGGACAACTTATTGATTAAGTGAACAAATACTACACTTGGTGGTGGTTGTTTTTCTGAGAAAAATCCTACAACCAGCCAGGATTTTTCATTCTTCTAGTCTGCATTTTTCCTCCTAGGATGGCGCGATCGCTTGAACACAAGCGAGACGGCAAGGGCTGTTCCCATCGCCCGGCAGCCGTAAGAACATGCTTAGGAGTCAACACATGAAGATGACCAGTGTGAGCAAACGCCTGCGCCGCTCGGCCTGGGCCGTGATCGCCGCTGGTGTACTGGCAGGTTGTGCCACGGCGCAGCCACCAGCGGTAAAGATCTCCCTGGCCCGTGATGCGGTAGGGCGTGCCTTGGCAGCGCAAGCGACCCAGTTCGCGCCACTGGAAATGAAAACGGCCCAGGACAAACTGGCGCGTATGGACCAGGCCATCGGTGAAATGAAGTACGTCGAGGTCGACGCACTGGCCGATCAGATCGAAGCCGATGCCAGCCTCGCCGAAGCCAAGGCCAATGCCGTGCGTAAACAACAAGTCTTGAAGCAGGCGCGAGAGGGCATCCAGGTGCTCAAGCAGGAAATGCTCAACGCCCCCGCGACTACCCACTGAGGATCTTGCCATGCGTGCCCTTTTTTTCATTCCTGTTCTTTCGGCCCTGAGTCTGGTGTTTGCCGGTTGCGCCACGCCGCCGGAAAACCCGCAATTGCTGCAAGCGCGCAGCCAGTTCTCCAGCCTGCAGGAGAAGCCGGAGTCCAACACCCTGGCGGCGGTTGAAACCCGTATCGCTTCCAACGCGCTGGACCGCGCCAACCAAGTGTCCCTGCACGACCGTACCGACCCCCAGATCGACCAGCTCGCCTACCTTGCCACGCAAAAAATCGCCCTGGCCGAGCAGACCATCGTCGGCCGCAAAACCGACGCCCAGCTCGACAACATCGCGGTCGACCGCACCCAGGTGCAACTCGACGTGCGCACCGCGCAGCTCAAGGCGTTGCAGGCGATGAAAGCCCAGCCGACCGAGCGTGGTCAGGTCATCACCTTTGGTGACGTGCTGTTCGATACCGGCAAGGCCGATTTGAAAGCGGGCAGCCAACGGGACTTCCAGGGGGTGGCGAACTTTCTGGTGCAGAACCCGGAGCGTCAGGTGCGCGTAGAGGGGTTCACTGACAGCGTCGGTGGTGATGCCTACAACCAGAGCCTGTCCGAGCGACGTGCCCAAGCAGTCGCCCGTGGCCTGCAACGGCTTGGCGTGGGGATCGAGCGTATTGCGGTAATCGGCTACGGCAAGCAATTCCCGGTCGCCGATAACCAGAGCGCGCAGTCACGCCAGTTGAACCGCCGTGTGGAAGTGATCGTGTCCAATGACGCTTCGGCAGTCAGCGCACGTCGCTGAGGAATCGGTATACGGCAGCATCCCAGGCCCGTTCAGTCGCGCGGGCTATTCCTGCAACTGCAACGCCTGCTGCTTGAGCGTGCGCTTTTGCTCAAACGGTAACTTCTCATCATCCCCATACGGCGCGCTGTACCAGCTGCCATAGGTCGGGTTGGGCAGCAGAAACCAGCGCTGCCCCAGCCAGTTCACATAGGGCGCCACGGCCTTGCGTTGATCCGCGACGGTGTTGTGCTCGGCCTGGACGAAATCCCCAAGGGAATCACCCGCCATCAACAACACCCGAGCATGGGCAGCGACCCATTGGCGGCGGCAGTTCTTGCCATAGCCGGCGCTTTCGCAATGGCCGGTAGGTGTGCTGGCGGCGAGGACGTGTTCGTCGCTTTCCACCGGAAAGCCGCGCAGGCGCAGGTTTTTCACCGTGGCGGTGACCTGGCTGTGTTCGCGGTTGGTCAGGTAGTAGACCGCGATGCCTTTTTGCTGGGCCGCTTGCAGGAAGGCGACTGCGCCAGGCAACGCCTGGGCCTTGGCCTGGTCGACCCAGGTGTTCCAGCGGTCGTAGGAGTAGACCTGGTTGTTGACCACATCCCGCGCGTTGAGCGGCACGTTGTCCAGCAGGGTTTCGTCGATATCCACCACCACGGCCGGCGGCAAGCCCGTCAGGTTGCGCGGCGGTAAGGGCAGGGCGTCCCAGGTGGGATCAGCCAGGGCCACGTCGAGTTGGCGGGTGGCATTGGCAAAGAGCTGGCGGTAGATCAGCTCATGCTCGATGGAGGTCTGGGTCCAGAGCACGGCGTCGAGCTGGTCGTTGGCGGGTGGCGTTTGTTGGCAGCCGGCCAACAGGCAGAGGCTGACGAAGATCAGGTTGCGCATTGAAATAATCAACCTTGGAAAAGGCGCACCGCGTGGCAGGCGTAGAGTTTGATGGATGCCGCACCATACGGCCCTGAGCAGCTTTGTGGCAAACGCTCAATAGGATTCACCGGCACGTGTGCAAGCGATCAGAGCGGGTATTGCCCGTCGCAGCAGACTCTCCGTAGATTTCCTCATCCGCAGCTCCATTGAGCCGTCCGGTTGCAGAATGATGATGCCCGCCAGCTTGTCGTGATAATTGCGTTCTTCATGAAATCCACCGCTGTCCGTAAACAGCATCAACAGGCCACGTTCTTTTTGGGTGATGTCGTAGACCCCCTTGGGTCCGTTGACGGTTTTTTCGAACAGCGACAGCATGGCGTTACGCGTTGGCTGGCCGGGACTCACGGGTTCCGGGTAGTGCCGGTTAAGTATGAGCCCCATGCCCGAATCAGCAATGCGCTCGGCAGTGGTTGGCCAGCTATCCAAGGCTTGAGTATTCAGCACTCCACCCATTGAACTGGACAGGTCGACAATCAGGCGGGGCAGAGGTAACGCGTACTCGGTGAGTGCACGACGAAAATGCTGGCGCAATAGGTGCGTTGACATCGCGTTGATGGGGGTGACGCCTGCAAATGCCTGGCAACGCTCACTCACGTTTTCATCGCCATTCTGCGCGCACAGGTCCACCAGCTTTTTCGGCTGACTGGCGGGCACCGGTCCGTAGTTTGCGAGGGCTACAAGGGCGTGTGTGTTGATCTTTGCGTAGTCGCGCAGGGCTTCATTGAAGTTTCGAGTGTTGGCGCGGGCGTACTGCTTTGCTTCCAGCACATAGACAACTTTTTCGGTTTTATCCGGCAGGCGCTGCAGGAGCGAATAGTCAGGTTGAATGTTCTGGCTACGGCCTGCACCTGCCAACTTAATGTCTTTGGAGGCGACGCGAAGCTCCGCCATCAGCTCGAGCACATCGTTGCCGACATGCAGCTTGGCAATAAGAGTAGGCCTGAAGGCGAATGTGAGGCCGTTGTCTTCGGCCATCAGTTGAAAACGTTCACCTGACTGTTTGAGTTCGCGCTTCAGCAGCGTAATAAGCCACACCGAATAGAGCTGTGAACGTTGTTTCCAGATGGGCAGGTCCAGCAGGTCTTCCAGCTCACGTGACAAGGGTTGGGGCGGGACGAACTGCGAATGGGCATTGATGAGTGCTTCAATTTTTTCTGCGAAATTGTCCCTGTGTGACAGGGGGACAAGCTGTTGGCAATACCAAAGTCTGGGTAAGAGCTGAAAACGCGCGATGTGATCGTCCTGAACGTGCGCTAACTGGGATTCACTCCATTGATGGATGGGCGCTCTCTCTGATGGGCATGGTTCGTCATCACGGCGGGCGCTGCGCAGGTCATTCTGGCTGGTATAGCGGCTTGTACGTTGGCACAGCTGCTGGATCAGGGTCGCCAGTGGTGCAAGTGCCTGGGTCAGTGAGTCATTGGGCGCACCATCGGGCAGCGGCACAGGCGTTTGATAAGGCCATTCGTGGCCATCAATCCAGCTTTTTGCAGCCATATCCACGAGAGAAGGGGGCCTGGTAGTGTCCACCCCCGGCGTTTCTCTCAACGCACGGAACACGCCGTTGCTGATGAGCCTCAAGTCCTCTGCACAATAGGCGCGCTGGGCAACTGCGTGGCTGAGGTTTTCCATTATCGCGCGGGCGCGACGAAACGCATCGACGTCGAAGGGCACTTTGTCGCCCTGACCAAAATCGAACTCGATCAGCAGTCGCTCATTGCTCTGGGACACACCGCCCTCGGCGAACATCTCATAGATGTCGTTGAGCATCATGCCGAAAGGCTGCAAGGCATTCAGTACCGCGATGAGGAAAGACGTGGCATCGACGGTGTGACGTTTCAGATAGGCGCCAATGTCTTGAGATGGCGCAATCTGCAACGCCGCGCGCAGGTCTGCGACGAACTGTCTGTCATGGCTCCTGGGCGCCAGGCGGTCCGCTGAGTTCAGGCTGTTCCACAGGTCAGCTGCTGTTCGAAGGGTCACAAATCTTCCTTGATAAGAATAGGTGGCTATTAGCCATGTGGTGCGAAGTGTGGGATGTTATCTCACTCAAGGAAATCATGCGCTGGTCAGGAACATCATGAACGCACAGCAAGGTCTTTACGAAAACATCACGCTTATCGACGTCCAGTTGGCGTCCGTCTATTACCCAATTCTGGTTGATCTGGCCAAGCACAAACATTGCCTGACGTACTCCGAACTGGTCGATCGTGCCCAGTGTGAGAACCCTGACCATCCGGTCGTTCAAAATGCTATTCCCGTTTCCACCGGGCGGCGGCTGGACGTGGTCAGGCTGTTCACCAATGAGCGAGGGCTGCCAGACCTGACGTCGTTGGTGATCAGTAAAAGCTCGGGGGAGTGTGGCAGTTTTTTTTCTCGACACTTCGATCCGGTGGCTGCGCGTAAGCAGGTCTTTGAGTTTGACTGGAGCGTCGCGACAGCGGACTTCGATGGTTTCGTCAGTGTGACCACGCAGGCAGTGAAACCTCGCCAAAAGGTCAAAAAGCCGCAAGCTATCCAGTGTATGGCGGCTTATTACCAGACGAACAAGGCGACCCTGCCGGTGAAGGTCAGTGAATACAGAGAGGCTATCATCGACCTCATCATGGAGGGGTTCTCGGCTGAAGAAGCCTACCTGATAGCCCTGCGCTGAAAGACGGGTTGGTTATCCTCATCAATCGTCCAGTGAGGTTGGCCGGGTTGGATGCACGTTCCACCGACCCAGCGTTCATGGGAGCAATGGTCGGGCCAATAGGCTCGGCCTTTGAGCACGTCTTGGCCCAATGCCGTCAGCGTCAACCCTCTTTGCGGCCATGCTTTTTGGGCTTCTGCTTCTAGGAGCAAAGGGTTGTCGCCATCGATCAGCGGCCGCAAGAGCGCATGAAACATCATGTCCCCCAGAAACGGCAGCGGTTCACGCTTGGCCATCAGCTCGGCAAACACCCGACCGAAGGGGGTTGGCCCAGCTTCAGCAAGGTACGTCAGGGCCAATCGCTCGGTCAGCGACAGGCCATCGCGCACCCCAGGCAACTCCTGCAATTGACGCAACAGCGCCGGGGCGAGCAACGGTAAGGCGGGATGGCTGTCATGGGCCAATTGCGCCCATTTGACTGGCGAGCTATCGCAGTACGCCGACCAGGCCCGTTTGGCCAATTGCACGGCATCATTATCGATCAGACGCCGTTGCGGCCACAGCCACGCCAGCACATCCGGCGCCAGTTGGCCGATGCCGATAAAGCGTTGCACGCCGGGAATGTGGTCTACCTCGATCAGTTCCAACTTACGCGGTGCTTGTTCGAGGCCGGCAAGCGCACGGACCAGGAACAATTGGTCATAGGCATCCGCTTCGCACCACAGCACGCTGTGATCGGCGCTGGCCAATGCGTCGAGGTGGCCGTATTCAACGTCTACGCGACGCGCTGCGTCTGCTTCATCGATGGAAAAGGCCTGGCTGATAAATGCACTGCGCATGGCGCGGAAGTCTTGGCCGGGCAAGTCGCGGACCGGCCCCATGCACAGCGGGTCGGCGAGCATCCGGAACTGCCCTTTGAACCCCGCCAGCTGGAGGGTGTGGGCAATGTCATTGCCGCAGCGCCAGTGGGTGGTGCGGGCTTCATCACTGGCGGCAAAGTCGGGGTGGCGGGCGGCGAAGTCGATGGCGTCGATATGGGCCTTGAGCTTGGGCCAACTGCTGAAACCCAGCTGCTTGGCGATCGTCCACTGGGCCACGGACAAGGTAGCGTTCGGGTCCTGGGTTTTCAGGTGTGGCAGCAGTTCCTTGGCGCGCTTGCGCTGCTGCTCAAGGTTGAGGCGGCCATCGGTGTTGAATGGATGGGACATACGATCTCCTTGCACAAACCTTTTCCGCTTCAAGGTTGGGAGTCGTAAAAAAAGAGGGTGTTGCAGGGTCTTGGGCGCAGCCCTTTCCGCGGAAGGTGGCGTAGAGAGCGCCAGGCGGGAAATATAGGCAGTGCCGCGCTCGATTGCAAATCAGTCTCTTGTGTCCGGCTCCCACAGAGGTCAGTCGGGTTTTTTCAGCACCGTGGTGGGACCTGTGGTTGAGCGAACACTGTCTTTGGGAACTCGGCGTTTCTGAAACTGGATTTCGCCGCCCTCCCTGTGTTTTTCCACCAGATACAACATATCGTCACTTTCGCCGACGATACAGGCCGTGACCACATCGAGGTTGTTGAGCTGGAGAATTGATGGCTTGCAATCACGAATCTCTTCGTAGGCTCTCAGCTTGCCATGTGCCATCGACTGCGCGTACGCCAGCGACCAGATGATCCAGGCGAAAAATGCCAGCAGGCTGATCAGCAGTGCGCCGGATATCGGCGTCGTGGCTTTCCTGTAGCTCTTCTCCAGCCTGCGCAGCATTCGATAGCGACGTGTGTGGATCCCCAATTCCCGAGTGGGTAAAACACGGTCAGGGTTTTCGGTGAAGTACATCAGGCAGGCGAAAACCAGGACCGCTGCGGTGAAGATAAGCAAGGCCGCCAGTTTGACCAGAATGTCGTTTCCGCCGTACACCACGTAGTGATAAGTGTCGTAGCCGAGACGGTTAACGGGCACGCCGAGCACCTTGTTATAAGTCTCCAGATAGGCGTAGCCGTTTGAGTAAAACAGCGCAAACAGCAGCAGCATGATCGGCAGGCTTTGACGCTTTAGCAGTCGCCATAACCACGCTGCGCTCAAGCGGGAAGCGGGGGTATTGGATACTTTCTGTTCGTCCATGAGGGTTCCTTTTTATAGGACTGCGAGTCTAGCGAGCACAATGGGCCTTGCCCAGGCCAACTGCGCGCTTCTGCTCGTGCACATGAGTTTGAATGTTTTGCATGAAATCCCGACGAGTGTGCTTCACCATTGCACCATCCAGATTGAGAGGAACACCGCGTCCATGAGCGCACTGATCGAAACCCGCGCCCTTACGCGCATGGACGAGCGCCGCCACGTGGCCTTGCTCCAGCCCACCGATTTCACCTTGAATGCCACCGATCGCGTGTCGATCACCGGCTCATCCGGCTCGGGCAAAAGCGTGTTCCTGCGCGCACTCGCCCTGCTGGACGCGCCCAGCTCCGGGCAGATCCTGTGGAACGGCCAGCCGATTAACAACGCGCAGATTCCTCACTACCGCTGCCACATCAGCTACCTGTCGCAACGCCCGGCGCTGCTCGACGGCACAGTGGAAGACAACCTGCGCTTCCCGTTCAGCCTGAAGACGTCGCGCAAACGCCGCTTTGACCTGGCGACGGTGACCACGCTGTTGGGCCACGCGGGTAAGACTCCGGATTTTCTGGCCAAGCGCGCCGCCGACCTGTCGGGCGGTGAGTCCCAGGTGGTTTCGCTGATCCGCACCCTGCAGCTCAACCCCGAAGTGCTGTTGCTCGACGAGCCCACCGCCGCCCTCGACCCCACGTCTTCCCGCGAAGTGGAAGCGCTGATCGACGCCTGGTTTGCCGTGGATCGCTCCCGCGCCTGTGTCTGGGTCTCCCACGACCTCGAACAGGCCCGGCGCATGAGCGACATCCATTTGCAGATCAGTGCCGGTGTATTGAGTGGAGTGGCCCAGCCATGAACTATCAGAACCTTACCGCGCTGGACATGGGCATCGCCGCCTCGCTGATCCTGATCAACGGCGCGCTCTCCCTGCTGTTGCGCCTGGGCCTGGAGCGTCAGTTGTTCTGGGCGGCTGTGCGCACCGTGGTGCAACTGCTGGCCATCGGTTATCTGCTGGGCTGGGTGTTCGAGTTTGCCTATTGGTACGTGGTGCTGCCGCTGATGTGCGCCATGACGCTGATTGCCGGTATCTCGGCGGCGGGGCGCGGGCGGCGCACGTATCGGGGGCAGCGCGTGGACAGCATCCTGTCGGTGTGGGGCAGTTCGTGGCTGGTGACGGCGGTGGGCTTGTTTGCGGTGATTCGCATCCATCCGTGGTACGAGCCGCAGTATGCGATCCCGATCCTTGGCATGATTCTGGGCAACACCCTGACTGGCGTGTCGCTGGGGATAGAGCGCATGACCCAGGAGCTGACATCGGGCCGCAACACCATCGAAATGATCCTGGCCCTTGGCGGCTCGCGCTGGGAAGCGGCGCAGGAAGCCATCCGCCAGGCGGTGCGCGCCGGTATGATCCCGACGCTGAACCAGATGACGGTGGTGGGCATCGTCAGCCTGCCCGGCATGATGACGGGGCAGGTACTGGCGGGGGAGAGTCCGGTGGACGCGGTGCGGTATCAGATCGTGATCATGTTTCTGATTGCCGCATCGTCGGCGTTGGGCACGGTGGGGGCGGTGCTGCTCACGTATCGGCGGTTGTTTTCGGTGAGCCATCGGTTTTTGCGTGATCGGCTGCAAGAACGTGCCTGATCGAGGTCTTGGCCTGGATCGCGTTGGACAGCGTGGTGATGACCACCGTGTTCAACCTGATCGTGGGTATTATTCGACGAGTGATTGTTTCACCGGATGAAATGCTGGATTGTAAATCCTGGTGATTCCAACGGCCGGGGCAGCGGCGGAACATGCGGGGCGTCGATACCTCACTCTGTTGGAGCCTTTCATGATCAAATTCTACGGTTTCCCGTTGTCCGGCCACTCACACCGGGTCGAGCTGATGCTGTCGCTGCTCGGCCTGCCTACGGAGTTTGTGCAGGTTGACCTCAAGCAAGGCGCTCACAAAGCCCCCGAGTTCATTGCCTCCATCAACCCGTTCGGCCAGGTGCCGGCCATCGATGACAACGGTGTTGTGCTGGCGGACTCCAATGCGATCCTGGTTTACCTGGCGAACACCTATGGCAACGGTCAATGGCTGCCGAGCGACCCGGTGGGGCAGGCTCGCGTGCAGCGCTGGCTCTCGGCCGCTGCCGGCCAGTTGCACGCCGGGCCTGCGTCTGCACGACTGGCCACGGTGTTTGGTGCCGAGGTCGACACCGCCGTCGCCATTGCCCGTTCCCATGCGTTGCTGAAACTGGTGGAGGCGCAATTGAGCCAGAGCCGTTTCCTGGTCGGCGAGCAACCCACTATTGCCGATGTGGCGTTCTACACCTACACCGCTCACGCGCCGGAAGGCAATGTTTCGCTGGCCGACTACCCTCAAGTGCGCGCCTGGCTCGCCAGCATCGAGGCGTTGCCGGGGTTCGTGGGCATGCCGCGAACGGCGGTGGGCTTGCAGTCGCAATAACTTTCTAGAGGCGTGCCGATGGACCGATTTCATGAGATGCAGGTGTTCCTGGCCGTGGCCGAGGAGGAGGGCTTCGCCGCTGCGGCGCGCCGCCTGAAAACCTCGCCGCCCAGTGTGACCCGGGCCATCGCCGCCATGGAGCAACGCATCGGCACCCAATTGCTGGCGCGTACCACACGCAGCTTGCACCTCACCGAAGCCGGCCAGCGTTACCTGGAAGATTGCCGGCGTATCCTGGCGGAGCTCGATGAAGCCGAGGAAGCTGCGGCGGGCAGTTATTCCATTCCTTGCGGCCATTTGACGGTGACCGCGCCGGTGCTGTTTGGCGAGCTGTATGTGGCACCGGTGCTGGGGGAGTACCTGGACCGGTTCCCGCTGGTGAATATCAACGCCTTGCTGGTCGATCGCGTGGTCAACATGACCGACGAAGGTGTGGATGTGGCGGTGCGTATCGGTCACTTGCATGAGCCGGGGCAGCAGGCGATCAAGGTCGGTGAAGTGCGCCGAGTGGTGTGTGCATCGCCGGCCTATCTCGAACAGCACGGGCGGCCTACGCATCCGTCGCAGTTGCGTGAAGCCAAGATCGCCACGTCGTCGTCCAGCCGGTTGGTGAGTGGCTGGGAGTTCGTCGACGGCGGCCAACCCTTGACCGTGTCCATCGAGCCACGTCTGGTGGTCACGGCGAACAATGCCGCGATCAACCTGGCGCGGTTGGGCTGGGGCATGACGCGTGTGCTGTCCTATCAAGTCGCAGCGGCGGTGGCGGCGGGTGAGTTGGAGATTGTCCTTGAAGCCTATGAGTCGGCGCCGTTGCCGATCCAGGTGGTGTTCCAGAAAAGCGGCCGGGTGCCGGCCAAGATCAACACCTTTGTCGACTTTCTCACCCACCGCCTGGGTCAGGACGCCGCGCTGAACCCGGCAATCAAGCGGCGCAGCTGATGGAGCGTTATCGCGATATGCAGTTGTTCGCCGCGCTGGCCGGGCAGCCTAGCCTGGCCTCGGCGGCGCGTGATGCACAGGTCTCCGGCCCGACCCTGGTACGCGCGATTGCCCGCCTGGAGGCGCGTTTACGCGTGCCGTTGCTGGCGCGCAGCACGCGTGGCGTGAGCCTCACCGACGCCGGCAGCGCCTACCTGGCGGACTGCGTGCGCCTGCTCGCCGCGGTGGACGCCGCCGAAGCCTCCGCCAAGGGCCTGCATGTGCAGGCCCAAGGCAATCTGCGGGTGTTTTTGCCGTTCCTGTTCAGCCGCTATGTGATGGCGCCGGTCTTGGCCGACTACTTGGACCGCTATCCCGAGGTGAACCTGGTCGTCAGCTACCACGACTATTACCCGAACCTGCACGAAGAAGGGCTCGACGTCGCCATCCTCGTCGGAGAACTGCCCGATTCGTCATTGATTGCCCGACCGCTGGGGCACGTGCGGCCTATCCTCTGCGCCAGCCCCGACTATCTTGCTGTTCACGGTGAGCCTCAACGCCCGGATGACCTCAAGCAGCATCGACTGATCGCCAGCACCGATCAGGTGCATTGGGATTTTCCGGGCTATCAACTCAAGGCCCGCGCCCGACTCGGCTGCGCCACGGTGCAGGGCGCGATCAATGCGGCGGTGCATGGCGCGGGGTTGATTCGCTGCTTGAGTTATCCGGTGCACGACCACCTGCAGACCGGGCAGCTGCGTAGGGTATTGCCGGACTTTGAGCCGCCGCCCCTGCCGGTGCAGGTGGTGTACCGCGAAGGCCGCAACGCACCGATGCGCGTGCGCAGTTTTGTCGACCACTGTGTGACGGCGTTGCGCGACTACCCGGCATTTCAGCTGGCGTAACAGTGGATTGCCTGGCGTGGTGATTCTCACGCCGGCTGACAGGGCGCAGCATCGACACATCCAACATGAGGTGCTCGCCATGAACCTGATCGAACAATCCCCCTGGCATGCCGGTGAACGGCACATACAAGCAGCGGTGGGCGTGGCCGACCGTATGGCCGTGGTCGGGCCCAAAGTGATCCGCGATCACCTGCCGGAACAGCACCGGGATTTCTACCCTTTATTGCCGTACCTGATACTGGGTGCGGTGGACGAGCAGGGCATCCCTTGGGCGACGATGATTGAAGGCGCGCCAGGCTTTGTCCACTCGCCGGATCCGCAGACCCTGCAGATCGACAGCCTGCCGTCCGCGACTGACCCGGCCCGCAACGCCTTGCGTAGGGGAGCAGCCGTCGGCCTGCTGGGCATCGACCTCAACACTCGGCGCCGCAATCGCATGAACGGCCGAATCGGTGCATTCGATCACGAAGGTTTTTCGGTCGACGTGGTGCATACCTTCGGCAACTGCCCCAAGTACATCCAACTGCGCCCGGTCGACGGCATCGCCCGCAGACCCGGAACGGTGGTCGAGCGCTTCAACGACCTGGACGATGCCGCGCAAACCCTGATCCGCAACGCCGACACGCTTTTCGTCGCCAGTTACGTCGAGGTCGATGGCCAACGTTCGGTGGACGTTTCTCATCGGGGCGGTAACTCAGGTTTTGTGCGGGTCGAGGGCAACGTGCTGACCATCCCCGACTTCGCCGGCAACCTCTTCTTTGCCACCCTGGGCAACCTGCAAGCCAACCCGGTGGCGGGTTTGTTGTTCATCGACTTTGAGTCGGGGGATGTACTGCAAGTGGCTGGGCGGACCTCGTTGATTCTCGACGGCCCGGAAGTGGCGCTGTTCGAAGGCGCCCAGCGGCTGTGGACGGTGACAGTGGAACACGTGGTGCGCCGCCCAGCGGCGTTGGCGTTGCGGTGGCAGTTCGCGGAGTTTTCGCCGTTCAGTCTGGCGATGGGGAGTTGGTAGCCAGGCCCGGACCATAGGAGGCATTCGGGAACAACTGGTTGGTCATCTCGATGATCTTGCTTTGTGCATCGATAAACTTGCCCATTCGAGCGCCACCCGAGGTCGAGTCATACAGCGCCTTGCCCACCTGGCGGCCATTTTCAAACACCTGGATATCGGCATAGCTCATGTAAAGCGCCAGGTCCCAGCTCCATTGACCAATGTAGGTCGTCGACAGGGCGCAACTGGCCGGTGGGGTGCCGGGCCGCAGCTCACGAGTCTGGAACCCTTTGCTGCGCAACTGCGCGGTGTAGGTGGCATTGAACCCGGCACGCAAGCCTTCGGCGGGGATCATGCAGATCTCAGGCGCCTGGGCGCCGCTGAAGGCAACCGGCGTGACGGTTTGCTTGATGCTGCAGCCAACCAGGGTTAAGGCGGCCAGTAAACAAGCGGGAGCTGTTATCAGGCGCATAGCGACGTCCATTTCTTCAGTAGTGGTTTGATGATAGCAGTGAAGGCCTGATGCCGAGCGCAGCATTTCAGACGCAGGGGGGCGTCTGTATGGGAGCTGGCTTGTCGGATCGCCGCACTGCTATCGGGGGCAAGCCCTTATGCCAGTCAGTTAAGACAAACACTGTAACTGTGGCGAGGGAGCTTGCTCCCGTAGGGTCGCGAAGCGGCCCCAGTTCTATGTTTGAACAGACTGGGACTGCTGCACAGTCAGCGGGGGCAAGCTTTCTCGCCACAGGGATTGCTTTTTATGATGGAATTACGTGTTTGATCAGGCTACCGGGCATTCCCGGTTCAGCGCTTCATCGACCAACAACTGCGCAATCTCGACTATCTGCACCACCGCCAGCACCTTTTTCAGGCTTGGCCCATCAAGGTGTTCGGCACAGTCATAGGCGCAGACAGCTGCTGACTCAAGCATCTCGCTGGCATTGTTCAAGGCGGCTTCGGTACTGAGTCCGGGACGGACGGTGAAAATGACATCGGGAGGAAGTTGCGGATTGTCATCCGAGGTGGATGGCGGGGATTGGGGGTGACGTTTGTCAGGGTGAAACGCCTATGAATGAGCACCTCCATTTCGCTACCACACGAAGTAAGGAGGCGACTGTACACGGGGTGGTAGACCGGTCATAGAAACCCGGAAGGCCGAAGCCTCCCATGCACAGCCGCCACAAAGCAGCCCGCACAAAAAAACGCCCATGAGCGTTTTGGGGTCTATGAAAGAACTGGGCTACCACACCCATTCGCTGAATTTGCAGCGACCCGCGAAGGTTAGCGGCGAGGTTCATCGGACGCAACCCGAAAGTTATTCAGGAACGGTCCGATAAAAAGGGCCTTCTATACCATTCGTGCCCCCCGGTTAACATTCAATTGCGCCATGCCCGGTGGTGACCCGTGCTTTTTGAGGCAATACTCCCTCACGTTTCTGCCTTGAGGTTCCAACCATGAATGTACCGAGCCGTCTTGCGCTCCTGATTGCCGCTGCCGCTGTCCTCAGCGCTTGTGGCGAAGCCTCCAGACTGCCTTTCCAGGCGGGTGTCGGGCCTGCGCCGCAACTGCCCGAGCCCAGCACTTCTTTGATCCCTACGCTCAAGGTCTCCAAGGCCGTGGGCTGGTCTGACGGTGTGCAACCCACCGCGCCTCAGGGCTTCACCGTCACGGCCCTGGCCGACAATCTCGACCACCCGCGGTGGGTCTACACCTTGCCTAACGGCGATGTGCTGGTCGCCGAAAGCAACCACCCGCCCATGCCCGAAGGTGCCACCGACGGCGGCACCGGCTTGATCGCCTGGGCACGCCGCACGGCAATGGGCGTGGTGATGGGCCGCATCGGCGCCGATGCACCCAGCGCGAATCGCATCACGTTGCTACGCGATGCCGATCACGATGGGCATGCGGAGGTACGCACCGAATTCCTGACTGGCCTGATGTCACCTTTCGGCATGGCGCTGGTGGGCAACGATTTGTACATCGCCAACGCCGACGCGGTGGTCAAGGTGCCCTACACCCCGGGCCAGACTCACATCGACGCAACTCCGGTGAAGGTCACCGACCTGCCGGCGGGCATTAACCATCACTGGACCAAAAACCTGCTGGCCAATCCCGAGGGCACCCGGCTGTATGTGACGGTTGGATCTAACAGCAATGTCGGCGAAAACGGCCTCGACGCAGAGGAGGGGCGTGCGGCTATCTGGGAACTGGACCCGGCCAGCGGCGAGAAACGGTTATTCGCCAGCGGCTTGCGCAACCCCAACGGTCTCGCTTGGAAACCGGGTTCTACCCAGCTGTGGACGGTCGTCAACGAGCGCGATGAAATCGGCAGCGACCTGGTGCCCGACTACCTCACCTCGGTGCAGGACGGCGCGTTCTACGGCTGGCCGTGGAGCTATTACGGCAGCCACGTGGATGTACGCGTCCAACCGCCGCGCCCGGACAAAGTCGCTCAGGCCATCGCGCCGGACTACGCCCTGGGTACCCACGTCGCCCCCCTGGGCCTGACGTTCTCCGACGCACGCGGCATGCCGGCCGCTTTTGCCGATGGAGTGTTTGTCGGTGAGCACGGCTCCTGGAACCGCAATCCGCAAGCGGGCTACAAGGTGGTGTTTATCCCGTTCAAGGACGGCAAACCGTCGGGCGCACCGGTCGACTTCCTCACTGGGTTTCTCAATGCCGAAGGCGAAGCGCAAGGTCGGCCGGTGGGCGTGACCCTGGATGAGCAGGGCGCCTTGCTGGTGGCGGATGATGTGGGGAACAAGGTGTGGCGGGTGGCGCAGAGCAAACCCTGACCGTCGATATGTTGCGGGATGTTGAACTGCCAGATTGAACGATGCCTTTGGGTTAGCCTTGTTTTCCTACCGACAACAAGGAAGCGTCATGCAACGAAAGGTCATCAATCCCACGACGGTATTCAACTCCCTGCAATACGGCTTCAGCCAGGCGCTTGAGGTGCCACAGGGGCGACGTATCATGCTTTCCGGCCAGGTGGGCGTGGATGCTGACGAGCGCACGGTGGGCGGAGGCATTGCCGAGCAGGCCGCCAAGGCGCTGGACAATATCGACAAGGTGCTGGCCGAAGTCGGGGGTGACCTTTCCGATGTGATCATGCTGCGGCTGTACATCGCCGAGTCCGCTCGTGACCAGCAGGAGCCGATCGCGCAGGCGCTGCGCCAGCGCTTCCCACATAACCCGCCGCCGTCTTCGTGGATTATCGTCAGCGGGTTGTCGTTGCCGGAATGGTTGATCGAGATCGAGGCCGAGGCGGTCGTTCCATTCAGTACCGAATCATCACCGATTTGAGTTCGGTGTAATCCTCGATAAACGCACTGCCGAACTCCCGCCCAACCCCCGAAGACCTATTGCCCCCAAACGGCACCGCCGGATCGAGCAGCGTGTGCATGTTCACCCACAAGGTGCCGGCCTGGATGGCCGGCACCATGCGCAAGGCCTTGCCCAGGTCGTTGGTCCATAGGCTGGCGCTGAGGCCGTAGGGGCCGTTGTTCATCAGCGCGAGCAGTTCGTCTTCGCTGTCGTAGGGCAGGAAGGTGGCGATGGGGCCGAAGGTTTCTTCGTTGAGCAGGGTGTCGTTGATGCTGTTGGCGAGGATCACCGTGGGCTCGACGTAGCAGCCGGGGCGGTCAATGAGGGTGCCGCCATGGATGATCGTGTTGTTTTCGGCGCGGGCCTGGTTGAAGTAACCGAGCAATTTGAGTTGGTGCTGGTGGTGGGTGACGGGGCCGAATTCGGTGCGTTCATCCAGTGGCGAGCCGATGTTCAGGCGACTAAGGCGCTGGCTGAGTGTGTCCAGCACCGCGTCGATCTGCGAACGGTGCACGAAGAAGCGCTCGGCCGCCGCGCAAATTTGCCCTGAGTGCAAAAAGCCCGCTTCGATGATGCCGTTCACCGCCGTGTCCACGTCCACATCGCGCAGGAAACCGGCAGCATTCTTGCCCCCCAGCTCCAGGGTTGCACGGGTAAGGCCGGCGCCCATGGCGCTGCGGCCGACCGCAATGCCCGTAGGCACTGAACCGGTGAAGGACACTTTGTGGGTGCCAGGGTGTTCCACCAGGCCTTTGCCGACATGGCCGCCGCCCGTCAATACATTGAGCACACCCGGTGGCAACCCGGCCTCGACGGCCAGCTCGGCGATGCGCAGAACGGTCAGCGGCGTGAATTCGCTGGGCTTGATGATGATGCTGCAGCCGGTTACCAGCGCGGAGGCGAGTTTCCAGATGGCGATCATGGTGGAAAAATTCCACGGCACGATGCCCACCACCACGCCCACCGGTTCACGCAGGGTGAATGCGGTGTAGCGTTCGCCGTTGAACGAGGGCAGCGACGGAGTGAGGGTCTGGCCGCTGAGCTTGGTCGCCCAGCCCGCGTAGTAACGCAGGAAGTGCGCGGCTTGGTCGACCTCGAATGCGCGGGCAATCTGGATGATCTTGCCGGACTGGCAGGTCTCGATCTGCGCCAGTTCTTCGCGATTGCGCTCCAGCAGGTCGGCGAGCTTGAGCAGTACATTGCCGCGTGTCGCGGGTAAAGCCTGGGACCACACCTGGAAGCCGCGGTTGGCGGAATTCACCGCCGCGTCGATATCCGCCAGGTCCGCATCGGCCACCTGGGCGATCACGTCACCGGTGGCCGGGTTGGTCACGGCCAGTGTCTGGCTGGAATGGCTGCGGATGTTGACGCCGTCGATGAACAGCCCATGGGGCCGACGCAAAAAGGCTTCGACTTGAGGCAGCAGCGGGATATCACTCATGGCGGGTTCCTGGCAGGTCACAAAGGAAAAACCGAGGGTAACCAAGCCACCGGGCCATGGCTTGACTCTGCCTGCCGTGCGAGATGTCTGTGGCTGCCAGCCCTATGAAAAGTACAATCTTGCCTGTGGAACGTGCATTTTCCAGCCGTGCCACCCCACCGATACTGGCCCTGCATCAGGCGCCGTTCCTCAACCCGGAGCGCGCGCCGGACTTCCAATAATAAGCAGGGCCGTCCATGAAAAAGCCAAACCCGCTCCTTGAAGACCTCAAGCCCCTCCTGCCTATCATCGCCGCGAATGCCACACAGGCTGAACAGCAGCGTCAGGTGCCGGATGAAAACATCGCCTTGCTCAAAAGCATTGGCCTGCACCGCGCTTTTCAACCCAAGGCCTTTGGTGGCCTGGAACTCTCGCTGCCGGAGTTTGCCGATTGCATCGCCTTGCTTGCCGGCAGTTGCGCGAGCACCGCCTGGGCCATGAGCTTGCTGTGCACCCACAGCCACCAACTGGCGTTGTTTTCGGCCCAGTTGCAGCAGGAGATCTGGGGCGAAAACCCGCATGCCACCGCCAGCAGCAGTATTGCGCCATTCGGTCGTGTGGTGGAGGGCGAAGGCGGCGTGCACTTCAGCGGTGAAATGGGCTGGAGCAGCGGTTGTGACCATGGTGAGTGGGCGATTGTCGGCTGCCGTCGACAGAACGCCGAAGGCGGCCAGGATTACTGCTTCGCCGTGCTGCCGCGCAGTGACTACCAGATTCGTGACGATTGGTACGCCGCCGGCATGAAAGGCAGCGGCACCAAGACCCTGGTCATCGACAACGTCTGGGTGCCCGAACACCGGATCCAGAAAGCCAAAGACATGATGGAAGGCAAGTCCGCAGGTTTCGGCCTGTATCCCGACAGCCAGATTTTCTACGCGCCGTACCGGCCATATTTCGCCAGCGGGTTTTCCACCGTCAGCCTCGGCGTGGCCGAGCGCATGCTGGAGGTGTTCCGCGAAAAAACCAAAAACCGCGTGCGCGCCTATACCGGTGCCGCCGTTGGCGCGGCCACTCCCGCCTTGATGCGCCTGGCCGAGTCCACCCACCAGGTGGCCGCCGCCCGCGCATTCCTTGAAAAGACCTGGCAAGACCACGCCGAACACAGCGCCGCGCACCGTTACCCGAGCCGCGAAACCCTGGCGTTCTGGCGCACCAACCAGGCCTACGCGACAAAAATGTGCATCGAAGCCGTGGACCGTCTGTTCGCCGCTGCCGGCGGCAACGCCTGGTTCGAACATAACGAGATGCAGCGCCTGTTTCGCGATTCCCATATGACCGGCGCGCATGCCTACACCGACTACGACGTCTGTGCGCAGATCCTTGGCCGCGAGCTGATGGGCCTGGAGCCGGACCCGAGCATGGTGTGACGCGTTCTTCCCCCCACAACAATCAGGGCGCCCGTTCGACGGCGCCCGGGAGTCTTGCATGTCTGACAGCAGCCTTTTCGACCCACGGGCCTTTCGCCGTGCCCTGGGCAACTTTGCCACCGGCGTGACCGTGGTCACCGCCGCCACCGCATCCGGGCGCAAGGTGGGTGTGACCGCCAACAGTTTCAACTCGGTATCTCTCGACCCACCGCTGGTGCTGTGGAGCATCGACAAACGCTCCAACAGCCATGAGGTGTTCGAGGAGGCCAGCCATTTTGCGGTGAACGTGCTGGCGGCCGACCAGGTGCACTTGTCGAATAACTTTGCGCGCCCCCGTGAAGACCGCTTTGCCTTGATCGAATACGAACCGGGGGAGGGTGGCTCGCCGGTATTCGCCGATTGCTCGGCACGGTTCCACTGCGAGAAGTACCAGCAGGTGGACGGCGGCGATCACTGGATCATGATCGGCAAGGTGGTCGCCTTTGATGACTTCGGGCGTGCGCCGCTGTTGTATCACCAGGGCGCTTATGCCGAGGTCCAGGCGCTGCGTCCCTGCGCGCCCGAGACGGTTCAGAACGGCACGGCAACCACCAACTGACTGTAGACGTTGGTGCCGTTGCCCCCGACCTGATTGCCGCCGGTCTCTGCAGCCTGGTTGGGCTTGTAGAGACCCAGCAGCGGCGTGATGATCAGGTGATCGTTCACCGCCCACTCGGCGTACAGGTCCAGCTCACGGCCATCCAGGTTGCGTTGGCCACGGGTGCTGACGGTGGTGTAGTCGAAAAACAGCGCGCCGAGGGTGACGTTCTCCAGCGGCTTGACCTTGAGCGCCACGTGTTGCACTGAGGTGTTGGTGTTGTAGGGGCCGGAGTAGTTGCCGGCGACTTCACCCTGCACCCAGGTGCCGTAGCCCCGGCTGAAACCGGAGAACATGGCGTCCCAGTTCTTTGAATAGCGCGCGTAGCGGTAGGTCAGGTCCGGCGACCAGGGCAGGTCGGCGAAGGTGTAGCCGGCTTCGGCGTAGCCCGCATTTTGCTGGCTGTCGCGGCGGTCCTGGCGGGCCAGTTCGAAGGCGAAATGCGCGTTGTCGATACCCGCATTGCCCGCGCCACGCAGGCTATAGAGGTTCATGCCCTTGCGTTGGCGCTGTACGTCGCTGGCGAAGCGTTCATCCACGTCGATTCCGTGAATGTAGGTGAGCCCGAGCGTGCCCGGTGCCGCGCTGTATTCCAGGGTGCCGGCGGCCATTTCAGTCATGGCCTGGGCGGGGTTGTCGGACTTGATCCACATCAGGCTGCCATGTACGCCGTCTTTGCCGCCCAGGCGGATCACGGCGGTCTTGTCGAAAGCATGCCGAGCGGCAATGTAGTAGGCGCCGCCACGGTTGAAGTCCCCATCGCCCACGCCCTTGCCGAGGTTGGGACCGTCATCATTGATGAGAAAGCCGTCGCCCAACAGGATGATTTGCCGGCCGAACGACAGGTCTAGACCGTCCTTGCCCAGGGCCGGGAACAGGTCGCCGGAGCGCCAGCCGGCGAAGGCTTCGTCAAACTTGGTGGTGCGCTCCTTGCCCGTCGTGACCCCCGACGCATCGCCATCGCCCCAGGTGCCGGAGCTCACCAGGTTGGCCGTGCCATACACGCCGCCAAAGGCGCCCAGGCTCTGGTCCACGCTTAGGCCGTACTTGATAAACGCCTCGCGCCAGGTGGAACCGCCGCTGCGCCCATCGTAGTTCTTCGGACTGTTGAACATACCGTACACGGCGAGGAAATTGCCGGTGACCTGAGTGTCGGCATCGGCATACAACTCAATGGCCTGGGCCTGGCCCACCAGCAGCGCAATGCCCAGGCCGACCGCCTGGCGCAGGCGGCGATTTTTCAGTGTGTGCTCCATTGTTATTGTCCCCATCTTGGTTAAGAGTGAGGGCGCATTAGGGCGAGCGTTGGAGGCCTGAGTCTTTTCTCTGCGTGCCAGGGAATTGACCCAGGCCGCCACGCCATACGTTGTGGCAGGGAGCAACAAAACCGGCGGCAGACAGGGGCAAGACGATCAACTCGAGTGGGGCGCAGAGTGCTGACACATTAAAAAAACCGCTTTCGAGGACCCCAACATGTCGATCAACGACCGGCTCACCGCGCACCTCAACCGGGGCACGGTAGGTTTCCCCACCGCTTTGGCCAGCACCATTGGCCTGATCATGGCGAGTCCGGTGATTCTCACCGCCACCATGGGCTTCGGCATCGGCGGCAGCGCGTTTGCCGTGGCAATGCTGATTGCCGTAGTGATGATGCTGGCCCAGGCCACCACCTTCGCCGAGGCCGCCTCGATCCTGCCCACCACCGGCTCGGTGTACGACTACATCAACTGCGGCATGGGTCGTTTTTTCGCGATCACCGGCACCTTGTCGGCGTACTTGATCGTGCATGTGTTCGCGGGCACCGCTGAAACCATCCTGTCCGGCGTCATGGCCCTGGTGAACTTCGAACATCTCAACACCTTGGCAGAGTCGGCCGGCGGTTCATGGTTGCTGGGCGTCGGCTTCGTGATCGTCTTTGGTGTGCTGAACGCATTTGGCGTCAGCGCGTTTGGCCGTGCGGAAATCATCCTCACCTTTGGCATGTGGACGACCCTGATGGTGTTCGGCGTGCTGGGGCTGATCGCCGCGCCCGCCGTGCAGTTGGACGGCTGGTTCGGTGAGTCGCTGGTGGGCACCGACCTGATCACCGTGCTGTCATTGGTGGGCATGGCGATGTTCATGTTTGTCGGCTGCGAATTCGTCACGCCGCTGGCGCCGGACCTGCGCCAATCGGCCAAGGTGATGCCACGCGCCATGATGCTGGGCCTGATGGGCGTGGCCACGTGCATGTTCATCTATGGCGCCGCAATGAAACGCCAGGTGGAAAACGTGGTACTCGATGCCGCCTCCGGCGTGCACCTGCTGGACACGCCCATGGCGATCCCCAAGTTCGCCGAGCAGGTGATGGGCCAAATTGGCCCCCTGTGGTTGGGCATCGGCTTTCTGTTCGCCGGCGCGGCCACTATCAACACCTTGATGGCCGGTGTGCCACGGATTCTGTATGGCATGGCGGTGGATGGAGCGTTGCCCAAGGTTTTCACTTACCTGCACCCACGTTTCAAGACGCCGCTGCTGTGCATCCTGGTGGCGATGCTGATTCCCTGCCTGCACGCGCTGTACCTGGGCGGCAACACCGACAACATCATGCACTTGGTGCTGGCGGCGGTGTGTGCGTGGAGCTTTGCCTACCTGCTGGTGACGATCTCGGTGGTCAGCCTGCGTATCCGTCGGCCGGATTTGCCGCGGGCGTATCGTTCACCGTGGTTCCCGCTGCCGCAGATCGTATCGAGCATCGGCATCCTGCTGGGCATGTGGTTTATCACGCCTCCGGGCATGAACCCGGCGGACATCTATGTGCCGTTTGGCGTGATGCTGGGCGGTACGGCGGCGTACGCGCTGTTCTGGACCCTGGTGGTGCAGAAGGTCAACCCCTTCAAGCCGGCTTCCGTGGAGGAAGTGTTGGCAAAGGAATTCAGTCATCAACCGGAGCAGGCCGATGAGGGTCATGGCGACTTTGCGGCAAAGACTGTTTGAACTGTTTCGCACCGGTCGTGCCCCGGCGGGGTATCGGCCAGGGGTGACCCTGGCGCACCTGCGGCGCAACCTCGGGCTGGCGACGCTGGACGTGGAGGGGGTGGCGTTCGAGATTGTCGAACGCACCGAGTCGCAGTTGTTGATGCACCTGGTGCTGACTGAATTCGTCCTGCAGGTACCCGCTGCGACAGCGGGCACGGCGAGCTTCGAGGTGCACCATGGCGGCGCGATCCGCCGCACGGGCCTCCGTGTGAGGTGCCGTTCCGGCGACCAGGCGCTGGGTCGTGAGTTGCAGGTGCGATTGCTGGCCGACACAGCGCTGTTCCAGGCGCTGATGCCGCTGGATTTCAAACGCCTGCGCATCCAACTGCAAGACCAGCACTGGTGCGTGCGCCTGGAGCATATGGGCGGCAGCGAGGTGGTCAATCGCCTGCCGGCGTTTCGGCGTTACATCGCGCTGAGCCCGGTGCAACGCACCCACCTCCTGGCTTCCCTGACAGGCCTGCAGCGGGTACTGTCACACCTCTAAAAAACGACCCACGCTGCGAAGCGCTACTCATCGTGGGTGCGCGGACCCGCAGGAGCCGGCGCCTATCCTTCCCATTGGCATCAATAGTGCTACTCCAGCAGCACACCAGATGTTGTTGCGTGCATATAGATAACATGTTAACTATTGCGCCAGAACAACAAAAAGAAGCCATTGCGGAGACACCCCATGAGCATCCCACAGCATGCACACGACGGGCTGGACACCTGGAACCGCGAGCTACGCGCCGCGTGCGGGTATTTCGACACAGAACTGGCCTTCAACCGCTCGTTGTTCATCGGCGAGATCAGAGACCTGCCGCGCGGCCTGGCCCTCTTGCGCACCAATGCCGGGCTGATCAAACGCCCGGCGCACCACGCCGACCATGACAACGACCAGGACTGTTTCCTGATCAGCCAGCGCAGCGGCTACTCGCAGATCGTGCAGAACGGCCAGGCCCTGCAACTGGCCCCCGGCGAGATGCTGCTGATGGACTCGGTGGGCTCCATCGAAATCACCCCCTTCGGCCTGATCGAACACGCCTCGCTGTCATTGTCGCGCCCGCAGGTGTGCAAGCACCTGGGCGGCGACGCACGGGCCTTCGGCAAGATCTCCTCGACCAAAGCCTGTGGGCGCATGCTGCATGTGCTGATGGACCAATTGTGCAAGGACGACACCGAAGACGGCGCGGGTGAAGTGGAGGCGCTGCAAAGCGCTTTTGTATCGCTGTTGGGCTCGGCCCTGGAGCAGGGCGACGAGTGTCGCGAAGGCTTGGCACTGCTGCAGGGCAACAACCTGCGCAGTTATGTGCAGAAGGTTATTGATGAGTCCCTGAGCCAGCCTGGCCTCAGCCCGATCGGCCTGGCCAACCGCCTGAACATTTCGGTACGCCACTTGTACCGTCTGTTCGAAGAGCAGGACGACAGCGTTTGCCGCTACATTCAGCGCGCGCGGCTCAAACGCAGTGCGGATGACTTGACCAACCCGTTCCTGCGCAGTGAGTCGATCACCTCGATAGCCTACAAGTGGGGTTTTACCGATTCGGCGCATTTTAGCCGGTCGTTCAAGAAGCAGTTCGAGGTGTCGCCCAAGGATTTCCGTTCGAGCCGCATGCAGGCGGTGGGGGCGTAGGAAGGTCAGACTTCTGGCAGGGTGGACCCGCCGTCCACCACCAGGGTCTGCCCGGTGATGTAGCCGGCGAGGTCGGAGGCAAGAAACAGCATGGCGCCGGCAATATCCGCCGCTGTTCCCAAACGCCCCAGTGGCACGCGACTGGCGATGGTGACGTTCAGCGCGGTATCGCCCAGGTTGGCCATCGCCGGCGTGGCGATCATGCCCGGTTCCACGCCATTGACCCGCACATTCAGCGGCGCCAGTTCCAGCGCTGCATTGCGGATAAAACCGTTGACGCCGGCCTTGGACGCCGCGTAGTGGCTGAGGCCCGGATAACCGACACGGTTGCCGGTCACCGAAGAGGTCACCAGCACGCAGCCCCGGCCTTGTGCGCGGAACGCCGGCAATGCGGCCTGGGTCAGCCAGAACAACGCCGACAGGTTAACCGCCAGGGTGCGCTGCAGGAGGTCCGGGGTGATGTCTTC
Source organism: Pseudomonas simiae (assembly GCF_900111895.1). GTDB lineage: Bacteria > Pseudomonadota > Gammaproteobacteria > Pseudomonadales > Pseudomonadaceae > Aquipseudomonas > Aquipseudomonas simiae. The sequence goes on from NZ_FOKB01000001.1 coordinate 831,668, forward strand.
AAAAGCCGTCAAAGGAAAATACCCGGCGTTGTGCACCAGAATATCCAGCTGCGGCAGCCCTTGAACGCACTCAAACACAGCCTGGGATTCGGCCAGGTCGACGCCCACCGCTGTAACTCGGCAACCCTGCGCGGATAACTCAGTCGCCACCGCCTGAGCCTGTTCCCGCTGCCGATCGGCGATTACCACCCGTGCGCCACGTTGGGCAAACGCCTTGACGATGCCTCGGCCAATGCCCTGGGCGCCGCCCGTGACCAGCACCACTTGCCCGCTGAAATCCAGGTCATTCATGGGCATTCTCCAAGTGAGCGAAAGCCAGCGTGGGCACATCGACAATGCTGGAACCGCCATCGGCCACCACCGTAGCCCCGGTAATGATGGACGCATCACTGGAAGCCAGGAAGCGACACACCTTGGCGATCTCGTCGGCACTGGCGGCCCGTCGCAGCGGCACGTCGGCGCAGACCCGGTCATAGGCTTGCTGCAACGTGTCGCCAAAAGCCTCCATCAGCGGCTGCATCTCCGCATCGGCCATAGGTGTACGTACCCAGCCGGGGCAGACCGCGTTCACCCTTACGCCGTGCGGCCCATAGTCGCGCGCCAGCGAGCGACTAAGCCCGAGCAACGCGTGTTTGGCCGTGGTGTAGCCGCACACCTCAGGCCCCGCCGCCAACGAGGCAATGGAGCCGATCAACACGATATTCCCCGCACTTTCCTGCAACAACGGCAAGCAGGCGCGGGCGCTGTAGAACGCGCTGTCCAGGTTGCTGCGCAGGGCGCTTTCCCAGGTGGTCGGGCTGGTCTGGGTCGCGCTGCCCAGGCCATGCCCGCCAGCACAGGCGAGCAGCACATCGAGGCGCCCGTGTTGCTCGCGGATCTGGTGGATAAACCCGTCCCAGGTCTGCGGGCAGGCGGCATCACCCACCAGGATCAGGCCGCCCGTGTCCTGCGCAACCTGTTCCAACGGCGCTCTGCGCCGACCGATCAGCACCAGGCGTGCACCTTCCTGCGCATACAGCCGGGCACACGCTGCGCCGATGCCTGTGCCGGCGCCGGTAATCACCACCGTGCGCGGCTCAGTCATCGGGATACTCCGTGCGGTTGAGCACCTGGCAATACGAGCTGATGGGGAAGTTCGACAGCGCATCGAAGGACGCACCCGCATAGCCGAAGATCTTGCCGTCGCTGCGGTGTTGTTGCAGGTCGATCAGCACCAGGCCGAGGGTCGGCACGATCTTCTCCTGCCATACGAACAGATACAGCTGCTCGGCGATCTTGTAGGAGTGGCAGCGGTCGGTGTCGCACAGGCCTTGTTCTACACCTTTGAGGCATTGCCAGGCGTAGAAGCGCTCGTTGAGGTAGATGTGTTCGTAGACTTCGCTGGGGCTGTAGCGGTAGTGGTTGCGCAGGCCCACCAGTTCATCGGTGGGCGCATGCAGGCAGTGGCCGGCCTGCCACGGGCGGTCGAGGCTGCCATGGAGGAAGTCGACTTCGACCGAGGTCAGCGGTTTCCCGGCGAGGGCCCGGTGATAGAGGCCTTCGTGAGTCTCGGCGTGGTCCGGCAGGCGCCCGATCACCGCCGTGAATGAGGCGTTCGGTGCGTCCAGCACCAGGCTGATCGACCAACTGTGCCCGGCCTCGTGCTTGATGAAGTCCACCAGATACAGCCCTGGACGGATCGAGGTGGCGCGGTACGGCGCACTGCCGCTGGAGTGCCCGTCAGCGGCGTGCCAGGCCAGGCGGTCCTGCTCGAAACGGTGCTCGATCTGCCAGCCGTTGGCGAAATGCAGGGTGAAGGTTTGGCCCGCCAAGTCGGCGAGGTTGGGCAGGATGAAAGCGTCCGGGGCGAAACCGTCGGCCAGCGCACCGACGGTGATCCAGTCAGAAGAGCTCGTCATGGCAATGTCTCCTTTATACGACGGCGAAGTAGTGTTTGACGAAGCTTTCGGTGAGCACTTCCCACAACACTGGCGTGCCCTTGGTCACGAACCAGCTGTCACCGGCTTTGTAGTGCGTGGATTGGCCGGTGGACTCGTCGGTGAGCCGCACTTCGCCGGTCACCACCGTGGCGTGTTCGGCGAAGGGGTAGACCATGCGGAATTTGCCCTGGGTGGTGCCAAAATAGGCGCTGCTGACCGGGTCGGTGGGCGCGCCGAAGGTCATCTTGCCGAAGGCACGCACTTCGCCTTCGAGAATCTGCGAGCCGAGGTCGGCCACAGTGCCCCAGGCGTCGAGTTCCGACAGCGGGATGTTGTGCTTGAGGGTCGTGAGAGTCATGGCGTTGCTCCTGATGAGGAAAAAATGTAGGAGCGAGCGTGCTCGCGAAAAACGCAATGGCACCGCGATCAATCGGAATGCCCGCGTTATCGTTAACGATTTTCGCGGGCAAGCCCGCTCCTACAGGGGGGGGGGGTTAGCGGCGCCCGTTCCAATAACCGGACAGTTGGTGCCAGGATTTGCCCGCCGTCAGCAGCAAGGGGCGGATCGCGTCCTTGCCGATGATGGTCGGGCGATGAATCGAGCTGACTAGGTCATAGCGCACCGAGCCTTCGCTCATGCCTTCGGCCAGGACCTTGCAGATGATGTGGCTGGGCGTCACGCCGAAGCCGGAGTAGCCCTGCACGAAAAACGCGTTGCTGCGCCCCGGCAAGGTGCCGACCTGCGGGAACAGGTTGGGGCTGCACGCCATGGGGCCGCCCCAGGCCAGGTCGATCTTCACGTCCTTGAGGTAGGGGAAGATCTTCAGCATGAGGGTGCGGTTCCAGGCCTTGAGGTCGCCGGGAATATGCTCCACCAGCGGCGTGGCGGCGCCGAACAGCAGGCGGTTCTCGTGGGTGACGCGGTAGTAATCGATCACCGGGCGAATGTCGCTGTAGGCCCCGCGAATCGGGCTGATGCGCTGGATCAGTTCCTCGGACAACGGCTCGGTCATCATCTGGAACGCGTAGGTGTTGATGGTCGAGCGGTGCAGCTCCGGCTCCAGCTTGTTGAGGAAACTGTCGCAGGCCCACAGCAGCTTGCTCGCGCGCACCGAGCCGCGGCCGGTACGCACGGTGATGCGTTCGCCATAACTGACTTCCAGCGCCGGGCTGTTCTCGAAAATCCGCACGCCATGGCTGGCCAGTGCGGTGGCTTCGCCCAACAGCAGGTTCAGCGAGTGCACATGCCCGCCGCCCATGTGCAGCAGGGCACTGCTGTAGGCCTTGGAACCGATGATCTGCTGCACGTCCGAGCCGCCGAGAAAGCGGATCTCGTGCTGGCTGTTGACCGACTTGAAGTCCTTTTCCCAGGCGCGCAGGGTTTTTTCCTGGCGGGCGTTGAAACCCATGTAGCCGTAGCCGTGGCAGAAGTCAGCGTCGATGTTGTACTTGGCGATGCGGTTCTTGATGATGTCGGCGCCCAGGTCGCTGATCTCGAACACTTGGCGCAGACCGTCTTCGCCCACGTCCTTCTTGATCTTTTCCAGATCGTGGCCGATGCCCGCCATGATCTGCCCGCCATTGCGTCCGGTGCCGCCGAAACCGAGGTAGCGCGCTTCGAGCACCACGATATTGGTGATGCCTTTTTCCGCCAGTTCCAGGGCCGTGTTGATGCCGGAGAAACCGCCGCCGATTACCACGACGTCGGCGTCGATGTCCTGTTCCAGGGTCGGGAAGCTGAGGTTGTATTTCTTGGTGGCGGTGTAATACGTCGGGGTTTCGATGTTGATCATGGCGCAGCCTGAAAAGGTGAAGGAAGGCTCTAAAGCGGATGCCTCCATTAGGGGCCCTGGCGGGATGGAAGTCTTGATCCTGCGTGCCCAGGCTTTTGATTCTGCGCGCCATGGGCGGTGCGATAGACAAGTTATAGCGCGCTCGCTGGCAGGGAATGCTAGAGTTTCGTTAAATTATTAACTAAATACGTCGTGACCCTGATTCCTATGCTCAAACCTCGCCAGTCCCTGACCCTGACCCTGCTGCAAGCCCGCGAAGCCGCGATGAGTTTCTTCCGCCCGTCCTTGAACGAACACGGCCTGACGGAACAGCAATGGCGGATCATCCGCATCCTTGAACAGTACGGTGAGCTGGAGATCTACCAGCTGGCGGAACTGGCCTGCATCCTCAAGCCGAGCATGACCGGCGTATTGGTGCGCATGGAAACCGCGGGTATGGTGCACCGGCGCAAAGCCGAGCAAGACCAGCGCCGGGTACTGGTGACCCTGGCCGACAAGGGCAAGGCCAGTTTCGAGTCCATGAGCCAGTGCATGGAGGCCAACTACGAGCGTTTGCAGGATCAGTTGGGCGAAGAGAAGTTGCAGACCCTGTTGGGTCTGCTGGATGACTTGAAGAACATCAACATCAAGCGTTGAGTCAGCACCGCACAACCCTATGTAGGAGCAGGCTTGCCGGCGATAGCGTCTTCAAGATCGCCATCGCCGGCAAGCCGGCTCCTACAGGGGGTTAATACACGCTACCGGCGTGGGTTGGCGTGGGAACGCTTTTGAACTTGCCGGCCAACGCCTGCAACCCGCGCATCAACACCGTGGTGTCCACGCCGACCGCCACAAACGTCGCGCCCAATTCGATACAGCGCCGCGCCAGGTTTTCATCGGCACTCAGAATCCCTGCCGCCTTGCCCGACTGCACGATGCGCCCGATGGCGTCTTCAATCGCTACCTGCACCTCGGGATGCCCAGGATTGCCGCGATGCCCCATCGACGCGCTCAAATCCGCCGGGCCGATAAACACACCGTCCACGCCCTCGACGACGGCAATCTCATCCAGGTTCGCCAGGCCCTCAAGGTTTTCGATTTGCACCAACAGGCACATCTGATCATCCGCCTGGTCGAGGTAGCCCTGGATACTGTTCCAGCGCGACGCCCGCGCCAGCGCGCTGCCCACTCCACGAATCCCCTCGGGCGGATAGCGCATGGCTCGCACGAGCTCGCGGGCCTGGGCGGCGCTTTCGACCATGGGCACCAGCAGTGTCTGGGCGCCGATGTCCAGCAGTTGCTTGATCAGCGCGCTGTCGCCGATCACCGGGCGAATCAGCGCCTGGCTGGGGTAGGGCGCCACGGCCTGTAGCTGGGCGAGCATGCCTTGCAGGTGATTGGGCGCGTGTTCGCCGTCGATCAGCAACCAGTCGAAACCAGCGTTGGCAGCCAGCTCCGCGCAATAGGCATCGGCCAGGCCCAGCCACAGGCCGATCTGTACCTCGCCGTTGCGCAGGCGTTGTTTGAAGCGGTTGACGGGCATGTCCATGACAATCCTCCAGGGTTCAGACGAAGCGGCAGGCGATCGAGCCGAGCAGGTCGTAGTCGACGTGGAATGTATCGCCAGGGCGGGCGGCGACCGGGCGCGTAAACGAACCACCGAGGATGATTTGCCCTGGTAGCAGGGTTACGTCATGGGGCGCCAGTTTGTTCGCCAGCCAGGCCACGCCCTTGGCCGGATGGTTGAGCACGGCAGCCGAAACGCCGGACTCTTCGATCACACCATTGCGGTACAGCACAGCCGGCACTTTGCGCAAGTCGATCTCGGTTGGCCGCACCGCGCGACCGCCCAGCACCACACCGGCATTCGCGGCATTGTCGGAGATGGTGTCGAATACCTTGCGTGTTGCGTTGGTCTGCGGGTCGACCTGCTGGATGCGTGCGTCGATGATTTCCAGCGCCGGGATCACCCATTCGGTGGCGTCGAGCACATCGAACACCGTGCAGTTCGGGCCCTTGAGGGGTTTGCCGAGGATAAACGCCAGCTCGACTTCCACGCGCGGCACGATGAAGCGTTCGAAGGGAATGTCGCTGCCTTCGTCGAAGAACATGTCATCGAGCAACGCGCCGTAGTCCGGTTCGGTGATGTTCGACGACACCTGCATGGCCCGCGAGGTGAGGCCGATCTTGTGGCCCTTGAGCGTGCGCCCGTCCTTGATCTTCTGCGCGACCCAGGCGCGCTGGATCGCGTAGGCGTCTTCGATCGTGATGCCTGGATAGTCGAGGGAAAACTGGCGTACTTGTTCGCGGCTGCGTTCGGCGCGGTCCAGGTTGGCAGCGGCCGCAAGAATTTGCTGGGAGTCGAGCATGGCAAGGGTCCTTAACGGGGATTTACGATGGCAGCGTGGGTGCGCAGCACCAGCAGGCCGCCGAGGGCGATAAATACAGCGAGTACGTACAGGGCCAAGCTGGCGCTCTGGGTGGCGTCACGCATCCAGCCGATCAGGTAGGGCGCGAGGAACGCGGCGATGCTGCCGAACGAGCTGATCATGGCGATACCCGCTGCCTGGGTGGTGTTGGAGAGAAACGCCGGCGGCAGTTGCCAGAACATCGGCAATGCGGCGCTGGCGCCCATGCCGGCGACGATCAGCCCACCCATCACCAGCAGCGGATTACCCGGCGCCAGGCCCGCCACGGCGATACCGACGGCAGCCATCAGCAGCGGCACGCACAGGTGCCAGCGACGTTCGCGGTGGCGGTCGGAAGAACGCCCGCAGCCGATCATGAAAAAGCATCCGGCCAGGTACGGTAAGGCGCTGAGCAGGCCGACCTGGCTGTCGCGGCCGATACCAGCGCCGTGGATCAGCGTGGGCATCCAGAACGCCAGGGTGTTCACTGCCAGCATCACCGCGAAATACACCGCCACCAGCAGCCAGACCTGCGGGTCACGCAGGATGCCGCCGAACGAGGTGATGGTCTTGCGCTGTTCCTCACTGCGCAGTTGGGTCTGCAACTGGCGCTTTTGCTCGGCCGTCAGCCAGTGCACCGAGTCGAAGCCGTCCGGCAACCACTTGAGCACCACCAGCCCGAGCAGCACCACCGGCAGACCTTCGATCAGGAACATCCACTGCCAGCCGCGCAGGCTGCCCACATCATGGAAATGTTCGAGGATCGCTCCCGACAACGGCCCGCCCAGCACGCCCGCCATGGGCACGGCAATGGCAAACAACGCGGTGACCTGGGCACGACGGCGTGCCGGGTACCAGCGGTTGAGAAACACCAGGATCCCCGGGAAAAATCCGGCCTCAGCCATCCCCAGCAGAAAGCGCAGCACATAGAAACCACGGGCGCTCTCCACCCACAGCATGCCGGTGGACAGCAGCCCCCATACCACCATCAGGCTGGCGATCCAGCGCCGTGGGCCGACGCGGTCCAGCGCCATGTTGCTGGGCACGCCAAACAACGCATAGGCGATAAAGAACAACCCGGCGCCGAAGCCGTACACCGTGTCGCTGAAATGCAGGTCGCTGCTCATCTGCATCTTGGCGAAGCCGATGTTGATGCGGTCCAGGTGGGCGAACAGGTAACACACCAGCAACAGCGGCATCAGGCGCCAGGTCACTGAACGATGGGTGCGGTCGTGCTCGGCCAGCACGCGGCTGGCAGTCGATTGGGCTGTGCTCATGATGTTGTACTTTTTGTCTGAGAGGCCGTGGGAGGAGGCCCGTAGGCGCTGGCTTGCCAGCGCCTACGGGGTTGCGTGATCGGTGGAGACCGTCGGGTTGTTCAGGAACGCATGCACATTGTTCTGCTTGAAATTGAGCTGCGCGTGCAGCTCGACCATTTCGAACGACAGCGCCAACAGGCGTTGCGCCTGCAGCTCGGCGAAGTGCGTGGTGATCACCGCGAACACGGCCTCGGCCACTGCTTGGCGCGTGGTCAGGTCGCGACCGTGGCCGACCTTGAGGGTCATGTGTACGAAGGCGTAATCGTGCTTGCCGTCGGCCATGCGCCAGGTGTCCAGGCGCACGCCGCGGCTGCGGATACCGCCCAAGGGAAACACGCCACTGTCTCCCAGCACGCGGTGGACCTTTTCAAACAGGCCGGGCAGGTCGGCCTGTCGTTCGATGTTGTCGGTGTACTCGGCGATGAAGTGCGGCATAGGTTTCTCCCAGGTTTACAACGGGAAAATCGCGTTGATCTGGCCGGTGCCCGAACTGCCGAACGGCGGCGTGATGATCTCTGCGGGCTTGGCATAATCCGGTCCGCCGAGCAGCCCCAGGAGCATGGCGGTGTCGTGCATCTTGCCTTCGCCGAAGCAGTGCTCGGCGTAATCCGGCAGCATCGCGCAGAACGCCTTGAAGCGGCCTTGCTTCCACATCTCCACCACATGCAGGTCCATCTGCTTGTCGAACTCGCGGGTCCAGTTGTGGATGTTTGCTTCGGCCTGGCGGTCATCCGAGAAGCGGTGCGACAGGGAACCGGACGCCAACACCAGCACCTTGCGGTCGCTCTTTTCGATGGCCCGGCGCACGGCGGCGCCAAAGGCAAAGCTGTCTTCCAGGCGATGCCAGGCGCACCACGCGGCGATGGAAATGACCTTGAATTTCTCGTCCTCCGGCACGCCCATGTGCATGTAGCGCATGGGCACCAGCGTGCCGTATTCCAGCTCCAGGCTCGGGATGTTATGGGCCATGCTGCGCACGCCGGCCCCGTTGGCCTCGGCGGCGATCAGTGCACCCAGCTCGGGGCAACCGGGGTAGGCGTAGTCCATGTTCTTGATGAAGTGCGGCAGCTCGTTACTGGTGTAGGTGCCCTGGAATTGCTCGCCGCAGTTGACGTGATAACCGCTGTTGACCAGCCAGTGCACGTCGAACACCACTGCCGTGTCGGCGCCCAACTCACGGGCGCGGCGGCCGATTTCCTTGTGGCCGGCAATCGCCGCTTCGCGACAGCCGTGATGCTTGCCGGGCAGTTCCGACAGGTACATCGACGGTACGTGGCAGATCTTCGCCGCCAGGACCACTTCGCCCATGATGATTCTCCTGAATAGTTGTTTTTATTAGAGTGCGCATTGTTGCGGGTTACACACCCCAACGCGGGATGTGATGGCTGCCCATGGAAATGCACACGTTCTTGATCTCGGCAAACACTTCGAAGCTGTACTGGCCGCCTTCACGCCCGGTGCCGGAGCCTTTGACGCCACCGAACGGCTGGCGCAGGTCGCGCACGTTCTGGCTGTTGATAAATACCATGCCGGCTTCAATCCCGCGCGCCAGGCGATGAGCCTTGCCGATGTCCTGGGTCCAGATGTAGGAGGCCAGGCCGTACTCGGTGTCGTTAGCCAGTTGCAGGGCCTCGCCTTCGTCCTTGAAGGGGATCAGGCACACCACCGGACCGAAGATTTCTTCTTGGGCAATGCGCATTTTGTTGTTCACATCGGCAAACACCGTTGGCTGGATGAATTGGCCTTTGCTCAGGTGCGCCGGCAGATTGGCCGGGCGGTCCAGGCCACCGGCGAGCAGGGTAGCGCCTTCCTCGATACCAATCTTGATGTAGCCGGTGACCTTGTCGTAATGCGCCTGGGTGATCATCGAGCCGACTTGGGTCTTCGGATCCTGTGGGTCACCGACGATTAGGCGCTTGGCACGTGCGGCGAATTCGGCGACGAACTGCGGGTACACGCTTTCCTGGATAAAGATGCGGCTGCCGGCGGTGCAGCGTTCGCCGTTCAGGGAGAAGATGGTGAACAGCGCCGAGTCGAGGGCGCGTTCCAGGTCGGCATCCTCGAAGATCAGCACCGGCGACTTGCCGCCCAACTCCATGGAGTATTTTTTCAGGCCCGCGGTCTGCATGATCTTCTTGCCGGTGGCGGTGCCGCCGGTAAAGGAAATCGCCCGCACGTCCGGATGGCGCACCAGTGCATCGCCGGCCGTGGCGCCGTAGCCCTGGATCACGTTGAGCACGCCGTTGGGGATCCCGGCTTCCACTGCCAGGCGCCCCAGTTCATTGGCGGTCAATGGCGACAGTTCCGACATCTTCAATACCGCTGTGTTGCCCAGTGCCAGGCACGGTGCGGTCTTCCAGGTGGCGGTCATGAACGGCACGTTCCACGGCGACACCAACCCGCACACGCCCACCGGTTGATAGAGGGTGTAGTTGAGCATCTGGTCGTCCACCGGGTAGCTGTGGCCGTCCATGCGCGTGCAGACTTCGGCAAAGAAATCGAAGTTGTGCGAAGCGCGTGGGATCAACACGTTTTTGGTCTGGTGGATCGGTAGGCCGGTGTCGAGGGTTTCCAGCTCGGCCAGGTGCGGCACGTTCTGCTCGATCAACTCACCGAGCTTGCGCATCAAGCGTGCGCGCTCCTTGGCCGGGGTGTTGGCCCATTTGGGGAAGGCTTCCTTGGCCGCGGCGACGGCCAGGGCGACTTCCTCGGCGCCGCCGCTGGCGACTTCGCCAATCGCCTCGCCGGTGGCCGGGTTGTAGTTGATGAAGGTGTCTTTGCTCTCGACCTCACGGCCGTTGATCCAATGTTTGATCATGCTGATTACGCCTCTTTCCGGGCGGAGAAGAAGTCCGCCTCGCTGACAATCCGGTTGACTAGGCGGCCCACGCCTTCGACTTCCACTACCACTTCATCGCCGGGCACCACATCGGCCAGGCCCTCGGGCGTGCCGGTGGCGATCATGTCGCCGGGTTGCAGGGTCATGAAGCTGGACAGGTATTCGATGAGGTAGGGGATGTCGAAAATCATGTCGCGGGTGCTGCCTTCCTGGCGCAGTTCACCGTTGATCCAAGTGCGCAGGGTCAGGTTGCCTGGGTCGGGCACGTCGGCCACGTCGACGATCCACGGGCCGACCGGGGTGGTGGCGTCGCGGTTTTTCACGCGCAGGTTGGGGCGGTAGTAGTTTTCCAGGTAGTCGCGGATCGCGTAGTCGTTACACACCGTGTAGCCGGCCAGGTAGTCCAGGGCGTCGGCACGCTTGACGTTGCGCGCGGCCTTGCCGATGACAGCTACCAACTCGCACTCGTAGTGCATGTAGGCGACGTTGTCCGGGCGCCAGGTGACGTGGCGGTGGCCGGTGTAGGTGCCGACGGACTTGATGAAAGCCAGCGGTTCCGTGGGCGGGGTGAAGGCCAGTTCGGCGGCATGGTCGGCGTAGTTCAAGCCGAGGGCGAACATGTTGCCGGTGGCCGGGGGCAGCCACTCGACCTGATCCTCGGCGAGCAGGCGTCCATCGTCCAGGCGCACGGCGTTGTCGGCTTCGACCTGTACCGCGTGGATTTCATTTTCAAAGCGAATGCGCGCGCGTTTCATGCTGGGGTCTCCGCTTGAATATGATTGACCAGGCGGCCCACACCACTGATCTCGACTTCAACTTTGTCCCCCGGCAGCACGTCCACACGGCCTTCGGGCGTGCCGGTGATCAGCACGTCGCCGGGGTGCAGGGTCATGAATTCGCTGATTTCGGCGATCAATTGCGCAATATCGCGGACCCAATGGGCGGTGGAGTTTTCCTGGCGCAGTTCGCCGTTGACCCACAGCTTGAGGCTCAGTTGATTGGGGTTGGCCACCTGGTCGCGCGGGATCAAATGCGGCCCGAGTGCGCAGAATCCATCGCGGCATTTGGCTTTGACGGCGGGGCGGTAGTAGCTGTCTTCCGGCAGGCTGAACTCGTTGACCACCACATAACCAGCCACATGGGCCATGGCATTTTCCAGGCTGACGCGGCTGGCCCGCAGGCCAATCACCACGCCTAAAGCAGGGCCGGGTTGCAGGCGTTCACCCTGGGGATGCAGCACCACCGCGTCGTGCTGATTACGCGTATTCGGGGTCTTGATAAACAATACCGGCTTGGTCGGCGGCTTCTGGTAGGGCGCCTGCTGGAAGGCGGCGAGATGCTGGTCCAGCAAACCCTGATAGTTCAGCGCAACGCCGAACAGGGTGCCGCTGGCAACATCATGCAGGGTACGGCTCATGCGTTTCTCCTGACGGTGGCGACTGCTGCATAGGCAGTTCGTTAAGTTGTTAACGTTATAATTAATATGTTAACTACCGTCAAGCGTGGCAAAATCGGTCAGCCTCAAAACAACAAGAAGAGAGCCACGTGAAGCCGATCCCCAACATCAACATCGGACAGGTCTACGACCAGCGTTACAGCGATGCCGAGGTGCATTACGACAAGCTCGGCAACCTGGCGGGCTTTTTCGGGCGCAACATGCCGGTGCATCGGCATGACCGGTTTTTCCAGGTGCATTACGTGAAAAGCGGCGCGGTGCGGGTGTACCTGGACGACCGCCAGTACGTGGAGTCCGGGCCGATGTTCTTCCTGACGCCGCCCACGGTGCCCCACGCTTTTGTCACTGAGGCGGATGCCGACGGGCATGTGCTGACGGTGCGCCAGCAGTTGGTGTGGGGATTGATCGATGCCGACCCCAGCCTGGCCTCCGGCGCCGCCTGTGTGGCGCTGACGGCGGGTGACCAGGGGCTGGATCGGTTGTTCGAAGAGTTGAACGAAGAGATCAACGGCGCGAGGGCAGGGCGTGCCGCCGCGCTGGACAGCCTCACGCGGCTGATCATGATTCGCCTGCTGCGCCTGTGCGTTCACTCACTGCCCGCGCAGCCGACCCGCCATGAAGACCTGCGCATCTTCCATCGCTTCAACGAACTGATCGAGGCCCACTACCTGGAACACTGGCCGCTGGCACGCTATGCCGAAGGAATTGGCGTGACCGAGGCACGCCTGAATGATGTGTGCCGGCGCCTGGCCGACCTGCCCTCCAAGCGCCTGATCCTGGAAAGGCTGATGCAGGAAGCCAAGCGCCTGCTGTTGTTCACCGGTAGCTCCGCCAACGAAATCTGCTATCAGCTGGGCTTCAAGGATCCGGCGTACTTCAGCCGGTTTTTCCTTCGGTATGCGCAGGTGACGCCGGGGGAGTATCGGCTGCGGCAGTCGGGCTTGCGCTGACTTGCAACGCGCCGCCCAACTCAACGGCGCCGCTGAATCTGACGGTTTAAGTGCGGTCCCTGTGGGAGCACCCTTAAACCATTCTTTAGATGCTTTTCTTTTAAGGGGGCAAAGAACTAATTATAAAAAACTGTCATTTATAACAGTCGCTGCGCAGTTGATTTCGGCTTAAGTTTGGATGGGCGAATCACTGTGCGAGTGTTGAAATGATCGAGTTAAAGGATAGTGTGAAAACGTACAAGCCTTATACGTTAGAGTATCCGTCCTGGTTGTTTGGGACCGGCTTTAGCAAAGGTATTTACCATGATCGCCAGTCGCTGGGCATTGCGTTGCCTGCCGGTGCCAGCTTTTCAATTCGTCGATCGAGTCCAATGGACACCGTGTTAGAGTTGGATATGCTGAATGATAGCGGATCGACGGAAACCTACGTTAGGATCACTGGAGAGTGGACGACACTTACTGTGACTAGCGCATCGGTCCCCTTTATTCGTACACCCTATATTCCCATCGATGTGCAAATTGAATATTCGGCGGTGGGTGAGCATGTATTGCCGACCTATCGCGCGGGTGATGATGCTGACTTGTTTTTTCGGCAATGGGATGAAACTGACTCGGCGTTTACACTTGTTCAAACAACGTATGCAAATTTGCTGGTGCCGGCAGTTGATAAGTCAAGGCTCAAGGAGCTGCATCAGGCGGAAGGTCTGGGCGCCCTTGAAGCCTATTATGTGAATGTGTTTGAATATTTTAATCGGTTGGCGGGTATTTCGCTTGATGCAACAGTGCCTACGGATAAAAATATTCTCAATCGTTATTTTATCAAGGCTGATAAGGACGGAGGAGGGTCAGCGTATTATGGTCAGTATTGGACCGCCCAAGTGGCAGCAACTATCGCGCCTTGTTGGCTGGATACCCGCCCCGATAATTGGTGTGCGCTGCATGAGATCGCTCACGGTTATCAAACGTTAGCGATGTATAATAGTTCGATACCGACCGGTGAGGTTTGGAATAATATATACGCAACGTACTATCAGCATAAGATGATGGGCGACAGTGTGTATGAGCGTGGTTGGATGTATGGGGGAAATGCTCAGGCTACCTTTGATGCCGTGCGTAGTCGTATTGATAGTGACGTCCCCCTTTCGATGTGGCCCCTGAGTGAGTTGCTTTTCATATTTATGCTTGTCATTGATAAAGTCGGTGAGCCTGCATTTACCGAGTTTAATCAGTATTATCGACGACTCGCCAACGCTGAAGGGTTTAATTACCTCACCTTTCCTTTGGAAGATATCTTCGTCACACGCTGGGCTGAACGAACCAACCTGGATGTCGGCCCGTTCATGACGCAAGTGGGGGCCAACGTCACGAATGCGGTTAGCTTCAACACTGCCTATGCCAATTATCAACCCTGTTGCCCCTTGTACAGGGTTGTTCCTCCCGAACAGCTGGCCTCCATTCAACGACGCCTGAAGTTAAAGACGCCACTGTCTCTTGTTGATTGCAAATCCCTCCTGGAGACCGACCTCAAGGGCGACGTGACACTGAGAATGACAGAGCGAGCCTATTTCGAAAATAAAGGCAAATCCCTTGTCATTCGGACGGGTAGCAATATATCAAGGGTCGTTAAGGTGATTTCACCAACGTTAGAAGTAAAGGGGCTGCCAATCGGTGTTTATACCTTGCAGCCCCCGGCGATGACCAGTGGGAATCTCATCAAAAATTACACGTACGTGGAAGTGGCCGCCAATATGAACAATCTCGTTGAGTTAGATAGCGTGCTGGCGAAGGGGACTTCATTGGCTTCCCAAACAATTGACTTTTTGGGACTTGGCGATGGGAAAATTGCAACGTTATGTATTGATATGGAATCGTGCAGGGCTTCGTTCAGTGTTGTCAGTACCACGCCACACTCTTACTTTGGTTCTGCGACGTATGCAAGTGTTCTTGTTAGGGATTTGAATGGCTTTATGTTGTGCGATGTGGTACTTCCGGGCGTGGGTGCGCTCGTGGGCGTGTATGAGTTTCCGATAGCCCCGGGTTGTACTGTCAACGTTCACCACCAGGAACCTGTTCGGCTGAGAGAAGTTCCGAGGTTGCAGCCATTTATTGACCTCAAGGCAATAGATAATTTTTTAGAAGTTACAACGCAGGGTTTTAAAAATATCAAGATGGGCAGCTGGCCCGCGGATAACCTCAAGACCAGAATTGCAGCCGCGGCCGATGAAATCAGAAAAACACCGCATGTATTGCTCCATGCTGGATCAGCACCTGTGATGGATGTCTTCGCAGCGATCCATACGTTCGACGGCGCCGAAAAAGACACGCTTATCGGCCTGTATAAGGACTTGATCATTTCTTACGCGGACACGGGGGGACCAGTCGTTTCGGGTAACTATTTTACCTGGAGTCAGCCTGGACTTGAAAATAGGTCGGTCGCGGAAATCAATATTAATACAGCGACTCAGCAAGTGGCTATCCAAGTGCACCCCGGTGCGCCGCACTATTATTTTTCAACGATCTATATTGCCGTATGGGTGAGGACTGCGACAGGTGAAGTTCTGTTCTCTCAGGAACTACGAGGTACTGCGCCTGCTGAGGCCAGTTATGTAAGTCTGCCGTTTGTCAAAGGGTCTACGGTCAGCGTTCTGCACGTGGAGTCGGTACGCTCTGAATTGGTGAATACCGATACTCAAGCGCGATATCCGGTGAAACAGATACAGGTTGTTCGAGCGCTCGGCGACGGGAAGTTACAGGTCTGATCGCCCTCGATGGATTACGTCTTGCTGGACGACGTTGCTCACCCCAGCGCTTGTCCGACCTGTAACGGGTGACCAACCGCGCGATTGTGTTGCAGGAGGACGAGTGACCAGCGACCTGAGTTCCTGACACTTGCTGAGTACGGCGTACCTTGTTTGAGGATGTGGTCGAGCATCCGACGGTGCAGGCGCTGGTGGCAGGTTTGCGAGTGGACACGGCCGAGGCCGGTATGTCGCGCATGAACGGGTTCAATCCTGGTTTCGACTACGGATTCAACCTGACCTACGGAAAAGGCTACACGGATGCCGATCCTTTGTTTGAAAGGCTCCACGGTCTTATTGATGCGGGGACCCGCGAGAAGATCGACCTGTCGGGCCGATGAAACCTCTGTCTATCGAAGCGTTGGCACAAACGCCACGCTTCCATCCTCACGCTTATGAAACCACCGCTCGTCATTATCTGGTTGGGTGGTTATCACCCCATGATCTTCGCCTAAGTACGCCAGAGGCTCCCCCACATGTGGTACTGCTGCCACGGCGCGCGTTTGGCCGCTTCTGTTCGCACATCCTCGGCGAGCGCAGTTACTACGCGGGTAAGCAGCCAGTATTAGCGTCGCGCAGATAGCAAACCCTTAGAGACAAGCAGCGCCACTTGTCGGATTTATTCTGCACACCTGTCGAGAAAAGTTCTGTTTTGCAAAAAAAATCGATATTGGTGTTGGCTGTTGCTTTTGGTTAGACGATTTGCAACGTATTAATTTTATTTAGATTGATTTTTTAATGCGTGGGTGGCGACGGTTTTTATATTTTTGGCAATTGTTTGGATTCCGAAATTCATGAATGAATTTTCCTAAAATTATAAGTTATATGTCCTACATAAATTTTTTATTGTTGTTGCGAGATTCTCCAGTCGGACTAGATTTGATTTTGTTGCTTGTTGATGAGCGACCTAAAGTCAATAGCTTCACAAAGCTGGAGATCCGACATGAACAATGAAGCGTTTGGGGAGTTTGTTTTTAGCTTTGAAAGTGAGGAAGGGTTCAACCCGTACGCGGGTAACGCCGGAGCCTCGGGAAGTCAAGGTGGGTGCGGGGGTAGCGGAGGATGTGGTGGAGGCGGCGGGTGTAATGGGGGGAGCGGGGGGTGCCATAACTCGATAATAGAGCCCCCACCGGCGGATGAGTAGATTCAGTATTCACTCACCTAATGAGGTTTTCTGGTTTTCCAGAAAACCTCTACAGGAGATCGTGCAATGAATATCATCATACCCAATTACGAAATCCTGAACTTTGAAACCGAAAGTCTTCTGGTTTCCGATATTGGGATTTCAAAAATCCATTCTCAGCCATTGTTAAAGGCGCTTCGGAAACTAAAGCTTTCGAAGGTGATGACGAAGGTCGAGTTGGATGAGGTGTTGGCAGAAAGTGGGTTGAATCAAAGTGATGCCTTTGCATTTTTAGAGAGAGTAATCCCGCTGAGGTCGGTTGAGGAAATATATTTTGAGAAAACTATTGTTATCCATGATTGGGGAGGTCAGGTTGATATAGAAAGTCTATTCAGGGGCGAGCTGTCCACGTCTTTGGAGTTTAGATCATTCTCAAGTGAATCGGTTGAAGCGGTCCGGAATTTAAGGTGTTTTATTGTACTGTTGTGCTATGTGTATGATTATGATCGTGTTAAGAGCTTGTATTTCGATCTCGTACGTGCGTCTCCTAAAAGTGCCATTAGCGTTTGTTGGCAAATGGGTAGTGTTTTTTGCATCGGGCAGCCTTATATCCCGGAGATAGGGAATCCGTGTCATTTTTGTAGCGTTGACAGGTTTATTCCCAATCAGTTGGTGAAGACTTCAAGGAACGACTGGGCAAGTATTTTGGCGTTTTGTAAAAACAAGCATGTAGGTGTGCCAACCAAGGCGCTCAGTCTTTATCAGGAGATGATTGTTGTCGGTGCGGTTATAAAAAAGATTAAATTCTTCACCGAGTATAACGATGGGCATAAGTATCAGGATGACGTTCTGCATAGCTCACATCTTCGGCTAATGGATGGTCACATTTCAGAAGAGCCTAATTCGCACTGGTATATGTGTGATTGTTTGAGGGCGCGTGAATGAAAAATATTCCGCACGATTACTATCTAAGGTTTATAGAGTCCTCGGTTTACGGTGAGGTGCTTGAGTTTCATAATAAGGGTAATTTTGTATTTCATGGGGCGATCAAAGGCCGCACGAGCCTCCATCGATTAAATGAAAAAAACCTTGAACAACTGACAGGGAATGAATTGGCCCTTTATCCCGATATGGATCTTACGCTGACGATAAACGTCTCCCAAGAGGAAAGAGAAAAAACGCTGTACAGAAATGAGTCATGTGAGCACTTTTCGCCTCACTTGTTAGCGTTCTCGGATGTAGAGATGCTTATGTGGCCATTATTATCAAGGAGTATTGAATCCTGCAAAAGAGGGTATCCGAGCGGTGGCGCACTGTACCCTGCCGAAGTTTTCCTCTGCTCAATGACTGAGGACAACCCCACCTGGCCCTGTCCCGGGAAAGTACTCCATTTGCTTCCGAGATCCCGAAAATTTGAGGTGATGCAGATTCAGGTTGATGTAGAGGAACTCAAGGCGGCACTGCTGTTTTCGTCTAATAGTATTGGGACGCCCAGTCTGGCGATAGTCTACGCGGTCTATATGCCTAAAAATCTCTTCAAGTATCGGTATCGTGGGTATCGAATGGCTCTGATGGAGATTGGCTCAATTTACATGCTTGTCGAGCTGCAAGCCAAGTCCTTGGGACTGTCATCTCGGCTATGGTCTGCGTATACGGACCTCATGCTGTGTAAAGTCCTGGGAATTAACCCGGCTCTGTTTTTACCAATGTGTGTTCATTTTATAGGTAAGCGGCATGAAGCTTATTAATGAAATGCATAAGCCGGATCTCCCCGGAGTACTTCTTTTTCAGCCTGCGGGGATGCTCGGCCTGCCAAGCGCCGTAGAAATATCAGATTTCCTCTCGGTGAATGGATCTGGTGTAGGAGGAGGTTCAAACTCGATCAAAACTGCTATAGGTGAGTATTTCGAACGCCGACATTTTTATAGGGAGGTTTTTTCAAAAAAACGCGGGTTTCTTAGTGAGACTCTGTCAGAAAGTGAAGCTCTCGGTTTCGCGGAGGCGTTCGTTCAGACGTCGAATAAGAAAGTCTCTCTTGCAGATATCGGTGGATATAAGTTTGCTTTAAGCCAGGTGGTCAGGGCTTCTGACTTCTCTACGTGTTTTATCCCGACTGCCTGTATTTCGCTCTCGTCCTATAATCTCGGTGATGATAGCGTGCTCTACCCTCTTCGGGATACATGTGGGTGCAGCTTCCATTGGTGCGCAGATATAGCTTTCTTAGGAGCGATAAAAGAATATCTTGAACGCCAGTTTCTTGTCAGGTTCTGGTTAACGAAGACGTGTCGTTCGCGGATTTCTTCTAAACAAGTGGTGCAGTTATTGGTGAGGCGGGACGTTCTACACCTATACAATGCGCTATCCATGTCGGGGGAGATAACCTTTTTAGATATATCTGATACTAGATTTCCGGGGTTTTGCATATTGGTTGTATATGGGCAAGAGAAAGACGGTCGGCACGTAAAATATTGTGCTGGGATGGCTTATTCGTCGGATATGTCTATTGCGTTGGAAAAATCTTTGCTTGAGTTGTGGCAGACTTTTCGCTTCATGAATGTGTTCAGGGCTACTGGTTCTGAAGAATCAAAGCTTGAAGATTCATATATACGTTATTTTTTAAGTTGCAATGCTTATGAGACCTATCAAGATGTTGTTGATGTGCTGGAGTGTGGAGGGCGTAGGTCTCTGCAGGATTTTACAGTGCCTGATTTTTTGTCAGTGCTAAAGCAATTGGGTATCTCTGGCTATTTCTACTCAAAAATTGAGGAGGTTAATGGCGTGGTGGGGGTTTTCGTCAAATTCGTCTCCCCTGATTTGTTTCTTCACATGAATAACTCGAAGAATTTCAATTTGATAAATCAGTATTCCAGAGCGTTTGAGTTATCGATACTCGGCTCCAGATTAGCAGTGATGGTCCCGTTTCCGTGAGGTGAGTGATGGTTTTTTATTGTGTGTCGAGACCGGTCTCGTTAGCGGCGTTATTTATAAAAGAACAGCTCAGAGAGCCTGTTGCATTGTTTTGGACGGTGATATCTCCAGTGGTGACCTACTATTTGATTACCTACGTGCGTGCGCCACTGAATAGTTCGGCTGTGGATTATCTCTCCAGTACTTCGTGGTTCTATGCTTTTGTGTCATCGAACGTGGCATTGTTTGGGCTGGCGTTTTATATGGTCGGTCGGAGGGAAAGTGGTTTTCTTCGGTCTTTTGTTTATACGGGGCGTACTAAGGTTGTCTTTTTGGTTGGGCAGTTTTTCGCATATACAGTTGTGTCGATATTGTATGGCTCTGTGTTTTATTTACTTACCCGTATTTTTTCAGGGCGTGTGGATGTTGCCGAGTATCTCGTGATTATTGGACGGTTTTACGTTTGTTTTCTTGTTTTTTCTATTCCCTCGCTGTTGCTGACACTGGTCCCGTTAGGTTTTCAAAATACGAGTACACTTTTTTCTATTGTGTCCCTCACGATGTTAGCACTTGGAATTCTGAGTGTGGGTCCAGTAAGTCCGGCATTAGGGGTTATCAGTTTTTTTAATCCGATGTGGTGGGCGAATAGGATTATGTTGGACGGAGTGATGGAATGTGGGATGGTTGTCTTGGTGGTTATTATTTCACTTCCGTTTTTGTTTTTAGTGATGTGCCGGTTTTTACTGATTAACCCTGTTTGGAGCCGTTACTGATGGCGGGACTTCTTGTAGATTCTCTTGATGTCAGATATGGAACTCATATCGTGTTTCATAAGGCTTCTCTGACAGTCGAGGCCGGCTCCATATCAGGCCTTCTCGGTCCAAATGGCTCCGGCAAAACCACCTTCTTTGATGTGCTGTGCGGCCTGAAGAAAATGGATGGCGGCGCGATAAACAACGCCTTCTCAAAGCTGCTCTACCTGTCGCAGATCATCAGCACACCCCCTGTATTTCGCATGTTCGACATCTTCAAAATGACCATGCTGTTTTGCTCTGACACCAAGGTCACCCAACAACATGCGCTTGATAAAATCGAAAAATGGAGCCCAGGCATCGCAGAGCGTTACGGCGAGATCTGGAACAAAAAATCTGCACTCTGCAGCTACGGGGAAAAACGCTGGTTTTTTACGTTGTCCCTGCTCTGCGCCAGCCCGGACCTTGTGATATTGGATGAACCCACTGCGGGTGTGGATCCAGAGTTCCGTTATCACATCTGGCGTTGTCTGGAGGGGGCCGCGGCAGGAGGTGTCGCGGTGTTGGTTTCATCACACAATGTCGATGAGATCGTTGCGCATTGCGATGATTTCTACATGTTGAGTCAAAGACAATTCAACCGTTTCACTGATGCGCAAGGCTTCATGGATGCATACAGCGCTAATAGCTTGGA
This sequence comes from Pseudomonas simiae, assembly GCF_900111895.1. Classification (GTDB taxonomy): domain Bacteria; phylum Pseudomonadota; class Gammaproteobacteria; order Pseudomonadales; family Pseudomonadaceae; genus Aquipseudomonas; species Aquipseudomonas simiae. Next base: position 852,605 of record NZ_FOKB01000001.1, read on the forward strand.
TGAGGCATTTATTCACGCCGCCAGCCTGCCAAAAGGATAAGACCGCCTCATATTTGGGCTGCGGAATGGACACCACGCTCCCACAGCGCGCTTTAGGGCGCCGCGGTTCGAACGTCTTCGGCAAAGCGCGGCACACCGCCATTTCCGTTGCTCCACGGGTAAACCACGCCCAGTATCAGCAGCATCAGCACAGCAGCTGTTCGTTGATCAGATAGATCCGCCACACGCTCAGCCAGGCGCCGATCCCGTACGGAAGACGCAGTGACCAGGACCGAGGCCACCCAGCAAGTGGGCATTGGCAATGATCAACCAGTTGCAGGACAGCGCGCCGCGTTCGGTCTTCCAGAACGTAGCCATCAAGGCGATTGCGGATAGATGATCAGTTCAAGGGAGCCTTTGTAGTAGCGTTTGCCTCCTGGCGGTAGTTGCCCGGCTTCGCGCATTTCACGGGTGCTGTTGACGCGCATCAGTACGCCGACCGAGCCGATAAGGCGCTTCTCCTTGAGCCAGGCCTGCACGTCTTCCAACCCCACTTTGCGATGTACTGACCCCGCGTATTGCAAGCCATAACGCAACTCGCCCTCGGTGTCATACAACGCGACTTCCGGGCGTTTCAGGCGCCAGGCCAGGGCGCTGGCATTCCCCAGTTCGTTGCTCAGCAGGGCTTGGGTCTGTTGCAGTTCTTCCAGGTGTTCGAGCACAAACTGGTCGGGCATTTCGTTGTCTGCGATCCACTCCGGCATGCTCGCCGGCAGCAGGATAACCAGCACGCCAATGCCCAAGGTCGGCATCGCCCACAGCGTCAGCGGGCGGAAGGCTTGCAGCAGGTTAGTGAGGATCCACACCAACAACACGATAAACGCCAGGGACAGGCTGAACATCTCCGCGTGGCTGTTGCTGTACAGCGGCCGGGCGATTTGCAGGTAGATCAGCGCGATCATGGCGGCCATGCCGATCAGGAAATTGAGCAGGCCATTGAGGCAAAGGGTGCGGGCGCGGCCGTTGTTGATCAGGTTGACCAGCGTATGCCCCATCAACAAGGCCAGGGGCAGCAGGCACGGCATGATGTAGGTCGGCAGCTTGCCTTTGCTCAAGCTGAAGAAACCCAGCGGCAACAGCAGCCACAAGGCGAGGAAGGCGATCGCCGGTTGGCGCTTTTCCTGCCAGGCCTTGCGCAGGGTGGTCGGCAGCAACCCTGCCCAGGGCAGGCAAGCCACTGCGATGATCGGCAGGAAGAACCACCATGGCCGCACGTGTTGCGCGTTGTCGGCGCTGAAGCGGCGGATGTGTTCATTCCAGAAAAAGAACCGCCAGAAGTCCGGTTCCTGCAGATGGACCGCCAGTGCCCAAGGCAGGCACACCAGCAAGCACACCAGCATGGCCAGTGGGCCATAGCACAGCAGTTCGCCCAGGCGGCGTTGCCAGAGCATGTAAGGCACTGCAATCAGCACCGGCAACGCCAAGGCCAGGAAACCCTTGGTCAGGAAACCCAGGGCGCAGGCCAGGCCCACGACGGCCCAGGCCCAAAGACGGCCGCGCAATGTGCTGCTGTCGAACGCAAACCACAGGGCTACCAGGCTCAGATTGACCCACAGGGTGAATTGCGGATCCAGGTTGGAATAACCCGCTTGCCCGGCCACCAGGCCGAAGCTCAGGTAGAGCAGCGCGCAGGCGAAGCTTTTGCGAGGGTCTTTCCACAGGCGACGGGCGATCAGATAGGCGAGCAGCACGCTCAATCCGGTGGTAAGGGCCGAGGCGATGCGCACACCAAACAGGTTCTGGCCGAACACCGCCTGGCCCAGGGCGATCAACCAGTAGCCGCCGGCAGGCTTTTCGAAATAGCGGATGCCCATGAAATGCGGCGCTATCCAGTTGCCGCTCTGGAGCATTTCCTGGCTGATCTGGGCGTAGCGGGTTTCGTCCGGGGTCCACAAGCCGTGCAGGCCCAGGGGAAGCAGGTAAAAGGCGACAAAGGCCAGTAATAATATCGGCAGGGGTTTTAATCGAGTCATGCAAACGTCGCTCCCTGACGTTTAGTTGCGGGGCTTTCAAGTAATGAAGTAGAAGAAAAAATCACAGCGCTCACTGAATTACGGGAAATAGTCATGATGTCCTTAGTTAAAAGGCGCAACTAAACATGCCAGAGCAGGGCTGTCTTTTTGCTGAACAAACAGACAGGAAAGTGTCTAGAGTTGTTTTAAGGCGGCGGGCCAGTCCTGGCTGTTGACGATGCCCAGCGTGTTGAATTTTCCGTTGGGCAATACCTGCACGAACAAGGCGCTGCCGTATTTGGGGAACGCGGCACGGGGAAAACCCAGGGTGCTTTCGAAGTCGGCGATGCAACCGCTGTGGGTGACGAAGACCAGGTTGCGTCCGGGGGTTTTGTGACTGAGCAATTCTTCGCCCATGGCCGCGCCGCAGACGGCTTGCTGGCCGGAGGTCAGTTCATTTTTGCCGAACATGAAGCGTAAGGTCTGGGCGGTGCGGATGGTTGGACTGGCCAGCACGTCGCTGCCCTCCATACCCAATGTTTTAAAGGCTTTTCCCAGGGCTTCGGCGTTCTGGCTGCCGTTGATCGTCAGGCCTTCCACGGGCCCCAGGCAAGGGTTGGTCGAACGGTCGCAACGTTCTTCGTGGCGCACCAGCACGATCAGGTCGCCGTCGCGCCACAGGGGCAGCATGTGGGAGGTCAATAGGCGATTGCCGATGCCCAGGTCCTTTGGCGATGCGTTCCACAGCAGGCTGGCGGCGAACAGCAAACCCACCACGAAGAGCCCCAGCCACAGGCGTCGCAGGCGCTTGATAAAGACCCATCGCGAGCGCGGTTTGGTCAGGGTAAAGTCAACCACTTCAGTCACCATGGGCAGTGTTGGCAAAGTTGTATTAGTTAGGTGCAACGTGTTGGCGTATGCCCACAGTGAAGCCAGAGGCTGTCACACGGAGGCTGTCTTTTGGCTGAACATGCTGCGGTTAAAAAGTTGTCAGGCGGGGCAACTAACAAGTTGCCGGCGAACGACCCATGGCCGGTAATCTAAAGTGTGCTGGGTGGTTAGCCGGTGAAATCCATGTGAAAAATTTGCATGGCCTGGATCGGCAGCCGTTATTCTCGATTGCCCCCCTATCAAACGAGTGTCGTCATGCTGCAGGTGCAAGGTGTGTTCAAAAGCTATGCCACCCCCCAGGGACCTCTGGCGGTGTTGGCCGGTGTGGATCTGCATTTGGCCGAGCGCAGCAGCCTGGCATTGATGGGCGAGTCGGGCAGCGGCAAGAGCACCTTGCTGCATTTGGTGGCCGGGCTGGACCGCGTGGACGGTGGCAGCATCCAGGTCGGCGAGCAGCGCCTCGATCAGCTCAGCGAAGCACAGCTGGCCCACTGGCGGCGCACGGACATCGGGCTGGTGTTTCAGCAGTTCAACCTGATCGGCAGTCTGCGGGTGGATGACAACCTGGCGTTTCAGGCGCGATTAGCGGGGCGGTTTGACCCGCAGTGGCAGGCCCAGTTGGTGGAGCGCCTGGGCCTGGGTGATCTGCTCAAGCGCTATCCGGAACAGCTTTCCGGCGGCCAGCAGCAACGGGTCGCGGTGGGGCGGGCATTGGCGTCACGGCCGGGTCTGTTATTGGCCGACGAACCCACCGGCAACCTGGACGAAGCCACCAGCGACGAAGTGCTGCAACTGCTGCTGGACTTGCTGCGTGACAGCCCCACCAGCCTGCTGATGGTCACTCACAGCCCGCGCATCGCCGCCCGGCTGGACCAGCAGGTGGTGCTGCACCGCGGTCGTGTCGTGCCCGCGGGCGTCGCCTGACATGGCGGTCTTTCATTGGACCCTGCGCGCGTTGCTCAGCCACTGGCGGCGGCATCCTGTGCAGTTTTTCAGCGTGCTCACCGGCTTATGGCTGGCCACCGCGTTACTGGTCGGCGTGCAAGCCCTCAACAGCCAGGCGCGTGATAGCTATGCCCGCGCCAGCCAATTGATCGGCGGCGAACCCCAAGCCAGCCTCGGTACGCCGGACGGCGCCAGTTTCGCCCAAGAGGTCTTTGCCCAATTGCGCCGTGCCGGATGGCCGGTGTCGCCGGTGGTACAGGGGCGGGTGCAGCTCGAGGGACAGCCAGACGTGCGCCTGCAACTGATGGGCATTGACCCGGTGTCGTTGCCCGGCAGCGGTGCGGTGGCGGGGCAGCGTTTGAGTCAGGCGCAGATGCTGGCGTTTTTCGATCCGCCGGGGCGTACCTGGATTGCACCGCAGACCTTGCAGGCCTTGGGGCTGCATGAAGGTCAACAGCCAACCACCCTGAGCGGACACACCCTGCCGCCGCTGCAAATCCAAGCGGATATGGCTCCCGGTCTATTGCTCACCGATATCGGGTTTGCCCAACCGGTGCTGGAGATGCCGGGTCGCCTATCGCGCCTGCTGGTGGACAAGGCATTCGCTGCCGGCCAGCCCACGGCGCCCGCCGGGCTGCAACTCAAGCAGGGCGAGGATAATAACCTCGCACGCCTCACCGAGAGCTTTCACCTGAACCTCGACGCACTGGGCTTTTTGTCCTTCGTAGTGGGGCTATTTATCGTGCATGCCGCCATCGGCCTGGCACTGGAGCAACGGCGCGGACTGCTGCGCACCCTGCGGGCCTGTGGCGTCAGTGTGCGGATGTTGATTGCCAGCCTCAGCGTGGAACTGGGCGCGCTCTCATTGCTGGGCGGTGTGTTAGGCGTGGCCAGCGGCTACCTGTTGGCCAGCCTGTTGTTGCCGGATGTGGCCGCCAGCCTGCGCGGGTTGTATGGCGCTGAGGTACCGGGGCAGTTGAACCTCAGCCCCTGGTGGTGGGGCGCGGGGTTGGGTTTGAGCCTGCTCGGTGCCTTGCTTGCCGGCGCCAGTAGCCTGTGGCGGGCGGCGCGTTTGCCCTTGCTGGCGCTGGCCAATGCACAGGCCTGGCATGAAGCCCATGGACGCTGGTTGCGTCGCCAAGGCTGGGTGGCCAGTGCGGCGCTGTTGATTGCGGTGCTGGCGCTGTGGTTGGGCAACAGCCTGGCTGCTGGTTTTGTGTTGATGGCGGCGTTGCTGCTCGGCGCCGCCCTGGGGTTGCCGGTGGTGCTCAATGGCCTGCTCAAGGCCGTGTTGGGGCGCAGCCGTTCGGTGCTCGGCCAATGGTTTCTGGCTGATTGCCGCCAACAATTGCCGGCATTGAGCCTGGCGTTAATGGCACTGTTGCTGGCCCTGGCTGCGAACATCGGGGCGGGTTCGATGACCTCGGGGTTTCGTTACACCTTCAACAATTGGCTGGAGCAACGCCTGACCGCCGAGCTGTACCTCAACCCACAAACCCCGGCTCAGGCACAGCAACTCAGCACCTGGCTGGCGCAGCAACCGTTGGTGCAAACCGTGCTGCCCACTTGGCAGGTCGCCGTGCAACTGCAAGGTTGGCCGGCGGACCTGTTTGGCGTGGTCGACGACCCGACCTATCGCCAGCATTGGCCCCTGCTGGAAGCGGCCAATAAACCGTGGGACCAGTTGCAGCAAGGCGACACCCTGATGCTCAGCGAGCAACTGGCGCGCCGGCTCAACGTGAGGCTGGGCGATAGCGTAAACATTGCCACGCCCCAAGGCGTGTGGGCGCCGAAGGTGGTGGGGGTCTACGCCGACTACGGCAACCCCAAGGGGCATATGTTGGTCAATTCCACGCACCTGTTGACCCACTGGCCGACGCTGTCGCCGGCGCGTTTCAACCTGCGGGTTGCGCCGGAAAATGTGGCGCCACTGGTGCGCGAGGTGCAACGCGCCTTTGCCCTGGATGACAGCCGTATCATTGATCAGCAACAACTCAAAGGCTGGTCGAGCCAGGTGTTCGAACGCACCTTCGCCGCCACTGCCGCATTGAACAGCCTGACGCTGGGCGTGGCCGGTGTGGCGCTGTTCATCAGCCTGTTGACCCAGAGCCAGAGCCGCCTCGGTCAACTCGCGCCGCTGTGGGCGTTGGGTGTCACGCGACGGCAATTGATGCTGCTCAACCTTGGCCAGACCTGGCTGTTGGCTGTGCTCACGCTGATCCTGGCGTTGCCCCTGGGCCTGCTGCTGGCCTGGTGCCTGGATGCGGTAATCAATGTGCAGGCGTTTGGCTGGCGTCTGCCGTTGCAGGTGTTCCCGTGGCAATTGGCGCAATTGCTCGGGCTGGCAATGCTCGCCACGTTGCTGGCTTCGGCTTGGCCGCTGTGGCAGTTGTACCGCAGCCGTCCGGCAGACTTGTTGAGGACGTTTGCCCATGAAGATTAAGTGCCTGCTGTGGACGTTCCTGTTACTGGCCGCTTGCGACAAAGTGCCCGCGCCACAGGAGAGCTTCGCCGGCTTGGGCAGTGATGCGGCCGACTTCGCCCAAGTGGTACCTGGCAAGGTGTTCAGCTTCCCCGAGGATCATGGCCCCCACGCGGGGTTTCGGATCGAGTGGTGGTACGTCACCGCCAATCTCAGGGATGAACAAGGCAACGTATTCGGTGTGCAATGGACGTTGTTCCGCAATGCCCTCAAGGCCGGGCCGACACAGGCTGGCTGGCGCGATTCGACCATTTGGCTTGGCCACGCCGCCGTGACTTCCGCCACCCAACACTATGCCGCTGAGCGCTACGCGCGCGGCGGCGTGGGCCAGGCTGGAGCCCAGGCGAAGCCATTCAACGCCTGGATCGACGACTGGCATTTCGTCACCCGCCCCGGCGCCGCGAGCAGCTTGGCGGACATGCAACTCAAGGCCAGCGGTGCGCAATTCGCCTACGACCTGCATCTGACTTCCAGTCGCCCGTTGGTGTTGCAGGGCGACAATGGCTACAGCCGCAAGTCCGACCAGGGCCAGGCATCGTACTACTACAGCCAGCCGTTCTTCAGTGCCAGCGGCAGCGTCACTCTCGACGGTAAGGTGTATCAAGTCACGGGCCCGGCCTGGCTCGATCGCGAGTGGAGCAGCCAACCGCTGAGCGCCAGCCAGACCGGCTGGGATTGGTTCTCCCTGCACCTGGACCGTGGCGAACAGTTGATGCTGTTCCGAGTGCGACAAACCAACGGCACCGGGTATCTCACGGGCACCTGGATCGACGCGCAAGGCCAGACACAGACGCTGCACAACGCTGATATCCAGCTCGTACCGTTGGAAACCAGCACGATTGACGGCCGCAAGATTCCCACGCGCTGGTCGCTGAAAATTCCCGCAAAGCAGCTGGACATCACCACCCAAGCAGCCAATCCGAATGCCTGGATGAACCTGAGTATTCCGTACTGGGAGGGGCCGGTGCAGTTCGAAGGTGGGGTGGGTTACCTGGAAATGACCGGGTACTAGCGCGGTTTCCGTAGGCTCCTTTTCTTCGCTGTGTAGGCCGATTCCCAAATGTAAATCTGCCCCCCTGGACTTGTGTCCGGGGCGTAGGCGCTTGCTTATATTTCGACGCCATCTTCATCGCATCGGGAATGTGAAGCATGGAGCAGAGCTTTATCAATGACCGCGCGACGGACTATCAGAGTTTGAAAAATCGAGTGATGGGCGGCGCCCTGAGTCGACCGCGCTCCGATCATTTTGACGTGTTGAACCGGCACCTGCGGCCCGGCCTGGTGGCGCCGGGGCAACTGTGATTGTCCCCGACGGCCACAGCGTGAATTGTTCGGTCGAGGAAGCGTGGTTGATGCGTCATGCCGAAGAGGTGCGTCGCCACCTGGAGATGAGTGCAGCGGGCGGCGCAGCGGTGATCGACAACTATGACTTGCTGCAGAGTTTCATGGCGAATGGCTCGATTGGCATCGGCAGCGTGACGTCGGCGTGGGCGCGGCACCTGAATGAAGTGGCGCAAACGCTGGAGGACATCGAGCGGTTGCATCAGCGGTTGAAAGCCGGCGGCCTGGACAGGGCGGCATTTATCCAGCAGCGCCAGGCGTTGTTCCGGGGTTGCAGGGCAATGAGTCGTTGAAGAAAGTGCTGGGGATTTCGACCAAGAGCTATTTGCACAAGGGGGAGATCGCGGGGTATGCGAAGCGGATTCGGGAGACGGCGCAGACATCGAAGTGGTTGGGCAGAGGGACTTATGTGGGGTTGGCCTTGGACGTGGGCGTGGCGGGGTTGGAGATCAAGGAGGCGTGTGTGACGAGGCGGGAGGCACAGTGTCGAAGGGCGAAGTATGTGGAGACGGGGACGTTTATGGGGGGCGTGCAGGGGGAGGCGTGTTGGGTGCTGAGCTAACTCGTCGTGCATGCACCATTTTTTTAGGTGTCGCGACGAGAGGAAGCGGTGCTCTGACCTGCGCAATCGTTGGGGGCGCTGCTGGCGGGTATGCAGGAGGCAATCTAGGTGGCGACGGTGGCAAGTTCCTAGGCGGCAAGGTCATCGAGATGGAGGGTGATTTGATCTTTCAACCAGAGGGGGCTTAACAATGTCATGGTTTTTTGCCTACACCATCGTGATGGTGATTGGGACGTTTGTTGTTGTGGGACTGGTGCGTTATGCCACGCGCACAAAACTCGACGAGTTGGAAAGTTACTTCAGTGAAAACGCAGAGGTACGCAAACTTCTGCAACGCTGGGAAAACCAGCGGTTTGCTAGATTTAATCGCATGTGCCTCATGATCAGTATCCTCACAACGCCAAAACGACATGTGAAAGACAGGTTCGTGACTGAGGCAGAGTTGGCCTCCATACCCATAGCACTCAAGCGGTGGGCGGTAGGGTTGTATCGTCTTGCGATTTTTTTGGCTGCCTACTGGGGGCTCTGGTTCACTTGGCTCTAGATTGCCCTTTCGGCGACACATTTATTTGAAATAGTGCTGTACATCCATCCAGTACTGTCCTACATTCCATCCCAGGTGACCGGATGTCACCTGAGCTTCACTTTTTAACTATGGATGGATAAAAAATGAAATCGAAAAACGCCTTTATGCTGGGCGCAGCCATGGCAGCCTCCTGCTTCGTTTCGGCCTTTGCCCTGGCCGAGCAAACCCCTCAGAAACTCAGCGCCGAAGCGGTCAAGCAGGCCGTGGACAAAGCGCTCAAATCCGGTGGCAAGCTGGACGCGGCGAAGGTCCCGGCCAGCCTCAAGCAAAAACTCCAGGCGGCCAAGACCGGCCAGTCCAAGGCTGTCACTCAGTCCGTCAAATCCGCGCCTTTCAACACCGTGGTCGGCGAGTTGAAAAAGCCCGGCCAGGCCGAGCTGAAAAGCGCTGCCGTTGCGGCCTTCGTACCCCTGTTCCCGACTCTGGATATCAACACGCTGTACACCATCACCGGGGTGGCTCAAGGTGAAGAGTTCGCTTATCACTTCAATCTGCCTGAGAACGCGCGGATCCAGGTGCAACTGGTCAACCAGAGTGCGGGCAGCGACATGTCGTTGACCCTGTTTCAGGACGACGGCCAGGGCAACCTGAGCGTGGTGGGTTCCTCGGATGCGGCGGGCAATGCCGACGAGTATCTCAACGGTGTGCTGCCGGCCGGTGACTACTACTGGTACATGGTCGCCAAGGTTGCCAATAACTCGCAGTTCAGCTTTGGCGTGGCGGTGGACACCAACATCGACGCCTACGAGCCCAATGACTCGCCGCAAACCGCCTTTGTGCTGCCGGACTCGATGAACAAGGTGACCGGCAACCTCGACAACGCTAACGATGTCGATTACTTCGACTTCAAGGCGGTGCGTGGCCAAAGCGTGAGCATGTACCTGGCCGGTGACGCGAGCGGCAGTCGCAACCAATGGATCTTCGACCGTTTTGACGGCGTCAATTGGGTCACCATCCCTGCCGGTTCGACCTCCACCTACCCGAGTGTCACGCCGGGCACTACCGTGAAGGTGCGTGTGCGGGCCAACCCGGCGGCGGTACAAGACCCGACCAAGCAGTACCAGTTGAGCTTGGGCTCTACGCCGCGGCTGAACACATCGGATGTGAAGGGCGACAATATCGTGCGTGTACCCGCGTCGATTTTCTGGATGGCGACCCAGGCCGCACGTACGGTGAACTGGACCACCAACTGGTCCGACTCCACGGGCGCACCGCTGTTGGGTGTCACGCCGGTCCTGCGCATCGACAAACGCTTCGACGGTGCCGAGTTCCACTGGACCGACTTCAAGGCCACCACCAACAGTGCGGGCACATCCCAGGCGAGTGCCGGTATCGGTGAGTGCTTCGGCGATAACCGTGTGCAGTACCCGGACAGCAGCACCGGTGTCACCTACACCTGGGACACCACCTTCAACTTCGGCGGCTGGCGTATCGAGCTGGACGAGTTCCCGGGTGTGGGCGTGGGGGGCGAGAACGTGCCTTACGTGACCTTCGGGCACATCTGCACCCAGAACATCGTCCACTGATTCAACGGTGTAAGTAAGCAGGGGCAGCCTGACGAGGCTGCCCCTTTTTTATTCACCCGCCAATGCCAGGTCCAACGGCAGGCGCGCCATGCTCGTGCTCGTCAGCGAGCCCAGGTACAACCAGTTTCCGTACTCCCTCGCGGTGGTGATCGGCGAGTAGTTCCCCGCGCTGCCATCCTGCAGGTTGGCGATGACCTTGCCTTCGGTATCCAACCCCAGCACAAAGGCTTTGTGCTCGATAGGCTTGGGCACCACCATCAGCGCCCGCACCATCACTTTGCGCAGCGATGGATAGCCGGCAAATCTGTCCAGCAAGGGATTGCGTGGTGAGTACAGCGCTACCCAGAAGCGGTCCTGGCCGTTGAAGCTGAGGTTGTCCGGCAGTCCGGGCAGGTTGTCGAGAAACAGGTCATGGGTACCGGCGCGCTCGCCTTTGAGCCAGTAACGGCTGATGCGATAGGCGCCCGTTTCATTCACCAGCACAAAGTTTTCATCCGGGCCCAAGGCAACGCCGTTGGCGAATTGCAACTGGTCCAGCAGCACCTCGGTCGTGCCGTTGCTGAAGTCATAACGCAGTAGCCGACCATCGCCGCCATGTTCGATCACCGCTTCACCGTCCTGCCCATAACCCCAGCGGCTCGACGCGTCGCTGAAGTAGGCATAACGCCCGCTCGCGTCTACGGTGACGTCATCGGTAAAGCCAAAGGGCACGCCGTTGGCGCTGGTACTCAAGGTGGTGAGCTGGCGCTTGGCATCCAGGGCGAGCAAGCCCTTGATCCCGTCGGCAACGATCAAGCGTCCATCCGGGTGCATCGCCAGGCCCAAGGGCCGCCCACCGGTATTGACCAATACTTCCAGGCTGCGGCTGTCGGGCGAGGTGCGGATGATGCGTCCGTCATGCAAACCACTGATCAGGTAGCCCTGAGTATCCAGCAACAAGGCCTCGGGGCCGGCGATGTCCTGGGCGCCGATTCTCTGCACGCCCTTGAGGCGCAGGTTTTCGGCGTAAGGGCCGCTTTTCATCGACGGAGCCTTGGGCGGTGTCCAATTCACCGGTTGCACCTTAGTGGGCATCAACAGCAGGAAGGCGATCACCGCCAGAAACAGTACAAACAGCAGATGACGCAGTTTTTTTGGACGGGTGCTCATGACGATTCCTGGTTGTCCGGGGTGCTCGGTTCCCAGTGCAGGGTACCGAAGAGGTAATCCATCAAAGGGAGGACGATATTGAAGTTGCGCCCCTGCATCAGTTCACGACGGTGATGCAGGGCGTGCAGTTGGTGCATCTGGCGGATCCACGGCAAGCGCGCCACCGGATGCTCGGCGGGCAGGTGCTCGCAGGCGTGAAACACTTCGTAAAGTAAATACCCGAGGATCATGCACCCGGCGAACAGCCCTGCAACGTTGGGGCTCAATTGATTGAGCAACCACCAGGCGGGCAGGGTGATTGCCAGGCTGTGCAGCACGATCAGCCAGGCCGGGAACAGGATGACTCGCCAGTCGCGGGGGCTGTCGTAGGTCATGTGGCCGGGGGTGAAGAAACTGTGATGGTCGCCGGTGTGGCGTGCGTAGAACAGGCGGGCCAAGGCGTGTTTGTGGTGGCCGAGGTGGCGGTGTACGAGGTAGATGCAGAGGTTGAAGAACACCAGGGTCGCGGGCACGGTCAGCCATTGCAATGCGGATATATGGGCAGTGGATGACCAGGCCAGGGTGATGCAGGCAACGCCGTAGCCGAACACGAAACTGGCGTGGAGCCAGGGGTTGTAGTGGGGCGCGACGTTGGCGCGGTAACGGGCGCGAAAGGTCTCGGTGGGGTGGGCCATGGCGGGCAGCTCAGCGGCTTTTTGTTGGAGAGTGAGCTTAGTTGGTACTCGAATTTGTGCGAGTTTTTGCGTGGTACACCAATCTAATGTGGGAGCGGGCTCGCTCGCGAAAACGGTGTGTCAGGCACTCCATTGGGTGACTGGCTTACCGCATTCGCGAGCAAGCCCGCTCCTACATTTCGATCGCGACCGACCAGTGGCCCCTTGCGCCTGCCGAATTTACTTGTTAGCTTTTGGAAAAATGTTAACGATAACATTTGCTCTAACAATAAAAACAAAACAGAGAACCACGCCATGAAAATGCTTCCGAAAACCCTGTGTTTATTGGCTGTAAGCATCACCCTCGGCACCGCTGCTCCTGCTTTTGCCGACGCTGCCAAGCCGATTCGTATCGGCGCGTCCTTCCAGGAAATCAACAACCCTTATTTCGTCACCATGAAAAACGCCCTTGAAGAAGCCGGGGCGACCATCGGCGCGAAACTGATCATCACCGACGCCCGCCACGACGTGTCCAAGCAAGTCAGTGACGTTGAAGACATGCTGCAAAAAGGCATCGATATCCTGCTGATCAACCCCACGGATTCGGTCGGCGTGCAATCGGCAGTCAAGTCTGCCCACGCTGCGGGTGTGGTGGTCGTCGCGGTGGACGCCCAGGCGGACGGCCCGCTGGATTCCTTCGTCGGCTTGAAGAACTTCGACGCCGGCTTCCAGGCCTGTGAATACCTGGCCAAGAACATCGGCGACAAAGGCAATATCGCGATCCTCGACGGCATCGCCGTGGTGCCCATCCTCGAGCGCGTGCGCGGCTGCAAGGAGGCCGTGGCGAAGCACCCGGACATCAAGATTGTCAGCATCCAGAACGGCAAGCAGGAACGTGACCAGGCGTTGACCGTCACCGAGAACATGTTGCAGGCCCAGCCCACCCTCAAGGGCATTTTCAGCGTGAATGACAACGGCTCGCTCGGTGCGCTCTCTGCCATCGAAGCCAGCGGCCTGGACGTGAAACTGGTCAGCGTCGACGGCGCACCGGAAGCGATCGAGGCGATCCAGAAGCCCGGCAGCAAATTCATCGCCACCTCGGCGCAATACCCCCGCGATCAGATCCGCCTCGCCCTGGGCATTGCCCTGGCCAGGAAGTGGGGCGCGCAGGTGCCGGCCACCCTCCCGGTGGACATCACCCTGATCGACCAGGCCAAAGCCAAGGATTTCAGCTGGTAAATCACCCAGGCCCCACACAATCCGTGGGGCCCAGGTCATCCTTCTGAATACGAGGTCGGCGGTATGAGCAGTCTTCTGAAGCTGGAAAACATCTGTAAACGTTACCCGGGGGTACAGGCCCTCAAGTCCATCAACCTGCAAGTCGAGCGCGGCGAGATCCATGCCTTGCTCGGCGAAAATGGCGCGGGCAAATCGACCCTGATGAAGATCCTCGGCGGCGTCGAGCATCAAGACGAGGGCCAGATCCTGATCGATGGCCAGGCGCAGCAGTTCGCGACCTATCGCGATGCGATTGCCGCCGGTATCGGCATCGTGTTCCAGGAATTCAGCCTGATCCCCTACCTCACGGCGGTGGAAAACATCTTCCTCGGCCATGAGCTGAGCAACCGCTTCGGCCTGCTGCGCAAGCGCGAAATGGTCGAGGCCAGCGAGGCCTTGTTCAAGCGCCTGGGCGTGACCATCGACCTGCAATGTGCGGTCAAGCACCTGAGCGTGGCCGAGCAGCAGTTTGTCGAGATCGCCAAGGCCCTGGCCCTGGATGCGCGCCTGCTGGTGCTTGACGAACCCACCGCCACCCTCACGCCCAGTGAGGCGGAACTGCTGTTCGAGATCATGCGCGAGCTCAAGCGCCAGGGCGTGGCGGTGATTTTCATCTCCCATCACCTGGAGGAGATTTTCCAGGTGTGTGACCGCATCAGCGTGTTGCGCGACGGCGGCAATGTCGGCGTTACCGATGTGGCCGACAGTGATATCGATCACTTGGTCGAGATGATGGTCGGGCGTCGCCTGGCATGCAGTTTCCCGCCCAAACCGACCCGCGAACGCGGCCCGCTGTTGCTGGAGGTCAAGGATATCCAGCTGGTGCGCAACGGGCCCCACAACCGCTTCCAACTGCACAAGGGCGAGATCCTCGGCTTTGCCGGACTGGTCGGTTCCGGTCGCACCGAACTGGCCCTGGGCATGATGGGCGCGCTGCCGTCTGTGAGCAAAGACGTGTGGCTGCGCGGCGAGAAAATCACCCTCGACGACCCGGCCCAGGCGCTGGCCCATGGCATCGGCCTGCTGCCGGAAAGCCGCAAGAGCGAAGGGCTGATCACCGACTTCAGCATTCGCGAAAACATCTCGCTGAACAACCTGCCCAAATACCAGAACGCTTCGGGCCTGATCGACAAAAACCGCGAATGCGCCAGTGTCGAGGGCCTGATGAAGCAACTGTCGATCAAGGCTCCCAGCAGCGAAAGCCGGGTGTTCAACCTCAGCGGCGGCAACCAGCAAAAGGTGGTGATCGCGCGCTGGATCAACCACCACTGCGATGTGCTGGTGTTCGACGAGCCCACCCGTGGCATCGACGTGGGGGCCAAGGCGCAGATCTACGCGCTGATGCGCAGCCTTACCGAGCAGGGCTACGCAATCATCATGATTTCCTCCGAGTTGCCGGAAATCATCGGCATGTGCGACCGGGTCGCCGTGTTCCATAAGGGCGCCATCGTCAAGCTACTCGAAGCGTCCGCCGTCAATCCTCAAGAGGTCATGCGCCATGCAACAGGGGGCTCAAGTGAATACGTCCATTAGTACCGGCGACAGCAGCCGGCTGCGCCTCAACCTGGCGCGGCTGGTGCGCTCGCCGGCCTTCTATCCGTTCGTGGGGCTGGTGGTGGTGACCTTGGTGATGATCCTTGCCAGCGACACCTTCCTCACTGCCAGCAACCTGTCGAACATCGCCCGCCAGGTGTCGATCAACGCGATCATCGCGGTGGGCATGACCTGCGTGATCCTCACCGGCGGCATCGATTTGTCGGTAGGGCCGGTGATGGCCTTGTCCGGCACGCTCACGGCCGGGTTGATGGTCACGGGGCTGCCGCCGGGCCTAGCGATTGGCGCAGGCATGTTGATCGGCGTGGCCTTCGGCATCGGCAACGGCTTGTTCGTGGCCTACCTGCACATGCCGCCGATCATCGTCACCCTGGCGACCATGGGCATCGCCCGTGGCCTGGGCCTGATGTACACCGACGGATATCCGATTTCCGGTTTGCCGGACTGGTTTGCGTTCTTCGGCCGCGAAAGCCTGTTCGGCATCCAGGTGCCGATCCTGATCATGCTGCTCACCTACCTGGTCGCCTATGTGCTGCTGCAACACACACGCATCGGCCGCTACATCTACGCCATCGGCGGCAATGAAGAAGCCGTGCGTTTGTCCGGCGTGCGCGCAGCGCGCTTCAAGCTGCTGGTGTATGGCATCAGCGGCCTGACGGCGGCGATTGCCGGGCTGGTACTCACCTCACGCCTGATGAGTGGCCAGCCGAATGCCGGCGTGTCGTTCGAGCTGGATGCGATTGCTGCGGTGGTGCTCGGCGGCGCCTCGATTGCCGGCGGGCGCGGCGTGATCGTCGGTACGTTGCTCGGCGCCATGCTGCTCGGCGTGTTGAACAACGGATTGAACATGCTTGGTGTTTCGCCCTACGTCCAAAGCGTTATCAAGGGCGGGATCATTTTGCTGGCGATTTTTATCAGCCGTCAGCGCCACAAATAAACTCCTAACAAGAACAGGACTCGACACCATGGACAAGCACACCGAAATGCAAGCCGTCGTCTGCCACGGCCCCAAAGACTATCGCCTGGAACGCATCGGCAAACCCCAGGCACGCGCCAATGAACTGGTGATCCGCATCGCCGCCTGCGGCATATGCGCCAGTGACTGCAAGTGCCACTCGGGCGCAGCGATGTTCTGGGGCGGCGACAACCCTTGGGTCAAGGCGCCGGTGGTGCCGGGCCACGAGTTTTTCGGCTATGTGGTAGAAGCGGGCGAGGGCGCCGAAGAGCACTTCGAAGTCGCGGTGGGCGACAAGGTGATCGCCGAACAGATCGTGCCGTGCAGCAAGTGCCGTTTCTGCAAGTCGGGCAAGTATTGGATGTGCGAAGTGCACAACATCTTCGGCTTCCAGCGTGAAGTGGCCGAAGGCGGCATGGCCCAGTACATGCGCATTCCCAAGACCGCCATCGTGCACAAGATCCCCGAGTCGGTGTCGCTGGAAGACTCGGCGCTGGTGGAACCGATGGCCTGTTCCATCCATACCGTCAACCGCGGCGATATCCAGCTTGATGACGTGGTGGTGATCGCCGGTGCCGGCACCCTTGGCTTGTGCATGGTCCAGGTCGCTGCATTGAAGACGCCGAAGAAACTGGTGGTGATCGACATGGTCGACGAGCGCCTGGAACTGGCGAAGAAGTTCGGCGCCGATGTGGTGATCAACCCGTCGCGGGACAACGCCCGCGAGATCATCAATGGCCTGACCGACAACTATGGCTGCGACGTGTACATCGAAACCACCGGCGTTCCGGCCGGCGTGACCCAGGGCCTGGACCTGATCCGCAAGCTCGGGCGTTTTGTCGAGTTCAGCGTGTTTGGTGCCGAGACCAGCGTCGACTGGTCGATCATTGGCGATCGCAAGGAGTTGGACGTACGCGGCGCCCACCTCGGGCCGTATTGCTACCCGATCGCCATCGACCTGTTCGAGCGCGGCCTGGTCACGTCCAAGGGCATCGTTACCCATGACTTCCCGCTGGACGACTGGGCCGAAGCCTTCGAGCTGGCGAACTCGACCAAGTCGATCAAGGTGCTGTTGAAGCCGGTGGTCTGAAAAATGAACTACGTGATGGGTGTCGATATAGGAACCCAGAGCACCAAGGCGCTGCTGGTGGATGGTCAAGGTACGATCATCGCCCAGCACAGCCAGGGGTATCGTGTGGATACCCCGAAAGTGCGCTGGGCCGAGCAATGGCCTCAGGTCTGGCTGGATGCGGTCGAGGCCTGTGTGGCGCAGTGCATGGCCAAGGCCGGCGTGGCGGCGGAACAGGTCAAGGCATTGTGCATCAGCAGCCTGTACGGCGGCTCGGGGATTGCGGTGGATGCGCAGATCACGCCGCTGCACCCGTGCCTGATCTGGATGGATCGCCGCGCCGGCGAGCAGGTAGCCTGGGTACGCGAGCAGGTTGACCTGGACCGGCTGTTCGCGATCACCGGCAATTCGGTGGACAGCTACTATGGCTTCACCAAGATGCTCTGGCTCAAGCAGCACCAGCCTGAGGTGTGGGCGAACACCCGCTACCTGTTGCCGCCCAACAGCTATATCAATTGGTGCCTCACCGGGGAGTTGGCGGTGGACCATAGCAGCGCCGGCAATATCGGCGGTGTCTACGACGTGAAGGCGCGTGACTGGTCGGGGGAGATGCTGGATGCGCTGGGCATTCCCCAGACAATGATGCCGCAGCGGCTAGTGTATTCAGGGGAGGTGGTGGGTGGCCTGCTCGACACCTGGGCAACACGCCTGGGCCTGCAAGCTGGCACGCCGTTGCTTGCCGGTGGCGTCGATGCTGCCATGGCCACGCTGGCCGCAGGGGTCACCCAGCCGGGCAACCACGTGGCAATGATCGGCACCAGCATGTGCTGGGGTTACCTGAACCAACAGGTGGACGCCCATCACGGCTTGGTCAGCATGCCCCACGTCTACAACGGCCACCGCGACCTGTACATCTTCGGCGGTGCGATCACGGCCGGTGCCTCGGTCAGCTGGTTTCGCGAGCAGTTCTGCCAGGCCGAAGAGCAACAAGCCAAGGTTACCGGCCAGGACAGCCTGGTGCTGCTGGAGCAGCGTGCGATGAACCTCCCGGCGGGCAGCGAAGGCCTGTTGTTCCTGCCGTACCTGATGGGTGAACGCAGTCCGGTTTGGGATGACCGTGCCAGTGGCAGTTTTGTCGGCTTGAACCTTTACCACGGCCGCATTCACCTGTATCGCGCGGTGCTGGAGGGCGTGAGTTTTGCCTTGCGGCACAACATCGAAGCGGGCACCCGTGGCGCGCATTCCCTGGACCCGCGCTTGATTGTGGTGGGTGGGGCAAGCCATTCGGATTTGTGGATGCAGATCATCGCGGATATTACGCAGTACCCGGTGTACACCATCGTTCAGGAGGTGGAGGCGGCGTTGGGTGCGGCGTTGTTGGCGGCGCATTCGGTGGGGTTGGTGAGTGATGGGGAGATGGACAAAGGGTGGGTGCAATTGGCGCTGCGGGCGGAGCCCAAGGTTGAAAACGTCGGGGTTTATGACCGGGCGTTTGCCGAGTACTTGAAGCTGTATCCCGCGCTGAAACCGATCATGCATAACCTGCAAACCAACTGATTCAACACAGTCCAAAAATGTAGGAGCGGGCTTGCTCGCGAATGCGGTGTGTCAGTCAACAGATTCATTGGCGGATCCACCGCATTCGCGAGCAAGCCCGCTCCCACAGGGGATCTTCATTGCTTTTGAGATGTGTATTCATGAACGCAGCCTTCGACTTCACCCACCACCGTATCCTCGTCACCGGCGCCAGCAGCGGCATCGGTCGCGAAATCGCCCAACAGCTCATCGCCAGCGGCGCTGAAGTCTTCGCCCTGGGTCGCGACGCGCAAGCTCTGGCCCAACTCGGTTGCCACACCCTCTGCCTGGACATCGCCGACAGCGCCGCCCTCGACAAAGCCCTGCACGACCTGCCGCCGCTGCATGGCCTGGTCAACTGCGCCGGCATTTCGCGCCTGGAGCCCGCCGCTGCCATCAGCGCCGAAGCCTTCGACCAAGTGATGCAGGTTAATGCCCGTGCCGCCGCGCAAGTCGCCAGCCGCGTGGCGGCCAAGATGATAGAAGCGCAGATCGCCGGTAGCATCGTCAACGTCTCCAGCCAGGCCTCGCTGGTGGCCCTGGACGATCACCTTGGCTATTGCGCGTCCAAGGCCGCGCTGGATGCGATCACCCGTGTGCAATGCGCCGAGTGGGGTCGCTTTGGCATACGCGTCAACAGTGTCAACCCCACGGTGACGCTCACGCCGATGGCAGCCATGGCCTGGTCCGAGCCGGCCAAGCGTGACCCGGCGCTGGCGGCCATTCCATTGGGGCGCTTTGCGCAAACCGTGGAAGTGGCCTTGCCGGTGCTGTTCCTGCTGAGTCGCGCCGCCAGCATGATCAGTGGCGTCAGCTTGCCCATCGACGGCGGTTACACCAGTCGCTAGCCGTTTTCCAACTGGCCGGCGATCACCACCTTGTCCCGTGGCTTGAACGGGTCTTCCAGGCGGTCGAGCAGCAGGCGCACCGCGCTGCTGCCGGCCAGGGACGCATCGTGGGCCACGCAGGCGATGGGCACGCCAAAGATATCGGCGAAGGGCAGGCGGTCGATGCCGCAGATGGTCAGGCTGTCGTGGGCGATGTTGTGCATGCGCAGTGCGCGTAGGGCGCCGAGGGTGATCAACTGGTTGAAGCCCATGATCGCGTCTGGCGCCGAGTGTTCGGCCAGGTAGTCGAGGGTGTGCAGGTAGGAGGGCATCAGCGTGTAGTCGCCGGCCTGCACCGCGACCTCTACCTGCGGGTGTTCGGCCAGCACTTCGCGCAGGCCCTTGAGGCGCTCGACGGTGATACGTGAGTGCTCGGGGCCGGTCAGCACCAGCAGGCGCTTGAGATTTGGTGTCTGGCGCAGCAGGTAATGCGCGGCCTGGATGCCGTTGTGGTAGTTGTCGAGCACCACGCGGCTGAACGGGCTGTCATGGATCGTGCGATCGAGCAGCACCACCGGGGTCTTGCCGTTGGCCAGGCGTTCAAGGTAGTCGGGCTGATAGCTCGGCTCATCCGAGACCGGCGACAGGATGATCCCCGCCACACGGTAGCCCAGCAGGGTATCCACGGCCTTGCTTTCCAGTTCTTCCAGCTCATCGGTGTCCACCAGCATGATGGTGTAGCCGTGCTGTTTGGCCTCGCGGGAAATCGCCTTGATCATTTCGCTGTAGAACGGGTTGTCCACCGATGCGGTGATCACGCCGATGATCAGGCTCTCACTGCGCTTGAGCCCGCGTGCGAAGGCGTTGGGCACGTAGTCCATCTCCCGTGCCACTTCAAGGATGCGCGCCAGGGTGGCCGGCTTGACCAAGTCGGGTTTGCTCAACGCCCGGGACACCGTGATGGTGGTCATGCCGACGCGTTTGGCGATATCGCTGATGGTGACGGACTTTTTCTTGTTCATCGGTAAGGCTGCAAAAGGAAACACTCGCAGGCTAGCATGCGCGCAGGGGGAGGGTGATTCAAATCAATGGGTCCCAGCGCTGCGACCAGTCACTTTCAGCCTTGACCACTTCGCGCAGCAACCCCAGTGCCTGTTGCAACACCGCCGAATCCCGCGCCCGTGAATACACCAGGTAAGTGGGGAAGCTGAACTCCGGCGCCTTGGGCACGCGCTGCATCACGCCATTGTCCAGGTAGCTCTGCACCACGCGGGTACGGAAGTAGCCGGCGCCACCGTTTTCCAGGATGTACTGCAACGCCAGCGGGCCGAGGTTGAAACTCAGCGCGGCGCGGGCCTTGTCGGGCAGGGCGGCATCGTGCTGTTGGCGAAAGCCGGGGCCCCAATCGATATACACGTAGGGGGCCGGATTGCTCACCAATTGCACCAGGATCAGTTTTTCTTCCAGCACTTGCTCCACCTGCAACCCCGGCCAGTACTGCGGCTGGAACACCAGCGCGGCGTCGAGCACGCCCAGTTCCAGCTGGCGCAACAGGTACTCGCCTTCGCGTACTTCGGTGCGCAGCGCATGGCCGGGGAGATGCTGACGCAGGGCCTGGGCCCAGCCGAGCATCAATGGGTTGCACAGGCTGACCTCGCCGCCGATATGCAGCACGTTGCGGTAGCCATCGGGCAGCGGCAGGTCGCGTTTTGCCGCTTCCCAGGTTTGCAGCAATTGGTTGGCGTATACCACGAAGGCCTCGCCGTCGGCGGTCAGCCTGGCGCCGGCGCGGTTGCGCACGAACAGTGTGCTGCCTAGCTGGCTTTCGAGGCTTTTGACTCGCGCGGTGATGGCGGTCTGGGTGACGTGCAGTTTCTCGGCGGCTGCGGCCAGGCTGCCGCAGCGGGTGATTTCGAGGAAGGTGCGTGCCAGTTCGATGTCCATGAAGCCCCCCGGGGTTGAATGGAGGGCATTGTAGTGGATGGCGGCCTGACAGCCGACGACAATCTCACTGTGGCCCCACGATCCAAATGTGGGAGCTGGCTTGCTCGCGAAGGCGGCCCGACAGCCGACGACAATCTCACTGTAGCCCCGCGATCCAAATGTGGCAGCTGTCTTGCCTGCGAAGGCGGCCTGACAGCCGACGACAATCTCACTGTAGCCCCACGATCCAAATGTGGGAGCGGGCTTGCTCGCGAAGGCGGCCTGACAGCCGACGACAATCTCACTGTGGCCCCACGATCCAAATGTGGCAGCTGGCTTGCCTGCGAAGGCGGCCTGACAGCCGACGACAATCTCACTGTAGCCCCGCGATCTAAATGTGGGAGCTGGCTTGCTCGCGAAGGCGGCCTGACAGCCGACGACAATCTCACTGTAGCCCCGCGATCCAAATGTGGGAGCTGGCTTGCCTGCGAAGGCGGCCTGACAGCCGACCTGGATGTTGGATCTGCCCGGGTACATATCCGTTATTTAGGTAACGACTACTATTGGTTCCGCCCTTACGGCGGGTCACTTTCGAAAAGCGCGAAAGTAACCAAAGCGCTCTTGCCCCAACACTCGGCACCTCGCCTAGGCTCGGTGTGCCCGTAATCCGACAGGTATTTGGGGGGCCGCCGCTACGCGCCATCCATGGCGCGGGGCGGCTAAACCGGCATCCCTGCCGGTTTACCCCCCAAATCCCTGTCGAATTCCGGCCAGCGTGTTTGACGGGGCGCTTAGGATCAAGATCAAGATCAAGATCAAGATCAAGATCAAGATCAAGATCAAGATCAAGATCAAGATCAAGATCAAAAGCAAGAGCACGGCGGCCTGATAGCCGGCCTGAGTGGTTGAATCAAAAGCCGGTAGGTGTAGGCGCCGGCAAGCCGGCTCCTACAGGGGGTATTTCAGGTTGGGGTTTGCGGGGCTTGGAGGTGCTGGGTCGGGAAGGCCTTCGCGTAGGCGTGGCACACCCGCAACACTTGTTCGTCGGCAAACCGCGCGCCCACTACATGCAAGCCCACCGGCAAGCCATTCGTCGCCAACCCACACGGCACCGAGGCCGCTGGCTGTTGGGTCAGGTTGAAGGGGTAGGTGAACGGTGTCCACTGTGTCCATTCCTCCAATCCGGAGCCGGGCGGTACGTCGTGCCCGGCGTCGAATGCCGTGATGGGCATCATCGGCGACACCAGTACATCGTAGTGCTCATGGAACGCCGCCATGCGCGCCACCAGGGCTGCGCGGGCTTCGAGGGCTGCGTTGAAGTCATCCAGGCTCAAGCGTTCGCCGCGTTGTGCAATACGCAGCAGGCCTGGGTCCAGCAGCTGTTTTTGCGCATCGTTCATGGGTCTTGTCAGGCGTGCGGCGCCGGCCGCCCACAGGGTGCTGAAGACTTCCAGCGGGTCGCTGAAGCCGGGGTCGATTTGCTCGACATGGGCGCCCAGTTGCACCAGCCCTGCCACCGCTTGAGCGACGACCTTGGCCACTTGCGGGTCGACGTCCACGTAACCGAAGTTCGGGCTATAGGCGACACGCAAACCGTTCAGATCCGTACCCGGTGTGAGCCACGGCGTGGTGCGTGGCGCGCCGATCAAGCCGTCGCGCGTGTCCGGCTGGGCGATGGTCTGTAGCATCAACACGCTGTCTTCCACCGTACGGGTCATCGGCCCCAGGTGCGAGAGAAGGGTCATGGCGCTGGCCGGCCACTGCGGCACATAGCCAAACGTCGGTTTGATCCCGAAGGTGCCGGTAAATGCACAGGGAATCCGGATCGAACCGCCGGCATCGCTGCCTTGGTGCAGCACGCCCAGGTTCAGCGCTGCCGCGGCCCCCGCGCCGCCGGATGAGCCGCCCGCCGTGGTGCGTGTGTCCCAGGGGTTGCGGGTAATGCCGTACAACGGGTTGTCGGTGACGCCTTTCCAACCGAATTCCGGGGTAGTGGTCTTGCCCAGAAGCACCGCACCGGCCTTGCGCATAAAGGCGGTGAAGGGCGCGTCGACGTCCCACGGGCCCTCGGCCGATGTGGTGCGCGAGCCCTTGCGGGTCGGCATGCCGACGGTCAGCGTCAGGTCTTTGATCGACGCCGGCACACCGTCCAGCGCGCCGCAAGGTCGGCCGCTGAGCCAGCGTTGTTCCGACGCGCGCGCGGCGTTCAGCGCGCCTTCCGGGTCCACGTGGCAGTAGGCATTCACCACCGGGTTATAGCGTTCGATACGCAGCAGGGCGTCTTCGGTGACGTCCACCGGTGACAAGGTCTTGTCGCGAAAATGCTGCAACAGTTGCACTGCCGTCAGTTGGCCGATCTCGCTCATGCCGTTTCCCCCTGGGCTGCATTGACCATGGCGCGCAGCAATACCGCGCAGCCCGCCGCCAGGTCGTCCGGCGCCGCGTTTTCGATTTCGTTATGGCTGATGCCGCCTTCGCAAGGCACAAAAATCATCCCGGCCGGGCCGAGTTCGGCGACGAAAATCGCATCGTGCCCGGCGCCGCTGACGATATCCATATGGCTCAAGCCCAATACAGCCGCGGCGTCGCGCACAGCGTTGACGCAGACCGGGTTGAAGTCCAGCGGCGGAAAGTCAGCCGTCGGCGTCAGCGCGAAGGTAAGGCCGTGCCTTTTAGCGGAGTCTTCGATCACGCCGCGCACTTCATCGACCATGGCTTGCAGCTTGTCCGCATGCAGGTGGCGCAGGTCGATGGTCATGTGCACTTGGCCAGGAATCACATTGCGTGAACCGGGGTGCAGGCTCAGGCAACCGACCGTGCCGCAGGCGTGCGGTTGTTGTTGATGGGCGATACGGTTGACCGCGCTGACCACCTCGGCGGCGCCGACCAGGGCATCCTTGCGCAGGTGCATCGGCGTCGGGCCGGCGTGGGCTTCGACGCCGGTAAGGGTTAGGTCGAACCACTTCTGGCCCAGGCAGCCCATGACCACGCCAATGGTGGTGGCCTGGTCCTCCAGCACCGGGCCTTGTTCGATGTGTGCTTCGAAGTAGGCGCCCACCGGGTGGCCGAGCACGGCGCGGGATCCGGCATAACCGATGCGCTGCAATTCGGCGCCGACCGACAGACCCTGGTCATCGAGCTTGTCGAGGGTGTCCTGCAAATCGAACTTACCGGCAAACACCCCGGAGCCCATCATGCACGGCGGAAAACGCGAGCCTTCTTCGTTGGTCCACACCACCACTTCAATCGGCGCGGCGGTTTCGATGTTCAAGTCATTCAGGGTGCGGATCACTTCCAGCCCGGCCATCACCCCGTAGCACCCGTCGAACTTGCCGCCGGTGGGTTGGGTGTCGATATGGCTGCCGGTCATCACCGGGGGCAGGGCGGGGTTGCGCCCGGCACGGCGTGCAAAGATATTGCCGATGGCGTCGACACTGACACTGCAGCCGGCGGCCTCGCACCATTGCACAAACAGGTCGCGGGCCTGGCGGTCCAGGTCGGTCAGCGCCAGGCGGCACACACCACCTTTGACGGTGGCACCGAGCTGGGCCAGGTCCATCAAGGATTGCCAGAGGCGGTCGCGGTTGATCAGCGGGGCGTTGCTCTTGAGCGGTTGCGCAAAACTATTCATGTGCAATCTCCGGTCAGGCACTCAGGGCCAAATAACGGTTTTTGATGGTTGGGTCGGCGCGGAAGGCTTCGGCGCTGCCCTCGTAGACCACGCGGCCCTGTTCGAGCACGTAGTGGCGGTCGGCGAGCTTGTCGCAGACCATCAGGTTCTGTTCCACCAACAGCACCGGCAGGCCGTCGTCCTTGACCTTGCGCAGGATCTTCACCAGTTCGTCGACGATCACCGGCGCCAGGCCCTCGGTGGGTTCATCGAGAATCAGCAGCTTGGGATCGTTGAGCAGGGCGCGGGCGATGGCGAGCATCTGTTGCTCGCCGCCGGACAGCGCATGGCCGGCGTTTTTGCGGCGTTCCTTGAGACGCGGGAACATGCCGTAGACGTCCTCAAGCTGCCAGCGGCTGGTCTTGCGCGTGGCGATGCGCAGGTTTTCCTCGACCGTGAGCAGGCGGAAAATCCCACGGTTCTCCGGCACCAGCGCCAGGCCCTGGCGCGCGATTTCGAAGATTTTCTGGCCCACCAGCGCCTGGCCGTTGAAGTGGATCTGGCCCTGGCGCGGGCAGATGATGCCGAGGATGCTGCGCAGAGTGGTGGTCTTGCCGGCGCCATTGCGTCCCAGCAGTGTCACCAGTTCGCCAGGGTTGACGGTCAGCGACACGCCTTCCAGCACATGGCTCTTGTCGTAGTAGGAATGGATATTCTCGACGATCAGCATCAGGCAGCCTCCCCAAGATACGCGGTGCGCACGCGTTCATCGGCACGCACGAATTCCGGCGTGCCTTCCACCAGGATCTGCCCGTGGCTCATCACCGTGATGCGTTGGCTGATGGACATGACAATGCTCATGTTGTGTTCGATCAGCAGCACCGTGTGGTCACGGCCTAGGTCGCTGATCAACTGAGTCATGATCGGGATGTCATCGATGCCCATGCCCGAGGTGGGCTCATCCAGCATCAACAGTTTCGGTTTGGAGCAGATCGACATGCCCACCTCCAGCACCCGCTGCTGGCCGTGGGACAACTCGCCGGCGAGGGTATCGGCGCGGGCAGTGAGTTGCAGACGCTCCAGCACCTGGTCGGCCATCTCCAGGTGTTCGCGCTTGCTGTCGACGCGACGCCAGAAATTCAAGGCACGCGCACCGTCGCGGCCTTGGGCGGCCAGGCGCAGGTTTTCGCGCACGCTGAGGTTCTGGAACAGGCTGGTAAGCTGGAACGAGCGCGCCATGCCCAAGCCGACCCGGCCGTGGGCGGGCTTGCGCATCAGGTTCTTGCCGTCGAAATGAATCGCCCCGGCGGTGGCCTGGCGTTCGCCGGTAAGGCAGTGGAAAAGGCTGGTCTTGCCCGCGCCGTTGGGCCCGATGATGGTGTGGATGGTGCCGGCCTCGACCTTGAGGTTCACGCCGTTCACCGCATGGAACGCGCCGTAGGCCAGTTCCAGGTCTTTGGTTTCCAGCAGGATGCTCATAGCCCTTCCTCCTTGGCGACAGCGGCGGCCTTGCGGCTGCCACGCACCCGTTCAAACAGCGACACCAGGCCGCCCCACAAACCACCGCGCATGAAGATCACCACCAGGATCAGAATCACCCCCAGCAGCATCAGCCAGCGCGGCCACAGGTCGGAGAGGAAATCCCCCAGCAACACGATGGAACCGGCGCCCAGCAACGAGCCGAACAACGAGCCCGTGCCGCCGACGATGGTCATGATCAGGATGTTTTCGGACATCATCAGGTCGATATTCGACAGCGGCACAAAGTGCAGCAGCATCGCGTAGAGCGCGCCGGCGATGCCGGTGACGGCGCCGGACAGCACAAACACCAGGATTTTGAAGTGGCGTGTGTCATAGCCGATGGCTGAGGCGCGGGTTTCGTTTTCGCGGATGGCCATCAGCGTGCTGCCGAACGGCGAAGCGATCACCCGGCGTGCGCCGATGAAGATCAGCAGGAACAGCACCGCGACAAACGCGTAGAAGGCGCGGGCGTCGGCCAGTGACAGCAGCACGGTTTCACCCAGGCGGATCTCCGGGCGTGGCACGCTGAGCAGGCCGTTGTCGCCACCGGTCCAGTCGCTGAGGGTGTAGGCGACAAAGTAGGCCATCTGGCTGAATGCGAGGGTCAGCATCACGAAGTAGATGCCGGTGCGACGGATCGCCAGGGCGCCCACCAGCAACGCCAGGAAGCCACCCGCGATGGCGGCGCCGAGCAATGCGGTGAACAGGCCCAGTTGCAGATGAATCATCAGCAACGCCGCACAGTAGGCGCCGGCCCCGAAGAAGATGCCTTGGCCGAACGACAGCAGCCCGGTGTAGCCCAGCAACAGGTTGCAGGCGAGGGCGGCCATGGCAAAGATCAGGATCTCGGTGGCCAGGGTCGCCGAGGGCAATATCAACGGCAGGCCGATCAGTACCGCCAGCACCCACAGCAACATGGCCTTGGATTGGGTCTTGGCGAACGGCAGGGGATTTTTCTCGCTCATCTCAGGCTCTCCCGAACAGGCCGTAAGGACGTACCAGAATCACCACGGCCATTGCGCCGTAGATCATCAGGCTCGCGCCTTGGGGCCAGAGTGTGGTCATCAGGCTTTGCACCACGCCCACCAGCAAACCGCCGACCAGCGCACCGCTGAACGAACCCATGCCGCCGATCACCACCACCACGAAGGCCACCCCGAGAATCTCCGGGCCGACAAAGGGCTGGGCGCCGCGCAACGGGGCGAACAGTACGCCGGCAACGCCGGCCAGGGCCACGCCGAGGGCGAAGGTCATGGAGAACAGGCGGAAAATATTGGTGCCCAGCAGCGACACGGTTTCGGTGCTTTCACTGCCGGCCCGCACCAGGGCACCGAAGCGCGTGCGTTCCAGCAGCAGCCACAGGCCCAGGCCGACCAGCCCGGAGAACACGATGAGGAACAGGCGGTAGTAGGGGTAGACGAAGTCACCCACCACCAGCACGCCGCGCAGCAGTTCTGGCACGGCGACGCTCTTGCCCACCGGGCCCCAAATCATCACGCTGGCTTCCTGGATGATCAGCGCGATCCCTAAGGTCACCAGGATCTGGAACATGTGCGGCAAGTGATAGATCCGCTGGATCAACACTCGCTCGATGACCCAGGCCAGTGCGGCCACCACCAGCGGCGCGATCAGCAGCGCCAGCCAGAAGTTGCCGGTGAGGCTCACAGCGGTGTAGCAGATGTAGGCACCCAGCAGGAAAAACGCGCCGTGGGCGAAGTTGACGAAGTTGAGCAGGCCGAAAATGATCGTCAGCCCGACCGCGATCAGGAAGTAGATCATCCCCAATCCGAGGCCGTTGAGAATCTGGAACAGGTAAAGATTAAGCATGCAGGAACCCTCTGCAGGAGGCCGCTTGCACGGCCCTGCGCTACCAAATTCAGGGGATCAGCCGAGCGTGCAGCCCGTGGCTTCCACGGGTGGAAACGACTGGCCGGCGCTGAGCACCTTGGCCAGGTCATCCTTGTCGGCCATGTCGGCAGTGGCCTTGCCGATCAGCAGGTAGTAATCCTTGATCACCTGATGGTCGCCGGCGCGGATCGATTCCTTGCCGGTCGGCCCTTCGTAGCTCAGGCCCTGCATGGCCTTGGCCACGGTGGGCCCGTCGAAGCTGCCGGTGGCGATGATGGTGTCGAGCATGATCTTGGTGCTGATGTAGTCGGCGGCCAGCGGATAGGTGGGGTTGATGCCGTATTGGGCCTGGGTGAGCTTGACCAGTTCACGGTTGAGCGGGGTGTCGACCTGGTGCCAGTACTGCGCGCCAAGGTACACGCCTTCCAGCACGTCGCTGCCCAGTTCCTGGAACTGGTCGAGGCCGGCGGACCACACCAACAGCACTTTCATGCGTTCCTTGATGCCGAAGTTGACCGCCTGGCGCAGGGTGTTGGACGACTGGCTGCCGAAGTTGAGCAGTACCAGCACATCGGGCTTGGCGGCGATGGCATTGGTCAGGTAACCGGAGAACTCCTGTTCCTGCAGTGAGTGGTAGCTGTTGCCGATGTGCTCCAGGCCGTTTTCCTTGAGCACATTTTTTGCGCCTTCGAGCAACGCTTCGCCGAACACGTATTGCGGGGTGATGGTGTACCAGCGCTTGGCGTCCGGCAGCAGCTTGATCAGCGGCACCATGGTTTCGCGGATGGCACCGTAGGTGGGCACCGACCAGCGGAAGGTCGCGAGGTTGCAGTCCTTGCCGGTGACTTCATCGGCGCCGACCGGGGTCATGAACACGCCACCCACCTTGTCGACTTCCTTGGCCACCGCCAGTGCCGACGACGACAAGGTGCAACCCTGGAAGAACCGTGCGCCGTCCTGCTGGATGGCTTCCTGCACCTTGCGCACCGCCTTGCCGGCGTTGCCTTCGGTGTCGATGACCTTGTAGTTCAACGCGCGACCTAGCACCTGCGGGTGCTGTTGCACCGCCAGGCGCGAACCCATGTCGGCAAACTTGCCATAGCTGGCAAAGGCGCCAGACATGGACTTGAGGCCGTAAAAGGTAAAGGGCTCGGCGGCGAATGCAGACCGAATGCTCAGCGGGAGGCTGAGGGCGGCGGCTGCAGTAAGACTGGCTTTCAACAACGTACGACGCTGCATGGGGTGACTCCCTGGTTTAGTTATTGGCAGGAGTGGCAATGGCGATACGGTGGAGCAAGGGCCTGTGGGCAGGCCTGTTATTGGGATAACGCGGTTTTGGTTGGAATAGGGTCAAACTGTGGGAGCGGGCTTGCTCGCGAATGCGGTGTATCAGTCACCGGGTGCATTGCTGACCCACCGCATTCGCGAGCAAGCCCGCTCCCACATTGGATTCGTGGTGTCCTTAACGATGATCGAACTCCAATAGAAAATGCGGGCTGACTTCACCTTCCAGCGCCGTCATATGGTGTTCGGCGTCGCACATGTGTTCATGCATCAGGCTGCGCACTGCGCTTTCATCCCCGGCCCGAAACGCGATCAGCAACTGCTTGTGATAATCCAGGTTGGCCGCATCGAACTGCTTGCGCTTGGGCTTGTAGGCCTTTTTCAACACCACCAGGTCACGCAACAGGTCGTTGAGGAACTGCGCCATGAAACTCAGCAACGGGTTGGGGCAGGCCTTGGCCAGCAGGTTGTGAAACTCCAGTTCTGCCAGGCGCTGTTCACGCTGGCCAGCCTCGCTGTCTTCGGGCGCGCTGCAAAAATCCACGTTGTCTTGCAGGGCTTGGTAGTCGTCTTCGCTCAAGCGTCCGAGTACCGACACCGCCAGTTCCACTTCGATGACTTTGCGCAGTTGGTACACCTGCTCGCCGTCCAGGTGCTGGAAGTGCAGGTAGTTGCGCAACGCCCGGCTGGCCGGTTCGGTGCCGGCCTGGTTCAGGTAGGCGCCGCCGCTGGGCCCGGTACGCGTGCTCACCAACCCTTCGACTTCCAAGGCCTTGAGCGCTTCACGGGCCGAGCCTTTGGAGCACTGGAAGCTTTCCATCAGCTCGCGTTCGGTGGGCAAGCGGTCGCCGGGCTTCAAGGCATCGGTGACGATGGAGCGCTTGACCGACTCGACAATCACGTCGGACAGCTTCTGGCGTTTGCGTCGTAGCGGGCGGCTTAGCATAAGTTCGATTTATCGTATTAATGCGGATAAATAGCACTTAATAACGATCGGGGGGCAGCGTCAACGGCGGGTGTCGTTTTCGACGGCAAAAGGTCGCAATCGGGTGGTTACTCCCCGTTGCCTGAGTCCAGGCATCGGGTGGACGGCGGCGGCTGCTTGCCGAAGACCAGGAAATCGCCCACCCAACGGTTGATGCAGCTGCTGGCGTCCTGTTTGGTTGTTTCTTTCAGGCGCAGTTGTTCGACGTGGGGCGCTGCCGATTCGGGCTGCTGCGCATTGACCAGCACCATGCGCGCTACCCGTTCGGGAAACAGGGCCGCGTAACGGTTGCCCAGGCGGGTGGCATCGGCATTGCCCAGGTAGAACAGTTGGGCCTCGCCCAGTTGGCTGCGCACATACTCAAGGTCTTGAGCGGCCTGTTCGACTCCAGTCTCGTTGTCGAGGTCGCGAGGGCTGAGCTCGATGACGTCGTAGCGGTTGACCAGTGTGCGATACGCCGGGTTGGAGTAAGAACCCCAAAGGCTGGTCAGGTGAATGACGAAGGTGCCGCCCTGATTCCTTTTAGGCGCGTCGCCGGCCTGGGCGAACACCACGCCTTCCCGGTTCAGTGGGTCTCGGGCGCCGACGCGGGTCAGGTAGAGGCGCAGGTTGCCTTGCCGGGGGGCTGCGTAATTGCGCGGTACGCTCACGACGCCGCATTGGGTGCGCTGCAGCACTTCGGGGTCCAGGCGTTCAACGGTCGGCAGGGGGCAATCCAGCAGCCAATCGATGGCGGTGGGGGCAATCAGGTCTTGGGCAGCGCTTGCTGTCATCCAGAGACAGGCGCACGTCAGGTATTTTGCGACAGTCATCAAGAGGTCCTGGGCAACCGTGTGAGTGCGGTTTTTTTACCAAGGACCGTTGGTCGAAGAATGTAGGGCGAGAAGACAGCTGGCGTACGAAAACGGAGTTTTGTTTATCGGATCTGAGTCTGCCAGCCGCCGCCTAATGCTTTGTACAGCGCGATGCTGGCCTGTAGGCGCGACAGCCGCAGTTGCACGTTCTGGTCCTGGGCTGTGTACAGGGTGCGCTGGGTTTCCAGTACCGTGAGCAAGTCTTCGGCACCCGCCTGATAGCGGCTTTCTGCAATCTGGAAGGCGGTCTGGGCCTGTTGCAGTTCTTCGCTTTGCCATTCGCGCTGCTGGTCGAGACGCGTGATGCTGCTGAGGGATTTTTCCACGTCGGCAAAGCCGTTGATGATCGCACCGCGATAGGTTTGCAGCAGTTCATCCTGGCGCGCGCGGGCCTTGTCGCGTTCAGCACTTAAACGGCCGTTGTTGAAGATCGGCGCCACCAGTCCAGCGGTAAGCGTGTAATAAGGGCTGCGCAGCACATCCACGGCTTTGTAGGCGTCGGAACCCAGGGTGGCGCCAAGGGTGATGGCGGGCAGCATGGCCGCGCGAGCCACCGTGACGTCGGCCTGCGCTGCCGCCAGCTGTGCCTCGGCCTTGGCGATATCGGGGCGACGGCTGAGCAACTGGCTTGGCAAGCCGGCGCCGATTGCAGGCCAGGTCAAGGCTTGGAACGGTTCGGTGCCTAGGTTCAGAGCCTGTACCGGCTGGCCGAGGAGGGCAGCCAGCGTAATCCGCGACTCTTCGGCCAATTGCTGGATCAACGGCAGTTGGCGTTGCTGGCTGGCCACCAGGCTTTTTTGCTGGGCCAGTTCCAGGGCAGTGGCGGAGCCGGCGTCATAGCGAGTCTGTACAAGGTCGAGCACATTACGCGCATTGGCCAGGTTCAACTCGGCAATCTGCTGGCGTTGCTGCGCGGCCAGGGTTTGTGCGTAGCGGTCGGCCACGCTGCTGAGCAAGGTCAGCTCCACGGTGGCCTGGTCAAACTCGCTGGCGCGCACGTTGTGCAGGGCGCTGTCGCGAGCGGCGGCGCGACCGCCCCAGAAGTCCACTTCGTAGCTGGCGGTGAGGTTGGCGCCGAAATTGTCGACGGTGTCATCGCTTTGTGATGCGTCAAGATCCGGTCCACCCGGACCACGCAACAGTTTCTGACGGCTGGTGGTGAGGTTGAGCTTCACCTCCGGCAACAGCGGCGCGCCGGCGATCACTGCACTGGCTTGGGCTTGGCGCACGCGCGCGGTGGCGGCGGCCACGTCGAAGCTGTCACGCCGGGCCTGGTCGATCAGACGGTTGAGCTGCGGGCTGCCAAACTGTGTCCACCATTGCTGATTGGTGGCTTGGGCGGCGTCGCGTTCGGCAAATTGCCAGGCGGCAGGCGGTGCAATCCCGCTGTCGACCGCTGGCGGGTTGCCGGTGCAGGCGCTGAGTAATACGCACAAGGCGGGCAGGTAGAGGGATCGTTTATTCACTGGTCAACGCCTTAACCGGATCGAGCCGGGCAGCTTTACGGGCCGGCATGAAGCCGAATACGACACCGGTGACGAGTGCGCAACCAAACGCGCCAAACACCGCCAATAGGGAGAACTGCACCGCCACCTTGGCCAGCACCAGCACCCCGCCGACCAACAATGCTAGGGCGATGCCGCACAAACCGCCGACCACCGAGAGCATCACCGCTTCCGTGAGGAACTGGCGCAGGATGTCGCGCTGGCGTGCGCCGGTGGCCATGCGAATGCCGATTTCGCGGGTACGCTCGCGCACGGTCATCAGCATGATATTCATCACGCCGATCCCGCCCACCAGCAGGGAAATTGCCGCAATCGAACCGAGCATCAATGACAGCGTGTTCTGAGTGCGGGCCTCGGCCTGGATCATCGCGGCGTTGTTGGTCAGCTCATAGTCGCGCTTGCCGTTGTGCAGCTTTTGCATCAACTGGTCGATGGCCACCTCGGTTTCGCGGACCTTGCGCGCATCGGCCGCCGCGATCACGACATACTCGGGGTTGTAGTTGCCGAACAGACGCACGCTGGCGGCGGTGTAAGGGATGGCAACGCGGTCGTCACTGTCCTTGTTGCCGGAGGCGGCGCCTTTTTCCGCCAGCACACCGATTACCTGGAATGGCACGTTTTCAATCAGGATGTACTGGCCGATCGGGTTGACCTCGCCCTTGAACAGCTTCTCGCGCACGCGATGACCGATCACCGCCACCGTGGCGGCGGCACGCTCGTCGGCGGCCGTGAAGTAATTACCCTCGACCACCGGCCAATTAAAAATCTCCGGGAAGTTGGTGTCATTGCCCCCCACGTAGGCCATGTAGTCGACGTTGCTGAAGCGCACCCCGACTTCGCTGCCGTTGACCGGCATGATGCGCTGGACCTGGGGTAACGCCGCCAGTGCGTGGACGTCGTCGAGGGTCACGATACCCAGGGGCGTGCGCGGGTTGGGCGATGTTCCACTGAGGTAGATAATGTTGGAACCGAACGCCCCCATCTGCGCCATGACCTGGCGCTTGCTGCCCTCACCGACGGCCAGCATCACCACCACCGAGGCCACGCCAATGATGATCCCCAGCAGGGTCAGTGCGGTGCGGAAGCGGTTGATCCACATCACCCGCCAGGCGGCTTGCACCGCGTCCACCAGCTCGGCTTTCCACGCGCCATTGTGCTCGGCGCCGTCGGCCAGGCGCTGGCGCAGATCCACGGCTTGCAGGGCGCCGTTCGCTAATGCTGGCGCAACGTCGCTGCTGTCCGCCGAGTCGCTGATGATCAAACCATCGCGAATCTCGATGATGCGATTGGCCCGCGCCGCCACTTCGCGGTCGTGGGTGATCAGGATCACCACGTGGCCCTGGCTGGCGAGTTCATCGAGCAGGGTCATGACCTCGGCGCCACTGTGGCTGTCGAGGGCGCCGGTGGGTTCGTCGGCGAGGATGATATGCCCGCCGTTCATCAAGGCTCGGGCAATGGATACCCGCTGTTGCTGGCCCCCGGAGAGTTGGTGCGGACGGTTGCCGGTGCGTTCGGCCAGGCCCAGGCGCGTGAGCAGGGCGTTGGCGCGGGCATGGCGCTCGGCGGCGCTGATGCCGGCGTAGATCGCCGGCATCTCGACGTTCTCCTGGGCCGAGCCCGACGGGATCAGGTGGTAGCCCTGGAACACGAACCCGAACGCTTCGCGGCGCAGCCAGGCCAGTTCATCGCTGTCCAGGTGGGCGACGTTTTCCCCGGCGAACAGGTAGTCGCCTGTGCTGGGGCGGTCGAGACAGCCAAGGATATTCATCAACGTGGACTTGCCGGAGCCGGAGGCGCCGACGATGGCGACGAACTCCCCGGCATGGATCGACAGGTCGATGCCGCGCAACACGTCGACCTGCGGACTGTCGCCGCCGCCGTAGGATTTGCGGATGTTCTTGAGTTCGATCAGGGGCGTGGTCACCTCAACCCCCGTTGCCGTCGGCGGGGCCGATCAGCAGGTGATCGCCTTCGCTCAAGCCGTCGAGCACCTGGACGCGCAGGCGGTCGCTGATGCCCACCTGCACCTGGCGCTGCTCGATACGGCCGTTCTTGCCCACGACCTGGGCGATCTGCTGGTTGGCGTTCGCCGTGCCCGATAACGCGGCAACCGGCGCGGTGAGCGCATCCTTGACTTGGCTGGCGACGAAAAATACCTGGGTGGTCATTTCGGCCATCAGCGCGTTGTCGCTGTTGTCCACGTCCAGCAGCACGGTGTACAGCACCACGCGGCCGCTGCCGCTTTTACTGGTGCTGTTGGGGCTGCCGCTGCCTTGGGTTTCATTCAACGGCTTGGGCGGGATCGGCAGGATCTGCCGCACGGTGCTGGTCCAGCGTCGGTTACCGCCGCTCAAGGTAGTGAAGTACGCGGTCATGCCGGGTTTGACGTGGCCAATATCGGCCTCCGAGACTTCTGCCCACACCGTCATCGGCGACAGCTTGGCGATGCGCAGGATCAACGGCGTCTGCTGCTGGGCATTGAGGGTTTGGCCAACCCGCGCGTCCACCGCGACCACGGTGCCGGTCATGGGCGCGTAGATGCGTGTGTAGCCCAATTCCGCTTCGTCACTGCGCAGGCTGGCCTGGGCTTGCAGGATCTGCGCCTGGAACATGTCGACCCGGGCCTGGGTAGCGCTCAGTTCGGCCTTCGCGGTTTGCACGTCTTCCTCACGGGTGGCGTTTGCGGCGGTCAGGCGTTGCTGGCGCTGGTACTTCTGGCGTGCCAATTCGTGCTGAGCCTTTTGTTCCTGCAACTGGGCCTTGAGGTTTTCGATGGCGTAGCGGCTGGCGTCCAGCTTGGCTTTTTGCGTGGACGGATCGATCTCAACCAGCAATTGGCCTTCCTCGACCTGGTCGCCGGCTTCGACGTGGATTTTGCGGATCTGGCCAGAGGCCTGGGCACCGACGTCCACATAGCGACGCGGTTGTAGGGTGCCCAAGGCGGTCACGCTGTTTTCGATACTGCCGCGGGTGACGGTGACGGTGGTGAGAGTGTCACGCCCCGGCGGCAGCACCTGCCAGGCCGCGACGGCGATAAAAGGGATCAGGCACGCGATAACAAGCAAGGCGCGTCGGGCAGGTCGAGGGCGTTTCATGCTTTGGTTCCAGCCAGGAAAGTTCGGACCGCAGTTGCGGGGAGCTGACAAGTAAACGAGGGAATTGCGCGGGGATTTAGGCGGTTACATAAGCAGTTACAGCTCCCTTGAAGAAAAAAATCGTCCGTTGATGCAAGTCTGCTTTAAAAGTAGATGAGAATTACTATAAATTGCACGCACTCAAACTGCCATCACCGAACGGGTTGATTTAAGTGTAGGAGCGAGCTTGCCCGCGAGGGACGTTCAGGCGCTGCGTTTATCCTGAATGCTCGCGATATCATTAACGGTCTTCGCAAGCACGCTCGCGTCTACAGGCTGTTTTTTGCACCCAGGGACCAAATGCCGCCACCCGGCGGTCGGGAGTCATGTTGGAAAACTACTATCGCGAGCTGGTGTGTTTCCTCAACGCCAAGCTGGGCAACCGTCAGGTGGCCGAGGATGTGGTGCATGACGCTTATGTCCGGGTGCTGGAGCGTTCCAGCGACACGCCCATCGAACAACCCCGTGCCTTTTTGTACCGCACCGCATTGAATCTGGTGATCGATGGACATCGGCGCAATGCCTTGCGCCAGGTTGAACCCCTGGACGTGCTGGATGCCGAAGAGCGCTTCGCCAGCAGTTCGCCTCACTCCCACCACGATCACGGCCAGCGCCTGGAACTGCTCGAACGCGCCCTGGCCGAGCTGCCGCCGGCCTGTCGCGACAGCTTCCTGCTGCGCAAACTCGAAGGCCTGACCCACCTGCAGATCGCCGAACGCCTGAGCATTTCCCGCGCCATGGTGGAGAAACACATCGTCAATGCCATGAAGCACTGCCGGGTGCGGATGCGCGAGTGGGAAACGCACTGATCGAAGATCAGTTAAATTTTATTTCATTGTCCTCGTTTCCTATCAACACACGACCTGTTGTTCAGGTCTTGAAGGTATTCCCGCCCCACCGCCAAGGGGCTTATCCAGAGGACACTGGAATGACACAGGCAATTGCTTCGCCCGCGGTTCACGACCTGATCGGTATCGGTTTCGGCCCTTCGAACCTGGCGCTGGCCATCGCCCTGCAGGAGCGCGAAAAGGCCCAGGGCAAACTGGATGTGCTGTTTCTCGACAAACAGGCCGACTACCGCTGGCACGGCAACACCCTGGTGACCCAGAGCGAGCTGCAGATTTCATTCCTCAAGGACCTGGTGACCCTGCGCAACCCCACCAGCCCGTATTCCTTCGTTAATTACCTGAAAGCCCACGACCGCTTGGTGGACTTCATCAACCTGGGCACCTTCTACCCGTGCCGCATGGAGTACAACGACTACCTGCGCTGGGTCGCCGGGCAGTTTCAGGCCCAGGCGCGCTACGGCGAGGAAGTGCTGTCCATCGAGCCGATCCTGCACCAGCAGCAGGTTGAAGCGCTGCGTGTGATTTCCCGCGATGCGCTGGGGGAGCAACATGTACGCACCACCCGTTCGGTGGTGGTCAGCGCCGGGGGCACGCCGCGTATTCCCGAAGCGTTCAAGGCGCTCAAGGGCGATAGCCGGGTGTTCCACCATTCCCAATACTTGGAGCGGATGGCCAGCCAGCCATGTGTCGAGGGCAAGGCCATGCGCATCGCCATCATCGGCGGTGGCCAGAGCGCGGCAGAAGCCTTTATCGACCTGAACGACAGCTTCCCGTCGGTGCAGGTCGACATGATTCTGCGCGGTTCGGCGCTCAAACCCGCCGATGACAGCCCGTTCGTCAACGAAGTGTTCTCGCCGGCCTTCACCGACCTGGTGTTCCAGCAAGAGGGCGCCGAGCGTGAGCGCCTGGTCGCCGAGTACCAGAACACCAACTATTCGGTGGTGGACCTGGACTTGATCGAGCGTATCTACGGCATCTTCTACCGCCAGAAGGTCTCCGGCATCGCCCGCCAGGCGTTCCGCACCCTGACCGTGGTCGAGAAGGCCACACCAGGCCCGTTGGGCATCGAACTGGTGCTGCGCAACAACGCCAACGGCGACACCAGCGTCAACCACTACGACGCGGTGATTCTCGCCACCGGCTACGAGCGCCAGACACACCGCGCGCTGCTGGCGCCATTGGAAGACTACCTGGGCGACTTCGACGTGGCGCGCGACTATCGCATCGTCACCGACGAGCGTTGCAACGCCGGTATCTACATCCAGGGCTTCAGCCAGGCCAGCCATGGGTTGAGCGATACCCTGCTGTCGGTACTGCCGATTCGGGCGGATGAGATTGCGGCGTCGCTGTATGCGCTGGACCGTGGGCGCGGCAAGGGTCGTTCGGTGCAGGATTTGTTGCTCGCCACCGCGAGCTGAAACGCGCTCCTACAAACGGCACTTGTGGCAACGAGTGGCTATTGGTACTGTACAAAAAACCAGTATCGGTAGCCCCCATGCAGTTGATCGAAAAACTCAGCATCCTCGCCGACGCCGCCAAGTACGATGCCTCGTGCGCCAGCAGTGGTGCGCCCAAGCGCAGCTCCGAGGGCAAGGCGGGGCTGGGTTCCACCGATGGCATGGGCATCTGCCACAGCTACACGCCGGACGGGCGTTGTGTGTCGTTGCTCAAGGTATTGCTCACCAACTTCTGTCTCTACGACTGCCAGTATTGCGTCAACCGCCGCTCCAGCGACGTGCCCCGCGCGCGTTTCAGCCCGGAGGAGGTGGTCACCCTGACCCTGGATTTCTACCGACGCAACTGCGTCAGCGGGCTGTTTCTCAGTTCCGGCATCATCCGTTCGTCCGATTACACCATGGAGCAATTGGTGCGGGTCGCCAAACTGCTGCGCGAAGAGCATGACTTTCGCGGCTATATCCACCTCAAGACGATTCCTGATGCCGACCCGGCACTGATCGCCGAAGCCGGACGCTATGCCGATCGCCTGAGCGTGAACATCGAACTGCCCACCGAGGCCAGCCTGCAGACCCTGGCGCCGGAAAAGAAGATCGTGTCGATCAAACAGGCCATGCAGACCATCTACACCGGCGAGCAGACGGTACGCAACGAGCCACGCGCACCGCGTTTTGCCCCGGCCGGGCAGAGCACGCAACTGATCGTCGGCGCCGACGACACCGATGACAGCACCATTCTCCACGGTGCCGAGGCGTTGTACGGCAACTTCAAGCTGCGCCGCGTGTATTACTCGGCGTTCAGTCCCATCCCCAATAGCCCGAAAACCGTGCCCCTGGCCGCGCCGCCGCTGATGCGCGAGCACCGTTTGTACCAGGCCGATTTCCTGTTGCGCAGCTATGGGTTCAACGCCAATGAGCTGTTCAAAGGTCCTGGTCACCTGGCGCTGGATATCGATCCCAAGCTGGCGTGGGCGCTGGATAATCGCGAAGTCTTCCCTCTAGACCTGAATCGCGCGGAACCGACCTTGATAGCGCGCATTCCGGGCATTGGCCTGCGTACCACCCAGCGTCTGGTGGACCTGCGCCGTGAACGCAAGATCCGCTTCGAAGACCTGGCGCGCATGCGGTGCGTATTGGCCAAGGCCAAGCCGTTTTTCATCACCAGCGACTACCACCCGCAACAGGCCGACAGCACCAGCGTGTTGTTGCGCGAACAACTGCGCGACCGTCCTCAGCCGCAGCAAATGGGGTTGTGGGGATGATCAGCCTGGAATGCAACAACCTGTTCAGCACTTGGCGCGATCAGGCGCGCTGGCTGCTCAGCCATCAGGTCGACCCCAGCCAGGTGAGTTGGGGCGAGGCCGAAGTGGCGGACCTGT
Source organism: Pseudomonas simiae (assembly GCF_900111895.1). Lineage (GTDB taxonomy): Bacteria > Pseudomonadota > Gammaproteobacteria > Pseudomonadales > Pseudomonadaceae > Aquipseudomonas > Aquipseudomonas simiae. The sequence goes on from NZ_FOKB01000001.1 coordinate 892,334, forward strand.
TTGCCACCGACGAACCGATTCCCGAGGGGATGGGGCCTTTCCAGACACGGGTGCCCAAGGCCCTGCTGGAATTGTTGGAGTCGGCCGCCTGTTACCACGGCGACCAGCGCTGGAGCTTGTTGTATGAAGTGCTGTGGCGCGTCAGTCATGGTGACCGCACGGCGATGCTGGCAGGGGACAAACTGGGCAGTGAGTTGCAACGGCGGATCAAGCAGGTCAGTCGCGAGGCACACCATCTGCACGCGTTTGTGCGGTTCATCGCGTTACCCGCCGAGGCCGGGCTGGAATTGCCCGAGTACGTGGCCTGGCACGAGCCGGCCCATGACATCTTGAAATCGGCCAGCCAGCATTTCATCGGGCGCATGGGGCGTCACCGCTGGATGATCGCCACACCGTTGGACGGTGTGTACTACGACGGTGAGCAGTTGATCCATCAGCGCGAATGCCCCGAGGCCTGGCGGCAATTGGCGCAGAATGTCGAGGATCCACACAGTGCGATGTGGCTGACCTACTACAGCCACATCTTCAATCCAGCACGGTTGAACCCCAAGGTGATGGAAGGGCATTTGCCCAGCCGGTTCTGGAAGAATCTGCCAGAGGGCAAGTTGATACCGGGGTTGATCAGTGAGGCGCGTACCGGCAAGCAAAAGGATGGGCAGGCGAAGATGATCGGGGCAAAGCTGGGCAAGCGAATCGCTCGCGCCTTTTAAGGCTCAGCTGAGTTCCGTCGCTGTGTTCTTTACCACCGCCAACTCCGGATGCGCGACCAGCTTATCGATGTGCAATTCGTCGTTGTTCAACCAGGTCTCCGTCAGCACCCGGTAGTGCTCCATATCCCGGCAACGCATGCGCAGGCTGTAGTCAAACGGACCGCTGATCAACTGGCATTCGAACACCTGCGGGCAAGCCTTGACGCAGGCTTCGAAGGCCTTTTGCGCCGAGCGCCCGCTCTGGTTGGACAAGGCTACCAACACCAGCAATGACAGCCCTGGCGAGACCATCTGCACATCGATGATCGCCCCATACCCACGGATCACCCCGCGTCGCTCCAGCTTGCGCACCCGCTCCAGGCAGGGCCTGGGCGTGAGGTGCACCAGCGACGAGAGCTTTTCGTAGGTGATACGCCCCTGATGCCGCAGCACTTCGATGATGGCTTCATCAATGCGGTCCAGCGTGGGGGAGGAATGGGGTCCGTTGGCCTTGGTATCCATGGGGTTCACTTCAAACGGTTGGAGAGAAATTGCTGCAAGCGCTCGCTATTGGGCTGGTCGAGAATCCTGGCATCGCCGTGTTCCTCAACCCGGCCCTGGTGCAAGAACAACACTTGGCTGGACACCTGGCGGGCAAAGCCCATTTCGTGGGTGACCATCAGCATGGTACGACCTTCCTCGGCCAACGTCTGTATGACTTTGAGGACTTCTCCTACAAGTTCTGGGTCGAGTGCGGAAGTCGGCTCATCGAACAGGATGATCTCCGGCTCCATCGCCAAGGCCCGGGCAATCGCCACGCGCTGTTGTTGGCCGCCGGAGAGAAACGCCGGGTACTGATCCGCCACGCGGCTCGGCAGGCCGACCTTGTCCAAGTACATTCGCGCGCGTTTTTCCGCCTCCGCAGCGCTTACGTCCAGTACCCGGCGCGGCGCCATGGTGATGTTTTCCAGCACGGTCATGTGGCTCCACAGATTGAAGTGCTGGAACACCATGGCCAGGCGTGTGCGCAGGTTCTGCAATTGATCTTGGTGCGGCGCACGGGTGCCGGCGCGGCCCTGGCGCATTTCAATGCTGATGCCGTCCAGGGTGATCACCCCGGCGTCCGGCTGTTCGAGGAAGTTGATGCAGCGCAGCATCGTGCTTTTGCCAGAGCCGCTGGCGCCGATCAGGCTGATCACATCGCCCTGGCGCGCATTCAGGGAAACACCCTTGAGCACTTCGTGCTCGCCATAGCGTTTGTGGATGCCTTCGACTTGAAGCTTGATGGCCGCGGTGACGGGTTGGGCAACGGGTTCATCAACGGGATAAGCGGCCAGGGCCTGCGCGGACTGATTCATGGGTTAGCCTCGGGTAGGAACAAGAAAGCGCATCCAGCGACGTTCGGCCAGTCGGAACAGGCCCACCAGTGCAAAGGACAGCAGCATGTAGAGCAGGGCAGCGATGCCGAACGCCTGGAACGTCAGGAACGTTTCGGCATTGGCGTCGCGGGCCACCTTGAGGATGTCGGCGACGGTGGCGGTAAAGGCCAGCGAGGTGGCGTGCAGCATCAGGATCATTTCGTTGCTGTAGGCCGGTAACGCACGACGCAGCGCGGCGGGCACCACCACGAACAGGTTGAGACGCCAACCGTGCAGGCCGTAGGCGCGGGCCGCTTCGATTTCGCCATGGGGGATATTGCGGATCGCCCCGGCGAAGATCTCCACGGTGTAGGCGCAGGTGTTGAGCACGAAGGCCAGCAGCGTGCAGTTCAGCGCATTGCGGAAAAACTGGTTGAGCAGGGCGTTATCCTGCACGATTTCCAGGCTGTACAGCCCGGTGTAGCAAATCAGCAGTTGGATATACAGCGGCGTGCCGCGAAACAGGTAGGTGTAGACCTCCACTGGCCAGCGCAGCCAGACGTGCTCGGAAACACGCGCGAGCGCCAACGGGATCGACAGGAAAAAACCCAACACCACCGAGATGATGAACAACCACAGTGTCATGGCCACGCCGGACAATCCTGCGCCATCGCTGAACAGATAGGCCAGACCGTATTGCTGGAACAGTTCGATCATCGCGCCATCCCCTTGATGCCGAGGTTATAGCGCCGTTCGAGGCGCTTGAGGACGCGGTTGGACAGGGTGGTGATCACCAGGTACATCAGGCCCGCGAGGATCAGGAAGTACAGCGGCTCATTAGTGGTTTTGCCGGCATTTTGTGCGGCCTTGACCAGGTCCGACAAGCCGATGATCGACACCAGCGCCGTGGATTTGAGCAGCACCAGCCAGTTATTGCCCAGGCCCGGCAGGGCAAAGCGCATCAGTTGCGGGAACAGCACCAGGTGAAAGCGCTGCCAGCGGCTCAGGCCATAGGCGGTCGCCGCTTCCAGCTGGCCCACCGGCACGCTGAGGATCGCGCCTCGGAAGTTCTCGGTGAAATACGCGCCGTAGATAAAGCCCAGGGTGATCACCCCAGCGGTAAACGGGTCAATTTCAAAATAGTCCCAGCCGAACACTTCACTCAGGTCGTTGAGCCACAGTTGCAGGCTGTAGAAAATCAGCAGGATCAGCACCAGGTCCGGCACACTCCGGATCAAGGTGGTGTAGAGCGTGGCCGGCACACGCAGCCATTTGGCGCTGGAGAGCTTGGCAGCGGCGGCGATCAGGCCCAGGGCGAGGCTCAGCGCCAGCGCGAGGAAGGCCAGCTTGAGCGTCATCCAGGCACCCTGGGCCAGCATCGGGCCGTAGCCGTGCAGATTCAGGAATTCGTTCATGGGGAAGGAGATCTCTTTTATGCAGGCGCGAGCTCGCTCGCGCCTACAGGGGACTTTTGCCTGGCTCGGACATCACTCGTGGTAGATGTCCTGATCGCCGAAGTACTTCTTCTGGATCTGTGCGTAGGTGCCATCCGCCTGCACAGCGGCGATGCCTTTGTTGATCAGCGCCCGCAGTGCCTGATCGTTCTTGCGCAGGCCCATGGCGATGTCCAGGGGCAGGGTCGGGTCCTTGAAGGCAGGGCCGGTCTTGAAGTCGCTGCCTTCGGGTTTGGACAGGAAGTTGAGCTGGGCTTCGAGCTTGTCGGTCAGGGTCGCGTCCAGGCGGCCGTTCTGCAGATCGGCGTAGTTCTGGTCCTGGGACTGATACGCCTTGATCTGCGCGCCGAGCTTGGCCAGGTGGGCACGGGCGTAGGCCTCCTGCAACGAGCCTTGCAGTACCCCGACTTGCTTGCCCATGAGGGATTCCGGGGTGTCGCCGAAGTCGGCGCTCTTGCGCGTGATCACGGAGGTAGGGCTGAGGAACAGGCGGTCACTGAAGTCGATGATCTTTTCGCGGGCCGGGGTTACAGCCATGGAGGACATGATCGCGTCGAACTTGCGGGCGCGCAGGGCCGGGATCATGCCGTCGAATTCGTTGTGCACCCAGGTGCATTTCACTTCCAGCTTGGCGCAGATCGCGTTGCCCAGCTCGATATCGAAGCCTTGCAGGCTGCCGTCGGCGGCAACGGATTCGAAGGGGGGATATTCGGGGAACACGCCGAAGCGGATTTCTTTCCATTCCTGAGCGTGGGCGGTTGCGCAGAGTGGCAACAGCAACGCAGCGAAGAGTGATCGCAGTGGAGTCATGTGTAGTCCCTATATTTTGTAATTGATGTCAGGGCAGTCATTGAGCTGAAACAAATCGTTCTTATTGGCGCAGAGAATGCTCCATGGTGGTGCGTTTTTTGTGTCGTTTACCCCGTGCTCAAAGCGCGAATTGCGCTGTTAAAACGGGCAATGCAGCGGAATCGGCTGTGCCACCCGCTGAATCGGCTTTTCACCCACCCAAATCTGGGCCGCCCTCGACGCAGAGCGGCAGGCCAGAGCGTTCTCAGGCGCGCTTTTTCTGCTGTGCGCGAGGTTGTTGTGCCAGGCGTGCGAACAGGTCTTTCGGGTCGGCCAGGTCCGGCACCAGCTCCAGGTCGCTGCCCACATCCAAGGCCTTGGCCACGTCCAGCACATAGCGCAGGGCCGAGTAGTCTTCGATGGCAAAACCTACCGAGTCGAACAGGGTGACCTGGCGCGCATTTTCGCGGCCGGGTTGTTGCCCGTTGATCACTTGCCAGAGTTCGGTGACCGGCGAGTCTTCCGGCATGTGCTGGATTTCACCTTCGATGCGGCTTTGCGGTTCGTACTCGACGATCACCCGGGCGCGCTCGACGATACGTCGGTCCAGCTCGGTCTTGCCGGGGCAGTCGCCGCCGACGGCGTTGAGGTGCATGCCGGGTTCGATCATCTCGTCCGTCAGGATGGTGGCGTAGGCCTTGTCGGCCGTGACGGTGGTGACGATGTCCGCGCCTTTTACCGCTTCGGCGACGCTGCCGGCCAGGATCACCTTGATCGCCGGGAAAGCTTTGAGGTTGGCGGCCAGCTTGGCGGTGGCCTTGGCGTCGATATCGAACAGGCGGATCTCAGTGATGCCGAGCATGGCGTGGAAGGCCAGGGCCTGAAATTCGCTCTGGGAGCCGTTGCCGATCAGCGCCATGCTGCGGCTGTTGTCGCGGGCCAGGTAGCGGGCGACCAGCGCCGACGTGGCGGCGGTGCGAATCGCAGTGGTCAGCGTCATTTCCGCCAGCAGCACCGGCAAGCCGGTGTCCACGTCCCCCAGCGCGCCGAAAGCCATCACGGTGAGCATGCCGGCCAGGGTGTTTTTCGGGTGGCCGTTGACGTATTTGAACGCGTACAGCGATGCGTCGGAGACCGGCATCAGCTCGATCACACCGTCCGGCGAGTGGTTGGCCAGGCGCGCGCATTTTTCGAAATCCTGCCAGCGCAGGTAGTCGGCACGGATGTACTCGGCCATCTCGGTGATGCAGGTTTGCAAGCCTTTTTGCGAGGCCAGGTAGCAGAGATCGTTGACGTCGATATAGCGGGTCATGACAAGACTCCTTGAGTTATTGGACGGTGGCGCGGGCGGGCAGGTGCACTTCCGCCAGCATGCAGCGGGCACTGCCGCCGCCGATGCGTTCGATGTTGTCGATGTTTACCACCACCGGCCGCGTATGGCGTTCCACGTGCTGGCGCTGGGCGGGTTGCAAGGCGCCCCAGGCGCTGGCGGACATCACCAACAGGGGCTGCCCGTCGCGGTCGTGGATTTCGAGCATGTTGCCGGCGAAGCCCTCCAACTGATCGAAATCGAGCGCGAGGATGTCCTTGCCGGTGTCGCGCAGGGAGCGTTCCAGGCCCTGGCGTTCGCTGGCGTCCGGCAGGGCTTGCAGGCACACCACCGAGAGGTCGCGACCGACGCTCATCATCACGTTGCTGTGGTAGATCGGCGCGTGATGGCGGTCGACGGCGTGAAAAACGCAGAGCTGGTAGTCGAGGCGTTCGGCGAACTGGCGCAGGGCGTCCTGGTGAGTGCGCCCGGAGTGGCAGGCGTAGCTGATGCGGTGTTGGCGGTCGAGCACCATGCTGCCGGTGCCTTCGAGGAAGATGTTCTGCTGTTCCAGGTGGCTGAGATCAATGGTGCTGTTGATCGCAAAACGTTGCTCCAGCACTTGCAGCACGCCTTTGTTGCGCTCCAGTCGTCGGTTCTGGCCTTCCATCGGGTACAGCACCAGGCTGCCGTCGGCGTGGCTGCTCCACCAGTTGTTGGGGAATATCGAGTCGGGGGTGTGGGGCGCCGGCGTGTCCTGCACCACCAGCACTTCCACGCCGTGCCGGCGTAGGGTGTCGACATAGCCGTCGAACTCTTCCAGCGCTTTCTGCTGTGCGCCGAGTGGGTCGAGGGGTTGGCGTTGGAAGCGGTTGTTGATCGCGGTGTCCGGGTTGAAGGCAAAGCGCGCCGGGCGAATCATCAAGACGGTATTGGTGGTTTGCATGGGTGCACGAATCCATGGGTTGAACTGTGGGGCTATTTTGTGGGTTGTGCGGGGTGAATCCCGGCTGAAACCGGGAAGCGGGTCAGCCGGGAAAGCTGAAGAGTGGGGTGAGGCAGCCGAATCGGCTGTTCGGGCGAGCGCAGGTCAAAATTGCTATTGTGCGGGTTGTTCAAACGCAGTCAGCCAGGAGGAATCATGTCTACCGCCGTTCGCCTCGCCCAGGCAGCCGATGCCGAGGGCATCAGCCAGGTCATCCTGGCGGCCTTGCATAGCAGCAATGCGCGGGATTATCCGGCGGATGTGATTGCGCGGGTGGCCAGTAACTTCACACCGGATGCGGTGCTGGCCTTGCTCAAGCGTCGCCAGGTACTGGTGGCAATTCAAGATCATGTGATCGTCGCCACCGCCGCCCTCGACGGTAATGTGGTGCGCTCGGTGTTCGTCAATCCAGCGCTGCAAGGGCAGGGGATCGGTCGCCTGCTGATGATCGAGATCGAACTGCGCGCCCGCGAGGCTGGGGTGACGGTATTGAGCGTGCCTGCTTCGCTGACGGCCGAGCCGTTCTACACCAAGCTGGGGTTTAACACCGTGCGTGACGTTTACCACGGCAACGAACGTACATTGGTGATGGAAAAAGCGCTGCTGTCCCGGCATCCCATCGGTCCGTATCGCGACCGTCAGCATCGGGCGCAAGTGGTTGCGCTCTGGCAGCAGGCCTTTGGCTATGACACCGCCCACAACCTGCCAACGCTGGCGATTGATAAGAAGCTGGCCGTCAACGATGGGCTGTTCTTCGTAGCCATGGATAAAAAAGCAGTGATCGGGACGATTCTTGCCGGCTACGACGGTCATCGCGGCTGGCTGTATTCGGTGGCGGTGCACGCCGACTATCGGCGCCATGGCTTGGGGTCTTCGTTGGTACGCCACGCGGAACAGGCATTGACCGCGTTGGGGTGCATGAAGATCAACCTGCAGATCACCGGCGGCAACGACGCGGTGGTGGGGTTCTACGAGGCGTTGGGGTATGGGGTGGAACCGAGGATCAGTATGGGCAAGAAGATTGTAGGGAATATTCCCAAGGACTTGTGAGAACACCCAAATAAACTGTGGGAGCTGGCACGCCAGCTCCCACATAGGCTTTGTGGTGGGGCTCGTTGCAGAGTTAGACCTTGACGATCCAGCCTTGCGGCGCTTCAACGTCGCCGGTCTGCACGCCGGTCAGCTCTTTGTAGAGCTTCTGGGTGATCGGACCGACTTCGGTCTCGCTGTGGAACACGTGCAGCTTGCCGTTGTACTGGATGCCGCCGATTGGCGAGATCACTGCAGCCGTACCGCAGGCGCCGGCTTCCTTGAACTGGTCGAGCTTGTCGATGAACACTTCGCCTTCGACCACTTCCAGGCCCAGGCGGGTCTTGGCCAGTTCGATCAGCGACAGGCGGGTGATGCCTGGCAGCACCGACGGCGACTTCGGCGTGATGAACTTATTGTCGTGGGTGATCCCGAAGAAGTTGGCCGAGCCGACTTCTTCGATTTTCGAATGGGTCATCGGGTCCAGGTAGATCGCGTCGGCGAAACCGGACTTCTTCGCTTCGGAACCTGGCATCAGGCTGGCGGCATAGTTGCCACCGACCTTGGCGGCGCCGGTGCCTTGTGGTGCCGCGCGGTCGAAGGTGGAGATCTGGAAGTTATGTGGTACCAGGCCACCTTTGAAGTAGGCGCCGACGGGGATGCAGAACACGGAGAAGATGAACTCCGGGGCGGTCCGCACGCCGATGTTGTCACCGGTGCCGATCACGAACGGGCGCAGGTACAGCGCGCCGCCGCTGCCGTATGGCGGGATGAAGTGCTCGTTGGCCTTGACCACTTGCTTGCAGGCGTCGATGAACACGTCGGTCGGCACATGCGGCATCAGCAGGCGGGCGCAGCTGCGTTGCATGCGGGCGGCGTTCTGGTCCGGACGGAACAGGTTGATCGAACCGTCCTTGCAGCGGTAGGCCTTGAGGCCTTCAAAGCATTGCTGGCCGTAGTGCAGGGCAGTGGAGCCCTCGCTGATGTGCAGCACATTGTCATCGGTCAGGGTGCCTGCTTGCCATTCGCCGTTTTTCCAGACCTGGAGAAACCGCTTGTCGGTCTTGATGTAGTCAAAACCCAGCTTGTCCCAATTGATGCTTTCGTTACCCATGACACCCTCTATCTCTGGTCAACCGCCTGGTCGAAGGCAGGCTTGTCGGTTTTTTTCTGGATGGGCACAACAATACTTCATTCTTGGCCGGTGTGGGAGCGGGTGGGTGGGCCCTGCCGCGCTTTTACAGGTGCAGGGCGTGGCCCAACGCCCTTAACGCGGCTTCCTGAACGGCTTCGCCGAGGGTCGGGTGGGCGTGGATGGTGCCCGCCACATCTTCCAGACGTGAACCCATTTCCAGGCTCAGGCCAAAGGCGGTGGACAGCTCGGAGACACCCACCCCCACGGCCTGCCAGCCGACGATCAGGTGGTTGTCACGTCGCGCCACCACCCGCACGAAACCGGTCTTCGACTCCAGGGTCATGGCCCTGCCATTGGCCGCGAACGGGAAGCTCGACACGATGCAGTCCAATCCGGCGGCCTTGGCTTCGTCGGGTGTCTTGCCGACGACCACCAGTTCCGGGTCGGTAAAACACACGGCCGGGATCGCGGCCGGGTTGAATTCACGGTGTTTACCGCTGATCAGTTCGGCCACCATCTCGCCCTGGGCCATGGCGCGGTGCGCCAGCATCGGCTCGCCGCTCAAGTCACCGATGGCATACACGTTGCGCATGCTGGTCTGGCAGCGGCTGTCGATCTTGATCGCCGCGCCGTTCATCTCCAGGTTCAGCGCCTCGAGGTTCCAGCCTTGGGTGTTGGGCTTGCGACCCACAGCAACCAGCACCTGATCAGTTGCCAACGACACGGTGTCGCCATTCGGGTCGCGTACTTGCAGGCTGCCATCGGTAAAACCGGTGACACTGTGCTTGAGGTACAGCTTCACCCCCAGGTGCTTGAGGGATTCGTTCACCGGCTGCGTCAGCTCAGCATCATAGGCCGGCAGGATACGATCCTGGGCCTCGACTACGCTGACCTCGGCACCCAGCTTGCGGTAGGCAATGCCCAGCTCCAGGCCGATATAGCCGCCACCCACCACGATCAGGCGCTTGGGCACCCGCGTGGGCGCGAGCGCCTCGGTGGACGAGATGATCGGCCCGCCAATCGGCAGCATCGGCAGGTTGACGCTCTTTGAACCGGTGGCCAGCAGCAGGTGTTCGCACTGGATGCGCTGGTCGCCGACCTCGACGGTCTTTCCGTCTACGACCTTGGCCCAGCCGTGGATCACTTGCACCTTGTGCTTTTTCAGCAGCGCGGCGACGCCGGTGGTCAGGCGGTCGACGATGCCGTCTTTCCATTCCACGCTTTTGCGGATGTCCAGGGTCGGCACATCCACTTCGATGCCCAGGTGCGAACCCTGGCTATGGTGGATGGTTTGCTGGAACTGCTCGGCCACATGGATCAGGGCCTTGGACGGGATGCAGCCGATGTTCAGGCACGTGCCGCCCAGCGCCTGGCCTTCCACCAGGATGGTCGGGATGCCCAGTTGGCCGGCGCGGATCGCCGCCACATAACCGCCAGGGCCGCCGCCGATAATCAGCAGCGTGGTATTCAACGTCTGAGTCATGCGTTACTCCAGGAACAGGCTGGCGGGTTGTTCGAGCAGGCCGCGAATGGCCTGGATGAATTGCGCCGCGTCCATGCCATCGACTACACGGTGATCGAAGGAACTAGAGAGGTTCATCATCTTGCGCACCACGATCTGACCCTTGATCACCATCGGCCTTTCGACGATACGGTTGACGCCCACGATCGCCACTTCCGGCAGGTTCAGTACCGGCGTGCTGACGATGCCGCCCAAGGCACCCAGGCTGGTCAGGGTGATGGTTGAACCGGACAGCTCATCGCGACTGGCCTTGCCATTGCGCGCAGCAGTGGCCAAGCGGGCGATTTCTTCGGCGTTGCCCCACAGGCTGCGAGCTTCGGCGTGACGCACCACCGGCACCATCAGGCCTACGTCGCTTTGGGTGGCGACACCTACGTGCACCGCGCCAAGGCGGGTGATCACCTGGGCTTCATCGTCGTAACGCGCATTGATCTGCGGGAAGTCCCGCAGTGCAACCACCATGGCGCGCACGATAAACGGCAGCAGGGTCAACTTGCCACGCGTGGCGCCGTGCTTCTCGTTGAGGTGCACGCGCAACTCGTCGAGGGCGGTGACGTCGATCTCTTCTACATAGCTGAAATGCGCGGCACGACGGGTGGCGTCCTGCATGCGCTGTGCGATCTTGCGGCGCATGCCGATGACGGGGATCTGTTCTTCGGTGTTGCGTTCGGCGTAGGGATTGGTGGCTGTTGAAGGCTTTGACGCGCCTTGTTGCAGGTAGGCGTCGAGGTCCTCATGCAGAATCCGCCCGGCCGGACCGGAGCCCTGGACCAGGCGCAGTTGAATCCCCGCGTCCAATGCGTGCTTGCGTACGGCGGGGGAGGCCAATGGGCGTTCGTCGGCGGCACGCGCCACAGGCGCCTGGGCCGCGACAACCGGCGCTGGTTTGCTTTCAACCGCCACCGGCGCAGGCTTGGCTTCAACCACCGGTGCGGCTATCGGCGTCTCCTTCGCTGCCGGCGCTTCCTTGGCGTTGCCCGCACCTTCCACTTCAATGCTGATCAAAATACTGCCCACGGCCATGACTTCACCTGGCTCGCCGCCGAGGGAAATGACCTTGCCATGCACCGGCGAGGGAATGTCCACCATTGCCTTGTCGGTCATCACATCCGCCAGCACCTGGTCTTCGACGACCATGTCGCCGACCTTCACATGCCACACCGACAATTCAACTTCTGCGATGCCTTCACCAATGTCCGGCATCTTGATAACGTGCGTGCCCATTCAGACCTCCATGACCCGTTTCAACGCCGCGCCCACTCGGGACGGCCCTGGGAAATACGCCCACTCCTGCGCGTGCGGATAGGGGGTGTCCCAACCGGTGACGCGTTCGATCGGCGCTTCCAGGTGGTGGAAGCAATGCTCTTGCACCAGCGACACCAGCTCGGCACCAAAGCCGCAGGTGCGGGTGGCTTCATGTACCACCACGCAACGGCCGGTCTTTTTCACCGACTTGACGATGGTTTCCAGGTCCAGCGGCCACAGGCTGCGCAGGTCGATGACTTCGGCGTCGATGCCGGTCTCTTCGGCAGCGACTTGCGACACATACACCGTGGTGCCGTAGGTCAGCACCGTCACGGCCGAGCCCGGACGCACAATGGCGGCCACGTCCAGTGGCACGGTGTAGTAGCCGTCCGGCACTTGGGCTTGCGGGTGTTTCGACCACGGGGTCACCGGACGATCGTGATGGCCATCGAACGGGCCGTTGTACAGGCGTTTTGGCTCCAGGAAGATCACCGGGTCATCGTTTTCGATGGAGGCAATCAACAGGCCTTTGGCGTCATAGGGGTTCGACGGCATGACCGTGCGCAGCCCGCAGACCTGGGTGAACACCGCTTCGATACTCTGGCTGTGGGTCTGGCCGCCGTAGATGCCGCCGCCGCAAGGCATGCGCATGGTCAATGGCGCGGTGAACTGGCCGGCCGAGCGATAACGCAGGCGCGCTGCTTCGGAGATGATCTGGTCGGTGGCAGGGTAGACATAGTCGGCGAATTGGATCTCGGCCACCGGGCGCAGGCCGTAGGCGCCCATGCCCACCGCCACGCCGACAATGCCGCTTTCGGAGATCGGCGCGTCAAACACGCGAGAGCTGCCGTATTTGGTCTGCAAGCCTTCGGTGCACCGGAATACTCCGCCGAAATAGCCGACGTCCTGGCCAAATACCACCACGTTGTCGTCGCGTTCGAGCATCACATCCATGGCCGAGCGCAGGGCCTGGATCATGGTCATGGTGGTGGTGGTCATGGCGGTTTCCACTTCAATGCTGTTGTTGTGATCGTTCATGTCAGATCCCCAACTCTTGACGCTGGCGCTTCAAATGCTCCGGCATCTCTTTGTAGACGTCTTCGAACATCGTTGCGGCGCTTGGAATCTGGCCGCCGGCGAGGGTGCCGTACTGTTCGGCTTCTTTCTGTGCCTTGACCACTTCGGCTTCAAGTTCGGCACTGACCGCCGCGTGTTCCTCTTCGGACCACTGGCCCATCTTGATCAGGTGCTGCTTGAGACGGGCAATGGGGTCGCCGAGGGGGAAGTGGCTCCAGTCGTCGGCTGGGCGGTATTTCGAAGGGTCATCAGATGTGGAGTGCGGCCCGGCGCGGTAGGTGACCCACTCGATCAGCGTTGGCCCCAGGTTGCGGCGCGCACGCTCGGCAGCCCAGGCGGAAGCGGCGTACACCGCAATGAAGTCGTTGCCGTCCACGCGCAGGGAGGCGATGCCGCAACCGACGCCGCGTCCGGCGAAGGTGGTGGCTTCACCGCCGGCAATCGCCTGGAAGGTGGAGATCGCCCACTGGTTGTTGACCACGTTGAGGATCACCGGCGCGCGGTATACGTGGGCGAAGGTGAGGGCGGTGTGGAAGTCGGATTCGGCGGTGGCGCCGTCGCCGATCCAGGCGGAGGCGATCTTGGTATCGCCCTTGATCGCCGAGGCCATGCCCCAGCCCACGCCTTGTACGAATTGGGTGGCGAGGTTGCCGGAAATGGTGAAGAAGCCGGCGTCCTTGACCGAATACATGATTGGCAACTGGCGGCCCTTGAGCGGATCTCGCTCGTTGGACAGCAGTTGGCAGATCAGGTCCACCAGTGGCACTTCACGGGCCATCAGGATGCTTTGCTGGCGGTAGGTGGGGAAACACATGTCGTCGATGTTCAAGGCAAGGGCCTGGGCGCTGCCGATGGCTTCTTCGCCGAGGCTCTGCATATAGAACGACATTTTTTTCTGACGCTGGGCGACCACCATGCGGTTGTCGAAGATCCGCGTCTTGAGCATGGCGCGCATGCCTCTGCGCATGATTTCGACGGAAACACCTTCGGCCCACGGCCCCAGGGCCTGGCCCTGGTCGTCGAGCACGCGGATCAGGCCCTTGGCCAGGTCGGCGGTGTCGGCGGGTTCTACGTCGATGGCGGGTTTGCGCACGGTACCGGCGTCGGTCAGGCGCAGGTAAGTGAAGTCGGTCTTGCAGCCTGGGCGGCCCGAGGGTTCAGGGACGTGCAGGCGCAGTGGTTCATACTGCTGGGTCATGGCTTTCTACGCTCTATCTTGTGAATTTCTTGTAGTGGGCGCGCTAGCTGACAGTCAGCCTCCGGATAGGAGAAATCTTGTCCTACAACAATCATAGGCGGGGCGTAGAAGAATATTTATCTGTGTTTCATTGCGCTCACGATCATTTGCGGATAAAAAAACTGCATAAACATAATAAACAGGTGATTTTGTCTCATGCGCAAACTGGACCGTACCGATATCGGCATTCTCAACGCCCTGCAGGAGAACGCCCGCATCACCAATGCCGACCTGGCCCGCTCGGTGAACCTGTCGCCCACGCCGTGTTTCAATCGGGTGAAAGCGATGGAGGAACTGGGCTTGATCCGTGACCAGGTCACGCTGCTCGACGCCGATTTGCTGGGGCTGCACGTCAACGTGTTCATCCACGTCAGCCTGGAAAAACAGAATGAGTTGGCGTTGCAGCAGTTCGAAGGCGCGATCTCCGACCGGCCCGAAGTGATGGAGTGCTACCTGATGGCCGGTGACCCGGACTATCTGATCCGGGTGCTGGTGCCGACGATCCAGTCGCTGGAGCGTTTCATGATGGACTTTTTGACCAAGGTACCGGGGGTGGCGAACATCCGGTCGAGCTTTGCGTTGAAGCAGGTGCGCTACAAGACTGCGCTGCCGTTGCCGGCCAATGGTATCAACCTCGGTTAGAGGTGGTTGATCGGGATCTTCAGGTACACCACTCCATTGTCCTCAGCCGGCGGCATATTCCCCGCCCGCACATTCACCTGGATCGCCGGCAGCAACAGCGTCGGCATCCCCAGCCCGGCATCGCGCTGGGTGCGCATCTCGACAAACGTGGCTTCATCCACGCCATCATGCACATGGATATTTCCTGCGCGCTGCTCCGCCACCGTGGTCCGGCACTTTGCCTTACGGCCGTCGGGCGGGTAGTCGTGGCAGACGTACAGTTCGGTTTCCAATGGAAAGGCCAGCAACTTGCGCATCGACGCATACAACTGCCGCGCATCCCCTCCGGGAAAGTCACAGCGCGCCGTGCCGACATCCGGCATGAACAGCGTGTCGCCCACCAGAATCAGTCGGCCATCGATCAGGTAGGCCATGTCCGCCGGGGTATGCCCAGGCACATGCAGGGCCTGGGCCTTGAGGGTGCCGATGTGGAACACCTCATCCGGCGCAAACAGATGATCGAACTGCGAGCCATCCACGCGAAACTCCGGCTCCAGGTTGAACAGGTTCTTGAACACGCCCTGCACTTTGCTGATCGACTGTCCGATGGCGATCTTGCCGCCCAGCGTCCGGCGCAGGTAAGGCGCGGCAGACAAGTGATCGGCGTGGGCGTGGGTTTCCAGCAACCATTGCACCTGCAGGCTGTGCTCGCGCACAAAGGCAATGATCTTGTCTGCCTGGACGGTCTCGGTGCGCCCCGAGGCCGGGTCGTAGTTGAGCACCGAATCGACGATGGCACAGGGGCCGCCATCGCCTTCATAAACGACGTAGGTGTAGGTCGATGATGCCTCGTCCAGAAAGGCTTGAATCAGCGCTGGCATGGCGTTTGTCCCGGGTGAAGAAAAAAGTAGTTACAATCAGTTTATGTTTTCACATAATGTTTCGAGCTTAAGTGACAAAAAGGACCCGAAGCAAATGGAATCTACTCTGAGTGAGGGCGAAGTCGCCCAGCTGCGCGCATCGGCGTCCAAGGCCTGTTCCTTGCTCAAGGCCCTGGCCAATGAGGACCGCTTGTTGATCCTGTGCCAACTGACCCAGGGCGAGCGCAATGTCGGCGAACTCGAAGCCCTGACCGGCGTGCGTCAGCCGACGCTGTCTCAACAGTTGGGCATCCTGCGTGACGAAGGGTTGGTCGCCACCCGTCGGGAAGGTAAATACATCTTCTACGGGCTGGCCAGCCACGAAGTGATTCAAGTCATGAAGACCCTGTCCGGGCTGTACTGCGGCGCGGTCATAAAAAGCTGGGCGTGACGCCATCTGGCAGCGACCCTTGTGTGCATGTATGACAAAGGCGATAGACCATGACCGACCAACACTGGGGACCGACCATCAGTGGCGACATCGTAGTCATCGGCGGCGGCTCGGCAGGCATTGGCCTGCTGGCCAGTCTGCTCAAGCGCGACCCGAATCTGAACATCATCCTGATCGAACCGAGCGACCACCATTGCTACCAGCCCGCGTGGACCTTGGTGGGTGGCGGCGCCTACGACCTGAAAAAAACCCGCCGCCCGCTGGCGGATGTATTGCCCAATGGCGTTACCTGGGTGCAGGCCGCCGTCAGCGAAATACTGCCCGACGAGCAGACCCTGATCCTCGACAGCGGCCAGCGCGTCAGCTGGCAACACCTGATCGTATGCCCCGGCCTGAGGCTGGCGTGGGAGAAGATCGAAGGCCTGCAAGACACCCTCGGCAAGCATGGCGTCACCTCCAACTACAGCTACCAACACGCCGCCTATACCTGGCAACTGGTCCGGCAACTCAAGGGCGGCAAGGCGATCTTCACCCAGCCGGCCATGCCGATCAAATGCGCAGGCGCGCCGCAAAAAGCCATGTACCTGTCCTGCGATCACTGGCTCAAGCGGGGCGTGCTGAAAAACATCGACGTCGAATTCAACCTGGCCGGCGCCGCGCTGTTCGGCGTGGCGACGTTCGTGCCGCCGTTGATGAAATACGTAGAGAAGTACAACGCGCGCCTGGCGTTCAATGCCAACCTGGTGAAAGTCGACGGCCCGGCACGCAAGGCCTGGTTCGAAGTGAAGGACGTCGAAGGCAATGCTCGCATTGAAGAAAAATCCTTCGACTTGCTGCACGTCGTCCCACCGCAAGTCTCCCCGGATTTCATCCGCCAAAGCCCTTTGGCCGACGCCGCCGGCTGGTGCGAAGTGAACCCCCACAGCCTGCAACACCTGCGTTACCCGCACATCTTCGGCCTGGGTGACGTGTGCGGCACCACCAACGCCAAGACCGCCGCTGCGGTACGCAAGCAGATCGTGGTGGTTGCCGAGAACCTGCTGGCCCTGCGCAAACAGGCGCCGCTGCCGCTCAAGTACGATGGTTACGGCTCCTGCCCATTGACGGTGGAGAAGGGCAAGGTGGTGTTGGCCGAGTTCGGCTACGGCGGCAAGTTACTGCCGACCTTCCCCCTGGACCCGACCCAGGCACGTCGCTCGATGTGGTTTCTCAAGGCCACGCTGCTGCCATGGTTCTACTGGAATGGCATGCTCAAGGGCCGCGAGTGGTTGACCCGTCTGAGCAAGGTGGACTGAATGCTGCTGGCCAGTGTGTTGGGATTATTGATGGGCGTGGTCATGGGGTTGACGGGCGCAGGCGGCGGCATCCTTGGGGTGCCGGCGCTGGTGCTGGGCCTTGGCTTGAGCATGACCCAGGCGGCGCCGGTGTCGTTGCTCGCCGTCGGTGCGGCGGCAGCGGTGGGGGCGATCGACGGTTTGCGCCATGGTCTGGTGCGTTATCGTGCTGCGTTGCTGATCGCGTTGCTCGGCGCGCTGTTCTCCCCGGTGGGGGTGTTTGTCGCCCACCAATTGCCGGAACCGCTGTTGATGGGCTTGTTCAGCGCGTTGATGGTGCTGGTCGCCTGGCGCATGTTGCAGCGCGAAAAAAACCAGCCGGGACCCAGTGACCATGGCAGCGCGTCCTGGGGGCAGAAGAACTGCATGCTCAACCAGCAGACCGGGCGCTTGGCCTGGACCGCCAAATGCAGCGCCACCCTGGCCGCACTGGGCGCGGTGACGGGGGCGGTCTCGGGTTTGCTCGGGGTGGGCGGCGGCTTTTTGATCGTACCGGCGTTCAAGCAACTCACCGACGTGCAGATGCGCGGCATCGTCGCCACGTCGCTGATGGTGATCAGCCTGATTTCGCTGATCGGCGTGGCCGGCGCGTTGCATGCCGGGGTGCGCATCGAATCCGTGGGCTGGGTATTTATCGCGGCGAGTATCGTCGGCATGCTGATCGGCCGGCGCCTGTGCTCGGTGGTTGCCGCACGCACGTTGCAGGTGGGGTTTGCCAGCCTGTGTGTGGTGGTGGCTATCGGCATGCTGGTCAGCGCCTTGCTTTGAACGTAATCGTTCCTACGCGGCGGGAACGATCAAGCGCCCTCATCCCATCGCATCCCCCTACCCAGTACCCAAGTAGCATAGGTCCCAACCCCCGCTCTTCGTAAACTCATGCCTCAGAGGGGGAGGCAACGATGCATAACGGTGAAGGCGTAGTCAGTGCCATGTCCCAGGCCACCGATGCCGGGCAGGCCGCCGAGGAGTTGGCGCGGCAACTGCTGCATCCGTACCTGGGCTTCGTGCTGTTTTTCTGCTCGGCGTCCTACGACCTGCAGGCCCTGGGCCAGGCCCTGCAAGCGTGTTTCGGCAACGTGCGCGTGGTGGGCTGCACCAGCGCCGGCGAGATCACGCCCGAGGGCTACGGCCGCAATTGCGTGACGGCAATGGGCTTTAACCACGCGCACTTTTCCATCGCCACGGAGCTGATCGACCAGGTGGAACACTTCAGCCTGATCGATGCCCAGCAGATGGTCGAACGTCTCGTCGGCGGTTGCCGCAGCAATACCCTGGCACCGATCAAGGGCAACACCTTCGCCCTGACCCTGCTCGATGGCTTGTCCAGCCGTGAAGAGGTGGTGCTCGCTGCCCTCAGCGCGGCGCTTGGCGACATTCCGCATTTCGGCGGTTCGGCCGGCGACGACAATTTCCTCACCCACACCCACGTGTATTTCAACGGCGCTTTCCACAGCGGTGCGGCGGTGGTGGTGCTGGTCAATACCTGGCTGGATTTCGAGGTGTTCACCACCCACCACATCCTGCCGCGCAGCGAAAAACTGGTGGTCACCGGCGCCGACAGCCCGTCGCGCCGGGTCTTCGAGCTCAATGCCGAACCGGCCGCCGAAGAATACGCGCGGCATATCGGCGTGGCAGTGGCCGACCTCGATCACCGGGTCTTCGCGGCGCATCCGTTGGCGGTACGCATCCACGACCAGTACTACGTGCGGGCGATCCAGCAAGTGCACGACGACCTCAGCCTGAGTTTCTACTGCGCGGTGGAAAACGGCATCGTCCTCACCGTGATGAAGCCCGGGCTGATCCTGCCGAACCTGCAAACCCTGTTCGACGGCTTGCAAGCGCGCCTTGGCGACCTGCTGTTGACCATCGGCTGCGACTGCTTCCTGCGCCGCCTGGAGTTGGAAGACAGCGACAATCTGGAACAGATCGGCGGTTTCCTGCGTGACCAGCGGGTGATGGGCTTCAACACCTACGGAGAACAGTTCAATGGCATGCATATCAACCAGACCTTCACTGGAGTCGCCATTGCCCGAGGTCGGCGCTGAACTGCTCGCCCAGGTTGCCCAGCTGCAACAGGACAACCACAAGCTGGCACGGATCAACGCCGCGCTGATCGAACGCATCGAGTCCGGCATGGCCCAGGGCAATAACCCTTACACCACCTTTCAGCATTCCGTGGTGCTGGCCGAGCAAGTGCGTGAACGCACCGACGCGCTGAACCAAGCGATGGCCGAACTCAAGGCCAGCAACCACTTGCTGATCAACGCCCGGCTGCGCGCCGAAACCCTGCGCGGCGAACAGGTCGCGGCACAAAAGGCCCAGGAAAGCGAACGCTGGATTCGCCTGATCACCGATAACGTCCCGGCCCTGATCGGCTACCTGAACGCCGACCTGGTCTACGAGTTCACCAACAAAGTCTATGAAGAATGGTATTGCTGGCCGCGCGGCATGATGCTCGGCCAGAGCCTGCGCGAGGTCCACAGTGAGCAACACTGCCAGCGCCTGGACGCCTACGTCGCCCGCGCCCTGGCGGGGGAGAGCGTGACCTTTGAATTCGCCGAGACCAACATCAATAATCAGGAGCGCTACATGCTGCGCTCCTATGTGCCGAATACGCTGGCCAGCGGCGAAGTGGTAGGGATCTTCGTGCTGATCCGCGACATCACCGAACGCCGCCGCACCGCCGAAGCCCTGCATCAGGCCTATCAGCACCTGGAGCAACGCGTGGCCCAGCGCACCTCGGAACTGACCGCGCTCAACGACCAGTTATTGCAGGAGATCGACGAGCGCCGCCGTGTGGAGGCGCGCCTGCGTGAAGCCAAGCTGGAGGCCGAGCAGGCCAACCTGTCAAAAACCAAATTCCTCGCCGCCGTCAGTCATGACCTGCTGCAACCTTTGAATGCGGCGCGCCTGTTTACCAGCGCGCTGCTGGAGCGGCCCAGCGAAACGTTGGTGCGCAACGTGAGCAACTCCCTGGAAGACGTGGAAAACCTGCTGGGCACCCTGGTGGATATTTCCAAGCTGGATGCCGGGGTGATCAAGGCCGACATCGCGCCGTTTGCCCTGAGTGAACTGCTCGACAACCTGGCCGCCGAGTACACCGAGTTGGCCCGCAGCGAGGGCCTGGCGCTGCATTTTGTCGGCTGCTCGGCGTTGGTGCGCAGCGATATTCAGCTGCTGGCGCGGATTCTGCGCAACCTGTTGAGCAATGCGATTCGCTACACCTACAACGGGCGTGTGGTGCTGGGGTGTCGCCGCCAGCATCAGCGTTTGTTGATCCAGGTGTGGGACAGCGGCATGGGCATCGCCGAGGAGCGGTTGGAGGAGATTTTCCAGGAGTTCAAGCGCGGTGATGTGCAGCGGCCCGACCAGGACCGGGGGTTGGGCCTGGGGCTGGCGATTGTGGAAAAGATCGCCGGGATCCTGGGTCATCGTATCAGCGTCAAATCCTGGCCGGGTAAAGGCTCGATGTTCTCGGTGGAGGTGCCGTTGAGCGCCACGGCGCCCAAGTCGCTGCCAATACTGGCCATGAGCGAACCGATGCTCGAACGCCTGCAAGGCGCGCGGGTGTGGGTGCTGGATAACGACGCGGCGATCTGCGCGGGCATGCGCACCTTGCTGGAAGGCTGGGGCTGCCAGGTGATCACGGCGTTGTCGGAGCAAGACCTGGCACGACAGGTGGATAACTACCATGCCGAAGCCGACTTGCTGATCGCCGACTACCACCTCGACGACGACCAGAACGGCGTCGACGCCGTCGCCCGCATCAATGGACGACGCGGCCGCGCGATACCGGCGTTGATGATCACCGCCAACTACAGCAATGAGTTGAAGCAGCAGATCCGCGAGTTGGGACACACCCTGATGCACAAGCCGGTACGCCCGATGAAACTCAAGACCGCCATGAGCCACCTGCTCGGCAAATGAACGGCGAAATACCCACAAGTGGAGATCAAAATGTGGGAGGGGGCTTGCGCCCGATAGCGGTGGGTCAGTCGACATCATAACTGACTGATGCACCGCCATCGGGAGCAAGCCCCCTCCCACATTTGACCGGTGTGGTGTGAGGCGGGTCAGCGGCGCAGGTAAGAGCCGAAATCGATATCCCCGGCGCTGAGGATCGCCTGCACCCGGTTATGCACATTCAATTTGCGCAGGATCGCCGACACGTGGGCCTTTACTGTGGTCTCGGCAATCTCCAGCGTGTACGCGATCTGTTTGTTCGACTCGCCCTTGGTCATGCGTTCCAGCACCAGCAATTGCTTGCGCGTCAGGGCTTGCAGCAGTTCGGGGGCGAAGCCGGGGTTTTCGTTGAGGCGCCGGTGGGTGCCAGGCTTCTGGGTGCGGATGATGTCCGGCGGCAGGTACACGTTGCCGTTGAGAATCTGCTGGATCGCCTCGGTCATTTGCAGGCGCGGCGAGGATTTGGTGATAAAGCCCACGGCGCCATAGGTGATGGCTTGCAGCACGACTTGCTTGTCCTGCTCGGCCGAGACGATCACCACCGGAATGGTCGGCGCCTCGTTGCGCAGGTTGATCAGGCCATTGAGGCCGTGCATGCCGGGCATGTTCAGGTCGAGGAGGATCAGGTCGAGGTCGTCGTGTTCCTGGGTCAAGGCAAGGGCGCTGTCGAGGTCGGCGGTTTCCATCACTTCGCTGCCGGGAAAGCCGTCGCTGATGACGTTATGGATCGCTTCGCGAAACAGTGGGTGATCGTCGGCAATCAGGATTTTGTACATGGCCGTTCACCTTGCTTATTGTGATGTTTGAAATGGCTCGGGTTGGGCGACCGTCACCGGCAGCTTCGCCGCTTCCCAGGCATCCAGTCCGTCGCGATACCAGTACACAGAGGTATAGCCGAGGTTGGCGGCACGTTTTACCGCGTTCCAACTCAGCCAGCAATCGGAGCGGCAATAGAAGACCAACGGTCGCTTGAGGTCGCCGCCGCTGTAGGCATACAGGTGGCGCACGAAATAGCTTTGCCACTCCGGCGTCAGGTCGCCGTCGCCCGTATTGGCCAGCCAGTGGCTGCCGGGCAGGTTGGCGTGGGGCTGGTCTTCGATGAAGCGACCTTGCAGCCACTGGCGGCGGTACACGTCGATCAGCACGGGCGCGGGTGTTTGGCTGAGCAGGGTTTGCAGCGCCGCAGTGTCGACAATCGTGGCACCGGGCAGGTGGTCGGGCGTGGGGCTGCGGTACAGGCTGATGCGGTAGCCGTCGGCGGAAAACAGAGGGGCGTCAGCCTGGACGTTGGCGACGAACAGGCACAGCAGTGCCAACAGAGGCAGTCGGGCGTACAGCATGGCAGGGCGATCCTTATCGTTATGCGCGCATTACACGTGAGTCCCGAGCCCTTGGGAATGCGACGATAGACAGGAAAACCAGTACTAAAGTAGTAGTTTTTGCCGCCGTCAGCCCTTTTTGCGCAACGCCGCATGCTGGGGATTGAAGGTCAGCACCGCCAACACCGCGAACAGCACGGTCAAGCCCAGGCACACCGCCAAGGCCAGGCCGGCGAAGCGTTCGTACAGGGCGAAGCGCACCAGCTCCACAGCGTGGGTAAACGGGTTGATCGCACACAGCCAGTACAGCCATTCACTGGAGTCGCGCATCTTCCACAGCGGGTACAGCGCCGAAGAAAGGAAAAACAGCGGGAAGATCACGAAGTTCATCACCCCGGCAAAGTTCTCCAGTTGGCGAATCGCGTTCGACAGCAACAGGCCCAGGGCGCTCAACATCAAGGCCACCAGCAGCAACGCCGGCAGGGCGATCAACAGCCCCATGGCCGGTGGTTGCACGCCGTACACCCAGGCAATCGCCAGGAACCCATACACCTGCAACAGTGAAATCAGCGCGGTGGCCAACAGCTTGCTGCACAGCAAAAACGTGCGCGGCAACGGGCTGGTCAGCAGCACGCGCATGCTGCCCATCTCGCGGTCGTAGACCATCGACAGCGAGCCTTGCATGCCGTTGAACAGCAGGATCATGCAGGCCAGCCCCGGGATGATGTACACCTCGTAGGGGATGTAGGTGTCGTAGGGTTCGATCACCGAGATGCCCAACGCGGCGCGGAACCCGGCGGCGAACACCAGCAGCCACAGCAATGGGCGCACCAGCGCACTGAGAAACCGCGTGCGCTGCAACACAAATCGCAGCCACTCGCGCAGCACGATGCCGCGCAGGCATTGCCAGTAAGCGTTCATGCCGCTGCTCCCGTCGTGGTGGGGCGAGTCAAACGCGCGAACACACTGCCGAGGTCGCCGCCTTGTTGCGCGATCAAGGCATCGACTTGCCCACGGGCCACCAGACGACCCTGATGCAGAATCATCAACGCATCGTCGGCCTGCACTTCGTCGAGCAGGTGGGTGGTCCACAGTACGCTGATGCCGTGTTCGAGGCACAGGCTGCGCACGTGCTGGTTCAGCGCCAGGCGGCTGGCCGGGTCGAGGCCGACGCTGGCTTCATCCAACAGCAGCAAGCGCGGCTCATGCAGCAACGCCCGGGCGATTTCCACCCGGCGCCGGTGTCCGCCGTTGAGCTCGCGGACTTTTTCGCGGCGCCGTTCCGTGAGGGCCTGGCGTGCCAGTTCGGCGGCTACGCGCAGGTCGGTCTGGCGCCGCGATAAACCATGCAGCGCGGCGTGGTAGCGCAGGTTCTGTTCCACGCTCAGATCCAGGTCCAGGGTGCTTTGCTGGAACACCACACCCAGCTGGGTGAGGGCCGCACGCGGTGCCTCACGCAGGGAGTGACCGCCCACGCGGATGTCGCCGCTTTGCAGGTCATACAGCCGCGTGAGCAGGGCGATCAAGGTGGATTTGCCGGCGCCATTGGGCCCCAGCAGCGCCGCAAAGCGCCCCGGTGCAAGGCTGAAACTCACCTCGCACAAGGCCTGCCGTGCGCCGTAGGCGAAACTCACGTCGCGCACCTCCAGGGCGTTCATGGTGTGACCACCACGCCCCACGGGTAACGCCCGACCTTCACCGACTTGATCACCTTGAGGCTGTCCACATCGATCACCGACACATCGCCGCTCACGCCGTTGGTGACCAGCAACTGTTTCTCGTCCGGGGTAAATGCCATCTGCCACACGCGGCGGCCCACCAACAGGTAGTCGAGGACCTCGAAGGTCTTGGCGTCGATCACGGCCACATGGTTGGCCGGGCCGAGGGCGACAAAGCCGTACTTGCCGTCGGCGCTGAGCTTGATGCCGACCGGCTGGACTTTGTCCGGGTGCACGCCCTTGATGCTGAAGGTCAGGGTCTTGAGGATCGCGCGGCTGGCTACGTCGAGGATGGTCACGGTGCCGCCGATTTCCGCCGAGGCCCACAGCTGCGAGCCATCGTGGTTGAACTCGACGAAGCGCGGGCGCTGGTCCACCAGGGTGCTGTCGGCCAGGGTCTGGGTGCTGGTGTCGATCCAGTGCAGCATGTTGGTGGTTTCGCTGGTGTTCACCGCCCACTTGCCATCCGGGCTCACGGCCATGCCTTCGGGTTCGACGCCGACGTTGATCTGGCCGAGCACCTTGGCGGTCTCGGTGTCGATCACGGTGACCAGCGCGTCGTCTTCGTTGGACACATACAGCCAACGGTTATTGGGGTGCAGGGCGAACTGCTCGGGGTCTTTGCCGGAGGGCAGTTCCTTGATGATCTTGCGCGTGGCCACGTCCATCACCTGCACGCGGTCCGAGTCGCTGGCGCAGATGTACAGCAGCTTGTTGTCATGGGACAGCAGCAAGCCTCGCGGACGCTGGCCGACCTTGAGGGTGTCGGTGACTTGCAGGGACTGCATGTCGATCAGGCTCAGGCTGTTGTCTTTCTCGTTGGAGACCCAGGCGGTACTGGCCACGGCGTGCCCGGCGGCAAGCAGCAGGGCGCATGAGAGCAGGGTGCGGCGCATGGCGGAGTCCTTATTATTGTGGGTAGGTGATCAAGGGAAGCGGCAGGTCACCTCGGGTTTGTCATAGCCCAGGCTGTCCATTTCGTTGGTGGGGTGCAGGAAGCCGTCCTGGGGCGAGGTGCTGACCAGCGCGCGGGGCTGCACGATGGGAATCGGTTGGCGCAGTTGGCCGTTCCAGGGGCGGTAGCTAAGCTTGCGGCCCTTGAAACCATCCAGGGGCAGTTGCTCGCTGATTTCCAGTTGACGGATCGCCATGGGCTCGACCTGGCGCAACTTGCTCACTGCACTGGCGATGCTGCGCACGGCCATCCAGGCGGCGAAGTCGCGGTCGTTCATCCAGCGCCCGGCCAGGGCCTCGAAGCGTTTCTGCAATTGGGCAGCGCCGTAGGTCTCGACGGTTTTGTGCCAGCCAGTGGGCGTCAGGCCCTGAGTGCCGGCGACGGGGCGCGGGTACCAGGTTTGGTAGGGCACGTACTCGCCGAAGTCGCCGCGCTCGTCGGCCACCAACACCACGTCGTATTCGGCGGTCTGGGTGAACAGCGGCATATCCGCCTGGGCGCTGCGGCGTTGGTCGTTATCGAAGCGCCAGGCCTTTTCCGCCACCCACTGCACGCCGAAGCGTTTGGCGGCGCGACGCAGGGCGGCGGCGTAGGCCTGGTCATCCTCGGTGGGGCCGACGATCAACAGCGCTTTCTGCCATTTGCGCACGACCAGGAACTGCGCCAGCGCATCGGCGAGCATCGCGCGGCTGGGCAGCGTATGCAGCACGTTGCCCAGGCAGGCGGTGCTGCGCAGGCTGTCATCCGGGCTGCCGGCATTGAACAGCAGGCTGTCGGGCAGCGCCGCGCTGAGTTGGCGCAGGCTGGCGGCAGGCGCGTTGACCACGAACAGGCGCAGGCCTTGGGCATGCTGGGCTTGGGCGGCGGCGAGCAGGGCGTCTGGGGTGTCTACCGTGGCGGTCGTCAGGCTATAGCGCTGGTTGAGAAAGGCGCCGGTGCTGTTGCTGTCGAGGATCGCCAGTTCAGCGCCGCGCTGCCCGGCATCGGCAGGCTCGGGAATGACGTTCGACAGCAGCGGGCCCGGATCGGGCCGATAACCCAGGTAGCCGATCTGCACCTGCAAGGGCGCTTCAGCGGCCTGGCCGTTGGCGGCCCAGGCGATTGCCAGCAGGCAGATCACGGCGTAGGGGGCGAGCTGGCGCATAAGGCACTCCATGACAGGTAGCGCCAGCATAGGAACCCTGAACGTCGCTGCAAATATGCAGAAAGTAGCGCTGGGGCAGTACCAAGGTAGTAGCCCCGCGCAGCGAGTGCGGTCTTAGCATGGATCCCTACCGGTCTTATTCACAGGAGTGACACGAGCATGCGCGTCTTCACCACCCGGCCCGGCCTGTCGGCCCTGTGGCGCATCAACCTGTGGGTGTGCGGCTTCTTCGCCCTGGTGACCTGCGCCTGCACCGCGCTGTTGCTGCACCAGGCCCTGGCCGATGTGGAGCACGAGCTGCAATCGGCCGAAGCGGTGGTGCACTACCTGAGCGAAACCGCCGAGCGCGACCCGGCCAGCCTGCAACCCCACCTCACCGCGAGTTTGCGCCATGTACGTGTGCACTGGCTGGCGAGCGGCGACAGCGCGCAAGCGCCGGCCCCGGACGGGCTGGACGCCTGGCTCGGGCGCCTGCTGTTTGCCGAGGCACGACGCAGTGCCCAGGTGCTGGACTTGTCGGACGGTCGGCGCGTGTCCATCGCCGTCGACCCTCGGGATGAGATCGATGAGGTCTGGGATTCCCTGCAACAACTGCTGGGCCTGTGCGCCCTGGCCCTGGTGTTGAGCCTGTTGACCATCCGCTGGGCGGTGCGCCGTGGCATGGGCGTGTTGGATGAATTACTGCGCGCGCTGCAACAGGTGTGCGCCGGCCAGCTCAACGTGCGCCTGCGCAGTAAAGGCGCGCCGGAAGCACGGCAGTTGGCGCTGCACTTCAACCGCATGACCGACGCCCTGGAGCAGGCGCGTACCGATAACACCCGGCTCACCCAGACCCTGCTGGCGGTGCAGGAACAGGAGCGCACCCACCTGGCCCAGACCCTGCACGATGACCTCGGTCAATACCTGGCCGGCATTCGCGCCCAGGCCTGCCTGTTGCGCCTGGTCACCGACCAGCCGCATCTGCTGGCGTCCACCGTGGCGCAATTGGAGGATCACTGCGAGCACTTGCAGCAAGGCTTCAGGGCGCTGGTCCACGATCTCTATCCGGTGGCCCTGCAACACCTGCCGATGGCCGAGGCGTTTTCGATGCTGGTTACGCAGTGGCAGGCCAGCCACGGCATTCCCTGCCACCTGCAAGTCAGTACGGACCTGCCGCTGTTGCCCGGCGCCAGCAAGACCCATCTGTACCGTCTGCTCCAGGAAGCCCTGACCAACATCCTGCGGCATGCCGACGCCAGCCAGGTGCACGTGCGTCTGCAACATCGCGGTTCGCGCCTGCGCCTGTGGGTGCGTGATAACGGTCGCGGTGCAGACACGCCCCAGCGGCCCGGCGTGGGCCTGTATTCGATGGCCGAACGCGCCCGCTGCCTGGGCGGCGAATTGAAGATCATCAGCCAGCCCGGCGCCGGCTGGGCGTTGGCGTTGAACGTGCCGTTGGAGGCTTCATGAATATTCTGTTGGTGGATGACCACGCTGTGGTGCGCCAGGGTTATGCCAGCCTGCTGCGCGCGCTGCTGCCGGCCGTTGAAGTGCGCGAGGCGGCCAGTGGTGAAGAAGCGTTGAGCCGGGTCCAGGAAGCGCTGCCGCACCTGGTGATCATGGACTTCGGCTTGCCGGGCATCAGCGGCCTGGAAACCACCCGTCGCCTGCGCCAGCGCCTGCCGCACCTGCGTGTGCTGTTTTTCAGCATGCACGACGAGCTGCCCCTGGTGCGCCAGGCCCTGGACGCCGGGGCCTCAGGCTACCTGACCAAAACCTCGGCCCCCGAGGTGTTGATCGAAGCGGTGCGGCGCATCCTCGACGGCCACGCCTACATCGAGCAGGCCCTGGCCACCGAACTGGCCTATACCCCCAGCGATCAACGCTTGCAGGGCATGACCCCGCGTGAACTGGAGATTTTCCTGATGCTGGCCAGGGGCACGCCTACCCGAGCGATTGCCGACCAGCTGAATATCAGCAGCAAGACCGTGTCCAATCACCTGACCTTGCTCAAGAGCAAATTGCAGGTGAGTTCCCATGCCGAGCTGGTGCACCTGGGGATCGACATGGGGGTGGTGCGGGTGGTTGGATAACCGGGCGTGCACAAAACCCACATTTCAATGGCGTCGTTTCAGCGATCCCAGGTCGTTGGGCAATCCTGGCAGCCCTCCATATTGGCATCCTGGAAGTTCGCATAGTGCTGGCGACTGCCGGTGAGGGTGGCCTGTTCCAGGTTGCTCTCGCCGAACTTGGCTTCCTGCAGGTTGGCGTCGCTGAGGTCGGCACCTTGCAGGTCGGCCTTGCTCAGCCAGGTCATCTCCAGGTCGGCCGCACGCAGGTTGGCCTTGTGCATTTTTGCCCCGGACAGCCGCGCAAACTGCAGGTAGGCCGCACTGAGGTTGGCGTTTTCGAACTGCGCCCCCTGGGCAAACAAGCCCCAGCCCTGGATCGCCATCAGCGTGGCGCCGCTGAAGTTGGCCAGGCGCAGGTTGGCCTGTTGCAGGCTGGCGCGGGTCAGGTTGGCGCCTTGCAGCTGGGCTTTTTCCAGGTTGGCCAGGTCGAGGTTGGCATGGCGCAGATCCGCCTCGCGCAGGTCGGCGCCGGCCAGGTTCATCTTGCTCAAGTCCTGGTTGCGCAAATCGGCGCCCTTGAGGTTGGCGCCGGGGCATTGGCTGCGTTCGGCGAGGGTGCAGCCGTTGATGATCAGCGGGGCGTCGTCGCCATCGTCGGCGTGCGCCAGGGGCAGGGAGAGCAGGAGTAACAAGGGCAGGTAGTTCATCGTGCAACCTCTAGGGATCCTGTGGTGAGCGGGGCAAGCCCGCTCATCACAAAAGGCGGTCCGGTCATCTCGCAAGGGTTACTTCTGGGCGGTCTTGTTATCCCAGCTCGGGATCTTGAACACCCAGAACGACCCGCCCTGTGCCACCGGCTTGGTCAGCTCGGCCATGTCGCCGCCCCACAACGGCACCGCGCCGCCATAGCCGACGGTTACGCCGACATATTGTTCGCCATCCTGCTCCCAGGTGATCGGCGGCGAGACGATGCCGCTGCCGGTCTGAAACTTCCACAGCTCCTTGCCGGTTTTGGCGTCGAAAGCCTTGAAGAAGCCATCGCCGGTGCCGGTAAACACCAGGTTGCCCTTGGTGGCCAGCACGCCGGCCCACAGCGGCAAGGCTTCCTTGTGCTCCCACACCACCTTCCCGGTGGTTGGGTTCATCGCACGCAGGGTGCCGACGTGGTCGTCATACATGCGCTTGATGCGAAAGCCCATGCCCAGGTACGCCGAGCCCTTCTTGTAGTTGACCTCTTCGGTCCAGTATTCCTCTTTCCACTGGTTGCCGGGGATGTAGAACAGCCCGGTGTCCTGGCTGTAGGCCATGGGGTTCCAGTTCTTGCCACCCAGGAACGGCGGCGAGACTTCCACCGGTTTGCCTTTGGTTTCACCCGGCAATGGCTTGGCCGGACGCTGGCCTTCATTCTCCACCGGACGCCCGGTCTTCAGGTCGATATGGCTGGCCCAGGTGATGTTGTCGACGAAGGGGAAGGCGTTCTGCAGCTTGCCGTTATTGCGGTCCACCACATAGAAAAAACCATTGCGGTCGGCGTGGCCGGTGGCCTTGACCACTTTGCCGTCCTTGTCCTTGTAGTCGAACAGCACCAGCTCGTTGTTGCCGGAGAAGTCCCAGGCGTCGTTCGGGGTGTGCTGGTAGAACCACTTCACTTCGCCGGTGCTGGGGTCGACGCCGACCTGGCCCGAGGTGTAGAGGCTGTCGAAGTCGTGGGGGTTGCCGTCCTTGGCGGTGCGCGCCCAGGTGTTCCACGGGCCGGGGTTGCCGGCGCCGACGATGATCGTATTGGTCTCGGCATCGAAGCTTGCGCTCTGCCAAGGGGCGCCGCCGCCGTGGCTCCAGGCCTCGACCTTGCCGGTTTCGGTGGTCGGGTCATCCGGCCACGAAGGGGCCTTGACGTCGCCGGTCGGCGTGCTGTCCTTGCCGTTCAGACGGCCCATATGGCCCTCCACGAACGGGCGCATCCATACTTCTTCGCCAGTGTCCGGGTCGCGGGCAAACAGCTGGCCGACCACGCCGAATTCATCGCCGGAGCTGCCGTGGATCAGCAGCACCTTGCCGCTGACCTTGTCTTTGATCAGCACCGGAGCGCCGGTCAGGGTGTAGCCGGCGGCGTGGTCGCCGAACTTCTTGTTCCACACCACTTTGCCGGTGTTCTTGTCGAGGGCGATCAGGCGCGCGTCGAGGGTGCCGAAGTAGATCTTGTCGCCGAAGATCGCCGCACCCCGGTTGACCACGTCACAGCACGGGCGAATGTTGTCGGGCAGGCGGTGGTTGTAGGTCCACAGGCGCTTGCCAGTCTTGGCGTCGAGGGCGAACACGCGGGAGTAGGAGCCGGTGACGTAGACCACGCCGTCGCTGACGATGGCCTGGGACTCCTGGCCGCGTTGCTTCTCGTCGCCGAACGAGTAGGACCAGGCCGGGGTGAGCTTGAACACGTTCTTGTCGTTGACCTGGGCCAGCGGGCTCCAGCGCTGGGCGTTGGTGCCCATGCCGTATTGCAGCACGTCCTGGGTGGTCAGGTGGTCGTTGGCGATGTCTTCCCAGGTGACAGTGCGCGTCGGCTTGGCGGGTTCGGCGGCCGCGAACGTTACAGCACTGAGGGACAGGCTGCCCACCAGCACAAAGGCTTGCACGGCAAGGCTTAAAGGTGAGCGGGCGGGTAGCGATCTTATTGTCATGGTTGCAGTTCCCAGTGGAGGTTTTGGCCTGCACAGGGTGGAACGCCGGGGCGCCGGGCGGATACGGAAAAAGTCCCGCTGTGGCCGGGAAGACTTCCCGGGGCGCCGCTGTTTTAGGCGTGCCCCACAAGCCCTACTACCAAGGGAGGAGAGGGCGGCCACCAAAGCAGCATACGGCCCATGTCCCGGGGTTTCTAAGATGGTTGCCATAGCCTCTGCAATGAGGTTTTGCGTGCAATCCTGAGGGCAAAAATAATGACAACAAAACACAATGCCTTGCTCGTCGCCGGGCTGTTGGTCGGTGTGATCGCCGCGGGCTCCGCCTGGGCCCATGGTGACGTGGTCCCGCAAGCGGTGGAAACCCAGGGCCTGACCTCGATCAAGGACGCCGGCGTGCCGGTCAACGAAGACGGCTGGGCGGCGGTCAATCCGTACCGCACCTCGCCTGAACACGATCGGGCCGTGGAGATTGGTTCGTCCGCCTACAACCAGAACTGCGCCGCCTGCCACGGCCTGGAAGCCAAGTCCGGCGGCATCGCCCCCGACCTGCGCATGCTCGATGTGGGCGAAGCCGGTGATGAGTGGTTCGTCGAGCGCGTGCGCCATGGCGCGGTGCGTGACGGCCGCGTGTACATGCCGAAAATGGCCGACTACCTGAGCCAGGAAGCCTTGTGGGCCGTGCGCACCTACCTGGATACCGTGCACGTCGAGGAGTAAGCCATGCGCCTGTTCGCTTATGTGCTTGGCCTGGCCCTGCTGTGTTGCCAGCCGGCACAGGCGCAGGTGCGCAGCTATGACCAGATGATCGCCGCCGGCGACATCAACGTGGCGGTGTACAAGGACTTTGCCCCCTACAGTTTCGAAGACGGCGCCACCGCGCGCGGGGTCGACGTGGAGCTGGCCCAGGCCCTGGCCACGGCGCTGGGGGTACGGCTCACGTTGATCTGGGCGCCGGCCGGCGAGAAGCTCGACGACGACCTGCGCGACTACATCTGGCGTGGCAGCCAGTTGCACAACCAGCAACTGGCCGACCTGATGATGCGCGCGCCCTACGATCGCGATTACGCACAGAAGCGCAACGACCAGGGCGAACTGGAAAACGGCCATGTGGTGATGTTCGGGCCGTATCAGAACGAACAATGGCAGGTGGCTTACGACCGTCGGCGCCTGGACAGGGTTGCCAGCGTGGCGGTGTTCGAGCAGCACCCGATTGGCGTCGAAGTCGACAGCGTGCCGTCGTTCTACCTCACCTCGGTGTTCAACGGCATGCTCGCCGCCAAGACCCATCACTACCCCGACGTCCCCCAGGCCTTTGCGGCGATGAAAGCCGGTGAGGTCGATGCGGTGATGGCGATGCGCGGCGAAGTCGATTGGCAGGTGCATGAAGCCCACGACCCGCAACTGGCCCTCGCCGAAAACGCCTACCCGAACATGGGCAAGCAGCGCTGGGAGATCGGCATGGCGGTGCACGAGAGCAATCGCCAGTTGGCCTACGCGGTGGAAGAGGCGCTGGAAGGCTTGATCCGCGACGGCGCGGTGCAAGCCATCTATGCCCGTTACGGCCTGCAGTATGAAGTCCCCGAGATGTATCAATAGGAGCAGGCGATGAACTGGCGACTGAGCTGCATCTTGGCGTGCTGGCTGCCGCTGGCGGCTCACGCCGTGGAGGTCGACCCGGTACCGTCGGTGATGTGGGCGTTTTATCACAAGCAGTTCCTGGCCGAGGCGCCGTTCGTGTTCGACGACCGAGTCAAGCTGCTCGCGCCGCCGTTCGCCGAAGATGCGCGCCAGGTGCCGCTGGAAATCGACGCCCGCGCCTTCAACGGCCATGTGGTGAAAATCCTCGCCTGGGCCGAGCTCAACCCATTGCCGAAAATCGTCGACTTCCAACCCAAGACCGGCGTGCTGCCGTGGCTGTCGCTGCGGATTCGTATCGAGCAGGCCACGCCGTTGCGGGCGGCGGTGCTCACCGATGACGGGCTGTGGCATGTGGGCTCGACCCTGATCGACGCGGCCGGTGGCGGCTGCACCGCGCCCAGCGTGGTACGCACCCAGCCGGGCTGGGAAGAGCACATCGGCGAAGTGCTCGGCGGCCGTTACCCGCGGGGCGAGTTCAGCCGCGTACGTGTGCAGGTGGCGCACCCGATGGACAATGGCATGGTCAGCGGCATCCCCGAGTTTTTTATCAACCATGCACAACTGCTTGGCCGGGACGGCCAGGTGTTGGCTGATCTTGAGCTATTCCCGGCGGTCAGCGAAAACCCCAACCTGGCCTTCGACATCGACGCGCCGGGGCCTACCCGGCTGGTGCTGCGCGACAACAGCGGCAATGAGTTCGACGCGGCCATACCCTGACCAGAAGGAGCGCGGCATGCGCTGGATTCTATTGTTATGCCTGGGCCTGAGCCTGCCCGCCCTGGCGGACCTCGACTACGCCCTCAAGCCCCGATTGATCGCCGATGACACCTGGCTGCTTGAAGGCAGCACCGACAATTTTGCCAAGGCCAATGGCGGCAATATCGTCAACACCGCCTTCATTGTCACCGAGGCTGGCGTGGTGGTGATCGACACCGGGCCGTCGCGGCGCTATGGCGAAGCCATGCGCGAGGCCATCGCCCGCGTCACCCCCAAGCCGGTGACCCAGGTGCTGATTACCCACCATCACCCCGACCATGCGCTGGGCAACCAGGCCTTCAAGGACGTGCCCATCGGCGCCCTGGCCGAGACCACGCGGCTGCTGCACGAGCAGGGCGACGGCATGGCGGAAAATCTCTACCGCATGGTCGGCGACTGGATGCGCGGTACCGAGGTGGTATTGCCGACCCAGGTGCTGGAACCCGGTGTGCTGAGCGTCGGCCGCCACGACTTGCGCTTGCTCGCGCTCACCGGCCACACCGGCGCCGACCTGGCGATCTTCGACCAGAGCACCGGCGTGCTGTTCGCCGGCGACCTGGTGTTTTACCAGCGCGCGCTCACCACCCCCAACAGCCCGGGGCTGGCGGTGTGGCTGGCCGACCTCGGCACCCTGCAAGCCTTGCCCTGGACCCTGATCGTGCCCGGCCATGGCCCGGTGGCCAGCGACGCGCAGCCCTTCACGCAGATGCGCGACTACCTGACCTGGCTCGATCAACTGCTGCGTGACGGCGCGGCCCACGGCAGCGACATGGCCGAGATGATCCGCAGCCCCATCCCTGAACGCTTCGCCACGATCAGCCTGAGCCGCTATGAACTGATTCGCAGCGTCAGCCACCTGTACCCGCGTTACGAGCGCGAACGGATGCAACGCGTGGATTCGGCGCGCTGACCCGCTACTAAGGAACTAGCAAACTCGATACTGCGGTCAATTGTGACAACTGCCCCTGCGCCCAAGAATCTGCTCCAGACCGGGAAAATTTCCCGGGTATAACAAAAAACCGCAGAGGTAGCCGTCATGACCCAACCCGCACGCCGCCAACCCTTCGCCTTGAGTGTGTTGCTCGGTGCCATCCTGTTGTCAGGCCAGGCCATGGCCTCGGTGACCGATGAGGAAATTCTCCAGGACCCGAAAAACCCCGGGCAGATCGTCACCAACGGCCTGGGCGTGCAGGGCCAGCGCTACAGCCCCCTCGACACCCTGAACGTCGATAACGTGAAGGAACTGCGACCGGTCTGGGCGTTTTCCTTTGGCGGCGAGAAGCAGCGTGGGCAACAGGCGCAGCCGATGATCAAGGATGGGGTGATGTACCTCACCGGTTCCTACTCGCGGGTGTTCGCGGTGGATGCGCGCACCGGCAAGAAGCTCTGGCAGTACGATGCGCGTCTGCCCGATGACATTCGCCCGTGCTGTGACGTGATCAACCGTGGCGTGGCGCTGTACGGCGACCTGGTGTTCTTCGGCACCCTCGACGCCAAGCTGGTGGCGCTGAACAAAGACACCGGTAAAGTGGTGTGGAGCAAGAAAGTCGCCGACCACAAAGAAGGCTACTCCATCAGCGCCGCGCCCCTGGTGATCAACGGCAAGCTGATTACCGGTGTGGCCGGTGGCGAGTTCGGCGTGGTGGGCAAGATCGAAGCCTATGACCCGAAGAACGGTGAACTGCTTTGGAGTCGCCCGACGGTCGAAGGCCATATGGGCTACGTCTATAAAGACGGCAAGGCGGTTGAGAACGGTATCTCCGGTGGCGAGGCGGGCAAGACCTGGCCCGGAGATCTGTGGAAAACCGGCGGCGCCGCACCGTGGCTGGGCGGCTACTACGACCCGGAAACCAACCTGCTGCTGTTCGGTACCGGCAACCCGGCGCCGTGGAACTCGCACCTGCGCCCTGGCGACAACCTCTACTCGTCCTCGCGCCTGGCGCTGAACCCGGACGACGGCACCATCAAGTGGCACTTCCAGACCACGCCCCATGACGGCTGGGACTATGACGGCGTGAACGAGCTGGTCTCCTTCAACTACACGGAAGGTGGCAAAGAGATAAAAGCTGCCGCCACAGCCGACCGTAACGGCTTCTTCTACGTGCTTGATCGCACCAACGGCAAGTTCATTCGTGGTTTCCCGTTTGTCGACAAGATCACCTGGGCCACCGGCCTGGACAAGGACGGTCGGCCGATCTACAACGACGCCAGCCGCCCTGGCGCTCCGGGCAGCGAAGCCAAGGGCACCTCGGTGTTCGTCGCACCGGCGTTCCTGGGCGCGAAAAACTGGATGCCGATGGCCTATAACCGCGACACCGGGTTGTTCTACGTGCCGTCCAACGAGTGGGGCATGGACATGTGGAACGAAGGCATCGCCTACAAGAAGGGCGCGGCGTTCCTCGGTGCGGGCTTCACTATCAAACCATTGAACGAAGACTATATCGGCGTGCTGCGCGCCATTGACCCGAAGACCGGCAAGGAAGTCTGGCGCCACAAGAACTTCGCGCCGCTGTGGGGCGGAGTGCTGACCACCAAGGGCAACCTGGTGTTCACAGGCACGCCGGAAGGCTTCCTGCAGGCGTTCAACGCCAAGACCGGCGAGAAAGTCTGGGAATTCCAGACCGGCTCCGGCGTGCTCGGCTCGCCTGTGACCTGGGAAATGGACGGCGAACAGTACGTCTCGGTGCTCTCGGGCTGGGGCGGTGCAGTGCCGTTGTGGGGCGGTGAAGTGGCCAAGCGCATCAAGGACTTCAACCAGGGCGGCATGCTCTGGACCTTCAAGCTGCCCAAAGAGCTGGTCGCCAAACACTGAATCTACGACCAAATGACAAGCGCCCCCCTGCCAACGGCGCATTCGCCCGGGAACGGGGGCTCTTTAACATCGGGTCATCGCCTGTTGACCGACAGGCCCGGACCCAGACAGAGGCTTTAACATGATCTACGCACAACCTGGCACCCCTGGCGCCATCGTCAGCTTTAAGCAGCGCTACGGTAATTACATCGGCGGTGAGTTCGTCGCCCCGCTCAGCGGTGAATACTTCACCAACACTTCGCCGGTGACCGGTGAAGTGATCGCCGAATTCCCGCGCTCCAACGCCGCCGATATCGACAAGGCCCTCGACGCTGCCCATGCCGCCGCCGACGCCTGGGGCAAAACCTCGCCTCAGGATCGCTCCCTGGTGCTGCTGAAAATCGCCGACCGTATCGAGCAGCACCTCGAAGTGCTGGCCGTGACCGAAAGTTGGGACAACGGCAAGGCCGTGCGCGAAACCCTCAACGCCGACGTGCCTCTGGCCGCTGACCACTTCCGCTACTTCGCTGGCTGCATCCGCGCCCAGGAAGGCGGCGCCGCCGAGATCAACGAACACACCGCGGCCTATCACTTCCATGAGCCATTGGGCGTGGTCGGGCAGATCATTCCGTGGAACTTCCCGCTGCTGATGGCCGCCTGGAAACTCGCCCCGGCCCTGGCCGCCGGTAACTGCATTGTGCTCAAGCCGGCCGAGCAGACGCCGCTGTCGATCATGGTGTTTGCCGAATTGATCAATGACCTGCTGCCACCGGGCGTGCTGAACATCGTCCAGGGCTTTGGCCGCGAAGCCGGGGAGGCACTGGCCACCAGCAAGCGCATCGCCAAGATCGCATTCACCGGCTCGACCCCCATCGGTGCGCACATCATGCATGCCGCCGCCGAGAACCTCATTCCCTCCACCGTGGAACTGGGCGGCAAGTCGCCGAACATCTTCTTCGAAGACATCATGCAGGCCGAGCCGCAGTTCATCGAAAAAGCCGCCGAAGGCCTGGTGCTGGCGTTCTTCAACCAGGGCGAAGTGTGCACCTGCCCGTCGCGGGCGCTGGTGCAGGAGTCGATCTACGACGACTTCATGAAAGTGGTGATGAAGAAGATCGTCAAGATCAAGCGCGGCAACCCGCTGGACACCGAAACCATGGTTGGCGCCCAGGCGTCCGAGCAGCAATACGACAAGATCCTCTCCTACCTCAAGATCGCCCAGGAAGAGGGCGCCGAGCTGCTCACCGGCGGCGCAGCCGAGCGCCTGGAGGGCGACTTGTCCAGCGGTTACTACATCCAGCCGACCTTGCTCAAGGGCCACAACAAGATGCGCGTGTTCCAGGAAGAAATCTTCGGCCCGGTGGTGGGCATCACCACCTTCAAGGACGAAGCCGAAGCCCTGGCGATTGCCAATGACAGCGAGTTCGGCCTCGGCGCCGGGCTGTGGACCCGCGACATCAACCGTGCCTACCGCATGGGCCGGGCGATCAAGGCCGGGCGCGTGTGGACCAACTGTTATCACCTGTACCCGGCGCATGCGGCGTTTGGCGGCTACAAGAAGTCGGGCGTGGGGCGTGAGAACCACAAGATGATGCTCGATCACTACCAGCAGACCAAGAATTTGCTGGTGAGCTACGACATCAATCCGCTGGGTTTCTTCTAACCCTCTGACTGCAATGCGGTCTCCTGTGGGAGGGGCGGTGCGACGATTCGACTTGCTCCCTCCCACATTTTGCTCCCTGTACATTCGCGACTAATGCAGTGCGGCATTTACTTCGAAAGTAGCATTCGCCCCCCCATCCCCCCCATGCATTAATGCCCATACCGGAATCTTCCGGCACAACAAGAGGACTCTCCCTATGTGGACCAAACCCGCCTTCACCGACCTGCGTATCGGCTTCGAAGTGACCATGTACTTCGCCAGCCGCTGATCCATCTCCGGCCAGCCTTGTGCTGGCCGGTGCGGTATTGGGAATGACCCTTTGGTCTGATTGCATTCGCCTGTGAATGGGTTAGTGTGAAGCGCATCTACCAAAATAATAACAACAGGCTTTCCAATGAGCCCAAATCTGAGCCTCCTGCGTAAATTCGTCTCGCCTGAAATCATCTTTGGTGCCGGCTGTCGGCATAACGTCGGTAACTATGCCAAGACCTTTGGCGCGCGCAAGGTGTTGGTGGTCAGCGACCCCGGGGTGATCGCCGCCGGTTGGGTCGCCGATGTGGAAGCCAGCCTGCAAGCCATCGGCATCGACTATTGCCTGTACAGCGCCGTGTCGCCCAACCCGCGCGTTGAAGAAGTGATGCTCGGCGCCGAGGTGTACCGCGAAAACCACTGCGACGTGATCGTGGCCATTGGCGGCGGCAGCCCCATGGACTGCGGCAAGGCCATCGGCATTGTGGTCGCCCATGGGCGCTGCATCCTCGAGTTCGAAGGCGTGGACACCATTCGTGTGCCGAGCCCACCGTTGATCCTGATCCCCACCACCGCCGGCACGTCGGCGGATGTCTCGCAGTTCGTGATCATTTCCAATCAGCAGGAACGCATGAAGTTCTCCATCGTCAGTAAGGCGGTGGTGCCGGATGTGTCGCTGATTGACCCGGAAACTACGGCGAGCATGGACCCGTTCCTGTCCGCCTGTACCGGCATCGACGCGCTGGTGCATGCCATCGAGGCGTTCGTGTCTACCGGCCACGGCCCGCTGACCGATCCCCATGCGCTGGAAGCCATGCGCCTGATCAACGGCAACCTGGTGCAGATGATCGCCAACCCCGGTGACATTGCCCTGCGCGAGAAGATCATGCTCGGCAGCATGCAGGCCGGCCTGGCGTTCTCCAATGCAATCCTCGGCGCGGTGCATGCCATGTCTCACAGCCTCGGCGGGTTTCTCGACCTGCCCCACGGGCTATGCAACGCAGTGCTGGTGGAGCATGTGGTGGCGTTCAACTACAACTCGGCGCCGGAGCGCTTCAAGGTGATCGCCGAGACCTTTGGCATCGATTGCCGGGGCCTCAGCCATCGGCAGGTTTGCGCGCGGCTGGTGGAGCATCTGATTGCACTGAAACACGCCATCGGCTTTCACGAAACCCTCGGTTTGCATGGGGTGCGCGTGGCGGATATTCCGTTCCTGTCCCGGCATGCGATGCACGACCCGTGCATCCTCACTAACCCGCGCGAGTCCAGCCAGCGTGACGTCGAGGTCGTGTATGGCGAAGCGCTCTGAAGATCAGCAACAGGCCCTGGCCGGGCTGCTGGGCCTGGGCAATCACTCGGCGCGCAAGAGCCACTACCCGGAACTCACCGCGCGTCTCGACGAACTGGAGGCCGAGCGCAACCGCTATATCCGTCTCAACGATGAGCTGGAGCAGCGCGTGGCGGTGCGCACCGATGAACTGCTGGAAGCCAACCGTAACCTGCAACAGCAGATTGCCCAGCGCGAGCAGGTCGAGCAGGAGTTGCGCGATGCGCGCGACGCCGCCGAGGCTGCCAACCGCAGCAAGGATAAATACCTCGCCGCCGCCAGCCACGACCTGCTGCAACCGCTTAACGCGGCGCGGTTGCTGATCTCGACCCTGCGCGAACGCAACTTGCCCAGCGTCGAGCAGGTGCTGGTGGAACGTACGCACCAGGCCCTGGAAGGCGCCGAGGATTTGCTCACCGACCTGTTGGATATTTCGCGGCTCGATCAGGCGGCGGTCAAGCCCGACGTGGCGCTGTATCGCCTGGATGAGCTGTTTGCGCCGCTGGTCTCGGAGTTCCAGTCGGTGGCGCTGGCGGCCGGCCTCAACCTGCGCGCGCGCACCGGCCATTATGCGATTCGCACCGACTTGCGCCTGGTGACGCGAATCCTGCGCAACTTCCTCAGCAACGCCTGCCGCTACACCGACGAGGGCTGCATCCTGCTCGGCGCACGCCGCCGTGGCGATTGCCTGCGCCTGGAGGTGTGGGACACCGGGCGCGGCATCGCGGCCGACCGGCTCGACGCGATCTTCCTTGAATTCAACCAGCTCGATGTCGGCCGTGCTTCGGACCGCAAAGGCGTGGGGCTGGGCCTGGCGATTGTCGAGCGCATCGCCGAGATCCTCGGCTACCCAGTGGCGGTCCGTTCGTGGCCGGGGCGTGGCTCGATGTTCAGTATCGAGGTGCCCATCAGCGAAGAGATGCCCCTGGCGATCAGCCAACTGCCGGTGCTACCGACCACGGGCAACCCGCTGCCGGGGCGGCGCCTGCTGGTGATCGATAACGAGGTGAGCATCCTCGACAGCATGCGCGCCCTGCTGGCGCAGTGGGGCTGTGAGGTGATCACCGCCACCGACCAGGCCGGGGCGTTGCTGGCGTTGCAAGGCAGGGCGCCGGAGCTGATCCTCGCCGACTACCACCTCGACCACGGCGTGGTGGGCTGTGCGGTGGTCAAGCACCTGCGCGAGCATTTCGCGCAGAACATCCCCGCCGTGATCATCACCGCCGACCGCACCGACCAGTGCCGTCGCGTGCTGCGCCGCCTGGACGCGCCGTTGTTGAACAAACCGCTCAAGCCCGGCAAGTTGCGGGCGGTATTGAGCCAGTTATTGACCTAGGGTCTTGATACCCGTCAACACCCGTTGCGGCGCTTTGCCCCATGCTGCGGGCCTGATTCAGAGCCCGACGGAGCCCGCCATGAACGCCCCCGCAACAACCGCAGCATCCTTCAAGTTGCCCCTGGGCCTGGTGATCGGCGTACTGGTGATGGTCGGCGTGCTGCTGTTGCCGCTGCCCGCCGACCTGCCGGTAGCCGGGCAGCGCATGCTGGCGATCCTCGCGTTTGCCGTGGTGGTGTGGATCACCGAGGCGGTGTCTTATGAAGCCAGCGCGATCATGATCACCTCGCTCATGGCGTTTTTGCTCGGCACGGCGCCGTCGCTGCAAGACCCCACGCACCTGATCGGCTCCAGCCCGGCCATCAGCATGGCACTCACCGGCTTTTCAAATCCGGCGCTGGCGCTGGTGGCGGGCGCGTTGTTCATCGCGGCGGCGATGACCCACACCGGCCTGGACCGGCGCATCGCCCTGGTGACCCTGACCCGCGTCGGCACCAGCACCCGCGGCATTCTGCTGGGGGCGATTGCGGTGACGATCCTGCTCAGCCTCGTCGTCCCCAGCGCCACCGCGCGCAGCGCTTGTGTGGTGCCGATCATGATGGGCGTGGTCGCAGCGTTCGGCGTGGACAAACGCTCCAATATCGCCGCCGGCCTGATGATCGTGGTGGCCCAGGGCACCAGTATCTGGAACGTCGGTATCCAGACCGCCGCCGCGCAAAACCTGCTGACCGTGGGCTTTATGGACAAGATGCTCGGCCAGCGCGTGTCGTGGATCGACTGGCTGATCGCCGGCGCACCGTGGGCGGTGATCATGTCGGCGGTGTTGCTGTTCCTGGTAATCAAGCTGTTACCGCCGGAAACCGACAGCATCCCGGGCGGCAAGGAGGCCGTGGCCCAATCCCTGGTAGACATCGGTCCGATGACCGGGCCGCAGAAACGTTTGCTGACAGTGTCGGTGCTGTTGCTGTTGGCGTGGGCGACGGAAGGGCGCCTGCACCCTTTCGACACCACCTCGACCACTTACGCCGGGCTGGTGTTCCTGCTGCTGCCGGGGGTTGGAGTGATGACCTGGAAGGACGTGCAATCGCGCATTCCATGGGGCACCGTGATTGTGTTCGGCGTTGGGATCAGCCTTGGTACGGCGCTGCTGACCACTCAGGCCGGGCAATGGCTGGGCTCCCAGGTGGTGGCGCACACCGGCCTTGATCAGGTCGGGCCGCTGGGGGTGTTTGCGATCCTGGGGGCGTTTCTGATTGTGATCCACCTGGGCTTTGCCAGCGCCACGGCGCTGACTTCGGCGCTGTTGCCGATCCTGATTGCCGTGCTGCAGACCTTGCCGGGGGAGTTCAACCGGTTGGGCATGACCATGCTGTTGGGGTTTGTGATGAGCTACGGGTTTATCCTGCCGATCAATGCGCCGCAGAACATGGTGTGCCTGGGGACCGGGACGTTTACGGCACGGCAGTTCGCCAAGGTGGGGATTTTGGTGACGTTGATCGGGTATGGGTTGATGTTGGTGTTTGCGGCGACTTACTGGAGTTGGCTCGGTTGGATCTGATTGGGAATGCGTTTCTGGGTGCACAGGAGATCCAATGTGGCAGGCGGCTGAATCTCCGACTTAGCGCTGTCGCACAGCAAACTGGAAGCCCCAAAACCAGCCACTGCGCAATATCGGGTACACCGCATTCGTCCTGCATTGGGGGCGCTTCGCACCCCAACAGTTCTTATGGTTCGCGTGACTATCACACCTTGGCTTGATAGCGCTCGGCGACGGCCGATTGGCGGATCTCTGACAGCAAACCTTGGCGGGCGGCCTGCAGAGCATCCCAGCGGGCGGCGTCTTGCAATGGCGGAATGGTCACTGGCTCGCGACGATCAAAACCGACCAGCGCAGCATCGACCAGCTCGTCCACGCTCATGATTTCGCTCAGGGTATTGATGTCGATGCCCGCGCGATCCCAGATTTCCGTGCGGGTGGCGGCTGGCAGGACAGCTTGCACGTAGACGCCTTTGGGTGAGAGCTCAAGGCTCAGCCCCTGGGATAGAAACAGCACAAACGCTTTGGTTGCACCGTAGACGCTCATGCCGAATTCCGGTGCCAGCCCCACCACCGAGCCGATGTTGATAATCGCGCCGCTACCGGCGTGTGCCAGGCGTGGCGCGATGGCGCTGGCAAGTCGCACCAAGGCGGTGGTATTGAGCGCGACCAGGTTGGTAACGCTGTCGATGGATTGCTCGATGAAGCTACCGGAGAGGGCGGCGCCCGCATTGTTCACCAGGATGCCGATACTGGCGTCATCACGCAGGCGTGCTTCGACGCTGGTCAGATCGCTGGTTTGAGTCAGGTCGGCCTGGATCACGTCAATGGAAACCGCGTGTTTCTCACGCAGCCGGGAGGCCAATGCGTCTAGCCGGCCTTTGTCGCGGGCAACCAGCACCAGGTTATGCCCACGCTGGGCAAAACGCTCGGCGTAGGTCGCGCCAATGCCTGTTGAGGCGCCGGTAATCAGTACGGTTTCTGGGGTGCTCATAAGTAGATGCTCTTGAGTGTTCAGGATGGTCAGAGACGGCGATCCGCGCCGTACCGTCGCAGAGACATGCGCTGGTGGTTTTATGATGTCGATCATAATCAAAGCTGTCAACAATTTTGATTATGATCGACATCAGAGTATAGTCAGACCATTGTTC
The DNA here is from genome assembly GCF_900111895.1 of Pseudomonas simiae. Lineage (GTDB taxonomy): Bacteria > Pseudomonadota > Gammaproteobacteria > Pseudomonadales > Pseudomonadaceae > Aquipseudomonas > Aquipseudomonas simiae. Next base: position 935,705 of record NZ_FOKB01000001.1, read on the forward strand.
AGGAGTTCCAGGGGCGCGAAATGAAGATCACCAAAACGCAATCACTCGCCAACCGAGCGCATATTGTGGAGACGGCGTCAGAGCTGTTTCGGGAGCGTGGCTATGATGGTGTGGGTGTGGCAGAACTCATGGCGACTGCGGGTTTTACCCAGGGGGGCTTCTATAAACACTTCGGCTCCAAAGCCGACTTGATGGCCGAAGCGGCCGAAAACAGCCTGGCAAAGTCCCTGTCGAGTACGTGCGATCTCGACGTGCCGGGATTTGTAAACCTGTACGTGTCCAGGGATCACAGAGACGGCAGGGGAGAGGGGTGCACCCTGGCAGCCCTGTGTGGTGACGCCGCCCGTCAGTCGGATGATCTGAAGGCGACCTTTGCCAGTGGCGTTGAAAATACGCTGGCAGCCCTTGAGGACAAGTACACGGCGGGTGTGGATGTCACCCGCCAAGAGGTCCGCACGAAAATGATCAACCTGCTGGCCCACGCAGTCGGTGCGGTCATGCTGTCGCGGGCGTGTCCGGATGACTCGGAACTCGCGGATGAGATCCTGCAAACGTGCCGCGCTGAGATAATCGCATCGCTGCCATCGAGTAAAGAAAACAGCGCATGAGTGGCAAGATGGGCGTTAACCGATGCGCCCAAGATGGCAAGATGAACCCCGCTCAGGTTTACTACTCTGAGTAATGGTTTTACCGACGTCACCCGTCGGGTCATCTAGGTCATCGAATGGATAAATACACCCCCCACACCTGGGAACCCCACGAGCGCCCGAGCCTGCCCGGTTCGCCGTCGACGCCGTGGCACCCCACCCACAAGCGCTGGCTGTATGCGCTGGTGGGCGTGCTGGTGGCGATCACCGGTGGCCTGGGCAACGCGCTGGTCATCGCCAACCTGCAATACCTGCAAGGCGCCCTCGGGGCGACCACTGCGGAAATGGCCTGGCTGCCCGCCGCCTATGTGATGACTAACGTGTGCATGAACCTGCTGCTGGTGAAGTTTCGCCAGCAATTCGGCCTGCGTGCGTTTACCGAGGTGTTCCTGGTGCTCTACGCGCTGGTGACCTTCGGCCACTTGTTCGTCAACGACCTCAACTCGGCCATCGCCGTACGGGCGGCCCACGGCATGGTCGGCGCCGCGCTGAGCTCGTTGGGCTTGTACTACATGATCCAGGCGTTCCCGGCCAAGTGGCGGTTGAAGTCGCTGGTACTGGGGTTGGGCACCGCGCAACTTGCTTTACCCTTGGCGCGCCTGTTCTCCGAAGACTTGCTGCAAATCGCCGAGTGGCGTGGTCTGTACCTGTTCGAGCTGGGCATGGCACTCATCTGCCTGGGTTGCGTGTTCCTGCTTAAACTTCCACCTGGCGACCGCTTCAAGACGTTTGAAAAACTCGATTTCCTCACCTTCGCCATCCTCGCCAGCGGCGTGGCCCTGCTGTGCGCGGTGCTGTCCCTGGGGCGCATAGACTGGTGGCTTGAAGCCCCTTGGATAGGCATTGCCTCAGCCTGTTCCCTGGTGCTGATCATGGCGGGCCTGGCCATCGAACATAACCGCGCCAATCCGATGTTGATGACCCGTTGGCTGGGCAGCGGTGTGATGATCCGCCTGGCGCTGGCGGTGATCCTGATTCGCATGGTGCTGTCCGAGCAGTCCACTGGCGCGGTGGGGTTCATGCAGATGTTGAACATGAGCTACCAGCAGATGCACACCCTTTACGTGGTGATGCTCGCCGGGGCGATTGCCGGGTTGGTGGTCAGTGCCTTGACCATCAACCCGGCGCACCTGTTGATGCCGCTGGTAATTTCCCTGGCGCTGATGGCCACCGGCTCGGTGATGGACAGTTTCTCCAGCAACCTCACGCGCCCGCAGAACCTGTACATCAGTCAGTTCCTGCTAGGCTTCGGCGGAACGTTCTTCCTTGGCCCGACCATGGTATTGGGCACCAAGAACGTGCTGACCAACCCGCGCAACCTGGTGAGTTTTTCGGTGATGTTCGGTATCTGCCAGAACCTCGGCGGCTTGATTGGCGCGGCGTTGCTGGGCACCTTCCAGATCGTGCGCGAGAAGTATCACTCCAGCATGATCGTCGAGCACCTGACCCTGCTCGACCCACGTGTGGCCGCACGGGTGCAGAGCGGTGGCTCGGCCTACGGCGGCGTTGTCGCCGACCCGGAACTGCGTAACCTCATGGGCATCCGCAGCCTGGCCACCGCGGCGACCCGTGAGGCCAATGTCATGGCCTACAACGATGTGTTCATGCTGATCGCGATTATCGCGATCCTGACCATGATCTGGATCTTTATCCGCAGTCTGTGGCTGATGAGCACCACTAAAGCAGCCACTCCCGTTCAACCCAGCGGCGCACCTTCATGACCGAATCGACCACCACGACCACCAACGCCATCGCCGCCACCCCGGAAGGCACCACGCCGCCCGGCGCCACGGTCACCGAGCCGCGCTCACTGCGCGTGCGCATCCTCTCGTCCCTGGGCTTTGCCGCGATTGCCATCGTCGGGGTGCTGATCGTGCTGTATGCCTGGCAATTGCCGCCGTTCAGCAGCGCGGTGGAAACCACCGAGAACGCCCTGGTGCGTGGCCAGGTGACCATCATCGGCCCACAGCTCAGCGGCTATGTGTTCGAAGTGCCGGTGCAGGACTTCCAGTACGTCAAGGCCGGCGACCTGCTGGTGCGCCTGGATGACCGCATCTACAAGCAGCGCCTCGACCAGGCGCTGGCGCAACTGGCCGTGCAGAAGGCCGCACTGGCCAATGTGGTGCAGCAACGCAACAGTGCCGAAGCCACCATCAAGCTGCGCCAGGCAGCCTTGGCGGACAGCCAGGCCCAGGCGCGCAAGAGCACCGCCGATTTGCGCCGCAATGAAGAACTGATCAGCGACGGTTCGGTGTCCAAGCGTGAGCTGGACGTAACCCGCGCGGCCAACGCGCAGACCATCGCCGCCGTGGCGCAAGCCCAGGCCAGCCTGGAAATCGCCCGGCAGGACCTGCAAACTGTGATCGTCAATCGCGGCTCCCTGGAAGCGGCGGTGGCGAGTGCCGAGGCGGCGGTGGAGTTGGCGCGTATCGACCTGTCCAACACCCGCATCACCGCGCCGCGCGATGGTCAGCTCGGGCAGATTGGTGTGCGTCTGGGGGCCTACGTCAACTCCGGCGCACAGTTGATGGCGCTGGTGCCGCCGCAGTTGTGGGTGATCGCCAATATGAAGGAAACCCAGATGGACAACGTGCAGGTCGGCCAGCCGGTGACCTTCACGGTGGATGCACTGAACCATCGCAAATTCCATGGCACGGTGCAGCATATTTCCCCGGCCACGGGGTCGGAATTCAGCCTGTTGCAGGCGGACAACGCGACGGGCAACTTTGTGAAGATTGCCCAGCGCGTGCCGGTAAGGATTACGGTGGACCCGGACCAGGCCGAGAGCGAGCGGTTGCGGCCGGGGTTGTCGGTTGTCGTGAGTATCGATACCGCCGGCCGCCTCAAAAACTCACCACCTTGAGCATGGCGCTGATCCCTGCACGAGCGAGCTTGCTCGCGAAGATCGTCAACGATAACGCGGGGCGCCTGATGCCCGCGTTGCCCTGAGGTTTTTCGCGAGCAAGCTCGCTCCTACAGGGGGGTGTATTTCAGGTTGAAATTGAGTTGGACCGACTGATTGTGTTCCAGCAGTTTCAGGCCCGGTCGTCCCGCCAGGTGATGAGCGTTCACTGGATGACTCACCGGCTCGACGCAAAAGAACCCCAGCCCCGGCGGGCAGTACAGCAGGAAGTAGTCGGCCCCGCTGGCCTGGCATTCCAGCGCATAGCCCAGGTCCGGCTGTTCGATCCGGCAGTACCCATCCCACTGGCAAAAGCCGTTGTCCACCAGGCCTTCGGGCAGGGTATTCAATACCTGGAAATCCCATTCGCCCGGCACCAGCGTCAACCCGGTCGGCAGCTTGGACGCGTCACTCATCCACACCCGCGCGGCGCTGGCCTGCAACCGGGTACCTGGCCGGCGCGGAAAGTATGGATGCAAGCCCACGCCATGCCACGCCGCTGTTTCGGCCAGGTGTGTCACCCGCAGCTCGACACTCAACGCCCCGTCGTTCAAGCGAATCCGCTGCTCGGCGCGATAGGCAAACGGCGTGTCACAGCGCACTTCCAGCACCACTTCATCCGCTGTGTGGCTGACCACCTGCCACGCCTGCTGCCAGGCCGAACCATGAATCGGCAGCGGGTCGGTCAGGCTGTTGGGCGTGAGCGCGAGCCAACCGTCGGGGTTGTCGAAACCGCCGTGGGCAATGCGGTTGGACCAGGGCACCAATGGATAGCACCCCAGCTTGCCCGGCAAACCGGTATCGATCGCCTGCTGATCGTTATGGCGCAGCAACGGCTGCCCGGAGGCGCGCACCGTCCAATTGACAAGGCTGCCTCCTGTGGCTGGCGCGAGGGTGAGGTGGGTCAGGTTGTCCTGCAGTTCAATCAGCATCAGAGCACCACGCTTGGCAGCCACAACGACAGCGCCGGAATGTAGGTCACCGCCATCAGCACCAGGAACAGCACGCCATAAAACGGCAGCAGCGCTTTCACGGTCTTCTCGATACTGACCTTGCCCACCGCCGCGCCCACGAACAGCACCGCGCCCACCGGCGGGGTGATCAAGCCGATACCGAGGTTGACCAGCATGATCATGCCAAAGTGCACCGGATCGACGCCGATACCCAGCACCACCGGCAGCAGGATCGGCGTGAGGATCAGGATCAACGGCGCCATGTCCATCACCGTGCCGAGCAACAGCAGCATGGCGTTGATGCACATCAGGATCACGTAGCGGTTGTCCGACAGGGTCAGGAACAGCGTGGTGATCTTCGCCGGGATCTGCATCAGGGTCATGATGTAGCCGAAGCTGGCGGCGAAGGCGATCAGGATCATCACAATGGAAATGGTGCGCACCGTGCGGTGCATCAGCTTGGGCAGCTCGCTCCATTTGTAGTCGCGGTAGATGAACATGGTCACGAAAAACGCCCACAGCACCGCAATCGCGGCGGACTCGGTGGCGGTGAAAATACCCGAAAGGATACCGCCGAGGATGATCACCATGGCCATCAGGCCCCAGAGCGCATCGGCGCAGATTTTCAGCGCCTGCTTGAGCGGGATGACTTCACCCTTGGGGTAGTTGCGCTTTTTCGCGAAGATCAGGCACAGCACCATCAGGCACGCGCTCATCAACAACCCAGGCACCACGCCGGCCATGAACAGCGAGGCGATGGACACCGAGCCGCCCGCCGCCAGGGAGTAGAGCACCGAGTTATGGCTGGGCGGGGTCAACAGCGCCTGCACCGAACCGCTGACGGTCACCGCGGTGGCGAATTCACGCGGGTAGCCACGGCGCTCCATTTCCGGGATGAGCACTGAGCCGACCGAGGCGGTGTCCGCCACCGACGAGCCGGAAATCGCGCCGAAAAACGTCGAGGCCATGATGTTCACCAGCGACAGGCCACCGCGCACAAAGCCCACCAGCACGCCGGCAAACGCGACCAGCCGCCGTGACATGCCACCTTCGGCCATGATCGCGCCAGCCAGCACAAAGAACGGAATCGCCATCAGCGAAAACTTGTTCACGCCGCCAGCCACCTGGATCATCAGGGCCTGGAACGGGATATCGATCCACCACGCACCGATCAGCGCTGACAACCCCAGGGCGTAGGCCACGGGCATGCCGATCAAGATCAAGGCGATAAAGCTGCCCAACAGAATCAATGCGTCCATATCAGGCAGCCCCTTCGCTTTCTTCAACCAGGTCGAAGCGCACGACCCGACGGTTGCTCTGATCACCGAGCAAGAGTTTCTCCACCACGAAAATCAAGGTCAGCAGCCCGCCAATCGGGATCGGCATGTAGGTGATGCCCACGCGCAGGGTAGGAATCGCACTCATGAACTGGTTCCAGGTGGACAGGCACAGTTTGGTGCCCCAGATAGTCATGAACAGGCAGATGGTGCCCATCAGCAATTGCGAAACGACGCCGATGATCTGGCGTTGGCGGGGCGGCAGGCGGTCGGTGACCATGGCCACCGACATATGCGCGCCGGCGCGGTAACTGGCGGCGGCGCCGATAAAGGTGAACACCAGCATCAGCAGGATGGCGGTGGGCTCCGGCCAGCTGGAGCCGGTGCCGAGGACGTAGCGGGCGAAGATGCCCCAGGGGATGATCAGCGCGACTCCCAATACCGAGAGGCCGGCGACCCAGATACAGGTCATGTAGATGCGGTCGTTGATGCGCAGCAGTAAATTCTTCATGGCGTTCACCGTAACCGGGCGCGTCGATGCCGACCGCGCCGGGCCTTGCTAGAGAAGGAGGGCGTTACTGAACGGCGTCGATACGCTGGATGATGTCGGCGTACGCCGCCCCGTACTTGGCGCGAACCGGTGCGGTGGCGTCATAGAAGGGTTTTTTGTCGACGGTGATGAACTCCACACCGGCGGCCTTGAGCTTGGTTTCACTGCTGGCGGACTTGGCGTCCCACAACACACGCTCGTCAGCCTGGGCGGCCTTGGCGGCTTTTTTCACCATATCCTGTTGCGCGGGGGTGAGTTTGTTCCAGGTGATTTTTGACATCACGATGGGCTCGGGCAAGATCAGGTGCTCGGTGAGGGTGTAGTACTTGGCGTTCTGGAAATGGTTGTGCTCAAGCAGGGTCGGCGGGTTGTTTTCCGCGCCGTCGATCACGCCGGTCTGCAGGGCGCTGAAGATCTCGCCGGTGTCCATGGCGATGCCATTGGCCCCCATTTCATTGAACGCTTCGATGAACAAGGGGTTGCCTTGTACGCGGATTTTCATGCCCTTGAGGTCTTCGATCTTGCGCACGGGTTTCTTGGTGTAGAGGTTGCGCGTGCCGCCGTCCATCCAGGCCAGGGCGACCAGGCCGAATTCGGAGTCGGTGATCTTGGCAAGGATTTCGTCGCCGATCTCGCCGTCGATGACCTTGCGCATGTGCGCCTGGTCACGGAACACGAACGGCAGGTTGAACACGTTCACGTCCGGCACCACCGGGCCGACGATGCCCAGGCTGACGCGGGTCATTTGGATAGCACCGACTTGCGCCTGTTCGACCACTTCTTTCTCGGACCCGAGGACACCGCCTGGGAAATACTTGAAGGTCAGTTCGCCGTTGCTTGCCTGGGTCAGGGCCTTGCCCATGTTCTCTTCAGCAACGACGGTGGGGTAGCCGGCGGGGTGGATGTCGGCAAATTTGATTTCCAGCGCATGGGCGGCGCTGCTGAGGGCGAAGCATGCGGCGGCGAGCAAGGTGCGTTTGAAGTCCATGGGAGGTCTCTCCTGTCTTGTTATTGTTGTATTCAAGGCACAGCGATGCAGCTAGAGGGTGAACGTGGGCTCCGGCAATCCGACAACGCCGGGGTTGAGGGCGAACACGCCGCCGGACAGTGACTGTTCACTCTGGTCATCGCGGATCGAGGTGACGAACAAGGTGTCCAGGCGACTGCCGCCAAACGCGCACATGGTGGGTTTTTTCACCGGTACGGTGAGGGAACGATCGAGGCGACCGTCGGGGCTGAAACGGTGGATCAGCCCGGCGTCGTTGGCGCAGATCCAGTAGCAGCCATCGGCATCCACGGCGGCGCCGTCGGGGCGGCCGAGGTGCTTGTGCATATCCACGAACACGCGGCGATTGGAGGGCGTGCCGGTGTCGATGTCGTAATCGAACGCCCAGATCTGCTGCACCAGCGGGTGTGAGTCCGAGGCATACATTGTGCGGCCATCGGGGCTGAAAGCCAGGCCATTCAAGGTGATAAAACCGTCCAGTTGCGCATGGGGCGCCGCACCTGATGTGTAGCGATACAGGGTGCCCTCGGCTGCATTCAACCCCATGTTCAGCACCATGCTGCCGGCCCAGAATCGGCCCTGGCGGTCGCAGCGGCCGTCGTTCAGGCGCATGTCCTGGCGTGGGTGCTCGACAGCCGCCAGTAGCGTGGTGTCGAGGCTGCCGTCGTTGTGCGGGGTGAGCTGGAAGAAGCCGGTTTCCATGCCGGCGACCCAGTTGCCCGCATCGGTGCGGGCGATGCAGGCAAGCATCTGCGGGGCTGTCCAGGCGGCCACGTGGCCGGTGGCAGCGCTCCAGCGTTGCAGGCCACCCTTGGGGATGTCCACCCAGTACAGGGCGTTTTCCCCAGGCACCCACACCGGGCATTCACCCACGGCATTGCGCGCGTCGACAATCAATTCAGCGTTCATGGGTCAATCACCGAACGGGCCGGCCGCGCAGAACGCGCCGCCCTGGTAGACCTTGGCCGGGTCATTGTCGGACACCGGTGGCTGGGTTTCGACCTGGGCACGGAACACTTCGGAGCTGTCCTTTGGCGCAAAGCCCAGGTGGGCGGCGTAGCGGTTGTCCCACCAGGTGTCGAGGTTATCCGACATGCCGTAGACCACGGTGTGCCCGACGTTGGGGGTGTACAGCGCGCGCTCGAGCAACTGAGTCAGGTCGTCGAAGCTCAGCCACGTGTGCATCATCCGACGATTCTGCGGTTCCGGGAACGACGAGCCAATGCGGATGCTGACGGTCTCGATGCCATAGCGATCAAAGTAGAAGCTGGCCATGTCTTCGCCGTAGGACTTGGACAAGCCGTAGTAGCTGTCCGGGCGGCGAGGGGAGTGGGCGTCGAGTTTTTCACCTTGCTTGTAGAAGCCGATCACGTGGTTGGAACTGGCGAAAATCACGCGCTTCACACCGTGGCGGCGCGCGGCTTCATAGACATGAAAAATGCCGCTGATGTTCGCGCCGAGCACTTCTTCGAAAGAACGCTCCACCGAGACGCCGCCGAAGTGCAGGATCGCGTCGACGCCTTCCACCAGGTGGTGCACGGCTTGTTTGTCGGCGAGGTCGCAAGGTTGCACTTCTTCGGACGCGTCGGCAGCCGGGGCCATATTGGCGATGTCCGACAGACGCAGTACCTGGGCATAAGGGCGCAGGCGCTCGCGCAGGACCTTACCCAGGCCGCCAGCGGCACCGGTGAGCAGCAGGCGGTTGAATGGAACGGGCGTGGTTGGGGTAGTGGTCATGAGGGTTCCATTGTTGTTGTAGGTTGTCGTATGACTATGCCGAAGTATCGTTAGGGATTCCCTTGGTTGTCAACGTCCTTGCGGTCAGGTGATGGCCGGAAATGTGGGAGCGGGCTTGCTCGCAAATACAGTGTGTCAGTCGACTCATCCGCGGCGGATGTAGCGCATTCTCGAACAAGCCCGCTGCCACAGGGGTATGCGTTGACGGGAAGTTTCCGCTCGATCCGAAACCCTACAGCAGTGAGATCGGGTAGCTGATAAAGAGGCGATTTTCATCGAACTCGTTATTGCTGAAATCCCGACGCATGGTCGAATTGCGCCAGCGCACATTCAGATCCTTCAGTGCGCCGCTTTGCACTGTGTAGGCCAGTTCCGACTCCCGACCCCATTCCTTGCCATCGGTGATTGCCCCGGTGTGTACGTTACTGCCGCTGATATAGCGGTTCATCAGGGTCAACCCCGGAATGCCCAGTACCACGAAGTTGAAGTCATGGCGCACCTGCCAGGATTTTTCCTTGGCGTTATCGTAGCTGGCGTTGTAGCTGTCGTTGGCCAGGGTCCCGCCGCTGGTGCCGTTGACCCGCATCCACACGCTGTCACCGGTGAGTTTCTGCAGGCCCACATAGAAAGTGTTGCCGTTGTATTTGGCTGAGAGCAGGGCGAAAGCGGTTTTGTTGTCGAGGTCGCCGGCCAGGGCGCTGCCGTCTTCCTTACCGGTGAAAAAACCGAGGTTGGCGCCCAGGGTCCAGTCGCCGACAGGTTGGCTGTGGGTCAAGTTGAAATACTGCTGCTGGTAGATGTCGCTGAGTTCGGCGTACCACACACCGACCTGGGTGCGTTTGTCGTTGAAGCTGTATTCGCCGCCACCGAAGTTGAAGCGGTCGGAGGTGAACGCGGCTTTGCCGTTCATGAACATGTCTTCCATGCTCGCATCGTTGCGCGGGCTGTTACCGCGAAACTGCCCGCCGTAAAGCGTCAGGCCGGCGATTTCATTGGAGGTGACCTGGCCTCCGCGGAAGGTCTGGGGCAGGGAGCGGCCGTCGTCGGAGCGCAGGATCGGCAGCACTGGCATCCATTCGCCGACCTTCAATTCAGTCTTCGATAATTTGGTTTTCAGCGCCACGCCAAGGCGCCCGAAGTTATCGGCCGGGCGGCCATCGCTGTGGATCGGCAGCAACTGCGTACCGCCGGTGCCTTTACCGCCATCGAGCTTTTGCGAATACAGGCCCAGCACATCAATGCCGAAGCCCACCGTCCCTGTGGTGTAGCCGGACTTGGCGTCGAGAATGAAGTTCTGCGTCCATTCTTCGGCCTTGCCCTGGGGGTTGGTCGGGTTGGTGAAGTTACGGTTGAAGTAGGCGTTGCGCAGGTTGAGCGTGGCCTTCGCGTCTTCGATAAAACCGTCGGCCTGAACGCTGAGGGGGAGGGTAAATGCCAGGCTGCCGAGACCGAGGAGGCCGATACATGAGGACGAATTGCGGGCGAATTGACTCACAGTGGAACTCCCTTTTTTGTTGTTTTTATTATTTGTCATACGTCGTCGTACAACATTGAGCGGGATATTTGCGAGGTTTTCGAGGGCTGTCAAGCAGAAGTTATACGATGACTCGGGGCGGGTTGATCAAAAGCGGGCACCGCCACTGTGGGAGCTGACTTGCCTGCGATGGCATTGCCGCGGTGTTCCTGCCAGACCGTGTTGTCTCCATCGCAGGCAAGCCAGCTCCTACAGGGATTGCATTTCAACCTCTGTTTTTAGCCGGCCATAACCATTGGCGGGAGGGTACCCAACAGCGAGACGGCGGCTACCGCTGAAACACCCAGTAACCATTCCAGCATCACGCTGGCCTTCAAAGTGCCCAATCGCGCTTCACAACGTTCGATACGGAGCCGGTTCAGCAAGGCCAGCGCCAACATCCCCAGCACCAGCAGCACCTTGATCAACAGGATCAACGCGAACCCCTGGAACAAAGGCGTGGGCCACAGTTGCCCGGTAAGCACACGCACGTTGATCAAACCGGTGACCAGCAAACCGGCGACCAGGCCATAACCCACACCGCTGAACCGCCGCAGGATCGGCTCCAGCGCCAAGGGGGGCGAGTGCCTGAGGATCAACACCAGCAGGAGCAATCCGCCTAGCCAGGCACCCACACACGCCAGGTGCACCACCTGATTGAGGATCAGTAATTGCCCGCTGAGCCCATCGAGCATGGCGCCATGGCCGACCGGCGCCAAGGTCCCCAGCAACAACGCGATGACCGCCAAGCGCAGTGCCCGCCAGGGTTTGATCAGCACGATCAGCAGCAACAGGTTCAATAGCAGGTGCCATACCCACACCTGGCCAAAGAAGGTCTTGCCCAGTACCAACTGCACGGTGGCCGGTTGCAGCGCCGCGTCCCAGCGACCTGCCATGCTGGCGGTAATCAACAGCAACCAGGCCACGCCGGAAAACACCCCCAGCCAGGCCAGCCCACGGGTGATACGGTCAAGTTGCCGGTCCAGTACCGGTTGCGTTTCAGCGCCCAGCAGCCAGGGCCTGAAAGCGCAGGACCCGAACATCAGCAGCACGACGATGAAATGCAGGAAGCGGCACAGCACCAGCAGCGTCGCCATGGGTTATTGGCCGACCTTGAAGCTGTACTCACCGTTGCTCTTGTGGGTGTCGACCGAAACCGCGTTCCACACCACTGTGTAGTTACCGGCGGCCAGTGGTGCGGCCGGGGTGACTACCAGGACTTTCTTGTCGGCTCCTAAGGTTTCCAGGCCCTTGATCGCAACTTCGGTGCCGTCCTTGCTCAGGGACACCTTGGTAAAGGTGGCCTCGACGCCTTCGCTGAAGGTCAGGCGCAGGTCTTTAGGCGCGGCGACGCTGCTGTCGGCCGCCGGTTCGGCGCTTTTGAGGTGCGCGTGGGCGAATGCGGCAGATGCACCCAGCAGGGAGGCGAGCAGGGCGACGGTGGTGAGGCTTTTCTTGATCAACATTGTTCAATACCTTCGGGGTCAGGAGTCGGTAAAGCCATGTGCAGCAACGGAAAGGGCTTGCCTTCGCCATCCAGCGGCGAGCGCGCGACCTGGATAAAACCATAATGCAGATAGAAGCCCACGGCTTGGGGGTTTTGTTCGTTCACGTCCACCGTGAGCGTGTCGTGACGGGCGCGGGCGTGGTCCAGCAACTGGCGGCCGATGCCCTGGCCACGGCGGTCGGGCTCGATGAACAGCATTTCCACGTTGTGCCCACCGGTGCCGATGAAACCGGCGATGCCGTGTGGGTCTTCATACACCCACACATCCAGCGCGGGCATTGGCAGGTAGGTGTCGCGCACCAGGGGCAGCAGACGTTGGATGTCATCCTCGGGGAGGAAATCATGGGTGGCGCGTACCGAGCGCTCCCACAGTGCTCCCAGCACGGGGTCGTCGGTGGGCACGCGAGGTCGAATAGTCATTGCGATGATCCTTCATGGGGACCGCGATCCTAACCAATCCGATTTCCAGGGGAAAGGTTCGCGTCAGAAGTTTCATTATGGGCTGTCGCCGCGATCTAGAGCCGATGGTAGTCTTTAAGCCAAGTTGTTGTCAGGGAGCCCTTATGGGCAATCACAAGATCGGAATTCGTCGGGTCAACGTCGAGAAAATCCTGCTGGCGGCGGAGAAAATCTTCGCCGAAAAAGGCTATGGCAGTACCGCCATGGCGGATATCGCCGAAGAAGTGCAACTGCCGCGCTCCAACCTGCATTACTACTTCACCACCAAAAGCGAGCTGTACAGCGCGGTGCTGTTCGATCTGCTGGAGGTGTGGAAGCAGGACGCCTTGAGTTTTGAGACCTTCGATGACCCGCGGGTGGTGCTCAGCAGTTACATCCGCGCCAAGATGCAACGCTCGCGGACCCGGCCCTATGGCTCGAAAGTCTGGGCCAATGAAATCATCCACGGCGCGCCGACGCTTGGTGAGGCATTGGATGAAAGCCTGTACGACTGGGCCAAGATGAAGGAAGCGAAAATTCGCCAGTGGGTGGAAGACAAACGCATCCTGCCGGTGGAACCGTCGAGCCTGCTGTACATGATCTGGGCCTCGACCCAGCACTATGCCGACTTTGATCATCAGGTGAAGATCCTGAATGAGCACCAGCCGTTGTCGGATATGCAGTTTGAGAAGGCAATACAGACGGTGACGAGTGTGATCTTGCGGGGGATTGGGCTGGAGCCTTGACGGGTCGAGGCTGATGGCCTCTTCGCGAGCAAGCCCGCCCCCACATTCGACTGCATTCTATCTGGAGGAATGCGGTCGAATGTGGGGGCGGGCTTGCTCGCGAAGGCGGCCTGAAGGGCTACACAGCTTCGCGGTAGGGATTCCTCGGATCCTGCGTCCAATTCAAGAACGGCTTGCCTGTGTCCATCGGCACCATCTCGATACAGTCCGCCACCGGGCAGGTGATCTGACACAGGTTGCAGCCCACGCACTCATCATCGATCACCTCGTATTTATGCGTGCCATCCGCCTGTTTCAAACTGGCGATGGCCTGGTGCGACGTGTCCTCACAGGCAATGTGGCAACGTCCGCAGCCAATGCAGGCTTCCTGATCGATCTTCGCAATGACTTGATAGTTGATATCCAGGTACTTCCAGTCCGTCGTGTTGCCCACCGCACGCCCGGAAAAGTCCTGCAGGCTGTTGTAGCCTTGGCTGTCCATCCATCGCGATAGTCCGTCCTTCATCTCCTCCACAATCCGAAACCCATGCAGCATCGCCGCCGTGCACACCTGCACCGCGCCGCAGCCCAGGGCTACAAACTCCGCCGCGTCACGCCAGTTGCCGATGCCACCAATGCCGCAGATCGGCAGGCCCTGGGTCTGCGGGTCGCGGGCGATTTCGGCGACCATGTTCAGCGCGATCGGCTTGACCGCCGAACCGCAATAACCGCCGTGGGTACTTTGGGTGCCCACCACCGGCAGCGCGACCATGCGTTCCAGGTCGACGCTGGTGATGGAGTTGATGGTGTTGATCAGCGACACCGCATCCGCGCCGCCGCGATACGCGGCCCGCGCCGCCACGCGAATGTCGGTGATGTTCGGCGTGAGCTTGACGATCACCGGCAGCGAGCAATAGGTTTTGCACCAGCGCGTCACCTGTTCCACATACTCCGGCACCTGGCCTACCGCCGCGCCCATGCCGCGTTCGGGCATGCCGTGGGGGCAGCCGAAGTTCAGTTCGATACCGTCGCAGCCGGTGGCTTCCACCAGCGGCAGGATTGTTTTCCAGGACTCCTCGACGCACGGCACCATCAGCGACACGATCAGCGCGCGGTCGGGCCAATCCTTTTTCACCTGGGTGATTTCCCGCAGGTTGATCTCCAGGGAGCGGTCCGTGATCAGCTCGATATTGTTGATGCCCATCACTTCACGGTTGGGACCGTAGTGCGCCGAGTAGCGTGACGACACGTTGACCGCTGCAGGGTCTTCGCCAAGGGTTTTCCAGACCACGCCACCCCAACCGGCCTCGAAGGCGCGCACCACGTTGTAAGCCTTGTCGGTGGGCGGCGCGGAGGCCAGCCAGAACGGGTTGGGGGCTTTGATACCGGCAAATACAATCGAGAGATCGGCCATTACGCAGCCTCCACATTCAACATGAGTTGGGCGTGCATGGCCTCGGCGGCCAGCTTGCCGTGTTGCACGGCCTGCACGGTGAGGTCCTGGCCGAGGCTGACGCAATCGCCACCCGCGTACACACCGGGAATGCTGGTGCGCAGCTGTTCGTCGACGAAAATCCTTTCACCGACACGGTGCAGCTGCTGGGCCAGCGGATCGTGCAGTGCCTCGTTGTCGAAACCCTGGCCGATGGCCTTGAAGATCGCATCGGCAGCCAGGTCGAAGGTTTCGCCGGTCGGGAGCAGACGGCCGTTTTCCATGCGCGTGCGCAGGAAGCGCATGCCGCGCACATGGCCCTGATCGTCCAGCAGCACCTCCTCTGGCTGGGCCCAGGTCAGCAGGCGTACCTGGTTGGCCTTGGCGATGTCCTGTTCATGGTGGGTGGCGCCCATGTCCGCCAGGCCACGGCGGTAGACGAGGTTCACATCGTGGGCACCGAGACGGGCCATCTGCACGGCCATGTCGATGGCGGTGTTGCCGGCGCCGAGCACGATGCAGCGATTGGCCAGGGGCAGTTGGGTCAGGTCGTCGGCCTGGCGCAGTTCGCGGATGTAGTCGGTGGCGGCGAGCAGGCCGGGGGCGTCTTCGTGGGGCAGGCCGAGCTGTTTGCTCGCGGCCAGACCGAGGCCGAGGAACACCGAATCGAATTGCTGATGCAGTTCGCTGAGGGTCAGGTTATCGCCGAGGCGCTGGCCGTGACGAATCTCGATGCCGCCGATTTGCAGCAGAAAATCCAGCTCCTTCTGCGCGAAGTCATCCACCAGTTTGTACTTGGCGATCCCGTATTCATTCAGGCCGCCGGCTTTTTCCCGGGCCTCGAAAATCACCACGTCATGGCCGTGCAAGGCGCTGCGGTGGGCGCAGGCCAGTCCCGCAGGGCCTGCACCCACCACGGCGATACGCTTGCCGGTCGAGGCTGCGCGGTGGAAGGGGTGCTCGGTGAAGTGTGTATTGTCGACAGCATAACGTTGCAACAGACCGATCAGCACCGGCGCGCATTCTTCAGCGTTGTTACGCACGCAGGCTTGCTGGCAGAGGATCTCGGTGGGGCAGACCCTGGCGCAACTGCCGCCGAGAATGTTGGCCGAGAGGATTTTTTGCGCCGCGCCTTGTACGTTTTCGGTGTGGATGTTGCGGATAAACGACGGGATGTCGATTTCGCTGGGGCACGCATTCACGCACGGCGCGTCGTAGCAATACAGGCAGCGCGAGGCTTCCAGTTGTGCCTGGCGGGCGTTGAGAGGCGGTGCCAGGTCGGTGAAATGGCTGGCGAGGGTGGCCCCGTCTTCGTGGGGATGGGGGAGGTGGGTCAGGGTCTGGATCACGGTTTTGGCCTCACGGTGATTGAGGTGCTGCCTCTGATGGGCATTGGTTTTTTTGTTGCCTGTGCTGGCCTCTTCGCAGGCAAGCCAGCTCCCACATGCATCGGGTTCACAGGGTTAAAATGTGGGAGCCGGGCTTGCCCGCGACAGGCCTAAGGCCGTTTTCAGCGCTTCACAGCAGTGCGCCTGGAACGCTCTGCGCGCTTGCTCAACTGCTCGAACACCGGCGGGTACGTCGGCCGCTCTACATACCGCCCGGCCCCGCGCTCGGCGCGCAGGTCGCCATCGGCCCAGACCAGCTTGCCCTGGCTGATGGTATGGCTCGGCACGCCGCGCACGGTCTTGCCTTCGAAGATGTTGAAGTCGACTTTCTGATGGTGGGTCTTGGCGGAAATGGTCCGCGTCCCCTCGGGGTCCCACAGCACCAGGTCGGCATCCGCGCCCACGCGGATCGCACCTTTGCGCGGGTAGAGATTGAAGATCTTCGCAGTGTTGGTGGAGGTCAGCGCGACAAACTCCTGCATCGACAGGCGCCCGGTGTTGACCCCTTCATCCCACAACAAGGCCATACGGTCTTCGATGCCGGCGGTGCCGTTGGGGATTTTGCTGAAGTCGTCACGGCCGGCGGCTTTTTGCTCGGCGCAAAAGCAGCAGTGGTCGGTGGCAGTGGTGTGCAGGTTGCCGGATTGCAGGCCGTGCCACAGCGCTTCCTGATGCCCGCGTGGGCGGAACGGCGGGCTCATCACGTAACCGGCGGCGGTCTGCCAGTCCGGGTGCTGGTAGACGCTGTCGTCCAGCAGCAGGTGACCGGCGAGGACTTCGCCATAGACCGGTTGGCCTTTGCTGCGGGCGTAGGTGATTTCATCCAACGCCTCTTTGGTGGACACATGCACCAGGTAGAGCGGCGTGCCGATGGTCTCGGCGATGCGGATTGCGCGGCTGGCCGCTTCGCCCTCGACTTGCGAAGGGCGCGACAGCGGATGCGCCTCGGGCCCGGTGATGCCCTGGGCCATCAGCTTGCGTTGCAGGTGGTACACCAGCTCGCCGTTTTCCGCATGCACGGTGGGCACCGCGCCCAGTTCCAGGCAGCGTTCGAAGCTGGCGACCAAGGTGTCGTCCGCCGCCATGATTGCGTTCTTGTAGGCCATGAAGTGCTTGAAGCTGTTGATGCCGTGCTGACTCACCAACTCGGCCATTTCTTCACGTACCTGTTCGCTCCACCAAGTGATCGCTACGTGGAAGCCGTAGTCTGAAGCGGATTTTTCCGCCCAGCCGCGCCACTGGTGAAACGCTTCCAACAGCGATTGCTGTGGGTTGGGAATCACAAAGTCGATGATCGATGTGGTGCCGCCCGCCAGACCTGCCGCCGTGCCACTGAAAAAGTCTTCACTGGCCACGGTGCCCATGAAGGGCAGTTGCATATGGGTATGAGGGTCGATGCCGCCGGGCATCAGGTATTGGCCGCTGCCATCGAGTATTTCAGTACCGGCGGGAATATCCAGATTCGTACCAATAGCCCGAATTAGACCGCCCGCGCATAACACATCGGCGCGATAACTTTCATCATGGGTAACAAGGGTGGCGCCACGGATCAACAGCGACATGTCGAGTTCCTCACAGGCTTGACCGGCTTGTGCCAGTTCTAAGTGTTGTAATGCTGCTTACCGATGATCGATTAATTCCTGTCATCGGTGACAGGAATAGAAACTAGCCCGAGTTTTTCGATTGAGCAAGAAGATTTTTCATAAGCTTATATCAATGATAACTAGTTGATTATTAACGATAAAAAACGAAATTCACCAAAATGTAGCGTGCACTCACCATTTTGACGCACTTGACAGGTTCTTAAATTGAGCAACATTTCTTATTGCAAATCAGACGCTTGAGACTTGCCTCTTGACGGGGCGGGGAAATAAAAATAATTGTGTTGCACCAGATTGAGTCCTGATGGTTCGGCCAACTTTCGCTTTAGTTAGCCTGAGTAAAGCGGCAAGTTCCGAAGGCTCACTCGGAAAGCTGATAAACATCAGCGAGTTATATAAGCGGTGTGGGTGCGGTAACGGTTGTCGGCACGGATATTGAGTGCAGTGGCGGCTGGCCGGGCCCGTGATGTCATGTTGTTTACGAGGTACTCCGGCCACCTGCACACACCTTGCAGGCGAGCAACAATAATTCGAAAAAACCGTGGAGCGGCCATGCAACAGAACAGATCGCAAGTCATTGAGCGCAACGGCCTGTACGAACTCGACGCCGGCCCCGACGTCCTCGACAGCCCCCGCTATAACCACGACATGGCACCGACCAAGGTGCATGAACGCACCTGGAACAAGTGGCACATCACCGCGCTGTGGGTCGGCATGTCGATCTGCGTGCCCACCTATACCTTGGGCGGGGTACTCACCGCGTACTTCGGTCTGTCGGTGGGGGAAGCGCTGATGGCGATCCTGCTGGCGAATATCGTGGTGCTGATTCCGTTGACCCTCAACGCCTTCCCCGGCACCCAGTACGGCATACCCTTCCCGGTCTTGTTGCGCTCGTCGTTCGGCATCCTGGGTTCCAACGTGCCGTGCCTGATCCGGGCGCTTGTGGCCTGTGGCTGGTTTGGTATCCAGACGATGTTTGGCGGGCTGGCGATTCACCTGTTCCTGGGCTCGATTTTCGAGGGCTGGAAGTCCCTCGGCGGCAGCGGTGAAGTGATCGGTTTCATGATGTTCTGGTGCCTGAATCTGTGGGTGGTGCTGCGCGGCGCCGAGTCGATCAAGCGCTTGGAAACCCTGTCCGCGCCGCTGCTGGTGGCGGTGGGCATCGGCCTGCTGGTATGGGCGATGCCCAATGTGTCCATCAGCGAGCTGATGGCCATCCCGCCCAAGCGTCCAGAAGGTGCGAGCCTCACGGGCTACTTCATGGCTGGCCTGACGGCGATGGTGGGGTTCTGGGCTACCTTGTCCTTGAATATTCCTGACTTCAGCCGCTACGCCAAAAGCCAGAAGGACCAGATCCTCGGGCAGATCTTCGGTTTGCCGCTGACCATGTTCCTGTTCGCCGCCCTCGGCGTGATCATGACTGCTGCCTCGGTCAAGCTGGTGGGGGTGAGCGTGTCCGATCCGGTGACCCTGATCGGGCATATCCAGAGCCCGGTGTGGGTGGCCGTGGCCATGGCGCTGATCATCGTCGCGACCTTGTCCACCAACACCGCGGCGAACATCGTCTCGCCCACCAATGACTTTCAGAACATTGCGCCGAAGCTGATCAACCGCACCACGGCGGTGATCCTCACCGGTTTGGTGGGGTTGGTGCTGATGGGCCATGAACTGCTGAAAAAACTCGGCTTGATCGTCTCGGATGTGAGCCTGGAAACCGTGTATTCCAACTGGTTGCTGGGCTACTCAAGCCTGCTGGGCCCGATCGCCGGGATCATGGTGGTGGACTACTTCATCACCCGCAAACAGCAACTGGACCTGGCCGGTCTGTACCGCGACGACGTGTACCCGGCGTGGAACTGGAGCGGCTTTATCGCCTTTGGCGTGCCGGTGGTGCTGACCTTGCTGTCGCTGGGCAGTGATGCGTTCAGCTGGTTCTACAGCTATGGCTGGTTTACCGGTTCGGCCTTGGGCGGGTTGTTGTATTACGGCCTGAATGCCAGGCGTGGCATCAGCCCCGTTGCCGCCAAGTCACCTCTGTAAACACGGCCAATGTGGGAGCTGGCTTGCCTGCGATTGCATCACCTCAGTTCGGCAGAAATACCGAGCCGCCTGTATCGCAGGCAAGCCAGCTCCCACACACGCCAGCTCTCACAGTTGAGTGAGTCAATTCATAAGAAATGTAGCCTGAGGAGATCCCCATGAACGCTGCCCTCGACGTTCTGCAATCGACCCATCAGCACATCAACCGCGACCGCTTGTGGCAGTCGCTGATGGACCTGGCCAAACTTGGCGCCACCCCCAAGGGCGGCGTGTGCCGCCTGGCGCTTACCGACCTCGACCGCAAAGCCCGCGACCTGTTTGTAAAGTGGTGCGAAGAAGCCGGTTGCACGGTCACGATCGATGGCATCGGAAATATCTTCGCGCGGCGCCCCGGCCGCAATCCCAACCTTCCACCGGTGATGACCGGCAGCCACATCGACACCCAGCCCACCGGTGGCAAGTTTGACGGTTGCTTTGGCGTACTCGCCGGCGTGGAAGTGCTGCGCACCCTCAATGATTTGAAGGTAGAAACCGAGGCGCCGCTGGAAGTGGTGGTGTGGACCAATGAGGAAGGCTCGCGCTTTCCGCCGTGCATGATGGGCTCGGGGGTGTTTGCCGAGAAATTCACCTTGGCGGACACCTTGGCCAAGGTGGATGTGGATGGCGTCAGTGTCGGCGACGCGCTGAATGCGATTGGCTATGCGGGCTCGCGCGCGGTAAGCGGTCATAAAGTGGGTGCGTATTTCGAGGCGCACATCGAACAGGGTCCGATTCTTGAGGACGAGCAGAAAACCATCGGCGTGGTGCTCGGCGCACTCGGGCAGAAGTGGTTTGACCTGAAACTGCGTGGAGTTGAGGCGCATGCGGGACCAACGCCGATGCACCTGCGCAAGGATGCCTTGGTGGGCGCGGCGGCAGTGGTAGCGGCGGTGAACGCAGCGGCACTGGGGCACCAGCCTCATGCGTGCGGGACGGTGGGTTGCCTGCAGGCTTATCCGGGATCACGCAACGTCATTCCAGGCGAAGTGCGCATGACCTTGGACTTCCGGCACCTGGAACCGGCACGTCTGGATTCGATGATTGCGCAGGTGCGCAAGGTCATTGAAGACACCTGCGCCAAACATGGACTCAGTTTCGAGATGGAACCCACCGCTGACTTCCCGCCGCTGTATTTCGACAAAGGCTGCGTAGACGCTGTGCGCAATGCGGCGAATGGCCTGGGCCTGTCGAACATGGACATTGTCAGCGGGGCAGGGCACGACGCGATCTTCGTTGCCGAACTCGGTCCGGCAGGGATGATCTTTGTGCCGTGTGAGGGTGGCATCAGCCATAACGAAATCGAGAATGCCGCACCTGATGACCTGGCGGCAGGGTGTGCGGTGCTGCTGCGCGCCATGGTCGCCGCCTCGGCAGCCATCGCCAACGGCAAACTCGCTGCCTGAAACCCGGCGGTTCAGTTAGGTGTTTACTGATTGGTCCACTGCAATCGCAGGCAAGCCAGCTCGCACATTTGAAAGGCTTCACAGCTTAAAAATGTGGGAGCCGGGCTTGCCGCCCTGATAGACGATGCTGTTACTGGGAGATTGCCTCGTTGGTGCCATCTGCGACTCGATCCACCAACAGCTGCACGCCCTCCACCCTCCGACAAATCCCCCGCACCACACTGCGTTGCGGACCATCGACTTCAAAAACCGGGTTCGCGGCAATGGCATTGATGGATTCAAGATCCTGAGAGGCATTGACCAGCAGGGTTTCGTTGTCGAGGGCGGGCCCGAAAGACATGTCCCAAACCTTCGTATGCCAGATTCAGGAACTACTAAAAAGTCGCTTTACTCAATCGTTACCACGATCCTGCTGGCGCTATGCTTGGTGTATATCGGCGGCGGCTGGCTTCTTTCGCCAAGTCGCCCGCAATTGACAGAGGTTGTACTCTGCACGCCTCTGAGCAATGACGCGTCCGTCTAGGGTGTGAAGGATGATCGTGGAGGGGCAACTGTTCCGTTCACCTACCGATACTACGTCTATCGCACCTTTGGGACTGACACAGAAGTATTGTCTGCTTTGGAAGGTGCCAGTCCATTTTTGATTACGCGTGACGCATCGGCAAAGATTGAGGTGCAAGGCCAAACGATCACTGTCTCGGTGGCGGGGGATGTTTCGGACTACCACAGCCGTACGCTGTATCGACATGCCAATGGCGGCGATTGCACGGTGGTCAGTGTTTATCTTGATAGCCGGCCGCAAGTGAGCGAGTCAACGTTGACTCCTTGATTCCCCGCAATCAGGAAAGTGTGAGCTGGCTTGCCTGCGAAAGGGGGCATCAACCCGTTGATTCGGCGACTGGCTCACCGGCATCGCAGGCGAGCCAGCTCCCACATTTAAGTCGATGCGTGCCAACCCCCGCCGAGCGCAGTCACCAACCCTACACTGGCTTGCAGTTGCCGTGTCTGCACCGCCTGCAAGGTCCGTTGCGCCTGCAGCGCTGCCGTCTGCGCGGTCACCACGTCCAGGTAGCTCACGGCCCCGGCCTGGTAGCTGTTCATCGCCAGCGATTGAGTGTGCTGTGCCGCATCCGCCGCTGCCTGCTCATCCTGTGCCTCTTGCTGCAAGTCGCGCAGCTGAGCCAGGTTGTCCTCCACTTCGCGCACGGCTTTCAGCACCTGGCTGCGGTAGTGCGCCGATGCCTCTTCAAACTCGGCCTTGGCTTGGCGTTCGTTGGCACTTAGGCGACCGCCATCGAAGATCGGCAAGTTGACCAATGGCCCCAATGCCCAATAGCGATTGCCGGCGGACAGCAGGTTGCCGACCCCTTGCGTCTGCCCGCCAATCAACCCCGTCAGACTGAAATCCGGGTACCACGCCGCCTTGGCCACGCCGATGTTGGCGTTGGCCGCAAACACCCGTCGCTCTGCCGCTGCAATGTCCGGGCGGCGTTGCAGCAGGTGGCTTGGCAATTGCGAGGGTATCCCCGGCAAGGAGATCAATTGCGGGCTCGGCGACAATGAAAAATCACTGGCGGCCACACCCACCAGCTCACCAATCGCATGCTCGGTCAGGTTGCGCTGCCCGCGTATTTCATCCCATTGCGCCTTGGCTTCGGCCAGTTGATTCTGCGCGCGTGTAAGGTCCAGCTCCGAGGCAATCTGGCCTTCATAGCGGCTACGGGTCAGCTGTAGCGCCTGGCGGAAATCATCCAGCGAACGGTCGAGAATCCGCGCCTGCGCATCCAGCCCATTGAGCTGCACATACAACGTCGCCAACTGATGCTGAAGGCTCAGGCGTGCCACCGCCAAGTCATCGCCGGATGCCTGCGCCTGGGCATCGCCCGCCGCGACCTGGTTGCGGATTTTGCCCCACAGGTCCAGGTCGTAGCTCAGTGAAAAGCCCGCGGTATTGCTGTTGTACACCGAGGGTTGCGTATCGCCCCTCAGCGGTCGCGAATCCGATTGCCGCTGGCGCAACGGTTGCGCGCTGGCAGTGATCTGCGGGAACAGCCCGGCATGCAGTTGGCTGGCATACGCCTGGGACGCATCGAAATGCGCCAGTGCCGCGGCCAAATCCGGGTTGGCCTTGAGCAGTTGCTGTTGCAGGTCGTTCAGGCGCGAATCGTTGTAGAGCGTCCACCACTCGGGAGCCAGTTGGTCGGACGGTTGCGCGCTGTGCCACGGGCCGTCGCTGGTCTGTTCGCGGTAGCCGGCGGGCAGGTCAACCGCAGGCACCTGGTAGGTTGGGGCCATGGAGCAACCCTGCAATGCCAGCAGCATCAAGGCCGCGAGAGGTTTAAGCCTTGGGCGCATGCGCACCTCCCGAGGCATCGGCCAGTTGCACCGGGTCACCTTCACGCAGGGCGTCGGGCGGGTTGTCGACTACGCGATCGACCGGTTTCAGGCCTTGGTCGATCACCAGGCGTTCACCGAGATCCAGGCCGATGTGGATGGTTTGCAGATGCACATGATTGTGCGCGTCAAGCACAGCGACCTGAGTACCTTGGGCGCGAAAAATGAGGGCGCTGGCCGGGATGCTCACGCCATGGGTGTCCGCCGGAATCGGCAGCGTCGCTTCGGCGTAGTCACCGGGCAGCAATTCACCGTTGGGGTTGTCCGCAACGAACTGCGCAAGCAGGGTGCCGGAGCGGCGGTCGATGGCGGTGGAGTCGCCGATCAGGCGCGCCTTGAAGTGCTCGCCGGGATGCTCGGGCACCGTCAGTTCAGCTTCAAGGCCGGGGTGGATGACCGCCGCGTAGTTCTGCGGCACCGGTACGTACAGACGCAATTGATGGGTGTCGGCAATGTTGAACAATTCCGGGTCACTGTCGGTATCGGCCTTGATCAACTGGCCGATATCGGTGTTGCGTGCGGTGATGGTGCCGGCGAATGGTGCGCGGATGGTTTTGTAGCTTTCCAGTGCGGACAGCCGCGCATAGTCGGCAGCGGCGGCTTCGGCATTGGCCTTGGCGGCTGCAGCGTTGGAGGTTTTCTCATCGGCTTCCTGGCGTGATACCGAGTGGCTGGCGAGCAGGTTTTGCCAGCGCGTGGCGGTGGTTTGCGCCAGGCGTGCGTTGGCCTGTTCCTGAATCAGCCGGGCGTGGGTTTGCGCCATTTGCTGGTCCAGGTCCGGGCTGTCGATTTCGGCCAGGATTTGCCCGGCTTTCACCTGCGTACCTATGTCGGCTTTCCAGTCCTTCAGGTAGCCGCTGACGCGGGCATGGATGGGCGCCTTGCTCCAGGCTTCCAGGTGCGCCGGCAAGCGCAGGGTGTCGCCGGCGGCGTTCTGTTGCGGTTGGAACACCCGCACTTGCGGGATCGCTGCAGTCTCTGTCCAGGCGGTGACCGATTGTTCGTGCAGCGTGCGGGCATGCAGGCCATTGGCGACCAACAGGGCGGCCAGGGTCAGGCCGCCGACACCCATGAGCATCAGACGCTTGCGCGAGGGTTTGTGATCAGACGACATGTGGGGTTTCTCCTGCAACAGCGCGAGTAGGGTGACGCCCGTGGATCAGACTGAAGACCACGGGTACAAACAGCAGGGTGGCGATGGTGGCGAAGATCAACCCACCGATCACAGCCCGGCCAAGGGGGGCGTTTTGTTCCTCGGAAATGGCCAGGGGCAGCATGCCGATTATCATTGCCAGGGCGGTCATGCACACCGGGCGGAAGCGCGTATAACCGGCCTCCATCGCGGCTTTGAGTGCATCGCCGTGTTCGGCCAGGCGTTCACGGCAGAAACTCACCACCAGGATCGAGTTGGCGGTGGCCACCCCCATGCACAGGATGGCGCCGGTCAGTGCCGGCACCGACAGCGAGGTGCCGCTGAGGAACAGCATCCACACGATTCCCGCCAGTGCGGCCGGTAACGCCGTGATGATCACGAACGGATCGGCCCAGGACTGGAAGTTGACCACGATCAGCAGGTAGATCAGCACCACAGCACCGAGCAGGCCGAAGCTCAAGCCACTGAAGGCTTCATGCAGCGCATCGATCTGCCCATGCAGGCTGATCACTGCGCCTTTGGGGCGCATGGCCGCGGTGTCATCCAGTACCTTTTGCACATCGCGGGCCACGCCGCCGAGGTCGCGGCCTTGCACGTTGGCGTACAGGTCCAGGGTCGGTTCGATGTTGTAGTGGGTCACTACCGCGGGGCTTTCCACCCTGGAAATACTTGCCACACCGCCGAGGATCTGCGACTGACCACCCGCGCCGGTCACCGGCAAGGCTTCCAGTGACGGCAAGCTGTCGAGACGGTATTGCGGCGTCGCGGCGACGATTGAATACGACACGCCGTTGGCCGGATTGAGCCAAAAGGTCGGGGCCACTTGGGAGCTGCCGGCCAGGGAGGCGACCATGCTGTTGGTCACGTCACGCTCGGTGATGCCCAGGCCATTGGCGCGCAGGCGGTCGACGTTTACCTGCAGGGACGGATAGCCGGTGGACTGCTGGATTCGCAGGTCGGCAATGCCCGGTACATGTTGCAGTCGTCGCTCCAGTTCCACCGCATAGGCCCGGTTTTCTTCATCGCTGCGCCCGGATATTTTCACGTCCAGCGGGGCCGGGGCGCCGAAGTTGAGGATCTGGCTGCTGATGTCTGCCGGTAGAAACGCGAAGTGGCTGCCGGGGAAACTTTGCGGCAGGGCTTCACGCAGCTTCTTCACGTAGTCGGCGGTGGGCGCGTGGTCTTTTTTCAGCGTGACCTGGATATCGCCGTCCTGCGGGCCGATGGTGCCGCTGCTGCTGTAGGCCATGTCGATGCCGCTGAGCGGGATGCCGATATTGTCGACGATAGTGTCGAGTTCCTCGGCAGGAATCACCTCTCGAATCCGCGCTTCGATACGGTCGAACGCGGCTGCGCTTTCTTCAATGCGCGTGCCCAGCGGCAACCTCACGTGAAGGGCCAGGGCGCCGGCGTCGGTGGCCGGGAAAAAGTCTTGGCCCAGACTGGGTAGCAGCAGGAACGACGCGAGCACGCAGGCGAGGAAACCGACGATAAAGCGCTTGCGATTGCCCAGCGCCAACGTCAATAGGCCATGGTACGTGTCGCGGATATTCGAGAAGTGCCGCTCGAAGCCCTGCTGGAAGTTCAGCACCCCTTGCAGCACGGCATTGCGTTGTTGGGTGTGCTGCTCGCCCTCGTGGTGGTTGATAAATTCATCTTCCGGGTGATGGCCCGCGCCTTGCTCCGGTACATGGGGCTTGAGCAGGAACATCGCCAGGGTCGGCACCAGTGTGCGCGAGAGAATGAACGAGCTGGCCATGGCAAAGATCACCGCCAGGGCCATCGGCCGGAACAGGTAGCCGGCGATGCCTTGCAACAGGAACATCGGCACGAACACGATGCAGATACACAGCAGCGAGACGAACGCCGGTCCGACTATCTGCGCGGCGCCGTCGAGGATCGCGGTCTTCACCGCCTTGCCTTGCTCCAAGTGCCAGTTGATGTTCTCGATGGTCACCGTGGCATCGTCCACCAGGATCCCCACTGCCAACGCCAGTCCGCCGAGGGTCATCACGTTGAGGGTTTGCCCGCTGACCGCCAGCAGCGCGATGGCCGACAGCACTGCCAGGGGAATCGATGCGGCGATAATGATCGTGGAGCGCCAGCTGCCGAGGAACAGCAGGATCATCGCACTGGTCAGCAACGCCGCGATGATGCCCTCCTGGGCCACGCTGCCCACGGATTGCTTGACGAACACCGAGGCGTCACCCAGCAACGAGGTCTTCAGCGACGGCGGCAGGGTTTCGTTGATACGCGGCAGCATCTGGCGGATGCCGTCGATAATCGACAGGGTGGAGATGCTGCCGTTTTTCAGTGCCGGCATCAGTACCGCACGGTGACCGTCGACGCGCACGATATTGGTCTGTGGCGGCGAACCGTCCCGCACGTGGGCGACTTGGCCGATGGTGATCAGCGCGCCGTCGACGGTCTTGATCGGCAGGTCATTGAGCTCATCAATGGCCTTGGGGCTGTTGTTGAGCAGGATCGTGTATTCGTTGGGGCCGAGTTTGGCGGTGCCCACCGGGATGATCTGGTTCTGCAACGCCAGGGCGTTGCCCACGTCCTGGGCTGACAAGCCTTTGGCAGCCAACGCCTGCGGGTCGAGGTCCAAGGTGATCTGGCGTTGCTTGCCACCCATTGGTGTGGGCATGGCCAGACCGGGCAGGGCGCTCAGGGGCAGGCGAATGTTGTTCTGCACCAAGTCGCGGATCTTTGCTTCCGAGAGGCTGGGGCTGGAGAACGCCATTTGCAGGATTGGCACCGTGGAGGCGCTGTAGTTGAGGATCAGCGGCGGCGTGATGCCTGGCGGCATCTGCTTGAGCACGGTTTGTGACACCGCCGTCACCTGGGCGTTGGCGGTGCGGATATCCACGCCGGGTTGGAAGAAGATCTTGACGATGCCCATGCCGGGCAGGGATTGTGACTCGATGTGTTCGATGTCGTTGACGGTGGTGCTCAGGGAGCGTTCGTAGGTATAGATCACCCGACCGGCCATGGCGTCCGGCGACAGGCCGTTGTACTGCCAGACCACGGCAACCACGGGGATGCCGATGTCCGGGAAAACGTCAGTGGGGGTACGCAGGGCCGCCATCGGCCCGATGATGCAGATGAATATGGCCAACACGATAAACGTGTACGGCTTTTGCAGTGCGGTCTTTACCAGCCCGAGCATGCGTGAAACCTCCGAAAGGAGCAGGATTGCAAACCCCGGCAGTCTCACGCGACCCACCTAACACGCACCTTTCAGTCAGGTGAAGGAACATTTAGGAAGGGGCTGAAGATCGTTTCATATGTATTCATTTGTTCTACACAGGGTGGCTCCTCAAGCTTGTAGCCCACCGGACACATAGTCCTTCTTTGGAGCCCTGCCATGTCACTCAAACCTCTTTTGTTGATCCCCGCCCTCGGTGCTGTGCTGTTGTTGTCGGCGTGCGCCGGCCCGATCCCCAAGGCGGACCCGAGCGAAGCGTGGATCGGTTTGAAAGAAGAAGCCCCCAACGACCTGATGGCTGAGCGCGTGGACGGTCATCGCGTGGATGACGGACGTTTCTTCGAAGTGACGCCGGGAGACCATCGCCTGGATGTAACGCTGTTCGAGGAAGAGCCAGGCGACGACAACCAGCAGGACTGCCAAGGGCGGGTCGAGTACAAGCACTTCAAGGCGGGTGAGCACTACACCCTGGTGGAGTCGAGCCTGGGCACCACCGTGCGCGCATCCTTGATGGATGGTCACGGCAAGGAAGTGGCGGCGACTCAGGACTTCAATTGCATGCCTGGCTAGGCGTGATGCGCTGCCACCTTATGGGGTTTGGCGGGTGCAGCGGGTCTGACGTGGGGGGGATGGTGCCGACGGGTGATGCGCAGCACCCCCCACAACATGGCGCCGGCCACCGCCAGCCAACCGCAGATCAACAGGACAATCGTTGTTGCAAGGCTCATTCGGGCCTCCTTTCGCCCCCTCGGGGCACACACAGTCTTCTCAATGGACAGTCTAGCTACCTGACGGTTGCCTGCTATTGACCAATGGTCGTGTCTGTCCAACTTCTTTGCTATATCCACGACCTTTGTAGGCACGAGCTTGCGCGTGAAACACGTCAACGGTAAGGCGGGCTATCTGGATTGACCCGGCACCCTCAGGTTTTTCGCGAGCAAGCCCGCGCCTACTTAAACGTGATTGGGCTATGATCAGGCCCCTTACCGGCAGTTGATCAAGAGAGTCGAAAATTGCGGTTACGGTCGAACCTTAAAACATCCTTGTTCCTCGCGTGTGCCCTGGGCCTTGCGGCGTGTTCCTCCACCCCGTCGAGACTGGCGGGCCTGCCGGAGCGTGTCGAGCTCACCGGCGTGCCGACTTTTCGCAGCGAGGCATATCAGGGCGGTCCAACGTCTTTAGCCAGCATGCTGTCGCAACAAGGCATTGTCATGACACCGGGGCTATTGGATAAACCGCTGCATTTGCCGGGCGGCGAAGCGGACCTGGAGCGCAACATGCAGGTGTTGGCGCGTGAGTACGGCCTGATGGTGTATCCGCTGGATGCCAAGCTGACGGCAGTGCTGGCCCAGGTGGCGGCGGGATATCCGGTGATGGCGCGGGTTGGCGGTGGGTTGTGGTCGGATGCGCACTATGTGGTCGTGGTGGGGTTCAACCAGCAAAAAAGCACAGTGTTGCTGCGATCGGGAATGGATCGGCGTCTGTTGATGAGCTTCAGCGACTTTGAGTCCAAATGGAAAAGCGCCGGCAGTTGGGCAATCCTCACCCAGCGCCCGAGCCAGTTGCCAGCCAATGTGGATGCACAACGGTGGCGGGACTCGGCGAATGCGACGGCTCAAGCCGGTCAGGAGCGGGCGGCGGCGCAGGCGCTGAAGGTGTTGGCGGAGAAAAAGTAACAGCCAGCCCCGAGGTGCCAATGTGTGCACCGGAACCTGTGGGAGCCGGGCTTGCCCGCGATGCAGGCACTGGGGTGGTTCAGTTACACCGCGGTGATGCTATCGCAGGCAAGCCAGCTCCCACACAAGCCAGCTCCTGCATTAAGGTGGCTGCGGTTAGCGGCGTACTTCGGCGGCGTTGGGACGATTCTTCAGGTTCTTGTCAGCCTTGTAGCGCAGCGCCACATCCGGCACCGAACCGCTCTTGCCGGTCTCGACCCAATTGCGGATACGGCTGGCATCGGCAAAGTGGGTGAATTTGCCGAAGGCGTCCAGGATTACCAAAGACACCGGGCGGTTGCCCATGTTGGTCACCAGCACCAGGCAGTGGCCGGCTTGGTTGGTGAAGCCGGTCTTGGTCAACTTGATGTCCCAGTTGGCGCGGTTGATCAGGTGGTCTGTGTTGGAGAAGCCCAGGGTGTAGTTGGGCTTGCGGAACGACACGGTCTTTTCCTTGGTGGTGCTCAACTGGCTCAGCAACGGGTAGTGACGCGCGGCGGCGAGCAGTTTGCTCAGGTCACGGGCAGTGGACACGTTGTGGATCGACAGGCCAGTGGGCTCGACGTAATGGGTGCTGGTCATGCCCAACGCCTTGGCTTTGGCATTCATCGCCGCGATAAATGCCGGGTAACCACCCGGATAGTGGTGCGCCAGGCTGGCGGCGGCACGGTTTTCCGAGGACATCAGCGCGATCAGCAGCATCTCTTTGCGCGGCATCTCGCTGCCGATCTTCACGCGGGAAAACACACCTTTCATTTCCGGCGTGTCCTTGATGTTGATGTCGATATATTCATCCATGTTCTGCTTGGCTTCCAATACCACCAGACCAGTCATCAACTTGCTCACCGAGGCGATGGGGACGACCACGTCCGGGTTGCTGGAATAGATGACCTTGTTGGTTTGCAGGTCCACCAGCATGGCGCTGCCGGAAGCGATTTGCAGTTTGGACGTGTCACGCGGGGCCTGGGTGGTTTCGGCGGCGTGCGCAAAGGTGCCTGTGAAAGCAAATAATAGGCTGACGAGAGAAAGACGAATTTTCACGCGGATGAACTCGCTAAAAAGTAAGGAAATACCGTTCGGGAACGGTTTTTTGATAAATGCCGTTACATTTTAGGAGTATGGATCAGAAACTGTCGAATGTTCTTCTAGAACCCGATGAAAGTTCTTAAAAACTAAGAAAAAACAGGATTTATTGCGGGCAATAAAAAGCCCTGCGATAAAGCAGGGCTTTTTCAGTACGGCTGGTTATTAAGCGTGCAGCGTCTCTGCGGCGTACAGAGTGTTTTCCAGCAGGCAAGCGCGCGTCATCGGGCCGACACCACCGGGTACCGGGGTGATCCAGCCAGCGCGGGGCAGGGCGGTGTCGTACACCACGTCGCCCACCAGCTTGCCGTCATCCTGGCGGTTGATGCCCACGTCGATGACGATCGCACCTTCCTTGATCCATTCACCTTTGACCAGTCCGGGCTTGCCGGCGGCAACCACGACCAGGTCGGCGCGGCCGACGTGGCCTGCCAGGTCTTTGGTAAAGCGGTGGGTGACGGTCACGGTGCAGCCGGCCAGCAACAGCTCCATTGCCATCGGGCGGCCGACGATGTTGGAGGCGCCGACCACTACTGCATCGAGGCCATACAGGTCGACACCGGTGCTTTCCAGCAGGGTCATGATGCCTTTTGGTGTGCACGGGCGCAGCAGCGGAATGCGCTGGGCCAGGCGGCCGACGTTATAAGGGTGGAAACCGTCGACGTCTTTGTCGGGCCGAATGCGCTCCAGTAATTTGGAGGCGTCCAAATGCTCGGGCAATGGCAGTTGCAGCAGGATGCCATCGATCTTCGGGTCGTCGTTGAGGCCGTCGATCAGGTCGGTAAGGGCCTGCTGGGTGGTCTCGGAAGGCAAGTCGTAGGCCTTGGAAATAAAGCCGACCTCTTCACAGTCTTTACGCTTGTGCGAGACATAAACCTGAGAGGCAGGATCGCTGCCGACCAGGATCACCGCGAGGCCCGGCGTGCGCAGACCTTGCTGGCTGCGCTCGGTGACTCGTTTGGCGATCTGCTGGCGCAGGCTGGCGGCGATTGATTTGCCGTCGATAAGTTGTGCAGTCATTACGCGTGATTAACCATCGAGAGGGGGAAGAAAAGTGCGCGCATTCTCGCATGCCAGGACGTTAGGGCAAAGGCGCTTGGTCTGCAAATTGCCCTAACCCCTTAAATAAAATGAATTTTTTTCAAAAAAGATTTGACGGGTTTCGAGGGCGTCTATACTATTCGTCGCACTTGTCGGGCACAGCCTAGCACTGGTTAAGAAGGTCGAGCAGAATAACGTGTTGTTCTGTAAGGCTGGAAGCACTTAGTTTGTAATCCTCCAAGAGTACAGATTAATAAGGCGCCCGTAGCTCAGCTGGATAGAGCATCCGCCTTCTAAGCGGATGGTCGCAGGTTCGAGTCCTGCCGGGTGCGCCATTAGGCAGCTTTGGCACAAGTAGCGCTATATGGTGGGCGTAGCTCAGTTGGTAGAGCACGGGATTGTGACTCCCGTTGTCGAGGGTTCGATCCCCTTCGTCCACCCCATATTTTAAAAGGCGCCAGATTAATCGTCTGGCGCCTTTGCTTTAAGAGCTTCAAGCGCGGATGTGGTGGAATTGGTAGACACACTGGATTTAGGTTCCAGCGCCGCGAGGCGTAAGAGTTCGAGTCTCTTCATCCGCACCAAATAAAGCCTGGCCCTGTCGAAACGCAGGGTAGGGCTCAACAAAGAAGTGGTTTGGTTTCTTTGTTAACGCAATATGGTGGGCGTAGCTCAGTTGGTAGAGCACGGGATTGTGACTCCCGTTGTCGAGGGTTCGATCCCCTTCGTCCACCCCATATTCGAAAGGCGCCAGATTTAACAGTCTGGCGCCTTTTTTGGTTTCAGCGGTTCGAAATATCCAGCGGCTGCAGGTAATGAGGCGCGACGGCAGGGCGTTTCGTCGTATTTATGTATCTCGATGATGCTGCGCTGCCTGCCAGCCCTGTTTGCGGGGTTGGCCGTCAGGGAGATGCATGACGACTTCTTCTATATATAGAAGGGGCGGCGCAGAGCCCTGGCGTGATGGGTTGTATTTGTCACCGGGGCGAGGTGCAGCAGTGCCTTCGTACCGATAAATTGCCGGCTGTTTTCGGGCGTATTTCCAGTAGGGTGACTTCTTGAGTTTGACCCACTAGAATGCATGCCCTTGATTGGGGTCGGAAATGGCCGGCTAACGTCTGTGCAACGAGGAATATCCATGCAAGTTTCTGTTGAAAATACTACTGCTATCGAGCGTCGCCTGAGCATCACCGTGCCGGCCGAGCGTATCGAGACTGCGGTCAACAAGCGTCTGCAGCAGACTGCCCAGAAGGCCAAGATCGCTGGTTTCCGTCCAGGCAAAGTGCCAATGAGCGAAATCAAGCGCCGCTTTGGTGCCGATGCGCGCCAGGAAGCTGTAGGTGACGTGATCCAGGCTTCTTTCTATGAAGCCGTTGTTGAGCACAAGCTGAACCCAGCGGGTTCGCCTTCGATCGAACCTAAGTCCCTGGAAGCTGGCAAGGACCTGGAATACGTTGCAACGTTCGAAGTGTTCCCTGAATTTGAAGTGGCCGGTTTCGACGGTATCGAAATCGAGCGTCTGAGCGCCGAAGTGGCTGATTCGGACCTGGACAACATGCTGGAAATCCTGCGCAAGCAGAATACCCGTTTTGAAGTGGCCGACCGTGCTGCCCAGAACGAAGACCAGCTGAACATCGATTTCGTTGGCAAGGTTGACGGCGAAGTATTCGCTGGCGGCTCGGCCAAGGGTACTCAGCTGGTGCTGGGTTCCAACCGCATGATCCCCGGTTTCGAAGACGGCCTGGTTGGCGCCAAGGCCGGCGAAGAGCGCGTTCTGAACCTGACGTTCCCTGCTGACTACCAGAACCTGGACCTGGCTGGCAAAGCCGCCGAGTTCACCGTGACCGTCAACAGCGTTTCCGAGCCTAAGCTGCCAGAGCTGAACGAAGAGTTCTTCGCTCAATTCGGCATCAAGGAAACCGGCATCGAAGGCTTCCGCACCGAAGTTCGCAAGAACATGGAGCGCGAGCTGCGTCAGGCCATCAAGTCCAAGGTCAAGAACCAGGTCATGGACGGTCTGCTGGCCGCCAACGCGATCGAAGTGCCTAAGGCTCTGCTGTCCAACGAAGTGGATCGCCTGCGCGTACAGGCTGTTCAGCAGTTTGGTGGCAACATCAAGCCTGATCAGCTGCCGGCTGAACTGTTCGAAGAGCAAGCCAAGCGCCGCGTCGTGCTGGGCCTGATCGTGGCTGAAGTGGTCAAGCAGTTCGACCTCAAGCCTGACGAAGACCGCGTTCGCGAAATGATCCAGGAAATGGCTTCGGCCTACCAGGAGCCTGAGCAGGTCGTGGCTTGGTACTACAAGAACGATCAGCAGCTGAACGAAGTGCGTTCGGTTGTGCTGGAAGAACAAGTTGTGGATACTGTTCTGCAGAAGGCTAAGGTGACCGATAAAGCGGTCTCTTACGAAGAAGCAGTCAAACCGGCGGAAGCAGCGCAAGCCGACTGATTGTCCAACTCGTTGGAAATTCAACCATAAGCCAGCCTCGCGCTGGCTTATGCGTTTTCAAGACATGACTATTTGGGAGTAACTGCAGAGCATGTTCCGTAATTCCTATATTCAGCAGAACTCTGATATCCAGGCCGCTGGCGGCCTGGTCCCGATGGTTGTCGAGCAGTCCGCTCGTGGCGAACGCGCCTACGACATCTACTCGCGCCTGCTTAAGGAGCGAGTGATCTTTCTGGTAGGCCCCGTAGAGGACTACATGGCCAACCTGATCTGTGCGCAGCTGCTGTTCCTTGAAGCGGAAAACCCGGACAAGGACATCCATCTCTACATCAACTCCCCAGGCGGTTCGGTGACCGCAGGCATGTCGATCTACGACACCATGCAGTTCATCAAGCCGAACGTGTCGACCACCTGCATTGGCCAAGCCTGCAGCATGGGCGCATTCCTGCTGACCGCCGGTGCCCAAGGCAAGCGTTTCTGCCTGCCTAACTCGCGCGTGATGATTCACCAGCCACTGGGCGGTTTCCAGGGCCAGGCGTCGGACATCGAAATCCATGCCAAGGAAATCCTGTTTATTCGTGAGCGTCTCAACACGCTGATGGCCAAGCACAGCGGGCGCACCCTGGAAGAAATCGAGCGCGATACCAACCGCGACAACTTCATGAGTGCCGAAGCCGCGCAAGCCTATGGCCTGATCGACGCAGTGATCAATCAGCGCCCCGCTTAATATAAGCCGCTCAAAATAGGGCTGGTCGGCATGTCCGACCACCGGCGGGCTTGAAAAAGCCCGCATAAGCCTTCATCTTGTGTTGCAAGCCTATCGGATTTGGATCGAACGAATGACTGACACCCGCAACGGCGAGGACAACGGCAAGCTGCTCTATTGCTCCTTCTGTGGCAAGAGCCAGCATGAAGTACGCAAATTGATTGCCGGCCCCTCGGTCTTTATCTGCGACGAGTGCGTCGACCTGTGCAATGACATCATCCGTGAGGAGGTGCAGGAAGCCCAGGCCGAAAGCAGCGCGCATAAATTGCCTTCGCCTAAAGAAATCAGCGGCATCCTTGATCAGTACGTGATTGGTCAAGAGCGTGCAAAGAAGGTTCTGGCCGTAGCGGTGTACAACCACTACAAGCGCTTGAACCAACGTGACAAGAAAGGCGACGAAGTTGAACTCGGCAAGAGCAACATCCTGCTGATCGGTCCTACAGGCTCGGGTAAGACCCTGCTTGCAGAAACCCTCGCTCGCCTGCTGAACGTTCCGTTCACGATCGCCGACGCCACCACCCTCACCGAGGCTGGCTACGTGGGCGAAGATGTCGAGAACATCATTCAGAAGTTGCTGCAGAAGTGCGACTACGACGTAGAGAAAGCCCAGATGGGTATTGTCTACATCGACGAAATCGACAAGATTTCGCGCAAGTCGGACAACCCGTCGATCACCCGGGACGTTTCCGGTGAAGGCGTGCAGCAGGCCCTGTTGAAACTGATCGAAGGCACGGTCGCTTCCGTACCACCACAAGGTGGTCGCAAGCACCCGCAGCAGGAATTCCTTCAGGTCGATACGCGCAACATCCTGTTTATCTGTGGTGGTGCGTTCTCCGGTCTGGAAAAAGTCATCCAGCAGCGTTCGACTCGCGGCGGCATCGGTTTCAGTGCCGAAGTCCGCAGCAAGGAAGAAGGCAAGAAGGTTGGCGAATCCCTGCGTGAGGTCGAGCCCGACGATCTGGTCAAGTTCGGTTTGATCCCGGAGTTCGTGGGTCGTCTGCCGGTCCTGGCCACGTTGGATGAGCTGGATGAGGCTGCTCTGATTCAGATCCTCACCGAGCCGAAAAACGCCTTGACCAAGCAATACGCCAAGCTGTTCGAGATGGAGGGTGTAGACCTTGAGTTCCGTACTGACGCTCTTAAATCGGTGGCCAAGCGGGCACTGGAGCGCAAGACCGGTGCACGTGGCCTGCGTTCGATTCTGGAAGGCGTGTTGCTCGACACCATGTACGAAATCCCCTCGCAGTCCGAGGTGAGTAAAGTGGTGATCGACGAAAGCGTCATAGAAGGTAAGTCCAAGCCACTGTATATCTACGAAAACAGTGAGCCGGCTGCCAAGGCTGCGCCCGACGCGTAAGCGTCTCGCAGTTTCGGTATAAACAAGGGGCCTTCAGGGGCCCCTTTGTTTTTACAACGTTTTTTGCCCCGAAGCGTTTACTGCGTTTAACTGCTGGCAATAAGCTTGTTTTTTTTGCATGCAGCCCCCATCTTGGCTTCAAGCTTATTTTTCATCTGTCATAGAGGCGAAATCATGAAGACCACCATCGAATTGCCTCTCCTGCCGTTGCGTGATGTCGTCGTCTATCCGCACATGGTTATCCCGCTGTTCGTGGGGCGCGAGAAGTCTATCGAAGCCCTCGAGGCCGCGATGACGGGCGACAAGCAGATCCTGCTGTTGGCCCAGAAGAATCCTGCTGATGATGATCCAGGCGAAGACGCCCTGTATCGCGTTGGTACCATTGCTACCGTGCTGCAATTGCTCAAGCTGCCTGATGGCACCGTCAAGGTGCTGGTGGAAGGTGAGCAGCGTGGTGCGGTTGAGCGCTTCATGGAGGTGGATGGCCACCTGCGCGCTGAAGTGGCGCTGATCGACGAAGTCGAGGCCCCTGAGCGCGAGTCAGAAGTGTTTGTACGCAGCCTGCTCTCGCAATTCGAGCAGTATGTGCAGTTGGGCAAGAAAGTCCCGGCTGAAGTCCTGTCGTCCCTCAACAGCATCGATGAGCCAAGCCGCCTGGTCGACACCATGGCGGCGCACATGGCGCTGAAAATCGAGCAGAAGCAAGACATTCTCGAAATCATTGATCTGTCGGCGCGTGTTGAGCACGTGCTGGCGCTGCTGGATGCCGAAATCGACCTGTTGCAGGTCGAGAAGCGCATCCGTGGTCGCGTGAAGAAACAAATGGAGCGCAGCCAGCGCGAGTACTACCTGAATGAGCAGATGAAGGCCATTCAGAAAGAGCTCGGCGACAGCGAGGAAGGCCACAACGAAATCGAAGAGCTGAAAAAGCGCATCGATGCCGCTGGCCTGCCGAAAGATGCCCTGGCCAAAGCCACTGCCGAGCTGAACAAGCTCAAGCAGATGTCGCCGATGTCGGCCGAAGCCACCGTGGTGCGCTCCTATATCGACTGGCTGGTGCAGGTGCCGTGGAAGGCCCAGACCAAGGTGCGTCTGGACCTGGCCCGGGCTGAAGACATTCTCGACGCCGACCATTATGGCCTCGAAGAAGTCAAAGAACGCATCCTCGAATACCTCGCCGTGCAAAAGCGCGTGAAGAAGATTCGTGGTCCGGTGCTGTGCCTGGTCGGGCCGCCTGGCGTGGGTAAAACCTCCTTGGCTGAGTCCATTGCCAACGCCACCAACCGTAAATTCGTGCGCATGGCCCTCGGCGGTGTGCGTGATGAAGCGGAAATCCGTGGTCATCGCCGGACTTACATCGGTTCGATGCCAGGAAGATTGATTCAAAAGATGACGAAAGTCGGCGTGCGCAATCCGCTGTTCCTGCTCGATGAAATCGACAAAATGGGCAGCGACATGCGTGGCGATCCGGCGTCGGCGTTGCTCGAAGTGCTCGACCCCGAGCAGAATCACAACTTCAACGACCATTACCTGGAGGTCGACTACGACCTGTCCGACGTAATGTTCCTGTGCACCTCCAACTCCATGAACATCCCGCCAGCGTTGCTGGACCGGATGGAAGTGATTCGTCTGCCGGGTTACACCGAAGACGAGAAGATCAACATCGCCGTCAAATACCTTGCGCCCAAGCAGATTTCGGCTAACGGCCTGAAGAAGGGCGAGATCGAGTTCGAAGTTGAGACGATCCGTGACATCGTGCGCTACTACACCCGCGAGGCCGGTGTACGGGGCCTGGAGCGCCAGATTGCGAAGATCTGCCGCAAGGCAGTCAAGGAGCATGCACTGGAAAAACGCTTCTCGGTGAAGGTGACGGCCGACTCCCTGGAACACTTCCTGGGCGTGAAGAAATTCCGCTACGGCCTGGCTGAGCAGCAGGATCAGGTAGGGCAGGTGACTGGCCTGGCGTGGACCCAGGTGGGCGGCGAATTGCTGACCATCGAAGCCGCGGTGATCCCTGGCAAAGGCCAACTGATCAAGACCGGTTCCCTGGGTGACGTGATGGTCGAATCCATCACCGCCGCGCAGACCGTGGTGCGCAGCCGCGCCAAGAGTCTGGGGATC
Source organism: Pseudomonas simiae (assembly GCF_900111895.1). Lineage (GTDB taxonomy): Bacteria > Pseudomonadota > Gammaproteobacteria > Pseudomonadales > Pseudomonadaceae > Aquipseudomonas > Aquipseudomonas simiae. The sequence goes on from NZ_FOKB01000001.1 coordinate 974,153, forward strand.
CCCCTGGACTTCCACGAGAAGCACGACACCCACATCCACATGCCGGAAGGGGCGACCCCGAAAGACGGCCCTAGCGCTGGCGTAGGCATGTGCACGGCCCTGGTGTCGGCATTGACTGGCATTCCGGTGCGTGCCGATGTCGCCATGACCGGGGAAATCACCCTGCGCGGCCAGGTATTGGCCATCGGTGGTCTGAAAGAGAAATTGCTTGCCGCACACCGGGGTGGTATCAAGACGGTGATCATTCCTGAAGAGAATGTTCGCGACTTGAAGGAAATTCCTGACAATATCAAGCAGGATCTGCAGATTAAACCCGTTAAATGGATTGACGAGGTCCTGCAAATTGCGCTGCAATACGCGCCGGAGCCCTTGCCGGATGTGGCTCCGGAGATAGTTGCTAAGGACGAAAAACGCGAGTCTGATTCCAAGGAAAGAATTAGCACGCATTAATGTGTTAAAGCCTGGGAGCTTCCTTGACAGCATTTTAGAGCCCTTGTTATAAAGCGGCTCTTAAGTGTCTGTAGGCCATTCAGCACTGGTTTTTGCTTTCATCAAAAAACTTAGAATCATACTCAATAGATATATAAGGGGACTTAGAGTGAACAAGTCGGAACTGATTGATGCTATCGCTGCATCCGCTGATATCCCGAAAGCTGCTGCTGGCCGTGCGCTGGATGCAGTAATCGAATCCGTCACTGGCGCTCTGAAGGCCGGCGACTCCGTGGTACTGGTAGGCTTCGGTACTTTCTCTGTGACTGACCGTCCAGCTCGCACTGGCCGTAACCCACAGACTGGCAAAGCACTGCAAATCGCTGCTGCCAAGAAACCAGGTTTCAAAGCCGGTAAAGCCCTGAAAGAAGCTGTTAACTAAGCTTCGATCCAGCCTTACCTACCCGGGTCGAACGTAGGTTCAACCTGGGAGCGGAGCGGCAGCAGACCCATGTATGCATCGGGTCGCCAAGCCGGGGGGAGAACCAAAGCCCCCGTCCGCTCCGCCAGTTGCGAGAAGGCGCATCCTTGGATGCGCCTTTCTTATATCCGTACTCTACCCACGCTCCACGGTTGCCTATTATTGAAGTTCAACCGTTTCTGGGGGACGCATGCTGCAAAATATCAGGGACAATTCACAAGGCTGGATTGCCAAGACCATTATCGGGATCATCGTCGCATTGATGGCGTTCACCGGTATCGAGGCCATTTTCCAGGCTTCGGGTAACAGTAAGCAGGACGTGGCCAAGGTCAACGGTGAAGAAATCACCCAGACCGAGCTGAGCCAGGCCGTCGACATGCAACGTCGTCAGCTGATGCAACAGCTGGGCAAGGATTTCGATGCCTCCCTGCTGGACGAAAAACTGCTGCGCGAAGCGGCCCTCAAGGGGCTGATCGATCGCAAGCTATTGCTGCAAGGTGCTGCCGACTCCAAGTTTGGCTTCTCTGAAGCTGCACTGGACCAAGTGATCCTGCAGACGCCGGAATTCCAGGTGGACGGCAAGTTCAGCGCCGAACGCTTTGACCAGGTGATCCGTCAACTGGGCTACAGCCGTATGCAATTCCGTCAGATGCTGACCCAGGAAATGCTGATCGGCCAGGTTCGCGCAGGTATTGCCGGCAGCGGTTTCGTCACTGATTCCGAAGTGCTGGCATTCGCGCGTCTGGAAAAACAGACTCGCGACTTCGCCACCGTCAACATCAAGGCCAACCCTGCCGCGGTGAAACTCACCGACGACGAGGTCAAGGCTTACTACGACCAGCACGCCAAAGAATTCATGACCCCGGACCAGGTGGTCATCGACTACCTGGAACTGAAGAAGTCTTCCTTCTTCGACCAGGTCAGCGTGAAGGACGAAGAGCTGCAGGCGGCCTATCAGAAAGAAACCGCCAACCTCGCTGAACAGCGTCGTGCGGCGCACATCCTGATTGAAGTCAACGACAAGGTCACCGACGCGCAAGCCAAGGCGAAGATCGAAGAAATCCAGGCGCGCCTGGCCAAGGGTGAAAAATTCGAAGCCCTGGCCAAGGAGTTTTCCCAGGATCCTGGTTCGGCCAACACTGGCGGCGACCTCGGTTTTGCTGGCCCTGGCGTCTACGATCCAGACTTCGAAACCGCCTTGTACGCGTTGAACAAGGACCAGGTCTCGGCACCGGTACGCAGCACTTTCGGTTGGCACTTGATCAAGCTGTTGGGCGTTGAGGCACCGCAAGTGCCGACGTTCGCTAGCCTGAAAGACAAGCTGACCAAGGAGCTGAAGACCCAACAGGTTGAGCAGCGTTTTGTTGAAGCGACCAAGCAATTGGAAGATGCGGCGTTCGAAGCTTCCGACCTGGCCCAGCCGGCGTCCGACCTGAAACTGACCGTGCACACCTCCGCGCCGTTTGGCCGTGAAGGTGGCGAAGGTGTTGCGGCCAACCGTGCCGTGGTCACCGCTGCGTTCAGCCCGGAAGTGTTGGATGAAGGTGCCAACAGCACCGCCATCGAACTGGATCCGGAAACCATCATCGTACTGCGTGCCAAAGAGCACCTGAAACCTTCGCAACTGCCGCTGGAAAGCGTCAGTGCGGCGATTCGTACGCAGATGGCCAAGGAGCGCGCCAGCGCGGCTGCCAAGGCTCATGCTGACGAACTCATCGCCAGCCTGCGTGATGGCAAGACTCCACTGAACCAGCCGGTCGACGGCCAGGCATGGAAGGTCACTGAAGCGGCTACCCGTAGCCAGGAAGCGATCGATCCTGCCGTGCTGCAAGCCCTGTTCCGCATGCCCAAGCCTGCGGCCAAGGACAAGCCGACCTTCACCACGGTGACTCTGGCGGATGGTAGCCTGGTGATCGTGCGCTTGAACGGCGTCAATGAAGCCGCTGCCCCAACGGACGAAGAAAAGGCGCAATATCGCCGTTTCCTCGCCTCCCGTGTCGGTCAGCAGGACTTCGCGGCTTACCGCAAGCAGTTGGAAACCAAGGCTGACATCAAGAAGTTCTGATGGCGGTTTGAAAGAGAAGCCCCCGGCCTGAAAAGACCGGGGGTTTTTTTATGTGCGCTAGACTGCGCGTACGTTATCGCCGATCAGGGAGTTTCAAGCGTGTCTATTCATGGAAGAGAGGACTGGATAATCCGTCGCGCCAGCGCAGCGGACGCCCCGGCAGTGCTGCAAGTGTTTGACGAGGTGATTGCCTGGTTTGTAGGGATAGGGAATACCGTCCAATGGGGCACCGAGCCCTGGTCGGCATTGCCCCGGCGAGTGGCGCAAGTCACAGAAGCGTGTGCGATGCCGGATGCGTGGGTGGTCGAGGCTCCCGAGGGGCGGGTCCTGGCGGCACTTGTGCTGGGCGAACCCATGCCTTACGTGCCGCCAGCGTCCGGGCCGGAGGTCTATGTGCGATTGCTGATTGCCGCGCGTGATGCGCGTGCGCGTGGGTTGGGCCGGCATCTGTTGGCCTTCGCCGATGAGCGGGCCCACGCTGCCGGGGTGGGGCGCCTGCGCGTGGATTGCTACGCCGGCGGCACGGGTGACCTGGTGCGTTTTTATGAGGCTTGCGGGTATCAGCGTATTTCAACGTTCGATCTTGAAGGGTGGCCGGGCCAGTTGTTGGGGCGCTGTCTGTAACCCACCGGCCACAGCCAGTAGCATCAGCAATACAACGGCCCAGGCAAATGCGCAGGCCCCCCAGCCCTGAAGTAACACGCCACCTACCAGGCCGCCGCCTGCGATGCCCAGGTTCCAGACGGTCACCAGCATCGATTGCGCGGCATCGGCCGACTCGCCCGCCGATTGGGCCAGTGCCGTTTGCAGCAAGGCAGGTAACCCGCCGAACGCCAGGCCCCATAACGCCACGGCGACGTAGATGACCGCTGGCAGGTTGATCCAGAACGCCAGCGCCAAGGCGATCAGGCCAAACATCGTGCAACTGATCAGCAGCAGTACGCGCAGCCATCGATCAATCAGCACACCGGCCATCCAAATGCTCAACAACGCTGTAAGGCCGAACACCAGCAGCACCTGATCAATGTCGGCAGCAATCCCTGCCGGCACCAGCAGCGGTGCGATGTAGGTGTAGAGAATGTTGTGGGCCAGTACATAGGTGAAGGTCACCCACAGCACCGGACGAATCCCCGGCAAGGTCAGCACTTGATGCAATCCCAGGCGTTTTCCTGCCGGCTCGCCCGCAAAGTCCGGGAGTTGCCAGCGCGCCCATGCCAGTAGCACCAGTGTCAGTCCAGTCATGATCGCAAAGCTCAGGCGCCAGCCAACTGCGGCCCCGAGGAAGGTGCCTGCTGGTACACCCAACGACAGCGCCAGCGGTGCGCCAAGCATTGCCACCGCAATTGCCCGGCCTTGCAGGTGTGGCGCAACCATCCGGCTGGCATAACCGGCCAGCAGCGCCCACAGCAGTCCGGCCCATACACCGGCTAAAAAGCGCGCCACCAGGGTCAACCCGTAATGACTGGAAAGGGCGGTCACGCTGTTGACCAAGGCGAAGCCGCCAATGGCTAACAGCAACAAGGGGCGTCGTCGCCAGCCACGGGTCAGCAGCGTCAGTGGAATGGCTGCCAGCAGTGACCCCAGGGCATACACCGTGACCATTTGACCGACTAAAGCGGGTGATACGCCCAGCCCTTCGCCTATTTGCGGCAGGAGCCCGGCGGGCATGGCTTCGGTGAGGATGGTGATAAAACCGGCGCTGGCCAAGGCCAGTAAGCCGCTCAACGGCAAGGTGTCCCGCCGGTCTGTCACTGCGGGGTCGGTAAGGGAGGTCATCGCGCTCTATCCAAGCAAAAGGGTAAGCAGGCAGGGTAGGGGGCTGTGCTCAGCGGAAAAACAGGCTAAGGTTCCGGACTTATCGGACTTAAACGTCCGCAATCATCAAGGACCCTTCCATGGACAGTCTGGGCAGTCTTTCCGTATTCGTGCAGGTGGCGGAGACCCGTAGCTTCACCGCCGCCGGGCGGGTGCTGGGCGTCTCGTCGTCGGCCGTGGGCAAAAGCATCGCGCGGATGGAAGAGCGCCTGGGTGTGCGGTTGTTTCATCGCAGCACCCGCAGCATCACTTTGACCAGCGAAGGCGCGCTGTTCCTTGAGCGTTCGCGGCGCATCCTGGCCGAGGTCGAAGCTGCCGAGCAAGAACTGAGCGACGCCAGCGCAACCCCTCGGGGCAAGTTGCGTATCAGCGTGCCGCAAGTGCGCGGCTTGCTGATGCCGGTCCTCAGCGACTTCATGCGCGCCTACCCGGACATCGAGTTGGATGTGGATTTTTCCGACCGCATGGTGGATGTGATCGAAGAAGGGTTCGACGCGGTGATTCGTACCGGCAAGCCGGAAGATTCGCGGCTGATGGCCCGTCATCTGGGGCATTACCAGTTGGTGCTGGTGGGTACGCCGGGTTATTTTCGCGAATATGGCACCCCGCAACAGCCGCAGCACCTGAGCGACCATGCCTGCCTGCGCCACAAGTTCTGCGCGACCGGCAAGCTGGAGCCCTGGCCTTTGCGGCGAGCACCGGGCGCCCCCGAGTCCATCTTGCGTGGGCCGTTCGTCAGCACCACCATCGAGTCCCTCAACCATGTCGTGCACGAAGGCTTGGGCATTGCTTGCCTGCCGGACTATATGGTCAACCAGGCTGTCGCCGAAGGGCGTCTGCAGAGGGTGCTGGATGATTACCTGGAGCATCGCGGCAGTTTCTGGATGCTCTGGCCATCAAGTCGCCACGCCTCGGCCAAACTGCGCGTGTTTATTGATCATATGTGCGCAGGGCTGTTTCCTACAGGTGGCGTCGTGTAAGGCTGTGACGTTTTACCGACAGGAATGCGCGCGCCAAGGCAGCGTTCTGTTGCACAATACCGCCCGGACTGTTTTCCTCAGGATTTTCAATGTCGACATCATTTCACTTGCGTAGCCTCGGGCTGGCGCTGGTGCTGGCGGGCGCCGCGGGCTGCTCGTCACCCAAGACCGCCATTTATGAACATGAGAATTTCGACGACTCCGGTACGTTTTCCCGGGATTACCCCGTCACTGACGTCGCCGCGTGCGAAGCCGCGCGACGCGCCTTGCTGAGCCAGGGCTACATCATCACCAGCAGCGATCCGAAACTGGTGGTGGGTAACAAGAGCTTCCAGCAGACCGGCGAGACCCATCTGCAGATCAGCTTCAACGTGGTGTGTGCCGATGATGGCAAAGGCACCAACCATTCGACGATGTTCGCCAACGCCTTGCAGGATCGCTACGCGCTGAAGAAGGTCAACAACTCCGCGAGCCTGGGTGTGGGCGTGCTGGGCTCGGTGTCGATGCCGATCGGTTCCACCGATGACTCCATGGTGAAAGTAGCGAGCGAGACCGTGTCCGCGCCGAAGTTCTACGAGCGTTACTTTGCGCTGGTGGATGTGTTCCTACCGCAGGAAGTGAAGAAGGCCGAGCATATTCCCGAGCAGCCGAAAGCCGAGCTGGGGGTGCCGGAACCCAAGGCAGCTCCGGCTGCCGAGAAGGTTGAGCCGCCGAAGGAAGAGCCTGCGGTCTCCCAGCCTGTCGCTCCACCTGCCGAGTCCGCGCCAATTGCGCCGCAGGCAGAGCCCGCTCCAGCCACCAGCAACCCGGACCTGCCACCGCCGACAGAAGCGATTCCGCCCCTACCGGCGCCGTCGCAGTAACTTAGACCGCTACGGGGTTGGCCTTGTCGACGTTGATCCCGTAGCGGCTGATGGCTTCACTGACTTTCTCGCGTCCGATCACGCCGTCATCCGCCAAGGCCTTCAAGGCCGCCAGCACGATGAAATGCCGGTCCACTTCGAAGAACGCCCGCAGGGTTTCACGGGTATCCGATTGCCCGAAGCCGTCCGTGCCCAGCGCCACAAAGCGCCGGCCGGGTACGAAAGGTCGGATCTGATCGGCGAACAGCTTCATGTAGTCCGTCGCCACCACCACCGGCCCCGTTTCACCGGCCAGGCATTGCTCCACGTAGCTCACCCTTGGCTCGCTCTGCGGGTGCAGCAGGTTCCAGCGCTCCACTGTATGACCGTCACGGCGCAATTCGGTGAGGCTGGTTGTGCTCCACACATTACTGTGCACGCCGAAGTCCTCCTGCAGCAGCTCAGCCGCCGCGATCACTTCGCGCAGGATGGAGCCACTGCCCATCAATTGCACCTGGGCCTGCTGGCTGGTACTGAGCCGGTACATGCCCTTGAGAATCCCGTCTTCCACGCCTTCGGGCATCGCCGGGTGCGGGTAGTTTTCGTTGAGCAGAGTGATGTAGTAGTAAATGTCCTCTTGTTGCTCATACATCCGCCGCATGCCCTCGCGAATGATCACCGCCAACTCGTAGGCGAACGTCGGGTCGTACGACACGCAGCACGGGATCACCGACGACAGGATATGGCTGTGCCCATCGTCATGCTGCAAGCCTTCGCCCATCAACGTGGTGCGGCCGGCCGTGGCCCCCAGCAGGAAGCCGCGCGCGCGTGCATCGCCTGCTGCCCAGGCGAGGTCGCCGACCCGCTGGAAGCCGAACATCGAATAGAAGATATAGAACGGCACGGTCATCAGGCTGTGGTTGCTGTAGGACGTACTCGCCGCGATCCACGAGGAAATGGCGCCGGATTCATTCAGGCCTTCCTGCATGATCTGTCCGTCCTTGCTTTCCTTGTAGTAGCTCAATTGCCCCGCGTCCTGTGGAGTGTAGAGCTGGCCTACGGCGGAGTGGATGCCGATCTGACGGAACAGGCTTTCCATACCGAAGGTGCGCGACTCATCCGGTACGATGGGCACGATCAGTTTGCCCAGGTGCGGGTCCTTGAGCAGGGTGCCGAGGATGCGCACGAAGGCCATGGTGGTGGAAATCGCCCGTTCGCCGGTGTCCTTGAGCTGTGTGGCGAAGGCGGCCAGTTCGGGAATCTGCAAAGGCTCGACCGCACTGTGGCGCGCAGGTACGTAGCCGCCCAGGGCCTGGCGGCGTGCGGCGAAGTAGCGGGCTTCTTCGCTGTCGGCGGCGGGCTTGAGGTAGGGGATGTCGGCGAGCTGATCGTCCGCGACGTCCAGGTCAAAGCGATCTCGGAAAGCTCTTACCGCATCGGCGCCCATTTTCTTCAGTTGGTGATTGATGTTCTGGCCTTCGCCTGCTTCACCCATGCCAAAACCCTTGACGGTTTTCGCCAGGATCACGGTGGGCTGGCCGTTATGGCGCACGGCCGCCGCATAGGCGTTGTAAACCTTGTCCGGGTCATGCCCGCCCCGCGAGAGTTTCCAGATTTCGTCGTCGGACATGTCCGCAACCAGTGCGAGTAATTCCGGGTATTTGCCGAAAAAGTGTTCGCGCACATAGGCGCCGTTCTGCGACTTGTAGTTCTGATAGTCGCCGTCCACGCATTCCATCATGCGTTGGCGCAGCAGGCCGCTCTGGTCTTTGTCCAGCAGGGCGTCCCAGCCACTGCCCCAGATCACTTTGATCACGTTCCAGCCGGCAGCGCGGTACAGGCTTTCGAACTCCTGGATCACCTTGGCATTACCACGCACCGGGCCGTCCAGGCGTTGCAGGTTGCAGTTGACCACGAAGATCAGGTTGTCGAGTTTCTCGCGCCCGGCCAGGGAAATGGCGGCCAGGGATTCCGGCTGGTCCATTTCGCCATCACCGAGGAAGGCCCAGACCTTGCGCCCTTGGTGCTGTTTGAGGCCGCGCAATTCTAGGTAGCGCATAAAGCGCGCCTGATAAGCGGCGGTGATGGGGCCGAGGCCCATGGACACGGTAGGGAATTGCCAGAAGTCCGGCATCAGCCTTGGGTGTGGGTAGGAGGAAATACCGTCGCCACCGGCCTCGCGGCGGAAGTTGTCGAGTTGCGCTTCGCTGATGCGGCCTTCCAGGTAGGCGCGGCCATAAATGCCGGTGGAAGAGTGGCCTTGGATATACACCAGGTCGCCATCAAAGCTGTCGGTGCGGCCACGAAAGAAGTGATCGAAGCCTACGTCGTAAAGTACTGCGGCTGACGCATAGGTCGCGATGTGCCCACCGACCCCCGAGTGTTTGCCTGCACGCAACACCATCGCCATGGCGTTCCAGCGGATAAACGCGTTGGTACGCCGCTCGATAACGACGTTGCCGGGGTAGGGCAACTGACGGTCCACCGGGATTGTATTGACGTAGGGCGTGGTCACCCGCCCGTAGAAATCGCCATGCCGCGCCACGTCGAAATCCAGCAACTGATCGATCAGGTAGTGGGCGCGCGGGCGGCCTTCGGTGGACAGCACCGATTCGATGGACTCCAGCCACTCGCGGGTTTCCTGTGGATCGTCGTCGCGTCTGACTGCGTTGTTCGGGGTCATGTGAGGCTCCAGGGTAGGCGGATTTCAAGCGGCGTGCTCCTTGTGGGAGTGCCGGCAAATGTAATTGCAATTGCAACTACATGGCCGAATCTAGCGCGGGATGAGCTACTATTGCAACCTTCTTGAAATTGCCCGGATGGTGTTGCATGTCGTCGAAAGAGCCTGATGTCTGGTTTCGGTTTGTCAGGGCCCACAGGACGGTCATCCGCGAGATCGAGCGGCGCCTGGCAGAGGCGGACCTGCCGCCCTATGCCTGGTATGACGCGTTATGGGGCCTGGAAAGCGGCCCCGACGGTACTCGCCGCATGCACGAATTGGCTGATGTGCTGGCCATCGAGCGCTACAACCTCACGCGCTTGGTCGACCGCCTGGAAAAGGACGGCCTAGTGGTGCGCTCCCGCTCCGACGGCGACGGCCGTGCGGCATTTGCCTCGATCACCGGATCGGGCCGGGAGCTGCGTAAAAAGATGTGGAAGATCTACGAAAGCACGGTGGATGAGCTGTTCCTGTCACAGATCGAGCCTGAGCAGCGCCAGGCTTTCGCCGACGCGCTGGAGCGCACCGCCGGGCTGGCGATGGAGGCGGGCGCCCAGACCCGCAGCCGCCGCAAAGTCTGAAGGCCCTCGACAAAACCTTGTAGGCGCCGGCAAGCCCGCGCCTACAGTCCATTGCATTCCAATGCATAGCGATTCATCGCTGCCTCCACTTGCAGTGCATCGATGCACCCTTCATCCGCCAACGCCCTGAGCGCAGCCACCACAATCCAATACCGACTCGGCGCCGACGCCTGCACCGAGCCCGCGCCCAACGCTACGAACCGCGCATCCACGTGTGCCCCTAACTGGTCGACAATCGCTTGCGGATAGCCGGTCACCGCAATCACCGGTGCTGCACTTCCGGCCAGACAATTGCGCAAATGACAGCTGCGCTTGGGCACTCCGGGGTGCAGGCGATTCCAGCGTTCAACCGCAGCAGCCTCGCGGGCCAGTCGTGTGTAGCTGGGGCAGCTCCACAGTTGCGCGGTGATGTTCCAGTCCTGTGCCAATAAGCGCTTGGCCTGCACCACCTCTGCAAGCGCCCGGCCTGCGCCGAGCAATCGCACATCCCCCCGCGTGTCCTGCTGCAGCGGGTACATGCCCTCGAGCACGGCTTCACGGTCCTGCTCGCTCAGGGGCGTTGCGCCTTCATGATCATGCAGGGCCAGGTAATAGAACCCGGGCTTGCCGTCGACGTACAGGCTACGCAACGCCGCCAGCACAATCGCACGGGCCTCTTCGCCCGAGGCCGGGTCATACGGCGTACAACACGGGTGGGTGGCCAGCCACAACGGTAAGGAAGGTTGCGCACCCTTGGGCCAGCGGGAGGGCTGGTTTTCAATGTCGTTGCACAGAATGCCGCGCTGTTGGGTGACGTCCGACAGCGCACTCAGTTGCGCGGACGATTGCGCACTGTGCAGGTACAGCAAAGGTTTTTCGGTGGTATTACGGGCGAACCAGCCAGGCCAGTTACCCATGCGCCGGGAGCTTGACTGGCCGCGGATCACCCAGGCCTGGCGGCTGAGTTCAAGGGTATTGGCCATGTTGATGACGGTGTACAGCGGTGAGTGGCGGGTGGGGGCGGCTGTGCTCAAGGCGTTGATGCAGAGCTGCGCGGCGTGTGCGGTAGCGGCGGTCATGGAGAGGATCACCTGGCGACGAATGTCATTACCTTAACGGAAACTTACATATGATTGCAATTGCAATGATTGCAATAGTTCCTCTAAGGCCAAGTGCTAAATCCATATGGCGCTGCTACGTTTAATCCTTGAGTGCAGGAACGTCATGACGTCGACATTTTTTCGTCATCACGGCACTTTAGGCTGGTGATGCAGGTCATTTATCTGCAGCCACTCTTAACTCAAAAAGGAGTCCACCATGGACGATTACCAGGAAGAACTGCTCGAGTACCACGCGATTGAGTTGGACCCGCTGGAACCGGCTGACGATGCCACTGAGCTGTAAGACCGACTTCAGGCGGAATGCCGCTGACTGCGGCGAAATTCCCCTGGGGTCTGGTTGTTCCACCGCCTGAAGGCCCGTTGAAACGCCTGGGCCGAGGCAAAACCGAGCAAGTAGGCGATCTCGCCGAATGCCAGTTCCGTATCGCGAATGTAGGTCATGGCCAGGTCGCGGCGGGTGTCGTTGAGAATCGCGCGGAACTGAGTGCCTTCGTCGGCCAGTTTGCGGCGCAGCGTCCAGGTGGGCAGCTTCAAGCGTGCCGCCACTTCTTCCAGGTCGGGTTCCCGGCCGCCATTGAGCATAGGCCCGAGCAACCGGGTAATGCGCTCGCGCAGGCTGCGGGTGCGCGTCAATTGCTCCAACTCTCGCTCACAAAGTTGTAACAACAGGTTCCAGGTACTCGGGCAGTGCTGCGGGTTGCGCAAAGCCAGGGTCTGCTGGTTGAGGCGCAACTGGTTGGCCTCGGCACCGAAGTGGACGTCGCCCAGCACGCTGTATTGATCGCTGTACTCCGGTGCTTCAAATTCGATGTCGATGCGCTGCGCCTCCACCGGTTGCTGGGCCAGGCTCGACAACTGGTGCAGCCAGCCGGCGATGATCGAGTCCACCACAAAGCGGTTGTAGGCGTTGTAGGGGCTGATGGAATAGAAGCGCAGCCAGGCGCCTTCGGCATCTTCGACAAAGCTCGACTGCCCGCGATAATTGGAGCCGTACAGCGCTTCGAAGCGGGTGAGCGCGCGCGCAGCTTCGCGCACGTTGGGGGCTTGAGCGGCGGTCACGCCCGCCAACCCGCCTTGGCTCAAGCGGCTGAGCTGGCCCATGCGCAGACCCAGGCCCGGGTCGCCGGTGAGTTGGATAGCGGCATGGCCAAGACGCATGTAGCGCGGGATCGACAATCGTGCACCGGCCTCGGCCAGGCGCGCCGGGTCGAGGCCGTATTGCAGCAGCAGTGGCTGCGGGTCCAGGCCGTGGCTGTGGATGGCGTCGGCCAGGGCGTGCACGAAGCCCACCGACAAATCCCCCAGCCGTACGGGCTTCACAGCCAGATATTCAACAAGCGCGCGCCACGGGCTTCGCCATCGGCGCTGACTTGCCCGTTGCTGCTGAGAAAGCTGTGCCCGGCAGTGCCCAGGTCCCAGAACTGGCCGCGCAGGAACACGCTCATGCCGGCGCTGGCCTGGCTGATGGGGGGCTGGCTGATCAATGTAAGACGGCGCCAAGCCTCGCCCTCGCTGAGTTCTTCGGGCTTGAGGCTGATTTCTGTCGGGGTGGACACGCTTTTGAATCCACGCCAAGGACGGTCCCAGGTATCACGGCCAAGCACGAAGGCCGGTACCGCGATCAATTGCGCGCCTTGTTCGTTGAGTTTGCGGTAGTTGTCCGGGTACCAGCTGTCGCTGCCTACCAGTACACCCAGTCGACCAGCCGGCGTGTCGACCACGCTGACGACGTTTTCATCACCGGGCTCGATAAAACCGCGTTCATCGTAGATCGGGTAGAGCTGGCGCTGCGGATCGCCGATCGGCAAGCCATCGGCGGCAAACACCACGCTGGCGTTATACAAGGCACCATGGCCGACGTGCAGCTGGCCTTGGCTGACACTTGGGTTGGGCAGGGTGATGGAGCCCGCCACCAGCGTGACGCCGAACTCCTTGGCGAGGCCACCGAACAGCACTTGGTAATCCCGTGCCATGCCGTCGGCTTTCATGCGCAGGTAGGCATCGTCGGTGCGGTTGTCGCCAGTGGCGCTGATCCAGGCGCGGGCGAACAGCAGCGGATTGCTCACCGACAGCCAGTTCATCGCATCTTTAGCGTGGAGAGCCTGGTACACCTCGTTCTTTTCGCCGGTCAGCATCAGCCAGGTACCGATGTGCTCAGGTAGCACCACGATGGTCTTGTCGTTGATCAGCCCCTGGTCGCGGGCGTTTTGCAGGTAGGCCGCAAGCTTCAGGTGCAGGCGTTCCAGGCTCTGGTAGTCGGCGGGGAACAGCTCTGGCTGGATGCCCAGCAAATTGCCACGGTCGGCAGGCAGGCCTTCGTTGACGGCAAGGGTAATACGCAGGTCCGACAGGTAATGCGCCACGGGGCGCTCCTGGGTCCAGACCAGATACGCGGCGACGGCGGCAACCAGGGCCATGGTGACGGTAAAAGCTAGAAGTTTACGCATGGGGGAACAGACAACAGACCGGGTGCAGGGTTCGCCGACTAGGGTAGGGCCCATGGGCCGGCTTGCCAAGGGGGGCTGTGCATTTGGATCAATAACTTGTCAGTTTCAGTCATTGAGCCGTTGTCCACCGCCTCTTAGTCTGTGGGACATAAACCGATGGCAGGCCATTCGAGCCTTCCACGTCCCGTGATGATCCGTTGTGGAGCTTGACCATGACCGCTGTTGCCTACCCGCACCTGCTGGCCCCGTTGGACCTGGGTTTTACCACCTTGCGCAACCGTACCCTGATGGGGTCGATGCACACCGGCCTGGAAGAAAAGCCCGGCGGTTTCGAGCGCATGGCGGCCTACTTTGCCGAGCGCGCCCTGGGCGGCGTCGGCCTGATGGTCACCGGCGGCATCGGCCCGAATGACGAGGGCGGTGTGTATGCCGGTGCGGCCAAGCTGACCACCGACGAAGAAGCACAAAAGCACAAGATCGTGACCAAGGCCGTGCACGAAGCGGGCGGCAAGATTTGCATGCAGATCCTCCACGCCGGCCGGTATGCCTACAGCCCCAAGCAGGTTGCGCCCAGTGCGATCCAGGCGCCGATCAACCCGTTCAAACCCAAGGAGCTGGACGAAGAGGGCATCGAAAAGCAGATCCAGGATTTCGTCACCTGCTCGTTGCTGGCCCAGGTCGCCGAGTACGACGGCGTGGAAATCATGGGGTCCGAAGGCTACTTCATTAACCAATTCCTGGCAGCTCACACCAATCATCGCACCGACCGCTGGGGCGGCAGCTACGAAAACCGTATGCGCCTGGCCGTAGAAATCGTGCGCCGTGTGCGTGAAGCCGTGGGCCCGAACTTCATCATTATCTTCCGTCTGTCGATGCTCGACCTGGTGGAAGGCGGCAGCACCTGGGAAGAAATCGTGCAACTGGCCAAGGCCATCGAGGGCGCCGGTGCGACCCTTATCAACACCGGGATTGGCTGGCACGAAGCACGCATCCCGACTATCGCCACCAAGGTGCCCCGTGGTGCGTTCAGCAAAGTCACCGCCAAGTTGCGCGGTGCGGTGCAGATTCCGCTGATCACCACAAACCGTATCAACACCCCGGAGATCGCCGAGCAGATCCTCGCTGAGGGCGATGCCGATATGGTGTCCATGGCTCGCCCATTCCTGGCCGATCCGGACTTCGTCAACAAGGCCGCCGCCGGGCGCGCCGATGAGATCAACACCTGCATCGGCTGCAACCAGGCCTGTCTGGACCACACCTTCGGCGGCAAGTTGACGACCTGCCTGGTCAACCCTCGAGCGTGCTACGAGACTGAACTCAATTACCTGCCCGTCAAACAGATCAAGAAGATTGCCGTGGTGGGTGCCGGCCCTGCGGGCTTGGCGGCGGCCACTGTGGCGGCAGAGCGCGGACATCAAGTGACCCTGTTCGATTCCGCCAGTGAAATCGGGGGCCAGTTCAACATTGCCAAACGTGTACCGGGCAAAGAAGAGTTCTTCGAAACCCTGCGCTACTTCAAGCGCAAATTGCAGACCACTCACGTCGAGCTGTGCCTCAACACCCGCGTTGATGTGGCGCAACTGACAGCAGGCGGTTACGACGAGATCATCCTGGCCACCGGTATCGCACCGCGTACCCCGGCGATTCCAGGCGTCGACAACGCCAAGGTGCTGAGCTACCTGGATGTGATCCTCGAACGCAAGCCCGTGGGCAAGCGCGTCGCGGTGATCGGCGCGGGCGGTATCGGTTTCGACGTGTCGGAATTCCTTGTGCACCAGGGCGTGTCCACAAGCCTGGACCGCGAAGCGTTCTGGAAGGAGTGGGGCATCGACACCCAACTGCAAGCCCGTGGCGGCGTGGCGGGGATCAAAGCCCAGGTGCATGCTCCGGCGCGTGAGGTGTTCCTGCTGCAACGCAAGACCTCCAAGGTCGGTGACGGCCTGGGCAAGACCACCGGTTGGATCCACCGCACCGGTTTGAAGAACAAACAGGTGCAGATGCTCAACAGCGTCGAGTACCTGAAGATCGACGATGAAGGCCTGCACATCCGCATCGGTGCCGAGGGCGAGCCTCAGGTGCTGGCGGTGGACAACATCGTCATCTGCGCCGGCCAAGACCCACTGCGCGAATTGCAGGACGGCCTGGTGGCGGCCGGCCAGAACGTGCACCTGATTGGCGGCGCCGACGTGGCGTCCGAACTGGACGCCAAGCGCGCCATAAACCAGGGCTCGCGACTCGCGGCCGAGCTGTAAGATCCGAAGCGGGGCGGTGTTAGACTACCGCCCCGTTTATCATGCAGATTCCTCCCGATGGGTCCCTTCGATTGGCTTCCCCACGCCCCGCTTGAACCTTTGCGCCTGGACTGGCTGAGCGGTGTCGAGTTGGCCGTGCTGCGCCTGGACCGCATCGACCCGCTGATCAGCGGCAACAAGTGGTTCAAGCTCACCGGGCATCTGGCGCAGGCGCAAAATGCTCGCGGCATCATTAGCCTGGGGGGCGCGTACTCCAACCATCTGCACGCGCTGGCGGCGGCGGGAAAGCGGTTTGGTTTTCCTACCGTCGGCCTGCTGCGCGGACATCCCCAAGACACCCCGACCGTTCTTGACCTGAAAGCCTTCGGCATGCACCTGCATTGGCTGGGTTATGGCGGCTATCGTGCGCGGCATGAGCCGGCGTTCTGGCTACCTTGGCGCGAGCACTATCCGCATCTTCATCCCGTGCCCGAAGGCGGTGGCGGGCTTGCCGGCGCGAGTGGCTGTGGTGTGCTGGTCGAACAGGCTCGCGCGCAGTTGCAAGCGCTGGGCTGGGCTGATTACGACGCTTGGTGGTTGGCGGCGGGTACGGGGACCACGTTGGCGGGGTTGGTGCTTGCAGAGGCGGGGGCGCATCCGGTTTACGGCGCCTTGGCCGTGCCGGATGATCACGGTGTGGCACAGAACATCGGTGCCATCGTACAGGCGGGCTATGAGTTGCTGGACGCCAGCCGAGGTGGCTTCGCCAAAGTCGATCCCGTGCTGCTCGACTTCATCGACACCACGCAGCAAACGTGTGGCCTGCCCTTGGAGCCGCTCTACACCGGCAAGGCGTTAATGGCCTTGAAGGCGCAGGTCGAGGCCGGGCGCTTCACCCCCGGCACTCGCCTGATCTTCGTTCACACCGGCGGCCTTCAGGGCCGTCGAGGCTTCACGGGTTAGCGCGCTTGCCCGGCATCATGCGCAATGCCGTGTTGTCCCGCAGGATGTAGTGGTGGGCGATCCCCGCCAGTGCATGCAGCCCGATCAGCCAATAACCGACCTTGCCAAACCACACATGCCACCCCTCGATCTGTTTGGCCAGGTCCTTGTTCTCGCCGATCAACGGCGGCAATTCCATCCCGTAGAACATCACCGAATGACCCTCGGCACTGACAATCAGCCAACCCGCAATCGGCATGCCGATCATCAACGCGTACAGCGCAACGTGCATCAGGGTCGCCAACAGGGTTTGCCATTGCGGCGGCGCCGGCACGATCTTCGGCGCCACGCCCAGGCTGCGTGCGAACAACCGCAGCCACACCAGCACAAACACGGTGAGGCCGAACATGAAGTGCATCTCCACGATCAACGTTCGCGCACCGCTGCCTTTGGGAAACTGGCCGCGTAATTCAATGCAGGCGTATACCACCGCCAGCAGCACCACCATCAACCAGTGCAGCGCGATCGACATGCTGCTGTAGCGTGTATCGGAGTTTTTCCACGGCATCGCTGGGTTCCTCACTCATCAGGGCAAACCTCCATTCTTGGGTGATGGAGTCCTTTTACTGTATGCCGGTTTTGAGCGGTTTGCCTGGCGTAAGTGGCGTAGTTTTGACCTCGATCAGTAGCTCTGTGGCATTTCTCCACGGGCCAGCCGTGCATTGATGTCGAGGATGACCGCAGGCAGGTCATTGATCGTGTCGATCAGGTAATGCGGGCGCGAGCCTTCGAACATCGCCACGATACGCTTGCGTTCGCTGGCCAGGGCGCCGCCGTCCAAGGCACGGAACTGCTCGTAGGTCAGGCCCAGGGCATTGCCGGAGCAGGTCAGGGCCACGGTCCACATCCCGGCGCGGCGGCCTTCGAGGATACCCGGCACGGTGTCGTCGACCTTCACGCACGCCGCCACATCGTCAATACCCAGCGCAATCACGTTGGCCAGCGCCTGGGCTGGCCATGGGCGGCCATTGGGTACTTCGTCGGTAGCGACCACATGGTCGGCGATATAGCCGTTGGTGGCCGCCAGGGCGACGACTTTATCCATGACTTGCTTGGGGTAGCCGGAGCAGGAGCCGATCTTGATGCCTTGCACGCGCAGCCGGGCAATGGTGTCGAGGGCGCCGGGGATCAGCGCCGAGTGTTCGGCGATTTTCTCGATCTGCAAGGGCATGAAGCGCTGGTAGATGGCAGTCACGTCGTCATCCGTGGGCGTGCGGCCGAAGGCTTTGCGGTAGCGTTCGGCGACCTGTGGCTGGTCGCAGAGGGTGCGGATGTGGTCCCACTTGCCCATGCCCATCGGGCCACGGGCTTCTTCGATGGAAACCTGTACGTCGAACTCGGCAAAGGCCTCGACAAAAATCTGCGTGGGGGCGAATGAGCCGAAGTCGACCACGGTGCCGGCCCAGTCAAGGATGACGGCCTGGAGGGTGTTGGGGTTTTGATAGTTCATCATTCAGATCCTGTGGGTTATGGGGAAATCAAACGTCCAACACTTCCATTTCTTGCAGCACGTCGGCGATCGCCTTGACCGCCGCTCGCATCCCTGCCGCGTCGACATGGCCAATGCAGCCCACGCGGAAGGTTTCCACCTGGGTCAATTTGCCGGGATACAGAATGAAACCCTTGGCCTTGACCCGCTCATAGAAATCCTTGAACTGATAGCGCGGGTCCCTCGGTGCATGGAAGGTGACGATGATCGGCGCCTGGATGTCAGCCGGCAGGAAGCTGCGCAGGCCCCGTTCGGCCATGCCGTCGAGCAACGCCTGGCAGTTGCTGGCGTAGCGTTTATGCCGCGCGATCAGGCCGCCTTCCTCCTGGTACTGCAGCAGCGCTTCGTGCAGGGCGGCGACTACATGGGTAGGAGGGGTGAAGCGCCACTGACCGGTCTTGGCCATGTAGCTGTGTTGGTCGAACAGGTCCATCGCCAGGGAGTGGCAATTGCCTTGAGCGGCGGCCAGCGCCTGTTTGTTGGCGAAGACGAACCCCATGCCCGGCACGCCTTCCAGGCACTTGCCGGAGGCGGCGACCAGCGCGTCGAATGGCACTTCGCGGGCGTCGATCGCCAGCGCGCCAAAAGAACTCATGGCGTCGATGATCAAGCGTTTGTCGTGGGCTTTAACGACCTGGGCAATCTCCGGCAATGGGTTGAGGATGCCGGTGCTAGTTTCGCAGTGGATGAGCGCGACGTGGGTGATGGCCGGGTCGGCGCGTAGCAGACGGTCCACATCGGCGGCGGTCGTGGGCTCATCCTCGGCGGTTTCAAAGGTGCTGAACGCGCGGCCCAAGACTTCGCAGATTTTCGCCAGGCGCTTGCCATACGCGCCGTTGATCAGCACCAGCACCTTGCCGTCACGCGGGACGAGGGTGCCGATGGCGGCTTCGACGGCGAAGGTGCCGCTGCCCTGCAAGGGGACACAATGGTGGCTGCCTTCGCCGTTGAGGATCGCCAGCAATTGCTCGCACACGCTGGCCGTGAGTTGGTTGAAGCGGTCGTCCCATGACCCCCAGTCCACCATCATGGCTTGGCGGGTGCGGTTCGATGTGGTCAGGGGGCCAGGGGTCAGCAGGATCGGCGCGGCAGTGGTCATCTCAAGTCCTCGCAAGGCATCGGGGGGTGAAGCTACGGCGCTTAAATTGCAGTTTGGCTTGTTATCAATCAAATTGTTTGTTGTTATGCGAGCTATCAGTGAGGCCGATAGCCATGAATTTGTTCCAACTGCGTGCATTCGATGCCGTGGCCCGCGAGGGCAGCTTTACTCGTGCCGCCGCACGGCTGTTCATCAGCCAGCCGGCGGTGACCGGGCACATCAAGGCCCTGGAGGAGTACTACCAGATCCCGTTGCTGCGGCGCACCGCGCGACGGGTTGAGTTGACCGAGGAGGGCGCACGCCTGGCGTCAATCACCCGGGCGATCTTTGGCCTGGTGGACGAAGCGCAGACGATGCTGGAGGCCAACCGTCAATTGCTCACCGGGCGGCTGGAAGTGGCAGCGGACGGCCCGCACCTGGTGATGCCAATGATCGCCAGCCTGCGAGCGCGTTACCCGGGGATCACCGTGAACCTGCGCCTGGGCAATGCCCAGGAAACCCTGGCGGCGCTTATGTCCGAGCATGCGGATGTGGCGGTGCTCACCGAAGTGGCGCCGCGCAATGGCCTGCACCTGCAACCGTTGAGTGAGTCGCGGATCTGCGCGCTGGTGCCGGCTGCGCATCCGTGGGCGATGCAATCCGGGGGCATTCGCTTGGCGCAATTGAATGAGGTGATCATGGTGCTGCGCGAACCCAGCTCGATCACCCGGCGTACGTTCGATGAAGCGTGTGCCGCGACCGGTGTAAAACCCAAGGTGCTGCTGGAACTCGACAGCCGTGAAGCGGTGACCGAGGCCGTCGCCGCCGAGTTGGGCGTCGGTGTGGTCTCGTCCATGGAGGTCAGCCAGGACCCACGCGTGCGGGCGGTACCGCTGCTGGGTGATGGCCTGGTGAACCGGCATGTGCTCGGTTGCATGGAGCGGCGCCGGTCGCTGCGCCTGATTCAGGCGTTCTTCGAGCTGGCGCCGGGCTGAAGACTCTCGCGCATGATGTCGAGGAACGTCGCCACCACCCGCCGTGAGCTCTGCTCCTTGAGGCACACCAGGGTTTCTTTCATCCGCTGGCTGCAATCGCGGATCGGCATGGCGTAGACCCGTGAGTCCGCGCCGAACTCCGCCGCCGAGACCACCCCCACGCCAATCCCCACCACCACCGCTTCTCGTGCGGCTTCACGGCCTTCGACCTGGATCGCCGGGCGAATGCGCAGCCCGGCCTGGCTCATCTCCTGCTCCAGGGTCTGGCGGGTGACAGAGCCCGTTTCCCTGAGCACCAGGGGCGTGTCGTCCAGGTCGGCCAGGCAGATAGATTCGCGCCCGGCCCACGGGTGGTTGCGCGCGACAAAAGCCAGTAGCTGGTCGTCGGGCAGGGGCAACGACAAGAGCCGTTCGTCATCGACATCGCGCCCCAGCAAGGCCAGGTCGGCCTGGTAGTTGTACAGGCGAAACAGTGATTCGTCGGTATTGCCGGTTTCGATCTTCACGCTGATGCCCGGGTAGCGCTCGCAAAAACGCGCGATCTGCGGCAGCACGTGGACCGGTGCGTCCACCGCCAGCGTCAGGGTGCCGGTGAGCAGGGCGCGCGAGTCTTGCAGCAGTTCCTCGGCTTCGGCCTGGATCACGAACAGGCGTTGGGTGATGGCGAGCAGGCGTTCACCCAGGTCGGTCAGGCGCACTGCACGTTTGTTGCGATGAAACAGCAACACCCCAAAGCGCTCTTCAAGTTTGCGCACCTGGTCGGAGATCGCCGGTTGCGTGAGGAACAGCCGTTCGGCGGCCTGGGTAAAGCTGCCGTGGACCGCTACGGCGTGAAAGGCTTTGAGTTGCGCATGAGACACCGACATGAACAGACCTCCTACAAGCTCAGCTTATATTTGAAATACGATAAATCGATTTTACCTATTAGTCTGCCGTTGCTTTTATACGCCTCAGTCGCCGTAGGTTGAGTCCTACAACCGCGGTGGCCATGAGCCCTGGCAAACAGCGCTCATCTGACCAATGCCGTTCCCCAGGGACCGGTGTTGCAGTGCTCAACAATAAAAAAACAGGCATTTGCTTCGCGATTCTGCCGGCACACTCAACCTGAGGTCAGAACCACCATGAATATCCCTATGGGTAGCATCAAGCGTTGGCGCGTGCAGATTTTCGCCATCACCTGGCTGGCGTACGCCGCCTTTTACTTCACTCGCAAAGCGTTTTCGGTGGCCAAGCTGGGCATTGGCGACGACCCGAGCTTCCCCCTCGATAAAATGATGATGGCCAACCTGGACGGTCTCTACCTGGCGGCGTATGCCGTCGGGCAATTCACCTGGGGGATGTTGGCCGATCGCTTCGGGCCACGGGTCGTGGTGCTGGGCGGCTTGTTGATTTCCGCTGCCGCCGCCCTGGTCATGGGCACGTTCGCGACCTTGCCGATCTTTGTCACATGCATGTTGATCCAAGGCCTGGCGCAGTCCACCGGCTGGTCGGGGTTGTGCAAGAACCTCGGTAGTTTCTTCCCGGCGCAACAGCGCGGACGGGTACTGGGGTTGTGGAGTTCGTGCTACGCGTTCGGTGGCTTGGTAGCCTCGCCCTTTGCAGGGTGGTGGGCCTACACCTTGATAGGCAGCTGGCACGCGGCGTTTATCTCCAGTGCGGTGGTGGTGGCGCTGGTGGCGCTGCTGTTCTTTATCTTCCAGCGCAACACGCCGCAGGATGTGGGCTTGCCCGCCGTCGAACCGGAGCCGGCGTTGAGTGCGGAGGAGGCCGCCGCCGAAAAACGCATCAGCGTGCTGGAGCCATTACGCGCGATCTTGCGCAACCGCACGGTGCTGACCCTGGGGCTGGCGTATTTTCTGTTGAAACCGGCGCGTTACGCGATCCTGTTGTGGGGCCCGGTGATCGTCTACGAACAGATGCCGTCGGTGGGCAAAGTGGGGGCGGCGATCGTGCCCACGGCGTTCGAGCTGGCGGGCTTGCTCGGTCCGGTACTGATCGGCCTGGCTTCCGACAAACTCTTTGGTGCCCGCCGCATGCCCGCCTGTGTGCTCAGCCTGCTGGCCCTGACCGTGGCCCTGGCCTTGTTCATGGGGGCGCTGCATACCGGTAGTGTGGTGCTGGTGATGGCCTTGCTGTTTGTCATGGGCCTGACCCTGTACGGGCCGGACTCGATGATCAGCAGCACCGCTGCCATCGACTTCGGCACCGCCAAGGCCGGTGCCACCGCCGCGGGCTTTGTGAATGGCTGCGGCTCGGTGGGCGCGATCCTCGGCGGGCTGCTGCCGGGGTACTTCGATACCGTAACGGTGTTTATCGTGTTTGCCGGGGCTGCGTTGTTTTCTTCGCTGGTGTTGATGCCGTACTGGAACGCCCGGCCGGCAGTGCTGGCCCAGGTCGGGGATTTCGTGCCGGACTGTAACGTGGCGGTCAAACCCTTGCGAACCTGAGGGGTATGGCCGGTTTTTTGGTGGATTAGAGCGTTTTTGCCCTATAAACTCTGCCCCCAAAGCGCCGGCCAGTAGACGTTTCGGCGCGATGGATAGAAGAGAGTGAGTCATGGGCGCACAGTGGAAAGTCAAACATAAAGAAGCGGCAGCGAATGCCAAGGGCAAGATCTTCGGCAAGCTGGTGAAAGAAATCACCATCGCCGCGCGCAACGGCGCCGATACCTCGACCAACGCTCACCTGCGTCTGGTGGTGGAACAGGCCAAAAAGGCCTCGATGCCCAAGGAAACCCTGGACCGCGCCATCAAGAAAGGCGCCGGTCTGCTCGGCGAAACCGTGCAGTACCATCGCGTGACCTATGAGGGGTTCGCCCCGCACCAGGTGCCGCTGATCGTCGAGTGCGTGACCGACAACATCAACCGTACCGTGGCGGAAATCCGCGTGGCATTCCGCAAGGGCCAACTCGGTGCTTCCGGCTCCGTGGCCTGGGATTTCAACCACGTCGGCCTGATCGAAGCCTCGCCGGACAGCCCGGACGCCGATCCGGAAATGGCAGCCATTGAAGCCGGCGCCCAGGATTTCGAAGAGGGTGAAGAAGAAGGCACCACCCTGTTCATCACCGAGACCACCGACCTCGACGCCGTACAGAAAGCCTTGCCGGAGCAGGGGTTCACCGTGCTGTCGGCCAAGTTGGGCTATATCTCGAAGAACCCGGTGAGCGGGTTGAGCGATGAGCAAATGGCGGAAGTCGAAGCCTTCCTCGAAGGCTTGGACAACCATGATGACGTTCAGGACATGTTCGTCGGTCTGGCGGGCTAAAACACGCTAACAAATGTGGGCGCTGGCGTGCCTGCGATGAAGTCGTGTCATTCACTTTTTCAGTGATCGATACACCGCTATCGCAGGCACGCCAGCGCCCACATTTGGATTGGGTTTCAGCCCCGGCTCAGCAGTGATTCGATTTCGTTGAACCCCGGTCGTGCCAGCACATCAGGCTGACAGCAGCTTTTTTGCAACGCTGCCAGTCCATCACTCAGCTGTTCCTCAACCCGCTCCAACAATTCCCCCAACAACACCCCAAACGCCCGCACTTCAATCCGCTGCAAGGCCCTGGTTTCCACGCCATCGGCCGTGGCATGGAACGACGCCGCGCCAAAATCCCCCAGCAAACAGTCTCCCGCCTCATTCCACAGAATATTGTGGCCATACAGGTCGCCATGGGTGATGCCGTGGCGATGCAGATGCGCCGCGACCGACGCGATGCCCCTTGCAATGCGCAGCGCCACATCAAGGCTGAAGCGCGTACCCGGTTCATAGATGTCGCGGGTGCACGAAGCCAGGCTGGGCAGGGCTGCGAGGTTGCGGTAGCTCGGGTCGATCAGGTCCATCACCAGCGCGGCCTGGTCATCCGGGTGGCCGACAACGCGGCCTTCTACCTTGATCAGGTTAGGGTGCAGCCCGGCGGCGATGCAGGCCTGCATTTCGTGCAGCGGCGAACCATCGCTGGTGATGCTGCCTTTATACAGTTTGACTGCGACCGGTTTGCCTGACGGTTTCCACAGGGCCTTGCGGATAACGCCGGAGGCGCCTTCGCCAAGGACTTCGGCCAGTTCCAGCTGGGCCCAGGGAATATCCGGCGTGGCGACATCACCTGTCACCTCCACCGCCATTTCCACCGGGTTACCGGCATAGGCCAGCCAAGTCAGGCTTGGCAGGGCCAGCAACCACGCCGGCAACTGGGTGAAACGGTTGGAGGCGATGCGCAGCAATTCGAGGCTGCGGCAGTTGGCCATGCTCTCCGGCAGCTGCGACAGTTGATTGCCGGCCAGCATCAGCTTTTGCAGCAGCGGGCGTTTGCCCAGTTCATCGGGCAAATGGTGGATGCGGTTGTCGGTCAGGATCAGCCAGCGCAACAACGGCGGCAACGCGGCGGCGGGCACGTGGCTGATCTGGTTGGCCTTGAAGCCGATCATGCTCAGCTTGGCGCACAGGCCCAGGCAAGTCGGCAGCTCGGTGAACAGGTTGTCTGAACAGAACAGCACACGCAGGTGGGGCAGGCGATGCAGGTCGTCGGGCAGGCTGCTCAGGGCGTTACCGCTGAGGTTGAGGATCTCCAGGGAGTCGGCCAGTTCGAAGATTTCCTGGGGAAATTCGGTCAGCCCGCAGGACAGGTCCAGGCGCGTGATACCGGCCAGTTGGCCGGCCTTGAGTTGGGCGAGAGTATTCATGAACGCAGCGGTTACTCGGTAAAGGGGCGCAAATGGCGCTCATGATACCGGGTCGTGTGCAGGTTGCGGGTCAGCCTGTTGCAATTGGCCGAGACGGCTGGCGGTGCGGGCGAGGTCGATGGCCTGGCCACTCAGGGCCAGGTCGAGGGGTTGCTCGCCGATCAGGATCAGGTGCTTGTCCCGGTCGTAGAGCACATCCACCAGGTTGATAAAGCGTTGCTGTACGGCAATCGGGCAATCGGCCAGTTGCGGCAGGCCGTCGATGATCCAGTGATCATAGTCTTGGCACAGCAGCAGGTAGTCCATCACGGCGGTCAACTGTTCACAAAGATCGCTGAAGGTGAAAGCAATGGTGCGGCCTGCGTGGTGGCGGCAGATCAACGTCCGGTTGCCGACGGCCAGAGGGCGCGGCGGGCAGTCGGCGGCGGGAAGCCCCAAGGCTTGGCGCTGGCTTGCGTTTGCGGGCCAAACGTACCGACCGCTGGTAAAGCGTTGTGCGCTCTGGGCTTGAGGCAGGCTGCGAAAATCCTGGGGCGAGCTGACTTCCAGCACCGCCATGCGCGCATCGATCAGGTCGATCACCGGCTTGAAGCGCTCGTGGTACAGCGGATTGGGCAGCAGCCCCTGCGGCGCATAGTTGGACGTCACCAGCACCAGCACACCGCGCTCGAACAAGGCTTTGAACAGCCGCGTGATCAGCATGGCATCGCCGATATCGTGGACGTGGAACTCGTCAAAACACAGGACACGGCAGTCCGTCAGCAGTTCATCGAGGGTCACAGCCAGGGCATCGTCCTGCTCACGGTGCGTGAACATACCGCGATGCAGGCGCGCGAAAAAATCATGGAAGTGCACGCGCTGCTTCTCGGCAATCGGCAGCGCTTGGAAAAAGCCGTCCAGCAACCAGCTTTTGCCGCGCCCCACCGGCCCGTGCAGGTACAGGCTGCGGGTAGGTTGGCCGGCGAGCAGGTGCTGGGTTTCTCGGGCCAGGGCAGCAATGGCTCGGGTTTGACCGGCACTGAGGGTATAACCCTGTTGCTCGGCTTTTTGCTGAAAGAACGCGGGGATAGGCGAGGCGTCCAGGGCGTCGGTTTTCTTACCGAGCAGGCGACGGATCAGGGAAAGCGCGGCCAATGCAAGTCACTCTGTATTTCAGTGGTCGCTCACTTTAGGGCGCCCGCCGCGTTTTGACCAATAGAGAAGGGCACTGCCAGCTATCTCGAAAAAGCATGTCACGAGGGTAATCCTGTCCAGACTGGCAGTTTCTCGTTGAGTGACTAACCTTCTACACAGCAGTCACCCCTGTAAAAGGATCTGGGGCAGTGAAGGGACGAGCAGTATTGGCAGTCATGGGCGCGATGCTCTGCAGCACGGCTTACGGTGCACAGCTTCAGGTGGAGGTGCGTATCGACGTGCAGCGGGGCTGCCAACTGGTGGGCACGACCCGCCAAGCGGGCATCGAGCAGCTTGGCGTATTGGATTTCGGCAGCGGCCCGCGTCTGGATGACCCGGCCGGGCCCCTGAGTGCGGCACTGATCAGCCAGCGCCAGCCGCGCCTGGAGTGCAACCCTGACACGCCGTATCAAGTGCGCGTGGATGGCGGCCTGCATGGCGGCACCGGTGAACTTCGTTACCTCAGCGCCACCCCTTCGACCCGACCCATTCCCTATCGCATCTATGCCGACGCCGCGCGGCGCGTGCCGTTGCCGGTGGATGTGCCGCTGAGTGGCCGGGTGCCTGACGCCGGTTTCGTCGACCTGCCGCTGTATGGCCGCATCGAGCCGCTCAAAGACATACCCGCCGTCGGCCGCTACACCGACCTGCTCAAGGTGACGGTCACGTGGTAAGCCGCTATCTGGCCGCGGTGGCCATGGGCGGCCTGCTGGTGCTGGCGGATGACGCGCAGGCGGCTGTCGCCACCGGGTTTATCCAGGCGCGGCTGGTGATCACCGCCAGTTGCGAAGTGAGCAAAGGCGTCGAAAGCGCACCGGTCAACCCCACGGGTGGCACGGCGATGCTCGACTTTGGCAGCCAGGGCCCGACCTGGAACAGCACGCTGGGCGCAGCGGTCTCCGACGGCGACAAGGCGCCGCTGGCGGTGTCGTGCAACCCTTCGGTCTCGAGCTTTACCGTGACCATCGACGGCGGCACCAATGGCGATGGCACTACACGACGCCTGAGCAATGGGCGCCAGATGATTCCGTATCGGCTGTCTGCCGACCCGCAGGGCCGCAGCGCTTACAGCATCGGCCAACAACGCAATTTTGTCGTGGCCAGGGGCACCCAGATACCGATTCCGGTGTTTGGCTCCGTGGTGGCAAATACCAGTGCCTTACCGGCAGGGATCTACACCGACACGTTGACGGTGACACTGGACTGGTAACTCAAGAGGATGAAAACCATGCATGTACTTGTTTCGCGATTAGGTGTCTGTGCACTGGGCCTGGCCATGGCCTCCAGCCTCAACGCGGCGACCACCGTGACCGGGCAGATCACGTCCAGCCTGATATTGATCGCCAGCTGCCAGGTCAACGGCTCTGGAGCCGCCAGCGGCCTTAACTTTGGTAGCTTGAACTTCGGCACCACCAACAGTCTGTTCACCAACGCCGATGCCCAGTT
Source organism: Pseudomonas simiae (assembly GCF_900111895.1). Taxonomy (GTDB): domain Bacteria; phylum Pseudomonadota; class Gammaproteobacteria; order Pseudomonadales; family Pseudomonadaceae; genus Aquipseudomonas; species Aquipseudomonas simiae. The sequence continues at coordinate 1,001,699 of NZ_FOKB01000001.1, forward strand.
GCTCGGCGGCACCGGCACCGGTGGGGCGCTGTCGATTCTGTGCTCCAGTGGCACCACCCCAGCGGTCAAGGTGCGCGCCGGTGCCCATGACGGTGCGTCTCCGGGCGGCAGCCGTGCGTTGGCCGACGGTGCAGGCAACTTCGTGCCCTACGACTTCTATACCGACAGCGGCCACTCCGCGCTGTTGGCGATTGACGACGTGATCACACTCGCCACCAGTACCGGCGTAGCGCAGACCGTCAACCTCTACGGTCGAGCGGTGGGCAAGGCGGGGCTGCCAGCCGGCACCTACACCGACACCGTGGCCGTGGAACTGACGTTCTAGCGATGTGGCTCAGAGCGTTGCTGGCCTGTGGGCTGGCGGTGCCGCTGCCGTTATCGGCGGTGACCAGCCAAAGCTTCCAGGTGAGCGCGACTATCACACCAGGTTGCCTGGTTGTGGGCGCAGGCTCCAATTATGGCGCGCTGACCTACGGCAGTTACTCGGCCCTGGCTACCAGCACGGTCACGGCGGCGCTGACGGGGGGTGTGACTTTGCAATGCACGCCTGGGGTGACGCTGAGCATGAGCGTCAACGGCGGCCTGCACAGCGGCACCGGGCGCAATTTGCAGCTCAACAGCGGCAGCGCGCGAGTGGCTTACCAGTTGTTTCGGGATGCGGCGTTCAGCCAGAGCCTGGGGATTGGCCAGAGCGTCAACGTGGCCTACAGCGACGCGAATAACATCAACCTGCCCATCTACGGGCGGGTGCAATTGCCGGGCAATCAGCCTGGGGGGACATACAGCGACACGCTGCAGGTGCAGCTGACGTGGTAAGGCTATCGGTATAAGGAGTGGGGTTATGCGTTCACCTTCCCGGCGGTTGTGGGCCGCGGGTATTGCCTTGAGTGCGGTGTGCACGGCGGGGGTCGTACAGGCGGCCAGCTCGGTGCTGATCTGGCCCATCGATCCAGTGCTGGAGGCCGACCAACAGGCCAGCGCGCTGTGGCTGGAAAACCGTGGGACCGAAACCGCGAGCCTGCAGATACGCGTGTTCGCGTGGAGCCAGAGCGGTTTCGATGAGCAATACCAGAACCAGCGCGATGTGATCGGCAGCCCGCCGGTGGCGCGAATCGAGCCAGGGCAAAAACAACTGGTACGCCTGACCCGCACCCGCGAAGTGCCGCCGGGACAAGAGTTGGCCTACCGCATCATCATTGATGAAATCCCTTCGCCGCTGCAGGTGCCGGCGCCGCCAGAGGGCAAGAATACGGCGGCGGCTATTCGCTTCCAGATGCGTTACTCGGTACCGCTGTTTGCCTACGGCGCGGGCCTGTGGAGCAAGGAAGACAGCACACGCCAGCGTGATCCCAAGGGCGCCGGCAAGCCGGACTTGAGTTGGCAGAAAGTCACGGTGGCGGGGCGCAATTACCTCGAAGTACGCAACCAGGGCGCCGTGCATGCGCGCCTCACCGATGCTTCATTCAAGCAGGGCGGGCAGACACGGCCCTTGGTGGACGGTTTGCTTGGCTATGTCTTGCCGGGCGCGACCATGCGCTGGCCGGTGCCGGATGGGCTGTCGGCTGACCAGCCCCTGCAGGTCAGGATCAACGGCGCGCAGCAGTTGGAGAACCTTGCGCCGACACGGTAACCGGGTGTAACGGGGCGGGAAGCTCCGGGATTTAAACGGATGGAGATGTCCATTGAAGGACACAACGCCATGTGTGAGTCGTGGTTGGACTCGAGGTCTATGGCCGTCGGTAGCAATGGTAAGCGGGCTATGGGGCGCAATGATTGCGCCGCAGGGCGTGGCTGGCGACCTGCCACCGCCCCCGAGCAGTATGGAGGCTGTCGCCGATGCACAGTTGTTTCTGGAACTGGTGGTCAATCAGATGGACACCGGCCGCGTCATCGCGGTCGATCAACGGGCCGGGCAGCTCTATGTGCCGGCCAGTGCGCTGCAGGATGTGGGCATGAAGCTGCCCGGTGAACTGAGTGGCAGCGTGGCGTTGGACACGCTCCCGGGTCTGCACAGTGACTACGACAGCAACGCTCAGCGCCTGCTGCTGGATGTGCCGCCTGCGTGGTTGAAAGAGCAGTTCATCGGTAACCGCAACGCCTATCCGCGCACCCAGGCGATGAGCAGTTTCGGCGCCTTGCTCAACTATGATCTGTATTTCAGCGACACCGACGAAGGCGGCAGCTACCTCGCCGCCTGGAACGAAGTACGGCTGTTCGACAACTGGGGCACCTTGTCCAATACCGGCCAGTATCGCCAGACCCTGGCCGATGGCGTGAGCAGCAGTACGTTCAACAATGGCTATCGGCGCTATGACACCACCTGGCGTTTCTCCGATGACGAACGGCTGCTGACCTACGAGGCCGGTGACGTGATCAGCGGCGCCTTGCCCTGGAGCAGTTCGGTGCGCCTGGGGGGGGTGCAGTTTTCCCGTGACTTTGCCGTACGCCCGGACCTGGTGACCTACCCGCTGCCGCAATTTGCCGGTGAAGCCGCTGTGCCGTCGTCGGTTGACCTGTTCATCAACGGCTACAAATCCGACAGTGCGCTGCTGCAACCGGGGCCTTACACCCTGACCAACGTGCCGTTTATCAACGGTGCAGGCGAAGCGGTCGTGGTGACCACCGACGCCCTGGGCCGCCAGGTGTCGACCACGGTGCCGTTTTATGTAACGAGTACGCTGCTGCAAAAAGGCCTGACGGATTTCTCGGTGGCTGCCGGTTCCTTGCGCCGGGAATACACCTTGAAAGATTTCGCCTACGGGCCTGGCGTTGCCAGCGGTACCTTTCGTTATGGTTATTCCGACAACCTGACCCTGGAAAGTCACGCCGAAGCCTCCAGTGACCTGACCCTCGGCGGACTGGGTGGCAACCTGCGGCTGGGCAACTTCGGCGTGCTCAATACCGCCGTCAGCCAAAGCCAGTTCGAAGGCCGCGGCGGCCAGCAACTGAGCCTGGGCTATCAATACAACAGCATGCGCTACAGCCTGTCGTACCAGCGGGTCGAGCGGCGCGACGAGTACGCCGACCTGACCCTGGTCGACACGCCCTATGCCAGCCTCAGCAAACGCAGCGAGCAAGTGACCTTGAGCCTTAACCTTGAGCGCTTCGGCAGCCTGGGCGTAGGTTACTTTGACGTGCAGGCAGCGGACGATTCTCGAACGCGCTTGCTCAACCTCAGTTGGAGCAAGCCGCTGTGGCGCAACACCAGCTTCTACCTGTCGGCCAACCGTGAGATCGGCGACAGCAACTGGGCGATGCAGGCGCAGTTGGTGATTCCGTTTGATCTCAACGGCAGCCTGGCCTTGAGCACCGAGCGCAGCAAGGATGGCGCCAGTCGCCAGCGCCTCAACTACAGCAGTGCGGTGCCCAGCGAGGGCGGGGTGGGTTACAACCTCGGTTATGCCCAGGGTGATGGCCCGGCGTACCGGCAGGCCGATCTGACCTGGCGCTTGCAGTCGGTGCAGTTGCAGGCCGGTGTGTACGGCAGCAGCGACGCCGAGACGCGTTGGGCGGATGCCAGTGGCTCGCTGGTGTGGATGGGCGGCGACACTTTTGCTGCCAACCGTATCAATGATGCCTTTGTGGTGGTGAGTACTCAGGGCTTCGCCGGGATTCCGGTGCGCTATGAAAACCAACTGGTGGGTGAAACCGACCGCAACGGTCATCTGCTGGTGCCGTGGAGCAGCGCGTATTACCGCGCCAAGTATGAAATCGATCCGCTGAACCTGCCGCTCAACGTGCAGAGCCCGAATGTGGAGCAGCGTGTATCCGTGCGGCGCGGCAGCGGTTATCTGCTGGAGTTTCCGCTGCGCCGGGTGCTTGCGGCCAGCGTCACGCTGGTGGACACCCAGCACCAGGAATTACCCCTGGGCAGCCTGCTGGTGCACGAGCAAAGCAACCAGCAGGCGGTGGTCGGCTGGGATGGCCTGGTGTACCTGGAAAACCTCTCGGCGCATAACACCTTGCAGGTCACACTGGGGGACGGGCGCACGTGTCAGGCGCGATTCGATATCGACGAGCAGCAGCAGGGCATGCCGTTGATCGGGCCGTTGGTGTGCCAATGAGAGGTTTGGGATGGCTGTCGCTCATCGGGCTGTTGTGTTCGGGGCAGGCGATGGCGCTGTGTTCGACGGTGGCGACTGCTCCGGTGAGTTTTGGCTCGGTGAGTTCGATCAACGTGCGCACCGCGACGCAAAACAGTTCGACCCTCAATGGCGGTTTGAGCTGCACGGCCTCATTGATCGCCCTCGGCACCAATGACCACTTCTATGCCACGATCACTTCAACCACCAGCGGCATGGTCGGCCCCACGGGGGATGTGATCGGTTATACGATTTATGGCAATAACACCACCACGTTCCCGATTAACCGGGGGATCCAGTTCGATTTCGGTCCCAATGGCATTGCGACCAGCGCGGGGCTTTTGACGGGGCCGGGCAGCAAGAACCTGCCGCTTTACGTGGGCAGTATTACTGGGACGAATGTAGCGGCCGGGGTGTATACCGAAGTCTTGAGCGTCGCGTGGACCTGGGATTATTGCATCGGCCTGGGCGTTGGCAACTTGTGCATATTGCGTGACAAGAACCTCACCCCCCAAGTCAAGCTCCTGACCGTGAGCATGACCGTCACCAACGACTGCCAGATCACTGCACCCAATATCAGTTTTGGCAGCGCGCCCGTCATCAGCGGCTTTACCCCGGTCACCGGCCAGACCATCAGCATTTCCTGCACCAAGGGCAGTGCTTACAGCGTAGGTTTGAGCGATGGCCAGAACGCCGTCAGTGTGGGCGGGCGACGCCGGATGGTCTCAGGCAGCAACTACTTGGCCTATGACCTCTTCAAAAGCGCCGGTACCACGCGCTGGGGCAGTGTCGGCGCTGCGCGTCGCGACAGCTCCACCGCCGAGATCAACCCCGGCAATGGCCTGGGCATCGGCAGCCAGGTGTTCAACTATAACGCCCGGATCTACACCGACCAGCCCACCCCGCCCGCGGGCACCTACCTGGACAACGTGGTGCTCGACGTCGGCTTCTAGAATTTCAGCAGCGGCGGGCCGGGCTGATCCACCGGGCTGACCAGCGCATAGTTATAGCCGGCACCGGACCAGTATTGCGCTTGCAAACCATCGGCGCTGCGGCTGCCCCGAGGCAGGAAGCCGTTTTCCGGGCCTGGCGGGCGGATATAGAAACTGATGCGCCGGCCTTGCGGGTCCTCGTACAACACCATGGCGGCGGCGCCTTGCTCGGTGGTGAGCAGGCGCCCGCTGACCGGGGTGAACCCGGAGGTGCTCAAGTCCGGCAGGCGGTGTGCCTGGTTGAAGTAGCGATCGAGCCAGGCCTGCATCGTGCCGCCGCCCTGCACCTTGTAGTCGGCGGGCATGATGCCGTCCTGGGCAAACAAGCGGAACGCCTGCATGGCATCGGCCATGGGCAGTTGGGCGGGCTGGGTGGCTTCACGGGCGTGCCAGCCGCCGATACCGCCGAGGCTGACGGCGAGAAGCAGCACGGCGGCCGTAGCAAACTGTCGACGCGATTGGCGCTTCAGGCGCTGGCGGATCATGGCCGGGTCCAGGTCCGGGTTGGCCGGCTGCTGCAGGGCGCCGCCCAGCGCTGCACGCAGCAACTGCGCGTCGTGTTGCCAGGCATGGACCTGCGCGGCGACGTCCGGGTGCGCCGCCAAATAGGTCTCAAGCACGCGGCGATCACTCTCCAGCAGTTGGTGATCGACGTAGGCATGCAAATCGCGTTCGCTGGGGGGCAGGCTGATCATTTGAGTATCCGCAGGGAAGGGCTGGCAATTTCGCCATCACTGAGTAGACGCAGGGCTTGGCGCGCACGGGACAGGCGCGACATCACGGTGCCGATGGGCACCTCAAGGATCTCGGCGATTTCCTTGTAGCTCAGGCCTTCGACCGAGACCCACAGCAGCAGCGCACGCTGCTCGGTGTTGAGTTGATCGAAGGCTTGCAGGGTCGACTGGGCGATCACCGTACGTTCCACCGACGGCTGCGCATCGTCGCGTCCGGTGAAAAATTCGAGCATGCGAGCGTAGCGCCGGGTACGGCGGTGGGCATCGAGGAACTGCCGGTAGAGGATCGAAAACAGCCAGGCGCGCAAATCGCCTTCGACGCGTTTGTCGGCCCAACTGATGATTGCCCGTTCCAGGGTCGACTGCACCAGATCGTCCGCGCTGCTGGCGTTACGGGTCAGGGACACGGCAAAGCGCCGCAGCCTGGGGATGAGTTCACGTAACTGTTCGTCGAGTTCATGCATGGGTATCTGGCTGGTCACTACGCTGGGACTAGAGAGACGTGCGGCGTTGACGATTATTCCGCGTGCCAGGAAATAAATCCGAGGCCGGGGAATAGAGCCGATCGGCGTTCGTCTTAATGCTCCGACCTTATGTTCATCCCTAAGGCCTTTGGCCCTGGAGTTCCTTCATGGTAGATCACTCATCACCGCCCCGTCCTCCGCTGAGCACTGCGAGCCTGATCGCGCGCCTGGCGGGTATCGGTGCCGTGGTTGCGGTTGTGGCGGGGGCTTTTGCCTACGTCAATGGCACCCTCGACCCGCAGCGCCTGCGCCCTAAAACCCTGGTCAATGCCTTGGAAACCAACAATGGCGTGCACCCTGGGTTCCGCCGTAACCACGCCAAGGGCGTGTGCGTGGCCGGGTATTTCCAGAGCAGCCCCGAAGCCCGTGCCTACTCCAGTGCCCAGGTGTTCAGTGAGGCCAAGACCCCACTGATTGGCCGATTTGCGCTGCCCAGCGGCAACCCCTATGCGCCGGACAGCAGTGTACCGATCCGCAGTTTTGCCGTGCAGTTCAGCCAGGCCAACGGCCAACAGTGGCGCACCGGCATGAACAGCATGCCGGTGTTCCCAGTGGGCACGCCTGAGGCGTTCTACCAACTGCTCAAGGCCGGTGCGCCGCAGCCCTCCACCGGCAAACCGGACCCGGCGAGCATGCCGGCATTCTTTGCCGCCCATCCCGAGACCGCGCCGTTCCTGGCGTGGGTCAAATCCGCCAAGCCTTCGGCCAGCTATGCGACCGAAACCTACAACGGCATCAACGCATTCTTCCTGGTGGGGGCCGATGGCAAGCGCCAGGCCGTGCGTTGGGGCGTAGTGCCGCAGAGTCAGGACGCAGCGGGCGATACTGCGCCTGCCGGCAGTGATTTCCTGGAAAAGGACCTGGTACAGCGCCTCGCTACCGGTCCGTTGCGCTGGCAGTTGAACATGACCCTGGCCAACCCCGGTGATCCCTTGGACGATGCAAGCAAAGCCTGGACCGGCGAGCATAAAGTCATCAACGCCGGCACCCTGGTGTTGCAAAGCAGCCAGCCGCAAGCGGACGGGGATTGTCGCGATATCAACTTTGATCCACTGATTCTGCCCAGCGGCATTGAAGCCTCCAATGACCCGTTGCTGGCGGCACGTTCGGCGGCGTACGCCAGCTCGTACCTGCGTCGCGCCGGTGAAGTCAGCCCGTTGCACAGCGCCCCTCAGGAGTTGAAGCCATGAATGTCCAACCACGGTTTTTTGCCCCTCTGGCGCGCCTGCTGCATTGGCTGATGGCGCTGATGGTCATCGCCATGCTGTTTATCGGCGCGGGGCTGGCGGCTTCTGTTTCGCAGCGGCATGAGTGGCTGATCCACCTGCACAAGCCGTTGGGTATCGCGATTCTGGTATTGGTGATCGTGCGCTTGGTGGTGCGCTTTTCTACTCGCCAACCGCCGTTGCCTGCCGACTTGCCGCTGTGGCAAGTGCTGGCGGCCAAGGCCTCCCACCTGGTGTTGTATGCCCTGATGCTGGTCTTGCCGCTGCTGGGCTGGGCGATGATCTCGGCGGCGGGTGATCCAGTGATGCTCAGCAGTTCGGTGCAGTTGCCAGCGCTGGTGGGAGCGAACGCGCCACTGTTCGCGGTGCTGCGCAGGGCCCATGGGTTCCTGGCCTATCTGCTATTCCTGACGGTGCTGTTGCACCTGGCGGCGGCCTTGTTCCACGGGTTGATCCGTCGTGACGGCGTGTTGCAAAGCATGACCGGCAGCCAGGACTGAAACAGGTTTCGGGGGCAGTGTGGCCAGCCAGTAGACCAGCGCCAGCAGGTTGATGGCTGCGCCGAGGACACACACCCCGATCCAGCCGCCCCAGGCATACATGGCCGTTGCGCTGATGGAGCCCAGCGCACTGCCCACCGAGTAAAACAGCATATATCCGGCCACCAGCCGACTCTGGGCATTGGGGCGCACGGCGTAGATCAGGCTCTGGCTGGTGACATGCACGGCTTGCAGGCCCAGGTCGAATACAATCACGCCGAGCAACAAGGCCCACAACGAGGATTGGGTGAAGCCGATTGCGACCCATGACAGCAGCATCAGCAGCAGGGCTGTGCCACTGGTCCATTGGGCCAGCCCTTGGTCGGCCAGGCGCCCGGCGCGGGCGGCACCTAAGGCTCCGGCGGCGCCGGCGAGTCCGAACAGGCCGATTTGCGTGTGGGAAAGCGACAACGGCGGGGTGCTCAGGGGCAGTACCAGCGGCGTCCACAAGACAGTGCCGGCGGCGAAAATCAACATCGCCAGCACGGCGCGGTCACGCAGGACTTTCTCCTCCTTGAACAAGCTGAACACCGAGCGGATCAATGCGCCATAAGTGCCGCTGGCGCGCGGTGGCTCGGTGCTTGGCAATACACGCCACAGCAAGATCGCCATCAAGAGTGTCAGGCCTGCCGACAACAGGTAGACCGAGCGCCATCCCGCCAGGTCGGCCATCGCGCCGGAAACCGAGCGGGCCAGCAACAAACCGACCACGATACCGCTGGTGACCAACCCCACCACATGGCCGCGCTGTTCAGGCGATGCCAGATGAGCGGCCAGTGCCACCAGCACCTGGGCGACCACTGCCAGCAGCCCGGTCAGTGCCATGCCGGCCAGCAGCCAGAAACTGCTTGACGACAATCCCACCATCAGCACGGCCAGGGTGGAAAGCAGCAGTTGGCTGACGATCAGTCTGCGCCGGTTGAGCAGGTCCCCCAGTGGCACCAGCAACAACAGGCCCACCCCATAGCCAACCTGGGTGAGGGCGATGATGATGCCGACAGTGGCGTGGTCCATGGCAAAGGTTTCAGCCATGGCGTCGAGCAGCGGCTGGGCGTAGTAGACATTGGCCACCGACAGGCCACAGGCGACGGCGAGCAGCAATACTACGGCGCCGCTCAAAGGGGATGACGACATGCGAATAATCCTTGTGTGGTTTCAAAATGAAACTCGTTGTACGGTAAGAATTCTGGTTTTATATTGCAACTATATAAATGGTCGACGACAGGCAGCCCGATGGTCAAGCTCACCCGCTTTGAAAGCGCCGAATGCCCGGTGGCGCGCTCGTTGGACGCAATTGGCGATGGCTGGTCGCTGCTGATCATTCGCGATGCATTCGACGGGATTTGCCGTTTTGGTGAGTTTCAGCGCAGCCTCGGAATGGCCAAGAACATCTTGTCCACGCGCTTGCGCAGCCTGGTCGCCCATGGGGTGCTGGAGATCGTGCCGGCGTCGGATGGCAGTGCGTATCAGGAGTACGCCCTGACGGAAAAGGGTCGAGGCCTGTTCCATGTAATCATCGGATTGCGGCAGTGGGGCGAGGGATTTTTCTATGGGGCAGAGGAGAAGCATTCGGTGATGGTGGACCGCGCCAACGGCGAGCCGCTGCGAGCGCTGGAGTTGCGCTCGGCGGATGGGCGCTTGCTGGGGCCCGAGGATTGTCGGCGGGTGCCCGCCGACTCGGTTTAGCGTAAGACGTCGACGATATCGGCTACGCTGCTCAACACATCCTTGCCCAGTTGCATCGAACGTTTACCTGACCAACCGGTGAGCAGGTTGGGGGCGTCGTCGTTGTCCTTGAAGGGCATTTCCAGGGTCAGGGACAGGCAGTCGTACTGCTGACCGACTGCATTGCACGCCAGGGTCATGTTGGCTTCGCCCGGCAGGTCGCGGGTGTAGCCGTAGGTGGTCTGGAAGTCGCGGGTCAGGCTGCTCAAGTGGCTGCGGAAGTGTTTTTCCAGCGTCTCGATGCGCGGCGTGTAGCCGGGGTTGCCTTCGCATCCGGCGGTGAAAACGTAGGGGATTTCCTCGTCGCCATGGATATCGAGGAACAGGTCTACGCCGTATTTCTCCATCTGTTGTTGCACGAACAACACTTCCGGGCTGATCTCCTGGCTGGCGCTCTGCCACGCACGGTTGAGGTCCTGGCCCGCGGCATTGGTGCGCAGGTGGCCATGGAACGCCCCGTCCGGATTCATATTGGGCACCAGGTACAAGTCGGCGACTTTCAGCAGTTTTTTCAGCTCGGCGTCACCGTCCTGTTGCAGGCGTTCGATGATGCCTTCCATAAACCATTCGGCCATGTGTTCGCCGGGGTGCTGTTGGGCGATGATCCAGACCTTGCGGCGGCCTTTGCCGCCTTTGCCGCGACGCAGCAGTTGGATATCACGACCTTCGACACTTTTACCGGTCGCCAGCAATTGGGTGCCGGCGCGAGTCAGGGCCTGCTCGATCAGCCAGTCGTGGCGCTCACGGCTGTAGGGTTCGAAATAGGCAATCCAGGCGTGCTTCTCGCGGGTCTCAAGGCTGATATGCAGGATTTCCCCATCAAAGCGCGAGGGCACCCGAAACCAGTTGATATTGTCGTAGGAGGCCACGGCGTTGTAGCCGCTCCACGCGTGCGGGTAGGACGACTTGCCCGCATTGCTCAGGCGAAACGTGTGGGTGTGGCCCACGTGCATGCCTTCGGCCTTGAAGTGAAACCACTGGTAATGTTGGCTACGGGTGTCGGGTTTGATTGCCAGCAACAACTGATGGGAATCGTGGGCATCCAGTACCTGGATATTGCCACTGTCGAAGTCGGTGCTGATCTTGATGGAGGTCAAGGCCACGGTCATAGTCTGGTTGCCTGATTATGAGTGTTGTGGCGGCTATATTACACAGGAGTCCGGTAAAGACTGGATGCAAAATTGTTGCACGGGGGGAGGGGGCGTCATCCTTGACGCCGCAGCAGCTTAGAATCTATGAGATTGATTCTCAAGCGCTATTTCGCAAAGATCTGGGCTAGAGCGGTCGACTGGCTTTCTTTTGACGATGGTCTTTTGCTACCATGCGCGTCATCAAGCAACACACAGTCTTCATTAGCCTGAAGCCATGCCAGGGAAACTGGCAAAAAAAAGACCCGGCCAAAGAGCCGGGTCAAAAACCGTGATTAGCCTGATGAGGAGATATTCCAAGAGTCCGACCTAAGGTCCCTTGGTCTATCGACTGATCTCGCGATCAGCTAGGTCCAATAATAATCATTATCATTTGCAAGTCAAATGTTTTTATCCGTCAGATAGAAATATTTTTCTCTGTGCCTGTTATCCGTTCGCGTGAGCCGCTGGCACTTGCAACGACCGCTCCACCATCGCCTTCGCCATATCAATCAAATACACCACCGAAAACGCCAGGTCGCGATGATTGCCCTGATGGTTGTTCGCTGATTCATAGGCCGTGGCTGCGGCACTGCGCAACAAGTCCGAGGCGTGCACCAGGGCTTCCTCCTGGCTGATGCCTGGCTTGATGGCGAACAGGGCGTCGTCAGGGGCTGCTGCCGACATCTCCTCTTTCAAGTAAAAGTCCAATGCGCGCCGGGCGGCACCGCTGCTGCGTAGCACGTGCAGGTCGTGTTCTTCTGGGGGTTCGGGTAGCAGATGCGGGCTGGTCGTCATAAGGGGCGGTACTCTGTTGTGGGTGTCGAAAACCTTATGTCCGATGATAGTACGTATCGTATTTGTGTCGTTTTATGGATTACTACAAACTGTTTATTGCCCTGAACACTGCATGACGTATTGTCAGCTCCTATGGATAACTGGATAGCGTTGGTCAAGGCCAACATGGAAGACCGCAAGGTCACGCAGGGTGAATTGGCTGAACGCCTGGGCATGTCCCAGGGCGGCGTTGGCCACTGGCTCAACAAGCGCCGTGCGCCGAACCTGACGGACATGAACCGGGTACTGACGGCGCTGGGGCTGGGGTACCTGGAAGTTGCGCTGGATATTCGCGAGCGGGCCGAAGAAGCGCTTCCGGAGAAAAACTACAACCCGTATTTCCGCTACCCGGTCAGCGATTGGAAAGGGCTGTGCGAGGTCCGCGAAGAGCGGGCGACCTATGGCGCGGCCCGTTTCGAATTGAGCGATTATCATGCCCAGGGCGACGCTTTCTGGCTGCCGGTCACAGGCGACGCCATGACCGCGCCCAGCGGCCTGAGCGTCAGCGCGGGCATGATGATCCTGGTCGACCCGGCCATCAAGGCCGAGCCCGGTAAACTGGTGGTCGCCCAAGGAGCTGCGAACCCCCAGGCGACCTTCCGCCAGTTGCTGGAAGAAAGCGGCCAGCTCTACCTGGTGCCGCTCAATCCCACCTACCCAAAGCAGCCCTTCACTGACGACTGCCACATCCTTGGCGTCGTGGTTCAGGCCATGGCAAAGTTCTAACCGGCCGGTTCGAGTTCCACCAGCGCGCAACCTTCTGCAACCATTTCACCTTCCTGGCAGAACAACGCCTTGACCACTCCAGCCTGGGGCGCGCGAATGCTGTGCTCCATCTTCATGGCCTCCAGCACCACCAGTTGCGTGCCGGCGTCGACGTGTTGGCCCACCTCCACCAGCACACGTACGATGCTGCCGTTCATCGGTGCCGTCAGGCCGCCCTGGTGCGACTGGTTGGCCTCAACGGCCGCAATCGGGTCGAACAGCGTCACGCCGTGCATCTCGCCGTCCCAGCGCAAAAACACACTGCCTTCGCTGCGCACTGCCAGGTGGCTGCGACGTACGCCCTGTCGCTCGATCAGCAGCTGCTCGCCGCGCAATGGCGGCGCATCCGCGGCCAGCGTCACCAATCGATCCTGGCCAGTGCAGCTCAAGTGCAACGACACTTCGGCAGGTAACCCAGCACGAAATCCGCGCTTATCCCCCCAAGGCCCATCTTCCGGCGGCAAACTCTGTATGAATGCCGATCCGGCCGCCTGCCAGAATTCATTACTCAAGTCCCCTGGGGCCGGCAGCAACTCCTCCTGATAGCGCGGAATAAACCCGGTATCCAATTCGGCTGCCCCAAACGCTGGATGCCCGATAATGCGCCGCAAAAAGCCCAGGTTGGTCTTGAGTCCGCCGATGGCAAACTCATCCAGCATGGCCAGCAACCGCAATCGCGCCTGCTCACGGTCTTCGCCCCAGGCAATCAGTTTGCCGAGCATGGGATCGTAGAACGGCGACACGCTGTCGCCTTGTTCGACACCGCTGTCCACACGACGCCCCGGCCCCGGTGCGAATTCGCGGTACAGCGCCAGGCGTCCGGTGGCGGGCAGGAAGTCATTGGTCGGGTCTTCGGCATACAGCCGCACTTCGATCGCATGGCCCGTCAGCGGCACTTGCTCTTGAGTGATCGGCAACGCCTCGCCCTGGGCGACACGGATCTGCCAGGCCACCAAGTCCAGGCCGGTGATCGCCTCGGTCACCGGGTGCTCCACCTGCAGCCGCGTGTTCATCTCCATAAAGAAGAATTCGCCACGCGCGTCCAGCAAGAACTCCACGGTGCCTGCGCCGACATAGCCGATGGCCTGGGCCGCACGCACGGCGGCTTCGCCCATGGCCTTGCGTTGTTCACCACTCAATCCCGGTGCCGGGGCTTCTTCGACGACCTTCTGGTGGCGACGCTGGATCGAGCAGTCTCGCTCATTGAGATACAGGCAATGCCCGTGCTGATCGGCAAACACCTGTATCTCCACGTGACGTGGCTTGAGCAGGTACTTTTCCACCAACATCTGCCCGTTGCCGAAGGACGACAGCGCCTCGCGCTGTGCCGAGGCCAGGGCCTCGGCCAACTGGCTGACATCCTCCACCACCTTCATGCCCTTGCCGCCACCACCGGCCGTGGCCTTGAGCAGCACGGGGTAGCCGATGCGCTCGCAGGCTGCGCGGAAGGTTTCCAGGTCTTGGGCTTCGCCGTGGTAACCCGGTACCAGAGGCACGCCGGCGGTTTCCATCAGTGCTTTGGCGGCCGATTTGCTGCCCATGGCGTCGATGGCCGAGGCGGGTGGGCCGAGGAAGATCAAACCAGCCGCTTCAATCGCGCGGGCAAAACCGGCGTTCTCCGACAAAAAGCCGTAACCCGGATGAATCGCCTGGGCGCCGCTGGCCTGGGCTGCGGCGATCAGTTTGTCGATTTGCAGGTAGCTATCAGTGGCCTTGCTGCCGCCCAGGTCGACACGGATATCCGCTTCGCGGCTATGGCGCGCATCGCGGTCGATGGCGCTGTGCACCGCCACGGTGGTCAGGCCCATGGCCTTGGCGGTGCGCATTACCCGGCAAGCAATCTCGCCACGGTTGGCCACCAGCAGAGTTGTCAACGTGCTCATGAACGCGGCTCCTGGGATTGCCAGCTGGGTGGACGTTTTTGCAGGAAGGCACGCAGGCCTTCCTGGCCTTCAGGGCTGACACGTATGCGCGCAATGGCATTTTCGCAATAGCGGCGCAGGGCCGGGGTGAGGGCGCCGTGGCCCACTTCGCGCAGCAAGTCCTTGCTGGCGCGCATTGCCGCCGGGCTGTTCTGCAGCAGGTTGGCGATCCATTGCTCGACTTGTTGATCCAGTTCGTCGACTGGATAGCTTTCTGCCAACAAACCGATCTCCCGTGCCCGCTGGCCGCCGAAGCGCTCAGCGGTCAGCGCATAGCGCCGCGCTGCACGCTCGCCGATGGCCTGTACCACGAACGGGCTGATCACCGCCGGTGCGAGGCCGATACGCACTTCCGACAGGCAGAACTGCGCATCGTCGGCGCCAATCGCCATGTCGCAGCAACTGATCAACCCCAGCGCACCGCCATAGGCCGCGCCTTGCACCACCGCGAGGGTGGGAATCTTCAGCTTGGCCAGGTTGTACATCAACTCCGCCAGTTCGCGCGCATCGTCCAGGTTGGTGTGGTAATCCAGCTCGGCGGATTGCTGCATCCAGGCCAGGTCGGCCCCGGCACTGAAGTGTTTGCCGCGCCCGCGCAGCACCAGAAAACGCAATGATGAATCACCTTGCACCTGGTCGAGGGCGATGATCAGTTCGCGGATCATTTCGGCGTTGAACGCGTTGTTCTTGGCTTCGCGACTGAGCCACAGCGTGGCAAAGCCACGACGGTCGGTGATCAGTTCGAGGGTATTGAAATCGCTCATGCAGGGAGCTCCATGATGATAAGAGGTCTCCTGTAGGTGCGAGCAAGCTCGCTCCTGCAGGTTACATGCGGAACACGCCGAAGCGGCTCGGCTCGATGGGGGCATTCAGCGAAGCGGACAAGGCCAGGGCCAGCACGTCTCGGGTCTGCAGCGGGTCAATCACACCGTCGTCCCACAGGCGTGCGCTGGAATAGTAGGGGTGGCCCTGGGTTTCGTACTGGTCGAGGATCGGCTGCTTGATCGCGGCTTCTTCTTCGGCGCTGAAACCCACGCCGACGCGCTCAGCCTGCTCACGCTTGACCTGCACCAGCACGCCGGCGGCCTGTTCGGCGCCCATCACGCCAATGCGTGCATTCGGCCACATCCACAAGAAGCGTGGGTCATAGGCGCGGCCACACATGCCGTAGTTACCGGCGCCAAAGCTGCCGCCGATGATCACGGTGAACTTTGGCACCTTGGCGCAGGCCACTGCGGTGACCAGCTTGGCGCCGTGCTTGGCGATGCCACCGGCTTCGTATTTCTGGCCGACCATGAAGCCGGTGATGTTCTGCAGGAACAGCAGGGGAATCCCGCGCTGGCACGCCAACTCGATAAAGTGCGCGCCTTTTTGCGCGGCTTCGGCAAACAGGATGCCGTTGTTGGCCAGGATCGCAATCGGGTAGCCGTGCAAGTGCGCAAAGCCGCATACCAGCGTGGTGCCAAACAGCGCCTTGAACTCATCGAACACCGAACCGTCCACCAGCCGCGCGATCACTTCGCGCACATCAAAGGGTTGCTTGGCGTCGGCGGGGATCACGCCGTACAGCTCTTCGCTGCTGTAAAGCGGCGCCACGGGCGTACGTTGCAGCAACCCGCCCTGTTTGCGCCAATTGAGGTTGGCCACGCTGCGCCGGGCCAGCGCCAGCGCGTGTTCATCGCTGTCGGCATAGTGATCGGCCACGCCGGAGATCTTGCAGTGCACATCGGCACCGCCGAGGTCTTCGGCACTCACGACTTCACCGGTCGCGGCTTTCACCAGTGGCGGCCCGGCGAGGAAGATGGTGGCTTGCTGGCGCACCATGATCGCTTCATCCGCCATGGCCGGCACGTAGGCGCCACCGGCGGTGCACGAGCCCATCACCACCGCAATCTGCGGAATGCCCTGTGCACTCATGTTGGCCTGGTTGAAGAAGATCCGCCCGAAGTGCTCGCGGTCGGGGAACACCTCGTCCTGACGCGGCAGATTGGCGCCGCCGGAGTCGACCAGGTAGATGCATGGCAGGCGGTTCTGCTCAGCGATGGTCTGGGCGCGCAGGTGTTTTTTCACGGTGAGCGGGTAGTAGGAGCCGCCTTTCACCGTCGCATCGTTGGCGACAATCATGCATTCGACGCCTTCCACCCGGCCGATCCCGGCAATCACTCCGGCGGCGGGTACGTCCTCGCCATACACCTGATGGGCGGCCAATTGGCTGAGTTCAAGAAACGGCGAGCCGGGATCGAGCAACCGATTGATACGTTCACGAGGCAACAGTTTGCCGCGTGAGGTGTGCCGCTCCTGGGCCTTGGCGCCGCCGCCTTGTTGCACGTGGGCAAGCAGGCTGTGCAGGGCGTCGACCTGTTGGCGCATCGCCGCGCTGTTGGCGGCAAACTCCGCCGAGCGCGGGTTGAGTTGGGTATGCAAGGTGGCCATGGTGCGCTCCTTCAGCGGGTTTCGTTGAAGAGTTCGCGACCGATCAGCATCCGGCGGATTTCACTGGTGCCGGCGCCGATCTCATACAGCTTGGCGTCGCGCAACAGGCGCCCGGCCGGGAATTCGTTGATATAGCCATTGCCACCGAGGATCTGAATCGCATCGAGGGCCATTTGCGTGGCGCGCTCGGCGCTGTAGAGGATCACCCCGGCCGCATCCTTGCGCGTGGTCTCGCCGCGCTCGCAGGCCTGGGCCACTGCGTAGAGGTAGGCACGGCTTGCGTTGAGTTGGGTGTACATGTCGGCAACCTTGCCCTGGATCAGCTGGAATTCGCCGATGCTCTGGCCGAACTGCTTGCGGTCGTGGATGTAGGGCACGATCAGGTCCATGCACGCCTGCATGATCCCGGTAGGGCCGCCGGACAGCACCACGCGTTCGTAGTCCAGGCCGCTCATCAGCACTTTGACGCCGCCATTGAGCGTGCCGAGGATGTTTTCCTCCGGCACCTCCACGTCATCGAAAAACAGCTCGCAGGTGTTGGAGCCGCGCATGCCCAGCTTGTCGAACTTGTTACTGCGGCTGAAGCCTTTCCAGTCGCGCTCGACGATAAAGGCGGTGATGCCGTGCGGACCCTTTTCCAGGTCAGTCTTGGCGTAGATCACATAGGTGCTGGCGTCGGGGCCGTTGGTGATCCAGGTCTTGCTGCCGTTGAGCACGTAATGGTCGCCGCGTTTGTCGGCGCGCAGTTTCATCGAAACCACATCGGAGCCGGCATTAGGCTCGCTCATGGCCAGGGCGCCGACGTGTTCGCCGCTGATGAGTTTGGGCAGGTACTTGAGTTTCTGTGAGTGGTTGCCGTTACGGTTGATCTGATTCACACACAGGTTGGAATGCGCGCCGTAGGACAACGCCACCGACGCCGAACCCCGGCTGATCTCTTCCATCGCCACCACGTGGGCCAGGTAGCCCAGGCCGGCGCCGCCGTATTCTTCCGGGACGGTGATGCCCAACAGGCCCATGTCGCCGAATTTCTGCCACAGGTCGGCGGGGAACAGGTTGTCACGGTCGATCTGTGCCGCGCGCGGCGCGATTTCCTTGCT
The DNA here is from genome assembly GCF_900111895.1 of Pseudomonas simiae. Taxonomy (GTDB): domain Bacteria; phylum Pseudomonadota; class Gammaproteobacteria; order Pseudomonadales; family Pseudomonadaceae; genus Aquipseudomonas; species Aquipseudomonas simiae. Next base: position 1,019,705 of record NZ_FOKB01000001.1, read on the forward strand.
CACGAAGGACTGCACCTGGTCGCGCAGCATGTCGATGGTTTCACCGAGGGCGAAGTTCAGGGACGGGTAACTCATGGACAGGCACCTTAATGTGAGCTTTGTTTTTGTGTGGAGGGCGCGCCAGGGGAGGGCGCTCACCTTTACGTTAACGTAAACTTGCGTTACGGCGGTGTCAATCGTAGTTTACGTTTACGTCAACCTACAAAAAAGACAAACAGGGGTCGTTATGGATCAACCGAACCAGAGCTACAGCCGTGGCTCCCAGGACAAGACCTTGCTGGCCATGACGATTGGCCAAGCCTTTGATCGCACCGTCGCGCAATTCCCCGATGGCGAGGCCCTGGTGGTGCGACACCAGCAGCGTCGTTACACCTGGCGGCAATTGGCCGAAACGGTCGATTTGCACGCCCGTGCCTTTCTCGCCCTGGGTATGCAGACCGGCGACCGCCTGGGTATCTGGGCACCCAATTGCGCCGAGTGGTGCATCAGCCAGATCGCCAGCGCCAAGCTCGGCGTGATCCTGGTCAATATCAACCCGGCGTACCGCAGCAGTGAACTGGAATACGTGCTCAAGCAGTCCGGCTGCCAGTGGCTGGTGTGCGCCGGGTCATTCAAGACCTCCGACTACCACGCGATGCTGCAGGCACTGAACCCCGATCTGCGCGGCATGATCAGCCTAGACCCCAGCCCGCCCCCGGGATTCCTGCCCTGGGCGCAATTGGCCGCGCTCGGGACAGGCATCCCGCTCGAACAGTTGCACAGCCGCCAGACCAGCCTGCACTTCGACCAGGCGGTGAATATCCAGTACACCTCCGGCACCACCGGTTTCCCCAAAGGCGCCACCCTCAGTCACCACAACATCCTCAATAACGGTTACATGGTCGGTGAAAGCCTGGGCCTGACCGCGCAAGACCGCCTGGTGATCCCGGTACCGCTGTATCACTGCTTCGGCATGGTCATGGGTAACCTGGGCTGCATCACCCATGGCACCACCATGATCTATCCCAATGACGGCTTCGACCCGCTGCTGACGCTCACCGCCGTCGCCGAAGAGCACGCCACCGGCCTGTACGGCGTGCCCACCATGTTCATCGCTATGCTCGATCATCCACAGCTGGGCGGCTTTGACTTGTCCAGCCTGCGCACCGGCATCATGGCCGGCGCCACGTGCCCCATCGAAGTGATGCGCCGGGTGATCAGCGAGATGCACATGAGCGAGGTGCAGATTGCCTACGGCATGACGGAAACCAGTCCGGTGTCCTTGCAGACGGGGGCGGATGATGACCTGGAGCGCCGCGTGACCACGGTCGGGCGCACCCAGCCGCAGTTGGAAAACAAGATCATCGATGCCGACGGCAATACGGTGGCGCGAGGCGAGATCGGCGAGTTGTGCACCCGTGGCTACAGCGTGATGCTTGGCTACTGGAACAACCCCGATGCCACCCGCGAGGCCATCGACGACGCTGGCTGGATGCACACCGGCGACCTGGCGAGCATGGACGCCCATGGCTACGTGTGCATTGCCGGGCGCAACAAGGACATGATCATCCGTGGTGGCGAGAACGTGTACCCGCGTGAGCTGGAGGAGTTTTTCTTCACCCACCCGGCAGTGGCGGATGTGCAGGTCATCGGCATTCCGGATGAGCGTTACGGTGAAGCCATCGTCGCCTGGGTCAAGTTCCATCCAGGCCATGTGGCCAATGAGCTTGAGCTGCAAACCTGGTGCAAGGGCCGCATTGCGCACTTCAAGACGCCCAAGCATTTCAAGTTCGTGGAGGAGTTCCCGATGACGGTAACGGGCAAGATCCAGAAATTCCGCATGCGCGAGATCTCAATACAAGAGCTGAAGAACGCGCTCTAGCTAATGACGCAAGACCAATGTGGAGCGGACTTGCTGCGAATGGGGTGCCTCAGTCGCCACCTGTATCGACTGAACCACCGCATTCGCGAGCAAGCCCGCTCCTGCATTTTTTGACGCGTGCCAGGCCAGGGTTTATCAATTCCCAGAAAGCACAAAGGGGACCCGAGGGTCCCCTTTAATTTGTCGTTGCGTGCTCTTTTTTTATTATTGAGGGGCGGTCTATTGTTGTTTTTGGCAACCGTTACCCTTTACCGCTGTTTTTGGCGACCCCCATGCGGGGTCAAGAGCAAACGTATTTTTTTGAGCGCTGATCTGCTTCTTCGTTATCGATCCAACCAGTGGGTAGCTACCTGAGGTAGTTTTATTTTTCTCTAACCGGTTGCGGGTTTCGGCATGCCGTACCCTGCGAAGCACATCTTCTCCAAAAAAATCTGTTAGCTGCGTCTCTGCCGTGTTGTTTTTGTTATGTCAGAGTCGTTTCGTCTTATTTTTATTAGGTTTGGCGCTTTTTATTCTTGTTATGCCATAGAGATAGCAGAAGCCGTGCCAACTTTTAAAAATGCTTTAAAATCAATAACATAATTTTTATGTAGGGATTGGCCTACGGCAAATACGACAAAATATGTTCCCGTGTTACTCGATGTGTAGCAGGGCGGTAACACATTCTTACCGCTAAGCTACTCAACCGGCGTTACGCGCCTCCGCCACGCGCGACCCGGTAGGCCTACCCAGCACGCTGCTGATTTGCTGGCCCGCGCCGATCAAGGCCTCCAGGTCGATACCGGTCTCGATACCCAGGCCATTGAGCAGGTACACCACATCTTCGGTGGCGACGTTACCGCTGGCACCTTTGGCGTAAGGGCAGCCGCCGAGGCCCGCGATAGAGCTGTCGAACACCGAAATCCCTTCCAGCAGGCTGGCGTAGATGTTCGCGATGGCCTGTCCATAGGTGTCATGGAAGTGTCCCGCCAGCTTGTCCCGTGGCACCTGCACACCGACCACCTCGAACAGGCGACGCGTGGCGCCCGCTGTGCCGGTGCCGATGGTGTCGCCGAGGGACACCTCGTAGCAGCCCATGGCATACAACTCCCGTGCGACCGCCGCCACTTGCTCTGGCGCGATCTGACCTTCATAGGGACAACCCAGCACGCACGAGACATAACCCCGCACGCTGACCCCATTCTGCTTGGCCGCCGCCATGATCGGCGCGAAGCGCTCCAGGCTTTCGCTGATGGAACAGTTGATATTGCGCTGGGAAAACGCCTCGGATGCCGCCGCAAACACCGCCACTTCCTTCACGCCGGCCGACACTGCGTCCTCGAAACCGCGCAGGTTCGGCGCCAGGGCACCATAGGTCACGCCAGGCTTGCGCTGGATCTGCGCGAAGACCTCGGCGGAACCGGCCATCTGCGGGACCCACTTGGGCGATACAAAACTGCCGACTTCGATATAACTCAGGCCCGCCGCGCTGAGGGCGTCCACCAACCGGACCTTGTCCGACACGCTGATGGGCTGGGCTTCGTTTTGCAGACCGTCGCGTGGGCCGACTTCCACCAGGCGGACGTGTGAGGGGAGTGACATGGCAGTTACCTTCTGATCAATGGCCGGCCTGGCGCATGGTGTGGGCCAGGGCCTGGGTGCAGCGTTCTTCGGCGGTGTCCAGTTCCAGCTTCATCTGTTCGATGTCCAGCAGTTGCTGTTCCAGCTGTTCACGGCGCTCGGCAATTTTTGCGAGCATGCTGTTGAGTTGCACATGGTTGCCGCTGGTGGGGTCGTAGAGTTCGATCAACTCACGGCATTCCGCCAGGGAAAAACCGATCCGTTTGCCGCGCAGGATCAGCTTGAGGCTGACCTTGTCCCGCGCCGAGTAGATGCGCTCCTGGCCCCGGCGTTCCGGAGCCAGCAGGCCTTGTTCCTCGTAGAAGCGAATGGCGCGGGTGGTGATGTCGAGCTCGCGGGCGAGGTCGGAGATGCTGTAGGTAGTGCTCATGGCGGCGCTCAAGAAGGTCTTGGCGCTAAGCTAATGGCAGGTTGACGTAAGCGTCAAGCTCAACCCTGTAGGCGCTAGCCTTAGGGTTGTTGCTTGTCGAGCTTCTTTTCGTGCGCCGTGACCTGCTGGCACAACTCGATCATCTGCTCACGCATCCAGCGGTTGGCCGGGTCCTGGTCGGTGCTTTCGTGCCAATACAAATGGGTTTCCACCGGCGGCACGTCGTTGACCGGCAGGTTGAACCAATGCAGTTCGTGGCGGCGGGCGAAGCGCTCGGGCACGGTCATCACCATGTCGGTCTGCTGCAGCACCTGCGAGGCCATCAGGTAGTGCTGGGAACGCAGAGCGATCTTGCGCTGCAGGCCCATCTTGCCCAGTGCCAGGTCCACATGGCCCAGACCGTTGCGCCGGCTGGAGATATGGATGTGGGTCAGCCCCAGGTAATCATCCAGGGTCAGCTTGTCCTTGCCCGCCAGCGGATGACCCTTGCGCATGGCGCACACGTAGCGGTCTTCCATCAGCTTGACGTGGCGCACCTGCGGATCGGTGTTGAGCGGCGCGTCCACGGCAAAGTCCAGGCGCCCGGCGGCCAGTTCCTTGGTGGTTTCGCGGCGTTTGGACAGGAAACTCTCGATCACCACGGTAGGCGCCAGGCGGCGCAGACGCTGAAACAGCAGCGGCAGGATCACCGCTTCGGTGAGGTCGGTCATGCTGATGCGGTAGGTCTTGGCCGCCTGTTGCGGGTTGAAGATGCGGCTTTCCTGCACCGACACCCGCAGCAACGACAACGCATTGCGCACCGGGCCGATGATGTTCTGCGCCATCGGCGTGGGCACCATGCCTTGGGCGGTGCGCACGAACAGCGGGTCGTTGAAGGTCTCGCGCAGGCGTGCCAGAGCGTTGGACACCGCCGGCTGGGTGATGCCGACAATCTGCCCGGCGCGGGTCAGGTTGGCTTCGGTGTAGATCGCGTCAAAGACGATAAACAGGTTGAGGTCGACCTTGCTCAGATTCATTTCGTAGCGCTCTTATTGTTAGGTGGCCATACGTCGATCATATATCGGTGATGAATGTTAATACACGCCGAGAATAGGCTAGGTAAATTATCAACGCTGTTCTAGCATCGATTGCATGACCTAAACAACCTCTCAGAGAAGGGAGCTGCTCATGGATTTCGCCTATTCGCCCAAGGTTCAGGAACTGCGTGAACGCGTCACTGCGTTCATGGACGCTTACGTGTACCCGGCCGAGCCGGTATTCGAACGCCAGGTCAGCGAAGGCGACCGCTGGCAGCCCACCGCAATCATGGAAGAGCTGAAGGCCAAGGCTAAAGCTGAAGGCCTGTGGAACCTGTTCCTGCCGGAGTCCGAACTGGGCGCCGGCCTCACCAACCTCGAATACGCACCGTTGGCTGAAATCATGGGCCGTTCGCTGTTGGGCCCTGAGCCGTTCAACTGCTCCGCCCCCGACACCGGTAACATGGAAGTGCTGGTGCGCTATGCCAACGAAGAGCAAAAGCAACGCTGGTTGGAGCCGTTGCTGCGAGGCGAGATCCGCTCGGCCTTCGCCATGACCGAACCGGATGTGGCGTCCTCAGACGCCACCAACATGGCCGCCCGCGCCGAGCGCCAGGGCGATGAATGGGTGATCAACGGCAAAAAGTGGTGGACCTCCGGCGCCTGCGACCCGCGCTGCAAAATCCTGATCTTCATGGGCCTGAGCAACCCGGACGCACCGCGCCACCAGCAACATTCGATGATCCTGGTGCCGGTGGACACCCCCGGCGTGAAGATCGTGCGCCCGCTGCCGGTGTTCGGCTACGACGACGCGCCCCACGGCCATGCCGAAGTGCTGTTCGACAATGTGCGGGTACCCTACGAAAACGTGCTGCTGGGTGAGGGGCGGGGCTTTGAGATCGCCCAGGGCCGCCTTGGTCCGGGCCGTATCCACCACTGTATGCGCTCCATCGGCATGGCCGAGCGCGCACTGGAACTGATGTGCAAGCGCTCCGTCAGCCGGACTGCATTCGGCAAGCCACTGGCGCGCCTGGGCGGCAATATCGACAAGATCGCCGACTCACGCATGGAGATCGATATGGCACGCCTGCTGACCTTGAAGGCGGCGTACATGATGGACACCGTGGGTAACAAAGTCGCGAAAAGCGAAATCGCCCAGATCAAGGTGGTCGCGCCGAATGTGGCCTTGAAGGTGATCGACCGCGCGATCCAGATCCATGGTGGTGCCGGTGTTTCCAACGATTTCCCGCTGGCCTACATGTACGCCATGCAACGCACCCTGCGCCTGGCCGATGGCCCGGACGAAGTACACCGGGCGGCGATCGGCAAGTTCGAGATTGGCAAGTATGTGCCTAAAGAGCTGATGCGCGGCGGGCAGTAAGACCGAGCCGCCTGCATCACGGGCAAGCCCGGCTCCCACATTAGATGGCGTTTACATGAACGACTCGATCCACTGTGGGAGCCGGGCTTGCCCGCGATGAGGCCGGCCCGAACACCACAACGCTCAAGGTTCAGTAGACCCAAACCTCCACGCGCCGATTCTTGATCCGGCCTTCATCCGCCGTATTCGCCGCCACCGGCATCTGCGCGCCAAACCCTCGGATATCGCGCAATACCACGCCGTTCTTGACCAATTCCCGGCGCACCGCCATTGCCCTGAGTTTCGACAGCAATGCCGCCCGCTGCGGGTCATTCTTGGCATCTCCAAACCCTACCAGCGTCACCTGTTTATCCAGCTTGTCGTGGCTTTTGAGATACGCCACCACCCGCTGCAGATCCTGGCGTGCCTTGTTGTCCAGGCTGGCGCTGCCTTCCTCGAAACGAAAATTCACCGTCAGGCGCTGAGCATCACGTGCGATCGCTTGATAGTCCTCAGGCATCGACGCGCGCGGCTCCACGGCGATCGCCTGCACCTGCTGCGCGATAAAGCCGTTGGCTGCCACAATCGCCTGGCCCTTGCTGCTCTGGCTGAAGTCCACGAGCGCCTTGGCCCATGGATTGCGACTGGATGGCGGCAAGTAAAAGAACAGTCGACGTGAGAGTGGATAATCCTCGGTAGCAATCAGGCTGTTCAGCGGCAGCATGGGGTGCGAGTCGCCATCCACAATCGCCACCGCCTTGGCCTGGCGTACGTAGGGCAGGCCGATGAAACCGATGCCTTGGGGGTCCTGGCTGACCGAATCGGACAACTGCTCGCTGGACTCGAAACGTGTGGCGCCCGAGGCGAGCGACTTGCCACGCAGGCGCAGTACCAGTTCCTTGAAGGTGTCATAGGTGCCCGACTGATCATCCCGTGCGTACACGTGAATCGGCCCACCCACGCCACCCAATGCCTCCCAGGTGCTGATCTCGCCATTGAAGACCTGCGCCAGTTGCTCGGTATTCAGGGTGTTCAGCGGGTTTTGCGGGTGGAGGATGATGGCCAGGCCATCGATGGCGATCACCTGTTCGGCTTCGGGGCTTTTCAGGTCGCCGAGGGGTTCGAGGTCCACCAGTTCGCTGTCCTTGATCGGGCGCGATGAGGCCGCCAGGTCGGCAGTGGATTTCTTTAGGGCAGTGAAACCGGTGCTTGAACCATGAGCGGCGATTTCGATGATCACCGTCTTGCCTTGGCGGGTCTTGCCGATCACGCGCTGTTCATTGGCGCCTTCCGCCGGTTCACCGTGCACCGCCTGCAAACCCTGATGCTCCATCAAGCCCTTGACCAGCGCCGGGCCCAACGCCGCGCCAATGGTATTGGAACCCTGGATGCGCAAAGCAGGGCCTTGATCGGGAGCGGGTAGGGGGGCGGAAACAGCGTAGAGAGGAAAGAGTGCCAGCAGAAACAGAACGCGCAGCATCATGCCGGCACCTTCTTAAGCCAAAGGGAGTGCCGCGAGAATAAGTCAGGCCGGTTGCAGAAATATGACTGATAAGCCAAGGATCCAATTGTGGGAGCTGGCTTGCCTGCGATAGCGGTGTATCAGCAAACCAATCTTTCACTGGCCCACCGCTATCGCAGGCAAGCCAGCTCCCACATTGAATGGTGGTGTCAGCTCAATTCAAGCCAGATCGGCGCATGGTCCGACGGTTTTTCCAGCCCCCGCAGTTCGTAGTCCACCCCGGCATCCTTGACCCGCGACAGCAGGCCATTGGAGGCCAGGATCACGTCGATGCGCAGGCCGCGCTTGGGCTCGTCTTCAAACCCACGGCTGCGGTAGTCGAACCAGCTGAAACGATCGGCAACGTCCGGGTTGAGGTGGCGGAAGCTGTCCACCAGGCCCCAATTCTTCAGGCGCGCCATCCACTCGCGCTCTTCCGGCAGGAAGCTGCACTTGCCGGTCTTCAGCCAGCGCTTGGCGTTGTCGGCGCCGATGCCGATGTCGATGTCTTCCGGGGAAATATTGATGTCGCCCATCACCACCAGTGCCTGGTCATTGCTGAACTGGCTTTCCAGCAGTTGCTGCAAGTCTTCGTAGAAGCGCTGCTTGGCCGGGAACTTGGTGGGGTGGTCGCGGCTTTCGCCCTGGGGGAAGTAACCGTTCATGATGGTGACCGGGTGGCCGTTCTCGTCGGCGAAGGTGCCCCAGATAAAGCGGCGCTGGGCATCTTCTTCGTCACTGGCGAAGCCTTTGTGCAGGCTCAACGCCGGCTGGCGCGAGAGCAGGGCGACACCGTAGTGACCTTTTTGGCCATGGTAGTACACGTGGTAGCCAAGGGCCTGTACTTCGGCGAGTGGGAATTGGTCATCGTGGACCTTGGTTTCCTGCAGACCGATCACATCGGGCTGGTGCTTTTCAATCAGCGCCGCCAGCTGATGAGGGCGGGCGCGCAGCCCGTTGATATTGAAGGAGACGATTTTCATGGTCGGCAGTCCAGTCCTGGCAAAAGGGCGATGCTAGCGGACAAGACGGACGGGGGCCAGCGTGGCGGTAGGACAGATGCACTGCTAATGTCTGGGAACGACTGATGCTGTGTAGGTTCGTACCATAAGAGCGCCATCCTTTCAGTGGCGCCCAGGGAGATTGACGGTATGCCGGACACTTCAACTGCAATCGCTGAAATTCGCCTGCTCAACAGCGGCTATTCACGCGAAGCCCGTTCCTTGTTGTACCAGGCTTATCGGCATGAGCCGACGTTCGCCTACATCTTCGAAGCCGAACGCCCTGGCTATGAACAGCGGGTACGCGCCACCGTGCGCGAACTGGTCAAGCAGCACTTCTTTCAGAAACTTCCGGCCATCGGCCTGTTCGTCAACGACCGGCTGATCGGTATCGCCCTGATCGCACCGCCGCAGCGGCGCCTGGGCATCACCGAAAGCTGGGCCTGGCAACTGCGCATGTGGCTGAGCACGGGTGTGCGCGGTACGCGACGTTACCTCGACTACCATCACGCGGTGCTGGCGTGCCTGCCCACTGAATCAGTGCATGTGCTGCCGTTGTTGGGTATTCACCCGCAATTCCAGGGCAAACACTACGGCGAGCAGTTGCTGGAGGCCGTGCACAATTGGTGCGCCGAAGACCCGCATTCGTCTGGCGTGGTACTGGACACGGGCAACTCGCGCTATCTGGAGTTCTATAAGCGTCAGGGCTATCAGGAAATCGGTGAAGTCGCTGTAGGCCCCATCCTGGAGCATGTGTTTTTTCACCCCAATCCCCAGTCGTTACATGCTGCAACGGCTTAATACAGAATTATTCAGACATTTCCGAGTTCAAAGAGGCTCCCCAGGTCGTGTAGCATCCGCGCCTATGAAGTTTCCAGGAAGATTTACCAGCGGCTTGATTCTGCTGTTCACAAGCTGCGGCGCCTTGGCGCAAAGCGAATTGGACGTGCGAGTCAAACCTTCAAACGACGCGTTGAAAGCCAACATCGAAGGCTATATCGGCGGGGTGGGCGATCGTGATGAAGAGGCCTTGCTACGGTTCAGCCGTGGCGCGGAGGAGCAGGCGCGCAAAGCCGCCCAGGCCCTAGGCTTCTATCAGCCACGGATCGAGAGTGACGTGAAGGGCGGCAACAACCCGCGCCTGATCCTCACCATTGACCCCGGCGAGCCGGTGCATTTGCGTAACGTGACCATTCGGGTCGACGGCCCGGCCGCCGACCTCAAGGCCTTTCGCGTGCCCGTCAGCAACGACCTCAAGTCCGGCGCCGTGCTCAATCACGGCCATTACGAAGACGCCAAGCGTCTGATTCAGAACCAGGCCTCGCGCTACGGCTTTTTCAGTGGGCGCTTCACCCGTCAGAAATTGGCAGTAGACCCGCAGGCTGGCGTCGCCGATATCGAGCTCATCTACGACAGCGGTCCGCGCTATACCCTCGGCAAAGTGAGCTTTGCCGGCGATACGCCATTTGACGAAGAACTGCTGCACCGCATGGTGCCGTTCAAAAGCGGCACGCCCTACGACTCCGAACTGATCGCCGAACTCAACCAGAACCTGCAAGCCAGTGGTTTCTTCGAAGGCGTGCGCGTGGACGCGGCCCCGGCCGCTTCGACCAACGACATCATTCCGGTGGCTGTGCGCTTGGAAACCCGCAAGCCGCGCACCATGGGGCTCGGCCTGGGGTTTTCCACCGACGTCGGTCCGCGTGGCAAAGCCAACTGGACCCGCCACTGGGTCAACCCCCAGGGCCACAGTTATGGCTGGGAAGCCGAGCTGTCGGCGCCCCGGCAGAACGTCGGCCTGTGGTACGACATCCCGCTCGACCCGCCGTTGACCGACAAGCTGCGTTTCGCCGGGGGCTACCAGAACGAAGAAATCGCCAACACCGATACGGTCAGTAAATTGCTGACCCTCGGCCCTGAATGGCATAGCAAGTTGCCGAGCGGCTGGACGCGTGTGATTTCGCTCAAATACCAGCGTGAGGAATATCGCCTGGGCAATGACTCCGGCCTGAGTAACCTGGTGATGCCGGGCGTCAGCTATTCCTACCTGCGCAGCGATAATCGCATCGACCCGCACAACGGCTACCGCCTGCAATTCGACACCAAGGTCGCCAAAGAGGGCCTGGGCTCCGATACCAACCTGCTGTATGGCACGGCCCTGGTCAAAGGCCTGACCACGTTGTGGGACAACCACCGCTTCCTGGCCCGCGCACAGGTGGGTGGCAGTGCCACCAACGGCTATAAATCGGTGCCGCCGTCACTGCGATTCTTTGCCGGTGGTGACCAGAGTGTGCGGGGCTACGAGTATCAGACGCTGTCGCCCGAGAACGACCGTGGCGACCGCATCGGTGGCCGCTACATGGTGGCCCTGAGTGCCGAGTACCAATATTCCATTGCCGAGAAATGGCGGATCGCAACCTTCATCGACCAGGGTAATTCCTTCAACAACCTGGACCTGCCGAGCCTGAAAACCGGCGTGGGTGTCGGCATCCGCTGGGTTTCGCCGGTCGGTCCGATCCGTCTTGACCTGGCCCATGCCCTGGAAGACCCGGGCGGTATTCGATTGCACTTTTCCATGGGGCCTGAGCTGTGATGCGTGGTGTAAAAATAGCGGGGCTGGCGGTGGTGGCCATCCTTGTCGTGCTGTTGCTGGCACTGTGGGCGGTGCTCGGCACCCAGGCGGGCAGCCGCTGGGCGTTGGGCCGCGTGCCGGGTTTGACCCTGGAAAATTTCCAGGGGCATTTGGGCGGCCAGTGGAGCGCCGACCATGTGCTGTGGCAGCAGGACAGCAGCCGTGTCGAACTCAAGGCGCCCACGTTTGATTGGTCGCCGGCATGCCTATTGCGCATGACCCTGTGTATCGAGACGTTGGATGTGGAGCAGGTCAGCCTGCAATTTCCTCCGAGCACCGAAGAAAGCAGCGGGCCGATTCAACTGCCTGACTTGAAACTGCCGCTGGCCATCCAGTTGGGCGACGTTCGCGTCGGCAGCCTGCTGTTCAATGGCAGTGAGGAACTCAAGGGCCTGCAATTGGCGGCGCATTGGACCGCCGCCGGATTGCAGATCGACTCGGTGCACCTGCAACGCGATGACCTGGTGCTGGACCTCACCGGGCTGCTGCAACCCACCGGCGACTGGCCGTTGAACGCTACCGGTAACCTGAGCCTGCCTTACGCGCCGGGCGGCGCTTCGTGGAAGGTGGCGCTCCAGGTCGATGGCGACCTGCTCAAGACCCTCAAGCTTGACGCTGACAGTACGGGTTACCTGCCGGCCAAGCTCACGGGCGAACTGCAACCCCTGGTGGAAAATCTACCGGCTCAATTGCACATCACTGCCGACGGCTTCAAACCGAGCGCCGATCTGCCCGATACCCTGCAACTCAATCAACTGGACCTCACCGCCAAAGGTGACTTGAACCGCGGCTACCAACTGCAGGGCAAAGCCGTATTGCCGGCGGAAAAAGGTCCGGTGGATCTGCTGCTGCAAGGCCGGGTCGACGCCAAGGGTGCGCAGATCGCTGGCCTGGACCTGAATGCCGGTGACAAACAAAGCCTCAAGTTGACGGCCCAACTGGATTGGCAGCAAGGCTTCAGCGCCGACGCCAAGATCGACTGGCTGGATTTCCCCTGGCATCGCCTCTATCCGGTGATCGACGAGCCGCAGGTCGCCCTGCGAACGTTCAACGGCGAGATTTCCTACAAGGACGGCAACTACCTGGGTAATCTCAAGGCCGACCTCGACGGCCCGGCGGGCACGTTCAATGTGGTCACGCCCTTCAGTGGCGACCTCAAGCAGATCTTCCTGCCCGAGCTGAAACTCGCCGCCGGCCAGGGCAAGGCTGAAGGCCACCTGAACCTGCAATTTGCCGACGGCATTACCTGGGACACCGCGCTGGACCTGTCGGCGCTGAACCCGGCGTACTGGGTCGCAGAACTGCCGGGCACCCTGGCGGGACCGCTACGCAGCAAGGGCGAGTTCAAGAATGAGCAACTCAAGCTGAACGCCGACCTCGACCTCAAGGGCCGCCTGCGTGGGCAAACCGCCGTGTTGGCGGCCAAGGCTGAAGGCGCTGGCGAGCAGTGGACGTTGGCCAACCTGGATATTCGCCTGGGTGACAACCGCATCAACGGCAGTGGCAGCCTGCAACAGCGTTTGGCCGGGCAGATCGATATCAAGCTGGCGCGCCTGGCCCAGCTCTGGCCGCAATTGCGCGGCCAGGTCAACGGCCGACTTGACGTGGCCGGCAGCCTCAAGGCTCCCCAGGGCAAACTCGACCTCAAGGGCCAACAACTGGCGTTTGCCGACAATCGCCTGCAAAGCCTCACCCTCGATGCCACCCTCGACAATGCACAGCGCGCCAAGATCGACCTGAAAGGCAGCAGCATCCAATCCGGCGACACCCAGGTTGGCACCCTGACCGCCAGCGCCCAGGGCGATATCAAAAACCAGAAAGTCCAACTGGACCTGGCGGGACCGCTGGTCAAGCTTGCCCTGGCGTTGGATGGCAACCTCGACAAAGGCAACTGGCGCGGGCGCCTGGCCAGCGGCGATGTACAAGCCGGTGGTCAGGACTGGAAGCTGCAAGCCCCGGCGAAGATCGAACGCATGGCCGATGGCAAGCTGACGTTTGCCGCGCACTGCTGGGTGTCCGGCCCTGCCAGTCTGTGTGGCGAAGACCAGCGCCTGATGCCCGAGCCGAAACTGCGCTACCACCTCAAGCAATTCCCCATCGACAGCCTCGCGGCGTTCCTGCCCAAGGATTTCGCCTGGCAGGGCACGCTCAACGCCGACGTGCAACTGGACTTGCCCGACAGCGGCCCCAAAGGCGTGGTCGCGGTGGATGCCAGTGGCGGCACCTTGCGTGTCAAGGACAAGGACCAGTGGCTGGACTTCCCCTACGACACCTTGAAGCTGGAAACCACCCTCAATCCCAAGCGAATCGACACGCAGTTGAATTTTCGTGGCGGCAAGCTTGGCGAATTGATGGTGCAGGCGCAGATCAACCCGCTGCCGAAGAACAAACCGATCACCGGCAATTTCAGCCTGGTCGGCCTGGACCTCGCGGTGGCGCGACCGTTTGTGCCGATGGTGGAAACCCTCAGCGGCAAGCTCAATGGCAACGGGCGTATTGCTGGTGGCCTGTTGGCGCCCCAGGTCAACGGCAACGTGAACCTGGTGGGCGGCGAGGTTTCCGGTCCGGAACTGCCCATCAGCCTGCAAGGTTTGAACGTGCAAGCAGTGATTGCCGGCGAGAGCGTGCAGCTCAACGGTGGCTGGCGCAGTGGCAAGGCCGGGCAGGGCAGCCTCAAAGGCCAGATCGAATGGGGGCAGGCGTTGGCGGTGGATCTCAGCCTGCAAGGCTCGCAACTGCCGGTGACGGTGGAGCCCTACGCGGTGCTGGAAGTGGCGCCCGACCTGAAAATCAGCCTGAAGAACGACAAGCTGGCCGTCGCCGGCAAAGTGCACATCCCGCGCGGCGATATCACGGTGCGCGAATTGCCGCCGTCCACCGTCAAGGTCTCGGATGACACGGTGATCATCGGCAGCCAGACCGAAGAGGGCAAGCCGCCGATGGCGATGGCCATGGACATCGACGTGGTGGTGGGCGAGGACAAGCTCAACTTCTCGGGCTTCGGCCTCACCGCCAAGGTGCAGGGCCAGGTGCATATCGGCGACAACCTCGACACCCGTGGCGAGCTGTGGCTCAACGATGGCCGTTACCGCGCCTACGGGCAGAAGCTTGATGTACGCCGTGCACGACTGCTGTTCGCCGGCCCCCTGGACCAGCCATACCTGGACATCGAAGCGATTCGCAAGACCGACGATGTGATCGCCGGGATCCGCCTGAGCGGCAGCGCCGAGCAGCCCACCACGCAGATCTTCTCGGAGCCGGCCATTAGCCAGGAACAGGCGCTGTCCTACCTGGTGCTGGGGCGTCCGCTGAGCACCACCGGTGAAGACAACAATATGCTGGCCCAGGCCGCGTTGGGCCTGGGTTTGATGGGCAGCGCCGGAGTGACGTCGGACCTGGCGAAGAACTTGGGCATCCAGGACTTCGAACTGGATACCCAAGGCAGCGGCAACAACACTGCCGTCGTGGCCAGCGGCAAGATCACCGAAAAACTCAGCCTGCGTTACGGCGTAGGGGTGTTCGAACCGGCGAGTACCATCGCCTTGCGTTATCTGTTGAGCAAGAAGGTGTACCTGGAAGTGGCGAGCGGTGTGGCCAGCTCCCTGGATATCTTCTACAAGCGCGACTTTTAAGTCCGACCACTCGGCACCTCGCCCGGCTTAGCGTGCCCATACTTCGACATGGATTTGGGCCAGCGTGTTTGACGAGGTGCTTACGGGTTCGGCGCGCAGGTGAGTGCTACCCGCTCGTAGTTCAGCGCCTTGTTGCGTTCGCCCAACGCATAAGGCGCCTGGCAGTGCTGGTCGGCCCATTTGATCACCAGCGTACCCGTATCTTCTTCCACCAAGGCCAACGCCTTGCCACCCGGATCGGCGATCGCCATCTGCTTGCCCGCCATGCTTTCCAGCGACGCGCCAAACGGGATCGGCCGATGTTGGGCGTCGAACAAGGCGAACTGCACGCGGCGCCCGCTCTTGCTGGCATAGCGCGCCAAGACCACGGCCCCGCGCCGAGGGACAACTTGCTGGGTGGCGTTATCGATTTCGATATCAGCGCCCAGGTCGCGGGTGTCCAGGCTGATCCAGTTAACCCGATAAGGCTGCGTATTGGGGATCACTGCATAGCCGTTGCTGCCAGTCCTGGCGCCGGAGAAACTGCTGATCTTCACACCGGGCACGCCTTCGACTTGCGCCAGCGCAAAGGTCTCGCCCACGGTCTGTCCCAGGTTGATACCGCCCGCGTGGGCCACCACTGACCCGGCCACATTGAGGTTCTGTGCGCTGTACCCACGGCCCTGGCTGTAGCCACCGCTGATGTCCATCAGCGCCGTGCGGGTGCTGAGGTTGGCCGAACCGGTGCTGCCGCCCGTGCTGCTGTTGCCGGCTTGCAGCGAATAATAGGTGTTGCTGTCTTCCGTCAGGTAGCCGTTGACGCCCATTTGCGTGGTGTCGTTGTCTTTTTGCGTGCTGGCAGAAACGAATGCCCTCGGCGCACGGGGCTTCGAGCCCAGCGGAAACGACAGTGACAGGTTAATCAACGTGTCGTTGTTCGACGGCCCGTAGTTGCCCACATCCTTGGTGTGCGTGGCGCTGAGGTTGTAGGTCACGTCTCTCCAGTAATTGCTGTAGCCCGCCGACAAGCTTTGCGCGCCGCCGCGTCCCCAGTAGCGCTGGTCGCTGGCGTTCAGGTACACACTGCCGAACTGCTGGTTGCGCCCCAGGCTCTGGTTGACGGTCAGGTCGGTGCGGGTTTTCGAGTTGCCGAGGTGTGTCCGGCCGTCGCTGCTCAATTCCTCGACATGTTCGGTGAGGGTGCGATAGCCCTCGGTCGAGTACCTATAGGCCGCTAGGGTGAAGTTGGTGTCGGTGCCGGTAAAGGTCTTGGCATACAGCGCGCGCAGGCTGTTGCCCGTGACCTGCCGGCCGAAGGTACGGCTGGCGGAGTGGGTCATGTCCAGCGACACCGCACCAATCGATGTGTTGCGCCCGGCCCCGACCGACAGTGCCTGGAAGTCCTGCGTGGCCTGCACCCCGACGATCCCCGACAGGTTGCTGCTGATGCCATAGGCCAGGGTGCTGCTGACAAACTGCGGGGTTTTCTGCCCGTCACTGTTGCTGTTGTACTGACCGGCCGAGAGGCTGTATTTCACCTGGCCTTCACGCACCATGATCGGCAAGCTGGAAAACGCCTGCACCGTGACCCGGCGACGGCCGTCCGCCTCGATCACCGTCACTTCAAGGTCGCCGTTGGAGCCGCTGGGGTAAATGTCGCTGATTTCGAACGGCCCCGGCGGCACGTTGGCGGTATAGAGGATGTAGTTGTTCTGGCGGATCTCCACGGTGGCGCTGGACTGCGCAACGCCCCGGATGATCGGCGCGTAGCCGCGTTCGCTGTCGGCGCGCATGCCGTCATCAGAGGCCATCTTTAGGCCGCGATAGCGCACGCTGTCAAACAGGTCGGCATCCGAAAAAATGTCCCCGGCGCTGAACTGCCCCTTCAAGGCGGTCAGGTCATGTTGCAGGTAGCTACGGTTGCTCTTGAACGTGCTGGAGCGGCCGGTGCTGCTGCTGAAGTTCGACTCGTTGCGCAGGCGCCAGCCCCCGAGGTTGATACCGTTGCGCAGGCCCAGGTTGTTTGAAAGCGTGGTGTTGGCGTCGGTGCTGCTGCGGTTGCTGCTCAACTGGTAGTTCATGAACGCGGCGGGTACGCCATCGTCCCACAGGGCCGGATCGACATAACCGCGGCGCCCGCGCTCCATGGCGCGTTGCGGCACACTGACCAGCAAGCGCAGGCGCGGTACGTCGTAGCGAACGCTGGCGTGTTCGATCAGTGCGGGCAGGTCGAGACAGGCGTTGGGATCGGTGTCGACGAGTTTCCCGTTGGCCTGTAAGGCGCCGATATCGACGCCCACTTGTTGCAGCATCTCCAGGGTCAGGCAGGCCTCGACCCGGCCGTTCGAAGGGTTGCGGCGAAAGTCGATATCGCGTCGGCCTACCAGGGTGTCGTTACCATACAGGTCAACCCGGTAATTGCCGGGGAGCACGCTGCTGCTGGCGAGCAACGACTGCAGGTCGACCGACGCCGCTGCGCCCTGTAAAAACGAAGTATTGAAGTGTTCATCGCCGTCGGCGTGACAGACCGAGCTGAAGCCCACGGCAATCAAAAGTGGCGCCAGACTATCGCGCTTGAATAAAAACATGCAGGAACCCTATATCACCTCCGATACGAACTAACGGAGCGAAGAGAAATACAGTGAAAGTGCGGCTGCGCGAAGGGCAGGCGCGTTATGGTGATTCTTTGTTCAAACTGGCGCTTATTTGAGCGCTGTTGGAAATTCGCGCGCTGTAGGGATCTTGTGCGCCATAGTCATTAATACTGCTGAACTTCAAGTGCGCTGCGTTAGTGACCGGAAGTTGTTTGAGGACGAACTCTTTTTGTTCGCCTGGCGCAATCATCATCGTATCGAATGGGTGTTCGCTGACGGCACCGGCCTGCAGGGTAATGTCGGCAATCGACACGTGATAAGCCCCAGGGTTGCTCACCCGCAGCACAGGCTTGCCGCCGTGCTCGGCCAGTTGCCAGCGCAGTTCGGTCGGCGCCAGGTAGGCGTTGTTTTTCATGCCGGCTGGGCGAAAGAACACCTTGATGCGCTGGCGCACGGCAAGCTGCAAGGTGTTCTCGGTTTTCGAGGCCTTGGGAATTTCCTGCACGTTGAGCCAAACGACGGACTCGCGGTCGGTGGGCATGCCCGTGCCTTCGTAGATCACCCGCAACAGTTGTTGCTCATTGCTGGTGACCCGCGCCAGCGGCGGGGTGACGGCGAACGGTACGGAGCTTGCGTCGGCGTCGTCCGTGTCGACCCAGGACTGAATCAATATGTCCTCGCCGCTGTTGCGTACGGTGATACCGGCTTCTTTGTGCTGGCCGTCGAACACCAGGCGTGTGCTGCTCAACGAAATGCCGGCTGTGGCCTGGCCGACCGCAAACAGGCCGAGCAGACCCGCACAGAGGGACAGTGAATAGCGAAAAAACATAATGGCTACCGCTATGTTTGAGAGGTATGCGAGGCCCGCAGGCCCCGCAACAGGTTGGGCTTATTCGTACTGCAGGGTGAATGGCAGGGTGGCATCGGCGCGACCGGCCACGGCGGAGGCGGCGTCAGCGGTGGTGACGTAGGCAGCCGAGAATTTCAGCGTGGTATTGCTGTCTTGCAGGGTGTTCTCGACCTTCGCGGCGGTCGGCGAGCTCAGGTCGATCAGCGCGCCATTGGAGTCGAGCAGGGCGATACCGATGTTCTTGGCGGCGCCCAGGCCGTCGGTCAGCTTCAACACTTTGGTGCCGGTCACGATGCCGGAGCCGGCGCCTTTGGTCGGTTGGAAGATCATCGCCACCTTGGTGCCAGCGTTGCAGTTGATCGTCATGCCGAAGTTCTCGGCGCTCAGGGTGCCGTTGCCTTTCGGTGCGGTGGCTGTGCCTATGTCCTTGATCGACACTTCGCCCATGCTGACCGAGATAGTTTTGTTCTCACCGATGCCTTCAACAGAGCAAGCATCATTGTTGATGCTGCCGGTGAAGTTGATGGTGCCGCTACCGGCTTTGGTAGGGGTTGCCGGTGGGTCGGCGGCAAACGCATTACCAGCGGCGAAGATCGACAATGCCAGAAGTGTGCGAGACAGCTGTTTCATGTTGTTTTTTCCATGTTGGGGTTAAAACAACACAATAAGGCTGCAGCGGTGAGTGGGACATCAGACGATCCCTAGAAACCGGTGTTAGTTGAACAAGTTGCGCTCTATGCAATAAGCCAACAAGTCCTGATCGCTGCCGACTTCCAACTTGCGCATGGCCGAGACTTTTTGTGTGCTGATGGTTTTGGCGCTGCGGTTCAAACCTCGCGCAATTTCATTGACACTTTGTCCTGAGATAAACAAACGCAGGATCTCATGTTCCTTTGGGGATAACCGAGTGAAGCGCTCATCGAGATCGGACGATTCCAGTACCGAGGTCGGTTGCGGGCCCTTGCTGCGTACCGGGATGCCCCGGGCGATGGCCTTGAGCACGGCCTGAATCTCATTGTGCAGTTGGTTTTTCTGGATCACGGCCAGCACGCCCACTTCCTGCAAGCGCGTGAGGATCAGCGGATTGGAGATCATCGTCAGCACCAGCACGCGTACCTTGGGGAAATGCCGCACCAGGTATTCCACTAACTTCAGGCCATCGCCGTAGGGCGAGTCCGCCGGCATATTGAAGTCGGTGATCACCAGGTCCACTGCAGTGTTTTCCAGTAGCGTCACCAGTTCGTTGGAGCACACGGCTTCGCCCACCACGCGAAAACGCTTGTCGCGCTCGACCAGCTCCCGTACCCCGACCAGCACGATGGGGTGATCGTCTGCAATGACTACGTTGAGGGTTTCCATGGGTTGATTATCCAGAGTGAAATTATTCAAAGGAGTCGAGCAATGCCGTGAGGCGAGCCAGGTTGCGCCGTACTTCCAGGGCAAGCGTGGGCGTGATGGCCATGCCGGTCAGGCGCAGTTCCAGTTCGACAAAGGCGTTGGCCAAATCAACGAGCTGCACCGCGCCGAGGGCTCCGGCCATGCTGTGCAATTGTTGCGCCGTGCCGCTGGCGTCCTGGTTGTCCAATGCGGCCAGGGTGGTGTGCACATCCTGACGCAGCGTGGTGACAAACAGTTCGCGCATCTTGGGCGACAGCGGCGGCATATCGACGACGGCGGGCACTTCGATCTTGCAGTGTTTTTCCAATTGCGCACGCAAGGTGGCGAGGTTCAGCGGCTTGACCATCCACCCGTTCATGCCAACAGCCGTACAGTGTTCGCCTTCTTCGCGCATGGCATTGGCGGTTATCCCGATAATCGGCAACGTGGCATCTTGTCGGCGCAATGCTTCGGCCAACTGATAGCCGTTCATTACCGGCATATTCACGTCGGTCAGCACCAGGTCGAAGCGTCCGGGCAACCATTGGGTCAGTGCCTGTTCGCCGTCGGAGGTGAGTACCACCGAGCAGCCCAGGGCTTCCAGTTGCTCCTGGATGATGGCCGCGTTGATCACATTGTCCTCGGCCACCAGTACCTGCAGGTTCAGCGGGCGTGCCTGGGTGGGTGGCGCGGGGCGATGGTCGGCCTCGGCACCGTGCTGCGCCAGGTAGACCGCCCAGGCGATGGCGCGAACATCGTTGGCGTCGACCGCCCAATCGCTGCCGTACGGTTGCGCCGGGCTCGGCCCTCCGGCGCTGGCGATGATGCGTGTGCCGGGCCATGCCGGGTCATGGGTGAAATCCACCAGCAGCGCGGCGGCGGGTGTGTCGGCGGCACATACGCGGCTGTCGAGCCCCAGGCGTTTGAGCCAGTCGATCATGCATTGCGTCCGCTCCGCTTCCGGCGCGCGCACGTAGACAGCCGGCGTGTCGGGTCTGAAGACGGGGCAATCGGCCAAGGTGCCGGGCACGGACTCCAGCGCGACTTGCAGGGTAAAGCTGCTGCCCAGGCCGGGTTCGCTGACCACGTTCAGTTGGCCGTGCATCAACTCGCACAGCCATTTGCAGATGGCCAGGCCCAGGCCGGCGCCGGCCTGTCGGGTGGCATCTTCGGCCTGGTAGAACGGGTCGAATAGTTGATGCTGTTGTGCTTGGGCAATGCCCACGCCAGAGTCGCTGACTTGCCACTGCAACTCGACCCGCCCATCGCTGGTTTCCAGGCCCCGCAGGCGCAGCACCACGCGCCCGTTATCGGTGAACTTGATCGCATTGCTCAGCAGGTTATTGAGGATCTGGCGGATACGCAGCGGGTCACCGCGTAACCTGTCCGGCAGGTTCGCGTCGATGCAGGCATACAGCTGCAAGCCCTTGGAGCGGGCGAATGCGCCGTAGGTGCGCACGCAGTCTTCCGTCAGTTCCAGGGGGCAGAAATCCTGGAGTTCGAGGGTCATTTGCCCGGCCTCGATCTTCGACACATCCAATACATCGCTGATCAACTGGAACAAGGTGGTGGAAGAACGCTGGATGGTCTGCAGGTAATCCTGCTGGCGTGGCGCGAGTGACGTCAGGCCAAGCAGCTCCAGGGTGCCCAGCACGCCATACAACGGCGTGCGAATTTCATGGCTCATAGTCGCGAGGAAACGGCTCTTGGCCTGGCTCGCCGAGTCTGCGGCCTGACGCGCTTCTTCCAGGGCGGCAGCGTCTTCGATATGCCGGGTCACGTCATGCACCACGCACAACCACGCGTCCTGGCTCTGATAGCGAGTGGGCACGAACGCCACGTGCAGATGCCGGCCGCGGCTTTCCAGGTCGGCCTGGCCCGGTGCGGTGTGAGGCTGTTGCTTGAGCAAGTCGTACAAGGGGCGAGCGTCTTGCCATTGCAGGGCGTGCTGGTTCTGCAGGAGTACGTGATGATCACTGCGACGGATCACGCACAAACCGATCGGGGCCGTGTCGATGAGTGCACGGCTGAAGGCCTCGCTTTCGGCGATACTGGCATGGGCCTGATGGGCGGGAAGGACCACCCGTACGGTGTACCAACGCGTGAACGCCCGACTGCACCCCAGCATCGCCAGCGCCACGGCCACCAGGCACAGTAATGGCCACATCGCATAGTCGAGAAAACGCTGCACGCTGATCACATAGATCGCCGTCCAGTGTTGCTCGCCCTGGCTGGTCAACTTGAACACCAGGCCATCACGGGTGAAGTTTATGCCCTCGTTCAGCACCTGGCCGGGCTTCGTCGCACCGGTCAGCACTACACCGGCGGGCGTGATCAGGGTGAAGTCGTCGTAGATCGACCATTGCATCAGCCGCTCGATGTTATTGACCTTGGCCAGGTCCAGCAACGAGGCCACCACCACCCAAGTACTGGCGCCGTCGATGGTCAGCGCGGTCGAGGCCAGGTTGATGTCGACATAGCCCAGCAGCACAGGGGCGCCCTTGTCATCGGACGCGGGATGGTAGGGTTCCCAGCGCACGGGATGATCTGGCAATGACGCGTTCTGCAGGTGCAGGCGCTTGTTCACTTGGGTTATCACCTCCACCAGTGCACCGATCTGCACGTGGCCGCCATCGCGCAGTCGGCCGGTGGCGGGCACGCTGATGTCGAAGTTGTCCGGGCCGTTGACCACCACCACTTGCGGGGATTGGTAGTGGGATGCCGCCCAGAAGGCACTGTAGTAGGCGGACAGGTAGGTGCCCAGCGCGAACACTTTGGGGTATTGGTCGACGGCGACCTTTTGCGGGTTGATCTTCAGGCTATAGGGCAGGGAAAACGGCAGCCCGCGGCCTTCATAGATATTGGCGCCTTCTTCAGGCAGGTGTTTTTGCACGTAGGGCGGCAGCATGGCCGAGGGGTTGAACTTACCCGTGCTGCTGCCCCGCGAGATATCGCCGAGGAACGCTTCCTGCTCGCGGATGTTTTCCATCAGCCGGGCGAAGTGGAACTGCAAGGTGTCGCGCTGCTCCTGAACCATGCGCTGCACCCCCAGATAGCTGATGCCCAGCAGCAACAGTACCAAGGCTCCCAGCACCAGCAAGCCTTTGTTCAGGCGCAGCGAGCTGCTGGTAAGTTTCTCCAGGAAGGCGTTGGGGTGATGCATGACGCGGTGACCTCGCAAGCTAACGGCGTTCGACCACACCCGGCCGGCGGGTCAATAGGCGCTCGCCGGACCGTCGTGGGTCAGCAATTGCTGGAACTGATCCGCAGACACGGCGTGGGAGATCAGGAATCCTTGGACCTGAGTGCAGTCGATTTTACGCAACAGCGCAAGTTCTTGCGCGGTTTCTACACCTTCAGCCACCACGATCAAACCCAGCTGGCGTCCCAGGCTGACGATGCTGGTGAGCGCCTGGGCCAGTTCCTCGTTGGCGTTGCAGCCTTGCACCAGTGCACGGTCGATTTTCAACTCGGTGAAAGGCGCCGATACCAGGTTCATGTACGAGCTGTAGCCTTTGCCGAAATCATCTTGGGACAAGCCAAAGCCCTTGATGCGCAAGCGACAGGCCCCAGCGTAGAAGTTGCTGATGTCATCCGGTACCGAGCACTCCATCAGCTCGAAACAGATGCGCGCGGGCAAGCCCTGGTGTTCCAGCACGAACGCCTGGATGCGGTCGGGCAGGTCGTGGCTGTTGAGCAGGTGAGTGGGCAAGTTGATCGATACCGGGATGTCGTAGCCTTGTTGGCGCCACGTGGCTTGGGCGGCCATCGCCTGTTTCAGCACGCACCACAACAGGCGTTCCTCCAGGTTGCAGGCAATCAATGCCGGCAGGAACACACCGGGCAATAACAGCCCATGCTCGGGGTGGGCCCAGCGCACCAAGGCTTCGGCCGCGACGATGCGGCCATTGCTCAGGGCCTTCTTGGGCTGGAACCAGGCTTGCAGGTCACCATTGACCAGGGCGTTCATCAGGCTTTGGCAATCAATACCCGGCTGGATCTCTGCCGGTGCGACCTGACGCAGCGCTTGCAACTGATCGGTCAGGCAGCGCAAAGCGGCGGCATTCACCGGCTTGGAGATCAGCCCGATCACCTTCACTTGCAGGTTGCTCGCCACCAGGCTCGCACCCATCAGCATGCGCCGCGACGCGGCGCTCATAATTGCCAGCGCCGGACGTGACGGTTGCGCAGCGAGGCCCTGGATAAATTGCACGCCGTCCATGCCCGGCATCAGCAGGTCGGTGAGCACCAGGTCGAAATCACGTTGTTTCAGGCAGGCCAGTGCTTCTTCACCGTCCCTGGCGCACACCAGGTCGAAATCGCCCAACTCGCTGAACAGGTTCTGCAAATACAGGTGCTGAAAGGGATGGTCTTCGACAATCAAAATGCTACAGGGCTTCATGGGTGGCTCGTTCGTAGGGAGCCAGGACAGTGGACAAGGCTCGCAGCGTAAAGGGTTTGACCAGGCAGTGATTCATGCCGGCCGCCAGGCACAAGGCCTCTTCTCCGCGCAGGGCGTTGGCGGTGGCGCCGATGATCGGGGTGGTACAGCCCAGCCGCCGGAGTGCTTCGGCCAGTTCGTAGCCGTTGAGCCTAGGCATGTTGACGTCGGTGAGGACGACGTCAAAGGTGCCTTCGTGCCAGCGTGCCAAGGCGTCTTCTCCATCACCGGCCAGTTCCACGCTGCACCCGAGTTCCTCAAGCTGGTCGCGCAGGATCAACTGGTTGATGACGTTGTCTTCGGCCACCAGGATGTGCAGGTGCAAGGGGCGCAGGTCGCGCGCTTCGCAGCGCGTCTGGGGTGGCACGACTTGGCCGTTCTGGGCGTGGCGAACCGCTTGTTGGATCGCGTCCAGGTCGTTCAGGTTGACCTGCCAGCCATCGCCGTTGAACTGCGGTTCGTGGGCTCCGTCATTGCTGGCCAGTACCCGTGGCCCCTGCCAGGGCAAGTCGAGGCGGCGTTCCATGAGTTCAAGCAATACACAGTGCCCCGCCAGCTGCGTGCTGGTCGGCAGACCGACCTGCGCGCGCGCGCCCCAGCGGCGCAGCCAGCCGCAGAGACTGTCGGCCAGTTCGCGGATCGGCGACAGCACATACACGATCTCCGGCGCCAGTGCCTGCAAGCTCTGCGGCGCGTTGCCGGAAGGTTGCTCCAGTGGCACGGTCAGTGAAAAGCTGCTGCCCAGTCCCGGCTCGCTGACCATGCGTAGTGTGCCGTTCATCAAGTGGGTCAGGCGCAGACAGATTGGCAGGCCCAGGCCGGTGCCGGCGATCACATGGGAGTTGCCTTCGCTCTGGTAGAACGGTTCAAAGATGAACGCCTGGTCGGCAGGGGCGATGCCTTTGCCGGTGTCGGAAATTTGCCATTGCAGGCACACCCGTTCGCCTTCGCGGCCGAGCTTTTTGACCCGCAGCACCACGCGACCGGAGTCGGTGAACTTGACGGCGTTGCTCAGCAGGTTGTTGAGGATCTGGCGCACGCGGCTGGCGTCGCCGATCAAGCGCCGGGGCAGTTGCGGGTCGAGGCAGGCATACAGCTGCAAGCCTTTGCTGTGTGCCGCTGCCGCATAGCCTTGCACCACTTCCTGTACCAGGGTCGGCACACAGAACTCGCTTAATTCCAGGGCCAGTTGTCCGGCTTCGATTTTCGACACGTCGAGCACGTCGCAGATCAGTTGCAGCAGCGTCGCAGACGATCCTTCGATGGCGTGCAGGTAGCTTTTCTGCTGGGCATCCAGGCGGGTGCGGGCGAGCAGTTCGAGGGTGCCGAGTACGCCGTACAGGGGCGTGCGGATTTCATGGCTCATGGTGGCCAGGAACAGTGTCTTCGCTTCGTTGGCTGCGTCGGCGGACTGGCGTGCCTGTTCCAGCGCCGCTTCGATCTGCGTGCGCGCGCTGATATCGCTGAAGGCGCAGAGCAACACGTCTTCGCCTTTGTAGCGGGTGGGCGCGCAGCTCAGGTACAGATGGCGGCCGTCGGCGGCTTCGAAGTAGTCGGTGAGGGACGGTGCGTCGGGGTCGAACGCCTGACGGATCCAGCCGGGACCGAGTTGTGCGCCACGTTCGCCGAGCCATTGTTGGGCAAGGGTGTTTTTCAGTACCTCTGCGCCATCGGTGCGACGTAGCACGCACAGCGCTACGGGGGCCGTCTGGATCACGTCGCGGCTGAACAGCTCGCTTTCCACCAGCGCCTGGATGCGGTGGATCGCCGGGGTGATGAAGCGGTGTTCCAAGCGGCGGGTCAGCAGGCACACCAGGCTGATGGTCAGCAGGCAGAACAGCAGGGCGCCGAGCATCTGCGGCCAGAGTGCCCAAAGGACCGCGCGCAGGTCGATGGAGTAGGTGAGCTGCCAGTCCGAAGACTTCAGTTGTTTGCGCAGCACAATTTGCTCGGGCAGCCAGCCATCGCCGACAAAGCCGAAGAAGTCCTGCTGGCGCAGGTGCGGCAGATTTTGTCCTGGTGGTGGTCTATGGCTGTTGCTGAATAGCGGCATACCCTGGGTATTGAACATAGTGAAGTCGCCAGCGCTGTGGTCACTCAAGGCGTTAGAGACTTCACGGTCGTCCATTTCCAGGCCGAGCCAGCCGGAGTTCAGGTCGCGTTCATCCAGGCGAATGAAGATGTACAGCTGTGAGTGTCCGTCCGTGGCATGGGTCAGCCAGAGTTCCTGCAGGGTTTTCTGCTGCTTGAGGGCGTGCAATTGCTCAAGCATGGCCGCGGGAAAATCCGCAGCCACGGGCGTCGCATCGTATAGCCGCAGCACCTGGGCATCCGTGCTGACATACAGCAGGTTGAGCTGCTTGGACTTCAAGAAGGCACGCATGCGTTCGGTCAGCCAGATACTCCATTGTTTGCCTGGGGTGTTTCCCAGCAACAGGCGGATCTCTTCATCGGAGACCGGCAGGTCCAGTTTGGCATTGCGTGTCGCCGACAGGCTGAGGCTTTCCAGCACGGCTTCACGGGTGGTGAAAAACGTATGCGCCTCGGCAATGGCGCTGCTCATGTAGCTGCGCCGCTGGGAGATCTCATTGTTGAAGGTGAATAGCAGGAAGCTGTACACACCGCCCAAGATGCCCACCAACAGTACCAACGCAAAAATGCGCAACAGGCGACGCGCGGCATTGGGCGTGGATAGTACGGGGCTGATCTGGTGCAGGTAGCTCTTTAATCTCATCCCGGCACTCTAGGGGTGGCCGAGCGCAGGAAAAATCAGACGATCCTTAGAACACCGCCACTCATCCGCCAGATACCAAGCAAGCTAATAATTCCATTTGACATTCGCTGCCTAAGCAGTAACATCTTATCATACATTCACTGCCTAGGCAGTAATAAGGTGACTTCCGATGCCCCACTTCACCCCTGACAGCTTTCGCAACTGCCACCTCGGCCTTCTCCTGGGCCGGGCGGCGCTGCTCAAGGACCGCATTATCGACACCCATATGGAGCCGCACGGCGTGACAGCCGCGCAGTTCAAGGTGTTGATCATCATCGCCCAGTTCGACGTGGATACCCCGGCGGAGCTGTGCCGCAACCTGTCCCTGGACAGCGGTTCCATGACCCGCATGCTCGACCGCCTGGAGCAGAAAGGCTTGCTCGCGCGCCAGCGTTCCGAGCAGGACCGGCGCCAGGTGCGGTTGGTGCTTACGGAAGACGGCAAGCGCCTGGCGGACATGCTGCCGTACATCGGCGCCCAGTCGATGAACGAATTGGCGGGTGCCCTGGAGCCCGGCGAGTTGCAGACCCTGGAGCGCATCCTCAAGAAAATTCTGGTAGCTGCCGGTGACGCCATCGTCATCCAGCGGGTAGGTAATTAATGAACACACGCGCCTTATGCCTGGTGCTCGTGGCCATGAGCATGGCCGGTTGCGCCAACTACAGCGGCCTCGACACCCAAGGCAAACGCCTCGACGCCAGCACCTTGCAAGCCGGTAAGTCCCTCAGCGGCATGACCTTGTCGAGCGCCGCCTGGCCCACCGCTGACTGGTGGAAAAACCTCGGCGACCCACAGCTGGACGGCCTGATCCAGGAAGCCCTGCAGAACAGCCCCGACATGCAAGTCGCCAGCGCCCGTGCCCATCAGGCCGAAGCGGCCGCTTACGCCGCCAATGCCGAGCGCATGCCGACTCTCGACGCCAGCGCGGGTGTGAGCCGCTCACGCCTGGCCAAGGATCAGGACCCGCGGGGGCAGGGCGATGCCTACTCGACCGTGCGCAACATCGGCGCCAGCTTCAACTACAACTTCGACCTCTGGGGTGGCCAGCGCGCTGCCTGGGAAGCCGCGTTGGGCGAGGCGCGCGCCGCCCAGGTCGATCAGCAGGCGGCGCGCCTGACCTTGGCCGCCAACGTCGCCAAGGCTTACAGCGACCTGGGCCAAGCGCACATCGTGCGCGACCTGGCCAACGACGACCTCAAGCGCACCCGGCAGATGCTTGACCTGAGCAAACGCCGCCTGGACTCGGGCATCGACAGCCACTACCAGTACCAACAGACCGAAAGCCTGGAAGCCAGCTCCCAGTCGCAACTGATTGATGCGGAAAAACAACTGCAGAGCGCGAAAATCGCCCTGGCGGTGCTGCTCGGCAAAGGCCCGGACCGTGGCAATGAGCTGGCCCGTCCCCACGTGCTGAAACCCAGCGCGGTCGCCGTGCCTTCAGTGCTGCCGGCTGAACTGCTGGGTCGTCGCCCGGACTTGATTGCTGCGCGCTGGCGTGTCGAGGCGGCGGGCAAAAGCATTGATGCGAGCAAGACCCGCTTCTACCCCAACCTCAACCTGAGCGCGAGCGCCGGGGCCGAGTCGTTGCTGGGTGACGCGATGTTTGGTTCGGCCAGCCGCTTCTTCAATATCGCACCAACAATTTCGCTGCCGATCTTCGACGGCGGCCGCCTGCGCGCCGACCTGGATGCGCGCGACGCCGACTATGACCTGGCCGTGGCGCAGTACAACAAGACCCTGGTGCAAGCCCTGGGCGATATCGGCAACACCCTTTCACAACTGCGCGACACCGGCCGGCAGATCCAGGCCCAGCAACATGCCGCTGACATTGCCCAGCAGTCCTACGACACCGGCGTGCAGCGTTATAGCGCCGGGATCGGTAACTACCTGGACGTGCTCAGCATCGAGCAGCAATTGCTGCAGGCCCAGCGCCAGCTGGCGACCCTGAATGCCGCGCAGATCGATCTGTCGATTCAACTGATGCAGGCCCTGGGCGGTGGCTACAGCGCCGACAACGTGGCAGCGACCACCCCAGCCACACGCACGGAATAATTTGAGGTATTTGTCATGGCCACTGCTGAAAACACCAACGCAACCGAACAACCTAAAGACAACAACCCACGCAAACGCAAAGTGATGCTGATCGGCCTGGCGCTGATCGTCGTCCTGGCGGTGGTGGGCGTGTGGGGCTGGTATGAGCTCTACGGCCGCTTCAACGAAAGCACCGACGACGCCTACGTGAACGGCAACGTGGTGGAAATCACCCCGCTGGTCACCGGCACCGTGGTCAGCATTGGCGCCGACGATGGCGACCTGGTCCATGAGGGTCAGGTGCTGGTCAACTTTGACCCGAACGATGCCGCCGTCGGCCTGCAAAGTGCCCAGGCCAACCTGGCGCGCACCGTGCGCCAGGTGCGTGGCTTGTACAGCAACGTCGACGGCATGAAAGCTCAGGTCAATGCGCAGAAAGCCGACGTGCAAACCGCCCAGGACAACTTCAACCGACGTAAAGCCCTGGCCCAGGGCGGGGCGATTTCCCAGGAAGAACTGTCCCACGCCCGTGACAGCCTGACGGCGGCGAAAAACGCACTGACCAACCTTGAGCAGCAACTCAAAACCACTAATGCCTTGGTGGATGACACCGTGATCTCGTCCCACCCCGACGTGCAAGCCGCCGCCGCACAATTGCGTCAGGCCTACCTGACCAATGCGCGCAGCACCCTGATCGCACCGGTCACCGGCTATGTGGCCAAGCGCACCGTGCAACTGGGCCAACGCGTGCAACCGGGCACCGCATTGATGGCGGTGATCCCGCTGAATCAGCTGTGGATCGATGCCAACTTCAAGGAAACGCAACTGCGCGACATGCGTATCGGGCAGCCGGTGGACATTGAGTCGGACATCTACGGCAGCGACGTGAAATTCAGCGGCACCATCGACAGCCTGGGCGCCGGTACCGGTAGCGCGTTTGCCCTGCTGCCGGCGCAGAACGCCACGGGTAACTGGATCAAGATTGTGCAACGGGTGCCGGTGCGTATCCATATCAACGCCGATGAGCTGGCCAAGCATCCGTTGCGCGTGGGCTTGAGCACCTTGGTCAATGTCGACCTGCACGACCAGAGCGGCCCGGTACTGGCGCAACAGGCGCCGCAGAAAGCCTCGTTCACCACCAACGTGTATGACCGCCAACTCGCTGAAGCTGACGCCATGATCAACCAGTTGATCCATGACAACAGCCTCGCCGCGCCTAAGGCTGTGCAACGCTGATGAGCAATAACGCCTCCTTCACGCCACCCAGCCTGTTGATGGCCACCATTGGCCTGTCGCTGGCGACCTTCATGCAGGTGCTCGACACCACCATCGCCAACGTGGCGTTGCCGACCATTTCCGGCAACCTCGGCGTGAGTTCGGAGCAGGGCACTTGGGTGATCACTTCGTTTGCGGTGAGCAACGCGATTGCCTTGCCGCTGACCGGCTGGTTGAGCCGCCGCTTTGGCGAGGTGAAGCTGTTCTTGTGGGCGACCCTGCTGTTTGTGTTGGCGTCGTTTCTCTGTGGTATTTCTACGTCGATGCCCGAACTGATCGCCTTCCGGGTCATACAAGGCCTGGTGGCCGGGCCGTTGTACCCGATGACCCAGACCCTGCTGATCGCGGTCTACCCGCCGGCGAGGCGCGGCATGGCCCTGGCGTTATTGGCGATGGTCACGGTGGTGGCGCCCATTGCAGGGCCGATCCTCGGCGGTTGGATCACCGACAGCTACAGCTGGCCGTGGATCTTCTTCATTAACGTCCCCATCGGCATCTTTGCTGTGATGGTGGTGCGTTCACAGTTGAAGAAGCGTCCGGTCGAAACCAGTTACCAGCCGATGGACTACGTTGGCTTGCTGAGCCTGATTGTCGGTGTCGGCGCCTTGCAGATCATCCTCGACAAGGGCAATGACCTGGATTGGTTCGAATCCAACTTCATCATCATTGGCGCGGCGATTTCGGTGATTGCGCTGGCGGTATTCGTCATCTGGGAAATGACCGACAAACACCCGGTGGTGAATCTGCGGCTGTTTGCCTACCGTAATTTCCGTATCGGCACCATTGTGTTGATTCTGGGCTACGCGGGTTTCTTCGGTATCAACCTGATCCTGCCGCAATGGCTGCAGACCCAGATGGGCTACACCGCCACCTGGGCGGGGCTGGCGGTAGCGCCCATCGGCATCCTGCCGGTCTTGATGTCGCCGTTTGTCGGCAAGTACGCGCACAAGTTCGACCTGCGCCTGCTGGCGGGGCTGGCGTTCCTGGCGATCGGCTTGAGTTGCTTCATGCGCGCAGGCTTCACCAATGAAGTGGACTTCCAGCACATCGCCCTGGTGCAGCTGTTCATGGGTATCGGCGTGGCGCTGTTCTTTATGCCGACCCTGAGCATCTTGATGTCCGACCTGCCGCCGCACCAGATTGCCGACGGCGCTGGCCTGGCAACCTTCCTGCGGACCCTGGGCGGTAGTTTTGCGGCGTCGCTGACCACCTGGATCTGGATTCGCCGTGCAGACCAGCACCATGCGTACATGAGCGAAAACATGACCACCTACGACTCGGCCACCCGCGATGCCCTGCAGGCACTGGGTGGGGCAGGGCAGAAGGCCTACACGCAGCTGGACCAGATTCTCACCAGCCAGGCGTACATGATGTCCACCGTGGACTACTTCACGTTGCTGGGGTGGATGTTCATGGGGTTGATGCTGCTGGTGTGGCTGGCCAAGCCGCCGTTTGGCGCGAAGGCCGGGCCGGAAGCTTCCGGGCACTGATCACAGGATGTAAGCGGTCAAAAATGTGGGAGCGGGCTTGCTCGCGAAGGCAGTGTGCCAGTCAACTCATGTATCGACTGAGTCACCGCCTTCGCGAGCAAGCCCGCTCCCACATTCAGATCTCGATCTACAGGGAGTCAGGGGGGAGGTCATGCGCCAGGCAACGCCAATTGCGGGTTCACAAAATCAAACGCCGCCAACTGAAACCCTTGCTCATCCACCTGCAACGCCCAGCCCTGCTTGTCCCAATCCCCCAGCACAATGCGCTTGGCCGCCTGATCGCCAATCTGCAACTTGTGAATGGCGGGGCGGTGCGTATGGCCGTGGACCAGGGTGCGCACGCCAAACTGCTGCA
This sequence comes from Pseudomonas simiae, assembly GCF_900111895.1. Taxonomy (GTDB): domain Bacteria; phylum Pseudomonadota; class Gammaproteobacteria; order Pseudomonadales; family Pseudomonadaceae; genus Aquipseudomonas; species Aquipseudomonas simiae. The sequence goes on from NZ_FOKB01000001.1 coordinate 1,051,863, forward strand.
TCACCCGTGGCACTTCCTCGGGGGTAACATCAACGATGTCGTTGGCCTTCATGCGGGTCTGCGCGCGGCTTTCACTGCGCAGCTTGCGTGCCAGTTTATGGCGCGTGCTCAGGGGCAGGTGCCGCAGGATAAACAGCACAATCGGGTTGCGCAGGATGCGTCGCAGCTTCATATAGCCGACGTCGCGGGTGCAGAGGCTGTCGCCATGCATCAACAGCACGGGCTCGCCATGGAGTTGCACGACACTCGGGTCCTTGAGCAAGGTGGCACCTGCTGCTTTGCAGAACGCCTTGCCGATCAGGAAGTCGCGGTTGCCGTGCATGATGAAAATCGGGGTGCCGCTGTCGCTCAGTTCGCGCAGGGCTGCGCAAATCGAGCGCTGAAAGGGCGTCATCCCATCGTCGCCAATCCAGGCTTCAAAGAAGTCCCCCAGAATGTACAACGCCTGGGCGCCACGGGCGCGGGTGTGGAGCAGATCCAGAAACGCCCGGGTGATATCCGGGCGCTCCTCTTCCAGATGCAAATCTGAAATCAGCAATATCACCCAACGATCTCGGCTTTCTCGACGATAACGTCTTCTACCGGAACGTCCTGGTGACCGGCTTTACCGGTGGTCTGCACGCCTTTGATCTTGTCGACGACGTCCTGGCCTTCGGTCACTTTACCGAATACCGCGTAGCCCCAGCCCTGTACGTTCTTGCCGCTGTGGTTGAGGAAGGCGTTGTCGGCGACGTTGATGAAGAACTGCGCGGAGGCCGAATGCGGCTCCATGGTACGGGCCATGGCGACGGTGTACTTGTCGTTGGAAAGGCCGTTGTCCGCTTCGTTCTGGATGCTTGGACGCTTGTCTTTCTTTTCTTTCATGCCAGGCTCGAAACCGCCGCCCTGGATCATGAAGTTGCCGATGACACGGTGGAAAACGGTGTTTTCGTAGTGGCCGGCGTTCACGTACTCGATGAAGTTGGCGACGGTGATCGGCGCTTTCTCGGCGTTCAGCTCGATGACGATGTCACCGTGGTTGGTGGTCAGTTTGACTTGAGTCATGTTCACTACTCTTTTCAGGGAATTCGTGGGTTTGGGTGCCTGGGCACCACGACCGGTATGGCGAAACTGCGGCCAAGGCGCGCAGTTTAGCGTGCCCTGCAGGAATTTCGAGGTGGTTTTTTACCGCCGATGCAATAAATGCAGCAGTTTTCGGCCTCGCTCTGTCAGGTACTTGACAGCATCAGCTATGATATCGCCTTTGTTTTGTCGGCCTAGCCCGGCCACGTACTCGTCTGTTCAAGGATCCTATGAGCAAGCCCACTGTCGACCCTACCTCGAATTCCAAGGCCGGACCTGCCGTCCCGGTCAATTTCCTGCGCCCGATCATCCAGGCGGACCTGGATTCGGGCAAGCACACGCAGATCGTCACCCGCTTCCCGCCAGAGCCCAACGGTTACCTGCACATTGGTCACGCCAAGTCGATCTGTGTGAACTTCGGCCTGGCCCAGGAGTTCGGTGGCGTCACGCACCTGCGTTTCGACGATACCAACCCGGCCAAGGAAGACCAGGAATACATCGACGCCATCGAAAGCGACATCAAGTGGCTGGGCTTCGAATGGTCCGGTGAAGTGCGCTATGCCTCCAAGTATTTCGACCAGTTGTTCGACTGGGCCGTCGAGCTGATCAAGGCCGGCAAGGCCTACGTTGACGACCTGACCCCGGAGCAGGCCAAGGAATACCGTGGCACCTTGACCGAGCCGGGCAAGAACAGCCCGTTCCGCGACCGCTCGGTGGAAGAGAACCTGGACTGGTTCGCCCGCATGCGCGCCGGTGAGTTCCCGGACGGCGCCCGCGTACTGCGTGCCAAGATCGACATGGCCTCGCCGAACATGAACCTGCGCGACCCGATCATGTACCGCATCCGCCACGCCCATCACCACCAGACCGGTGACAAGTGGTGCATCTATCCGAACTACGACTTCACCCACGGTCAGTCGGATGCCATCGAAGGCATCACCCACTCCATCTGCACCCTGGAGTTCGAAAGCCACCGTCCGCTGTATGAATGGTTCCTCGACAGCCTGCCGGTACCGGCGCACCCGCGCCAGTACGAGTTCAGCCGCTTGAACCTGAACTACACCATCACCAGCAAGCGCAAGCTCAAGCAACTGGTGGATGAAAAGCACGTACACGGTTGGGATGATCCGCGCATGTCCACGCTGTCGGGTTTCCGTCGCCGTGGCTACACACCTGCTTCGATCCGCAACTTCTGCGACATGGTCGGCACCAACCGTTCCGACGGCGTGGTCGACTTCGGCATGCTCGAATTCAGCATCCGCCAGGACCTCGATGCCAACGCTCCGCGCGCCATGTGCGTGCTGCGTCCGTTGAAGGTGGTGATCACCAACTACCCGGAAGACAAAGTCGACCACCTCGAACTGCCGCGTCATCCGCAGAAAGAAGAGCTCGGCGTGCGCAAGCTGCCGTTCGCCCGCGAAATCTACATCGACCGCGATGACTTCATGGAAGAGCCGCCAAAGGGCTACAAGCGCCTGGAGCCGAACGGCGAAGTGCGCTTGCGCGGCAGCTACGTGATCCGCGCCGACGAAGCGATCAAGGACGCCGATGGCAACATCGTCGAACTGCGTTGCTCCTACGACCCGGACACCCTGGGCAAGAACCCTGAAGGCCGCAAGGTCAAGGGCGTGATCCACTGGGTGCCGGCGGCGGCCAGCATCGAGTGTGAAGTGCGCCTGTACGATCGCCTGTTTCGCTCGCCGAACCCTGAAAAGGCTGAAGACAGCGCCAGCTTCCTCGACAACATCAACCCTGACTCCCTGCAAGTACTGACGGGTTGTCGTGCCGAGCCATCTTTGGCCGACGCACAGCCGGAAGATCGTTTCCAGTTCGAGCGCGAAGGTTACTTCTGCGCGGATATCAAGGACTCGAAACCCGGTCAGCCGGTATTCAACCGTACCGTGACCTTGCGTGATTCGTGGGGCCAGTGATGCAGCCGTGAGCGGCTTTGCATAGAGAGAAAAGGAAGCATCGTGCTAACGATCTACAACACGCTGAGCAAAACCAAAGAAGTCTTCAAGCCGCTGGATGGCAACAAGGTGCGCATGTATGTGTGCGGCATGACCGTGTACGACTATTGCCACATCGGCCACGGCCGCAGCATGGTTGCCTTCGACCTGGTGACCCGCTGGTTGCGGTTCAGCGGCTATGACTTGACCTATGTGCGCAACATCACCGACATCGACGACAAGATCATCAATCGCGCCAACGAAAACGGCGAGTCGTTCGACGCGCTGACCGAGCGCATGATTGCTGCGATGCACGAGGACGAGGCCCGCCTCAACATCCTCAAGCCGGACATGGAACCGCGTGCCACCGATCACATCCCTGGCATGCACGCGATGATCCAGACCCTGATCGACAAGGGTTACGCCTACGCCCCAGGCAACGGCGACGTGTACTACCGCGTCGCCAAGTTCATGGGCTACGGCAAGCTGTCGCGCAAGAAAATCGAAGACCTGCGTATCGGCGCACGCATCGAAGTCGACGAAGCCAAGCAAGACCCGCTCGACTTCGTGCTGTGGAAAGCCACCAAGCCGGGCGAACCGAGCTGGGAATCGCCATGGGGCGCGGGCCGTCCGGGTTGGCACATCGAATGCTCGGTGATGTCCACCTGCTGCCTGGGCGACACCTTCGACATTCATGGCGGCGGCAGCGACCTCGAGTTCCCGCACCACGAAAACGAAATCGCCCAAAGCGAAGCCGCCACCGGCAAGACCTACGCCAACGCCTGGATGCACTGCGGTATGATCCGCATCAATGGCGAGAAGATGTCCAAGTCCTTGAACAACTTCTTCACCATCCGCGACGTGCTGGAAAAGTACCACCCGGAAGTGGTGCGTTACCTGCTGGTGTCCAGCCACTACCGCAGCGCCATCAACTACTCGGAAGACAACCTCAAGGACGCCAAAGGCGCCCTGGAACGTTTCTACCATGCGTTGAAAGGCCTGCCCGCCGTTGCCCCGGCTGGCGGCGAAACGTTCGTGGCACGGTTTACCGAAGTCATGAACGACGACTTCGGCACCCCTGAAGCCTGCGCGGTACTGTTCGAGATGGTGCGCGAGATCAACCGCCTGCGCGAGAGCGATCTTGATGCAGCGGCGGGCCTGGCGGCACGCTTGAAAGAGCTGGCCAGCGTGCTGGGCGTGTTGCAGATGGAAGCCGATGACTTCCTGCAAGCCGGCGCCGAAGGGCGTGTGGATGCGGCAGAGGTGGATGCGTTGATCCAGGCGCGTCTGGCTGCGCGCACCAACAAAGACTGGGCCGAGTCCGACCGTATCCGTGACCAATTGACCGCGATGGGTGTGGTGTTGGAAGACGGCAAGGGTGGGACGACATGGCGGTTGGCTGATCAGGCTTGATCGGTAAACGCTAAATGAAAAACGCCCCGACTGGTTCGGGGCGTTTTTTTGCACACCGTTTAACGGCTCACTCGATCTACTGTGGGCGCTGGCTTGCCTGCGATGACGGAGTGTCAGTCACCGGAAATGTTGACTGACCTGCTGCAATCGCAGGCAAGCCAGCTCCCACATTTTTTACCGTGCGCACTTTGCGAACTCTTCGGTTTCAGATTTATGTGTGAGTCGAATGGTCTTTGAGGCTTAGTGTTTTATCCATCATTAGCTGGATCCCCTCCAGCATCCGACACATTCCCAAGGCCACGCTGCGAGGATTGCCGTCGATCTCAAAAGCCAAATGACTGCTGTCGGAAATTTCCTTGCTTCGCTTACTCGCCTGAAGTTTGCAATACCTGTGCTAGGTAGGGGGGCCTTGTACTGACTTTATAGGCGTTACTCGTTGCGTCGTTATAGATCGTCTCGTGGTACTTACCGTCCTTGAAATGCAAAGCGACGCCATCGTCGACCGCGTACGCGGGTTGTATCCCCTCAAGCTGAACAAGCTCGACAAACGAGGTTTCCCTTCCTGCTTCTGAGCTGAAATGCGGACACAGCGCTCCAGGCAGCAATCCCAGGCCCTGAACCAGCGCAAACGCTCCCCCTGAGTCGGAATGCCCATGCTCGAACCAGCAAATGGCGCCTGCACTGACACCGCATAGGACTTTGCCGTTTTCCCAGGCCTTCTTCAGATGGTCCACGACAGCAAATTCGTGCCAGACCGCCAACATGGCGCGGGTATTTCCGCCTGGTACGTAAATGATGTCGGCTTGCTCAAAGAGTGATGAAACATGATTGGCGTTGGGGAAGGGTGAAATAAAAAATGCCAGCGAGGTTACGCGACAGCCAGCGCTTTCATATTTGGCGGTGAAATCGGAAATCTTGATTCGGTCATCGCCATTGGCGGTGGAGATATAGAGCACGCTAGGGTGCGTTTTGCCTTATGACGCGACGATGTGTTTATCGATACGCGTCATGCGGGTCATGTCTTCGGTGGACTCGCCGCCAATGACAATAATGTGTTGAGTCATCCTGAACTCCAGTCCCTATTGCGCGGCGCGAGCGCCTGCCCTCACTTGATATTGGCTCTGAACAAAACCATTGTCCGACACGTAGGTTCCGACGTGGTGCAGCGCATGCTCACTGCCAAGCTGGTTGAACAGTGGAATACCTTGCCCCAGCACAACCGGGATACGCGTAATGATCAGCTCATTGACCAGGCCTGCTTCAAGAAACGTCTGAATCGTCTGGCCGCCGTCGATATAGACGTGCTTCATACCGCGTTCGGCTAGCGTTGCCATGAGTGAGGTGACGTCTCCCGCCATGACCTCCAACTTGCCCTCCAGATGCGCAGGGATCCGCAGAGGCTGATGGGAGAGCGCAATGACCGGCGTACCCTCATAGGGCCACTCGGGAAAAGACAGCACTTTCTCCAGGGTTTTGCGCCCCATCACCAGCGCATCCACCGTGGCGATAAAGCTTTCATAGGTCACGCCGCTCAACTCGCTGGCTTCATACTCGGGTCGATGCAACCAGTCGATATCACCGTCCGGACGGGCAATGAAGCCGTCGACGCTCGCTGCGATGAAGACTGAGCATTTGATATCCATGGCGGAAACTCCTTTTAGTGCGCTTGGACGCTAATGTTAATTTAATCCCCGCGTGCAACAACCGGGCGTCTAAGAAGCAGCCCTGACACCCCTTTCTGCAGTGCGAGGATGTATGCGAAGTTGGTTGATCCGTTACCGTTACGCAATCATTTTCTGGATGTGCTTCGGCGTTTTCCGTACGTCCCTGGCTGACTGGAACCCCATTCCTTCTGGCTCCATGCGCCCGACCTTGCTGGAGGGCGATGTGGTGCTGGTGAACCGGGTGGCGTATGACCTCAAGGTGCCGCTCACGGACATTTCCCTGGCCAGGCTCGATAACCCTCAGCGCGGTGACGTGGTGACGTTCTCGTCGCCCAAGGATGGCATGCGCCTGATCAAGCGCATTGTCGGCATTCCCGGTGACACCCTGGAAATGAAAGATGAAGTGTTGTGGGTCAACGGCGTGCCTGCTACCTACAGTGATGCGCAAGACATCAGCGAACCGATTGTTCCCGGCCATACGGTGCCGGGGATCAAGCTGAATGAGTGGGTGGCCAACCGTCAGCGCACGGTGCAGTTCATGCCGACGGTGCGCGCGTTGCGTGATTTCGGGCCGGTGGTGGTGCCGGCCGAAAGCTATTTCATGCTGGGGGACAACCGCGATAACAGCGATGACTCGCGGTACATCGGCTTCGTGCCACGTCGGCTTCTGATCGGGCGCGCACATCATGTGCTGGCCTCTGCGGACATCCTGGATCATTGGATGCCACGCCTGAACAGATTTGGTGCAAAGATCCTGTAACGGCGAGCGCATCGATTGCCACCCGATGCATCGCTAGGTGCTGACAAGCCGGCTCCTTCCGTTGGGTGTGTTGCGCAGGCCCCATGAATCCGGACACTTACTTTTGAGTGAGCCCATTACCTTTTCGTGCGTTCTTGTGGCCTGTTCGTCCCGTTCCTATCCTGGGTTTTCTTTTAACCAGGAGTAGGTTCCATGAGCTTTGATCTCGGACTAACAGGCCTTCGCGCGCTGGTCACCGGTGGCACCAAAGGTATCGGTGCGGCCGTGGTTGCCGTGTTGCAGGCGCAGGGCGCCCAGGTGGTTTCGGTCGCGCGTTCGGCGGTGGTTTCGCCACCCGAGGGTGTGCATTTCATCGCCGCCGACCTGGGCACTGCCGCCGGTTGCACCAGCGCTACCCAGGCGGTGAAGGAGCAATTTGGCGGCGTGGATATCATCGTCAATGTACTCGGCGGTTCGAGTGCGCCGGGCGGTGGTTTTGCGGTGCTCGATGATGAGCAATGGGCGAATGCGCTCAACCAGAACCTGATGGCGGCGGTGCGCGTGGATCGGGCGCTGTTGCCGGGCATGGTCGAGCGTGGGGCAGGTGTGATCATTCATGTCACGTCGATCCAGCGGGAGTTGCCGTTGCCGGAATCGACCACGGCGTATGCCGCTGCAAAGGCAGCGTTGGCGACGTACAGCAAGAGCCTGTCGAAAGAAGTGACGCCCAAGGGCGTTCGGGTCGTGCGGGTTTCGCCGGGTTGGGTGGAGACGGATGCGGCGGTCGCGCTGGCAGAGCGTCTGGCGGACGAAGCCGGAACCGATTACGCAGGTGGCAAGCAGATCATCATGCAGGCGCTGGGTGGCATACCTTTGGGTCGGCCTGCAAAGCCTGAGGAAGTGGCTGATTTGATCGCTTTCCTGGTCTCGCCCCGCGCTGCGTCGATCAGCGGTACCGAGTGCGTGATCGACGGCGGCACCGTGCCCACGGTCTAGCGTGTCGTTTTGGCGGCCTGCCATTTGAGCAGGCCATCCAGCACCGGGCACAGGCTCTGGCCCCACTCGGTCATGCGGTACTCCACTTTGGGCGGCACCACCGGGTAGACCGTGCGCTGCACCAGACCATCGGCTTCGAGCTGGCGCAATTGTTGAGCGAGCATCTTCTGTGAGATATCCGGGATCAGCCGTTCAAGGTCGGAATAACGCTGCACCTGGCCGCCGAACAGGTGAAACAGGATGATCAGCTTCCAGCGCCCGCCGAGCCAGGCGAGGGTGGTTTCGACATCGGCTGCGGCGGAGGCGGGGGTGTAGGTTTTGCTCATCGCATACGTCCTTGGGGCATTTCGGAAAATGCGCATTTATTTTGACGCCCGCCTGATCCTGGCTTTAGATGGTCGCCACGACCCAACTGGCGGTGATTCAAATGGAATGTATTTTCTGCAGCATCGTTAAAAAGACTTCCCCGGCGCACATCCTGTGGGAAGACGACCAGCATATGGCATTTTTGTCGATCTTCCCCAATACGCCGGGTTTCAGCGTAGTGATCCCCAAGCAGCATTACGGCAGCTATGCGTTTGCGCAGTCGGATGAAGTGTTGGCCGGGCTCGCGATAGCGGCGAAGAAGACCGCGTTGCAGATCGACCGGGCGTTTCCGGATGTGGCGCGCACCGGGATGATGCTGGAAGGGTATGGGGTGGACCACCTGCATGCGAAGTTGTTTCCCATGCACGGGACGGGGTGTGACAGTACCTTCAAGCCGATCAGCTCCAAGGTGGAGAAGTTCTTCGAGGCGTACGAGGGCTATATCTCGTCCCACGATTATGTGCGGGCGGATGATGCTGAACTGGCGGAATTGGCAGCGCACATCAGGTCTTATGTCTGATACACAACCCAATGTGGGAGCGGGCTTGCTCGCGAAAGCGGAGTATCAGTCACTGTATGTGTTTCTGACACACCGCGTTCGCGAGCAAGCCGCTCCCACATTTTTCAAGGGGGTTCGCTTGATGAATCAGCGGCGGCTGCTGACCTCGGCCGGCACATCATCACCGGCCATACGCTTGCGGAACAGTCCGGTGCGGGCCAATAGCAACGTGGTCACTGGCACCGTGATCGACAACAAAATCGGTATCAACCACCCGTGCAACACCGGCCCGGACTTGAGCACCGAAAAGTAGATGATCGACGCCAGCGCCACGCACCATGCGCCCAAGGTCGAGGCCAGTGCCGGCGGGTGCATGCGCTGAAAAAAGTCTTTCATCCGCAGCAAGCCAATCGCGCCAATCAACGCAAACACACTGCTCAATACCAGCAGCACGGCCACGATCACTTCCACCCATAACGGCATCATTCAATCACCTCCCCACGCAGCAGGAATTTCGCCAGGGCAAACGAGCCCACGAAGCCAAACAGCGCAATCAGCAGCGCCGCTTCAAAGTACGTGTCACTGGCATAACGAATGCCCAGCACCAGCATCATCAGCATCGCCAGGATGTACAAATAGTCCAGCGCCAGGACCCGATCCTGGGCCGACGGGCCTTTGAACAGGCGGATCAGTGTCAGCACCATGGCCAGCGAGAACAGGAACAGGCTCAACAGGATCGCATTGGAGAGCAGGGCGCTCATTCGAAGATCTCCATCAGGGGCCGTTCGTAGGTGGTCTTGAAGTGCTCGATGAAGGGCGCTTCGTCCTCCAGGTCAAACACGTGCAAGAGCAGGATGCTGCGGTCCAGCGCCAGTTCCGACCAGATAGTGCCGGGCACCACGGTGGTGATCATCGACAGCGCAGCCAGGCCGTTGGGGTCGCGCAGGTCCAGGGGAATCTTGACGAAGCGCGACCGCGGCGCTCGTGTGCCGCACATCAATACGCCCCAGGCCACTTGCAGGTTGGAGATGATTACATCGCGGCCGACCAGGAAGAACAGGCGAATGATCACCCCAGGGCGGCGAATGCGGATCGGCAAGGGGCGTAGCGGCGCCATCATCAATGGCGCAAGAAAGCCTAGCAAGGCGCCCAGCAGCAGGTTGCCGGGACTCACGGACAGGTTCAGCACCAGCCACAACGACCACAACGCCAGCGACAACCACGGGGCAGGGAACAGGCGCTTCATGGTTGCACCTCCAGCGCGGCGGTCTTGGCTTCAGGGCTTGGCACCGGACGCGTGGCCATCACCGCCATCACGTAGTGTTCCGGGTTGTTCAGGCTGACGGCTGTGTCCTGGGTGTAGCGCATCAGCGGCTCGGCCTTGAAGGTGAGCAGGATGCTCAGGCCCAGCAGGAAGAAGATCGGCAGGCACTCGTAGCGACGCAGCAGCGGCGAAGGGCGCTCTTCCGGGGTCCAGAAACGCTGGATGCCCAGGCGGGCGAAAGCGATCAGCGAGGCCAGGCCAGACAGGATCAACAGTGCGACCAAGCCCCAGGCAGCCGGGCGTATCGGCGCGTCAATGCTGACACCCAGGCCCAGCGGATTGACCAGCGCGCTCAACAAGCTGAGCTTGCCGATAAACCCGGACAGCGGCGGCATGCCGATAATCAGCAGTGCACAGGCAACAAAGCTCAAGCCAAGGAAGGCCATGGTCCAGGGAATCACTTGGCCGACCACGGCTTTCTGTTCATCGTCGAGGTTCACGCCGGGCCGTGGATGCAGGGATTCCATGGCCTTGGGCAACGCATCGATTTCCTCATCCAGTGGCAGGTCATTGGCCGAGCGCGAACGTTCGATCAGTTCAGCCAGCAGGAACAGCGCACTCAGCGCCAACGTCGAGCTGACCAGATAGAAAAGCGCTCCCGCCGTCAGGCTTGGTTGAGCGAAACCGACGGCAGACAACAAGATTCCCGCCGACACCAGAATGCTCAAGCTGGCCATGCGCTCCAGCCGCTGCGCCGCCACCATCGCCAAACCGGCGCAGAGGATGGTTGCCATGCCGCCATACACCAGCCAATCGCCGCCAAACAATGCCGATGCACCGGCCTGGCCGGAGAACAACAGGGTCCACAGGCGCAGCACGGTGTACACGCCGACCTTGGTCATGATCGCAAACATCGCCGCCACCGGCGCGCTGGCCGAGGAGTAGGCGGGGGCCAGCCAGAAGTTCAGCGGCCACATGCCAGCTTTGGCCAGGAACGCGGTCGCGAGGATAGCGGCACCTGCGTGCAACAGTCCGCGATCGGCCTCGGGCACCAGCGGGATTTTCAGCGCCAGGTCCGCGAAGTTCAGCGTGCCGGTGACACCGTAGATCATCGCCGCGCCAATCAGGAACAGCGACGAGGCCAGCAGGTTGATCGCAATGTAATGCAGCCCCGACGACACCCGCGCACGGCCGGAACCGTGCAGCATCAAACCATAGGACGCCGCCAGCAGCACCTCGAAGAACACGAACAGGTTGAACAGGTCCGCCGTGAGGAATGCGCCATACAAACCCATCATCTGAATCTGGAACAGTGCATGGAAGCTGGTGCCGGCACGGTCCCAACGGGCCATGGCGAACAGCAGCGCGCTCACACCGATGATCCCGGTAAGCACCAGCATCAACGCCGAGAGTTGGTCGACCACCAGCACGATGCCGAATGGCACCTGCCAGTTGCCCGGCAGGTAGACGCCAATCGAGCCGGGGCCGCCTTTTTGCGTCCAGTACAACAGCAGGATCGCGATGCCGAGGCCGATGACGCTGGAGAACAGGTTGATCTTGGCCTTCAGCGGACGGCGTTTTTCGCCGAGCATCAGCATCAGTGCGGCGGTGAGCAACGGCAGCAGGATGGGGGCGACGATCAGTTGGTTGACCCAATTCATTCCTTGGGCTCCCTGCCATCCACGTGGTCAGTGCCGGTCAGGCCCCGTGAGGCCAGCAGCACCACCAGAAACAGCGCGGTCATGGCGAAGCTGATCACGATGGCGGTGAGCACCAGCGCTTGGGGCAGCGGATCGGTGTAGTTGAGCAGGTCTTGTGGCACGCCGTCCTTGATGATCGGCTCCTTGCCGATAAACAGGCTGCCCATGCTGAAAATGAACAGGTTGACCCCGTACGACAGCAGGCACAGGCCCATCACCACCTGGAACGTCCGTGGCCGCAGGATCAGCCAGACGCCGGAGGCGGCCAGGACCCCAATGGCAATTGCGATGACTTCTTCCATCAGGCGGCTCCTTCCGTTGCGGCAACTACTTTGGCCTGGTTGCTCGGTTTATGGGCACGCACGGACTGGTGACCGAGGGCGGTGAGCATCAGCAGCGTGGAGCCTACGACCATGGCGTACACGCCGACGTCGAAGAACAAGGCGCTGGCGATGTGAATATCGCCGAGCACCGGCAGGCTGAAATGCCAGGTGTGGGTGGTGAGGAATGGATACCCGGCAAACAGTGCGCCGAGACCGGTCAGCGTCGCCGAGAACAGGCCAAAGCCCATCCAGCGCATCGGCCGCAGGCTCATCTGCGCCTCGACCCACTGCGTGCCGGCAACCATGTATTGCAGGATAAACGCCACGGACATCACCAGGCCCGCGACAAACCCGCCGCCTGGCTGATTGTGCCCGCGCATGAACAGGTAGAACGACACTACCAGCGCAATCGGCAGCAGCAGGCGCACCAGCACCGCCGGCACCATCATGAAGCCCAGGGCGGTGTCGCTGGCCTGGCGCGGGTTGACCAGGTCGGTGGCCACGTCCGGCGCCAACTGACGCTGTTGCGCGGGCAATTGCATGCTTTCCTTGGACGGGCGGAAGCGGCGCAGCAGGGCGTATACCGTCAGCGCCACGGCGCCAAGTACGGTGATTTCACCCAGTGTGTCGAAGCCGCGGAAATCCACCAGCATCACGTTCACCACATTGCTGCCGCCACCTTCGGGCAGGGCACGGCTGAGGTAGAACGAGGAGATATCGTTGGGCGTCTGGCGGGTCAGCATCGCATAGGACAGCAACGCCATGCCGCCACCCACCACGGTCGACAACAGGAAGTCGCGTACCCGTCGAATCCGCGCTTTGCGCAAGGTGTTCGGCAATGGCGACACCTCCTCTATCCGCCGGGGCAGCCAGCGCAGACCCAGCAGGATCAGCACGGTGGTGACCACTTCCACAACCAACTGGGTCAGCGCCAGGTCCGGCGCCGAGAACCACACGAAGGTCACGCAGGTCATCAGGCCGCACACGCTGACCATGGTCAGGGCCGCCAGCCGGTGGTACTTGGCTTGCCAGGCGGCACCCAGGGCGCAGGCAATTGCCAGCAGCCACAGGGTCACGAACACGATGGAGCCTGGGATTTTCGGGCGATCGCCCCAGCTCAAGCCACTGTTGAGCATCGGGATCATGCCGCCGATCACCGCCACCAATACCAGCAAGAAGAGTTGAGTCTGCAGGCGCTTGGTGCTGATGCGTTTTTCGATCTTGCGCACGCCGCGCATCATCACTACCAGGCTGCGCTCGAAGCCGCGCTTGCCGTTGAAGTAACTGATGATGGGCGGGTATTTGAAGCGACCGCGCTTGAGTTGCTTGCGCAGCAGCAGGTACAACACCACGCCGCCGGACATCGCCACCAGGCTCATGATCATCGGCGCGTTCCAGCCGTGCCAGATCGCCAGGCTGTATTCCGGTAGTTCACCGCCGACGACGGGCAGGGCGGCGGCAGCGAGGATCGAACCGACCACCTGAGCCGGGAAGATCCCCACCAGCAGGCAGGTGAACACCAGCAACTCGACCGGCGCGCGCATCCAGCGCGGCGGTTCGTGGGGCGTGTGCGGGAGATGGGTGGCAGGCGGACCGAAGAACACATCCACGGTAAAGCGCAGGGCATAGGCCACGCTGAACGTGCCGGCAATCGTCGCAATCAGCGGCAGGGCAATTTCGACCCACGCGGTCGATGAGATAAACACGGTCTCGGCAAAAAACATCTCTTTGGACAGGAATCCATTGAGCAGCGGCACGCCGGCCATCGAGGCACTGGCGACCATCGCCAGGGTCGCGGTAAACGGGATCAGCTTGACCAGCCCGCTGAGCTTGCGGATGTCCCGCGTGCCGCTCTCATGGTCGATGATGCCGGCCGCCATGAACAGCGAGGCCTTGAACGTGGCGTGGTTGAGAATATGGAAAACGGCTGCGACGGCAGCCAGTGGGCTGTTGAGACCCAGCAGCAAGGTGATCAGCCCGAGGTGGCTGATGGTGGAGTAGGCCAGCAGGCCCTTGAGGTCATTTTGGAACATGGCGCAGTAGGCGCCGAGGAGGAGGGTGAGCGCGCCGGCACCGCCGACGATCCAGAACCATTCTTCGCTGCCGGACAGCGAGGGCCACAGGCGGGCCAGCAGGAACACGCCGGCCTTCACCATCGTCGCCGAATGCAGATACGCCGACACCGGCGTGGGGGCCGCCATCGCGTGGGGCAGCCAGAAGTGGAAGGGGAACTGGGCGCTTTTGCTCAGGGCGCCGATCAGTACCAGGGCGAGCATGACCGGGTACAGCGAATGGGCGCGAATCTGATCGCCCGCCGCCAGCACCCGGTCCAGGTCATAGCTGCCGACGATATGCCCCAGCAACATCACGCCCGCCAACAGGCACAGGCCGCCGGCGCCGGTGACCATCAACGCCATGTATGCGCCGCGTCGCGCATCGGCGCGGTGGTGCCAATAGCCAATCAGCAGGAACGAGAACAGGCTGGTCAGTTCCCAGAAGAACACGATCTGGATCAGGTTGCCGGAGATCACCAGCCCGAGCATGGCGCCCATGAATGCCAGGAAAAACGCGAAGAAGCGCGGCACCGGGTCGTCCGGCGACATGTAATAGCGCGCATACAGCGACACCAGCGTGCCGATGCCCAGCACCAGCATCGAGAACAGCCAGGCAAACCCGTCCATGCGCAACACGAAGTTCAGCCCAAGGCTGGGCAACCACATGAATTCTTCGCGGATCACGCCACCGTGGGCGATCTGAGGGTAAAGCAGGGCGACTTGAATAGTACCGACCAGTGCGACAAGGCCGGCCAACAGGGATTCGGTGTTACGTGCGTTGTGCGGCAGCAAGGCCGCCAGACAGCTGCCAATAAACGGCAGAAGCAGTAGAACTATCAGGGACATAGGCTTCTAATCTGCGGAAGTTTGGGATGCATCATACGTGCCGCTTTCACGATCACCAAACGGCAAGATGTGGCAGGATCCTACAAGGTAGGCCGAAGCCGCTCATTTAGCTTTGTTTCAAGCGAGCCTGTTCCAGTGTCCACACCGCCCTATGTAGGCGCCGGGCTTGCTTGCGATGGCGATCTGACAGCCACTGCAAGCATTCGGACCTTATCCCTGCTGTTCCTGTTCCCGCTCATCGCGCAATTCGAGGGCCTTCTGCCCCTTGGTCTTCATCTCACTGACAATCACCGCCGCCACAATCAACGCCGCGCCCACCATCGCAATCGGCGGGAAGCGCTCCCCGGCGATTCGCCCCACCACGCCTGCCCACACCGGCTCACCGGCATAAATCAACGTGGCACGGGTTGGCGATACGCTTTGCTGGGCCCAGTTCATGGCGACCTGGATCACCGCACTGGTCAAGCCCAGGCCCACTGCGCTGAACAGCAACAGCCAGGAGAAACCCGGCAATGCTTCGCCCATCGGCACCACCATCAGGAACGACAGCAACGATGCCGTGGCCAGTTGCACCACGGTCACCCGGCGCACATCCACCTGGCCGGCAAAGGCACTGATCAGGATGATCTCCGCCGCAATCGCGACCGCCCCGATCAAGGTGGCGATTTCACCAGGGCTGAAATTCAGCGAAGCGCCCGCCGGCCCGGTCAGCAGCATCAGCCCGGTGAACGCCAGCATGATACCGATGCTCGGCATCAACCCCGGGCGCCGCCCTAGCACCAGCCATTGCAGCAATGGCACGAAGGGCACATAGAGCGCGGTGATAAACGCCGACTGGCTGCTCAGGATCGTCTGCAGGCCAATGGTCTGCAATCCGTAGCCAAACATGATCGCTACGCCGATAAACACCCCGGCCTTCAACTCGAACAGGGTCAGGTCGCGCAGGGTGCGCAAGGAAAAGAACCCCACCACGATGGCCGCCGCCGCAAACCGCAGGCCGACGAAAAACATCGGGCCGCTGACGGTCATCGCATGCTGCACCAGCAAAAAGGTGCCGCCCCAGATCATGGTGATCACCACCAGGATGCATTCGGCTTTGCTGAAGCGGTTGAAACGCGAAGGGGAGTTTGGGGTGGTCATGGCGGCTCGGTCTTGCAAGGGAAAGGCACGGACCGCACAATGCGCCGCACGCTGGGCAGTATACTGCGCACACCCACCCATTGAGCAATATAGTGCACAAAGAAAATCCACACCGGGCTTCGGTCCTGCAGCACGTCAGCCAGAACGTTCGTCGCCTGCGCCACGCCGCCGACCTGAGCCAGACCGCACTTTCGGAAAAATCCGGGGTCAGCCGGCGCATGCTGGTGGCCATCGAGGCAGGGGAAAAGAATGTCAGCTTGTCCACCCTCGACCGTGTCGCCGAAGCGTTGGACGTAGCCTTCAGTGACCTGATCCAGGCCCCGGATGCGCCTGACCACAGCCGCATCAACGAACTGGCCTGGGCGGGTGAAATTCCGGGGAGCAAAGCGGTGCTGTTGGCCAAGGCCACGGCGCGGCGTGAGGTCGAATTATGGGAAATGCAACTGGAGCCAGGTGATCGCTACAGTCCCGACCCCGACCCGGATGGCTGGAGCGTGCAGCTATTTGTATTCGAAGGCTGCCTCACATTGCTGGTGGGCGATGAAGAGAAGCGCGTTGCCGCGGGTGAGTTTTATATG
Organism: Pseudomonas simiae; assembly: GCF_900111895.1. Taxonomy (GTDB): domain Bacteria; phylum Pseudomonadota; class Gammaproteobacteria; order Pseudomonadales; family Pseudomonadaceae; genus Aquipseudomonas; species Aquipseudomonas simiae. The sequence continues at coordinate 1,068,456 of NZ_FOKB01000001.1, forward strand.
TTCGCCAGCCGTCACGTCCATGGCTATCGCAATGACGGCGATGTGGCTGTGCGGTTTGTGCGCAACGTGGTGATCTAACTGTTCACCCGGCAACAGTGGATGGACACTTTGCTGGTTTGAACTACGCGCTACTGCGCTTAATTGCCAGCAACTCGCTGATTTTATTGGCGATTAGATTCAGGCACGACTCCTGCAATCACTCCAGTATCCCCTCGGAGCCTGGAGTCGGCCCATGTCAGCCCACCCTCAACACCCTGCCCATGTCATCCGCTCGGACGCGGAAGCCATCGAAGTCGCCACGCGCCTGGCCGCACGTTTTGCCGTCGACGCCAGCGCGCGCGACCGTGAGCGTCGCCTGCCGGTGGCCGAACTCGACGAATTCTCTGCCAGCGGCCTGTGGGGCATCACCATTCCCAAAGAGTACGGCGGCGCAGGAGTGTCCTATGTGACGGTCGCCGAGGTGATCAAATTGATCTCCGCCGCCGACCCGTCCCTGGGGCAGATCCCGCAGAACCACTTGGGCGTGGTGGACATCCTGCTGCAAACGGCCACAGAGGCACAAAAGCAGCACTACTTCGGCAAAGTCCTCCAGGGCTACCGCTTCGGCAACGCCTTCTCCGAAGCCAAGAGCAAAAACGCCGGCACCTTCGACACGCAGATTCGCTTCCACGGTGAAACCGCGCAAATCAACGGCGAGAAGTTCTACTGCACCGGCGCGCTGTTTGCCCATATCGTGCCGACGGTCGGCAATAACGAACACGGCCAGGCGTTCATTGGCTTTGTCGAGCGCGATGCACCAGGCCTGACCGTGATCGACAATTGGGATGGCTTTGGTCAGCGCACCACCGCCAGCGGCGGCGTGACCCTCGATGGCGTCACCGTGCCGTTGAGCGCGGTAGTCCCTGCGCACCTGGCCTTCGATCAACCCACGGCCGATGGCCCGATCTCGCAAATTATCCAGGCTGCCGTCGATACCGGCATCGCCCTCGGCGCCCTTGAGCAGGCGAAGATTTTCGCGCGCCAGGCACGCCCATGGATCGACAGCCAGCAGGATCACGGCTGGCAAGACCCGTTCACCATCGCCGCCATCGGCGACCTGGAATGGCGGGTGCACGGCACCGAAGCCATCCTCGCCAAGGCCGGCCAGGCGGTGGACCGCGCCCTTGCCGAGCCGAGTGAAGACTCCGTCGCCCATGCCTCGCTGGTCGTCGCCCAGGCCAAAGTGTTGTCCGCCGAAACCGCCTTGCTCGCCAGCAGCAAACTCTTCGAACTGGCCGGCACCCGCTCGGTCACCGGCAAGCACAACCTCGACCGTTTCTGGCGCAATGCGCGCACCCACACCCTGCACGACCCGGCCCGCTGGAAATATCACCTGATCGGTAATTTCGTGCTCAACGGCGTGAAACCCGCGCGCCACGCCTGGAACTAAGGAGCTTAACCATGACCGCACTGAGCCTTGCGCGCCAACTCTTGGACAGCACCCGCCGGCATGTCGAGAAAAGCGCTGACCCTTACGTGATCAGCCGCTTTGGCGACTTACAGATCCGCGTCGATGTCGCCGCTGCCCTGTTGGAACGCGCCGAAACCCACCCCAGCCCGGTGGCCGCCACCGAAGCGCAAATTGCCGCCGCCGAAGCCCTGATCGCCGCGAGCAACGCCGAATTCGAACTCACCGGACAACGCACCGCACTGCCGTCGACCCTCGACGACCCGCTGCGCTGGAAATACCAGGTCGTCGGCAATTATCACCTCAACGGAGTGCTTTGATGTCCCGTGAAATCCGCTTGAATGCCTTCGACATGAATTGTGTCGGCCACCAATCCCCGGGACTGTGGGCCCATCCGCGTGACCGTTCGTGGCAGTACAAGGATTTGGAATACTGGACCGACCTGGCGAAAATCCTCGAACGAGGCAAGTTCGACGGCCTGTTTATCGCCGACGTGCTCGGTATTTATGACGTCTACAACGGCAACGGCGATGCGGCGATTCGCCAGGCCGCGCAGGTGCCGGTCAATGATCCGCTGTCGCTGATCGCGCCGATGGCCTTGGTCACCGAGCATCTGGGTTTTGGCCTCACCGCTTCGCTGTCCTTTGAGCATCCGTACCCGTTCGCCCGCCGTCTCTCCACCCTCGACCACCTGACCAAGGGCCGTGTCGGCTGGAACATCGTCACCTCCTACCTGGAAAGCGGCGCCAAGAATCTCGGGCAGCAAGCCCAGACCGAACACGACGCGCGCTACGACTACGCCGAGGAATACCTGGAGGTTTGCTACAAACTCTGGGAGGGAAGTTGGGAGGAGGGCGCCGTCTTGCGTGACCGCGAGCGCCGAATTTTCAGCGACCCGAGCAAGATCCACGAAATCCGCCATGTCGGCAAACACTTCCAGGTGCCCGGCATTCACCTCTGCGAGCCGTCGCCGCAGCGCACACCGGTGCTCTACCAGGCTGGTGCGTCCAGCCGTGGCAAGCAGTTTGCCGCTGAACAGGCCGAGTGCGTATTCGTCGCCGCGCCCTCCAAGGTGCTGCTGAAAAAGACGGTCGCCGACATCCGCCGCCGCGCCGCCGAAGCCGGGCGGGATCCGCAGAAGATCCTGATCTTCAACCTGCAGACGGTGATCGTCGGTGAGACCGACGCCAAGGCCAAGGCCAAGTTTGACGAATACAAATCCTACGTCAGCTACGAAGGCGCGATGGCGCTGATCTCTGGCTGGACCGGTATCGACTTCAGCCAGTTCAAGCCTGATGAACCGCTCAAGCACGTGCACACCAACGCGATTCAATCGGCGGTGGAAGCCTTCTCCACGGCGGACCCGAACAAAGTCTGGACGCCAAACGAACTGGCCGATTGGGTCGGCATCGGCGGTTTTGGCCCGCTGTTTGTCGGCGGCCCGGAAACCGTGGCGGACCTGTTGCAGGAATGGGTCGAAGAGACCGATGTCGACGGCTTCAACCTAGCCTATGCACTGACCCATGAAACCTTCATCGACGCCGTGGACCTGCTGGTGCCGGAGTTGCAGAAGCGTGGTGTGTACAAGACCGAATACGCCCAGGGCACCTTGCGCGAGAAGTTGTTTGGCGACGGTGCGAGGTTGGCCTCTAACCATCCTGGCGCCAGCTACCGCGACCTCAAAGCCACCCGTCTCTGATTGAAACACCTCGGTCAATGTGGGAGCAGGCACGCCAGCTCCCACCGTTTGATCTTTATTGTTTGATCGATACCCGCCAGCGGACCACCGCACGCACACCACCCAATAGGAGCAACCCCCCCCTATGAGCGTGCACGAACTCAAACGTCCGCTGGTCCTGGAATGGCCCGCGGAACTCCTCGGCAACCTGCCCAAGGCGCTGGAACAACTGCAGCACTGGGCGCAGATCACGCCGCTGCACACCGCCCTGCGCCACAAGCGCCAGGGGCAGTGGTACGCGTGGCGCTGGATTGACGCATTGCGTGACGTCGAGCGCCTGGCCGATGGCTTGCGCCAGCAAGGTTTCGGCGAGCACTCGCGGCTGGCCCTGAGCGGTGCGTTCGAGCCGAACCTGTTGTTGCTGGCGCTGGCGGCGCAATCCATCGGCGGGCAGGTCCTGACCCTGGCCGATGACCTGGAACCCGAGGCGCTCCAGCCGCACCTGTGGCGCATTCGCCCCACCCATGCTTATGTGCAGAACCGCCAGACCGTGCGCCATTGGCAGTCGGCCAATTTGTTGGACTTCGTCCAATTGCTCGGTCCGTTGGCGCCCGCGCAACACCTCGCACGTTGGTGGCACCCCACAGGCGAAACTTCATTGTGGAGCGAAGAGGGCACCCATTGGCAGGGCGGCCTGGCGGTGGTCCTGGAGCAGTGGCTGAACAGCGGCCATGGCCTGGCCTTTCCGGAAAGCCTGGCGTCGGCGCGACGTGATCGCAGTGAAGTCGCTCCCACCGGCCTGCTGTTGTCGCCCGCACGCCTGCAGCACTTGGCCGACGAGATCGAAAGCCGCCTGGCGCCCCACGGCACCTGGCGTCGGCGCCTCTGCGACTGGGCCATCGCCCATCCTCAAAGCGGCCTGCGTCGCCTGCTGAAAAACCGCGTGCGCAAACTCCTGGGTTTCCAGCGACTGGCGTATATCTGGCAACCCGTCAAATCCACCCCTTCGCCGGCGTGGCTGGCGGAATTCAAGCGGGACATCGCATGAGCCAGGCCATTCTCCAAGTGCGGGATATTTCGCTGTCGTTCAAGGGCGTCAAGGCGATCAATGCCTTGTCCTTCGAGGTGGCGCGCGGCGAAATCTGCGCGCTGATCGGGCCCAATGGTGCCGGTAAAAGCTCGCTGCTCAACGTGCTCAATGGTGTGTATCGCTTCGACGCCGGCGAGATCGTCTTCGAAGACCAGCACTTCCACCGCATCGACCCCTTGGGGGCCGCGCGCCGGGGCATTGGCCGCACCTTCCAGAACAACGCGCTGTTCAAGAAGATGAGCGTGCTCGACAACATTCTCACCGGCCTGTCGCGCCACATGCGCAGCAGCGTTATCGAACAGGCCCTGGGCTTGCCCCGCGCACGCCGAGAAGCCGAAGCATTCCGGCTGCGGGCCCAGGGCATTCTCGAATTCCTTGAGCTGCAAGCCCATCGCGATGTGTTGGTGGGCAACCTGTCCTACGGCCTGCAAAAGCGCGTGGAACTCGGCCGGGCGTTGATCGCAGGGCCGAGCCTGTTGCTGCTGGATGAGCCCATGGCTGGCATGAATGCCGAAGAAAAACAGGAAATGGCGCGCTTCGTCGCCGACGTAAACCGCGACCTCGGCACTACCGTGGTGTTGATCGAACACGACATGGGCGTGGTGATGGGCCTGTCCGACCATGTGGTGGTGCTCGATTACGGGCGCAAGGTCGGCGACGGCACACCAGCCGACGTGCAGGCCAATCCCGAGGTGATCGCGGCCTACCTGGGAGTTGTAAACGCATGACGTTCTTCTTCGAAACCCTGCTCGGCGGCCTGCTCGCCGGCACCATGTACTCGCTGGTTGCCATCGGCTTCGTGCTGATCTACAAGGCCAGTGGTGTGTTCAATTTCGCCCAGGGCTCGATGCTGCTGTTTGCCGCGCTGACATTCGTCAGCCTGCATGACCAAGGCGTGCCGTTTGCCCTGGCGCTGCTGGTGACAGTGATCGTGATGATCGTCGGCGCCTTGCTCATCGAACGTTTGGTGCTGCGGCCGCTGGTAAACCGTTCGCAAATCACCCTGTTTATGGCCACATTGGGCCTGTCGTTCATTATCGAAGGCCTGGCCCAGGGCTTGATGGGTTCCCAGGTGCGCGCCCTTGACCTGGGCATCGACGACGTGCCGCTGTTCGTTGGCCCGCTGATGCTCAGCCAGTTCGACCTGATCGCTGCCGCCGCCGCTGTGGTGCTGGTGACCGTGCTGGCGCTGCTGTTCAACAAGACCCGCATCGGTGTGTCGCTGCGTGCGGTGGCGGATGACACCACGGCGGCGCTGTCCATCGGCATCAACCTCAACCGCATCTGGCAGATCGTCTGGGCGGTGGCGGGCATCGTCGGGCTGGTGGCTGGCCTGCTGTGGGGCGCGCGCCAGGGCGTACAGTTTTCCTTGTCGCTGGTGGTGCTCAAGGCTTTGCCGGTGCTGATCATCGGCGGGTTTACCTCGATTGGCGGGGCGATTGTCGGCGGGCTGATTGTCGGCGCGGCGGAGAACCTCGCCGAGGTGTACATCGGCCCATTGATTGGCGGCGGCATCACGCCGTGGTTCGCCTATGTATTGGCCCTGGCCTTCCTGTATATCCGTCCCGCCGGCCTGTTCGGCGAGCGCGCCATCGAGCGAGTCTGAAACCATGTCGATCCCCGTTGCTCAAGACACCGCGCCGTTGCTGCTGATTCAGCGGCGCATCCCCTGGGCCCTGATCGGCCTGTTGGCGCTGGCCTTTATCGTGGTGCCGCTGTGGGGCAATGACTATTGGCTGAACGCGATCCTGATCCCGTTCCTGGTGCTGTCGCTGGCCGGGCTGGGCCTGAACCTGCTCACCGGCTACACCGGCCAGACCTCAGTGGGGGCGGCCGGCTTCATGGCCGTCGGCGCGTTTGCGACCTATGGGTTTTTGCTGCGCCTGCCGGAGCTGGGGTTGCCGGTGGCTCTGCTCGGCGGTGGCATCATCAGCGCCTTGGTCGGCCTGCTGTTTGGCCTGCCGAGCTCGCGGATCAAGGGCTTCTACCTGATGGTCACCACCCTGGCCGCGCAGTTTTTCCTGGAGTGGCTGTTCGTCAAGTTCCCCTGGTTCTACAACTACGGTTCGTCAGGGACCATTTCCGCGCCGAAGCTGGCGCTGTTCGGTCATGACCTCAACACGCCGTTGGGCCGTTACCTGCTGACCCTGGTCACCGTGCTGCTGTTGACCTGGACCGCGATAAATCTGGTGCGCAGCCAGATCGGGCGCAACTGGATGGCGATCCGTGACATGGACACCGCCGCCGCCGTGGTCGGCATCCCGGTGGTGCGCTACAAGCGCCTGGCGTTTGCGGTCAGCTCGTTTTACTTAGGGATTGCCGGCGCGCTGTGGGCCTTTGCCTACCTGGGCACGGCCAGCGCCAGTAGCTTCGATATCAATCGTTCCTTCCAGATCCTGTTCATCATCATTATCGGTGGCATGGGCAGCATCGCCGGCAACTTTGTCGGTGCGGCCTTCATCAGCCTGCTGCCGATCTTCCTCAGCCATGCCGGCCAGGCACTCTTCGGCGGTTCGGTGGATGCGGGGCAGTTGCAGAACCTGCAGAAAATCATCTTTGGCGTGTTGATCATCGTGTTCCTGATCAAGGAACCCGAGGGTTTGATTCGCCTGTTGCACAACCTGCGTGACCGTGTGCGGCAGTGGCCGCTGCGTTTCTGAGCCTTTTCGACTGACTGTTTACTTTACTGACTGATAGAGAGCCCCCATGCGTGCATCCTTGAAACGTTCCTTGATCGGCGCCGCGTTTACGCTGGCAACCCTGGCCGGTGCGGTCCCCCAGGCGACGGCCTCGCCGGACCAGCAGTTCATTCCCCTGGCCACCTATCGCGTGGGCGCCTACGCCTCCAGCGGTGTGCAGGTGTGGGCCGGGATGATCGACTATTTGCGTTATATCAACGAGGTCGAAGGCGGCATCAATGGCGTAAAGCTGGTGTGGCAGGAGTGCGAAACCGAGTGGACGGCGGAGAAGGGCATCGAGTGCTATGAGCGCTTCAAGAATGGCCTGGATGGCGCGCCGGTCGCGGTCTACCAGCCTAACGGCGCGCCAGCGGCGTATGCGCTGAGCGAGCGCGCGGAGGTCGACAAGATCCCGCTGATCACCCTCGGCTACGGCCGCACCGAAGCCACTGACGGCACCGTGTTCCCTTACAACTTCCCGGTGATGCTGACCTTCTACAGCGAGGCATCGACGCTGGTGAACTACATCGCCCAGCGCGAAGGCGGCTTCGACAAACTCAAGGGCAAGAAGATCGCCACGGTCTACCACGACTCGGCCTATGGTCGCGAAACCCTCGGCCCGCTGAAGTTGCTGGCGGAAAAGTACGGCTTCGAAAACATCCAGATTCCGGTGGCCGATCCCGGCAACGAACAATCCGCGCAATGGCGGCAGGTGCGTCAGGCCAACCCGGACTGGGTGTTCCTGCGCACCTGGGGTGTGTCCACGCCGGTCGCGGTAAAGACCGCCGCGCGCTTCGGCTTCCCGGTCGACCACATCATCGGCGATATCTGGGCCAGCTCCAGCGAAGACGTGTTGCCCGCCGGTGCCGCCGCCAAGGGCTACCTGGCCCTCACGCCATACCCGGCCGGGGCTGATTTCGAGATCCACAAGCGCCTCAAGCAGTACATCCTCGACAAGGGCCACAGCGACCTCAAGGACCTGAAGAACTTCGGCAGCGTCTACTACAACTCCGGCCTGGTGAACGCCGCCGTGGCGGTAGAAGCGATTCGCACCGGCCAGGCCAAGTTCGGCAAGCGCCCGCTCAATGGCGAAGAAGGCCGCTGGGGCCTGGAGCACCTGAACATCGACGATGCGCGCTTGAAGGACATGGGCTACCTGGGCCTGATGCAGAACCTCAAGCTGTCGTGCCGCGACCATGAAGGTGGTGGGTCGGCGCGAGTGCAACAGTGGGACGGCGCCAACTGGACGCTGATCAGCGACTGGATCGCCGCCGACCGCGCGCTGTTGCGCCCGCTGATCGATGACAAATCGGCAGCGTTCGCCAAGGAAAAAGGTCTGACGCCGCGTACCTGCACCGGGGATGAATAAACCATGAGCCAGCCCGCCGCTGAATCCGCCAGCCAGGCACTGTTAAGCGTCAACGACATCGAAGTGATCTATGACGGCGCGATCCTCGCGGTAGCCGGTGTGTCGCTGAGCGTACCCAAGGGCGCGATCGTGGCCTTGCTCGGTGCCAATGGCGCCGGCAAGAGCACCACGCTCAAGGCCATCTCCGGGTTGGTGCGTGCCGAGCGGGCCGAGGTCAGCCGGGGCACGATCGAATACGCTGGCACCGACCTGGCCGGCATCGACCCCAGCCAGCGCGTGCGCCAGGGCATGGTCCACGTGCTGGAAGGTCGCCATGTGTTCGGCCAACTGAGCGTGGAAGATAACCTGCGCAGCGGTGGTTTTGTCCGGCGCCTGAGCCGCCAGGAGATGGAGCACGACCTCGAACGCCTCTACGCCTGGTTCCCACGGCTCAAGACCAAGCGCCACACCCGCGCCGGCCTCACCTCGGGCGGCGAGCAGCAGATGGTCGCCATCGGCCGGGCGTTGATGACCCGTCCTACTTTGGTACTGCTCGACGAGCCATCCATGGGTTTGGCGCCTATGATCGTGCAGGAGATTTTCGAGATCATCGGTCAGCTCAACCGCGAGCAGCAGGTGAGCTTCCTGATCGCCGAGCAGAACATCAACGTCGCGCTGAACTATGCGTCCCACGGCTACGTATTGGATACTGGGCGCGTGGCCTTGAGTGGCAGTGCCGCTGAACTGTTGGCGCGGGGTGACTTGCATGACATTTATCTGGGCAAACGGTAAGGGCGACTCTGCATGACTGAATCCATCCGCAACGCTGATGTACTGATCATCGGCGGCGGCCTGAGCGGCACGATGCTGGCCGTGCAACTGCTGCGCCTGCCTGGCCAACGCCGGATCCTGGTGATCGAGCCGCGCGCGGAACTGGGGCGCGGCGAGGCCTACAGTGCTGTCGAACTGGGCCATACCCTGAACGGCAATGCGGCGCGCATGAGTGTCGACCCGGACAATGCCGACGACCTGACCCAATGGCTCACCGACTACATCGGCGCCGGTGGCTGGCCCGAGTCCGACCAGCAACACGTGCCGATCAGCGAACTGTTCCCGCCGCGCGGGATTTTTGGTTTGTACGCCCAGCAGCGCTTGGCTGAGGCCAGGGCGCAGTCCGCATCCAGCGTCGAGCACGTGCGCGGCGAAGTGGTCGACCTGCAAGTGGAGGAAGCCTCGACGCTGCTGACCCTCGATAACGGCCAGCAACTGCGCGGCGGGTTTGCGGTATTGGCCACCGGCATGTTCCCGGCGGCCCGTACACCACAGACTGAATCCACGGGGCTGAACGCGGCGGCGGTGGACCCGTGGGATGTCAAGGCGATGACCGGGATTGACCCACAAGCGCCGGTGCTGATCATCGGGTCGGGGCTGACTATGGTCGACGCCGTGGTCTCCCTGGAACAGGCCGGGCATCGCGGGCCCGTCGAGGTTTTCTCGCGTCACGGCTTGCTGCCCCATGTGCGCCGGCAACCGCCGAGCTGGGTGGATTTTCTCGGCGAGGATCACCGTCTGCGCAGCCCACGGCAGTTGTTGCGCGAAGTCCGTCGGCAATGCGCTATCGCGCAAACGCAGGGCATTGATTGGCAAGCGCCGCTGGACACCGTGCGCGCGCACATCGGCCGCCTGTGGAGCCAGGCCAGCGAGCGCGAGAAACGCCAGTTCGTGCGGCATGTGCGGCCGTGGTGGGAAAGCCATCATCACCGTTCGCCGCCGTTGAGCGCGCAGTTGGTGGCACGCTTGCATGATGAGGGGCGTTTGCGGATTCGGGCAGCCTCCTTCAAGGGCTTGGAGCCTTCGGCTGAAGGCGTGACCATTCGCTTGCGTCATCGCGGCGAGCAAGCCATCACCCTGGTTTCGGGTGCAGCGCTGATCAACTCCAGCGGCATCGAATACGACTGGCGCCGTGTGGCTCGTCCGCTGCCGCAGCAATTGCTCAAACGTGGACTGGTCCGCCCCGGGCCGCTGGCGTTGGGGATTGCGGCGGATGCGTCGGGCGCGGTGCTGGACGCCGAGGGCACTATCAGCCGGCGCCTGTTCGCCATGGGCCCGCCGTTGCGCGGGATGTGGTGGGAGAGCACCGCAGTGACGGATGTAGCGCTGCAAGCCAAGGCGCTGGCCGCACGACTCACCCTGTAGCGGGCTTGTCAGCTCCCACATTTGAATCGCGGGGCAACAGTAGGAGAGTGGTTGGCTGTCAGGCCGCCTTCGCGGGCAAGCCCGCTCCCACATTTGGATCGCGGGGCAACAGTAGGAGAGTGGGTGGCTGTCAGGCTGCCTTCGCGGGCAAGCCAGCTCCCACATTTGGATCGCGGGGCAACAGTGGGAGAGTGGTTGGCTGTCAGGTCGGCTTCGCCGGCAAGCCAGCTCCCACATTTGGATCGCGGGGCAACAGTGGGAGAGAGGTTGGCTGTCAGGTCGGCTTCGCCGGCAAGCCAGCTCCCACATTTGAGTCGCGGGGCAACCGTTGGAGAGTGGTTGGCTGTCAGGTTGCCTTCGCGGGTAAGGCAGATCCTACAAGGGGTTTGTTTTCACGAAGCCGGGTTTGAGGCCGAACACTTCCACGCCTTGGGCCGTCGCTTGCCCGGTGGTCACCTTCACCCGCTCCGACGGCTTATCCATCGCCTCGCGGTATTCGACCGTCTTATCCGCCCGGATCGCCTGGCTCGGAATCACAATCGCCTGCGCATTGTTGTAAGTCACAATAGTCAACCGCGCACTCATCCCCAGCCGCACCCGCTGCAACTGCTGCGGCGTGAGTTTGGGGATCGACAGGGTCACTGGAAACTGCGCGCTGCCCTGGCTGTCACCGGCAATCGCCAAGCCGCTCACCACGCTTACCGAGCCAGTCAGTCGCTCGCCGTCAAAACCATCCCCCAGCACTTCCACTGCCTGGCCCTGATGCAACTGGTTGATGTCCAGCTCCGAGACCTTGGCGACGATTTTAAGCCGTTCGATGTTCGCCAGGCCAAACAGCACCTGACCCTGACTGACCTTGCTGCCGGCTTGCACCGGGGTCGTGTTGTTGCCGCCAGCCTGAGGTGAATTATTGCCGGGTGGTGGCACCACAATGCCGGAGAACGGCGCCTTGACTTCCTTGCCTTCGAGCAGCTTGTGCAGGGCGTCATATTTCACCGTGGCATTGGTCAGTTCCATGTCGGCGATCTGGCGGTATTCGCCCTTGCCCTGGTCGATGGCCTGCTGCAGTTCGCTGCGCGCGGAGGCAAGGTCCAGCTGTTGCTGCTGGGTCTGCTGCTTGAGGTCATCGAGTTCGTTGCGTGGGATGATGCCGCGCTTGAACAGGTTTTCACTTTCGGTAAGTTTGCGCTGGGTATTACCGGCTGTCATTTCGACGGTGCGTAAGCTACGGCGCGCGCGGGTGACGGTGGGGCCGTTGTCCCAGTCCTGCATTTCCTGCACGGTGCGCCGGGCCTTGAGTTGGGCGGAAAGGGCGTCGCGCAGTTGCACCTCCAGGGTCGCCGGGTCCATGCGCAACAGTACCTGGCCGGCCTCGACGCGCTGGCCTTGCTCCACCAGGTTGGCTTGCACATTGCCGTCGAAAGGCGCGGTGAGGGTGATAGTGGTGTCGGGCTCGATCTTGCCGACCAGGCCGATCTGGTGCACCAATGCCTCGGGCTTGACGACCTGCCATTGCTCTTGGGTGCCAACCGGATCGGAGGCCGGGCTGCGCAAGGTCAGGACCGCGCCGCCCAGTAAGAGAATAAGTACAGCGCCCAGCAGGCGTTTCTGATTAGTAGTCATTGAGGGCAATTTCCCAACTTTCCAGCGTCATGCCCAGGGTCAAGTCGAGCTGGGTCTGGGCGTTCAAATAAGCGATCAGCGCATTCAGCTGCGCGTTTTCGGCGTTGCGCAGGTCGGTCTCGAAACTCAGCACCTGGAAGTTGGTGGAACGTCCGGCGCTGAGTTTTTCCCGCTCGATCTCGATCTTGCGCCGCGACAATTCCACGGCGCGCTGGGAGATTTCATATTGGCGCCAACGGGTGCCGAGGTCGCGCACCACATCATTGACGCTGCGCTCCAGGGCCTGGCGCGCGTCGGTGATACGGATCTCCTGATCCTCCACATTCACCCGCGCGCGCACTTCGGCCTGGCGCGTACTGATGTCGCCGATGGGGATTTGCACCTGCACCCCGGCGTAGCTGTCCCAGGTGCGGTTGTTGGAACGGCCGGCGTTGTTATCGGTGTTGGCGCGTATCTGGTTGGCACCGGTCACCAAGTCCACCTGCCAGCGCCCGGAGTCCTTGGCGATTACCAGGTTGAGGTCGGCCTGCTGGCTGCCGAGCAAGACCGCCAGGTACTCCGGTTGCTGGGTCTGGGCCAGGGTAAAGGCCTGGCGCTTGTCGATCTGCATGGGCCTGGCCTCCAGGGCTTCGGTGGCGCGAATCGGTGTGGACAGGTCCAGGGCCAGCAGGCGCAGCAGGGCCAGGCGGTTGGTGTCCAGTTGGTTCTGCGCTTCTTCCACGCCGAGTTGCTGGGTGGCGATATCGGCTTCTGTCTGCACGATCTCGAACTCAGCCATGCGCCCGGCATTGATCAGCGCCTTGTTCACTTCCAGCAAGGTGCCGGAGCGCTTGAGGGCGTCCTGCACGATGCTCAACTGCTCCTGGGCGCGCAGCAGTTCGCGGTAGGTGGCGATGATCTGGCTGATGGTCTGTGCCACGGTGGCCTTGAGGTTCAGGCGGTTGGCCTGCTCCGACAGCCGTGACAGGCGCAGCGGTGCGGTGGTGGCGTCCCAGCCGGCGCCGCGCATCAGCGGCTGGATGATCGCCAGGTCAAGGCCGTCACTGCGGTAGCGGCCGGCGCGGTCGGCGTTGTTCAACTGCTGGGTCCAGGCCATGCTCAGGCGCGTGCCGTACTCGCCGAGCAGGCTGGTGGCCGGCGCCACGTTGGCATTGCGCGCATTGTCGGCCGAGCCGCGGGTGCTGCGGTAATAACTGTTGAGGGTGAGCTTGGGGTTGAACTCGTCTTCGGCCACGCGCAGGTCGAATTTCTGCGCCACCCGTTGCAGGTAGGCGCTGCGGATCGCCGGGTTGTTGCGCAGACCCAGGTACACCGCGTCGCCCAGGGTCAGGCTGGTGACCTGGGCATTCAACGAGACGCCCCGGTCATAGCCGCTGCGGGTCGTACTGGGTGCCGATGGCTTGATTACCACGTCGGCGGCCATGCCGGGCAGGCTGGCGAAGACGAGCAGCCAGAGCCATTTATTCATCGCGCAGGGCCTCCACCGGCTGCAAACGTGAGGCCGAGACCGCCGGGTAGATGCCAAAGAACAACCCCACCAGCAACGTACTGCCCACCCCCAATGGCAAGGCAGCAATCGCCAGGGCAAATTCCCAGCCCGACAGCCAGGCGTACAACCAGGCGGCGGTCAGGCCCAGCACGGCGCCGCAGAGGGCACCGACGGCGGTGAGGGTCACGGCTTCGAGCAGGAACAGGTTGCGGATATCTCGCTGACGCGCGCCGAGCGCCATGCGGATGCCGATCTCGCGGCGGCGCTCCGAAACGTTCATCAGCATCACGTTCATCACCCCCACGCCACCGCCCACCAGTGAGATTGCGCCCAGGGCCAGCAGCAGGTAGGCGAAGGTGCGGCTTTGCCGGGTCATGCCGTCGATCATCTGCTGGGGCACCTGGATGTCCACATCGTGGTCGGTCAGTTGGGGTTGCAGCGCGACAGCCACGTCCTTGGCGATACGCTCCATGTCCTGGCCGGGCGCAGCGCGGATGATCAGGTTGCCGATCTGCGGCGTTGCATAGATGCGGCGCATGCCTTCGGCGGGAATGAACAGCGACTCGTTGGCTTGCACCGGCATCAGCATCGCCCGTGGCTGGCTGCGCAGGATGCCCACGATCAGGAACAGGTAGTCGTTGATGCGCACGCGATCGCCCAAACGCAACGGGTCACCCGGCGCTCCGAGTGACTGGGCCACTTGGTCGCCGATCACACCATAGGTTTCGTTGGCATCGAAACCCGACAGGAAGCGCCCCTGTTGCAACGCCAAGCGCATCGCGTCCTTGATGTCCGGGGTGCTGCCGACTAAGTTGGCGTTGACGGTACGGCCATGGAACACGATGGGGCCGCTGAACAGTGTGAGGGCGCCGACATGGGCAATGCCCGGCACCGTCTGGCGCACGGCGTCCAGGTCGAGGCGGGCGGGCATTGGGACAGTGCTGGCGCCTTTGGGGGGGAACTGTGCGATCAGGGTGTCGGTGCCCATGTCCTTGAAAATCATCGCGGCATCCACTGCCGCGTTGTGGCCGATATTGATCAGCGCAACCACCGACGAGCTGCCGATCACGATACCCAGCAGGGCCAGGATCGAGCGCTTGCCCAGGGTGCGCAGGCTGACGAAGGCTTCATGCAGCAGTTGGCTGAAGTTCTGTTCGACCCGCAGGCTGCTCTTTACCCGCTCGGTCATGGGCGCCCGGCCTCTTGCACCACGCCATTGCGCACCAGGATCTTGCGGTCCAGGCGCTCGGCGATGTGTGGGTCGTGGGTGACGATGATCAGGGTGACCTGTTGTTCGCGGTTCAGCGTCAGCAGCAGTTCCATGATGTCTTGGGCGGTGGTGCTGTCGAGGTTGCCGGTGGGTTCGTCGGCGAGGATCACCGAGGGCTTGCCTACCAGCGCCCGGGCAATGGCGACCCGCTGGCGCTGGCCGCCGGACAGGTCGGCGGGGCGATGGTGGGCGCGGTCGGCCAGGCCGACTTGTTCGAGCATGCGCAGGGCTTGCTCCACCGACTCATGGCGCGACACGCCGCGATAACTCAGGGGCAGGGCGACATTGTCCAGAGCGCTGAGGCGTGGCAACAGGTTGAAGCTCTGGAACACAAAACCGATCTGCTGGTTGCGGATGGCCGCCAACTGGTCGGGCGTGGCCGTGAAGATATCGTGGCCGGCAAAGTGGTATTGGCCACAGTTGGGCAGGTCCAGCAGGCCGAGGATATTGAGCAGGGTGCTTTTGCCGGAGCCGGAGGCGCCGAGGATGCCGCAGCTGTCGCCGCGGGCGATGGACAGGCACACATCATTGAGAATGGACAGGTGCTGCCCGGCCAGCTGATAGCGTTTGCCGATGCCTTGCAGGGAGATCAAGCCTGGGTGCGCGGGGGTATCTGTCATGAATACGCCTTCAGTCTCGACGCTGCCGTCAGCCGCCCCAGTAAAGCTTTGTAACAAGTTGGGAGGTTGGCCGGGGATGCGTCATGGACTGCTTTTGTTTCTTGTTTTTAAAATATTGTTTGAATACTAACCGCGTTCCAGGCGCTCCGCCAGCCATCGATATAGAGCGGCTCAAGCTTGGGAAAATGCCTACCTGCGAGGGTGAAAGACCGGGCGAAACCCGCTTGGGACTCCCCCGTCGAGCCCGCCAGCCGAGGCTTTCGATCATATGGCGGTGTGTCACTACTTGCTTTCGAACGATGGCCCCGGTATAAAAAATCAAATTATTTTTTTAAACAATATTTCCCATGTGGAACTTCTATGGTCGCGAAGAAAGTCAGCGCTCCAAACATTACCAAGACTCGATTGCTGGATGCGACAGAGGCTCTCTTCATCAAATACGGATACGACGCGGTATTGCTGCGGCAGATTACCGAGCGTGCCCAGGTGAATCTGGCTGCGGTGAACTACCATTTCGGGGACAAGGACTCCCTGATGCAAACCTTGCTCAAGCAGCGCCTGGAGCCGCTCAACGAGCAGCGCCTGGAACTGCTTGCGCGCTGTGAGGCTGAGTCCGACGGCCCGTTGGACTGCGACACGTTGCTCGGCGTGCTGTTCGCCCCGGCCATGGGCCTGGAGCGCAGCGATCCAACCAGCGCCAGTGGGGAAGGGCGTTCATTCATCCGCTTCCTGGGGCGGGTGTACAGCGACACGTCGCCGTTTATCCAGGAATACCTCAAGGTGCATTACCAGCCGGTGTTCCAGCGTTTTTTCGAGGCTTTTGCCTTGGCCTTGCCGGACCTGCCGCGCAATGAACTGGGCGTGCGTCTGCAATTTGCCCTCAAAGCGATTTCCGGGGTGATGGCCGGCACCGAGCTGCGCCTGCTGATGAACTCCATGAGCCTGGGCCGTCCGGCCACGGATGCCGAGGTGATGGCCAAGTTGATCACGCTGGTGTCAGCGGCGATTCGGGTACCGCAACAAAGCCCGGAGGCAGAAAATGCCTTGGCCAAGGTGCTGGATACCCAGCGTGCCATTCGTGAGCAGGCCATGGCACCAGCGAGCAAGGCCGCGCGTTGACGCAAATCCCAGGCAAAAAAAAGCCCGCTGGGGCGGCGGGCTTGATGTGCAACATTTGTAACGGATGAGGCTTCACATTACGTTCCGAGATGTGAATAAAGCGTGAAAACTTTGTAAGACAAACTGTGAAATTTCTGAAATGTGTGAACACATCGGAATTTTCCTCTTCCACCCAGCGGATTCAGATTTTCCAGCGCCCCGCACTCTTGGCCAGCCGCTGGCGCATCGCGTCCACGTTCTGCGCCAATTGCAGGGTTAGCAGCCGATAACCATCCAACGCGCTGTAGACCGGAGCATCCAGTGCTGGCTCGACACCCGCATGGCTCTGCCGCTCCAAGCGCTCCGTCACCCCTGACTTCAATGCCCGTGCCATCCCCACCAATTGCACGCGGATCTGCCGATGTTCGGCCTTCAACACCCCCTGCATGCGCGCCATCGCCTGTTCATCGCGAGGGTCGGGCCGGGTGTTGCCGAGAATCTCCAGGGTGCTGATGCACAGGCGCAGATGCCGCTGGATCGCGTCCAGTTCGGTCATGGAGATGCGCACTTCCTTGGACACCGACGGCATCAGTGAACGCAACTGCAACATCGCCGCATTCAGGCGGTTGAGCAACTTGAGGTGTTCATCACTGGTGACGGACTCGCCATTGATGATCCGGCTGTAGATCTGGGCACAATCGCGTAATGCGCTGGCCAGGTTGTAGCGCCAGGAGTACACGGCATACAGCGGCAGGGCAAAGGAGAACGCCAGGGCCAGGGCGATACCGATCAGGATGTCCACGGTGCGCCACAACCCATCCGACAGCGGGTTGTCACCGTGGCCGGCGACGATAAATACCGTGATCGCCGACAACAGTGCGGTGTACCCACCCTTGCCGATGGCGTGATAGGAAAAGAACCCGCACACCACCGACATCAACAGGTAGGTCAGGAGTGGCTGGCCGACGTACGCCTCCTGCACCACCAGCAACAACCCGACGCTGGCGCCGATCAACGTACCGTAGGCGCGCTCCACGGCTTTCTTGCCGATATTGCCATGGTGCTGCAACCCGCCGATCACCACCAGCATGGTCACCGAGGCCCACTCACCATGCGGCAGGTTGATGCCGGTGGTCAGCAGGATGGTCGCCAGCAAACCGATGGACACGCGCACGGCATGGATCAGCTTGGCATGGCGATAGCGGCGGTACGGGTCGAGCAGTGGGCGCAGCAGGCGCCGGGCAAACACAGGCAGGTGCAGGTTAATCAACGACGAATCGTCCTCTAGAAAATGTAATCGGTGGTCAGGAAGCTCGAATCGCGGTTGCGCAGGATGTCGCTGACCAGGGCCTTGTTGCTCTCCTGGAACTTGGTCGCCACCAGGGTGCGGATCGAGAACACGCGCAAGGCGTCATGTACCGACAGCGTGCCCTCGGCCGAGTTCTTGCGTCCGTTGAACGGGAAGGTGTCGGGGCCGCGCTGGCACTGGGCGTTGATGTTGATACGGCCGACCTGGTTGGCGAAGGTGTCCACCAGGCGCCCGACTTCTGCGGCGTTGGTGCCGAAAATGCTCAACTGTTGGCCGAAGTCCGAGTCCAGCACGTAGTCGATCACGGTCTCCAGGTCGCGGTAGGGCACGATCGGCACCACCGGGCCGAACTGTTCCTCGTGGTACACGCGCATCTGTGGGTTCACCGGGTACAGCACCGCCGGATAAAAGAACGATCCACGACTTTCACCGCCCTGTTCATTCACCACCGTGGCGCCCTGTTGCGCGGCGTCAGCCACCAGGCCGTTGAGGTAATCCACCTTGCCCACTTCGGGCAATGGCGTCAGCGCCACACCGTCTTCCCACGGCATACCGGGTTTGAGCGTGGCCAGCTTCTTGTTGAATTTCTCGATGAAGCGGTCGACGACGTCTTCATGCACGAAGAGGATTTTCAACGCGGTGCAGCGCTGGCCATTGAACGACAAGGAACCGGTGACGGCTTCGCTGACGGCATTGTCCAGGTCCACGTCGGGCAGCACGATGCCAGGGTTTTTCGCGTCCAGGCCCAGCGCGGCGCGCAGGCGATGTGGCTTGGGGTGCAGTTTTTTCAGATCGCTGGCAGCCTTGTTGGTGCCGATAAACGCGAAGATATCGATCTTGCCGCTGGCCATCAGCGCGCTGACGGTTTCGCGGCCGCTGCCGTAGATCACATTGATCACCCCGGCCGGGAAACTGTCGCGGAACGCTTCCAGCAAAGGTCGGATCAGCAATACGCCAAGCTTGGCCGGCTTGAACACCACGGTGTTACCCATGATCAATGCCGGAATCAGCGTGGTGAAGGTTTCGTTCAGCGGGTAGTTATACGGGCCCATGCACAGGGCCACGCCCAGCGGCACGCGGCGGATCTGGCCGAGGGTGTCCTGTTCCAGTTCGAAGCGGCTGGAGCGGCGGTCGAGTTCCTTGAGGGCGTTGATGGTGTCGGTGATGTAGTCGCAGGTGCGGTCGAACTCTTTCTGCGAGTCCTTGAGGTTCTTGCCGATCTCCCACATCAGCAGCTTGACCACTGCGTCGCGCTGTTCACGCATGCGGCACAGGAAGGCTTCGACGTGTTGGATACGTTCAGCCACGCGCATCGTCGGCCATTCACCCTGGCCCCGGTCATAGGCACGAACGGCGGCGTCGAGGGCGGTGAGGGCGGTGTCGGCGTCCAGCAACGGCGTGCTGCCGATGTGCACACGTTCGTCGCCAAACTGCACCGGGCTTTGCACCTTGGCCAAGGGGCCGTTCCACACCTTCAACTGGCCATCGACCAGGTAATCACGCTGTTCAATGGGCGCTCCCAGCTGGAATTGCTCGGGAATCTCGGCGGCGGAGTCAGGAAACAGCTGGGCGAGCAGGTTGCTGGTGGTCATGTCACTACCCCTGGAATAGTTGCAAAACATGACTAGAGAGTCACCCAACAACAGGCTCTATGGCAAGGCTTGCGCGCTTTCTTGTACGCAGTGTTGTGGCTGAAGGTTAAACTGCGCGGCTTTTCAGAAGGAGTTCACATGAGTCAGTACCAGCCGGGCATTCTTGCCGCACCGGTGCCGTTGCAGGCACGCCATCTGTTTTTTGCCGTGGACTCACTGACCGCCGTGCACGCTGCGTTGGACACGTTGGTGCAGTTGACCGATTCGGCGGCGGTGGTCGGTTTTGGCGAGCCGCTGGTCAATGCCTTGGGCGCCCGGATTGAAGGCCTGCGCGCCTTTCCCTCCGTCAGTGGGCCGGGTGCGCACAACCCCTCTACCCAGCACGCGCTGTGGGTATGGCTGCACGGCGTGGACCGTGGTGAGTTGCTGTTGCGCAGCCGCGCCTTCGAAAAAGCCCTGGCCCCGGCGTTTCGCTTGGTGCAGATGACCGAAGGCTTCCGCTACAAGACCGGCTTCGACCTTACCGACTACGAAGACGGCACCGAGAACCCCCACGACGATGCGGCGGTTGAAGCCGCCCTGACCGACAGCGGCGCCAGCTTTGCCGCGATCCAGCAATGGCAGCACGACCTCGACGGCTTCGCCGCCTTGCCCGCGCAGGAGCGCGACCACATCATCGGTCGCCGCCATGGCGACAACGAGGAACTCGACGACGCCCCCGAGTCCGCCCACACCAAACGCACCGCCCAGGAAAGCTTCACCCCGGAAGCCTTCGTGGTACGCCGCTCCATGCCTTGGGCGGAGAACGGCCAGGCCGGGTTGATGTTTCTCGCGTTCGGCCACTCCTTCGATGCATTCGAAGCGCAACTGCGCCGCATGAGTGGACTGGAAGATGGCATTGTCGATGGCCTGTACCGCATCAGCACACCGTTGACCGGCGGTTACTACTGGTGCCCACCGATCAAGGAGGGACACCTGGACCTGAGCGCGCTGGCTTGAATCACGCGTAGGCCACCCGTCATAAAACCGTTCCTGAAGGTGATGGGGGGCGGGCAGCTTCAGGTACAACAACGATTGGGCCGCGCCAAACATTCCGTTGGAAACACATATTTTTTCAACGGAATGACCTCGGGCCATCAACTAACAAACATGACCACAACCGCATGAAATTCAGGGTGATTCTTGCGGTCGTCGACGACCCGCAAGCGCCATCGTTCGTAAAGGCAAATATAGCTAATTATCTCGATAGGGATGCCGAAGCAATCGCCGGGGGGTTGGCATTGTTTTAGTAACTGTGTATCGAACTGTATCCCCGCACCCTCCTGATACACCCGCATGACGTTCTATCGCGTTCGCGACACAGACCGGATACACGCCTGGCTTTAACTCTGCACACCAGCTGGCGCAGGCGGTCACCGACCCCGAGGCGCCCTGGCCATACTCAGTCAAGCCAGGAGACTCACCCCATGAAGCGTCCTTACGCAGCCCTCGCGGCAACCCTCGCCCTGTCCCTCAGTGCCTTCGCGGCCGTGGCCCATGCCGATGAACCCAAGCCCCAGGAAAAGTGCTTCGGCGTGGCCCTGGCCGGTGCCAACGACTGCGCCGCAGGCGCTGGCACCTCATGCGCCGCCACTTCCACCACCGACTACCAGGGCAACGCCTGGGTACTGGTGGACAAAGGCACCTGCACCCAGATCAAGACCCCTAAAGGCTTCGGCAGCCTGACGGAGCAGCCGTGATCCAGCGCCTGCTTCCCGATGCCCTGTTGTTGCTGGTGGCACGGGTGGCGATCGCGGCGGTGTTCTTCCTGTCAGGGCGCACCAAGGTCACGGGGTTTCTTGAACTCAAACCGTCGACCTACACGCTGTTCCGTTCGGAATACGCCTTGCCGCTGATTCCGCCGGACTGGGCCGCGCACCTGGCGACCTACGCCGAGCACTTGTTCCCGCTGCTGCTGGTGCTCGGCCTGCTGACCCGCCCGGCCGCTGCTGCGCTGTTGGGCATGACCCTGGTGATCGAGGTGTTTGTGTACCCCGCCGCCTGGCCGGTGCACCTCACCTGGGCGGGCCTGTTGTTGCCGCTGCTGGCGTACGGCGGTGGGGCCTGGTCGTTGGACCGCCTCATCTCAGGCAAGCGTTCTTAACTTTGATGGAGATTTCCAATGCGTATGCTTTCTTCCCTGGCCATTGCCATGGCCCTGACTGTCCCGATGCTGGCCCAGGCGGCAGATGCCCCGCAGCCCGGCACTGGTAAAAGCGTGGTGATCGTGCCCGGTTCGTTTGTCGACGGTTCCGGCTGGCGCGTGGTGCACGACATCCTGATTCACAAGGGCTACAAGGTCACCGTGGTGCACCAGGGCCACGAGAGCCTGGCCGCCGATGTGGCCGAGGCCCGCGAAGTGCTGGAGCAGCAAGTCGGGCCGGTGGTGCTAGTGGGCCACAGTTCAGGTGGCGGGGTGATCTCGATTGCCGGCGACCGCGACAAGGTCAAGTCGCTGGTCTACGTCTCGGCGCTGCAGCCGGAAGTGGGCGAGAACATGGCCCAGTTGATCGGCTCGATGCCGGCGCCCAGCGATGACATCAAGGCCAGCCGCGACGGTCATCTGTTCTTCGACCGCACCAAGTTCAACGCCGACTTTGCTGCCGACCTGACCACCAACCGCACCGACTTCATGGCCGCCTCCCAAGTGCCGGCGACCACCGCCTTGTTCGGCGGCACCGTATGGGCCGCGGCCTGGCACAAAAAACCGACTTATGCCGTGGTCTCCACCGAAGACCGCGCCCTGAGCCCGGACCTGCAGCGTTGGATGTACAAACGCGCGGGTTCCAAGGTCACCGAAATCAAGGCCAGCCACTCGGTGTACATCTCCCAGCCTGAGGCTGTGGCGAAGGTCATCGAAGACGCTGCTTCCGTTATCAAGTAATTCACCCCAACCCTGGAGCAATACCCATGAACACTGCACTCAAATCCCGTCTGAGCCTCGCTGCCGCGGCTGCCCTGATCGCCATGGCCTCCGCTTCGTTCGCTACCGCCGCCAGCGCCGCCGACGCGCCGGAAAAGCCCGGCCGTTGCTACGGCGTCAACACCTGCAAAGGCACCAGCCTGTGCGCCACCGCCAAGAACGACTGCAAAGGCCTCAACAGTTGCAAAGGCGAAGGCGTGATCGTCAAGACCCCGTCCGAGTGCCTCAAGGCTGGCGGTACCTTGACTGAACCTAAATAACGCCTCACCCCCTTTAGGCGCGGGCGAACCCGCTCCTAAAGGGTTATTGGAGCCCCTCAATGTCGACATCCAATCCTCACTTTTCAGGCTACGGCCTGGGACTGCGCAAGGAGCATTACTGCGATTTCCTGGAGACCTCGGTGCCCGTGGATTTCGTCGAAGTGATCTCCGAAAACTTCATGGTCGCGGGCGGTCAGCCCCGGCATATCCTGCGACAAGTCCGCGAGCGCTACCCGGTGGCGCTGCACGGTGTGTCCATGTCCATCGGCACCGCCGAAGGGCTGGATGCGGATTACTTGAAGCGCCTCAAGTCGCTGGTGGATGAAGTCGAGCCCCTGTTTGTGTCCGACCACCTGAGTTGGTCGCGCAGCGCTGGCTTCAATTCCCATGACTTGCTGCCAGTGCCTTACACCGACGAGGCGCTGGATCGGGTGTGTGCCAATATCCAGCAAGCCCAGGACGTGTTGGGCCGCACGATGTTGTTCGAGAACCCCTCAAGCTACCTGGCGTTTGAAGGCGCCTCCATGACCGAATGGGAATTTATTGCAGCCATGGCCAAGCGCACCGGCTGCGAACTGCTGCTGGACGTCAATAATGTGTTCGTCAGCGCCAGCAACCACGGTTTCGACGCCCTGGCGTTTCTCAATGGCCTCCCTGCCGAGCGCGTGCGCCAGGTGCACTTGGCCGGCCACAGTCAAGGCCGTGAGATGTTGATCGACAGCCATGACAGCCCGGTGTGCACCGGAGTCTGGGAACTGTACGCCCAGGCCATGACCCGGCTGGGCCCGGTGGCGACCATGATCGAGCGTGACGATGAGATCCCGCCGCTCGCCGAACTGCTTCAGGAGTTGTCCATGGCCCGAACGTTGGGAGCGCAACGATGAACCTGGCGCAGCTACAACAGACCTTTCGCCGCTGGTTGGTGAGTGCGTCGGATGAATCCGCGCAGGCGCTGGGCAATCACCACGCCGGCCTGGCGGTGTACCAGAACAACTACCGTGCGCAGTTGGTCGGTTGCCTGGAGCAGGCGTTTCCCTACCTGCGTCGTTGGGTCGGGGAGGAAGCCTTCCTGGCCGCGAGCATCACCCATATCGACCGTCATCCGCCTCACGCCTGGACCCTGGACGCGTACCCGGAGGGCTTCTACGCCACTTTGAAAGAGGTGTTCCCAGGCAACCCGGATGTGCATGAGCTGGCCTGGATCGAGTCGGCCCTCAATGAAGCCTTTGTCGCCGCCGACGCACAGCCATTGGCCCTGGAGGCCTTGGCCGAGCTGGATTGGGACACGGCGGTGTTGCAGCTCACGCCGTCGCTGCGCTGCCACGGCCTGACCACCAATGCCGAGGCCATCTGGTCGGCGCTGTGGCAGGACGCACCGGTGCCGGAAGCGGTAATGCTGGCGCAAGCGGGTGGCTTGCTGGTGTGGCGACGGCAGTTCACGTCGCGTTTGCGCCAGGTGGATGCGTTGGAGCTACTGGCCGTGCAACACCTGCAGGCCGATGGCAGTTTCGCTGGGCTGTGTGAGTACTTGGTGCAACGCCTGGGGGAAGAAGCGGGCGTGATGCAGGCGGGTGAATACCTGGCCGGTTGGCTGGGCAGTGAATTGATAGTGGGAGTCCGTCATGTTTGATCGTCGTGGTTTTTTGCTGTTGGCGGCGGTGGTGATGGCCGCACCGGCATTGGCAGTGCAACAGGTCAGCATTGATGACGGAGAGATCCGCTATGCAGTGTTCGGGCCGGAGGAGGGCCGGGCGATCATTTTGCTGGCGGCGGATGTGAACGCGTTTGCAGCGATCACCGGACCGCTGGCTGCGCAAGGTTTCCGGGTGATCGTCCCGTACCTGCGCGGGCAGGATGAGGCGGTACAGGGCCAGGATGTGCTGGAATTGATGAACGCGCTGCATATTCCTGAGGCTGTGCTCGCCGGTGTGGACGTCGGCGGACGGGTGGCCATCCGTGCTGCGGCCTTGAAACCGAGCCGCTGCGTGGGCCTGGTCAGCTTGAACACCGCACCCCAGGCCGGTTTTGGCGAGGCGGTGGGGGTTATGGCGAAGACCGGGCACTGGCGAACATGAAACTACTGACAGCCAGCCAATCCACGCCTGAAAAAATTCGCCGCAGCCCTTAATCTAAAAGCCTTTGTCACTTGCGCGGATTGTCCATGTCTTCTGTTGCCGATGGGTTGCCCCTCAATAAACGCCTGCCGGCCGTGATTGCGATCTCCCTGGGGATTGGCATGGCGACCCTGGACACCGCCATCGTCAACACGGCGTTGCCGACCCTGGCCGAGGGGATTGGCACCGATTCCGCCTCGGTGATCTGGGTGGTGAATGCCTACCAGTTGGCGATCATTGCCACGGTGCTGCCGTTTGCGTCCCTCAGTGATGTGCTGGGGCATCGCCGGGTGTACCTCGGCGGGTTGCTGCTGTTTATTGTCTCATCGCTGTTTTGCGGGTTGGCCGGCTCACTGGTCACCCTGACGGCGGCGCGGGTGGTGCAGGGGCTGGGCGCGGCGGCGATCATGAGCGTGAACACGGCGTTGCTGCGGCATATTTACCCGTCAAACATGCTGGGTCGGGGGCTGGGGTATAACTCCCTGGTGGTGGGGCTCGCATTTACCCTTGGGCCGACGGCGGCGTCAGCGATTCTGTCGGTGGCGACCTGGCACTGGCTGTACCTGATCAATGTGCCGTTGGGTGTGCTGGCGCTGGCGTTGGGCCTGCGCTCGTTGCCGACCTTGCCGATGACCGGGCATGCCTTCGACCGCTTTGCGGCCGTGTTGTGTGCGGGGCTGTTTGCCTTGCTGGTACTCGGCCTGGGTACGGCGGTGCACGGCGCCCAGGGTGCGTTGACTTTGGGCCTGATCGCCGTGGCGCTGGTGTGCGGTGCAGGGTTGCTGCGGCGCCAGGCCGGGCACCCGGCGCCGATGCTGGCGCTGGACCTGTTCAAGCGCCCGGTGTTTGCGTTGTCTTCCATTACCGCTATTTGCGCGTTCAGCGCCCAGGGCCTGGCGTTTGTGTCGCTGCCCTTCCTGTTGCAGGCGGTGCTTGGCCATAGCCAGGTGGAAACCGGCTTTCTGATGACACCGTGGCCCGCGGTGGTGGCGGTGATGGCGCTGGTGGCGGGGCGCCTGGCCGACCGCGTGAACCTGGGCGTGCTGTGCGGCATCGGTCTGTTGATGCTCAGCGTGGGCATGGCCGCGCTCGCGACCTTGGGCAGCGGCGCTTCGGCATTGGATATCGGCTGGCGCATGGCGCTGTGCGGGGCGGGTTTCGGCTTCTTCCAGTCGCCCAACCTCAAGGCGTTGATGACCAGCGCACCACTGGCCCGCAGCGGCGGGGCGAGTGGCATCGTGGCCATTTCGCGGTTGTTGGGGCAGACGTTGGGCGCGTCGTTGGTGGCCTTGTGCTTCCATCTGTCCATGGGCAGTGGTCCGCAATCTGCGCTGTGGCTGGGCTGTGGATTTGCCTTGGTCGGGGCCGTGGCCAGTGGTTTACGGTTGTTACCCTATGGGAAAAAGTGCTGATTAACGCTACCGTGGCGACCTGAGTATTTCGGAATGTTTCGGATTTATGTCCAGCCTGGCCCTCCGCACCGCTGATACCCACTCCCGCCGCGCCGCACTGACCCTGGCTTTATGCCTGCCCAGCGACGTGTTGCTCTACTTGCTGCTGCCGATGGAATCCCAGGCCTTCGGCATTACCCTGGCCCAGGCCGGTGTGCTGCTGGCAGCCAACCGCCTGGTGCGGATTTTCGGCTACCGCCATGTGCTCAATTTCTACGCGCGTCACGGCGACCGCCTGACCTGCATGATCGCCGCCGGCGCCGCAAGCCTGTGCGCCGTGGGCAACTCGCTGTTGTCCGGCTTCGCCGCCTTGCTCTGCCTGCGACTGGTGTGGGGCCTGTGTTTTGCTGCGTTGAACCTGTCGACCCAAGTCTTGGCCACTTCGGAGCCAGCCGGTGCCGCACGCCGGGCCGGGCGTTCCCGCGCGCTGATTGCCCTGGGACCGATGCTGGCGTTGCCGTTGGGCGGCTGGCTGACACTGATGGCCGGGCCACGTCCGATCTTTCTGATTCTGGCCGGGTGCTGCCTGGTGGGCTTGTGGATGGCGCGCGGTTTGCCTAGGGCCGGGCATGATTTGCACGGCACGCCGGGGCGGCGCTTCAAGTGGCCGGACAGTGTGGCAATGTGGTCGTTTATCGAGGGGGTGGCGCTGGACGGCCTGTTTATCTTCGGGCTGTCGATCCAGGCACAGAAGCTCTTGGGCGGTGATGCGGTGCTGATCGCCGGTGGCTTGATGGCGCTGCGTTATGTCTCGGAAATGCTCCTGAGCCCCTTGGGGGGGCGCGCAGCCCAGCGTTTCGGCGCGACCTCGATGTTGCTGCTGTTTTCGTTCCTCAGTGCCCTGGCCCTGATCGCGTTCGGCAGCTACTGGGTGATTGTCGGTGCGGCGGCGGTGCTGGTGCTGCGCGCCCTGCAACTGCCGCTGGTGACGACATTGGTGGCCGAGCGCAACCCAGGGTCCATGCGCGTGTCGGCCCTGGCCTCGAATGCCGTGTGGCGCGATATCGGCGCCGGCCTCGGGCCATTACTCGCCGGCCTGTTGCTGCCGATTGCCTCGGCCCCCTGGGTGTTTGGCCTGGCGGGTGCTGCCATTGCCGTAAGTGCCGTGTTCTGTTGGCGGACAAAGATGTCCAACTGACGATATGGGGGGCATCAAGGAGACTGCGTAGGTGCGCTGGCCTAAGCGGTTTTAAAGGTGTCCAGCCACGCGGGGTCGAACCGGGTCTGCTCGGTATCGAGCCCCTGCGCCTGCATCTTGGCCTTATGTGCCTCGACCTCAGCGACCAGTTGCACCTGGGCGCTGGAGTTGGCGTCCAGCTCATGCATCTGCGTCAGGCCCAAGTGATAAAAGCGCAGCACCTTCAGCGCCGTCGGATCATTCGCCTGCACCCGCTCCGTGACCTTGTGCATTACATTGGTCACGCTCATCAGGTTGCGCTTGAGTTGCCAGCCATACACCGCCGCCGCCAGCCACGGCTGGGTCCAGAACGGGCCGCGCACCAGCGCCACCGTGATCAACACCCCGGCGAACACCCCGCCGACATTGAAGCGCAAGTTGTCTCCGCCAGGC
This sequence comes from Pseudomonas simiae, assembly GCF_900111895.1. Lineage (GTDB taxonomy): Bacteria > Pseudomonadota > Gammaproteobacteria > Pseudomonadales > Pseudomonadaceae > Aquipseudomonas > Aquipseudomonas simiae. The sequence goes on from NZ_FOKB01000001.1 coordinate 1,096,251, forward strand.
TCGCCAAACAGCATCACCGCCAGGCTCGACAGCAACATGGCCAGGGCCAGGAACAGCACCGCCACGATCAACGTACTACGTCGGGTCTGTTGACGGAAGGTGACGGGGTCGCAGGGTTTGAGCTCGAACATCCGGTTCATGTCTCCAGAAGGGGCGGGCATCATCTCACGCCTGGGCAAACAAGTTGAACGTTGGCGCATAGCGGTTTCTCTAAACCTATGTAGACCCACTGAGGTGAAGCATCATGTCCGACTACAACCAGCCACCACCCGGCACCCCGAACCCTGACCGCACACCCGGCGAAGAAGAGCGCGACAACGACGCGTTGCGCCCCAACGACCCGGCGGAGCGTCAGAACGATGACGTGGAACGCGTCGAGGAAGACCTGGAAAACCTGCATGACAAGGCCCGTCCGCTCTGAATGAGGAGAACGCCGTGAGTAATACGCCAAAAGGCCCGGCTTCGGGCGAGCATTCCAGTGGTAAGGACGAATTGGGGTTCGATCCCGATTCGCCGGATGTGTCGGATCCGCAGGTGGATCCGGTAGGGCCGGCGATTGCGCCGTTGGATAAGGACAAAAAAGGCAAGGATGAAAAAAAGCCGCCCTATGATCCATTGGGCGACTTGAAGCCATAAAGCGAGCCCCGCCCATGTGCGGGGCTTTCGTTTACTTGGGCGCTATCCAAGTGACGTCGGTAATCCCGAATTTCTCCGCCCACGGTCGAGTCGTCTTCTTCACCTGCTCATGCCCGACCCGCCCCACGCGGCTCACATGCGCGATATCGGCATCCACCGCCGCCCAGTGCCAGGCCTCGGCGTTATTCATCACTTCGGCACGCACCACAAAGGATTTCGGTTTGCCGTGCAGCTGGTAATTGATGGTGTAGATTTTTGCGGTACTCATGTTGCCTCCCTGTGTTGTTATAGATGGATAGGGCAGCGTTCTAAAAGGTTCATTCAAAATGACAATCTGCTCGTTGGCGCGGCATAGTGTCGCCTTTATCCCGTGCCGAAGGATTGCGCCATGTCACTGCTGACCCATAGCCGCCTCTACCTGCAACGCCTGGGCTATGACTCGCCGCCAGCGCCGAGCCTGCGCACCTTGCAGGATCTGCAACTGCGCCATGTGTGCAGCTTTGCCTTCGAGAACCTCTCCAGCCTGATGCGCTTGCCGGTGCCTATCGACCTGGCCAGCGTCGAGCAAAAAGTGCTGTTGGAGGGGCGGGGCGGTTATTGCTATGAGTTGAACCAGATGTTCCTGGCGCTGTTGCAGGAGCTCGGTTTTGATGCTCGCGGCATCACGGGGCGGGTGGTGATGGGTGGGCCGCCGGATGCGCGCACGGCGCGTACCCATCGTTTGAGCCTGGTGACCCTGGATGGCGTGCGTTACATCACCGACGTCGGCTTCGGCGGCATGGTGCCCAGCAGCCCGTTGCTGTTGGACACCGAGGTGGTGCAGGCCACCGCGCACGAACCCTATCGCGTGACCTTCGACGGGCACGACAGTTACACCCTGTGGGTCCAAGTGGCCAATGAATGGCGTGGGTTGTATGTGTTCGATCTGCAAGTGCAGGCGACCATCGATTATGAAATCGGCAACTGGTATGTCTCCACCCACCCGGACTCGGTCTTCGTCGGCCAGTTGAAAGTCGCGCGGTTGGCTGCGGGTGAGCGTCATACCCTGAACAACGCCAACTATGCAATTCACTACCTGGACCGGCCGAGTGAAAAGCGCGCCCTCGTCAGTGCCGATGAGGTGCTGCAGCTGTTGACTGAAGTCTTCGGGATTTGCGTGCCGGTCACGGCGGCGCTGCGGGCTGCCCTTGATGGCTTGACAGTGCCGAATTCATAGGAGCATTGAGATAGAGCCTTCGCTGAACCGTTTTACCTCCAAATTAGCGCAAATTAATTCGAACCTTTGGCATCCACCGGGGTTCGAACCGGTTCCTGAATAATTTGCTCACCAGACAAGGAGATGTAAAACGATGTCCAAGCTATTCGGAAAATTCCTCAAGGGTTCCTCGCTGCTGGCGCTGGTTGCTGCGCCTGCCGCGGTGTTTGCCGCACCGTCCACCGACCCGATTTCTACCTTCGGGATCCAGGGCAGCTACAACGATTTCAAATTCGAAGACGGCAGCGAAAGCGACAAGAGCCACATGCCTGAAGCTGGCCTGTTCTACAACTTCGGCAATAAGCTCACCGCTGAATCCGGCTTTATCTACCAGGCCGGTATCGAAGCCAAGTACGGTGAAAAGAGCGACAACAAACTGAAGGAAGGCCAGGCTGACCTGGACCTCGGTTGGCGTGCCGCGCTGGATGCGCGCAACTTTGTCGACGTGATCGTCGGCGGTGGCTACAGCTGGACGCGCTACGAGCCAGAGATCAACGACCTCGACGTGAAACTTACCAACAAGTCGCCGTTCGCCAAGGCGGCCCTGGGCTACAACCACCAGTTCGATGACATGACCCTGCGTGTCGAAGCGGGCGCCCGTCGCACTATCGACGGCCGCACTAAGCTCAAGGTGGAAGATTTTGGCAGCGACACCGTGGACCTCAAGGACCGCACCAACCCTTACGCCGAAGTCAGCTTGCTGATGAACCAGAAAGGCGACCTGCCGGTGGTCGCAGGCCTGTACTACACCCGCACCGAGTATAAGCTTGACGGTAATTCCGAGGTGGCCGACAACACCAAGCTCAAGCGTGATGAGTACGGGTTCAAGGTCGGTATCGCGTTCTGATACCGTTGCAATGGAAAACGCCCCGAATGTTCGGGGCGTTTTTTTTGGGGACAATTGCAGATCAACCCAACGCAGCAAGTTGTGCCACGGTCTCAGGAAAACGCGCCACCAGGCGAATCAGGGTGGCGGCCTGGGCATTTGGTTTAGCCCGGCCTTGCTCCCAGTTCTCCAGCGTACGCGTGTTGGTGCGCAGGTACATGGCGAAGACGGCACGGGAGAGGTTGAGCTGTTGACGCACGGCGACCACTTCCTCTGCGGTGAGCGGCTCCAGGTTGTTGAGATGAACCTTGTGGGTCCGCAGGGTGACTTTGCCTTGGCGTTCGTTTGCCAGGGCGTCGAAGCCTTCGACCAGTTCGGAAAAGATTTCACGTTTCATGATGTGTTCTCGCTTTGATTTCCCTGTCCAGCATGTGTTTTAGGGCTTTTTTGTGCTGAGGCGTCAGGTCGTCCTGTTCGTGTTTGCCGTACAGGGTGAATAACCAGAATTGCGTGCCGCCTGACCACCCGTAGTAAATGACCCGCAGGCCACCGCGCTGGCCTTTGTTGCGTCGTTCGTCGACAAAGCGAACCTTGCGTAACCCACCTGTTCCCTCGATCACGTCTCCCGCTTCCGGGTTCTTCATCAACGCCTGTTGAAAACCGTGGAAAAGCTCGTCACTCAGATAGTCCTTGCGATGCCGCTCGAAGGCCGGCAGTTCGATAAATAGAGCATCCATGTTCTGTACGTAGCCTGCGTATAGTTTGGTGGCCCGCGCGCCTTGGGTCAAGTGACCTTGCTGTGGGAACTTTCCTAGAACGCAAACACCATACGGCGGCCTCCATCGGGTAGATGCCAGATAAGGAGGCAGCTGGAGGAGGACATTTCCGTGAGCAGGGGAGGGTAAAAGCACCGGCCCCAGAAACGCAAAACGGCGCCCGAAGGCGCCGTTTTGTTTACCGCATCCCGCTAAGCGATCAAACGCCCAGCACCGCGTGCTGCACCAGGGTGAGCAACGGTTGTGGGTACACGCCCAGGAAGAACGCGAGCAGGGCGATGGCCAGCAGCATGACGCCACCGGCTTTCTGTTCCCAGTGCAACTCGGCATCCACACGGCGCAGGTTTGGCTCGATCAGGTACAGGGTGACCATCACGCGCAGGTAGTAGAACACGCCGATGGCGCTGCCCAGTACCAGGGAGGCAACCAACCACCATTCGTGGGCTTCAACACCGGTAGCGACGATGTAGAACTTGCCGATGAAGCCCGCCGTCAGCGGAATACCGGCCAGGGACAGCATCATCACGGTCAGTACGGCAGTCAGGTATGGACGGCGCCAGAACAGGCCGCGGTATTCATACAGGGCGTCGGCGTCACGGCCTTTGAACGGCGAGGACATCAGCGTGATCACGCCGAATGCGCCAAGGCTCGTGATCACGTAGGTGACCAGGTACACGCCCATGGCTTCCACGGCCAGGCCTTTGCTCGCCACCAGGGCGATCAGCAGGTAGCCGAAGTGAGCGATGGACGAGTAACCCAACAGACGCTTGAGGTTGTTCTGGGTCAGGGCCAGCAGGTTGCCGAACAGGATCGACGCGATGGCGATCACGGTCAGTACGGTGCTCAGCACACCCGTGTTGGCGGCAGGGGAGATCTGGAACAGACGCACCATCACCGCAAACACAGCCACTTTCGACGCAGTGGCCAGGAACGCAGCCACCGGCGCCGGGGCGCCTTCGTACACGTCCGGGGTCCACAAGTGGAAGGGCACCAGCGACAGCTTGAATGCCAGGCCGATCAGCATCATGGCCAGGCCCAGTTGGGCAACCGGCGCAGGCATGCTGGTGGCCGCCAGGGCGTGACCGATACCGGTGAAGCTCAGGTTGCCAGCTTCTGCATAGAGCAGGGCCATACCGAACAACAGGAACGCCGAACCGGCAGCCGACAGCACCATGTACTTGATGCCGGCTTCCAGGGAGCGCTTGTTGAAGAAGGCGTAGGCCACCAGGCCGTAAGTCGGGATCGACAGCAGTTCCAGTCCGATGAACAGGCCCGCCAGGTGCTGCGCGCTGACCAGCACGATGCCGCCGGCCGCAGCCAGCAGGATCAGCAGGTACAGCTCTTCGCGGTTGCCTGGGTAACCGGTACCGCCTTCGCCAAGGTAGGCGTGGGCGAGGGTGACACAGGCCAGGGTCGCGACCAGGATCAGCGCGATGTACAGCAGTGCGAAGTCATCCACCATCATCAATGGTGTTACCGCCAGAGGCGCGACCTTGAGGGCCGGGATGATCGACAGCAGGGCCAGGTTGAGACCGGCACAGGACAGCAGGAACGTTTGCGAGTGATTGCGGCGCCAGGCGATCGCCAGCATCACCACCACGATGGTGAGGCTGGTAATCAGCAGCGGCGCAAGCGCGATAAAGTGTTGGATCGTGAATTCCATAGCGCTCTTACCGGGCCGAAGCGAGTTGAGAGAAGGCGGTGCCGAACCACTGCTGCACGCCATGCATCGTCGCGGCAGAAGTGTCCAGGAACGGTTGCGGGTACACGCCGATGTAAATCAGCAGCACCGCAAGGCCGAGCACCATGATCAGTTCGCGAGCATCCATCCCTTGCAGGACGGTGTCGGACTTGGCCGGGCCGAAGTAGGCGCGGTGGATCATGATCAGCGAGTAGACCGAACCGAACACCAGGCCGGACGTTGCAATGGCGCTGATCCACGGCGTTTGCACGAAGGCACCCATCAGGATCAGGAACTCGCCGATGAAGTTACCGGTGCCTGGCAAGCCCAGCGACGCGGCGGCGAAGAACAGGCTGATCGCCGGCAGGTACGCGATGCGTGACCACACGCCACCCATTTCACGCATGTCACGGGTGTGCAGGCGCTCGTACAACTGGCCACTCAGGATAAAGAGGGCAGCGGCCGAGACACCGTGGGCCAACATCTGGATCACTGCGCCTTGCAGTGCCAGTTGGCTGCCGGAGTAGATGCCGATCAGTACGAAGCCCATGTGGGAAACGGACGAGAAGGCGATCAGACGCTTGATGTCGGTTTGCGCAAAGGCCAGGAACGCACCGTAGAAGATCCCGATCAGACCGAGGGTCATGGCGATCGGCGCGAATTCGGCCGAGGCATTCGGGAACAGCGGCAGGGCGAAACGCAGCAGGCCGTAGGCAGCGGTTTTCAGCAAGATACCGGCCAGGTCCACGGAGCCGGCGGTCGGCGCCTGGGCGTGAGCGTCAGGCAGCCAGGAGTGGAACGGCACCACCGGCAGCTTCACCGCGAACGCGATGAAGAAGCCCAGCATCAGGATGTACTCGGTGGTCAGCGACATCTTGGTTTTCAACAGGTCGGCGTAGTTGAAGGTAATCACGCCGGTGTTGTTGAAGTTGACCAGTACCAGACCCAGGATCGCCACCAACATGATCAGGCCGGAAGCCTGGGTGAAGATGAAGAACTTGGTCGCTGCGTAGATCCGGGTTTTCTTGCCGTCCGAAGAACTGTGACCCCAGAGCGCGATGAGGAAGTACATCGGCACCAGCATCATTTCCCAGAAGAAGAAGAACATGAACAGGTCAAGGGCGAGGAACACGCCGACGACGCCGCCCAGGATCCACATCAGGTTCAGGTGGAAGAAGCCCACATGACGCTGGATCTCTTTCCAGGAGCAGAGTACCGAGAGGATACCCAGCAGGCCGGTCAGCAGGATCATCAACAGCGACAGGCCGTCGAGGGCCAGGTGCACGTTGATGCCGAAGCGCTGGATCCACACGTGCTTGAATTCAAGCGCGAAGGTGGGATCGACACCCGGTGCCGGAGCAAATGAATAGTCGCCATGGGCCCACAGCCAGAGGCCGAGTGCGAGTTCCAGGGACATGGTCAGCAACGCAATCCAGCGGGGGAGGGTGGCGCCGAAGCGTTCACCCATCCAGCAGAGCAGGCCGCCGATGAAGGGGATCAGGATTAGCCAGGGCAGAATCATGACAGGCTCGTTTCCTTTCGCAAGTTCGCAAAGTTCATATCAGACCGCTACCACGACGATGGCGCCGATCACCAAAACGGCACCGGCCGCCATGGAAGCTGCATACCAACGCAATTGACCCGTCTCGCTGCGGCTCAAGGCGGTGTGACCGGCCTTGGCGGCACGCGGGATCAAACCGATGGTTTGGTCAAGCGGGTCTTTACGCAGAATGTGGCTGATAGCCAGGTAAGGCTTGACGAACAGTTTGTCGTAGATCCAGTCGAAGCCCCAGGCAGCGAACCACCAGGCCGACAGGAAACGGCCAATGCCACTGTTGGCCACGGCTGTCACGAAGCGACGCTTGCCGAGGAACAGCAGGGCCGCCAACAGGATACCGGCGATAGCAATGGCGCCCGACGCGATTTCCAGGCTGTGCTGGGCTTCGCCGCCGGCATGACCGACGCTTTGTGGCAATACACCGTGCAGCGGCGGGGTGATCATGGCGCCAACAAAAGTCGACAGGATGATCAGCACCGACAATGGCAACCAGTGCGAGATGCCGTGACCTGCGTGGGCTTCAGTCTTGGCTTCACCGTGGAAGGTGATGAAGATCAGGCGGAAGGTGTACAGCGAGGTCATGAACGCACCCACCAGGCCTGCATACAGCAGGTTCTGGTTACCGCTGGCAAAGGCTTCCCAGAGGATTTCGTCCTTGGAGTAGAAACCGGCGGTCACCAACGGCAGGGCTGCGAGTGCGGCACCACCGACGATGAAGCTGGCGTAGGCCAATGGCAGTTTCTTCCACAGGCCGCCCATCTTGAAGATGTTCTGCTCGTGATGGCAGGCAACGATCACCGCACCGGAAGCAAGGAACAGCAGGGCCTTGAAGAAGGCGTGGGTCATCAGGTGGAAGATCGCCGCGTCCCAGGCGCCAACGCCCAGGGCCAGGAACATGTAGCCGATCTGGCTCATGGTCGAGTAGGCGAGGATCCGCTTGATGTCGGTCTGCACCAGCGCGGCGAAGCCGGCCAGTACCAGGGTCACGCCACCGACGATGCCTACAAGATGCAGGATGTCCGGCGCCAGGGTAAACAGGCCATGGGTACGGGCGATCAGGTAGACACCGGCAGTTACCATGGTTGCCGCGTGGATCAGTGCGGAAACCGGGGTAGGGCCGGCCATCGCGTCCGCCAGCCAGGTTTGCAGTGGCAGTTGCGCGGATTTGCCCACGGCGCCGCCCAGCAGCATCAGGGTGGCCAGGGTGATCCAGAAGTCACCGACCTGGAATTTCTGCGGTGCCAGCACCAGCAGTTCCTGGATGTTCAGCGTGCCCACTTGTTGGAACAGGATGAACAGGCCGATGGCCATGAACACGTCGCCGATGCGGGTGACGATGAACGCCTTGAGTGCCGCGTTACCGTTGTTGCGGTTGCTGTAGTAGAAACCGATCAACAGGTACGAGCACAGGCCCACGCCTTCCCAGCCGAAGTACAGGAACAACAGGTTATCGCCGAGCACCAGGAACAGCATGCTGGCGATAAACAGGTTGGTGTACGAGAAGAAGCGCGAGTAACCCGCTTCACCGCGCATGTACCAGGACGCGAACAGGTGGATCAGGAAGCCCACGCCGACAACCACGCCCAGCATGGTGATCGACAGGCCGTCGACGTAGAGGGCGAAGTTGGGCTTGAAGCCCTCCACCGACATCCACTGCCACAGCACCAGGGTGTAGTGACCGCCTTCCGGCGGCGCCACGTTGAATTGCCAGATGACGTAGGCGGCCACAATGGCCGACAGGCCAATGGAGCCCACGCCGATCAAGGCCGAGAGGTTTTCCGACCAGCGCCCGCGAGAGAACGACAGCAGCAGGAAACCGATCAGGGGGAATACGAAAGTCAGAAAGATCATGTTCATCCGCGCATCTCACTGGCAGCGTCGATATCAAGCGTGTGGAAGCGACGATACAGTTGCAGCAGGATCGCCAGGCCAATGCTGGCCTCGGCGGCTGCCAGGCTGATCACCAGGATGAACATGACTTGTCCATCCGGCTGGCCCCAACGTGCACCCGCAACGATGAACGCGAGTGCCGCGGCGTTCATCATGATTTCCAGGCTCATCAACACGAACAGAATGTTACGGCGGACCATCAGGCCGACCAGGCCAAGGCAGAACAGGATGCCGGCGACCGCCAGACCATGCTCCAAAGGGATAGCAGGCATCGTCATTGCTCCTTGGCTTCGTTGCGGCCCAAGTGGAAGGCGGTGATGGCTGCAGCGAGCAGCAGCATCGAAGCCAGTTCGACCACCAGCAGATACGGGCCGAACAGGCTGATGCCCACGGCTTTCGCGTCTACGGTGGTGTGGCCGATGGCCTGGCCGCTCTGGTGAGCGAACAGCACATACAGCAGTTCACCCAGCAGCAGCGCTGCCAGCACAACCGGGCCGAGCCAGATGCCGGGCTTGAGCCAGACGCGCTCCTGGGCGACCGAAGCCGGCCCCAGGTTGAGCATCATCACCACAAACACGAACAGCACCATGATGGCGCCAGCGTAGGCGATCACTTCCAGTACACCGGCGAACGGTGCGCCGAGGCTGAAGAAGGTCATGGCCACGGCGATCAGCGAAATGATCAGGTAGAGCAGGGCGTGCACGGGGTTGGTGTTGGTGATCACGCGAAGCGTGGACACAACCGCGATACCCGATGCGAAATAGAAAGCGAATTCCATCTTTCTTCCTTAAGGCAGCAAGCTCTTCACGTTGATCGGCTCGGCTTCGTTTTGTGCGGCGCCTTTCGGCTTACCGGCAACGGCCATACCTGCAACACGATAGAAGTTGTAATCAGGGTTTTTACCGGGACCAGAGATCAGCAGATCTTCTTTCTCGTACACCAGGTCCTGACGTTTGAACTCGGCCATCTCGAAATCCGGTGTCAGCTGGATTGCGGTGGTCGGGCAAGCTTCCTCGCAGAGGCCGCAGAAAATGCAGCGCGAGAAGTTGATGCGGAAGAAGTCCGGGTACCAGCGACCGTCTTCGGTTTCAGCTTTCTGCAGGGAGATGCAACCCACCGGGCACGCCACGGCGCAGAGGTTGCAGGCTACGCAACGCTCTTCGCCATCGGGGTCGCGGGTCAGCACGATGCGGCCGCGATAGCGCGGCGGCAGGTACACCGCTTCTTCCGGGTATTGCAGGGTGTCGCGTTTGCGGAAGCCGTGACCGAACACCATCACCAGGCTTCGCAACTGGGTACCGGTACCCTTAACGATGTCGCCAATATATTTGAACATGGGTCAAATCCTCACTGAACCGCGGCCGCTGGCGTGTTCAACAACACAACGGCAGCAGTCACCAGCAAATTGATCAGGGTCAGTGGCAGGCAGAAGCGCCAGCTGAAATCCATCACCTGGTCGTATCGTGGACGCGGAATGGAAGCGCGCAGCAGGATAAACAACATGATGAAGAACGCGGTCTTCAGGAAGAACCAGAAGAACGCCAACTGCGGCAGGATGCCGAATGGACCGTGCCAGCCGCCGAAGAACAGCGTGACCAGCAGGGCCGAGATCAAGATGATGCCGATGTACTCACCAACGAAGAACATGCCCCATTTCATGCCGGCGTATTCAATGTGGTAACCGTCGGCCAGTTCCTGTTCCGCTTCCGGCTGGTCGAACGGGTGACGGTGAGTCACGGCGACGCCAGCGATGAAGAAGGTGCAGAAGCCGAAGAACTGCGGAATGATGAACCACAGGTTCTGCGCTTGGTACTCGACGATGTCGCGCATGTTGAACGAGCCGACCTGCACCACGATGCCCATCAGCGCGAGGCCCATGAACACTTCGTAGGACACGGTCTGGGCCGACGCCCGCAAGCTACCCAGCAGGGCGAACTTGTTGTTACTCGACCACCCGGCGAACAGCACCGCGTAGACCGAAAGACCGGCCATGGCGAAGAAGAACAGCAAGCCGATGTTCAGGTCCGCCACGCCCCAGGTCGGGGTGATCGGGATGATCGCGAAGGCGATCAGCAAGGCGCTCATGGCCACGACCGGTGCCAGGGTGAAGATCACCTTGTCGGCAAACGGCGGGGTCCAGTCTTCCTTGAAGAACATTTTCAGCATGTCGGCGGCGATCTGGAACATACCAAACGGGCCAACGCGGTTCGGACCGTAACGGTCCTGCCACCAGCCCAGCAGGCGACGTTCGACGAAGCTGAGCAGGGCGCCCGCGACGACCACGGCCAACAGGATCACGATGGCCTTGACGACCGAGATGATCACGTCGATCACTTCAGGGGTGAACCAGGTCATTGCGCTGCCTCCTGCAGACCGTCAACGGTTTTGCCAAAGATCGCCGGTGGAATACCGGCGAGGCCTTTCGGCAGTGCAACCAGGCCGGCACCCAACTCATCATTGATGCGCAGCGGCAGACGCAGGGTCTGGCCGGCCACGTTCAGGCTGAGCAGGGCCCCGTCGTTGACGCCCAGGCGGTCGGCTTCAGACTTGGCCACGGATACGTAGGCAGTCGGGATACGTTCTTGAACCGGTGCGGCTTTGGACGAAGTCTCTTCGCTGCCGAACAGGTGGAAGAACGGCACAACCTGCCAGGTGCCCTGGGCCGGGTTGAACGGACGCGGTACGGCGGCGAACCAGTTCAACGAGTCGCCCTGGGTTTCGATCAGGCGGGTGCCCGGGTCGCCAGCGCGGATGTGACCACCGACTTCGTCCTGGAACTTGTTCCAGGCCTGCGGCGAGTTCCAGCCCGGCGACCAGGCGAATGGCACCTGCTGACGCGGTTCGGCCGAACCCGAGTACCCTTCCATGGAGAAGGCGAACGCGGTGTCGTTGTCTTGCGGGGTACGTGGTTCATGCACGCTGATATCGGCACGCATGGCGGTACGACCGGAGTAACGCAGCGGTTCACGGGCCAGTTTCATGCCCTTGATGCGGAACGCGGCGGACGGTGCAGCGTCGACGATACGTGCCAGCTGCGGCGCGCTTGCCGCGGCGGCGGCGGTGACGTGGTCGAGCTGGGTCCAGTCGATCGGCTGGTTCAGTAGGGTCGAGCGCAGGGCATGCAGCCAGCGCCAGCCTTCGTGAACCAGGATGCTGGCGTCCATGTACTTCGGATCGAACACCTGGAAGAAGCGCTGCGCGCGGCCTTCCTGGCTGACCAGGGTACCGTCGCCTTCGGCGAAGGTGGCGGCTGGCAGCACCAGGTGGGCGCGGTCGCTGGTAGCGGTCTTCTGGTGGTCGGCGACGATCAGGACCTTGGCGGCGTCCAGTGCAGCGTCAACCTTGGCGGCATCGGTGCGGGTGTACAGGTCGTTTTCCAGCACCACGATGGCGTCGGCTTTACCGTCGATGACCGCTTGCAGGGCTGCGTCCAGGGACTCGCCGCCAAGCATGGCCAGGCCAAGGCTGTTGGCTTCCGGCACGACCAGGCTGATGGAGCCGTTCTTGTCGCGCAGCTTCAACGCCTTGGCGATGTTGGCAGCGGCTTCGATCAGCGCCTTGGAACCCAGGGAGGTGCCGGCAATGATCAATGGACGCTTGGCTGCCAGCAGGGCGTCGGCGATGCGCTGGGCCAGTTCGACGGCTTCGGTGTCCAGGCCTTCGACAGCCGGTGCGCTGGCGTCGAGGGCGTGGGCCACGGCGAAACCGATGCGGGCCAGGTCGTCTGGTGCTGCGTGTACGCATTCTTCGGCGATGTCGTCGAGCTTGGTTTCAGCCAGGCTGGCGATAAACAACGGGTTCAGCGCGTGCTGGCCGATGTTTTTCACCGCGGCGTCGAGCCAAGGCTGGACGCGCATGGCGTCGGCCATGTCTTCGGCCTTGCCTTTGACCGACTGGCGCAGCGACAGGGCGATGCGGGCGGCGGTCTGGGTCAGGTCTTCACCGAGCACGAAGATGGCGTCGTGGTCTTCGATGTCGCGCATGTTCGGGACGGGCAGCGGGCTGTCGTTCAGCACCTGCAGGACCAGACGGATGCGCTCCAGCTCACCGGCTTCGATACCGGAGTAGAAGTGCTCGGCACCCACCAGCTCGCGCAACGCGAAGTTGCTTTCGAGGCTGGCGCGCGGCGAACCGATACCAACGATGTTGCGGCCGCGCAGAAGCTCGGCGGCTTTATCCAGGGCCTCGTCGGTGCTCAGCTTCGCGCCGCCGGCCAGCAGCGGCTGGCGTGGGCGGTCTTCGCGGTTGACGTAGCCATAGCCGAAACGGCCGCGGTCGCACAGGAAGTACTGGTTGACCGAACCGTTGAAGCGGTTTTCGATCCGACGCAGTTCGCCGTAGCGCTCGCCCGGAGAGATGTTGCAACCGCTGGAGCAGCCATGGCAGATGCTCGGGGCGAACTGCATGTCCCATTTACGGTTGTAGCGCTCGGAGTGGGTCTTGTCGGTGAACACACCGGTCGGGCAGACCTCGGTGAGGTTGCCGGAGAACTCGCTTTCGAGCACGCCGTCCTCAACGCGACCGAAGTACACGTTGTCGTGGGCGCCGAAGACGCCAAGGTCGGTGCCGCCAGCGTAGTCCTTATAGAAGCGTACGCAGCGATAGCAGGCGATGCAGCGGTTCATTTCGTGGGAAATGAACGGGCCGAGGTCCTGGTTCTGGTGGGTACGCTTGGTGAAGCGATAACGGCGCTCGTTGTGACCCGTCATCACCGTCATGTCTTGCAGGTGGCAGTGACCGCCTTCCTCACAGACCGGGCAGTCGTGGGGGTGGTTGGTCATCAGCCACTCGACGACACTGGCGCGGAACGCCTTGGATTCTTCATCGTCGATGGAGATCCAGGTGTTGTCGGTGGCTGGGGTCATGCAGGACATGACGATACGACCACGGGTGTCGTTCTCGTCGGTGTATTGCTTGACCGCGCACTGGCGACAGGCACCGACGCTACCAAGCGCGGGGTGCCAGCAGAAATACGGGATGTCGAGGCCTAGTGAGAGACATGCCTGTAACAGGTTGTCTGCCCCATCGACTTCGAGCGCTTTGCCGTCTACGTGGATAGTGGCCATGGTTCAAAGTTCTTCGTTGGCCCGTTGTCAGCGGGCGTGGCTAATGGAATCTTGTTATTCATGGGCTTCAACACAGCCTTTACGGCGTCAGCCCATGAGCAGTTGAAGGGCACGGACCCTTCGCCTTTTAAAGCGTTACGCGCCGACTACGATCGGCCTTGCCAGAGGCGGGACGGCGGCGCTGGTAGGCGCGATGCCGGCTTCGAACTCCGAGCGGAAGTATTTGATGGCGCTGCCCAATGGCTCCACGGCGCCCGGTGCGTGAGCACAGAAGGTCTTGCCTGGGCCGAGGAAACCGACCAGGCCCAGCAGGGTTTCGATATCACCCTCGCGGCCTTCGCCGTTTTCCAGGGCCATCAGCAGCTTCACGCTCCAGGGCAGGCCGTCGCGGCATGGGGTGCAGAAGCCGCAGGATTCCCGGGCAAAGAACTGCTCCATGTTGCGCAGCAGCGAGACCATGTTCACGGTGTTGTCCACCGCCATCGCCAGGCCGGTACCCATCCGGGTGCCCACCTTGCCGATGCCGCCGGCATACATTTGTGCATCGAGGTGCTCAGGGAGCAGGAAACCGGTACCGGCACCGCCTGGTTGCCAGGCTTTCAAGGTGTAGCCGTCGCGCATGCCGCCGGCGTAGTCCTCGAACAGCTCGCGAGCGGTCACGCCAAACGGCAGTTCCCACAGGCCAGGGTTCTTGACCTTGCCGGAGAAGCCCATGAGCTTGGTGCCCATGTCTTCGCTGCCTTCGCGGGCCAAGGATTTGTACCAGTCCACGCCGTCGGCGATGATCGCCGGCACGTTGCACAGCGTCTCGACGTTGTTCACGCACGTCGGCTTGCCCCACACGCCTACAGCGGCAGGGAAGGGCGGCTTGGAACGTGGGTTGGCGCGGCGGCCTTCGAGGGAGTTGATCAGTGCGGTTTCTTCACCGCAGATATAACGCCCGGCGCCGGTGTGCACGAACAGCTCGAAGTCGAAACCGGAGCCGAGGATGTTCTTGCCCAGCAGGCCAGCAGCCTTGGCTTCTTCCACGGCACGGTTGAGGTGCTTGGCGGCGGTGGTGTATTCGCCACGCAGGAAGATGTAGCCACGGTAGGTTTTCAGCGCGCGGGCGCTGATCAGCATGCCTTCGATCAGCAGATGGGGCAGTTGCTCCATCAGCATGCGGTCTTTCCAGGTGTTCGGCTCCATTTCATCCGCGTTGCACAGCAGGTAGCGGATGTTGATGGATTCGTCTTTGGGCATCAGGCCCCACTTTACGCCCGTGGGGAAGCCTGCACCGCCGCGGCCTTTGAGGCCGGCGTCTTTCACGGTCTGGACGATGTCGTCCTGGGCCATGTCGGCGAAGGCTTTGCGCGCAGCGGCGTAACCATTCTTGGCCTGGTACTCGTCTAGCCACACGGGCTCGGCATCGTCACGCAGGCGCCAGGTCAGCGGGTGGGTCTCAGGCGAACGCTTGATCAGGTTGGCCGGGCCGAAAGAAGTCAGGGTCATGGGTAGCCCTCGAGCAATTGGGTCACGCCAGCGGGCTGCACGTCACCGAATGTGTCGTCGTCGATCATCAACGCCGGCGCCTTGTCGCAGTTGCCCAGGCAGCACACCGGCAGCAGCGTGAAGCGGCCGTCCGGGGTGGTCTGGCCGAGGCCGATGCCCAGCTTGTTCTGGATTTCGCTGACCACGGATTCGTGGCCGCCGATATAGCAGACCATGCTGTCGCACACGCGAATGATGTGGCGGCCCACTGGCTGACGGAAGATCTGGCTGTAGAACGTGGCTACACCTTCAACGTCGCTGGCAGGGATGCCGAGGATCTCGCCGATGGCGTAGAGGGCGCCGTCCGGCACCCAGCCACGTTCCTTCTGCACGATCTTCAAGGCTTCGATCGACGCCGCGCGCGGGTCTTCGTAGTGATGCAGCTCGTGCTCGATGGCCGAGCGCTCGGTTTCACTGAGGGTGAAACGGTCTGTCTGGATAAGCGTGCTGTTCATGCTTAGCGGTCCACGTCGGCCATAACGAAATCGATACTACCCAGGTACGCAATCAAGTCCGCGACCATCTCGCCTTTGATCACCGAAGGGATCTGCTGCAAGTGGGCAAAGCTTGGGGTACGGATCCGGGTGCGGTAGCTCATGGTGCCGCCATCGCTCGTCAGGTAATAACTGTTGATACCCTTGGTCGCTTCGATCATCTGGAAGGATTCGTTGGCCGGCATGACCGGGCCCCACGAAACTTGCAGGAAGTGCGTGATCAGGGTTTCGATGTGCTGCAGCGTGCGCTCTTTCGGCGGCGGCGTGGTCAGCGGGTGATCCGCTTTGTACGGGCCGGCCGGCATGTTGCGCATGCATTGCTCGATGATCTTCAGGCTCTGGCGCATTTCTTCGACGCGCACGATGCAGCGGTCGTAGGCATCGCCATTGGCCGCCAACGGGACTTCGAATTCGAAGTTCTCGTAGCCCGAGTACGGGCGCGCTTTACGCAGGTCGAAATCGCAGCCGGTGGAGCGCAGGCCAGCACCGGTGACACCCCATTCCAGGGCCTCTTTGGTGTTGTACTGGGCGACGCCGATGGTACGGCCCTTGAGGATGCTGTTATCCAGCGCAGCCTTTTGGTACTCGTCCAGACGCTTGGGCATCCAGTCGATGAATTCCTTGACCAGGCGATCCCAGCCATTCGGCAGGTCGTGGGCCACGCCGCCGATGCGGTACCAGGCCGGGTGCAGGCGGAAACCGGTGATGGCTTCGATGACCTTGTAGGCGCGCTGACGGTCGGTGAACGTGAAAAACACCGGGGTCATGGCGCCGACGTCCTGGATATAGGTCCCCAGGAACAACAGGTGACTGGTGATCCGGAAGAACTCGGCCATCATGATGCGGATGGTGTCGACGCGGTCCGGCACCTTGATGCCAGCGAGTTTCTCGACCGAGAGCACGTACGGCAGGTTGTTCATCACGCCGCCGAGGTAGTCGATACGGTCGGTGTACGGGATGAAGCTGTGCCACGACTGACGCTCGGCCATCTTCTCGGCACCACGGTGGTGGTAGCCGATGTCCGGTAAGCAGTCGACGATTTCTTCGCCGTCCAGTTGCAGGATGATACGGAAGGCGCCGTGGGCCGAAGGGTGGTTCGGGCCCAGGTTGAGGAACATGTAGTCCTCGTTGGTGCCGGAGCGTTTCATGCCCCAGTCTTCCGGACGGAAACGCGCCGCTTCCTCTTCAAGCTGTTGCTTGGCAAGGTTGAGGCTGAACGGATCGAATTCGGTGGCGCGGGCAGGGAAGTCCTTGCGCAGCGGGTGACCTTCCCAGGTAGGCGGCATCATGATGCGTGTCAGGTGCGGGTGGCCGGGGAAGTCGATGCCGAACATGTCCCAGACTTCACGCTCGTACCAGCTGGCGTTCGGCCAGATACCGGTCACGGTCGGGATGCTCAAGTCGCTTTCCGACAGGGCGACCTTGATCATCACGTCGCTGTTACGTTCCAGCGACATCAGGTGGTAGAACACGGTGAAATCGGCGCCGTTCGGCAAGCCTTGGCGCTTGGTGCGCAGACGCTCGTCCACGCCATGCAGGTCATAGAGCATGACGTACGGCTTGGGCAGGTTGCGCAGGAAGGTCAGGACTTCGACAAGCTTGGCACGCGCGACCCACAACACCGGCATACCGGTGCGTGTGGCCTGGGCGGTGAAGGCGTCAGGGCCAAAACGGTTATTGAGTTCGACGACCACATCCTGGTCGTCTGCCTTATAAGGCGGGATGTACAGAGCACTGCCTGTAGTCATGGTTTTTTATCGCTTTCGGTCAACGTAAAGAATGAAGCCAGGTTTTCGTTCTATAAAAGAATCGGTGCTGGATCAGACTTCGTCGGGGCTGCGCAGGTTGGTGACCTGAATACGCTGTTCGCGGCGCTGTTCCTTTTGTGACGGCATCTCGGCGCGGTAAACGCCTTGATCTCCGACAACCCAGGAAAGTGGGCGACGCTCCTTGCCAATCGATTCCTGCAACAGCATCAAGCCTTGCAGAAATGCTTCAGGGCGGGGCGGGCAGCCAGGCACGTAGACGTCCACGGGCAGGAACTTGTCCACCCCTTGAACGACGGAGTAGATGTCGTACATGCCACCGGAGTTGGCGCACGAACCCATGGAGATAACCCACTTCGGCTCGAGCATTTGCTCGTAGAGACGCTGAATGATCGGCGCCATCTTGATAAAGCAGGTTCCGGCGATAACCATGAAATCCGCCTGACGCGGCGATGCCCGGATAACTTCGGCGCCAAAGCGCGCGATGTCGTGGGGCGCCGTGAAGGCGGTGGTCATTTCCACGTAGCAGCACGAAAGACCAAAGTTGTACGGCCACAGGGAGTTCTTACGTCCCCAGTTGACCGCGCCACTCAGCACGTCTTCCAGCTTGCCCATGTAGATGTTTTTGTGGACTTGGTCTTCTAACGGGTCGGAAACGGTTTCCCGTTCGCCGATGGGGTACTGCTCGTTAGGAGCATCCGGGTCGATCCTGGTGAGATTGTATTGCATCGCCAAAGCCTCATTGTTTCAGCTTCGCTTGCCGCTTACGACGAGCTTCCGGAGCCCAGTCAAGGGCGCCCACTCGAAATAGGTAGACAAGGCCTGCCAACAGAATTGCTATGAAAACGAGGGCTTCGACGAATCCGGTCCAGCCGCTTTCGCGGACGGACACAGACCAGGCAAAGAGAAAGAGGGCTTCGATATCGAAGATCACGAACAGCATCGCGACCAGATAGAATTTGGCTGAGAGCCGCAAGCGGGCGCCACCTGTAGGCAGCATGCCGGACTCGAACGGTTCATTTTTGCTGCGGCCCCAGGCTTTTGACCCGAGGAGGCTGGAGACGCCGAGCATGAAGGCGCAGAGGCCGACAACACCGAGGAGGAAAATGGCAAAGCCCCAGTTGTGGGCCATGAGTCCTGTCGCTTCGGTCATGCTGGAAATCCTTAACAGAGAGCAAAGGTCTCTGAGCTCGAAAAAGTAACGATGCAGTGACGATATGTCGCACTGCAATCAATCGCGGTGATTTTATGGCTAAACACCGGGCAAGTAAAATTCCTATGGCGAAATTATTCGATGGAATAAGGACATAGTGCACCTTCTTGGGGCTGTAGCCCTTATGGTGTGGGCATTAGCGGGCTTTTGAACAATTAAGTTTTGTTTCAACTGTAACGAAGTTTTCACGCGCCAAATGATAATGACTATTGTTTGCGTGGGGTTTAAGCGAATGTTTCTCGTGTGGCGCGGGAAGTTGTTGTTACTTGCTTGAAGGGCGCTTAGTTGTCGACGGGGATCTTTTAACCGATTTGATTCAGGTGAATACCGCTCTGGATCAATGTTTTGCACAAAATCTTCAGGTTGGACGCTTTCCCCTGTGGGGGCGGGCTTGCTCGCGAAAGCGGTGTGCCAGGAAAACATGTGCTGACTGAGCCAGTGCTTTCGCGAGCAAGCCCGCCCCCACATTTTGACTTTTTATTGTCAGGGGGGATTTTCAGAAAACAAAAAAAACGCCCCGAACCAGTCGGGGCGTGATTGTCGTGCGGCACTGCGGTTAGGTCTTCCTTGGGGCCGCAGTGGCCGTGTACGCGGTGCTTAGTGGAACTGCTCTTCTTCGGTCGAACCGGTCAGCGCGGTCACGGACGAGGTGCCGCCCTGGATCACGGTAGTCATGTCGTCGAAATAGCCGGTGCCCACTTCCTGCTGGTGAGCCACGAAGGTGTAACCCTTGGCGGCGTCAGCGAACTCCTGCTCCTGCAGCTTCACGTAGGCCGTCATGTCGTTGCGGGCGTAGTCATGCGCCAGGTTGAACATGCTGTGCCACATGTTGTGAATGCCGGCCAGGGTGATGAACTGGTGCTTGTAGCCCATGGCGGACAGTTCGCGCTGGAACTTGGCGATGGTCGCGTCGTCCAGGTTTTTCTTCCAGTTGAAGGAAGGCGAGCAGTTGTAGGACAGCAGTTGGTCCGGGTATTCCTTCTTGATGGCTTCGGCGAAACGACGCGCTTCGTCCAGGTCCGGCTTGGCGGTTTCGCACCAGATCAGGTCGGCGTACGGCGCGTAGGCCAGGCCACGGGCAATCGCTTGGTCCAGGCCGGCACGTACCTTGTAGAAACCTTCCTGGGTGCGCTCGCCGGTCACGAATGGCTGGTCGTAAGGGTCGCAGTCCGACGTCAGCAGGTCAGCGGCGTTGGCGTCGGTACGGGCCAGGATGATGGTCGGTGTACCGGCAACGTCAGCGGCCAGGCGGGCAGCGGTCAACTTCTGTACGGCTTCCTGGGTAGGAACCAGTACCTTGCCGCCCATGTGGCCGCATTTTTTCACTGAAGCCAGTTGGTCTTCGAAGTGCACACCGGCGGCGCCTGCCTCGATCATGCTCTTCATCAGTTCGTAGGCGTTCAGCACGCCGCCGAAGCCGGCTTCAGCGTCAGCCACGATAGGTGCGAAGTAATCGATGTAGCCTTCGTCGCCTGGGTTCTTGCCGGCTTTCCACTGGATCTGGTCGGCACGACGGAACGAGTTGTTGATGCGCTTGACCACGGTTGGCACAGAGTCCACCGGGTACAGCGATTGGTCGGGGTACATGGATTCAGCGGAGTTGTTGTCCGCCGCCACTTGCCAGCCGGACAGGTAGATCGCCTGGATGCCGGCTTTCACCTGTTGCACTGCCTGGCCGCCAGTGAGGGCGCCCATGCAGTTGACGAAATCTTTGTCGGGACGGAAGGAAGGCTTGGCACCTTGGGTCACCAGGTTCCACAGCTTCTCGGCGCCGAGTTTTGCAAAGGTGTGCTCAGGTTGAACCGAGCCACGCAGGCGGACGACGTCAGCAGCGGAATAAGCGCGGGTCACGCCTTTCCAGCGTGGGTTTTCAGCCCAGTCTTTTTCGAGGGCTGCAATTTGCTGTTCGCGTGTCAGTGCCATGGAAGTAAACCTCGTCGCGTCTTCTTGTGGTGGAAAAATCCATTTGCCAGCCCTGCATTCACATGCGTGGGCAGGGCTGCTCGCTGACCAGAAGCTTAGGCGGTCACGGCGGGTCTGGCGGGGAATGCGACGGGGTGAACGATTGGCGAGAGGGGCGGTAGGTAATGGCGGGCCGCGAACAGTCTGAGGGCGTCGTGGGCCCTTGGGTGTTCAACAGCGTGTAGCCGGGTTACCTGGTTAGCTTCCGTCCCTCGGGACAACTTCGTTCCAGTCGCAACCTCGTCAAACACGCCTTGTGGGCGGTACAGACACGAATCGGCTCAGGTGGGTAGCTTAGAGCGGCGATCCGAAGGCCCTTGCCAGGGCCCCTGATTAGCGGGAGCGAGGCCATCATGCCCATGCTTTTTTGGATCGTCAAATGTTTTGTAGTGCTTTTTTTTTAGCACTACATCTTTAGTCTAATACGACTCATCAGTCAGTTTTTGGTGCTTCAGTTCAGGGTGTCGACCTTGACCCGTAAAGTCAGGTCATCGCGGCCCTGGGTAGAGTAGCTGCGGGTTGTAGAGGATTTATCGGCCTGGGTTTCGCGATTGATGCCGGCCAGGGGAATCCACTCGCCCAGTCGACCGCTGACGGTTGTGTCGGTACTTTGCACATTCACTACATCGGGACGCTCCTGGCTCATGCGGTCACGATTGGTGCTGATCGCCAGGTGCACGGTCTCGCCAGTGACGCTGGCGGTGACGTAGAAGCCCTGGGTCACGTTGCGATACTGGGTCTGGTTCTGCAGACGGCCGTAGCTGTCCTGCTGGGTGGTGGTCAGCGGTACGCTCTGGCCTACCTGGATCAGCGCGGGCACACCTTCGCTGGCCTGAATCCGCTGGATCCCGCCGTCGCGGCTGGCGGTGCCGTAGCTGATGATGCGGGTCTGGCTGTCGCCGCTGTTCTGCTGGTTGTTTTCGTTGGTGTCGACGGTGATCAACAGGCGCTTGGCTGGTGTGTCCAATTGTGCAAGCAGGGCGCGCAGGTCCTGGATCTTGGCGGGGGCGGCGTTGACGATAAGTTGGTTGCCGTAGGCGCTGACGGTGCCGTCCTTGCCGATGAAGTTCTGCGCCACGGGCAGCAGGTCGGCACTGGTGCGGTTGCTCAGGTTGACGACTTCAGTGTCGGCCATGGCCGAGCAACTGGCGGTCAGGAGGAGGGCGGTGAGCAGGGTGCGTAGGGACATGTCCGTGATCTCTGCGAGTCATTTGGGCTTGATAGTGCCAGTTTGTCGGCCTGGTGGGTCGCAAGTTGAATCGTAGACGGCAAAATGCCCTGGCATGGCAGGGCATTGTTGGTGTTGCTGAAATAGCTATCGGGGGCAAGCCCCCTCCCACATTTTGACCGAGTACATCCTTGAGGATGTGGTCAAGTGTGGGAGGGGGCTTGCCCCGATGGCAGCGACGCGGTCTCGAATCAGCCCCCGCGCACCATATCGACATGGGGAATCCCGACTTCCAGGAATTCCCCGCTGACGATCTTGAAGCCCAGTCGCTCATAGAACGGCGCCGCATAGACCTGCGCACTCAGGAACTGCTTGGTCTGACCGCGTTGCTCGGCCACGCCGATTACGGCTTCCATCAGCTTGTCGCCGACCTTCAGCCCGCGCCAGTCTTTGAGTACCGAAACGCGCCCGATTTCGCCGCTGGGCAGCAGGCGCGCGGTGCCGATCGGAAAGTCGCCCTCGAATGCGAGAAAATGCACAGCACTCGCATCGTCTGCGTCCCACTCCAGCTCAGGTGGAACCGATTGCTCAGCGATAAACACCGCTTCACGAATGCGCCGAATCTCGGCGATATCCTTTTGCCAGTCCGCGACACTTACGTGAATCTTATTCATCGGCAAATCCCAGGCTTCCTTGCTTGACCAATTCGCACAGCAGGTCGCGACCGTCTTCGTCCGCCAGCCATGGGGCGAGGTTTTCGGCGTGCAGCGCGTCGGCGGCGCAGATCAGCTTGAGCAATTCGCGCAGCTTGCCCGGCAGGTAACGGCTCTGGCCGCTGGCGAACAGCAGCACATCATCGTCGACTTCCGACCAGGCCATGCGCGCGCTCGGATTGCGTACCAGGATCGCGCCGTCTTGCAGGCTGTTGACGAAATCCTCTTCGCCCAATTCTTCACCGGCCACCAGTTCAGGATAGCGCGGCTCGGTCATGAACTGGCCGAACCAGGTCAGCAGCATGCGCTCGTCACTCATGTGCTCGGCCAGCAGGCTCTTGAGACGGTCGAGGGCGTCGCCCTGGATCTGGTGCGGGTCAGTGGCGGGCTGAGCGTCGGCGTCAGTGTAGCGCTCTTCATCCGTCAGGTACTGGCTGAGGAAGTCGGTGAAGTGGGTCAGCACTTCGGCGGCGCTCGGTGCACGGAAACCCACGGAGTAGGTCATGCAGTCGTCTTCGGCAATGCCGAAGTGGGCCAGGCGCGGCGGCAGGTAGAGCATATCGCCCGGTTCCAGCACCCATTCGGCGCTTTCTTCGAATTCGGCGAGGATGCGCAGGTCGGCGTGTTGCAGCAGCGGGCTCTCCGAACTGCACATCTGACCGATCTTCCAGTTGCGCTTGCCCTGGGCTTGCAGCAGGAACACGTCGTAGTTGTCGAAGTGCGGGCCGACGCTGCCACCCGGCGCGGCGAAGCTGATCATCACATCGTCGATGCGCCAGCTTGGCAGGAAGCGGAACTGCTCCAGCAATTCGGCCACTTCCGGCACGAACTGATCGACGGCCTGCACCAGCAGGGTCCACTCGCGCTCGGGCAGGGTGCTGAAGGCGTCTTCAGCAAAGGGGCCGCGACGCAATTCCCACGGGCGCTCGCCGTGTTCGATCACCAGGCGCGATTCGACTTCTTCTTCCAGGGCCAGGCCGGCGAGTTCGTCGGCGTCGATCGGGCTTTCGAAGTCAGGGATGGCCTGACGGATCAGCAGCGGCTTTTTCTGCCAGTAGTCGCGCAGGAATTCCCGTGCCGTGATGCCGCCCAGAAGTTGAAGAGGGATATCAGGATTCATGTGTAACCTATTGAAAAAAAGCATTTTTCAGACTGGAATAAAAACGCCCGGCGCGGCCGGGCGTCTCAAAGGTCTAGCGATGATCAGATGCGCTTGGCTTGCTCTACAGCGTTGCCGATGTAGTTGGCCGGGGTGAGCAGTTTCAGCTCGGCCTTGGCCGCGGCTGGCATGTCCAGGCCGTCGATGAAAGTTTGCAGTGCTTCTGGGCTGATGCCCTTGCCGCGCGTCAATTCCTTCAGCTTCTCGTACGGGTTTTCGATGTTGTAGCGGCGCATCACGGTCTGGATCGGCTCGGCCAATACTTCCCAGCACGCGTCCAGGTCAGCGGCAATCTTTTGCTCGTTGAGCTCAAGTTTGCTGATGCCTTTGAGGCTGGCTTCGTACGCGATCACGCTATGGGCAAAACCCACGCCGAGGTTGCGCAGCACGGTGGAGTCGGTCAGGTCGCGCTGCCAGCGGGAAATCGGCAACTTGCTGGCCAGGTGCTGGAACAGGGCGTTGGCGATGCCGAGGTTGCCTTCGGAGTTTTCGAAGTCGATCGGGTTGACCTTGTGCGGCATGGTCGACGAACCGATTTCACCGGCAATGGTGCGCTGCTTGAAGTAGCCCAGGGAGATGTAGCCCCAGATATCGCGATCGAAATCGATCAGGATGGTGTTGAAGCGCGCAATGGCGTCGAACAGCTCGGCGATGTAGTCGTGCGGTTCGATCTGCGTGGTGTACGGGTTGAAGCCCAGGCCCAGCTCGTCTTCGATGAAGGCGCGGGCGTTGGCTTCCCAGTCGATCTCTGGGTAGGCCGACAGGTGGGCGTTGTAGTTGCCTACGGCGCCGTTGATCTTGCCCAGCAGCGGCACGGCCGCGACTTGAGCGATCTGGCGCTCCAGGCGGTACACCACGTTAGCCAGTTCTTTGCCCAGGGTGGTCGGCGACGCCGGCTGGCCGTGAGTGCGCGACAGCATCGGTACGTCGGCGAAACGGATGGCCAGTTCGCGGATGGCGTTGGCGGTTTGGCGCATCAGCGGCAGCATCACGTCATCACGGCCTTCGCGCAGCATCAGGGCGTGGGACAGGTTGTTGATGTCCTCGCTGGTGCAGGCAAAGTGGATGAACTCGCTGACCTGGGCCAGTTCCGGCAGCTTTGCCGCTTGCTCTTTGAGCAGGTATTCGATGGCTTTTACGTCGTGGTTGGTGGTGCGCTCGATCTCTTTCACACGCTCGGCGTGCTCCAGGGAGAAGTTTTCCGCCAGGGTGTTGAGCACAGCGTTGGCTTCGGCGGAGAACGCCGGCACTTCGCTGATGGCGGGGTGAGCGGCCAGGCGCTGGAGCCAGCGCACTTCAACCAGGACACGAGCGCGGATCAGGCCGTACTCGCTGAAAATAGGGCGCAGGGCCTGGGTTTTGCCGGCGTAGCGGCCGTCAACAGGGGAAACCGCAGTGAGCGAAGAGAGCTGCATGGGGTGTTCTCGGACAGTCGGGCAACGAAATGGGGCGCGTATCATACATGAAAAAATCCGCCGGTCCGTTGCCAACTGACCGGCGTATTACGCGTAACGGCTTGAAAATGGCTTGCTTATGCGACTTATTCGTTGCGCATCAACGGGTAAAGCTCTTTGAGCAATTTGCGTCGGCTGATCACCAGCTGCCAACGATGACCGCCCAACTGGCGCCACAACCGCGCCGAACGAATACCGGCCAGGAGCAAGGCACGGATTTTCGAGGCGTTGTTCGGTTGCTGCAGGTTGCGCATGTCACCGTGCACCTGGATGCGCTGCCGCAAGGTGCTCAAGGTGTCCTGGTACAGCGCACCGCAGGCTGCGATCACGTTTTCGTGGGCCGGGCCGAAGTGTTCCACCTGGGACTGAATCTGTGGCAGGCGCTTGCCGATGACCTCCAGCATGTCGTCGCGCTTGGCCAGTTGACGCTCAAGACCGAGCATCGACAGAGCGTAGCGCAACGGCTCGCGCTGCAAGGTGCTTGGGTCGCGCTCAAGCGCGCCGATCAGCGCGCGATAGCCTTCACGCAGCGCCAGATCGTCACCGCCGTAGACCTCCAGGGTGTCCTTGGGGTCGCGGATCAGTAGGCTGCCAAGCATGCAGGTGAGGCCGGCTTCAGTGACCTGGCCGGTCTTGGCGATCTTGTCCACCAGCACGGCGGAGAGAAAAACCCCGCCGAGTGCCGTCAATTGCTCCTGGGTCGGGCTCATGCCGGGTTGCTCCAGGCTTCGGCAACTTCTATCACGCCGCCGCCCAGGCAGATTTCGCCGTCGTAGAACACCACGGACTGGCCAGGCGTGACGGCGCGTTGCGGGTCGTCAAAGATGGCGCGGTAACCGGTGGCGGTTTTTTCCAGGGTGCAAGGCTGGTCGCTCTGGCGATAACGCACTTTGGCCGTCAGGCGGCGCGGGGTGCTCAGGTCGATCGGGTTGACCCAGTAGATTTCCGAGGCGAGCAGGGCGCCGGAAAACAGCAGTGGATGCTCGTTGCCCTGGCCGACGATCAGCTCGTTGTGTTCCAGGTCCTTGATCAGCACGTACCACGGCTCTTCACCAGCGTCTTTCAGGCCGCCGATGCCCAGGCCCTGGCGTTGGCCGATGGTGTGGTACATCAGGCCATGGTGGCGGCCGATGACTTCACCCTCGGTGGTCTTGATCTCGCCCGGTTGTGCTGGCAGGTATTGTTTGAGGAAGTCGCTGAAGCGGCGTTCGCCGATAAAGCAGATGCCGGTGGAATCCTTCTTCTTGGCGGTGGCCAGGCCGTGTTTCTCGGCGATCCTGCGCACTTCGGGCTTTTCCAGCTCGCCCACCGGGAACAGGGTCTTGGCGATCTGTTCACCACCGACGGCGTGCAGGAAGTAGCTCTGGTCCTTGTTCGGGTCCAGGCCCTTGAGCAATTCGGTACGACCATCGATGTCGCGTCGGCGCACGTAGTGGCCAGTGGCAATCAGGTCGGCCCCGAGCATCATGGCGTAGTCGAGGAACGCCTTGAACTTGATCTCGCGGTTGCACAGGATGTCCGGGTTCGGCGTGCGGCCGGCCTTGTATTCGGCCAGGAAGTGCTCGAACACGTTGTCCCAGTACTCGGCGGCGAAGTTCGCGGTGTGCAGCTTGATACCGATCTTGTCGCACACGGCCTGGGCGTCTGCCAGGTCGTCCATGGCGGTACAGTATTCCGTTCCATCGTCTTCCTCCCAGTTCTTCATGAACAGGCCTTCCACCTCATATCCCTGCTCCATCAGCAGAACGGCGGAAACGGAAGAGTCCACGCCGCCGGACATGCCGACGATGACGCGCTTCTTTTGTGTGTCAGAAGGGGCTGGATCACGCATAGGATTTCAACGGGTGTCTTGAAAAAGGACGCGATTCTATCAGGCTCAAGCCTTCAAGGCTAAAGAGAAGGGCGGATCAATTCGAGACTGTGGCGATGGCCGGCCAGATAATCATCGATGCAGCGGATGATCAGCTCGCTGCGCCAGTCGTCGCGCAAGGCCATCAGCTCGTCACGGGTCAGCCAGCGAGCACGCAGGATGCCTTCATCGAGTTGATAGTCCGGATGGTGTTTCAAGGCGTTGGCGATGAAACAGACCCGTTGATAAGTCACGCCATTGCTGGGGGCGGTGTACAGGTAGATCCCGACAATACCGGTGGCTTCGACGTCCCAGCCGGTTTCTTCGAGGGTTTCGCGCACGGCGGCCTCGGTCAGGGTTTCATGCGGGTCCAGGTGGCCCGCCGGCTGGTTGAGCACGGCGCGGCCACCCTTGAGTTCTTCGACCATCAAGAAGCGGCCGTTGTCTTCGACGATGGTGGCGACGGTGATGTGGGGTTGCCAGGTCATTCAAAACCTCGATTCGAGATGCGACGGTCTTTGGGCAGGATTGCAGTCAGTGTGGGAGCGGGCTTGCTCGCGAATGCGGTGTGCCAGTCGCCCGATGCATATCTGACCCATTGCATTCGCGAGCAAGCCCGCTCCCACACTTTGATCCGGTTTGTTCAGCAGAACTGCAGTGTCCTGAAACAGAAACCCCGGCACAGGGCCGGGGCTTCTTTGCATCCTTACAACCTTACTTCAACTTGGCAATGGCCGCGTTGAGGGTGGTGCTTGGGCGCATGGCCTTGCTGGTCAGCTCCGGGTTCGGCGCGTAGTAGCCGCCGATGTCCACTGGCTTGCCCTGTACGGCGTTCAGCTCGGCAACGATAGTCGCCTCGTTTTCGCTCAGGGTTTTAGCCAGTTCGCCAAACTGCGCTTGCAGCGCAGTGTCTTCGGTCTGGGCAGCCAGGGCTTGAGCCCAGTACAGCGCCAGGTAGAAGTGGCTGCCGCGATTGTCGATATTGCCGACTTTGCGCGATGGCGACTTGTTGTTGTCGAGGAACTGGCCGGTGGCCTGGTCCAGGGTCTTGGACAGTACCAGGGCTTTCGGGTTGTTGTACGTCACACCCAAATGCTCAAGGGAAGCGGCCAGGGCCAGGAACTCGCCCAGGGAGTCCCAGCGCAGGAAGTTCTCTTCCACCAGTTGCTGCACGTGCTTCGGTGCCGAACCGCCGGCGCCGGTTTCGAACAGGCCGCCGCCGTTCATCAGCGGCACGATGGACAGCATCTTGGCGCTGGTGCCCAGCTCCATGATCGGGAACAGGTCGGTCAGGTAGTCACGCAGTACGTTGCCGGTTACCGAGATGGTGTCCAGGCCCTTGCGGGTGCGCTCCAGGGTGAACTTCATCGCGTCGACGGGCGACATGATGCGGATGTCCAGGCCTTCGGTGTTGTAGTCTTTCAGGTAAGCCTGAACTTTCTCGACCACGACGCCGTCGTGAGCACGCTGTGGGTCCAGCCAGAAAATCGCTGGGGTGTTGCTGGCGCGGGCGCGGTTGACGGCCAGTTTGACCCAATCCTGGATCGGCGCGTCTTTGGTCTGGCACATGCGGAAGATGTCGCCGGCTTCGACTTTCTGTTCCATCAGCAGGCTGCCCTTGCTGTCGGTGACGCGGACTACGCCGTCAGCCTTGATCTGGAAGGTCTTGTCGTGGGAGCCGTACTCTTCGGCTTTCTTCGCCATCAGGCCAACGTTTGGCACGCTGCCCATGGTGGTTGGGTCGAAAGCGCCATTGGCCTTGCAGTCTTCGATGACCGCCTGGTAGATGGTGGCGTAGCAGCGATCCGGGATCACAGCCTTGGTGTCGTGCAGCTGGCCATCGGTGCCCCACATCTTGCCGGAGTCACGGATCATGGCCGGCATCGAGGCGTCGACGATCACGTCGCTCGGCACGTGCAGGTTGGTGATGCCTTTGTCGGAGTTGACCATCGCCAGGGAAGGGCGGGCGGCATAAACAGCCTGGATGTCCGCTTCGATCTGCGCTTGCTGCTCGGCCGGCAGGGCCTTGATGCGAGCGTACAGGTCGCCGATGCCGTTGTTCAGGTTGAAGCCGATCTGCTCCAGCACGGTAGCGTGCTTGGTCAGGGCGTCTTTATAGAACTCGGCAACGATCTGGCCGAACATGATCGGGTCGGAGACCTTCATCATGGTGGCTTTCAGGTGAACCGACAGCAGCACGCCTTGTTTCTTGGCGTCTTCGATTTCAGCGGCGATGAACGCGCGCAGGGCTTTCTTGCTCAGTACGGCGGTGTCGATGATCTCGCCGGCCTGTACCGAAGTCTTTTCCTTCAGGACGGTGGCGGTGCCGTCTTGGGCGATCAGCTCGATTTTGACAGCGTCAGCGGCTTCGATCTGTACGGCTTTTTCGCTGCCGTAGAAATCGCCACTGTTCATGTGGGCAATGTGCGACTTGGAGTCGGCAGCCCAGGCGCCCATCTTGTGCGGGTGCTTGCGCGCGTAGTTCTTGACCGACAGCGGTGCGCGGCGGTCGGAGTTGCCTTCGCGCAGTACCGGGTTCACGGCGCTGCCCTTGACCTTGTCGTAACGTGCACGGGTTTCTTTTTCCGCGTCGGTGGTTACGGTTTCCGGGTAGTCCGGCAGGGCATAGCCCTGGGCCTGCAGTTCCTTGATCGCGGCTTGCAGCTGCGGGGTCGAGGCGCTGATGTTAGGCAGCTTGATGATGTTGGCTTCAGGCGTAACGGCCAGGTCGCCCAGTTCGGCGAGGTGGTCCGGGATAGCCTTGGCGCCCAGTTGCTCGGGGAAGCTTGCGAGGATGCGCGCGGCGAGGGAGATGTCGCGGGTTTCCACGGCAATATCAGCGGAAGCGGTGAAGGCCTCTACGATAGGCAGCAGTGAATAGGTGGCGAGGGCCGGGGCTTCGTCGGTGAAGGTGTAGATGATCTTCGAGCGGGTGGGCATATTCGGATTAACTCTCTTCTTTGCTGAAAGCGTGCGCAGAAACTCGAGATGCGCCGGGTGGAGCGCGTTCGTTCAAAGTCATCCATGAGCGAAATGTCGAGGTTTCTTCGCGGTGATGTTGGGTTGCATCAGTCGAGCGTCAAGCGTTTGGACTATTGTAATAGTCCTGCTTTCTGGCTGAAGGCTACTGTCTAGAGCGGTCAGCCGTCGTGACTCTTTGGTCAGCGGCGGCATTATACATAGGTCGCTATGCTTACGCTGAGCCTTCATACAAAAGGTGTGTCGTCCATTGGTCTAAAGGTCGCAGGGCAGAAGTTGCTACCAAAGTCGCACGTTGTGCTCAAGATTGGCGATTTTGCCTTTTCTTTCAGGCTTGTAGGCGACAAATTATGCTGTTTTCGATGCAAATGAGCATGGCGTGAGGTTTCAGTCGCCATTTATCTGGAGTAGGCTCGAACGCAGCCAGATGTTCAATCCATAGATGGAGTTCAGCATGGGATACAAGAAGATTCAGGTTCCGGCAGTCGGCGACAAAATCACCGTCAACGCAGACCATTCTCTCAATGTTCCTGACCAACCGATCATCCCTTACATCGAAGGTGACGGTATCGGCGTCGACATCAGCCCGGTGATGATCAAGGTGGTCGACGCAGCTGTTGAAAAGGCTTACGGCGGCAAGCGCAAGATCTCATGGATGGAGGTGTATGCCGGTGAGAAGGCGACTCAAGTCTACGACCAGGACACCTGGCTGCCCCAGGAAACCCTGGATGCGGTCAAGGACTATGTGGTTTCCATCAAGGGGCCGCTGACCACCCCCGTCGGTGGCGGCATCCGTTCGCTGAACGTGGCCCTGCGCCAACAGCTCGACCTGTATGTGTGCCTGCGCCCGGTGCGCTGGTTCGAAGGCGTGCCTAGCCCGGTCAAGAAGCCTGGCGATGTGGACATGACCATCTTCCGCGAAAACTCCGAAGACATTTACGCCGGGATCGAATGGAAGGCCGGTTCGGCCGAAGCGATCAAGGTGATCAAGTTCCTCAAGGAAGAAATGGGTGTCACCAAAATCCGTTTCGACCAGGATTGCGGGATTGGTATCAAGCCGGTATCGCTGGAAGGCACCAAGCGCCTGGCACGCAAGGCCCTGCAATACGTAGTGGATAACGATCGCGACTCCCTGACCATCGTGCACAAAGGCAACATTATGAAGTTCACCGAAGGGGCCTTCAAGGAATGGGCCTACGAAGTGGCGGCTGAAGAGTTTGGCGCGACCCTGCTGGATGGCGGTCCGTGGATGCAGTTCAAGAACCCGAAGACCGGCAAGAACGTGGTGGTCAAGGATGCGATTGCTGACGCCATGCTTCAGCAGATCCTGCTACGTCCGGCCGAGTATGACGTGATCGCGACCCTCAACCTGAACGGCGACTACCTGTCCGATGCCTTGGCGGCGGAGGTGGGTGGTATCGGTATTGCGCCGGGTGCGAACCTGTCGGACACCGTGGCGATGTTCGAAGCGACCCACGGTACTGCGCCTAAATATGCGGGCAAGGACCAGGTCAATCCGGGCTCCCTGATTTTGTCGGCTGAGATGATGCTGCGTCACATGGGCTGGACCGAGGCTGCGGATCTGATCATCAAGGGCACCAATGGTGCGATTTCTGCCAAGACGGTAACTTATGACTTCGAGCGCCTTATGGACGGCGCGAAGCTGGTGTCGTCGTCCGGCTTTGGTGATGCGTTGATTTCGCATATGTAATCACGCAGGCATAAAAAACGGCCATCTCAAGTTGATTGGGGTGGCCGTTTTTTTATAACGCGCTGGACGCTCGGCGGCTGATCAGGCCGTTTGTTTCTTTTCTACGCCGCTCGCACGTACTGCCGGGCTCGCATCGGCTTCTGCTTTCACCGTATCGATATTCGCGGCGTGCAGCCCCTTGGGGCCTTGAATGATATCAAAGGTGACCGGTTGTCCCGCTTTCAGCGTTTTGTAACCATCCATGATAATCGCTGAGTAATGCGCAAAAAGGTCCTCGCTTTTTCCTTCTTCGTTAACAAAACCATATCCCTTGGCATTGTTGAACCACTTGACCTTGCCTTTGATCTTGACGCCAGACATACCCATATCCCTCTGCACCAGACTCCATCACTGGAGTATCATCCAGTTTATCCGTCCTAACCCGAATAAATAAGGTTGACTGCGCGGACCTTTTTTACCCACTGTGGGTTCTATTGGTTGTAACACCGTTTCGCCGATAGTCAAGGCGACCAGTCGGTCAGAGTTGAAATTCTGACAGGTCGCCCCCACCACTGTATTTGAACCACTGACGAACCTTTCTTTCCATGCATGCAAACAGCCAGATTCGACTAACATTCAATCAGGATCGACCGGATCAGGAACCTGATGACGACGGTTCTGCAGGCATTGCTGTTCAGGAGGCCAAGCCTGCCTTACAGGCGCCGCCGATGTACAAGGTGGTTTTGTTCAACGATGACTACACACCGATGGATTTCGTGGTCGAAGTGCTCGAGGTGTTTTTTAACCTGAACCGCGAGTTGGCGACCAAGGTAATGCTGGCCGTTCACACAGAAGGACGGGCAGTATGTGGAGTGTTTACCCGCGACATCGCCGAGACAAAGGCCATGCAGGTCAACCAGTACGCCAGGGAAAGCCAGCATCCGCTACTCTGTGAAATCGAGAAGGACGGTTAACGCCGACCACTTGGGTATGAGGTGAAGCTATGTTAAACCGCGAGCTCGAAGTCACCCTCAATCTTGCCTTCAAGGAGGCTCGTTCGAAGCGTCATGAATTCATGACCGTCGAGCACCTGCTGCTGGCACTTTTGGATAACGAAGCTGCCGCTACCGTTCTACGTGCGTGCGGCGCCAACCTCGACAAACTCAAGCATGACCTGCAGGAGTTTATCGACTCCACGACGCCACTTATTCCAGTCCACGATGAAGACCGTGAAACCCAGCCAACCCTGGGCTTCCAGCGGGTGCTTCAGCGTGCCGTGTTCCATGTTCAGAGCTCCGGTAAGCGTGAAGTCACAGGCGCCAATGTGCTGGTGGCGATTTTCAGCGAGCAGGAAAGCCAGGCAGTGTTCCTGCTGAAACAGCAGAGCGTTGCCCGTATCGATGTCGTCAACTACATCGCCCACGGTATCTCCAAGGTGCCCGGGCACGGCGATCATTCCGAGGGTGAGCAGGATATGCAGGACGACGAGGGCGGTGAGTCTTCTTCTTCGGGCAATCCACTGGATGCCTATGCCAGCAACCTCAACGAGCTGGCGCGCCAGGGGCGGATCGATCCGCTGGTGGGGCGAGAGCTTGAGGTTGAGCGTGTAGCGCAGATCCTTGCGCGTCGTCGCAAGAACAACCCGTTGCTGGTGGGTGAGGCAGGCGTGGGCAAGACCGCGATTGCCGAAGGCCTGGCCAAGCGCATCGTCGATAACCAGGTGCCGGACCTGCTGGCCAACAGCGTCGTCTACTCCTTGGACCTGGGCGCGTTGCTCGCGGGGACCAAGTACCGTGGTGATTTCGAGAAGCGCTTCAAGGCGCTGCTCGGCGAGCTGAAAAAACGTCCGCAGGCGATCCTGTTCATCGACGAAATCCACACCATCATTGGGGCCGGCGCGGCGTCCGGTGGCGTGATGGATGCTTCCAACCTGCTCAAACCGCTGCTGTCTTCGGGTGATATCCGTTGCATCGGCTCGACCACGTTCCAGGAATTCCGCGGCATCTTCGAGAAAGACCGTGCCCTGGCGCGTCGCTTCCAGAAAGTCGACGTTTCCGAGCCTTCGGTTGAAGACACCATCGGTATCCTGCGGGGGCTCAAAGGGCGTTTCGAAGCGCACCATGGCATCGAGTACACCGATGAAGCACTGCGCTCCGCCGCCGAGCTGGCGTCGCGCTACATCAATGACCGTCACATGCCGGACAAGGCCATCGATGTGATTGATGAGGCAGGGGCTTACCAGCGCCTGCAGCCGGTCGAGAAGCGTGTGAAGCGCATCGACGTGCCTCAGGTCGAGGACATTGTCGCGAAGATTGCGCGGATTCCGCCAAAACACGTCAACAGTTCCGATAAGGAGTTGCTGCGTAACCTGGAGCGCGACCTCAAGCTCACTGTATTCGGCCAGGATGCGGCCATCGATGCGTTGTCCACCGCGATCAAGCTGTCCCGTGCGGGTCTCAAGTCGCCGGACAAGCCTGTCGGTTCGTTCCTGTTCGCAGGCCCGACCGGCGTCGGCAAGACCGAAGCGGCGCGGCAGCTGGCCAAGGCCATGGGCATTGAGCTGGTGCGTTTCGACATGTCCGAGTACATGGAGCGTCACACCGTGTCGCGCCTGATCGGTGCGCCTCCGGGCTATGTCGGTTTCGATCAGGGCGGTCTGCTGACCGAAGCGATCACCAAGCAACCGCATTGCGTGCTGCTGCTCGATGAAATCGAGAAGGCCCACCCGGAAGTCTTCAACCTGCTGCTGCAGGTAATGGATCACGGAACCCTGACCGACAACAACGGACGCAAGGCGGACTTCCGCAATGTGATCGTGATCATGACCACCAACGCCGGTGCCGAAACGGCTGCGCGGGCTTCGATCGGCTTCAGCCATCAGGATCACTCTTCCGATGCGATGGAAGTGATCAAGAAGAGCTTCACGCCGGAATTCCGCAACCGTCTGGACACCATTATCCAGTTTGGTCGCCTCAGTCATGAGGTCATCAAGAGCGTGGTGGACAAGTTCCTTACCGAACTTCAGGCGCAGTTGGAAGACAAGCGCGTGCAGTTGGAGGTTACGGACGCGGCGCGCAGTTGGCTGGCGCAAGGTGGTTACGATGCTGCAATGGGCGCACGCCCAATGGCGCGTCTGATCCAGGACAAGATCAAGCGGCCATTGGCCGAAGAAATCCTGTTCGGCGAGCTTTCCGATCATGGCGGCGTGGTGCATATCGACCTGAAGGATGGCGAGCTGACCTTCGAGTTCGAGACCACGGCTGAAATGGCCTGATAGCGGTTGCAACAAAGCAAAAAGGCGCCGAAAGGCGCCTTTTTGCTATCTCTGATTGTGCAGCGCGGTCTTCAGGTCAATAAAGATCAAATGTGGGAGCTGGCTTGCCTGCGATAGCGGTGGATCAGGAAAGGGTTCCTTGGCTGACACACCGCTATTGCAGGCAGGCCAGCTCCCACAGGGTTGACCAGTATCTGCCAAATCGCACACACACAAAAACGCCCGGCATAACCGGGCGTCTTGTATTGACTTGCTTAGCGAGCGCGGTAAGTGATGCGCCCTTTACTCAAGTCATAGGGCGTCAGCTCGACGCGCACTTTGTCACCGGTAAGAATACGAATGTAGTTCTTGCGCATCTTGCCGGAGATATGCGCGGTTACGACGTGCCCATTTTCCAACTCCACACGAAACATGGTGTTGGGCAGGGTGTCGACGACAGTGCCTTCCATTTCGAAGCTGTCTTCTTTCGACATGCAGTAAAGCCCTCGGTATCCAGTGAATGGCCCGGTGCAACTGCGCCAGGCAAAAGCGGCGTGCATTGTGCCCGAAAAAGGGTGTTTAAGCCAAGGGGTTCTAGTTAAGCACGACCCATCTTTGATTAATTAGCAGTTCTATGGGCCGATATTGGGTCTTGTAGTTCATCTTTTTGCAGTTCTTGATCCAGTAGCCGAGGTACACAGCTTCCAGTTCCAGGCGCAAGGCTTCGCCAATTTGCCACAGGATCGCAAAGCGTCCCAGGCTACGGCGCTCTTCGCCGGGCTCGTAAAAGGTGTAGACCGCCGACAGGCCGTTAGGCAGTAAATCGGTCACGGCCACCGCCAGCAACCGGCCGTCGGCGCGAAACTCATAGAAGCGCGAGAACGGCAGGTCGCGTACCAGGAACGTGGAGAACTGGTCGCGACTGGGCGGAAACATATCGCCATCGGCATGGCGCTCTTCGATGTAGCGCTGGTACAGGTCGAAGTACTCTTCGGTGAACCGTGGCTTGGTTGGCATCACCGTTAGGTCGGCATTGCGCTTGAGGATGCGTTTCTGGTTGCGGTCCGGCAGAAACTGCGCCACGGGAATACGTGCCGGGACGCAGGCATTACAGTTCTGGCAATGAGGCCGGTACAGATGATCGCCGCTGCGCCGAAAGCCCATCTCCGACAGGTCGGCATACACATGCACGTCCATAGGCTGGCTGGGGTCGAGGAACAGTGTGGTGGCCTGCTCGTCGGGCAGATAGCTGCAAGAGTGGGGTTGAGTGGCATAAAACTTCAAACGCGCCAACTCGGTCATGATCAACCCTCGGATAAGCTTTGAAATAAGTGTAAGCCAGGAGCGCGGAAGTCGCCTAGGAAACCCACGGTCCAGCGTTGGGCTGGTCCAGATGGTCGCGCAGGAAACCTGCGAAGTCGCTGCGGGATATGGCGCGGGCACCCAGGCTATGGAGGTGATCGTTGGGCATTTGGCAGTCGATCAGTACAAAGCCCCAGGCCTGCAGTTGTCGGGTGAGTGTGGCAAAGCCAACTTTCGAGGCATTGTCGGCGCGGCTGAACATGGACTCGCCAAAAAACAGCTGGCCCATCGCCAGGCCATACAGCCCGCCCACCAGCGTGCCGTTGTCCCAAACCTCCACCGAATGGGCGTAGCCGCGCTGGTGGAGCGTCAGGTAAGCGCTCTGGATACTTTCGGTGATCCAGGTGCCGTCGGCATAAGCACGCGGTGCCGCGCAGGCCTGAATGACCGCCGCGAAATCCTGATCGAAGGTCACGGTGTAGCGCTGCTGGCGCAACAGTTTGCCCAGGCTTCGGGAGACATGCAGCTCGTCGGGGAATATGACGGTGCGCGGGTCGGGCGACCACCAGAGGATCGGCTGGCCCTCCGAAAACCACGGGAAGCAACCGTGGCGGTAGGCTTGTACCAGGCGCTCGGCCGACAGGTCGCCGCCGGCAGCCAGCAGACCATTGGGTTCGCGCATCGCCTTGGCGAGTGGAGGGAATGTCAGTGAATCGCGTTGTAACCAGGTCAGCATGGCATCCAGGCTTACGGAAGGGGAGGGGAGTGGCAGGTATGGCACCTGCTTGCGCAGTGCTGATTATTGTCGACATGGGGCCATCGGGCCAGCCCGAATCGGCCATTGGCGTGGATTAGCGTGAGCAGGTGTTTCTGCAACTCTGTGTCGGGGACGTGGTCGTAATCGGGTCTGTGCGATGCAGGCCATTTGCCAAGCTTGCCTTGATTGATAAAAACAGCGCATAAGCCTTTGTCAGCAAAGGCAATGCATGCTCAAATTGAACATGTTGTGACAAAAATTTGGCTAGGCTGCCGAGTGAAGGGCAAGGGCGTGGCATCGCCGGCACAAACCCGTACAATGCGGGCATTGTGGCGCTTTCGTCATTTCATCCAGCAAGCGCCCAATGTTAAAAGTAGATTCAACGACGCACGTTCATTTTTCAGCTGCTCGGATTGGGCAGTATTTGCAGTCATTCAACAGATGGACGCGCTAAAGGCGCAGGAAAAGACCCGTTTTGAAGAAATCCGCCGCAACACCTAAAGCAGCAGTCGTGCCGGCCTGGCGCCAGCACCTGCACTATCGCCTCAAGGAAGGTGCGCTGATCGCTATCGGCGCCCTGTGCCTGTTCCTGATGATGGCCTTGCTCACTTACGGCAAGGACGATCCGGGCTGGAGCCACAACAGCAAGATCGAAGACGTGCAGAACTTCGGTGGGCCTGCCGGTTCCTACAGCGCCGATATCCTGTTCATGGTGCTGGGCTACTTCGCCTATATCTTCCCGTTGCTGCTGGCGATCAAGACCTGGCAGATCTTCCGCCAGCGCCACGAGCCGTGGCAGTGGAGCGGCTGGCTGTTTTCCTGGCGCTTGATCGGCCTGGTGTTCCTGGTGCTGTCCGGCGCGGCGCTGGCGCATATCCATTTTCATGCACCGACCGGCCTGCCGGCGGGCGCGGGCGGGGCGCTGGGCGAAAGCCTCGGCGACCTGGCGCGCAAGACCCTGAATATCCAGGGCAGCACCCTGATGTTTATCGCCTTGTTCCTGTTCGGCCTCACCGTGTTCACCGACCTGTCGTGGTTCAAGGTGATGGACGTGACCGGCAAGATCACCCTCGACCTGCTGGAACTGTTCCAGGGCGCTGCCAACCGCTGGTGGGCGGCCCGTGTCGATCGCAAGCGCATGGTCGCCCAGTTGCGCGAGGTGGACACCCGCGTCAACGAGGTCGTGGCCCCGAGCACGCCGGATCGGCGCGAGCAGGCCAAGGTCAAGGAGCGCCTGATAGAGCGCGAGCAGGCCCTGAGCAAACACATGTCGGACCGCGAGAAGCAGGTACCGCCGGTGATCGCGCCGGCTCCGCCCAAGGCTCCCGAGCCGAGCCACCGCGTGCAGAAAGAGAAACAGGCGCCGCTGTTCATCGACAGTGCCGTCGAAGGTACTTTGCCGCCGATCTCGATCCTCGACCCGGCCGAAAAGAAACAACTCAACTATTCACCGGAATCCCTGGCGGCCGTCGGTCACCTGTTGGAAATCAAGCTCAAGGAATTCGGCGTCGAAGTGTCGGTGGACTCGATCCACCCCGGCCCGGTGATCACCCGTTACGAAATCCAGCCGGCCGCCGGTGTGAAGGTCAGCCGCATCTCCAACCTGGCCAAGGACCTGGCCCGTTCCCTGGCCGTGACCAGCGTGCGCGTAGTGGAAGTCATCCCCGGTAAGACCACCGTGGGTATCGAGATTCCCAACGAAGATCGTCAGATCGTGCGCTTCTCCGAAGTGCTGTCGACGCCTGAATATGACAACTTCAAGTCGCCGGTGACCCTGGCCCTGGGCCACGACATCGGCGGCAAGCCGGTGATCACCGACCTGGCGAAGATGCCTCACCTGCTGGTGGCCGGTACTACCGGTTCCGGTAAGTCGGTGGGTGTGAACGCGATGATCCTGTCGATCCTGTTCAAGTCCGGCCCGGAAGACGCCAAGCTGATCATGATCGACCCGAAGATGTTGGAGCTGTCGATCTACGAAGGGATCCCGCACCTGCTGTGCCCAGTGGTCACCGACATGAAGGACGCCGCCAACGCCCTGCGCTGGAGCGTGGCCGAGATGGAGCGCCGCTACAAGCTGATGGCGAAGATGGGCGTGCGTAACCTGTCGGGCTTCAACGCCAAGATCAAGGAAGCCCACGACCGCGGCGAGACCATTGATGACCCGTTGTACAAGCGCGAAAGCATTCATGACGAAGCGCCGAAACTGACCAAGCTGCCGACTATCGTGGTGGTGGTCGACGAATTCGCCGACATGATGATGATCGTCGGCAAGAAGGTCGAAGAACTGATCGCACGTATCGCCCAGAAGGCCCGTGCGGCCGGTATCCACTTGATTCTCGCGACCCAGCGTCCGTCGGTGGACGTGATCACGGGTTTGATCAAGGCCAACATTCCCACGCGTATGGCGTTCCAGGTGTCGAGCAAGATCGACTCACGGACCATCATCGATCAGGGCGGCGCCGAACAATTGCTGGGCCACGGTGACATGCTCTACATGCCGCCGGGCACCAGCCTGCCGATCCGGGTCCACGGCGCCTTTGTTTCCGATGACGAAGTGCACCGCGTGGTGGAGGCCTGGAAGCTGCGCGGCGCACCCGAGTACAACGACGACATCCTCAACGGCGTCGAAGAAGCCGGCAGCGGTTTTGAAAACGGCGGCGGCGGTGGTGACGACGATGCTGAAACCGACGCGCTATACGACGAGGCCGTGGCCTTTGTGCTGGAGAGTCGTCGCGCCTCGATTTCTGCGGTGCAGCGGAAACTGAAAATCGGCTACAACCGCGCCGCCCGCATGATCGAAGCCATGGAGATGGCGGGTGTCGTCACCGCAATGAACACCAACGGTTCGCGTGAAGTGATCGCCCCCGGGCAGATGCGCGACTGATCCCGCACCGCGTGGCAACACGCGGCGCGCCCTGAATAATCAATGAGGACTCCCATGCGCCTTATCCGCATGCTGTTGTTGCCGGCACTGGCCCTGACTGCTGTTTCGGCTCACGCTGACCCGGCCTCCGTCGCGAGCCTGAAGAACCTGTTGGACAAATCCCAGACCCTGACCGCGCGCTTCTCCCAGCTGACCCTGGATGCCGGCGGCACCCAGTTGCAGGAAACCGCAGGCGAAATGGCCGTGCAGCGTCCTGGCCTGTTCTACTGGCACACCGAAGGCAAGGCCGAGCAGACCATCGTGTCCGACGGCCAGAAGGTGACCCTGTGGGACCCTGACTTGCAGCAGGCGACCATCAAGAAGCTGGACCCGCGCCTGAACCAGACCCCGGCGCTGCTGCTCTCGGGTGATGTGTCGAAGATCAACGACAGCTTCGACATCACCTCCAAGCAAACCAGCAACGTGATCGAGTTCACCCTCAAGCCGAAATCCAAGGAC
Organism: Pseudomonas simiae; assembly: GCF_900111895.1. Taxonomy (GTDB): domain Bacteria; phylum Pseudomonadota; class Gammaproteobacteria; order Pseudomonadales; family Pseudomonadaceae; genus Aquipseudomonas; species Aquipseudomonas simiae. Next base: position 1,136,610 of record NZ_FOKB01000001.1, read on the forward strand.
ACGCTGTTCGATACGCTGTCCCTGTCGTTCGGCAATGGCGTGATCAACAATATGCGTCTGGTCGACAGTGTCGGCCAACGCACCGACATCCTGTTCTCCGGGGTCAAGGCCAACCAGCCTGTGCCCGCCGCCAAGTTCAAGTTCGACATCCCCAAGGGTGCCGACGTGATCCAGGAATAACACGCTGCCCATGGACCTGTTTCGAAGTGACCCGATTGCCCAGCCATTGGCCGCACGCTTGCGTTCGACCAACCTGGATGAGTACGTCGGTCAGGAACACCTGCTTGCTCGCGGTAAGCCTTTGCGCGAAGCCCTGGAGCAGGGTGCGCTGCACTCGATGATTTTCTGGGGGCCGCCAGGGGTGGGCAAGACGACCCTGGCGCGGCTGCTGGCGAAGGTCTCGGATGCGCATTTCGAAACGGTCTCGGCGGTACTGGCTGGGGTCAAGGAGATCCGCCAGGCGGTGGAAGTCGCCAAGCAGCAGGCCGGGCAGTACGGCAAGCGCACCATCCTGTTTGTCGATGAAGTGCACCGCTTCAACAAATCGCAGCAGGATGCGTTTTTGCCCTATGTGGAAGATGGCACGCTGATTTTTATCGGCGCCACCACCGAAAACCCTTCGTTTGAATTGAACAACGCCTTGCTCTCGCGCGCGCGGGTCTATGTGCTGAAAAGCCTGGACGAAGCGGCGATGCAGAAATTGCTGCAGCGCGCCCTGAGTGAAGACAAAGGCCTGGGCAAGCGGCAACTTCGCGTCAGCGAAGAGGGCTTCAAGATCCTGCTGACCGCCGCCGATGGTGATGGTCGCCGCTTTCTCAACCTGGTGGAGAACGCTTCCGACCTGGCCGAAGACGGCAGCGAGATTGGCGTCGACCTCCTGCAAAGCCTGCTCGGCGACACGCGCCGTCGTTTCGACAAGGGCGGCGAAGCCTTCTACGACCAGATCTCGGCCTTGCATAAATCCGTACGCGGCTCCAACCCGGACGGCGCGCTGTACTGGTTCGCGCGCATGATCGACGGCGGCTGCGACCCGCTCTACCTGGCACGCCGCGTGGTACGCATGGCCAGCGAAGACATCGGCAACGCCGACCCACGCGCACTGAGCCTGTGCCTCGCCGCCTGGGACGTGCAGGAGCGCCTCGGCAGCCCGGAAGGCGAGCTGGCAGTGGCCCAGGCCATCACTTACCTGGCCTGCGCGCCGAAAAGCAACGCGGTGTACATGGGCTTCAAGTCGGCCTTGCGCGCCGCCGCCGAATACGGCTCCCTCGAAGTGCCGATGCACCTGCGCAACGCGCCGACCAAGCTGATGAAACAACTGGGTTATGGGGATGAATACCGCTACGCCCACGATGAGCCGGACGCCTATGCGGCCGGTGAAGACTACTTCCCCGATGACCTTGAGCCACTTCCGCTTTATCAGCCGGTGCCCCGTGGCCTGGAGCTGAAGATCGGTGAAAAGCTCAATCACCTCGCCGAACTCGATCGACTCAGCCCTAAACAACGGAGAAAGTAGTGTTCAAGACGATTCTAGCCGTGTCCGCAGCCGGCATCGCTGGTACATTATTGCGTTTCGCCACTAGCACCTGGGTCAGCGCCAACTGGCCGAAGCATTTTTATGCGGCGACCCTGGCGGTCAACCTGGTGGGCTGTTTGATCATCGGGCTGTTGTATGGCTGGTTCCTGTTGCGCCCGGAAGTACCGATTGAAATTCGGGCTGGCTTGATTGTCGGCTTTGTAGGCGGTCTGACGACCTTTTCATCCTTTTCACTGGATACGCTGCGCCTGCTGGAAAGCGGGCAGGCCCTGATAGCCTTCGGGTACCTGGGCATCAGCGTGTTCGGCGGGCTGCTCGCCACCTGGGCTGGCCTGTCCTTGACCAAACTTTGATAAACGAGAGACCGACATGCTCGATTCCAAACTGTTACGTAGCAACCTTCAGGACGTAGCGGACCGCCTGGCATCCCGTGGCTTTGCCTTGGATGTTGCGCGCATCGAAGCGCTGGAAGAACAGCGCAAGACCGTCCAGACCCGCACCGAAGCACTGCAGGCTGAACGTAATGCGCGTTCCAAATCCATCGGTCAGGCCAAGCAGCGCGGTGAAGACATCGCGCCGCTGATGGCGGATGTCGAGCGCATGGGCACTGAGCTGTCCGACGGTAAAGTCGAGCTGGAAAAAATCCAGTCCGAGTTGGATTCGATCCTGCTGGGCATCCCCAACATCCCGCACGAATCCGTGCCGATTGGCGAAGATGAAGACGGTAACGTCGAAGTGCGTCGCTGGGGCACGCCAACCGCCTTTGATTTCGAGATCAAGGACCACGTCGCCCTGGGCGAATTGACCGGCGGCCTGGATTTCGAAACTGCGGCCAAGATGTCCGGCGCGCGCTTTGCCTTGCTGCGCGGTCCGATTGCGCGCATGCACCGTGCCCTGGCGCAGTTCATGATCAACCTGCACACCGGCGAGCACGGTTACGAAGAAGCCTACACCCCGTATCTGGTGCAGGCGCCGGCGTTGATGGGCACCAGCCAGTTGCCGAAGTTCGAAGAGGACCTGTTCAAGATCAGCCGCGACGGCGAAGCCGACCTGTACCTGATTCCGACCGCCGAAGTGTCGCTGACCAACATCGTCGCCGGCGAGATCCTCGACGCCAAGCAACTGCCGATCAAGTTCGTGGCCCACAGCCCGTGCTTCCGCAGCGAAGCCGGCGCATCGGGCCGTGACACCCGCGGCATGATCCGCCAGCACCAGTTCGACAAGGTCGAGATGGTGCAAGTGGTCGAGCCGTCGACGTCCATGGAAGCCCTGGAAGGCCTGACCGCCAACGCCGAACGCGTCCTGCAACTGCTGGAGCTGCCGTACCGTGTGCTGGCGCTGTGCACCGGCGACATGGGTTTCAGCGCCGTGAAGACCTACGACCTTGAAGTGTGGGTGCCGAGCCAGGACAAGTACCGCGAGATTTCGTCGTGCTCCAACTGCGGTGATTTCCAGGCCCGTCGCATGCAGGCGCGTTTCCGTAACCCGGAAACCGGCAAGCCGGAGCTGGTGCACACCCTTAACGGTTCCGGCCTGGCGGTAGGCCGTACCCTGGTGGCAGTGCTGGAAAACTACCAGCAGGCTGACGGTTCGATCCGTGTACCGGAAGTGCTCAAGCCTTACATGGCGGGCGTTGAGGTCATCCGCTAAATGGAATTTCTGCCGCTGTTTCATAACCTGCGCGGCAGTCGTGTGTTGGTCGTCGGTGGCGGGGAGATTGCCTTGCGCAAATCCCGGCTGCTGGCCGATGCCGGTGCGTTGCTGCGGGTGGTTGCTCCCCAAATCGAAGACCAGTTGCGTGAACGGGTACTGGAGAGTGGCGGGGAGTTGATTTTGCGCGGTTATCAGGAGGCGGACCTCGACGGTTGCACCCTGATCATCGCGGCCACGGACGACGAGCCGCTGAACGCGCAAGTGTCCAGCGATGCCAAGCGCCGTTGCGTGCCGGTTAACGTGGTGGATGCGCCAGCCTTGTGCAGCGTGATCTTCCCAGCGATTGTCGACCGTTCACCGTTGGTGATCGCAGTGTCCAGCGGCGGCGATGCGCCGGTGCTGGCACGCCTGATCCGAGCGAAGCTGGAAACCTGGATTCCGTCCACCTATGGTCAGTTGGCGGGGTTGGCGGCGCGTTTTCGTGCCCAGGTCAAAGGCTTGTACCCGGATGTTCAGCAGCGTCGTGCGTTTTGGGAAGAGGTTTTCCAGGGCCCGATCGCCGACCGCCAGTTGGCCGGGCAGGGTGATGAAGCCGAACGCTTGCTGGTCGAGAAGGTCAACGGCGCGCCACCCTACGCGCCGGGCGAAGTCTATTTGGTGGGCGCAGGGCCGGGTGATCCCGACCTGCTGACCTTCCGCGCCCTGCGCCTGATGCAGCAAGCCGACGTGGTGCTGTATGACCGCCTGGTCGCTCCGGCGATTCTCGAACTGTGCCGCCGTGATGCCGAGCGAATTTATGTCGGCAAGCGTCGTGCCGATCATGCCGTGCCGCAAGACCAGATCAACCAGCAACTGGTGGATTTGGCCAAGCAAGGCAAGCGAGTGCTGCGCCTCAAAGGTGGCGACCCGTTTATCTTTGGCCGGGGTGGCGAAGAGATCGAGGAGTTGGCTGCCCACGGCATCCCGTTCCAGGTCGTACCGGGAATCACCGCAGCCAGTGGTTGCGCGGCCTATGCCGGGATTCCGCTGACTCACCGTGACTATGCCCAGTCGGTACGTTTTATCACCGGGCATTTGAAGAACGGGACGTCAGACCTGCCTTGGCAGGATCTGGTGGGGCCGTCGCAGACCCTGGTGTTCTACATGGGTTTGATTGGCTTGCCGATCATCTGTGAGCAACTGATCAAGCACGGGCGTGCATCGGACACCCCCGCAGCGCTGATCCAGCAGGGCACCACGTCCAACCAGCGTGTATTTACCGGCACCCTGGCGGACCTGCCGCGCCTGGTGGCGGAGCATGAAGTGCATGCGCCGACACTGGTGATCGTCGGTGAGGTGGTGGTGTTGCGCGAGAAGCTCAAGTGGTTTGAAGGCGCGCAGTCCCAGGTTTGAGCCTTAAAAGCATCGGGAGCAAGCCCCCCTCATATTGGAATGCATGCCAATGCGAGAGGGGGCTTGCTCCCGATGACGCCTTCAGACACAGCACTGCATCTGGATCAGCCCCAGACAGCTCTGCCGTTTAGCCGCCCACGATCATGCGCAGTATCAAACGCTTGCAACGGCCCCTTCGGCACAATCCCCGTCGGGTTGATCGTGCGGTGACTGGCATAGTAATGCCCTTTGATATGCTCGAAATCCACCGTCTCGGCCACCCCCGGCCACTGATACATCTCCTTCACCCAATTCGACAGGTTCGGATAATCCGCAATCCTGCGCAGGTTACATTTGAAGTGGCTGTAATACACCGCATCAAAGCGAATCAGCGTGGTGAACAGCCGTACATCCGCCTCGGTCAGGTATTCACCGACCAGGTAGCGATGGTCACCCAGATGATGTTCCAGGTGTTCCAGCTCGGCAAACACATCCTCAAACGCACCGTCATACGCCTGCTGCGACGTGGCAAAGCCTGCGCGGTATACGCCGTTGTTCACGGCGGGGTAGATGCGCTCGTTCAGCGCGTCGATGGTCGCGCGCAGCGGCTCGGGGTAGAAGTCGAGGGTATTGCCGGTCAGCTCATTGAACGCGCTGTTGAACATGCGGATGATCTCCGCCGATTCATTGCTGACGATGCGCTTGAGCTTCTTGTCCCACAGCACTGGCACGGTGACGCGCCCGGTGTAATCGGCAGTGTCAGCGGTGTAGCGCTGGTGCATGAAGTCAAAATCATCCAGCTTGTCGCCGGTCGAGCCGTGGGCCTTGTCGAAGGTCCAGCCGTTTTCCAGCATCAGCCAACTGACCACAGATACATCAATCAGGCTTTCCAGGCCCTTGAGCTTGCGCAGGATCAGGGTGCGATGGGCCCACGGGCAGGCGAGGGAGACGTAGAGATGATAACGGCCGGCCTCGGCCTTGAAACCGCCTTCGCCGCTCGGGCCTGGCGCGCCGTCGGCGGTCACCCAGTTCCGGCGTTGCGCCTGTTCCCGTTGGAATGCGCCGTCTGCGCTACTTTCGTACCACTGGTCTTTCCAGTGTCCTTCGATCAGCAAACCCATGACTGGCTCCTCGACTATTAAGCGTTGGAGCCCAGTCTAAAGGGCTGAGTTCGAACTAAAAGCGCAAAGACCGGGCGTTAATGATCGATTAAATCGATTTGTCTCGCGCATCCCAGTATTGCTGGGCCAGGATGAACGCCTGTTCGCGTGAATGGCCAAGGCCGCGCAACGCCAGGGCCATGGTCGCGATCAAGGCCAATTGCGGATAACTGTCTTCGACATCACCGCGCCACAACGCCTTCAGGTGTTCCGGCTCGAGTGTGGCCGGTTTGACGTGGCGCTGGGCGGAGAGGGCGGCCCACTCCTCGTCCCAGCTTTCGCCGCCGGTGGTGCCGTACAGGTGGCTCGCCGAGTCAGGGTTGATCTCGATCTCGCCGCCATCACCCTTCACCACGATTACGTTGTCGCCGAGCAGGCCGCTGGCATCGCGGTGCACGCCCTGGTAACCGGGGTGGAAAATACTTTGCAGGCCCAGGCGGGCATTCAGGGGGTTGAGCAAACGCGCCAGGGAGTGGATCGGCGAGCGCAGGCCCAGGGTGTTGCGCAGGTCGATCATGCGTTGCAGTTGCGGCGCCCAGTCACCCAGCGGGATAAACGCCAGGTTGCCTTGCGTGTAGGCGCTCTCGACCTGCTGCCAGTTACGGCATAGCGGGATCTGCAAACCTTCCAGCAATTGCTCGGTGTACAGCCGCCCCGCCGTGTGTGCGCCGCCGCCGTGCATGAGAATACGCACGCCATTTTGCGCCAGGCACTTGGCCGCCAGCAGATACCACGGCAGATGGCGCTTCTTTCCGGCATAGGTTGGCCAGTCGACATCCACGTTCAGCGCCGGGGCGGCCAGGCGTTCGCGCACGGCCTCAGTGAAACCGGCGAGTTCTTCCGGGCTTTCCTCCTTGTGGCGCAGCAGCATCAGGAAGGCGCCGAGCTGGGTGTCTTCGACTTTTTCGTCGAGCAACATGCCCATGGCTTCGCGCGCTTCCTCGCGGGTGAGGTTGCGCGCACCGCGCTTGCCTTTGCCCAGGATGCGCACGAACTGCGCAAACGGGTGCTCGGCAGGGGTTTCGAGGGTCAGCGGGGCAAAGTCGGTCATAAGCAATTCGTCGGCCTGGGCAGGCCCGCCAGTTTGGCGGCGAGTTTGGCGGGAGTGCCGTTGAACAGTTTGTTGAGGTGCAGGCTGTTGCCCTTTTCCGGGCCGAGTTTCAAGGCCGTGTACTTGATCAACGGGCGTGTGGCCGGTGACAGCTGGAATTCGGCATAAAACTGGCGCAGCAATTCGAGGATTTCCCAGTGGGCCTCGGTCAGCTCCAAAGCTTCGGCGGCGGCCAGGGCATTGGCGACGTCAGCGGACCAGTCGTCCAGGTGGGCCAGGTAGCCGTCCTTGTCCAGTTCCAGGGTGCGTACGCCTACGGTCAGGGTGTTCATAGCCAGGTGTTGACCTTGTCGTAGTCAATCGACAATTGCACGAAGCCTGGGTAGTCCACGCTGTCGGCCCAGTCCGGGAGCGGCAGATTGCGGGCCTGCATGTCTTCGGCCAGGACAAACACCTTCACGCCCTTTGTTTGCAGCGCAGCGTTGTGCAGCCCATAGGCGCCATCGCCGCAGAGCAGGATGGCGTCCGTGGCGCCGCAGATGCGCAGGCAGCTTGCGAGGCGGCTATCGGTAAACGGGGAATGGGATACCACATGTAGAGTCGACATCAGAGGGTAATCACCTGGTCGTAACGATCAATCATTTCGCAGATCGCTGCAGTGTCCAGCGGCTGGGCGTTGGCGGGTGTTGAGAGGCCGCGCTCGGCCAGGCTGTGGCTGCAGGCGAACACTTCATCAATGCCGAACAGACCCAGTGCTTGAAGGTTGGCGCTGAGGTCTTTTTGCTGCACGGCTTTGGCGTCCTGGTGCGGCGCGAGCTGGAACACACCGTCATCGAGGAACAGCAGGCCGATCGGCAGATCGAAAGCGCCGCCGGCCAACACGATGTCCAGCGTTTCGCGGGCGCTTGGCCCGGACCACGGCGACTGGCGGCTGATCACCAAAAGAGATTTGGACATATCACGCCCCTCCAAAACAGATCAGGCGGTCGGCGGACTGGGCGGCATCGTGCAACTGCCCCAGGCCCGACAACGCCCAAGGTGCGTCGAGGTTGACCGCGCTGCGCTGATAACGCGTGGCTTCCTCCTGGTTGAGCACGCCGCGGCGCAAGGCGGCGGCAATGCACACCACGCCATCAAGCGAGTGCTGGCTGACAAACTCGCGCCATTGTCGGGCGATGTCTTGCTCATCTTGAGGCGCAACGATGTTGCTGGACGCGCTGTGCACGCCGTCCTGATAGAAAAACAGCCGCACAATCTCATGCCCGCCGGCCAATGCCGCCTGGGCGAACAGCAGGGCACGGCGCGAGGAGGGCGCGTGGGCGGCGGAAAACACTGCAATCGCAAACTTCATGGAACACTCTGCAAGCAAACGTGAGCCAATGATAAAGCCGCCGCCACGAAAAAGCCCGCCGTGATCAAAACGGTCACTGTCGGTGACCGTTCCGGCGATTGCCCTCAGGGGCAAGGCTGCCTAGTCTGTGGGCAGTCGAAACGGAAATGGAGTGCCCATGTCAGGTCCCTTGGCGTCCCTCAAAGTGCTGGATTTTTCCACCCTGCTGCCCGGCCCGTTTGCCTCCCTGATGCTGGCGGACATGGGCGCCGAAGTGCTGCGTATCGAGTCGCCCACACGCATGGACCTGTTGCGGGTGCTGCCGCCCCATGATCAGGGCACTTCGGCCAGCCACGCCTACCTCAATCGTAACAAGCGCAGTCTGGCACTGGACCTCAAGCAGGCCGAGGCGCTGGAGATCGTACGGGCGCTGGTGAAGGACTACGACATTCTGCTCGAACAATTCCGACCGGGGGTGATGGAGCGCCTGGGGTTGGGCTATGAGGCACTGAAGGCGATCAACCCCCGGCTGATTTATGTGGCGATCACTGGTTACGGCCAGACTGGCCCCTATAAGGACCGCGCCGGGCACGATATCAATTACCTGGCGCTCGCCGGAGTGGCCAGCTACACCGGGCGCCAGGACGCCGGGCCTTTGCCCCTCGGCGTGCAGTTGGCGGACGTGGGCGGTGGTTCGCTGCATGCGGTGGTGGGGTTGCTGGCGGCGGTCATCGCTCGGCAGCAGAGCGGGGTGGGGCAATACCTGGATGTGAGCATGACCGATTGCTCGTTCAGCCTGAACGCGATGGCCGGCGCGGGTTACCTGGCGTGTGGGGTGGAGCCTGAGTGGGAAAGCCATGTGCTCAATGGCGGTAGTTTCTACGACTATTACCGGTCACGGGATGGGCGTTGGATGTCGGTGGGCAGCCTGGAACCGGCGTTTATGCAACAACTCTGCACAGCCTTGGGCCGCCCCGAACTGGCCGCGCAAGGTTTGTCGCCCAAGCCGGAACAGCAAAAAGCCCTCAAGCAGGCGCTGCAGGTCGAGTTTGAAAAGCGCAGTTTTGATGAGCTGTGCGCGCTGTTTGCCGCGACAGATGCCTGTGTGGAACCGGTGTTGACCCTGAGCGAAGCCGTGGCGCATCCGCAGTTGAAGGCGCGTGCGCTGGTCAGCCAGGTGCCGCGGGGCGACGGCTCGACCCAGTCGCAGATTGCCTGTCCGTTGAAGTTTTCCGACGGGTTACCGGCGCCTCGGCATATTGGCGTTGCCGTGGGCGCACACAGTGATGAGGTGTTGGTGGAGCTGGGGCTTAGTGCCCAGCGGATAGCCGAGCTGCGACAAGCCAAGGTGGTTGGGTAGTGCCTGATCTGACGCTTTCGCGAGCAAGCCCGCTCCCACAACCGAACGTGTTCTGACCTTGGAATACAGGCGAATGTGGGAGCGGGCTTGCTCGCGAAGAGGCCCTCACTCCACCCGAGTTTCCCCGGTAAACACCAGCGTCTGCCGACACCTGCGACACAAATACCGCCGCCCCTGAGCCACCATGCCATGTCGCTGCGACGAAAACGGAAAGTCGCTATCGGCACACGGGCAACGATAGATATAGCGAGTCACCTGACGACGCTTCACCTCATAGGTATGGCAACGATCCGGCGGCAGTTCGTAGACCCCGCGCATGATCAATTGCCATTCCTCGCCATGGGGCTGGATACGTTCGCCAAACAATTGGTGGGCAATCAGGTGCGCGACTTCGTGGGCCACGGTCTGTTTCAGGAAGTGCTGGCTGTTTTCACGGTACAACTGTGGGTTGAAACGCAGCAGGTTCTCGTGCAAATGCGCGACACCGGCCTTTTGCCCACGCAGCTTGAGGCTGACCTGGGGGCGTTTGAAGCTTCGTTTGAAAAAGGATTCGGCTTGCAGGAAACAATCTTCGACGCGGGTATTGAGTTGCTCGGGCATGCTGTACATATCTCCAGAGACGTCCAGTATGCCGCAAAGCTGGGTGTTTCCGAATCTGTCAGGCGCCGAATGGTCATGCATGATGCACAAAGCCACCTTGCGGTGGCTTTGCCTGGGGGTTGAAAAGGTCAGTTGGTGTAGATAGGGCCCACGCCCAGGCCCCAGACGACCACGGTAAACGCCATGATTGCCACCAGGACCACCAGGCCCACGGCCAGTACCGAGCTGGAAAACAGGAAGCCTTCATCGGGGTCGATGTTCATGAAGGTCGGCAGCCCGACATAGAGCAAGTACACCGTGTAACAAATGGCCGCCGTACCCACGACCATGCCCAGCCACATATGCGGATAGAGCGCGGCCAGCCCACCGATAAACAACGGCGTAGCGGTGTAGGTGGCAAAGGCCACGCAACGCGCCATGCTGGGGTTGGCGTCGTAGGTGCGTGCCATCCAGTGGACAAACGCGCCCATCACCGCCACGCCGCCGAGCATGGCGGCGTAAGACATGAGGGTCATCCACAAGGCGCTTTCCTGGGTCAGCATCACCGGTGCGCGATTGCCGATGACCCAGCCGACCTGGGTGGTGCCGATAAAGGCGGATACGGCGGGGATCGCCGCAAGAATCAAGGTGTGAGTGAGGTACATGTGGCCGATGCTTTCTTCTTTATCGCCACGGATTTCCCGCCATTCCTGATCGGGATGGGTAAACAGCCCCACGACGTGATGGATCATGCCAGTCACTCCTGTCGTTATTACCATCGCCCCCCATCGGAGCGCCCACGGGCCAAATGGCCTCAAAGGTCCGGATAGATGTGCGACCTCTAGTCGCAGTATAGGAAGTGATGACCGGAATAACTGTAGGGCCTTTAGAGCAAATTGCGCTGTAAACACTGAGCTTAATCGCGGCGAGGTCTTTTACCGCTAGCCCTTTTGATGGTTTTTTTGCGTAAAATAACCGGCTTTTCGTCACACACCTCTAGCGGATCCAAGCGCCATGGGCACTCTTACGGTCAACCAGAACAAACTGCAAAAACGCCTGCGTCGCCTGGCCGGGGAAGCGGTCGCCGATTTCAACATGATCGAGGACGGCGACAAGGTCATGGTCTGCCTCTCCGGCGGCAAAGACAGCTACACCATGCTCGACGTGCTGCTGCACCTGCAAAAGGTCGCGCCGATCACATTCGAGATCGTCGCCGTCAACATGGACCAGAAACAACCGGGTTTCCCTGAGCACGTGCTGCCGGCCTACCTCAAGGCGCTGGGTGTCGAGTATCACATCGTCGAAAAAGACACCTACTCGGTGGTCAAGGAGCTGATTCCGGAGGGCAAGACCACCTGCTCGCTGTGCTCGCGCCTACGCCGTGGCACGCTGTACACGTTCGCCGACGAGATCGGTGCGACCAAGATGGCACTGGGTCATCATCGCGATGATATCGTCGAGACCTTCTTCCTCAACATGTTCTTCAACGGCTCACTCAAGGCCATGCCGCCCAAGCTGCGCGCCGATGACGGGCGCAATGTGGTGATCCGCCCGCTGGCGTATTGCAACGAGAAAGACATCCAGGCCTACTCCGACTTCAAGCAATTCCCGATCATTCCGTGCAACCTGTGCGGCTCCCAGGAGAACCTGCAGCGCCAGGTGGTCAAGGAAATGCTGGTGGACTGGGAGCGCAAGACCCCAGGCCGTACCGAAAGCATCTTCCGCAGCCTGCAGAATGTGATTCCCTCGCAGTTGGCCGATCGTAACCTGTTCGACTTCACCAGCTTGAAGATTGATGAGACCGCTGCGTCGCGCTTCGTCAATGTTGTGAACCTCTGAGTCGATTCAACGCTCTGACACACGGCGCTTGCGGGCGCCGTTTTCAATTCAATTGCTAGGAGAGGGCATGCGCGATTACAAGTGGCTGCACGAATACTGTCTGAACCGATTCGGTTCGGCGGCCGAGCTGGAAGCCCACCTGCCTGTACCCAAGACCCCGGCGCAATTGCGCAAGATCAGCGATGATCGCTACCTGTCGACCCTGGCGTTGCGTGTGTTTCGTGCGGGCTTGAAGCACAGCGTAGTGGACGCCAAGTGGCCGGCCTTCGAGCAGGTGTTCTTCGGTTTTGACCCGGAAAAGGTCGTGCTGATGGGCGCCGAGCACCTGGAGCGGCTGATGCAGGACACGCGCATCATCCGTCACTTGGGCAAGCTCAAGAGCGTACCGCGCAATGCGCAGATGATTCTCGACATCGAGCAGGAGAAGGGCAGTTTCGGCGCGTTTGTCGCCGATTGGCCGGTGACCGATATCGTCGGGTTGTGGAAATACCTGAGCAAGCATGGTCACCAGCTCGGCGGGCTGTCAGCGCCGCGCTTCCTGCGCATGGTCGGCAAGGACACCTTTGTGCCGAGTTATGACGTGGTGGCGGCGCTGAACGCGCAGAAGATTGTCGACAAGGCGCCGACCAGCCTGCGCGACCTGGCGACGGTGCAGGGGGCGTTCAACCAGTGGCATGCCGAGAGTGGGCGGCCGATGTGCCAGTTGTCGATGATGCTGGCGTATACGGTGAATCATTGAGACCACGTTGATGCTTTCGCGGGCAAGCCCGCTCCCACAGGGGAATGCATCCAAATGTGGGAGTGGGCTTGCTCGCGAAGGCTGAGTTTCAGGCGTCGCGGGCTTCAACCAATCGCCGATTCAACTGATGCCGCCACCGCACATACAACAACGCCGTACAAAACACCGCCAGGCTCGCCAGCATCTCAAGTACCCCGAACCACTGCCGGTTCGGGTCATAGGCCGCCAGCGCGCCCTTGATGAAGTACAAATTCACCACAAAGCACATCCACGAATGCCCGCGCGCGCTGCCCAGCAGCATGCCCGGCGTCAGCACCAGCAGCGGCACCAGTTCGATCAGCAGGATCACCCACGGCCGTGCGCCGTGCAGATCAGCAACGAACAGGTAGTACACGCACAGCAACCCCACCAAGCCGAAAAACGCCAGCAGGCTCAGCACGCGCGCCAGCTTGACCCGCGGCTCCAGCCACGCCTGGGGCGGCAGGACCTTAGGCTTTCTGGCCACGGCCGTTCTCCAGCAGCGTGGCGGTGGTGGCCAGGCGCAGGCCGAGTGCGCGGCACAGGGCGATTTCATGTTGATCGAGCAAGCGCTTGCCGTCAGGCCCGGCATGGTGGCTGGCGCCATACGGCGTGCCGCCGCCCTGGGTGTCGAGTAACGCCTGTTCGCTGTAGGGCAGGCCGGTGATGAGCATGCCGTGGTGCAATAGCGGCAACAGCATCGACATCAACGTGGTTTCCTGGCCGCCGTGCAGGCTGGCGGTAGAGGTGAACACCCCAGCCGGCTTGCCGACCAGGGCACCGGTAAGCCACAGGTTGCTGGTGCCGTCGAGGAAATACTTGAGCGGCGCGGCCATGTTGCCGAAGCGGGTCGGGCTGCCCAGGGCCAGGCCCGAGCAGTGCTTCAAGTCATCGAGGCTGGCGTACAGCGCGCCTTCCTCTGGAATACTCGGCGCCACGGCTTCGCACTCGGTGGAGATCGCCGGCACGGTGCGCAGCCGGGCTTCCATGCCGCCTTGCTCGATGCCCCGGGCAATCTGCCGGGCCATTTCGCTCACCGAGCCATTGCGGCTGTAATACAGCACCAGCACATACGGCGACGTCACGGCAGAATCTCCAGCACGTTTTCCGGCGGACGGCCAATGATGGCGGTGTCGGCGGTTTCCAGGATAGGGCGTTCCATCAGCTTCGGATGCTCGGCGATGGCGGCAATCAACTGTGCTTCGCTGAGGCTGGCGTCCGCCAGGTTGAGGGTTTTGTATTCATCTTCACCCGTGCGTAGCAGTTGGCGGGCGCTGATGCCCAGCTTGCCCAGCAACGCCTTCAATTGCGCGGCGTCCAGCGGGGTTTCCAGGTAGCGCACCACCGTCGGAGTGAGGCCGCGGGCTTCCAGCAGTTCCAGCGCACCGCGGGATTTCGAGCAGCGCGGGTTGTGATAAAGCGTCAGATCGGTCATGTGCGGGTCGCATCTTGCGTAAGGTGGCAGGTATTCTACCCGCGCAGCGACCTGTCCTTAAACCGTAAGAGGCGATAGGTCGCAGCCAACGTTCATTTTTGCGAAGGATTACCCCATGACAAGGCGACTGATCGGAGCATTGGCGATCATCACAACCCTGCTGCTCAGCGGCTGCGGTAACGATTACGGCGTTGACCAATATGGCAAGAAGGTAGCTTCCGAACGCCTGGACAAGCAATGGCTGGTGGTCAACTACTGGGCCGAATGGTGTGGCCCGTGCCGTACGGAAATCCCCGAACTCAATGCGTTGGCCGAGCAGTTGAAGGCGCAGAACGTAGGCGTATTTGGGGTCAATTTCGACAACGTGCAGGGCGAAGAACTGAAAGCCGCCAGCGACAAGCTGGGCATCAAGTTCACGGTGCTGGCGCAGAACCCGGAAGAGATTTTCGATATTCCACGCAGCGAAGCATTGCCGGTGACCTACATCATTGATGACAAGGGCAAGGTACGTGAGCAGTTGATGGGTGAGCAGACAGCGGAAGGGGTGTTGGCCAAGCTCAAGGCCTTGCGCGGCTAAAACCACGACTCAAAACACCTGTGGGAGGGGGCTTGCCCCCGATGACGGCATGTCAGCAATAATATATTGACTGATCCACCGCTACCGGGGGCAAGCCCCCTCCCACATTCAGCTTCCATCAATCCATCGATTGGGTAAATCAGCCTTCTTCGAGCCACAAGCGGATCGGCTTGCCTTCGGCCGGCCAGAACCGCGTCTGCTCGATGGGCGAGATATCCCAACGCTGCACGCCTTGCAGGGCCTGGAAGAAGCGGTGTTCCTGCTCCATCAGGGCCTCGGCGCAGAGTTTGCGGGTGCTGCCGATCTTGCCGAAGCTGAGGCTGTCGCCGTCGACGGTGTAGGGCGCAAACCAGTGGTTGCAGCCGCCATTGCCGTAGGCGCGGCCATCGGCGCCAAGGGTGACGGTCAGGTGCGCATAGTCCATCAGCGGGCGTTCACCAATCCATTCCACCACGTAGCTGTGATCCTGCTTGAGCTTGACCGAATCCCCGGCGCAACCCGTCAGGGCCGCACCGATGGCGGCGAGCAGAAGCAGGCCTCTCATTGCGCGGCCTTCTGGCATTTCGGGCAGCGGTGCTTGTCACCCTCGCTGGCCCAGCCCAGTTCGGCAATGCGCGCATTCGCGGCGGGTTGCAGCGGCTCTTTGGTCAGCTTGGTTTCCACCGCGAATTCGAACTCCAGCACGGCCTCGCAGCTGTCGCAGTTGACCTTCCAGGTGTGAATCTCCAACTCGCCGAACTTCGGCCCCTGGGCCATGGCGACCCACTGGCCTGCCGGGCGGATGGAGTAGCGCGCGTCACCTTCGACGGTGAGGCGCATCGACAGGGTTTTACTACCGCGCAAGGTGACGATCAGCACGTCGCCGTGCTTGATCGAACCACCGTTGCCAGTGACCTGATAACGGCCCGGCACCAGGGCGCGGCATTCGATCAGGGTGTGTTGCGGGCTCAGCAAACTGAAGCGGAAATCGTGTTCGGCCATGGATCCTCCAAATAGGCGCGGCATCCTATCACGGTGCTGGCTCATCATGAGCCCGGTATGTGACCGCTGATCATCCTTCGACAAGGTTCTGCGCCCGCCCATCGGCCCAGGCGGCAATGTTGGCCAGGGTGGTGCCGGCAATCGCCGCCAGGGCCTCGCGCGTGAGGAACGCCTGGTGGGCGGTGATGATCACATTGGGGAAGGTCAGCAGGCGCGCGAGGACGTCGTCCTGCAGGGGCAGGTCGGAGCGGTCCTCGAAAAACAGCTGGGCCTCTTCTTCATACACATCGAGTCCCAGATAGCCGAGCTGGCCGTCCTTGAGCGCCTCAATCAGCGCCGGGGTGTCGACCAGGCCGCCGCGACCTGTGTTGATCAGCATCGCGCCCGGCTGCATCTGCGCCAGGGAGCGGGCGTTGATCAAGTGCTTGCTGTCGGCGGTGAGCGGGCAATGCAGGCTGATGATCTGTGCCTGGGCGAGCAGTTCGGGCAGGCTCACGTAGCGCGTGCCCAGGGCCTGTACCTGCGGGTTGGGGAAGGGGTCATAGGCGAGCAACTGGCAGCCGAAGCCGGCCATGATTTTGGCAAACGTAGCGCCGATCTGCCCGGTGCCAACCACGCCGACGGTCTTGCCCACCAGGTCGAACCCGGTGAGGCCATGCAGGCTGAAATCGCCATCGCGGGTGCGGTTGTAGGCCCGGTGCAGTCGACGGTTGAGGGCGAGGATCAGTGCGACCGCATGCTCGGCCACCGCATGGGGCGAATACGCCGGTACCCGCACGATGGTCAGGCCCAGGCGCTTGGCGCAGGCCAGGTCCACATGGTTGTAACCCGCCGAACGCAAGGCGATCAACCGCGTGCCACCCTTGGCCAGATGCTCCAGGACCGGGGCGCTGAGGTCGTCGTTGATAAAGGCGCAGACCACTTCGTGATGCTCGGCCAGGGCTACGGTGTCCAGATTGAGACGGGCTGGCTGGAACTGAAGCTCCAGGCCAGGCGGCAGCGGTTCGCCGAGGAAACTGTCGCGGTCGTAGGTCTGGCTGCTGAAAAGAATGACGCGCATGGAAATGCTCCCTGCAATGACAAATGAAGGCACAGGCGTTTGTGGTGAGCGGGCTTGCCCCGCTCGCGCGATACGGCGAGCCGACAAGCCCGCTCACCACAAACGCCGGTACCTGTGCAAAATCAGGCGTTGACCCGCGCTTCACTGGCGAGTCGGGCGATGGCCATGTCCAGTTCGTCCAAGGCATGCTGGGCCTTGGCGTCGTCCTGCTTGAGCAGGGTTTCGGCGCGGTGGCAGGCGGCCCGCAGTTGCGGTACGCCGCAATAACGGGTGGCACCATGCAGTCGGTGCACACGCTCGATCAGGGCGTTGTTGTCGTTGGCGTCACGCGCAATGGTGATGGCGAGTCGGTCGGCCTCCAGGGAGGCGAGCAACATGGCGAGCATGTCCGCCGCCAGATCCGCCTTACCGGCGGCCAGGCGCAGGCCTTCTTCATGGTCAAGCACAGGCAGTTGTACGCCGGGGCCGAGGCCATCCGCTACGCGTTCCGGGCCTTGATTGCGCAGGGCCAGGCCGGTCCACTTCAATACCACCTGAGCCAGCTGCCGCTCGCTGATGGGTTTGGTCAGGTAATCGTCCATGCCGCTTTGCAGCAAGGCGCGTTTTTCGTTGGCCATGGCGTGGGCGGTGAGGGCGACCACTGGCAATGGCGTGCCGCTGCGTTCGCTTTCCCACTGGCGGATCGCCTCGGTGCTCTGGCGGCCATCCATGCCGGGCATTTGTACGTCCATCAGCACCAGGTCGAAGGTGTCCTGTTTCACGGCGTCGATGGCGGCATAACCGCTTTCCACGGCACGCACCCGCGCGCCCATGTCTTCCAGCAGGGTCTGTACCAGCAGCAGGTTCGCCGGATTGTCATCCACGCACAATACGCGCGGCGCACGGCTGGACAACGGTTCGCCCGGTTCACTGCGCGACGGACGCGGGCTGATCAGGTCGGACAGCGCACGGCGCAGTTTGCGCGTGCACGCCGGCTTGGCCTGCAACTGGCTGTTGGGGTTGGGCACGGACTGGTTGAACAGCATCTGCTCGGTGGTGGGGCACAGCACCAGCAC
Source organism: Pseudomonas simiae (assembly GCF_900111895.1). GTDB lineage: Bacteria > Pseudomonadota > Gammaproteobacteria > Pseudomonadales > Pseudomonadaceae > Aquipseudomonas > Aquipseudomonas simiae. Next base: position 1,154,352 of record NZ_FOKB01000001.1, read on the forward strand.
TTTGCAGCCCAAGTGTTCGAGGTCCCACAGGTGCTGGTTGAGGCGTTCGGGCGGGATGTCGTTGGCCGTCACGCCGAGCACCGCCAGGTCGATGGCCTGTTCGGTCTGATGGGCGCTGGTGATGCCGTTGGTCAGACTTTCCAGGCTATTGAACGGGGTGACTTCCAGGCCGCAGTCTTCCAATTGATGTTGCAGCGCCTGGCGTGCCAGTTCGTGGTTTTCCAGCACGGCGACGCGATGACCCAGCAGGGGCGCGGAAGGCAAGTCTTCGACGTCGTCGCGGGTCTTGGGCAGGTTCAGGCTGATCCAGAATTCCGAACCTTCGCCCGGCGTGCTGTCGACGCCGATTTCGCCGCCCATCTGCTCGATCAGGCGCTTGGAAATCACCAGGCCCAGCCCCGTGCCGCCGGGTTGGCGCGACAGCGAGTTGTCGGCCTGGCTGAAGGCCTGGAACAGCGCGCGCACGTCCTGGCTGGACAGGCCGATACCGGTGTCCTGCACGCTGATGCGCAATTGCACGCTGTCCTCCTGTTCGTCCTCGATCATTGCCCGGGCCACGATGGTGCCCTCGCGGGTGAACTTGATCGCGTTGCTGATCAGGTTGGTGAGGATCTGCTTCAAGCGCAGCGGGTCGCCGACCAACGCCAGCGGCGTGTCGCGGTACACCAGGCTCACCAGTTCCAACTGTTTGGCATGGGCGGCGGGTGCGAGGATGGTCAGGGTGTCTTGCAGCAAGTCCCGAAGGTTGAACGGGATGCTGTCGAGCACCAGCTTGCCGGCTTCGATTTTCGAGAAATCGAGGATCTCGTTGATGATGCCCAGCAGGTTGTCGGCGGACTTTTCGATGGTGCCCAGGTAGTCAAGCTGGCGTGGGGTCAGCTCGCTTTTTTGCAATAAGTGGGTAAAGCCAAGGATGCCGTTGAGCGGCGTGCGGATCTCATGGCTCATGTTGGCCAGGAACTCCGATTTGATGCGGCTGGCCTCCAAGGCCTCCTTGCGTGCCAGGTCCAGCTCAATGTTCTGGATCTCGATGGTTTCCAGGTTCTGGCGCACGTCCTCGGTAGCCTGGTCGATGCTGTGTTGCAGTTCTTCCTGGGCATTCTGCAAGGTCTCGGCCATGCGGTTGATGCCGGAAGCGAGCTGGTCCAGTTCCTGGCTGCCCAGGGGCGGCAAACGGGTTTCCAGATTGCCGTCCTTGAGTTGAGCCACGGCTTGTTTGATCTGGCCGATCGGCGAATTGATCGTGCGGCTGATGCGCAGCGCCAGCGCGGCGGTGCAAATCAGGCCGATGGCGATCAGCAACAGGCTGGCGAACAGGCTGCGGTAGCCGCGCAGCAACATGCCGTTGTGGGACAGTTCCACCTCGACCCAGCCCAGCAGGCGGTCGGCTTCATCCGGAATCAGCTCTCCGGCAAGGTTGCGATGGCGCCCGAACACCGGCAGCAAATAGCGGGTGGCGTCATTGCCGGTGCGTTGCAACAGGTGAGAGCTGTTGCCGACCGGCGGTTGGTTGAGCATGGTCGGGCCGGCGTGGGCGAGGGGCGCGCGTTCGGGGCTCAGGAAGGACACGGCACGCACGTCCGGCTGTTCCAGGGATTGAGTGGCGATGCGCTCAAGCAGCTCGGTGTTGCGCGCGCTGAGGGCGGGCGCGACCAGCGGCGCCAATTGCTCAGCAATCATCTCGCCGCGTTGCAGCAATTGGGTCTGCAGTTCCGAGAGCTGCATCCAGGTGAAATAGCCCCCCAACAACGAGGCCATCAGGCTGGTCGGTAATAAGGTCAGCAACAGTACGCGGCCTTTTATCCCCATTCTTGTCAGCACGCCACTCTCCTGCTACCACATTGATATCTACGAAATTGCGCGGGCATCCGGTCCGCGCCACCTGCGCAGTGTAGCCATTTGCGCGGCGAGGAATCTTGCAAATTAATGACATACGGCAATCTTCAAGGCATTTGGCGCGCGGTGGCGATTGCCTGTGGCGGGTGAATCTTGAATAATCAGTGATTGAGAATGACTTGCAGATACTAATGAATCCCGCAGCGATTGGCCTACCCAGTGTCCTGACCATTGAAGATGACCCCGTGCTGGGCGCCTATGTCCAGGAGCACCTGGGCCGCTGTGGTTTCCACGTCACCTGGTGCCAGAACGGCCAGCAAGGTCTGCAGATGGCGCGCAATCAAGTGTTTGACGTGGTGCTGATGGATATCCTGCTGCCGGGGCTGGATGGGTTGTCGATCCTGACCCACCTGCGTCAGAGCCATTCGATCCCGGTGATCCTGATGTCGGCACTGGGGGCCGAGGCCGATCGCATCAGCGGTTTCCGCCTGGGCGCCGATGACTACCTGCCCAAGCCGTTCAGCATGATCGAGCTGCGTGTGCGCATTGAAGCCATCCTGCGCCGGGTGGCCCTGGACCGACGCCCATTGCCGAGCCTGGCACCCGCACGTGACGATGCCCGCACCCTGCGCTTCGACGATGAATTGTGCGATGTCTTCCACCTGGGGCACTGGGCCGGCTTGACCCGCAGTGAATACCGGCTGCTGGAAACCCTGCATCGCAACGCTGAAGAAGTCCTCAGCAAACCCTTCCTTTACCAGCATGTGCTGCAACGCGGTTACGCGCCCCATGACCGCAGCCTCGACATGCACATCAGCCAGATCCGCCGCAAGCTCAAGGCCATCGGCTACACCGAGCGCGAAGTGCGTACGGTGTGGGGCAAAGGCTATGTGCTGAGCGGTGCCGATGACAGCCTTTGAACGCCCCTTGAAGCGGCTGCCGGGCAAGCACTCGTTGTTCTGGAAGCTGGCCTGCCTGTTGATCGCCTTCTGTTTGCTGATGATCTGGCTCAGTTGGTCGTGGGGTCGGTACATGGAGCAGAAGAACGCCTACCTGTCCGATGAAGCGCGGATCACGTTGAGTGGCTACGCAGTCGGTGCCGAGCAGGCGTGGAGTCAGGGTGGACGTGCGGGTGTCGACGCTTGGCTGCAGGCGATGGGCAAGCGTGAAACCACCTGGATAGGCGTGATCGGCAATGACCTGCAGTCGCTCAGCAGTTACCCGCTGACCGACAAGGAAAGCCAGCGCCTGACCTTTCTGCGTGGCCTGGATTGGCCGGTGAGCCGACATGTCAAAGGCCTGCCGTGGCTGAAAATCCCGTTCCCCGTCGACCCCAACGCGGGTTCGCTGGTGATCGAATTGCCGCAGCGCTTCATGCCGGGGCGCTATCAGCTGTTCTGGCGGGTGGTGACCAATGGCGTGATCCCCGGTCTGTTTACCCTGTTGTTGTGCGTCGGCCTGTATCGGTTGCTGATCGTGCCCCTGAATCAACTGCGTGAGCAGGCCAACGCCTGGCGTGCCGATCAATTGAATACCCGGTTATCCCACGATGCGACCAGTCGCCGGGATGAATTGGGCGAGCTGGGCCGTGCGTTCGACCATATGTCCGAGCGTTTGCAGGGTACCGTGGTGTTGCAGCAGCAACTGCTGCGGGACATGTCCCACGAACTGCGCACACCGCTGAGTCGTCTGCGGGTGGCCTGTGACAGTGAGCAAGACCTGACGCAACTGCGCGAGCGCCTCGGCCGTGAGATCGACGCCATGCAACGCCTGGTCGAAGACAGCCTGCAACTGGCCTGGCTGGACACTGAACGGGCGCCGCTGCCTCAGGAAGATATCCAGCTGCAGGCCTTGTGGGACATGCTGCGCGAAAACGCGTGTTTCGAGAGCGATTGGCCGGCATCGCGTCTGCCGTGCCTGCTCGGCCCGGATTGCTGGGTGCGAGGCAACCTGAACGCGTTGGCCCAGGCGCTGGAAAACATCCTGCGCAATGCCATCCGCCACTCACCCGTGGGCGGTGTGGTCAGCCTGGATGGGCGTCGCGAAGGTGACTATTGGCATGTGTGGCTGGAGGACCAGGGCGGCGGGATAGATGAAGGGGATCTGGAGCGGATCTTCGCACCTTTTACCCGGCTGGACGGTTCACGCCCGGGCGATGGTGGCTTCGGCCTGGGCCTGAGCATCGCGCGCAATGCCGTGCAGCGCCAGGACGGTAGCCTCTGGGCAGAAAATACCGGGCAAGGGTTACGGGTGCATCTGCGCCTGCGGGCTTGCTAGGCGCGACGTTGTTTGCGTTTTTTCCATTGGTGGGCCACCCACCAGCGCCAATAGCCCATGGTCAGGCAGTACGCGATCGCGCCCAATACCAGCCCCAACACCACTGAACCCAGCAGGAACGGCTGCCATAACGTGCTCAATTGGCCGCTGATCCATTCCCAGGTCAGGTCATCCGGCAAGCTGCGCGGCGGCACATTCATCAGCCAGGCGCCGGTCATGTAAGTACAGATAAACACCAAAGGCATGGTAATCGGGTTGGTCAGCCATACCAGGCTGACCGCGATGGGCATATTGGCGCGCACGGTGATCGCCAGGACGGCTGCCAGCAACATCTGCAACGGAATCGGGATAAAGGCCGCGAACAAACCCACGGCCATTGCGCGTGCGACCGAATGCCGGTTCAGGTGCCAGAGGTTCGGGTCATGCAGCAAGGTGCCGAGAAACTGTAATGACTTGTGTTCCCTGATACTGCTGGGGTCAGGCATGTATCGTTTGAATAAGCGCCGGGGCATAAGGGGTCCAGGTCAGTTCGAGGGCCAAGTATGCCCGCATTCTATAAACAGAAAATTCAGACTTTGTGACAAAACATCATAGGCCGTATTGGACAACCGGCTAAGACTGAGTGGATCACTCGAAAAGGAGGATCCATGAGGACAGGGATGTTCGCGTTTGCGCTGGGGTTGCTGGCCTTGCGCTTTTTACCGGCATTGCCGCCGACCGGTTGGCTGATCGCCCTGCTGATGTTGGCCTTGATGCTGTTGCCGTTTCGCACTTATCCCTTGGCGTTTTTTCTGTTGGGGCTGAGTTGGGCCTGTATCAGCGCGCAGTGGGCGCTGGATGACCGTCTCAGGCCGGCGCTGGAGGGGCAAACACGCTGGGTGGAAGGGCGGGTCAGCGGGTTGCCGCAACAGACGGGCGATGGCGTGCGCTTCGTACTCACCGACAGTCGGTCGCGTAACGCTCGGTTGCCCAAGCGCATCCGGGTGTCCTGGCGCGGTGGGCCGCCCGTGCGCAGCGGTGAACGCTGGCGCCTGGCAATCACCCTCAAGCGGCCGGCCGGGTTGCTGAACTTTCATGGGTTTGATCAGGAGGCCTGGCTGCTCGCCCAGCGCATCGGCGCCACGGGTACGGTAAAGGACGGAGAGCGCCTGGCCCCGGCTACCGCCGCCTGGCGTGACAGTGTGCGTCAGCGCCTGCTGGCGGTAGATGCCCAAGGCAGGGAGGCAGGCCTGATTGCCTTGGTGTTGGGCGATGGCTCTGGATTGGCGGCGGCTGATTGGCAGGTACTGCAGGACACCGGCACTGTGCACCTGCTGGTCATCTCCGGCCAGCACATCGGCTTGCTCGCTGGCTTGATCTACGGATTGATCGCCGGCCTGGCGCGCTATGGGTTCTGGCCTCGAACCTGGCCGTGGCTGCCGTGGGCCTGTGGGCTGGCGTTCACCACGGCATTGGGTTATGGCTTGCTGGCCGGGTTTGGCGTGCCGGTACAGCGCGCCTGTGTGATGGTTGGGTTGGTATTGTTGTGGCGATGGCGCTTGCGTCATCTCGGGCTGTGGCGGCCGTTGTTGCTGGCGCTCAATGGGGTGCTGGTCCTGGAACCATTGGCCAGTGTGCAGCCGGGTTTCTGGCTGTCATTTGCGGCGGTGGCGGTGCTGATCCTGGCGTTTGGCGGACGGCTGGGGCCCTGGAGCCTATGGCAGGCCTGGACCCGGCCGCAGTGGTTGATTGCCATCGGGTTGTTTCCGGTCTTGCTGGTGTTGGGGTTGCCCATCAGCCTGAGCGCACCATTCGCTAACCTGGTGGCGGTGCCATGGATCAGCCTGGTGGTATTGCCGTTGGCCCTGTTGGGCAGCGCATTGCTGGTGCTGCCGTTTGTGGGGGAAGGATTGCTCTGGCTGGCGGGAGGGGCGCTGGATGCCTTGTTTAACGGCTTGGCGTGGCTCGCCGGGCGGATGCCGGCCTGGATTCCGGCCGAAGTACCGCCGGGGTATTGGCTGGTGAGTCTGCTGGGCGCCACGTTGCTCCTGCTGCCCAAGGGCGTGCCGTTTCGTGTGCTGGGCTGGCCGATGCTGTTGCTGGCGGTGTTTCCACCGCGAGCGCCGGTGCCTGACGGGCAGGTGGAGGTGACGCAGCTTGACGTCGGCCAGGGGCAATCGCTGATTTTGCGTACCCGCCATCACACCTTGCTGTACGACGCCGGCCCGCGCTCCGGAGCTTTTGACCTGGGGGCCCGCGTGGTACTGCCATCTTTGCGAAAACTCGGGATAGGGGAGCTGGACATGCTGCTGCTCAGCCACGCCGACGCCGATCATGCCGGTGGCGCGGCAGCCATTGCCAAAGGCATGCCGATCAAGCGCGTGGTGGGCGGAGAGACCGAAGGCCTGCCAATATCGCTCGGCACCCAGCCTTGCGTCAGTGGCGAGCGCTGGACCTGGGACGGCGTGACCTTCGAACTCTGGCAATGGCCTGACGCTATCAGCGGCAACGCGAAGTCCTGCGTTTTGCAGGTGCAGGCCAAGGGTGAGCGCCTGTTGCTGACCGGTGATATTGACCGCGCAGCCGAACACGCCATGCTCGCGTCCCCCCTTGCGGTGCCCACCGATTGGCTGCAGGCGCCGCACCATGGCAGTCGCAGTTCTTCGTCCTGGCCCTTTGTGGAGCGACTAGCGCCGCGATCCGTGCTGATCTCGCGTGGGCGCAGCAACGCGTTCGGCCATCCCCATCCGCAGGTGATGGCGCGTTACCAGCGGTCGGGCAGCCAGGTGTATGACACTGCCGAGCAGGGCGCCGTGCGTCTGCGATTGGGGGCTTTCGCAGCGCCGGTTGTTGCGCGCAGTCAACGCCGGTTCTGGCGCGAGCGGTTACCTTAGCCGAGGCCGATGGGGTCTGTGGTCTACGCACCTATATGGTAAAGTGGCGCACTTTTTCGAGGGGACATTCACTGTGTGGGAATTGGTCAAATCCGGCGGCTGGATGATGTTGCCGATCATCATGAGCTCTATCGCCGCACTCGGCATCGTCGCCGAACGCCTGTGGACCCTGCGCGCCAGCCGCGTGACCCCCGAGCATCTGCTGGGGCAGGTCTGGGGCTGGATCAAGAATAAGCAACTGGACAAGGAAAAGCTCAAGGAACTGCGCGCCAACTCCCCGTTGGGTGAAATCCTTGCTGCAGGCCTGGCCAACTCCAAGCACGGTCGCGAGATCATGAAGGAGTGCATCGAAGAGGCCGCCGCCCGCGTCATTCATGAGCTTGAGCGTTATATCAATGCTCTCGGCACCATCGCCGCGATGGCGCCGTTGCTCGGCTTGCTCGGCACAGTGCTGGGCATGATCGATATTTTCAGCTCATTCATGGGCGCCGGCATGACCACCAACGCGGCCGTACTGGCCGGCGGTATCTCCAAGGCGCTGATCACCACAGCCGCAGGCTTGATGGTGGGTATTCCTTCGGTGTTCTTCCACCGATTCCTGCAGCGTCGCATTGATGAGCTGGTGGTCGGCATGGAACAGGAAGCCATCAAGCTGGTGGAAGTGGTGCAAGGCGACCGTGACGTCGACCTGGTTGGGGGCAAAGCGTGAAATTTCGCCGCAAGCAACGGGAAAACGTCGATATCAACCTCGCGTCGCTGATTGACGTGGTGTTTATCCTGCTGCTGTTTTTTGTCGTCACCACCACCTTCACCCGGCAGACCGAGCTGCGCGTCGACCTGCCGGAAGCCGTGAGCGGCTCGCCGGCCGAAGACCAGCAAGTCAAGCAACTGGACATCGCCATCAGCGCCGACGGGGTGTTTTCGGTGAACAACCAGTTGCTTGAGAAAAACGACCTGGCCAGCCTGATGGACGCCTTGCAGAAAGAGTCCGGCGGCGACACCAAGCTGCCACTGTCCATCAGTGCCGACGGCAAGACCCAGCATCAGGCCGTGATCACCGCGATGGACGCCGCCGGAAAGCTCGGCTTCAGTCATCTGCGCATGACCACCGTCGAGGCGGCGGGCCAACCCTGATGGCCATGTCCGATCGTTTGCTCAAGGCCTGGTACGAGGGCCATCCGGCACTCTTGCTGCTGCGCCCGCTGGAGTCCTTGTACCGTGGGGTTGTGCAGCGCAAGCGTGCGCGCTTCCTGGCGGGTGAGGGCGAGATCTATCAATCGCCGGTGCCGGTGGTGGTGGTCGGTAATATCACCGTGGGTGGCACTGGCAAGACGCCATTGATCCTGTGGTTGATCGAACATTGTCGACGCAGCGGCTTGCGCGTGGGAGTGGTCAGCCGCGGTTATGGCGCCAAGCCGCCACAGTTGCCATGGCGGGTTGAAGCCAGCCATAGCGCCGAAGTGGCGGGTGACGAGCCTTTGTTGATCGTGCAGCGCTGCGGCGTCCCGTTGGTGATCGACCCCAATCGTAGCCATGCAGTCCAGGCGCTGCTGGCCAGCGAAACCGTGGACCTGATCCTTTCCGACGACGGCCTGCAGCACTACCGCCTGGCCCGTGACCTTGAACTGGTCCTGATCGACGCCGCCCGCGGCCTGGGCAACCGTCGTTGCCTGCCGGCGGGGCCGTTGCGTGAGCCGGTGGAGCGGCTGCAGAGTGTCGACGCGTTGCTGTACAACGGCGCCGTCAGTGATCGAGACGATGGTTTCGCCTTTCGCTTGCAACCCACGGCACTGGTCAACCTGCTGACCGGCGAGCGGCAGCCGGTGGATCATTTTCCCGCCGGCCAGCCGGTGCATGCGGTCGCCGGTATTGGCAACCCGCAACGTTTCTTCAATACCCTTGAAACGCTACACTGGCAGCCGATACCCCATGCATTTGCCGACCACTCGCCCTACAGCGCTGAGGTCCTGAATTTTACGCCGTCATTACCGCTGGTCATGACCGAGAAGGACGCGGTGAAGTGCCGCGCCTTTGCCCAGCCCGACTGGTGGTACCTTGCGGTGGATGCACTGCCGTCGCGGGCGTTCATCGCCTGGTTCGACACGCAGCTGATGCGTCTGCTGCCTGCCCGTCTTTTGCCTTAAACCGCTGCTTTCCAGGAACCACTCATGGACACCAAACTGCTCGACATCCTCGCTTGCCCGATCTGCAAAGGCCCGCTCAAGCTCAGCGCCGACAAAACCGAGCTGATCAGCAAAGGCGCCGGCCTGGCTTACCCGATCCGCGATGGCATCCCGGTGATGCTGGAAAGCGAAGCCCGTACCCTGACCACCGACGAGCGTCTGGATAAATGACCACCGCCTTTACCGTTGTCATTCCTTCCCGCTACGCATCGACTCGTTTGCCGGGCAAGCCGCTGCAACTCATCGGCGACAAGCCGATGATCCAGCGGGTGTGGGAACAGGCCTGCAAAAGCAGCGCCGAGCGTGTGGTGGTGGCCACCGACGATCCGCGCATCATCGAAGCCTGCAAGGGGTTTGGCGCCGAGGCGGTGTTGACCCGCGAAGACCATAACTCCGGCACCGATCGCCTGGCTGAAGTTGCCACCCAGCTTGGCCTGGCACCGGACGCCATCGTGGTCAACGTACAGGGTGACGAACCCCTGATCCCGCCCAGCGTGATCGACCAGGTCGCTGCCAACCTGGCCGCCCATGGCGAAGCGCGCATGGCGACCCTCGCCGAGCCGATTGAAGACATCGAGACCCTGTTCAACCCCAACGTGGTGAAAGTGGTCAGCGACATCAACGGCCTGGCGCTGACGTTCAGCCGCTCGGTCTTGCCTTGGGCGCGCGACGCCTTCGCCAAGAAACCTGACGTATTGCCGGAAGGCGTGCCTTACCGTCGCCATATCGGCATTTACGCCTACCGCGCCGGTTTCCTGCATGACTTCGTCAGCTGGGGCCCGTGCTGGCTGGAAAACACTGAATCCCTGGAGCAACTGCGGGCCCTGTGGCACGGCGTGCGTATCCATGTGGGCGATGCGCTGGAAGCGCCGCCGGCAGGCGTCGATACCTTGGAAGACCTTGAGCGCGTCCGTCGCCTGCTGGGGGCCTGATGGAGGTTCTGTTTGTCTGCCTGGGCAACATCTGCCGTTCGCCTACAGCAGAAGGCGTACTGCGTCATAAATTGCGCGAAGCGGGGCTGGCGGGGCAGGTGGAAGTAGCGTCTGCAGGGACGGGTGAATGGCATGTCGGCAACCCGCCGGATCAACGCAGTCAGCGTGCGGCGTTGGTGCGCGGCTACGATCTGTCCGCCCAGCGTGCCCAGCAGGTGTCTCGCGCCGACTTTGCGCGCTATGACCTGATCCTGGCCATGGATCACAGCAACCTGCGCAACCTCAAGGCCCTGCAACCGGGCCAGGGCAAGGCGGAGCTGGACCTTTTCCTGCGCCGCTACGACGCCGAAGTGGACGAAGTGCCGGACCCGTATTACGAAGGTGAACAAGGCTTCGAACGGGTCCTGGACCTGATCGAACGCGCCTGTGATTTATTGGTGATCGAATTGAAGGGACGGTTATGACCTTGCAAGTGCTTGCGCAGGTATCGCTCAAGCCATTCAACAGCTTTGGCATTGATGTCAGTGCCCAGTTGTTTGCCGAGGCCTACAGCGATGATGACGTCCGTGAGGCGCTGGCCTATTCAGCGGTGCACGCGGTGCCGCTGTTGGTGATCGGCGGTGGTAGCAACTTGCTGTTGACTCAGGACATACCGGCGCTGGTCCTGCGCATGGCTACCCAAGGCATCCGGGTGTTGCATGACGACGGCACGCAGGTGGTGGTCGAAGCCGAAGCCGGCGAAGCCTGGCATCCGTTCGTGCTGTGGACCCTGGAACAGGGCTTTTGCGGCCTGGAAAACCTCAGCCTTATCCCCGGCACCGTCGGTGCAGCCCCGACGCAGAACATCGGCGCCTACGGCGTGGAGATCAAGGATGTATTTGCCGGCCTGACTGCTCTGGATCGCCACACCGGCGAGCTGCGCGACTTTAGCCTGGACGAGTGCAACTTTGCCTACCGCGACAGTCTGTTCAAACACGAAACCGGACGCTGGCTGATCCTGCGAGTGCGCTTTGCCCTGAGTCGCGCCAGCCACCTGAAACTCGACTACGGGCCGGTGCAACAGCGCCTGGCGGGGCAGGGGATCACCGAGGCGACGCCGAGTGACGTCAGCCGCGCGATTTGCAGCATCCGCCGTGAAAAACTGCCGGACCCGGCAGAACTGGGCAATGCCGGCAGCTTCTTCAAGAACCCGCTGGTGTCCCAGGCGCTGGCGGCTGAGCTGCAAGCGGTGTATCCGGACCTGGTGGCGTACCCGCAGGCGGATGGGCAGATGAAGCTCGCGGCCGGCTGGCTGATCGACAAGGCGGGGTGGAAGGGCTTTCGCGACGGCGATGCCGGCGTACACAAGTTGCAGGCGTTGGTGCTGGTCAACTATGGCGATGCCACGGGGCACGATATTGCGAACTTGGCCCAGCGTATCCAGCGCGACATCGCTGAGCGTTTCAAGGTTGATCTGGAAATGGAGCCCAACCAGTATTAACTCCCTTGAAACAAAAATGCCCCGCATCTTTCGATGCGGGGCATTTTTTATTGCGTTAACAATCAGTCATCACGGCTCATGATGCCGAAGATCTGCAACAGGCTGATGAACAGGTTGTAGATCGACACATACAGGCTGATGGTCGCCATGATGTAGTTACGCTCGCCACCATGGATGATTGCGCTGGTCTGGAACAGGATGCACACCGAGGAGAACAGCACGAAACCTGCGCTGATCGCCAGTTGCAGGCCGCTGATCTGGAAGAACATGCCCGCAACCACCGCCGCCAGCAACACGAAGAAACCAGCGGTGATGAAGCCACCCAGGAAGCTCATGTCCTTACGGGTGATCAGCACGTAGGCCGACAGACCACCAAACACCAGCGCCGTCATGGCGAACGCCGAGCTGACCACTTCCGCGCCGCCAGCCATGCCGAGGTAACGGTTGAGGATCGGGCCGAGGATAAAGCCCATGAAACCGGTCAAGGCAAACGCCGACACCAGGCCCCAGGCCGAGTCACGCAGCTTGTTGGTCAGGAAGAACAGACCATAGAAGCCGATCAGCACGACAAAGATATTCGGGTAGCCGACACGCATCTGCTGGGCCACGAACGCCATCACGCCGCTGAATGCGAGGGTAAGGGCGAGCAAGCCATAGGTGTTGCGCAACACGCGGCTGACTTCAAGCTGCTCAGCCTGCGCGTTACCATTCACTGCGTAATTCTGTTCGCGCATGGCGACACTCCTTCGATTTTGAAACGTTCAGTCGCAAAGATCATAACAGACGCTCTGTAACAAGCGATGGCAAGAGTTTGACAGTGTGTTTCATTCGGGTATTATGGCGCCCGCTGAGACGGGATGGGCTACTATAATCCTGTGATGCACAAGGGAAATTGGCAGAGTGGTTGAATGCACCGGTCTTGAAAACCGGCGGACGTTAATAGCGTCTCCAGGGTTCGAATCCCTGGTTTCCCGCCAAGATTCAAACAAAAGCCCCGCGATTGCGGGGCTTTTGTGTTTCTGGGATTAGGTGGTGGAAGATCAGCTTTTACTCGTCATCTCTTTGTTTTTTTACTACTATTGTCCGTCTGTGCGCTCAAGGAAGAGAGGCTGAGCGCCTTGAGTCTGGTAGAGAATTTACACTCGAAGATTGAGTGGGTTATTGCTTTTACCCAGAACCTAACGACTCAGCCAACCATAATGACCTCTTGGTGAACCCGATGGATAAAATGTGTGGCATCGTTGTAGTGGTAGGACTTGCCCTCGCGGGATGCGCTACGAAAACTCCAGAAAAAAAACCTGAAGTGACTCCACCTCCCGCCGTCGTCCATGAAGCACCACCTGAAGTCGCACCTTCGTCACCACCCAATTGGACTGTGCGATATGAGGCTGCACCTGCTAACGCGGCGGCCCACGCCTCTCCAGAGTCCGCTCAGCCAGAATCAGAAACAGACTTAAACCAGAATCGCGCTGAGCAATGCCGTAAAGAGCTGGATGTCTTAAAGGTTTACAACAAAGCGTCCTACGTTAAATACGAGGCGGAATACCAAGCCATTGCTGCCAAGACGGCTAAATATATGGAAATCAAGGACTCGTTGGGTTCCGATTTGAACTATATGGTTATGCCCGCGTATCAATTTCAAATTCGTGAGTTCTGCTTCCGCGTGAAAACCCGGCTGTCGGAGCTTGTGCTTCGCCAAGCCAAATAATACAAGCGAACCCGCTGCGAGTGGTTTCTGGTCTAGAGAGGTCAGGTGGGGGCCGTAAGGCTTAAAAACCCTTTTGACGTATCCAAGACCACAAAACTTAATGCCTCGACTTGTCGGGGCATTAACTTTTAGGCGGTGCTGGCGGCGTTTTAACACAGCCAATGCCGACACTCAGCGTGCTACAGATAGTTCATTACAAAGGTAACCGACGCGTTGGCAGTGCCGGCCTTCAGTTCGCCGTCAGCCAGGCGGTAATAAGCCGCAGAAAGAGGGATTTTGAAGCTTGTGCCTGTGGTACTGAAGCCATTGAATGGGTAGGTAGTACCCAGGACAATAGGTTTACCGGTGTCGTCCATCAGTTTCAGGCCGATGCCTTTTGCGGTCGAACTGGCGTTCAACGCTACGATGCCTTGTTGCTGATCAATCACTTGCGAAGTGGCTTTAAGGGCATAGGTGACCTTCTGGATACCTGTCTGGCATTGGTTAAGACCAATGTTGAATCGAACGCTTTGTGACGTATCACCAATCTTGCTGAATTCATCAAGGTAATAGTCATCTCCCATTTGAACAGAAACATCCGGGGTCTCGCAGGATGCAGCGTTCAAGATGATTGGGTTGGTCAGGTTAACCTTCACAAGATCAATATCGCCGTACCGATGCGCTCCCAGGTTGCCTGCGGGAACCTCATTTTTCGATGACAGTTCACCTGATTTAGTAATTTCAAGGGTGTACGTCCTGCTTGGGTCCAGGTAATTCCCGGACATAACCCTGTCTGCACTTAAATAGCCATTTTGTGAGGTCTTGATTTTCATTGACAGCCCTGTTTTACCCAGGGGGAAAGTAGTACCAGTCTTAACGCTACCAAATGTCGGGTTCAGACTAAAGATAAAGGGTGACGATACAGTGCAGTTAAAACCCTGCTTCGGTGCTGTGATGGTTTCTTCGTACACCACCGTGCCTGCGGGCGTATCTCGAGGGACCGTCAAGGTAATTGGCGCGGCGGCGTAGTTAGCCGTGAACGTTTCACCCTGGGTGAAATTGCAACTCGCGGCCATCGTATCCGCTGAATAAGCAGACATAACCGCGGCGGCGGTACTCAGCAGTGCACGCAGTCGGCGTTGTTTTTCTGAAACACACATTTTGTTCACGGCCATGATAGAGGCAAGATGGACGAGCACCCTATCGATCAACTACGGCTGAGAAAATCAGGCGATTCTTAGAGTGTGTGCCGCGATGACGCTATTTGCAGTGGAAGGGGCCGCGGGAGGAGGTCAATCATTTGCACACCTTGATACTTGCCCGCGACTTGATTGGTTTTCGAGCCAGGCAGGTTAGGTAAAACCATCGCCAGCCCGGCTGTTGATTAGTTCCACCGCTGCCTTTTCACCCGATACATCTCCCCATCCGCATGACTCAACAGCGTATCTGCATCCTCTCCATCCGCCGGGTAAAACGCCACGCCAACACTGCAGGACGGCATCTTAACCCCGCCAAACTCGGCACCCAGTGGCTCAGCCATGACTGCAAGTATCTGCGCCACCTTGCCGGCCACCGCATCCTGCGACTGGATATCCGTAATCAACACCGTGAACTCATCCCCGCCCATCCGGGCCACCAGGTCGCTCTCGCGCACGCAGCGCTCCAGTCGTCGGGCAATCACACAGAGCACGCGATCGCCCATGGCATGGCCATGCACATCGTTGATGCCCTTGAAGTCATTGATGTCCAGGAACAGCAGCGCCAGGATCTGGTTATGAAGCTGTGCGGCCTTCAGGGCGTCGTCCAGCCGAGCATTGAACAGCGACCGGTTGGTGAGGGCCGTCAGCGGGTCATGATGGGCGAGGAAGCGTAGTTCCTCCTCGGCTTGGGTGAGTGCGGTCACGTCCCGTGCGACGCCGATCCGCGCGCCGACCTCTTCGGACCAGAACGCCGCCCACAGGATATGTACGACGCTGCCATCCTTGCGGATATAACGGTTGCGGAAGTCGACATGGGGTTGGCCGTTCATGACCCGGATAATGGAGGCGCGAGTGCGTGCCAGGTCTTCAGGGTGCATGTAGTGAGTGATCAGGGTACCCACCAGCTCATTGGCGCTGTAGCCGAGCAGTGCCTCACAGGCATCGCTCACGAAGACAATCTGGTTATCGCTGTCGACGACGAAGACCGTATCCAGCATCAGGTGGATCAGTTTGGGATAGAGGGCTTCCAGGTCAATGGGCATTGGCAGTCAGGCGTCTGATTCATAGGGGCTGATCATAGCCCGAACACGGCGAGTGGCGGCGAGACGTGCGGTGGTTTTTTGATGCCCTGCATCACGGTGGCTCTTTGCCCGGGGTGTTCACAACACCTGGTCAAACGTATTATCGGGCCGAGCGCCCTATCCGGTCGCTGAGACTCACCCCCTTTTGAAGGACATGAGCATGCAAAAGCACTTCGGTAATTCAGGCCTGTTCAAGGCTGCTTCGTATATCTGCGACGAAACCCTCGGCAGCGGCATCGCCGGCTGGGAGTTGAAAAACAGTGCGTTGAATACGAAGGAGTTTTTGATATGTCCAAAGAATTACTCGGAGTTTCTGCTCTAGGGTTGATGGTCGTCGGTGAGTTTTGTGCAATCTACAGTGAGGTAGTCACCGCCAGGCTGGCCCAAGCCAGCGACGGCTCATGGCAAGCTTTCATCATGCCGGTGGTGGTGATGTGCTTCGCAGGACTTTGTCTGTTGGGGGCTTATTGGCTGGGTTATCTGGCGGTCGGTGATATCTGGGTGGTCACGGTGGTTTCCGTGACGTCGTTATTGCTGCTGGAACCGATCGTGATCTGGGCGCTGTTCCAGGAGTTTCCCGGCCGAGGCGCGATGATCGGGTTTTGCCTGGGAGCCTTGGGCATGCTGGCCACTGTCTTGCTGTAGCGGCACGCTCTGGCCCGGCATTTGGATGTCGGGCCAGATTAGAGTGAGCAGTGGGCAATACCTTCCACCGCCGCAAGGGCGGCTGAGTATTAAAGCCGTGACACGCAACTCAGCAAAAAAGCTGCGCCACCGAAAGCAGGCAAATCATCTGGACAACCATTTGCGCACGAATTGGATGTTTCATTGCCGTGACCCTGATTACAGTCGTTACAGTAAGTATAGAGACAGAATAGAATTATTCAGAATTTAAGCCCATTCATCTGCCCAGCGGTCTCTGGTTACAACTCTCTGCCCCCGGTCACTGCACTTTTCTGGATTTCTCCGCTCTATCCTTGTCCCAGCCCCGCCGATCCCCGCGTGGGCGGATGAATCAGATCGGGTGCCGATGGATCGCACGTTTCCTTGTTTCAATCGTCGACGGGTGCGCCAGCCCTTGCTGCTGGCGGCCTTGTTAATGCTCTGTGCCAGCGGCTGCAGCCAGCAGCAGGGGCAGGATATCGTCAAGCAGTTCAGCAATGGCAAGCCCGATGAGTTCTTCCAGACCAGTGTCGATCGCATGGCGACGCTGGGCATGCGCGACAATCTGCAAAGCCTGTATTTACTGATGAGCAAACTCTATCTGCGTAATCCCAGCCAGTGGCGGCAGTCGGGTTACCCGGACGCGGTGACTGCGGCGCGGGAGATTCGCCAGGCCATCGAGCAACGTCGCGCACTACCAGCCCTAGGGGAGCGTCGTGACCTGGCGGCGCTGAGTTACTCCTTGAGCCCTGAATTCAAAGGCGACCGGGTCGGCGCCTTCATCTACGCAATCGGCAGCATGATCGTGACCGCCCACGGTGGACGCACGGAGTTCTACATCACCGATTCAATCAACCCGCAGTTCGTCAGCAATGCCGCGCGCAATATCGAGAAGGCCACGTGGCTGCTGAGCAAACGTCAGGATGCGAATGGCGTGCTGCTGCTGTTTTCCAACGAAATTTCGGAGGAGGGCAGCAACCTCAGCTTCGCGGTGGAGTTCGGCAAGATCGTCGCGCGTCTCGATCTGCTGACCCAGATGCTCGATGAACGCTACCGGCGTATTGGCCTGAACTATGCGCAGAGCTTGTTGCTGATGAATTTTCTGCCGGTGCAATAAACAGGGATACGTCAGCATAAAGGTACGGTGCTTCCCTTTTGCGCGTAGGAATCGGCCTATCTTGCTGCCCACTGCTTGAAACACCCCTTGGTCATCAATAGCCTCGGATTTTTCTGAAATATGAGGCCTTTACCATGGGTAAGCGGAAAACGGTTTGGCCTACTGAAAGAGAAATACGCCTGCGCTTTATCCTGTTGGCTGTGATCGATGCGGCGAGTATTCAGGGTGTCTGCGCCGAACTGTTGTTGCCTGCGCACGAACTCCTGCGTGACTCGCCCACCGAGGCGCAATTGCTCGATGCACTGCGCGGGATACTGGCAACGGATGAAATGTATGGATTCCGATTGGCTCCGGGATCAGAAGCAGAAGAATTGATGCAGGTGCTGAATATCCCCGACAGCTGAGGAGTTTGTGTGGGAGGCGACAACGTCCTGGATGGAGTCGCGCCCCATACGGATGTGAACCTCCTATTTGCCAGGTCAGCTTCAGCTGTGTCACGCAACACAGCCCAGGAGGTCAAAGCGTTAATAAGGCGTGACCTGGCGCGCGTCCCAGCCTTCCCACCACGTGCCCCCCGAACTCCAAGGACCTGCCCGATGCTGTTGCGCCACCCTCCGTTCCTGTTTGCCGCCCTGACGTTAAGCTCGCTGGTGCACGCCGAAGACCTGCAATTGGCCCCGGTCGAAGTCACCAGCAGCGAAGCCAGCGCCGGTGAAGTGGCCGAGGCGCAGCTCAAGAGTGTGCCCGGTGGCACCAACTACATCGACATGAATAGCGTGCAGCAGGGGCGAGTGAGTACCAACGAAGACGTATTCAAGTACCAGGCCGGGGTGTACGCCAAGGCGGCCAACAACGAAGGGGTGAAGCTCTCGATTCGCGGTTCGGGCCTGAACCGCAGCCCCGGGTCCCACGCCTCCGGCCTGTACGAAATGTTCGACGGCCTGCCGTTGACCGGTCCTGGCGGCACCCCTTACGAGCTGAAAGACCCGTTGTGGCAAAGCCGGGTAGAAGTGCTGCGCGGCGCCAACGGTTTTGACCAGGGCGCGTTGGCCCTAGGCGGCGCCGTCAACTACGTGACCCGCACGGGCTACGATGCGCCCAAGCTGCAACTGCGCTATGAAGCGGGCAGCAAAGGCTACGCCCAGCGTGAGATCAGTTCCGGCCAGGTGCTGGGGGATGCCGACTATTACATCAGCCTCACCGATTCCGAATCCGACGGCTACCAGCACCAGAGCGCAGCAACTAGCAAAGGTGTGGCCGCCAACTTCGGTTACCGCTTCAACCCGGACCTGGAAACCCGCTTCTATTTCCGCTACCGCGAAACCACCAACGACACGCCGGGCAAACTCACGCGATACCAGATCAGCCACGACCCGCGCGCGGCCGCCAGCCTCAACGCCGCCCGTGACTCCAAGCGCCTGCAGCCGGGCTCGACCTGGATCGCCAACAAGACCACCTTGCAGCTGGACGATAATGCCCGCGTCGAAGTCGGCCTGGCGTACCACGATTACCCGATGGACCTGCGTGAAGGCACCAACCGCCTCAAAGTCGCGTACACCGATATCAGCAGCACCCTCAACTACATCCGTCAGGACACGCTGTTTGGCCACGACAGCAACACCACCGTCGGCCTGCGCACCACCCAGGCGATGCCCAACAACGGCGCCTCGGAATATGTGCGCACGCCTGCCGGTAATACCGCTGGCTACGCGCCCGGCACCAAGACCCGTGACTACAGCTACCTGGGCTCCGACACCGTGTTGCACATCGGCAACGATCTGGAACTGATTCCCGACCTATGGCTGACCACCGGCCTGGCGGCGATCTACACCCGTCGCGAAACCCAGGTCACCTATCCCGAAGGCCAGGCGCCGCTCAGCCAGCACGACTGGGACTACGCTCCGCGTATCGGCCTGCGGTACGACTTCACCCCGCACCTGCAGGTGTACGGCAACCTGAGCCGATCGGTCGAGCCGCCGCATGCGTGGTCGATGATTTGGGGTTCGAACAAATACTTCCCCAAAGACAGCGGCCCGGCCACCGGCCTTCAGCGTGAAGGCGTGAGCCTGAAAAACCAGACCGCCACCACCCTGGAAATCGGCGGTCGCGGCGAGCAATGGTTCGGTCAGTGGGACCTGGCGCTGTACCGCTCTGAAGTGCGCCACGAATTGCTCACGGTGGAAACCCAGGCGCAAACCGCCACCCGCAATGCCATCGTCGCAGAATCCAACGCCAGCCCCACTGTGCACCAGGGCGTGGAACTGAGCCTGCTCAGCCCGTTGTGGGAAGGCGGCCATAACGGCCAGCTCACTCTGCGCCAGGCCTACACCTTCAGCGACTTCCACTACCGTGATGACGACCGCTTTGGCGACAACGCCCTGCCGGGTATCCCCAAGCACTACTATCAGGCGCAGGTGCGCTACAGCCATCCGACCGGTTTCTACACCAGCCTTAACACCGAGCATTCATCAAGAGTGGCAGTGGACTACGCCAACTCCTACTACGCCGCGTCCTACACGGTGCTCGGTGCCACCTTCGGCTACGATGCGCCCCAGCAGGATTGGCAAGCCTGGGTCGACCTGCGCAATCTCACCAACCGCCGTTACGCCAACACCGTCACGCCGGGATACGACGATAAAGGCCTGGATGTAGCGCGTTCCACGCCGGCGGATGGCCGTGGCATCTACACCGGTGTGTCGTGGAGCTGGCGCTGAGCCCCTTGCCCAAACCCTGTTTTACTGGCATTGTCTGCGCAATTGGCAATTATTCCCATTTGAGATCTTTTTGCGCATGCACGACATTCCGGCCGCGCCAGGCGACTCCGTCCGGCAGCAGACCCTTACGGCGATGTACAGCGAGCACCACGGCTGGTTGCACGGCTGGCTGCGCAAGAAACTCGGGTGTTCCCAGCATGCAGCGGACCTCGCCCATGACGCCTTCATCCGCGTCTTGATGCTGGCCGAACCTCAACAGATCAAAGAGCCCCGCGCGTTCCTGGCCACCACGGCAGGGCGGTTGCTGATCGACGGCGCCCGTCGTCGTCGCATCGAAAAAGCCTACATGGAAGCCCTGGTGATCCAGTGCGAGGACGCTGGCATGCCCGACCCGGCCGCGATTCATGTCGCGCTGCAAGCCCTGGAACGTATTGCGGAGATGCTTGCCGGGCTGCCTGCCAAGGCGCGCGAAGCGTTCCTGCTGAGCCGCCTCGACGGGCTGACCTACAGCGAAATCGCCACACGCCTGGACGTGTCTGCCAGCACCGTCAAAAACTACATCTCCAGTGCCTTGGTTCACTGCTACCACAGCCTGCACCCGGCAGACCCGCTGGCATGAGTTCCGAACAGATCATCCAACAAGCGGCGCAGTGGCTGACCCGCCTGCATGACGAAAACGTCACCGAGGCCGACCACCAGGCATTCAACACCTGGCGCCAGGCCGACCCGCGGCACGCTGTGGCCATCGAACGCATGGGCGCAGTATGGGGCAGCCTCGACACGCTGCCGGCCAAGCCCGCACGCATTGCCTTGAACCGCGCATTCGCCCCGCGACGTGCGCGAGGTGCGCAAGCGGTGGGCTTGCTCGGCGTGGTCCTGTGCGGCTGGCTGGGCCTGCAACACCTGCCGGTCTGGATGGCCGACCAGCGCACCGGCGTCGGCGAGCGCCGGCAGATCGCCCTCGAAGACGGCAGCCAGTTGCAGCTCAACAGCAATTCGGCGGTCGACGTGAAATTCGACGGCCATCAACGGGTCATCGAGTTGCTGCAAGGCGAACTCTGGGTGGACGTGGCCAAGGATGCGCAACGGCCGTTCGTGGTGCGTACCGACCAAGGTACGGCCACGGCATTGGGCACGCGTTATCTGGTCAAACGTGCAGCGGATGGCACCACGGTGGTCACGGTGATCGAGTCCAGCGTCGCGGTCAAAGGCGCCACCCGCGACGGCGTCAACGTCACCGCCGGCCAGCGTTCGGTCCTCGATCACGGCCGCGCCCAGCCGCCGCAAGCCATCGGCAACAGCGACCCGGACGCCTGGACCCGTGGCCTGCTCAAGGTCAACGATCAACCCCTGAGCGACGTGCTGCAAACCCTCGCCAGCTACCGCCATGGCATGCTGCGCTTCGACCCTCAGGCGTTGCAGGACCTGCGGGTGTCCGGTGTGTTCAAGCTGGATGATACGGCGGCGGCGCTGTCGTCACTGGCGGACAACCTGCCGATCCAGGTGGAGTACTTCACCGACCTGCTGGTGGTGGTCAAGCCGCGTTAGCCTTCGTGCTGGCGCAGGCGTTTGTACAAGGTGTTGCGGCTCACCCCCAGCTCCCGCGCCAGGTGGGAGATGTTCCCGCCTGCCGCCTTCAAACGCTGGTTCAGATCGATGCTGTCATCCAGGTATTCACTGGCGGGCAGCGGTGGATCTACCTTCAAGTCCACAAAAAAATCATCCGGCAGGTGTTCCGCGCGGATCGGCTGTTCCTCAGCCATGGCCAGCGCCACCTGCAACACGCTGCTCACCTGACGCAGATTCCCCGGCCACGGGTGCTGTTCGAATAACGCCAGCACTTCGGCGCTGAGGCCTGCCCATTGAGTCGGCTCGCGGTGTTGCTGCCACAGTTGTTGGAACAGTGCCTGCTTATCGGTACGTTCGCGCAACGGCGGCAGTTCCAAGGTCAAGCCGCCGATGCGGTAGTACAAATCCTCACGAAAACGTCCGGCCTGCACCAGCTCGCGCAGTGCACGGTTGGTGGCCGAGATGATTCGCAGATCTACCGGGAACAGCTCGCTGCTGCCCACCGGCTGTACACAGCGCTCCTGCAGCACCCGCAGCAAACGGGCCTGGGTCGGCAGGGGCATATCACCGATCTCGTCGAGAAACAGCGTGCCCTTGTCGGCCTTGCGGATCAGGCCGATGCTGCCTTTCTGATTGGCGCCGGTGAAGGCGCCTTTTTCATAGCCGAACAGTTCCGATTCCACCAGCTCGGCGGGAATCGCCGCACAGTTCACCGCGATAAACGCCTTCTGGCTGCGCGAACTGGCCTGGTGCAGGGCTTTGACGAACACTTCCTTGCCCACGCCGGTTTCGCCATGGATCAGCAGCGGAATGTCCTTTTCCAGTAAGCGTTCAGCCTGGCGCACGGCCTTCTCCACGCGTACATCGCCGAAGTGCAGGGTCTTGAGGCCAATCGACGCAGGCGTCGGTGGCGTCGGCTCGGTGAACACGCGCGCCTGCACGGGCATCTGCTTGGGGCGTCTCAACACGCATTGGAAGCGGTTGCGTCCTGCGGCCTGCAGGGAGAAAGGCAATCCTTCCGGCTGGTTCAACAACTCCAGCAATGACACCTTGAACAAACTGTCGATCATCACCCGCGACAAGCTGATGCCCAGCAGGTTGTCGGCACGCCGGTTGGCTGACAGCACCTGACCGCTCTCATCGAAGATCAGCAGGCCGGCCCACTGGCTGTCGAGGTTGCTCAGGCCGGTGTTGAAGGTCAGTTGGAAGTGCTCGCCGCGAAACAGGTTGAGGATCAGCCGGTTTTCCACGGTCTGGCTCATCATCTTGACCATGCCCAGGGTGTGCGAGGGCGGCAGGTAGCTGTCGCTGGACACATCCAGCACCGCGATGATCTCGCGCTGCGCATCGAAAATCGGCGCCGCCGAGCCGGTCATGAAGCGGTTGGCCTTGAGGAAGTGTTCATCGTGCTCGATATGCACCGCCTGGGCACAGGCCAGCGCGGTGCCGATGGCATTGGTGCCGCTGGAGCGCTCCATCCAGCTGGCGCCGGGGTTGAAGCCTCTGGCCAGCTTGGGGTCGATAAATCGCTGGGTGCCCCAGCTGGTCAGCACCTGGCCCTGGTTGTCGGCCAGCATGATCAGGCAGTTGGAATTACTGAGGATGTTTTCGTAGTAGGGCAGCACTTCCTGATGCGTGGTCTGTACCAGCGAGTGCTGGCTTTCCAGCAGTTGACTGATGCCCTCGGCGGGGAGCTGGTCGAAGCTGGGCGTGCTCTGGTGGTCCAGGCCGAAGGCGCGGCAGCGGCGCCAGGATTCCTGGATAAGGGTGTCGTGAGCCAGTGGTTCGGCCATGGGGTGACCTTCGTTTTTATTGTTATTGGGCTTGCACAATCTGCCTGGAAAAACCGCTCCCACAGTTGCCCTGTGTTGTGCATGAGAGTGTTGTTCAGAACTGTTCATTGTCAACCCCTGAACTGTTCAATTGTTCAGTCAGATTGTTCACTCTCGAACATCGCTTTCACCCCATTTCCTTGCACATCAAACACTTGTCGATTTGGCACGAAACTCGCTCTGACAGCTGGCCAGATTCATTCCAATAATAAAAAAGGTCGTGTCATGTCATTGACCCTGGAACATGTCTCCCGCGTTGTCGAAGGCCAGACCTGGATCGACGACGCCACCCTGCGTTTCGAAGCCGGTTCCTTCAACGTCTTGCTCGGCCGCACCCTGTCCGGCAAGACCAGCCTGATGCGCCTGATGGCCGGCTTGGATAAGCCCAACAGCGGTCGCATCCTGATGAACGGTGTGGATGTCACGCAAAAGCCGGTGCGCCTGCGCAACGTGTCGATGGTCTACCAGCAGTTCATCAACTACCCGACCATGACGGTGTTCGAGAACATCGCCTCGCCGTTGCGCCAGGCCGGTGTGTCCAATGAGCTGATCCAGAGCAAAGTGCTGGAAACCGCGAAGATGCTGCGCATCGAGAAATTCCTCCAGCGTCACCCGCTGGAACTCTCCGGTGGCCAGCAGCAGCGCACGGCCATGGCGCGCGCACTGGTCAAGGACGCAGAGCTGATCCTGTTCGACGAACCACTGGTGAACCTGGACTACAAACTGCGCGAAGAACTGCGTCAGGAAATGCGCGAGCTGTTCGCCGCGCGCCACACCATCGCCATCTACGCCACCACCGAGCCCAATGAAGCGTTGGCCCTGGGCGGCACCACCACCATTCTTCACGAAGGCCGGGTGATTCAGAGCGGCAAGGCTGCCGAGGTCTATCACCAGCCGCGTACCGTGCTGGCCGCCGAGCTGTTTTCCGAGCCGCCGATCAACCTGATGCCGGGGCGTATCAGCGGCAATGAGGTGAGCTTTGCCAATTTCGTGCACTTCCCGCTGAACGTCGATCTGCGCCCGATTGGCGAAGGCGAATTCCGTTTTGGCGTACGCCCCAGCCATATCAGCCTGGTGCCAAGCAACGATGACGATCTGGAGCTGGCGGTCACCGTGGAAGTCGCGGAGATCAGTGGTTCGGAAACCTTCCTGCATGTGCGCAGCGAACATTTCCTGCTGGTACTGCACCTGCCGGGGGTGCACGAATACGACGTCGACGCGCCGATCCGCGTGTATATCCCCACCCATAAACTGTTTGTGTTCGATGGGCAGGGCCGTTTGGTCCAGGCCCCCGGGCGCCGTGTTGCGAGGGTTGCCTGATGGCCGAGATCCATTTGCAGAACCTGGCGCATAGCTACAGCCCTACGCCGAGCGGTCCTGAGGACTACGCCATTCGGGAAATGAACCATGTGTGGGAGCAGGGTGGGGCCTACGCCTTGCTTGGGCCGTCGGGCTGCGGCAAGTCGACCCTGCTCAACATCATCTCCGGCCTGCTCAGCCCGTCCGAAGGCCAGGTGCTGTTTGACAGCAAAGTGGTCAATGACCTCTCCCCGGAAAAACGCAACATCGCCCAGGTGTTCCAGTTTCCGGTGGTGTACGACACCATGACGGTGTTCGACAACCTCGCGTTCCCGCTGCGCAACCAGGGCATGGCCGAGGCAAAAATCCACAGCAAGGTGCAGGAAATTGCCGAAGTTCTCGACCTGCAGAACCTGCTGACCAAGAAGGCCCGCAACCTCACCGCCGACGAGAAACAGAAAGTCTCCATGGGCCGTGGCCTGGTGCGTGACGACGTGTCGGCAATCCTGTTCGATGAACCGTTGACGGTGATCGATCCGCACCTCAAGTGGAAACTGCGACGCAAACTCAAGCAGATCCACGAGCAGTTCAACATCACCATGGTCTACGTCACCCACGATCAGTTGGAGGCCTCGACCTTCGCCGACAAGATCGCGGTGATGTACGGCGGCCAGATCGTGCAATTCGGCACACCCCGCGATCTGTTCGAACGGCCCAGCCATACTTTTGTCGGCTATTTCATCGGCAGCCCTGGGATGAATCTGATCGAGGTGCAAGCCGACGCGGGCGGGGTGCGGTTTGCCGACACCCACCTGCCATTGCCAGCGGCCTTGCAGCAACGTATTGCCAACACCGAGTACAAAAAGCTGCAGGTCGGTATCCGCCCGGAATTCATCCACGTGTGGGACGAGTACAACCCTGACGCCCTGCAGGCCGATATCACTCATCTCGAAGACCTCGGCACCTACAAGATTATTACCCTCAACCTCAACGGCGCGTTGCTCAAGGTACGCCTGGCCGAAGACAAACCCGTGCCCGAAGGCAAGGCCTCCATCAGCTTTCCCGCGCAGTGGTTGATGGTGTACGCCGACGATTACCTGCTGGAGGTGCAGCCATGAACAAGGTGCAAAACAACAAGGCCTGGTGGCTGGTGCTGCCAGTGTTCCTGCTGGTGGCATTCAGTGCGGTGATCCCGATGATGACCGTGGTCAACTACTCGGTGCAGGACATCTTCGACCAGTCCAGTCGCTACTTCGTCGGTGCCGACTGGTATAAGCAGGTGCTGCTTGACCCACGCCTGCACGATTCGCTGCTGCGTCAGTTCATTTACTCGGCCTGCGTGTTGCTGATCGAAATCCCGTTGGGCATCGCCATCGCCCTGACCATGCCGACCAAGGGCCGCTGGTCTTCGCTGGTGCTGATCATCCTCGCCATCCCGCTGCTGATCCCATGGAACGTGGTAGGGACAATCTGGCAGATCTTCGGTCGCGCCGATATCGGCCTGCTGGGTTACAGCCTCAACGCCCTGGGCATCAGTTATAACTACGCCGCCAACACCATGGACGCCTGGGTAACGGTGCTGGTGATGGACGTATGGCACTGGACTTCCCTGGTGGCGCTGCTCTGCTACTCCGGACTGCGCGCGATTCCGGACGTGTACTACCAGGCTGCGCGGATTGATCGCGCATCGCCCTGGGCGGTGTTCCGACATATCCAGTTGCCGAAGATGAAAAGCGTGCTGCTGATCGCGGTGATGCTGCGCTTTATGGACAGCTTCATGATCTACACCGAGCCTTTCGTCCTCACCGGCGGCGGTCCGGGTAACGCTACTACGTTCCTGAGTCAGACGCTGACCCAGATGGCTGTAGGCCAATTCGACCTGGGCCCGGCGGCGGCATTCTCGCTGGTGTATTTCCTGATCATCCTGTTGGTGTCCTGGCTGTTCTACACCGCCATGACCCACTCCGACGCCAACCGCTGAGGCCGCCAACATGAGTAAGCGCAAGGTTATTCCGCTGCTGATCTACATCCTGTTCCTGCTGGTGCCGATCTACTGGCTGCTGAACATGTCCTTCAAGAGCAACACCGAAATCCTCGGCGGGTTGACGCTGTTTCCGCAGGATTTCACCCTGGCCAACTACAAGGTGATCTTCACCGACCCGAGTTGGTACACCGGCTACCTCAACTCGCTGTACTACGTAAGCCTGAACACGGTGATCTCCCTGAGCGTGGCGCTGCCGGCGGCCTATGCGTTTTCGCGCTACCGCTTCCTGGGCGACAAGCATCTGTTCTTCTGGTTGCTGACCAACCGCATGGCGCCACCGGCGGTGTTCCTGCTGCCGTTCTTCCAGCTGTATTCGTCCATCGGGCTGTTCGACACGCACATCGCGGTGGCGCTGGCGCACTGCCTGTTCAACGTGCCGTTGGCGGTGTGGATCCTTGAAGGCTTCATGTCCGGCGTGCCCAAGGAAATCGACGAAACCGCCTACATCGACGGCTACTCGTTTCCTAAGTTCTTCGTGAAGATTTTTATCCCGTTGATCGGCTCCGGCATCGGTGTCACCGCGTTTTTCTGCTTCATGTTCTCCTGGGTCGAACTGTTGCTGGCGCGCACCCTGACCTCGGTCAATGCCAAGCCCATCGCGGCGGTGATGACCCGCACGGTGTCGGCGTCGGGTATCGATTGGGGCGTGCTGGCGGCGGCGGGGGTGTTGACTATCCTTCCCGGCATGCTGGTGATCTGGTTTGTTCGCAACCACGTGGCCAAGGGCTTTGCCCTGGGCCGGGTCTGAGGAGTCGATGATGGAATGGATGGCCTGGACCACCCCCACCGCGCTGTTTTTTGGTGCCATAGCCCTGATCCTGGCGGGCATGACCACTTGGGAGCTGCGTTCTCCGAGTATTCCCCGGCGTGGGTTCTTACCGATCAGCACCACCCGTGGTGATCGTTTGTTTATCGGTCTTCTCGGCAGCGCCTACCTGCATTTGCTGGTCATCGGCGTTACCGACTGGAGCATCTGGGTGGCGTCCGCGCTCTCCCTGGTATGGCTGTTGAGTGTGATGCGTTGGGGCTAGTGCCCTTATGAATAAACAACCTGGAGGTCTCTATGTTGAATAAGAACAATAAGCTGCGACATAGCATTTCATTGGCCGCCGTACTGGCCCTCAGTGGTTTGAGCGCCTCGGCCTGGGCCGATGCGTACGAAGATGCCGCAAAAAAATGGATCGGCAGCGAGTTCAAGCCGTCCACCCTCACGGCTGAACAGCAGCTTGAAGAGCTCAAGTGGTTTATCAAAGCTGCGGAACCGTTCCGTGGGATGAAGATCAACGTGGTGTCGGAAACCCTCACCACCCACGAGTACGAGTCCAAGGTGCTGGCCAAGGCCTTCAGCGAAATCACCGGCATCAAGCTGACCCACGACCTGCTGCAGGAAGGCGACGTGGTGGAGAAGCTGCAAACTCAGATGCAGTCCGACAAGAACATCTATGACGGCTGGGTCAACGACTCGGACCTGATCGGTACACACTTTCGCTACGGCAAGACCGAATCCATCACTGACCTGATGGCCAACGAAGGCAAGGACTTCACCTCGCCGACCCTGGATATCAAGGACTTTATCGGCATCTCCTTCACCACCGCGCCCGACGGCAAGATCTACCAATTGCCCGACCAACAATTCGCCAACCTGTACTGGTTCCGCGCCGACTGGTTCGAGCGTCCGGAGCTGAAAGCCAAATTCAAGGAAAAATACGGCTATGACCTCGGCGTACCAGTGAACTGGTCGGCCTATGAAGACATCGCCAAGTTCTTCAGCGAAGACGTCAAGGAGATCGACGGCAAGCGCGTGTATGGGCACATGGACTACGGCAAGAAAGACCCGTCCCTCGGCTGGCGCTTCACCGATGCCTGGTTCTCCATGGCCGGTGGCGGCGACAAGGGCCTGCCCAACGGCTTGCCGGTGGACGAGTGGGGCATTCGCGTGGAGGACTGCCACCCGGTCGGGTCCAGCGTCACCCGTGGCGGCGACACCAACGGCCCGGCCGCCGTGTATGCCACCCAGAAATATGTGGACTGGATGAAAGCCTATGCGCCACCGGAAGCGGCGGGCATGACCTTCTCCGAATCCGGCCCGGTGCCGTCCCAAGGCAACATCGCCCAGCAGATCTTCTGGTACACCGCGTTTACCGCCGACATGGTCAAGCCAGGCTTGCCTGTGGTGAATGCCGACGGCACGCCGAAATGGCGCATGGCGCCATCGCCCGTCGGACCGTACTGGGAAAAGGGTATGAAGAAGGGCTATCAGGACGTGGGCTCCTGGACGTTCCTCAAGTCGACGCCTGAGAAACAGAAGCTTGCGGCCTGGCTTTACGCGCAGTTCGTGACCTCGAAAACCGTGTCGCTGAAGAAAACCATCGTTGGTCTGACACCGATTCGTGAGTCCGACATCAACTCCCAGGCCATGACCGACATGGCACCGAAACTGGGTGGCCTGGTGGAGTTCTATCGCAGCCCGGCCCGAACCGAATGGTCGCCGACCGGCACCAACGTGCCGGACTACCCACGCCTGGCACAACTGTGGTGGAGCAACATCGCCGCCGCCGCCAGCGGCGAGAAAACCCCGCAACAGGCGTTGGACAACCTGGCCAAGGAACAGGACGCCATCATGACGCGTCTGGAACGCTCCAAGGTGCAACCGGTGTGCGGCCCGAAAATGAACCCCGAGCGTGACGCGCAATACTGGTTCGACCAGCCGGGCGCGCCGAAGCCGAAACTGGCCAATGAGAAGCCGAAAGGCGAGACCGTGAACTATAACGACCTGCTCAAGCAGTGGGAGGCGGCGCGTAAGTAAAACTCTTTTGCGACTAACGCTGTGCAGGTGGTGAGGGAGTACGATCCCTCGCCACCCTTGTATCGCGCCAAGTGATTAAACGGGTTTCTTCCAAGCACCAAGCAGTTTGGCAATCGAGTCGGCTGCATCGTAAATGCTGGGAGGTGGTGCGTTATCGCTGATCACTTCGGAGAAAATCATGTTTTCGAATTTCATGAGTGTTTCGCGCTCCAAATCCTTGGACTTGGCAGCATAATCATGAACGAATGCGCACATTGAACTTCTGAGTTCGAGTTGTGAGATTTGATTTTTCAATACTGCCCAGCGAGAGTGAATGAGTCTGAAGTAGTAGATTAAAATAATTTCCACGGCAATTGAAAATGTGAGGGTCAGGAGGGGCAGTGTCGTTTCTTTTTTGAACAAGAAAAGTGTTATTCCAGCTAGCAACTGAATGAGAGGAAGGGATAAGGCAAGTGCGCCTGCGATCTTGAGTGCTGATAGAAGGCCTGAAGCTTCTTTGCGCTTGCTCTCGACTATTTTATCGAATGCATGGCTCAGGCCGAGGTAGTTATTGCCTGAAGTCACCTCTCTGTAACGGTCTTCTGCTTCAGCTGCTCGTTTTTCCCATTGATCAATGTTTGAGCTCCACGTCTCGATTTTTTTGATATTTTCGTCAAGGTTTCGAGAATTGTATTCAGTTCGTTCACGGTAAATAGTGTACGCAACACCGAATGTGATTTCGTCGATCCTCGAAAGGAGGGTTTCTTCGAATTTAGGGTGGATGTAAAACTGGACAATTGGTGACGTACTAAAATCTGGTGTTGAGCCTAAGGCGCTTATGTATCTTAAAGTTTTCGCTAGCTCAAAGTGAGTATGCTCAATGGTTATTTCATCTATCGGAGAGGATAGTAGGTTTTTGATCGTTAACAGTTGGTCGTTGTAGTAGGTGGACTGTTGAGTGGGAAAAGAGAAGTCTCGGCGACCTAATAGGGTGCTGCCAATCTGTTTTGCCATGGTTTTGACGCAAGCGGATATATCACTTTTGTGCAGCTCAAGATATTCCTTGAGTGCACTTTGGTATTGTTCCGCCTGTTCTAGTGTCGTCAGCATATTTACATCCCTATTAATGTCTCGTCGCCTTGACCTGTTGCACGTCTGTCAGCCGGCCATCTGAGGCAACAGGTGTGATTCTCCGCCCACATCCTTGACCAACCCACTGGCCAAAAACAGCGGTGCCAGGCGTTTATGCAGTTGCGGTTCAACAAACTCCTTCACGGTGTCCAGCGCCAGTACACCGCTCAACGGCAACTCGGCCTTGGTGTACGACAACCAGGCTTTCTTCAGCGCCTGCAGCACATCGCTGCCCGCCGTGGATGCGAAGCGGCGTTGGGTGGGTTTGCCGTCGAAGGTGAAGGTGTGCTGGAACTCATAGCCGGTTTCATCACCTTGGCTGGCCGTGCAGCGGATGCAGCTGCACGGGCCGTCGCCGAAGGCGCTGCGCAGGTAGGCGTTGAAGTCCACCACGGGTTTGAGTGACAGGCGCTTATCCACCTCGAACAGGTCCCCGGTCATTTTTTCGTCAGTGTTCAACGTCCATTTCCTCGCAGGTTCGGCAGTTTTTCAAAGCGCGGCACAATACCAGCCGAGCGAGTGTTTGTGGGTGATTTGCATAACAATAGATCCCGATATTCTTTTCCTGTCTTAAAAATCGCCGCTAGGCTCCATCACCTTCTTAAAAACGCGGCAGACTCCTATGACTTTCAAGCGTTCTTCCCTGGCCCTGCTGGCGGTTGCGACAGCGTTGATCAGTATCGGCGCCCAGGCCGAAGGCAAGATCAGCATCGCCCAGCAATTCGGCATCGGCTACCTGATCCTCGACGTGGTGCGCGACCAGAACCTGATCGAAAAGCACGGCAAGGAACAGGGCCTGGACATCAAGGTGGAGTGGAGCAGCATTTCCGGCGCCACCGCGATGAACGAGTCGCTGCTGGCCGGTGCGCTGGATGTGGTCTCTGCCGGTGTGCCGCCGATGCTGACCCTGTGGGATCGCACCAAGGGCAAGCAGAACGTCAAGGCCATCGCCTCCCTCGGCTCGATGCCCAACTACCTGCTGACCAACAACCCCAACGTGAAGACCCTCAAGGATTTCACCGAAAACGACCGCATTGCCGTGCCAGCCGCCGGCGTGGGCTTCCAGTCGCGCACGCTGCAGATCGAGACCGCCAAGCAGTTCGGCGATGCCCACTACAAGAAATTCGACGACATCTCCATCAGCCTGGCGCACCCCGACGCGACCGCCGCGTTGATTGCCGGTGGTTCGGAGATCAACTCACACTTCTCCAGCCCGCCGTTCCAGTATCAGGAATTGCTCAATCCGAATGTGCACAAGGTGCTCAGTTCCTACGACATCCTGGGCGGTCCGGCGACGTTCAACGTGCTCTACACCACGCAGAAATTTCATGACGAAAACCCCAAGACTTACAAGGCGTTCTATGACGCGCTGGCCGAGGCCGAGAAGATCATAAAGGCCGACAAACCGGCTGCGGCCAAGGCATACATCCGCGTAGAACAGTCGAAACTGCCGTTGGACCTGGTGGAGCAGATCGTCCAGGACCCGGAAATCGACTTCACCATCGTGCCGCAGCGCACCTACCTCTATGCCGAGAAATTGCAAGCGCTGGGGGTGCTGAAAAACAAGGCTGCCAGTTGGAAAGACTACTTCTTCGAAGAAGCCCATGGTGGCGATGGCAGCTGATATCCGCGAAGGGCGTGCCACGGCGGGCATGGCGAATAGCTGTGGCGCCAGGCAATTGTGGCGAAGGCCTGCCTAGCGGAAGAACTCCCCTGGCGTCGCCTCGAACTGCTGGCGAAACGCATTGATAAACGCCGAGGTGGATTCATACCCACAGGCCAGCGCCACATCCGTCACGCGCTCGCCCTGCTCCAGGGCGGGCAGGGCAGTCAGCAATCGCAAACGCTGGCGCCACGCCCGAAAGGTCAGCCCGGTATCACTCAGAAACAACCGGCTGAGGGTCTTCTCACTCACCCCCAGCTTCTGGCTCCACTGACTCAATGTGGTTTGCTGTTCCGGGCGCAGGTTCAAGCTGCGGTAGATGTGGCGCAAACGCGGGTCCAGGGGCAGCGGTAGCATCAGATCCACCTGAGGCGCCGCCGCCAGTTGGTCCAGCACCACCTGGGCCAAGCGCCCATCCGGCCCATCCTCGGCATACTCCACCGGCAGTTCGCTGAAGCTGCGGATCAATTCCCGCAGCAAACTGCTCACCTCCAGCACATGACAGCGTTCGACCGCCCAGGCGGTGACGCTGCAATCCAGGTACAAGCTGCGCATTTCCGTGTGGGGCGAACTGAACACGCGGTGCGGCACACCTGCCGGGATCCACACCGCACGCTGAGGCGGTGCGACGAAGCGGCCGACGCTGGTCTGGATCTCCAGCACCCCGGAAATCGCGTAGGACAATTGCACCCACGGGTGGCTGTGCCGGCGGGTCAGCGCACGATTGGGCAAGGATTCGGTGCGCCCGTACACCGGCCGCGGCAGGCTGGAAAGCCCAGGCACACTGCGGCGGACGGTCTTGTCATGTCCTTTAGGCGGCATTTAGTGGCTCATTGGCGTTAGTCGGTAACAAGGCGTTACGTTAGAGTCGCGACGACGCTCTTGGCAACCCCCGGAAGATCCTGCTTATGACTCGCCCCCGTTTTCTGCCTGACAACTTCACCCTGACCCTGATCGCCACGGTGATCCTCGCTTCCCTGCTGCCCGCCAGCGGCCAGACTGCCGTGGCCTTCGGCTGGGTCACCAACCTGGCGATTGCGTTGCTGTTCTTCCTGCACGGCGCCAAGCTGTCGCGCCAGGCCATCGTCGCCGGTGCCGGCCACTGGCGCCTGCATCTGCTGGTGTTCAGCCTGACCTTTGTGCTGTTTCCACTGCTGGGCCTGGCGCTCAAGCCGCTGCTGTCGCCGCTGATTGGTAAAGACCTGTACATGGGCATGCTTTACCTCTGTGCCTTGCCGGCCACGGTGCAATCGGCGATTGCCTTCACCTCCCTGGCGCGGGGCAATATCCCGGCGGCGATTTGCAGTGCGGCGGCGTCCAGCCTGTTCGGGATCTTCCTTACGCCGTTGCTGGTGACGCTGCTGCTCAACGTACACGGCGAGGGTGGGTCTACCGTCGACGCGATCCTGAAAATCAGCGTGCAATTGCTGTTGCCGTTCATCGCCGGGCAGATCGCCCGTCGTTGGATCGGCGAATGGGTTGGCCGCAATAAATCCTGGCTGAAGTTCGTCGACCAGGGTTCGATCCTGCTGGTGGTGTACGGCGCCTTCAGCGAAGCGGTCAACGAAGGCATCTGGCATCAGATCCCGCTATGGGAACTGGGCGGACTGGTGGTGGCGTGCTGCGTGTTGCTGGCCTTGGTGCTGGTGGCCTCGACCGTGCTGGGCAAGGCCTTCGGCTTCAACCAGGAAGACCGCATCACCATTCTGTTCTGCGGTTCGAAGAAGAGCCTGGCGACGGGCGTGCCAATGGCCCAAGTGTTGTTCGCCGGAGCGACCATGGGCGTGCTGATCCTGCCGCTGATGCTGTTCCACCAGATCCAGCTGATGGTCTGCGCGGCGCTGGCACAGCGTTATGCCAAACGTGCGGAAAGCATTCCGGAAATGATGGGGCAGGTGGATCCTTGAACTACGTCACAGCGTTTGCCGAATAAACTCAAGTAAGCGGCGGGCCCGACGACTACCTTCTTAACCACCCAAGAAGGAGCGTCGACATGAACGTTAAGCGTTTTTCACTGATGACCGGCGTTCTTGCGGTATGGGCGGGGGCTTGCATGGCGGGGTCCTCTGGCGTCATTCAGTTTCACGGCAGTGTTGTCGAGCCCAGTTGTCATGCGGCGTCGCCGGGTGGGTCGACGCTGGAACTCAAGGGCTGC
This sequence comes from Pseudomonas simiae, assembly GCF_900111895.1. Taxonomy (GTDB): domain Bacteria; phylum Pseudomonadota; class Gammaproteobacteria; order Pseudomonadales; family Pseudomonadaceae; genus Aquipseudomonas; species Aquipseudomonas simiae. The sequence goes on from NZ_FOKB01000001.1 coordinate 1,188,873, forward strand.
CCGCAGGCCCTGCGTAGCAGCCATTTCGAGGTGCGGCCGGTGCGCACGGTGAAGGCAGTGGGCAACGCCCAGGCTGACGTCAAGTTAGTGGCCGACAGCAATGATGGGCGCTATTACGACCAGCGGTATGTACTGGTGGATGCCCTCGGCAAACCCATTCAATCGGGGGCCTACGTGGTCACCCTGACCGCGCCGTGACGCCACCGAGGTTGTTTTGAGCTGGATCGGCGTCAACAGCCGCGCCAGAAACCTATAGAATGCTCGGCGGCGGCGCTTGTCCTGGGTGGCCGCTTGATCACCGTCAGAGTACCGCGCCGTTCAATGAGCCTTTCAGCCGCAACGCCCCAAGCCAATTGGCAACCGGTCATCGCCCTCGCGTTGGCCGCCTTTGTGTTCAACACCACCGAATTCGTGCCCGTCGGGCTGCTCAGCGCCATCGGCGCCAGCTTCGACATGCCTGTGTCCAGCGTCGGGTTGATGCTCACCATCTACGCCTGGATCGTGTCGCTGACCTCGCTGCCGGTCATGCTGCTGACCCGTAACGTTGAACGGCGCAAACTGCTGATCGTGCTTTTTTGCATGTTTATCGTCAGTCACATCCTTTCCAGCGTCGCTACCAGCTTTGGCATCCTGATGCTCAGTCGCATCGGCATCGCCTTGTCCCATGCCTTGTTCTGGTCGATCACCGCATCGCTGGCCGTTCGCCTGGCACCGGAAGGCAAGCAGGTGCAAGCCCTCGGCCTGCTGGCTACCGGTACTTCCCTGGCGATGGTGCTGGGTATTCCGCTGGGCCGCCTGCTCGGCGAAGCCATGGGCTGGCGCACGACGTTCCTGGTAATTGGCGCCTTCGCCGCTGCCCTGGTGTTCTGGCTGGCGCGCACCTTGCCGCTGCTGCCGAGCCAGAACTCCGGCTCCTTGCGCAGCCTGCCGCTGTTGTTCAAGCGCCCGGCGCTGGTGGCGTTGTACGTGCTCACCGCCATTACCGTGACCGCGCAATTCACCGCCTACAGCTACATCGAGCCCTTCGTCGAAGGCGTCGCCGGCATGAGCGGCAGCGCGGTGACCCTGATCCTGCTGGTGTTCGGCGGCGCCGGCATCATCGGCTCGCTGTTGTTCAGCCTGGTGCACCGCTTCAACCCGCATGTGTTCGTGGTCGGCGCGGTATTCATTCTCGCCGCGTGCCTGGCGCTGCTGCTGCCGTTGAGCGGTGCAGAATCCTACCTGGTGGTGCTGAGTGTGTTCTGGGGCATGGCGATCATGGGCTTCGGCCTGGCGATGCAATCCAAGGTGCTGGTGCTGGCCCCGGATGCCACCGACGTGGCCATGGCGATGTTCTCCGGCATCTACAACATCGGCATCGGCGGCGGCGCCCTGGTGGGCAGTTGGGTCGGCAGCCAGTTCGGCTTCGCCTGGATCGGCGCGGCGGGCGGGTTGCTGGCGGCGCTGGCGTTGATTGGGTATTGCCTGGCGATCCGCCGGTTTGGGCAGGGTGTGGCGCGAGCCTGAGTCAAACTCCCGCGCCACCGTCAATGCATTCAACGCATGCATCGGGTCATTGTGAATGGCCCTCAACAGCGCTTTGGCCGGCCCTGTCGGTCCCCTCCAGACGTTAAACGTTCAAAAGCAGTAATCCAGACAAGTCTTACACAGCAATTTGATACCCATTGCTACCGTCGCCCAAGACCGCCCACGGCCTTTGGTGACGGCACTTGAACAGCAATGGAGTCGATTGTGCAAAAACGTTTGACCGCCGAGTTTATCGGTACTTTCTGGCTGACGTTCGGCGGCTGTGGCAGCGCCATCCTGGCGGCGGCTTTCCCGGAACTGGGCATTGGGTTTGTCGGCGTTTCGCTGGCGTTCGGGCTCACGGTGCTGACCATGGCCTATGCGGTAGGTGGAATATCCGGCGCGCATTTCAACCCGGCCGTCACTCTTGGCTTGTGGGCGGGTCGCCGTGTAGCGGCCGGTGAAGTGCTGCCGTACATCGCGGCGCAGGTTGCCGGTGCCATTGGCGCTTCTGCGGCGTTGTACCTGATTGCCAACGGGCAGCCGGATTTCGCAATAGGTGGCTTTGCCGCCAACGGTTATGGCCCATTGAGCCCTGGCCTCTTTGACATGAAGGCCGCGCTGCTTGCGGAATTCATCGCCACGTTCTTTTTCTTGTTCATCATCATGCGCGTGACCTCGTCGGGCGCTGTGCCTGGCTTTGCACCCATTGCGATTGGCCTGGCGCTGACCTTGATTCACCTGGTGCTGATCCCGGTGACCAATACTTCGGTGAACCCTGCACGCAGCACCGGGCCGGCGTTGTTTGCCGGGGGCGAGTACCTTGCGCAGCTTTGGCTGTTCTGGCTGGCGCCGATGGTCGGCGGGGTGATGGGAGCGTTGGCGGCGCGTTCGTTGGGTGAGCGCGACAAATCAGCGGGTCCGCCTCAGCCAGCGCCACCGTGCGATCAGCGGCGGGTGGGCAGATCCACACCGTGTTGATCTGACGCTTGAGGTCCTTGGCTTCCTGGCCAACCAGCTTCATCTGGCGGTCCCAACCTTCGGTGAACACGGCGCCTCAGGCGCCGAGGTCGAGGCAGGTCACGTATTTGGGCTGGCTGTAGGTCATCGGCGCGACGCGCAACCGTTGGCTGATGCCGTTTTTGGCCAACCTGCTGCAACGCCCGGTGGTGCGCAGCCTGTCACCGGAGGTCTCGGCGCTGGGCGCGGCGCATCTGGCGGGAAGGGCGTTGGGGGTGCGCGACAGCCAACCACTCTCCAACTGTTGCGCCGCGGTCCACCTGTGGGAGCTGGCTTGCCTGCGATAGCGGTAGATCAGCAATGGGCAAAGCGGCTGACCCACCGCTATCGCCACCGGATCTATCCTTGCTCCGCCCTCAAGGTTTCCAGGTCTGTACATCCTTGGCGTCCACGGCCTTGGGCAATAAGCCCGCCTTGAAGAAGGCATCGGCGATTTTCTGCTGTTCGCCCAGTTGATCGATCGTCACTGGCTGCACTTGATAGCTGCGGTGCGCATTGGCTGCTTCAACCGTCGCTACATCCAGGTTGCCCCACAGCGGGCCAAGTACTTTGGCCGCGTCTTGCGGGTGGGTTTTCACCCACTGGCCGGTCTTTTCCAGTTGTGCGTACACCACTTTCAACACGTCCGGGTGGGCCTTGGCGTACGGCGTGCCGGTGAGGTAGTAGCGCTTGTAGCTGGCCAGCCCCGCGCCGTCCGCCAGGGTACGTGTTGGCAGTTGGCGCTGCACGCTGGTGAGGAAGGGTTCCCAGGTGACCCACGCGTCCACCTTGTCGTTCTCGAACGCTGCGCGACCGTCGGCGGGGGACAGGTAGGCCGGTGTGATATCCGAAAATTCCAGGCCCGTCTGGGCCAACGCGGCAATCAACAAGTAGTGGGTGCCCGCCGCCTTGGTCACGGCGATTTTCTTGCCTTTGAGGTCCGCCAGTTGCTGGATCGGCGAGTCCTTGCGCACCACGATGGCCTGGGCTGAAGGCGAGGGGGCTTCCTGGGCGAAGTAGGTGAGCTTGGCCTGCGCAGCCTGGGCGAAGATCGGCACGGTGTCGGCCACGTCGGCACTGATGTCGACGTTGCCCACGTTCAACGCTTCGAGCAGGGGCAGGCCACTGGGGAACTCATGCCAGCTCACGTCGATGTTGTCGGCCTTGAGGGCTTTTTCCAGGGTGCCCTGGGTTTTCAGCAGGGTGATCAGGGTCGAGGATTTCTGGTAACCGATGCGCACAGTTTCCTGGGCCTCGGCGCTGACCGCAACGGAGAAGGCCAGCAACCCTACTACCGCAGCGAGGGGACGACGTATGGACATGGCACGCTCGATTTTTGACGAAACAGTATTGAGCTTAAAGTTCTAAAAACTATTCGTTAAATACTTTTTCGATCTGAACTTAGGACGCTTTTTCCAGCTGCCTATGAATTGAGCATAACCATAGAATTATAAGATTCTTTCATCATTTCCAATCATTAATATAATCGAATCAACTTTGCTGCCAGGCCTTAAGCGGTTTTTTGGCATATGCAGTTCTCTTCATTTCTTCCTCGCCAAGGCCTCCCATGACGTTCAAAAAACTAATCGTCGCCGCCAGCCTGCTGTTCGCCGCGACCGCGGCCCATGCCGAGCAAACCCTGGACATCAGCTATCAGCGCTCATCCACCCTGTGGATCCTGCTCAAGCAAAATGGCCACTTGGAGCAGCGCCTCAAGCCCCTGGGTTTCACGGTGAACTGGCACGAGTTCAGCACTGGCTTGCTCAGCTCGCTGAACGCCGGCAGCGTCGACCTGCACGCCGACGTGGCCGACGCCTTTGCGCTGTTCACCCAGGCTGCCGATGCACCGTTGACCTACTACGCCCAGGAAAACTCATCGTCGAGTGCCCAGGCGATCATCGTCCAGGATCAATCGCCGATCCACAGCATCGCCGACCTCAAGGGCAAGACCGTCGCCGTGTCCAAGGGCTCTGGCAGCCATTACCTGCTGATATCCGCGCTGAGAAAAGCTGGCTTGACCCTGGCCGATATCACCCCGCGCTACCTGGAAGCCCCGGACGGCGGCGCTGCCTTCGCCAATGGCAGCGTGGATGCCTGGGTGATCTGGGACCCGTTCCTCGCCACCCAACAGCTGGATCACCACGTGCGTGTCATCGCCGACGGCAAGGACGGCCTGGCCGACTACAACCGTTTCTACTTGGCGACCACGCGATTCGCCAAGGCCCACCCGGACGTGTTGCAGGTGACCTTCGATACCCTGCGCGAGACCGGCCAATGGGTGAAGGCCCATCCCAAGGAAGCTGCCGAGATCCTCGGCCCGCTGTGGGGCAATATCGCCCCGGCCACAGTGGAGCGCGCCGATAGCCGCCGCAGCTACGACATCATCCCGGTGAAGGTGGAAAACCTCGCCGAGCAACAGCGCATCGCCGACACCTACTACGCCGCCAAGTTGATTCCCAAGCCGTTGAAGGTCAGCGCCATCACCGTGTGGACACCCAAGCCATGAGCCGCCAAATCCATTTATCCGCGTTTTTGTTGAGTGGGCCGGTGGTGCACAGCCATGCGGTGTGGCGCCACCCCGAAACCGTTGGCAATTACCTCGATCCCGAGTACTACGCGCGGGTCGCCAAGGTGGCGGAGGAGGGGCTGTTCGACTTCCTGTTCTTCGCCGATCGCCTGGCCGTGGGTGATCAGATGGGCGGCTCCCGCGAGTTCGCCTTGCGCTACGGCGCCCAGGACGCCACGCGCCTGGACCCGTTGCCGATCCTCTCTTACCTGGTCGGCAAGACCAGTAAGCTGGGCCTGGGCGCGACGCGTTCCACCACCTATTACGAACCGGCGCACATCGCCCGTGAATTCGCCACCCTCGACCACCTGTCCAAGGGGCGGGCGGCGTGGAATATCGTCACCTCGATGAACGACAGCGAAGGGCGTCTGTTCGGCAAGGACAAGCACCTTGAACACGACCTGCGGTATGACCGCGCCGATGAGTTTGTCGAAGTCGCACTGAAGCTCTGGAACAGCTGGGGCAATGGCGCGCTGAAACTGGATCGCAAAAGCGGCGTGCTGGCGGACCCGGAGTTGATCCGTTCGGTGCAGCATCAGGGCGAGTGGTTCAGGGTTGAAGGCCCGTTGAATATTCCGCGCACGCCCCAGGGTCGGCCGGTGCTGATCCAGGCCGGTTCTTCCGGGCGTGGCCGGCGCTTTGGCGCGCGTTGGGCCGAGGCGATTTTCACGATTCATCCGCACTTGGCGGCCATGCGTGCGTTTCGCGATGACGTGCGTGCGCAGGTGGTGCAGCAAGGCCGTGAGGCTGACAGTTGCAAGGTGCTGACGGCGGTGATGCCGTTCATTGGTGGCAGCGAAGCGGAAGCCCGCGCCAAGCGCGATCAACACAACGCGCTGGCACGGCCGGAGCTGGGGCTGGTGACCCTGGCGTCGCAGCTGAATGTGGACCTGTCGCCATTCCCGCTTTGCGCGACGCTGGCCGAGATCGCCCAGTCGTCGCTGATCCACCCGGCCGCCGCTGAAAAGCTGTTGATGCAAGGGCCGGAAACCACCCTCGAACAGCTCGGGCGCATCTTCGCCAGCAGCGTGCGCGTACCGCAATTAGTAGGCACGGGCGCGCAAGTGGCCGAGCAGTTGGCCGAGCTGTTCGAACAGGGCGGTTGCGACGGGTTTGTGATCTCTCCGGGGTATTTGCCGGGTTCGTTCACCGAGTTTGTCGAGAGCGTGATCCCGCATTTGCAGCGCAAGGGGCTGTTCCGCACCGCTTACGAAGGGTCGACGTTGCGTGAGCACCTGGGCCTCTCCGAGCTTACTGGCTGAAACGCAAAGCTCGCTCCTACACACCGCACTACCGCACATAAAGGGATTCTTCTGTGGCTATATTCGATCATTTGACCCGCCGCCGCCTGCTCGGCCTGGCCGGCATCACTGTGGCCAGCCTGTCGCTGCCACGCTTGGGCGTTGCCGCCGACGAACATGCCGGTCACAACACTGCCCAGGAGCCCGCAGGCACCGGTGAGTTCATCCGCCTCGACGCACCGCGCAAGCTGAAACTGGCGGTCAACCTCAACGCCGTGTGCCTGGCGCCAGTGGTGATCGCCCATGGCCAGGGGTTTTTCACAAAGCACAATCTGGACGTAGAGCTGGTCAACTTCGGCAACTCCACCGAAGTGCTGCTGGAGGCCATCGCCACCGGTAAAGCTGACGCGGGCGTGGGCATGGCGTTGCGTTGGCTCAAGGCGCTGGAGCAGGGTTTCGATGTGAAGCTCACCGCCGGCACCCACGGCGGCTGCCTGCGTTTGCTCAGTGCCGTGAACGGCGCTGTGGCCAAGCTGGAGGACCTCAAGGGCAAGGCCATCGGTGTGACCGACATGGCCAGCCCGGATCGTAATTTCTTCTCGATCCTGCTGAAAAAACACGGTGTGGACCCGGTGCGCGATGTGGAGTGGCGCCTGTATCCCGCCGACTTGCTGGGCACTGCGCTGGAGCGTGGCGAAGTGCAGGCAGTGAGCGGCAGTGACCCGTTCATGTACCGCCTGATCAAATCTGGCGTGGCGCGTGAACTGTCTACCAATCTGGTAGAGGAATACGCCAACCTCAGCTGCTGCGTGGTCGGCGTCACCGGCAAACTGGTGCGTGAAGACAAGCGTGTGGTCGCGGCCTTGACCCAGGCGATCCTCGAAGCCCACGACTATTCCGTGCAGCACCCGGAAGAAGTCGCCAAAGGCTTCCAGGCCCATGCATTGAATACGTCGATAGAGGAAGTGCAGGCGATCCTCCACGACCACACCCACGGTCACCACGCGGTGGGCGCGGCATTGACCAGGGAAATCCTCACCTACGTCACCGACTTGAAAACCGTCGAAGTGATCAGCAAGAGCACTGACCCGGTGGAGTTTGCCAAGGAGATCACCGCCGATGTCTTCAGCTGATGCGACAACCCTGAACCCGTCCCTGGCGTTCAAAGTCCGGTGGCAAGGCGTGGCGGTGGTTGGGGCCTGGCTGGCCGTCGCGCTGCTGATCAGCTTCTGGCCCAACGCGACGCGTAATTGGCCGATGACCCAAGGCCTGGCCAATCTGTGTGTGGGTATTGCGGGGCTGTACGTCGTGTTGAGCCTGTTGGGGCGCACGGTATCCAAGCTTGGCCAGCGCTTGCGCAATGCCGGCCCTTGGCTGATCGCCTTACCGGTGCTGCTCGGAGGCTGGGAGCTGTTGACCGCCAAACTGGCGCTGTTGCCGGTGCCGTTTTTTGCGCCGCCCCAGGCGTTGCTGGCGGTGTATATCGAAGACTACGCGCGCCTGGCCGACAGCCTGTTGCACTCGGCATTGCTGCTAGGCTCGGGCGTGGCGCTGGGGACGATCACCGGGTTTATCGCCGGGGTGGCGATCGGGTGGTCGACGCGCATCGGTTACTGGCTGCACCCGGTGTTGCGCATCCTCGGGCCGGTGCCGTCCACGGCGCTGTTGCCGCTGTGCTTTTTTCTGTTTCCCAGCAGTTGGAGTGCCAGTGTATTTCTGATCGCCCTGGCCACCTGGTTTCCGGTCACGGTGCTCACCTGGTCTGGTGTGGCGAGTGTGGACAAAGCCTACTACGACGTAGCCCGTACCCTCGGTGCCAAGCAGGGTTTTCTGATTTTCAAGGTGGCGATTCCCGCAGCGTTGCCGCATGTATTCGTCGGCCTGTTCATGGGCCTGGGGGCGTCGTTTTCGACCCTGGTGGTGGCAGAAATGATGGGCGTCAAATCCGGCATCGGCTGGTACCTGCAATGGGCCCAGGGCTGGGCCGCCTACGCCAATATGTACGCCGCCTTGCTGATCATGGCGCTCGCTTGTTCGGGGTTGATCACCGGGTTGTTCCTGGTGCGTGACCGGTTGTTGGCCTGGCAGAAAGGATCGATGAAATGGTAGCCCTGGCACACGCAGTATCGGCGTCGGAAAGTCTGGCGCTGCGGATAGAAAACCTCAGCCATGGTTTTGCCCTGGACGGCCAGCATCTGCCGGTGTTGGAGCGGGTTTCGTTGGACGTGGCGCCGGGCGAGTTCGTGGCGTTGCTCGGGCCTTCGGGGTGCGGCAAGTCAACCTTGCTGCGCTTGGTGGCCGGCCTGGAGCCCGCGGACTCCGGCCGCTTGCTGGCCGACGGTGAGGCCATCACCGGCCCGGACCCTAGCCGTGTGGTGGTGTTCCAGGACCCGACGCTCTACCCGTGGCGCCGTGTATGGGACAACGTCGCTGTTGGCCTGGAAGCCCAGGGCCTGCTTAAGACCCATGCGGCCAAGGTTGATGAAGCCCTGGAAAAAGTCGGCCTCAGCCAGTTCGCCCGCGCCTATCCCCGGCAGTTGTCGGGTGGCATGGCGCAGCGAGTGGCTTTGGCCCGTGCACTGGTCAATCAACCACGCCTGCTGATCCTCGATGAGCCGTTGGGCAAGCTCGACTCCCTGACCCGTATCACCCTGCAAAAGGAGCTGATCGACTTGTGGCAGCGCCAGGGCTATACGGCTTTGTTGGTGACTCACGATGTGGAAGAAGCCTTGCTGCTGGCCAATCGCGTGATTGTCTTCAGCGATCGCCCCGCCAGGATCCAGGCACAACTGACGATCGACCGCGCGTACCCCCGGCACCGCGACGATCCTTACCTGGTGGACCTGCGACGGCAGATTCTGGGCCTGCTGGGGTTGGGTGAAAACTGGTAGCCGACGGCGCTACTGTGTAGGCCCTACCTGTGCGCATCGAAGCGCGGCAAAAGATCGGCAAGGCGGTGCAGGGGGCAGCCGCGACCTGCATTAATCACAGGCGAAAAAAAACCGGCTGATCAGGCCGGTTTGGGGTTCCCGCCAGCAGCGCGGGGTTAAACGTTGTTGCCTTGCAAGCGATCAGCACCGCCTTCAGCCAGGCCACGTTCCTGCAGACGATCAGCACCGCCTTCAGCCAGGCCGCGTTCCTGCAGACGATCAGCCCCGCCTTCAGCCAGGCCACGTTCCTGCAGACGATCAGCACCGCCTTCAGCCAGGCCCCGTTCCTGCAGACGATCAGCCCCGCCTTCAGCCAGGCCACGTTCCTGCAGACGATCAGCCCCGCCTTCCGCCAGGCCACGTTCTTGCAGACGATCAGCACCACCTTCGGCGATACGACGTTCCAGCAGGCGGTCCGAACCGTTTTCGGCAACGCGGTTACCTTGCAGGCGGTCCGAGCCACCCTCTGCGACACGATTTTCGATCAGGCGATCCGAGCCGCCTTCAGCAACGACAGGGTGAGCAAATGCGTTTGCAGCGAGTACCGAGAAAGCGAGGCTAAGCAAGATTTGGCGTTTCATGAGGGTGTGCTCCGAGTGTTTTAGTTGGGTTGTTGCTGGTATGGGGTTGATGTTACGCGTTGCATTTTTTAAGAGAACTTCATTGGGCTGATGGTGACTATCGACGTCAGCGATGGCTCGTTCCGCCGAGCCATCGCAGGGCCGGTCAAGGCATCTGCGGCAGTTCCTGCGGGCGCAGGTCGAACACCAGCACCTCGGCGTCTTCGCCGTGGCCCAGGCGGATCTGCCGTTCATCCCGCACACGGGCACCGTCGCCTTCCTGCAAGCGTTGGCCGTTGACTTCAACGCTGCCTCGGGCCACATGGATGTACACATGCCGATCGGGCGCCAGGTCCAGGGTTGCGGCCTCGTCGCCGTTGAACAGCCCGGCGTACACCCGTGCGTCCTGGCGCACGCTGAGGGAGCCATCGCTGCCGTCCGGCGAGATGATCAACTGCAGGCGTCCACGTTTCTGCGCCTCGCTGAAGTGCTCCTGCTGATAGCGCGGTTCGGCGCCGGCTTGATTCGGCACGATCCAGATCTGCAGGAAGTGCACACCACGGGTCTGGCTGTGGTTGAACTCGCTGTGGGCCACGCCGCTGCCGGCACTCATCAGTTGCACATCACCAGGGCGGATCACCGAGCCCGTGCCCAGGGTGTCTTTGTGTTCCAGCGCGCCTTCCAGCACATAGGAGAAGATCTCCATGTCGCGGTGCGGGTGCTGGCCGAAACCTTTGCCGGCCGCGACGCGGTCATCGTTGATCACCAGCAGGTCGGAAAAGCCTTGTTCTTTCGGGTTCCAGTAGTTGGCGAACGAGAAGGTGTGGAACGACTTCAACCAACCGTGATTGGCGGCGCCGCGTTCGGAAGCTTTGCGAAGGGTCAGCATGGTTTTGTCCTCAAGTGGGAGCGGGCTGCGACATGCAGGGCTCCGGCGTTGAGAAGAAGGTTAATGGTTACTGAAACATTCATTAAGAAGATGAAAACTGAATAACTGTCTCTCGTGAGTTGACAGTGGTGGACGTGCCATAATGCCGTCCGCACTCCTTGACGATGGATCCTCCCCGATATGAAAACCGTGGCCATGGCGCTGTTTCCGGACTTCCTCCTGCTCGACATGGCCGGGCCGCTCGAAGTATTTTCGATTGCCAATCGCTACCTGCCGGCGGCGGAGCACTACCGGATCCTCACCCTCGGCACCGAGCCCGGCCCGCTGCGTGCCTCCAATGGCGTAGCGGTGCAGACTGATCTGTTACTGGACCAGGCCCAGGACGCCTATGACCTGTTGCTGGTGCCCGGTGGTCCCGGTGCCTACAACGAATGCCACCCCGCGTTGCTGCCCTGGCTCAAGGCAGCAGCCCCGCGGGCGCGGCGCTTCGGTTCTATCTGCACCGGGGCCTTTGTGCTTGGGCATGCCGGCCTGCTGGACAATCACCGCGTGACCACCCATTGGCACTACACCGAGCGGCTGATCAAGGCGTTCCCCAAGGCTATTGTCGAAACTGATCGTATCTATTTGCAGGACGGTCGCTTGATCACCTCGGGCGGCGTTACGGCCGGTATCGACCTGGCACTGTCGGTGGTGGCCCAGGACCACGGCAAGCAAGTCGCGGTGGACGTGGCCAAGGTGCTGCTGGTGGTGATGAAGCGCCAGGGCGGGCAAGCCCAGTTCAGCCCGATGACGGCGGCGGTTGCGCCTCAAGAAACCGCGATTACCCGTGTGCAGAACCATGTGCTCGAACATCTGTGCGAACCCTTCACCATCGAGTCCATGGCCGCGTTGGCTGGCATGAGTGCGCGGCATTTTGCGCGGCTGTTCGCCAAGGAGGTGCAGATGACGCCCATGGCGTTCCTGCAAGGCGCGCGCATCGACCGCGCCCGGCAGTTGCTGGAAACCACTGACCTGCCGCTCAAGACCGTGGCGTTCCACGCAGGCTTCGGCAGCGTGCGGCATATGCGCTTTTTGTTCAGCGAGAAACTGGGCCTGAACCCGACCCAATACCGACAACAGTTCAGTTAACGACAGAATGTCCGTGTTGCGCACCCGAATGTCCGTGTCGCTCCCCGTGCCAGCATTGTCCTGCCATCCCCAGGTGGCAAGATAGCGTCAGGCCCATGGAAAAGGATGCGCAGACGCCCAAGGCCGGGCGTTTCAGCGCTTTTACACGCATGAATAACCCTCAGGCGATTGACATTAATGGCACGCAGCGCTTCGGCGCTTATGTCTTTCACCGGCAACAGCGGAGGGTCAGCAAGTCTGGCTGGCCGGTGCCCTTGGGGGGACGTGCGCTGGATATCCTCACGGTGCTGCTCGAAACACCCGGGCAATTCATCAGCAAGGCGACGTTGATCGAGCGGGTCTGGCCGAACAGCGTGGTGGAGGAGAACAACCTGCGCGTGCACATCGCAGCACTGCGCCGTGCCCTCGATGGGCAGCGCTATATCCTCAACGACCCCCAGCGTGGCTATTGCTTCGCAGTCAAGCTGCAGGAAGGGCTGCCAGCCACGTTGCCCCGCCACAATCTGAGCGCACGGCTCAGCGCGGTGATGGGCTGCGAGGCATTGCTGGGTGTACTGGTGCGGCGTCTGTCCGGGCTGCAGTTGATGACGCTCACTGGCTGCGCCGGCGTCGGCAAGAGCACCCTGGCCCTGGCGTTGGCCGAACGCGTATTGCCGCGCTACCGGGATGGCGTGTGGTGGGTCGACCTGGCCACCGTCGAGGCGCCGGTGGCCATGCTGCGCCACCTGGCCACGGCATTGCACCTGGAGCCCATCGCCAGTGCCACCGAGCTGGGCCATCAATTGGCCTCCCGCCAGCTCTTGCTGGTGCTGGATGGCGCCGACCTGCTGCTGGGCGCCTGCCGGCACCTGGTGCGGGTGCTGCGCGAAAAAGCGCCCCAGGTCAGCGTGCTGGTCAGCAGCCGTGAAGCCCTGCATGTCGCGGGCGAGTGGGTGCAACGCGTGCCCCGGTTGGCAGTGCCTGCACCGTCGGCGCTGGGCAGTGTTGAGCAGGCGATGGCGTATCCGGCCGTGCAGTTGTTTGCGGCGCGGGCAAGCGCCGGTCAGCAGGGGTTTGTGCTGCGGCCCCAGGACCTGGCGCCAATGCGCGATATCTGCCGGCGCCTTGATGGCATCCCACTGGCCCTTGAACTGGCCGCCGCCCAGGTCGATGCGCTCGGCGTGCGCGGCTTGCAGCAGCAACTGAGCAAAGGCTTGCAGGTGCTGACCCGCGGCCGGCGTACGGCGGTGGAACGCCATCAATCCCTGACTGCCGCCCTGGACTGGACCTACCAACGCCTGAGCCTGCCGGAGCGCTGGCTGTTCCTGCAGTTGAGTTTGTTCAAGATGGCCGTGACCTTGCCCACTTTGAGCAAGCTGGTCAGCGGGACTGAATTGGAACACGCTGACCTGTCGTACCTGCTGGGGCGCCTGGTTGATACCTCGTTGCTAAGCCTTGAACCTGGCCCGGGCCTTGCGCGCTACCGCCTGCTCAACTGCGTGCGCAGCTATGCCCTGGCGCAGCTGCGTGACCCGGAGCAGGTGGCGCGCTTGCAGCAGGGCTATGGGCATTACCTGGGGCCGTTTTCAGGCCGGCCGTTTGTCCTGCAACTCGTCGAGCAGGCGGCGTACGCGGACTAGGTCAGGGGTGGCAAAACCTTCAGTGAACCGCGCGTAAATCGAGCCCAGCAAGTCCCGTGCAGCCTCTAGACGGCCTTGGGACAGCCACACACCCGCCAGTGACGTTGCACAGCGCAATTCCCAGGCCAGCGCGCCTTGCTGGTGCGCCAGGCCCAGGGCCTCCAGCAACAGTGCTTCGGCTGCGCGGGCATCGGTCATGCTTTCGGCGTGTACCCGCAGGATTTCCGGGGTGCACCAGCCCGCGTCGCCGGCGCGGGCACGGTCGAACCCGGGCGCGTCCACAGCGTGGGAACCCAGCGTGACAAGGATGTCCTCGATCAACCCCAGGCCTTGCAGGTCCTTGTGCCCGAGGATTCCCGCGTAGTGGCCTGCCCAGGTCTTGAATAACTGCACCGAATGCTTGTGGGCGTGTTCCAACAGCAAAGCCTGCAGGGTCTGGGCGGCGTCTTCGTCACCGTTGTAGCGGGCGATGACCACGCCCGCCAGGGCCAGGGTGTAACAGATTGAGGTGCCATGATTGATCTGCTGCGCCAACCCCAGCGCTTGGCTGGCGGTGCGCCAGGCTTGCTCGGGAAAGCCTTGCAACCACAGGATTCGCGCCAGCACCGTGAGTGAGGCGACGCTCTGGTCGTATTGCACACCGATGCCGTGGGCAAACCGGTTGAGGTGGCCACTGTGCGTCATGCGTTGGATCACTTGCTCGGCATTGTGCCGGGCGAGTGCCTGGTTGCCGTTGTAGTGCTGGGCCAGTACGCGCAAGCGCTGGGCGCTGATGTCCAGTTGCGGGTCGGTGCGTGGGTCGAGACGATCGAACTGCAGACTGTGCGCCAGCGCCTGGCGATACTGGCCAGCACACAGGTTCACCGCCATATGCCCGGAAACCGCACGCAATTGCCCTGGGACATCTTCGCTCGCGTCGGCCAAACGCCGTGCACTGACAAACGCGGCAATGGTCTGCGGGGCACCGCCCATGGCGTGATAGGACAGGCTGCCCAGCGCCAACTGCAGTTGCATCGTCAAACGGGGGCAGGGCGAGACGGCCTGGTCCATCAACGCCAGCGCCTTGTCCACGTACAAGCGGTGTTCCCTGAGCAACGACAACTCTTGCCACAGTGGCATTGCGCTGACCGTCAAGCGGATCGCCAGCAGGTGTTCGCCCTCCTGCGCGAGCCCCCAGTCGAGGGCCGAGCGGATATCTTCACGCAGCGGTGCATAGCGGTCGATCCAGGCTTGAGTGGCGACCGACTCCCAATCGTCGCGCGCCTGTTCCATCAGCGCCAGGCAGCGCTCGACGTGGCGGTCGCGGGTGGCGTCCAGCTCTTGGGCAACGCTAAGCTTTTCCAGGGCGTAGGTGCGGGTGATGTCCAGCAGGCGATAGACCATCTCGTCATCACCGGCTTCTACATTGAGCAACGACTTGGCAACCAATTGCGTGATCGAGACCAGCACCTCGGTCGGTGCGACCTGTCCCCCGGCGATCACCGCCGCCGCGCTGGCCAGGCTGAACCCGCCGCGAAACACGGCCAGGCGACGCAGGCAGATCTGCTCGCAGGCCGTGAGCAGTTCAAAGCTCCAGT
This sequence comes from Pseudomonas simiae, assembly GCF_900111895.1. Classification (GTDB taxonomy): domain Bacteria; phylum Pseudomonadota; class Gammaproteobacteria; order Pseudomonadales; family Pseudomonadaceae; genus Aquipseudomonas; species Aquipseudomonas simiae. Next base: position 1,203,891 of record NZ_FOKB01000001.1, read on the forward strand.
CCAGCGTGGCCCGCAGGGTTTGATGGCGGGGCAGGGCACTGCGCCGACCGCGGGTCAGCAAACGGAAGTTGTCCTCCATTTGCACCAGTAGACCTGGCAAGCCAAAGCGTTCGATCTGCGCCGCCACCAACTCGATCGCCAGGGGAATGCCGTCCAGGCGCTGGCAGATATCGATCGCCAGCGGCAGTTCGGCGTCGCTCAGTTCAAAGCTGTCCTGGTGGGACATGGCCCGTTCGATCAACAATTGCAGGGCCGGATAGCCCAACGCCTGGGCGCGGTTGCCGGCGGCCGGCGGGCAGGCCAGGGGCTCCAGGCGCTGCACGTACTCACCTTCGGCGCGCAGTGCCTCGCGGCTGGTCGCCAGGATATGCAGCCTCGGCGCGTGGCGTAGCAGGGTTTCGCTGATCAGGGCGATGTCGTCCAGCAGGTGCTCGCAGTTATCGATCACCAGCAGCACCTGGCGTTCCTGCAGGCTGCGGGCGAACGCGACCAGGCGCTCATGCTCAGTGTGGGTGAGGTCGAGCAGCGCTGCGAGGTTGGGCAAGATCATCGACGGCGCACTCAGCGGCGCCAGGTCCAGAAAACGTATGCCGTCGCGGTAATGCCCGATCAGCAGTTCCGCCACCCGCAGCGCGACAGTGGTCTTGCCGATCCCGCCGGCGCCGGTGAGGGTGATAAAGCGCTGTTCGGGCAGTTGCTGCACCAGGCTGTCGATCAGGGCCTGGCGCCCGAGCATCCGGGTACGGCGCAGCGGCAGGTTGTGGCACGTGCCTTGCGGGGCGCCCTCGGTGGGTAGCGTCATCGGTTCGATGCTCAGTGGCGCAACAAAACTGTAGCCGCGCTGGGCGACGGTCACGATATAGCGCTGCCCGGCCTGGCCATCGCCCAAGGCCTTGCGCAACGCCGCCATATGCACCCGCAGGTTGCCGTCTTCCACCACACTTTTGGGCCAGACGCGGGCGATCAATTCCTGCTTGCTCACGACATTGCCGGCCTGTTCGAGCAGGATCAGCAGGATCTCCACTGCGCGCCGCCCCAGGCGCAACGGGCGACCGGCCTCCAGCACCAGGCGCTGGCGCGGGTGGATGCGATAGGGGCCGAAATGCACAGCCTGGTCGCTGAGGTCACTCATGGAAGGCCATGCTCGAAAAGGACAGAGCGGCCAGCATATTCCAGGTAAGCACCGACCACTAGGCTGCGATCACTTGAGGCTTATGGCGTAAGTAGCGATTTCGCCAGGTCATGGGATTGACGCCTTCGCTGCGGGTGAACATATGGCAAAAGTGCGCTTGGTCGCAAAACCCGCATTCCAGGCTGATTTGCGTCAGGCTCAGGGATGAACTGGTGATCAGTTCCTTGGCCCGTTGGATGCGCTGTTGACGGATCCACTCCTGCGGCGACAACCCGGTGGTGCACTTGAACGCACGGGAGAAATGGCTGCGTGACAACGCGCAGGCCTGGGCCAGGTCGGCAATGGCCAGGCTTTCGCCGAGGTTGGCCAGGATCAGTTGCTTGGCGATGCGCTCGCGCCGAGGGCACAGGCCTCCGGTGGCGGACAGACGAGGGGCATATTGCTCGAGTCGGGCCATGACAAATATCCGCAGTCGATGGGAGCGTTCCCGGTGGATGGATGCAGTGTAGACGGGGCCCATCTTGTTGCCGGACCATCCGGCTGACGAGTTAATCGTTGTTAATTTCGCCAGGTGCCGAGCTGGAAAAGACAGCACAGGCATGCAATGCAGGGCGCTTTTCCCATGCTTATCTGTAGGCTTGCCAACCGTTTGGACATGCCCCTATGAACCGCAACGACCTGCGCCGCGTCGACATGAACCTGCTGGTGATTTTCGAAGCGTTGATGTTCGAGAAGAACCTGACCCGTGTCGCCGAAAAGCTTTTTATGGGGCAGCCGGCGGTGAGTGCGGCCTTGGGGCGTCTGCGCGATCTGTTCGACGACCCGTTGCTGCTGCGTAACGGGCGGGGCATGGAACCCACGCCACGCGCCGTGGCGATACTCAAGGAGTTGCAACCGGCCATGGACACCATTTCCGGCGCCGTCAGCCGTGCCAAGGATTTCGACCCTTCTACCAGTTGTGCGGTGTTCCGCATCGGCCTCTCGGACGACGCTGAATTTGGCCTGTTCCCACCCCTGCTTAGTCAACTGCGCGAGGAGGCCCCAGGGATAATCGTGGTGGTTCGCCGGGCTAATTACCTCTTGATGTCGTCGTTGCTGGCCAGTGGGGAGATCACGGTAGGGGTGAGCTACACCACCGAGTTGCCGGCGAATGCCAAGCGCAAGAAACTGCGGGACATTCCGTGCAAGGTCTTGCGTGGGGATGACGGTGCTGCACCGCTGACCTTGGATGACTACTGTGAGCGCCCCCATGCGATGGTGTCGTTTTCCGGGGATTTGAGCGGCAACATTGACCTGGACCTTGCGCGCATCGGCCGGGCGCGGCGGGTGGTGTTGGCCGTGCCGCAGTTCAGCGGATTGCGGGCGCTGTTGGCGGGCACCCAGATTATCGCGACGGTGCCCGATTATGCGGCGTGTGCGTTGACCGAAGGCACCGCCTTGCGCGCGGAGGACCCGCCGTTCGCCATCGACGCGGCGGAGTTGTCGATGGTGTGGAGTGGGGTGCATGACAATGATCCGGCGGAACGCTGGTTGCGGGCGCGGATTGGGGAGCATATGGCGCGGGTGGTTTGATCTTTTGAGTCCATATCCATTTCTGCGGTAACGACTGCTATTGGTTCCGCCCTTGCGCACGCTCCAAAGCCTGCGTTCGGTCAGCGTGTTTTACGGGGGCGCCGAAGATCAAAAACCAAAGCGCGGCAGTCTTATAGCCGACCGGTATTGTGTGGTCGAACTCGGTCAAAAACTGTGGGAGCGGGCTTGCTCGCGAATGCGGTGGGTCAGTTACAGATATATCAACTGACCCACCGCATTCGCGAGCAAGCCCGCTCCCACATTTGGGTCTGCCTCTATCAGCCGATATCTTGCTGCTCTTGATCTGGCTGTTGATCGTGATCTCGGGCAACCCCACCAAACAGCACGTACATCCAATTTTCCCCACCGCACCCCCGGCAAACTCCCCCTCATCGCTGAAACATCAAGGCAGAGGGACATCCCATGGACCCAGCAGCAAAACCCGGCCCCGACGAAGTCGTCACCCTCGTCGTCAAACACCTGATCAAACAAGGCCATGAAGCCGACTACGAAGCCTGGCTACGCCGCATCGTGCGCATCGCCGGCGACCGTCCTGGCCACCTCGGTGTCGACGTAGTGCGCAGCAAGCAGGGCAAACTGGCACTGTTCACCTGCATATTGCGCTACCGCTCCACCGACGACCTTGAAACCTGGCTCGACTCTCCCGAACGCAAGACCTTGATCGCCGAAGCCACTCCGATGCTGGCCGAAGGTGACAACACCGAAATCGGCGCGGTTAACGAATTCTGGTTCAACCCCGAATCTGAAAACGCCGCCAAGCCGCCGCGTTGGAAACAGGCGGTGGTCACCTTGTGCGTCATCCTGCCGCTGACCCTGCTGGTACCCATCGTGTGGGGCCCGGTATTGCGCCTGCACCCGTTCCTGTCCAACTACGTGGTCGCCACGTTCCTGGTCACCGTGACTATCGTTGTGCTGGTGGTCTACCTGTTGATGCCGGCGGCCACCCGCCTGTTCGCTCCCTGGCTTGAAGCCTCTGTAAAGGAAACCCTATGAACGCCGATCTGATTCTGTTCAATGGCCAGTTCCACACTGTGGACCGTGAAAACCCACGCGCCACTGCCGTCGCCATCCGCGAGGGGCGCTTTGTCGCCGTGGGCAGTGACGGTGAAGCCATGGCCCTGCGCGGCAGTGGTACCCAGGTCATCGACCTCAAGGGCCGTACCGTCATCCCCGGCCTCAATGACTCCCACTTGCACCTGATCCGTGGCGGCTTGAACTACAACCTCGAACTGCGTTGGGAAGGCGTGCCGTCCCTGGCCGATGCCCTGCGTATGCTCAAGGACCAGGCCGACCGTACGCCAACCCCGCAGTGGGTGCGCGTGGTGGGGGGGTGGAACGAGTTCCAGTTCGCCGAAAAACGCATGCCGACCCTCGAAGAGTTGAACCAGGCAGCGCCCGATACGCCGGTGTTCGTGCTGCACCTGTACGACCGCGCCTTGCTCAACCGTGCTGCGCTGCGCGTGGCCGGCTACACCAAGGACACGCCAAACCCGCCGGGTGGCGAGATCGTGCGTGACAGCCACGGCAACCCTACCGGCATGCTGGTGGCCCGTCCCAACGCGATGATCCTGTATTCGACGCTCGCCAAAGGCCCGAAACTGCCGCTGGAATACCAGGTCAACTCGACTCGCCAGTTCATGCGTGAACTCAATCGCCTGGGCCTGACCAGCGCCATTGATGCCGGCGGCGGTTTCCAGAATTATCCGGACGATTACGCAGTGATCGAGCAACTGGCCAAGGACGAACAGTTGACGGTGCGTATCGCCTACAACCTGTTCACCCAGAAGCCCAAGGAAGAACTCAGCGACTTCAAGCAGTGGACCGGCAGCGTCACCCTGCACCAGGGCGATGACTACCTGCGCCACAACGGCGCGGGCGAGATGCTGGTGTTCTCGGCGGCGGACTTTGAAGACTTCCTTGAGCCACGCCCGGATTTGCCGTTGAGCATGGAGCAGGAGCTGGAGCCGGTGGTACGCCACCTGGTGGAGCAGCGCTGGCCGTTCCGCCTGCACGCGACCTATGACGAATCCATCTCGCGCATGCTCGACGTGTTCGAGAAGGTCAACCGCGACATCCCGTTTAACGGCTTGCCGTGGTTCTTCGACCACGCCGAAACCATCACCCCGAAAAATATCGAGCGTGTGCGCGCCCTCGGCGGGGGGATCGCGATCCAGGACCGCATGGCATTCCAGGGCGAGTACTTTGTCGAGCGCTACGGCGCCAAGGCCGCCGAAGCCACGCCGCCGATCAAGCGCATGCTCGCCGAAGGCGTGCCGGTCGGGGCGGGCACTGATGCCACGCGGGTGTCGAGCTACAACCCGTGGACTTCGTTGTACTGGATGGTCAGCGGCCGCACCGTCGGTGGCCTGGAACTGCACGCCGAGGGCCTGCCGCGCCTCACCGCGTTGGAGCTGTTCACCCATGGCAGCGCCTGGTTCTCGTCCGAGCAGGGCAAGAAGGGCCAGATCAAGGTCGGGCAGTTGGCCGACGTGGCGGCACTGTCGGCGGACTTCTTCAGCGTCGACGAAGAGGCCATCAAGTGGATCGAGTCGGTACTGACCGTGGTCGGTGGCAAGGTGGTCTACGGCGCCGGTGACTTCGAAGATTACGCACCGCCGCGCGTTCCGGTGCTGCCGGATTGGTCGCCGGTGGTCAAGGTGCCAGGGCACTGGCGCCCAAGCTCGCCCTTGCAGGCTCAGGTGCACCAATGCAGCGGCCCGTGCGGCGTGCATTCCCATAGCCATGAAAAGGCGCGCCTTTCCAGTGTGCCGGTCAGCGACTTCCAGGGTTTCTGGGGGGCGTTTGGCTGCTCGTGCTTTGCCTTCTGAATTCCATACATCCCTAAAGGAGTTACCCCATGCCTTACTCGCGCTTGAACAAAGATGACGCCGTGGTCCTGTTGGTCGATCACCAGACCGGCCTGATTTCTCTGGTACAGGACTTCTCCCCGAACGAATTCAAGAACAACGTGCTGGCGTTGGCTGACGTCGCCAAATTCTTCAACCTGCCGACCATCCTGACCACCAGTTTTGAAAGCGGTCCCAACGGTCCACTGGTTCCAGAGCTCAAAGCCCTGTTCCCGGACGCCCCGTACATCGCCCGCCCTGGCCAGATCAACGCCTGGGACAACGAAGATTTCGTCAAGGCGGTCAAGGCGACCGGCCGCAAGCAGATCATCATTGCCGGCGTGGTGACGGATGTGTGCGTCGCTTTCCCGACCCTGTGTGCCCTCGATGAAGGCTTTGAGGTGTTCGTGGTCACCGATGCCTCCGGTACCTTCAACGAAACCGTGCAACAAGCTGCCTGGGCGCGCATGACGGCCGCCGGTGCGCAACTGGTGAACTGGTTCGCCGTGGCCTGCGAGCTGCAAGTGGACTGGCGCAACGACATGGAAGGCCTGGCCAACCTGCTGTCGCCGCGCATTCCCAACTACCGCAACCTGATGAACAGCTACTCGGCGTTCACTGCCAAGTAACTAGCCTTCAAGGATGTAGGTAATTCCCTGTGGGAGGGGGCTTGCTCCCGAATGCAGTGTGTCAGTCCCAGCATCTGTGACTGACCCACTGCATTCGGGAGCAGGCCCCCTCCCACATTTGTTCGTGTTTCCCTATTTTGGTTTGTGGCGTGCCCACTAAACCGCTATAAAAACCGCAAATGTCCACCGAGAAGCGACAATGAACCCCTTCGAAGACATGCGCCTGTTCTGCCAGGTCATGGAGTCCGGCAGTTTCACCGCCGCCGCCGAGCAATTGGGGCTGTCCAAGCAGTTCGTCAGCCGCCGCCTGATCCAACTGGAAGACCGCCTGGGCGTACGCCTGCTCAACCGTTCCACGCGCCGGCTGGACGTCACGCCACTCGGCCAGAGCTACTACGAGTCCGCCTTGCGCCTGCTCAGTGAAGTCGAGCAGGTGGAGCAGGGCATCGCCGGCCAGAACAGCGAACCCCGCGGTACCATTCGCCTGAGCGCGCCCTTGTCGTTTGCCATGGCCCACCTGGGTTGCCTGTTGCCGCTGTTCCTGCGGCGCTATCCCCAGGTGGCGGTGGAGGTGGACTTGAGCGACCGCCCCGTGGACCTGATCGGCGAAGGCTACGACCTGGTGCTGCGCATCGGCACCCTGGAAGACTCCACCTTGATTGCCCGTCGCATCGCCAGCATTCCCCGGGTGTACTGCGCCAGCCCCGACTACCTGGCCCTGCGCGGTACGCCGCATAAACCCGACGACCTCGCCGAACACGATTGCCTGCCCTACGGCCATGGTCGCCAGGTGCAATGGCGCTTCAAGGGCAAGGTGCAGGCGCTGAACGTCAGCGGGCGCATGCGTGTGAACAACGGCGACCTGCTGCGCGACACGGCCATCGCCGGCCTGGGCGTGACCTACCTGCCGACCTTTATCGTCGGCGACGCGTTGAAGGATGGCCGCCTGGTCACCGTCCTCGACGAATTCGCCCCCGAGGCCCTGACCCTGTCAGCGGTTTACCCGCAACACCGGCAAGGCTCGCGGCCGGTGCAGGCACTGGTGGAGTTCCTGCGTGAACGCCTGGCTAGCGGCTGTTGAACAGCTGGCGGATCAGGTGGGGCGTGCTACCGGTCCAGCGCTTGAATGAACGGCGAAAGTTTGCCGCGTCGTTGAAGTTCAGGTACGCCGCCACTTCGTCATTGCTGTAACCCTTGACCTGATACAGGTGCAGCGCCACCTGCTTGCGCACACGGTCAACCTGCTGCTGAAAGCCGGTGGCATGTTTATGCAGCTTGCGCTTGAGGGTCGCCGGGCTCATGGCGAAGGCATGCGCGGCCTGTTCCAGGCTTGGCGGCTGGCGCACCTGCTCGCGCAGGTAGTCGTAGAGACAATCAAGAAAACTGCTGGTGAAGCCCAGCTGTTCGATCTGCTCGCGGGCGTGTTGGCGCGCGACTTGGCCTGCGGTGGCCGAGGCGCCCGGCCACGCGCGGATGAGGTGTTCGCGGGGGATGCTCAGCATGTCCAGCGGTCGCTCAAAACGCGTGCCTTCCCCCAGGTGCACCCAATACTGTTCGACATAACGCGGTTCGGCATGGCTGAAGCTGGCCGTCCACGGCAGGCGCTCGCCGCTGAGCCATTGGCTCATGGCAACCAGTGAGGTCATGCTGGCTTCGAGCAGGAAGCGCCAGTGTTCACCGGCGCCGCAACTGTCCAGCCAGTACAGGTAGGCGTGGTGCTCATCCAGCTCCAGTTGCAGGGTGACCAGCGGGCTGAGCAACACCTGTTGCTGGATCAGAATGTCCAGGGCCTGGTGCAGGTTCTGTGCATGACCCAACGCGTGGCTGGCGGCGCCGTAGTAGCCGGGCAACAGGCGTTGGCCAAACAGAAAACTGCTGTCATCCGCGTCCAGTAACTTGCGGCTGTTGCCGATCAATCCGAGGAACTGCTGCGGGCTCAACCGCGCAGTGCCGGCCAGGATGTCTTCGTGGAACAAGCCGGTGCCGCGCAGCAGGCGATGGCTGTCGATGTCCCGTGACAGGGCCAGGTCGATCAGCGTGGCCGGTTGGTAGTGACCGGGAATAAAGCGGCTGTCGGCTTCGTACCAGCTGGTTTTGACGGCCATCTCAGGCGCTTTTCGCCAGGGGCTGCTTGGCCCTGGCCAGGGCCAGGTTGAGGCGCTTGAGCAGGTCGTGGGGCGGCTCGTTCAGGGCCATGACCACGGCAGTGGTCGCCGCCAGTTGCAGACGTTCACCGTGCAGCCGGGTTTTGTGGGCCAGGCCGCGCACTGCCTGTTGCAACTCCAGCGCCAGCGCCTTGGCCTGGCGCTCGCCGGTATTGGGCAGCAGCACCACAAACCGATCGCCGGCCAGGCGGCACAGCAGGTCCTGCCGGCGCAGGTTGAGCAACAACAAATGGCTGAGGGCCTGCAGCACCGCGTCGCCCTCGGCATGCCCGTAGGCCTGGTTGATGGCGGCGAAGTTGTCCAGGTCCAGAGCCAGCAGCGACAGGGGTTGTTGCTGGGTGTGGCTGTCCTGCAGGCTGTCGGCCAGCTGGCGCTTGAGGTAGTCGGCACCGGCCAAGGGGGTGAGTTTGTCGAACAGCCGATGCTCGCGAAACAACCGCTCGCGCTTTTCCATCTGCGCGCTGATCGCCAGTTGCTCGCGGTGCCAATGGTAGATGCCGATGGTCAGCAGGATCATGCCCACCGGCATTGGTCCGGATTCCAGCCAGTGGTCCCAGGTGATGCTGTCGGGCAGGCGGATGAATTCGTCGAGGCTGTCGATCCACCAGGAGAAAAAGATGCATGACAGGCCTAGCGCCAGGTAGTTGGTGACGCGCCCGGCGGGGCGGCTTTTCAGCACCAGGCCCAGCCAGACCAACGCCAACAGCGCGGAGCCGCCTTCGCCGACGATATCCAGCCACACCCATTCGCTGAAGCTTTTCAACTCGCCGCAGGCCAGGTGCAGGATCAGCCCGAGGTTGGCCGCGATCAGCAACAGGGAGAGTTTCCAGCGGTGGGGCTTGAGCACGGAAAACATGGCCGCGAGTCCTTGGGCAAATAAGCGATGGGCGCCAGCACAGCAGATGGATGTGACGGTTGCGTGACGGTGGGGAGGGGTCGAATCAGCTCATCCGTCCAGGCATTGAAAATCAAAAATGGGGGCGGGGGCTTGCCCCCGATAGCGGTGTGTCAGCGGAAAATCAGGTGACTGACCTACCGCCATCGAGGGCAAGCCCCCTCCCACAGTTGATCTTCACAGGTCATATCAGCTCATTTCACATCGAATCCCAGCGTAGAGCCCTTGTTTACGGGCCTTCACGCCACCCCTTGTCACAGAACCGTCATCCCCCACCCCTAGCGTGCCCTTCCAGTTGCCGGGCCTCTTGCCTGGCGCCAACGGATTCTTGGGGAGGATTGCATGTACAAGCGCACCGGGCTCGTCGGCTTCACGCTTACTGCCTTGGCCCTGGCAATTGCCAGCGAGCGGCTTTCGGCGGCCGAAGTGAGCAACACCGAGCACGTCGAAGTGGTCGGCCAGGCGGCAGCCATGGATCAGGCGCTCAAGGAGCAACGCAGCGCCGACAGCATCAAGAGCGTGGTGCATGCCGACGGCGTGGCCCAGTTGCCGGATGAAAACGTCGCCGAAGCGGCGCAGCGCCTGCCGGGTATCAGCGTGGAACGCGACCAGGGCGAAGGGCGCTTTGTCAGCGTGCGCGGCCTGGGCCCGGACCTCAACAGCGTGACCATCAACGGCACCCTGGTGCCCGCCCCGGAAAGCGCACGCCGCGCGGTGGCCCTCGATGTGCTGCCTTCGGAGCTGGTGCAGTCGCTGTCGGTGATCAAGACCCTCACCCCGGACATGGACGCCAACTCCCTCGGCGGCACCGTCGATGTGCAAAGCCTGTCGGCCTTCGACCACAAGGGCCTGTTCTACACCGGGAGCACCGAAGCCAGCTACGACAAGAACACCCACCAGACCAGCCCGAAATTCTCCGGCGCTGCCAGCAACCGTTTCAGCCTCGGCGACGGCGTCGACAACTTCGGTGTGGCCGCCGCGCTCAGTTGGCAGAAGCGTGACTTCGGCTCGGACAACGTCGAGACCGGCGGCGCGTGGGATTTCACCCATGGCGCCAAGCTCAACGAATTCGAACAGCGCGACTACGACATCAGTCGAGAACGTGCCGGTGGCGGTCTGAACTTCGATTACAAGCCCGATGACCTCAGCAGCTACTACCTGCGCACCCTCTACAGCAGCTACAAAGACACCGAGACCCGTAACGCCACCAGCATCGAATTTGCCGACCCACTCGCCGCCGGCGAACTGGGCGATGCCGAGGCCAAGCGCAAGCTGAAGAACCGCGAAGAGACCCAGAAAATCCAGTCCTATGTGTTCGGTGGCGAGCGCATGCTCGGCCTGTGGACCCTGAGTGGCCAGGCCGGCTACAGCCAGTCCAGTGAAGACAGCCCGGCGCATATCGCCGGCGCCACGTTCGACGGCGGTGACTTTGCCAACAGCGGCTTCTACGACAAAGACAAGCCACGCCCGATCATTGGCAGCGGCTTCTATGACGCAAGCAACTTCACCCTCGACAAGGTCGACTGGGAAAAACAGAACACCAAGGACACCGAGAAAAACCTGCGCCTGGACCTGGTCCGCGACTACGACCTGAGCGGCTATGCGTCCCAGGTGAAGTTCGGCGGCAAGGTCAGCCGTCGCAACAAGGGCAACGACCTGGAAGCCTGGGTCTACAAAGACTTCGACACCCTCGGTTTTACCGACGACCAGCTCAACCTCAGCCAATTCCAGAAAGGCAACGTGGACTACCGCCTGGGCAACTACGGGCCAGGCATCAGCCCCAGCAGCATCAAACACCTGATCGGCAGCCTCAACGCCGCAGACTTCTATGACGAGACTGAATCCCGGGTCAACGACTTCACCCTCCGTGAAGACATCAACGCCGGTTACCTGATGAACACTATCGATATCGACGACTGGCGCTTCATCGCCGGCCTGCGTTACGAAGGTACCGAGTTCGAAGCCAAGGGCACAGGCGCCACCGATGGCGTGTTCACGCCCACCGAGACCAAGCGCCGCTATCACCACTGGCTGCCGGGCCTGCATGCGCGCTACCAGATCGACAAGAACACCCAGGTGCGCGCGGCCTGGACCAAAGCCGTGGTGCGCCCGACCTTCGGCCAATTGGCACCGGGGTTTGTCATTGACGATGACGAGGCCACCTTCGGCAACCCGGACCTCAAGCCCCTGGAATCGAGCAACCTCGACCTCGGCATCGAGCACTTCATGGGCCGCGCCGGCACCGTCTCGGCGTTTGTGTTTTACAAGGACATCAAGAACTTCGTCTACAACACCGACCTGGCCGGCAGCGGGGCCTGGGCCAACTTTTCCGAGGCGCATACCTATGCCAACGGTGACAGTGCCAAGCTCTACGGCCTGGAACTGGCCTACTCACAGAAATTCGATTGGCTGCCTGCACCGTGGAACGGCCTGCTGATCGGTGCCAATACCACGTTCAGCCGTTCCAGCGCCGACATCGAAGGCTTCGACAGCGCCAGCGGTTCGAATCGCAAACGCAACATCAGCCTGCCTAACCAGTCAGACACCGTCGGCAACCTGATGCTTGGCTGGGAAGACGACAAGCTCAGCCTGCGTCTGTCGGCCAACTACAAATCGGCCTACCTCTACGAGCTGGCCTCAATCAACGACAAAGCCCACGACCTGCACGTCGACGCCCAGACCTTCGTTGATTTCAGCGCGCGCTACTCACTGACCAAGAACCTGCAAGTCAGCTTCGAGGCCCAGAACCTTACCGATGAGTCGTACTTCGTCTACACCGGCCACCGCAGCTACAACGGCCAGTACGAAGAGTACGGCCCGACCTACAAGCTGGGCCTGACGTTCACCCACTTCTAACTCGCCTTTTTTCCACTGTAGGCGCGAGCGAGTTCGCTCCTGCACGACAAGGATTTTGATTGTTCATGAGAATGTCCAAGCTCTACGTGATGATGGTGTTGGCCGCGTGCTCGCCGGTCATGGCCGCCGACCTGGCGCTGACCCCTTGGGCGCCAAGCCTGAATGCTGACGCGGTGACTTTCCTGCCGGGCCGCACTGAGCGCCTGGCCGCCGGTACCCGCAACGGCCTGCAACTGCTCGACGGCAAAGGTGCCGAACTGGTCCGCTTCAACGGTAATTTCAGCAGCCTTGACACCCGCATCGCTGGCAACCAGGTGCTGGTTGCCAGCCTCGACAACGACCGCCAGCAAGCGCTGTTGGTGAACCTCGATGCCTCGGCTAAAACCTTCGGCAAACCGCTGTACCTGCCGACTCGCGACTACCCGGTCAATGGCCTGTGCCTGTTCCGCGACGCAGCCGCCAACCTGTTTGTGTTCCTGGTGGGAGACGAGGGCAAGGGTGAACAATGGCTGGTGGGCAATGGTTCGACGCTGTCAGGCGAGCCTCAGCGCGTGCGTGGTTTGCCACTGCCGCCGTCGGCACAGTTCTGCCAGGTGGATGACGCGACCCAGCAGTTGCTGGTCAATGAAGAAAACGTCGGCTGGTGGGCCTACCCGGCGCACCCGGAGGCGGAGGTGAAACGCACGCCGGTGGCGCTGTTTGACGCTCCCAAACGCGAGGCTGGCGCCATGGCGTTGGTGCCGGGTGGGCTGGTGACGCTGGACCCGAAGACTGCCCAACTGCATCTGTTTCAGCACACCGGCGAGCGTTGGGTGGAACAGGGCAGCCTGACGCTGCCGGGCCTGAAAGAACCGGAGCAACTGAGCGTCAACGGCCAGCAAGTGCTGGTGCGCGATGACGACACCGGTCGGCTCTACCAAGGCCAACTCGACTGGCAGCCCAAGCCTGTGGCCACCGAGTCGGTATTGCCGGAAGTCGCCGCTCTGCGCCAGACCGACCCGGTCGGTCGCCAGGGCGATGCGGCGGATGATCCCGCAATCTGGATTCACCCCGAACAACCGGCCCGCAGCCGCGTGCTCGGTACCAACAAAAAACACGGCCTGCTGGCCTATGACCTCGACGGCAAGCTGTTGCAGGAGCTTGCGGTCGGTCGCCTGAATAACGTTGACGTGCGCCCCAACTTCAAGCTCGGGGCGCAGACCGTCGACCTGGCCGTGGCCAGCAATCGTGATCACAACAGCCTGAGCCTGTTCAGCATCGACCGTCGCAGCGGCGAACTGCGCGAAGCCGGTGAAGTGCCGACGCCACTCAAGGAAATCTATGGCATTTGCCTGTTCCAGCCCGCCAGCGGTGAGATCTACGCGATTGCCAACGGCAAGGACGGCACCTTCCTCCAATACCGCCTGAGTGCACCGGACGGCCGGGTGCAGGGCGAGTTGGTGCGCCAGTTCAACGTCGACAGCCAACCCGAGGGCTGTGTGGCCGACGACCAGCGCCAGCGTTTGTTCATCGGTGAAGAAGACGTCGGCGTCTGGGCGGTGGATGCGCGTGCCGACCAACCGGCCACGCTCACCAGCGTGATCAAGGTCGGCCCGCAGCTGCATGCGGATGTCGAGGGCCTGGCGTTGTACCAGAGCGATGAACGCGACTACCTGGTGATCTCCAGCCAGGGCAATGACAGCTACCTGGTGCTGGATGCCGAGCCACCGTTCGCAATGCACGGTGCCTTTCGCGTCGGCCTGAATGCGGCGGCAGGGATCGATGGCGCTTCCGAAACCGACGGCCTGGAAGTCACTGCCATCAACCTTGGCGGCCCCTGGAGCAAGGGCCTGCTGGTGGTGCAGGACGGGCGCAAGCGCATGCCCGAACAGACCCAGAACTTCAAGTTCGTGCCCTGGGCCGACGTGACCCGCGCGTTGAAATTGCCGTAGGCGTCATCACCCGGTCATCACTTTTTAATCGAATAGGAGCTTAACCATGCACGCGACGATGGAACATATGACGATCTGGGGCTTGATCAGTGACGCCAGCCTGTTGGTCAAGGCAGTGATGGTCACATTGCTGCTGGCGTCCTTGCTCAGTTGGTACCTGATCATCCAGCGCGCCAGTGTCCTGCGACGCCTGGAGCGGCAGTTGAAAGGTTTTGTGCTGCGCTTTCGGGCTGCGCCTGACTTGCAGCCGCTGTACCGCGAAACCGTGCAGGCGGGCGAGGGTGGCGTTGCGCCGATCTTTATCGCGGGGGTGCAGGAATATCAGCACCTGCAGGGCCACGACCCGGCGGTGCTGGAAGGTGTCGAGCGCGCGCTGCAGGTGGCGATCACCGAGCAGGAAATCGAGCTGGAAAAGGGTCTGCAATTCCTCGCGACTGTGGGTTCGGTCAGCCCCTACATCGGCTTGTTCGGCACGGTGTGGGGCATCATGAATTCCTTTATCGGTTTGTCCCAGGTGCAACAGGCCACGTTGTCGACGGTAGCGCCGGGCATCGCCGAGGCATTGATCGCCACTGCCATCGGCCTGTTCGCGGCCATCCCGGCGGTGATCGCCTACAACCGTTTCGCGGCACGTGGGCAGACCTTGCTGACCCGCTACTACGCCTTCGGTAACGAACTGCAAGTGCGTCTGCACCGCACCCTGCGCGGTACGCCGATCAACCTGGCCGTGGCCGCCTGAACAAGGAGCAAACCGATGTTGACCAGGCCACAACGCAAGCACGGGCCCAAGGCGGAGATGAACGTGGTGCCTTACATCGACGTGATGCTGGTGCTGCTGGTGATCTTCATGGTCACCGCCCCGATGTTGACCCAGGGCGTGAAAATCGAGCTGCCCAAGGTCGCCGCCGAGGCACTGGCGAGCGACACGCGCCAGCAGATCCTCACGCTGTCGGTCAAGGCTGACGGCGGCTACTACTGGAACCTGGGCGGCGAACTCGACACCACGCACCAGACCGACAGCGCCGTGACCCTGGATGAAATGGGCGCCAAAGTCACGCAGGTGGTGGCGGCGCGCAGCGACACCCAGGTGTACATCCGCGCCGATGACAACGCCGGATACGGCAAGGTCGTGGCGGCCATGGCGGTGTTGCAGAAGGGTGGTGTAAGCAACCTGGGGCTGGTGACCGAGGCCCCGCAATGACGGCGATGATCATGCACAGTCCGCTGCTGACGATGGCGCCCCCGGCGTTTTCCGGGCTCTGGAGAAACAGCTTGGCGGCCAGCCTCGCGGTGGCGCTGCATGTGGGGGTGCTGGCGGCGCTGATGCTGGGTTGGTCGACGGAAGCACCCACGCTGGAAGCGCCAAGGGTGATGCATACCCAGTTGGTGATAATGCCGCCAGCGCCAGTGCCAGTGCCTGAGCCGGCGGCGGTCGCAGCGCCTGCGCCGGAGCCTGTCGTGGTTCCCGTGCCGGCGAAACCGGTCGTTGATCCACAGGTCCAGGCACAAAAACTGGAAAAAGCCGCGTTGGCGCGCAAGCGGGTTGAGGAAAGGAAGCTGGAGCAGCAACAGCAACAGCAACAGCAACAGCAACAGCAACAGCAACGCCAGGCCGCTGAACAACGCAACCGCGAGCTGGAGCAGCAGCGTCTGGCCCAGGAGCGCCTCGCCGCTGAACGCGCACGCCCTGCAGCCCCGGCCGCTGCGCCGGCATTCGACAGCCGCCAGTACCAACCCTTGAGCAAGGAGGCGCCGGACTATCCGGAGCGTGCCCTGGACAAGAACATTGAAGGCGATTGTTCGGTGGAGTACACCGTCAACACCCTGGGCCGCGTGGAAAACCCCAGGGTGCTGGACGGCTGCCACCCACTGTTCATGCGGCCTTCCCTGGCGGCGGCGAATACCTTCCGCTACCAACCGAGAGTGGTGGACGGCAAGGCAGTAGCGGTGCCGGCGGTGCGCAACACCTTCCACTACCGCATCAAATAATCCTAGATTTTTACCGCGTTAGGCGTTGGCGAGATTCGCCAGTTCGGAGCTCGCCGCATACCGCTCCAGATCTCATTGCGGCTGTTGGTGGAAATCGCCGACGTACGCGGCGACAACCTCACGCTCGGGTGGGTATACAAAGGATGCCCATCCCGCAACGCCTCGTGATTCAGCAACCCGCCCCGCGCGATCTGGCTCACCGGGCTCACGTACGTTCCTTCTGGCGTTGGACGAAGACGGCTTTGCCGATGCCTTGCAATACGGCGTCGTTCTGTGGGGTGTGTACGCGGCTGCACAGCACGTCGCGGTAATGCCGTTGCAACGGACTATGGCGCGACAGGCCGGGGTTGCCCGAGGCTTCGATGGCCAGCTCCACGGCGCGGATGGCGTTGTGGGTCACCAGGTATTTCAACTGCGCCGCGTTGGCGGCTGGCGTGTGACCTTCGGCGGCAGCGTCAAGCAGGCTGCGGTTGGCGAACAGCAGGGTGTCGATATGGCCGACGGTTTCCTGGAACCGCGGCAAGGTCGACAGCGCAGCACCAAGGTTGGACGGCGTACGCGCTTCCAACCAGTTCACCAGCCAGTCCCGCGCAGCCTGGGCCACGGCGTCGTATACCGAGGACAGCAACACCGACATCCACAGCAAGCCTTCGCCATCCAGCTCCGGCGTCGGCGCGCTCCACGGGCTGACGCTGACGGCATGGTCCAGCGGCACCAACACGTTGTCGAGCACCACTTCATGGCTGCACGTAGCCCGCATGCCCAGGTGGTCCCACGTGTCGATGATGGTCACGCCGGGACTGTCTTTGGGCACCAACCAGGCGCCCACCAGTGGGTCGGCATCATCACTGCGGCCCCACACGCTGAGCCAGCTCAGGCCGTGGCTGCCGGTGGAGTAGACCTTGCGGCCGCTGATGCGCCAGCCCTCGGCGGTGCGTATCGCGGTGGTCGCCGGCAGACCGCCGCGGGCCGGGGTGCCAAGGTCAGGTTCGACACGCAGGGCGTTGATCAAGGCGCCGTTGCGCACGGCGTCTTCGGCCACTTGCGTGCGCAGGTGGGCGGGCCAGGTCTTGCTGTCTTGCAGGCGCGTGTGTTGCAAGTACTGCATCACCAGGATCAGCGCCGTGGACGGTTCGCCCTTGGCGATCGCACTGATGGCCTTGCGCGCCTGGAGCAGGCTGGCACCGCCGCCGCCAAAAGCCTTGGGCACGGTGAGGGCGACCAGGCCATGTTGGTGCAGCAACTGGAAGTTGGCGTGGGGAAAGGCGCCGCTCTCGTCGTAGAGGTGCGCGGTGCTGGCCAGCTCGACGGTGAGGCGTTCGAGCAGGGCTTCGAAGTGGGCGACTTCCACGGAGCGTAGGGCAGGGTGCGAGGATTGGCTCATGCCAGCGCCTGCTGCTGCGCTTCCACCTCGGCGGCGACGCTGTAGCGGTCGGAGCCGCCTTTCTGGCTGTTGGAACCCAGGTCACCGAGTTCCGGGAACGGCGCATCCAGTTTCAAATGCCGTGGCTCGCTCATGTTCTGCTCCTATTTAGCGCGATGCTTGGGAAAGGGGGACACGCTTGGCGTTGAAGCTCTTGTCGAAGCCCTGAGACACGTCGATGTGCTTGAGCAACAGGCCCTCTTTTTGGTAGGTGTCAGCGGTTGTTTGCAGGCCGCTGATAACCGCATCGTCGATGGCGACCGGTGTCAGGTGGGTGTCCTTGGCCACTTCGACATGCACATCCAGCGGCAGGCCGGTGATCTTGGCCTGGGCGGCCGCGTATTCATGAGGGTGCACGTTGGCCCAGGCATAAGCGCGGTCGACGCGGGCGACAAAGTCATCCAGTTGCGGGCGCTTGTCGGCGATGGCTTGGCGGGTGGCCGCGAGGTACAGGTGATTGCTCAACAGCTTGTTGCCACTGATCAGCACGCGGGCCTGGCTTTGCGAGGTGACCACCGTGGTGTACGGGTCCCAGGTGGCCCAGGCGTCGGCAGTACCGTTATCCAGCACCAGGCGCGATTCGCTTGGTAGCAGGAAAATGAACTGCACATCCTGGGTGGTCAAGCCGGCGGTGGCCAGGGCCTTGATCGCCAGGTAATGGCCGATGGAGCCGCGCCCGGTGACGATCTTCTTGCCCTTGAGGTCGGCGACGGTCTTGATCGGTGAGTTCCTGGGGACCACCAGGGCGGTGGTGTTACGCCCCTCAGCGTGAATGATGCTGACCACCTTGAGCGACGCACCGGCACCCAGGGCGAACACGTAGGGCGCATCACCAAGGGCGCCGATGTCTACGGCCCCGGCATTCAAGGCTTCGCCCAGGGGTGAGGCGGAGGGGAACTCCGCCCAGCGAATGTCGTAGGGCACGTTTTCCGATTCGCCGGAAGCTTCCAGCAGCGCCTTGATGGTGGATTTCTGATTGGCTACGCGCAGCGGTTGCAGGTCGGCGGCGTGGCTGCTGCCGATCAGGCCGAAGGCGAGTGCGGTGCCCAGGAGCAGGCGCTTGAAGGGGGTGGTAAAGACCATGGAATGCAGGCTCCAGGCAGATCAAGAAAAGGTTCGTTTACCTCCGCCTGGAGAAGGGGTCGGTGCATGGGTTAACGTTATGCCTATAAAAACTGGCTGTGAAGTTCTTTTTGGTTATATTGTAATTATGAAAATAAATGATTAAGTGGAAGAATATTATTCTCTAACCGTATTTTTTTGGTGTGATTCGGGTCAGGGTCAGGTTGCCCTACAGGCCCCGATAATGGGTGTCGCCCCGTTCGTTCAGCAAGCATGCATAGTCGTCGCCCACGCCCGGTAAAAGGGGACGCGTTGATGTCATGGCGACGCCCTGTAGGAGCGAGCTTGCTCGCGAAAACCGTCAACGAAAACGCGGGCATCCGGATTAAAGCCTGCGCCGCGTGTGGGTGCAGGCAGCTTGGGGGATTTCAGATCACATAGAAACCATGGGTGCCGTCGCGGGCCAGTTGGTCGACCAGGCCGAATTCCCAATCCAGATACGCCTGCATGGCTTCCTTGGGATTGTCGGTGCCTTCGTACGGACGGCGGTAGCGGTCGATGCGCGGTGAGGCCAGGTGAGTTTCACCTTCTTCGAGTGGCAGTTGCGCGTCGATCCAGCCGGCGGTGCCGCCTTGCAGCAGGAACACGGGCTTGCCGGTGATGGCTTCGACTTCAGCTACCGCCAGGCGCGCCAGTTGGCTGCTGCCACACGTCAGCACATAGCGTTGGGCGGTGGGCACCTTGGCCAGGGCCTGGGGCAGTTGTGCGCGCAGGGCCCACCAGGCACCGGGGACGTGGCGCTTCACGTAGTTGGCGCTGGCAGTGAAGTCCAGTACCACGGTGTCGCCATGGGCCTGCCATTCGGCGAGGGTATGGGGGCTGATCAGTTCGGCCTGGGGCGGTGCCGGCACTGGTGCGACCCAGGCGCCTTTCTCGCTGAATTGCGCGGGCTGCAGGTTATCCAGCACGTACACTTCCCAACCCAGTTGGGCCAGCCAGGAGGCGGACATGTTTGCGCGCACGCCGTCGTCATCCGCCAACACCAACCGTGCGCCACGCACGCTGGCGACGTGGTCGGTTTCCTGCACCAACTGACCGCCTGGCGTGGAGCGCGCGCCCTGCAGATGCCCGGCGTCAAATTCTTCCGGAGTACGTACGTCGAACAGGTACGTCGTACGTTTCTGCTCCCGCTGCCAGGCGTGCAGATCGGCCAGAGTGGCACGGCCGACGCGAGCCTTGTCGGCAACCCGACGCGCATCGGTAGCGGCGAGCTGGCGGTGCTCTTCCGCGGTCGGCGCAAAGCGGCGCGACTGGCCGTGTGCGAGCGTCTGCCCGGCCAGTGTCCAGCCAATGGTGCCGTTGCGCAGCGCCGAGACGGGGTTGGCCACGCCGGCATTGATCAGCGACTGGGTGCCGATAATGCTGCGGGTGCGCCCGGCGCAGTTAACGATGATGCGGGTGGCCGGGTCCGGCGCCAGTTCGCGGGCGCGCAACACTAACTCGGCACCGGGCACGCTGATGCCGGTGGGAATGCTCATGGTCTGGTATTCGTCAAAGCGCCGCGCGTCGAGCACCACCACATCGGCCTGGCTGTCGAGCAGGGCCTGCACTTCTTCGGCGGCCAGTGACGGCGTGTGTCGTTCGCTCTCCACCAGTTCGCCAAATGCCTTGCTCGGCACGTTTACGTCGATGAACAGCTCGCCACCGGCGTTGCGCCAACCGTCCAACCCACCTTCCAGCAGGCTGACCCGGGTGTAGCCCAACTCGCCCAGGCGCTCGGCAGCACGGACAGCCAGGCCTTCGCCGTTGTCGTAGACGGTGACCTCGGTATCGCGCCGCGGGATGCGTGAATACACCTCCAGTTCCAGTTTCGACAGCGGAATGTTCGCGGCAAACAACGGATGGGATTCGGCGAACGGCGCTTCTTCGCGCACGTCGACCAGGGCGACTTCTTCACGGTCCAACAGGGCCTGGCGAATCTGCGCAAAGCTGCGGGTCGATACGGGGGTCATAGGGCAGGGCTCTTTTCTTTGGACAAATCCCAGATATTCGGGAGGAAGGCGTTGGAATAACCGGAGATAAACAGTTTCTCGCTGCCGTCGGGCTGGTACACCGCGCGGCGCACCGCACCGATATTGGCGCCGTACACGTGGATGCTGATCGACACCTGGTCGCTGTGGGCGTTGCTCACCTGGTGAATGTCACCGACCTTGGGCGACACAGCCTCGACTTGGCCCGGCACCAACCGGACCGGCTTGCCATCGGCAATCAGGCTGCCATCGGGGGCGCGTTCGAACCCTTGGGAGAACTCCGAGCCGCGCAGCATCCCGATCAATCCCCATACCCGGTGGTCGTGGATCGGCGTGCTTTGTCCTGGTCCCCAGACAAAACTGACGATGCTGAAGCGCTGGCGCGAGTCGGCATGCAGCAGGAATTGTTGATAGCGCTCGGGATCGGGTTGGGCGAACTCATCGGGGAGCCAGTCATCATGGCTGACCAGTTGCGCCAGCAACTTGCCGCCACGGTGCAGCAGGTCGCCCTCGCGTGGATTGCCGTCGATCAATTCCGCCAGGGCGCCTATGAAGGCTCTAAGTCTCTCGGGGTGTCGGGCCTGGGTCATGACAATTCCATCGTGTGGTCGGTAATGATGGGTTTATCTAAGCATAATGTTTATTGTTAATATGCTATTTTTTAATGATTAGCTTATAGCCGAAGGTAATTTAGAACCGATCTGAATAGTGTAAGACGTTATCGATCACAGCGCGGGCTATCCAGACTTCGTTCCTGCAACTATGCTTCCCACACATCTTAATGACTGTTCTCTATGTGCGGCCCAAATGAAAATTGACGATATCGATGCCTTTGTCGAAGTGATTCGTTGCCAGTCCATCAGCCATGCCGCCGAGTCGTTGCAGCTGACCCAGCCGGCTATCACTCGCCGGGTGCAGAACTTCGAGCAGGCGCTGGGGGTGGAGCTATTCGACCGCAATACCAAACCTCTCAAGCCTACGCTGATCGGCACCCGGGTCTACGAGCAGTGCCGGTTGATCCTGCGCGAGATGGACGCCCTGCGTGAACTGGTGGCCACTGACGCACCCCCCACCGGCCTGTTGCGCCTGGGTGTGCCGCAGACCATAGGTGATGTGGTGCTGCTGGACGCGCTCAAACACCTGCGTACGGAGTATCCGGACCTGCGCGCCCAGGTCGCTACGGGCTGGGGCAGCCAATTGGTGGGCAAGATCGAGCGCGGCGAGTTGGATGCGGCGGCGGCACTGTTCCCGGCGGGCAAGATCTTCCCGGACAACATCGTCGGCGAGTCGATCGGCAAGATGGAGCTGGTGGTGGTCTGCGCCAAGGCGCAACTGCCGAAGAAGCCCTGCAAACTGGCGGATGTGTACCAGAACGGCTGGATTCTCAATCCGGATGGCTGCGGTTTCCGCGCGGGGTTGCAGCGGACCTTGTCCGATCAGGGGCTGGCATTGCGGGTGAACCTGGAGACGTTTGGCACTGAGCTACAACTGGGGTTGGTGGCGGACGGCCTGGGCCTTGGCCTGGTACCACGCCCGTTGTTGGAGCGCAGTGTGCACCGTGAGCAACTGGCGGTGATGCCGCTCAAGGATTTCAAGCCGGTGATGGATCTGTGGCTGATCTATCCGCACTTCCTGGGCAACCTGCAAGGGCCGGTGGATGCGTTTGGCAAGTTAGTGGCTGCCTCGTTGCACCCGATCAAGCATGCAGCTTGATATAAAAAATAATAATAATTAGCTTAGATTAAAATGTGCTTTTTATTATTTTTTTGCATCCCATAGGCTTGCCTGGAAGTCCTTAAGGCCATCCAGGAAGTTTTGCCATGAGCAGCGTCACCTCGATTTCCAGCGTTTCCAACCCTGTTCGCCAGCGCGTCACTGCGGAAGAATGGGAGGTGCGCGTCAAACTGGCCGCCGCCTATCGCCTGGCGGCGTTGTACAAGTGGACCGATCACATCTACACCCACTTCTCCGCTCGCGTGCCGGGCCCGGACGCGCATTTCCTGATCAATGCATTTGGGTTGTTGTTCGATGAAATCAATGCGTCCAACCTGGTCAAGGTCGACCTCGACGGCACTATCGTCGACGACCCTACCGGCCTTGGCATCAACTACGCCGGCTATGTGATCCACAGCGCCATCCACGGCGCACGCCACGACCTGCAAGCGGTGCTGCACACCCACACCCGAGACGGTATTGCGGTGTCGGCGCAAAAAGACGGCCTGTTGCCGATTTCCCAGCATTCCATTGGTTTCTCCGGGCGTGTGGCGTACCACGGCTATGAAGGCATTGCCCTCGACCTGGACGAGCGCGAGCGATTAGTCGCGGACTTGGGCGACAAAAGTGTGATGATCCTGCGTAATCATGGGTTGTTGACCGCCGGCGTTAGCGTAGAGCATGCGTTTCAGCAACTGCAGCAACTGGAGCGGGCCTGCAATATCCAGATCGCAGCCCAGGCAGCGGGGAATGCGGCGTTGATTTTCCCCCCAGTGGACGTGGTGGAGAAGGTCGAGCAACAGGCCAAGGCGAACGCCAGCGGCGAAGGACCGGGCGTGGCGCGGCATTGGAATGCGTTGATTCGGCAGTTGGAGCGCAGTGATACCGACTACAAGAACTGAACTTTCCTAAGGGAGCTGGCTGACCAGCTCCCCTATGAATCAAGCCACTTGCTGGGCCTGTTCGCGTTCAGCGATCAGCTGGCGGGTGAGAGGAATCAAGCGCTTGCCATAGTCGATGGCATCATTCAAAGGATCAAACCCACGAATCAGGAACGTGGTGATCCCCAGGTCGTAGTAATCCACCAATGCCTCCGCGACTTGCTCAGCCGTGCCCACCAGTGACGTTGAGTTGCCCTGTGCCCCCAGTAGCCCTGCAATCCCCGTCCACAAACGCTTATCCAGCCGCGATCCCTGCGCCGCCGCCGCGAGCAACCGGCGCGAGCCTTCGTTCGGCGGTTCACGTCGGACAAATCCATTTTTCTCTGCCAGCTCGGTGGCCTGCTGCAAGATGCGGTCGGCCCGTGCCCACGCCAGTTCTTCGGTCTCGGCAAGGATCGGCCGCAACGAAAGGCTGAAACGAATCGTGCGTCCATGCTTGGCCGCTTCGGCGCGTACCTGGGTCACGATCTCGCGCACTTGTTCGTAGGTTTCGCCCCACAGCGCGTACACATCGGCGTGTTTGCCCGCCACT
Source organism: Pseudomonas simiae (assembly GCF_900111895.1). Lineage (GTDB taxonomy): Bacteria > Pseudomonadota > Gammaproteobacteria > Pseudomonadales > Pseudomonadaceae > Aquipseudomonas > Aquipseudomonas simiae. The sequence continues at coordinate 1,227,628 of NZ_FOKB01000001.1, forward strand.
TCGATCGCGGCTTTGGACGCACCGCCAAAATACAAGGGGATGTGCGGTTGTTGCGGTGACTTCACCGTGGAATGTGCACCTTCGACCTGATAGTAGGTGCCCTTGAAGTCAAAAGGTTGTTCGCTGGTCCATTCCTGACGCACCACGCTCAGGTATTCATCGGTACGTGCGTAGCGTTCGTCCTTGCCGATGTGGCTGCCATCGGCACGCAATTCGCGGTCGTCACCACCGGTGATGATGTGCACTGCCGTGCGCCCGCCGTTGAACACGTCGAGCGTGGCGAATTGGCGCGCCGCCAAGGTAGGCTGGGCGAAACCGGGGCGATGGGCGATGAGGAATTGAAGTTTTTGCGTCACGCTGGCGGCATGGGAGGCGATCAGCGTGCTGTCCGGGCTGTTGGAGTGAAAGGCCACCAGCGCGCGGTCGAAGCCGGCTTGTTCGTGAGCGCGGGCCACGGTCTCGATGTAGTCGGGTTGCAGGGTAGGGCCGCTGCGTGGGTGAATTTCGGAAGCGTGATGGCCGCCAATGTAGCCGATGAATTCGATGCTCATGGTCTGTCCTGGTTCAGTGCGTGATGGACACCTCCACCGGGCAGGGGGTCGGTTATTCGCCTCTAAAGTAGGGGCCGAAGCCAGGGCTGTAAAATGCCGATTGGTTCTAACCTAATTATTAAAATGTTGAATCATGGGGGAGTTGATGTATCAGTAATTTGCATCTGTATCCCGCACCGGCAACACCGGTCTCTGAGGCTTAAAGCCCCAGGCGTATCTCGGCACACAACCCACCTTGCGGTCGATTGCTCAAGGTCAGCGAGCCGCCTATCGCGACTGCCAGTTGTTGTGCAATCGCCAAGCCCAGTCCGGTGCCACCGGTGCCGCGGTTGCGTGAACTTTCGACGCGGTAGAATGGCTGCATGACCTGAACCAGTTCGTCTTCGGCAATTCCGGGGCCACGATCCAATACCTTGATCGACAATTCCCCGTCCGCCGTCGAGCCCACTTCCAGTTCGGCACTGCCTGCAAACTTCAATGCATTGTCCACCAGATTCACCAGCACCCGGCGCAAGGCGTGGGGGCGCGTGTCGAACACGACTGCGCTTTTTCCCGTGAGGCTGACCTGTTTGTGCATGTCCTGGTAGTCGAACACCAGGCTGTCGAGGAACGCATCGAGGTTGATCCGGTGGCTGGTTTCGGTAGCGCCGTGAACGCTGCGCGCATAGGCCACGCCTTCGCGTACCAGGTGTTCCATCTCGCCCAGATCACTCCAGAGCTTGTCGCGTTCGGCGCTATCTTCCATGAATTCAGCGCGCAGTTTCATGCGGGTGATCGGGGTTTGCAGGTCATGGGAAATCGCCGCCAGGATCTGCATGCGTTCCTTCAAGTATTCGGCGATGCGTTTTTGCATTTCATTGAACGCGGCAGCGGCGTGGGCAACTTCGGTTGGCCCCTGTTCGTCCAGCGGTGTGGGATGGGCGTTGGGGTCGAGGGTTTCCACGGCGCGGGCCAGGCGGGTCAGCGGGCGGATGGCCAGGCGCACGGCGATCCAGGTGCAGCCCAGCAACAGAGCCAGTTGCAGCACCAGTACCACCGGCAGCCAATAGGCGACCGGCAGGGCGGCGGGGCGCACGTCGATGGTGATCGGGCTGCCATCGGCCAGGTTCAGGTGCGCCTGGAAGTGCTTCTGAATACCGGGGATGTCGCGGAAGGTCAGCGCGTAGTGTTCACCCAGCGCATCCGCGATCGAGGTGGCGGCCATGGGCACATCATCGCTGCTCATCGGTTCGCCGGTCTCGCCCGCGTTGAGCAGGTAGCGATAGTTCTGACGGTCGAGACGCGGCAACCAGCTGGCCCGTTCGTTGACCGGCAGCCGGTCGAGGATCGCCACCGAGGTGGACACATCGTTTTCCAGGTTGCCCAGCATGGCGGTGCGCGCGCTGATGTAGCGCTCGTAGAATTGCGCACTGAAGGACAAGCCATGGGCGCACACCAGGCTGATCAGGAAGATCAGCGACAGTTGTGATGCCAGGGTGCGCGGCCATCCCAACCTGAAGGTCATTGCTCGGCCCCGAGGATTTCCACCGGCAGGGAGAACACGTAGCCCTCGCTGCGCACGGTCTTGATATAGGCCGGTTCACGGGCGTCATCCAGCAGACGTTGACGCAGGCGACTCACCAGCAGGTCGATGGAACGGTCGAACAGGTCGGCGTCGCGGCCCTGGGTCAGGTTAAGCAACTGGTCGCGGTTGAGCACGCGTTGCGGGTGGTCGAGGAACACCCGCAGCAAGCGGTATTCGGCACCGCTCAGCGCCACGAGGGTGTCATCGTCGTCGAGCAGATGGCGGGCGGTGGTGTCCAGGCGCCAGCGACCGAAGCGGATCAATCGTCCGGTTTCACTGACCACAAGGTTCGGCGGCAGCATCCGCGTGCGGCGCAATACGGCGTTGATACGCGCCAGCAGTTCACGGGCGGCGAAGGGTTTGACCAGGTAGTCGTCGGCGCCCATTTCCAGGCCGATAATGCGGTCGGTTTCATCGTTGCGCGCGGTGAGCATCAGCACCGGCGTGGCCTTGTGTTTGCCGACTCGCAGTTCGCGGCACAGCTGTAGGCCGTCATCACCGGGCATCATGATGTCCAGCACGATCAGGTCCACCGGGGTGGTGTCGAGGAAGCTGCGCATCTGACGGCCGTCGGCGACCACGGTAGTACGCATGCCGTTCTTCTTCAGGTAGTTGCCTACCAGTTCGCGGATCTCCCGGTCGTCATCGACGATCAGGATGTGATCGACATGATCCATGCTGTGCCTTCCTCGTTAATTACTCATTGGGGCGCAGTCTAGCCACTGTCGGCGCCTTTGCCTTGTGCCCTTTGTATTGCAGTGTATCTGGCGATAAGGAGATACACGATGAAGCAAAATTGCGGCTTCAATGCTCAAGGGGAGCGCAAGCGTTGAGCGACGTCCTACGCGCTGCGGGCATAAAACGATGGATTCACTTGAACGTAATCGCTCGAATTCCCGGCTTAAACGCACATCCGATTATGTGCCCAAGGTCGCAAGATCAGGCTTCATTGCCTGATGAGAGCGCATTCATGACAGCCATTACCTCGCGAGCGAGCACCACATTCCAGACGATTGAACAGTTTCAGCACCGAGATGATCGCGGTGGCGGCATCCAGCACAACGGATTACCGTCCAAGACGCCCGAAGAAGCAACCGCACGACTTTGGCGTGGGAGTGCTGGATGGCCGGATAAGAACGGCGACGGCCGTTATGGTGTGACCTATACGTTTCGAGAGCCTCCCGAGGACAAGCATCAAAGACAGCACAATAAATCCGGGTTCACTCACGTGCTCGAAAATCAAAGGCAACAGACCCGGCGCAGCTTGCAATCCATTGCGGATGTGGCAAACGTGAGGTTTACCGAGGGGCCGAAAACGGCGAGCAGCGAAGGTCACATCACCCTCGGCAATTACGCTGATTTGTTCAATAAGAAGGGCCAGTCCGTTGCGGCTTATCCTCAGACGTCCTTGCCCAACCCCAAGGACAGATTCAGCGGCGATGCTTGGTTCGTCGATACAAAAGACGATCAGAGCGTGCCGAATGCGTCCCACGGTGATGCAGGTCGCTTCACCCTCGTGCATGAGTTAGGCCATGCCTTGGGATTGAGCCACCCTAGCCAATACGACGTCAGTTCCGGGTCTGCCAAAGCCGGGTATCTGGAAGACTCCGAAAGCCATACCACCATGAGTTACCTGGGCGAACGTCACGGCTATATGAATCACGGCGGCATCCGCGCGTCGGCGCCGCAACTTGACGATATCAGCGCCTATCAACAGGAATACGGCGCCAACCATGAAACCCGCAAGGACGACACCACCTACGGTTTCAATTCCAATACCGATCGGGATTTCCTCAGCGTCAAGGCCGACCAGGACAAGATGGTCGCTGCCATCTGGGATGGCGGCGGCACCGACACATTGGACTTCTCCGGCTACCAGCAGGACCAACAGATCAGTCTCAAGGCCGGGACGTTTTCGGATGTCGGCGGCCTCAAGGGCAATGTCTCGATTGCCTATGGCGTGACTATCGAAAACGCTCTGGGCGGCTTCGGCAATGATTTGCTAGTGGGTAACGACGCGGCCAACACCCTCAACGGTGGAGAGGGCAACGACCGCATATATGGGGCGGGCGGGGCGGACATCTTGTGGGGCGGCAAAGGCAATGACGTCTTTGTCTACGGGAAAACCAACGAGTCGACCCGCGACGCGCCGGATCAGATCATGGACTTTGTCAGTGGCGAAGACCGCGTGGATGTGTCCGGGATCCGCGCGACGCTGGGCGACAAGCCGCTGACGTTCGTGCGTGCATTTTCGGGCGCCAGCGGTGAAGCGATGGTGACCTATGACCCGGCAGTTCAGAGGAGTACGTTGCAAATCAGCGGCAAACCTGACGAGCCGGCCTTTCTCCTGGTGGTCCACGGCAAATTGCAGCAGGGCGACATCGTGAGTTGATTCAGCCGGTGCTTCGCAACAGCGTCTCAAACAGCTGCTGCACCCGTGGCTCATCACTGTGGGCCACATTGAAACGCATCGAATCACGCTGGACCGGGTCGTAGCCAAACAGCGCGCCCGGTGCCAGCACCATGCCCTGTTTCAATGCCGCCTGGGCCAGCAGCTCGCCGTTGACCCCAGGCGGCAGCCGCGCCCAGATAAACATTCCGCCTTCGTAACCCATCGGCAGCTCGCAGCCGCAACGCTTGAGCCATTGCTCCACGCGTCCACCGGCCTCCATCAAGCGCTGGACCATGCGCTTGCGGTGCTTGGCGTAGCTGCCTTCGCTGAGCATGCGGTACACGACCTGCTCGAACAGATCGGAGGTCACGCCGCCGCTCATCAGCTTCATGTTGGTTAGGTTGGCTGCCAGTTGCGGTGCGGCCACCACAAAGCTGACGCGGGCGTTGGCGCTGAGGATCTTGGAGAAGCCCGACAGGTAGGTGACCTGGTCCAGGCCGGCGAGGGCGGCCAGGCGCGGCGGCGGGTTGGGGTGCAGGTCGCCGTAGAGGTCGTCCTCGACGATATGGCAGTGGTAGCGCTCGGTCAGTTGCAGCAGGCGGAACGCCTGGCCGGGGCTTAAGGAGTGGCCGGTGGGGTTGTGCAACACGCTGGTGGTCAAGTACAGGCTGGGGCGATGCTCGGCCAGCAGCTGTTCGAGGGCCGTGAAATCAAAACCGTCGGGGCGACGCGGGATCGTCACCACCTTGACCCCGTGCAAGGCCAGGTTGGCGTGGAAGTTGAAGTAGCACGGTGCGTCGAGCAGGACCGTGTCACCGGGACGTGCCAGCAGGCGCATCAGCATGTCCAGGCCTTGTACGGTGTTGGGAGTGGTGATGATTTGTTCCACCGACACCGACAGGCCCTCGCCGTGCAGCTTCTGTTGCAGCGCCTGGCGCAAAGGCAGCAACCCGGCCGGTGTGCCCAGGCTGGCGATGCGCAGCGACGGCGCCCGCACCACGCTGCGCAGGGTTTGGCGCAGGGCTTCGCTGTCCAGCCAGGTTTCCGGCAGGTGGCCGCCGCCGGGGCGCAGGTCGCCGTGGGCCGTCGCAAGCGGTCGACGCAACACGCTGAGCAGGTCCTGTGGCAGCAGATCGACCCAGTTCGAGGTTGTCGGGCGTGCACGGTCTGTCGCGACGAAATAGCCACGGCCTTGACTGGAAGTGAGCAGGTTGCGCCCGCGCAGGCGGTCAAGGGCCTCATTGAGGGTGAACTTGCTCACACCCAGTGTCTCGGTCAGTTCGCGCACCGAGGGCAACTTGCTGCCGGGCGTCCATTCGCCGTTTTCGATGGCCTGGCTGAACGCCTCTACGATCTGTAGCACCTTGGGGGTGCCTTCTACAAAGGTGATGGCTGATACGAACACGCGACGTCCTTGCCTTTGCTGGAAGTTTTACCGGTAAAGTTCGGGCGGATTAGGCCTCACTTTACCTGCCTTGCGCAATGCCAACTGCCTAGACTGCGGGCTCCATCCTCCAGGTCCCCGGCCATGACAAGTGCGTTAACCCTCTCCTCGTTCCTGTATTTCCTGCTGTTTTGCGCCACCATGACCTTCAGCCCCGGCCCCATGACTCTGCTGTTGTTGAGCCTGGGCGTGCGTGACGGTCTGCGCCGTTCGATCCCGGCGCAGATCGGCGCCAGTGTGTCGTACCTGATTTCGATCCTGATCTTTGCCGTGGGCTTTTCCGAGTTGATCAAGGGCTATCCGGTGATCACCCAGGTTATCCAGGTGGTCGGCGTGGCGTACATCCTGCATCTTGCCTACAAACAGTGGACCAGCAGCGGCGTGGTGATCGAACGGATCGGCCAGGTCGAAGCGGCGCGCAACCTGTTTGGCAAGGGCTTGCTGACTGGGTTCTCCAATCCCAAGACCCTCATCATGTTCAGTGCCGTGTTCCCCCAGTTCGCCGGTACCGGGGCGAGCCGTTCGACGGTGGACATTGCGATCCTTGGGCTGACGTTCCTGTTGCTGCAATTCGCCAGCGGCTGCCTGTATTGCTACTTCGGTCAGCGCATCAAGCATGTGCTGGAAAACCCCAAGCGCCGTGTGTTGTTGCAGCGCATCACGGCCGTGTTGCTGCTGGGCGTGGCAATGATGCTGGCGCGGGGCTTTGCCCACTGAGTCTTGAGCTAACGAGCAATAGTGGCGATCTGCCGTTACCCTGATAGACTCCAGGCATTCATTCAGGATCTCACCCCACCATGTCAGCTGCAGAAGGCACCGGACTTCCGCTCGCTTCTCGGTTGTACAGATCCCGTACCCTCGGGCTGACGCTCGGATTTGTCTGCGTGGTGTTCGGGATGTATCCCCTGGACCCGGCCTGGTGGGTGTGGGCCTGGATGTTGATCAATGCCTTTGTCTGGCCGCATGTGGCTTTTCAACTGACGCGGCGCAGCGCCAGCGCCCTGCGCAGTGAACGGCGCAATCTATTGTTCGATTCCTTTTGTGGTGGGTTCTGGGTCGGCGCCATGCACTTCAACCCGCTGCCGAGCGTGACCACCTTGTCGATGATGAGCATGAACAACGTGGCCATCGGCGGCCCGCGCTTCATGCTGGCGGGGTGGGTGGCGCAGGCGTTGGGTCTGGGCACTGCGTTGCTGATCTTCACGCCCGCATTCATCGCTGTGACCACCCAGGCGCAGCTCTACGCCTGCCTGCCGATCCTGATGCTGTATCCGCTGGCCTTAGGGTGGATCTGCTACCGTCAGGCGCTGACCCTGGCACGACATAAACGTGAACTGCTGGCCCTTAGCCGCACTGACAGTCTGTCCGGGCTGCTCAACCACGGCGCCTGGAAGGATCACCTTGAGATCGAGTTCCAACGCTGTCGCCGCGATTCCATGGGCGCCGTCATTGCGCTGATCGACATCGACCATTTCAAGACCATCAATGACACCTACGGCCATGTCACCGGCGATATCGTCCTGCGCCAGCTCAGCAAAGTGTTGCGCCAGAACCTGCGCGCCACCGACCTGGCCGGGCGTTACGGGGGTGATGAGTTCTGCGTGATCCTGCCGGGCATGCCGCTCAACCGCGCCACAGAAGTGATGGACGCCTTGCGCGATCGCTTCAACGCCTTGGCCTACGCCCAGGACCCGACCCTGCGCGTCAGCCTGAGCATCGGCCTGGCGCCGTATCAACCGACCCACGCAGATTCGACCAGTTGGTTGAATGACGCCGACCAGGCCTTGTACGACGCCAAAAGCAGTGGGCGGAACCGCGTCAGCACGGTACAGGAGGGTTGGTTGCGATCGGTCTAGTGGAGTAGGGTGTCACGGCACCTTCCAACAAAAAACAAGGATCGGTTCATGCTCTTCAACTTCCCCCGTACCCTCCTGGCCGCCACCCTGGCCATGTCCTTCGCCGTGCCGGCCTACAGCGCCGAACCCCACAAACAGATCCAGGCACACGCCGAGCAGTATAAGGCCGACGCCCTGAAACTGCTGGAGCGCCTGGTGAACATCGACTCGGGTTCCGGCTATGAACCGGGCCTGACGCAAGTGCGCGACATTGCTGTGGACGAGTTGAAACAGCTGGGTTTCTCGATTGAGCTGGTGCCGGATAAAGCGGCCAACAACAGTCACGTGGTTGCCACCCTCAAGGGCACCGGCAAGGCCAAGATCCTGCTGATGGCCCATATGGACACGGTGTTCAAGGAAGGCTCGGCCGCCGAGCGTCCGTTCCACATCAAGGACGGTCGCGCCTATGGCCCTGGCGTGATGGATGACAAGGGTGGCATCGTCGCCGGCATCTACGCGCTCAAAGTCCTCAAGGACCAGGGCTTCAAGGACTATGCGCAGATCACCTTCCTGCTCGACGCGAGCGAAGAAACCGGCTCCGACGCCGCCTCTGATCTGATCCGCAAGACCGCCAAGGCCCACGACGTCACTCTCAACCTCGAACCCGGCCGCCCAGCCGATGGCCTGGTGGTCTGGCGCAAAGGCAGCGCCACCGCCGTGGTTGAAGTCAAAGGCAAAGCCGCCCACGCCGGCGTCGCCCCGGAACTCGGGCGTAATGCTGCGATGGAAGCGGCGCACCAGATTCTGCAACTGGGCAAGCTGGGGGATGAAGAGAAGAAAACCACCATCAACTTCACCGTGATCAAGGCCGGCGACCGTACCAACGTCATTCCCGACCAGGCCACCGCCAAGGCGGACGTGCGCGCGGCGTTGCCGGAGGAGTTTGACCGCATCGAGAAAGACCTGGCCCGCGTATCAGCGAACAAACTGATCCCGGAAACCGAAGTGAAGACCAGCTTGCAGCGTGGGTTACCACCGATGCCGCAGACGCCGGAATCGGACAAGTTAGTGGCGATTGCCCAGGGGATTTATGGGGAGTTGGGCAAGAAGCTGACGATTGAAGGCAGCGGTGGCGCGGCAGACGCGAGTTTATCGGCTGGGGTGGGGACGCCGACGTTGGATGGGTTTGGGATTGTCGGCGGGAATATTCATACCCCGGAGGAGTATGCGGAGGTTGAGAGCGTGGTGCCGCGGGTTTATTTGCTTAGTCGGATGATTATGGAGCTTTCGAAGCGGTGATTTTCCGCTGATTGGCTTGCTTTTGTGGTGGGCAGGCTTGCCCTGCGTTGGGCTGCAGCGGCCCAACGCAAGCAAGCTCGCTCGCCACCGGGGATTTTTGCCTTGAGGGTGGCGTTACCAAGTTGACTGGTCTTCGAGGTTGGCTTTTTGGAGGTCTTCTTTCCAGACTTCGTTGGCTAGTCGGTAGATGTCGACGAAGAAGCCTCGGGGGTCGGCTATTTCTGTTTCGTTCCAGGCCATAGTTATGTATTCGTCGTAGTCGTTTTCAAATTCTTTCGCAAAGTCAAAGTCGGGGTTTTCGAGCGCATCCCTGAGAGCAGAAATCAATATAAAACGATGTCTGTATGAAAGGTACATAAGGTCTTTTAGGATAAAAGAAATTATGATTTTTTCCCTGTCTTTATGATCGTTAGGATCATGCTTCCATAGCTCTTTTCCAACCGTTTCCTCAAGGTCGTATATCGATAAGGCTCCTAATAAATGAGAGATATTAGGAGCGTATGGAGTGTTCATGAATGGGCATTTCAGCATGGTCTGCTCACTTCGGGAAAGCGGTGAATGGTCGAGTCGGATTGTTTCGATCAAATCTGATTTCTGCTCTTTCCATGGTTTCAATGTATCTAGGGTTGTTCACGTCCCTGCGGTTAGGTTTGTAGCCTCGTCCAGCCCCAGGCAGTTCGACCACGACCACTGGGTTGCCTGCTCTATCAAAACCTGTGGGAGATGGCGAAGCGCCCTGCATCCTGCCCATGGCCTTGTTTATAGCGTGGAGTTGCATTTTCCAAGAATTAAACTGGGAACTGGAGCTGATATTTCCTCTTTCCCCAGTCGTTGGATTTGTTCCATCAATAGATCGTTGTTTCAACGCTCTATCTGGTATCTCTGGACCATGCTTTTCAACTGTATGCATATCGTATTCCTGCTCCCACCCCAGCACCCTTCGTTTTGCATTTGCCTCTGTCAGTGCATCTATTCTCGACTGTCGATTAGTTCGCGGCAGTTGAGGTAGAGCAGGTGCGCCTTCATCAACGCTAGGCTTCGGAAGGGTAGTAGGACCGTTAGGTTCACACCCGTCGCCAGGACAGGTACTCAGTCCCAGCGGATCTATCCAGCCCGTAGGGTTAGGCACATATTGGTAAGGATTGATCCCACCCGCCAACTTCACCGGGTCCGGCGTGAGGTAGCGACCAATATCCGGATTGTAGTAGCGATGGCGGTTGTAGTGCAGCCCGCTTTCTTCATCGAAGTATTGGCCCTGGAAACGCAGCGGGTTGTCGACTTTTCCGATGTCGAGGCGGGTGATTTCACCGTAAGCGCGGTAGTGCGCGGACCAGACGATTTTGCCATCGGAGGCGGTGAGTTCCCGCGGCGTACCCAGGTGGTCGAGTTGGTAGTGGAAGGTCTCGGTTTCCTTTGGACCGAAACCTTCCAGTAGGACCAGCGGGCGAAAGGTGTTCGGCTCGTAGAGGTAACTGCGGTGGCGATCCGCGTGGTGCTCGGCGATCAGTGTGTCGCCCTGCCAGAAAAACTCTGTAGTGATGCCGTCAACGGTTTTGCTGATGCGCCGCCCAAACGGGTCATAGCGGTAGCTGGCGGTCTGGCCATTGGGTTTTTTAATGCCGATCAGACGGTGCTGGCAGTCGTAGCGGT
>NZ_FOKB01000011.1 GCF_900111895.1 Pseudomonas simiae
CACGCGGCCTGGCCCAATCTCGTCCTGGCTGTCGGGTTTGTTCCTGCTCATCAATGGATGCTCCTAAAACGAAAAACCCGCACTAGGCGGGTCGGGATCAGTGTTTATGGTTCGGCGTGTTGCCGCCGACGTCGATGACCTTGCCAGCACTGTTGATGTCGCCGGTCGTATTCAACTTGCCGTTAATCTGGGTTGTACCGTCGATGGTGATGGTGCCCACCAGGTTGATCGCGCCCGATACCAGTCGTGTGCTGTCCGGTGTCATCTCAAGCACCGAGCCACCTACCTTGACCGTGACGGTGCCGGCCGGCAGGTCGATGGTGTAGCTGTGGGCCTCCCAGTCGTAGACCAGGGAGCCGCCATCGTCGAACCGCCAAACCTCGACATGGTCACGGTTGTCCGGTTGCGCGCCGGCATTGCCGTACAGACCGGGGAGGAACGTGCCCATCGCCGGCTCGCCGCTAGGGCTGATCAGCGCGCCCTGCTCGCCCAGGCTCGGCACTCGCCAGTGGCGCGCCTTGCCAGCCGCCTGGCTGTGCCAGCGAACCCAGGCGCTGGTCCATTCGCCCGACTGCACACGCACCATGGCGGCAGGCAAATCTACCGCCACAACAACGCAGGGCATCACCGTGGAAGCGATCATCCGATCATGCTGAGCTGTGGCGTAACTCATTGCAGTTCCTCCGGCTTGATCTGCCCAACACCCGGCCCCAGATCGATGACCAGAGAACCCGGCGGTTCATCCGGCCACGGCCACTCCTCGACGCCCAGGTAAATGGTCTGATCCCACTCCACCAGCCAGACGAAGTAGCCGTCCAGTTCGGGCTTGGTCCAGTCCTGGGTGGAGCGTACGAACTGCGCGCAGTCGACCTCCAAGCCCCAGCTTTGCCCCCGCAAAACTACCGCCAATTGAGACGCCAACTGCACAGCTTGCCGTTGAGGGTCCGTGCTGATCGAGTCGACGATGATTCGCGCCTCGAACTTGCAGGTCAGCGAGGTTTCACCGGTACCGGTGTCCTGCGCCGGCTCCATCTCGGCCATTTCCAGCAGCACCACGGGCGTTGGGAGGGTGGTCTCCGCCGACAGATCCGGCCAGAACGACACGCCCTGAATCCCCGGTAGATGTTCCTGCAGATGCTGCTCGATGGCCCCATACAACTGGTCAAGGCTGGAAGGCTGATCAGACACGGGCGACCCCCTTGAGGTACTTCTGCAGTTCAAAGTTGAGTTCTTGCTTGAGGATCTCCAGCAGGATTTCATCGGCGCGTTTGACCCAGCTATCGAAGTGCGGTCGCACTTGGTCAAGCGACACCTTGGCTTTCGCCAGCGGAAAGCGGTTATCGCTTTCCGCGATGAAGCCAGAGCTGCGCCGCCCCTGTGTACTGCCTGGGTAGTCCGTGGCGTTGAAATGCTTGCTCGACGTGCGGATCCAGATATCAGGGCTGCCCCCATACACCTGCTTGAAGAACGCGCCTTGGTAACGTCGCCCTGCCACTGACACACCGGCACGGGTTTGCCGAGCCTTCCCGATCCGACTGGCCTCGATTGCGTTGACCCCGAACCACAACTTGCCGCGCATCGCCCCGCCGCTGACCGGGTACGCCCGAAGGCGTTGCCGGACGGCGCCGATGGCAATCCGCTCCTGCTTACCAACTGCTCGGGCGATGTGAGTGCGCAGCCTGCCCAGCGTCTTATTGATTGCTCGACGCTGGGCCGCTGCAGCAGCTTTGGGCACTAACTGCCCGAACTCGCGTAACGCCTGGGAGTGCACCGCTGACGGCTGGATGTTGAGCATCCCGCTGTCTCGCGTCTTATGTACGTAACTGCCGACGCTCATGCACGTTTCCTCAAGATCAGGGCCACCAGTCCATTGCCGTTGGGCTCCAGGTGCAGCAGGTCGTATTCGCCACCACCATCTAGTGCCGGCACGTCGACCGTGACCCGAAGGCCTTTGATGAGACCTTCCGAATCCTTAACGCGGATCTCAAAGCGAGGCTCGCGTATGGCGGAGTGGACCTTGCCGAACGCGGGTTGCTTCCAGGGTGCCGAGAACATGCCCAACACCGGTTCGGCGCGGCCTTCGATCTGGGCACTGTCGCCCAAGGTCTCGAAGACCACATCGTCGATATCGTCGATCAGATCGCGGAAGGCCACGGTCACATGTCCAGCAGGATCTGCGCCAAGGGCCGCGTGCACATGTGCAGCGGGTTGGACTGAGCTTCACCGGCCATGCCTTTGTTGAAAGGCAGTGGCTCGATCTTGCTGTAATACGGAACACCTTCGGTGTTGACTGTTTCCATGTAGTCGGCCGGTGCGAATACCGAAATGTACAAGTCCGGTACGCCTTCAGGGATCAGCAGCGCCTTGTCATCGTGCACAAAGGTCATCCCGGCGATTTTGCCGCGATAACGCTCCCAGGTGATGCCACCGTAGTCGAAACTTTCACGAGCATCACCTCGCAAAGCAGCTGCTTGTTGGGTGTTGAGGTAAGTTTTTTTCACCTCCTCAATTTCCAAAAGCGCATTCCAAAAATTCTTACCGCAGAAAGCACGAGAGCCGCTGCGGGTCACGCTGCCCAATGCGTCCTCTTGCATATCCAATGCCTCACCACACTGCACGCGAAACGACTTCGTCTCACCGACCAAGCCCATCGACAACGACTTTCGCTTAACGCCAAAACGGTCATACAAATCGAGCAGCACAGTCTTGCCATCCGCATCGTAGATTTTGCCGTTAAGCGCACCAAGGCGCTGAAACTCGTGAGTAACGTCTAACTGTCGACGAGCCTTGGCCAGTCGCTTGTTGACCACGTCCTGCACCGACTGAAGCTCGGAACGCGTGCCGAAGGCACGAATGCCCTGGATCTCATCAGCCTTGATAGTGAAGCGTTGTGGCAGGTGTACGGTATTGAAAGGAATCAGCGTGCGCTTGGTACCACCGACCACCAGACCGGACGTACCCCGTTCACCCGCCGGCACCAATGCCAAGGTGTCACCGTCCTTTTCGATCTGTACCGTAAGGGTGGTAATACCCTCCTCTTGGAACAAACCCAGGCTGCCGATACGTCCAGGCACGTACTCCTGTTCGTTGATTGCGGCGGTCAGCGAAGATACCGAGAACGCATCGTCATTGAAGATTTGAATGTCAGCCATGAAACATGTCTCCAGAAAACAAAAAACCCGCAAAATGCGGGTTGAAGGGGTTGAACGATTCGCCTAGCGGACGATCACGTTTCGAGCGTTCAGCGCTTTTTCAGCGGCGGGGTCCAGGCCGGTCAAGTGTGCTTCGCTGACCTCCGCCAGACGCACCACCGCACGTCCTCGGCGCACCACGTCCGACATGCTTAATGGTCCGAAGAGGATCGCCTGGGCGTTCTCGCTACCGTCTTCAGCTGTGGGGTTATATGGCGCGAACTCACCAGTAGCAGTGACCAAACCGAGGATCTGTCCAGGTTCCAACGCAGGGCCGGCAGCGACGTTGATAGCTTCGCGGGAAATCGTGCCAGCGCCTTCGGACAGCAGGAACTCACCTGCGTGCATCGATTCAATTTTCATGCTCTTGCTCCTTTCGAGTTACCGTTCTGCGCCGCCTGACGGGTTGCCCAGATTGAGTGAGTGTCGACCTGTTTGGCCTTGATCGTTGGGGCTGGATCATCGTCCAGCGGCAGGCTGTTGTTGATTTCAAACCCGCCACCACTGCCGACCAGCTTGTCGAAGAGCCGCGCACGAACTGCAGCTTCATCCAAGCCCGCCGTGATGAATTCGCAGGTCAGCTCTGGCAGTCGTGCCGCGACACAGAGGCCGTGCAAGGCTTTTGCATTGCTCAGAGCTGCCTGGATCACCGCTTCGCTTTCCAGCTTCGTCGCAGCGAGTATCGGGTCCACCAGGTTGCTGATACCGGCCGCTGCACATCCCTGCGTGATCATCAGCGCCAACTTGGCAGCATTCAGCACAGGGGCAGGATCTGGCTCAGGCGGTTCTACTTCAGGCTCCTCATCTAGTTGGGCGAGCAGCTCGGGCGGGGCATTCTGGAAGCGCTGCAACACACTGCCCTGTCCGAGACAGGCGCTGACCTTTAGGCCGTCACCCACCTCATCAGCCAGACCCAACGCTACCGCTTCATTGGCAGTGAGCCAGGTCTCGGCGTTGACCATGCGCCGCAGCTCCGCCTCATCGATATCCGGCGCTTTGGCTTTGTAAGCCGCGATGATCGCTTCCAGGGTCTGGTCCAGCACATCGGCGACGCGGCGGAAGTCTTCGGCATCGCCACCGGTAAAGGTATAGGGGTTGTGAATCATCAACATGGCGTTGGCCGCGATCACTACCCGGTGAGCGCCGCACACCGCGACACTTGCGGCGCTGGCTGCCAGCGCATCAATGCGCCCGGTACAGCGCTCGCCCAATCGCGACAGCGCGTTGTGGATCGCCAGGCCATCAAACAGGTCACCGCCGATACTGTTGAACGCGACGATCACTGGTGACGCACCATCATCCATAGCGCGCAGATCCTGCACGAACTGATTGGCGGTGACGCCCCAAGCGCCGATCTCGCCATAGACGAATATCTCGATGTTGCGCTGCTCGGCTTCGCCGCTGGCCTGGAAGGTGTACCAGCTTTTATCGGCGACTTTTACCTGCTTGCCCGCCTTGTCATAAACGCGGGGTTTAACTTTTTTACTCATGGTTGTTCCTTGTCATCGATCACCTCGATGGCTTCAAGAGTCGTGTAGTGGAGGCCAAGGTCCGTGGCCCTGACGAGATCAGCAGCGTTTTCCATATCGACCGTTTCAGCGTCGTAGCCGGTACGCAGCACCATCTCGCTGCGTGAGGCAAAGCCCGCCTGTACTTCCATCCGCCGCGCCTGCACGTCCTGCACCGGTTGGATGTAGGCCCACCCTTGCGGCACCCAACGCGTGCGCAGGTATTCACGCCGACGTTGCGCGTAGTCCGGCAGCACCAGGGCGCCAGACAGCACCGCCATGTCCATCCAGGCAGCTCGCACCGGGCGACACAGCTGATGCACATACACGCCGAATTGCAGTTGCTCCAGACGGCGCCGGAACTCGTTGAGCACCACTCGCAGCGCCCGGTCGTTGACCTCCCGCATGTCGCCGGTGAGGATCTCGTACGGCGTGCCCGACCCTGCCGCCGCAGCCATCAGCTGCTGACGCATAAAGTCCGGGTAGTTATTGCCGGCGTCAGGTGGTTTGGAGAACTCCACCTCTTCACCTGGCCCCAGCTCCTGCATGGTGCCGGGCTCCAGGGCGACCATCGGCGTGAAGCCATCGCGGTCGGTGGTCAGGAGTTGCCCCGTGACAGGGTCACGCGGTTGTTGCCCCATCTCCGGTGATGGCCGCTTGATGAAACCGGCAAACAGGTTCGCCACTTCCTGACGGAACAGCACCGCGTCATCGTAGTTATCCAGGCTGCGTAGGCGCTTCAACACCGGGGCCAAACGCGGCACGCCGCGCAACTGTCCGGGCTCCATCGGTTCGAAGATATGCAGTACCTGCGCCGCTGGTACACGTACCAGCTGGTTGTAGCCGGTGTTCAACGACGACGAATCCCGTGGGTGCGAGAGGTACATCCAATACGCCACTCGCTTTCCGGCCGGGTTGAACTCAATCCCGGCGCGGATCACGTTGCCGTTTTTGGCGGTCTCGAACTTGTCGTGTGGGACAAACTCAGGGGCCAGCGCCTGCAGCTGCAGAGGCACCGCCAAGCCTTCGCTCGGACTGCGCGGCCTGAGCCGCACAAAACACTCTCCGGCCGTTTCCACGGTGCGCGCCACCAGGGCCTGCATGCCGTAGAAGTCCGTCAGCTCGTCGGCGTCGGCCTCATCCACCCAGTCATCCCACAGCTGTTGCTTGATTTTGCGCAGTGCCGCGTCATCCGTCGTCGGCCTAGGCGTGATGCCGGTGCCGATCAGGTTGCTGACGCGTTTGTCGATGACATTGAACGCATACGGATCATTGCGCACCGCCGCCCGCGAGCGAGCGCGCAGGTTGCGCAGGGCTGGAGTGTTGATGCTGTTGATGCCGCTGTCGCTGGCTTCCCAACTGGCCGAGCGCCGGCCCTCCCCGGCGCCTTCGTAACTGGCCTTGATGTTCGACGGCAGCAAGAATCCATTACGGGTGAGCGTCGGATAATGTCGGGCCATTAGAGTCCCTTGCCTCCGTGGGTAAGTCGAATCACGCGAGAGCGCGGTCCGGCAGCGTTGATCAGTGACGTTCGGATCTCGTCACGGGCTTTGAGCAGTTCGTCGATGGAGCGGTACTCCACCGTGCGGTCGCTGTAGCGCACGGTCTTTTCACCGCGTGCGATGGCGCGCTCGATGGCTTCGAGGTGCTTTGGGGTAAACGACATATCAGCGTCTCTTCAGATAACCGCTGGTGGAGCTGCGGCGTTGTGGGGGTGCAGCGGGTCGCGGTTGGGCGACGGGTTGCGGTGCAGGCTTCGGTATCTCGGGAGCCTGCTCGGCGACCGTGACACGTTCGGCTTCGACCACCTTTTCATCGAACAAACCGGCCTGGGCCAGCGAGTTCCGCACCCGCTCCCAGTCGTGCTCCTGGTAACGGTTGATGCCGAGGTAATGCGCCATCGCCAGGTTGTACACCATCAGATCGAGCGCTTCGTTGCGCTCGGCCTTGCCTTTGATCCACTCGATACGCTTGTGGCCCCGCACATACTTGGCAACCTTGCGCTCGGCCACGCACTGGGCGAAGAACTCGTCCGGCAAGTCGTTGGCGAAGTGCAGTGCGCCTGGCCCGGATTCGAACGGGTAGCGGTTGTAGATCCAGTCCTTTGCTGTGTCGGTGCCGACAAACCACAGCTCTGCGCCACCGCGTTCGGTCTGTCCTTTCCAGGTCACATCAACCATCGAAGGCCGCTGAGCGATCACCGGCTTGCCGGGCTTGCTCGCGCCCTTAATGGCGAAGATGTTGCGCCAACGCCGTACGCGGCAGAACTGATACACCTCATCCGTGTGATGGCCACCGGAGTCGACAGCAACCGCAAGAATGCCCAGGCCAACGCCGCAAGGGTGTCGATAGCGCTCCTTGAGCAGCTCGTCGAGGACAGCCCAGGTACGCTCATCTGATGGGTCACCGGCGATTACTCGGTGATCGATGACCCAGCGCTCCATGCCGACACCCCAGCCCATTGCCATGAATTCCAGGCGATCAGCCTGCACGTCGACAGAGCCAGTGATCATCATCACAGCAGCAGGTACCGCACCGAGGGAGAAACCCTCCCTACGAGCCCGCTCAATCAGGACCGATGCCTTCGTCTGCTCTTGTGCACTGTCCCAGACCTTTGCCAGACGAGTGTTGTAGAACACCTGCATGGGTTCAAGGTCACCCTTAGCCTGAGCCTTTTTGGCCTTTTCGAACTGCTTAGCCAGCGACCGCCAATCCATCCACCCCGGCGGCGAATACAGCGCATTGAGGTGGAATCCCACGGTCTCACCATCGCCTTGGGTGTGGGAGCGCCATTCACCCTTGGCTAACATCTGTCCCTTGAAGTGCTCTTCGATCAACACATCGCAGTCCAAACCGGACGCAGCGCATTTGTAATGCACCAAGCTAAAGTCGGCTGAGTAGAGAAGGTTTTCCCATTGAAGCACCTGCATGTGGCCACAGTGGGGGCATGGCACGTAGTAATAACGCTGGTCGCTGGATTCAAACAGATCGGCAATGCGTGACGCGCCCTTAATCGTCGGCGAGCTCGAAAAATAGAACTTTGCGTTGCGGCCAAAAGTACTACCCCGCGTTTCCGCTAGTTCGATAGGGTCACCCTCATCGCCCACGTCGACCTCCCAGCGATCAACTTCATCGCCGTAGATGTAGCGCGCCGACAACTCGGCCAAGTTGGCCGCAGAGCCCGCAGTGGTGACATACAGCGAGCCGCCCTCGAACTCCTTGGTGTCCATGGTGTTTCGTGAATCTCGCGACCGGCTGGAGGCAACACGCTCGCGTAGCACGGGAGTGGCCTTGATAGTTTTACTGATCCGAGACGACACCCGTTTCGCCAGTCCTAGGCTGGGAAGCAGCGCAAGAATGTTGGACGGCGCCATATGGATTAAGCCGCCCATCCAGTTCAATCCGATCTGCGTTTTCATTAACTGGGAAGCGACCATCGTTATCACGCGCTTGCATGGGTGAGCCGGCGAAAGGCAACGCATGGGCTCGCGAGCATAAGGTGTACGCGAGGTTCGGTATTGGCCTGGCTCAGCGGCACCCGAGTCACGCGGGATCCGCATGTATTCGTCAGCCCACTGGTCAATCCAGACGTCCGGATCGGGCTGGAGCCCACGGAAATACGCCTCACGGTACACCTCTGCACCATCAGGAATTTCCGTGTGCATGGGGTTAACTCATGGTTAGTGCATGTTCAAGGTCAGAAGTAGACATACGTTCAGCGTCCTCCAGCGAACGCCGGATGGCAGCTGTCAAATGCCTTTCGATTACCCAAGGGTCGGTCATTGCAGCCAGCTCTGGGGCAAGCTTTGGGGGCATCCCAAGCAGTTGATCACGCAACAGACGGCCCGCATTGTAGGCACCTGTTTCCACTGCTTCGCGATCCACCAGGGTGCCTTGTTGTTTGCGATAGTTGTCTTGCTCCTGAAGAGCAAGGTAGTGCTCTCGCAGAGCGCGAGACTTCTGAAAGTCTACCGCTTGCCCAACTTGCGGCACCGCAGGTTCTTCGGCGGCTGTTTTCGCCTCTCGCTCAAGACGAAGCCGGTTATGACGGTCGGCGACAGCGGCTTTGCTGGGATCCGCCGACTCCGCCAGCAATGCCTCGGTAGCTTCCAGCTCTACTTTGCCGTCATCGGTCAGCACCAGGCGATCCTGATTAGCCAGCTTGGAAACATAAGATTTGGCCCAGCCACGTCGTGCCGCAAACTCCGTTTTGCTAATTACGGTCATGATGGAATCTCCTGTTCACCAATGAATCCGGAGTAGTTCACCTGTTCACCTCGGTTCACTAAGCTGGTGAACTGTTCGCTAACACTTTCCCGCGGGTTTCATGCCCCGTGTCCCTCGAATGCCCCCAGGGTCCCCGGCGACTTTTCGGCGCTTCATTTTGGTGTAGGCCACGTATTCCGTGGCCTCCAGCACATCATGCCTGACCGCTGCCCGAGGGCGGCACATCGCACACGCCCAGCCGCTTGGCGGCCCAGCGTTCGTACAAGCCGATGGCGACATCGGCGCCGGCCATCGCGGTAAGGCATCCAATGCTCCCCGCCGCCAGCACCGACATGCCCGAGGCGTGCAACAACATCATGGTGGAAAGCCCGCAGACCACGCAGGCCCCGGAGCGGAGCAGCAAGCGGCGAACCAAAGACCAACCGCTCACCCCCGCCTTGTCGGCCCGCCATGCCTCGCCGGAAATCCCGCCGACCAAGGACAGTAGGATCACCATCCAGACCGGCATCTCAATAAGCGCTTGCTGCTCGTTCGTCATCGCCCTACCCCATAAACGCAAAAACCCGGCGCAATGGCCGGGTTCAGTGTGGTGGTGTGTCCCGCTGCTTGCGGTCGCACCTATCGAAGATGGGTACTTTTTACAGGTGGATTATCATGGCAGCAAGCGGGTTTTAATGCCATGGAGCAATACGGGTGCGACATGGGTATGACGCAGGTGCAACGGAGGGACAACGCATTCAATCGGCTATCGCTTCTGATGCCCTGTCTGACCTGTCCCACTATTCTGAATCGAAGTAGGACAGCTACAGGCGCCTGAATACGGGGCTCTGCCCTACTGTCCTACCTTTTTTACTTTTCTCTTGTGTATAGAGAGAAAGCTAAAAGCACGCGTGCGCGCCATGGGCGCGATTACGTGCCCGCTATGCTCATGTGTGCGTGGGGCGAGTGGAGGTTGGACAGTAGGACAGGTCAACAAGGGCGCGGCCTGCGCCTGTCCAACTGCGCTAAATGGCAGTCGGACAAGGGCGGACAGTAGGACAGAGGCACGCGCAGTGACGCCGAGGGTCATGCAGCCTTCCCCATCAGCATGCCGTCGATGGAGACGTGGGCTTCGTGGAGGCGCCGGTAATAGGTCGGCGCACTGCAACCGCAATGCAGCATCTTCTGCGAGAGGAAGCTTTCGTGGTTGCAGTAGTGCTCGCGCACGACGACCGACAGCTGCGGCGGCAAGTGTTTGTTGACGATCAGCTCGATGTCGGCCGATTCATCCAGCAGCACCCGACTGCCGCGTGTGCCACGTATCAGCTCACCCTTGCACTCCATCAGCATGGCGATCATGTTGCCGCCACTCGGCCCTCCCATGTTTTCCGGCATGGGTGAGTGCAGATCCTGCGCCCATAGTTTGAGCATCTCGTCGATTCGCTTAATCATCGAAGCATGGCTCCTCGATCACCGATTGCTGCAACGCAGACCCACGCCCCCAGCCCGCAGGCTTTTCATAGGCCCATGGCCGCACCCCGCTCTTGGGCAATGCCGGCATGCGCCGCTTGCGCCAACCCAGCCGATGCATGATCGCCCCGACCCGCATCTGCTCGGGTTTGCCCCAATGACCGAAGTCCAGCTTGAGCGCTTGGGTGAGGATCTCGTTGCCGGTGGCGGTCTCGCCGATCTGCGACTCTTCCATCCAGGCCAGGATTGGTCCTTCCCATTCGTCCACCACAAAGCGTTCGTCCTGGGCCTCGGCGAACATCTTGGATTCGTCCTTGTTCACCCACCAGATGTCGCCCGCCTCGAAGCAGAACAACGCCTCGGCCCATAGCTGGTCGCGGATCTCGCGCAGTTGCTCCAGGTCGACCTTGTTGCAGAACACCGGCCAATAGCGACGGTTGCCCGTGGCGTCCTTGAGGTATTCCTCTTGGTTGGTGGTGCCCACGAAAACACACTGGCGTGGCACGTCATTCGTTCTGCGGCCGTAGCTTTCGCGGTAGGTGTCAGTGGATGCGGAGAAGAACTGTTTGGCCTTCGTGCTCTCAGCCTTGTTGAAGCTATCAAGCTCGCCCAGCTCGACGATCCACTTCCCGCGAATCGCCTGGAAGCTGTCCTTGTCGCCGAGGGCAAAAGGAGTATCCATGAACCACTCACCGCCGAGGACGCCCATGGCCGTGGACTTACCAGCACCCTGCCCGCCTTCGAGGATCATCACTGAGTCAGCCTTGCAGCCTGGGCGCATTACCCGAGCGACCGCAGAGATCAGCCAGCGCTTGCCGACCTTCGCCGAGTACTCGCTGGCATGAACGCCCAGCACGTCGGTCAGCCAGGTTTCGATACGGGGCACGCGGTCCCACTCCAGCTTCCCGAGGTACTCGCGCACCGGGTGGAAGGCATGGTCGTGGGCAACCACGCTGACCGCCTCGATCACATGGGAGGCTTTGACCCGCAGGTTGTATTGCTGCGCGAGCCACTTCATAACCCGCATGTCATCGATATCGGCCCAATCGCCGGCACCACCACCGAAGGGGGCAGACCGCAGTTTGACGATCTTGGAGCTGAACACGCTGTAACCCATGACACCGGCCCAGCGCTCGTCGTTGCCCAGGATCAGCTCGACGTTTTGCATGTGCGCGATCAGGGAGCCGTTCTCGGTGCGGGCGAGTTGGTCTTTCCAACCGCCAGCTGCAGGAGGCTTTACCACCGCCAGCACCTGGCGGCGGACGGCCTCCAAACCTTCGGCGACGTGCAAGTCGTTGAAGTCGGTCCACTTGACCTCGCGCTCGCCGGAGAACACCGGGGCAACCACCTGGCCGCCGACAACCAGCGCAGCGTTGTTGGCCTTCTCTTCGCCTGGGTTCCAGGGATCGCCGTTGGGGCGTTTGGTCTTCCAGTCGTCATCGCGACAGATGATCAGCGGGCAGCCGGGGAAACGCTCGCGCATGGCCTTGGAGACCGGCAGCAGGTTGCCCGCGTCAAAGGCGATGGCGACGGTCAGCGAAGTCGCCATGTGCAGGCTTGCGCCAGTGGCGTAGCCCTCACACACCAGCACTGGCTCGCCGGGTTCAGGGTGTGGGCCGATCAGGTGGAAGGCGCCTTCCTTCGACATGCCGTATGGCCAATACGCTTTGTCCCGACCGGTGTCCTCTTGCTTCGCGGGGAAGATCACCTGCAGGCCGACGATCTGGTCGCGCACATTGCACATGGGTACCAAAAAAGCGCCGCTACGTGGCGCATAGCGGACCTTGAAGCCAACGATCTGCTTTCGATCCAGGTAGGCGCTCTTGCCCTTTTCGGGCATGCGCTTGAACAGGCCGGCGGCACGGTTGGCCGCTCGACGTGAAGCGTTGGCCGCGATCTCGGCGGCCTTGCGCTTGGCGTCTTCCTGGCGGGCGCGCATGACTTCGCGCTCTTCCGGGCTCATGCGCCCGGCCTTGACCTTGATCTTCTGGGTGTCGCCGGAGCGCCAGTCACCGAAGCTGCCGAAGATCAGCGTCTCGTTCTTTTCGGTGCGGTGTTCGTGAATGACGTACCAGCCGTTCTTTTCCTTGCCCTTATCCTGGGTAGTTTTGCAGCGGGTGAGTTTTCCGAATACGAGGGGTTGAACAGGCTCGAGACCGTAGTCCGCGAACTGATTGAGCACGTCATCGAGCATAACGGGAAGACCTCAGATCATCAGCGGTTTTACACCCAATGCACAGCGTGCAACCGGGTTGTGCCAAGCGGCGCGCCTCAGGAATAGGTTCGTCGCACTCATCACAGAACATCAGGGAGTGCTGGGCCGTACTGGACATCAGCGCCAAGCGTGCAGCCACGGCTTGATCGATCCGTTCCTGCACTAGGTCATTTGCAAAGTCAGCGATATCAGCCACGTTCCACCCCACGAGTCGTCTGGTTTACGTAGCGGGCGCGGTTGTACATGCCCAACAACCCCTGGATACCGCGAAACACCAACTGGCGAATCTCGGCCAGCTCGCCGTCATCGACCTTGCCGTCGCCAATGTGCTTGGCCCAGGTCTCGGACAAATCCGCAACCTGCCGAAAGAACTGCGCGATCCCCGTGGTGAGGGTTTCAGGCATGTCGTTGGTATACGCCTCGGCCAGCTCCTGCCAGATCGTGTCACCGACAAGACCATGCACCGCATCGAGAATGCGACGGTCCTTGGTCAGTTCGAGGATCTCGCCGAACTCTTGGATGTTGACGGTGTGTGAGGGATGGGTGGGAGACAACTTGTGCTGCAGCGTGGTGGCATTTCGACCGGTGGTGGCGGCGATTGCAGCGGCTCCGCCGGGATAGTCCCGTGCGGCGTGGTACAGGGCTAATTCGAGCGTCAGGACTTCCTTTTGCGCTCTCTCAACACAGCTTAAAGCTACTCGGCTCATGGCATTAATCCTACAAAGTTGCCAGTGCCCCGCGACATGCAGTGGTGTTACATTTGCCGCGTGGCTTGAAAGGGCCCAAACGCCGGCTAGATCTAGGGATCGAAACCGGCACCGTGCCGAGGCGAACAATCCGTTGCTCACCTCTGGCGCAACAGCTGCCTAATCTGTGGTGGAAAAGGCAGCAACCCAAGACATCCGTGTCTTGGAATCGCGATAAAGGGAGGTGGTTTGCATGTGGTGTGCCCTCCTACCTTCGTCGCGACCCGACAGCACTGTGGTGGTGTGTGCCGGGAGGAACTGGGCGGCCCTTGGGTCGCCTTTTTTCTATCTACGCTGCAGCTTTCTGCGGGGCCGATGCATTGAGCAACCAGGCAGCGTCAAACGCGTTGCCCTTCTGCTCAGCAGCGGTCGCTAAAAGTTTTGCATAGTGGGTTTCACCGGTGTAATCGGTGCGAGGAAGGCTGGCAGCCAAGCGCCATTTATTGAGCGCCTGATAACTCCTTTCACACACCTTGGCGGCGGCACCAATGCCGCCTACTGCTTCAAATGCGAACGCGATGGCGTTCGGAAAATCTGCGGGGTCCAACATGGCAACCTCCATTTATCAACTCGCGGTTGATATTAACATCAACTGACTATTGCGCAACCCCTGTGAGAGTATCAACTCATGGTTGATAAGAACGAGCTACGGGCAGCTTTCACGGCGCGCCTTCACGAAGCACTCGACGATGCCGGTGTACGCACCAGGGGACGGGGGGTGGACATTCATAAGCACCTAGTTAAAGTCGGGCTCGAGAAAAGCACTCAGGCGATAAGTAAGTGGCTTAATGGCGAATCTATCCCTGAGGCAGACAGCATGGCTGTGCTGTGTACGTGGCTAAAAGTGCGAAGAGAATGGCTGCAATATGGTGTGCCTCCCAAAGAGCGGACGATTAATAGTAACGTTCGCCCACTTAACGATGTAATCGAAAACAACGTCCATGAGGTGACGCGACGCTTTGGCAAAGTCCCGCTGATTTCTTGGGTACAAGCCGGCGCATGGTGCGAGGCGAATTTTGAGCAAAATGATGGCGAGTCTTGGCTGTCATGCCCTGTTCCAATCAGCGAAAGTGGTTATGCCCTGAAAGTTCTTGGAGACTCTATGACAAATCCTGGGCCAGGTCGTAGTTACCCGACAGGATGCATAATTTTCGTTGATCCAGAAGCTGAAACAAAGACAGGGGATCGAGTGATCGCTAGAGTCCCCCGCACCAATGAAGCCACATTCAAAATTTTAGTAGAGGATGCGGGACGGCAATTCTTGAGACCAATTAATCCGCAATACCCAATCATCGATATTACGGAAGAGACTCACATCTGCGGAAAAGTTGTTGGCTCATTTATTCCAGAATGATTACACCACTATTCTTTCATCCTTCCAACTCACATATCCTGGTGCAGATGGAGCACTAGTTGCAATAGAAACTTTAGCTCCTAACGAAGAAATATACTTGCCAAACTTTTGGAGATAAGCCGAATCCGCTTTGAAGTCTCCAAGACCTAAGATTTGCCTTCCTAACCCCGAGACAGAAATAACATTTATCTGAAGTAAACTCTCATAAGTATCGGGTTCACCCCGAACAATCAAACACTTCTCGTAAGAGTGCAAGATGGATAACCAACTGCCATTCGGCTGGACATTCTTACTCAGAGTGAAGTTAAGACCAATAGAGTCGGCACCTATTAACAACCCCATCTCCTGAAGCGTAAGCACCTCATCAAATGAGATAGGATAAATATTATCGTCTGGCCGCCAAATAAACCCATTGGTTACTGACGCCGAAATCTTAGCAATTAATTCAGCTTCTGCCTGGGAAAGATTTCTAAGAAAATCCAAACATCTTAAAGAATAGGTGCCTGGTGTTTTTATCTCACCGGCAAGCAATCGCCCCCATATTTTCTGCAGGTCAGCGTCAGACACTTCACCTGTGTAATCTCTCCACCTATACAGCCAGTCGTCGTCAACTTTAGAATCAGGCGCAGGATCGCTATCATTACACAATGCTTCTTCAGCAAAGATTATCGATCCAGACGTATTTATTTCACGACGTACAGCGTCACTTACAACAAACTCCCGCCCATACTTCAATGCATCTTGAATATTCAAAACTGGTTCTTTTCTTTCGACGCTCAAGGGCTTCAATGTCGCCTCTTTTGCCAACCCTAGACTCATTGATAACTCAGATATATCTTTTCGACCGCTTTTAATATCTTCTGCATCTCTTTCTGTTTGAGCGAGACTTAATAACTCAGCACGTTTTAACTCAAGATGCACAAGACCCTCCCTCCGCATTTGCCCCGGTTTGAGTAAAGACCCCACACCTTTATCGGCTAGAGACTCCCAAAGTCTCGACAATAATTGCTCACCCGGCCAGCCCATCCTAAGCCCTCCCCTCGAATGCAGATTTGGGCATCCCTCTGATGACTGAGATGCCGATTAATGGCCATACGCCTCCAGCAATCTATCGCGATCATATAGAACAAACAAAATATCAACCATCGGTTGTTGACTTTCAGCAACCATCAGTTGATATTCTGACTCACTCTTCCACCACAGAGCGAGGCAACACCATGCACACCACAGCCACCTTGCACGTCCACCCGGCCGCTGCTAACCCCTCCCGCATCTTCGAAATTCGCCGCCTGGCACAAGACTGCGGCTGCGTCTTCATCGCGTCCAAACCCAAGCTGAGCCAGCGCTACGCACCCGCCCCCTTCGATCCAAACGGCGGAGGGCACGCGGCATGAAAAAGTACACGCTCGACAACCGTACCCTGACCCTGCTCAAGGCCCAGGTCAGCCTGACCCAAACCTTCAACCACCTGCTGCGCGCCGAAACACAGGGTGACACCCTGGCCTTTCGCCTGAACGTCGAGCGCCGCAAAGTCGACACGCACTTCACCGTTGAACTGGGCAGCGAACGCCACACGCTGACCCTGACCAATACAAAGAAGATGCACCTCAAGCTTGCGGACTTCATTGAGGAGATCGTCAACGGGCCAACCAACCCAACCGATCCATCCTCTCTGCCACACGCGGACCGCCGCTACGGCAGATTCGAGACCGAACACAAGCAGCAGGTGTTCGACCTGGTGCAAACCGGCGGTGCCATCAGCCTCGATATGGGCTTCGAGCAACCGATCAACTTGGCAATCCACCGCAACAAAACCCGCACGGGTATCACCACGATCATGAGCATCGGCGTCAAGAAGCCACGCACTAAGTGCTTCACGGTGTACGGCAGCGACGTGGAGATCTACTCCATGGTGGCCGAATCCATCACCCACCTGGCTGCCGTGGCGACACCCGCCGCGCACGCAGCCTAGGAGGACGACATGGAACGTAGCCTGGAAAAAGCCGCGAAATACTTCGGCCTCACTCGCCCCAAGCTGATCGCACTCATGCGTGAAAAGGGCCTGCTCACCGACCGCAATCTACCAGCCTTCCCGGTGCGGGATCGCGAGTACCTACGAGTCAAGGACAGCAACTGGTTCCACGAAACCGCCGGCATGCAGTACAGCCAATCGACCAAGGTCCGGCAAGCCGGCATCCGCTGGCTCGCGGAGCAGTTGGGCCTCGACCTGCCTGCCATCCCGGCAGACAACCGTGACGTGGCCTAGGGAGTACGCCCGCCAGATCGTCGCCATGCGCACACGCGAGGAGCGCAACGCCGCGCTCCTCGAAGTGCCGGAGCATCTGCGGGAGTTGACCAAACGCCATTGCCTGAATGCCTGGAACCACCCTTCACGACTCAAACGCAAGGAGGCCGCCGCCCATGAGCAACAACAGTCAAACGCCGCTACGACTGCAACCGGCACCGGATAGCGCGACCGTTGAGATGCTGCACCAACTCTTCGGCGACGTGCTCATCCCCCTGGAAAAGCTGCGCGTGCATTACTTCAAGAACCTCAACGAAAAGACCTTCACCGAGGCGATCAACAGCGGCCGGATTCAGCTGCCGGTGACCACACTGGATCACAGTTTGAAGGCGTTGCGGTATGTCCACATCAAACACGTCGCAGCACTGATCGACATCCGCGCCTACAAGGCAGACGAGGACATGCCACGACCGCAAAACGACTCAACCGAGCTAGACCAGTAACTCCAACGGCTGCCACCACCAGCCAACGTAACTACCAGGAGCACACCACATGACTGCAATTCAAATCTGCGCATTGATCAGCATCATTATCGCCGCCGCGATCCTCTACTGGGTCGGCTACCGGGGCGGCCTCACTGACGGTAAAAATGAAGGTTACGAAGACGGCCACTCTGACGGTTTCACCATGGGTCAGGACAATGCATCAGCCGCGTATGCAACCTCTATCGAAAAGATGTCGACGCGTTGCCAGCGTCTTGAACACATTTTGTACCGGGAACCACAAGACCGCCTTGACCTTCTCGCCATAGCTGAAAAGCTCAAGCTAGCAGCTGATACCTTCCGAGCTGTTAAATCTGAAAGCCAAGCAACGCAAGCACTCGCCTTACGCGACAAAGCCCTGAGCATGGCAGCTGGGCTGGATTCCTTCTTTCAGGAGGACGCCGCATGAGCCAGGCCATCCCAACACTTCGTCTAACACCCCAAGCCGCCGGCACACTGCAGCAGCAACATGCCAAGGCCACCAAGGAACTGCGCGCTCTAAGACGCTACAGCAAAGAGTTCGACCGCCAGTTGAAAACCCTAATCGGCTATGAGGCTCTGCACCAATTGCACAAGGCGACCGACGACGCCTTGCTGCTGACCGACCTAGTGAGGGAAGCCGCATGAACTGGATCCTCACTTCCACCGGAAAACGCTTCGACTTGTTCGAGCCTGACGCCGACATGATCGCCCCACGGGACATCTCGCACGCACTGGCCCACCTGTGCCGATTCAACGGCCACACCCGCGAGTTCTACAGCGTGGCCCAACACAGCTGCATCGTCGCCGAGCTGGTGCCGGAAGAACACAAACTCGCGGCCTTACTTCACGACGCCGCCGAGGCGTACGTGGGTGACATGACGCGACCACTCAAGCAGTGGATTAGCGCCTACCAGCATTTCGAGGACTGTATCTGGTGGCGCGTGTGCGAACGGTTCGACATCGCCCCAGAACTCCCCGCCTGCATCTACAAGGCCGACCTGATTGCACTTGCGACCGAACGCCGTGACCTGATGCCACCCGATCCGGCCATCTGGGATTGCTTGGTCGGCATCGAACCCATGGTTGAAACCATCCGCCCATGGTCCGCCGCAGAAGCCCGGCTCACCTACCACCAGCGCCTGATGGACCAACTCGCTATCGAACACCGGAGGAAAGCGGCATGAAGAACCAACAGGATAACTTCCCTTCTCTGCCCGCTTTGCTCTGCGCTGCAGACAGTGTCGACACGCTAGAAACAAACAGTCTCTGCTGCGCAGCAGCAGGCATTATTGCTCCTTCCAGCGCCACCGCCGAGGCACTTATACCCCACGAAAAGCTGCGCGGGGCAGCGCTCGCTGATGCAACGCTGAACGCTCAGGAACGCCTGCCCGCGCAGCCTGCCGTGGGGTATAAAGCCGAACTCAAAGCGCTGATGAGCATCCACGGAGTGGGCCGTCAGACAGCTGGGCGAATCCATGCAGCTGGATTCCGTCTGACTGATTCAAATGGAGTCCACAACGAGACTCAGGTCGATGCACAACCAATATGCCATATCGGCCTGAAGGATCTTGAGTACATACAAGGCGGTACAGATCGACACGCCGTGGTCCGCTCTGGAGCAGTATCAAAATACAAAGTCCCGCTCTACACACGCTCGCCTTGTGGCACAGCCAGTCATGCAGACAACGAAGCATCGATAGCAGCAATCCAGTTCGCTCTCTCTGCAGAAGAGGGCATGACTTTCCTTCGAATCTGGAACGAAGGCGAGTTCAACACTATCCGCGAGGAGTGGCCGGAGGCACCGGAAGAAGTGTTCATCGGCGCGGATCCGCTGTATGTCAGGGAGCAACGGGTATGACTGCCTTCAATCCAGCCCCAATCACATCAGCCGTCAAAACCCAATTCGGTCTCGACTTCGCCGGCGAGATCCGCGTTGACCTTTTCGCCGGTGGTGGTGGCGCCACCATGGGACAGGAGATGGGCACCGGCATGCCGGTCGACATCGCCATCAACCACAACCCCGACGCGATCAGCATGCACAAGCGAAACCACCCAAGCGCCGAGCACTACATCACCGACGTCTACGACGTGTGCCCGCGTGTGGCAACTCGCGGCCGCCCAGTTGCCCACCTGCATGCCAGCCCTGAATGCACCCACCACAGCCTTGCAGCTGGCGGTCAGGCGCGCAGCACTACCAGCCGCTCGCAGTCATGGGTCATCCTGAAGTGGGCCGGCCAGGTCAGTCCGCGCATGATCACCATGGAAAACGTAGTGCAGATCCTTCAATGGGGCCCGCTGATCGCCAAGCGCTGCCCAGTTACTGGCCGAGTGGTCCGCCGGGATTTGACTGTCGCCGCTGCCGGCGAGCGAGTGCCGGTGCAAGAGCAGTACCTAGTGCCCGACCCGAAACGTAAAGGCCAAACCTGGCGCCGCTTCATAAGCCTGTTGCGGTCCATGGGATACGACCTGATGTACGGCAAGCTCAAGGCCTGCGACTTCGGCGCGGCGACTACACGCGAACGCCTGTTTAAGATCGCCCGCCGTGACGGACAGCCTTTGCGCTGGCCAGAACCTACTCACTTCAAGAACCCGGGCAAGGGGCAGTCTGCATACCGCACCGCCGCCAGTTGCATCGACTGGTCGATCCCGTGCCCGAGCATTTTCCTTACCAAGGAAGAAGGCCGTGCTGCAGGCGTCAAGCGACCACTGGTGACCAACACGATGGAGCGCCTGCGCAAAGGCGCCAAGCGCTACGTCATCGAGCACAAGAACCCGTTCATCGTCACCGTGAACCACACAGGCAACGACCTGGCGCGCTGCCAATCTGTGGACGACCCAGCAAAGGCCATTACAGGCGCTCAGGGCTTTGCACTTGTCACTCCCCAGCTCGCGCCCTTCATCACCGAACATGCCAATGGCAGCAGCCAACGCAACATGCCAGGTGATGATCCCCTGCGCACAATTTGCAGCGGCGTGAAGGGCGGACACTTCGCGCTGGCCGTAGCCTATGTTGCACAGCACAACTGCGAGTTCAACGAGACACCTGCGCATCACCCTGTGAAACCCCTGACAGCCCTCACTACCACAGGCAGTCAGCAGCAAGTCGTCACCGCCCACCTATCGACACTTCGCAGGAACTGCGTAGGCAGGGGCATGGACGAACTGGTACCGACCATCACGGCCGGCGCCGAACATCACGCGCTGGTTGAGTACAAACTCGCTCCAGAGGTCGAGGCCGGCGCTATGCGGGTCGCCGCCTTTCTGATGGGCTATTACGGCAGCGACAACACCTACGACCTGCGCAACCCAGTCGCGACCATCACCACGCGCGACCGCCTGGCGCTTGTCACGGTGACGATCAAGGGCACGCCGTATGTGATCGTGGACATCGGCATGCGCATGCTTACCCCGCGTGAGCTTTACCGTGCGCAGGGCTTCCCCGACAACTACGTGATTGATCGAGGGCACGACGGCCGGAAGTTCAGCAACAAGACTCAGGTGTTGATGGTGGGGAACTCAGTGTCGCCGTGGCCGATGATGGCATTGGTATATGCAAACGCTAATAAAAACCTTGACTCCCATATTGAGGAAGCCGCATGAACACTTTGTTTCTGCTCATGGCGCAATATGACGGCCAGGCCGTAATTCCACTAAACCGAGTTTGCACGGACTATATGAATTTGACGGTAGAAAAATTCAAACAAAAGCAAATGACTGGTGAAATAAAAATCCCAATCGTTCGCTTAGGCGCCGAAAGCCAAAAGGCGGGACTCGGCATACATTTAAAAGATCTCGCCGAATACATAGACTGCCAAAGACAATCAGCAGTTAACGACCTAAACAAACTGATTGGAAATCACTAGACCCTTTCAAGCCCAGCCTACTCCGCTGGGCTTTGGTTCAAAGCTGGACCGCGCCCTCTTCGTAAAACAACTCAGACTGCTGCACCAATGCTGCATCATTTACAAATTCGTCACACCGGCCAAACTTCCTATAAAACCTATTCAAATTGCAAATATATATTGTATACCCCCCTTTATCGGAGCACTCAACATATAGACGATTACTTTTTATTATATTATCATCGTAGACATCAAAATGAGGATGCATTATTCTAAATGCAAGACGATCCGTAGGATAACCCACCCTATCTGCGATCATTACAGGATCAGCTAAAACTTCTCTCTTACTCTTATACTCATTACAATCAGGGCATATAACACACAAATTTTTCGGCTCAAACATAAACCGCAAATACTGAGACTTAGGAACTATATGCTCCACGGGCGCACCAGATGCTGAACGGGCAGAAACTGGAGCCTGACAATAAGCACAGGCCAAACGCTGCACCTCACGATAATGATTTCTTATTTCACTTCGCACAGGCTGCAGTTCAGCATCGCTCCAATTAGTATGTGAGAAGCCTTGTTCCTTTTTTTTCTCTTCAATTACAGCAAGCGCCTCAGCACTGAGAACAACGGGAACATTAATTATTGGCATATTTATCACACAACTCGGCCACCGAGATAATAAGTTCTTTTACCGGATCGTCTGACTCGACCTGACGACCCAACTCCTTCAAACGGAAAAGATCCTCCGCCGAACGACTATCTACAGATCTACTAGCCTTAACCTTTGCTAAAAGGTTGAACGCAAGACGAGAAATATATTCATTCATCATGCCCGGCGCATCAAACAACTCAGCTAGTTGGTAATCCGCCGACCGGTGATAAAACTCTTCTGCATGATAAACTTCATTCTTTGACAAAGATGTAACAAAACACGCACGATCTCTTAGCCTAGATATAATTTGAGGGGAGTGCGTAGCAACTATAAAATGACATCTCTTATAAGCTGAAAAAGAAGTTGTTAGCAACATCATAAACTGCTCTTGCCATCTAGGATGCAAGCTAATTTCCGGCTCATCAATTAAAATGATAGACCCGTCAGTTATATGCCCAGCAATTCCAAGCATAAGAACCATCAGGCATTGCTCACCAGAACTCGCCCTCTTCAGTGACATTTCACCATAGCCAATTTTCTTTAGCTTGAGATCAATCAAACGCATTAAACCGGCATTAACCAAAACCAGCATCGCTTCGATATAAGTATCATTAGCAGCGCGACCATCAAGAGAAGCAGACCCGCCTGAAAAATTCACTGTTAACTCTATCGCTTTGCGCTTCGTAAAAAGCTGATGAACCTTCCTTATCGCATTAAAGGCTTCATGCCGCTTAGATACAGGTAAATCCTGAAGAACTTGGAAATAGCGCTCATCAATCTGAATACCATAATCACCTTCCATGCATTTCAGGTCGATTGCTAAACTCGTATCAATGACTCGACTAACATCATACTCATCATAATCCTTCCCAGACCTGATATATCCGGGTTTGAAAACAAAATCCACAACCGGATAAAAATTCAATGAATCAAAAACAGCTAATAAATTATGATACCCAGCTCTCGCCAACAACTTATCTATTAGTCCTTTTGACGCAGATGCGATTAGCGAAACCGCTGAAGACGGTTGATACATGCCTTCACCGCGCATACCTACATATCGGTAATTGGACCTAACATCCGCTCCAAGCTTCCTTTTCTGGCTCGGAAATTTGTCAAATGGGCTGGTTGAGATAGCTATGACTTTAGAGTCATCATCGGGGCCATTACGAGAAGAGTACGTAAGCCCCGTACCACTAGAATCATACAAATAAGCATATTCAAAAGATGCAGTTTTAGCGATGTCTGCCAACAATCTACTTTTGCCAACGCCATTTTTTCCCACGATTACCGTGAAGACATTTTCATCATCACCAATCTGGCTAGGCTTAATTAAATCTACAAAATGTCCGTCGTGCTCGAAATAACTAATCCTAGCCATACCTCACCTTCCATGTTTTTTGGACAGGGTATTAGTACCGATAGCATTTTGCAATCACAAGAACGCACACATCAAATTCCTACATTTCATCATCGCAAGGCCAGTGACAACCACTTCCACCTCTTGTATAGATCCCCCCGGCCTCGCAGATGTGTGTATCTCCGCAGGGAGTTCCAATCTCTGTGCCCAGAAACGTTGGACACCCTTGGAATATCCCAATCCATCTCAAACAGCCGGCTTACACCTTCATGGCGCAAATCATGGAAATGCAGGTCCTCAATCTCCAGCATCGGACATGCACGAGTGAAAGACGCTGATACCGACTTGGCGTTGTAGGGGAAAATCTCTCGCTGAGCTTTCGGCATGGTGCATAGGATCGCCCATGCCTCATCCGGCAGATGACACCACACATCGTTACCGATCTTTTGCCCAGGGTTCTTCATGTCCCGCACCAAGACAGCCTGTCGAGCGCAGTCGAGATCCTCCCACCGAATCCGAGTAATTTCCTCCTGCCGACGCGTGGAAAAAAGCGCAAAGGCAATCATCTTCGGCATATGAATTGAGTCCGGCCGGCGCTTCTGCATCTCGAAAAAATGCCCCATGAGCTTATCCAGCTCCTCGAGCGTTGGCCGGCGATTACGCTCCTTGCTCTTGCTGACCATGCCAAGCTTGCGCAAGACCTTGCGAGCATCAGGCATTGCATGAGGATCAACTTCATACCCCCACGCCGGTCGTGCCACAGACAACACAGCGCCCAGGTGCGACAGATCATTACCAACCGTCTGTGCCTGCACCCCGCCGCCTTCCTCGCTCATTCGCCACTGCGCGTACTCCACCAGCTTCTGGCTGTTCAGCGCTGCATCATCCAACTCACCCAGCCAGGTTTTCTTGATCGCGCTCAACGTCGCGCTCTTGGTCTTTCCCAGCGGCCGGATCTTCTCGTACTCATCCAGGTACTGCTCGATCATCTTCTTGATCGTTACCCCCTTCCGATTCGCCCGCTCAATAGCACCTGGCTGGGCCAGCTCGGTCTCCCGTCGCTTGATCCAAGCCTGGGCGACCTGCTTACGGTCGAAGGTTTGGCTTTCCTGATAAACTGTCTTGCCATCCCGATTGATCCGTATCTGCGCCGTGTAGGCTGTCGAGTTGTCCTTGCGCTTACGTGCTGTGATCGTGCCCATTTCCAGTTGCTACATTGCCGAATTCGATCGCTACAATGTAGCAACCGACTCTAGAAAACAAGGGAAAATGGGTAAAAACCGCTGTATAAAAGATCAGTATTAATGAATTCCGAAAAAGTAGAATCTCCAGTAAAAGCTAGCCCTTCCCGCTCAGAGCCGTCACGTCGGTTTAGCGTGGCGCCGATGATGGACTGGACCGACCGCCACTGCCGGTTCTTCCTGCGCCTGCTCTCCAAGCACGCCCTGCTCTACACCGAGATGGTCACCACCGGCGCGATCCTCCATGGCGACCATGACCGTTTCCTGCGCCACAACGAAGCCGAGCACCCGCTTGCACTGCAACTGGGCGGCAGTGTCCCCGCCGATTTGGCCGCCTGCGCGCGCATGGCCGAGGCCGCTGGCTACGATGAAGTGAACCTGAACGTCGGCTGCCCCAGCGATCGGGTGCAGAACAACATGATCGGCGCGATCCTGATGGCGCATCCGGCGTTGGTGGCGGAGTGTGTGAAGGCGATGCGCGATGCGGTGTCGATTCCGGTGACGGTGAAACATCGCATCGGGATCAATGGGCGGGACAGTTATGCGCAGTTGTGTGATTTCGTCGGGACGGTGAAGGACGCAGGCTGCACCAGTTTCACCGTGCATGCGCGGATTGCGATTCTGGAGGGGTTGTCGCCGAAGGAGAACCGCGACATTCCGCCGTTGCGGTATGACGTGGCGGCTCAGTTGAAGCGGGACTTTCCAGAGCTGGAGATTGTGCTCAACGGTGGGATCAAGACATTGGAGCAGTGTCACGAGCATTTGCAGGTGTTTGATGGGGTGATGCTGGGCCGGGAGGCTTATCACAATCCCTATTTGCTGGCAGAAGTGGATCAGCAGTTGTTTGGTAGTGAGGCGCCGGTGATCAGTCGCGCAGAGGCGTTGGTGCAGTTGCGGCCTTATATTGCGGAGCATTTGGCTTCGGGTGGGTCGATGCACCATATCACTCGGCATATCCTGGGGCTGGGCACCGGTTTCCCGGGGGCGCGCAAGTTCAGGCAGTTATTGTCGGTGGATATTCATAAGGCACGTGATCCGTTGGCGTTGCTGGATCAGGCGGGGGCTTTGCTGGAAGGGCGGTAATGCATTGGCTTGTGTCATTGCGTGAGCAGCCCCGTTCTCACCGTCTTGACGACACGGGGCGCTATCGGAGTTAGCCCCGCTACCCTTGCAAGCGCCAGTAGTCAGTGCGGAGCCCCCGTCCACCTACTTACTACCTACGCTTACATGCGCTGTAGAACATAACTGTTTTCAAAGCCATGAACACTGCCCAGTATGTTGAAGCCTTGAAAGAAACCGGCGGCCCTGAGCAGGTCGACTGCAGGCCCCACTTCAGGCGAATGCTTGAAATCGCGGTAATCGTCCAACACGATGAAGCCTCCCGGCACCACGCTCGGCGAATACAGCAGGAAATCCAGCAACACGTTGCGCGCGGTGTGGCCACCATCGATATGCAACAGCGCAACCTTGGGCGCAAGGTTGTAGAAACGCTCGGCACTCAGTTCCGAAAAGCCGCGTATCACCTCTGCATTGGGCAGCATCAGTTCCTTATAGTGACTGAACTCTTCGAACTGGTTCGGCAACTCGAACGGGTCGATCCCGATGATACGGCGTTCGCAATTGCACACCTCGTTCATCAGCATCAACGACTTGCCCTTCCACACGCCAATTTCCACCACATCGCCTGGCAGCTCGGCAATCAGAAGAGACAGGTAGCCCAAGAGGCGTACATGTTCATGGAACGACAACTCAGTACGCACCATTGCATGTTCAGGCACCAAGTTGGCCTGCGCCTGTTCGAAATGCTGGCCGATCAATTCCCACACCTGCGCGATGCTGTTAGTCAATTCCGGGTTGCTGGTGAAGTCATTGAGCTCTTGGATAGTTAGCATGTTTTCCCTGATTACTGCGAGAGGCTAGTTGAGAGACCGTATTTGAAAATACCCTGGTGTCCAGCCCTGAACGGAGGGTGCATCATCATGCATGACATGAGTATTAGACCAGAATAGAGATGTCCTTGAATCGCGACAAGAAACGTCCAGTGCCGGCAAGGATGTTTTCAAACCCGCTCACAAAGGTGTCGCTATCGTCGTTGGGTGGGCATACGGCAATTGGGTTGAACCTGCCACCGATTTTGCCCTCCTATTCAATAGCAAGGCCCGCCATTCAAACGCCTGTTTTCAGGTTGTTGCCCTCGCAAACGATCGAACGCATTTGCGCCCTTGAGCGCCTGCCGGCGCTCGGGTAATGTCATCAGACCCACAGGACAGAGCACGCCCATGACTTCCAAGCTGGAACAACTCAAGCAATTCACCACCGTCGTAGCCGATACCGGCGATTTTTCTACCCTCGCCAAGCTCAAGCCGCAAGATGCCACCACTAACCCTTCCCTGCTGCTCAAGGCCGCTTCGATCCCAGGCTATGCCAAGCTGCTGGATGAGTGCGTAAAGGACTGCAACGGTGATGTGGGCCTGGCCAGCGACCGCTTTGCGGTGGCGGTAGGTCAAGAGATCCTCAAAGTGGTGCCGGGCCGTATTTCCACTGAAGTGGATGCCCGCCTGTCGTTCGACACTGACGCCGTACTCAAGCGCGCGCACCGTCTGATCGACCTGTACGACAAAGCCGGCGTTGGCCGCGACCGCGTACTGATCAAGATCGCCTCCACCTGGGAAGGCATCCGCGCCGCCGAGCAGCTGGAAAAAGAAGGCATCCAGACCAACCTGACGCTGTTGTTCTCCTTCGCCCAGGCCGTGGCCTGTGCAGAGGCTGGCGTGTTCCTGATCTCGCCGTTCGTGGGTCGAATCTACGATTGGTACAAAAAGGCCAACGGCAACGACTACACCGGTGCTGAAGACCCGGGCGTGCAGTCGGTGACGCGCATCTACAACTACTACAAGGCCAACGGCTACAAGACCGTGGTGATGGGCGCGAGCTTCCGCAACCTGAGCCAGATCGAAGAGCTGGCTGGGTGTGATCGCCTGACCATCAGCCCGGACTTGCTGGAGAAGCTGGCGGCGGATGAAGGCAAGCTGGAGCGCAAGTTGTCGCCAGGCCATGCCGGTGAAGCCCGCGTGCATCTGACTGAAGCGCAGTTCCGTTGGGAGTCCAACGAGGACGCGATGGCGACTGAGAAGCTGGCGGAAGGTATTCGTCAGTTTGCTCGGGACCAGGAGAAGCTGGAGGCGCTGCTGTCGGCCAAGCTGTAAGGGCAGATAGCAGCAAAAAGGGCGGCACCTTGGCGGGTGTCGCCCTTTTTTGTGCTGCCAATTTCAAGCCAGTCACAAATCCAATGTGGGAGGGGCGGTGCGACGATTCGACTTGCTCCCGATGGCGGTGGGTCAGTCAGCATATTTATGACTGACATACCGCAATCGGGGGCAAGCCCCCTCCCCCATTTTGATCACATTTCAATTGAGGATCAGTGGCGCTCGAGGGCGTTGACGAGGTCGTGGAAGGCTTCGCGGTTGGACTCGTTGAGGCCCATGAGGATCTTGTGCGCTTCCAGCACCTTGACCCGTACGATCTCTTCGGACTGGTCTTGCGAC
This sequence comes from Pseudomonas simiae, assembly GCF_900111895.1. Classification (GTDB taxonomy): domain Bacteria; phylum Pseudomonadota; class Gammaproteobacteria; order Pseudomonadales; family Pseudomonadaceae; genus Aquipseudomonas; species Aquipseudomonas simiae. The sequence continues at coordinate 28,109 of NZ_FOKB01000011.1, forward strand.
GGCAGGTCGGTGAGGCATTCCGGGCAGGGAATTGGGCGGTCAACGATGTTGAACACCTGGTCAAAGCCCATCGACTGCAATAGACGGGTGATGTCTTCGTGGGTGGTGACCACAGTCGGCAACAGGCCGACCTTCTGCCGAGACAGAATGGACAACTTGGCCAGCAGGCCAAGAGTGGTGCTATCGATGCTGCGGGTTTCGGTCAGATCGATCACGATCGCCGAGAAGTTCAGCGCTGTGAAGATCCGCTCAATCGTCGCATCCAGCGCCGAACACAAGGTCAGGCGCACTTCGCCGACAAACTTCAGGACAAACGTCCCGTCTTGCTCGGCGAATTGGATTCTTCCGGTACTCATCAAAGATTCCTGCTCAACACCAATAGGGCGATATCATCCGGCATCTCCCCTAGCGTGGCCAATCCAAAAACCTGCCGCAGGCCATCCAGGCTGCCGCCCGCCGACTTGACCTTTTGGGGCAAGGCGGCTTCTTTCTCTTTGAGTGTAGGCTCTGGAAGAAGGTCCAGGATGCCGTCTGACATCAGCGTGAGGCTGAACGTCGGCGGCAGCTCCAGGATGTGGTCTTCGTAGGTGGCTTCGTTGAACAAGCCTACCGGCAGACCACGCCCCTCCAGGTAACGCACACTGTCTGGAGTGTATAAAACCGGCATCGGCAGGTGACCGCCAATGCTGTAGGTCAAAAGACCGGTTTCTTCATCAATCACGCCGCCGACCATCGTCACGTGCTTGCCCAGCTTGCAGCTGATCAGGCCCCGGTTGATGTGGCCCAGTACCTCGGAGGGCGTGAACTCCGGCAAGGTGCCATTGCGCTTGGATTCGAACAACAACCGCGTGGTCATGAACTTCAACAACACGGTGACAAAAGCAGAGGAAGCGCCATGGCCGGAGACATCGGCCAGGTAGAACGCCACACGTCGCTCATCCACACGGAAGTAATCGACAAAATCACCCGACAAGTACAGTGACGGGATGATCTGGTGGGCAAACTGGAAGTCGTCGATGGTCCAGGGGCTGACCGGCAGCATGTTCATTTGCACCTGGCGACCGGCATTCTGGTCTTCCTGGAGCAGGTTGAGGCTGGCTTCGAGTTCGCGGTTGGCGGTTTCGAGCTTTTCGCGGTAGCGCTGGTTTTCCACCAACAGGCGCGCACGATCCAGGGCACGGCGCACCGAGTGCTCCAGCACCGCCAGGTCTTCCAGGGGTTTGATCAGATAATCGGCGGCACCCAGGCGCAAGGCTTCGACAGCATCGTTCATCACCCCGGCGCCCGACACGACAATCACCGGCGTCTGCGGGGCGAGCTCAGTCACCTGGCGAATCAGCTCCAGGCCGCCCATCTGGGGCATGCGCAGGTCGCAGATCACAAGGTCGGGCTGGTCGCGCTCGAATACCTGGAGACCCTGTTGGCCATTACCGGCCTGCAGGACGCTGAAGCCACTGTCTTCCAAATAGGCCGCGAGGCTCGCGCGCACTACTTCGTCGTCATCGATTATCAGCAGCGTGGCACTGGTTTTTTGCATGTGGGCAAACGGCGCCAGAATTAGGTTGGCGTAGGTGGCGCGACAAGGGTCGGGCGCACGTACTGGATTCGCTTTCTAGCCTCTCTGTCCTACAAAGCATTGGGATTTTCCCCATGCACAACGGTAAAGCAGAGGTGCCCTTCTAAGGCGCAGACGGTACTCCCATCCGTCAGGGGTTTCAAGCTCATGCCGATGGTCGCCGAGCGTCTTTACACCGCAAATCACCGGGAGTTATAAGAACAGGCACGACCACAACACAAAGTAAGGATGAAGCCCATGAGCGAACACGAGCGCGACTACGCCGAAAAACGCGATTTCATCCGCATGCGCGTGGATGCCGATGTGTCGCTGATCCACGCAGGACAAGAGATCGCCGGGGTGTGCGTGGACCTGTCCAGCTCCGGCATGCAGGTGCAGGCGCCACGCCAGTTCAATGTAGGCGACCTGTTGACCGTGCGCATCGATTCGGAGCACGCGGCACTGAAAGGCCTGGAGGCCGATACCCAGGTGGTGTGGACCAGGGCCACAGGCGAAGACCAGCACCTGGGCCTCAAGATCCTGAAAATGCGCTGAAACCGCGCACAAAAAAGGCGACCCAAGTGGGTCGCCTTTTTCATTTCAAAACGTCACAGCTTAAAAGTCGTCAACGACCTTGCCGTCCTTGACCTTGAACTCACGGTTCTGCAGGTAAGCGTTACGAATGAAGGTGTACTTGTCACCAGTGATCAGCTTCTCGCTGTCGAGCAGGCTGGCACGGGTGTCGACGATGTTCAGGCCAAAGGTGCTGTTGCGCCAGCCGATATCGTTCATGTAGCGGTACGGTTGGGTGTAGCTGTCCACGTACTTGGACGGCGCGTCACGCAAGGTGCTTGGGCCCAACAGTGGCAGCATCACGTACGGACCGCTGCCGACACCCCAGTAGCCGAGGGTCTGGCCGAAGTCTTCGTCGCTGCGTTGCAGCCCCATTTTGGTGCCGACATCGATGAAGCCCAGCACGCCGAAGGTGGTGTTGACCAGCAAACGGGCGGTGTCGACACCGGCATTATGCGGCTTGAGTTGCAGCACGTTGTTGGCCAGGTTGCCCACATCGCCAATGTTGCGGAAGAAGTTGTGAATGCCATCCTGCACGAACTGCGGAGTCACGAACTGATAGCCCTGGGCCAATGGCTTGAGCGCATAGGTATCAACGGTGTCGTTAAAGGTAAAGATCGGGCGGTTGACGCTTTCCCATGGATCGTCTTCCGATGCAGCCTGTGCGGCGAAAGGCGCCAGTAAGACAGTGGCACACACCGACAACTGAGCGAAATAGTGGCTCCAGCGCATAGCTTTTGCTCCTTGAATGGTCTGTCATGGGCGCTATGCCCTGAATAAGGCCGTCAGTATATGACGGAAGTCGCCAATTAGGCAGCAACTAGGAATCGTCAGACCTAAAATGGACAAAATTCCTACAATTAACAATCCTGTCATCGACTTGTCATCCCGGCTCGATAGCGTTGGCGCTATTTCAGGGATGTCGACATGCCTCACGCCGAGATAGCCATCGCCAGCGCTCCCACTTTGACTGCCGTCCTGTTTGGCCTGAGTGGCTGCCTGGTGGACTTCGGTTCCCGGGCGCGCACCGACTCGCCCTCCCCGGACTCCCAAGCCACACCGGGCGCGCTGAAAATCCTGCGAGCCCTCAAGGAGCAAGGCGTACCCTGCGCCTGGCTGGATGAACTCCCCCCCTCCATCACTACCCCACTCGCCGCCGGACTGCCCGACTGGCTCAAGGCGACGTCGCCCTCCTCCATTCGCTGGCCCGCGCCCCACGCCTGCTGGCAAGCCTTGATGGAACTGAACATCGAACGCCTGGAAGGCTGCGTATTGGTCAGTGGCGAACCGCGCCTGTTGCAATCAGGGCTCAATGCCGGGCTGTGGACCATCGGCCTAGCCTCCTGCGGCTCGTTGTGCGGCATGGCGCCCGAACAATGGCAGGCGCTGAGCGAACAGGAACGCGAACATAAGCGCGGCAAGGCCACCGTTGCCCTTTACGGGCTGGGCGTGCACTCGGTAATCGATCACTTGGGCGAACTCGGCACATGCCTCGCCGATATCAGCCTGCGCCAGCTCAAAGGCGAAAAGCCCTGACACGGATCATGCACAGTCGACGCCAGTGGATTAATCTAAAGGTCAGCCCGTAGACCTTTCTCGGCGTGCCGCGGTCTATGCCAGTGCCTATCGATAAAAGGAAACACGTCATGCCTGATCGCAAAAAACTGGAAGAACAGGTCGAGATCCTGCGCGGGCAGTTGGAACAGGAACCGCCGCTGTCGGAAGAGAAACGTGATGCATTGGAAGCCTTGATTGCCAAGTTCGAATTACAACTCGAATTGGAACCGGCTACGCAAACCCCCAGTATTTCCGACGATGTGAATCAAGCGGCCATCGAGTTCGATGCTGAGCACCCGGTGATTTCCGGGACCTTGCGCAATATCATGATCACCTTGGGCAATATCGGGATCTAAACCAATCCCCAAGGCAATCACAGAAACCAATGTGGGAGCTGGCATGCCCGCGATAGCGATCATTCAGTCATCCATCAGGTGACTGATACACCGCCCTCGCAGGCAAGCCCGCTCCCACATTTGATTTGCGTGATAGCTACTGACGAGCCAGGCGCACGTTCTGGAACGCCACATCCTCAGTGCTGCGATACGGGTTGATATCCAGCCCGCCGCGCCGCACATAGCGCGCATACACCGTCAACTTCTCCGGCTTCAGCAAACGCTGCAAGTCCAAAAAGATGCGTTCCACACACTGTTCGTGGAAGTCCGAGTGCTGGCGAAAGCTCACGATGTATTCCAGCAGGCTGGCGTGATCCAGCGCCGAACCGCGATATTCCACCACGACACTGCCCCAGTCCGGTTGGCTGGTCACGGGGCAGTTGGATTTAAGCAGGTGGCTGTGCACGCTCTCCTCGACAACACGTGAGTCATCGCAACGCAGCAGTTCCGGGCGCGGATGCTCATAGTTGCTGACACTGATATCCAACTCATCGATGCACACACCTGGCAAGGCCATCACACCTTCGGCCTCGATCTCGGCCAGGCTGCGGATACGCACGCTCACCGGCTTGCCGGCGGCAGCACTGAGGTCAGTGCGCAAAGCGGCTTCCAGGCTGGTCGTATCGGCAAACGCAGTCTGGTTCAACGAGTTGAGGTACAACTTGAACGACTTGGACTCGATGATGTTCGGCGAGTCGGCCGGGATGCTGAACTCACCGATGGCCACCACCGGCTTGCCCGACGGGAGCAGCCAGGACAGTTCGAAGCAGTTCCAGAAATCCACACCCTTGTAAGGCAGGGTCTCGGCGCTCAGGCCAAGCTCGGCCCATTTGGCGGCACGCGGGATCGGGAACAGCAACGAAGGGGTGTAGGTGGAGATGTATTCACTGGACTTGCCCAGCGGCGAATGTTCGGCTGCGGGATGCATGGCGGAAACCTGGCTAAATTAACCGCGCCAGTCTACCAGCCTTTGCCCCCGCGCCTAAGCGCCAGCGGATCAATCGACGTTGAGCTTGCCGACCATGCCCGCCTGGTAGTGCCCCGGAAGGTTGCAGGCAAACTCCAGGCCCGTGGCCTGGGTGAACGTCCAGGTCAGCTCGGCAGTTTTACCGGGCTCGACCAATACGCTATTGGGATCATCGTGTTTCATCGCACCATGCCCCATTGCTGCATGGTCCATCTTGCCCATGCCCGTGGCGGTCAGCATGCCGCTGGCCTGCATCTGCAGCATTTCCTTCTGGTGTTCGGCATGCATGGCCGCGTCGCCCAGGTTGAATTCGTGAAGCAACTGGCCCTTGTTAACCAGCACGAAGCGCACCGTCTCACCGGCTTTCACGTCCAGGGACTTGGGCGAAAAGGAAATGTCCTGCAACGTCACTTCCACCGTACGCGTGGCTTTGCTCGCCGGCGCCGCTTCACCGAATGCATAGGTGTGGGCGGCATCGGCCATTGCTTCAACACTCAACGCCAGCAGGCAACTTGCCAATAACAGGGGTGTGCGCAACGCCATCTGTCTTCTCCAGAAATATATGAACAGCCTGGGCAGCACTCTAAGATTGCGCCGCTGCCAGCCAGCTGACTGCTAGATTACAACTTTGTCAGGTTGATCCCCTGCCCTGGCACTCAAGGTATAAAGCCGTCGTCCACCGTTGCCAAGAGCCGCCCATGAAACTGCTGATCGTCGAAGACCAACCCAAAACCGGCCACTACCTGCGCCAGGGCCTGGCCGAGGCGGGCTTTACCACCGAACTGGTGGCCGACGGCACCAGCGGCCAGCACCTGGCGCTGACCGGTGACTACGATCTGTTGATCCTCGACGTGATGCTGCCGGGCCGTGACGGCTGGCAGATTCTCCAGGCTGTGCGCAGCGCCGGGCTGGATATCCCAGTGCTATTCCTCACCGCCCGCGACGCCGTGGAAGACCGCGTGCATGGCCTGGAGCTGGGCGCCGACGATTACCTGGTCAAGCCCTTCGCCTTTTCCGAACTGCTGGCGCGGGTGCGCAGCCTGTTGCGCCGAGGCAGCAGCACGCCCCAGGAAACCGCGCTGCAACTGGCCGACCTGCGCCTGGACCTGATCCGCCGTCGCGTTGAACGGGACGGCCAGCGCATCGACCTGACAGCCAAGGAATTTTCCCTGCTGGAACTGCTGCTTCGGCGCCAGGGCGAGGTGCTACCCAAATCGCTGATCGCCTCCCAGGTGTGGGACATGAACTTCGACAGCGACACCAATATCATCGAAGTGGCGATCCGCCGCTTGCGCCTGAAAGTCGACGATAACTTCCCCAATAAACTGATCCACACCGTACGTGGCATGGGTTATGTGCTGGAGGAGCGGTTCAATTGATCAAGCGTCTGTCCCTCGCCAGCCGCCTGGCGCTGCTGTTTGCTGCCTGCACCGCGGTGGTGTCGCTGATCGCCGGGGTGCTGTTCAACCACGCCAGCGAGGCGCACTTCATTGAGTTGGACCAGCAACAACTCGACAGCCAACTGGTGGCGCTGCGCGGTACGTTGCAGGGTGTCGACTCGCCGGGCACCTTCGCCAGACGTGAAGCGCAACTGCGCGCCGAACTCAATCACCAGCCCGAGCTGCGGGTGCGTATCACCGCCGCCGGCCAGCGTTGGCTGGACGATGCGCCAGGCGTGAACTTGCCCGACGCGCCCGGCCTGCACAGCCTGCAAAATGCCGGCACCGACTATCGGGTGTACAACGCGCCACTCACGCCAGGCCAACCCGACTCCCCCCTGCTGACGCTGATGCTCGACATCACCCACCACCAGCATTTCCTGCAGCGCATGCAGCACCTGATCTGGCTCACCGTCGGCCTGTCAGCCCTGGCGACCGCCCTGCTCGGCGCCTGGGCCGCGCGCAGTGGGTTGCAGCCGTTGCGACGCATGGGTGAAGTGGCCGCCAGTGTGTCGGCTCACTCCCTGACCCAGCGTTTGCCCCAGCAACACATGCCCGTAGAACTGGCCGAACTGGCCCAAGCCTTCAACGCCATGCTGGGTCGACTGGACGATGGGTTCCAGCGCCTCTCGGCGTTCTCCGCCGACATCGCCCATGAACTGCGCACGCCGCTGTCGAACCTGCTCACCCAGACCCAAGTCATCCTGACCCAGCCGCGCCCGCTGGAGGATTACCGCGAGGCGCTGCACAGCAACCTGGAAGAGCTGCAATGGATGGCGCAATTGGTCAATGACATGCTGTACCTGGCCAAGGCAGACCATGGCTTGCTCATGCCTAAACGCGTGCCTTTGGCGCTGGCAGATGAGGTGGATGCCTTGCTTGAGTTTTTCGCATTACTGGCGGAAGACGCTCAAGTCAGCCTGATTCGCGAAGGTACTGCCCATACCCTGGGTGATCGCGGCATGCTGCGCCGGGCCCTGTCGAACTTGCTGGATAACGCGCTGCGGTTCACGCCAGCGGGCGGCGAAGTGCGGGTGCGGATGACGGAAGGTGTGACGTTGACGGTTGAGAACACGGGGGAAGGCATTCCACCGGAGCTGTTACCGAAGTTGTTTGACCGCTTTTATCGGGCGGATCCCGCACGGCGTGAAGGTAGCAGCGAGCATGCGGGACTGGGGTTGGCGATTACCCAGTCGATTGTGCGGGCGCACGGGGGGAGGATTTTTTGTGAGTCTGAGGTGGGGTTGACGCGGTTTGTGATCGAGTTGCCCAAGGGGGATTGATGCAAGCTGGGCCAGCCCTTTCGCAGGCAAGCCAGCTCACACATTTTGAATGTATTCACAAGTCAAAGTGTGGGAGCTGGCTTGCCTGCGATAGCGATCTAAAGCTTCAGGAATACCTCAGCGCATGCGCCGGCTCTATCTTCGCCGCCCGATACGCCGGATACAGCGTCGCCAGGAAGCTCAACACAAACCCCGCCGTGCAAATCAGCACCACATCCCCACCTTGCAGTTCAGAAGGCAGGTTGCTGACAAAATACACATCCGAACTGAAAATATGCTGCCCAGTGACCCGCTCGACCCAGCCCACCAGCTCGCTCACGTTCAGCGCCGCAATCACGCCCAGTACGCCGCCAATCAAGGTACCGACGATACCGATCACTGTGCCCTGCACCATGAAGATCGCCATGATCTGCCGTGGCGTGGCGCCGATGGTGCGCAAAATCGCAATGTCCGCGCCCTTGTCGTTCACCACCATGATCAAGGTAGCAATGATGTTGAACGCCGCCACGGCGACGATCATCAGCAACAGCAGGCCGATCATGGTCTTTTCCATCTTCATCGCGCTGAACAGGCTGCCCTGGGTGTGGGTCCAGTCGTCAGGTTTGTAGGCGGCGCCCAGGCTGGCGGCGATGTCCGACGAGACCTTGGGGGCTGCGTAAAGGTCTTTCACCGCCAGGCGCACGCTTTGTACCTGGTTCGGCTGCCAATGCTGGATCTCTGCGGCGTCGGCCATGTGGATCATGGCCATGGACCCATCCAGCTCGGCGCCCACCTTGAAAATGCCCACGACATTCAAACGCTGCATACGTGGCGTGATGCCACCCGGTGCGGTGCTGATTTCCGGCACGATCAAGGTGAGCTTGTCGCCCACATTCAGGCGGAAACGCCGGGCAGTGATTTCGCCGACCACCACGCCAAACTCGCCAGGTTTCAGGTCATCCAGTTTGCCCCGCACGATGTGCTGGGCCACGATCGACACCTTGCCCTCCTGAGCCGGGTCAATGCCGCTGATCTCGATCGGTTGCATCGCGCCCTTGTAGGAGAACATGCCGTCCATCTGCGTGAAGGGGACTGCGGCAGTCACTTGCGGATTCTTCATCGCGGCGGCGGCCACGGGCTGCCAATCGTCGATCGGGTTCACGCCGACGATGGTCGCATGGGGCACCATGCCGAGGATGCGCGAGCTCATTTCGCGCTGGAAGCCGTTCATCACCGACAACACCACGATCATCGCCAAGACGCCCAGGGCGAGGCCGATCATCGAGGTCATCGAGATAAACGAGACAAAACGGTTGCGGCGCTTGGCGCGGGTATAGCGCGTGCCGATAAAAATCGATAACGGTCTGAACATTCGCGGGCACCGTTGAAAAAATGAAAAAGCCCGACGCTTGAAGCGCCGGGCTTGAAACGGGTCAGATGGCGACCAGATGACCTTCCTGCAGGTGCAACACGCGGTCCATCTGGCGGGCCATGCTCATGTCATGGGTCACCACCAGGAACGCGGTGCGCATCTGGGTGCTCAGTTCCAGCATCAAGTCCTTAATGCCCTGGGCGGTATGGGAGTCGAGGTTGCCGGTCGGCTCATCGAGCATCACCAGCCCTGGGTTGTTCACCAAGGCGCGGGCGATGGCCACACGCTGGCGCTCGCCGCCGGACAATTCAGCCGGTTTGTGCTCAAGGCGATGACCGAGGCCGACGCGCTCCAGCAGGGCCTTGGCGCGCTGGCGGGCTTCCGGGATTGCGGTCTTGCCGATCAACAACGGCATACACACGTTTTCCAGCGCGGTGAATTCCGGCAACAGGTGGTGGAACTGGTACACAAAGCCCAGCGAACGGTTGCGCAACTGGCCGCGGGCCTTTTCACCCAGGGCCGACAGCTCTTCGCCGGCCAGCCATACACTGCCCTGGGACGGCGTATCAAGGCCGCCCAGCAGGTTCAGCAAGGTACTTTTGCCGGAACCGGAACTGCCGACGATCGCCACGCGTTCGCCCGGATGCAGTTCGAGTTGCAGGTTGGACAGCACCACCACCGATTCCGGGCCTTCCTCGTAGGATTTGCCCAGGTTGCGGCAGCTCAGGATTGCTTTTTCACTCATGCCCGATTCACTCATAACGTAAGGCCTGTGCTGGCTGGGTACGTGCCGCGCGCCAGGCTGGATACAGGGTGGCAAGGAAACTCAGGACCAACGCGGCGCCGCCCACCATCAACACGTCCTGGGCCTGAACCTGGGACGGCAAGTAGTCGATGAAGTAAACGTCGGCGTTGAGAAACTTGTGGCCGATCAGGGTTTCGAGGCCAGCGATGGCCGCACTGACGTTCAGCGCGGCCAGAATGCCGACGGCCGTGCCGATCAAGGTGCCGACCACGCCGATCACGGTGCCCTGCACCATGAAGATCGCCATGATCTGCCCCGGCGTGGCGCCGAGGGTACGCAGGATGGCGATATCGCCCTTCTTGTCGTTCACCACCATCACCAGCGTGGAGATGATGTTGAAGGCCGCCACGGCGACAATCAGCAGCAACAACAGGCCGATCATGGCTTTTTCCATGCGAATGGCCTGGTACAGGTTGCCGTGGGTGCGGGTCCAGTCGCGGGCGTAGTACTGGGACTCGCCCAGGTGCTGGGCAATTTCCCAGGCGCCGCGCGGCGCATCGAACAGGTCGGCGAACTTCAGGCGCAGGCCCTGCACCTGGTCCGGCTGCCAGCGATGCAGGCGCGCCAGGTCCGTGAGGTTGGTCAGGCCGAGGTAGCCGTCGATCTCGCCGGCGCCGACGTGGAAGGTGCCGACCACGGTGAAGCGCTTCATGCGCGGGAACATGCCGGCCGGGGTCACGGTGACTTCCGGCGCGACGAAGGTCAGCTTGTCGCCAAGGCCCACGCCGAGCTTGGCCGCGGCCTTGTCGCCGATGACGATGCCGAAGCTGCCGGGCGCCAGGTCATCGAGTTTGCCCGACAACATGAACTTGTCGATGATCGAGACGTTGCGTTCCTGGGCCGGGTCGATGCCATTGAGCAGGATCTTCTGCACCTTGCCATCGTTGGTCAGCAACCCCTGCATCTGGGTGAACGGCGCTACGGCCAGCACCTTGGGGTTCTGCTTGACCTTGTCGGCCAGGCTCTGCCAGTCGCTGATGGGCGCATCGCCCTCGATGGTCGCGTGGGGCACCATGCCCAGCACGCGGGTACGCATCTCATGATCGAAGCCATTCATCACCGACAGCACCACGATCATCACGACCACGCCCAAGGCGAGCCCGATCATCGACGTCAGGGAAATGAACGACACAAAATGATTGCGACGCTTTGCACGGGTATAACGCGTGCCGATAAATACGAAGAGAGGTCTGAACATGTCGGGGCTTGTTCGGAGGAAAAGAAGACGTCCCGGTGGCGGGGTCTGGTAAGCAGCTTTACACTCTGACCATTACCGCTAGCTGGGGTTCGCCATGTCGACATTAGATGAAGAAGAACGCCGCGAATACTACCGTATCGACGACATGATCGCACTTCAAATCAAAAGCCTGTCTGCCCCCGAGGCGGCGAGCAAGGAAGTGTTGCTGGATGATTCTCCACTGTTCAATTTACTCAGTGAATTGCACCTGAGTGAATTCGAAGCCCAGCACCTGCTGCGCCAGCTCAGTGAGAAGGATCGCACCCTCGCGGCCTTCCTCCGCGTGCAGAACAAACGCCTGGATCTGCTCAGCCAGATCATGGCGCGCGGCCTGCTGGATGAGGTCGGCGCACCGCAACCGGTGATCATTTCCGAAGGTGGCATCGATTTCCAGCACCCCACCCCCCTGCCGGCCGGCGCACACCTGGCGGTCAAGCTGGTGCTAATGCCCCAGGCGCTCGGCCTGCTGCTGCGCGCGCGAGTCACGCATTGCGAACCCAAAGGCGCAGGCTTTGACGTCGGCACGGAATTCGAAGCCATGACCGACGCCCAACGCCAACTGCTGGCGCGCTACATCCTGCAGAAACAGGCCCAGGAACGGCGCTTGGCGCGGGAACAGAGCGACGCCCAAGACATTTGAATTCTCGCACTCACCCCGCCAGACGATCTGGCGTAAAGGAGCAACTGTGACCCTGATCTACGGCCACCGCGGTGCCAAAGGCGAAGCACCGGAAAACACCCTGACCAGCTTCCAGGAGTGCCTCAAGCACGGTGTACGCCGCTGCGAACTGGATTTGCACCTGTCCATGGACGGCGAGCTGATGGTCATCCACGACCCGACCCTCAAGCGCACCGCCGACCGGCGCGGCAAAGTCGTCGAGTACTCGGCGGCGGACCTGGTGAAAATGGACGCGCGCAAGGGTGGACCGGGCTGGGTCAACCCTTGCCCGATCCCGCGCCTGGAAGAGCTGTTCGAAAAGTGCGATTTCGATCACTGGCAACTGGAGGTCAAAAGCGCTTCACGCACCCGCGCCGCCACCACCGTGCTGGCGATTCGCGAAATGGCCGTGCGCTTTGGCTTGATGGACAAAGTCACCGTCACCTCAAGTTCGCGGGAAGTGTTGAAAGCAGCCGTTGAACTCACCCCCGACCTGTCACGCGGCCTGGTCGCCGAATACGCCTGGCTCGACCCGCTAAAGGTCGCGCAGAACTACGGCTGTGAGATCCTGGCGCTGAACTGGACGTTGTGCACCCCTGAACGTCTGGAAAAAGCCCAGCGCCAGGGCTTGCACGTGTCCGTGTGGACAGTCAACGAACCTGCGCTGATGCGCAGGCTCGCCGACTTCGGCGTAGATAGCCTGATTACAGACTTTCCCGGTTTGGCCACTGCCACCCTCGGGAATTACTGAAATCGGTCTCCCCGGCCGGCTCAGGCCACCGGCCGGAGCCGCTCAAAAAAGCCGGTTGAGGCCGTCGTAGGCCGCTACCCGATAGGCTTCCGCCATGGTCGGGTAGTTGAACGTGGTGTTGACGAAGTACTTGAGGGTATTGAGTTCGCCCGGCTGGTTCATGATCGCCTGGCCGATGTGCACGATCTCCGAGGCCTGGTAGCCGAAGCAATGCACGCCGAGGACTTCCAGGGTTTCACGGTGGAACAGGATCTTCAGCATGCCTTGCGGCTCACCGGCGATCTGCGCACGCGCCATGCTCTTGAAGAACGCCTTGCCCACTTCGTAAGGCACCTTGGCCTTGGTCAGTTCGTGCTCGTTCTTACCGATCGAGCTGATCTCCGGAATGGTGTAGATCCCGGTCGGCACGTCGTTCACATAGCGCCAGCTGCCATTGTCGACAATGCTGCCAGCGGCTGAACGGCCCTGGTCATGGGCGGCACTGGCCAGGCTCGGCCAGCCAATCACATCACCGGCGCCGTAAATGTTGGTCACGCAGGTGCGGTAGTTCTCATCGACTTCGATCTGGCCACGGCTGTTGACCTTGACCCCGATGTTTTCCATGCCCAGCTTGTCGGTGTTACCAGTGCGGCCGTTGCACCACAGCAAGGCGTCGGCCTTGATCTTCTTGCCGGACTTGAGGTGCAGGATCACGCCGTTATCCAGGCCTTCGACCCGCTCGTACTCTTCGTTGTGGCGCACAGTGATGTTGTTGTTGCTGAAGTGGTAGCTCAACGCCTGGGAAATTTCCGAGTCGAGGAAGCTCAGCAACTGGTCGCGGTTGTCCACCAGTTCGACCAGTACACCCAGGCCGCTGAAGATCGAGGCGTATTCACAGCCGATCACCCCGGCGCCGTAGATGATCAGTTTGCGCGGGGTGTGGCCCAGGCTCAGGATGGTGTCGCTATCGTAGATACGCGGGTGGTGGAAATCGATGTCTGCCGGACGATACGGACGCGAACCCGTGGCGATGATGATGTGTTTGGCCACCAGCTTCTCGACCACGCCGTTGGGGCAGACCACTTCGATGGTTTGCTCGTCGGCGAAGCTGCCAGTGCCAAAGAACAAGTCGACGCGGTTACGGGCGTAGTAGCCGGTACGCGAGGCGACTTGCTTGGAGATGACTTTCTCGGCGCTTTTGAGCACGTCCGGGAACGAGAACCAGCGCGGCTCACCAATGGCCCGGAACATCGGGTTGGTATTGAACTGCATGATCTGGCGCACGGAGTGACGCAAGGCCTTGGACGGGATGGTGCCCAGGTGGGTGCAGTTACCGCCGACCTGGCGACGGCTATCGACCATCGCCACCTTGCGCCCCGCTTTGGCGGCGTTCATCGCCGCACCTTCTCCAGCCGGGCCGGAACCCAGTACCACCACGTCGTAGTTGTAGACAGCCATGCGTACTCCTCAGAACAGGCCAGGCGTACGGTTGGACGCCGGGCTAAATCATGCCGCGGCCAGCGGTCATGAAGGACAATTTGGCTCAAGTGTGTGAACCGGGGCACAGTCTATATAAGGCTCAACGCCGCGAACATTAACCCTTGGTCGCGTCGTAGGCCAGTCTTGCCTTTACTACAACATCAGGAATTTGCAATTACACTGCCGACAAGCACCCTTACAGGACGGGCAATTATGCGACACGTCGTTTTCTGTTTATTACTGATGCTGTCCATCACGGTGCAGGCCAATGAGGCGGATCGTCTGAAGCAGGCCGATTTTCCGGCGCAGTCCCAGCAACTGACGTTGAAAAACCAGGCGGTGCTCACCTACCTCTGGGCGGATGTTTACGCGGCTGCGCTGTATGCCCCGTCCGACCTGAGCGCCAAGCAGGCTTGGGCACAACAAAAAGCGCTGCGCCTGACGCTGTATTACTTTCGCGACATCGACCGCAATGACGTGATCAAGGCGGCTAATACAACGCTGGAACGCCAGCAAGCCAACGCGAGCTTGAAGCCGGAACTGGAAAAACTGCATGCTCGCTTTCGTAATATTCAAGCCGGTGATCGATACGCCCTGGATTATCGACCAGGGCGTGGCTTGCACCTGGAGATCAATGGGCAAGTGGTGTTCAGCAGCCGCGATGACGCGCTGGCGCGGGCATACCTCGGGATTTGGTTGGCGCCCGAGGGGTTGTCCGCCAGCCTGCGCAACAAGCTTTTGGACTGAAGGCCCCATCGCAGGCAAGCCAGCTCCCACATTTGAATGTATGCACCTATGAGAATGTGGGAGCTGGCTTGCCTGCGAAGAGGCCCCACCAAACAACACAAAACCCCCAGCCATAAAAAAAGCCCCGAACCAGTCGGGGCTTTTTCATTCAACGCTAATGCTTAGCGCGGGAACGCAGGCGGGTTGACCCCGGCCATGTCTTCCATCACGCGAACCACCTGGCAGCTGTAGCCGAACTCGTTGTCGTACCACACGTACAGTACAACGCGGTTGTCCTGGGTAATGGTCGCTTCGGCGTCCACCACACCGGCGTGGCGCGAGCCCACGAAGTCGGTGGAGACCACTTCCTGCGAGTTGACGAAGTCGATTTGCTTATGCAGATCGGAGTGCAGCGCCATGTAGCGCAGGTACTCGTTCATCTCTTCACGGGTAGCGGCTTTCTCAAGGTTCAGGTTGAGAATGGCCATCGACACGTTTGGCGTCGGAACGCGGATCGCATTACCGGTCAGTTTGCCGGCCAGCTCAGGCAAGGCCTTGGCAGCAGCGGTGGCAGCACCGGTCTCGGTGATCACCATGTTCAACGCAGCGCTGCGGCCACGGCGATCGCCTTTGTGGAAGTTGTCGATCAGGTTCTGGTCGTTGGTGTACGAGTGAACGGTTTCAACGTGGCCGTTGACGATGCCGAACTTGTCATTCACAGCCTTCAGCACCGGCACGATGGCGTTGGTGGTGCAGGAAGCGGCGGAAACGATCTTGTCGTCAGCGGTGATTTCAGCGTGGTTGATGCCGTGAACGATGTTCTTCAGCTTGCCTTTGCCAGGCGCGGTCAGGACAACGCGGTCAACACCCGGGCAGGCCAAGTGCTGGCCCAGACCTTCGGCGTCACGCCATACACCGGTGTTGTCCACCAGCAGGGCGTCCTTGATGCCGTACTGGGTGTAATCCACCTCGGACGGGTTCTTCGCGTAGATCACCTGGATCAGGTTACCGTTGGCGGTGATGGTGTTGTTTTCTTCGTCGATGACGATGGTGCCGTTGAACGGGCCGTGTACCGAATCGCGGCGCAGCAGGCTGGCACGCTTGGTCAGGTCGTTCTCGGCGCCTTTACGCACCACGATGGCACGCAGGCGCAGGCCGTCGCCGCCACCGGTTTTTTCGATCAGGATGCGTGCCAGCAGGCGGCCGATACGACCGAAGCCGTACAGCACAACGTCGGTGCCTTTGCGGGCAGCGGCGTTTTGCTGGCCAACCACATCGGCCATTTCTTCACGCACGAACTGCTCGGCGGTACGGCCGGCGCCTTCCTTGCGGAATTTGTAGGCCAGCTTGCCCAGGTCTACCGATGCCGCGCCGAGCTTGAGCTCGCTCATGGCCTTAAGCAGTGGGAATGTTTCGTGGACGGAGAGTTCGCTGTCGTCGGCGGAACGGTGACGCGCAAAGCGGTGGGCTTTGAGAATCGCGATGACGGACTGGTTGATCAGGCTGCGGCCATAGATCGAGCTCACCACATTGTTATTGCGGTACAGCTGACCGATAAGCGGGATCATCGCTTCTGCGAGTGCTTCACGGTCGATCCATTCACCAAGACACTGGTCGGGCTTCTGAGTCACGGGAACCTTCCACATGTAGGGGCTGAAAAAAGGGGCTACATTATGCCGCCCGACCGCCCCCGGAGCAATGCGCCTTCAGCAACAAAAAGCCCTTGCGGAAAATTGACACCCCGCTACAGCCCAGTAAATACGCGGGTTCCAGAAGGCCACTAATGGCACGCGCAAGACAACTTGTCCGTAACCCTCCGAAAAACGCGTACATTTTGGCACTACATATTGAGTCAAAACCCGCCATTGTTTGTCTTAGCCACTACATTTCCCATAAACCGTAATAGGCTCAGTCAGAAACTGACAGGCGGCACCTTGGGCCGTTACAATTACCGACTTTGTCGCAACGCTTGGAGCTCAACCTTCCGTGCCCGTTCTGCGTCTACCGCTTCTCCCTGCCGCGGCAGGTAAACAGCACTGGGGCAACCTGCCCGGTGCCGCCCTGAGCCTGGCCATCGCCGAGGCTGCCAGCGCAGCCAAGCGCTTTACCCTGCTGCTCACCGCCGACAGCCAAAGCGCCGAACGGTTGGAGCAGGAGCTGAGCTTCTTCGCCCCCGATTTGCCGGTGCTGCACTTCCCCGACTGGGAAACCCTGCCCTACGACCTGTTCTCGCCGCACCAGGACATCATCTCCCAGCGTATCGCCAGCCTGTACCGCCTGCCGGAACTGGCCCATGGCGTGCTGGTGGTGCCGATTACCACGGCGCTGCATCGTCTGGCGCCGACCAAGTTCCTGCTGGGCAGCAGCCTGGTGCTGGATATCGGTCAGAAGCTCGACGTGGAACAGATGCGCACGCGCCTGGAAGCCAGCGGCTACCGCTGCGTGGACACGGTGTACGAGCACGGCGAATTCGCCGTGCGCGGGGCGCTGATCGACCTGTTCCCGATGGGCAGCAAGTTGCCGTACCGCATCGACCTGTTCGATGACGAAATCGAGACCCTGCGTACCTTCGATCCGGAAAACCAGCGCTCCATTGATAAAGTCGACTCGGTCAAGCTGCTCCCCGCGCGGGAATTCCCGCTGCAAAAAGACGCGGTCACCCGCTTCAAGGCGCGCTTCCGTGAACGCTTCGACGTGGACTTCCGCCGTTGCCCGATCTTCCAGGACCTCAGCAGCGGGATTACCCCGGCCGGTATCGAGTACTACCTGCCGTTGTTCTTTGACGAAACCTCCACCCTTTTCGATTACCTGCCCCAGGACACCCAGGTGTTCTCGCTGCCGGGTATCGAACAGGCCGCAGAAAACTTCTGGAACGACGTGCGTAACCGCTATGAAGAGCGCCGCGTCGATCCGTCCCGTCCTTTATTGCCGCCTGCAGAACTGTTCCTGCCAGTGGAAGACTGCTTCGCGCGCCTGAAAAGCTGGCCGCGTGTGGTCGCCAGCCAGCAGGATGTGGAAACCGGCGCTGGCCGTGAACGCTTCCCGGCGGCAACACTGCCGGACCTGGCGATCCAGGCCAAAGCCACGCAACCGCTGGAAGCGCTGTCCAACTTCCTCGGCGACTTCCCTGGCCGCGTGCTGTTTACCGCCGAGTCCGCAGGCCGTCGCGAAGTGCTGCTGGAACTGCTCGAACGCCTGAAGCTGCGACCGAAAACCGTCGACAGCTGGCCCGATTTTGTCAAAAGCAAAGAGCGCCTGGCGATCACCATCGCGCCACTGGACGAAGGCCTGTTGCTGGATGATCCGGCTCTAGCGCTGATTGCCGAAAGCCCGCTGTTCGGCCAGCGTGTGATGCAGCGCCGCCGTCGTGAAAAACGCGCCGATGCCAACAACGATGCCGTGATCAAGAACCTCACCGAGCTGCGCGAAGGCGCGCCGGTGGTGCATATCGACCACGGCGTCGGCCGCTACCTGGGCTTGCAGACCCTGGAGATCGACAACCAGGCCGCCGAATTCCTCACCATGGAATACGCCGAGGGCGCCAAGCTCTATGTACCGGTGGCCAACCTGCATTTGATCGCCCGCTACACTGGCAGCGACGACGCCCTGGCGCCGTTGCACCGCTTGGGCTCGGAGACCTGGCAGAAAGCCAAGCGCAAGGCCGCCGAACAAGTGCGCGACGTCGCCGCCGAACTGCTCGACATCTATGCACGCCGCGCGGCGCGCGAAGGTTACGCGTTTGCCGACCCGAAAGCCGACTACGCCACCTTCAGCGCCGGCTTCGCTTTCGAGGAAACCCCGGACCAGCAAACCACCATCGAAGCCGTGCGCGCCGACATGCTCGCGCCCAAGCCCATGGACCGCCTGGTCTGCGGCGACGTGGGCTTCGGCAAGACCGAAGTGGCCATGCGCGCCGCTTTTATTGCCGTGCATGGCGGCAAGCAAGTAGCGATTCTGGTCCCCACCACCTTGCTCGCCCAGCAGCACTACAACAGCTTCCGCGACCGCTTTGCCGACTGGCCAGTGACCGTGGAAGTCATGAGCCGCTTCAAATCGGCCAAGGAAGTGAATGCGGCCATCGCCGATTTGGCCGAAGGCAAGATCGACATCGTGATCGGCACGCACAAGCTGCTGTCGGACGATGTGAAGATCAAGAACCTGGGCCTGGTGATCATCGACGAAGAACACCGCTTTGGTGTGCGTCAGAAAGAACAGCTCAAGGCCCTGCGCAGCGAAGTCGACATCCTCACCCTCACCGCCACACCGATTCCGCGCACGCTGAACATGGCGGTGTCGGGCATGCGCGATCTGTCGATCATCGCCACGCCGCCGGCACGTCGCCTGTCGGTGCGCACCTTCGTGATGGAGCAGAACAAGAGCACGGTCAAGGAAGCGCTGTTGCGCGAACTGCTGCGCGGCGGGCAGGTTTACTACCTGCACAACGACGTAAAAACCATCGAGAAATGCGCCGCCGACCTCGCCGAGCTGGTGCCGGAGGCGCGTATCGCCATCGGCCACGGCCAAATGCGCGAGCGCGAACTCGAACAGGTGATGAGCGACTTCTACCACAAGCGCTTCAACGTGCTGATCGCCTCGACCATCATCGAGACCGGTATCGACGTGCCAAGCGCGAACACCATCATCATCGAACGGGCGGACAAGTTCGGCCTGGCCCAACTGCACCAACTGCGCGGCCGGGTGGGGCGTAGTCACCACCAGGCGTATGCCTACCTGCTGACGCCGCCGCGCCAACAGATCACCTCCGACGCCGAAAAGCGCCTGGAAGCCATCGCCAACACCCAGGACCTGGGCGCCGGTTTTGTACTGGCCACCAACGACCTGGAAATCCGTGGTGCCGGTGAACTGCTGGGCGACGGCCAGAGCGGGCAGATCCAGGCGGTCGGTTTCACCCTGTATATGGAGATGCTTGAGCGCGCGGTGAAAGCCATCCGCAAAGGCGAGCAACCGAACCTCGATCAACCGCTGGGCGGCGGTCCGGAGATCAACCTGCGCTTGCCAGCGTTGATTCCCGAAGACTACCTGCCGGATGTGCATGCGCGGCTGATCCTGTACAAACGCATCGCCTCGGCCACCGACGAAGAAGGTCTCAAGGACCTGCAAGTGGAGATGATCGACCGCTTCGGCCTGTTGCCGGAACCGACCAAGAACCTGGTGCGCCTGACCCTGCTGAAATTGCAGGCCGAGCAGCTTGGCATCAAGAAAGTCGACGCCGGGCCGCAGGGTGGGCGCATCGAGTTTGAGGCGCAGACACCGGTGGATCCACTGGTGCTGATCAAGCTGATCCAGGGCCAGCCCAACCGCTACAAGTTCGAAGGGGCTACGCTGTTCAAGTTCATGGTGCCGATGGAACGTGCCGAAGAACGCTTTAATACATTGGAGGCGTTGTTCGAGCGCCTCATCCCGAAATCTGCTTGAAGGACGCCCCGATGCGCCTGTTCCGCATTTTGAGCCTGTTGTTGGTGGTAGCGGCACCTGCGGCGTTCGCCGACAGCCCCTACCAGGTGGAAATGATCCTGGTGCGCCAGAACGCGGAGCCGGTGATCAACAGCCGCGCCGCGCCGGAAAACTGGGATGCCGGCGCCGTGCGCCTGGGTGATAAGTTGAGCCCGCCGCGCCTGAGTAATATCGTCGACAAGCTGCGTGCCGACTCAAGCTACACGGTGCTGGCGCACAAGGCCTGGGAGCAGAACCTCGGCGATCAGCCGGTCAAAGTCGCCATCACCGACGGCCAGGAGCAGTTCGGCCAGTTTCCCATCGAGGGCGTGTTGAGCCTGCAATTGGGGCGTTTTACCGATATCGATGCGAACTTCTGGATCAACCAGTTCGACGCCAACGGCAGCGTGATCGCCAGCGAACACTTGAGCCAGACCGATGTGCGCACCAAGAACAACCAGCTCAACTACCTGGACGGCGGCCACCTGGCGTTGCTGATCAAGATCACCTCGCTGACCGCCAAGCCCCCCAGCGCGCCACCGCCCGACATCCAGGACTGATCCAGCGCCATGCCCCTGACAGCGTCGCTGACCAAACCCCTGGCCCCTTCGTGGGCCAATCGCTTTAAAGAGCAAAGCCTGGAGCGCGGGCGACGTTATGCCCTGGAGAACCGGGTGCGCATTGTCGAGTGCGGTGACAGCACCATTGTCGCCAGTTGCGAAGGCTCGGGCGGCAACGTCTACCGGCAGACCATTTCGCTGCGCGAATCGGCCAAAGGCACGCTGATCCTGGTGGACAGCCGCTGCACTTGCCCGGTGCACACCAACTGCAAACATATCGCGGCGGTGCTGCTCAAGGTCCAGGAAACCCTGGCCTACCCGGCCGCTGCACAAGATGCCGAGCTGCTGGAAAAACTCCAGGCCGTGCTGGAAAACCGGGTGGCGTTGCCGCAGGTGGTGATGGAGGATGTCGTGCCCGTGCCGCGCTTGTGGCTCGCCAGTGTCGAGTTCAGTGCCTTTGAACCGCGCAACGGCAAGATGCAGCGCTATATCCAGCATCGCGCGGCGCTGTCGTTCAACTACTTGGGCAACTATGTCAGCGGGCAGAAAAACGCCGACATCATCGTGCGCCAGGAAACCCAAAGCCTGCGCATCAAGCGGCATCCGGAGCTTGAGCAGCCGTACCGTGAACAACTGCGCCTACTGGGTTTCAAGATCGCCACGCGCCAGAGCAAGGCGCTGCCGGAAAGCGCCGGCGAGCTGTTCGAGATGGTCAATGACAGCGCCTGGCTGAACTTCACCCTCAATGCATCACCGACCTTGCGCGCCGAGGGTTGGGAGTTGCAGATCGATGAGGATTTCGGCTTCGACCTGAGCGCCGTCGATGACTGGTACGCCACCGTCGATGAAGGCCCGGAGCGCGATTGGTTCGACCTGGAGCTGGGAATTATCGTCAACGGTGAGCGGCTGAGCCTGCTGCCGATCCTGCTGAACCTGATGCGCTCCCACACCGAGATCCTCAACCCGGAAAAACTCGCACGCCGCCGCGATGATGAACTGATCCTGGTGAACATCCCCGGCCTGCCCAATGGCGGGCATGGTCCGCTGCAAGTCGCCCTGCCCTACGGTCGTCTGAAACCGGTGCTGGCTACCCTCGGCGAGTTCTACCTGCAGGACGCCGGTACCACCACACTGCGCCTGGCGAAGGCCGACGCGATTCGGTTGAACCCGCTGGAAGATCTACCGCTGCAATGGGAAGGTGGCGAGAAGATCCGCAACTTTGCCCAGCGCCTCCGAGACATCAAGGACTTCACCTGCGTGGCCCCCGAAGGGCTGAACGCGACCTTGCGTCCGTACCAGCTGGAAGGCTTGAGCTGGATGCAGTCACTGCGCCAGCTGGAGGTTGGCGGGATACTGGCGGATGACATGGGACTGGGCAAAACCCTGCAGACCCTGGCGCATATTCTCACGGAGAAAATCGCCGGGCGCCTGGATCGACCGTGCATGGTGGTAATGCCCACCAGCCTGATTCCCAACTGGCTGGATGAGGCAGCGCACTTCACACCGCAACTCAACGTGTTGGCACTGTATGGCGCAGCACGTAAGAAACATTTCGCGACCCTGCAGGACTATGACCTGCTGCTGACCACCTACGCCCTGCTGCCCAAGGACATCGAACAGCTCTCAGCCCTGCCCCTGCATGTGCTGATCCTCGATGAGGCCCAGTACATCAAGAACCCGTCCAGCAAGGCGGCCCAGGCCGCACGTGAGCTGAATGCACGACAGCGCCTGTGCCTGAGCGGCACGCCGCTGGAAAACCATTTGGGCGAACTCTGGTCGCTGTTCCACTTCCTGCTCCCAGGCTGGCTGGGCGACGTAAAAAGCTTCAACCGCGACTACCGCACGCCCATCGAAAAGCGCGCCAGCGATGTGCGATTGCAACACCTGAACGGTCGGATAAAACCCTTCCTGCTGCGCCGCACCAAAGAGCAGGTGGCAACAGAGCTGCCACCCAAGACCGAGATCATCCACTGGGTCGACCTCAATGAGGCCCAGCGCGACGTGTACGAAACCATGCGCCTGGCCATGGACAAAAAGGTGCGCGACGAGATCACTCGCAAGGGCGTGGCACGCAGCCAGATCATCATTCTTGAGGCACTGCTGAAGCTGCGCCAGGTGTGCTGCGACCTGCGCCTGGTCAACGATGCAACCCTGCCCGCCCGTGGCAGCAGCTCGGGCAAGCTTGATAGCTTGATGGAAATGCTTGCGGAGCTGTTTGAGGAAGGCCGGCGGATCCTGCTGTTTTCCCAGTTCACCTCGATGTTGAGCCTGATCGAAGTCGAGCTGAAAAAACGTGGCGTGGCCTACGCACTGCTCACCGGCCAGACAAGGGATCGACGCACACCGGTGAAGGATTTCCAGAGCGGCAAGCTACAGATTTTTCTGATCAGCTTGAAGGCCGGGGGCGTCGGCCTGAACTTGACCGAAGCCGATACGGTGATCCACTACGATCCTTGGTGGAACCCGGCCACGGAAAACCAGGCCACCGACCGCGCCTATCGCATCGGTCAGGAGAAGCCGGTGTTCGTCTACAAGATGATTGCCCGAGGCACGGTGGAGGAGAAAATCCAACACCTGCAGAAGGAGAAATCCGACCTGGCAGCGGGCGTACTGGACGGGCGCACCACCGGGGACTGGCAACTGGGCAATGAGGACATTGAAGCGTTGTTTGCGCCATTGCCGCACAAGCAAGAGAAGCGTTGACGGTTAGACCGCTATCGCAGGCAAGCCTGCGATAGCCGCGACGCGGTGTTCAGCCGATCAACTGAGCATCCCGCAACGCGGTAAGCGCCGCCAACCAGCGCGGGTCCTGCTTGTAGTCCGTCGACGCAATCGCCTGGCCGCGCATGCGTGCGATTCGAGCTGATGGCTTGACCTTCATGCGCTGGGCGGCGGTCAGCGCCAGCTCAGCAGCCGCGCGATCATTGCATACCAACCCCATGTCGCAACCTGCCGACAGCGCCGCTTCGATGCGACTGGCGGCATCGCCCACCACATGGGCACCGGCCATGGACAGGTCATCGCTGAAAATCACCCCATCGAACTGCAATTCGCCGCGCAGGATGTCCTGCAACCAGCGGCGTGAGAACCCGGCTGGCTGGGCATCGACTTGCGGGTAGATGACGTGGGCCGGCATCACCGCCGCCAATTGCTTGCTCAAGCGCGCGAAAGGCACCAGATCATGCGCACGAATCTGCTCAAGACTGCGTTCATCATTGGGAATGGCAACGTGGGAATCGGCCTCGGCCCAACCGTGACCAGGAAAATGCTTGCCGGTGGCCGCCATGCCGGCACTGTTCATGCCACGGATAAAGGCACCGGCCAGCACGGCGGCGCGCACGGGGTCGCCTTCGAAGGAGCGGGTGCCGACCACGGCGCTGCGTTGGTAGTCCAGGTCCAGCACCGGGGCGAAGCTCAGGTCCAAGCCAACGGCCAACACTTCAGTCGCCATAATCCAGCCGCATTGTTCGGCCAGGTATTCGGCGTTGGGGTTATCCGCCAAGGCACGCATGGCCGGCAAGCGCACAAACCCCTGACGCAGACGCTGTACGCGGCCACCTTCCTGATCGACGGCCAACAGCAGGTCCGGACGCACGGCACGAATCGCCGCACTCAACGCCCGCACCTGACGCGGATGCTCGATGTTGCGCGCAAAGATAATCAGGCCACCCACTTCAGGCTGGCGCAGCAGGTGGCGGTCCTCGGCCGTGAGCCAGGTGCCGGCAACGTCGACCATCAAAGAACCTTGCAGGGCAGCAGTCATAAACCTTCCTTAAATAACGCACACAACCCGTTGCCCTCACCAGGCACGGTGAGCACAACGGGTTGCGAGTAAATAGCTGAATTCGGCATGGGCCGCTAGCTTAGCGGATGCAAGCGGCCGCGCCCACCCGGCGCGGTCAAACCTTGGCGGGTGTTGGCACGGACTTGCTGCGTGGACGCAATTGGGCGGCGGCCATGGCGGCGTCGGTCACACCGGTTTCGGCGCGCATGCCGGCAGCCAGGAACGGCACCATCAGGCGCATGACCTGTTCAATGGAGGTGTTGACGCCGAAATCAGTCTCGGCAATCGCCCGCAACGCCTTGATCCCGGACATGCTGAACGCGGCGGCACCGAGCATGAAGTGCACGCGCCAGAACAGCTCAATCGGTGGAATACGCGGAGCGGCTTCGTTGACCAGCAACATATAGCGACGAAATACTTTGCCGTACATGTCTTCCAGATAACGCCGCAGGTGCCCCTGGCTCTGGCTGAACGCCAGGCCCAGCAGGCGCATGAAGATCGACAAATCGTTGCCGCTCCTGGGCTGAACCACCAGGGCCTGCTCAACGAGGATTTCCAGCAATTCTTCCAGGGTCGGCTTGTGGTCAGCCTTGGCCTGGCGACGCTCAAGCTCACGGTCAAGGCTGGTGCAGAACGGCCCCAGGAAGCGCGAAAACACCGCCTGGATCAGGGCCTTTTTCGAACCGAAATGGTAGTTCACAGCAGCGAGGTTAACCCCAGCCTTGCTGGTGATCAGCCGCAACGACGTTTCAGCAAATCCTTTTTCCGCAAACAATTGCTCGGCAGCATCGAGAATGCGTTCAACGGTTTCCGACTGGGCCATGGCTACTCCGCCTGACAAACACTTGTTTGAAACATACGTTTCAGGTTGTGTCTTGTCAAGCCTGCGGGTTCGCTTTCCGGCCGGGCAGTCATGTATTTCATCGCTATTTAATCACATCCTTACGCCTCTGTAGGCAGCGCTATCTCTGGCGTGTGGGAAGCCTGCACGATGACCGTCCAGCGGCGCACTCGAAAAGGAGGATTGCCAAGCGCAGTACACTGTATATAATCCCAGTCACTGTATAAAAAGACAGAGCGATCAACATGCTAAAACTGACGCCACGCCAAGCTGAGATTCTGGCTTTTATCAAGCGCTGCCTCGATGACAACGGCTACCCGCCGACGCGAGCGGAAATTGCGCTGGAACTGGGGTTCAAGTCCCCCAATGCCGCCGAAGAACACCTCAAGGCCCTCGCTCGCAAAGGCGCGATCGAGATGACCCCCGGTGCCTCGCGCGGTATCCGCATCCCTGGCTTCGAAGCCAAGGCCGACGAATCGACCCTGCCGATCATCGGTCGCGTCGCTGCCGGTGCGCCGATCCTGGCGCAGCAGCACGTCGAGGAATCCTGCAACATCAACCCGACCTTCTTCCATCCGCGCGCCGACTACCTCTTGCGGGTCCATGGCATGAGCATGAAGGACGTGGGCATCTTCGATGGCGACCTGCTGGCCGTCCACACCACCCGCGAAGCCCGTAATGGCCAGATCGTCGTCGCCCGTATCGGCGATGAAGTCACCGTCAAACGCTTCAAGCGCGAAGGCAGCAAGGTCTGGCTCCTGGCCGAGAACCCTGAGTTCGCCCCGATTGAAGTGAACCTGAAAGATCAGGACCTGGTGATCGAAGGCTTGAGCGTCGGCGTCATTCGCCGCTAAAGGAGGCATCATGCAGCTCGTCCACACCCCACAACACACACAACTGTCGCTGTTCGAGGCCTTCATGGCCCAACCCCTTGCGCCCATTCTCAAGGAAACGGTCGAAGCGCCCTGGAGCGCCGAGCCTGAGGCGTTCAGTGAATTGTCGTTGCGCGGTGCAGCGGGGAGCTGCCTGAGCCTGCTGGCGCCGATCCTACGCGAATTGAGCGAAGAGCAGGACGCGCGCTGGCTGACGCTGATCGCCCCACCCGCCAGCCTGACCCAAGCCTGGCTACGGGACGCCGGCCTCAACCGCGAGCGCATCCTGCTGCTGCAACCGCGCGGCGCACAAAGTGCACAGCAATTGACCTGCGAAGCCCTGCGCTTGGGCCGTAGCCATACGGTGGTGAGCTGGTTGAATCCACTGAGTGTCAGTGCCAAGCAACAACTGATCAGTGCCGCGCGCACGGGCGATGCTCAGAGCTTGAATATTCGATTGGGATAAGTACTGAGCGGCCAAAGCCCTGTAGACAATCCCGCACTCCACGAACGTCCGTGGTGAGCGGGATTCTGCAGTGAGCCGGCTTGCCCGCTCACCACAACACGCCCTCTTTTCACTGGAACTCAGTGAAGAACGCGCGGCCCGTCTTCTTTTTCCGGCTCGCCTTCTGCCAGGCGACCTGCCATCTGCACGCCCACGCTCAACATGGCTTTAGCCACTTCCACGTGCTGGCCCTGCAGGAACACTTTGGCGTCCTCGGAAAAATCCAGAATGACCAGAGAACCCTCGTCCTCAGCCCGACGCAGCTCGATTCGGCCGTCAGGCAACTCAACAATTTCCAGAAAGGACGTCGGCATAAAAGTCTGTTCTCCACGAAAGGCCGGGATTATATCAGTCATCCGCTGCGTTTCGCTGAGGATCTGGCCAGGTTTCGTTGCGGCTTGATGAATGGTGCCAGGATGACCCGGTTCACATGTGGGAGCGAGCTCCCACAGATTGATCGGTGTAAATCAGTGACGCCGCCTCAGCACTCGTTGAGGCCTTCGCGAAAGCGCAGCGCCATCTTTTTCAGTGCCTGGCGCCAGCTTTCCAGCTCTTCCCGGCTCAACGGCTTGGGCTCATCCTCTTCAACCGCAACCGCCACGATCAACGGTTGAGTCACATCGCCCTTGGGCACATGGGGAATACGCGGCGGTTGGAACATATCGGCATGCGCCTTGAGCAGGCGTGCGACCCAGCTGTCGGGGCTTTGGGCCATTTCAACCAGCTCAGCCAGCTCAGGAATCGCCATCGAGTCCAGCACTTCGCGGTTCATGATCATCTCTGCACGAGGCGAACCCGCCTGGGGCAAACGGTAGAACCCGGCGATTTCATGGCACAGGCCCAGCAAGGCACCGTACAGGTGGAACAATGCCGCTTCACGCCCCGCCTGGACCAGCGCGATGGCATTCATCTCTTTCCCCTCCTCGGCGCGGCCAAGGGCTTCCAGGGACAAACCCGCGAAGTAAATTTTCTGGTTGGTACGGGTATAGAGTTCGTTGGCCATAACGGCAATCTCCACAACGAATAAGCGTGATGCTGGCTGAACAGTGTCACGGATCAGCCGAGCCTACTGCAAGTGCAATAAACCGCTGCTTATGGGGGGCAAAACTCGACGTTCAGATCCAGACTGATCCAAATGTGGGAGGGGGCTTGCCCCCCGATTGCGGCGCATCAGTCATACACATGTCGACTGATATACCGCTATCGGGGGCAAGCCCCCTCCCACATTGGATCTTCAGCGCATCCGACGGGTCAAGCGCCCTGGCGCTTGTCCTCGACCTTCCACTTGCCGCCGTCGTAGAACGCTTTCCAGCCAGTAGGCTTGCCGTCCACTTCGGTCTGCACGTACTGCTCCTTGGTCTTGCGGCTGTAACGGATCACGGCTGGGCGACCATCCGGATCCTTCTTCGGCGCTTCACACAGGAAGTGGTACTTCGGATCGATCTCGTCCTTGTGCGGCACGATCTCCAGCACCAGCGGTGCACGGGTCTCGCGGTTTTTCGGGAACTGGCTGGCAGCCAGGAACAGCCCCGAAGCGCCGTCACGCAGGATGTAGGTGTCGTTGACCTTCTCACACTTGAGTTCAGGCATCTTCACCGGGTCCATCTTCGGCGGCGCCGCGTCACCGCTTTTCAGCAGTTTGCGGGTGTTCTTGCACGTCGGGTTGGTGCAGCCGAAGAACTTGCCGAAACGGCCAGTCTTGAGCTGCATCTCGCTGCCACACTTGTCGCATTCCAGGCTCGGACCTTCGTAGCCTTTGATGCGATAGGTGCCCTCTTCAATCTCGTAGCCGTTGCAATCCGGGTTGTTACCGCAGATATGCAGCTTGTGCTTTTCATCCAGCAGGTAGGCGTCCATCGCCGTGCTGCAGATTGGGCAACGGTGCTTGCCACGCAGTACCAGCGACTCGGATTCCCCCTCGTCATCGGCAGCGATTTCGTCACCCGGCACCAGGTTGACGGTGGCCTTGCAGCGCTCTTTCGGCGGCAGGCTGTAGCCCGAGCAACCGAGGAACACGCCGGTGGACGCCGTACGAATCTGCATCGGGCGGCCGCAGGTCTGGCACGGGATGTCAGTCATCACCGGCTGATTGGCGCGCATACCGCTTTCAGGGCTTTCAGCTACTTCGAGTTTTTTCTTGAAGTCGCCGTAGAACTCGTCCAGCACGTTTTTCCAATCGCGTTCGCCCTGGGCCACGTCATCGAGGTTCTCTTCCATGCCGGCGGTGAAGCCGTAGTCCATCAGGTTGGAGAAGCTTTCCGACAGGCGTTCGGTGACGATGTCGCCCATCTTTTCCGAATAGAAACGACGGTTGTGCAGCGCAACG
Source organism: Pseudomonas simiae (assembly GCF_900111895.1). Taxonomy (GTDB): domain Bacteria; phylum Pseudomonadota; class Gammaproteobacteria; order Pseudomonadales; family Pseudomonadaceae; genus Aquipseudomonas; species Aquipseudomonas simiae. Next base: position 57,206 of record NZ_FOKB01000011.1, read on the forward strand.
TAGCCACGGTCCTGAATGGTGGAGATGATCGCCGCGTAGGTCGAAGGACGACCGATACCGCGTTTTTCCATCTCTTTCACCAGGCTGGCTTCCGAATAACGCGCCGGCGGCTTGGTGAAGTGCTGGGACGGGTCGAGCGTGATCAGCTTCAGCGTATCGCCCTGGGCCATGTCCGGCAGCACATCGTCATCGCCAGGCTTGGCGATTTGCGGCATCACACGGGTATAGCCGTCGAACTTGAGGATACGGCCCTTGGCACGCAGCTCGAAGTCAGAAGCCGCCACCGTGACGGTGGTGGACAGGTATTGCGCCGGCAGCATCTGGCAGGCCAGGAACTGGCGCCAGATCAGCTCGTAGAGGCGCTCAGCGTCGCGCTCCATGCCGCTCAGCTTGGCAGGCGTGGTATTGGCGTCGGAAGGACGGATCGCTTCGTGAGCCTCTTGTGCGCCTTCCTTGCTGCTGTAGACGTTCGGTTTCTCGGGCAGGTACTTCTTGCCGAACTCTTCTTCAATATAAGTACGCGCCATCGCGACCGCGTCCACCGACAGGTTGGTGGAGTCGGTACGCATGTAAGTGATGTAGCCGGCTTCGTACAAGCGCTGGGCCATCATCATGGTTTTCTTCACCCCAAAGCCCAGGCGGTTGCTCGCGGCCTGTTGCAGGGTGGAGGTGATGAACGGTGCCGATGGCTTGCTGCTGGTCGGCTTGTCCTCACGCTTGACGATGCTGTAACTGGAAGACTTGAGCTTTTCCAGCGCCGCCATGGCCTGGGCTTCGTTCAGCGGCTTGAAGGCCTCGCCTTTCTCGCGGGCCACTTCAAAGCGCACGTTGGCGCCCTTGGCAGTGCCCAGATCGGCGTGGACTTCCCAGTACTCTTCGGGGATGAACGCACGGATTTCGCGCTCACGCTCCACCACCAGCTTCACCGCAACCGATTGCACACGGCCGGCGGACAGCCCACGGGCGATCTTGGCCCACAGCAGTGGCGAGACCATGTAACCCACGACGCGGTCGAGGAAACGACGGGCCTGTTGGGCGTTGACGCGGTCGATGTCCAGTTCGCCGGGTTTGGAGAAGGCCTCTTGGATGGCCTTCTTGGTGATTTCGTTGAACACCACACGCTTGTAGCGGCTGTCGTCGCCGCCGATGGCTTCCCGCAGGTGCCAGGCAATGGCTTCCCCTTCGCGGTCCAAGTCCGTTGCGAGATAGATGGTGTCGGCATCCTTGGCGAGCCGGCGCAGCTCTTCGATGACCTTTTCCTTGCCTGGAAGGATTTCGTACTTGGCCTTCCAGCCATGATCCGGGTCCACACCCATGCGCGAGACCAGCTGCTTGCGCGCTTTCTCTTTAGGGCTGAGCACCGGACCTTCGCCCGCAGCCGCCTTGCCGCGCTTGGCGGCTGGCTCCTTACTGGCGCTAGCCGAACCGCTGGTGGGCAGGTCTCGGATATGGCCGATACTCGACTTCACCACGTACTCGTTGCCCAAGTACTTGTTGATGGTCTTGGCCTTAGCCGGGGATTCCACAATGACCAGCGATTTGCCCATGGATCGGAAAATTCCTGAATTCGAGAAGTGAAAGGCAGTTGGCGCCTGTCGCGGCAACGCTATATATAGTGGCAACAAGGTGAGGTCAAGCGCAGCATTCTGCGCGACCCGCCGTTATTGCCCTGAAAAAAGACTGGGTTCGGCCTGGACCAAAGCAAAGCGCGGGACCTGCTCGCCGTCAACTTCGACGGTCTCCAGGAACATGCTCAAAGGACGCACCCAAAAGCCGTAATCGCCATACAGTGCTTGGTAGAACACCACTTCTTCTTCGGTCTCGGAGTGGCGCGCCACACTGAAAACACGGTACTGCGGACCTTTATAATGCTGGTAGAGCCCTGGTTCGACTTTCATGCTCTGGCCCTCTTACAAAATTTGTTAAAAAAAAAATACAAAACCACCCAAAAACAAAAACCGGGGCACTGGGCCCCGGCTTCCGTCAACCCAACGCTTAGACGCGTTCGAAGACGGTGGAAATGCCTTGGCCGAGACCAATGCACATGGTGGCTACCCCGAGGTTGCCGCCATTTTGCTTCATCACGTTAAGCAAAGTGCCGGAGATACGTGCACCGGAGCAACCAAATGGGTGGCCCAGGGCAATCGCGCCGCCGTGCAGGTTAACCTTCTCATTCATCTTGTCGAGTACTTTCAAATCTTTCAGCACCGGCAGGGCCTGTGCGGCGAAAGCTTCGTTGAGCTCGAAGAAGTCGATGTCGTTGATGGTCAGGCCCGCGCGCTTCAAGGCTTTTTGTGTGGCCGGTACTGGACCATAGCCCATGATTGCCGGGTCCACACCCGCCACGGCCATCGAACGGATCACGGCCAGCGGTTGGATACCCAAGTCCTGGGCACGCTGCGCCGACATCACGATCATGCACGAAGCACCGTCGGTGATTTGCGACGAAGTACCGGCTGTCACGGTGCCGCCCTTTGGATTGAACGCTGGCTTGAGGGCCGCCAGGCTTTCCAGGGTGGTATCCGGACGAATGGTTTCGTCGTAGTCGAACAGTTTCAGGAAACCGTTCTCGTCATAACCGTTCATCGGGATGATTTCATCCTTGAACTTGCCTTCCAGGGTCGCCTTGTGGGCGAGCTGGTGGGAACGCAAGCCGAACGCGTCCTGGGCTTCGCGGGTAATGCCGTGCATTTTGCCAAGCATTTCCGCGGTAAGGCCCATCATGCCCGAGGCTTTCGCCGCGTACAGCGACATGTGCGGGTTAGGATCGACGCCGTGCATCATGCTGACGTGGCCCATGTGCTCCACACCACCTACCACGAACACATCACCGTTGCCGGTCATGATCGCCTGGGCGGCGGTGTGCAGCGCGCTCATCGACGAACCGCACAGACGGCTCACGGTCTGGCCCGCGGCAGTGTGCGGGATCTGGGTCATCAGCGACGCCATGCGCGCGATGTTCCAGCCCTGCTCCAGGGTCTGGTTGACGCAGCCCCAGATCACGTCCTCGACTTCGTTCGGGTCGACCTTGGTGTTGCGCTCCAGCACTTTGCTGATCAAGTGTGCCGACATGTCTTCGGCACGGGTGTTGCGGTGCATGCCGCCCTTGGAGCGGCCCATCGGTGTGCGACCGAAGTCGACAATCACCACGTCTCTTGGATTCAAGCTCATAAATATTCTCGCTCTAGTCGTCTGGGCGCTTAACCGAAGAAGCTCTGGCCGTTCTTGGCCATTTCACGCAGCTTCGCGGTCGGGTGGTACAGCGGGCCCAAATCAGCGTATTTGTCAGCCAGGGCAACGAACTCAGCCACACCGATCGAGTCGATGTAACGCAGTGCACCACCACGGAATGGAGGGAAACCAATACCGTACACCAGGCCCATATCGGCTTCGGCGGCGGTCTCGACGATGCCGTCTTCCAGGCAACGCACGGTTTCCAGGCACAGGGCGATCATCATCCAGTTGATGATGTCCTCGTCGGACACCTCACGCTGTTCGTAGATGACCGGAGCGAGCACTTCGTGCACCGACGGATCGGCCACTTTCTTCTGCTTGCCCTTCTTGTCAGCCTCGTAGGCGTAGAAGCCCTTACCGTTCTTCTGGCCCAGGCGCTTGGCCTCGTACAGCGCGTCGATCGCCGAGCGGCGGTCGTCTTTCATGCGATCCGGGAAGCCTTCAGCCATGACGTCGCGACCGTGGTGGCCGGTGTCGATGCCGACCACGTCCATCAGGTATGCCGGGCCCATTGGCCAGCCGAATTTTTCCATGACTTTGTCGATGCGCACAAAGTCCACACCAGCGCTGACCAGCTTGGCGAAACCGCCGAAGTACGGGAACAGCACGCGATTGACCAGGAAGCCCGGGCAGTCATTGACCACGATCGGGTTCTTGCCCATTTTCTTGGCGTAGGCAACGGTGGTGGCAACGGCCAGCTCGCTGGACTTCTCGCCACGGATCACTTCTACCAGCGGCATCATGTGCACCGGGTTGAAGAAGTGCATGCCGACGAAGTTTTCCGGACGCTTGAGGGCCTTGGCCAGCAGCGAGATGGAAATGGTCGAGGTGTTGGAGGCCAGGATGGTGTCGTCTTTGACCTGGGCTTCCACTTCAGCCAGTACGGCTTGCTTGACCTTAGGGTTCTCGACAACCGCTTCGACCACCAGGTCGACATGACCGAAATCGCCGTAGGACAGCGTAGGACGAATGCCGTTGAGCACTTCAGCCATTTTCGCGGCGGTCATGCGACCTTTGTCCACGCGACCGACCAGCAGCTTGGCGGCTTCCGCCAGGCCTTGCTCGATCCCGTGTTCGTTGATGTCTTTCATCAGGATCGGCGTGCCTTTGGACGCCGACTGGTAAGCGATACCGCCGCCCATGATACCGGCGCCGAGTACGGCAGCCTGTTTCACGTCCTTGGCGATTTCGTCGTAGGCCTTGGCCTTTTTCTTCAGTTCCTGATCGTTCAGGAACAGGCCGATCAGGCTCTGGGCTGCGGAGGTTTTCGCCAGTTTGACGAAGCCAGCCGCTTCCACTTCCAGGGCTTTGTCGCGACCGAAGTTCGCGGCTTTCTGGATGGTCTTGATCGCTTCAACCGGCGCCGGGTAGTTCGGGCCGGCCTGTCCAGCCACGAAACCTTTGGCGGTTTCGAACGACATCATTTGTTCGATGGCGTTGAGCTTGAGTTTTTCCAGCTTCGGCTGACGCTTGGCCTTGTAGTCAAATTCGCCGCTGATGGCGCCCTTGATCAGGTTCAGTGCGGCTTCGGCCAGTTTATCCGGGGCAACTACAGCGTCGACAGCACCGACTTTCAGGGCGTCTTCAGCCTTGTTTTCCTTACCGGCGGCGATCCATTCGATAGCGTTGTCGGCACCGATCAGACGCGGCAGGCGTACGGTGCCGCCGAAACCTGGGTAGATGCCCAGTTTGACTTCAGGCAGGCCGATCTTGGCAGTGGCCGACATGACGCGGAAGTCCGCCGCCAGGCACATTTCCAGGCCACCGCCCAACGCGATGCCGTTGATCGCGGCGACGGTCGGTACGTTGAGGTCTTCAAAATCGCTGAAGATCTTGTTGGCTTCGAGGTTGCCAGCCACCAGCTCGGCATCGGGCAGCTTGAAGTTGTCGACGAATTCGGTGATGTCAGCGCCGACGATGAACACGTCCTTGCCGCTGGAGACGATCACGCCCTTGACCGAAGCATCAGCTTTGATGGTGTCTACGGCCTGACGCAATTCATTCAGGGTTAGACGGTTGAACTTGTTGACGGACTCACCCTTGAGGTCGAATTTCAGTTCGACGATGCCACTTTCAAGAGCCTTAACCGTGATGGCTTTACCTTCGTAAATCATCAACTGATCTCCACGATATGGAAGCTGAACAGTACACATTGGACGCTGGCCTCTGGCTGGACATTGATGAATTCGCCAATGTTCAAGCCAATCCGCCAGGCACACCCGCCAATGCGATAGTCGGGATTCTGTATGAGTCGTCTGACAGACAAACGCTCAATTCATACGCCCGTTTGATTTGGGTACGCCACCTTCATCCAATTCCGGGCAATTGTCAATCGCTCGAAAGGCTAGGAAAAACGCGACTTTCCAGTCATTTCAGAACCCCGACCATAAGCCCGTGATTCGTCAATATTCAACTATTCACGAAATCAATAATAGAAAAGATCTGGGAAAAGGCTGTACAGAACGGGATATACCGCTAGGCTAGCGACAACCCTGACGCGCCTGGATGAACATCCGACGCGGGAAACACAGATTTACCGGCCTGCCTGGCCAACTCCAGCCCGATGATGATGTCGGGCTTTTTATTGCCTGGCTTTTAGGCAAGCGCCTTGAGCAACACATCGATATCTTTCAACACACTCGCCTCGCCCTTCTCGCCCCAATACAACGCAATCATCTGCTTGTCGGCCTCGACCTTGTAGACGTTGGTCGGCAGCTTTGCAAAATGCGGCAACAACTTCTCATCGACACACACTTCACGCCACTGATTGACCCACACACCCGGCTCCAACTGCCAGTAACTCCAGATGGCCGGCGTGCTCCCGCGCCGTGGCCGGCAGTACTGCGCACAGGGGCTCGGCGGCTCCTGCTTGAGCCAATGGGGCCACTCCTGGGGCGCCAACTGCATGGCCAGGCCGATACGGCGTGCTTCCATGCGCAGGGCCATGCGCCCGCTCTGATGGCGCGACGGCCGCAGCCATGCCAGAGGGCTCAGAACCACCACAAGGATTGACACCACTATCCAGACCGTCATATGTGTACTCCCGAATTTCTAGATGAGCGGATTTGATCTGACGCAACCCCATCCGCTTGAAAGCAGCCATACTGAACTTATTGCAGTCCCCTGGAGGAACGCCCCATGTCCTACGAACATATTCTGGTCGCTGTCGACCTGACCGAAGAGTGCGATCCAGTCATCAAGCGCGCCCGCGCCTTCGCGATCGCCAGCGGTGCCAAACTGTCGCTGGTGCATATCGTCGAACCAATGGCCATGGCCTTTGGGGGTGACGTGCCCATGGACCTTTCCCAGTTGCAGCAACAACAGTTCGATCAGGCCAAAGAGCGCCTGGACCGGTTGATTCTCAAATACCCCGAAGTGACCAAGGAAAACTCCCACCTCACTTACGGCCAACCGCGCCAGGAAATCCACCATCTGGCCAAGGAACAAAACTGCGACCTGATCGTGGTGGGCAGCCATGGCCGGCATGGTCTGGCGTTGTTGCTGGGCTCCACTGCCAATGATGTATTGCATGGCGCGCCGTGTGATGTGCTGGCCGTGAAGCTGGTGAAATCCTCTTAAGCACATTTTCAACTGTATTTCATATAAAAAACCCGGTGCTCATGAAAATGAACACCGGGTTTTTTATTACGTGCAGATCACTCAGGCATCCAGCTCGGCCCAACGCTCAACCAGCACTTCCAACTCCTGATTCAGTTTCTCCAGGGAAGCAATCACCTTGGCAGTTTCCGCCGCCGGACGCAGGTAGAAACCCGCGTCAGCCATCTCCGCTTCTACCGCGGCAATCTGCTGTTCCTTGGCGTCGATATCACCCGGCAAGGCTTCCAGCTCACGCTGCAGCTTGTAGCTGAGCTTCTTCTTGCCAACCGGCGCCGACTCCACAACCGGCGTAGCAGCTGCCACTGGCGCCACCACCGCCGAGTTCAGGTCAGCTTTGCCGGACTTGCTCTCGGTCACGCCCAACAGACGCGGCGAGCCGCCCTGACGCAGCCAGTCCTGGTAACCACCGACGTATTCACGCACCTTGCCTTCGCCTTCGAAGACCAGGGTGCTGGTGACCACGTTGTCGAGGAATGCCCGGTCGTGGCTGACCATCAGCACAGTGCCGTTGAAGGTCAGCAGCACTTCTTCCAACAGCTCGAGGGTTTCCACGTCGAGGTCGTTGGTCGGTTCGTCGAGGACCAGCAGGTTGGCCGGCTTACTGAACAGCTTGGCCAGCAGCAGGCGCGCACGCTCTCCCCCGGACAAGGCTTTCACCGGTGTACGGGCACGCTGCGGGCTGAACAGGAAGTCACCCAAGTAGCTTAGGACGTGGCGGCTCTGGCCGTCGATATCGATAAAGTCGCGACCTTCGGCGACGTTATCGATCACGGTTTTTTCCAGGTCCAACTGGTGGCGCAACTGGTCGAAGTAAGCCACGTCGATGCGCGTACCCTCTTCCACGGTGCCGCTGGTCGGCTGCAGACCGCTGAGCATCAGCTTGAGCAACGTGGTCTTGCCGGTGCCGTTGGCGCCCAGCAGGCCGATACGGTCGCCGCGCTGCAGGACCATGGAGAAGTCCTTGATCAGGAACGGGCCGTCCGGGTGATGGAAGCTGACGTTCTCCAGCACCATCACCTGCTTACCCGACTTGTCGGCGGTGTCCAGCTGGATATTGGCCTTGCCGGTGCGCTCGCGACGCTCGCTGCGCTCGACCCGCAGGGCTTTCAGGGCACGTACGCGACCTTCGTTACGGGTGCGGCGGGCCTTGATGCCTTGACGGATCCAGACTTCTTCCTGGGCCAGCTTCTTGTCGAACAGCGCGTTGGCGGTTTCTTCGGCGGCCAGCGCGGCTTCCTTGTGTACCAGGAAGCTGGCGTAGTCGCCGTTCCAGTCGATCAGACCACCACGGTCCAACTCAAGGATGCGGGTCGCCAGATTCTGCAGGAAGGAACGATCGTGCGTGATGAACAGCACAGCGCCCTGGAACTCCTTGAGGGCTTCCTCCAGCCAGGCAATCGCGCCGATGTCCAGGTGGTTGGTCGGTTCATCGAGCAACAACAGGTCCGGCTCGGAAACCAGGGCCTGGGCCAGCAGCACACGACGACGCCAGCCACCGGACAACTCGGCGAGCGTCTTGTCGGCCGGCAGTTGCAGGCGGCTCAAGGTGCTGTCGACCAGTTGCTGCAAGCGCCAGCCATCACGGGCTTCGAGGTCTTGCTGGACGTGCATCAGCTTGTTCAGGTCGTCTTCGGTGACACAGTTTTGTGCCAGGTGATGGTATTCGGCGAGCAGCGCGCCGACGCCGTCGAGGCCTTCGGCAACCACGTCGAACACTGTCCGTCCGTCGGCCACCGGCAATTCTTGCGGCAATTCGCCGATCTTGAGGCCCGGCGCGCGCCATACGGAGCCGTCATCGGGCTTCTGGTCGCCTTTGACCAGCTTCATCATGCTGGATTTGCCGGTGCCGTTGCGGCCGATGATGCACACCCGCTCACCACGGGCGATCTGCCAGGACACCTTGTCCAACAACGGCATAGCGCCGAAAGCAAGGGACACATCGCTGAATTTGAGCAGGGTCATACGCTTCTCCAAAAACTGGGCGCGCATTCTACCTGAGTTAGGGGTGGGATGCGGCTGGCATTTTCGCTACCGACACGTTCTGTAGGACATTTCCAACGAACTTGAACGAACCGCCCGGCAAAGCTTTCGTCTGCGTTGGGCAAAAGGCTAAGCTAGGGGCAATCAGTGTCGGCGGTGCCGATGCTAGTCGTGATTTCTCTGCACGGACGTCTCATGCGCAGCCGCCTTTTCAACTTTTTATCTTGTCTGCTTCTTTCCGCCACCGCCGTTCAATCCGCACAGGCCGTGGACCTCACCACCCAACGTCAATATTACGATGAAGCCAAACGCGCCTTGGCCAAGGGCGATACCGGGCCTTACATGCAATACAGCCAAGCCCTGGCCGACTACCCGCTGACACCGTACCTGGCCTATGACGAACTGACGGCACGCCTGAAAACCGCGAGCAACCAGGAAATCGAGCAGTTCCTCGCCAAAAACGGCGACCTGCCCCAGGCCAATTGGATGAAGCTGCGCTGGTTGCGCTGGTTGGCCGAGCGTGGCGACTGGCAGACCTTTGAAAAGTACTACGACGCCAAGCTCAATTTCGTCGAACTCGACTGCCTGCATGGCCAGTTCCAGCTCACCCACAACCTGAAAGCGGAAGGCTACAAGACCGCCGAAAAACTGTGGATGACCGGCAAGTCCCAACCGGCGGCCTGCGATGTCACCTTCGGGCAGTGGGCGGCTGACGGCCAACTCACTGAACAGAAGATCTGGGATCGCGCCAAACTCGCCGCCGAAGCGCGCAACTACGCGCTGGCCAACAGCCTGGTGAAAACCCTGCCCACCCTCGGCGCCCAAGGCCGCTTGATGGTGGACGTGGCGCAGAAGCCCGACATGCTCAGCGACCCTTCACGCTTCCTGCCGGCCACTGAGGCCATGTCTGACGCCGTGGGCCTGGGCCTGCGCCGCCTGGCACGCCAGGATCCCGACAAGGCCATGGCCCTGCTCGACGGCTACGCCAGCAGCATGCACTTCTCCCGTGACGAAAAAGTGTCGATCGCCCGCGAAATCGGTCTCACCCTGGCCAAGCGCTATGACCCGCGCGCCCTTGAGGTGATGACCAAGTACGATCCCGAACTGCGCGACAACACCGTCTCCGAGTGGCGCCTGCGCCTGCTGCTGCGCCTGGCGCGCTGGGAAGACGCCTACCAGTTGACCCGCAAGCTTCCCCAGGACCTGGCCACCACCAACCGCTGGCGCTACTGGCAGGCCCGCAGTCTGGAATTGGCCGAGCCGAAGAACCCGCAAGCGCTGGTCCTGTACAAACACTTGGCGCAAGAACGCGATTTCTACGGGTTCCTGGCGGCGGATCGCTCCAAGGCCCCGTACCAGCTGAAGAACAAACCGCTGCTAATGAGCCAGGCACTGGTCAGCAAGGTGCGTAACACCCCGGGCGTACGTCGTGCCCTGGAGTTCTACGCACGTGGCCAGGTGGTGGATGGCCGCCGTGAGTGGTACCACGTGAGCCGTCACTTCAACCGCGACGAGATGGTTGCCCAGGCCAAGCTGGCCTACGACATGAAATGGTACTTCCCGGCGATCCGCACCATCAGCCAGGCGCAGTACTGGGATGACCTGGACATCCGCTTCCCGATGGCGCACCGCGACACCCTGGTGCGCGAAGCCAAGGTGCGCGGCCTGCACTCCAGCTGGGTGTTCGCGATTACCCGTCAGGAAAGCGCCTTCATGGATGACGCCCGCTCTGGCGTCGGCGCCAGCGGCCTGATGCAACTGATGCCCGGTACCGCCAAGGAAACCGCACGCAAGTTCAGCATCCCCCTGGCCTCCCCCGCCCAAGTGCTGGACCCGGACAAAAACATCCAGCTCGGCGCCGCCTACCTGAGCCAGGTGCACAGCCAGTTCAACGGTAACCGTGTGCTCGCCTCCGCCGCCTACAACGCCGGCCCCGGCCGCGTGCGCCAATGGCTGCGCGGCGCGGATCACCTGAGTTTTGACGTGTGGGTGGAAAGCATCCCGTTCGACGAAACCCGCCAGTATGTGCAGAACGTGCTGTCTTATTCGGTGATCTACGGCCAGAAGCTCAACTCACCACAGCCGCTGGTGGATTGGCATGAGCGGTATTTTGACGATCAGTAATAAAGGCAGCTTTAAACAGCAAGTTTGAAGCTGCACGCCATATAAAAATGCCCGCATTTCTCAATGCGGGCATTTTTTTTGGGGGTGAGATTTAGTGCGAGGCGCTTTCCTCCACCCCATCACTGAACTGCAACGCTGCCAACCGCGCATACAGCGGATTGCTCGCAATCAACTGCTGATGCGTGCCTACCGCCACCAGCTTGCCCTGGTCCATCACCGCAATGCGGTCGGCGTTCTTCACCGTGGCCAGTCGATGGGCGATCACCAGCGTGGTACGCCCTTGCATCAATTGCGGCAAGGCCTGCTGGATCAGGTGTTCGCTCTGGGCATCGAGGGCGCTGGTGGCCTCGTCCAGCAGCAGAATCGGCGCGTCCACCAGCAGCGCCCGAGCGATGGCCAAGCGTTGGCGTTGGCCGCCGGAGAGGCCCATGCCGCCATCGCCCAGGTGGGTTTGGTAGCCGTCGGGCATTTGCAGGATGAAGTCATGGGCGTGGGCAATGCGCGCGGCGGCCTCGACCTGCTCGGCGGTGGCCGTCGGGTTGCCGTAGCGGATGTTCTCTTCGACGTTGCCGAAAAACAACGCCGGGCTCTGGGACACCAGGGCGAAATGACGGCGCAGGTCCATGGGGTCGAGTTCGGTCAGCGGGTGGCCCTCCAGCAGGATGCGGCCTTGCTGGGGGTCGTAGAAGCGCAGCAACAGATCAAAAATCGTCGATTTGCCCGCGCCGGACGGGCCGACCAAGGCCAGGGTTTCACCGGGGTTGATGGTCAGGTTCAGGCCATCGATGGCATAGCTGTCGGGACGTGAGGGATAGGAAAACCGCAGGTCTTGCAACGCCATGCGCCCGCTGACCCGCTCCGGCAGTTGGACGGTGCCGGTGGCGGGCGCCTGGATTTCGTTGCTCGACTGCAACAACTCGCCAATGCGCTCGGCGGCACCAGCGGCGCGTTGCAACTCGCCGAGCACTTCGCTCAGGGTGCCGACCGCGCTGCCGACGATCAGGCTATAGAACACAAACGCCGCCAGCTCACCGCCGGAAATGCGCCCGTTGATCACATCCATGCCACCGACCCACAGCATCACCCCGACGGCGCCGAGCACCAGCATGATCACCAGGGTAATCAGCCAGGCGCGCTGGGCGATGCGTTTGCGCGCGGTGGTAAAGGCCTCTTCCACGGTCACGGCGAAACGCTGTTCGTCCTGCACCTGGTGGTTGTAGGCCTGCACGGTTTTGATCTGGCCGAGGGTCTCGGACACATAGCTGCCCACGTCGGCGATGCGGTCCTGGCTTTGGCGCGACAGGCTGCGTACACGTCGGCCGAAGATCAGGATCGGCGCCAGCACCAGTGGCAGTGCCACCACCACGATACTGGTGAGCTTGGGGTTGGTGACAAACAGCAACACGATGCCACCGATGACCATCAAGGCATTACGCAGGAACAACGATAAAGACGAGCCGATTACCGATTGCAGCAACGTGGTGTCAGTGGTCAGCCGCGACTGGATCTCCGAACTGCGATTGTTCTCGTAAAAGCCCGGATGCAGATAAATCAGGTGGTTGAACACTTGCCGACGGATGTCCGCCACCACCCGCTCGCCGATCCACGAGACCAGGTAAAACCGCGCAAACGTACCCACTGCCAACCCCAGCACCAGCATCATGAACAGGCCGATGGACTGGTTGAGCAGGTGCGGCGACTGGGTCATGAAACCCTGGTCCACGAGCAATCGGATGCCCTGCCCCATCGACAAGGTAATACCGGCGGTGACGATAAGCGCCAACAGCGCGCCGAGCGCGTGCCAGCGGTAGGGCGCAATGAAGCGGCTGGCCAGGCGAATCGCACGGCGTTGACGGACTGAGAACATGGAGGGCATCACCTGCGCAGGGGAGATAAGTGTCTACCTCACAACATTGGGGGAACTTGGGTAAATAACAATGAGTCAGGTTAATTATGCCCGCCGATGCTGATCCCTAGAGGCTATCGGTCTAACCCCCAGCTGGAAATTTGTAGCGGTTTCTGGTGGACTGGGTGTTCGAACCGCTGACCCGACAGGGAGTTGTAACAGCCTGGTCACGCGGGCGGCTTAGAGTAATAAGCAGAGTAGGTACACAACCTGATGAGGAGACAGGCCATGACCTTGCAAAATAGCAGCGATGCCAAGATTGAAGTGATCCGCCAGCCGCAGCAATTGCCTTGCTCGTATATCGACGCCCAAGGCCGCGAAGTGCAGATTACCGAAGAGATGATCCAGCAAGCGTGCAGCGAACTGGAACAGCGACTGGTTAAGCCTGCCCGGCAAGGCTGAAGCGCCGACGCTCTTTCAAACCCGGCCCAGGTGGCCGGGTTTTTTATCGGGGTCTAAACGCCCGCGGCGCCCAATGCGCTGACGATGTTCGACAACGCGGCCGACTCACCGTTGATGCTCACCCTCAAGCCATCAATCTCACGGCGCTCAGGGTAGTTTTTGCGCAGCAGGTCAAACGCCTTGCGCTGTTCTTCCACCGTTCCTACCAGGCTACGCCGGAAATCCGCATCATCGCGACGCGGGTCGTACACGCTGCGGCACAGGGTCGCCAGCGCCCAGGCCGGGTCAGTGGACGCATTCAACTGCACCTCGGCCAACCACGGCTGCGGCAGCAAATCACTCAACTGGATGCCGGGTTCCTGACCCAGGTGCGTGCAGAACGCTTGATAAATCTGCGCGGTGCCGCGTTGCTTGCCGTCCAGGCTGTAGCCAGCGATGTGCGGCGTGGCCAACACGCAGAGGTCCGCCAGGTCCACGTCCACTTCAGGCTCGCCCTCCCACACATCCAGCACCGCTTGCAGGTCTTCACGCGCCAGCAACACCTCGCGCAGGGCGGCGTTGTCCACCACCGGGCCACGGCTGGCATTGATCAGCCAAGTGCCGGGCTTGAGCTGGTTGAGCCGCTGACGATCGAACAAATGCCAAGTGGAACCGTTGCCGGATTTGGTCAGCGGGGTGTGCAGGCTGATCACATCGCATTGCTCGATGATCTGGTCCAGGCTGACGTAATCGCCGTCCTCGGCGATCTGCCGTGGCGGGTCGCAGACCAGCACGTTCCAACCCAGCCCTTTGAGCACCTTGATCAGCCGCCCGCCGACTTCACCGGCGCCAACCACGCCATAGGTGCGGTGATTGAGGTCGGCGCCTTCGATTTCAGCCAGGGTCATCAGGCTGCCCAGCACATAGTCCACCACGCCACGGGCGTTGCAGCCGGGGGCGCTGGACCACTGGATGCCGGCCTGCTTGAAGTAATCGAGGTCCAAGTGGTCGGTGCCGATGGTGCAGGTGCCGACGAAGCGCACCTTCGTCCCCTCCAGCAGGGCGCGGTTGACGTTGGTCACCGAGCGCACCAGCAGCACGTCGGCCTGCTCGACCGTGGCGCGGTCGATGGAACGGCCGGGGACGCGGCGAATCTCGCCAAATCCCTGGAAGAATGCATCGAGCAGCGGAATATTTTCGTCGGCAACAATCAGCATGGCAGGCTCCTTTGGCGGACCCGCAGTGTACAGGGATCGCAGCCCTCGCTTACAAATCGCTAACACAGGTTTTTTCCTGACCGATGCGTCAACGCGTAGAATCCGCCGTCCTTGCGCTTCCTTCTATTGGACACCTGTACGTGAACACTGCTACCGCCACCCTCACCCGTCCCGCCCGCATCAGCCGGGAAGTGCGCGGCCTGTTGACGCTCGCCTTGCCGATCATGATCGGCCAACTGGCGACGACCGCGATGAGCTTTGTCGATGCGGTGATGGCCGGGCGCGTCAGCCCTCAGGACCTGGCGGCCGTGGGCCTGGGCAACTCGATCTGGATCCCGGTGTACCTGCTGATGACCGGCACGCTACTGGCCACCACGCCCAAAGTCGCGCAGCGCTACGGGGCCGGCCAGTTCAGTGAGATCGGGCCGCTGGTGCGTCAATCCTTGTGGCTGGCAGTGGTGGTCGGCATCACTGCATCGCTGTTGCTGCTGTGCGCCGAACCGATCCTGCATGTGATGAACGTGGAGCCGGACCTGATCGAGCCCTCAATGGGCTACTTGCACGGCATCGCCGCTGGCATGCCGGCCATTGCGCTGTATTACGTGCTGCGCTGTTTCAGTGACGGCCTGGGCCGCACGCGGCCGAGCATGGTGATGGGCCTGTGTGGCCTGGCATTGAATATCCCGCTGAACTACATCTTCATCTACGGCCACCTGGGTGTGCCGGCCATGGGCGGCGTCGGTTGCGGCTGGGCCACAGCCATTGCGATGTGGGTGATGATGCTCGGCCTGGCCGTCTGGACCCGCTGGGGCCCGGCTTACCAGAGCAGCGAACTGTTCAAGCGTTTCGACTGGCCGCAATGGGCGGTGATCAAGCGTGTATTGAGCATCGGCCTGCCCATCGGCATCGCGATCTTTGCCGAATCGAGCATCTTCGCGGTGATTGCCCTGCTGATTGGCAGCCTGGGCGCCACCGTGGTCTCAGGCCATCAGATCGCGCTGAACGTCAGCTCGCTGGTGTTCATGATCCCCTACTCCCTGAGCATGGCCGTCACCGTGCGGGTCGGCCAGGCCCTCGGGCGTGGCGAACCGCGTGAAGCGCGCTTCGCGGCTGGCGTCGGCATGGGCACGGCGCTGGCCTACGCCTGCCTGTCCTGCAGCCTGATGCTGCTGTTTCGCGAGCAGATCGCGGCGATCTACACACCAGACCCGGTCGTCATTCACTTGGCTTCGATGCTGATCGTGTTCTCGGCACTGTTCCAGTTCAGCGACTCGATCCAAGTCACGGCCGCCGGTGCACTGCGCGGCTACCAAGACACACGCGTGACCATGGTACTGACCTTGTTCGCCTATTGGGGCGTAGGCCTGCCGGTGGGTTATGCCCTGGGGCTGACAAACTGGCTGGGCGAGCCAAGCGGCCCAAGCGGCTTATGGCAAGGGCTGATCGTGGGCCTGAGCTGTGCCGCAGGAATGTTGCTGGTGCGCCTGGCGCGCAGCGCACGCCGGCGCATTCGCGCCGATAAAGCACGGGGCTGAATCGATCGTGTGATCAGTCGGCTTTTTTGCGGATCCAGTACAGGTATGTACCGGCCTGCTCCTGCTGATCCACCAGCTCGTGGTCAAGGAACACGCAGAACTTGGGGATATCGCGGCGCGTGGACGGGTCGGTCGCGATCACCTTGAGCAAACCGCCTGGTGGCAGGTCGCGGATGTGCTGGTGCAGCATCATCACCGGCTCCGGGCAGTTGAGGCCGGTGGCGTCCAAGGTGCCGTCGACGGGCAGTTCTTCTGCATGACTCATACTTCACTCCTGAAACTAACCCGATCTCCTGTGGGAGCGCGAAGACGCGGGCACATTCACCATAAATTTCGACAGTTATACCGCTTTCGCGAGCAAGCTCGCTCCCCCATGGGCCCTGTGATCACCTCAAGGGCTCAGCGGGCCTTGGTTTTCTTCACATCCACCAACCGACGCAAATGGCAGGTCACTTCCTCACGGTCGTGGTACAGCTGCTTGCAGCCGATCTCCACGCGGATGCCGCGTGCCTTGAAGCCGTCTTCGATACGCTCCAGCAGGCGCTTCACCTCGGCGTAGCGCTGTTTCATCGGCAGCTTCAGGTTCACCACCGCCTCGCGGCAATACCCCTCGCCGATCCAGGTTTCGAGCAACGCCGCGTTACGCGCCGGCTTTTCGACGATATCGCAGACCATCCAGTCCACCGGCTGCTTGGGGACGAAGGTAAAACCGTCGGCCATCAAATGCTGCACCAGACCAGTGTCCATCAGGCTTTCAGCCATCGGCCCGTTGTCGATGGCCGTCACCAGCATGCCGCGGTTGACCAGTTGCCAGGTCCAGCCGCCGGGCGCTGCGCCGAGGTCGACACCGGTCATGTCGCCGTGCAGACGCTCGTCCCACTGGTCGCGGGGGATGAAGTGGTGCCAGGCCTCTTCCAGCTTGAGGGTGGAACGGCTCGGCGCTTCACGGGGGAACTTGAGGCGCGGGATGCCCATCGGCCACATCGCCGAGTTGTTCGATTCGGCTAGGCCCATGAACACTTCGCGGCCGCTCTTGAAGGTCAGCAGCAGGCGCGGTTTGCTCGGGTCGTCCACCAGTTTGCCGGCGTTCAACAGGGCTTTGCGCAGGTGCACTTCGAATTTTTTGCAGAAGTTCGACAGTTCCTTGCCGTCGTTGGTGTCGACCATCTCCAGCCACAGGCTGCCACACACCGGGAATTCGCGCAGGTGGGCGAGGATCACGCTGATCCGGTCGGTTTCCGGCAGGTCGATGAACACTCCGCGCGCCCACTGCCGTGGAAAGATCAGCTCGGCAAAACGCTGGCCGTGCATCAGGCGCTGGGCGCCGTCTTCTTCGGTGCAGACAAATTCGGCGCAGGCGCTGCCGGTCTTGGCCTTGGCGTAGCCGGAAACGTTCAGGCGCGCGGCGTGCTCCGCGATCTCGGAACAGACTTCGCCTTCAAAACCCGGGCGGCAGTGCATAAAAAGGGTGTTCATTGAATCTCCTGGCAACTGGGCTTGCTGTAGCGCAAGTCCTGTCATGAAAACGCGCGCATGATAGCCGAGTTCGGAACCTTGGACTTAACGATAGAGTCCAGTTATTAGCCTGCTAATGAAAACAGGGCTAAGTTGATAGCTCTGTTCGTCCCGTCAGGTCCGTAGCCGTGCGGACCATAAGGAGTCGTGTCATGTCATCGCTTGATAGCCTGAGAACCCTTAAGACCCTTGAAATAGACAGTAAAACCTACCACTACTTCAGCCTGCCCGAAGCCGCCAAGAGCCTGGGTGACCTGGACAAGCTGCCGATGTCACTCAAGGTGCTGCTGGAAAACCTGCTGCGCTGGGAAGACAACAAGACTGTCACCGGCGCCGACCTCAAGGCCATTGCCGCCTGGCTCAAGGAACGCCAGTCCGACCGTGAGATCCAGTACCGCCCCGCCCGCGTATTGATGCAAGACTTTACCGGCGTACCCGCCGTGGTCGACCTGGCCGCCATGCGCGCCGCCGTGGCCAAGGCCGGGGGCGACCCGCAGCGCATCAACCCGCTGTCCCCCGTAGACCTGGTGATTGACCACTCGGTGATGGTCGACAAGTTTGGCACCACCGGCGCTTTCGAGCAGAACGTCGACATCGAAATGCAGCGCAACGGCGAACGCTACGCCTTCCTGCGCTGGGGCCAGAGCGCCTTTGACAACTTCAGCGTGGTGCCACCGGGCACGGGCATTTGCCACCAGGTCAACCTCGAATACCTCGGCCGCACGGTCTGGACCAAAGACGAGGACGGCCGCACCTACGCCTTCCCAGACACCCTGGTCGGCACCGATTCCCACACCACCATGATCAACGGCCTCGGCGTACTCGGCTGGGGCGTGGGCGGGATCGAGGCAGAAGCGGCGATGCTTGGCCAACCGGTGTCGATGCTGATCCCGGAAGTGATCGGCTTCAAGCTCACGGGCAAATTGAAGGAAGGCATCACCGCCACTGACTTGGTGCTGACCGTGACCCAGATGCTGCGCAAAAAAGGCGTCGTGGGTAAATTCGTCGAATTCTATGGCGACGGCCTGGCCGACCTGCCCTTGGCCGACCGCGCCACCATCGCCAACATGGCCCCGGAATATGGCGCCACCTGCGGCTTTTTCCCGGTGGACGAGGTGACGCTGGACTACTTGCGCCTTTCCGGCCGTCCAACCGAAACCGTCAAGCTGGTCGAGGCTTACACCAAGGCCCAAGGCCTGTGGCGCAACGCCGGCCAGGAGCCGGTGTTCACCGACAGCCTGGCCCTGGACATGGGCAGCGTCGAAGCCAGCCTGGCCGGACCAAAACGCCCACAGGACCGTGTCGCCCTGCCGAATGTCGGGCAGGCCTTCAGCGACTTCCTCGACCTGCAATTCAAACCCACCAACAAGGAAGAGGGCCGCCTGGAAAGCGAAGGCGGCGGCGGGGTTGCCGTGGGCAATGCCGACCTGGTGGGCGAAACCGACTATGAATACGACGGCCAGACCTATCGCCTGAAAAACGGCGCGGTGGTGATCGCTGCAATCACCTCCTGCACCAACACCTCCAACCCCAGCGTGATGATGGCGGCCGGGCTGCTGGCGAAAAAGGCCGTGGAAAAGGGCCTGACGCGCAAACCTTGGGTTAAAACCTCCCTGGCCCCAGGCTCCAAAGTGGTCACCGACTACTACAAGGCAGCGGGCCTTACCCAGTACCTGGACAAGCTGGGCTTCGACCTGGTGGGTTACGGCTGCACCACCTGCATCGGTAACTCGGGTCCGCTGCCCGAGCCGATCGAGAAAGCCATCCAGAAGGCCGATCTTGCCGTGGCTTCGGTGCTGTCGGGTAACCGCAACTTTGAAGGCCGCGTGCACCCGCTGGTGAAAACCAACTGGCTGGCGTCGCCGCCGCTGGTGGTGGCCTACGCCTTGGCGGGCACCGTGCGCATCGATATCAGCAGCGAACCGTTGGGCAACGATCAGCACGGTCATCCGGTGTACCTCAAGGACATCTGGCCCACCAGCCAGGAAATCGCCGACGCCGTTGCTCAAGTCACGACAGGCATGTTCCACAAGGAATACGCTGAAGTGTTTGCCGGTGACGAGCAGTGGCAAGCGATTGAAGTGCCACAAGCTGCGACCTACGTGTGGCAGAAAGACTCCACCTACATCCAGCACCCGCCGTTCTTCGACGACATTGCCGGGCCTCTGCCGGTGATCAAGGACGTCAAGGGCGCGAATGTGCTGGCGTTGCTGGGAGACTCGGTCACCACCGACCACATCTCCCCGGCCGGCAACATCAAGACCGACAGCCCCGCCGGCCGCTACCTGCGCGAACAAGGCGTGGAACCGCGCGACTTCAACTCCTACGGTTCACGCCGCGGCAACCATGAAGTGATGATGCGCGGCACTTTTGCCAACATCCGTATCCGCAATGAGATGGTCGGCGGTGAGGAAGGCGGCAATACGCTGTACATCCCCACCGGCGAGAAAATGCCAATCTACGACGCCTCGATGAAATACCAGGCCTCAGGCACGCCGCTGGTGGTGGTGGCCGGCCAGGAATATGGCACCGGCTCAAGCCGTGACTGGGCGGCCAAGGGTACCAACCTGCTGGGCGTCAAGGCGGTGATCGCCGAGAGTTTCGAGCGGATTCACCGCTCCAACCTGGTGGGCATGGGTGTGCTGCCGTTGCAGTTCAAGCTGGATCAGAACCGCAAGTCGCTCAAGCTGACGGGTAAGGAGAAGATCGACATTCTTGGGCTGACCGACGTGGAGATCGTGCCACGGATGAACCTGACGCTGGTGATTACGCGGGAGGATGGCGGTACCGAGAAGGTCGAAGTGCTGTGCCGGATCGATACGCTCAATGAAGTGGAGTACTTCAAGTCGGGGGGCATCCTGCACTACGTGCTGCGCCAACTGATCGCGTCCTAAGAGGCTCTCTAAAACAATGGAGATCTAATGTGGGAGCTGGCTTGCCTGCGATGGCGGCGGGTCAGCCAGCCTATCTGCAACTGACACACCGCTATCGCAGGCAAGCCAGCTCCCACAGTTTTGGTCGCATTTCAGGCATAAAAAAAGCGCTGCATCGCGAGATACAGCGCTTTTTTACGCAGTGCCTGTCAGCCGAACAGCCACTTCCACAGCAGCACCAGCACCACTACGGCCAGCACTGGCCGCGCAATGCGGTAAGCCTTCGGATGCTTGCGCTTCCACTGCTTGACCACACCGCTGAACTTGTCGCTGAACGTCTTGCTCCAGGCATACGCCTGGTTGATCCCGCCCACACGCTCGTCATCCAGGTTCTGCGGCGCAGTCGCGCGCCCCAACTGCTTGCTGACCCAACGGTTGATACGGGTCATCACGCGGTTGCTCAGCGGACGCTCGATGTCACAGAACAGAATCACACGGGTCTGCTCAGTCTCGTTCTTGACCCAGTGCACGTAGGTTTCGTCGAACATCACGTCGTCACCGTCGCGCCAGGCGTACTCCTCGCCATCGACAAAGATACGACAGGCGTCGGAGTTCGGCGTGGACAGGCCCAAGTGATAACGCAGGGAACCGGCAAACGGGTCGCGGTGCGGGTTGAGGTGGCTGCCGCCCGGCAACAGCGCGAACATCGCGCCTTTCACGTTAGGAATGCTGCTCACCAACGCCACGGTTTTCGGACACAGCGCCTGCGCCGATGGCAGGGGTTTGTCGTACCACTTGAGGTAGAAACGCTTCCAGCCCTTCTTGAAGAACGAGCCGAAACCGGCGTCGTTGTTCTTTTCGGCCGCACGGATGTAACCCTCGTCGAACAGGTGCATGGCCTCTTCGCGGATCACTTCCCAGTTGTCCTTGAGCACATCCAGTTCCGGGAATTTGCTGCGGTCCAGGTACGGCTTGGACGGCACCGCCGAAAACAGGTACATCAGGGCGTTATAGGGGGCGAACAGCGCCGAATGGTTAACGAACTGGCGCAACATCGGCAAACGCGCCTTGCCGCGCAGGTGCACATACAACGTGCTGCCGATAAACAACGCCAGCACCGACAGCTTGGCGGCCAAAGAAAAGGTCATGCAGCAACTCCTGGAAATAAGCGCCTGGCCAACAGCAGACGTAGCAGCCGGCCATGATAAACAGTTGGGCCATTATGCAGAAGGCCCGGGTGTTCGGCGCTGACTCAAATCAAGCCTGGTTTTCTTGCTCGGTAAACAAATCGCTGAACAGCATGCTCGACAGGTAGCGCTCACCGGAGTCGGGCAGAATCACTACGATGGTCTTGCCCTGCATCTCCGGTTTCTCGGCCAGGCGCACTGCCACAGCCATCGCGGCGCCACAGGAGATACCGCACAGAATCCCTTCTTCCTGCATCAGGCGCAGAGCCATGGCCTTGGATTCGTCGTCGGTCACCAGCTCCACGCGGTCGACCATCGATAGATCGAGGTTCTTCGGTACGAAACCGGCGCCAATACCCTGGATCTTGTGCGGGCTGGGCTTGATCTCTTCACCGGCCAGCGCCTGGGTGATCACTGGCGATGCGATCGGCTCGACGGCCACCGACAGGATCGGCTTGCCCGCGATGTTCTTGATATAGCGTGAAACACCGGTGATGGTGCCGCCAGTGCCCACGCCCGCGACCAGCACATCCACGGCGCCGTCGGTGTCGTTCCAGATTTCCGGACCAGTGGTTTTCTCATGGATGGCCGGGTTGGCCGGGTTTTCGAACTGAGCCGGCATGAAGTAAGTGGCCGGGTCGCTGGCGACGATTTCGCCGGCTTTTTCGATCGCGCCCTTCATGCCCTTGGCCGGCTCGGTCAGCACCAATTCGGCGCCGAGGGCCTTGAGCACCTTGCGCCGCTCGATGCTCATGGAGGCCGGCATGGTCAGCAG
This sequence comes from Pseudomonas simiae, assembly GCF_900111895.1. Lineage (GTDB taxonomy): Bacteria > Pseudomonadota > Gammaproteobacteria > Pseudomonadales > Pseudomonadaceae > Aquipseudomonas > Aquipseudomonas simiae. Next base: position 79,551 of record NZ_FOKB01000011.1, read on the forward strand.
CAACTTATAGCCACGGGCCGCAGCGACAAACGCCAGGCCAATACCGGTGTTGCCGGAGGTGGGTTCGACAATGGTCATGCCCGGTTTGAGTTTGCCGGTGCTTTCAGCGTCCCAGATCATGTTTGCGCCAATGCGGCATTTCACCGAGTAGCCTGGGTTACGCCCTTCGATCTTGGCCAGGATGGTCACGCCACGCGGTGCGATCCGGTTGATCTGAACCAGGGGCGTGTTACCGATGGAGTGCGCGTTGTCTGCAAAGATGCGGCTCATGACGGGTCCTATTGGGCAGTCTTCAGGAAGGCAACAAGGGTATGCCTCGTGCCGCGAAGCGTCCAGTCGGAGGAACGTTGCGCCCCTCGCAACAGTCCACCTCCTATACGGACAGAGGACCTCCCCATGAAACGTCGCTACAGCTGGCCACTATGGACCGTTGCCGGAATACTGGTGCTACTGGTCGCCTTGAGCATCGCCCTGCCCTATCTGGTGCGTAACTACTTGAATGACAAGCTCGCCAACATGGGCGACTACCGTGGCCAGGTGACCGACGTGGACCTGGCCCTGTGGCGCGGTGCCTACCGGATCAACGGCCTGGAGATCATCAAGGTCGACGGTAAAGTGCCCGTACCGTTCGTCAAGGCGCCGTTGGTCGACCTGGCGGTGAGCTGGCATTCACTGTGGTACGACCATGCGGTGGTGGCCAAGGTGCTGTTTATCCAGCCTGAAGTGAACTTCGTCGACGGCGGCGCCAACCAGCAGGCGTCCCAGACCGGTAAAGGCACCGACTGGCGCGAGCAGTTGAGCAAGCTGGCGCCCATCACACTCGACGAAGTGCGCATCGAAGACGGCAAGATCGCCTTTCACAACTTCAACTCCAAACCACCGGTCAACATCAACGCCACGGACGTCAACGCGAGCTTCTACAACCTGACCAACGTGGTCGACATCAAAGGCAAGCGAGACGCCCGCTTTGAGGGCAAGGCGCTGCTTCAGGGCCAGGCACCGCTGGAAGCGACCGCCACGTTCGACCCGCTGAGTGATTTCGAGAATTTCGAATTCCGTTTCCGCGCCAAAGACTTGCAGCTCAAGCGCATGAATGACTTCGCGTCGGCCTACGGCAAATTCGACTTCAAGGCCGGCACCGGCGACGTGGTGATCGAAGCCCAGGCGGAAAAAGGTCAGTTGACCGGCTACATCAAACCGCTGATGCGCGATGTAGAAGTGTTCGATTGGCAACAGGATGTGGAAAACAAAGACAAAAACATCTTCCGCTCGATCTGGGAGGCCGTGGTCGGCGCCAGCGAAACCGTGTTGAAAAATCAGGCGAAAAACCAGTTTGCCACCCGCGTTGAACTCAGTGGCAGCGTGCACCAGCAAAATGTCAGCGCGTTTTCCGCATTTTTGGCGATTTTGCGCAACGGGTTCATCCAGGCGTTCAATGCCCGCTATGAACAACCCAAGCCCTCGGCGGACTGAAGGTGACTGGTCATTCAGAGACTGAATAAGCCGCCTGCGTTCACAGTCGCCGGGGCTGCGCGGTATAGTCCGGGCATTGATGAATGCGAGGAGACACCGATGAAGTTCGAAGGCACCCAGGCCTATGTGGCTACCGATGACCTGAAACTGGCCGTCAACGCCGCCATTACCCTGGAGCGGCCGTTGCTGGTCAAGGGCGAGCCTGGCACCGGCAAGACGATGCTCGCCGAGCAATTGGCAGAGTCCTTCGGCGCCAAGCTGATCACCTGGCACATCAAGTCCACCACCAAGGCCCACCAAGGGCTGTACGAGTACGACGCGGTCAGCCGCCTGCGCGACTCGCAACTGGGCGTGGACAAGGTGCATGACGTGCGCAATTACCTGAAGAAGGGCAAGCTCTGGGAAGCGTTCGAATCCGAGGAGCGGGTGATCCTGTTGATCGATGAAATCGACAAGGCCGACATCGAGTTCCCCAACGACCTGCTGCAGGAACTCGACAAGATGGAGTTCTACGTCTACGAAATCGACGAGACCATCAAGGCCAAGAAACGCCCGATCATCATCATTACCTCCAATAACGAAAAAGAGCTGCCGGACGCGTTCCTGCGCCGCTGTTTCTTTCACTACATCGCCTTCCCCGACCGCACCACCCTGCAAAAAATCGTCGATGTGCATTACCCCGACATCAAGAAAGACCTGGTCAGCGAAGCGCTGGACGTGTTCTTTGACGTACGCAAAGTGCCGGGCCTGAAGAAAAAGCCCTCCACCTCGGAGTTGGTCGACTGGCTCAAGCTGCTGATGGCCGACAACATCGGCGAAGCCGTGCTGCGCGAACGCGACCCGACCAAAGCCATCCCACCGCTGGCCGGTGCGCTGGTCAAGAACGAGCAGGACGTACAGTTGCTGGAGCGTCTGGCGTTCATGAGCCGTCGCGGTAATCGCTGATGTTGCTCAACCTGTTCAACGAGATGCGCGCCGCCAAGGTGCCGGTGTCGGTGCGCGAGCTGCTCGACCTGATCAACGCGCTGAAACAGCGCGTGACCTTCGCCGACATGGACGAGTTTTACTACTTGGCCCGGGCGATATTGGTGAAGGACGAGCGGCATTTCGACAAGTTCGACCGGGCGTTCGGCGCCTACTTCAACGGCCTGGAAAAACTCGATGACCATTTGCAGGCGCTGATCCCCGAAGACTGGTTGCGCAAGGAATTCGAACGTTCGCTGAGCGATGAAGAACGCGCGCAGATCCAGTCCCTTGGCGGCCTCGACAAGCTGATCGAAGCCTTCAAGAAACGCCTGGAAGAACAGAAAGAACGCCATGCCGGCGGCAACAAGTGGATCGGCACCGGCGGCACCAGCCCGTTCGGTTCCGGCGGCTACAACCCGGAAGGCATCCGTGTCGGTGATGCCGGCAAGCGTCAGGGCAAGGCCGTGAAGGTGTGGGACCAGCGCGAGTACAAGAACCTCGACGATCAGGTGGAACTGGGCACGCGCAACATCAAGGTCGCCCTGCGTCGCCTGCGCAAATTCGCACGCCAGGGTGCGGCCGAAGAGCTGGACATCGACGGCACCATCGACCACACCGCCCGCGACGCCGGGTTGCTGAATATTCAGATGCGCCCCGAGCGGCGCAACACCATCAAGCTGCTGTTGCTGTTTGACATCGGCGGCTCGATGGATGCCCACGTGAAGATCTGCGAAGAGCTGTTCTCGGCGTGCAAGACCGAGTTCAAGCACCTGGAGTACTTCTACTTTCACAATTTCGTGTACGAATCAGTGTGGAAGAACAACCAGCGCCGCACCTCGGAACGTACTTCCACCCAGGACGTGCTGCACAAGTACGGTGCGGACTACAAAGTGATTTTTATCGGCGATGCGTCGATGGCGCCGTATGAAATCACCCAGGCCGGCGGCAGCGTCGAGCACTGGAATGAAGAGCCGGGGTATGTGTGGATGCAGCGCTTCATGGCCAAGTACAAGAAGCTGATCTGGATTAACCCGTATCCGAAGGACACTTGGGGGTATACAGCGTCGACCGGGATTGTGCGGGAGTTGGTGGAAGATCAGATGTATCCGCTGACCCTGCGCGGGTTGGAAGAAGGGATGCGCTTCTTGTCGAAGTAGCCTGCTCCCTGTAGCCGCACGCTGCGGCTACAGGTCTGCCATCAAGCGGTCCCAGCGTCGATCCAGCCGCACTTCAGGAACAGCGCGGAAAACTGTTTGACCAGCTCGGCGTCCTTTCTGTCGACCTTACGGTCATTGTTGACGTCCTGGTTGATCGAAACGCCGGCAAGGCCATTTCCATCGGCATAAATCGCTGCGGTGTAGGCAATACTCTCATCGGTCGGTGCGCCCTCGCCTTGATGAAAATGCAGCCGCACGGTGTCAGGAACGCCATTACCATCAAAATCTCGGGCAAATACTTTCAAATATTTATCGAAAGGTTCGTCGAGACTGAACCAATTGAACTCAAGAAACAGTTGGGCCAGCTCAATCGCTTGTGCACGGTCGACAGCATCGACGACGCCGTCCTGATTCACATCATCGGCGATCACCCAGTCCAACTGCCCGTCATCAGTGATATCGAACGTCGTGGCTTGATGAACAAGCGTCGGCGTGCAGGTGTCGTCGTGAAACTCAAGTGTGACCACATCGGGTACATCGTTATCGAGCACGTCGTGTGCGTAGATCTTCATGTAGCGCATGTTGAATCCTGATAGTGAATGCACCCTCAAGACTTCCATGCGCCACCTTGCAAACCAATACGGCAAAGGACTCAGGTAGTGTGGGATATCTCTGCGAGTGTCCCACTGCCTCAGCGGTCAAATGAACTGGCGTAGACATTCAAGTTGCTGACGATGCGCCGTCTCCTGCACCACTGGCGTCAAGCGTACTTTCTCTCCTGGCAGGCATTGCGCCAGCCGCGCCAGCGACAGAGGCGTCAGTGCCCCCAGACGCGGGTAGCCACCGATGGTCTGCCGATCATTGAGCAACACAATCGGCTGCCCATCCGGCGGCACTTGGATCGCCCCCAACGGAATGCCTTCGGAGATCAACGACGGCCCCTGATACTGCAACGGCGTGCCCAACAAACGCATGCCCATGCGGTCGGCGCGGCTGTCGAGGGCCCACTCTGTGTTGAATGCATCGAACAGGCTTTGCCCACTGAACTGGCCGATTTGTGCGCCGACAATCACGTCCAACGGTGCTTTGGTTGGCAGGGTTAAATCGCTGAGAACCTTCATTGCGCCGCCTGTGCCGGAATACGCCAAGCGCCCGCCTTCGGCCAATGCCTTGCCAAAGCCGTCCACCCCGCCCAGTTCCTCGCGCACAACGGTGGCGCAACTGCCCAGCACATCCGGCGCATCAAAGCCGCCCGGCGCGGCCAGATAGGCCCGCGCCCCCTTGAATGGCTGGGTGAAACGCAGGCGCTGGCCCTTTTGCAGGATGAAACTGCGGCCGGGGCTGATGGGGCGTTCGTCGATGTACGCGCCCAAGTCCGCTCCGGCCAGGGCCAGCAGGCAATAATCGTCGGCTTGCACGGTAAAACCGCCCAGGGTGATTTCCACCACCGGCGCGTCCAGCGCATTGCCCAGCAGCCAGTTGGCCCAGGACATCGACACCCAGTCCAGCGCTCCGCCCTGGGTCACGCCAAGGTGACGCACGCCAAAACGGCCGCCGTCCTGCAACAGGCACAGCGGCGTGCTGGCCTCAATGATCAAGCGGCTCATGCCTGCGCCTCCAACGGCGTGTCATCGCCACCTAATGTGATGAATTGAGCGTGATCGACGGGCTCGAAGCGCACCGTGTCACCAGGCTGCATCAGGCTGTAGCCCTCGCGCTCGCGGTCAAAGAGTCGGGCCGGGGTGCGGCCTATCAGGTTCCAGCCGCCCGGCGAGACCACCGGGTAAGCGGCGGTTTGCCGTTCGGCGATGCCGACACTGCCGGCCGCCACGCGTTTGCGTGGGGTGTTCAGACGTGGCGCGGCGAGTCTTTCATCCACCAGGCCCATAAAGGCAAAGCCGGGGGCGAAGCCGAGGGCAAACACCTGGTATTCGTGGGCGCTGTGGCGGCGGATCACTTCATCCACCGACAGGCCACTGCGCTGGCTAAGCAGGGTCAGTTCGGGGCCGACGCTCAGGTCGTACCACACCGGCAGCACATGGCACTGGCCACTGCCTTGGGCCTGTGGCTGCAGGTCGGTGAGGGCCAGGTCGATCAACTCCCGCGCCTGGGCCGGGCTCAATGCCGTCAGGTCGTAATGCACCATCAACGTGGTGTAGGACGGCACCAGGTCCACCAAGGCCGCACCAAAATCGCTGCGCAAGCGCTGGGTGGCGGCAAGCATCCACGGCATGTTGGCTTCGGCGATTGCATCAAATAGGCGCACCATCAGGCAGTCGATGGCCACCACTTCAATCCGAGGCTTCATGCTGGCTTCAATGCCTCGCAGATGCGTTGCACGGCGGCGACCGAGCTGGCGTTGTCGCCGTGTACGCACAAGGTATTGGCCTGCAGGACCAACGGGCTGCCGTCGCTGGCGGTGAGCGGTTCACCCCGGGAAATGGTCAGGGCTTGCTGCAGGATGGTGTCGGAATCGTGGTGCACCGCGCCGGGCAACTGGCGCGAGACCAGGTGGCCCTTGTTATCGTAGGCCCGGTCGGCGAAGGCTTCGAACCACAGGGTTACACCGTATTCGTCGCCCAAGGCCTGGGCCGCGCTGTTGTCGCGCGTGGCGAGCAGCATCAGTGGCAGGTCGCCGTAGGCGGCCACGGCCTGCATCACCGCACGCAACTGTGCGGGGTTGGCCATCATGTCGTTGTACATCGCTCCGTGAGGCTTCACGTAGCTGACACGCCCGCCTTGTGCCCGGCAGATGCCGTCGAGGGCACCGATCTGATAGTGCAACAGATCCTGGATTTCCTGAGGGGTGTAGGCCATCGAGCGACGGCCAAAGCCTTGCAGGTCCTGATACGCCGGGTGCGCACCGACTTGCACACCCTGTTTGAACGCCAGGCTGACCGTCTTGCGCATGATGCTCGGGTCGCCGGCATGGAAACCGCACGCCACGTTGGCGCAATCAATGAACGGCATGACCTCGGCGTCCAGACCCATGGTCCAGTTGCCAAAGCTTTCGCCAATATCGCAATTGAGTAAAAGACGGCTCACGGACTGTCGCTCCTGTAGGCTTTATTTTTTTGTAGTGTGGGATTATTTACGCAGAACTCGCAACTTGTCCTGACACCCCAACGGCGCTTATCGTGGAATGGCTCGATTTTTGGCGCTGGCCCGGTACGGCGTCCAACTAATAAAAACCGATCCATGCATAAGAAAAAGTTGATCCCATGAATTTGAAGTTCCTCGAAACCTTCGTCTGGGTAGCCAAGCTCAAGAGTTTCCGCCTGACCGCCGAGAAGTTGTTCACCACCCAGGCGTCGATCTCCAGCCGTATCGCGGTGCTGGAAAGCGAACTGGGGGTGAAGTTGTTTCTACGCGACTCACGCGGCGTGAGCCTGACCCCTGAGGGTTTGAAAGTGCTCGATTATGCCGAGCAGATGATGGTGACCATGCAGGGCCTGAAACAGTCCCTGGAGACCACCAGCAGCAAGGTCGGGCGCATTCGGATAGGCGCGATGGACACGGTTATCCACACCTGGCTCAGCCCGCTGGTGGCGGAACTGATGGACCACTTCCCCCTGGTAGAAATCGAATTGGTCGCCGATACCGCGCTGAACCTCAGCGATCAGCTGCAAAAAGGCTTCCTCGACCTGATCCTGCAAACCGACCTGGTGCGCCTCGAAACCGTACGCAGCCTGGAATTGGCCAGCCACCCCATGGCCTGGATCGTCGCCAGCCAGTCGATCTACAACCGTGACTACGCCTCCCTCGCAGAACTGGCCCAGGAACGCATCATCACCTACTCGAAAAACTCCCACCCGCACCAGGACGTCATCAGCCTGATGCAAGCCAACGGCGTGGCCGCGCCACGGATGAACTGCGTGAATTCAGTATCGGCCATCACCCGCTTGCTGCGCGATGGTTTCGGTATAGGCGCGCTGCCGCCGGTGCTGGTCAGCGAAGAACTGGCGCGTGGGGAATTGGTGATGTTGCCGATGGCGCAGAAACTGCCGAACTTGCAGGTGGTGGTGTCGTGGCGCGTGGGGGTGGAGTTGGTGGAGGAGATTGTGGGGTTGTGCCAGAAGGTGGTGGCGCGGTATGCCGAAGAAGTCGGTGAAGAGCGGATGGTACTGAGCACACCAACCTTACTGAGGAAACCGGATTAAACATGTGGGAGCGGGCTTGCTCGCGAATGCGGCGTGTCAGTCAAAGATATTGTGACTGATCTACCGCATTCGCGAGCAAGCCCGCTCCCACAGTTGGATCTGCGTATGGTTTACAAACCTTTCAGGTCGCGCTCTTCGATCGGCCGGCTCTGGCGCAGGCGCTTGCCGCCCAGCACGACCCAGTCGATCAGGCGGAACAGGCATTCGATGCCAAACGACAACAGCATCGCCCCGCCCAACCCCCAGCCCATGGCCTCAGGCGTGAGCAGGATCTGGTAGCTGTAGCCGTTCCAGGTTTCCTGGCGGATATCCGGGTCCGCCGCCACCGCCACTTGCAGGGCGCGGATGTACCACGGGCCTTGCATGGCCTGGAATTGCTTGTCCAACGCCACCTGGCGATCCAGCATGGCGCCCAGGCTGTTGGCGTCACTCTGGAACACCGGGTCATCGCTGGCGCGGTAGTGCGCGACCAACGCCTTCAAGTCACCGTTGAAGAACTGCCGGGCAGTGGTCTCAAACCCACTGAGACCGGTCTGGGCCTCGATCAAATGAGCTTCGACGCGCTTGGCGTAGTCGTTGATGAAGCCCGGCACTTGCACGCCGACCAACAGGCCAATCGCAAACAGCACCAACCGCAGATAACTGAGCAACATGGTCGATATCCTTACTCGGTGATGCCCTGGCTGACGCATTCACCGCGTCGCCACAGGCTCCATTGGCCCGGTTCGTAGCGGGTCCAGTTTTCGTTATCGGTCAAAGGTTCGGTGGCAATCACGGTCACCACGTCATTAGGCGTGGTTTCGGCCTGAAAATCGACGATCACGTCGACATCTTTCAAGCGTGCCGGACCAAACGGGGCGCGACGGGTGATCTGGGCCAATTTGGTCGAGCAATAGCAAAACAGCCAGTCGCCGTCGCTGAGCAGGCAGTTGAACACACCTTTGCTGCGGTATTCGGCACAGGCGGCGATCAGGTCCGGCAGGACGTCTTCAATGTCCACCGGCTCAGGGAAGGCTTCGCGCACACGGTTGAGCAAATCGCAGAAGGCCGCTTCGCTGTCGGTATCGCCCACCGGGCGGTAGAAAGTGGCGCGTGGGGTGAAGTCGGCCAGTTGGCCGTTGTGGGCAAAGCACCAGTTACGGCCCCACAGTTCGCGAACGAACGGGTGAGTGTTGGCCAAACTGACCTTGCCGACGTTGGCCTGGCGGATATGACCAATCACCACTTCACTTTTGATCGGGTAACGCTGCACCAGCAGCGCGACTTCCGATTCACTGCTGGCGGCCGGGTCCTGGAACAGGCGCAGGCCACGGCCTTCGTAGAAGGCGATGCCCCAACCGTCACGGTGCGGACCGGTGCGCCCACCGCGCTGCATCAGCCCGGTGAAGCTGAACACGATATCGGTGGGGACGTTGGCACTCATGCCCAATAATTCACACATGCCAGGGCTCTCGCAGCAGGGCGGACAACGTTAAAGGCGCGGTTCGACGCGCATACCGCTCACCGGCGCAGGACGCCGCATAGGCACGTCATCGTCATCTTGATCCGGCTCGGCGGCCAGGGCGGCATCAGCAGCGGCCTTGCGCTCACGGCGGGCGTTGGCGGCCCGTTCGATGGGCCAGCGGATCAGCGCAAACACCAGGTACACGCCAAAGGCGATCATGGTGTACATGAACAGATCGGAAATGGCCCGCCAGGCGTTGTTGCCGACCTTGAGCACCAGGTCCAGGGCCGTGATCGCCACGGCCGGCGCGAACTGGGTCTTGACCGGGTCGACAATGGTCGGGCTGAAGAGCAGCACCGCCATCAGCAATAGCAGCGGCTCGCGCAGCCAGCGCCAGATCCAGCGGGTCATGCGCCACCACACCAACAGGCAGCCCAAAGCGGCGAAGGCGTAAAGGCCCCAAGCGATCAGATAGTCGTTCTCGGTCATGGTGTCCATGGCAAGGTTGGCAAACAGGCGGCTATGATAACGGCTTTTGCGTGTCGCGGCTGCAATGCCTGCCACCGTCCGCCCGATAGAGAATAATCCCATGCCCGTATCGACCGCTCCGATTGCCCGCAAGGCCCAAGGCCCAGACCCGTACGCCTGGCTGCAAGTGCGCGACAGTGCTGAGGTGCTCGATTACCTCAAGGCTGAAAACGCCTGGCAGGAAGCCCAGCTCGCCGACCAGGCAGCGCTGCGCGAAACCCTGTTCGAGGAGATCAAGGGCCGCATTCTCGAAACCGATCTGTCGTTGCCTTCGCCGTGGGGCCCGTATTTGTATTACACCCGCACCACCGCCGGTGACGAATACGCCCGCCACTACCGCTGCCGTCGCCCGGCCGACGACAGCAACCAGGTGGATGACAGCAGCGAAGAATTGCTGCTGGACCCGAACGAGCTAGCCAATGGTGGCTTCTTCTCCCTTGGCGCCTTCAGTATCAGCCCCGACCACCAGCGCCTGGCCTACAGCCTCGATACCAGCGGTGAAGAGATCTACACCCTCTACGTGAAGGAATTGGCCACCGGTAAAGTCAGCGAACTGGAGTTTGAACACTGCGACGGCACCATGACCTGGGCCAACGACAGCCTGACCCTGTTCTTCGGCGAGCTGGACGACACCCACCGCCCGCACAAACTGTATCGCTATCGCCTGGACGGCACGGCAGCGCAGGAAGTGTTCCATGAGCCGGACGGACGCTTCTTCCTGCATTGCTACCGTTCCAGCTCCGAGCGCCAGCTGCTGCTGTCACTGGGCAGCAAGACCACCAGCGAAGTCTGGGCCCTGGACGCCGATCAGCCGCAGCTGGACTTTACGTGCCTGGCGCCACGGGTCGAGGACCACGAATACGATGTCGATCACGGCCAGCTGAATGGCGCGTGGACCTGGTTTATCCGCAGCAACCGCGATGGCATCAACTACGCTCTGTTCGTGGCGACCGACATTGGCGATGTGCCGACCGAAGCTGAGTGGCAGAACCTGATCCCCCACAGCGACGAGGTGATGCTCGACGGCGTGAGCCTCAACACCCACGCCATGACCCTGAGCCTGCGCATCGGTGGCCTGCCGGTGATCGAAGTGCATCCACAGGGCTTGCCGGCCTATCGCGTGGAATTACCTGACGCCGCCTACAGCCTCTACGTACAGAACAGCCTGGAGTTTGTCAGCGACAAGATCCGCCTGCGCTATGAAGCCCTGAACCGCCCGGCCCAGGTTCGTCAGTTGGAACTGGCCAGCGGCGCGCAACAGGTGCTCAAGGAAACCCCGGTACTCGGCGTGTTCAACGCCGACGATTACGTGAGCCAACGGCTGTGGGCCACCTCGGCGGATGGCACCCAGGTGCCGATCAGCCTGGTGGTCAAGCGCGACCAGTTGGGTAAAGCCACGCCACTGTATCTGTACGGCTATGGCGCCTACGGTTCGAGCCTGGACCCGTGGTTCTCCCACGCACGCCTGAGCCTGCTGGAGCGTGGCGTGGCGTTTGCCATTGCCCACGTGCGTGGCGGCGGGGAGTTGGGTGAAGCCTGGTACCGCAATGGCAAGCAGGCGCACAAACAGAACACGTTCAGTGACTTTATCGCCTGTGCCGAACACCTGATCGCCGAGGGTCTGACCACCTCCAAGCAACTGGCCATCAGCGGCGGCAGTGCCGGTGGCCTGTTGATCGGCGCGGTGCTCAATCAGCGCCCTGAGCTGTTCCAGGCGGCGATTGCCGAAGTGCCCTTCGTCGACGTGCTCAACACCATGCTCGACCCGGAACTGCCGTTGACCATCACCGAGTACGACGAGTGGGGCAACCCTGAAGAGCCGGACGTCTACGCACGCATCAAGGCCTATGCGCCCTACGAAAACGTTCGCGCCCAGGGCTACCCGCACCTGCTGGTGATCGCCGGCTACAACGACAGCCGCGTGCAATATTGGGAAGCCGCCAAGTGGGTGGCCAAGTTGCGCGACACCAAGACCGACGACAACCTTCTGTTGCTCAAGACCGAACTGGGCGCCGGCCACGGTGGCATGAGCGGTCGTTACCAGGGATTACGTGACGTAGCACTCGAATATGGCTTTGTGTTCAAGGCGCTGGGGCTGGTTTAAGGAACTTAGCGGGGCGGTTCTGTCTGAACACAGGACTGCCTACTGATTGATGGATCAAGATTGCTGCCATGGCATTACCGACACTCATGAGTTCTTCTTTACAAACCGAAATCCGCGACATGCTTATGGATTGCGGCCTGTTCGACCCGCTGTTGCCGGAAGACTTTCATGTCGCCGCCGGCTATTTCAATATCAGCAGCATTGCCCGCGATGAGGTGATTTTCCTTGAGGGCGATGCCGGCACCTTCATGTGCATCCTCCACAGCGGCCAGGTGGCGGTGCAGAAAACCAACCACGAAGGTCAGCGCCTGACCATCGCGACCCTGCGCAGCGGCCGGGCCTTTGGCGAGATGGCCGTACTCGACGGCGAGCGGCGTTCCGCCAGTTGCGTAGCGGCCAGTGACTGCGTGCTGCTGAACCTGGGCAAGGACTCCCTGGAAAAGATGCTCAACGAGGCGCCCAGGGTCGCCGCCAAGATCATCCGCGCGATAGCTATCGCCCTGTCCAAGCGCCTGCGCATGGCCGACGGGCAATTACTCTCGCAACAGATCTAACCGCCAGGCGTCTTCGGCTTGCTGTCATTTTGCAGGCCCGGCACCGTCTGGTCCTTGGGTGGCGTTGGCAGCACGATAGGCACCAAGGGTGGCGAGCCATTGGTCTTGGGCACGGCGGGCGGGGTGACTTGCGGGTATAACGTCGGCGTCGGAGTGCCCGGCGCGCCTGGGGTTGGGGCGGGCGCGACCGGTACGGTTTGCAACTCCTGAGCCTGCGCCGCACCTGAGGCGAGCGCGCTCAACACAATGACCGTTAGAATGCTGCACTTCATCGATGGCTCCATGGCCTGACCGGAATATCGTAAGGCTACTCCCAACCGCGCAAGAATGCCCTTCCCAATGAGATTCCCATGAAACGTTTCGTTCTGCTGGACACCACCCCGATCCCCGATAACGGCGGTGCCTTGTGCCTGTTCGAATACGGTGAAGATTTCGTCATCAAGATCCAGGGCGGCGACGGTGGCCAGTTGATGAACACGCGCATGCACGGCTCTGAAGATGCGCTGGCGGAAATCCCCTGCCGCAAAGTCGCTGGGCGCCCCGGCTCACGGGTATTGATTGGTGGCTTGGGCATGGGCTTTACCCTGGCGTCAGCCCTCAAGCACTTGGGCAAGAGCGCTGAAGTGGTCGTCGCAGAACTGGTGCCGGGCGTCGTGGAATGGAACCGGGGGCCGCTGGGCGAAAAATCCGGCCGACCGTTGCTGGACCCGCGCACGGTGATCCGCATGGAAGACGTGGCCAAGGTGCTGCAAGCCGAGCCCCAGGGCTTTGACGCAATCATGCTGGACGTGGACAACGGCCCCGAAGGCCTCACGCAAAAGGCCAACAGTTGGCTCTACTCGGCCGCTGGCCTGGCCGCCTGCGCCAAGGCCCTGCGCCCCAAAGGCGTGCTGGCCGTGTGGTCAGCCAGCGCCGACAAGCTGTTCAGCGACAAACTGCGCAAGGCCGGTTTCAAGGCCGAGGAAGTGCAGGTGTTTGCCCACGGCAACAAGGGCACACGGCACACCATCTGGATTGCGGAGAAGCTCAAGGGCTGATCACACTGCAGGTCTAATGTGGGAGCGGGCTTGCTCGCGAATGCGGTGTGTCATTCAGCACATCAGTGACTGAAACACCGCATTCGCCAGCAAGCCCGCTCCCACATTGTTGATCTGCGCTATTGTTGGGAATTACGGTAATCGATCACGTACGGCACTTTTTTGTCGAACGTTTTCTCCAATTCATCGCGGTCCAGCGTCGTCATGCCGCCCAGTTGATGGGCGGTGAAACCGCTGTCGCCGACCGGTGAGCCCGGGGCCAGGCTGACCATGCGCTTGGCGACGGCTTCTATCGCGTCCTTGTAGCCAGCCTTCTTGTTCAGGTTGTACTTGCCCAGATCAATTTGCGTGCGCAGCCAGTTGCCCCAATAGAACTCCAGGAACTCCGGCGCGATCTCGCCAGCATCAGGTTTGCCATACGCGGCCTTGCGGGTGAAATACACCAGGCTGCGGAAGGTGTCGTCCTGCAGGTTCTTGAAGCCCAGGTGCGCCGGCAACTGCTCGGGCGGCAGGGTCTGGCCCTGATTGTCCTTGAGCCAGACCTTGCGCGCGGCCTCCATGCGCTGCCAGAAGTTGGCCATGGTCGGGCTGTTGCTGAAGTCGTCGGTGACCCTGACCCACATGTTCAGGCGAGGTCCGCCGCCGGGCGCTTCCCACAAGGTGGTGAAGCTGTGGTGACCGTCGGTCAGGTACAACTGGCCGCCGGGGCCGACTACCACGGTTTTCATGTCGTCAGGATGAGTGCCCACCGGATCCTTGCAGGTGAAGCTCGCCGGCTTTTGCAGGTCCGCGCCCTTGGGCACGTTGTCGGCCTCGCCCTGGCCGTTGGTTTCGCAGTATTCATCGAAGACCTTGTTGGGTTTATCGGCGAACAGGCCAAGGCTGTAGTAGATCTGATCGAAACCCACCACGGCCTGGGTCGGGTGCAATTGCTCCAGGGCCACCTCGATCACCTGACCGGGCTGAGGGGTAGAGAACGCTTGGGCTTGGGCCGTGAGCCCACACAGCAACAGTGCAACAGTCCATGAATGCAGACGCATGAGTTTCAGATCCTTATCGATAAAGTGAAGCGGTTATTTGCAACGCGAGCGGCTAGAATCAACCCTATCCGTGAACCATCAAATAGCCAGGAGCCATGATGAGCTCGACCAACCCGCCCTCCCACACCGCCAAGCTGGATCGCATCCTTGCCGATGCCCAGCGCGACCGGGAAATGGGCTACCGCGACAAAGCCTTGAAGATGTACCCCCACGTGTGCGGCCGCTGCGCCCGTGAGTTCTCCGGCAAACGCCTGAGTGAGCTGACCGTACACCACCGCAACCACAATCATGATGACAATCCCCAGGACGGTTCCAACTGGGAGTTGCTGTGCCTGTATTGCCACGACAACGAACACTCGCGCTATACCGACCAGCAATACTTCGGCGACGGCTCCACCAGCAGCCCGACGATTGCCAAGGCCACGCATAATCCGTTTGCGGCGTTGGCCGGTCTGATGAAGAAGGACGACTGAAGGCCTTCGTCGGCTGTACCGGCCTCATCGCAGGCAAGCCAGCTCCCACACTTTTGGTCTGTGAACACATTCAAATGTGAGAGCGGGCTTGCTCGCGAAGGCGATCGGCCAACCACGGCATCACTCCAAGGCCGTATAATCGCCGTTTTCCTCCAAGGCACCCTTCCCCGTGGGCAATAAACGCTACAGCTGCATCGGTCTGTATAACCCCAAATCCCCCGAAAACGTCGGTTCGGTCATGCGTGCCGCCGGCTGCTACGGCGTGGCCTCGGTGTTTTACACCGGCGTGCGTTACGAGCGCGCGCGGGACTTCATCACCGACACCAAGAAGGTCCACCACGACATTCCGCTGATCGGCATCGATGACCTGAAAAAGATCCTGCCCCTGGGCTGCATCCCCGTCGCCGTGGAGCTGGTGGAAGGCGCTCGCCCCCTGCCCGAATACACCCACCCTGACCGCGCGCTGTACATCTTCGGCCCGGAAGACGGCTCCCTCGACAAAGAGATCCGCGACTGGTGCGAAGACGTGATCTACATCCCGACCACCGGCTGCATGAACCTCGCCGCCACCGTCAACGTGGTGCTCTATGACCGCTTGGCCAAGGGCAACAACACCCGTTCGGGCCCCAAATACTGATATTTTCGGAACATCCGGCACCTGCGGGCAGTCAGCTATTTATCACTAGCCCTCGTTGGAGACAGATCATGAGCGACAGCAAAACCTTGCGACCTATCATCGAGCACACCCCGTTTGAAACGCAGCCGCAGCAAAACGTGCACGGCTGGGAGCGCATCGGCTCGGTGGCCGGTGGCGTGATGATGGTGGGCAAAGGCCTGCGCCGTGGCGGGATTTTCGGCTTGATTCAGGTGGCGATCGGCGGTGTGGCGCTGGTGCGGGGTGTTACCGGGCACAGTTCGCTCAAGGACAAGCTGGCGCAAGGTCGTCAGGAGATGAACACCGTGCGGACGAAGATCGAACGTGCCGGGGCAGAGCTACAGAACTTGAAGACCAAGGCGGAAGTGGCGGCTGAGAAGGCGGTTAAAACCTCAGTCTGATCTTCCATGTGATGGAGATCAAACTGTGGGAGCGGGCTTAGGATCAGCGCAGCAGTTTGGAATCCAGCACCACTGAGGGCTCGCCGATAATGCTCTCGGCCAGCTGCACGAACTCCGCGGTGGTGATGCGGTTGGCCCGCATCACCGCTTGCGCGAGGTCATCCAGCGACCGCTTGTTATGAGTCTTCACGCGGATCTCGCGGTCCAGTTCCTGCAACACCACCACCGCCCGCGACACCGTCGCGCCACTGACGTGCTCGCCGCGCAGGCTGGTCACGCCCTTACCTTCCTTTGCCAATCGCGCCTGTATTGCCTGATAGCGCTCGTCGGTGATGCCACCGGCCCGACGCATCAGCTCAATGGCGTAATACTCGGCCAGTCCTTCGCTGATCCAGTCACTGGTGTCGTGGTCATTGAAACGCCCGACCGCCTGTACCACTTCGCGTAACAACGGGCTGCTGCCGTTTTCGCTGACCAGCGGCGTGCGGCTGCTGAGGTAGATCGAGTCCCGCGCCGAGAACGCGCCACGGCGCATCGGGTCGCTGGCGCCCACCACCAGCAGCTTGGTCGGATGCCGTGGGAAAGCCGCCTCCACTTGGGGCCAAACGAATGTCAGCAACGTCAACACATCCATCCGGCGCATGGCCTGGCCCTTGGGCGAAGCCACGGTCACTTCCGTCTCGCCCAAACGCACACGGCGGCTACCGAGGTTGCCGGCGAGCATCCAGCCGGTGGGCCGGTCGAACAGGCGGGAGACGTTGTCGATACGGAATGTGTTCTTGCCGATGCGCGGCCAGGCGGTTTCGATGCTTTTCCAGCCGGCCGGCAGTTCGAAGACCAGGCGTGAGACCAATTCAACGCCGTCCTGCTGATCGAGGCGCGCGGTCGGCACCAGGTCTTCACCGCGAAACAGCGCCCAGCTCGGCGTCATCCGCGCTTCATAGATACCGGCCTTGCGCGCATGGGTGAGGCGTACGCGGTAGGTCAGGCTGGCTTTGTCGGCGCTGGGTTGCCATAGGCCGCGATGTTCGGTGATGCTCCACTGGCCGTCAGCCTTGAAATCGCTGTAGTCACCGTCGGAGCCAAGGTCGAAGTTCAAACTGCGCACCGCCGAACCCTTGGACAGGCTCACCCGCACTTCGGCCTGATCACTCAGGGGTAAGAGTTTGACGTGATAATCCAGGTCGACTTTCTTTGCGCACCATGCAGACGTGCTCAGCGTCAGCAACACCATAGATGCTGCCAACTTGATTGCCCCCCTCATACACACTCCTTCTCAGCCCGCGCGGAAAATCAGGTAGTCCTCCCAGTCATCCTCCGGCACGCTGCCTTCGCTGAGCATGCGCCCGGACTGGGAAATGCGTTCGTGGTGCACGGCATCGCGGTCGCCGCAGACCAGGTGGTGCCACAGTGGCAGGTCCTTGCGTTCGCTGACCAGGCGATAACCACAGGTGGGCGGCAACCATTTGAACTGGTCGGCCTGACCCGGCGTGAGCTGGATGCAGTCGGGCACCGATGCACGACGGTTGGGGTAGTCGGTGCATTGGCAGGTTTTCAGGTCGAGCAGTTTGCAGGCGATCCGCGTGTAATAGACGCTGTTGTCGTCTTCGTCCTCGAGCTTTTGCAGGCAGCACAGGCCACAGCCGTCGCACAACGACTCCCACTCCTCCTGGTCGAGGTGCTCAAGGGTTTTGCGTATCCAGAAAGGTTCGACTTTGGCGGCCATGGCTCTGCATCGGTATCGGTGGGTGAAAAGGCCGCCAGTCTAGTGCCCAAGGCCTCTGGGGCCAAGCGCTTACGACTGGCGGTGTCACAACACTTGTCAGTCTAGTGGCCGCGCAGTAGCTTTGAGCGCCGAATTGACGATCAGGAACTGCTCCATGACACGTGTTGCCGACTATCCGATCCACACCCAATTCACCGACCGCTGGTCGCCCCGTGCCTTCACCGGCGAGAGCATCTCCCAGGAAACCCTGCTGAGTTTCTTCGAAGCCGCGCGCTGGGCGCCGTCCGCCTACAACTCGCAGCCATGGCGCTTTCTCTACGCCCGCCGCGACACGCCGGATTGGGAGCGTTTCCTGGGTTTGCTGAATGAATTCAACCGTGGCTGGGCGCAACACGCGTCGGCCCTGGTGATCATCGCCTCGAAAACCGACTTCACTGCCCCCGGCGCCAGCGAAGAAACCCCGGCCCTGTGGCACACCTTCGACACGGGCTCGGCCTGGGGCCACCTGGCGCTGCAGGCCAGTCTCAGCGGCTGGCACACCCACGGCATGGCCGGTTTCGATCAGGAACTGACCCGCAAAGAGCTGAAAATCCCGCAAGGTTATGCGCTGCATGCCGCCGTGGCCGTGGGCAAGCTGGGCGATAAGTCGACCCTGCCTGAATACCTGCAAGGTCGCGAAACACCCAGCCCGCGCAAGCCGTTGAGCGAGCTGGTTTGCGAGGGCGATTTCAGCCTCTGAGGCCGATGGAGCTGACAGTGAGTTGCCAGGCGATGGCAACTCACTGAGGGGTTATTGGATCCAATGGCTCACGGCGCTTTAGCGACAAGTGCCGCATATTGCTTGAGTAACCTCTGCTTCTTCCTTTCATAGTCCTGCATCAAGAACGAGACCATGAACTCAGAGGACAACGCGTCCATATCCACCGGGTAAATTTTATTGTCGTTCGCGCTGTACATGAAGTTTTTCAACTGTAAATCGTTGTGGTAAATATCCTTCGCCTCCATCTCTGCGAACGTATCCGCCAGCAGTGAGCGGGCCTCCGGCGGTAAACTGTTCTTGTTGATGTGCGCAAGGTCCACCCCTTCGATCCTGCCCATGACCAGATACCTGCGACCGTCCTCGACGATTGTGCGTGCAAACCCATCGCCATAGTATTTATTCAAATATTGAACGTCGGATAATTCGATGTTATCCGAGGGCGTGTATCGCGTCGGTCCTAAATCCTTATAGGCGCGCTTCCCATCAAGACTGGCGTAGACGACGCCCTCGCCCCCTCTGCCAATCACCGGCCCGCAGTCTGCCTTGATCGACGTTGGAGCACCGCCCTGGAGTCCCAGGCGTCGCCATTGATCACCCTGGACATGCTCGACCAGCAACCCGGTTTGTCGGTTGTTGTGATAGACCCGGGCCTGTACTTTTCCGTCGGCTGTACGCGCCACTTGCCGTACTTCGTAAAGGGCGGTTCGGCCACTGCCGTCGGTATGGCGGATATGCGACAGGTGGCCGTCAGCAGCGACATATACGCCCTGACTGTTGCGTGAGAGCCCGGTAATTCTTGACCGAGGCACGCTGAATTGACGAAACATCCCATTGCTCAGTTCGCCCTCGGGTACGGTCGGCAAGTGGGTAATCTTGCCATCCACCGCGCGGACCCCGGGAGCGAAGTCGTGAATAGGTCGGTCGTAGGGGCGCATGGTTTGCGTATCCAGGGCGTACCATTTGCTCCTGTGCTGCACGGCAACGCCCTCAACATTTTCGCCCGCCACCTTGAAGACCCCGATGGCCGCGTCCCCATGCTGCTTGCTAGCGGCCTTGAGCAGGTCATAACCGCCGGCCGTGCCCCTGAGCACATTGAACTGGCGGACCAGATAACGGCCACCGCCAACCGCCAACCTGCCGCCCCCCACCAGCAGCTCGCCGATGCCACTCAAGGGGTTGAATGCCTCAACGACCTTTGCGCCGATAAACCTCGCAGCCTTGGCCGCCTGACTCGCCGTTGAAAGCCCTTTGCCCAGCACCTTGCCTGCCTGCGCAGCCTTGCCCGCGCCTAAGGTGACCAAGCCCACGACGTCTAGGGCCAGGTCGAAGAGGCCCTGGCCGACATTGCCATGTTTAAAGTTGACGATGGCCGAACGCAATGGGATCAGGCTGCGAAAAAACTCAGCAATCGCCTCATTCCGGGCACTGTCCTGGTCAAACGAGGTCATGCCCCTGGCCTCGTTCAACAGGTCATCGTTCTTCAGGTCGAGGGACTTCACGAATACGTCGGCGATAGCATGACTGCGCTCGGAGTTGAAGCTGTCAGGCGGCTGCGTACCTTCAGGCTGGGCCAGGAACCGCCGGGCGGGCTTATCGTTGCCAGGTTCAAACAGCGCGGTACGAGAGAGGATGTTAGCGTCGCGCTCTTCCATTTTGTCGGCGGTATAGGGTTCAGTGCGGCGACGTTTCAGGAAGTTCTGTTTTTCAATAGAGCCTTGGCGCGTATCGATCAGATAAATATCCACCTGACCATTAGTTTGCGTCGCTTTCACCTCCAGCGTATGCCCTCGGACGTGCAGAGCAGGCGGGGTCAATAAATCACCGGCAATTTTGTATTGGTGGGTGTGAAAGAACTCCAGCTTGCCGAACTCCAGGTTCTTGCGGTCTTCCAAGGGCAATGTCGAAATCAGGTGCCTGACCAGGCCTTGCTGGCCCTCGCCTTGCGCTTGTATAGCACTGTCGTAGGCTGTCTTGAACGGGGTGGCGACCCCTAGTTTGCCGGCCCAATACAGATTACAGAACTTATCGACGGGGAGGCGTTTGTCATTGGATACCCAATGATCTTCAGGCCCCAGCGCTCCCCCTTCCATGACGATATCCAGCATCGAACGCATGCCGGGATAAACGCCGGGCCGCCCTTCCTTTAACCTTGCCTTCTGAATATTCTTCACTTCGAACAAGCGGGGGTCCAGCTCGGGGAATGCCGCTTGAAGTTGCGCAATGCCCATCGCTGAACGACTGGGGATTGCGGTTTGCAGCGCGTCGCTGGTGGTCTTCAGTGAACTCAGGTGACTGTTGAATGCAGTCCTCACACGCTCCATGGCACTCGCCGAGGGTGCCTCTTCGGTATCGATGAGCAGTCCATTGACGGTGCCCCAGTCCTTGAGTGCCTGATAGTCGATCTGTTGGCAGAGCTCTTCGTCGACAGGGAGCGTCTCGGCGCCCAGCAAAATCTCGGCGTACCCCATGCCCAGTGTTCGGCCCGGGGTTTGCGCTTCGATCCTGGCCACTGCCATCGCCAGTTGAGCCCAGAGCACGCTGCCATAGGTCACACTCGCCGGAATGTCTTTGACCAGATACTCAGGTGCCGTCCTGGCCAACAACAGATAGGCCGCCAGAGGGGCGGTTTGTGCGTTGGCCCGGCCTTTTTCAACCAGGTGTTTACCCAACCCCTCAATGACCACCGTGGCCGGCTGCCCCCAATGCTGGCTGCGCGCCAGATCATACCCGGCGACGCTGTTGCGAGCCGGATCAGCCTGACTTTCGGGGTCAAGACCCAGATGGATGGCGGTCAACACATAGTCGTTGTTGGCCACACCCGTCGGGATACCCTCCAGCCTCGACTGGATCGCCTGCCCCAGGGCCTGGGCCTTGGGTGAACCGAGCAGTTTTTCCATCGCGACGATAGGCGTTTTCAAGTCGGCCTCGGACACCGCGCTGCCGCTCATCAAATACCCCAGGGCGCCCTTCTCACGCTCCGCCAACGGCAGACCGGGCAAACCGCTGGCGTTGCTTTGAAGCAGGGCGAGCACAGCCTCCTGGTCGTTGCTGGCCATGGGCTGCGGCCAGGACAGCGCGCCACTGAGGTTGCCCAGGGGATGGACCTGCGCCTGCAGGACGCTCGAATCTTTCAGCGTTACCAGCGCTTCGAGGGTTTTCGGTACCTGCAGGCCGCAGCCAAGCAGGTAGTCCTCAAGGCTGACCATGCGGTTCTCAGGCAGAGTCGGGCCTGGCCACGAGGAGTCTTCGCACACAAACAGTGTTGTACTTTTAAGATGCGACGCCAGCGCCGTTTCCATCCGCTTCCGGGCCTTGGATGCCGACTCATCGGGAACGAGCTGCTGAGTGAGGTCTTGAATCAGACGCTGGAGTGATTGCGCCAGGGCAAGCTGGTTACAGCGGTCTCCCAACGCTTTCTGCAATGCCGATGAAGGCTTGGGTACAGGGGCGTCGGTTGCCGCTGTCCCCCCTTGGCGCTGCAAGGCAACGGGCGGGGCGGCGCTATTGGGAAGCACCAATGGCTGGGTATAAACAACGGGCGAATTCAGAGTGGTCATGTTGTTAGCTGTCCTTAGTCAAGAAGATGTCCTACAAAGTGCGCGCGTCAGCGTTCTTTGCCATCTCTGCGTGGAGCCCCTTGAAAAAAGGTTCCATCTTGACTGTCAGACGGTATGTACATGACCCAAGGTAAACGAGTGCGCCCGGCGGGCGGGCGCTGCCGTCAGTAACCGCGCTCGAAATCCACTTCCCCGCGCAGCGCTTGCTTGGCCTGATACGCCCGCAGGTTTTGCACAAACAGCTCGACCATCAACTCCGGCGACGTCGGCGCCGAGCTGTGGCCGGTCAGCAACAGGCCCCAGGCGGTCCAGAACGGATGGCGCTGCGGCAACGGCTCCTGACGGCAGACGTCGATCACCGCGCCCGCCAAATGGCCCTCTTTCAACGCCTCGACCAGGTCGGCATCCACCACCGCCACCCCGCGCCCGACGTTGATGAACAAGCCGGTCGGCTTGAATTGCTTGAACAGCGCCGCGTCGTACAGATCATGGGTACTTGGCGTGTTGGGCAGCAGGTTGATCACGTAGTCCACCTCCCCCACCATCCGGCCCAACTGGTCGAGCCCGGCCACTTCGATAAACGGCGCCTGCTCGCGTGCGGTGCTGGCGATGCCGTACAGCTTCACGCCGAACGGCACCAGGAACTCGGCCACACGTTGGCCGATATCGCCGGTACCGACGATCAGCGCCTTGCGCCCCGCCAGGCTCTGGCCCATGCGGTTGTCCCATTTGCGCTCGACCTGGCTGACCAGCCGCGCCAAGACCTCGCGCTCATGGCCGAGCATGTAGGTAAGGACAAACTCGGCCATGACCTGGCCAAAGATGCCGACTGCACGGGTCAGGCGATAGTCACGGGGCAAGCCTTCAGCCAGCAACGGCGTGATGCCGGCCCAGGTCGATTGCAGCCATTGCGGGCGATGGCCTTGGCGCAGCAGCGTCGCCAACAGGTCCGGCTGGCCCAGCCAGACCGGGCAATCGGCGGCCAGGCGCGACAGTTCGGCCGAGTCGCCGCTGGTCAGCACTTCAAGGTCCGGTGCCGCTTCGCCGAGCAATTGGGCGTAGAGCGGGTGATCCTGTTCAGCAATCAGAACACGCATGCATAAAACCTTTCAAAAACAGTACGGACGGCCGCCCGCATCCTTACGGCCACCGCCCACTTATACGATTCCATTGAAGCAAGTGCCCCGGACGGAGCACCGGTCGATCACATCGGGTCGTTGCGGCGCAGCAGCTCTTCGGGCAAGTGTTCGATGTACTCGTCCTCGGGGGGCGGCATTTGCAGGTGGTAACCCTGCTTGTCGAGGTTTTCCAGCACCTGCACGATGTCTTCCTGTTGCAGCTTGCGCTCAGGCGTAAGCACCAGGTTGAACGCGTGTACCGGCTTGCCGAACACGCTGAGCAGGCCTTCAGGCACACGCTCAAGGGCGTCGCTTTTCAGGACATAAAGGTACATGCCGGCGCGTTTAGGGCTGCGGTAGATGGAGCAGATACGTTTCAAGGCTGTTCTCCGGCGGAGGCCAGGCTGTCGAGCAGCGCCTGGCCCATCAACTCGCGGCGCCAGCCACGCAACGAGTCTGGCAATTGATAAGGACCATCGGGATAGCCACTTTTGACCAGGGCTTCGAGGGTTTTCTTGCGTAGCATCAGTTCCGGCGCCATCTCCAGGCGTTCGGCTTCAGCCTGGCCAATCGCGCGCAGTTGCTTGATCAGTGCAGCGGCATCCACCGGCAACGGTTCGGCAACGGCGGGCGGCCATTGGTCCATCGGTACGCTGCCGGCACGCTTGATCAGGTCGAGCAGGAACTGGCCGTCCTGACGCACGGTACGCGGGTGCATGTCTTCGATCTTGCCCAGGGCGGCGAGGTTATCCGGCTGGGATTTGGCCAGGGGCCATAACGAGTGCTCACGAATGATGCGGTTGCGCGGCAGGTCACGGGCGCGGGCCTGCTGCTCGCGCCAGGCGCACAGTTCACGCAGCACGGCGAGCTGGGCGCGCGACAGCTTCCACGCCAGCTTGGCGTCGCGGTACACCTCGTACGGGTCGACTTCGCGGCGCAGGTTGGCGACCAACTCCGCACCGTCTTCCAACACCCAGGCGTACTTGTCGTCCGACAGCTGCGGACGCAGACGCGTGTAGACCTCGGCCAAGTGCACCGCGTCTTCGGCGGCATAGCTGACTTGCGTCTCCGACAATGGCCGCTGCAGCCAGTCCGAACGGGTCTCGCCCTTGGGCAGCTCGATATCCAGCACGGCTTGCACCAGGCGCGAGTAGCCCATGGAGAAACCGAGGTTCAGATAGGCGGCGGCCAATTGAGTGTCGAACAACGGCACTGGCAGGCTGCCGGTCAAGCGCAGCAACACTTCCAGGTCTTCACTGCAGGCATGTACCACCTTGATCACCGCCGGGTTCTCCAGCAAGGCGGCCAAGGGTTGCCAGTTGTCGATGGTCAGGGGATCGATCAGGTAAGCGCTTACGCCATCACCAATCTGGATCAGCCCGGCAATGGGATAAAAGGTATCGACCCGCATGAATTCGGTGTCGAGGGCGACGAATGGCAACTGCTGCCATTCGGCGCAATGCTGGCCGAGGCTATCGTTGTCGCAGATCCAGTGAATATCGATGGCCACACGGCTCTCCCTTGAAGAATGGCGCGCAGTATATATCGCGAAAGGGGCTAGCGAGCATCCGCAGTGCACAGGCGACCATGAAAACTCAGACAAGAGATGAAGAATAGTCCGACAGGCGGGAGTTATCCTCTCTTACGTAACACGTAAACCCGCCACAGGCTTGAGCCCGGCATGAATTCCTGGTGATGCAGGACCTTGAAACCCGCCTGGCGGAACTCGTCCTCTACGGCGGTACGGGAATTGACCGAGACAATCACCGTGTCACGGCTGACCCGGTGGAACTCGCGCAGCAGGGCCAATCGCCCTTCGCTGCTGGGCACATGGCGAAACAATTCCAGGCAGAAAATGCAATCCACCGCATTTGCCGACAACCCGATGGTAAACGCCGAGCCGTGGAAGGTCTTGACCCGCTTGAGCAGGGACGCCGGGTGGTGGGTGCGGGCGTGGTCGAGCATGCTCTGGGAGTTGTCGGACGCCAGGATCACCCGGTTGATGTGTTCGGCCAGCACCGGCCAGAAGCGTCCCGAGCCACAGGCCAGGTCCAGCACCAACCCAGGCTCACCGGCGACTTTCAGCGCGTGGCGCACCAGCCACTCGTCGCGCCACGATGCCAGTCGCTGCCGCAGCCTTGGCGGGCGTGTATCGCCGCAGACCCTGGCGTGCTCGCGGTCACAGCGTTCGGCGTATTCAATCTCGATGGAGGATGGTGGTTGTGGCGACATCGCAGGCTCATGTGGCTGAAACGGTAGTGAACGACCTTGATTCGCAGCTTAACCACTGCGATGTCAAAAAAAGGTCGAAGCGTTCACCACCGCAGCCCGATCACGCCTGATGCAGATACCAACGCCAGTCCTGCGCTCCCACCTCGCCCATGAACTGGCGGTATTCAGCGCGCTTGACCGCCAGGTACACGTCCAGGAATTCAGTGCCAAATGCTTCTCGCGCCCAGCTCGAACCTTCCAGGGCGCGTAACGTGGTGAGCCAGTCGGTAGGCAGCAACGCTGTGGCCTGGGCGTAGCCGTTGCCTTCTACTGGAGCGCCGGGGTCGCGCTGTTCGCGGATGCCGCGATGGATACCGGCCAGAATCGCAGCGGCGGCCAGATAGGGGTTGGCGTCGGCGCCGCAGATACGGTGTTCGATATGCCGGGAGTTCGCCGGCCCGCCCGGCACGCGCAGGCTGACGGTGCGGTTGTCGACGCCCCAGGTGGCGGCCAGCGGCGCATAGCTGTTGGTCTGGAAGCGGCGGTAGGAGTTGGCGTTGGGGCAAAACATCAGCAGTGAATCGAGCAAGGTGCTGAGCATGCCGCCCACCGCCTGGCGCAACAGCGGCGTGCCATCGGTGGCTTCGCTGGCGAACAGGTTATTGCCCTGGGCATCCGCCAGGCTCACGTGCATGTGCATGCCGGTGCCGGCCAGGTCGTCGAACGGCTTGGCCATGAAGCAGGCGGTCATCCCGTGTTGATGCGCCACGCCTTT
The DNA here is from genome assembly GCF_900111895.1 of Pseudomonas simiae. Lineage (GTDB taxonomy): Bacteria > Pseudomonadota > Gammaproteobacteria > Pseudomonadales > Pseudomonadaceae > Aquipseudomonas > Aquipseudomonas simiae. Next base: position 105,690 of record NZ_FOKB01000011.1, read on the forward strand.
GACCAGGCGCTTGTAGCGCACAGCTTCGTCCATGGCTTGCAGCGCGTCGGAGCGGTGCTCAAGGGTAATTTCCACCTGGCCCGGCGCGTACTCGGAAATCGCCGTGCGCGCCGGGATGCCCTGCAGTTTGCAGGCGCTGTAGAGGTCGGCGAGGAAGGGTTCGATCTGCTCCAATTCGCGCAGGCCGTAAACCTGGGTCGAACGTGGGCGGCCGCCGTCCACATCCCGCGCCGGTTGCGGGCGGCCGTTGCTGTCGGGCTTCTGGTCGAGCAGATAGAACTCCAGCTCCGCCGCCATCACCGGGTAATAACCGTCGGCCTTGAGCGCGTCGATCACCTTGGCCAGCAAATGCCGGGGATCGGCGACGGTGGCGGGCAGGCCTTCAGTCAGGTGCATGCTGACTTGCACGGCCGCCGTCGGAATCAGGCGCCACGGCATGCGCTGCAAACTGCCGCTGATCGGGTAGGCGCGGCAGTCGATATCGCCCACCTCCCACACCAGACCGGAGTTTTCCACGTCGTCGCCATTGATGGTCAGGCCAAGGATGGTGCTGGGCAAAGGCCGGCCACTTTCGTATACCGCCAGCAACTCATCGCGGTGCAGCAACTTGCCGCGTGGCACGCCATTGTTGTCGAGGATAAACAGCTCGAACATCTCGATGTCCGGGTTTTGCTCAAGGAAGGATTGGGCTTCGTGCAGGCAGGCAAAAACACTCATGGGCATTCTCATACGTAGGGGGCCGGCAGGCGCGCAGGTGCGCGCCATCGAGGGGATGGATCAACGTAGGAATACGGTATCTGGTGGGCGTGCGTGTCGGCAGTGGAACAAGGCCCAGAACGCGAGATCGGACGGCAGTGTCGCGGTGTGTGTGTCGGAGGAGCCGTCCATGCGGGAATCACAGTGCTAGAGATAACCGCCAGCGTCACACGCCTGCACAGGTGATTAAATTCAGGGTTGACGGAGTTTGGTTGCAACTTGGCTAAACATTCGCCACACCTTGCCACGTCGCCCAACGCTGGAAATAATGAGCCCCCCGCCCAAGCCCCAAGGACTCGACCGCATGAAAGCGCCTTTCGCCCTCTGTGTACTGGCAAGTTTGGCAACCAGCGCCCTGGCGGACACCACGCCTTCGCACCTTGACCAGGTGTTGCAGCGCGGCACGCTGACCGTGTGTACCACCGGCGACTACAAGCCCTACACCTCGCTGCGCGCCGATGGCAGCTATGAAGGCATCGACATCACCATGGCCGAGTCCCTGGCCAAGAGCCTCAACGCAAAAATCCAATGGGTGCCCACCACCTGGAAAACCCTGATGCCGGACTTTCTGGCCCAGCGCTGTGACATTGCCGTGGGCGGGATTTCGGTGTCGCTGGAGCGCCAGAAAAAAGCCTTCTTCAGCCAATCCCTGGGCGTCGACGGCAAGATCCCGTTGGTCCGCTGTGCCGACGTGCAGCGTTACCAGACCGTCGACCAGATCAACCAGCCCCAGGTACGCGTGATCGAACCGGCCGGCGGCACCAATGAAGTGTTCGCCCGCGCCCACTTGGGCCAGGCGCAGATCCGCCTGCATGACAACGTGACCATCTTCGACGAACTGCTGGCGGGCAAGGCCGATGTGATGATCACCGACGCCAGCGAGGCGCGTTACCAGCAAAAGCTCAAGCCAGGGCTGTGTGCGGTCAACCCCGAGCGGCAGATGCAGTACAGCGAAAAAGCCTTCTTGTTGCCGCGTGATGATGTGGCCTGGAAAAACTACGTCGACCAATGGCTGCACCTGAGCCAGGCCACGGGAGCCTATGACGCTATCGTCAGCCAGTGGCTGGCCACGCCTTGATCAATGCCACAAACGCACGGCACGCGGCACTGCGATAGGCGCCCTTGCGGCTCAGCAGTGCCACGGTGCGTTGGGGCAACGCCGGGCTGATTGCCACCGCGTTTAACCCTGGCTGGGCCTGGGCGATTGCGCTGGGCAGGAGGGTCGCCAGCGCCGTGCTGCGCACGATTTCGATGATCGCGCTGATGGAGTTGGCCTCCATTGCAATCACAGGGTTTATCCCTTGGGTACGACAGTAGTCATCGATGTAGCGCCGGGTCGCAAAGCCCTGGTTCAACAACACCAGTGGTTGCGTCAGCCACTGCCGGCTGTCCAACCCCGGATGGTTTGCGCCGACCACCCCACTCAGCGTTTCCACAAACAGCCCTTCGCACTCGATGTCCGGCAGATGCTCGCCGGTAAAACCAATGCCGATATCCAGCGCGTCTTCCGCCAGGGCGGTTTCCATGCGGTCCTGGGTCAACTCCTCGATGCTGACCGTAATCCCCGGATGCCGCTGGTTGAACTGGGCCAGCAACGGCCCGACCAGGTAGGCGGTAAACGTCGGCGTCATTGCCAGGCGCAGGTTGCCCCGGCTCAAGTCCTGCACGTCATGCATGGCACGGGTGCCGGCCTGCAGGTCCTGCAAGGCCAGTCGCGCAAAACGGACATAGGTCTCGCCGGCATCGGTCAGGCGGACACTGCGCCCGGAGCGGTCCAGCAGCGGTGCACCCAGGGTGTCTTCCAACTGCTTGATCTGCTGCGACAAGGTCGGCTGTGACACATGCAGCGCCTCGGCGGCGCGGGTGAAGTTGCGGTGTTCGGCCACCGCCAGCAGGTAACGGATATGGCGCAGCAGCATCGAAGCCCCCAACTATAGGCATGACCAATAGCAACCATCATAAACCGGTCTTGGACGCTATAACTTAAAACTTCCATCCTTGCCCCCATCAGCGACGCAAGGAGAACCTCCCATGCAACATCTCATCGACGGCTTCCGTAAATTCCAGGCCGAAGCCTTTGGCCAACGCAGCGACTTGTTCAAGCACCTGGCCACCACCCAAACCCCCGGCACGCTGTTTGTGTCCTGCTCTGACAGCCGCGTCGTCCCCGAGCTGCTGACCCAGCAGGAACCGGGCGACCTGTTCGTGATCCGCAATGCGGGCAATATCGTGCCGTCCTACGGCCCGGAGCCAGGCGGCGTATCGGCCACCGTCGAATACGCGGTGGCGGTACTGGGGGTCAGTGACATTGTGATCTGCGGCCATTCCGACTGCGGCGCGATGACTGCCATCTCCACCTGCAAATGCCTGGACCATCTGCCCGCCGTGGCCAATTGGCTGCGCCACGCCGAGTCGGCCAAGGTGATCAACGCCGCCCGCCAGCACGCATCGGACGCCGCCCGCCTGGATTCACTGGTGCGTGAAAACGTGATCGCCCAATTGGCCAATCTCAAAACCCACCCTTGCGTCGCCCTGGGCCTGGAACAAGGCCGGCTGAGGTTGCACGGCTGGGTGTACGACATCGAAACCGGCGCCATCGACGCCCTGGACAGCCGCAGCGGGCACTTCGTTTCGCTGCTCGGCCAGCCCACTCACGCTGCCTGATCCCCCTTTTCCAACCCAGAGGACCTCACCATGTTGCAATCCAACTTCTCACAAACCCCACGCCTGGCCCTGGCCGATACCGTTATCGACCTCAAGGCACGCAAGAACCTGTCCTGGCAGGACCTCACCGACGGCACCGGGCTGAGCCTGGCGTTCGTCACCGCCGCCCTGCTCGGCCAGCACCCGCTGCCCAAGGAGGCTGCAGACGTGGTCTGCGACAAGCTCGGCCTGGACCAGGATGCCAGCCGACTGCTGCAAAGCGTGCCCCTGCGCGGCAGCTTTCCCGGCGGCGTGCCAACGGACCCGACGATGTACCGCTTCTACGAAATGCTCCAGGTCTACGGCTCCACCCTCAAGGCACTGGTGCATGAGCAATTTGGCGACGGCATCATCAGTGCAATCAACTTCAAGCTGGACATCAAGAAGGTCGAGGACCCGGACGGCGGCTCCCGCGCGGTAATCACCCTGGACGGCAAGTACCTGCCGACCAAACCCTTCTGAGTCGCCCGCGACCGTCTACGCTCTTGTCACATCAACAAGAACGAGGGACGGGTAATGAAGGTATTGTTCCGACTCACCTGGCTGCTGCTGTTGTGTTTCAGCCAGGTGCACGCCACAACGACTCAGGATGAAGACGCCAAGGCGGCCAAGGCGCTGCTGGAAAAAGCCTTGGCCTACTACCACAGCAATGGCGACAAAGCGTTTGCCGCCTTCAGCCGACAGGGCGAATTCATCGACCACGACCGCTATGTGTTCGTGGTCGACACCCAAGGCGTGCTGCTGGCCAGCGGTGGCCCCTCCTCCGCCTTGATCGGCCGTGATGTGTCCGAAGTGCTGGGGCCGGATTTGCGCCAATCCTTCAAGGATGCGCTCAAGGTGTCGGAAGATCAGGGCATCCAGCAGGCCGACTATCGCTGGCAGAATTGGAACGATGGCAAGGTTGAACACAAGCATGTGTTCTATCAGCGCGTGGGCGAACGCATCCTCGCGGTAGGTTATTACCTGCCAAGGGCCACGCCGGAACAGGCCCGGGCCCTGCGCGACAAGGCCGCGACGGCCTTGCTCAAGGATGAAACCGGCACGCTCAAGGCGATCAACTCACTGCAGGGCGGTTTCCTGCAGGATGACCTCTATGTGTTCGTGGTGGATCTCGATACCCAGCGCTATGTGGCCCATGGCACCAACCTGCGCCTGGTCAACACCGACTTCAGCAAGATCAAGGACCCGGACGGCAAGCCGGTGGGCGAGCCGATCCTCAAGTTGATGGCCGAGCAGCACCAGGGCGAATACACATACCGCTGGAAAAATCCGGTCACCGACAAGGTCGAGAACAAGCATGCGTATATGCGCAAGGCCGGGCATTTCATGGTGGCGGTCGGGTATTACAGTCCGTAATAAGGAGTGCAATGCTATTCATTGCAAGAGCTGGCTTGCCTGCGATGGCGGTTCATCAGTTACAGAGGTACTAACTGCCCCACCACCATCGCAGGCAAACCAGCGCCCGCCTTTGAATCTTCAGGGTGTCCGTTATTTTGCCTTGTCGTCACGGCCGCGCAGCACCCGATTCGGCATCGCAATCGCCGCCGCCAACCCCAACAGGGATACCGCCGCACTCACCATCAACAAATGCCGGAACGTCACCGCCAACTCCCCGCGCAAGGCATCCTGCGCCGGGCCAGGGGCGGCATTGAGGCCGTCGAGCAGCACGTTACCGGAACTGCCCTCGGCCACCCGCGCGCCGCTGGCCAGGTGAGCAAAACTGGAATCCTGCAACAGCGCCAGCAACAGTGCCGACATGCACGCCACCCCGACTGCCCCGCCCAGGGAACGGAACAAGTTGGTGGTGCTGGTGGCGACGCCGATGTCGCGCTGTTCCACCGAGTTTTGCGTGCCGACCAGCGAAGTCGGAAACTGCATGCCGGCCGCGATCCCACACAGCAGCATGAACACGGCCGTCAGCCCCACTGCCTGGGGCGCGCTCAGGGCCATGCCGAGGATCGCAAACGGGCTCAGCAATGCACCGCTGAGGATCATCGGTTTATAGCGCCCGGTCACCGAGGTCATGCGCCCGGCAAAATAGGCACCCATTGGCAGGCCCATGGCCAATGGCAGCAAGTGCAGGGCCGCGCTGTCCGCGCCGGAGCCGGTCACCGTCTGATAACGCAGCGGCATCAACACCGTCAGGGAAATCGCCTGGAAGCTGGTGAAAAAGATCGTACACCAGCACAACACCGCACTGCGGTTGGCGAACAAATGCATCGGCAACAACGGCTCCCGCGCCCGGCGCTCGTGCCAGACAAACACCGTCAACGCCACCAGAGCAATCATCAACAGCCCCAGCACTTCGTCGTCACGCCAATGATGACCCTGACCGATTTCGGTGATACCCAACAGCAAGGCGGTCAAGCCGATGATCATCAGAACAGTGCCGAGGTAATCGATGATCGGCTTGCGCTGCGGCACCGGCAGCCCCACCAGCGTGCGATGGGCCACGTACCAGGCGCCGGCGCCCAAGGGCAGGTTGATCAGGAACACCCAGCGCCACGACAGGTACTCGGTCATGTAGCCGCCGAGCACCGGCCCGGCTACGCTGGCGACCGCGTACATGCTGCTGAAATAGCCCTGGTAGCGGCCACGCTCACGGGGCGCGATGATGTCGCCGATGATCGCCTGGCTCACCGAGATCATGCCGCCGGCGCCGATGCCCTGGAGGATCCGCGCCAGCACCAGTTGCTCCATGCTTTGCGCCATGCCGCAGAACAGCGAGGCCAGGGTGAACAGGCCCATGCCGATCAGCATCATCGGCCGCCGCCCGTACAGGTCGCCGAGCTTGCCGTAGATCGGCACCGCCACGGTCATCGCCACCATGTAGCCCGAGATGACCCAGGCCAGCAGGTTGACGTCGTGGAACTGCGCGGAAATAGCAGGCATGGACACGGCGACAATGGTCTGGTCCAAAGCCCCCAGGAAGATCGCCATCATCAGTGAGGCGAGGATGCTGCGCACAGCGGGCAGTGGCGGAGCAGGCTGATTGAGGTGCGTCACGGCAAGACCTTCGAGCAGGGCCCGCGGGAAAAGGCGGCCCACGGGAATGCTCGATACGATAGCAGGCTATTCGATAGCTTCGTAAGGAAGTCCGACGTAATTTTCTGCGATGGTTTTGCGACCTGCCTCGGAGTGGATGAAGTACTCAAGCTCACTCTCGGCGATGCGCTGGGTGAAACCGTCGGCCTCGGGAAACTGATGCAACATCGAGGTCATCCACCAGGAAAACCGTTCGGCCTTCCACACCCGCCGCAGGCAGATGGCGGAATAACGCTCCAGCAGATCCACGCGCCCTTCGCCGTAGACCTTGAGCAGAATCCGGTACAGCGTACTCACATCACTGGCCGCCAGGTTCAAACCCTTGGCCCCGGTGGGCGGCACGATATGCGCCGCGTCGCCGAGCAGGAACAGGCGTCCGTACTGCATCGGCTCCACAACAAAACTGCGCAACGGCGCGATGCTTTTTTCGATCGACGGGCCCGTCACCAACTGTTCGGCGAGATGGCTGGGCAGGCGGGTTTTCAGTTCGTCCCAGAAGCGTGCGTCGGACCATTCGTCAATCGGTTCCTCCACCGGCACTTGCAGGTAATAGCGACTGCGCGTCGGCGAACGCATGCTGCACAGCGCAAAACCGCGCGAGTGCTTGGCGTACACCAATTCAGCGTGTACCGGTGGGGTGTCGGCGAGGATGCCCAGCCAACCGAAGGGATAGACCCGTTCGAAGACCTTGAGCGATTCAGCCGGGATCGACTGGCGCGCAACGCCGTGGTAACCGTCGCAACCGGCGATGTAGTCACACTCCAGGCGAAAGGCTTCGCCCTGATGTTCGAAGGTCAGCCAGGGTCGATCACTTTTGAGGCCGTGGGGCTGCACGTTGCGCGCTTCATACAGGGTGGTGGCGCCTGCGGCGGTACGGGCGGCCATCAGGTCGCGGGTGACTTCGGTCTGGCCGTAGATCATCACCGACTGGCCGCCGGTCAAGCCCTTGAGGTCGATGTGCGTCAGTTGGTCGTTCAGTGCCAACTCAAAACCGTCATGCACCAGGCCTTCGCTGTCCATGCGCCGGCTGACGCCCGCCTGCCGCAGCAGGTCGACCATGCCTTGTTCCAGCACCCCGGCACGGATGCGGCCTTGCACGTAATCGGCGCTCTGGCGCTCTAGGATAAGGGTTTCGATCCCCGCTTCATGGAGCAGTTGACCGAGCAGCAATCCGGAAGGACCGGCGCCGATAATGGCGACTTGGGTTTTCAGCGTTTTCATTATTTTTATGGCCCGCAATTTCCACCCGAACGGATCGGGTGAAAGAGTTGTCATTGGTCTTGTTGCTGACATTTTTCACTTGAGTGAGCGGCATAAGAAGGTGAAAACTGAGCCAAAGCCTGCGCTTTTTGCCAATCGGGGCGATTACCGCACCACTCTGCCGAGTATCGGGTTGAAACCATGACCAAAACCGCAATTCCGGTCTTCAAGCTTTACGGGGAACACCAGCAATGGCCCACCCCCGATTTGTTGCACTGCGAAACCATTTCCCGGCGCAGTCGGGAATACCAGTGGGAAATCCAACCCCACCGGCACGCGGATCTTTGCCAATTGCTGTACGTGCACAAAGGCCAGGCACAGTTGGAAATCGAAGGTCAGCGCACCACGCTGAATGAGGCGACCTTGCAGGTATTGCCGCCACTGTGTGTACACGGCTTCCGCTTTCCCGAAGACGTTGAAGGCTACGTAGTGACACTGTCGGCGCCGTTGGTCAGCCACCTGCAAGCACAGCTGGGCACAACGGTGGATGGTTTGCAGACACTCGGCAGCTACCCGGCAGGTAAAGACAGTGATTACCTCAATAGCCTGTTCGCCCGCTTGCAGGACGAATACGCCGATGAACAACCGGCACGGGACATGATGATGCACGCGTTGGTCAGCGTGTTGCTGGTGTGGATCAGCCGCCAGGCCATCCAGCGTCGTCACCCGCGGGCGCCGAGGGGGCGTGAATACTTCCGGCGTTTTACCCAGTTGGTCGAGCAGCATTACCGCGAACACCCGAAGATCGAAGACCTGGCCCACAAACTGGGGATCTCGGTCTCACACTTGAACGGGACGTGCCGGGAGTTGGGTGGGCAACCTGCGCTGCAGATCATGCATGACCGCCAATTGCTGGAAGCCAAGCGCCTGCTGACTTACACCAGCATGACCATCAATGAAATGTCAGAGGTGCTGGGCTTTTCCGATCCGACCAACTTCTCTCGGCTGTTTCGCCGACGGGTCGGGTTCTCGCCCAAGGCGTTTCGCGAACAGCTGAAGGCCGAAGCGCCACACAGCTAAGGTTGGAAACCGATATCTGTGGAAACTCTACACAGCCTCACTGCTAGCGCAAGGCACTGAAACTGCCGGTACGCGGAACGCATTGATCCTGATGGCAGCTGATCGCAAAGGTCGGCTGCATACGGGTCTGCTCCACGCGGTAGGCGGCGGCCCCGTAGAGTGCGCTGGCAAGGGCGCACAGGCTGAAAATCATCAGGTACTTCCTGGTTTTAATGCTCATGGCACAGACCTCTGCGGATCTACAGGGTGCTGTCTAAAGCATAGGTCAACCCCGCCGAGTTGCCATTATCGGGCGACATTCAACAGGGTTATGTCGAGCTAAAGACCCACATCCCACGCCGGTTCCTCCGGGAACCGCAGCACCAGGAAATCCAACAGGCTGCGCAACGCCGAGGGCATGTGCTTGCGCGAGGCGTACACCGCGTAGATGTTCATCTGCCGCGGCTCGGCCTCGGGCAACAAGCGCACCAGTTCGCCACGACGGATGTAATCGCCCGCCTGGTAAGTGGGCAACATCGATACCCCAGCCCCGGCCAACGTCACACGCAACAGCGTGCTGGCCTCGTTGGAGGTGATATTGCCGTTGATCGGCACCGAGACATGCTCGCCCCGCTCTTCGAAATGCCACAGGCTTTTACCGAAATAGGAATGGGTGAGGCAATTGTGCGCGGCCAGGTCTTCGACTTTCTGCGGGGCCGGATGCGAAAGCAGGTAGGCCGGCGAAGCACACACCACTGAGCGGCACACCGTCAGGCGCCGGGCAATCAAGTTGGGATCCAGGTCATTGCTGGTACGGATGGCCAGGTCGATGCGCTCATCCACCAGGTTCACCGTACGATCGAGCATCTGCAGGTCGACTGTCACCAGCGGGTAGCGCTTGACGTACTCGGCAATGGCCTCAGCCAATTGCGCCTGGCCGAAAGACGTACTCACACTCAGACGCAGCAGGCCACGGGGGGCGTCGTCGGGCTCGCTGACGGCGGCCTGCATATCGCCGCACAGTTCCAGCAATTGCCGACAGCGTGGCAGGGTTTCACTGCCGGCCGCCGTGAGGCTGAGCTTGCGCGTGGTGCGGTGCAGCAAACGTGCACCGACCCAGTCTTCCAACTCGGCCAGGTAACGCGACACTACCGGCCGTGACAGGTCCAGATGATCGGCTGCAGCGGACTGGCTGCCCAAGTCCACCACGGTGACAAACACACGCATTGCTTGAAGACGATCCATGATCTGCCCGATTTCAGAAACAAACTATGTCCCAGCATCGCATTTTTAGTCTGGTTTTGTGCAACTAAGCTCTGTGCATCCTTTAACGATGCTGGAGCTGCCCGATGTTCTCAACCTTCAAGCGCTTGACCCTGGCCACCGCCGCCCTGGCCTTCGCCGCCCATGCGGCAGCGGCCGACCTGAGTCTGGACGTGTACAACCCAGGCGAAGCCGCGATCTTCCCGGTCAGCTCGGTGCTGGTCAGCGGTGCCAAAGACGCGATCCTGGTGGACGCCCAATTCGGCAAAGGTCAGGCCGAGCAACTGGTGCAGAAGATCCGCGCCAGCGGCAAACACCTGACCACTATCTACATCAGCCATGGCGACCCGGACTACTACTTCGGCCTCGACACGCTCACCGCTGCCTTCCCTGACGCCAAGGTGCTGGCCCCGCAACCGGTGGTCGACCACATCAAGGCCACCGTGGCCGGCAAGCTTGAGTTCTGGGGCCCGAAAATGGGCGCCGACAAGCCCGCCAAAACCATCGTGCCGCAGGCACTCGAAGGCTCCAGCCTGAGCCTGGAAGGCCAACAGCTTGAGGTGATCGGCCTGGAGGGCCCGCAGCCAGACCGCAGCTTTGTCTGGATCCCGTCGATCAAGGCCGTGGTCGGTGGTGTGGTTGTCGCCGAAAACATTCACCTGTGGATGGCCGACACCCAGAGCGCGCAGTCCCACAAAGATTGGCTCGCCACCCTGCAACGCATCGAACAGCTGAAGCCGCGCACGGTGGTGCCAGGCCATTACCTGGGCACGCCGACACTCGCTTCCGTGGCCTTTACCGCCGACTACATCAAAGCCTTCGACACCGAGACCGCCAAGGCCAAGGATTCTGCCGCCCTGATCGCGGCCATGAAAAAGGGTTACCCCACCCTCGCCGACGAAAGCTCGCTGGAACTGAGCGCCAAAGTCGCCAAGGGCGAAATGAAGTGGTGAAGGGTGTTTAAACCCCAACGTACTGGAGAACGTCATGAGCAAGATTGCAATCATTGGTGCCACCGGCCGTGCCGGTAGCCAACTGCTGGAGGAAGCCCTGCGCCGCGGGCATAGCGTTGTGTCGATCGCACGTCACACCGACACGCTGGCGGAGCGCCCTGGCGTGATCGCCAAGCAAGTGGATGCGCTGGATGCACACGCCCTGCAGCAGGCCGTGAGCGGCAGCGATGTGGTGATCAGTGCAGCGCACTTCGCCACCCTGCCCGCCAGCGCCGTGATCGGGCCGGTGAAGAAAGCCGGGGTGAAACGCCTGCTGGTGGTGGGCGGTGCCGGTTCACTGTTGCTGCCGGGTGGCGGTCGGGTGATCGACAGCGAAGGTTTCCCGGCTGAGTACAAAGCCGAAGCCAGTGCGGGGGCTGCGTTTCTCGATGCGCTGCGTCAGGAGAAGGAACTGGATTGGACCTTCCTGTCGCCGTCGGCGGAGTTCGTTGAGACCGAACGCACCGGCACCTTCCGTCTGGGCCAGGATGATCTGTTGGTGAGCAGTGAAGGCCGCAGCTGGATCAGCTTTGCCGACTATGCCATCGCCTTGATCGACGAAGTGGAATCGCCAAAGCACTCCCGCCAGCGTTTCACCGTGGGCTACTGACCCAACGCGGTTTAAAACGGTGGGAGCTGGTTTGCCTGCTCCCACCGTTTGATCTTCAGTGTTGCGAGAGTTGCGCTTGGCTGACCAACCAATCCATCAGGGCTTCAAGCCCGGCGGAAGGCTTCGTCCCCGGCGGATACACCAGGTAATACCCCATCCCCGTCGGCACCCGCAGTTCAAACGGCATCACCAACCGCCCCGCCTTCACATCCTCGCCAATCAACGCACTGTCGCCAATCGCCACACCGGAACCCTGGGACGCCACCGTCATCGCCAGGTCCAGCGTTTCAAAATGATGCCCCTGGCTCAGATTGCCCAGCCGTGTATTCGCCGCCTTCAGCCACAACGCCCAGTCGCGTTCATCCCGCGTGGGGTGCAGCAAGACCTGTTGCTGCAAATCTGCCGGTGTGCACACGCCATTGAGCAGTGCCGGTGCGCACACCGGTGTGAGTTGTTCATCGAACAGATGCCGCGCCTCGGCCGATTGCTCGGCGATGGGCGCATAGATCACCGCCGCATCGAATTGCTCGCGGCGAAAGTCCACCGTGTAGGCCACGGTAGTGGTGAGTTCCACCGGCACGTCCGGGCGTTCCTTCTGCCATTGCATAAGGCGTGGCAGTAGCCAGCGCATCACACACGTGGAAGCCTTGAGTTGCAGGGTCTGGCGGCGACTGCCGATCTGCTCCACCGCCTCGCCGAGCAGGCCAAACACCTGCTGTGCGCGCAGTGACCACTCGCGCCCCTCTTCGGTCAGCCTCAAGCCCCGCGCCTGGCGTTGGAACAGTGCGTAGCCCAGATGGCCTTCCAGCCCCGCGATCTGCCGGCTCACCGCGCCTTGGGTGATGTGCAACTGCTCGGCGGCGCGGGTGAAGTTGCAGCACTGGGCCGTGACCCAGAAGGTGTGCAGCGCGGGCAGTGGCGGGAGGCGTTTCATAGGAACGGAGCCATGACGTGAGGACATGGCTAGTATGACTTTTTATCGATTGTTGCCGCTACGGCCCAGCCGGTCCAATAACGCCTTACCTCAACAACAAGAGCGACATGTATGGCGACCTGCGGCGAAGTATTGGTCAAGCTCCTGGAAGGCTACGGCGTGGACCAGGTGTTTGGCATCCCCGGCGTGCACACCGTGGAGCTGTACCGCGGCCTGGCCCGCTCCAGCATCCGTCACGTCACCCCGCGCCACGAACAGGGCGCCGGCTTCATGGCCGACGGTTATGCACGCACCCGCGGCAAACCCGGCGTGTGCTTCATCATCACCGGCCCCGGCATGACCAATATCACCACCGCCATGGGCCAGGCCTATGCCGACTCGATCCCGATGCTGGTGATTTCCAGCGTGCAGTCGCGCAACCAATTGGGTGGCGGACGCGGCAAGCTGCATGAGTTGCCGAACCAGAGCGCGATGATGGCCGGCGTGGCGGCGTTCTCCCATACCTTGATGTCAGCGGCGCAATTGCCGGGCGTGTTGGCGCGGGCGTTTGCGTTGTTCCAGGCCGGACGGCCGCGCCCGGTGCACATCGAAATCCCGCTGGATGTGCTGGTAGAAAATGCCGACGCACTGCTGGGCAGTGAACCGGTCAGTGTGGCCCGAGCCGGTGCGGCGCCTTCAGCGGTCAAGCACATGAGCCAGCTGCTCGCGGCGGCCAAGAAACCCTTGATCCTGGCCGGTGGTGGCGCCATCGACGCCGCCCCGGAACTGACCCGACTGGCCGAGGTACTCGGCGCGCCGGTGGCCCTGACCATCAACGCCAAAGGCCTGCTGCCCTCCAGCCATCCGCTGCTGATCGGCTCGACCCAGACCCTGGTGGCCACCCGCGCGTTGGTGGCCGAAGCGGACGTGGTATTGGCCATCGGTACCGAGCTGGCGGAAACCGACTACGACGTGACCTTCGCCGGTGGTTTCGAGATCCCCGGCGCCCTGTTGCGCGTCGACATCGACCCCGACCAGACCGTGCGCAACTACCCGCCGCAAGTAGCACTGGTGGCCGATGCGCAAATCGCCGCGCAAGCGCTGTTGACCGAGTTGGGCAGCGAACCCTTGCCAGCGCGTAACAGCGCGTGGGGCGCTCAACGTGTCGCCCACTTGTGGGCTGAACTGACACCCACCTGGGACACCGCCACCCGCGCGCAAACCCTGTTCCTCAACACCGTCCTGGAAACGCTGCCCAATGCCGTACTGGTCGGCGACTCCACCCAGCCGGTGTACAGCGGCAACCTGACCCTGAACCTCGATCACCCGCGCCGCTGGTTCAACGCGTCCACCGGCTACGGCACCTTGGGCTACGCCCTGCCCGCCGCCATCGGCGCCTGGCTGGGGCGTGGCGATGGGCAGCCAGTGGTGTGCCTGATCGGCGACGGCGGCCTGCAATTCACCCTGCCGGAACTGGCCAGTGCCGTGGAGGCGCGCACGCCGGTGATCGTGTTGCTGTGGAATAACCACGGCTATGAAGAGATCAAGAAATACATGGTCAACCGCGCCATCGAGCCGGTCGGCGTGGACATCTACACGCCGGACTTTATCGGTGCGGCCAAGGCACTGGGTTGCGCCGCCGAAAGCATTCAAGGTGTTGAGTCGCTACGCGTGGCATTACGCGCCGCAGCTGATCGCCAAGGGCCGACGTTGATTGAAATCAACCAGGGGCTGTGGATGAAGGCGGTGACGGTATGAACGCGGTATTGAACGGTGTGTATATCAATGGGGCATGGCGTGCCGGGCATGCCTCGCTTGAGGTGATCAACCCCGCGACTGAGGCCGTCCTGGCCCATGTCAGTATTGGCGACGCGAACGCGGTGGCTGAGGCGGTCGAGGCCGCCAGCGCCGCCTTCAGCGCCTGGTCGAAAAGCACCGGCCGCGATCGCGCCGCGCTGTTACGCACGATCGCCCAAGGCGTGGGCGAGCAGCGCGAACACCTGATGCACCTGCAGTCGAGCAATAACGGCAAACCGCTGTTTGAAGCCGCGATTGATGTGGACGATGTGATCGCCACCTTCGACTACTACGCCAGCGTGGCCGAGGCGATGGATGCCAGCCAGGATCGCCCGGTGGAGCTGCCCAGCACTGACTTCAGCGCCCGCCTGCGCCGTGAGCCATGTGGCGTGGTGGGGCTGATCGTGCCGTGGAATTTCCCGATGGTGACCACTGCCTGGAAACTCGCCCCGGCGCTGGCGGCCGGCTGCTGCGTGGTGCTCAAGCCTTCGGAAGTCACGCCGTTGGCGGAGTTGCAACTGGCGCGGATTATTGCCGAGGCCGGCTTGCCGACCGGGGTATTCAACCTGGTGTGCGGCACGGGCCTGGACGTCGGAGCGCCGCTGGCGGCGGATCGCCGCGTGGCGAAGATTTCCTTCACGGGCAGCAACGCCGTCGGCGTGCAGGTGATGCAGCGCGCCGCCGAAACCATCAAGGGTGTGAGCCTGGAACTGGGCGGCAAATCCTCCCTGCTGGTGTTGGCCGATGCCGACCTCGACCTGGCGGTGGAGCTGGCCTGCGGCGGTGGCTTCTTCAACGCAGGGCAGATGTGTTCGGCCACCAGTCGTGTGTTGGTAGCCGACAGCCTGGCGGATGAGTTCCTTCGACGTCTGCAGGCGCGGGCCGAAGGCATTCGCGTGGCTGACCCCTTTGCCGATGACGTGGAAATGGGCGCGCTGATCAATCGCGTGCACTATCAGCGTGTGCGGGGGCATATCCAGCGCGGCGTTGAAGCTGGCGCACGCCTGCTGTGCGGCGGCGACCGCCCGGTGGATCTGCCGAAAGGTTTTTTCATTCGCCCGACCGTGTTCACCGACGTACCGCTGGACAGCGCGTTGTGGAACGAAGAGATCTTTGGCCCGGTGCTCTGCGTACGACGTTTTACCTGCGAAGCCGAGGCCATCGCCCTGGCCAATGACAGCGATTTCGGCCTGGTGGCGAGTGTGGTCAGCGCCAGCACGGAAACCGCCGAGCGTGTGGCGAATGCCTTGCAGGCCGGGCTGGTATGGATCAATGCACCGCAAGTCATCTTCCCGCACACCGCGTGGGGCGGCTACAAGCAGAGCAGCATTGGTCGCGAGTTGGGGCCCTGGGGCCTGGCAGCGTTTCAAGAGATCAAGCACGTGATCAGATCCAACTAACACCGAAGATCCCCTGTGGGAGCGGGCTTGTTCGCGAAGCGGTGCGTCAGTCGATGAATGCATTGGCTGAATCACCGCTTTCGCGAGCAAGCCCGCTTTTTGATCAGCGGTGAATCCGTCACCTGCAATTTTTCAATAGCCTCTGCGACTTTCTCATTTGCCCCCTCCTCCCACCCATGGCCTGATTCCCCCTTGTTCTTTCAAGGCCGTCCCATGGAAACCGTTCAAACAAAACCCATTACCGCCGCCTGGCTGATGATCAGCGTCGTACTGGTCGCCCTTAACCTACGCCCGTCGATGGCCGCTGTCGGCCCCCTGTTGTCCTCGATTCGCGGCGACGTGCCATTAAGTTTCAGCAGCGCAGCCCTACTCACCATGTTGCCGGTGATGGCCATGGGCTTGGCAATGTTCTTTGGCATGGGCCTGGCCAAGCGCTTCGGCGAGCACCGCAGCATCGGGGTGTCGCTGGTGGTAATTGGCGTGGCGACGTTGTCGCGGCTGTTCCTGGATTCGGCGCTGGAGTTGATTGTCAGCGCCGTCGCCGCCGGCGTGGGGATCGCGATGATCCAGGCGCTGATGCCGGCGCTGATCAAGTCGCGGTTCAGTGACAACGTCTCGCTGTTCATGGGCCTTTACGTCACCGCGATCATGGGGGGCGCGGCGCTGGCGGCATCGTTTGCACCGTTCGTGCAGGTGCAGACCGGCAGCTGGCGCATCGGCCTGGCGATTTGGGCCGTGCTGGCACTGTTGGCCTTGGTGTTTTGGTACGCCCAGCGCTCAGCGTTGCCGCCACTGCCCCAAACCGGCGTCGGGCCTCAGGCGTCATTTTTCGGTAACGGGCGCGCGTGGTTGCTGGCGGTGTTTTTCGGCCTCGGCACCGCGTCCTACACCTGCGTACTCGCCTGGCTGGCGCCCTACTACGTGGAGCAAGGGTGGAGCGAGCAGAACGCCGGCTTGCTGCTGGGTTTCCTGACGGCCATGGAAGTCGTGTCCGGTCTGGTCACCCCCGCCATCGCCAACCGTCGCCAGGATAAACGCGGCGTGGTGGCGGTGCTGCTGGTGCTGATCATCCTCGGTTTCTGCGGCCTGATTCTGAGCCCGCAACACCTGAGCCTGCTGTGGCCTTGCCTGCTCGGCCTGGGCATCGGCGGCTTGTTCCCGATGAGCCTGATCCTGTCCCTCGACCACCTGGACAACCCGCGCCGCGCCGGTGGCCTCACCGCGTTTGTGCAGGGCATCGGCTACCTGATTGCCGGGGTGTCGCCGCTGATCGCCGGGATCATCCGTGACCAACTGGGCAGCTTCGAATGGGCCTGGTGGTCGCTGACGGCGGTAATCGGGCTGATGCTGTTGATCGTCACGCGTTTCAACCCAAGGCATTACGCGCGACATATCCGTTGAGGTCGTGTTGCAAACAATATTTGTCTCACCCCAAACATAGAAACGTCCTACAGAGCATTCTATTGGCACGCTCGTTCCGTTAAGCTTTTATGCTGTCTTGTACTGAGTTCGGTACAACGGGTTTACGGACGAAACCGATGTTAAACAGTAACTTGCTCAGAAAGCTCGATATGCAGGACTTGATGGTGTTTATCGCCGTCTATGACCAGAGCAGCGTTACCGAGGTGTCTGAAACGCTGTTTGTCAGCCAGTCCACCGTGAGCTACAGCCTGAAGAAGCTGCGTACCAGTTTTGAAGACGAGCTGTTTATCAACACGCGGGCCGGCATGCGGCCGACGTACAAGGCCACCACCATGTACGGCCATGTGCAGAAAATCCTCGAAAGCATCAACCTGTGCCACGCCGGTGGCCAGGCCTTCGATCCGACGCAGAAGGCCGTGACCTTTAACGTGTGCGCACCGGAATATTTCGAGCAATTGATCCTGCCGCGCCTGCTGAAGAACTTCGATCACGCCGACCTGCCGGTGATCGTCAATGTGCAGAAGCTGGAAACCGACATCCCCGCCGACGCCTTGCGTGAAGGTCGCCTCGACCTGGTGATCTGCTTCGGCCCCAACTTCCACCGTGCCCACAAAGACTTCCGCACCCAGATGCTGCTGGAAGACGACCTGGTGTGCGTATTCGACAAACGCTCGGCACCGCGGGAGCCGGCCTTCAGCCTGCATTCCTTCGTTGAACGACGCCACGTGTTTCCCACGCCGTGGACCTCCGATACCAACATGATCGACGGCTGGCTCGCGCGTCAGGCCCACAAGCGCCAAGTGATCGCCCGCGCCAACAGCTACAGCGCGGCGCTGAAAATGATCACGGGCACCGACTTCATCGTCACACTGCCCCGTCGCGTGCAAAAACTGTTGGCACCGGCCACAGTGTTCGGCCATTGCGAAGCGCCGAACGGCTTGCCGGGGTTCACGCTGGAAATGCAGTGGAACGAAACCAGTGAACAGGACAGTGCCAATACCTGGTTCAGGGAACAGGTGGTCAAAGTCTGCGCGGATCAGGGTTTACTTTGAAGCGTGCGGTGGGTCAGCCGATGGCGACTTTACTGTAGGAATCGCGATCCATGTCTACCAACTGGACACTCAGTTGAACCTGCACACCTTCCGGCCAATCGCCCAGATCCTGCAGTGCCGCCAGCAGGCTTTGCGACAGCTGCTGCTTGACCTGCGGCGACCGCCCGCTGAGCAGCGATAGCTTCACCGCGATAAAGCCGCGTGGGTCGAGGGACGTGCCCACTTGGAACGTCTCGACTTTGACTGCACGGCTTTTGATATCGAACTCGGAACCGAACTGGCCGGACCCCATCAGCACATTGTTGAGCCGCAACAGGGTTTTCTCGACGGCAAGGCCGGTCAGGTTGGCGGTGTATTCCAGGTGCAGGTGTGGCATGGAGGGCTCCGAGTTTTTTGTAGGAAGATACCTAGATATACCACGGAGTCAGGCCTTGGTCGCCAAACCTCGATCACTCATGAACGCTTC
Source organism: Pseudomonas simiae (assembly GCF_900111895.1). Classification (GTDB taxonomy): domain Bacteria; phylum Pseudomonadota; class Gammaproteobacteria; order Pseudomonadales; family Pseudomonadaceae; genus Aquipseudomonas; species Aquipseudomonas simiae. The sequence continues at coordinate 124,368 of NZ_FOKB01000011.1, forward strand.
CAGTCGCGAGCGTACCCAACGCTCGGCAGGGTCGGTGTCCACATGGCTGAGCCAGACCATGGACAAATCCAGGGTCGGCGTCTCGAACGGGAACGGCTCACAGAACAAGTGGCCCGACACGGCCATGGCCTCGGCGGTGTAGTCCGGCAAGCTGGCGATCAGGTCGGTGCCGGCGAGCAAAGCCGGCAATGCGCTGTATTGCGGCACCGACAACACCACCTGACGCTTGCGGCCGATTTCCGCCAGCCACTCATCGGCGAACCCCGCCACGTTGGCGGTGTGGGACACCAGCACATGGGGGCGTGAGCAATATTCATCGAGGGTCAGCGGTGTTTCCGAGGCATCGGCACGCAAGATGCGCGGGCGGATATGGCGCAGCAGCTTGCGCTTGGCGTTCGCCGGCAGGCCACGGGTCTGGGTGATGCCCACGGTGATATCACCGGAGGCCAGCAGGTCGGGAATGCGCCAGTAGTCCACATGTTGCACCACGAACACGACTTGCGGCGCTTCCTGGCGCAGCGAGCGCAGCAGCGGCGGTAACAGGCCGAACTCGACGTCATCGGACAGGCCGATGCGAAAGGTCATGGTGCTGATGGACGGGTCGAAGTCGTGGGTCAGGCTCAGGGCCGAGGACAACGAATCCAGCGCCGGCGACAGATGCTGGATGATTTCCTCGGCCCGCGCCGTGGGCTCCATGCGGTGGCCGACGCGAATGAACAGCGGGTCGTTGAACAACGTGCGCAAACGATTGAGGGCCGAACTGATGGTCGGCTGGCCGAGAAACAGCTTCTCCGCCACACGCGTCACGTTGCGCTCCAGCATCAGCGCTTCGAACACCACCATCAGGTTGATGTCGGCCTTGCGTAATTCATTGCGATTCATCGGCGCCTGCCCATTTCCCAAGACAAGCCGCAGTGTAGAAAGCCCCGTAGCCGGCGTCTACGTGTAGGACGCTTCGCTGGCCTGTGCGCCACGCTCAGGCTCATGTCCCATGCGCAAACGCAATGCCGCCAGCGCTGCGACCACCAACACCAGCGCAATCACTTTCAAGCCATTCATCGCGTTGCCGGTGCTTTGCTCGATCACCCCCATCACCGAGGGCCCGACAAACCCACCGAGCAGTCCGCACGCGTTGACGAAACCCAGGCCGCCCGCCAGCGCAACGCCTTTGAGGCGTGAAGCCGGGTACAGAAAAATGATCGACTGCACCACGAAGAACATCACCGCCGACAGGCAAAACCCGAGCAGGCTGAACACCGGCCCCGACACCGACGCAATGCCCAGGCCCAAGGCCATGGTCAATAACCCCGTGACCAACAACCGCCGGCAACGTCCGGGCGTGGTGGCAAAACGCGGAATCAGCAAGGCACCGAGTGCCGCCGCGATCCACGGCAACGAGGTCAGCAGGCCGACGCTCATGGTGCTCAGTTCGCCGTATTTGCTGATAATGCTCGGCAGGAAAAAGATCACGGTATAGATAGTGATCTGGTGACAGAAGTACACAAAGATCGCCAGCAGGATTTGCGGGGTCAGCCAGTTTTTCAACGAGTGACCGCCCTCGCCCGCGCCCTCCTCGGTTTCCTGGGCGATGCGCTGTTCGATCCCGCGTGCTTCCTCGGCCGACAGCCACGGCGCCTTGCTCGGGCGGTCCGGCAGTTTGCGCCAGACCACCCAGGCAAACGCCACCGCCGGCAAGCCTTCCAGCATGAACATCCACTGCCAGCCGTGCCAGCCAAGCATCCCGTCCATGCGCATCAAGGCCGCGCCCACCGGGCCGCCGATGATGTTGGCGAAGCACACGCCGAGCAGGAAATAACCGGTGGCGCGCGCCCGTTGTTCACGGTTGAACCAGTAGGTCAGGTAGAGCATGACACCCGGAAACAAGCCGGCCTCGGCAATGCCCAGCAACAGGCGCAGCACGTAGAACGAGGTCTCGCCTTGTACAAAGGCCATGGCCGCTGAAATCAGGCCCCAGGTCACCATGATCCGCGCGATCCAGAACCGTGCGCCCACCTTGTGCATGATCAGGTTGCTGGGGATTTCCGACAGCGCATAGGTCAGGAAAAACAGCCCCGCGCCCAAGCCATACGCTGCGGCGGAAATGCCCAGGTCGACGTCCAGGTGATGCTTGGCCAGGGCGATGTTGGTGCGGTCCAGAAAGCTGAGGATGTAAGCGATGATCAGCAAGGGCATCAGCTTGACGAACATCAGTTTGTTCAACGCCTGCGGTGTACGGGCGGAGGGGGTGGTAGTCATCGGCAATTCCTCTTGGCGCCCCGCCAGCCGGGCTGGGGGACGCATCGATGTTGTTCTAGGAGTCGAGTTGCACAACCAAGGCCTGGGGGCGATGGGAAAACAGTTGCAGCAGCGCGCCGCCCAGGGCGCAGCCGGCCATCACAAAGAAACACACGGTGTAGCCGTGCAGCGTGGTCCAGCCGCCGCCCATGGCGATCAGGCTGCCCATCAGCACGGGCGCCAGGCCGCCCCCGATGAACATTGCGGTGGTGATGATGCCGTTGGCGGTCGACGTTGCCGACGGTTCGGCGGAGTCACAGGCCACTGCGTAGTAGATCGGCCACACCGCATTGGCCACCAGGCCGAACAGCAGTTGCACGACCACGATCAATGTCAGGGTGTTGGCGAAATAGAACGCGCCCACACTCGCCGCCATCCATAGCCCGCAGATGATCAGGGTGGTGCGTCGGCCGATGATGTCCGACAGCGACGGCCACACCAGTTGCCCGAGAATGCCGGTGAGGGTGAACACCACACTCATCCCCGCCGACTCGGCCAGGGACAGCCCGGCGATGTTGTACAGGTAGGCCGGCAGCACGATGTTGACGCCCATGTACACCACTTGGGTAAGCATCGTATTACCGGCCGTGAGGGCGATATTGCGGTTGCGCAAGGTGGCGACGAAGGTCCGCCAGGCTTCACCCTTTACCGAACTGGCCGGGGCGTTGTCCGGTGGGGTCATGCCTTTGGCGGCGATGTCGACGTACAACGCGGTGATGCGTTCAGCGGTGGAATAACGCGCCCAGAAGATCATCAGCGGCAACGCCACCACGAAGGCGAAGAAGAACACATAGCGCCAGTTCTCCTCACCAAACACGGTGATGACGAAACTCGCAACAATCCCGCTGAGCATCGCGCCGATCGGATAACCGGTGTGGTGCGCACCCAAGGCAAACCCGCGACGCTCCACCGGCCACCATTCGGCGGTATTGCTCACCCCTACCGGTTCGCCCCAGCCGGCGCCGAGGTTGACGCCGACGCGCAGGGCAATGAAGGTGGCGAGGTTGCCGCTCAAGGCCTTGAAGCCGGACAAAAACGAAATGGCGGTGTAGCCCAGCACCAACGGCACCTGAAAGCGCGCACGTTTCCAGCCGCCACCGTATCGGTCGCTCCACATCGAACCGGGGATATCCAGCAGCGCCAGGGCCAGCATGACCACCGTGGCCACGGTACCCCACTGATCGGCGGATAAATCGAAATGCTTGGAGATGGTCGGCCCCAGGCGCAACACGATCTCACGGTCGTAGGCGTTAAGGATCCAGATCATCCAGCAGACCAGCAGCGATACCCAGGAATGCCGGTGAATGCTGCGCAGCGACGCTTTTTTTATAGTTGCCATGGGCCTCTCCAGGCGCGCGAGGGCGCGCACTGACACAAGGTTGCGAAGGAATATGCCTTGTCACACACACGCGCTAGCTGGCGAACCGTCGCTCGGCTATTCCTTGCACGCCCAACCCGGTAATGGCGAACAGCGCTCCGCGCTGCTGGCCGTCTGCCGGAAAACGCGGCAACGGCGGCTTGGCCATGGAGGTCACAAACAGGGTGTCCAGGTTCGGCCCGCCAAAAGTCAGGCTGGTGACCTTTTTCACCGGCATCTGGATGATGCGGTCGACAAAACCTTCTGGGGTATAGCGCACCAGCTTCCCGGCATAGACCAACGCCTGCCATAGGCAGCCTTCGGCATCCACGGTGCAACCATCGGCGGCGCCCCCGCCGCGGGTATCGACCTTGGCGAAGGTGCGGCGGTTGCTCACGTTGCCGGTGGCGAGGTCGTAGTCGTAGGCCCAGATCTCGCCGGACCAGGTGTCGCAGAAGTAGAAGGTGTCACCCGACGGGCTCCAGCACGGGCCGTTGGACACGATGATGCCTTCGTCCAGGGTGTGCAGGCTCAGGTCGGCGTCCAGGCGGTAAAGCTTGGCGCTGGCGTTGTCTTCCTGGGTGTCCATGGAGCCGAAGATAAAGCGGCCCTGGCGGTCGACCTTGCCGTCGTTGAGGCGGTTGTCTGGCAGATGCGGTTCCGGATCAGCGATCAGGTTGAGTTCACCGCTCTTGAGGTCGAGTGTGTGCACGCCGTTTTGCAGGGCGACAATGGCCGACTCACCGTCCTGGCGCAGGGCCATGGAGCCGATTTTCTGGCCCACCTCCCAGGCGCGCAGTTCGCGGCCGTCGTCGGTGCAGCGCAGGATGCGGCCGTCGGCGCTGTCGATCCAATACAAGCGTTGTTGCTCGACGTCCCACACCGGGCCTTCGCCCAGGGTGGTCTTGACGTCGACAAGCACTTCGATACGCATGGTGTGATCCCCTTATTGTTGTTGTGCGGGATGCAGGCCGCGCCTTGACGCGGCGGTTAGTCGGGTTAGAAATTGACCTGGTCGCGCCCTTTGAGCCCGAGGATTTCCCGCGCTTCATCCGGCGTGGCGACGCGGTGCCCCAGCGCTTCGATCACCGTACGAATGCGCCGGACCTGATCGGCATTCGACGCCGCCAGTTTGCCCGGGCCATCCCACAGCGAATCCTCAAGCCCCACTCGCGCGTTGCTGCCCATGGACAGGCCCATGGTCGCCAGCGGAATCTGCCCACGCCCGGCGCCGAGGATCGACCACACGTAGTCGCTGCCAAACAGACGGTCGGCGGTACGGCGCATGTGCGCCAAGTCTTCCGGGTGCCCGCCGATACCGCCGCGCAGGCCGAACACCGACTGGATGAACAGCGGTGGCTTGAGCAGGCCGCGCTCCAGAAAATGCGCGGCGGTGTAGAGGTGGCCGATGTCGTAGCACTCAATCTCAAAACGGGTGCGGTTTTCGGCGCAGGCATTGAGGATGTGGGTGATGTCGCGGAAGGTGTTGCGGAAGATTCGGTCGTCACTCTCTTCCAGGTACGGCCGCTCCCAATCGTGCTTGAAGTCGGTGAAGCGGTTGAGCATTTCGTACAGGCCGAAGTTCATCGAGCCCATGTTCAGCGAGGCCAATTCCGGCTTGAACTGCATCACCGGCTGCAGGCGCTCTTCCACCCCCATGGTCGGCGCACCGCCGGTGGTGATGTTGATTACCACGTCGCTGGCGGCCTTGATCTGCGGCAGGAATTCGGCGAACAGTGCCGGGTCCTGGCTGGGGCGACCGTCGTTGGGATCACGGGCATGCAGGTGCACAATCGCGGCGCCGGCTTCAGCGGCACCGATGGCGGCGTCGGCAATTTCCTGGGCGGTGATCGGCAGATGTGGCGACATCGACGGTGTATGAATCGCACCGGTAACGGCGCAGGTAATGATGACAGGACGATTTTTGGACATGACGAATCTCCGACTTTTATTCTTATGAAAAAAATCCTGGGTATTGCGCGATGTGGTCTTGCGTGGCTTACAGGTACTCGACGTTACCGTCGACGCTGATCGCCTGACCGGTCACGTTGCGTGCGGCGGGCGAACAGAGAAACAAGGCCATGGCTGCCACGTCTTCGGCGGTGACCATGCGCTTGAGGGAAATCTTGTTGAGGTATTCCTGGCGCATCTCGGCTTCGGGCACGCCGACCTGTTCGGCACGCGCACGGATCACGCCGTCCATGCGCGGGCCTTCGACGATGCCGGGCAGCAAGGCGTTGACGCGGATATCGCTCTCGCCCAGCTCCGAAGCCAGGGATTTCATCAAGCCGACGATCGCCCATTTGGTTGCCGCATAGGGCGTGCGCCACGCGTAACCCAAGCGCCCCGCCACCGAGGCGATATGCAGCAGATGGCCGTGGGACGATTCCTTGAGCATCGGCACTGCGTGGTGGGCAAACCGGTATTGCGCGGTGAGATTGATGTTGATGGTGGCTTGCCACTCGGCGTCGCTGATCGCATCGATCCCGCCGGTGGGCCCGGCGATCCCGGCGTTGTTGACCAACACATCGAGGCCACCGAAATGCTCGCGCTGCACCTTGAACACCGCCTCGATCTGCGCGGCGTCGCTGACATCGGCGCGGGTGGCGACGGTGCCTGGGTATTTGTCGCGAAACACCGCCAGGGCCGACTCGCTCACATCACACACATGCACCTGGGCACCGGCTTCCAGATACGCCGCCGCCAGCACTTCACCAATGCCGGCAGCCCCGCCGGAAATCAACACACGTAACCCAGGATAGGGCTGCAGCCGTTGTAGGACACTCATGCACGTTTACCTCCTGAAACAGACGACCGCGAACGGTCGTTCTTGACGAGCAGGCGCGCGAGGGAGTCGGCGGCCTGCATGATGTCATCGGTCACCGCTGCGCGCGCCCCCCCGCCATCGCGGGCAGCCAGGGCTTCGACAATGCGCGTGTGCGCCTCCATCGAGCGTTGCAGGTGAGCTTTATCCGGGGCGACCAGCGCAAAGCACGGGCCCATGTGCAGCCAGAAGTTTTCCACGGCGGCCATGGTCAACTCGGCCTGGGCCACGGCGTAGATGCGCCGGTGAAAGGCAAAGTTGGTCCACAGGTAGCGGGACACGTCGACTTCGTCGGCGGCGTGCTGCATTTGCTGGCACAGGTCAGTGATTTCATCGAGGTCGGCCTTTTGCAGGAGCAGCACGGCTTTTTCCGCCAGCAGCCCTTCGAGGGCGACCCGGGCATCGCGAATTTCCCGCAGGCGTTCGACCGTCATCAAGCGGACGCGCAGACGGGAGGTCTCGGTGACTTCAAAAGCGTTTTCGGCGCTGAGGCGCTGCAGGGCTTCACGCACCGGCATGGGACTGGAACCGAGGGCTTCGGCGAGGCCGCGGATGGTGAGCTTCTGGCCGGGTTGGAAACGGCCACTCATCAAGGCTTCGCGGATCTGGCGGTAGACCTGGTCTTGCAAGGTATCGCGGGACACCTGGCGCAGGGTGGGCAGGAGAAGCGGACCATCTGTCATGAGGCAAAACCTGTGTTGTCGTTCTTATGGCCTCAATATGTGATCACAAATCAAATATGTCAAATAGTTTCCCACCCCGATAGCGCACATCACACATGTGGGAGCGGGCTTGCTCGCGAAAGCGGTGGGCCCGCCAACACATTGGTTGACTGACGCACAGCGTTCGCCAGCAAGCCCGCTCCCACAGTTTGACCCTATCTAACCTGGGACTACGGCTTGAGTGGACGCTCCTGATCCCGCTCGGAAAGCTCTGTCCCATCATCGGGATGTTTCCAGGTCTGCGGTTTTTCTTCCTCCCGCTGCCGGGTCTGCTCACGCTCCCGCTCATCCCGTTGCTTCTGTTGGTCAGTCATCGCCACCTCCCGTCCGTAAGACTTGGTCAAACCTTCAGCATAGAACAGCGAATGCGTTGTTGATCTATTACCGATTGATAGCGAAGACACATCAATGCATCCAAATTTGTCACTTATCATTTCTAAATGTGTCAGCCACTATTCTCGGTCTTAGGCGAAACAAGCACTTTAAAAAGAACGCTGGAGACACAAAACCATGACTAGCCCTACCCGACCCGACTCTGCCCGCTCGAAAGTGGGTGCGGTATTCCGCGTTACTTCGGGCAACTTCCTCGAACAATTCGACTTCTTCCTGTTCGGTTTTTACGCCACCTACATCGCTGCCGCATTCTTCCCTGCCGCTAATGAGTTTGCGTCATTAATGATGACCTTCGCCGTGTTCGGTGCAGGCTTCCTGATGCGTCCGTTGGGCGCGATCATCCTAGGGGCCTACATCGATGACGTCGGTCGCCGCAAAGGGTTGATCGTGACGCTGTCGATCATGGCCAGCGGCACGCTGCTGATCGTGCTGGTCCCCAGCTATCACACCATCGGCCTGTGGGCGCCTTTGCTGGTGCTGCTCGGTCGCCTGTTGCAAGGCTTCTCGGCCGGCGCTGAACTGGGCGGTGTGTCGGTGTACCTGTCCGAAATGGCCACGCCCGGCCGCAAAGGCTTCTACACCAGCTGGCAATCGGGCAGCCAACAGATCTCCATCGTGGTCGCCGCCGCGCTGGGTTATGGCCTGAACGTGTGGATGGAACCCGCCGTGGTAGCGGATTGGGGCTGGCGCATTCCGTTCGCCATCGGCTGCGTGATCATTCCGTTCATCTTCATCCTGCGTCGCAGCCTGCAGGAAACCGAAGAGTTCGCCAACCGCAAGCATCGCCCGACCATGCGCGAAGTGCTGGCGACCCTGGTGAAGAACTGGACCGTGGTGATTGGCGGCATGCTGATGGTGGCCATGACCACTACCGCGTTCTACCTGATCACGGTGTATGCGCCGACCTTCGGCAAGACCGTGCTGCAATTGAGCACGTCCGACGCTCTGTTAGTGACCCTGCTGGTGGCAGTGTCGAACTTTATCTGGCTGCCGATCGGTGGCACCCTCAGCGACCGTTTCGGCCGCAAGCCGGTGCTGATCGCCATGACCGTGCTGACGGTTCTGACCGCTTATCCAGCGCTGTCCTACGTGGTAAATGCACCGAGCTTTGCCCATATGCTGGAAACCCTGCTGTGGTTCTCCTTCCTCTACGGCCTGTACAACGGCGCAATGATCCCGGCGCTTACCGAAATCATGCCGGTGGAAGTGCGCGTGGCGGGTTTCTCCCTGGCCTACAGCCTGGCCACCGCGATTTTCGGTGGTTTTACCCCGGCGATCTCTACCTGGTTCATCCACATCACCGAAGACAAAGCCTCGCCGGCCTACTGGATGATGTTCGCCGCAGCGTGTGCACTGTGCTCGACCCTGGCGTTGTATCGTCGCGCCAATGCTCGCGGACAAGTCATGCAGGGGGCGGCGTAATGACGGCGTTATATAAAACCCTATCGGCGCTGGCCCTTGGCGTCCTGTCGCTGTCGGTCCAGGCCGAACAGCTCAAAGTGATGACCTCCGGTGGCTTCACCGCCGCGTATAAAGTGCTCGGCCCGCAGTACGCCAAGCAAAGCGGCGACAGCCTCGAAACCATTTTGGGTCCGTCCATGGGCAAGGCGCCGGAAGCAATTCCCAACCGCCTGGCCCGTGGCGAACACGCCGACGTGGTGATCATGGTCGGTTACGCCCTGGATGAGCTGATCAAACAAGGCAAGGTCGACCCGGCCTCCCGTGTGGAACTGGCGGACTCGCGTATCGGCCTGGTGGTGAAGGCCGGCGCGGTCAAACCTGCGATCGGTACTGACGCCGAGCTGAAAGCCGTGCTGAGCAAGGCCAAATCCGTGGCTTACTCGGACAGCGCCAGCGGTGTGTATGTCGAGAAGGAGCTGTTCAAGAAGCTCGGCATGCCGGCCAAAGGCACCATGATCGAACGCCTGCCGGTGGCCGAGCAGGTGGCCAAGGGCGACTACGAGGTGGGCTTGCAGCAGGTCGCGGAACTGTTGCCGGTGCCGGGTGTGACCTACGTCGGCAAGATTCCGGAAGACGTGCAATCGGTGACGCGCTTCGCGGCGGGCATTCCGCTCAACGCCGAACACCCGGAGCAGGCCAAGGCGTTGTTGCAGTATCTGGCGTCGCCCCAGGCGCAACCGGTGGTACAAGCCACCGGCCTGGACTCGGTGTCACCCTGACCGAAACGGCATCTCCCGCACCAACCGCTCCAACTCCAGCGCCGCTGGCGGCAAGGTCCGCCCGCGGCGTTTGATCAACCCCACATTGCGCATCACCTGAGGCTCCACCAGCGGCACACTCACCAGAATCGGGTGCTCGACCGCCGGCATCGCAATCGACGGCACCATCGCCACTCCCAGCCCCGCCTCCACCAGCCCAATCATGGTGGTCACGTGGTGCGTCTCGCAGATACTCGGCTTTTTCACCCGTACGCCGCGCAAGGCCTGATCGAGCAGGAAGCGGTTGCCGGAGGTCTTGTCCACGGTGATGTAGTCGTGTTCATAGGCCTCGGACCAGGGCACGCTGTCGCGCTGTGCCAGTGGGTGATCGCGGCGACAGGCCAGCACGTAGCGCTCCTGCAGCAGCAGTTCGAACTCCACGTCATCGGCCAGGCTGCCGCTGAAACTCACGCCGAAATCTGCCTCGCCACTTTCCACGGCATTGCACACTTCACCGGCACTGGCATCCAGCACCCGCAGGCGAATCTTTGGATACAGCTTGTGGAATTCGGAGATCACGTGGGGCATGAAGTAGTACGCCGTCGACGGCACGCAGGCGATGGTGACATTGCCCATGCGTGTGGACGCGACATTGCTGATGCCCATGAGCGCGAGATCGAGATCGTCGAGCATGCGCTCGACCTTAGGCAGGAAGGCACGGCCGACCATGGTCAGGCTGACGCGCCGCGTGGTGCGTTCGAACAGCTTCACATCCAGGGCGGTCTCAAGCTTTTCGATACGCCGGCTGAGGGCCGGCTGCGAAATCCGGATGGCTTCGGCGGCACCGCGAAAACTGCCCTTGTCTACCACGGCGCGAAAGGCTTGGAGGTCGTTGAGGTCGAAGTTGATGATCACGTGAGGGCCAATGTGGTCGAGGTAGCGGGCATTATCGTACGGGAGCCGATGGGGCGCCATGCATGCCGGGATCAGCTTGTCGTAATACCCCTGCTACCCGCCTCCCCGTGAACCCTTACCGTAAATCACCCCGGCGTCGAGTCGGTGCAAACAGGTTAAAGCCGCTGCCAAACCTGCGGCCCATTAAAAAACGCCTGCGCATTGCTATCCAGCGTCTCCAGGTGATACCCACCCTCCTGCACGATCACACAGGGCAATCCCAACCTGCGAATGCACTCACCCAACCGCGCGAACCCCTCGCGCGTTACTGCGACTTTGCTCTGCGGGTCCAGCTCGTAGATATCGAAACCCAGTGACAGCACCAGCACCTCTGCCGAGAAGTTCTTCACCGCCGCCAAAGCCAGTTCCAGTTTTTCGAAGAACACGGCCTCACTGGCACCGTGGGGCATCGGCAGGTTGAGGTTGAAGCCTTGGCCTGCTGCGTTACCGCGCTCTTCGACGAAGCCGGCAACGCCAGGGTAGAAATTGGTGGGGTCACCGTGAATCGAGACGTAAAGCACGTCGTCACGGTCGTAGAAAATCTCTTGGATGCCTTGGCCGTGGTGCATGTCGGTGTCGAGCACGGCGACGCGCTGGAAACCTTGGCGCAATACCTGCGCTGCTACGGCAGCGTTGTTGATGTAACAGAATCCCCCCGCTGCATCGTAACGAGCATGATGTCCCGGTGGACGACAGAGCGCGTAGGCCGCCGGGGCGCCCTCAAGAATGTCCTTGGCGGCAGCAACGGCGCTCTGGGCCGACCAGTAGGCCGAGCGCCACGTCAGTTCGCCGATCGGGCAACTGCCATCCGCCAGGTAGCGCGCAGCCTGGGCAAGGATGCCGCGCAGGGCGTTGGGCTCGCGCACGAAGATATTGGACATGACTTCGTCGCCCCAGTCTTCGGGGATTTCCTGCCAACGTTGGTGGGCCTCCTGCAGAAATGCCAGGTAAGGCGCACCGTGTACCGCCAGCAGTGGATCGAGGCCGTAGTCCTGCGGCTGCTGGATATCAAAACCCAAGGTGTGTGCCGCCAACAGCAGATGACGGGCACGCTCGGGGACCTCCTGCGGCGTACGCATCTGGCCACGGGAGTAGTAGCTGCGCGGATGATGCAGAAGTTGTTCGGGATGAAAAAACGTACGCATGAAAAATCTCCTTACTGAACCTGGCCGGCGCGCTTCAACACGGCATTGAGCAATACGTCGGTGCCCTGGCGCACGTCCTCGGGCAACACGTCTTCGGCTTCGTTGTGACTGAGGCCGCCGACGCAAGGGATGAAGATCATCGCCGTCGGGCAATAGCGCGCCAGGTGGATGGCGTCGTGACCGGCACCGCTGACGATGAGTTGCTGGCTGTAACCCAGGCCATCCACGGCGGCTTGTACGCAGGTGACGCAGTCGGCGTCGAAGGGCGTGGCCGGGCTGATCCAGTGTGGGCTGACGGTCACGGACAGTCCGCGTTGCTCGGCGATGGCCTGCAACTGTCGGCGCACCTGTTGTTCCATGGCGTCGATATCGTCGTCGCGGTGATGACGCAAATCGACGGTGAAATTCAGCAGACCAGGGATGGTGTTGCGCGACGATTTGGCGATGCTTAATTCACCTACAGTGGTCAGGCCTTCCGGGGCAAAATCCGCCGCCAGTTTCTCCAGCGCCTGGATCATTTGTGCGGCGCCATACAACGCGTCTTTACGCAGCGGCATCGGCGTAGTGCCGGCGTGGGCAGCCATACCTTCGACGCGCACATCCAGCCAGCGAATTGCCTGTCCACCGGTGACCACACCGATGCTCTTGGCATTGTCTTCAAGGATCGGGCCCTGTTCGATATGCGCTTCGAAATACGCATCCACCGCGCCACCCAGTGGGCGTGAACCGTTGTAGCCAGTTGCACGCAAGGCCTCGGCCACGCTGATACCATCGACGTCGGCAGTGGCCAGGGCCTTGTCCAGCGCCAGGGTGCCGGTGAATACCGCCGAACCGAGCATGGCGGGTGTAAAACGGGCGCCCTCCTCGTTGGTCCATACCGCAATTTCCAGTGGTTTGCGTGTCTGGATCCCGTGATCGTCCAGGCTGCGAATCACCTCCAGACCCGCCAATACACCGTAGACACCGTCGAAGCGGCCGCCCTCGGGTTGTGTGTCGAGGTGACTGCCCATCATCACCGGTGCCGCGTCCTTGTCCGTACCGGCACGGCGGGCGAACAGATTGCCGATGGCATCCACGCTCAGGCTCAACCCGGCGGCCGTGCACCAGTGGCTGAACAGTTCGCGACCGGCTTGGTCTTCGCCGCTCAAAGCCAGGCGGCAACTGCCACCGCGCGCCGTCGCGCCAATCTCGGCCATGGCCATCAGGCTGGCCCACAGGCGCTCGCCGTTGATCTTCAACATTACTGTCACTCCCTCAAACGCTATGGGCCATTTCAAGACGGTGCGCGGAGGCATGGCGGCGCGACAACGCCAGCACACACACCAGCGAGACCGCCGCGATCAAGCTGTAAAACACTGCCATTGGCCACCATTGGCCTTGGTATTCGTGGGCCAGCCAGGTTCCGATCAATGGCGTAAGGCCACCCGCCAGGGCGCCGCACACCTGGTACGCCAGGGAAATCGCGGTGTAACGCACGCGGGTTTCAAAGAGGCCGCTGACGAAGCCGGCGATCACGGCATAAAACGACGCCATGCACACCACTGCCAGGGCGATGCCGAGGATGATCAAAGGCGCCTGGCCGCTGCTGACCAGGACGAACATGGGGTAAGGCGAAGCCATGGCCAATACGGTCATCGCGCACAGGAAACGCGTGGCACCGACCTTCTCCGCCACCCAGGCAGCCAGCGGCTGGACGCAGAACTGGATGATCGCGACAAAGAACAGGCACTCCAGAATCAACGAGCGCGGCAGGCCCAGTTGCTGAGTGCTGTAGGCGATCATGAAGGTGTTGGTGAAATACACGCCAGCGATGCCCAGGGTGTTGGCACCGATGCACAGCAGCAGCGGACGCCAGGCGGTTCGCAGCACTTCAATGACGGGCGCCTGGTCTTTCTTGATCGCCCGCGCTTTTTCCGCCAGGGCTTTGTCTTCAAGAAACTCCGGCGACTCGTTCACGCCCAGGCGAATCGCCAGGCCGACCACCAACAGCAACGCACTGGCCAGGAACGGCACGCGCCAGCCCCAGCTCAATAGCTCGTCTTCCGGCAGGCGGGTTACCGCACTGAACGCCAACAGTGACAGGATCAACCCAGCCGGGCTGCCCAATTGCGCGAAGGAAGCAAAGAAGTTGCGCCGGCCTTTGGGCGCATGCTCGCCCGCCATCAGCACCGCGCCGCCCCACTCACCGCCGACGGCAATACCCTGCACCACGCGGAGCAGGACCAGCAGTACTGGCGCAGCGGCACCGATCTGCGCGTAGGTCGGTAGCAGACCGATACACACGGTAACCACGCCCATCATCACCAGGGTAATCACCAGGGATTTTTTGCGGCCAATCCGGTCACCGATGTGCCCGAACACAATGCCGCCCAACGGCCGCGCAAAGAAACCCACGGCAAAGGTGCCGAACGCAGCCATGGTGCTAAAGAGCTTGTCGTCAGAAGGGAAAAACAGTTGGCCAAACACCAGCGCCGCGGCGGTGGCGTAGATGTAAAAGTCGTACCACTCGATCATGGTGCCGATAAAAGCGGCGGCCGCAGCACGGCGAGGCTGGGGCGAAGCGGAAGGCTTCATGGGGCTGGCTCCTTTGGTTATTTTTTTGGCAGGAGAAAGGTCGAACGCATGCGCTCTGATGGCGCTTGTTGAGGGTGATTTATCGTCTTGGGGCTATGATTAGTCAATTTTCTATTTATTATTCCAATTATAAATCCTGCTTATTATCGAGCTTCACCATGCCCGACGCCCGCCGCGACATTCACCCTTTGCTCAACGACCGCCTGGACTGGAACCTGCTGCGCACGTTCCGCGTGATCGGCCAGGAGCTGAGCATCAGCCGCGCCGCCGCCCGTCTGCACTTGACCCAACCGGCGATCAGCCAGGCACTCAAGCGGCTGGAAGAACAACTCGATTGCCAACTCATCGTTCGCCGGGGTCCACGCTTTGTGCTGACGGAGGCCGGTGAGCAGATCTTCGCCATCGCCGGCGAGATGTATGGCCAGGTGTCGCAGATGAGTAACGCCCTGCAAAAACCCGGTGATGAAGTGATCGGCAAAGTGCGATTGCTGATGATCAGCCGGATCAACTCGGACACCTTCGATGAATACCTGGCGGACTTTCATCGTGAACACCCTCGGGTAGACCTGGAAGTCGAGGTGATGCGCAGTTCGGACATCGTCGCCGCGCTCCTGGAAAAAACCGCGACGCTGGGCCTGAGCCTTAACCGTCGGCCACAGCCACGTCTGGAACAACACCTGTTCCTGCGCCAGCGTTATGCGTTTTTTTGTGGGCGACACCATCCGCTGTTCGGGCGCATCGGTTTGGCGGAGGGGGACCTGCAATCGGAAAACTTCGTCAGTTTTACCAGCGACCAGATTGGCGGGATGCTCTCACCGTTGACGATTTTCCGCGACCAGCAAGGGTTCAGTGGGCGGATTGTGGCGTCGTCTTCAAGCCTGGAAGAAGTGCGGCGTTTGGTGATCGCCGGCTTCGGCCTGGGCTGCCTGCCGATCCATGTGGTCGCGGATGATGTGAAAAACGGGCTGCTCTGGCGGTTACCGCCGGATGAGGGAATAACGGACGTGGACATTCACCTACTGTGGAATCGAGAGCAGAAGATGAGCCGCGCGGAAACCGTGTTTATTCAGAGCCTGACAGCGCGCCTGGCTGACCACGGCGCGCACGCTTCTAAAAGTGGATGAACGCCTCTCTGAAGGGAGTGGTCAAGCCAGAACAACAGGGAACCTTTTACTCAGCGTCCCCGTTCTTTATTGGCTTGGGAGAGAACCGAGGCCGCAAGGGATTTTGCAGCCTCACTGTACTGGTCGCTTTGAAGCACTTTCGCCGCCTTCTCCTCCAGCACAGCGCTTGTCTGCTTCTCGGTACTGCGCTGAGCCAACGCTGAAGCGGCAAGGCTTTTGGCAATGACCGAAGCGTCTGGATTATTGAGGGTATCGGCCGCCAGGATAGCTATCTTGCCGGAGGTTTTTTTCGTGTTCTTGCTCATGATGCAATTCCTTTGCAGTGGTTAGCGCCTGATCGAGTGCGCTATCACAACGTAATAAACTGCAGGAGCCACTGCAATGCGCTGCCTGTAGGCAACGTTTTGCAAGTCCGTGCGAAAGGTGCATCGGTCATGCAGTGCGTGCTAGAGCGTCGCATCGATAGCACTGATGATTACTATCGAAACGAGCGCCTGCTCGATTTTCAGCACTGATTCCTATAATCGCTTCCTAATTCCCTCCCCCTCGCCTGGCTTCGGGCGACGTTCACCCTGGAACCCAACACTATGCCAAGTGCCAGCCAGGCCCCTCGCGGCCTTCCCGAACATAATCAACAGAGCGTCAAACAGCAGTGGCTGGCGATTCTCTCAGTCGCCGTGGGCGCCTTTGCCTTGGTGACCAGCGAGTTTCTGCCAGTGGGCGTACTCAACGATGTCGCTGCGGACCTGAGCATCAGTGCCGGTCACGCCGGCCTGATGGTCACCCTACCCGGCATCATGGCCGCGCTCGCCGCCCCCCTGCTGTCGGTGATCATTGGCGCCATGGACCGCCGTTATCTGCTGATCGGCCTGACGCTGATCATGATCATCGCCAACATGGTGGTGGCCTTCGCCAGTGATTTCAGCCTTCTGCTATTCGGTCGCGTATTGCTGGGTATCAGCATCGGCGGTTTCTGGGCCACAGCCATCGCCCTCAGCGGCCGCCTGGCACCCAAAGGCGTGGATGTCGCGAAGGCCACCTCGATCATCATGATGGGCGTGACACTGGCCACCGTACTCGGCGTGCCCGTAGGCACATGGCTAAGTGGCTTGATGGGCTGGCGCATGACTTTCCTGGTCACCGCGTTGCTGGGCTTACCGGTGCTGCTGGCACAGGTCCTCCTGCTCCCCATACTCAAGCCGGAAAAACCCATTCTTGTCAGCGACCTGCCGGCGTTGTTCATCAATCCACGGGCTCGGGTCGGTTTGATCGCGGTATTGCTGATCGGTCTTGCACACTTTGCCGCGTACACCTACGTCGCGCCTTTCTTCAAGAACAGCTCCGGCTTCGATGGTCCGACCATCGGCTCGCTGCTGCTGATGTTTGGCGTGGCCGGTGTAGCAGGTAACATTTTTGCCGGTTTCGCCGCCAACCGCAGCGTGCGCTACACCCTACTGCTGGTCGCGCTGATGATCGGCACCAGCACCGCCCTGTTCCCCTACTTCGCCACCGGCCTGACCGGCGCCGCCATGCTGATCGCACTCTGGGGCTTCGCCTTCGGCGCCTTCCCGGCCTGCGCCAGTATCTGGATGTTTGTCGTAGCGCCCAAGGATGTGGAGCGTGGCATGCCGCTGTTCGTCGCGTTGTTCCAGGTGATTATTGCGCTGGGCTCGTTCTTCGGCGGACGGATCGTCGACCAGATGGGCAGCGCCGTGCTGTTGAGCCTCGCGACCGCATTGGTAGGCGTGGGTTTTGTGACGGTGCTGGTGCTGGGGCGGAATGTGAGCAATAGCTTGGCAGCGCAGCCTGCCTGACCGGGAACGTAGTCACTGAAAAGCCTGCTGGGTGTTGAGCTCGGCGGGCTTTTTCGTTTAATGGGGGTAAGCGATGACCGCTATTCCCGGAGATCAGCACCGGGAATCTGCATCAAGGCGTTCGGAGCCATTAAACGACGGCAAGGGAAGCGTCGATAACTCAATCTCTGACAGCCGGAAACCTTCTCGCCTCTATCCGTTGCGACGGATCTGGGCTCTCCAGGCGTCACCGCGTTTCTCGTATTAGGCTATTTACGGATATTGGCGGGTGCTTGGGGGGCGCGAAAGAGAAGGCATTTCCCCAAACACAAAAAAGCCCCGAGGCGGTTAAGCGCTCGGGGCTTTTTAAATATGGCGGAGAGATAGGGATTCGAACCCCTTCTTGCATACCAGCAGGCCGCCTGTGGCTAGAGAATACGGCGCTTTAGTCCTTCGCTCATGGCGTCCTGCGGTATATGGCGGCCCTCAATTTGCCCTAATTTTGCCCTAACCCACTCATCACTGCCGCTTCTATGCTGGTTGTTTTCTCGAAAGGATTCGGCCCATCCCTTGTGATTACTTGCAAGGCCTCTAGAGAATCCGGGGCGATTCAACCCTGCGAACTCCACGCCACGACCTCCCCCCGCTAAAAATTTTGAAATACGCTGTGATGTCATTGCGCCATTATGCGTCATACCTACCGTGGTCTCAGTGAGTATCTTGAGCCACCGGCGTCATCTAGTGAAAATCACCAGGTGCTAAAATGCGTGACGAAATTCGTCGTTCGGCTATAAAAGCCTGGAGGGATCTTTTATATCAGGCTGTAAATGAACAGGACGTCGAGGACAAGTATTTTAAATTGCTTACGAGAGCCGATGAGATGGAGTGTGCCGGCCTTATAACAGAGGAGGAGTGGAGGAAGCTTGTTCGCAAAGCGGGCGAGTTTCTAGCGAGCACAGTTATATGATCTCATTCGGTGGGAGCGCCTCAGAGCGACCCACCTTTGAAAACGACAACCTTCAAATCGGGCTCCATGATCAAGCATCTTCGACGCCTACACCGTACGCAAAATCTAATAATAGTTTGGCTCTATTAGCATTGGGAAATACTCATATCCGGTGATTTTCTAACTTGCAACCAATTCACTGTCCTTCAGATTTTGTCAGCCTCATCCTTTTCGATATGTTGGCTTGAGACATCCGCCTTATCACAACTATCTCCTCAAGAATTTCCCGCACCAGCTTTCTGACTCCAGCTTCACCGTGATACCTGCGGCGATCAATATTCGTAACCGTTAATTCATCCGCTTCGGCGCATTTCAATGTTATCGAAAGCATCTTGTCGCACTCAATCCTGGATGAAATCACACAATTGGGCAGACGTTTTGTGAGCGCTGCTTCAATCTCAGATTGGCTTAACGTATCCATACGAGAGTCCCATGGTAGCGATCAACTATCATAGACAGTCTAGGGCGAGGTTGAAAAGTACATGATGAATCGTTTTAGATGGCCATTGATAGAGCAGGCATATTATAGAATCTGAGCGATTGGACGTTTGTCTACTCGTTCTGCCTGATGTTTTTTTAGGAGCGGGGCGGGGGCAATATCTGAGCCATGCCCACGAAGGCAGGATCATGAGCTTCAATTACTCAATCAAATAATTGCTCTGGATTTTTACAGGGAGGGTGTTTTCTTAGAGATCACAGTTGAGTGACTTAACAGGATGGGCCTATTCAGCCCTTCCTCCTTTACTCATGTCGAACTCAAAAACTAACTCCTCGGCGAGTGATTTATACTCGTCCTGTCTTCAAGCTCGACCAGGTTGATACCTGTCGTGCAAAACATTGCTCCAAGCTCTGGCTGCCTGACGAAAACAGTAGCTGTCCATCCATTGATCAGAACGCAATCTATCTGGTGCCCGGGCAGGCTGCTCTCGAGGCGTTGAGCAAGCGAAATCCTCTTCCAGTCGTGCATGATCGTGTACTCACGTAGCGATGATGCAAGGTTGACAGGCCGGGATCAAAAAAGTGCCAAAAATCAATACTCTGGATCTGAACGCTCAAGGGCGTTCAGATCGTGCTGTCGCAGCTCCTCAAGTGCCAAACGGTAGGCTTTGAACCACCCGAATATGGTCCATCCTGCGAGTAAGTTTACAAAAAGAAGTCTGGAGGGAGGGCCGGGGTGTAGGAGCGCTAAGCAGATCGACAGATACATGTAGAGCATGACGGCGCTCAGATAAAGCGTGAAACTTGAGGCTGTAGCTATTGCAGTGTCGCCCGCGCACATGAAATGGCTTATGAGGCAGGTGGGGATGAGTATCGCTAGGCCAAATACCCTCATTGATCTCACCTACAAATTGCTATTTGAAGTCAGTGATACCACAAGGCCTTACGCTTGGGTAGGTACCAGATACAGTAATCCCGGAGCGGGATCAGGCAATTGATGCGTGTTTCCATGCTCCTATGGCTGAGTTCATTATGCTGGGTGCGCGATGAGATCAGTGGAGCACAGGGAAAAAGAGCGCCCTGGCAACCTCGTCCAGTAGTTTATCGATCTCAACCAGCTCGGCTTTGTTGATACCAATCGAGCTTTTATAGACGCATGCCAATTAGCTTGCAAGGTGTCTAGAGAATCCGGGGCGATTCACTGGAGTCCTGAAATCGGGAGGTTCTATTTTGATCGCGGAACGGATTTTATAAGCTTCATCGCCTAAAGACGGGTAGCCCTCCGGCAAGTCCTATCAAGCCTTCGGTTCAACGATTCAGGATAGGAATTCGCCCCCCTCTCATGTCACCCTAAGCCGCTTCGAGCCATGAAATACGGTGTTTATCCCCAATATCAGCGGCCCTTTGCGGCCAATACTTGCCCAAATGTCGCTCTAGTTCGCCGAATTTCAAGACCACGATGCCACTTCAACCACACTGTGGCCTTGAATGCTCATCAAGTTCCGCCACAGGGAAAGAACGGCAGGCGTGCAGACCGCATGATTTGAGGAAAGTCTGCCGAATTTAGCCTCGCTGGCATGGCTCGTGGAATCGCTGAACGAGTCGTATCAATGTCCTAGGTGTAACTTTGAATTGATCAGCAACGTTCCGAATGTTGACTCCCTTATTCAGAAGTAATTTCGCTTCTCTACACTGATCTGCATTGAGAGATGGCTGCCTACCTAAATGTTTTCCTCGCGCCCGGGCTGCGGCCATACCCGCTAAAGTACGCTCGCTAATCAGAGAACGCTCAAATTCGGCTAGCGCAGCCATCATGTGAAATACAAGCCTCCCTCCCGATGAGGAGGTATCTATGTACTCACAGATAGACTTGAAACGGATGTGACGATTCCCCAGATTTTCTAGCAGATGCACAAGATGAACTAGCGACCTGCCTAAACGGTCCAACCGCCAAACAACCAACATATCCCCCGCCCTCAACCGCTTCAAAGCTTTATCCAAGCCCGGCCTAGCACGGACACCTCCAGAGATTCCGCTATCTGTATAAATCAGCTCACAGCCTGCGCATTTCAAAGCCTGAATCTGTAAGTCAAGGTTCTGTTCGTCGGTTGACACACGAGCGTATCCGATTTTCCGACCAATTACTGTGGATTCCATGAGGATCTCGAATGGAGGAACGCTCTGGCCGAATGCCTACCGGGTCCCCAAACGGTAGGTAGAAGCTAAAAATAGCTTGCCTTGGTCGAGACATTCTCCAGATTTGACAAAAAGGGGTCCCTTTAGGTGAGCCTCCATGCACCCTTCAACTCTCCCTCGTAATGGCTACTTGGCAGCATCATTTTTACTTTTTTGCAGCATCCCAGATAGGACCCCTTTTGTCCTGCTTCTCCAACCTCAAAGCACGAAATTTCGCGCGGTGGCTCCAAGTAGAAATTTTCTTTCGACGACGTCATAAGACGAGCTTTTTCATGATCAGTTCCAAGGGGGGGAAATATGTACGAATCACCGGTTTCTTCAAGCTCACATACGACATGTGCGATTTTAGTTGAAATAAAAAACTATCATGAACTGAACGAAGTCTTTGGTCCAAAATTTTCCGACCTCTTAAGAAATAGCGTAATATCGCGCCTGTTAAAACTAGGGGTTTTCCCTGGGGTCACGGCATATTCAGAGGGCACCTTTATAATTCGTACATCTGGATCACTGATAGATTCAGACGAATTCCCCCTAGAACAAAAAAAACTTATTGAACTCATACATGCGCACATTGAATGTGAGCCAGTGACTTGTTCAGAAGGCCAGGCCTATCTAAAACTGCTAGTTAAAGAATACCCACTAAAAAATAACAACCTTACCGAACCATATAACAACTCAGATACTAGCATTCTAATTCACAGCAATCGAAAAACCTCCCCATCACAAATAGATATATTAGCAGCATCCTCAATACTGGATGAATTACGCAGCGGAAACCTCATATTAGCATTCCAACCAGTAGTTTTGATAAGTTCACCACAGGATAACATCGTACTCTATAACGAGGCCTTACTCCGCAGGTATTCACCGCAAACCCAAGACATATGCTCTTGGCCAAATTCAATTGAGGCGCTTGAACGCACCGGCTTGATTTCACGCTTAGATTTTAGTGTAATATGGTCAATCATATCCTTACTGAAGAGTCATCCCACCCAATACCTAGGATGCAATGTTTCAGCTTCAACTATAAGTCCTGACCACCATTGGAACTTAATAATTGAGTATTTAAACAAGAACCGAAACATTGCAAAGAGGCTTACAATTGAAATCACAGAAACCAGCAATTTTCACGACCTAGATAAATCTTTAAAAATAATTTCAGACTTAAGAGAGTGCGGAGTCGGAATAGCCATCGATGACTTCGGAGCGGGCAACACTTCCATTCATTATCTAGCCAAAATTCGACCGGACATAATAAAAATTGACCGTTCTATACTTTTACGTTCTAGAGACCCGCATTACTCACCAGATCTTTTAAGACATTTCACAAAAGTATGTCATGACTACACTCCATGTGTAGTTATCGAAGGAATTGAAAATACTGAAGAGTTGGCAGCCGCCCGGTACGCAGGAGGTCAATGCATACAAGGATTCCTGATTCAACGCCCGGATATAGAACCGGCTTGGCTAAATTCGAACCAAGCTGTCGTCAGCGATATTCTCAGCACTGTCTAAAATCTAAATTAGCTGATGACTATAAGGCTGTAAGAAGATATTTGGCCTGGCAGATTCAGTTCTGAATGCATTGGATCTGCAAAACTAAAATCTAGTCTTAAACGGGATGAGGAATAACTAATATGGCTCTCTACTAGCGGTAGATCAAAACGGCGATTACATCATGCAGAGCCCGAAAAGCATTCACCAAATACTTCTCAAATACAAGGAGCAGCATGCGGCGTATTGTTCTCACACTTAGTATTGAGCAGTAATCAATGGAGCAAATACGCATCATCAACTTTTGAAAAAAAGTTTAAACATTACCACATACAACTTTATTTCTTCCACTATTTTTCGCTTTATAAAGATTATTATCAGCTAGGGAAAGCCAACATTCAACATTTACTACACTTGGATTCCAGAGTGCGACTCCAACACTCAATGTAGCTTTGGCCTCCGGAAAAACACAGCTCACTCTATCTGCAAAAGCATCACAGATCTGCAGCATCCTAGAACTCGCTTCTTGAATAGAAACCTTAGTAATCAAGACACAAAACTCATCCCCACCATATCGACATATTAAATCCCCCCCCCTAAGCCTTGCACTTAAAATATCGCCTAAAATACACAACACCTTATCGCCAGAAGAATGCCCATAAATATCGTTCACACACTTGAATCTATCAACATCCAAAATCACTAATACTGACTCACTTATTAAATCGTGTCGACTCATACTAGCAGAAACCAGCTCATTCCAACATCTTCTATTAAGCAATCCTGTTAGAGCATCAACATTGCTCAATTCTCTAAGCATATGCTTACTTTTCTTTAACTCAGAAGAAATCTTATAAAAAGCCAACCCGAGAATAAGTGGATAAACTATTAATACGGGAAGACATACCAAAACATCAGACTCAGAGTTGCCACCATAGGAAACACCAAAAAAGATCAATACTGCGAAAGCACCGAGCAATTTAGAAAGTAAACCTTGGACAAAAAACTTCGGACCTCCTACAGCAATATTATTCATTGCGACCATCGAAAAAATAACTACAGATGGAAGTGGCTTAAATTGAATTATAGCGATCCAAAAACCACAAAAAATAGAATCAAATAAAAAATTTAATTTTTCCAATTTAAAAGGTTGCGCTGAAGAAAGGGCAATTCTCCTAGCCGCATGCGCCCAAATTAAACTATTCAAAGCGAGCAGTGTCAGCAACAGAGGTGACATCTTCGAATAGTTAGTCGAAACGATCACCGCACCACAGAGACAAGTCCCTACAATTCTAGGGACATACATGCGATTTACAAATGCACAACCTTCAACAAACTCTTCTTTACTATACAAAGCGTAACTCCAAGTTAAAATAAAAATCAATTAGATTTCGACATTTTACCTAAAGCGTCTAATTTAATAATACTTTTTATACAGCTACCAGCCCCCCGGGAGATATTTTTTGACGAAAAAAAAGCCACGAAAGCTACTAAAATATACTTCGTACGATCAATAAAAACACTGAAAACTCATTACAAGTTTGAAAAAAACTGAAGAAAATGGAATCTGGATAAAAGTGAAAAAACTCGCCTAAACGTAGTAATTGCTATCGAAACCTGCAGAAAATAAAACCATATAGGTGTCAACCCCCCCAAAAAACCCGCTAAATACCCTTGCGAAAAGAGAGGTCAATAGACAACACTACTCACTTGAACCACATTAAAAAGCAGTTAACCAGATAGTTTTAAAAAATATCGTTTTTTGACCAATAAAGATCGACGCACTGACCGGAACAAGAAGCAGCCGTACCTCATCCGTCTGAAGAGCCGGCGTCCGATATTCTTCGGCGCGCTTGCCTAGGTCAATCATGGGTTGGAGCCTCACGAGGGCGACGGGTTTGTAATGCATGACCGCCCCAAGCGATCAGGGCATGGTCGATATCCACGACCGGCGCCCTTTGGTGCTGACGCCAGAGAATGCCAACGAATGGCTTGCCCCAACCATAACACCCTCGCGAGCGGAGGAAATTGCAAAGGAGCTGTGCCAACCCACGGAAGAGTTTGAATGGTTTCCCTTAGGTAAAGCTGTAGGAAACGTCAGAAATCAAGGGCCAGAACTGATCGAGCCGGTACAATCAACTGAGGTACCACATAACAAAGGCGACTGCGGAGATCCACACCAGGGTTAGCAGAAATGAAAGACCTGCGAGCTGCTTATCCATACGCTACCCAATGTAAGATTGAAAGACGGCAATACGAGCAACAGCTGCAACTTTAGTTCAGCGATCCCAGCGCGCCACCACCAGAGACAGCGGCGCGCTTCACTCGAGCTCGGTATACCACCGCCTAAATCAACACCCATTTTCCACAGCGTTATAGGCTGCTACGGTCAGAACAAGCCACCCAATGCTGCGGGCTCCCAGTTCATGATCACCAACTCGGCACTGACCTCTGCTTTCTGCTGTCGCTGATTTGTATTGCAGTACCGAATGTCGACGGTTTCGAAGTGAAATCCATCAAATACATGCCGAATATCCGGATGGTCATTGATGCTGACCATGACCTTTCCCTTGCAGCGCCGCATGAAATCCGCCATGCGCTCGTAATTGTCAAAGGGAAAATCCACGCCATAACCCGCCGTCTGCCAGTAAGGCGGATCCATGTAATGGAAGGTGTGCGCACGATCGTAGCGTTCAGCGCAGTCCAACCAGGGCAGGTTTTCAACGTAGGTGCCAGAGAGCCGCTGCCAGGCGGCCGAGAGGCTCTCCTCGATCCGCAGCAGGTTGATGGCCGGACCGGTCGTTGCAGTACCA
The DNA here is from genome assembly GCF_900111895.1 of Pseudomonas simiae. Classification (GTDB taxonomy): domain Bacteria; phylum Pseudomonadota; class Gammaproteobacteria; order Pseudomonadales; family Pseudomonadaceae; genus Aquipseudomonas; species Aquipseudomonas simiae. The sequence goes on from NZ_FOKB01000011.1 coordinate 149,655, forward strand.
AACGTTTGCCCCGTTACTTTGCCGGCGAAGGCATGGTGCTGCAGGTAAAAGAATCGGGCGGCGCGCTGGATGTCGGTGAGAGTTTCCGGGCGGGTCATCTTCTGCCACTCGAACACCTGGCGAGAACTAAGCGCCCATTTAAACTGGCGCACAAATTCTTCCAGATGGTTCTGCACGACGCGGTACAGCGTCACCAGGTCGCCGTTAATGTCGTTGAGGACTTCAACCGGTGCAGCCTGGGGACGCATGAAGTAGAGCGCGGCGCCGCCGGCAAAGACTTCGACGTAGCATTCGTGGGGTGGGAAGAGCGGGATAAGACGATCGGCCAGGCGGCGTTTGCCGCCCATCCAAGGGATGATGGGTGTGGACATGTAAAAGCAAGACCTTTGCTGTATAGATAAACAGTGCTAGGCTCGCTCCGCTTTGTGCACGAAGCAGGAGCCTTGGCTGGACTTGCAGGGACGATCTGCGGGGAAGGTGGCCGGGTTGGATGTTGACGCATCCTGCCCGGCCGCTCCTTTTACTTCGGTGTTGAGACTTCTTTTGCGTAGGCCTGACAGGCCCGCAGGGCGATCAATCCTTGGTCGCCGGCATCGGTGATTCCGATAATTCGTTGAGCATGCGCTGGGTCAAGTTGGGCTCTTGTGGTGCCATGAACCATGCTGCCGGCGGCGGTGGTGGCTGGCACTGAGCAGCTGCCGGTTGTGTCGGTGGCGGCGAGAATGACTGACAGCCGCAGATCATCAGTAGCCAGGCGATCACGCAGACGAGCCTGCTTGGTTTGCTCATCGATCAATTCCTTGTGGTGAATTTCATCTTTGTTCTGCAAGCGCTGCTCAAGGGCAAAGCGCTTGTCCTGCTCGTTACGTTGCAGGGTTGCAGAGGCCAGGGACAACTCTTTGAGGGTGTCCGAATGCAGTCGGGCCTGGCGTTCCAATTGCTCGCCGCAACGCCAGCCTTGAACGGTCCAGGCTAATGCAGCAGAGCCCGCGGCCAAGACCACCAGCAGCAATGCAATGGCAGCGATGCGGAACTGCGCGGGTATCAGGTCGACGAGACGCATAAAACGGTCCTCGCCCTGACCCACAGTTGCAGACGATCTTCCAGGCCGTTGAGCCCGCCATTGATTCGGCGGGTAATGGTGTTGAACTGGTCTTGATCCGCGAGCACGTTCAAGCCGTTCACGGACCAGAACCACGCTGCAGACTCTGCCGCCCATTGCGGTAGTTCCAGCAGCTCCGGCGTGCGCAGCAGTCGCTCGTCGCCGAACAGCGCCAGGCTGCAGCGCAGATAGTTGTCGTGGCCGGTGATCTGGATCAGCCCACGGCCGCGATACCGCTGCCCGTCACCATCAGCAGCAGGGGTGTTCCCCAGCTTTGCAGCAAGCGGACCGGTGTCGTACTTGCTGAGGTATTGATCGCTCCCCAGTTCGCGTACGTACTGCAGTTGGCCGGACTCGTGGCCGATCTGGGCAAGGAAGGCTGCCTGACGCTTGGGTGTGTCGATATTGCGATTGGCCATGGCCGCGTTTAGCGCGGATACAAAAACGCCCGCTTGGCGGCGGGCGTTGGGCATAATGCGTTGGAGTTGTTGCTCGGTGATGGACATCGCTTTTTCCCATGCAAAAAAAGACCGCTCGATGGCGGCGGGTGATGAAGCAGGTACGGCCAGTTAAAGCTCCAGGACTTTGACCTCCTTGGACTTCTTCTTTTTCTTACCGGCCGCCTTGGCCTTACCCTTCTTCCCTGCGTTGCATTCCGCTGTGGTGCTCCAGCCGGACTGGGTGAATACCTGTTCCACCGAGTCGACAAGAAACTCGCCGTCCAAACCTTCCTTGAAGCCCTGCGCGTTGATCTGCCGCTCTGCAAACAGATCGGTGCGCCCTACCATCTCCAGCCGGACCTCGGCGGTCGAGCGGTTGAATGCCGCGAGGCGAGCCTTGGCAGCCTGCTCTGCAGCGGATTTGTTCGGATGGATATGCCGGTCGGTATGAACGGGCGGCAGCCCTGCAGGGGCGTCGTCGTTGTCCAGAGTCAGGTTGACCAGCTCGCCGGTTTTTTTGTCTTGGTACCTTGCCTTGACGGCTTTCTGCGTGGTGCGGTCGGTGAAGCGGAATTGCCAGCGGCTGACGTCACTGCGTCGGATAGTGATCGCCGGCAGGTTCTTACCACTAGCGGTCTGTCCGCTTTGGCGAGGCAGCACCAGCAGCTTGCTGTCGGCGACCTTGGCCGTGCAGTCGTGATCCTTGGCGAGCCGGGTGATGAAGTTGAAGTCTGACTCGTTCAACTGATCAGCCCGAGGCACCAGCGTGGCGACGGTGCATTCAGGCCTCCAGCCGTTGCGAGCGGCAATGTCGCTGACGATCCTGGACAACGGCACATTTTCCCAACTACCACTACGAGTGGTCTTGCCGCTGCCTCGCATGTCGCTGGCCTTGCCGCGAATGACCAGGGTATCAGGCGGGCCGGAAACCTCGATGTCATCGACCGTGTAGCGGCCCTGGCGGGTCAGCGCTTTGCTGTCGTACCCCAGGTAGATCTGTATCGCTGCCCCTTTTTTGGGGAGGGACACGGCGCCGTCGCGGTCATCAATGCGCAACTCGAACTCATCCGACTCCATGCCGGGCTTATCCAACGTACGCAACAGCAAGAGGCGGTCATTGATCAGGGCAGTGATGTCTGCCCCATCAGCCACAATTCGAAAGATGGGTTTCATGGATTCTCTCCGAGGTTCAATCCCACAACTGCACCTGCTCGCCCACAGGCTCAGGGAGATCTGGGAAGGTGATCAGCAACCCCGTGCGCAAAGGCTGTGGCTCATCCGCCAACAATCGATTGGCCGCCAGCACCGCCTCGACAGTGCCATTCAGGTGCCCGTAATGCTGGTAGCACAACGTATCCAGCAGGTCACCGTCAGACGCTCTGCATATCATCGCCATAACGTGTGAACTCCAAACTAAAAGTTTGCTTGCGCGGGATCCCGCCAGCCAGCAAAGCACCCTGCTCCTCCTCAACGCTGCGCAAACACCAGGTGCCAAGAACAACACCATAGCCCGTGGTCAGGTTCAACGGCAACAGAAGGCCACCAATGGAACGCAGGGTGTCCAACTGCTTGAGGCCACCCTTAAATGTGGGAAAAATCGCCCCCTTAAGACTAAGTTTCTCATCCCCAATACCAACCGCCTGCTGCGCCGGCCGACGACCAAGGCGCTCTTGCGAGGCCCAGCGGAACTCCGTCTGTCGGCGCAGCTCGTCGAAGGCCGCAGTATCCAGGTTAAAGTAGAACGCCTGGGCATTGGCTTGCAGCGGCTGCAGGATCAGCAAGTGCGGGAACGGTTTGACCGCCTCCGCCAAGGGCGTGGCATTCGGCGCCAGGGCGCTGGTGGGCAAGATGTTCGCCAGGCTCGGACTGACCTTGCCGGCGATCTGGTTGATTGCCGTGCTGGCCCGAGCGGCCTGTTCCTTCAAAGTGCCCAGGCGCTCATCAATCGCCGACATAGCACGCGTCGTTTTGCTGTAGGTCGACAACACCGCACCGACCTTGGACTGCGCCGCACCGATCCCACGCATCACCCGCTGCAACTTTTCACCAACACCCGGCGGCACACCAGGAATGCTGGACAGCTCATCAGCCGCCCCGGTGATTTCGCCAATGGCGCCGTTCACCGGACCGAGCATGCCGTCGATGCTATGCCGGCCAGCCTCCCCGGCCTGGACCAGGGATTTGAAACCGGATTGCAGTTGCTCCATATAAGCCATGGCTATTCCTTAAACGTGAGGGGCATCAAACAGATTGCGCCGCGCCTGCTCCCGGCTGAACTCCTCGAACAGCTGACGCATGTACGGCATCATTTCCTGCGCCAGTTGCCGTGGATCCTTGACGTCGCCCTGCACGGTCACCGGCATGGTTGGGGCGAACGTCCAGGCCTGCTCGACGCGAGCCGGGTCGGGTTTTGCTGCTGCGCCGGCACTGAGCAATGCGGGCACTGCCGCTGCTGGTGGAGCCGTCACCAGCGAGCGAGCGACATCTCCAATCAAAGGGCCGGTGGCCGGTGTCGGCGCCAATTGAGCGAGCCGTGACATGCTCGGCCCACTGGGTTTCTGCAGAAGCAAGGGCGAGGGCTGAGCCAGACGTTCTATCGGTGCATCCGGCCCGCCGAATGCAGCCTTGCCCACTGCACTCCCCAGCTCCCCGCCGCCCCAACTACCCAGAAACCCGCCGATCAGTCCGCCGACAACGGTGCCAATCACGGGAACCACCGAGCCAATCGCCGCACCCGCCGCTGCACCGGCCAGCGTACCGGCCAAGGTTCCAGCTGCGTTGCCGTAGCCCTCGGCTTTCTCGTCGCGGGTCTCGGCGTTCTGATAGGTATCTGCTGCAATCAATCCCGCCTCGATCAGCGCCATGGGTGCGCCGACCTTGGCGAATCCGAGGCCTTTGCCCATCATGGCCTTGGGCGCAAACCGGCTAGCAGCGGCTCCGACGGGAGCCGTCGATGCGACATTAGCAATCGCTGACCGGCCTCCTCGCCCCCTACGGCCTTTCCCCCTACGGCCTTTCTTGCCCTGGGTATCAAGCCCGCCACCATCAAGCCCCCCCACCGGCATATTGGTCACGATGACTTTTTGCGGAATATTGGGATTACCCATCATCGAGCCACGTGCTACGTTCAACGCGCCTTTACCCATTTTGTACGCGCTCGCCACCGCTCCCAAGGTAACGAGCCCAGCGGCTAAAAGGGCTGCGCCGGCAACAACCGGTTTGTACTTTCCACCAAGGTCAGCCAGTGCATAACCCACTTTTCCGAGCCCATCAGCGACCATATCTGTCAGCGGTCGAATTGCATCACCGATGCTGATCATCGACGCTTCCACGCCATTGGTCGCTGTCTGCCACCTGCGGTTGGACGCCTCCCGCGCTTTCGCCGCGTCGGCCTCAATCTTGGCCTTGCCATCCGTGTCCTTGATGGTCGACATATCCGCCTTGATCTTGTCGCCATATTTGATCTGCGCGAGCAGACCCGCACTGGCGCTTTGATCGCTGACGATGTTCGCCAACCCGGCAGCTTCGGTCAGGGCGATCATGGCCTGCTCCTCTTCGGCACTGCCATCCACCGACGCCTTGATCTTGACCTTGAGCGCCTCGATTTTCTTGGCCTTGGCCGGGTCCTGCTTTCTGATCAACTGCTCGCTGAGCATGATAAAAGCATCAACCGGGTTCGCCGCCTTACCGCTTTTGGTCGCGGCGAGAATCGAGCCGGCCAGGTCGTAACCTTCCTTGGCAAACCGTTCCTGGCTGGTACTGCTGATCACGGCGTTGAGCAAGTTGTCCATATTGGTGGCCGCCGCCGCCGCATCCTGGGTTTGCGAGAACTGCGACTGCAGGCTGGCACCGAGGAAGCGCACCGCCTCAGGGCCCTCCATGCCCAGGCGCTTGATGTTGCCGAGCATGGACGGCAGATACCGCGCCATCTCCTTGGGACCGAACGCGCCAATGTCACCGGCCGCTGCAACCTGGCCCAACATCGCCGCCATATCCCCCTGCTTGACCCCCGCCTCCTTGAAGGAGTTGATCAGGGTCGCGATGGTTTCAGGCTCCATGCCCTGGCCGTCGATCAGGTCGGCGATCTGCCCGGCATAGGCGGTGGCCACATCCCAATCCACGCCCTTTTCGATCAAGGCGCCGACCGACTTCGCCAGCAGTTGCTGACTCATGCCCTTCTCCGCCGCGACCTTGCTGATGCTCGCTGCTAGTTCGGCCTCATCGTCGGTACCGGCCGTGTGGGCCCACAACGACATCTGGCGGATCTGCGCCTGGTAATCGCCGGAGACCTTGGTCGGAATCGCCAGCGATGCCGTCAATGCCGCAGCTTTGCCGAGGGAGTTCTTCATCCCCTCTTTGCCTTGCTGGATCTGTGTATGGCCCAGCGCCTTGAGTTCCGCGCCACGCGCTACCTGGCCGAGGGCTTGGTATTCCTTGCGCAGTTTGCCAACTTCAATACCTTGCTCTTTCAGGGTTTTGAGGTTGCCTTCCAGCTTTCGCAGCAGGCCGTCAGCTGACGCGGCGCCGGTGTCGTGGGCCTTTTTCCATTCGTCCCGCAGGCGGATAGTGTCGCCGATGGTGCTCTGCAGCACGCGGGCCTTGGTGCCGGTTTCGCCGAGTTTCTTGATACGGCCTTCAACATCCTTGAAGGCGGCGCCGACGGTGGAGCCGACGACGCCGCCGATGACCAGGCCGAGCGCCAGGTTATTTGCCATGGGATTACTCCGGGCAGGGATGCGGGGCTCAGTCCGTGAGCCACCAGATCATCGTGGAAAAGGGCATGGTCTCGATTTCGCTGGCCGCGAAGGAGAACTCCGCAGCCAGGCGTTTCGCGGCCCGCTTCTGCAGGGAGGCGTTAAACCCCGTCATCCTGCACCAGGCGAAAGTAGGCGGCTTGTAGCCGCTGGTAGTCCGTCAGCTTGAGCCCCTCCAGATCCTTGATGTCGGTTTCAGTAAGGTTGGCCAGGAGGATGGTCTCGCGCTGTTCGTCATCGCCATTGGAGGCGGAAGCTGCAGCGCGCACGTCGCGAACCGTGGGTGCGCGCAGAGTCAGGCGGTCTACCTTCACCTCTTTGATCTCGCAGGGTTTGGACAACGTCACCAGCGCCCGCTCAAGATCAACGGCCAGCCAGCCAGGTGTTTCGTCCTTCCTCTCAGGAATACCACTGTCCTGAAGTATGCGGGAATAGGCCGACTGCACCCGTCCGTAGTCAACCAACGTGAGACCATCAATGTCCTTGGTGCCCGCATTAGTCAGCGAGGCGAACAAGGTCACTTCACGCAATACCGCGTCATCGCCGCCTATCGCGTCCGAGGCGCGTACTTCCCGCAAAGTCGGTGCGCGTAGGCTCAACTGCTCGAGCCTCTCGCCGTTGATATCGGCTGGACGAGTGAGGACGACCGTTGCACTATCGGAGGTGACCGTGAGCCAGGATGGAAGTTGTTTCAGCTTTTTCATGAGATACCTTTCCGTTACAGACCCAGGTCGCGACGGACGCTGGCAAGTTGATCGACACCGTTGATGACCCGGACGCAGTTGACCGGATCGATCTCGTACATCAGCCGACCGGCGACTTCGAGCTTGTAATAGCTGACCGC
>NZ_FOKB01000014.1 GCF_900111895.1 Pseudomonas simiae
GTTTCCGAACGTTATCCCCCACTACCAGGCAGATTCCTAGGCATTACTCACCCGTCCGCCGCTCTCAAGAGAAGCAAGCTTCTCTCTACCGCTCGACTTGCATGTGTTAGGCCTGCCGCCAGCGTTCAATCTGAGCCATGATCAAACTCTTCAGTTCAAACATCTTTGGGTTTTTAAGAAACCCTAAACTTGGCTCAGCAATCGTTGGTTACATCTTTGATTTCTCGCGGAGTAACTTGTGATGCTGATAATCTTGTTGACTATCAGTCTGACTCCACAAGCACCCACACGAATTGCTTGATTCAATTGTTAAAGAGCGGCTGGTTAAGATCTTTCGTCTCAACCGAGGCGTGCACTCTACAGCACATCTCTCAAGAAAAACACCCCTAAGGCTTATGATTTTACTAATAAAATCAACTACCTGAGCCAGATTCAGTATCGAACTGCTCGTTAGCGGGAGGCGAATAGTACAGTATTAAAATACGGGGTCAACCCCTGTATCGAAATTCTTTTTCCTTACCGAAGCCCCCCCCTCCGAGCGGCATCACTGAGATTGCCGAGCGTTCTGGGCAGCCAGCGTTGTGTCCAGCCGTGGTGGACCGAATACAGGCTGTCCACGCTTAAAGCGTACGGCGACGCGCTCGGGAAGTAGAGGCGTCCTAAGCCCTGCGCATAAGAATTGCCCCCAATAGCCCTACTCCAACGCGCAAAAACAACCACACAGCAGCAGATGACGTGTCGCACCAGGTCTTTTTTTTCCGCCAAAGAACAGGGATCATCGCCCTCCCCCCACCACCCCCAAAGACCCCGAGGAACCGAGAGCATGGAATTGACGCTAGAAGCGGTGGCGCTTTTTGCACTGAAGCTGGTGCACGAGACTGACGGCGGCAGCCCGGTTCTACGGGATGATCCGGTGATGGAGAGGTATGACCGCGAGGTGTTTGGGTTGTTGGTGCGGCAGGGGGACCTGATGGGGATTCAGTCGAAGCTCGATGAATGCCTGACGCTGGCGCTCGACGCCCTGGGCGGCGCCGGCACTGTAATGGGGCGCGAGCTGCATCGGCTTGCGGTGGACGCGCACCAAGCGTCGACACTGGATGAACTCAATGCCCCGCTCGGCGCCCTCAAGGACTATCTGAAAGCCATCCTATAAGGTACGACTTAGCGCCGCCCATCCACCGCCATCCGCACCGCCAACCCCATCAGTACCGACCCCATCAACCAACGCTGCACCACCTGCCATCCCGGCCGGGTAACGAAAAACACCGCGATGGAACCCGCCATCGTGGCAATCACTGCGTTAACGCTCACGCTGATCAAAATCTGCGTGAAGCCCAGCACCAGCGATTGCGCCAACACACTGCCGTGGCCATTCGGGTCGATGAACTGCGGCAACAACGACAAATACATCACCGCCACCTTGGGGTTCAGCAAATTGGTCACCAAGCCCATGGTGAACAGCTTGCGCGGGGTGTCCTTGGGCAGGTCCCGCACCTGGAACGGTGAACGCCCACCCGGCCGAATTGCCTGCCAAGCCATGTACGCCAGGTACAACGCCCCGCCGAAGCGCAGCGCGTCATAGGCAAACGGCACCGCCATCACCAAAGCGGTGATTCCCAACGCCGCGCAGAGCATATAAACCAGAAACCCCAACGCTACACCGCCCAGGGACACATACCCGGCAGTGCGGCCCTGGCAGATCGAGCGGGAAATGAGGTAAATCATGTTTGGGCCGGGCGTCAGCACCATGCCGAGGGAGATCAGCGCATAAGCCAGCCAGTTGGACAGTTCAGGCATGGTCGGGCTCCGTTTTTTGAAACATCTGGCCAAGGTTGTAAGGTTGGCCGCCATGGTAGGGCGTTCAAAATGCCCGCGTTAGATACAGATCCGCGAGCAAAACGGCATACACCCAGGAGGCAGGCCCATGATCGACTTCAGCAACAAAGGCTTTTTCAAACTCAAGCAGAACAACGAATACGCCGAACGCGTCGCCGACCTGCTGCTGGACGGTGAAGAAGTGGTGGATGCGTACAAGGCCATGCGTGATGGGGTGGTGTTTACCACCAAGCGGATTATTGCGGTGAATGTGCAGGGGATAACGGGTAGCAAGAAGGATTTCACATCGCTGCCGTACAAGAACATCGTGGCGTATTCAGTGGAGACGTCCGGGACGTTTGATCTGGATTCCGAGTTGGAAATCTACTTTTCGTCGTTGGGGAAGGTGAGGTTTGAATTCACCGGCAAGACCTCGATCGTCGAAATCTCCCGGCTCATTTCCCGGCATCTTCTGACCTGATCAACAGGCAAAAAAAGACCTTGGCGTCCCAGGGTCTTTTTACTGCCTACGCGGCTCAACAGGTGCAAAGCGAAACACACCAGAATCACCGACCGAAGCCTGGCTTGTGAATGGGGGTTGGTCATTCCGCCAGACTTCCACGACGCTGGCTTTCACTTCACTCACGAGAACGAAGAAGGAATCGTCTTCGAGTCAGGGCATTGGTACTTCGGCGAAGTCAGCGCGAACGATGAAGACCCTGGCGGAGAGCGCTGGAAATATCACGCTCTCAGGTCCTTCCCGGCGCAACAGTCACTTGGGCTGAAAGGTCTCAAGGTACGCCAGAATGTTGTCTATCTTCTCTTGATCGCTGATGCCCCAGAAGATCATCCGCGTGCCACTCACTACCTTCTTCGGTGCTTCGATGTAAGCGGCGAGCTTGTCCCGGGTCCAGACCACACCGGAGTTTTTCATCGCATCGGAATACTGATAGTCCGCGGTGGTCCCAGCAGGCCTGCCGATGATGCCATTGAGCTGCGGCCCGAACCCACCACGCGCACCTTCGCCGATGCTGTGGCAGCCGCCGCAGGTCTTAGTGAATAGCTTGCCGCCCGCCTCGGCGTCGCCGGCCGCGAAGGCAGGGCCCGCGGTGAATACCAGGGCGAGGGTGATCAAAGTACGGTACTTCACGGAGACTCCATTTCAAGCGTTGCTGCGACGAAAGCCGGAGCAATTATGCCGGTATAAACGACCTTTCCCCCAACCGTTCAACCAAGCGCACCAGGTAACCGTCCGGGTCTTGCACGATGAACTGCCGCTGCCCCGCCTCTACGTCGCCGGCACGATACCAGGCATCTTCAACCCCCTTGAACAGCGGCCAGCCAATAGAGGCCAAGCGTTGCAGGATGGGGGTAACGCCGGGTACGTCGATTTGCAGATTGATACCGCGCCCGAAGGGTTGGTCCAATGGTGCGGTCAGCCATTGCCCCGCGTCGGGATCGTATTGCTCCAGCATGATTTGCGCGCCCTCCAGATCGAGGTAAGCGAAACCGTCTTCGACGCGCTGGTAAGCGAGGGAAAAACCCAGCTGTTCAACCCAAAAATCCAGACTGTTGCCGAGGTTGGTCACTATGAGTTCTGGAACCAAGGGGTTACGGGCAAACATACAATTCCTTTTGCGGTAGCGTTAAGAGCGCATGCCCATCCAGATCATGGTTTTTTTGGTCCACGCAGAATACCGCGCGATGTCGTTGAGGTGGCGCAGTATCCTGCAACGACATTGTTATGACCACCCATCGCCTCGAACACATCCAATCGAACCTATCCAGACGAGTTCTACTCCACCTGTATGAACCCTGATGGTGGAGTAAGAATCATGGCTCAGCCATCGATTTTGGTGTTGGAAGACGACGAAATCATTCGGGCGTTGATGGTGGATGTGCTGGAAGAATTCGGCGCAGTGGTGACATCGTTTCCTTCTGCAGATGAAGGAATGATTTACCTGGAACAGGGCGATGAGCCCGTGGACTTGATTGTCAGCGATATTCAGATGCCAGGTCTGCTTAACGGCTATGACTTGAGCAAGGTGGTCGCGCATCGCTGGCCCACGGTGCCGGTGGTGTTGACGTCCGGCAATAGCAAGCTGGCCTCGCAATTGGGGGCGTCGGTGCGGTTCCTGCCCAAGCCGTGGAGTACCGGTCATTTGATTGAGTGTGTGCAGACGGCGCTGAATCAACAGGGTCTTTCCCTGCATTGATAGCGTCGCGATATCACTGAAGCCGAACTTCGCGCAATGCTCTGTGGTCATTAATGATGCAAGGAGCGACTTTTCTGATCCGTCGGTCAGCCTTCTCGCCTTGTGCGTATAGAATAAGGCTTTGAGATGTGTAGAATCGCCGCCCATTTCCACGCGTCATTCATGGCCGAGAGGCCCACAGTTCGAGCTTACTGAATGCATTCACAGGCCCATGACGTTGGTGCGCCCTCTTTGCTGGAAGCGTTGCGCACAGGCACGGCCCTGTTGCACGTGGCATTGGAAAAGCGCCTGCCGTTTTTCTCCGAGGGCCTGGATGCCGATTGGTATCAGCGCTTGCTCCAGGCGTATTACGGTTTTTATCGGCCGTTGGAATCAGCACTGTACGAAAGTGGCTTGATTCCTGATGGATACGACGCAGTCTTGCGCGTGAAAACACCGACGCTCGTCTGCGACCTCGCTGCCTTGGGTTTGGATGACCAGGCTGTCAGCACCCTGCCGCGCTGTCTCGAACTCCCAATCCTTGATACCCCCGCCGCTTGCCTTGGCGCCCTTTATGTCTTGGAAGGCGCGACGCTGGGCGGCCAAGTGCTGCGTCGGGAAATGACCCAGCGCCTGAACGTGAATGCCCACAACGGCGGTGCGTTCCTCAATATCTACGGCGTCGAAACCGGTCGGCGCTGGAAAGACTTTCTCGACTACCTCGGCGACCAGCCACTGGACGCGCCGGCCAGACAGAGCGCGGTGAACGCTGCCCGTTCAACATTCAGCTGCTTTGAGCAATGGCTCGACAGCCAGGAGGTACTGCTGTGAAACCCGAAGACTTTGAAGAGCTGCTTGCCAACTGTGCCGACGAGCCCATCCGCTTTCCCGGAGCGATCCAACCCCACGGTGTGCTGCTGACGTTGTCGGAGCCGGACCTGAACATCATCCAGGTCAGTGCCAACGTCGGCAGCCTGTTCGGCCATGCTCCCGAGGCGCTGCTGGGCCAGCCGCTGCACACGCTGGTAGGCGCCGAACACGCCAAGGCGGTTGCCGTCATGGCCGATCACAATACGTTCTTCGATGCGCCACCTTTGCACGTCACGTTTAACGGCGCGGAATTCGAAGGCCTGCTGCATCGCCATCAGAATGTGCTGGTGCTCGAATTCGAACCGCTGCTCAAAGATTTCCGTCCCCGGGCGCTGAAGGGGCGCACCAGTGACTTGGGCAAAATGCTGCAGCGTTTGCAGTCGGCGAAAACCCTGCAAGCGCTGTACGAAATCAGCGTGAACGAAATCCAAGCCATGACCGGTTACGACCGTGTGCTCATCTACCGCTTCGAAGACGAAGGTCACGGCCAGGTGATTGCCGAAGCGTCGGCACCGTCCATGGAGCTGTTCAACGGGCTGTTCTTCCCCGCATCCGACATCCCCGAGCAAGCGCGCGAGCTGTATCGCACCAATTGGCTACGCATCATCCCAAATGCGGCCTACGAGCCCGTGCCACTGCTGCCCAAGCTGCGCCCAGACACCGGCCAGCCACTGGATTTGAGCTTCGCTACCCTGCGCAGCGTGTCGCCGATTCATTGCCAGTACATGCAGAACATGGGTGTGTTGTCGTCCATGAGCATCTCGCTGATGAAGGGCGACACGCTGTGGGGCCTGATCAGTTGCGGCAACCGGGAACCGTTGCTGGTGCCCAACGACCTGCGTACGGCCTGCCAGACCATCGGCCAGGTGCTGTCGTTGCAGATCAGCGCCATGGAAGCCTTGGACCTGAGCCGCCAGCGTGAAGAGAAAGTCGAGGCCCTGGCTTTGCTGGATCAAGCGATGAAGCGCTCGGAAGAGAACGTGTTCGACGGCCTGGCACAGCAGGGTCAGCTGCTGATGGACCTGACGCTGTCCGGCGGCGTGGCGATCATCGAAGACAAGCAACTGCACCGTTACGGCAACTGCCCGGAGCCGGCGCAGATCCGTGCCTTGCACAAGTGGTTGCAAGAGGGCGGCGAGCCGGTGTTCTCCAGCCATAAACTGTCGTCGGTGTACCCGCCGGCGGCCGAGTTCCAGCAGGTGGCCAGTGGTGTGCTGGCAATGAGTCTGCCCAAGCCTGTGGATAACGGCGTGCTGTGGTTCCGCCCGGAAGTCAAAGAGAACATCAACTGGAGCGGCGACCCGAGAAAACCGCTGGATCTGGAAAACTCCGACTCAGGCTTGCGACTTCGCCCACGCACTTCGTTTGAAATCTGGAAGGTGGAAATGGCTGGCATCTCCACCAAGTGGAGCCATGGCGACCGCTTTGCTGCCAACGATCTGCGCCGCTCGGCCCTCGAAAACGACCTGGCCCGCCAGGTGCTGCGCGAACAACAAGCCGTGCGCGCCCGCGATGAGCTGGTGGCGGTGGTGTCCCACGACCTGCGCAACCCGATGACAGTGATCTCCATGCTGTGCGGCATGATGCAGCAAGCCTTCAGCTCCGATGGCCCCCACACTTCGCGGCGGATTTCCTCGGCCATCGACACCATGCAACAGGCCGCCGGACGCATGAATGTGCTGCTGGAGGACTTGCTCGACACCTCAAAAATCGAGGCTGGGCGTTACGTGGTGCGACCGGTGAGCCTGGATGTGAGCCAGATGTTCGATGAGGCCTACTCGTTGCTGGCCCCCCTGGCAATGGAGAAAGGCATCGACCTGTCGTTCAACGCCGAGCCGGGCCTGCAGATCAACGCCGACCCGGAGCGTCTGTTCCAGGTGTTGTCGAACTTGATTGGCAACGCCATCAAATTCACCCCGCGCCAAGGCAACATCGGTATCAGCGCCATGAGCAGTGGCGAAGAAATCGTGTTCTCGGTGCGCGATTCCGGCGAAGGTATTGCACCGGAACAACTGCCACACGTGTTCGATCGCTACTGGACCCAAACAGAAAACAACCCGACCGGCAGCGGGCTGGGGCTGTACATTACGCAAGGTATTGTCCAAGCCCATGGCGGCAAGATCGTTGCAGAGAGTGAAGTGGGTCGGGGCAGTGAATTCCGGTTCACGGTGCCGAAGGTGATTGACGATTCGCACACCTGAGTGCCCCTTGCTTGCCACGTTTTAAACAGGCAATCCCCCCCCGCCTCCAACCCTCGTGGTGGCGGGAAATCCCGTGGCGTTTGTGCGAAAACGCAAGCAAGGCGCTACATCTCCGGGGCTAGACAATTGCACGAACAGCCCCTCAGATGACGTCTGAAAGCGCCAGCCCCCTTGGTCATATCTTGCAGCAGCGCGTTTATAGCTGACCCGTTTCGTCCCCTATAAGGTTGGCCTCACTTCGCCCCAACAGGCGAAGTAAGCCACTACTCAATAGAAGGAAACATCCATGCTTAGCGCTATCAATCACACACTGGGCAGCGTTCAATTCCCCCCCCTGCAGCAGGATGATGCAGAGCCCCAGCGCAGGAAGCGCAGCACTGATGCAACAGACCTGAACGCCGCCGACCCTGATCGTACGACGAACAACGGTCGCCGCAGAAGCGGCAGTGGACTGGACAGCCTCGGCCAAGGCCGATTGCTCTAACCGCTGCATACGAAGGGCAGTGCACGGCCCTTCGTACTCTTCCTTAACAAAACCATGACATTCACTGGATTAACCTTGCCGGTTCAAACCAGCCTGGAAACCTCATCTGCATGCCGAACACCGACACACTGCCCGCCGTACTGGCTGGCCCACTGCTGCGACGCCTCGAACCACGGCGCCTGGTGTTGTGGTTGGTGGGGAGTCGCGCACTGGAATTGACGCTGACGTTGCCTGCACAAACACGGGTTATCTCGCCAGACCAATGCCAGGTCGTACGCGTGGGGCGCAATGCCTTTATCCACCTGATCGATGTGACGCTGGACGACGCGCTGCCCCTGGACGTGGCGATCAGCTACGACCTGTCGTTCGACAACACCGGCATCGCCGACTGGGCACCGCACCTGCTGTACGCCAACGCCTGCCTCCCAAGTTTCGTTTTGCACAGCCGCATCCATCAGTTGGTACACGGCTCATGCCGCAAACCCCATCACAGCGCCGACGAGGGTCTGCTGTGTGTCGACCGCCTGCTGGCCGATGCCCAAAGCCCGGCCGACCGCCCGGCGCTGCTGATGATGAGCGGCGACCAAGTCTACGCCGACGATGTAGCTGGGCCGATGCTACGGGCGATACATGCCTTGATTGCACGTCTGGGTTTGTTCGATGAATACCTGGAGGGCGCGGTGGTAGATGACAGCGCCAGCCTCTATGGACACAGCGCCAGCTATTACCATCGCGCCGACTTGCTGCCGGCGCTGGACAGCAACGAAACCCTGCGCGAACGCTTCTTCGGGGGCGTGAAAAAGCCGATCTTTACCAGCAGCACTGCCGACAATCACCTGGTGACCTTCGCCGAAGTCATCGCGATGTATTTGCTGGTGTGGTCGCCGACGCCCTGGACGCTGATCGCGCCTCAACCTCCGCAGCTCAATGCAGAACGACAGCAGCGTTACGCCCGTGAACAGGTCCAGATAGAACGATTCCGCGATGGCCTGCCAGGCGTCGCGCGGGTCTTCGCTCACCTGTCCACCCTGATGATCTTTGATGATCACGACATCACCGATGACTGGAACCTCAGCGCCCAATGGGAAGAGACTGCGTACGGCCACCCCTTTTCCAAGCGCATCATCGGCAACGCGCTGTTGGCCTACCTGCTGTGCCAAGGTTGGGGCAACCAACCGGATGTATTTGGCGAACTGATCAACCAGACCCAAGCGCTCACTGCTCAGCCGCACGCCAACCATCTGGACGCCACTGCACAGGATGAACTGCTCGAGGCACTGCTGAAATTTCAACGCTGGCACTACGTACTGCCCACCACCCCTGCCCTGGTGGTGCTCGATACTCGCACGCGCCGCTGGCGCAGCGAGTTCACCCTCAAGCAACCCTCCGGCTTGCTGGACTGGGAAGCCTTGAGCGAACTGCAACAGGAACTGCTGGACCACCCCTCGGCCATCATCGTCTCGCCCGCGCCAATCTTTGGCGTCAAGCTGATCGAGACCGTACAGAAAGTCTTCAGCTGGTGCGGCTACCCCTTGCTCGTCGATGCGGAAAACTGGATGGCCCATCGCGGCGCTGCCCAGGTGATCCTCAATATCTTCCGCCACTCGCGCACGCCGGGTAACTACGTGATCCTCTCCGGTGACGTGCACTACTCGTTTGTTTACGAAGTACTGATTCGTTATCGCAATGCTGGTCCCAGGATCTGGCAGATCACCAGCAGCGGTATCAAGAACGAATTCCCACCACGCTTACTGGAGTGGTTCGATCGCCTCAACCGTTGGCTCTACTCGCCGCGTTCGCCCCTCAATTGGTTCACGCGCCGACGCACCATGCAGGTGGTGCCGCATATTCCGGAGCATGCCGAAGCCGGCGAGCGGCTGTGGAATTCGGCGGGGATTGGCCAGGTGTTTTTCAATGAGCTGGGCCGGCCTGAGGCGATTTACCAGCACAACGCGGATGGGCGGGCGCAGACAAGGATGGTGGCGCCGAATAAATAGCCAATAGCCATCAATCGTAAGCCGCACATCTGCCCTATTCAAAGGCCTCCAGTCCCGTTGTACAGTAGCGCCAGCCACGGAGTATCGGCGTAAACATCGGCAGGCCTTATGCGCCTGCCCAGGCAAGGAATGCGCAGATGACCGATATCTCCGGCAATAATCCGTTAGAGCAAGATTTCTCTCACTTCAACGCCGACATGCTGCACACCGTTCTGGAACTGGTCAGCGACGGGATCTGGGATTGGAACGCCAACACCGGGTTCGTCTATCGCAACCCAGGCTGGTACGAAATGCTGGGCTATCACCGCCACGCACTGGAGAACAACGTGTTCACGTGGGAAAACGTGATACACCCAGACGACTACTCCCAGGTGATGAAGCTGTTTGACGACTACATCCACCGCCGCGCGCCCCACTACCAAGCCGAATACCGTTGCCGCAAAAAAGATGGCAGCTACCTGTGGATTGAAGACCGCGGCTACGTGATTGCGCGCAATGCTGACGGCTCGGTGGCGCGTATGGTGGGTGCCCACCGCGATATAGACCTGCGCAAAAGCTCAGTCGAACAGCTGGAACGGCGCAACCAATCCCTTGAAGCACTGGTGGCCGAACGCACCCGCG
Organism: Pseudomonas simiae; assembly: GCF_900111895.1. Lineage (GTDB taxonomy): Bacteria > Pseudomonadota > Gammaproteobacteria > Pseudomonadales > Pseudomonadaceae > Aquipseudomonas > Aquipseudomonas simiae. The sequence continues at coordinate 10,184 of NZ_FOKB01000014.1, forward strand.
AGCTGTCACGGGTCAATCAACAGTTGCAACTGCAGTTGGATGAAAATCGCTTCCTGGCCGAACGGGACGCCCTGACCCTCGTCGCCAATCGCTACCGTCTGGAAAAAGTGTTGCTGCAAGAGTGCGACCGCGCCCAGCGCTTTCGCCTGCCACTGGCACTGATTGCGATGGATATCGACGACTTCAAGTCGATCAATGACCGATGCGGTCACGGTGTGGGCGATCAGACGCTGGTGCAGGTGGCTGAATGCCTGCAACGCTGTATCCGCCCTGATGACCTGTTAGCCCGATGGGGTGGCGATGAGTTTGTGCTGATCCTGCCCAAAACCTCGTTGGAGATCGCAAAAACAATGGCGGCGAATATCCGTCTGAAGTTGAAGAACAGCCCGCACAGGGACGACTTCAAGGTCACCCTGAGCCTGGGTGTGGCCGAGCGTCAAACGGATGAGCCCCCCGCCGCCCTGATGGTGCGCGCCGACCAGGCGTTGTATCGCGCCAAGGCAGCGGGGAAGGATGGGGTGTCCGAATAACACCCCGGCGTGTCAGCGAACCGGCGGCGCGTACTGGATACCGCCGTTGTTCCACAGCGCATTAAGCCCGCGCTTGATCTTCAGCACGCTGCCCTGGCCGATGTTACGCTCGAACACTTCGCCGTAGTTGCCCACCTGCTTGACGATCTGCACCACCCAATCCTTGCGCAGCTTCAGGTCCTTGCCGTATTCGCCGTCCGCCCCCAGTAATCGCGCGACATCCGGGTTCTTGGTGGTCTTGGCCTGCTCTTCGACGTTCTGCGAGGTGATGCCCATTTCCTCGGCATTGAGCATCGCGAACAAGGTCCATTTAACGATGCTGAACCATTCGTCATCACCCTTGCGCACCAACGGCCCCAGCGGTTCCTTGGAGATCACTTCCGGCAACACCACGAACTCGTCTGGCTGGGCCATCTTGATGCGCTGGGCGTACAGGCCCGACTGATCGGTGGTCAGCACGTCGCAACGCCCGGCTTCCAGCCCCTTGGCGCTTTCGTCGGCCGTGTCGAAGGTGATCGGCGTGTACTTCATGCCGTGGGTGCGGAAGTAGTCCGAGACGTTCAACTCAGTCGTGGTGCCGGCTTGGATGCACACGGTGGCGCCGTCCAGTTGCTTGGCAGCGGTGACGCCCAGCTTGTTGTTCACCAGGAAGCCGATACCGTCGTAATAAGTCACGCCGGTGAAGACCAAGCCCATGCCCGAATCACGGGAGCTGGTCCAGGTGGTGTTGCGCGAAATCAGGTCGATTTCACCGGACTGCAACGCAGTGAAACGTTCCTTGGCGGTCAACTGGGTGAACTTCACTTTCGACGCATCGCCGAAAACTGCCGCCGCCACCGCGTGGCACACGTCCACATCGATACCGGTCATCTTGCCCTTGCTGTCCGGTACGCCAAAGCCCGGCAGCCCGTCACTGACGCCGCATTGGATAAAGCCTTTTTTCTGGATGGCGTCCAGTGTCGTGCCTGCCTGGGCGGTGCTCGCCAGGCCCAGCACGGCGGTTGCCCCGATAGCGGCCAAGGTGGTTTTGAATGGGTTCATGCAAGGCTCTCCCTGTCATTCCTTATTATTCGGCGCCCCACAGCCCGCGCCGGTTTATAGTGCTGCCGGGCAGTATCAACGGCTTTGCGCTACTGCCACAAACGACCTTTAGGCAAAGGCTCCTTCCGATTTGGAATGAAGTGCATGATTTCTAAACGTTTGACCCCTTCGATGACAGCCCTGCAATGCTTCGAAGCTGCCGCTCGCCATTTGAGTTTCACTCGCGCTGCCGAAGAGCTGCACCTGACCCAAAGTGCGGTGAGCAAACAGGTGGCGCAGCTGGAAGAGATGCTTTGCCACAACTTGTTCGAACGGGTGCGCCAGCGTTTGTACCTGTCGCCGGCCGGGTCGTTGTACCTGGCCGAAGTGCATAAGATCCTCACCCAGGTGGACATCTCCAGCCGCTATATCCTCACCTACGGCGGCGAGACCGAAGTGCTGCGCATCGCCACCCAGCCAACCTTCGGCGACCGCTGGCTGGTGCCCAAGCTCAAGGACTTTGCAGCGCTACATCCAAACATCCACCTGGATGTGCGCAACGAGCTGGAGCCTTTCGACGTGTTGCAAGCCAAGGCCGATATCGCGTTTTTCTTCGGCCAGGGCTCGTGGCCGGGGGCGACCTGCATTGAGCTTTTCCGTGAGGCAGTGGTGCCGGTGTGCGCACCAGGTTTCGTCGCCGAAGGCAGCCATGCATCGTCGCGCCACACGTTGCTGCAATGCACCTCGCGCCCGGAAGCCTGGCATGAATGGTTCCTGGAACAGGGCCTGCACTCGCAGAACAGCTACCACGGCCCGCGCTTCGACACGTTCTACATGTGCATCCGCGCGGCACAATCGGGCTATGGCGTGGCGTTGGTGCCGCAGTATCTGGTGGCTGATGAACTCGCACAGGGCAGCCTGATGATTCCCTGGGACTATGCGATGCCCAGCAGCGGCGCGCACTTCATCGCCCACGCCGAACATGCCGGCGAGATTCCCAAGGTGAAAGCCTTCCTCAACTGGATGGTGGACTATGTCGGCGCACATCCCGACTTTCAGTCATGACCCGGCGACTTTATTTCGTTTGCGACAAGGGCGGGCGCCCGGCTTAGATAAAAACACGCCCGCCACTGCCGAGTCCCCGATTCATGAGCCACGAAACCATTAGCCAGTCGATTTCCATCGTTCACCCCATCAGCCTCAGCCACGGTAAAAACGCTGAGGTCTGGGACACCTCGGGCAAACGCTATATCGATTTTGTCGGCGGCATTGGTGTGCTCAACCTCGGCCACTGCCATCCCGGTGTGGTCGAGGCGATTCGCGACCAGGCGACCAGGCTGACCCACTATGCGTTTAATGCCGCACCTCACGCGCCCTACGTCGAGCTGATGGATCGTCTTACCGCATTTATCCCTGTGGACTACCCGATCAGCGGCATGCTCACCAACAGCGGCGCGGAAGCGGCGGAAAATGCGCTGAAGATCGTGCGCGGCGCCACCGGCCGCACGGCAGTGATCGCGTTTGACGGCGCCTTCCACGGCCGTACCCTGGCCACGCTCAACCTCAACGGTAAGGTGGCGCCCTATAAGCAGAAGGTCGGTGTACTACCGGGGCCTGTGTATCACCTGCCCTACCCTAGCGCCGATAATGGCGTGACTTGCGCCGAGGCGCTGAAAGCCATGGACCGCCTGTTCAGCGTGGAAATCGACGTCAGCGATGTGGCCTGTTTCATCATCGAGCCGGTGCAAGGCGAAGGCGGGTTTCTCGCGCTGGATATCGAATTCGCCCAGGCGCTGCGACGCTTTTGCAACGAGAACAACATTCTGCTGATTGCCGATGAAATCCAATCGGGCTTTGGCCGTACCGGCGAGCGTTTTGCTTTCTCGCGCCTGGGGATCGAGCCGGACTTGATCCTGCTGGGTAAAAGCATCGCTGGCGGTGTGCCGCTGGGCGCAGTCGTAGGGCGCAAGGCGCTGATGGACAACCTGCCCAAAGGTGGCCTGGGCGGCACCTATTCCGGCAACCCCATTGCGTGCGCAGCAGCATTGGCCACCCTCGACGCCATGACCGATGAACACCTGAGCGCCTGGGGCTCACAACAGGAAGAAGCCATCGTCAGCCGTTATCAAACCTGGCGCGCACACGGCCTGACACCTTACCTCGGCCGCCTGACCGGCGTGGGCTCCATGCGCGGCATCGAACTGGCCAACGCTGACGGCACACCCGCGCCGAAACAGCTCACCCAGTTGCTCGGCCTGGCGCGGGACGCCGGTTTGTTGCTGATGCCCAGCGGCAAGTCGCGGCATATCATCCGCCTGCTGGCACCGCTGACCATCGAGCCCGCGGTGCTGGAGGAAGGCCTGACTATGCTCGAAGCCTGCCTCAAGCAGTTGGATTAATAACGCGCATCGACCGGTTTCCACCGTGCCGGCGTTGAGATGGCAGTCGCTGCAGAACTGCATGTAACCCAGGCCACCACGACGGGTGAACAGGTCGGCGGGCGGCGCGGCGGGGGCTCTGGACACAGCCGGCATGGTCAGGTCTGCAGTTGTTTTTATGCGTCATCAAGCGAATCGCTGGGGCGGGCTAAGCCCCAGCGTTGTTGTAGCGAGTGTCCCCAAGGCGCCTGTTGATATGGATCAGCAGAACCTGAGGGCATTGTGCTGCCTTGACCTGACCTCCCTCCCCCCTGAAAATGCCCGACGCTTTTTTGTCCTCGTTTACTGAAGTAGTGAAATTTCAATGTCCGATTCTTACACCGAAAAATCCGCCCCCGAAGAATCCGTAGTCGCCTTGCCTTCCAAAGCCGAATACGAAAACGCCATCAATCTTTCACAGCATCTGCCAGCGGCCAAGATCATCAGCGAGATGGTGCTGGACGCTTTTCACACGTCCAAGGAAAGCGATCAGATCCGCGAACTGCGCGTGGCCATCCGTCAAGCCCACGATGCTTTTGACGACGACAAGGCCTACGACCTGATGGGCCAGCTCAAGCAACTCAAGGACGCCGAAGCCGCCGATAACGCTGCGCTGGAAAACTTGAGCAGCCAGTTTTCGATCAGCCGCATTCTGTCCTGCTTCAAGGACGACCCCGAGTTCCAGGAGTTGGTCTACGGCCTGGCATTGAAAGTGCTGAACCAGAGCCACCAGGCCATCAGCAACCCGAGCGCCGGCAAGAGCAAGGCATCACGGCCGAAGAAAGAAGCCGAAGTGTTTGTGATCAGCAAAGATGGCATCAGCGTCACGCTGCCGCTGCGCACGCCGCGTTCGAAGCTGAACGTGGACCGCGAGGCGTTCGAATTCCTGGGTTTCAGCTTTGTGGGTGAAGGCGATGAAGCGGAGCTGGAGGTGGAGAGCTTTGTGGATAACGCAGGCGCTGAACAGCCGCTGAGCCGCAAGAGCGTGATCACTGCATTGCAGCAGCAGACGGCGTTTGAGGGTTACAGCATCGCGCAGCAGTAACCCGAAGCAAGCTGCACCGCAGAATCAAATGTGGGAGCTGGCTTGCCTGTGATACAGCCCCTCGGTCAATCAGCGAAACCGAGGTGATGCGATCGCAGGCAAGCCAGCTCCTACATTTGTTTTGCAGGGGGTTAACCCGCGCGTTCGACCTGCGCTGCAAACACCTCGCGAAACCGAGCCATCTCCCGCTTATCGCCCACCGTCACCCGCACCCACTGCGGCCAGCTTTCAAACACCCGGCCGATCATCACGCCCTGCGTCGCCAGCTTCTCGATCACCTGCTCCGCCGGTTGTTTCACATCGATCATGAAACAGTTCGCCTGTGACGCCGTGCAAGTGAAACCACGCCCCTTCAACCACGCCACGGTCTCATCACGCAGTTGATTATTGAGGGCCTTGCGTTGCGGCAACAGCTTCACGTCTTCCAGGCTGGCAAGGCCGCCGAGCAAGCTGGTGCCCGCCGGCACGTTGTCGCCGCCAAACACGGCCAGCCGCTCCAGCAGCGCCGGGTGGCCGATCGCCAAACCCAGGCGGGCACCGGCCATGCCGTAGATTTTCGAGAACGTGCGCAGTACCAGCAGGTCGTCGTGGTCCTTCACCCAACTGACCACGCTGGGCACGTCGGCGAAGTCGATGTAAGCCTCGTCCACCACCAGCACGCTGCCTTTGGGCTTGTTCGCCAACGCGTGGCGGATGGCCTCGGTCGGAGTGATGGTGCCAGTAGGATTGTTGGGGTTGCACACGTAGAGCATGCCGGCCTGTGGATCGGCGGCAAGCATGGCCGGGATGTCGTGGGCGTGGTCGGCACCCAGGTTGACTTCCTTCACAGGTGCCTTGTTCGACTGCGCCGCTTGGCGCGGCACCTCGTAGGACGGCATGGCCATCACCAGGCCGCGGCTCTCAGTGGTGAACGCCAGCACCGCATAGCGCAAGGCCGCCATCGAACCCGCAAAGACCGCCACCTGCTCTTCGGCAATCCCCTGCTGCTGGGCGAACAGTCCTGCCAACGCATACATAGAGTCGTAAGGATAAAACCCAGCGGTAGCGATACCCCGCTGCATCGCCTCACGCGCAGCGCCTGAGGGGCCGTAAGGGCTTTCGTTGTAATTGAGCCGCACCTTGTCAGGCTTTTCCGGCGGCGGCGCTGCAACCGCCCAATCGAGGCGCCCCAGCAATGGCAGGGCTGCACCCAGGGCGAGAAGGGACCGACGACTGACGCTGACCATAGGGCTAATCCTGGTAGATGGGTGATGGATTCGCACAACTCGTACAGAGGGGTATGACGAGAAAACCCTGCGCAGATTTAAAACCACACCCAAGAAAAAGCCCCGCGCGTCTCTCGACGGCGGGGCTTTTTCACTGCGGGACCACTCAGTGAGCGTAGGTCAGCAACAGCTCTTTCGGCACTTGGAAATCCAGGGACATCATCACGCTGAGCGCGGTGATGGTGAAGATCGAGAACACGAACAGCTTGCGTGCCCAGACGGTGTCATCCACCGCCTTGTAGCCGGTCCAGGCCATGTACAACCAGTACATGCCCATGGCGGCGGCGACGGCAAGGTAGCTCATGCCGGCGTAGCCACTGAAGGTCAACATCAAGGTCGCCACAAGGAAGGCCAGGATGTACAGCAGGATGTGTTTCTTGGCGACCTGGATGCCGCGTTTTACCGGCAAGACCGGAATCGAAGCAGCCAGGTAGTCATTGAAGCGGAAAATCGCGATGGCGTACGAATGCGGCATCTGCCACAGGCTGAACATCACCAGTAGCGTCAGTGCGGCCATGTCGAAGCTATTGGTCACAGCCACATAACCAATCACCGGCGGCATCGCCCCCGACAGACTGCCCACCAGCGTGCCGTGAACCGACTTGCGCTTGAGGTACAGGCTGTAGAGGCCGACGTAGATGACAAAGCCGATCACGGCAAACAGCGCCGCCAGCGGATTGGCCACCTTGTACAACAACGCCACACCGGCAACACCGAGGACGGTCGCGTAGATCAGTGCCAGCTTCAGGGAGATGAGGCCCTGGACCAGCACGCGATTCTTGGTGCGCTCCATCTTGATATCGATGTCACGGTCGATGCAGTTGTTGAACACACATCCGGAAGCTACCACCAGGGAAGTGCCGATCATTGCAGCCAGGAAGATGGCCAGATCGACATGTCCCTTGGAGGCCAGGAAGAAACCGCCCGCCACAGAAAGCACGTTACCGAAAATGATCCCCGGTTTGGTGATTTGGATAAAGTGCTTAAGCGACATCGGGTCTTACCTCACTTCGCCATCATGAACGTATGGATGCTGAACATGATCCATATCGACAGGCCAACCAGCAGCAGGATTACCAACCCTGCAAACACGAACGCAATCACGTTGTCGCGCTGCTCTTTGGAACGGTCCAGGTGCAGGAAGTACACCAGGTGAACCAGAACCTGAATCACCGCGAACGCCAGTACGATCATCAAAGTGATCGACTTCGGCAGAGTCGGGTACATCACCAGACCGAACGGGATGAGCGTCAGGATTACCGACAGGATGAAGCCGATGGCGTACGACTTAACGCTGCCGTGGCTCGCATCATGGCTGTCATGGTCATGGGAGTGTGCATTAGCCATTACAGAGTCCCCATCAGGTAAACAACGGTGAAGACGCAGATCCAGACCACGTCCAGGAAGTGCCAGAACAGGCTCAGGCAGCTCAGGCGAGTCTTGTTGGTGTTGGTCAGGCCGTGTTTATTGACCTGATACATCATCACCGCCATCCACAGCAGGCCGGCCGTTACGTGCAGACCGTGGGTGCCTACCAGCGTGAAGAACGCGGACAGGAAGCCGGAACGGTGCGGGCCGTAGCCTTCGGAGATCAGCAGGTGGAACTCGTTGATCTCCATGCCGATGAAGCCCAGACCGAACAGGAAGGTCAGGGCCAACCAGCTCAGTACGCCTTTCTTGTTGCCCTTGTAGAAGGCCAACATGGCGAAGCCGTAGGTGATCGAACTGAACAACAGCAAGGCGGTTTCGCCGAGCACGTAAGGCAGTTCGAAGATGTCGTGGCCCGACGGGCCACCCGCTACGTTGTTTACCAGTACCGCGTACACCGCGAAGATCGACGCAAACAAAATGCAGTCGGTCATCAGGTAGAGCCAGAAACCGAAAACGGTCATCGGCCCCGAGTCGTGGTGATGGTCATCGTGCCCATGGTCATCGACATGGGCGTGTCCAGCATTGGTCACTAAGTTCGACATGGTTTAAGCCTGTTCCAACGAGGTTTCTACACGGTTGGCCGGAATCTTCTTCTCGGCTACCAGGCGAGCGTGCTGCTCGGCTTCGATGCGTTCGATCGTTTCGACCGGCACCATGTAGCCTTGATCATCACGGGCAGCGTGAATGATGAAGTAACCGATAGTGCCCACCAGGCTCGCGATTGCCAGCCACCAGATGTGCCAGATCATCGCGAAACCAAACACGGTCAACAGCGCACCCATCACCACGCCAGTGGCGGTGTTGCTTGGCATGTGGATAGGTTCGTAGTGCTTAGGACGCTGGTACGCAGTACCGTCTTCCTTGGCTTCGGTGAACGCATCAATGGTGTTCGCAGTCGGGATCACGGCGAAGTTGTAGAACGGCGGTGGCGACGAAGTCGACCATTCCAGGGTGTGGCCATTCCATGGGTCACCCGATTCGCAAGCGTTCTGCTTACGGTCACGGACACTCACGTACAGCTGGATCAGCTGGCAAGCGATACCCACAGCGATCATCACCGCACCGAACATGGCGACGTACAGGTACGGCACCCACTCAGGGTTGGTAGTAGCGTTCAGACGACGGGTCATGCCCATGAAGCCCAGAGCATAGAGCGGCATGAACGCGACGAAGAAGCCCGAGATCCAGAACCAGAATGCAGCCTTGCCCCAACCTTCGTGCAGCTTGAAGCCGAACGCTTTCGGGAAGTAGAAGCTGAAGCCAGCGATGTAACCGAATACCGCACCACCGATGATCACGTTGTGGAAGTGAGCGATCACGAACAGGCTGTTGTGCAGGACGAAGTCAGCACCCGGGATGGCCAGCAGTACACCGGTCATGCCGCCGATGGCGAAGGTCACCATGAAGCCCAGGGTCCACAGGACCTGGCTGGTCATGCGCAGACGACCGTGGTAGATGGTGAACAGCCAGTTGAATAGCTTCACCCCCGTCGGGATGGAAATCAGCATCGTCGCCAGGCCGAAGAAGGCGTTGACGCTGGCGCCCGAACCCATGGTGAAGAAGTGGTGCAGCCAAACCATGAAGCCCAGTACGGAGATTGCGCCCGATGCATAGACCATCGAGTGGTGACCGAACAGGCGCTTGCCGGTAAAGGTCGAGATCACTTCGGAGAAGATACCGAACGCTGGCAGGATCAGGATGTACACCTCAGGGTGACCCCATGCCCAGAACAGGTTCACGTACATCATTGGATTGCCACCAAGTTCGTTGGTGAAAATGTGGAAATCCAGGTAACGGTCAAGCGACAGCAGCGCCATGGTAGCGGCCAGGATCGGGAACGAAGCCACGATCAGGACGTTGGCCCAGGTGCAGGTCCAGGTGAAGATCGGCATGTCCATCAGTTTCATGCCAGGGGCGCGCATTTTCAGGACGGTGGCCAGGAAGTTGACCCCCGTCAATGTCGTCCCGAGTCCTGATAACTGTAGCGCCCAGATGTAGTAGTCCACACCCACGCCAGGGCTGTATTGCAGGCCCGACAATGGCGGATACGCAACCCAACCGGTCTTGGCGAACTCGCCGACGCCCAGGGACACGTTGATCAGCACCACGCCGGAAACCAGCAGCCAGAAGCTCAGGGAGTTCAGGAACGGGTAGGCAACGTCACGGGCACCAATCTGCAGCGGCAAGGCAAGGTTCATCAGGCCGGTGAAGAATGGCATCGCCATGAAGATGATCATGATCACACCGTGAGCGGTGAAGATCTGGTCATAGTGTTCAGGTGGCAGGTAGCCAGGCGAACCCTCGGTGGCCATGGCCAACTGGGTACGCATCATGATGGCGTCGGCAAAACCACGCAGCAACATGACCATGGCAACGATGACGTACATGACGCCGATTTTCTTGTGGTCGACCGACGTCAACCACTCGGTCCACAGGTAGGTCCACTTCTTGAAGTACGTGATACCTGCAAACAGTGCCAGACCACCCAGCGCGATCATGGCGATGGTCACCATTACGATCGGCTCGTGGAACGGGACCGCATCCCAACTTAATTTACCAAACATCGTTTACTCCTCTGCCCCAGCAGTTGAATGCGAGCCCGTGTCAGAACCTTCAACCGCGGCCACTTCTTTCTTCTCGTGCTTGACCGGCTTGCCTGGCTTCATACCTTCGTACTTGTCGACGATTTTCTGAAACAGGTTCGGCTCATACGCGGAGTACAGAGCGACTGGGTTGTTCTGGCTCGGTTTGGTCAGGGCATCGTATTCAGCTTGATCAAGCTGTTTAGGTGCGGCCTTGACTTCGGCTACCCAGGCGTTGAAACCTTCCTGGCTCGTCGAGATCGCTTTGAATTTCATGCCGGTGAAGCCAGCGCCGCTGTAGTTTGCGGAGATGCCTTCCATTTCAGCTTTTTCGTTGGCGATCAGGTGCAGTCGGGTCTGCATGCCTGCCATCGCGTAGATCTGACCGCCCAGGGCTGGGATGAAGAACGAGTTCATCACGGCGTCGGAGGTGATCCGGAAATTAAGCGGAGTGTTCTCCGGGAACTGGATCTCGTTGACCGTGGCGATACCCAGGTCCGGGTAGATGAACAGCCACTTCCAGTCCAGCGCGACCACTTCGATATTGATCGGCTTGACGTCGGACTCCAGCGGACGGTACGGGTCCAGCTCATGGGTCGACTTATAGGTGATGTAACCCAGGGCGATGATGATGAGGATCGGTACCAGCCACACCGCGATTTCGATCTTGGTGGAGTGCGACCACTTCGGCGCGTAGGTCGCGTTGGTGTTCGACGCGCGGTATTTCCAGGCGAAGGCGAAGGTCATGATGATCACAGGCACCACGACCAACAGCATCAGCAGGGTGGCGGTGATGATCAGGTTTCGTTGATCCAGACCGATCTGTCCTTTTGGGTCCATCAAGGTCCACTTGCAGCCTCCCAGCATTAACATCATGCCAAGCAGCGGCAAAAAGCCTAGTAATCGGGGGTACCTGTTTTTACTCATCTCACGACCTCTAAAGCAGCTTGCGCAATGCAGTTGGGTTTTGATCGCCAACACTTCACCCTGCCAAGGGTTGGCATTTCTCTTCGATTGAATAAGAGCCTGCCCGGTACGCCATAAGGGGGCGTTTCACGGACCTGCGGTGAGTTCTTATTCGATTTCGTGGTTAAAGGCCTTGTTACAGACCAATTCCATTTGGTGCGGATAGTTGAAAGGCTGCCGGAACCTTGGGGTCGCACAGAGCCATCCATCTGCCCCTCGACCGCTCCTGTGCTCAAATATTGAACAGCGCAGGACATTCAGTGCGGGCGATTGTAGTTAGCTAGCGATGTATAAACCATGTCTTATAAAGAAATAATTTTTATCGATTACAGCAATAATCCTTCACCAATATTGCAAAGGTTCGCGATCTTATCGCGTTAGATTCTCAACAAAAACCACAAAAATTGCCGTGTTATAGGCCCATCCGCCGCAGCCCTTACGGGCTGTAAGGGCAAGCCAAACCGATGCAAGCCCCCATAAAACAAGGCATTCGGACATCACGCAATTGCTGGCGCGGCGTGAGGTTCGCGGCCCTGTCGCCACCACGAACTGACAGCACATCTTGGCGGTTTTATGCAAATTTTGGCGGCGGTTCGGCGGGTCAGAAACGTCCTGCGGACGCTTCCGTGTGACAACATGTCGCACACTGCGCGCACCCAAAATTGTCCGGTGTCACGTTCTGTTCACAAATCCCTACAAGCAAAAACGCCCCGGTCTTCCCTCAAGAAGGACCGGGGCGTTTCAGGGCGGGCTCAGGCTTTGCGCTGGCGATTCCGGTAAATGCCCAACGGCACCAGGATCACGGTCAGCACGAACGCGAGCAGCGCCCACTGCGCCAGGGACAGACCCAGCACCGGCGGATACGGGGTGCTGCAGAAGCCATCGACCTGGAAGCCCAGGGGGAACACCTTGGCGAGCGGCAGGTCGTCGACGATCGGTTGCAGCACATCAATGCCGCAGCTGACCTGCGGGAAGAACTGGGTGTACACGTGGTGACCGGCTGCGGCCACACCGCCGAGGGCGCTGAGTATCACCAGCCCTTCGAAAAACGTGAGAGCCCCTTTGGTGCGCATGGCCGCGCCAATGAACGCAAAAATCGCGATCAGCAATAAGGCGTAGCGCTGCAGGATGCACAGCGGGCATGGCGCCTCGCCCAACACCACCTGCATATAAAGCGCACCGCCAATCAGCGCCAGGCAGATGATGCCCAGCAACACCAGAAAGCGCCGCTCCCTGCCTAAACGCAATTCGTCACTCATATCCGCTTCCCTTTGTTTGGTTGTGCCAATGGCCGCAAGTTTACACACAGGGAGTGGTTTAAACAGAGAGGGGTTAACGGGGGATTAATCTGGAGAAATGTTGTGGCAGTACGGACGCCATCGCGGGCAAGCCCAGCGCCCACAGGGGGGTCGCATTTCCCCGTGGGAGCCGGGCTTGCCCGCGATGATGCCGACTCGGTTTAACGCCGAACCTTATTCCAGTGCCGCAGCCGGGCCGAAGAACTCGTAGCGGCTTTGTTTCTCGGGTACACCCAGGGCCTGGAGGTGGCGTTTGATCGCGGCCATGAAGCCTTTGGGGCCCAGGAAATAAGCGTCAATGTCACGCTGCTCTGGCAACCAGGCGGCCAGTTGGTCCTGGCTTAGCAGGCCGACCTTGTCCGCCGCGGGGCTTACACCGTCATCTTCGGCGTAGCAGTAGTAGCGCTTGAGCTGCGGGTGTTTGGCCGCCAGGGCATCCACCCAGTCACGGAACGCATGCACCCCGCCGTTACGTGCGCAGTGGATAAAGTGCACCGGACGCTCGGAGGCCAGGGCCGCTTCGAGCATCGGCAAGGTCGGCGTGATGCCCACCCCACCGCTGATCAACACCAGCGGTTTGTCGCTGGCCGCCAAGGTGAACTCACCCGAAGGCGGGAACAGGTCAATGGTCGCCCCCACCTGCATCTGGTCATGCAGGTAGTTGGACACCCGCCCGCCGGCTTCGCGCTTGACGCTGATGCGGTACACGCCGGCGTCGGTCAGGGCCGACAGGGAATAGTTGCGGCGCACTTCCTCACCATCGAGCACCAGTTTCATGCCGATGTATTGGCCTGGCGCGGCAGCGAGGATCGGGCCGTTGTCAGCCGGGGCAAAGTAGAAGGAGATGATCTCGTCACTCTCCTCCACACGCTTGACCAACAGGAACGGCCGCGCCCCTCGCCAGCCACCGGGCGCCTGGGCTTTCTCTTCATAGATCGCCGCCTCGGCGCCGATCAGGATATCCGCCAGCTGGCCATAGGCCGCGCCCCAGGCACTCATGACCTCGGGGGTCGCAATCTCGCTGCCCAATACTTCGGAAATCGCGCGCAGCAGACAGGCACCGACGATCGGGTAATGCTCCGGCAGGATCTGCAAGGCCACGTGCTTGTTGATGATCTTGGCCACCAGGTCGCCCAGTTGGTCGAGCTGGTCGATGTGCCGCGCGTACATCAACACGCCGTTGGCCAGGGCACGGGGCTGGTCGCCGCTGGCCTGGTGGGCCTGGTTGAACAGCGGGCGAACTTGCGGGTACTCAGACAGCATCATGCGGTAGAAATGGGTGATCAGCGCTTCGCCGCCGCTTTCCAGCAGGGGCACGGTGGATTTGACGATGGCACGGTCTTGGGCACTAAGCATGAGAGCCTCCTGGGCTTTTTTACTGATTGCCATTACCTACTCAGTATTCGTGCCAACTAATAAATCTATTATTTTCAATGAGTTAATTATAATGTAGTCAGTATGACCTCCTACACCTTATAGTCATAAGGACTACAAGGAGTCATTATGACTGCGCAATCGCTGCTCACCACCCTGCTGCCCCTGGTCGCCGACCTGTCCCGTGAACTGCCCGAAGGCGAGCGTTATCGCCGTCTATTACAGGCCATGCGCGCCCTGCTCCCCTGTGACGCCGCCGCGCTGTTGCGCCTGGACGGCGAATGGCTGGTGCCGCTGGCGGTGGACGGTTTAAGCGCCGACACCCTGGGCAGACGCTTCAAGGTCAGCGAACACCCGCGTTTTGCCGTGTTACTGAGCAGCCCAGGACCCACGCGGTTCGACAGTGACAGCGAATTGCCCGACCCCTACGACGGCTTGGTCGATGGATTGCACGGACACCTGGAAGTCCACGATTGCATGGGTTGCCCACTGTTCGTCGACGATCAGCCCTGGGGTCTGCTGACATTGGACGCCCTCGACACCGAGCGCTTTGAACGCGTGGAACTGGATGCCCTGCAAGCCTTCGCCAGCCTCGCCGCCGCCACCGTCAACGTCGCCGAACGTATCGAGCGCCTGACCCTGCGCGCCGAAATTTACCGCGAGGCGAGCGGCCAGCAGCACAAGGAAATGATCGGCCAAAGCAAACCCCACAAGCGCCTGGTGGAGGAGATCAAGCTGGTGGGTGGCAGTGACCTCACCGTGCTGATCACCGGCGAAACCGGGGTGGGCAAAGAACTGGTGGCTCAGGCCATCCACGCGGCCTCGACGCGCGCCGATAAACCGCTGATCAGCCTGAACTGCGCCGCCCTGCCGGAAACCCTGGTGGAGAGCGAGCTGTTCGGCCATGTGCGCGGCGCCTTTACCGGCGCGTTGAACGAACGCCGCGGCAAGTTCGAACTGGCCAATGGCGGCACGCTGTTCCTCGATGAGGTGGGCGAGCTGTCACTCACCGTGCAAGCCAAGCTGCTGCGAGTGCTGCAAAGCGGCCAATTGCAACGCCTGGGCTCGGACAAGGAGCACCAGGTGGATGTGCGCCTGATCGCCGCCACCAACCGCGACCTCGCCGATGAAGTGCGCAATGGCCGCTACCGCGCCGACTTCTATCACCGCCTCAGCGTGTACCCGCTGCAAGTACCGGCGCTGCGTGAACGCGGGCGCGATGTGTTGCTGCTGGCCGGTTTCTTCCTCGAACAGAACCGCTCACGCATGGGCCTGGGCAGCCTGCGCCTGACCAGCGACGCCCAGGCGGCACTGCTGGCCTATAACTGGCCGGGCAACGTGAGGGAACTGGAGCATTTGATCGGACGTAGCGCGCTGAAAGCCCTGGGCAACTGTCGCGAGCGTCCGAAGATTCTCAGCTTGAATGCCCAGGACCTGGACCTGCCCGATGTCAGCGCACCGTTGATCGAAGAGCAAACCGGCAGCGCACCCGTCGTGACCGGCGACCTGCGCCAGGCCACCGAGCAGTATCAGCGCCTGGTGATCAGCGCCTGCCTGGAACGCCACCAGCACAACTGGGCCAGCGCCGCCCGCGAACTCGGCCTGGACCGCGCCAACCTCGGCCGCATGGCCAAACGCCTAGGCCTCAAATAACCCAAACAACCCTGGTCAAATGCAGGAGACAACACTATTCGAATGTGGGCACTGGCTTGCCTGCTCCCACATTAAATTTGTTTTGCCTGGAGGACCGGATTCACAGCCTGAACCACCCTCACCCGCCGAAACACCAACACATTCCCCACCATCACCAACACCAACCCCGCCAATGCCGGCGCCGTCCACTGATACCCCTCGGCATACGCCGACACATTCAGCGCCACCACCGGGAACAGCACGGTGCAATAAGCGGCGCGCTCCGGTCCCATGCGCCCGACCAGGGTCAGGTACGCGGTAAAGCCGATGACCGAACCTGGGATCACCAGGTACCACAGCGCGCCGATGTAGCGTGCACTCCAGTCCATTTCGAAGGGAATCCCGCGTACCACACAATAGGTCGCAAGCATCGCCGCGCCATACGCCATACCCCAGGCATTGGTGGTCAGCGGCCTGAGCCCGGCCTTCTGTTGCAGGCTCGACAACAGGTTGCCCGCCGAGAAACACAGGGTCCCGAGCAACGCCAACCCCAAACCGAGCAAGGTCTGCGGGCTGGCGGCATGCCCCACCAGTTCCGGCCAGAACAGCAGGCCCAAGCCCATCAAGCCGAGCCCGCCGCCCATCAACACATTACGCGCCACCCGCTGGCCGAAAAACACCCGGGCATTCAGCGCGTTCCACAGCGTGGCCGTGGAAAACACCACCGCCACTAACCCACTGGGAATCCACTGGCTGGCCGTCAGAAAACATATGAAGTTGACGCAGAACAGGCACAGCCCCTGGGCCAGGCAGATCAAGTGCCCACGCCGGTTCATCACCTGCAACTTACGGCTGAGCAACAACAGCGCAAACAACACCAGCGCCGCCAAGCCAAAGCGATAAACGATGGACACGGGGATTGCCACCACGCCCAGTTGCCACTTGAGGGCAATCCAGGTGGTGCCCCAGATCAACACGGTGAGTAAATACAGGGAAAGGTTCATAGCGGGCTCCATCGATTGAGCCACAGTGTGGCCTGCGACCCATCGCGCGCTCTTGCACAATCTTGCGCTTTTGTCGGGCGGTGGGCGCACAGCGTCCGTCGCGCGGAGTAGGATGCAAGGCGTCGGAGAGTACGAACCATGCCTGATCTGGAATCCCTGCAAGTCTTTCAAGCCCTTAACCGCTCGCCCAATGCACGCCTTGAAGCCTGCGCTGAGCTCGGTGACGGCTTGTCTGCGGCCTTGTGGAGCAACCATCACGATGCCCAGGATTACCAGGCGCCCAGTCATCACACCTTGTCGTGCTACATCGGCGGCGGCACCGGCACGTTTCGGCGCGACCAGCCAGGCACCAAGGGCGGGCCGGACAAGTTGTGCATCCTGCCCGCCGAGCATCAGTCAGCCTGGGTGATCAACGGCGAAATCCGCCTGGCCCATGTGTACTTCAGCCCGGAGCAATTCGCCCTGGGCTGCGTCACCTTGCTCGACCGCGAACCGCGCACCCTGCAACTGCGCGAAAGCACCTTTCTGGAAGATGCCAGCCAGGCCCGGCGCTTTCACCAGTTGATCGCACTGAACTGGCACGAGCCCGCCGAGCGCCTGCTGACCAGCAGCCTGGCCCATGAAATGCTCAGCCACACCCTGCTCAGCCAGGTCGGCGCCCGCGAAGGGCTGAGGTTGAAAGGCGGGCTGGCGGCACATCAGCGACGGCGGTTGGCGGAGTACATTGACCAGCATCTGGAAGACCCGATCAGCCTGGGTCAATTGGCCGGGATGTGCGCGCTGTCGGAATACCATTTCGCACGGATGTTCCGCCAAAGCTTCGGCCTGCCGCCCCATCAATACCTGTTGGCGCGCCGCCTCACCCGCGCCCAGGCACTGCTGCGCAGTGGCGCCCTGCCCTTGGGTGAAATCGCCTTGATGTGCGGGTTCTCCAGCGCCAGCCACTTTACCCATCGCTTTCGCCAGGCCATGGGTGCCACCCCCGGCGAATACCGCCAGGCGTTCTGCGCCTAGGCCATCAACCCCAGGGTCTTGGCCTTGGCCACTGCTTGCGTGCGTCGCTCCACACCGAGCTTGCTGTGGATACGCCGCGCGTGGGTCTTGACCGTATGCAGGGAGATAAACAGGCGGTCGGCGATTTCCAGGTTGGAGTTGCCCAGCGCGATCAACTGCAGCACCTCCAGCTCGCGCTGACTGAGTGGACTCTCTACCGCACCCGAGACAGGCGCTTGCGGCTCCATGCCCAGTTCACTCAACAACCCCGGCGATCGCAACCGCAGTTCGCGAATCGCCTGTTGCACCTGGCAACGCGCGGCCAACTCCAGCCCGGTTTGCAGCGAGCGGCGCGCCAGCGCACAGTCGCCGACTTGCCAGGCCACTTCGCCCAGCACCAGGCGCAGTTCGGTTTCCAGGCAGAGCATGCCGCGCTGATGGGCGGTTTCCAGCAAGGCCGTGAGCCGTGCCACGGGTTGATCGGCCGCCCCCAGTTTCACTTCAGCCAGCACCAGCAGATACTCCAGGCGCGGCACCAATTCCAGGGTGGCGGGCGGGGCCTGTTTGGCCTGGGGCCCACGAAAGTGGCGAAGCACGCGGCGCACCGCTTCCACCGTCAGTTCGGCACGGCCCTGCTGCAACCAGAAATGCCCACTGACCAGCAGCAACACCGCGCGATACACCGTGTCCGGCACCTGACGTTGTTGCATCAACCGTTCGGCGTCGCGCAGCTGCACAAAGGCCTGGGCGTAGTCACCGCGGTTGGCGGCCAGCAATGCCAGGCCGAGAAACCCATAGAGCACGCGCTTGTCCTGGCTGTGCAGGCACATCTTCAAGCCCGCCTCGAAACACTCGGCGGCCAGGCTGTCCTGCCCCTGGCGCAACGCCAGATGCCCCCGCCTCAAGGCGATGCGCCCGACCAAGGGCCCGGCCTTGAGGCGCTGCTTGAGCAACATCGCCTGCACATTTTCCAACAGGCTCTGGGCCCGGTAGGGGGCACCACGCTGTTCCAGCAGTTGCGCGTGGTCCAGCTCCAACAAGGCTTCGAGCAGCAACGAGCCATGGGCGCGGGCCAGGCACAAGGCTTCGCGGCTCAGGCCTTGGGCCACGTCCAGCTCACCGCGCAGCAAGGCTTGCTGGGTCAGGCCCGAGAGGCACATCAGTCGCGACGTCCAGGCGCTGTCGGGCAAGGCGTGTAGCGCTTCGAGGAAATGCTCCCGCGAGCGCTCGGCATCACCGCCCAGATGCAGCAACCAGCCCCACTGCGCCTGCCAGCGGGCCAGCAGATAACGCTGTTTCGCCGCCGTCGGCTGCGGCGCGAACCGCGCCAGTTGGTGGATGCATTGCGCGGCTTGCTCGAAGCGCCCGGCGAACAGCAACGCCGCCGTCAGCAACCCGACCAACTGCGCCGAGCCGAGCATCAGTTCATCGCCATGCTGTTCATGCAGGCGCAACAGCAGCATCGCGTTCTGCTGGCGGAACAGGTCCTCGAAACTGAAGTGCTGCAACAGGCTCACCGCCACTTCATATTCTTCGGCGAGCAGTGCGTGTTCAAACGCAGCCTGCCAGTCCTGTTCGGCGGTGAACCATTGGCAGGCGCGACGGTGCCATGAACGTTTGGCCGGCCAAGGCTCATCACGCAGCAAATCGGCGAGTGGTGGAAAGACCTGCAGCCACTCGGTGTCTTCCCAGGGCTGGATAAACGCGCCGAGGGCCTGCAGATCGTGCAGATATTGATTACCGTCGCCAAAGCCGAACAGGTGCTCGCACAATCCCGCATTGAAGCGCGGCAGATGGGCCAGTACGCGCCAGGCTTCGGCCAGTTCGGGTGGCAAGGTACTGAACAGTTCGTGTTGCAAGTAATCGAGCAAGGTCTTTTCCGGGTGGCCGTCACCCAGCAAGGCAATGCGTGCACCGGCACACCAGCCGGCGCTGAACTGCAGCACCTGGTCGACGGACTGCCCTGGCGCATGAGTGAGCAGCTGCTGGATCTCGACCGGGCTGAACGCCAGGTCTGCGCCGCACTCCAGCAATTCATCGTCAAGCAGCAGCCGTGGCCAGTTGCACAGCGGGCGCCGCCGCGTGCCCAGCCACCAAGTCAGCGCCGGGCTGCTGGCGGTGAACAGGCGATCGAGCAAGGCGTCGGTGTCCGGCGCGGGCAAACGGCAGAAGTCATCAAGGAACACCCACGCCGGGGCCTGCCAACGCGCAAGGTCCGACAGCAGTGTCGCTTCATCGATGAACGGCAGGTCGAGGTTCTGCGCCAGGCGCTGGCAAAGATCGAGGGGGCTCAGGGCAATACCGTTGAGCGGCAACCAGTGCACCGGGCAATCCTTGGGTGCCTGTAGCGCGCATTCGGCGAACAACGCACTTTTGCCACTGCCAGCGGGCGCGCACAACAACTTGACCCTCACCTGCGCCGCCAGCAAAGGCTCGGCCAAGCGTGGGCGCAACAGATGGTGGGCGGACAGCCGAGGCATGAATCCAGGACGGTCCAGGCAGCGGGTCATGGCGGTCATTGCTGCATCCTGCTTTTTATTGTTATGCAACCTGGCGCCTACCCTAGTCCTGTGGTCGGCGGTTGTTGAAGAAGTATTCAGCAGGGTGATTGGCGGGCATAAAATTCAAGGCATACACCCCCACTGTGCGAACACGCTCGCACAGTGGGGGGCATTTCACATCGGGATCAGCGCACGCCTTCAGCCCTCAATGCCGCTGGCGTGTAGTCCGCCGCCTTGGCATTGAAACCGAACACAAAACTGCTCTTCTCCTCGTTCTTCATGCCCAGCGCGATATAGCGCCCGGCGATAATGTCGTACAGCGTTTCCACGGTATACGCCGGGGTCTGGTGGTTGTAGTAGAACTGCGCATGCCCCTCGGCGACACGCCACAGTTGGCCACGGCCGTCGTAGTGATCCACCAGCGCCACCTGCCAGCTGTCTTCATCGATGTACATGTGGCGCTTGGCGTAGATATGCCGCTCACTCGGCTTGACCGTGCCCACCACTTCCCACACGCGGTGCAGCTCATAGCGAGTCAGGTCCTGATTGATGTGGCCGGCCTTGATGATGTCGTCGTACTTGAGTGTCGGCTGGTCGAGCTTGTAGCTGTTGTAGGGAATGTACATCTCCTTCTTGCCGACCAGCTTCCAGTCGTAGCGGTCCGGGGCACCGGAAAACATGTCGAAGTTGTCCGAGGTGCGCAGACCGTCGGAGGCCGTGCCCGGACCGTCATACGCCACTTGCGGTGCGCGGCGTACGCGACGCTGGCCGGCGTTGTAGATCCACGCCAGGCGCGGCTCCTTTACCTGGTCGAGGGTTTCATGCACCAGCAGCACGTTGCCCGCCAGGCGCGCCGGGGCCGTCACCGACTGCTTGAAGAAGGTCAGCACGTTGGCCGCCTTGGCCGGGTCCATGTCCGGGATCAACTGCGGCACCGCCACTTCCTCTTCGAAGCGGATCGGCGTGTAGCTGCCGTTGGTCTGCGGCGTGGCCTGGGTAATGATGCGCCGCAAGTTGCCGCCGTGGTAACGGGTGATGTGGTTCCACAGCACTTCCACGCCATTCTTGGGAATCGGGAAGGCGTAGTAGCGATTGCCGGTGAAGTTTTCCAGGCCGTTGCCATCGTTGATCGGCTTGACGTTCAGCGCACTGCGCTTGATCGACTCGTAAATCTCCGGCGGCAGGTTGACCGTGCGGTGACTTGGGTACACCGGGATCTTATAGGTCTCGGGATAGCGCTTGAACATCGCCACCTGGCCGTCGGAGAGTTTGTCCTTGTACTTGTCGACGGTGGCTGCGGTGATCACAAACAGCGGTTTTTCACTGGCGAACGGGTCGGCCAGGAAGCCCTTGCTGTCCACCGCACCGGCATTTTTCGGAATGCCGCCGGTCCACGCCGGAATCGAGCCGTCGGCGTTGCCGGCTTTTTCGGCGCCCACCGGGGTCAGGGTGGTGCCCAGCTTGGCCGCCTCTTCCGGCGACACCGCTGCCATCACGTTGGCGCCCAACAGACTCAGGGCCAACACTGCAATTGTCTTACGCATGGATGTTTGTCCTTGTTTAAGCCAGATCAGAAGTTCACGCCGAAGCTGAGGGCGAGGAAGTCGCGGTCGGTCAGGGTGTTGTAGTCGCCGCCAAAGAAGTCGGTGTAGCTGAGGCTGGCGGTGTAGGTGTTGCGGTAGTCCGCGTCGACACCCGCGCTGATGGCCTTGGCGCCCTTGTTGAACAGGCCATTGGGGCCATAGCCGGCGACGTCATGGGACCAGGACAGGTTGGGCTTGAGGTTGATCCCGGCAATCACGTTGTTGTAGTCGAGGATCGCCCGCGCGCGATAGCCCCAGGAAGTGGAGGTGACAAAACCGTCGGTGTCACCCTGGAAACCGTAGGCGCCGTACACCGAGTCCCGGCCGTAACGCAGTTTGCTTTTATCTTCCAGTCCTGCGACGTGCACGATGGCCGCTTCACCGACCACCGTAAGGCGCTCGGCGCCCAGGACCTGGTCGAAGAACTGGGTCATGGAGCTTTGGATCTGGGTGATCTCTTTACGGCGATAGCCTTTGTTGTCGTCGCCGAAGTTGCTGCGGATAGGTGAGGCCAACTGGCCGGCGACGGGGTTGATCAGGGCCAGGGTCAGATCGGTAGTATTGAGTTGCACCGGGGCATTGGGCCGGTAGCTGATCTCACCGGTCCACGCGGTGCCGGTGGGCAAGGTGGTGGAGAAGCTGGCGCCGAACAAGCGGATGTCTTCCGGGTAATCCAAGTAGTACTGGCCACGGCCGAGCATGAGGCTCTGGACCAAGCCCGCGCCAGAGCCGGGCACGATGCCGTTGGCGGTGCCGGAAATAGCACCCAGGGTGGCCAGGCTGGTGTTGTTGGTGATGGTCCCCACCGTTGGCGTGCGGCTGTGGTAGTTCATGAAGTACAGGCCGTACTCGGTGTCATCCCCCAGCCAGCGCAGGGCGGCGCCGAACTGGCCGGAATCCCGCGCATCACGGTCGCCGGCGCGACGTACGATGACCCCTTCACTGGTCGCGCCAAATCCTTGGCCGAACGCCGCCGCCACAGGTTGCAATGGCCTGATTGCCGGGTTCCCGACGGTGTAGTTGTTGGTGCAGCCGTCCGCTGCCACGTCGCCACCAAAGAAGGTGCCGCAGTTATCCAGCACCGTCTGGTCCCACTCCAACTGGTAGAAACCTTCGACCGTCAGCTGATTGGTCAGGCTCTGGGACGCGAACAGCATGTTGACCGGAATCAGCCCTTCCTTGATCTCGGCACCCGGACGGCGGAACGCCGACACATCAATCGGGTTGATGCTGTTGATGGAGTTACCGATGAAGGTACTTTCGCCCCAGCTCACCACCTGCTTGCCCGCTCGCACGGTGCCCGGCAGATCACCCAGCGAATAGTTGTGATAGACGAAGGCATCCAGAATCTGCGCACCGCTGGACTTGGCGCCTTCCTTGCGGTTGTGGTCGCTGATCGGTTTGAACTCGCGGTCTTCATCCTTCAGTTCAAAGTCGTACCAGTACTTGCCGCGCACGAACACACCCGTGTCGCCGTACTTCAACTCAAGGTCATGCAGGCCCTTGAAGATCTTGGAGAAGGTTTCGCCCTTCTTGAAGTTCAAGCGCCCGTCATCACCGGTAGACGCCTGGCCGGTACCGCCGTTGACGGTGCCCACCAGCTTTTTATCGGCGTCGCGCATGCCCCAGCTCGCACCCACCGACAGCGAAGAATCGAATTGCCCTTCGATCTCGCCAATGTTGAATGAAATAGCCTGTGCCTGAGCACAGCAACCCAACGCAACCGCAGCGGCCAGCGCCTGTGGCCTGAAGATGGCGCGCATTGTTGTTCTTGTCATGCGTCTTCCCCGGTGAGTGACAGAAGGCCCCACCCTACTGCCGCCCATCAGGAGCGATAAGCGCACCAAGGAGGGATTCGTGTTGTCACTCAAAAGGATGACTGAGCGCTCTGGCCGGGGCTCCGGGCGCAGGCATGCATTGGATGGATGGCGGGTTATCAGGGGAATGTATGGAGAACGTCGAAACTGTTGCTGATTCAGCAACAGTCCTTGTCACGAATCGGCATTACTCATTTTGTTACAAGCGGCTATTCTTATCGGGCTTTCAGGGCAAACGGCCCGCTTCCTCAACCGGAAGGAAAGCCAGATTTACATAGATTGATGACTGTTTTCAGTCTATTACCGGTGTTCACTGACGTTGATTTGTCGCTCCTTGATCCAACGTCTTACTTCGGCCGCTGCCTATGCAGCGGCCTTTTTTATGCCTGGAATAAAACGGGGCGCCATCAGCGCCCCGTAGGATTCAAGCTTTTTCAAGCAACGATCACAGGCTGTATCTCTGCAAATTGGCCATCATCTCCTTCAGCGCTTCGATATTGTCCTTGGGGTGCGCTGCCCCCTCGAAGTCGCAGATCTGTTGCCAATGCGCCGCCACATCATCGGGCGAGAAGCCCGCCTCCGGATCAAAGCCCACGCCCAGGCTGCGCTCCCAGCGGGTCTTGCCAATCCAGCCGCCGCCGACTTCAAACAACCCCGAGGTTTCCTGGCAGGCTTCGCTGCCCAGGTACACCACCAATGGGCTGACCAGCTCCGGCTTGAGGCGCTCGAACACCTGCGGCGGGATCAGGCCTTCGGTCATGCGCGTGCCGCCGGTGGGAGCAATGGCGTTGACCAGGATGTTGTTCTTGCGGCCTTCCAGCGCCAGGGTGCGCGTCAGCCCATACAGACCCAGCTTGGCCATGCCGTAGTTGGACTGGCCGAAGTTGCCATAGATGCCCGAGGTGGACGCGGTGAAGATCACCCGGCCGTAACCCTGCTCACGCAGATGGGGCCAGGCGGCACGGGTGACTTTGTAGGCGCCTTCGACGTGCACCCGGTAAACCAGGTCCCAGTCGCTGTCGTCCATTTTGTGGAAGGTCTTGTCGCGCAGAATGCCAGCGTTGTTGACCACCACATCGATACGGCCAAAGGCGTCGAGGGCATTCTGCACAATCCTGTCACCGTCGGTGACAGAGTCATGATTGGCTTCGGCGATGCCGCCGGCTTCGCGAATCTCAGCCACCACGCGGTCGGCGGCCGAGGCACTGGCGCCTTCGCCCTGGGTGGAACCGCCCAGGTCGTTGACCAGCACTTTTGCGCCATGTTTGGCGAACAGCAGCGCATGGGCACGGCCCAACCCGCCGCCGGCACCGGTGACGATCACGACCTTATCCTGAAACTGCACTGACTCACTCATACCGAACTCCAATGGCGACAATGGGAATGGGTCGAGTGTCAGGCACGGGGGCCATGGTCACAATAACCACGGCTGAGCCTGAATGGTGCTCGATAAGGCAGAGGGATGATCATGTGGGAACGGGCATGCCGACGATGCAAGCGCCTCGGCCTTTGAGTTGAATCGCCGCGACGCTATCGCAGGTACG
The DNA here is from genome assembly GCF_900111895.1 of Pseudomonas simiae. Classification (GTDB taxonomy): domain Bacteria; phylum Pseudomonadota; class Gammaproteobacteria; order Pseudomonadales; family Pseudomonadaceae; genus Aquipseudomonas; species Aquipseudomonas simiae. Next base: position 35,186 of record NZ_FOKB01000014.1, read on the forward strand.
CCAGCTCCCTCACCGGGCCAGCAATGCGTTCGCGAAACGCCAGGTAATGCTTGAGCACCTGCACCGGCGCCTCGATCTGCGGGTAGTGCCCGATATTGGCCAACAGCACCGTGTCGGCGTGGGGCACCAACTCGCAGTAACGCGCCACCATATGAGCGCCCGAGATCGGGTCCATCTCGCCATCGATCACTCGCAGCGGCACTTCCTCGCGTTGCATCGCCGCCACCCAACGCTCACGCATACGCCCGCGCTGAGGGATATACGCAATGAGTTTGTGCAGGATGCGTGTGCCGTCATGGCAGTCGATCAGGCTCCAGAAATCATCCAGGGCGCTTTCGCTGGGGCGGGTGTTGGGGCCGAAGATCTGGCTGAAACTGTTCGCCAAGGCATTGCGCCCGAAGGCGCGGCCGATCATCCAGCCCAACGGGCTGAGCAAGAGTTTTTGCACCAGTGCCGGGCGATGGGTTTCGGGAAACAGCCCACCGTTGAGAAACACGCAACTGGCCATGTGAAAGCGCCCTTCGTAATGCCGGGCCAGCAGTTCCTGAGCGACGCTGTCACCGTAGTCGTGTGCCAGCACATGCACCGGCTGCTCTACGCGCAAATGTGCCAGCAGTGCCTGCTGCAAATCTGCCTGTTCCAGCAGGCAATAACCGTGATCCAGTGGCTTGGCCGAGTCGCCGAAACCGAGCATGTCGCAGGCAATCACCAGATTGCGCTGGGCCAGGGGCTGCCACAGGTAGTGCCAGTCCCAGCTGGCGGTGGGAAAGCCATGGATCAGCAGCAACGGTTCGCCCTGCCCCGCCACCCAGTAACGAAGGGTGCGGCCGTGGAAGTCGAACGTCTGGCTGCGTTTGCGCCAGGCGCTGAGCGGGATCTCGGTGAGTGGCATCAGGTTTTATACCCGGGATCGAGGCTGTCCAGTTTGCGCAGCAACGCCGGCCAGGCCAGCGCGCCCCCCATGCCTTGTGCGCTCTTTGTGACCGCCGCCACCATTGCCTTGGCGCCGGCGAGAATCTGCGGCCCGATGTTGATCAGTTCAACGCCACCGCTTTGCGCCAACACCTGGATGTCGCAGGCGCGCTGGAAGGTGAACATCATCAAGAAGGTGTCGGCGATGGTGCTGCCGCAGGTCAGCAAGCCGTGGTTGTGCAGCATCAGGAAATTGTTTTCGCCCAGGTCGGCCTGCAAGCGGGCCTTCTCTTCGTGGTTCAGCGCCACGCCTTCGTAGGCGTGATAGGCCAGACTCGACAGCACGAATATCGACTGCTGGCTGATCGGCAACACACCTTGTTTCTGCGCCGCCACTGCGACCCCTGCGGCGGTGTGGGTGTGCAGCACACAGGTTACATCGTGGCGCACTTCATGGATGGCGCTGTGGATGGTATAGCCCGCCGGGTTGATCTCGTAGGGGCTGTCCATCAGCTTGTTGCCGGCCTGATCGACCTTGACCAGGCTCGATGCGGTGATCTCATGGAACATCAGCCCATAAGGGTTGATCAGGAAGTCATCGGTGCCCGGCACTTTGGCCGAGATATGGGTGAAGATCAGGTCGTCCCAACCGTGCATCGCCACCAGGCGATAACAGGCTGCCAGGTCGACGCGGGTTTGCCACTCGGCGGCGCTGACCTGATCTTTGACATTCTGTGGCGATAGAGCGGGGGCTAGGCTCACGGCAACGACCTCCTTGGCGCATTTTCTTATTGTTTTTTGAGTGATGGGCCAGTCTAGTCAGACCTTGAGGCTGCCGGAGTTGCCTTGGCAGCCAGCTTGATGACCGTGCGAGTCAGGGTTGAGGATAGTTCAATCTCGTACTCGCAACGTCAGAGAAGTGCCGCCAATAAAGGCGCGGCGAACAGGTTGAGGAGGCCCGTCAGCACCATCACCAAGCCTGCGACGGAGCCCTCTTCGCCGCCCACCTCATGGGCACGGCTCACGCCCGCGCCGTGGGCGCCCACGCCGAATAACGCACCGCGCGCCAAGGGTGTGCGCAGCGGCAACCACTTCAGCAGCACACCGCCGAGCATGGCGCCGAACACGCCGGTGAACATCACAAACACAGCCGTCAGTTCCGGCACGCCGCCAAGGTCGGAGGACACCGGCATGGCGAACGGTGTCGTGATGGAGCGTGGCACTAGGGAAAGGGCTACCGAGGGATCCAACGCCAGGGCCTTGGCCAAACCGAACGAGGTGGCAATGGACGCTGCGCTGCCCGCGATCATGCCCAGCAACAAGGCCGACCAGTAACGCGCCAGCAACTTGCGCTGTTGCCAGATCGGCACCGCGAACGCCACTGTCACCGGGCCAAGCACAAGCATCAGCCAATGGGTGTCGGCAGAGTATTCGGCGTAGGCGGTGTTCATCGGCACGGCCACGGCCAGCAATAGCACCGGTACCAGGATCAGTGGTGACAATAGGTAACGCCCGGTGCGGCGGTAGATCCAGCGACTGAAGATATAAGCACTCAAGGTCAAGGCGAGCCAGAACACCGGCATCAGTTCAAACTTCATGGCGTAGCTTCCAACGGCACACCAGTTCGACGGTGAACGCGGTCACCAGCATGACTGCCAGGGTGCTGAGGCCAATCACCAGCAGGATGCGCCAGCCGTCATTGCGCAACAGGCCGCCATAGTCCAGCAGGCTCATCAGCGCGGGAATGAAGAACAGCAGCATCTCAGCCATCAACACACCGGCCCCCAATTGCAGGGCAGCCGGCTTGATCAGTCCGCTGGCGAAGGTTGCCAGCAGCAGTCCCAAACCCACCACGCCACCGGGGATCGGCAGCGTCAGCCATACGGCCAGCTGGCAACCGAGCAGGTAAATGGCCAGCAGCGCGATCAGTTCAATCAACAAACGGGTGAAACGTTTCATGGGCTTTGGGTCCTCGCAGGCCTTCATTTTAGAGAGACCTGCCCCATCCCCACAGCGAATTGTTAGACTGTCAGCTATTCCACTTTGGAATTGAAGGGATGGAATTCAAACAACTGCGCAGCTTTGTCGAAGTGATCCACCGGGGCGGCTTCACTCAGGCCGGGAAAACCCTGCACATCAGTCAATCCGCCGTCAGTAAACAAGTCGCGCAACTGGAACAAAGCCTGGGCACGCCACTGTTGGAACGTACCGGTTCGCACATCCGCCTGACCGCCGCCGGGGAGGTGGTGCTGCAACGGGCTGAAGCCATGCTGCGTTTGCAGACGGAATTGCTCAGTGAGCTGGATGATATGCAGCAACTGACCCGTGGCGAGTTGCGCCTGGGTTTGCCGCTACTGGCGGGCGATACCTTGTTCGCCGGGCTGTTTGCCGAGTACCGCAGGCGCTACCCGAACGTCACCATCCAGTTGCTGGAAGGTGGCAGTCGCACGATCGAACAGGCGATTCTCAATGGTGAACTGGATGTCGGCGGCTGTCTGAACTCAAGTGATCCGGCCTTCGCCCGACAAGCCTTCTGCGATGAACCGCTCGACGCCCTGCTGCCGATGGATCATCCCCTGGCGCAGAATGCCCAAGTGCGCCTGGAGGAACTGGCGGACACCCCGTTTCTGATGTACCAGCGCAGCTTTGTGCTCAATGATCGGTTGATCCAGGCCTGCCAGCAGGTGGGCTTCACCCCGAGGGAAATCGGCCGCAGCGGCCAGGCTGACTTCCTCGCCGCCCTGGTCGCAGCCGGCCAGGGCGTGGTGCTGCTGCCCAGCGTGGTCGCCCGTGGACTGTTGCGACCGGGCGTGGTGCGCCTCACCTTGAAGGCGCCCGACTACCTGCGCTGGGACATTGCGTTTACCTGGCGTGAGGGCGCGTATCTGTCAAAAGCCGCCCAGGCCTGGCTGGCGTTGTTGCGCGAGTTTCCGGTCAGCCGCGCAGTGCAGTGACCAGCTCGGCCAGCCACGGTTCGGCATCGGCTTCCGGGGTGACGCTTTCGCTGGCGTCCAGGCGCAGCATCGGCAGCACTTCGCGCACGCCCAGTTCGCTAAACAGCTCGCGCATTTGCTCGCCGCCGCCGCAGAAGGTATCGCCATAGCTGGCGTCGCCCAGGCCGATCACCGCACCCGGCAGGCCGCGCCAGGCGGCGGGCAGTTGGTCGCGAATGCCGGAGTACAGAGGTTGCAGATTGTCGGGTAACTCGCCCATGCCCGTGGTGGAGGTCACCGCCAGAAATGCGTCCGGCGCAAACGCCTGTACATCCGCCAGGCTGGCGCGAGCGTTATGCCAGGCCTCGAAACCGGCGGCATTGAGGATATCGGCAGCGTGGCGGGCGACTTCTTCAGCAGTGCCGTAGACCGAGCCGGAAAGGATGGCGACTTTCATCAATCTGATCCTGTGGTTGAGCGAAAGCGTGGGATATTAGCAGCTCGACCGCCCCCTACAAAAAAACGTCACGCCCGCTGGAAAGATTGCCACGCTGTCTTAAACTTGCGACTCCTCAAATGGATGGATCCACCTGAATGATTAATGCCCAATTGATGCAAATGGTCATTGATGCCTCGAATGACGGCATCGTTATTGCCGAACGGGAAGGCAAGGACCTGCCGCTGATCTATGTCAATCCGGCCTTCGAGCGCCTCACCGGCTACACCCGCGACGAGATCCTCTACCAGGATTGCCGTTTCCTGCAGTCCGGTGACCGCGACCAGCCCGCTCTGATCGCCATTCGCGAGGCCCTCAGCGCCGGCGAAAGCTGCCGCGAAACCTTGCGCAACTACCGCAAGGACGGCACGCACTTCTGGAATGAGCTGTCGCTGTCCACCACTTACAACCCGGCGGACAAACAAACGTATTTCGTCGGCGTGCAAAAAGACGTGACGGTTCAGGTCAAAGCCCAGCAGCGCGTGGCTCAACTGGAGGCGCAAGTCGCAGAACTCAAGGCTGAACTGGCGGCACTCAAAGCGACGAGTGGATCTAACAAAAATTAGAAAAAACGCTCATTAAGAGGATAATGGCGTTTTAGCACCTCCCGCCCCCCGTTGAGCAAGCCCCATGCGACGCGATGCACTCCTGACGCAGGACGAGTTGGATTTCATCCAGACCCTGCAGCACAATCCGCAATTGAACCTGCGTGATGCATCGTCGAGCTTGACGGTCAACGGCGGTGCGCAGATTCGCGACCTCCTCACTCGCCTGGCGGCCCACGACCACGTCACCATCCAGGCGCAGTTCGACAACCAGCAGCTCACCTTCCCACTGCACTTGGTGGAAGATGAATTTCATGCCGTTCACCTGCGCCTGGGCGTGCCGAGTATTTTCGAGGACGGGCCAATGATCCGGCCGTGGCGCCTCGCACTCGAGACCCCGGTGGCGTTGGAAAATGTCAGGGGCAACCCGGGCGCGCTGTGGGTACATGAGGTGTCATTCAAGGGTGTGCTGGTAGAAATTCGCGGCCGGATCAAGCCGCCGAAAACCTTTTCCCTATGGTTCAGCCCTTCGGGTTACGAACGCATCGCGGTGCGCGGAACGTTCGAACGGGAAACCGCACGCGGCCTGTTCGCTTATCGGCTCAGCCAAGACGTCGCCGATGAAACCGAGCGCCTGCGCCAGTTCATCCTGCACCAGCACCGCCTCGCTCATCCTGAAGTGCACGCTTGATATCAGGTATCCAGGCTACCGCTCAGGAATTGCTGCAAGCGCCGCTGCATCAGCGGGCCATCATTGCCCAGGCAGCCGATTGACGAGCCAGCGAGGCGCTCCTGCACCAAGTCCGCGGCGTCACCGGCCAGCAGCAATGGACAATCGATGGTCAGCGCCAGCCGCTTGAGCCGCGACGGCAGTTCATTGCTGGGGGCGCGATTGGAAAACAGCACCAAGGCTTGCGGATGGGTCTTCTCACAGACCAGTGTCAGTTCGTCGAATGGCTGGCCCACCCCCAGGATCTTTACAGCGAGCTTTTCACCCGTCAGCAGCAGGCCTGCCACCAACACCTCCAGCTCGCGGCATTCCCCGGCAATGGCTGCCAGCAGAACCCGAGGCAGCGGCGCGGCGGCTAACACCTGCAGACGTTGCGCGGTGCGTGAACGCAAGAAATTATCGAAGAACAGCCACTCGCTGGCCTGGCCGAAGCGCCCTTGATGACGCAACAATTCCTGCCAGAGCGGCATGAGAATGTCTTGAAAGACCACGGCGAGGGGGTAGGCGGAAAAAATCTGGCCGTACAGCCGATCCAGTTGGCAGTCATCGAACGCGCTGATTGCGTTGCGCAATTGCCCGTGCCACTGAGCCCACTCCACGCCATCTTCAGAAACCGTACCGGGTTCGCGGAGCGGCTCGCCGCGCGCGAGGATCCTGCCCACTTTGCTCACCGCGACGCCGCGCTCGATCCAGTCGAGAATGCGGTGCACCGTGTCGATATCGGTGCGCGAGTACAAACGATGCCCACTTTCGGTGCGGATCGGCTGGATGAGGCCGTACCGTCTCTCCCAGGCCCGCAGGGTGACCGGGTTGACGCCCGTCAGACGAGCCACTTCGCGAATCGGCAAAAGATCATCGGAAACAGCGATGCGGTCAGTGGTTGTTTCGCGCTGCGGAGCAATAGTTTCGGGCATCAGAGGTCAAGAACATCCATGTCGATATGGGCCCCATTTAACGCTTTTTCGGTTGAACGATTCAAGCTGCGCAGCGAACCGACAGAAGTGTCTGGCGTATTTCACTAAAACAGGAATAATCCTTGCCTGCTTTTTCAAGGCGCAGCCGCATCACCCCGCGACTGCACCTGGTGCCGTACCTACCCGGTCACGTGCCCCCTTATTTGGAGATACACAATGTCTACCTCTCCCGTCACCTTGATGGTTGCGCGCCGCGTGGCCAAAGGGCGCTACGAAGAACTGATGGCCTGGCTGCGCGAAGGCGAGCAATTGGCCACGGACTTTCCCGGCTACCTGGGCTCGGGTGTCCTTGCACCGCCGCCCAACGATGATGAATTCCAGATCATTTTCCGCTTCGCCGATGAACAGACTCTGCATGCCTGGGAGTTTTCGGCTTCCCGCAGCGCCTGGTTGAGCCGTGGCAGCGAGCTGTTTGCAGACCCGTCCGAGCACCGCGTACGTGGTATCGATGGCTGGTTTGGCGCAGTCGGCGCCCGCCCTCCACGCTGGAAGCAGGCAGTGGCGATCTGGCTGGCGTTTTTCCCGGTGTCGTTGCTGTTCAACTTTGTCCTGGGGCCCTTGCTCAACGGACTCGACCTGGCGCCGCGCGTACTGGTCAGCACCATGGCCCTGACGCCGCTGATGGTGTACTGGTTCATCCCGCTGTCGACGCATCTGTTAGCCAATTGGCTGCATCCCTCCCCGCCACGCAAGGTCGCTGAAGCCGCCGCGTGAGTACAGGGGCGCCCGGTCGCTGGTATAGTTTCAATCTGCCAGCGACTCGAGCCTCCCATGACTGCAACGAACGCCCCGATCCTGATCACCGGCGCCGGCCAGCGTGTCGGCCTGCATTGCGCCCAGCGCCTGCTGGATGAAGGCCACCCGGTGATTTTCAGCTACCGCAGCGAGAGACCCGGCGTGCAAGCCCTGCGCGCACGTGGTGCGGTGGGGGTGTTTGCCGATTTCTCCAGTGAGGCCGGTATCCTGGCGTTTATCGCTGAATTGAACACCCATACCCAGAGCCTGCGCGCGATCATTCACAACGCCTCGGCCTGGATCGCCGAAACGCCCGACGACGAAAGCCGCGCCTTTACCGACATGTTCAGCGTGCACATGCTTGCGCCGTACCTGATCAACCTGCATTGTTCACCCTTGTTGCAACGCTCTTCCCCCGCCGACATTGTGCACATCAGCGATGACGTGGTGCGCAAGGGCAGCCGCCAGCACATCGCGTATTGCGCCACCAAAGCCGGGCTCGACAGCCTCACGTTGTCGTTTGCCGCGCAGTTCGCGCCGCTGATCAAGGTCAACGGCATCGCGCCGGCGATGGTGATGTTCAACGACGGCGACGACGCAGACTATCGCGCCAAGGTGCTGGCCAAGTCGGCACTGGGCATCGAGCCCGGGCCCGAGGTGATTTACCAGAGCATGCGTTACCTGCTGGACAACCCTTATGTCACCGGTACCACCCTGACCGTCAACGGCGGGCGGCATATCAAGTAAGCCGTTTGTGAGGATGTTGTATGACCCTGCCCCACCACTACCGCGAAATCCTCAAAGGCCTGGGCGAAGACCCGGAGCGCGAAGGCTTGCTCGATACGCCCAAGCGCGCTGCCAAGGCCATGCAGTACCTGTGTCACGGCTACGAGCAGAGCCTTGAAGACATCGTCAACGGCGCGCTGTTCACCTCTGACAATGACGAGATGGTGATCCTCAAGGACATCGAGTTGTACTCGCTGTGCGAACACCACCTGCTGCCCTTCATCGGCAAGGCCCACGTGGCCTACATCCCCACCGGCAAGGTGTTGGGCCTGTCGAAGCTGGCGCGCATCGTCGACATGTACGCTCGGCGCCTGCAGATCCAGGAAAACCTCACGCGGCAAATCGCCGACGCAATCCAGGACGTGACCCAGGCCGCCGGCGTGGCCGTGGTGATCGAAGCCCAGCACATGTGCATGATGATGCGCGGTGTGGAAAAACAGAATTCAACCATGAACACCTCGGTGATGCTCGGCGCGTTCCGCGAGTCGAACACCACGCGCATGGAGTTCCTGCAACTGATCGGACGGAGCAAGTAGCAATGCCACAACTTCAACCAGGCATGGCGCGCATCCGGGTCAAGGACCTGTGCCTGCGCACTTACATCGGCATCAACGAGGACGAGATCCTCAACAAGCAGGATGTGCTGATCAACCTGACCATCCTGTATGCCGCCCAGGAAGCCGTGCGCGACAATGACATTGACCACGCCTTGAATTACCGCACCATCACCAAGGCGATCATTGCCCACGTCGAGGGCAACCGCTTTGCCTTGCTGGAGCGCCTGACCCAGGAGCTGCTGGACCTGGTGATGAGCAATGAGTCGGTGCTGTACGCCGAAGTCGAAGTGGACAAGCCCCATGCGCTGCGCTTTGCCGAGTCGGTGTCGATTACCCTGGCGGCCAGCCGCTAACCCCTGAATTGTCAGTGAGCCCTATGAACGACCAACAACGCCTCGAACTCGAAGCCGCTGCCTTCCGCAGGCTGGTGGCGCACCTGGACAGCCGCAAGGATGTGCAGAATATCGACCTGATGAACCTCTCGGGCTTCTGCCGTAACTGCTTGTCCAAGTGGTACAAGGCCGAGGCCGACGAGCGCCAGATCGAGCTGAGCCTCGATGACGCCCGTGAAGTGGTGTACGGCATGCCGTACGCCGAGTGGAAAGCCCAATACCAGAAAGAAGCCAGCGCCGACCAACAGGCGGCGTTCGCCAAAGGAAAAACCCATGACTGATTTGAACACCCTGCGCGCCAGCCTCGACAGCGGCGAACATGTTTTTGCCGATACGCTGGCCTTTGTCGCCGCAGGTTATGACTACCAGCCACAAGCCTTTACCAATGGCGACGTGGAAAACGCCGCTGGGCAGAACGAAGGCTCGTGCAAGACCTTGGGTTTGGCCCTGTTGGAAGGCCTGAGCGACCAGGAAGCGCTGCTGGCGTTTGGCGAGCATTACCGTTCGGTGCTGGCGACGCCTGAGGGCAGCGACCATGGCAATATCCGGGCGCTGATCAAGCATGGGCTGGCTGGGGTGAAGTTTGCCGCGCAGCCACTGACCCGCCGCTGATTCAATTTGATAACCCGGTTAATGTGGGAGCCGGGCTTGCCCGCGATGGCCGTGGTGGCTGACACGACGCTATCGCAGGCAAGCCAGCTCCCACAGTGATTGGGTTGACACATCGAAACTGTGGTGCGACTTGAATTGCGCGCATAAAAAAACCGGCCTCTCAGCCGGTTTTTTCGTTTCAACGGTTTAGAACGAAGCGTCCTTCAAACCGTCGAGGTAACGCTCGGCATCCAGTGCCGCCATGCAACCGGCGCCGGCCGAGGTGATGGCCTGGCGGTAGACGTGGTCGGCCACGTCACCGGCAGCGAAGATACCTTCGATGTTGGTGGCAGTGGCATTGCCTTCGCGGCCGCCCTGAACGACCAGGTAACCGTCTTTGGCTTCCAGCACGCCCTCGAACAGCGAAGTGTTCGGAGTGTGGCCGATGGCGATAAACACGCCGTCGACTTTCAACTCGTCGAAGCTGCCGTCGTTGTTCTTCAGGCGGGCACCGGTCACGCCCATGTTGTCGCCCAGGACTTCGTCCAGGGTGGCGTTGAGCTTGAGGATGATCTTGCCTTCAGCCACACGGGCGTGCAGCTTGTCGATCAGGATCTTCTCGGCGCGGAAGGTCTCGCGGCGGTGAACCAGGGTCACGGTGCTGGCGATGTTGGCCAGGTACAGTGCTTCTTCCACGGCAGTGTTGCCACCACCGACCACGGCGACTGGCTTGTTGCGGTAGAAGAAACCGTCGCAGGTCGCGCAGGCGGAAACGCCCTTGCCCATGAACGCTTCTTCCGACGGCAGTCCCAGGTAACGGGCGCTGGCGCCAGTAGCGATGATCAACGCGTCACAGGTGTACACGCCGCTGTCGCCGGTCAGGCTGTAAGGCTTCTTGGAGAAATCGACCTGGTTGATGTGATCAAACACGATCTCGGTTTCGAAGCGCTCGGCGTGTTCTTTCATACGCTCCATGAGCACCGGGCCGGTGAGGCCGTGGACGTCGCCCGGCCAGTTGTCGACTTCGGTGGTGGTGGTCAGCTGACCACCCGCCTGCATGCCGGTGATCAGCAGTGGCTTGAGGTTGGCCCGGGCAGCGTAAACGGCAGCGCTGTAACCGGCAGGGCCGGAACCGAGAATAATCACTCGCGAATGACGGGTATCAGACATGACTCACTCCTATCGACCACCTGGACTACAAGGCGGCTGGAATAAAAAAGGGACCACGAAGCACTTGGGGAAGGCTTGAACTCGCAGGCCCTGAAAAATAATGGGTGCAGCGTATCGAGGGGGGCAAGATTAAGGAAATACGGAATAACAATCCAGCTCATAGGTGGTCTCTATGCTGTCGGCTAGATTGATCGATGCCTTTGTTACTGCTGATGTCGCCGCTTTCGCCCAAGATGCAAAGCCGGTAAGGTCGGCGCGTTCGTCCCCTTGTTCGGAGTTCTCCATGCCCGCCCCCGCTCTTTCCGGCCCGCAATACCTGCGCGAAGGCCTCAAACTGGTGTTGAGTCCCAGCTTGCGCCTGTTTGTGCTGCTGCCGCTGGCGATCAACCTGGTGTTGTTCGTCGGCTTGATCTATTTCGCCGGCCATCAGTTCAGTTTGTGGGTCGACCATCTGATGCCGACGCTGCCGAGCTGGCTGGGTTTTCTGAATTACCTGCTCTGGCCCCTGTTCGTCGTGCTGGTGGTGCTGATGGTGTTTTTCACCTTCACCATGCTCGCCAACATCATCGCAGCGCCCTTCAACGGCTTTCTCTCGGAGAAAGTAGAAGTGGTGGTGCGCGGCACCGATGACTTCCCGGCCTTCAGCTGGGGCGAGTTGATCGCCATGGTCCCGCGCACCCTGGCTCGCGAGATGCGCAAGCTGGGCTATTTCCTGCCCCGGGCCATCGGCCTGTTTATCCTGTCGTTCATTCCGGTGGTCAACCTGATCGCCGCCCCCCTGTGGTTGCTGTTCGGCGTGTGGATGATGGCGATCCAATACATCGACTACCCGGCGGACAACCACAAACTGGGCTGGAACGAAATGCTCGCCTGGTTGCGGCAGAAACGCTGGCAGAGCATGAGCTTCGGCGGGATCGTCTACCTGGTGCTGCTGGTGCCGGTGGTCAACCTGTTGATGATGCCGGCCGCGGTGGCGGGAGCCACGTTGTTCTGGGTACGTGAACAAGGGGCCGAGGCGATGGCACAGCAGCAGAAAGTGACCCAGTCATAAATCCATCATCTCGATGACACAATGACGACATGGCCCACGGCGAGACTGTGGGTCATGACGACAGCTTCGCTTCACATCACCCTTATTACCGAAACCTTCCCGCCAGAGATCAACGGGGTGGCCAATACCCTTGGTCGCCTGTGCGAGGGTTTGCGTGCCCGTGGCCATCAAGTCGAACTGGTGCGCCCGCGCCAAGGCGTCGACCAGAGCCGCCCCAGCGACGATGCGTTGCTGCTGTGCCGTGGCTGGCCGCTGCCGGGTTATCCAGGCCTGCAATGGGGGCAGTCGTCGATGCACAAGTTGCTGCGGCGCTGGACCCGTCAGCGCCCGGACGTGCTGTACATCGCCACGGAGGGGCCACTGGGCCTGTCCGCCCTGCGCGCCGCACGCCGCCTGGGGATCAGCGTGGTCAGCGGTTTTCACACCAACTTCCAGCAGTACTCCAACCAATACGGCTTGAGCCTGCTGAGCCGGATGGTCACCCACTACCTGCGCTGGTTTCATAACCGCTCGACCCTGACCCTGGTGCCCAGCGCCAGCCAGCGCCTGGAGCTGGAACGCCGGCATTTCGAGCGCCTGGGCATGTTGTCACGCGGCGTGGACAGCCAGCTGTTCCATCCCGCCAAACGCGATAACGCGCTGCGGAAAAGCTGGGCATTAAACAGCGAGCAAACCGCCGTGCTCTATGTGGGCCGGCTGGCCCAGGAAAAAAACCTGGGGCTGCTCAAGCGCTGCTTCGAGACGTTGCAGGACACCTATCCACTGCGCCAGATGAAACTGATCATCGTCGGTGATGGCCCGCAACGCGCGACGATGGAGAAGGAGCTGCCAGAGGCGATCTTCTGCGGGACCTTGCGCGGTGAGGAACTGGCGCGGCATTACGCGTCAGGCGATGTGTTTCTGTTCCCCAGTCTGACCGAAACCTTCGGCAACGTTGTGCTGGAAGCAATGGCGTCGGGGCTGGGTGTGGTGGCCTACGACCAAGCCGCCGCGACCCAGCATATTCGCCATGGCTACAACGGTGTATTGGCGATGCCGGGGGACGAGAACGCGTTTTGCGAGGCGGCCAACTGGCTGCTGGAGGACGCTGAAAGTCTGCGCCGCATGCGCCTGAATGCGCGTCAACATGCGAGCCGCCAGGGTTGGCCGGCGATTATCGAGCAGTTTGAGCGACAACTGCGCGGGGTCTGCAAGGACGGGCACCCGGTGCCCGCCCTGTCGCCGCTTACACCAGGGTCGTCAACGCCTCACGACTGAACGGCAGAATGTCGCCCTCACGGCCTTCACGCACCTTCACCGCCCAATCCGGATCGACCAACAGCGCACGGCCCACAGCGACCAGGTCGAACTCATCGTTGTTCAAGCGCTCCAGCAGTTTCTCCAGGCTGGCCGGTTGCGCGACCTTGTCGGTGTTGACCATGAACTGCAGGAACTCGCCGTCCAGGCCGACGCTGCCCACGGTGATGGTCGGCTTGCCGGTGAGCAGACGTGTCCAGCCGGCCAGGTTAAGGTCGGAACCTTCGAACTCCGGCTCCCAGAAACGACGCGTGGAGCAGTGGAAAATATCCACGCCCGCGTCGGCCAGTGGCTTGAGGAATTCGCCCAGGGCTTCTGGGGTTTGCACCAGGCGCGCGGTGTAGTCCTGCTGCTTCCATTGGGAGAAACGGAAGATGATCGGAAATTGCGGGCCGACCGCGGCGCGGGTGGCCTGGATCAGCTCAATGGCAAAACGCGAACGGTTGGCCAGGCTGCCGCCGTATTCGTCAGTCCGCTGGTTGCTGCCTTCCCAGAAGAACTGATCGACCAAATAGCCATGGGCGCCGTGGATTTCAACGCCGTCCATGCCGATGCTCTGGGCATCCTTGGCGGCTTGGGCGAAGGCATTGATCACCTCCTTGATGTCTTGATGGGTCATGCCGTGCACGACCACATTGCCATCCTTGAGTTTTTCCATCGGGCCATAGGCCGGCACGCTGGCATCCGGCTCGGTGCCGATCCGACGCACGCTGCCCACATGCCACAGCTGCGGGACGATCTTGCCGCCTTCGGCGTGTACCGCGTCGACGACGTTCTTCCAGCCAGCCAGAGCAGCTTCACCGTAGAAGTGCGGCACGTTGGGGTAACCATTCGAGGCTTGATGGCCGACCACGGTGCCTTCGGTGATGATCAGGCCCACGCCGGCAGCGGCGCGTCGGCGGTAGTACTCGATCACGCTGGAACTGGGTACGCCACCAGGCGAGAACGAACGGGTCATCGGCGCCATGACGACACGGGTCGACAGTTGCAATGCACCGAGCTGGAAGGGTTTGAACAAGGCTTGGACGGGCATGGGGCACTCCACGGAAGACGGGGTTTATGATGTGGATAATATTGACCGTGGGCGAACCTGAACAGCACTATTGATCTGAGTGATTAAAGGGTAAAAGCGCCTTGATCACGGTAGGCGCGAGCTTGCTCGCGAAAATCGCCAACGATAACCCGGGACATTCTGGGTGAACGTAGCGCGCTCAGGCTTTTCGCGAGCAAGCTCGGTGCTACAAGGGGAAGTATTCAGGTCAGGGCTTTTTCGATGGCCTGGACGATCGTCGGATCATCCGGCGCGGTGCGCGGGGAGAATCGTGCAAGCACTCGCCCATCCTTGCCCAGCAAGAACTTCTCGAAGTTCCAGGTGATATCCCCAGGAAACTCGGCCCCCTCGCCTGCCAGCAAGCGGTACAGCTGATGACGATCAGGCCCATTGACTTCAAGCTTGCTGCCCAACGGGAAGGTCACCCCGTAATTCAGGCTGCAGAATTCCTGGATTTCTTCCTCGGTGCCCGGTTCCTGGCCTGCAAATTGATTGCACGGCAGGCCAAGCACGATAAAGCCTTGGTCCTTGTATTGCTGGTAGAGGTTTTCCAGCGCGGCGTATTGCGGGGTCAAGCCACATTTGGAGGCCACGTTGACCACCAGTACCACCCGCCCCTTGAAGGGCGCCAGCGGCAGCTCTTGTCCGTCCAAAGCTTTGAGTTTCAGGTCGTGGAAAGCACTCATGACGAACTCCAGATATCCCATGTTCTTCGCATTGCGGCACGTCGAGATTACAACCCGCAAGCCTGCAATCATAGACGCCCGTTGCAAAACTCGCCTGCAGGTTACTGAGCGGTCGGCCAGGGCAAAATCGGAATCGCTGTCACGGCGTTCTGCGGGCTGCCTTCGATCAGGCGGTCGCTGTATACCAGGTAAACCAGGGTGTTGCGCTTCTTGTCGAGGAAGCGCACCACCTGCATGGTCTTGAACACCAGGGAGGTGCGCTCCTTGAACACTTCGTCGCCATCCTTGAGCTCGCCCTTGAAGCGGATCGGGCCAACCTGACGGCAGGCGATCGAGGCTTCAGCGCGGTCTTCGGCCAGGCCCAGGCCGCCTTTGACGCCGCCGGTCTTGGCGCGAGACAGGTAGCACGTCACGCCGTCGACCTTGGGGTCATCAAAGGCTTCAACGACGATCCGGTCGTTGGGGCCGACAAACTTGAACACCGTAGACACCTGGCCGACTTCTTCGGCGCAGGCCAACAACGGCATGGCCAGCAGCAGGCCGAGCAATCCTTTCATGACACGCATTGTGTATTCCTTTGTTTAGACCAGGATCAGGTTATCGCGGTGAACCAGTTCTGGTTCGGCCATGTAACCCAAGAGTCCGACAATCGCATCAGAGGATTGTCCAATGATTTTCTGTGCTTCGAGGGCGCTGTAATTGGCCAGGCCGCGGGCAATCTCACGACCATCCGGCGCCACGCATACCACCATCTCGCCACGGCGGAAACTGCCCTGCACCAACTTGACGCCGACCGGCAGCAGGCTTTTGTTGCCTTGGGACAGTGCAGACACTGCGCCATCGTCCAGCACCAGGGTGCCACGGGTTTGCAGATGACCGGCCAGCCACTGTTTGCGCGCCGCCAACATGCCGCGCTCTGGCGACAACAGCGTACCGATGCGCTCACCGGCCTTCAGGCGGTCCAGCACGCGCTCGATGCGCCCGCCGACGATGATGGTGTGCGCACCGGAACGTGCCGCCAGGCGCGCCGCGCGCAGCTTGGTCTGCATGCCGCCACGGCCCAGAGCGCCGCCAACGCTGCCGGCCACGGCGTCCAGTGCCGGGTCATCGGCGCGGGCTTCGTAGATCAACTGCGCGTCGGGGTTGTTGCGTGGGTCGGCGTCGAACATGCCGTCGCGGTCGGTAAGGATCACCAGCAGATCGGCTTCCACCAGGTTGGCCACCAGGGCGGCCAGGGTGTCGTTGTCGCCGAAACGGATTTCGTCGGTGACCACGGTGTCGTTCTCGTTGATCACCGGAATGACCTTGAGCTCCACCAGGGCGCGCAAGGTGCTGCGGGCGTTGAGGTAGCGCTTGCGGTCGGACAGGTCGTCGTGGGTCAGCAGGATCTGCGCCGTGTGGCGGCCGTGATCGGCGAAGCTGGATTCCCAGGCTTGCACCAGGCCCATCTGGCCGATGGCGGCGGCGGCTTGCAGTTCGTGCATCGCGCTGGGTCGCGCGGTCCAACCGAGGCGGCTCATCCCGGCGGCAACCGCTCCGGACGACACCAGCACCAACTCCACACCGGCCTCATGCAAGGCCACCATCTGCTCGACCCAGACGCTCATGGCTGCACGATCCAGCCCCTTGCCATCCGCCGTCAGCAACGCACTGCCGATCTTTACGACCCAGCGCTGCGCACCTGTCACTTTGCTCCGCATCATCTTCAACCTTAGATTGAGGGCTGCGCGACCCAGCGCGGCCCATAACGTTAAACCCGGATACTAAAACGCCGCTCCAGGGAGCGGCGTTCAAGTTTATCGCAACGGATCAATCACGCACGTAAATGATTTCCGGACCGTCTTCATCATCCACATCTTCCTCGTCCCAATCATCGTCGCCGATGTCATGGACCGACTTCACGCCGCTGCGGCGCAAGGCACGCTGGTCGTCCAGGGCTTGCAACTGGGCACGGGCTTCGTCTTCGATGCGCTGGTCGAGTTCGGCCAGTTCGGCCTTGAACACCGGGTCGGCCGCCAGGCGGTCGGCGCGGTCTTCGAGGTAACGCATGATGTCGCGGGTCAGGCGCTCGGTGCCTTCTTTGGCGATAGCCGAGATCACGTAGACCGGACCTTCCCACTCCAGGCGGTCAACGATTTCCTTGACGCGCTCTTCGTGCTCTTCTTCAAGAATCTGGTCGCACTTGTTCAGCACCAGCCAGCGATCACGCTCAGCCAGGGACGGGCTGAACTTGGTCAGCTCGCTGACAATCACTTCGGCGGCGTCCGGCGCGCTGGTGTCATCCAACGGGGCCATGTCGACGAGGTGCAGCAGCAGACGGGTACGCGACAAGTGCTTGAGGAAGCGAATCCCCAAACCTGCGCCATCGGAAGCGCCTTCGATCAGGCCGGGAATGTCGGCGATCACAAAGCTTTTCCAGCGGTCGACGCTGACCACACCCAGGTTTGGCACCAGGGTAGTGAACGGGTAGTCGGCGACTTTCGGCTTGGCGGCCGAGACCGAACGGATGAAGGTACTTTTACCAGCGTTCGGCAGACCCAACAGGCCCACGTCAGCGAGTACTTTCATTTCCAGCTTGAGGTCACGCTGCTCGCCCGGCTTGCCTGGCGTGGTCTGGCGTGGCGCACGGTTGGTACTGGACTTGAATCGGGTGTTACCCAGACCGTGCCAGCCGCCCTGCACTACCATCAGTTTCTGGCCGGCCTTGGTCAGGTCGCCGATCACTTCCTGGGTGGCAGAGTCGATGATCGTGGTGCCGACCGGTACGCGCAGTACCAGGTCTTCGCCTTTCTTACCGGTGCAGTCGGTGCTGCCGCCGTTGGAGCCACGCTCGGCATCGAAGTGCCGGGTGTAACGGTAGTCGACCAGGGTGTTGAGGTTTTCGTCGGCCATCATGTAGATGGAACCGCCGTCACCGCCGTCACCGCCGTTGGGGCCACCGTTTTCGATGAATTTTTCGCGACGGAAACTCATGCAACCGTTACCGCCGTCGCCTGCTTTTACTCGGATGGAAACTTCATCAACGAACTTCATAACAAAACGCCTCTCGTCGCATGGACGAGCTTAAGAAACCAAGACATAAGACTCTTGCAAAAATGAGCGCAGCGACCTCAATCAGCGACCGCAAACCAGCGCCTGAGCCCATTACAAACAGCTTTGCAAGAGACTCACTCCACAAACGAAAAAGCCCCGTCGCAAGACAGGGCTTTTCCAGCGATCTCGCAATTAAGCTGCGACAACGCTCACGTAACGGCGGTTGAACGCGCCTTTTACTTCAAACTTGATCACGCCTTCGATTTTCGCGAAGAGGGTGTGATCTTTACCCATGCCTACACCGTAACCGGCGTGGAATTGGGTGCCGCGCTGACGCACGATGATGTTGCCCGGAATGATTTTCTGGCCGCCATACATCTTAACGCCAAGGCGTTTGGCTTCTGAGTCGCGACCGTTACGGGTACTACCACCAGCTTTTTTGTGTGCCATGAGTCAATTCTCCTAGTGAGGAATTAGGCTGAAATTAAGCCTGAATACCGGTGATTTTGATCTCGGTGTACCACTGGCGGTGGCCCATACGCTTCATGTGGTGCTTACGACGACGGAACTTGATGATGCGGACTTTATCGTGACGACCTTGGGAGATCACTTCAGCCACAACGGTAGCGCCAGCAACAACTGGAGCGCCGATGTTCACGTCATCGCCATTGGCGACCAACAGAACGCGATCAAAAGTAACGGATTCGCCGGTAGCGACTTCCAGTTTTTCGATCTTCAGGTATTCACCTGGGGCGACTTTGTATTGCTTGCCACCAGTAACAATTACTGCGTACGACATGGTATTTCTCCGATAATCCTGCTCACCCAGCGCTTTATAAGAAGAGGTATTGGCTGGCATGGCTGCATGGGATGGACGTCCCAAATGCAATTGCGTAAGGCAGGTGCTGCCCAGGAAGTTCAGGGTGCGCGATTGTACGCAAGGTAAATGGGTGTTGCAAGGGGCCGTCTATCGCGCCTTGACACTGGGGGGCCTGGGTCCTAGCATGCCGCGCAACCCTTCTGGAGCGACTGTCGCTGATGCAACCCCAAGCTTTCTACCGCGCGGTCGCGGACGATTTTAGCGCCGTCGACGGCATCATCAAGAAGCAGCTGACTTCTAAAGTGCCGCTGGTCTCCAAAATTGGCGACTATATTACGTCGGCGGGCGGTAAGCGCCTGCGTCCTTTATTAGTGCTGCTGTGCGGCAAGGCCCTGGGTCGCGAAGGCGATGACCTGCGCCTGCTGGCCGCCACTATCGAATTCCTGCATACCGCCACCCTGCTGCATGACGACGTGGTCGACATGTCCGGCATGCGCCGTGGCCGCGAGACCGCCAATGCGATGTGGGGCAACGCTCCAAGCGTGCTGGTGGGTGACTTCCTGTACTCGCGCTCGTTCGAAATGATGGTTGAACTCGGCTCGATGCCGGTGATGAAGATTCTTTCGCAGGCCACACGCATCATCGCCGAAGGCGAAGTGTTGCAACTGTCGAAGGTCCGCGACGCCAGTACCACCGAAGAAACCTACATGGAAGTGATTCGCGGCAAAACCGCGATGCTCTTCGAAGCCTCCACCCACAGCGCCGCTGCGTTGTGCGGCGCAACGGCCGAGCAGGCCGAAGCCCTGCGTACCTTTGGCGACCACCTGGGCGTGGCGTTCCAACTGGTGGACGACCTGCTCGACTACAAGGGCGACGCCGAAACCCTGGGCAAGAACGTCGGTGACGACCTGGCTGAAGGCAAGCCAACCCTGCCATTGATCTACACCATGCGCGAAGGCACGCCGGAACAGGCCGCCCTGGTGCGCAAGGCGATCCAGAAAGGCGGGATCGAAGACCTGGAGGCCATCCGCGCCGCCGTGGAAGCCTCGGGTTCCCTGGAGTACACCGCTCAACTGGCGCGTGACTACGTGGCCCGTGCCATTCAGTGCCTGGAAGCCCTTCCCGCCAGCGAATACCGGGACGCCCTGGTCGAGCTGAGTGAGTTTGCGGTCGCGCGTACGCACTGACACAAATCTGTGGCGAGCAGGTTTGTGTGGGAGCGGGCTTGCTCGCGAAGGTTGAGTGTCAGTCAGCACATGTAGCAGCTGACCCGCCGCCTTCGCGAGCAAGCCCGCTCCCACATTTAGATCGCGTATAGCCTGCCACACCACAAAACCCTATATAATGTGCGACTTTTAGCCATCCTGACTCCTAAGGAGCTTTAGTGAGCACGTTGCCACCCTGCCCGAAATGCAATTCCGAATACACCTACGAAGACGGCGCCCAGCTGATCTGCCCGGAATGCGCCCATGAGTGGTCCGCCAATAGCGAGGCCGAAGCGGCCAGCGACGAAACCGTGAAGAAAGACTCCGTCGGCAATGTACTGCAGGACGGCGACACCATCACCGTGATCAAAGACCTCAAGGTCAAGGGCACTTCCCTGGTCGTGAAGGTCGGCACCAAGGTCAAGAACATCCGCCTGTGCGATGGCGACCACGATATCGACTGCAAAATCGACGGTATCGGTCCGATGAAGCTCAAGTCCGAGTTCGTGCGCAAAGTCTGAACGTATTGCCTCCATCCCGCGCCCGCCGCGGGATGGCGTTTCGCCCTCCCGTTTGATCCCGCGCAATATCCACACAGAAAAAACCAGAAACCGCCAATAGGCACTTGCTATTCTACGAATAAGAATTATTCTCATTGAAACCCATCAAGGAGATGAGAACCATGACTTATTTGATAGACGCCTGGCTGGACCGACCACACCCTTACCTGCGGATCCTGCATCGGGAAACCGGTGAAGTCTGTGCGGTGCTGGAAGAAGAAGCGCTGAACGAACTGCAGGACCAGGGTGACCTGGACGTCAACGGGCTGAGTTCGAGCGAACCCGGTGTGTTGAAGGAAGTGGTGCGCAATCTGTTTCTGTTCTGCTATGCCCGAGCGTTGCGCCCGGCGACGGAGCTGAATGGCAAGTTCCATCCATGAGCGACCACGCAAAACACTGTAGGAGCGAGCTTGCTCGCGAAGAACTTGAAACCGCCGCGCTACACCAGACGCGCGGCGTTATCGTTGACGTTTTTCGCGAGCAAGCTCGCTCCTACAGGTAATCAACAACAGGTCTTACAGAACGTCGAGCAGTTCGACGTCGAACACCAGAACGCTGTGCGGCGGGATGCTGCCAACGCCTTGAGCGCCGTAAGCCAGTTCGCTCGGCACGTAAAGGCGCCATTTGCTGCCGGCATTCATCAGTTGCAGGGCTTCGGTCCAGCCGGCGATCACGCCGCCCACCGGGAATTCTGCAGGCTGGCCGCGCTCGTAGGAGCTGTCGAACACAGTGCCGTCGATCAAGGTGCCGTGGTAATGAGTGCGCACTTGGTCTTCACGGGTCGGCTTGGCGCCGTCACCTGCGGTCAACACTTCGAATTGCAGGCCGGAAGCCAGGGTGGTGATGCCATCACGCTTGGCATTTTCAGCCAGGAACGCCAGGCCAGCGCCCGCTGCAGCTTCAGCCTTGGCGGCCGCTTCGGCTTGCATGACTTCACGGATCACTTTGAAGCTGGCGGCCATTTGCTCTTGGTCCACACGGCTTGGCTTGCCGCCGAAGGCGTCGGTCAGGCCAGCCAGGATTGCGTCCAGGCTCACACCTGGTGGCGGGTTGTCACGCAGTTGGTCGCCCAACTGACGGCCGATACCGTAGCTGACGCGGGTTTCGTCGGTGGACAGATTAACTTCGGACATGAAGAGGCTCCGCTGTAGGACAACACTGGTTTTCCCAGGCTACCCAGAACTAAAAGGGCCCGCAGACTAGCACACAAGATCGCCCCATGATCAGCCCCCCTCCCCGCGCCACGACTGCAGTGCGCCTCTTCGTCGCACCCGGCAAATTAGCATTTCAGATTCAACGCCCGCCGCCGATACAGCCCTACACAGCAGCTGGCTCCAAAATCAATAACCGTCCAGCACACCCCATCATTCTTGCGGAGCATTCGATGAATAGCTGGTTCGGCAACATCAGCGTCAACCTCAAACTGGGCCTGGGCTTCGGCCTGGTGCTTGTCCTCACGTCGATTCTGGCATTGACCGGCTGGACCAGCCTGGGCGGCCTGATCGACCGCAGTAACTGGATGAGCGATATCACCCAGCTCAACGCGTCGTTGACCAAGCTGCGTATCGTGCGCCTGCAATACATGCTCGCCAACGGCGACGAAGCGGTGGCCCAGAACGTACAGACCAACCTGGACGCTTTCGCTGCCCAGCAGCAGAAGCTGATCGACAGCTTCAAGAGCCCGGAAAACCTCAAGCTGCTCAACGAGCAGAAAGCCATCATCACCGCTTATCAGCAGTCGCTGAACAAAATGCGCGAGGCCTACCGCAACGGCAACGCCTCACGCCAAGTGATGGGCGACAAGGCGGATATTGCCAATGCACAGATCAACGCATTGGAAACCAGCGTGAAGCAAATGCCTGACAGTTCGGAACACCTGGCGCAGTTCCAGGCGGTGGCCGACGCCAAGATGCAATTCCAGTTGGCTCGCTACGAAGTACGCGGCTACACCGGTAACGTCAGCCCGGAGACCGAAGCGCGCGCAGCTGCACAGATTGAAAAAGCCATCGCCGGCTTGAAAGACCTCAACGCCACCTTTGGCGCCAGCCAGCAAAGCGCGCTGACCGCATTGGAAACCGCCCTGGGTGCCTACCGCAGCGCGGTGCAGAACTACAAGGCAGCCAACGCCAACATCGTGACTGCCCGTGCCGAAATGACCACCCAAGGCGCTGATATCGTCACAATCAGCGACAAACTGTACGAAATCCAGCTCACTCGCCGCGACGCAGAAAGCGCCCAGGCTCGCAGTCTACAGTTGATCAGCACCTTGCTGGCCTTGCTGGTTGGCGTGATCGCCGCACTGGTCATCACCCGTCAGATCACCCGCCCGATCCAGGAAACCCTGGCGGTGGTGGAACGCATTGCCTCCGGCGACTTGAGCCACAACATCCAGGTCACTCGCCGGGACGAACTGGGCGTGCTGCAACAAGGCATCCAGCGCATGGGCACCACCTTGCGTGAATTGATCAGCGGTATTCGCGACGGCGTAACTCAGATCGCCAGCGCTGCCGAAGAACTGTCGGCCGTCACCGAGCAGACCAGCGCCGGCGTGAACAGCCAGAAGATCGAGACAGATCAGGTCGCCACGGCGATGCACGAAATGACCGCCACCGTGCAGGAAGTGGCGCGCAACGCGGAGCAAGCTTCCCTGGCCGCCGCCGATGCCGATGGCCAAGCCCGCGCAGGCGACAAGGTGGTGGCCGAGGCCATCGCCCAGATCGAGCGCCTGGCCGCTGAAGTGGCGCGTTCCACCGACGCCATGACCCACCTGCAACAAGAGAGCAACAAGATCGGCAGCGTGATGGACGTGATCAAGGCCGTCGCCGAACAGACCAACCTGCTGGCCCTCAACGCGGCGATCGAAGCAGCGCGGGCGGGTGAAGCCGGGCGTGGGTTTGCCGTGGTGGCTGATGAAGTGCGCGGCCTGGCCCAGCGCACGCAGAAGTCCACCGAGGAAATCGAAGGCCTGGTCGCCGGGTTGCAGAATGGCACCCAGCAAGTGGCCAATGTGATGAACAACAGCCGTAGCCTCACCGACAGCAGTGTCGAGCTGACCCGCAAGGCCGGCGTGTCGCTGGAGAACATCACGCGTACGGTGTCGAATATCCAGTCGATGAACCAGCAGATCGCCGCCGCCGCCGAGCAGCAAAGCGCCGTGGCTGAAGAGATCAGCCGCAGCATTGTGAATGTGCGTGATGTATCGGAACAGACCGCTACGGCGAGTGACGAGACGGCCAAGTCGAGTGTGGAACTGGCGCGGCTGGGCAGCCAGCTGCAACAGATGGTCAGTCATTTCCGGGTGTAAGCAACCAAAAAGCCGCCTCGGCCTAAACCCAGGCGGCTCCACTTCTCAGACCTTAGCGGTCATCGAAGCTGTCTCGCAGGAACTTCCAGACGTGATAAGCACGCAGGCAGTTCACGACGAGGTTCCACGTACGTCGTGCAAACTTAGATATACTCGGCCCTCCGTGAGTTAGGCCTTACCTCCAGCGCACTTACCGGAACACATGAGCCTTTGGACGCGGGTCATCGCATCTTTGAGACAGCAACCCCAGCCACTAACTGGGATTGCAAAAAAAACCGCCCTACCAAGGCGGTTTTTTATTGCCTGCGATTTGCCCTTCAGCCCTCGCCTTCCTCGACAAACACCACGCGATTCCCGAACGGGTCCTTGATGCTCATCTCCCGCGATCCCCAAGGTGTTTCCTCAACCCCAGGCTTGGCATACCGATAATCCTTGCCCGCCAACTGCTGCTGATAGGCGTCCACCCCTTGCGCCTGGATCCGCACCGCAGCACCCGGCGAGGCATCGCCATGATGCTCAGTCAAATGCAGCACACACTCACCCAACGACACCTGCAAATACAGCGGGAAATTCGCCTCGAAACGATGCTGCCAATCCACCTTGAACCCCAGGAAATCGACGTAGAATTCCAACGCCTTGGCCTCGTCGAAAATCCGCAGGATGGGGGTGACTTTTCCTAAGTGCATGGCGACCGCTCCGTTTAAAAGAGCCCCCACTATAGAGACGAAAAACCCCGACGCAAATCCCCGCTGCGTGCCAGGAAGCGACCCGGCCGCTGACCGTTCGCCTGCCCCTCGCTGTAGCTCAGCACACCGTTGATCCACACCCCATCAATACCTTCCGCCGCCCGCTGCGGCGCCTTGAAATCTGCCACGTCGCGCACACGCAACGGGTCGAACAGCACCAGGTCAGCCCAGTGCCCTTCACGAATCTCCCCGCGCTCAGCCAAGCCAAACCGCGCCGCCGACAACCCGGTCATTTTGTGCACGGCGGTGTGCAACGGAAACAATCCGATATCCCGGCTGAAATGCCCCAATACCCGTGGAAACGCGCCCCACAAACGCGGATGCGGGAACGGATCCTCGGGCAACCCATCCGACCCGACCATCGACAGCGGGTGCGCCAGGATGCGCCGCACATCCGCTTCATCCATCCCGTAATACACCGCGCCTGCCGGTTGTAGCCGACGTGCTGCGTCCATCAACGAAACATCCCACTCAGCGGCAATATCCTGCAAGTCACGCCCGCTCACTTCCGGATGCGGCGTCGACCAGGTGATGGTGATACGAAACGCGTCGGTCACCTGCTTGAGGTCCAGGGTCGAGGAACTTGCCGCATAGGGATAGCAGTCGCAGCCCACCGGATGGGTTTTCGCCGCCAGTTCCAGCGAGGCCAGCAACTGCGGACTACGTCCCCAATTGCCGGCGCCGGCACATTTGAGGTGGGAAATAATCACCGGCACCTTGGCATGCCGGCCGATCAGGAAGGCTTCGTCCATCGCCTCCAGCACCGGCTCGAACTCACTGCGCAGGTGAGTGGTGTACACCGCACCGAACGCGGTGAGCTCTTCACTCAGTTGCAACACCTCATCGGTCTCGGCATTGAACGCACTGGCGTAGGCCAGGCCTGTGGATAAACCGAGGGCGCCGGCTTCGAGACTCTCGTGCAACTGCACGCGCATGGCGGCGATTTCATCCGCTGAAGCGGTACGGTGCAGGTCGTCCATATGATTGCTGCGCAGCGCCGTATGACCGATCAGCGCCGCGACGTTGACCGCCGGATGAGCCTTTTCGACCGCCGCTCGATAGTCGCTGAAACGCGGATAAACAAACGCCGAAGCGCTGCCCAACAGGTTCATCGGGTCCGGCGGATCGCTGCGCAACGTCACTGGCGACGCACTGATGCCACAGTTGCCGACAATCACCGTAGTCACACCCTGGCTGAGCTTGGGCAGCATCTGCGGCTGGCGGATCACCACCGTGTCATCGTGGGTGTGCACGTCGATGAAACCCGGTGCCAAGACGCGGCCACTCGCATCGATCTCATGCTCAGCCTGGGCGTTCGACAGGTCGCCAATCGTCTCGATGCGCCCGTCGCGCAGCCCCACATCGGCTACATAGCCGGGGGTGTTGCTGCCATCAATGATCAGCGCCTGGCGGATCAACGTGTCGTACTTCATATCAGTCTCCAAGCGGCAGGCTGTCGGGGCCGCCGCGATAATCGTCCAGAGCCAGCTTGATCCGGCGCAGGCGCTCTTGGTTGTCGTCTGGCAGGGCCAACGCCAGTTCGGTGGCGAGCAGGTCGATGGCCAGCAGCAGTCCGTAGCGCGCCGCGGTGGGCTTATAGATAAAACTGGTTTCGGCCGGTTGCAGCGGCAGCAAGACATCCGCCAACTGCGCCAAGGGGGAATCGGCCAGGGTGATGGCGACGATGCGCGCGTCGTAGTTGCGTGCCAGGGTCACCACGTCGAGCAACTCAGGGGTAAGGCCAGTCAGGGAGCACACAATCAACGCATGCTCGGGCCCTAGCGTCGCCGCCGTGACGCGCATCATGACCGGGTCATGGCAGGCGGCAATCGGATAACCCAGGCGCACCAGGCGCACCTGCAACTCATCACTGCACAGACTCGACGGACCGCCCATGCCGAACGCATGGATCATCCGCGCCTTGCCGAGCAAACTCACCGCATCGACGAAACTCGCCTGGTTGAACCCCGACAAGTGCTGACGCAACGTCGCCTCGATATCCCCCAGGATCTGCCGGTGAAATGCCGACTGTTCCGGCAACCCCGCAGGGTCGAGGAAGCGGCTGCCGACTCCACTGGCCTGGGCCAATTGCAGGCGCAAATCCCGCAGATCCCGACACCCCACGCTGCGCGCGAACCGCGACAAGGTGGCTGTGCTGACCTCGGCGCGCTGGGACAACTCTTCCAGGCTGGCCGATGCGGCAAACCCCACGTCATTGAGCATCAGCTTGGCGATACGCCCTTCGCCGGCGCTGAAGGCGTCCTGGCGGGCGCGGATCTGGTAGAGGATGTCCATGGGGTCTCCGGGTTACAAGATGCAGGACAGGCCATAAGTCAGACCGAAGGCGACCACGGAAATCAGAGTCTCCAGCACGGTCCAGGTCTTGAAGGTCTGGATCACCGTCATATTGAAGTATTCCTTGATCAGCCAGAAGCCGCCGTCGTTCACGTGGGAAAAGATCACCGAACCCGCGCCAGTGGCCAGCACCAGCAATTCGGGGTGTGGATAACCCAGGCCCATGGCGACAGGTGCCACCACGCCGGACGCGGTGGTCATGGCGACGGTGGCCGAGCCCGTGGCAATTCGCATCAACGCGGCAAACAGCCAGCCCATCACCAGTGGCGACAGCTGAAAAGCGTGGGCCAGGCCGAGAATTTCGTTGGTAACGCCCGCATCCACCAGGATGCGATTCAAACCGCCGCCCGCGCCCACCAACAAGGTGATGCTCGCGGTAGGAGCCAGGCATTCATTGGTGAATTTGAGGATCGACTCGCGATTGAAACCCTGCGCAATACCCAAGGTCCAGAAACTCACCAATGTCGCCACCAGCAGCGCAATCACCGAGTTGCCAATGAACAGCAGGAATTGGTTGAAAGCGCTGCCCGGGGAGGAAATCACGTTGGCCCAGCCACCGATCATCATCAGCACCACCGGCAACAGGATGGTGCCCATGGTCAGGGTAAAACTCGGCAAGCGGGTACGCGGTTCGCGGTCAATGAACTGACGTTCCAGCGGGTTTTCCGCTGGCAGATGGATACGCGGCACGATGAATTTGGCGTAGACAGGGCCTGCAATGATTGCCGTCGGGATACCGATCAGGATCGCATACAGCACGGTCTGCCCCACCGACGCGTTATAGGCCAGCACCGCCATCATCGCCGCCGGGTGCGGCGGCACCAGTGCATGCACCACCGACAGACCGGCAACCATCGGCAAACCGACCATCAGGATCGATACGCCGACCCGCCGCGCCACGGTAAAGGCGATCGGCACCAACAACACAAAGCCCACTTCGAAAAACAGCGGCAGCCCCACCAGAAACGCGATGCAGACCATCGCCCAATGCGCGTTGCGCTCGCCAAACCGGTTGATCAGCGTGCGCGCCACCTGCTCGGCACCGCCGGACTCGGCCATCATCTTGCCGAGCATGGTGCCCAGCGCCACCACCAGGGCGATATGCCCCAGGGTCTTGCCGACGCCCGCTTCGTAGGAGCCCATGATGGTGTCCGCCGGCATCCCGGCCATCAGTGCCAGGCCGATGGACACCAGGGTGATGACGATAAACGGGTTGAGTCGGTAACGTGCGATCAGCACGATCAAAGCAATGATGGCGATGGCAGCGTATGCCAACAGCCCGAAGCCCGGTGATGCGGCCATGCGGTACTCCTCGGAAAGGGTCACGTCGAATTGGTTGTGAAACTCATAAATCATTACCGAGGAGGATTTTCAATTTTTATGAAAGTAATTTTCGCCCATGGATAAGCGCTGTCGCGTTGGGATATGCCCGACGTTCGCCGATGAAAATTCGGGGGGTGTTCTTACATGAAGATCAGAGGATGCCGGAAACTCAAGCGCCGCCATCGAGTCATAGAATGCGCCTCCACTCATGCCCAGGAAAACCGACCATGATTCGCACCTCCCTCGCTGCCAGCGCTATGTTTCTCGCCCTGTGCGGCACCGCCTCGGCGGCCGATAACGCAGCGTTGAAAAAATGCATGGACAGCGCCAACACGACCGCAGACATGGTCAATTGCAACGCCAAGGAAGCCAAGGTGCAGGACACGCGTCTGAACAAGGCCTACAAAACCGCCCTCGCCGCCCAGGAAGGCGCGCGCAAGCAGCAACTGCAGGACGTGCAGCGCCTGTGGATAAAATACCGTGATGCCAATTGCGGCTTCGCAGGCTCCGCGACCGGCGGCACCATCGACCAGGTCAACGGCTCCGCCTGCCTGCTGGACATGACCCAGACCCGCGCCCAAGAGCTGGAAGACCTGGTCGGGCCATAAGGAATGGCCCCCCCTGTAGGAGCGAGTTTGCTCGCGAAAATCGTCAACGATAACGCGGATAACCTGAGTGCAGGTGGCGCACTCAAGTCTTTCGCGAGCAAGCTCGCGCCTACACGTTGGTGTTCAGTCGTGGTGAACCTTCGCGCGCTTGAGCAGCTTCTTGCACCGCTCCGACAGATGCAGCACCCGCAGATGCTTGCCGGCCTTGGTGTAACGCTCACGCAGGGTCATCAACGCGGCAATCGCTGAGTAGTCGACAAAGCTCAGGTGACGGCAATCCAGCGTCACCTGGGCCGGGTCGTTGGCCGGGTCGAACTGGTTCAGGAACGGCGTGGTCGAGGCGAAGAACAACGTGCCATGCAGGCGATAGAGCTTGCTGCCATCGGCTTCCAGGTGCTCATCCGCATACAGCTCTCGCGCTTGTTGCCAGGCGAAATTCAACGCCGCAATCACAATCCCGCACAACACCGCCGTGGCCAGATCGGTGAACACGGTGATGACCGTCACCGCGAGAATCACCAGCACATCATTGACCGGCACCTTGTTGATCACCCGCAAGGAGGCCCAGGCGAAGGTCTGCTGGGACACCACGAACATCACGCCCACCAGCGCCGCCAACGGAATGCGCTCGATAAACGGCGACAGAAACAGAATGAACAACAGGATCATCACCCCGGCAAACACGCCGGACAAACGCCCGCGTCCGCCGGAGCTGAGGTTGATCACAGTTTGCCCGATCATTGCGCAGCCGCCCATGCCGCCGAACAGGCCGGAGACCATATTCGCCGCGCCGAGGGCCACGCTTTCGCGGTCGGGGTAGCCGCGGCTCTCGGTGATTTCGTCGGTGAGGTTGAGGGTGAGCAGGGTTTCCAGCAAGCCGACCATGGCCATCAGGAACGCATAGGGCGCGATGATGCCGAGGGTTTCCAGGGTCCAGGGAATCTGCGGCAGGGAGAAGGTCGGCAGGCCGCCGGCGATGTGGGCCATGTCGCCCAACGTGCGGGTCGGCAAGCCCAGCAGGTACACCGCCAGGCCCACGCCAAGGATCGCCACCAACGCGGGCGGCACGGCGCGGGTGATGCGCGGCAGCAGGTAGACAATGGCCATGGTCACCAGCACCAGGCCGATCATCACGTACAGCGGCGTGCCGCTGAGCCACTGTTCACCGCTCTTGAAATGTTCCAACTGCGCCAAGGCAATGATGATCGCCAGGCCGTTGACGAACCCCAGCATCACCGGATGCGGCACCATGCGCACCAGCTTGCCCAGGCGCAGCAGGCCGAAGGCGACCATGATCAGACCGCCCAGCAACACCGTCGCCAACAGGTATTCCACACCGTGCTGCACCACCAGCGCCACGATTACCACTGCCATCGAGCCCGCCGCACCGGACACCATGCCGGGGCGGCCGCCGAACAACGCGGTCAGTGTGCAGATGATAAAGGCGCCGTAGAGCCCCATCAGCGGGTTGAGGTGGGCCACCAGGGCAAAGGCGATGCATTCGGGCAGCAATGCAAAAGACGTGGTGAGGCCGGCCAGGGCATCGGCGCGCAGACGGGTGAGGTTCATGAAGTACCAGGGTAATGCGGAAGATAAGGCGGGGAATGGTACGGAATTGAGGGAGGTGGGGCTAGTAATGTGTAACATCAGGTAAACCGAATCGCCGCCATCGCAGGCAAGCCCGGCCCCCACATTTGATGTGTGAACACAGTCCAATGTGGGAGCTGGCTTGCCTGCGAAGGCGCACCGCGGTCTTAAGCGAACATCACACCATCTCGTTGCGAATCCACTCCACGACCGACGTACGTTTCGGCGCCCAGCCCAGCCGTTCACGGGCGTGCTTGCCACGCACTCGGCTGTTGGAACCCAAACCATAGTTGGCCATTTCATAACCCCACTCGGCTTCGGCGTCGGCCAATGGCCAATCCTGGGGTTTGCCCAGGTTCAGGGCTTCGGCAATGGCGGTGGTCATGTCGATAAACGCCGCTTCGCTGCTTTCCACGAAGTAGAACGTGCCCGGCACATTCTTGGTCAGCGCCAGCAAATACAACGCCACCACATCTTCAATGTGCACGTTGGACCAGATGTTCTGCCCGCTGCCCACATGGCGCACCACCCCACTCTTGCGCGCCTGCTTGAGCAGACGCGGCAATTGCACGCTGTCGCGCTTCACGCCCAGGCTGTGGCCGTAGATCAATGTGTTGCAGATCACCGCCGAGTTCACGCCTTCTTTGGCTGCGGCCAGGATCAGGTTGTCGATGGCCACGCGGGCGGCCTTGTCGACGGTCGGCTCAGGCAGGTTGTCCTCGAAGTAGATGACCTCGCTGGACTTGCCGCCCGACGCATCACCCACAATGCTTGAACCGCTCGTGTGCAGGAACGGCTTGTTCGAGCCCTTCAACGCTGCCAACAGCGTTTCCACGGCGGCGCGATGGTCGCTGCTTGCGGCATTGATCACCGCATCGGCCTTCTGCGCTTGTTCGGTCAGTACGGCGGTGTCGTCCAGGCTGCCGATCACCGGAGTGATGCCCAGGGCGGTCATCTCAGCGGCTTGTTCGACACTGCGCACCAGGCCGGTAACGCTGTGGCCAGCCTTGACCAGGCCAGTTGCGATGGATCCGCCGATAAAACCTGCGGCGCCGGTTACAAATACCTTCATGGAGAGTGCTCCTGAGTGAGTCAGTGATGGGGCCAGTATCAAGGGCCGATCCCTGACGAATAAGCCCCTGTTGCCCAATTCACTCTTGCGCGAAGGTCACGAATCAGCAGGCATACCGCGCCAGCTTGGCCTGGATAAAGTCCAGGAAACACTGGATACGCAACGCCAACTGCGAGTTCCGGTAGAACACCGCGTGGATCGGCTGGCGATAACCGCTGTTGAACGCCTCAAGCACCGGCACCAGACGCCCGGCCTCGATGTCGTCGATGGTCATGAAATTAGACAGGCAGCAAATACCCTGCCCCGCCAACGCCAACTGGCGCACGGTTTCACCACTGGACGCTGCCACGCCGGGCTGGATCAGCCAACGGTCACCTTCCACATGGCGCAGCGGCCAGTGGTTGAGGGTTTCGGTCTGGGTAAACCCCAGCAAGGTGTGGTCCGCCAATGCGGCAACCGTGGTCGGCGTGCCGTACTGCTTGAGGTAGTCGGGGCTGGCGAGGATATGCAGTGGCGTACACCCCAGCGAGCGTGCATGCAGGGTGGAGTCGGCCAACGCACCGATGCGAATGGCGATGTCAGTGCTCTGTTCCAGCAGGTCGATGATCAAGTCATCGCTGTTCAGCTCCAGTTGAATGTCCGGGTAGAGGCTGCGAAACTCCGCGATATACGGCACGATCCCATGCAGCATGAACGGCACCGCAGCGTTGATGCGCAGGCGCCCCGCCGGCTTTTTCTGACGCGACGACAGGCGTTCTTCCAGCTCATCCATCTGCGCCAGGATCACCTTGGCCTGCTCGAAGAAGTATTTGCCCTCCTCGGTCAAGTCCATCCGCCGTGTGGTGCGGTTGATCAGCGTGGTGTCGAGCTTGGCTTCCAGGCGTGACAAGGTGCGGCTGACCGCCGAGGGCGTCTGCCCGACCTGTTCGGCGGCAGCGGAAATCGAACCGCATTCAATGACGCTGACGAAGATCTGTAGCTCATCGGATCGGGCTTTCACAGGCGCTCCTCGTTATCGGTTCCCAGCAGCTTACACCGAGAAATTGAAGACCTGCGCCAGATGCTGTTCGTAGCGCGCTACGTCAGCCTCGATCGCCGGGCGCTTCATCACGTCCACGCACAGGAAGGTCGGCAGGCCGGTCATGCCAAGGAATTCGTTGGCCTTGTGAAACGGGAAGTACACCGCATCCACGCCCTTGGCTTCGAAGAAGTCGGTCGGGTCGTCAAAGGCTTGCTGGGGTGCGTTCCAAGTCAGCGAGAGCATGTACTGCTTGCCCTGGATCAGGCCGCCGCTGCCGTATTTCTGCGAGGCATCGGAGCGCGTGCGGCCGTCGCTGGCGTAGAGGCTGCCGTGGCCTTCGGTGAAGACTTCGTCGATGTATTTCTTGACGATCCACGGTGCGCCCATCCACCAGCCGGGCATCTGGTAGATGATCACGTCAGCCCAGAGGAATTTCGCCACTTCTTCTGCCACGTCGTAGCCTGCGTCGATGTGCGTGACGTTGACGTCGATGCCGGCGCGGTCCAACACCGCCACGGCGGCGTCATGCAGGGTGGCGTTGTAGCGACCATCGGAGTGAGCGAATTTCTTGCCGCCGTTGAGCAGGAGGATTTTTTTCATGGGAAGGCATCCTGAGGGGTTAACACTGTCGGCCGGCAGGCTATCGACATTGTCCCCTTGGAATAAGCGGCGGCACGGCAAAATACATTTGACCGGAAAGCACGAATAAACCCTTTATTGTTAACCGCTGATCAGCAGATGCGCGCCCAGCAAGGCCATGCCAACGAAAAATACGCGCTTGAACAACACGGCACTGATGCGCTGGCGTAGCGCCTGGCCCAGCCACATGCCCAGCAGTGCCGGCACCAGCGCCAGCAGCGACGCATTGACCTCCCCGCCACCGAGCTCGCCTCGCCACACCAGCCCGGCGGCCAATGCCAAGGTGGAAACAGTGAACGACAACCCCAGCGCCTGCACCAACTGATCACGGTGCAATCCCAGGGCTTGCAGATAGGGCACGGAGGGAATCACGAACACGCCGGTCGCCGAGGTGATGATGCCGGTGATCACGCCGCACACAGGGCCCAGCCAACGCTCGGTCTCAGGCTTTACCTTGAACGTCGGTAGGAACAATCCGCTCAGTGCATACACCAGCAATGCCCCACCCAACGCATGGCCCACCCAGCTTCCCCCGCTCATACCCAGCCACAGCGTGCCAAGCCCGGTGCCGAGGAAGATCAGCAGCAACATCGGCCACAGGCGTTTGACCAATGCGCTCAGATGGCCGCCGAACGCCAGTTGCCACAGGTTGGTGATCGTCGACGGGATGATCAGCAAGGCCGCAGCCTGCGCCGGTAACATAGCCAGGCCGAGCAAGCCCATGGAGACTGTGGGCAAGCCCAGGCCGATCACGCCCTTGACGGTGCCGGCCAGGATGAAGGTGCCGATCACCAGCAGGGTCAGGGCGGGGCCGATATTTTGGTAGAACGTCAGGTAGGTATTCATGGGCGCAGTGTGAGGGTTTCCGATGACGCGGGAAATTCGCCATATACTGAGGCAGCCTCTTGTTTTGTGTGAGGCTGATAGACTCTTCGCGAGCAAGCCCGTCCAATCACTGGCCCCCCAACCATGCATTTTGATTTGATTGACCTGCGCCTTTATCTGCACATCCTCGACACCGGCAACATTACTGCCGGCGCCGGGCGCAGCCACTTATCCCTGGCCGCGGCGAGTGCGCGTATCCGGGCGATGGAAGCTTCGCTGGGCATTGAGTGCCTGGAACGCGGTCGCCGAGGCGTCACACCCACTCCCGCAGGCAAAGCCCTGGCCCGCCATGCCCGCTTGCTGCTGCAACAGGCCGAACATCTGCAACTGGACCTGGCGGAATACGCCAACGGCGTCAAAGGCCAGGTGCGCCTGTTGTGCAACACCACCGCCCTCAGCGAATACCTGCCGGAACTGCTGGCGGACTTTCTATGCGAGCACCCCAATCTCGATATCGATCTGCAGGAGTTGCCGAGCCTGCGTATCACCCAGGCCTTACGCCAGGGCACGGCAGATCTTGGGATCGTCTCCGACGCGGTGGACACCCACGGCCTGCAGACTCTGCCCTTTCGCGATGACCCGTTGGTGCTGATCACACCGCAGGATCATCCGTTCAGCGCAGGGAGTTTTGTCGATAGCCTGCAATACGACTTTGTCGGCCTCGCCCCCCACAGCGCATTGACGGTTTACCTCGAAGAACAGGCGCTGCACGCCGGTTTTCGCTTGCAGACGCGCATACGTGCCGAGGGTTTTGATGGGGTGATTCGCATGGTCGCCCGCGGCGCTGGCCTGGGCATCGTGCCCCAAGCCGCGCTGGAGCGCTGGCCACTGGAGCGCAGCGTCAGGGCCTACCCCCTGCAGGAAGCGTGGGCCCGCCGGAAACTGCAGTTATGCGCGCGCTCGTTCGAACACCTGCCCGGCTATGCCAAGGCCTTGTTCGACGCCTTGGCCCTGCCCTTGCGGAAGAATCCGTAATACACCGCCGATAGAATCAGCAGGAACGGCACGCCAAACACCAGGGTCATCTTGAACGCCTCGGTGAAATACGTGGTGACCATCACCGCGCCCATCAGCACCAGCCCCAGCAGCGTGCTGTAGGGAAACAGCCGGAGTTGGAACGACAATGTCGGCCCACCGTGACGCTTGCGATAACGCCGGAAAAACAGGTGGGTAAGGAAGATCATGAACCAGGTGAAGATCGCGCCAAACATCGAGATCGCCATCATCAGCGTGAACGAGCTTTCCGGGTACACCACGTTCAACAAAGTCGCCAGCGCAATGCCCGAGCTGGACAGCAGCAATGCATTCAGCGGAATGCCGTTCTTGCTCAACGCGCCCATGGACTTGGGGGCAAAGCCGGCACGGGACAGGCTGAACATCATGCGGGTGGTGATGTAGAGCTGGCTGTTCATGGCCGAGAGCGCCGCAATCAGGATCACGAAATTCATCACCCCGGTGGCGCCGGGTATGCCGATGGTCTGCATCACCGTGACAAACGGACTCTGGGCCTGCCCGGCCTGGTTCCACGGCACGATGGCCAGCATCAGCGCCAGGGTCAGCAAGTAAAACACCACCAGGCGCACGATGGTGGCGCGGAAGGCTTTCTTCACCGCCTGTTCCGGGTCGGCGGCTTCACCGGCAGCCACAGCGATCATCTCCACACTCAAATAACTGAAGATCGACACGATCACCGCGATCCACATGCCGCTCAGGCCATGGGGGAAAAAGCCGTCGTGGGCGGTGTAATTCTGCACACCGTACTGCGGGTTGCCGGAGCCGAACACCACGTACACGGCGAGGATAATGAAGCCGACGATGGCGCTGATCTTGATCGTCGAGAACCAGTACTCGAAGTTGCCAAAGGTCTTCACGCTGATGGCATTGAGCAGGATCAGCACACTGGAAAACGACACGATCCACACCCACTCCGGCACGTTGGCGAACCAGTACTTCATGTACATCGCCACCGCCGTGACCTCGGCGCCCACTGCCAGCACGATCGCCGCCCAGTAGGCATAGCGCACCAGGAACCCGGCGAGCGGGCTGATGTAAAACTCGGCGTAGGCGCCAAACGACCCCGAGGTGGAATGGGCCACCGTCATCTCCGCCAGGCAGCCCATCAACAGCAAGGTGATCAACGCGCCGATGGCGTAGCTCACCAATACGCTGGGCCCTGCATAACCAATGGCGTAGGCGCTGCCCATGAACAGCCCGGTGCCAATGGCGCCGCCGATGGCGATCATGCTCATCTGGCCGGAAGTGAGCTGGCGCCGCAGGCCCAGTTCGCGGTGGGTGATCTCTGCAAAGCCGTTGTCTGGCGTGGTCACGTGGCGTGCCCCTTTATTATTGTGATGGTTGTTGCTGACGCGGAACCCTGTGGGAGCTGGCTTGCCTGCGATCGCGTCGGTGCATTCACCACCGTCATCGCAGGCAAGCCAGCTCCCACCTTTGATCGGCGGTGGATCAGGTGACGCTGTTGCGGACTTTGAATTGCGGTTGGTTCCAGGTGTGGTTGTCGAGAATGTCGCCGAGGATTTCCACGGCTTCCCATACTTCGGTAAAGCGCGTGTACAACGGGGTAAAACCGAAACGCATGATGCGTGGTTCGCGGTAGTCACCGATCACACCACGGGCGATCAAGGCCTGGATCACCGCGTAGCCTTCAGGGTGTTCGAAGCTCACATGGCTACCGCGCTTGGCGTGTTCACGCGGGGTGATCAACTTCAAGTCGTGGGCAGCGCAACGGGCTTCGACCAACGCGATAAACAGATCGGTCAACGCCAGGGACTTGCTGCGCAAACTCGCCATATCGGTCTGGGCAAAAATCTCCAGGCCACATTCAACCATTGCCAGTGAAGTAATCGGCTGGGTACCGCACAAATAACGAGCAATGCCGGCACTCGGCGCGTACGTCGACTCCATAGCGAACTGCCGGGTGTGCCCGAACCAGCCCGACAATGGCTGGCGCACCACATCCACCAGCGCTGGATTGACCCACACAAACGCCTGGGAACCCGGGCCACCGTTGAGGTACTTGTAGGTGCAGCCGATCGCATAGTCGGCACCGGCCTGATGCAGGTCGATGGGCACCGCGCCCGCCGAGTGCGCCAGGTCCCAGATGCTCAGCGCACCGCACTCGTGGCTCAGGGCGGTCAGCGCCTGCATGTCGTACATGTAGCCGGTCTTGTAGTTGACGTGGGTCAGCATCACCACCGCCACGTCCTGATCGATGGCCTGGGGCAGTTCGTCCGGGCTGTTCACCAGGCGCAGGGAATAGCCTTGCTGCAGCAACTCGGCCAGTCCCTCGGCGATGTACAGGTCGGTGGGGAAGTTACTCGCCTCACTGACGATCACCTTGCGCCCAGGCTGGCGTTGGCGCTGCACGGTCAACGCGGCGCTCAGCACCTTGAACAGGTTGATAGAGGTGGTATCGGTGATCGCCACTTCGTTGTCACGCGCGCCGATCAACGGTGCCAGGCGGTTACCCAGGCGCAGGGACAAATCCGCCCAGCCGGCGTTGTTCCAACTACGGATCAAACCGTTGCCCCACTCCTCGGCAATCACCGCTTGCGCCCGCGCCAACGCCGCCACCGGCCGTGCACCCAGGGAGTTACCGTCGAGGTAGATCACACCCTCCGGCAAGGCGAACTGGCTGCGCAAAGGTGCCAGCGGGTCCTGGGCGTCGAGGGCTTGGCAATGGCTTCGAGTGGTCATGGGTTGTCCTGGTTTTTATAAGTAAGAATGGACCAAATAATGAACGAAGTTTTAGAGAATTTTCGTGCAAAGTGAGTAGCAACAGGCTAATTAAGCTGTAGGAAATTCGAATTTAACCCCCAAACACGCGGATTTATTCTAACCATGATTCTCGACGCCACCGACCTGCGCCTCCTGCATTTCCTGCAACAGGATGGCCGCATCAGCAACCAGGAACTGGCGGAAAAGGTCGCGCTTTCGCCGTCCGCCTGCCTGCGCCGTCTGCGCCTGCTGGAAAGCGAGGGGATCATCAGCGGTTACCGCGCGGTGCTGAATGCGGAGCAATTGGGGATCGAGCTGGAGGCCATCGTCCACCTGTCCTTGCGCCAGGATGTGGAGGATTGGCACGAGACATTCATCAAGAAGGTGCAGGGCTGGCCGGAAGTGGCCAGCGCCTACGTGATCACCGGCGCCAGCAACTATGTGCTGCGGGTGCAGGCACGCAACCTCAAGCACTTCTCGGACTTTATCGTGAACCACCTGAACCGCACGGCGGGCGTGATGGATATACGCTCGGAGATTGTGCTGCAGAAGATCAAGGATCGGGATGAGGTGCTGGACCTGGTCGTCCGCAAATAGCGCCAACACCACAACCCCCTGTGGGAGCTGGCTTGCCTGCGATAGCTAGGGTGCATTCACCCTCGTCATCGCAGGCAAGCCAGCTCCCATATTTTTAACCGCGTTTAGTCTTCGAGGGCGCGCACTCGTTGCATGCGCTTCTGCTCTACCGGCGCATCCGCCACCTGCAATTCAAAGTCAAAATCAATCTGCGCAAACCGCCCTTCCACACCGAACTCCCGCGCCAGCTGTGGATCGTCACTGAAGCGGATCTGCGCGATCAACTCATCCCGCGTCGCATAGGCAAAATCATCATGCAGGTACGGGTCATCCGACAGGTTGATCTGCGTGGTCAGGTGTCGATGCCCCGGCGCCGAAATGAAGAAGTGGATATGCGCTGGCCGTTGCCCGTGACGCCCCAGTTGATCCAACAGTTGCTGGGTCGGCCCGCTTGGCGGGCAGCCGTAGCCGGACGGCACGATACTGCGGAATCGGTAATTGCCCTGTGCGTCGGTCTCGATGCGTCGGCGCAGGTTGAACTCGGACTGCGTCGGATCAAACCACGAGTAAGTACCCGCCGTGTTGGCCTGCCACACGTCCACAATCGCCCCCGCCAATGGTTTGCCCTCGGTGTCACGCACCTGCCCGCGCATGAACAGCGGCACCGCGTCGTCCTTGCCATCATCCAACCGTGCCTCGTACTTCGACAGCGGCGCACCGGCCACATACAACGGGCCTTCGATGGTGCGCGGAGTGCCACCGGATTTGCCGGCTTCCTCATCGGCAGCGTCCATCAACAAGTCCAGGTAATGTTCCAGGCCCAGCCCGGCGGCGAGCAGTCCGGCCTCCTGGTGCTTGCCTAACTCGTTCAAATAGTTGACCGCCTTCCAGAATTCTTCCGGGGTCACTTCCAGGTCTTCGATGATGTTCACGGTGTCACGCAGGATCCGGTAGACCAGCGCTTTGGTACGCGGATTGCCACCGTCGTTGAGGTTGCCGCTGGCTTCTTCAAGAAACTGTTGGGCATGGGCAGTCTGGGACAGGCGGATGGACATGGTGCATTCCTCATTTTGTAGTTATTAAGGTGAATACCGGCCTAGCGGTCATCCTCATGGATCGACGAAGGGTGACGGCACAGGGCGTTCACCTCGATGGCCATGTAGGGGTAAAGCGGCAGTTGCATCAGCAGGTCGTGCAGTTCCTGCACGCTGTCGACATCGAACACGCTGTAGTTGGCGTAGTGCCCGGCGATGCGCCACAGGTGGCGCCATTTGCCTTCCTGTTGCAGGCGCTGCGCCAACGCTTTTTCTTCAGCCTTGAGGCCCGCTGCACGCTCGGGGTTCATGTCGAGGGGCAGGTTCACGGTCATTTTTACGTGGAACAACATGGCAGGCGCCTCTTAGTGTTTGTCACGACGGAAGAACGCCAGGCGCTCTTCATCGATGGCCAGGCCCAGGCCCGGTGCGGTGGAGACATGCAGCTGGAAATCGCGGTACACCGGCGGCTCGGTGAGGATGTCTTCGGTGAGCAGCAACGGGCCGAACAGTTCGGTGTCCCACGCCAGCTTGTTCAGCGTGAGGAAGGCATGCGCCGAGGCCAAGGTGCCAATGCCGCCTTCAAGCATGGTGCCGCCGTACAGGCCGATGCCGGCCGCTTCGGCAATCGCGGCGGTACGCAACACGGCACGCGGGCCGCCGTTCTTGGCGATCTTGAGGGCGAACACCGAGGCCGCGCCTTCGCGGGCCAGGTTAAAGGCATCCTCGACACACTCGATGGACTCATCTGCCATGATCGGCGCCGGGCTCGACAGGTTGAGCCGCGCCATGCCGCCGCGGTTGTTGCGTGAGATAGGCTGTTCGATCAGGTCGATTCCGTTGTCACCGAGCACTTTGCATGCACGCAGTGCCACCGCTTCATCCCAGGCCTGGTTGACATCGACGCGCACACTGGCGCGGTCGCCCAGGGCCTTTTTGATCGCGATCACGTGAGCCAGGTCGTGGCTGACCTCACCCGCGCCAATCTTCAACTTGAAGAGGCGGTGGCGGCGCAGGTCGAGCATCTTTTCCGCTTCGGCAATATCCTTTTCAGTGTTGCCGCTGGCCAGGGTCCAGGCCACCGGCAAGGCATCGCGCACACGGCCGCCGAGCAGTTCGCTGACCGGCAGGTTCAGGCGTTTACCCAGGGCATCGAGCAAGGCGCTTTCGATACCGGACTTGGCAAAGGTGTTGCCGCGAATACTGCGCTCCAGGCGCAACATGGCCGCGTTGATATTGCTGGCGTCCTGGCCGATCAACAGGGGCGCGAAGTGACGGTCAATGTTGACCTTGATACTGTCAGGACTTTCGTTGCCGTAACTGAGGCCACCAATGGTGGTGGCTTCGCCGATGCCTTCGATACCGTCGGCGCAGCGCAGGCGGATGATCACCAGGGTCTGGTTTTGCATGGTGTGCATCGCCAACTTGTGCGGGCGAAGGGTGGGGAGGTCGACGATGATCGTGTCGATCGACTCGATGGCGCAAATCGGCATGGCAATACCCGTTGGGTTCTTTATAGATTTGAGCCGATTTTGTGCCCTATTTTTAAAGGCTTCCAATATAGAATGGGTCTCAAGCAATACCCTCAAGGTATGAAAGGAACCGTTATGGAACTGCGTCACCTGCGCTATTTCCAGGTGCTGGGGGAAACCCTCAACTTCACCCGCGCCGCCGAACGCCTGCACATCGCCCAGCCGCCATTGAGCCGGCAGATCCAGCAGTTGGAGGACGAGTTGGGCGTGATCCTGCTTGAACGTAGCAGACCGCTGCGGCTGACCGAGGCCGGTCGGTTTTTCTATGAACACGCCACTGTGCTGCTGGAACAACTGAACAAGGTCTGCGACAACACGCGACGCATCGGCCAGGGTGAAAAGACCTGGCTGGGCATCGGTTTTGCACCGTCGACGCTGTACGGCGTGTTGCCGGAACTGATTCGGCGGCTGCGCACGCATGAGGCACTGGAGCTGGAGTTGGGGCTGTCGGAAATGACCACCTTGCAACAGGTCGAAGCGCTCAAGGCCGGGCGGATTGATGTGGGTTTCGGGCGGATACGCATCGACGACCCGGCCATCGTCCAGAGGGTGCTGGTGGAGGATCGGCTGGTGGCTGTGTTGCCCGCCGGACACCCCTTGCTGGACGCGCCCGCCACCCTCGCTCAACTGGCCGCCGAGCCCTTTGTGCTCTACCCCGGTAACCCACGGCCCAGCTATGCCGACCATGTAATTGCGCTGTTCGATGCCCACGGTTTGAGCCTCAAGGTGGCGCAGTGGACCAACGAGTTGCAAACCGCCATCGGCCTGGTCGGCGCCGGGATCGGCGTGACGCTGGTGCCTGCCTCGGTGCAGGTGTTGCACCGGGCGGACATCGGCTACACGCCGGTGGTGGAGGCCACCGCGACCTCGCCGATCATTCTCAGCCGGCGGGTGAATGATCAATCGCCGGGGCTCAGTCATTGCCTGCAACTGGTGGAAGAACTGATCTGATTTCTCCGAAACACCGCACATCCAATGTGGGAGCGGACTTGCTCGCGAATGCGGTGTATCAGTCGCCGAATAGGTTGACTGAGATACCGCATTCGCGAGCAAGCCCGCTCCCACAGTTTGACCTTCATTGTTTTCAGATACTGCGCATGCGTTTGCGCTGCTGGGTCTGGCTGGGGGATTCGTCGAACAGTTTTCGGTATTCGGCCGAAAATCGCCCCAGGTGGGTAAAGCCCCAGCCCAGGGCAATTTCGGAAATGGTGCGGGTAGAGCCGTGCTCGAGGATTTCCTGGCGCACCGCAGAAAGCCGATGCTTCTTCAAATAGGCCATCGGCGACAGGGCAAAGTACTTGCGAAAGGCATCGAACAACTTGAACCGCGACACCCCCGCAGCCGCTTCCAGATCTTCCAGGTGCACGGCTTCCCGAGCGTTGTCATGGATGTACTGGCGCGCACGGATCAGGTAATGCGGCAGTTTCACACCGAGCATATCGCGCAGTTCTTCGGAGTAATTGTTCGGCTGGGCCAGGATCAGGCCCTTGATCAGCGAGCTTTCCAGGTCGCGGGTAAACGCCGGCTGTTCATACAACTCGCTGCCGTGTTCCAGCTCCGCAATGAAGTAGCGCGCCATGCGCCACCACGCCGCCGAGGCGCCGTCCACCGCGTCCATCACCGACTCGAAGCGCAACGGCGCATCAATCGGCCGTTGCAGCAAACCTTCCAGTGACTCCCCCATCGCCGCCCGCGTGATCACCACCTGCAACTTGCGGCAGTCGCCGGAAATCGCCAGCACCTGATGTTCATTGGGTGAAATGATCACGCCTTGGTCGCGGTTGGAACTCAGGCGCTCGCCGTTCTTGCTCAACTCCTGCTCGCCCACCAGGGGCAGGCTCAGGCTGTAGCTGCTGAAGTGCTCGGCGTCTTCGATGTCGATGGTCACATCGGTGCCGTATTCGATCACGCCCAGGGTGGTGGCGCGGGACTTGAACACATTGGCGCTGTGGTGAAAGCGCAGGCGCTCGGGCGTGGCGGTGGCGAGGCGATGGGGCCCGCAGATCCCGGACATCCAGCTGCGGGCGCCTTCAAGGTCGAAGCGTTGAATCGTTTGGCTGCTCATCAGGATGCACCCACGGCGGTTAGGCTGTTGCGCGCTCTGGCGGCGCGTCGTTGTTGTTCGACAGCAAATAATGCGCCACGCCAGCGCAATGGCCAGCGGGTGGATAGCATTGGTCGACTAAATGGATAAGAAAGCGGTTTTTCCGGCCATTGCCCGACAAGACAGTAGCGCA
This sequence comes from Pseudomonas simiae, assembly GCF_900111895.1. Classification (GTDB taxonomy): domain Bacteria; phylum Pseudomonadota; class Gammaproteobacteria; order Pseudomonadales; family Pseudomonadaceae; genus Aquipseudomonas; species Aquipseudomonas simiae. The sequence continues at coordinate 78,363 of NZ_FOKB01000014.1, forward strand.
TCCCATCACCACACTGCACCGGGTTGGGTATTTGCTGCCCAATTATCCGGCGCAGGTTCCCCCACTAAGCGGATAGCCCGCACCCCGCCCCGCTGCCTCTAATGGACCACCGATTAGCCCCTATCAAAAAGGTGCCTCCCATGAGTGGTGCAAGAAGCGTCGAGCAGTGGAAAACATTTATCGAAGGTTGTCTGGATTTTCGCCCGGCGGATGAAGTGTTCCGTATCGCCCGCGACATGTTCACCGAGCCGCAGCTGTTCGATCTGGAGATGGAACTGATCTTCGAAAAGAACTGGATCTACGCCTGCCACGAAAGCGAACTGGCGAATAACCACGACTTCGTCACGATGCGCGCCGGGCGCCAGCCGATGATCATCACCCGCGACGGCGAAGGCCAACTCAATGCGCTGATCAACGCCTGCCAGCATCGCGGCACCACCCTGACGCGGGTCGGCAAGGGTAACCAGTCCACTTTCACCTGCCCGTTCCATGCCTGGTGTTACAAGAGCGACGGCCGGCTGGTAAAGGTCAAGGCGCCGGGGGAGTACCCGGATGGTTTCGACAAGGCCACGCGCGGGCTGAAAAAGGCGCGTATCGAGAGCTACAAAGGCTTCGTGTTCATCAGCCTGGATGTGGCTGGCACCGACAGCCTGGAAGACTTCCTGGGTGACGCCAAAGTGTTCTTCGACATGATGGTCGCCCAGTCCGCCACCGGCGAGCTGGAAGTGCTGCCAGGCAAATCCGCCTACACCTACGACGGCAACTGGAAGCTACAGAACGAAAACGGCCTGGACGGTTATCACGTCAGCACTGTGCACTACAACTACGTGGCCACGGTTCAGCATCGCCAGCAGGTGAACACCGAGAATGGCGCGGGCGCAGGCAGCACCCTGGACTACAGCAAACTCGGCGCGGGTGATGCAAACACCGACGACGGTTGGTTCGCCTTCAACAATGGCCACAGTGTGTTGTTCAGTGACATGCCCAACCCCAGCGTGCGCTCCGGCTACGCGACCATCATGCCGCGCCTGGTGGAAGAACACGGCCAACAAAAAGCCGAGTGGATGATGCACCGCCTGCGCAACTTGAATATCTACCCGAGCCTGTTCTTCCTCGACCAGATCAGCTCGCAACTGCGCATCATCCGCCCGGTGGCGTGGAACAAGACCGAGATCATCAGCCAATGCCTGGGGGTGAAGGGCGAATCCGACGCGGACCGCGAAAACCGTATTCGCCAGTTCGAGGACTTCTTCAACGTATCGGGCATGGGCACGCCGGACGACCTGGTGGAGTTTCGCGAAGCCCAGCGCGGGTTCCAGGGCCGCCTGGAGCGCTGGAGCGACATCTCACGCGGCAGCCATCGCTGGGAAACCGGGCCCACGCCGAACAGCGAAGCCATCGGCATCCAGCCGGCCATGACCGGCACCGAATTCACCCATGAAGGCCTCTACGTGAACCAGCATCGCAACTGGCAGCAGTTCCTGCTCAATGGCCTGGACAGGCAAGCGCTGACACTGCGGGAGGTGAAGTGATGAATGCGCAATTGCAGTATCAGATCGAGCAGTTCTTCTACCGCAAATCCGAGCTGTGCGACGCCCGGGACTGGGACGCCTATGTGCAGTTGTTCGACCCGCAGAGCGAGTTCCACCTGCCGCAGTGGGACTCGGAGCACGTCTACACCCGCGACCCCAAGCGCGAGATGTCGTTGATCTATTACGCCAACCGCTCGGGCCTGGAAGACCGCGTGTTCCGCTTGCGCACCGGCAAAGCCGCGTCGGCCACACCAATGCCACGCACCTTGCACCTGATCAACAACGTGCGCATCGCCGAGCAGGCGGATGGCACGCTGGAGGTGCGACTGAACTGGCACACGCTGTTCTATCGCCTGGCCACGTCGGAGCAGTTCTATGGCCACGCCACCTATCGCCTGAAACCCGATGGCGACAGTTGGTTGATCACCCGCAAGCATGCGCTGCTGCTCAACGACACCATCAACTCGGTGCTGGATTTTTATCATCTTTAAACGCGCCTTTTTGGCCAGTCCGCTCGCCACAGGGTGCGCGCGTCATACATACGCGGAGAGCAACACATGAATCACAAAGTGGCCTTCAGTTTTGCCGACGGCAAGACCCTGTTCTTTCCGGTGGGTGCCAACGAAATCCTGCTGGATGCCGCGCTGCGCAACGGCATCAAGATCCCCCTGGATTGCCGCGAAGGCGTCTGCGGTACTTGCCAGGGTCGTTGCGAGTCTGGCGATTACAGCCAGGACTATGTGGACGAAGAAGCCCTGTCCAGCCTCGACCTGCAACAGCGCAAGATGCTCAGTTGCCAGACGCGGGTGAAGTCCGACGCTACGTTTTACTTCGACTTTGATTCGAGCCTGTGCAATGCGCCCGGCCCGGTTCAGGTAAAGGGCACCGTGAGCGCAGTGGAGCAGGTGTCAGCCAGCACGGCGATCCTGCAGGTGCAGTTGGATCAGGCGCTGGATTTTCTGCCCGGCCAGTACGCGCGCCTGTCAGTGCCTGGCACGGACAGTTGGCGGTCCTATTCCTTCGCCAACCTGCCAGGCAATCACCTGCAATTCCTGGTGCGTCTGCTGCCCGACGGGGTGATGAGCAATTACCTGCGCGAGCGCTGCCAGGTGGGTGACGAGCTGTTGATGGAAGCGCCACTCGGCGCCTTCTACCTGCGCCACGTCACGCAGCCATTGGTGCTGGTGGCGGGCGGCACCGGGTTATCGGCCTTGCTGGGTATGCTCGACCAACTGGCCGCCAATGGTTGCGAGCAACCGGTGCACCTCTACTACGGCGTGCGCGGTGCCGAGGACTTATGCGAAGCAGCGCGCATACGGGCCTATGCCGCGAAAATCCCAAACTTGCGCTACACCGAAGTGCTCAGCGCACCTTCAGAAGAGTGGTCTGGTAAACGCGGCTACCTCACCGAGCATTTCGACCTGGCCGAATTGCGGGACGGTTCGGCGGATATGTACCTGTGCGGCCCCCCGCCAATGGTCGAATCCATCCAGCAATGGCTGGCGGATCAGGCACTTGATGGCGTTCAGTTGTATTACGAAAAGTTTACGCAGAGTAATATCTGACCCCTCAGCACTTCTGAGGGGCTGATGCGGCGTGCACTCAACCCTGAGAAAAACAAGTAGAAGGGAATGTTAATGGCGGATGACATGGTTAACCCGGTAGGCCTCAAGCGTGGCCTGAAGAACCGGCACATTCAGCTGATCGCCTTGGGAGGGGCGATTGGCACGGGGTTGTTCCTCGGCTCGGCCGGGGTGCTCAAGTCGGCGGGGCCGTCGATGATCCTGGGTTACGCGATTGCCGGTTTCATTGCGTTCCTGATCATGCGCCAGCTCGGTGAGATGATCGTCGAAGAGCCGGTGGCCGGCTCGTTCAGCCACTTCGCCCACAAATACTGGGGCGGCTACGCAGGCTTCCTGGCGGGCTGGAACTACTGGGTCCTTTACGTCCTGGTGGGCATGGCTGAACTGACGGCCGTGGGCAAGTACATCCAGTTCTGGTGGCCGGACATTCCAACCTGGGTCAGTGCGCTGGTGTTCTTTGTCGCAGTGAACTTGATCAACACCCTGAACGTGAAGTTCTTCGGTGAAACCGAGTTCTGGTTTGCGATCATCAAAGTGGTAGCGATTGTCGGCATGATCGTGCTCGGCTGCTACCTGCTGTTCAGCGGCACCGGCGGCCCGCAAGCCTCGGTGAGCAACCTGTGGAGCCACGGCGGGTTCTTCCCGAATGGCGGCATGGGGCTGTTGATGTCCATGGCGTTCATCATGTTCTCGTTCGGTGGCCTGGAGCTGGTGGGCATCACTGCCGCCGAAGCCAGCGAGCCGCGTAAAGTGATCCCGAAAGCGATCAACCAAGTGGTCTACCGGATCCTGATTTTCTACGTCGGCGCCCTGACCGTGCTGCTGTCGCTGTACCCGTGGGACCAACTGCTGCAAACCCTCGGCGCGTCGGGCGATGCCTACAGCGGTAGCCCGTTCGTGCAGATCTTCTCGCTGATCGGTAACGACACCGCCGCACACATCCTCAACTTCGTGGTGCTGACCGCGGCGCTGTCGGTGTACAACAGCGGCGTGTACTGCAACAGCCGCATGTTGTTCGGCCTGGCCGAGCAAGGCGACGCCCCCAAATCGCTGATGAAGCTCAACAAGCAAGGCGTGCCAATCCGCGCCCTGGCGATTTCGGCGTTGGTGACGATGCTGTGCGTGGTGGTCAACTACGTGGCGCCGCAGAGTGCCCTGGAGTTGCTGTTTGCGCTGGTGGTTGCCTCGCTGATGATCAACTGGGCGCTGATCAGCATCACCCACATCAAGTTCCGCAAAGCCATGGGTGAACAAGGCGTGACGCCGTCGTTCAAAACCTTCTGGTTCCCGTTCAGCAACTACCTGTGCCTGGCGTTCATGGTGATGATCATCAGCGTGATGCTGGCGATTCCAGGCATCAGCGAGTCGGTGTATGCGATGCCGGTGTGGGTGGGGATTATCTACGTGGCGTATCGGTTGCGGGTCCGCAGAAGTCACGCGGTCGTCAACGCACAGTGATACCTGTGGGAGCCCGGCTTGTGTGGGAGCCGGGCTTGCCCGCGATACAGGCGACTCGGTTTACAGTAAGACCCAGAGGATGCCATCGCAGGCAAGCCAGCGCCCACAGTTGATTGCATGTCAAAACAACAAGCCCCGGTAATCCGGGGCTTTTTGCTTAGAGCGTGGAGCGGACTCGCCAGAGTTCGGGGAACAGCACGGTGTCGAGCATCTTGCGCAAATACCCCACACCTTCCGTGCCGCCAGTGCCGGGCTGGAAGCCGATGATCCGCTCCACCGTCGTCACATGGCGGAAGCGCCACTGACGGAACGAGTCCTCCAGGTCGATAAACTTCTCGGCCAACTGATACAGGTCCCAATACCGGCTCGGATCGCGATACACCTCGCGCCACGCCGCCTCCACCGATTCATCGTGAACCGTCGCCGCCGTGGGGTCGCGCTCGGCGCGTTTCGGATCAATCGCCAGGCCGGCCTGGATCATCAGGTTGATCGCCTCGTCATACAGCGACGGCGTGGCAATCGCCACTTTCAACTCGTTCAACAGCTCCGGCCGATGGGCGTGGGGCCGCAACAGCGCCGCGCTCTTATTGCCGAGGATAAATTCAATCTCGCGGTACTGGAACGACTGAAACCCCGACGATTGCCCCAGGAACGGGCGGATCGACTTGTACTCCGACGGCGTCATCGTCGCCAGCACCGCCCAGGCGTGCACCAGTTGATCGAAGATCCGCGACACCCGCGCCAGCATCTTGAACGCCGGCGGCAGCTCGCCCAGGCGCACGTGTTCGCGGGCGGCCTTGAGCTCGTGGAGCATCAACTTCATCCACAGCTCGGACGTCTGGTGCTGGATGATGAAGAGCATTTCGTTGTGGTCCGGCGACAGCGGGTGCTGGGCGCTGAGGACTTTGCCCAGGTCCAGGTAATCGCCGTAGCTCATGGACTCGGAAAAATTCAGTTCGGCGTTGTGCCACTCTTCAGGCGGTTGGTAGTCGGCAGAGAAAGGACATTGGCTCATCGCGTGGGCTCCTTGAGCGGGCGCAGGATTGCGCGGACCGGGCTGGCATCGAGGTTGGCAAAACGCAGCGGCAGGGCGATCAGTTCGTAGTCGCCTTCCGGTACGTCATCGAGCACGATGCCTTCGAGAATCGCCATGCCATGGCGCGCCACGGCGTTGTGGGAATCCATGGTCTTGGACTGCTGCGGGTCCAGGGATGGGGTGTCGATACCAATCAAGCGCACACCCAGGCTCGCCAGCAGCTCAATGGTTTGCGGGGCGACGGCGGTGAAGTTCGAATCCCATTCAGTCAGTGGCGCTTGTGGATAAGTGCGCAGCAGCACACGCTCGGGCAACTTATCCACACGGCCTTCCAGCTGATGCGGCTGCACCAGCGCGCCGCTGTCCAGGCAATGCAACACCCGGCACGGGCCCATGTACACGTCCAACGACACCTCGCCAATCGGCGCGCCGTCTGCACTGTAGTGCAGCGGCGCATCCACGTGGGCGCCGGTATGTGGCGACAGCGTGATACGCCCGACATTCACCGGGCACTCCGGGCCGAACTGCCACACGCGCTCTTCCTGGAACGGCGTATCCCCCGGCCAGGTCGGGGTCGCCGTACTCAAGGGCGGGCTGATATCCCACCACGTTTTTATTGGGTTCATTTCAAGGCTCTTGGCGGTTACTGGAGTGAATGATACGAGGGCCGGCTGCGAATTTTCTTGCGAATTCTGGCGTGAAGCAGGAAATCTTTCGCACTTACTGCGAAGAATGGGCGTGTAGACGCTTAGATATATCATTCCGGCACGGTGGCTCAGCCACTGAAGAACCAATGTGGGAGCGGGCTTGCTCGCGAATGCGATAAGTCAGTCAATGTATGTGTGGCTGACACACCGCAATCGCGAGCAAGCCCGCTCCCACATGGACTGCACGGTGCCCAAAGAGTCGCACTCCCCTGCGCTTCTGGGCATCCCGATGTCGAGTTCAGACCACTGGCGCAACGCCCGAGGCCTTAGGGTGGATCTTTCCATTCCCTGCCCTGGAGACATCATGTCCAAGCCCATTACCGTACTGCGCGACACCCACCCCCTGCCGGTCCTGGATGCCTGCAAGTGGGAAAAACTCGAAGGCGACCCGCACACCGTCAACCTCAACGCCTACACCAGCGAAGACGGCAGCAAGATCATGGGCACCTGGATCTGCACCCCGGGCAAGTGGTACGTGGACTACGTGAAGTGGGAATACTGCCACTTTCAGGAAGGCTACTGCATCATCACGCCGGAAGGCCTGGAGCCGATTCACTTGCGGGCTGGGGATATCTTCGTGGTGGAGCCGGGGATGAAGGGGACGTGGGAAGTGGTCGAAACAGTGCGTAAGTATTTTGTGTTTGCTTGAGCCGCAAAAAACCGGGAGCCCGCCACAGGCGGGCCCCCGGAACACGCCCTATTTGGGCTTGCGATAGCTGTTAATAATCGCCGAGAAGTCCTTGCCCCCTTCCCCACGTTGGCTCATCGATTGATACAACTGCTGGGCCACGGCGCCCAGGATCACCGGCTGCTTCACCTGGCGCGCCGCTTCAGTGGCCAGGCCCAAATCCTTGAGCATCAGGTCGGCACCGAACCCGCCGGTGTAGCCACGTGACGACGGCGCGGTTTCAATCACGCCCGGCCATGGGTTGTAGGTGTCGGAACTCCAGCAACGCCCGGTGGAGCTGTTGATAATTCCCGCCAGCACTTGCGTGTCGATACCCAGCGCATCGCCCAGGGCCATGGCTTCGCTGACGCCGACCATGCTGATGCCCAGCAACAGGTTGTTGCAGATCTTGGCGATTTGCCCGGTGCCCACCTCACCGCAGTGCACGATGTTGCGGCCCATTTGCGCCAGCACCGGTTGCAGGGTGGCGAACAGTTCCGGGTTGGCGCCGACCATGAAGGTCAACGTGCCGGCCTGGGCGCCGCCGGTGCCGCCGGAGACTGGCGCGTCGGCCACAGCTACGTCTTGCTTGGCCGCAGCAGCCGCTACGTCGCGGATGGTTTGCGGGTCGATGGTGCTGCAATCCACCGCCGGTACGCCTTTACCGATGCCGGCCAAAACGCCGTCTTCATTCAGCCACACGCTGCGCACATGCGCCGCCGCCGGCAGCATGGTAATCACCAGCTCCGCGTCTTTCGCCGCATCACGCGGTGACTCGCTGACAGTGCCGCCAAGCTCGGCCAGCTCCTTGAGTACCGTCTGGTTCAAGTCGAACAGGTTCAGCGCGTGGCCGGCCTTGATCAGGTTGCGGGCCATGGGTGCGCCCATGTTGCCCAAGCCGATAAATGCAATCTTCATGATCGTCTCCCGGTATCAGCGCAGATTGATGGTGGTGTTGACGCCATCGTTGACCGTATCGTCATCGAACCAGCGGCTGGTGACGGTTTTGGTCTGGGTGTAGAACTGCACCACTTGCTTGCCGTACGGGCCGAGGTCGCCCAGCTTGGAACCGCGCGAACCGGTGAAGCTGAAGAACGGCACCGGCACCGGGATCGGGATGTTGATACCGACCTGACCCACGTCGATTTCGCTCTGGAACTTGCGCGCCGCCGCACCGCTCTGGGTGAACAGGCCGGTGCCGTTGCCGAAGGGGTTGGCGTTGACCAGCGCGATGGCTTCATCGAGGGTCGCCACTTCCAGCACCACCAGCACCGGGCCGAAGATTTCCTGGGTGTAGATCTGCATGGACGGGGTCACGCCCGAGAACAGGGTCGGGCCGACAAAGTTGCCTTGCTCGAAGCCCGGCACCTTGATGTCGCGGCCGTCCAGCTCCAGCTTGGCGCCTTCTTTCACGCCGCTTTCGATCAGCTCCAGGATACGTGCCTTGGCGCGTTTGGAGATCACCGGGCCCACATCGGTACCGGCTTCGCTGCCCGCGTTGACCTTGAGCTTCTGCGCCAGCGCCTTGAGGTCCGGCAGCCACTGCTTGGACGCGCCCACCAGCACCACCACCGAGGTGGCCATGCAACGCTGGCCCGCTGCGCCGAAACCAGCACCGACCAGAGCATTGAGGGTGTGTTCGCGGTTGGCATCGGGCAGTACCACCGCGTGGTTCTTGGCGCCCATCATCGATTGCACACGCTTGCCGTGTTTGCCGGCCAGGTCGTAGACGTGAGTGCCCACAGCCGTCGAGCCAACAAAGGACACGGCCTTGATGTCTTTATGGGTGCACAGCGCATCCACCACATCCTTGCCACCGTGCACCACGTTGAGCACGCCGGCCGGCACACCGGCTTCAAGCGCCAGTTCCACCAGCAGCATGGTCGACAGCGGGTCCTGTTCGGACGGTTTGAGGACGAAGGTGTTACCGCAGGCGATGGCCATTGGGAACATCCACAGCGGAATCATCGCCGGGAAGTTGAACGGGGTGATGCCGGCGCACACGCCGATGGGTTGGCGCAGGGTGTAGGTATCGACGCCACCGGCAACGTTTTCAGAGAACTCGCCCATTTGCAGGGTGCCGATGGAACAAGCGTGTTCGACCACTTCCAGGCCACGGAAAATATCGCCCTCGGCATCGGCAATGGTCTTGCCCTGCTCATTGCTGAGCACCACGGCAATGCGCTTGGAATGTTCGCGGATCAAGGCTTGCAGCTTGAGCATGATGCGCATGCGCGCGCCGATCGGCGTCAGCTTCCAGGTCTGGAAGGCGCGATGGGCGGCGTCGATGGCAGCGTTGACTTCATCGGCAGTGGCGAACGGGACTTTGGCCAGCACCTCTTGAGTGGCCGGGTTAACGATGTCTTGCCATTCGGTGGTCTTGGACTCGACCCACTCGCCGTTGATCAGCAACTTGACCTGTTGCACGGAAATATCGGCAGATGCGTTCATGTGGTCTCCAGAATCTTGTAGTTATGCAGAGACAAGGCGCGTAAACCGCCTTGGGAATGAGGCGTTCGGACAGTTTTTGGAGTATAGATGTGCAAATCTCTAATAAGAACGCACATAAAAGCCGGACCAATATGCAAAAAAACATCACGTCGCTGGGCTCCCTGAACTGGGATGACCTAAAGTTTTTCCTCGAAGTGGCCCGCACCCGCAAGGCCAGCGTGGCCGCCAAGCGCCTGGCGGTGGACTACACCACGGTGTCGCGGCGTATCAGTTCCCTGGAAGTGTCCCTCGGCACCCTGCTGTTCGAAAAATCCCGGACCAACGGCTTCGTCCTCACCACCGAAGGCCAACGTTTGCTGGGCTATGCCGAGTCCATCGAAAGCACCCTGCACATGGCCTGCGAGCAAGTCTCCGGCTCCGGCGTGGCGCTGTCCGGCCACGTGCGCATGGGCTGCACCGAAGGATTCGGCAGCTTCTTCGTCACTCCGCAGTTGAGCCACTTCGTCGACACCTACCCGGCCATCTCGGTGGACATCCTGCCCCTGCCCCACTTCATCAGCCTGTCCAAGCGCGAAGCCGACATCGTCATCGCCTTGGAGCGCCCGGAACACGGGCCCTATGTGTGCTGCAAACTGTGCGACTACAAACTGCAGCTGTACGCGACCCAGGACTATCTGGACCAACACCCGCCCATCCGCAAACCCGCCGATTTGGCCGAACATCCGTTTATCAGCTATGTGGATGACCTGGCGTTCAGTTCGGAGCTGCTGTACCTGGCGAACGTGGTGCCCGGCGCCAGCGCCAGCCTACGCAGTACCAGCGTGATCGCGCAGTACGTGGCGGCGCAGCAAGGGCGGTCGATGGCGATATTGCCGTGTTTTCTCGCGGCGCAGGATCCACGGCTGCTGCCAGTGCTGGGGGAGCAGATTACGATTACGCGGCAGTTCTGGATGTATTGCCGAGAGGACTTGAGGAAGCTGAAACGGATTACGTTGTTGTGGGATTACATCCGCGAGGTGACTGAGCAGAATCAGGGGTTGTTGATGGGGGAGACGCGGGAGATACGGTTTGCGGATTAAAGGGCCATCAACGACGATTCGCTTTAAATTGCAGGACGTTTCCTAGAGACTCTCCACCCTATTGCGCCCTATCGTCTGGGTCACTAGCCTCCTGACTTCGCTGTACATCAGCGATCGGGTTTAGCGATCCGGGCTTCAGGCGTGTCACCGCTCCCAACACTATCAGCCGGCGTTTGCCCGCTTTTAACGTTTTATGGTGGCTGTGTGCTGGAGACCTTCGAGTCTACCCGGGGTGCTCCTGGCCCGGATCGCTAACCTGCACACAGCTGCCACCCTCTTCATGTTTAGCGATGTGATGTGGCGGCTCTACTTCAGCAGAGAGCAATCGTCATGACTAAAATCGTCCCCGACCCACCGATCTCCTCCATCTCCACCCTCGGCGTCGTCACCTTCGGAGACTACGGCGAAAACCAAAAACCCCTGTTCCGCGTCAACGCCGGCATGCCGATTGAGGAAGCTTTGGAACACGCCTCCACCCTACTTTTTTACTCCAAGAAACTCGCGATGGAAGCCGCCATGGATGTCCGCGGCGAGCAATACGCATGGGCTGCGCATTACCTGTGTGAAATGGGCAAGGCCGTGGTAGATGACCTGACGCAGGCGATGACACCGGGCCGGTAAGCGAATACCGTTCGAATGCGGGAGGAGCCTTGCTCCTTCCTACATTTAAATCGCACCAGCCCCGGCAATTTGCGGATACCGAGCCCGAACTTCGCGCAAAAACTTATTCGCACTGGTCTTGAGCCATTCAATCAACCGAGCGATATCCGGCTCTAACTGCCGGCCGTTTTGACAGATGATGTAGTACGCCGCTGGCGACATCATCACGGGGCTTTTCAACGCAACCAACGCGCCGTCTGCCAATAGGTCATATACCAACGCAGTCCTGCCCAGTGCAATGCCTGTGCCCTTCACCGCCAGACTGATCGCCAGGCTCGAATCCGGAAATCGCGGCCCATGGTGATAAGGCGGCGCCGCCAACCCCTGAAACGCAAACCAGCTTTCCCACCCCGGACACACCTGATCGTCCACCCGATGAATCAGCGGGTACCGGGCGACATCCTCCAGTGAAATATCCCCCTTCAACCGCAGAAATTCTGGCGAGCAAACGGGAAATACCGCGTCGCACATCAGCAATTCAACATGGTGATCCGGATAATCGCCGTACCCCATCACCACCGCGACATCGTATTGATGAGCTTCCAGGCTGGTGCTGTTCATATCGGCGCTAGTCAACACCAGATCGAGGTTGAACGAGGCCTCTGTGTGCGACCCATGCATCCTGGGGATTAGCCACGTCGAGCAGAGAGAAGACGTGCACGAGAGGTACAACGGTCGGGATTTACCGGGGTTGAGCGATTGCAGTACCCCATCCAGCGCCTTGAAAAAGCCATCGGTAACCGGCAACAAGGCTTGCCCCGCTGGCGTCAGCTTGACGCCGCGTGAATGCCGCTCAAACAACTGCACGCCCCACCATTCCTCCAAGCCTGCAATTTGATGACTAATGGCGCTGGCAGTGAGGTTAAGGTCAGAAGCCGCACGCGCAAAACTACCGGCTTGCGCAGCGCTGACGAACGCTTGAAGCATCGGTGTGGGAGGCGGACGCTGAGCCATCAGGTGCTCACTTTGATCAAGATGATCCCGCTAACAATGACGAATGCCGACAGCATCCGTCGCCAACCGAACCGTTCATGAAAGAACAGCGCGGCAATAATGGCGCCGATAATAACACTGGTTTCCCGCAGCGCTGAGACCTTGGCCACCGCGTCCAGCGACAATGCAAACAACACCAATGCGTAGGACGCCAAGTAAAAAACGCCGCCTAATAGGCCGACTCGCCAGTGCCCACGTATCGCTTGAGCCAAAGCCGAGCGCTCTTTGGAAAACGCCAGCAGTGGGATCGGAATACTCTGGAACACCGTCAGGTAGACGATGTACTGCAACACCGTCTCACTGGTTCTTACACCTTTGGCGTCCACTACAGTGTAAGACGCGATAAACGCTCCAGCGCACACCGCCATCAGGATCGGCTTGAACATCTGCGCCGTCATCCGACGCACAAAGGTCAGGCTGATAATTCCCACACATATCAGCGACACACCCACCAGTGCCTGAACTGACAACTGTTCATGCAACAGAAAGTAGGAAAACAGCGCGACCAATACCGGCGGTACCCCACGCATCACCGGGTAAACCTGACCGAAGTCACCCGTTTCGTACGCTTTGATCAGAAATAATCGATAGACCGTATTGAGTACCACGGAGACGAGGATATAACCCCCTACTTCCAGGCTCGGTACACTGACAAGCGGCAACGCCAACAGGCATATCACCAGCGCGGTGCCATCCACCATGGCCAAGGTCATGAAGCGACTGCTACCGGCACGGACTACGGCGTTCCAAGTGGCGTGCATAAAGGCAGAGATCAGGACCAGCGTGATCGCGATATCGGAGTTTTCCATGGGGTTCGGCTTATGGCGGATAGAGGGGGGGATGTAACTTAGGCGCCTCGAGGCATCATTGTTTGCGTAACCACATCCGTAGCATGTAGCGATTTAGATCGTTCAAGGACTCGCCATCATCAATCACACAACGTGGAATATCATATCTATAAAGTGCGTGCGGGTATGGAGAAACTTGTTATCGGCTGAAATGAGTACCTGCCCTGGTTCCAGCAACACTCGATGCTGAACCGATGACTGATCGAGAACGGTGTCCAGAAAGTCTAGCGCTTGGGATTGGGCCATGGTTAATGGCACTCCCGCCTTAAGGTGAGCGGACTCAATGTAGACGCGAAAGTATCTGACCAGTGGAATACCTTCATCGGAAAAACTCAGGATAGGCGCTTTGAACAACTGCTCCTCATCTGACATGCCGCGGTTTTCAAAAAAGAAGTCGCATTTAAGTTCTTCCAGTATTTCTGGAAACGCCATCAGCTCCGCGTATACCGCGCTTGCATCAATCAGAATGCTCTCACCTCCCAAAAGCGCTTTTTGTCCGCACGCCAGTATCAAGTAATCGATAGGCAACGGGTCGCTCACTCCATCGTTGTGCACATAGGCACCTTGGCGGGTTTGATGGTATCTCGCACCATCTTCAATGCTCTTACCGCCCCTGTCATAAACCTCAATCACCTTATGACCGAGATGGTTCTGCACCATTGGCACACCGAGTAGAGAACCAAATGTCCATATCAGCGATTTGAAACTCGAAAGTTTGTCGACCTTAAAGCCATCAAGAATCAAAACATGGCTTTCATGATCGATCATGGTTCGGATTCTATCTAGCTCCTTGCTCAGGACGGGTGATTGTAGAGGATTGATGTGCGCGGCTTTGGTATCGAATCGAATTCCCTGACTTTCAGACTCGAACAACGCTCTTGCGCTCAACAGCTCATTAAAAGCACTGTGTGAAAGCCTAGTTTTAAAAACCTCTTGGCGGAAGTTACTGACGTTTATGCTCATCGCAGTCCTTTACGGTGGTTACTTGGAGCGGCCATTTAACTAAGCCCACCCTTTGCGAAAAAGCGAAACTTCGTCAGCCTAGCCATCAAGATTCGTCATGGCAGACTTCTCCTACAGGAAACATGCTTGACGATCTTTGCTGAGATACGGTGATGGTGCGTCAACGCAGGCGATGACATCGGGCCGGTAAGCGAACGCTGTAGCCAGGCACCGCAAAACCCACTGTGGGAGCTGGCTTGCCGGCGATGGCAGTGTGTCAGTCAGTACATCCCGTACTGAGACACCGCTATCGCCGGCAAGCCAGCTCCCACAGTTGATTGGGTTTTACATTGAGGTCGGTAGGACGGGCTCAGTCCGCGATCACCACAATCGACACCCGCCGATTTTCGGTGCGTCCCGCCACTGTGTCGTTGGACGCCACTGGCTGGCTGCTGCCCAGCCCGCGCAGCTGGATGTTTTCTTCTTTCATGCCCACGCCGGTCAACACCGTCGCCACACTTTTGGCACGGCGCAGGGACAGTTGCTGGTTGTAGGTTTCCTTGCCCGACGCGTCGGTGTGGCCGTCGACGCGAACGCGTTCGATACCCACGCCCAGCAGGGCTTTGCCGATACGCTGGACAATCTCGGTACTGGGTTGGTTGAGCGTCTCGACGTCACTGCCGAACAGCACTTTGCCGGACAGGCCGAATGCCCAGCCGTCATCGGTCAGCTCGAAGCCCTGCTGCTTGAGGACGGCCACTTGCGCTGGGGTCAGGCCTTTGGGTGGCGGCGTCTGGCAGCCGCCAAGGGCGAGCAGTGCCACGAGCAGGGTGATAAACATGAAACGCGCGGTCGAGAACAAGGTGTCAGCTCCTGTGTTGAACGTTGGCGGCCGAGTGCTCCGACTCCGCCGTTTGCTGGCCGCCCGAAGACAAACGTTTGGCCTGGTACATCGCCGCGTCGGCGGCATTGAGCAAGGCACCTGGGGTGGCACCATGATCGGGGTAGATGGCGATGCCGATGCTAAGGGACGTCAGTACCTGGGTGTTGCCTGGCACGGGGATCGGCAGGTCCATGCTGGCGATGATCTTGTCGGCAATACGCTCGGCGTCTTGCGCCTTGTGCAACGGCGCCAGCAGGATGGCGAACTCATCGCCGCCCAAGCGCGCCACCAGGTCATCTTCACGCAATTGCGCACGCACGCGCTCCGCGACGGCGACGAGGACTGCGTCGCCGGCGGCGTGGCCAAAGCTGTCATTGATCTCTTTGAAGCGGTCGCTGTCGAGGTAAAGCACCGCCACCTGTTCTTTGGCCTTGGCCGCACTGCGCAGCGCCCGAATCAAACGGCCTTCGAAAAAAGCACGGTTGGGCAGGCCGGTGAGGCTGTCGTGGTTGGCCTGATGGGCGAGGGATTCGTTTTCGCTTTGCAGATGGCTTTGCCAGGCTTCCATCTCGCCGAGCAAGGCGTTGAAGTCACTGCCCAGGCTGTCGAGTTCGGCGATTTTTGCCGGGGGTACGCGGCGGTCGAAGTCGCGTTCACTGCGCGCGGCGTGGGCCACCGCGGCGAGGCTTTGCAGCGGGCCGGTGATGCCGCGCAACAGGCGCCGCGCCAGGTGCAGGGCGATCCACGCGCTGAGCGCAGTGCAGATGAGGATCCCGGCCAGGCCGCTGAGCAGGAAGCGCAGCAAGCTGCCGCCGTGACCGGTGAGGTGGGTGCTGCCGATGACTTGACCTTGATGCAGGATCGGCTGGCTGATGGGTTGTTCGAGCAGGGTATGCGCCAGCTCCAGCTCGACCCGAGAAAGCATGCCGGTTTCCGGGCGTATCCACTTCGCCAACAACGTGCCGTTGACATCGAAGACTTCGGCCTCGGCCACTTCTTCGGTGGAGGCGATCAGGCTGAGGGCTTCGGTGGCCGCCGCGCTGTCGTTGAACACCACCGCCGCTTCCACGGTGTAATTGATGGAACGTGCGATCAGGTGCAGGTTGTGCTCGGCATAGACCCGCAACGCCAGCACCCCGAGCAAGGTCAGAGAGACACTCGCCAGGGTCACGGCCACCAGCGCCAGGATCAGGTGTCCTCGGCCGATGACGGAACCCAGGGTCGGCCGCACTTTGACAACCGTCATGACGCAGGCGCTCGGCGACGGGACAACTGCAGCACGCTCGGGTGAATGCGTACACCGCTGCGGGCGACGGAGTCGAGGTTGACCTCGAACGAAACCTGCTCATCGCTCACCCGCAGACAGAACAGACTGCCCACCGTGCATTGGTCGCCACCTTCGCTGATGCTCAGTACCGGATGGCCGATCAACGACGTGAACAGCTGGCTGCGCTCATCGGCACTGAGTTTGCCGATGTACACCGCGTCACAGGCATTGACGATATCCGGATGGTTGGCCAGCAGGCGCTGAACCACGACGGGACGGCCGGTGGCCTGGGTGGTGCCTTTGATCAAATCGTCGGTGTACTGGGTCGGGCCAACAATACACAGGCGCAATTGCGCAGGCTCTACCGGCCAGCGCGCATAACTGAGGATACCCAGTACCACTTGGGTGACCGCCTGGGCGCGGTGTGCGGCAAGGCCTGCAGGGTCGGATGCCTGGGCGCAGGCGTGTGGCGCGAGCACACACAGGACCGCCACCAGTAGCAGGCGTCTCCAGCTCAAACTGCGCTCTGTGGACGCGACAGCCACGTTCATGCAGCGATTCTCTCAGGTGTTTTTATAAATGATGCCGCAACGATAGCACAGCGGCGGAAAACCCCACGAAGACGGGCGTTGGCGGGGCTCGCTATTTTTTCAGAAAAATCAGACGCCTGAATAAGAAATATTGCATGAGCTGTCAGTCAGTTTTTTCTGATTCGTGACCCAACTCCAGCATCAACCCACTCAAACGCTTGACCTTACGCCTGACGGCTTCTTCAAACACGCCGCCTCGGGGCTCGATCAGGCTGAACCAACGCTTGGCCCGAGTGATGCCGGTATAGATCAGCTCTTTAGTGAGCACCGGGCTCAACGCATCCGGCAGGATCAGCGCGGTATGCGTGAATTCCGAGCCCTGGGACTTATGCACGGTCATGGCGTACACGGTTTCCACATCGTTCAGACGGCTGGGCAACACAAAACGCACGCCGCCCTGGCCGTCGTTACGCGGGAAAGCCACGCGCAGCACCTGGGGACCGCCGTCGCTTTCGGGCAATTTGAGGGCGATGCCGATGTCACCGTTCATCAAGCCCAGGCCGTAATCGTTACGGGTCATCAGCACCGGGCGCCCCTCGTACCATTGTTCGTCGCCGTCGATCAGCCGTACCTTGCGCAGGGCGGCGGTGATGCGCAGGTTCAGGCCTTCCACGCCCCAGGGGCCTTTGCGTACCGCGCAGAGCAGTTGGAACGCGTCGAAAGCTTGCAGCAGTTGTTGCGCCCAGTGGGTCCAGGCGTCGCTTTCGCGCGGTGTTTCCGGCGACGGACGCGCGCTTTGCAACAGGTTGAGGTAATAGCGATAGCCCTCGGCACCCTCGCCCTGCCCGTCCAGCACCAGGCGTTCCAGGGCGTGATCGTGTTCGCCCTTGAGACTGACGCAAAACAGATCATCGTGACTGCGCGCAGCAAACAGTTTGCGGGCTTCTTCAGGGTTTTGCTGGTTGACCCAGCGCGCCAGTTGGCCGATGCCACTGCCTTCGCCGAAACGTCGCGAGTAACGCAGCATCACCACTTGCTGGGCCAGGGGATGGCTGCCGTCGAGGTCTTCCTGCAGGCCGCTGGCGCTGAGGTCTTCACCGCTGACGGCCTGCAGCCATTGGCGCGTCTCGGCGCTGTAGAAACCGGCTTCGGCGTCGCGGCACAAATCACCGAGCACGGCGCCCGCTTCTACCGACGCCAGTTGGTCCTTGTCGCCCAACAGCACCAGGCGTGCATGGGGCGGCAAGGCGTCGAGCAGGTTGGCCATCATTTCCAGGTCGATCATTGAGGCTTCGTCCACCACCAGCACATCCAGCGGCAATGGGTTGCCGATGTGATGACGAAAATGCCGCGTGCCCGGACGACTGCCCAGCAGGCGGTGGACGGTGGTGACCTGGGTTGGGATTTTTTCCTTCACGCTGTCAGGTACTTTCAGCGACAGCACTTGTTGGCTGATGGACTCGGTGAGGCGTGCGGCGGCCTTACCGGTGGGCGCGGCCAGGCGAATGCGCAGTGGGCTGCCGACTTCCACAGCCGGCGCCTGCAACAGCGCGAGCAAGCGCACCACGGTGGTGGTCTTGCCAGTGCCGGGGCCGCCGGTGACGATGCTGAATGCGCCGCGAGTGGCCAACGCGCAGGCGAGTTTTTGCCAGTCGATCACGCCGTCGGGCGGTGGTTGGTCGAACAGGCTGTTGAGGCGCTGCGGCAAATCAGCGGCGACACTCTCCTGAGTAGCGAGACGCAGGCGCAGGGCGGTGTCGATGCGCCGTTCGTAGGTCCAGTAGCGGCGCAGGTACAGGCGCTTGCCGGAGAGTACCAAAGGGCGACTTTGGGCGGATTCGCGGCCATCGACTGCCAACGCCACCAAGTGACTGGCGGCCAGCGCGTGGCACCAGTGGGCGCCGTCCAGGCCGTCGAGCAACTGCGACGGCAGCAGCATGGCGCCGGTTTGCAGGTCGCCTTCAGGCGGCAACGACAGGGCGAAATCCGGCGCCTTGAGGGTTTCGAACAGGTCAAGGCAGACATGGCCGTGGCCCAATTGATGGCTGGTCAGCGCGGCGGCCAGTAGCATCAGCGGGTCCGCCTGTGGATCAAGCTCGTGCAGGAAACCGACAAAGGCTTTGTCCAAGGCACGCAACCAGCCACGGTCGACCCAACGTTCCAGTAATTGCACCAGGTCGGCGGCGCGGCTGAGGGGCGTCAGTTCCTCCAGCGGTAACGGCAACAGGCTCATAACAACACTCCTTGTTCCCAGGCGGGCTCAACCTTGGGCGGGATGGGCTTGCCCTGGAACAGCAGGTCCAGGCCTTCAATCAATTCCCGCGGCGGTCGGGTGAAATACGCACCCTGACTCGCGGACTGCGTACCCCGCAGGAAAATGTACAACGCACCGCCGACATGGCGGTCGTAGTCGTAGTCCGGCAGGCGCGCCTTGAGTTGGCGGTGCAGGGCCAACAGGTAAAGCACGTATTGCAGGTCGTACCGATGATCAAGGATCGACTGTTCCATGGCATCAAAGGTGTAGGCCGAATCGTCGGGGCCCAGCCAGTTGGATTTGTAGTCGGCCACGTAATAGCGGCCGTCATGTTCGAAGGTCAAATCGATGAAGCCCTTGAACATACCGTTGAGCAGCACCGGCTCTGCGGCGACGCGGGATACACCGTTGTGGGTGTATTGGCAGACCAGCTTGTCGAGGGCGAGTACGTCGACCTTGTGGCTGGCGAACCAGAATTCCATCTCGATCTGGTACTGCTGCAAACCACTGAGGGAGACGTGGCTGTTATTCACAGGCAATGGCGTTTGCAGCAGGTGGCCGAGCCAGCTGCTGAGGGTAATGATCCAGCCTTCCCAGTTGCGCCGGTTGCAGCGGGCGCCCACGGCCTTTTCGATCGCCTCGGGCGTGACGTTGAATCCGTCCTCCCCTGCCCATTCCAGCAGGCCGTGCAGGAAGGTCCCTGGGTTAGGGCCGCGTGGGAAACGGTGAATGTCGCCGCCGGATGCCGCCACTTCGCGCGGTGCGTCGGGATCGAGGCGTTCGTCATCAAACAGCTTTTGGGCCTGCGGGCTTTCCGGTGCTTCGAGGGTGGCGGCGCTCATGCTGTCGCCGATGCGCAAGGCGCTGTAGGAAGCAATCCACCAGTTTTCTGCAGCCTTGCGTTTGGGCAGGAGGGGCGCTCGCAGCGTGGCTTCGTTGCGGGGTGGGTGGAAGAGGTTGTCTTGCGCTTCGGGCACCTGGCCATAGTGGATTGCCGTGCACCCTTCTTGAAGGTCCAAGAGCCAGCGCGCCAAGCCGGCGGACTCACCCAGTGATGCTCCTGCGCCAAGCAAATAGCCCAGCGCCGACAGGTGCAGTACGGAGTTGTTGCTGTTGCCGCGCTTGAGGTCGGCGATACCCAGCCAGCACGCATGCTTGGCGCGGGTCAGGGCTACGTAGAACAGGCGCAGGTCTTCGGCCAGCCGTTCGTTGTCCGCCTGGGCGATCAGCTCAGGCGTAGGGCGCAGGCTGACGTGGGATTTGCCGTTTTCATCATGGTAATGAAGGGGCAATCGGCTACCGTCCACGGGTTTGGCTGAGCAGATGAAGGGCAGGAAAACCAGGTCGTATTCCAGGCCCTTGGATTTGTGGATGGTCACGACCTTGACCAGTTGTTCATCACTTTCCAGGCGCAGGATTTGTTCTTCGCCCGCCTGGCCGGAAAGTGCCAGGTGCTCGGCCAAATGGCGGATCAGTGCCTGCTCGCCATCAAGTTCAGAAGCTGCCTGTTGCAGCAGTTCACTGAGGTGCAGCAGGTTGGTCAGCACACGCTCACCGTCACTGCGTGCGATCAGGGTTTGCGGCAGCTTGAAGTCGTGCAGCAGGCGACGCAGCATCGGCAGCACGCCTTGGGTGCGCCAGATCGTGCGGTAGCCACGGAACTGCATGACGCGGCTTTCCCACGCCAGCTCGTCCTGGTTCAGGCGCTCCAGTTCTGCCAGTGACAGGTTGAGCGTGACGCAGGCCAGAGCGGCGCGCAGCGGGCGTTCGACATCCGGCTCGGCGCAAGCCTTGAGCCAAGCCAGCAGGTCGTGGGCCTCCTGTGCGGCGAAGACGGAGTCCTTGTCGGACAGGTAGACGCTGCGCACTCCACGGGCGGCCAATTCGCCGCGTACGGCTTGGGCTTCCTTGCCGTCGCGCACAAGGATCGCGATGTCTGACGGGCGTACACCTTTGAAGCTGCCGTCCGGTTGTAGGAAACCTGCGCTGCCTTGCTGCCCGCCGTTGAGCAACTCAACAATGTGCGTGGCACAGGCGGCCGCCAGCTGCTGACGATAAATCACGTTGGAAACCGGCTGGTCGGTGGGTAAGTGCCAGAGGTTCATCGCGGGCAGCGTTTGCCCACCGACCTGCAACTGTTCCTTGCGCCCCTGGGACAGTACCGAGTGGAACGGCACCGGGTTTACACCATCGGGCTCGCGGAACAGGAATGCACCACGGCCCGTTTCCGCACGCTGAAACACATGGTTCACTGCCTCGACCATCGCGTGGCTGGAGCGGAAGTTGGTGCCCAACGTGTGGTGGCGGCCGGTGGTGGACTGACGGGCGCGCAGGTAGGTGTAGATATCGGCGCCACGGAAGGCGTAGATCGCTTGCTTGGGGTCGCCGATCAGGAACAGGCCACTGTCGAGGTGGTTTTCTTCAATGCGGTAGATACTGTCGAAGATGCTGTATTGCACCGGGTCGGTGTCCTGGAACTCGTCGATCAGGGCCACCGGGAATTGCTCGCGGACCACACTGGCCAGGCGTTCGCCGCCGTCGGCTTGCAGCGCGGCGTTGAGGCGGATGAGCATGTCGTCGAACCCCATTTCGGCGCGACGGCGTTTTTCTTCTTCAAAGCGTTTGCCCACCCAGCCGGCGGCGTGTTGCAACACGGCGGCGTCGGGGGTCGGCAGCGCATCGAGAGCCGCCTTGAGACCGGCCATGGCGTCGATGCCAGGATGCTGCGGTGGCTCGCCTTTCCAGGCTTCGGCCATGCCGTCAGGCGTCAGGCGCGTGAAGCCGGTGCCGATGTCGAGTTGTTCGAGGGTTTCGTCAGCAGCCCAGGCACTGATTTTTTCGAACCAGGGTTCGAAGTAGCGCGCCTGCATCTTGCGCCCGTCGACGGCTTTGGCGGCCACGGCTTGCAGGCAGATGTCGCGCAGCTCAGTGGCCCATTGTTGCCAAGGCGCCTTGAGGGTTGTCAGCGCTTCGCGGCGCTCTTGCAGGCAAGCCGTGATCAGTTCTGCGGGCTCGCGGGTTTCATCCGTCGGCCGCTCGCTGCCGAACAACGCGCGTACCCGTGGCATCAACGCAGCAGGTCCACCCCAGTGACTGCGCACCCAGTTGAGTGCGTCGTCATGCATCGGGTAGCAGAACAGCCGCCAGTAATCGCGCAACACTTCGCCGAGCAAGTCGCTGTGGTCGGTTTCCAGGGTCTGGGTGAACAGGCTGCCGCTGTCGAACGCATGTTCGCGCAGCATGCGCTGACACCAACTGTGGATGGTCGAGACGGCGGCTTCGTCCATCCACTGGGCGGCGATGTCCAGGCGGTTGGCGCAGGCAGGCCATTGTTCGGGTAGGTAATCCGCGCGCAGATCGGCGATCAGGGCGTCTGGCTGTTCAATCTCTTCGCGAAAAAAACGAGCGGCTTCGGCCAGGCGGATGCGGATGCGTTCGCGCAGTTCTTTGGTGGCGGCATCGGTGAAGGTCACCACCAGGATCTGCGGCGGCAGCAGTTCGCGGCCAAAGCTTGATTCATCGCCACCGTGGCCGAGGACCAGGCGCAGGTAGAGGGCGGAGATGGTGAAGGTCTTTCCGGTACCGGCGCTGGCTTCAATCAGCTGGCTGCCTTTGAGCGGAAAGGCCAGGGCCAAGGGTTTGCTGGTCATGCGCTGGCCTCCTCGCCGGTGAGTGATCGCCACGGGGCGTTGAGCAGCGGGCGATACAGGGTTTCGCACCAACCTTCGAATTCTTCACTGGCGATGAGTGTGGCGTAATCGGGGAATTGCCGGGTGAGCGCCGGCGTTTCGCGGCGTTCGCCTTCGTTGTTGAGCCCATCACCTTCGTAGGTTTTAACTGCGGCTGCTTCGGCCTTGACGGGGTCGGTCTGGCTGAGCCACGCGAAAGCGGTTTTGACGGCCACGGGCAACGGTTTGCTCATTCCGGCATGCCAGGCGAGCAGCAAGTGGCCGAGGACTTCCTGGGCATTGGCTTTATCCAGAGGCGGCAGCAGCAGGGTGTCATCGCTAGCCACCAAGCCGGTGCTCAGCGGCAGACCGCACGCACAGGCAACCAGGTGATTGACCCAAGGGCGAATCAGGCGATGCCACTTGCGGGTCTTGATCGAGCCGATGCTGTTGGGAATGGTGGTAACGCTTAGCAACCCGCCATCACTGCGTCGATGCAGACCGCTGATCCAGCCTTCCAACTGCACGCCGTGATGCTCAAAACTGACCGGTTCGGCACCGGTGTGCGGGGTAGGCCAGAGGGCGAGCAATTGCTGATAGCGTCGCAACAGATCGGGTAAAGGCTCGATCAGTTCGTTGCGCAGGCATTCGCCGAAACCAACCATCGGCAACAGGCCACTGCCTTGCAGGCGCAGGGCCTGGGCGTTCAGGGTCTGGTCGAGCTGATCGGGTCGGGTGAGCGCGGCGTTCAGCAGGCTGTCACTCAGGCTGTAGCGTTGCAGTGCGTCGAGAACAAAAGGCTCTTCGTCGGCCAGCGGCACTTCGGCGGCTTCGAAGAATACTTTCAGGCGCTGGCTGAAGAAGTGTTTGACCGGGTTGCGCAGGAAGTCTTGGAGCTGGCCGAGACTCAGGGGTTCTTCCTGTTGGTGGGGAGCCAGGTCGTGTTCTGTCGGGAGGGCATCGGAGGCTTCATGAAGCAACTGCCATTCGCGCGCGTAGCTGAACAGCGCATCGCCTTCATGGAAGTAGCGGGCGCTGAACGGTTGCAGCGGATGCTCTTGGGTCATGGCTTCGATCAGCGGTATGTCACTGTTTGCCAGGTGCCAGCCACTGGCGAGATGGTCACGCAGTTGGCCGATGAGTACCGACGCTGGGCGGTCACTGTTGTCGCGGATGCTGCGGCCGACCCAACTGACGTAGAGCTGGTCACGTGCTGAAAGCAGGGCTTCGAGCAGCAGGTAGCGGTCGTCTTCACGGCGTGAACGGTCGCCTGGGCGGTAGTCGCTGCCCATCAGGTCGAAGTCCAGCGGTGGTTGCGCGCGCGGGTAATCACCGTCGTTCATGCCGAGCAGGCAAACGAGCTTGAACGGGATCGCACGCATGGGCATCAGAGTGCAGAAATTGACAGCCCCGGCGAGGAAGCGTTGGGACAGGCGACCTTGGTCCAGCCCCGCAAGCCAGGCCTCGCGGACCACTGTGAGAGGTAATTCGTCTTGCAGGCCGACGGATTCGCAGGTCTCCAGCCAGGTTTCCCTGAGTTGTTCGAGTTGGCCCAGCAGGTAGTCATCGTGCTCGCTGCTGGGTAGGAAGAACAGTTGTATCAGGCGTTGCAAGCGCTCGCCCCATTGCGTCGGTGAAGCCGGCAGTGATAACGCTTGATGCGCATCGCTGAGTGCGTCGAGCAAAGCGACCAAAGGGCCGATGAGCGCCGCATCAAGGCCACCGATTTCGTCGTAGGGCTCGATACCATCACACGCGGCGCCGGTGCCGACGGCGTAACCGAGCAACATGCGGCGCAGGCCGAAACGCCAGCTGTTTTGTTCCAGTTCTTTTGGCAGGCCCAGACCGGCACGTTGTTCGGCGTTGAGCCCCCAGCGGATGCCGGCGCCTTCGATCCAGCGATGCAGCGTGGGCAGGTCGCGCTCCTTGATGGCGAAGCGTTCGCGCAGGGCCGGCACGTCGAGCAGATCGAGGATCTCGCTGACCGGGAAGCGGCTGTCGGGCAGTTTCAGCAGGTGTTCGACGGCGATGAGCAGCGGGTCACGGCCGCGTTGGCCTTGGTCGGTCAGGGTGAACGGGATGAAGCGTGGGTCATTGCGTTCGAGTTGGCCGAACACGGCGCGGATGTGCGGCGCATAGCTGTCGACATCCGGGACCATGACGATGACATCCCGCGGGCGCAGCGAGGGGTCGGCACTGAAGCGTTGGAGCAGTTGGTCGTGGAGAATTTCCACTTCGCGCTGCGCGCTGTGGGCGATGTGGAAGCGAATCGAGGTATCACGTTGCAGGTCGACAGCAGGCCATAGCTCGCGTGTTTCATTGAGTGGACGCAATTCCAGGATGTCGTCCTGGAGTTGATTGAGCAGTGTGGTGGGCTCGCTGTCGCTGAACAGGTCGATGCGGCCATCGCGGAATGCAGCGCGGTAGCTATTGGGGTCGTCGTAGCTGTCCAGCAGGCTGATGTAGTCACGGCCTTGTTTGCCCCAGGCGGCCAGTAGCGGGTGGGCGTGCTGGTGCAGGGTTTGTGGGTCGATGGTGACCGGCATGCCGGCTTTGCGCGCCTGGCGTTTGTATTCGTTACGCAGGAGGTCTTTGTCGGCGACGATGTCGGACCAATGGTGGCGGCAAGGGTTGTGCACGCAGAGCAGAACTTGGCTGAATCGCGCGAGGCCGGCGAGGGCTTCCAGTGCCTGGGCGGGCAACGAGGAAATGCCGAAAACGATGACTCGGGATGGCAGGCCCTCGGGCGCTTTTTCCAGTGTATTGATGCGCTCGATAAAGCGCTGATGAACGCCGGCGCGGCTTTCGGCCATGCCTTCTTCACCAACATCCAGCAGCAGTGCTCGCCATAGTTCGGCTTGCCAGCAGTTGGCAGGGTTGAGTGGCTTGGATTCGCCTCGACCGTTGCGCAGCTGGTGGCGGCCGGCAGCCCAGTCTTCGAGCCAATCGGCACGGTAGACCTGATATTGGTCGAACAGGTCAGCCAGACGCTCGGCGAGTTGGTAGCGTTTGCGTAAATCGGTGTCGTGGGTGAGAAAGCGCTGGAGTGGTTCGAAGTGCGGTTGATCGATAAGCTCCGGAAGCAGGCGCATGAGGCGCCACGTCAGCGGGGCTTTATCGAGCAGGGATTTGGGCGGAATTTCATCTTTTCCCAAGACCATACGGTAGAGCTGCCACATAAAGCTGCCGGGTAGTTGAACATCGATGGCGGCGGCGATGCCGCACCCCCCCATGTCGTCGTCTTCCGGATCTTCCGCCAGGGCCAGCTTGAGCCACTGGGCGATACCGTTGCTTTGGACCAGGGCGATTTCGTTTTCCAGGGGAGCCAGGGGGTAGCGGCGCATCCAGCTGACCACCAGGCTGCGCAGTTCGTCCAGGCGATTGCCGTGAACCACCATGAATCCAGCGCTGAGGGACGTCGCATCCGGCATAACGGCTTCCTTGGGAAAAGCGAAAATCGAGGGTGCGACTTTAGCACTGTGGGCAGTTGTTGGCGGAATTGCGATGTGAGCTGTCTTTCCGACCGCCCAAAACAAAACCCCATCTGCTTTCGCAGATGGGGTTTCGGAATTTAATCTTGACGATGACCTACTCTCACATGGGGAAACCCCACACTACCATCGGCGATGCATCGTTTCACTGCTGAGTTCGGGATGGGATCAGGTGGTTCCAATGCTCTATGGTCGTCAAGAAATTCGGGTACTGAGTCGTGACCTGATGGCCTCGCTTCAGCAAATTGGGTATGTGACAGATCGGTGTTTTGTGAGATATCGAACTTTCGGTTCGTATCATCTTCACACACCGCAATCTGATGCTCGTTAGAGTAGTCAAATTGCTTGGGTGTTATATGGTCAAGCCTCACGGGCAATTAGTATTGGTTA
>NZ_FOKB01000012.1:0-124824 GCF_900111895.1 Pseudomonas simiae
GGCGTCGCCGCGCTGCCCAGCAACAACGGCTTGGCCGCTTCGACATGCGCGTCCAACCGAGGCCCGACGAGCTGATCGGCCAGCCTCTCCAGCCACGTACGCACGCGACCCGACTTGATAGGCCCCAACACCTGCATACCCAGTCGAACGTGTACCCCCATGCCTCGCGTGGCCCAGATCAAAAACAGATTGATCAGCACTTCACCGGTGATTTCGCCCGCCAGTTCATACATCTCTGGCGGTGCAAGCATGCGTATCCAGGCGACCACTGCCGACAGATAGATGAACAACAGTGGCTCATCGCTCAGCACCAGCAGGCCATGGGCGATGGCGTCCTTGCCCAGTTTCAGCAGCTCGTCCAGTTCGGCCTGGGTGATGTACTGCAGCAATTTCTCGCTATTGGCCTTGAGGTCCGCCAACAGGTCGTACAGCTGCGTGACGTTATCCCAGAGGTTATAGAGCGCCTTACCGATCCCACCCGCGAACGCCACGCCTTGCATCGCACTTCGCTCGAACGGCGTGGCGCTGGCGAAGTCTTTCCATCGCGGCTTGAAGGTCTTCGTCCATTCATCACGCAGGCGATGTTCCAGCCCGGCGATCACCGACTGATAAGACGCATACAGTGCCTTGACGTGTGCCTTGGAAACGTTGGGGTAAAAGGTGACCTGGTAGCGTTGATCGCGGATGCACTCGTTGACTTCAAGAATGCCGCTGGCATCGATGGTTCGTCGGATAGGGGCACCGAACGGCTTGCCGTCCGATCCGATGGCTTGCAGCATCACCGGCGTATTGCCGATAGGAACAAACCGCGTGCTTTCAAACATGTGCACCAGGGTCAATGAGCCCTGAGCCTTGCAGACGGCGACCGTGCGATTGGGTTTTTTGGAAGACGCGGGAGCGACGAGGGCAACGTCTTCCCCGACTCTGAATACTTGCTCCACGTCCAGCGCTGAACCACTCCAGAAGCTCTCGGCCCATTCGTCAAATGAGTTCAGGCACGACCTGAAGTCACGAAAGACGGTTTCCACGTCCGGCGTTTCGGCATCCATGGGGTAGAGGACGAACTGCGCAATAACGGGAATCATGAAACGGCCCCATTGAGTGGGGCACTGATAGAGAAGAGCATCGGCGGTCCCTCGCGCTGATTGGTCAGGCGAGAGACTTTGGAGAGGTTGGCAGGGAAAAGAAGTCGGCGTTATTCGCCAGGAAGGCTAGGAAGTTTCGCCAAGACCTCGGGTAAACCGAGGCTCGGTTGTAGGAGGGAGATTACAGGTTGAACAGTCCTACAGCTTCAACTGCCCAATCGCCTTGCTCAGTTCTCCGGCCAGGGTGGCCAGTTGATTGCTGGTGGTCGCCGAGTCGACGGTCTGCTGCACCGTGTTCTCGGTCACGTCGCGAATGCTGACGACCGCGCGATTCATTTCTTCGGCCACGTGGCTTTGCTGTTCGGCGGCGACGGCGATCTGGGTGTTGCTTTCGCGCATCTGCGCCACGGCACCGGTGATTTCGGCGAGCGCGGCGCCGGCCTCCTGGGCTTGATGCACGCAGTCGTCGGCCTTGAATGAGCTTTCCTGCATGAAGTCCACCGCGTCGCGGGTGCCCGCTTGCAGAGCCGAGACCATGCGGGTGATTTCATCGGTGGAGCTTTGCACGCGCTTGGCCAGGTTGCGCACTTCGTCGGCGACCACGGCGAAGCCACGGCCCATTTCTCCGGCGCGGGCGGCTTCGATGGCGGCGTTGAGGGCGAGCAGGTTGGTCTGCTCGGCGATGCTGTGGATAACGCTGACCACGCCGTTGATTTTCTGGCTGTCTTCGGCGAGCTTCTGGATCATTACGGCGGTTTGTTGCACGCCGGTGGACAGGCCGGCGATCGAGCGTTGTACCCGGGTGACCACTTCCTGGCCGCTGCCGGCGAGGGTATCGGCGGTCTGGGAGAGATCCCTTGTGGCGCCTGCGTGTTGGGCAATGTGATGAACCGTTGCAGTCATCTCGTTGATGGCGGTGGCGGCCTGGTCGGTTTCACTTTGCTGGCCGAGCATGCCGTGCTGTACCTCGTTCATGCTGCTGGCCAGCCGTGCGGCGCCATCGTCCAGTTGCCGGGCGGTGTGCGCCACGGTGTTCACGACGCGCTGGTAACCGGCCTGCATCGCGTTGAACGCGCTGGCCATCTGGCCGACTTCGTCCTTGCACGCCAAGGGTACGCGAGCCGACAGATCGCCGGTTTTCTCTACGTGCAGCATCACGTCCTTGAGGGTGTTGAGCTGGCTGAGCAGGAAGCGGATCAGCAATTGCGACGCGCCGAGCATCGCCAGCATCAGGATCAGGACCGCCACTGCATAGTTGGCGAAGCGTTCCTCGAACACTTGGCTCAAGCTGGGCGCGTAGGCAAGGACGGCAATGTATTGACCATCAGGGCGGGCGACGACTTCAGCGCCCAGCAGCGGGTTATCACCGAACACGGGCATAGGGTTGAACTCGACCCAACCCGTGGCGCTGCCCAGGGCTGACAGATCCTGATCGGCCAATTGTGGGATTTGGCCGCGCTTGAACGTCAGCCAGTGCTCGCCCTTGGGCAGTGTTTCCCCAGCCGGCCAGGCGTCTAGCAGCCGCGCTTGTGCCTGCGCCGAGGCGTGGGAGGCCGTGCTGCGCGCCTGTTGTTCAAGTTGCACGGCATACAGCACCAGCAACAAAGTAGTGATGAAGGCGACCGCGTTGACGGCCCAGAATTTGTACTTCAGCGAGATATTGCTAAGCCAGGCACCCATGGAAGGTTTTCTCTGATAGCGGAAACAGCATTGGCAAGGTGCCATTATTGTGCCGCTATCGAGTCAAACGGTTTTGACGTGGGTCAATGCACCGCATCAATCCACTTCAGGCAGTCCAAAAAAGCGACGGGCGCATGCCGTGCTGTGGCGGGCGAGGTCTTCCATGCTTTCGTTTCGATGCAGGGCGACTTCGCGCAGGACTTCCGGTAGGTACGCCGGCTCATTCCGGCCATTTTTCGGCTTGGGGCGCAGGGTGCGTGGCAGCAGATAAGGGGCGTCGCTTTCCAGCATCAGACGCTCACGAGGAATTTCCCTGACAAGTGGGTGCAGGTGTGTCCCACGGCGTTCGTCGCAGATCCAGCCGGTGATGCCGATGTGCAAGTCCAGGTCGAGGTAGCTGAACAACGCCTGCTGTTCGCCGGTAAAGCAATGCACCACGGCGGCCGTGAGATGGTCGCGGTAGTCCTTGAGAATTTCCAACAGGCGCTGGTTGGCGTCACGTTCGTGGAGGAACACCGGCAACTTCAGCTCGACGGCCAGGGCCAAGTGTTCTTCCAGGACTTTTTCCTGCTGCGGTCGCGGGGAGAAATCCCGGTTGAAATCCAGCCCGCATTCACCCAC
The DNA here is from genome assembly GCF_900111895.1 of Pseudomonas simiae. Taxonomy (GTDB): domain Bacteria; phylum Pseudomonadota; class Gammaproteobacteria; order Pseudomonadales; family Pseudomonadaceae; genus Aquipseudomonas; species Aquipseudomonas simiae. Next base: position 3,387 of record NZ_FOKB01000012.1, read on the forward strand.
AGCCCGTACGCGGCTTTCGCTGAGCAAACCGCGCAGACGCTTGGCGCTGTCGCCGTTCCAGTCGCTGGCGGAGTGGGGGTGGATACCCGCGGTGCTGAACAGGCGTTGGCCGCTTTCATCCAGTTTTTCGCATAACTCCAAGGCCTGTTCGCTGCCCTCAATGTGGGTGCCGGTGAGCACCAATTGCTGTACGCCGGCGGCGTAGGCTCGGTCGAGTACAGCCTGGTGCTTCTCGTCGAAACTGGAGTTGGTCAGGTTGACGCCGATATCAATGAGTTGCATGGTGCTATCTCCGCCTGCGGCCGGAAAGCATATCAGAGCTGTAGATTTATAAGAAAAACGAAGAACTACAACGAGTTATAGCTGTCTTTGAACGTCGCAAGTTCATTGTGGTGGGCCGAACGCCTTACCCTGTGCCACCGTTGCGCGCAAAGCCTGCGCATAAAGCGCTCTGTTTCTGACACCCACCGCCTCGTTTTTCGCGAGCGCGTTGGCCAGTATTCTTTTCCGGAGAGCGGATGATCCGACCCTCGGCGTTGCTTATGTTGTGCCTGACGTTGCTGCTGCCCGTGGCGGCGGTTGCGCGTCTGGACGGGCCGCTGGAAGTGACCAAGCCCGGCAAGGTCCGCGACCTGGCAGAGATTCGCTCCAGTCGCACCCTGCGCGTATTGGTCAATCAGAGCCGTAACAGCTCCGGCGAGGTCCAGGGCCAGGCCATCGGCGTCGAGTACCATCGCCTGCGCGCCTTCGAGCAATACCTCAATGGTCATGCCCGTGATGGCCAGGAAATCAACCTCAAGATCATTCCCAAGGCCAAGGACCAGTTGCTCGGCGCCCTGGCCCGTGGCGAAGGTGACCTGGTGGCACCGGGTGAATTGCTTGATGTGAAGGCGGCGCACAAGATCAGCGCCAGCGATCCGATTGTCAGCGATGTGCCGCTGTGGCTGGTGGGTGTGAAGGGCGAGCGGCGGTTCACCAAACTGGAGCAACTGTCCGGTCGCACCCTGGCGCTGACCACCGGGAGCGCGGCGGCGGATGCCATCAGCCAGGTCAATCAGAAGCTGGCGTTGCACAAGCAACCGCCGGTGAAAGTGGAGTGGGTGGACCCGACCCTGGCTGTGGAAGATGTACTGGAAATGGTCCAGGCCGGCATTTTTCATCTGACTATTGTTGAAAAGCCGATTGCCGAACGCTGGTCGAAGATCCTGCCCAAGTTGCGATTTGATAAGCAGGTAGCGATCAGCGAACCGGGCGACGAATACTGGTTCGTGCGCCAGGATGCCTCGATGCTGCGGGCCAGTATTGATCGATTCCTCAAGACCTACCGGACGCCGGCCGACCAGGATGTGGCGTTCCAGCGTATTTACCGGCGTCTCTATCAAGTACGCAACCCCCTGGCACGCGTTGACCGCCAACGCCTGGAAAAACTGCGCCCGGTATTACAAAAACATGCCCGCGAGCAAGGCATGGATTGGTTGAACCTGGCGGCACTCGCCTTCAAAGAGTCGGCGCTTGATCCGGGTGCACGCAACAGTGGTGGTCCCACCGGCCTCATGCAGATCACGCCGTCCGCGGCGCAGCGAGTGGGGGTCAACAATATCGAGAGCCTTGATAGCAATGTGCAGGCGGGTGCGCGCTACCTGGCGATGATCCGCCGCAAGTTCTTTGCCAGTCCCAAGCTCAACGAGCGCGAGCGGATGGCGTTTGTACTGGCGGCCTACAACATGGGGCCGGAGCGGGTGCAGGGCATGCGCACCGAAGCCAAGCGCCGGGGGCTGAACCCGAATCAGTGGTTCTTCCAGGTTGAACGCATCGCCATGGAGCAAGTAGGGATGGGCGGCGTCAGCTATGTTAATAGCGTCAACAAGTACTATTTGGCGTTCGAGAGGGAGCGAGAGTCCCTGGAGCCGCCAGCGCCGAAAATCGCCTCACGTAAGTAATCGATTTAATCGATATTAATCAGGCATTTTTTCGGCTTTTATCATTGCCTAAACTGATTAATATAGCGGCCAACCACCCCCTACTTAGAAAAGGATTATCACCATGAGCCCACTGATCAACAGCATCCTGGCCACCCGCGCCGGTTACGGCCTGACCATTTTGCGCATTGTCGTCGGCATCATTTTTGCCGCCCACGGTTCGCAGAAACTCTTCGGCTGGTTTGGCGGCTACGGTCTGGCCGGTACAGCCCAGTGGATGGAAAGCATCGGCCTGGCGCCGGGTACTCTGATGGCGCTGTTGTCGGGCGGCACCGAGTTCTTTGCTGGCCTGGCGTTGATTATCGGCCTGCTGGCTCGCCCTGCGGCACTGGGCCTGACCATCCTGTCGCTGGTGGCGATCTTCTCGGTGCATATCCATAACGGCCTGTTCATGGCCAACAACGGTTATGAGTTCGCGCTGGCCTTGCTCGGTGGTTCGCTGGCGGTGCTGCTGGAAGGCGCCGGAAAGCTGTCTGCGGATCGCGCCATCGCCAACTGATCCCCGTAGAACCTTCAAGAGGCCCGCCATGTGCGGGCTTTTTGCTGATCTGGATTCTTGACACCGCCCCTCCGGCTTCTCTAGGATGCCGCTCATGCGCCGATTTAAACAGCTAATTGCGGGGCGCCATGGGTGATCGTTATCGGTCCCGACAGAAGCATGCTCCATGCTTCGAAATTCCGCTAAAGCGCTGGTTCGGTGTTGCCTCTCACCTGCCCGCAGACTTTTGAGGCAGAGACACGACACGATGAATGCACTACGCCCCCTGATACGCCTGGCTCCGATCACTGCGGACCTCACTCAACGCAATCCTAAAATCCTCCTGGGCGGCAAGCACCAGCCGACGCTGTTGCGTTACCTGGACGGCTGGCCGCGTCGTACGGGCCGACCTTCCGCGTTCCTGATCCAGTTTGTCGAAGATGGCGATTCCCTTGCGCGGTTTGCCAGCAACAGTTTCGACCTTGCCGTTATCCAGGCGCCAAGTGCAAGCGACGCCGATGAGGTCATCCGTCAGTTGACCCGCATTGCTCGGCAAGGGCTGATCGCCCGTCGTTGAGCGTTCAGTGAATCACACTGCCGGCTTTGAGACGACGACGGCGTTGGCCCAGAAAGACCATCCAGGCGATCAGGCATAACGTCAGGGGTATCGCAAAGGTCACGACCAGTTTTATAGCCCACTCCATATGGCGTACCTGGGCATAAGCTTCGAGCTCCAGGGCATGCAGCTCCATGGGCAGGCGCAGACGCTCCTTGTTGAGCGCCTGCAACCGCGTGGTGGTATCCACTGCCTGGGTGCCGAGGGCGGTTGTCCACGGGCTGAGCCGTTGCCATTCTTGTTCCGTGCGTTGCAGACGCCGCTCCAGTTCGCCGGCTTTCACGCGATAGGCCTGCTTCGCGACTTTGCGCATAGCTTCCAGCCGGTTTGACGAACGTTCCTGCGCCACGCGCGGGCGAATGGCGGCGAGTGTGTCGGGGGCGGACAGGTTGTCCAGCGTATTCAAGACAAACAGCGCGTTGCCGTCCGGCGCGGAGTTGTTGACCTTGTCCATGAGCATGTCCGTGTCAGCAACCACCACGACATGAATATTGGCCGCTTTTTGCAAACCGGGCGGCAGCCCGTTGATGCCATCGGGAAACACCGAATAGCTCGGCCCCTCGATACGCGCAGCAATCACATGAGATCGTTCCTGATTCGACGCCTCTTCCATCAATGCGTCGATCTTGGCTGCGCTCGTGAGGCTATTGGCATCCAACAGGACAGACTGTTCGGAACTTTGCAGGATCGGGGTGAAGGTCGTGCGGCTCTTGCCCAGTTGGGAGAGGGCGCCACTGCTCGATACCGTCACTCTATTGAGGTTCCAGGTACTGATGTCATTTGTGTTCATCGCCTGGCGGGGCAGGTTCAACCGCACCTGATTGGGCGCGCCCGGGGCTTCCCGTGGCGTGTAGAGGTCGTCGACCACCAGCTTGTTCGTCGGCATCTGGATACCCCAGGCCGCCAGCAACTCGTTCAGTCGAGTGTTTTCGGGGGGAAGGTTTGAACGTTGTTCAGTCAACGGGTCGATAAACAACATCAATCTGCCGCCCCTCAAGACAAATTGTTCTATTGCATACAGGGCTCGCTCAGACAACGCCTGTGGGTGCACGACCAGCAGCGTTTTGATCGGCTGGGGGACGGATGCGGCACTCGGCTCCAGGTTGACCAGGTCGAACGCCTGCCGCAGTTCCTGCAACAGCCGGCTCGCAGATTCGTCCATCTCCAGCCCCGACAGTAACGCAACGACCGGGCGCTCCGGGTGCTGCAATTTATAAAGCAGATGGCCGATTTCATACTCAAGCAAAGGCTCTTGGTCGAGGCTGAAGGCGCCGATGCGCCGCACACCGTGACCGACACGGGTGCCGATGAGGCCGAGAAAACCCGCATTGTCGTCAAGTCCTGACAGTCGGGCTTTGTAGGCGTCCTCCGAAAAAGGGGCCGGTTCAATAAGGTGCAGGTTGATCATGCCATTGGCCGTTTCCTCATATTCCTTGAGCAGGTCTTCAATGCGCTTGCTGTAGCGTTGTAGCGCGTAGCTTCTTTTCAGGTTGTTGTTGGAGTTGAAATAATACAAGTCCACCGGGTCTTCCAGTGCAGTCAGCAGCTGTTTTACGGCAGGCGCTAAAGTGTGGATTTTTTGCTCAGAAAGATCCCACCGTAGATCAGGCAGTTTGCCTACCCAAACCAGATTGAACGCCAGGAAAAGCAGGAGGGTGACGGTGAGTGTCATGCTGGTGCGCAGCGAGGACCGCATTAAGAATTTCCCTTCTCAGCTGTGTTTGTAGTTGAGGGTGACAGTCGTCGCAGTGAGAAAGGCGAGAATCATACTGATGAAGTAAAGCGTGTCACGAAGTGTGAGTTTCCCATCATCGATGTTGCTGAATCGCAACGTAGGGCTAAGTGCTGCCAAACTGTCAATCAGCCCGATAGGGGCTTGATGTTCAAGTGCATCCAAGATGGCAGAAAGCCCGCTGGCTGTCAGAAGCAGGCCCAGGGTCAATCCGAAAACGACGGTGCGTTGGCGTACAAATGCACAAATAAAACAACCCACCGACAAGTAACTGCCCGCGAGTAACCAACTAACGACCCATTGCGAAGCAATAACGCTGTTGTCGGGCTTGCCCAAGTAGTTGGCGATGATGACCAGAGGAAACATCAGTAACAGGGCTGTGCCTGCTACGAGCCAGGCGGCGAGGAATTTTCCGATCACCCATTCATAGGTTGTGATGGGCATGGTTTTCATCAGCCCGAGAAAACCTGCACTGGATTCATCCGCCCAGAGTTGCGTGGCCAAGGCAGGCGTCAGTAACAAGTACAACCAGGGGTGAAACTGGAAGAAAACCTGCAAGTCACTGCTGTTCTGTTCTGGCCACGGGCTTACGTATCTTCCCAATGTCACTGACAGTATCAGGAAGACGGCAATGTGCAGGTAAGTACTGGGTGTGCAGGCATAACTGGCGAGCTGGCGCTTTAAAATGATCGGTAATAATTTCAAAGGGGCGCCTCCTGGCTCAGGTGGTGGACCACATCATTCAAGCGACCTGGTTCCAGGCTCAATGAGTTGATTTTCCAGCGGCGACTGGCAATCAGCGTGTTGATATGGGGATAAATGGTGTGCCCCGGCATGGCGAGAACGGTTACCGTGCCGGGTGCATGTCGATGCTCTTCGATGCCAGCCACGCCGGGCAGTACGGCCAGCGCCAGCAGGTCCAGTGGGGTGTCCGCGGCCAAGGTGACGGCCTGGAAATGGCGCGAGTCGCGTTGTAGATCAGGCAGTGGGGTGTCGGCGACCAGCCGACCACCCGCGATGACAAGTGCACGTGTGCAGAACTCGGACAGTTCATCGCAATGACGGGAGGCGATGATCACTGTCATTTCTTGCGTCAATGACTGGATAAGCCCCCTGAATGAATGCTTCTGATCAGGCGCGAGTCCTTCGGTTGGTTCATCCAGCAGGAGTAGGGCAGGGCTATGCAGAATGGCCTGGGCGATGGCGACTTTGCGTTTCCAGCCGATGGAGAGCGCATCGAGGGGGGCATTGAGCACCGGAAACAGATCCAGTCGCGCTACCGCCTGTTCCAGCCGCGCGCGTTTGTCTGCGCCGTGGAGGCCGCGAACGGCCGCGATGAATTTAAGGAACGCGCTGACGGACATCGTTGGATGGCCAAGGTCCATGGACAGTTGATAGCCAACGCGTTGCTTTGCTTTAAGTGCGTGGGTTTGTATATCGAACCCCTGGATTTTTATATGACCGCTGGACGGCTGCGTTGAACCTGCTAATAGGTCGAGCAGGGTAGTTTTTGCCGTATGATCCTGTCCGAATAATCCCAGGCATTCTTGTTGATTGGCGCTGAATGAAAGGTCGCTGAGTATGGTTGTGTTACCCGTGTGTTTTGTCAGGTTGCTTATTTCGATCATTTTTTTTACCGAAAAAGTTTGGCATGACGTAAGGGGCGTGAAAAAAGGGTACGGGTAATGGCCACTTTTGGGAATGTCGATAACGCTTATTAAGAGAAGTCCTACGCGCCGGTTAGACAGGCCGCTGAAACAATGTGCTAGGTTTCGGAATGTCCAATTTTTGAATGTTTATTTATTGTTTAGATAAACTTCTGCCCTGCACAATGAGGCCTGAATGCCATGATGCTGCTACGTACCCTTGTTCTTGAGCGCAACGGTCAAGATGCTCCAGTTAACGGTGCACTGCTCTGTGGGTTTGCCGTAGGTCAGACGGCTTCCAACTTTCTTGTCTACAGTATGGATGAGGAAGTAGAGCCGGAAAGTTCCAGGGTTTATATCGCTGTGTTACGTAAGAAAGTTGATCGCTACTTCCTGGGCGCGGTTGAGTCCAGGGAAGATCTGCAGTTGGCATTACATGTGTTCAAGCAAATTCTGACGTTGGCCGCTTCGGGAATGAAGGCGGGCGGGGTTACGGAAACCCAGGTGCCCTATCATTTTGTTGATTTGAAAGGCTGCAAGCTGCCGCCTGCCAGGCCCGAGGACCATCATTCGGTGATCATCAAGAAGGCGCTGGTGATGAAGGTGATCACCCTGGGCATGTCTGCGCCGACGCTGCCGGCGATCGAAAGCGCTTCAGTGATCGTGCCGTCCATTCGTTTCTCGTCGCAAATGAGTTCATCTCCCAAAGCGATGACCCCTTCCGAGCCCGTCCGGGCACCTGTGCATCAACAGTCCGTTGAGGAAAGCCGACAGCTACCTGTCGAGGCTCCCTCAATGATGGCGCCGGCCTCACCGGCCGATGGGTTGGAACCACCGAAACGCCCACCGCCCGAAGACCCCAGTACGCTGTTCGAAGTGGACAGCACATTGACCAATCTGGCCCGTGTTGCTCAAGAGCTGACTCAGCAAAAATTGGCAGCCATCGAACGGGAATCGGCACTTGAGCAATGGCAGGCGCGCTTGCAGCAGGAGCAGGAACAATTGGATCAGAAGGTTCGAGAATTGGAACAACGCACCACTCAATTGCATGATCATTCGCTTGCTGTCAGCCAGAGGACCGAAGCCCTGAAGGTGATGACGTCGCAGGTATCGGGCTTGCGACAGAGTTTGCGGGGAGTACTGCTTGAGCTGGATCAGGCGTTGGATGGCTAGACTGGCCTGGCTACTTTCGCCGGTTCATTTATCATCAACGCCAGCCAGCCGGCGCCTGGGCTTTGAGCACAGGCGGATCGGCACCTATGGACATTGCCTCGGGATGCAAGCGTTTGAGTACCAAGCTGATTACCAAAGAAGGTCATGAAGCGCTGAAGAAGGAGCTGGATTACCTGTGGCGCGAAAAGCGCCCGGACACCACGCGCAAAGTGACCTGGGCGGCCTCGCTGGGAGATCGCAGCGAAAACGCCGATTACCAGTACAACAAGAAGCTGCTGCGTGAGATCGACCGTCGCGTGCGCTACCTGCGCAAGCGCCTGGAAGACATGCGTGTGGTGGAGTACATGCCCGAGCAAGAGGGCAAGGTGTTCTTCGGCGCTTGGGTAGACATCGAAAACGAGCAGGGTGAGACCAAGCGTTTTCGCATTGTCGGCTATGACGAGATTTATGATCGAATGGACTACATCTCCATCGATTCCCCCATGGCGCGTGCGTTGTTGCGCAAGCAGGTAGACGATGAGGCTATCGTGCAGACCCCGAGCGGAGAAGTGTGCTGGTGGATCACCCGCATCGAATATGTGAAGTGAGCGAAGTCGGCCCGCATTCAGTGATGAACGCGGGCCGACTGCGTTTCAGCCTTCGCGTAGCACGGTCAGTGGGCTGGCATTGAGCGCACGACGGGTGCCAAACACACCTGCACCACCGATCAGTACGGCACCGATCACCGGCAGCAGCAACAGCCACGGATGAGGCTGCCAGGCCAGGTCAAACGCATAGCGATACAACACAAAGGTCACCAACTCGGTCCCGAGCGCTGCGAGCAGTCCACTCACGGCACCCAGCAAACCGAACTCGATGCGCCTGGCCTTGACCAATAGCTTGCGCTCGGCGCCCAGTGCGCGCAGCAGTGCCCCTTGTCGGATGCGCTCATCCAAGGTGGCTTGCAGGCCGGAGAACAGCACCGCCATCCCCGCCGCCAACACAAACAGCAGCACGTATTCCACCGCAAGGGTCACTTGCGCAAGGATGCTGCGCAACTGCTCCAGCAGCGCCTCAACCTGCAGGATGGTCACCGCCGGGAAGGCCCGCGACAGGTCGACGATCTGCTGGTCATGCCCTGGCGCCAGGTAGAAGCTGGTCAGGTAGGTGGTCGGCAGATCCTTCAAGGTGCCCGGTTGGAAGATCATGAAGAAGTTGGGCTGGAAGTTGTCCCAGTTGATGGTCCGCAGGCTCGTTACCCGCGCTTCACGATTTTCACCGCCGACCGTGAACACCAGGTGGTCGTCGAGCTTGAGCTTGAGGCTTTCCGCCACCTTGGCTTCGACAGAGACGCCAGGGACTTCATCGGTGGGTTGTTGTGACCACCACGAGCCCGCGGTCAGGGCGTTGCCCGGCGGCAGTTCGGCGGCCCAGGTGAGGCTCAGGTCGCGTTGCACCGCGCGATCACCGCTGGAGTCCTTGCTGACGATTTCCTGTACGGGTTCGCCGTTAATACTGATCAAACGTCCCGGCACCACCGGATACAGCGGTGCGGATTGCGCTTGCAGTTCCAGCAGGCGGGCGCCAAAGGCGTCCTTGTCGGCTGGCAGGATATTCAAGGCGAAATAGTTGGGCGCATCCTTGGGCAACTGATTTTGCCAGGTGTCGAGCAACTCGCCGCGCAACAGGGCGATCAAGCCCATGGACAGCAGGATCAAGCCGAAGGCCAGGGATTGACCCGCCGCCGCCAGTGGGTGACGCAACAGTTGGCCCAGGCCCAGGCGCCAAGGCAGTGACGCGCGGGCCAGCAGGCGACGCAGGCTTTGCAACAGCAGCAGGAGCAAGCCGCCGAGTATCAGCGCAGCGACCACGCCGCCGCCCAGCAGGGCGAAGGTCAGCACCAGGTCGAGGCTCAGGCGCCACATGATCAGGCCCAAGGCAAACAGCGCCGCGCCATAGACCATCCAGGTACTGGAAGGAATCGGCAGCATGTCGCGACGCAATACCCGCAGCGGTGGCACACGACCCAGTGCGGCCAGGGGCGGTAGGGCGAAACCGGCGAGGGCGACCAGCCCTGTACCGATCCCGGCGATCGCCGGCAGCAGCCCACCGGGTGGCACGTCCGCTGGCAGCAGGTCGTGGAGGAAATAGAACAGGCCAAACTGCGCCAGCCAGCCGAGCACGGCGCCGGTGAGGCTCGCCAGCAGTCCCAGTACGCTCAGTTGCAGGCTGAACAGCAACATGGCTTCGCGTCGCGATAATCCCAGGCAGCGCAGCAACGCACTGGCGTCAAAACGTCGGGTTGCGAAGCGGTTGGCCGACAGCGCCACGGCCACACCGGCCAACAGCACGGCCACCAGGCTGGCCATGTTCAGGTAGCGCTCGGCCTTGCCCAGGGCGCCGCCGATCTGCTGGTTGCCGTCCCGGGAGTCCTGCAAGCGTTGGTTGGCGGCGAGGCCTGGCTTGACCAGGTCTCGATAGGTCTGCAGCACGGTGCTGCCCTGTGGGCCGCGCCACAATTCGCGATAACTCACGCGGCTGCCGGGCTGCACCACACCGGTGGCGTCCAGGTCTGCCAGGTTGATCATCACCCTTGGCGTCAGGCTGTAGAAGTTGCCGGCGCGGTCCGGCTCGTAGGTCAGCACGCGGGCCAGGCGCAGCGTCTTCATACCCACATCGATGCTGTCGCCAACCTTGAGGTCCAGCGCGGTCAGCAGGCGCGCTTCCACCCAGGCTTCACCGGGTTTTGGTCCGCCGCCTGGGGTTTCAGCGCCAAAGGGGGCCGCCGCGCTTTTCAGTTCACCGCGCAACGGGTACTGCTCGTTGACTGCCTTGATGCTGGAGAGCTGGATGCCGTTATCGGTGGCAATGACGCTGGAAAATTCCACGATGCGGGCGTGATCCAGGCCCAGTTCGGTGCCTGAGCGGATTTGCTCCGGTCGTGCGGGCGAGCTGCCTTCCAGTACCAGGTCGGCGCCGAGGAACTCGGTGGCGCGCAACAACATGGCGCCATTGAGACGCGCACCGAAGTAACCGATGGCGGTGCTGGCTGCCACGGCCACCAGCAGGGCGAAGAACAACACGCGCAATTCGCCGGCGCGGGCGTCGCGCAGCAATTGGCGCATGGCAAGGCTGAACAGGCGCAACAGCGGCAAACGTGCCATCAAGGCTCCAGGGGCGCGACCATCAGGCCGGCTTCAAGGCGGATCAGGCGTCGGCAACGGTGGGCCAGACGCTCGTCGTGGGTGACCAGCACCAGGGTCGTGCCGCTCTCTTTGTTGAGTTCGAACAGCAGGTCGCTGATGCGCTCGCCGGTGTGGCTGTCGAGGTTGCCGGTGGGTTCATCGGCAAACAGCACGTCCGGTTCTGCGGCAAAGGCGCGGGCAATCGCCACCCGTTGTTGCTCGCCACCGGAAAGTTGGCGCGGCGAGTGGGTCAGGCGTTGGCCCAGTCCGACACGCTCAAGCAAGTGTCGGGCGCGTTCTCGGGCGTCTTTGCGGCCGTCCAGTTCCAGCGGCAGCATGACGTTTTCCAGCGCGTTGAGGCTGTCGAGCAGTTGGAACGACTGGAACACGAAGCCCACGTGCTCGGCACGGATGCGTGCGCGCTGGTCTTCGTCGAGGGTGCTGAGGGCTTGCCCGGCGAGGGTGACTTCGCCGCTGCTGGGCAGGTCCAGGCCGGCCAGCAGGCCGAGGAGGGTGGATTTGCCGGAGCCGGAGCTGCCGACGATAGCCAGGCTATCGCCCTTGTTCAGTTCCAGGCTCAGTTCGTGCAGGATAGTCAGTTCACCTTCCGCGCTGGGAACCACTTTGCTAAGGTTCCGCGCGGTGAGAATGCTTGCGCCCATGGAGAATCCGATGCGAATGTGGTTTTTGAGTGCTGGCCTGGCCTTGATGTGCATGGCCCAGAACGCAGCGGCGGGTACAGTCCTGATCGTTGGCGATAGTATCAGTGCCGGTTTCGGCCTGGATACCAGCAAAGGGTGGGTTGCCCTGCTGCAACAACGGCTCAAACAGGAAGGTTTCGACGATAAAGTGGTCAACGCTTCCATCAGCGGGGATACCAGTGCCGGAGGCCTGGCGCGGCTGCCGGCGGCGCTTGCAGAGCATAAGCCGGACGTGGTGGTGATCGAGTTGGGTGGCAACGATGGCTTGCGCGGCCAGCCACCCGCGCAATTGCAACAAAATCTTGCGTCGATGATTGATCAGTCCAAGGCCGGCGGGGCCAAGGTGCTGTTGTTGGGGATGCAACTGCCACCCAACTATGGCCCGCGATACACCACCGCATTTGCCGAGGTCTATGGTGCGTTGGCCAAGCAAAAAAACGTCCCGCTGGTGCCGTTTTTCCTCGACGGCGTGGGCGGGCATCCGGAGCTGATGCAGGCCGATCAACTTCACCCGGCGGTCGGCGCACAGAATAAGTTGCTGGAAAATGTCTGGCCGACGCTAAAACCGCTGTTATGACGCTTTTCTACCGGCAGGCTTTCGGCTAAGGTGGCGCCCCCCCGATTTGGAGCCCCCGATGTCGCGTCCTGCCTGGTCCCTGTTTAACTACCAACTGATCGAGCCGGACGAGCAGCTGGACCTGTTCGCCTGTCAGGAAGTGCGGGTGCATCTGGTGGCGCGTCAACTTGAGCTGGGGGGCTCCATCGATCGCACACTCTGCGGCACGCTCTTGCCTGCGCAACCGCGCTGGTCGCGGGTGGATCGTTCGATTTTCCAGGACCAGCGCCTGTGCCCTTTGTGCCGTGCGATCCTGGAGTCCCAGAAGCGGGGTACGCCGCCGATCTGGCCGGAGCTGCGTTTCGAGTTGTAGGGGGCAGCTAGAAGCGCGCTTCACGTATACAATCGATGTTTACCTACCCGTCGTCTGCGAAGGATTTACCGGATGTTGTCGCGCCTTTCCGTCGTCACCTGCTGCCTGTCTCTCGCTGCACTCTGTGCGGCCGGTTCTGCGTCGGCCCTGCAGTTGCCCTTGCCACCGCCGGGTGAAGACATCGTCGGCCAGGTCCAGGTGATCAAGGCCAAGTACGAAGACACCTTTGCCGACCTGGGCACCACCTATGACCTGGGTTACTCGGAGATGGTCGCCGCCAACCCCGGCGTGGATGCATGGTTGCCGGGCGCGGGCACCGAGATCGTGCTGCCGACGCGCTTCATCCTGCCGCCGGGCCCGCGCGAAGGCATCGTGATCAATCTGGCGGAATACCGACTCTACTACTTCCCCAAGGGCCAGAACGTGGTCTACACGTTCCCGTTGGGGATCGGTCGTGAAGGCTGGGGTTCTCCTATTGCCCACACCAGCATCATCGCCAAGACACCCAACCCGACCTGGACGCCGCCCGCGTCGATCAAGGCCGAGCACGCCGCCAATGGTGACCCGCTGCCCAACGTGGTGCCGGCCGGCCCGGACAATCCGCTGGGTCCGTTCAAGTTCACCCTGGGCACGCCGGGTTACCTGATCCACGGTTCCAACATGAAATTTGGTATCGGCACGCGTACAAGTCACGGCTGCTTCCGTATGTTCAACAACAACGTGTTGGAGATGGCGGGCATGGTGCCGGTGGGGACGTCGGTGCGCATCATCAACGATGCCTATAAATTCGGTCGCAGTGGTGGCAAGGTCTACCTGGAAGCACATACGCCGTTGAATGATGACGGGACGCCGTCGGTGGTCGACAAACACACCGCTGTCATCAACGCCTTGCTCAAGCGTGAAGACTTGGCCAATCAATTGCGGGTGAACTGGGACCAGGTGCGCGATGTGGTCGCGGCGGAAGATGGTTTGCCGACGGAGATCGGCGAGCCTGGCGCGGCCTCGGTCGCCGTGAGCGCGCCGATCGACCTGCCGCAATAAGTCGCTCGATCATAAGCCCGCCACGGTCTTGCGCCGGGGCGGGCTTTTTATTGCCCGAGATTGAGGTACACACCCCAGGCAATAAAAAAGCCGACCCATAAATGGATCGGCTTGATAACAACCCCGAGGGATTATTACTTGCGGCTAGCTTTTTCAAGCATACGCAGAGCGCGCTCGTTAGCTTCGTCAGCAGTCTGTTGTGCTTTTTGAGCAGCAGCCAGAGCTTCATCAGCTTTACGGTAGGCTTCGTCTGCACGGGCCTGGGAGCGAGCTGCTGCGTCTTCAGTTGCAGTCAGACGAGCTTCGGTTTCTTTGGAGACGCTGCTGCAACCGGTAGCCAGAACTGCGGCCAGAGCCAGAGCAGAGAATTTCAGAACGTTGTTCATCGTGTTCCCCTTCAAGGACTTTCTATTAGATAGCTAGTTCGCCCAGAGTGAGCTAATAGCCGGCGTACATACTACCCATTACTTGTAGTAAGTAAACTGACGTAGCGCAAGAAGCAAAAAAAATTCTCGCGCCGAATCTATTTTGGCTAATCTTTTGGAGGTTTGTATAAAAACCGTCCAATTTTTTCGAACAGGCGAAAATTGGATCCAGGCTGAAAGGGCCGGCCCGCATGTGTTAAGCCTTGCAAACAGATGAAATTTTATATATCCACGCTGATACTTCCGTTCAGCATGGCTTTGCGTTGTCCTGCATCTTTTACGCATGTAGAGGTGACTTTAAGAGCGCCTGTTCGTCTTAAGGTTCAAGTGCCGGCAATGTTCAGGCTTTCGATCCCAGGTTGATCGGAGCCCTTTCTATATCCACCAGCGGCAGCGGATGACGAGTGCGCCTTGAGCAATTTCAGGATTGGTGCCTACTATTCCCTACGTGCTGGTTGTAAGCGCTCAGGGTTTTCTCGTTGTCGAAACCGGCACGGGGTGGCGTAGATGTTCCTTCGCCGGAAAAACATCGGTAAGGTAGGGGTCAGAAACCAAGACCCGCGAGGAGTAGTGATGAGCGAGGCGTTGTCCATCCACCATGACCAGGCTGGTCATCAGTTCGAGACCAATGTGGACGGTCATCGTGCCTATCTGACCTATATGGACCTCGGCAAACAGACCCTGGACATCTATCGGACCTTCGTGCCCAACGCACTGCGGGGCCGTGGGATTGCGGCGGCATTGACCGAGGAAGCCTTGAAGTTCGCCGAAGAGGCCGGTTACACGGTGATCCCGTCCTGCTCCTACGTCGAACGCTACATGGAGCGCCACCAGCGCCATGCTGCCAAGCTGTAAGACATAGACAATGCAATGAAAAACGCCGGGCTGAGCCCGGCGTTTTTGTGTGCGCAGTTTAAATCAGGTGCGTTTGCGCTTAGGCAATACGTCCTTGAGCTTGGCGTGCATGCTGCGCAGGGTGTTTTCGGTGGCGGACCAGTCGATGCAGGCATCGGTGATCGACACGCCGTACTGCAAGTCGGTCAGGTCTTTTGGAATCGCCTGGCAACCCCAGTTCAGGTGGCTCTCGACCATCAGGCCGATGATCGACTGGTTGCCTTCCAGGATCTGGTTGGCAACGTTTTCCATCACCAACGGCTGCAGAGCCGGGTCCTTGTTGGAGTTGGCGTGGCTGCAGTCGACCATGATGTTCGGCTTGATCTTCGCCTTGTTCAACGCCTGCTCGCACAGCGCAACGCTGACCGAATCATAGTTGGGCTTGCCGTTGCCGCCACGCAATACCACGTGACCGTAGGCGTTGCCCTTGGTGGTGACGATGGACACGCCACCTTCCTGGTTGATACCCAGGAAGCGGTGTGGGCTGGAGACCGATTGCAGCGCGTTGATCGCCACGGTCAGACCGCCATCGGTGCCGTTCTTGAAGCCCACGGCCGAGGACAGGCCGGACGCCATTTCACGGTGAGTCTGGGATTCGGTGGTACGTGCGCCGATGGCCGACCAACTGATCAGGTCCTGCAGGTACTGCGGGGAGATCGGGTCCAGGGCTTCGGTGGCAGTGGGCAGGCCCATCTCGGCCAGGTCCAGCAGCAATTGACGACCGATGTGCAAGCCGTCCTGGATCTTGAACGAGTCGTCCAGGTACGGGTCGTTGATCAAGCCTTTCCAGCCGACGGTGGTGCGCGGTTTTTCGAAATAGACGCGCATCACCAGGTACAGCGTGTCGGACACTTCCGCCGCCAGTACTTTCAGGCGTTCGGCGTACTCGTGGGCAGCCTTCAGGTCGTGGATCGAGCAAGGCCCGATGACAACGAACAGGCGGTGGTCGGTGCCGTCGAGAATGTCACGGATGACTTCGCGGCCCTTGGTGACGGTCTGCAGGGCAGCGTCGCTCAGGGGGATTTCGCGCTTGAGCTGATCGGGTGTGATCAGGGTCTCGTTGGATTCGACGTTTAGGTCATTGATCGGTAAATCAGCCATCGTGTTACTCGTCAGGGTCACGGGTGCCGGCCGCCAGCCATCCCCGTGCGGCGGAGCACAGCATGATTTGAATGCAGGGGGAGGAACCTTAGCGCGTAACACGGGCCCGCGACAATGGGCAAAGCCCGCTTTAATCCAGTGCTGGCGCCACAAAGGCCTCATGGGAGAACTCGCCCGCATGGCGCGATACCCACTCGCGGGCGAGGGCTTCGAGTTGCTGGGGTGTCGGCTCGGCATCTTCGTGCTGGCGGCAATAGCGCTGTATCCGGCATGCTTGCTCACCCATGCGGGCACCGAACAAGGCATGTTCGTCGGTAAACGAGATACCGACGCGGTAGCCGGTTTCCACCTTGCGGCACCACGCCACATAGCCCGGATAACGCGCGCTGGCGCCCAGGGAGGGGATGTGCAGATCAACCGCCGTGCCTTCGCGCCAGGCACGTGGCCAATCGCAGGCGATGCCGCCCAGGCCGCTGGTGTGCAGGCGTTGGCGGGGGATAGCAGGAGAGGGGCGTTGGATTAACTCGACAGCGACATCATCAGGGTGAGGTACAAAACGACCCATGTACACGGACTCCGAGCACCGTCCAATTGACGGCGGTGGCAGCAGTATAGTGAAGGAACTGGAATTGACCGACCTGGATATTGACCAGCAATTGCTGGGATTGCCAGGTATTTCGCTCGTCGTGTTTACGAGCCAGGGGTGTTCCAGTTGCCGTTGGGCGCGCCAACAGTTGCCGGGCTGGCCGTTGCCAGTGGACCGCGTGTGCTGGGTGGACGCCGGGCAGAACGGTGGGGCGGTCGAACGCTACCAGATCTTTCATTTGCCGGCGCTGTTCGTGGTGTGCGAGGGTCAATTCCTGGGGCAAATACACACACGTCTTACGCGTGACGACGTTTTCGACTCAGTAAAACAGGCACTCACCCGTCCACCTGAGGAATTGCCATGACAGCAGTTACACCCCAGTCGCCGCGGATCGGCATCATCGGCACCGGCGCCATCGGCGGTTTCTACGGCTTGATGCTGGCGCGCGCCGGTTTCGATGTGCACTTCCTGTTGCGCAGTGAATACGCGGCGGTCAGCGAGCACGGCCTGCATCTGAACAGCACGGTGCATGGCCCCTTGCACCTGCATCCGGTACAAGCGTATGCCCGTGCGGCCGATATGCCGCCGTGCGACTGGTTGCTGGTAGGCACCAAGTCGACCGGCAACCTCGAGCTGGCCCCGACCCTCGCCCAGGTGGCCGCGCCGGATGCCAAGGTGGTGCTGCTGCAAAACGGCCTCGATGTCGAAGACAGCCTGCGTCAGCACCTGCCCGCATCGCTGCACCTGCTGGGTGGCCTGTGCTACATCGGCGTGCACCGCTCTGCCCCCGGCGTGATCGAGCATCAGGCGTTAGGCCGGGTCAACCTGGGTTATCACAGTGGCACGGCGGCCAATGATGGTGCCGCCCAACAGGCGATCGTCGAAGCCGGCGCAGCGCTGTTTCACAAAGCTGGCATTGAGTCCCAGGCCATGGCCAGCGTGCATCAGGCCCGTTGGCACAAACTGGTGTGGAACGTGCCCTACAACGGCCTCTCGGTATTATTGGGCGCGGGCACCACGGCCATGATGGCCGACGAGTCCAGTCGCGCGCTGATCCAGGCGCTGATGGCCGAAGTGATACAGGGTGCCCACGCCTGTGGTCATGACATCCCGCAAAGCTACGCCGAGCAGATGTTCACCATGACCGAAACCATGGACGACTATCTGCCGAGCATGTACCACGATCACGTGCACAAACGCCCGCTGGAACTGGCGGCGATCTACGCCCGGCCACTCGCTGCCGCCAAGGCTGCCGGGTGCGAACTGCCGCGGATGCAGGCGCTGTACCAAGCCTTGAGTTTCATTGATCGACATAACCGCTGAGTTCGAGGGCACACGATGGCAAAGGGATTGGGCGACAAACTGGTGCTGGCGATCTCGTCGCGGGCACTCTTTGACTTGAGTGAAAGCCACAAGGTCTACCTGGCCGAAGGGGTCGAGACTTACCGCCAGTACCAGATCGAACACGAGGAGGAAATCCTCGAGCCCGGTGACGCTTTCCCGCTGGTCAAGAAGCTGCTGAGCCTCAATGCCCGTCTCGGCCGTGCCCGGGTCGAAGTGGTGTTGGTGTCGCGCAACAGTGCCGACACTGGCCTGCGCGTGTTCAATTCAATCCAACATTACGGCCTGGATATTTCCCGCGCCGCTTTCGTAGGCGGGCGTAGTCCTTATCCTTACCTGGCAGCGTTTGGTTGCCATCTGTTTCTTTCAACCCACGCTGAAGACGTGCGCAGTGCCCTCGATGCCGGGTTTGCAGCGGCGACGATTCTGTCCGGCGGTCCGAACCGTGCCTCCAGCGAAGAACTGCGCATTGCCTTCGACGGCGACGCGGTGCTGTTCTCCGATGAGTCGGAACGCGTGTACCAGGCCGGGGGCCTTGAGGCGTTCCAGGCCAATGAGCGGGAGTCGGCGCGCCAGCCTTTGCACGGCGGTCCTTTCAAAGGGTTTTTGGCGGCACTCAACTTATTGCAGCGCGAGTTTCCCGATGAGGCCTGCCCGATCCGCACCGCCTTGGTCACTGCCCGTTCGGCGCCGTCACACGAGCGGGTGATTCGCACCTTGCGTGAATGGGATATTCGCCTGGACGAGTCGTTGTTCCTGGGCGGCCTGGAAAAATCCGCGTTCCTGGAGGCGTTTGCTGCCGATGTGTTCTTCGATGACCAGGCCGGGCATTGCGAGAAAGCCATGGAGTTTGTCGCCACCGGGCATGTGCCCCATGGCATCAGTAATGAGGTGAAGCTGTAAGTCAGTCGAAGTCAGCGAGGCGCTGCTAAGCTGATTTCATCTCCGCCATCCTGGCCGCCCAGGAGGTTCTATGATTCGTTCGATGCTGTACGCCACGGACCTCGGTCTGTATGCGCCTTATGTGATGCAGCATGCGCTGGCGCTGGCGCGGACGTTCAAGGCGGACCTGTATGTGATTCACGTAGTCGAGCCCATCGGGCTGTTCGCCGAATCGGTGTTACAGAGCTACCTTGATGAGAAGGCCCTGAGTGAGTGGCAAAGTCAGGGGGTGACCACGGTCATGGCGACGATCGAACAGCGGGTGCTGGACAGTTTTCGCGAGGAGTTGGGTGACGGGGAGCAAGACCTGAAGTTGATTCGCTCGGTACGGGTGATCCAGGGGGACCCGTGTGAGGTGATACTCGACCAACTGCGCAAACTTTCCGTAGACCTGTTGATCGTAGGTAGTCATAGCCATGCAACCGCGGCGGCCACCCCGTTGGGGCGCACGGCTGCTCGGGTGCTGCAGTTGTCTACGGTGCCGGTTTACCTGGTGCCTTCGTTGCAGCGTCGACGCAGTGAGGACGTGTGATGGTTGGGAACGATAAAAAGTTCTAGATTTATCCATCGAACCTTTAATATAGTTATATACCGTCGCTGATACCCGTGGCGTCTATCTGCTTTGAGGGACACATATGAAGCTTCAACAACTGCGCTACATCTGGGAAGTGGCGCACCACGACCTCAACGTTTCCGCTACCGCTCAAAGCCTTTACACCTCGCAACCCGGTATCAGCAAGCAGATCCGCCTGCTCGAAGACGAGCTGGGCGTTGAAGTGTTCGCGCGCAGTGGCAAGCACCTCACCCGTGTCACCCCGGCCGGTGAGCGCATCATCACCACCGCTGGCGAGATCCTGCGCAAAGTCGAAAGCATCAAGCAGATCGCCCAGGAATTCTCCAACGAGAAGAAGGGCACCCTGTCCATCGCCACCACCCACACCCAGGCGCGTTATGCGTTGCCGCCGGTGATCCGCGATTTCATCAAGCAGTACCCGGACGTGGCCCTGCACATGCACCAGGGTTCGCCGATGCAGATCGCCGAGATGGCCGCTGACGGCACCGTCGACTTCGCCATCGCCACCGAGGCCCTGGAGCTGTTCGGCGACCTGGTGATGATGCCGTGCTACCGCTGGAACCGTTGCGTCGTCGTGCCTCAAGGTCACCCGTTGGCCAAGCTGCCGAAGTTGACCCTGGAAGCCCTGGCTGAATACCCGATCGTGACTTACGTATTTGGTTTTACCGGCCGTTCCAAGCTTGACGAAGCCTTCAGCCATCGCGGTCTTACGCCGAAAGTGGTGTTCACCGCAGCCGACGCCGACGTGATCAAGACATACGTGCGCCTGGGGCTGGGCGTGGGCATCGTCGCCAAGATGGCGGTCGACACTGCGCTCGACAAAGACCTGGTGGTGCTTGATGCCAGCGAGCTGTTCGAGTCCAGCGTGACCAAGATCGGCTTCCGTCGTGGCACCTTCCTGCGGGGCTTCATGTGCGACTTCATCGAGAAGTTTGCGCCGCACCTGACCCGTGAGGTCATGGCCAAGGCGATCCAGTGCCACAATAAGCAGGAGCTGGAAGCGTTGTTTGATGGCGTTGAGCTGCCCGTCCATTAAGTGAATGAATGCGATCCACTGTAGGAGCTAGCCCGCTCGCGACAATCGTCAACGATAACGCAGGGCGCCAGGATTAACGCGGCGTGCTTGTGTGCTTCGCGAGCAAACTCGCTCCTACAGGTTATCTAGCCTCGGTAACTGTAAAATGTTGCCGAGCGCCCGCCACCATAATCTCCACCTCATCGCCTTCGAACTTACCCAGCAAGCTTTTGCCCAGTGGCGAGCGCGGGGTGATGACGGTCACCGGTTGCCCGACCACATCGACCTTCAAGCCTGCCGCGTCCGGCGCCAGGAACAGCCACTGCTGGCGACCGTTTTCGTCTTCCAGGCCCAGTAGCGCGCCGATTTCAATGCCCCGCTGATCATCGTAAGCACGCAGTTGCATGTTCTGGCACAGCGCCAACGCTTGCTTGATCTCCTCCACGCGTTTGGCTTGCCCCGCCGCCAGGTAGGATGCTTCCAACCCCAGCGTGTCGTATTTGTTCTCTGCGATGTTTTCTTCGTGGGTCGCGGTTTCGTAGGCGGTCTGCGCGGCGCGTTGGGCAATGTCGAGGTCGAGGGTGAGCTTTTCCAGTACGAGCGGGTGCACGGCGTGTTTATTCATGGTCATCAATCGCAGAATTGCAGGACATTGGCCCGGGTCTTTTCGTTGGGGGCGTTCTGGTCCTGTTGCAGCCAGAACTGGCATTTGGGATTGGACAAGTTACGCGCATTGTTGCGGGCCTGGTCCAGGGTTTGTTGTTGTTCCTGCTTCTGCAGGTTTTGCTGGTACTGCTCGAACATGCGGTTCGGCGGTTCAGGTGCTACCACCGCAGGCTTGCCCAATTGCTGCACGGCCTGGGCCACCGGTGCCAGGCTCTGCGGGAACAGGTAGCGCGATGCCAGCCAAGCCGTTAGCGCGATGGCGATAAACCCCAACCACACCCCAAACGCGATGGAAGCACTGAGCTTGAACAGCGACAACGGACGATCAGACATGATGGCCTCCTGGCAGGCATTGACGGCGTGGCGGCAATTGTCGCACAGCCACCGTGCAGAATAATCGCGATCAAGTCTTCTGCATCCGCGCATTTATGCGGACAATCGAGCCTTTGAGCGTTGGAGCCCGGAATGAAAGCCCGCTGGGATATTTTTTGTAGTGTCGTCGACAACTACGGCGACATCGGCGTGACCTGGCGCCTGGCCCGGCAATTGGTCGCGGAGCACGCCTGCGATGTGCGCTTGTGGGTCGACGACCTGCGCGCGTTCGAACGCATGTGTCCGGACATCGATGTGGAGCAAGACCTGCAATGGCAGGAAGGCGTCGAAGTGCGCCATTGGCCGGCCGAGTGGGTGAGTGTACCGGCAGCGGATGTGGTGATCGCCGCGTTCGCCTGCCAGTTGCCGCCCGACTATATGGAAGCCATGGCTGAACGCGGATGTACGCCGTTGTGGATGAACCTGGATTACCTGAGTGCTGAAGAGTGGGTGGTGGGCTGTCATCGGCTGCCATCGGTGAAATTCAAGGGCGTGCAGAAGTACTTCTTCTTTCCCGGGTTCCGCCCCGGCACTGGCGGGTTATTGCGTGAGGCGCGGTTGCTGGAAGAACGTAAGGCGTTTCAGCAGGATGCCGGTGCACAACGAGACTTCCTACAAGCCTTGGGCATAGTTCCCGCAGTCGATGCGCGGCTGATCTCACTGTTCGCCTACGAAAATGCTGGCCTCGCCAGCTGGCTCGACGTGTTATCGACGGACGGGCGTGCCACTCATCTGCTGGTTCCGGAGGGGCGTATTCTGGGCGACGTGCAGCGCTGGCTCGATGTGGAACGGCTGGTCGCGGGCGATATCCAGCAACGCGGATCGCTGACGGTGCAGGTCATCGCGTTCGTGCGCCAGGAACAATACGACCGTCTACTGTGGTGCTGCGACTTCAATGCCGTGCGCGGCGAAGACTCGTTCGTGCGCGCCCAATGGGCCGGGCGGCCGTTGTTGTGGCACATCTACCGTCAGGACGAAGACATCCATCTCGACAAGCTCGACGCCTTCCTGGAGCTGTACACCGCCGACTTATCAGCGGCGGCAAGCGCGGCGTTGATCGGTCTCTGGCAAGCCTGGAACACGGAGGCCGATATGGCTCAACCGTGGAAAATGCTGCTGGAGCACTGGCCGGAGGTGAGCCAGCGCGCCGAAACATGGTGTCTGGAACAGGGTTTGCAGGCCGATCTTGCGACGGCGCTGGTGAAGTTTTATGAAAGTTGGATATGATACGCCACCTTGAATTTTGTAAATCCCATCCAAATTTCGGATATATGCAATGAAAACTGGTAAAGAACTGAAACCCGGTACAGTGATCCGTCTCGAAAACGACCCTTGGCTGGTTCAGAAAGCTGAGTTCACCAAGTCTGGTCGTAACAGCGCAATCATGAAGACCAAGCTGAAGAACCTGCTGACCGGTTACAAGACCGAGATCGTCTACAGCGCCGATGACAAACTGGACGACGTAATCCTCGACCGCAAAGAAGCGACCCTGTCCTTCATCAGCGGCGACACCTACACGTTCATGGACACCACTGACTACACCATGTACGAGCTGAACGCTGAAGATATCGAAGCCGTTCTGCCGTTCATCGAAGAAGGCATGGAAGACGTCTGCGAAGCTATTTTCTTCGAAGAGCGCCTGGTTTCCGTAGAGCTGCCGACCACCATCGTGCGTAAAGTGGCCTACACCGAAGGTTCCGCTCGCGGCGACACTTCGGGCAAGGTGATGAAGCCTGCCAAGCTGAGCAACGGTACCGAACTGCAAGTGGCCGATTTCATCGAAATCGACGACCTGATCGAAATCGACACCCGCGAAGGTGGTTCGTACAAAGGTCGCGCCAAGAAGTAATTCTGGCCCTGCCGATACGAAAAAAGCCCGACCATGCGTCGGGCTTTTTTATGCGCGTTACGTTTTACTTCAAGTGTTGCTTCAGCTCATCCGAGGCCTGGAGCAGCGCGGAGCGGACTGCTGGGACTTGGCTGACCACGTTGAGCAAACCGTAGTCGTGGATCATGCCGTTGTAACGTACGGCGGTGACCGCTACACCGGCTGCGTCCAGCTTGCGGGCATAGGCTTCGCCTTCATCGCGTAACACGTCGGCGCCGGCTGTTTGAATCAGCGCGGGCGGCAAGCCTTTCAGCTGGTCAATGGTCGCCCGCAGCGGCGAGGCGTAGATCTCGGCGCGCTGGTTGGCGTCGGTGGTGTAGTTGTCCCAGAACCACTTCATCATGTTGCGGGTGAGGAAGTGCCCTTCGGCGTATTGGTTATAGGACCCTGTGTCGAAATTGGCGTCGGTCACCGGCCATAACAGCACTTGGAACTTGATCGCCGGTGTGCCCTTGTCCTTGGCCATCAGGCTGACCACTGCCGCCATATTGCCGCCGACACTGTTGCCCGCTACCGCCAGGCGCTTGCCATCAACGTTGATCTCTTGGCCGTGCTCGGCCACCCATTTTGTCGCGCCGTAGGCTTGGTTGATCGCCACCGGGTAGTGCGCTTCCGGCGAAGGCGTGTAGTTGACGAAAACCGCCACCGCCCCCGAACCCACCACCAGATCCCGCACCAGGCGTTCATGGGTCGGATAGTCCCCAAGCACCCAGCCGCCGCCGTGGAAGAACATGAACACCGGCAATGTGCCCTTGACCCCGGCCGGACGCACGATGGTCAGGTCCAGCGGCTTGCCATCGACCTGGATGGTCTTCTGGCTCACATCCGCTTTGGGCAAGGTCAGCTTCACACCGGCCTGGGCGCCGGTCAGTACGGCACGGGCGTCCTTTGGCGTCAGTTGTTCCATCGGTTTGCCGGTGCCGGCGTTCAACACGTCCAGAAAAGCTTGGGTGGAGTGTTCGACTTCACCTGACGCAGCAAAGGCGTTGGTGATGGACAAGGCGAGCAGGGTGCCGGTGAGTGCTTTACCAATTGTGTTCATTGCGTTCTCCAGGGGCGGCCGAGGTCATTTAGACAGTCACGTGCAGGCGTACATCAACGTTGCCACGGGTGGCGTTGGAGTACGGGCAGACTTGGTGAGCGGCGTCGACCAGGCTTTGCGCGTCGTCTTGAGCCAGGCCCGGCAGGCTGATGTGCAGGTCGATATCCAGGCCGAAACCACCAGGAATCTGGCCGATACCGACGTGGGCGGTGATCGAGGCGTCATCCGGGATTTTGCGTTTTGTCTGGCTGGCGACGAATTTCAGGGCGCCGATGAAGCAGGCCGAGTAGCCGGCAGCGAACAGTTGCTCAGGGTTGGTGGCCTGGCCGCCGGCGCCACCCAGTTCTTTAGGGGTGGAGAGTTTGACGTCGAGGATGTTGTCGTTGGAAACAGCACGGCCATCACGGCCGCCGGTGGCGGTAGCTACTGCGGTATAGAGCGTTTGCATGGCGTTTTCCTCTTTGTTTTAGCGCTAAATGTTTGCGCGCTAAGTAGTTGGTGAGGAGAATGTATAGCGCCAATGTTTTGCGCGCAAGATAAATTTATAAAATTATTCAGAGGGCGGGACGAACGGTCGTTGTCTGCGGGCGCAGCGGAGTCGACGCCCTTGAAGGGGAAGGGGTTTAAATGCTGGCTTGCAGGTTAGCGCGCAACGCAATCAGGTCGCCCTGCAACTTACGCAATTGGTCCAACTCCAGGCCGCTTGCACCGAGGATGCAGTGGGGAATTCCCATGGCCCGGTCTTGCAGGGCGCGGCCGGCGGCGGTCAATTCCACGACCACCACGCGTTCATCTTCGCGGCTGCGGGTACGGCTGAGCAGGCCTTCGACTTCCAGGCGCTTGAGCAGCGGTGTCAGCGAGCCCGGATCAGTCAGCAGGCGACTGCTGATTTCGCCGACGGTCAAACCATCCTCTTCCCACAACACCATCATTGCCAGGTACTGCGGGTAGGTCAGGCCCAGCGCTTGCAGCAGTGGCTTGTAGACCTTGGTCATCAGCAGCGAGGTCGAGTGCAGGGCGAAGCACAGCTGGTTATCCAGCATCAGGGATTCGCAAGGATCGGGATTTTTGCTCATGGCGTTGCCTCCGGAAAACGTCTCTGGGCTGGAATCTAGCGGGCAAATCTTTAATGCGCCAGATAATTCTGTCCGAGCGGTCAGACCAAGCCACTTTGCAATGCCAGGTCCCACGACGGCACGGGGCTGAAGCGGGTTTTGAGGTATTCCAGCAACAAGCGGCTGCGTGCGTTGGGTTGCTGTTCCAGGCGTAGTGCATAGATCCCGGTGGTTTCGGGGCTGGGCAGGCCATTTTCGCAAAACAATGGCAGCAGTTCGCCGCGCACCAGGTATTCACTGGCCAGCCAGGTGGGCAGGTGGGCAATGCCCAGTCCGGCCAGGGCACCGGACAGCAAGGCTTCGGCGTTATTTGCACTCATGCGGATGCGACGTGGGCGATAGGTAGCACGGCGCCCATCCAGCTCGAATCGCCAGGCGAATGTTGGCGCCAGGCCATCCCAGTCCAGCCCGTCGTGTTCGCTCAGCTCCTGAGGGTGGTTCGGCATGCCTCGGCTCTTCAGATAGGCCGGGCTGGCACAGGCGACGCGCACGATGCTCGCCAGTGGGGTAGCGATCAACCGCGTGTCGACGATATGCCCGGCGCGCAGTACCAGGTCAACCTTGCCCAGGTGCGCGCCCTGCATGTCCACAAAACTGTCGATCAGATGCAGGTGCACATCCAGCCCTGGGTAGACATTCAGGAAGTCCGCAATCACCGGCGCCAGGTGCCGTCGACCGAACGCCGCTGGCGCATCCACCCGAATCAGACCCTCCGGCGCATGGCTCAACGACACGGCTTCGGCCCGTGCTAATTGCAACTCGCTGACGATCCGCCGCGCCCGCTCGGCAAACGCCACACCCGCCGGGGTCGGCACTACCGCGTGGGTGCTGCGCTGGAATAGGCGGCTGCCCACCGAGCTTTCCAGGCTGTCGATCCGCCGCGCCACCGCGGAGGGCGTCAAGGGATGACGGCGTGCTGCCGCGGAAAAACTGCCGGTTTCCAACACATCGAGAAACAGGCTCAGTTGATCAGTCAGAGTATTGGGGTTCATCAAACGAATGCTTATGCGAGATTGGCACAGCCATTGTGCGTTGCTGTGCGTTTCCGCGCCAGAGTCGACTGCGTAGGATGCAAGGCCTGTGATTGCGGAGTGACAAGCTGTGTTGGATTTAATGATGTACCTGGTATTGGGCGCGGCCCTCGGCACAGTGGGTGGGCTGTTCGGCATTGGCGGCGGGCTGATCGCGATCCCGGTGCTGGGCGTGTTGTTCGGCCTGGATCAGCAACTGGCCCAGGGCACGGCACTGGTGATGGTCGTGCCCAATGTGATGCTAGCGCTGTGGCGCTACCACCAGCGCAACCGCATTGAACTGCGCCATGCGTTGCCGTTGGGCGTGATGGGTTTCAGTTTCGCCTGGCTCGGTTCGATCTGGGCCGTGGGCCTGGATGCGGGCGCCATGCGCATCGGCTTTATTGCCTTCCTGCTGACGCTCTCGGCCTACAACCTGGTGCGCATGTTCACCCGCAACGCACCGCCGACGGCGCAGATGCGTTACTCCTGGCCGTGGCTCGGGGTGCTGGGTGCGGCATCCGGTTCCATGGGCGGTTTATTCGGTGTGGGTGGCGCAGTGGTTGCCACGCCGGTGCTGACCAGTGTGTTCGGCACTAGCCAGGTGGTTGCCCAAGGCCTGTCCCTGGCCCTGGCACTGCCGAGTACCGGTGTAACTCTGGTCACCTACGCCTGGCACCAGGAAGTGGACTGGATGATCGGCGTCCCCTTGGCCATCGGCGGTTTGCTCAGTATCAGTTGGGGCGTGAAAGTCGCCCACGCCCTCCCGGAGCGTGTACTGCGCGGCCTGTTCTGCGGCTTTCTGGTGGTGTGCGCGGTGATGCTGACCTTTAAGGTCTGAAACCTTCGATGATGTATTCCGCCAGGCAGTCGGTGATGGGCGAATTCATCTGGGGGTTGCGCAACAAGTGCAGGTTCATCGAGGGCAGGGGGGGCAGGCCCTCGTCCTTGCCCAGCACCCGCAGGTCTTCAGTCACCAGGCTTTCCATGCTGACCATCACCGCCAGGCCGGCGTTGACCACTGCCTGGATCGCCGCCACGTTGGAGCTGTGATAGGCGAGGCGATAATCCCGCCCGGCTGCCTCCAGTGCTGAGCGCGCCCACTGGGTATAGAGACAGTCGACACCGGACATCGCCAGTGGCAGGGCATCATGCTCGTCCGTGCAAAAGCAGGGCGCTGCCACCCACACCATGCGTTCTGTGCGCAACAGCTCACCGATTTCATTGCCTGGCTCGCGGCTGACGACGGTCAACGCCAAATCCCGCCGCTGCATCAGCACTGATGAAGATTCGCAGTGCATCTCGATCTGAATCAGCGGGTAGGCCTTGGAAAACTGCTTGAGAATTCCCGGTAGGAAACGCATCACGTAATCATCTGGCGTGCCGATGCGCACCAACCCCACCATGTGCGGCTCACGCAGGGTGTTGAACACCTCACTGTGCAGTTTCAGGATGCGCCGTGCATAGCCCAGCAACACCTGGCCCTCGGGCGTCAGTCGCACCTGCCGACCATCACGCTCGAACAGCTTGCGCTGCAACACGTCTTCTTCCAGGCGCTTCATCTGCATGCTCACCGCCGATTGGGTGCGGTTGACCAATTCACCTGCGCGGGTGAAACCTCCCTGGTCGGCAATGGCGACGAAGGTGCGCAGCACTTCTGTGTCGATGCTCGGAAAGCTGGACAATTGATCAATCTCTGAGATGTATTGCATAAAAAACATTCGTTGGATTGATCATAAGCCCAGGCACACACTTGCGCCATCCCCACTGGAGGGCGCGAAGATGAAAGGTCAAAGAGGTTTTGTGTTGATGGCGAAACGTCCGTTTGCCGGGCTGTTTCACAAGATTGCCCGTTGGCAGGTGGTGCATGCGGAACGCCAGATGCTGGCAACCTTGAGCGATGATGCACTCAAGGATATCGGGCTCAATCGCGGCGACGTAGAGCAGGAGCGGCAGCTGCATTTCTGGCAAGACCCGCTGCGAAAATGATCGCAGATGCAGTAGGGTGGGGGGCGCGCCCATACGGAGATTCCCATGCCCGCCGACCTGTCTTTTTCACTCAAGCAAGCTCGGCGCATGGCGCTGGCGGCCCAGGGTTTTTCCGGGCGCCAGGCGCCTGCACTGATTAAGGCTGCGCATCTCAACCGGATGATCGAGCGTCTGGGTGTATTGCAGATCGATTCAGTGAATGCCGTGGTGCGCTCGCATTACCTGCCGCTGTTTTCCCGTTTGGGTCATTACTCCCCTTTACTCCTTGAGCAGGCGGCCTGGAGCCAGGGCCGGCGGCGTTCGTTGTTCGAATACTGGGGGCATGAGGCTTCGCTGTTGCCGCTGGCGCTTTACCCGTTGATGCGTTGGCGCATGGCGCGGGCGCAGCAGGGGCAGGGAATTTATTCGCAAATGGCGCGTTTTGGGCGTGAGCAGCAGGCCACGATCCGGCGGGTCTTGCAGATCGTCGAGCAGCAGGGCGCGCTGGGTGCTGGTAGTTTGTCGACCCGTGCGGAACGTGCCGGTCCTTGGTGGGACTGGAGCGATGAGAAACACGCGCTGGAATGGCTGTTTGCTGCCGGCCTGGTGACTGTTGCAGGCCGACGCGGCTTTGAACGTCTCTACGATCTGCCAGAGCGGGTCATTCCCAGCGATATCCTTCAAACCTCTGTGACTGAGGCGCAAGCCCAGCGCGGTTTGCTGCTGCACAGCGCTACGGCGCTGGGCGTGGGCACCGAAAAGGACCTGCGCGATTACTTCCGTCTCGACCCTGCCGACAGCCGCTCTCGCCTCGCCGAACTGGTGGAAGACGGCCAACTGCGGGTTTGCCAAGTACAAGGTTGGAAGCAACCGGCTTACTGCCTGCCTGACCCGAAAGTGCCACGCAACGTGCCGGCCAGCGCTCTGCTGTCGCCGTTCGACTCGCTGGTCTGGGAACGCAGCCGCACCGAGCGTCTGTTCGACTTCCGATACCGCCTGGAGATTTATACCCCGCAAGACAAGCGAGTGTACGGCTACTACGTGCTGCCGTTTCTGTACAACGAACGGATCGCTGCACGCGTCGACCTGCGCGCCGAACGCGCCAATGGACGCCTGGCGGTGCATGCGGTGCACGAAGAAGAGTCGGGACTCGATGATGAGGGTATGCAGGCGCTGGCGCAGAACCTGTTGCAAATGGCCGGTTGGCTGGGACTGGAACAGGTGCAGCTCAATTGCCAGCGGCCGAGTGCCGACCGGTTAAGGGCGGCAATGCTTGATAGGGGTGGGCTTTAGGGCCTCTTCGCGAGCAAGCCCGCTCCCACATGTGACCGCGTAGATCCTGTAGGAATGCCGTCGAATGTGGGAGCGGGCGTGCTCGTGAAGGCGTCAGTGCAGGCGACTTAAATCTCAGCGTTTGACTTGTTTAAGCGTCTCGGCAATCAGAAACGCCAATTCCAGCGACTGATCGGCATTCATCCGTGGGTCGCAGTGGGTGTGGTAGCGGTCCGACAATCCATCCTCGGTGATCGGCCGCGCGCCGCCGATGCACTCGGTGACGTTTTGCCCGGTCATCTCGATGTGAATCCCGCCGGCATAAGTCCCCTCGGCCTGGTGCACCTGGAAGAACTCCTTCACCTCGCCCAGGATCTGCGCAAAGTCGCGGGTCTTGTAGCCGCTGCTGGCCTTGATGGTGTTGCCGTGCATCGGGTCGGAACTCCACAGCACCTGCTTGCCTTCGCGCTGCACGGCGCGAATCAGGCCTGGCAGATGGTCGCCGACCTTGCCTGCACCCATGCGTGCGATCAGGTTGAGGCGGCCGGGGTCGTTGTCCGGGTTGAGGATGTCGATCAAGCGGATCAGGTCATCCGGGTTCATGCTCGGGCCGACCTTGACCCCGATCGGATTGTTCACTCCACGCAGGAACTCGACGTGGGCGCCATCCAGTTGGCGGGTGCGGTCGCCGATCCACAGCATGTGCGCCGAGCAATCGTAGTAGTCGTTGGTCAGGCTGTCGCGGCGCACGAACGCTTGCTCATAGTTGAGCAGCAACGCTTCGTGGGCGGTGAAGAAACTGGTTTCGCGCAGTTGCGGCGAGCTGTCCATACCGCAGGCGCGCATGAAGGCCAGCGTCTCATCGATGCGGTCGGCCAGTTGGCTGTATTTCTCGGCCAGCGCGGAGTTGGCGATGAAGTCCAGGTTCCACTTGTGCACTTGGTGCAGGTCGGCAAAACCGCCCTGGGCGAAGGCGCGCAGCAGGTTAAGGGTGGCGGTGGACTGGTGGTAGGACTGCAGCAGGCGGTCCGGGTCCGGCACGCGGCTTGTTTCGTCGAAGCCGATACCGTTGACGATGTCGCCACGGTAAGCGGGCAGGGTGATGCCGTCGATGGTTTCATCGTTGGCCGAGCGCGGCTTGGCGAACTGGCCAGCCATGCGCCCGACCTTGACCACCGGGCAACCGGCGGCGAAGGTCATCACGATGGCCATCTGCAGCAGTACCTTGAAGGTGTCGCGGATTTTCGCGGCGGAGAACTCGGCAAAACTCTCGGCGCAATCGCCGCCTTGCAGCAGGAATGCGCGGCCCTGGGTCACCTCGGCAAACTGGCGACGCAACTCGCGGGCTTCCCCGGCAAACACCAGTGGCGGGTAGCTGGCCAGGTTCTGCTCTACTTGCAGCAAGTGCGCAGCGTCCGGGTACTGGGGTTGTTGCTGGATCGGCAGGGCGCGCCAGCTGTCGGGGCTCCAGGGTTGGCTCATCATGAACTCGATTGGCTGATTAGAGATCGGGCGCCAATGTTATCAGCAATTAGTGCGTGACCTGTTGCCGCCGGTTGGCCGACAATCGCGCCTTTGCCGTGCGGTAAACCGTTAGGAGTAGTGATGACCGAGGAGCGTGTCGAGCGCCTGCTGGCCGAAGTCCATGATGATTTCGGCATGATCCGTGTGCTCGAAGTGGCGGATTACCGGTTTCTGGAATTCGGAGATGCCATCGAACAGAGCTGCGTATTTACCGCCGACCCCAGCTGGCTGGAGTACGACTACACCCGCGCCATGTTGATCGGCGCGTTGTGCCATGAGCAACCGGAAAGCGCGCTGTTCCTTGGGTTGGGCGCCGGCACGCTGACCCAGGCCTGTCTCAAGTTCCTGCCGCTGGAAGACGTGGAAGCCATCGAGCTGCGCCCCGATGTGCCGCGCCTGGCCATCGAGTACTTGGGGCTGGACGACGACCCGCGGCTGTATATTCGCATTGGCGATGCCCTGCAATTGCTCGACAGCGCCGAAGCGGCCGACTTGATCTTTGTTGACCTCTATACCGACGTCGGCCCCGGTGTCGGGCACCTGGCCTGGACCTTCCTGGAAAACTGCCAGAAAAAACTCAATCCCGGTGGTTGGCTGGTGATCAACCAGTGGGCCACCGACGATGGCAAACCCCTGGGGGCGGCGTTGTTGCGTGGCTTGTACCACCGGCATTACTGGGAACTGCCGGTGAAGGAGGGCAATGTGATTCTGCTGGTGCCGTCGGAGCTGGATCAGGTATTGGACCTGGGTGCGCTTTCGGCGCGTGCCGAAGCGTTGGCGCCGCGGTTGGGATACTCGTTGCAGCCGTTGATCAAGGCGATTCGTCCCGCAACCTAGTCGCCTGTAACGATGCCATCGCCGGCAAGCCTGCTCCCACATTTTGACCGCATTTCCCTGTTGAAATGCATTCCCCTGTGGGAGCGGGCTTGCCCGCGAAGAGGCCGGTACTGCCCGTTCAAATACCCTTGAACACCCCAGGGCGCTTCTCGATCATCGCTCGTACGCCTTCCTTGGCATCCTCGCTGTTGAGCAGTTTATCCACCATCGGCGGCAAAGCCGCAGCCGCCACGGTCTCGCCTTCCACCCGCGCCAGCCGTGCCGACATCAAGGTGGCCTGTACGCCCAGAGGTGCCTGGCGGGCGATACGGTTGGCCAGTTCGACGGCGCGGGGCAGCAGGTCTTCGCTGGCCATCACTTCCTGCACCAGGCCCAGGCGCAGGGCGTCATGGGCGTCGAACTCGTCGCCGGTCAACAGCCAGCGCATGGCGTTGCCCCAGCCGGCAATCTGATGAAAGCGCAACGTCGCGCCGCCAAACGGAAAGATCCCACGCTGAACTTCCATCTGCGCAAAGCGCGTATTGCTGGCGCAGAGGTTGATATCTGCAGCCAGCATCAGCTCTATCCCGATAGTCAGGCAGTAACCCTGGGCCGCGACGATCACCGGTTTGCTCACGCGTGGGCCGGCAAACACGCCCCAGGGATCGCAACCGCCCAAGGGCGGCTGCCAGCCACCGGCCATCACCCCGCTGACATTGGCCAGATCGAGCCCGGCGGTGAAGTGATCGCCATGGGCGAACACCACGGCGACCCGCGCGTCGGTGTTTCGATCAAATTCGCCATACGCCAGGCTCAGCTCATTGAGCAGATCCAGATCGAACGCGTTGCGTTTGGCCACCCGGTCCAGGCCTAAAAGCAAGACATGACCCTGGAGTTCACGGCTGACGCGGCTGCTACTGGCTTGATTCATGGGTGTGCCCTCGGGCGCAGGGAAGGATTTCGGACCAAAGGGGCCGACAGGTAAGGTGAAACGTTTAAGTGTTATGACCAGCAGGGCCGGGCCTTTGAAAAATAGACCTTGCCGGTGTTATCTGCAAAGGCTGTGACACAGCGCGGTTTGTCGGTGCTTTGCGATAAAAAAAGCTCCCTTTTTCAGCTATTTCCGGTATAGTGCGCGCCGGCCTTTAACCGGGCCGCGTTTAGGTAGCGCAATTCCCCGAAGTCAGCTTCGGCTGCACGTCCGCACAGCGGACTCTCCCTTGACGAATCTTTTTCATTCATTCGTTTTCGCAAATCCCCGCCGACAAAGCAGCCAGGGCGACTCTTGAGTCTCAACACGGCATGCGCAGCTTTGGAGCATGGGTCTTTGCGGATGCACTTAGAGGCAGACCCATGACCCAGGAAACCGGCGGCTTCGCCGCTTTTAATCTTAACCCGAATATTCTTGCAGCCGTCGCAGCGACCGGCTACGAAGAGCCTTCGGCGATTCAGCAGCAATCGATCCCGATCATCATGGCCGGCAAGGACATGATCGGCCAGGCGCAAACCGGTACCGGCAAAACCGCCGCGTTCGCTTTGCCTATCCTGCATTGCATCGATCCTGCCAAGCGCGAACCGCAAGCCCTGATCCTGGCGCCAACCCGTGAGTTGGCGCTGCAAGTAGCAACCGCTTTTGAAACCTACGCCAAGCAAATGCCGGGCGTAACCGTTGTGGCCGTTTACGGCGGCGCGCCTATGGGCCCACAACTGAAAGCAATCCGTAATGGCGCACAGATCGTTGTCGCCACGCCGGGCCGTCTGTGCGACCACCTGCGTCGTGACGAGAAAGTCCTGTCGACCGTGAACCACCTGGTTCTGGACGAAGCTGACGAAATGTTGAAGCTGGGCTTCATGGATGACCTGGAAGTCATCTTCAAGGCGCTGCCACCGACCCGTCAGACCGTTCTGTTCTCGGCCACCCTGCCGCAGTCGATCCGTGCCATTGCCGAGCGTCACCTGCGCGATCCAGAGCACGTGAAGATCCAGACCAAGACTCAGACCGTTACCGCGATCGAACAGGCTCACCTGTTGGTTCACGCTGACCAGAAGACCTCGGCTGTATTGAGCCTGCTGGAAGTCGAAGACTTCGACGCCCTGATCATGTTCGTGCGCACCAAGCAAGCGACCCTGGACCTGGCCAGTGCCCTAGAAGCCAAAGGCTACAAAGCCGCTGCGCTGAACGGTGACATCGCCCAGAACCAACGTGAGCGCGTGATCGACTCTCTCAAGGATGGCCGTCTGGACATCGTTGTGGCGACCGACGTTGCCGCCCGTGGCCTCGACGTTCCACGTATCACCCACGTGTTCAACGTTGACATGCCGTACGACCCAGAGTCCTACGTTCACCGTATCGGCCGTACTGGCCGTGCCGGTCGCGAAGGTCGTGCACTGCTGCTGGTGACTCCACGCGAGCGCCGCATGCTGCAAGTGATCGAGCGTGTAACCGGTCAGAAAGTTGCCGAAGTCCGCCTGCCGGATGCCCAAGCCGTTCTGGATGCTCGCATCAAGAAACTGACCAACAGCCTGTCGCCACTGGTGGCTGACGCTGAATCGACCCACGGCGACCTGCTGGACCGCCTGACCGCCGATATCGGTTGCACCCCGCGTGCCCTGGCTGCAGCCCTGCTGCGCAAGGCGACCAATGGTCAAGCCTTGACCCTGGCAGCTATCGAGAAAGAACGTCCACTGGTGCCGAACAGCGCGCCGCGCGGTGATCGTCCAGAGCGTTCCGGCGACCGTCCAGACCGTGGTGATCGCGAGCGTCGTGCTCCAGTGCCATTGGCTGAAGGCCGTGCTCGTTGCCGTACCGCGCTGGGCGCGCGTGATGGTATCGCTGCCAAGAACCTGCTGGGCGCTATCCTCAATGAGGGTGGCCTGGCACGTGAAGCCATCGGTCGCATCCAGGTTCGTGACAGCTTCTCCCTGGTGGAGCTGCCGGAAGACGGTCTGGAAAAACTGCTGGCCAAGCTGAAAGACACTCGCGTTGCCGGTAAGCAGCTGAAGCTGCGTCGCTACCGCGAAGATTGATCCGCCCCTGGGCTGATTGATCGCACATAAAAAATCCCCGACTGGTTCGGGGATTTTTTTTGGCTGAAATTCGCCTGTAGGCGACGGCAAGGGGCGTTAGCCGAAGCGGTAGATGTCCATGCCCAACGCGCCCATAGTGAAGCCTTGGTGCGCGATGCTGAAATCACCCCCAGCGCCACGTGCGAAGTACAGCGGCAGCAGGTGCTCGTCACTGGGATGGCTGCGTACGGCATTCGGCGCCTGGCGCCGATAGTCGTGCAGGGCGGCTTCATCGTCGGCTGCCAGCTTATCGACCACCCAGTCCCGGAAGTCTCGCGCCCATGGCTCGATGCTTTCAGGCCCTGCATGCCAGTCCAACTCGCCCAGGTTGTGGGTGATGCTGCCCGAGCCGATCAGCAGTACGCCGTGCTCGCGCAGGCTGGCAAGGGCATGCCCGACACGGGTCTGCAGGGCAGGGCCCATGCGGCTGGGCAGGGACACCTGCACCACCGGGATATCGGCCGTTGGGTACATCAGCGACAGCGGCACCCAAGTGCCGTGGTCGAATGGACGACGGTCATCGGTGCGGGCATTCAGACCGTCGGCCTTCAGCAACTCGACAATCCTACCGGCCAGTTGCGGGTCGCCCGGCGCCGGGTACTGCACGGCAAACAATTCGCGGGGGAATCCGCCGAAGTCGTGCCAGGTTTCAGGCGTGGCGCTGCCGCTGACCAGGAGTTCGTCGCTTTCCCAGTGCGCCGACACCACCACGATGGCCTTCGGGCGTGGCAACTCGGCAGCAAGACGCTGCAGGGCCGGGCCGCTGGCACCGGGTTGCAGGGCAAGCATGGGCGAACCGTGGGAGATAAACAGGCTGGGGAGCATAAGTGGGGTCCTGAGCGTTAACATGGGCCCATCTTCAGTCAGATCATTGATCTAAATCTAATATAAGTTTTAGCACCATTTGATCGAATTTTATGGAGGATCTATGGAACCTGAGTTTTGGCAGGAGCGCTGGGCGCGCAATCAGATCGGCTTTCATCTGCCCGAGGTCAACCCTTACCTGCAACGGCATTGGTCGCAGCTGGCGCTCGTCGAGGGCGCCAGGGTGCTGGTGCCCTTGTGCGGCAAGAGCCTGGACCTGATGTGGTTGGCCAGTCATGGGCTGCGGGTGATGGGGGTGGAGCTGTCGGAGCAGGCCGTGGAGGCGTTTTTCAGCGAACAGAACCTTGTGCCACGTATCACTCGGCGGGATGCCTTTACGGTGTACCAGACTGATCTGATCGAAGTGTGGTGCGGCGACTTCTTCGCTCTGGACGCCGAAGCCTTGGCCGGTTGCACCGCATTATATGACCGCGCCGCCCTGATCGCCTTGCCGCCGCTGATGCGTGCGCAGTACGCCGAGCATTTGAGTCGCCTGCTGCCTTCGGGTTGCCAGGGACTGCTGATCACCCTTGATTACGACCAGTCGCAAAAAGCCGGGCCACCGTTTGCTGTGACGGATGATGAAGTCAAGGTGCTGTTCGGCTCGGACTGGACCGTGAAGACGCTGCAAGAGCAAGACGTCCTGGGGGAGAGCTGGAAGTTTGTTCAGGAGGGTGTCACGCGGCTTGATGAGCGGGTTTATTGGCTGGGCAGGGCGTAAACCTTGTCCATAAAAAAGGGGCGATCCAATCGCCCCTTTTTTGCAATGCGGGTTATCAGCCCATGCGACGCAGTGCGTCGATACGCTCTTCCAGCGGCGGGTGGCTCATGAACAGGCGAGCCATGCCCTGCTTGATGCCACCGTTGATGCCGAAGGCGGTCAGGCTGTCCGGCATGTGCACCGGCAGGCCCTGCTCGGAGCGCAGGTGTTGCAGCGCTGCGATCATCGCCCCGGTACCGGCCAGGCGGGCACCGGCTTCATCTGCACGGAACTCTCTCTTGCGTGAGAACCACATAGTGATTGCGCTGGCCAGGAAGCCCAGTACCAACTCGGCGAAGATGGTCGCCACGAAGTAGGCAATGCCGCGGCCGCCTTCGTTCTTGAAGATCACCTTGTCGACAAAGTTGCCGATGATCCGTGCAAAGAACATCACGAAGGTGTTCACCACGCCTTGTACCAGCGCCAGGGTGACCATGTCACCGTTGGCCACGTGGCCGATCTCGTGGGCCAGTACGGCCTTCACTTCATCGTACGAGAAGCGTTCCAGCATGCCCTGGCTAACCGCAACGAGTGCGTCGTTCTTGTTCCAGCCGGTCGCAAAGGCGTTGGCTTCATAAGCCGGGAAGATCCCGACTTCAGGCATTTTGATACCGGCTTCGCGGGATAACTCCTCAACGGTCTGCAGCAACCATTGCTCGTGCCGGGTACGGGGTTGGGTGATCACCTGGGTGCTGGTGCTCATCTTCGCCATCCACTTGGAGATGAACAGCGAGAACAGCGAGCCGGCAAAACCAAAGACCGCACAGAAAATCAGCAGCTGATTGAGGTTCAGGTCAACCCCGTTGGCCGCCATGAACCCATTGAAGCCGAAAAGGCTCAAGGTGATGCTGGCAATCAGCACGACCGCAAGGTTAGTGGCCAAGAACAGCAGGATGCGCATCATGGTTGTAGAATTCTCCTCATGCTTAATATGTCGCGTACTGCGGGGTATATAAGGTGCGGCATGGGGTGATTCAACCGAGCGACTATTTCAAACTGTGTCCTACAGCTTGAATGTAGAGCCTTGAAGGGCATTTCCGATAGGGAAAAGACGGCTGAATCGGTTTTCCGTAGCCTCGCAGCCCTGTAATTACGGGGGGTAGGTGGCTTTTGCGCTGGCCGCGAACTGCCTGTCTGTGGGAAAGGCAGAGAAGTGTTGCCAGATACTCGCTGTACGACCGATTGTCGGTCGTACAGCGCCGTTTCCATTACTGGCGATAGGACTTGAGGAAGTTGCCGATGCGACCAATGGCCATTTCCAGATCGTCCACACGCGGCAGCGTCACCACGCGGAAGTGATCCGGCCACGGCCAGTTGAATGCGGTGCCTTGCACCACCAGCAGCTTTTCCGACAGCAGCAGGTCGAGCACGAATTTCTCATCGTTGAGGATCGGGCACACCTTTGGGTCGATCCGCGGGAAGGCGTACAGCGCACCCATGGGTTTCACACAGCTCACGCCCGGGATTGCGTTGAGCAGTTCCCAGGTGCGGTTGCGCTGTTCCAGCAGCCGGCCTTGGGGCAGAACCAGATCATTGATGCTCTGGTAGCCGCCCAGGGCGGTCTGGATGGCGTGCTGGCTCGGTACGTTGGCGCACAGGCGCATGTTGGCCAGTATGTCGATACCTTCGATGTAGCTCTGGGCGTTGTGCTTGGGGCCGGAGATCGCGATCCAGCCGGAACGGAAGCCCGCCACGCGGTAGGACTTGGACAGGCCGTTGAAGGTCAGGCACAGCAGGTCCGGCGCCAGGGAGGCGGTGCACACGTGCACGGCGTCATCGTAGAGGATCTTGTCGTAGATCTCGTCGGAGAACACCACCAGGTTGTGCTGGCGTGCCAGTTCGAGCATGCCCAGCAAGACTTCCCTGGAGTACACCGCACCGGTCGGGTTGTTCGGGTTGATGATCACCAGAGCCTTGGTGTTCGGGGTGATCTTGGCCTTGATGTCGGCCAGGTCCGGGAACCAGTCTGCGCCTTCGTCACACAGGTAGTGCACCGGATGGCCGCCGGCCAGGGTCACAGCGGCGGTCCACAGTGGGTAGTCGGGCGCCGGCACCAGCACTTCGTCGCCGTTGTTGAGCAAGGCCTGCATGGACATCACGATCAGTTCGGACACGCCGTTGCCCAGGTAGATGTCTTCGATGCCGACACCTTCGACCTGCTTTTGTTGGTAGTACTGCATCACCGCCTTGCGTGCGCTGAACAGGCCCTTGGAGTCGCTGTAGCCCTGGGCGGTGGGCAGGTTGCGGATCACGTCCTGGAGGATTTCGTCCGGCGCTTCGAAACCAAAAGGCGCCGGGTTGCCGATGTTCAGCTTGAGGATGCGATGGCCTTCCTCCTCCAGGCGTTTGGCGTGCTTGAGCACTGGGCCGCGAATGTCGTAGCAGACGTTGGCGAGCTTGTTCGATTTGCTGACCTGCATGGCGATGTGATCCTGAAAATGAACGATCCAGACGGTGGGACACTACCGTACTGCGAATCCTGCGGGGCCCGCACCCATAAATACGTTTGAATGCCGGTAGCGCGGGTGCCAGACTGGCGTTTTGAAGAGGCGCAATCATACGTGCCGCCTGATCCATGGAAAAGACACAGATCAGGCTTTTTCAGTTGCCGAGGTGTACCGATGGAAAAGTTGCAGAAAACCGTTGAAGAATGGAAGGCGATGCTCGATCCGGAGCAATACAACGTGTGCCGTCTCAAGGGCACCGAGCGACCCTTCAGCGGCAAGTACAATGGCACCAAGACCGACGGTGTGTACCACTGCATTTGCTGCAACGAGCCGTTGTTCGACGCCAAGACCAAGTTCGACTCCGGCTGCGGCTGGCCGAGCTTCTATGCGCCGATCGCCGACAGCGCCATGGTCGAGATCCGTGACGTCAGCCACGGCATGATCCGCACCGAAGTCACTTGCGCCAAATGCGATGCCCACCTGGGGCACGTGTTTCCGGACGGTCCGCCGCCGACCGGCCTGCGTTACTGCATCAACTCGGTGTGCCTGAACCTCGTCCCGCGCTGAATTGAACCGCGCGGCGCCCTGTAGGAGCGAGCCCGCTTACTCCTACAGGTTTGGGTTGATATCACGGCATCAATGTCGTCAATTAAATTGCACGCAATTGAATTGCTTACTATGTTTGTTGTTCTTTTCTCCCGATCGAGGCATTGCCATGAGCAACAACCTGCTGAGCATCCCTTGCACCACCATCAAGGGTGAGCAAAAGACCTTGGCCGATTTCGCCGGCAAGGCCATCCTCGTGGTCAATACCGCGAGCAAGTGCGGCTTCACCCCGCAATACAAGGGGCTGGAACAGCTCTGGCAGCAGTACAAGGACCAGGGATTAGTGGTGTTGGGCTTCCCCTGCAACCAGTTCGGCAAGCAAGAGCCCGGTAACGAAGGCGCAATTTCCGAGTTCTGCGAGCTGAATTTCGGCGTCAGCTTCCCGCTGTTCAAGAAGATCGACGTGAATGGCAGCGACGCCCACCCGTTGTTCGTGCAACTGAAAGAACAGGCGCCGGGCCTGCTGGGCTCCAAGGGCATCAAGTGGAACTTCACCAAGTTCCTCATCGGCCGTGACGGCCAGGTGGTCAAACGCTTTGCGCCGACCACTAAGCCGCAGGACCTGACCCAAGAGATCGAAGCCCTGCTCAAATGACCGTCTCCCTGGCTCTCGACAACCAACTGTGTTTCAAGCTCTACGCCGCGTCCAGGGCGGTGACTCGCGCATACAAGCCGATGCTCGATCAATTGGGCCTGACTTATCCGCAATACCTGGTGATGCTGGTGTTGTGGGAGTGGCACGCCGCCACGCCGGCGCAACCCACGGTCAAGGCGTTGGGTGAGCGCTTGATGCTGGATTCGGGCACGCTGACGCCGCTGCTCAAGCGCCTTGAGCAACTCGGTTTGGTCAAGCGCCAGCGCAGCGCCAAGGATGAGCGGGAGGTGCACCTGAGCTTGAGCGAAACCGGTGTGCAGTTGCGCGACCAGGCTCATGGGCTCAAGACCCGGCTGCTGTGTGACAGCGGCATCGACCTGAACCAGGCCGACGCCCTGCGCGATGGCCTGGATCAGTTGCTTCGGCAGATCAGAGACTTGTCGTCTTCGGCACCCACAGCTCCAGCAGGCCACTGAGTTCTTCGCGACGGAACGGCTTGGCCAGGTAGTCGTTCATGCCCGCGGCCCGGCAACGTTCGCGCTCTTCGGACAGCGCGTTGGCGGTCAACGCGACAATCGGCAGGTCCGGCCAGCGCCCGCTGCGACGAATCTGCCGGCTGGCTTCGTAGCCGTCCATCACCGGCATATTGCAGTCCATCAACACCAGGTCGAAGTGTTGTTCCTCAAGAAACTTGAGTGCCTCGCCACCGTGGGCGGCCACGATCACCTCACACCCCAGTTTGCTGAGCATACCCTTGGCCACCAGCTGGTTGACCGGGTTGTCCTCCACTAGCAGGATGCGTGCCCTGTGCACCAGGGGCGCGGTTTCCATCTGGATCGGGTCGAGGATCAGTTGCGCGTCGCTGCGCAAGTTACGTTGCAGTATCTGATACAGCGCATTGCGGCTCAGCGGGCGCGCCTGTTGTTGCAGCGGTGCGAGTGCGGCGACTTCTTCACTGGGCATGAAATTGCCATAGGCGGTCACCACCAGGATCGGTGCCGTGATGGTGGGGCGCAGGCGAAACAGGCATTCCGGGCAGTCGGTGATCAGCAGGTCGGGGGTTTGCCCGCTTAAATCTTCATCACGCGGGTAGCATCGGGGTGTCAGCCCCCAGTGGGGCAGCAGGGTGGTGAGCAGTTCCGTCAGGCCGCTGCCGGTGCTGGTGATGGCGATCACTTCACCCTTGAGCGGTGCGGGTTGTATTGCGGGAAGATGGGTGGGCAGCGGCAGGTCGGCGCAGAACTGGCTACCGAACCCCACTTCGGAGCTGATGCTCAGCCGGCCTTTCATGGCTTCACACAGGTTATGTGTCAGCGCCAGACCCAGGCCCGTGCCGCCGAACTGGCGAGTGATACCGGCGCCGGCCTGGGTGAAGGGTTGGAAGATCTTCACCTGGGCTTCCTGCGCAATACCGATGCCGGTATCGCAGACCTCGATACGTACCTGGCCTTCATGCGCGCTGAGGCGAACATCCACGCGGCCGAAGCGCGTGAACTTCAAGGCGTTGGACAGCAGGTTGCTGACGATCTGCCGTACACGGGTCGGGTCGCCCAGGACCTGGGCCGGAAACTGCGGGTCGATCAGGCACGTCAGCTCGACGCTCGGCGCGGCGTTCTGCGACAACAGGTTGGCGGTGTCTTCCACCAGCGAACCCAGGTCGAACGGGATGCGCTCCAACTCCAACTGGCCAGCGTCGAACTTGGACAGGTCGAGGATAT
Organism: Pseudomonas simiae; assembly: GCF_900111895.1. Lineage (GTDB taxonomy): Bacteria > Pseudomonadota > Gammaproteobacteria > Pseudomonadales > Pseudomonadaceae > Aquipseudomonas > Aquipseudomonas simiae. The sequence continues at coordinate 45,453 of NZ_FOKB01000012.1, forward strand.
CGTTGAGCAACTCCACCAGCACCTTGCCCGAGTCATGGGCTATAGACAGTTGCTGGCGCTGTTCGGCGTTGAGTGGGCTGTCGAGTGACAACGCGATCATCCCCAGCAGGCCGTTGAGCGGTGTGCGGATTTCGTGGCTCATGTTGGCCAGGAACGCCGCCCGTGCCTGGGCCATGCCCAATGCATGCATCTTCGCCGCTTCCAGTTCATCGTTGGACTGGCTCAGCCGCTGGTTGCTGGCTTTGAGCTCCAGGGTACGGGCAGAGACGATGTCTTCCAGTTGCCCGAGGTATTCGGTGAGCCGATCTTCAGCGTGACGACGTTGCTGGATCTCCGTCTCCATGTTTTCAAACTGCTGATTGGCAACGTTCACCAGCACGCCGATTTCGTCGTGCTCATGGCCCGGTGGGCAATCCAGGCGTGCCTGTTTGCGGTTGCTCAATTCGCGGATGATACGTACCAGGGGCTGGGTCAACATCACGTAGAACAAACCCAGCAAGATGCCGGTCAGTAACAGGCTGCGGACGAAGCCGTTGAGGAGGGTGACCTCCGCGCGGCGCAGGAAGCGGCTGCCAAAGGCATAGGTGTCCACGTCCAGGCGTAGCACGCCGAGGGACTCGTTGGGCATATGGCTGAGGAACAATCGGTCTTCAAACTGGCGGTTGGCACCGAACAGGAAGTCGCTGACCGGGCGGTAGGAGCTTTCTTTGCGTGGGCGGTCGACATCGGCCAACACCACACCGTTGTTGTCGATCAACTGGGCATGAATGATGGCGGGGGAGTGCAGCAGGCCCAGGGTCAGTTCCTGAGCCAGTTCGGCGTCGATGTTATAGGCGATGCGTGAGGCGGGGTTATGGCTGATTTCGATCAGCGAGCGAATTTCGCGGTTGATGGATGCGTCTTCGCTGGCATAATCAATGCCGATTTGGATCAGGCTGAGCAAGGTTCCCAAGACGAAACCGACCAGCACAGTCAATCTGGCTTGTTTATAAGACAAGCGGTGGGCGAACTTGATATCCATCGAGTGTTGAACCACTTCACGTTTCCCTTCGCCCGGCAAGCATAGCTGAACATCCACAGGCTCTGGCTTACCTGGCATGAATCGTTTTTTTACGCAGCCTCGTGCGGTCTGCCGCAGGGTTGCCAATACGCCATCTTTTGCAAGAACTTGCCAGAGGAATAATCGTGGACTCTCGATTGGATGCCTTTCTTGAACGGGCCGACGCAGTGCTAGCCCGCCTGGAACCCTTGTTGCCCGCGCCGCGCCAAACCATTGATTGGAACCAGTGCCTGGCTGCCCGCTGGCAGCGTGAGGGCCGCAGTGGTTTCTTGTTGCCGCTGGACGTGAGCCTGGAGATGCGCCTGTCCGACCTGATCGGTGTGGACAAGCAACGTGAAACACTGGCACGCAACACTCAGCAATTCATCGACGGCCTGCCCGCCAACCACGCCTTGCTGTGGGGTTCGCGTGGCACTGGCAAATCGTCCATGGTGCGTGCCTTGCTCGCCCAGCATGCCAAGGCCGGTTTGCGCCTGATCGAAATCGAGCGCGACCATTTGGCCGACCTGCCGCGTGTGGTCGAGCAACTGGTCAAGCTGCCGCAGCGGTTTATCCTGTTCTGCGATGACCTGTCATTCGAGGCCGGTGAAGGCGATTACCGCGTACTGAAAAGCGTACTGGACGGCTCACTCGAACAGGCCCCGGAAAACGTGCTGCTGTATGCCACCTCCAACCGCCGCCACCTGGTGCCGGAAAACCAGAGCGACAACGACAACTGGAAACGCGTGGATGGTGAGTTGCACCCAAGCGAAGCGGTAGAGGACAAGATTGCCTTGTCCGATCGGTTTGGTTTGTGGCTGTCGTTCTATCCGTTTACCCAGGAGCATTTCCTGGATGTGGTGGAGCACTGGATCGGCGAGCTGGCGAGCAAGGCCGGTTTGCAGTGGCAGCGCGATGAAGCCCTCGACATCCTCGCCGTACGCTGGGCAACCGGCCGTGGCAACCGCAACGGCCGCTGCGCTTACCAGTTCGCCCGTTACTGGGTGGGCCTTAAATTGCTGGAGCGTCAATCATGATCGACCTACAAAGCGCCGGTACCGGCCTGAATGGCTATGCCATGCTGTGCGCGCAGTTGGAGTCGCTGCTGGCCGATGAGCGGGATTTCATCGCCAATAGCGCGCAGTTCTCTGCGTTCCTGTTCAACCAGCTGGACGACTTGAACTGGGCCGGTTTCTACCTCAACCGTAACGAAGAACTGGTGCTGGGCCCGTTCCAGGGCCAGATCGCCTGTGTGCGCATTCCATTCGGCCGTGGCGTGTGCGGCGCGGCAGCGGCAACGCGCCAAACCCAGCGTGTGGAGGACGTGCACGAGTTTCCCGGGCATATTGCCTGTGACAGCGCCTCGAACAGCGAACTGGTGGTGCCTCTGGTCAAGGACGGCAAGCTGATTGGCGTCCTTGACCTCGACAGCCCATCGCTGTCGCGTTTTACCCTTGAGGACCAGGCGGGTATTGAACAACTGGCGGCGATTTTCCTGAAATTGACCGACTGCTGACGGTTCCATCGGGGGCGAGCCGGGAGGCTCGCTCCCGCCTATTGCTCTGTCGTTAAACTGTCCAGTTGCATTCGCAGCTGCCTTTCCAGTTCAAGCATGCATTTTTCCAGAGTCTTGATGCCGGTTTCGATCAGTGGCAGATCATCACCTCGGGCACACCCCTGTTCCAGCGCTTCGCACTGAGCGGCCAGTACGCTGGCTTGCACAATGCGCGCGGCGCCCTTGATCTTGTGCGCCTGTTCGATGATGTCTTGGAGTGGCGCCTGTCGAGCCACTAGCGCAATTATTTCCTGGCGGTCATGCGCGCTGCTGCTCAACAACTCCTCCAGCAGGCGCCGGCTCAGTTGCGGGTCGCCTCCCGTCAACGCGTCCAAGCTGCTCAGATCCAGCAGTGTACTGGTGGGGTGTGGACCGATCTGCGCCAGCTGTCGCTCCAGTATCGTGAGGCTGATGGGTTTGAACAGGCAGTCGTTCATTCCCGCTTCAGCGCAGCGCCGCTTCTCTTCCGGTTGGGCATTGGCCGTGAAACCCAGTATGACGCAAGGGGGCAACTGCTCGCGTTGTTCGTATTCACGGATGGACCGGCTTAACTCATAACCGTTCATGATGGGCATGTTGCAGTCGGCGATGACCAGGTCGAAGTGTTCCTGGCGCCAAGCCTGGAAGCCGGCCGCGCCATGCTGGGCTGCCGTGAACTGGTGGCCGAGGTAACCCAGTTGCTGGCACATCAGCAAGCGGTTCGCGGGGTGATCATCTACCACCAGCACATTGAGCACCGGCGCAGGCGTGGGGGTTGCCGGCTTGGGTTCTTCCACCGCATGCACGGGCTGCAGGCTGTGCATCTTAAGACTTACGTACACCTGCGTGCCCACCATGGGAACGCTGCTCAGGCTCAATTGCCCGCCCATCATTGCGCACAGGCTGCGGCAGATCACCAACCCCAGGCCCGCCCCGCTGCGGGCCAGGTGCCCCGAGTTGTCGGCCTGGGAGAAGGGTTCGAACAAGCGCAATTGGTCTTCTCGGCTGATGCCTATACCCGTGTCCTCGACCACTAGCTTCATTTCGACTTGCTGCGGCAGGTCGGTAGCGTGCACCTCCACCTTGACCTTCACCTCACCGCGCTCGGTGAATTTGATGGCATTGCTCACCAGGTTCGACAGCACTTGTTTGAAGCGCAGCGGGTCGATCAGGACGTCGGTGTCGTCAAGCCCAGGTTTGAACTCCAGCAACAAACTGAGCGTCTTCTGGCGCGCCAAGCCGTCGAACACGCGGACCACCGACTCAATCACGTCCTTCAGGTTTACCCGCTCGGGAGACAGGCTCAGTCGGCCTGACTCGATGCGCGCGATGTCGAGGATGTCGCCGATCAGCTCCAGCAGGTCCTTGGCCGAGTGGTAGGCAACCTCGATGGCCGGGCGATCCAGATGGCCCTGATCTGCTCGCTTGAGGGTCAGTTCCAGCATGCCGATGACGGCGTTCATCGGTGTGCGTATTTCGTGGCTCATGGTCGCAAGGAAGGTACTTTTGGCGCGGTTGGCCTCATCGGCACGCTCCTTGGCCGCGCGCAGCTCATCGAACAGTTGGCGCCGTTCGCTGATGTCGATCCAGCCTCCGATGATGCCCTGGACTTCGCCGGTCGAGTCGCGATAGGGGAGGATCCAGTGATAGATCGTCAGTTTTTTTCCGCGAATATGCAGGGGGCGATCCACGATCAACGGGTTGCCTTGCGCGACCACACGCTGATAGTCAGCGTGGTATTGCGACGCTTCTGTTTCCAGTGCCGTACTGATCTGAAGGGCACTTTTTCCGATGACGTCCTCACGCTTGACGTCGAATACCTGCAGGTAGCTGTCGTTACAGGTCTGCAACAGGCCGTTGCGGTCGCGTACGTAAATCGGATGAGGCGTTTCATTGACCAGCGCGCGCATGAATTCGAACTGATCGTTGAGGGCGCGCTCGGCCATCCTGCGATGTTTTATCTGGCGGCGCATGTAGGCGTTCCAGGCCAGCGAGATCAATAGCAGCAGCCCGGTGCCGATGATGATCTGGGCAATCAAGTCGTGGTAGTCGCGCCAGTAGCTGTCGGAGGCGGCGGTGTAGCCTCGCCAGCGGCTGTTGATCACACCGAGCTCATCCGGAGCGATACTGAGCAGCGCCTTGTCCAGGATCGAGCTCAATTCCGTGGCGTCGCGTGAGGTGGCCAGCGCGAAAAGGGCTGGCAGGGTGCCGATGCTGGTGCCGATCTGTAATCTGTCCTGGAAGACGTGTGAAGACAGCAAGTAGTTGGCGACCACCAGTGAGTTCACCGCACCCTCAACGTGGCCTTGCGCGAGTAATTCCGCAGCCTTGAAGGTGTCGCTGGTTTCCACCAGTTGGATATGTGGGAAGTCCTTGCGAAGAGTGACTTCGAGCGGGTTACCCTGGGTGATCGCCAGACGTTTGCCGGCCATTTGTTCCAGGTTCAACGGGGCGTCAGGCTCTTTGCGCGTCAGCAGTACGTAGGAGTTTTCCAGGTAGGGACGGCTGAAATTCAACTGCGTCTCTCGCTCACTGCTGGGCACAATGGCGCCGATGATATCGACTTTGCCGGTGTCGATTTGTTCGATCATCGCGTTGATGTCACGCCCGCGTTGAATCTCGAAGCGTAGCCCGGTACGCAGGCGTATCAGTTCCAGGAGGTCGGCTGTAATGCCGCGGAAATTGCCGTCGGCATCAAAGAACGTCAGCGGCGCAAAGGTTTCGTTGGCGATGACCGTGACCACGGGGTGTGCCTTGAGCCAACGCTCTTCGCGTTGGGTCAGTTGCAGCTTCTGATCGGTCAGCAGAATGTCGCTGCCGGCGCTCCAGCGTTTGGCGATGTTTTCCCGTTCATGGGTGGGCAGTGCTGCCAGCACGGCGTTTACGATATTCAAAAGGATGGGCTGGTCCTGGCGCAGGGCAAAACTAAATCCGTAGGCTTCGTGCTTGCCGAAGTTGGCCATATGGATATTTTTCAGGTAACCCTTGTTGATCATGTAATGAGTGGAAATGGTATCGCCAAGAAACACATCGGCCTGGTCGAATGCGACGGCATTCAACGCATTCTGATAGGAGGGATAGGCACGAATAATGGCCTTTGGATACAGCTTTTGTACCTCCTCCAGGGGCAGGTAGTGGTAGACCAGGCTCAAGCGAAGACCGGCCAGGCCATCGCTGAGGCTGCGGGTTTCTCCTTCGCGTGTTACCAGAACAGGCTGGTCCACGGCATACGGTGCCGAAAGGGTGAGCAATGGATGGGTGGCTTCAAAACCGTTGGAAGAACCCAGCAGGTCGATTTCACCTGACTCCAGTGCCTGGATGGACGCCTCCCGGGTCGGGTAGCGCTGCACCCTGACGGGTAACGCCAGTGCCTTGGCCAACACCCCGGCGTAATCGGCGGTGATGCCTTCATAGTCGTACCCGCTCGACGTGATATCGAACGGCGGGTAGTCGGGGGCTGCCGTACCCAGGATCAGCTCACGTTTGTTCTGCAGCCACCGGCGTTGAGTGGCGTCCATTGGCGTGTCCAGTTGGGCGTTCCCTGCGCGGCTCAGTAAATTATAGTGCTCCGGTTGTGTTGCAGCGGCGAGCACAGTGGTGCTCAAGCACACGCCTGCGCTCAAGATAATGAGATAGTCCTTTATACACTTCGGCATCCGCTTTCTCACACCAGCGCGTTTCGTTTTGCCAGCTCGATAAGTTCTACCAAGGACTTTGCTTTCAGTTTTTGCATAAGCCTCTTTTTATACGTGCTGACGGTTTTGTTACTTAAAAACATTCCTTTGGCAATTTCCTTGTTGGTACGGCCTTGTGCAAAAAGTTGCAATACCATTAACTCTCGATCATTCACTGTTTTGAACAGCTCCAACTCTTCGTAGTTTGCTTCCGGTCCGCTCGTATTCAAGGCCTGGCTGGGAAAGTAGTTATAACCGGATAATACGGCGCGGATCGCACTCAGCAATTCACTCAGATCACCTTCCTTGCACACATAACCATCGGCACCTGAGCGCATGCAGCGAGTAGCAAACAGGGTGGGGGTTTGAGCCGTGAGGATAAGGGTCTTCATGGAGGTATTCATGGAGTTGAAGCGGCATAGCACTTCGAGCCCATCCAGTTTTGGGATTCCGATGTCCAGAATGATCAAGTCCGGAAGGCACTCGCGAACCATTTGTATCGCATCACAGCCATTATCGGTTTCGCCGACGACTTTATAGCCTTCGTGTTCCAGCAGCATTCGAATGGCCAGCCTGATTACAGGGTGATCATCGATGATGAAAACTGTGTTCATAATCATATTCCACGCAAGTGCAAATAAAGCGGGCACATTAGCTCAGAAGTTGAGGTGGGAGGATGAAGCAGCGGGGGGGAAGGTGCAAAACAGGAAAAGTCCTACAACAAAAACGGCTTAGGCTCACGCATTGCGAAGGCTTTGTGGGCGTTCATGTCGGCGCCTCAGGTTATTTGAAGGGTAAACCGCATGCCTGATGTTATCTAGCCAATCTCGGTAAGTTCTCTTAAGGCAGGATGTTTAATTTCCTACATTGATGAAAGCCATGAGTTCGTCCTGGTTCAGCGGTTTTGATAAGTAACCCAGCAGTGGCAGATTCCGCCGAAAGGCTTGCTTGCTCAGATACTCCAATTCGATCACGGGTAAACCACTGAGTAAAATGGCACCTGCTATAAAACATTGGCGGCTGGCTATTTCTATCAACTCCAGTCCAGGCAGGTCGGGCAGGCATTGATCGCACAGCATGAGATCGAAGGGGGCTTCGCCCTGCGTCATCAGTTGGATCGCTTGTTCAGCGTTTTCAGCCAGCGTCAATTGGTCGAAGCCAAAGCTCTTGAGCAGGCACTGGGTGGCAAGGCGCTGAAAGGGGTGATCCTCCACCACCAGGAGTCGAAGGTTGGACTTGAGCATAGGATGGGCACACGGTGAGTCAGATGGCGATTGGGCACGACGTAAAAGCGTGCGCGATTGTTCATCGTATGCTTGTACGAATTCGATCAGGCCGCTCTGTTCCCTTCGTAGGTAGCTTCCTTTCAGGGAGCAGGCGGTTGATCAAACGCTATTGAGGGCTAGAGCGCCCGGTCATCTCACGGGCCATCTCGGTGGCGTAGCTGTCGGTCATGCCGGCGATAAAGTCGATCATTCGCAGGAACGAGGTGTGCAGCGGCCACGCCGGGTCTGGCGCGTTGTTGCCCAGCAGATCGAGGATGCGTCGGTTCTTGAACGACGGCGTGCGTCCGCCGTGCTGCTCCAGGGCCGCACCGCAGAACGCATTCAGGAGAATTTCCAGGGTGGTGTAGGCGCCGATCTCGTGCAGCGTCTTGCGCTTGTCCTGGAAGATCTTCTTGCGCGCCATGTCCTTGGCATCCAGCACACAGCGCTTGGCCGGGCCGTGCATATGTTCTACCAAGTCGCCGGGCAGGGTGCCGGCGAGCAGGGCGTCCTGCTGTTCGACGAAGGCCTGTGCGGCTGCGTTGGTCAGATGTTCGATGGCCTTGCCGCGCAGGATTGCCAATTTGCGTCGGCGCGAGTCATGGGCGCCCAGTTGGCGATAGGTTTGGGGCAGATCGTCGCCCACCAGGTTCAGTAGCAGCGACTCGACTTCGGCGTATTCCAGCAACTCCATTTCCAGGCCGTCTTCCAGGTCGATCAAGGCGTAGCAGATATCATCCGCCGCCTCCATCAAGTACACCAGCGGGTGTCGGGCCCAGCGTTGTTCTTCGAGTTGCGGCAGGCCGAGCTTGTGGGCGATCTGCTCGAGGATCGGCAGTTCGCTCTGGTAGCAGCCGAACTTGTGCTTCTTGTAACCCAGGGAGTCCGCGTGGCGGGCGGTCCATGGGTATTTCAGGTAGGTGCCCAGGGTCGCATAGGTCAGCCGGGTGCCGCCGTCGAACTGGTGGTATTCCAGCTGGGTCAATACGCGGAAACCTTGGGCGTTGCCTTCGAAGTTGAGGAAGTCGTTACGCTCGGCGCTACTCATGTCGTCCAGCCAGCCGCGTCCTGCGGCTTGTTGAAACCAGTGGCGGATGGCGTCTTCGCCAGAGTGCCCGAACGGTGGGTTGCCGATGTCATGGGCCAGGCAGGCCGATTGCACCACCATGCCCAGGTCGCTGGGGTCACACCAGTCGGGCAGGGCGTTGCGCAGGGTTTCACCGACGCGCATGCCGAGGGAGCGACCCACGCAGCTCACTTCCAGGGAGTGGGTCAGGCGCGTGTGGATATGGTCGTTGCTGGAGACAGGGTGCACTTGGGTCTTGCGCCCCAGGCGACGAAAGGCGCCGGAGAAGATAATACGGTCATGGTCTTTGTGAAACGGGCTACGCCCCAGTTCTTCCGGGCTGTGCAGCGGTTTGCCAAGACGTTCGCGAGTCAACAGGGTGGGCCAATCCAAGGCGGGTACTCTCCGTGCGGTGAATGACCCTCCCAGCTTCCCGGTTCAGCGTGCCCTGGGCAAGCGAAAATCTACAGCCCGGCCGCGTCGATATCGATTAACAGCAAACGCTGACCGTTTTCGAAGAATTGTCCGGCCGTGAGGCAATACTGGTTGGTGGTGGCGTCGCGGTAGGTCGAGGACAGGGTCAGGCGACGTTCTTCCCAGCCTTCGGCCAGCAAGTGATAGAAGTAGGGGCGCCATGACCAGTTGTGGCCCAGGTAGCGGCTATCGGACTGCCAGGCATCCTGGCGCCACTCGAAGTTGGGTGTCAGCTGGGTGCCATGCCGGTCACACTGGTAGAAGCGCAGCAGCCAGGGAAACGCCGGCAGTTGCGGCAGTTTGCTCAACGGTGCCTGGGCCTGGGCCCAGGTTTGCAGGATCTTCATCAGTTCGACCAGTTGATGGCGCAGCTGCATGATCCGCCCGCGCTCCGCCAGCTTCTGCTGGACATAGGCCGCGCGCAATTGGGCGAAGCGCGGGACGAAGGCGTCGGCGGCGAACCAGTCCAACCGGGCCGGGGCAAACAGATAACCCTGTACATAGCGCGAGCCGCACTCCAAGGCAAAGCGCAACTGCGCCTCGGTTTCCACACCTTCGGCAATGATCCAGCAACCGGTCTTCTCGGCCATTTGCGCCAGGGCACGCACCACTTCACTGCTTGGCCCACCACGGGCAGCTTCCTGGAACAAGCGCATGTCCAGCTTGAGGATATCCGGCTGCAACGCCAGCACCCGGTCGAGCTGGGAATAGCCGGCGCCAAAGTCGTCGATGGCGATGCGCGCACCGGCTTCGCGATAGCGCGCCACCACGTCAGCCAGGCGACGGATGTCGCCACCCAGCTCGGTGATCTCGAACACGATGCGCTGCGGATCGACGCCATGGTGCTGGATCTGTTTGAGGCTCGGCAGGGCCTGGCCCGGTCGCAGGCGATTGATCCAACGTGGCGAGATGTTCAGGCTCAGGAACCAGTCTTTGGGGGCTTCATGCAAGCGGCTCAGCGCATTGTCGCGAATCTGTCGGTCGAGTCGGCGCAAGGTTGCGCCCGGTGTGCGCGGGTCAGCGAACAGCGGGCCTACGGACTGCAGGCGACCGTCAGCCTGACGCAGACGGCCCAGGGCCTCGACGCCGGCGATGCGGCCCGTGGCAGTGTCGATAAACGGCTGGAAGCAGGCGAGCGGTTGCCCGTCGATCACGGCGCCTCCTTAGAATGGTTGGCGAAAAAAGGCCCGACCCTCGAAATGAGGGCCGGGCCGTTTCTGTTAGCAAGAATGCAGCCAGCCAGGCTCAACTTTTACGCGAAGAGCCCTGCATGGCCAGTTTGATCAGCGGGATCAAGCCGGCACCGAGGCGCACCAGGCGCGTCAGGCTGCCGATACCACCGCCCTTGGCGCCTTTGCCGGTAAAGAAGCCCATCAGCGTCACCGCGGCCACGCCCCACAGCGGCGCGTGCTTGAGGCCGAGGCTGTCTTGCCAGTTATGGCCCATGTTGCGCACCTTGTTCAAAGGCAGCATCAACTGCTGGGACTCGTGGCGAATCTCCTGACGGTGCATTTCCATGCGCAGACGAATCAACGCCTTGCGCATTTCCCGGCGGGAGGTGGTTTTCGGGATTTCAGTGATGCTCATGGCAGCAGGCGCTCCCGGTCATTGGCCAGCTCTTCGAGGGTGGCGTGGAACGGCGTGGACTCATCAAACACCGCCGCTTTCAAGCGCACCCCGCAAAACGCTGCGGCCAGGGTGTAGAACACGCACAGGCTGATGATCCCGGTCAGGCGATAACCGGTGTCCCAGACGAGGATCATCACCAGCGTGGACAGGCCCACCAGCAACAGCAGCGCAAACACCAGCGCCAGGCCGGCAAACAGCAGCAGGCTGACGGTGCGGGCTTTCTGTTCCTGCAATTCGATGCCAAACAATTCGACGTGGCTGTGCAGCAAGCCCAGTACGGCCGCGCCCAGACGTCTTGAGGTGGTGCCCGTGGACGAGCCCGTTTCGCCGATAGACATGATTAGCGCCTTGTGGCCAGCAGGCCGATCAGAAAGCCCACGCCGGCAGCAATGCCCACCGACTGCCAAGGGTTGGCTTGCACGTAATCTTCGGTCGCAGTGACCGCCGCCTGCCCGCGTTCGCGCAGGGAGTCCTCGGTCAATTGCAGGGTTTCGCGGGCCTTGAGCAGGCTTTCGTGGATCTTGCTGCGCAGCTCGTCAGCCTGGTCACCCGCCAACACCTTGGTGTCATCCAGCAACTTTTCAGTGTCGCTGACCAGGGTTTGAAAATCCGCCATCAGTATTTCTTGAGCAGTCTTTGCAGTTCTTCTGGCCATGGGTATCTCCGTGATTGGCTGATCTGTACGTTTTCGAGTCACCGGCTTCGGTGAAGGTTCAGTGCAATTGTGTGGTACAGCTTTTGCTTTGCCTTGGTGCGCAGGCCCTGAGGCCTGCGCTGAATCTGGGCGGTCGGGCAGGAAGCCTTGAAAAACCTTACCCTAAATAACTGAAATTCGCGGAAAAACCCTATCGGTATCGGCTTGTTGTGTTGATCGCTGCGCTAAAGCGGTTCACGCCCTCTTAAGAGGGGTGGCGCCGGTGGTGCCAATTTAGTGCGCGCAACCCCGGATTGAACCGCTTTGGTGCTTTTTGCCTTTATTGCAGGCCTGCCAACCTCCATGGAAAATTTGCACAGTGCAGTGGACACGCTCGTCCACAGTTCCAATACCCTGTTTATTCTGATCGGCGCGGTCATGGTCCTGGCGATGCACGCGGGCTTCGCGTTCCTTGAAGTCGGTACGGTACGCCAGAAAAACCAGGTCAACGCGCTGTCGAAGATCCTCAGCGACTTCGCTATCTCTACGTTGGCCTATTTCTTTATAGGCTATTGGATCTCCTACGGTGTGAGCTTCATGCAACCGGCGGCGGTGATCAGTGCCGACCATGGCTATGGTCTGGTGAAGTTTTTCTTCCTGCTGACCTTTGCGGCGGCGATCCCAGCCATCATTTCCGGGGGCATTGCCGAGCGTGCACGGTTTGCTCCACAACTCTGCGCTACGGCGTTGATCGTGGCATTTATCTATCCGTTTTTCGAAGGCCTGGTGTGGAACGGCAATTTCGGTCTGCAGGCCTGGCTGCTCGCGACCTTCGGTGCCAGCTTCCATGACTTTGCTGGCTCCGTGGTGGTGCATGCCATGGGCGGGTGGCTGGCGCTGGCGGCGGTGTTGCTGCTTGGTCCGCGCAACGGACGTTACCGCGAGGGGCGCTTGGTGGCGTTCGCGCCGTCGAGCATTCCGTTCCTGGCGTTGGGTTCTTGGATTCTGATCGTCGGCTGGTTTGGCTTCAACGTGATGAGCGCGCAGACCCTGAACAGCGTCAGCGGCCTGGTGGCGGTCAACTCGCTGATGGCCATGGTGGGTGGCACGGTTGCGGCCCTGATCATCGGCCGCAACGACCCAGGCTTCCTGCATAACGGCCCACTGGCCGGGTTGGTGGCGATCTGCGCCGGTTCCGACCTGATGCATCCGGTGGGCGCGCTGGTCACGGGTGCAGTCGCTGGCGGCTTGTTTGTGTGGTTCTTCATCGCGGCCCAGGATCGCTGGAAGATCGACGACGTGCTGGGTGTGTGGCCCTTGCACGGCCTGTGCGGCGTGTGGGGCGGCATTGCCTGCGGCATTTTCGGCCAGACAGCCCTGGGTGGATTGGGCGGCGTCAGCCTGATCAGCCAGTTGATCGGCACGGCCCTTGGCGTGCTGGTGGCGTTGGTGGGCGGCCTGCTGGTATACGGCGTGATCAAGCGCGTGCATGGGCTGCGCCTGAGCCAGGAAGAGGAGTACTACGGTGCGGACCTGTCGATCCACAAGATCGGCGCGGTCAGTCAGGATTGATCGGCGCCTCGTCAGCGGCGTCCGGGTGTGAGTAAAAGCCGTGCAGCAGGCGATAGCGGTTCTGCCGCACCTCATCGACTCGCGCCTGGACCTGTTGGTCCGGCAGGCCCAGCAGGATCAGGGCGTGGGAGGCGAGCATCAGGCTCGACTCCAACAGCTCGGGCACCACTTCGCTGGCGCCCGCGGCTTTCAGTTCCGCGAGCTGGCTGTCATCGCGAGTGCGCACCAGGATCGGCACTTCGGCGTTGATCCGGCGCGCCTCTTTCAACACCGCCAGGGCGACATCGCTGTTGTCCACGGCAATCACCACCAGCCGCGCACGTTCCACGCCGACCGCGCTGAGCAGGGCGCCGCGCCGACAGTCGCCGTAATGCACGCTGCTGTCTTCGGTGGCTGCTTCCTGTACGCGCTCCGGGTCGTCATCCAGGGCGATATATGCCTGTTGTTCCTTGCGCAGAAAACGCCCGATCGATTGGCCGACGCGGCCATAGCCGCAGATCACTGCGTGCCCGCGCAGCTCGGCGTTCAGCGCAGTGATTTCTTCCAGTTGCACTTGTTGGTTGGGTTTGCGGTGCAGGCGCAGGGCGATGCCGGGTGCGGCGCGCAACAGCAGCGGCGTGAGCAACATCGAGCAGAAGGTCGCCGCGAGCAACAAGCCGTTGAACTCGTCAGGGATCAACCGGCTCTGCTGCATTTGTGCCATCAATGCAAAGCAGAACTCGCCACCCTGGGCCAGGGCCAGGCCGCTGCGCCAGGCGGTTTCACTGTCGCTGCCGCGCAGCTTGACCAGCACGGCGACCACGCAGCCTTTGACCAGCATCAAGGTAAGGGTCAGGCCGAGGATGAGCAGGCTGTGGCTGACAAACAATTGCAAGTCGATGAGCATGCCGATGCTGACGAAAAACAACCCCAGCAGGATGTCGCGAAAGGGCCGGATATCCGCCTCGATCTGGTGACGGTAGTGGCTTTCGCCCAACAACATGCCGGCCAGAAACGCCCCAAGAGCCGGGGAGAGCCCCAAGAGGTGGGTGAGCCAAGCGGTCAGCAACACGATCACCAGCGCCAGCAGCACAAACAACTCCGCTGAATGGGAGGCCGCCACTTCATGAAACAGCCGTGGCAATAACCAGCGACTGGCGAGCAGCAGGCCGACAAACAACACCACGGTCTTGCCCAGGGTCAGTGGCAGCGCCCAATACCAGGCTTGCTCGCCAGTGCCGGCGAACACCGGCACCAAGGTCAGCAGTAACACCGCTACCACATCCTGGAACAGCAACACGCCAATGGCGTTCTGGCCATGACTGCTGAAGATTTCCCCGAGGCTGGTCAGCTCCTTGCTGACGATGGCCGTGGATGACAGCGCCAGCCCAGCCCCCAGCAACAGGGCGATACCCGGCGCCACGCCCAGGATCATCAGCAACAGCCCCAGTAGCACCCCGCACCCCAACACCTGCAGGCTGCCCAGGCCAAACACCACACGGCGCAGGGCCAGCATCTTGGTCAAGGAAAACTCCAGGCCCAGGGAGAACAGCAGGAACACCACGCCCAGCTCGGCAAGGTCGGGCAACTCTTCGCTGTCATTCACCCAGTCCAGCGCGGTGGGCCCCACGGCCAGGCCGACGCAGAGGTAGCCCAGCACGGGCGGCAACTGCAGCCGGCGAAACAGCGCAATCACCACCAGGGATGAGGCCAGAATGATCAGCAGGTTGGCAAACACACGCATCTCCGTTGTAAGGGGGCTGGCAAAAAGCCGCAAGAGTCGGTGAATCAGTTATAGGCCATGGTGACCTGGGTCAGGGTTTTTGTGGTGGTGGGCTTCATGCCGCCACCGGGCATAGAATGTTGACCTACTTTCTGATCAGGTCCATTCGTCATGCTTCCTGAATGCCAGCTATTAGGCACCGTGGGTTGCCATCTTTGTGAGATTGCCGAAGCCGAAATCATGCCGCTCGTCGATAACGGGTTGCTGGTCGAACTGGTGGATATCACCGACCCCGAGGACCTGACCGACGTCTATGGCCTGCGGATTCCGGTGCTGCGTCGGGTGGACAGCGGTGCGGAACTGGATTGGCCATTCGACACACAACAGGTTGTTGCCTTCCTTCGTTAGGTTTATGCGATGGCAGGTTTCCAAATATTAAGTTACTGTATGTTTGTACAGCGATTGAAATAGAGGGAACGCCCGTGGTGAATGTCGAACAACTGAAAAGCAGCGTCAATCGCATGTCCGCCGACGTGGTGCGCGATGCGGTGAAGGAGCTGTGCCTCGATGGTCTGGTCACGGAAGGCAAGACGCCGTTCAACAAAGTGCACTTCAATACCTGCTTTGCCGAGATCGAGGCGCTGTTCCAGCGCGCCGGCTACCACAAGCAGCTGGATGTGGTGGGGTACCAGGGGTTGTTGTACGCGTTGTACGATCCGGGCCGTTGGGAAGCGGTGGATGTGCTGCGCTGGCTCAAGGAATTCACCGAGGCCGCCAGTGCCTCGCCGATCCTGCGGGCGGAGTTGGCCAAGGCCTGAGATCGGCCCTAGGCTCAATCCCGCTGCATGCGGGATAATGCCCGTCTGTTTGGTCAAAGGCGTCGAGCATTTCATGTCCACCTCCGGTTTTTCCGCGTCCCAACACCAAGCCAGCACGTTGTATCTGCCCCCCGGCCCTTGGATGACGGTGCTGGATTGCCTGTGCGAGCACTTTCCGGCCATCGGCCGCGAACACTGGCTGGATCGCATCGCGCGAGGCCGAGTGCTGGATATCAACGGCAGCCCGATCGCCCTGGACCTGGCCTACAAGGAAGGCTTGTGCATCTACTATTTCCGCGAAGTGCCAAACGAGAAAGTCATCCCGGTGCAGGAAACCATCCTGTATGCCGACGAGCATCTGGTGGTCGCCGACAAACCGCACTTCCTGCCCGTGACCCCGGCCGGTGAATACGTCGAGCAAACCCTGCTGCGCCGTTTGATTCGCCGCCTGGATAATCCATCGCTGGTGCCGTTACACCGTATCGATCGGCACACCGCGGGGCTGGTCCTGTTCTCGGCCAACCCGGCCAGTCGCTCGGCTTACCAGCAACTGTTTCCCACGCGCCAGATCGATAAATTCTACGAAGCCATTGCGCCAGCACTGCCGGACCTGACGTTCCCCAGGGTGCATAAAAGCCGGCTGGTCGATGGCGAGCCGTTCTTTCGCATGCAGGAAGGTCAGGGTGTCGCCAACACCGAAACGGCCGTGGAGGTGCGCGAGAAAAAGGGCGATTTGTGGCGTTATGGCCTGTTCCCGGTGACGGGCAAGAAACACCAGTTGCGCGTGCACATGACCGCCCTCGGCGCGAGTATCTGTAACGACCCGTTCTACCCGGAGGTGATCAAGGACGCGGTAGACGACTACGCCAACCCCCTCAAACTGCTCGCCCAGGGTGTGCGGTTCATTGACCCGGTCACGGGTGAAGAGCGCAGTTTCCGCAGTCGGATCACCCTCGACTGGTAACCCCCGGAAACGACAAGGCCCGCGCGAGGCGGGCCTTGATGGCAAACGTTAAGACTTACAAGTCTTTGACGGTGCGAACCTGGTCTTTGTTGATGCGGGTGCGCTTGCCGTCAAGTTGTTCGAATTCGTAGAAACCCGAATCTTCATTGTATTTCGGGGTGTCGACGGCCTGGATTTCGCGACCGTCATTCAAGGTGATCACTGTTGGCGAGGCGCAACCGGCGAGGGTGGCGAGGCCCAGTGCAAGCATGAGAGCGGCGATGGTCCGTTGAGTCATGAGTCTGTCTCCGAGAGAATACTTTTTAATAGCTGACCTTGTGACGCGTGCAGCGCCGACAAAGTTCCTTGTGCGAGGTTCATTCTGACACGCCCGATGGCGTCTGTAACAGCTCCGGCGTATTAAGGTTGGCCAGGCGAGGGTCATCCGCCGGGCATTGCAGACCCACGCCGCCCAGTTGTAGAAACAGCTTGCGCGGGCTGCGCTCACCGGCGTGCCACGCGCTGTCTACCGTGTCGCGCAGGCCGGTGGGGACGATGCAGATCAACGGTTCCCAGAACGCACCATGGCGCACCATCACCGGCAGCCGCGGGTTGCGTTGCGCGGTTTCACGCAGCGCCTGGATCAGCCCTGCGTCGATATGCGGCACATCGCACGGCAATATCAGCAGGTGCGCATGACGTGCGGCGGCGAGCCCCGCCCGGATACCGGCGAGCGGGCCGGGGAAGTCCGGGCTGTCGTCATTCACCAACTGGTCGGCGTAGGCGGCATAGTGTTGCGGGTTGCGGTTGCACGAGATGATCAGGTCATCCGTGAGCGGTCGCACCAAACGTTGCACGTGCGCGATCAAGGGCTGGCCGCGCCATTCCAGCAAGCCTTTGTCCTGGCCGCCCATACGTTGGCCGCGCCCGCCGGACAGCAGCAGCACCGAGCAGGGCAGGAGGGATGAATCGATAGGCATAACGGTTCCGCAGCGGCAGCAAAAGGGGGGCCTGTGATATAACATCGGGCTGTTCCTTCGACAACCGGACCGTGCCATGAAAGCCAAGGCAGATGCGCCCTTCGTACCCCTGAATATCGCTGTATTGACCGTCAGCGACACCCGTACCCTCGACACCGATACCTCCGGCCAGGTCTTCGTCGACCGCCTGACTGCCGCCGGCCACCACCTGGCCGAGCGCGTGCTGCTCAAGGACGACCTCTACAAGATCCGCGCCCAGGTCGCTCACTGGATCGCCGAAGACGTGGTGCAAGTCGTGCTGATCACCGGCGGCACCGGCTTCACCGGCCGCGACAGCACCCCCGAAGCGGTGAGCTGCCTGCTGGACAAACAGGTCGATGGTTTTGGTGAACTGTTCCGTCAGATTTCCGTGGCCGACATTGGCACGTCCACCGTGCAATCCCGTGCCCTGGCCGGCCTGGCCAATGGCACCCTGGTGTGCTGCCTGCCGGGTTCCACCAATGCGGTGCGCACCGGTTGGGATGGCATCCTCGCCGAGCAACTGGACAACCGTCACCGCCCGTGCAATTTCGTACCACACCTGAAACAGGCTGAGCCTTGTGAGTCCCGTGGGTAAGCCCGGCAAGACCGGCGCTCTGCTGCCGGTGGAAGACGCGTTGGCACAGCTGCTGGCCATGGCCGAAGCCGCGCCGATCCGCGAGCAGGAAACCCTGCTGCTGGCGGACTGCGACGGCCGTGTACTGGCGCAAGACCTGATCTCCACCCTCGACCTGCCGCCGTGGCCAAACAGCGCCATGGACGGTTACGCCGTGCGCCTGGCGGACTGGACGGGGGAGCCGTTGGTGGTCAGCCAGCGGATTTTCGCAGGCCAGGCGCCACAGCCTCTGGCGGCGGGCACCTGCGCCCGCATCTTCACCGGCGCCCCGGTGCCGGAAGGGGCCGACTGCGTGGAAATGCAGGAAAACGCCGTGGTTCACGCCGATGAGCGCGTGAGCTTCACCGAACCTCTGCACGCCGGCCAGAACATCCGCCCCCAGGGCCAGGAAACCACGGTTGGCGAGTTAGTGTTGTCGGCCGGCACGCGCCTGGGCCCGATTGAACTGGGGCTGGCGGCGTCCCTCGGTCGTGATCGCCTGGCGGTGGTACGCCGCCCGCGCGTGGCGGTTTTGTCCACCGGTGATGAACTGATCGAGCCGGGCTTGCCGCTGGGGCCGGGGCAGATCTACAACAGCAACCGACGGGTGCTGTGCTCATGGCTGGCGCGCATGGGTTGCGAAGTGATCGACGCCGGCATCTTGCCGGACGATCTGGAGCAAACCCGCGCACGTCTGGGCGGTTTGGGCAGTGTCGACTTGATCCTGTCGACGGGCGGTGTGTCGGTGGGCGAAGCGGACTTTCTTGGGATCGCCCTGCGTGAAGAGGGTGAGCTGGCGTTGTGGAAGCTGGCTATCAAACCCGGCAAGCCGCTGACCTTCGGCCACTTCCGTGGCGTACCGGTGATCGGCCTGCCAGGCAACCCGGCGTCGACGTTGGTGACGTTCGCGCTGCTGGCACGCCCTTACTTGCTGCGCCGCCAAGGTGTGCAGGATGTCGAGCCATTACGTTTTGCAGTGCCAGTGGGGTTCACCTGGCCCAAGCCGGGCAATCGCCGCGAATACCTGCGCGGTCGTATCGAGCAGGGCAAGGCGATCATCTACCGCAACCAGAGCTCGGGCGTGCTGCGCAGTGCGGCGTGGGCGGAGGGGTTTGTGGAGGTGTTGGAGGGGACGACGCTGGAGATGGGTGACCGGGTCAATTTCATTCCTCTAAGTGAAGTTCTGAACTGAACACAGGTCAAAAAAGTGGGAGCGGGCTTGCTCGCGAATGCGTTGGATCAGCCAGCGCATTGAGTGGCTGACACACCACATTCGCGAGCAAGCCCGCTCCCACAGTTTGTTTTGTGTTTGTCTGTGAGTCAGTAGTCATCCCCACGCTCCGTCACATCCCGCTCCACCGGGCCCGCATCCGGGTCATACCCCACCGGGAACTTGCCCTTCAATGTCCATGCAAACGCAATGATCTCGGCAATCGTGCGGTACAACTCCTCTGGAATGCTGTCACCCAGTTCCATCCGCGCCAGCAGCTTCACCAGCTCGGCGTTTTCATAGATGGGCACTTCGTTTTCCCGCGCCAGCTTCAGGATGGCCTCGGCCAGGGCATCGTCGCCCTTGGCGGTCAGGGTTGGTGCCTGCTGGCCGTCGTACTTGAGGGCGATCGCCTGGCGCGGTGGCGTAGGGTTTTTCATGCGGTCTCATCCACCCAGCGTTGCTCCAGTCCGGTTTTAGGCCCGCGCGGCGGGGTGCCGAGGTGGCAATCGAGGTCGCCGACATTGATGCCCGATGTCACCAGGCGTTCGCGCAGGTTGCCCAAGTGGCTTTCGATCAAGCTGGCGGTAAAGGGCCGGGAGGCCCACAACTGGCTGGACAGTTTGCCCTGGCTCAATTGCGCCTGGACCTGCAAAGGCCCCAGCGGCTCCATGTCGAAAGCCAACTCGACGCGCCAGAGCATCTGTTTGGCGTCCTTTTTCTCTTTGCGATCGGGCTGATCCTTGTCCGGCGCCGGCTCTTCGCGTTGGAACTTGACCTGCAACGGCACGATGTCCTGCAGGGTGCGCATGGGGATTTCCAACTGCCAGGTGGTTTGCAGGCGGCCGTCGGCGGTGGTGCCTGTTTGTTCCAGGCTCGACAGCTGATGGCTTTGCAACCGCGAGATCGCCCCGGCGGCCAGGCGCAGCAGGTTTTCCAGGTCGCCTTCGCCTTCCAGTTTTGCCATCAACCGTTCGGGCAGTGGGAAGCCGGCGGGCATCTGGCGCGCGCTGACCTGGCCGAGCGTATTCAGTGGACTGCGCACGAAGTTGGGCAGCACCTGGGCCAGGGTGTTGGCGGCGAGGATGGCATTCATATTGGTGTTGGCGGGTAGGGCTGGCAGCAAATCGGCGACTAGGCGCAGCAAAGCGCCTTTCATATCCAGAGGCGGGATCTGTGGGTTTTGCCCGGCAAGCAGCTTGGCTTCAAGAAACGCGCCGCTGTTCTGGATGACTTGCGCCAGTACCTTGGGATTGCTGACCTGGGCCAGGTCGGGCAGGGCGGCAAGCAAACGCTCGGCGGCGCCGCGCAGCTCGGCGGAGGTCGTGTCGCCGCGCGGCAGGTTTTGCAGCGCGGTGAAGACCGCATCCAGCGAGCCCTGGCGACTTTGCTGGGTCGACAGTTGCTGCGTGACGGCCAACTGATCCTTGAGCCCGCTCAACGGCACAAAGCTCAAGGTCTGCGTATTCTGCACCACAGCGCTGAGCAGGCTGCCGACGCGCAGTGGCTGGGGGCTTTCCACGCTCAGGGTCGCGCTGGCCAGCGCGCTGTTGAGCACGGTGACCAATGACCGATAGATCGCCGGTTGCGCCGTGCCCTGGGGCAGCATCTGGGTGGTCAGCACCTTGGCCTGCAACAGTGTGCCCACCGGCATCTGATCCGTGTCGATGCGGGTGAGGGCGGCGACATTGGCGCTCAAGGCTTGTTGCAGGCTGAGGGTCAGGTTGCCGGTGGGCGTCTGGCTCACCGCCACGTTGCTGCCCAGCGGCAGCGGCTGCGGGCTGCTTGCCTGTACCAATGTCTGGCGACCGCCCTCGAGGGTCAACTTGAGCAACAACTGAAAGGCTTCACCGCCTTGTTTCAGGGCGATGACCTCGGCATTCGCGGTTTTCCCGGGGTCGATCAGGCCGATCTGCGGCTCCAGCAGTTTCAACAGTTCGCCGGCCACAGGCGCAGGGCCGGGCCCGGCTGCCGGAGCAGGTGGAAGCGTAGGAAGG
The DNA here is from genome assembly GCF_900111895.1 of Pseudomonas simiae. Taxonomy (GTDB): domain Bacteria; phylum Pseudomonadota; class Gammaproteobacteria; order Pseudomonadales; family Pseudomonadaceae; genus Aquipseudomonas; species Aquipseudomonas simiae. The sequence goes on from NZ_FOKB01000012.1 coordinate 66,624, forward strand.
TTGATCTCACCGGTCATCGCGCGCGTCGTCTCTGGGGAAATTGCCCTCTTTAGAGTAGGGCATCACATGTATAATGCCGCCCGTCTGCAAAGAGAGCGGTAAAAACCTCACAACTATTTGATCCAGCTCTCTAAAATCGGTCGCCAAAGCCGTTATTGTGCATTTCTCTTTAACGGCCGCTGCACCGCCGACTTGAACCGTAAAGGCCCGCGATCTTTTGACCAGCCCTCTTCTTGAAGCCGTAGCGCTCTCCTGTGAACGCGACCTGCGCCTGCTGTTCGAGCACCTCGAATTGCGGCTGACGGGCGGTGACATGGTGCAGGTCAGCGGGCCCAACGGCAGCGGCAAGACCAGTTTGCTGCGCCTGCTGGCAGGGTTGATGCAGCCCACGGCTGGTGAAGTTCGACTGAATGGCAAACCCCTCAACGAACAACGCACCGAACTGGCACGCAACCTCATTTGGATCGGCCACGCCGCCGGGATCAAAGACGTGCTCACCGCCGAAGAAAACCTCAGCTGGCTCAGCGCCCTGCATCATCCCGTATCCCGCGATGCCATCTGGCAGGCTCTGGCCGCCGTCGGCCTCAAAGGCTTTGAAGATGTTCCCTGTCACACCTTGTCCGCCGGTCAACAGCGCCGCGTGGCTCTGGCGCGTTTGTATCTGCCGGGCCCGCCGTTATGGATTCTCGACGAGCCCTTCACCGCCCTGGATAAACAAGGCGTCGCCCAGCTTGAAGAGCACTTGGCGCGGCATTGCGAACAGGGCGGCACGGTATTGCTCACCACCCACCACACCCTGACGCGTATGCCCGCCGGCTACCGTGATCTTGACCTGGGGGAGTGGTCAGCATGAGCGTATTCGCCCTGTTGGTCGCCCGCGAAGCGCGGTTGCTGTGCCGTCGGCCGGCCGAACTGGCCAACCCGCTGGTGTTTTTCGCGATTGTCATCGCGTTGTTCCCGCTGGCGGTCGGCCCCGAGACTAAACTGTTGCAAACCTTGTCCCCAGGACTGGTGTGGGTGGCCGCGCTTTTATCGGTCCTGCTCTCGCTGGACGGGCTGTTTCGCAGTGATTTCGAAGACGGTTCCCTGGAACAGTGGGTCCTTTCGTCGCACCCTCTGCCACTTCTGGTACTGGCCAAGGTGCTGGCACACTGGGCTTTTTCCGGCCTGGCGCTAGTCTTGCTCTCGCCGCTGCTGGCGATGATGCTGGGCTTGCCCGTCGAATGCCTGCCGGTGTTGCTCCTGTCCTTGTTGCTCGGTACGCCGGTGCTCAGCCTGTTGGGGGCGGTGGGCGCAGCGTTGACCGTGGGTTTGAAGCGGGGTGGCCTGTTGCTGGCCCTGTTGATTCTGCCTTTGTACATTCCGGTATTGATCCTGGGCAGTGGTGCTTTGCAGGCCGCGCTCATGGGCATGCCGGCGACCGGTTACCTCTTGTGGCTTGGTAGCCTGACCGCCCTGGCGGTAACCCTGACACCCTTTGCTATAGCCGCCGGCCTGAAGATCAGCGTCGGCGAATAATGAGGTCTGGTTAAGCGTTGTCTTAACCAGTAAAGACCCTAAGCTTTTCGCAACGACGAAACGCTACCGTGATGGATACAGCAATGAACTGGACCTGGTTTCACAAGCTCGGCTCGCCCAAATGGTTCTATGGCATCAGCGGCAAGCTGCTGCCGTGGCTGAGCGTCGCCGCCGTGTTGCTGATCGGCATCGGCCTGGTCTGGGGCCTGGCCTTCGCGCCGCCGGACTACCAGCAAGGCAACAGCTTTCGCATCATCTATATCCACGTTCCCGCCGCGATGCTGGCCCAGTCCTGCTACGTGATGCTGGCGGTGTGCGGCATCGTCGGCCTGGTGTGGAAGATGAAACTGGCGGACGTGGCCCTGCAATGCGCTGCGCCGATTGGTGCGTGGATGACTGCCGTGGCGCTGGTCACCGGCGCGATCTGGGGCAAACCCACCTGGGGCTCATGGTGGGTGTGGGATGCACGACTAACGTCCATGTTGATCCTGCTGTTCCTGTACTTCGGTCTGATTGCCCTGGGCAACGCGATCAGCAATCGTGACAGCGCCGCCAAAGCCTGCGCGGTGCTGGCGATTGTCGGCGTGATCAACATCCCGATCATCAAATACTCGGTAGAGTGGTGGAACACCCTGCACCAGGGCGCCACCTTCACGCTCACCGAAAAGCCGGCAATGCCCGTAGAGATGTGGGCGCCGCTCCTGTTGATGGTGTTGGGGTTCTACTGTTTCTTCGGCGCCGTGCTGCTGATGCGCATGCGCCTCGAAGTGCTCAAGCGTGAATCGCGCACCCGTTGGGTCAAGGCCGAAGTACAAAGCAGCCTGGGAGCGCGCGCATGAGTTTTGCTTCTTTCAGCGAGTTTCTCGCCATGGGCCATCACGGCCTGTATGTCTGGACGGCCTATGGCATCTGCCTGACAGTGCTGGCCCTCAACGTCGCCGCGCCGATCCTGGCCCGCAAGCGTTACCTGCAACAAGAGGCGCGTCGTCTGCGCCGGGAGACCGATAAGTGAATCCGCTGCGTAGAAAGCGTCTGTTGATCATTCTTGCGATTCTGGTGGGCGTCGGCATTGCCGTCGGCCTGGCCTTGAGCGCCCTGCAGCAGAACATCAACCTGTTCTACACCCCGACCCAGATCGCCAATGGCGAAGCGCCGGTGGACACACGGATCCGCGCCGGCGGCATGGTTGAGAAGGGCTCACTGAAGCGTTCCGGTGATTCCCTCGACGTGACCTTCGTGGTCACCGACTTCAACAAGGCCGTGACCATCACCTACCGCGGCATCCTCCCGGACCTGTTCCGCGAAGGCCAGGGCATCGTCGCCCTGGGCAAGCTCAATGCCGACGGCGTGGTGGTGGCCGACGAAGTGCTGGCCAAGCACGATGAGAAATACATGCCGCCGGAAGTCACCAAGGCCCTGAAAGACAGCGGCCAATCCGCGCCAACGCCTGCCAAGGAGGGCTAAGCCATGACGTCCGCACTGTTTATTCCGGAGCTGGGGCAGTTGGCGATGATCCTCGCCCTGTGCTTTGCCATCGTCCAGGCCGTGGTGCCATTGCTCGGCGCCTGGCGCGGTGATCGCTTGTGGATGAGCCTGGCGCAGCCTGCGGCCTGGGGCCAGTTTGCGTTCCTGCTGTTCGCGTTTGGCTGCCTGACCTACGCCTTCATGACCGACGACTTTTCCGTCGCCTACGTCGCCAACAACTCCAACACGGCGTTGCCTTGGTACTACAAGTTCAGTGCCGTGTGGGGCGCCCATGAAGGTTCGCTGCTGCTGTGGGCGTTGATCCTCGGCGGCTGGACCTTCGCCGTGTCGGTGTTCTCCCGGCAACTGCCGCAAGTGATGCTGGCTCGCGTGCTGGCGGTGATGGGCATGATCAGCATCGGCTTCCTGCTGTTCCTGATCATGACCTCCAACCCGTTCAGCCGCATCCTGCCGCAGATCCCGGCGGACGGGCACGACCTCAACCCATTGCTGCAGGACATCGGCCTGATCGTGCACCCGCCGATGCTCTACATGGGTTACGTGGGGTTCTCGGTGGCCTTCGCCTTCGCCATCGCCGCCTTGCTCGGCGGACGTCTCGATGCGGCCTGGGCGCGCTGGTCGCGGCCGTGGACCATCGTGGCCTGGGCGTTCCTCGGCATCGGTATCACCTTGGGGTCCTGGTGGGCCTACTACGAACTTGGCTGGGGCGGCTGGTGGTTCTGGGACCCGGTGGAAAACGCCTCCTTCATGCCCTGGCTGGTCGGTACCGCGCTGATTCACTCGCTGGCCGTCACCGAAAAACGCGGCGTGTTCAAGAGCTGGACCGTGCTGCTGGCCATCGCGGCGTTTTCCCTCAGCCTGCTCGGCACATTCCTTGTGCGCTCGGGTGTGCTGACCTCGGTGCATGCGTTCGCGTCCGACCCTGAGCGCGGCGTTTTCATCCTGATCTTCCTGCTGTTTGTGGTGGGGGGGTCCCTGACGTTGTTTGCGTTGCGTGCGCCAGTGGTCAAGAGCCGGGTCGGCTTCAACCTGTGGTCGCGGGAAACCCTGTTGCTGGGCAATAACCTGGTGCTGGTGGTGGCCGCGTCGATGATCCTGCTCGGCACCCTGTACCCGCTGGTGCTGGATGCCTTGAGCGGCGCCAAGTTGTCCGTGGGCCCGCCGTACTTCAACGCGTTGTTTATCCCGTTGATGGGCCTGTTGATGGTGGTGATGGCCGTTGGCGTGCTGGTGCGCTGGAAAGACACCCCGGTGAAATGGCTGGTGGGCATGCTGATGCCGGTGCTGCTCGGCAGCGTGGCCTTGGCCGTGATCGCCGGGGTTGCCTACGGCGATTTCAACTGGGCAGTGCTCGCCACCTTCCTGCTCGCCGCCTGGGTATTGCTGGCCGGCGTGCGTGACATCTTTGACAAGACTCGCCACAAAGGCCTGATCAAAGGCCTGCCAACCCTGACCCGCAGCTATTGGGGCATGCAGATCGCCCACATCGGCATCGCCGTGTGCGCCCTGGGTGTGGTGCTCTCCAGTCAGAACAGCGCCGAGCGCGACCTGCGCCTGGCACCGGGAGAGTCCATGGACCTGGCCGGTTACCACTTCATTTTTGAAGGCGCCAAGCACTTCGAAGGGCCGAACTTCACGTCAGACAAAGGCACCGTTCGTGTAGTCCGCAACGGTAAGGAAATCGCCGTGCTGCACCCGGAAAAACGTCTGTACACCGTGCAGAGTTCGATGATGACCGAGGCCGGTATCGACGCCGGTTTCACCCGCGACCTGTATGTGGCGCTGGGTGAACCCTTGGGCGACGGTGCCTGGGCGGTGCGTGTGCATGTGAAACCGTTTGTACGCTGGATCTGGTTCGGCGGCTTGCTCACCGGTTTCGGTGGTTTGCTGGCTGCGCTGGACCGGCGTTATCGGGTCAAGGTCAAGAGCCGGGTGCGTGAAGCCCTCGGTCTGCAAGGAGCGGCGGTATGAAGCGTTGGTTGATGGTTGTGCCGCTGGCGTTGTTCCTGGTGGTCGCCGTGTTCCTGTATCGCGGTCTGTATCTGGACCCGGCCGAGCTGCCCTCAGCGATGATCGGCAAGCCGTTCCCGGCGTTTTCACTGCCGACCGTGCAGGGCGACAAGACCCTGACTCAAGCTGACTTGCTGGGCAAACCGGCGCTGGTCAACGTGTGGGGCACCTGGTGCATCTCCTGCCGTGTCGAACACCCGGTGCTGAACAAGCTGGCCGAGAAGGGCGTGGTGATCTACGGCATCAACTACAAGGACGACAATGCGGCGGCCTTGAAATGGCTGGCCGAGTTCCACAACCCTTATCAGCTGGATATCCGTGATGAAGACGGCAACCTCGGCCTGAACCTCGGCGTCTACGGTGCCCCGGAAACCTTTTTCATCGATGCCAAGGGCGTGATCCGTGACAAGTACGTCGGTGTGATCGACGAAGTGGTCTGGCGCGAGCAACTGGCCGCCAAGTACCAGGCACTGGTCGATGAGGCCAAGCCATGAAGCGTCTGTTAGCCGCTGCAGTCCTGGCGCTTGGACTGGTCGGCGTGGCCCATGCCGCCATCGACACCTACGAGTTCGCCAAGGACGGTGATCGCGAGCGCTTTCGCGAACTGACCAAGGAACTGCGCTGCCCCAAGTGCCAGAACCAGGACATCGCCGACTCCAACGCACCCATCGCCGCCGACCTGCGCAAAGAGATCTTCCGCATGCTGGGGGAGGGCAAGGACAACCAGCAGATCATCGACTTCATGGTCGACCGCTACGGTGATTTCGTGCGCTACAAACCGGCCCTCACCGGCAAGACCGCGCTGCTCTGGTTCGGCCCCGCCGGGCTGTTGCTGGCTGGCGTGGTGGTGATGGCCGTGATTGTGCGCCGCCGCCGCGCCGCGCCGACCGATGGTTCCGACGCGCTGTCTCCTGAAGAGCGTAAACGCCTCGACCAATTGCTGGACACCAAGACTGATGATTGATTTCTGGCTCGCAGCCGGCTTGCTGCTTCTGATTGCCCTGAGTTTCCTGTTGATCCCTATACTGCGCGGCCGCCGTGCCCAGCGTGAAGAGGACCGCACCGCGTTGAACGTGGCGCTGTACCAAGAGCGTGTCGCCGAGCTGCAAGTGCAGCAGGACGAAGGCGTGCTCAACGCCGCGCAACTCGACACCGGCCGCGCCGAAGCGGCGCGTGAATTGCTGGCCGACACTGAAGGTGTAGAAAAGCCCCGTAAATCGCGCCTGGGCAAGCCGCTGCCATTTCTGGCCGCGTTTTTGGTGCCAGCCCTGGGTGTTGCGCTGTACCTGCATTATGGGGCCAGCGACAAGGTTGAACTCACCCGCGAATTCGCCCAGCCACCGGTGTCCATGGAAGACATGACCCAGCGCCTGGAACGCGCCGCTGCCGCCCAGCCGGATTCGGCAGAAGGCTTGTACTTTCTGGGCCGTGCCTACATGGCCCAGGACCGGTCCGCCGATGCCGCCAACGTGTTCGAACGCACCGTGGCGCTGGCCGGTCGTCAGCCGGAACTGCTCGGCCAGTGGGCCCAGGCGCAGTACTTTGCCGACAACAAACAGTGGTCGCCCAAGGTTCAGGCGTTGACGGACGAGGCCTTGAAGCTTGATCCGAAGGAAGTCACCAGCCTTGGCCTGCTGGGTATCGCTGCGTTTGAAGGCCAGCGTTATCAGGAGGCTATCGACTACTGGAACCGTCTGCTGGCCCAGCTGCCACCGGAAGACAACTCCCGTGCGGCGTTGCAAGGCGGTATCGACCGTGCTGCCGAAAAACTCAAAGAGAGCGGTGGCACCGTCGCCCCTCAAAAAGCCGCGATGAAAGTTCGTGTGGATCTGAGCGCCGACGTGAAGGCCAAAGCCCTGCCCACCGACAGCGTATTCATCTTCGCCCGCGCCGTGAAAGGCCCGCCGGCACCGTTGGCAGCCAAACGCGTCACCGTCGCCGAACTGCCGATCACCGTCGAACTGGGCGATGCCGACGCAATGATGCCGCAGTTGAAACTGTCGAACTTCCCCGAAGTCCAACTGGTTGCGCGCATATCCCGGGCAGGTGTTCCGACAGCTGGCGAATGGATCGGCCGCAGCCAACCCTTGGCCAGCACCACCACTGCGCTGCAGCAGCTGACCATCGACAGTCCGGATAAGTAATTTCGAGGAAACGCCTATGACCGCACTCGCAAGAATCACCCTGCTCAGCCTGGTATTGGGCCTGAGCGCTTGTGCGGTCCACCGCCCACCTCCTGCGCCCACCGGCCCGACCATTCCACCGTCGGGCCCGTCGACCCAGCCGAGCACCAAGCCGTCCGGCCCGGTGACCCCAGCGCCGAAGCCAGTGCCGACTAAGTCAGCGACGTTCGCCCCACCGCCGGGCGCGGTGAGCCACTGGGACGGCAGGATGCAGGTGTATGTGCTCGACGAACAGCCCGACACCTTCTACCGCCAGCGCACCTACTACCGTTGGAGCAACGGCTGGAGCCGCTCCATCAGCCCGAACGGCCCATGGGAAGAAACCGACGTGCAAGGCGTGCCGCCGGGGTTGAGCAAGCAATACGCGCAATGACAAAAGGCGACCTTTGAAAGGTCGCCTTTTTTATTCTCAACAGCCAACCTGGCCCTCAACCCCCCACTTACCGTCGCCCCAGGTAAGAGGGCGCGCCAAACGTGGTGCGCGGCGGGTGGGACTCGGGTAATGTGGCCGCCGCCGGCCTGGCGGCTGAGGGATTGCTGGGTATACTTTCCAGTGACTATTGCCCGGCCAGCCTCTGGGGAGCAGTCAAGATGATTAGCCTGGGCTTCCGGTAGTGCAACAAGCAGGGCGACAAGCGAAGAGGGTGTTTTGATGGCAGGCAGGTTGATCTATCTCATCGGGCCCTCCGGCTCGGGCAAGGACAGCCTGCTGGATGCCGCACGCCCACGTCTGGCCGAGCGCGGTTGTCGCATTGTGCGCCGCGTTATCACTCGCTCGGCAGAAGCGGTGGGCGAGGCGGCGCAAGGGGTCAGCCCGGAGCAGTTCGCCTCGATGCAGGCCGAGGGCGCATTTGCGCTCAGCTGGCAGGCGAATGGCTTGTCCTATGGCATTCCGAAAGTGATCGACGATTGGTTGGCGGCAGGTGACGACGTGCTGGTCAACGGCTCCCGCGCGCACCTGGCACAGACCCGCGAGCGTTATCCGACGTCGCTGGTGTTGCTGCTGACGGTGGATCAGGCGGTACTACGCCAGCGCCTGATCGCACGCGGGCGTGAGGCACTGTTGGATATCGACGCCCGCCTGGCACGCAATGCGCGGTTCACTGCCGAGTTGATCGCGGGGAATGGGGCGGGGTTGTTCGTGCTGGACAACTCCGGTCCCCTGGAACATACGGTCGAGCGCCTGCTGTGCTGCCTCGACCACGGGCACTCGGCATGCGCCTGACGCGGGCGTTGTGCAGTATTGAGGAAATCGGTGCGCAACACGGGGTGTCGACATTTAGGAACCGAGCGCGTTCCTCTACGTGCCATTCATTGAGGCTATAGGGTCAGCTCGACGGGATCATCCGTGTTGGTGATAGTGAACCCGTCCACCTATTCCAGACCAGTTCACCGATGCGCAGGGCGACGTCGATGTCTTCTCATGTGTTTACGGTGTCGAGCAGGCAGGTTTTCAATATCCCGTAAAACAGCCGTCAGTCAGCCCCGCGTCTTTTGTGCTTGAGTAAAGATAACTCTAGGGTTACTTTTATTCAGGCCAAGCCAAGGAGGCAGGGGTGCAAAGCAGGTTATTGATCAAAGAACTGCAAGAGGCGGGTTGGGTGTTGGACCGGGTCGCGGGCAGTCATCATATTTTTACTCACCGCTATAACCCGTACACCATCCCGGTACCCCACCCAAAAAAGGACCTGCCGCTGGGCACTGTCAAAAGCATCAGGAAACGCGCCGGCTTGTTTCAGTTTTAAGGAGAACATTCATGCAATACCCAATCTGTATCGAATGGGGCGATGACTTCACCGCCACCGGTATTCAGATCCCCGACATCCCTGGCGCAGTCACCGCAGGGGACAGCTTTGAGGAGGCCTATAACGCTGCAGTGGAAGTCGCCCACATCATGCTGCAAGAGATTGCCGCAGAGGGTGGACCGATTCCCCTGCCAACGTCGGTCGCCAACCATCATGCGCACGAAGATTACGCCGGCATGGGCTGGGGGATGTTGGAGTTGGACATCTCGCCCTACCTGGGCAAGACCGAGAAGGTCAATGTGACCTTGCCCGGTTATGTGATCCGACGCATCGACCGTTATGTGCGTGAGCACAAGGTCAAGAGCCGCTCTTCCTTTCTGGCGGATGCCGCGCTGGAGAAGCTGGTGCGGTCCTGAGGAAGATTTAAGGGATATGTCCTGATCGTTGGGAAAACAGCGTACTGGCACGCGAAGTGCTTTTTTAGATTTTGTTTTTTTCTTGTTAAAACAACTCGATGCCGCCCGGAATTTTGTGTTGTCGGGTGTTTAAATTGCAACGGAATACCTGGTTGTATCGCCTCCTGTTTCGAGGCGCGCAGGTGTTGCGGTTAGAACCAAATCCGCGTTGGTATCGGATTTTTCAGCGTGCGAATTTACCTCTGGAAGGGTTGGTCAACGATCGCTTGGCCGGCTCCCGTTATTGAAACCAAAGGTGTCGCACAATGAATAATTATGACCTGCGCAGTAGGAGCTCTCTGAATAGCGTGCCGGTAGCGGACTTCGGCCCGTTGGGTGTGGGGGCTGGGAGTAAACCGTCTTACACAACGGACCAGGCGGCTAATCAACTTACCCGGGAAAACCTGCGTTTTCATGACCGTAATGGTGATTCGAAAGTCGATGTGAATTACACGGTGGACAACAGCTTCACCCACCAGCAGCAGGGGCGCGTCCGCCAGGCAGTGCAGTCCTGGCAGGATGTCGCCAATATCAACTTTCGCGAGCAGGCGAGTGGGACGGACGGCACTCTCAACATTCGCAACAATCCAGGCGGTGATCGAGGGGTGGCCAGCTTTCCTGGCCGTTTCACTACCCAGACTTCAGCCACGATTGGCACGCGCAGAGAAAGCGGGGCACCGGCATTGGGCAGCCAATTTTCGGTAACGGCTATCCATGAGATCGGCCACGCCATTGGCCTGCAGCATCCAGGGAACTACAACGGGAACGGTTTTGATTACCTGAACAGCGCGGTCTACGTCGAGGATACCAAGGCGCGTACGGTGATGAGTTATTGGTCGGAAAAAAACCAGAAGGGACACGACTTCAAAGGGCAGAATCCGTCCGCGCCGATGATGGACGATATTGCAGCGGCACAACGCTTGTACGGGGCCAATCACCAAACCCGTAACACCAATACCACCTATGGCTTCAACTCCAATACTGAGCGCGAGGCGATGAGCCTCAAGAGCGCTGCTGACAAACCGGTTTTCTGTGTCTGGGACGGTGGTGGCGTCGACACGATGGACTTCTCCGGGTTCTCCCAGGATCAGAACATCAACCTGAAAGCCGAATCGTTTTCCGATGTGGGCGGGCTGAAGGGCAATGTGTCCATTGCCAAGGGCTGCATGATTGAAAACGCGATTGGCGGCTCTGGCCGGGACACTGTGTCGGGCAATGAGGCCGCGAATCGGCTCAAGGGCGGCGGAGGGGGCGACACCCTGAGAGGCGGTGGCGGCGCGGACACCTTTGTCTACGACAAGGCCAGCGACTCCACGCCGACTGACCCGGACATGATCCAGGATTTCACCAGCGGTACGGACAAGATCGATGTGTCGGGCGCCTTGAAGGGCGCTGGGCTGAGCGGCCTGGCCTTCACTGATCGGTTCACGGGGCGAGCCGGTGAAGCGGTGCTCAAGCATGACCCCGGCACAGGCCTTTCAAGCCTGGCCATTGACCTGAAGGGAACGGGCAACGCGGACCTATTGATCAAGAGCAAGGGCGCGATCAAGCCAACTGATGTGCAGTGGGGCGGTCAAGCGCCTGAGGTTCAGCCTGCACCTGCACCCGTGCCGACACCCACGCCGACACCGACACCGCCTCCGGTCCCAACACCCGCTCCCTCCCCGTTGCCGGATAAGGCACAGGAACACGCCGCCGGCTTGATTCAGATGTTCGCCACCACCCTGCTAGCATTTTTCTCGCAGTTGCTGAGCCGGCTGACATCGCCGTCCGGCCAAGCATCCGCGGAAAAAAACCAGTCTTGAACCGCTGCCTCAAGCAGTGGCGACTGTGGCCTGGCGTGAAGCACTGAGGAACCGCAGTAACGCAATCAGAGGGAATGCGCTGCCCACCAGCATCACGCCCAGCCAGCCGCCGTGTTCATACACGCTGCTGGCAATCGCCGAGCCGAAGGCGCCGCCAATAAAGATGCTGGTCATGTACAGCGCGTTCAGGCGGCTGCGGCTGTTGGCGTCGAGGGCGTAGATAGCGCGCTGGCCGAGCACCATATTCATCTGCACGCAGAAGTCCAGGACCACACCGGTCACGGCCAGGCCGATCACGCTGTACAACGGGTGTACAAAGGCCGGCAGGAAACTCAACGCCGCAAACAGCATGGCCAGCAACGAAGCGCGATGGGTATGCCCGGCATCGGCCAGGCGACCGGCGACGGGCGCCGCAATGGCGCCCAGCGCACCGACCAGTGCAAACAGCGCGATCTCGCTTTGGCTCAGGCCGTGGTTACGCGCCAGTTCCAGTGGGGCAGCGGTCCAGAACAGGCTGAAGGTGGCGAACATGCAACCCTGATAGAACGCCCGTTGGCGCAATACCGGTTGCTCACGCAGCAACGTGCCGAGGGAGCGCAGCAACTGGCCATAGGTGGCACTGTGGTCAGGCTGGCGCTTGGGGATGGTGATCAGCAACACCACGCTGATTAACGCCATCAACGCCGCAGCGGCCATGAACATTGCGCGCCAACCGAAGTGGTCCGCCACCACGCTGGACACGGGCCGAGCCAGCAGGATGCCCAACAACAGACCGCCCATGATGCTGCCGACCACGCGGCCTCGGGACTCGGCGGGTGCCAGGTGCGCGGCCAGCGGGATCAGGATCTGCACCGACACCGAGCTGAAGCCGATCAGCAGCGACACCAGCAGGAACAGGTTCGGTTGTTCGGTAAATGCCGCCCCCAACAGGCTGGCGATGGCCAGCACGGTGGTGGCGATCATCAGCTTGCGGTTTTCCAGCAGGTCACCCAGCGGTACCAGGAAAAACAGGCCCAGGGCGTAACCAATTTGTGTCAACGAGACGATCAGGCTGGCCATGGCGGGCGTCAGGCCGATGTCCGGCGCGATCAGCTCGATGATCGGTTGTGCATAGTAAATGTTGGCAACGATGGCGCCGCAGCAAAACGCGAACAGCATCACCATGCTCCGGGTCATGGTGGTTGTAGCGTGGGAGGTAGCGTTCATGGTGTTCTCATAAAAGCGAATGAAAGTGAGGCGAGCCTAAAGACAACACCGTAGACCGGGTAGGCCGCTTGCAGTGATAACACTCATGCCCAGTAATGATGAGTGAATCGTTAACTTTCGGCGCGAAGGGTGATGATACATTCAGGCACAACTGCCGAAACAGGAAATTGAAGGTCATGAAAATCACATTGAACAAGATGCTCCTGGCTTCCACGCTTGCCGCCGCCATGGCCGTGGGCCTGGCCCAGGCCGAGGATGTCCCGCGGGTGGGCGTACGCGGCGCCATCACGGCGATGGAGGGCGACGCGATGCACGTCAAGGTCAACAGCGGCGAGGACGTCATCGTGCACCTGACCCCAAGCACTCAGGTGCGCGCGGTCACCCTGGCCAAGATCGATGAGATCAAGCCGGGCAGCTACATTGGCTCCGCCGCCATGCCCAACGCCGATGGCAGCCTGACGGCGCTGGAAGTGCACGTGTTCCCACCGGCCATGGCCGGCACGGGCGACGGGCATCGCGCGTTTGACTTGAAGGAAGGCAGCAGCATGACCAACGGCACCGTCGGCGACCTGGTGGTCAGCAACGGGCGGACGTTGACGGTGAAATACAAAGGCGGCGAACAGAAGATCGTGGTGCCGGAGGATGTGCCGATCGTCAACCTGGAACCTGGCGATCGCAGCTTGCTCAAGCCAGGGGTGAAGGTGGTGATGTTTGCGGCGCAGGGGGCGGATGGGATCATCACTGCCCAGGCTATCTCAGCCGGCAAGGATGGCGTGACACCACCGATGTAAAGTCTGGCGCAGAACCCAATGTGGGAGCGGGCTTGCTCGCGAATGGGGAGTATCAGTCACTGAATCAGTTGGCTGATACACCGCATCCGCGAGCAAGCCCGCTCACACAGGTTTAGTGCGTTGCGTCAGTTATTGACCCGAGTAAACCTGATCAAACACCCCACCATCATTAAAGTGGGTCTTCTGCACCGTGCGCCAGTCACCAAAGGTCTTCTCTACCGACAGGAAGTCGACTTTCGGGAAGCGGTCAGTGTATTTGGCCAGCACTTTCGGGTCACGTGGACGCAGGTAGTTGTTCGCCGCGATTTCCTGACCTTCCGGCGACCACAGGTACTTCAGGTAGTCTTCGGCGGCCACGCGGGTGCCTTTCTTCTCGACCACCTTGTCGACCACCGACACCGGTGGCTCGGCTTCGGCGGAGACGCTTGGATAGACCACTTCGAACTGATCGCGACCGAATTCACGGGCGATCATTTCCGCCTCGTTCTCGAACGTCACCAGCACGTCGCCGATCTGGTTGGTCATGAAGGTGGTGGTGGCCGCACGGCCACCGGTATCCAGCACCGGTGCCTGTTTGAATAGCTTGCCGACAAAGGCCTTGGCCTTGTTTTCATCGCCGCCGTTCTTCAGCACATAGCCCCAGGCCGACAGGTAGGTGTAGCGGCCGTTACCCGAGGTTTTCGGGTTGGGCACGATCACCTGCACGCCGTCTTTCAACAGGTCCGGCCAGTCCTTCAGGGCTTTTGGGTTGCCTTTGCGCACGATGAAGACCGTGGCGGAAGTAAACGGCGCGCTGTTGTTCGGCAGGCGAGTGACCCAGTTGTCCGGCACCAGCTTGCCATTGTCGACCAGGGCGTTGATGTCGGTGGCCATGTTCATGGTGATCACGTCAGCCGGCAGGCCGTCGATCACCGAGCGCGCTTGTTTGCTGGAACCACCGAAGGACATCTGCAGGGTCAGCTTGTCGTTCGGGTGTTCGGCTTCCCAGTGCTTCTGGAAAGCGGCGTTGTAGTCCTTGTAGAAATCGCGCATTACGTCGTAGGAGACGTTGAGCAGTGTGACGGGTGCGGCCTGGACGGCGCCCGCCAGGGCAAGGCCGGCGGCCAGGAGAGAGGCGCTAACGAGTTTTTTCACTGCTCATTCCTTGTTGTTCGAGACGGTTGTCAATTGAGTAGGGGCAATTTGCCAGCGACTATAGCTGGCGCCGCATAGACGCTTAAAGATTAAAACGTACTTTGCTTATTCCACTTTATGGAAAAGGTTGCTCCCGCAGCGCGAGCAGAAGGCGGCATTTGGCTCATGGCTGTTCTTCTTGCACACCGGGCAGTCGGTTTGCAGCTGTTCGCCCCGCATTGCGCTCGCCAGTTCAGCGGTAAAAATCCCGGTGGGCACGGCGATGATCGAATAACCGGTGATCATCACCAGCGATGAAATCACCTGGCCCAACGGCGTCTTCGGCACAATGTCGCCAAAGCCCACGGTGGTCAGGGTCACGATGGCCCAGTAGATGCCCTTGGGGATGCTGGTAAAGCCGTGCTCCGGACCTTCAATCACGTACATCAAGGTGCCGAACACCGTGACCAGCGTGCACACGCTGACCAGGAACACCACGATCTTCTGCTTGCTGCCCCGCAACGCCGACATCAGGTAGTTGGCCTGCTTGAGGTAGGGGCTGAGCTTGAGCACGCGGAAGATCCGCAGCATTCGGATGATGCGGATGATCAGCAGGTACTGCGCATCGCTGTAATACAGCGCGAGGATGCCGGGCACGATGGCCAGCAAGTCCACCAGCCCATAAAAGCTGAAGGCATAGCGTAACGGCTTGGGCGAGCAATACAGGCGCAACCCGTATTCGATCAGGAAGATCAGCGTGAAGCCCCATTCGATATAGGCCAGCACATCGGCGTAGTTCTGGTGTATCTGGTCGATGCTGTCGAGCATCACGATCACCAGGCTGGCGAGGATGATCAGCAGCAAGATGCCGTCAAAGCGCCGCCCGGCGACCGTGTCACTTTGAAAAACCATGACGTAGAGCCGCTGGCGCCAGTCGTTATTGCTGTCCATAAATCCCGCCTGAAACGAATATCGAGCAAGCCTAGGGGGATTCGAAGGGCCTGTCCATGCGGGGTTTGCGCAGCACCCGAGCGCCAGCGCGCACCAGCCAACAGGCGAGGATGAACGGCGCGGTCAACGCAGGCAGATGCAGGGCGGCAAAGCCTGGGGTGAGGGTGATTGCCAGCAGGATGCCGAGCAGCGGCAGCCAGGGTTGGCGACGTATTTGGCTCAACGCCACGGCAGCCAGCGCCGGGTTGTAGCTGTGCAGGCCAAGGAGGGCAGTGGCGGGTTCGTCCAGCCACAGCGCGATCAGTACGCCGACACTGGCGCCGATCAACGCCCAGGTGGCCGCGCGGCGGTTGGCCAACCACAGGCCCAACGCAATCAAGGCGCCGGCCACAGGCTGGTCCAGCAGCATGATTTGGGCGAGCCCGGTAAAAGGCGCGGTGAAGATGGCCGAGGCGTCGGGTACGTTCAGGGCAAATGCACGCTCCGGCAGGGTGCCCAGCAGCAACCAACCCAGGCCGACAAACGGCGCGGTGTAGGCGGGCAAATCACTGGGCTGAGTGGCGCGTTTCAACCATTGCCGCGTCAGGATCGCACTCAAGCCACCGCACGCCAGGATCAGCGGCGGCAACACGGCTGACCAGGCGAAGTGCTGGCTGATCAACAACCCCAGCAACACGCCGTTGTAGCTGTACAGCCCTGCCTGGCGTTCGGCCTTGGGATAGGCCCGGCGCTGGGCCGTGAGCAACCCCGCCAGGCCTCCCAGCAGCGCGCCGCCAAGCAAGGTCGGCGCGCCGATCAGGATCGCCAGCAGGCACAGCAGGCCACACAGCGGCTGGCGCTGCAGGAAGATCTGGCTGAAGCCGTTAAGCAGGGCTTCGGCCCAGTCGGGACAGGTTGGGTTGTGCATTTGGGGTCATTCAATCAGGCCGAGTTGCCCTTATCGCAGGCAAGCCAGCTCCCACAGTTGACCGAGTTTTCATGTCGAACATCGATCAAATGTGGGAGCGGGCTTGCCCGCGATGAGGCCCTTACAGACGCTAAATCAACGTCTCGATACGCAATGAGTTCGTCGACCCCGGCTGCCCGAACGGCACCCCCGCCGTAATCACCAAGGTATCCCCACGCTCCGCCATCCCCTGCGCCTGGGCAATCTCCAGCGCCGTGGAACACACCTCGTCTACTTGGCGCAGCCTGTCATTGACCACCGAATGCACGCCCCACGCCACGCTCAACCGCCGCGCCGTGGACAGGTTCGGCGTGAGGTTGAGGATCGGCGCCACCGGCCGTTCCCGCGCCGCGCGCAGACTGGAACTGCCCGACTCGCTGTAGTTCACCAGCACTGCCACCGGCAGGATGCTGCTGATGCGGCGGATTGCGCAGCTGATGGCGTCCGATACGGTGGCATCCGCCTTCGGTCGGCTGACGTCGAGCTGAGCCTGGTAATCCGGGCCGTTCTCCACCTGGCGGATGATCTTGCTCATCATCTGCACGGCTTCCAGCGGGTATTCGCCGGATGCGGTTTCCGCCGACAGCATCACCGCGTCCGCGCCTTCGGCCACGGCGTTGGCGACATCGGTGACTTCGGCGCGGGTCGGAGCCGGTGAGAAGCGCATCGACTCCAGCATCTGGGTCGCCACCACCACCGGTTTGCCCAGTTGGCGGCAGGTACTGATGATGTCTTTCTGGATCTGCGGCACACTCTCGGCGGGCACTTCCACGCCCAGGTCGCCTCTGGCCACCATGATCGCGTCGCTCAGTTCGGCGATTTCCTGCAGGCGCTGCACGGCCGAGGGCTTCTCGATCTTGGCCATCAGGAAGGCCTTGTCGCCGATCAGCTCGCGGGCTTCGCGGATATCTTCCGGGCGCTGTACGAACGACAGTGCCACCCAGTCCACGCCCAGCTCCAGGCCGAAGCTCAAATCGCGCCGATCCTTGGCGGTCAATGGGCTGAGCTCCAGCAGGGCTTGTGGGACGTTCACGCCTTTGCGGTCAGACAATTCGCCGCCGTTCAGTACGGTGGTGTCGATGGCGTCGGCATGTTTGGTGATGACCCGCAGGCGCAGCTTGCCATCGTCCAGCAACAGGTCCATGCCGGGTTCCAGCGCCGCGATGATTTCCGGGTGGGGCAGGTTGACCCGACGCTGGTCGCCCGGTGTTTCGTCCAGGTCCAGGCGCAATGCCTGGCCACGCACCAGTTGCACCTTGCCCTCGGCAAAGCGCCCGACCCTCAGCTTCGGCCCTTGCAGGTCCATGAGGATACCCAGCGGGTAATTCAGCTGACGCTCGACCTGGCGAATCCACTGGTAGCGCTGGGCGTGGTCGGCGTGGTCGCCGTGGCTGAAATTGAGCCGGAAGATGTTCACGCCAGCTTCCACCAGCTCGCGGATGTCATCGATACCGTCGGTGGCCGGGCCCAGGGTGGCGAGGATTTTGACCTTCTTGTCAGGCGTCATGTTTGGCAGTCTCAAGGATCAGGATGGCGCGGAAGTCGTTGACGTTGGTGCGCGTGGGCTCGGTGATGATCAAACCGTCGAGGGCGGCGAAATAGCCGTAGCCGTTGTTGTTATCCAGCTCGTCGCTGGCCGACAGGCCGAGGGCTTCGGCGCGCGAATAACTGCACGGCGTCATGATGGCGCCGGCGTTGTCTTCCGAGCCGTCGATGCCGTCGGTGTCACCGGCCAGGGCGTACACGCCGGGCAGGCCCTTTAGGCTGTCGGTGAGGCTCAGCAGGAACTCTGCATTGCGTCCTCCACGACCATTGCCACGTACCGTCACGGTGGTTTCGCCGCCGGAGAGAATCACGCACGGCGCTGCCAGCGGCTGGCCGTGTTGCACGATCTGTCGGGCGATGCCGGCGTGCACTTTAGCCACGTCCCGCGCTTCGCCTTCCAGGTCGCCGAGGATTAATGGACTGAACCCGGCCTGGCGCACTTTTACGGCGACTGCCTCCAGGGATTGCTGGGGGCGGGCGATCAATTGGAAGTGGCTACGGGCGAGCACCGGGTCGCCGGGCTTGACGGTTTCCGAGGCGGGGTTTTGCAACCAGCTGCGCACCGAAGCGGGGGCGTCGATGTTGTAGCGCTTGAGGATCGCCAGGGCTTGTTGCGAGGTGCTGGGGTCTCCGACCGTCGGGCCGGAGGCGATCACCGTGGCCTGGTCGCCCGGCACATCGGAAATCGCGTAGGTGTATACAGTGGCCGGCCATGCCGCTTTCGCCAATCGACCGCCTTTGATGGCCGACAGGTGCTTGCGCACGCAATTCATCTCGCCAATGGTGGCACCGGATTTGAGCAGGGCTTTGTTGATGGCCTGTTTGTCGGCCAGGGTGATGCCCTCGGCGGGCAGCGCCAGCAGGGCAGAGCCACCGCCGGACAACAGGAAGATAACGCGGTCGTGCTCCGTCAGGTTGCTGATCAGTGCCAGCACGCGCTGGGCCACGGCCAGGCCGGCGGCATCGGGCACCGGGTGAGCGGCTTCGACGATTTCGATTTTCTGGCACGGCGCGCCGTGCCCGTAGCGGGTCACGACCAGGCCGGTGACTTCACCCTGCCAGAGGTTTTCCACGACCAGGGCCATGGCGGCGGCCGCTTTGCCAGCGCCGATCACGATCACACGACCGCTGCGGTCGGCGGGCAGGTAGGGTTCAAGGACTTGCCGGGGGTGGGCGGCGTCGATGGCTGTGGCAAACAGCTCGCGAAGCAGGTGTTGCGGATCGACCGACATAAGCGGGCTCCCGGGGATTCTTGTTATTAGAGGTGCATCACGTTTCGGATCGGAATGCGATCAAATGTGGGAGCGGGCTTGCTCGCGAATGCGGTCTGACATCCAACATCCATGCTGACTGATCGACCTCTTTCGCGAGCAAGCCCGCTCCCACACTCGACCGAATTTCAAAGGTGCGGTGAAGCGGGGTTATTTATCGCGAATCGAGAAATTCGCCATATGTTCCAGGCCCTTGATCAGCGCCGAGTGGTCCCAGTTAGCGCCGCCAATCGCGGTGCAGGTGCTGAAGACTTGCTGCGTACCGGCGGTGTTCGGCAGGTTGATCCCCAATTCCTTGGCACCGGCCAGGGCCAGGTTGAGGTCCTTCTGGTGCAGGTTGATACGAAAGCCCGGGTCGAAGGTGCCCTTGATCATGCGCTCGCCATGCACCTCAAGGATTTTCGACGAAGCGAACCCGCCCATCAGCGCTTCACGCACCTTGGCCGGGTCGGCGCCGTTCTTGGAGGCGAACAGCAGCGCTTCGGCCACCGCCTGGATATTCAGCGCCACGATGATCTGGTTGGCGACCTTGGCGGTCTGCCCATCACCATTGCCGCCCACCAGGGTGATGTTCTTGCCCATGGCCTGGAACAGCGGCAGGGCGCGTTCGAAGGTCTGCGGTTCGCCGCCGATCATGATGCTCAGGGTGCCGGCCTTGGCACCGACCTCACCGCCGGACACCGGTGCATCCAGGTACTGCGCGCCGGTTTCGTTGATCTTTGCTGCGAACGCCTTGGTGGCGGTGGGGGAGATCGAGCTCATGTCGATCACGACTTTGTTCGGCGACAGGCCCGCCGCGACGCCGTCTTTGCGGAACAGCACGTCGTCGACCTGCGGGGTGTCCGGCACCATCACGATGATGAACTCGGCCTCCTGCGCCACTTGCTGAGGGTTGGCCAAGGCCACGGCGCCCGCGTCGACCAGGGCCTGCGCAGCCTTGCCGTGGTGCTCGGAGAGGAACAGTTGGTGACCTGCTTTCTGCAGGTTGGCGGCCATGGGTTGACCCATGATGCCGGTGCCGATAAATCCGATTTTTGCCATGAGAAAAGCCTCTTGTTATTCGGTATGTAGCGACCTGTCAAACGCCGCAGGTCCAATGTGGGAGCGGGCTTGCTCGCGAAGGTATTTCATTCAACATTGGCGTCGACTGATGCACCGCTTTCGCGAGCAAGCCCGCTCCCACATTTGGGGTTTGTGTTGTGTCTGTTAGATCGCGTTGTGGGTTTTGAGCCAACCCAAACCGGCTTCGGTGGTGGTCAACGGCTTGTATTCACAGCCGACCCAACCCGTGTAGCCGATGCGGTCCAAATGTTCGAACAGGAAGCGGTAGTTGATCTCGCCGGTGCCCGGCTCGTTGCGCCCTGGGTTATCCGCCAGCTGGATGTGGTTGATCTCACCCAGGTGCGCGGACATGGTGCGGGCCAGATCGCCTTCCATGATTTGCATGTGGTAGATGTCGTATTGCAGGAACAGGTTGTCGCTGCCCACCTGTTCGCGAATCGACAGGGCTTGCGCCGTGTTGTTCAGATAGAAGCCTGGGATGTCACGGGTGTTGATCGCTTCCATCACCAGCTTGATGCCCACGGCTTGCAGTTTTTCGGCGGCGTACTTGAGGTTGGCGACGAAGGTCTTTTCCAGGATCTCGTCGTCAATGCCTTGTGGCCGGATGCCTGCCAGGCAGTTGATCTGGGTGTTGCCCAGCACTTGGGCGTAGGCGATCGCCAGCTTGACCCCGGCACGAAACTCCTCGACCCGGTCGGGGTGGCACGCCAGGCCGCGTTCGCCCTTGGCCCAGTCGCCGGCCGGCAGGTTGAACAGCACCTGGGTCAGGCCGTGGGCGTCAAGTTGCGCCTTGATTTCGGCAGAGCTGAATTCATAGGGGAACAGGTACTCGACACCTTCGAAGCCCGCATCGGCGGCCGCTTTGAAACGGGCAAGAAAGTCCTGTTCGGTAAACAGCATGGACAGGTTGGCGGCGAAACGCGGCATAAGGTTCTCCTTAATCGAGCAGGGAAATGGCAGTCGGCGCATCGTTGCCGACCAGTGCCAGATCTTCGAATTCGTTGACGGCGTTGATCTCGGTGCCCATGGAAATATTGGTGACGCGCTCCAGAATAATCTCAACGATCACTGGAACCTTGAATTCTTCGATCATCTCCTCGGCGCGACGCAGGGCCGGCGCGATCTGGCTTGGTTCGAATACGCGCAGGGCCTTGCAACCCAGGCCTTCGGCGACGGCGACGTGGTCTACACCATAGCCGTTGAGTTCCGGGGCGTTGAGATTGTCAAAGGACAGCTGCACGCAGTAGTCCATTTCAAACCCGCGCTGGGCCTGGCGGATCAGACCGAGGTAGGAGTTGTTCACCACCACGTGGATGTATGGCAGCTTGAACTGCGCGCCCACGGCCAGTTCTTCGATCATGAACTGGAAGTCATAGTCGCCCGACAGTGCCACCACCTTGCGGCTCGGGTCAGCCTTGACCACGCCGAGCGCGGCGGGAATGGTCCAACCCAACGGGCCGGCCTGGCCGCAGTTGATCCAATGCCGCGGCTTGTACACGTGCAGGAATTGCGCGCCGGCAATTTGCGATAAGCCGATGGTGCTGACGTAGCAGGTGTCTTTGCCGAACACCTGGTTCATTTCTTCGTAAACGCGCTGTGGCTTGACTGGCACGTTGTCGAAGTGAGTCTTGCGGTGCAGGGTGGCTTTGCGTTGCTGGCAGTCGTTCAGCCAGGCGCTGCGGTCCTTCAACTTGCCGGCGGCTTTCCACTCGCGGGCCACTTCAATGAACATCGTCAGGGCGGAGCCGGCGTCGGAGACGATGCCCAGGTCCGGGGTGAAAACGCGGCCGATCTGCGTCGGCTCGATGTCGACGTGAATGAACGTGCGACCCTCGGTGTACACCTCCACCGAGCCGGTGTGGCGGTTGGCCCAGCGGTTACCGATGCCCAGCACCACGTCCGACTTGAGCATCGTCGCGTTGCCATAACGGTGGGACGTCTGCAAACCGACCATGCCGACCATCTGTGGGTGATCGTCCGGAATGGTGCCCCAGCCCATCAGGGTCGGAATCACCGGGATGCCGGTCAGTTCAGCGAATTCAACCAGCAGCTCGCTGGCGTCGGCGTTGATCACGCCCCCACCGCTCACCAGCAGTGGGCGTTCAGCCTTGTCCAGCAGCGCCAGGGCTTTTTCCACCTGCACGCGGGTTGCCAGTGGCTTGGCCAGGGGCAGTGGCTGGTAGGCGTCGATGTCGAATTCGATCTCGGCCATCTGCACGTCGAACGGCAGGTCGATCAGCACGGGGCCCGGGCGGCCGGAGCGCATTTCGTAGAAGGCTTTCTGGAAGGCGTACGGCACTTGGCCGGGTTCGAGGACGGTGGTCGCCCACTTCGTCACCGGCTTGACGATGCTGGTGATGTCCACGGCCTGGAAGTCTTCCTTGTGCATGCGGGCGCGGGGTGCCTGGCCGGTAATGCACAGGATCGGGATTGAGTCGGCCGAGGCGCTGTACAGGCCGGTGACCATGTCAGTGCCCGCCGGGCCCGAGGTGCCGATGCACACGCCGATATTGCCGGCCTTGGTGCGGGTGTAACCCTCGGCCATGTGGGAGGCGCCTTCAACGTGGCGAGCAAGGACGTGATCGATGCCACCCACCTTCTGCAAGGCCGAATACAGCGGGTTGATCGCGGCGCCCGGGATGCCGAAGGCGGTGTCCACACCTTCGCGGCGCATCACCAGGACAGCGGCTTCGATTGCTCTCATTTTGCTCATGATTTTGGTGCCTCTTGCGTTTTGTAATTGTATACAAGTGGTGTCTGGTCAAAGTGTATTCACGGCGAGCGGCGCAGGTCAATGCATTTTATGCACGGGTCTTTACGTTCGTCGGAACAGCTTTTTTCGACGTATGGAGCCTTTGTGCGAAAATATTGTATACAAAATTAAAAGTCATTGTGTTCTATTTGTTTGATCGAGCATCTGATCATTCAGACCTCCACCGCTTTCCCAATAACAAAAGAAGGACGGCACCATGAGCGCTTTAACCTTGAAACTCGCCACCCAACTGGCCAGCCAGGCCCTCAGCGCCGGGCGCACCATCTCAGCCGCACCGCTGACCATCGCTGTGCTCGACAGCGGCGGCCATCTGGTCACCCTGCAACGCGAAGACGGCGCCAGCCTGCTGCGCCCGCAGATCGCCATCGGCAAGGCCTGGGGCGCGATCGCCCTGGGCAAGGGCTCACGTCTGCTGGCGCTGGACGCGCAACAGCGCCCGGCGTTTATCGCGGCGTTGAATAGCCTGGGGCAGGGCAGCGTGGTGCCCGCGCCGGGCGGGGTGTTGATTCGGAGTCAGGAGGGCGTGGTGCTGGGGGCGATTGGAATCAGCGGGGATACGTCGGATATTGATGAGCAGTGCGCGATTACGGCGATCGAGGGGGTGGGGTTGATGGCGGATGCGGGGGTGTCGGCCTGATTTGAGGTGACTGATAGGTCCCCTTCGCGAGCAAGCCCGCTCCCACACTCAATTGGGTTCACACATTTAATGGGTGAATACGGTCAAATGTGGGAGCGGGCTTGCTCGCGAAGAGGGCAACTCGGTATCGACTCTACAACCAAATCGCGTCCCACAACGGATAGTCGCCAATCCGCTCCACCAGTCCCGCCCGCAGGGGATTGGCCACCACATACCTGGCCATTTTGACCAGATCATCTTCCTTGCGCAGCGCGCGATCATGAAAGCTGGTTTGCCAAAGCCTACCTTTGCGACCAGTAGCACCGTTCACGCTTCGAGTGCTCTTGGATTTCACTTGGCACATCAGATCCCCCAGCGAGCCTTTTTGTAGCTCGACCAGCCAGTGGAAATGATCTGGCATCACCACCCACGCCAGCGAGTTTGCCAGTCCTTGAGACTGGGCAAGCCTGAATTGCCAGACGACCAAACGGCCTAGATGAAAATCACTGAATATCGGCGCACGTTCGTGAGTGTTGGTGGTAATCAGATAGATACGGCTGGGTTCGCTAAACCGCCCGATGCGCAGGCGGTGTGATTTGGCTGGATCAGGCATTTCTTAGCCTCTCTTCAGATGGAGTTCTGAGAGGCTAGATCAGCTAGTTAATGCCGATCGGCAGGCTTTTGGCAGGATGTGTCTGGGAGGGCGCTTTCGCGAGCAAGCCCGCTCCCACAGGGGGGTGGCAGTGTTCTTGCTATTTATGTCAGTCCGGCTCACACCCCTTGAGCACCAGTCTGATAATCGTTTGCGCCGCCGCCTCATAATCCGCCTCATCCAGCTTGGCCTTCCCGGTTACCGCCGAGATCTGCCAATCAAAATCCGCATAGGTCTGCGTCGCCGCCCAGATGCTGAACATCAAGTGATTGGGGTCAATCGGCGCAATCAGGCCACGATCCACCCAGCTTTGGATGCACGCGATATTGTGCTTGGCCTGGGCGTTGAGCTGCTCGACCTGGTCCGCACTGAGGTGCG
The DNA here is from genome assembly GCF_900111895.1 of Pseudomonas simiae. Classification (GTDB taxonomy): domain Bacteria; phylum Pseudomonadota; class Gammaproteobacteria; order Pseudomonadales; family Pseudomonadaceae; genus Aquipseudomonas; species Aquipseudomonas simiae. The sequence goes on from NZ_FOKB01000012.1 coordinate 91,129, forward strand.
GCGCGCCGTGCATGATTTCACTGGCGAACACTTTGGAGGCGAAGGGCAGGTCGCGGGAGATGCGGATCTTGGAACGGATGTAGTTGCTCAGGACCACCGAGGGCTCGCCGTCCGGGTTGAACGGCGTGGAAGCAGCCAGGATCGGCTCGATAATGCTTTCGAGCACCTCGCGGTAGAGGTTGTCCTTGGACTTGAAGTAGTAATAGACGTTGGGCTTGGGCAGCCCGGCCTTGGCGGCGATGTCGCTGGTTTTGGTCGCGGCGAAGCCCTTGTCGGCAAACTCCTCGCTGGCCGCCCGCAGGATTTTTTCTTTGTTGCGCTCGCGAATGGTGCTCATGAACCAGAGGTTTCCTTGCCAGTACAGGCGGTTGCGCATGGTAGCACCGGCCATCCGCGCGCCTCAACAATGTGCCCATAAAGCGTTGCGCCGCGCTATGCTCGGTCCATCCCTCTCTAATGGAAGCCCGATTCATGGCAGGAAGCAGTTTGTTGGTGTTGATCGACGATATCGCCGCAGTACTCGATGACGTTGCCCTGATGACGAAAATGGCGGCGAAAAAGACCGCCGGCGTGCTGGGTGATGACTTGGCGCTCAATGCCCAACAGGTCTCCGGGGTGCGCGCCGAGCGGGAAATTCCCGTGGTGTGGGCGGTGGCCAAGGGTTCCTTCGTCAACAAGTTGATCCTGGTGCCCACCGCCTTGTTGATCAGTGCGTTTGCGCCGTGGGCGGTGACGCCGCTGCTGATGCTTGGCGGGGCCTACCTGTGTTTCGAAGGTTTCGAGAAACTCGCGCACAAGTTCCTACACAGCAAGGTCGAAGACCACGCCGAACATGCGCAATTGGTCAAGGCTGTGGCCGATCCGGCCATCGACCTGGTGGCCTTTGAAAAGGACAAGATCAAAGGCGCCATTCGCACTGATTTCATCCTTTCGGCCGAGATCATCGCCATTACCCTCGGCACCGTGGCCGATGCGCCATTGACGCAGCAGGTGATCGTACTGTCCGGTATCGCCATCGTCATGACCGTGGGCGTCTACGGGCTGGTGGCCGGTATCGTCAAGCTGGATGACCTGGGCCTGTGGCTCACCCAGAAGCCTGGCCAGGCGGCGCGCAGTATCGGTGGCGCTATCCTGCGCGCGGCGCCTTACATGATGAAGAGCCTGTCGGTGATCGGTACGGCGGCGATGTTCCTGGTGGGTGGCGGGATCCTTACCCACGGCTTGCCGGTGGTGCATCACTGGATCGAGACGGTCAGCCAGAGTGCTGGCGGGGTGGCGTGGTTGGTGCCGACGTTGCTCAATGGCGTGGCGGGGATCATCGCCGGCGCGGTGGTGCTGGCGGTGGTCAGCGGGGTGGGCAAGCTCTGGAACACCGCGAAGGCTTGATCGCGCAATAAAAAAAGGCCATTCAATCGAATGGCCTTTTTTGTGGGCGTTTACTCGGCAATCTGCAACTTGCGTGATTCCGTATAGATGTACCGCACCTTCTCATACTCGAACGGCGAGTTCATCTGGCCATACCGAAAGCTGGTCTGGTAACGCTTGTCTACCGCACGCAACGCCCAGATTTCCGGGTGGTTGGAACTGACTTCCGACACGTTGAGGAAGTTGATCTGGGTTTCCGCGCCGTAGTCGACGATCAGGCCGCCGGTATCGCGCAGGTTCGACGGGCCAAAGATCGGTAGCACCAGGTACGCACCGCCTGGCACGCCGTAGAACCCCAGGGTCTGGCCAAAGTCTTCGCTCTGGCGTGGCAGGCCCATGGCGGTAGCCGGGTCCCACAGGCCGGCGATGCCGATGGTGGTGTTGACCAGCAGGCGGCCGGTGGTTTCCAGGGAGCGATGGCCTTTAAGCTGCAGCAGGCTGTTCAACAGGTTGGGCACATCGCCCAGGTTGTTGAAGAAGTTGCTCACGCCGGTGCGCAGGAAGCTGGGCGTCACGTAGGTGTAGCCGTTGACCACCGGCAGGAACACCCATTGGTCGAAGCGGTAGTTGAAGTGGTACACGCGACGGTTCCACGATTCCAGCGGGTCATACACGTTGAGTGCAGTGAGCGACGAACGCTCGAACTCACGCTGATCCAGGCCCGGGTTGAACTTGAGTTTGGTCAGCGGTTCCTTGAACCCATCGGCGTCGACATTGACCGGCTCATGGGCCTTGCTGTTGTCGGCATTGGCCACGCCTGCGCACATCAAGGCGGCAAGCAGCAGAAGATATTTAGCCACGGAAGAACTCCAGCATGGCGTCGGCGTTGACGCGGTAATTGAGGTTGCCGCAATGGCCGCCCAGGGGGTAGACGGTCAAGCGATCGCCGAAGGTTTTACGCAGGAAGCCGAGGTCGCCTGGGCCAAGAATCACGTCGTCGGCGTTGTGCATCACGGCGATCTTCGGGTTGGTGTGCAGGTAGTCCTTGAGGGCGTACAGGCTGACTTGGTCAACCAGTTGCAACAGGCTGCCGCCGTCGGAGCGGGCGCGCCACATCGGAATCACTTGTTCGGTGAGGTAGCAATCGAAGTCGCACTGCAGCGCACGCTTGAGGAACGGCGTCAGGCTGGTGCCTTCGGTGATCGGGTACTTCGGCGGGATGATCAGGCCGCGGCGGTTGATCAGGTCCGAAGTGAAGGCGATGTCGGCCGCCGAGAAGCGGAACGAGGTACCGATCAGCATGGCCATTTGTTCGTTGGTCAGGTGCTGCTTGGATTGCTGGAAGTCGTAGAGCAGGGCATCGTTCAGGTCGATGTAGCCCTTTTGCTGGAAGTAGCGGGTCAGCTTGCTCAGCACCAATTCATAGAAGGTGGTGGTGTTGTTGATGCCTTTCACCTCGGTCTGCACCAGCTTGTCGAGGTTGGTGATCGAGGTGTAGAGGTTGACCGGCGGGTTGAGCAGCAAGACTTTCTTGAAGTTGAAGCTGCGACGGGTCTCGTCGAGCTTGCTGACGAACGCCGCATCCAGCGCGCCGAGGCTGTAGCCGGTGAGGTAGAAGTCGGTCACCGGCAGCGAAGCGTTCTGCGCACGCACGGCTTGCATCACGCGGTACATGTCTTCGGCGTCTTCCTGGGTGATACCCGGGGTGGCGAAGCGCGAGGCGGCGCTGATGAAGTCGAAGCTGGTGGGCGACGACAGTTGCACCACGTGGTAGCCGGCTTGGTAATACAGCTTTTTAAGGTATTCGTTGATGCTGCTGTCAAACCGCGCACCGGTGCCCGCGATCAGGAAGATCAACGGCGCGGCGCGATCCTGTTTGGCGATGCGGTAGGTGAGTTTCTTCACCGCCCAGAAGTTGTCCGGCAGGCTGAACTCGCGCTCGGGGCGCATGTTCAGGGTGTAGTCGGACTGGTTGATCTCGTCATCGCTCGGCAATTTCGGCCGAAGGTCAGGCGGGGTAGTGGCGATGGTCGCTTCGAACGGATTCGTCAAAGGGAAGCCATAGGTGGCCTGGTCGATATCGACGGCCAGTGCTGACGCACTCAAAAAAAGGCTGCCCAGCAAGGCAGCGCAGCGCAAGGAACGGAGCATGACTTAATCCCTAGGAGGAAACGTACTTAATGAAGTTCGCAGGCTATGACCGCCGTCCACTCGCCGAAGTGCCATCACGCGGCACGAAATGTCGGAAAAAAGGCGGAATCGGGGTAATAGTAGCCAGACGATACACGTTGACACGTATAGGTAAAAATTAATTGTGTGTATGCGCCTTGCCAACGGCCTCTGGCGCATTAAGCTGAGCGCCGTTTTTGCCTATTGGAGTGCCCCAATGTCCCATCGTTTTCCGTTGATACTGCTGCTTATTGCCCTGCCGCTGTGGCTGGCCGCCAGTTATGGCGCACGCTACGGCTTTATGGAAGATGGCCAGTGGGTGGGGATCTGCGCGGATGAGGCCAGCCGCTGGGAATGCCAGCTGCGTTCAAACCTGGGGTTGATGATTCACTTCAAGGTGTTGGGCTGGGCGGCGTTGATCACGTCGCTGCTGGCGTTTTTCGTGCCGGGGCGGGCGGGGTGGGGGTTGGCGGTGCTGGGGATGGTGTTCGGCCTGCCGGCGCTGGCGTTGTACAACACCACGTTTGCGGTGTTTGCGGTGGTGATTGCGGGGTTGCGGTTGGTCAGGAAGCCTCGGGCTGCTTGATAGAACCTCTTCGCAGGCAAGTCGAAGCGGCGGTTCGACGCTTCGACTTGCTCGCGAAAGCGGTCTTAAGCCTTGCGCACCCGCAGGCAACGCCACAAGGCTGCAACCATGAGCAGGCTGACCATGGCCCAGCCCCACGCCTGCTGGTTCAGCAAGCCTTCACGGTACAGTTGTGGCGCAACGCCAGCGCCGATGATAAAGGCCAGCAGCGCAATCTCCCGACGCGGTCCCGTCACCGGTCGCACCAGGTACACCAAGGCTGGCAGCAGCAGCGCCGCGCTTGGGAAGCTGCGATAGCGCGGATCAAACACCAACGTCAGCATCATCACCGCACTCGCGAACCCGGCAATCGCCACCAGCCAGCCTGCGCGCTGCTCCAGCCAGTCGAATGCCCGCTCACGCCAACCTTCCCGTGCGCTCAACGCCAATGCCGCGTGAGCCAGCACCAGCAGGTTCAACACCAGCAGCAACCCCGCCCACACCCATTCATCATTAAAGCGCGCCGTCACGCGGGTCAGCTCGGCCCAGGTGCCGATGGAGCAAGCCGCCACTGCACCCAACAGCGGCAGGGCAATAGCGGCACGCGGGCTGCGTACACGCCCCCCCAGCACCAGAGTGCCCAACAGGATAATCCCGCCGACGCCCAGCCATAGCGGCCAGTACGGCACATTGGTCACCGGCCCGGCGAGGATGCCCTTGTCCTGGCGATCCGCATCGAACAGGCCCCAGTAACCGCCCACGGCGCCTTCGCTCGCACGTTTCCAGGGTTGGTCAAAGGCTTCAATCAGGTTGTAGTGCCAGCCATTCGCCTCAGCCATGGCTACAAAACCGCGCATGAACTTGGCCTCATTGACCCGGCTCGGTACGGCGGTCTCGCGCTGGCGGCCTTCGCTTGGCCAGCCGGTTTCACCGATCAAGATGTCCTTGGGTGCAAACTTGTTGCCGAAGGTCTGGCGCACATCGCCCACGTGCTTGAGGGCCTGGTCGATGCCCGATGGATCATCTTCCCAGTACGGCAACAGGTGGATAGTGAGGAAATCCACCGCCGGGGCGATTTCCGGGTGTTGCAGCCAGAACTCCCACACATCCGCGTAGGTCACCGGCTGCTTGATCTGGCTTTTGACGGTCTGGATCAGCTTCACCAGCTGTGCGGCGGTGACTTCCTTGCGCAGCAGCGCTTCGTTGCCGACGATCACGGCTGTGACCACATCCGGGTGGGCGTTGGCCGAGGCGATCAGTTCGTCGATTTCCTTTGCGGTCGCTACCGGGTCGCTGCTCACCCAGGCCCCGGCCATCACCTTCAGTCCATGCTTGCGCGCCATGTCCGGCAAGGCTTCCAGGCCGGTCATGGAATAGGTGCGAATGCACTCGAAGCGGGTGGCAAGCAGGGCAAGGTCGGCGTCCATGCGTTCGGGGCGCAGGGCGAACGGCTGGTCGAACGGCGATTGATCTTTATCGAACGGGGTATAGGACGCGCACTGCATCTTGTGCGTGGCGCTGGCGACATCGGGCAGCACGACGGGCCGGCCGAGGCCATACCAATAAGCAAAGAGGGCCAGCAGGCCGAGGATCAAGGCGAAGCAATAGGGCAGGGCAGGGAAGCGGGCGGTCGCAGGCATGGTCGGCTTATCTGGAGGAGCAAAGGCGCGCATCTTACCCGGATTTGCCCCGTCTCAGTGGGGATGCATAATTTTGACATGCAAAGTTCAGGCGGGATTTTGACGCAGGGTCCTACAAAACATCCTACTGGCGATGTGATGTCGTTCCTTGCTTGCAGGATGTCGTTGACAGAGCAGGTCGAACACCCGGGCAGGTTGATGATCGAGGTGTCAGTACTCCGCTGACGGCGCACTACCGTGATCGATGCGCGTGAAGGGGGCGCGGTGCACCACATAACAACAGGTTGACGTCGCTCGGCATTCGCCGGGCGCAGCACTTTCGGGGAAGTACTATGAAGATGCGACGACTCTTGGGCGCAGCTGCCACTCTGGTAGTTGCGATGAGCTCCACACTGGCCAGCGCCGACAGCAAGACCCTGAGCATCGGCTATGTGGATGGCTGGTCCGACAGCGTGGCCACCACCCACGTGGCGGCAGAAGTGATCAAGTCCAAGCTCGGTTATGACGTGAAACTGCAAGCCGTCGCCACCGGGATCATGTGGCAGGGCGTGGCCACCGGTAAGCTCGACGCCATGCTCTCCGCCTGGCTGCCCGTCACCCACGGCGAGTACTGGGCCAAGAACAAGGACAAGGTGGTCGACTACGGCCCCAACTTCAAGGACGCGAAGATCGGCCTGATCGTGCCGGAGTACGTCAAGGCCAAGTCCATCGAAGACCTCAAGACCGACACCACCTTCAAGAACAAGATCGTCGGTATCGACGCCGGTTCGGGCGTGATGCTCAAGACCGACGAAGCCATCAAGCAGTACGGCCTCGATTACAAACTGCAAGCCAGTTCGGGCGCGGCAATGATCGCCGAGCTGACCCGTGCCGAAGACAAACAGGAGTCCATTGCGGTCACCGGTTGGGTGCCACACTGGATGTTCGCCAAGTGGAAACTGCGTTTCCTGGACGATCCAAAAGGAATTTATGGCGCTGCTGAAACCGTCAACAGCATCGGCAGCAAAGGCCTGGAGAAGAAAGCGCCGGAAGTCGCGGCCTTCCTGAAGAAATTCCAGTGGGCCTCCAAGGACGAAATCGGCGAAGTGATGCTGGCGATTCAAGAAGGCGCCAAGCCTGATGCGGCGGCCAAGGACTGGGTTGCCAAGCACCCTGAGCGTGTCGCCGAATGGGTCGGTAAGTAGAACCCCAGTTACAACCCTGTGGGAGGGGGCTTGCCCCCGATGGCGATGGTCCAGTCAGAGTGTTTTTGACTGACGCTCCGCCATCGGGGGCAAGCCCCCTCCCACATTAATTTCACGCCTCGCAAATCTTCCTGTGCTCGCGCAAACCCTCGCTACACTCCCTCTAATACTAAGGTCGTCTGGAACCTGTTCCGCAGCCGCATACAGTGGATACGTTCCAATAATAAAAAAGCTGTGCTGCGAGGATAAAAACAATGAACGACAGCATTTACCTCTCGATTCAAAACAGCCCGCGTTTCAAGGAGCTGGTGAGAAAAAGGGAAAGGTTCGCCTGGATTCTCTCGGCGATCATGCTAGGGCTTTACTCCGCTTTCATCCTGTTGATCGCCTACGGGCCACAATTGCTGGGGGCCAAGATCAGCCCCGGTTCGTCGATCACCTGGGGCATTCCCCTGGGCGTCGGGCTGATTGTGTCCGCTTTCGTCCTGACCGGCATCTATGTGCGTCGGGCCAATGGCGAGTTTGACGACCTGAACAATGCGATTCTCAAGGAGGCTGCGCAATGATCCGGCGTCTACTGGCAATATTGGGTGCTTCGATCTTTGCTCCAGCCGTTTGGGCGGCGGACGCATTGACCGGTGAAGTGCACAAGCAACCCCTGAACGTTTCGGCCATCGTGATGTTCGTCGTGTTTGTCGGCGCCACCCTGTGCATCACCTATTGGGCCTCCAAGCGCAACAAGTCGGCAGCCGACTACTACGCGGCCGGCGGCAAGATCACCGGTTTCCAGAACGGCCTGGCGATTGCCGGTGACTACATGTCGGCGGCGTCCTTCCTGGGGATTTCCGCGCTGGTCTACACCTCCGGTTATGACGGCCTGATCTATTCGATCGGCTTCCTGGTGGGCTGGCCGATCATTCTGTTCCTGATCGCCGAGCGCCTGCGTAACCTGGGCAAGTACACCTTTGCCGACGTGGCGTCCTATCGCTTGGGCCAGACCCAGATCCGCAGCCTGTCGGCTTGTGGTTCGCTGGTGGTGGTGGCGTTCTACCTGATCGCGCAGATGGTTGGTGCGGGCAAGCTGATTCAACTGCTGTTCGGCCTGGACTACCATGTAGCGGTGATCCTGGTGGGTATCCTGATGGTGCTCTATGTGCTGTTCGGCGGCATGCTGGCGACCACTTGGGTACAAATCATCAAGGCCGTGCTGTTGCTGTCGGGGGCCTCGTTCATGGCGCTGATGGTGATGAAGCATGTCAACTTCGACTTCAATGCCCTGTTCTCCGAGGCGATCAAGGTTCACCCTAAAGGTGAGGCGATCATGAGCCCCGGCGGCTTGGTGAAAGACCCGATTTCAGCGTTCTCCCTCGGGCTTGCGTTGATGTTCGGTACGGCTGGCCTGCCACACATCCTGATGCGCTTCTTCACCGTCAGCGACGCTAAAGAAGCGCGCAAGAGCGTGTTCTACGCCACAGGTTTCATCGGTTACTTCTACATCCTGACCTTCATCATCGGCTTTGGCGCGATCCTGCTGGTCAGCACCAATCCGGCGTTCAAGGATGCAGCAGGCGCCTTGATGGGCGGCAACAACATGGCGGCAGTGCACCTGGCCAACGCGGTGGGTGGCAGTATCTTCCTGGGCTTCATCTCGGCCGTGGCCTTCGCCACCATCCTCGCGGTGGTTGCCGGTCTGACCCTGGCCGGTGCTTCGGCGGTGTCCCATGACCTGTACGCCAGCGTGATCAAGAAAGGCAAGGCCAACGACAAGGACGAGATTCGCGTCTCGAAGATCACCACGATTGCCTTGGGCGTCTTGGCTATCGGCCTGGGTATCCTGTTCGAAAGCCAGAACATTGCGTTCATGGTCGGCCTGGCGTTCTCCATTGCTGCCAGTTGTAACTTCCCGGTGTTGCTGCTTTCCATGTACTGGAAAAACCTCACCACCCGTGGTGCGATGATTGGTGGTTGGCTGGGGCTGGTCAGTGCCGTTGGCCTGATGGTGCTGGGCCCGACCATCTGGGTGTCGATCCTGCACCATGAAAAAGCCATCTTCCCTTATGAGTACCCGGCGCTGTTCTCGATGATCATTGCGTTCGTCGGCATCTGGTTCTTCTCCATCACCGACAAGTCGTCGGCGGCAGAGAAAGAACGTGCGCTGTACTTCCCGCAGTTTGTGCGTTCGCAGACTGGCCTGGGGTCGAGTGGGGCTGTTAGCCACTAACCGCTGTAACCGCTACAAAAAAATGCCCCGGTCGTGAGATCGGGGCATTTTTTTGCTTTTATTGGTAACGGATTCCACAAAACTGTTTCTCAAATCCTGTATCAATAAAAGTGCCTTCACCTTGGCTGGGTCAACCACGATCCATCCTAGTGGCCGGCTTGCCGACGATAGCCCTCCTTGAACCTGGCGCTATGCTTGTGGGCCTCATCGCTGGCAAACCAACGCCTGCGGAGGTCGGTGCTGGCAGAAACAAATAAGGCCTCCAGAGGAGGCCTTATTCAGTGCAACTAAGCGGTTGAATGCTTACTTGCGATCTTCCAACTGGGTGATGTCACGCGACTCGTAGCCGGTGTACAGCTGGCGTGGGCGGCCAATCTTGTACGGGCTGGAGAGCATTTCTTTCCAGTGGGAGATCCAGCCCACGGTCCGCGCCAGGGCGAAGATCACGGTGAACATGCTGGTTGGAATGCCGATCGCCTTGAGGATGATCCCCGAGTAGAAGTCGACGTTCGGGTACAGCGAGCGTTCGATGAAGTACGGGTCGGTCAGGGCGATCTCTTCCAGGCGCATGGCCAGTTCGAGTTGCGGATCGTTCTTGATGCCCAGTTCCTTCAACACTTCGTCGCAGGTCTGCTTCATCACGGTGGCGCGCGGGTCGCGGTTCTTGTAGACCCGGTGACCGAAGCCCATCAACTTGAACGGATCGTTCTTGTCCTTGGCCTTGGCGATGAACTTGTCGATGTTCGAGACATCGCCGATTTCATCGAGCATGGTCAATACGGCTTCGTTCGCACCGCCGTGGGCAGGGCCCCACAGTGCGGCGATACCGGCGGCGATACAGGCGAACGGGTTGGCACCCGAAGAGCCTGCCAGGCGGACGGTAGAGGTGGAGGCGTTCTGTTCGTGGTCGGCATGGAGGATGAAGATCCGGTCCATGGCCTTGGCCAGCACCGGGCTGATCGGTTTGATCTCGCACGGCGTGTTGAACATCATGTGCAGGAAGTTTTCCGCGTACGTCAGGTCGTTGCGCGGGTACATCATGGGTTGGCCCATGGAGTACTTGTAAACCATTGCGGCCAGGGTCGGCATCTTGGCAACCAGGCGGATCGCGGAGATTTCGCGATGCTGCGGGTTATTGATGTCGAGGGAGTCGTGATAGAAGGCCGACAGGGCGCCGACCACGCCGCACATGACGGCCATCGGGTGGGCGTCGCGACGGAAGCCGTTGAAGAAGGTCTTCAACTGCTCGTGAACCATGGTGTGGTTCTTCACGGTGCTGACAAACTGGGCTTTCTGCTCGGCTGTTGGCAATTCGCCATTTAGCAGCAGGTAGCAGGTTTCCAGATAGTCCGATTTCTCGGCCAGTTGCTCGATCGGGTAGCCGCGATGCAGCAAAATGCCATTATCACCATCGATGTAGGTGATCTTCGACTCGCAAGAGGCGGTCGACATGAAGCCTGGGTCGAATGTGAAACGGCCCGTGGCCGTCAGGCCCCGTACGTCGATAACATCGGGACCAACGGTGCCGGTTAAAATGGGCAGCTCGACGGGGGCTGCGCCCTCGATGATCAACTGCGCTTTTTTGTCAGCCATGTGGCCTCCTATTTATGCTTCAAATCATCAGACAGACCCCCCACGCAGGGCCCGCACCACTATATTGATATAAATCCAGATGTCAATTTGCCTAAAGTCTTGCAGCAGAAGGCTTTAACCGTACTTTTTCCTCGAAATTGACTGCCGTTTACGCCTTTTATTCCCCCAGCGCAATCCGCTATTAGGGTGAGGAGTGCGCGTTGTCATTAGTAACCTAACTGTCTATACTCGGCCACCGACCGCCAAGGGCTTTTGGGCTTGCTTTCATTGGGGGTCGCACTCCCTGGGTGGTGCTTACCTGACCAGTGCACTCCCCAACAACTTTGCCCTGATTGTTAGGGGCTCTTCAGTGTGAAAAAAAGCCGTGAATAGCCAACGACCTGTAAACCTAGACCTAAGGACCATCAAACTCCCCATCACCGGCGTTACGTCGTTCCTGCACCGTGTTTCCGGCATCATCCTGTTCCTGGGCTTGGGCATCATGCTTTATGCATTGAGCAAATCCCTGGGTTCCGAGGAAGGATACGCCGAGGTGAAGGCATGCTTGACCAGCCCGCTGGCCAAGTTCGTAGCATGGGGCCTCCTGTCCGCTCTGCTGTATCACCTGGTAGCCGGTGTGCGCCACTTGATCATGGATATGGGCATCGGTGAGACGCTGGAAGGCGGCCGCCTGGGCTCGAAAATCATCATCGCCATTTCCGTGGTGCTGATCGTTCTGGCAGGAGTTTGGATATGGTAACCAGCGTTACGAATCTGTCGCGTTCGGGCCTCTATGACTGGATGGCACAGCGTGTGTCTGCGGTCGTTCTCGCGGCTTATTTCATTTTCCTGATCGGATACCTCGTTGCAAATCCGGGTATCGGCTATGAGCAATGGCATGGCCTGTTCTCCCACAATGCAATGCGAATCTTCAGTCTGCTGGCCCTTGTTGCCCTGGGCGCACACGCCTGGGTCGGCATGTGGACCATCGCGACCGACTACCTGACGCCGATGGCGCTGGGCAAGTCCGCGACCGCAGTACGTTTCCTCTTCCAGGCAGTCTGCGGCGTCGCGATGTTCGCTTACTTCGTCTGGGGTGTGCAGATTCTTTGGGGTATCTGATTCATGGCTAACATTCCAACTATTTCATTCGACGCCATCATCATTGGTGGCGGCGGTGCTGGCATGCGCGCTGCGCTGCAGCTGGCCCAGGGCGGTCACAAGACTGCCGTGATCACCAAGGTGTTCCCGACCCGTTCCCACACCGTATCGGCCCAGGGTGGCATCACCTGCGCCATCGCCTCCGCCGACCCGAACGATGACTGGCGCTGGCACATGTACGATACCGTCAAGGGTTCCGACTACATCGGTGACCAGGACGCTATCGAATATATGTGTCAGGAAGGCCCGGCCGCGGTGTTCGAGCTGGACCACATGGGTCTGCCGTTCTCCCGCACCGAGCAAGGCCGTATCTACCAGCGTCCATTCGGCGGTCAGTCGAAGGATTACGGTAAAGGCGGGCAGGCTGCCCGTACTTGCGCCGCTTCCGACCGTACCGGTCACGCGCTGCTGCACACCCTTTATCAGGGCAACCTGAAAGCCGGTACCACGTTCCTGAACGAGTACTACGCGGTCGATCTGGTGAAGAACGCGCAAGGCGAGTTCGTCGGTGTGATCGCCATCTGCATCGAAACCGGTGAAACCACCTACATCCGCGCCAAGGCTACCGTGCTGGCGACTGGCGGTGCAGGCCGTATCTACGCGTCGACCACCAATGCCCTGATCAACACCGGTGACGGCGTCGGCATGGCACTGCGTGCCGGCGTACCGGTGCAAGACATCGAAATGTGGCAGTTCCACCCGACCGGCATCGCCGGCGCTGGTGTACTGGTGACCGAAGGTTGCCGTGGTGAAGGTGGCTACCTGATCAACAAGCACGGCGAGCGTTTCATGGAGCGTTACGCTCCGAACGCGAAAGACCTTGCTGGTCGTGACGTTGTTGCCCGTTCGATGGTTAAAGAGATCATCGCCGGTAATGGCTGTGGCCCGAATGGCGACCACGTGCTGCTGAAGCTCGATCACCTGGGCGAAGAAGTGCTGCACAGCCGTCTGCCAGGTATCTGCGAGCTGTCCAAGACTTTTGCTCACGTTGACCCGGTGGTTGCTCCGGTTCCGGTTGTTCCAACCTGCCACTATATGATGGGCGGCGTGCCGACCAACATCCACGGCCAGGCGATCACCCAGAACGCCGAAGGCGAGGACGAGATCATCCACGGTCTGTTCGCTGTAGGCGAAGTGGCTTGCGTATCGGTGCACGGTGCCAACCGTCTGGGCGGCAACTCGCTGCTCGACCTGGTGGTATTCGGCCGCGCTGCCGGCCTGCACCTGGAAAAGGCGCTGACCGACGGCATCGAATACGATGACGCGACCGATGCCAACATCGAGGCTGCACTGGCTCGCCTGAACGCTCTGAACGAGCGCACCGATGGCGAAGACGTGGCTACCCTGCGTCGCGAGCTGCAAAGCTGCATGCAGAACTACTTCGGTGTATTCCGTACCGGCGAATACATGCAGAAGGGTATTGCCCAGCTGGCCGATCTGCGCAAGCGCATCGCCAACGTCAAGATCAACGATAAGAGCCAGGCGTTCAACACTGCTCGTATCGAAGCCCTTGAGCTGCAAAACCTGCTGGAAGTGGCCGAAGCGACCGCAATCGCTGCCGAGGTTCGCAAGGAGTCCCGTGGTGCTCACGCCCGTGAAGACTTTGAAGATCGCGACGACGAAAACTGGTTGTGCCACACCCTGTACTTCCCGGGTGACAAGCGCGTGACCAAGCGTGCCGTGAATTTCTCGCCGAAGACGGTTCCGACGTTTGAACCGAAGATTCGGACTTACTAAGGGTGGCTGCCATGTTGAAAGTCAGTGTTTACCGCTACAACCCTGATCAGGACGCTGCGCCGTTCATGCAGGAATTCCAGGTCGATACCGGTGGTAAAGACTTGATGGTGCTGGATGTACTGGCACTGATCAAAGAGCAGGACGAAGGTTTCTCCTATCGTCGCTCTTGCCGTGAAGGTGTGTGCGGTTCCGACGGCATGAACATCAACGGCAAAAACGGCTTGGCGTGCATCACGCCGCTGTCCGCCGTGGTCAAAGGCAACAAGCTGATCGTTCGTCCACTGCCAGGTTTGCCGGTTATCCGTGACCTGGTCGTCGATATGAGCATCTTCTACAAGCAATACGAGAAAGTTAAGCCGTTCCTGCAGAACGACACGCCGGCTCCGGCCATCGAGCGTCTGCAGTCCCCGGAAGAGCGCGAGAAGCTCGACGGTCTGTACGAGTGCATCCTGTGCGCTTGCTGCTCGACTTCGTGCCCGTCCTTCTGGTGGAACCCGGACAAGTTCCTGGGTCCAGCTGCCCTGCTGCAAGCCTACCGCTTCCTGGCAGACAGCCGTGATACCAAGACGTCCGAGCGTCTGGCTTCGCTGGATGACCCGTTCAGCGTATTCCGCTGCCGCGGGATCATGAACTGCGTCAACGTATGTCCCAAAGGCCTGAACCCGACTAAGGCCATTGGTCACATCCGTAACATGCTGCTGCAGAGCGGCGTGTAACCGACGTTGTAGTAAAGGCAGGACCGTTGTGCCCGTAAATGCTACGGCGCAGGCTTCAACCGGCGCCGTAGTTTTAACTTGAGCAGCGACTTACAAAGCCGCGGCTCTTATTTTGAAGAAATGAGACAAGCAGGGGCATTCGGGTTGGTACCCGAACTATCAGCGTGATCCTAAGTGGCTTGTTTTGGTCGCTGCACTTGGCCTTTTGCAAGCAAACTCGGTGTTTTCGCCGGTGGTGTCCCCAAATCGAGGGTGACCAAGCATGCAAGAAAGCGTGATGCAGCGCATGTGGAACAGCGGCTATCTTTCAGGTGGTAACGCTGCCTATGTGGAAGAGCTTTATGAGCTCTACCTGCACGACCCTAACGCTGTGCCAGAAGAATGGCGCACCAAATTTCAGACGTTGTCTTCAGACGGCAACGCTGCCACCGATGTATCGCACGCAACAATTCGCGATCAGTTCGTGCTGCTGGCAAAGAACCAGCGCCGCGCCCAACCGGTTTCCGCCGGCAGCGTGAGCAGTGAGCATGAGAAGAAGCAAGTTGAAGTATTGCGACTGATCCAGGCCTACCGGATGCGTGGCCACCAGGCGGCCCAGCTTGACCCGCTGGGGCTCTGGAAGCGTCCTGCACCTGCTGACCTGTCGATCAATCATTACGGCTTGACCAATGCCGATCTTGATACGACCTTCCGTGCCGGCGACCTGTTCATCGGCAAAGAGGAAGCGAGCCTACGCGAAATTCACGAAGCGTTGCAGCAGACATATTGCCGCACCATTGGCGCTGAGTTCACGCACATCACCGATTCCGAGCAACGCCACTGGTTCCAGCATCGCCTGGAAGGTGTGCGTGGTCGTCCGGTGCTGTCTGCCGACGTACGCAGCCACCTGCTCGAGCGCGTCACCGCTGCCGAAGGCCTGGAAAAATACCTGGGCACCAAATACCCGGGCACCAAGCGTTTCGGCCTGGAAGGCGGCGAAAGCCTGATCCCGATGCTCGACGAGCTGATCCAGCGTTCCGGTTCCTACGGCACCAAGGAAATCGTGATCGGCATGGCTCACCGTGGTCGCCTGAACGTGTTGGTCAACACCTTCGGCAAGAACCCGCGTGAGCTGTTCGACGAGTTCGAAGGCAAGAAGAAAGTCGAGTTGGGTTCCGGTGACGTTAAATACCACCAGGGCTTCTCGTCCAACGTGATGACCACCGGCGGTGAAGTTCACCTGGCCATGGCCTTCAACCCATCCCACCTGGAAATCGTTTCTCCAGTGGTCGAGGGTTCGGTCCGTGCCCGCCAGGATCGTCGTAACGACACCACCGGTGAAAAGGTCCTGCCGATTTCCATCCACGGTGACGCGGCATTCGCCGGTCAAGGCGTGGTCCTGGAAACTTTCCAGATGTCGCAGACCCGCGGCTTCAAGACCGGCGGTACCGTTCACATCGTCATCAACAACCAGGTTGGCTTCACCATCAGCAACCCGCTGGACGCGCGCTCTACCGAGTACGCTACCGACGTTGCCAAGATGATCCAGGCGCCGATTCTCCATGTGAATGGTGATGATCCGGAAGCCGTGCTGTTCGTGACCCAGCTTGCTATCGACTATCGCATGCAGTTCAAGCGTGACGTAGTGATCGATCTGGTTTGCTACCGTCGTCGCGGTCACAACGAAGCCGACGAACCAAGCGGCACCCAGCCGTTGATGTACCAGCAGATCACCAAGCAGCGCACCACCCGTGAGCTGTACGCCGAAAGCCTGACCAAGGCCGGTGTGGTTGACGATGCACGTGTTCAGGCCAAAGTCGATGAATACCGCAACGCGCTGGACAACGGTCTGCATGTAGTAAAAAGCCTGGTTAAAGAGCCGAACAAAGAGCTGTTCGTTGATTGGCGTCCATACCTGGGCCACGCCTGGACTGCGCGTCACGATACGTCGTTCGATCTGAAGACCTTGCAGGAATTGTCCGCCAAACTGCTGGAAATTCCTGAAGGTTTCGTGGTCCAGCGCCAAGTGGCGAAGATCTACGAAGACCGCCAGAAGATGCAAGCCGGCGGCCTGCCGATCAACTGGGGTTACGCCGAAACCATGGCGTACGCGACCCTGGCGTTCGAAGGTCACCCGATCCGCATGACCGGCCAGGACATCGGCCGTGGTACGTTCTCGCACCGTCACGCGGTATTGCACAACCAGAAAGACGCGGGCACCTATATCCCGTTGCAGAACCTGTATGAAGGCCAGCCACGTTTCGACTTGTACGACTCGTTCCTGTCCGAAGAAGCGGTTCTGGCGTTCGAATACGGTTACTCGACCACCACGCCAAACGCGCTGGTGATCTGGGAAGCTCAGTTCGGCGACTTCGCCAACGGTGCCCAAGTGGTTATCGACCAGTTCATCACCAGCGGCGAGCACAAGTGGGGTCGCCTGTGCGGTCTGACCATGCTGCTGCCACACGGTTATGAAGGTCAGGGTCCTGAGCACTCCTCGGCCCGTCTGGAGCGTTACCTGCAGCTGTGCGCCGAGCACAACATCCAGGTGTGCGTGCCGACTACGCCGGCCCAGATCTACCACTTGCTGCGTCGCCAGGTGATCCGCCCACTGCGCAAGCCGCTGGTAGTGCTGACGCCGAAGTCGCTGCTGCGTCATAAATTGGCCATCTCGACCCTGGAAGATCTGGCGGATGGTTCGTTCCAGACCGTGATCCCGGAAATCGACGCGTTGGACGCGGCAAAAGTGACGCGCCTGGTCCTGTGCAGCGGCAAGGTCTACTACGACCTGCTGGAAAAACGCCGTGCCGAAGGCCGCGAAGACATCGCCATCGTGCGTATCGAGCAGCTTTACCCGTTCCCGGAAGACGACCTGATGGAGGCCATCGCGCCTTACACCAACCTCACTAATGTGGTGTGGTGCCAGGAAGAACCGATGAACCAGGGCGCGTGGTACAGCAGCCAGCATCACCTGCGTCGCAGCATCGGCAACCACAACAAGGCCCTGGGCCTTGAATATGCCGGCCGTGATGCTTCCGCTGCACCTGCGTGTGGTTATGCGTCGATGCACGCCGAGCAGCAGGAAAAACTGCTGCAAGATGCTTTCACTGTTTAACGCCTTCGCGCTGACTGAAACCGAATTTTAAGGACCCACAGATAATGGCTATCGAAATCAAAGCCCCGTCATTCCCGGAATCGGTTGCCGATGGCACCGTTGCCACCTGGCACAAAAAACCAGGCGACGCTGTAAAGCGTGACGACCTGATCGTCGACATCGAGACCGACAAAGTCGTGCTGGAAGTGTTGGCCGAAGCTGACGGCGTGCTGGGCGCAATCGTTGCCGAAGAAGGCGCTACCGTGCTGTCGAACCAGGTACTGGGCTCGATCGAAGAGGGCAGCGCTGCTGCTGCCGCTCCTGCCGCTGCCGCTGCACCAGCTGCTGCTTCGGCTCCAGCCGCTGCTCCGGCTGCTGGTGGTGAAGATCCAATCGCTGCACCGGCTGCCCGTCAGTTGGCTGAAGAGAATGGCATCAACCTGGCTTCCATCAAGGGCACCGGCAAAGACGGCCGTGTGACCAAGGAAGACGTGGTTGCCGCTGTTGAAGCCAAGAAAAACGCTCCAGCTGCCGCACCTGCCAAGGCTGCTGCCCCGGCTGCCGCTGCTCCAGTGTTCGCCGCTGGCGACCGCACCGAGAAGCGTGTACCGATGACTCGTGTACGTGCCACCGTGGCCAAGCGTCTGGTTGAAGCACAGTCGAACATGGCGATGCTGACCACCTTCAACGAAGTCGACATGACCGAAGTCATGGCCCTGCGTTCGAAGTACAAGGATCTGTTCGAGAAGTCCCACAACGGCGTGCGCCTGGGCTTCATGTCCTTCTTCGTGAAAGCCGCCACCGAAGCGCTGAAACGCTTCCCGGCAGTGAACGCTTCCATCGACGGCAACGACATCGTTTACCATGGCTACGCAGACATCGGCGTTGCCGTGTCCAGCGACCGTGGCCTGGTGGTTCCAGTACTGCGTAACGCCGAGCTGATGAGCCTGGCCGAAATCGAAGGCGGCATCGCCACCTTCGGCAAGAAAGCCCGTGACGGCAAGCTGACCATCGACGAGATGACCGGCGGTACCTTCACCATCACCAACGGTGGTACCTTCGGTTCGATGATGTCGACCCCGATCGTCAACCCACCGCAAGCCGCGATCCTGGGCATGCACAACATCATCCAGCGTCCGATGGCCATCAACGGTCAAGTCGTGATCCGCCCAATGATGTACCTGGCGCTGTCGTACGATCACCGCCTGATCGATGGTAAAGAAGCCGTGACTTTCCTGGTGACCATCAAGAACCTGCTGGAAGACCCGGCTCGTCTGTTGCTGGATATCTGATTGAAGCAGCTGCAAGTTGCGAGCTGCAAGCTGTAAGAAAAAAGCAGCTTGGCTTGCCGCTTGCGGCTAAAAGCTTGTCGCAAATAGAGGATCTATTTTCATGACACAGAAATTTGACGTCGTAGTGATTGGTGCAGGTCCTGGCGGCTACGTTGCCGCCATCAAGGCCGCACAATTGGGCCTCTCGACTGCTTGCATCGAAAAATACACCGACAAGGAAGGCAAACTGGCATTGGGCGGTACTTGCCTGAACGTTGGTTGCATTCCTTCCAAGGCGCTGCTGGACAGCTCCTGGAAATTCCACGAAGCCCAAGACGGCTTCGCGATCCACGGCATCCACCATGCTGGCGTGACCATGGACGTACCTGCAATGGTCGGCCGTAAAGCCAACATCGTCAAAGGCCTGACTTCCGGCGTTGCCACCTTGTTCAAGGCCAACGGTGTGACTTCCCTGCAAGGCCACGGCAAGCTGCTGGCCGGTAAGAAAGTTGAAATCACCAAGCCAGACGGTTCGACCGAGATCATCGAAGCCGAGAACGTGATCCTGGCTCCAGGCTCCCGTCCAATCGACATTCCGCCTGCTCCAGTTGACCAGAACGTGATCGTTGATTCGACCGGTGCCCTGGAATTCCAAGCCGTGCCTAAGCGCCTGGGCGTGATCGGCGCTGGCGTGATCGGCCTGGAACTGGGTTCGGTGTGGTCCCGCCTGGGTTCCGAAGTCACCGTGCTGGAAGCCCTGGACACGTTCCTGCTGGCTGCCGACACCGCTGTATCGAAAGAAGCCCTGAAAACCCTGACCAAACAAGGTCTGGACATCAAGCTGGGCGCTCGCGTGACCGGTTCGAAAGTCAATGGTGAAGAAGTTGTCGTCAACTACACCGACAAGGATGGCGAAAAGACCATCACTTTCGACAAGCTGATCGTAGCCGTTGGTCGCCGTCCAGTGACCACCGACCTGCTGGCAGCCGACAGCGGCGTGACCCTCGACGAGCGCGGTTACGTGCACGTTGACGATCACTGCGCGACCACCGTTCCGGGCGTCTACGCCATCGGCGACGTGGTGCGTGGCATGATGCTGGCGCACAAGGCTTCCGAAGAAGGCATCATGGTTGTCGAGCGCATCAAGGGCCACAAAACCCAGATGAACTACGACCTGATCCCATCGGTTATCTACACCCACCCGGAAATTGCATGGGTCGGCAAGAACGAACAGCAGTTGAAAGCTGAAGGCGTTGAAGTTAACGTCGGCACCTTCCCGTTTGCCGCTTCTGGCCGTGCCATGGCAGCCAACGACACCGGTGGTTTTGTCAAAGTCATTGCTGATGCCAAGACTGACCGCGTATTGGGCGTCCACGTGATTGGCCCAGGCGCAGCAGAACTGGTTCAGCAGGGCGCGATCGGTATGGAATTCGGCACCAGTGCCGAGGACATCGGCATGATGGTCTTCTCCCATCCGACGTTGTCCGAAGCGCTGCACGAAGCCGCGTTGGCAGTGAATGGCGGCGCCATCCACATCGCCAACAAGAAGAAGCGCTAAGCGAGATAATAAGAAACCACGGCGGAGTTGCCCGTCGTGAGCCTTGCGCGCAAGACTCACCGCGGAATATCCGCTGGACGCAGTCTTGCGCAGCTTTACGGGCCTTGAGCCCCGCAAGTTGCGCAAGCAGCAGTCACAGGTGGCGCGGCACTCATAATGAGCGCAGCGCCGAATGCGCAGTACCTAACGAAGACGGTAAAAAGCATGAATCTTCACGAGTATCAGGGTAAGCAGCTGTTCGCTGAATACGGCCTGCCAGTTTCCAAGGGCTACGCAGTAGACACCCCGGAAGCAGCAGCAGAAGCTTGCGACAAAATCGGCGGCACCGAGTGGGTTGTCAAAGCCCAGGTCCACGCTGGTGGTCGCGGTAAAGCGGGCGGCGTTAAGCTGGTTCGCAGCAAAGAAGACGCCAAAGCCTTCGCACAGCAGTGGCTGGGCAAGCGTCTGGTGACTTACCAGACTGATGCCAATGGCCAGCCAGTCACCAAGATCCTGGTTGAATCGTGCACTGATATCGCTAAAGAGCTGTACTTGGGCGCTGTCGTTGACCGTTCGAGCCGTCGCATCGTGTTCATGGCTTCCACCGAAGGTGGCGTGGACATCGAGAAAATCGCTCACGAAACCCCAGAAAAAATTCTGAAAGCCACTATCGATCCACTGGTGGGCGCTCAGCCATTCCAGGGTCGCGAGCTGGCTTTCCAGTTGGGTCTGGAAGGCAAGCAAGTTGCCCAGTTCGCCAAGATCTTCGTAGGTCTGGCCAAACTGTTCCAGGATCACGATCTGGCCCTGCTGGAAGTGAACCCGCTGGTGATCAAGGCTGACGGCGATCTGCACTGCCTCGACGCCAAGATCAACATCGACGCCAACGCCATGTACCGTCAGCCTAAGCTGAAGACTTTCCACGATCCGTCGCAAGACGATCCGCGCGAAGCGCACGCCGCCAAGTTCGAACTGAACTACGTAGCACTGGAAGGCAACATCGGTTGCATGGTCAACGGTGCTGGCCTGGCCATGGGTACCATGGACATCGTCAACCTGCATGGCGGCAAACCAGCCAACTTCCTCGACGTGGGCGGTGGTGCTACCAAGGAACGCGTAACCGAAGCCTTCAAGATCATCCTGTCCGACTCCAACGTCGCCGCAGTACTGGTCAACATCTTCGGCGGCATCGTTCGTTGCGACATGATTGCCGAAGGCATCATCGGTGCAGTGAAAGAAGTCGGCGTTAAAATCCCGGTTGTTGTTCGCCTTGAAGGCAACAACGCTGAACTGGGCGCTAAAGTACTGGCAGAAAGCGGTTTGAACATCATCGCGGCTACCAGCCTGACCGACGCTGCTCAACAAGTTGTCAAAGCTGCGGAGGGCAAATAATGAGCGTCCTGATCAATAAAGACACCAAAGTTATCTGCCAGGGTATTACCGGTTCGCAAGGTAGTTTCCACACCCAGCAAGCCATCGAATACGGCACCAAGATGGTCGGTGGTGTAACGCCTGGTAAAGGCGGCACCGAGCACCTGGGCCTGCCAGTGTTCAACACTGTGAAAGACGCTGTAGCTGCCACTGGCGCCACCGCCAGCGTGATCTACGTTCCAGCTCCTTTCTGCAAGGACTCGATCCTGGAAGCAGCATTCGGCGGCATCAAGCTGATCGTTTGCATCACCGAAGGCATTCCTACCCTGGACATGCTGGACGCTAAAGTTAAGTGCGACGAGCTGGGCGTAGTCCTGATCGGCCCTAACTGCCCAGGCGTGATCACTCCAGGCGAATGCAAGATCGGCATCATGCCAGGTCACATTCACTTGCCAGGTAAAGTCGGTATCGTTTCCCGTTCCGGCACCCTGACCTACGAAGCTGTCAAGCAAACGACTGACGCCGGTTTCGGCCAGTCGACTTGCGTCGGCATCGGTGGTGACCCGATCCCAGGCTCGAACTTCATCGACATCCTGAAGCTGTTCCAGGAAGACCCGAAGACCGAAGCGATCGTGATGATCGGTGAGATCGGCGGTTCGGCTGAAGAAGAAGCGGCTGCCTACATCAAGGCACACGTGACCAAGCCGGTTGTTTCCTACATCGCTGGTGTGACTGCCCCTGCGGGCAAGCGCATGGGCCATGCTGGCGCAATCATCTCTGGCGGCAAAGGCACTGCAGACGAGAAATTCGCTGCGCTGCAAGACGCAGGCGTTAAAACCGTGCGTTCGCTGGCAGACATCGGCAAGGCGCTGGCCGAGCTGACCGGTTGGGCTGTCAAGTAAGCCTCGCGCTTAACTGACGCTTCACCACACAAAGGCCACCTTCGGGTGGCCTTTGTGCATTCTGAAGTTGGTGAAGATCTAAGTGGGGGAGCGGGCTTGCTCGCGAAAGCGGCGTGTCAGTCAACTTACGAGTGGCTGATACACTGCTTTCGCGAGCAAGCCCGCCCCCACATCCGGTCGCATTTCAAAATTTAGATATGAAAACGCGACATAAAAATGTCGCTTATCGGACAGTTCGCCCCCCAACAGTGCGTTTGACCCGCAAATTCGTTAGGCTAGCCGCCTCTTTATGCGTGCGCATCCCAAAAGGAAGCCCCGCGCTAGACCGGTCGGCTCCCATAAGGGCCGGCAGTATTTCCCTCATCCATAGGGAATCCCTCTCTAAATTCCGATTCAGTAGTGTGGTATTTCCTCAAATGAAAGTGTTGAAAAGCCAGGATGTCCTGGCGTTGGGCTTTATGACTTTTGCCCTGTTCGTGGGCGCCGGCAACATCATCTTCCCGCCTATCGTTGGTTTGCAGTCCGGGCCTCATGTCTGGATGGCAGCGCTGGGCTTTTTGGTCACCGCAGTGGGTTTGCCGGTGGTCACTGTGATCGCCCTGGCCAAGGTGGGTGGCGGTATGGACGCGCTGAGCAGCCCGATCGGCAAGATCGCCGGCGGCCTGCTGGCGGCGGCGGCGTATCTGGCGGTAGGGCCGCTGTTCGCCACCCCGCGTACTGCGACCGTATCCTTCGAGGTGGGCCTGGCGCCGCTGACCGGCGAAAGCCCGCTGGCACTGTTCCTCTACAGCTCGGTGTATTTCCTGGTGGTGTTTTTTGTCTCCCTCTACCCAGGTCGACTGCTGGACACCGTAGGTCGCTTCCTGGCGCCGCTGAAGATCATCGCGCTGGCCATCCTCGGTATCGCCGCATTTGCCTTGCCGGCCGGCGACGTGGGCGTCGCTACCCAGGAATACGTGGCTGCACCGTTCTCCCAAGGTTTCATCAATGGTTACCTGACCATGGATACCCTGGGCGCCCTGGTTTTCGGCATCGTGATCGTCAATGCCATTCGCTCCCGTGGCGTCGAGTCGCCGAAGCTGATTACCCGCTACGCCATCATTGCCGGCCTGATCGCTGGTGTGGGCCTGGCACTGGTGTATATCAGCCTGTTCCGCCTTGGCTCGGGCAGCCATGAAGTCGCCGCCGGTGCTGCCAATGGCGCCGCGGTATTGCACGCCTATGTGCAACACACGTTTGGCTCGCTGGGCAGCGGCTTCCTGGCTGTGCTGATTTCCCTGGCGTGCCTGGTCACGGCGGTCGGCCTAACCTGTGCCTGCGCCGAGTACTTCAGCCGTATCCTGCCGTTGTCCTACAAGACCCTGGTGGTGATCCTGGCGCTGTTCTCGCTGTTCGTGTCCAACCTGGGTCTGACCAAGCTGATTGCCTTCTCGATCCCGGTACTGACCGCGATCTACCCACCGTGCATCGTGCTGGTGGCGTTGAGCTTCTGCAAAGACTTCTGGCTAGAGCAGGGTCGTATTGTCGGCCCGGTGATGCTGGTGTCGTTCATCTTTGGCTGCATCGATGCGCTCAAGGGCGCTGGCCTGGCGGATTGGATGCCTGCACAGTTGGCCAACCTGCCGCTGAGCGAGCAGGGCCTGGCGTGGTTGGTGCCGTCGGTGATGACGCTGGCTGTGGCGTTTGCGGTTGATCGTATGCTGGGCAAGCGCAGCGAAGCGATCGCTTAAGTCACGTTTTCCGCTGTACTGAAATGCCTCGTATCAATCGATACGGGGCATTTTTTATGCTTATGAGACAACAACCTTCTAAAGTTGGAGCTCGGTAAATGGGGAGCGGGCTTGCTCCCACATTTGGACCGCGCCCGCCACTCCATTTTATGTGTAACAGGACCCACATGTCGTTCGTCGAAGCCAATCAGATCCACCTGCTCGCCGCCCTCTGGTTCGTCCTGTGCTGGGGCGGCTATACCCGTTACGCCGCCTGGAAAGCCCGCGACACAGCCTGCCTGGCCAGTGTGTTGCATCTGTATCGCGAAGACTGGATGCGCCGCATGCTGCTGCGCGACAACCGCATCGCCGACGCCAGCGTGATCGGTAACCTGGAGCGCAACGCCTCGTTCTTCGCCTCCAGCACCTTGATTATCCTCGCCGGCATTCTCACCGTGCTCGGCGCTTCCGAGCGCGCGGTGTCGTTGCTGGCGGATATTCCCATGGTGCAGCAGGCTTCCCAGGGCATGTCGGAGATCAAGCTGCTGTGCCTGGCGCTGGTGTTCGTCTATGCGTTTTTCACATTCAGCTGGTGCATGCGACAGTACAATTTCGCGGCGGTGCTGGTGGGGTCGGCGCCGATGATCGGTGAGCGGCATGTGTCGGAGCAGGAGCGCAATGCGTTTGCCCTGCGCGCGGCGCGGGTGATCTCCATGGCTGCCAACCAGTTCAACTTCGGCCTGCGCTCTTACTACTTCGGCATGACCATGCTGGCGTGGTTTGTCAGCCCCTGGTTGTTCATGTTGATGAGCAGTGGGGTGGTGTTGGTGCTGTACCGTCGGGAGTTTCATTCCGACGTGCTGCAAGTGATGGTGTATACGCAGACGGACACACCGCCGCCGGAAGCGGTTAAAGAAGCTGCTTAACTAAACCTTCAGATAAAAACCCCAGACAAAGTAAAGCCCGCTATCTAAGCGGGCTTTCTTTTTGCAGCCAAGCTATTTCAAGCCGCGGTCTCAAGAACCGGTGGCAGGGGTAGCAGGTGCTGCTTCTTTTGCGGCGGCTTCGTTCGATTCAGCCTGAGCTTTGGCAGCATCGGCGTTTTCTTTCGCAGCGTCGTTCACTTTATCCTGAGCCTTCGCCATGTCTTTCTGAGCTTGCTCAGAGTGCGCGGCGGCGTCTTGGGCTTTGTCTTCGGATTTCTTGTCGCAGGCAGCGAGACCGAGGGCAGCGGCGAGCATCATGGAAATAGCTAAAGTCTTGCGCATGGGTGTTTCTCCTTATTGAAGATATCTACTGGCTTTCGAGCATGGCGGTTCGGCATTAGTTCCTTTTATTCCATAGATATATAAATCGCTGCCTAACCGGAACTTTTGTCCGGACCCTCGATTTCGCGGATCAACATTAATAAGAGTCTTTAACGAATGACCGAAAATCCCCTGTTGGCGCGCGCGACGCGCTTTGTTTCGGCCTTGCGCCATTGCCAGGTGCTGGGCATTACCGCTCATCAGGCCAGCGAGGAGGGCATTACCTTGATCATGCCCTACGCCCCGCATTTGGTGGGCGATCCCCGGTCGGGCGTGATCCACGGCGGCGCGCTGACCTCCCTGATGGACACCGCCTGTGGCATGGCCACCCTTTGCGTATTGCCGGAATTCGAGGTGTGCCCGACCCTCGACTTGCGTGTTGACTACATGCATCCCGCTGCGCCACACCAGCCGGTGTACGGCTTCGCCCAATGCTACCGGGTGACCACCGACGTGATCTTCACCCGTGGCTTTGCCTATCAGGATGATCCGCAACAACCCATCGCCCATGTGGTGGGCACGTTTATGCGCATGGGCAAGCGCCTCAAGGGTGCGCAAGGGTTGGGCAACACGATCAAGGGAGCGCAGGCATGACGCACCGATTCAAGACCCGCCTGGAACAGGCCCATGAGCGCGGCGATTATGAGGCGTTGCTCAACCTGATCCCCTACGCCAAGCTCATCGGTATCGAATGCACTCGGCTGGGGGATGAGCTGCTGTTCCGGCTGCCCGCCAACAAGGACAATATTGGTAACCCCATATTGCCGGCACTGCACGGCGGCGTGATCGCCGGCTTCATGGAGCTGTCCGCCGCGCTGCACCTGCTGGTCTTCACCGGTGCGCCGGGCATTCCGAAAATCATCGACTTCTCCCTGGATTACCTGCGCGCCGGGCAGTTTCGCGACACCTACGCCAAATGCCAGGTCTGGCGTCAAGGCCGACGGGTGGCAAACGTCGCGATCACTGCCTGGCAAAGCACTGCCGCAGAACCCATCGCCACCGCCCGCGCGCATTTCAAGATCGAGGAATCGAGCCGCCCTTGAAATCCTGGTCTTAGCCCCCAACTTTGATGACAACCCGCCGCCAACCCTCAAGGGCGCGGCCACTGCCATCCAATTGGAGTTTGATGACCATGAGTGTGGAAACTCAAAAGGAAACCCTGGGCTTCCAGACCGAGGTGAAGCAACTGCTGCACCTCATGATCCATTCGCTGTATTCCAACAAGGAAATCTTCCTTCGCGAATTGATCTCGAACGCCTCTGACGCTGTCGACAAATTACGTTTCGAAGCCCTGTCCAAGCCTGAGTTGCTGGAAGGTGGCGCCGAACTGAAAATCCGTGTGAGCTTCGACAAGGACGCCAAGACCGTCACCCTCGAAGACAACGGCATCGGCATGAGCCGCGAAGACGCGATTACCCACTTGGGCACCATCGCCAAATCCGGTACTGCCGACTTCATGAAAAACCTGTCGGGCGACCAGAAGAAAGATTCGCACCTGATCGGCCAGTTCGGCGTGGGCTTCTACTCGGCCTTCATCGTGGCCGACAAAGTAGAAGTGTTCAGCCGCCGTGCCGGCCTCGACGCCAGCGAAGGCGTGCACTGGTCGTCCAAAGGTGAGGGCGAATTCGAAATCGCCACTATCGACAAGGCCGACCGTGGCACCCGTATCGTCCTGCACCTTAAATCGGGTGAAGACGAATTCGCCGATGGCTGGCGCCTGCGTAACATCGTCAAGAAGTATTCCGATCACATCGCCCTGCCGATCGAACTGCCGAAAGAACAGGCTGCCGCTGAAGGCGAAGAGGCTCCAGCCCAGGAATGGGAAGTGGTCAACCGCGCCAGCGCGCTGTGGACCCGTCCGCGTACCGAGATCAAGGACGAGGAATACCAGGAGTTCTACAAGCACATCGGTCACGATTACGAAAACCCGCTGAGCTGGAGCCACAACAAGGTCGAAGGCAAGCTGGAATACAGCTCGCTGCTCTACGTACCGGCGCGTGCTCCGTTCGACCTGTACCAGCGTGAAGCGCCGAAAGGCCTGAAGCTCTACGTGCAGCGTGTGTTCGTGATGGACCAGGCGGAATCCTTCCTGCCGTTGTACCTGCGCTTCATCAAGGGCGTGGTCGACTCCAACGATTTGTCGCTGAACGTTTCGCGGGAAATCCTGCAGAAAGATCCAATCATCGACTCTATGAAGTCGGCGCTGACCAAGCGCGTACTCGACATGCTGGAAAAACTGGCGAAGAACGAGCCTGAGCAATACAAAGGCTTCTGGAAAAACTTCGGCCAGGTCATGAAAGAAGGCCCGGCGGAAGATTTCGCCAACAAGGAAAAAATCGCCGGCCTGCTGCGCTTTGCCTCGACGCATGAAGAGGGCGGCGAGCAGGTTGTGTCCCTGGCCGAGTACCTGGCACGCGCCAAGGAAGGTCAGGACAAGATCTACTACCTGACTGGCGAAACCTACGCCCAGGTCAAGAACAGCCCGCACCTGGAAGTCTTCCGCAAGAAAGGCATCGAAGTGTTGCTGCTGACCGACCGTATCGATGAGTGGCTGATGAGCTACCTCAACGAATTCGATGGCAAGTCCTTTGTCGACGTGGCCCGTGGTGACCTGGACCTGGGTAACCTCGACTCCGAAGAAGAGAAGAAAGAAGCCGAAGAAGTCGCCAAGTCCAAAGAAGGCCTGGTTGAGCGGATCAAGGCGTCCCTGGGCGATGCCGTCAGCGAAGTGCGCGTGTCGCACCGTCTGACCGATTCCCCGGCGATCCTGGCGATCGGCGAGCAGGACCTGGGCATGCAGATGCGCCAGATCCTCGAAGCCAGTGGCCAGAAGGTTCCGGATTCCAAGCCGATCTTCGAATTCAACCCGGCACACCCGCTGATCGAGAAACTCGACGGCGAGCAAAGCGAAGAGCGGTTTGGCGACCTGTCGCACATCCTCTTCGACCAGGCGGCCCTGGCCGCTGGCGACAGCTTGAAAGACCCGGCCGCCTATGTGCGCCGCCTGAACAAGCTGTTGGTTGAACTGTCGGTTTGACCCTGAAGTAAAAAAACCCGCTTCGGCGGGTTTTTTCGTTCTGGCGCTCCAACAGGGAGCACGTTGCGCCGAATGGTTAATTCACCTCAACTGGAGTAAACGATGAGCCAAGTCACTGTACGTTCCGTGGTCTATCAGATTGATGGCCAGTCCTATGAAAGCCGCCTGGCGTTCGATGCCAGCCACAAGGGCCCGCTGCCGGGCCTGCTGATGGCGCCGAACTGGATGGGAGTGAGTGCGGGGGCTGAGGAGATCGCCAAAAGCGTGGCCGGCAAGGGCTACGTGGTACTGATCGCCGACCTCTACGGCCAGACTGTGCGCCCTTCGAATGGTGATGAGGCCGGCGCTGCGATGATGCCGCTGAAGAACGACCGTGCGTTGTTGAACAAGCGCATGCAGGCGGCATTCGAGCAACTGCAGGGCCAGACCGAGGCCGCCGTTGATACGTCGAAACTGGCGACCTTTGGTTTCTGTTTCGGCGGTTGCTGCTCCCTGGAACTGGCGCGTACCGGTGTGCCGGTCAAGGCTGCCATCTCGTTCCACGGCACCCTCGACACGCCGAACCCGGCGGACGCGAAGAACATCAAAGGCTCTGTGCTGGTCCTGCATGGCGCTTGCGACCCGTTGGTGCCCAAAGAGCAACTGCCGGCGTTCGAAGATGAAATGAACGCGGCGGGCGTGGATTGGCAATTGCTGAGCTACGGCGGCGCGGTGCATTCCTTCACCGACCCGCATGCAAACGTGCCGGGCAAAATGATGTACGACGCGAAGACTGCCAAGCGGGCGTTCCAGTCGATGCATAACCTGTTGGATGAAGTGTTCAAGGGCTAAATCTCTAGCGCTTGTTCGGACCTCTTCGCGAGCAAGCCCGCTCCCACATTCGACCGCACTCCGACAGGGCAAACGCGGTCGAGTGTGGGAGCGGGCTTGCTCGCGAATGCTATCTCACAGGCAATTCAATTCTTTCGGACTCACCCGGCACCGTCGGCCAATCCCCAGCCGCCCAGCGCTGCCTGGCCTGTTCGATCACCGCCGGATCACTCGCGACAAAATTCCAACTAATCCGCCGTGGCCCATCCAGTGGCGCGCCGCCAAACACCATCAGGTGGCAATCGCTCTCGGCGAACAGTGTCATTTCCTGCCCGGCCGGCAGTACCGCCAAGCTGTGCACCTCCAATGCTTCCCCCTCCAACTGCGCCTCGCCCTCCAGCACATACACCGCCCGTTCCTCATGCTCATCAGGAATCAGCAGGGTCGTGGCCGTTTGCATGCGTACCTCGGCATACAACGTGGGCGATAGCACCGGCACCGGCGATTTGAGGCAGAAACCATCACCCGCGATCAGGCGGATCTGCACGCCGAGGTTGTCACTCACCGGCAGGCTCGCGGCCGGGTGATGGCTGTAATGCCCCGGCCCCGTTTCGTGGTCCTTTGGTGATGCCAGCCAGACTTGCAGCCCGTGCAGGCTGAAACCTCTGGCCTTGAGCGCCTCGGGTGTACGCTCGACGTGGGCAATCGCGCTGCCGGCGGTCATCCAGCTGACATCGCCGGCTTGCACCACCTGGTCCGAACCCAGGCTGTCTTTGTGCTGCAAAGCGCCTTCGAACAGATAAGTGAGCGTGGACAGACCAATATGCGGGTGTTGGCGGATATTCATGCCGTCGCCCGGTGCATAACGGGTGAGCAGCATATGGTCGAAAAACACGAAAGGCCCGACGCTGCGGCATTCTCGCGACGGCAGCGGGCGCAGGATCGGTTGGCCTTCGACATCTTCGGGGCGAGGGCGGATCACGGTGAGGGTGGTCATGGTGCGTCCCAATCTGAGCGGGTTGGATGCTGCTGAGCATAACCCGCTCGGTAGGATGTTGCCGCTATTGGCTGAAGGCACCTTCCGACAGCTTCGTCTCAATGCTGACGTCGGCGGTGGTCATCAGCTTGTGCACCGGGCAGCGATCCGCCACACGGTGCAGCTCGTCGCGTTGTTCGTCGGTGAGGACGCCCTTGAGCGTCAGCGTGACGTTGAGTTTGTATTTACCCTTTTGTTCTTCGGCGGCGTCATGGGTGACTTCTACGGTTACGCCGGAAAGCGGGATGTCTTTCTTCTGTGCGTAGAGCTTGACGGTCAATGCTTTGCACGACGCCAGCGCGGCGTCGAAGTAGTCGTGGGGGGAGGGCGCCGAATCATCGCCGCCCAGGCTTTTGGGCAGGTCGGTAAACAACTCATGGTTGTTGATATTGACGCTATGGCGGAAGTTGTCTTGGTTCAGGGTATTTACGGTAACAGGCATGGTAAACCTCACAGGGTGACAGGATGAAGGTCATGCAGTTATAGAGCATGCTGGCACTTCGGTGTTCCGCGTTTTTTGCCGGATGAACCCCGGTGGGGCGCGCAAGGTCTACCCGTATCAGCCCTTATCGAGGTGTTACCGTGCCCTGGACCCGTCTGACGCTTGCCCTGTTGTTCACCGCCGGCAGCCTTGTTGCGCAGGCCCGCGACTATGCCTACAGCGATGCGCACCTGCATTACGTTGATTTCTTTCAGGAAACGGCGGGCATGGACAAGCTGCTCAAGGCGATGGCCGACAACCGCATTGAGCATGTGATGATTTCCGGCATTCCGGTCGCGAAGAAGTGGCACGAAGACGAACCCAAGCGTCCACGCTATTACGCCGGTGATGACGCCGATGCTTATTGGTACAGCGCCACCGACGTGATCGTTGCGGCAGCGGTCAACAAGCTGACCCCTGAACAGCGTCAGCACTTTCATCCGTTCCTGTCGGGCTTCAATCCTAACGACAAGAACTCGGATGCCCATATCCAGCGCATGCTCGACCTCAACCCAGGGCTGTGGCAGGGCATCGGCGAAGTCTTCACGCGCCATGACGACCTCACGGCCATCACGGCGGGCGACACGCCGCGCGCGAACAACGAAGCCATGACCCGCATCTATCACCTCGCAGCGGAAAACGACCTGCCGGTGATGCTGCACTCCAACATCACCTCCAAACGCGAGCGTAACCCGCTGTACCTCGCCGAAGTGGAGGAGCCGCTGCGCAACCATCCCCACACGCGCTTTATCTGGGCCCATGCCGGCACCAGCAAGGAAATCCACCGCCACCAGGTGCAGATGGACTTTTTGCTGCCCACCTTGAGCCGCCTGCTGGAGGCTTATCCCAACCTGTATGTTGACCTGTCCTGGAGCATGCTCACGCCGTATCTGCTCGATGACGCAGGCCAGCCTCGCCCGGAGTGGGTAAAGCTGGTGGAACGCTTCCCGGAGCGCTTTATGCTGGGCTCGGATGTCGTAGGGCGGTTCAACAAGCTGGGTAAGGAGATGCGCCGCTTTGACCCTTTTCTCGATGCCTTGCCTGAGGATGTGGCGCAAAAAGTTGCGCGGGATAACTTTCTTGCCGTCCTGCCTAAAGCGAACCAAGAGGGTGCAGCCCGTTGATATCGCGTTTTGGTCTTACGCAACGGCCGTAACGGGCCGATAACTTTCAAGAGCCAGCTGCAAATGGATGCAGCGCGTTTGGAAGGAGCCAAGGCATGAGTATCAGAAGTCTGAATATCGCCCCGCGCGCGGGATTGGGGTTTGGCGTGTTGGCGTTGATGGTGTTTGCCCTGGGCGGCTTTGCCCTGTTGCAGATGGCCAATATGCGGCAGCAGTCGGATCAGGTGGAAAACAACTGGCTGCCCAGCGTGATGGCGGTGGGGGATATGAGTCAGGACCTGCTGCGCATCCGTGCGCTGACGTTGCGCCTGCTGGTCAACCGCGACCCCCAGGCGCTGGCGCAGAATGAACAGAAACTCACTGAAATCAAAGCCAACCTGCATCGCGCTCGAACGTTGTATCAGGGCTTGATCGTATTGCCCGCCGAACAAGTGTTATTTGATCGCTTCAAGGCCGAAGAGGCGCGCTACCTCGAACGTCAGGAGCAGGTGGTGACCTTGTCCAAGGCCAATCAACTGGAGGATGCGATCCGGGTGGTCAACGGCGAAATGAACCAACTGGCTGACGAAATGGCGGCGACGCTGCGCGAACTGGTGACCTTGAACAAGACCAGTGCCAACCAGGCCGCAAGCCTGGCACAAAGCGTATTCAGCCAGTCGCGCATTTGGGTGATCGGCATGATTGTGCTCACGGCGCTGGTCACCATTGGCCTGGCGGTATTGCTGACGCGCAGTATCGTGCTGCCGCTGGCACAGTCGTTGAAAGTGGCCCAGGGCGTCGCGAGCGGCGATTTAACCGGTGAGATCAGTGTCCGTGGCCGCGACGAACCGGCGCGCTTGCAGCAGGCGCTCAAGAGCATGCAGGAAAATCTGCGTGACACCATCCGGCGCATATCCGAATCGTCGAACCAACTGGCGTCGGCTTCCGAAGAGCTGAGTTGCGTCACGGAGGACGCGACGCGTGGCTTGCATCAACAGAGCCAGGAAATCGAGCAGGCCGCCACGGCCGTCAACCAGATGACCGCCGCGGTCGAAGAGGTGGCAAGCAATGCAGTGGCCACGTCGCAGGCGTCGCGCGAATCCGACCGCATCGCCCAGCGTGGGCGTGAGCAGGTGCAGCAGACGGTGGTGTCGATTGAAGCGCTGGCCACCGATGTGACCGACAACGTGACGCAGGTCGAGGACTTGGCGCAGAAGGTCTATGGCATCAGCAAGGTGCTGGACGTCATCCGCTCGATTGCCGAACAGACCAACCTGCTGGCGCTGAATGCGGCGATCGAAGCGGCACGTGCCGGGGATGCCGGACGTGGTTTTGCGGTAGTTGCGGACGAGGTGCGCGCCTTGGCCCACCGCACCCAGCAGTCGACCCAGGAAATCGAACAGATGATCAGCGGGATCCAGCAGGGTACCGATCAGGCGGTCAGCTCGATGCAGCAGAGCAATACACGGGCGCGCTCCACGCTGGATATCGCCAAGTCGGCAGGCACGGCGTTGGAGGAAATTGCCTCGGCATTTACCCTGATCAATGAGCGTAACCTGGTGATTGCCAGCGCGTCTGAGCAACAGGCGGCAGTGGCGCGTGAGGTGGATCGCAATCTGATGAACATTCGCGATTTGGCGCACCAGACGTCAACGGGGGCGAATCAGACCAGTGCCGCGAGTCACGATTTGTCGCGGCTGGCGGTGGACCTGAACACGCTGGTGGCGCG
>NZ_FOKB01000012.1:125544-151777 GCF_900111895.1 Pseudomonas simiae
AAAGAAATGCGGTCAGTGTGGGAGCGGGCTTGCTCGCGAAGCAGGCGACTCGGTCCTGAGTTGATTGCCCACAAAAAAGCCCCGAACCAGTCGGGGCTTTTTCATGCGATCAAGCGACAGGCCTTAATTACCCTACCAGCGTTTCAGCACCAGGGTGGCGTTAGTGCCACCAAAGCCAAAGCTGTTGCTCATCACAGTGTCGATTTTTGCATTCTCAACGGTTTTGGTCAGGATCGGCATGTCAGCCACCACCGGATCAATCTCGTCGATGTTGGCCGAGCCGGCCATGAAGTTGCCTTCCATCATCAGCAGGCAGTAGATCGCTTCGTGAACGCCGGCGGCGCCCAGGGAGTGACCCGACAGGCTCTTGGTGG
This sequence comes from Pseudomonas simiae, assembly GCF_900111895.1. Taxonomy (GTDB): domain Bacteria; phylum Pseudomonadota; class Gammaproteobacteria; order Pseudomonadales; family Pseudomonadaceae; genus Aquipseudomonas; species Aquipseudomonas simiae. The sequence goes on from NZ_FOKB01000012.1 coordinate 125,919, forward strand.
AGCTGATGGCTGGCGCCTTGTCGCCGAAGACCGCACGCACGCCTTCCATTTCCTTGGCGTCGCCGACCGGAGTCGAGGTGCCGTGGGTGTTCAGGTAGTCGATTGGGGTATCTACAGTGGACATGGCCATCTGCATGCAACGGATGGCGCCTTCACCGCTCGGGGCAACCATGTCGTAGCCGTCGGAAGTGGCGCCGTAGCCGACGATTTCCGCGTAGATCTTGGCACCACGGGCCAGAGCGTGTTCCAGCTCCTCGACCACCACCATGCCGCCACCGCCGGCGATGACGAAACCGTCACGCTTGGCGTCGTAGGCGCGGGAGGCCTTTTCCGGGGTTTCGTTGTATTGAGTGGACAGCGCGCCCATGGCGTCGAACAGGAACGACTGGCTCCAATGCTCTTCTTCACCGCCGCCGGCGAATACGATGTCCTGCTTGCCCAGCTGGATCTGCTCAACCGCAGTACCGATGCAGTGTGCACTGGTGGCGCAGGCGGAGGAGATCGAGTAGTTCACGCCCTTGATCTGGAACGGCGTGGCCAGGCAGGCCGAAACGGTGCTGCCCATGGTCCGCGTGACACGGTAAGGGCCAACGCGCTTCACGCCTTTTTCGCGCAGGATGTCCAGCGCTTCCATCTGGTTGAGGGTCGATGCGCCGCCGGAGCCGGCGATCAGGCCGGTGCGTACGTTCGATACCTGGTCGTCGCTCAGGCCGGAGTCGGCGATCGCGTCTTTCATGGCCAGGTAGGCATAGGCGGCAGCGTGGCCGACGAAGCGATAGATCTTGCGATCAATCAGCTCTTCGAGGGGCAGGTCGATGGAGCCGGAAACCTGGCTACGCAGACCCATTTCGGCATATTCCGGGTTGAAGCGGATGCCAGGGCGACTTGCACGCAGGTTAGCGGTGACGGTCTCTTTGTCATTGCCCAGGCAAGAAACAATGCCCAGACCAGTGATAACGACGCGGCGCATGCGGATAACCCTTAAAAGTTGTCAGTGGAAGTGAATACGCCGACCCGAAGGCCTTCGGCAGTATAGATCTCGCGACCGTCGACGCTCACCGAACCATCGGCGATGGCCAGGTTCAGCTTGCCCTTGAGGACGCGCTTGATTTGAATGTTATAGGTGACTTTCTTGGCGGTCGGCAGAACCTGGCCAAAGAACTTCACTTCGCCCGAACCCAGGGCGCGGCCGCGGCCAGGCAAACCTTGCCAGCCGAGGAAGAAACCGACCAGCTGCCACATGGCGTCAAGGCCCAGGCAACCTGGCATCACTGGGTCGCCTTCGAAATGGCAGGCGAAGAACCACAGGTCCGGGGTGATATCCAGCTCGGCGACCAATTCACCTTTGCCGTACTTGCCACCCTCTTCGCTGATATGGGTGATGCGATCCACCATCAGCATGTTCGGGGCGGGCAGTTGCGCGTTACCTGGGCCGAACAGCTCACCGCGACTGCAGCGCAGCAGGTCTTCCCGAGTAAAGGCGTTTTGTTTGGTCATGCGAGCTCCTCAATAATCCCATGCGGCAGGGTAGGGTAAATCTTCCCGAACCGAATGAAGCGTTCATGCCTCATGTCGGCAGCCTACACATAGACTATTGCGTTGTAGTGAAAGTCACAGCGGCAAGGTACTGAATGTACACTTGTTCACTGAAATTTTAAACCGGGCCTGTTTATGGGCCCGTTCGGGTGCCTAAGACTGCCGCACTTTCGTCTTTCACGCCAGTCGGACTTGGCTGATGGCGCGGCGCTATTGCACCCAACGTTGTAGGATTTGCTGCAAATCCGTGCGTTTGAACGGCTTGGCCAGGTAATCGTTCATTCCCGCTGCCAGACAGGCTTCACGGTCGCCCTGCAAGGCGTTGGCAGTCAGGGCGATGATCGGCAGGTCGGCGCAACCCGGCAACTGCCGAATCTGCCGGGTGGCTTCGTAGCCGTCGATCACCGGCAGCCGGCAATCCATCAGGATGGCGGTGAAAATCAGGCTCTCGGCGCTGCGGATCGCCTCGGCACCGTCGGTGGCCAGGCTCACTTCAAAGCCCAGGCTGCGCAGCATGGCTTCGACCACTGCGCGGTTGACCGGGTTGTCTTCCACCAACAGCACATGGCGACCATCGCCTGCGCCGGTTTTGCCGTCGGCGTCGCTGGCGATGGCCGGCACGCTGTGCTGGTCAATGGCCAGCGGAATTTCCAGGGTGAACACCGAGCCGCGGGCTTCTTCGCTCTGGGCGCGCAGGGTGCCGCCCATGCGTTCGGCCAGGGTTCGGGCGATGGGCAGGCCCAGGCCGGTGCCGCCGTAACGTCTTGAAATGGAACTGTCGGCCTGCTGGAACGCATCGAACATCAATTCCAGGCGTTCGGCGGAAATCCCGATGCCACTGTCGCGCACGGTGCAGGTGAACCACACCAGTTCATGGTCGAGGGTCTGCCAGTGTGGCTCGATGCTGACGTTGCCGTTCTCGGTGAACTTCAGCGCGTTGCCGATCAGGTTCACCAGAATCTGACGGATCCGCGTCGGGTCGCCCTGCACCCGCAAGGTATCCATCCCTGGCGGAATCGACAGCTCCAGCGCCAGCCCGCGCTGCTGGGCGCTGTGCTGAAACGCCTGGGCGCAGCTGTTGATCAGGTCCGCCAGGTTGAACGGAATGTGCTCCAGCTCCAGCGCCGCGCGCTCGATACGCGAGAAGTCGAGGATATCGTTGATCACCTTGAGCAAATGCTCGGTGGACTCCGACGCCAGCGCCGCGTACTCGGTCTGTTCTTCGGTCATCTCGGTGGTTTCCAACAACTGCAACATGCCCAGCACGCCGTTCATGGGTGTGCGCAACTCATGGCTCATCATCGCCAGGAAATCCGATTTCGCGTTGTTGGCCCGCTCGGCCTCTTCGCGAGTCTGGATCAACTGGGCCATGGCCTGTTGCTGTTCGCGGCTGGCCTGGTTGAGGCCTTCGGCGAGGTTGTTGATATGCCGAGACAGGTCGCCCAGTTCGGAGTCGTCCACGATCGGCAGCGGCGTCTTGTAGTCGCCTTGCTGGATCGCCTTCACCGCATGGCCCATGGCGCTGATCGGCTGCGACAGGCTGGCGGCCAGGCGCCGTGCGAGCAGGAAGGTAAACAGGAGGGCGAACAGTGCGAGGATGCCGGCCTTGAAGAGGATCTCCTGCTGGCGCTGGCTGAAGGCATCGTTGGACATGCCGACGATCACGCGGCCCAGGTAGTCAGCGCGCGGGGCCTTGGATTCGTTGAGGTTATCCTGGAAGAAATCATTGCCGAGCTGAATGTGTTGCAGGCGGATCGGCGCCTGGAACACTTTGACTGACAGCGACCGGTCATGTTTCTCCGACGGTTGCTCGACATACACGAGGATATTCTCGCTGCTGTCCTGGATTTCCAGAAAGCGCACATGGGGCGTGGCCAGCGTGGCGCGCAACAGGCTGTCGAGCACGTCATTGTTGCCGGAAATCACCCCGTACTCGGTGGCGGGCGCCAGTTGGTTGGCGATCAACTGGCCGGTGTGGTCCAGTTCCTGGCGCAGGTCCTGGATACGCACGAAGGTGAAGAAGCTGATCAACAGCAACGTCAGCAACAGCGCCGGGCCCAGGGTAATGAGCTGGGTGCGGGTGTTGATGTCCCAACGACGACGCAAGGTCATGGGCGTTTTTCTCCTTCGGCCAATCGGGTGGCGACACTGGCTTCGTCCACCCGTTCGATCCCCAGTGAGCGCGCGACTTGCGGGTTGCCCACGACTTTGAAGCGTTCCGGGTACAGCGAGTGCGGCCAGTTGGCCGGCGAGTGGTCGAGCAGGCGGTCGAGCACGGCAAGCCAGTCGGCCTGGTCGCTGTAAGTGCTGGCCAGGCTGCCGGCCCGCACGAAGCCCGCGTTCGGGCCTATCAGCGGCAACTGCTGGGCGTAACTGCTCAGCAACAGGTTCTTCGCGGTCTTCGGGTTGTACAACTGCGGGTCGTCGAGGCCGAGCAGTACGTCACTGTTGCGGAACAGGGTCTGCAGCGGCCGACTGTCAGTAATGTTGTCCCAGAGCTGCGGCACGATTTCCAGGCCCAGTAGCGTTGCGTGCTGGCGCAGTTCAGGCAGCAGGAACTCGCTGCCGGCGCCATAGAGCACGCCGATACGCCGGGCCTGCGGCAGGATGCTCGCGATCAGGCGTAGTTGGCGATCGAGCGGTGGGTCGCTCCACAGCAGGCTAATGCGTGGGTGCGGCATGGCGCCCAGGCGCTGATGGGCTTGCAGGCGGCTGATGCGCAGCACCAGGGTCGGTGGGCCCTGGGGCTCTTGCAGGCGCCAGTCGAGGCCGGGCAGGTCCAGCAGGATCAAGCGCGTGGTTGCCGGTAGGCGGCCGGGTGCCGGCAAGTCTTTGAGGGCGGTAAAGGTGATACGGTCTTCCGGGCGTTGCTGGGCCAGGGCCTGGGCAAAGGCCTGCACCCCGGCGCCGTCTTCGGCGGCGGTCAGCAGGATGTCGGCGCTCCACGCCGGCGCGGCCATCAGAAGACAGGCGAGTAGCACCGCTCGCCGCCAGAGTCGAGTGATAAACAGGCCGGTCATCCGTGACGAGTCGCCCATGTCAGAACTCTAACTCGGCACTGAAGTAGAGCACGTGGCGATGGTCATAGTTGTTGTCGGCCCAGGTCGTGGGCTGGTTGTCGAGGCGTTCTTGCAGCATGCCGGCCAGCTCCACATTGGCTTTGCCCAGGGCAATGCGCTTGGCCACCCGCAGGTCGACCCGTTCGAAGCGATATTGGTTGAGTGCGTCATCGCCATAGTAGAACAGCGCACTGGACCAACCCTGGCCCCATTCACGCAACCAGCCGGCGGAGCCGCTGTTGCGGGCGGTCTGTGCTTTGTCCAGCGGGTTGCTGGTGCTGGCGTCGACGTAAGCGTAGGTAAGGCGCAGGCGGTCGGCATTGCTCACGCGCCAGTCGAACTGCGACTCGGCGCCGGTAAACCGAGCGCTGTTGGCGTTGCTGGCAATGTACTGGTTATTGCGCAGCGGCGAGCTGATCATGTCGGTGATCTCGTCGTAGAACAGTTTCACGTCCATGTTCAGCCCGATGTCGGCAAAGAAGCCGTTGTACCCCAGTTCCCGTGACTTCATCATCTCTTTATCGAGGTTGCCCGGGCCCCGGGTTTTTACGAAGTATTGCCCGGTGGTCTGCCCATAGGCCGGGGAGCTGAGGTTGGTGACGCGATAACTCCAGTTGACGTTGTTCTCGAACATGTCCGGGGAGCGGATCGCCTCGGAATACACCGCGCGCAAGCCGTGGCGCGGGTTGATCAGGTAGTTGACCGCCACCCGTGGCGTCAGCGAGTTGCCGCTCAGGTGGGTGTCTTCATACATGGCGCCGCCTTGCAGCAGCCAGTGCTCGCTGGCGCGCCATTCCAACTGGCCGAACAGGCGCCAGGTGGTGTCGTCCAGGGTGCCGTTGAAGTAGGTGTCGGAGTCGGCGCGGTCGTAGCGGTAGTTCATGCCGCTGACCAGGCGCAGGCTGTCGGACAGGCTGAGCGTGTCCTGAATCTCCAGGTCGTAGCGGCTTTCGCGGGTGCTCTGGTCGATGTCACCGCACACGCTTTGGCTGGCACCGTCGCGCCACTGCTGCAGCACTTGGTTGGCCAACGCCTGCTCGGCGGCGTTGCCCGGTGGTGCGCTGCCCTGGCTGTAGATGTCCATGTGCCGGGCCAGCAGTTCGGCGTAATTGGGGTTCATCTGCCACAACTGGGTCAGTTCGGGGCTGAATGAGACTTTGGCGTCACAGGCTTTCCAGATCTGGCGGCGGTCCCACTGTTGGGCGGAGCCCTGGATGTACAGGCTGTGATCCGGGTTGAAGTCGAAGTTCCAGCGCAGGGAGCCGGCGTAATCCTTGGCGGTGACGTCGGAATTGTTGCCGCCTTCGGTAATCCCTGCGAAGACCGGGCTGTAGGTATACGGCCGCTGGTTGGTGCCTTCCTTCGCGTCCAGCTGCAGGTCGATGCTTTGTTGCGTGTTCAGCGTTTGGCTGATGGCCAGGCTGAAGCGGTTGAGACGGCGGCTGTCACGACGGTCTGCGCCGGTGGCATCGCTGTCGAAGCCGTTGTCCTGTTGCCCGGAGAGGGACAGGCGCAAGTCACCGGTTTCCCAGCCCGCGCCCTGGCTGGCATAGAAATCATTGATACCGCGTTCGCCACGCACCACTTTTAACCGCGTGCCGTGGCTGTTGGCCGGCGAGCGCGTAAGAATGTTGACCACCGCCATCAGCGCATTGGCGCCGTAGCTGACGGTGTTGGGGCCACGGAACACTTCAATGCGCTCGATATCTTCCATGGCCACCGGAATATCGCTCCAGTCCACGGTGGCCAGGCCCGCGCGATACACCGAGCGGCCGTCGATCAACACCTGCATGCGCCGCGCATCGCTGGCACTGGTGCCGTGGTAGTTCACCGCGGCCTGGTTGCCGGTGGTGTAACCGACCATCATCCCCGGCACCAGCCGCAGCAACTCGCTGATGTCCCGCGCGCCGCTGGCCTTGATCAGCTCGCGGTCGATCACGGTCATGCTGCCGGGCACCGCGGCGGCCGACTGCTTGAGGCGCGTGGCCGTCAACACCTGGGGGAGCGGCTGGCTGTCGAGGAACAGATCGTCGGCCATGGCTGGCGCGCTGCACAGCAGCATCAGCCACAGAGATGAACGGGGAGGAGGGGCCAAATACACGGCACGGCCTTGATAATTACGGATAGCCGCCCATGTTAACTGAGGTGGGGCCTTTTGCCAGTCGTCGGACTTGCAATTGCGTCATGAAAATGTGGCATTTTCCGACAAACGCACGAATTGATACGGGGGCTGGCCGCCAGCGGGTCGGCCCGTATAATGCCGCCATCGCCACTGGTATGGATTAACGGATTGCATATGACTGAACAGCGCCCTATTGCGGTCCTGGGAGGCGGAAGTTTTGGTACCGCCGTGGCAAACCTGCTGGCCGAGAACGGCCACGCCGTGCGCCAGTGGATGCGCGATCCCGAACAGGCCGAGGCCATTCGGGTGCACCGGGAAAATCCGCGTTACCTTAAAGGCATCAAGATTCATCCGGCGGTCGAGCCTGTCACCGACCTGCTGGAAACCCTTACGGCGTGCGACCTGTGCTTCGTCGCGCTGCCGTCCAGCGCCTTGCGCTCGGTGCTGGCACCCCACGCCGAGCGTCTGGCCGGCAAGCTGCTGGTCAGCCTGACCAAGGGCATCGAGGCGCAGACCTTCAAGCTGATGAGCGAAATCCTCGAAGAGATCGCTCCCCAGGCGCGCATTGGCGTGCTGTCCGGGCCGAACCTGGCAAGGGAAGTTGCCGAACACGCGCTGACCGCCACGGTTGTCGCCAGTGAAGATGAGGAACTGTGCGAACGCGTCCAGGCCGTGTTGCATGGCCGTACTTTCCGCGTCTACGCCAGCGGCGACCGCTTTGGCGTCGAGCTGGGCGGTGCGCTGAAAAACGTCTACGCGATCATTGCAGGCATGGCCGTCGCGCTGGGCATGGGCGAAAACACCAAGAGCATGCTGATCACCCGCGCCCTCGCCGAGATGACCCGTTTTGCGGTGAACCAGGGTGCCAATCCGATGACCTTCCTGGGGCTGGCGGGCGTGGGCGACTTGATCGTCACCTGCTCCTCGCCGAAAAGTCGCAATTACCAGGTCGGGTTTGCGCTTGGCCAGGGCCTGAGCCTGGAAGACGCAGTCACGCGTCTGGGTGAAGTGGCCGAAGGGGTCAACACCCTCAAAGTACTCAAGGCCAAGGCCCAGGAAGTGGGCGTCTATATGCCGCTGGTCGCTGGGCTGCACGCGATCCTGTTTGAAGGCCGCACCCTGAACCAGGTCATCGAGTTGCTGATGCGCGCCGAGCCCAAGACCGATGTCGACTTCATTTCCACCAGTGGTTTCAACTGAGGAACGCGTCATGAACGATCCGAAAGCAGCCCCCAAGTACGAATCCATTGCCCTGCGCATCCTGTGGATGCTGGTGTTTGCCCTGGTGTGGCAGGTGGCGCAGTTCCTGCTCGGCGCACTGGTGGTGGTGCAACTGATCTACCGCCTGGTCTACAGCGCCCCGAACCTGGGCCTGATGAACTTCGGCGACAGCCTCAGCCAGTTCCTGGCGCAGATCGGCCGCTTCGGCAGCTTCCACACCGAACAGAAGCCGTGGCCTTTCGCCGACTGGCCGACCCCGCGCGCGCCCGAGGGCGAAGCCGCCCACAGCGTGCCGCCGGCGCCGCATCCGGTGCGTGATGAAGAGCCAAAGCTGTGAAGCTGTGGATACTGCGCCACGGTGAGGCCGAAGGGCATGCCCGCACCGATGCCGAGCGCAACCTCACCGAGCACGGCCGTGGAGAAGTGTTGCGCAGTGCCGCGCACCTGATCGACCAGCCCCTGAGCGCGATCATCGCCAGCCCCTATGTGCGGGCGCAGCAAACTGCGCACCTGGTGCGCGATGCATTAGGTTTCGAACCGGAAATCCGCACGGTGCCGTGGCTGACCCCCGAGGGCAACCCGCTGCAGGTGCTGGAGAAGCTCGACACCGATGACAACGTGCTGCTGGTCAGCCATCAACCGTTGGTGGGCAGCCTGATCAGCTTTTTGCAGCACGGTCACCTGCGGCAGCCACAGCCGATGCACACCGCCAGCCTGGCTGAACTGGAAGGGGATTTCCCGCTGGCGGGGCTGATGAACCTGGTCAACGTGAAGAATCCGTAGGCTTTATCGCGGCTTTGTGTGTGCTATATAGTCAACCAAGCAAGTGCTTGGTTGGCTATCGTCGGACCACAAAGGAGCGCGTCCCATGCCCGTCGCTTTTCGTTTGCCGTTGCAGGTCTTCTTCGAACGTGAAGCGCGACATCCGCGCCAAACCTTTCTGGTGCAGCCCGTCGGTGATGGCGAGGTGCAAAGCCTTACCTGGGGCGACGTTGGCCACCAGGCTCGCTGCGCCGCGAACTGGCTGCGCGCCCGGGAGTTGCCCCAGGGCTCGCACATTGCGTTGATCTCGAAAAACTGCGCCCACTGGATCATTGCCGACCTGGCGATCTGGATGGCTGGGCATGTCTCGGTGCCGCTCTACCCCAACCTCACCGCTGATTCCGTTGCCCATGTGCTGACTCATTCCGAGGCGGCGCTGGTGTTGATCGGCAAGCTTGATGATTGGCCAGCCATGGCGCCCGGTGTGCCTAAGGATGTGCCGACCATCAGCCTGCCGTTGTGCCCGTCGGGCGAGTTCGATTTCAGTTGGGCCGATCTGCAGGCCTCCTCGCCGATTCAGGATGACCCGGCGCCGGCCGCCTCGGACCTGGCCACCATCATTTATACCTCCGGTACCACGGGCCTGCCCAAAGGCGTGATGCACAGCTTCGGCGCGCTGGGGTTTGCCGCGACCCGTGGTACGGCGTTGTTTGGCTTGGGTGAGGGCGACCGCTTGTTGTCCTACCTGCCGCTGTGCCACGTGGCGGAGCGGATGTTTGTGGAAATGGCCTCGATCTACACCGGGCAAACAGTGTTCTTCGCCGAAAGCCTGGAGACGTTTCTGGTGGACCTACGCAGGGCGCGTCCGACCGCACTGTTTGGCGTGCCGCGCATCTGGACCAAATTCCAGATGGGCGTCTACGCCAAGGTTCCGGCAAAACGCCTGGACGCCTTGCTGCGCCTGCCGTTCATCGGCAAGCGTGTGGGCCACAAGGTGCTCGCCGGCCTGGGCTTGGACGCGTTGCGTATCGCGCTTTCGGGGGCAGCGCCTGTGCCTGAAGCGCTGCTGCGCTGGTATCGGCGGCTGGGCCTGGACGTGCTTGAGGTGTATGGCATGACCGAGAGTTGCGGCTACTCCCATGTTTGCCGTCCCGGTCAGCAAACCCTCGGCTGGATCGGCCTGCCGTGCCCCGGTGTTGAAGTGCGTATCGATCCTGCGGGGGAAGTGCAGGTGCGGAGCGGTGCGACCATGCTCGGCTACTACAAGGACCCGCAGAAAACCGCCGAGACGATCACCGCCGATGGCTTCCTGCGCACGGGGGACAAAGGCGAGCAGGACACCGAGGGCCGTCTGCGCCTGACCGGACGGCTGAAGGAGATCTTCAAGACCAGCAAGGGCAAATACGTGGCCCCGGCGCCGATCGAAAACCGCCTGGCCGAACATGCGCGTATCGAGCAGGTGTGTGTGGTGGGGGATGGGTTGAGCGCGCCTATTGGTTTGTGCGTATTGTCGGCGGTGGAACAGGACCCGCAAGCGCTGCGCAGCAGTCTTGAACGTTGGTTGGTACAGGTCAACCAGACGCTGGACAAGCATGAGCGCCTGCGCCAACTGGTGGTGGTGAAAGACAGTTGGGCAGTGGAAAACGGCTTTTTGACGCCGACCTTGAAGATCAAACGCAACGCGATCGAATCGACTTACGGTGAATATTTCCAGCGGTGGAGCGAGCGTTCCGAAACGGTTCTGTGGCAGGATTAGGGCCGTAATAAAACCAATAAGGACAATTCCATGAGCCTGTGGCGCACCCAACCGAATATCGAACAACTCAACGCGATCCAGAAAAACACCATCGGTGAACTGCTCGATATCCGCTTTGAAAGCTTCGACGACGATTCCCTGACCGCCAGCATGGTAGTCGACCATCGCACCCATCAGCCCTACGGCCTGTTGCACGGCGGCGCGTCGGTGGTGTTGGCCGAGAGCGTCGGCTCTATGGCGGCCTATCTGTGTATCGACCCGAGCAAGTTTTATTGCGTCGGCCTGGAGGTCAACGCCAACCACCTGCGCGGTGTGCGTAGCGGGCGGGTGACGGCGGTGGCCAAGGCGATCCATATCGGTCGCACCACCCAGGTCTGGGACATCCGCCTGACAAGCGATGAGGGCAAGGCCAGTTGCGTGTCGCGCCTGACCATGGCGGTGGTGCCGCTGGGCGAGAACCCGCCGGCGCGATAGGTGTGGCGTGAGTGTCATCATTCCTGGCAGTTACAGTCATTGCTGTGCCGGCTGGGCATGGTGACAATCAATCTCTGTTTTTGTAGATGGATCCGGTATGTCGCAGCACGTGTTTTTTGCTCACGCCAATGGCTTCCCCTCGGCTACCTACGGCAAGTTGTTCGCCGCCCTGGCCCCGGAATATACGGTGGCCCACCTGCCGCAGCACGGTCACGACCCCCGATTTCCGGTGGACGATAACTGGCAGAACCTGGTGGACGAGCTGATCCATCACCTGGAACAGCAACCTGAGCCGGTGTGGGGCGTGGGCCATTCCCTCGGTGGCGTGTTGCACCTGCACGCGGCCATGCGGTGCCCACAGTTGTATCGCGGGGTGGTGATGCTGGATTCGCCCGTGCTGACCCGCGCGGACCGCTGGGTGATTCGTGCGGCCAAGCGCTTGGGTTTCATCGACCGCTTGACCCCGGCCGGACGCACCCTGGGCCGTCGCGAGGAATTTACCGACCTGGAGGCGGCGCGCAGTTACTTCGCCGGCAAAACCCTGTTCCGTGGCTTTGACCCGGAATGCTTCGACGCTTACCTGCAACATGGCCTGTATCAGGTGGGCGATCGCCTGCGCCTGCGCTTCGACCCGGCCACCGAAATCAGCATCTACCGGGGCGTGCCCCACACCAGCCCCGGCCAGGTGCGCCAGTTGAAGGTGCCGCTGGCGGTGGTGCGCGGTCGGCAAAGCCGGGTGGTGATGCGTCACCACGCCAATGGCGTCGGGCGCCTGCCCATGGGCGAGATGCTCACAATGCCTGGTGGCCACATGTTTCCCCTTGAACGCCCGCAAGACACCGCGGCCTTGATCAAGAACCTGTTTTCCCGCTGGGAAGCCCGCGAGCGCAGCTGCGCATGAGCACGCCGGTCGAAGAAGTCCGCCTGAGCCTGCCGCATATCGAACTGGCGGCCCATCTGTTTGGCCCCGAGGACGGTTTGCCGGTGATCGCCCTGCATGGCTGGCTGGACAATGCCAACAGCTTTGCGCGACTGGCGCCGAAACTTCAGGGCTTGCGCATCGTTGCACTGGATATGGCCGGGCATGGGCATTCGGCGCATCGTCCTACAGGTGCCGGTTATGCCTTGTGGGATTACGTCTATGACGTGCTGCAAGTCGCTGAGCAACTCGGGTGGAAACGTTTTGCATTACTTGGTCACTCTCTCGGCGCGATCGTGTCCCTGGTGCTGGCCGGCGCGTTGCCGGAGCGTGTGACCCACCTGGGATTGATCGACGGCGTGATCCCGCCGACCGCCAGCGGTGAGAACGCCGCCGAGCGGCTGGGTATGGCCTTGCAGGCGCAATTGAACCTGCAGGAAAAGCGCAAGCCGGTCTATAACACCCTGGATCGAGCGGTCGAAGCGCGCATGAAAGGGGTAGTGGCGGTCAGCCGCGAAGCCGCCGAACTGCTGGCCCAGCGCGGTTTGATGCCAGTGCCGGGCGGTTACACCTGGCGCACCGACAGCCGTCTGACCCTGGCTTCGCCGATGCGCCTGACCGACGAACAAGCGATGGCCTTCGTGCGGCGCGTAGCTTGTCCTACTCAATTGGTGGTCGCTGCGGATGGCATGCTGGCGAAACATTCCGAATTGCTTTCCCAGCTACCCTTTGCAGTCAGCACGCTGCCAGGCGGCCATCATTTGCACTTGAATGAGGAGTCCGGCGCGGTCCTTGTTGCAGACTGTTTCAATCGGTTCTTCTCCGCGCCTTGACTTGGGGCGGTCAACTGCCGAGGCTGGGCGGATTGATAGGGAGTCAACCATGAACTACTTCAACACCGCTGTGACCTCCGATGGCCAGGGCTCGTTGATCTTATGAGCGTGCGTAACGGATGTATCCGTATCCTGGGCTTGAGCCTTTTGAGCCCACTGGTATTCGCCGCCGACGTACCGGGCAGCCAGGACCTGCCCACCGTGGCCCGTCAGGTCGATTCGCAAATTGTCGACTACCGTCCCGCCGAAGAAAAAGAACGTATCTACCCCATGGGCGCGATCCGCAAGATCAGCGGCCAACTGCGTTATGAAGGCCAGGCCACCGCCCGCGGCCAGACCTCCGCCATCACCTATGAACTGCCCCCCGAACACAGCTCCAGCGCCGCGTTTACGGCAACGCGTGAAGCGTTTCAGGAAAAGGGCGCGCAGTTGTTGTTCTGGTGCCAGGCCCGGGATTGCGGTGAAAGCAGCCTGTGGGCCAATGAAGTGTTCGGCAACGCCAAGCTGGTGGGTGCCGACGGCCAGCAGGAATACCTGCTGCTGCGCCTGGCGGCTCCCCAGGAAAACTCCCTGGTGGCGCTGTACGGCATCACCCGTGGCAATCGCCGCGCCTATCTGCATGTAGAGCAGTTGGATGCCAGCGCGCCGTTGGCCGACCTGTTGCCCACCTCCGCGACCCTACTGCGTGAGTTGAAAAGCACCGGCGAGCTGGATTTTCCCGCACTGGGCGGCGACCCTGACGACACCTGGCTGACCCTGATTTCCCGTGGCCTGAACCTGGATGCCACGTTGCGCGTCAGCCTGACCGGCCCGACCGCTGAGGCCTGGCGCCAGGCGCTGGTTGACAAGGGCGTGCGCGCTGCGCGCATGGAAATCGGCACGGGTGACGCCAAGGGCCTGCACCTGCATCTGATACGCTAGGCGTAACAGGGCGAACGGACCCGTGCCGTTCGCCTAAGCTGTCTTCCTACAGTCTTCCTTTCGAGATCCTACATGCTCAATAACGATCGCCTACTGGTGCAAATCCTGCTGCTGGTGCTGTTCGGTGCCAGTTTCTGGGTGATGGCGCCGTTCTGGTCGGCGCTGTTCTGGGGCGCGGTGCTGGCGTTTGCCAGCTGGCCGTTGATGGTCCTGCTCACCCGCTGGCTGGGGGGGCGGGAATCCTTGGCCGCCGGCATCCTCACGTTGGGTTGGATGCTGTTGGTGGCGCTGCCGCTGGTGTGGCTGGGTTTCAACCTCGCGGATCACGTGCGCGATGCAACGGCGTTGATTAAGGATATCCAGGTCGACGGCTTGCCGGAGGCGCCTACCTGGCTCGGCTCGATCCCCTTTGTCGGCGAACGGCTGGTGGCGATGTGGGACAGCATTGATCAGCAGGGCGCGGCCTTGATGGTCAGCATCAAGCCTTACCTGGGGCAGGTCGGCAACTGGTTGCTGGCGCGCAGTGCGCAAATCGGTGGGGGGATTCTGGAACTGACCCTTAGCCTGGTATTCGTGTTCTTTTTCTACCGTGATGGGCCGCGCCTGGCGATGTTCGTTCACCGCCTGTTGGAACGCTTGATCGGCGATCGTGCTGGCTACTACATCGAACTGGTGGCCGGCACCGTACAGCGGGTGGTCAACGGCGTGATCGGCACCGCCGCCGCGCAAGCGCTGTTGGCGTTGATCGGCTTCTTGATTGCTGGCGTACCGGGCGCGCTGGTGCTGGGTATCGTCACCTTCCTGCTCAGCCTCATCCCCATGGGACCGCCGCTGGTATGGATCCCGGCCACGGCCTGGCTGGCCTGGAAGGGCGACTACACCTACGCGGTGTTCCTCGGCGTGTGGGGCACCTTCATCATCAGCGGCGTGGACAACGTGCTCAAGCCGTACCTGATCAGCCGTGGTGGCAACCTGCCGCTGGTGATCGTGCTGCTTGGCGTGTTCGGCGGCTTGATTGCGTTTGGGTTCATCGGCCTGTTTATCGGTCCGACCCTGCTGGCGGTGGCCTACAGCCTGTTGATGGATTGGAGCGCAACCCATGCCCAAGGACGGCGGGAAGATAAACCCCTGTAACTGACCGGTAGAAATCATTGTGGGAGCTGGCTTGCCTGCTCCTGCATGAGTCCGTGTTGGCCCTTCAGACCCTGGGCAACCACATCACGGCGGTCAGCCCACCACCCGGTGTTTCCTCCAGGTCCAGCCGACCGCCGAGGCGTTCCGCCGCCTCCTTGGAAATCGTCATGCCCAGGCCGACACCGCCGGAGTTGCGATTGCGTGAGCCCTCCAGGCGATAGAACGGCTCGAACACCGCCTCACGCTTGTCAGCGGCGATGCCGGGGCCGTGGTCGATCACACGGATCACCAAGGCCTCGCGGCTGTCCGTCAGTTCGATGCGCGCCGTACCGGCATAGCGCAGGGCATTGTCGATCAGGTTGTTGAGGCACGAACGCAAGGCCATCGGCTGCACCTGCAGCGGCGCGCAGGTGCCGGCGAACTGCACGTCGGCGCCCTGGTCCTGGGCGTTTTCGCTCATCGACTCCACCAGCGCCTGCACGTCCAGCCAATGCCGGGCTTCGCTGGTGCGTTGCTCGTGCAGGTAGCTCAGGGTGGCGTCGAGCATGCCGATCATGTCGTCGAGGTCCTGGCGCATCTGGCCCTGCAGCTTGGTGTCGTCGATCTGTTCCAGGCGCAGCTTGAGGCGTGACAGCGGGGTGCGCAGGTCATGGGAAACCGCGCCAAGCATGCGCGCACGCTGGCTGACCTGTTCGCGGATACGCCGTTGCATCAGGTTAAACGTCGACGCGGCCTGCTGTGCCTCACGCGGTCCCGATTCGTCGAGGGGCGGGCTGTCGAGGTCCAGGCTCAAGCGCTCGGCGGCTTCGCTCAGGCGCTGAATCGGACGGCTCAGCAACTTGGCACCGTACCAGGCCGCAATGATCAGCGAGATGAATTGGAACGTCAGCGGCACCACCGGGCCGCCAAACCACGGGCGCTTGTGCTTGGGCAGAGGCTTCATCGTGCCGTCGGGCTGTTCGACAAAGGTTTCCTGAGGCGGCGGGGGCGGGCCGTAATAGCGAAACCAGGAGAACGCCAGCACGTGGGCCAGGATAATCGCTACCAGCAACACGCCAAACAGTCGACCGAATAACGTGTTGAAGCCGTTACGCATTAACCGATGTCCCGTGCATCGAACAGGTAGCCTTCGCCACGCACGGTCTTGATCAGGTGCGGGGCCTTGGGGTCATCCCCGAGTTTTTGCCGCAGGCGCGACACCAGCAAGTCGATGCTGCGATCAAAGGCCTCAATGGAGCGGCCTCGGGCTGCATCCAGCAACTGCTCACGGCTCAATACCCGGCGCGGGCGCTCGATGAACACCCACAGCAGGCGGAATTCTGCGTTGGACAGCGGCACCACCAGGCCATTATCGGCGACCAGTTGGCGTAACACGCTGTTGAGGCGCCAGTTGTCGAAGCGGATGTTGGCGCGCTGTTCGGTGCGATCATCGCGCACTCGGCGCAGGATGGTCTGGATCCGCGCTACCAGCTCACGCGGCTCGAATGGCTTGGACATATAGTCGTCGGCGCCCAGTTCCAGGCCGATGATCCGGTCGGTGGGTTCGCAGCGGGCGGTGAGCATCAGGATCGGGATGTCCGACTCCGCGCGCAGCCAGCGGCACAGCGACAGGCCGTCTTCACCCGGCAACATCAGGTCAAGCACCACCACATCGAAGGTTTCGGCTTGCATGGCCTGGCGCATCGCGGTGCCGTCGGTGACGCCGGTGGCCAGGATGCCGAAGCGCGCGAGGTAATCGATCAGCAGTTCACGGATCGGCACATCGTCGTCAACGATCAGCGCGCGGGTGTTCCAGCGTGTGTCATCGGCGATCACTGTGCCTTTTTGCTCGTCGTTCAAAGAGACGGAAGGGGTCTGCATAATGCGATCATCTGCCTGGTCGTTGCGGTCAGCATAGGCGCCCAGCCCCATGGCTGGAAGTGCTGGTCGGTGGGTCGTGCGTGCGAGGCTAGCCGAGGGGCGTGTTGGGGGCGTGTCGTAAATGTATCAACTTTGAAATAATTGCAGAAAATGCCCGCCCGATGGCGGTTGGTCAGTATTTACCGATCATCGGATCCCGCAACGGCGCCGCTTGCGCTACAATCCGCGCCGATTTCGACTTGCCTGAGAGCCCATTCCAATGTCCGTCTGCCAGACTCCTATCATCGTCGCCCTGGATTACCCCACTCGTGACGCCGCACTGAAGCTGGCTGACCAGTTGGACCCGAAGCTTTGCCGGGTCAAGGTCGGCAAGGAACTGTTCACCAGTTGCGCCGCGGAAATCGTCGGCACCCTGCGTGATAAAGGCTTCGAGGTGTTCCTCGACCTGAAATTCCACGATATCCCGAACACCACCGCTATGGCGGTCAAGGCCGCCGCCGAAATGGGCGTGTGGATGGTCAACGTGCACTGCTCCGGTGGCCTGCGCATGATGAGCGCCTGCCGTGAGGTGTTGGAGCAGCGCAGCGGTCCTAAACCTTTGCTGATCGGTGTGACCGTACTCACCAGCATGGAACGCGAAGACCTGGCTGGCATCGGCCTGGACATCGAACCCCAGGAGCAAGTGCTGCGCCTGGCTGCCCTGGCGCAGAAAGCCGGCCTCGACGGCCTGGTGTGCTCGGCGCTGGAAGCCCAGGCGCTGAAAACCGCGCACCCGTCGCTGCAATTGGTGACCCCGGGGATTCGTCCGGCGGGCAGCGCCCAGGACGATCAGCGCCGCATCCTGACGCCGCGCCAGGCACTGGACGCGGGTTCCGATTATCTGGTGATCGGTCGTCCGATCAGTCAGGCGGCGGATCCGGCCAAGGCGTTGGCGGCAGTTGTCGCTGAAATCGCCTAAACAACGGGTAGGCGCTGCTGACTTGCCAGCGATGGGGCGCTTGCTACCGCTGGCGGCTAAACCGGCATCCCTGCCGGTTTAGCCGCCCAATCCCTGTCGAATTGCGGCCAGCGTTTTTGGGGGAGTGGTTACATTGGCGTCAGCTGCGTCAGCTGACCTTGAGCACCAACTTCCCGAAGTTCTCCCCGTTGAACAGCTTCATCAGCGTCTCCGGGAACGTCTCCAGCCCCTCCACGATATCTTCCTTGCTCTTGAGCTTGCCCTGGGCCATCCAGCCGGCCATTTCCTGCCCGGCAGCGGCAAAGCCTGCAGCGTGATCCATCACCACGAACCCTTCCATGCGCGCGCGATTGACCAGCAGTGACAAGTAATTGGCCGGACCTTTCACGGCTTCCTTGTTGTTGTACTGGCTGATGGCGCCGCAGATCACCACGCGGGCTTTCAGTGCCAGGCGGCTGAGGACGGCATCGAGAATATCGCCGCCGACGTTATCGAAATACACATCCACGCCTTTGGGGCACTCGCGTTTGAGTGCAGCGGGCACGTCTTCGCTTTTGTAATCGATGGCGGCATCGAAGCCCAGCTCATCCACCAGGAACTTGCACTTGTCGGCGCCACCGGCAATGCCCACCACACGGCAGCCCTTGAGTTTGGCAATCTGCCCGGCAATGCTGCCCACGGCACCCGCCGCGCCGGAGATCACCACGGTTTCGCCGGCCTTTGGCGCACCGGTGTCCAACAGTGCAAAGTAGGCGGTCATGCCCGTCATGCCCAAGGCAGACAGGTAGCGCGGCAAAGGCGCCAGTTTCGGGTCAACCTTGTAGAAGCCACGCGGCTCGCCCAGGAAATAATCCTGCACGCCCAGCGCACCGTTGACGTAGTCGCCGACGGCGAACTTCGGGTTGTTCGAGGCAATCACCTTGCCCACACCCAGCGCGCGCATCACCTCGCCGATGCCGACCGGCGCAATATAGGACTTGCCTTCATTCATCCAGCCGCGCATGGCCGGGTCGAGGGACAGGTATTCGTTATGCACCAGCACTTGGCCGTCCTGGGGCGTGCCCACCGGGACTTCCTGGTAAGTGAAGGTGTCCCGGGTGGCCGCGCCGACCGGGCGCTTGGCGAGCAGGAATTGGCGGTTGGTCTGGGCGGTCATGGTGGCGACTCTTCTGGAAATGAACCTGAAGTGATAGACCTTCAATGGGCAGGGAGCAAGGTTCACCGAGGGCGCGAATGCCGGTCGATAGGTGTTGCTGATAGTCGCCAGGTGCCCCTTATCACTGCGATCCATGCAGCCCCAACCGGCGGTTTGATAGTGCTGACGCGTCCGGCGCGGCGTTGGCTAGACTCGACCCACCGCTTTTTCTCCCACAGGACATCTTCTATGAGCATGACGTTTTCCGGCCAGGTCGCTCTGGTGACCGGCGCCGCTGCCGGTATTGGCCGCGCCACCGCGCTGGCGTTCGCCGCCGAAGGTTTGAAGGTCGTGGTTGCCGATTTGGATGCAACGGGCGGTGAAAACACCGTCGCCCTGATCCATCAGGCCGGCGGCGAAGCGCTGTTTGTGCGCTGCAACGTCACGCTGGAGGCGGATGTCCAGCAATTGATGGCCCAGACCCTTGCCGCCTATGGTCGCCTGGACTACGCCTTCAATAATGCCGGGATCGAAATCGAAAAGGGCAAGCTGGCCGACGGCAGCCTGGATGAGTTCGACGCGATCATGGGTGTCAACGTCAAGGGCGTGTGGTTGTGCATGAAGCACCAGTTGCCGCTGCTGTTGGCCCAGGGCGGCGGGGCGATCGTCAACACCGCGTCAGTCGCGGGGTTGGGCGCGGCGCCGAAGATGAGTATTTATGCGGCTTCCAAGCATGCGGTGATTGGCCTGACCAAATCGGCGGCCATCGAGTATGCGAAGAAGAAAATCCGCGTCAACGCGGTCTGCCCGGCCGTGATCGATACCGATATGTTCCGGCGAGCCTATGAAGCCGACCCACGCAAAGCTGAATTTGCCGCTGCCATGCACCCGGTGGGTCGCATCGGCAAGGTCGAGGAAATTGCCAGTGCGGTGCTTTATCTGTGCAGCGACGGTGCGGCGTTTACCACGGGTCAAGCCTTGGCGGTGGACGGTGGTGCGACCGCAATCTAGGACCTCACGCCGCCCTCCATTCGAAAAGGTTTGGGGGGCTGTGGGGCGTTTCCATAGATGGCGGAGTGCCCCGTCAGAATGTGTATCATTAGGTAAATAATCCAACAAAATCAATGATTTAATAAGTATTGGCAGGCGGTCGAAATGGGCTTCTGTGCTTAACTGTTCTGGGTTGAACAACAGACAGTTGAAGTGAGTGGCGCATGGATTTAGGGATCGATCGACAAGCCCTTGTACCGGTGGTGCAGCAAATCATCAGCGCAGTGACGCAATGGATTCGCTCGAGTGGCGCGAGCCCCGGCACGCGCTTACCGTCCATTCGACAGGTGGCCCTCGATAATTTGCTCAGCCAATCCAGCGTGATCGAGGCGTTCGAGCGGATGGTTGCCCAGGGTGTGCTGGTTTCCAGGCCCGGTTCGGGTTTCAGCGTGGCCCAGCCGCCCGCTTTGCCTGAGGACCTTTGGTACGAAGGTGCGGAGCGGGGATGGGGCACCTTCGTTGATAGCCCACTGGGCGAACTGAAGTTGGGCTGCGGCTGGTTGCCGGATGCCTGGCGTGAAAGCGATGACATCAGTTACGCGATTCGTGAGGTCACTCGAATCGACACCGCCGGCCTGTTCAACTACAGCACGCCATTGGGGTTGCCGGCGCTGCGTGAACAACTGTTCAAGCGCCTGAGCCGAATCCACATTGCCACCCACCAGGACCGTATCCTCACCACGGCGGGCGCAAGCCATGCCCAGGACTTGCTGATACGCACCCTGCTCAAGGCCGGCGACTGCGTGGTGGTCGAAACGCCCGGGTACGGCAACCTCTATCGGCAATTGGCTTTTCACGGCGTGCAACTCCTGCAAGTCCCGCGAACCCCCGGAGGCCCGGATATTCCGGCGCTGGAAGCGCTGCTGCAGCGGCATCGGCCCAAGTGCCTGTTCATCAACAGCCTGTACCACAATCCCACCGGCTCCAGCCTGTGCCGCACGGTGGCAGAGCGTTTGCTGGAGCTGGCGCGGCGCGACAATTTCCTGATCGTTGAAGAGGATGTTTTCGGTGACCTGCAACACGCCAGTTGCACACGCCTTTCAGCACTGCCCCATGATGATCGGGTGATCTACGTCGCCAGCTTTTCCAAAACCTTGAGCAGTGCCTTGCGCGTGGGTTACCTGAGTGCCAGCGCCGCGATCATCGCGCAGTTGGCCAGCCTCAAGACCCTGACCGGTTTCGGCACTTCACGCTTTGCCGAAGCGGTGGTGGTCACGCTGCTCGCAAATGGCACCTACCGCAAATGGGTACAGCGCTTGCGCAAGCGGCTGAACACGCAAATGGCAGCTACGCTACAGGTGCTGGAGGACGAGGAGTGGGAGGTGTTCGCCATACCTGCAGGCGGTATGTTCCTGTGGGCTCGTCCGGGAGTAGGGGACTGGTCACAGTTGCAGGCATGTGCCCGACGGCTCGGCGTTCTGTTGTCGCCGGGGGCGCTGTTCAGCCCAACCAGCGAGCCCAGTGAGTGGCTGCGCATCAACGTGGCCTATGCCGCTGATCAACGGGCGTTGGCGTTGTTCCGCGCCATGGGGCCCGCCAGATCGACCTCGACCATTCTGAAAACGACGAGTGTGTAGCTTTTTGCCATTATTGTGGCGCCAACGACTTGTGTTCAGTGCCTTGCGGTTGCGACTCTCGCCTGTGTAAACAGGGCTCGATGGCAACCGCCATTGCAAGAGGATTCAAGTGCAATGATTTCGGCCGTGCAACGACAATTCGCCAACCTCGGTATGGCAAAAAAACTGGGCTTGGGCTTCACCCTGGTACTGCTGCTGACGGCGTTGATCGCAGCGATCGGGGTGTGGTCCCTGCAAACCATTGGTCAGCGTTTCGAAGGGCTCAAGGCCATGTCGTCGCTGAACAGCGGTTTACTCAAGGTGCGCCTGATCGAGCAGGACTACGCGTTGCACGCCGACCCCAAGGCCGTCGACGCCCTGCATGAAAGTGTCGATGCCTTGGCGGCTCTTGCGGCCAGTCTCAAGGCCCAGTCGGCGGCCAACGTGCCGGTGATGACCGATGTAGAGGAAGCCTTGGCCGCCTACCGCAAGGCGTTCGATGAGTTTGTCGAATTGACCCAGACCAAGGACCTGGCGTTGGAAATGGCCAGTTGGTCGGTGTCCAGCGTGGCAAACAATCTGGATGTGCTGCAGGCCGGGCTGGCGGATGACGGCGCCTATGGCCTGAAGGAAAGCCAGGGTAAGGAAGGCGCTGAGTTTATCGAGCAGGCGGGGCAGGTCAGCCAGGTGTCGCGCCTGATGCTGCAGGCCATGAATGAAGCCCATGTACGCCTGAACCAGAGCCGTAAAGTCGATGAAGACACCAGCGAACAAGGCAAGATCGAGCAAGCCGACCAGGCCCTGGCCCAGGTCGAGCAACTGAAGACCTCGGTCAAGGACTCTGGCTACCAGACCGTGCTCAACGAAGTGGCCGGGCATATCGCCGCCTTCAGTGAAAAACTCGGTGAGTACACCGGGCTACTGGCTCAAGAGAAGGTGGTCTACAAACAGTTGCATGATCGGGCGGACCAAGTGGTCAGCCGGGTCAACCAGGCATACGACGCCGAAGACCAGTCCATGCAGGCGCAGTTGAAGAAAAGCTCAATGCTGATCCTCGGTTCTTCGGCCCTGGCCTTGCTGGTGGGGTTGATAGCGGCGTGGGTGATCACCCGTTTGATCGTCGCACCGCTGCGCAGCGTGATTGCCGTGGCGCAGCAGATCGCCGCCGGCGATTTGAGCGGGCGCATGGAGGTCAACCGCCGTGATGAAATCGGGCAGTTGATGCAGGCCATGCAACAGATGGGCAACGGGCTTAGCCAGATGGTCAGCGGCCTGCAAGCCGGTATCGAGCAACTGGCCAGTTCGGCGCATTCCTTGTCCAGCGTCACCGAGCAGACCAATGTCGAGGTCAGCAGCCAGAAAGAAGAAACCGAACAGGTCGCCACGGCGATGAACCAGATGACCGCCACCGTGCATGACGTGGCACGCAACGCCGAAGAGGCCGCGCAAGCCGCACAGACCGCCGATGAAAAAGTCGATAGCGGTCAGCGGGTCGTGCGCCAGAGTTTGCAGCGCATCGAGTTGTTGGCCACTTCCAGCTCCAGTGCGAGCGCCAGCATCGAGAGCCTGAGCGCGGAGATCCAGCATATTGGCAGCGTGTTGAGTGTGATCAAAAGTGTGGCCGAACAGACCAACCTGCTGGCGCTCAACGCCGCCATCGAGGCCGCCCGCGCTGGCGAGCAGGGTCGTGGTTTTGCGGTGGTTGCCGATGAAGTACGGGCCTTGGCAAAGCGCACTCAACACTCCACCGAAGAAATCGAACGACTGGTCAGCACCTTGCGCAGCGCGGCACAGTCCTCGGTGCAGCAGATCCAGCAAAGCGGGGAGTTGGTGAAGCTGGCGGTGAGCGATGCCCTGGAAACCGAAAGTGCCTTGGGCAGCATCGCGGTGGCGGTGTCGTTGATCCAGCAGATGAACCAGCAGATTGCCGCGGCGGCCGAGGAGCAAAGCTCGGTGGCCGAAGAGATCAACCGCAGCGTCACCAGTATCCGCGCCAGTGCCGATCAGTCGGCGTTGAGTATGCAAGGCAACGCCGCGTCGAGCATTCAGCTGGCGCAGTTGGGGGCGGAACTCAAGGGCATGGTGGGACACTTCCGCCTGTGATCGCTGCACGTTGGCAGCGACCGCAGGGGAAGGGCGGTCAGGCGTTGTTGGCGAGGAAAGTCAACAGGGCTTCGTTGACGAAGTCCGGGTTTTCCCTTGCGCTGATATGGCCTGCTTCCGGAATCAGGATCAGGCTGCAGCCGATCAGCCCGGCCATTTCCTCGGACTCGGCGGGAGGGCGTGGTTTGTCCTGCTCGCCGCACATCACCAGCGTGGTATCGGCGTCCAGGCGTGGGAGCTGCTCCAGTATGTCTTCGCGACTGAAGATCAACCGACCCAGGGGCACGATGCTCTGCAACAGGCGCTCCTTGGAGTAACCCTGCAATTGCTTGCGGAAATCCTGGTACAGCGCTGATTCGCGGTCGATGCCCGGGCGGAAGAAGATAGGCGCCACCACATCCAGCAACGGCTCGGGGATCGCGCCGGCGTCTTCGATCATCTTGAACAGTGAGAAATAGTACTGGCGCGTGGCCTCGGGCTCGGCGCCCAGGTAGGTGTCCATCAGCACCAGGCTGTTGATCCGCTCGGGAGCCCGCAGCGCCAGGCGTGCGCCCCACATACCGCCGACCGAGAGCCCCACCAGGTTGATCTGTGCAATATCCAACTGGTCAATCAGGGTCAGGGCCTGGCGTGCCAAGTCATCAAGGGAGCGGGTTTGCGCCGGCAACGAAGCGGATTCACCATGGCCCCACAGTTCGGGCACGATCACCCGGTACTGTTGCGACAGGGCCTCGATCTGTGGCGACCACATGTCGGCGTCCCACAGGTAGCTTGAACCGAGCAGGACGACTGGGCCGGTGCCCTGGTCTACGTAGTGCAGCGGTTGTCCATCAATGACGGCGACGGGCATAACGGGCCTCTGACTTCACGGAGTAAGGGGCACTTTTTTACGCTAGTCGGGCGCGCGGGGATAGATGCAAAGTGATGGCATCTTGTGAAGCCATGAGGTTGTAGTGAGCCGGGCAAGCCCGCTCAACACAGGCTCGCCCCACGACCGCACAATCAGTCGTAGATGACTTTTTTCTTCCACTCGGCGTCGGCATCCACCACTTTGAGGCCTTCGGTAAGTTCGTTGATTTCGTCTTCGGCGGGCTTGCTGTTGGTCAGCACCGTCGAGTTCGCGCGGACCAGCTGGGCTTCCAGGTGTTGCAGCTGCGCGCTGTAGATCGCCGGCTCCGGCTGTTTACGCAGGTACTGCACGCCACGCTCGAATGCCAGGCGTGCCTGGCCCGGCTGAGCCTGTTGCAGGGCGTGCTGGCCAAGGTTGTTGAAGAACTCGATATGCAGCAACACCAGGATATGGCGGATTTCCCGGATCCAGTGCTTGGCCTCGTTGGCCGGCAGGAAACCGTCCTGGGCGGCGCGGGTGACCTGGCCGTGCAGGGCTTCGAGCAGGAAACGCACGTCCTTGGCCTTGGCTTCGGTCTGGATCGGCGCAGGCGGGTTGTTCACCGGGATCGATTCGCCCTGGGCCACCAGCGCATTCAGCTCGGCGATGCGGGCTTTCAGCGCTGCGCTGCCTTTGTTGAGGTTCAGCAGGCGCTGGTTGACGTTGAGCTCCAGGCGGGTGATCAACAGTTTGAGTGCCGGGGTCATCAACTGGCCGGGGAAGGTTTCGGTGATTTCACCGCAACGGCGCAGACGATCATTAAGCTCGATCTCGGTGCGCTTCTTTTCAAGCTTGTTGTTTTCCACCACGTGGTTCATGTAGCCAATGGCGATCAGTATTGCGATCCCGGCTATTACCAGCAGGGTGATCATGAGTGGTGTCACCGGTGTGACCTCTTTATAGGGTTTACAGTAGAGTGTAGTGACTGGGCCATCCGGCGGATAGGACTGATCGACCAGTTGCCCGGGTAGTTTGCTTCTATATAGATAGGCGCTCCCTGCATGGATGCACATTGCCATCATTTGCCAGCGTGAACTATAGCGTCTTGTCGGGCGCCAGAATATAGGCGTCAAAGCCCGGCCGCGCACAATCTGCCCGCAAGCCCGCAAAGCAGGTCGAAGTCATTGATTTTAATAAATTTATCCTTGGGGGTTGACGACCTTTCAATCCATCCATAGAATGCGCGCCACTTAACGCGTAAAGCACACAGCGAAACGCGGCTAGGTAGTGAATGTTGTACGTGTGTCCCCTTCGTCTAGTGGCCTAGGACACCGCCCTTTCACGGCGGTAACAGGGGTTCGAGTCCCCTAGGGGACGCCAATTTGCGGGAATAGCTCAGTTGGTAGAGCACGACCTTGCCAAGGTCGGGGTCGCGAGTTCGAGTCTCGTTTCCCGCTCCAAGTTTAAGCAGTGTGGCTCTCGGGCGGCACTGAGTGAAACCAGGGCATGATCTTCGGATCTAACCTCTGGGCACTGAAATACACACCATGTGTTTCAGTTGTGTGTCCCCTTCGTCTAGTGGCCTAGGACACCGCCCTTTCACGGCGGTAACAGGGGTTCGAGTCCCCTAG
>NZ_FOKB01000013.1 GCF_900111895.1 Pseudomonas simiae
ATGGACACGCGGTACGCCTGGGATGACAACGGGCAGGTCACGGTGTTTAACGCCGACGGAAGCCAGGAAGTCTACGTGCATGACCCGCGGGCGCGGCTGGTGCAGCGCGTGGACCCTGACGGTGCCCAACACTTTAAATCCTACGATGACAAAGGCCGACTGACGGTTGAGCAGGATCCGCTGGGAGCGATCACGGCGTATCAGTACGACGAAGCCGGGCGTTTGGTGGCGCTGTTTCCGGGGGACGATGAGCCGACGACCTACGAGCATGACAATGGATTCGTACGGGTTGTAAGGCGGGGTCAGGCGGTCTGGAAATACGAGCGTAATGACCAGGGCGACGTGACGCGCAAGACCGATCCTGACGGCAACGCTACTGACTACAGCTACAACAAATATGGGCAACTGGTTGGTGTCTGGTACCCGGATCACAGCTGTCATCGGCTGGTGTGGAATGAGCGTGGGCAGTTGCTTGAGGAGCAGTTGCCGAACGGTGGCGTTAAGCGCTATCGCTATGACGACCTTGGGCGACAGGTTGCCCGTGAAGATGCACAGGGGGCGCTAACCCAGTATCAATGGGACAGCGTAGGTCGGTTGATCCGTGTTGTGCTACCGGGCGGTGCCACACGGGAATACAGCTACAACGCTTACGGAAAAATCACCTCCGAACGCGATGAACTGGGCCACCTCACCCGCTACGAATACGCCGACGGCCTGCACCTGATCAGCCGTCGCATCAACGCTGATGGCACCCAGGTCAAATACCGGTACGACAACGTTAGGTTATTGCTGACCGAGATCGAAAACGAGGTGGGCGAAACCTACCGACTCCAATACCACAGCAACGGCCTGATCCAACAGGAAACCGGCTTTGATGGCCAGCGCACGGCTTACGCCTACGACCTCAACGGCAACCTTCAGGAGAAGACCGAACACGGCGATGACGGCAGTCAGCTGGTTACCCGTTACGAGCGCGACTATGCCGGTCGACTCGTAAGAAAAACCCTGCCCGACGGCAACCAAGTCGATTACGCCTACGACCGCCAAGGCAACCTCTTAAGCGTCGAGGACGGCCACTGGGTGTTGGCCTACGAGTACGACAGCCAAAACCGCCTCACCGCCGAGCACCAAGGCTGGGGCACCCTGCGCTACGGCTACGACGCCTGTGACAACCTGCAAACCTTGCGCCTACCGGACAACAACCGGGTGACGTTCAATCATGCCAAAGGCGGCCTGCTTGGGAAGGTCGAGGTAAATGGCCAAACGCTCACCGCTCATCTATTCGACACCGGTCGAGAACACCAAAGAGGCCAGGGAAAGCTGCTCAGCAGTTACCAGTACGACACTCAGGGGCGCCTGTTCAACCACGGACTGTGCAACGTCGAAGGTGCCATTTACCAGCGCCAGTATCACTACGACACATGCGGCAACCTCACCCGGCGCCTAGATACCCGTAAAGGTGAACACCACTACCACTATGACGCACTGAGCCGCCTCATCCGCGCCGACCACTCCCAAGGTGAGCAGGAACGCTTCGCCCACGACCCCGCCGGCAACCTGCTCATGCAAAACCGCCCCGGCCCCGACATCGTCGCCGGCAACCGCCTGATGATCCAAGGTGACCATCACTACGACTACGACGCCTTCGGCAACCTCATCCGCGAACGACGTGGCAAAGGCCACACCCTCGTTACCGAATACCGCTACGACTGCCAGCACCGTCTGATCGGCATTAAAAAACCCAATGGCCAGACCGCCAGCTACCGCTATGACCCGTTTGGGCGGCGTATCAGCAAAACCGTTGACGGCATCACTACGGAGTTTTTCTGGCAGGGCGACACACTCATCGCCGAGCACCACGCGAACCGCCATCGCAGTTACCTCTACGAACCGGACACCTTTCGCCCGCTGGCCCTGCTGGAAGGCTTCGGCCCAAAGGAAACCAAGGCCTACCACTACCAACTCGACCACCTCGGCACCCCACAGGAACTCACCAACCCCGACGGCGAAATCGTCTGGTCCGCGCACTACCGTGCTTACGGTGAAATCACCCGCGTCGATATCGGAAAAGTCGACAACCCGCTGCGCTTCCAAGGCCAATACTTCGACCAAGAAAGCGGGCTGCACTACAACCGCCATCGCTACTACAATCCGGATATCGGCCGTTACCTGACGCCGGACCCGGTGAAGCTGGCGGGTGGGATCAACACGTACCAGTACGCGCCCAATCCTACGGGTTGGGTGGACCCCCTTGGGCTAAATGCTAACTGCACTGGCTCAGTAAAGAAAAACCCAACCTGCGCTGTACCTGTTGAACCTGACGTACCTGATATATCTCGTAAAGGAGCGTTCCGCGAAGCAAAAAGAGACGCCAATATACCGATGGCACAACAACCTGATGTAATTACCGCTCCGAGGTCTGGCACAAAAAAACAATACAGCATTGTGAAAATGTCAGATATAAACGGAAAAGCAATTTTAGATAGCTCGGGAAAACCTATTCACACGAGGGTCTACCAATATACGAGGGCTGATGGATCCAAAGTGTTAATACAAGACCATTCAGCCGGGCATAAATTCGGCGCTCCAAACGGAGCTGGCAATCAAGGCGCTCACTTCAATCTGCGTCCATTTGAGACACCGCGAACCGGCAGTGTTCCGGGAACAAAAGACCATTACGTATTCAAGGATAAAAAATGAAACACTGGAACGATCTTGACGGGAGTATATTTTTTAACAAAGTGTTCAGCCAACCGATTGAAATCGGCAAAGCTTACATTCATTCACTGGGCATAGAAAATGACCAACCCTCTTTTGGAATAGGTTTTGACATACCAGACTTCCCTGATGTGTTGCCTGAAAAATGGAAGAACAAAGGATATAACACGTGCAGAATTGCACTAAGCTGCTCCGAGGTTAGCAACTTAAAAATAGTAAACCTCCCGCACAGGGACATATTTATAATAAATATAAAGCGAGAAAACGGGTACTTCTTGCTCACCGCAAACTCAAAAAATGCTTCTATTGAACTCACAGCCAAGTGGCTTTCCATGGAAGGGCCGACAGTGTATATAAATAACCCCGAACCAAGAGACTATAACTGGGCAGACAATACTCTATAAAAATCAAAAACGTGAATTACGCAACCGGTCCTATGAACGCTATAGCGAACGCCAATTCGCCCACCCGACCAACCCCACCTAAACTCTCTCCATGCCATTTCAACGGACAGAGGATTCACCACCATGGGCAAACGTCACCCCAACCTTCCCGCCTGGCAATGGCGTAACTACCCGCAGAACCATCAGCACCCGACCAATCTGGCGTTGCACCTGATTGCCGTGCCGCTGTTCATCATCGGGTTTCTGTTGATCGTGTCCGGGGTTTTCAGCCTGAGTCTGGCCAGTTTCGCCGTGGGTGTGGTCGGGATCCTGGCCGGTTTGGCGTTGCAGCGTCATGGCCATAGCCTGGAAGCCGAGGCCAGTGAGCCGTTCAGTGATCGTAAAGATGCGGTGCAGCGACTGGTGGTCGAGCAGTTCGTGACCTTTCCGCGTTTTGTCCTAAGTGGTGGCTGGTGGCGCGCCTGGCGACAACGCCACCGGCATTGAGGTCAGGCAAAGACCACTACGGTCTGGCGGCTGATGGCGATCAACTCGCCGCTCGGGCTCCAAAGGGCGGCGGCGGCGTGGCCGTAGCCGTCGCGGGCGTGCTCGATGGTGACGTGGTACTGGCACCAATTGAGGGTCGTCAGATCCTGCAAGGGCTGGATAAATTCGATGGTCCAAGTCAGGGTGCTGCCGGGTGCCGGCTTTTTCAGGTGCGGCAGCAAAGCCGGAGGCCAGGCATCGACCAGGGCGAGGATATGCGCTTCAGTCAGTGGCTCTTCTTTGATATCTCCGCGTAAGCGAACCCAACCGCCCATGTCACGGGATTTATTGCCGGTGAAGGGTAAGCCGCCGACACTCCAGCGCATCGCCAGGTGGCGCATGAATTCGGGGGTGACGCCCTTGATGTAGGGCAGCTCCTGGCATTCATCCCAATGTTTGAACACCGGTGGCGCTGCGCTCTCGACAGCAATTTCCGACTCACGGGACGCACCGAAACTGGCCTGTACCAATGTCGCCACTTCACCGTTCTGCACCACACGGCCAAGCAATTGGCTGACGGCCTTGCCTTCGCGCAACACTTCGACTTGGTAACTGGCAGGAACGTCCGGCGCTACAGGGCCGACAAAGGTGATGGCCAGCGACCGTAGCGGACGCTCGGCGGGCACCTGGGCACGCAGCGCTTCGTATTGCAATGCGGCCACCAGGCCACCAAAGGTCGCGCGGCCCTGGGCCCATTCGGCAGGGATAATGACATCCAGCGGGTTGCTGCGGGCAGCGTCGAGTAAATCACTAAAGCGCATGGCGGTCTCACATCAACAGGAACAGATGAGCGATCTTAACCATCGGGCTAGCCAGGTACAGCGCCTATTCCGGCCAAAAGCCGGACCGGTTCAGAAACAATCGGCGCTGAGTTTTTCCAGCACGCGGTCCGCCTGCCCTTCAGCCTTGGCCATGGTGCGCTGCCACACCGCAACACAAGGTCGCAAGTCCACCTGCTGCTCAGCCTGGGCCAGCCATTGCCAGCAATCATGCCAATCCCCTAAAGCGCCCTGCGCGTTTTTCAGACGTGACATCGCGTTGGCAGGCAACTTATCCAATTCGGGATAGGCTTCGGCGGCATAGCGCACCCGCTTGATCAACAACCGCAGGCGGTGCCGGTCATGGTCAGGGTCTTTCAAGGCCTTACCGAGTTGCTGCCATTGCTTGGCCAGACGTTTTTCAATGCGCGGGCGCAGGCCTTTGAGCAATTTCTGATGTTCAGAAGCACGGATAAAACGCGGAAAGGCATCCAGGATCAGCAGCAAATGCGCAAGCTCAGGGCTTTTCGCCACCTGGCGATAGGCCTCAGGTTGCAGACGCAAGCGTCGGTTGGCGGCCTCGTGATGACCGTGTTGGTGCAAATACGCCGCCAGCACCTCGCGGTCGCGTAGCGGCGTCTTCAGTTGGCCGACGGTGCTGGCGGCCATCTCAAGCTGTTCCACCCCCGGCAACCCGCGCAAGGGGCGCAACAGGCTGCGCAGACGCCGCACGGTGGTGCGCAGGTCATGCAGGGCTTCATCGTCGGTAACGGCGGCGAGGCGAGCCTGGCAGCTCAGTAACCCTACTTCCAGGCCAATGACCTGAGCGACTAACTGATCGACCAAAGCTGACATCCTGCCCTCACTTCCAGATGAAAAGTCCTACTCGCTGCTGCAGGTCAACGCCCGGCGCGAGACTCACGAATATAGAACCGCGCTTTCTCGGCCTTGTTGGAGCAGCCTTCAAACGCTTCAAATTGTTGCTGGGTCTTGGCGCCCGTCAATAACGATAGCGCTTTAGAGTAGCTCACCGTGCCAGCAAAGCCTTCAGCCTTGGCAAGATCCAGCTCTTTCCAGGCAGCGTCCAATTGGCTGCCGCAGCTGTCGCGGTATGCGGTCTTACCGGCACAACCGGCCAGGGCCAGCATGATCACAGGTACACACATCCAGGCTTTCATTGATGACACCTCAAATAGAAAAAACAGTCGTACGTTGTAGACGTTGCCTACATGGAAAAGTGCCTGTCCCTAGCCTGAAATCGATAGTACCTACATACCAGAGCATACCCGAGCACCGTGGCTATTCTGGAAAAATATCGCAGGTCGCCTGCGAAGATTGAAGCCGCCCCCTCAATGGGTGCATTGTGGGACCCTGCCTTGGGGAGGACATGGACCATGAAAAAACGTGTTGCCTTGGTGCTGGGCTCCGGCGGGGCTCGTGGTTACGCCCACATCGGCGTGATCGAAGAGATCGAACGGCGCGGCTATGACATCGCCTGTATCGCCGGGTGCTCCATGGGGGCCGTCGTGGGCGGGATCTACGCCGCCGGCAAGCTGGATGACTATCGGAACTGGATTGAAAGCCTCGATTATCTCGACGTACTGCGCCTGGTGGACGTGAGTTTTCGCCTGGGCGCGATTCGCGGTGAGAAGGTCTTCGGCCAGATCCGCAAGATCGTCGGCGAGATCAATATCGAAGAACTGCGCATCCCCTACACCGCCGTCGCCACCGACCTGACCAACCAGCAGGAAATCTGGTTCCAGGAAGGCTGCCTGCACCAGGCCATGCGCGCCTCGGCGGCGATTCCCAGCCTGTTCACCCCGGTGATGCAGGGCAACCGCATGCTGGTGGACGGCGGCCTGCTCAACCCACTGCCCATCGTGCCGGTGGTGTCGAGCCATTGCGACTTGATCATCGCGGTCAACCTCAACGCCACCAACCAGAAGCACTACCAATTGCCAGTGATCCAGCGCCCGCCCGCCTTCAAGAGTCGCTTCAACAACCTGGCGAAATCACTCGGTTCGCACTTGCCGTTCCGGCGCAAGCAGGCCGAACAATTGATGAAGCTGGAGCAAGAGGCATTGGAAGCGCAGGCGGCGGAGATCAACCCTTGGCTGGACTCCGCCGAGCCGGAATCCCAGCAACCCGCCGCCGCACCGGAAAAACCCGGCGCACCAAAGTCAGCGACCGGGTCATTTATCATCGATAACGTCGGCCCGGCGTCGCTCCTCGACTTGATCAACCAGAGCTTCGAGGTGATGCAGACGTCGCTGGCGCAGTACAAGATTGCTGGCTACCCGCCTGACGTGTTGATCAACGTGCCGAAGCGGGTGTGTCGGTTTTTCGAGTTTTACAAGGCGCCGGAGCTGATCGCACTGGGTCGGGAGATTGCCAGCGATACGTTGGATCGGTATGAGAGTGAGCAGAGTTGAAACCTGTGGTGCTGCTGATAGCCTCTTCGCGAGCAAGCCCGCTCCCACATTCGACCGCATTTCAAAGGCGGAACTCGTTCAAGTGTGGGGGCGGGCTTGCTCGCGAAGAGGCCCTGCCAGACGCCAAAAATCTAGCCACTCAGCAACCGATAACCCACCCCCGCCTCAGTCACGATAAACCGTGGCTGTGTAGGATCATCCGCCAACTTCTGCCGCAGATGCCCCACCACGATCCGCAGATAGTGGCTGTCTTCGGTATGGGTCGGCCCCCAGATATCTTTGAGCAATTGCTGCTGGGTAATCACCCGCCCCGGATGCCGCGCCAATTGGGCCAGCACCGCGTATTCCTTGCGGGTCAGCGCCACTTCGGCACCGTCCAGGAGCACACGGCGATAGGCCAGATCCACGGTCAGCGGACCAAAACGCAAGGCCGCTTCCTGGGCTTCCCCCGCTGGAGCCTGACGCAGCAGCGCGCGCACCCGGGCGAGAAACTCCTGGATGCCAAAGGGTTTGGTCACGTAATCATTGGCTCCGCCGTCAAGCGCCTCGACCTTTTGCCCTTCACTGGCCCGCACCGACAGCACCAACACCGGCACCGTCGACCACTCGCGAAACTCGCGCAGCACCTGCTGCCCGTCCATGTCCGGCAGGCCAAGGTCGAGCACGAGCAAGTCCGGCTTGCTCAGCGCCGCCTGGGCCAGACCTTCGTTGCCGGTGCCGGCCTCTATCACTTTGTAGCCCTGGGAGGCCAGGCTGATGCGCAGGAATTTGCGGATCTGCGGCTCGTCATCAATGACCAAAATCGTCGCGGTCTGGCTCATGGTGTCCCATCAAAATCCGTGAAGAAAACAGGGTAGCTCATGCCTCGCGTTCCAGGCCAGGTTGTGTCGGCAAAGGCAGGAACAAGGTGATGCAGGTGCCACGCCCGTCGATCCCGTCGGCCACGCTGATATGCCCACCATGGGCACCGACCATGCCCTGACAGATCGCCAGGCCCAGTCCTGTGCCCTGCCCGCCGCGATCGCCTCGGGCGGCGGTGTAGAACATGTCGAAAATCTTTGCGCGCTCCTCCTCGGGAATACCCGGTCCTTCATCGGCCACGGCGAAAAACAACTGGTCGTCAGCAACGCCGGCGCTCAGTTGCAAGCGGCCTTGCGGCGGCGAAAAGCGCGCGGCGTTTTCCAACACATTGACCAGCGCTTGTTCGATCAACGCGGCGTGCACATACAACAATGGCAACTCAGCGGGCACGTCGGTACTCACCTTTAACGGTGCCAGCACCGCACGCAGGCGGCCCAGGGCGCTGCCGACAATATCGCCCGGCGACACCCAATCCCGCGCCAGTTTCAACGCGCCGTGGCCGAGGCGCGTCATGTCCAGCAAGTTTTGGATGTACCTATCGAGACGTTCGGCCTCATCACGTGTGCCTTCGAGCAACTCGCGGCGGTCCTCCAATGGAATGGCCTCACCGAGCGCCAGCAGGCTATCGATGCTGCCGCGCATAGAGGTCAAGGGCGTGCGCAGATCGTGGGACACCGACGCCAGCAAGGCACTGCGCAGTTGCTCGGTCTCACCGTGCAGCCTGGCAGACTCCAACTCCTGGGCCAGTTGCGCCCGCGCCAAAGCCTGAGCCAGCGGTTGGCTCAAGGCGGTGAGCAAGCGACGGCGTTGCCCACTTAACTCCAGTCCAGGCTTGGGACTGACGCCCAGCAACCCCAGCGGGCCCTCCTCGCCCGACAACGGCCACCACCACCAACGCCCGAACGGCAAGGTACCGGTGCCCATGCCCGCCGGCTGGTCATGTTGCCAAGCCCAATCAGCCGCGGCGCGCTCGGCTTCGGTGAGCGTCAGCGGGCCGCCGGTCTCGATCGTCCAACCACCCTGCCCATCGCGATTGACCAGGCACAGGTCCAGGTCGCTCCAGCCTTCCAAGTGATGCGCAGCGGCGCTGACCACCGCCTGACGATCAGTAGCAGCGGTGAGTTTGCGTGACAGGTCGAGCAGTTCGCTGGTTTCTTCCTGGGTATCGCGCAACGCCTGCAACTGCCGGCGTTGACGCGCGGCCAGGTTGCCGGTCAACGCCGCCATCAACAGGAAGAACAACAGGGTCAGCACGTCCTCTTCGCGTTGGATCGAGAAAGAAAAATTCGGCGGAATGAACAGAAAGTCATAGGTCAGGAACGACAACGCCGCACACACCAGCGATGGCCCCAGGCTGCTGCGCACCGCCACCAGCAACACAGCGGCGAGAAACACCAGCGAGATATTCGGCAGCGGCAGGACGCTGGACACTGCCCACGCCACCGCAGCCGCCACCACCGTCGCCACGACCGCCAGCGCATAGTCGAACCACACCAGCCCACGCACATCGGGCAACCTTGGCGGTGCCGGGATATCATCGCTGTCGAGCACGTTGATTTCCAAGCCACGCGCATTACGCAGCAAACGCGCGGCCAGGCCACCACCGAACAGTCGGCGACGCCAACGCATTCGTGACTGGCCGACCAGCACCAGGCTGGCACGGCGCTCGGCGGCGTGCTGGATCAGGGTTTTGGCCACCTCCCCCGCCCGCAGCAACACCACCTCGCCCCCCAGACGCTCGGCCAGTTGCTGGGCATTCTGCAAGCGCAAGCGAAACTGCTCGTCCCGCGCGCGGCCGTTATCGATATGCACCAGGCTCCACGGCAAATGCCGACGCTGCGCGACGCGGCTGGCATGGCGCACCAGGCGCTCGGCCTGCGCATCACCATCCACCCCCACCAGCAGGCGACCGCGCACCGCCGGCGCGGCCTGGCCGAGCTGGCGATAGCCTTGGGCCAAATCGTCATCGACGTGGGCGGCGGCGGTTTGCATCGCTAGCTCACGCAAGGCCATGAGGTTGGTCTGGGTGAAAAACGCATCGATGGCCGCGCGGGCCTGCTCCGGCACGTAGACCTTGCCGTCGCGCAGACGCTCCAGCAGCTCGCGGGACGGCAGGTCGATCAGCAGCAGTTCGTCGGCCTCTTGCAACACCCAGTCCGGCAGGGTTTCGCGCACCTGCACGCCGGTAATGCCGCGTACCTGGTCATTGAGGCTCTCCAGGTGCTGGACGTTGACCGTGGTGAATACGTTGATGCCGGCAGCGAGCAATTCCTGGATGTCTTGCCAGCGCTTTTCATGGCGACTGCCGGGCGCGTTGCTGTGGGCCAGTTCGTCCACCAGCACCAGCCTGGGCTTGGCGGCAAGCAGGCCGTCGAGGTCCATTTCTTCGAGCATCACGCCGCGGTATTCGCTGCGCAGCAAGGGTTGCTGCGGTAAGCCGCTGAGCAAGGCTTCGGTCTCGGCGCGGCCGTGGGTTTCGACCACACCAGCGATCAACTTCACGCCTTGGCGCAGCTGGGTGTGCGCGGCCTGGAGCATGGCGTAGGTCTTGCCCACACCGGGTGCAGCACCGAGGAATACTTTGAGTCGGCCACGGCCGTCCCGGGGCAGATCGGCTAGCAGGGCATCGGCGCGGCCGGAGTCGCTCATGCTTGGGGGTTCCTTCAGGTATTCAAGTATTCGGGCCCACTGAAGATCCAATGTGGGAGCGGGCTTGCTCGCGAAAGCGGTCTATCAGTAACAAATACATTGGCTGATACATCGCTTTCGCGAGCAAGCCCGCACCCACAGGAGGTTCAGAGTTTTTCCAGCGCCATGTTCAGCGCCAGCACGTTCACCACCGGCGGGCCCACCAGCGGGCTTTCGATATGCTCATCGAGCAACCGCTGCAGGGTCGACACCGGCACATTCCGCGCCGCCGCCACCCGCGCCAGTTGATAGGCAATCGCCTGTGGTGGCAAGTGTGGATCAAGACCGCTGCCAGAGGTAGTCAGCGACGCCAAAGGCACCGGCCCTTGGCTGCGCACCCACTGCTTGTTCGCGTCATCAAAAATGCGCGTCGCCAGCGCCGGGTTGCTGGGGCCAAGGTTACTGGCACTGCTGGAAACCGTCGCGAAAGCGCCGGCCGATGGACGTGGGTGGAACCAGCTGTCGCCGGTAAAATCCTGGGCGATCAGGCTGGAGCCGCGCACCTTGCCACTGTCGTCGCGCACCAGGCTGCCATTGGCCTGGCCCGGGAAGGCGACCTGGGCGACGCCGGTCACCACCAGTGGGTAGGCAACGCCAGTGATCAGGGTCATGAGCACCAGCAGGCTCAGGGCCGGACGGATCATGTTGGACATTTCGGATTCCTCAATTCGGTCATTGCAACCTGTGGGCACCCATCGGGTACCCGCAGGATTCGGGTCAAACCAGGTGCAACGCAGTCAGTAGCATGTCGATCGCCTTGATCCCCACGAACGGCACAAGGATCCCGCCCACCCCGTAGATCAGCAGGTTGCGACGCAGCAGCGCCGCCGCACTCGCCGCTTGCACACGCACACCGCGCAGCGCCAATGGAATCAGCACCACAATGATCAACGCGTTGAACACGATGGCCGAGAGAATCGCGCTCTGTGGGCTTTGCAGGTGCATCACGTTGAGCGCGCCCAGTTGCGGATAGATCGAGGCGAACAGTGCCGGCAG
The DNA here is from genome assembly GCF_900111895.1 of Pseudomonas simiae. Lineage (GTDB taxonomy): Bacteria > Pseudomonadota > Gammaproteobacteria > Pseudomonadales > Pseudomonadaceae > Aquipseudomonas > Aquipseudomonas simiae. Next base: position 11,383 of record NZ_FOKB01000013.1, read on the forward strand.
GATCGCGAAGTACTTGGCCACGTCGTTGGCGATGGAAAAGGTGGTCAGCGCGCCACGGGTCACCAGCAATTCCTTGCCGATCTGCACCACATCCAACAGTTTGGTCGGGTCACTGTCGAGGTCGACCATGTTGGCGGCTTCGCGAGCGGCCTGGGTGCCGTCATTCATTGCCATGCCGACGTCGGCCTGGGCCAGCGCCGGGGCGTCGTTGGCACCGTCGCCGCACATTGCCACCAGGCGACCGTCGTTTTGTTCATGGCGAATGCGCGCGAGTTTTTTCTCCGGCGTGGCTTCGGCCAGCACGTCGTCCACGCCCGCTTCAGCAGCAATCGCAGCGGCGGTCAGCGGGTTGTCGCCGGTGACCATCACGGTGCGAATGCCCAGTTTGCGCAGCTCGGCGAAACGCTCACGGATGCCGGGCTTGACCACGTCTTTGAGGTGGATCGCACCGAGCAACTTGCCATCAGCACACACCAGCAACGGGGTGCCGCCGCTTTGGGCAATCTTGTCGATTTCCCGCGACAGTGCCGGTTGCAAGTCGCGGCGTGGCTGACCGATAAACGCCAACAGCGAATCCACCGCGCCTTTGCGGAACACACGACCCTGGTAGTCGACACCGGACAACCGGGTTTCCGCGCTGAACGGCACGGCGGTCAGCTCATCCGCAGAAGGTTCGGCCTGAGGGTGCAAGGCGCGCAGGTATTCGACGATGGATTTGCCTTCCGCAGTGTCATCCGCCAGGGAGGCAAACAACGCGCCCTCGGCCACTTCCTTGCCGCTGACGCCAGGCGCCGCGACCACCGCCGCACACCGACGGTTACCGAAGGTGATGGTGCCGGTCTTGTCCAGCAGCAACACGTGCACGTCACCTGCCGCTTCCACGGCACGGCCGGACTTGGCGATCACATTGAGGCGCACCAGGCGGTCCATGCCGGCAATACCGATGGCCGACAACAAGCCGCCGATGGTCGTAGGAATCAGCGTCACCAGCAGTGCGACCAGGAACACCAGGGGCAAGCTGCCGCTGGCGAAATGGGCGAACGGCTGCAGGGTCACCACCACCAGCAGGAAGATCAGGGTCAGGCCGATCAGCAGGATATCCAGCGCGACTTCGTTAGGGGTTTTCTGGCGTTTGGCACCTTCCACCAGGGCGATCATGCGGTCGAGGGTCGACTCACCAGGGTTGGCGGTGATGCGGATCAACAGCCAGTCCGACACCAGCCGGGTGTTACCGGTGACGGCCGAACGGTCGCCGCCGGACTCGCGGATCACCGGTGCGGACTCACCGGTGATCGCGGCTTCATTGACCGCCGCAATCCCTTCGATGACTTCGCCGTCACCGGGGATCATTTCCCCGGCGGCGACGCGCACTACATCGCCTTTGCGCAGGCTGGTGGCCGGCACGACCTTGAAGCTGCCATCGGCCTCCTTGCGGCGAGCGCTCAGGCCTTCGCTGCCGGCCTTGAGGCTGTCGGCACGCGCCTTGCCACGCCCTTCGGCCAAGGCTTCGGCGAAGTTGGCGAACAGCACGGTGAACCACAGCCACACCGCGATCTGCACGGCGACATAGGTTGGCACGGTGGTATCGGGCACGAAGCACAACACGGTGGTGAGGATCGCGGTCAGTTCGACCACCAGCATCACCGGCGAGCGTTGCAGTTGGCGGGGATCCAGCTTGACGAAAGCCTGGACCAGCGCCGGGCGCCACAGGGCGGAGATGGCGGTTTTGGCGGGTTCCTGGGTTTGCACCGGAGCCGCGTTTTTTGCAGGCATATTCATTTTCATATCCCCTTAGAAGCCCATGCTCATGTGTTCAGCAATAGGGCCCAGTGCCAGCGTCGGCAGGAAGCTCAGGCCGCCCACCAGCAAAATGGTCACGGTCAACAGGGTCACGAACAGCGGGCCATGCGTCGGGAAGCTGTTCTGGCCGATCGGTGCGGTCTTCTTCATCGCCAGGCTGCCGGCCAGGGCCAGTACCGGGAGGATGTAGCCGAAGCGGCCGATCAACATACCCAAGCCCAGCATCAGGTTGTGGAACGGGGTGTTGGCGCTGAAGCCGCCGAACGCCGAACCGTTGTTGGCACTGGCCGAGGTGTAGGCATAGAGCAATTGGCTGAAACCGTGGGGGCCGGGGTTACTGATGGCACCGGCCGGGCCTGGCAGGCTAGCGGCGATGGCACCGAGTACCAGCACACCTACCGGCATCACCAGCAAGGTCACCACCAGCAATTGCACTTCCTTGGCCTGCAACTTCTTGCCCAGGTATTCCGGGGTGCGACCGATCATCAGACCGGCGAGAAACACGGCGATCAACACGTTGAGCAACATGCCGTACATACCGGCGCCGACGCCGCCGAAGATCACCTCGCCCACCATCATGTTGACCAGCGCAACCATGCCGCTGAGGGGGCTGAGGCTGTCCTGCATGCCGTTGACCGAACCGTTGGACGCCGCGGTGGTTGTCACCGACCACAACACCGTACCGGTGGTGCCGAAGCGTGCTTCCTTACCTTCCAATGGAGCGGTCTGCTCCACGGCTGGGTTGTTCAGGGTCGGATTGGGCTGGTATTCAGACCACAACGAGGTCGCGCCGCCGATCAGGAACAGCGCCAGCATGCAGCCGAGGATCGCGCGGCTTTGGCGCAGGTCTTTGACGTAGTGGCCGAAGGTGAACACCAGCGCCACCGGGATCAGGATGATCGATGCCACTTCGAACAGGTTGGCCCAGGCAGTCGGGTCTTCAAACGGGTGCGCCGAGTTGACACCAAAGAAGCCACCGCCATTGGTGCCCAATTGCTTGATCGCAATCTGGCTGGCTGCGGGGCCCAGAGGGATCACTTGATCCACGCCTTGCAGGGTGACGGCATCGACATAGTGGGCGAAGGTTTGCGGAACGCCCTGCCACACCAGGAACAACGCCAGCACCAGGCACAACGGCAGCAGGCCGTAGAGGGTGGCACGGGTCATATCAACCCAGAAGTTGCCCAAGGTCTGGGCCGATTTGCGACCAATCCCACGGCAAAGAGCGACCAAGACTGCCAGGCCGGTGGCGGCACTGACGAAGTTCTGCACGGTCAGGCCGGCCATCTGGCTGAGGTAGCTCAGGGACGCTTCACCGCTGTAGGACTGCCAGTTGGTGTTGGTCATGAAACTGACCGCGGTGTTGAAGGCCAAAGTCCATTCCTGACCCGGCAATTTCTGCGGGTTCAGTGGGAGATAGTCCTGGAACACCAGGATCGAGAACAACAGCAAAAAGCCCGCGAGGTTGAAGGCGAGCAAGGCCAGCATGTATTTCTGCCAGCTTTGTTCCTGATGCTCGTCCACGCCCGACAGGCGATAACAGGCGCGCTCCACCGGGCCGAATACCGGCGTAAGCCAGGTGCGCTGCCCTTCCATCACCTTGTAATAGAACCGCCCCAGGAACGGAGCCGGCACCAGCACCACCGCAAAGAAGGCAATGATCAGCCAATAGTCATAACTGTGCATGGCCTGCTCCTAGGTCCGATCCGCGCGTAACAGCGCAACCAGCAAATAAATGAACAGCGCCACGGCCAATAGCAGTGACACCCCGTCCAGAACGCTCATGGAAGTCTCTCCGTTTAGCGGCGAGTGCCGCGTGTGGCGCAATTGTCGGCAGGAGTGGTGTAAAGGAACGAGAGCGAGGGGGTGGGTGGGGCGTAAAGACGGCGTAAAGAGTGGGTTTATGCGGGGTTTACAGGGGGGATTAGCCGTTAGGAAGGCCTCAGCGCGGGCAAGCCCGGCTACCACATCGGTATGCGGTCAACCTGTGGGAGCCGGGCTTGCCCGCGATGACGGCAGTTGCAACCCCACCGCACTCAACTGGTGCGAGGCTGGAAAAATTCAAACACTAAACCATCCCACGCACGACACTTGCTCCGCTTTACGACAATGATTCTCAGCCTGGCATGTCCGCTGCAACACCTTGAATCATTCCAAACGGTTCAGGGAGAGCAACACGATGAACACACAACTCAAACCCACTTTAGGCACCCTGCACTTGTGGGGCATCGCCGTCGGGCTGGTGATCTCCGGTGAATACTTCGGCTGGAGCTATGGCTGGGGCGTCGCAGGGACCCTGGGCTTTCTGGTGACCTCATTGATGGTCGCCGCGATGTACACCTGTTTCATCTTCAGTTTCACTGAACTGACCACCGCCATTCCTCATGCTGGCGGCCCTTTTGCCTACAGCCGCCGTGCCTTTGGTGAGAAAGGCGGCTTGATCGCCGGGCTCGCGACCTTGATCGAATTCGTCTTCGCACCGCCTGCGATCGCCTTGGCCATTGGCGCTTATCTTAATGTGCAATTTCCCGCACTCGATCCGAAACACGCGGCCGTCGGTGCTTATATTGTGTTCATGGGCCTGAACATCCTCGGCGTCAAACTCGCCGCCACCTTTGAACTGGTGGTGTGTGTGCTCGCCGTCGCCGAGTTGCTGGTGTTCATGGGCGTCGTCGCACCTGCATTCAGCTTCAGCAACTTCGCCCTGAACGGCTGGGCCGGCTCAGACACCTTTGGCGCACCCGCGATTGCCGGCATGTTTGCCGCGATCCCTTTCGCCATCTGGTTCTTCCTCGCCATCGAAGGCGCGGCCATGGCTGCTGAAGAAGCGAAAGATCCGAAGCGCACCATTCCAAAGGCCTACATCAGCGGCATCCTGACCCTGGTGATCCTGGCCATGGGCGTGATGTTCTTTGCTGGCGGCGTGGGTGATTGGCGCACCCTGTCCAACATCAACGACCCCTTGCCGCAAGCCATGAAAACCGTGGTCGGCGACAGCTCAGGCTGGCTGCACATGTTGGTGTGGATCGGCCTGTTCGGCCTGGTGGCAAGCTTCCACGGCATCATCCTCGGCTACTCGCGTCAGTTCTTCGCCCTGGCCCGCGCCGGTTACCTGCCGTCTTTCCTCGCCAAACTGTCGCGTTTTCAGACACCCCACCGCGCAATTATCGCCGGTGGCGTGGTCGGCATCGCGGCTATCTATAGCGATGGCCTGATCAACCTGGGCGGCATGACACTGACCGCAGCGATGATCACCATGGCGGTGTTCGGTGCCATTGTGATGTACATCATGAGCATGCTCAGTCTGTTCAAACTGCGTAAGACCGAACCGCTGCTGGAACGCACCTTTCGCGCACCAGGCTACCCGATCGTGCCGGGTATTGCGCTGGTACTGGCGGTGGTGTGCCTGGTAGCTATGGCGTGGTTCAACGCGCTGATCGGGCTGATCTTCCTGGGCTTCATGGTGGTGGGATTCGCCTACTTCCAGATGACTGCGCAAGACCGCGCCGATGCACCGGCAGATGCGATGTTGACCGGGCTCTGATCTACTGAGAGGCAGAACGGGCCTACACTGAACTAGTGAGAAAGCCCGTCACTCAAAGCAGTTATTCCCGTGGGAAAGTTCTCCCACGGCAATCTGCCTCAAGGAGAGCCTTATGCCGTGGTATGCGTGGTTGATTATGGTAGTTGCGATCGGGTCGATCGTCGGTGGGCTGATGATGCTGCGCGACAGCGCCAACAAAGTCGAACTCACCGACGAACAACGCAAGCGCGTGGCCGAGCGCAATGCCCAGGCGGATGCCAAGGACGCGCAGGATCGCTGAACCTTGGGCTATTCCCAGGACGCCTTGGCAATATGCAACCCGTGCTGCCCCTTATAGGCAGCACGTTCGGGCTGACTCCAACCGCTCAGAAGCTCATCCTCCAACGTATAGACCTCAACCCCCAGCGGGCGGCATACCGTCAGCGGGTCCTGTGCATCCGGCCCCCACATCGGCAACGACAGATCCCCACCCGGGCACGTCGACAGCGCGCACAACAAATCAATCTCGGCAAAAAACTCCAGGTAATCGCCCTTCTGCGCCGGGCAGGCTTTCATGAAGTACATATCGTCGTGATTGAGGCCCGTGCACTGGAAAATATTCAGCACGTCATGCACGTCGAATTCCGTCAGACCGTGGGGCAAAACTGCACGGGTCAGGTTCGAATGGCAATGGTGGTGAAAGTCTTCGCCGGTGAGCATGCGGTTCACATAGGGATCGCAACGCGTACCGAGCAAGTCATGCAGACGCCCGCCGTGCTCATCGATGCCGTAACCGGCCAGGCTGTCATCGGTGATCGTCACCAAAGGCCGCAGAAATGGCAGGTTCGACCACAGCCGGTCATGAGTGCTGACATGCGCGCCCTGCAACTGACGCGTACGCGCCGCCCACAAACGCTCGCGGGGGTCATTGGCGTTCCACACGTTGAAATCCCCCACCTGCGGACCGACTGGCGTGGTCACACGGAATACATGCCCGGCCGGCACCTTCCACGCCCTGCCCGTGCGAATCGGCACCTCAAACGCCTCAATCAAGCGCCGTTGATCTTTTCGATCACGAATGCGCTCGTAAAACGCCGCATCGACCTGCAGCGCCGAACCTTTACTGACCTGATAAGCGGCCGGATAGTCTTTGTACATGGTGCAGATCCTCGATCAGGGATGGTTGAACAGGGCCAGGGACACGCGTTCCGAGTCATCCAGGTACAGGCTCATCGCCTCCCCTGCCGCCGGTTTATCCTGCTGGACCAATAACGTGTAAATCTCACGATCACGCTCCAACCACGGCGATTGGAAGCGTTGCTCATCAGGCGCAGCGCAGAACACCAGACGCAACTGGGCGATGACCTGGGCAAAAAACTCATCGAACAAAGGGCTGCGCATCAACCCTACGATCTGCTGATGAAACATCAGGCTGTGGGTGGCGACCGCCCGCCAGTCTTCGCGCTCACGGGCCAGGGTGGTGGCGTCGATGGCGTTTTGCATGCGTTCGGATTGGGCTTCTGTCAGAGGACCACTCTGGGCGATGGCCTGCAGTTCCAGGGTGCGACGAACGACAAATAAGTCACGCACTTCCTCACACTCCAGCCGCCGCACCATAACCCCCTTGTTGCGCACATAACGGGTCAAGCCTTCTTGCCCTAAACGGTGCAACGCTTCACGGATGGTATTGCGCGATGCGTTATAGGCTTTCACCAGCTCCACTTCGATCAACGGCATGCCTGGTAGCAGCCGCCCACCGATGATGTCAGCGCGAAGCTCCAAGGCAATCTGGTCGGCTAACGACAAGCTGAGCGTCATGGTCACCTCACGATTGTTGAACAATCTTTTACGTTTAGGTAATCACGTTTCATGCCAACGTGCAGATGTGTAAAAAGATTCAAGTTGGTTAGAATGCCAACCTGTCACTGAGGCCGTCCCATGCGTTACTCACCCGACCACAAAGCCCAGACCCATCAACGTATCATCAAGGAAGCCTCCGTACGCTTTCGACGCGACGGCATCGGCGCGACTGGTTTACAGCCATTGATGAAGGCGCTGAACCTGACGCATGGTGGGTTTTATGCGCACTTCAAATCCAAGGATGAGTTGGTGGAGAAGGCGCTGCAGGCGGCTGCGGCAGAGCTGGATGCTCATTGCGAAATGCTGTTCAGCCAGGAGCGGCCGCTGGAAGCCTTTATCGACAGTTACCTCTCGAAATGGCACATGACGTCTCCGGACCAAGGCTGCCCACTGCCTACCATGTCCTCCGAACTCGGCCTAAGGGGCCAGCACAGTACAACGACGGACGCAGTACTCGACGCGCGGCTAAAGCAGATTGATACGGCTTTAGCGGATGGACGGAGTGATGAACAAAGCCTGGTGATGATGTCGACGCTGGTCGGAGCATTGGTGCTCGCCAGGAGTGTCGAAGATCCGGCATTGGCTATGCGAATCTTGGAGGTTGTGCGCGCGCGTTTGAAAACCCAGGTTTCAACGCGTGAAAAAGCCGGTCAGTGACCGGCTTTCTCGCCTGACTTAATTGATCACCAGCCTTTCGCGGTTCTTCTCCAGCAAAGCCTTACCAATCCCCTTCACTTCCAACAACTCATCTACCGCCGTGAACGGCCCATTGCTTTCGCGATACGCAACGATCGCCCTGGCCTTGGCAGCCCCGATGCCGAAGAGATCACGGCGCAGGGTTTCGGCATCAGCGGCGTTCAGGTTGACCTTGGCGGATTGCTCGGCCTTGGACATCTGAGTGGCGATAGGGGTTGGGGCTTCGGGCTTGATGGAAGGGGCTGCGGTGGTCGTAGCGGAGATGCTGGTGAGAAACGCGAAGATAAGGGCGCAGATGTAGGTGTTTTGCATTGGTGACGCTCCATGACATCGATGAGGGAAAAGCAGCTTTCCTAAGCTGCCTCCCAAACTTAGGTGATGTTGGGTAGGAGTCAAAAACGGGTGGGTTACAGAGTATGACCGCAACCCGCAAGGCCAGTGAGACGGCCTGCTCAGGCCTCGTCCATCCTGCATTTCCAGTTAAGGTCCCAAACAGGTAGAATTGCCGCCACTTATGGGCAGCCCGGCCGCAATGCGAACTTAAACGCCGGTCGACACAGTGCAAGCCTCATCGGGTCGTTCACTATTAAATACACGGCAACTCACTGCGATGTTGCCGTTTGTTATGTATGCGATTCAACGGTGGGGCGTTAGCGCTGGTTGCTTCTATCCGCTTTGAACTCTACTAAAAATGCCCCTCATCAGGGGTGTAGTCTGCGCGTTGAATGCGGTATGACGTTCGGCGTAATGACGACAGGAGATGTAAACGTACATGGGTATCAAAAGCTTCGGGCAGAGGTGCACCGCTCCCCACATGTCAGGGGATGAATTGAATCCTTGTGACGTCAACGTTGAGCGTGGTGCCTGACGCATGTCTATTGTCACGCTGTCGAACCACAAGTCATTCACGGGTGAATCCGGCAAAAGCCTTCTGGAGTGTGCAAAGTCACAAGGTACCGTACTGGAATACAGCTGCCGTACCGGTCGTTGCGGCGTCTGCAAGGCCAACGTGCTCCAGGGTGATACAGAGGTGATGCAACCAGAACTCGCCCTTACGGACGAAGAGCGTGCCAACGGCGCCATCCTGACGTGCTGCCGAGCAGCGTTGACTGATGTTGAACTGGATATCGAAGACTTGGGCTTGCTGGCCGACATCCAGATCAAAACCATGCCTTGCCGCCTCGATACACTGGAGCGCCTAGCGGACGACGTGGTACGGGTCGTCCTCAGGACACCGCCCAAAAGCGCGCTGTTCTACCTTCCTGGGCAGTACATCGACGTCATAGGCAAAGACGGTGTGCGCCGCAGTTATTCGATTGCCAACGCCGTACGCGAGGATGCCAAGCTCGAACTGCATATCCGCCAAGTACCTGATGGAGTGATGAGCCAGTATTGGTTTGGTGAAGCCCAAGTCAATGACCTGCTGAGGCTGGAAGGCCCACTTGGCACCTTCTGCCTGCGTAACGCCAGCACTACAAACTTGGTGTTCATGGCGACAGGTACCGGGATCGCCCCCGTAAAGGCCATGCTCGAAGCCTTGGCGAGTACATCCGAACCCCTCATCGGCAAGCGCGTTTACGTTTATTGGGGGGGGCGTACGGAAAACGACTTGTACTGGCTCCCTGACTTCCCGACGCTGGGCATGACTTACCGCCCCGTGCTTTCACGCGCGGGTAAACACTGGCCAGGCGCCACCGGATACGTTCAACAGGCCGTCCTTGCAGAAAACCTTGACCTGGCCGATACCTCGGTCTATGCCTGTGGCTCTGAAGCCATGATCCATACGGCGCGCGAGATGCTGACACAGGCTGGCCTGCCCCTCAAACATTTCCATTCTGATGCCTTTGTAAGCTCGAATTGACCCGGAGACAGCATGAAAGCAGTTATTTTGGCCGGTGGCCTGGGAACACGGCTAAGCGAAGAAACCAGCGTGCGCCCCAAACCCATGGTCGAGATCGGCGGCAAACCCATCCTCTGGCACATCCTGAAGATGTACTCCGCGCATGGCATCAATGACTTCATTATCTGCTGCGGCTACAAGGGCTATGTGATCAAGGAGTATTTTGCCAACTACTTCCTGCACATGTCCGACGTCACGTTCAACATGCGCGACAACACCATGAAAGTGCACGACCAACGTGCTGAAGACTGGAACATCACCCTGGTCGATACTGGCGACGAGTCCATGACTGGCGGTCGCCTGCGTCGTGTCGCCGACTACGTCAAGGACGAAGAAGCCTTTTGCTTCACTTATGGCGATGGTGTCAGCGATCTTGATATCAGCGCGACCCTGGCCTTTCACAAGGCACATGGCAAGGCGGCAACGCTCACCGCAACGTTCCCCCCCGGCCGTTTTGGCGCACTGGATATCCAGAAAGGCCAAGTGCTGAACTTCAAGGAAAAACCCAAAGGAGATGGCGCGCTGATCAACGGCGGCTTCTTCGTCTTGAGCCCCACGGTTCTCCAGTACCTGGAGGACGACAGCACAACCTGGGAACAAGAGCCGCTGATGAAGCTTGCAGCCGAGGGCCAACTCATGGCCTACGAACACCCGGGGTTCTGGCAACCTATGGATACGCTGCGTGACAAACACTACCTGGAAGATCTTTGGCAGTCTGGCAAAGCTCCCTGGAAATCCTGGGACTGAATATGAAGTCGACCGTTTCTCCTACCTTCTGGCAAGGCAAAAGAGTCTTCCTGACCGGCCATACCGGGTTCAAAGGTAGCTGGCTGGCGCTATGGCTAACGAGCATGGGCGCGCAGGTTAAGGGGTTTGCCCTGGCGCCACCGACACACCCTGCCCTGTTCGTCGAGGCCAAGGTGGCCCAAGGCATGGAGTCGGAGCAAGGCGATATTCGTGATCGCGCAGTAATCGCCCAAAGCATGGTGAGCTTCAACCCCGACGTGTTGATCCACATGGCGGCGCAGCCGTTGGTCCGTTTGTCCTATCGCGAACCCGTCGAGACCTACGCCACTAACGTAATGGGCACCCTGCATGTGCTGGAAGCCGCACGCCAATGCCCCAACCTGCGGGCTATCGTCAACGTCACCACCGACAAATGCTATGAAAACCGTGAGTGGGAATGGGGCTATCGTGAAGACGAACCCATGGGTGGTCACGACCCGTACAGCAACAGCAAAGGCTGCGTGGAGCTGATCACCAGCGCCTACCGCAAGTCATTTTTCAATGACCCGCAAGGTGCTGCGTTGGCGTCCGGCAGGGCCGGCAATGTGATTGGCGGCGGCGATTGGGCGGAAGACCGGCTGATACCTGATATTCTCGGTGCCTTCGAGAAGGGTCAGCCCGTCACGATACGCAATCCGAAGTCCACCCGGCCGTGGCAACACGTGCTGGAGCCGCTGAGCGGTTACCTTGTGTTGGCACAACATCTCTGGACCCATGGGCATCGTTTTGCCCAGGGCTGGAATTTCGGTCCCAAGGATGAAGATGCACGCCCTGTGGAGTGGATCATCGATCACATGGTACAGGCTTGGGGTACAGGTGCCCGTTGGCAACTGGACCAGGACCCGCAACCGCATGAGGCCAACTACCTCAAGCTAGATATTTCCAAGGCGCGCGCCCACTTGCACTGGGCCCCCAGCTGGAACCTCGAAACCACGCTCGCCCGGATTGTTACCTGGCATCGTGCCTGGTTGAGCGGCAACGACATGCAGGCCCTTTGCCTGGAAGAAATCAATGCCTACATGCTCGCCATGCATGCCAGCAGCAACTAACTCTATTTTTTAGCAGGATTTTTCATGACACCCGATATGCTCCGCCAGGAAATCAGCAAGCTCGTCGAGCAGTACGCCAACATTGCATTGGCGAGCAAGCCGTTCGTGGCCGGCGAAACTGTCATTCCACCGTCCGGCAAAGTGATCGGTGCGCGGGAGTTGCAGTTGATGGTCGAGGCCTCCCTGGATGGATGGCTGACCACTGGCCGTTTCAATGCCGAATTCGAGAAAAAGCTCGCTGAGTTCATCGGTGTCAAATTCCTACTGTCGGTCAACTCCGGCTCTTCCGCCAACCTGGTTGCCTTCAGCACCCTGACCTCACCCAAACTCGGTGAGCGCGCGATCAAGAAAGGCGATGAAGTGATTGGCGTGGCTGCGGGCTTCCCGACCACGGTCAACCCCATCGTTCAATTCGGCGCGATCCCGGTGTTCGTTGACGTTGACATGGCCACCCACAACATCAACGCCGACCTGATCGAAGCGGCCATCACGCCAAAAACCAAGGCAATCATGCTTGCCCACACCCTGGGCAACCCATTCAACCTGGGCAAGGTCAAAGCCCTGTGCGAAAAGTACAACCTGTGGCTGGTGGAGGACTGCTGTGATGCCTTGGGTGCAACCTATGACGGTAAGCTGGTAGGCACTTTCGGTGACATCGCCACCCTCAGCTTCTACCCCGCGCACCACATCACCATGGGCGAAGGTGGTGCAGTGTTCACCAACAACCCGATGCTCAAGGTGATTGCCGAGTCGTTCCGCGACTGGGGCCGCGATTGCTACTGCGCACCGGGTTGTGACAACACCTGCGGCGACCGTTTCGGCCAGCAATATGGCAGCTTGCCCCAAGGTTATGACCACAAGTACGTGTACGCGCATTTGGGCTACAACCTGAAAATCACCGACATGCAAGCCGCCTGCGGCCTGGCCCAGCTCGAACGCGCCCAGGACTTCATCGATACGCGCAAGCGCAACTTCGCGCTGCTCAAGGAGCGCTTGTCCAGCCTGTCCGAATTCCTCGAAATTGCCGAGGCAACCCCTAACAGCGACCCATCGTGGTTCGGTTTCCCGGTGACGCTCAAGGAAAGCAGCGGGGTCAAACGAGTCGACCTGCTCAAGTACCTTGACCAGCACAAAATCGGCACGCGCCTGCTATTCGCCGGCAACCTGACACGCCAGCCTTACTTCCAGAACCTGGAGTACCGTGTGGTTGGCGAACTGACGAATACCGACCGCACCATGAATCAGACCTTCTGGCTCGGTGTACAGCCTTCGTTGGGCCAGGAACATTTCGATTTTGTGGGTGAAAAGCTGGAAGAGTTTTTCGGGATCGGTTTCTAAACAATGAAAGCATCAGATGCGGTAGCGTTGGTTCTTGCGCAGAACAAGGTTCTGTATGGTTATGAGTTGATCGGCGGAATGATCACGCACCTGGTTGACAGCATCAATCAGTTGGGCAAGACCAAGCTGGTCTCGGTTCACCATGAACAAGGGGCCGCGTTTGCTGCATCCGCAGTTTCCCGCGCCACACATCACGAAGTGCTCGGCGTCGCCCTGGGCACAAGTGGTCCCGGCGCCACCAACCTGATCACCGGCATCGCCGATTGCTGGCTTGATAGCCATCCGTGTCTTTTCTTGACGGGCCAGGTCAACACCTACGAACTCAAGGGCGAGAGAAATATCCGCCAACAGGGTTTCCAGGAGCTGGATAGCGTGGCGCTGGTCAGCAGTATTACCAAGTACGCCTATCAGGTCAGGCATGTAGACGAGTTGCTTCCGTGCTTACAAAAGGCTATCGACCTCGCCAGGGAAGGACGACCAGGCCCGGTACTGCTGGATATCCCGATGGATATTCAGCGAACCGACATCGATGATGCCGCGGTCAGCGCGTTTTTGTTGCCTTGCGCGCAACAGATTGCAGCGCCACTGCAAGCAGCCGACCTCGAGACGATCAGCAATGCACTGGCTTGCGCTCGGAACCCGTTGATCCTGCTGGGCGGGGGGGCCGTCAACACGCCTAACTTCGCACATTGGCTCAATCAGTTGGAGACGTCTGGTATCCCTTACGTAGCCAGCTTGAAAGGGGCTGAAAAGATCCCGGCGAGCGCCAATTACCTGGGCATGCTCGGCGCTTATGGAACGCGTGCAGCCAATCATGCCGTGCAGAATTGCGACTTTCTGCTGGTACTGGGCAGCCGCCTGGATGTTCGGCAAACCGGTGCCAAACCCGAGGACTTCGCCCGCAAAGCCAAGGTTTTCCAGATCGACCTGATGGAAGGGCAACTGAACAACCGCGTTAAGGCGCACGCCTCCTACGTGATGGAACTGAACACCTTCTTCGCAGACTTCCCCCTTTGCGAAGTGCAAGAAAACGCGGCATGGGCTGCCTGGGCTGCTGATTTGCGAGCTGATTTCGATCAGAGCTTTGTCGATGAATACACTGATTGGTCAGTGAGCCCCTTCGTCATCTGCTCAACCCTTGGCGCTTTGACCAAAGGGCATGGTGTCGATTTCGTCGCCGACGTCGGCAACAATCAGATGTGGGCAGCACACACGTTGCGATTGAGCCCTGGCCAATCCATGCACCACTCAGGTGGCCTGGGCACCATGGGGTTCGCGATCCCCGCGGCCATTGGCGCCTGCAATGCAGGCAACAAACCTGTCATTGTCATAACAGGTGACGGGGGCGCCCAGCTCAATATCCAGGAACTGGATATCATCGCCCGCGATCAACTGCCCGTCTTGATCATTGTGCTTAACAATCACTCTCTGGGAATGGTCCGCGGGTTCCAGGAAATGTATTTCGAAGGCCGTAACTCGTCGACCTACTGGAACGGCTACACCTCACAGTTCAAAGCCATTGGTGAGGCTTACGGCATCAGCTCCACGGTCGTGGGCACCCATGAGGAATTTGCGGCGCAGGTCGGGATGTTTATTGAATCACCCCGTCCCGCACTGATCGAACTGATGATGCCCGACGCCCGAGAATGCCGTCCTCGGCTGGAATTTGGCCGCTCGATTGATCAGCAGTTGCCTGAAAAAACGCGGACAGCACGCTGATGCACATCGCAATATTCGGCGCGAACAGCCAAATTGCCCAGGACCTGACCCGTTCACTCGCCGCAGCTCGAACGTTCGACCTGAGCCTGTTCGTGCGGGACAAAAACAAACTCGACACATCGGCATTGATACCCACAGGACAACGAAGTATCAAAATCTTTGAATACGCCGATTTCGATCGCAACACTGCGTTCGATGCAATCATTAACTTTGTAGGGGTCGGTGACCCTGCAGTGGCATCGAAAATGGGGTCTGCCATTTTCGATATCACCTATGAGTATGACAAACTCGCACTCGACTATCTCAAAGCCAACAACAAGTGCCGCTATATATTTCTGAGCAGTGGTGCAGCTTATGGCGGTGATTTCGAAACCCCCGCGCAAGCCCAGACACTCGCCACGTTTGACATAAACAATTTGAAAACAACGGATTGGTACGCTGTCGCAAAGTTTTATGCCGAGACGAGGCACCGAGCGCTTCAGGGTCTTAGCATTGTGGATATCCGGGTATTCAACTACTTCAGTCACACACAAGACTTGAGTGCACGTTACTTCATGACCGACGCTGTCCGCGCAATCAAGGACAACACCGTACTGACGACGTCTCCCGCCAACATGTTTCGTGACTACATAACCCCTTTGGACTTTTACACGCTGATATCCAAGGCATTGGCCTTCAATGGCGACCTCAATATAGCTGTCGATTGCTATACCAAAGCCCCAGCCGACAAGTTCTCAATACTCGACCATCTTCAGAGTAATTTCGGCCTGCAATACACCACCGAAAAAGCCACCCAACACATTAATGCTACCGGCGCAAAGCAGCACTATTACTCCGAAAACAGAATGGCATCGACATTGGGCTACACCCCACATTTCAATTCCATTGAAGGATTGACTCATGAAATCGAAAGATGTCAATTCATCAAATGAACTATAAAAAAATATTCGATCATGACTTTCGCAACACTGCAATAAATCAGTTATGGCGATTACTCTCGGGACCTGCGTTGCTCATCCTAGTCCCCCTTTACCTGTCGTCCGAAGCCCAAGGATACTGGTACACCTTCATCAGTATGGCCGCACTCGCCGTGTTCGCAGACATGGGATTTTCTGCCGTACTGCTATTGTTCGCCTCGCATGAGTTTGCACACCTCAAGTTCAACAATCAGAAAGAACTTTGTGGCACACCTGAGCACATCAGCCGATTGGCGACATTATTATCGTTCGCCATGCGCTGGGCCGGCGCCATGGCGCTCGTTGTTTTCCCGGCCGTGCTGTTGATCGGGTATTTCATACTCAATGGAAAGACCTCCCTGGTCAACTGGCAACTACCGTGGTTGGTGTACGGTGTGGCATCCGTCATTGTATTCATTAATAGCATTGCACTGTCATTCATCGAAGGATGCGACAGTGTTGGTGACATTCAGAAAATTCGTTTCCACATCAGCGTGATCAGTGTGTGCGTGACCGTCATCCTGCTGATCAGCGGCGCAGACTTGTATGCTCTGGCCTTTTCGTTATTAGCCGGTGCACTGGCAGGCACCTCAATAATCCTTCATCGCTACAAAGCCATGTTGGGACAGCTTTATAAACTGACAAAAGTCAACAGCCACCCTTGGTTCAAGGAAATAATGCCGCTCCTGTGGCGCTTCGCATTGAGCTGGATCAGCGGCTATTTTGTACTGTCTATATTTACCCCCCTGTCCTTCAGCTATCACGGGGCCGTACAAGCGGGCCAAGTTGGCTTTTCAATGGCGATTTGCATGGCCATGTTCAGCATCGCGAACATATGGGTAACCATTATCACCCCAAAAATAAATATGTATGCGGCCCATCGTAATACAACGGCGCTCGATCAAGCCTTCAAAAAAGGCTTAGCACTGGCAATAGCGACTTATGCAATGGGTATGGTAACGCTCTTCACTGGCCTATGGCTGATGGAGGGCCAGCCGTTGATAGAGAACCGCCTGCTGCCCTCCCTCCCTCTGTTGATGGTCAGTACAGGATGGCTGATGCAGTTAATCGTCAATGCAATGGCGATCTACATGAGGGCCTATAAAAAAGAACCATTGGTCGTGGTATCGGTCGTCAACGGGCTATATGTCGCGATCACTACCTTGCTGGCTGCGAAGTACCTTCCATTTGAATACCTGTTCTCTGGCTTCACAAGTGCGTACGTCTTGGTCTTGCCGTGGGTTTATTGGATTTTTAGATCTTTCAAAAGGCGTTCATCATGAGTCTTCAGCCTAACCCTGTATTGTCCATTGCACTGCCTACCTACAACCGAGCGGACTTCCTTGACAGTTCGCTGGCCGCACACCTGCCGATACTAAAGCACCACAACATTCAAATTTTCATTTCCGATAATGCCTCGACAGATGAAACCTTTCAGGTTGTCGAGAAATGGAAAGCCGAATACCCCCTGTTGCACTACTCACGTAACCACGAAAACCTGGGTGCTGATTTAAACTTTGAAAAAGCACTGTCTTTATCGGACACCGCGTACACATGGCTGTTGGGCGATACCTCTCAATTCTGTGCCGACGACCTCGACAAGGTATTGACTCGCTTAAATACAAACACCCCTTACGACGCCGTACTGGTAAATCTGGTAGGCAAGATTGAAACGCCAGAATCCACCTATCAAGACGCCAATGCATTGTTACAAGATCTCGCAGGGCTCATGAGCTGCATGAGTTGCTTGATCTATAGCAAAGCACTGATAAATGATGCCAACTTTTCTCGCTATCACGATTCAAACTTCATACAAACAGGTATCATCTTCGAGTCTATTGCGAACCGCCCCTTTCAAATTCATTGGTTACCCCAGGTGTCCATTACGTCACTTGAAAGCCCGCACCTCACAAAAACCAGCTGGGCCCACACAGACAAAATATTCAAGATCGGCCTGACCTGCTGGGTTAACTTTATATTTTCGTTACCGGTCAGCTATTCATTGCAAGGAAAACTTGAAGCCTGCACCCGCTTTGGCCAAGTATCCGGCGCGTTCACGATCAAGGGTATGCTGTCTCTGAGGGCCAGGGGGTTGTTAAACTACGGCATCTATAAAGCGTACCGACCGGACCTCAGGCTTTCCGTAGCCTACCCTAGCTGGATCGTCATGGTGATATCAGTCGTACCAAGATCGATGCTCAGCAAGGTGGTCAACCTCTATCTCAAACGCACACGCACTCTACCGGTGACAAACCAATAGTTTGCTTCCACCTGTTTACGCCAGCCAACATGAGTAGACCGCGGTGTCCTATTTTTTAAAAAAACTCAAGCAACATCACGTCTTTATCGTTCCTATGGTGTTCGGGCAATGTCTTTTAGTATGGCGAGCGTTTATTCATCTCAGAGCCTTCCCAGCCCCCGGGCGACGTGCCTACCTTGGCCGTGCGCCCAAGGTCTTTGGCCTGGAACACATTACGCTGGGTAATAACTTCAGGGTAGGTGAAGGGCTCTGGCTACACGCGATCTCTCAATACCTTACGTTCAAGTACCAGCCGCAGGTCGACATTGGTGAGAACTTCTCCGCCAGCGACCATTTGCATATAGCGTGTTGCAACAAAATAACGATTGGTCGCAATGTCTTGATGGGCAGCAAGATTCACATCACCGACCATTCCCACGGCGCCTACTCGGGGGAGAACCAATCCAGCCCCTACGAAACACCTTTTGAAAGAAAGCTGGCCAGCAGCGGCCCCGTGACCATTGGCGATAACGTATGGATCGGGGACAATGTCGTCGTACTGCCGAACACCTCTATTGGCAATGGGTCGATCATCGGCGCCAACAGCATTGTCACCAAAGATATCCCCAGTCATGTCATTGCTGTGGGCTGCCCTGCCAGGGTCGTGAAAGTCTGGAGCGATAAAGAGAGCAAATGGTTGAATGTTTAAGCGTGACCCAGCACAGGCGGCTCCACACATCAAAGGTATGGCATGACGCGTAAGATTGCAGTAGGTATTGTTGTCTATCACGCAGGCGCTGAATTATTGCGCAGGCTCGAATTGACGTCGTCGAATGGATTTGAAGTCTACGTGTTCGACAACTCACCTGACGTTACCAACGTGCGAGAACTCGCTGAGCCTGACCCGCGCATCCATTATTTCACCTGTGGCAAAAATCTGGGGCTGGGCATCGGCATTTCAACAGTGTGTGCCAATGCCTACCAACAAGGTCATTCAGCGCTGCTGTTTTTTGATCAGGACACCGGGTTCAGCAGCGAAACACTGTCTTATATAGAAAACAACTATGCCGACAACATCGACGCCTACAGCGAGTTCAGCGCAATTGCCTTTAAAGCCGATGGAAGCGCCCGGGTACGGGATGTACCTTTACTGATCAACAGCGGCAGCCTTTACTTTCTGGATAAACTCAATGCCCTTGATTGGATGGACTGCAGCTACTTCGTCGACAGTGTGGATTATAAGCTCTGCCTGGATTCGTTAAACAAGGGCTATCGCATTGGCGTCTGCGGTGCCACACCGGGTTTCGATCATGTCACGGAGCAGGCTGATAGTCGCTATCGCATCGCGGGCCGCACGTATTCAATGCGGGCCTATTCAGGGTCCAGAATAAAAGACACTGTTGCTTCGAATCTCAAACTTATCTTTTCTGCGCTCAAGAGCCGCCAGGTTGGTTTCGCGCTGAGAATAACTAGATTACTGACCCTCTATTGCGCCTCCCAGATCCTCGTCAGGGTAATCAATACATTAGGAATTTTTAAACGTGACTGATGAAAAAGGCATGACCGGCGAGCGCTCAGCCATTTTTACCGTATGTAATCTGGCTTATTTATCCAAGGCGCTGGTGCTGGCCGAGTCATTGGATAAATTCGATCAGCCGAAACTGAAGATCTATATTTTTGATCGCAAGGTCGAGATAGACCTCCCGACCGACCTGGCGGAGTTTTATTGGGTTGAAGAGATCGGATTGGCCGACGTACGGCACTACGCCTTCAAATACGACATCGTCGAGTTCAGCACCAGCCTCAAGCCCTGGATCACCTTAAAGCTCCTTGAGCAGCACGACAAGGTGGTCTTCCTGGACCCGGATACCTGCGTATTTAGCCGCCTCGATGGCTTATGGAGAGAGCTCGACACGCGGGATATCATTCTAACGCCCCACTACGTCACACCTCATGTTGAAGGTGATATCGGGATGCTGCGCTTTGGCTCCTTCAACCTGGGCTTCTACGCGGTTTCCAATACCTCAGAAGGCATACGGTTTCTCCAGTGGTGGAATGAGCGCTGCCTGGAGCACTGCTATTTCGAAACGCAATTCGGACTTTCGACAGATCAGAAATGGGTCAGTATCGCTCCCTGTTTCTTCCCGACCCTGCACGTGTCATTCAATCTTGGTTACAACGTGGCTTTTTGGAATAGCCATGAACGAACCCTCTCGCCTGACGGCCGGGGTGGCTATACAGTAAACGGGGAATGCCCACTGGTTTTCTTCCATTTCAGTTCGTTTGACGAGAAGAACCCGGCACTGTTGAGCAAGCGTGCATTTGCGGGAAGAGAGAAAAAACGTGAAGACCTTCAGGAAGTTAGTTTCTATTACAAAGAACGACTCTCCAACTTCTCATCCTTCCCCTCCAGCGCAGCCTATGCATTTGATTACATGAGCGATGGAAAATACATATCCCCCACGCTGAGAAGGGCCTACGCCAGCGTACTGGATGAGCTACCCACCGGCCATGACCCCTTTGATGCCAACGGCCCTGTTTACACATTTGCCAAGAAGAACTACTTGTTCGAGGCAGGTGGGCAATACAAACCCGCCGGGTTTGGCGATGCGCAAACTCACTCCGGAAAGCTCCAGATCATCAATTCTTTACTGAAGGGAATTCTGTACGTGGTAGGCCCCAATCGGTTCATGAACCTATCGAGGCTGTTCGTCTACCTGTCGAGCTTCCGACTGAACAAAAAGTTGTGGAAGCTCTAATGTAAAGGCTATCGCGCTCTATTGTGAGCTCTGATGGACCGGAAGACAGGCCCATCAGAGCGGCATGGCGATGTCAGACTTCGCGGTGTCGCTGAATGTGCATCCAGTCGACAATTTCACCTTCCGGACTGTAGCCACTGACGGTGTTTTTCAAGAGCTGCCTGACGAGCGCAAAATCACCCGCTTCAACCGCCGTCAACAACCCGTGCAACCGGGCTTTGAGCACTTCCCACCCCAACAGTTCTTCATTGGCCCGCATGATCATCGGATGACGAGTAGCAGCCACGTTGTCGCCGATCAACAATTCTTCATACAGTTTTTCACCGGGCCGCAGCCCACTGAAATTGATCAGGATATCCCCATGCGGATTGGTGTCGGAGCGGATACTCAGGCCTGATAGATGAATCATCTTCTCGGCAAGCTCTACGATTTTCACAGGCTCGCCCATGTCGAGCACGAAGACATCCCCCCCCTGCCCCATCGAACCCGCTTGAATAACCAGCTGTGCCGCCTCGGGTATCGTCATGAAATAGCGGGTTATTTTCGGATGGGTCACTGTCAAGGGCCCGCCGGCCTGGATCTGCTTATGGAACAGCGGAATGACCGAACCTGACGAGCCCAGCACGTTGCCAAAGCGAACCATGGTGAAACGGGTCTTGTTGACCCGCGAGATGTTCGAGGCATCACCAAACAACGTCGGTGCCACTTCTTTGCTCAAGGCTTGCAGAACAAGTTCCGCCAACCGTTTGGTGCTACCCATGACGTTGGTTGGCCGCACGGCCTTGTCGGTCGAAATAAGTACAAAGTTCTCGACACCCGCCTGCAGGGCGGCCTGAGCGGTATTAAGGGTGCCAATTACATTATTGAGAATACCTTCGGCAATATTGTGCTCCACCATAGGCACATGTTTATAGGCTGCTGCATGGTAGACCGTATCGACCGACCAGGTATTCATGACCTCCAGCAGTTTGTCCTGATGCCGCACCGAACCCAGTATCGGCAGCAGCGTTACATTCAATGATTCTGATTGAACGCGCTGTTCAAGTTCGGAGAGGATGCAGTAAAGGTTGTACTCACTGTGATCGAACAACAACAGGCTGGTAGGCTCCAGCGTCAGAATCTGGCGGCAGAGTTCCGATCCGATCGAGCCACCCGCGCCGGACACCATCACGACACGGTGCTTGATGCAGCGCTCCAGCAACTCAGGCTGCGCCGGGACGGGATCTCTGCCCAGCAGGTCAGCAATGTCCACTTCCTGGATATCGTCGACTTTGACTCGACCGCTGGCCAAGTCCATAAAACCGGGAACACTGCGTACATGCAGCGGGTAACCCTCCAGATAACCCAGTATCTCTCTGCGACGAGCCCGCGTGGATGACGGTATCGCCAGCAGCAGTTCCTCAGCGCCAGTCTCGTCGATCATCTGCTGGATACGTTTGGGTTTGTACACCTGCAACCCCGAAATGATGCGATCCGAGATGCCACTGTCATCATCGATAAAAGCGACCGGACGCATTACCCGCCCCATGCGTAAGGCCGCTACCAATTGATTACCCGCCGCACCGGCCCCGTAGATAGCCACCTTGATAAGGCCATCATCACGACTGGTGAAAGGCACGTGCTGCGCAGCGGTAAACCAGTCCCCCTGAAAGTACTGACGCATTGCCAAACGCAAGCCGCCAATGATGACCATGCTTAGCCACCAATAGTTGAATACGATTGAACGTGGCACCACCGTCTGGTGATTGCTGTACAAGTACACCACAAGGGCCAGCAACAACGCGGAGAGACTAACGGCCTTGATGATCGCAATAAGCGCATCATTGCCGAAATAACGCATGACTGCCCGGTACATGCCAAAGTGGATAAAAAGCGGGATGGCAATCACCGGCGCACTGAGAAAGAGCCACAAATGGACTACGAAGGGGTTGTTGAGGTCATCAAACCCGAGGCGCACGACAAATGCCAACCATAACGCCGCCCATACCAGAACGATGTCGGTCGCCACTTGCAAGAAACGTTTCTGCCTGCGCGGCAAGCCCACCAATCGGGCACGTAAACTATCCATAAACCCTTTTATACCTCAGTCCCTAGTACTGCCAGCAAAAAACGACAGTCATGTGAGTGTGCAGCAGCCCCATGAAACTACAGCGCCAGTCAATTATCACGCTTTCTCAAGCTCCCCCGCGTGAAACTTGATAGCCAGCAACACCAACGGAATATACGCCACCAGCAGCCCCAAAACGCCGTCAAACCCCAGGCCGACAAAGAGGGCGATAGGCAATAGCCACAACAAATTAATCGCCATCACCGTCAGCGTAACCGGCAAATGGCGCCCCGCCACGCGGGATGCAAACTGATAGGCGTGACTGCGATGCGCTTCATAGACCTTGTCCCCACGCAACAGGCGTCGACCTAAAGTGAAGGTCGCATCAACAACGAATACGCCCAGCAAAATCAACCAGACCCAAAGCATCTCAGGTGCAGCCCACGCCGCCTGAAGCGACAAGATGCCAATCACCACTCCCAGGAAGCCACTCCCAGCATCGCCCATGAAAATGCGGGCGGGAGGGAAGTTCCAGTATAAAAACCCAAGCACCGCAACCGCCAACAGCATCGGTGCAAGCATGAGGTTTTCATGACCAGTCAGCCAGTACACCAGGCACGCGCCTGCACAAGCGCAGACGGCCTCGATGCTGGCAATACCGTCAATACCGTCCATGAAGTTATACAAGTTCAGCATCCAGACCAGATACAAGGCTGCCAGTAAGTGCCCGAACCAGCCAAGGTCCAATTCATTGCCGAAAAGACTGATCGTGGGCAGTCCTCCCATCCAGGCCAACGCCCAGATCGCTGCGCCAAAGTGGGCCAATAGACGCCAGCGCGCTGCGATATGACCATGATCGTCGAGAAAACCAACGACCGCGATCAACGCCCCAGCCCCCAACAATGGCCACGCGACACCCCAACTGATCCAGCCAGCAATAGCTACGACTACCAACGCCACCAGGTAGGTCAGTACGATTGCGACTCCCCCCCCTCGCGGCGTCGGTACAGAATGCGAACTGCGACCATTGGGAATGTCCATCAAACTACGCGATAGGGCATAACGGCGTAGGACCCAAGTCAATAGAAGCGATGCTGAGAGCACGGCGGTAAACACTAACCAAATGGTCATGTAGGAAACAGTTCCTGAAACAGATGCGGGCAAAAGGGCTTAGCATTCATTGCTGATCGACACTGACTGGCGCAGGCATCGCCCAGGCTGTACTGCCAAGAGCGGTGCCGGTGAGCATAGATTTCCGGTCATTTTTCGTTCCGCCTCAACGTCGCCTTCCTGAAAAGTGCTTCAAGGCGGTCGAACAAGTTCTCTTTGGAAAAATGCTCAAGGTAGTAACGCCTTCCCAAAAGGCCCATGCTCTCGAGCTCGGACTTGGGCAAGGCGCCCATGGTACGCACGATACTTGCCAGTCCCTGGGCATCGCCTGAACCACAGACCATGCCTGCCCCCGACCTGGTAACGACGTTGGCCGCTTCGCCGTCAATCATGGCGATCACGGGTTTTCCCGATGCCAGGTAAGCCTGGACCTTACCCGGGATGGTTTTCTCGAAAACGTCGTTTGTCCTTAACGAAACCAGCAGTGCGTCAGCCACGGCGAACAGCGCCGGCATTTTTTCCAAAGGGTGCCGGCCGAGCAGCAAGACGTTGTCCATGCGGTTTTCCGCCACATGCTTGGCCAACCATTGACTGGCTCGGCCATCCCCCACAATTACCCAGCGCACGGGTAGGTCTGTCTTCACAGCCTTGACTGCAGCCATGATGGCCGGAAAATCCTGAGCATCACCGATATTGCCGGCAAAGAGGATCGTAAACACGGCATCGTCGCTCTGTAGCAGATCGGAAGACGCCTGTACCTCGCCGGAAAAATCATCCTCAGCCCAACTGGGAAAATACACGAGCCGATCTGCGCCCATTGCACGTGTACAGTATTGTTTGACGTTCTCCTCGAACGACCGCGACTGTAACAACAAGTAATCGGTACGGTTGTAGATCCAGGACACCACTTTGCCGACAAGCCCAAGCAGTCTGGGACTCTTGACAACCCCAACCGCCCTCAGGCTCTCCGGCCACAGATCCAACACCCAAATGAGTACCGGGGCCTTTTTCAAGCGGCCAAGCAACAGGGCCGGGATCGCCCCCATGATTGGCGATACCCCATACACAAAAATCGAATCGAATGACTCACCACGCAGTTTGTAACTGCCCACGATAGAGGCACTGCTGAAATACGAAAGGTAATTCAAGGCCAGCGTGAAGTTGCCCTTGCCGCGCGCCAGCATCGGCACCCTGATCACACGAGCCCCTCGAAAGTTCGAAAACTGCGCGGGCTCACGCCGAAAATCGGTAAAGACCTGCCCTTCCGGATAATTGGGCACACCTGTGAGCACTGTCACCGCATGGCCTTTGGCGACAAAGCCTTCGACCATGTTGTTGATGCGCATATTTTCGGGCCAGAAGTACTGGGTCACCACCAGAATCTTGAGTGGCTTTTGCTGGGAGAGCATGTCCACTCAATATTGCTTCCATACAGTGCGCATGACGTAGTCACGGTAACTATGGATGATCCGAACGACTTTTTCAGCGACATTGGGCATGCTGTAATCCGCGACAAGCCGTAACGTCCGTTCTTGCCCCGCGGCCTGGCTTTCCAGAAGCTGCAAGCCTTGCATGGCGCGCTCGACTTCCAGACCGACCATCATGACCGCCGCCTCTTCCATCCCTTCCGGCCGCTCATGGGCCTCACGCAGATTCAGCGCGGGGAAATTGAGGATCGATGATTCTTCGTTGATGGTGCCGCTGTCCGACAACACCACTTTGGCTGTCAGTTGCAACTTGTTGTAGTCCTTGAACCCCAACGGCTTGAGCAATTGCACATTCTTGTGGAAGCTAACGCCCATGGCATCGACGCGCTTTTGCGTACGAGGGTGAGTGGTCACGATCACCGGCAAGTCGTAATGCGCAGCAACGGTGTTCAATACTTCGACCAACTTGAGGAAGTTCTTGTCGGAATCAATATTCTCTTCGCGATGCGCACTCACGACGAAAAACTTGCCGGCCTCCAAGTCAAGCCGCCCCAGTACATCCGAAGCCTCGATGCCATCGCGGTAGTAATTGAGCACTTCAAACATAGGACTGCCCGTCTTTATCACCCTGTCCGGCGGCAGCCCTTCGCTCAACAGGTAATCACGCGCAATGCTGCTGTAGGTCAGGTTGATGTCAGCGGTGTGATCAACGATGCGGCGATTGATTTCTTCAGGCACGCGCATGTCAAAACAGCGATTGCCGGCTTCCATGTGAAATGTCGGGATCTTACGACGCTTGGCCGGGATCACAGCCATGCAGCTGTTGGTATCACCGAGGATCAAGAGGGCTTCGGGTTTCACCTCCTCCAGCACCTGATCCACCGCAATGATCACGTTGCCGATCGTTTGCGCACCACTTGCGCCAGCAGCGTTGAGAAAATGGTCAGGCTTGCGAATACCGAGGTCCTGGAAAAAAATCTCGTTCAATTCGTAATCGTAGTTCTGCCCGGTATGCACCAGAATGTGTTCACAGTGTTCGTCAAGCTTGGCAATCACTCGTGACAATCGAATGATTTCAGGGCGTGTCCCCACAACCGTGACAACTTTCATTTTTTTCATTTCAACACTCTTCCAGAATCATTGGCATCGGCGCCGTCCGCCCCATGCATTGCCTGATGCACCCATGCTCAGGCTTGAGTACCCACCGGCATTGCAAAGGTGTCCGGGCGCTCACGATCAAAGATCTCGTTGGCCCAGAGCATGACAATCATCTCTTCCTCCCCGACATTGGTAATGTCGTGAGTCCAGCCTGGCACCGTTTCCACTATCCGCGGCTGCTCACCCTCGGTAAACAGCTCATAAAACTCCCCTGATACTATATGGCGAAAGCGAAAGCAGGCCTTGCCTTTGATTACCAGGAATTTCTCGGTCTTGGAGTGGTGGTAATGACCGCCACGCGTCACGCCAGGGTGGGCGGTGAAATAAGAAAATTGCCCACTGTCCCGCGTCTTCAGCATTTCAACAAAAACACCGCGCGGGTCACCGTACTTCGGAACGTCGTAGGTAAATTGCTCGACCGGCAGGTAACTGACGTAGGTCGAGTAAAGTGCTCGCACGAGGCCTGTGCCCACAGCCTCGCTGATCAGCGTGTCGCGACTGTCGCGAAACGCATGCAACTGATCCGCCAACTCGCCCACAGAAATGCTGTACACCGGGGACACCTGAGCAACTGAGTCCTGAGGCGAGCCGGCGTCCATTAGCTGAGTGAAACAGTCGACCACATCGTCGATGTAAACCAGGCTGACCATCGCGTGTCGATCATTGACCTGGATCGGCAGACCTCGGGTGATGTTGTGGCAGAAAGTCGCCACGGCCGAGTTGTAATCAGGCCGAGCCCATTTTCCAAACACGTTGGGCAGGCGCAGGACATGAACCTTGGAACCGTGGCTCGCCTGTAGATCGTGCAACGCATGCTCAGCAGCCAGCTTGCTGATACCGTAAGGATTATCTCGATCCGCCTGCGTCGAGGAGGTGTAAAGCACGGGAGTGGGCTTGCCACTCATTTTGATCGCGTCGCACAGGGCCAAGGTCAAGTCAGTGTTGCCCACCTTGAACTCATCGGACGATTGCGGACGATTGACCCCTGCAAGGTGGAAGACAAAATCGACCTCGGCAACCAGCGCGGGCAATTGAGAGATGCTGTTATCACGGGTGAAGGCGACCACGTCGATATCATTGCGCTCACTTAAATGCGCAATCAGGTTCCTACCGACAAAACCGTTGGCGCCGGTGATCAGTACCTTCATCACTCACTCCTCCGGCGTAGCGAGTTCGCCACGCTGGATCGCCTTCATGAACTCAAGTTTGAGCAGCAGCCGTTGCATGCCGGCCACATCCAACCTCTCGGTGTTATGAGAGTTGTAGTCTTCCGTGCGAGAGATTTTTTCTTCCCCCTGCTCCACGAATTTCGAATAGTTCAAGTCACGCAGATCAGGGGGGATGCGGTAGTAATCACCCTTGTCTTCAGCGCAAGCCATTTCTTCACGGCTCAGCAACGCTTCAAACAACTTTTCGCCATGACGAGTGCCGATAACCTGAATAGGATGCTCAGGCTTGCCGACCATTGCGGTCAAGGCCTTGGCCAGGGTTTCAACTGTCGCCGCCGGTGCCTTCTGAACAAAAAGATCACCATTGCGACCATGTTCAAAAGCATACAACACAAGGTCTACGGCATCAGCCAGCGTCATCATGAAGCGAGTCATGCTCGGGTCGGTCAACGTCAACGCGTTACCTGCACGAATCTGCTCGATGAACAAAGGAATTACAGAACCCCGTGACGCCATGACGTTACCGTAGCGAGTACCGCAGATAACTGTCTTTGCATCATCCACGTTACGAGATTTGGCAATCATGACTTTTTCCATCATGGCCTTGGAGATACCCATGGCATTGATGGGGTAGACAGCCTTGTCGGTACTCAGGCAAACCACTCGTTTGACCGAATTCTGGATAGCGGCTTCCAGGACATTTTCAGTGCCAATAACGTTGGTCTTGACCGCCTCCATGGGATGAAACTCACAGGAAGGCACCTGCTTCAGCGCGGCAGCGTGAAAAATGTAATCCACGCCGCGAGTGGCATTGAGAACGCTCTGGTAGTCGCGCACATCACCTATGTAAAACTTCAGCTTGGTGTCGGCATAGCGCTTGCGCATGTCGTCCTGCTTCTTCTCATCGCGACTGAAGATGCGGATTTCTGCGATACCACTGTCGAGGAAACGCTTGAGGACGGCGTTGCCGAATGAACCGGTGCCACCGGTGATTAGAAGCGTTTTTCCGCTGAACATAGTAAGTCCTAAAGCAACGCGCACAGCACGACAAGCTTCTAGTCGGCCACTCACCTCAATGCCTGCAGACCAACAAAGCCAACATGCCGCCCCGGAATACTCAACGGTGAAGAGGTTCAAGGAAAACGTCGAAGCTCGTTAGCAAACAGCCCGAAAAATAAGCTTTGTGTGGTGCAGTTAAAGATGAAGGGCATGGAAATTGGTGGCTATTTTAAGGCCTGCGTCCTTAAAGTCAAAAGCGAACACAGATGCGTGAGGGCATGCCTCAACGGTAATGAGAGGACGGGAACCAGACCCGACACCTTGGGGGATTAACGCCTACTGGTTATTGATGTGACATGACGAAAGTTTTCATACAGATAAACGCTCAACAGCCTGATCAGTACAGTAAAGACTCTCACCTTAAAACAGGAGGAATAACTCAGACTTATGTCAGGTTACGTCTACCAAGAGAATAGAACGCCGCAGGGTTCAAGCATTAGACTACGGCAGCCCCCAAGCACATACCGATCAAGCCTTCTGACGGGTTTTCTTACGACCGAACACGACCGCTATCGCCGGACCAACGATCATTCCCACCAGCAACGCCAATAAGGTGAAAACTGAAACTGGCAGCTCAACCGTGGACCAACCGAAAAACGACAGTGTTGCACCTTGCTGATTCTCGAGCACAAAAAAAACGACGACGAGCGCGAAGAACAAAACAGATACAATCGATGCAAAGCGCCTGAGTCTAGCCATAACGTTCTCCTGAAAGTCAATCAGACGCCTTCTTCCTCGTCTTCGTTCACCCGATCACGCAATTCCTTCCCCGGCTTGAAATGAGGTACGAATTTGCCGTCAAGACTGACGGACTGGCCGGTTTTTGGATTACGACCCACACGAGGTGCGCGATAGTGAAGTGAAAAACTCCCAAACCCACGGATCTCAATGCGATCACCGGTCGCCAGGCATTGGGACATTTGCTCAAGCATAGTCTTGATAGCCAGCTCGACATCCTTGGATGAGAGCAGCCCTTGATGGGTGACAATTCGTTCGATCAACTCCGACTTCGTCATATTTTTCCCTTCTTTTTCAAGCAGCTAGGAAAAGCGCTTCGAAGGTTTTAGCATGACTTGATGAATTTGAACAGCCCGTTAGACAACTTATCTGCAGGACCGATGGCAACCTCCTATAGGCGCATTCCATCATCAATTACAGATAACCAGCATGGTGCGAGTTACTGCGCCGGCGGGGTTCCAGCCGAACAGGTAGTCGCCCTCTTCGTCCGCGGCGTCGCTGGACTTGGTGATGACCCTGTACCCCTGCATCTTGCACTCTCGTGCAGCGCGCTTTTCACACTTCTCCCACTTGTTACCCAGGCCCGAGCAATCGATCTCGATGCCGCCGACGCCGCGCTTGGCGTGGGTCTTCGCGCTGGTGGTGGAGCAGCCCGCAAGCACGACCACTGCGAGCATTACGATAAGCCTGTTCATTCAAATCCTTATTGAAGCGACAACACGAGAACCGCTTTTTTCTTAAGACTACAATCAGTTCTGACACTGAGCTATACGCCTTGGTTCTCGGTGTTGATTCAACGAATTTCAGGCACAAAAAAGGGCGACCGAAGTCGCCCTTTTTCTATGGCCTGACAGAACTTAGTTCTGCTTAGCCATTGCTTCGCGCAGCAGGGAGGCCATGGTGGTCTCGCCTGGTGCAGCTTCCGGAGCCGATTTCAGGCTCTGGATTGCTTCTTTCTCTTCCACTTCGTCTTTCGACTTGATGGAGAGTTGGATTACGCGGCTCTTGCGGTCAACGCTGATGATCTTGGCTTCTACTTCCTGGCCTTCCTTCAGAACGTTGCGCGCGTCTTCAACGCGGTCACGGCTGATTTCGGAGGCTTTCAGAGTCGCTTCGATATCGTCGGCCAGAACGATGATGGCGCCTTTGGCGTCAACTTCTTTCACAGTGCCTTTAACGATGGCGCCTTTGTCGTTCTCTTGAACGTACTCGGAGAACGGATCGCTTTCCAGTTGCTTGATGCCCAGGGAGATGCGCTCGCGCTCTGGGTCAACCGACAGGATAACGGTGTCCAGCTCGTCGCCCTTCTTGAAACGACGAACAGCTTCTTCGCCCACTTCGTTCCAGGAGATGTCGGACAGGTGAACCAGGCCGTCGATGCCGCCGTCCAGACCAATGAAGATACCGAAATCGGTGATCGACTTGATGGTGCCGGAGATTTTATCGCCCTTGTTGAACTGGCCAGAGAAATCTTCCCATGGGTTAGATTTGCACTGCTTGATGCCCAGGGAGATACGACGACGCTCTTCGTCGATGTCCAGAACCATAACTTCCACTTCGTCGCCGACTTGTACGACTTTCGAAGGGTGGATGTTTTTGTTGGTCCAGTCCATTTCGGAAACGTGTACCAGGCCTTCCACGCCTTCTTCCAGCTCAGCGAAGCAGCCGTAGTCGGTCAGGTTGGTCACACGCGCGGTAACGCGAGTGCTTTCTGGGTAACGGGCTTTGATAGCAACCCATGGATCTTCACCCAGTTGCTTCAGGCCCAGGGAAACACGGTTGCGCTCGCGATCGTATTTCAGAACCTTGACATCGATCTCGTCGCCAACGTTGACGATTTCGGAAGGATGCTTGATACGCTTCCAAGCCATGTCGGTAATGTGCAGCAGGCCATCGACGCCACCCAGATCGACGAATGCGCCGTAATCGGTGAGGTTCTTGACGATACCTTTGACTTGTTGGCCTTCCTGCAGGGATTCCAGCAGAGCTTCACGCTCGGCGGAGTTCTCTGCTTCCAGGACGCTGCGACGGGAAACGACAACGTTGTTGCGCTTCTGGTCGAGTTTGATGACCTTGAATTCGAGTTCTTTGCCTTCCAGGTGCGTGGTGTCGCGCACAGGACGAACGTCGACCAAAGAACCTGGCAGGAACGCACGGATGCCGTTAACGTCGACAGTGAAGCCGCCTTTAACCTTACCGTTGATAACGCCCTTGACCACTTCTTCAGCTGCGAAGGCTGCTTCGAGAACAATCCAGCATTCAGCGCGCTTGGCTTTTTCACGGGACAGCTTGGTTTCACCGAAACCGTCTTCAACCGAGTCCAGAGCAACGTGAACTTCGTCACCGACATTGATTGTCAGATCACCAGCATCGTTGTAGAACTGTTCCAGCGGGATCAGAGCTTCAGACTTCAGACCAGCGTGAACGGTTACCCAGCGAGCTTGGTAATCGATATCAACGATAACACCGGTGATGATGGAGCCTGCCTGAAGGTTCAGGGTTTTTAGGCTTTCTTCAAAGAGTTCCGCAAAGCTTTCGCTCATTTTAATTCCTGTTGATAAGGGCGAAGAATACGCCCATCTCCACACCCCAGACGGTGTGGGTCAGTTTCAGTTAAAAGAAGCCACCGCAGGACTATGACTGGTCCCCTGCGGCCTTCTTGATCACCCGGCGATATCGCGAATGGCGATTTCACTCAAGATGCGTTCCAGCACCTGCTCGATGGACAGCTCCGTGGAATCCAGCTGTATGGCATCAGCCGCCGGCTTGAGCGGGGCTACTGCGCGCTGGGTATCACGCTCATCGCGTGCACGGATCTCATCTAGCAGACTCGACAGACTAACACCATCGACTTTGCCCTTCAACTGCAAGTAGCGGCGGCGAGCCCGCTCCTCGGCGCTGGCGGTCAAGAAAATCTTCAAGGGTGCCTCGGGAAACACCACGGTTCCCATGTCACGGCCATCGGCGACCAGGCCCGGCGGCTCCTGGAACGCCCGCTGGCGCTGCAGCAGCGCATCACGCACGGCCGGCAGCGCGGCAACCTGGGAAGCCCACGAACCGACTTGTTCGTTACGCAGGTCATCCGTCACATCGTCTCCTTCGAGGATGATGCGCTGGGGATGACCTTCCGTCGCACCGACGAACTGCACATCGAGGTGCGCTGCCAGCAGCTTCAGGGATTCTTCGTTGGTCAGGTCGACGCCAT
This sequence comes from Pseudomonas simiae, assembly GCF_900111895.1. GTDB lineage: Bacteria > Pseudomonadota > Gammaproteobacteria > Pseudomonadales > Pseudomonadaceae > Aquipseudomonas > Aquipseudomonas simiae. The sequence continues at coordinate 43,921 of NZ_FOKB01000013.1, forward strand.
GGTTGCGTGCGGCGAATGCCAGCAGGCGGTACAGCGCGCCGGAATCCAGCAGGCACCAGCCCAGGCGCTCGGCCAGGATGCCGGCGATCGTGCCTTTGCCCGAGCCGCTTGGCCCGTCGATGGTAATCACCGGTGCTTTGATATTCACAATTGAGCCTCTTGGGCAACACGGATGCCGACTTGGGCACACAGTGTAAGAAAGTTCGGAAAAGACGTAGCAACATTGGCGCAGTCACGGATACGAATCGGCGTCGCCGCCCGCAGGGAGGCCACACTGAACGCCATGGCAATCCGGTGATCACCATGGGCATGGACTTCACCACCGCCTATCAGGCCACCGTCAATGATAATCCCATCGGCGGTGGGTTCACACTTCACCCCCAGCGCCAACAGACCATCGGCCATGACCTGGATACGGTCGGACTCCTTCACGCGCAGCTCTTGAGCCCCACGCAACACGGTTCGCCCCTCGGCACAGGCCGCCGCGACGAAGAGCACCGGAAATTCATCGATCGCCAACGGCACCAGCGCTTCGGGAATCTCGATCCCCTTCAACGCTGCCGCGCGCACCCGCAGATCTGCGACGGGCTCGCCACCTACCTCACGCTGGTTTTCCAGCGTGATATCCGCGCCCATCAGCCGCAGAATATCGATCACGCCGGTACGCGTCGGATTGACACCGACGTGCTCCAGCAGCAGCTCAGAACCCTCGGCAATCGAAGCCGCCACCAGAAAGAACGCCGAAGAAGATATATCCCCCGGCACTTCAATATGGGTAGCCGCCAGCGCATGACCGGACTCCACGGACGCCGTCGCCCCCTCCACCGCCACCGGATAACCAAAACCGCGCAACATGCGTTCAGTATGGTCACGGGTCGGAGCAGGCTCGGCCACCACAGTTTTACCTTCAGCGTACAACCCGGCCAGCAGCAGGCAGGATTTGACCTGGGCACTGGCCATCGGCATCGCGTAAGCCAGGCCTTTCAACGACTGCCCACCACGAATGGTCAGCGGCGGACGCCCTTCCGGCCCCGTCTCGATCACCGCGCCCATTTCCCGCAGAGGCTTGGCCACGCGACTCATCGGGCGCTTGGACAGGGACGCGTCGCCGGTCAGCACACTGTCAAAGCTCTGCGCTGCCAACAAACCAGACAGCAACCGCATGGAAGTACCGGAGTTACCGAGATAAATCGGCCCCGGCGCCGGTTTCAAGCCATGCAGCCCCACGCCATGAATGGTCACACGCCCATGGTGCGGACCTTCGATCACCACGCCCATGTCGCGAAACGCCTGCAAGGTCGCCAGGGCATCTTCGCCCTCAAGGAAACCTTCGACCTCAGTCACACCCTCAGCCAACGAACCCAGCATGATCGACCGATGGGAGATCGACTTGTCGCCCGGCACCCGAATGCGCCCGCTCAAGCGGCCACCCGGTTCGGCGAGGAAGGTCAGCTCATCAGCGGTCACAGCGGTTTCCATGTAGGCCCGGCGCGCCAGGATCTTGCTGAAATGCTCACGCGCCACCCGCGCACGGGTAAACACGCCCAATAATTGATGGCCATCTCCGGCATCAACTGCGTCGCGCAAGGCGTCGAGGTCGCTGCGGAAGGTGTCCAGGGTGCGCAACACCGCTTCGCGATTGGCGAGGAAGATGTCGTGCCACATCACCGGGTCGCTGCCGGCAATCCGCGTGAAGTCGCGAAAACCACCGGCGGCGTAACGGAAAATATCGAGGTTCTCGTTGCGCTTGGCCAACGAGTCCACCAGGCCAAATGCGAGCAAATGCGGCAGATGGCTGGTTGCGGCCAACACTTCGTCGTGACGCTCGACCTGCATATGCTCGACATCCGCACCCAGCTCACGCCACAGACGGTCCACCACCGCCAGTGCAGCCGGATCGGTCTGTTCCAGCGGCGTCAGGATGACTTTATGGCGACGGAACAGCTGCGCATTGGACGCCTCTACTCCGCTCTGTTCGGAGCCCGCAATCGGATGACCCGGCACGAAGCGCGCCGGCATACCACCAAAGGCCCGTTGCGCCGCGCGCACCACATTGCCTTTGGCACTGCCGACATCCGTCAGTATCGCCTGCCCCAAGTCCATGCCGGCCAGTACGCCGAGCAATTTCTCCATGGCCAGGATCGGCACGGCCAACTGGATCACATCAGCGCCCTGGCAGGCGAGCGCCAGGTCCGCTTCACAGCGATCCACCACCCCCAACTCAACCGCCAACTTGCGCGATTGCGGGTCCAGGTCCACACCAACCACTTCGCTACACAGCCCACTTTCACGCAGGCCTTTGGCGAAGGAGCCGCCGATCAACCCCAGACCGATCACCACCAGGCGACCGATCATAGGCACAGCAGGTTTCAATGCAGTGACATCAACCACGGGCCAGAACCTTGGCCAGCGCCTCCAGGAAGCGGGCGTTTTCTGCCGGCAGACCGATGGTAATGCGCAGGTGGTTCGGCATGCCGTAGTTGGCGGTCGGACGCACAATGACGCCTTCGCGCAACAGGCCCTGGAATACCGGCGCAGCGACCTGGCCGAGGTCGACACAAATGAAGTTGCCCTTGGACGGAATCCAGCCCAGGCCCAACTCACGGAAGCCTTCCTGCAACTGCAGCATGCCGCTTTCGTTGAGGCGACGGCCTTCTTCCAGGTACTCGGCATCCTTCACCGCCGCACAGGCTGCAGCCAGCGCGAGGCTGTTGACGTTGAACGGCTGACGCACACGGTTCAGCACGTCGGCAACCACTGCCGTGGACAAACCGTAGCCGACTCGCAGCGATGCCAGGCCATAAGCCTTGGAGAACGTGCGCGAAACCAGCAGGTTCGGGTACGCCGCCAGGAAATCCAGGCCGTTCGGCAGATCACTGCCTTTGGCGTACTCGATGTATGCCTCGTCCAGCACGACCAACACATGCTCCGGCACGTCTTGCAGGAAGTCGCTCAGCGCTTGCGCGTCGAACCAGGTGCCGGTCGGGTTGTTAGGGTTCGCAATAAACACGACGCGGGTCTGGGCATCAATGGCCGCCAGCATGGCCGGCAGGTCATGACCCCACTCTTTCGCGGGGACCACTTTCGCATCAGCGCCCACCGCCTGGGTCACGATCGGATAGACCGCAAACGCATGCTCGCTGAACACCGCATTCAAACCTGGCGCCAGATACGCACGACCAACCAGCTCAAGAATGTCGTTGGAGCCATTGCCCAGGGTGACCTGGTTCAGCTCGACACCGCACTTTTGTGCCAGCAGAGACTTCAAGGCAAAGCCGTTACCATCGGGATAGCGGGTCAGCTCAGCCAACTCTTCACGAATCGCCGCCAACACCTTCGGGCTCGGGCCCAGCGGGTTTTCGTTACTGGCCAGCTTGACGATGTTCGCCGGATCCAGGTTCAACTCACGCGCCAGCTCATCCACAGGCTTGCCCGGAACGTAAGGCGACAGTTGTTGCACGCCCGGCTGAGCCAGGGTGAGGAAGTTACCACTCATGTTAAAGCCTCACAAAACCGCTTTCGGGTAAGAGCCCAGCACCTTGAGTGCCACGGCTTCCTGACTGATTTTCTCCAGCACACCCTTGACCAGCGGGTCGCGGTGATGGCCGATGAAGTCGATAAAGAACACGTAAGTCCATTTACCGCTGCGCGAAGGACGAGTCTCGATGCGCGTCAGGTCAATCCCGTTATCATGGAACGGCACCAGCAGCTCATGCAGCGCGCCAGGCTTGTTGCTCATGGAGACAATGATCGAGGTCTTGTCGTCGCCAGTGGGCGGCACTTCCTGGCTGCCGATCATCAGGAAGCGCGTGGAGTTGTCCGGGCGGTCCTCGATTTTCTCGGCCAGGCGCGTCAGGCCGTACAGCCCAGCGGCCATATCACCGGCGATGGCCGCCGAATTCCACTCACCCTTGACCCGCTTGGCGGCCTCGGCGTTGCTGGAGACAGCTACCCGCTCGACATTCGGATAATGCGCGTCCAGCCACTTGCGGCACTGGGCCAGGGACTGGGCGTGGGAGTAGATGCGGCTGATACTGTCGGTCTTGGTATTCTCGCCCACCAGCAGGTGATGGTGGATGCGCAGCTCGACTTCGCCGCAGATGACCATGTCGTGTTCGAGGAAGCTGTCCAGCGTGTGGTTGACCGCGCCTTCGGTGGAGTTTTCCACCGGCACCACGCCAAAATTCACCGCGCCGGCCGCCACTTCACGGAACACTTCATCGATCGCCGCCATTGGCTTGCTGATCACCGCGTGACCGAAGTGCTTCATGGCCGCCGCTTGGGTGAAAGTGCCCTCGGGACCCAGATAAGCCACTTTCAGCGGTTGTTCCAGCGCCAGGCACGAAGACATGATTTCGCGGAACAACCGCGCCATCTCTTCGTTGCCCAGTGGGCCCTTATTACGCTCCATGACACGCTTGAGCACCTGGGCTTCACGCTCGGGACGGTAGAACACCGGCACTTCGCCTTCGGCCAGGGAGGCCATCTTCACCCGTGCCACTTCCTGGGCGCACCGCGCGCGCTCACTGATCAGCTCCAGGACTTTCTCGTCCAGGCTGTCAATGCGCACGCGCAGGGCCTTGAGTTCTTGCTCAGACATTAGCCGTGTTCCTTTTCGAACGCTGCCATGTACTCAACCAGCGCGTTGATCGCGTGGATGTCGACGGCATTGTAGATGGAGGCGCGCATGCCACCGACCGAACGGTGCCCCTTGAGGTTCAGCAGGCCACGCTCTTCGGCACCGACCAGGAACGGCTTGTCCAGGCGATCATCAGCCAGGCGGAACGGCACGTTCATCCACGAGCGATCAGTCAGGTTGATCGGGTTGCTGTACAGGCCGCTGGCGTCGATGAAGTCGTACAGGACGCGCTTCTTCTCTTCGTTGAGCTTGCCCATGGCGGCGACACCGCCCTGCTCTTTCAGCCATTCGAACACCAGGCCGGAGAGGTACCAGGCAAACGCTGGCGGAGTGTTGTACATCGAGCCGTTATCGGCCGCGACCTTGTAGTTGAGCATGGTCGGGCACAGCGAACGGGCGCGACCCAACAGGTCCTCACGGATGATGTTGACCAGGATGCCGCTCGGACCGATGTTCTTCTGGGCGCCGGCGTAGATCATGCCGTACTTGGACACATCGATAGGGCGCGAGAGAATGTCCGAGGACATGTCGCACACCAGCGGAACGTCACCGACTTCCGGCACCCAATCAAACTCCAGGCCGCCGATGGTTTCGTTCGCGACGTAGTGCACGTAGGCCGCGTCCTTCGACAGCTTCCACTCATTCTGACCGGGAATGGCGAAGTAGTCGTACGGCTTGGCGGTACCCGCGACATTGACGTGACCGTAACGCGAGGCCTCTTCAATAGCCTTCTGACCCCAGATACCCGTGTCGATATAGTCAGCCGTGCCGTCTTCCGGCAGCAGGTTCAGCGGGATCTGGGCGAACTGCTGGCTGGCGCCGCCCTGCAGGAACAACACTTTGTAGTTGGATGGGATGTCCAGCAAGTCACGCAGATCCTGCTCGGCCTTGGTGGCGATGGACACGAACTCATCGCTGCGATGGCTCATTTCCATCACGGAGAGGCCTTTTCCATGCCAGTCGAGGAGTTCACCCTGCGCACGCTGCAGGACTGCTTCAGGAAGCGCCGCGGGACCGGCACAGAAGTTATAGGCTCTCTTGCTCACATCCAATCTCACTCTGATTTGGTGGGGCTGCAATCATGTTCGGCAACAACCTTTCTCTGGAGCGAACCCTTGTGGGAGCTGGCTTGCCTGCGATAAGGGCACCTCGGTAGCGCAGTGATACCGCGGCGCTGCCATCGCAGGCAAGCCAGCTCCCACATTGACCGCGTCCAGCCAAAAGACGTGCTATTTCACAAGGGACAAACAACAAGGGGGCGAATCTTCATCCGCCCCCTGTGTGTCCGCTTATTCCTGCGGTTCTTCTTCGTCTGCGGCAGCGTCGAGGGTTGGCTCGTCGACGTTGTCATCGCCTGCTGCGATCACCTCGCCTTCGAATTCCTCGCCTTCCAGCTCTTCGCCTTCGACTTCCGATGGCTCCTGGACACGCTCCAGGCCGACCAGTTTCTCGTCCTTGGCCAGCTTGATCAGGGTGACGCCCTGGGTATTACGGCCCAGGCTCGACACTTCAGCCACACGGGTACGTACCAGGGTGCCCTGGTCGGAAATCAGCATGATCTCCTCGCCATCGAGCACCTGGACCGCGCCGACCAGACGGCCATTGCGGTCGTTGCTGACCATGGCGATCACGCCTTGGCCGCCACGCTTATACTCCGGGAACTCGCTGATGGCGGTGCGTTTGCCATAACCGCGCTCGGAAGCGGTGAGGATCTGGCTGCCTTCTTCCGGGATCAGCATCGAAATCAGCTTCTGCCCTTCTGGCAGGCGCATGCCGCGCACACCGCGGGCGGTACGGCCCATGGCGCGAACGTCGGATTCCTTGAAGCGCGTGACCTTGCCGCCGTCGGAGAACAGCATGACTTCACGCTCGCCATCGGTGATGGCCGCAGAGATCAGCACGTCGCCTTCGTCCAGCTCCAGGGCGATCAGGCCCACGCTGCGCTGACGGCTGAAGGATTCCAGCGGGGTCTTCTTCACGGTGCCTTTGGCGGTGGCCATGAAGATGAAGTGACCTTCGGTGTATTCCTCGACCGGCAGCATGGTGGTGATGTATTCATCACTGTCCAGTGGCAGCAGGTTGACCAGTGGGCGACCACGGGCAGCACGGGACGCTTCCGGGATTTCGTAGGTTTTCAGCCAGTACACCTTGCCTTTGCTGGAGAACAGCAGCAGCGTGGTGTGGCTGTTGGCGACCAACAGGTGAGCAATGTAGTCCTCATCCTTCACGCCGGTCGCCGATTTACCTTTACCACCACGACGCTGGGCCTGGTACGCAGCCAATGGCTGGGTCTTGGCGTAGCCACCGTGGGAGATGGTCACCACACGCTCTTCTTCCGGGATCATGTCACCCAGGGTCAGGTCGAGGCGCGCATCGAGGATTTCGGTACGGCGCACGTCACCGTATTCGGCGCGGATCACTTCCAGTTCTTCGCGGATCACTTCCATCAGGCGCACGGCGCTGCTGAGGATGCGGATCAACTCGCCGATCTGGTTGAGGATCTCCTGGTACTCGGCCAGCAGCTTCTCGTGCTCCAGACCGGTCAGGCGGTGCAGGCGCAACTCCAGGATGGCCTGGGCCTGTTCCGGCGACAGGAAGTACTTGCCTTCGCGCAGACCGTATTGCGGGTCCAGGGTCTCCGGACGGCACGAGTCGGCGCCGGCACGTTCAACCATGGCCACCACGGCGCTGGATTCCCAAGGCGTGCTGATCAACGCTTCCTTGGCTTCCGACGGGGTTGGCGAGGCCTTGATCAGGGCGATTACCGGGTCGATGTTCGACAGCGCAACTGCCTGGCCTTCCAGGATGTGGCCGCGCTCGCGGGCCTTGCGCAGTTCGAACACGGTGCGGCGTGTGACCACTTCGCGACGGTGACGCACGAAGGCTTCCAGCAGGTCCTTGAGGTTCAGGATGCGCGGGCGGCCGTCGATCAGCGCAACCACGTTGATACCAAACACGCTTTGCAGCTGGGTCTGGGCATAGAGGTTGTTGAGGATCACCTCAGGCACTTCGCCACGACGCAGCTCGATCACCACGCGCATACCGTCTTTGTCGGACTCGTCGCGCAGTTCGGTGATGCCTTCGAGCTTCTTCTCTTTGACCAGCTCGGCGATCTTCTCGATCAGGCGCGCCTTGTTCAGCTGGTACGGCAGTTCGGTGATAACGATCTGCTGGCGGCCACCGACCTTGTCGATGTCTTCGATGATCGAGCGGGCGCGCATGTAAATGCGGCCGCGACCGGTGCGGTAGGCTTCGATGATGCCGGCGCGACCGTTGATGATCGCGGCAGTCGGGAAGTCCGGGCCGGGGATGTATTGCATCAGCTCATCGACGGTCAGCTCCGGGTTGTCGATGAGGGCCAGGCAACCGTCGATGACTTCACCGAGGTTGTGCGGCGGGATGTTGGTGGCCATGCCCACGGCGATACCGCTGGAACCGTTGACCAGCAGGTTGGGGATCTTGGTCGGCATGACCGCCGGGATCATTTCGGTGCCGTCGTAGTTCGGCACCCAGTCCACGGTTTCTTTATGCAGGTCGGCCAGCAGCTCATGCGCCAGCTTGGTCATGCGCACTTCGGTGTATCGCATGGCCGCGGCGTTGTCGCCGTCGACCGAACCGAAGTTGCCCTGGCCGTCTACCAGCAGGTAGCGCAGGGAAAACGGCTGGGCCATCCGAACGATGGTGTCGTACACCGCAGTGTCGCCGTGAGGGTGATACTTACCGATCACGTCACCGACAACACGGGCAGATTTCTTGTACGGCTTGTTCCAGTCGTTACCCAGCTCGCTCATCGCGAACAGCACACGCCGGTGCACGGGCTTCAAGCCATCGCGCGCATCAGGCAGTGCCCGACCGACAATTACGCTCATCGCGTAGTCGAGGTAGGACTGTTTCAGCTCGTCTTCGATATTGACCGGGAGGATTTCTTTGGCCAGTTCGCCCATGAGAAGCCTGATTCCTTTTTCGGGTGAAACCTCGTCACATCCATATGGGACGAACGAAGCTCGCCGCTGCCGGCAGAGTGCCTGACAACGACTTACGACAAATCAACGAGTTATGACACGGATCTGCACGTTATAGGCCACCCCTCGGGGCGACCCTGGAAACCGCCGGATGTTATCACAATCGCCGCCACGCACCTATCCCCCTGATGCGCATGGAGCATAGTAAGTTGACGGATGACAGGCTTGAGGGCGACGAGAGGGGCTCAGAGGCAGGGTCGTGCTATTTTTTGAAGGCAGATCCGAAGGTTTTCTTGACTTATAGACCCCTTCGCGAGCAAGCCCGCGCCCACATTTGAGTGGTGAACACATTCAAAATGTGGGAGCGGGCTTGCTCGCGAATGCAATCGGACAGGCGCCAACGCCCTCAATGCAGGCGTTTACGGCACATCAACTTGGCCAGCTTGGCGGTGTCCGGCCGTTCGACGATGCCTTTTTCGGTCACGATCACGTCAATCAGGTCGGCCGGGGTCACGTCAAACACTGGATTGAAGGCGACGACATCCGCGGCGAAGCGCTGGCCGGCGACTTCCAGCAACTCACCGGCGTCGCGCTCTTCCAGCGCTACGTCATCGCCAGTTGCCATCATCATGTCCAGGGTCGAACTCGGCGCCACCACCATGAACCGCACGCCGTGGTGCATGGCACACACTGCCAACTGGTACGTCCCGATCTTGCTGATCACGTCGCCATTGGCGGCAATGCAATCAGCACCGACGATCACCCAGGTCACGCCTTTGGTCTTGAGGATATGCGCGCCAGCGGAATCGGCATTCACCGTCACAGGGATGCCCTCGCCCGCCAGCTCCCAGGCGGTCAGCCGCGAACCTTGCAGCCAGGGCCGGGTTTCATTGACGTAGACCTGCTCGACCATGCCTTCCAGATAGGCCGCACGAATCACCCCGAGCGCCGTACCCACACCGCCGGTCGCCAGGGCGCCAGCGTTGCCGTGGGTGAGGATCGCCTGGGCATTGCCCTGGTGCTTGCGGATCAAATCGACCCCCAGTTGAGCCATGGTGAGATTGGCTTCGCGATCACTTTCATGGATGGCAATGGCTTCTGCTTCAAGCACCGCCAGCGGGTCGGCGTGCTTTTTGACGCGATCCAGGCGGTCACGCATGCGTTTCAACGCCCAGAACAGGTTCGACGCGGTCGGTCGGGTATCGGCTAACAGTGCATAGTCTTCTTCCCACGCTGCCTGCCAGTCACCGCCCTCGGCGATCCGCTCACGCGCCGCCAGCACCAGGCCATACGCCGCGCTGATACCAATGGCCGGTGCACCGCGCACCACCATCGAACGAATGGCCGCCGCCACATCATCGACCGTAGAGCAAGCCACCCAGCTTTCCCGGGATGGCAAGGCACGCTGATCGAGCAGGTACAGCGCGCCATCACGCCAATCGATGGCCTTCACTTTCTCCGCTGCCAACAGTCGATCGCGCATCCCTTACTCCGCACTCATAAACAAAGCCGCCGATTATAGCGATCCGCCAGCCAGGACGCTCGGGTATACTTCGCCCTTCTTTTATAGCTGCCTGGGAAGAAGCCTGCGATGACCGCCACTGCCGCCCCGCTCGACTTATTGTTGCTGCCTACATGGCTGGTGCCTGTCGAACCCGCTGGCGTGGTGCTCAAGGAACATGGCCTGGGCATTCGCGATGGGCGCATTGCCTTTATCGGGCCACGGGCGGCAGCGCTCAAGCTGGTGGCCAACGAAGTGCGCGAACTGCCGGGCATGCTGCTCAGCCCCGGCCTGATCAACGCCCACGGACATGCGGCGATGAGCCTGTTTCGCGGCATGGCCGACGACCTGCCGCTGATGACCTGGCTGGAAAAACACATCTGGCCTGCCGAGGCCAAGTGGGTCGATGAAGCCTTTGTGCGCGATGGCACCGACCTGGCCATCGCCGAACAGCTCAAGGGCGGCATCACCTGCTTCTCCGACATGTACTTCTACCCCAAAGTCGCCAGTGACTGCGTGCACAACAGCGGCATCCGCGCGCAGATCGCAATTCCGATCCTCGACTTCCCGATCCCCGGCGCCAGTACGCCCGACGAGGCGATTCGCCAAGGCGTCGAGCTGTTCGGCGATCTCAAGCACCACCCACGCATCAAGATCACCTTCGGCCCGCACGCGCCTTACACCGTGTGTGATGACAACCTGGAGAAAATCCGGGTGATCGCCGAAGAGCTGGACGCCGCGATCCACATGCATGTTCACGAAACCGCCTCTGAAGTGCAGCAAGCGGTCGAGCAGACTGGCGAACGGCCATTGGCGCGTCTGGGTCGCCTCGGGCTGTTGGGGCCGCGCTTCCAGGCCGTTCATATGACCCAAATCAGCGAGGATGACCTGGCTTTGCTGGTAGAAAGCAACACCAGCATCGTTCACTGTCCGGAATCCAACCTGAAATTGGCCAGCGGCTTTTGCCCGGTGGAGCGTCTGTGGCAGGCTGGCGTGAACGTGGCCATCGGCACCGATGGCGCTGCCAGTAACAATGACCTCGACCTGCTGGGCGAAACCCGCACCGCCGCACTGTTGGCCAAGGCCGTCGCCGGCTCGGCCACCGCGCTGGATGCCCATCGCGCCTTGCGCATGGCGACGCTCAACGGTGCGCGGGCCATGGGCCTGGAAAGCAAAATTGGCTCGCTGGAGGTCGGCAAGGCGGCGGATATCGTGGCCTTCGATCTTTCCGGGCTGGCGCAACAACCGATCTACGATCCGGTCTCACAGCTTATATATGCCACCGGACGCGACTGCGTGAAACACCTTTGGGTCGCCGGCAAGCAATTGCTCGACGACCGGCAATTGACCCGCATGGATGAACAACAGTTGACCGCCACGGCCATCGCCTGGGGCCAGCGCATCAGCGGGCACCACGAATAACGAAGGTTTTGAACCCTGAGGTTCAGGACTGACAAACCGATTTATCAGATTTAGAGGATTCACCATGAGCAACGTCGACCACGCCGAAATCGCCAAATTCGAAGCCCTGGCTCACCGCTGGTGGGACCGTGAGAGTGAGTTCAAGCCCCTGCACGACATCAACCCGCTGCGGGTCAACTGGATTGATGAACGCGTCAACCTGGCCGGCAAGAAGGTGCTGGATGTAGGCTGCGGCGGCGGCATTCTCAGCGAGGCCATGGCGCAGCGCGGCGCCACCGTAATGGGCATCGACATGGGCGAAGCGCCCCTGGCCGTGGCCCAGCTGCACCAGCTGGAATCCGGCGTGAACGTGGAATACCGCCAGATCACCGCCGAGGCCCTGGCCGAAGAGATGCCCGAGCAGTTCGACGTGGTTACCTGCCTGGAAATGCTGGAACACGTACCGGACCCGTCCTCGGTGATCCGCGCCTGCTTCCGCATGGTCAAGCCGGGGGGCCAGGTGTTCTTCTCCACCATCAACCGCAACCCCAAGGCCTACCTGTTCGCGATCATCGGCGCCGAATACATCATGAAGCTGCTGCCGCGCGGCACCCATGACTTCAAGAAATTCATCCGCCCGTCCGAGCTGGGTGCCTGGAGCCGCCAGGCCGGGCTGACCGTCAAGGACATCATCGGCCTCACCTACAACCCGCTGACCAAGCACTACAAGCTGGCCAACGACGTTGACGTCAACTACATGATCCAGACCCTGCGCGAGGAGTGAGCCTGTGAAGTTGCGAGCGGTTCTCTTCGACATGGACGGTACCCTGCTGGATACCGCGCCGGACTTTATCGCCATCTGCCAGGCCATGCGCGCCGACCGCGACCTGGCGCCGATCAACCCCCAGCACATCCGCGATGAAATCTCCGGCGGTGCGCGGGCGATGGTGGCCGTGACCTTCTCGATGGACCCGGAATCTCCAGGCTTTGAAGAACTGCGCCAGGAATTCCTCGAACGCTACCTTGTGGGCTGCGCGGTCCACAGCAAACTGTTCGACGGCATGGCCGAGCTGCTGGAGGACATCGAGAAGTCCAAGCTGATCTGGGGCGTGGTGACCAACAAGCCACTGCGCTTTGCCGAGCCGATCATGCAGCAACTGGGCCTGGCCGAGCGCTCGGCGCTGCTGATCTGCCCGGATCACGTGAAGAACAGCAAGCCGGACCCGGAGCCGATGATCCTGGCGTGCAAGATGCTCGACCTGGACCCGGCCAGCGTGCTGTTCGTGGGTGATGACCTGCGCGATATCGAATCCGGCCGCGACGCCGGCACGCGCACTGCAGCGGTCACCTACGGCTACATCCACCCGGACGACAACCCACGCCATTGGGGCGCCGATGTGGTGGTGGATCACCCGTTGGAACTGCGCAAGGTATTGGATAACGCGCTGTGCAGCTGCTAATTGTTTGCCGCCCCTGCAAACACTGAGGTCAATGTGGGAGCTGGCTTGCCTGCGATAGCGCAGTGTCAGCCAGCACATATGCCAGCTTACAGACCGCTATCGCAGGCAAGCCAGCTCCCACAGGAATTGGATTCCACATTGAGAGCTGTATCACCTTGAATTTTGTCGAGGCTATTTATGTTTGATTACTCCGCACGTCCAGAACTGCTCAAAGGCCGGGTGATCCTGGTGACCGGTGCCGGTCGCGGGATCGGCGCGGCGGCGGCGAAAACCTATGCCGCCCATGGTGCCACGGTGCTGTTGCTGGGCAAGACCGAAGCCAACCTGGCCCAGGTGTATGACGAAATCGAAGCGGCGGGCCAGCCGCAACCGGTGGTGATCCCGTTCAACCTGGAGACCGCCCTGCCCCATCAGTACGATGAACTGGCCGCGATGATCGAAAAGGAATTCGGCCACCTCGACGGCCTGCTGCACAACGCCTCGATCATCGGCCCACGCACGCCGATCGAGCAATTGTCCGGCGAGAATTTCATGCGCGTGATGCACGTGAACGTCAACGCGATGTTCATGTTGACCAGCACGCTGCTGCCGCTGCTCAAGTTGTCCCAGGATGCGTCGGTGGTGTTCACTTCCAGCAGTGTCGGGCGCAAGGGTCGGGCTTACTGGGGCGCCTATGGTGTGTCGAAGTTTGCCACCGAAGGCTTGATGCAAACCCTGGCCGATGAACTGGAGGATGTGGCCGCGGTACGCGCCAACAGCATCAACCCCGGCGGCACTCGCACCAGCATGCGGGCCCAGGCGTATCCGGGGGAAAACCCGATGGAAAGGCCGGCGCCGGAAGAGATCATGCCGGTGTACCTGTACCTGATGGGGCCGGACAGTACCGGCATCAATGGGCAGGCGTTTGACGCGCAGTAACAACTGACACAACCGGAACTAAATGTGGGAGGGGGCTTGCCCCCGATTGCAGGGTGTCAGTCACTGTATCTGTGATTGACCCACCGCTATCGGGGGCAAGCCCCCTCCCACATTTGTATTGCGGTGTTCTCTGGCTCTTAGTTCTTCACTACTTCCTCAAGGGTGAAGCGCCCCAACGGGTTCTGCAGGAAGTTGCTCACGTTCTTGCGTGAGATGTTGATGTAGGGGCTGTAGTACAGGTCGATCCAGTTCACATCCTGTTTCGCCAGTTTCTGCAGTTCCACATACATCTGCTCACGCTTGACCGGGTCAGCCTCGATGCGTGCTTGCGCCACCAGTGCCTTGACCTTGTCGTTCTTGTAACGGGTCATGTAGTTCTGGTTGGTGTCGTGGCCCAGCACGAAGGTGGTCTTCTGGTCCGGGTCGAGGATGTCGTTGGTCCAGTACATCACCGAAATATCGTACTCACCGTCCACCAGCATCTGCCAGCTCTGGGTCGGGTCGACCTTTTGCAGGTTGGCAGTCACGCCGACCTTCGCCAATTGATCCTTGATGATCACCGCAATCTGCTCGTCGGCTTCGTTGCCGGCATTGACCACGTAGTTGAGCTTCAAGTCCTTGGCACCGGCCTGCTCCAGCAGCTTCTTGGCGGCGGTCGGGTCGTACGGGCGTTGCAGGTTGTTGGCGTAGTGGTACAGCGAGCCCTTTGGAATGTAGGAATAAGCCACGGTGCCTTGACCGTAAGTGGCGGTCTTCACCAGCGATTGTTTGTCGATGGCCATGTCCAGTGCCTGACGTACTTCTGGCTTGGCCAGCAGGCCATGCTCGTGGTTGATCAGCAGGTGATCTTCACGGGTGGACGGGTCGGCATGGATCACCACGTTCTTGTCTTTCTTCAGCTCTTCAACCCGCGAGAACGGTACGAAGATCGCCGTGTCCAGCTCGTTGTTCTGCACCATGCGCATGCGCGTATTGTCGTCGGTGACGGAGACCCACTCCACGCCATCCAGGCTCACGTTCTTGGCCTGCCAGAAGTTCGGGTTCTTTTTCAGGATGACGCGATCACCCTTGCGCCACTCGTCCACGGTAAACGCGCCGGAGGTCACGGGGTTTTCCGAGTAGGCGTCTTCGCCCATCTTGGTCATGGCTTTTTCCGACAGGATCGACACCGTCGGCGACGCCAGTTGCGAGAGAAAGGCCACAGCCGGGGTCTTCAGGGTGACCACCAGGGTTTTCGGATCTGACGCCTTGGCCGTGTTGATCAGGTTGAAAGGGTCTGCCCACAGCGAGGCTTTGTTGTCGCGGATGCGCAGCAGGCTGAACGCTGCATCGTCGGCGGTGATCGCCGAACCGTCGGAGAACTTCGCATCACGCAGCTTGAAGGTGTAGGTCAGGCCATCCTTGGAAATGTCCCAGCTTTCTGCCAGGCCCGGCTCCATCTTGGTGCCCAGGTTATCGACGCGCACCAGGGTGTCGTAGACGTTGGCGAAGACCCAGGTGTCGCGGTTTTGCGCGCTTTTGATCGGGTCGAACGTGGTGCTGTCCTCACGGCAGCCGATGGTCAGTACACCGGCGGCTTGCGCCAGGCCGGCAGTCAGGGACCATGCGGTCAATGTAGCGGCGGCGAGCAACTTCAAGTGGCGCGATTGCATATCACAACTCCTTGTTAATGAATGGCAGAGGGTTAAAGCAAAGGTTCTTCAAGCACGCAACTGTACCGATGCTCGTGCAGGAAATGCGTCGGCGGCAACACCACGGAACACATGGTCCGGGCATGCCGACAACGTGGGTGAAAGGCGCAGCCTGTAGGCAAGTTCAGCGGGCTCGGGGGCTCACCCGGCAAGGGCTCTGTCGGCAACGGCCGATGCGGATCGATCTCGGGAATCGCCTGGATCAACGCCGCCGTGTACGGATGGCGTGGCGCCGTGAAGACCGACTCCACCGGCCCCTCCTCAACGATCTTGCCCAGGTACATCACCGCCACGCGATCGCACAGGCGACGCACGATAGCCAGGTCATGGGCGATGAACAGGATCGCCAGGTGCATGCGCTGCTGCAGTTCCAGCAACAGATTGATGATCTGGCCCTGGATCGACACGTCCAGCGCCGCCACGCACTCGTCGGCGATGATCAGGCGCGGCTCCACCGCCAAGGCCCGGGCGATGCCGACGCGCTGGCACTGACCGCCGCTGAGTGAGCCGGGTTTACGACTGGCCAATTCGGGCCGCAGGCCGACCAGATCGAGTAGTTCATTGACGCGATCTGATATCCGCTCCGGCGCAACCTTGCGTTGCACGCGTAGTACTTCGGCAATCGTTTCGCCGATGGTATGCCGCGGGTTCAGTGCGGCGTACGGGTCCTGGAAGATCATTGCGGTTTCATGGCGCAGCCGGGTGATGTCGATGGCGCTGCCGTGGGCCATGTCGATGCCATCAAACAGCACCTGTCCGGCGCTGATCGGGTTGAGGTGCAAAATGGCGCGGCCCAAGGTGCTTTTACCGCTGCCGGACTCACCGACCAACCCGAGGGTTTCACCCGCCGCCAAGCTCAGCGATACACCGTTCACCGCCCTCACCCACTGTTTGTTCAAGCCGAACAAGCCGGTGCCGGACGCGGCGAACTTCACCTCAAGGTCCTTGATCTGCAACAGGCTCATGGCTGCGCTCCCAACGGGTAATGACAGGCGACTCGCTGGCCTTCCGGCAGCACTTCGGTGCACAAGGCCCCGACTTGCGGGCAGCGCGGGTTGAACCGGCAGCCGGCAGGCAAGGCGTCCAGCAGCGGCGGCTGCCCGGGAATCGTGCGCAGCAAAGCGTGGCCGCTGCTGTGAGCAGGTTGGCAGTCGATCAAGCCGGCGGTGTACGGGTGCTGCGGTTGCGCCAGCACATCGTATTTGCTGCCGTGCTCGCACAGGCACCCCGCGTACATCACGGCGATGGCGTCACAGGTTTGCGCAACCACGCCAAGGTCGTGGGTAATCATGATGATCGACAGGCCACGCTGGTCGCGCAGTTCCAGCAACAGCCGCAGGATTTGCGCCTGCACCGTCACATCCAGCGCCGTGGTCGGCTCGTCAGCGATCAGCACTTTCGGGTTGCAGCCCAAGGCGACTGCGATCATCGCGCGCTGGCGCATGCCGCCGGAAAACTCTTGGGGGTAGTTGTCGACCCGCGCCTGGGGATCGGGGATGCCCACTTGGCGCAGTACCTCGATGGCCTGCAGGCGCGCGTCTTTTTTCGACGCACCTTGATGCAGGCGGATGCCCTCGGCAATCTGCTCGCCGATGCGCATCAGCGGGTCGAGGTGGCTGCTGGGGTTCTGGAAAATCATGCCCAACTGACCGCCACGCACCGCCCGCATGCCAGCGTCATCCAATGACAGCAGGTCCTGGCCGCCCAGCCGGACCGCACCGCCTTGCACGCGCAGGTTGGGCGATGGCAGCAGGCGCATCAAACCGCGACAGGCCATGGTCTTGCCCGAGCCGCTTTCCCCCACCAGCCCGAGGATCTCACCCTCGGCCAAATCGAAAGACACGCGATCGACCAAGGTCACATCACGCCCTGCGTTGTTGGCAATCACACTGAGGTCGCGCACTTGCAACAGGCTCATGAGCGATCCCCCAACACTTGCGCCACGCCATCGGCGAGCAGGCTGAACCCCATGGCCAAGGTCACGATGGCCAGCCCCGGAAAGGTGCAGATCCACCAGGCAGTGGTGATGAAGGCCTGTCCTTCGGCCACCATCGTGCCCCATTCGGCGGTCGGCGGTTGCACGCCCAGGCCCAGGTAACTCACGGCGGCGCCATTGAGCAGCACCAACACCGCGTCCGACATGGAAAACACGATGGAGCCGAACATCGCATTGGGCAGCAGGTGCCGGAACAGAATCCGCCCATGGCCAAAGCCCAGGCTTTTGGCGGCCAGGGCAAAGTCGCTTTCCTTGAGCACCAGGATCTGCGAGCGGATAAGCCGCGCGTAGGACACCCAGCCCACCAAGGCCATGGCGATGTAGAAGCTCTTCAAGCCTGGGCCGAGAATGGCCATGATCGCCAGCATCAGCACCAGGAACGGGAAGGCCAGGATCACATCGATCACACGCATGCAGACACTGTCGAAACGCCCGCCGATGTAACCGGAGACCGCGCCGATGAAGGTGCCGATCATGAACGGGAAGATCACCCCGACGATGGCTAACTGGAGGTCTATACGCGCGCCCCAGATAACCCTCGAAAGAATGTCCCTTCCGTAGTTATCGGTGCCAAATGGATGAGCAAGGCTGGGGCCGAGCAAACTGAAATCGGTGTTCTGCGCAATCGGGTCATATGGCGCGATCCACGGTGCAAACAGCGCAAGCACCAGCCATGCCAGCAGAATCAACAAACCCCACGCAGCCGTCAGCCGGCCATTGCGCAAACCAAAGCGCAGGCGCAAGCGCCAAGGGGCAATCAACGGACGACTGCTCATTGCATCTTCACTCGCGGGTCGAGGGCCACGGTCACGACGTCAGCGATGAAGTTGACGATCACCGTCGCGCAAGCTAGCACCATGGCCACGCCCTGCACCACCATGTAATCGCGGGTGAAGATCCCGCGTACCAACAATTGGCCGATGCCGGGGATGGCGAACAGGCTTTCGATCACCACCGTGCCGCTGATCAGCCAACCGATGTTCACCGCCAGCAGATTGACCGCCGGCACCAGGGAATTGGGTAGCACATGACGGCGAAACACTGCGGCTTCCAACAACCCACGCGCCCGGGCGGCGGTCACGTGGTCGGCCTGTAGTTCCATCAACATGCTCGCCCGCAAGTTGCGCACCAGCACCGCCGACAACGCCAGGGCAATCGTCAGGCATGGCAGCACCATGTGATGCGCTTTATCCAACCAGGTCCGGCCGTAACCGGATACCGGAAACAGGCCCCACTGCACACTCAGCAACAGGATCAGCATCAAGCCCAGCCAGAACGCCGGCATGCCAAGGCCAACCGTGGTGAACACGCGAATCAGGTTATCCGCCCAGCCACCCTTGTTGCGTGCGGCGAAGGTCGCCAACGGCACGGCGATCAGCAGCGCCAGCACCACACTGCCGAGCACCAGTACCAGGGTGGGTTCAATACGCGTGACGATCAGCTTGAGCGCATCGACCTTGTACAGCAGCGATTGGCCAAGGTCGCCCTTGAGCAGGTTCTTCAGAAAGTAGAAATATTGCAGCCACAACGGCTGGTCGAGGCCGTACTGGGCGCGGATTTTCAGCAAAGCGTCCGGCGTGCTGCGCGAACCCAGCAAAGCACGCGCCGGGTCGCCGGGAATCGAGCGCACCAGCACAAAGGTGATCAGGCTGATGCCAAACAGCACCGGCAGCAATTGCAGCGGCCGGTACAAGACAAAACGGTAGCGCGCCAGGTTCATCCGTCAGCCCCGATGACGCGCAAGGAAGTCCAGCAACACCGGAAAATACGCATGGGGCTCCTCATAGAAAGGCATATGGCTGCTGTTGGGGAACACGTGCAGTTCGGCGTGTCGGGCCGCCAGTTTCATGCGCATGGCGCAGGCTGGGGTGAGTTCGTCATGCTGGCCGGTGGTGATCAGGATCGGCATCTTGAAATCGGCCATCTCAGGGATGCGGTTCCAGTCCTTGAGGTTGCCGATGTAGAGGAATTCGTTGGGGCCTTGCATGGTTTCGTAGGGGCCCATGTTCCAGTCGTCAAGGGAGCGTTTGACCGGTGCGGGCCACTCGTCCAGGCGGCACACGTGACGATAGTTGAGCAAGGTGATCGCGGCCTGGTACTGCGGGTGGTCCAGGGTGCCCATGGCTTCGTGGCGTTGCATCATGGCTACCGTCTCGCTGCCAAGGGCGCCGCGCAGGCGTTCCAGCTCTTGGGACAGGTGCGGAATGTCGCCAACGGTATTTTCCAGGATCAGGCTTTTCAGCGCGTCGGGATAATGGATGGCATATTCGATACCGAGCCAGCCGCCCCAGGAATGCCCGAGCAGGTGCACGCGACCGAGATCCAGGGCCTGGCGCACGGTTTCGACTTCTTCGACATAACGGCGGATTTCCCACAGAGAAACGTCGGTGGGCCTGGCTGATGCGCCCGTGCCAAGCTGGTCGAATGCAACCACTCGCAGGTTATGGTCTTTGAGCCAGCCATGGGCGTCTCGCAAGTAGTCACACGGCAAGCCTGGCCCGCCGTTGAGGCACAACAGCACCTCATCGCCTTCGCCAAAGCTGTAAACCACGAGGTTATGGCCGTCGACTTGCACGTTGTACTGCTGGTCGGGGGCAATTTCACGCCACATGCATACATTCCTTGTCTAGTGTCGGGCTGGCAGGCAGCGGCCGTTGATCAGCCCAACACTACCTAGGATGTCGTGCGGCCATAACCTAGTATTTCTTATAGGTTTAGCCTGGCAGTCCTTCGCCGGGGCGTGGCATTCTACTTGCAGCAAGTCGAGATTCAAATGAATTCGGGAGCAGAACGGATGCTGGCCAAGCTGACTGCGTTAAATCACCGTCTGATGCCGGGCAGGAGCCTGGATGAGCAGATGGACAATACGTTTATCCTCGCCCAGCAACTGGGCTTCGATGCATTGGTGTATGACTACACCCCCGTGCCGATCGATCAGGATGGCGCATTGATCACACCCTCGGTGCTCGCACTGCGCAATACGCCGCCCGACTGGCACGCCTTGTGGTGCAGCGAAGGGTTCTACCAGATCGACCCGGTGCAACATCTGGCCCTGAGTACGGTGTCACCGTTCGTATGGTCCTACGACGTCAAGGTCGATACCCCGCTGCAAAAGATCATCGATCCCTGCCATGCGCCGGTGTCGTCCTACTTGCACGACCAGGAATTGACCTGCGGCGTCAGCGTACCGATCCACCTGCCTCGGGGCGGCTTCGCGTCGCTGACCGGACTACGAACGGGCAAGGCCCGCAGCGTGCTGCAGGATGTGCAGCAGACCTTGTCGGATTTCAGCCTGATTTCCCATGCCTTGCAGGAAGCAGCGTACCCGCTGTTTAGCAAGGAACTGCGCACTTATCCGCATATCCACCTGACCAAACGCGAACGCGAGTGCCTCAAATGGGCCGCCGATGGCCTGACCGCTGCCGAAATCGCCACGCAATTGAGCCGCTCTCTGGCGGTGGTCACCTTGCACCTGGCCTCGGCGATGCACAAGCTGGGGGCCAAGAACCGCGTGCAGGCGGTGGTGCGCGCCACCCATTACCGCCTGCTAGACGACTGACCACCGGCAAAACCTAGCTGTTTTGCTAGTTACTTAAATTTCGCCCACGCATTATCGTGTCCCTGAGCCTTTTTTCAGAGCAGGGTACGAAATGGAATTCATCGAAAAAATCCGCGAAGGGTATGCGGCGTTTGGCGCCTACCAGACCTGGTACCGCGTCACCGGTGACTTGTCGAGCGGTCGCACTCCCCTGGTGGTTATCCACGGCGGCCCCGGTTGCACCCATGATTACGTTGACGCGTTCAAGGACGTCGCCGCCAGCGGCCACGCCGTGATCCACTACGACCAGTTGGGCAACGGCCGCTCTACTCATCTACCCGAAAAAGATCCGTCCTTCTGGACCGTGGGCCTGTTCCTCGAAGAACTCAACAACCTGCTGGACCACCTGCAGATCAGCGATAACTACGCGATTCTCGGCCAATCCTGGGGCGGCATGCTCGGCAGTGAACACGCGATCCTGCAGCCCAAGGGCTTGCGCGCGTTCATCCCGGCCAACTCGCCGACCTGCATGCGCACTTGGGTCAGCGAAGCCAACCGACTGCGCAAATTGTTGCCGGAAGGTGTGCATGAAACCCTGCTCAAGCACGAGGCCACCGGCACTTACCTGGACCCGGAATACCTCGCCGCCTCAAGGGTGTTTTATGACCAGCACGTGTGCCGAGTCATCCCGTGGCCGGAGGAAGTGGCGCGCACGTTCGCCGCGGTCGATTCAGACCCGACGGTGTACCACGCCATGAGCGGCCCGACCGAATTCCACGTGATAGGCAGCTTGAAAGACTGGACTTCCATTGGCCGTCTGTCGGCGATTAACGTGCCCACGCTGGTGATCTCCGGCCGACACGACGAAGCCACGCCACGGGTGGTCAAACCGTTCCTGGATGAAATCGCCGATGTGCGCTGGGCACTGTTTGAAGACTCCAGCCACATGCCCCATGTGGAGGAGCGCCAGGCGTGCATGGGCACCGTGGTGAAGTTTCTGGATGAGGTGTGTTCTGTGCATTACAAAGAACACAAGGCCGGATAGTTTCCAATATGGGAGCTGGCTTGTCTGCGATGACGGCGGTGAATTCGCCCTTGCTATCGCAGGCAAGTCAGCTCCCACACTGCGCCCCTGTTCGGCGTCAGACCTCGGTGGTCTCTGCCTTGTGCGCTTTCCTCGACACATCCGCCACCAACGGAATCTCTCTCCCTTCGGCATCAAACAACTTGCCGCCCTTGAAGTAATCCCCATCACGCAGTTCCGACACATCTCGGAAGCACAGACTGCGCTCGGTTCCCGCCACAAACACTGACTGCTGGTCCGAATTACCGGCGGTGAAGTGGTTGAACGCCAGGTTCAACAGGATCGCCATGATCGCCGACGAGCTGATACCCGAATGGAAAATGGTCGCGAACCAGCTCGGGAAGTGATCATAGAAGCTCGGTGCCGCAATTGGGATCATGCCAAAACCGATGGAAGTGGCCACGATAATCAAGTTCATGTTGTTGCGGTAATCCACCTTCGACAGCGTGCGGATACCACTGGCCGCCACGGTGCCGAACAGCACTATCCCAGCACCGCCCAACACGGAGGTCGGCACCGCCGCGATCACCCTGCCCATGAAGGGCAGCAGCCCAAGAATCACCAGAAACAGCCCACCGGTGGCCACCACAAAGCGGCTCTTGACCCCGGTAACCGCCACCAGCCCGACGTTCTGGGCGAACGCACTCTGGGTAAACGAACCGAAGATCGGTGCAAACATGCTCGACAGCATATCGGCGCGCAGGCCGTTACCCAGGCGTTTGGAATCGACCTTGGTGTCGATGATCTCGCCCACCGCCAGGATGTCCGCCGAGGTCTCGACCAGGGTCACCATCACCACGATGCACATGGAGATGATCGCAGCAACGTGGAAGGTTGGCATGCCGAAATGGAATGGCGCTGGGAAACCGAACATCGGCCCCTGAGTCACGCCGGAGAAGTCGGCCATGCCAAGGAACACCGCAATCACCGTGCCGATAACCATCGCCAGCAGGATCGACAAGCGCGAGATGGTTGCGCTGCCGATTTTGCTCAGCAGCAACACCAGCACCAGGGTCAACGCCGCAAGGCCGATGTTGGACATGCTGCCGAAATCCGCCGCGCGACTGTTGCCGCCCATGGCCCAGCGCGCCGCAACGGGCATCAGGGTCAGGCCGATGGTCGTGATCACAATGCCAGTGACCAACGGCGGGAAAAACTTGGTGATCCGTGAAAAAACGGGGGTTATCAATAACCCGATAAACGACGCGGCCATCACCGCCCCAAGAATCGCCGGCACACCGCCGGCGCCATCACTGCCGACAATCGCCACCATGGTTGCCACGCCGGCAAACGACACGCCCTGCACCAGCGGCAATTGACAGCCAAAAAACGGTAGACCCAAGGTCTGCAGCAGCGTGGCCAGGCCGCCGGCAAACAGCGACGCAGCGATCAGCAGGCCGATATCCGCCGGGGACAACCCGGCCGCCTGGCCGACAATCAGGGGGACCGCAACGATTCCGCCGTACATCGTGAGTACATGTTGCAGACCGTAAGCCATGTTGGCGGCGACGCCGAGATTCTCATCTTCTGGCCGCTGCGGTGACGCCTTCGGGATAGTCATGGTGAGGGGTTCTCTGTTTTTGTTGTGCGGCCACTGTATGCAATGTTTGGAGTGGATGTCCATAGAGTTGTATACAATCAATCAGACAAGTTACCCTCCAACGGCGTTACAAAAACAATCCGACCGTGATGAGCCAGAACGCCAAAGGACCCATAACAATGAAAAAGGCACTACAGGGCGCCACCGTCGCGCTTACCCTTCTCGGCGGCGGGGAGGCCGTCGCAGTAGAGTGGATGAACAACAGCGTAGGATTTCGCTACGGCCAGCAGTTCACCAATCCGAATAACCCCGACGAATTCAGCAAGCGCATCTACAGCTTCACTCACGCAAGCGGCTACCAGTACGGCAGCAATTTCCTCAACCTCGATGTGTTTCTGTCCGACAGCCGCGACCCGCGCAAGGGCACCGATCATGGCGGGAGTGAGGTGTATGCGGTGTACCGCCACCAGCTGTATGCGTCGCGGGTATTCGATGTGCCGCTCGGCACCGGCCTGGTCAAGGACTACGCGCTGACGCTGGGTTTTGACGCCAACCGCAACAACAACTTCGCCTCAGCCAAAAAACGCGCGCTGGTGATCGGCCCGACGTTGAAGTTCAACACTGTCGGCGTACTCGACCTGAGCCTGATGTACTACAAGGAAAGGAACCACACTGGCATCCCCGGCGCGCAGGAGTCGAACCACACCTTCGACGACACTTACCTGCTCAACTTGACGTGGATGCGCCCATTCGAAATCGCCAGCCATGCGGCGAAATTCCAGGGGTTTATCAATTACGTCGGGGAAAAAGGCGACGACTACCACGGCCGCGACACCGCGCCGGAGGCCCTGATGCGCACCGCGCTAATGGTGGCGGTGCGACCGGGCAAAAGCGTCAAGCCGAACCTGTA
Source organism: Pseudomonas simiae (assembly GCF_900111895.1). Classification (GTDB taxonomy): domain Bacteria; phylum Pseudomonadota; class Gammaproteobacteria; order Pseudomonadales; family Pseudomonadaceae; genus Aquipseudomonas; species Aquipseudomonas simiae. Next base: position 68,561 of record NZ_FOKB01000013.1, read on the forward strand.
CCTTGGGGTGGGTTACGAGTATTGGCATAACAAGTTTGGCGTGGATGGCGGCCGGGGTAGCCGCACATCGACGCCGACGGTGAACCTGGAAGTGACGTTTTAACTGAAGAAGCCCGATCAAACCGTGGGAGCTGGTTTGCCTGCGATGCGGGCGACTGGGTGTGTCAGGTACACCGAGCCGATGCTATTGCAGGCAAGCCAGCCCCCACAGTGTTGACCGCGTTGTTACTTCAGATTCGGTGCCAGGGCTGAATTGTCGGCTTTCGGCCGCGCCAGCCAGTAGCCCAGCACGGCCAGCGGCGCGGTCGCCAGCATCACGATCGCGGTAATCAGCAGCGGCTGGTCAAGCATCGACGACACCACCAGGCTGCTGAGAAAACACAGGCCCAGTTGCAGGGTGTTTTGCAATGCCGCCGCCTTGCCGGAATTTTCCGAAAACGGCATCAGCGCATTCGCCACCACGATGGGGTAACTGGCACCGTTGCACAGCGCCATCAGGCAGAACGGAATCAACAAGGTGGTGAGGGTTGGCACCGTCAAGGTGGCGACCAGGTACAGCGCCACCATGCTGATGCAGTACGCCAGCAGCAACCAGGGCAACAGCGTCTTGCCCTGGAAGCGCTGCAAGGCGCTGCGGCAACTGTAGCCACCGACCAGGAACGCCAACGTAGGCAATACGTAACTCAGGCCAATATCATTCGGGCTGTAGCCCATGCCGCCGAGGATGAAGGGCGACGCCGTCAGCCAGGCGAAGAAGCTGGCCGAGCAGGCGGCAAAAATCATCACATTCCCCGTAAATACGCGGGACGTGAGCAACTGTCCATAACCGAGGCGCACCGGCTCGCGCCCCTCCGTCGGGCGTTTCGGCATGCCACGCAGGAATACGGTCGGCAGCAGCAACAGCACCGACACCCCCAGCAACACGCCGAAGATCGCCTGCCAACCGAAGTGATTCAGCACCATCGCGCCCAACAGCGGCGCCAGCGCTGGCGACAACGACATCAGCGGCATGATGCTGGCGAACACGCGATGGGCCTTGTCGGCCGGGTAGCGATCAATCACCAGTGCCTGCCAACTCACGGCGGCGGAACACACACCAATCGCCTGGATAAAGCGCAGCGCCAGCAATTGCGGCGCGGTCTCGACCCAGAACATCCCCGCGCAGCCCAACACAAACAGGCTCAGGCCGGCGAGCAGGATGGGTTTTCGCCCCAAGCGGTCGGACAACGGCCCCCACAACAACTGCCCCACCGCAAAGCCGGCGAGGAAAATACTCAAGCTGGCACCCACTGCGCCAGCGCCAATCTGCAACTGCTCGCCCATGGCACCAAATGCCGGCAAGTACATGTCCATGGCGAGGTAACCGAGCATGCTCAGTCCCGCCAGATACCAAGTGAAGCCAAAAGAGTTTTTCATTGAAGCCTTGTTCATTCTGCCATCAAACTATTTGCTGACTGGCGCCCATTATGAAGCTGACAGATTCTCTGTGAAGCGATAATAATTGGACACTCTTATCAATAAATTTGAAGGCAGTCAGCATGTGGTCCGAATATTCCCTGGATGTGGTTGACGCCGTGGCACGCCATGGCAGCTTCAGCGCCGCAGCCCAGGAACTGCATCGAGTGCCGTCGGCCGTCAGCTATACCGTGCGCCAGCTGGAAGAGTGGCTAGCGGTGCCCTTGTTCGTGCGACGCCACCGAGACGTGGAACTGACGCCCGCCGGCCGCTTGTTTATCGACGAAGCCCGTGGCGTGATGAAGAAAATGCTCGGCACCCGGCGCCTGTGTCAGCAGGTCGCCAATGGCTGGAGTGGCCAGTTGAAGGTCGCGGTGGACTCCATCGTCAAACCCCAACGCTGTCGGCAGCTGGTGCTGGACTTCTATCGACAGTTTCCCGAGGTCGAGTTGCTGCTGGAGTACGAAGTGTACAACGGCGTGTGGGATGCCCTGGCAGATGAACGCACCGACATTGTGATCGGCGCGACCAGCGCGGTGCCGGTGGCCAGCCACTTCACCTTCCGCGATATGGGTTTGTTGAATTGGCTGTGCGTGGTCAGCGCGCGACACCCGCTGGCCAGCGTCGAAGGATTATTGAGCGACGATCAGCTGCGTCCCTTTGCCTCCCTGTGCATGACCGACACCTCGCGCAACCTACCCAAGCGTGACACCTGGACACTGGATAACCAGCGTCGGCTGGTGGTGCCGAATTGGGCATCCGCGATCGATTGCTTGCGCGACGGTCTGTGTGTAGGCATGGCGCCGGCGCATCAGGTGTTGCCGTGGATCGAACGCGGTGAGCTGGTGGCGCTGCAATTGAGCCGGCCGTTTCCGGCCAGCCCGTCTTGCGTGGCGTGGGCACAGAACAAGCTGTCCCCGGCCATGGCTTGGCTGCTGGAGTACCTGGGCGATACCGAGACCCTGAACCAGGAGTGGCTTAACGGCCCTACGCCAGTAACCGGGTAATGGCCCGCACGATCATCTCGACCTCCTGAGTATCCAGGGTCAGCGGCGGCAGCAGGCGAATGATCTTGCCCCGCGTGACGTTGATCAGCAACCCGTGCTCCTGGGCGGCGCGCTGAGCCAGGTCCCGGCAGGGGCTGGCCAACTCGATACCGATCATCAGCCCCTGGCCACGAATCGCCACGACCTGCGCATGCTCATTCAATTCCACGCGTAACCGGGCCAACAGGCGTTCGCCCTGTTGTGCTGCGTTCTGCAGCAAGCCTTGTTCTTCGATGATGTCCAGCACGGTGCATCCGACCCGACACGCCAGCGGATTGCCGCCGAACGTGCTGCCATGACTGCCCGGTGTAAACAATTGGGCCACCGCGGCCCGAGCCAGGCACGCGCCGATCGGCACGCCATTGCCCAGGCCTTTGGCCAGGGTCATCACGTCCGGGACGATGCCTTCATGCTGGAAGGCGAACCAGGTGCCGGTGCGGCCGATGCCGGTCTGGATCTCGTCAAGCATCATCAGCCAGCCCTGGCGTGTGCAGTGATCGCGCAAGGCTTGCAGGTAACCCGACGGTGCCGGCAGCACACCACTTTCACCCTGGATCGGTTCCAGCAGCACCGCGGTGATGCGCGGACCAAATGCCTTGGTGATCGCTTCCAGTGCCGCCAGATCACCAAAGCGTACCTTGAGAAAATCCCCCGGTAACTGTTGGAAGCCCAGGCGGACCGAGGGGCCATCGCTCGCGGCCAGGGTGCCGAGGGTTCGGCCATGAAAGGCGTTCTCCATCACCACCACCAACGGCGCTTCAATGCCCTTTTTCCAGCCATGCAGGCGCGCCAGCTTAAGCGCGGTTTCGTTGGCCTCGGCGCCGGAATTATTGAAGAACGCGCGATCCAGGCCTGACAACTGAGTGAGGCGCTGGGCCAGCCGTTGTTGCCAGTCGATGCTGTAAAGATTGGACGTGTGCAACAGCAAGCCCGCCTGCTCGCTGATAGCCGCCACCAGCCTGGGGTGCGAATGGCCGACATTGGTCACCGCCACACCGGCCACCGCATCCAGGTATTCGCGACCTTGCTGGTCCCATAGGCGCGTACCCAAGCCGCGGGTAAAGCTCAGGGCCAAGGGTTGATAAGTGGTCATCAGGCAGGCGGCGGTCATGGTGCGGGCTCCAGTGCATCGTAGTGATGACTGCAGTATCGTTAGCCACCTGAGCTGGATAAACTGCGCATTCCTGCAATGACTTTAAACCAGGGCTTGATAATGGATCTGTTCCAGGCAATGTCGGTGTACGTGAAAGTGGTCGAGACCGGCAGCATGACGGCGGCAGCCCAAGCCTGCGGGATGTCTACCACCATGGTCGGCAACCACCTACGTGCGCTGGAGCAGCGGCTGGGCGTCAGCCTGCTCAAACGCACCACACGCAAACAAAGTCTCACTGAATTTGGTGGCCAGTATTACCAGCGTTGCCTGGAAGTACTGGGGCTGGTAGCCGACTCCGAACAGCTTGCCGAGCAAGCCCACAGTGATGTCCCCAAAGGCACCCTGCGCATCACCGCGCCCCCCGTGTTCGGCACCGAACGCCTTACACCGGCCTTGAGCGAATTTTCCCGACGCTACCCATTGATCAATCTGTACGTGGTACTGAGCAATGAGCGGATGGACTTGGTCGACAGCGGCTTCGACGCGGCGATTCGCCTTGGCGAACTGGAAACATCCAGTCTGATCGCCAGGCCAATGCAGGCCTACACCCTCACCCTCTGCGCGTCACCTGATTACCTGGCGCGACGTGGTACACCTCAGACCCCCGATGACCTGCAGCACCACGACTGCCTGGCGTTCGCCTACCCGGCGAGTGACAACTGGCGCGACGCCGACAAACTGTGGCGCATGACCGGCGAGAGCGGCGAGGTGGAGGTTCCAGTATCCGGCTCTTTGACCATCAACAGCTCGCAAGGCCTACGCCAGGCGGCCGTCAACGGCATGGGCATCATCATGCTGGCCGATGCCCTGGTGCAGCCGGATCTGGAGAGCGGCAAGCTGGTGGCCTTGCTCACCACCTATCGACTCCCCAGCCGCCCCATGCATCTGCTCTACGGCCAGGACCGTTATCGGCTGCCCAAGCTGCGCGCCTTCGTGGATTTCGCCATGGAAAAATGGGCGCGCTAAAAGCCCACGCCCCATTCTCGCAATTGAGCGGCAGTGCGCTCGGCGGACACATGATGAATCCCCCGCCAACCGAGGGCGATGGCTGCTTCGATGTTGCCGGCAACATCATCGATAAACACCACTTCCGCCGCCTGGATATCTGGCAGGTGGGCCCGTACCTGGCTGAGGCTGGCGTCGTAGATCGCTGCGTCAGGCTTGATGAGTTTCAACTCGCCGGACACCACGATATCGCGAAAAAATTGGAGGAAGGGGTAGTTGGCCCGCGCATACGGGAAGGTCTCAGCCGACCAGTTGGTGAGCCCGAACAGCGGCATATCGGCCTGGTGCAGCGCCTCGAGGATCGCCACGCCTTCCGTCAACGGGCCACGCAGCATTTCGTGCCAGCGATCGTAATAGGCTTGGATCAGGCGTTCATGATGCGGGTGTTGCTCGATCAGGCTGCGGGTGCCTTCGGTCAGGGAGCGACCGGCATCCTGCTCGGTGTTCCACGCCTGGGTACAGATATTCTCGAGAAACCACTGCCGTTCGCCATCATCGGCAATCAGCGTGCGGTAAAGGTGCTGCGGGCTCCAATCGAACAGAACCCCGCCGAAATCAAAAACCACTGCACGCACGGTCATATGCGCCTCCCAATTAACTAATGTGCTGCGACAGTCTCCTACAGCAATGACACGCGGCGGCAAGCAATCAACTGTAGGCCCCTTCCGATAATGTCATGGAACGCGCACTACCAGCAGCGCTGTAACCCCCGGCATTCGAGACTTGCACCGTCTTTCGTCGATTCGGCGCCGTACAGCCAGACATACTTTTTTCGCCCCGCCCCTAAAAAATGGCTCTAGTGTCTGCCCTGCAATCGAGGGAATGCTCGGGTCTGGAAGGGATCATCCAACATGCCGATGAAACATGACTTGGAGACATTCAATGAGAGACATCATCTCCCCTGCTATTTCACCTTCCGCACTCAGCCTGCACGTAGTACTGAGCGCTCAAGCCAGTCGGTCGACTGGCATCGCCCAAGAGACGAACAACTCGGTAAATCTCGCACTTGAACGCGTCAGGGGGCAGACCGGAATAGTGCCGAGCCATCTTGCGCCCTTGCAAAATATCGCGGTGGATACCAACTCCATCATCGGTGTACGTCCCGTAGAAACCGTGGCTACCGGGTTGATAGAGGCCGGCCACCCCACCAAGGATTTTCACATCAAGGGAAAAAGTGCCAACTGGGGACCGCAGGCTGGCCTGATCTGTACGAACCAAGCGTTCAGCAAGCTTGAAAAACTCAAGGAGGACGCGCCCGCAAAAGTGACTCGCGCCAACGAACAAATCCAGGAGTGCATCCGCGATGGACATGCCGTCGCAGTGCCTCTGAGTATTTCGAGCCACCGCCTCGGCGAACTGATGAAACTCGGCCAGATCACCGACCTGACAACAAAGACACACAGCGACACGCTGCGTTTCAGTGCCCAAGGCCCCAGCCAGCAGATGTATGCATTCGAAGGCAAACGCACATCGCCCTCAGAAGATAGCTATCTGATCTTCCACGAAGGCAAACCCATTGAAGTGCTGGCAAAACGCGAAGGAGGCAAGGCACTGACGGCCGATTATGACCTGCACATGGTCGCGCCCCACCTCAGCGATTTTGGCCCACAGGACAGAATCCCGGTGCCCGACATAGCGCACAGTGTTTTCACTCACCGAATCGATCGCTACAGGCAGCAACGACCTGACCCCAGCACCTTTCAAGTGCCGCAAGCGTTACGCGCAGACTATGAAAGCGCCGCACACTTCTATCAAAAGGAAGACCCCGATCTGGGCAATGCCACGCCACGGATAAAGCAAATGATTGAGCTGATCAATCACCGTTTGGTCGGCAATGGAGAGCGGGTGGTACACCACAATGCGGACTCCGGTAGCCCCGCGACGGAAGTCGCCGCCAACTACCCGGCAACCTTCTTTCTACCCACAAAGCTTGGGCGCTTTGACGAGGTCAGCATCATCAACAACAGCAAGGAAATGGCGGAACTGATAACAACAGCCAAAGACAGCGGCTATCACGTTGCTGTTAATCCGCTTTGGGAGAAAGAAGTAACTGGCATCAAACGCTCTGGTTTCACCCATGCGCAGGAGCGGCTGGCGTCGACCTTTCGCCAAGATTGAGCACCTTGGGCGCAAACCAGACAGCAGCCTGATAACAGATTTATCGAGGCTGCTGTCGACCCCAGCGATTATGCCGAGATGAGACCGTTGATCTTCACGGTCGGGTTCACGTCAGCATCGTAGTCCACGCCATCGATTTCAAAACCGAACAAGCGCAGGAATTCAGCCTTGTAGCCGGCAAAATCGCTGATCTCGTTGACGTTGTCGTCGGTGACCTGGTTCCACAGGGCTGCCACGGCGTCCTGGACCTTCGGTTCCAGCTCGGCCAGGTCGGCACGCAGGCGGCCGTCGGCGTCGAGTTTCGGCTGGCTGCCGTACAGGCTGTCCTTGAACAGGCCGTAGACCTGCTCGATGCAACCTTCGTGGGTGCCCTGCTCTTTCATCACTTTGAACAGCAGAGACAGGTACAGCGGCATGATCGGGATGGCCGAGCTGGCCTGGGTGACCACGGCCTTGAGCACCGATACACGGGCATCGCCCTTGAGTGCAGCGAGGTTGTCGCGCAGGGTCAGGACTTTCTTGTCGAGGTCTTTCTTGGCTTCGCCGATGGAGCCGTTCCAGTAGATGTCCTGGGTCAGCTTCTCGCCAAGGTAGGTGAACGCGGTGGTCTTGGCGCCTTCGGCCAGCACGTCGGCGTCACGCAGGGCGTCGATCCACAGCTGCCAATCTTCGCCGCCCATCACTTTGACGGTGCCGTCGATTTCTTCCTGGGTTGCAGGCTCCAGGGTGGTGTCGACCACAACGCCCTTGTCGGTGTTGATACCACGCAGGGTCACAGCTTTGCCGATCGGCTTAAGGGTGGAATTGTGCACCACGCCTTGCGGGTCGGTACGGCGTGGCGCGGCCAGGCTGTAGACGACCAGGTCGATCTTGCCCAGGTCTTTCTTGATGGTTTCGATGGTCAGGCGCTTGATCTCGTCAGAGAACGCGTCGCCGTTGATGCTCTTGGCGTAAAGGCCTTTCTCGACTGCAAATTTCTCGAATGCGGCGCTGTTGTACCAGCCGGCGGAACTCAGCTTGCCTTCTTCGCCTTCTTTCTCAAAAAACACGCCCAGGGTATCGGCGCCGCAGCCAAACGCAGCGCTGATGCGCGCGGCCAGGCCGTAACCGGTGGATGCACCGAGGACCAGGACCTTTTTCGGGCCGCCTTCGATGACGCCGTGCTGAGTGACGTAGTCGATCTGCTCTTTGACGTTCGCTTCACAGCCAACAGGGTGAGCGGTCACACAGATGAAGCCACGAACCCGCGGTTTGATGATCATAAAATTTCTGCCTCTTCCAAGGTGCCGAAGGCCAGTGGTGGCCATTCAACTTCAATCGTACCGGTCTATGACGTCCAAAAAACCGAAGCGTCACGATAGTCGCAAATCTTCTGTTTACAAAATCCAATCCGCTCAACGCAGCCAGCGTTAAAAACTGTGTAGAGCCTTCACAATTTTGCAATATTTAAAACGCCTCTCCAGCGCCGAACGCCTTATCATGACGCAGTTGTTTCAATATGTTTCAAAACCCCACCACTCGCGGCCACGGATCCGGACCTGTCGAATGGCGTCCTGCTGGAGCTGAGTGTCATGAACAAGCCTGCTTTGCGTAAAAAAGCGGCATCGGTCGCCTGGGTACTCGGCGTCCTGCTGATTATTGATATGTTCCCCGAAACCACATTGGTATTTCTCGGGCTGGTGGTGATCTGCGGTATTTACGACTTCCTGCGCAATGGCCTGTACGACGCGCCCACCATCAAGAAATATTTTATCGGCAGCGGCCGCAACACCTGGCTGCTGGCGCCGTTCAATACCCTGTTCGACCTGTTGAGCTCGCGTAACCGACACGTTTACACCATGGCCGACCTACCGCCAGCCTGGCGTGAAGAGCTGCAACAGGTGATCGAAGACGCCATGGCCCACAAGGACGAAATCATTGGTTACCTGGACGAACGCATGGCCGAGAAGAAGCGCGGCATGTTGTTTTTCCAGTGGTATGGCCAACCCATCGAGACCACCCTCGACATTCCGAGACTGCGCAGAAAACTACCGTTCGTGAAAACCATTGGCGTGTCGGTATTCAATGAAAACCGCTCCACCTCATTTCATTTCGGCCCCCTGCGCATGATGTTCCGCGTGCTCTACAACATGGCACCGGCGCCCCATCACGAGGGCGTCTACATCCAGGTGGGCAGGCACAAGCATTACTGGCACGACGACCCGCTGTTTATTTTCGATGACACCCTGATGCACGCCTCTTTCAACAAAAATGATGCCAAGCGTTACTGCCTGTTTATCGATATCGTGCGACCGACACCGGTGCCCCAGGTTCTCAACGCCGTGATCGCGGGGTTTGCCGGCATGGCCTTTACCCTGCGTCGGGTTTTCTACAAAAACTGGAAGCTGATTCAGTAAGTTCTGCGGCATGATGGTGTTGGACGGTGTTTGCGCTCTGCCTTGCGCCTGAGGTAAATATCCGTCTCGAGCGACCGAATTCGGCGCCCATCATTCTCAAGCCATCGCGGCCCCTCGTGGGTGCGGTGGCTGCGCTTTCAAGGAATCAGAATGCCCCAACGTCAAGTCATCAATGCGTCCGTCAGCCCCAAAGGCAGCCTCGAAACCCTGTCCCAACGTGAAGTCCAGCAACTGAGCGAAGCCGGTACCGGCAGCATCTACACCCTATTCCGCCAGTGCGCCCTGGCGATCCTCAACACCGGCGCGCACATCGACAACGCCAAGACCATTCTCGACGCCTACAAAGACTTCGAAGTGCGCATTCATCAACAGGACCGTGGCGTGCGCCTGGAATTGCTGAACGCCCCCGCCGATGCCTTCGTCGATGGCGAAATGATCGCCAGCACCCGCGAAATGCTGTTCAGCGCCCTGCGTGACATCGTCTACACCGAAAACGAGTTGGACAGCCAGCGCATCGACCTGAGCAACTCCCAGGGCATCACAGACTATGTGTTCCACCTGCTGCGCAACGCCCGTACGCTACGCCCCGGTGTCGAGCCGAAAATCGTGGTGTGCTGGGGCGGGCACTCGATCAATACCGAAGAATACAAATACACCAAGAAAGTCGGCCACGAACTGGGCCTGCGCAGCCTCGACGTGTGCACGGGCTGCGGCCCCGGCGTGATGAAAGGTCCTATGAAAGGCGCGACCATTTCCCACGCCAAGCAACGCATTACCGGCGGGCGCTACCTTGGCCTGACCGAGCCGGGCATCATCGCCGCCGAAGCGCCGAACCCGATCGTCAATGAGCTGGTGATCCTGCCGGACATCGAAAAACGCCTGGAAGCCTTCGTTCGCGTCGGCCACGGCATCATCATCTTCCCGGGCGGTGCGGGCACGGCCGAAGAGTTCCTGTACCTGCTGGGTATCCTGATGCACCCGGACAACCGCGACCTGCCCTTCCCGGTCATCCTCACCGGGCCGAAACATGCCGCGCCGTACCTGCAACAGTTGCACGCATTCGTCGGTGCCACCCTGGGCGAAGCGGCGCAAGCGCACTACCAGATCATCATCGATGACCCGGCCGAAGTGGCGCGCCAGATGACCGTCGGCCTCAAGGCCGTGAAGCAGTTCCGCCGCGAGCGCAACGACGCGTTCCACTTCAACTGGCTACTGAAGATCGACGAAGGCTTCCAGCGCCCGTTCGACCCGACCCACGAGAACATGGCGAGCCTGCAACTGAGCCACGCATTGCCGCCCCACGAACTCGCCGCCAACTTGCGCCGTGCGTTCTCCGGGATCGTGGCCGGTAACGTAAAGGACAAAGGCATCCGCCTGATCGAGCAGAACGGTCCTTACGAAATCCACGGTGACCCGGCCATCATGAAACCGCTGGACGAGCTGCTACAGGCGTTTGTCGCCCAGCACCGCATGAAGCTGCCAGGCGGCGCGGCGTATGTGCCGTGTTATCGAGTGGTTCAGTAAGCTAGCGCTGCACCGCCACGCATTTGATTTCCACCAGCAGACCGGGGTGTGCCAGTTCGGACACCCCGATGGTGGTCCAGGCGCAATGCCCGCGTGGGAACAGGCTGTTTTTCACGTCACGGAAAACTGCCATGTGCTGGCTCATGTTGACGTGGTAGGTCGTCATGTCCACCACGTCTTCGAAGCGGCAACCACCCTCCTCCAATACTTCCCGCAGGTTTCCCCAGGCGGCGATGAATTGCGCCTCGGGATCTTCGATCACGGCCAGTTGCGGAGTGCGGCCGACCTGGCCCGCGCAGTAAAGAGTGTTGCCAACCTTTACCGCTGGCACGTAGCCGGCGCGCTCGACAATGGGTTGCATGGTGGAAGGAATGATCAGATGGCGGTCGGTCATAGCTTGTATCTCTTTGGGCCTGAGGCGGGCGTGTGAGCGTGCAACGTTCGAGCTAGGGTTTTACCTGTTCCCACCTACTCACACCAGCGAGCGACCTATGGACCAACGGATCTTGCCCTTCATAAATCCTTACCTTAGGGTAAGGAATATCACGATGGAGATTTTCACGATGTCGACCGCCACACTGACCTCAAAAGGGCAAATCACCATCCCTGTAAAAGTGCGCACCGCACTTGGCCTGGAAACGGGCGACCGGGTTGAATTTGTCGAAACGGAAGACGGCACGTTTTCCATTATTGCCGCGAGCAGAACCGTCCAGGATCTCAAGGGGCTTATCCGCAAGCCCGCACAGGCCGTATCGATCGCAGACATGAACCGCGCCATCGCCGTGCAGGGAGCCAAGGCCGGATGATTGGGCTCGATACCAATGTGCTGGTGCGTTACGTCACCCAGGATGACCCCGTGCAATCACCCAAGGCCTCTGCCTTGATCGAATCGCTGACCACCGTTTCACCGGGCTTCGTCAGCCTGGTGTCCGTGGTGGAGTTGGTCTGGGTGCTGCAAAGCTGCTATCAATCGACCAAAAGCGACGTGGTGACGGTGCTGGAAACGCTGCTGCGTACCCGTGAGCTGACCGTTGAGCATGCCGAAATCATCTGGCAGGCGCTGCGCCGATTCACGGCCGGTAAAGCCGATTTCGCCGACTACCTGATCGAACGCTGCGCCCATGCGGCAGGCTGTGAGTACACCGCCACCTTTGACCTCGACGCGGCCAAGGGAACGGGCATGAAACGCCTCGCCTGAAGCCTCCGCGTTGCGGGGAGTTCCGGGCTTTGGTAAAAAACGCCTCTACTCCGATCAAGAGAACGACCAACGTGCGCACGCTGCTTCTCGCCGCCATGGCCCTGGCGCCAACCCTCGCCCTGGCCGACACCATCGCCTGGCCCGACTTGCCCAAAACCTGCTTCGTCAGCGGGCGCGCCGCCACAAGTGCAGATATCGACAGCGGCTGCGCGGCGTTCCTGATCAATGTGCAAGGCAAACCGGCGGGAACACCGATCAACGTGGATGTCCCGCAGTACGCCCTGCACGTAGACGAGGCCACCGGCAAGGAAACGCCGGTGATCATCATCCAGGCTGAAGAGAACGGCGCGACCAGGATAGTGGGCTACCAGGAACTGGGCAGCGATCAACTCGGTGCTGCACTGCTGCGGGAGGTTCGGCTCCTGGGCACCCAAAAGCCGATTTAGCCTGACTCAGCGAACCCAGCCCCCACCCTGCCAGTGATACCCATCATTACGCTGCACCCAATGCGGATGCACGTAGCGGTACCCCTCGCGCACCGGCTCCCAGTGGCCATGCACCGCGACATAGCGTCCGCCTTCCCAACGCCAGTAACCGCGCGACCATATATAGCCGTAGCGCACCGGCGGCTCGACTTCGATCACTTGCACTGGCGGCGGTTGCGGCGCGACGACTTCGACATACTCACGTTGCACCGGCCTGCGCTCGTGCACGACGCGCTCTTGCACACACCCGGATGCCGCGACGACCATGGCTACCAATGCTGCATAACGTAGCAACATAAAAAACCCTCGGGCGTTGACGCCCACTACCTGCACCGTTAAAAAATGCCCCCTTGTTTCAACCTCGCTCCTGCTCGGCCCTGAGTATTTTTAACAGGTGATGTCTGTCAGCTTGCTGAACCCGCAGTCCTCAAGAGGCGCAGGCGACGGTCGGTCGCTTGCGGCGTATCAACAACAGCCCGCCGACGACCACGGCAATGCCGGCGTAGGTCGAGACCTGGATCACGTCGCCAAACATCAGCGCCGCCCATACCAGGGTGACCGGCGGTTCCAGGTAGACCAGCGCCGCCACCTGGGTCGCGGTCATCACGCGCAGCAGCATCCACAGGCTCAAATAGGCGACGAAGGTGGAGAACAGGGTGAGCCAGACAATTGAGATCAACACGTCAGGGTCGTGGGGAATACTTAGCGTATCGGTGTAGAGCACGGCGCCGGTAAAACCGATCAAGGTCAGCAACGACTGGATGAACAGCGGCAGCACCAAGCCTGCGTCCTGGCGTTGAACGGTGCGGCGCTCATACAGGGTAGCCAGCGTCAGCCCCAACGCGGCGGCCAGGGGCAACAGGTACATGACCAGGCCGACGCCCTCCCCACCACCGCCGTACTGCCCAGCGATCACGATGGATACGCCTACGAAGCTGATCATCAGCCCCGTCCACTGCCAGCCGCCACTGCGTTCAGCCGCGCTGCCACTCGACAGCGCCGCCGTCATTAACGGTTGCGTCGCCGCGATGATTGCAGCGATGCCGGGAGACAAACCATTCTGGATCGCGACGTAGAGGCAACTCAGGTACAGGAACTGCGAGAGAAATCCGATGACGGCGTAATGGCGAACCTGCACCCAAGAAACCTTCAGTAACCTGACGTTCAATAACAGCCCCAGGCACAGCGAGACCAGCAGGAAGCGCCAGAACAGCAGATTGAAGGCACCGCCGCCTTGCGTACCCAGTTTGGCGCCGATATAGCCAGAGCTCCATGAAAGTACAAATGCCACCTGCAACAACAGCCGCTTTAAGGTTGGTCGCGTCATGAAGCCTGCCCGTCAGTCCAAGTTGACTGAAAGGCTAAGGGCAGCACATGCTTCTGTATATTTGAATAAACTGCACTATCAATTCGCAATAGTGGAATCATGGCCAAACAACTGAATATCGACCTGTTGCGAACGTTCCATGCCGTGGCGCGCTTTGGGCGGTTCAACGAAGCAGCCGAGCATGTGCACCGCAGTGCCTCCACCGTGACGACACAGATACAAAAGTTGGAGGATCAGGTCGGCCAACGCCTGTTCAGCCGTAGCAATCAAGGCGTTGAGCTGACCCTGTACGGCAGGAAACTGCTGGTCGAAACCACCGAATTCCTCAAGAGTCATGACCGCCTGCTGATCTCGCTGATGCCACAGCGCATGCAGGGAAAAATTCGCTTGGGCATTCCCGACACCTACGCACCGGCGTTTATGCAGGATTTGCTGCCGCAGTTGATCGCTGACAACCCGTTGCTGGAGCTGGAAGTCGAAGCGCGTACCAGCGGTGAACTGTTGAATTTGTTTATGGCCAACCAGCTCGACCTAGCTATCACCGTCAGTGCCCAACCACTGGCACAGGGCGAGCGCCTGGGGCCGGTTCAGCCGCTGTGGGTGGCGGCCGAGCATTTCAGTTATCCGCCGAACGCGGCGCTGCCGATCACCGTGCCTGTCGTCGGCTGCCCGTATCGTGCGGCGGCCTTGCAGGCGTTGAAAGACCATGGGATTTTCCACCGTGTGCTGCTGGAAAGCCCCAACTCATCAGCGGTCGAAGCCTGCGTGCGCAGTGGCGTGGCGGTGGGCCTGATGGAAGAAAGCCGTATGGGCGAAGGGCTGATGCACATGACAGAGCTGCCGCCTCTGCCGGCGCAGCATCTGTACCTGCTGTGCGATACCGGTAATGCGCTGGCGTTGCACTTGCACGAGCAAGTCAGGCATTTCAAGGTCTGAACGGCACGCCTAAAAAAGCCCGCTGACCGTTACCGGTCAGCGGGCTTTTTAACATCAGGCTTGGCTTACAGCGCCAGGTCAGACGCCGGCTTGCTCGGCTCAGCCGCAGGCTTGGCAGCCTCGGTGGCCTTTGGTGCAGCCACTTGCGGAATCACAGGCGGTGTAGGCAGTTGCAGGATCTCGGCGGTGTAGGCCCATTCCTTGGCGACCGCTTCAGGGCTGTCGTTCAGCTTGGTGCCGTAGCTCGGTACGATCTGGTGCAGCTTGGTCTGCCACTCAGGGGTCGCCACCTTGTCCTTGAACACTTTCTGCAGCACGGTCAGCATGATCGGAGCCGCGGTGGACGCGCCTGGCGATGCGCCCAACAGGCCGGCAATGGTGTTGTCGGCGGAGCTGACGACTTCGGTGCCGAGTTTCAGCACGCCGCCCTGCTCTTCGTCACGCTTGATGATCTGCACGCGCTGACCGGCTTGCCACAGGCGCCAGTCGGATTGCTTGGCGTTCGGGAAGTACTCTTGCAGCGCCTTGAAGCGGTCGTCGTCCGACAGCATCAGTTGGCCGGCGAGGTACTCGACCAGTGGGTATTCGCGAATACCGACTTTGGTCATTGGCCAGATGTTGTGGGTGGTGGTGCTGGTCAGCAGGTCCAGGTACGAGCCTTCTTTCAAGAACTTGGTCGAGAAGGTGGCGAATGGGCCAAACAGGATCACGCGCTTGCCATCCAGAACACGGGTATCCAGGTGCGGAACCGACATCGGCGGTGCGCCAACCGAAGCTTTACCGTAGGCCTTGGCCAGGTGTTGCTCGGCCACGGTTGGGTTATCGGTCACTAGGAACGAGCCGCCTACCGGGAAGCCAGCGTATTCCTTGGCTTCAGGAATGCCCGACTTTTGCAGCAAGTGCAGTGCACCGCCGCCCGCGCCGATGAACACAAACTTGGCGTCGGTCTCGGTCTTGGTGCCGTCTTTCAGGTTTTTGTAGCTCACACGCCACGAACCGTCGGCGTTCTTGGTGATGTCCTGCACTTCGCTCGACAGTTTCAGGTCGAACTTAGGGGTGGTTTGCAGGTGAGCGACGAACTGGCGGGTGATCTCGCCGAAGTTCATGTCGGTACCCAGCGGGCTCCAGGTGGCCGCGATTTTCTGGTTCGGGTCACGCCCTTCCATCATCAGCGGAACCCACTTGGCGATCTGCGCCGGGTCTTCGGAGTACTGCATGCCGGCGAACAGCGGGCTGGCTTTCAGGGCTTCGTAGCGTTTTTTCAGGAACTTGATGTTGTCATCGCCCCACACAAAACTCATGTGCGGTGTGGTGTTGATGAACGAACGCGGGTCCTTCAGCACGCCCTGACGGACCTGCCAGGCCCAGAACTGACGGGAGATCTGGAACGCTTCGTTGATCTCGACCGCTTTCGGGATCTCAACGTTGCCGTTCTTGTCTTCAGGGGTGTAGTTCAGCTCAGCCAGGGCCGAGTGACCGGTACCGGCGTTGTTCCAGCCGTTGGAGCTTTCTTCGGCGACGCCGTCGAGGCGCTCGACCATTTCCATCGACCAACCCGGCTCCAGCTCATTGAGCCATACACCCAGGGTCGCACTCATAATGCCGCCGCCGATCAGCAGCACATCGACTTTCTTTGCCTCTTCCGCGTGAACGGAGCTGATCCCCAGCGACAAAGCCAGCCCCAGCAGGGCAGTGTTTACTTTTTTAAACATCAGTAGCACCTATGATAAAACGCCATCCGCCCTACCGCCCCTGATCATGGGCAACCCTCTATCACGCTGCGCCAGGCAACGCACCGCGGGGTTTGCACATTCACGAGAGAGCCGCAGGGTGGGCACACAAGGCCGACGTATCGACCTCACTGTTTATGTCCCTTCTGCGCTGACTTCTTATCATTATTGGCTTCAGCTACCTGGGCGAGAGCCAATCGCTGGGACGTATACGGATGTACGCACCAGAGAAAGACTAGACCAAGACGGCGCGCAGAATATCACGGCAAAAGGCCGTTATGCGCTGTTTGGCCAATTGACAGCTCTAAATCGCGGGTTTTAACCCGTCGATGTCAAGCGTGGCAGGCGCGACCTGAGGTCACAGGCCTGGAACTCTCACGCAAAAGGCTGTTCTAGACACCTTTGCCGCTGCTTGCGTAGCATCGGCGGCTCTCCTTCGTGCAATCCATCCCAATAGAGTTACCCATGACTATCCAGCAAACACCCGGGCACGTGCTGCCCGCGCGCAGCGCCGCCAAAATGGAAGCGGCCATGGCCGTGGGCGCCTTCGCGATCGGTACTGGCGAATTTGCCATCATGGGGTTGATGCCCGACATCGCCCAAAACCTGGGTTTGAGCGAACCCCAGGTCGGCCACGCCATCAGCGCCTACGCCCTGGGCGTCATGGTTGGTGCCCCGCTGCTGGCCATCCTCGGTGCCAAGCTGCTGCGTAAACACATGCTGCTGTTGCTGATGGGCCTGTACGCCCTCGGCAACCTGGCCACTGCGTTCACCCCGACCTTCGGTTCGCTGGTGGCCTTTCGCTTCATCAGCGGCCTGCCCCACGGCGCCTACTTCGGCATCGCTGCCGTCGTCGCGTCCAGCATGGTACCCAACGACAAACGCGCCGGCGCCGTGGCCCGCGTGATGATGGGCTTGACCCTGGCCATGCTGCTCGGCAACCCCATCGCCACCTTCCTTGGCCAGCACCTTGGCTGGCGCTCGGCATTTGCGCTGGTCAGCGTGATTGCCCTGTGCACCATCGCGCTCGTCTGGCAGTACGTGCCCCATCGCCACGACGAACAACGCAGCGACCCACGCAAGGAGATGCGCGCTTTCACCAAGCCTCAAGTGTGGATGGCCTTGTCGATTGGTGCGATTGGGTTTGCCGGGATGTTCTGCGTGTTCAGCTACCTGGCGCCGACGATGCTGGAAGTGACCAAAGTGTCGCCGCAGTGGATTCCCTTCGGCCTGGCGGCGTTTGGCGTGGGCGGCATCATCGGCAACATTGCCGGTGGCAAACTGTTCGATCGCATGCAGTTCCGTGCAGTGGGCTTGATCCTGGTGTGGTCGATGGCCGTGCTGCTGTTCTTCCCCTTCGCGGTATCGTCGCTATGGGGCGTGCTGCTGAGCATGGGTCTGGTCGGCACCATGGTGGCCCTGGCCGCACCGCTGCAAATCCGCCTGATGGATATTGCCCACGAAGCCCCGAGCCTGGCGGCAGCGTCCAACCACGCGGCGTTCAACCTGGCAAACGCACTGGGGCCATGGTTCGGCGGCATGGCGATTACGGCCGGGTACGGCTGGACCAGCACCGGCTACATCGGCGCCGCGACAGCGCTGGTTGGCTTGGGCATCTACCTGATAGCCCGCCGCATGAAAGGCGGGCACTGACACTTCCCAGACCACCACAGCCCTAATGTGGGCACTCTGATGTGGGAGCGTGCTTGCCCGCGATAGCGGTGGGCCAGTTCAATACATAATGACTGCCCGCCCCCATCAATCATCATGCAACAACCCCGCCCCATACTCCCCATAACTACTCCCCAGCCCACTGCCGCCAAAATTCATCTTGGCGGCCTTGCTGGGGCTGCGGTCCCCAAACGCCTGGCATCCGCCTGAAAAGCACGGATCGCTGTTCAAGCCTGATGAGCCCGACGAACAAGCGGCTAACAGCAACGTGCCAGCAATCATCGCGACTTTGACGAAGTTGGAGATCATATCTTCAGTTCCCTGTGGACGGGAGGCGCGGAGGTCCTCTCTTAAGCAGGAGCGTAGTCCTCAACGGCGCAGGGAATTATGAAACTTTGCAGGGGGACAGCGTGGGTTCAGGTTGCCGCCTTGGGGTCTTGCCGACCTGGTCAAAACCAACGGCCAGACTCTGAGTGACCTGGCGATGGAGGTTCTGCACGACGACATCGAGCACGAAAAAACGCCGACAGCTCAGATCGAGTTGGCAGTGAAAGAAGCCGAGCTAGGCAAATTCGCCACCGATGACCATATGGCAACTAGGCGCGTTCAGAGCTGGCGTCGGCATGCGAGTTGAGTGGCTTGAAAGCGCACTCAAGCATCTGGAAGACGAAGCAAACTATATCGGACTCGAAAATCCACAGGCGGCTACCGTTCCCGTTCGAAGTGTTGAATGCGCGAAACAGTGCTCTCGGACAGCCAAGATGCATCCCTGATAAACTGCGCGATATTCGCCTCGTTGACTCAGACCCCAAATGCCCCTACAAACCGCCACCCTCTCCCGCCGCTTCTCCGTAGCTCCCATGATGGATTTGAACTGCTAATTCTACAGACATTGTAATACGTGCCCTGTAGCGCACGATAAAAACCCCGTACCACTTTCGTACCACTCCCCTCCTGAAATAGCCCTCGCCTGGCCGACAAAACCACATCCGTAAGGCACGGTGCTTATCGCCAATGCCTGTCGCTCCAATCCCAACCTCCCCTTCAAACGTCAACATCTGACGCTGTGTGGGTATCCATGACCCATTTGGGTATACCTAAAAAGCACAAGCATCAAGAGTATCCAGAATACGGAGAGGAATAACTTTTCAAAATCCAAGCAAAAAAAACCCAGCTTGAGCTGGGTTTTTTTGCAGACCTAAATATCACTCAACGTATACTTATTCTCAATCATGAATGCTGGCGCACTCCAGTTTGGACCTTTTCTTATTCCTCCATCAACATGTTCAACCACCCCTTCGAGCTCCATATTTTCAATAAGCTTCAAAAGCTCCAAGTTATTTGAAATATTGGCCCACCCATTCCTGCTGTAGAGTCGATCCAGCATTGGATACGAAATTGGTTTGTTTCTTACAATAAAAAGAACTACATCCCTTGGTGCTTCAGCGACTACCACGTCATTAATGTTACTCATTTTACTCCCCATATACTTGTTTAATTTCTGCAGCAATGGCTTCAGGCGTATAGAACAAATCGTCAGCATCCCTCAGCTTATAGTCTTCTAAGGTTGCAGCATGAGCATTATTCCAAACATTTCCTTCTACCCCATCAGCTACCCCGAGCGCCCTGTAACGTTCTAACTCTCGAATTTCATGGGTGTAAAATCGTTTATCAACATCCGTAACAGGGATCTGACCACTTAGTATCTTTTCTAGCCGTTCAATCATAATCTTATTAGCATCAGAAGGTACGAATCGTGACGTATGCAATTTAACCAGATCAATACCTTCCTGAGTCACCGTTGCCGTTGCCCAATCAAGATCTTGGATTGGACCTCCGGCTTTATCAGGATTGTACATCCGTCCGCTGTGTACACCTTTAGTGGTAGCACCGTCGTACGGACTATTAAATACCGCATAAATCGGTGGCAAACCCGAATCCGCGGGGTAAACGTAAATAGCGTCTCGGATGCTCAATTGGCTGGCAATCGGAAACGGCTCAGCTTTGACGTCAATTAGGGTCAGAGTGATGCCTGTGTATACCGGAGTCTCCACGGGCTGTACCGGAGTTGCCGTTGAGCTATTTCCTGGTACTGCAATAGGGAATGCCAGGGTGATCGGCGGTGTATCGGTTGTAGTAAACGTATAGGCGTTGGCCACAGGATCAAGCACCAATGCCCTTACCGGAACAGTTGGGGCTAGTCCACCAGTGACCTGGGTGGCCACTACCGAATACTTCGATTGATCACCATAAAGCCGATATAGCACATCAACCGTCCCACCAGCCGCCGCTACCTCGAGAAGATTATCAGGCAGGCTAGGCGCCAGTTCCTTAGCGGGCAGATCCAGCATTGTCGCGGGCAGCTCCCCGTTGCCAAGGGACTCTGAATACGTCAAAGCTCCAATACCGACTGCCGTGGCCGCACTCACAACTGTACTCAGCGCTACCTTAGCCGCTTGAATCGCCGCCTCCAACGTAACGCCTGAACCTGCCGTGACGGCAATAGAGCCTGCAGCCGTACTCAGTTGCATAGCACCGGCTGCGGGAAGCCTGAACGTGTGAGCTGCTTTAAGTGCTGCGGCTTCAGCAGCTACCCTAGCAGCCTCAGCTGCTGCCGCCTCATCGGCAAAACGTTTGGCCTCAGCGTCTGCACGTGCTTGGTTAGCCTGTGCTTGAAGATTCTGCTTCAGGACATTTAAATAATCGATCTCCCGATTGATATATTTTGCAGCATACGCAGCCTCAAGTGAGGTGTACCATTCTTTATAATTTTTATCTGGAGGGTAGTTTGTCTTGCTCCCGCTGATTGCATCTTTAATAAATTGCATAGTCGGGAAACGAAAGAAATCTCCATAGTAGTACTTATCAGCAATCGCTTTTTGAGCAGCAGCAGCCTGTGATTTTTGAGTGATTAGCGTATCTACCGAACGAATATGCTGTTCGATTTTCTCGACTTCGCCCGCGGGACCGCCGTCATTTTGTTCTATTGCAGTAATGCTTTTTGCAATAGATTCGGGCATCAACTGAAGATTCGTTGCAAAGCTCGCCTCTTGATCCTTAACATTTTTGGAAATAATGGGGGAGGGGGGTATGTGCTAAGTATATAAGTACGCGTTGCAACGTTAATTAGCTGTCCAGTGTGACTATGTGAGAAATCACTGTCACCACCTCCGCCTCCGAATGTCTGTGGTTCATATATTATTAATATCGTTGATTTTAATTTCTGGAAGATAAAGCGTGTCGCCAATCATAGGCATAGTGAATTTCCTTTTCGCTATATTCAGTACGATAGCTCTCATATTTCAGTAAAGTGAACGGCTGATTACCCCATCACCTTACTACCCTCTGATGAACGGCTTCGGCTCTGAAGCTCTCTGTTTCTGAGAAGCTCAACGAACAAAAATCCCCGTCTGCTGCACTCTTCATCATGCCGCACACACACTGTATGCATACACAGCAAAGACCGCAACAAAAAATATGCATTTATGCATATCCAGACTGGCAAACGGGGGATATCGGGGTCAGACCACGATATCTAACGTACTGGCCTCCCTCCGATCCGGCACATTCCACACGTAGCAATGTGCAACGCGAGGTGGTGAGAAGCGCACAAGCCTCTCCCACACCCTAGACCCATCCCTGATAAACTGCGCCCCATTCGCCTCGTTGGCTCAGACACCCCAATACCCCTACAAACCGCTCCCCTCTCCCGCCGCTTCACGCTCGCGGCTTTTTAGGTTGTAGCCCAGCTTGCGCAGTACTCGGCGGGCGCCGCCCATGGCGAGCGGATCGACCTGGTAACCCCAAGCATCTTTGGCGATCGCCAGAACGGCGCCGAGGTGCGTCAGGTCGTTGCCGGCAGTTTGTGGCTGAACGCCGCCGCCCTCGCGGCTCATTCGGAAGAGTGCAAAGTCGACCAGGCATTGGGTGGTGACGTCGATATCGTTCAGTTGGCCGATGTCCATCTTGCCGATGGCTTCAAGCGTGGCCTTCTTGGTTTTGCCCAACGGCCTGGCCTTTCCCACTTCCAACAGGTACTGGTCGATCATGTCTTTGACGGTGACGCCCTACCGGCTGGCCCGCTCGATCGCACCTGGCTGGTCCAGCTCCGATTCGCGCTTGCGCGTCCACGCCTGGGCAGCCTGTTTACGGGCGAAGGTCTGGCTCTCTTGGTAGACTTGCACTCCGTCGCGTTTGATGCGGATTTGAGCCGTGTAGCTCACAGTCCCATCCGCCAGTTTTCTTGCCCTGATAGTTGCCATTTTGAAAGTGGTACGCGTCAGTTTTGAGGTGGTACATCGTACCACCGAGCCTAAAAACGCCTGAAAACGCCCTAAAACTCGCCAAGAACACGTTGAGTAAAATGCTAGATAAACAGAGCTTTAGCCCAGCAGAATCAAGCCCCGCACTGTCTCGGCGCTTTAGCGTTGCACCTATGATGGATTGGGCGTAGCCCTCCTCGAACGCACCAGCCAACTGGGCTAACCCGCCGTAGTCTCTCTGCTTTGTAGCAATTTCTAAGCAATACGCGATTCCTGCCTGACAAAGATACTACCGGTACTATGCTTGTACTTTTCTTGAAAAGAGTCGACGCCATGCCAGGTAATTATTCCCTGTCAGATGTACTGGAGAGGATGTACACCAACCAGTTGGCCCTTGAGGCCGCCTTGATGGAGCTGACACTACATGTCGAACAGCAGGAGGAGTCAGACGTGGGGGATAATATCCGCGGAGCACTGCAAACGATTGGTGAAAACGCTGGCCACATCAAACAGGGCCTAGCCAAGCTCAAGGGTTTGGGTGCCGGCTAAGCCACTTCTATGTCCTTTCAGAATCGCAGCGGGCGAGCCAGGCGATGCTCAATATAAACTGGTATGACAGACTGCTTTCGGCCAAAAGCGGACGTTTGTTAGCAACCGCTGCCAACCCCGTGGAGCCTTTCGGAATGACGGTAATGAGTCACTATATAGGTAGCAAGCTCTTCATCTATTTCCGGGGTCACCTGCAGATGTTCAATTTTTAGGCCGAGCTCTCCCCAGAATCTTAGATATCTTTGAAAAACAGTTGATATCTCTCTGCTGCGCGTGTGGAGCTTCTGTGATAAACATTCTCGCAACTCGTCTTTCAACATATCAAGGACTGATCGCATGGCCTTCAAGAAAATCGTACGGCCCACCCTATCTGTAAGTACGCCGGAGTCGATGCTCCACGATATCCGAACAAAAAAAATAGAGGGGCCGTTAGCAAGGCAGGCTGATGTCTGGAGGGAATATGTTGATACTGCACTTGAGATGCCGGACGTCGCTATCCGCCTCCCGACCGGGAGTGGTAAAACTCTTGTAGGGATTGTATTGGGAGAGTGGCGTCGAAGGAAGTTTGACGAGAGGGTCGTATATCTATGCCCTACGAACCAGTTGGTGCATCAGGTCGTAGAGCAGGCGCGAAATCAGTACGGTATTGACGTAGCGTCCTTCACCGGCGCTAAGTCGGAATATGCGCTTGATGAGCAGAACGCCTACCGCCGTAGGGAAAAAATCGCCGTTACTTCTTATAGTGCATTATTTAATACTCACCCGTACTTCGATAATCCGGATATTGTAATTCTTGATGACGCACACTCAACGGAAAACTATATTGCCTCGATGTATTCTTTAGTAATCGATCGTCGTACGTACAAAGGCTTGTACGAGACTGTCGTTTCACTTTTGGAAGATAATATTCCTGAGGTGAATCTTGGCAAAGCAAGTGAGGCTGTGAGTTTGCACTCTCACTCCTGGATGGAAAAGCTACCATCTGCTAGTTTCATGAAAGTCAGAGAGCTATTAACTCCTATCCTGGATGCTGGAACGAATAACACTCAACTTTATTTTCCATGGTCGTTAATTAGAGGGCACCTTCAAGCTTGCCATTTATATATATCTACTGGGCAGATTCTTATTCGGCCATTGCTCCCCCCGATCCATACCCATGCTCCTTTTCACAACGCTAAGCAACGTATTTATATGTCTGCCACATTAGGTAACGGCGGTGATCTTGAGCGGATAACTGGGCGTCCAAAAATTCACAGATTGAAGCCTGCCTCGATGACTGACGACCAAGGCATTGGACGGCGCCTTTTTGTATTTCCGGAGGTCGCGCTCGATGAGCAGGAGACGGAGCAGCTGATTGAAAATGCACTGCAAATCTTTGGTCGCGCGTTATTTATTACACCAAGTGACAAAGATGCGAATGAGCGCAAAGAAAAGATTGAGGCACTCAAAACACATCATGTATTCAAGGCTATTGAAATCGAAGTTTCCAAGCGAGATTTCACCTCCAGGCCAAATGCAGCTGCAGTTATCGCCAACCGATATGATGGAATGGACTTTCCTCATGATGAGTGCCGCTTGTTGATATTGGAAGGTTTGCCCAAGGCCGCAAACCTCCAAGAAAGGTTTCTACTCTCTAAAATGGGATGCAGCATTCTTTTGAATGATCGGATACAAACGCGGATTGTACAGGCTGTGGGCCGTTGCACACGGGCGAACAGCGACTACGCTGCAGTTATTGTAAAGGGAAATGAGTGGTTGGATTACTTGCTTACTCATGACAACACGCAATACCTAGACCCAGAAATCCAAGCAGAAATTGATTTCGGAGAGCGACAGTCAGATACGAATGCTGCTGATATTATTGAAAACCTAAAGATATTCATAAGCCAGTCAGCAGATTGGGTTGAAGCGAATAACGAAATTGTAGAGTTCAGGTCTGAAAAAATAAAAAAAACTCCGACAGAAATGGTTGAATTGGAGCTTTCGGTAATCCATGAGCTTAAGTATCTTCAAGCAATGTGGCGTGGAGATTACACGACGGCTTTCGACCACTGTCGTAATGTTCTGGCAATCATTATCAGTCCTAGCCTGAAAGGTTATAGAGCTTTATGGAACTACTTGGCAGGGGCTGCTGTTACCTTAGCTCATCAAGCAGGGCAAATTGGTGAAGATGGAAGCAAAGAATTCTATGCTGAAGCTATGAAGTCCACGATAGCAATTACTTGGCTTGTTGATCTTGCCAAAAGTGCAGGTGCAAATCTTATAAGCGCCTCCCCTCAAGACCCCAATCTTCCTTCAATGGTGGAAAAGATTGAGGCGCACTTGCTTGGCCTTGGCGTCAAGAATAACAAAAAGTTTAATATGGAATACACCAGCATTGTTCAAGATTTAGCCTCTGCAGAGGCTAAAGTTTTTGAGCGTGGGCAGGTAAGTCTAGGGCATATGCTCGGCTTCGAAAGCGACAATAGCGAGCGCCGAGCGGCTCCAGACCCTTGGTGGCTAATCGATAAAAAGACATGCGTTGTCTTCGAGGATCACACCAATGCAACCGCTAACATTTTGTCAGTCGAAAAGGCGCGGCAGGCGTTCTGTCACGATAATTGGATTAGGGAAAATGTATCGGGACTAGAGTCCGGTGCAATTATAATCAAGGTACTTGTCACGCCTGTAACCAAAGTGGCTCCAGGTGGGAAAGAACATCTCAGAGATGTTTTTCATCTCACTCCTGACGAATTAAGGATATTCGCATCTAGTGCATTGGGCGCAATTAGAGAGATTCGGGGTAGCCTGCTACGAGAAGGTGATTTGGATTGGCGGGCACGTGCGATGGCCTTGCTGGAGGGGCGAGGGTTAGCGCCTAGTACAATTCTTGAGTTTCTTCAACGGAAAATTGCGGGCGACGTATTGGCGGAAGAGTAGACCAGATAGGCCGTATCGATTGCGGCCCCTCAAATGCTTTTCTCCGGAAGCTTCAGACGGAACACTGCAAATTTCCGATTTCACATGTGATCAAGCGACATCTTTTGATCATAGAGGCCAACCAATCACTGGAGTCAATTTTTGAAAGCACTATTAAACTGGGCCCTTAAGAACGCATGGAATTTATTTGGTGCTCTAGGAGTGGTCGGGACATTTTACTTTTCATTAATGTATGTTCCTGATTACGTGAGTCAGATTGCAACTGGGAAAATCAATGTCATTCATGAGAGTTTAATGAGTGACATTCAGGAAGTAGCGTTTAATCAAAAATCGTTTTCCCTTAAGTATGTAGAGACACTTATTCATGGCAAGGAATTAAGCCAGGGCGTCTCTTACCCTTATACATCCGATCAACTACTTATACAGGTACAAGAGCGTTTTGTTGGGAATAAGTTCATTCCCTTAGAGAAGAGGGAGGAAATATTTAACGCGATTGATAAGGTCAGGTCTGAATTCACACCTATTAAGTCGAATGATAAAGCAGATTACGACTGGTCAAAAAATATTTCATGGCTGTTCTCAGCGCTTGGAGCTTTTATAGCTTTTATTGGCGCGATTAGTCTTGCTAAGAAGTTGAAATCAGATCAAGAGACAGAGCTGGATATAATAATGGGCGATATAGTCGCCAGTGAACGTGGCGGCTCAATGACATTTGCAGCGTTGGAGTTTGAGCGTATGGTGGGTGATATTCTTTCCGATATTGGAGTTTTAAAGCTAAACAATACTGAATCCTTCGATACTGGCTATGACTTTTTAGTGGCGAGCAAAAGTAAAGAGTTTATTGTTGAGGTAAAGAAATACCGAAAAATGCTTGGTTTAAGCACCGCGCGAGACTTTCTAAATAAAGTTGCCGCATCCGGTAGAGGGGGGGTGTTAATCGTATCTTCCGGGGCTACCCAGAGAGCAAAAGAATTATTTGCCGAGCATAATAAATTAACAGACGAACAAAAAGTTTTTCTAGTTGTCGGTGATTCAAAAGAATCGATAAAAAAGCAACTCACCGCTTTGTTTGAGATTTAGCCCTCGAACAATGCATGTAGTTCTTTATAATTGCGCCTCTGACTCTTTGGTAAGTTGGAATGGTAGCTTTTGGCCGAAAGCCGCCGCTACCTACAGGCGACAGACCAGAGCTGATCAAGCTTCGTCGTATAACTTTGGCTCATCATATCGCGGCGCATGCCCCAATCAGGATCTGCAGGCACACAAGCCGAGCGCAGCGTTCCCCTACCCCATCGCGCATTGATCTGGTCCATGACTGTCATCACTCGAGTCGCCTCAGCAGGCTGTGATATAGCGAACAAATCGTCGGTGTATTCACCAGGCTGGCATAGATTGAGCAATATCACCTCAGCTTTGCTGTATTTAAAGCCCGGTCGAAATATCCGATCAAGCGCTCCTACCGCTGCTTGAGTAAGCAGCCGCACATCATCAGTGGGGTACGGCATATCCACCACAACCCCGTTGGTATACTTCGCCTCATCTGGGTTGAACATGCCAGTGCGGATGCACACCCGCACCTTCTTGCACAGCGAGCCCTGAGCGCGGAGCTTCTCAGACGCGCGCATCATGTAGGTGGCCACCGCCTCCTTGATGGGCGACAGCTCGGTCAGCCGCGTGCCGAACATGCGGCTGCAGCAGATCTCCTGCTTTGGCGGATCTGGCTCATCCAGCTCCAGGCAAGGCGTGCCGCCCAACTCCCTGGCGGTCTTCTCGATCACAACGCTGAACTTCTTACGGAGCGTCCACGGATCGGCCTTAGCCAGATCCATAGCCGACTTGATACCCATGGCATCAAGATGGAGTTTCATCTTGCGACCGACACCCCACACCTCCGCCACGTCAGTATTGCGTAGCACCCAGTCACGCTTAACCGAATCGGTGATGTTGACCACTCCACCAGTTTGGGCCTGCAGACGCTTCGCGGTGTGGTTTGCCAGCTTCGCCAGAGTCTTTGTGTGAGCGATACCAACGCCGACAGGGATACCCGTGCAGCGAAGCACCTGAGCGCGAATCTGTCGGCCTAATACATCCAGCTCACCGATACCAGTCAGGTCGGCGAACGCCTCGTCGATGCTGTACACCTCCACTGCCGGCACCATCGCCTCGATCAGGCTCATCACGCGCTCGCTCATGTCGCCGTAAAGTGCATAGTTGGAGGAGAACGGGACGATGCCGTGCTGCTTGAGCTTATGCTTGATCTGGAAATACGGCTCGCCCATCTTGATAAAGGGTTTGGCGTCGTAGCTCCGGGCGATAACACAGCCGTCGTTATTGCTCAGTACCACGATGGGCACCTTCGCCAGGTCGGGCCGGAATACCCGCTCGCAACTGGCATAGAAGCTGTTGCAGTCGATCAGGGAAAAGGTTGGCTGCTGCTTAGACATGGCTGCGCACGGTGCTGGTGATCACGCCCCAGATCGACAGTTCGTCGCCTTCGAGAACGTAGCGTGCCGGGAATTTGGGGTTTTCGGAAAGCAGGACCACCTCCCGGCCGCGCTTGCATAGGCGCTTGCACACAGGCTCGTTGTTGAGCAGCGCCACAACCACGTGCCCATGGATCGGCTCGATGGCACGATCCACCACGGCCAAGTCACCATCGAAGATCCCGACGCCTTGCATGCTCTCACCGGTGATTGCCACCAGGTACACGTGGGGCGCACGGATATTCAGGACCTCATCCAATGAGATGTGCTGCTCGATATGGTCCGCTGCCGGCGACGGAAAACCGGCCGGAACCTGGAACGAGCACAACGGCAACTTCGCGCCGACCTCAGCGATGGGACCTAGAATGGTGAAGCTCATGATGCGGCCTTTTACAATTACTGTATGTATGTACAGTTAACTTTGTAAGATGCTTGCGGTCAATTTTTCTGTAGGGGATTTCGACAAGCGGAGAGGTGAGTATGTGTGGGCGATTCGTGCAATACGAAGGGATGGCGATCTTCATTGAAGAGCTGAGCCCGCAGATAGAGCTGTTCAGCGGGTATGACGCTCAGCCTATTGATCGCTACAACGTAGCACCGTCGACGCGGGTGCAAGTTCTACACACGTTAGAGGATGGGCTGCATATCGATGCAGTGAAATGGGGATGGGCGCCGTTCTGGGCGAAGGGAAAACGTCCGGATCCGATTAACGCTAGGGTCGAGACAGTCACCACGGGGAAGTTCTTCAAACAGCTCTGGCCGAATGGCCGGGCCATTGTGCCCAGTGAAGGCTGGTATGAATGGGTCAAGGACCCAGATGACCCCAAGAAGAAGCAGCCCTACTTCATCCGGCTGAAGAGCCGGCGTCCTATGTTCTTCGGAGCGCTTGCCCAGGTCAATCCAGGACTGGAGCCTCATGAGGGCGATGGTTTTGTCATTATCACCGCCGCAAGCGATCAGGGCATGGTCGATATCCATGATCGGCGCCCCTTGGTGCTGACGCCAGAGCATGCCAACGAGTGGCTTGATCCCGGCATAACCCCATCGCGAGCGGAGGAAATTGCAAAGGAATTGTGCCAACGCACGGAAGAGTTTGAATGGTATCCCGTAGGCAAGGCCGTAGGGAATGTAAGAAATCAGGGGCCTGAACTGATTGAGCCTGATAGATCAGCTCAGATACCACATCACGAAGGCGACTGCGGATATCCACACCAGGGTAAGCAGAAATGAAAGACCCGCGAGTTGCTTATCCATCTGCTACCCAATGTGAGGTTAAAAGACTGCAATACGAGCTACAGGGGCAACTTTAGTTCAGTGAGGGCAACGCGCCACCGTTCATAACGGCGGTACCTGTCAGAACAGCCCACCCAACGCTGCCGGCTCCCAATTCATGATTACCAACTCACCGCTGATCTCGGCTTTGCCTTGGCGCTGGTTAGCTGTGCTGTATCGAATATCTACCGTCTCGAAGTGAAAGCCTTCAAACACGCGACGGATATCCGGGTGGTCGTTGATGCTGACCATCACCTTTCCTTTACACCGTCGCATGAAGTCGGCCATGCGCTCGTAGTTTTCAAAGGGGAAATCCACACCATAACCCGCCGTCTGCCAGTAAGGCGGATCCATGTAGTGGAAAGTGTGTGCACGGTCATAGCGCTCAGCGCAGTCCAGCCACGGCAGGTTCTCCACATAGGTGCCGGACAACCGCTGCCAAGCTGCAGAAAGGTTCTCCTCGATCCGCAGCAGGTTGATGGCCGGGCCTGTGGTCGCGGTACCAAACGTCTGCCCAGTGACTTTGCCAGCAAAAGCATGGTGCTGCAGATAGAAAAACCGGGCGGCGCGCTGGATGTCGGTGAGGGTTTCAGGGCGGGTCATCTTCTGCCACTCGAATACCTGGCGGGAGCTGAGCGCCCATTTGAACTGGCGCACGAACTCCTCCAGATGGTTTTGCACGACGCGGTATAGCGTCACCAGGTCGCCGTTGATGTCGTTGAGGACTTCAACCGGTGCAGCCTGGGGACGCATGAAATAAAGCGCGGCGCCGCCGGCAAAGACTTCGACGTAGCATTCGTGGGGTGGGAAGAGCGGAATAAGGCGGTCGGCCAGACGGCGTTTGCCGCCCATCCAAGGGATGATGGGTGTGGACATGTATAAGCAAGACCTTTGCTGTATGGATAAACAGTGCTAGGCTCGCTCCGCTTTGTGCACGAAGCAGGAGCCTTGGCTGGACTTGCAGGGTCGATCTGCGGGGAAGGTGGCCGGGTTGGATGTTGACGCATCCTGCCCGGCCGCTCCTTTTACTTCGATGTAGAGACTTCTTTTGCGTAGGCCTGACAGGCCCGCAGGGCGATCAATCCTTGGTCGCCGGCATCGGTGATTCCGATAATTCGTTGAGCATGCGCTGGGTCAAGTTGGGCTCTTGTGGGGCCATGAACCACGCGGGCGGTGGCGGTGGTGGTTTGCACTGCACAGTTGCCGGTGGTTTCGGTGGCGGCGAGAACGACTGACAGCCGCAGATCAGCAGTAGCCAGGCGATCACGCAGACGAGCCTGCTTCGTTTGCTCATCGGTCAATTCCTTGTGGTGGGTTTCGTCGTTGTTGTGCAGGCGCTGCTCCAGGGCAAATCGCTTGTCCTGCTCTTTGCGCTGCAGGGCGGCAGCGGCTTGGGATAACTCGGCGAGGGTGTCGGCATGGAGCCGGGCCTGGTGCTCCAGCTGCTTACCATAGCGCCAGTCTTGAGCGGTCCAGGCCAGGGCAGCAGATCCGGCGGTCAACATCACCAGCAGCAGGCCGACCGCCGCAATCCGGTATTGCGCGGGAATCAGGTCGAAGAGACGCATAACACCGCCCTCGCCCTGGCCCAGAGTTGCAGCCGATCCTCCAGGCCGTTGAGCCCGCCGTTGATCCGCCGGGTGATGGTGTTGAATTGCTCTTGATCCGCGAGCGCGTTTAATCCGTTAATAGACCAGAACCACGCGGCCGACTCGGCGGCCCATTGCGGTAGTTCGAGCAGCTCCGGCGTGCGCAGCAATCGCTCATCGCCGAACAGCGCCAGGCTGCAACGCAGATAGTTGTCGTGGCCGGTAATCTGGATCAGCCCACGGCCGCGATAACGCTGCCCGTCACCATCAGCAGCAGGCGTGTTCCCCAGCTTTGCAGCCAGTGGGCCGGTATCGTACTTGCTGAAGTATTGATCGCTCCCCAGTTCACGCACGTACTGCAGTTGGCCGGACTCGTGACCGACCTGGGCGAGGAATGCTGCCTGACGCTTTGGCGTATCGATCTTGCGATTGGTCATGGCTGCATTTAGCGCGGATACAAAAACGCCCGCTTGGCGGCGGGCGTTGGGCATGATGCGTTGGAGTTGTTGCTCGGTAATGGACATCGCTTTTCCCCAGGCAAAAAAAGACCGCTCAAAGGCGGCGGGTGATGAAGTAGGTACGGCCAATTACAGCTCCAGGACTTTGACCTCCTTGGACTTCTTCGTTTTCTTACCGGCCGCCTTGGCCTTACCCTTCTTCCCTGCGTTGCATTCCGCTGTGGTGCTCCAGCCGGACTGGGTGAATACCTGTTCCACCGAGTCGACAAGAAACTCGCCGTCCAAACCTTCCTTGAAGCCCTGCGCGTTGATCTGCCGCTCAGCAAACAGATCGGTGCGCCCTACCATCTCCAGGCGAACCTCGGCGGTCGAGCGGTTGAACGCCGCGAGTCGAGCCTTGGCAGCCTGCTCTGCAGCGGATTTGTTCGGGTGGATATGCCGGTCGGTATGAATGGGTGGCAGCCCTGCAGGCACGTCGTCGTTGTCCAGGGTCAGATTGACCAGCTCGCCGGTTTTCTTATCCTGGTACCTGGCCTTTACGGCTTTCTGCGTGGTGCGATCAGTAAAGCGAAATTGCCAGCGGCTGACGTCACTGCGTCGGATAGTTATCGCCGGCAGGTTCTTGCCACTGGCGGTCTGTCCACTTTGGCGAGGCAGCACCAGCAGCTTGCTGTCGGCGACCTTAGCCGTGCAGTCGTGATCCTTGGCGAGCCGGGTGATGAAGTTGAAGTCTGACTCGTTCAACTGATCAGCCCGAGGCACCACCGTAGCAACCGGGCATTCAGGCTTCCAGCCGTTGCGAGCGGCAATGTCGCTGACGATTCTGGACAACGGCATATTTTCCCAACTACCACTACGAGTGGTCTTGCCGCTGCCTCGCATGTCGCTGGCCTTGCCGCGAATGACCAGGGTATCAGGCGGGCCGGAAACCTCGATGTCATCGACCGTGTAGCGGCCCTGACGGGTCAGTGCTTTGCTGTCGTACCCCAAGTAGATCTGTATCGCTGCCCCTTTTTTGGGGAGGGACACGGCGCCGTCGCGGTCATCAATGCGCAACTCGAACTCGTCCGACTCCATGCCGGGCTTATCCAATGTACGCAGCAGCAAAAGGCGGTCATTGATCAGGGCAGTGATGTCTGCCCCATCAGCCACAATTCGAAAGATGGGTTTCATGGATACTCTCCGAGGTTCAATCCCACAACTGCACCTGCTCGCCCAAAGGCTCAGGGAGATCTGGGAAGGTGATCAGCAGCCCCGTACGCAAAGGCTGCGGCTCATCCGCCAACAATCGATTGGCCGCGAGCACCGCCTCGACCGTGCCATTGAGGTGCCCGTAATGCTGGTAGCACAACGTATCCAGCAGGTCGCCGTCAGACGCTCTGCATATCATCGCCATAACGTGTGAACTCCAAACTAAAGGTTTGCTTACGCGGGATCCCGCCAGCCAGCAAAGCGCCCTGCTCCTCCTCCAGGCTGCGCAAGCACCAGGTGCCAAGGACTACACCGTAGCCCGTGGTCAGGTTCAACGGCAGCAGTTGGGCACCAATGGAACGCAGGGTGTCCAACTGCTTGAGGCCGCCCTTGAATGTGGGAAAAATCGCCCCCTTAAGGCTGAGTTTCTCCTCCCCCATCCCAACGGCTTGCTGCGCCGGCCGACGACTAAGGCGCTCTTGCGAGGCCCAGCGGAATTCCGTCTGTCGGCGCAGTTCGTCGAAGGCCGCCGTATCCAGGTTGAAGTAGAACGGCTGGGCATTGGTTTGCAGCGGTTGCAGGATCAGCAGGTGCGGGAACGGTTTGACCGCCTCCGCCAAGGGCGTGGCATTCGGCGCCAGGGCGCTGGTGGGTAAGATGTTCGCCAGGCTCGGACTGACCTTGCCGGCGATCTGGTTGATTGCCGTGCTGGCTCGAGCGGCTTGTTCCTTCAAAGTGCCCAGGCGTTCATCAATGGCCGATATCGCACGGGTCGTTTTGCTGTAGGTCGACAAGACCGCGCCGACCTTGGACTGCGCCGCATCGATCCCGCGCATCACCCGCTGCAACTTTTCGCCAACGGCCGGCGGCACACCAGGAATGCTGGACAGCTCATCAGCCGCGCCGGTAATTTCGCCAATGGCGCCGTTCACCGGGCCGATCATGCCGTCGATGCTATGCCGGCCCGCCTCCCCGGCCTGGACCAGGGATTTGAAGCCGGATTGCAGTTGCTCCATATAAGCCATGGCTATTCCTTAAACGTGAGGGGCATCGAACAGATTGCGCCGCGCCTGCTCCCGGCTGAACTCCTCGAACAGCTGACGCATGTACGGCATCATTTCCTGCGCCAGTTGCCGTGGATCCTTGACGTCGCCCTGCACGGTCACCGGCATGGTTGGAGCGAACGTCCAGGCCTGCTCGACGCGAGCCGGGTCCGGTTTTGCTGCTGCGCCGGCACTGAGCAATGCGGGCACTGCCGCTGCAGGGGGAGCCGTCACTAGCGAGCGAGCGACATCTCCCATAAGTGGGCCGGAGTTAGGAGTCGGCGCCAATTGCGCGAGTCGGGAGATACCCGGCCCGCTTGGTTTCGGCAGCAGCAACGGCGAAGGCTGAGCCAAGCGTTCTATCGGCGTATCAGGCCCACCAAACGCAGCCTTGCCCACAGCACTGCCTAGTTCACCGCCGCCCCAACTCCCGAGGAATCCGCCGATCAGTCCGCCAACCACCGTGCCGATCACCGGGACCACCGAACCAATCGCGGCCCCAGCTGCAGCACCGGCCAGTGTGCCAGCCAAGGTACCGGCGGCGTTGCCGTAGCCATCGGCTTTTTCGTCGCGGGTCTCGGCGTTCTGATAAGTGTCCGCAGCAATCAATCCAGCCTCGATCAGCGCCATGGGTGCGCCGACCTTGGCGAACCCAAGACCCTTACCCATCATGGCATTTGGCGCGAATCGACTGGCGACGGCTCCGACCGGGGTTGCGGGTACCGGGCCGGGGATAGGACCTCGACCACCGCGACCACGCTTACCCTTGCCACGGCGACGCTTCCCATCGCCGACATCAACTCCGCCCGTGCCGCTGGATGGGTTGGTGACGAACACCCGCTGGATCACATTGGGGTTGCCCATCAGCGAGCCACGCCCTACGTTGAGCAGACCTTTACCGATCTTGATCGCATTGATCGCAGCACCGAGGCTGATAACACCAGCCGCCAGCACCGTAGCCCCGCTGATCACGGTCGGAAACTTCCCTGCCAACTCCCCAAGCCAATACGCCACTTTCGCCAGACCGTCTGCCGCAATGTCCGTCAGCGGCCGCACCGCATCACCGATACGCGTCATCGATGATTCAATGCCGGCAGTCGCGGAGGCCCACTTCCGGTTGGACGTTTCTCGCGCTTTCGCCGCGTCTGCCTCGATCTTGGCCTTGCCATCCGTGTCCTTGATGGTCGACATATCCGCTTTGATTTTGTCGCCATATTTGATCTGCGCGAGCAGACCCGCACTGGCGCTTTGATCGCTGACGATGTTCGCCAACCCGGCAGCTTCGGTCAGGGCGATCATGGCCTGCTCCTCTTCGGCACTGCCATCCGCCGAGGCCTTGATCTTGGCCTTGAGCACCTCGATTTTCTTGGCCTTGGCCGGGTCCTGCTTTCTGATCAACTGCTCGCTGAGCATGATAAAAGCATCAACCGGGTTCGCCGCCTTACCGCTTTTGGTCGCGGCGAGAATCGAGCCGGCCAGGTCGTAACCTTCCTTGGCAAACCGTTCCTGGCTGGTACTGCTGATCACGGCGTTGAGCAAGTTGTCCATATTGGTGGCCGCCGCCGCCGCATCCTGGGTTTGCGAGAACTGCGACTGCAGGCTGGCACCGAGGAAGCGCACCGCCTCAGGGCCCTCCATGCCCAGGCGCTTGATGTTGCCGAGCATGGACGGCAGATACCGCGCCATCTCCTTGGGACCGAACGCGCCAATGTCACCGGCCGCTGCAACCTGGCCCAACATCGCCGCCATATCCCCCTGCTTGACCCCCGCCTCCTTGAAGGAGTTGATCAGGGTCGCGATGGTTTCAGGCTCCATGCCCTGGCCGTCGATCAGGTCGGCGATCTGCCCCGCATAGGCGGTGGCCACATCCCAATCCACGCCCTTTTCGATCAAGGCGCCGACCGACTTCGCCAGCAGTTGCTGGCTCATGCCCTTCTCCGCCGCGACCTTGCTGATGCTCGCTGCCAGTTCGGCCTCATCGTCGGTACCGGCGGTGTGGGCCCACAACGACATCTGGCGGATCTGCGCCTGGTAATCGCCGGAGACCTTGGTCGGAATCGCCAGCGATGCCGTCAATGCCGCAGCTTTGCCGAGGGAGTTCTTCATCCCCTCTTTGCCTTGCTGGATCTGTGTATGGCCCAGCGCCTTGAGTTCCGCGCCACGCGCTACCTGGCCGAGGGCTTGGTATTCCTTGCGCAGTTTGCCAACTTCAATACCTTGCTCTTTCAGGGTTTTGAGGTTGCCTTCCAGCTTTCGCAGCAGGCCGTCAGCTGACGCGGCGCCGGTGTCGTGGGCCTTTTTCCATTCGTCCCGCAGGCGGATAGTGTCGCCGATGGTGCTCTGCAGCACGCGGGCCTTGGTGCCGGTTTCGCCGAGTTTCTTGATACGGCCTTCAACGTCCTTGAAGGCGGCGCCGACTGTGGAGCTGACGGCGCCGCCGATGACCAGGCCGAGCGCCAGGTTGTTTGCCATGGGATTACTCCGGGCAGGGATGCGGGGCTCAGTCCGTGAGCCACCAGATCATCGTGGAAAAGGGCATGGTCTCGATTTCGCTGGCCGCGAAGGAGAACTCCGCAGCCAGGCGTTTCGCGGCCCGCTTCTGCAGGGAGGCGTTAAACCCCGTCATCCTGCACCAGGCGAAAGTAGGCGGCTTGTAGCCGCTGGTAGTCCGTCAGCTTGAGCCCCTCCAGATCCTTGATGTCGGTTTCAGTAAGGTTGGCCAGGAGGATGGTCTCGCGCTGTTCGTCATCGCCATTAGAGGCGGAAGCTGCAGCGCGCACGTCGCGAACCGTGGGTGCGCGCAGAATCAGGCGGTCTACCTTCACCTCTTTGATCTCGCAGGGTTTGGACAACGTCACCACCGCCCGCTCAAGATCAACGGCCAACCAGCCAGGTGTTTCATCCTTCCTCTCAGGAATACCACTGTCCTGAAGTATGCGGGAATAGGCCGACTGCACCCGTCCGTAGTCAACCAACGTGAGACCATCAATGTCCTTGGTGCCCGCATTAGTCAGCGAGGCGAACAAGGTCACTTCACGCAATACCGCGTCATCGCCGCCTATCGCGTCCGAGGCGCGTACTTCCCGCAAAGTCGGTGCGCGTAGGCTCAACTGCTCGAGCCTCTCGCCGTTGATATCG
Source organism: Pseudomonas simiae (assembly GCF_900111895.1). Taxonomy (GTDB): domain Bacteria; phylum Pseudomonadota; class Gammaproteobacteria; order Pseudomonadales; family Pseudomonadaceae; genus Aquipseudomonas; species Aquipseudomonas simiae. The sequence continues at coordinate 105,509 of NZ_FOKB01000013.1, forward strand.
GCTGGACGAGTGAGGACGACCGTTGCACTATCGGAGGTGACCGTGAGCCAGGATGGAAGTTGTTTCAGCTTTTTCATGAGATACCTTTCCGTTACAGACCCAGGTCGCGACGGACGCTGGCAAGTTGATCGACACCGTTGATGACCCGGACGCAGTTGACCGGATCGATCTCGTACATCAGCCGACCGGCGACTTCGAGCTTGTAATAGCTGACCGC
>NZ_FOKB01000016.1 GCF_900111895.1 Pseudomonas simiae
ACCGCTACGACTGCCAGCACCGTCTGATCGGCATTAAAAAACCCAATGGCCAGACCGCCAGCTACCGCTATGACCCGTTTGGGCGGCGCATCAGCAAAACCGTTGACGGCATCACTACAGAGTTTTTCTGGCAGGGCGACACACTGATCGCCGAGCACCACGCGGATCGCCACCGCAGTTACCTCTACGAGCCGAACACCTTTCGCCCGCTGGTCCTACTGGAAGGTTTCGGTCCAAAGGAAACCGAGACCTACCACTACCAACTCGACCACCTGGGTACGCCGCGGGAACTCACCGCCTCCGATGGCAAAATCGTCTGGTCCGCGCACTACCGCGCTTACGGTGAAATCACCCGCCTCGACATCGGAAAAGTCGACAACCCGCTGCGTTTCCAGGGCCAATACTTCGATGAAGAAAGCGGGCTGCACTACAACCGCCATCGCTACTACAATCCGGATAATGGCCGTTACCTGACCCCGGACCCGGTGAAGCTGGCGGGTGGGATCAATGCGTACCAGTACGTGACCAACCCTACGGGCTGGGTTGATCCACTGGGTTTGAGCACGTGTCCCGGCGGGGACGGATGCAAACCACACACAAACTCAGAAAACTTAAATAAACAGCTGAACGTAGACGACGGCACTCCTTCGCTACCAGCATCAAGTAAAAAACAAGAATATTTATATCGAGGGGACTCAAGGCACCCGGACGAAATTTTTGAAACAGGCTTTGAGAGCAGAGGAAAAAGCACTGACCTATACTTACACTCGCAAAACAATGCGAGTCCACCAAGCAATTTTGTGAGCACATCGATATCAAGGGAGCAAGGGTTGACGTTCGCAACATCCTTTGGGTTTGAGGAAGGCTATCTTTACACCCTAAAGAAAATCCCGGGTCGGGATGTCAACAAAGAACTAGGCATTTTATCCGACTATAAAAAGGAGCGCGAAATTGCCATACCAAACCGGATAGATACCAAGGATATTCTAGGAGCCACACCCGTCCACGATGATGGAACGCATAAAGGCTACTCATTCATTAATCCAAATAGAAAATGACCAATGAAAGAACTCGACATAACCATAATCAAAAACACCCAAAGAGAAACCGCTACACTTGGGATTGACAGAGCGACATCAACACTTTCCATAACATTTACCGACGGCACAAAAAAAACATACTCTGACATAGATATATATACATGCTTTGGATTATTAAGAAGAGAGTTCAGTGAAATAGCCTTTTTGTGTAAAGGTTCAAAAGTGAGTGTTTACCCCTCCGCAATGGCCTCACAGATGTCAAGCGGATTAGTTGCTTATGACGTAACAATGAGTGAGCCCGATGCGGAACTCGTTCGTATATTCGATTACGAAGAAAACAATCTTACAAACGATATCAATGAGCAGATCGCTTATCGAAATAAGTGGGCCGAGTCTCTGCAAACCCGTTAACAACCACCGTCTGCCTCACTAGGAATTTAACTAGATCTTACGATAATCCGCCATTTAAACAATCTACTTGCTTGCGCTGGACAGCGAAACAACCCCGATCCAGACGATGGGTGTTTTCAGGTGAACCCGTGTTGACCGTTTTTAGGGTTGCTGCGCAGCCCGGCACAGGGCAAGCCTTCTCACGACAAAAATTGACTCACCAGCCGTCCTTCAACATCCGCAATTCCAGATGCTGCAACAACATGATGGTCTTCCCATCCACAATCTCGCCGTTTTGCACCATTGCCAACGCCTCATCAAAGCCCAACTCCAACACCTCGATATCCTCACCCTCCTCTTCCAGGCCGCCACCGCTCCCCACCCGATCCCCTGGTTGATATTCACCCATGAAAAAGTGAATCCGCTCCGTCACCGAACCCGGACTCATGAATGCTGCATAAATCTTCTCCACATGCCCCACGCGATACCCGGTTTCCTCTTCCGCTTCCAGGCGAATACGTTCTTCGGGGCTGGCATTGTCGAGCAATCCGGCCGCCGCTTCGATCAGGTAGCCGTGATAGTCGTTGACGAACGTCGGCATGCGAAACTGGCGGATCAGCAACACCGTGCGCTGCTCGCGGTTGTACAGCAGGATGGTCGCGCCATTGCCGCGGTCGTACACCTCGCGGGTCTGGGCTTGCCAGCTGCCGTCGCGGCGGCGCAGGTTGAAGCTGTATTTTTTCAGCAGGTACCAGTTTTCCGAGAGGGTTTCTTCGGCGGTCATGCGAACGGGGCTGTTGTCCATGCTCGGGTTTCTCAAGAAAGGGGTTGTGCTTGTTTGATGCTGTTCCAGGCGGCGGCGACTGCTTCTGCGCTGCTCGCCTTGATCCGTGCGAGGTTCCGCGGGTAGTCCACCCCGGGGTTTTCGGTGAAGCGCGTGGCCGTGAATTGCCCGTTGCTGGCGCGCAGGATGTAACCGCTGTCCTGGCATTGCTCAGAGGCGAGGAACACCACCCCCGGCGTCACCCAGTCGGGCTTGAGTTCATCCGGTTCTTCGGTAACGCCCCACATGCGCGTCTTGGCCACCGGCGAGATCGCATTGACCTTGATCCCCGCCTCAGCACCTTCATGACTCAACGCGTTCATGATCCCCAGTTGCGCCATCTTGCCCGCGCTGTAGGCCACCAGTCCAGTCTGCTCATATTGTGTGTACATGGCGCGGTCGGAAGTGGTGAGGATGATGCGCGGCGCGGATGAGCGCAGCAGGTGCGGCCAGGCATGCTTGCACAGCCACAGCGGCGCATAGAGGTTAATGTCCATGGCGCGTTGCAGGAACGCGGCGTCGAGGTCGGCGATGTTCTGGTAACCGACCCAGCCGGCGTTGTGAATCAGAATGTCGAGTTGGCCAAAGGCTTCGATGGCGTACGCGATCAGTTGCTGGCAGCCGGTGTTCGTGGACAGGTCGCCACCGTGGCCTATCACGTTCAAGCCCTCGGCCTGCAAGGTGTCTGCCGCGGCCTGGACCACCGAAGCATCGCTGCCAACGCCGGCATTATCGGCGCCGATATCGCTGATCACCACCCGCGCGCCGCCCTGGGCCAAAGCCCGTGCATAGCTGAGCCCCAACCCGCGTGCGCCACCCGTGACGAGTGCGGTTTTGCCTGTGAATTCCATGTGCTTGCTCTCCTGTTCGGGCCGCCCACCCTAACAACCCCGGCACGCGTTGTTCAATGGTGTAACACTTTGCAAGGAATACCCGTTTACGGCTGTCGAAATAATTCCTGCCTGGTTGGGCCATCTGGTAAAACCCCTGATTCATCTTTTTCCTGGAACCTTCATGTCCTCTCGTTTCCTCTCGCGCCTGAGCCTGCGCTGGTTTCCCATGGTGTGCATGGCCTTGTTGATCGTCGGTCTGCCGGTGGGTTGCGCCGTGCTGCAACACAAGGAGCGCGAACTGGTGTTTCGCATCGAGCCGGGCACCGCCAGTTGGTACAGCGGCTTGCCCAAGGCGGTGCAGGAGTTCGAACTCAAGCCGGCCAGTTTCAAATCCGGACAGAATATCCATGGCTGGTGGTACCCGGCGGACAAGAAGGACGCACCTGCCATCCTCTACCTGCACGGCGTACGCTGGAACCTCACCGGGCAACTGTTTCGCATCGAGCAACTGCACGCCCTGGGTTATTCGGTACTGGCCATCGACTATCGCGGCTTCGGCCAGAGCCGCGGCGAATTACCGTCGGAAACCACCGTGTACGAAGACGCACGCATTGCCTGGGAGCGTTTCCAGGTACTGCAACCGGACCCAAGCAAACGCCTGATCTACGGACATTCCCTGGGCGGCGCGGTGGCCATCGACCTGGCTGCCGAACTGGGCAGACAAACACCACTGCCGGTGCGCGGCCTGGTGATCGAGTCCACCTTCACATCGCTGGCGGATGTGGCCACGGCCGTGGCGAATACGTCGTTGCCGGTGCGCTGGTTGCTGTCGCAAAAATTCAATTCCATCGACAAGATTGCCGATATCCGTATGCCGCTGCTGGTGGTACATGGCCTTGACGATCGCTACGTGCCGCCGCGCTTCAGCCAGCAGCTGTTTGAAGCCGCCCAGGAGCCAAAGCGGCTGTTATTGGTGCCCGGTGCCAGCCATAACAACAGCATGAGCCTGGCCGGTCGCAGTTATGGCCAGGCGCTGGACAAACTGATGCAAGCGAAGGCACCACCCCACGTTGTCACGCACTCCACAGGCCGTGATCGCGACTCATAAAACGCTTTCCGGCACTGGGTTCGCGCTTGCGTGTCAAGCGCAAACCCAGCCCATGCGGGGCCAAACCAGAAGTTGATCAAATAATGATCTCTGCATAAATCGCCAACCCTGCCGGGGCTTCGCAAAGTTATCCACAGAGATACCCACGGTTTTCGTGGACAACTCTTTTTATATTTTTACGATTTTTTTGCTCAGTAAACGCTTTCGGGAAATGTACCCGGCAATAAAATCTCGCGATTCACATCGCGTATATCGTTATACCCACACAGTGCCATCGACACGTCCAGCTCTCGGGCGATAATCTCAAGCGCCTTGGTTACACCTGCCTCGCCCATGGCCCCCAAACCATACAAATGCGGGCGACCGATCATGGTGCCTTTGGCGCCCAATGCCATCGCCTTGAGCACGTCCTGGCCGGAACGAATGCCACCGTCGAGCCAGACCTCAATGCGCTCGCCCACCGCTTCGACAATCGCCGGCAACTGGCTGATGCTCGAAGGCGCGCCATCGAGTTGACGACCGCCGTGGTTGCTCACCACCAGTGCGTCGGCACCGGCATTCGCGGCCAGGTGCGCATCTTCCACATCGAGAATGCCCTTGATGATCAACTTGCCGCCCCAGCACTTCTTGATCCACTCCACATCGTCCCAGCTCAGGCGCGGGTCGAATTGCTGGGCGGTCCAGGACGACAGCGAACTCATGTCCGCCACACCTTTCACGTGCCCGACGATATTGCCGAAGCCACGACGCTGGGTGCCGAGCATGCCCATCACCCAGCGCGGTTTGGTGGCCATGTTGAGGATATTCGGCAGGGTCAACTTCGGCGGCGCGGACAGGCCATTGATCAGATCCTTATGGCGCTGGCCGAGGATCTGCAGGTCGAGGGTCAGCACCAGCGCATCCACGCCGGCAGCCTTGGCGCGCTCGATCAGTTGTTCGATAAAGGCGCGGTCGCGCATCACATACAACTGGAACCAAAACGGCTGGCCGACGTGCTCGGCAATGTCTTCCAGGGAGCAGATGCTCATGGTCGACAAGGTGTAGCGCAGGCCGAACGCGGCGGCGGCGCGGGCGGTGAGAATCTCGCCATCGGCGTGCTGCATGCCGGCCAACCCGGTGGGTGCGAGCGCCACCGGCATGGCCATCTCCTGGCCGATCATCGTGGCGCGGATCGAGCGTTCATCAATGTTGCGCGCCACCCGCTGGCGGAACTTGATAGAGGCAAAATCGCTTTCATTTGCCCGGTAAGTGCTCTCAGTCCAGGAGCCGGAATCGGCGTAGTCGTAGAACATCCGTGGGACACGTTTTTGCGCGAGTTTGCGTAAATCTTCGATGGTTGTGATCAACGGCATCTAGGTCACCTCTCCCTGAACTGAATGCTGAGAGTAACCGCCCATCAGCCGCACAACCAGCCATTGCGTTTAGATCGCAGCGCGACTAATCTCGCACAAACACGCAAAAAGACGCAAAACCATGCACACCACTCATCAAGCCATCGACCTGCCTTCTTTGCGCAAGCAGAAGATTTTGTTGCTGCTGGAACGTGACGGCAAAGTCACCGCCTCGGAGCTGGTGGACCACTTTGCAGTGTCCCAGGACACCATCCGCCGCGACCTCGGCGAACTCGCCGCCGCCGGCCTGCTGCAACGCGTACACGGCGGCGCCCTGCCCCGGCCCAAGGACACCGGCAAAGACTTCTTCACCCGTGTCGGCGAGACTAACGAGGCCAAGCGTCACCTCGCCCGGCTCGCTGCCGACCGCGTGGAAGAGGGGCAAATCGTACTGTTCGACTCGGGGTCTACCACGCTGCAGATTGCCCAGTCGTTGCCACGCTCGATGCGTCTCACTGTGGTCACGACATCCCCCATGATCGCCATCGCCTTGGCCGACCACCCTGACGTAAAGGTGATCCTCACGGGCGGCCAGCTCAACCCGGCGACGCTGTCTACCAGCGGCCATGAAACCGTGCGCATGATCCAGGGCATCAAGGCCGACGTGCTATTCACCGGCGTGTGCGCACTGCATCCGCAAGTGGGCATCAGCTCGTTGCACTTCGATGAGGTGGCGGTCAAGCAAGCCTTGCTCGACAGTGCGTCCCACGTGGTGGCGGTGACCATGGCGGACAAACTCGGCGCCGTGGAGCCCTTTGTGGTGGCGCCGTGCAGCCGCATTCACACACTGATCACCGAATGGCATGTGCCCAGTGTAGAGGCGTATGAGCAGCTAGGGTTGGAAGTGCTGCGAGTGGACGTCGAGTAGCGACAGCGCATCAGGCGTAGCCAGGCCGCTGGCAGTATTGTCGAAGATGCACCAGGTAGGAATACCAGCCGCTACGGACGCGCTCAACACACGCGCATACGCCTGAACGCGTGAAGCCCCATAGCCACTGTGATAGACACGCGGTGTTCCGTGCAGACGCCAATAATGCACGCCTTGCCAACCGGCCGGCACCTCTCCCGCCGGGATCACCGGCGGGTCGGCAGCCACCCGCCCGATCTGCAGAGCCTGCATCATCTCTTCAGCCGCCAACCAGCTCGCGTGCCGTGGTTCAAGCACCACGTCACCGGTAAAACGTTGGCGCAACGCCGTGAAGAATGCGTCGGCAACACTCGGTTCGTATTGCAACGAAGGCGGTAATTGCACCAGCAGGCAACCCAGCTTTTCACCCAGTTGCAGACATTGTCCAAGAAACGCATCCAGTGCGGCCTGGCAGCCATGCAAGCGCAATTCATGGGTGATGCGCTTGGGCACCTTGACTGAAAAACGAAAGCCCGACGGCACCGAATGCGCCCACCGCGCGTACGTCTTCGCCAAGTGCGGGCGATAGAAGGAACTGTTGATTTCCACCGCATTGAAGCGCGACGCATAACGCTCCAAATGCGTGCCCTCCTCGGCAAATGCTGCCCAGTACTCACGCGGCAAACTCCAGCCGGCACAGCCCACAAACAGCGTTGCCGTCAAAACAGCACCTTGACGGCATCACGCATGAAAATCTCGATGGTCTTGGGCCCGACCCCGTCGAACGCCCCAAGGCGTTTTTCGAAGGCCTCTCGGCTCTCGCTGGCACTGCGCATATGAGTGATCTTGCCGGCATACTCGGCGTTCAACTTGGCGCTGAGGTCGAGTAAACGTTGGGCAGTGGTTTCATCATAGCGCACGTAATGCGCGCGTCCGAGCATGGCTACCAACTCACGCGACGTGCAGTGCTGCAGCTTGCGCGCGGTATCGCGGCCTTGCTCTTCAACGATCACCTTGTAGGCCTGTGCGGCAATCGGTGCCTGGATCCGCTTGCCCATCAGGAAGCTGGCGATAAACCACTTGAACAGGCTGCCGTCATCGCCAGGTTTGAGCTCGATGCCCAACTCCGACGCAGAGATAGAACGGGCCATGTTCAGTGGCCCAGCTTGCGCTCGGCCTTGGCGGCCTGTTCGTTGATGGCATCGGTCTGGCGCTCGGTGTCCTTGATCGAGGTGGGGGTCAGCACTTTATCGACGGTTTCGGTCTTGGGATTCGGGCGTTCCAGGGTCTGGCCTTTTGTGGCTTTATCAGTGCCCTTCTGAGTTTCTTCGGAACTGATGGGGGCTGGGGTCTTATCGGCAGTCATGGTGGTTCTCCAATCAATGGCGCGGGTAAAAATAGCGAGCGCCTATGCAGCAGAAGCCTGCGGCCCTGGATAGTTCAACGAAATTGCCCGCGCCAACACGGTGCAAATTTGCTGAAAATTAATTTAAACCTTTGCCACCCGACCCGGATCAACTCTCCCATATCCCATCCTTCGTACACCCATCAGGAGACACTCGATCATGAGTTCAAACCTTAACGGCAAGAAGATTCTGGTCATCACGTCCAACACCGGTATCGAGCGCGATGAACTGCTCAAACCATTGGCAGCGCTGCGCGGTTATGGCGCGACAGTGACCCACGGCTCCAGCACAGGCGGCATCACCCAGACCTTCGTCGGCGATACCGAGAAGGACACGACGGTTGAGTCCGATGCGAAGCTGTCCGAGCTGTCGGGCAGTGATTTCGATGCACTGGTGATCCCTGGCGGCACCGTCAACGCTGACACATTGCGCCAGGATGCAGCGGCGCAGAAGTTGATCAACGAGTTCGTCGAGGCAGGCAAAACCGTGGCGGCAATCTGTCATGGCCCCTGGGCGCTGATCGATGCCGGTGTGATCAAAGGCAAGACCCTGACCTCCTACAAGAGCGTGCGCATCGATCTGGAAAACGCCGGCGCCGCCGGATGGGTCGATGAAGAGGTCAAGGTCTGCAAAGCCAATGGCTGGACCCTGATTACCTCACGCACCCCGGATGATCTGCCGGCGTTCAATGAGGCGATCGCCAAGGCATTGGCAGGCTGATAAGCCTACCGCGCAACGAAAACAGGCGCCTCGACGGCGCCTGTTCTCTATCTACTTCTGCCTCAGCTTTTATGCTGCTGCGGCATTTCGCGTTTCGGCCCGAACATCGCCCAAGCGATTAGGCCCAAAAGTGGCACAAAGATAAGCACCACCACCCACAATCCTTTGGTCTCCCAGCCCCCAGTGCTGCGCAATACGATATTGATCGCCCACAATTCCAGTAGCAGTAGAACCACCGCCAAACCGATCCAGATATATTGAATTTCCATGCTTCACCTCCTAGGTCGTACACGTTAGGTCAAGTGTTTAGCGCGAGGGTTCATTAAAATTTGCGCGAATGTCCCGGGGTTGTGGAATGCAACGTGCAACCGCACCGACCATGCAACCTGCACGACAGGTTCAGTCGCCATGTCATCGTAGGCCTTTGAATTTCCTCACGAATTAAAAACAGCTCAAGTTGGTACAACTGATGCACTCCTGTCATGGACGAGGTGTGCATGTCGACACGCCCTGATTTCCCCGTGAGGTGTCACCCATGAATGCGATTGACCTGCTCAAAGCCGACCACGAACGCGTAAAGGCCCTGTTGACTCAGTTGAGTGAATCCACCGAACGTGGGGTGAAAAAACGCACTGAGTTGTTGGCCAAGCTGGAAGCCGAAATCAGCCTGCATACCAGGCTGGAAGAAGAAATCCTCTACCCGGCGTTCAGGAAGGCTGGTGGCAAGGAACAAGACATCATGTACCACGAGGCCAAGGAAGAGCATCGCACCGTTGACACCCTGGTACTGCCGGACCTGAAGCAAACCGAGCCTTCGACAACAGAGTTTTCCGGCCGCGTCAAAGTGGTCAAGGAATTGCTGGAGCACCATATCGAGGAAGAGGAAACCGAGATGTTCCCGCAAGCTAAAAAGCTGCTGGGCAAAGCGCTGCTGGAAGAACTGGGCGCCGAAATGGAAGCGATGAAAGCAGCGCACAAGAAGTTGCAGTCGACCAAGCCCATGGCGGCTTGATCGAGGCATGACCAGGGCCTGAGAGTAATCCAGGCTCTGGAACCATCACACGAGGGGATTGCGTCATGAAGACCAGATCGTCCCAAAGGATTTTACTCATTGTCGGCCTGTCCGCTTTGCTCACTGGCCCCGCCCTCGCCGCGTTCGGCGATAACCCAGAGCCAGCCGCGAACGCCTTGAATGGTAACGGTGCCGCCGGTTCTGCCCTGCCGCCGGGGACCTACCCCAGCAGCCCCTCCGACAGCAGTAAGAAGACCAAAGACACCGACAAGCAGCCGCCCAGGCCGGCCAAGCCTGCTGATACCCATAAGCCCAGTAAAGATAAACCCCGCTCAAGCAGCTGACGGCTCATCCTTATCCGGCGGCTCGGGCGTAACGCCCCAGTCGCCGTGCTCATACCAGTCATCACCGAGCATCTCCGCAGGGTGCATGGTGCGGTCGGCTCCGTTGCCACAGGCCAGGTCGCTCGCAGCGCAGTAGCGATCACACCCCCAGCAGATACGCTCGGGATGCTTGGGGTGCAGCGGAAAAGGCTTGGCCATGGCATTTGCCTTGTTGGAGACGGTGTTCACACCCTAGTGTTAAAACACCCATGCTGCCTTGACCGAAATCAAGCGCCCAGCCTCACTCTCGATCACGCACTGTTTCGATGCTCGCCGCCGCTATTCACGCCCTGGCGAAGTGCAGTTTTTTGCCGGTATCTGGCTAGACTTTAAAGCGCGCCACGGTCTGGTGCAGCGCCCCCGCCATCCCCGCCAGGTCATGCCCCGCCGTCTCGGTATGCAACGCCCCTTGCAGCACCTGCTGCGACAGATTGCGAATGCCCACCAGATTGCGATCCACTTCCCGCGCCACCAACGCCTGCTCCTCGGTGGCGCTGGCAATCATCATGTTGCGCTCGTTGATCTGCGAAATAGACCGGGTAATCTCATCCAAGGCTTCACCCGAACGCTGCGCCACACTCAGTGTCGCCTGCACGCGCTCGCTGCTGCTGTGCATGGCCGCGACCGCATGCTCGGTATCCTGGCGGATATTGCCGATCATCTGCTCGATCTCCTGGGTCGAAGCCTGGGTGCGATGGGCCAACGCCCGCACTTCATCAGCCACCACCGCAAACCCACGCCCGGCGTCCCCAGCCCGCGCTGCTTCAATGGCGGCGTTGAGGGCTAGCAGGTTCGTCTGGTCGGCAATGCTGCGGATCACTTCCAGCACACTGCTGATGTCTTGTACGCGGCCCGCCAGTTGCTGGATGCGTTCGGAGGTTTCCACTACGCCGGTGGCCAGGGTGTTGATCGACGCCACGGTTTCCTGCACCTGGGCACGGCCGCGCTGGGCGGTCTGTTCCGACAGACGCGAAGCCTCGCTGGTGCTCACCGCGTTGCGCGCCACTTCATCCACGGCAGCGGTCATTTCATTCACCGCCGTCGCCGCCTGTTCGATCTCCTGGCCCTGGGACTGCAAGCTGCTGCTGGTCTGGCTGCTCACCGCGCTCAGTTCTTCGGAGGAACTGGCCACGCCGTCCACCGACGTCGCAATGTGCCGCACCATCTGGTTCAGGTTCTGCTGCATCTGGTGCAGGTTGCGCATCACGCTGCCTTCGGCGCTGTTGCCCACCGGTACCACGATGGTCAGGTCGCCCTGGGCAATATGGCTCAGCACGCGCGCGGCTTCGTCCGGCTCGCCGCCCAATGGGCGAATCACGCTGCGGGTGACGATAATCGCGGCGGCAACCACCAGGGCCAAACACAACAGGAACAACCCGATCATGTTGCGCCGGGCCTCGTCGTACAGGACCTGCGCCGCCTGCTCGCGTTCAGCGAACAGACGTCCCTGCATGGCCATCAACGCGTCCAGGCTCTTGAACACCGCAAGCTCGGCGGGCATCACCTGTTGCTTGAGCTGGGCCAGGCCCTGTTCGCGAGCGCCTTGCTTGATCAGCGCCTGCACCTGGGTGAAAGCGGCCACATAGGCTTCCCGATGGGTTTTCAAGGTCGCATAGGCGGCCTTGCCTTCGGCGGTATCGAGCAGCGGCTCAAGGGTGGCGAACGCCTCGGTGATGCGTTGCCGGGTGGTGCCGATGGCTTCCTGGGCTTGTTGGTTGTCCTGGTCGATCAGCAAGTCACGGGTGTTGCGGCCGTTATCGCGTACGCCGGTGGCGATCACCATGATCGGCGCTATTTTCGGCCAGTCCTGCTGCACAATCTGTTCGGATTGTTGCTTGAGGGTTGCGAGGTCGTGCAGGGCGTAGAACACCAAACCGACCAGAGCCAGCGGCGCAATCGCGAAACCGATGACAATGCGTTGTGCCGTGGTTAACTGCTTCATTCTGAACCTTCCTTGATGAACACCTGCCCACCAGGGGCAGCATCGATAAAAACGCGGTTGAGGGCGCGGGTCACCCTCGTAATACAAACGCGGGAAACAACTCACGCAAGCGGCCCCAGAGCTCCGGTAACGCAGCCTGTGCCGGGGAACTCGGCAGTTGCGTGTCGAGCATGCTGGCAGTGCGCACCATCTGCACGGCGAAGCGCTGCACGCCACGGGCTTGCAAACGTTGGGCCAGCCGCAGCAGGCGGGCTGGGTCGATCAGGTGCCAATGCACCGTGGTACGGCATTCGTAGTCCATGCCGCTGGCGAGCAAAATATCGAGACTGCGCCAGTTGGCGGCGCCGCTGCCCTTGACCTGGGTGATCGACTGGCAGTCTTCGGCCAGGGCCTTTACGTCAAAACCAACCCAGTCGGCATGCCGCAAAGCATGGGCAAACCCCGCCGGCTTGATCCCCGCGCTGTGCAGGCCGATGTGAAAACCCATCGCCCGGACTTCATCCATCGCCGCCGGCAAACCCTCTTGCAAGGTCGGCTCGCCGCCGCTGAACACCACGGCGTCGAGCAGGTCTCGGCGCCGTTGCAGAAACAGCAACACCCGGCGCCAATCCATTTGCGTGCTCGCGCGCGGCGGGATCAGGTCCGGGTTGTGGCAGTAACGGCAACGCCAGGCACAGCCCTGGCAGAACAGCACACAGGCGAGCATGCCGGGGTAGTCGAGGGTGGTCAGGGGCACCAGGCCCCCGACCCGCAGCGCTCGACTCATTGGCGACCGGCCGCAGCGGCCGTTTCAGTGAAGTGCGCACGCTCCTTGTGCTCGGATTGCTTGCCTGGATTGAACGCCGACACCGGCCGGTGGTAACCCATTACTCGGGTCCAGACTTCGCAGCGCTGGCGTTGTGGCTGGGAGGTTTGCATGGTGAATCTCCTTGGGGTGGAGTTGAGTTGAATGGCTTCATACGGGAGCAAGCAAGCTCGCTCCTACAGGGCCAGGACTTCATCGCACTTGGGGCAGAACTCATGTTCACCGGCGAGGTAGCCATGCACCGGGCAGATCGAAAATGTCGGCGTCACCGTCAGGTACGGCAGCCGGAAACGCCCCAGCGCCTTGCGCACCAATTGCTTGCAGGCCTGGGTCGACGAGATCTGCTCGGCCATGTACAGGTGCAACACAGTGCCGCCGGTGTATTTGCATTGCAGTTCGTCTTGCAGCTCCAGGGCTTCGAAGGGGTCCTGGGTAAAGCCCACCGGCAGTTGCGAGGAATTGGTGTAATACGGCGCGATGTCGCTGCCCGCTTGCAGGATGTTTGGGTAGCGCTTGCGGTCTTCCTTGGCAAAACGGTAGGTGGTGCCTTCCGCCGGGGTGGCTTCAAGGTTGTAGAGGTGGCCGGTGTCTTCCTGGAAGCGCAGCAAAGTGGCGCGCACATGGTCGAGCAATTTGAGGGCAAAGGCGCGGCCCTGTTCGGTGTGCATGCCCTCCTCGTCAGCGCTGAAATTGCGCAGCATCTCGTGCATGCCATTAAGGCCGATGGTGGAGAAGTGATTGCGCAGCGTGCCCAGGTAACGCTTGGTGTAGGGATACAGGCCCGCATCCATGTGGTGTTGGATCACCTTGCGCTTGACCTCCAGGCTTTCCATGGCCATTTCCATCAGGCTGTCCAGGCGTTGCAGCAAGCCTGAGGTGTCGCCCTTGAACAGGTAGCCCAGGCGTGCGCAGTTGATTGTCACCACCCCCAGGGAGCCCGTCTGTTCCGCCGAACCGAACAGCCCGCCACCGCGCTTGAGCAATTCACGCACGTCCAGTTGCAGGCGGCAGCACATCGAGCGCACCTGGTTGGGTTGCATATCGGAATTGAGGAAGTTCTGGAAATACGGCAAACCGTAGCGCGCCGTCATCTCGAACAGGCGGTCAGCATTGTCGCTGTCCCAGGGGAAATCATGGGTGATGTTGTAGGTGGGAATCGGAAAGGTGAACACCCGGCCCTTGGCATCCCCGGCCTGCATCACCTCGATGTAGGCGCGGTTGATCATCTCCATTTCGGCTTGCAGGTCGCCGTAGGCAAACGGCATTTCTTCACCGCCGATCACCGGCACCTGTTCACGTAAATCTTCTGGGCAGACCCAATCGAACGTCAGGTTGGTAAACGGTGTCTGGGTGCCCCAGCGCGACGGCACGTTGAGGTTGTAGATGAACTCCTGCACGGCCTGGCGCACTTGCGGGTAGCTCAGTTGATCCTTGCGCACATAGGGCGCGAGATAGGTGTCGAACGAACTGAAGGCCTGGGCGCCGGCCCATTCGTTTTGCAGGGTACCGAGGAAGTTGACCATCTGCCCCAGGGCGCTGCTCAAGTGCTTGGGGGGGCCCGCTTCGACCCGGCCCGGCACACCGTTTAGGCCTTCGTGCAACAGCGAACGCAGTGACCAACCGGCGCAGTAGCCGGCAAGCATGTCCAGGTCATGGATATGCAGATCCGCTTCGCGGTGCGCGCGGCCGATCTGCTCGCTGTAGACCTCGTCCAGCCAGTAATTGGCAGTGACCTTGCCTGCCACATTGAGCACCAATCCGCCCAGGGAATAGCCCTGATTGGCATTGGCCTGCACGCGCCAGTCTTCGCGATCGAGGTATTCGTTCATGGAGGTGGCGACCTCTACCAGGGTCTTGCGGTCACGGCGCATGCGGCCGTGTTGTTCGCGGTAGACGATGTAGGCGCGCATCGATTGGAAGTAACCGGCGTCCATCAGCACGCGTTCGACGCTGTCCTGGATGAGTTCGACGTCCAGTTGTTCGATGCCCCTTAGGCGTGCCAATACTGCGCCCAGCAACAGGTCGGCGTCGTTCGCTTGAAACTCCGCGGTGGCAGTGCCGGCGGCGATCAGGGCTTGGCGGATTTTTTCGGCGTCGAAGGGGGCCAGGCTGCCGTCGCGTTTGTGGAGGTGGGTGCTGGTGAGCGGGGTGAGCGTGCTTTGCATTGGGAGCTCCAAACACTACATATAGACAATCCGATAACATAAAACACAATATGCAGTGATATTACGGAGAGAAGCGTTGGAAACCCTTGATCGGGATCAACGTTTTCTGATCGGGGCATATCCCTTTA
This sequence comes from Pseudomonas simiae, assembly GCF_900111895.1. Taxonomy (GTDB): domain Bacteria; phylum Pseudomonadota; class Gammaproteobacteria; order Pseudomonadales; family Pseudomonadaceae; genus Aquipseudomonas; species Aquipseudomonas simiae. The sequence goes on from NZ_FOKB01000016.1 coordinate 14,994, forward strand.
TTCCGTCACGGCTATCCATGGTTCCGCCCTTACGGTGCCCCCCAACCTCACCCACCGCTCATGCTCATAAAGCGCACCACCTGAACCTCCCCCGCCCCCGAAAAATCATGCCGCGCTGGCTTTCCCCTCAACGCCCGATGCAACGCCTCAACCAACGGCCGATCATCCAACGGAGACCGCCTGAGCAAATCACGAAAATCCAGCGCGTCGTCCTGCCCGAGGCACAACAAAAGCCGCCCCTCCACCGTCATCCTTAGCCGATTACAACTCCCACAAAAACTCTGTGAATTGGGCGAGATAAACCCGATGCGCGTGTCGGGGTAACGCGCCAAACGCACATACCGCGCCGGCCCCCCACTGCTTTCCGCAGTGTCGAGCAACAGATGCTCACGAGCGATCACCTCCCGCACCTCATCACTGGCACAAAACGTCTCCCCCCGCGAACGCCCTACATCCCCCAAAGGCATTTCTTCGATGAAACTGATATCGATCCCTTGCTCGATCGCATACCGCACCAACGCGGGCACCTCATCAAAATTACGCCCTTTCATCACCACGCAATTGAGCTTGACCCGCTCGAACCCGGCGTCCCGCGCCGCCTCTATCCCCTCCTGCACCTGGCGCAAATCACCGTTGCGCGTGATCGCCCGAAACCGCACGGGATCCAGACTGTCGAGGCTGATATTCATGCGCTTGACCCCCGCCGCCGCCAGCGGCTGCGCCAGCCGCGCCAACTGTGAGCCATTGCTGGTCATCACCAACTCACGCAAGCCTGGCAACGCAGCAATAGTGCGGCACAACCCCACAATGCCAGGACGGATCAAAGGTTCACCGCCGGTCAAGCGGATCTTGCGCACGCCCTGGCCCACAAACAGCCGGGCCAGGCGGTCCAGCTCTTGCAGGCTCAACACCTGCTGGCGCGGCAGGAAGGTCATGGTTTTCGCCATGCAGTACACACAGCGAAAATCACAACGGTCGGTCACCGACAGACGCAGGTAATCGATTGAACGGCCGAGCCCATCCACCAGGCTCATGTCACTGCACCAACGGCGAGTCGGCGCCTTGCAGCGCGAGACCACGGATGTCCGCGGCGCCAATCAGGGTTTGCAGGTACTGCACCAGCGCCTTCTGCCACACCCCCTGCTGCAACTGGGTGCGAATGGCGCCCGCCACTGCTTCGTAAGGCAACGGCTGGCCTTCGATGCGCTGGTCGACGCTGATCACATGCCAGCCGTAACGGCTTTCCAAGGGCTTATCGGCCAGGCCGGGCGCCAGGGTAAACAACTGGCGCTCCAGCTCCGGCACGGTCTGGCCCTTGCTGATCTGGCCCAATGAGCCACCCTGGGCCTTGGACGGGCACGCCGAATACTTGAGCGCCAGTTCGGCGAAGCTGGCGGGTGTCTGCGCCAGGCTCAGCTGCAGGATTTCTGCCTGCACATGGGCCATCTGCCGTGCCTCGGCATCGTCCGGCGCGCATTCGAGCAAGATGTGCCGCACCGCCAGCAACGGTGCGCTGTGGAAGCGCCCTCGATTGCTTTCGAAATAATGCCGGCAGGTCGCCTCGTCGCACTGCGGCACGGTGATCTCGCGCTCCAGCAACAAGCGCGTGGCGGCTTCTTCTTCGTTCTCGCCGGGGGCGATGTCCACCGCCAGGCCCAACTCGGTGATGCGCTGTTGCAGCAGCTCGCGAATCACCAGCGCGCGAGCGGCCAGGTACACCGCCGCTTCGCGGCTTTCGGCAGGATGGTATTGCAGCTCCAGGGCCATCGCCTCGGGCGTGATCGACACGCCGTTGACGCTGACGATGGGCCATTCTTGTTCACTGCTGGCAATCAATTCAGGCTGGGTCATCATGTGTTCCTCACGACTTCTGCCGCACGATTTGATAACGACGGCCCAGGTACCAGACCGGCGCGCTGACCATGTGCACCAGGCGGGTAAACGGGAACAGCACGAACAGGGTCAGACCCAGCGCCACGTGGGCCTTGTAGATCAGCGACACCGGTGCAATCGACTCCGCCGCCTGCACTGGCCGCAGCAACACCACGTTCTGCGCCCAATCGGCGAGCATCACCATCACCGAGCCGTCCATATGCCCGGTGGAGGCCACAATGGTCAGCAAGCCCAGCAGCAACTGCGCGAGCAGTACCAGCAGGATCAGAATGTCGGACGCGCTCGACGTAGCCCGCACACGCGGGTCACTCAGGCGACGCTTGATCAGCATCAGCAACCCCACCAGGCACAGCAGGCCGAAAAAACCGCCGGAGACCATTGCCAGCAGTTGCTTGTTTTCCGTGCTGATCACGTGGTGGTACACCGACGCGGGCGTCAGCAAGCCGACAAAGTGCCCGGCCAGCACAAACAGCACGCCGATATGGAAGAAGTTGCTCGCCACGCGCATGCCACGGTTGTTCAGCATCTGGCTGGAGCCGGCCTTCCAGGTGTACTGCGACAGGTCGAACCGCGCCCAACTGCCCAACAGGCAGATCGCCAGGGCCACATAGGGGTACACCCCGAATACCAGCAAATTCCACTTAGACATTACCCACCTCCCCGGCAGGCAGCACGGCCCGCCCTTCCTGCTGAAAATCCACCCAGTGCAACGGCACGGCGCTTTCTTCCCGCGCCTTGCCCGGAGCGCTCGGCAGCGCACTGCAACGGTCCTGCTGTTCGGCCTGCATGAAGTCCACGGCCTCTTCTTCCCACACCTTGTCAAGGGCTTCGAGGGAGTCGTCACGCGGCTCGGCAGCGACCTGGGCGCGCACTTCGGCCACCGCCTGGTGCGGCTCGGCGCCGGCGATTTGCAGCAGTGCCCGGAAGCAACTGGCATAGGCGCTTTCACGTTCTTCGAGGCGGGCCGCGAGCAACGCCAGCAAGTGCGCCACATCCGCCAGGCCCTCGCGGGCCTCGATGTCCTCGCGGGTGGAGAGGAACTCCAGGTACAGCGGGATGAAGTCGGGCAGCTCCTTGACGCCGATGGCAAAACCAGCCGCCTCGTACTGGGCCATCATGTCGACCATCGCCTGACCACGGTCGCGGGATTCGCCGTGCACATGCTCGAACAGCAACAACGACAGCGAACGCCCGCGGCCGAACAACGCGCCGTAGTGTTCCTGGCCATCCATCAGGTCGTTGGCGCAGATCAGCTCCAGCAGTTCGAACAAGGCGCCGCGTTGTTTGGGACTGATTTCCCGTGACTCGATAATCGCCTGCTCCAGCTCATCGCGGCCGCTCACCAGGTGTTCCGTGGGATAGTCCAGCAGCAGCGAGATCACTTTAAGAATGCGCATGGTTCAGTCCTCCCAGATCTGTACAGTTTTCAACACGTCGCGGCGGTTGGCCTTCTTCGCGCCGAACATATTGGTGTCGGAACTGCCGCTGCAGCCGCTGCCAAAGCTGAAACCACAGCCCGAACGCTCAGCGAAGGCATCGCTCATGGCGTCCTCGCGGTGGGCGCTTGGCACCACAAAGCGGTCCTCGTAATTGGCGATGGCCAGGTAGCGATACATCTCTTCCACTTGCGGCACGCTCAAGCCCACGTCTTCAAGGACTTGCAGGTCCTGGACGCCGTCCACCTGCTGGGAACGCTTGAAGGCGCGCATTGCCAGAAGGCGCTTAAGGGCACGCTTGACCGGCTTTTCATCGCCCGCCGTGAGCATGTTGGCCAGGTAACGCAAAGGAATGCGCAGGCTGTCCACATCCGGGATCACCCCATTCATGCCCACGGTGCCGGCAGCGGCGGCGTTCTGGATCGGCGACAGCGGCGGCACGTACCAGACCATCGGCAAGGTGCGGTATTCCGGGTGCAGCGGCAGCGCGAGCTTCCAGTCCACCGCCATTTTGTAGACGGGCGAGCGCTGCGCCGAGTCGATCACCGACTGCGGCACGCCATCGGCCAGGGCCTGACGGATCACAGCCGGGTCATTCGGGTCGAGGAAGATCTCCAGCTGTTTCTCGTACAGGTCGTGCTCGTTGGCGGTGCTGGCGACTTCGCTGATGCGGTCGGCGTCGTACAGCAGAACACCGAGATAGCGGATACGGCCGACACAGGTTTCGGCGCACACCGTGGGCATGCCGGCTTCGATGCGCGGGTAGCAGAAGATGCACTTTTCGGACTTGCCGCTCTTCCAGTTGAAGTAGATTTTCTTGTACGGGCAACCGCTGATGCACATGCGCCAGCCGCGACATTTTTCCTGGTCGATCAGCACAATGCCGTCTTCTTCACGCTTGTAGATCGCACCGCTGGGGCATGACGCTGCGCATGCCGGGTTGAGGCAGTGCTCGCACAGGCGCGGCAGGTACATCATGAAGGTGTTTTCGTACTCGCCGTAGATATCGGCCTGGATCTGGTCGAAGTTCTTGTCCTTGCGGCGCTTGGCGAACTCAGTGCCGAGGATCTCCTCCCAGTTGGGCCCCCACTCGATTTTCTGCATGCGCTTGCCCGACACCACCGAACGCGGGCGCGCGGTGGGCTGGTGTTCGCCCAGGGGCGCGGTGTGCAGGTGCTGGTAGTCGAAGTCGAACGGCTCGTAGTAGTCGTCCAGGCTAGGCAAGTCGGGGTTGGCGAAGATGTTTGCCAGCACGCGGAATTTGCCGCCGATACGCGGGTTGATCGTGCCATTGGCGTTACGGATCCAGCCGCCCTTCCACTTGTCCTGGTTCTCCCATTCTTTGGGGTAGCCGATGCCGGGCTTGGATTCGACGTTGTTGAACCAGGCGTATTCCATGCCTTCGCGGCTGGTCCACACGTTCTTGCAGGTGATCGAGCAAGTGTGGCAGCCGATGCATTTGTCCAGGTTCAGCACCATGCCGATCTGTGAGCGAATTTTCATCTCAGTTCTCCTCGATATCGGTCGGCAATGGGCGTGGCAGATCATCGCCGTCGGAGCCATCGAGCCAATCGACCTTGGCCATCTTGCGCACCACGACGAACTCATCGCGATTGCAGCCGACCGTGCCGTAGTAGTTGAAGCCGTAGGCCTGCTGGGCATAACCGCCGATCATATGGGTCGGTTTGAGCACCACGCGGGTCACCGAGTTGTGGTGGCCGCCGCGGGTTTTGGTGGTCTCCGAACCCGGCACGTTCACGATGCGTTCCTGGGCGTGATACATCATCACCATGCCCTCCTTGACCCGCTGGCTCACCACCGCACGGGCGGTGAGCGCGCCGTTGACGTTGAAGCACTCAATCCAGTCGTTGTCCTCGATACCGGCGCGCTGGGCGTCGACTTCCGAGAGCCACACGATCGGCCCCCCACGGCTCAGGGTGAGCATCAGCAGGTTGTCGCTGTAGGTGCTGTGGATCCCCCATTTCTGGTGCGGGGTGATCCAGTTCAGTACGATCTCGGTCTCGCCATTACTGCGCTTGCCCTTCACCCCTTCGATGGTGCGGGTGTTGACCGGTGGTCGATAGCTCATCAACTGCTCGCCGAATGCCTGCATCCACGGGTGATCCTGGTAGAACTGCTGGCGCCCGGTGAGGGTGCGCCATGGGATGTTTTCATGGACGTTGGTGTAGCCGGCGTTGTAGCTCACGTGATCGTCTTCCAGGCCCGACCAGGTGGGGCTGGAAATGATCTTGCGTGGCTGCGCCTGGATGTCGCGGAAGCGGATCGCCTCGTGAGCCTTGGGCAATGCCAGGTGGCTGTGGTCGATGCCGGTGAACTCCGACAGCGCAGCCCAGGCCTTGACAGCCACGTGGCCGTTGGTTTCCGGAGCCAGGGACAGGATCACTTCGGCGGCGTCGATGGCCGTGTCGATTTTCGGCCGCCCCAGGCTGATGCCCGCGTCGCCTTCGTGATGGTTCAGTTCACCGAGGAATTTCACTTCCTCATCGGTATTCCAGTTGATGCCCTTGCCGCCATTGCCGAGTTTTTCCAGCAGCGGGCCAAGGGAGGTGAATTTCTTGTAGATATTCGGGTAGTCGCGCTCCACCACCGCCATGTTCGGCGCGTTCTTGCCCGGCACTGGTGCCACACCGGCACTTTTCCAGTCAGTGCCGCCGAAAGGCTGGGCCAACTCGCCGACGCTGTCATGCATCAGCGGCACGGTGACCAGGTCCTTCTCGACACCCAGGTGGCCGACCGCCATGGCCGAGAACGCCTTGGCGATGCCCTTGTAGATGTCCCAATCGGACCGCGACTCCCACGCCGGGTCGATAGCTGCCGACAACGGGTGGATGAACGGGTGCATGTCCGAGGTGTTCATGTCGTCTTTTTCGTACCAGGTGGCGGTCGGCAAGACGATGTCGGAATACACACAGGTGGACGACATGCGGAAGTCCAACGTGGTCACCAGATCGAGTTTGCCGATGGCCCCATCGTCCACCCATTCGGCTTCGGTGGGCTTGCTTTCGCCGCCAAAACCGATGTCTTCGTTCATCACGCCGTTCTTGGTGCCCAGCAGGTACTTGAGCATGTACTCATGGCCCTTGCCCGACGAACCGAGCAGGTTGGAACGCCAGATAAACATGTTGCGCGGGAAGTTCGCCGGGCTGTCCGGTTGCTCGCAGGCAAAGCGTAGGGTGCCGTCCTGCCAGGCCTTGACCACATAGTCTTTGGGATCCATGCCAACAGCAGCCGCCTCACGGCAGATGTGCAACGGGTTGGTGTTGAGTTGCGGCGCGCTCGGCAGCCAGCCGGCGCGCTCGGCGCGGATGTTGTAGTCCAGCGCGTGGGTGGGGAACTGCGACTTGTCCGCCATGGGCGAGAGCACATCGTGCATGTTCATTTTTTCGTGGCGCCACTGCGAGCTATGGCCGTAGAAGAAGCTGGTGCCATTCATCTGCCGGGGTGGGCGGCTCCAGTCCAGGCCGAACGCCAGGGGCAGCCAGCCGCATTGCGGGCGCAGTTTTTCCTGGCCGACGTAGTGGGCCCAGCCGCCGCCGGTCTGGCCGACGCAACCGCAGAGCATGAGCATGTTGATCAGCCCGCGGTAGTTCATGTCCATGTGGTACCAGTGGTTCATCGCCGCACCGACGATGATCATCGAGCGGCCCTTAGTCTTGTCGGCGTTGTCGGCGAACTCACGGGCGATCTGGATGGCTTTCTCGCGGCTGACGCCGGTGATCGCTTCCTGCCACGCCGGGGTGCCGGGCACACTGGCGTCGTCGTAGTCCTTGGCAACGTTGCTGCCGCCCAGGCTACGGTCGATGGCCAGGTTGGCGGCCGACAGGTCGAACACCGTGGCGACCTTCGCCACGCTGCCATCGGCCAACGTCACGCTGTGCACCGGCACGCGGCGAAACTGCACGGCATCGCCCGCCACGTGCTGGAAGTGCTCGTGGGACTCGCCGGCAAAGTACGGGAAGCCCACCTCCGCTACGTCCGCCCCCATCAGGCTCAGTTTGAGGTCGATGGCGCGACCTTCCCCGCCTTCCTTGGCGAGGATGTTCCACTTGCCCTTCTCGCCCCAGCGATAGCCGATGGAACCTTGGGGCGAGACCAGCTCGCCGCTTTCGTCAAGGGCAATGGTTTTCCATTCCGGGTTATTGTCCTGGCCAAGGTTGCCCACAAGGTCCGAGGCACGCAGGAAGCGGTCAGGCTGGAAGCCGGCGCCCGGTGCAAAACCGGTCACGGGCTTGAGCATCACCAGCACCGGCAAGTCGGTGAAGCGCTTGGCGTAGTCGGTGAAATAGGGGCTTGGGTGGTCGAGGTGAAACTCCTTGAAGATCACGTGATTGAAGGCCTGGGCCAACGCGGCGTCGGTACCCTGCTTGGGGTTGAGCCACAGATCAGTGAGCTTGGCCACTTCCGAATAATCGGGGGTGATGGCCACGGTCTTGGTGCCCTTGTAGCGCACCTCGGTGAAAAAGTGCGCGTCCGGTGTACGGGTCTGCGGGACGTTGGAACCCCAGGCGATGATGTAGTTGGAGTTGTACCAGTCGGCCGATTCCGGCACGTCGGTCTGCTCGCCCCACACCATCGGCGAAGCCGGTGGCAGGTCGCAGTACCAGTCATAGAAGCTCAGACACACCCCGCCGAGCAGTGACAGGTAACGCGAGCCGGCGGCATAGCTGACCATGGACATGGCCGGGATCGGCGAGAAGCCGACGATGCGGTCCGGGCCGTACTGCTTGATGGTGTAGACGTTGGAAGCAGCGATGATCTCGTTCACTTCGTCCCAGTTGGAGCGGATGAATCCCCCCATGCCACGCTTGCTCTTGTAGGACTCGGCCTTGGCCTTGTCCTCGACAATGCTCGCCCAGGCGTCTACCGGGGCCAGGGTCAGGCGCGCTTCACGCCACAGTTTGAGCAGTGGTTTGCGAATTTTCGGGTACTTGAGCCGGTTGGCGCTGTAGATGTACCAGCTGTAGCTGGCGCCACGCGGGCAGCCTCGGGGTTCGTGGTTGGGCAAGTCGTTGCGGGTACGCGGGTAGTCGGTCTGCTGGGTTTCCCAGGTAATCAGGCCGTTTTTCACGTAGATCTTCCACGAACAGGAACCGGTGCAGTTCACCCCGTGGGTGGAGCGCACGATCTTGTCGTACTGCCAGCGCGAACGGTAGACGTTCTCCCAATCGCGGGACTCTTTGCGGGTCTCGCCGTGGCCCTCGGAGAACTCGTTTTGCTTGCGGTTGAAGAACCGCAGTTGATCCAGTAGGTGACTCATGATGCTTTCCTCATCAGGCGTGCCGTGGGGTGCGTTGCCCCGCGAATTCGGGTCGGACTAGCAGGGTGTGGCGCAGCCTTTGCGGGCGTACCACCACCAGGTCACGACGATGCAGCTCAGGTAGAAACCGACAAACAGGTAGAAGGCCATGGCCGGGCTGCCGGTGGCGGCCATGGAACTGCCGAAGGATTTGGGAATGAAGAACGCGCCGAACGCGCCCATGGCCGAGCTGAACCCGAGCACGGCGGCGGATTCCTTGCTGGCGTCCTTCAAGGCCTGTTCACGCACGGCGGCGGGTTTGCCGACACTGGCTTTTTCGTGGAGGGTGCGGAAGATCACCGGGATCATGCGGAAGGTGGAGCCGTTGCCGATGCCGGTGGTGATGAACAGCAGCATAAACAGGCCGAGAAAACCGTAGAAGTTGCCGCCCTGCTGGTTCTGCGGCAAAAAGTGCAGCACGCCGAACACCATCACGATCATCAGCACGAAGTTCCACAGGGTCACTCGCGCGCCGCCCAGCTTGTCGGCCAGCCAGCCGCCCAGTGGCCGCACCAGTGCGCCAACCAGTGGGCCGAGGAAGGCGAACTTCAGCGCTACCACGTCCGGAAACGAGGTCTTGATCAGCAGCGGAAACGCCGCCGAGAAGCCGATGAACGAACCGAAAGTCGCCAGGTACAACCAGCACATCAGCCAGTTGTGCTTGCGCTTGAAGATCACCGCCTGGTCGCTGAACGACGCGCGGGCGCTGGATAGGTCATTCATGCCGAACCACGCCGCCACGGTGACGAGGATGATGAATGGCACCCAGATGAAGCCGGCGTTCTGCAGCCACAGTTGGCTACCGTCCGCCAGGGTTTGCGGTTGCCCGCCGATCAGCCCGAATACCCCAAAGGTGATCACCAACGGCACGCAGAACTGCATCACCGAAACGCCCAGGTTGCCCAGGCCGGCGTTCAACCCCAGGGCGGTGCCCTGCTGGGCCTTAGGGTAGAAGAAGCTGATGTTGGACATGCTGGAGGCAAAGTTGCCGCCGCCAAAACCGCAGAGTAAGGCGATCAACACGAAGACGCTGTAAGGCGTGTTCGGATCCTGCACCGCAAAGCCCATCCACAGTGACGGCAGCAAGAGCGACGCGGTGCTCAGGGCGGTCCAGCGGCGCCCGCCGAAGATCGGCACCATGAACGAGTAGAACACCCGCAACGTCGCGCCGGACAAACCCGGCAGCGCCGCCAACCAGAACAACTGGTCAGTGGTGAAGCTGAAGCCAATGGCGTTGAGGCGCACAATCACCGTGCTCCACACCATCCACACTGCAAAGGCCAGCAAAAGCGCAGGGATCGAAATCCACAAGTTGCGGGTGGCGGTCTTCTTGCCGCTGGCGCCCCAGAACGCCGGGTCTTCAGGGCGCCAGTCGTGGATCACCGGCCCCGAATCGGGCTTTTGCGCGATAGACATGATCATTCTCCTTGGAGCGCTTGTTTGCCGAGCAACGGCTGTTTACGGATCTCGCTGACGTACATCCAGGTCAGGGAGACCCAGACCACGCCGTACATCAACATGAAGCAGGAGGAGCGCACACCGGTGAGGTCCACCAGGGCGCCGAATAGAATCGGCAGTACAAAGCCGCCCAGGCCGCCGGCCAGGCCGACGATGCCGGACACCGCGCCCATGTTCTGCGGGTAGTCATTGGCGATGTACTTGAACACCGAGGCCTTGCCGAACGCGAAGGCGATGCCCATCACGAACAGCAGCACGGTGAACAGGGTGGCGTTGAGGCCGAGATGGAAATAGACGGGCCCGTTGACGGTCATCACTTGCAACTGCGTCTGCGGATAGCTGAGCAGGAAAAGGCAGATCCAGCTCACCCACAGCACCCACCAGGTCACGCTGTGTGCGCCCCAGCGGTCGGACATCCAGCCGCCCACCGCCCGCAACACACCGCCAGGCAAGGAAAAACACGCGGCCAGCAGTGCGGCGCTTTGCAGGCTGAAGCCGTATTCCTGCACGTAGTACTTGGTCATCCACAACGCCAGGGCCACGTAGCCGCCGAACACAATCGAGTAGTACTGGCAGTAGCGCCACACAGCCGGGTCTTTGAGGCACAGCAGTTGCTGACGCAGGGTGGCGCCGCCAGCACTGCGGTGGGCCTTGTTTTCGCGGGTGAGGAACCAGAACAACAGCGCGGTGACAAACAGGATCGCGCTGAACACCTTGGGCACCAGGTGCCAGGTGCCGAGGGCGATCAGCGCCGGGGCCAGAAATTTGGTGACGGCAGCGCCGGCATTACCCGCGCCGAACACGCCCATGGCAAACCCTTGGTTCTCTTTATCGAACCACTTGGCGACATAGGCGATGCCTACTGAAAACGAGCCGCCGGCCAAACCGACAAACAGGCCCAGCACCAGGAACTGCCAATACGCAGTGGCGTAGGTGATCAGGTACAGCGGCAGTACACAGGCGAGCATCAACACAAAGAACACGATGCGCCCGCCGAAACGGTCGGTCAGCAACCCGAGGGGCAGGCGCACCAGGGAACCGGTCAATACCGGGGTGGCGGCCAACAGGCCGAACTGGGTTTCGTTGAGTTGCAGCAGGTCCTTGATGGGCACGCCGAGCACGGCGAACATCATCCACACCATAAAGCAGACGGTGAAGGCCAGGGTGCTCATGCCCAGCACCAGGCCTTGTCTCATACGGGGTTGAGTCACGGTATGCGCTCCAGAAAGTGATTCCATGAGCGCAGGTTAGGGGCGACCCCCTCGCAGAACTTGACCCAGATCAACGTGGGCCGGTTGGGTATGGCGCTATGCTGGCCCCGTCTACCTCCAAGGAGGTAGCCCGCAAGACAAGAGAAAGCCTTTATTTATCAATGGATTGTTCTCTTGTGCCGGCTTTTGTCCGTGGGAGGGTTCGCCGGCAATTCTTTAGAGGTAGTGCGCCAGGGAAGGCCATCTCCCCCCCTTTCCCGCTCCAGGTGCGACCATGCTGCTCTGCTGCCCCCTTCAACTGTGCCGTCATGTTTGACTGGCTGCGCAGCTCCCTGCCCGCCCGCGCCGGTCTGGCGGTGATCCTGATTGCGATCCTGGCCCTGGCCAGTTCCCTCAGCGCCGGGCTGATCGCCTGGTTCAGCCAGGGCGACGCCGCCGCGATCAACACCGCGGGCTCGGTGCGCATGGAGACCTATCACCTCAGCTGGAAACTGGCGGCCGGTGCACGCCCGGATGAGGTCGCCGAGGTCAGCCAGAGCCTGCAACGGCGCCTCGACAGCCAGTCGCTCAAGGCGGTGCTCGAAGACGGCCCCCACAGCGCCCTGCTACAGAGCTACCAGCAGATCCAGCGGCGCTGGAACGACGAGCTGCGCCCGGCGGTGATGCGCGGCGATGCGGTGCTGTTCCAGGCCAGCGCGCCGGCGTTCGTCGAGCAACTGAACCAGTTCGTCAGCCTGTTGCAGCAACAGAGCGAGCACAAGCAAAGCTGGCAGCAAGCGATCCAGGGACTGGCGTTGTTCAGCACCTTGATCATCCTGCTGATCGGCCTCTACGAGTTGCAGTACGGCGTGGTCACGCCCTTGCAGGAACTGGTGCACGCCACTCGGCGCTTTCGCGATGGCAACTACCAGACCCGCGTCAACCACCGTTCCGAGGACGAACTGGGCCAACTGGCCCTGAGCTTCAACGCCATGGCCGAGACCATCGAGGCCTCCCACCGCACTCTGGAAGCCCAGGTGCAGCTCAAAACTCTCAACCTGCAACAAGCCAATGCCGCCCTGGAATTGCTTTACCAGAGCAGCCGCAGCCTGGCCACGCGCCTGGCCAATGCCGAAGGCCTGGATGAACTGATCCGGCGCTTCCAGAAACGCCTGCCGGGCTTGCGCCTGTCGCTGTGCCTGCAAGGTCACTTCCTCGCACCGGCGCAGCAGATGCTGGCGCTGCATGGCGAGCACAGCCGCAACGTCTGCGCGATCGGCGACTGCGCGACGTGCGAACGCCACCACGCGGCGCCGCCAGAGGTATTCAGCATCAGCAACCAGGGCGCAGAACTGGGCGAACTCAAGGCGCACTTCCTCGACGGCCACCCCCCGCAGGATTGGGAAAAACAACTGATCCAGGCCCTGGCCAACCTGATCGGCACCTCGCTGTCTCTCAAGCGCCAGCGGGAACAGGACCACCGCCTGTTACTGCTGGAGGAGCGCACCATCATCGCCCGCGAACTGCACGACTCCCTGGCCCAGGCACTGTCCTACATGAAGCTACAAGTGAGCCGCATGCAGACCCTGATCCGCCGTGGCGAGCCCGTGGAAACCCTGGCCTGCGTCACCAGTGAATTGCGTGACGGCCTCAATAACGCCTACCGCCAACTGCGCGAACTGCTCACCACCTTCCGCTTGCAGATCCATGACGCCGGGTTGGTGCAGGAGCTGCGGGAGACCGCCGAAGAGTTCTCCCGCCGTGGCGAGTTCCAGGTACACCTGCACGTGGACGCCTTGGCATTCCAGCTGTCGGCCAGTGAACAGATCCACGTGCTGCAGATCACCCGCGAAGCCCTGTCCAATTGCCTGCGCCACGCTCATGCGCAAAATGCCTGGCTGCAACTGCGCCAGGTTGGTGAGACCGTGAGCCTTTGCATCGAAGACGATGGGCGTGGCTTCGGCGGCGACGTCGACCAACGCGAACACCACGGCCTGACCATCATGGACGAGCGCGCACGCAGCCTGCACGGCCATCTCGACATCAGCCAGCGTGAGCCCCAGGGCACGCGGGTGCAATTGCGTTTCCAGCCGGAATTTCTTGGCCACTCTCTACAAGGCACCGCCTCATGAACACCGCTATTCGCCACCGAATCCTGTTGGTCGACGACCACCCGATGATGCGTCACGGCATGCGTCAGATGCTTGAACTGGAGGACGATTTGCACGTGGTTGGTGAGGCCGGTAACGGCCAGGAGGCCCTTGATCAGATCGCTACGTTGCAACCGGACCTGGTGTTACTGGACAACAACATGCCGCACATGAACGGCCTGGAGACACTGCGTCGCCTGCGGGCCATGAACTATGCGGGGAAGGTGCTGCTGTTTACCGTGTCCGACGCGGAGGACGATATTCGTGATGCGCTACGACTGGATGCCAATGGTTATCTGCTCAAGGACATGGAACCGGAGTTGGTGGTGGAGTTCATCCGTGATGCCTTGCAGGGAGCCTTGGTGATCAGCCCTGGCTTGACCCGCGTACTGGCCCAGGCATTGCGTTCGCCGCAGCCGCATGCGGCGGTGGAGCTGACTGAGCGGGAGCGGCAGGTGTTGAGGACCATTGCCGGGGGGTACAGCAATAAGGTGATCGGGCATAAGCTGGGGATTACCGAGGGGACGGTGAAGGTGCATGTGAAGAATGTGCTGCATAAGCTGGGGTTGAGGTCGCGGGTGGAGGCGGCGGTTTGGGCGATGGAGCATCTGAGGCAGGCGGGGTGACAGGGGCTTGTGGGCATATCCGTTATTGGGGTGATCGCGGGTATGGGTTCCGCAGCAACGGATATGCCCACAGTCAAACAGCCAACCCAGCCCTCTCCAACCCCCACCACAACCACCCCGGCAACACATCCGAATCCAGACTATCAATCAGATTCTTCAACCCCAACCCCAATTCCGTATCCCCTTCAATCACCAATCGCCGCCGAAAAAACAACGTATCCGGGTCCTCCTGCCGACTGGCCAACAACAAAAACTCCCGCCAATTCCCACTGATCGTCACCTCGGCAGCAGCCTTCGAAGCCACCCGCAACCCCTCCCGTCCCAACGTCAGATACCAACACACCCCCAAATCCGCAACACGCAGGCACATCCAACGCCCACGCAGCAGATCGAAACCTCCATCGCGCAAAGGCTCCGCCAAACACCGATTAAGCCCCTGCTCCAACACCAACCGCTGCGCGGCAAACGGCACCCGCCGAATCAACGGCAACACCCGATCCACGCCCTTGAGCACCCACTGCTTGCGACTCAACACCCCACCACCTCCTCAACCCGCAACATTCCTGCCTGCCCATGCCAATAACCATTGCACCCGTCCACAAACAACGGCGGCAGGGCTCCCTGGCGCACTTGATCAAAGGCACGCACCACATCAGCCATCCCTTCAGCCCGCGGGCTCAGGCGCAGTAAATCGGCACCACACGAAACCAAACCGGGATAGTCAGCCAGCAAGTTGGTCACATCGGCAGACATCGTCTGAATCCCATTCAAGGTAAACAACGCCTGCCCTTCCTGACTGGTCAACGCCATGCCATCCAGATAGTTGATACAGCAGAACTGGCAATCATCCTTCGGCCGGTTCTCCGCCCGCGCAGTGAAACAACGCGCCGAGTACGCCAGGGGCAGATGCCCGTAGGCGAAGATCTCCACTTCGGGCAATGGCCTCCCCAGTTCACGCACTTGCTCCAGCACATCGGCGATCAGATCGTGGGAGCACTCCACTGGCGGCACCCAACGCTGCATTCCCGCATCGAGCAACTGCACCAACGCGTGGCCGTTGTAGAGATTGAGTGCCGGGCCACCGACAAAGGGCAATTTGCGCTCGATCAGTAACTGCACGGCGCCCATGTCGTTTGCCTCCACCAAAAAATCGCCGTTGTCACACAGCCGTCGCAGGCTGGACAGTTCGGAGGCGGCTTCGATCAAGGTGAGGCTCGACAATACGATCTGCGCCGAGCTGCACGCTTGCAATTCGCGGCCCAGGCCCAGCCATTGATCCAGGTTGAACGCGCGGCGTTTGGAACACACCGTTTCCCCCAGGTAAATCACATCCAGGGGCAAGCCGGCCATGTCGGCATAGAAGCGCCCCAGGTGATCTTTGTCCCAATAAAACAGCACCGGTCCCAGGCTGAGTTTCATCTGTGTCTCCTCACTGCCACGCACGATGGTAAGCACCCAAGGTGGTCTGGCTGCCTTCGGAAAGCCCGGCGAGCACCTGGCGCCATGGGGCCTTGACCACAAAGCTCGCGGGGTTGGCGCGGTGGGCGTCGAGGGCCGCACGCCACACACGGGTGACTTGCTCCACATAGGCCGGGCTGCGCTGCCGGCCTTCGATCTTTACCGCTTCCACGCCGATGGCGCTGAGTTCGGGCAGCAGGTCGAGGGTGTCGAGGCTGGTGGGTTCTTCCAGCGCGTGGAAACGCTTGCCGCCCACCAGGAAACGGCCCTTGCACAAGGTCGGGTAGCCAGCAGGTTCGTCCGGGGTATAGCGGTCGATCAGCACGTCGCTGAGCCGTGCGCTGAGGCCGTCGGCGTCGTCGCTCCAGCGCACGGCCTTGGCCGGCGAGCACACGCCACAGAGGTTGGGCGACTCGCCGGTGATATACGACGACAAATGGCAACGCCCCTCAGCCATGATGCACAGGCTGCCAAAACCGAACACCTCAATGGGCACGGTGCCGCTGGCCGCCACCTGTTTGACCTGGGCCAGGGACAGCACCCGTGGCAGCACGGCACGGCGGATGCCGTAGTGTTCGACGTAGAACTTCAATGCTGCCGCATGGGTGGCCGAGCCTTGCACCGAGAGGTGCAACGCCATGTGCGGATGGCGTCGCGCGGCATAGCCCAGTACGCCAGGGTCGCCCGCGATCAAGGCGTCGACGCCATGATCGGCGGCACGGTCCACTGCGCGTTGCCAGCGCGGCCAGATCTTCGGTTGCGGGTAGGTGTTGACCGCCACATAGAGCTTGCGCTGGTGCTGGCGGATATGGGCGACAGCGGCATCGAACTGCTTGTCGTCCATGTTCAGCCCCGCAAAGTGCCGAGCATTGGTGTCATCGCGAAACCCTACGTACACCGCATCGGCGCCTTGGCGCACGGCGGCTTTCAGCGCAGGCAGGTTACCCGCCGGACAAACCAGTTGCATGACCGCTCCTTATTCAAAACCGGTGAAGGGCAGGAAAGACACTGCCGCTCCCTTGGATACTTGCTGCTCGCGCTCGATGATCACTAGACCATCGGCCCAGCAGGCGGCGACGAGCATCGCCGAGCTTTGCTGGGGGTGCAGGACGGCGCGCAATTGCCCGTCGCTGCCGGGGCTCAGCCGTGCGCGCAGGTATTGGCGGCGCTTGTTGGGTTTCACCCATTCAAACGCGGCGGGCACGCTGATGGGCACTGGCAACACTCGCTCCGCGCCTTGAGCACGCAAAAGGAATGGGCGCACTACGATCAGCGTGGTCACCAGCGCAGCCGTCGGGTTACCCGGCAGGCCAATCCAGGGTTTACCCGCCACCTGACCGAACGCCAGCGGCTTGCCGGGCTGGATTGCCAAGCGCCAGAACTCGATCTTGCCCAGCGCTTGGATCGCTTGCTTGAGGTGGTCCTCTTCGCCCACCGACACACCGCCAGTCGTCAGCAGCAAATCGCATTCGGAAGAGGCCAGCAGCAGCGCATCACGACTGGCCGCGAGAGCGTCTGCCATCACACCGTAATCGTGAACCGTGACGCCCCAGCCGCGCAGCAGCGCCGCGACCAGATAGCGATTGCTGTTGTAGATCTGCCCTGGCGCCAGGGACTCACCCGGCTCGCGCAGTTCATCACCGCTGCTGAGCAGGCACACGCGCAGTGGCCGGAAGACCTTGACCCGCGGTATGCCCGCGGCCGCCAGCAAGCCGATTTCCTGGGCACGCAGGCGTTTACCGGCACTCATCACACGCTGCCCGCGTTGCAACTCTTCGCCGCGCCTGCGTACGTGTTCGCCCAGGCGCACCGGCGGACACCAGATGCGCTGACCGTAAACGCGGCAGCGCTCCTGGGGCACCACGCTGTCGGCACCTGGGGGCAGCGGCGCACCGGTAAAGATCCGCACGGTTTGCCCCGGCTGCAACGGCACGTCACTGCTATGCCCCGCGGCGATCCGTCCAACCACTTGCAAATGACCGCCCTGCTCCGGCACATCGAACGCGCGCAGCGCATAGCCGTCCATGGCGCTGTTGCTCCAACCGGGCAGGTCGATCGGTGAAAACACCTCTTCGGCAGTGACACGCCCGAGGGCCTCGGTCAACGCAATCACCTCAGTGGGCGGTGGCGGCGGTGCCTGAGCCAGCAACCGGTCGATGGCCTCCTCCACCGGCAGCAGGTCGCCGCTGTCGCACAGGCTCATGACCGTACCACACAGGCTTGAAGCGGTTGATCGAGTTGCGGCTTGAGATGCGGCGCGAAGTTACACGGGCCGGTGCGGCTGTCCAGTTGGCCGACCAGGATCTGGTCCCAGGCAGTCCGACAGGCGCCCGGCGAACCGGGCATGCAGCACACCAGCACGCCATTGCTGACCCCTGCCAGGGCGCGGGACTGCAAGGTGGACATGCCGATTTGCGCCAAAGACACCTGCCGGAACAACTCGCCAAACCCGTCCACCTGTTTGTCCAGCAACGGCAGCACGGCCTGAGGGGTGTTGTCACGGGCGGTAAAGCCAGTGCCGCCGGTCATCAGTACAACTTGTACGTGAGGGTCAGCGATCCACTGGGAGACCCGTGCGCGGATCTGGTAGATGTCATCCATCACGATGCTACGGTCGATCAGCCTATGTCCAGCGTCTTTCAGGCGGTCCACCAGGGTTTGCCCGGAGGTGTCGGTGTCGTAGGTGCGGGTATCGCTGATGGTCAGCACCGCGATATGCAGGGAGACAAAACTGCGTTGGGTCAGATGGGCCATGGTCCAGGCTCCAGGTATTGAAAAGATGCATCCAGCCTGCGCCGCAATGAGCGCAGGGCCTATTCCTCGAAGGAGGTATGCCGTCAGGGAGCCAGGCGCGTGCGCTGCCACTCGCCGTCCAACAGGCGGTAGTCGAGGCGGTCATGCAGACGGTTGGGACGGCCCTGCCAGAACTCGATGCGCCGGGGTTGCAGGCAGAAACCACCCCAATGTTCGGGCCGAGGCGGCTGGCGCCCGGCGAAGCGCTCGGTGACCTCACGCAGGCGTCCTTCCAACTCGCTGCGATGGGCCAGCGGCTGACTCTGGGGTGAGGCCCAGCTGCCCAGTTGGCTAGCGGTCGGACGCGCCTCGAAGTAGTCGTCCGACAGTTGCGCAGCGGCCTTCACCACCGGGCCTTCGATACGGACCTGACGCTCCAGGCCCGGCCAGAAAAACGTCATGGCAGCATGGGGGTTGTCCGCCAACTCCTGGCCCTTGGCACTCTGGTAATTACCGAAAAAGAAAAACCCGTCGACGCTGAACCCCTTGAGCAACAGGATGCGGCAATGGGCATGCCCGTGGCTGTCCACCGTGGCCAGAGCCATGCTGTTGGCTTCCGCTGGGGGCACTTCGGTCTTGCGTGCCTGGTCCAGCCACTGGCCAAACAATGCCAACGGGTCGGCCTGCGCACAATCGTCGCGAAGACCGTAAAGGGTGTAGTTGCGGCGCAATTGCGCAAGGGACAGGGGCATGGCGCGGTCCTCCAGAAAGTTCGCCACAGTGTGGGAACTGCCGCGCCGCTATCCCTTGACCGCGGTCAACACTCCGCCGCGGCATGACGCCGCATCGCGGTTCACCACAACGACTTGGCGAGGACCGTCAACCGATGAACCATCCACAACACAGAAGACATTGACCTCTCCTAGCCCGGATGCCCATCGACCCGCGCCTGCCACAGCATCGGTCCATAGCGCCACAGGTACAGGCCCAACCCAATGGACCAGCAAAGTCCTGCCAACCACAGGGCTACCAAGGGCCAAACCAGCACCAACCACACGCGGCATACACACGCCAGGTTCAGCAACGCGAAAGCCAGCGTCATGCCTGGTGGCGGCTGCAACGGTCGACCGGTATGGCCCAGGCTGACCCGTGTGATCATCGCCAGGATCAACCCAGCCATCGCACCAATGGTCAGCGCGTGCACCGCCAGGCTTGGATTGAAGGCGGCACCGAAATGCCACAGCGCCATGCCCAGGCACGCCAGCGCGAGCCAGGCATAGGCCAGGTGCAGAGACCACAGCAGCGGTACTCGCCACAGGCCGCGATCCTGCCAGCGCAGCCAGCGCAGCAGATGGCCCAGGCCCAACGCGGCGAATAGCACGCCAACCCAGAGATTAGGCATCAAGGCCCATCCGTTGGCATACAGCAGCGCCACCAGAATCGACCCGCTCAGCAACAGGTGGTCCAACCACGGCCAGGGCTTGACGGCTTCGGCCCGGCCCAGGCCACGCTGGGTAAAAAACGGAATCACACGGCCACCGATCAGGCCCATCATCGCCGCGACGAGCCATAAGCCGGTCAGAACCGACTGGCGCTGCAACGCTGGGTCGGACAGCGATAGCCCGTCAGCCAAGGCCAGCAACACCAACACCAGCACAATCGGGTAATTGCGCGTCTGCCGGACCTTCCACAGCGTCCACCCCATCACCCCGGCAACTGCCAATGGGAAGCTCAACTCCAGCACGGCCAGCAACGGCATCGGAACATTCAGCAACCAGCCCACGCGAGCCGCCAGCCACAGTGCCGCCAACACCGCCAAGGGCGTCCCGCTGAGGCCGGCGCGCCCGGTCCAGGTCTGCACCGCCGTCAGCAAAAAACCGGCGATGATCGCCAGGCCAAAGCCGAACAGCAACTCATGCCGATGCCAGGCCAGCCAGCCGCCGGCCGGTTGCCACTCGCCAGTCAGCCCGCCCAGGGCCAACAGCCACAACGGCACCACCAGCGCCGCCAACAGGCACGCGCCGAGAAAAAATGGCCGGAAGGCCAGGCGCAACAACGGGGTAATCGACATTGCCTTGCGCCGATCCAGTACGTGCATGCCACGGCTCCTCAACTCATTATCGGTCTATCTATCGAGGGTTTTACCAAGTGAGGTAAAACATGCCCTTGGCCAACACCACAATCGCAACCATATGCGCAAACAAACTCAAGTGCACAAACCGCAGATAGCGCGGCCCTACACGCCCCAGGCGCATACGCAGCATTGTCAGCAGAAAGTGCAGCAGCACACTGGCGGCGAGGGTCAACTTAACGGTCAGCAAAGTCCCGAAGGACGAAGCGAAAGGCGCGGTCAGCACTGGCAAGTAACGCAGCCAGACCATGCCCAGCCCCGCGCCGAACAGCACCAGTAATACCCAGGGCATCATCACCCTGGCGCGTTGACCGACGCCTTGCTCCACCAGCACCATCACCCGCGCAGGCAATTGGTGGTGCAGGCGTGCCAGGATCAGCACTTCGAAAAACACTGTGCCGATAAAAATCAACGCAGCGAAGAGGTGCGCCAGCAGAAACAGTAGGTAAGGCATGATGGCCTCGCGGGGGGTACCGGAACACCAGTGTGACGACCTGCCAGCGTGCACACCTTGATTCCGGTCAACCCATCACATCAACGGGATGCTGTAGCTGACAATCAGCCGCGTCTCGTCCTTGTCCGCCGTGTCGTTGCCGCGCAGCACCGCGCTGCGCCAGGTAAAGCCCAGGCCTTTCAAGGTGCCGGTGGGGATCACGTAATCCAGGCGCAGGTCACGCTCCCACTCACTGTTGTCGCGGCCGACAGTGCGGATGTGGCTGCCGTGGATATACGTCACGCTGGAGCGCAACCCCGGCACGCCCAGGCCGGCAAAGTCATAGGCATAGCTGCCAACCGTGGCTTGCTCACCGGCATTCACGAACTTGAGCGACTGGGAATTGGTGATCAGGTAGAGCGAGCGGCCCTGGCCCTGGTTGATGTGCGGGAAGTCACTTTGCCCGGTGGTTTTCTGGTAGCCCAAGCTCAGCGAATGCCCGCTCAAGGCATAGGTGAACATGGCGCTCCACAAGCGGTTGTCGACTTTGCCGGCGTTGACGCCAGGCCCGTAGTAGCCCGAGCTGACATAACCTTCGCCGCGCCCGGCAACGCTGCCATTCTTGCCGTCGGCGGTGCTGTAGAAATACCGCAGGTCGCTCTTGAGTTGGCCCACCGGCAGTTGCCAGTTATGCACCAAGCCGAGGAAATGCTGCTGGTAAAAGTTCTCCAGGCTGGCGTAGTAGTACTGCACCTGCAGCCGTTTGCTCACGGCGTAATCCACACCGCCGTAGTAGAACTGGTTGCTGGCCTTACCCTTGACCGGGTCATTGGCCCCAGCAATCGACAAGCCTTGGCCGTTACTGGAGTTCCGGTCCATCACCTGCTCGATCTTGCCCGCGATCAGATTGACGTCCCTGAAGTCCTTGGACTCCACCTGATAGCCCCGAAAGGTCTGGGGCAACAGGCGACCGTCCTCAGTGGTCAGCACCGGCAGCTTGGGCATCAGGTTGCCGGCTTTGAGTTGCGTCTGGGCGATACGCAGTTTGCCGGTGACGCCGGTCTTGCTGAAATCATGGACGGCCTTGCCGTCGTCCAGCGGGAAAACGCTGCCGGGGGTGTTGTCTGCACCGGCCTTGCCGGCCCGGCCCGAGGCGTCCAGGCGCAGGCCGTACCACTCTTGCAGATCCAGGCCCAGGCCGACCGTGCCCTCGGTGAAACCGGACTGGTAATTGAACATGAAGGCCTGGCCCCACTCCTTGTCCGAGGCGGCCTTGGCGTTGCGGGTGTCCTGGTTGTAGTAGAAGTTGCGCAGGTCGAGACTGGCTTTGCTGTCGTCGATAAAACCCGACGCAGCCGCCTGCTGCGCAGCGCCGAGGGAGACGGCGAGCGCCAGGCAAGTCTTGTGGTTCATGAAGGCTCCGAGAAGTGATTGAGGCGACACCGTCGGCGTTCAGCCTGTTCTTGTTGCAGGCCTCTAACGTGTGACATTCGACGGGAGCGCGCACGGTATAGGCTTGGTCCCACGGGAAAAAGCCGTCAAAACCGCTATTCACTTTTTCAGTTTGCGTAACAATCCACGTGTCACTTCAAGGTATTCAGCCGCATGTCAAGGCACCGCCAACCACCCACTGAACCCACCCGGCGCCTTCAACGGGCACCAGGCGAAATCCCACGGTGGCGGCGGCAGCGCCTGCTGTTCGACCCCGGCACTCCGGGCGTCTTTCCAATCGACCACCCTCGACGACTGCCAGGCCAGCGCCACGCCCTGGGCCTGGCTTTCGTCCGTATTGACCCAACACGCGGCGGCCGCCGCCATGAATGCCTCGATCGGCTCGTCGTCGATCTGCGACCGATACGGCGAGCCCAGCAGCCAGCGGCAGACATTCAGGTGATAGGTCCAGTCCTGCGGCGGCCGGTTGCGGTAGGCCCAGGTCATGAAGCTGCGGAACAGGTTCAACCCTTCGGGCGGATCCAGCTTGAGCAGCGCCGGGCAGATATCGAACAGGGTGTGCCAATACGGCAATAACCGTGCATCCAGGTGCACGAAGTTGCGGGAATTGCTCGGGTATTCAGGCGGCGTCGGTACCGCGTGCAGGCGGCGGGACGCCTTGCTGACTAGGCGGCTGGCGCCTGCGGGCAACAGGTGGTTCATGAAACGCACTCACAGTCATGACGATGGAATGCCTCCTGGTCTCAGGAAGCCCAAGGCAAACGTCAGAATGCAGGGGAAGCGCGGGGGTTGGCCGAAGGCCAGGAATAACGCGGCGGCGCCTTGTTGCGACGTTCATGGGCGGGCCGTGGAGTTTGCCCCAGCCCCAGCAACCAGGCCAGACCGACCAAGAACACCAGGGCAACCGTCAAGGCGTTGCAGACCGGGCAGGCAAAGTAGTTCGAGATGTTGCTGGAAGACGGGCTGCCCAACCCTTTGTCGGAAAGTGGCGCCTGCTTGCCGTCCACCGAACAAAACGCCCCACCGATGCCATTCAGTGTCTGGCCCATCATCTGACCATGCCCCAAACCGCAGACGAACAGGTTCATCAGCACGCAGAAGTACAGGGCCCAGGCAATCAGGGAACGGTCGGGGTGGCTCAATTTCATGGCGGCGACTCTACCACCAGAGCCGCCAAAGGATGAAGTGCCGCCTGCCCCTGTGGCAGAACGTCGCAGATTACGTGCACTTCCCAGGGTTGGTAGACTGGACGCCCTCAAAGCCTGACGTATTGATCCAGAGCAATGCAGGCGTTTCACAGGATGCACAGTTGATGAGTACCTTATTCACCCGCCGCAAAGTGCTGACCGGAATGGGCCTGCTGGGCCTGGGCAGCCTGCTGGGCGGCTGTGACTACAGCCCGAAGCTGAACTTCAAGTACGGCAAGGACCTGAGCGACAAGATCATGGGCCGTACCTTCAAGCTCAAGAACACCGACGGCGAAACCGTCACCTTGAGCTCGTACCGTGGCCTGATGCCGGTGGTGTTCTTCGGTTTCACCCAATGCCCGGCCGTGTGCCCGACCACCCTGGCGCGCGCCGCCCAGGCCAAGAAACTGATGGGTCGCGACGGCGAAATCATGCAGGTGGTGTTCATCACCCTGGACCCGGAACGCGACACCCCCGAGATCCTCAACAAGTACGTCAAAGCCTTCGACCCCAGCTTCGAAGCGCTGTACGGCACCCCGGAAGAAATCGCCGTGGCCGCCAAGGAATTCGGGATCTTTTATGAAAAGATCCCTGCCGGCGACACCTACACCCTGTCCCACACCGCCACCAGCTTCGTGTTCGACACCCGTGGCAACCTGCGCCTGGGCCTGCAGGCATCCCTTACCGCTAAAGAGTGCGCAGAAGACCTGCTCACCGTCATGGAGGTCTGCTAATGACTGCCGTTCAACACCTCAAACGTACCCTTATCGGCCTGACCCTGCTGGGCCTTGCCGCCCACGCCAGTGCCCAGGTGCAAGTAACCGACGCGTGGGTACGCGCCACTGTGCCGGGCCAGCCGTCCAGCGGCGCGTTCATGACCGTCACCGCCGACAGCGACAGCCAACTGCTGAGCGTGGCCTCGCCGGTGGCCAAGGACGTGCAGATCCATGAGATGAGCATGAAGGACGACGTGATGCGCATGGGCCCGGTGGACTCGGTGGCCCTGCCCGCCGGCAAGGCCGTGACCCTCGACCCCAACGGCTACCACGTGATGCTGATGGGCCTGACCGGCCAGATCAAGGAAGGCGACCAGGTGCCGCTGACCCTCACCGTGCAAAACGCCAAGGGTGAGAAGCAGGCGATTGAAGTGAAGGCCCCGGCCCGTGGCGTGGATGGGATGGACCACAGCAAGATGCATTGAGGGCATGGGAGCTCTGTGGTGAGCGGCCTGCGCTTGCATCCGCAACTGGCTGAACAACCCGTTATACCGCCTCAATCCACAATAAACAGCTTCGCCCCTACGCTCGTCGACGAGCGATGGCCCTCCATGTCATTGCCCACCTGGTAACTCATTCCGGCCGTCAGGGTGAACTGGCGGCCGTCTTCCAGTTCCGTATGCAACTCGCCTTCCAGGCACAAGAGAATATGCCCTCTCCAGCACCAGTGATCAGCCAAGTAGCCGGGGGTGTACTCAACCATGCGCACGCGGGTGGTTCCGAAGTGGCAGGTGCGCCATAAAGCGTTGCCGGTAATGCCTGGGTAAGTCACGGATTCGACCGTGGTCCAGTCAGTGGTGCCAAAGGGGACGGCAGTGAGGTCCATGGTGGGCTCGGTGGTTGATTAGCGGGGCTTGAGGCTATCCATCTGGACCCGCGGGCGATAGGCACAGATCCATCACTTTTCAGGGATACAGGTATCCTCCCCGCATCGCTAACAGGGATTCGCTTATGCAGATCGACCCCGCCTATGTCCTTCACGAAACCGAACACTGGCTGCTCAACCATCACCTAGCTTCATCCTTGCCCGGCTACCTGATGCTAGGCGCCAAGGCGCCGATTCACTCCCTGGCCGACATGCCGGAAGCGGCGCTGGCCGAGTTGGGTGGGCTGCTGGCAAAAACCCAGCGAGTGATGGAGGCGCAGCTCAAACCGAAATGGCTGTATATCAGCCGTTATGGGCACATGCCGGGATTTGCGCTGCACTTTCATTTCATTCCGGTGTACGACTGGGTGGAGGACGCGTTCTGGCAAGATGAGCGTTATCGGTTGCTGCAAGGTTTTGGCACACAGCAACTGACGCAGACATTGACCGACGGGGCCGAATTGACGCTGTTTGTATGGCGTGAGTTTGGAGAAAGCGCGGCACCACCGCAGGTTCAAGGAGAGTCAGTCCTGCACGTGATAGCGCGATTGCGCGCCGCTTTTAGTCGAGACATGAGCGGCAGAGAACGGCGATAAAGCGTCGATGCAACGAAATTTGACGCACGTGCATGCTCAGGCTAACGGTTGCACAACCAACAGGCTGCACGGCGGGTGATTGAGTAAGCGCTCGGCTGTGCTGCCGATGAACATGTCGCCGCCACGAGCATGGCTGGCGCCTAGCACCACGATATCGAATTCATTCTGCAGGGCGAACCGCTCAATGACCGCGTGGGGGACGCCCGTCAGCAGGTGACGGCGGTGGCCGTCAATCCCGTAGCGTGACGCAAGCACCTCGAACGCCTCCTCCTGCGCGTCATTGACCGCGTCCCTAAGGCTTTCATTCAGACTCAGCGTGGACACACTCGTCGATGTGTCTCCCACAACCGACCAGTTGCTGATACTGAGCAGGTGCAACCTGGCACCGCAGGAGGCTGCCAGCGTCGACGCCAGTTCAAGCACTTGCTCATTGACACCTTGAGTCAACTCTTCAAGGTGGGACAGGTCGATGGCAACGAGTATTTTCAGAGGGTTGGGGTGCCTGGCTTCGGTCACCAGATGAAAGTGCGCTTCACACTCGCGCAGTAACCGCCAGTCCAGTGGCTGGTGAAAGGCCCGCCCCAGTGCAGGCACGTGGTGAATATCCTTGACCACGAGATCTGCATGGAAGTCGTTCACATAATCGAGTACATGGCCAGGGCTTGCTTTAGCCCAGACGACCTCACTGGTCACCTGTCCTCCCGCAAGGCGCGCCTGCTGCTCCAACCAATGCCGATGCACTTGCAAATAACCCTCTCGGGCACGCGTCATGGCTTCATGGTCGAACAAGCCTGCTACCGCCAAGGCTTGGACGTAATCGAACGCAACCATGTGCAACGACGCTCCGGTGGCGCAGGCCAGCGCCTGCGCGCGGTCGAATGCTGGAGTACGGGTCATTTCGGTCGGTACGATCAATAAAATACGTTTAAGTTTCTGCATCACCGCGATCTCCTGACAACAGCGTTGTACCCAACTGCAAACCCGACATCCTGTTCGGACTGCAGGCGGCGCTGTGACTGCAGTATCGGATTCGGCCCACGGCAGACTCTGATCTTTATCAAGTAAATAACGGGCCGCCAGCAAGGCGCGCTGCCGGTTCAGATGCACCCATCAATTTGGGGAGCATGGAACGGCAGGACTATTCGTTCGAATAGCGTTCTTCTCCACTCGTCACCTTTAACCTGAAAAAGGGCAAATTAAGTGCGGACCCACACGCCCCCCCGCTATGCTCAGGAGATACCTGGCGGAGCGAGACCCGATGACTGGAACCCGTCCGTTACAAGTCCAGAGCCTCAAATCAGCCTGCTCACAGTGCAGTGTTCTAGAGCTTTGTCTGCCAATAGGGCTATCGGGCGATGAAGTGAAGCGCTTGGACAAACTGATCGTCCAGCGCTTCAAGATCAAAAAAGGTACGGCGTTGTACCGCACCGGCGACCCCTTGCGCTCGCTTTACGCCGTGCGAGTTGGTTCATTCAAGACCAGCATGGTGTCAGTCGACGGTCGTGAGCAGGTCACCGGCTTTCAGATACCTGGCGAGATGCTGGGCCTGGACGCTATCAGTGCCGACATACATGCGTGCAGCGCGTTTGCCCTGGAAGACAGCGAAGTGTGCCCCATCCACTTTGCGCAACTGGAAAAACTCTCGCAGAGCCTGCCGTCGCTGCAACACAACCTCAACCGCCTGTTGAGCCGGGAAATCGTGCGTGACCAGACAATGCTGATGCTCATGGGCAACATGAACTCGGACGAGCGCCTAGCGGCCTTCCTGCTCAACCTTTCACAACGTTTGAGCATTCGCGGTTATTCCCCCAAGGACTTTGTTCTGAAAATGCGCCGAGAGGAAATCGGTTCCTACTTAGGACTACGCCTGGAGACCATCTGCCGGGGTATCGCGCACCTGCGAGACCTGAACCTGCTGGATATTGCCGGCCGGAACGTCAAGATTCAGGACATGGAGGGCCTTAAACAACTGGTATCAGGCTGCAATCGTCCGACCGTCCTCTAACGCCCGCACACTTGGCGCCCCATCGCGTACGCGCGGCAGCCAGCGCCGTGGAAAACGTTGCAATCAGGCGCATTCCCCCGACTGTCATCACGACGACAGTTTGAATAAGTACCTCACGATTGAGCACCGGCCTCACGGGTTTCTGATCCAGATCAGAATCAGGCTGCCCCATCGACGTAGAAAGGTATGACCCGCGCGGTAATCACGGCGCGCCGATCTGAACTGGATGGAGGTTTTTCATGCAAACCGTCAAAGAACACAATGAACGCGCCGTTGATGTCTACGCCAAAGTGGCCGGCCACCATTGGATCGAACCCCTTAAAGACGGCCGCCATGTGCTGATACGGCCGCTCACGGATGAAGACCGCGAGCGTGAGTATGCGTTTATCAAGCGCCTGTCTCCCGAGTCGCGGCATATGCGATTTCTTGCCCAGATCAATGAGCCGAGCAAAGCGATGCTGGATCAGTTGATGGACACTGACAACGACCAGCGCATGGCCTACATCGCACTGACTCACGATAACGGCAAGCTTACCGAGATCGGTATCAGTCGGTATGCCGCCACCGGAGAACATGTATGTGAATGCGCAGTCACCGTTGCTGATGAGTGGAAGCATCTGGGTTTGGGCACGCATCTGATGACGCATTTGATCAAGGCGGCGCGTCGCAACGCTTTCACCCAGATGTACTCGATTGACGCGGCAAGCAATACGCCGATGCGTGACCTGGCAAGAAGCTTGGGGTTCGACACGTCTAGCGACCCCGACAACTCATCTCAGGTTATCCATCGTCTTCACCTGTAAACAGTTGCCCCGCGATAACGCGCGCCTTTGCTCAAGGGCGCCGCGTCATTAAAGGTAGGGGACACGCCGTAGGCGTGGAGTGCCGGCCTGCCCTGCCGGCTGGGCCACGTATCAGTCGCGCGACGGTTTGATCGCCCATACGCTGCAAGGCGCCCTATGCAAGAGCTGTTCGGCGGTTGTGCCTAACAGTTTACTCAAGCCATGGTGCTGCACCGTCCCCATGACGATCACGTCCGTAGCGTGTTTAGTCGCGAACTCACAAATGCCTGGAACCGCCGCACCTTCGATAAAGTGACGGTTCTGCGGTGCCACATGATGGCGCTCGGCTAGCGCCGCAAACGCCTCACGCTCTGCGCTGCCCAACGCCTCATAGAGACCCGTGGCCAGCGGTAACGCACCAACGCCCATGTCCGTCGCATACACCGCCATCCAGTCATAGACATGCACCAACTCCAATGTGGCACCACATTGCTCGGCCAGCTTCACGGCGGCATCGATAATCTGATCGTTGAATACCTGATCCTGCTCTTCACTGCGCAGGACATCGACAATAGCCAGGATCTGGCGAGGTCGAGCATGCAGGTCATTGATCACTAGATGCACCGGCACTGGACAATCACGCAGCAACTGCCAGTCCAGCGGGGTGAAAAATATCCGTTTCAACGCCGACTCTTCGTGAGCATCCTTGATGATCAGTGCCAACGGCAGCTCGCTGACGAAATGCAGGATTTCTTCATAAGGATGCTGTACCCACACCACCTCACTGGAGACTGCAACGCCATGTTTGCTCATCAGCTCGGCCTGTTCCGAAAGCCACTGTCGATGAGTTTGCAAATACCCTTCCCGCGCTACACCCATCTGTTCGGGGGCAAATAGGCCTGCCACCGCTAGTGCCTGCAGATAATCAAACGCGACGATGTGCAACGGCAGTTGCATCGCCCGAGCCAGAGCCGTGGCACGCTCAAAGGCTGGAGTGCGGATCATGGCTGGAGGGGCAATCAATAATAAACGCTGGATCTGTGACATGGGGCACCTCGGGACGGGGCCATCTGGATGGCTATTGCTCAAGGTTGAGCGTTACAGGCTTCAGCTGTTTGATATTTGTCAGGTATGCCAGTCGTAAGGGTGAACATCGCCCCGAATAAAGTTGATATTGATCAACAAGTACCCCCTCGCACCCTCATAGCCTGAACCAAAGCGTCCTGTGTCTGCAGAGAGAATAGGCAATGATCGAAAATGACCAGCAAGTGTTGGTAAGGGCATTGGACGCTGCAACAAACCCGGTGCTAATCACCGAACGCAGTGGCAGCATCGTGTGGCTCAACAAAGCATTCTGCCTGATGAGCGGCTATTCCAAGCAAGAGCTGGTGGGCAAGACCCCGCATCTGCTGTCTTCAGGCAGACAAAGCACTACGTTCTATCGCAATTTGTGGATGACGATTATGGCGGGGCTGAGCTGGCAAGGCGAAATGGTCGAGAGGCGCAAGGACGGAGGCACCTGCACCGTCAATCAGATCATCACGCCGGTGCTCGACCAGGACGGTGTGGTGACGCACTTCATCGCCATCCTGCACAACTTCAGTCTCATAGACGAAGAGCGCGCCGCCATGCAGCAACTGGCATTCCACGACGCTCTGACGGGGTTGCCCAACCGCTTGCTGTTCCTGAACCTGCTCAACCAGGCAATCAATGGTGCGATCAAATACAAGCAGCCATTGGCGCTGATGTTTATCGATCTGGATCACTTCAAATCCATCAACGACACCCTCGGCCACGCTTGCGGGGACAGGCTGTTGGTCGCGGTGGCTGAACGCCTGGGCCAGTCAGTGCGCCGCTCCGACGTGGTCGCCCGCCTGAGCGGTGACGAGTTCGCGATCCTGATCTCCGGCGTGGACCAGATTGACCAACTTGAGCCCTTGGCGAACAAATTGGTCGCCGCTATCCATCAGCCTTTCATGGTGGACAATCATCGGATCGAAACCGCTATAAGCATCGGTATCAGCCTGTTTCACGGCGATGGAAGCAGTGTGGATGATCTGCTCGCCCAAGCCGACAGCGCGATGTACCAGGCCAAGAGAAACGGTGGCAACGGTTGCCGTTTCAGCGTTCTGGACATACCGGCCGAACTCAATGCAGCAAGGTGCCCGCCCACATGGCCAGCGTCAGCAACACCTGGCCCGGGATAACATAGGCGGCAAATCGTCTGCCACCGCTGACCCAGGCCATCAGGCACTTGCTCAAAGAGTTGCTGCTGACAGCAACCAGCGCAGGGCCGACGATGGCATCGAACGGCAACAAGCCGGCCTTGGCGAGGGAGGCGATGGACGCTGTGGAGGAATGCGCGTCGGCAAAACCGGTCAAGGTCGCAGTCAACATTATCCCGACCTGACCGAAGTGGCTCAGCATGGCTGATGAAACCAGGGTGATACCGGTCATGCTCAACGTCACAATCAAGGCAAGCTTGAGATCGAATGCGCCCCCCACCTTGATCGGCCCGTTGGCGCCCCCGCTCTGGACGGGAAACATCAGGCATGCGCCATATAACCCCGTAACAGCAAATCCGCAGGCCAATGGCCCCCATATGCTGCGCAACAGTGCGGGATCAACCAGGCCAAAAATCAGCCCGACCTGAATCACGGTGGCCAAATTGGACAATATCGCCGCAGCACTCAGGGCGCGGATATTGCCAGGCTCCGTGGCGACGCGATGTCCCATCGAGGCGATGGTCACGGTACTGGAGGCGAATCCGGAGGCGATCGCACTGATAGCGTAGCCGTAGCGAGTTCCCAGCGTACGCACCGCAATATGCCCCGCGGCGCCCACCAGCATCAACAAAACAGTCAAGCTGCAGACGGTGCGCAAATTGAGGGCTGCATAAGGGCCGATGTAACGATCCGGCAGCAATGGCAGCACCACCAGCGCCGTAATCAGCAAGACGAGTCCATCGCGCATCTCAGGCTCGGTCAACTGGCTTTTGGCGAAATGATGCAGTGTCTCCCGATACGTCAGCAGCCCCGCCGCCACCACACCCATAGCGACGGCCAGTTCGGGAGCGGTACTGCACAGCGCGCCCAGGATCAGCACGGTGAGCAAAGCCACTTCGCTAGTCACGCCGGGGTCGTCACTCAGACTTCGCCAATAGGCGACAGTCGCCAGCGCGGTTAGACTGATCGCGACCATCCCGACCAGCAACGCCCCTCCCACCTGCATCGCCGCATATCCCAGCAGTGCGGTGATCGCGAAGGTCCGCAATCCGGCGGAGTCGCGGGTATCTCCGGTCCCTTTGTGGCGCTCGCGCTCCAGACCGATCAACATGCCGATCCCCAGCGCGGCGGCCGCCCCCGCCATGCCAATGGTTTCAATCATGGTGGCCCTGATCCCAGTAATGAGCGGGTTGTGAGTGCGTGATCTCGAAGTTCATGAACACCTGCGAAAGACGTTCTCAAGGCGTTATCGCCACTTTCATCACACCGTCACGCTGATTGGCAAACAGCTCATAGGCCGCCTCGATGTCATCGAGCTTGAAATGGTGAGTCACCAGCGGCGACAAATCGACGGCACCGCTTTGCACCACTGCCATCAACCGGCGCATCCGCTCTTTGCCACCGGGGCACAGCGTCGTCACGATGCT
Source organism: Pseudomonas simiae (assembly GCF_900111895.1). GTDB lineage: Bacteria > Pseudomonadota > Gammaproteobacteria > Pseudomonadales > Pseudomonadaceae > Aquipseudomonas > Aquipseudomonas simiae. The sequence continues at coordinate 47,134 of NZ_FOKB01000016.1, forward strand.
GTAATCACCGAGGCCGGCGGCAAAGGCATCGAGCGGGATGCGCAGGTCGCTGGAGTACACCCCCAGGCTGGATAACCGGCCGCCGGGGCGCAGCACGCGCAATGCCGACTCAAACGTACCTTGGGTGCCCAGAGCCTCGATCGAGACATCGACTCCCCGGCCATCGGTCAGGGCCATGATTTGCTCGACCACATTTGCCTCCTTGAAATTCACCACGTGGGTCGCGCCCAACTGACGGGCGACGCTCATGCGCTGCGCCACGGCATCGACGCCGATGATGGTGGTGGCCCCTTTAAGTCGTGCACCGGCCACGGCACACAGACCGATCGGCCCGAGGGCAAATACGGCGACTGTGTCACCGATATTGATCTCACCGCGCTCCGCCCCAGAGAACCCGGTGGACATGATGTCCGGGCACATCAGCACCTGTTCATCGCTCAAACCATCGGGGATTGGGCACAAATTGGCGAGTGCATCTGGTACCAACACGTATTCGGCTTGGCAGCCGTCGATGATATTGCCGAATTTCCAGCCACCCGTGGCGCGAAATCCGTGCCGGGTGTCGGGGCCATCCTGTGAGGCGCAGCCGCACAGGCAGGCATAACTCTGGCCACTTGGGGTAATTGCCCCAGCGATGACCCGTTGTCCCTCGACGAAACCGCGCACCTGCGAACCCAGCCGTTCGATGATGCCCACTGGCTCGTGACCGATGGTCAAGCCTTTGGCCACCGGGTACTCGCCGCGAAGGATATGCACATCGGTGCCGCAGATGGTCGTGGTGGTGATGCGAATCAAAGCATCCAGCGGGCCGACCTCGGGGATCGGTTTGTCCTCGAGCACGATGCGGTTCTTCTCAACGAATATTGCGGCTTTCATGGTGGCCATCATCGGTTCTCCTACGCAGATCGAGTTCGTGAGTGCTGCACTCACCCGAGACTGCGCCAGGGCGACCAACCGCAGATTGATAATGGTCAACAATCAGAGAATCAAAGCGCCTGCCGCAGATCGTTTGGCGCTCTCACTCGTCTCTTTGACAAAAATCAAGCCCGTTGGCGTAGCCAGCGCCACCCTAGGCGCAAGGCTCACTGCCCGGACGTTCGACTGGCGAGCGTTTGAGCGATTACCAATGGGAGATTTGCCATGTCTGCGCAATCACGTTTCATGCTGGTTGTTTCGCCCCTCATGAAAAACAGCCCGGCCTTCGAGCGCGCTGCCGCTCTGGCCAAGGCGTCGGACGCCGCCTTGCACATCGTGGCATTCGACTATCTGGAGGGGCTGGCGACTGCTGGCCTGGTCAATGAGCAAGCTCTGGAACAGATGCGCTTGGGATATGTCGAGCGCCACCACCAATGGCTAGAGGATCAGGCCCGCCCCTTGCGCAAGCTCGGCGTGCACGTGACCACTGAAGTGGTGTGGGTGCAAAGCCCCCTGCAAGAGATTCTCATCCACCTCCGGGAACAACCCATGACAGCACTGGTGAAAGCTCTGGAGCACGAGTCAGTCCTGTCACGCCTGATGTTCACTCCGTTGGATATTCATCTGCTACGCGAATGCCCGGTGCCCCTGCACTTTGTCAGTCATCTGCACCACGCCCTTCCACGGCGAATCGTTGCTGCGGTCGACCCGTTCCATCGCAATGACCACTACGAAGGCCTTAACGACAGAATTCTGCACGAAGCGGCAAAACTGGCGAGCAACTGTAATGCTGAGCTGGACGTTATTTACGCCCACGACCTGTCCTCGATCAGCGCCGCCGAGTTCGGTTTCAACAATGCCTCCGCGTTCTTCTCTCCAAGCGCCGCCAAGGCGCTGTTCGATGCACAAAGCGATGCTTTCCATGAGCTGGCCAAGCGCAATAACATCCCGGCGGAAAACCAGCACATGATCATGGGTAACCCGGCCAAGGTGCTTTCCAGCTATGCGGATGCTTATGACATTGACGTTATTGTCATGGGACGCGTCGTCCATCGAGGGATCGGTCAGTTGATCGGCAGCACCGTGGAACACCTGTTATACAAAATGCCTTGCAGTGTTTGGGTGGTTTCGCCGGAAGACGTCGCCGACTGAAAATGAATGGAGTGGTCTTTCGGTCTGTCGTTGGCCTTTGCTGCTCTGTTAGCGAGTTCATCCGTCGCATCACTCGTGCCACGTTCGGGCTCAATCCGCTCGGTGAAGACTCAGCAGGCCTCTGCATCCTGTGATGCGCGCAGCTTGAGTATTGTCTTTCGTTAACAATTTTCGATTAATGTCTGTTGAATAGGCCGATGATGAATCAATCAACATGACCGACACCCGCCAGACTGACCGCCGCCACTGGACAGTTTTCCTAATTTTCCTGCGCCTGGGCCTGACCTCTTTCGGTGGCCCAATCGCCCACCTGGGCTACTTCCGAGACGAGTTCGTGGTGCGTCGACAGTGGCTCAGCGAGCGCAGTTATGCGGATCTGGTCGCCCTTTGCCAGTTTCTACCAGGGCCTGCAAGCAGTCAGGTCGGCATCGCGCTTGGGCTTTCTCGCTCAGGCTACGGTGGCGCGCTGGCGGCGTGGATGGGGTTCACTTTACCTTCCGCGATTGCCCTGATCCTCTTTGCGTTGGGCATAGCCCGTTATGGCGATGTCATACCCGTTGGCGTATTGCACGGGTTAAAGGTGGTAGCCGTGGCGGTGGTCGCGCAGGCGGTATGGGGGATGGCGCGCAATCTGTGTCCCGATACACCGCGTAGATCCATCATGACAGCAGCAACCTGCTTCGTGCTGCTCGTACCCTCCGCGTTGGGGCAAGTCGGGGTCATAGCGATGGGTGCGATCATTGGCTTGTGCCTCTTCAAGCCCGAGCCGAGCGAAGCCCGTGATCCGCTGCCCATTCGCATCCGGCGTCGTGCCGGCATGTTTTGGCTGGTTCTGTTCTGTGCTCTGTTGCTCGGGCTGCCGCTCCTGGCAACGTGGTTTCCAAGTCAAATGTTGTCGAGGGTGGATGCGTTCTACCGCGCTGGCTCGCTGGTCTTCGGTGGCGGACATGTGGTACTGCCGCTGTTGCAGGCTGAAGTCGTACCTACTGGCTGGGTCGGCAACGATGCATTCCTGGCGGGCTATGGCGCCGCGCAAGCCATCCCTGGGCCGCTATTCGCCTTCGCTGCATTTCTCGGCGCGTCGATGAACCAAGCGCCCAACGGTTGGCTTGGGGGCCTGGTTTGCCTGCTGGCGATATTTGCGCCTTCTTTCCTGTTGGTCCTGGGCGCCTTGCCGTTCTGGGAGCATCTGCGGCACAACATCCGCACGCAAGCGGCGCTGATGGGCATCAATGCGGCGGTTGTCGGTGTGTTGCTCGCGGCGCTTTATCAGCCGGTATGGACGAGTGCGATTCACGCCCCGCAGGACTTTGCCCTGGCCCTTGTGGCGCTGGTTGCGTTGATGTTCTGGAAAGTTGCGCCGTGGCTGGTGGTACTCGGCAGCGGCGTCATGGGCGGGCTGTTGAGTATCGCTTTATAAGCAAAAACTCATGCTGAACTGCGCTATTGGCCGATTCTGTTGAACCGAAAGCCATCCGGGACGGCTTTATCATTTAACGGTGAAAACGCTTTCTTACGGCTGCGACGTGAGATCCATGTCAGGAAGCGCCTGCCGGAAGTGCGAACGGCTTGCAAACGGGTAGCGAACGCTACCTGGGCATCCTTTGGAGTGGCCGGTTTTATCTTCAGCCCTTCACGCGATTTCCATGAAGTCATCGTGCCATTAGTACACCTGTGCTAATCGACCCCTCCCCCCTGCGGCGCTATATTCCCCGACACTTCCAACGCTCCTCCGGCACCGTGCATTTCTTGCGCGTGGGCGTGTTGTGCGCTGGAAAAACCATAACAACCCCAAGGAAGAATCACCATGAAACTGCAATCCTCTGTTACTCGCCTGACCCTGTTGGGTGCCTTGATCATCGGCGTGGCCGGCTGCAGCAACATCAAGCCTACTGAAGACCACCTCAAGACCCTGTCGGAAACCAACCTGGGCGAGCCGGTCAAGCGTATCTCCAACGTACGCAGCGACTCGATGACCACCTACTACGTGGCCACCGCGGCGTCTGGCGAGTACAACTGCTCGGTGCCCAGCGGTGCCAGCGGCGGCGCGTTTGCGGTCGCAAGCTTTGGCCTGATGAAGCCTGCCGCCTACTGCCAGCCCAAAGGCGCACGCGGCAACCCACTGCAGGGCTTCACCCAGTAACGGACTCCTGGCTCAGGTCCCGCAGGCTGCCACGCAGTTCAGCGGGGCGTACGGGTTTGGAGAGAATGGCGATCTGACGGTCGTGCAACGCGGCCTGGATTTTCTCCACATCGTGCCCGGTGAGGATCAGCGCCGGGACCGCCCAGCCACGTTGCGCGCGCAGGGCGTCGATGCATTCGATACCGGTGGCATGATTACCCAGGTCATAGTCGGCGACGATGATGTCGCAGTCGCTGACCAGGTCACGCCCAGACGACTCCGCCTGCACCTCGCACCCCCAGCGCTCCAGCAGCGCCTGGGTGGCGAGCAGCACGTTGTGGTCATCCTCCACCAGGCACACCTTCAAACCCGTGAGCAACCCGGCCTGGCGCGTGTCGTCACGCGGTGCCGTAGTCCGCGGTGCAGTGGCCAAAGTGAGGCCATACAGGCACACGGAGGTGCCATGGCCAACCCGGGAGCGCAGGCTCACTTGCACGCCCATCAATTGCCCCAGGCGCTTGACGATGGACAGCCCGAGGCCCACGCCTTCGACGTCTTTGTCACGCAGGTGGCGTACCCGATAAAACTCCTCGAAGACCTTTGACAGATGCTCCTCGGCAATTCCCCGCCCCCGGTCATGAATCTCCACCGCCAAGCCGCCGTCGCGAACGCGCACGCCGATCAGCACCGGACGATGCGCGCCATATTTGAAGCAATTGGACAGCACGTTCTGCACCATGGTCGCCAGCAGCGCCGGGTCGACCAGCACCCAGTGCGCGCACGGCCGCAGGCGCAGCTCCACGCCGGCCCAGCGCGCAGCTTCGGCGTTCTGGCGTACCAGGTCGGCGAGGAACTCGCCCAGGTGCACCGCCTGGTATTTGGGCATCAGGCGGCCGTTGTCGAGGGTGTAGAGGTCGAGAATCGAACGGAACAGTTGCGACACGTTGAGCAGGGAGCGGTCGATATTGTCCACCAGCCTCCGTTCTTCGTCGCCCAGCCGGGCTTCGCGCAGGCAGGCAGTGAACAGGCCGATGGAATGGATGGGTTGGCGCAGGTCGTGGCTGGCCTGAGCGAGAAAACGGGATTTCTCCAGGTTGGCGGCGATGGCTTGCTCCGACGCCTTGCGCGTGCGCTCCAGCAGAATGTGCGCATACACCGGGATCACCGTGCTGGTGATCATCAGCATCAGCACCATGAAGGGTTGTGCCTGCCACACCGGCGTCAATCGATACACAATCAGCAGTGCCAGCAGCGCCAACGCCGTGGCAATCGCCAGGTAACGCGAGCCGTAACGCATGCCGTTGCCGAGGTTGACCCACACCATCACCGCATACAGCGGCAATGCCGCCTCACCACCGACCACCATGCCGAACGAGGTGCCGGTGTAGTCGTGAAGCATGCCGAAGATCCGCCGCGCCGGGTAATGTCCGGGCCATCGGGCGATCACCTGGCGCAACACGATGGAGGCCAGCAGGAACAGAAAGATATACAGGATCACCGGCAGGTAGGTGTCCACCGACTGTCCGGGCAGGAAGCCCAATGCACCGATGTAGACAATCGCAATGCTGGCCACCACGATGCGCAGGTTGGCTTGGTCGAGTTCGGAGTTGGTCTCAAGACTCATGGGGTTACGTCCTTGTGCGGCAGTGATCAATTCCTTCACACACCACAGGCAGGCCCTGGGCGCGGTGGTAAGGTAGCATGCAATTGCACACCCTTGCCCCAGGAAGGAGCACCCACATGAGCAGTCGCATCATCATCGCTGATGACCATCCGATGTTTCGTGAAGCCATGCTGCGCACGGTGCAGCGCTTGTTGCCGGACGCCGTGGTGCAGGAAGCCGGGGACCTTGACGGGGTGCTCGCACTGATCCATGAAGGCGGCGAGGTCGATACGCTGATCCTCGATCTGCGCTTTCCCGGCCTGACCTGCATGAGCCAACTGGTCGAACTGCGCCAGCAACTGCGGCGCACTACACTGATCGTGGTGTCGATGGTGGATGACCCGGCATTGATCGATCAGGTGATGGCCCTGGGCGCGGACGGCTTCATCGGCAAGAACATCGCCCCCGACGAGATCGGCCAGGCGCTGCTGGCTATCCGCGAAGGCGAAGTGCTGGTCAAGTTTGCCCCTTCCGGTTTGCTGCCACTGGACACCTACGCCCTCACCGCCCGTCAGCAGGACGTGCTGCGCCTGATCGCGCAGGGCAAGACCAACAAAGAAATCGCCAAGGCCCTGGAAATCTCGCCGTTTACGGTGCGCATCCATGTGTCGTCGTTGTTGCGCACGCTGGATGTGCCGTCGCGGGCGGCAGCAGCGGTGAAGTATTCCGGGGAGTTCTAGGGGGAGCGGGAAGCACGCCTCACCCTGCGCAGCGGTACTGGAGCGCGGCCGTATTGCCGAGCGCTGGCACACCGGATGGATTTGCGCCGAAACCGGCCAGCAGGGTATCGCCTTCAGCTTATCGAGTATTGGGAGAGAGCGTTTCAGTGCCAGGCACAGGATGTTTCTCTATGATGGGGCCTTTCGCTCAATGCCTCAGGAAATACCATGCCCGCCCTCACCTTCCGCACCGCCCTCCCCGCCGATGCCGCGCGTTGCTTTGACATCGAAATCAGCGCCTACGAAGGCGACGAAGCCGCGACGCTGGAGAAGATCGCCACGCGTATTGCGCAATACCCGCAAGGTTTTTTGATCCTGGAAGCCGAGGGCGAAGTGGTGGGTTTCATCAACTGTGGGTGCGCCCATGAGGTGGTGATGTCGGACGAGGCGTTCAAGGAGTTGGTAGGCCACTGCGCCGAGGCGCCAAACGTCGTGATCATGTCGGTGGTGGTCGACCCGGCGCATCAGGGCAAGGGTTATTCCAAGGCGTTGATGACTGAGTTCGTGCAGCGTATGCGCGGGATGGGCAAACAGACGATTCACTTGATGTGCAAAGAACAGCACGTGCCGTTGTACGAGCGCATGGGTTATGACTATGTGCGCCCTTCGCCATCGGATCACGGAGGAATGGCGTGGCATGAAATGGTCAGGGCGCTCTGACGATGGACATACCGTTGATTGAAATCAGCGACCAGCCCAACCCCGAAGTCGAGCGCCTCCTCGGCAGCGGCCTGGCGGCGTTCAACGAAAGCATCACGGGCTACAACGATCGCCAGCCGCTGACGGTGCTGATCAAAGACCCTGCCACCCAGCAGATCGTCGGCGGCATCACCGGTAAAACCACGCTAGGCATGGCCTTTCTCGACCTCTTCCACCTGCCCGAACACCTGCGGGGGTCGGGCCTGGGCAGCCAACTGTTGCAAGCCTTCGAAAACGAAGCCCGGCGGCGGGGTTGTCGCAATGCGGTGCTCTACACCCTGAGCTTCCAGGCGCCAGGGTTCTACGAGAAGCACGGGTGGCTGAAATTCGGTGAAGTGCCCTGCGCACCTGAAGGCAGCAGCCGGGTGTTTCTGTCTAAACCGCTGTGACTGCCGCTTGCAGCGGCAATAGCAGCGCGGATTGTTTTTTGGTAAGCGCGCTTGCTCGCGAATAACCAATAGGCCACCCCGGGCAGCCCGATAGCGCTGCGTCATCTCTCACGTTCTTCGCGAGCAAGCTCGCGCCTTCAAAGGGCATCATTGGCTTGGCTGAGCGGTTTTAATCATTTGCACGCAGCCCGACGCTTTGCTTTAATCGCGACCAATTCTTATTTGCATGCTTTTTTGAGCTGGACGGGCAGTGTGTCGACTTCTTTTACCCACCTCTACGGCACCCATCACGGTTGGCTGCTCGGCCTGCTGCGCCGGCGCCTGAACGACCGCTGGGATGCCGCCGACCTGGCTCACGACACGTTTATCCGGATTCTCAGCCGCCCACCGGCCGAGACCGACCCCGTCCGCCAACGCTCCTACCTGGCCACTATCGCCCGCGGGCTGTGCATCGACCATTGGCGCCGGCGCCAGCTCGAACGCACGTGGCTGCAAACCCTGGCCGAACGGCCGGAAGCGCTGCAACCGTCGCCGGAGCAACGGGCGATCATCGTCGAGACACTGGTTGAGGTGGACGCCATGCTCGCGCGACTGCCGAAGAAAGTCAGCGAAGCCTTCCTGCTCGCCCAGTTACACGGCCTGCCCTACAAGCAGATCGCCGAGCAGCTTGGCGTGGGCGAGCGCATGGTCAAGAAGTACATGGCCCAGGCCCTGCTGCATTGCGCAATCCTGGAAGCCGAACTCGACGGGATGCTCGTGCAATGAACGCCTCCGGCAAGCTCAGCCATGCCAGCCTTGAGCAGGCCGCGCAATGGTATGTGCGCCTGCAGGACCACGGCAGCGCCTTGGAGCAACTGCGCTGGCAGGCCTGGGTCGCGCAAAACCCTGAACACTTGGCGGCCTGGCAGTACGTGCAGCGGGTGAGCCAGCGTTTTGCCCCGCTGCAGGAACAAGCCCAGGGGGCCAGCCGCGCCTTGCGCAGTTCGCGGCGCCAGACACTCAAGACCCTGCTGGTGCTGTGCGGCGGCTCGGCGCTGGCCTGGGGCAGTTGGCGCAACACCGCCCTGCCCCGACTGGTGGGCGGCTGGAGCGCAGACTATGCAACCACCAGCGGCGAGACCCGCGATACCCTGCTGGCCGATGGCAGCCATGTGTGGCTGAACGCGTTGAGTGCGCTGGATGTGCGTTTTGATGCGGCGCAACGCTTGCTGCTTCTGCGCTTTGGCGAGGTATTGATCGACACGGCCAAGGACGCCCGGCGGCCGTTTCTGGTCGATACCGAACAGGGGCGCATGCAGGCGCTGGGCACCCGTTTCAGTGTGCTGCAAGGCGACGATCACACCCAGCTCAATGTCTTCGAAGGCCGCGTGCAGATCACCACCCAAGACCGGCATGTGCGCATCATCGAAGCGGGCCAGCAAGCCTCCTTTACCCGCGATGGCTTCAAACCCACCGCGACTGCCTCGCAGGCGCGGGAGGCCTGGAGCCGTGGCGTGCTGCTGGCGGACAACTTGCCGCTTGGGCAGTTGATCACCGAGCTTAACCGTTATCGCCCCGGCCATCTGGGATGTGATCCGGCGGTGGCGCAGTTGCCGGTGATGGGCTCGTTCCCGCTCAAGGACAGCGATCATGCCCTGCACCTGTTGCAGGCGGCGCTGCCGATTCGGGTCGACCGGCCGTTGCCGTGGTGGGTATCGGTCGGGCCGCTGTAAAAAATCTTCAACCGCCAGTTCCCTTTTTCAACACTCGTTCGGTTAACCCTGCAGACGCTTTCAATTCGCCGATCGATTTGATCCAAAGGGAAACATCCATGTCGCAACCTGCTCGCTTCGCGCTGTGCCCATTGGCGCTGGCCACTTCGTTGTTCTGCCTTGGCGCGCCGATGGTGCACGCCGCCGACTCGCCTTCGAGCCAGGAGGCCGCGCGTCCCTACCGCATCGCCGCCGGCTCCCTGGTCAGTGTGTTGAACAGCTTCGCCGAGCAGTCGGGCATTTTCATCGCTGGCCACAACAGCCTCGCCGCCGGCAAGACCAGCCCCGGCCTGAACGGCAACTACACCCCGGCGGCCGGCTTGCAGCGCCTGTTGCAGGGCAGCGGTCTGCAGGCACTGTCCCAAGGCAACAACGGTTACGTGCTGGACCCGATTCCCGCCAACACCGGCGCGCTGGAGCTGGGTGCCACCACGGTTTCCGGCCAGGACCTGGGCGCCACCACCGAAGACACCCGTTCCTACACCACCGGCTCCATGGCTTCGGCCACCGGCCTGCCGCTGTCGATGCGTGAAACCCCGCAATCGGTGACGGTGATCACCCGCCAGCAGATGGACGACCAGGGCACCAACAGCATCGCCGACACCCTGCGCCGCGCCCCCGGCGTGAGCGTGCAGAACTACGACAGCGAGCGCTGGGAGTTCTCCAGCCGTGGCCTGCCGATCACCAATTTCCAGTACGACGGTGTCAACTCCACCTATGACGGCGTATATGACTACGGCACCACCAGCACCGACATGGCGGTGTACGACCACCTGGAAATCATCAAGGGGTCGGCCGGCCTACTGAGCGGCGCCGGCGACCCTTCGGCCACGGTCAACTTGATCCGCAAAAAGCCCACGGCTGCCTTCCAGGCCTCGGTAACCCAGACCTTCGGTTCCTGGGACAACTACCGCACCGAAGGCGACATCTCCGGCCCACTGACCGAGTCCGGCAACGTGCGCGGGCGTTTTGTCGGCGTGTACCAGGATCGCCAGTCGTACCTGGACCACTACCAGAACACCAAGGACATCGCCTACGGCATCCTTGAAGCCGACCTCACGCCCGACACCCTGTTGACCTTCGGCATCGATCAACAAGACACCCGCTCCCGCGGTGCCAGTTGGACCGGTTTCCCGATGTACTTCAGCGACGGCTCGCGCACGAACTTCTCGCGCTCGTTCAACCCGGCCGCCGACTGGAGCCGTCGCGACTTCAACAACCAGACACTCTTCGCCTCGGTGCAGCAGAAGCTGGCGAATGACTGGTCGCTCAAAGTCAGCCTCGACCGCAAGCGCAGCCAGCACGACACCCTGCTCGCCTCCGCTAGCGGCGGCAACCCGGACCCGGTCAGCGGCGAGAACATGTACATGTTCATGGGCAAGTACAAGGGCGACCAGGTGCAAAACACCCTGGACGTGAACCTCAGCGGGCCGTTCAGCCTGCTCGGTCGTGAACACGAGTTGATCATGGGCTTCATGACCACCCGCTCGAAACAAGATGTGCCGGTGTACGGTTCGGTCTACCCGCCCGTGGGCGGCAGCATCTTCGATTGGCACGGCGAATACGCTAAACCGGACATCCCGCGCAGCGGCCAGAACGATATCGTGCAGCGCCAGACCGGTGCCTACCTGGCCACACGCCTGAAACCCACCGATGACCTCTCGGTAATCCTTGGCACCCGCGTGAGCAATTTCAGCGGCACCGACAACACGGACTTTTACGACCCGACCAAAGCCGACAACCGCACCCGCTACCACCAGAGCGGCGTGGTCACGCCGTATGCCGGGATCGTCTACGACCTCAACGACACCTGGTCGGTGTACACCAGCTACACCCAGATCTATCGCCCGCAGAACAGCAAGGACGCCGACCGCAAGCTGCTTGACCCCATCGAAGGCAATACCTATGAGGCCGGGATCAAGGCCGCGTTTTACGAGGGCCGCCTGAACGCCAGCTTTGCGGCGTTCCGCATCGAGCAGGACAATGTCGCCGAGTACGTCTCGGGCTTCGAGACCGACTCGGTGTATCGCCCGATTGCCGGTGCGACCACCAAAGGCTTCGAGGCGGAACTGTCGGGCGAGGTGCTGGACGGTTGGAACGTCTCCGCGGGCTACACCTACCAGCACACCCGCGATGCCAACAACGGCTACGTGTACAGCTCGGTGCTGCAAACCACCACGCCACAGCAAGTGGTGCGTCTGTTCAGCACCTACCGCCTGCCCGGCGCGCTGGAGAATGTCACCGTGGGCGGCGGCGTGAATTGGCAGAGCGAGTTCTTCGGCAACGTGTTCCAGCCTAACCCGAATGACACGGTCAATTTCGGCCAGTACGCGCGCATCACCCAGGACAGCTACTACCTGGTCGACCTGATGGCGCGCTACCGCTTCAACGAGCACCTGAGCACCACGCTGAACGTGAAGAACCTGTTCGATAAAAAGTACTACACCGGCCTGGGCAACTTCGGCACCGGTTTCTACGGCGAACCGCGCAGCCTGCAACTGGCGACCAAATGGGACTTCTGAGCTGACGACGGTGGCGGTCTGTGCAATGATCCCTTCACTCGCTCAAGGGAGGGACCCGCCGCCATGTCGCCGAACAGCCTCGCTCACCTTTCACGCTCGCCGCGCTTCTGGCGCGACGAGCGCCTGCCCTTCGTCGAAGCACGCACCATTGCCGATGGGCGCAAGGTCACCTACAGCCGTCACGCGCACGAGCATTTCTCCATCGGCGTGGTCACCACGGGGCGCAGCTATTACCACTACGGCGCCGACACCTTTGAGATCAGCGCCGGCACGGTGGTGTTGATGAACCCCGGCGACGTACACGCCTGCAACCCTATCGCCAATGAGCCGTGGTCCTACCAAATGGTGTACATCGACACGCCCTGGCTGACGGACTTGCAGCACCAACTGGGCTTCAGCACGGAGCAGGGTTATCGGCCCTTCAACACGCCCTACACCCGGGACACGGTGCTTTACGAAGGCCTGTTGGAGTTGTACGGGATACTGGTGGATGAACAGGCCGAACACCTGCAAAAACAGAGCGCGCTGGTGAGTTACTTCACTGAAGTGCAACAGCGCCTCAACCCCTCCGACACGCCGGTGCGCGAGGTCAACCACAAGCTGGAACGCGCCGCCGACTACATCCGCGAACACTGCACCGACGCACTCAGATTGGAAGATATCTGCGTGGCGGCCGAGCTGTCGCCGTCCTACCTGATCCGTGCATTCAAGCAGTATTACGGGCTGACGCCCCACGCATTCCTGGTCAACCAGCGTATCCAGTTTGCCCGCGCGCAATTGCGCCAGGGTGAGCTGATCGCCGATGTCGCGCTGGCCGCGGGGTTTGCCGACCAAGCGCATTTCCAGCGCACGTTCAAACAGCATTTCGCCGCCACGCCGGGGCAGTACCGCGACCGGCTCAAGCCATCAATAAATAACCCACACTGGCCACCAGCAACGCAGCCATTGAGCGGTTGAACACGCGAACACCCCGAGGGTTGCCGAGGTAGCGGCGCAGGAACGTCCCGGCGTAGGCCCAGCACGCCACGGACAGGTAGCAGATCACCAGGTAGAGCGCCGCAAACAGCCAGACCTGTGCGGCATCGCCATCCGCGACAAACAAGCCCATCCCCGCCACGCAGGCCAGCCAGGCCTTGGGGTTGAGCCATTGCATGATCGCCCCGTACAGCATCGATGGCGCGGTGGCGTTACCTTCGGCGTCGAGACGGCCATCGTCCGCCGCCAGTTTCCAGGCCATGTACAGCAGGAACGCCACCCCGCCCCACTGGATCAACTGGGTCAATATCGGCCAGCGTACCAGCACCTCATGCAAGCCCAGGCCAATCAACACCAACAGCAACGTGAAGCCCACAGCAGCACCAAACACATGCTTCTGGCTGGCGACAAAGCCGAAGCGCGCCCCCGAACTCAGCGCAACCACATTGACCGGGCCTGGCGTGATGGACGTGGCCAGGGCGAAGGCAGCCATGGAAATGATCAAGCTCATTGCAGTTCCTTTTTATTCGAACCCGTGATGGTGAGGCCACGGTAAACGGCGAGTCGGCCGGGGTATTGAACAAAATCACCCTCGCCGAATGATCGTGTATGCGTGTGCAGGCTTATTCCATCGTCGGCCCTAAAGGCGGCGTAACTTCTGCCTGCCTGATGCTGTCTTTTTCTGCGGTTCAAGCCGCTGAACGCTGAGAAACTTCGCCGCCTTTATCGAACGCGCTGGCAAGGAGTACGCCAAGAGCTCGCCGACGCCTAAAGAGTACGACGCGTGTGTCGAGCAGATCAGCCATATGTGGGCCAGCCCACCGAACTGGACCGACGCGCAATTGCAGAGCATCCTGTCGGCGCGCATCACCTGCGCACCCACCGATACCCGCCCTATCAGGACACCAATGCCCAACCCGATTCCACGACGGCGCGATGCCGCCGTCACCCGCGAAGCCATCCTGTTGTCCGCGCGCAAGGCCTTTGCCCAATCGGGCTATGACGGCGCCGGGGTGCGCGAGATCGCCGCTGGCGCGGGGCTCACCGAGATGCTGGTCAACCGCTACTTCGGGTCCAAGGAAGAGCTGTTTGCCGAAGTGATCGCCGAGACCCTGGCCAGCCGGATCATCCTGACGCCAGGCAACCTCAGCTCGGAAAACCTCGGCCGTACCATCGCCACCGCACTGGTCAGCCTCACCGAAGCCGGCAATAAGCCCTTGGAAGGTTTCCTGATCATGTTGCATGCGGCGTCCAGCAAACGCGCAGCCATCATCGGTCGCGAGCAAGTGGAAAAAGGTCATCAGGCAACCATGGCCGCTGCACTCAAGGGCGCCCACCACGAAGAGCGTGCCGCGTTGGTGATAGCCCTGGTGTCGGGTTTCCAGGTCATGCGCCAGATGCTGGAGTTGTCGGCGCTGGCCAAGGCCGATCCACAGCTGCTGATCGACCTGCTGACGCCGCTGTTCCAGCAGTTGGTGGATGGCTGAAGCGCTTCAAGCCCTGAGCGAAGGCCGCGAAGAAGTGCTGATCACCGATCATGCGCTGGCGGTAAAGGCCTCGCTGTCCACCGACAGCCCGGTGCACCTCAACCGTTGATCAAGGAAAAATGCGCGCCCACGCCGGCGCGCACGCCCTCCGCCACGGCCAGCGCGACCGAACCGGCGGCGAGGGACGCATCGCCGCAGGCGAACACGCCAGGCTGGGACGTCTGGCGCATGTCATTGGTGTGCAGGTAGGGACCGGTTGGGCCGTCCGCCAGCTCACAGCCCAGTTGCGCGGCCAAAGGGCTGATTCGGGTGCGGGACATCGTGAAGATCCCATCGAGGCTGAACAGCCGCCCATCGTCCAGCTCCAGGTCGGCGCGCTCGCCACAGATGCGCCGTACCGCGCCGCATTCCACGCTGACCCCGCGTCGATCCAAGTGTGCCTGTTGCTCGGCATCCGGGATGAATACGCCGTTGGTGAATAAGGTGGTGGTGCCCCAATCCGGCAGCATCAGTGCGTGGTGCATGGCCAAGGCTGAGGTGGCCAAGACGCCTATGTGGCCTTCGTCCAGCTCGTAGCCGTGGCAGTAAGGGCAATGGAACACGTGCTTGCCCCACCGTGATTCGAGGCCTTCGATGGCGGGCAACTCGTCCACTACCCCGGTGGCGAGGATCAGGCGCTTGGCGTGAAACGTGCCGTTGCATTCAGTGCCAATGGCGAAGCCTTGCGACTCTCCACTCGCCTGAATCACGCGGTCCTGGACCCAAGTGACCGTCGGATATGCCATCAATTGGCCGCGCCCCTGCGAAGCGATGGCTTCCGGGGCCTGACCGTCCTGGCCGAGAAAACCGTGGGAGGTCGCCGCAAAGCGGTTGCGCCGTTGCCCCGCATCGATCACCAACACCTGGCGCCGTGCCCTTGCCAATTGCAGGCCCGCTGACAGGCCGGCATAACTGCCGCCCACGATAATGACGTCGTACAGCATGAAGGTGACCCCCGGTCATGTGCATCCGGTTATCCGAACGCTTTCACGACACACCATAAGTTACATAAAAATACCGCGTCAATAGTCTCGCAACTTTTTAGGTTACGAACGATACTTTCGTCCGAATCAACCTGAGGCCTATTGATGAGAAACGACACCCGACTTTCGCGCATGCTCCACGTGCTGATCCATATGGGCCGACATGAGGAGCGCGCCACCTCGGAGACCATCGCGCAGATGCTCGGCACCAACCCGGTGGTGGTGCGGCGCACCCTCGGGCTGCTGAAGGAAAAGGGCTATGTACGCTCGGAAAAAGGTCACCAGGGTGGCTGGTGCCTGGGTAAACCCTTGAATGAAATCACCTTGCTGGACATTCATAGCGCCCTGGGCACGCCGTCGATATTCGCCATCGGCCTGTCCACCGACCACCCGGAGTGCCTGGTCGAACAAGCAGTGAACGCAGCGCTGACGGATGCCTTCGACCAGGCCCAGGCGCTGTTGCTGGCACGGCTGGGCGACGTGACGCTGGCGCAGTTGGCCGAGGATTTTGACCAGCGTTACCGCATTGCCATGGCGCCTTGATCAACTACAATCCGCGATTGCGCAACCATTGCAGGAACCCCTTCTTGACCGGCACCACCGGCGCGTCCTGGGTCAAGGCCTGCGCGGCGTGCAGGCGGAAATCCAGCAGGGTCTTCATGGCCTCGCTGATGTCATGACGCGCATCCAGGCAGGGTTTCAGGTATTCCTTCTCAATGCGATACAAGGTGCAGAACGTCTTGGCCGAGAAGTCCGCCAGCGCCGCCTGGTCCGACAGGATCCCTGCCTCGCCAATCACCTCGCCCGGCCCCATCCGTCCTGCTTCGACCTTGTGCCCACCCTTGGTCAGCATCACCGAGACCACGCCGGACTCGACAATAAACAAATGGTCACTGACCTCCCCCGCCGGCAGGATCATCTCGCCGGCGCGGTAGGCGTTCAGGGTCATGTTCTGGCTGAATGTGTCTTTCTCTTCCTGGCGCAGGGTGGAGAAAATCGACGAGCGTTCGAGCAATGCGCGCGCCGCGGACATGGCCGGCGGTGTGCTGCTTTCGGTGGCCGACAGCAATCCCACCCCGGCCGCTTGCAGGTGCCTGAAGGCCAGGTCGTAAAGCTGGTTGCGCACCTCACGCTTGAGGCTCATGGCGGGTACAAATCCGCTGATTTCATACTCGACGCCGCCACTGGCCGAGGCCTTGAACGCCACGCTCGGCGCCGGATTGCCCAGCAGCGGCCGACACCCTTGCATCGCCCGCTCCAGCGCCTCGATCACGGTTTGCGGGCGCGCATGGGGGCTGACCTGCAGGCTGACCGACAGGCCGAACATGTCCGCCGGGCGCGAGAAGTTGATGATCTTGGCCTTGGCCGCCAGGGAGTTGGGGATTACCGCCAGACTGCCCTGAGAGGTTTGCAGGCGCGTGGCGCGCCAGTCGATGTCAGTCACTCGGCCTTCGGTGCCATCGATGGAGATCCAGTCATCGATCTGATACGGCTTGGTGGTATTGAGGACAATCCCGGAAAACACGTCGCTCAACGTGCTCTGCAATGCCAGACCGACAATGATCGCCACCGCACCGGAAGTGGCGAGCACACCTTTGACCGGCAAATCGAGCACATACGCCATGGCGGCGATGATCGCGATCAGGAAGATCACAGCCCCCACCAGGTCTTGCAACAGGCGCCCGGTGTGGCCGACCCGCTGCATCATCACCGCACCCAGCAACACCGTCAGCGTGCGCGCCGCAAACAGCCACCAACCGATCTGCAAGGCAGTGGCCGAGAGGTGCAAGGCGGTGTTGTCCGCATAAGGCGCCACTTGCATGGGGTTCATGCCGTCGTTGAACAGCACGGCGCTGTACACGGCAAAAATCGCCAACCGCGCCGCCAGCTTCCAGTTGGCGAGGTTGACGGAAATAAGACGCCACACGGCGATGTCGATAAAGATCAGCGCCAGGGCGCACAGCATCGGGTGATCAGCGATAAATGAGGGCATCCAGGCGACTCCAGGGCGAATGCGCAGAAGATCGCATGAAATGGAGTTATCGGGTATAGCACAAACGAAATGTGGGAGCGGGCTTGCTCGCGAATACGGTCGGCCAGTCAATGTTTCTGTGACTGATGCACCGCATTCGCGAGCAAGCCCGCTCCCACACTGGATTACACGGGGCCGTTAAATTTGCATTTGCCCAAACTTGCCCGATTGAAAATCAGCAAACGCTTGATGAATCTCCTGCTCGGTATTCATCACAAACGGTCCATGCCCGACGATGGGTTCGTCGATGGGCTCCCCGCTGAGCAGCAACACCTTGGCGTCGTCATTGGACTCCAGTGTGAGTTGACTGCCATCGCGCTCGAACAACGCCAATTGCCCTTGGCGCGCGACTTCCTCGCCATTGACCAGCACTGTTCCGCGCAGGATGACCAACGCGGTGTTGCGCCCTGCGTGCAGGTCCAGAGTGACTGGCTTGCCGGCGTTGAGGCGCAGGTCCCACACGTCGATAGGCGTAAACGTACGGGCGGGGCCCTGGGTGCCAGCAAACTCACCGGCAATCAGGCGCAGTTGCCCGGCGTCGTTGGCCAGCGGCAGTACCGGAATATCGCCGTCGACAAGGGTCTGGTAACCGGCGTCGGCCATTTTGTCCTTGGCCGGCAGGTTGACCCACAGTTGCACCATCTCCAGCTTCCCGCCGCTGCGGGCGAAGGCGGCGGAGTGGAATTCCTCGTGGAGGATACCTTTGGCGGCGGTCATCCATTGCACGTCGCCAGGGCCGATCTTGCCGCCAGCACCGGTGGAATCGCGGTGTTCGACTTCGCCGTCGTAGACGATGGTCACGGTTTCAAAGCCGCGATGAGGATGCTGCCCGACGCCGCGTCGTTGCTCGGTCGGAGTAAAGTCGGCCGGGCCAGCGTGGTCCAGCAGCAGGAATGGGCTGATGTGCTTGCCCATGGTGTCGTAGGAAAATAGTGTGCGCACCGGGAAGCCGTCGCCCACCCAGTGGGCGCGGGGACTGGTGTAGATGCCGATGAGTTTTTTCATGGTGATCCTCCAAAGTGAGTCCACCATAAGACGTCGGGCCGTTGAGCACTAGCCGGCAGATACAACCGTAACTGTCCTATGTATAGGACAATCTTTTGGCCTGACGCTGACGCAACAGGTGAAACGCCACAAAGGCCGTCGCCGCAAAGCACGCCTGGATGACGATCATCGGCGTGGCGCTGCCATCGCGTAGCAGGCTCAACAGCACGCCGCTGCAGGTGGCGCCGAACATTTGCGCAAACCCCATCAGCCCGGCTGCCAGGCCCGCGCGGTGGGCGTTAGGCATTACCCCGCCCGTCACCGAACCTGGCAAGACCAGGCCGCCGCCGAGGGTCACCAGCGCAATCGGAATATCCAGACCCAGCACCGACAGGCCGAACAGCGCATAAATGACCACGGCCGAGACCCCGCCAGCGGCCACCATCGCCACGCCCATTGTCACAATCCGCTGGGGGCCCAGGCGCATGATGTTGCGCCGGGTGTAGGTGGAACCAACGATCAGCATCGACACAATCAGGCCGAAATTGATGCCGTACTCAAGGCTGCTGAAGCCCAGCAAGTTGATAAACACCGCCGACGAGCCCGCGATCACCGCAAACATGGCGCCATAGGTGCACGCCAGCGCCACGGCGAACGCACGGTACTGGCGCCCCCTGAGCAGATCCAGGTATTGCCCGCCCAGGGAGCGCCAGTGGCCGGCCTTGGGGTCCAGGAAGTGATTGCTCTCGCGATAGAACAGCAGGACCACTAACAGCACCACGCTACCAATCGCCAGTGCCAGCATGATCGGCGCACGCCAGCCGAGCCATTTGATCAGCAGGCCACCGACCATCGGCGCCACCACGATGGCGTAGAGCATGCCGATCATGGTCAATGCCAGGGCCGGCCCTGCTTCTGCCTTCCATACATCGCGCACCACCGTGCGCGCCAGTACCAACGCGGCGCACGCGCCCAGGCCTTGCAGCACGCGGGCGGCGATGAAGTGCTCGATGTCATCGACCAACAGCATCGATAAGGTCGCCAGCCCATACAGCACCAGACCGCCGATCAGTACCGGCCGACGGCCGATGCGGTCCGACAGCGGGCCAAACAGCAATTGCCCGAGGCCGAATGCGGCGACAAACGCCGACAGCGCCCTCAATGACGAGCCCGCTGGAGCGGCCAGTGCCTGCTCGATGGCGCCAAGGCCGGGAATGATCAATTGGGTCGACACTTCACCCAGCGCCGTCAGGGCCACCAATAAAAACAACAAGCTTCGCGATGGCGCCGGGGCGTTTGTCATGAGGAGCATCCGGGGGCTGGATTAATTTATATTTCGACCATAATATGCGTAAAAAATTATGTCCATAATTTTTTGCCCACGGTTACCCCGGAGCCCGCCATGCACCCTCTTCCCTTGCGTCTTCTCACGCCCCTGGCCCTGTTGATCATCCTCAATGGCTGCAACAGCAAGGCCGACACCGCCGCTGAAACCCCACTGCCGCGCCCGGTCCTCGCGGCCAAAGTCGAAGCCGCCGGCACCCAGCAAAGCGCCTATACCGGCGTGGTTGCGGCACGCACCGAAAGCGACCTGGGCTTCCGGGTCAGCGGCAAGGTCATCGAGCGTAAGGTCGACCCCGGCCAGCACGTGTCCCGTGGCGACACGCTGCTGGTACTGGACATCGGCGATTTCGAACTGGCCCTGCGCTCGGCCAAGAACCGCGTGCATGCCGCCCAGGCACAACTGCGCCAGCGCCGTGACGACGAAAACCGCTACCAGCGCCTGGCCAGCACCGGCGCCGTGTCGCGGCAGATCTTCGACCAGTCGGCGACCCTCCTGCGCGTGGCCGAAGCCGAGCTGGCTTCGGCACAATCCGACGCCAGCCAGATTGAAAACCGCCGTACCTACTCCGTGCTCAAGGCTGATGGCGACGGCATCATTACCGACGTGCGAGTGGACCGTGGCCAGGTGGTCGCCGAGGGGCAGATCGTCGCACGCCTGGCCCATGACGGCGCGCGCGAAGCCATCGTCAACCTGCCGGAAAACCAGCGCGACCAGGCCGCGCAGAAAGCCCTGGCCTTCCCCTTTGGGGCCCCGGACCAGGCGGTGACCGCCACCCTGCGCGAACTGTCCGCCAGCGCCGACCCGACCACCCGCACCTACCGCGCCCGCTACGTCCTGCACGGCGCAGTCGACCGCTTTGCCCTCGGATCCACCATCACCGTACGCCTGCAAGGCAATGGCCAGGCGCAGCAAACCCGGGTGCCCATCGGCGCCCTGCTGGATTCAGGCCAAGGCACCGGCGTCTGGCTGATCGGCGCAGATGACAAGGTCAGTTTCGCGCCAGTGAAAGTCGCCAGTCTTGGCCAGGAAGACGCCCTGCTCGACAGCGGCGTAAGCCCCGGCCAAGTCATCGTTGCCCTCGGCGCACACCTGCTGCACAGCGGTGATCCCGTGCGCCTACTGCCCGCTCAGGTGCTGGCCCTCAACCGCAAACAGGACAACTGAGCATGCGCGGTATCAACCTTTCCGAACTGGCGGTCAAGCATCGTGCGGTCACGTTGTTCCTGATCATTGCGATCCTCGCCGCCGGGATCTTTTCGTTTGGCAAACTGGGGCGCGCCGAAGACCCGTCCTTCACCGTCAAGGTAATGACCATCACCGCTGCCTGGCCTGGCGCCACCGCCCAGGAAATGCAGGAACAGGTGGCTGATCGCCTGGAAAAGCGCCTGCAAGAGCTGGACTACTACGACCGCGTCGAGACCATCGCCCAACCGGGTTTCGTATCGATGCGCATGACCTACAAGGAGTCCACACGCCCCAGCGAAATCCAGGACCTGTTCTACCAGACCCGCAAAAAGCTCAGCGACGAAGCCGCGAAGCTGCCCCAGGGCGTGATCGGGCCTTTCTTCAACGATGAATATTCCGATGTGTATTTCGCGCTGTACGCTTTGGAGGCCGAACATCTGCCCCATCGGCAACAGGTGCAGATGGCCGAAGAACTGCGCCAGGGTCTCCTCAACCTGCCGGGCGTGAAGAAGGTCAACATCCTCGGCGAACAGGCACAGCGCGTGTTTGTCGAGTTCTCCTATGAACGCCTGGCGACCCTGGGCATCAAGCCGGACCAGATCTTTGCCGCCCTCGCCACACAGAATGCCGTGGCGCCATCGGGCTTCGTCGAGACCGCCGGGGCTCGCGCCTATCTCCGCATCGACGGCGCGTTCGACAGCCTGTCACTGATTGAAAACGTACCGCTGGAAGTCAACGGCCGCGTGCTGCGCATCGCCGATGTGGCAACCGTCAGCCGTGGCTATGAAGACCCGCCCAGTTACCGCATCCGCCACCAGGGCGACCCGGCGTTGATGCTGGGTGTGATCATGGAGAAACACTGGAACGGCCTGGAACTGGACAAGAGCCTCAAGGCCCAGGAAGCGAAGATTCAGGCCGACCTGCCCCTGGGCGTGAACTTCGCCAAGGTCTCCGACCAGGCAAAAAATATCCGCCTGGCGGTGAACGAATTCATGCTGAAATTCTTCGTCGCCCTGGCCGTGGTCATGGTGATCAGCCTGTTGGCCCTGGGCTTCCGCGTCGGGTTGGTGGTGGCGGCGGCTGTGCCGCTGACCTTGTCAGTGGTGTTTGTGATCATGCTGCTGACCGGGCGCGAATTCGACCGCATTACCCTCGGCGCGCTGATCATCTCCCTAGGCTTGCTGGTGGATGACGCCATCATCGCCATCGAGATGATGGTGGTGAAGCTTGAGGAAGGCTTCGACCGGATCCATGCCGCCACCTTTGCCTGGAGCTCCACAGCGGCGCCGATGCTGACCGGTACGCTGGTGACCATCATTGGTTTCCTGCCGGTGGGGTTTGCGCGTTCCGGGGCCGGGGAATATGCCGGCAATATTTTCTGGATCGTCGGCTTTGCACTGATTTCGTCGTGGTTGGTGGCCGTGGTCTTCACGCCGTACCTGGGCGTAAAGCTGTTGCCGCAGATCAAACCGGTGCCCGGCGGCCATGATGCGATTTACGCCGGGCGTTACTACCAGAAACTGCGCAGCCTGGTGCAAGCCTGCGTGCGGCGCCGCTGGCTGGTGACGGGGCTGGTCGTCGGCGCGTTTGTGCTGTGCGTGGCGGGCATGGGCGTGGTGAAGAAGCAGTTCTTCCCCAACTCCGACCGTTCCGAGCTGATTCTGGAGGTGTACATGCCGCCCGGCAGCGCCTTCAAAAGCACCGAAGCGGTAGCCGCGCGGCTGGAAAAAGCCCTGCTGCAAGAGCCGCAAACCACCCTGGTCGACACCTATGTGGGGGGCGGTGCACCACGCTTTTTCCTGTCGTTGAACCCGGAACTGCCGGACCCGGCGTTTGCCAAGCTGATCGTGCAAACCCCCGACTCTCATGCTCGCGACGCGTTGAAACTGCGCATGCGGGAGCGGATTGCCGCGGGTGAGTTTGCCTCGGCGCGGGTGCGCGTAACCCAACTGCTGTTTGGCCCGCCCGTGCCGTTCCCGGTGGTGTTCCGGGTCTCTGGACCCAATCTGGATGTGCTGCGTGGCGTGTCCGAAGACGTGCGCAAAGTCGTCGCCGCCAACACACTGACCAAGGACGCCTTCCTCGATTGGGGCGAGCGCACCAGCGGTTATCGGCTGGTGCTGGACCAAGACCGTCTGCGCCTGCTGGGCTTCACCCCCAACGAGGTGAAATCCCAGCTCAATGCCCTGCTCAGCGGCAACCCGATCACTGAAGTGCGCGAAGGCAACCGCACCGTCTCCGTGGTCGCCCGCGCCCAGGGCAGCCAGCGCGAGGACCTCGGCAACCTCAACAACATGACCCTCACCAACAGCGCCGGCACCTCTGTGCCGCTGGCCCAGGTCGGACATTTCCAGGCGGTGATGGAAGAACCGATCCTCAAGCGCCGCAATCGCGCGACCACCGTGGAAGTGCGCGCCGATATCATCGACGGCGTGCAACCGCCCGACGTGGAAATGGCCGTGTACAAAGACCTGCAGCCGCTGATCGCCAAACTGCCCGCCGGCTACCAGATCGATATTGGCGGCCCGGTTGAGGAAAGCGCCAAGGCTAACGTTGCCCTGGCCGCGCTGTTCCCGATCATGATCCTGCTGACCCTCACGGTGATCATGTTCCAGGTGCGTTCGTTCGGGGTGATGTTCATGGTCTTCGCCACTGCGCCGCTGGGCTTGATCGGTGCAGTGCCGACGTTGCTGCTGTTCAACCAGCCATTCGGCTTCAACGCGATCCTGGGCCTGATCGGGATTGGTGGGATCCTGATGCGCAACACACTGATCTTTACCGACCAGATCCGCCAGAACCAGGACCACGGCATGCCGATTCACGCGGCAATCATCGAGGCCACCGTACGGCGTGCGCGGCCGGTGATCCTGACCGCGTTGGCGGCGGCGCTGGCGTTTATTCCGCTGACGTTGTCGGTGTTCTGGTCGTCCCTGGCCTACGTACTGATCGGCGGCGTGCTGGTGGGCACGGTGTTGACGCTGTTGTTCCTGCCGGCGTTGTGCAGCCTGGTGCTGGGGCGTGAGAAGACGAGAGTTGTCGAAACTTCCCACATAACTGCCGGATAAGCTCTACTCCCCTCCTCCGGGAACCTCTGCAAAGTCCCTCGCCTGACTACACAGTGCGAGGGATTGCAGATGGATTTTCTTGTTGTTGGAGCGGTTTCTTGAACCCGGCCATTGGCAGGCTGGCCCTGACCCCAATGGATGTGAAGACGGTCGATATCGAGGGCGTCTTTCGCGACTTCCGGGATTGCCTGAACACTTTTGATGACTGGGCGGAAAGCTTCTGGAGCTTTTCCGCGCTGGATATTGAACAGGTCTTCAAGGTCGGGGATGAGGTGGCGCTGGTCGCGCCGATCAACCGCTCCCTTTTTCCGAGCAGCACCGTCGCTACTTGCCAGGCCACCGGCACGTTGACCTTGGTGCACATGTTTCAAAGCACGCGAGCTGTACCCATCGGCAACACGCAAGTGGTGCTTCAGCGCGTCGACCCCAACGGCGGCCCACTGGGCGAGCCGATCCACAAAACCATCGGCCCGAGCGGCATTCTCGAAGTCGACGAGTGTGAGCGCGACCAGCAGTACCGCGTCAGCTTCTATCCCAATGTCTCAAGAGACCACGTCAAGGCGCTGTATGCGTCTTATCAAACGGTGATTGACGCGCTGGAAGTTCGCCTGCGCGAAGCGTGGGAAAGTACCTACGAAGCGCAGTGGAAGGATTACACAGACGCTCACCCTCTTGATCAACGCAGGATGCTGGAGAAGGCGTTTGTTCAGGGAATGGGTAAGGCGCTTTACAGCCTTTGGGACAACTTCACGCAACTGTATGGCCTGCTGGCGGATATCCAGACCCACAGTGAGAAGTGGCTGCAATACGTTACCCAGACCGAACTTGATGAACTGCTGAAACTGGGCAAGGAGGCCATTGGCCGCGGACTGCTGGTGCTCAGCGATGAACCGCTGGTGTTTATCTATGTGTCGGCGATATCCAGTTGGATACGGATGTTGCCGCCGCAAGAAATGAACGAGGTGATGGGGGAAATCACCGGCGATGTATTGATCGGGCTGCTGCTCGTGAGGGTTGCAGGCGCCATGGGTGTGACCCTGCGCCTGGGCCCCCAGGTGGTGGGGCATATCAAATCCGGCCGCACGCGTAGATGGCTGGAGAGGCTGGCCGATCAGCTCGTCGGGCCTCGGTTGGACGCGCATGTCGAAGCGGCCAAGCCGTTGTTGCTGGGCAGCGCGGCGACGCCGATCAGGGTAATTCCGGATGTGCCATTGAAGGTTGGGGATCAGGTGGTTGCCAACCCGGTACCGCTGGTTCGGGACAAGGCCACGCAACGGACGGTGTTGGTGCGGCAGGAGCCTGTCGACGATGTGCCTGCTTCTGCTCG
>NZ_FOKB01000017.1 GCF_900111895.1 Pseudomonas simiae
CGGGTGCGGCGAAAGCCGGTGTCGCCCTGTTGGAACAGGCTGACCAGGCCGTGGACGTAGCGCACCGGGGTGTCGTCTCGCCAAATGGTGAACACCGCAGCCAGATCGAGCATGCGGTAGAAGTCGATGGCGGGGTGGTGACTGACTAGTTTCAGTTCAAGTTTGAAGGGCTGGGACAGACCTTCTTCGAGGGTGAACGAGACCACTTCGAAGGGATCGCCCCGTAGCGGTTTGAAGGTGTAGCGCAGGTCGCTTTGACGGGGCATGGAACCTCCTTGTTGTGAAGCCGGGTTAGTTGATCAACCAGCTGGCGTCGCCGTTTTCCAGGATGCCTTCGTGGTCGGTGCTGTCCCCGACGCGGGCCACGGCTTTGCCGTTGATGTTCATTGAGGGCGATCCGCTAGTGATGACGGCACCGCAGCCGAGGGTGTCGCCGACAAGTGCGATGGCGCGGCCGTTGACGGTGACGTTGCGTGTGCCGCTTTTGACGGTGGTGGGGCCACATAAAGGACAATCATGGTCGTGTCCGACCAGAACGACGGCGGGCATAGAGCCTCCTGAAAAAAATCGAGTCTGGAGACGTTCCGCCGTGCAAAGACCTGTACGGCGGAACGTGCGGTTTGGCGGTTAAGCCGGTTTACGCCAGTCATCCGAAGCTTCGGTACCCGCCACCACATGGCTCCAGCTGACCTTGCGATACGCCAGGCTTGTCTTGATCAGTTGGGTGTAGTTGGCGTTGTCACTGTCTTGGGCGTGGGGCAGCACGGTGTGGATCTCGACGACGGTGGCGTCCTCAAGCTTTGTGGTGAAGAAGTGCTCCTGCTTGCCGTCGCCCGAGGTGCGGAACCACTTGACCTCAACGGTGGGCAGCATTTCGCCGGTGGCCAGGGCCTGGTAGAGCATGGGCGAGGCTTTGCTCAAGGAGCTGGTGAAAATCAGCGGTTTATGCACGCGCTGCCCGGCAGGTTGACCGCTTTGCGGGTCGGTGGGCGTGGTGATCTGATGGTCGATTTCCTGGGCGAGGATTTCGTCTTCGTGGCCTTCCACGTAGACGTTGCCCACCGAGTCCGCGGTGAACGCGCCTTTGGTGATATGGCCTTGGTTCTGGCCGTGGATGCTGATGTACGCAGGTGTTGGCATGACAAGCTCCTTGTCGCGATCAAATGAACGACCCCATGAGGTCGAGGGTTCTGGCCAAACGGCCATGGCTTTGCAGGCGCTCGGTATGAGCGCGCTGAAAATCGGTTACAGGTTGAGAATCCGCTCCAGGGACACCAGCACTTCCTGGGTGATGCTGTTCAGGCGTATCGAGTAGATCGTGTAGGCGCAGGTCAACACGGCGGCGGCCAATGCCCATGGCGTCCACAACGGCCAGGCGCGTTTGATCCGGTAGTTGCGCGGGGCGACGTTTTTCAGCGGATCAGTCAGGCGTTTGGGTGTCTCGCCACGCAGCGGGCGAAGCACGCTGTGCAGTTGGTTGATGATCTTCTGAATTTCGTCATCGCCCTTGGCCTGGTTACCGTACTTGCCCTTCAGGCCGGAGATCAGGCATTGGTACATGAACTCCAGCACATGCTGGTATTTGGTGGCTTCGGTGGTCATGCGGGTCAGCACCGTGAAGAATTTTTCGCCACCCCAGGTTTCTTCATGAAATTGGCTAAGCAATGAGCGCGCACTCCAGGTCGAGGACTTGCCCCAGGAGGTGCTCATGACCACCTCATCCAGCAACAGACAGAGGCTGTAGGAGTAGGCCTTGAGCGTGCCGGGGTCGTAGTTGAGCTGGCTGACTTCTTCCATGATCGTGGTGATCTGGTTGCTGACGCTTTGGTACAGCGCGGGCACGTCGTTGTGTCGGTCCAAGCGACGCAGGCGGATGACCAACCCGATCAGGGGCGTGGCGGTATCGCACAGCGGGTTCCAGGCTAGGCCGCGCATGTCGAATTCGGGGTCTGCGAGCAGCGGTTCGGGTTTGGGCTTAGCCTGTTCCTCTACGGCGCCGTACTCCGTACTGCTGGTGGCCTGTTGCAAATAGCTGAAAATTCGGTTGCTGTCGTCCGCTGGCGGCGTGGTTTCGGTGGGCATGGACTCACTCATCTTTCTCGCTCCTGATCGCCCAGAACTGCAATTCCAGTTCTGGGAATTCGCCGGCGATATGGAAGCCAAACCCGCTGCCGATGCTCAGGCATTGCCAGGTGGGGTGATGGCGGTCGAGTTCGAAGTAGCTGAAACCGGCATGGAACGGCAGGTGCCGTGGCGCCACGGGCAGTGGGATCAACGGAATGCCTGGCAATTGCAGGCTGACCAGTTGTTCCAAACCTTCGGTGGAGCTGATCTTGATCTGCTTGGGCAGTTGCTGGCGCAGGGTCTCCGCGGGTAGTTCGGCCCGCACGGCGAGGATGAACTCGGCGTTGTCCAGCAGGCGCTTGTCGTTCAAGGCGGCGGTGCGTACGCCGTATTGCTGCACCACGATCGGCAGCGACACCGCACGCGGTTGCAGCACGGTGCCCAGGGCGCGGCGCAGCGTATGTTCCAGTAGTTGGAAGGATTCGCGCAGGTTGTCGTGCTGGTACGCCGGGTATTCCTGGGGCAGGTGGCCTTCATCGGTAAAGGTCACCAGTTCGCCGCAGGCCTGGGCCAGTGCGATGTACAGCCGCTCCGGGTGGACCTGGCGTTGGCGAGCCAAGTGCTGGAACAGCGGGAACAAACGATTGAGGGTTTGCAGCAGGTTGAAGTCGGTGACATCGGCCACCCCCGACTGCCCCGGCGAGCCGATGCGCTGGGCCAGGTTCTTGGCGCGCTCGCGCATCAGCCCGGCCACTTCACCCAGGTAGCGGTGCAATGCCGGCACGGCTTGCAGTGACAGACTGGTGGGGTAGAAATGCTCGTCCATCACCAGGCTGCCATCGGGGCGCTTGTCTTTGATCCTGCCGATGGCGATGCCGGTAAAGGCACTGCGGTCGCTGCGTTCAAGCATCAGTTGCAGGTTGGGCACGGCCAGGTCCATGCCCACCTGGTCGCCGTCATCACTGTGGGTATCACGGATTTCTTCACGCCGAGCGATATAGCGGCTATTGCCGTAGCGGTCGGGCCAACGCACTTCGAGGGCGCCGTTGGACCGCAGCGGCAGGGTCAGGTAGAC
Source organism: Pseudomonas simiae (assembly GCF_900111895.1). GTDB lineage: Bacteria > Pseudomonadota > Gammaproteobacteria > Pseudomonadales > Pseudomonadaceae > Aquipseudomonas > Aquipseudomonas simiae. The sequence continues at coordinate 3,140 of NZ_FOKB01000017.1, forward strand.
GATCTGGTTGACTGCGCTGCTGTCGGCAATTTCCAGTGGTGCGGGTGGCGCCAGGTCACGGGGAATATCAAAGACACTGCCGTCGGGCATGATTCCACATGCCTTGGTAAGGGCGACCTTGCCGAAGCTCAAATATTCGCTGTTCAGCTCCAGCTCGCTGAAGCCATAGAGGGCGTCGTTCAGGCTGTGCACACGCTGATGCACGGCGGCTTCGGCGGCGCGGGCCTGTTGTTGGAAGTGCTGGGGTTTGACGAACAAACCTTCATGCCAGATGACGGGGTTGCGTGAACTCATCGGTAATTACTCTGGGCAAAAGCGGCTGAAAAGGGCGTCATCGGGTTTCTCCCTTGAGGCTGACCTGAGCGGCGTCCAACTGCACCAGCACGGCGTACTGCCGGCCCTTGGGCTCGACGCGCAGGTGCTGTTTCCACTGGCTGACATCGGCGCTGTGGTAGTTGGCGATCACTGCGATAAAACGGGTGTCCTCATCCAGGGCGCGCAGGTCGACAAACTTGAATTGGCCGGGCTGGAGCAGGTAGTCGTCGGCGCGGATGTAGGTGCTGCCCAGGGCCTTTTTCATGTCTTCAGCCATGGCCTGGGGGCTGGCGTTGACCAGCAGCGAATCATCAGTCAACTGCAAGACCTTGAAGGCGATCGGCGTGGCGACGTGCTGCAGCGCCGGGTTGCCCCATGGCGTGGTCAGGCTGACACCCTGGGCGTCGTAGTCGCCCAGCAGAGTGTCTTCGAGGGGCGACATTGGCACCACGGGCGCCGGCTCCAAGCTCAGCGGTGACTGGGCAGGTACGTTTTCGTAAAGGTGGTTGAGCAGGGTTTGCACTTTGTCGGTCAGTGCCTGCGGGCTGCTCGCCTGAACGTTGAGGGTGTAGGGCGCGCGGTTCGCGTCTTCATCCGGTGCGGTGCCGGTGCTGATCAGGCGCGGATTGACGTGGTCGCTGGCGTGCAGGCTCAGGGAGTAGCGGCTGGGCTGATCGTCGGGGCCGCCGACCGGGATCGACGGGGTCCAGATCACCTGGCCGACTTTGCCGAGCATGGTGCAGCCGCCGAGGGTGAGGCAGGCCAGCAATAAGGTGCCCAGGCGCAGGTTGCTGAGCAGGCTGACGGGCTTCTTGGGTGCAGCCGTGCAAATGTCGGCCAGAGGTTTTGGGGGCGGCGCTTCATTCATCGCTCGCAGCGGGTCGCCTTGCTCCGTCAAATTCATGGGTTGGCAAAGGCGTTCGAACTCCGGGCAAGTAGCAGGTCGCGAATCGGGTAGGGGCAGGCGAGGCAAATCCTCCAGGTGCCAGGCTTGCATACCTTCCGGGTGACCGGTGAGCAGCTCATCGAGCGAACGCTGACCTGGGGCGTGCTCACCCAGCTGCACCGCGACCCGGTACGCACCAATCTGCAACAGGTCGCCATCGTTCAGGCTCACCGCAACGTTGCGCCCCAACGGCAAATCATGGCCATTGGCATAGGTGCTGCCACTGCGGTCGATCACGCAGAAGCGCCCTTCGACAACCCGGATTTCGCAGTGGTTGGGCTGTACGCTGTTGTGGCGATCTTCCAGGCACCAGTCCGCCGCGGCACTGCCGATGCTACCGCCCAGTGGGCCAAACCGGTGAAGGGGCAGATACCCGTGCAACAACTGCGCAGGATTATTGATAACCAAGGTCAACTTCATGCGCGCCCCCGTATCCGCACCACGGCGGGATGACGTTGTTCCTGATCTTCGATAAAGCTGGTCCAGCCCAGGTGGGTGCCGCTGTCGCGTTGCAGGTTGAACGGCGGCACGTCCTGTTCGCGCAGCCCCAGCTCCAGGTCGTAGGCGGTGACGTCGCGCAGCAGAAAATCCATCAATTGGCGCAGCCGTCCGAACTGTTCACCACTGGGCAAGAACTGCCGAAAGCGTGCCTGGGTCAGGTTGGGAATCACCAAGGTGAACTTACTGGCGCGGGTCTTGCTGCGGTCACCCACCACAAAGTCGCTGCCCAGGGTGCCGTTGGCTTTGCCCAACACCATGCGCTGACGCTGCGGCAAGGTCACCGAACGCGCCTCGAATTCACGGATGTACACGCCGTGCAGGTCGAAGCAGTGTTCAACGATGCCGGACACCACCGAAGGCGAGCGGCTGCGGCTGGCGATCAGGCCGGCAAAGCTCAACAACCGGCCCCAGGGCAGCGGCGTGGCGCCGCGCAGGTCGTTGTCGTTCAACCCGATCATGGAAAACACATAACGCGAAAAACGGTCGCTGGCTTCGGCCTGGAAGCGAATGTAATAGCGGTACTTGCGCCAACTGTGGTGCAGCAGGGTCAGCAAGCGATGATTGAAAAAGTCCATGAACGCAGGACGAATACCGCGCTCCTGGGCCTGCTCGTAAGCCAGACGGTCTAGGTAGTAGCCGGGCAGCGGCGAGTCGGTGCCGTGCAGGCCGAAGAAACTGGTTTGCAAGCGATAGCGCACTTCTTCGTAGCCGTCTTCCACGCGTGCGGCCACCACCACGTCGGAGGCCGGAAAGCCCAATCCCGCATGGCTTTGCAGGCGCACACGGCGGCGCGCCGCCGCACTCAAGGGTTGCGCTTCCAGGTCATCGCCATGCAATGCGTGCAGATGCTCCAGCAGACGGTGAAACGAGTAGTTCCGCGCGTCGGCAAGCAGCACGTCGGCTAGATCACGGGTTGTCTGCCGGTCAACAGGGGCCATTCGTAGCACTCGTTGTTGGTGGTATTGATCACTTCCAGGCGATGGAAGGAATTGATGCTCGCGTACAGGGCGAAGAAGTGCGAAAGCACGCTGGCGAACAGGTACAACTCGCCCTCGCACAGGAAGGCGTTCTGGTCCAGTTGCAAACGGGTCTGCAGGCCGCGCACCGGCTGGCCCTTCATCAACCAGTCGATGGGGGTAGTCACCGCCTCGTGAATGCCATTGAGGCGTTTGCGGGTGGCGCGGGCCTGTTGCAGGTCATGCAAGGCGGCGAAGTCATAGGCGCGGATCACCGCCTTGAGCGGCTCGGCCGACAGCAACGACAGGTAGTTCAGCGACAGGTTGGAAATCAGCGTCCAGTGCAGGCTGCTGTCCAGCACCGGTCGGTAGCTGCGCGTCGGAGCAATCAGGTTGGAGTAGGTGGCAAACGACGGCGTGACTTCGGTGGACAGCGACACATCTCCTACACCCAGCATCTGCGGCAGGTCGCGATTGCTGCAGGTCAACTCGATGGACGCTGCTTCATGTTCGCCGATGTACAGGCTTTCATCGCCGCGCACGAAGGCGATGCGATGGCGCAAGCCCTCACGCCCGTGGGATTCCTCGATATGCGTGCGGAAATACAGCGCCGTGCGGCCTCGCGCATGTTCAATCTCATGCTGGAACGACTCGAAAGGCGTGAACCGTCGCAGAGGATCGCCTTTGCGTTCCTTATCGGCAGCATCCCAACCTGCCACCTTGTCGACGCTGAAAATCTCGTAAGCCTCGGGCTGGCTGCCGCTGGGGCTGATACGCCGTTCCAGGCTGCGTCCGTCCAGCGCGATAGGGTTGGCATCGTGGCGGAACAGGTTGACCGCCGGTGCGCAGTACAGGTGCAGGTCGCTGGTACGCAGGCGAATATCAGGCGGCATGGGCCGGCTGAACTGAAACTCGAAACGCAGGCTGGTGGCACTGACATCCGGCCAAATAGGCGCCAGACGGTTCAGGCTGAAAAAGTGGAAACGTTGCGGGAACACAAAGTATTCCTGCAGGATGCGGTAGCCATCGAACACATTGCGCGGGTAGGGCAGCAATGCCTCTTCGGCGGTGAAGCCAGGGAAGCCGATATCCTTGACGGACAGGCGATAGCTTTGGCCATTGATCTGTAGCGTAACGCTGTCCAAGTAGTGGGCAAGCCACAGGTACAAGGTCAGCGCGGTGGCGTTATCGCCACCCAGATGAAAATCCAGCTGGTCGCAGGCCATGCTGGTCAGCGGTTGCTCCGTCAGCACCTTGAGGTCGATGCGCATCACCGAGGCCTCACGACTGTGGGCGTCGCTGACTTCCTGCAAGGCCAGCGGGTACAGGTTGACGTCGGTGCAGGTGCGAAACTGGCAGGAGATACCGTTCACCGGTTTGGCGAACAACGGCGTGCCCTTGGGAATCACCTGGCGCTGGGTGATCGCATCGGGCAGTGGTGTAAAGCGAATGATGGTCGCACTGGGCAGAGGGCGCAGGTAGTTGGGCCAGAGCATCTGCAACAGCGGATGGGTCAGCTCCGGCAAGTCGTCGTCGATCTTCATGCCCAGCTTGGCGGTGAGGAAGGCAAAGCCCTCCAGCAGCCGTTCCACGTCCGGGTCGCCAGCCTGATCGCCGAGAAATTGCGCCAGTTGCGGGTTGTCCTCGGCAAACTCGCGGCCGAGTTCACGCAGGTAGCGCAACTCCTCGGCAAAGCGTTGTTTCAAGTCCATCGCATCCTCATTTCACGCGGGTGTAGCCGTCGCGGCCATGCATGGCCACCTCGATCTGCACCTGTTCTTCCTTGTGATTGACTCGCACCTGGCAATCCAGTTGAAAGTTCAGCTCCAGCGGTAGGTCCGGGTCGGGCTGATAGCGCACGCCCATCACCGTGATGCGCGGTTCAAACGCCTCCACCGAACGCCGGATATCGGCGCTGATGGCGACCACCAAATCACTGCTGGCCTGGGTGACCCCGTTGAAGTCGCGCAGGCCCAGTTCAGGGCTGCTTTGTGAGCAGCCCTGGCGTGAGTTGAGCACCTGTTCCAGGTGGCGTTTGATCGCCTCGACGCGCTGGCGTGCCTGTTCATCCGCGCTGCCAGCGCGGTAGCGCGGTGCATCGGGTTCAAGGCGCTCGAACAGGCTGGAACCACCCACTTACTGGGTGTCCAGCCGACCGACCAGCGAAATCTCGAAGTTCGCGCCCATGTACTTGAAGTGCGGGCGCACCGACAGCGACACCTGATACCAGCCTGGATTGCCGGCCACGTCCTGCACTTCGATGTGCGCGGCACGCAATGGGCGACGGCTGCGCACATCGGATGAAGGATTTTCCTGGTCGGCGATGTACTGTTTAAGCCAAGTGTTCAGTTCGCGCTCCAGGTCCTGCCGTTCCTTCCAACTGCCGATCTGCTCGCGTTGCAGCACCTTGATGTAGTGGGCCAGGCGATTGACAATAAACAGGTACGGCAACTGGGTGCCGAGCTTGTAGTTGGTCTGGGCTTCCTGGCCTTCGCGGGTCTTGGGGAAGTTTTTCGGTTTTTGCACCGAGTTGGCCGAGAAGAACGCCGCGTTGTCGCTGTCCTTGCGCATGGTTAGCGGGATGAAACCAGCCTCGGCCAGCTCGAATTCCTTGCGGTCAGAGATCAGCACTTCGGTAGGGATCTTCGCCTGCAATTGGCCGAGGGATTCGTACAAGTGCACCGGCAGATCGTCCACCGCGCCGCCCGATTGCGGGCCGATGATGTTCGGGCACCAGCGGTAGCGGGCGAAGCTGTCGGTGATGCGCGAAGCCATCAGGAACGCGGTGTTGCCCCACAGGTAGTTGTCGTGGTTGCCGTCGACGGTTTCGTCATAGCCGAAGCTGCGGGTCGAGTTGTCCTCGGTGCTGTACGGGGTACGCAGCAAGAAACGCGGCAGGGTCAGGGCCAGATGGCGGGCATCTTCGGATTCACGCAGGCTGCGCCATTTTGTGTGGCGTGGACCGTCAAAAATATCGCTGATTTCCTTGAGGTCGGGCAAACCCTGGAAGCCTTCGAGGTTGAATAGCTCAGGCCCGGCCGCCGAGACGAACGGCGCGTGGGACATGGCGCCGATGGACGCCACATAGCTGAGCAACTTGATATCCGGCGAGCTGGGGCCAAAGGTGTAGTTGCCGACGATAGCACCCACCGGCTCGCCACCAAACTGGCCGTAGCCGGCAGTGTAGACGTGCTTGTACAAGCCGCTTCGGGTGATGTCGCCGGCGTTGTCGAAGTCGTCCAGCAGTTCTTCTTTGGTGACATGCAGCATTTCCAGCTTGATGTTCTCGCGAAAATCCGTGCGATCCACCAGCAGCTTCAGCCCACGCCACGACGACTCCAGTTGCTGGAATTGCGGCTGATGCAGGATCACATCCATCTGCTTGCTCAACGCGCGGTCGATTTCGGCAATCATCTGGTCGACCCGGTGTTTGTTCACCGGCTGCTTGTGATCGCCGCTTTGCAGGATCTCGCTGATGAACGCAGCCACGCCTTGACGGGCAACGGCATAGCCCTCCTGGGACGGGCGAATGGTGGTGTTGGCCAGCAGTTGGTCAAGCAACGACGAGGGTTCGTCAGCCACCAATACTTGGGCGGCGGCGCTTTCCATAGGCATGCGGAGTACTCCGTTGAGAAGGGCGTTCAATTCAGTTGTTTGGCGCGTCGAGCACCAGGTTCAGTTCGCTGGCCAGGCGTTGGCGGGCGGTTTCATCGGTCAGCAGGTTTTGCAGGTGTTTGCGAAAGGCCGGGACGTTGCCCATCGGGCCTTTGAGCGCAACTAAGGCTTCGCGCAATTCCAGCAGCTTGTTCAATTGTGGTACTTGGCGGGCGACGGCGTCGGGGCCGAAGTCATTGATGCTTTTGAATTGAAGTTGCACATTCAAGTCAGTGTCACTGTCGTTGTTTAGAACGGACGGTACCGCCATCTCCAAGGCAACTTCAGCCTTGGTCAGTACTTCATTGAAAGTGTCTTTGTCGATGCGGATAGCTTGACGGTCTTCCAGGGCGGCTAGTTCGCCGTGGCCTTTGAAGTCACCTGTAACCAATAGCTTAAGGGGCAGCTCTACTTCGGCTTGTTGATCGCCGGTGGCCGGGACGTACTTGATGTTGATGCGCTCTTTGGGCGCGACAGAGCCGTGAGTTTTCGACATGGGAAAAATCCTTTTCGTAAGGTCGGCGTATTAGAACCAGCTGTCGCAAGGTTTGTCTTGTAGGACAAAATGGACGCGATTCGTGGTCTTTGGATGTAGGAAAAGTTGTCGCGATGGGGTTTCTAAATTTCCTACACGTATTATAGATGTATCTGAAAGAAGTCTCTTTTTATTCAGGGTTCGGCAGTATATTTATCGTCTTTTACTTGCCTATCCATTGAGCGCAGGTGACGCTTTGCAAGTTAATTAATTTAACTGTCGGTCTAAACAACTTTAGTTCGAAAGTTGAAAAAAGTCCGGTTCGGATTTCGGTGAGGCATAGTCAGGAGGCATTGATGCGCAACGGATGGCGAGGATGGAAATGGGGGCTCTGCTTGACGGTTGTGGCGGTAATGGACGCGCAGGCAGCAACTCAGGACTGCCCTGCCATCGTCTCGCCCTTGAAGCGCCTGGAATGTTTTGATTTGGCTGCCGGCACGCCCATTCATCACCCACCTGCGTCGCCACGTGCCCTGGGCCGGGTACTGCCGATTGTTGATCTGGTGCAACGCAATGAGGCCAAGCGTCCACCCGAGGATAAGCGTTTCCTGATGTCGTCGTTTCCGGAGCCTGAAAACGAGCAGCAACAACGGCTGGTGATCTCCGCGCCAGCCTTGGGCGCGTTGCCGCCCCGGCCTTACCTGGCCATCAGCTGCGAATCGAAAATTTCCCGCCTGCAACTGGTGCTGGATGAACCGGCCAAGCCCAACAAAATTCGCATACAGCTGTTCAAGGATGAGCGCCCGGTCTCCGAGGCTTATCAGTGGCAGGTGCTGGACGATGCCGGCCTGGTGGTGGATGCGGGACGCGGGCTGCAGGCCATTGCCTTGTTGCGCAACATGGGCGGCGGCCAGCGCCTGCGGCTGGAGAGTGACTATCCCCGGTTGCACGGCCTGGTCTTCGACGCTGAAGGGCTGGGCGACCTGATCGAGCAGGAGCGCCAAGTATGTCGCTGGTGATCGACGTGCCGGCGGACACCGTCAAGCTGTTGCTGACCCCCGTCGACCCGGAGCAACCCGCCGGCCACTTCGATGTCGAGGACGAAACCTACCAGGCCATCGACCAGGAAATGGTCAAGCTCGGTGGCCTGCGCGAAGGCGACATCGACTGGCCCTATATCGACGAGGCCTCCCGTGAATACCTGGCGACCCAGTGCAAGCACTGGCGCATCCTCGGCCATCTGCAAGTGGCATGGCTGCGCACCCGACAATGGGCACGCTGGGCCGATGCCCTGGGCTTGTTGGCCGGCATGGTCGAGTTGTATTGGGACAGCGCTCACCCAAAGCCCGGTCCCACCGGCTATCTTAACAAACGCAAGCAAGTGCAGCGCCTGTTGGGCGACCTGGGGCAGGTGTTGCCGGCCCTGGAGCGCAGCAGTTTTGAACCGGCCTATCAGGCGGCGGCCGAATTGGCCCTGGCCAACCTGCAACGGTGTGCCGAAAGCGCCAAGCTCGACCCGGCCCCGATGGACGCGTTGCAACGCCAACTGGGCAAATACAGCGAGCCGGTCGCTGCCACCGAGCCCGCCCGTGCGGCCACCTCCGGCGGCGTGCTGGAGTCAGCATTTTTCAACAGCCCCAAACCGCAAGCGCCGGGCAATGAGCGTGAACAACGCCGCGCTGTGTTGAACATGGCCGAGCAGATCAATCAGCAGGATCCCTACGACCCCACCGGCTATCAATTGCGACGCTTCGGCCTGTGGTCGCATCTGCGCACCGCGCCTCTCATCACCCGTGATCGCCGCACAGAACTGACCGCCGTGCCCAAGGATATCGTCGACGGCTACCAGGACGCGCTGAACCACAACGTCATTGACCCGAACCTGCTGCTGCGTATCGAAAAAAGCGTCTGCGCCTCGCCGTACTGGCTGCGCGGTAGCTACCTGGCCGCCCACGTCGCCTCGCGCCTGGCGATGGAAGAAGTGGCCGCCGCCATCCGCCAGACCTGCGAGCGTTTCGTCTGCCGCCTGCCGGCCCTGCTGGAGTTGTGCTTCAGCGACGGCACGCCGTTCGTGGATGCACAAGCCCAGGCCTGGATCAGCGGCGCCGATCAGGCGCAAGCAACAGGCAGCCCGGTGCAGGAATACGCCGGCCTGCGCGACGAACTGACCACCCAACTCACTACCGAAGGCGTCGAAGTGGTGTTGCTGCGTCTGCAGGAACTGCACGCTGCCCATGACGCCCCACGCCAGCGCAGCTACGCCACGGTGATTGCCGCCGACCTGCTGGCATCGCGGGGGCTGTCATGGCTGGCGGGCGACCTGTACGCGAACGTTGCACAACTGATGCGCGATACCACGGCGCAAGGCTGGGAGCCAGAGTTGTATCGGAAGGTGGCAGCCGATATCAATGAGAGGAAGGATTAACCAGCATGCCCCGCCAAAGCGACCTGCGCTACACCTTCAAACCGCTACGGGGCGATCCCTTTGAAGTGGTCTCGTTCACCCTCAAAGAAGGCCTGTCCCAGCCATTTAAATTGCAGTTGGAACTGGTCAGCCATCACCCGGCTATCGACTTCTACCGCATGCTCGATCTGGCCGCCGTGTTCACCATTTGGCGAGACGACACCCCGGTGCGCTACGTCCACGGCCTGGTCAGCCTGTTCCAACAGGGCGACACCGGCTTTCGCCGCACCCGCTACACCGCCGTGGTCGAACCGACCCTGAAACGTTTCGACCTGCGCTCCAACTGGCGCATCTTCCAGGGCCAGACCGTACCCGACATCATCACCAGCGTACTGACCGAGCAGAAGCTGACCGACATCCGCAGCGAGATCTGCTTCGACCACCAACCCCGCGAGTACTGCGTACAAGCCGGCGAAACCGACCTCGATTTCCTCGCCCGCCTCGCCGCCGAAGAAGGCCTGCTCTACACCTTCGAACACCGCGCCGACGGCCACACCCTGGTCCTTACCGACCGCGTCGGCGGCCTGGGCACCATCGGCACCCACACCGATTGCCCGGTGATCTACCAACCGATGAGTGGCGGCGACGCGTTGGAGCCGGCCCTGAACCGCTTCCACTACACCGAACAGGTGCGCACCGCCGTGCAAGTGCAGCGCGACTACACCTTCACCCACCCGCGCTACAACCAGCAGCACACCGCCACCGGCGATCAGGACCTGAACAACCAGCACAAGGACTACGAACGCTACGACTACCCTGGCCGTTACAAGCGCGACATCGCCGGCAAGCCCTTCACCAAAACGCGCCTGGCCGCCCTGCGCAACGACGCCAAGCTAGCGCATCTGGAAGGCGACGACGAACGCCTGCAACCGGGATTGGCCTTCGACCTCAGCGAACATCCGCGCGAGGACTTCAACGACCGTTGGCGCACCATCGCCATCAAACACGAAGGCAAGCAGCACACCAGCCTGCAGGAAGAATCGTTCGGCAGCGGTCTCGGTACGTCTTATGAAATGAAGGCCAGCGCCATCCGTTGGACCTCGGACTGGAAAGCGCCACTGCGTGACAAACCCTGCATCGACGGCCCGCAGATCGCCACGGTGGTCGGCCCTCCCGG
>NZ_FOKB01000008.1 GCF_900111895.1 Pseudomonas simiae
TGAACTTCGGTATCGACGTGATCAACCAGATCAAAATCGAAAACCCACACCTGTGGGATGCCGAGATGAAAGAGGAAGCGACCCAGATGATCCTGCAAGGGACTCAGCTGGAGATCGAATACGCGCGCGATACCATGCCACGCGGTGTACTGGGCATGAACGCGGCGATGATGGAGGATTACCTCAAGTTCATCGCGAACCGTCGCTTGTCGCAGATCGGTCTTAAAGAAGAGTACCCAGGGACCACTAACCCGTTCCCATGGATGAGCGAGATCATGGACTTGAAGAAAGAGAAAAACTTCTTCGAAACCCGTGTGATCGAGTACCAGACGGGTGGCGCGTTGAGCTGGGATTGATGATAGCCAAGTGACATGATATAAAAGCTAACCTACATGGAAGTTGGGAAGCACTTAAAAAGCCCCGCACATGCGGGGCTTTTCTACTCAAGGAGCTGAAAATTGGCTAGAGCTAAAAAAACACCAAAACCTCAAACAAAAACCCTTACTTTTTACAATAACAAGGGCGGAGTTTCTAAAACCACTACACTTTTTAATGTTGGAGCCTATTTGGCTAAAACAGGTAAAAAAGTCTTATTTATCGATGCCGATTCACAGTGTAACCTCACAGAACTTTTTTTCGCTAACGATACCGAGTACTTCGACAACCCTTCCAAAAAGCTACCTGGCGACTCCATCCTTGATGTCTTTCGTCCACGTTTAGACGGTGCGGCGGCCAGAATAAATGTTGAAAACGTAAATCTTGCAGAATCCAACATATATCCAAAACTATTCTTAATAAGAGGCGATATTGAATTCAGTGCTCAGGCAGAGCCTTATTTTGGAACATCAATAAACCAAGCAATCACAACAAACATAAATGAAAAAAATACTTACATTAGTTTCAGGCGCCTTATAAAAGACCTTGGACAGCAACTCGGCCTCGATTACATCCTAATTGACTTAGGTCCAAGCACTGGTGCTATTACCCGGCTCGCATTTCTCGCTTCTGATAGATTTATTATTCCAGTCACACCAGACCGTTTTTGCTACTTAGGCATCAATACCCTGCCCAAGCTGATCGAAGACTGGATAAAGCATGACAACATTATACTAAGCACTCTCGAACCATACGGAATCGAGAATGACTACGGCTCACCCGAGTTCTGCGGACTAATAAACCAAAATTTCCAAGTTCACAAGTCACTAATCAAAGAATCATATCAGAAGTGGTCCAAAAAAATAAAAACCGAAATCAAGTCAAAGTTAATGGGATCAAACATAATTCGTATTAAACAAGACCTGGATGACCCAATAATATGCTCCATTGAAAACCTAGGGCAGCTAGTTCCGGTATCCCAAATGCTAGGGAAAGCCATTTTCGACTTAACACAAGCAGACTCAGCCTTAGCTTCGAAAAGCGGTATACAATTTTACGGAAGCGTATGGGAGCCTTGGGAAAAAAAGATCAAAGCCTACCATGCAGAAATTCAAAAAATCACAGAGGCTATTGAGTAATGGCCTACTCGTACTTCGCCTTCCTAGACGTAATGGGCTATAGATATTATTTAAAAAAAGACGAACGAGACGGAACGGAGATTTTCAAAGAAAAATTAATAACCTCATATAGAGCATTTGAACAAATAGATCTTGCAACACTTCATCATAAGAGCATATCTGACTCTATATTTATGAGCTCCGCAACGGATATTGTAGGTTTCCTAAAAGCCACAAAGGACGTTTATCTTAGATTTTTAGAAAACGGACTTTTAATTCGCGGAGGGATAGCTTACAACAAACATTTTCAAAATCAGCATATAACCTATAGCCACGCTCTAACAGACGCTTATAACCTTGAATCCTCGAAGTCAATATTTCCGAGAATATTGATTCATAAATCCGTACTAGAAAAACTAAAAAATGAAAGTCAGGGAGAAGCGCAAAGCCAGGAACTTTCCCAATTAATTCAACACAACCTGATAATACGATGTGGAGAGCATTATCAACTCCATATCGTAGATGATCTAAATTGGTCAACCGTTTATGAGCACGCAAAAACGGTATACAAATCTAACGAATCCGCAATAAATGAAGATCCAAAATTATTTGAGTATCACACATGGCTCCACAATTATATCTTTCATTTCAAACCTAAACGAAGCAAAAAACAGAAATATATAGAACACTTTGAATTTTTAAGCTGATCACCACTAAAGTGAAATTGCCTGCATTGACCATAGTGAGAGATATGCATATGCTGCACTCGGTGCCTAAGAAACACCTCACACAGCGGACTGACCGCACCCGACAGTAGCGGCTTTTTTGTGCCTACGGTTTTTTCGTGGGCATCGAAAATCTCTGTTATGCCGGGAGTGGGCTAATACAAGACCCGAAAGGGGAATATGTCCGGCCCTCTGTGTGGGGTTTCTTAACTCCCGGCACCCAGCCCTAAGAAAGCTGACATCACACAGAGGTAATGGAAATGCCTAGAATTTTCACCTTCCTCGCGAAGGCTATCTACTGCGTCAGAACCGCCCTTCAAGCACTTCCAATCTCGGAGGTGTGTCATGCATGATCCCCTCGCTCCCACTACCTTCACCCGTCAAAGCCTTCCTCTGCACGCCCTCCTTCTGGAAAACCAACCGTGGTTTTGCGCTCGCGATCTTGGGCGCTTGATGGGCTGGTATTTAGATGAACGAACAACTCGAAAGCTCGATGACGACCAGCGAAGAACGGTAACCCTGCTGTTTCACGGTCAACCGGAAGAACTGCTGATGATCAGCGAATCCGGCGCGTATGCGCTGCTGGTCTATCACTACACACCGGGGAACCGCCTGTTACGCAGCTGGCTCACTCACGAAGTGGTTCCAACACTGCGAGATGAGCGTCAGCCACGAACAGTAGAGAGACCATTGTTGAGCATGCTGGATTGGCCGGAGATGTCTTTGAACTTGCTGCATTGGCAGGATGAAGGCTGGATTAGGCTGCGAGACATGCCTTACCTGTTGGTTAACCGGACACATCGGTTACGGCTCTCAAAAAAGTCGTGGTGGCGCAAGTTCACGCAACCTTTCCGAATCAAGCAGCGAATTTGCTGACGAACACGACCGCCAACTCAGACCAATCCGTAGGAAATTTCGTAGACGCAATAATGGCTACTCAGTATCGTCCGAGGGTTTTCTACCCTCGGCGGCTGTATGGATATTACGAAAGACAAAACGGATTGGAGCGACTCGGAGCTGGCAGCGGCGGTCGAGGCTTACCTAAAGATGTCGGCCTTGGAAAAGAGCGGCCAACCTTTCAACAAAGCCCTCGAAAACCGCCTTCTACGCGAAGGCCCGGTGGCAGGCCGTGCAAAAGGCTCCATTGAATTCCGTATGCAAAATATCTCCACCGTGCTTGTGCGTATGGGCTGGGACCGCATCGAAGGCTATAAGCCCGCGAAGAACGTGGGCACCAGCGTAGAAGAACGCATCCGCCAAGCCCTCGCCGCTCAGGGTGTGTTTGAATCCGAGGACGCCGCCCAAACTGCAGATGAGCAAACGCTCATCCGCCGCGCCTCCAAACTCCAGCAGCAAGCCTTCCCAAAACTACCGGACGGCATTGCCCAACCGCAGAAAGTATCCACTCTCAGCACAGTGTTCGTCCGCGATCCAAAGGTACGCGCCTGGGTGTTGAAAGAAGCCAACGGCATCTGCGAAGGCTGTGGCTCAAACGCGCCGTTCGAGGTCAACGGTTTGCCATTTCTTGAAGTACATCACGTCAAGCACCTTGCCCAGAAGGGTTCGGATCGCATCACCAATGCTGTAGCCTTGTGCCCCAACTGCCATCAGCGTTGTCACCGGTCGAGTGATCGGGACGCTTTCACTGAAGCGCTTTACAGCAAAGTCGGAAGATTGGCACGGGAGTAAACTCCTGCTGTCACACCTGATGCACGCTAAAAAAATACTAGATAGGACCGAGGCCAACCCGTGAACCCAGACATGCTCGAAGCCGGCCCCGTTGATGCCAAAGTACTCTCCGTCTTTGACTTCGACGGCACCCTGACCCACCACGACAGTTTCGTGCCCTTCCTCAAGTTTGCCTTTGGTACCGGTGAGTTTTATGGCCGGATGGTCAAGCTGGCGGTGCCGGGGCTGCGCTTTTTGGTGCGGCAGATCAGCCGGGATGAGTTGAAGGCGCAGTTGATTCGCACCTTTATGACCGGGGTGGAGAAGACGTGGGTGCAACAGAAGGCCGAGGAGTATTGCCAGCGCAATTGGGCGCGGCTGATGCGCCCGGCAGGGGTGTTGTCGGTGGAGCACGAGTTGGGCTCGGGAGCGGAGGTCACGCTGTGTTCGGCGTCGCCGGCGTTGGTGTTGCAGCCGTTTGCGAATCGGCTGGGGATCAAGTTGATCGGGACTGAGCTTGAGGTGGTCGACGGGGTGTTGACCGGCAAACTCACCGGGAATAACTGCCGGTGTGAGAATAAGGTGCTGCGCCTTGAAGCGGTGTATGGAGACCTGGGGGAGTATCGGCTCCGGGCCTGGGGCGATACGCGTGGGGATCGGGAGTTGTTGGCGGCGGCGCAGGATGCGCATTTTCGGCATTTTCATTCGAAGAAGAAGCGCAAGCAGTTGCGGTGATCGCGCACTGGCATGAGATGCCAGGGGTTGAATGCCAGATTGGTGATGAAGCCCAACCTGAAAAGGTTGGGCTTTTTTGTGCCTGGTAGAAAACACTGCGCGTTAGATAGCACGTTGCCTAGGCGGAAAATGTATCGATACCAATAGCGAGTTCGGCAGGTGGACCGAGGTGATCCCTTCGCAGCCTCGCTGGGGCTCGACAGCTCCCACAGTTGGGCGTCGTGAGCTTGTTGAGCGGTGTTCGGCGGAGCTTATGTCGTGGCTTTGAGGTCCACGCCCAGCGCTGTAGCGAAGGCTTTTACCAGCGGGCTTCTTGGGGCGTTGTGGCGCAGGATCAGGTTGAAGGCGGTGCTCAGGTGAACATGCTCCGGGCACAGTGCGCGCAGGCGCCCTTCCCTTACCAGCGGTGCGGCGTAATGCTGTGGCAGGAAGCCGAGGAAGCGGCCGGTCAGGATGAGAATAGCGACGGCTTCCACTTGTGAGGCCGAGGCCGACTGGCTGTCGTAGTTGACGAAGTTGGCCTTGTCGCGGTGGATCGCGTACCGATGGTTGACCACTTCGTATTGGCGCAAGACTTCCGGCGTGATGTCGCTCGCAGTGAACAGCGGATGTCCTACGGCGCAGTAGGCGTGGGCCTTTTCTTCGTACAGCGGGAAGTAGTCGAATTCCTCACGGCGTTGGTACACAGGGACGATGCCGACGATCAGCCTTCCTTCCACCACACCGCGCTCAACTTCGTCCAATTGTGAGGCATGTAAGCGCAATCTAATCTTGGGCGACTCGCTGTGTAATTTTCCCAACGCGGTAATCAGCGGCGAATTAACGTCCGATACAGTGTTATCAATTACGCCGACACTAAGGTCACCAATAAGCTCGTTTTGCGCCGAACTAAGCTTGTCGCGAAAACTGTCCACCGAGGTAAATAACTCGATGGACGCCTGATACACCAACTTGCCTTCTTCGGTGAGGCCAAAGCCTTCCCTGCCGCGCGTACACAGGCGCATGCCGATGCGGATTTCAAGGTCGGAGATCTGTTTGCTGATGGCTGCCAGGCCCACATTCAGCTCGTTTTGCGCAGCGCTGAAGCCGCCGGCTTCGACAACCGCCATGAATACCCGGAGCAATTTGAAGTCCAGCCCGCTCAGTTGCAGGGGCGGTCTTGTGCCGGGTTTGGGCGGTATGTTTCCAGAAGTGGAAAGTGGGGTTTCCATAATACGCGTTGACCTCAAGTGCCATATTCAACAGGCTTTGACCCAGTCCTTGAACATAGCCAGGCGGCGATAATGAACATAAACATCCGCCCTTGGCAACCATGAATACGGCGCGTTAGACGCTGATTCAGTCTAGTTGAAACCTTATTTTTACTGCCTCCGACTCTTCTAAAAACAAGCGTGAGGAACATCCATGTCCCAGCCCACCGACCGCCTTTGGGGCGCTCGTTTCAAGACCGGTCCGTCTGCTGCATTGGCCGCGTTGTCGCGTTGCCCTGAGCGCTATTTCCGTCTGACGCTTTACGACCTGGCCGGCTCCCGTGCCCATGCACGTGAGTTGCAGCGCGCCGGTTTGCTGGATGAGTCGGAAACCCTGCGCACCCTCGAAGCGTTGGACAGTATTGGCATGGACTTCGCCGCCGGCACGCTGCATCCGACCCTGGATGACGAAGACGTGCACACCTTTATCGAACGCGTATTGACCGAGCGCCTGGGCGCCTTGGGTGGCAAATTGCGCGCCGGGCGTTCGCGCAATGACCAGACGGCCAATGACCTGCGTCTTTTCCTGCGCGACCACGCGCGCACCATCACCACTGAGGTGCTGGGTCTGCAGCAGGCGTTAGTGGACCAGGCTGAACAGCATATCGAGAGCGTCTGCCCCGGCTTTACCCATTTGCAGCAGGCACAACCGATTGTGTTTGCTCATCACTTGCTGGCCCACGCGCAATCGATGTTGCGGGATGTGCAGCGGTTGGTGGATTGGGATGCGCGAACGGCGTTGTCGCCCCTCGGTGCGGCGGCCATGGCCGGTTCGGCGATTGCGCGCCAGCCGGAGCATTCGGCCAAGGAAATGGGCTACACCGGGCCGTGTGAAAACTCGATCGACGCGGTCGCCAGCCGTGACCATGTGGCGGAGTTTCTGTTTGTGGCGGGCATGCTCGGGGTGAATATTTCGCGCCTGTCAGAGGAATTTTGCCTGTGGTCGTCGCGGCAGTTTCGCTGGGTGGTGCTGGACGATGCCTACGCCACCGGTAGCTCGATCATGCCGCAGAAGAAGAACCCGGACATTGCCGAATTGGCGCGGGGCAAGGCTGGGCGCTTGATTGGCAACCTGACCGGGTTGATGTCGACGCTCAAGTCGTTGCCGCTGTCGTACAACCGCGATTTAAGTGAAGACAAGCACAGCGTGTTGGACAGTGTGGATACCTTGCTGCTGGTGCTGCCGGCGATGGCCGGGATGGTCGCAACCATGAAGGTGCAGGTTGAAGAGCTGCGGCGCCAGGCGCCGATGGGCTTCACCTTGGCGACGGAGGTGGCGGATTGGTTGGCCACGCGCGGTGTGCCGTTCAAGGAGGCGCATGAGATTACCGGCGCACTGGTTCAGGCCTGTGAGAAGCATGAGATTGAATTGTGGGAAGCCTCGTCGGCGATGTTGGCGGAGGTGGACGCGCGGTTGCTGCCTGAAGTGCGGGACTGCTTGAGCCTGGAAGCGGCGATTGCGGCGCGCAGTGGGTGGGGTGGGACGGCGCCGGAGCGGGTTCGCGAGCAGATTGGGCGGTTGAAGATTGCATTGGCGGCTCAGCAGCAGTGGGCTGAGAGCTATCAGGGCTTTCGGATTTAAGCCTGTCAGAGGTGTGGTGCTGGGGCTGACGCTTTCGCGAGCAAGCCCGCTCCCACATTTGGACCGAGTACATCAGTAGTAGCGTCATCAGTTTTGGAGAAGCACCATGAACCAAACCCCGGCAGAGCGCTTGGAAGCCGAGCGCAAGTTGTCCGAGAACCAGTTCGATATCACGCAGTACGAGCACGTGCCGCGTCGCTACTACGGGCGGATGTTTTTTGCCACGTTGATCGTGATTGTGTTGGCCGCGCTGTTGCGTGCATTTGCCAATGGTCAGATCGAATGGTCCTACATCGGTCAGTTCCTCACGTCTGAAGCCATCCTCTGGGGCCTGGTGAACACCATCATCATGTCGGTGTTGGCCATGGCGCTGGGCGTGGTGATCGGCGTGATCACGGCGATCATGCGTATGTCGGCCAACCCGATCCTGCGGTATGTGGCCATCACCTACACCTGGCTGTTCCGGGGCACGCCGCTGATCCTGCAACTGCTGCTGTGGTTCAACCTGGCGCTGATCTTCCCGGTGATCGCGATTCCGGGCCTGTTCAGTATCGACACTGTCGATCTGATGACGCCCTTCGTGGCCGCCCTGCTCGGCCTGAGTATCAACCAGGGCGCCTACACCGCCGAAGTGGTGCGCGCCGGTTTGCTCTCGGTCGACACCGGCCAGTACGAAGCCGCCAAATCCATCGGCATGCCGAGCCTGCAAGCCCTACGTAGGGTAATTCTGCCCCAGGCGATGCGCGTGATCATTCCGCCTGTAGGCAATGAGTTCATCAGTATGGTGAAAATGACCAGCCTGGCCAGCGTGATCCAGTACTCGGAGCTGCTGCACAACGCGCAAAACATCTACTACGCCAACGCACGGGTCATGGAGCTGCTGATTGTGGCCGGCATCTGGTACCTGGCGGTGGTGACTGTTCTTTCATTTGGTCAAAGCCGCCTTGAGCGTCGTTTTGCCCGCGGCGCCGGCAAGCGTTCGTAAGTCTGGGTTGAGGAGATTTGCCCCATGAGAAGCATCGTCAAGGCCGTCAACCTGAACAAGTATTACGACCAGTATCACGCGCTGCGCGACATCAACATCGAGGTCGAGCAAGGCGAAGTGATGTGCATCATCGGCCCGTCGGGTTCCGGTAAAAGCACGCTGCTGCGTTGCGTCAACCAACTGGAAAAAATCGACAAGGGCGGCCTGTGGGTCGACGGCGAACTGGTGGGTTACCGGGTCGTCGGCAACAAGCTGCATGAGATGAATGAATCGCAGATTGCCCGCCAGCGCCTGGCCACCGGCATGGTGTTCCAACGCTTCAATTTGTTCCCTCATATGACCGTGTTGCAGAACATCATCGAAGGCCCGTGCCAGGTGCTCAAGCGCTCGCCCAAGGAGGCCATCGAAGATGCGCTGGAGTTGCTGGCCCGCGTCGGCCTGGCAGACAAGCGCAATGCCTACCCTGTGGAGTTATCCGGCGGCCAGCAACAGCGTGTGGCGATTGCCCGCGCATTGGCCATGCGCCCCAAGTTGATGTTGTTTGACGAACCCACGTCAGCCCTCGACCCGGAGCTGGTAGGAGAGGTGCTGTCGGTGATGCGCGATCTAGCCACCACCGGCATGACCATGATCGTGGTCACCCACGAGTTGGGCTTCGCCCGCGAAGTGTCCAACCGCATGGTGTTCATGGATGCCGGTCAGATTGTGGAAGCCGGCAGCCCCGAAGAAATTCTAATAAGCCCACAAAACCCGCGTACCCAAAGCTTTATTTCTGCCGTTCGCACTTAACTAAAAAACAAACGAGAACGCCCCCATGAAAAAATTATTTATCCCAACCTTGCTCGCAGGCTTGCTGGCCTCCTCCGCTGTTTTCGCGGCTTTGCCGGCGGCAATCAAGGACAAGGGTGAGATCAGCGCGGCCATCGTGCCGAACTATCCGCCGATGGATTTCAAGGACCCGGCCACCAACACACTCACCGGTTTTGACTTCGATCTGGGCAACGCCCTCGCCGAGCGCCTGGGCGTAAAGATCAAGTGGCAGGAAACCGGCTTCGAGCAAATGCTCAGCGGCCTGACCACCAAGCGCGTGGACATCGTGCTGTCGGGCATGACCGATACCGCCGAGCGGCAGAAATCCGTAACCTTTATCGACTACTTCAGCAGCGGCCCGCAGCTGTACACGATGGCCAAGCGTGAAGACCTCAAGGAATTGACTGACCTGTGCGGGAAAAAAGTCGGCACCAGCCGTCGCACCACTTGGCCGTCGGAAATTGCCGCGTGGAGCAAGGAAAACTGCGAAGCGGCGGGTAAGCCAGCGATCGTGGTAATCGGCACCGAAGGCTCGGCGGATGCGCGCGCGCAGTTGCAGCAGAACCGCTTGGATGCGGCGATGCAGGGCAGCGAGACGATTCCTTATTTGATGTCGCTGGACAAGGGCAAGTACAAGCCGGTGGGCTTGGCGATTTCCAAGCAGTTCACCGGGCTTGGGATCGAGAAGAGCAACACGCAATTGGTCACCGCGATCAGTGAAGCGTTGCAGGGCATGATCGATGACGGCACTTACGGCAAGATCCTGAAAAAGTGGGATCTGGAGCAGGGCGCGGTCGATAAGATCAGCATCAACGCCGGCCAATAACCCTCCTTCTGTAGGAGCGAGCACGCTCGTTCCTACAGAAAACCAAGCCACCCAGACAAGGACATGTGCCCCACCGTGGCCACCTACTCCCTGGTAATCCGCCGCCTGATGATTTGCTCGCTGACCATCGTCATCAGCCGGGCAATGACCAGTCCCTTGATGACTTTGTTGCTCAGCCGGCGCCTGGGCCTCAACCAGCAGGACATCGGCTTGCTGATGGGCATCGCGGTGTTTACCGCCACCCTGATGGGCCTGTACGGCGGCTACGTCATCGACCGCATGGAAAAGCGCAAGCTGCTGATCCTGGCGATGCTCTCCAGCTCCATCGGTTTTCTGTTGCTGACCTTTGCCACCAACCTTTACCTCACCACCTTGACACTCGTCATCACCGAGTCGGCATCGGCGCTGTTCCTGATCGGTTCCAAGGCGATCATCAGCGAGAACCTGCCGGTGGAGCAGCGCGCCAAGGTGTTTTCCCTGCGCTACACCCTGACCAATATCGGCTACGCCACAGGCCCCATGGTGGGCGTGGTCATTGCCGGGCAGATGCCCCTGCTGCCATTCATGCTGTCCAGCGCCATCGCGTTTATCAGCGTGTTCCTGATGATAGGCATCCCGCCAACCCAGCGTGAGGAAAGCAGCAAGCCCTTGAGTTTTCTCACCACGCTGAAAACCCTGCGCAACGATCGCAGCCTGGTGCTGTTCACCGGCGGCAGCCTGCTAAGCACCATCGTGCATGGCCGTTACACCTTGTACCTGTCGCAATTTCTGCTGGTGATTCACAACCCGGATGATGCACTGAAAATTCTTTCCGCCGTGCTGGCGTGCAACGCAATCACGGTGATGGTGCTGCAATACCAGATCGGCCGCTTCCTTAAGCGTGAGCAATTGCGTTACTGGATCCTGCTGGGCACTGCGCTGTTCATCGGCGGCCTGATCGGCTTCAGCCAGGCCGACAGCCTGCTGTCGTGGTGTGTGGCCATGTTCGTGTTCACGTTGGGCGAGATGATTATCTTCCCGTCCGAATTCCTGTTTATCGACACCCTTGCCCCCGAATCGCTGCGTGGCAGTTACTACGGCGCGCAGAACCTGGCGGCCTTTGGCGGGGCGCTGAGCCCGGTGATTTGTGGCTATCTGTTGATCAACTCACCGCCGACCACGATGTTTTATGCACTGGCCGGGTTGACGGCGGCGGGCGGTGCGCTGTGCTTCTTGAGCGGGCGGCGGGTTGCAGGTTCTTGCTGATATTTACGCAGGATCCCGCTATTAATAGCCAAACCTCTCACGGACCCGAGCCCCATGAAATTCGACACGGCCTACTGCCTGAGTCTCGATGACAAGCTGTCGATCTACGACGTACGAGACCTGAATTTCGACGAAACAACCGATTTCGACTCAGACAAGGACAGCTTTCTCTGCCCCAATGACGACTGTCGTACGGCGTTTGACCCCGGTAACGCGCTGAGCACCTTCAACGCCAAAAACGTCAATTACCTGCGCACGCCGCATTTCAAGAACAGGACCAGCACCCGGCATATCGACGGTTGTCGTTACGCCAGCACGCCCAAGACTGCGGTAGATGACAGTGACGACGAGCGTGAGGACCATTTCCCATCGGAGTTTGTACTCACCCGTCGTCAGTACGAACGCCAGACGCCGCTTGCGAGTACAGAGGGAAGCATCCCACACGATCCAGTGAAAGCGCCCTCAAACCGAAGCTCTGTATCCCACCGCGCCAATGACAGCACCCCAGACAAAACCAGCGTGTTCGCCCACCCGGTCGAATGTTTCGTGTCCAACATCGACGACAAGGACAAGCTCAAGTCCATGCCGTTGAAAATCGGTGACCACACCGCGACCTACTGGACGTTTTTCAAGAAAATCGAATACCTGCAAGACAACAAAGGCCTGATCTACTGGGGCAAGATCAGGGCGATCAAGGACTACACCAGCAGCTTTCGCATCGACTTCGAAAAGAAAGTGTGGCTCGACAAGAAGCCCTACTCGGTCAACGTCTACCTGAGTAAAAAACTCATTGAGAACTACCGCAAACGCAAGGTGTTCCTGGAGCAGATCAAGGCGGCCGTGGACAGTGAGCGCGCGTTGTACTGCTTCTTCTACGGGGTGACGCCGGAGCTGAAACAGGTGCCGAGCAAGAAGAATCCCGAGCAGACCTTCGGGGTATTCAGTGCCAATATCGAGAACCTGGACCATCTGATCATTCGGGAGGCGCCAGGGGTGGAATAGTGGGTCAGCAAAAATCCAGTTGATGAGCGGTCAAAACAACTGTACAAAAACACAGTATAGTTTGCCCTCCCCCGTCGAACCTGGAGAAACCCCATGTCCTCTCTGGCAATGAGCTCTTTCGTAGAACAGCAGATCGTCCTGCATCAATTCACCGCCAAACACAGTGTGCAAGCCCGCGCGATGCTGGGCTGGAGCCGGGAAGACCTGGCTCGCCAGGCCGGTGTGGCCGTTGAGGCGGTTCAACAGTTTGAAAGCCAGCATGACGTGGGGGATGAAACCCGCCTGGCCTTGGCGTTTCGGTTGGAAGCTGAAGGGCTGGTGTTTTTCCCGGGGTTTGCACCGGGGTGGGGGATGAGTGTGCGCCGGTTTGACTGTGCAGAACCAGAGCCTGTAGCGCAGGGCATCCTCTCCCGTTTGATAGGCACAACGTCGGCATCCCTTGAACCGAAAGGTGCGTAGAGTCATGCCTGCAGTTGTCGCGCCCAGCGCATCATGTGCGGCGGTTGGCCAAAGGCACGCAGGAATGCAAGGCGCATCCGTTCCGGGTCGCCGAAGCCGGTTTCGCGGGCGATGATGTCGATGAAGTGGTCGCCAAGATCGAGCAGCAGGCGCGCCCCCTCGATGCGCAACCGCTCGATTGCCTTTGCGGACGACACCTTGGGCAGGGACGCCTACGAAACAGCAAGGCTCCCTGGCACCCAACCTGTCGCATCGCTCCCCAGCGGCACGCTACGGCGTCAAAGTTGCGGCTTAACCGCTACCTGAGCTGCTTGCTCATACCCATGGGCCACTGCCAGCAAGGTGGGCTCGGCCCATTGGGTACCAAAAAAGTAGGCACTGGTGGGTAGACCATCCTCATCTACACCAGACGGTACGGCAATTCCCGGATAGCCGGCTGCCGCGACGCCGAAGTAACTGTTGGTGTCGAAATCCGACACCATCGCGTCCAGGTTTTCTGCCTTGATCGGGTCATCGATCGAGCTTCTGAAATCCTGGATGAGCGCATCCCACAGTGGCTTGCGTGCTGCTGGCGTCAGCGTTGAGGCGCTGATTTCCCTGAGCACCGGTTGATGATCCGTCTCACTGCCATCGCGTTCGTCGTTGAACCGGATCAGTTCGGTCAGCGACTTGACCGGCAATCCCGAGCGCTTGCCCAGGTAGGTATTCAGTGAGTCCTTCACATCCGAAAGCAATAGTTCGTCGTAGCGTGAGGCATCGGCCAGGCGCAGGTTGACCGGCACCAACACCGCGCCTTGCTCGCGAAGCACTTCCAATGTCCGATTGAATGACGTGCTGTTCTCCACTGGCAGGGTTTCACCCTCTTTGGAGAACGTGGCGGGATAGCCGATACGCTTGCCTTTCAACGCGCCTGGAACCAGTAACTGGGTGTAATCGATACCTTGGGGCGCTCCCACGCTTGCTGGATCCGCGGGATCACTGCCTGACATGGCATTGAGCATCAGTGCAGCATCAAACACTGAACGCGTCATCGGGCCCGGTGTGTCCTGGTACTGGCTCGCGGGAATAATTCCATTGCGGTCCAGCAGGCCGACAGTGGGCTTGAGCCCGACAATACCGTTACGCGCTGCCGGCACAATGATCGAACCGTTGGTTTCTGCCCCCACCGCCATGGGCGCCAACCCTGCTGCAACGGCGGCGGCAGAGCCGGAGCTGGACCCTCCAACGTCGGCGTCCCTTTGATGAGGGTTGCGGGTCTGCCCGCCCCGACTGCTCCAGCCATCGGGGCCCCCACGGAACCCAGCCATTTCAGTCATGTTGGTTTTGCCGAGGATCACCGCGCCCTGCTGGATCAGGTAGTCCACCAACGGGGCGTTCTTGCTGGCTGATGCACCGACCAGCCCAAACGCACCCGCACTGGTTTGCATGCCTTCGGTTTCGATCGTGTCCTTGAGCAAGATGGGAATGCCATGCAGCGGCCCGCGCACGTTGCCATTGGCCCGCTCACGGTCCAACTCACGTGCGGTTTCAAGCGCCTTGGGATTGAGTTCGATGATGGCGCTCAGTTGCGGATCCAGCCTGCGAATCCGCTCCTGCAGGTGAGTGACCAGATCGACCGAAGTGAGCCCGCCCGGCAGGGCCATTTGCCTGCTGAGCTCGTTGACACCGAGGTATTCAGTACCCGCGGGCACAGGTGTTGAAGCCGTGGGTGAGGCGTCTCCAGCGAACGACTCTACGACCTGCCAAACCATGGCGCCCATGCCATATGCGATTCCTAACATACGACCTCCTGAGAAGTAAGAAATGAAGAAGGACCAACGTTGATCCGTAGGCCAGTCTAAAAACTTCACCCCTCCTTGGCAGCGCGGCGAGGGTGATTCACCGTGTGGGATAGTTCAGCGCTGCGGGTGGCTCATCCTGCCGATCCATCAGACGGCACACGTTTTGATAGCCCTGTACCAGCGCCGGCAGCCAATCTTTCGCCCAACGTGCGCCGTAGAACCACAGCGTCGCGCCATCCTCGAGCGGCGCGCCAACCCCCGGGTAGCCACTCCAGCACGCGCTGTGGAAGGCGCTGCTACGGCTGTCGGATACCAGGGCAACCAGTCGGAGTGCACGCACCAGCTCATCGATTTCGTTGCGGGTGTGAAGGGTCTGATTGGCCCGGTGTGCAGGCACTGGTACCAGCTCGGTACCGGCCTGGCGCAGGATGCCCAAGGCTTTCAGGAAGGAGGGAGGGTGTTCGATCCGCCCCTCTTCGTGGTCATCCACAAACCGCTCGGCAAACCCCACGCGCCTGCCGCCCAGCGCGTGAGTAGCCGTGAAGGCCGTGTTGTTTTCCACCAAGGGGACTTCAACCATCACCGGCCCAGAGGGATCGACGCCACTTAAGGCAATCAACGACAGCGCCGGGTCGCGCAAGGGTTTCAGGGGAAGACTCGGAGCGTCATAACCTGGAATGGGGACGATTCGTCCAGGGTTGTCACGAGCCTGGGGCTCGACACCGAAAGCGATACTTCGCGGGTTCCCTTGCTCGTTGAGCGAAGTCGCCAGGCCAGACGCTTCAGTGAGCACAGAAGCTGGTTGACTCGGTGGGCACGGTATACCCGCCTGCCAATATTTCCGACACTTACTCTCCATAAATACCGTCCCCCGAGAATTGATTTTCCGGGGATCATCGCACCCTTGGCTGGCGTCTGTCGCAGCTCTGAAACAGCTTGAAAACTCCTTTTTCCGGCGGCTGTTCCGTCAGCCGGCTAGCTGTTCCTGCGCACCTTGGGCTTCAACCTCCAGCCACCACGCACACCCTCGCTCAGGCTGGTTCAAGCTGAACGCCTGCCCCATCTGCGGTGTGGTGATACACACGTTGCGCTCCCAGGCCAGGGCCATGATGCGGTCGAACGGTTCGTGCCAGGCATGGAACGCCAGGTCGAAGGTGCCGTTATGAATCGGCAGCAACCAGCGGCCTTTGAGATCGATATGCGCTTGCAGGGTTTGCTCAGGTTGCATGTGCACGTGGGGCCAATCGACGTTGTAAGCGCCTGTTTCCATCAGCGTCAGGTCAAACGGACCGTACTGTTCGCCGATGCGTTTAAAGCCGTCGAAGTAACCGGTATCGCCGCTGAAAAAAATCCGTCGCGCACCATCGATCATCACCCAGGAACACCACAAGGTCTGGTTGGCATCCAACAGGCCCCGCCCGGAAAAATGCTGCGCAGGCGTGGCAACAAACCGAATGCCCTCCACCTCAGTGCCCTGCCACCAATCCAGCTGGCGCACTTTGCTGGCGTCCACGCCCCATTTCACCAGAATGTCCCCGACGCCCAGCGGCGCGAGAAAATAGCGGGTCTTATCGGCCAATTGGACGACAGCCTTGCGGTCAAGATGGTCGTAGTGGTTGTGGGAAAGAATCACTGCCTCTAGCGGCGGCAGCTCCTCAAGACTGATGGGCGGTTGGTGGAAACGCTTGGGGCCGGCCCAACTGAACGGCGACGCACGCTCGGCGAACACCGGGTCGGTCACCCAGAATTTGCCGCGCATTTTCAGCAAGACCGTGGAATGCCCGAGACGGAACACGCTGTGATCCGGCGCCGCCAACAGCTGCTCGTGCGTCAGCGGCTGCACCGGGATCTGCCCCACCGGCCGCGTGCTGCGCGGCTTGTTGAACAACATATTCCAGAAAATACGCAGGGTTTTGCCGAAGCCCCCCTGCTGTACGGGCGCCTCGTTGCTGAAGTGCCCCTGGTCTTGCTTGGGCGCTGCCGGCGAAGAATCGACACGGGACGAAATCGTGGCCATTTACAGGTGACTCCTACAGACCGATCTTTAATTACACTGCACAGTGTAGTTTTAAGATTGCAACAAAATACACAGCAAGTAAACTACTGAGTGTAACTTTCCTTGACGAACCGAGCGCCCTCCATGACTGCCCCTCAACGCCTCACCGACCGTAAACGCGAAGCCATCGTGGCCGCGGCCATCGCTGAATTTCGCGAAAACGGTTTCGAGGTCACCAGCATGGACAAGATTGCCGCCACCGCCGGCGTTTCCAAACGCACGGTGTACAACCACTTCCCCAGCAAGGAGGAGTTGTTTGCCGAAATTCTCCATCAACTCTGGGCAAGCAGCGTTGCGCAGCTCGACGTCAGCTACGCCAGCGACCGCCCACTGCGCGAACAACTGCGCGGTTTGCTGGAAGCGAAGATGAAGATGATGGCGGACGCCAATTTCCTCGACCTTGCCAGGGTCGCCATCGCCGCCACCATCCATTCGCCGGAGCGTGCGCAGGACATGGTCACCCGTCTGAGCAAGCGCGAAGAGGGTTTTACCCAATGGGTCCGCGCCGCCCAGGAAGATGGCCGGCTCAATTGCAACGACCCGGCATTTGCCGCGCACCAAATTCAGAGCCTGCTCAAGGCGTTCGCCTTCTGGCCGCAAATTACGCTCGGCCAACCGGTTCTGGACGCCGCCACTCAGGCCAATGTTATCGAGTCCGCCATCG
Source organism: Pseudomonas simiae (assembly GCF_900111895.1). Classification (GTDB taxonomy): domain Bacteria; phylum Pseudomonadota; class Gammaproteobacteria; order Pseudomonadales; family Pseudomonadaceae; genus Aquipseudomonas; species Aquipseudomonas simiae. The sequence continues at coordinate 17,282 of NZ_FOKB01000008.1, forward strand.
ACCTGTTCCTGGCCGGCTACGAAGTCACCCCTTCCCGTCAGCCATAAAACCTGTGGTGTGAACGACATTCCTGATCTTTTTGGCATATTCACGCGCTGTCCTGAACAAATGGCTTGGAAGGACACTGATTATTCCCACGCGAATAACTGACAATATTCACAGCTATTATCCGATCAACGGTTCGACCCGCTGACGCGCCTTGCCGCACCTGCTAATAAAGAACAGCCCCAGGAATTTATGGAAAACAGACGAGGCAAAGGGCTTTCATTTGCCAGACGTATCTACAAGCCAAGGATTATCGGCTTGGGCATCGGCTGCATCAGTGTCACAGGCGCGCTTTATCCGCTCGCAATGCCGGGCTGGGTCTGGGCATTTCTGCTGTTCAACGGTTTCGCCTGGGCGCATGTGGCCTACCAACTCTCAGCGCGCTCGCAATTTCCCTACCAGGCCGAGCAACGCAACCTGTTGTACGACTCATTGTTCGGCGGGTTCTGGGCCGCGGCCACGCAATTCACACCACTGACAACCGTCACCATCCTTTCCATGATGACCATGAACAACGTGGCGGCGGGCGGCAAGCGGCTATTCCTGCGTGGGCTGCTGGCGCAAGTGGCCGGTATCGGGGTCGCAGGTGCGCTTTTCGGCATTAAATTCAACCCCAACGTCAGCCTCACCCAGGTCTACACCTGCCTGCCGATGCTAACGCTCTACCCCATGGCCATCGGCATGGTTTGCTATCAGTTGGCGATTAAGTTGTCGGAACACAAACGCGCGCTCAGTGCCCTAAGCCGTACCGACAGCCTCACCGGCCTGCTCAATCACGGCTCTTGGAAAGACCTGCTGCACCTCAAATTCCACAAATGTCAGCAACAGCAAAGCCACGCCACCATCGCCCTGATCGATATCGACCACTTCAAGCAGATCAATGACACCCACGGCCATATCGTCGGTGACGCGGTCCTGCGGCAACTGAGCCTGGAGCTGCGGCGCAACCTGAGGGAAAACGACCTTGCAGGGCGGTATGGCGGCGATGAATTCTGTGTGATTCTTCCGCAAATGCCCATGGAACAGGCCGCCCAGGTCATGGAGCGCATGCGCGAGACCTTCAGCAATTACCGCAACCCACAGATCCCTGAATTGCGCGTGAGCCTGAGCATCGGCCTGGCCGATTTCCAACCCGTCTTTACCGACGCCGCCATGTGGCTGAATGCGGCGGACCGAGCGCTGTATGCCGCAAAAGACACCGGGCGTAACCGGGTCAACATGAGCGACGAGAGGGTCGCTTAGTCGCCGGAACCGGTCCTACCACACCTCATCTGAGTTTCCTTCCTGCGCGCTGGATCAAAGCAAAAGGCCACCACTTGTCGGCTACCCAAAAAAGGTCCTGCCATTGCGGCGAACTTCTTGTCAGGCTGATCACTCTGAACCCGTTGTCCCACCCCTCTGTCGGCACAAGGAAGCCGACAATGAGCAAGTCAACCGTACGGCGCATGCCTTACGGGGGCAGGCGCACACCCATGGAAACTCCCAGCAGCCTGCTTGTCCGAGCACCCGAACATGCTATTCAACGCCCACAAGAAAACCATAGATTCCCTGCAACACACCCTTGCCCAACACGCCAGTCTGTTGGACGCCATCGAGCGCTCCATGGCGGTGATCGAATTCGACCTGCACGGCAACGTGCTGCGGGCCAATGCCAACTTCCTCCAGGCCATGGGTTACCGCGCCGAGCAGATCGAGGGCCAGTCCCATCGAATGTTCTGCACTCCCGCGTTCGCCCGCAGCGCCGAGTACAACCAGTTGTGGTCGAACCTGCGCAATGGCCAGTACCAGTCCGGCACCTTTGAACGGGTGGCCGGCGATGGCCAGTCGGTGTGGCTGGAAGCCAGCTACAACCCGGTGCGCGATGACGCGGGCCATGTCATCAAAGTGGTGAAGTACGCCATGGATGTCACCCCACGCCTGCAGGCAGAAAGTGAAGCCAATGCCAAACTGGCCGCCATCAGCCGGGCCATGGCGGTGATCGAGTTCAACCTCGACGGCACCATCATCACGGCCAATGCAAACTTCCTGCAGCGCATGGGTTACACCCTCGCGCAGGTCCAGGGCCAGCACCACCGCCTGTTCTGCACGAAAGCGTTGGCCAACAGCCCGGCCTACGAGGATTTCTGGCGACGCCTGAACCAGGGCGAAATGTTCAGCGGCCAGTTCGAACGGGTGGATAAGAACGGCCAGGCCGTGTGGCTCGAAGCCAACTACAACCCGGTGTACGACGCTGGCGGGCGCCTGTGCAAAGTGGTGAAGTTCGCCTCGGACGTGACCGCCATGGTGCAGCAACATACCGCCGACGCCGCCAGTGCCGCCCAGGCGTATCACATCTCCCTGAACACCCGGGACATCGCCGAAAAAGGTGCCGAAGTGATCCAGCAAACCGCCAGCGGCATGCGCGATATTGCAGCGGATATCGACGGTTCCTCACAACTGATCGCCAAGCTGGGCGAGCGCTCGCAGCAGATCACCGCCATCGTCAACACCATTCGCGGCATCGCTGACCAGACCAACCTGCTGGCCCTCAACGCCGCCATCGAGGCGGCGCGTGCAGGCGAGCAAGGTCGCGGGTTTGCGGTGGTGGCTGATGAAGTGCGGCAATTGGCTGCACGCACCAGCGGCTCCACGGCGGAAATCTCCAGCATGATCGCGATGATCCAGGACGAAACCCGCCAAGCCATCCACAGCATGGACGGCACCCGCGACCGCGCCGCGCAAGGGGTCGACCTGGCCAACCGCGCCGGCACGGTGATCCTGCAAATCCGCGAAGGCACCAGCGACGCGGTGCAGGCGGTGAGTGCATTCGCCAATGAGCGCGGTGGCAACTGAGCCGATCTTCATACGGGGGGGTGAGCGCTCGGTCTATAGTGCTTGCTTGTTTTCAAGCAAACGTCCGAGCCCGCCATGACCCCAGAAAAGACCGAAACCGCTTCCGTCGACCACCTGCGCTTCCACCGTCGCCACGCCCACTTGGCGCCGACCTTCGGCAATGACACTTTTGCCCTCAAGGCTGAAGCTTTCGCCCGGTTCTTCGGCACGCCTACCTTCCTCGGCGCACAAACCGCAATCGTGGTGGTGTGGGTGGTGCTGAACACGACCGGCATCACGCACTTCGATGTGTACCCGTTCATCCTGCTCAACCTGGCCTTCAGCCTGCAAGCGGCCTATGCCGCGCCGCTGATCCTGCTGGCCCAGACGCGCCAGGCCGCTCGCGACAAGGCGCAGTCAGAGGCCGACGCCCAACACCGCGAAGCCCTGGCCAGCGCTAACACTGAGCGCCAGGCCCAGGCGGCTCAGACCAGCAAACAGTTACTGGAGCTGCTGGAGCAAAATACTCGCCTCACGGAGATGACCAAGCAACTGACAGAACGAATCGAAAGCCTGACGAGCGAAATGCATGAGCACTTTGTGCGAAAAACCTAAGGCAACCGCACGTGTCGGCCCAACTCATCAAACAGCGTGACCACTGAGCGCAGCGCCCGACAATCGGGACGCGTGAGCAACCACAGCGCTGTGTCATGCCCCGCCAATGCAGGGCCCAACGGCTGCAGGCCTTCACCCATTAAAAAGTCGGGCAACGCCGCCACCCCCAAACCCGCACGCACCAACTCGGTGACCGATAACATGCTGTTGCAGCGATAGCTGGGGCGCACGCCAGGCAAGTGCTCGCGGCGCCAGACGACCGTGGGGTGGTCGGGCAGGAAGTCATCCGGGGCGATCCAAGGCAGGTCAGCCAATTCATGACCCATGTGCTGTTGGGCGAACTCCGGACGGGCACACACCTGATAAGCCACATTGCCCAGGCGCCGCCCCACCAGATGCTCCGGCGGCGTGCGGGTCAGGCGCAGGGCGATATCGGCGTCGCGGCGGCTGAGGTTGGCAAAATCATTCGACGTGCTCAACTCCAAGGTCAGCGCCGGGTACTCTGGCATGAACTGCGCCAGGGCCGGCAACAGCAAGCCTTGCAGCACCGAGTCGGTGCAGGTCAGGCGCACCGTGCCGCTGATCACCTCACCGCCTTGCTCCACACCGATGCGCGCGGCCTCCAGCGCTTGTTCGGCGCGTTCTGCCTGCTGCGCCAGGTTGCTCGCCAGACTGGTGGGCAGGTAGCCGGCGCGGCTTTTTTCAAACAACGTCTGGCCCAGCGCCGCCTCCAGGCGCCGCACCGCGCGGAACACCGTGGACACGTCCACGCGCAACAGCGCCGCCGCCCGTGCGAGCGTGCCGCCACGCACCAGGGCGAGGATCAACGATAAGTCTGGGTAGTCGATTGAATAGTGCGTCGCTGCATTGAGCATGTGTGGATACGCCAATATTGATTGCGTGAGCGCCAATCTATAGTGCGCCCCAGGACACCACAAGCCCTAGGACGAACACGATGAAAACCACGCCTTTGCACCTCGCCCTGATCGGCGACTACAACCCCGATGTCATCGCTCACCAAGCCATCCCCGTGGCGCTGCAACAGGCCGCCGAGACGCTGGGTCTGAGCATTCACGTACAGTGGCTCGACACCGATAACCTGCCCCCGTCACTGCACGGCTTCGACGGTTTCTGGTGCGTCCCCGCCAGCCCTTACCGTGACACCGAGGGCGCAATGCGCGCGATCCAGTTTGCCCGCGAGCAACGCCGACCGTTCCTGGGCACTTGCGGCGGTTTTCAACATGCGGTGCTTGAATACGCGCGCAACGTTCTGGGTTGGAAGGATGCCGAGCATGGCGAGCTCGCCCCGCAGTCCACGCGCGCTGTGATCGCGCCACTGAGCTGCGCGCTGGTGGAAGCCACCGACACCGTGCGCCTGGCGCCCTACACCCGGATCGCCGAGGCCTACGGCACCCTTGATGTGCAGGAAGGTTATCGCTGCCGTTATGGCGTGAACCCCGCGTTTCTCGATGCCTTGCTCAACGGCGACCTGATCCCCAGCGGCCATGACTCGGCGGGCGATCTACGGGCGGTGGAATTGCTCGACCACCCGTTCTTCGTCGCCACCCTGTTCCAGCCCGAGCGCGTCGCGCTGAAAGGTATCACCCCGCCCTTGGCGATTGCCCTGCTCAAGGCTTGCCAGGCGGAGTCCGCATGATCGCCCCCACACCCAACCCGCCCTACTACGCGGTGATATTCAGCTCACAGCGCACCGAAGGCGATCAAGGCTACGGCCAGGCGGCCAGCCGCATGCTGGAACTGGCACGCGAACAACCGGGGTTTCTCGGCGTGGAGTCCGCACGGGAGGACGCTCTGGGCATCACCGTGTCGTACTGGGAGAGTGAAGCGGCCATCCTGGCCTGGAAGCAGCAGGCCGAGCACCGGGCGGTGCGCGAACAAGGGCGCGCCGCCTGGTACTCAGCCTTCCAGACGCGGGTATGCAAAGTCGAACGGGACTACCGTTTCAAGGCGGGCTAGCTCACAAGACTGCGCAACGCACTGATCTGCGGAATCTCCACCCGACGCATATACACCCGCAACGGCTCGGTGATGTTGATGCGGTCATCGATGTTTTGGTCCAGCAGCAACTGGATACGTTCGCGGGACAGGGTCATGGTCTGCTCCGGGGCCGGCAGCCAGACGAATTCGGCGGTGGGAATGATGCCGTCATCGGCCACGTCCATGCCGAAGGCGTCTTCGCTGAATCGCACGATGTAATGGCCTGTCTTGCGGTTGAGGCCAACAAAACCGTGGAGTTGGTCGGCGGCCTGGCAGATAAGCTCGGAGGTGATGCGCATGGTAAACCTCACTGAAAAGTCCCACAGGAACTGGAAAGATGGTTTACACGCGTGGCGAAAAGCGCCGCCCTCTAACGGGGCAGCTTCGGCCAAGAATACGGCAATGCCCGAGAAAAAAACCGAGAAAATTGAGGGCTGCACACGTTAATGTCGGTTTGGTGATAGCGCCTTTCGCAATCAATTGTTAAAAAGGAGGCCTTCTCAAAGCTACCTCTACGAAAGGACTTCGCCTATGCCTGTCACGTCTACCAAGAGCGCCCTGCTGCTCGCCCTGATGCTCGGCCTTGGCCAGGCACATGCGCAAGCCCCTATCAGCCCGGCCGAATTGGCGACCAACGAAGGCATCCCCTACCCTGCCGTGATCGCCCACCGTGGCGCTTCCTTCGATGCACCGGAATCCACCGCTGCCGCCTACAAGATCGCCCGCGACCTGGGTGCCGACTACCTGGAAATGGACCTGCAGCGCAGCAAGGACGGCGTACTGTTCGCCCTGCACGACAATAATCTGCAGCGCACCACCGACGTGGCCACCAAGTTCCCTGATCGCAAGGACGCCCCGGCCAACGAGTTCACTTGGAAAGAACTGCAAACCCTCGACGCCGGCAGCTGGTTCAACGCCGCCTACCCGGACCGCGCGCGCCCAGGTTTCGTCGGCCTGAAAATCCAGAGCCTGGACGACATCATCAAGATCGCTGAAGGCAACCCTCAGCACAAACCCGGCCTGTACATCGAAACCAAAGAGCCCAAGCAATTCCCCGGCATCGAAGCCGACCTGAAGAACAAGCTGCTCGACAAAGGCTGGCTGAGCTCCGCCGGTTCCAAGCTGGGCAAGAGCAACGTTGGCGTCGGCCAGGGCAAGGGTCGCGTGGTGCTGCAAACCTTCGAAGTGGCCAGCCTGAAAGAGCTGCAGAAAGAAATGCCGAACACCCCGAAAATCCTGCTGCTGTGGGTGGGTGAAGGCAGTATCGAACCGAAGAACAAGCAGACGTTCGCTGAATCCGGCGAAACCACCAAGGCCGCCTATTACGCCAAGCAAGAGCCGAAAGACGCTGCCGAGTTCGAAAAGTGGGTCGACGAAGCCAAGAGCCTCGGCGCCATCGGCACCGGCCCATCGGCTGAGCTGACCAATCACGGCGACCAGAGCTATTCGGACCTGGTCAAACCGGAAATGAACAAGCTGACCCACGACAAAGGCCTGCTGGTACACGTCTACACCGTGGACGAGCCGGTGGACTTCGAAAAAGTGATGAAGGCTGGCGTCGATGGCATCTTCACCAACCGCGCCGCCGAACTGCTGAAGTTCTACAAGCGCTGGCCGTCGTCCAGCGTGCAGGATCTGCTGAACGACTATAAGTACTGAGTGAAGGCCGAATGGTCAGGCCGCCTGTGGTTGGGCCGTGACTACGGCCTGATCCGCGGCGAGCTGGGGCGCACCGCGCCCCATGCGCACTACGCCCACCAATTGATGTTCTCCACAGGCTCACCGATCACGGTCAGCCTCGACGGCCAGGTCACCACGGCCCACCGCCTGTTTATCCCATCGCGACAGACTCACGCCATTCTTGAGACTCAAGGTGAGGTCTCGGTGCTGTACGCCGAACCTGCCGTGTTTGATATTGCCCCTTTGCTGCACCAGGACCTCTCCCTGGAGGCAATGCGTCGACTGCCTCGGCGCAGCCTGGATGATCCACGTCTGGAGCGCGCCCTCGCCGCACTGGATCAACACCTCGCCGGCAAAGTCTCGGCCCAGGCCCTGGCCCAGGCCGCGCACCTGTCATTGAGTCAACTGGAACGACTGTTCGCCCACCAACTCGGTTTGCCTGTGCGTCGCCTGGTGCTGTGGCGACGATTGCGCATCGCCCTGCACCTGGCGCTTGCCGGTGGCACGCTGACCGAAGCGGCTCACGGTGCGGGGTTTGCCGACTCAGCGCATTTTTCGCGGACCATGAAGCAGTTGTTTGGCGTCACGGCGGCGGCGTCGTTGCGCCAGCTGAAGGTTGAGTTGTTAACCTAGACCATCCGGCAGTGACGGCTCTTTGCTCAAGCCAACCGTCTTGAAAGGATCACGCAACTGCGCCCCATAGCCCACCGGGAAATCCGGCCGACTGCCAATCCCAAGATCCCCGGGCCCGATGCGGTAGCCCGAGCGGTAATACGCCGTGCCCAACAGCCAATCCCACAGGTTGAAAAACAAGCCGAAATTCACATCCCCGGCACGGCCGTATTTCATGTGGTGAAACCGATGCACCGGCGCCCAGGCGAACACCCAGCGCAATGGCCCTAGGCGCATGTCCACATTGGAATGCTGCAACAGCAGTTGAAGAGCAATGGCCAGCGCCAGCAATTGCGCCACGTCCAGCGGGATACCTAACAGGATCAAGGGCAGCAAGCCTGCAGTGGCTTCGAGCATCTGGTGCAACGGGTGCTTCATCAAACCGTTGAAACCGTAGAGCCGCTGCACACTGTGATGCACCGCATGCAGGCGCCACAGCAGTGCGATGCGATGGCTGGCGTAATGCATCAACGTAATGCCGGCATCAGCCAGCACAATAGCCATCAGCAGCTGTTCCCACAGCGGCCAGCCACGCGGCCAAATGCCTTCAAACGCCAACAACGCCGTGAGCCCAGGCAGGATCAACAAGCCCACGGCATTCAGGCTTTCGTTGACCAAGGCGTGCACGGTGTCGCGCCGACGATCACCGAGACTGCGATTCCACTGTGGTTCATAGGGCAACCACTGCTCCGCCAGGAATGACACTGCAACCGCTGTCACGAACAGCAAAATCAGCGCGTGCGGTTGCCAGAGTCCGCAAGCGATAAAGCCAAACAGAAATGCAGGCGCGTAGATCCAACTCACTAACCGTTTCATGCAGAGTCTCCCTTCAAGTGAGCCTCCAGCATGAAATCCCCCGCGCCTGGCGGATTGAACAAACTGCGCAACTGTTTGAATTAATTAAGGGTGAGTTAAGTTGCGCTGGTTAACCTGATCCCACTTAAACAGCTCACTCGAAAAGGATACACACCATGAAAACCTTGACCGCCCTGTTCGCCGCTACCGCCCTGACCCTGACCGCTGGCCTGGCCCAGGCGGATGTTCGCCCAGACCAGATTGAAGGCCTGCTCAAGTCCGGCGCCGTAATGCCTTTCGACAAACTCAACGCTGCCGCCGTGGCCAAACACGCGGGTGCCACCATCACTGACACCGAGCTGGACCACAACAACAGCGGTGTACTGGTCTACGAAGTTGACCTGACCGACACCGCCGGCAAGCGCTTTGAAGTGAAGCTCGACGCCAAGACCGGCGCCGTGCTGGAAGACAAGATCGATAGCTGAGTGACCGCTTCACTGAAAACCGCGCGACCTTCGGGTCGCGCGGTTTTTTTATGTCCGTGCGTAGGAAAAAAGCTCAATTCACCGAATGAAATTCCACTTACGGCGCGCAAGGTCGCTTAATTACGTTCGTCGGCGCGGGCACTAAGATCCGCTTTACCAGGACCACCACTCCCAGCGTCCCTACCCATTTGAAAGCTACATTTCGGTGCCGGAGTTCCGCACCGGCGGCCAGTTCTCCGGCACGATCTGCGTCCTAGCCTGCCAACGGCCTGATCAAGCGCTCAACAGCGAAGTAATTCGCAAACCGTCACAAAACTGTCAAACCCCCTTGCAATGATTCGCGACGCGACCTGTGAAACGTCCTACAGGCCTTTTCTCTGCGAGTCCCCATGAACCACAGCATCGACCACAGCCATCAGGATTCCGACCTGTTTGGCTTGCTTTACGGTTTCCGTTTTCGCCCCGGTGAAAAGGGTGAGCAGATCGATTCGGCCACGGCGCTCCAGGCCCTGCGCCAACCGGGCGACCCGGAAGAATTCATGTGGCTGCACCTGAACCTCGCCCATGCGGCGTGCGAGCGCTGGATGCAGGCAAACCTGGACCTGCCGGAAGAATTCTTCGAAGCCCTGCATGAAGGCTCGCGTTCCACGCGCATCGAACACGTCGACTCGGCCTTGCTGGCGGTGGTCAACGACGTGGTGTTCAACTTCAGCAGCATGGTGTCGTCGGATATCTCCACGCTGTGGGTCTGCGCCCGCAGTCGCTTGCTGATCAGCGCGCGCCTGCAACCGCTGCACTCGGTGGACAAGCTGCGCTCGTCGGTTAAGGCTGGCGAAGGCTTTCGCTCACCGTTGGCCTTGCTGGTACACCTGTTGCGCGACCAGGGTGAAGTGCTGACCCAGATCGTGCGCAAGACCAGCATCAGCGTCGACCATATCGAAGACCAGTTACTGTCGTCACGTCTGTCCACCAACCGCGCCGAACTCGGTGCTGCACGCCGGGTGCTGGTGCGCCTGCAACGCCTGCTGGCGCTGGAACCGGGCTCGCTGTTGCGCCTGCTCAACCGCCCGCCGCAATGGCTGCAAAAGGAAGACGTGAAGGAATTGCGCAAGTCCACCGAGGAATTTGCGCTGATCATCAATGACCTGATGGCCCTGGGCGAACGCATCAAGTTGTTGCAGGAAGAAATCGCCGCCAACCTCAACGAACAAAGCAACCGCACACTGTTTACCCTCACCGTGGTGACGGTGCTGGCATTGCCGATCAATATCATCGCCGGTTTTTTTGGCATGAACGTGGGCGGTGTGCCGCTTTCCCAGGACCCGGAGGGGTTTTGGATATTGGTGGCACTGGTCGCGACCTTTACCCTGATCGCCGGGCGCTGGGCGTTCAGGAAGCGCAAGGATTACTGACCAGCGGCCAGCTCAATCACCCAAACACTGATGTATGGCAGCATCCCTGTAACATTTTGCAATGACTATGAACGACATCCTTCCCACACTGGATGCTCCGGCATGGCCACCCCTTCCCTGACTGCCTCCACCCACGCCTCACCTGCAGACCCTAAACCCAGGCTGGACAAGAAACCCGGCCTGGTGACGGTGATCGTGTTTTTCGCCGTGCTCGCCATGGGCCTGTTGTTCACCGCCTACAGCCTGATGCATGACATGCATGAAATGGGCGCGCAGCTCACGACGTGGACACCCTTTCTACTGCTGGGTGTGGCGCTGTTGATCGCCCTCGGGTTCGAGTTCGTCAACGGCTTCCACGACACTGCCAACGCCGTGGCGACGGTGATCTACACCAACTCGCTGCCGCCGCATTTTGCGGTGGTGTGGTCGGGCTTTTTCAACTTCCTCGGCGTACTGCTCTCCAGCGGTGCGGTGGCGTTCGGCATCATTGCGTTGCTGCCGGTGGAGTTGATTTTGCAGGTGGGTTCTTCGGCCGGTTTCGCGATGATCTTTGCCCTGTTGATCGCCGCGATCCTGTGGAATCTCGGCACCTGGTGGCTGGGTTTGCCGGCGTCGTCATCCCACACGCTGATCGGCTCGATCATCGGCGTCGGCGTGGCGAATGCCTTGATGCACGGGCGTGACGGCACCAGCGGCGTGGACTGGAGCCAGGCGATCAAGATCGGTTACGCCTTGCTGTTGTCGCCGCTGATCGGTTTCGCGTTTGCGGCGATGCTGTTGCTGGCCCTGCGCGCGTTCGTCAAGAACCGCGCGTTGTACAAGGCGCCCAAAGGCAACACGCCGCCGCCGTGGTGGATCCGAGGCATGCTGATCGCCACTTGCACCGGCGTGTCTTTTGCTCACGGCTCCAACGATGGGCAGAAAGGCATGGGCCTGATCATGCTGATCCTGGTCGGCACCCTGCCGATGGCCTACGCGCTGAACCGCACCATGCCGGCCGAGCAGTCGTTGCAGTTCGCGGCGGTGGCCGAAGTGACCCAAGTGGCGCTGCTGAAAAGCGCACCGCAAGCACTGACGGGCGATCCGCGCCCGATCCTCTCGACCTACATGCGCACCAAGGAAGCCACCCCGGAACTGATCCCGGCCCTCGCCGCCTTGGCCGGGCAGATCGGTGATGAAGTCAAAGGCTACGGTTCCCTGGCCAAAGTGCCTGCCGAGGCCGTCGGCAACGTGCGTAACGACATGTACCTGACCAGCGAAACCATTCGGTTGATGGACAAAGGCAAGGTCGGTAATTTCGACGCGGATACCCAGGGCAAGCTGCAACTGTTCAAGCAACAGATCGACAGTTCCACGCGCTTCATTCCGCTGTGGGTGAAGATCGCCGTGGCCATCGCCCTCGGCCTGGGCACCATGGTGGGTTGGAAGCGCATCGTGGTGACCGTCGGTGAGAAGATCGGTAAAACGCACCTGACTTATGCCCAAGGCGCCTCGGCCGAGATGGTGGCGATGCTGACCATCGGCGCGGCGGATATGTACGGTTTGCCTGTTTCGACCACGCATGTGTTGTCGTCCGGTGTCGCGGGGACCATGGTGGCGAATGGCGGTGGCTTGCAGATGCGGACTATCCGTAATTTGCTGATGGCTTGGGTGCTGACATTGCCGGCGGCAATTTTGCTGTCGGGCAGCCTCTACTGGCTGTTCACCCAACTCTTCTGACACAACTCAGGACAAAATGTGGGAGCGGGCTTGCTCGCGAATACGGTGGTTCAGTCAACATCTCCAGTGACTGAAACTCCGTATTCGCGAGCAAGCCCGCTCCCACATTTGGATTTTTATTTCTTCAGTTGTTGAAGAGTCCAGTCATCGCTTTGACGCGTTTCTTGTACACCCGACGCGCCTCCAATGCTTGCTCCAGCGTCACCGCCACAAACCCCGCCCGCTGGTTCGGCTGCATCTGCCCGATCAGGTCCAGGTCGGCGCTGATCACGGTGCCGATCATCGCGTAGCCACCGCCCGACACCGCGTCCCGGTGCAACACAATCGGCTCCAGCCCTGCCGGCACCTGGATCGAGCCAATCGGGTAGCAGCTGTCGACGATATTCGACGGATCAGAGCCCGCGCCGAAAGGTTGCTCCCGTGGCTGGAAGCTCAACGCACTGCCGCCCTTGAAGCGATAGCCGATACGGTCGGCTTCGGAACCCACGGTCCACGGCTCGGCAAAGAAGCTGCTTTTGGCCGCCTCCGTCAGGCGTTCGTAATAAAGCCCGGGCACCACGCGCAGCGTCACGTCACCGCCCACTGATCGGCGCAGCGCCATCGGCAGACTGTTGCCCGCCCGGCCCGTGCCGCTGGCTTCACCGATGGGCAATTCATCACCTTCCTGCAAGCGCCGTCCGTGAAACCCGCCGAGTGCGCCGAGGGCATAGGTCGAGCGGCTGCCGAGCACCACCGGCACATCAATGCCACCGGCCACCGCGAGATAGGTCCTCGCGCCCGCCTTGGGAAATTCAAAGCGCAACACCTGACCCGCACGCACCTGAAACGCGGTGTCCTGGTGCACCACTTCACCGTCCAGGCGCGGTGACATCAGGGCGCCGCTGAGTGCTACCAGCGCGTCTTGCTGAAATTCCAGTTCGGGGCCGATCAATGTGCACTCCAAGCCCGCAGCGCCGACCGGATTGCCCACCAGATGGTTGGCCGCACTCAACGCGTACTGATCCAAGGCACCCGACGGCGGAATGCCGAGGTGGTAGTAACCTTCGCGGCCAAGGTCCTGCACAGAGGTGGCGAGGCCGGGTTTGAGAACCTTGATCATGCCAGCGCCTCCTGCAGGGATTTTGGATAGCCAATGGGGTCGGCGAGAAAGGCATCGAGGGAAAATTCCACCGGGCGGATGCGCAGGTCGAAACGTCCTGCGTCCACGTCGGCAACGGCCAGGTCGTAGGCCGCACGGTCCATGGGTTTGAACTGCACGATATCGCCAGGACGGAAGAACACCATGTGTTCCTTGAGGTAGGCCAGTTGCTGCGCCGGATCGTAGATCGGCGCCGGGGTCACGCCGAACATCTGGTAACCACCGGCACCGCGCACCGAGTAAATGCAACCAAAACAGCCGCCATGGCCAAGGGTGAGTTTCGGCGTGTCGGTACGCGGGCGCAGGTACTTGGGCACCTGCAACTGCCGCTCTCGTTCGACCATCTGGAACATGAACGGCAAGCCCGCAACGAATCCGACCATCGACACAAACCACGGCGCGCCACTGTGGGCGGCGATAAACGCCTCCACATCGGCGAGCCCGTTGATGCGCGCAGCGTATTCCAAATCCGTACCGCTGGGGTCTTGATGGCGGTCGCGAAAACGCATCAGCGTTTCGTGGGTCCACGGGTCGTTGTAGAGCACCGGGATTTCAATGATGCGCGTGTGCAAGGTGCGCTCGGCCACGGCCTGGGCTTCGGCGGTCTGCACCGCATCAAGCAGCACATGGGGGGCGATGCGGTCGGGGTCGAAGCGGATCTGGAACGATGCATTGGCCAGGCATACATCCAGAACGCCTTCCAACGCCAGGCGCTCCACGGCACGGGTCACCGCCATGCCTGTGAAAAAAGCCTCCAGGGACATGCTGTCGCTGACCTCGGCAAACAGGTGTTCATCGCCACCGAAGCTGTAGCGGATGGGGGATGTTTCAGCCATGTCTGTTCCTCTTGGAATCATTGTAGAAAGGCAGGCGAAAAAATGGGGGATGGTTCTTATTGTGGTGTTTTGACGGTAATGCCCGCTTGGTCCAGGGCTTCGCGGGTGGCTTCCACCAACTCCAGCGCACCGGGGGTGTCGCTGTGCAGGCAGATGGAATCGAATTCGATGAGCAGGTCTTCGCCTTCTACAGTTCGCACACGCCCCGTCTGACAAGCCCGTAGGACACGCGCCGCCACCGTCGCAGGATCCAGTGCCCGCACGTTGCGGGTAAACACGATGGAGCCGGTCAGATCGTACTCACGGTCGGCGTAAAACTCCCGCACCACCGGCTGCCCCAGCTCCTTGGCCACGCGCCAGATCACCGAGTTGGGCATGCAGTACAACAGCAGGCTCGGCTCGATGATTTGCAGGTTCTGTACCAGCAACCGTGCGGCTTCTTCATCACGGGCCAGGTGCATGTAGAGCGCGCCATGGGGCTTGATGTGTTGCAGAGTCATACCTTGGGCCCGGGCGATTTCACGCAGGGCGCCGAGCTGGTAGAGCATGTCGTCCACCAGCTCCTGGGCTGGCGCGTTAATGTGGCGACGACCGAAGCCGACCAGGTCCCGAAAGCCCGGATGCGCCCCAATGGCCACGCCCAGTTGCTTGGCGCGCTCGACCGTGCGACGCATGGTGCCGGGGTCACCGGCGTGGAAGCCGGTGGCGATATTGGCCGAGCTGATATAAGCCATCAGCTCCGCGTCGACGCCGTCGCCGATGGTCCAGGGGCCGAAGCCCTCGCCCATGTCCGAGTTGAAATCCACTGCCTGCATCAGAGTCGCTCCGCCTAAGTGATGGAGGAAAAGTAGGCTGCCGCTTGACCCCTTGGGAAGATCTATTATCAGATGACCCATCTTCTGAAAAACAGATATCGCTATGTCCCTGACCTTGCGCCAAATTCGTTATTTCGTCGCCACCGCCGAAATCGGCCAGATTTCCCAGGCGGCCATTCACCTGAACATCTCGCAATCGGCGGTGACCACGGCGATCAAGGAACTGGAGGCCATGCTCGGCGTGCAACTGTTCGTGCGCTCGGCCCAGGGCATGAACCTGACCGACGCCGGCCGGCACTTTCTCAACCGTGCCTACGTGATCCTGCGCAGCGTTGATGACGCGCTGAACAGCCCGCTGCCCGATTACCGCGCCCGTGGCGTGCTGCGCCTGGCCGCCAGCTACACGGTCCTCGGTTACTTCTTGCCGCACCACCTGCAGCGCATGGAGCACTGGCATCCGGACGTGACCATCGAGGTGTTTGAACAGGAGCGGCAGGCCATCGAACAGGGTCTGCTCGACGGCCTGTTCGACATGGCCGTGGTACTCACCGCCAACCTGACCCACCCGGATATCGTTTCAGAAATTCTGTTCAACTCGGAGCGTCGCCTGTGGCTGCCCAGCCATCATCCTTTGTGCGAACGTGGCGCCGTGAGCCTGGCGGATGTGGCCCAGGAGCCCTACATCCTGCTCACCGTCGACGAGGCCGAACACAGCGCCATGCGGTATTGGGAGCACGCCGGGCAGACGCCCAAGGTGCGCCTGCGCACCAGCTCAGTGGAGGCGGTGCGCAGCATGGTCGCCAACGGCAGCGGCGTGGCAATCCTGTCGGACCTGGTGCATCGGCCTTGGTCCCTGGAAGGCAAGCGCATCGAAACGCTCACGGTCACTGATCCGGTCACGCCGATGAGCGTGGGCCTCGCCTGGCACCGCGAGCGCGCATTCACCCCGGCGATGCAGGCGGTGCGCGATTACTTCCACGACGCGTTCCTGGCGCCGCAACAGTTGTCGGCGCGGCGTTAAAGATGGGCTTGCAGGGTGGCGGCCAACCAGTCCATGAACACCCGCACCCGCAACGGCAAATGACGCTGGCCGGCGTACAGCAATGACACGTCCAACGGCGGCGCCGGGTAGTCCGGCAGCACCGACACCAGCTCTCCGCTGGCCAACAAGGCGCGTATCCCCAGCAGCGGCACTTGGGTAATGCCGAAGCCGCCCAGGCACGCCGCCTGATAAGCATCCGTGCTGTTGACGGTGACACGCCCCGCCATCGGCACGCGCTGCACTTTGCCGCCCGACTGATACTCGAAGCCGGATGAACGGGCGCCCAACGGCCGTACATAGTGCACCAATTGATGGTCCGCCAAGTCGGACAGGGTCTGGGGCACGCCATAACGTTGCAGGTAGGCCGGGCTCGCGCAGTTGACCATCGGCATACTGCACACCCGGCGCGCCACCACGGTTTGATCGGGCTGGGCGCCCACCCGCAAGACGCAGTCGAAACCTTCGGCGATCAGGTCCACCTGTCGGTCGGAGCTGCTGATTTCCATCTGGATCAGCGGATGGCGTTCCATGAACAGCGGCAGGTGCGGCAGGATCATGCCGCGCGCCATCACGTTAGGCATGTCCACGCGAATCCGTCCGGTCAATTGCGCCTCATCCTGACGAAACAACCCCTCCAGTTCCTCCATGTGCGACAGCAAGTCCTTGCTGCGCTCATACAACACACGGCCGTCCTGGGTAACCTGCACCTTGCGCGTGGTGCGCTGCAGCAAACGCGTGCCGAGCAATTGCTCCAGGGCCTGCACGTGTTCTGACACCGTAGAACGCGGCAGCCCCAGGCTCTCACCGGCCTGGGTAAAACTCGACAGTTCGGTGACGCGCACGAAGGTGCGCAGCAGCTCAAGCTTGTTCATGGGATTGTTCGCCTTATCCGGCCAGTGATTCCGGGATAACGCTGTTTATCACGTTATGGGCGAATAAATACACTCAGTGTCACTGATCACCTGAGAGGACTGCACCATGACTCGTAAAATCGCACTTATCACCGGCGCCAGCCGTGGCCTGGGCAAAAGCGCCGCGTTGCACCTGGCGGCACAAGGCGTCGATATCATCGGCACCTACCACAGCGCAGCGGCTGAGGCCCAGTCAGTCGTCGAGCAGGTCCAGGCCTTGGGTGGCCGCACCGCGATGCTGCAACTGGATGTGAGCCAGAGCGGCACCTTCGATGGTTTTGTCAGCGAAGTCGGCCGCTTGCTCAAGGATGTATTCGCACAAGAGCACTTCAACTTTCTGATCAACAACGCCGGCATCGGCGCCCACGCCAGCTTTGTCGAGACCACCGAAGCCCAGTTCGACCAATTGGTAGCGATCCACTTCAAGGCGCCGTTTTTCCTCACGCAAAAACTGCTGCCACTGATCAGCGATGGCGGGCGCATCATCAATATCTCCAGCGGACTGGCGCGATTCAGCCTACCGGGGTATGCGGCCTATGCATCGATGAAAGGTGCCGTGGAGGTGCTGTCCCGCTACCAGGCCAAAGAGCTGGGCCCACGTGGGATCACCGTCAACACCCTGGCCCCCGGCGCGATTGCCACCGATTTCGGCGGCGGCGCAGTACGCGACAACTCGGACTTGAACGCGATGGTGGCCAACAACACGGCCCTGGGGCGCGCCGGTTTGCCGGACGATATCGGCGGGGCGATTTCCACCTTGCTGGCCGACGGCAGCAACTGGATCACCGGCCAGCGCATCGAGGCCTCGGGCGGCATGTTTCTCTGATTTCACACATCACCTGCAGGAACAAGCTTGCTCGCGAAAAACCTGAGAGCACCACGCTTATCCAGGCAACCCGCATTATCGTTAACGCTCTTCGCGAGCAAGCTCGCTCCTACAGAGACTGGCGTTTCTGTTGATGACTTTTTCCCGAATCACGTCATACCCCCAGTGATACACATAGGTGTAAGGCAGGAAGAACAGCAGTACGCCGATGTCGAGCATAAACGCCTGCATCAGGCTGATGTTGAGCCACGCCGCGATCAAAGGTACCGCGACGATAATCAGTCCGCCTTCGAACATCAGCGCATGCAACACCCGCGTCCAACCGCCACCCGAGAGTTGCAGGCGCACCTTGAGGCGGTCGAACAGGCTGTTGAAAATGATGTTCCAGGTCAGCGCCAACAGGCTCAGGCCCAAGGTCACCGCCCCCATCTCCAAGGCCGGCCGCCCGGTGATCCAGACCAGCAGCGGTGTACAGATCAACAACGCCAGGCCTTCAAAACCCAGGGCTTGGCAAACACGTTCAGTAATCGACTTGGTGGGGTGCATGACCCTTCTCCGTGAGTAACGATGGTTGCCATCATTACCCTTTGAATCGATACTTCATAACTAGTAACCATCGATCAAGGCGATACTCATGGCCTCTCACGAAGTGCTGCAAGCATTTGTCCAAGCGGCCACCCAAGGTTCGTTTTCTGCCGCGGCGCGCAAGCTGGGCAAGAGTCAGTCCACCGTCAGTGCGGCGGTGGCGAGCCTGGAGATTGACCTGGATGTAGTGCTGTTCGACCGCAGCAGTCGCAAACCGACACTGACTCCGGCCGGGCATGTCCTGCTGCAACGCGCCGAGCAGGTGCTGGAGGCCAGCAGTCGCCTGGAGTTGGCGGCGAGCCAGTTGGCTCAAGGGCTGGAGCCGAAGGTGACGATCGCCATGTCAGACACTTATCAGTCAGAACGCTTCGAACTCGCCCTCAAGGCCTTCGAACAACGCTACCCGGACCTTGAACTGGAATGGTTGATCGCCGAGTGCGAAGACTTGATCGCCCTGGTGCAAAGCGGTCGCGCACAGATTGCCTTGATCGAAGCCCAGGAGGTTTACCCGCCCGACCTGACCCGCTCGCCCGTCGCCGAACGCACGGAAATCGCGCTGTTCGTCGCGCCTACCCACCCATTGACCCGCGTAGAAAACATCGACCCGCACGCCTTGCAGCAATACCGTGAACTGCGCCTGGCAAGCATCATCAGCCCCAACGAAACGCGCCCCTCCGGCCGTGTGTGGTCTGCGCCGAGTTTTCTGATGCTGATGGAGATGGCTCAACTCGGCTTCGGCTGGGCGGAATTACCGCGCTGGTTGGTGGAGCGTTTTGGCAATGCCGAGCTGGTTGAACTCAACGTCCGCGGTTGGCCACGCTCGGTGGCGGTGGATGCCCTGTGGTCACGGCAACACCCACCGGGGCCAGCCGGAAGCTGGATGCTGAGCCAGATGCTCGAATAACGCCTACAGCGTTATGCGGCCGACAATTGTGGCGGTCGGTTTGTCTGGAAATACTCGTGCAGCGCGCGTAACGCGGGCGACTCCAAGGCTTGCGCGGCGAAACACAATCCCACTCGGCGTGTAGGTGCGGGCAGGTGCCACTGCCGAATCGCCACGCCAGCCCGCTCAACCGCCAGCGACTGGGGCAACATCGCCACGCCCAGTTCGTCTTCCAACTGCTTGAGGGTCACCGACAAGGTCGGCTGGCTGATGAACAAACGCTGGTGTTGCGCTCTTCAAAAACCGCGAGAAATGCCCTGAGGTGACGAACATCCATAGCTTAATCCGATGACTGAGCAGCCGCAGCATGTGTGCATTCGTGAGATCGTGTTGGCCGCGACGCGTCAGCAGCCATAACCCAGACAGTGCAAACAACCCGGTTCACTGTGGGCGCTGGCAAGCCAGCGCCCATATTTGGATCGTCAGCGGAGGGGCGATTGCAGCTCGGCCAGGCGTTGTTCGAGGAAGCGTTTCTCCGGGGCTTGCTGGGTCAGTGACAGGGCTTTTTCGTAAGCTGCGCGCGCCTCTTCAACTCGCCCCAATTGCCGACAAAACTCTCCCCGCGCCGAATGCACCCAGTGGTAATCCAGCAACTCACCGCGCGCCAGAATCCCCTCCACTTGCTGCAACCCTGCCAACGGCCCATCCCGCATAGCCAGCGCCACGGCGCGGTTCAATTCGATCACCGGTGATGGCGCCGCCCTGAGCAATACATCGTAGAGCCCGACGATCTGCGGCCAGTCCGTCTCATCTGCACGCGACGCTTCGGCATGCACTGCCGCGATGGCCGCTTGCAGGCTATACGGGCCAAAGCGCCGAGTGCCCAGCGCCTGCTCTACCAACGTGCAACCTTCGGCAATCAGGGTCGCATCCCACAGCGAGCGGTCCTGTTCATCCAGCAGCACCAACTCCCCGTTGGCCGAGGTGCGCGCCGGGCGTCGGGACTCATGCAACAGCATCAGTGCGAGCAGCCCCATGACTTCGGGCTCGGGCAGCAATTCCAGCAACAAACGCCCCAGGCGAATGGCTTCGCGCGTCAACGCTTCACGGGTCAGGTCAGCGCCCATGGACGCCGAATACCCCTCGTTGAACACCAGGTAAATCACCCGCAATACACTGTCCAGCCGCTCGGGCAATTCGTCCAGGGATGGCACTTGGTAAGGGATCTTGGCCTCGCGGATCTTGCCCTTGGCCCGCACGATGCGCTGGGCGATGGTGGCGGGTGTGGCCAGGAACGCGCGGGCGATTTCTTCGGTGGTGAGGTCACAGATCTCACGTAAGGTCAGCGCGGCCTGGGCATCCGCCGCCAACGCCGGGTGGCAGCAGGTGAAGATCAACCGCAGGCGGTCGTCTTCCACGTCTTGGTCACTCCAGTCAGCCGCTTCCAACGCATCGGCCTGCTCCTGCAGCAACGGAGTGAAACGCGCCTCGCGGCGCAGCCGGTCGATGGCCTTGAAGCGACCAGTCGACACCAGCCAAGCCCGTGGATTGTCCGGCACACCGTCCAGCGGCCAGCGCTGCACCGCCACGAAAAACGCTTCGTGCAGGGCTTCCTCGGCCAGGTCGAAGTCACCCAGCAAGCGAATCAGCGTCGCGAGCACCCGGCGTGATTCGCTGCGGTAAATGGCCTCGACCGACAGGGTCAATCGGGCATGCCCTGGGTCACCAGGGTGACCAAACGATCCAGGCTCTGGCCCCAGCCGTCATGAAAGCCCATGGCTTCGTGGGCCTGCTTGTCTTCGGCACTCCAGTGCATGGCGCGAGCGGTGTAAAGCGTCTTGCCGTCGACCTCTTCGAAGGTGACTTCGGCGCTCATGAACGGCTTGCCCGAGGGGATCCAGCCGGGCATGAAGGCGTCAGTAAACACCAGTCGATTGGGCGCATCGATTTCCAGAAACACACCCTGCGTCGGGTACTCGGCACCGTCCGGCGCCCGCATCAAGGTGCGAAACAGGCCACCGACCCACAGGTTCATTTCGCACTCGGGGGTGGTCATGCCATGGGGGCCCCACCATTGCTGGAGCAAGGCAGGTTCGGTCCAGGCGCGGAACACCCGGCTGCGCGACGCATCGATCACGCGGCTGATGGACAATTCAAACTCGGCAGGTTGCGTAGACATGGGGTAAACCTCTTGAGTCTTATGGTTGTTCTGTTCAGAGATTCAATTCACGCACGGGGCGCACTTCCACACTGCCGACCCGGGCAGCCGGAATGCCGCCGGCCACCTGGATCGCTTCATTCAAGTCACGGGCCTCAATCAGGTAGAACCCGGCGAGTTGCTCCTTGGTCTCGGCAAACGGCCCGTCGGTGATCGATAACTTGCCATTGCGCATCCGCACGGTGGTGGCGGTGCTCACCGACTCCAGCGCTTGGGCAGCGAGCATGCGGCCACTGCCGTGAACGGCTTCGGCGTATGCGTGGCATTCCGGGTCCTTGGGACTGTCGGGCAGACTGTGCAGCAACGCTTCTTCGCTGTAGACCAGGCACAGGTATTTCATGGCGTTCTCCGTTTTCGGATTACTGACTATAGATCGCGACGGTCAAGGTTTCAGGTCGAACAGACCGGCGCCGGTTTCCATGTCGAACGGTGCGGACCAGTGCTCATGCACCACTTTCCATTGGCCGTCGATACGCTGGTAACCGGCGGTGACCCGCATCCAGCAGGTCTTGAGCACGCCATCCGGCCCAGTGCCACCGCAGTGGGCGAGCCAGTGGGCAAAGGCGCTGTCCTCGGCGGCGACGATATGCAGCTCATGAAAGTCAAACACGCCCGGGCCGGGGCAGAATTCCATGCAGGCCTGCCAGTGCGCCTGGTAAGCGGCCTTGCCTTTGAATTGCAGGGCGTTAACGGCGTCGAACGCGACGATATCGTCGGCGTAGAAGCTGACTATTTTCTCGACATCCTTGGCGCTGACGGCGCGTTTCCATTGTTCGATCAGGGTGTTGATGGCAGTGCTCATGGCGATACTCCTTGGGGGTGAAAATCACGAAAGACACCCTTAGTCGAATGGCCCTTCGGCAAATCGACACGCCGCTTAAAAATATTTTCGCCCCGGTAAACCCGCTAGAATCCAGGCCTCTTTGTAGCATTTCGGATACGCCCCCGATGGAAACCCGCCTCGCCCTTTATGAGACGTTGAGCCTTGTGCAGAAACAGCAACTCGACACCCTGCACGTGCATCCCGAGCAACTGGCGTATTCCGGTGATATCCACTGCGCACTGAACAGCCTGCTGGTCAATCCCAACCCTGGCACCATCAAAGGCTTCGCCCTGCTCGCCGACGACCTGCCCGTGGCCTTCCTCCTGCTCAAACGCCCACCCTGCCTGCCCCACTGGGCCGATGAACACAGCGCGACCTTGCATGCATTGCAAGTGGATCGGCATCAACAAGGGCGCGGATTCGGCAAGGCCTGTTTGCAAGCCCTTCCGGCGGCGGCACGGCAAGCGTGGCCGCAGATCAAGGGCCTGGAATTGTCGGTGGACGCGGACAATGTGGCGGCAATGGGGCTGTATCTGAAGGCTGGCTGGGTGGACAGTGGGGAGGCATATAAGGGACGGATTGGGTATGAGCGCAGGTTGAGGTGGGTCTTCGATCAGGCCGACTTCGACACGCTCAACATGTAGCGTATGCATAACTTGAACCCAAGGAGCAGGCCAATGAGTATTCCTTCCAGGCGTTCGGGCACGCACACCAAGACCGTAGGCGGCAAGGATCTGAGCCTCGGTAATCCCCCCCTCAAGAGGGCTTCGACGCCAGCGGCAATCCTGACTCGGGGGTCGGTAACAACGGCGAAGTGGTCCTGGCCCAGGGCAACGTTGCGTTTTATGCCATGGCCTGCGGCCCCCAAGGCACCCTTGGTGTCGTGGGGGCGTCTAGCGCTCGACACCGAGCTGACAGGGGCCCGACTACCAGCCCCTGTTCCGGTCAGACCTTCTGCCCCACCGGCAACCAGATCTCCACCGTCCCGGTGCCCTTGCGCGCATCAAAATCCGCGCTGTAGCGCTCAAAATCCGCGCCCATCACCTTGTAGCCCGAGTGCGGCAGCCATTCAAACATGATGCGCTCGTACGTCTGCTCAAGCGCCTGTACCGGCCCGTAGTGCGGGAACACGGCGTAGTTGAGCGGTGGGATTTCGATGAATTCGAAGTTGCTCGGCACATCGCCTTTGGTGGGGACTTCGACACCGGCCATGTAGTCGAATTCGCCCTGCCTGGGGTTATGGCAAACGCCATACGTCACGCCGCCCACACGCTGCTTGATGTCCTTGATACAGGTATCGAACAACTCCCACAATTTGGGGATATCCCCCACGGTGGCCTTCGAATAACGCCCTTGCACCCCGGCGATCACCAAGGCTTTACCGGCTTCCATGCGTGGCTCTAACGGTTGTTTTGTCTGCTGATCCATACGAACAGTCTCCTTCTTATGAGGGAACAAACCCGCATCGAGTATAGGGGCATATTCGCGCTGGACTCCATGCAGAAAATTTTCCTACGCATCTGGACAACTGGCCATCATCGACCGTATTGTCTGCCCCGCAGGCCACCGCAGTGGCCGACGTCGCTCGGACGGTTCCGGGCGCTTACGTACTTCGAGGCAACAATGGCAGACCAAGGTTCGCCGCGCCGCTTTGCGCGCATAGATCGACTCCCCCCTTACGTTTTCAACATTACGGCCGAACTGAAGATGGCTGCGCGTCGGCGCGGCGAAGACATCATCGACCTGAGCATGGGCAACCCTGACGGCCCCACGCCACCGCACATTGTCGAAAAACTCGTGCAAGTCGCCCAGCGTGAAGACACCCACGGTTACTCCACGTCCAAAGGCATTCCGCGTCTGCGCCGGGCGATTTCGCGTTGGTACAAAGACCGCTATGAAGTGGACATTGACCCCGAATCGGAAGCCATCGTCACCATCGGCTCCAAGGAAGGCCTGGCGCACTTGATGCTGGCCACACTGGACCAGGGCGACACCGTACTGGTGCCCAACCCGAGCTACCCGATCCACATCTACGGTGCGGTGATTGCCGGCGCCCAGGTGCGTTCGGTGCCGCTGGTGCCTGGCGTGGATTTCTTCGCGGAGCTGGAACGGGCCATTCGCGGCTCGATTCCCAAGCCGAAGATGATGATCCTGGGCTTTCCGTCCAACCCGACCGCGCAATGCGTGGAACTGGACTTCTTCGAACGTGTGATCGCCCTGGCCAAGCAATACGACGTGCTGGTGATCCACGACCTGGCCTACGC
The DNA here is from genome assembly GCF_900111895.1 of Pseudomonas simiae. Lineage (GTDB taxonomy): Bacteria > Pseudomonadota > Gammaproteobacteria > Pseudomonadales > Pseudomonadaceae > Aquipseudomonas > Aquipseudomonas simiae. Next base: position 41,855 of record NZ_FOKB01000008.1, read on the forward strand.
CGACATCGTCTACGACGGCTGGAAAGCCCCGTCGATCATGCAAGTGCCGGGTGCCAAGGACATTGCGGTGGAATTTTTCACCCTGTCCAAGAGCTACAACATGGCCGGCTGGCGCATTGGTTTCATGGTGGGTAACCCGGAATTGGTCAACGCCCTGGCGCGCATCAAGAGCTACCACGACTACGGCACCTTCACCCCGCTGCAAGTGGCGGCGATTGCCGCGCTGGAAGGCGACCAACAGTGCGTGAAAGACATCGCCGAGCAGTACCGCCAGCGCCGCAATGTTCTGGTCAAAGGCCTGCATGAGTTGGGCTGGATGGTGGAGAACCCGAAGGCGTCGATGTACGTCTGGGCGAAGATTCCAGAGCAATATGCCGCCCTGGGTTCGCTGGAGTTTGCCAAGAAGCTGCTGCTGGAAGCCAAGGTGTGTGTGTCGCCAGGCATCGGCTTTGGCGAGTATGGTGATGACCATGTGCGCTTTGCACTGATCGAAAACCAGGACCGGATTCGCCAGGCGGTACGCGGTATTCGCGGGATGTTCCGGGCAGATGGGCTGACCCCTAAAGCCTGACCCAATTTCCCCGAAGAAATGCGCTCAAACATGTGGGAAGGGGCTTGCCCCCGATGGCAGTGGTTCAGTCACCGGATGCAATGACTGACACTCTGCTATCGGGGGCAAGCCCCCTCCCACATTTGATTGGGTGACCCCATGGGATGCTGCGGTGTGGCTTACACCACCAACGACAGCAACATGATGAAGATCAACGCCACGACGGACAGAATGGTCTCCATCGCCGTCCAGGTCTTGAACGTCTCGGCCACGGTCATGTTGAAGTACTGCTTCACCAGCCAGAACCCCGCATCGTTGACGTGAGACAGGATCAACGAACCCGCCCCCGTCGCCAACACCAGCAGCTCACGGTTGACGCCCGGAATCATCCCTACTACTGGCACCACAATGCCCGCGCCGGTAATGGTCGCCACCGTGGCTGAACCGGTCGCCACACGAATCACTGCCGCCACCAGCCACGCCAGCAGGATCGGATTGATCTGCGCGTTCACCGCCATATGGCCGATCACGTCACCCACGCCGCTGGTCACCAGCATCTGCTTGAAGCCACCACCGGCGCCGATGATCAGGATGATCGCCGCGGTCGGCGCCAGGCTGGCGTCGAGTAGCTTGAGGATCTGCTTGGAGTGGATGCCCTGGCGATGGCCAAAGGTGTACAGCGACAGCAACAGGGCCAGCAGCAAGGCGGTGATCGGGTGACCGATCATGTCCATCCAGTTGCGTACCACGTTACCTTCGGCAAACGCGATGTCGGCGAAGGTCTTCAGCAGCATCAGGAACACCGGCAGCAGCACGGTGACCAGGGTGATGCCGAAGCTTGGCAGCGACTTGTTATCAGTCTCGCGGGCCAATTGATCGACCAGTTCCTGGGACGGGTTGCCCGGGATGTACTTGGCGATAAACGTACCGAAGATCGGACCGGCGATAATGGCGGTCGGCAAAGCGACGATCAGGCCGTACAGAATGGTCTTGCCGATATCCGCGCCAAACACGCCGATGGCCAGCAGCGGCCCCGGATGTGGTGGTACCAGGCCATGCACCGCCGACAGGCCGGCGAGCAGCGGGATGCCGATCTTGATCAGCGACACGCCGGTGCGGCGCGCGACGATAAACACCAGCGGGATCAGCAGCACAAAGCCGATCTCGAAGAACAGCGGGATGCCCACCAGGAACGCGGCGAACATCATGGCCCACTGGACCTTCTCTTTGCCGAAGGCGCGGATCAAGGTTTGGGCGATCTGATCGGCACCGCCGGATTCGGCCATCATCTTGCCGAGCATCGTGCCCAGCGCAAGGATGATGCCGACAAAGCCGAGCACCCCGCCGAAGCCGTCCTGGAACGCCTTGATGATCTTGTCCACGGGCATGCCCGAGGTCAGGCCGAGGAAGCCGGCCGCGATGATCAGCGCGATGAACGGGTGCACCTTGAACTTGGTGATCAGAACGATCAACCCGATGATGGTAACGACTGCATCTAGCAGTAGGTAGGACTCGTGGGACATGCCAAACATGGGGGGTCTCTCCTGTTTGTTGTTGTTATTAAAGCGGGTGTTGAATTTCCTGCCGGGGATAGCGCTATCTTTTCCGGCAAAAAATTAATGAGTAGGTTCAAAGCCGTGTTGCAGCCACCAGGCGTGTGTCTGCTCGGCCAATGCCTCGACGCTGTCTTCACTGGCGTTGAGGGCCAGGGTCAGCGGCTCGCCTTTAGGCGATTCAAGGGTGGCGAACTGGCTGTCGATCAGGCTGGCTGGCATGAAATGGCCGGGGCGATGAGACACACGGTCGGCGGCCACGGCGCGGGTCAGCTCCAGGAACACGAAACCCAGACCCGGCGCTGATTCGCGCAGGTGGTCGCGGTATTTCTTTTTGAGGGCGGAACAGGTGAGCACGGGGTGCTCGCCCGCTTTGAGCGAACGCCGCAGTTCATCGCAAAGGATGTCGAGCCAGCCGGCGCGGTCGTCGTCGTTGAGGGGGTGGCCGGCGCTCATCTTTTCGATATTGGCGGCAGGGTGAAAGCTGTCGCCTTCAATGGCAGTGGCACCGTTCAGGCGGCACAGGGCCTCGCTGACGCTGGACTTGCCACAGCCGGAAACACCCATGATGACCAGGGCGGTAACAGGTTGACTCATGAAACACCTCAGGACGCAGATAGCGCTACCTTTGCACGCTGTAAGGCTAGTGCAAAAACAGGCTTTTCCCGCGCCGTCTTGTCTTTTTTTATGGAGTGACGCGTGCATCCTCTCCAATCGTTTGAACCGGATCAGGCAACCCAGCGTTCAAGAATTTGCAGCCCTTTGGAGACAGCGCTACCTTAGTGCCTCGATTTTTGTTTGGCAAGCCGCCTGATGACCTCCAAGAACGATAAAAAATTACGCACCACGGGTCGCCCGACTCTTAACGAAGTCGCCCGCCTGGCCGGCGTCAGCCCGATTACCGCCTCACGCGCCCTGCGCGGCATCAGCACCGTGGCCACCGAACTGGTGGAAAAAGTGCAGCAGGCCGCCGCCGAACTCAAGTACGTGGTCAACCCTGCCGCCCGTGCACTGGCCTCGGCCCAGAGCCATTCGGTGGTGGTGTTGGTGCCGTCGCTGTCCAACCTGCTGTTTATCGAAACCCTTGAAGCCATCCACCAAGTGCTGCGTCCCAAGGGCTTTGAAGTGCTGATCGGCAACTCCCACTATTCCCGCGACGAAGAAGAAAACCTGCTGCGCAACTACATGGCCTACCAGCCACGGGGTTTGCTGCTGACCGGGTTTGATCGCACTGAAAGCGCCCGACGGATGGTCGAGGCCAGCAATGTGCCCTGCGTCTACATGATGGATCTGGACCCCAACGCCGGCGTGAACTGCGTAGGGTTCTCGCAACTCGCGGCGGGCGAGACGGCGGCGGCGCATTTGCTGTCCCGCGGGCGCAAGCGCCTGGCCTACATCGGTGCACAACTGGACCAGCGCACATTGCTGCGAGGCGAAGGTTTCCGCCGCGCACTGCAGCAGGCTGGACTGTACGACCCGGCGCTGGAATTGCTGACGCCGCGCCCTTCTTCCGTGGGACTGGGTGGCGAGTTGTTTTTACAGTTGCTGGCGGCTCATCCGGACGTAGACGCGATCTTCTTCGGCAACGACGACCTGGCCCAGGGCGCGCTGCTGGAAGCCCTGCGCCATGGCATCAAAGTACCGGAGCGTGTGGCAGTGCTGGGGTTCAACGACTTGCCGGCATCCTCGTTCATGGTGCCGCGCCTGAGCAGCATCAGTACTCCGCGTGAGGCGATCGGTCGGCGGGCGGCAGAACATTTGTTGACGATCATGGCAGGTAACAAGATCGCCAAGCCGGTGGTGGACATGGGGTTTGAGTTGCAGGTGCGCGAGAGTACGTAGGACGCCTGTAGGAAGCGCCTGACATTGCGGTAAGCGCCTTGCCCGGTTGCCTACGCTTACGTCAGAATCCGCCGGCTTGTGCGTCAGGGTGAGGGTCTCTAAGGTTGGCCGGTCGCTGAATGTCTCGGTGATCGGGTTTAGTAGCCCCGCTTCCTCACACAAGCTGCATGAACCTATCGATGCTTGATGGTGGCTGTGCGCAGGGCGCCTTCGGGTGCGCCGGGTTTGTGTGGGATACCGGTCTACTAACCTGCGTACAGCTGCCACCCTCGTTTAGTAGCGATCAGGTATCAGCCCAGATCAGGTACGTCAATAATGCACAGCATCCCCACGCATACGCTCTTCACCGTCATCCCTGATACCCCCACCGAAACCCTGCTGATCAACAGCTACGAAACCGTGTGCTCCGTCAGCACCTTGCTGCTCGACCTGTCCGATGACCTCACCGGCAAGCACCGCGATGTAGCCCTGGCTATCCACCAACTGAGCGAGCTAAGTGTATTGCTGGTAGGCAAGGCCATGGACCAGCACACACCATGCTGTTAAGGCCTTACTCGAAAAAATGTGGGAGGGGGCTTGCCCCCGATAGCGGTGGGTCAGTCAACTTACAGGTAGCTGACCCACTGCAATCGGGAGCAAGCCCCCTCCCACATTTTTTAACCATGCCCGCTTGCGCCCTGCTAGATTGGCTGCTCTCCACTGCCAGGGAAGCACCATGGGACACTCACTGAAAATCTTGGGCCGTACGTCCTCCATCAACGTGCGTAAAGTGCTCTGGACCTGCCAGGAACTCGGCATCGACTACCAGCGCGAAGACTGGGGCATCGGCTTCAAGCCCACCCAGTCCGCCGAGTTCCTGGCCCTAAACCCCAACGCCCAAGTGCCGGTGCTGATCGACGACCATGGCGTGCTATGGGAGTCCAACACCATTTGCCGGTACCTCGTCAGCCTTTACCAACGCCACGACCTGCTCCCCGCCGAACCCGCGCCACGGGCCCGGGTGGAGCAATGGATGGACTGGCAAGCTACCGAACTCAACCCGTCCTGGGGCTACGCGTTCCACGCGCTGGTGCGCCAGAACCCGGATTATCAGGACCCGCAGCGCATCCAGGCCGGCGTGCAAGCCTGGAACGACAAGATGGGCCTGCTGGAGCAACAGCTGAGCAAGACCGGCGCCTACGTAACCGGCGATGAGTTCACCCTGGCAGACATCCTCGTCGGCCTCTCCGTACACCGCTGGCGCAACGCCCCTCTGGCGCATCCGCCCTACCCCGCGGTGGAGGCGTATTACTTGCGCCTCAGCCAGCGCCCTGGCTTCAAGACCTTCGCGCTCGACGGCCATAACTAAAACAAGGATTACGCGTGAAAGGACTCAACATATTGCTCACCGGCGCCTGCGGCAGAATCGGCAAGACGTTTTTCGACGCCTCGAAAGACCGTTACCGCTTCACCCTCACCGACCGCATGGCGCCGGATTTTGACCTGGGCGAGCACCGCTTCGTACACGCCGACCTCAGCGATAAATCCAGCCTGGCGACCCTGCTCGAAGGCATCGACGTAATCGTGCACCTATCGGGCATCCCCCACGCCAGCGCCTCGTTCGAAGAACTGTTGCCCAATAACATCCTCGCCACCACTTACCTGTTCGAAGCCGCCGTGGCCGCCGGGGTCAAGCGCCTGGTGTTCGCCAGCAGCGCGCAAACCATCGAAGGCTACCCGGTGGACCGCCAGATCACGCCCGGCATGCCGGTGATGCCCGCCAACCTGTACGGCGTGAGCAAATGCTACGGCGAGGCACTCTGCGGTTACTACGCCGCCAAAACCCCGCTGTCGACCATTGCCCTGCGCATCGGTGCCTTTGAATTCCCCGAAACCCATGACCTGAACAACGCCCGTGACCTCAGCGCCTGGCTCAGCCCACGGGATGCGGTGCAGTTGCTGCAACGTGCGGTGGAAACCGAGGGGGTAAAACACCTGATCGCCCATGGGATTTCCAATAACCGTTTCAAGCGGCTGGATTTGAGCGAAACCACCCGAGTACTGGGCTATCAACCGGTAGACGATGCCTTTGCGACTTTCGAGATCCCCATCAGCTACTGAACCCGTCCGCCATAAAACCTTTGAAAAGAGAGTCTTTGCGCAATAATCCAGCGAATGAGCAACCAACCGGGCACAACTTCACACGCAGCGATTTCCGTTAGCCAGCTAAGATTCCAGGTCACTGCACCTGGAATCTCGCCCATGTCCACACTCACCTCCACCACCGACGGCATCGACCCCATCCGCGCCGCCCACATCAGCGCCCGCATCGACCGCCTCCCCGCCGTCGCCACGGTCTGGCGCTTGGTAGCGTTGCTGTCCATCGGCGGCTTTTTCGAGCTGTATGACCTGTTCCAGACCGCTTATATCAGCCCTGGCCTGATCAGCGACGGGATTTTTCATACCGGCAGCGAGGGCGTATTCGGCTTTTCGGACCAGGCCGCCTTTGCCTCGGCAACCTTCCTCGGCCTGTTCCTTGGCGCCAGCCTGCTCAGCCCCATCGCCGACCGTTACGGCCGGCGGGCGATCTTCACCTTTGCGCTGGTCTGGTACACCGTCGCCACGGTGTTGATGGGCATCCAGACGTCCGCCCTGGGCATCATCTGCATGCGCTTCCTGGTGGGCATTGGCCTGGGCATCGAGCTGGTGACCATCGATGCCTACCTCTCGGAACTGGTGCCCAAGCGCATGCGCAGCTCGGCGTTTGCCTTTGCGTTCTTCATCCAGTTCCTGTCGGTACCGGCGGTGGCGTTGATGTCATGGTGGCTGGTGCCGCAAGCACCGTTCGGCGTATCGGGCTGGCGTTGGGTGGTGTTGTCGAGCGCAGTGTTTGCACTGTTTATCTGGCAATTGCGCAAGCGCTTGCCGGAATCACCGCGTTGGCTTGCGCAAAAGGGGCGTTTCGAAGAGGCCGGTGTGATCATGGACAGCCTCGAAGCGCGCTGTCAGAAGGATCATGGCAAACCCTTGGATGAGCCCGAGCCAGAAACCGTCAGCGTGCAGGGCAGCGGCCGCTTTGCCGATATCTGGCAACCGCCGTACCGCCGCCGCGCGTTGATGCTGATCGTGTTCCATGTGTTCCAGGCCATCGGCTTCTTCGGCTTTGGCAATTGGTTGCCGGCGTTGCTGTCGGGCCAAGGCGTCAGCGTGACCCACAGTTTGCTCTACGCCTTCATCATCACCCTCGCCTACCCCCTGGGGCCGTTGCTGTTCGTGAAGGTGGCCAACCGTTTTGAAAACAAATGGCAGATCGTCGGCTCGGCCCTGGGCGCAGTGATCTTCGGCAGCCTGTTTGCCTTGCAAACCACGGCGGTGGGTTTGGTGATCTGTGGGGTGATGATCACCTTCTGCAACGCCTGGCTGAGCTTCAGTTATCACTCGTACCAGAGCGAACTGTTCCCCACCAACATCCGCGCACGGGCGGTGGGGTTCTGCTATTCGTTCAGCCGCTTATCCACCGTGTTCAGCAGCCTGTTGATCGGCTTTATCCTCGAACACCTGGGCACACCGGGGGTGCTGGCGTTTATCGCCAGCAGCATGTTGATCGTGATGATCACCATCAGTTGGTTCGGGCCGCGTACGCGTAACCTGGCGCTGGAAAACATCGCCCATTAACGGCAATGGCTGGCCGCCTGCGGGACATTGTTTGCCGCAACGGCCACGCTATCCCCAATAAAACCGGGCACCTGGCACCCGGCACGCTATTTGCTCCAGCTGTGGCACAGAACATTTCCACAGGTGACCGATCATGCTGGTTAACAACAACACCCAAGCCGTGTCGACCGTTCAACAGATCAAGCGGCCCGACATGGACCCCGCCAACGCCGCTGCCAGCGCGCTGTACAGCGGTGCCCTGCAAGCGGCGCAGCAAAGCGTGACCGTGCCGGCCGCACAGAAGGAATTGGACAAGGCGACCGACCGTATCGACGAAGCCTTTGCCAAGACCCGCGTGCAGTTGCAGACGAGCGCGTCGACCAGCGATGTACCGGCGACCAGCACCACCTCCGGTGCGCGCTCGGAATTCACCGACTACATGAGCAAATCCCCGGCCGAGCGCATCCGTGACCAACTGCTCAAGGAGCAGGGTTTGACCGAGGCAGACTTGCAGAACATGTCGAAGGAAAAACAGGATGCCTTTTCCAAGCAAGTGGCAGAGCGCTTGAAGCAGCAGCAAGAGCAGCAGGTCGCGGCAAAAACCGCTGACCCACAGGCCCAGACAGTGAAAGAAACCCTGGCTGCGATCTAACAAGCACCACGATCAACGGTAGGCGCCGGCTTGCCGGCGATGCAGGCGCCTCGGTGAATCAGAGAGACCGAGGTGATGCTATCGCCGGCAAGCCGGCGCCTGCAGGGATTGGGTTATTGCAGCTGCAACGTCGAATTGAACTGCCCGATCGCATCCACCACATGCCGTGACCCTTCCTGAATCTCCAGGATCACCTGACCTGCTTCATTCGCCAATTCCACCCCCACGCCTGTGCGACTCAAGCTCGATTGCATGCTCGACACTGCACTCAGCGACAGATCATGGTTCTTGCGCACCACATCGACGATTTCCACCGTCGCCTGGCTGGTCCGCGCCGCCAGGCTGCGCACTTCGTCTGCCACCACTGCAAAGCCACGCCCATGCTCACCGGCCCGTGCCGCTTCGATCGCGGCGTTGAGCGCCAGCATATTGGTCTGTTCGGCAATGCTGCGAATGGTCTGCACGATGGCACCGATGATGTCCGATTGCTTGCTCACGGCGTCGATACTCACCGCCGCTTGGTTCAGATCATGGGAAATTTCTTCGATGATCTGCACGGTTTGCTGCACCACCTCCGACCCCTTGCGTGCGCAGGCGTCGTTTTGCACCGAAGTGGCATGGGCCGAGTCGGCGGCGTTACGCAGGGTGGTGACCTGGTCGGTGATGTCGCTGGCGAACTTCACCACCTTGTACAGGCGCCCATTGGTGTCAAAGATCGGGTTGTAGGAGGCCTCCAGAAACAGGGTCTTGCCGTATTTGTTTTTACGCTCGAAGCGATGCGAGTGGTATTCGCCGCGGTTGAGCGACGCCCAGAACGCCTTGTAGGCCGGCGATTCCACTTCGTTGCGGTGGCAAAACATGCTGTGGTGCTGGCCGACGATTTCATCCAGGGAATACTGCACCGTCTTCAGGAAGTTTTCGTTGGCGTTAAGGATCTGGCCCTGCGGGGTGAACTCGATCACCGCCATGGAACGGCCGATGGCGTCGATCAAGCTCTGGTTTTCATGTTCGTGATGGACCCGCGCAGTGATATCCGACGCGACCTTGATCACGCTCTGCACCTGGTTGTCCTTGTCCAGCACCGGCATGTAGCTGGCTTCCAGCCACACTTCCTGGCCGTGCTTGTTCAGGCGCATGAAGGTGCCGCTAAGGGCCTCGCCCCGCGCCAGGTCGCGCCACAGCTTGGCGTAGGCGTCGGTGTGGGTGTAGGCCTCATCGCAAAAGAGGCGGTGATGTTTACCGCGGATCTCCTCGGCGCTGTAGCCCATGGTGTTGCAGAAGTTGTCGTTGGCGTCGAGGATCACACCACTGGCGTCGAACTCGATCATGGCCATGGAACGGCTGATGGCCGCCAGTTTGGCGTTGGATTCGGTAAGGGCGCAGGAGAAACGTTCGATTTGTTGCAGGTCGGATTTGTGATGGCGGTTGAACATGGTCAGATCACCCTGGGTTCCCGGCGCCTGGAGGCGCATTCCATTCATTTGTTAGACAGTGCTGGCACACCTTCATGGGGAAATAACCATCCGAATCGCTTTATATGCCAAGCGTCATCAACGGTTCTGGGTGAGCATAGACAGAGCTTGGCGCTATGCAAGGCCACTAATCAGCCACCATTGCTAACAACGCGCTGGCAGCGGCCGAAGGGGGACGGGTCGGCGAGCCGACCAAGGCAAACTCACGGTGCAGCGGCACCGTCAGTGGCATGACACGCAAGCCCTTGCGCTGGGCCGGCAGGGCCATTTCCGGCACCAGCGTCACGCCGACACCTTCGCGTACCAGGCTGAAGGCGCTGTTCCATTCGCGCACTTCCACGCGGATATCGCGCAGCGTCAATCCCGCTGCGGCACCCAGGCTGCGTGCATTCGCGGTACAGCCACCGGTGGCAAGTACGAACGGCTGCTCAAGTAATTCCTCAAGCGCCACAGTCGCATCGGCCGGGCGTTGCGCCAGCGCATGGTCTGTCGCAAGCACGGCCATCCAGAAGTCCCGGCCCAGCACCGTGGCATTGCGCTCGGGCTTGGGGTTAAGCACAACGCCCAGGTCGATCAGGTCCGCGTCGAGCAGGGTGAGCACTTCGTTGTCGGTGACGTCCAGAGTAGTGACCTCAATACCCGGATAGAGCTGAGCAAAACGCAACAACAGCGGCGTCAGAAACGTCGCCAGCACCATGGGGAAACTGGCGATGCGAATCGTCCCGCGCAGCATCGGGCGGGCTTCGTCCACGGTGCTGCGAATCGTCTGCAAGGCCGCGAGCATCACCCGCGCCTGCGCGATCACACTCAACCCCAAGGCGGTGGGCAAAGTCTTGCGCGGTTCACGGGTAAACAGCTGTGCGCCCAGCGTCGCCTCCATGCCGGCCATGGCCTGGCTGGCGGCGGATTGGGTCATGCCCACGCGCTCGGCGGCGGCGGTGATGCTGCCGTGATCGGCCACGGCTACCAGCAGGCGCCAGTGCATCAGGTTCATCATGGCAGTAGCTGTCCTTATGGCGGGGGTCTGAACGTTTAATTTTACGCACGGTGCCATGCCCGCGAGACTGGCGCAAATTCAACGGAGCTGCCCCAGATGAAACTGTATTTCTTCCCCCATGCCTGTTCCCTCGCCCCGCATATCGTGCTGCGCGAATTGGCGATTCCCTTCGACCTGGTGCTGGTGGATAACCAGGCCAAGACCACCGCCGAGGGCGAAGACTTCCTGCAGATCAACCCCAAAGGCTATGTTGCGGCGCTGAAACTGGACAACGGCCAAGTGCTGACTGAAGCGAGCGCGATCCTGCAGTACCTGGCCGACCTGAAACCCACAGCGAATCTCGCGCCGGCCAATGGCAGCTGGGAGCGCGTGCGTTTGCAGGAATGGCTGAATTTTATCGCCACCGAAGTGCACGGTGGGTTGGCAGTGTTCTTCAACGGCGTGATTCAGGGCGAGGTGCGGGCCATGTTCCAGGCCACGCTGTTCAAGCGATTTGCCGTGCTGGTGCAGACGCTGGAGCGCCAGGATTATTTGCTGGGGGCGCAGTACTCAGTGGCGGATGCGTACCTGTTCGTGGTGCTACGCTGGGCGGCCCTCCACGCGATTGATCTGCGCGAATGGCCGGCGCTGGCGGCGTTTGAGCAGCGGGTGGGTCAGCGACCAGCCGTGATTGCCGCGCTGGCCGCCGAATCCCCCAAAAGCTGAGTTCGTTCAAAAACGGGTCTCAGTGACCGAACAGACCTGTCTCGGTTTTCTTGGCTTTCTTGTCGGCGCGTTTTTCGTCGGCGGTCTTTGCCGGTTTCTTTTTCGCGGCTTTCTTTGAATCCATACCTTTGGCCATGATGCATGCTCCACTGAAAGGGGATGTAGCACTGGGTATACCACCTATTGCCCGGCAGAAGGCGCTTATAATCCTCGGCCCTTGATAACGCCGCCTGAACACCATGCCCAACTTGCACATCGAACCGCTGGCAGAGCCCCTGTGGCCGCTGCTGAACAAGTTTTACCGCAGCCACAATTCGTCGATGAAGGCGCTCAAGGGCGGGCGTCTATGGGTGGCGCGTGAAAGCGAGATTGTCGCCGGGCTGTGCCTGACGCCGGTGGTCGGTGGGCAGTGGTTGACCGGGGTGTTTGTCGACCCCGCGTATCGTGGCCAGGGCTTGGCGAAGCGTGTGATTGATGAAGCCGTGGCCGAGGTGGAAGGCACCGTGTGGTTGCTATGTCATCCGGACCTGGAAGGCTTGTACCAACGCATGGGTTTCACTCAGGACACTGTGCTCCCGCAATCCCTCAGCGAACGCTGGGTACGCTACAAGCGCAACAAGCCGATGATCGCGATGGGCTTGGATCGTTTGGTGAGGTCGACTGCAAATAACCTGGCTTGAAACGCATTCCAACCGTGGAAGCGGGCTTGCTCGCGAAATGTGCTGGGTGAGTCAACATTATCGGCGACTGACACCCCGCATTCGCGAGCAAGCCCGCCCCACAGTTCGGCCTCATTGGGCCTGAACGCTACTCGTCGGCGGTGGGGTCCATGTCCGGAAACATCACTTCGATAAAGCCGAACTTCGTGAAGTCGGTAATCCGCGACGGATACAACCGCCCGATCAGGTGATCGCACTCGTGCTGCACCACCCGCGCATGAAAACCCTCGGCGATGCGCACAATCGGCTCGCCCTTGGGATCGAACCCCTCATAGCGAATCTGCTGGTAACGATCCACCGCACCCCGCAAACCGGGCACAGACAGGCAACCTTCATACCCCTCTTCCAGCACTGGGCTCAGTGGCGTGATCAGCGGGTTGATCAGGATCGTCTGTGGCACCGGCGGTGCGTCCGGGTAGCGTTCGCTGGACTCGAAACCGAAGATCACCAATTGCAGGTCGACACCGATCTGCGGTGCGGCCAGGCCGACGCCCCCCACGTGCTCCATGGTCTGGAACATGTCATCGATCAATTGCCACAGCTCGGGGCTGTCGAACATTTCCGGCGGAACCGGGGGCGCGATACGCAGCAGGCGTTCGTCGCCCATTTTCAGGATTTCACGGATCATCGGTCAGACTTCATCGGCAGTGGGCTTGGAGTGGTCCCGGCCGAGGCCTGAGACGTGCTGTTTTTCACCGGTGTGGCCGGGCTCGTCAAACTCTTTTTCACCCGGATCCTTGCCTTCGGCGGACATGTGCTCGATCACCGCATTCATCTCCGCGCCCAGCAACAGCACGGCGGCGGAAATGTAGAAGTACAGGAGCAATACGATGATTGCGCCGATACTGCCATACATGGCGTTGTAGTCGGCAAAGGTTTTGACGTAGTAGCCAAACCCCAGTGACGCGACGATCCACACCACCACCGCCAGCACCGAGCCGGGCGTGATGAAGCGGAATTTCTGTTCGACGTCAGGCATCACGTAGTACATGAGGGCCACGGCGAACATCAGCAAAATAACGATCAACGGCCAGCGCAGGATGGTCCATAACGTGACCACGAACTCCTGCATGCCAATCTGTCCGGCCAGCCACTCCATCACCTGCGGGCCCAGCACCATCAACGCGGCGGCGGCCAACAGCATGCCGGCGATGCCGACGGTGTAGAAAATCGACAACGGGAAGCGCTTCCAGATCGGGCGGCCTTCAACCACGTCATAGGCGGCGTTCATCGCGCTCATCATCAGGCGCACGCCGGCCGAGGCCGTCCACAGTGCGATCACGATACCCACCGAGAGCAGGCCACCCTTGGATTGCTGCAACTGGTCGATCACCGGGTTGACCTGCTCCAGCGCCTGGGGCGGCAACACCAGTTCCGACTGCAGGCGCAGCCAGGTAAAGAAGTCCGGCAAATGCAGGAAACCGATCAGGGCAATCAGGAACAACAGGAAGGGAAACAGCGAGAACAGCATCTGGTAGGCCAGTGCCGAGGCGTAAGTGGGCATTTCGTCGTCGACGAATTCCTTGACGGTGCGCAACAGCACTTTGTGCAGCTTGAGACCATCGAGAACCGGGAAAATCATAGCGTCTCCTTTCGCCGCAAAAAAGTTGAGTTCGTGGGCGACTCAGGGGCCGTTTTCTACATCAAGGTAGACTATTTGGCGACCTTGAAACAATTTCGAAATCTTAACTGCATCAGGTGACACAAAAACGGCCATCCGTGGATGGCCGCGTGGCTGCGCATTCGCAGTCAGCCGGGTCAGGCTTTGTCGATGGTTTTCTTCACCGCATCTTTGGCCTTACCGACAGCTTGCTGAGCTTCGCCTTTCTTTTCCTGAACCTTGCCTTCGGTCTGCAGCTTGGTGTTATCCGTGGCTTTACCCACACCTTGCTTGATGTTGCCGACGGCTTCATTCGCCAAACCTTTTGCCTTATCCGCTGTGCTGCCCATGGTATTTCTCCTGAGAACAATCAAGGGTTTTGGTCATTACCTAAAGATTGACCCAAGGCCGTTTGGGAGAGTTTCAATTATTTTTGCCCACGCATTTCATCGCCGGCCGCAGGTTTGGCTTTATGTTTTGCCGCCAACCCATGAGAATGCCCGGCACATTCAGGCTGAAACGCTGAATAACAGATCCCGTAGGAAGGTTATGAAACTCAATAAAGCACAGGCCATCGCCCGCAGAAACACCGAATTGGGCGGTGCCGTACTCGGCGTCAACAACTGCCATTTCACCGACCTGGACCGCAAACGCAACATCTGGTGGTTTGACCTCCCGGTGGGCCGTATTGCCGTGGGCCAGTACGAGTGGATCCACCTGTTGATGCACAATGCCGAGACCGACCAGTTGCTGCACCTGAAGGTGCCGACGGCGTTTTTGCGTGAGCACATCGAAGGGTTGGTGGTGCGTAATGCGGGCAAGCGCAAGCCGGAGATCACCCTGGAGCTGAGCGCAGACAAGGATTCGTTCTTGAAAGATGTGCGCCCGGCTGGCGCTGGCGTGGGCTTCGCCCAGTTCGCCCTGTAGAAAACGTATAAAAATGTGGGAGGGGGCTTGCCCCCCGATGGCGGTGTGTCAGCTACAGATTGCTGACTGATAAACCGCTATCGGGGGCAAGCCCCCTCCCACATTGGTATAGCGTTACTTTTTAAGACCGAGCTTCTTCAACTCTTCGTCGCGCAACTCACGCCGCAGGATCTTGCCCACGTTGGTGGTCGGCAACGCATCGCGGAACTCCACGGCCTTGGGCACCTTGTAGGCGGTGACGTTGGCGCGCATGTGCTCCATCACCTGCTCTTTGGTCAGGGTTGCACCCGGCTTGACCACGATGAACAGCTTGATGTGCTCCCCGGACTTCTCGTCCGGCACACCGATAGCCGCGCACTGCAGCACACCCGGCAGGCCTGCCAGCACATCTTCCAACTCGTTGGGGTACACGTTGAAGCCCGAGACCAGGATCATGTCCTTCTTGCGGTCGACGATGCGCATGTAGCCGTCAGGCTGGATGATCGCGATGTCACCGGTCTTGAGCCAGCCTTCGCTGTCGAGCATCTCGTCGGTGGCGTCCTGGCGCTGCCAGTAGCCCTTCATCACTTGCGGGCCTTTGACGCACAGCTCGCCGGTTTCACCCAGGGCGAGTTCAGTACCGTCGTCGGCAATCACTTTGCACACAGTGGACGGCACCGGAATGCCGATGGTGCCGATCTGGATGTGCTGGATCGGGTTCACGGTGGCCACCGGGCTGGTTTCGGTCATGCCATAGCCTTCGCAGATGCCACACCCGGTCACGGCCTTCCAGCGCTCGGCCGCTGCCAGTTGCAGGGCCATGCCACCGGACAGGGTGACTTTCAGCGCGGAGAAGTCCAGCTTGCGGAACGCCTCGTTGTTGCACAGCGCCACGAACAGGGTGTTCAGGCCGACAAAGCCGCTGAACTTCCACTTCGACAGTTCCTTGACCATCGCCGGCAGGTCGCGCGGGTTGCTGATCAGGATGTTGTGGTTGCCGATCAGCATCATCGCCATGCAATGAAAGGTGAACGCATAGATGTGGTACAGCGGCAGCGGGGTGATCAGGATCTCGCAGCCTTCATTGAGGTTGGAACCCATCAGCGCCTTGCATTGCAGCATGTTGGCGACCAGGTTGCGGTGGGTGAGCATCGCACCCTTGGCCACGCCGGTGGTGCCGCCGGTGTATTGCAGCACGGCCACATCACTGCTGGTCGGGCTGGCGTCGCTGACCGGTTGGCCGTGCCCCTTGGCGAGCACGTCATTGAACTTGATCGCGTTGGGCAAGTGATAGGCCGGGACCATTTTCTTCACGTACTTGATGACGCTGTTGATCAGCAGACGCTTGAGCGGCGGCAACAGGTCGGCGACTTCGGTGACGATCACGTGCTTGACGGCGGTCTTGGGCACGACCTTTTCCGCCAGGTGCGCCATGTTGGCCAGGCATACCAGGGCCTTGGCGCCGGAGTCGTTGAATTGGTGCTCCATTTCCCGCGCGGTGTACAGCGGGTTGGTATTGACCACGATCAGGCCGGCGCGGATGGCGCCGAACACGGCGACCGGGTATTGGAGGACGTTGGGCAGTTGCACGGCGATTCGATCGCCGGGCTTCAAGTCGGTGTGCTGTTGCAGGTACGCGGCGAAGGCGCCGGACAATTCGTACAACTCACCGTAGGTGATTGTCTTGCCCAGGTTGCTGAAAGCCGGTTTGTTGGCGAAGCGCTGGCAGGACTGCTTCAGTACCGCCTGAATATTCGGATACTCGTCTGGATTGATTTCTGCAGCAATCCCGGCGGGGTACTTATCCTTCCAAAAGTCTTCGTTCATGGAAGCCCACTCCTCAGCGACGTCAGCGACGCGAATTCATCATCGCATTTGATGCGATTATTATTGGTGTATGTTTTTTGGTGAATCTGGCGCTTTCAAGCAGGCCGAGACGTCACAAAGCGCGCCGAGAGTAGCAGCTTTGCCTGGGGCCGCCTAGAGCCAAAAGGGAGCCCTACGGTCATAAACACGACTGTCCTACAATAATTGGTCACACTTTTAGCGAAGCTAAAATCTCCGAGTAAAAGGCTCTGGAATAGGGTTTTCAGCCCAATTAAAAACAAAGTGGGAGGGGGGTTGGCCCCGATGGCGGCATTTCAGTCACTGAATATATCGACTGATCTACCGCTATCGAGGGCAAGCCCCCTCCCACCGTTTGATTGCATTTCAATTCATGGTCAGGCGATGTCGCGCAGCTCCCTGCGCAAAATCTTGCCTACCGGTGTCATCGGCAACGAGTCACGCAACACAATATGCTTGGGCACCTTGTACCCCGTGAAGTTGGTCTTGCAGTAGGCCTTCAACTCCTCAAGGCTCACCCCCTCGGCACGCGCGACCACAAACAGCTTCACCGCCTCCCCCGTGCGCTCGTCCGGCACGCCGATCACCGCGCAGTTGGCCACGGCAGGATGCGCCATCACCACATCTTCGATCTCGTTGGGGTACACGTTGAAGCCCGACACGATGATCAGGTCTTTCTTGCGGTCAACGATGCTTACAAAACCCTCCTCATCGATGACGGCGATATCACCGGTCTTGAGCCAGCCTTCCGCGTCCAGCGCTTCGGCAGTGGCCTCGGGTTGCTGCCAGTAGCCTTTCATCACCTGCGGGCCCTTGATACACAACTCGCCGCGTTCGCCCAATGGCAACTCAACGCCATGATCATCGATCACCTTCATAGCCGTGGCCGGCACGGGGATGCCCACAGTGCCCAGGCGGGATTTGTTGCCGTAGGGGTTGGTGCTGGCCACCGGTGACGTTTCCGTCAGGCCATAACCCTCGCCGATGGCACAACCGGTGATCTGCTGCCAGCGCTCGGCGGTCGCCTTGATCAACGCGGTGCCGCCGGAGTTGGTGAGCTTGAGGTGGGAGAAATCCAGGGATTTGAAGTCCGGATGGTCCATCAACGCCACGAACAGCGTGTTAAGCCCCAGCAGCCCGGTGAAGCGCCACTTTTTCAGCTCCTTGATAAAGCCGCCGATGTCCCTCGGGTTGGTGATCAGCACGTTGTGGTTGCCCGAGACCATCATGCACATGCAATTCGCCGTGAAGGCATAGATATGGTACAGCGGCAGCGGCGCGATCATCACCTCCTGCCCTTCCTTGATCAGCGGGTGACCGTCATCTCCGGTCTGGGACATGCAGGCGCGCACCTGTTGCATGTTCGCCACCAGGTTGCCGTGGGTGAGCATCGCGCCCTTGGCCAGGCCGGTGGTGCCGCCGGTGTATTGCAGCACGGCGATATCGTCCAGGGTCACCGGATGGCGCGTCACGCCCTGGCCCGCGCCCATGTGCAGGGCGCGCTTGAACGCCACCGCACGCGGCAGGCTGTAGGCCGGAACCATCTTCTTGACCTTGTCGACCAGGGTGTTGACCAGCCAGCCCTTGGCGGTGGGCATGAAGTCGCCCATCCTGGCTTCGATCAAGTAGTCGATCTCGGTATCGCTGCACACCTCCTGCACGCGCGAGCCGAACAGGTTGAGGTAGACCAGCGCACGCACGCCGGCGTCCTTGAACTGGTGACGCATCTCGCGCGGGGTGTACAGCGGGTTGGTGTTGACCACAATCAGCCCGGCGCGCAAAGCGCCGAATACGGCAATCGGGTAATGCAGTACGTTGGGCATCTGCACCGCAATGCGATCGCCCGGCTTGAGGTCGGTGTGCTGCTGCAGGTAACCGGCGAACGCTGCACTCTGGCGCTCAAGCTCGGCGTAAGTCAGGGTGATGCCCATGTTGCTGAATGCCGGACGGTCGGCAAAAGCCTTGCAGGAACGCTCGAAGACCTCGATCACCGACTTGTAGGCCGACAGGTCGATGTCATTGGGAACGCCCGCTGCGCGTTTGTCATTCCAGAAATCAGGTTGCATTATTCTTGTCCTCTTACCTGAGTGTGTCCGGCCGCTTTCCTACAGCTATAAAAAGCGGAGCTTTGGGGACGTTAGCAGTTATGGCTAAACAGGCAAATACGCCAAACCGTGTCATTGATTGTATGAATCTTGCCTCTGATGTGCAGGCAGATACGCCGCCCGTCAATAGATGAGCTATACACTGCAACGACCCTGAGCAAAGGAAGCGCCATGAACCACAGCACCTTCTGGCTGACCGCGAATGACCGCAGCCGTCTGTACGTCAATCATTGGATGCCCGAGGGCCCAGCCAAGGCCGTGGTGATGCTGTCCCACGGCATGGCCGAACACAGTGGGCGCTACGCACGCCTGGCCGAGGCCCTGTGCGGTGCCGGCTACGGCCTATATGCGCTGGACCAGCGCGGCCATGGTCGTACCGCCGATGAAGGCACCTTGGGCCTGTACGCCGAGACGGACGGCTGGAACAAGGTGGTGGGCGACCTGGCCAGCCTCAACCAGCATATCGGCCAGCAACAGCCGGGGTTGCCGATCATTCTGCTGGGCCACAGCATGGGCAGCTATATCGCCCAGGCCTACCTGCTGCACCACAGCGCCAGTCTGAATGGGGCGATTCTCAGCGGTTCGAATTTCCAGCCGGTGGCGCTGTACCGCGCCGCTAGGGTAATTGCGCGGCTCGAGCGCTTGCGCCAGGGGCTGCGCGGGCGCAGTGCGCTGATCGAATTCCTGTCGTTTGGATCATTCAACAAAGCCTTCAAACCCAATCGCACCGCGTTCGACTGGCTCAGCCGTGATCCGAGTGAGGTGGACAAGTACATCAACGACCCACTGTGCGGGTTCCGCTGCACCAATCAACTATGGATCGACCTGCTCGGCGGCTTGCAGCAAATCAGCAAAGCGTCCAATCTCGCGCAGATCGATCCGGGCCTGCCGATCCTGGTGATGGGCGGCGAATGTGATCCGGTGAGTGAGGGTAAGCGTCTCAACAGTCTGGCCAACGCCTTGCGCGAAGCCGGTTGCCAGCACCTGCAACTGACTATCTACCCGCAAGCGCGTCATGAAGTGTTCAACGAAACCAATCGCGACACTGTCACGGCAGATGTACTGGCGTGGATCGACCAGGCGCTGACACTGCGCAGGCCGGCTCGCTGCGAATAATTTATCGTTTAGAATCAATATTTTAAATTACCGATTAGCCACAGGATGCACCTTTAGATGACCCAGGTAACCAACACCCCGTACGAAGCCCTCGAAGTCGGCCAGACCGCCAGCTACAGCAAATTGGTGGAAGAGCGCGATATCCAGCTGTTCGCCGCGATGTCCGGTGACCACAACCCGGTGCACCTGGATGCCGAGTACGCCAAGGCGACCATGTTCAAGGAGCGTATCGCCCATGGCATGTTCAGCGGCGCCCTGATCAGCGCGGCCGTTGCCTGCGAGTTGCCTGGACCGGGCACCATCTATATCGGCCAGCAGATGAGCTTCCAGAAGCCGGTGAAAATTGGCGACACCCTGACCGTGCGCCTGGAAATTCTCGAAAAGCTGCCGAAATTCCGTGTGCGTATCGCCACCCGCGTGTTCAACCAGCGTGATGAGTTGGTGGTGGACGGCGAGGCGGAGATCCTTGCACCGCGTAAGCAGCAGGTCGTGACCTTGACCGAGTTGCCACCGATCAGCATCGGCTGATCGTCGCGCATAAAAAAGCCCCGCACCTGCGGGGCTTTTTCTATTCAGCGACGCCTCAAGACTGAGCGCGAGCCTGGTTACGCAGGGCTTTCACCTGGTCGTGGTTGCGTTGTACGCCGTGGTACTGACGCTCAACCAGGTCACGAATGCCCAGCAGGTTGTGCTTGTTGATCTTCTCGATCGCTTCTTTGTAAGCCTTCAGGGCGTGATCTTCACCGCGCTCGGCTTCGTTCAGCACAGCCTCTTCATCCTTGCCGGTGAGCATCGACTTGACGTCGACCCAACCGCGGTGCAGTGCGCCGGCAACGCTGCCGGAATCTTCCGGATCGCCGCCCAGGGCACGTACGGCGGTTTTCAGTTCAGCGGCGGCAGTGGCGCAGTCGGCGGAACGCTTGGCAAACAAGGCTTTGAGTTCTGGGTGCTTGATGTCTTCAGCGCACTCCTTGAAACCCTTTTGGCCGTCGATGCTGGTCTCGATCAGGTCGTTCAGTACGGAGATCGATTCTTTATTGATGTCAGTCATTTTTCAATTCCTTGTACGGGTTAGAAGGTTGTCTTAATGGTTGCAGCGCCCGTGCCAGGTTTTCAAAAATATGATTATCCTTATATTTCAATTATTTACGATAAATTGAACCATCTGTATCTACGCTATTTGCATGATCTGTCATTTGGCCTTCATGCAGAATGCCTGTATTTTCCAAGGTCTCGATACACACACCTGAGCCTCCATGAATCCCGAAAAACTCGAACTGCTGATCACCCGCGAAATGCCCTTCGGCAAATACAAGGGGCGGATCATCGCCGACCTGCCTGGCCCCTACCTGAACTGGTTTGCCCGCGAAGGTTTCCCCCACGGCGAGCTGGGCGGGTTGCTGGCGTTGATGCAGGAAATCGACAGCAACGGGTTGTCTGAATTACTTGAACCGCTACGCGCCAAACACGGCAAACCCGCCCCTCGTCATTAAAGAGCCCAGCCTATGCCACGGAATGCAGACAACGAGCGTCACTGGCACACCATCGCCCAGCGCTATGCGCTGGAACCCGGCCCGATCAACCTGGAGAACGGTTACTTCGGCCGCATGAGCCAAGCGGTTCAGACGCAATACCTGGAACACGTTGCGTTTATCAACCGCAGCAACTCGCTGCATGTACGCCAGCAATTCGAGCGAGTCGAAAACGACGCGATCCGCCGCCAACTGGCCGGGCTGATCGACGCCGACCCGGCAGCGGTGGCCTTCACCCGCAACGCCACCGAAGCCCTGCAATCCCTGATCCGCAACTACAACCGCCTGCAACCGGGCGATCAGGTGCTGATCAGCGACCTGGAATACGACACGGTGAAAGGTGCCATGCGCTGGCTGGCGGGCTATCGCGGCGTGGAAGTCATCGAACTGTCCCACACCCACCCGGCGAGTTTCGACAGCCTGGTGCAGACGTATCGCGATGCGTTCATGCAGTACCCGCGCTTGAAGCTGATGGCGCTGACCCACGTGACCCACCGCACGGGCCTGATCATGCCCGTGGCAGCGATTGCCCAGGCTGCGCGCAAGCAGGGTATCGATGTAATCCTCGACGGCGCCCATGCCCTGGGCCAGATCGAATTCAACCTCGCCGAGTTGGGTATCCAGTTTGCTGGCTTCAACCTGCACAAGTGGATCGGCGCCCCACTGACCCTGGGCTTTTTGTACATCGCCCCGGAACGCCTGGCAGACATTGATCCGGACATGGGCGAATGTCACTACCCCGCCACCGACGTTCGCGCACGTACGCCCTACAGCACGCCGAACTTTCCGGCCCTGATGACCTTGCCGCTGGTACTGGAAGAACACCAGCAATTGGGTGGCGCGGCGGCCAAGGGCGCACGGGTGAACTACTTGCGAGACGTGTGGGTAAGCCAAGTGCGGAGATTGCCGGGGATCGAGGTGCTGACGCCAGATGACCCACGGCTGTATGGCGGGATTACAGCATTCAAGTTCATTGGCCGGGATCAGCAGGTGATGACGGATCGTTTGCTCAAGGACTACAACCTGTTCACCACCACCCGTGAGGGAGCGTCATTTGGCACCTGTATTCGGGTGACACCGGGGTTGGTGACTTCGGCAACCGAGATGGCCGTGCTGGTCAAAGCCATCACCGAATTGAGCGCCGCATAGGCACTTTTCTACAGGCAAAAAAAAGCGGTACACCGACCAAGTGCACCGCAAAAATGCCGTTAAGCACAGCAACAACGATTCAGTAAAAGCAGATCAATCCAGCAGCGCCAGCGCCTCGGCGGTGACTTCCTGGATGCGGGCCCAGTCGCCGTTCTTGACCCATTCAGGGTCCAGCATCCAGCTACCGCCCACGCACATCACGTTTTTCAACGCCATGTAGTGTTTGATGTTGGCCGGACC
This sequence comes from Pseudomonas simiae, assembly GCF_900111895.1. Taxonomy (GTDB): domain Bacteria; phylum Pseudomonadota; class Gammaproteobacteria; order Pseudomonadales; family Pseudomonadaceae; genus Aquipseudomonas; species Aquipseudomonas simiae. The sequence continues at coordinate 64,471 of NZ_FOKB01000008.1, forward strand.
GACGCCGCCGGTCGGGCAGAATTTCACTTCGCCGAACGGGCCGCCCAGAGCCTTGATTGCAGCAACGCCGCCGCTGACTTCGGCCGGGAACAGTTTGAAGCGGCGATAGCCCAGGCCATAACCTTCCATGATGCCCGAGGCATTGCTGATGCCCGGCAGCAGGGGGATCGGGCTGTGTACCGAGGCTTCCAGCAGGTCACGGGTGATGCCTGGAGTGACGATGAATTGCGAACCCGCCACTTCGGCGGCTTCGAGCATGTGACGATCGAGCACGGTGCCAGCACCGGTGCACAGTTCAGGGCGTTGTTCACGCAGTACCTGAATGGCCTTGAGGCCGAACTCGGAACGCAGGGTCACTTCCAATGCGGTCAAACCACCGGCTGCCAGGGCATCGGCCAGCGGCAGGATGTCCTGCTCGCGGGCGATGGTGATCACCGGCAGGATCCGCGCCTTGGCGCAGAGGCTGTCGATCAGGGCAACTTTATCCGCCATGGACACGGTCGGTTGAGGGCTTTTCATAGCGGCTGATCCTTGGCTCATGGGCACCAGTAAATCTCTAATGTAGGTTGCAGAAACGCGCGAATCGGCATGGCAGAGACGTCGTCACTGGCCAGCGCGGCGCTCAAGGTGGTCAATTTCGAACTGCCGGAGATCGACAGCACGGTGTAATTAGCCGTCGCCAGCAACGCGCGACTCATGGTCAGGCGCTGATGCGGCACGGTCGGCGCCAGCATCGGCCAGCAACGGCGGGTACCGTCGGCCTTCAGCGCTTCGGCGAGGTTCGGGCTGTTTGGAAACAGCGACGCGGTGTGACCGTCGTCACCCATGCCCAGCACCAGCACATCGATGGCTGGCAACTCGCCCAGCAGGCGATCGGCCTGCTCGGCAGCTTCTTCAAGATTGGCCGCGGCGCTATAGAGGCTCAAGAACTTGGCCTTGGCCGCCGGGCCTTGCAGCAAATGCTGCTTGAGCAAGCCAGCATTGCTGTCGGCGTGCTCCACCGGCACCCAGCGTTCGTCGGCCAGGGTGATGGTGACCTTGGACCAGTCCAACCCCTGCTTGGCCAGATGCTGGAAGAACGCCACGGGGCTGCGGCCACCGGACACCACCAGGGTCGCCTCGCCGCGGGCACTGACGGCCGTGCGCAGTTGCTCGGCCACATCATTGGCCAAACCTTCCGCCAACAGTGCCGGTGTGCGGTACTCGTGGGGCGTTACGCCCTGCGGCAGTTTCAGTTCAGATATCGCCATACCAAGACCTCCCATCCCGCGTGATCAGTGCAATCGAGCTCATCGGCCCCCAGGACCCCGCCGCGTACGGCTTGGGCGCATCACCGGACTTCTTCCACCCGGCGATCAACTGGTCACACCACTTCCACGCGGCTTCGATTTCATCTTTGCGAACAAACAGGTTCTGATTGCCGCGCATCACTTCCAGCAACAACCGCTCGTAGGCATCCGGAATACGGGCGCTGCGGTAGGTGTCGGAAAAATTCAGTTGCAGCGGGCCGCTGCGCAGTTGCATGCCCTTGTCCAGGCCCTGCTCCTTGGTCATCACGCGCAAGGAAATACCTTCGTCCGGTTGCAGGCGGATGATCAGCTTGTTGCTGATCTGCAGGCGCTGCTCCGGGGCGAAGATGTAGTGGGACGGTTCCTTGAAGTGGATGACGATCTGCGACAGCTTTTGCGGCATGCGCTTGCCGGTACGCAGGTAAAACGGCACCCCGGCCCAACGCCAGTTGCGAATATCGGCACGCAGGGCGACGAACGTCTCGGTGTCGCTCTGGGTGTTGGAATTCTCTTCTTCCAGGTAACCCGGCACCGGCTTGCCGGCGCTGTAGCCAGCGATGTACTGGCCGCGGACGACTTGGGTGGTCAGGCCATCCGGGCTGATCGGCGCCAAGGCCTTGAGCACCTTGACCTTCTCGTCGCGGATGCTGTCGGCGGACAAGTCGGCCGGCGGGTCCATGGCAATCAGGCAAAGCAGCTGCAGCAGGTGGTTCTGGATCATGTCCCGCAGCTGGCCTGCCTTGTCGAAATAGCCCCAACGGCCTTCGATACCGACCTGCTCGGCCACGGTGATTTCCACGTGGGAGATGTAGTTCTGGTTCCACTGGGTTTCGAACAGGCTGTTGGCGAAACGCAGGGCGATCAGGTTTTGTACCGTCTCTTTGCCCAGGTAGTGGTCGATGCGGTAGGTGCGGTTTTCCGGGAAAAACTGCGCCACGGCGTCGTTGACCTTGCGCGAGGACTCCAGGTCCGAACCGATGGGCTTTTCCAGGACCACGCGGGTGTTTTCCGCCAGGCCGACCTTGGACAGGTTCTCGCAGATCGCGCCATACACCGCCGCCGGGGTGGCGAAGTAAGCGATCAAGCGTTGTTCGGTGCCAGCGATGTCCGCCAGGGCCACGTAGTCATCGGCTTTCATGAAGTCGACGTGAACATAGGTCAGGCGCGCCAGGAACCGCTGGGCGACGGTTTCATCCAGCTCCTTGCCGACGTATTTACGCAGTTCTTGTTCAATGTGCGCCAGGTGCTGTTGCTCGGAACCGGCTTCACGGGCCAAGGCCAGGATGCGCGTGTCGTCGTGCAGGAGCGTGGCGCCATCGAGTTGATAGAGGGCAGGAAATAACTTGCGCAGCGCCAGATCACCCAAGGCGCCAAACAGGGCAAAGGTGCAGGGTTCTACGGTTATCGAAGGCATGATGTTTGTTCTTTTATCAAGTTAAGCTACAAATACCTTTTTTCAAGGCATCACTCAAGGAAAAATGTAGTAATAACCACAACATTTTCCCGAAATACGCATTCCGAGTGGTGGTGTTCAGCTACCCTCAGTAGGATAGGCCACCGCAAAAGGCCACTCGTCGATTGGTTGCCACCCTTTATTTGCATCGTCGCCCGAAGGAAAGACTGAATGGACCGCGTGCGAAATCTTCTGGAACAGATCCGGAACCGCCTCGAAGAATTGAACAAGGCTGAGAAAAAAGTTGCCGAGGTCATCCTGCTCAACCCGCAGCAGGCGACCCGCTTCTCCATCGCAGCCCTCGCCCAAGCCGCTTCGGTCAGTGAACCGACGGTCAACCGTTTCTGCCGTTCGTTCGGCGTCAGCGGTTACCCTGAACTTAAATTGCAGTTGGCGCAAAGCCTGGCCAGTGGCGCCGCGTACGTCAGCCGCGCCGTGGAGGCAGATGATAACCCCGAGGCCTACACCCAGAAGATCTTTGGCAGCGCCATCGCCTCGCTGGACGCCGCCTGCCAGGCACTGGACCCTGCCCTGATCAGCAAGGCCGTGGATCTGTTGATCCAAGCGCGGCAGATCCACTTCTTCGGCCTGGGTGCTTCGGCACCGGTGGCCATGGATGCGCTGCACAAGTTTTTCCGCTTCAACCTGGCAGTGACCGCCCACGCCGACGTGCTGATGCAACGCATGATCGCCTCGGTGGCCCACACGGGCGAGCTTTTCGTGATTATTTCCTACACCGGGCGCACCCGCGAACTGGTGGAAGTGGCGCGTATCGCCCGGGAAAACGGTGCATCGGTGCTGGGCGTAACCGCCGAGAACTCGCCGCTGGCCAAGGCCAGTACCGTCAGCCTGAATATCCCGCTGCCCGAAGACACCGACATCTATATGCCGATGACCTCACGGATCATTCAGTTGACGGTGCTGGATGTGCTGGCGACTGGCATGACCTTGCGCCGTGGCGTGGATTTCCAGCCGCATCTGCGCAAGATCAAAGAGAGTTTGAATGACAGCCGGTATCCGGTGGGGGATGAGTTCAACTGAGTCAGCATTTATGTTGGCTTTATTGGCCTCATCGGGGGCAAGCCCCCTCCCACACTTGATCTTCAGTGCTAATAGCTTGTAGGCACCACACAGCACCCATGTGGGAGGGGGCTTGCCCTCGATGGGGCCATCAGCCGCACCGTTAAGCCCCCGCCCTGGCCTGCAAACTAAGGTGCGCCCTCTCCCCCGGCGCCAAGCTGGCCCCGGCCATCGCCGACTCTACGCACACAAATCCCGACGCCTCGTTAAAGCTCACCCCCAACAGCGGCCGGCTGCCGGGATGCCATACGACGGTGTCGGCGCTGTCGCCGGTGTCGATGCACAGTTCGCGCTGCCAAGCGTGGTCCTTGAGCTGCAATTCGCCCTCGTGCTGGAACACCCGCTGGCAGCCGCCCTCCACCCGCAGTTCGCCTTCCTGCTGGCAAACCTGGCGATTGAGCTGGTCGTAACCTTGCGCACCGTCGAGCCCAGACAGCGCTATCTCATCGACGTGACCAATACGCCAGTAAGCATGCAAAGCGTGGCTCAATTGGCACGGCAGCTCGTCTTGATGCTCGGTGCTCAGGCGCAGTTCCAGGGCTTCGCCCAAATGCGCGTGCAGGTCGACCTGCCAGTCGCAAAGCTGTAATTGCCAGTGCAGATGTACGCCATCGTCGTCGGTACTGCTGTCGAGCAGCTTCCAGTCGATCAGCCGCGCCCACCCATGGGAAGGCCAGGCATTTTCGCTCGGATGGCGGCCATACCATGGCCAGCACACCGGCACGCCACCTCGGATGGCGCCGACTTGCGGCCATTTGGCTGCGCACCACAGCCAGGGTTTCTGGCCACGGGGCTGGAAGTGCAACAGCTGCGCGCCCTGACGACTGAACACCGCCTGGCACAGCGGATGGTCGATCACCAACACATCACGCATCTGGAAGCGCTCCCAGGCGAACACCGGGCGCTCGCGCAGGGATTTGAAAAAGCGTTGCAGCGGTTGCTCGTGCATGTGCCACGGTCCTGAATATCATCACAATGCGCCCCAAAAAAAGCGGGTAGCCATGGCTACCCGCAAAATGCGCACAGAGAGAAGGAGCTTATCGCAACAGCGTTAGAACGTAGACTGAATTTTCAGGCCCGCCACCAACGCGTTGTCGACTTTATCCACGCCGCCAGGCTGGACGACGTATTGCAGGTTAGGACGCACGGTCAGCCAGTTGGTCACCTTGATGCCGTAGTTGAGTTCGACGTTGTACTCGGTCTCGCGAATCGGCGTGTACAGCGGGTTGTCGTAGTCGTTCACACCATTGGCGGCGTTGAGCAGCTCGGCGTTTTTCTTCACGTCATCATTCACGTGCAGACGAGCCACACCAATACCGATGTCGTCTTTTGGACGCGCGTCGAATGGGCCTTTGTACACCAGCATCAACGACTGGTAGTTGTCGACCAGGTTGGTTTCCTTGTCGTGGAAGGTGGCGTTGGCCGCGATGTTCAGGCCGCGCGAAGCATCGCCGTTATGCGTGGTGAGTTGCTGTTGGGCAACGAACCAGTAACCTTTCTTGCTGCTGCGGGTACGGAAGTCTGCACGGGTGATGACCGCATCGTTGCCGTTGACGTCTTCACGCACGTCCGGTGCATCGGCCGCGCTCTTGTAGTAACCCACACGGTACTCGCCCGGCAGGTTGTTGACCTTCGGCGACCAGACCAATTCCACCGGAATCACAGTGCCCTTGGTGCCGCTGCCGCTGAGTTTGAAGCCGTTACCGTGCTCCAGTTGCGAAGGGTTCTGGTTGTACGCACCAATTTGCGCATACAGCTCAGGCGTGATGTTGTACTTCACGCGGATCGCGGCCTGGCTGACGGGCCAGTTGTACCAGGTGTTGACGTAGTTACCCACTTGCGAGCCGCAGAACGACAGGTTCTGGAAGTCGCACGGGAAGGTGTTGAAGTCTTCGCCTTCACCGAAGTAACCGAGCTTCACGTCCAACTTGTTGTCGAACATCTGGTGCTGGATCCAGAACTGGGTCAAACGCACCATGTGGCCACGGCCGTACACTTCCATGGACGAACTCAGCGTGCCGGCACGCGGGTCGCCAATGCGGTCGTTGGAGATGTTCTGGCCATTACGGTTGGTCAACTGGATCTTGGCCTGGGTGTTATCCCAGCCCCACAGCTTTTGCAGGTCCAGTGCCACACCGAGACCGAACTGGTCAGAGTAGCGACCGGTCTTGTCGTCGTTGTAACCACCTTTGGCGTTGTAGCCCATCTCCCCAACGTAGTCGGCCTTGATGTCGATACCTTGCTCGATCAGCTTGGTACGCTCGCCACCCCAATCGCCCGTCATCCATTTGGAACTGGAGCTGAATGCATCGTCTGCCATCGCATTGGCGGACAATACCAGGGCTGCTGCAGCTGACAGTTGGCAGATCAGCCGAGTGTTGTTGTGTTGCTTTTTCATCCCTACATCCTCGTCTTTATTGTTATTAAACTGTTTTTATCTAACGTGGTTTACATTTTTTATCTAAAACAACAACTTATCTGCTTCAACGGCCTTTGAATTGGGCCACATTGTCGGCATGCCCCTGTGCGGGCAATGAAGAAGCAGTGCCCAACCGCTCGCCCGTGTTGGCGTCGAACAGCAGTACCTTGGAAGGATCGAATTGCAGGGTCAGGGTCTCGCCCACCTGCGGTGCCACGTCGGGTGCCAGGCGGCAGCAGACTTTGGTGTCATTGAGTTGCACGAACACCAGGGTGTCCGGACCGGTCGGCTCGGTGACCTGCACTTCGGCACGAATGCTCGACGCACTGTCGCCCTCGCCTGCCGCCAACATGATCTGCTCCGGGCGCAAGCCCAGGATCACGTCGCGGTCTTCCAGGCCGGCTTCCGTGGTGTTCAGCGCCAGTTCGCAACGGGCCTGGCCGCTGTCGAGCAGGGCCACCAGGCGACCGTCCTTGCGTTGCAGGCGCAGCGGCACGAAGTTCATTGGCGGCGAACCGATAAAGCTCGCCACGAACTGGTTGGCCGGGTTGTTGTAGATCTCTTTCGGCGTGCCGAACTGCTGGATGATGCCGTCCTTCATCACCGCGACCTTGTCGCCCAGAGTCATCGCTTCGATCTGGTCGTGGGTCACATAGACCGTGGTGGTCTTGAGACGCTGGTGCATCAGTTTCATTTCGGTACGCATCTCGACGCGCAGCTTGGCGTCGAGGTTCGACAGCGGTTCGTCGAACAGGTAGATCTTCGGCCGACGCGCCAAGGCACGGCCCATGGCTACGCGCTGTTGCTGGCCGCCGGACAGCTGGCCCGGCTTGCGGTTGAGCAGGTGTTCGATCTGCAGCAGCTTGGCCACGCGCGCCACTTCGGCGTCGATATCGGCCTGGGGCATCTTGCGGATCTTGAGGCCGAACTCGATGTTCTCGCGCACGCTCATGGTCGGGTACAGCGCGTAGGACTGGAACACCATGGCGATGTCGCGATCCTTGGGGCTCATGCCGCTCACGTCCTGGTCGCCGATCATGATCGCGCCGCCGGTGATGGTCTCAAGGCCGGCGATGCAGTTCATCAGCGTGGACTTGCCGCACCCCGAAGGGCCGACCAGGATCAGGAATTCGCCTTCCTTGATCGACAGTTCAATGTTCTTCAAGGTGTCGGGCAGGCCGGCGCCATAGGTCTTGTTTACATTGCGAAGTTCAAGCGTAGCCATGATTACCCCTTGACCGCGCCGGCTGTGAGGCCGCGCACGAAATACTTGCCTGCGATCACATAGACCAGCAGGGTCGGCAGCCCGGCGATCATCGCCGCCGCCATATCCACGTTATATTCCTTGGCCCCGGTGCTGGTGTTGACCAGGTTGTTCAGCGCCACGGTGATGGGCTGGGAGTCACCACTGGAGAACACCACGCCGAACAGGAAGTCGTTCCAGATCTGGGTGAACTGCCAGATCAGGCAGACCATGATGATCGGTGTCGACATCGGCAGAATGATCTGACGGAAGATGGTGAAGAAGCCCGCACCGTCCAGGCGCGCGGCCTTGATCAGTGCATCCGGAATGCTCACGTAGTAGTTACGGAAGAACAGCGTAGTGAACGCCAGGCCGTAGACCACGTGCACAAACACCAGGCCGGTGGTGGTGCTGGCCAGGCCCATCTTGCCCAGGGTGAACGAGGCCGGCAGCAGCACGGTCTGGAACGGCAGGAAGCAGCCGAACAACAGCAGGCCGAAGAACAGCTGCGAGCCTTTGAAGCGCCAGAACGACAGCACATACCCGTTCAACGCACCGATGGCGGTGGAGATCAGTACGGCCGGAACGGTGATTTTGATCGAGTTCCAGAAGTAGCCATCCACGGTAGCCCAGGCCTTGACCCAGCCAATACCGGTGACCACGGTCGGCCAGCTCAGCAGGTTGCCGCTGCTGATGTCTTCCGGGGTCTTGAAGCTGGTGAGCAGCATCACCACCAGCGGCACCAGGTACAGCAGCACGGCGAGGATCAGCACCGCGTAGATCGCGATGCGGCTCAGGCTGATAGCAGGTTTGGAAGCGAGACTAGTCATTTCGTTTGGTCCTCAGCTCGGAGTAGAGGTAAGGCACGATGATCGCGAGGATCGCACCGAGCATCAGGATTGCACTGGCCGAGCCCATGCCCATCTGGCCACGGCTGAAGGTGAACGAGTACATGAACATCGCTGGCAAGTCGGACGAGTAGCCCGGGCCGCCAGCGGTCATCGCCGCCACCAGGTCGAAGCTCTTGATCGCAATATGCGCCAGGATCATCACCGCACTGAAGAACACCGGGCGCAGGCTTGGCAGCACCACGCTCCAATAGATGCGCGGCATGCTCGCGCCGTCGATCTGCGCAGCGCGCACGATGGATTGGTCCACACCGCGAAGGCCGGCGAGGAACATCGCCATGATGAAACCCGAGGCTTGCCAGACGGCAGCGATCACCAGGCAATAGACCACGCGGTCCGGGTCGATCAGCCAGTCGAGACGGAAGCCTTCCCAGCCCCAGTCACGCAGGAGTTTGTCCAGGCCCATGCCTGGGTTGAGCAGCCATTTCCAGGCCGTACCCGTGACGATCATCGAGAGCGCCATCGGGTACAGGTAAATGGTGCGGATGAAGCCTTCCCGGCGGATCTTCTGGTCGAGGAAGATCGCCAGGGTCACGCCGATGACCAGGGTGATGCCGATAAACATCCCGCCAAAGACTGCCAGGTTCTTGCTCGCCACCCACCAGCGGTCGTTGTCGAACAAGCGCGCGTATTGCGCAAGCCCCGCCCATTTGTAGGTTGGCAGGAACGTGGAATTGGTGAACGACAGCACAAACGTCCACAGGATGTAGCCATAGAAGCCCACCAGCACGATGAACATGCTGGGCGCCAGCACCAGTTTGGGTAGCCAGCGCTGCAGTGCATCGAACGGCGAGGCTTTGCTGAACACAGCAACAGAACTCATGGGAAAATCCAATACAGGGAAAAAGGACCAGCCGATAAACCTTGTGACGCTGGCTTTATGTGGGAGCAGGCTTGCTCGCGAAGCAGGCGACGCGGTGTAGCTGTTACACCGCGGTGATGCCTTCGCGAGCAAGCCCGCTCCCACACACGCCCAGCACCTACAAAAAACCGCTACCAGGCCTTACTTGGCAGACTTGATCGCAGCGCCCAACTTCTTGGCGGTGTCGGCCGGGTCGGCTTTCGGGTCGTTGATGTAGTTGGTCACGACATCAAAGAACGCACCTTGCACCGCCAGGGTAGTGGCCATGTTGTGCGCCATGCTTGGCTGCAGGCCACCGGTCTTGGCGTCTGCCAGGAAGTCCTTGGCAGCGGTCTGGGCGCAGGAGTCGAAGCCGTAGGAATCCATTTTGTTCAGCATGTCGTTGCGAACAGGGATCGACCCCTTGTTGATGCTGAACACTTTCTGGAAGTTTTCACCCAGTACGACTTTGGCAATGTCCTGCTGGCCAGCAGCCGTGCCTTTGTCTTTCTGCTTGAACACCGCCAGGGAGTCGATGTTGTAGGTGAACGCTTTGTCGGTGCCCGGGAACGCTACGCACTCGTAGTCCTTGCCGGCGACTTTCTTGGCGGCGGTCCACTCGGACTTGGCCCAGTCACCCATGATCTGCATGCCGGCCTTGCCGTTGATGACTTTGCCCGCTTCGAGGTTCCAGTCCTGACCTTTACCGTCGACGTCCATATAGGTTGCGACTTTCTTCAGTTCGGTCAGCGCCTTGACCATTTCCGGACCGGTCAGCGCGCCGTTATCCAGGTCGACCAGAGCTTTCTTGTAGCCATCGGCCCCCATCACCGACAGAACGACCGCTTCGAATACGGTGCTGTCCTGCCAAGGCTGGCCACCGTGGGCGAGCGGAATGAAACCCGCGGCCTTGAGCTTGTCGCCGGCTGCGTAGAATTCTTGGAGGGTGGTCGGGTTTTTGGTGATACCGGCTTTCTTGAAGACTTCCGGGTTGATCCACAGCCAGTTCACGCGGTGGATGTTGACCGGCACAGCGACGTAGTCACCTTCGTACTTCACGGTATCGGAGACTTTCTTGTCGAGCAGAGAGTCCCACTTCTCTTCTTTGGCGACGTCTTTGAGCACGTCGGTGTCGAGCAGGCCGGTGGACGCCCATTCCTGGATGTCGGGGCCTTTGATCTGGGCAACACCTGGCGGGTTACCGGCGACCGCGCGGCTTTTCAGCACGGTCATGGCAGTAGCGCCACCGCCACCTGCGACGGCGCCGTCTTTCCAGACGAAACCATCTTTCTCGACTTGGGCCTTCAGGACATCCACGGCCGCCTTCTCACCGCCCGAGGTCCACCAATGCACAACTTCAACCGTCCCTTTGGAGTCGGCGGCAAATGCACTGAGGGGAAACAACGAGGCAATGGAAATAGCGACGGCGAGGCGATTAATCGCGTTCATCTGAGTACCTTTTCTTGTTGTTATGCATGCAAGTCTTAGGCTTGCGCTGCACGGAGTTTAAACAGGGTTTTTTAAGGCGCAGGTAACAAAGGGATGCACAAATGTCACCAGTTGGTGACATAGCGCCCCGCTCCGATGGCACTGGCCATGCTTGGCGCCAGCGGCAGCGCAGGCAGCAACACCGCTTGCCAGGCATGGTACAGGTCTGGCTTGCCACCCCAGATGTTGCTGCTGGGTTGGTTGTGCGGGCTGAGCTCGTGGTGCCAGCTGCCGTGGAGATGGTCGATAAAGTGGGTCTCGCAAAATTCCCAGAAACGCCGGTACCAGGTTTCGTAGTGCAACTCGCCCGTGCGCTTGAGCAAGGCCTGGGCCGCCGCGCTGGCCTCGGCATGGGTCCAGTGCAGGCGTTCGCGCACCACCGGGCGGTGGTTCCAGTCGAGGGTGTAAACAATGCCGGGGGCGCCATCCACGGACCAGGCGTATTCGCAGGCGCTGGCGAACAACCCCTTGGCGTCGGCCACCAGCCATTCGGGTGTGACGAGCCCGGCTTGCAGGCGCGCGGCTTCAAGGTGCAACACCAGCCGCGCCCACTCGAAACCGTGGCCGGGGGTAATGCCGTAGGGGCGGAAGCCGTCGGCGGGGTTGTCTTCGTTGTAGCCGAGCAAGGGGTGCCAGTGTGTGTCGAAATGTTCGATCACCATGAACTGGTTGCCGGCAGCGTGGGTATGAATCACACGCTCGACAATGCGCAACGCGCGGTCCAGCCAGCGCGTATCGCCCGTGACATCGGCCAGGGCGAGAAAGGCTTCGGTGGCGTGCATGTTGCTGTTGGCGCCGCGATAGGCTTCGACCCCGCTCCAGTCCTGGGCAAAGGATTCGAGCATCACGCCCTCCTCTTCGCTCCAGAAAAACTGGTCGATGATATGGATGGCGTCGTTCAACAGGGTGGGTGCACCGGGGGCGCCTGCTACTACCGCCGAGCTGGCGGCCAGGGCGACGAAGGCATGCAGATAGGCAGCCTTGCCATGGTTGCCATCGAGGGCGTGGGGCGCGGCGAACCAGCCACCGTGTTCACTGTCACGCAGCGCGCCGCTGAGGGCTGCAACACCGTGCGCCACCAACTCGGCATACCCTGGCAAACCCAAGGCGTGGGCCATGGCAAAGCTGTGGGTCATGCGGGCGGTGTTCATGGTTTCGGCGTGGGCATCGGCCGGCAATTGGCCTTTGTCGTCCAGGTTGCCAAAGCCATCGGGCAGTCGAGACGCTTTGGCGAACGCCAGCAGGCGCTGGCCCTCGGCTGCAAGCCAAACGTAATGGGCAGGCGCGTTCAGCCAACTGCTGGCAGGCAGTGGTTGCGTGATCATGGGTGGCCCTTATTGTTTTTTGTGGGATGACCGGAGTCTAAACAAGGGCGCGGCGGCGGCATGTAACGAAGGGGAAGGGAAATGTCACCAAGTGGTGACATTTCCGTCGACAGCCTTATTGCCCTAACGGGGTGACCTTCGCCGGCGCGTTGAGTTGCTGGTTCAGGTTCTGCACCTGGCTTTGCAGGGTGGTGATATTGCGCGTGGTCTGGATACGGAACACGTCGAACTCTTTATTGGTGGGCGCATCGCTGTTGGACGGCGGGTTGTCCTGGGCGCTCTTGAGGACCACAAGGTCCTGCTCGATGCGCGCGATAGCAGCGCTCGGGTTGCCCTGCTTTTTCAAAGCGGCCACGTCAGCAGTGAGTTCCTTGATTTCATTATCGCGCCTGGAAGCGTCACCTTGTGCCGCCTTGAGCGTCGCCACGGCGTCGGTCAAGGCCTGGACCTGGCCTTGCAGTTTGCTGTTGGCGTTGGACAGCTCAGTGGTGCTCGCCGTCATTTGCGCCAGGCGCTTATCCAGCTCGGTGGCTTGCCCGGCCACGCCGACCTGCTGCTTGCCCTGCTCCAGCAACTGGCTTTCCAACTGCTTGATCTGCAGTTTCAGCGCTTCGCTGCCATTGTTGACGCTCGCTTCACTGGCCACGACCTTGCCGGAAATATCCTGTAGGCGCCCCGCCGCTTCTTCGCTGATGCGCGCAAAGCTTTCCTGGGTGGCCACCAACTGCTGCCCCATTAAGGAGATCTGCTGGAAGCTCCACCAGGCCAGGCCCGCAAAGGCGATCAGCAGTGCGCCGATCAAGGCCCACAGTGGCCCGGTGCTGGCGCTCTTGACCTTGACGACCTTGGTGTTGCGCGACCGCACCGAGGTGGCCGGGGTCGGTTCGAAATCATCGTCATCCCCGAGATCGGCCCGCAGGCTGGGAACGTTGTCGAAGTCGTCTTTAGCATCGTTACGCATGTATCAACCCTGAATCGGTGAAGTGGCGAGCGACGGGAGTATAAACCGCGCTCCCGGCGCACTGATCGACCCGGAACGCCAGATTCGGTTCCCGAAGTGTTGCCGCTTGTGTGCTTACTTGAACCCCGGATCCTGGGCTTTCCACCAACTGCAGAACTCGTCGAGGGCGGTCCACAGGCTGACTTTGGGCTCGTAGTCCAGATAATGCCTGGCACGGCTGATATCGAGGGTGAAATCTTTGTTCATCACTTGCATACCCAGCCGCGACAGCGACGGTTCCGGACGCCCTGGCCACATCGCGCAAAACGCTTCGTTGAGCGCCGCCACGCTGTAGGACAAGCCATAGGACCGGTAACGCGTCACCTGAGGCAGTTCCATTTGACGCATCACATAGTTGACCACATCCCACACCGGTACCGGCGCACCGTTACTGATGTTGTAGGCCCTGCCCAATGCCGAGCCCGGCGCGAGCAAACTGCTGAGCAGCGCTTCGTTGAGGTTCTGCACGCTGGTGAAGTCCACCTTGTTCAGGCCGTCACCGACAATGGCCAGGCGGTTCTTGCGCTGCATTTTCAGCAGGCGCGGGAAGATGCTCATGTCACCCGCGCCCGTGACGAAGCGCGGGCGCAGTGCAATCACTTCGAGGCCGAACTCCTGGGCACCGAACACCTTCTGCTCGGCCAGGTACTTGGTGGCGGCATAGGGGTGCTTGAAGCGCTTGGGCACTTGTTCTTCGGTCAGGCCCAGATGATCGCGGCCGTCAAAGTAGATGGATGGCGATGACAGATGCACCAAACGCCCGACATGCTGTTTGAGACAGGCTTCGACGACGTTCTCGGTCACCAGCACGTTGCCTTGGTGAAAGTCCTGATACTTGCCCCACAAGCCCACGGCGCCGGCGCAATGCACCACGGCTTCGACGTCACGGCACAGGTCACGCACCAGGTCGGCGTCATTCAGATCACCCTGGATAAACTCGGCGCCGCGCCTGACCAAGTGCTCCACACCTTCGGCACGTCGCCCGTTGACCCGCACGTCCAGGCCCTGCTCCAGGGCGAAACGCGCAAAGCGCCCGCCAATGAAGCCGCTTGCGCCGGTGACCAGAATCTTCATGTATTACCCCATGTTCTTTCGTTTTTCATCGCTGTTGCCTTGACGCGCGCCATCACTCCAACGGCACCAACCATTGACCACATGCCTGGGCCAGATGATCGGTCAACAGACTCAACAGTTGCCCACCACTGCGCCAATGATGCCAGTACAACGGCACATCGATGGGCTTATCTGGCAACAATTCGACCAATATGCCCTTTTCCAGTTGGTCGCGAACCTGTAATTCCGGCACCAGCCCCCAGCCCAGGCCGGCTTCCGTCAGGCGGATAAAGCCTTCCGACGATGGGCATAAATGATGCTCGAAACCGCCGTCCACGCCGAGGGATGCCAGGTAGCGGTGCTGCAGAAAATCATCCGGCCCAAATACCAACGCAGGAGTGCGCGCCAGTTGGTCCGCGCGTACGCCCTGGGGAAAGTGCCGGGCGATAAAGGCCGGACTGGCCAGCGCGCGATAACGCATGGCGCCCAACAACAGGCTGCGCGCGCCCGCCACTGGCCGCTCGCTGGCACAGATACAGGCCGCCACCTCCCCGGCCCGCATGCGTTTGAGGCCAACGGTCTGGTCTTCCACCACCAGATCCAGCAGCAGATGATGTTCGGCGCAAAACCCACTGACGGCCTCGGCCCACCACGTGGCGAGGCTGTCAGCATTCAACGCGATGCGCAGCCTTTCGGGCATGCCTTCCTCGTCCAGTGCCGGCACCTGGCTTTGCAGGTCCCGCTCCAGCAGGCGCACCTGCTGCACATGGTTGAGCAGGCGACGGCCGATATCGGTGGGCGTCGGCGGTGTGGCTCGCACCAGTACCGGCTGGCCAACACGCGCCTCCAACAACTTGATGCGCTGTGAGATTGCCGATTGCGACAATCCCAGGACCTGGGCGGCGCGCTCGAAGCCCGCCTGCTCCACCACTGCCGCCAGGGCAGAGAGCAATTTATAGTCGAACATCAGTTTCTCTAATGAGCGATCAGCAATATTTGTTTTTCTTATACAGGCTGTGTCAGGAGAATAGCCAGCATCGCTTCTCTCTTTATAAGGAACCTCACATGGCTGGCGAAACCGCCCTGGCAACCCTGCTGCGCAGCATGAGCCCCCAGCTCAACGACGGCGACTATGTGTTCTGCAGCGTGCCTGACCACCGTATTCCTCCAGGGTGTGAGGTGATCGGCAGCTTTCGCGAGCAGGAAGGCCTGACCCTGATCCTCGAACGCCAGCAAGCGGAACAGGCCGGCCTGGCGTTTGACTACGTCGCCGCGTGGATCACCTTGAACGTGCATTCGGCCCTGGAAGCCGTGGGCCTCACCGCCGCCTTTGCCAGTGCGTTGGGCAAGGCCGGCATCAGTTGCAACGTGATTGCCGGCTATTACCACGACCATCTGTTCGTCGGGCGTGCCGACGCAGAACACGCCATGCAGGTATTGCGGCAACTGGCAGCAGACGCGGAGTAAATCCTATGTGGCAAAGTTATTTGAATGGTTTGCTGGTGGCGCTGGGCCTGATCATGGCCATCGGCACCCAGAATGCCTTTGTACTGGCGCAGAGCCTGCGCCGTGAACATCACTTGCCAGTGGCTGCGCTGTGCGTGGTGTGTGATGCCCTGCTGGTGGCCGCCGGGGTGTTCGGCCTGGCCACGGTGCTGGCGCAAAGCCCGGTACTGCTGGCGGTAGCACGCTGGGGCGGCGCAGCGTTTCTGATCTGGTACGGTGCCTGCGCGCTGCGTCGGGCGTGTTCGAAACAGAGCCTGGACCAGGGCGACGCGCTCAAGGTGCGCTCACTGCGCGCAGTGTTGCTGAGCGCGCTGGCCGTGACCTTGCTCAACCCCCACGTGTACCTGGACACCGTGCTGCTGATCGGCTCACTCGGTGCCCAACAGACCGAGCCCGGTGCCTACGTGGCCGGTGCCGCCAGCGCGTCATTCCTGTGGTTCACCACCCTGGCACTCGGGGCAGCATGGCTGGCACCCTGGCTCGCACGCCCCGCCACGTGGCGTCTGCTGGACCTGTTGGTGGCTGTGATGATGTTCAGCGTGGCCTATCAGTTGATCAGCGCCTGAGGAATATTCCAAAACGCTCTGGAACCTCTATCCCACACAGTTGTTGCGTGGTTTTGCCGCACCCCCGGTGCTATGATCCGGACCCTGCGCCGCAAAGAGTACAAACTCCCCGGCGCTTGTTTGGCCGCCCGTGATCGGCCTTGCGCTCACCGCAACTGACCTGATTAGGAGAATCATCATGGCTTTCGAATTGCCGCCGCTGCCCTACGCACACGATGCCCTGCAGCCGCACATCTCCAAGGAAACCTTGGAGTATCACCACGACAAGCACCACAACACCTACGTCGTGAACCTGAACAACCTGGTGCCAGGCACCGAGTTCGAAGGCAAGACCCTGGAAGAGATCGTCAAGTCCTCTTCGGGCGGCATCTTCAACAACGCCGCTCAGGTCTGGAACCACACCTTCTACTGGAACTGCCTGGCGCCAAACGCCGGTGGCCAACCGACCGGCGCGCTGGCTGAAGCCATCAACGCTGCGTTCGGTTCGTTCGACAAGTTCAAGGAAGAGTTCACCAAGACGTCCGTCGGCACCTTCGGTTCCGGTTGGGGCTGGCTGGTGAAAAAGGCTGACGGTTCCCTGGCCCTGGCCAGCACCATCGGCGCCGGCAACCCGCTGACCAACGGCGACACCCCGCTGCTGACCTGCGACGTCTGGGAACATGCCTACTACATCGACTACCGCAACGTGCGTCCAAAGTATGTGGAAGCGTTCTGGAACCTGGTCAACTGGAAGTTCGTGGCTGAGCAGTTCGAAGGCAAGACCTTCACTGCCTAAGCAACGCTTGCAGTAGAAAAAGCCCGGCATTGCCGGGCTTTTTCGTGGGCGTTCGGCACGGAATGGTGGAACCCGCAGAAGGGAATTTGCCACCCACTCGGTGAGAGGAATAACCCTTTCATACTCTGCTGGAGAATCAATGATGGAAGAAATCGGAAAAGCAGGCGGACAGATGGCGATGCAACTCATCAGCGGGCTGATGAAAGGCCTCGCCGGTGGCGCGGGTGGCGGTGGCGGTGGCGAAGGCGGCGGTGCCAGTGCGCCAAGCAAGCCAGGTGAAGACATGATGCCGTCGGCGCCGCCTAAGATCGAAATTTCCGACTATCAGTGACCCCGCTCACGACCTGGGAGGGCATTGGCCTGACCGCAGGTAAGTCGAGTCCCCGGACGGCGGAGCACATCCGCCGTTTATTCTGGTTTTTTCTGCGTATCCAGCATCAAGTCGTCTGCGGCCCCAATGTTCCTTTGACTGCCCTCACGGGATTGCCAATACTCATGGCATATTGAAGGCCACCCGCATGAGACAAGGAATGCCCCTTTGAAGCTGGAACTCAAGAACAGCTTGTCGGTGAAGTTGCTACGGGTTGTGCTGCTGTCAGCATTGATCGTGGGCGTCACACTGAGCGTGGCGCAGATCATTTTTGATGCCTACAAGACGCGCCAGGCCGTGGCCGGCGATGCCCAGCGCATCCTCGACATGTTCCGCGACCCCTCGACCCAGGCCGTCTACAGCCTGGACCGCGAGATGGGCATGCAAGTCATTGAAGGCCTGTTCCAGGATGACGCGGTGCGCATGGCGTCCATCGGCCACCCCAACGAAACCATGCTCGCTGAGAAAAGCCGCGCCTTGCAGCAATCGCCCAGCCGTTGGTTAACCGACCTGATTCTTGGCCAGGAACGCACCTTTACCACGCCCCTGGTCGGCAAAGGCCCCTACAGCGAGTATTACGGCGACCTGAGCATCACCCTCGACACCGGCACTTATGGTCAGGGTTTCATCGTCAATTCAGTGATCATCTTCATTGCCGGGGTGCTACGTGCCCTGGCCATGGGCCTGGTGCTGTACCTGGTCTATCACTGGCTGCTGACCAAACCGCTTTCGCGCATTATTGAGCACCTGACGTCGATCAACCCCGACCGGCCCAGCGAACACAAAATCCCGCAGCTCAAGGGCCATGAGCGCAACGAACTGGGGCTGTGGATCAATACCGCCAACCAGTTGCTCGAATCCATCGAGCGCAATACCCACCTGCGCCACGAGGCCGAAAGCAGCCTGCTGCGCATGGCCCAGTACGATTTCCTCACGGGCCTGCCGAACCGCCAGAAACTGCAGGAGCAACTGGACAAGATCCTCATCGACGCCGGCCGCCGCCAGCGCCGTGTGGCGGTGTTGTGTGTGGGCTTGGATGATTTCAAGAGCGTCAACGAGCAGTTCACTTATCAGGCCGGCGACAAATTGCTGCTGGCCTTGGCTGACCGTTTACGCGCCCACAGCGGCCGCCTCGGCGCCCTGGCCCGACTGGGCGGCGACCAGTTCGCCCTGGTGCAGGCCGATATCGATCAACCGTACGAAGCCGCCGAGCTGGCGCAAAGCATCCTGGATGACCTGGAAGCGGAATTTGCCCTCGACCATGAGGGCATCCGCCTGCGCGCAACCATCGGCATCACGCTGTTCCCGGAAGACGGCGACAGCACCGAAAAGCTGCTGCAGAAAGCCGAACAGACCATGACCCTGGCCAAGACCCGGTCGCGCAACCGCTATCAGTTCTATATCGCCAGCGTCGACAGCGAAATGCGCCGTCGCCGCGAGCTGGAAAAAGACCTGCGCGACGCCCTCAGCCGCGACCAGTTCCACCTGGTGTACCAGCCGCAGATCAGCTACCGCGACCACCATGTCGTGGGCGTCGAAGCACTGATCCGTTGGCAGCACCCGGAACATGGCCTGGTACCGCCGGACCTGTTTATTCCGCTGGCCGAACAGAATGGCACCATCATCCCAATTGGCGAGTGGGTACTGGACCAGGCCTGCCGGCAACTGCGCGAATGGCACGACATGGGTTTCTCCGAATTGCGCATGGCGGTCAACCTCTCCACCGTGCAGTTGCACCACACCGAGTTGCCGCGGGTGGTCAACAACCTGATGCAGATCTACCGCCTGCCGCCGCGCAGCCTGGAACTGGAAGTCACCGAGACCGGGCTGATGGAAGATATCAGCACCGCCGCCCAGCACCTGCTGAGCCTGCGCCGTTCCGGGGCATTGATTGCTATTGATGACTTCGGCACCGGCTACTCATCCCTCAGTTACCTGAAAAGCCTGCCGCTGGACAAGATCAAGATCGACAAGAGCTTCGTGCAGGACCTGCTGGACGATGACGACGACGCCACCATCGTGCGGGCGATCATTCAACTGGGTAAAAGCCTGGGCATGCAGGTGATCGCCGAAGGCGTGGAAACCGCTGAGCAGGAGGCCTACATCATCTCCGAGGGCTGCCATGAAGGTCAGGGTTATCACTACAGCAAACCCTTGCAGGCACGAGAGTTGGCGGCATTTTTGAAGCAGTCGGAGCGCAATAACGCAGCGATTCTTTGACACGGCAAAACGATACTGAATATTTCCCGCGTATAACCCTTTACACAAAATGCAAATCTTTCGCATTATGTCGCAGTTTTTGCGCGCCCGCGCGCACCCCATCAACAACCGAAGCAGGATGTTCGCCATGATTCGTATGCCCCTGGCCACCGCCAGTCTGCTGGCCATTGCCATTTCTCTCGCCGGTTGCGGCGAAGGTAAAGACAAGGCCGCAGCGCCCCAGGCGCCGACCCCGGCTGCCAGCACTACCGCTCCAGCGGCTGCCACCCCTGCCGGCCAGGTCGATGAAGCCGCTGCCAAGGCCGTGGTCGCGCATTACGCAGACATGGTGTTCGCGGTCTACAGCGATGCCGAGTCCACCGCGAAAACCCTGCAGACCGCGATCGACGCGTTCCTCGCCAAGCCGAACGACGAGACGCTGAAAGCCGCGCGCACGGCCTGGATCGCCGCCCGCGTTCCTTACCTGCAGAGCGAAGTGTTCCGCTTTGGCAACACCATCATCGACGACTGGGAAGGCCAGGTGAACGCATGGCCGCTGGACGAAGGCCTGATCGACTACGTCGACAAGTCCTACGAACACGCCCTGGGTAACCCAGGCGCCACCGCCAATATCATCGCCAACAACCAAATCCAGGTCGGCGAAGACAAGGTCGACGTGAAGGACATCACCCCGGAAAAACTCGCCAGCCTCAACGAGCTGGGCGGTTCCGAGGCCAACGTCGCCACCGGCTACCACGCCATCGAATTCCTGCTCTGGGGCCAGGACCTGAACGGCACCGGCCCAGGCGCCGGCAACCGTCCTGCTTCGGACTACCTGACCGGCGACGGCGCCACTGGCGGGCACAACGAGCGTCGCCGCACCTACCTGCGCGCGGTCACCCAACTGTTGGTCAGCGACCTCGAAGAAATGGTCGGCAACTGGAAACCCAACGTCGAAGACAACTACCGCGCCACCCTGGAGGCAGAACCTGCCACCGACGGCCTGCGCAAAATGCTGTTCGGCATGGGCAGCCTGTCCCTGGGCGAACTGGCGGGTGAGCGCATGAAGGTGTCCCTGGAAGCCAACTCGCCGGAAGACGAGCAGGACTGCTTCAGCGACAACACCCACAACTCGCACTTCTACGACGCCAAGGGCATCCGCAACGTCTACCTGGGCGAGTACACCCGCGTCGACGGCACCAAAATGACCGGTGCCAGCCTGTCGTCGCTGGTGGCCAAGGCCGATCCGGCTGCCGACTCCGCGCTCAAAGCGGACCTCGCCGCCACGGAAGCCAAGATCCAGGTCATGGTTGACCACGCCAACAAGGGTGAGCACTACGACCAACTGATCGCCGCAGGCAACGACGCGGGTAACCAGATCGTGCGTGACGCCATCGCCGCGCTGGTCAAGCAGACCGGCTCGATCGAAGCGGCGGCAGGCAAGCTGGGCATCAGCGACCTGAACCCGGACAGCGCTGATCACGAGTTCTGATCACCGCCGCGATCCTAAGCGTCACCCAGAATGCCCCGACCTGCTCGGGGCATTTTTTTTACATCGATAATCGGAGGCGTCACACCCGAATGATAAAAATCTGCGGCGACGCGGCGGGCGTCGTCAATTGAATACCGCCCATCAACGGCACCAGGTTATGACTGACCTCAGCCTGCGTGACCAGTCTGCGCGTCGGCTCATCCATCAAGCTTTTGTGGGGCCCAGCCTGGGCGTCTGCGGCGATTCGATCCCCTACCACACGGCGCAATCTCAGCCAGTACAGCCTGACATCGCCAGGGCGCCTGAACAGCAACTCTCCGGGAAAGTCATAACCGCTCAGGACGCCGTAGCGACAGCGGGTTACCACCTCACTCATCAAGGTTCTCAAGCGCCCGCCGGCACCAGGCGGGAGCGCATTGAACAGCGGCACCACGACGGGCTCCGGACGAAAGTCCAGACGGCGATAATGCCCCGGCGCATTCGGTAGCTGCCAACTGCCGTCGCTGAGTGCGCGGGTGGGTGGAAGTAACGAAAACGGATCGGCCAGTCCTGCGTATGTCATGGTCCGCCAAAACTGCCAGTCGCGCAGGGTGCGTATCAGCGAATGCTGGCCCTGTTGGGTCAGGCCTCTCGGGTTGGCCCGATTGAACAGGGCCTGGGCGAGCTCCACCTGACTGCGGGTGGTCAGCAGCGCGAAGGCCTCGCGCACATACATCGTGAGCGGTTTTTTCAAGGCAACGTCACTGGCAATCACCCACAGCCCGTCCCCGCTGGCGAACTTCGCCTGTCGGGGCTGATTGTAGATGCCCGAACGCAGCAGGTTTTCCAGGTCCGTGAAGTACGTGGCCGGTTGTGCAGGGTCGCGAATGAATACGTCATTGGGAGTCGCTGTATCCCGGGGCAAAATCACGAAATAGCGCCGGTCCATCTTGATGTACTCTTGCCCCAGCCACTGCGGATCGCCTGCAATCCGCCGATAGATGCCGCGTGTCGCATCCACCACCTCAAGCTCGGCCTCGTCGAGGATTCTGCCCCATTCAATGAATCGTTCGTTTGCAGGCCGCACGACGGGCGCCTCGGGGGCCGGGGTGCGGGGCGGCGTCAGTGGCGGTTCGACGGGCGCCGGCCGCTGGGTGATCACCGCGGGCACGTCCGGCAGATCGATGCCGTCCAGACGCCACTGGAACCGCAGGAGCGGCACGTTCAGATAGGGCTCAAAAGCCGCTGTGGAGAGCCTCAACCGCAGGTTTTCGACCAGCGCCAGCCGGTATTCGATTTCGCGCCCCGCCGGGAAATTGAACGCCTCAAACACCCGCCTGGCCTGCACGTCATCCAGGCGCGGGTAGAGGTCCCTGAGGGCGCGCTCGGGCGAGTTGCCTCCCTTGAGTCCCCCGACCGCATGAGCACCTATTTCCCACTGCCCCGCCGCACTTTGCCGGATCGGCGCGTAGTGGTACTGCGTCAGTTTGCGTGCGTCCCTGAGCCGCCAGACGGCTTTGTCACCGTCATCGAGGATCGAATACCAACGCCCGCCGTCATTGAGGAAGTAGTGCTCGGCGCCCGCCGCGTTCGAGGCCGAGTGATACACGCCCTTGCCTTCCCATCCGGCCAACGGCAGCACGCCGTCGGGCTTTTTCCACAGCGCCATCTCCGCCGGCAACGCCCTTGGCCTGGCACCCGCCACGGGCGCACCCGCCACGGGCGCACCGGCCCCGACCGCGCCGTCCACCAGCGCCCCGACCAACTCGCCCAGCGACCGCACGAAATACTGCGCAGCGCCGGCACGGTCGCCAAGGTCCAGCGCCTCGACAGCGTTGAACACCGAAAACAGGCTGCGCGCCAGGCCGATCGGCAACATGATCCTGACCGGCAGCACCATGGACAGGACGTCGAAGGCCAGAGTCGCCACGCTCAGGCCGGTTTCGACGTTGACGTGCTGGGTACTCCTCGATTGCGCGGCGGCGTCGTTGATCACGAAGTTCGCTTCAACCTCGTAGGCCTCCTCGAAAAGGTCGTCGGCAATCCGGCCCGTGCTCACCATCGACACGTCGCCGCGCCCCCTGAGCACGGCGCGGACCTGGGATTCGAAGGCCCGCTCCACGCGCCCCAGCAGGTAGGCGCGCCAACTGCTGTTCATGACGAAGTCGGTCATCAGGCGGTCTTTGGCGTACTCGTGGAACACGCGACCGTCGGGCGCCTGGGGGGTGTACACCACGATCGAGCCGACCCCGGCGGAGGCAGAGACGAACAGCAGTACCCCACGCACGCGCTGACCGCGCAGTTTCAAGTGCTGCACGAGAATCCGGTGGCCTTCGACACGCGTGCGCCGATCACTGTCGACCGGGGCGTCAAGCACCGCCTGCACCCAATTGAAGCCTCGGTTCAGACGGTCCGGGAGAAAGTCGCCGTTGATCTTGGCCTCGATGGCGTCGAGTCGCAGTTGCAGACGCATGACCTGAGCGTAGGTCTGCTTCAGTGCGAGCGCGCCGGGCGAGGTGATGAGGCGGTCTTTCAGAAAGGTGTCGTAGCCTTGTCCGACATTGACCGCGCGCACCAGGTCCTTGACCTGTTGCAGGGTCAGCCCGTCATAGGCCGGGGCCGGCGTCAGATCTTCCGGCAGCAAGGCTTCATCAGGCTGTTTGCGGGTGTTTTCACTCAGCCTGGAAAAGTGCGTGAAGTTAAAATCCAGCCCGCCGACATTCTCCAGCGCCAGTTCGCTCAGCGTGCGGCTTCGATGCCGGAACAACGGTGTGCCGGGCTCGCGCGGCGCCGGAGCAGGCGCGCCCGGAACCACGACAGTCGCAGGAACGAACGGCTCTTTGGTATGCACGCGGACCGTGTCGGGGTCGATGTCCAGTGCATAGTCAGCCTTGAGGCGGATGCGCAGCTGTTCGTTGGCGTATGCCAGCAGCGCCGGCTTATCGCTGAATTGCGCCAACGACGGCAACCCCTCGGCGTCCGGCAGGCTCGCCAGCAGGTCGCAGTAGTCCGTCATCGCGACCCGCCACGCGTCTTTATCGACAAGGGAGGCATCATGCAAAAAGGTCCTGATCTGCGCCTGCCCGCGCTTGATGTCACGCCCCCATAACACCCCGCCGGCACTGAAGAGCCGACCGGGGTCCGTCACCCGGTCCAGCACCTGCGGCAACTCGGCCATCTCGATGGGGCCGACCGGTGACGGGTAGTGGGAAAGGGTTGAGGTGAAGTTGTCGAGCATCAACCGACATTGCGCCTCGACGCTCGCCTCGAACGGCGAACCGAGCTGTTCATGATAGACCACCTGCCCCGTGGTCTTGAGCTGACGATGCAGGGCCAAGCCTTGCGCCTGGTCGGCCACGGCCAGGCCATCGAGCACCGCGGCGAATTCGACGGGGTGGTTCAAACGCCGGTGCAACTCCTGATCCAGGCTGGCCAGGGAGTCAAACGCTTCAAGGCCGGAGTCCGGCAGAAACAGCAATACCGTACCGACGTTCATGCTCGGGTCCACGGGCCGCACCCGGGCCGGCGTGACCTCCTCCTGTGGCCTCACCACGGCTTGCTCCGGGTCTCTGGCAGTCAGCACAAAGGCGCCGCGCAAGGTCAGATCCACCGCGCCGGTCGCGCCCTTGAGGGCTACCTCGTAGACACATGGCCGGTCGCCGCGCAAAGCTTGTCGTGCCTGGGCGTGCGGGTGACGCAGCACCAGGGCGAACAGGTCCTGGTCGGCGGGGCTGAGCAGGCGATCGGCAGCGAGTAGCGCCACTTCGGCTTTCAGCAGTTCGATACGGGTGTGCACCAACCATTGTTTCTGCGTGCGAGCATCCGTCAGGCTGCGCGCGCGCGTCCAGAAGGTTTTCACAAAAGCGCTGTAATAAGCGCCCAGCCCAGCGGCCAGGCGGTCGAGGAATTTATCCAGCCCGGCCGGGGTGATACCGCTCAAGGGCAGCAGCGCGTCGCCAGTCGCCGGCAGCCGATGCAGGGTCGCCATGCGCTGCGCATAACTCGCTGGCTGATCAGCGACGATACGTTGCACCACCGCCTCGAACAGCGAGGGCAGTAACTCGGTCTCGGTGGACGGTTGCGCTGCAGAGGTCGCCGGCGGGATGGTCGTCGCGGGCAGTCGGATGAAGGCGTGACGCACATCAAGGCTGGGCGTCAACGTCGGGAATGCTTGCTCGAACTCATGCTGCACAAATGAATGGAACGTCGGTGGCGACTGAAACTGCTCGGCGATCTGGCGATCAAGCGCCATTAACTGGTCGCGCAACGCGACCTGTTGCGGTGCGTCCTTGAAACTTGACGGTGCAGAAAACAATGAATCAGACGGCATGGTGGCCTCTCGAATAGGAAACATACCGGCCCATCGTGCCTAAGCGCCCCCTGAACCAGGCGCTACATAGCTAAGCGCCGCAGATCGGCGACCAAGGTTTACATGCCCTGCACCCCAGGTAGAATGGCGCCTCTGCCCTATTTCGAGCGAATTTCATGGCGTTGCCGACCCTGCGTATCATCGGTTTCATCATCGGCATCTTCCTGATCACCCTCGCGATCGCCATGGTCGTGCCCATGGCGACCCTTGTGATCTTCGAACGCACCAGCGACCTGCCCTCGTTTCTGTGGGCCAGCATGATCACCTTTATCGCCGGCCTGGCCCTGGTGATTCCGGGTCGTCCCGAGCATGTGCACCTGCGCCCGCGGGACATGTACCTGCTGACCGTCAGCAGTTGGGTGGTGGTGTGTATCTTTGCCGCGCTGCCATTTCTGCTGACCCAGCACATCAGCTACACCGACTCGTTTTTCGAAAGCATGTCCGGCATTACCGCCACCGGCTCTACGGTATTGAGCGGCCTGGATGCCATGTCGCCGGGCATCCTGATCTGGCGTTCACTGCTGCACTGGCTGGGTGGCATCGGCTTCATCGGGATGGCGGTAGCGATCCTGCCGCTGTTGCGCATTGGTGGCATGCGCCTGTTCCAGACCGAGTCTTCGGACCGCTCGGAAAAAGTCATGCCCCGTTCGCACATGGTGGCGCGGCTGATCGTGGCCGCGTATGTGGGCATCACCATCCTCGGCAGCCTGGCGTTCTGGTGGGCCGGCATGGGCGTGTTCGATGCGATCAATCATGCGATGTCGGCGATCTCCACCGGCGGTTTTTCCACCTCCGACGAATCCCTGGCGCACTGGAAACAACCCGCCGTGCACTGGGTAGCGGTGGTGGTGATGATCCTTGGCAGCCTGCCGTTCACCCTGTACGTGGCCACGCTGCGCGGCAACCGCCGGGCGCTGATCAAGGATCAGCAAGTGCAGGGCTTGCTCGGTTTGCTGGTGGTGACCTGGCTGGTGCTCGGCACGTGGTACTGGTGGACCACCAACCTGCATTGGCTGGATGCCTTGCGGCATGTGGCGTTGAACGTCACGTCGGTGGTGACCACCACCGGTTTCGCCCTGGGGGACTACAGCCTGTGGGGCAACTTCTCGCTGATGCTGTTCTTCTACCTGGGCTTTATCGGCGGCTGTTCCGGCTCGACCGCCGGCGGGATCAAGATTTTCCGTTTCCAGGTCGCCTATATCCTGCTCAAGGCCAACTTGAACCAGTTGATCCACCCTCGTGCGGTGATCAAGCAAAAGTACAACGGCCACCGCCTCGACGAAGAGATCGTGCGCTCGATCCTGACGTTTTCGTTTTTCTTCGCCATCACCATCTGCGCTATCGCCCTGGCCTTGTCGCTGCTTGGCCTGGACTGGATGACCGCCTTGACCGGCGCCGCGAGTACCGTTTCAGGCGTGGGCCCAGGCCTGGGCGAAACCATCGGCCCAGCGGGCAATTTCGCCAGCCTGCCGGATGCGGCCAAGTGGATCCTGTCGCTGGGCATGCTGCTCGGCCGGCTGGAGATTATTACGGTCTTTGTTCTGTGCATTCCGGCGTTTTGGCGCCACTGACACTCGACGCGTCCAGCAACCGCGCCCGGTATTCACCGGGCGTGGCATCAAACCAACGGCGAAACGCACGAAAGAAATTGCTCGGGTCGGCGAAACCCAGCAGGTAGGCGATTTCCAACAGGGTCATGCTGGGCTGTGCCAGGTATTGCTCGGCCAACTCGCGACGGGTGTCGTCGAGCAGCGTTTGAAAGCTGGTCCCCTCCTCCTGCAAGCGCCGCTGCAACGTACGCTGGGACAAGTGCAGCGCCTGGGCCACCACTTCACGCTTGGGCTCGCCCTGGGGCAGCAGGCGGCACAACACCTGCCGCGCCTTGTGCGTCACACGGCTTTCCGAGAAACGCGCCAGGTATTCACCGGCAAAACGGTCATGCAGCAGTGCCATGGCTTCGTTGGCCGTGGGCAGCGGCGCGTCCATGTCGGCCCGCTCAAAAATCAGCGCATCATAAGGCGCGTTGAACTCCAGCGGCGCATGGAAGGCTTGTTTATACGGGGCCAAGTCCGCCGGCTGCTCACCTTGCAGCACCACTTTGCGTGGCTGCAGCGTGCGGCCCGTCAACCAGCCGCACAGCGCCAAGGCGCTGGCCAGCGACGCTTCGGCACTTTGCCGGGTGGGCGGCAGATGATCACCGTGTACCGTCAGAATCAGCGCATAACCTTCGGGGACCAGTCGGAAACTCAGGTCGGCACTTTCGGCAATGATCCGCTGGTAACGCACCAGGCGCATGAAGCCTTCAGCCAGGGTGTTGCTGGACATCAGCGCGTACCCGGCCACATGAAACGATGCCGGACGCACCACTTTGCCCATGTTCAGGCCGATCGCCGGGTTGCCCGACAGCTCTACCGCCCGCTGCCACAGGCGGGTCATGGAATCCTGCGGGAACCGCGCATCGGGGTCGCTCAGGGCGGCGTAGTCGAGACCGAGTTGCTTGAACAAGGCACGGCAATCCAGGCCGTCCATTTCCAATGCCTTCACTATCCCCATCGCCCAGCTTGCAGAAGTTGTTCGTTCGCTCATGGCGTCGTCTTAATAAAGCAGGCTCAAACGGCAGCCAGGAAGCCAAGGATACTAAAGTGGCATCTATTGTCACTGGCTGTTACCACTGATCACTCTAGACTCAAATAAGCTCCCCGCCGAACATCTGTTGGGCGGCACAATAATCAAAGGGCCGGTCATCGTGGAAAACATCAAGCGATTCAACAGCTTCGCTGAGTTCTACCCCTACTACCTGAGTGAACATGCCAACAGCACCTGCCGGCGCCTGCACTTTATCGGCACCACGCTGGTGATCGGCATCCTGGCGTATGCCATCGGCAAAGGTTCGCTGGGCCTGCTGATTGCCTTGCCGATTGCCGGTTACAGCTTTGCCTGGATCGGCCACTTTTTCTTCGAAAAGAACCGCCCGGCGACTTTCCAGCACCCGTTCTACAGCCTGTTGGGGGATTTTGTGATGTACCGCGACATGATCCTGGGCAAGGTACCCTTCTGACCAAACGACCGTTTAAACGATGAAAGTTCATCCCTCCGAGGACATAAAAATCTTTTTGTCATTTGCAGTGCTGTATCCTGCCAAGGCTTTTTGAGAGCGCGGAATCACCTGCGATTGAAAAAACAGACCTTGCGAGGAGCGACGACGATGCACGAGATACCTAATCTCCCCTTCCCAAGCCTGCACCCTACAGAGCAGCCAACACCGCAGCAGGCCAGTGACAAACAGCCTGAGGCCAAAGAAGCAAAACCAGTCGACAGCAAAAGCCAGGACTGACGCCGTACCAGACCGTGTGGAAAGCGCAGCGTTTTGAGCGCTTTCCACACTGCCTGAATGAATCGAGACGCCCGCCATGACCGATACCCTTCCCGACACCCCGGATACCGCCGTACTCGACGCTGCCTTGCAGATGGTCGAAATCTGGAACCGCCTCAGCGCCGACAAACAAGCGCGTCTGCTCAAACGCTTCGGCACCCAGGAAAACGCCCTCGCTGCCCTGGTCACCACCCAGTTGCTCGCCTCGACCAAAGCCTGACGTCTTTCTGAGCGGAGGTTTTTGCGTTTTACCGCCCTGCGCGAGCCAAACCACCGGTATCATTAGCAGCCTATCTTTACCTGCCGCGACAGTGGACCTCTCCCCATGCCCGATACCCAGCGCCCCATGGCGGTCACGCTGCAAGTTGTTTCCATCGTATTGTTCACCTTCATTGGCTACCTGAACATCGGCATTCCCCTGGCCGTATTGCCAGGCTATGTCCACAGTGAACTGGGTTACGGCGCAGTGATCGCCGGCCTGGTGATCAGCGTGCAATACCTGGCCACCCTCCTGAGCCGCCCCTATGCGGGCAAGATCATCGATAACCTGGGCAGCAAGCGCGCTGTGCTGATCGGCCTGGCGGGCTGCGGACTGAGCGGTGTGTTCATGCTGCTCGCGGCGTGGTTCTCAAGCCTGCCGGCCTTGAGCCTGGGTAGCCTGTTGATCGGCCGCCTGGTCCTTGGCAGCGCGGAAAGCCTGGTGGGTTCGGGCTCCATCGGCTGGGGCATTGGCCGAGTCGGGGCGCAGAACACCGCCAAGGTGATTTCCTGGAACGGCATCGCCAGCTACGGCGCGCTGGCCGTCGGCGCGCCACTGGGCGTGGTGCTGGTCAGGTACTTCGGGCTGTGGAGCATGGGCGTCAGCATCATCCTGCTGGCAATCGTCGGCCTGCTGCTGGCCTGGAACAAGGTCGCCGCGCCGATTGTTGCCGGCGTGCGCCTGCCCTTCATGAATGTACTGGGCCGCGTATTGCCCCATGGCTGTGCATTGGCGCTGGGCTCCATCGGCTTCGGCACCATCGCGACCTTCATCACCTTGTATTACACCACCCAGCATTGGGATAACGCGGTGTGGGCCCTGAGCCTGTTCGGCGCCAGCTTTATCGGTGCGCGGTTGTTGTTCGGGAACCTGATCAACCGGATCGGCGGCTTTCGCGTGGCGATTGCCTGCCTGTCGGTGGAGATTCTTGGCTTGCTGCTGTTATGGCTGGCACCCGACGCCAACCTGGCCCTGGCCGGCGCAGCGTTGAGCGGCTTTGGCTTTTCCCTGGTGTTCCCGGCGCTGGGGGTGGAGGCTGTCAACCTGGTTCCGGCGTCCAGCCGCGGCTCGGCGGTGGGCGCCTACTCGCTGTTTATCGACCTGTCGCTGGGCATCACCGGCCCGCTCGCCGGAGCGGTGGCGGCAGGGTTCGGCTTTGCGTCGATCTTCCTGTTCGCCGCCCTGGCCGCCCTCGGTGGCTTGCTGCTGAGTGTGTACCTGTACCGCCAGGCGCCCAAGGCCCGCGAGGGGCGTGGCGACTAAAAGTCGACCTTGCCACGCCCAGCCTTGATGCTGCCACGCTTGGTCTTGGATTCGAGACGGCGCTTTTTCGAACCCAGGGTGGGTTTGGTCGGGCGGCGTTTCTTCTCCACCTTGGTGGCGCTGAGGATCAACTCCACCAGACGCGCCAACGCATCCGCGCGGTTCTGCTCCTGGGTCCGGTATTGCTGGGCCTTGATCACCAGCACACCTTCACTGGTGATCCGGCTGTCGCGTAGCGCCAGCAGCCGCTCCTTATAGAACGCCGGCAGCGACGATGCGGGGATGTCAAATCGCAGGTGCACCGCACTCGACACCTTGTTGACGTTCTGCCCACCGGCGCCCTGGGCGCGAATAGCAGTCAGCTCGATCTCGGCATCGGGCAAGTGGACGTTGTTGGAAATCACCAGCATAGGCGGCAGGATTCTCTGTGGGGGCAGCCAAGGATACGCGAATGCGCTCTCGCCTATTCCTGAAACAACAAACCCGGCGCATGGCCGGGTTTGGTTGATCTCACGCAGGCCTCACTTCACTGGTGAAGCAGCCGGCGCCAACGCTTGCTGCGCACTACGCTTGTTCTTGATCCCATAACACACCGCCATAAACACCACCCACACCGGAATCGCGAACACCGACACCTGGATGCCCGGAATCATGAGCATGATCACCAGGATAAACACCACGAACGCCAAGCACACATAGTTGCCGTACGGGTACCACAGCGCCTTGAACAACGGCACCTGGCCGGTGCGGTTCATGTGTTGGCGGAACTTGAAGTGGGAGAAGCTGATCATCGCCCAGTTGATTACCAGCGTCGCCACGACCAGCGACATCAGCAGTTCCAGCGCGTGTTGCGGGATCAGGTAGTTCATCAGCACCGCCACCAAGGTGATCGCCGCCGAAGCGAGGATGGAGCGCACCGGTACGCCGCGCTTGTCGATCTTCGCCAAGGCCTTGGGCGCATCGCCCTGCTCGGCCATACCCAACAGCATGCGGCTGTTGCAGTACGTCCCGCTGTTGTACACCGACAACGCGGCCGTCAGGACCACGAAGTTGAGGATGTGCGCGGCAGTGTCGCTGCCCAGCATCGAGAACACCTGCACGAACGGGCTGCCGCTGTAGGCATCGCCGGAGGCGTTGAGGGTCGCCAACAGGCTGTCCCACGGCGTCAGCGACAACAGCACCACCAAAGCGCCGATGTAGAAGATCAGGATGCGGTAGATCACCTGGTTGATCGCTTTCGGGATCACGGTGCGCGGTTTGTCCGCTTCAGCCGCGGTAAAGCCGAGCATTTCCAGGCCACCGAAAGAGAACATGATGATTGCCATGGCCATCACCAACCCGCCGACGCCATGGGGGAAGAATCCGCCGTGCTCCCACAGGTTGGTCACCGAGGCCTGTGGCCCACCGGTGCCGCTGACCAGCAGATAGCTGCCCAGGGCGATCATGCCGACGATGGCCACCACCTTGATGATGGCGAACCAGAACTCGGCTTCACCGAAGACTTTGACGTTGGCCAGGTTGATCAGGTTGATCAGCACAAAGAAGGCTGCGGCCGAGACCCAGGTCGGGATCTCCGGCCACCAGTAGTGCACGTATTTGCCGACGGCCGTCAGCTCCGACATGCCCACCAGGATGTACAGGATCCAGCAGTTCCAGCCCGACAGGAAGCCGGCGAAGCCGCCCCAGTACTTGTGGGCAAAGTGGCTGAAGGAACCGGCGACCGGCTCTTCGACGATCATTTCGCCGAGCTGGCGCATGATCATGAAGGCAATGAAGCCGCAGATGGCATAGCCCAGGATCATCGACGGGCCGGCGGATTTAAGCACCCCGGCCGAACCGAGGAACAGGCCGGTGCCGATGGCGCCACCCAGGGCGATCAACTGGATATGCCGGTTTTTCAGGCCGCGTTTCAGCTCGCCTGAAGAGGAAGGGGAAACACTCATGAAAAGGCTCTCACGCAAGGTTTGATGATGTTGAATGCAGGTTGCTGCCTTGAATTACCGACTCAAGCAGCGCCGCTCAAACCCCAGCGCAGGCACCAGGAGTACAGCGTCTTTCTAACGGTCATGCGTCACCTGTTTGTTTTTATCTGTGACGAAATCGAACCCGTCCGGCTCGTGGCCAGGCGGAGTGATCAGGGTGGGTAAACCCTGAGGTCTTGGCCTTTTGCGTGGTTACGCAAGGGGGGTCACAGTAAAACGCGGCGGATTGTACACCGCTCGACAGCTTGAGGGCGCCCTCGAAAGGCGAGTGCGACGATCTGTCAGGTAATCCTTACAGGGCAGGATCGGCCCAGAATGTCGCCATTTACACGTAAACTAATCGTTACAGCACGGAAAAATAACGTTACAGCCATGATTTGAAGAAAAATTGTCGCGCGCAAACTTCCCGCAATTTAGCCGCGACAGCTCACTGAATTTCCTAAAGAAAAAATCGGAACGAAAAAACAGAACAAAAAATCCAAATGAAACCGTGTCAATAAAAATTTTGCATTTTGAAACACTCTCTCCTAGGTTCTTTCCACTTGCCAGCGAAGCCCGTTGGCAAGCCGTCCTCAAACAACGTCCTCTAGGAGATACACCATGCAAGCACTGGAAAACGACCTGGAAACCGAACTACAACTCGACGATTGGTTTGAAGCGCCGACCCATGAGGCCGCCGTTGAAATGATGCAAGCCGACGCCGTTGTGCCGTTCGGCACCGCGATGTGGCCATTCTAAACACCGGCAGGCATCCGGCAGGTGCTGTGCACGGCACCTGCCCCCTTACCCAAGGCACAAAAGGAAGCACGTCATGGACAAGGCCCGCGCCGTCGAACACTTTCTCTACTACCTCGCGCATCACCCGGCCCTCAATGGCCTGAGCCGCCCCACCGTGTTGCTGGGCCATACCGAACGCTACGACGCCATCGCGCAGGCGATCACCCACAGCAGCGCCGCCCGTTTCAACTTCCAGGTGCAGCGTCTGGACCTGGCCGCCAGCGACACCCTGGCCGAGGCCATCGAAGCCTGCGACCTGTACTTGTTTCTTTACGACTCCTCTACCTTGCCCAACCCACGCGCCGAAGGCCCGGACTTTATCCGCGCCCTGCAAGGCGTGATGGCCGAGCACTGGAAAAAGTCCCTGCTGTTCAAGGATTACGGCGACTACTTCTACGACACCTTCAGCGTCGAGCCCCAGCGCATTGCCGACCTCAACGCCACGCTGATCCGGCGCATGTCCCAAGCCACGGTGCTGAGCTTTACCGACAAGCACGGCTCACGCCTGGAAGCGCCGATGAGCAGCATCAAGAAGTGGACGAATATCAACGGCGTCGGCAACCACGACCTGGCCCCCGGCGAGATCGCCACCCACAGCGAAGCCATCAACGGCCAAGTGCGGTTTGTCGGTACCTTTCTCAGCACCATCCCGTTCGCGCGTAAATATGGGGTGCTGGAGTCACCGCTGGAACTGTGGATCGAGAACTCGACCATTTGCAGCGTGGCCAGTGACGTGCCGGGGTTGGCGGATGATTTCAACAAGTACCTGAATGCCAACCCGTCCAACCGGCGTGTCGAGGAGTTGGGGATTGGCACCAACGAAGGGGTCAAGGACTTGTATGCGCGCAATGCCGGTTTTGAGGAGCGCCATTGCGGGTTGCACCTGGGCCTGGGTGGCGGGCAGAAAGGCAGCCATCACCTGGATTTGATCTTTTCCAGTGGGGTGTTGGCGCTGGATGACAAGCCGGTGTTTGATGGCAGGTTCGCGTTCTAAACACTGAGCTCATGAACGCTGAGGCTCCAAATGTGGCAGCTGGCTTGCCTGCGATGCAGGCACCTCGGTCTATCAGACAGACCGCAATGATGCGATCGCAGGCAAGCCAGCGCCCACATTTGATTGGGTTACCAAATGTCAGACCCCAAAAAAAAACGCCAACCCTAGGGTTGGCGTTTTTGTGCAGCGCTTACGGTATCACTGCGGCTTCTTGCGACCAAAACCAGGACGCTGACCCGAACCCGCCGGGGCGCCACGGCGCTTGCCCGACGGCTCATCCGCGACCAGTTTCGGGCCAGGGCGTTTGTTCGCCGCCGGCTTGGCTGGACGCTTGGTGCTGGCGTTGTCAGCCGGGCGATCGGCTTCACCGCGGTTGCTACGACCACCCGCCGGGGCAGGACGCGGCGCACGTGGCGCACGCTCGCCTTCCTGACGTGACGGCGCGGTTGGGCGACGCTCACCTTCGATCTGCGGCTCACGGGAGATACGACCACCGGTCGCCGGAGCATTCAGCGCCGGGCGCAGAGTGCGGGCAACACGCTCGGTGCGCGCCACAGGGCGCGACGATTTGCGCTGCATACGCTCAAGCTTGTCTTTGCTCTTGGCGTTCATCTGCGGCATCGCGACCGGCGTCAGGCCGACTTCGGCGCTGAGGATGTCGACTTCGTACTGGCTCATTTCGCGCCAGCGGCCCATCGGCAGGTCGGAGTTCAGGAACACCGGGCCGAAACGCACGCGCTTCAGGCGGCTGACCACCAGGCCCTGGGATTCCCACAGGCGACGAACCTCACGGTTACGACCTTCCATCACCACGCAGTGATACCAGTGGTTGAAACCCTCGCCGCCTGGTGCCTGCTTGATGTCGGTGAACTTGGCCGGGCCGTCTTCCAGCACCACGCCCGCCTTGAGGCGCTCGATCATCTCGTCATCGACTTCGCCACGCACACGCACGGCGTATTCGCGGTCCATTTCGTAGGACGGGTGCATCAGGCGGTTGGCCAGTTCACCGTCGGTGGTGAACATCAGCAAACCGGTGGTGTTGATGTCGAGTCGGCCG
Source organism: Pseudomonas simiae (assembly GCF_900111895.1). Taxonomy (GTDB): domain Bacteria; phylum Pseudomonadota; class Gammaproteobacteria; order Pseudomonadales; family Pseudomonadaceae; genus Aquipseudomonas; species Aquipseudomonas simiae. The sequence goes on from NZ_FOKB01000008.1 coordinate 99,531, forward strand.
ATGTTGATCCAACGGCCTTCTTTGGGCTTGGGCATCTTGTCGAACACGGTCGGACGGCCTTCCGGGTCGTCACGGGTGCAGATCTCGCCATCGGGCTTGTTGTACATGATCACGCGGCGCACCGATTCGGCAGCCTCTTCACGCTTGATGACCTTGCCATCAATGGTGATTGCATCGTGCAGGTCGACGCGCTGGCCGAGCGTGGCCTCGACGCCGTTGACCTTGATGCGCTTCTGGGTGATCCAGGCTTCGACGTCGCGGCGCGAGCCCACGCCGATACGCGCCAGCACCTTTTGCAGTTTTTCGCCTGCTGGGCCGATTTCCTGGCTGTCGTTCTGGTCTTTATCGTTCATCTTAAGCACCTCCCGGTGGGTCGATTCAGGCGTGGCCTGAAGAGTGTTGAAAGCGGGGCTTTGGCCGAATACATCGGCAAAGGGTCGCGAATCATACGCGCATGGCGCGCGTTGCGCATCAGAGAGTAGTCGATAAGACCCAAGTCATTTGCTTTTCCGCCGACCGGTGGCGCCCAGGGCCAGCAATCGCAGCTCGGCTTCGGCCAAGACGGTGCGCTTATCAACCTTGTCGAGTTTCTTCCAGGCACGGATTTCGCGCTTGCTGCGGCCACAGCCGAGGCAGATGTCGTCGCTGAATTTGCAGACGCTGATGCAAGGGTCTTTGGTTGAACTCATATGATTTCTCCCTGGCAACAATAATCAAATGTGGGAGCGGTGGCTGGTGGATCGCGTCAGTCTTCGAACTGGCGGCGCTCGGCCTCGATGGCTTCGGCCAGGGCCCGGGCTTCGTCTTCTTCGTCGCTCAGCGGCGGCTGTTCGAGGGCGGCGACGGCAGCCAGCAGTTTTTCCCGGGCTTCGGCCACGCCGAGGATGTCTTCCTCGGGCTCGGGCTCGGGTTCGACCTCGGGCTCTACGTCCACGTTCAATTGGGTTTCGGGCTCCGCCGCGCCATCACGCAACAAATCGTCGAAGTCGGTCTTGATGCCCTGTTCCATGTCGTCCAGTTCCAGCAACAGCGTATGGAAACTGGTCTCGTCCTTGGGTTCTTCCGGTTCGGCGGTGGCGTCGGCCATTTCCTGCAGGCTGGCCGGGACCGGGGCGTCGTCGAAGTCGAGCACCGGCTCGGCCTCCATTTCGCGCAGTTCGGCGAGCGGCGGCAGGTCGTCGAGGTTCTTCAGGTTGAAGTGGTCGAGGAACACCTTGGTGGTGGCGAACATTGCCGGTTTACCGGGCACGTCGCGGTAGCCGACGATACGGATCCACTCGCGCTCCAGCAGGGTCTTGACGATATGGCTGTTGACCGCCACGCCACGCACATCTTCGATCTCGCCCCGGGTGATCGGCTGGCGATAGGCGATCAGCGCCATGGTCTCCAGCATCGCCCGCGAATAACGCTGCGGGCGCTCTTCCCATAAGCGGCCGACCCACGGGGAAAACTTCTCACGGATCTGCAGGCGATAACCCGATGCCACTTCGCGCAACTCAAAGGCGCGACCGTCGCAGGATTTGCGCAGGATCTCCAGCGCCTTCTTGAATACCGGCGGCTCGGGGCGCTCGGCTTCTTCAAAGAGTTCGAACAGGCGCTCCAGGGATTGCGGTTTGCCCGAGGCCAGGAGAAACGCCTCCAGCAGCGGCGCCAGTTCGCGGGGTTCAGTCAGATTCATCGATTCAGCTCTTTATTCGGCTCGCGCCCGCACGTGGATAGCCGCAAAAGGCTCATTCTGGACCAGCTCGACCAAGGACTCCTTGACCAATTCGAGGATCGCCATAAAAGTCACCACCACCCCCAGACGCCCTTCTTCGGCGGTGAAGAGCTCGACGAACGGCACGAACCCGCCACCCTTGAGGCGCTCCAGCACGTCGCTCATGCGCTCGCGGGTGGACAGCGCCTCACGGCTGACCTGGTGGCTTTCAAACATATCGCCACGGCGCAGCACCTCGGCCATGGACATCAACAACTCTTCCAAGCTCACGTCGGGCAACAGTTTGCGCGCGCGGGCTTCGGGGGCGTCGAGCTTGGGCACTACCACGTCGCGACCCACGCGGCTCAGGCCATCAATACCTTCGGCAGCGGCCTTGAAACGCTCGTATTCCTGCAGGCGGCGGATCAGTTCGGCGCGCGGATCGTCTTCTTCGGCTTCCACCGTTTCCGAGCGCGGCAGCAACATGCGCGACTTGATCTCGGCGAGCATGGCGGCCATCACCAGGTACTCGGCGGCCAGTTCCAGGCGTACCGACTGCATCAGCTCGACATAGCCCATGTACTGCCGAGTGATTTCCGCCACCGGGATGTCGAGGATATTGATGTTCTGCTTGCGGATCAGGTACAGCAGCAAGTCCAGCGGGCCTTCGAAGGCTTCAAGGAAGACTTCCAGGGCGTCCGGCGGAATGTACAAGTCCAGCGGCATCTCCATGACCGCCTGGCCATACACCATGGCAAACGGCAGTTCCTGCTGGGCGCCCGCCTGGGGGTCAACGGTTTCCACGGCTGACATTCAGGCCTCGACCATGAACGGCGCCGGGTCGCCGCAACCCACGCGGATCACTTCGGGTTCGCCGTCGGCCAGGTTGATCACGGTGGAGGCCTTGTTGCCGCCGTAGCCGCCGTCGATGATCAGGTCGACCTGCTTTTCCAGCAATTGACGCATTTCGTATGGGTCGTACAGCGGCTCGGTTTCACCGGGCAGGATCAGCGACACGCTCATCAGCGGCTCGCCCAACTCGGCCAGCAGCGCCAGGGCGATAGGATGTTCCGGCACCCGCAGGCCGATGGTGCGCTTCTTTGGGTGCAGCAACAGGCGCGGCACTTCGCGGGTGGCATTGAGAATAAAGGTGTAGGGCCCTGGTGTGTGGGCCTTGAGCAGGCGGAAGGTGCCGGTGTCGACCTTGGCGAACAGCCCAAGCTGGGACAGGTCGCTGCAGATCAGCGCAAAGTTGTGCTTGTCGTCCAGCTGGCGCAGGCGCCGTACACGCTCGACCGCGCCCTTGTCGCCGATCTGGCAACCAATGGCGTAGGACGAGTCAGTCGGATAGATCACCACGCCGCCGGCACGAATGATCTCGACGGCCTGTTTGATCAGACGCGCCTGGGGGTTTTCCGGATGAATCTGGAAGAATTGACTCACGTGTTCTACCTGTTCAGACGGTGGCAATAATGGGGTCATGCTTGAATCGCCCCGACAAAAGCGGCAGGTCTTCAGGTACCTGGCGATACTCGCCGATTTCGGACCACCCACCTGGGCCATGAAAGTCACTGCCGGCGCTGACCAGCAGACCAAATTCGCGAGCAAGAATCGCCAGGCTGCCGACCTGCTCGGCAGGTTGATGCCCGTTGACCACTTCAATCGCGTGGCCGCCCGCTCCAATATAGTCGCTGATCAGCTTGCGGCGCTTGCTGCGCGTGAAATCGTAATGCCAGGGATGCGCCAGGCTGACCCAGGCGCCGGAGGCCCGCAAGGTCCCGACGGTGTCTTCCAGGGTCGGCCAGTGTTGCTTCACATCCCCCAACTTGCCCGCGCCCAGCCATTTACGGAAGGCTTCGGCGCGGTCTTTGACAAAACCTTCCCGCACCATCCAGTCAGCAAAGTGCGGCCGGGCCGGTGCATTACCACTGTCACCCAGGTCCTGCTGGATGGCGCGGGCACCTTCCAGGGCGCCGGGCATGCCTTTAAGGCTGAGCTTGCGGCTTATTTCTTCGGACCGCAGCCAGCGGCCATCGTGCAAATCGGCGATGGCCTGCACCAGCGGCGGGGCTTGCTGATCAAAACCATAGCCGAGCACATGAATGGTGGCGCCGCCCCAGGTGCAGGACAATTCCACGCCATTGACCAGTTGCATGCCCAATGAATGGGCGGCTTCGCGGGCTTCGTCGAGGCCTTCGAGGGTGTCGTGGTCGGTCAAGGACAGGACTCGCACGCCTTTTTCAAACGCACGCGCAACCAGTACCGCGGGCGCCAAGGCGCCGTCGGAGGCCGTGCTGTGGCAGTGCAAATCAACATTCACGGGGATGTGTAACCTCAAGTCAGCTGGCGCTTTCGCTACCAAGGATGTTTGTTATTATGCCGCCACATCCAGCTTCTGGCTCTTACTGTGAAACAATTCATCGACTTCATCCCGCTGTTGCTGTTTTTCATCGTTACCAAACTCGACCCCAGGGTCATCGAAATCGCCGGTCATGAGCTGTCGTTCGGGGGCATCTACAGCGCCACCGCCGTCCTGATCATCAGCTCCATCGTTGTCTACGGCGCCATCTTCATCTCCCAGCGCAAGCTGGAAAAAAGCCAATGGCTCACCCTGGTCGCGTGCCTGGTCTTCGGCGGCCTGACCCTGGCGTTTCACAGCGAAACCTTCCTCAAATGGAAAGCGCCGGTGGTGAACTGGCTGTTCGCGCTGGTGTTTATCGGCAGCCACTTTATCGGTGATCGCCTGCTGATCAAACGGATCATGGGCCATGCGCTGACCCTGCCGGACCCGGTGTGGACACGCTTGAACGTAGCCTGGATCGTGTTCTTCCTGTTCTGTGGCGCCGCCAACCTGTTCGTGGCCTTTACCTTCCAGGACTACTGGGTCGATTTCAAAGTGTTCGGCAGCCTGGCCATGACCGTGTTGTTCCTGGTGGGCCAGGGCATCTACCTGTCGCGCCACTTGCATGACGTCGCCCCTACCACGCCTAAAACCGAGGACTGACATGCTCTACGCCATCATTGCCACCGACGTGGCCAACTCGCTGGAAAAACGCCTGAGCGTACGCCCGGCCCATGTCGAGCGCCTCAAGCAGCTGCAGGCCGAAGGCCGAATCGTGCTGGCCGGCCCGCACCCTGCGGTAGACAGCAACGACCCAGGCGAGGCCGGTTTCACCGGAAGCCTGATCGTCGCCGAGTTCGCCTCCCTGGCCGATGCCCAGGCCTGGGCCAAGGCTGATCCTTATGTGGCAGCCGGGGTTTACGCTGACGTTGTGATCAAGCCATTCAAGCAAGTCCTGCCTTGATAACGGCCGCGCCGAGCCTAATCGGTTCGGCGTACTCCTAATTGCTCATTATTCTCGGTAACCTGCCGACAACATTCTGAATATTCGTGTGGAATCAGGAGTTCCGATGCGCTTACGTCAGTTGTGTCTGTTGGCAGTGGTAATGATCGGGGCTACGGCCCACGCTGAAGAAACCTCGAACACCGGCAGCTCCACGCCCCTGTCCTTGAGCGCCGGCGCCCAGATCACCGAGTTGCAGCAACGTTTGAAAGAAAGCGAACGCCAACGCGAAGAACTGAGCAAGCAGTTGCAAAGTGCCGACGCTAGCCGTGAAAGCACTCAATTGAGTCGCCTTCGCCAAGAGAACCAACGCCTGGCCCAGCAACTCAAAGAGACACAGGGCGGCGCCTTGACCCGCTGGCTGACTGAGCAGCAACAGTGGTTCGTCACCGGCGGGGCCGTCGCACTGATCGCCCTGCTGTGCGGGATCTTCGCCAGCGGTGGGCACCGTCGCCGTCGACAATGGCTAAATTGAGTGAGTCATGAGCGAGCTGTTACTGATAGATGATGACCAGGAGCTCTGTGAGCTGCTGACCAGTTGGTTGAGCCAGGAAGGCTTCCAGGTGCGCGCCTGCCATGATGGCTTGAGCGCCCGCAAAGCCTTGGCCGACAGCGCTCCGGCAGCGGTGGTGCTCGACGTGATGCTGCCTGACGGCAGCGGGCTTGAGCTGCTCAAGCAATTGCGCAACGACCACCCGGAGCTGCCGGTGCTGATGCTCTCGGCCCGAGGCGAACCGCTGGACCGCATCCTCGGCCTGGAACTGGGCGCGGATGATTACCTGGCCAAGCCCTGCGACCCGCGCGAGCTGACCGCCCGCCTGCGTGCCGTATTGCGCCGCAGCCATCCGGCCGCCGTGTCGACCCAGCTCGAATTGGGCGACCTGTGCTTCAGCCCGGTGCGCGGCGTGGTCAGCATCGACGAGCAGGAATTCGCCCTCACCGTCTCCGAAAGCCGCCTGCTGGAAGCCTTGCTGCGCCAGCCCGGCGAACCGCTGGACAAGCAGGAACTGGCGCAGATCGCCCTGGGCCGCAAGCTGACCCTGTACGATCGCAGCCTGGACATGCACGTCAGCAACCTGCGCAAAAAGATCGGCCCGCACCCGGATGGCCGGCCACGGATCGTGGCGTTGCGCAGCCGCGGCTACTACTACAGCCTCTAATCGCGACACCGATCCGAACCCTGTGGGAGCTGCCGAGCTTTAGCGAGGCAGCGACAGGATCGACTCGGTGTGCCTGTGGTACCGAGTCGTCTGCATCGCAGGCAACCCAGCTCCCACAGGGGATACGCTCGGCGCTGATAGTTTTGTCAGTTACCGACAAATCCCTCTTTACCGAAGCTTTACCCACACCTGACCGCCGCTGACCTTGATCTCCGTAATCTACTCACATCCGGACTCACCGGAATAGAGACAGGAGAATCACCATGCGCAAGACCCTTATCGCTTTGATGTTCGCCGCTGCCCTGCCCACCGCTGCCATGGCGGCAATGCCTGAAGGCCCAGGCCCGATGGGCGAACCTTCCGGCCACATGATGGGTGGCCCGGGCCACGGCGGTGAACACGGTCCGCGTGGCAAAGGCGGCCCGTTCAGCCAACTGGACCTGAGCAAGGAACAGCGCCAGCAGATCGGCAAGTTGATGGGTGACCAATGGCACGCCCGCAAAGACCTGACCAAGAAGTACCTGGACAAACTGCCAGCCGCTGACCAGAAAGCCATGCAGGACGAGATCGCCGCCGGCAAGCAGAAAACCCAGGCGGACATCCGTGCGGTCCTCAAGCCTGACCAGCAGAAGAAGTTCGACGAAATCGTCAAGCAGCAGGAACAGCGTCGCGCCGAATGGAAGGAATTCCAGGCCTGGAAAGCGCAACAGCCGCAAAAAGCGCAATAATGCTCCCGCGTTAACACTCCCAGCCCAGTGGCCCCCGCCGCTGGGCTTTTCCTGTTTGAGGGTTTCCTGTGCGTTCATTGTTCTGGCGCATCCTGGCCAGTTTCTGGCTGGCCATCGCCTTGGTTGCCGGGTTGTCGATCCTGCTTGGGCATATGCTCAATCAAGATGCCTGGATTCTCAGCCGTCACCCCGGCCTCAATAACCTGGCCGAAGAGTGGACCCAGCTCTACGAAGCCCAGGGCGAGGACGCGGCCCAGGACCTGCTGCAACAGCGCAAACGCCAGTATCACATCGACGTGCAAGTGCTGAATGAAAGCGGCGAGCCGGTGGTACGCGGCACCTTCCCGCGCCGCGCCGCTGCCTTCGAAGCGCGCCAGAATGACAGCCAGGACGGCCACCTGCCCTGGCGTCGCCTGACCGCCGAGTACACCAGCGAAAAGACCGGCGACACTTACTTGCTGATCTATCGCATCCCCCACCCGGAACTCGACGCCTGGCACCGCAGCAGCCTTTTGTGGCCGTTGAGCGCGCTGGCGATTGCCTTGGTGGTGCTGACCCTGTTCAGCCTGCTGGTGACACTGTCCATCACTCGCCCCCTCAGCCGTTTGCGCGGCGCGGTGCATGACCTCGGCCAGGCCACCTACCAGCAGAACAGCCTGGCGCGCCTGGCCAATCGCCGCGATGAATTCGGCGTGCTGGCCACCGACTTCAACCGCATGGGCGCCCGCCTGCAAAGCCTGATTGGCAGCCAGCGCCAATTGCTGCGTGATGTCTCCCACGAATTGCGCTCGCCCCTCGCGCGCCTGCGTATTGCCCTGGCGCTGGCCGAACGCGCCAGCCCCGAAGAGCGGGAAAGACTCTGGCCGCGCCTGACCCGCGAATGCGACCGGTTGGAAGCCTTGATCAGTGAAATCCTGGTACTGGCCCGTGTTGATGCCGATAACGCCAGCGCCGAAGAGGTCGACCTCACTGCCTTGCTCAAAACCTTGCAAAAGGACGCCCAACTCGGCGCACCGGACCAGGTAGTGCAACTGAACGCCGAAACCGACCTGCACCTGAAGGGCTGGCCGACCATGATCGAACGCGCGGTGGATAACCTGCTGCGCAATGCCCAGCGCTTCAATCCCCAGGGCCAGCCGATTGAACTGCAGGCGCAGCGTCAGGGTGATCGGATCCTGATCAGCGTACGCGACCACGGCCCCGGCGTTGAGGCCGAACACTTGAGCCAGCTGGGCGAGCCCTTCTATCGCGCCCCCGGCCAGACCTCACAAGGCCACGGCCTGGGCCTGGCGATTGCACGTCGCGCCGCCGAACGTCATGGCGGCAGCCTGATTCTTGCCAACCACCCAGGCGGCGGCTTTGTCGCCAGCATCGACCTGCCACTGGAACCCGGGGTTGTCACACCGGCCTGATCTTCTATAGTGGCCCTTCTCTTGAGGAGGGCCTTTGATGACTGACCTGCTGACTCCCATCCAAGCCGCACTTGATCTGCCACAAACGCCGCTGACCTTTACCGAAGCTGGCGCCCTGCCCTCGATCTTCGCCGTGACCGACCTGGCCAGCGCCAGCATCGGCGCCGCCGGCCAAGCCGTGGCCCAGTTGATCCAGCAACAGACCGGGCGCCTGCCCAGCGTCAGTGTGGACCGGCGCCTCGCGTCTTTCTGGTTCTCCTCCTCGATTCGCCCGACAGGTTGGGAGGTCCCACCGCTGTGGGACCCGGTGGCCGGCGACTACGCCAGCGCCGATGGCTGGATTCGCCTGCACACCAACGCCCCCCATCACCGCGCGGCCGCCGAGCGGGTACTGGGCAAAGCCGCCGACCGCATCGAGATGGCCGCCTATGTGGCCAAATGGAAAGCAGCTGAGCTGGAGCAGGCGATTGTCGACGAGGGTGGTTGCGCAGCGCAGATGCGTTCGTGGCAGGCCTGGCAGTCGCATCCCCAAGGGCTGGCAGTGAATGCCGAGGCGCTGGTGCAGCGCCAGACCGATGAAACCACCTGCGTTAAACCCTGGCTCGGCTCAGTGGCGCGGCCGCTGGCGGGCATCAAGGTACTGGACCTGACCCGCGTGCTGGCCGGCCCCGTGGCCAGTCGCTTTCTTGCGGGCCTGGGCGCGGACGTGCTGCGCATCGACTCGCCCACCTGGAACGAACCCGGCGTAGTGCCGGAAATGACCCTGGGCAAACGCTGCGCCCGCCTGGACTTGAAGAGCCCCGAAGGCCGGCAGGCGTTCGAAAACCTGCTCAAGGACGCCGACATCCTGTTCCACGGCTACCGCGCCGACGCCCTGGAGCAATTGGGCTACACCGCCAGCGCCCTGCCGACCCTCGCCCCCGGCCTGATCGACGTGAGCCTCAACGCCTACGGCTGGAGCGGCCCATGGCGTAATCGCCGGGGTTTCGACAGTTTGGTGCAGATGAGCAGCGGCATTGCCGACGCAGGCATGGCCTGGAAACAGGCGGACAAACCGGTGCCGTTGCCGTTGCAGGCCCTGGATCACGCCACCGGTTACTTGATGGCGGCCAGTGCGGTTCAAGCCTTGAGCGAACGCTTGAAGTCGGGGCGCGGCGGTTCGGCACGGTTGTCGCTGGCGCGCACGGCGAAGTTGTTGGTGGAGGCGGGACAGGTGCCGGAGCAGCCGGCGTTGCGTGCCGAGGAACTGAGCGATCAGGGTTTGGTGGTGGAGCAAACAGCCTGGGGCCAGGCGCACCGATTGCTTGCGCCAGTAACCATCAGCGGCACACCGTTGCAGTGGGATTTACCGGCTGGGGAATTGGGGTCGCACCGGGCACAGTGGTGAGCTGAAATCCGCTATCGCCGGCAAGCCAGCTCCCACATTCGACCGCATTCCAAAGGATGCACTCGGTCAAAATGTGGGAGCGGCTTGCTCGCGAAGAGGCCAGTACAGACACTATCAATCTGACCGTTGCAACGACGTCCACAAATGCTGCGCCGCATACGCCCTCAACGGTCGCCACGCCTCGGCCCGCATCAGCAACTGCCGCGCCGACACCGGCCCGCCCTCCAGCGCCGCCAGCGCATTGATCAACCCGATATCCCCCGACGCGAACGCATCCGCCTCGCGCATCTGGCGCATGGCGATGTACTGCGCGGTCCAGTCGCCAATCCCCGCCAACGCCACCAGCCTTGCGACGCCCTCCTTGAGACTGGCCTTGGGTTCGAACACCTCAGGATCATCCAGCAACGCCTGGGCCACGCCCGACAACGTACGCCCGCGCGCCTTGGGCATCCCCAGGGTGGCGAGGTCGGCCGCCGCCAAGACGTCCGGCGTGGGGAACACGTGGGTGATACCGGCATACGGCGTTGCCAGCGGCTGACCGTATTGCGCAACTAGTTTGCCTGCCAGACGAATCGCGGCCACCACGGTGATTTGCTGGCCCAGCACTGCTCGGATCGCCAGCTCCAAGCCATCCCAGGTGCCTGGTACGCGCAAGCCCGGCCGCGCCGCAACCAGTTGCGCCATCAACGGGTCAGTCGCCAGTTGCGGGTTGATCCGTTGCGGCTGGGCGTCCAGGTCAAACATCTTGCGCAAGCGCCGTTGGATCTCGGGCAAGGCCGCCTTGTCCGCAAAGCCCACCGCAACGTCCAGCCAATCACCCGCCCCCGGCGCAACGCTGATCCAGCCATGCTGCCCGCCGACGCTGATGCTGCGCCGATACACGCCAGCCTCCACGGTCTCCATCCCAGTGATCGCCCGCGCCGACAAAAAACCCAACATCGCTGCCCAGTCATACGGCGGCTGATACGCCAGTCTCACAACGACAACACTCCGCTATACAACCCATACGCCGCCAGCCCCGCGCCGGCGATCACGCAGCTGAAAATGCCTTTTTCCACGTGGGTAAACAGGGGCTGGTCCTGCTCACGCTTGGCCAGGGCAAACAGGATCACGCCAGGTGCATACAACAGCGCAGACAGCAGCAGGTACTTCAAGCCACCGGCGTAGAGCAGCCACACCGCGTAGCCGAGGGCAATCAGGCCCACCAGCAAGTCCTTGATGCGCTGGCCATGGGCACCCTGGTAGGTTTCGCCGCGCCCGCTCAACAGCACCGCATAGGCCGCCGACCACAGGTACGGGACCAGGATCATCGATGAGGCGAGGTAAATCAGGGTGGTGTAGGTGCTGTGGGAAAACAGGGTGATCACCAGGAAGACCTGGATCATGACATTGGTCAGCCATAACGCGTTGACCGGCACCTGGTTGGCGTTTTCCTTTTTCAAAAAGGCCGGCATGGTCTTGTCATGGGCCGTGGCGTAGAGGATTTCCGCGCACAGCAATGCCCAGGACAGCAAGGCGCCGAGCAGCGATACCGCCAGGCCGATGCTGATCGCCATCGCGCCCCAGGGGCCGACGATGTGTTCCAGCACACCTGCCAGCGACGGGTTCTGCAGTTGTGCGAGCTGCGGCTGGCTCATGATGCCCAGCGACAGCACATTCACCAGCACCAGCAACGCCAGCACGCCCAGAAAGCCGATCACCGTGGCGCGACCCACGTCCGAGCGCTTCTCGGCCCGCGCCGAATAGACACTGGCGCCCTCGATACCGATAAACACAAACACGGTGACCAGCATCATGTTGCGCACCTGGTCCACCACATTGCCCATATTCGGGTTGCCCACGCCCCAGATATCACGGGTGAAGATCTCGGCCTTGAAGGCCACGCCGGCAATCACGATAAACATCAGCAGCGGCACGATCTTGGCCACGGTGGTGATCTGATTGATAAACGCGGCCTCCTTGATCCCACGCAGCACCAGGAAATGCACGGCCCACAGCAGCAAGGACGCGCAGCCGATGGCCACCGGCGTGTTGCCTTGACCGAATATCGGAAAAAAATAACCGAGGGTGCTGAACAGCAACACGAAGTAACCCACGTTGCCCATCCAGGCGCTGATCCAGTAACCCCAGGCCGAGGAGAAACCCATGTAATCGCCGAAGCCCGCCTTGGCATAGGCATACACGCCCGAGTCCAATTCGGGCTTGCGGTTGGCCAGGGTCTGGAACACAAAGGCCAGGGTCAACATGCCCACGGCGGTGATCGCCCAACCGATCAGCACCGCGCCCACCTCGGCTCGCGCGGCCATATTCTGCGGCAACGAGAAAATCCCCCCACCGATCATCGACCCCACTACCAGGGCGATCAGGGCACTGAGCCGAAGTTTCTGGGCGGGTTGGGACATGAACACTCCTGAATGAATAAAAAGTTTTAGCCGACAACTGTGCACTCAACTAATTAACCCAGCGAGTGTAGCGTTTATTAGAGACCGCGATAAAAACACTGCGCTAATACCCCAAGGGCATGACAGTTTATCGGATTTAGGCTTATTTAGAATTTAAATACGACGACCACTCTGTCGCTTCTTAGTTCCTTATCGTCGCCTTTATGAAAAGTTTGCACATTCGGGAAAACGGGCTAGTTTAAAACGTCCACACGTAGCACTAAATGATTAACCAATACCGTAGAGATGGCTCTGGAAAGCACCTTTGCGCGGAAAACTATTGCCCACGGCTTTGCACCCTAAGTCATTAATTCACAATGGAATGTGCCAATGAAGTGATCTGAGTCAGCTGTTTGATTAGCGCACGGATTTATTCTGTGGTCTCTCTTCTCCTGCATTGGAGTTATGCGATGTCTGAATCTCCCGGAAAACTTCGATTAGGCGCACTGGTTGCACTGGTCGTCGGCTCAATGATTGGCGGCGGGATTTTCTCTCTGCCGCAAAATATGGCCGCCAGCGCTGACGTCGGCGCCGTATTGATCGGTTGGGTCATTACGGCCGTGGGCATGTTGACCCTCGCGTTCGTGTTCCAGACCCTCGCCAACCGCAAGCCCGACCTCGACGGTGGGGTGTACGCCTACGCCAAGGCCGGTTTTGGCGACTACATGGGTTTCTCGTCCGCCTGGGGTTACTGGATCAGTGCCTGGCTGGGCAACGTGGGTTACTTCGTGTTGCTGTTCAGCACCCTCGGTTACTTCTTCCCGATCTTTGGCGAAGGCAACACGCCGGCCGCCGTGATAGGCGCTTCAGTGCTGCTGTGGGCCGTGCATTTCCTGGTACTGCGCGGCATCAAGGAAGCGGCGTTCATCAACCTGGTAACCACCGTCGCCAAAGTGGTGCCATTGGTGCTGTTCGTTTTGATCGCGCTGTTCGCGTTCAAGCTGGACATCTTCACCGCTGACATCTGGGGCCTGAAAAACCCGGACCTGGGCAGCGTGATGAACCAGGTGCGCAACATGATGCTGGTCACCGTGTGGGTGTTTATCGGTATCGAAGGCGCGAGCATCTTCTCGGCCCGTGCCGAGAAACGCTCCGATGTGGGCAAGGCCACCGTGATCGGTTTTATCACCGTGCTGTTGTTCCTGATGCTGGTGAACGTGCTGTCCCTGGGGATCATGACCCAACCGGAGCTGGCCAAACTGCAAAACCCATCAATGGCTGCCGTGCTGGAGCATGTGGTGGGCCACTGGGGCGCGGTGCTGATCAGCGTCGGCTTGGTCATTTCGTTGCTCGGGGCGCTGCTGTCATGGGTGTTGCTGTGCGCGGAGATCATGTTCGCCGCTGCCAAGGACCACACCATGCCGGAATTCCTGCGCAAGGAGAACGCCAACCACGTGCCGGCCAACGCCCTGTGGCTGACCAACGCGATGGTGCAGATATTCCTGGTAATCACGCTGTTTTCAGCCAGCACCTACCTGTCGCTGATCTACCTCGCCACCTCAATGATCCTGGTGCCCTACCTGTGGTCGGCGGCGTATGCGCTGTTGCTGGCGGTGCGCGGGGAGACTTACGAAAACGCCCTCAAAGAGCGCCAGAAAGACCTGTTCATCGGCGCCATCGCCCTGATCTACGCGGTCTGGTTGCTCTACGCCGGCGGCACCAAATACCTGCTGCTCTCTGCCCTGCTCTACGCCCCCGGCGCGATCCTGTTCGCCAAGGCCAAGCGTGAACTGGGCAAACCGATATTCACCAACGTCGAGAAGTTGATTTTCGCCGCAGTGATCATTGGCGCCCTGGTGGCTGCCTATGGCCTCTACGACGGCTTCCTGACGCTTTAATTGTGTGTTCACTGGAGGATCTGAAATGACCACGGAAAAAGTGAAGTACGGCGTACATTCCGAAGCCGGCAAACTGCGCAAAGTCATGGTGTGCTCCCCAGGTTTGGCCCATCAGCGGCTGACCCCCAACAACTGCGATGAACTGCTGTTCGATGACGTGTTGTGGGTCGCCCAGGCCAAGCGCGACCATTTCGACTTCGTCACCAAGATGCGCGAGCGGGATATTGATGTGCTGGAAATGCACAACCTGCTGACCGACATCGTCGCCATCCCCGAAGCGCTCGACTGGATCCTGGAGCGCAAGATCACCGCCAACACAGTCGGCCTGGGCCTGGTCGATGAGGTCAGCTCCTGGCTGCGCAGCCTGGAGCCGCGCAAAATCAGTGAGTTCCTGATCGGTGGTGTGTCGGCCGATGACCTGCCGAGCAGCTTCGGGGGCAAGACCATCGAAATGTTCCGCGATTTCCTCGGGCATTCCAGCTTCATCCTGCCGCCGCTGCCCAACACTCAGTTCACCCGTGACACCACTTGCTGGATCTACGGCGGTGTGACACTGAACCCGATGTACTGGCCGGCGCGACGCCAGGAAACCCTGCTGGCCTCGGCCATCTACAAATTCCATCCCGAGTTCACCAACGCGGACTTCCAGATCTGGTACGGCGACCCGGATCAGGAACACGGCGCCTCCACCCTGGAAGGCGGTGACGTGATGCCGATCGGCAACGGCGTGGTACTGATCGGCATGGGCGAGCGTTCGTCCCACCAGGCGATCGGCCAATTGGCGCGCAACCTGTTCAAGAACAAGGCAGTGGAAAAAGTGATCGTTGCCGGCCTGCCAAAATCCCGCGCGGCGATGCACCTGGATACCGTGTTCAGCTTCTGCGACCGCGACCTGGTCACCGTCTTCCCCGAAGTGGTCAACCAGATCGTGCCGTTCACCCTGCGTCCGGATGAAAGCAAGCCGCACGGCATCGACATCCAGCGGGAAAAAACCAACTTCCTCGAAACCGTCGCCGCGGCCCTCAACCTCAAGGCGCTGCGTGTGGTCGAGACCGGCGGCAACAGCTTCGCCGCCGAACGCGAGCAGTGGGACGACGGCAACAACGTGGTCGCGGTGGAGCCTGGCGTAGTGATCGGTTACGACCGCAACACCTACACCAACACCTTGCTGCGCAAGGCCGGCGTGGAAGTCATCACCATCAGTGCCGGCGAACTCGGCCGCGGCCGTGGCGGTGGCCACTGCATGACCTGCCCGATCATCCGCGACCCTATCGACTATTAATTTCCAGGCCTTGGCCGTCGCCCATAAGGCGCCGGCCAAGGGGATAACCTAAACAGAAGGAGATCCATCATGGCTTTCAACATGCGCAACCGCAGCCTGCTGTCGCTGATGCACCACACCACCCGCGAACTGAACTACCTGCTGGACCTGTCCCGCGACCTCAAGCGCGCCAAATACACTGGCACCGAGCGTCCGCACCTGAAGGGCAAGAACATCGCGCTGATCTTCGAAAAAACCTCGACCCGCACCCGTTGCGCCTTCGAAGTCGCGGCCCATGACCAGGGCGCGCACGTCACCTACATCGATCCGGTGTCGTCACAGATCGGCCATAAAGAAAGCATGAAAGACACCGCCCGCGTACTGGGCCGGATGTTCGACGCCATCGAATACCGTGGCTTCGAACAGGAAATCGTCGAAGAACTGGCCAAGTTCGCCGGCGTGCCAGTGTTCAACGGCCTTACCGCCGAATTCCACCCGACGCAAATGATCGCCGACACCCTGACCATGCGCGAACACAGCGACAAACCGCTGCATGACATCAGCTACGCCTACCTCGGCGACGCCCGCTACAACATGGGTAACTCGCTGCTGATGATTGGCGCCAAGCTGGGCATGGACGTGCGCATCGGCGCGCCGAAAGCGCTGTGGCCGCACGAAGATTTCATCAAGCAGTGCCAGGCGTTTGCCGAAGAAAGCGGCGCACGCATCACCATCACCGAAGACCCTAAGGAAGCGGTGAAAGGCGTGGACTTCATCCACACCGATATCTGGGTGTCCATGGGCGAGCCGGTGGAAGCGTGGGACGAGCGCATCGAGCAACTGCTGCCGTACCAGGTCAACGCCAAGATGATGAAAGCTTCGGGCAACCCGCGCGTGAAATTCATGCACTGCCTGCCCGCGTTCCACAACAGCGAAACCAAGGTGGGCAAGGACATCGCTGCGCGTTATCCGAACCTGGCCAATGGCGTGGAAGTGACCGAGGACGTGTTCGAATCGCCGGCCAACATCGCGTTTGAGCAGGCGGAGAACCGCATGCATACCATCAAGGCGATTCTGGTGTCGGCGCTCGCGGATATCTAACCCTCAACACCGCTCCCACCGTCGAAACGCGGTCAACACGGTGGGAGCGGGCTTGCTCGCGAAAGCGGTGGATCAGTTGATACATACGTTGACTGACACTCCGCTTTCGCGAGCAAGCCCGCTCCCACAGTTGGCCCTGTGTTCGCAACATGGAACTCTAGAAGGACACTCTGTATGCGCATCGTCGTAGCCTTGGGCGGTAACGCCCTGCTCCGCCGTGGTGAACCCATGACGGCGGACAACCAACGCGCCAATATTCGCATCGCCACCGAACAGATCGCCAAGATTCACGCCGGCAACGAGTTGGTGATCGCCCACGGCAATGGCCCGCAGGTCGGCCTGTTGTCGTTGCAGGCAGCGGCCTACACCCAGGTCTCACCGTACCCGCTGGACGTGCTTGGCGCCGAAACCGAGGGCATGATCGGTTACATCATCGAACAGGAACTGGGCAACCTGCTGGACTTTGAAGTGCCCTTCGCCACCCTGCTCACCCAGGTCGAAGTGGACGCCAAGGACCCCGCCTTCCAGAACCCGACCAAACCCATCGGTCCGGTGTATTCCAAGGCCGAAGCGGAGAAACTCGCCGCTGAAAAGGGCTGGGCCATTGCGCCGGATGGCGACAAGTACCGCCGCGTGGTCGCCAGCCCACGGCCAAAACGCATCTTTGAAATCCGCCCGATCACCTGGCTGCTGGACAAAGGCAGTATCGTGATTTGTGCCGGCGGCGGCGGCATTCCGACAATGTACGGCGAGGACGGCAAGCTGCGCGGCATTGAAGCCGTGATCGACAAAGACCTGTGCTCGTCGCTGCTGGCATCGCAATTGAAAGCCGATTTGCTGGTGATCGCCACCGACGTCAACGCCGCTTTTATCGACTTCGGCAAACCCACCCAGAAGGCCATCGGCCAGGCCCACCCCGACGAAATGGAAAAACTCGGCTTCGCGGCCGGTTCCATGGGGCCCAAGGTCCAAGCCGCCTGCGAGTTCGCCCGTCAGACTGGCAAAACCGCCGTCATCGGTTCACTCTCGGACATCGAAGCCATCGTCCAGGGCAGCGCCGGTACACGCATCAGCACGGCAAAACCTGGCATCACCTATCTGTGAAGTAGAGGAGAGACGCCTATGGCCACCTTTGAACCGGGTCACCTGCACGTTGAACGTCACGCGTTGAACAAGGATGACTACAGCTACAACCTGTGTATCGACTACGAAGTCAGCCAGGATCCCAAGGAAGGCAAGGGGATGCTGTTCAAGCTGCATGGCTCGGTGCAGGGCAAGGACCTGAAGGAGGAGTTTTTCCTGCCCAAGGACCAGGCGTTCGACTTTGCCCGGCATGCCATGAACATCGCGCAGAAGTATGGAATGCCCAAGGTGGCGGTGTTGAATGGCTCGATGCACAAGCAGTACGACATGATGTTTGAGGATGTACGGAATCAGTTGGATGTAAAGTCAGGCGATCCGGTCAAGCCGGAGCACCTGGCGTAATCACAGCGCAAATCCCCTGTGGGAGCGGGCTTGCTCGCGAATGTGGTGCATCAGTCACTGAATATAGGGACTGACACAGCGCATTCGCGAGCAAGCCCGCTCCCACATTTTGATCTCCATCATCTCCAAGGCATACTGGCCACCCTCCGCACTCCAGAATCAAGATCCGCCCCATGCGTATCCACGTCAGCTTCATCGACCGCGTCGGCATTACCCAGGAAGTCCTGGCCCTGCTCGGTGGGCGCAATCTCAATCTGGATGCGGTGGAAATGGTGCCGCCCAACGTCTACATCGACGCGCCGACCCTGAGCGCCGACGTGCTCGAAGAACTGCGCGACGCACTGTTCAGCGTGCAGGGCGTGCAAGCGGTGAAGGTGGTGGACATCCTTCCCGGCCAACGTCGTCACCTGCAACTCGACGCCCTATTGGCGGCCATGACCGACCCGGTACTGGCGCTGGACAGCGCGGGCAAGATCCTGCTGGCCAATCCGGCGCTGATCGCCCTGTACGGCCGCGAACCGGCTGGGGAAAGCATCAGCGAGCTGTTCAATGACCCGGCGCTGCTCGACACCTTGCTGGAGCAAGGCTTCCGCTTGCCGCTGCGTGAAATCAGCGTCAACGGCCAGACCCTGCTGCTGGACGCCACACCGATCACCGACGCCGGCGGCCTGCTGACCCTCTACCAACCCAACCGCATCGGCGAACAACTGTCGGCACTGCACCATGACCATGCCGAAGGCTTTGATGCGCTGCTCGGCGAATCCCCGGTCATCCGCACGCTCAAGGCCCGCGCCCAACGGGTGGCGGCGCTGGACGCACCGCTGTTGATCCAGGGCGAAACCGGCACCGGCAAGGAACTGGTGGCGCGCGCCTGCCATGCGATCAGTGCGCGCCACAGCGCGCCATTCCTCGCGTTGAACTGTGCGGCGCTGCCGGAAAACCTCGCGGAAAGCGAGTTGTTTGGTTATGCACCGGGCGCCTTTACCGGCGCGCAACGCGGTGGCAAACCGGGGCTGATGGAGTTGGCCAACCAGGGCACGGTGTTTCTGGATGAAATCGGTGAGATGTCGCCGTACTTGCAGGCCAAGCTGCTGCGTTTTCTCAATGATGGCAGCTTCCGTCGCGTGGGCGGCGACCGCGAAGTGAAGGTCAATGTGCGCATCCTCAGCGCCACCCACCGCGACCTGGAAAAAATGGTCAGCGAAGGCACTTTTCGCGAAGATCTTTTCTATCGCCTCAACGTACTCAACGTCGAAGTGCCGCCGTTGCGCGAACGTGGCCAGGACATCCTGTTGCTGGCCCGCTACTTCATGCAGCAGGCCTGCGCGCAGATCCAGCGCCCAGTCTGCCGCTTGGCGCCCGGGACTTACCCGGCACTGCTGGGCAACCGCTGGCCGGGCAACGTGCGCCAACTGCAGAACGTGATCTTCCGCGCCGCTGCCATCTGCGAAAGCAGCCTGGTGGACATTGGCGACCTGGACATCGCCGGCACTTCGGTGGCACGCCAGAGCGACGGCGAAATCGACAGCCTGGAACAGGCGGTGGAAGACTTTGAGCGCAACCTGCTGGAAACGCTCTACACCAGCTACCCTTCGACCCGACAACTGGCCAGTCGCCTGCAGACCTCCCACACTGCGATCGCTCATCGCCTGCGCAAGTACGGCATTCCCAACAAACCCTGAACCCGAACGCGGATCAAAATGTGGGAGCGGGCTTGCTCGCGAATGCGCAGTGTCAACTCGCCCCCCATCACTGACCCACCGCATTCGCGAGCAAGCACGCTCCCACCTTGATCGTATTCCAGATTTTGGTCTGAGAACGACATCCGCTGTACTGAAAGCGCTACAGTGGAACGATATCGCTACAACCCTGTTTTTTGCGCGCCATGCAAGGCTTTGATCCACATAGGCTTTTTTTCGCAGGCCCGGTTGTAGCGAAATCGCTACAGCTGACGGGCATAGGGTTATAGCCAATTTTATTAACCTATTGATTTATAACGAATTAATAAGGTTGGCCGCGATATTGCTAAACAACTCCCCATTATTCCAATCCCGTCCACCAGACGAATCTGGCCTTGAGGAGTTTCCATGAGCGAGTTGCGTTTCACTGAAGATCACGAATGGCTGCGCGCCGAAGCTGACGGCAGCGTCACCGTGGGTATCACCGCTTTCGCGCAAAACGCGCTGGGTGACGTGGTTTTCGTGCAACTGCCGGAGTTGCAGGCCTATGACAAGGGCGCTGAAGCGTCCACCGTTGAGTCCGTAAAAGCAGCCAGCGGCGTGTACATGCCGCTGGACGGTGAAGTCCTCGAAGTGAACGACAAATTGGATGGCAGCCCGGAGCTGGTCAACGAAGACCCGATGGGCGAAGGTTGGTTCTTCCGCTTTAAACCGGCCGATGCCGGTGCGGTCGCTAAACTGTTGGATCAGGATGCGTATGACCGCCTGATCAAAGCCAACGCTGAAGCTTGAGGAGCGCGCAATGACCGTTCAATTGACCACCGCCAACGAATTCATCGCCCGCCATATCGGCCCACGCCAGGAAGACGAGCAGCAGATGCTCGCCAGCCTGGGCTTTGATTCCCTGGAAGCCCTGAGCGCCAGCGTGATCCCGGAAAGCATCAAGGGCACCAGCGTGCTCGGCCTGGAAGACGGCCTGAGCGAAGCCGAGGCCCTGGCCAAGATCAAGGCCATCGCCGGCAAGAACCAACTGTTCAAGACCTACATCGGCCAGGGCTACTACAACTGCCACACGCCGTCGCCGATCCTGCGCAACTTGCTGGAAAACCCGGCCTGGTACACCGCCTACACCCCCTACCAGCCAGAGATTTCCCAGGGCCGCCTGGAAGCGCTGCTGAACTTCCAGACCCTGATCAGCGACCTCACCGGCCTGCCGATCGCCAACGCCTCGCTGCTTGACGAAGCCACCGCCGCCGCCGAAGCCATGACCTTCTGCAAGCGCCTGAGCAAGAACAAGGGCAGCAACGCCTTCTTCGCCTCGATCCACAGCCACCCGCAAACCCTCGACGTGCTGCGCACCCGTGCCGAGCCACTGGGTATTGATGTGGTGGTGGGCGATGAGCGCGAACTGACCGACGTCAGCCCGTTCTTCGGCGCCCTGCTGCAGTACCCTGCCAGCAACGGCGACGTGTTCGACTACCGCGAGCTGACCGAGCGTTTCCACGCTGCCCATGCATTGGTAGCCGTGGCCGCCGACCTGCTGGCCCTGACGCTGCTGACCCCACCGGGTGAGTTCGGCGCCGACGTGGCCATCGGCAGTGCGCAACGCTTCGGCGTGCCGCTGGGCTTTGGTGGCCCGCACGCGGCGTACTTCTCCACCAAGGATGCGTTCAAGCGCGACATGCCGGGCCGTCTGGTCGGTGTGTCCGTCGACCGTTTCGGCAAACCGGCCCTGCGCCTGGCCATGCAGACCCGCGAGCAACATATCCGCCGCGAAAAGGCCACGTCGAACATCTGCACCGCCCAGGTGCTGCTGGCCAACATCGCCAGCATGTACGCCGTGTACCACGGCCCCAAAGGCCTGACCCAGATTGCCCGGCGAGTGCACCAGCTGACCGCGATCCTGGCCAAGGGCCTGACCGCCCTGGGCCAGAACGTCGAGCAAGCCCACTTCTTCGACACCCTCACGCTCAACACTGGCGCCAACACTGCCGCCGTGCACGATAAGGCCCGCGCTCAGCGCATCAATCTGCGAGGGGTGGACGCTGAGCGTGTGGGTGTATCGGTGGACGAAACCACCACCCAGGCCGACATTGAAACCCTGTGGGCGATCTTCGCCGACGGTAAGGCCCTGCCGGACTTCGCCGCCCAGGTTGAAAGCACCCTGCCGGCCGCGCTGCTGCGCCAGTCGCCGGTCCTCAGCCACCCGGTATTCAACCGTTATCACTCGGAAACCGAGCTGATGCGCTACCTGCGCAAGCTGGCCGACAAGGACCTCGCGCTGGACCGCACCATGATCCCGCTGGGCTCGTGCACCATGAAGCTCAACGCCGCCAGCGAAATGATCCCAGTGACCTGGGCCGAGTTCGGCGCCTTGCACCCGTTCGCCCCGGCCGAGCAGAGCGCCGGCTACCTGGAGCTGACGTCCGACCTCGAAGCCATGCTCTGCGCCGCCACCGGTTACGACGCGATTTCCCTGCAGCCGAACGCCGGTTCCCAGGGCGAGTACGCCGGCCTGCTGGCCATCCGTGCCTATCACCAGAGCCGTGGCGATGAGCGCCGCGACATCTGCCTGATCCCATCGTCGGCCCACGGTACCAACCCGGCCACCGCCAACATGGCGGGCATGCGTGTGGTCGTCACCGCTTGCGACGCCCGTGGCAACGTGGATATCGAAGACCTGCGGGCCAAGGCCATCGAGCACCGCGACCACCTCGCCGCGCTGATGATCACCTACCCTTCCACCCACGGCGTGTTCGAAGAAGGTATCCGCGAAATCTGCGGCATCATTCACGACAACGGCGGCCAGGTGTACATCGACGGCGCCAACATGAACGCCATGGTCGGCCTGTGCGCCCCCGGCAAGTTCGGCGGCGACGTGTCCCACCTGAACCTGCACAAGACCTTCTGCATCCCGCACGGCGGTGGCGGCCCAGGCGTTGGCCCGATTGGCGTCAAGTCGCACCTTACGCCGTTCCTGCCAGGCCACGCGGCCATGGAGCGCAAGGAAGGCGCGGTGTGCGCGGCGCCATTCGGCAGCGCAAGCATCCTGCCGATCACCTGGATGTACATCAGCATGATGGGTGGCGCAGGCCTCAAGCGCGCATCGCAGTTGGCGATCCTGAATGCCAACTACATTTCCCGTCGCCTTGAAGAGCACTACCCCGTCCTCTACACCGGCAGCAACGGCCTGGTCGCGCATGAGTGCATCCTCGACCTGCGCCCCTTGAAAGACAGCAGCGGCATCAGCGTGGACGACGTGGCCAAGCGCCTGATCGACTTCGGTTTCCATGCGCCGACCATGTCGTTCCCGGTGGCAGGCACCTTGATGATCGAGCCGACCGAAAGCGAATCCAAGGAAGAACTGGACCGCTTCTGCAATGCGATGATCGCCATCCGCGAAGAAATCCGCGCGGTGGAAAACGGCACACTGGACAAGGACGACAACCCACTGAAGAACGCGCCGCACACCGCTGCCGAACTGGTGAGCGAGTGGACGCACCCCTACACCCGCGAACAAGCGGTGTACCCGGTGCCTTCATTGATCGAAGGCAAGTACTGGCCGCCGGTGGGGCGTGTCGACAACGTGTTTGGCGATCGCAATCTGGTGTGTGCGTGCCCGTCGATCGAGAGCTACGCGTAACCTGAGGATGTACTCGGTGTAAATGTGGGAGCGGGCTTGCCCGCGAATGCGGTGGATCAGTCAGCAGGTGTATCAACTGAGAGACCGCTTTCGCGAGCAAGCCCGCTCCCACATTTGGCCGAGTACACCTGATAAATAATAAGAAACCGGAGAACAACTCATGTCTTTAAGCGTGTTCGACCTGTTCAAGATTGGCATCGGCCCCTCCAGCTCCCATACCGTCGGCCCGATGCGCGCCGCCGCTCGATTCGTCGAGGGCCTCAAGCGTGACAACCTGTTGGGCACCACCCTCAGCCTCAAGGTGGAGCTCTACGGATCGCTGGGCGCCACCGGCAAAGGCCACGGCAGCGACAAAGCCGTGTTGCTGGGCCTGGAAGGTGAACACCCGGACACCGTAAATACCGAAACCGTGGCTACCCGCCTGGCGCAGATGCGCAAGGATGGCCGCTTGAACCTGCTCGGCGAACACAGCATTGCGTTCAACGAGAAAGAACACTTGGCGATGATTCGCAAACCCCTCGCCTACCACCCCAATGGCATGATTTTCCGTGCCTTCGACGCCGCCAATATCCAGATCCGCAGCCGCGAGTACTACTCGGTGGGGGGTGGATTTGTGGTGGATGAAGACGCCGCCGGCGCCGACCGGATTGTCGAGGACGCCACACCGCTGACCTTCCCCTTCAAACATGCCAAAGACCTTCTCGGCCATTGCAGCACCTACGGGCTGTCCATCAGCCAGGTGATGATGACCAATGAGAGTGCCTGGCGCCCTGAAGCGGAAACCCGCGCCGGGCTGCTGAGAATCTGGCAGGTGATGCAGGACTGTGTGGACGCGGGCTGCCGCAACGAAGGGATTCTGCCTGGAGGTTTGAAGGTCAAGCGTCGCGCCGCCGCCCTGCATCGCCAGCTGTGCAAACACCCGGAGTCGGCGTTGCGCGACCCGCTGTCGGTACTCGATTGGGTCAACCTTTACGCCTTGGCGGTCAATGAAGAAAACGCCAACGGCGGCCGCGTGGTCACGGCGCCTACCAACGGAGCGGCGGGAATCGTGCCGGCGGTACTGCATTACTACATGCGCTTTATCCCCGGCGCTAACGAAGACGGTGTGGTGCGCTTTCTGCTCACCGCCGCCGCCATCGGCATTCTGTACAAGGAGAACGCATCGATCTCCGGCGCCGAAGTCGGCTGCCAAGGCGAAGTCGGCGTGGCCTGCTCCATGGCCGCCGGCGCACTGTGCGAAGTCTTGGGCGGCAGTGTTTCCCAGGTGGAAAACGCTGCCGAGATCGGTATGGAACACAACCTCGGCCTGACCTGCGACCCGATTGGCGGATTGGTCCAGGTGCCCTGCATCGAGCGCAACGCGATGGGCTCGGTCAAGGCGATCAACGCGGTGCGCATGGCCTTGCGCGGCGATGGGCAGCACTTCGTCTCGCTGGATAAAGTCATCCGCACCATGCGCCAGACCGGCGCCGACATGAAAAGCAAATACAAGGAAACCGCCCGTGGCGGTTTGGCGGTCAACATTATCGAGTGCTGACGCCTAACGGCGCGCCAGCACGTTTTTCAGGAGCTGAATATGTCCACCGAAACCCTGTTGAAAACCCCTCTGCATGCCCTGCACATCGAGCTGGGCGCGCGCATGGTGCCCTTCGCCGGCTACGACATGCCGGTGCAATACCCACTGGGCGTGATGAAGGAACACCTGCACACCCGTGATCAAGCCGGGCTGTTCGACGTGTCCCACATGGGCCAGATCCGCCTCACCGGCGCCAATGCCGCCAAGGCCCTGGAAACCCTGGTACCGGTCGACATCCTCGACCTGCCAGTCGGCATGCAGCGCTACGCGATGTTCACCAACGACCAGGGCGGCATCCTCGATGACCTGATGGTGGCCAACCTGGGTAACGAAGAACTGTTCCTGGTGGTCAACGCCGCCTGCAAGGACCAGGACCTGGCGCACCTGCGCCAGCATATCGGCGACCAGTGCACCATCGAGCCGTTGTTCGAGGAGCGTGCATTGCTGGCCCTGCAGGGCCCGGCGGCGGTGAAAGTACTGGCGCGCCTGGCTCCTGAAGTCACCAAGATGACCTTCATGCAGTTCGCCACGCTGCGCCTGCTGGGCGTGGACTGCTATGTCAGCCGTTCGGGCTACACCGGTGAAGACGGCTTTGAAATTTCCGTACCCGCCGCCAATGCCGAAAGCCTCGCGCGAAGCCTGCTGGCCGAGACCGAAGTGCAGGCCATCGGCCTGGGCGCCCGCGATTCGTTGCGCCTGGAAGCCGGCCTGTGCCTGTACGGCCACGACATGAACACCGATACCACCCCGATCGAAGCCAGCCTGCTGTGGGCGATCTCCAAGGCGCGCCGTGCCGACGGTGCTCGTGCCGGTGGTTTCCCGGGTGCCGACACGATCTTCACCCAACAGCAAGCCGGTGTGAGCCGCAAACGTGTAGGCCTGTTGCCACAAGAGCGCACGCCGGTGCGCGAAGGTGCACAAATCGTCGACGCAGACGGCACCGTGATCGGCAGCGTGTGCAGCGGCGGCTTCGGCCCGACCCTGGGCGGCCCGCTGGCCATGGGTTACCTGGACAGCGCCTTTATCGCACTGGATACCGAAGTCTCTGCGCTGGTGCGTGGGAAAAAGGTGCCACTTCGTGTAAGTAAAATGCCATTTGTGCCGCAGCGTTACTACCGGGGCTGACTGACTGTTTCCATAAGTAACGCGATTGCGTTAACACGCACTAATTTGTAACGCAATCGCCATAAAACAGTGCACTCCCGATAGTCTTTTTTATAGGGGTCAACCTATAACAAGTGATCAACTCTATCGAATAAGTGGAATTCACAATATTCAACCAAGTGTCATAAGCCCAAGCAAAACCTGGGCTTTTGGCAGGGCTTGTTTTTTCTCCATTAGTTGGCGTAGAGTTTGCCCACTGTGTTTGCATGGGTCGCTTGGAACCTGGACCTGGGCAGTAGCTGAAGTAGTTGTGCTACAACCCGTTCGACGTCTCTTACTTTCCTGCAACCCAGCCCAGTACTCTTTCATGCGAAAGGGGCTGTCATTAATTTTTAGCGTCAAGGAAATAAGAAAATGGCTGAACGTCAGAGCGGTACCGTCAAGTGGTTTAACGACGAGAAAGGGTTTGGTTTTATCACTCCAGAAAGCGGTCCGGATCTGTTCGTGCATTTCCGCGCTATTCAGGGCAACGGCTTCAAGAGCCTGAAAGAAGGCCAGAAAGTGACATTCGTTGCTGTGCAAGGCCAAAAAGGCATGCAGGCTGACGAAGTACAAGCAGAAGGCTGATCCCTGCTGCGACAAAAAGCCCCTGATGGTGACATCAGGGGCTTTTTTATGTGCGTTTGCTCGTAAAATGGCTTTTTTCAGAAGAGAGCCCTGCCATGTCGAAACCCCTGCTGAGCCCCCAAGGCGAGTTCCCCGCCGTTGGCCTGGGCCGTCGTCTGGCAGCGATGTTCTATGACTTCCTGTTGTGCACCGCCCTGCTGATCGTCACGGCGTTCATCTACAAGCTGATCTGGATCGCGTTTGTTGGCGAGGCGAAGATGCGCACGCTCACAGAATCCGGCGCGCTGGACGGCGACCCGCTGCTGTCGACGATTCTGTTGTTTGTGCTGTTTGGCTTCTTCGCCAAGTTCTGGACCCATTCCGGGCAGACCCTGGGCATGCAGGTGTGGGGCGTGCGCGTACAGAATGCCGATGGCTCAAGGATCAGCCTGTGGCAGGCGCTGTTGCGCTTTGTGGTGTCGATTGCGTCGTGGTTGTGCGTGGGGCTGGGGTTTATCTGGTCGCTGGTTGATAAGCGCAAACGCAGCTGGCATGACATCTATTCGGATACGCAACTGGTGCGGATCCCCAAGCAGAAAAAGTAATTGCCGACGACACAGATCAACTGTGGGCGCTGGCTTGCCAACTCCCACAGTTTGACCGTGTTCACAACGGGGTCAGGCGTTGCCGCCGAGCTTGAGACGTGCGGCCTGGGTGAAATCGAGCATTCGTTTGAGCGGGCGCACTGCATGCGGGATTACCGACGGCTCGACGAAGATCTCATTACTACCCTCGCGCAGGCACTGCAGCGTGCGTTCCAGCGTGTTCATCGCCATCCATGGGCAATGCGCGCAACTGCGGCACGCCGCGCCATTGCCAGCGGTAGGCGCTTCGATAAAGACCTTGTCCGGGCACAGCTGCTGCATCTTGTAGAAAATGCCGCGGTCGGTGGCGACGATGAAAGTCTTGTTCGGCAGGCGCTGAGCGGCGGCAATCAATTGGCTGGTCGAACCTACAGCGTCTGCCAATTCGATCACCGATGTCGGCGACTCGGGGTGCACCAGGATCGCGGCATCCGGGTACAGCGCCTTCATGTCTTCAAGCTGCTTGGACTTGAACTCTTCGTGGACGATGCAGGCACCGTCCCACAGCAGCATATCGGCACCGGTCTGACGCTGGATGTAGGTCCCCAGGTGCTTGTCAGGGCCCCAGATAATCGTCTCGCCGTTGTCCATCAGGCTTTCGACGATTTCCAGCGCGCAACTCGACGTCACCACCCAATCCGCCCGGGCTTTGACCGCCGCCGAGGTGTTGGCATACACCACCACGGTGCGCTCGGGATGCTGGTCGCAGAACGCCGAAAACTCCTCCACCGGGCAACCCAGGTCCAGGGAACACGTGGCTTCCAGGGTGGGCATGAGGATGCGTTTTTCGGGGGTGAGGATCTTGGCGGTCTCGCCCATGAAACGCACGCCAGCGACCAGGACGGTCTTGGCCGGGTGAGCGGCGCCGAAACGGGCCATTTCCAGGGAGTCGGAAACGCAGCCGCCGGTTTCTTCGGCCAGGGCCTGAATCACCGGATCACAGTAGAAGTGGGCAACCAGCACCGCGTCTTGAGCCTTGAGCTCGGCGGCGATGGCGGTACGCAGGCTCGCCTCTTCCTCGGCGCTGAGGGCCTTGGGCTGCTTGGCGTCGAGATGGGCTTGAACCAGAAGGCGTTCGGAAATTTGCGTCATGTTCGCAAGACCTGCAGGCGCAGTTGCGCGAAAGTCGAGTGTACCACCGGCTCTGGAGCCCTTCGGGCGCCGCCGGACGAAGTGATGGTGTTCATCAAGCACGGGTTAAGGTGAAGCTGCGCAAGGCTACAGAATATCCAAGGGTTTCAAAAGCCTAATCTGGTATTCGCCCGCCTGTTTGCCGGGCAAAAAAAGGGAGACCCCGGGGCTGGGGTCTCCCTTTTTCGCTCCCGGTATCAGCGCACCAATGCGGACGGCTCTTGCTGAAGCATCACCGAATCATGCATGTTCGCCAACGCATCCTTCAACGTGGACTCTTCCAACGCGTCCTTGGACTTCTTGCTGGCGTTGGCCGCGTATTCAAGCAGCACCAGGTAGTCGCGCTTGACCGCAGCCTGCGTCGGCACGTAGGTCTCGTCCACCAGCTTGCCCATCACATACTTTTGCGTACGGGTGTTCTGGCTGGCCTCTTGCGATACCGAGGCATGGGTCAGCAGGCCATCCTTGTACGACAGATTGGCAGAACTGCTGGCCTTGTCCTGCACCTGCACGTAGAGATAGTTCTGTGACTCGGCGGTGCCGTCCAAAGCAGGCGCCTTACCGCCCTTGAGGCTCTTGTGGAAGCTCGCGGAGAGGCTCGACTGCTGGTCCTGGCTGACACTGCGGTCCAGCGCGGTACTTCCACCAACACGGGTCTTTTGCGACACCTCATAGGCAAAGCTGTCGACCTCGGAGGGGCGCATCGGGTTGGGCGAATCAGACGCCTGCTTGATCGACGCCTTGAAGTCAGCCAGGCCAGTGAGCAACCCCTGGTCGGTCGGGTTGCGCGTCAGCGCCTCTGGCAAAGAAACGCCCTGTGGATAATGACTGTTCATGGCGCTGAAGGCGTCCTTGAACATCGCCATCAACTCCGGCTTGGCGCTGCCGCGCGTCTGTGCCCGATCGAACTGGGTGAGGTAGCTTTGCAGGGCCTTGGCCTGCTGCTTGGCGTTGCCGAGGATAGCGGTGTTTTTCAGATCGACCGCCAGGTTCAACTCACCGAGCGGACCACTCATGCGGGTGGTGCGGCTTTGACTGTCGGCGTGAAAGGCCAGGCTCAGGTCCTGACCGTCCAGGGATTTGAGCTTGGCGCTGAGGTCGACCGAGGCCAGCAACGTGGAATCAAACTGCGTCAGCTGACTCAGGTCGAGCTTCGGCGGCGTTGCGGTCAACCCATCCACGGCGGCCTGGAAAGCGCTGCCCAGCTTGCCAACAGCCGTGAGCTCCTCATCGCTCAAGGTGCCCCCCTCCACTGTCGCCTTCACCCCCAGGCCGTCGGTCTGGCTAGAGAGGCTGAAGGTCACGGTCTTGCCGCTGGCGGTCTTGATGCTGAGGCTGATCAGGTTGTCGGCCTTGGAGTGCAGCAGGCTCTGATCAACCCTGATTTCACCCGCGTTCGCCGCGCGGTCGGCACTCGCGAACATCACCGACTGGGAAATCCCTCCACCGCCCTTGGCGAACTGCGCAACCAGACCGGCGCCCAGGCCACTGAAACGATTGGCCGTCGATTGCGAATTGAAGTTGGCATTGAGGGACTTGCTGAGCGCATCCTGACGGTCGCTTTCCCAGGCGCGGACGGTCTCTTGACCCGGCAACTGCCCGCGACGGGAATAGGTGTCGGAAAGCGTATCGGAGACGACGTTGCCCAGGCTGACGACTGAAGATGGCCTCTTCAGGCTGACTTCAACGTTGTGCGTCAGGGTTGCCGCCGGCGTTTCCGTTGGCCGGGCGATAAGCGTGTTGGCGGTGCTGATAGGCGAAAGCGTAGTCATGACGATCCCTGTCTTGAACTGGATAATGTTCAATTTAACCAAGACTTCGATCGATTGACAGCACGCTGACAACAAAGAGCCATGCCAGAAGTTGCGTGGTGAGCCGATACCCCGCGCCGATGGCGGGGGGACCAGGTGTCATGCGAGTGCTGTTGCTCGGTGATCGAGCCCAGTCCACCACGTTGAGCGGTGAGATCGGACACGCCATCGTGGCGCCTGGCTATGGATCGGCTACAAAAAAGCCCCAGGCACTAGGTATGCCTGGGGCTTTCTCTGTATTCAAACAGGCAAAAAAAAACCCGGAAATCCTCACTTGCGTGGGCCTTCCGGATTTTCTAAACCGCCAAAAATGGTGGGTCGTGTGGGATTCGAACCTACGACCAATTGGTTAAAAGCCAACTGCTCTACCAACTGAGCTAACGACCCGCTGTGTGGTGGCGCGTATAATACTGATTTCTAAGGATTATTCAACACCTTATTTTAAATAAATCAGAAATAACGCGTTGGGTCAGTAATTCCGGCGGCTTGGAAGCCTTCTGCACGCAGTCGGCAGCTGTCGCATTTCCCACAAGCACGGCCGTCATCGTCTGCCTGATAGCAGGAAACAGTCAGCGAATAATCGACGCCAAGTCCTACACCAGCCTTCACGATATCGGCCTTGCTCAGGTTTTGCAGCGGCGCCAGGATGCGGAAGCCCTGCCCTTCTACACCGGCCTTGGTCGCCAGGTTGGCCATGCGTTCGAACGACTCGACGAACTCGGGGCGGCAGTCTGGGTAACCGGAGTAGTCCACCGCGTTGACGCCGATAAAGATGTCGCGAGCATTGAGCACTTCCGCCCAGCCCAGGGCCAGGGACAGGAACACCGTGTTACGGGCCGGCACGTAAGTCACCGGAATGCCTTCGCCGGGCGTTTCCGGTACATCGATGCTGCTGTCGGTCAGCGCGGAGCCGCCGATGCCGTTGAGGTTAAGGCCAATCACTTTATGCTCGACCACGCCCATCTCACGGGCGACACGGGCAGCGGCGTTCAGCTCGGCGCGGTGACGCTGGCCGTAGTCGAAGCTCATGGTGTAGCAGCTGTAGCCTTGCGCCTGGGCCATAGCCACCACGGTGGCGGAGTCGAGGCCGCCGGACAGCAGGATTACCGCGCGTTTTTGATCCAGTGTTTGTTCAGTCATGTCAGCGTCCTGGCTCGTCGTTCCAAAGGTATTTATGCAACTGCAATTGCAGGCGCACCGGTAGATTGTCCGCAACCACCCAATCGGCGAGGTCACGTGCGTTCAAGTCATGGTGACTTGGCGAGAACAGTACTTCGCCTGCGCGGCGGTCCAGCCCGTATTGAATCAGCTTGGAGTTCGCCCAGTCGTAGTCGTCGCGGGAACAGATGACGAACTTGACCTGGTCGTTGGCCGTGAGCAGCTCGATGTTCTCGTAGCGGTTACGATGCGCTTCCTTGGAGTCGGGGGTCTTGAGGTCGACCACGCGGCTTACGCGGGGGTCAACGGCAGAGATGTCCAGGGCGCCACTGGTCTCCAGGGAAACCTCGTAGCCGGCATCACACAGCTGCTTGAGCAACGGGATGGCATTGGGCTGGGCCAGCGGTTCGCCGCCGGTCACGCAGACGTAACGCGGCTTGTAGCCGGCAACCTGCTCCAGGATGTCATCGAGAGTACGCACCGTGCCGCCACTGAAGGCGTAGGCGCTGTCGCAGTATTGGCAACGCAGGGGGCAACCGGTCAGGCGCACAAAGACTGTGGGCAGGCCGGCCGTTCGCGTTTCACCCTGCAACGAGTAAAAGACTTCGGTAATACGTAATGTGTCTTGCATAGTCGCCACGGGCGTAACAGCTAAACAGGCTGTCCGCCTCCGTCAGGCACTTTAAGGGACCCCGCCAACGCGTAGACCCCGAAAAGCGTGTTTCATAAAAGGGCGTGGATTCTAACGAAAAAACCCGCGCCAGGCGCGGGTTTCTTCTCAACGGGCTGCATCGCTTACAAGCGCTGCAAATCCCGTTGGGCCAACTGGGCAGCGGAAGTCCCCGGATACTGGGCCACAACCTGCTGCAGAATGCCTTTGACCTTGTCGGTATGACCCAGGCGGCGTTCTACGTCAGCGAGTTTGTACAGCGAGTCCGGCACCTTGGCGTGCTTGGGATACAGCTGGCTGACCTTGGCAAATGCCTGGCCCGCGCCCTGCAGATCACCCTTGGCCAGGTTCACTTCGCCCAACCAGTATTGGGCGTTGCCCGCGTACTGGCTGTTTGGGTATTTGCGCAGGAAAGCGGTAAATGCCTGGCTGGCCTTATCGAAATCCTTGGCTTTGATCAGGTCGAAGGCTGCATCGTAATACAGCTTTTCTTTCGCCGGATCACCCGGTTCGCTGCTCGCGGCAGGGGCTTGGCTGGCAGCCGCCCCTGCTGCTGCACCACCGGCAGCAGCGCTTGGCGCGCCACCGGCAGAAGAATTATCAGGAGTTGCGGCAGGTTGAACGCCGGCTCCAATGCGTCGATCAAGATCCTGGTAACGCTCCAGGCCTTCTTGCTTCAGCTGGTTCACTTGGTTCTGCAGTACTTCAATGGCGCCTTGTTGCTGCGCGATTTGATCCTGCATGCGTTGCAGCTGGTTGAACAGTTCGCCCTGTGCCGAGGGAGCGGACGTAGCCGCTCCCCCCGCATAGGCGCCGTTCGTGCCATAACCCGCTGGCGGATAACTGCTCCCGCTATTGTTATAGCCAGAGTTGCTATCTTCCACAGGAACCGCAGCCCACACCGCAAGCGGCGCGAGGCTGAGAGCCAATACAGTTAGAGCACGACGGCACGTTCGCATGACGAATTACTTACGCAGTTCGACGCGACGGTTTTGAGCCCAGGACTGCTCGTCGTGGCCAGTAGCAACTGGACGCTCTTTACCGTAGGAAACCAGTTCCAGTTGGCCTGGAGCAACACCTTGCAGTACCAGGTAGCGCTGAACGGCTTTCGCACGACGCTCGCCCAGTGCCATGTTGTACTCACGAGTACCACGTTCGTCAGTGTTACCTTCCAGAACAACGCGAGCGCCGTTAGCTTTCAGGTCCTTCGCGTGAACGTCCAGAGCGCGCATGGCTTCTGGCTTCAGGTCCGAACTGTCGTATTCGAAGTAGAAAGTGGTGATAGCGCGCAGAGCAGCTTCTTCGCTCAGGGAGCCGTCAACCGCACCAGTGTTAGCGCCGTAACCAGCGTTTGGATCAACAGCTGCGCCTTCACCGGCATTGTCGCCGCCTTTAGACGAGCAACCAACGGCTACGGACAGAGCCAGAGCCAGAGCAGCAAACTTACCAAACTTCAGCATTTCCATCGTGAAACTCCTAATGAACCCCAGTGTGTTAAGCAAATCTTTTTGTAGCGCCGCGTCAGTTCAGGTAAGGGGACCAGGATGGTTCTCTGACTTCGCCTTGTGCGGTAGGAAGTGGGAGCCTTACGCGTCCATTAATGGACACGAGCATCAAGACTCCCCGGCCCTGCTGGCGGGTGGCGTAGATTACCATGGTGCCGTTGGGCGCAACAGTGGCTGACTCATCAAGGTTGGTATCTGTGAGGATTTTTACGGTGCCACGCTGCAAATCCTGGGCCGCAACCCGGAAATTAGTGAAACCATCCTGACGGTGAATCATCACCAACGTCTTTTCATCTGCCGACAGTTTAGGGTTGGCGTTGTAGTTACCGATGAAAGTAACGCGCTCTGCACCACCACCATTCACATTCGCCTTGTAGACCTGAGGCTTGCCGCCCCGATCAGAGGTGAAGTAGATGGTCGAACCATCCTTGCCCCAGAACGGCTCGGTGTTGATGCCAGGGCCACTGGTTACGCGGGAGATCTGGCGCGAAGCCATGTTCATCACGTAGATGTCCGGGTTGCCATCCTTGGACAGCACGAATGCCAGGCGCGAGCCATCCGGCGACCAGGCCGGTGCACCGTTGAGGCCTTCGAAGTTGGTGATCTGCTCACGACGGCCAGTATCGATGTGCTGGACGAAGATACGCGGACGCTTCTGTTCGAAGGACACATAGGCAATACGCTTGCCGTCCGGCGCGAAGCGCGGCGACAGGATGGGCTCACGGGATTGCAGCAAGGTCACAGCCCGTGCACCGTCGTAGTCCGAACGCTGCAAAGTGTAACGAGTGTTGTCTACGGAGAAACGTTCAGCCGTTACGTACAGCAGACGCGTCGAGAAAGCACCCTTGATACCGGTGAGCTTCTCAAACGACTGGTCCGAAATGTAGTGGGCCATGTCGCGGATCTGCTCGGCAGTACCCGACACGCTACCGGTCAGCACTTGCTGCTCGGTCGCCACGTTGAACAAGGTGTAGGTGATTTGCAGACGACCACCGGCCGGCGTGATGTTGCCGACCATCAGGTACTGTGCGCCCACCGCTTTCCAGTCACGGAACACGACTTCGCTGGCCTGGTTCGGCTGGCTGATCATGTTGCCTTTTGGAATCGGTGCGTAGTAGCCGGAGTTGCGCAGGTCGTCGCTGACGATCTGGGCCATGTCGTCCGGCAGCACGCTGCCGCCCTGCCAGCCGAACGGTACTACCGCGATCGGGGTGGCCCGATCGCTACCGCTGGTAACCAGAATGTTCTTTTCATCCGCCGCCGCTATCCCTGCCATACAGCAAATAACGACAAGCATTCCTCGAAGAAGGTTTCTCACAAGGCTAGATCCTCAGGTGTGAATGTCATCTTGAATGAACGATAGGGAGCGAAGTCGCTTGGTTTCATTCCCTGCATCTCGGTCAACCGGCCAATGTTCTTGACCGCGGCAACCGCCGAACTGTCGAACGAACCGTCACCACTGGACTTGGACACGCTGACCGAAGTCACCGTACCGTCCGGCAACATGCCGATCTGCAGCACTACTGTCATGCCTTTGCGTGCCGAAGGTGGACGTGTCCAACCCTCTGCTGCGCGCGCCCGAATCAGGTCGTCGAAACTGCCCGCGACTTCATCGCCACGTTCATCGGCCAAGGCTTGCTGACGCTGCGGCGTATCGGAGAGCAAGTCTGCCAAGGCCTGGGCCTTTTTCTCTTCGGCGGATTTGCGCGCTGCTTCCTGGGCCTTTTTCTTGCTGGCATCGGCGGCAGCTTTCTTCTTCGCGTCGTCGGCGACTTTTTTCTTCGCCTCGTCTGCTTCAGCTTTTTTCTTGGCGTCTTCGGCGGCTTTCTTCTTCGCGTCTTCGACTATTTTCTTCTTGGCGTCTTCAGCGGCCTTTTTCTTGGCCTCTTCTTCAGCCGCTTTTTTGGCTTCTTCTTCAGACTTCTTCTTGGCTATATCAGCCAATTGTTTCTCTTCGGCCTTTTTGGCTTCGGCAGCTTTCTCGGCTTTCTTGGCTTCATCGGCCTTTTTCGCCTCGTCCGCTTTCTTAGCTTCATCAGCCTTTTTCGATTCCTCGGCCTTTTGAGCCGCCTCTTCTTTCTTTTGTTCCGCAGCAGCCTTCACCGCTTCCTGCTCGACCTTCTTCTGTTCCATCTGTTCGACTTCAGTCTGGCGCGCGGCCGACTTCTGGGCCTCACCCGCAATCTTCTGATTGGTCTGGGTGGTGGCCTGACTTTTCGATTTCAGCTGATACAGGGTCGCCTGCACGATCGGCTTGGCTGGCGGCAGGTCCGGGGTCATGGCAAAGCTGACGAACAGCATGCCAAACACCAGGACGTGCAGGGCAATTGCCCAGACGCTAGGCCAGAAGTAGCTTTCCGAGGCGGACGGCTCTCGCTGTTGCTGCATCAGGGCGCCTCGGTAATCAAGCCAACGTTGCCCACGCCGGCCTTTTGCAGCCCGCCCATGGCGCCCATGACGGAGCCGTAGTCGACCGCCTTGTCACCGCGGATGAAGACCTGGGTGTGCTTGCCGCCTTCATTGCCGGAGCGAATGATCTTGGTCACCGCGTCGGTCATCGCCGGCAAGGTCAAGGCCTTGTCCTGTTGCTTCTGCGTGTCGACTTCGCTGCCAAGGTTCCAGTAATAGGTCTTGTCGGACTTGATCGAAATGGTCAGCACCTGGGTGTTGTTGTCCTGGGGCAAGGCTTCGCTGGAAACCTTGGGCAGGTCAACCTTCACACCCTGGTTGAGCATCGGCGCGGTCACCATGAAGATAACCAGCAGCACCAGCATCACGTCGATGTAAGGCACTACGTTCATCTCGGCGACCGGCTTGCGCTTGGTTCGAGCTCGAGTGATTAAAGCCATCGTGAGATACCTGCTTATTCTTCGCTGGTGTGCACTTTACGGTGCAGGATCGCCTGGAATTCATCGGCGAAGGTGTAGTAACGGCCAATCAGGTTCTCGCCGCGAGCAGCAAAACGGTTGTAGGCGATGACGGCCGGGATCGCAGCGAACAGGCCGATCGCGGTGGCGATCAGGGCTTCGGCGATACCCGGGGCCACGGTGGCCAGCGTCGCTTGCTGGGCCTGGGCCAGGCCGCGGAAGGAGTTCATGATGCCCCATACGGTACCGAACAGGCCGATGTACGGGCTGACTGAACCCACGGTGGCGAGGAACGGCAAGCTTTGCTCAAGCTTCTCTTCTTCACGGGAAATGGCGACGCGCATGGCACGGGCCACGCCTTCCATCACAGCTTCCGGGTCAACGCCTGGCTGCTGGCGCAGACGGGAGAATTCCTTGAAGCCGGCGCGGAAGATCTGCTCGACGCCCGAATCCGGGTCCGGGTTGCTGCCCGCCTGACGGTACAGCTTGGACAGGTCGATACCCGACCAGAAGCGCTCTTCAAAGCTCTCCAGGGCACGTCGACCAGCACGCAGCAGGTTGCTGCGCTGAAAAATCATGACCCAAGAGGTAACCGATGCGGCTACCAGGGTCAGCATGACCAGTTGAACCACGACACTGGCATTGCTGACCAGGCTCCACATGGAGGAATGGTCGACGACGGTAGGTTCCACGCTAAATCTCCTGCTTTGATTGTTTACCCGCGCCGCTTACGTCGGCAAAGGCCGAACGTAGAGCTTCGGGAATGGCCCGGGGTTTCAAACTATTGGTGCGCACACAAGCCACCAGGAACTGCCCCTCACAGAGCAGCGTTGCATCCGTTGCCCGCCTGACCTGCTGCTTGAAACGCAGGCTGACACGGTTCAATTCGATTACTTCAGCGCTGACCAACAACTCGTCGTCCAGCCGCGCCGGCGCGTGATACCGCGCCTCGCTGGAATGCACGACGAATAACAGGTCCTCCCCTGCCAGCTGGGATTGGGCAAAGCCCAGCTCCCGTAGCCGCTCGGTTCGAGCCCGCTCCATGAACTTGAGGTAGTTGACGTAATACACGATGCCGCCGGCATCGGTGTCCTCGTAATAAACGCGACAGCGATGTGCGAACGACTGATCCCCGTTTTGCGCGCGCATACTCTAGTGCTTACTCCTCAGGTTGCCAATCCGGCTGGGCAACTGTTTTTTCGTTGTCTGAAACTTTTCTACTGACTGAATGACGACACCAGCCACTAGGACAGCACAAACCTAGGATAAATCGTCTGGCGTGAAGCTTTTAATCGTCCACTGCATCGAGGAATTCGTCTACTACAGGCATTTCGCCCAATCGTGACGGAATGTTTAACCCGAAGTGCAGATAGGCGTGGCGCGTGACGACTCGCCCCCTCGGGGTACGCATGATGTAACCCTGCTGGATCAGATACGGTTCCAGCACATCCTCGATGGTATGGCGCTCCTCACTGATGGCCGCCGCCAGGCTATCGACCCCCACCGGCCCTCCGTCGAACTTCTCGATCATGGTCAAGAGTAGACGCCGATCCTGGTGATCGAAGCCATGCTCATCCACATCCAAAAGGTTCAAGGCCAGGTCGGCCACGGCCTTGGTGATATGTCCCTTGGCCCGCACCTCGGCAAAGTCGCGCACGCGACGCAGCAAACGGTTGGCAATACGTGGCGTACCGCGGGCCCGGCGGGCGATTTCAAACGCGCCCTCAGGGTCCAGCGGCAAACCGAGAATACTGGCCGAACGGCTGACGATGGTCGCAAGGTCCGCAGTGCTATAGAACTCTAGACGTTGAACAATGCCGAAACGGTCTCGCAGCGGGTTGGTCAACATGCCCGCGCGGGTGGTGGCGCCCACCAGCGTGAACGGTGGCAGGTCGAGCTTGATAGACCGGGCCGCAGGCCCTTCACCGATCATGATGTCGAGCTGGAAGTCCT
The DNA here is from genome assembly GCF_900111895.1 of Pseudomonas simiae. Classification (GTDB taxonomy): domain Bacteria; phylum Pseudomonadota; class Gammaproteobacteria; order Pseudomonadales; family Pseudomonadaceae; genus Aquipseudomonas; species Aquipseudomonas simiae. Next base: position 137,731 of record NZ_FOKB01000008.1, read on the forward strand.
CCATTGCCGGGTACAACACTTCCTCGACGATCGGCGAGAGTCGGTGGATCTCGTCAATAAACAGCACATCGTGGGGTTCAAGGTTGGTCAGCAACGCCGCCAGATCACCCGGACGCTCCAGCACCGGGCCGGAGGTGGACTTGATCGACACGCCCATTTCCTGGGCGATGATATTGGCCAGCGTCGTTTTACCCAACCCCGGCGGACCGAAGATCAGCGTGTGGTCCAGGGACTCACTGCGCCCGCGCGCAGCCTGGATGAACAACTCCATCTGCTCGCGCACGGTGGGCTGGCCGATGTATTCGGCCAGGCTCAGGGGGCGGATAGCGCGGTCCTGGACCTCTTCACGGTCGCGCGGGCCAGTGGCTGCAATCAGACGATCAGCTTCAATCACTTAAATCATTCCCTTCAGGGCGCGGCGGATCATGTCTTCGGCACTCAGGTTCTTGTCCTTGATAGCCGACACCGCCTTGCTGGCTTCCTGCGGCTTGTAGCCCAAGGAAATCAGCGCGTTGACGGCATCGCTTTCGGCGCTGGCGACCTGCGCCGCCGGCATATCCGGCTGGTTTGGCACCAGGGCAAACATGCTCGGCACCACTTCCCAAGCCTTGAAGCGGTCCTTGAGCTCCACCAGCAGGCGCTCAGCGGTCTTCTTGCCGACGCCCGGCACCTTGGTCAGCGCGGAGGTGTCCTGGGCCGAAACGGCGCGCACCAGTTCATCCACTTCCAGGCTCGACATCAAGGCCAGGGCCAGTTTCGGGCCCACCCCGTTGAGGCGGATCAGTTCACGGAAGAAGTCGCGGTCGCGCTTGCCGATGAAACCATAGAGTAGTTGTGCGTCTTCGCGCACCACCAGGTGGGTGTGCAGGGTAATCGGCTCACCGACCGACGGTAGGCGATACAGGGTGGTCATGGGCACTTCCAGCTCATACCCCAGCCCATTCACATCCAGAATCAGGTGCGGCGGCTGTTTCTCAGCCAGGGTGCCGCGCAAGCGTCCAATCACGGTTCAGATCCTTAAAGCTTGGGGTCAGATCAAGGCCTGACCGGAAATTACGATTGCGCTGATGCTATCAGAGACGCAGGCGCCCGCCACGACTGCGTGCCGTACCCAGGCCATGGGGCAGCAGACTGGAGCGGGTGTGGGCATGGCAAATGGCGATGGCCAGGGCGTCGGAGGCGTCGATCTGCGGTTTTGAGGTGAGCTTGAGCATGTGCATGACCATCATCTGCACCTGCTCTTTATTGGCTGCGCCGGTACCGACAACCGCCTGTTTGACCTGGGTCGCGGTGTATTCGGCGATCTCCATGCCCTCCTCGGCACCCGCCACGATCGCAGCACCACGGGCCTGGCCAAGCTTCAATGCCGAGTCGGCATTCTTGGCCATGAACACCTTTTCGATGCCCATGGTAACCGGGCCATAGGTCTGGATGACTTCGCGTACGCCGCGATAGACGATCTGCAAGCGGTCGGCCAATTCACCCGCGCCGGTGCGGATGCAGCCCGAGGCGACGTAGACACAGCCGCGCGGGGTCTGTTGCACCACGCCAAAACCGGTAATGCGCGAACCGGGGTCGATACCTAGGATTAAAGTCATAACGCCTGCAGTTCTGTGGATACACATAGATCCAATGTGGGAGCGGGCTTGCTCGCGAATACGGTGTGTCAGTCACCTGATGCATCGACTGAAAGTCCGCTTTCGCGAGCAAGCCCGCTCCCACACTGGATTTTCATCGTTCTTAGGTGAGCTGTTCGGCCACTTCTTCCGGGATGTCGGCGTTGGAATACACGTTTTGCACATCATCCAGGTCTTCAAGCATATCCAGCATCTTCAGCACTTTCTGCGCACCGTCCAGGTCCAGTTCGGCACTGGTGGTCGGCAGCATCACGATTTCCGCGTCGGTGCCTTTGAAACCCGCCGCTTCCAGCGCGTTGCGCACGGCATAGAAACCAGCAAACGAAGTGAACACGTCAATGGAGCCATCTTCGTTAGTCACTACGTCGTCGGCATCCGCCTCCATGGCGGCTTCCATCAGCGCGTCTTCATCGGTGCCTGGGGCGAAGGTGATCTGCCCTTTGCGCTCGAACAGGTAAGCCACCGAACCGTCGGTGCCGAGGTTGCCACCGCACTTGCTGAACGCATGGCGCACGGCTGCCGCGGTGCGGTTGCGGTTGTCGGTCATGCACTCGACCATCACCGCCACGCCGCCCGGGCCGTAGCCTTCGTAGCTCAGCTCGACCATGTCGTCGGTATCGGCAGCACCGGCGCCACGGGCCACGGCGCGATCGATGATGTCGCGGCTCATGTTGGCGCCAAGGGCCTTGTCCAGCGCCAGACGCAGACGCGGGTTGGAGCCTGGATCACCCCCGCCCTGCCGGGCGGCGACGGTCAGCTCGCGGATCCACTTGGTGAAGATCTTGCCTTTCTTGGCATCCTGACGCTCTTTGCGGTGCTTGATGTTCGCCCACTTGGAATGGCCAGCCATAACACAACTCCGAAATTCTGTAGAAACCTTGATCAACCCCGCCCTGGGCGGGAGGTAGTCCTTTAACGCAAAGGCGCATCCGAAGATGCGCCTTTTTAGACTGCGTAAACCTCAGTGCGCTTTCGCGCAGCAGCCTTACTCAGCCTTCGGCGTCTCGCGCAGGCGGATGTGCAGCTCGCGCAGTGCCTTGGCATCCACCACACCTGGAGCCTGGGTCATGACGTCCGCAGCGCTCTGGGTTTTCGGGAAGGCGATCACTTCACGGATCGACTGGGCGCCGGTCATCAGCATCACCAGACGGTCCAGGCCGAACGCCAGGCCACCGTGCGGCGGCGCGCCGTATTTCAGGGCGTCGAGCAGGAAGCCGAACTTCTCTTCCTGTTCCGCTTCGTTGATGCCCAACAGGCGGAATACCGCTTGTTGCATCTCCTTGCGGTGGATACGGATCGAACCGCCACCCAACTCGGTGCCGTTGAGCACCATGTCGTAGGCGCGGGACAGAGCGCCAGCCGGGTTGGCTTCCAGCTCAGCCGGGGAGCACTTCGGCGCGGTGAACGGGTGGTGCAAGGCGCTGAAGCTGCCGTCGTCGTTCTCTTCGAACATCGGGAAGTCAACGACCCACATCGGGGCCCACTCACAGGTCAGCAGGTTCAGGTCGTGACCCAGCTTGATCCGCAGCGCGCCCAGGGCCTCGCTGACGATCTTGGCCTTGTCGGCGCCGAAGAACACGATGTCGCCGTCGACTGCACCGACGCGGTCGAGGATCGCGTTCAGGTTGTCGAGTGGAATGTTTTTAACGATCGGTGATTGCAGGCCATCAACACCGTTGGCGCGCTCGTTGACCTTGATGTACGCCAGGCCTTTGGCACCGTAGATGCCGACGAACTTGGTGTAGTCGTCGATCTGCTTGCGCGGCATGCTCGCGCCGCCAGGCACGCGCAGGGCGGCGATGCGGCATTTCGGATCGTTGGCCGGGCCGCTGAATACCTTGAAGTCGACTTCTTTGAGCTGGTCGGCCACGTCCACCAGTTCCAGCGGGTTACGCAGGTCGGGTTTGTCGGAACCGTAGCGGCGCATGGCTTCTTCGAAGGTCATGTGCGGGAAGTCGCCGAACTCCAGGTCCAGCACTTCCTTGAACAGGTTGCGGATCATCTGCTCGGTCAGGCCCATGATCTCTTTTTCATCGAGGAAGCTGGTCTCGATGTCGATCTGGGTGAATTCCGGCTGGCGGTCGGCGCGCAGGTCTTCGTCACGGAAGCATTTGGCGATCTGGTAGTAACGGTCGAAGCCGGCCACCATCAGCAGTTGCTTGAACAACTGCGGCGATTGCGGCAGGGCGAAGAACGAACCGGCGTGGGTACGGCTCGGCACCAGGTAGTCACGCGCGCCTTCAGGGGTGGCCCGGGTCAGGATCGGCGTTTCAACGTCCAGGAAGCCGTTTTCGTCGAGGAAGCGGCGGATGCTGGTGGTCATGCGCGAGCGCAGGCGCAGCTTTTCGGCCATTTCCGGACGACGCAGGTCCAGGAAGCGGTAGCGCAGGCGGGTTTCTTCGCCCACGTCGGAGTATTCGTTGAGTGGGAACGGCGGGGTTTCCGATTCGTTCAGCACTTCCAACTCATAGCCCAGCACTTCGATGCCGCCGGACGCCATGTTCTTGTTCACGGCACCGGCCGGACGCAGGCGTACCTTGCCGGTGATCTTCACGACGTATTCGCTGCGCACGCGGTCGGCAGCGGCGAAGCTTTCGGCACGATCCGGGTCGAACACCACCTGGGCCAGACCATCACGATCACGGATGTCGAGGAAGATCACCCCGCCGTGGTCGCGGCGACGGTGAACCCATCCGCAAAGGGTGATTTCCTGACCTTCCAGGGTCTCGTTCAGTTGGCCGCAATAGTGGCTGCGCATCATGGTAGTGGTTTCACTTCTCGTAATTCGAAATTCGGTGGAGGCTTGCCTCGTCACCGTACATTAAAGCAGGGGACGGATAATGCAGGAGCCTGCGCGTAGAGTTCAACTCAGTCTGCTTTGTCGCCGCCCGCCAGGTTCTTCTTCGAGCCGGTCTTGAAATCGGTCTCGTACCAGCCGCTGCCGCTCAGGCGGAAGCCTGGCATGGACAACATTTTCTTGAGCTCCGGCGCTTGGCAGGCCGGGCAATCGACCAGCGGCGCGGCGCTGATCTTCTGAATGGCTTCCAACTGATGACCACAGGAAGCACATTGATAGTCGTACATGGGCATGGCGATGTCTCGGCGATCAGAACGTTACTGCGCCACGCCTGCTACGAGATAACCCCGGCACGCGCAGCAAAGCGCGGGATTATATCTGGTAAATCGAGGCAGCGCAGCCGGCTTTCTGCCCAGGGGCCACCCCCACCTTGAAGAAGGGCCGACCCCGAAGCCGGGTGATTACGACGCTTCAACACGCTCTTTCAGGGCGTGAACCACACACACCACCCTGACCAACCCACTGAAGTTCTTCACGCCGCCATGACGCAAGTGCACTTCCCGATCCACATAAGACAACAACGCACTGACTGAGCAGGCGTTGATCCTGGCGATTTCCGTGAGGATATTCCAATAGATCTGCTCCAGCCGCAGGCACGTGGAAAACCCATTGAGCCTCACCGACCGGGACAATGGCTTGGCCAATCCCATGTCGAACCCTTTTACAAAGGGGTCGACCTTTACCTTATGAAAACCACCGTTTTCCATGACTCCATTACCCACTCCGCGTGACATACACCTGACACTCCATTGCCAAACAGCCGCCCATGGGTTGTCCCATTGGGCAATGGCCTTATCAAACAGCAGGCAGAGTGCAGCAGCCAGAAGACGCGACGTTGATAGGCGTAGGACAACGCCAGGAAATGCGTGGAAACAAGCGAGCGGCGCCGGGAAGGCGCCGCCCAGGGCAGTGGTTTACTGACTTTCGAGGAGGGAACGCAGCATCCACGCCGTTTTCTCGTGAACCTGCATGCGCTGGGTCAACAGGTCGGCCGTCGGCTCATCGCTGACCTTGTCGAGCAGCGGGAAGATGCCGCGCGCAGTCCGAGTGACCGCCTCCTGGCCTTCTACCAGTTGCTTGATCATGTCTTCAGCACTCGGCACGCCTTCTTCTTCCTTGATGGAAGAAAGACGGGCGTAGATGGAGTAGGCACCTGGTGCCGGGAAACCCAACGCACGGATACGCTCGGCAATGGAGTCCACAGCCAACGCCAGCTCGTTGTACTGCTCTTCGAACATCAAGTGCAGCGTGCGGAACATCGGCCCCGTGACGTTCCAATGGAAGTTATGGGTCTTCAGGTACAGTACATAGGTATCGGAAAGCAGTCGCGAAAGCCCATCGACGATGGATTTACGATCTTCTTCACTGATACCGATATCGATTGCCATGTTTATCCCCTTCAATTGACAAGCATTCATTGATCAGGTGCAGGACCACTCTAGCAAGTGTGCCGTGGATCCGCAGCCCGGCGCGGCAATTCGCCCCGCCTTGGCCTGCCAACACGACACAATCCAAGCCTTCGGTCCACGCGGAAAATGTCCGAACAGGCCGTTTGAAAAGCCCCCACGTGTCTAGGACAAGCGTTTGACGCAGAAATGCCGTCGTCCTTGCAACAGCCCGAAATGCTTGATTTGAGTAGGCACAGCCTTTGCTGTTAAATAGGCTGCGTGTCGTCGCCGTTACTTTCTGCGGCAGCGACATAGGCTGATACCCCGCGCACGTGCCCAACGCCTCCCATTGTTCAGAAGCGAACCGTGCCAGTCAGCTCTTCCTTGTGATCCGTCTTAACGTGAGTTAATCAAAATGTTGAAAATCGTCCACCTGCTAACGGGCGTTGCAGCTTTGCTGCTGTCCTTTATCCCGAGCCTGCAGCCTGAAAGCCTGCCGTATCTGGAACAAAACGACGCTCTGTACCTGGCCTTGTTCGGCCTTCTTAACCTGACGCTGGCACCGGTGATCCCTTACTGGAACAAAGGCACGCGTCATCAACTGCAAAACCTGGTCAGCGCGCTGCTGGTGCTGACTGTTGTCGTACAAACCCTCACCCTCCTGGCACCTATGCCTGAAGTCGGTGGCCACCCGGCCATCCTGCTCAGCCTGGTGATTGCTGTGGTCGCCATTGTTCTTCACCTGGCCATCAGCTTCTACCGTTCGTCCCCTGCGGCCTCGTCGCAAACCTACGACATGACCAATCGGGATACCGGTACCGTCAAGTGGTTCAACACGTCCAAAGGCTTCGGCTTTATTTCCCGCGATTCGGGCGACGATATCTTCGTCCACTTCCGGGCTATTCGCGGCGAAGGCCATCGTGTCCTGGTGGAAGGCCAGCGCGTGGAGTTTTCCGTCATGAATCGCGACAAAGGCCTGCAGGCTGAAGACGTGATCGCTGCACTGCCGCGTCGCTGATACCCGCCTTCGCAGCAAAAAAAACCGCGATCCAGCTCAGCTGGGTCGCGGTTTTTTTATGCATGCCTATTAATAGTGAGGCGGCGGCGCTTCTTCTTCGGACGTTTCGAACTGACCGCCCATTTCTTCCTGGCGCTTGAGCAGCGCGGTCATCTGCAGTTGCAGGCGCTCGACGGCCCGCTGCTGGGTGACAAGGATGTCATTGAGGGTCTCGATGGTGTCGTCCTGGAAAGCCAGGCGGCTTTCCAGATCGTTGACGCGGTCTTGCAGATCCATGATTCAACCCTGGGTAAAGACGAAGTCGGCGGGCAACAGCGCGCGCAGGCGAGCACGGACAGTTGCCACTTGCTCATCGGTATACGGCAGCGCCGGATGTTTGCCCCATACCGGCGCCGGCCAGGCGGCATCATCACGTTTGCGCACGATCACGTGCACGTGCAACTGGCTGACTACATTGCCCAGGGCACCGATGTTCATTTTGTCGGCGCAAAAGCCTTCATTCAGCATCTGGGCCAAGGTAGTGGTTTCTTGCCACAAGCGCTGCTGGTCCGCGACATCCAGTTGAAACACTTCACTGATACCGTTGATTCGCGGCACCAGAATGAACCAGGGGTAGTTCGAGTCATTGGACAGCAGCAGGCGGCACAGGGGGAAATCCCCGATAACCAATGTGTCTTGTTGAAGGCGTTGATCTAAAGCGAACACTGCAGGCACTCCGTTCGGCAGGTCAGGTTCAAGGTCCCCAGCATACCCGCGAATCGCTATCGCTTCACGCCGACCAATGCGCTCCCAGCCAAGGCGTGGAGAAAAAAAGCGCACCATTTCGAGCCAAACGGATTTTTCGACTACGCTCAATTACCAATCCTGAGGCGATTGACCCACCGTTGATCACCGCATTGGGACGAGAGCCCCCGATGCAGAGGCCTCACAAAACAAGGCATTGAGCCATCATCCATCGCCTGAGGCATCAGAGGGCATGCACCAAAATGACCCAACCACGCCTCAAAGAGATCCGCCAACTACCCACTGATTGGGGTGAACGGGTAACGTTTTTCGCAGATACGGAATTTAGGCTCCCCTTGAGCAAGGCATAGCACGCGCGTCAAGGCCAAACCATTCGGCGTAAAAACCCCGTGTTTATGCGGTTTTCACGAAGCGGTAACGTTTTTCACGAAAAAATGACATTCGATTTACGGTTTGGGCACGCTTGCTGCATTCATCCGCCTATCGTCGGCAACGGCACCGGAACGGAAGCAGGTGTTTCGCGATGAAAACAGCAGCGGTTCAATGCGCACCAAGGAAGATTCCAAACCCTGGAAAAAATCCTGGAAAGTAACGTTTTTTGCGTTCTTTTTAACGGCTTGGAAACAGTATTGAAGTTGTCAGCCTCGTTACAGTGAGGCTGTGAATTTGCGACATGGATCTAGCAATCTACGACAAGCTCGTAAAGAAGCTGAAAGGAAAGTTGGGCAAGTATCGCCAATATTGTCAGCGTGATATAACTTTGCGCCGACACAAAAAGAAAGAGCCGCCCAGACAAAAATATAGGTGGGACGGCAGTACTCTTCCTAAAACCAAAGGAGCAAATCACGATGCGCGTGATGAAGTGGAGCATGATCGCCCTGGCTGTTTCAGCAGGCACTACGCAGTTCGCAATGGCGTCCGCCCAAAGCGATTCCAAAGGCTTTGTTGAAGACAGCACTTTCAGCATTAATACTCGCGCTCTGTACTTCAGCCGCGACTTCCGTAACAACCCGTCGGGCCCAGGCTCCCAGAGCCGTGCCGAAGAAACCGGCCTGGGCTTCAACGCCCTCTACCAATCGGGCTTCACCCAAGGCACCATCGGTGTCGGTGTTGACGTGATCGGCCTGCTGGGCGTCAAGCTCGACAGTGGCAAGGGTCGTGCCGGTACCGGTCTGTTCCCAACCGGTTCCGACGGTCGTTCGCAAGATGACTACTCCAAAGGCGGCGGCGCGGTTAAATTCCGTATCTCCGATACTGTGCTGAAAGTGGGTGACCAATACACCACAGCCCCAGTATTCGCCTCCGACGACAGCCGTTTGCTGCCAGAGCTGCCGCAGGGTATCTCGATCACCAGCAACGAGATCAAGGGCCTGAAGCTCGAAGGCGGTCACTTCACTTCCAGCGTCGCGCAGAACCAGACCTACCATGACAGCCTGGGCCTGACCAAAACCGACTTCGTCGGCGGTGTCTACTCCTTCACCCCCGAGTTCACCGGTAGCCTGTACTACGCAAAAACTGAAGATTATTTCCGTAAGTACTACAGCAACCTGAACTGGACCCACGCGCTGAGTGACGACCAGTCGTTTGCCTTGGACTTCAACATCTACGACACCAAGAGCGACGGCGAAGGCCTGCAACGTGCTTACAAAGACAACGGTCTGCCGTTCGCAGAACGCACCAAGCTCGACAACCGTGCGTTCAGCTTGCAGGGTGCCTACACCATCGGTGCTCACACCTTCACCCTGGCAGCCCAGAAAGTTACCGGTGACGGCGACTACGGCTACGGCGTAGACGGCGGCGGCACAGTGTTCCTGGCCAACTCCATCGCCCGTTCCGACTTCAACGCCGAAGGCGAGAAGTCTTACCAGGCGCGTTATGACATCAACATGGCTACCTTCGGCATTCCTGGTCTGAGCTTCATGACTCGTTACGTGACCGGTAGCGGCGCCAACACCGCCACCACCTCGAACGGTAAAGAGTGGGAACGCGACATCGAAGCCAAGTACGTGATCCAGAGCGGACCGGCTAAAGACCTGAGCTTGCGTCTGCGTCAAGCCACTTATCGCTCCGGCGATGGCGTGTACTACGGTTCGCCTTCGATCGACGAACTGCGTCTGATCGCGAACTACCCGCTGAACATCCTGTAATTGACAGTTTTATTACAGCGATGACTTAAGGCTACGGCCTTAAACAAAAAGCCGCTCCCTTGTTTAACAACGGAGCGGCTTTTTAATGGCTGTAATGTTTCAGCAGGAAATAACTAGCAAGCTAACTAACGAGATTAACGCTTGCGTCCTGAACCTGACCTAACGGCCAAGTTCACGACCAATACTTCACATTACTTGGCAACTGTTTCCTGCATCACACGAATAACCCGCTGCGGAAACGGAATATCAATCCCCGCCGCTTTCAAACGGTCACGTGCCAGTTCGTTCAGCATGAACACTACATCCCAATAATCCGCGGTCTTTGTCCAGCAACGCAGGGAAACAGTGATCGAACTGTCACCCAAGGTCGAAACCACCGCCACTGCGGCCGGGTCTGCCAACACACGTGGGTCTTTGGCCAGCTCCAACAGCACTTCACGGGCTTTCTGCAGGTCGGCTTCATAGTCGACACCCACATCAAACACCACCTTGCGGGTCGGCTGACGATTGGTGTTGGTGATGAGCCCGTTGGACAGGCTGCCGTTAGGGATGATCACGGTCTTGTTGTCACCGGTGCGCAGCACGGTGTGGAAGATCTGGATGCTGTCGACAGTGCCGGATGTGCCCTGGGCTTCGATCCAGTCACCAATACGGAACGGGCGGAACAACAGAATCAGCACGCCGCCGGCGAAGTTCGCCAGGCTGCCTTGCAGTGCCAAGCCGATGGCCAGGGTGGCGGCACCGATCGCGGCCACGAACGAGGTGGTGGCTACGCCGATCATGGAGGCCACGTTGACCACCAGCATGACCTTGAGCGCAATGTTCGCCAGGCTGGTAATGAAGTGTTGCAGCGCCAGGTCGGCGTTACGCAGGGCCAGCAAACGTCCCACTCGGTGGGTCAATACGTTGATCAGCCACCAACCGATGGCCAGGGTGACCACTGCCAGCAAAAACCGGCTGCCGTATTCCATGATCATCGGCAACCACGATTCTGAGGTCTTGATCAGGTGATCCACTTCAGCGTTCAAATCCATCTACATTCTCCTGTTTACCGGATGCTCGGCGTATTGAATGGCCATAAATGCAATTGAGCCCCGTAGGGCTCAATAGTCGGCACTGGTTCTGGGGCGTGGGACGTCAAAAACGCCCACAGGTTCCCCAATGTGCCATCAGTCGCGGAAGTTATTGAACTGCAGCGGCATGTCGAAGGTCTTGGCGCGCAGGGCCGCGATGGCCTCTTGCAGGTCGTCACGCTTCTTGCCGGTCACGCGAACCTGCTCACCCTGGATGGCAGCCTGGACTTTCAGCTTGGCGTCCTTGATGTGAGCAACGATCTTCTTTGCCAGCTCCTTGTCGATGCCTTCCTTGAGGATGGCTTCTTGCTTCATCAGCTTGCCGGAGGCGTAGGCGTCCTTGATTTCAAGGCATTGCGCGTCGATCTTGCGCTTGACCAGGGACAGCTTGAGGATCTCGATCATCGCTTCCAGCTGGAAATCGGCTTCAGCGGTCAGGTTGACGGTCAGCTCTTTTTCCTTGAATTCGAAGCTGCCCTTGCCTTTCAAGTCATAGCGACGGTCCAGCTCCTTGACGGCGTTCTCGACGGCGTTGGTGACTTCGTGTTTGTCCAGTTCGGATACCACGTCGAACGAAGGCATGTCATTTCTCCAATATAAGGGGCGGGCTCAGTAGAGATGGAGCGCGCCCAAGCTAAAATGCCGGGGCATTATAGCGGTTCTTTCGTCCCGTTCGCTGCGGGCGACCCTACGGAGCAAAAACTGATGTCGACCACCTGGCATATTCTCGGCGCCGGCAGCCTGGGTACACTCTGGGCCACACGTCTGGCGCGCGCGGGCGTGCCCGTCAGGTTGATCCTGCGTGATGAGGCGCGCCTGGCCAGCTATCAGGCAGCCCAGGGGCTGACCTTGGTGGAACATGGCGTAGAACACAGCTACCCAGTGATAGGCGAAACACCCGACAGCCCTGGGCCGATTCATCGCCTGCTGGTGGCATGCAAAGCCTATGACGCCCAAAGCGCAGTCGCCCAGCTGCACCATCGACTGGCGCCCGACGCCGAACTGATCCTGCTGCAAAACGGCCTGGGCAGCCAGGATGCTGTCGCCGCGCAGTTGCCCCAGGCGCGTTGCATCTTTGCCTCCAGTACCGAAGGCGCCTTTCGCGATGGCGACTGGCGCGTGGTGTTTGCCGGCCATGGATACACCTGGCTGGGCGACGCGAGCCACCCTACCCCGCCCGTGTGGCTGGACGACTTGCACGCCGCCGGTATCCCCCACGACTGGAGCACCGATATCCTCACCCGGCTATGGCGCAAGCTGGGGCTCAATTGCGCCATCAATCCGCTGACCGTGCTGTATCAGTGCCGCAATGGAGAACTGCAGGCCCATCAATGCGAAGTCGCCACCTTGTGCGCTGAACTCGTCGAACTGCTGGAATGCTGTGGCCAACCCGCTGCCGCGCTGGATCTGCAACACGAAGTGGAACGGGTGATCCAGGCCACCGCCGCGAATTACTCCTCCATGTACCAGGACGTGGCCGCCGGCCGTCGCACCGAAATCAGCTACCTATTGGGCTATGCTTGCCAGGCGGCCGCCCGTCACCAACTGAACCTGCCGCACCTTCAACAGTTGCATGTGCGCCTGGTCGAGCAGTTGCTTGCACGCGGATTGCCCCGCGACTGAGCCACGCGCTACCCTGCCCGCCTGTCTATCTCCTGGGAAAACCCTGATGCCGCTGCGCCAGCGTCTTGAAAACCTACCGGTCGGGCAGAAACTGCTGGCCGCCTTGCTGGTGCTGTTGACCACGGTATTGCTGGTGGCCAACCTGACCTTTATCAGCGCCGCCTACTGGATCTCCCAGGAAAGCATGGCGCCCCAGGCCTTGCAGGCCATTGGCCGCCTGGTGTCCAACCCGGCGCTCGCCGCCGAAGCCCTCGAATCGCCTGCCAAGGCTGACGCGCTGCTCAACGAGCTGACCAGTTATTCGCCGTTGCGCGCCGCGGCCCTGTACGACGGCGACGGCAACCGCCTGGCTCAGATGCAACACGGCGACCGCCTGCACCTGCCAGACAACTATCGGCATATCGAAGCCTGGCGCGTGACCGAGTTTCGCAGTAACCAGATCATCACCCTGCCCCGGGCCGGCCAGCCGTCCGGGCATCTACTGCTGGTCGCCAGTAGCGAGCTGCCGGTGGCGTTTTATACCGGCACGTTGACGGCCAGCCTGGGCATCCTGATTTTCAGCGTGCTGCTGTGGCTGGTCATCGCCCGTCAGATCAAACGCCTGATCACCCGGCCGATCCACGAGCTGGAAGAACTCTCGCGTCAGGTCACCCGCGAAGAGAACTACGCCCTGCGCGCCGGCCGTGGCAATCACGATGAGATCGGCAGCCTGGCCGAAGCCTTCAACACCATGCTGTCGCGCATTGAAGCCCGTGAGCAGCAGCTCAAACGCGCGCGGGACGACTCCCAGGCGGCGTATGACCAGGCGCAAGGCTTGGCGGAAGAAACGCGCCACACCAACCGCAAGCTGGAACTGGAAGTGCAGGTTCGCAGCAAGATCGAGAAGAAACTCACCGGTTTCCAGAATTACCTGAACAGCATCATCGACTCGATGCCCTCGGCGCTGATCGCCCTGGATGAGCAGCTTTACGTCACCCAATGGAACCAGGAAGCCAGCGCCCTCTCCGGCACACGCCTGGACGAAGCCTTGAACCAGCCGATCTACCTGGCGTTCCAACCGCTCAAGCCGTACCTGCCGCAGATTCGTGCAGCGGTAGAACAACACACCGTGGAACGCATCGAACGCGTCACCTGGTTCAAGGACGACGAAGCCAAGCATTACGCCCTGACCTTCTACCCGTTGATGGGTGGGGCCGGGCGCGGCGTGGTGATCCGTATCGATGACATCACTCAGCGTCTGTCTCTGGAAGAAATGATGGTGCAGTCGGAGAAGATGCTCTCCGTGGGTGGCCTGGCTGCCGGCATGGCCCATGAGATCAACAACCCGCTGGGAGCGATCCTGCACAACGTGCAGAACATCCGCCGCCGCCTGTCCCCCGACCTGCCCAAGAACCTGGAGCATGCGCAGCAGGCGGGCATCGAGCTGGAAACGGTCAACCGCTACCTGCAAAGCCGCGAAGTGCCGCAATTGCTTGATGGCATCCAGCAGGCTGGGGCGCGGGCGGCGAAGATCGTCACCCACATGCTCAGTTTCAGCCGTCGCAGCAATCGACAAATGGCGCCCTGCGACCTACCGGCGCTGATCGACCAGGCTGTGGAAATCGCCGGCAACGATTTCGACCTGGCCATCGGCTTCGACTTCAAGGGCCAGGCGATCATTCGCCAGTTCGACCCTCAACTCGGCCCGGTGCCCGGCACTGCCAACGAGTTGGAACAGGTGCTGCTCAACCTGCTTAAAAACGCGGCCCAGGCCATCCATCTGCGGGAAGACGACAGCGAACCGGGGCGCATCATCCTACGCACGCGCCTCAACCCGCCCTGGGCGGAAATCCAGGTGGAAGACAACGGCATCGGCATGAGCGAAAACGTGCGCAAGCGCACCTTCGAGCCGTTCTTCACCACCAAGGAAATCGGCCAGGGCACCGGGCTTGGGCTATCGGTGTCGTATTTCATCATCACCAACAACCATAAGGGCCAGATGGAAGTGCATTCAACCCTCGGCCAAGGTACGTGCTTCACGCTACGTCTGCCATTGGCTGGCAGCCAACTGCCACCTCACGAACTCACCCAACTGGAGCAATGACCATGGGCTTTCGCCTGTCGAAGATCTACACACGCACCGGCGACAAGGGCGAAACCGGCCTGGGCGATGGCCGCCGTGTGCCCAAGGACCACCCACGGGTGGAAGCGATTGGTGAAGTTGATACGCTGAACAGCCAGCTGGGTTTATTGCTGGCCAGCCTGGAGGAACAGAGTGGCAAACATCCGGAACTTAAGGATGTGATCGAGGTGCTTACGCCATGCCAGCATCGTTTGTTCGACCTGGGGGGTGAATTGGCAATGCCGGTGTACAAAGCCTTGAACGCTGCGGAGGTCGACCGACTGGAAGCAGCGATTGACCGCTGGAATGAGGACGTGGGACCGCTGGAGAACTTCATCCTGCCGGGTGGCTCGGCGTTGATCGCCCAGGCCCATGTATGCCGCAGCCTCGCGCGCAGTGCGGAGCGGCGGTGTCAGCAGTTGAATGCGGTTGAGCCGTTGGAAGGCGTGGGGTTGGCGTACATCAATCGGTTGTCGGATTTGCTGTTCGTGGCGGCCAGGGTCATCGCCAAGCGCCAGGGTGTGGCCGAGGTGTTGTGGCAGGCGGCGGCCAAGCCACATTAATGATGAGGCGTCTGGCCTGACGCCTTCGCGAGCAAGCCCGCTCCCATATTTGACTGCATTCCAAAGGTGGAACTCCGTCAAATGTGGGAGCGGGCCTGCTCGCGAAGAGGCCTGTCAAAACAGCATCAAACTTCCGGCCAAAACGCCCTAATCCCAGCCACACCCTGAGCCCCAGCCTCCCAAGCTTTTTCCCGCTCGGCAGGCCCAACCCCACCCAACAGAAACACCGGCTTGCTGAACCCTCGGATCAACGCCACCGCCTGCTCCCAACCCAACGGCTGCGCATCAGGATGCGTCTGGGTCGGCTGCACCGGCGACAGCGTGACAAAATCCACGTCCATCATTTCCGCCAATGCCAGCTCTTCTGCGTTGTGGCACGACGCCGCCAGCCAGCGATCCTTCGGCAGCGGGCGACCCTTGCTGGCGTATTTACGCAGTTGCGCCGCCGTCATGTGCCAGCCGGCTGCAGGAAAATCGCCCAACCATTCAAACGGCCCCTTGAGCATCAGTTGAGCCTTACCCGCGCACAAGCCCACCGCATCCACCGCAAGGTCGCGGTATTTTGGGTCGTAGCCGTTGGGCGCACGCAGTTGCACCAGTTTGATACCGCCCGCAATGGCTTTCTGGATACCCCGCAGTAACGTCGGGGTTTCCAGTTCGCCTGGGGTGATCAGGTACTCGGCAGGCAAGCGCGCCGCCGCAACGATCGGCGCATTGGCGGCCGGAAACGCATAGTTGAGCAGGTCTCGGGGGGCCACCCACTCCAGCGGCTGCCCTTCAACACCATGAGGCTCGCCGGTAAAGGCCGAGACTTCCCAGACATCCAGCAACACCTGCTTGTCCGGGTAGTCGTGCTGCACCTTGATCAGCGGCCGCGCGGTAGTGACCTGAATGCCCAGCTCTTCCTGCAATTCGCGGGACAGCGCGTTGGCGACCGATTCATCGGCTTCCACCTTGCCGCCGGGGAATTCCCAGAGGCCGCCCTGGTGCTGGGTATCGGCGCGGCGCGCCAGCAGGATTTTGCCGTCGACACCGCGGATCACCGCTGCTGCTACATGCACTCGTTTCACCGCGCTTATCCTCTTAGGTCCGGTATTCCGCGTTGATCTTCACGTACTCGTGGGACAGGTCGGTGGTCCAGATGGTTTCGCTGCACTCGCCGCGACCCAGTTCGATGCGGATGGTGATTTCTTCCTGCTGCATCACCGCCGAGCCCTGGGCCTCGGTGTAGGTTTCGGCACGGGCGCCACGGCTGGCGATGCACACGTCGCCGAGGAACACGTCGATCTTGCTCACGTCCAGGTCCGGCACGCCGGCACGGCCCACAGCCGCCAGGATACGGCCCCAGTTCGGGTCAGAGGCGAACAGCGCCGTCTTGATCAGCGGCGAATGCGCGACGGTGTAGCCTACATCCAGGCATTCCTGGTGATTGCCGCCGCCATTCACTTCAACGGTGACGAACTTGGTCGCACCCTCGCCGTCACGCACGATGGCCTGTGCCACTTCCATGCACACTTCGAACACAGCCTGCTTCAACGCCGCGAACAACGGGCCGCTGGCCTCGGTGATTTCCGGCAGGTTGGCCTGGCCGGTGGCGATCAGCATGCAGCAGTCGTTGGTCGAGGTGTCGCCATCGATGGTGATGCGGTTGAATGACTTGTTGGCGCCATCGAGGATCAGCCTGTGCAACACCTCGCGGGAGACCTTGGCGTCGGTGGCGATGTAGCCGAGCATGGTGGCCATGTTCGGGCGGATCATGCCCGCGCCCTTGCTGATGCCGGTCACGGTGACGGTCACGCCGTCGTGCACGAACTGGCGGCTCGCGCCCTTCGGCAGGGTGTCGGTGGTCATGATGCCGGTCGCGGCGGCGGCCCAGTTATCCACAGACAGGTCGTCCAGCGCGGCTTGCAATGCACCTTCGATTTTCTCGACAGGCAGCGGTTCACCGATCACACCAGTGGAGTAAGGCAGCACTTGGCTGGCGTCCACGCCGGTCAACTGGGCCAGCTTGGCGCAGGTGCGCGCAGCTGCCACCAGGCCTGGCTCGCCGGTGCCGGCGTTGGCGTTGCCGGTGTTGGTCAGCAGGTAACGGATCGTGCCGGCAACGCGTTGCTTGGCCAGGATCACCGGCGCGGCGCAGAACGCGTTGAGGGTGAACACACCGGCGACGGTCGAGCCTTCGGCACAGCGCATCACCACCACATCCTTGCGCCCCGGGCGCTTGATGCCGGCCGAAGCGATACCGAGTTCAAAACCGGCAACCGGGTGCAATGTGGGCAAAGGACCAAGACCAACAGCCATGAATGCGCTCCTTAAAAATCAGATGATGTCTGTACCGTCGTGAGCAACGGCAAAATTAATGGCAAAACGCCGCGACGGCAGAGGCCGGTCGCGGCGCAGGATGTAGCAGCGTCAGGCAGAAAGCTTATTCGATCTGGCCGTGGCAGTGTTTGAACTTCTTGCCCGAACCGCAGTAGCACAGCTCGTTGCGGCCCAGCTTCTGGTCATTGCGAACCGGGGTTTGAGCCAGGGCCACGTCGACCTCTTCGCCCAATACCTCAGGCGCTTCCAGGCCCGGTGCTTCGTCATGCTGGAACTGCATGCGCGCAGCCAGCGCCTCGGCTTCCTGACGCAGGCGCGCTTCTTCCTCGATCGGGTCTTCACGACGCACCTGAACGTGGGAGAGCACACGAATCGAATCGCGCTTGATCGAATCCAGCAGTTCGGAGAACAGCGTGAACGACTCGCGCTTGTACTCCTGCTTCGGGTTCTTCTGGGCGTAACCACGCAGGTGGATGCCGTGACGCAGGTGGTCCATGGTCGACAGGTGGTCTTTCCACAGATCGTCAAGCACGCGCAGTACGATTTGTTTCTCGAAGGTGCGCAGTGCTTCGGCACTCGCCTGCTCTTCTTTCTCGTTGTACGCGGCCAACAGCTCGGCCATCAGTTTTTCGCGCAGGGTTTCTTCGTACAGGTGATCGTCTTCATCCAGCCACTGCTGAACCGGCAGGTCGACACCGAAATCGCTCTTCAACGCGGCTTCCAGACCGGCAACATCCCACTGCTCCGGCAGGGACTGTGGCGGGATGTGGGCGCTGACGGTGGCGTTGAGCACGTCCTGACGGAAGTCAGCGATGGTCTCGCCAATATTGTCGGCGGCCAGCAACGTGTTACGCATGTGATAAATCACTTTACGTTGTTCGTTGTTGACGTCATCGAACTCAAGCAGTTGCTTACGAATATCGAAGTTGCGACCTTCGACCTTGCGCTGGGCCTTCTCGATGGCATTGGTCACCATGCGGTGCTCAATCGCTTCGCCGGACTGCATACCCAGGGCCTTCATGAAGTTCTTCACGCGGTCCGAGGCGAAGATGCGCATCAGACTGTCTTCCAAGGACAGGTAGAAACGGCTGGAACCGGCGTCACCTTGGCGACCGGCACGACCACGCAGCTGGTTGTCGATACGGCGCGATTCATGACGCTCGGACGCGATCACCTGCAAGCCACCGGATTCCAGAACAGCCTGGTGGCGTTTCTGCCAGTCGGCCTTGATCTGGGCGATCTGCTCGGGACTCGGGTTTTCGAGCGCCGCAACTTCCACTTCCCAGTTACCGCCCAACAGGATGTCGGTACCACGACCGGCCATGTTGGTCGCGATGGTCAGTGCGCCTGGGCGACCGGCCTGGGCAATGATCTCGGCTTCTTTTTCGTGGAACTTGGCGTTCAGGACCTTGTGCTCGATGCCTTCCTTATTGAGCAGGTTCGATACGTGCTCGGAAGTCTCGATGGTGGCGGTACCCACCAGGATCGGGCGACCCTGGGCCATGCCGTCCTTGATGTCGTTGATGATTGCCGCATATTTCTCTTCGGCAGTCAGGAACACCAGGTCGTTGAAGTCTTTACGCGCCAACGGCTTGTTCGGCGGAATGACCACCACGGCCAGGTTGTAGATCTGGTGGAATTCGAACGCTTCGGTGTCTGCGGTACCGGTCATGCCGGACAGCTTGTTGTACAGACGGAAGTAGTTCTGGAAAGTGGTGGACGCCAACGTCTGGCTTTCAGCCTGGATGTTGAGGTTTTCCTTGGCTTCGATGGCCTGGTGCAGGCCTTCGGACAGACGGCGACCCGGCATGGTGCGGCCGGTATGTTCGTCAACCAGCACGACCTGGCCGTCCTGCACGATGTATTCGACGTTGCGATGGAACAGCTTGTGGGCGCGCAGGCCGGCATACACGTGGGTCAACAGGCCCAGGTTATGTGCCGAGTACAGGCTTTCACCCTCGGCCAGCTCTCCGATCTGGGTCAGCATCTCTTCGACGAACTGGTGACCGGCTTCGTTGAGTTCGACCTGGCGGGTCTTCTCGTCGATGCTGAAGTGACCTTCTTTGGTCACCACGCCTTCCACTTCCTCGATGTGCTGCTCCAGACGCGGAATCAACTTGTTGATTTCGGTGTACAGGCGCGAGCTGTCTTCGGCCTGGCCGGAGATGATCAGAGGGGTACGGGCTTCGTCGATGAGGATGGAGTCGACTTCGTCGATGACGGCAAAATTGAGTTCGCGCTGGAATTTTTCTTCCATGCTGAACGCCATGTTGTCGCGCAGGTAGTCGAAACCGAATTCGTTGTTGGTGCCGTAGGTGATGTCGGCAGCGTAGGCGGCACGCTTCTCTTCCGGCGGCTGGAACGGCGTTACCACGCCGACGGTCAGGCCGAGGAATTCATACAGCGGGCGCATCCAGTTGGCGTCCCGGCGCGCCAGGTAGTCGTTCACCGTCACAACGTGCACGCCCTTGCCGGACAGCGCGTTGAGGTAAACGCCCAGGGTTGCTACCAGGGTCTTGCCTTCACCGGTACGCATTTCGGCAATCATGCCTTCATGCAAGGTCATGCCGCCGATCAACTGGACGTCGAAGTGGCGCATGCCCATGACACGCTTACCGGCTTCACGGGCGACCGCAAAGGCTTCGGGAAGCAGCTTGTCGAGGGTTTCACCTTTGGCTATGCGGGCCTTGAACTCTTGGGTCTTGGCGCGCAATTGCTCGTCCGAAAGGGCAACCATCTGCTCTTCGAAGGCATTGACCAGCTGCACCGTCTTGAGCATGCGTTTGACTTCGCGCTCATTCTTGCTTCCAAAAAGTTTCTTTAACAAAGGCGCAAACATATCGGCAGGTTCTTCCACACATAGGGATGGAGGGCGCACCGTGAGTGGCCCGAGCAGCCCTCACGGCCGCATGCGAACGCGCATTCTACCCGGATTCGTGGGTGAGGAAAGTGGCGTTGTTCCCCGAGGCTGGCATGGTGCTGTGAGAGGGCTTGTTTAAAATAAGGGCTTTTGCTGGAACTTCAACCCATGGAGCGCATAAGTTACCAATTGATTTCATGAATAAAACCTCGGAGATGCATTGCCTGGGGGCACACAGGCGGGTTCTGCTAAGATGGCGGCTCTGTTACTTAAGGTGTCCAATAATGGCATTTCGCCCCTTATCAGCCCGTGCTCCCGCCGTGTTGCTTCGCGATGCCAAGCCGCTGAAAGCCATCTTTGGCCATGCCCAACGCTTGGGCCGTCTGCAACGCCTGCTCGAAACCCAGCTGCAACCGGCCGCACGCGAACATTGCCGCGTGGCGTCCTGGCGTGAAGGCAACCTGCTGCTTATTGTCACAGATGGCCACTGGGCGACCCGTTTGCGCTATCAGCAAAAACGCCTGCAGCGTCAATTGATGGCCTTTGAGGAATTCGCTGGCCTGACGCGCATCCAGTTCAAGGTGCAACCCCCCACCACCCAACCTGGCGTGGTGGAGCATATTCATGATCTGTCGCCCAATGCCGCCGAAACCATCCAGGCAACGGCAGAAGGGATCAGCAACCCAGGCTTGCGCGCGGCGCTTGAGCGGCTGGCGGCCCACGCCAAGCGCAAGCCCTGAATCGCTACTTGCGCTTGCTGCCGCCCAACAACGACCCCAACAAGCCACGCACCAGTTGCCGCCCCATCTGATTGGCAGCTTGCTGCATCGCGGACTTCAGCGCCTTGCCTGCGGTTGTGCCGAGAAACGCCCCGGCCTTATCGGTGAAGCTGGGTTCCTCGGCAGCCGGCTTGGCCTCCTCGTTTGGCCCAAGCTCTTTGCGTGCCATCAACACTTCATAAGCCGATTCCCGATCAATCGGCTTGTCATACCGGCCTAGCAACGGCGAACTGGCGACCATTGCAGCACGCTCGGCTTCGCTGAGCGGCCCGATCCGTGACTGCGGCGGTGCGACCAGGACGCGCTGGACGACTTCCGGCGTACCCTTTTCCTGCAGTGTCCCCACCAAAGCCTCACCCGTGCCCAGCTCGGTCAATACCGAAAGCGCATCAAAGGCCGGGTTCGGCCGAAAACCGTCGGCGACGGCGCGCAAGGACTTCTGTTCCTTGGTAGTAAACGCACGCAGGCCGTGCTGAATGCGCAGGCCGAGCTGGGCCAGCACACTGTCCGGCAAGTCGCCCGGGGATTGGGTGACGAAATACACGCCCACCCCTTTGGAGCGGATCAACCGCACCACCTGCTCCAGACGTTCCTGCAACGCCTTCGGCGTGTCGGCGAACAGTAAATGCGCCTCATCGAAAAACAGTGCGAGCAGCGGTTTGTCGGCGTCTCCGCGCTCGGGCAGTTGCTCGAACAACTCCGCCAACAGCCACAGCAGGAAGGTCGCGTACACCTTTGGCGCCTCGTGCACCAACCGGCTGGCATCCAGCAGGTGGATGCGCCCACGACCGTCGCTGGTGGGTTGCAGGATATCTTCCAACTGCAGGGCCGGCTCGCCAAACAAGGCTTCGGCGCCCTGCTGCTCCAGCACCGCCAGACGTCGCAACAGTGCCTGGCTGGAACCGGTGGTCATCAGCGCCGCGTCTTCGCCCAGGAGTTCGGGGTGATAGCGCAGGTGGTTAAGCAGCGCCTTGAGATCCTTGAGGTCCAGCAACAACAGGCCTTCGCGGTCCGCAACCTTGAACGCGGCGTAAAGCGCCGACTGCTGGCTGTCGGTGAGTTCCAACAGGCTACCGAGCAGCAAGGGACCCATTTCGCTGATAGTGGTACGCAATGGATGACCGGACAGCCCGTGGATATCCCACAGCGTGACCGGATAAGCCTTGGCCGCGTAATTGAGGAACGGCATGCCGGCGATGCGCTCGGCGACCTTGCCCTGCGGGTTCGCCGCGGCGCCCAGGCCGCACAGGTCACCCTTGATATCCGCGGCAAACACCGCCACGCCGGCATCACTGAAGGCTTCGGCCAGGCGTTGCAGCGTGACGGTTTTGCCCGTGCCGGTAGCACCGGCGATCAACCCGTGACGGTTGGCCAGGCGCATGGCCTGGGCGATAGGCTGACCGTCGAGGCCGGCGCCGATTAGGAGTTGCGTGGAGTCAGGCATTTCGTCACCCATGGTTAATCTTTAGTGTCGCCAGGTCGATACAGATCAGTGTGAGACCCACAAAGTCTAAAAATAGGACAGATAGTTCCCACAGGGACCACCGGAACCATCACAAGAAGTATCACACCTTTTTTGACACTGCCATTTTGCGCCTCCCACGAGGACGCGCTTCGGATATTAAGACCTTAGCGGACCCTACAAGCCATGAATAAAAATCTGCGCTTCAGCCACAAAATCCTGCTTGCAGCCTCCCTTATCGTCATAGCCGCATTTGCGCTGTTTACCCTCTACAACGACTACCTGCAACGCAACGCAATTCGCGACGATCTCAACAATTACCTGCAGGAAATGGGCGATGTTACCGCCAGCAACATTCAAACCTGGCTTGGCGGGCGTATAGCCCTGGTGGAAAACGCCGCGCAAAACATCGCCATCAACCCCGAGCCGTCCGCGGTTGCCAGCCTGCTGGAACAGAAAACCCTGACGTCCTCATTCATGGCGACCTACGTCGGTGACAGCAAGGGCGCCTTCACCATCCGCCCCGACACCAAGATGCCGGACGGTTTCGACCCACGCGTCCGCCCGTGGTACAAGGGCGCCCAGAGCAGTAACGGCTCAACCCTGACCGAGCCTTATATCGATGCGGCCACTGGCAAGCTGATCATTTCCGTTGCCACGCCCAGCACTCAAGGCACCCAGAGCATCGGTGTAGTCGGTGGCGACCTGAACCTGCAAACCCTGGTGGACAACATCGGCGCGCTGAACTTCGGCGGCATGGGCTACGCGTTTCTGGTCAGCGCCGACGGCAAAGTACTGGTACACCCGGACAAAAACCTGGTGATGAAGACCTTGGCCGACGTATATCCGAAAAATACGCCGAAGATCAGTGCGGACTTCAGCGAAGTCGAGGCCAACGGCAAAGACAATATCGTGACCTTTATACCGATCAAGGGCCTGCCCTCGGTGAACTGGTACCTCGGTATTTCAGTCGATAAAGACAAATCCTTCGCAATGCTCAGCGAATTTCGCACCTCGGCAGTCATCGCCACATTCATCGCCGTGGTGATTATCATCGCCCTGCTCGGCATGCTGATCCGTATCCTGTTGCAACCGCTGCATCTGATGACGCGCGCCATGCAGGACATCGCCGATGGCGAGGGAGATCTGACTCGACGCCTTACCATCCAGAATCACGATGAGTTCGGCATGCTGGGTAACGCCTTCAACCGCTTCGTGGAACGCATTCATACGTCGATTCGCGAAGTGTCCTCGGCCACCGAGCACGTCAATGAGGTGGCACTTCGGGTCGTCAGCGCCTCCAACTCATCGATGGTCAACTCCGATGAGCAAGCCAACCGCACCAACAGCGTCGCCGCTGCCATCAATCAGTTGGGCGCTGCCGCCCAGGAAATTGCACGCAATGCGGCGCAAGCCTCCCACCAAGCCAGCGATGCACGGCATTTGGCTGAGGATGGCCAACAGGTGGTGGAGCGCAACATCAAGGCGATGAATCAGTTGTCGTCGATGATCAGCGCTTCCAGCAGCAACATCGAAGCGCTCAATAGCAAGACGGTGAATATCGGGCAGATCCTCGAAGTGATCACCAGCATTTCCCAGCAAACCAACCTATTGGCATTGAACGCTGCCATCGAAGCGGCCCGTGCCGGGGAAGCCGGGCGTGGGTTTGCGGTGGTCGCGGACGAGGTGCGCAACCTGGCGCATCGCACTCAGGAGTCTGCGCAACAGGTGCAGAAGATGATCGAAGAACTGCAAGTCGGCGCCCGGGAATCGGTCAGCACCATGGGTGAAAGCCAGCGCCATAGCCTTGAAAGTGTCGACATCGCCAACCTGGCTGGCGAACGCCTGAACAGTGTGACCCAGCGCATCGGCGAAATTGATGGCATGAACCAGTCAGTCGCCACCGCCACTGAAGAACAGACCTCGGTGGTGGAGTCGATCAACATGGATATTACCGAGATCAACACCCTCAATCAGGAAGGTGTGGAAAACCTGCAATCCACGCTGCGAGCGTGTGCCGACCTTGAGCAACAAGCCGCTCGATTGAAGCAATTGGTGGGCAGTTTCCGGATCTGACTAATCGTCCTTGGGGTCGGACGTGTTTTGTTCCTGCTTCCACAACTCGGCGGCACCGGGAAATTCGGTGCCGTCCTCACTGCTCAGGTCATCCGGGTCATATCGACTCAAACACCCCTCCCCCAATGTGGCGGGGGCTTTTGACGTGGCTTTGTCCAGCGGATCACTCATTACTCAATCCTCGGCAGCGTACACAAAAAAGGGCCTGGAACGATTTAACGCCCAGGCCCTTCATTCTTCAATCACAACAGATCGATCAGAACACTACGGTCTTGTTGCCATGCACCAGCACGCGATCTTCCAGGTGGTAACGCAGGCCACGGGCCAGCACCATCTTCTCGACGTCACGGCCGAAACGCACCATGTCTTCAATGCTGTCGCTGTGGCTGACACGCACCACGTCCTGCTCGATGATCGGGCCGGCGTCCAGTTCCTCGGTGACGTAGTGGCAAGTCGCACCGATCAACTTCACGCCACGCAGGGACGCCTGGTGGTACGGCTTGGCACCGACGAACGAAGGCAGGAAGCTGTGGTGAATATTGATCACCTTGCCGGCATATTCGCGGCACAGTTCCGGCGGCAGGATCTGCATGTAGCGCGCCAGCACGACCACGTCGGCTTCGTGCTGCTTGACCAGGCGCGAGACCTCGGCAAACGCCGGCTCCTTGTCCTGCGGGTTGACCGGCACGTGGTAATACGGAATGCCATGCCACTCGACCATGCTGCGCAGGTCATCATGGTTGGAAATCACGCAGGCGATCTCGCAGTCCAATTCATCGCTGTGCCAGCGATGCAGCAAATCGGCCAGGCAGTGGGATTCACGGCTGGCCATCAACACCACGCGCTTTTTCTGCTCGGTGTCGGTGATATGCCAGGTCATCGAAAACTCTTCGGCGATCGGCGCAAACGCGTCGCGGAAGGCATCAAGACCAAAGGGCAGCGAATCGGCACGAATCTCGTGACGCATGAAGAACCAACCGCTGAGATTGTCCGAGTGATGACTCGCCTCGGTGATCCAACCGTTGTGGGAGGCCAGAAAGTTACTGACTTTGGCAACGATGCCGACCCGGTCCGGGCAAGCAATCACCAGCCGAAAAGTGCGCATTAGGGGGAAACTCCAGAACTTCGCAAAGGCCGCCATTCTAGCGATTGCGCAGGAAAACTGCAGTATTCGTTGACGCTTATTCTGATCGCCTGCCGACGCTTTGCCCCTTAATAGCCTATGGTTTTACCACCTTTATATGAGTCTAGTACGTGACCCTACGGCTGTTCCGCGTATTTCAAGGAGATTACTTTAAGGCCTACGCCCTAGTAATTAACTCAAATGCATAGCAAGGCTACAAACATTCAAAGTAATTCACATAAATACGAGCTTAAATGTTTACTTGGGCAAACTGCCTGACTATTATTGGGCCACTCGCCCTGTCAATCAGCGCTCTACATAAGGTAGTCCACATGTCTCTGATCAACGAATACCGTGCCACCGAAGAAGCTATCAAAGAGCTGCAAGCCCGTTTGAAGAATCTGTCTCAAGACGACAAACTGCAAACCGAGCTGGAATTCGAAGGCAAACTGCGCGCCCTGATGGGTGAATACTCAAAATCCCTGCGTGACATCATCGCGCTGCTGGATCCAGAGTCGAAAATTAAAGCACCGCGTGGCGCTGTGAAAACTACCGGCACCAAGCGTGCCCGCAAAGTCAAACAGTACAAAAACCCACACAACGGCGAAGTGATTGAAACCAAAGGTGGCAACCACAAAACCCTGAAAGAGTGGAAAGCCAAGTGGGGCGGTGACGTGGTTGAAGGCTGGGCTACCCTGCTGGGCTAAGCCTCGCCGGGCTTGCGCCTGATACGCGACACATTAAAAACGCCAGCCTGCTGGCGTTTTTTATTGCCTGTCTGTTGAGTGAAGACCGACTACAGATTTACCTTATGGGCCAGCGAGTCTGCATATTCCTGCCACCGCTCAAGCACCTCGGTCTGAAAAGGTGTCGCACTAACTGCAAATTCTTGTTTAGCCTGCTTAAATGCCGCAAGGGTATTCGGCGCGCCCCACTCCGGGTCCGACAAACGTTGCTGACAGAAAAGCTGCCAGCGTTGTTGCTCCTCACTGTTCAAGGTATCGGGGAAGTTGCGCGCGCGATAACGAAACAATAATTCAGGCAAGCGATGATCATCAAAAGGCCATTGCTGGCGAGCTAATTGCGCTGGCTCGGCCGTCCGGACTTGTTCACATAAACGTCGATCACGATCGCCGATAAAGCCATCGTAAAGCTGTTGCTCCGGGTCTGAACTCGACGCGAAACCTTCTTCGGCATAAATGGCCGCCAACTTGTCGCGCCAAACTTCCTGTGCGTCAGTTAGCCGCAGGGCGCGCTCCTGATAAATATTCATGTCCAAGTGCAGACGCTCACGATCTTCGGTCCGAAGCACGTTCAAGGGAGCAACCACAGGGCAACGATTGATGTACACCAGCTTGAGCGGGACCGGCAACTCGCCCTCGGCAAGATCTTCACGACGGGTGTAGAGGCGCTGGCGCAAGGTATCTGCATCCAGGTCCAGCAACCCTTGGGGATCGAGCCCGAGATCGCAGACGATCAGCGCATTGCGATTGCGGGGGTGCCACGCCAGCGGTAGCACGACCCCCAGGTAATGACGCTCGGCGGAAAAACGCCCAGAGATATGCACCATGGGTTGCAGTAAACGCACCAGGTCCATCACCCGCTGCTTGCTGCGTAGCTGAAACAGCCATTCGTACAGCTTGGGCTGTTTCTCACGTACCCGTCGCGCCAGGGCAATCGTGGCACGCACATCGGACAACGCATCGTGTGCCTGGCCATGGTCGATACCGTTGGCTTCGGTCAGGCGCTCCAACTTGAGCGTGACGCGCCCATCCTGTTGCGGCCACTCAATGCCTTCCGGGCGCAGCGCGTAGGCGGTGCGAATCACGTCGATCAGATCCCAACGACTGTTACCACCCTGCCACTCACGCGCGTAAGGGTCGAAAAAATTGCGATACAGGCTGTAGCGCGTCATCTCATCGTCAAATCGCAAGGTGTTGTAACCTGCGCCACACGTACCCGGAGCAGCCAGTTGAGCATGCACCCGGGTCATGAAGTCGGCCTCGGCCAGGCCTTTTTCCGCGAGGATTGCGGGAGTGATACCGGTAATCGCGCACGCAACGGGATGGGGCAGGATATCGTCGCTGGGCTGACAATAAAGATTGACCGGCTCGCCGATCTCATTGAGCTCTAAGTCCGTCCGAATTCCAGCTACCTGGAGCGGGCGATCGCTGCGCGGATTAATGCCGGTGGTTTCATAGTCGTACCAGAAAATGGAGGTCACGGGCTATTCCTGTACTGAAGAGCGACAAAGTCTAGGCGCTGGACGGCGTCCACGGCCAGCACCAAATCAACTGTACAAACATCCAGTAAAACCTTGAATGGTTGCTTCCACCGCCGACACTGCTAGCATCCGTGTCTTCCAGCCACTCTGCACTGCCAAGGATCGCGATGCCGTCAGCCCCGTTGGACACCCGCTACCAGATCGAGACCCCGGAGGGCATTGACCTGCCGCTGCGCCCCGCCGGCCTGGTACCGCGCGTGCTGGCCTTTGCCTTCGACCTGGGGTTGCGCGCGGTGGTCATGGGCATTCTGCTGGTGCCATTGGCCTTGCTTGGCAACGTTGGCATCGGCCTGGGCTCACTGCTGCTGTTCCTGATCAGTTGGTGGTACATGGTGCTGTTCGAGGTACTCAACCAGGGGTGCTCGCCTGGCAAACAGGTCATGGGGCTGCGGGTGATACACGATGACGGCACGCCGATTGGCTGGTCCGCGTCACTGATCCGCAATTTACTGCGGTTTGTCGACATGCTGCCATTCGGTTACTTCCTCGGCGCAATCAGCTGCCTGCACCATCCTCATTTCAAGCGCCTGGGCGACCTGGCCGCCGGCACTCTGGTGATCTACCGGGAACAGCCGCTGGTGCGCCCCCGTATTCCTCAAGCTGCGGCCTTGCGCCTGCCCTTCGCCCTGAACCTGAACGAGCAACGGGCCACCCTCGGCTTCGCAGAGCGCCAAGGTGAGCTGTCCGCCGAACGCGTTCACGAGTTGGCCTCGATACTCGCCACCCCCTTGCAAGTATCCCCGGCTCGCGCCGTGGAACAACTCAACGGCGTGGCCCGTGGCCTGTTGGGGCCGACATGAAGCAGAGTCTTTTCGAAAGCCGTCACCAGCTTCAATGGCAAGCCTTCGCCAACCACCTGCAACAGTTGGAGCAAGGCAAGGCGACGGCCAGTGAGTTGGCCGACTTCCCCCAGCAGTATCGACGTCTGTGCCAGCACCTGGCCCTGGCCCAGGAACGCGGCTACAGCAGCTATTTGGTAGACCCGTTGCAACAACTGGCCCTGCGCGGTCATCAACAGCTCTACCGTCATCGCAGCCAACTGACGGCAAATGTGCTGGGGTTCGTACTTGCCGATTTCCCTCGGTTGGTACGGGAACAGTGGCGTTTCGTACTGATCGCCAGCCTGCTGTTCTTTGGCAGCCTGGTGGGTATCGCGTTGTTGGTGTACCTGTTTCCCGACCTGATCTACAGCATCGTCAGTCCCCAGCAGGTTGCCGAGATGCAAGGCATGTATGACCCGGATGCCAGCCGCCTGGGCCGCACCGCCGAGCGTGCATCGAGCGAAAACTGGATGATGTTCGGCTACTACGTGATGCACAACATCGGTATCGCGTTCCAGACGTTTGCCGCCGGTTTGCTGTTCGGCCTGGGCAGCGTGTTCTTTCTGATATTCAACGGCCTGGTCATCGGTGCGGTCTCCGGCCACCTGACCGAAATCGGCTACGGCCAGACCTTCTGGTCATTCGTCATCGGGCATGGCGCGTTCGAACTGACCGCAATCGCCCTCGCTGGCGCCGCCGGCTTGCAACTGGGCTGGGCGCTGATCGCTCCCGGGCAGTTGACCCGAGGCGAATCATTGCGGCTGGCGGCACGCAAGAGCGTGCAGATGTTGTGTGGTGTGATGATATTCCTGTTGATCGCGGCCTTCATCGAGGCGTATTGGTCATCCACCACCCTGATAGCGCCCTGGGTCAAATACCTGGTTGGCGCGGCGCTGTGGATGCTGGTAACTGCTTACCTGGGCCTTGCCGGAAGGAATCGCCATGCGCCTGAGTGATGCCAGCGTGGTAATCCGCCCGCGTACTGCCTGGGAAGCGATGGATCTCGGCGTGTTGATGGCCCGTGAGCATTGCCTGCTCTTGATGGGCAGTTGGGCGTTGGTGACTCTGCCAGTGTTCGCCGTGCTCACGGCACTGCTGTGGAAGTACCCGACCACCGCGATACTCGTGTTCTGGTGGCTCAAACCAGCCTTTGATCGCTTGCCACTGTATATCCTGTCCAAGGCGTTATTTGGCGAAACGCCCAGCATCAAGCAGGCCGTTCGCCAGTGGCCACGGCTGCTAAAAGGCCAACTGTTGGCCAGCCTGACCTGGCGGCGACTCAGCCTGAGCCGCAGCTTTGTGATGCCGGTGAGCCAACTCGAAGGCCTGGATGGCCCCACCCGTCAAAAACGCCTGGGTGTGCTGCAGCAACGCAGTGCTGGCGCCGCACGCTGGTTGACCACCATCGGGGTGCATCTGGAGATCGGTTTGTGGTTCGGCTGCATGACTCTTTTCTATCTATTTATTCCCCAGAACATCGAGTTGGATTGGGATTGGCAGCGCCTGATACTGGCGACAAGTTCGGAAGGCTTGTGGCTGGAGCACTTGAGCAACGTCTTCTACGCCTTGATCCTGGTGTTTTGGGAACCTATCTATGTGGCCTGCGGTTTCAGCCTCTACCTGAATCGCCGCACTGTATTAGAGGCCTGGGACCTGGAGTTGGTCTTTCGCCGTCTTCGTCAGCGCCTGAGCAACGTGGCGCCGTTGCTAGTGCTGATGATCGGGCTGACGCTGCTCCCCTTCAGCCCGCCCGTCATGGCAGCGTCATCCCCCCCCAAAAAACCACTCACCACCCAGGGCGCGAGCCAATCCATCAAGTCGCTGCTGGAAAAGCCGCCCTTCAAAAATCCGGAAACCGTCACGCGCTATCGCTTTGGCGAAGACAAGCCGTCGGTTAAAAACAAGACTCACCGTGACGGTAAGCTTCCGGACTGGCTGAAGGCGTTGCTGGACAACCTCAACAGCAATACCTTCAAACACATCGCACAAGGGCTGGAGGTGCTGTTGTGGGGACTTATAGTCGGTGCATTGATCATGCTGGTGTGGCGTTATCGTGAGTGGTTGCGCACCTTTGTCAGCCGACGCGGGCCACGCAAGCCCCAAAACGTCAAACCGGCACCCACGCAATTGTTCGGCCTTGAACTGGGTTCCGAGACTTTGCCCGACGATATTGCCAGCGCCGCCGAGCGCCTGTGGCCCACCCAGCCAAGGGAAGCCCTTGGCCTGTTGTATCGCGGTCTGCTCAGCCGGCTGTTGCATGACTTCAATGTGCCGCTGAAAAGTGCTGACACCGAAGGGCAGATCCTGGAACGGGTCAACCAGTTGCAACAACCACGACTGCTGGCGTTCAGCAACGAATTGACCCACCACTGGCAGAACCTCGCCTACGGCCATTGCCTGCCTCCCCCTTCAGCACAGCAACAACTGTGCAGTGATTGGCGCACCCTGTTCAACGTGGGGAGCAACCCATGAACCGGCCTTTACTGTGGGTGGGATTATTGCTGGCGTGCCTGCTTGGAGCCGCTGGTTACTATGCATGGAGCAAGGCAATTCCCTACGACGAGGTAGTGGATCGTGGTCCGTCTCCAGAAGCCCTGGCCAACCCGTACTTGGCGGCGGAACACTTTCTACGCGAACAAGGCCTGGCCGTGGAGCAGGCCAATAGCCTGGAGCGGCTGACGACCTTGCCGGGCAAGGGCAACAGCCTGCTGCTGCTCGGCGAACGCAGCAACATGTCACCACGCCAGGTAGAGCAACTGCTGGACTGGACCCAATCCGGCGGCCATCTGTTGCTGGTGGCCGAGGCGTTATGGGATGAAGAGACCGGCAGAAGTGGCGACCTGCTGCTCGATCGCTTGCAGATCCACCAGGCATTGAGCGACGAGCCTGAGGAGCCTGCGCCTTCCAGCAAAAAGTCTCTGAAAAAGAAGGCGCCCGACCTCACCAAACTCTACGTCGACAATGAAAACCCATCGGCTTACTTCAGTTTCGACACAGACTTCAATCTTACCGACCCGAAGCACCTCGCCCAATTTTCTGCCAATAGCTCAAGGTCGAGCCACCTGATGCAACTCGACCTCGGGAAAGGCCACGTCACGGTGATCACCGACAGCGACCTGTGGAAAACGCCGAACATCGGCAAGCACGACAATGCCTGGCTGCTGTGGTACCTGAACCAGGGCACGGCCGTAACCTTGTTGTTCAACAGTGACTTCGACGACCTGCTCAGCTTGCTGATGCGGTACTTCCCCCAGGCCCTGGTCGCACTCATTTCGCTGATCGCCCTGGCATTGTGGCGGGCAGGCATGCGTCAAGGCCCAACCCGACCTCCAGCCTCCAACGCTCGCCGCCAATTGCAGGAACACCTGAAGGCCAGCGCCGATTTCCTGCTCCGCCGCAGTGGCCAGGGCACGCTGCTGCATGCCTTGCAGCGCGATATCCTGCGCGCGGTCCGGCATCGTCACCCCGGCTTTGAGCACCTCGACAACGCAGAACAGTGGCGGGTGCTCGAGCATCTGACGCGCCAACCCTCTCACGTCATCAGCCAGGCCCTTGGCCCACTCCCGGCAAAACGGCTTTCCAGCGCCGATTTCAGCCGGCAGGTGGCATGCCTGCAAACCCTCAGGAATGCCCTATGAGTGAACTTCCAAGCGCCACTGCCTTGAACCGCGATACCTTGCAACGTGCCAGCGAACAGGCCCAAGCCCTGCGCACGGAATTGCGCAAAGCGGTGATTGGCCAGGACGCGGTGATCGACGATGTCCTGACCGCCCTGATCGCCGGTGGGCATGTGTTGCTCGAAGGTGTGCCGGGGCTGGGCAAGACCTTGCTGGTGCGTGCGCTGGCACGCTGCTTCGAGGGCGACTTCGCGCGCATCCAGTTCACCCCGGACCTGATGCCCAGCGATGTCACCGGCCACGCCGTATACGATCGGCACACCGAACAGTTCAAGCTGCGCAAGGGGCCTGTATTCACCCACTTGTTGCTGGCCGACGAAATCAACCGTGCTCCGGCCAAGACCCAGGCCGCGTTGCTCGAAGCCATGCAGGAACGGCAAGTCACCCTCGAAGGCGAGGCGCTGCCCATCGGCCAACCGTTCATGGTGCTGGCAACCCAGAACCCTATCGAACAGGAAGGTACTTACCCCCTGCCGGAAGCGGAGTTGGATCGCTTCATGCTCAAGGTGCGTATG
Organism: Pseudomonas simiae; assembly: GCF_900111895.1. Lineage (GTDB taxonomy): Bacteria > Pseudomonadota > Gammaproteobacteria > Pseudomonadales > Pseudomonadaceae > Aquipseudomonas > Aquipseudomonas simiae. Next base: position 170,801 of record NZ_FOKB01000008.1, read on the forward strand.
GATTACCCCGATGCGCAGCAGGAAGTGGACATGGTGCGTGAGGTCACGCGCTCGTCTCGGGCCGACATGCTGGATGTACATCCCTTACACACGGTGCTGCAAGCCGAAGGTGTGCTGCAGCTTCAACAGATCGCCAGTGAACTGGCACTCGACGAACACGTGCTCGACTATGCCGTACGCCTGGCACGCGCTACGCGCAGTTGGCCGGGATTAGCCATCGGCGCCGGCCCACGGGCGTCCATTGACCTGGTACGCGGGGCGCGTGCCCGCGCCTTGTTGCGCGGGGGTGAGTTCGTCACCCCGGACGACATCAAGGGTTGCGCCCTGGCAGTACTGCGCCATCGGGTACGTATCGCGCCAGAGTTGGATATCGATGGGCTGGAGGTCGACCAGGTGCTCAAGCAATTGCTCGATCAGATCCCGGCACCTCGGCAATGAGTTACCCATGAAACCGACCCGTCTGTTGTTGAACTGGCTTGGCGTATTGCTGGGTGTGGGCATCCTGCTGGGTACTGCGTCAGCGTTGCAGTTCAAGGTGCCCGACACCTTGCACTCAATCGCGTGGGGGCTGCTACTGGCACTGTTACTGCTCGCCTTGCTGGATGCGATGCGCCTGCGTAGCCGCCCTTCCCCCCGCGTGCAACGGCAGATGCCTGGGAGCCTGGCACTGGGCCGCTGGGGAGACATACGCCTGGCTATCGAACATGATTTCCGACAGCCGCTGAGCGTACAGGTATTCGATCATGTCCCTGACGGGTTGTCCGTAGAACACATGCCCCAATCCATAGCGCTGCGGCCCGGTGAACGCAGTGAACTGGGTTATCGCCTTCGCCCCATGCGGCGTGGGCATTTCAGTTTCAGCCGCTGCGAACTTCACCTGCCCAGCCCCATGGGCCTATGGTCAGCACGACGACTGATCGAGGTGAGCGATACCACCCGCGTCTACCCGGATTTCGCCCGCCTATACGGCGCCCAACTACTGGGGGTGGACAATTGGCTGAACCAACTGGGTGTGCGCCAACACCAGCGGCGCGGCTTGGGACTGGAATTTCATCAGTTGCGAGAGTTTCGCGAGGGAGACAGCCTGCGACAGATCGACTGGAAGGCCACCGCCCGACAACGCACACCCATCGCTCGTGAATATCAGGATGAGCGTGACCAGCAGATCGTGTTCATGCTCGATTGCGGCCGCCGCATGCGCAGCCAGGACGATGAGCTGTCCCACTTTGACCATGCCCTGAATGCCTGCCTGTTGCTCAGCTATGTCGCTTTGCGCCAGGGTGATGCGGTTGGGCTGTGCACCTTTGCCGCTGACCTTCCACGCTATCTGGCGCCCGTCAAAGGCAGTAGCCAGCTGAACCTGTTGCTCAACGCGGTATATGACCTCGATACCACCCGACGGACTGCCGATTATCAGGCTGCGGCTAGCCAACTGCTGGCCCGGCAGAAACGGCGCGCATTGGTGATCGTGGTAACCAACCTGCGAGATGAGGATGATGAAACACTGCTGGCTGCCGTCAAGCGTATCAGTCGTCAACACAGGGTGCTCGTGGTCAGCCTGCGCGAGGAAGCCCTCGACCGACTGCGCCAAGCCCCCGTACAAACCTTGCCCGAAGCCTTGGCCTACAGCGGCACCATCGACTACCTGAATGCCCGCAACGAACTGCATGACCGCCTCAGCGCCCAAGGCCTGTCCCTATTGGACAGCTTGCCGTCTGAGCTCGGACCGGCGTTGGTCACCCGCTACCTGGGATGGAAGAAAGCCGGGGTGCTCTGAAAATGCCTGCCAACGCGCATTACCTAAGCTGAAGCCTGCAAGGGATCAAAGCTGAAGTAATGCAACAAGACGTTGATCAACTGCCCATATTCCTCGGGTGCCTGGAGCACCCTGAACCCGGAGTCATACTGTTGCGGGTTGATATCCTCATGACTCCATAGGCAGCTCGCCGTGAGATCAATGGGATGGAAGGTGCCGTCAGCCGCCGGAATCTTCAAACGCAGCTCAAAGTCCACGTCGACCATCATGGGCAGTTGGCTGATTAACATCAGCCCATCTTCCGAGACATTGCCCAAAAACCCGATGGGCTTGTCGGTAAGACGATTAAACACTTGCAGAAAATAAGGTAACTGATGCCGCTCGATCCGCCGGTCAGTAAACATGGTGAGATCGCCATCCAATGGCCATGAGTGCGGCCGTGCCAGTGATTCGGAACGGGCAAGATCACCCGCTCTCCCTGAAACTCGGTGCGACAACAGGCAATCGCTTGCTGCTGGACAACCACCAAATCCGGGCCCCGCATGCGTTTGCACAGAAAGTTGTACAAACGAACACTCAAAGGATAGCCCATGACTGGCGATAGGCCAGTTATTAAATGACGAATACCATCACAATGAAGCCGGGCGCGGTTGCGCGATGCTTGCACCTGGGTAATGCCCCAGTTGTTGCAGGGTGTCGAGCCTCGCGCGGGCGCGGTAGGCGTACTCGCTCGACGGATACTGATTGATGATGAATTGATAGGTCTGTACCGCGTCGACGAAGAGTTTCTGCCGTTCCAGGCACTGCCCGCGCAACATCGAGACTTCCGGCTGCACATAACGTCGGCTGCGACTTTCACGGTCGACCTGGGACAACTCCAGGGTAACGCGCTCGCAGTCACCGACCTTGTAGGCGCGGTAGGCATTGTTCAGATGGTGGTCCATCGACCAACGAGTGCAGCCGACAACACTGACGGCCAGGGCAGCAATGAGCAAAATTCGCATGAGGGTTCTCCTGTCTTGTGCAGTGTATCGACCCCTCGTCGAAAATCTTCAAGGATGTTCGTATTCAGCCGCAACGAAAACAAGTCAATCATCGATAAGTAGTGCAAACGAACAATGACTACAACGAAAGAGCATAGTAGCCTTCCTCAGCGCTTGAACTCAGGAGTCTGTGCATGTCCGTCCGTCGTACCAAAATCGTCGCCACCCTTGGCCCGGCCAGCAACTCGCCGGAAGTCCTCGAACAGCTGATTCTGGCTGGTTTGGACGTTGCCCGTCTGAACTTCTCCCACGGCACCCCGGACGAGCACAAGGCTCGCGCCAAGTTGGTGCGTGATCTGGCCGCCAAGCACGGCCGCTTCGTCGCACTGCTGGGTGACCTGCAAGGCCCGAAGATCCGTATCGCCAAATTCGCCAACAAGCGGATCGAGCTGAAGATCGGTGACCAATTCACCTTCTCCACCAGCCACCCGTTGACCGAAGGCAACCAGCAAGTCGTGGGTATCGACTACCCGGACCTGGTCAAGGACTGCGGCGTCGGTGACGAACTGTTGTTGGATGACGGTCGCGTGGTGATGCGCGTCGAAACCGCGACCCCGACTGAACTGCATTGCGTCGTACTGATCGGTGGTCCGCTGTCCGACCACAAAGGCATCAACCGTCGTGGTGGAGGCTTGACCGCACCGGCCCTGACGGAAAAAGACAAGGCCGACATCAAGCTCGCCGCCGAAATGGAAGTGGACTACCTCGCCGTGTCCTTCCCACGCGACGCCGCCGACATGGAATATGCCCGTAAACTGCGCGACGAAGCCGGCGGTACCGCCTGGCTGGTGGCGAAGATCGAACGCGCCGAAGCCGTGGCCGATGACGAAACCCTCGACGGCCTGATCAAGGCTTCCGACGCCGTGATGGTTGCCCGTGGCGACCTGGGCGTGGAAATCGGTGACGCCGAGCTGATCGGTATTCAGAAGAAGATCATCCTGCACGCACGCCGTCACAACAAAGCGGTGATCGTGGCGACCCAGATGATGGAGTCGATGATCCAGAACCCGATGCCGACTCGTGCCGAAGTGTCCGACGTGGCCAACGCCGTGCTCGACTACACCGATGCCGTGATGCTCTCGGCTGAAAGTGCCGCCGGCCCGTACCCGCTGGAAGCCGTGCAAGCCATGGCGCGTATCTGCCTCGGCGCTGAAAAGCACCCGACCAGCAAGACCTCCAGTCACCGCATCGGCAAAGAGTTCGAAAGCTGCGACCAGAGCATCGCCCTGGCGGCCATGTACACTGCGAACCACTTCCCCGGTGTGAAGGCGATCATCGCGCTGACCGAGAGTGGCTACACGCCGTTGATCATGTCGCGCATCCGTTCCTCGGTGCCGATCTACGCGTTCACCCCGCACCGTGAAGCCCAGGCGCGCACCGCGCTGTTCCGTGGCGTGTACACCGTTCCGTTCGATCCGGCTTCGCTGGCACCGAACGAAGTCAGCCAGAAAGCTATCGACGAGCTGGTCAAACGTGGCGTCGTAGAGAAAGGCGACTGGGTCATCCTGACCAAGGGCGACAGCTACCACACCACCGGTGGCACCAATGGCATGAAGATCCTGCACGTGGGCGACCCGCAGGTCTGAGTGACAGGCTGAAAAATCAAAGCCCCGCCCTTTAAATGGCGGGGCTTTTTGCTTTCTCAGGACCGGTTGATAAACCCCGACAACGCCGCAATCGCCTCCGGCGACCTCAACCGCTGGGTAAATAAAGCGCCCTCTTCCTCGATCACCTGGCGCAATTGCTCGCGGTCCACACTCTTCATAAGTTGCTTAGTCACTTGCACCGCGCCCGGCGCCAGGGTCTCAAAGCGCTCGGCCATTTCCCGCGCCATGGCCAGTGCCGCCTCGCCGCTGCCCAACGCCTCGGTAGCAATCCCCCACGCCGCCGCCTGTTCGCCGCTGAAGCCCTCGCCCAGCAGCAATAACTCAGCCGCCTTGGCGTGCCCCAACAGCCTCGGCAGGATCAGGCTCGAACCAAACTCCGGACACAGCCCCAGGTTGACGAACGGCATGCGCAGCCGCGCATCCCGACTGATGTACACCAGATCGCAGTGCAGCAACAGCGTTGTACCAATACCCACCGCAACGCCGGCCACGGCGGCAATCACCGGTTTGCGACAGTTGAGCAGGCTTTTCATGAAATAAAACGGTGGGCTGTCGAGCGTGCTGGGCGGTTGTTCGAGAAAATCGCCAATGTCGTTGCCGGCGGTAAAGCAGTCACTGCTGCCCTGGATCAGCACGCAGCGGATATCCACATCCGCATCGGCCTGCTCGAGCGCCTCGGCCAATTGGGTATACATGGCCCGAGTCAGCGCATTTTTCTTCTCGGGACGATTGAGCTGCAGGATCAGCAGCCCGCGTTCACGGTGCTGCAGGATGGCGTCAGTCATGGCAGATCTCGCGGCTGTAGAGTTCAGCGCTCAACCACGGGGCAGGAACACATCGGCCAGCAGTTGATTGCGCGGCAATCCCGCCAGGAACAGACGCTTGGAAAACGCCTCGACACTGGCCGGGTGCCCGCAGAGTAAAGCCAGAGTTTGCCGCGAAACAAGCCGCAGTTGCGCCAATGCCTGGGTCGCCTGCGCCGCTGTCCACAGCTCCACCGTCACATTGGGATGCTGTGCAGCGAGCTGCGCCAGGGGTTCGGCCAAGTAATGCCCGTCAGCATCATGGGCCAGGTGAATCACGCGGATGTCGCCCTGATGATCCTGGCGCAAAGCCTCACGCAACACCCCCCAGAGCGGCCCCAGGCCCGTGCCGGACGCCAGCAGCCACAGCGGTCGACGTTGCCAGTCGGGGTCGTACTGCAGCGCGCCGCCGCGCAGCTCGCCCAGGCGCAGACGGTCGCCCACCTGCAATTGACGGGCAAGATCACTGAATTCGCCGGGCAGACGGCAATCGAGATGAAACTCCAGGAACGCATCCTCCTGGGGCAAGCTCGCCAAGGAGTAGGGCCGCGCCACCTGACCTGCCCATAGCACCAGATGCTGCCCGGCCCGGTAGCGCAGGCCACGCTCGGGTTGCAGGCGTAGGCGCAGCACGTTCGGGCTCAACCAATCCACACCCACCACCTGGGCCGGCAACCCGTCACGTGTCGGATCAAAGGTTTCGACGCGCAAATCCCCGCGAACCTGGCACTGACATGCCAAGCGCCAGCCGTCCTGGCGTTGCGCCGGGCTCAAAGCCTCGGGTTGCTTGTCCTCGACCTCCCCCTCGCATCGCACCAGGCACGCATGGCAACTGCCGGCGCGGCAACTGTAAGGCACGGCCGCACCGGCCTGGTTCAAGGCATCCAGCAAGTTGCTGCCGGAAGAGACCGACCAATGGCGTTCGCCGACGTAGAGTTCAGGCATATAAGGACTCAATCACAAGGGAGCGCGCACAGGGAATCATGCCTGCGACAGTTTGACCATAGTCGGGTGTATCGGCCACCGAGCCGGGTTATACTGCCGCGCCTTTTTAGCGTCGCGCCTGCACCAGTGGCGTGCCTTGGAAAGGTGGTTTCAGCCGACCGATGCACCCCACTGAAGCCACCTTATTGAATGTTCCCTTATAGAGGAGCGCGACTCATGACCGTGATCAAGCAAGACGACCTGATTCAGAGCGTTGCCGACGCCCTGCAATTCATTTCCTACTACCACCCCGTTGATTTCATCCAGGCCATGCACGAAGCCTACCTGCGCGAAGAATCGCCAGCGGCCCGTGACTCCATTGCCCAGATCCTGATCAACTCGCGCATGTGCGCCACCGGCCATCGCCCGATCTGCCAGGACACCGGTATCGTCACCGTGTTCGTGCGCGTGGGCATGGACGTACGTTGGGATGGCGCCACCATGGGCCTGGACGACATGATCAACGAAGGCGTGCGTCGCGCCTACAACCTGCCGGAAAACGTCCTGCGTGCCTCTATCCTGGCCGACCCGGCCGGTGCGCGTAAGAACACCAAGGACAACACCCCTGCGGTCATCCACTACTCCATCGTCCCGGGCAACACCGTGGAAGTGGACGTGGCGGCCAAGGGCGGCGGTTCCGAGAACAAATCGAAAATGGCCATGCTCAACCCGTCCGACTCGATCGTCGACTGGGTGCTGAAGACCGTTCCGACCATGGGCGCCGGCTGGTGCCCACCGGGCATGCTCGGCATCGGCATCGGCGGCACCGCCGAGAAAGCCGCGGTGATGGCCAAGGAAGTGTTGATGGAATCCATCGACATCCACGAGCTGAAAAAACGCGGCCCGCAAAACCGTATCGAAGAGATGCGCCTGGAGCTGTTCGAGAAGGTCAACCAACTGGGCATCGGCGCCCAGGGCCTGGGTGGCCTGACCACCGTGCTCGACGTGAAGATCATGGACTACCCGACCCACGCCGCGTCGCTGCCGGTGTGCATGATCCCCAACTGCGCCGCCACCCGTCACGCCCATTTCGTGCTCGACGGTTCGGGCCCAGCGTCGCTGGAAGCGCCACCGCTGGACGCCTACCCGGAAATCGTCTGGGAAGCCGGCCCGTCGGCCCGCCGCGTCAACCTCGACACCCTGACCCCGGAAGAAGTGCAGAGCTGGAAGCCGGGAGAAACCGTGTTGCTCAACGGCAAGATGCTCACCGGCCGCGACGCCGCGCACAAGCGCATGGTCGAGATGCTGAACAAGGGCGAAACCCTGCCGGTGGACCTCAAGGGTCGCTTCATCTACTACGTCGGTCCGGTTGATCCGGTGCGCGAAGAAGTGGTTGGCCCGGCGGGCCCGACCACCGCGACGCGGATGGACAAGTTCACCCGTCAGATCCTCGAACAAACGGGCCTGTTGGGCATGATCGGCAAATCCGAGCGCGGCCCGACCGCCATCGAAGCGATCAAGGACCACAAGGCCGTGTACCTGATGGCCGTGGGCGGCGCCGCTTACCTGGTGGCGCAAGCCATCAAGAAGTCGCGCGTTGTCGCGTTCGCCGAACTGGGTATGGAAGCGATCTACGAGTTCGACGTGAAAGACATGCCGGTGACCGTTGCTGTCGACAGCAAGGGCGAATCCGTGCACATCACCGGTCCTGCCATCTGGCAGAAAAAGATCAGTGAAAGCCTGGCGGTAGAAGTGCAGTAAGTGCTTCTGTGGTGAGGGGCCAGCCCCCTCACCACAACTGCTTGCCCCTCATGGTATGGTGCACTCCCTTACCGTGCCTGCCCATCACCGTATGATCGTAATCCCTCGCCCCCTGCGCCTGACTTTCTACTCCCTGCTGATCATCGCCGGTGCGCTGCTGGCCGCGGCCTTGGCGACACGCCATGCCGAACGCCAAGCCCTGGTAGACGATGCCGCTCGTGCCAATCAGCAACTTGCGCTGTATGCCAATTCGTTGCACACCCTGATTGAACGCTACCGAGCCCTGCCCGCCGTGCTGGCGCTGGACTCGGAGATGATCAATGCCTTGAAGGGCCCGCTGGATACCGCCACCCAGGACCTGCTCAACCGCAAACTGGAACGCATCAACGGCGCGGCGCAGTCGTCCACCCTGGAATTGATGGACCGCACTGGCCTGGCCGTGGCCGCCAGTAACTGGAACCTGCCCAGCAGTTATGTGGGACACAACTACGCGTTCCGCCCCTATTTCAGCCAAACCCTGAGCCAAGGCACCGGGCGTTTTTACGCGGTGGGCGTGACCACTGGCATTCCCGGTTACTTCCTCTCCAGCGCGGTGGTCGATGAACACGAACAGTTCCTCGGCGCCATGGTGGTCAAGCTGGAGTTCCCCGAACTTGAACGCGAATGGGCCCAAGGCAATGACCTGCTGCTGGTCAGCGACGCCCGTGGCATCGTGTTCATCGCCAACCAGCCCGGCTGGCGCTATCGCAACCTGCGGCCGTTAACGGCCAGCGACCTTGCCGAACTCAAGGCCACTCGCCAATACGACAAGAAACACCTGCAGGCGCTGGAAACCAGCACCCTGCAACGCTTCGACGAAAACAGCCATCTGATGCGCGTCAACGGTCCGGATGGCAGTGCCAATTACATTTGGGAATCGCTGCCGCTGAAGGCCGAAGGCTGGACCCTGCACTTGCTGCGCAAGCCGCAATTCGCGTTTGAAGATCAGCGCAACGCCGGGTTGGCCGCCGCCGGCTCCTGGCTGGCGCTGGTGTTCCTGGTGCTGTTCCTGACCCAACGCTGGCGCCTGGCCCGCTTGCGCCAGCGCAGCCGCGAGGAACTTGAGCAACTGGTGGAAGAACGCACCCAGGCGCTGCGCACCGCTCAGGATGGCCTGGTGCAGTCGGCCAAACTGGCGGCATTGGGGCAGATGTCCGCCGCCCTCGCCCATGAAATCAATCAGCCGCTGACCGCCCAACGCATGCAATTGGCCACCTTGCGCCTGCTGCTGGACCATGGCCGTGTCGACGACGCCTACCAGGCGCTCACCCCACTGGACGACATGCTCACGCGCATGGCCGCGCTCACCGGCCATCTCAAGACCTTCGCGCGCAAAAGCCCCAGTGGCCTGCGTGAACGCCTGGACTTGGCCACCGTGGTCGACCAATCCCTGCACTTGCTCGATGCGCGCCTGCGCGACGAATCCATCGGCGTGGTGCTGGACCTGACCCGCCCCGCCTGGGTGCGTGGCGATGCGATCCGCCTGGAACAGGTATTGATCAACCTGCTGCGCAACGCCCTTGACGCCATGGTCGACAAGCCACGCAAACGCCTGGAAATCCGCCTGCATGCCGATGAGCAGTTGTGGCAACTCACCGTCAGCGACAGCGGCGGCGGGATTGCCGAAGAACACCTGAACAGCGTGTTCGACCCGTTCTTCACCACCAAACCTGTGGGTGATGGCCTCGGCTTGGGGCTGGCGGTGTCCTACGCTATCGTGCACGAATTGGGTGGCCGCCTGATCGCCAGCAACCGTGGCGACGGCGCGGTTTTCACCCTGACCCTGCCTATCGCGCTGGAGACGCCCGACCTATGTTGAACGCGGTGATTGTGGTCGACGACGAAGCCAGCATCCGCACGGCCGTCGAGCAGTGGTTGAGCCTGTCGGGCTTTGAGGTACAGCTATTCAGCCGCGCCGAAGAATGCCTGACGCAATTGCCCAAGGATTTTCCCGGAGTGATCCTGAGCGACGTGCGCATGCCAGGTCTCAGCGGCCTGGAACTGTTGGCTGAAGTGCAGCGCCGTGATGGGGATTTGCCGGTGATATTGCTGACGGGCCACGGCGATGTGCCAATGGCCGTTGAAGCCATGCGCGACGGCGCCTACGACTTCCTGGAAAAACCCTTCAGCCCCGACGCCCTGCTCAACAGCCTGCGCCGCGCCTTGGACAAGCGTGGATTGATTCTGGAAAACCGTCGCCTGCATCAACAGGCCGATCATCGCGCACAGTTGGAGTCGACCCTTTTAGGCGTGTCTCGAGGTTTGCAGACCCTACGCCGCCAGGTGCTGGATTTGGCAAGCCTGCCGGTCAATGTGCTGATCCGTGGCGAGACCGGCAGTGGCAAGGAACTGGTTGCCCGTTGCCTGCATGACTTCGGCCCACGGGCGAAAAAAACCTTTGTGGCCCTCAACTGCGCGGCGATCCCCGAGCAGTTGTTCGAGGCCGAGCTGTTCGGCCACGAAAGCGGCGCCTTTACCGGCGCCCAGGGCAAGCGCATCGGCAAACTGGAATATGCCCACGGCGGTACGCTGTTCCTCGACGAAATCGAAAGCATGCCCCTGGCCCAACAAGTGAAACTGCTGCGCGTGTTGCAGGAACAGAAACTGGAACGCCTGGGCTCCAACCAAAGTATCCACGTGGACCTGCGCATCATCGCCGCCACCAAACCAGACCTGTTGGAAGAGGCCCGCGCCGGACGCTTTCGCGAAGACCTGGCTTATCGTTTGAACGTCGCGCAATTGCGCCTGCCGCCTTTGCGTGAACGCCGCGAAGATATTCCGCTGCTGTTCGACCACTTTGCACAGAGCGCCGCCGAGCGCCTGGGCCGTAGCGTCGAGCCGCTGAGCGGTGCGCAACTGGGGCGTCTGCTCAGCCATGACTGGCCAGGTAACGTGCGCGAATTGGCCAACGTCGCCGAACGCCAGGTATTGGGCCTTGGCGAGCCGGAGCCGGAAGGCGTCGAGGCCGGGCAATCGTTGGCGGCGCAGCAGGAGGCGTTTGAAGCGCATTGCCTCAAAGCTGCACTGAAGCGGCAAAAGGGCGATATCAAGGCGGTGCTGGCCGAGCTGCAACTGCCTCGGCGAACCTTGAATGAAAAGATGCAGCGCCATGGGTTGGTGCGGGAGATGTTTCTCTAGCGACCTTCAGACCGCCATCGCAGGCAAGCCAGCGAAGAGGCTGGTGGCCATAAGCGGATTTCCGCTCATTACCTAAAAATCATCAGCGACTTTCCGCTCAAAAAAATCCTCTGACCCTTCTATTCCGGGCCTTCATCTACCTGGCACAGCTCCTGCTATAGCCCAAACCAGGCAGTGCTCAAGCACGCTCCACAAAAACAATTAGATGAAGGATCCTTCAATGGATAACTCCAACTCCCTGCCTCTGGGGTCGGCGGCTGCGCCGGCAAAAGCACGCACCACTTCCAGCCGGATCAAATCGATCTTCAGCGGATCGGTCGGCAACATGGTCGAGTGGTACGACTGGTACGTCTACGCCGCCTTCTCGCTGTACTTCGCCAAAGCCTTTTTCCCGAAAGGCGACACCACCGCCCAACTGCTCAACACCGCCGCGATCTTCGCTGTGGGTTTCCTGATGCGCCCGATCGGTGGCTGGTTGATGGGCCTGTACGCCGACAAAGTCGGGCGTAAAAAAGCCCTGATGGCCTCGGTCTACCTGATGTGCTTCGGCTCGCTGCTGATTGCCCTGAGCCCAGGCTATGAAATAATCGGTATCGGTGCACCGATCCTGCTGGTGTTCGCCCGTTTGCTGCAGGGACTGTCGGTCGGCGGCGAATATGGTACCTCCGCCACTTATCTCAGCGAGATGGCGACCAAGGAACGTCGTGGTTTCTACTCCAGCTTCCAGTATGTGACCCTGATCTCGGGCCAGCTCATCGCCCTGGCCGTACTGATCGTGCTGCAACAAGTGCTGACCACCGAGCAGCTGTATGCGTGGGGCTGGCGTATCCCGTTCGCCATCGGCGCGCTGTGCGCAGTCGTCGCGCTGTACCTGCGTCGCGGCATGGAAGAAACCGAGTCGTTCACCAAGAAAGAAAAAGCCAAGGAAAGCGCGATGCGCACCTTGATGCGTCACCCCAAGGAACTGCTGACCGTGGTCGGCCTGACCATGGGCGGCACGCTGGCTTTCTACACCTACACCACCTACATGCAGAAATACCTGGTGAATACGGTCGGCATGAGCATTTCCGACTCCACCACCATTTCGGCGGCGACGCTGTTCCTGTTCATGTGCCTGCAACCCATCGTCGGCGGGCTGTCGGATAAAGTCGGCCGTCGGCCAATCCTGATTGCCTTCGGCATCCTCGGCACCCTGTTCACCGTGCCGATCCTCACCACCCTGCACACCATCCAAAGCTGGTGGGGCGCGTTCTTCCTGATCATGGCGGCGCTGATCATCGTCAGTGGCTACACCTCGATCAACGCGGTAGTGAAGGCCGAGCTGTTCCCCACCGAAATCCGCGCCCTCGGCGTGGGCCTGCCGTACGCCCTGACCGTATCGATCTTCGGCGGCACCGCTGAATACATCGCGCTGTGGTTCAAGAGCATCGGCATGGAGACCGGCTACTACTGGTACGTGACCGCGTGCATCGCGGTGTCGCTGGTGGTCTACGTGACCATGAAGGACACCCGTAAACACTCGCGCATTACCACGGACTAAAGGTCTGTCTCGGTAAAACATGTGGGAGCGGCGAAGCGACGATTCGACTTGCTCCCACATTGGGTATGATGCATGCCCCAGAACCGAGTAGGGAACAGGCCATGTCCGACGCTATCCATTTCTACGAACCCGCCAACGGCCACGGCCTGCCCCATGACCCGTTCAATGCCATCGTTGGTCCACGGCCGATCGGCTGGATTTCGTCACACGACCGTGAAGGTCGCCTGAACCTGGCGCCCTACAGCTTCTTCAATGCGTTCAACTACATTCCGCCGATCATTGGGTTTTCCAGTGTCGGGCGCAAAGACAGCCTGAACAACATCGAACAAACCGGCGAGTTTGTCTGGAACCTGGCGACCCGCCCGCTGGCCGAGCAGATGAACCAGAGTTGCGCCGCCGTTTCCCCCGAGGTCAACGAGTTCGAGTTGTCCGGCCTGACGCCGGTGGCGTCGAAGATTGTTGGCGTACCACGGGTGGGCGAGAGCCCGGTGTCGTTCGAATGCAAGGTGACGCAAATCATCCAGCTGCAACGTGCGGACAAGGCGTTGGTGCCGAGCTGGCTGGTGCTGGGCGAGGTGGTCGCGGTGCACATTGCCAAGTGGCTGCTCAAGGACGGGGTCTACGACACCGCCGCCGCCGAGCCGATCTTGCGCGGTGGTGGCCCGGCGGATTACTTCCAGTTGGGGCCGGAGGCGCTGTTCAAGATGTACCGGCCAGGCACCACCAAACCCTGACTGAAATACAATAAAAAGTGGGAGGGGGCTTGCCCCCGATAGCAATGGCACATTCAACATCTTTGTTGACTGACGCACGGCTATCGGGGGCAAGCCCCCTCCCACATTGGATTGTCGGCGTTGCTCAGTTGGCGGCGCTGGCCCAGGCCAGTTGACCTTCTTCATCCACTCCGATCAACCGCTCAAGCTGCACAGTGGCGGCATCATCCGCATCAGAAGCCGTCTTGAACGTCTGTCCATCAAGGATCTTGTGAAACTGCGGTGCGCCCATGCCATCCAGTGCCTTGACGGCGACGGCGGCGCTGTAGCCACCCTCCCCCGGTACTACGGCGGAAACGGCTTCGTGGTGGGCAAATTGTTTACGTGCCATGTTGCAGGTCCTGGCCAATGGAAAAGTTGGCCATTCTAAACCTGATCAGCCGGCGAGTTGCAGGTACTCGCCGTAGGCGTGTGCAGCGGATGCATCGGTAAAGGTTTGGAAGTCCATGCTGCGCACGACCATGTCGTTCAACAGTTCGGTGAAGATCATCAGGGCCGGAGAGTTGAAGTAGGCGCTCATCGCCTGCTCGCTGCTCCAGAAACCGGAGATCAACCAGACATCGGGATCGACTTGGGAATGCTGCAACGAGAATTGCAGGCAACCCTGAGCCTGACGACCCGGTTCGATCAAACTGCTCAAGCGTGCACCGAGTTCGGTGCTGCACCCGGTGCGGGCGCGGATAAAGGCCATATGGCTCGCGGGAATGGGGGTGGACATGTTCGACTCTCCCGTTGAGAAGTGATGCTCGGCAAGCACTGTGAGGGCGTGTTGCCACAGGATCAAAGATAATGGCGCGGGTGCGGGCGCGGTTAGTCGATTCCTGCTGGCTTATTGCACAATCCTGCGAGAAGCGCAGATAGGACGTTTGGCCCCGGCAATTATTCCAAGGGCAACCGCCTTGTTTCAGGGAGATGACAGCCCCTACGATTGCCTGATTCACGATGCGTCGCAGGATCAGGCAAGGATTGTGCAGAATCGACGTAACACTTTTTAGAAAGCCGCCGCTAAGCTGAGCCCATCGAAGTAGCCAGTAGAGGACGCTCCATGTCGTCGCCCGAACATACAGCCATCCCCCTCGATGCCGAGATGGAAAAGCAGCGCGCCGAGCTGGCCAGCATCGTGCATCGGCACACCTGGGAGGACGGCTCCTACGGTACAGCCATCACAACCTTGTTCCTGAACCGCCACAACACGCCGCGCGACTTCATGCCGGTGCTGGTGGAGCCTGCCCTGTGCATCCTGGCCAGCGGCAGCAAGGAAGTGCGCCTGGCCGACGAGATCTTTGCCTACGACCCGCTCAACTACCTGGTGTTCTCGGTGGCGATGCCGGTGGCCGGACGGATCATCGATGCCACCCCGGAAGACCCGAACCTGTCGGTGCGCATCAATATCGACCCGGCGCAACTGACGGCCTTGATCGCAGAAGCAGGCCCGATGGGCGTGCCGTCGCGCCCGACGTCCCGCGGCATGTACGTCGACCGCATCGACAACCAGTTGCTCGACGCTGTGCTGCGCCTGGCGCGGTTGCTGGATACGCCCAAAGACATCGCCATGCTTGCGCCATTGATCAACCGGGAAATCCTCTACCGTCTGTTGCGGGGGCCGCAGGGTTATCGGCTGTATGAAATCGCCGTGGCCAACAGTCAGAGCCATCGGGTCAGCCAGGCGATCACGTGGTTGAACGGCAACTACGAGCAACCGCTGCGCATCGATGACCTGGCCAAGGCAGTGAACCTCAGCGTCTCGACCCTGCACCACCGCTTCAAGGCGATCACCGCCATGAGCCCGTTGCAGTATCAGAAGCAGTTGCGCTTGCAGGAAGCGCGACGGTTGATGATTGCCGAAGGGTTGGAAGCGTCGGCAGCGGGGTATCGCGTGGGGTATGAAAGCCCGTCGCAGTTCAGTCGGGAGTACAGCCGGCTGTTTGGGGCGCCGCCCCTTAGAGACTTGGCCCGACTGCGCCAAAGCATCTGACCAAATGAAGATCAACATGTGGGAGCTGGCTTGCCTGCGATAGCGGTCTGTCTGTGCCAGATGAGTTGGCTGATACACCGCTATCGCAGGCAAGCCAGCTCCCACATTGGGGCCGCATACATTCAGTCTAATCCGCGAGGGAGTTGCAAGGTCACGCGCAAGCCACCCTCGCGCAGATTCTGCAGACTCACTTCGCCGCCATGGCTGTGCGCAATGTTGCGCGCAATTCCCAGGCCCAGGCCGTAGCCCTGTTGCTGCCCAGCCAGGCGGAAGTGCGGTTCAAACACCTGCTCCAACCGCTGCTCCGGCACGCCGGGGCCTTCGTCATCCACGTGCAGAACGAACTCCGCGCCGTCGTCCTCGATGTACAGGTGGGCGTTCTGGCCATACTTCAACGCGTTGTCGATCAAGTTGCCGATGCAGCGCTTGAGCGCCAGCGGTTTGCCCGGATAAGTCGTCAACGCCCGGCCATGCTGGGTAACGCGGCCATTGCCGTTCGGCGCCAGGTACGGTTCCACCAGGCAGTCGAGCACGTGGTTCAGGTCGACCGGTTCGATGTTTTCGTGGATATCGGTGTCTTTCACGCATTGCAGCGCGCCTTTCACCAGCAACTCCAACTCATCCAGGTCGCGGCCGAACTTGGTTTGCAGGTTCTCGTCTTCAAGCAATTCCACGCGCAGGCGCAGGCGAGTAATCGGGGTGCGCAAGTCGTGGGAAATCGCGCTGAACAACTGGCTGCGCTCGGTCAGGTAACGGCTGATGCGCTCACGCATGGCGTTGAACGCACGGCCCACTTCCACCACTTCACTGCCGCCGCCTTCGGCCACCGGCTCTACGTCGGCCCCCAGGGACATGTCCCGCGCCGCCCGCGCCAGGCGCTTGAGAGGCCGGCTCTGCCAGTGCACCAGCAAGCCGATGAACAGCAGCAGGAAACCACTGGTCAGCACGATAAACCACACCTGCTGGGACGGCAGGCCCTGTTCTTCCAGGCTGGTGTAGGGCTCGGGCAACAGCGAGGCGATGTACAGCCATTCGCCGGGCGCGAGCTGGATCTGGGTAACCAGTACCGGTGGGTTAACCGGTTCCAGGGTCAACGCGTAATGGGCCCAGGAGCGTGGCAGTTCGTCGAGTTTCAGGCCGGCATTGAAGATACGCAGGTCTTCGGCGCTGACGAACTCCACGGAGATATGCACATCGGCGCCGAGGGTTTGTTTCAACACTTCGTTGACCGCTTCAAGCACTGCCTGCTTGCGCGGTGTCTGCGGCAGGATGGCCATGTCCAACGGGCGATCATTGAGGGTCACGACGAAACGGGTGCCGCCCATGCTGCGCAATTGGTCCAGCACCAACGGTCGATATGCCACCGGCAACGAACGGAAATAACTCACGCTGGCGGTCATCGAATGCGCCAGGCTGCGGGCGCTGGTGACCAGGCCTTCGAGCTGAGTGGCGCGTAATTGCGAGACCCAGATCACACTGGACAGCGCCTGGGCAAACAGCACCGCCAGCAGTGTCAGCAGCAGCATGCGCCCCAGCAACGAGCGTGGCACCGGGAAGCGGCGACGGCGCTCGGTCAAATGGTCAGTGGGCATTGCCGGCAACCACGCTGGCTGCCAGTTGATAACCGCTGCCGCGCACCGTGCGGATCAGCCTCGGGGGTTTTTCGGTATCGCGCAGGCGTTGGCGCAGACGGCTGACAGCCATGTCGACGATACGGTCCAGCGGCATCAGGTCGCGGCCACGGGTGGCGTTGCCAATGGTGTCACGGTCGAGGATCTGCTGCGGGTGGTCGAGAAACAATTTGAGCAGGGCAAAGTCGGCACCGGAGAGGATCACTTCTTCGCCGTCCACATGGAACAGGCGGTGGCTGATCATATCCAGGCGCCATTCATCAAACACCAACACCTCGCCACCACTGCTGCGTTCCTGGCCAAACTGGCAGCGACGCAACAGGGCTTTGATCCGCGCCTGCAACTCGCGGGGGCTGAAGGGTTTGCCGATGTAATCGTCGGCGCCCAGCTCCAGGCCGATCACGCGGTCGGCCTCGTCGGAGCTGGCGGTGAGCATGATGATCGGCACCTGCGCTTGGCGCGGGTGCTGGCGGATCCAGCGGCAAAGGCTGAAACCGTCTTCGTCTGGCAACATCACATCAAGGATGACCAGATCGCACGGCGCCTCGTTCATCGCTTGGCGGAACCCCGTGCCATCCGGCACGCCACGCACCTGAAAACCGGCGCGACTGAGGTAGGTCTGCAGCAATTCGCGGATTTCCTGGTCATCGTCGACGAGGAGAATCGATTTACTGATTACGCTCACGGGGTCCTCCTTGTTGTTATGGCCAAGCTTACGTCATTTGTTGCTCTTGATGCCCTCATCGCAGGCACGCCAGCTCCCACAGGAGAATGCATTGCAAATGTGGGAGCTGGCGTGCCTGCGATGAGGCTATCACGACCTACGCAAACGCCTGCTCCAAAGCCACGCCAGCCCCGGTCAATCCAGAATACGGGGCGGTCACCAACCACACCGGAATGCCTTTGAAGTAGTCGCTCATGCAGCCTTTGTCAGCGAAGCTCTTGGCAAAACCACTGTTGATAAAGAAGTCGGCAAACCTCGGTATCACCCCACCCACGATGTACACACCACCGCGTCCACCGGTGGTCAACACATTGTTGCCTGCTACCCGGCCCAGCCAGATGCTGAACTGGTCCAATACTTCCATGGCCACCGGGTCGCCGGCCAGGCCTGCGGCCGTGATCGCCTCAGGGGTTTCCAGCACCGGCGTGTGGCCGTCGACCGCGCAAATGGCACGGTAAAGACGCGGCAAGCCACCACCGCTCAAGGCGGTTTCGGCGCTGACATGGCCGATCTCAGTATAAATGTGCTGCCACAGCTGGGTTTCACGCGGGCTGCTCAGGGGCAAGTCGACATGCCCGCCCTCCCCCGGCAACGCCGCAAAGCGGCCAGCGCCCAGATCCAGCAGCGTCCCGACACCCAGGCCAGTGCCCGGACCAATCACGACCGCCGGGCGCAACGGCTCCGGCGTGCCCTCGCAGACCACACGGAATTCGTCGGGCTTGAGCCGGGTCATGCCCAGGGCCATGGCCGAAAAATCATTGACCAGCAACAGTTCATCCACCTGCAAGGTTTTGCAGAAGGCAGTCTTGCTCAGGCGCCAGTGATTGTTGGTGAATTTAAATTCATCCCCGCTCACAGGCCCGGCGACCGACAGGCACACCGCACCGATGTCCCCGATTTCCAGGCCTTCCTCTTTGAGGTAAACCTTGATCGCGTCTTCAGGGCTGGAGTGATCCGCCGTGGCATGCACGCGGATCGAATGCAACTCCTGATCGCGCCACAACGCGAAACGGGCGTTGGTGCCCCCGATATCACCGACCAGCGCAAGTTTCACTTAAGCGTCTCCAAGGCAGAGGTAAAGGCACTGGCGCCCTGCTCTGCGGAGCTTGCGGCCAAGCGCATAAATGCAAACAGCTCGCGACCGGCCCCCACGTTATTGCCCAACAGGCCCGTGGCAGGCGCGCGCGCTGCAAATTCTTCGGCGTCCACCTTAAGCTCCAGGGTGCCCTTCACGCCATCCACGCGAATGATATCGCCATCGCGCACCCGCGCCAGTGGCCCGCCGCTCTGGGCTTCGGGGTTGACGTGAATCGCGGCGGGGATCTTACCCGACGCGCCGGACATACGCCCGTCTGTTACCAGTGCGACCTTGAAGCCACGGTCCTGCAACACACCGAGGAACGGCGTCATCTTGTGCAATTCGGGCATGCCATTGGAGCGCGGGCCCTGGAAACGCATGACGGCGACGAAGTCTTTTTCCAGCTGGCCGGCCTTGAACGCATCGGCCAGATCTTGCTGGTCCTGGAACACCACCGCCGGAGCTTCAACAATCTGATGTTCAGGTGCTACGGCAGACACTTTCATCACACCACGACCGAGGTTGCCTTCCATCACGCGCAAGCCGCCTTCCGGCGAGAACGCGCGGGCCACGGGGCGCAGGATGGTTTCGTCGAGGCTTTCGATAGGGCCTTCGCGCCAGATCAGCTCGCCGTCGACCAGGAAGGGTTCCTGGGTGTAGCGGCTCAGGCCCTTGCCGGCCACGGTGTTGACGTCTTCGTGGAGCAGGCCGGCTTCCAGCAGTTCGCGGATCAGGAACGACATCCCGCCCGCCGCCTGGAAGTGGTTGATGTCGGCCTTGCCGTTTGGATACACGTGGGACAGGGTCGGCACCACCTCGGAGAGGTCGGCCATGTCGTCCCAGGTGAGGATGATGCCCGCCGACATGGCGATGGCGGGCATGTGCAGGGTGTGGTTGGTGGACCCGCCGGTGGCATTGAGGGCAATGATCGAGTTGACGATGGATTTCTCGTCGACGATCTCGCCGATCGGCATGAAGCTGCCGTTGGCCTTGGTCAGACGGGTGACCTGGTGTGCGGCTTCGCGGGTCAACGCATCGCGCAGCGGGGTGTAGGGGTTGACGAACGAGGCGCCCGGCAAGTGCAGGCCCATCACTTCCATCAGCAACTGGTTGGTGTTGGCGGTGCCGTAGAAGGTGCAGGTGCCGGGGCTGTGATAGGACTTCATCTCCGATTCCAGCAGCTCTTCGCGCGTGGCCTTGCCTTCGGCGTAGCGCTGGCGCACGTCGGCTTTCTGCTTGTTGGAGATGCCCGACGGCATCGGGCCGCCCGGCACGAAGATCATCGGCAGGTGGCCATAGCGCAGCGCGCCCATCATCAGGCCCGGGACGATTTTGTCGCAGATGCCCAACATCAGCGCGGCATCGAACATGTTGTGGGACAGCGCTACCGCCGTGGACATGGCAATGACTTCACGACTGAGCAGGCTCAGTTCCATGCCCGGCTCGCCCTGGGTCACGCCGTCGCACATCGCAGGGGTGCCGCCAGCGAACTGCCCGACCGAGCCGACTTCGCGCAGGGCCTTCTTGATCTGTTCAGGGAAATGTTCGTACGGCTGGTGTGCCGAGAGCATGTCGTTATATGACGAAACAATTGCCACGTTGGCGGCATTCATCATGCGCAGACTATTTTTATCTTCAGTGCCGCAACCGGCCACGCCGTGGGCGAAGTTGGCGCATTGCAGCTTGCCGCGCATCGGACCGTCGATGGCTGCACCGCGAATGAGCGCAAGGTAGGCCTCGCGGGTGGCGCGGCTGCGGGCGATAAGCCGTTCGGTGACCTCAAGAACGCGGGGATGCATGTGTAGAACTCCAGGCTAACGGATGTGGCGACCTGAGTGTCTATGCTGATCAAACGCCCACAGCTCATGGGATGGCAGGGAGTCGTTTGGATCATCGGACCAGTTGATTCAGGTCACTCGTTGTAGATTGAACAAAATATTGCCACTAAAAAGGCTTGTTTTCTATTTTTATGCGAATAATCTTGTAATTCTTACAACAAATCGACGACAGGCACTTTCCAATGACTCTTCGTATCGCAATCAATGGTTTTGGCCGTATCGGCCGTAATGTCCTGCGCGCACTGTATACCCAAGGCTACCGCCAGGATTTGCAGATCGTCGCCATCAACGATCTGGGCGACAGTTCGATCAATGCCCACCTGCTCAAATACGACACCGTACATGGCACTTTCGAAGCAGAGGTCGCCCACGATCAGGAAAGCCTGACCGTCAATGGCGACCGGATTGCCGTCAGCGCCATTCGCAACCCGGCCGACCTGCCGTGGGCCGCGCACAAGATCGACGTCGTGTTCGAATGCACCGGCCTGTTCACCGACCGTGACAAGGCTGCCGCCCATATTACCGCCGGCGCGCGCAAGGTGATCATCTCGGCACCGGCCAAAGGGGCGGACGCTACCGTGGTCTACGGTGTAAACCATGACATTCTGCGTCAATCCCACCAGATCATCTCCAACGCGTCGTGCACCACCAACTGCCTGGCGCCGGTCGCCCAGGTGCTGCATCGCGAACTGGGTATCGAAAGCGGCCTGATGACCACGATTCACGCCTACACCAACGACCAGAACCTGACCGACGTCTACCACACCGACCCGTACCGCGCGCGTTCGGCTACCCAGAACATGATCCCGAGCAAGACTGGTGCCGCTGAAGCCGTCGGCCTGGTGCTGCCGGAACTGGCGGGCAAGCTGACCGGCATGGCGGTGCGTGTGCCGGTGATCAACGTGTCGCTGGTGGACCTCACCGTGCAGTTGAAAAAAGACGCCACGGCGGAGGAAGTCAACGCACTCCTCAAGGAAGCCAGCCAGCACTCGAAGATCCTCGGCTATAACACCCTGCCGCTGGTTTCCAGCGACTTCAACCACAACCCGCTGTCGTCGATCTTCGATGCCAATCACACCAAGGTCAGCGGTAAGTTGCTGAAAGTTTTGGCTTGGTATGACAACGAGTGGGGCTTCTCCAACCGTATGCTGGATAACTGCCTGGCGCTCTGCAACGCCGAGTAATCCACATAGAGTGGGCTTGTGTGGGAGCGGGCTTGCTCGCGAATGCAAGCACCTCGGTTCGTCTGAATAACGAGGTGATGCGTTCGCGAGCAAGCCCGCTCCCACATTTGGCCTGCGCAAACCCGCAGAAAGTGTTCCTTGCCATTTGAGTTGATGATAAGCATTATCATTAACTGCAAATCGGTCTGGTATCACTGTGAGCCAATCTCGCTTCAACCACGTCTTTCTCACCCAACGGGTAATGCTGCTTCGCACCTTGCAGCGGATGGTGAATAACCACAGCACCGCCGAGGACCTGTTGCAGGAAACCTACCTGCGCGTCACCCGGGCCCTGAGCGAGCGGCCGATCGATCACCTTGAACCTTTCGTCTATCAGACGGCGCGCAACCTGGCGTTGGATCACCTGCGTGCGCGCAGGATCCAGGCCCGCACACTGCAGGAAAATGTCCCGCTGGATGTCCTGCAAAGCGTCGCCGCCCCCATCAGCACACCCGAAGATGCCACCCAGGCCGAGCAAATGCTTGAAGCCCTGAGCGTCAGCCTGGGCCAGTTGAGCGCCCGCCAACAGCGGATTTTCATCCTCAGCCGCTTGCATGGTTGCAGTTACCAGGAGATCGCCGATCAGTTGGGCGTGTCCTTGAGCACCGTGCAAAAGGAACTCAAATTGATCATGGCTATCTGCGTAGGTGTGGCCGAACGATTGGATCGGCCTTAAGCTCCATCCGACAGAAGCGTCGACCCAAGCTGTAGGAAAGTTGAATAGAACGTGGCGAAGACCCGAGGAACACCGTGACGGACCCGAATAAACTGCGCCCCCATGAGCTGGCTCATGAGGTGTTGCAAGACACGGCTATGGATCAAGCCCTCGACTGGCTGATCGCCTTGCAGTGCCCGCAAGCCGGACAGCAGGCCGAATTCGAAACCTGGTTGGCCAGCGATCCCGCCCACGTCCACGCCTTCGCCAAGGCCCAGGCCGCGTGGGGCGGCGCGCCGGTACACAGTGCTGCCGTCGCACTGGCCGCGCCGCGCAAGCCGAGCGCCTGGCGCCGGCTCAAGCCACATTGGAAACCGCTGGCCACCGCCGCCGTGCTGCTGATCGGCCTGTTCAGTTTCAGCAACCTGCCGGTACGCCTGCAGGCCGACCACCTCACCGTGGTAGGCGAACGCCAGCGCCTGCAACTGGACGACGGCTCCAAGGTATTGCTGAACACCAACTCGGCGTTTTCCAGCAACATCAAGGACCACCAGCGCATCGCTCGCCTGTATCAGGGCGAGGCGTTTTTCGACATCGTGCCCAGTCACGGCTTGCCCTTGGAAATCGACGCCGGCCCCGTACGCGCCAGCGTGCGCGACACCGCCTTCGCCGTGCGTTACCTCAATGGCGAAGCCCAGGTGCAGGTGCAGCGTGGCGATGTCGACCTGAGCAACACCTTCGACGATGCCCGCGTGCGCCTGAGTGCCGGTGAAAGTATCCGCATCGGGCCCAAGGGGTTCGGCCAACCGGCCAAGCTGGATGCCAACAAGGACCTGGCCTGGGTGCAAGGTCGGCTGATCTTCGAAAACTGCCCGATGAGCGAAGTGCTCGCCGAGCTGCGCCGCTATTACCCGGGCTGGATCGTCAACACCAACGACCAACTGGCCAGCGTCGCCGTCACCGGCAATTACCGCCTCGACCAGCCCTTGGACGTGGTGCGCTCCCTGGCTCACATCACCTCGGCCAAGCTGTCGGAATACCCATCGCTGGTGATTTTGAACTAAATGAGAATTATTTTTACTCGATAGCCGAGGGTGGTACGTCTCGTCTTAGCCAATGCAACTGATTCCTATTTGTCTCAGTTCGCAACTATAAGATTCGTACTCCGGAGCGCTCTCGATGTCCTCTCGTTTCAACCGCCGGTCCTCTTCGCCCACCCTGTCCTTGCTGACCGCGGCCATCCTGCTGGCCGCTGCGCCGGTGATGACCGCCACCGCCGCCGAACCTGCTGCGCGTAGCCACGGCAACTACAGCTTCAGCATTGAGCAGCAACCGCTGGTCTCGGCACTCAACGCTTTTACCGCCGTGACCGGCTGGCAAGTCGGCCTGCCGGCCGAACTGGGCCAGGGCGTGTCGTCCCCAGGCGTACGCGGCCCGTTGTCGCCGGAAAAAGCCCTGGACCGGCTGTTGGTGGGGACCAACCTGAGCTACCGCAAACTGGGCAATAACAACATCGTGCTGGAAAAGCGCGCGCCGGGCGGCGCCCTCAACCTGCAACAGGTGACCATCAGCGCCACGCGTAACGAGCAGAACATCAACAGCGTACCGAGCACCGTGACCGTGCAGGAACGCGAGGCGCTGGACCGCCAGAACGTGAATACCATTCGTGAACTGGTACGTTACGAACCCAACGTCTCGGTCGGCGGTGCCGGTGGCCGCTCAAGCAATTCGGGCTACAACATTCGCGGCATCGACGGCGACCGCATCCTCACCCAGGTCGACGGCGTCGAAGTGCCGGACAACTTCTTCAACGGTCCCTACGCCAAGACCCGCCGCAACTATGTCGACCCGGAAATCGTCAAGCGCGTGGAGATCCTGCGCGGCCCGGCCTCGGCCCTGTACGGCAGCAGCGCGATTGGCGGCGCCGTGAGCTACTTCACCCTCGACCCGGATGACATCATCAAGCCCGGCCAGGACGTCGGCGCTCGCCTGAAGACCGGCTACAGCTCCGCCGACGAAAGCTGGCTGACCTCCGGCACCGTTGCCGGCCGTGTGCAGGATGTCGACGGCCTGTTGCACCTGAGCCAGCGCAACGGCCATGAAATGGAGTCCTACGATGGCAACAACGCCACGGGCCTGGCGCGCACCGGCGCCAACCCCGAGGATGCACGCACCACCAACGTGCTGGCCAAGCTGGGCTGGAACTATGGCGATGACAATCGACTGGGCCTGACCTACGAGAAATACAAGGATGATCGCGACGTCAACTTGAAAAACGCCGTGGGCGGACCGTTCACCGGCGGGCGCGGCTTCAACTTCTACCGTGCACGGTCGGGCAACGACACCATCACCCGTGAGCGTTTCGCTATCGAAAACCGCTTCGCCCTGGACTCGCCGATTGCCGATCAGATCAAGACCAGCCTCAACTATCAGATCGCCAAGACCGACCAGTCCACCGCCGAAATCTACCAGCCGTCCCGCCGCGTATTGCGCACCCGCGAAACCCTCTACGAAGAAAAGCAGTGGGTGTTCGACGCACAGCTGGACAAGGCTTTCAGCTGGGGCGACACCGATCACCAGGTCACCTACGGCACCACCCTCAAACAACAGAAAGTCACCGGCTCCCGCGAAGGCGCCGCCACCTGCCTGGCGGTCGGCGGCGGTTGCACAGCCATCGGCGCACCCAGCCCGACAGCCAGCGACAGCGTGAAGAAGGCCAGTGATTTCCCGGACCCGACCATCAACACCTACTCGCTGTTCGCGCAGGACCAAATCACCTGGGACAAGTGGACCTTCCTGCCCGCCGTTCGCTACGACTACACCCAACTCAAACCCAAGTTGACTGAAGAGTTCCTCAACACCGTCGACCCGACACGGATCTATGCCCACAGTGACAAGGAAAAAACCTGGCACCGCGTCACGCCGAAATTCGGTCTGACCTATGCGCTGACCGACCAGTACACTTGGTTCGGCCAATACGCCGAAGGCTTCCGCACACCATCGGCCAAAGCCTTGTACGGCCGCTTTGAAAACCTGCAGCAGGGCTACACCGTCGAACCCAACCCGGACCTCAAGCCGGAAAGCAGCAAGGGCGTGGAAACCGGGATTCGCGGCCACTTCGACTCCGGTTCGTTTGATATCGCCGTGTTCTACAACAAATACCGCAACTTCATCGACGAGGACGCTTCCGTCGCCGGCGGTACCGCACAGCAATTCGAAGCCAACAACATCAAGCACGCCACCATCAAGGGGATCGAAGCCAAAGGGCGCCTGAACCTCGACGCGTTCGGCGCCCCCCAAGGGCTGTACACCCAGAGTTCGGTTGGCTACACCTACGGTCGCAACGACGACAATGGCGAGCCGCTCAACAGTGTCAACCCGCTCAAGGGCGTATTCGGCCTGGGCTACGACCAGGACAACTACGGTGGCCTGCTGAGCTGGACCCTGGTGAAAAAGCAGGATCGCGTCGACAGCACCACCTTCCACGCACCTGACGGCAGCACCACGGCCCCCTTCAAGACCCCAGGCTTCGGCGTCCTCGACCTGACCGCCTTCTACAAGGTCACCAACGACGTGACCGTCAACGGCGGCCTCTACAACCTCACCGACAAGAAGTACTGGAACTGGGATGACGTGCGCAGCTACGACGGCGTCGGCGAAGCCGGTGTGACCTCCCCGGCCAACCTCGACCGCCTGACCCAGCCGGGTCGCAACGTTGCGATCAACGTGATCTGGGACATCTGATCACGACCTTTAACCGAGGCCCCACTCACCTCGTCGAAATTTTACCGACGAGGTGAGGATTTTTTACTGTGCCGCGTCTTCTTGTTCGTCTAGTTGATAACGGCTCTCTTTAGAGCACCCAGGCGCTCTTCTTCTCAAGGACTTTTTCATGACCGCTTCTCCTACCGCTGAACGCCCAAGCCTACGCTCCCAGCGCCTGAACCAGATTACCCACTCGCCGCACGCCAAGCTCGACGCCCTGGTCAAAGCCCACGCGCCGTTTGAAACCCAGGCCAACTTCGCGCGCTTCGTGGTGGCGCAGTACCTGTTCCAGTCGGAACTGGTGGCGCTGTACAACGATGCCGAGCTGATCAAGATCGTGCCGGACCTGGCCGAACGCTGCCGCGCCGAAGCGGCCAAGCTGGACCTGGGTGACCTGGACACCGAAGTGCCAGCCCCGGTTGCCGGCGCGGTGAACAACCCGAGCAAGGCTGAAGCGCTGGGCTGGCTGTTCGTTTCCGAAGGCTCCAAGCTGGGCGCCGCGTTCCTGATCAAGCGCGCCGTAGGCCTGGGCCTGAGCGAAACCTTCGGTGCCCGTCACCTGGGTGAGCCAGCCGGTGGCCGTGCCGAGGGTTGGAAGCGCTTCACCCGCACCCTGGACGCGCTGGAATTCAGCGCCGAAGAAGAAGCCGCGGTGGAAAAAGGTGCGATTGACGCCTTCGTACGCTTCACCGTATTGCTGGAACAGGCGTACGCTAGCGCCCCTGAACTGGCCTGATACCCACGATTGGAATGCGGTAGCACTGTGGGAGCGGGCTTGCTCGCGAATGCTGAGTATCAGTCACCTGATACTGGACTGACGCATCGCATTCGCGAGCAAGCCCGCTCCCACATTTAAACCCCACTCCAAGCTGATTTTTTATCGACTCTGCATGCTCCCATGACCGGCAAAACCCAATCCACCTCGAAAATCGTCCGGATCCTCTTCGGCTTGCTGGCCTACGTCAGCCTGGGCATCGGGCTGGTGGCGATTGTCGTGCCGGGCTTGCCTACCACCGAATTCATTCTGCTCGCCGCCTGGGCCGCCACCAAAAGCTCACCGCGCCTCAGCGCCTGGCTGGAAAACCACCGGCTGTTCGGGCCGATCCTGTTCAACTGGCGCAACGGCAAGATCATCGCCCGCCGGGCCAAAGTCAGTGCCACCGCGAGCATGCTGCTCTGCGCGATCCTGATGCTGGTGATGCTCGACCACGGCTGGCCGATCTACCTGGCCATTGCCGGGATGAGCCTGGGCAACCTGTGGATCTGGTCTCGACCGGAACGGCTTGCGGCGCCCGTATAACGCTGCGTGTAGGGTTTATCCTACCGCTCATCGCCTGTTTCTCATGAATTGATGTGTGACGCCGATGTTTCAGACATAGCGCTGAATGGACTTGGCCTGCACTACGTGCCTTCCAGCCCGTCCATTCGCGAGTGAACCTATGTTCGACACCCTCTCCATCCGCTTGAAAATAGTGCTGCTGTCGGGCCTTTGCCTCTTGGGGGTGATCGCGCTGATCATCAGCATCAACCTCTACGAAACCAATCAGAACGATCAGTTGATCAGCGATTCGAGCTCGCGAATGCTCACCAGCAGTGTGCAGAGCCTGCTGCAATCCAAAGCCGGCGAACAGGCCGTACTGTTGCAGAAAACCTTTGGCGAAAACCTGTTGGTAGTGACCGCCCTTGCCGATCAGGTCAAGGACCTGCGCGCCCTCGCGGCCAAGCGCGCGCTGGAACCCGGCGCCTTGCGTGAAGAACTCAACCAGAGCCTCAAGACCACGTTCGAGCGCAACAGCAAAGTGCTGGGTATCTGGCTCTCGTTCGAACCCAACGGACTGGATGGCAAGGACAGCGAGTTCGTCGACGACAAGGCTCGCGTGTCCAACGAGAAAGGCCGTTTCTCCAGCTACTGGAGCCGCGCCGGCGGCGAAGGCCTGAACACCATCATGGTCGAAGATGACCTGACCAAGACCACCCCCAACCTCAGCGGCACGCCCTACAACATTTGGTACACCTGCCCACGGGACACGCGCAAAGTGTGCCTGCTAGACCCCTACGCCGATGAAGTGGCTGGCAAGCAGATGCTGATGACCACCATCTCCCTGCCGCTGATGGTGGACGGCAACGTCATCGGCGTGGTCGGTATCGACATCGCCCTCAACACCCTGCAAGCAGTGACGGACGCGGCGCAAAAAGAACTGTTCAATGGCGCGGCGCACCTGGACATTCTTTCCAGCACCGGTCTGATTGCCGCCTCCAGCGGTCAGCCGGAGATAGTCGGCAAAACCCTCATGGATACCGTCGGCGCCGAAGGCAAGGAAATCGTGCAACTACTGGCCAGCGACTCGCCCATGATCCGCGAGCAGGACCACACCATCCGCGCCGTCTACCCGGTCAAGCCGATTGCAGACGCAAAATCCTGGGGCGTCGTGGTCACACTGCCCAGGAACGTGATGCTGGCTGACACCTTGAAGCTGCAGGACGTGCTCGACAAAGCCCAGGCCGCCGGTACGCTCAAGGCTTTGCTGGTCGGCGCCGCCGCCGCGTTGCTGGGCCTGCTGCTGATCTGGCTGACCGCCACCGGCGTGACCCGCCCGATCAACAACGTGGCCGCCATGCTCAAGGACATCGCCAGCGGCGACGGCGACCTGACTCAACGCCTGGCCTACGCCAAGAAGGACGAATTGGGCGAACTGGCCAACTGGTTCAACCGCTTCCTCGACAAGCTGCAACCGACCATCGCCCAGATCAAGCAAAGCATTACCGAAGCCCGTGGCACGGCCGATCAGTCATCGGCCATCGCGCGCCAGACCAGCGAAGGCATGCAGGTGCAGTTCCGCGAAATCGACCAGGTGGCCACCGCCTCCAATGAAATGAGCGCCACCGCCCACGATGTCGCCAACAGCGCGTCCAACGCCGCCAGCGCGGCGCGTGGGGCCGATCAGTCGGCGCGCGAAGGCATGTCGATCATCGAGCAGAGCACCCGAGATATCACCTCATTGGCCGAAGAAGTCAGCAAGGCCGTAGGCGAAGTCGAAGCCTTGGCGGTCAACAGCGAACAGATCGGTTCGGTGCTGGAAGTGATCCGCAGCATTGCTGAGCAGACCAACCTGCTGGCGCTGAACGCGGCAATCGAAGCGGCACGCGCCGGCGAAAGTGGCCGTGGCTTTGCGGTGGTGGCCGACGAAGTGCGCAATCTGGCCAAGCGCACCCAGGACTCCGTGGAGGAAATCCGCCTGGTGATCGAACGCATCCAGAGCGGCACCCGTGGCGTGGTGGCGACCATGCATTCGAGCCAGAGCCAGGCTCAAAGCAATGCCGGGCAGATCCATCAGGCGGCGCAGGCCTTGGGCAAGATCAGTGATGCCGTCACCGTGATCAGCGACATGAACCTGCAGATCGCCAGCGCCGCCGAACAACAGAGCGCCGTGGCCGAAGAGGTCAACCGCAACGTCTCGGCGATCCGCACTGTGACCGAAACCCTCACCGGCCAGGCCACCGAGTCGGCGGCCATCAGCAGCCAACTCAATGCATTGGCCAGCCAGCAGATGAAGTTGATGGATCAGTTCAGGGTCTGACTCGGTTCCGCAACCCCTGAGATCCATGTGGGAGCCGGGCTTGCCCGCGATGCAGGCAACTCGGTGTCCCTAAGAACCGAGTCGATGCTATCGCAGGCAAGCCAGCTCCCACATAGAGCAGATCGGCGGTGGTTCAGAGACCGGTCCAGGCGCTGACAAACTGCGTCAGGTCTTCTTTAGCTGCGGTACGCGGCGGGTTCTGCGGTGTGCCCAGGTAGAGGAAGCCAATCACTTCCTCGTCTGCCGTGAGCCCCAGGCCTTTGGCGACGTGGGCCGAGTAGGACAATTCACCAGTGCGCCACACGGCACCAATCCCCTGGGCATACGCTGCCAGCAGGATGCCGTGGGCTGCACAGGCCGCCGCCAGCAATTGCTCGGATTTCGGCACCTTGAAGTGCTCCTGCAGACGGGCAATCACCACCACTACCAAGGGGGCGCGCAATGGGCCGTTCTGGGCCTTGTCGATGGCAGCTTGTGGTGCATCGGCGTCTTGCAGGCGGGCAGCTTCGGCCAGCAGCGTGCCCATCTGTTCGCGGGCGGCCCCTTCGACAGTGAGGAAACGCCACGGACGCAGTTGGCCGTGGTCGGGCGCGCGCATGGCGGCGGCGAACAGCACGTCGCGCTGCTCCTGGGTCGGTGCCGGTTCCAGCAAACGCGGCACGGAAACACGGTTGAGCAAAGCGTCGAGAGCCTGCATTGGCCACCTCCAGAGAAAAATGTGCGGCCATTCTAGCGGGAATGAATCGAATTCGACCAAACGATAATTGCTCTTATTCATTGCGCCCCGCCCTGTTAGACTTTGCGACCTTATTTTCTGCCTTGGTTCAGGAAACTCGATGCTCCGCTCGCTTTTTCGCCTGTCCGCAGCCTTGCTGGCCTTGAGCCTGACCGCCTGCGATGACGCGCCCAGGTTTACCAAGGCCGAGCCGGGTGAAGCACGGGCGGGCGGTGCGGCGACCGTGAACAAGCGCGACCAGAACGCGTTTTCGCTGCCATCGGCCAACCTGTCGCCCACTCGTCGGCTGGATTTCAGCGTCGGCAATAGCTTCTTTCGCAGCCCCTGGGTGATCGCGCCGTCCACCACCACCGCGCGTGATGGCCTGGGCCCGCTGTTCAACACCAATGCCTGCCAGAATTGCCATATCAAAGACGGTCGCGGGCATCCGCCGTTACCCGACTCACCTAATGCCGTGTCGATGCTGGTGCGCCTGTCCATTCCGGATGCAGCGCCGTATGCCAAGCTCATCGAACAGGTCGGTGTGGTGCCCGAGCCGGTCTACGGCGGACAACTGCAGGACATGGCCGTGCCGGGGGTAACGCCGGAAGGCAAGGTGCGCGTCGACTACACACCGGTCAACGTGACATTCAAAGACGGCACAGTGGTCGAGTTGCGCAAGCCGGACCTGCAAATCACCCAGCTTGGCTACGGCCCGATGCATCCGGACACTCGTTTCTCCGCACGCATCGCCCCGCCGATGATTGGCCTGGGCCTGCTCGAAGCCATCAGCGACGCTGATATCTTGCGCAACACCGACCCGAAAACCGCCGACAAAGCAGCCATCATCGGCCGCGCCAACTGGGTCTGGGACGATGCCCAGCAAAAAACCGTGCTCGGGCGTTTTGGCTGGAAGGCCGGGCAACCCAACCTCAATCAACAAAATGTTCACGCGTTCTCTGGTGATATGGGCCTTACCACCACCCTGAGACCGTTCGATGACTGCACCGACGCCCAAGTCGCCTGCAAACAGGCCCCCAACGGCAATGGCCCCGATGGCGAGCCGGAAGTCAGTGACAATATCCTGCGCCTGGTGCTGTTCTACACCCGCAACCTCGCCGTGCCGGCACGCCGTGGCGTCAACACGCCGCAGGTGCTGGCCGGTAAAACCCTGTTCTATCAAGCGGGCTGCCAGGGTTGCCACACGCCAGCCTTCACCACGGCCGCGAATGCCGCCGAACCCGAGCTGGCCAACCAGGTGATCCGCCCCTACAGCGACCTGCTGTTGCACGACATGGGCGACGGCCTGGCCGACAATCGCAGCGAATTCAAGGCCGGTGGCCGCGACTGGCGCACGCCGCCGTTGTGGGGCATCGGCCTGACGCAGACCGTGAGTGGCCACACCCAGTTCTTGCATGACGGCCGCGCCCGCAACCTGCTGGAAGCCGTGCTGTGGCACGGCGGTGAAGCACAAGCGGCGCAGCAGCAGGTGTTGTCCTTTAATGCCGAGCAGCGCGCTGCGTTGCTGGCGTTCCTGAATTCTTTATAAGCTTCGCCCCAATTACAGAAGGGAGCTCGACATGTTCCGTCCCAAGTTGTTGTTCACCAGCCTGGCCGCCCTCGCACTCGGCGCCTGCTCGCCGCAAGACCCGCAAGCAGTGACCTCGGCGGCCATCGCCAAGCAAGTGATCCTGCCGACCTACAGCCGCTGGGTCGAAGCCGACCGCCAACTGGCCGTCAGCGCCCTGGCCTATTGCCAGGGCAAAGAGAGCCTGGACACCGCCCGTGCCGACTTCCTGCACGCGCAAAAGGCCTGGGCCGAGCTGCAACCGCTGTTGATCGGCCCGCTGGCGGAAGGCAACCGTTCGTGGCAGGTACAGTTCTGGCCAGACAAGAAGAACCTGGTCGGCCGGCAGGTCGAGCAACTGGTCGCCAGCCAGCCGCAGATCGACGGCGCCGCCCTCGCCAAGTCCAGTGTGGTGGTGCAAGGCCTGTCGGCCTACGAATACATCCTCTACGACGCCAAGACCGACATCGCTGACGAAGCGCAAAAGGCCCGTTACTGCCCGCTGCTGGTGGCGATCGGCGACCGTCAGAAGGCGCTGGCCGAAGAGATCCTGGCCAGCTGGAACAGCACCGACGGCATGCTGGCGCAGATGACCACGTTTCCGAACCAGCGCTACGCCGATTCCCACGAAGCCATCGCCGATCTACTGCGCGTCCAGGTGACCGCGCTGGACACCCTGAAAAAGAAACTCGGTACGCCGATGGGTCGCCAGACCAAAGGCATCCCGCAGCCCTTCCAGGCGAATGCCTGGCGCAGCCAGTCGTCCCTGCAAAGCCTCGAAGCCAGCCTCGCGGCGGCCCAGACCGTGTGGGTCGGCGTCGACAACAAGGGCCTGCGTGGCCTGCTGCCGTCCGAGCAGAAGCCGTTGGCCGACAAGATCGACGCCGCCTATGCTGCGTCGCTGAAACTGTTTGCCAGCAACCAGCGCACCCTCAATGAACTGCTGGCCGACGACGCCGGACGCCAGCAGCTTAACGATATCTACGACAGCCTCAACGTCGTCCACCGCCTGCACGAAGGCGAGTTGGCCAAGGCGCTGGGCATTCAACTGGGCTTTAACGCCAACGACGGTGACTGATGATGCTCAGGCGACAGGCTTTGGCGGTTGGCAGCGTATTGCTCAGTGCTCTCACGCTGGGTGGCTGGACGCTGTTCAAGGGGAAAGACAAGGGCCCGCTGCTGCTCTCGGCGCGGGATGATGCAGACGGCAAGCACTACGCCGTGGGCTATCGCCTGGACGGCAAGCCGGTGTTTACCACCCAGGTCGGCCAGCGTTGCCACGACATCATCAACCACCCGACGCTGCCGATTGCTCTGTTTGTCGCCCGTCGCCCGGGCACCGAGAGTTACCTGATTGACCTGCGTAATGGCGCGCTGCTGCAAACCATCACCTCGAAAGCCAATCGCCACTTCTACGGCCACGCGGTCATCCATCAGAGCGGCGACTGGCTGTACGCCACCGAAAACGACACAAGCGACCCCGGCCGTGGCCTGCTCGGTGTGTATAAGTTCGAAGGCGAACGGCTGGTGCATACCGGCGAGATCTCCACCCATGGCATCGGCCCGCATCAGGTGTCGTGGATGCCCGACGGTGAGACGCTGGTGGTGGCCAACGGCGGCATTCGTACCGAAGCCGAAAGTCGCGTGGAAATGAACCTCAACGCCATGGAGCCGAGCCTGGTGCTGATGCACCGCGACGGCCGCCTGATCAGCAAGGAAACCCTGGGCCAGCAGATGAACAGCGTGCGCCATATGGGGATCGCCAGCGATGGCACCATCCTCACCGGGCAGCAATTCATGGGACCGTCCCAGGAGCGTTCCGAGCTGTTGGCAATCAAACGTCCGGGCCAGCCGTTCGTGGCGTTTCCGGTGGCCGATGAGCAGTTGCAGGCCATGGGGCACTACACCGCCAGCGTCGCCGTGCACAGCGAATTACGCCTGGTGGCGTTGACCGCGCCACGGGGCAATCGCTTCTTTATCTGGGACATGGACAGCGGCGAGCTGCGCCTGGATGGGCCGCTGCCCGACTGTGCCGGTGTGGGTGCAGTCGAGGATGGCTTTGTCGTGACCTCGGGCCAAGGCCGCTGCCGGTTCTACGATTGCCGCCAGAAACAGTTGGTAGCAAAACCGTTGGAATTACCGGCAGGGCTCTGGGATAACCATCTGCATCTGATCTGACCCCGCCGCGCTTAACAGGGCCCATCCTGGCCCTGTTACCTGTCAAAAATACCGTCTGAAATCCCCACTACACTTTGTAGGCGCGAGCTTGCTCGCGAAAAACCTCAACGATAATGCGTGAAGCCTGGATGAACGCGGTGCGTACACGTTCATTGCGAGCAAGCTCGCGCCTACAAAACGCTTACCTGCCTTCAAGGTTCTCCAAGGAATCGGAATATGCTGCGTCGTCGCATGCTGATCATGTTGGGTGTGGTCCTGTTAATCGTCCTGCTGCTGGCGGGCTATAAAGCCTTTTCCATCTATCAGCAGATCCAGGTCTTCTCCAAGCCCAAGCCGGCAGTGAGTGTGGCCGTGGCGACGGCGACCGAGCAGCCCTGGCAGCTGCGCGTATCCTCGGTGGGCACGCTCAAGGCGTTGCAAGGAGTCAACCTGAGCCTGGAGATTGCCGGCACCGTCAAGGACGTGCAGTTCGAGTCCGGACAGAAGGTCAAGACCGGGCAACCCTTGGTGCAACTCGACAGCGCGGTGGAAAGCGCGCTGCTGGAAACTGCCCAGGCCGACTTAGGCCTGGCGCAGCTGGATTACGGTCGCGGCAGCCAACTGGTGGGCAGCCAAGCCATCTCAAAAGGCGAGTTCGACCGCCTTTCCGCGCAACTGCAAAAGAACAAGGCCACCGTCAATCAGCTCAAGGCCTCCCTGGCGAAGAAGCACATCGTCGCGCCGTTCGGCGGCACCATCGGCATTCGCCAGGTGGACGTGGGCGACTACCTGGCCAGCGGCACGGTGATCGCTACCTTGCAAGACCTCAGCAGCCTCTACGTCGACTTCTATATCCCCGAACACGCCGTGCCCAAGGTCGCCCCCGGGCAGCCGGTGCAGGTGGAGGTCTCGGCTTATCCCGGCGAACAATTCCCCGGCAGCATCAGTGCGATCAACCCCAAGGTCGAGAACAGCACGCGCAACGTGCTGGTACGCGCCACCCTGGCCAACCCGGAGGGCAAGCTGCTGCCCGGTATGTTCACCCGCCTGGACGTGCTACTGCCCAATCCCGCCCCGCAGATTGTGGTGCCGGAAGGCGCGATCACCTACACCCTCTACGGCAATTCGGTGTACGCCGTGGCCGAGAAAAAAACCGAGGGTGGCGAGGTAGAAAAGGACGCCGATGGCAAGCCGCTGCTGATCGCCGAGCGACGCTTCGTCGAGACCGGTGAGCGACGCGGCGGCCTGGTGCTGGTGAGCAAGGGCCTCAAGGCCGGTGAACAGGTGGTCAGCGCCGGCCAGCTGAAACTGGACAACGGCACGCCCATTGCCATCAGCCCGGACAAAAACCTGCCGGCAGGGCATTGAGCCATGAAGTTCACAGACGTCTTTATCCGCCGTCCGGTGCTGGCCATGGTGGTCAGCCTGCTGATCGTGCTGCTGGGTTTCCAGGCCTACAGCACGTTGCCGCTGCGCCAATACCCGAGCATGGAAAACGCCCTGATCACAGTGACCACCGCCTACCCCGGCGCGAATGCCGAGACCATTCAGGGCTACATCACCCAGCCCTTGCAGCAAAGCCTGGCCAGTGCCGAAGGCATCGACTACATGACCTCGGTGAGCCGCCAGAACTTTTCGGTGATCTCGATCTACGCACGCATCGGCTCCAACAGCGACCGCCTGTTTACCGAACTGCTGGCCAAGGCCAACGAGGTCAAGAACAAGCTGCCGCAAGACGCCGAAGACCCGGTGCTGAGCAAAGAGGCTGCCGATGCCTCGGCGCTGATGTACATCAGCTTTTCAAGCGGGCAGTTGAGCAACCCACAGATCACCGATTACTTGTCGCGGGTCATCCAACCCAAGCTCGCCACCCTGCCGGGCATGGCCGAAGCGGAGATCCTCGGCAACCAGGTGTTCGCCATGCGCATCTGGCTCGACCCGGTGAAATTGGCCGGTTTCGGCCTCAGTGCCAGCGACATCACCGACGCCGTGCGCCGCTACAACTTCCTCTCCGCTGCCGGCGAGGTGAAGGGCGAGTTCGTGGTGACCAGCATCAACGCCAACACCGACCTCAAGTCCGCCGAAGCGTTCGGCGCCATCAGCGTGAAAACCGACGGCGACAGCCGCGTGCTGCTGCGGGACGTGGCCCGGGTGGAAATGGGCGCGGAAAACTACAACGCCATCAGCTCGTTTGGCGGCACGCCGTCGGTGTACATCGGCATCAAGGCCACGCCCAGCGCCAACCCGCTGGATGTGATCAAGGAAGTGCGCAAGATCCTGCCGGAGCTGGAGTCCCAGCTGCCGCCCAACCTCAAGGCGGAAATTGCCTACGACGCCACGCTGTTTATCCAGGCGTCCATCAACGAAGTGGTCAAGACGCTGTTTGAAGCCGTGCTGATCGTGATCGTGGTGGTGTTCCTGTTCCTTGGGGCCCTGCGTTCGGTGGTGATCCCGGTGATCACCATTCCGCTGTCGATGATCGGCGTGCTGTTTTTCATGCAGTTGATGGGCTACTCGATCAACCTGCTGACCTTGCTGGCGATGGTGCTGGC
The DNA here is from genome assembly GCF_900111895.1 of Pseudomonas simiae. GTDB lineage: Bacteria > Pseudomonadota > Gammaproteobacteria > Pseudomonadales > Pseudomonadaceae > Aquipseudomonas > Aquipseudomonas simiae. The sequence goes on from NZ_FOKB01000008.1 coordinate 207,643, forward strand.
TATCGGCCTGGTGGTGGACGACGCCATCGTGGTGGTGGAAAACATCCACCGGCACATCGAGGAAGGCAAGACGCCGCTGGATGCGGCATTGGAAGGTGCACGGGAGATCGCCCTCCCGGTGGTGTCGATGACCATCACCTTGGCGGCGGTGTATGCGCCGATCGGCTTTCTCGAAGGACTTACCGGCGCCTTGTTCAAGGAGTTCGCCCTGACCCTGGCCGGGGCGGTGATCATTTCCGGCATTGTCGCCCTGACCCTGTCGCCGATGATGTGCGCGCTGCTGTTGCGCCATGATGAAAACCCGTCGGGTCTGGCCCACCGCCTCGACCGAATGTTCGATGGCCTCAAGCGCCGCTACCAACGCATGTTGCACGGCACCCTGAACACGCGGCCGGTGGTAATCGTGTTTGCCTTGATCGTGCTGTGCCTGATTCCGGTGTTCCTCAAGTTCACCCAGTCGCAACTGGCCCCCGACGAAGACCAAGGCATCATCTTCATGATTGCCAGCGCACCGCAGCCGACCAACCTGGAATACCTCAACACCTACACCGACGAGTTCATCAACATCTTCAAGGCGTTTCCGGAGTACTACTCGTCGTTCCAGATCAACGGTTTCAACGGCGTGCAATCAGGCATCGGCGGCTTCCTGCTCAAGCCGTGGAACGAGCGCGACCGCACCCAGATGCAGATCCTGCCCGAGGTGCAAAAACGCCTTGAGCAGATTCCCGGCCTGCAGGTGTTCGGCTTCAACCTGCCGTCCCTGCCGGGCACGGGCGAAGGGCTGCCGTTCGGCTTTGTGATCAACACGGCCAACGATTATGAGTCGTTGCTCGAAGTGGCCAATCGCGTGAAGAAGCGCGCGATGGAGTCGGGCAAGTTCGCCTTTGTCGATATCGACCTGGCGTTCGACAAACCCGAAGTGGTGGTGGACATCGACCGCGCCAAGGCGGCGCAGATGGGCGTATCGATGCAGGACCTCGGCGGTACCCTGGCGACCTTGCTGGCCGAGGCGGAAATCAACCGATTCACCCTGGACGGGCGCAGTTACAAGGTGATCGCCCAGGTCGAGCGCACCTACCGCGACAACCCCGAGTGGCTGAACAACTACTACGTGAAGAACGCCCAGGGTGAAGTGCTGCCACTCTCGACCCTGATCACCGTGACGGACCGCGCCCGCCCCCGGCAGTTGAACCAGTTCCAGCAACTCAACTCGGCGCTGATCTCAGGCTTCCCCATCGTCAGCATGGGCGAGGCCATCGACACCGTGCGCCAGATCGCTATTGAAGAGACTCCGCCCGGTTACGCGTTCGACTACAGCGGCGCGTCCCGGCAATTCATCCAGGAAGGCACGGCGCTGTGGGCGACCTTTGGCCTGGCCCTGGCGATCATCTTCCTGGTACTGGCGGCGCAGTTCGAGAGTTTCCGTGACCCCTTGGTGATCCTGGTAACGGTGCCGCTGTCGATCTGCGGGGCGCTGATTCCGCTGTTCCTTGGTTGGTCGAGCATGAACATCTACACCCAGGTTGGCCTGGTGACGCTGATCGGCCTGATCAGCAAACACGGGATCCTGATCGTCGAGTTCGCCAACCAATTGCGCAAAGACAAGGGCCTGACGCCCAGGCAGGCGGTGGAGGAAGCCGCGGCAATTCGCCTGCGACCGGTGTTGATGACCACCGCGGCAATGGTGTTCGGCATGGTGCCGCTGATCTTGGCGACGGGTGCCGGTGCGGTGAGCCGGTTTGATATCGGCATGGTGATTGCCACGGGGATGTCGATCGGTACGCTGTTTACCTTGTTTGTGCTGCCGTGCGTGTACACCTTGCTCGCCAAACCGGACAAGGCCTGACACACATCCCAAAAAAAAGGGCCTCGCATCGCAAGGCCCTTTTCTGGGGGTTTGAATCGTTTCAACTCTGTGGCCTCATCCCTTGAGACATGCCGAACATGAACAGCAACAACTCATGATCAGGCTTGGCCGCCGTGCTCGCCTTGGCGACGCGCGGCAACAGGCATTGCGCGCCACCCTGCGTTGCACTGAGCACCTGTGTGCGAGGCTGTTCCCAGGCCGCCAGCGCCAAGGCTGCAACGCCCAACGCCCCGACCAGGAAAAAACCTCGTGCTATTTCTAGCTTCATCTGGTTAAACCCTTGATAGCGCTGCCAAACGCCGTCTCGTAAAAGTAGCTGAGTTTCTTCCAGTCGGTATCGTTCCACGACGAATGGCGGCGCAGTTGCAGCATGTCATGGGAAGCGGCCCGATAAGCGGTCAAGCGCTGGCGGCATTTTTCGAAATCCAACAATGCCACTTCGACGTTGGCCGAATCGCCTGCGCCCGTCACCCGCACGAAAATATGCTTGATGTACAGGCAGCCATGCTGCCAACGGCCCTTGTGCATACGCGCAAGCGTGCCAGCCAGTTCCTTGAGCACACGCTCATGCACCACCTCGCCGTACTGCTCACGACCACCCGCGGCGTACCAGTTTTCAATTTCGTCGAAGCCTTCGAGGGCTGCGGTCACCAACAGGGCCTTCCAGCCGTGCTCGGGGTCGCGGCGCGCCTCACAAAAGACCATTTCCGGCACGCGTACATCCAACAGGCGCAGGCCCTTGATCGCATCCCGCTCACGCAACACGGTGGGACGGCCAAACGGGTGCAGCCAACTGCGGTAGATATGCCCGGTCTGGCGCTTGCTGTAGAGCAGGCGGCCATTGGTGCTCATCACGCGTTGTACGCCACTTTCACCGCCACGCCGACGGTTGGGCTCCTCGACCCACTCACCCTGCTGACGCCAGAAATAATCGAATCGTTCTTCGGGCGCTACATGACTGCCTGCTACGCACTCAACTGCCATCCTGTTACCTCTTGCGCAATACATACACTCGCCACATGGCGTACAGCGGTATGAAGTCCAGGGATTCCTGGACCCGAAAACCGGCCTCCTCAAATTCTGCTTCAACAGTAGCAGCCGGTAACACAAACCGGTTTTGGTAACCGTCCTGCTCACCCTTCTTGCGACGTTTCACTTCGGCGCGCTTGCGCTTCCAGGCCTTGAAATTGCCGTCTACCCACAGCGAAAGGATCACGCTGTCACGCGTAACACGCTGAAACTCCCGCAGTATCGCCAACCGATGCGCGGGATCACCAATGTGGTGCATCAGGCGCATACAGAAAATACTGTCGACAGCGTTATCTGGCAGATCAATATCAAAGGCAGATGTCTGCAAAGGCCGTACCCGTTTCACGACGTCAGCGGGCTGAGCGACCGTTGCGACCTTCAACATGGAGGCCGAATTGTCCGCGCCGATGATCACGCGATTGGGTTTTTCCGCCAACAGTGGCCAGAAACGCCCCGCACCGCACGGCAGGTCCAACACCAGCCCCGGCTCGCCAGCCATCGCCAACGCGCCACGGGCCAACTGCTCGTCGCGTTTGTGTGACAGCCGACGGGCCAGATTGTCCTGATGTTTGAGCAAATAATTCTGGGCGTGCTCGTCGTCGTACTTTTCGGAAAATTCGAGCTTGATCGGGTTAGACATCAACGGATCTCCAGTGACTGATGCCTACAACCTTAAGCACCGAACTGTGATCAACAGGTCAACCCGTTGTGAAAAACTTGTCCTGTCCAATCCCATACATTTCAAGACTTTACAGATACAAGCAATAGCATGGGGCCATCTTCGCCGATTTACCGGGATGTCTGGCAGGATAACGGCAGGGGGGGTGGAGTCAGGCGTTGACCTGACTCAATTGCACATGAAAGCGGCAACCGTTGGGCTCCATGGTGCTGAGGCTCACGGTCCAGCCCTGGTTTTCGCAGATGCGCTGCACCAGCGACAACCCCAGGCCCAGGCCTTCTCCGCGCTTCTCGCTGCCGCGTACAAACGGCTCGAACATCGCTTCACGCTTGTCTTCGGGAATGCCGACCCCGCTGTCTTCCACTACAAAGCCCGCGGGCTCCAGAGTCAGACGGATAAACCCTTTCTCGGTGTAATGCAGGGCGTTGCGCAGCAGGTTGCCCATGACGGCGTGCAGGAAGGTAGTGTTATAGCGCGTATCCAGGGGATGACCGGGTTGGTAGATCAGCTCCAGGCCTTTTTGCTCGATGGGCTCGCGCCAGATGCCGAGCAGATCCTCCGCCACCTGCCCAAGGCTCACCTGCAGCGACATGGCCGATTCATCGTGCTGGGCACGGGCCAGCATCAGGAAGGTCTGCACCAGTTCGCGCATTTCTTCGCAGGCCCTGGCGATACGCAGCACCTGGTTACGCCCACGCTGATCGATGGCCGGGTTTTCCAACAGCAGTTCGCAGGAGCTGGCCAGCACCATCAACGGCGTGCGCAATTCGTGGCTGACATCACTCGTGAACAACTGCTCGCGGGACAATGCCTGACGCAGACGCCCCAGGGTGGCATCGAAAGCTACCGCCAGCTCCCCCACTTCGTCGGCCGCGTAGTCCGGCGCCAGCGGCGGTGCCAGGCCCAGCAGTTGGTCACGGTGACGCACCTGGCGGGCCAGGCGCACGACCGGCGCCATCACTTTGCGCGCCAATACCCAACCCAGGAATACTGCCAGCGCCAGGCTGAGTACGAAGCCCACCAGCACCACGGCAAACAGCACGCGCTCGCGCTCTTCGAAATCGCTTTGGTCTTGCAGCAACACGTAGCGCCGGCCGTCGACCACTTCGACCATGGCGTGGTACGACAGCGCTTCGCGGAACACCTCATGGAACCCGGGTTCAAGGTGGCGTAAATCCTTAGGCAACTCGAAGTCGCCAGGGCCACCGCTGAAGTAGAACAGCTGATCCGGCTCGGGCCGGTGCCGCCAGTCTTCGACCGTGTCCATCAACAACAAGCGTTGCAGGTCACCGCCCAGGCCCGCCGAGATCAGCTTCTCTTCCACTAGGTGCACCGTCGCGACGATACCCATGGCGAAGGCCCCCGCCACCAACGCACTCATCAAGGCAAAGGCGATGATGATCCGTTGGGCAAGGCTTTGCTTAAACTCCATCACGACCCTCGGCCAGGCGATAACCCACGCCGTGCACCGTTTGCAGCAACGGCTTGGCGAACGGCTTATCGATCACTTGGCGCAATTGGTGAACGTGGCTGCGCAGGCTGTCACTGTCCGGGCAGTCATCGCCCCACAGGGCTTCTTCGAGGATTTCGCGGCGCAGCACGTGCGGGCTCTTCTGCATCAGCACCGCCAGCAGTTTCAGGCCGACCGGGTTGAGCTTGAGCAGGCGCCCTTCGCGGGTCACTTCCAGGGTATCGAGGTCGTAGCTCAAGTCGCCTACCTGCAAGGCGCGGCGCCCGCCCCCCTGGGCACGGCGCAATACGGCCTCGATACGCGCGGCCAGTTCCGACAGGGCAAACGGCTTGAGCAGGTAGTCATCGGCGCCGGACTTGAAGCCCTGCAACCGGTCATCCAGCTGGTCGCGGGCAGTGAGCATGATCACTGGCGTGTCGCGGCGCGCATCTTCACGCAGGCGTTTGCACAGGGTGTAGCCATCGATGCCGGGCAGCATGATGTCGAGCACAATCAGGTCGTAATGCTCGGTCGCGGCCAGGTGCAGCCCCGACAAACCGTCCTGCGCACAGTCCACGGTATAACCTTTTAGCCCCAGGTAATCAGCCAGGTTGGCCAGAATATCGCGGTTGTCTTCAACCAATAGAATTCGCATGGGCAGTGTCTCCGTACGCGGTAACGGCCGTGTTGGCTCGCGCAGCTTAAGGCCAAGTGTGGCTCAGGGATAGAGCTGAAAGGCACGCAGATATAGGTTTTCAACTGATTGTAGTGTTGAACGAGATTTTCACTATAGCTTCACAAGCTGACTACAGTGTCGGGGCGAAAATCGCCGCGAACAGGTCTGCCTGGGCCTGTATCGTCTGCTGCTCTATCGTCCCTCAAAAAGGTTGAGGCGCAGGCGATAAGCACCTAGGCAGGCAAACGTGCTCAGCCACCGGCGCTTTCCACGCACACATAAAAAAGCCCCGCTTGCATCACTGCAAGCGGGGCTTTTTCAGTACAGGGGTAAGGCTGGCTTACATCATGCCGCCCATGCCACCCATGCCGCCCATGTCTGGCATACCGCCGCCAGCCGAGCCTTCAGCCTTAGGCTTGTCAGCGATAGCCGCTTCGGTGGTCAGGATCAGGCCACCGATGGAGGCTGCGGCTTGCAGCGCGGAACGAGTCACCTTGGTAGGGTCCAGGATGCCCATTTCGATCATGTCGCCATACACGCCAGTCGCAGCGTTGTAACCGTAGTTACCTTTGCCGTTCTTGACTTCGTTGACCACAACGCTTGGCTCGTCGCCGGAGTTGGCAGCGATCTGGCGCAGCGGCGCTTCAACAGCACGACGCAGCACAGCGATACCGACGTTCTGGTCAGCGTTATCGCCGGCCAGGTTGGTCAGGGCTTCCAGCGCACGGATCAGCGCAACGCCACCGCCAGGTACCACGCCTTCTTCAACGGCTGCGCGGGTAGCGTGCAGGGCGTCTTCAACGCGGGCTTTCTTCTCTTTCATTTCTACTTCGGAACCAGCGCCAACCTTGATCACTGCTACGCCGCCGGACAGCTTGGCCAGACGCTCTTGCAGTTTTTCACGGTCGTAGTCGGACGAAGTTTCGGCAACCTGGGCACGGATCTGAGTGATGCGAGCCTGGATGTCCTGCTCAACGCCAGCACCGTCAACGATGATGGTGTTTTCTTTGGAGATGGTCACGCGCTTGGCACTGCCCAGGTTTTCCAGGGTAGCGCTTTCCAGGCTCAGGCCGATCTCTTCGGAGATAACGGTACCGCCGGTCAGGACGGCGATGTCCTGCAGCATGGCCTTGCGACGGTCGCCGAAGCCTGGAGCCTTGACGGCCGCGACTTTGACGATGCCACGCATGTTGTTCACAACCAGAGTGGCCAGGGCTTCGCCTTCAACGTCTTCGGAAACGATCAGCAGTGGGCGGCCGGCTTTGGCAACAGCTTCCAGCACTGGCAGCATTTCGCGGATGTTGGAGATCTTTTTGTCGACCAGCAGGATCAGCGGGTTGTCCAGCTCGGCAACCATGGTTTCTGGCTTGTTGACGAAGTACGGGGACAGGTAGCCACGGTCGAACTGCATGCCTTCTACAACCGACAGTTCGTTTTCCAGGCCAGTGCCTTCTTCAACGGTGATCACGCCTTCTTTACCGACTTTTTCCATGGCTTCAGCGATGATGTCGCCGATGGAGCTGTCGGAGTTGGCGGAGATGGTGCCTACCTGAGCGATAGCCTTGGTGTCAGCGCATGGCTTGGACAGGTTTTTCAGCTCGGCGACGATGGCGATGGTCGCCTTGTCGATGCCGCGCTTCAGATCCATCGGGTTCATGCCGGCAGCGACGGCTTTGTAGCCTTCGTTGACGATCGCCTGGGCCAGGACGGTAGCGGTGGTGGTGCCGTCGCCTGCGTCATCGTTGGCACGGGAGGCAACGTCTTTGACCAGCTGCGCGCCCATGTTTTCGAAACGGTCTTCCAGTTCGATTTCTTTTGCTACGGAAACGCCGTCCTTGGTGATGGTCGGAGCGCCGAAGCTTTTCTCGATGATCACGTTACGGCCTTTCGGGCCCAGGGTCGCTTTTACTGCGTCAGCCAGGATGTTGACACCAGTGAGCATTTTCTTGCGGGCGGAATCGCCGAATTTAACTTCTTTAGCAGCCATGATCGATATTCCTTAAATACTGTGTAGTAACGGGAAAATGAGCGGGAAAATCAGTCTTCCAGAACAGCGAGAATCTCGTTCTCAGCCATAACCAGCAGGTCTTCGCCGTCGACTTTCACCGTGTTGCTGCCGGAGTAAGGGCCGAATACAACCTTGTCACCGACTTTAACGGCCAGCGCACGCACATCACCGTTTTCCAGGGTCTTGCCTGGGCCCGCAGCGACGATCACACCGTGGTTGGCTTTTTCAGCAGCCGAACCTGGCAGAACGATACCGCCAGCGGTTTTCTTTTCTTCTTCGCTGCGACGGATTACGACGCGGTCGTGCAGAGGACGAAGCTTGCTCATTGTCGATCTCTCCTAATTGTGTTTTTCATCGGCCGGTGTCTGTACCGGCGGGTTGTATTCCGGCAGTGCCGGTCGCGCCTCGCCAAGCAAGACGCGGAAGTCTGTCTGGTGTCGCCACCAGAAACCTTGCGGTGACCGTTACATAAGGGCGCATAAGCTGATTACAAGGGGCCGGGGATGAAATTTTTTGCGCGTGCCGGCCCGTAAATGCAACACGGCACCCGAAGGTGCCGTGCCGTGAAACGGTTATTTGCTGTCGCGGTGTTCGAACTCGCCTTCGATCACATCACCTTCACGCCCCAACGGCTGGCGCGGGGCCGGGCCGCCACGGGGTTGCAGGTCGTCGGCGAACGCACGCTGGCGAATCGCGGCTTCTTCGGCGCGCTGGCGCATCTTGCCGGCCAGCAACTTGCGGGTGAACGGCAGCAACATCACCAGGCCGACTACGTCGCTGATGAAACCCGGCAGGATCAACAAGCCGCCAGCCAGGGCCATCATCAGGCCTTCCAGCATGGTCTGGGCGGGCAGTTCGCCACGGTTCAGGCTTTCACGGGCACGCAGCGCGGTGGCCAGGCCAGCGACGCGCAGCACCAGAACGCCGAGCATGGAGCCTAGAATGATCAGCAACAGGGCCGGAAAAAACCCGATCGCACTGCTGACTTGAACGAATACGAACAGCTCCAACACCGGGAACAGCAGAAAGAGCAATAAAAAAGGGCGCATCAAATGGTTCCTCAACGCAAGAATGCCTTGCCAGTCCACCTTAGATGACGTCGCCATTTCGTGAATTCAAGCGTCGGCTGTGGCTTTTTTCGGCCAGACCTCGGCGTGGGCCAATGAAACCAGGGCTTCGCGTACTTGTGTCGGCGTATTGCAAGACTCCGCAAACGGCAACCAATATAAGGATTGGCCTATACGCAAGTGCATGCCTTCGCTGTCGATACCGGCCAACTGTGCAGGCTCGGAGGTCGGCAAACCGACCAGGTCGACGTAATGGGCAATGGCCTTGGTGTGATCGCTGTTCATGTGTTCGATCATGCTGCGTTCGGCTTTGCCCGCAAACGGGTTGGCCAGGGTCAACTGGTCGACCCAGTGAATCGCGCCAAAACCGCCGATGTAACGGTGACGTACGGGCTTGAGCACCCAGAAATCGAAGTCGTGGGCCTTGTGATAGTTGGCTGACTCGGGGAAGTAGCGGTAATAACGCTCGGCCGCCGCCTCAATGGCAGCGCCCTCCTCTAGTTTTTCGGCTTCAGCCAGGTAGGTCAGGCGCCCGACGGCTTGCACGTCATCCGCTTCGCGCTCACCCACCAGCAGCGAGCACTTGGGATCTTTCTGCAGGTTGTGGGTGTGCTGGGCAATGCGGCTGATCAGGATCAGCGGGCGGCCCAGCTCATCCAGGCAATAGGGCACGACCGAGCCGAAAGGAAAGCCGGGCATGGCCTTGGACAGTGTGGAGAGAGCCCCACGGTATTCCTTGAGCAACAGCTCTCGGGCGTTCTTGGCAACCTGTGCGCTCAACGTATGACTCCTCGGATAATCAGCCGCCCATGGCATATGGGAATGGATCTCAACGCAAGGTAATCATTATCGGCAAAGGTTGCCAAGCAGGTTTTTTTCGCCCGTGTTACCAGGCCACGCCGAAGCCTGCGGTGTAGCGGGTTTTGCTCAGGCTGCTGTCGGAATCGCCACTGATGATGTCGCGCTCGGCCTTGAGGTTGAGCGACGCCCACTCGGTGACTTTGTAGCGCAGGCCCATTTCTGCATCCAGCGAGTATTCCGCCGGACCGCCGATGGGCTTGCCCACTTCGCCGTTGGTGAAGAATTCGACGGTCTTGCCCACCAGGTAGCGGTTGTAGTTCCACTTCATGGCCAGGGAATAGAAGTTGTCCTTGCCGCCGTCGGCGTATTCATAGTCGGTGCGGTTGACCAGCGAGCCCAGGGAGAAGGCACCCAGCTCATCGTCCCAGAACTGATAGCCCGGGCCCGTGCCGACGGTGCGCTGGCGGGACAGGTCTTCAACCTTGTCGCGCTTGTAGGTCAGGCGACCCTGCCAGAACCAATGCTCGGTCAGGAAGCGGTCGAGGTCGTATTCCAAAGCCCAATTGTCAGTGGTGGTGACATCGTCCTGGAATTCGCGGTTGTACTCGCCCTCTCCGGTATGGCGCCATTGGCCGTGGCGGGCGGTGGTCTTGAAGTCGATGTCGTAGTCGTTGGTGTCTTTGTCGGCGCGCTTGTAGTCCAGCGCCATGTCCACATTACCCTTCCACACCAGATCCTCGACCACCGGCTTGGGCTTGATGATTTGCTGGATGCTGGCCAGTTCGACGGTCTTGGGCGCTTCGCCGTTGGCCAGCACCACCTTGCCGTCATCCGCCGCTTTCAGGGACTTGGCTTTCTCGCCGGTGTAGGCGTCCTGTTTGACCAGCAACTCCTGGTCGCTTTCCAGGGTCTTGACCTGTTTCCAGTCCACAGGGATGGCGCCTGCGTAGTCGGTTTGGATCAGCAGCTTGCCACCGTCGAAAACCTTGATCTTGCCGGTCAGGCGGTCACCGTTCTTCAACCAGACAGTATCGGCCAGCAAGGGCGTGGAGGCGCTGAAAACAGCGAGGCACAGCAGAGTTCTGGACAACATAAGCAGATTCGAGGCTCGGGCTTGGCGAAAAAAGGGCATTATCGTGTTAGATAAGTTCTTAGCAAGGACTGACTCAAGTATCTGGGTTCAGTTCAATGCTCATCGTCATGGTTACAGACGTTTCTTACAAAAATGCCGACGATTTCAACGGACAGCCTCACAGTGAATCAATCTGCCGAATCCCCCCAAAGCCCCGTCGAAATGCGCCGTACCGCGCTGTACCTGACCCTGGCCCAAGTGCCCGCAGGCTGCGTGGTGAGTTACGGCGAGCTGGCCCACCTGGCCGGTCTCGGTCGTGCGGCACGCTGGGTCGGCCGCACCCTGAGCCAGCTTCCCGAAGACACCAAGCTGCCCTGGCACCGCGTGTTGGGTGCCGGTGGTCGGATAAGTCTGCCGGTGGGCAGTGTCTCGGGTGACGAGCAACGCGCGCGTTTACGCGATGAAGGCGTTACGGTCCGCAACAATCGCGTGGATATTCAGCGCCATGGCTGGCGCCCGGTAGAGCACAGCGGTTAGAGTGCGCGCTTTGTTTCCGCAAATCTGAGGCAGACTCCAGCCCATGCCCCGTAAAACCTGGCGCGCCGCGCTCGCTGCCTATGCCAGCCCCTCGACGTTGGTCCTGTTGTTGCTCGGCTTTGCCGCCGGCCTGCCTTACATGTTGGTGTTCTCGACGCTTTCAGTGTGGTTGCGTGAAGCCGGTGTGGCGCGCGAGACCATCGGCTATGCGAGTCTGATCGGTTTGGCGTATGCCTTTAAGTGGGTATGGTCACCGCTGCTCGACCAATGGCGCCTGCCGTTGCTCGGCAAGCTCGGGCGCCGCCGTTCCTGGCTGGTGCTGGCCCAGTCGCTGGTGATTCTCGGCTTGATCGGCATGGGTTTTTGCGACCCGCAGAAACATTTGTCTTGGCTGATCGCTATCGCTGTCATCGTCGCCTTTGCGTCCGCTACCCAGGACATCGCGGTCGACGCCTATCGCCTGGAAATCGCCGACGACAGCCGCCAGGCTGCGTTGGCCGCCAGCTACATGTCCGGTTATCGCATCGCCGCCCTGCTGGCCACGGCGGGCGCACTGTTTTTTGCCGAGGGTTTCGGTTCCACCGGTTTCAACTATAAACACTCGGCCTGGACCGGCACCTATGTGCTGTTCGGCGTGTTAATGGTCCCGGCGCTGCTGACCACCCTGTTCATGCGCGAACCCAATGTGCCACTGCGCACTCAACTGCAAGCCGGGCGCTACAGCTTCGCGCACCAACTGGTGTCCGTCTTTGTGCTGATCGTGTTGCTGGTGTCGGTACCGGCCATGTTCACCCAGCTGTTCAACACCGATTTCGAAAGTGTGCTGTTCCAGGGCGTGAGCCTGTGGGACTTGTTGATGGAAGACCGCGCGTTCCTGCGCGCCATCCTCTATATCACCCTCACCTCCTTGTGCCTCTCGGCCATGGGGCGCCGTGGCCTGGCGCCGGTGCTGACGCCGGTCAACGACTTCATCCTGCGCTACCGCTGGCAGGCGCTACTGCTGCTTGGGCTGATCGCCACGTATCGCATGTCGGACACGGTGATGGGCGTGATGGCCAACGTGTTTTACATCGACCAGGGCTTCACCAAGGACCAGATCGCCGGGGTCAGCAAGATCTTCGGCCTGATCATGACCTTGCTCGGCGCCGGCATGGGCGGCTTACTGATCGTGCGCTTCGGCATCCTGCCGATCCTGTTCATCGGCGGTGTGGCCTCGGCCGGTACCAACCTGCTGTTCGTGATGCTCGCCGACATGGGCCCGGACCTGCAGATGCTGATTTTCACCATTTCCCTGGACAACTTCAGCTCAGGGCTGGCGACCTCGGCATTCGTGGCCTACCTGTCGAGCCTGACCAACCTGAAGTTCTCCGCGACCCAATATGCCCTGCTCAGCTCAATCATGCTGTTGCTGCCGCGCCTGATCGGTGGCTATTCGGGGGTGATGGTGGAGAAGTTCGGCTATCACAATTTCTTCCTGATCACCTGCATGCTGGGTGTGCCGACGCTGGTGCTGATTGCGCTGCATTGGTTTCAGGAAAATCGGCGGGCGAAGTTGGCCCCCAAGACAGAAGACTGACCTGTGGGAGCGGGCTTGCCCGCGAATGCAGTGTGTCAGTCGCAGGATAGGTGGACTGATCCTGCGCATTCGCGAGCAAGCCCGCTCCCACAGACCCCTCTGCATTCTGATGCCTGTACTCCAGCAGCCGGCGCCCGTACAATCCAGAGTCATTTCAAGTCCAAGCAACCGACAACGGCCTACCATGCGTACCAGTCAATATTTGCTCGCCACACAGAAAGAAACGCCTTCCGACGCGGTCGTGATCAGCCACCAGCTGATGCTGCGTGCCGGCATGATCCGCAAACTGGCCTCCGGCCTGTACACCTGGCTGCCCATGGGCTTGAAGGTGATGCGCAAAGTCGAAGCCATCGTTCGTGAAGAAATGAACGCTGCCGGCTCTCTGGAAGTGTTGATGCCGAGCACCCAACCGGCTGAACTGTGGCAGGAATCCGGGCGCTGGGAAGAGTACGGCCCTGAGTTGCTGCGCTTCAAGGACCGTCATGGCCGCGATTTCTGCGCCGGCCCGACCCACGAAGAAGTGATCACCGACCTGATGCGCAACGAGCTGAGCAGCTACAAGCAGCTGCCGCTGAACCTGTATCAGATCCAGACCAAATTCCGTGACGAAATCCGCCCACGCTTCGGTTTGATGCGCGGCCGCGAATTCATCATGAAGGATGCGTATTCGTTCCACGCCGACCAGGCGTCGCTGCAGGCCACCTATGACCGCATGCACACTGCCTACTGCAACGTGTTCACGCGCCTGGGCCTGAAGTTCCGCCCGGTTGAAGCGGACAACGGTTCCATCGGCGGTGCCGGCTCCCATGAGTTCCATGTGCTGGCCGAGTCCGGCGAAGACGATATCGTCTTCAGCAACGGTTCCGACTACGCGGCGAACATCGAGAAAGCCGAAGCGGTGCCGCGGGAAACCTCCCGCCCTGCGCCGACTGAAGAACTGCGCCTGGTGGACACGCCAGAGACCAAGACCATCGCGGCCCTGGTGGAAAAATTCAATCTGCCGATTGAAAAGACCATCAAGACCCTGATCGTGCGCGCCGAGGAAGAAGGCAAGCTGATCGCCCTGGTGATCCGTGGCGACCACGAACTCAACGAAATCAAGGCTGCCCAGCAACCTGGCGTGGCCAGCCCGCTGGTCATGGCCACCGACGCCGAACTGCGCGACGCCATTGGCGCCGGTGCCGGTTCGCTCGGCCCACTGAACCTGCCGCTGCCGATCATCATCGACCGTTCGGTCGAGCTGATGAGCGACTTCGGTATCGGTGCCAACATCGACGACAAGCACTACTTCGGCGTGAACTGGGAGCGTGACCTGCCCGTTCCGACCGTGGCCGACCTGCGTAACGTGGTCGCCGGTGACCCAAGCCCGGATGGCAAGGGCACCCTGGAAATCAAGCGCGGCATCGAAGTCGGGCACATCTTCCAGCTGGGCAACAAGTACAGCAAGGCGATGAAGTGCGAAGTGCTGGGCGAGAACGGCAAGCCGATCACCCTGGAAATGGGTTGCTACGGCATTGGCGTATCGCGCGTGGTTGCGGCTGCCATCGAGCAGAACAACGACGACAAAGGCATCATCTGGAGTGACGCCCTGGCGCCGTTCCAGGTCGCCCTGGTACCGCTGCGCTATGAAACCGAGCAAGTACGCGAAGCCACCGACAAGCTGTACGCCGAACTGACGGCTGCTGGTTTTGAAGTGCTGCTGGATGACCGGGACAAGAAAACCAGCCCGGGCATCAAGTTCGCCGACATGGAACTGATTGGCATCCCGCACCGGATCGTGGTCAGTGACCGCGGCCTGGCCGATGGCAATCTGGAATACAAGAGCCGGACCGAAGCCGAAGCCCAACCGTTGCCGGTGGCTGACGTGCTGTCTTTCCTTCAGGCGCGTATTCGTCGCTGAAAACCAGATCAAGAGAAGTCATGTTCAAGCGAAACACCAGAGCCCTGGGGGGCGCCGCCTTGTGCGGCGCCCTGCTGGTCAGCGGCTGCGCCAACCAAATGTCGCAACGCAGTGAGCACGAGGAGCGGGTCGAGCGTAAGTTGCTCGATCACAGCCTGCAGATCGATGTAGGCGAGCCCAAAGTGCTGGAGCTGCCGCAACGCCGGGTACGGATTCACGAACAGAAGACCTTCGAGGTCACCGAGTTCGAAGTCACCCGTCGTTACGACCGCTACACCCCCTACCAACCCTGGCGCAAACTCTATGAGATGCCTTTGGGTGCCGTAGCCCTGGTGGCCGGCGCGGGCGCCAATGTGGTGAACGTATTCGCCCTTGGCAACCTGCCGACCAGCGTGACGCGCGACTGGCTGACCTATGGCGTGGACGGCCTCAATCCGTTCATGAACGTGCAGTCCCACGGCCGTGCGCAACAGAACCTGGCGGGTATCGATGAAGTCCAGCGCGACAAGCGTGTGGAGTATTCGAGCCTGCCCTGGAGCGAACGACCGGTGCAAGTCACTGCCGGCAAGCAAGTCCATGAGCTGACCACCGACCGTAACGGCGTCTTGCGCCTGAACCTGTTGGACAGCCCGTTTGCCGAGCAAGACCTGAACCGCATCACCACGCTGAAGATCAGCGTGGAAGACGGCCAGGACGACGTGCATTCGGATTCCACGCTGGCTGTCAGCAGCACCTTGCGCAACAAGCTGCTGGAAGCCCACGGCCTGATCTACGACGACTTGGAAGACGACGAAGTCAGCCAGTGGGTACATCGGGTCAAACGCTTGTCTGAACTGGGCCTGGAAGAAGAAGCCAGCGAACTGGAACAAAGCCTGATCGAACTGACCCGCAATGATCCCGAGTTGCAGCAGGAATTCCTGCAGGCGCTGACCAAGGATGCGGGGCGTCTCGTTGCCGATCCAGGCGCTCGCTAGGGCTTCAAGAACGTTGTAGATCTACATGTGGGAGCGGGCTTGCCCGCGAATGCGGTGGGTCAGTCACGACAACATTGACTGACACGCCGTATTCGCGAGCAAGCCCGCTCCCACATTTGGTTTTCGGTTTTTACCAGGAGAATTCGAGTTGCTCGTTGCCGTTGCTTAAATCCAGCAACCGCACGCCAATACCCAGCAACCGCACCGGCTTCCCACCCCGGTTGAACGCCTGCGTCAGCAACTGTTGATAACTCTCCAAGTCCCGCCCCGCCCCCGCCTGTTCCAGTGTCGTCTGGGTAAAGTCATGAAACTTCACCTTCACGAACGGCTTGCCCGCACGATAACTGCTGTCGATACGCGCCATACGTCCAGCCAGGGTTTCCATCAGCTCAGGTAGCTTGGCCAGACAGCTTGAAAGATCTGGCAGGTCCACGTCGTAGGTATTCTCCACACTTATCGATTGCCGGCGACTGTCGTTCTGCACCACACGATCATCGATCCCACGGGCCAGACTCCACAACCGCTCGCCAAAACTGCCGAACTCGCGCACCAGCGCCAGCTTGTTCCACTCGCGCAACTGCAGGCAGTCTTCGATCCCCAGGCGCGCCAGTTTGTCAGCCGTGACCTTGCCCACACCGTGCAACTTACTCACACGCAATTGCGAGACGAAGTCTTCGACCTGGTCCGGAGTGATCACGAAGAGTCCGTTGGGCTTCTTCCAATCGCTGGCAATCTTGGCCAGGAATTTGTTCGGCGCCACGCCGGCGGACACGGTGATGTGCAATTGGTTGGAAACACGGCGGCGAATATCCTGGGCAATGCGCGTGGCACTGCCGCCGAAATGCGAACTGTCGGACACGTCCAGATAGGCTTCATCCAGCGACAACGGTTCGATCAGGTCGGTGTAGTCGCGAAAGATCGTCTGGATTTCCTTCGACGCTTCCTTATAAGCCTCCATGCGCGGCTTGACGATGGTCAGGTCCGGGCACAGCTTCAAGGCATGGCGTGACGACATGGCCGAGCGCACGCCATAGGCACGTGCCTCGTAGTTGCAGGTCGCGATCACCCCGCGCCGGTCCGCCGAACCGCCCACCGCCAGTGGCTTTTGCGCCAGGCTCGGGTCATCGCGCATCTCGATGGCGGCGTAGAAGCAATCACAGTCGACGTGGATGATTTTGCGCTGTGTCATATAAACGGGGTGTGTACCTACGGGTAGCCAGTATCGCATTCGCACCTGTATATAGCACCAGTAGTTTGAATCTTCCGCTTGAGCGGTAGGAAAACTCCCAGATGAATTTATTTTCTCAATCGAGTTTGGCCCGCTGATAGAGCTGAAACCCTCGGCCAGCCTGGGCCCGAGAGGTATCGAGGGGCCACTGTGGAGAGCTAACCGATTGAACCACAAGCGCTTTTCTTCAATTCACAGGTTGACACATCGGCGTTCCTCTGTAGAATGCCGACACACAGACGCGGGATGGAGCAGTCTGGTAGCTCGTCGGGCTCATAACCCGAAGGTCGTCGGTTCAAATCCGGCTCCCGCAACCAAACATCAAAAAAGGCTACTCGAAAGAGTGGCCTTTTTTGTGCGCGCCTGTTTTGTACCTGTACAAAAATTGTAAGACAAAAAACCTTTACCCATCGCGCACTTACCCTTCGCAGTCGACCTTCACCGCTCATTTCACACTTATTTGACCCATCGACTCATTAACGGTTGACACCCCGCCGCTGGGCTGTAGAATGCCGCCCACAGACGCGGGATGGAGCAGTCTGGTAGCTCGTCGGGCTCATAACCCGAAGGTCGTCGGTTCAAATCCGGCTCCCGCAACCAAACATCAAAAAAGGCTACTCGAAAGAGTGGCCTTTTTTGTATCCGGTGAAAAAGTTCTTCTGAAACAATGGCATGGCATCTTTCATGAAACCGCACGCGGTTTGTAGAGTCCATCTCATCGCACGCTATGCTGAATGTTCAGCGCTACCCTCTACGACCAATGGCCGCTGTCGCCGCCCCCGGTGATACGCGTTAATATTTGTAATTATTTTGTCCATAGGGATTGGTAACTTGGCTGGATACCTCCATCCTGTCGCGCACAATCCACGAGGTGATTGATGCGCGCCAACTCGTCTGAACCAAAAGACACTGTCACAGCAGAACAACCGATCACACCCACCCGTCTGCGCTGGCTGGATCTGGTGAGCAAATACCGGCAACCCATCGGGCTGGCGGTCACCCTATTGTTGTTCGCCATCGCTCTGATCGCCTGTCGACACCTTCTGTTGGAGCTGGACCTCTACGCCCTCCACGACTCGATCCTGGAAGTGCCCAAACCGGCCTTGCTCGGCGCGTTTGCGGCGGCCGTCGCCGGTTTCGTCATTCTATTGGGCTACGAATTTTCCGGGGCGCGCTACGCGGGCGTGAACTTGCCCGCCAAGACCCTCGCCCTGGGCGGCTTTACGGCGTTTGCCATCGGCAATGCGATTGGCCTGTCGATGCTCTCCGGCGGTTCGGTGCGTTACCGTTTATATGCACGCCATGGCATCGGGGCTTCGGAAGTCGCCCGCATGACGGTGTTCGCCAGTCTGGCTCTCGGCACCGCACTGCCGCCACTGGCTGCATTGGCGACACTGAGCAACCTGCCCGCCGCATCGACTTACCTGCATTTGCCGCAGGCTGTGCTGGGCGGTATTGCTGGCGCGGTGCTGTTGTTATCGGCCGCGTTGTGCATCGGCATTTATCGCCGTCGCCTACCGGAACAACCCTACCCGGATAACCTGCTGGTCAAAGCCGGCCGGCGCACCTTGCGCCTGCCGGGTCGCCGCCTGACGTTCCTGCAACTGATCATTACCGCGCTGGACGTGGCCGCCGCAGCGACCGTTCTATATATGCTGTTGCCGGAAGCGCCGCCGTTCGGTCCCTTCCTGCTGGTGTACCTGCTGGCCCTGGCCGCCGGCGTGCTCAGCCATGTGCCCGGCGGTGTGGGGGTATTCGAAGCGATCCTGCTGGCCGCCTTCGCCGACAAATTGGGCGCCGCGCCATTGGCCGCCGCCCTGCTGCTGTATCGCATGATCTACGTGGTACTGCCGCTGCTGATCGCCTGCGTGTTCCTGTTGGTCAACGAAGCGCAGCGCCTGTTCCAGACCCAGCAAAGCCTGCGGGTCGCCTCGGGGCTGGCAGCGCCAGTACTGGCCGTCCTGGTTTTTTTGTCCGGCGTGGTCCTGCTGTTCTCTGGCGCCACGCCCGAAATCGACTCACGCCTGGAAAACATCGGCTTCCTGATTCCCCACCGCCTGATTGATGCTTCGCACTTTGGCGCCAGCCTGATCGGTGTGCTGTGCCTGTTGCTGGCCCAGGGTCTGCGCCGACGCTTGTCGGCTGCCTGGATGCTGACCATGGTGTTGCTGCTGGTGGGCGCCCTGCTCTCGCTGCTCAAGGGTTTCGACTGGGAAGAAGCCAGCCTGATGACCATGACCGCGATCCTGCTGGCCATCTTCCGGCGCTCTTTCTATCGTGCCAGCCGCCTCACCGAACTGCCCTTCTCGCCGCTGTACCTGGTGGCCAGTGTCTGTGTGCTGGGGGCATCGATCTGGTTGCTGCTGTTCGCTTATCAAGACGTGCCTTACAGCCATCAGCTGTGGTGGCAGTTCACCCTGGACGCCAACGCCCCACGCGGCCTGCGTTCGCTGCTGGGCGCCGCCGTGGTGCTGGTGATCGTGTCGCTGACCTGGCTGCTGCGTACCGCGCGGCCGGTGATCCACTTGCCGACACCGGACGAACTGGAGCGCGCCAGCAAGATCCTGATGGCCTCGTCCCAGCCCGACGGCGGCCTGGCGCTCACCGGCGACAAAGCGCTGCTGTTCCATCCCAATGATGAAGCTTTCCTCATGTACGCCCGTCGCGGCCGTAGCCTGGTAGCCTTGTACGACCCGATCGGCCCGACCCAGCAACGGGCGGAGATGATCTGGCAGTTCCGCGACCTGTGCGACATCCACCACGCGCGCCCGGTGTTCTATCAGGTACGAGCGGAAAACCTGCCCTACTATATGGACATCGGCCTCACCGCGATCAAGCTGGGCGAAGAAGCCCGCGTCGACCTGAAACGCTTTGACCTGGAAGCCAAGGGCAAAGAGATGAAGGACCTGCGTTACACCTGGAACCGTGGCTCGCGGGACGGCCTGTCCCTGGAGATCTGCGAACCGGGCACCGCGCCAATGGACGAGCTGAAGGTGATCTCCGACGCTTGGCTGACCGGCAAGAATGTACGAGAAAAGGGCTTTTCCCTGGGCCGCTTCAGCGACGACTACCTCAAGCACTTTCGTATCGCGATCATTCGCTTCGAAGGGCGCCCGGTGGCCTTCGCCAACCTGCTCGAGACCTACAACCACGACCTGGCCAGTCTCGATCTGATGCGCGCTCACCCGGACGCGCCCAAGCTGACCATGGAATTCATGATGGTCGGCCTGATTCAACACTATAAGAGTCACGGCTACGCCCGCTTCAGCCTCGGCATGGTGCCGTTGTCGGGCCTGCAACCACGACGCGGCGCCCCACTGACCCAGCGCCTGGGTTCGATGGTGTTCCGTCGTGGCGAGCAACTGTATAACTTCCAAGGTTTGCGCCGCTTCAAAGACAAGTTCCAGCCTGACTGGGAACCCCGTTACATGGCCGTGCCCGCAGGACTTGATCCGCTGGTGGCACTGGCCGATACCGCCGCCCTGATCGCGGGCGGCTTGACTGGATTGGTGAAACGCTGATGATTCGACGCTCCTGGCGGTATGTATTGGCCTTCGTAGTGCTGCTCGCCCTGGTCCTGGGTGGCGGCTATTGGTACTGGAACCGTCCTGCCCCGCAGCCGACCCTGGAGCAACTGCCCCAGGCCGACGGTTCGGTGATGACCCGCGTCACCCCGTACGGCACGCCGAAAGCACGCGTCGCGGTGGCCGTGATGCCTGATGAAATGCTGACCGACAGCCAACTGATTGCCTTGAGCCAAGGCGGCAAGGCGCAGATTGTCCAGGTGATCCTGCCCAAGGACGACTGCAAGCTGCAGGAACAAGCGCTGCAAGGCGCCCTGAGCCAACTCAAGGGCCCTGCCACCCTGGTCAGCGGCATCGGCCCTGGCGCCGCTCTCGCTTGGCGCTGGCTGGCCACCCAGAACGACGATAAGGCCAACGCCATCTCCGTTGGTTTCGCCCTGGTCCAGGAAGGCTGCAAAGACCCACTGCCAAAGACAGCCGCACACGGCAATTGGCTGGTGGCCTGGAACGACAACCCTGACGATGAAAGCGCCAGTTTCGTACGCGACACGCCGCGCGCCACCACCAGCATCAGCGACTACGACATTCACTACCCGCAAGTGCTGAACAACGAGCTGCGCAAGCAATTGGTAGGTTCGGACAACGGCGGCCTGGCGATTCCGGTGGTGGAAGTCCCGGCCGGCCAAGCGAAAGATACCGTCACCCTGTTCCTCTCCGGCGATGGCGGTTGGCGCGACCTGGACCGCGACGTGGCCGGCGAAATGGCCAAGATCGGCTACCCAGTGGTGGGTATCGATACCCTGCGCTACTACTGGCAGCACAAGACGCCGGAACAAAGCGCCAAGGACCTCACCGAACTGATGCAGCACTACCGTCAGAAATGGGGCACCAAGCGCTTCGTGCTGACCGGTTATTCGTTCGGTGCCGATGTGTTGCCAGCCATCTACAACCGTCTGCCGGAAAACGAGCAGCAGCGTGTCGATGCGATTATCTTGCTGGCCTTCGCGCGCACGGGCAGCTTCGAAATTGAAGTAGAAGGTTGGCTGGGTAACGCCGGCAAAGAAGCCGCCACGGGCCCGGAAATGGCCAAGCTGCCCCCCGAGAAAGTGGTGTGCATCTACGGGGCGGAAGAAGTCGACGAGAGCGGCTGCACGGACAAGACTGCGGTGGGTGAAGCGTTGAAGTTACCCGGTGGGCATCACTTTGATGAGAACTATCCGGCGCTGGCCAAGCGCTTGGTGGATATCATCGTGAAGCACCAAGCCAAGTAGTTTAAGACCGTACGCAGATAAAAATGTGGGAGCGGGCTTGCCCGCGAAAGCGGTGGATCAGTCACAGGAACATTGACTGACACGCCGTATTCGCGGGCAAGCCCGCTCCCACAGTTGTCTGGTGGTGCCGCTGAACGCTAGCGCGGTTCGATGTGGGCAATCATCAGTTGCACGGTTTCATTCCCACGAAACTCGTTCACATCCAGCTTGTACGCCAACTCCACCCACCGCACGGTCGGATTCGGCCAGACCTCTCGGTCCACCCCAAACGCAATGCCATCGAGCTTTACGGACCCGCATTCGCTCTTGAGCACCACCTTCAGGTGCCGCTCCCCCACCACGCGCTGTTCGACCAGTTGAAACACGCCGTGAAACAATGGCTCGGGGAAGTGCTGCCCCCACGGTCCGGCATGCCGCAACGCGCGGGCCAGCTCCAGATGAAACTCTTCCACCGCCAGGGTGCCGTCGGACAACAAGCGTCCGGTCAGGTCTTCTTCACGCAGTTGGCGACGCACTTCAGCATCAAAAGCTTCGGCAAAGAGTGGGAAGTTTTCCTCAGGCAACGTCAGCCCCGCCGCCATGGCGTGGCCGCCGTATTTGGTGATCAGGTTGGGATGCTGACTCGCGACCACCGCCAGGGCATCGCGGATATGAAACCCCTGCACAGAGCGCCCTGAGCCCTTGAGCAAGCCATCACCGGCGTCGGCGAAGGCGATGGTCGGGCGGAAGTAACGTTCTTTCATACGCGACGCGAGAATCCCGATCACGCCTTGATGCCATTCCGGATCGAACAGGCACAAGCCGTAAGGCATGGACTCCACCGGCAAGTCCTTGAGCTGGGCCAGGGCCTCGCGCTGCATACCCTGCTCGATCGACTTGCGGTCCTGGTTCATGCCGTCCAGTTGCGCGGCCATTTCCCGCGCCGCGGCGAAGTCGGTGGTGAGCAGGCATTCGATGCCCAGGCTCATGTCATCCAGGCGCCCGGCGGCGTTCAAGCGCGGGCCAAGGATAAAACCCAGGTCGGTGGAGGTGATACGCGCAGCATCACGCTTGGCCACTTCCAAAATCGCCTTGATCCCCGGCCGCGCGCGACCGGCGCGGATACGCTCCAGGCCTTGATGCACCAGGATGCGGTTGTTGGCGTCCAGGGGCACTACGTCGGCGACGCTGCCCAGGGCAACCAGGTCGAGCAATTCACCGATGTTGGGTTGTGGCGTGTTGTCGTACCAGCCCAAGCTGCGCAGGCGCGCACGCAGCGCCATCAGCACATAGAAAATCACGCCCACGCCGGCCAAGGCTTTGCTCGGGAATTCACAGCCAGGCTGGTTCGGGTTGACGATGGCATCCGCCGCTGGCAACTCATCGCCGGGCAAATGGTGGTCCGTCACCAGCACCTGCAACCCCGCCGCCTTCGCCGCCGCCACGCCTTCGACGCTGGAGATGCCGTTGTCCACCGTGATCAGCAACTGCGGCGCACGCTGCAGCGCCACGGCGACGATTTCCGGGGTGAGGCCGTAGCCGTACTCGAAACGGTTGGGCACCAGGTAGTCGACATGGGCCGCACCGAGCAAACGCAAGCCCAAGGTGCCCACGGTGCTGGCGGTGGCGCCATCGGCGTCAAAGTCGCCGACGATAAGGATGCGCTGGCGCTGCTCCAACGCCGTCACCAGCAGGTCCACCGCCGCGTCGATGCCCTTGAGCTGCTGGTAGGGGATCAACCGCGCCAGGCTTTTGTCCAGCTCGGCTTCGGACTGCACTCCGCGTGCGGCGTAGAGACGGGTCAGCAGTGGCGGCAATTCACCGAGAAACGGCAGGACGGCGGGCAACGGGCGAGGATCGATACGCATGGGGTGACGGAGACTTCTCTTCTGAAACGGAAATAAAACAGGTGACCGGCGGCGATCCAATCAACCGCGTTCGCCGACCAACCACTGCAACTGCACTTCATGCTGGCCACGATCGTCAGTAACGAACAGGGTGCCTTCGCTGATCATTACGTCCCACTTGATGACGCGGGGCATGTCCTTGGCCAGGGTCTCCAAGACCTCCTGGGGCACGGCGGCGATGTGTACGTTTTTCAGGTTATTCGCCACCGGCACCACCTTGCCTTCCCACACGCGCAAGCTACCGTAGGCCAGCAGGCTGGTACGTTCGGTGCGACGCGAGCACCAGGTGAGGCGGTCGGCATCAGGCTGGCCGACTTCGATCCAGTGCAGAACCCGGTCATCCAGGCTTTTTTCCCACAGGGCTGGCTCGTCTACATCTGACAGGCCACGGCCAAACGACAATTGCTCGTTGTACCAGAGGGCGTAGGCCAGCAGACGCACGGTCATGCGCTCTTCGGTTTCCGACGGGTGGCGGGCGATGGTCTGTTTGACACTCTCGTACACCGAGCGATCAAGGTCGGTGAGGTTGAGTTCGAATTTGTAGGTCGTGGACGGCTGGGCCATGAACGGGCTTCTAGAGACAGGGAAAGGCGGTCAGTCTAACCGATGGCGAGGCGATTCAACGAATCCTGCGCTGCCCTGGTCTACTCGCCTATGTTAAAAGGCATCACACCAACACCCTGCGCAGACAAGGATCCTCATGTCGTTCAACGCCAAACCGCTTGCCGGCCTCAAAGTCATCGAACTCGGTACCCTGATCGCCGGCCCGTTTGCCTCACGCATCTGTGCGGAATTCGGCGCCGAGGTGATCAAGGTCGAATCGCCTGACGGCGGCGACCCGCTGCGCAAATGGCGCAAGCTGTATGAAGGCACCTCGCTGTGGTGGTTCGTGCAGGCGCGCAACAAAAAGTCGCTGACCCTCAACCTCAAGCACCCGGACGGCCTGGCGATCCTCAAGCAGTTACTGGCGGACGCCGACATCCTCATCGAAAACTTCCGCCCTGGCGTACTGGAAAAGCTCGGCCTGAGCTGGGAGACCCTGCATGCCCTTAACCCCAAGCTGGTGATGGTACGTCTCTCTGGCTTTGGCCAAACCGGACCGATGAAAGATCAGCCGGGGTTCGGTGCGGTGGGTGAGTCCATGGGCGGGCTGCGCTATATCACCGGTTTTGAAGACCGCCCGCCAGTGCGTACCGGGATTTCCATCGGCGACTCGATTGCCGCGTTGTGGGCGGTGATCGGCGCACTGATGGCGCTGCGTCATCGCGAAGTCAACGGAGGCCAGGGCCAGGTGGTGGATGTGGCGCTGTATGAAGCCATATTCGCCATGATGGAAAGCATGATCCCGGAGTTTGACGTGTTCGGCTTTATTCGCGAACGCACCGGCAACATCATGCCCGGCATCACACCGTCATCGATCCACACCAGCGCCGACGGCAAGCATGTGCAGATCGGCGCCAATGGCGATGCGATCTTCAAGCGCTTCATGCTTGCCATCGGTCGTGAGGATTTGGCCAATGATCCAGAGCTTGCCAGCAATGACGGGCGTGATGGTCGCCGCGATGAGCTGTACGGGGTGATTGATCGATGGGTCAACTCGCTGTCGCTGGATCAGGTGGTCGAGCAGCTGAACCAGGCCGAGGTCCCCGCCAGCCGCATCTACAGCGCCGAGGACATGCTGGGAGACCCGCAATTTCTTGCGCGGGAGATGCTCCTCAAGGCCAAGCTGCCCGGTGGAAAGGATTTCAAGATGCCGGGCATCGTGCCCAAGCTGTCGGACACACCGGGCAGCTGCGAGTGGGTCGGGCCGCAACTGGGTGAGCACAACAAGGTGCTGCTCAATGAGTTGGGCTACGACGAAGCAGCGATCACGCGCCTGCGTGAACAAGGCGCGATCTGATGGCGTGTCCACGCTAATGCTGCGTCGCTGGCTCCTGGGCCTGTGCGGCCCTTGGCTGGTGTGTTTGCCGCTGGCATCCCAGGCGGCCGAAACCTTGACCTGGCTGATCCGCGACCTGCCGCCGCTGACCATCTTCGACGGCCCGCAAAAAGGCCAGGGCGCCATCGACGAATTGCTGCCGATGCTGATGGAACGCCTGCCCGAGTACCGGCACAAGGTGCTGCACGTCAACCGCGCACGCGGCTTGCAGATGCTCCAGACGCCCGCCTTCACCTGCGACCCCACCATGCTGTGGACCGCAGAGCGGGCCAAGTGGGTGGTGTATTCGCGCCCGGCGTTTTCCATCGTCAGCAACGGCGTGGTGGTGCGCCAGGATCGCCGTGAGGTGCTGGCGCCGCTGGTCGCTCAGGAACGGGTCGACCTGACGGCGATCCTGCAGGATGACCACACCCGGCTGGGCGTTGTCGCCGAGCGCAGCTACGGTGCGTTCATCGATGGCGTGCTGGAACACACCGACGCCCACAAACGCGTGATGCACTACGGCAACGATGCGTTGGGCAGCCTGCTGCAAATGCAACGCCTGGGGCGGTTGGAGGCAGTGCTGGGCTATTGGACCGAAATCCGCTATCACGCCCTGCACCAGGGTATCGACCCGCAGGCCTTGGCGTTCTATCCGATTGCCGGTGCCACGCCCTATCAGCGTATCCATATCGGTTGCTCGGACACGCCCCAGGGTCACCAGGCGATCCAGCGCATCAACCAGGTAGTGGGTGAACTACCGCAGGCTCAGCTACTGCACGCCTACGCCGCCTGGCTGGATCCGGCACTGCGTGCGCAGTATTTGCACGACCATCCGCTGTTCTACCAGGACGCGCCTTGACAAATCCCGGGCAAAAAGAAACCCCGGAGCGTGGGGAGACACTTCGGGGTTAAACGTGATCAGTAAAGACCAGTACAACAAGCCACAAACACCGGAGCACAATGCTTGCTCTTGCTGTTACGAAATCTGACCGACCACAGTGTAGGAAGTTTCCACAGCTAAACAATTCTTCATGCGGCAGTGGCGCTGCGGGTCTGGGCTGCGTTGCGCAAGGCTGCAATGACCGAGGGTTCCAGACGCCCTTCAGCAATTTTGATGTCGCGCAGCAGGCAATCCACGACATCCACCAGCATGCGTTTGTCCATCAATTGGGCGCGGTCGACTTCACGCTCGACCACGATGGCGCCGCCAGGATTCTTCACGGATACCAGGCACTCGTCCTGCACACCAGAGGTGGTCAGCGTAACCTGATAGGGGCTCAGTGCTTCTTCGAGCAATAGGCTGATACTTTCCATCTCGATCACCACTCAATAGTTCGGGAACAATCGTTTCAACGGGAGCTGCATCTATCCTAAGTGACTGTTTGTGACGTAGGAAAGTTCGCTTTATCGTCTTTATGGGGCCGTCAGGGGGTGACGGATTCCAGCATGCACTTGCAACATGACAGGGAAAAAACGGCTGCCCATAAACAAAAAACGCCGCGGCCCAAAGGAAGGGCAAGCGGCGTTTTTGTTTGCGCGATTCGCCTTACAAAGGCTTACCACGGTTGCCGTGCTGGCTCACAAACGCCTGCACCGCCTTCAAGTCGTTCGGCAACACTGTGCAACGCTCTTCACGCTCGAACAGGTCAGCCAGGTGCACCGGCAACTCCAGCGCCTTGCCAACGCCGGCCTTCTCCACCGCTTCCGGGAATTTGACCGGGTGTGCAGTACCGAGGATCACCATCGGGATGTCCAGGCTGCGACGGCACTCACGGGCAGCCTTCACGCCGATGGCGGTGTGTGGGTCAAGCAGCTCGCCGGTCTGGGCGTAGACTTCTGCGATGGTTTCGCAGGTCTGGGCGTCATCCACGGCCAGGGAGTCGAACAGCTTGCGGGTTTCGGTCCAGCGCTCTTCGTCAACGCTGAAACCGCCGCCGCGCTTGAAGTTATCCATCAGGCCGGCAATGGCCGCGCCGTTGCGACCGTGCATGTCGAACAGCAGGCGTTCGAAGTTCGACGAGACCATGATGTCCATGGACGGCGACAGGGTCGCGTGCAGGGTTTCCTTGACGTACTGGTTGCCACTCATGAAGCGGTGCAGGATGTCGTTGCGGTTGGTAGCAACGATCAACTGGTTGATCGGCAGGCCCATGTTGCGCGCCAGGTAACCGGCGAAGATGTCGCCGAAGTTGCCGGTCGGCACCGAGAACGATACCGAACGCGCCGGACCGCCCAACTGCAGGGACGCGTGGAAGTAGTAAACGATCTGGGCCATGATCCGCGCCCAGTTGATCGAGTTCACCGCCACCAGGCGCGTCCCCTTCAGGAAGCTCTGGTCAGCGAAGCTGTTCTTGACCATTTCCTGGCAGTCATCGAAGTTGCCTTCGATCGCGATGTTGTGGATGTTTTCACCAAAGATGGTGGTCATCTGGCGACGCTGCACTTCCGACACGCGCTTGTGCGGGTGCAGGATGAAGATGTCGACGTTTTCGCAGTGCTTGCACCCTTCGATGGCCGCCGAGCCGGTGTCACCGGAGGTGGCGCCGATGATCACCACGCGCTCGCCCCGCTTCTCCAGCACGTAGTCGAGCAGGCGCCCCAGCAGTTGCAGGGCAAAATCCTTGAACGCCAGGGTCGGGCCGTGGAACAGCTCCAGGACCCACTCATTGCCATTCAGTTGGCGCAGCGGTGCGATGGCGTTGTGGGAAAACACGCCATAGGTTTCTTCCAGAATCTTTTTAAAGTCCGCATCCGGAATGCTACCGGTGACGAACGGGCGCATCACCCGGAACGCCAGTTCGTGGTACGGCAGGCCGGCCCACGAAGCGATTTCTTCCTGGGTGAAGCGTGGCAGGTTTTCCGGCACGTACAGGCCGCCGTCAGTGGCAAGGCCTGCCAGCAGAACGTCTTCGAAATTCAGGGCCGGTGCCTGGCCGCGGGTGCTGATATAACGCATGACTGGCTCCTCTAGAGCATTCTTGAACAAGGGCCGCCGAACCTGCGGGGCCCTTGCAGCAAAACCATTAGTTCAGGTGTTCGACGCGGATCCGCACCACCGGGCCGACCACGCCTTGCAGGGCTTCCAGGGCGGCGATGGCATCGTTGATGTGTTGCTCGAGCACGCGGTGGGTCAGCAGGATCATCGGCACCTGGCCGTTTTGCTCCTCGACTTCCTTCTGCATGATCGACTCGATGTTGATACCGCGCTCCGACAGGATGCTCGCCACTTGGGCCAACACGCCCGGGTGATCCTGGGCCTGGATGCGCAGGTAGTAAGCGCTTTCGCAGGCTTCGATCGGCAGGATCGGGTGGGCCGACAACGAATCCGGCTGGAAGGCCAGATGCGGCACGCGGTTTTCCGGGTCGCTGGTCATGGCGCGAACCACGTCGACCAGGTCGGCGATCACCGACGAAGCGGTGGGCTCCATGCCGGCGCCGGCGCCGTAGAACAACGTCGAACCTGCCGCATCACCGTTGACCATCACGGCGTTCATCACGCCATTGACGTTGGCGATCAGGCGGTCGGCCGGGATCAGGGTCGGGTGCACACGCAGCTCGATACCCGCCGGGGTACTACGCGCCACGCCCAGGTGCTTGATGCGGTAGCCCAGGGCTTCGGCGTAGTTCACGTCGGCGGTGGTCAGCTTGGTGATGCCTTCGGTGTAGGCCTTGTCGAACTGCAGCGGGATACCAAAGGCGATGGACGCCAGGATGGTCAGCTTGTGCGCCGCGTCGATCCCTTCCACGTCGAAGGTCGGGTCGGCTTCGGCGTAACCCAGGGCCTGGGCTTCGGCCAGCACGTCTTCGAAGGTACGGCCCTTCTCGCGCATTTCGGTGAGGATGAAGTTGCCGGTGCCGTTGATGATGCCGGCCACCCAGTTGATGCGGTTGGCGGACAGGCCTTCACGGATCGCCTTGATCACCGGGATGCCACCGGCCACGGCGGCTTCGAACGCAACAATCACGCCCTTCTCACGCGCCTTGGCGAAGATCTCGTTGCCGTGCACGGCAATCAGCGCCTTGTTGGCGGTGACCACGTGCTTGCCGTTCTCGATGGCCTTGAGCACCAGCTCACGGGCCACGGTGTAACCGCCGACCAGTTCGATGACGATATCGATTTCAGGGTTGGTGGCAACGGCGAAGACATCGTTGGTAATCGCAATACCGGTCGTTTCGAACTGAGGCTTTGGCGAACGCGTGGCAATCTGCGCCACTTCAATCCCGCGACCTGCACGGCGGGAAATTTCCTCAGCGTTACGCTGAAGTACGTTGAAGGTGCCGCCACCGACGGTCCCTAACCCACAGATGCCTACTTTGACCGGTTTCACTGAAGAACTCCCCATGAAACGGCCGACGCTAGGTCGGCCGTGGAAAACAGCCGCACGACTGCGGCTTTCAATTAATGGCCCGCCGACTTATCCGCGAGCCATGATCGTCAAAGGTTCGACGATGCTGGTTTATTTGGCACTCAGCGCCAGTTTGGCAACTTGTGGCGCTGGCTGGTAGCCCGGAATCACTTGGCCGTCCGCCAAAACGATAGCCGGCGTACCGTTCACGCCGATGGACTGGCCCAGGGCGAACTGCTTGGAAACCGGGTTGGCACATTTGGCCGCCTTGATTTCCTTGCCGTCGACCATCTTGTCCATGGCCGCTTTCTTGTCGGCCGAGCACCACACCGCTTGCAACTGCTCGTCACCCGGCGAGCCCAGGCCCTGGCGCGGGAACGCGACGTAGCGGACTTCCACGCCCAGCTTGTTCAGCGCAGGCACTTCGGCGTGCAGCTTGTGGCAGTACGGGCAGGTGGTGTCGGTGAACACGGTGATATGGGTCTTGGTCTCGCCGATGGCCGGGTAAACCACGGTTTCCGCTACCGGAATGCCGTTGATCAGCTTGGACACGCCCAGGCGCTCGGCTTTCTCGGTCAGGTTGACCGGCTTGCCGTCCTTCAGCTGGAACAGGTAGCCCTGGACGATGTACTGGCCGTCGGCACTGGCGTACAGCACGCGGCTGCCCTTGAGCTTGACTTCATACAGGCCGGCCATCGGGCTGGCGCTGATGCTTTCGATCGGGGTATCGAGTTGCAGGTTGGCCAGGCTCTTGCGGATGGTCTGCTCGGCAGCGTCATCGGCGAACGCAAAGGTGGAAACCAACGCAATGGCTGCGGCGGCAATAATCTGGGTCAAGCGCATGGGAACTCCTGAAGGCAGATGCAGGGACGGGAAGGAATACTGTTTGGAAAAACACAGCGCTGGGCCGTCCCCTTTGCTAACCGGCAAAGCCTACCACAGTTGGGCCGCAGGGCAGCCCGTGGCGGGACAAATTGGCGGTTTTCAGCCTCGCGGGTGGTGCTTGGCGTGCATATCCTGCAAGCGTGCACGCGCCACGTGGGTGTAGATCTGGGTTGTGGATAAGTCGCTGTGCCCAAGCAGCATTTGCACCACGCGCAAATCCGCCCCGTGGTTGAGCAAATGCGTGGCGAACGCATGGCGCAACGTGTGGGGCGACAAGGCCTTGCCGATGCCGGCGACCTTGGCCTGGTGCTTGATGCGGTGCCAGAAGGTCTGCCGGGTCATCTGCTCGCCGCGCAGGCTGGGAAACAACACGTCGCTGGGGCGTCCGCCAAGCAGCTCACTGCGGGCATCACGCATGTAGCGCTCGACCCACACAATCGCCTCCTCGCCCATGGGCACCAGCCGCTCCTTGCTGCCCTTGCCCATCACCCGCAGCACGCCCTGACGCAGGTTGACTTGCTCCAGGGTCAAGCTGATCAACTCGGTCACCCGTAGGCCGCAGGCGTACAGCACTTCGAGCATCGCGCGGTCGCGCTGGCCGATGGCTTCGCTCAGGTCCGGGGCCGCCAACAAGGCTTCCACGTCGGCTTCTGACAGAGATTTAGGAAGAGGCCTACCTAGTTGAGGCATGTCGACTTGGAGAGTCGGATCGACTGCTATCAGTTTTTCACGCAACAGATAGCGATAAAAGCCACGCACCCCAGAGAGAAATCTTGCGGTGGAACGGGGCTTGTAGTTTTGCTCAAGGCGCCAGGCCAGGTGGTCGAGAATCAGCTCGCGGCCAGCGTTGACCAACTCAAGGTTTTTTTCCTGCAGCCAACCGTTGAACAGGGCCAGGTCGCTGCGGTAAGCCTGACGCGTGTTGTCCGACAGGCCTTTTTCCAGCCACAGGGCGTCGAGGAAGCGGTCGATCAGGGGGTGGTCAATGGCGGGCATATGGGCTCAAGCTGATGACTGGAGTGTCGGGTAGATCCTATCGCAGGCACGCCAGCTCCCACATGGGTTTTGTGTCTTGCCTGATCGATTGAACAACACTGATTCAATGTGGGAGCTGGCTTGCCTTCGACAGCGGTTCAGGATCAGTCAACAAACCCAGGCAATACCGGGACAGGCCGCTTGTCGGCATCAATCGCGACAAAGCTGAACACGCCCTGGATCGCCTTTTCGCGACCATCAGCACTCATGCTCTCGACGAATACTTCCACCTCGACCTTGAGGCTGGTGTTACCGACTTTGATCACACGGCCAATCAGCTCAACGATGGAGCCTGCCGGGATCGCGTGATTGAAGTCGATACGGTCAGTAGACACCGTTACCAGCGGCAAGCGGCAAAAGCGCGTGGCGGTAATGAACGACACTTCATCCATCCACGCCAAGGCGGTGCCGCCAAACAAGGTGTTGTGGTGGTTGGTGGTCGGCGGAAAAACGGCCTTGGTCACGTGAGTCACGGAAAGGTCGGTACGGCGCTGGATTTCTTCGAAGCGGGTGGTCATGCATAAATACCGGTAAATAGACAAATTTCAGGCACAAAAAAGCAGCCCGTAGGCTGCTTTTTTCTGCATCGGGAAGCTGGACTTAAGCCAGTTTTTCCTTGATGCGAGCTGCTTTACCGGACAGGTCACGCAGGTAGTACAGCTTGGCTTTACGTACGTCACCGCGACGCTTGACGGCCATGCTGTCGATTTGCGGGCTGTAGGTCTGGAAAGTACGCTCTACGCCAACACCGTTGGAGATTTTACGAACAGTGAAAGCACTGTTCACACCACGGTTACGCTTGGCGATTACCACGCCTTCGAACGCTTGCAGACGCGAACGGTCGCCTTCCTTCACTTTCACCTGAACGACAATGGTGTCGCCCGGGGCAAAGGTAGGGATCTCTTTGGTCATCTGCTCTGCTTCGAGTGCAAGGATGATTTTGTTAGTCATGCTGTGCTCCTAAGGTAAGTCAATGGACCTACCATCGATACGTTGTTAACTATCGTCCCGCGCGAGGATGTATTCCTCGAGCAGCTTCTTCTCTTCTCCAGAAAGCGAGCGGCTTTCCAGAAGATCGGCGCGTCGTTCATAGGTCCGACCAAGGGACTGCTGTAAACGCCAACGCCGGATGTGTGCGTGATTGCCACTTAGCAATACGTCGGGAACACGCTGATCCGCATACACCTCCGGTCGGGTGTAGTGCGGGCAATCCAGCAAACCATCCGTGAAGGAGTCTTCCTCCGCGGAGTCCGCATGCCCTAAAGCTCCAGGCAGCAGTCGTGTAACCGCATCTATCAGGACCATCGCCGGCAGCTCGCCGCCAGACAGAACATAGTCCCCAATCGACCACTCTTCATCGACATGAGCTTCAATAAACCGCTCGTCAATGCCTTCATAGCGACCGGCAATCAGGATCAGTGCTTCCTCATTCGCCAGCTCGCGGACCCCAGCCTGTTTCAGCTGACGGCCTTGAGGGGACAGGTAAATTACCTTCGCCTTCTCCCCGGCGGCGGCCTTGGCCTGAACCAATGCGTCTTCCAGGGGCTTGATCTTCATCACCATGCCCGGGCCACCGCCAAATGGGCGATCGTCCACAGTGTGATGTCGATCCGTCGTGTAGTCTCGCGGGTTCCAACAGGTGAGCTGCAACAGCCCCTGTTTCACCGCCCGACTGGTGATGCCGTACTCGCTGATGGCGGAAAACATCTCGGGAAACAAACTGATCACTTCAATGCGCAAATTAGCCACGCTTAGAAGTCCGCGTCCCATTCCACCTTCATCTCGCCCGCGGCCAGGTCGACGGCCAACACGCATTGCGCCGTATAGGGCAACAGACGTTCGCGATCATCCAGGCTGCCAGCGCAAGGCTTGACCACCATTACATCATTGGCGCCGGTTTCCAGAAGATGATCGATTTTCCCGAACAATTGCCCGAGTTGATCAATAACCTTCAGACCTTCCAGCTGGTACCAGTAGTACTCGCCGTCGGTCAATTCAGGGAACAGGTTGCGCGGCACGCAGATCTCATAACCAGCCAGAAGACGAGCTTCCTCACGATCATCAAGACCCTTGAGCTTTGCGACCAGGAACTTATCGCTCCCGCGTCCACTGACCAGCTCAACCTGCTTCACACTACCCTCGCGCTTGAGCGTCCAGGTCTTGTACTGCAACAGGTTTTCAGTCGGATCAGTAAAGGAATACACCTTCACTTCGCCGCGAACGCCATGAACAGAGTAAATCTTGCCGATAACGATCAAATCATCAGCAACAGCTGGCGTCGCGTTCATATTGCTCAGGCTGCGGCCTTAGCCGAGTCCTTCAACAGTTTTGCTACGCGCTCGGATGGCTGTGCACCCACGCTCAGCCAGTAGGCTACGCGCTCTTGGTTCACGGACAGACGAACTTCTTGGCCACGAGCAACAGGGTTGAAGAAACCAACCTGTTCCTTGTGCGAACCGTCGCGCGGGTTGCGGCTGTCGGTTACGGTCAAGTGGTAAAACGGGCGCTTTTTGGAGCCGCCAAGGGCAAGACGGATTGTTAGCATGTGAACATCGTTCCTGTAGTCGGTGCTGCAAATCTAAATGCACAGCGGGCATAGGTGCCCGAAAGGCCGCATATTCTAAGGAATATCCGGACTTTTGCAAATGTCTTTTTCTGGCGCCTATCAGCGTGCCACTCAGATCTGCTATAGAGCCGTCGGTTAAAACGGCGAGTCAGCGCCCGCCAACGGCGGGTTTGCTGGAGATCCCACGTCCCTGTGGGTCGGAGCGCAAGCGTGCTTGCGCGCGAATACTTTACATTTTCGGCATGCCACCGCCGGGCAACATACCGCCCATGCCGCGCATCATCTTGGCCATTCCGCCCTTGGCAGAGAATTTCTTCATCATCTTCTGCATCTGCTTGTGCTGCTTGATCAAGCGACCGATGTCCTGCACCTGGGTGCCGGAACCCATGGCGATCCGACGTTTGCGCGAACCGCTGATCAGCTCAGGGTCACGGCGCTCGGCCGGGGTCATGGAGTTGATGATGGCTTCCATCTGCTTGAACTGCTTCTCTGCCGCGCCCTGGGCATTGCCCATCTGCGCCAGGTTCACACCGCCGATGTTCGGCAGTTTGTCCATCAGGCCGCCGAGGCCGCCCATGTTCTTCATCTGCTGCAGCTGGTCGCGGAAGTCTTCGAGGTCGAAGCCCTTGCCCTTCTTCAGCTTCTTGGCCAGTTTGTCGGCCTTGT
Source organism: Pseudomonas simiae (assembly GCF_900111895.1). Lineage (GTDB taxonomy): Bacteria > Pseudomonadota > Gammaproteobacteria > Pseudomonadales > Pseudomonadaceae > Aquipseudomonas > Aquipseudomonas simiae. The sequence goes on from NZ_FOKB01000008.1 coordinate 242,607, forward strand.
CCTTGTCGAGCGTGGCTTCGGCCTGCTCGATCAGGCTGAGCACGTCACCCATACCGAGGATGCGCGAAGCAATACGCTCAGGATGGAACGGTTCGAGCGCGTCGCTCTTCTCGCCCATACCGATGAACTTGATCGGTTTGCCGGTGATGGCACGCACCGACAGCGCGGCACCGCCACGGGCGTCACCGTCGACCTTGGTGAGGATCACGCCGGTCAGCGGCAACGCGTCGCCGAAGGCCTTGGCGGTGTTGGCCGCATCCTGGCCGGTCATGGCGTCGACCACGAACAGCGTCTCGACCGGGTTGATCGCGGCATGCAACGCCTTGATCTCGCCCATCATCTCTTCGTCGATGTGCAGGCGACCGGCGGTATCGACGATGACCACGTCGATGAACTTGAGCTTGGCTTCTTTAATAGCCGCGTTGGCGATGTCGACCGGCTTCTGGCTCAGGTCGGACGGGAAGAAGGTCACCCCTACTTCGCCAGCGAGCATTTCCAGCTGTTTAATAGCAGCCGGACGGTATACGTCGGCCGACACCACCATCACGGACTTCTTCTTGCGCTCTTTAAGGAAGCGCGCCAGCTTGCCGGCGGTGGTGGTCTTACCCGCACCTTGCAGACCGGCCATCAGCACAACGGCAGGTGGCACGGCACTGAGGTTCAGGTCTTCGTTGGCCGCGCCCATCAGGCTTTCGAGTTCGGCCTGGACGATCTTCACAAACGCCTGGCCCGGGGTCAGGCTGCGGGACACTTCGGTGCCCACCGCGCGCTCTTTGACCGAGTTGACGAAGTCCTTCACCACCGGCAAGGCCACGTCGGCTTCCAGCAACGCCATGCGCACTTCACGCAGGGTGTCTTTAATATTGTCCTCGGTCAGCTTGGCCTTGCCGGTTACATGGCGCAGCGTCTGCGAGAGACGGTCAGTCAGATTTTCAAACATGCGCGATCCTTTCAGGCCCTATTCATAGACCGAGGTAATGGCGGCCCAGGCTGTGGTAAATCGCTATTAAAAACAGCGCTCGGCGAGCCTGCGGCGTGGGCAGGTCGCGGATTATAGCGAAGACTGCCGCCATGCACACCCGCTGTCTGGCCTGAGAGTCTTTCGTGTTACGCGGGGGTATGCCAAACTCAGCGCCTTTCGGGCTTGCCTAACAGGATTTATGCTCCCTTTGTCACCCAGTTTGCTACCCAGCCTCGCCGCCGCCATCTTGTATGCCGCTGCGACTCTCTATCAGGGCACTCGTCTGGCCCAAGGCGCCAAGGCGGACAAACGCCTGCTCGTAGGCCTGGGCGTTCTCGCCCTGCTGGCCCATGCTGCCAGCCTGTTTACCCATTTGATGACACCCGTCGGCCTGGGCCTGGATTTTTTCAGCGCCGCCAGCTTGATCGCGGCCGCTGTCATCGCGCTGACCTTGCTGGCCTGCTACCGGATTCCCGTCGAGAATCTGCTGGTGCTGTTATTCCCGCTGGGAATGCTGACCGTGTTGATGGCGCAATTCGCCCCTACCGGCACGGTGCAGGTCATTGATGAAGAGCCGGGCATCCTCGCGCACATCCTGCTGTCGATCCTGGCGTACGGCATGTTCACCATCGCGGTGTTCCAGGCCCTGCTCCTGCTGCTGCAGGACCACCAGCTCAAGCACAAGCATCCCTCGGGGCTGATCAAGAACTTCCCGCCGCTGCAAACCATGGAAAGCCTGCTGTTCGGCTTCCTGTGGGCCGGTTGGACCCTGCTGTCACTGTCGCTGATCTCCGGCTGGCTGTTCGTCGAAAACCTGTTCGCCCAGCACTTGGTGCATAAGACCCTGCTGGCGTGTCTGGCCTGGGTGGTGTTCAGTGTGTTGCTGTGGGGCCGCAACCGGCTCGGCTGGCGCGGGCACAAGGCAATTCGCTGGACCCTGGCGGGCTTCTGCCTGCTGATGCTGGCCTATTTCGGCAGCAAGCTGGTCCGCGAATATATCCTGCACATCTGACGGGCAGCGATCATGGACAACTTGCCCCTGGAGCCGATGCTCGCGGTAATCGCCCTGCTGGTCTTATGGGCCGCACTGTTCACCGCCATCGAAGCCGCGCAACAACACCTGCTGGCCCTGCGCCCCGGTACACGCCAGCGTGACAAGGCAGCCGCCCGCCTAAGCTTCCCGCGCAACAGCCTGATCCTGTGCAACAGCCTGTGTCGCGCCGCCGTGGTGATCCTCTGCACGCTACTGGCGATCTACGCCTGGGCGCAGAACGGGCCCTGGCTCGGCTGGATGATTTCCTGCGCAATCCTGTTGATTCTGGCCGATTACCTGCCCCGTGCCCTCGCCGTCCGCCATCCGCAAGCCGTGCTGGGCTTTGGCAACACGCTGCTGGGCGTGCCGCTGAAAATCCTCTACCCGCTGGCCTGGCTGCTCAATGGCATCAGCCTGTTGCTGCTGCGCCCATTCGCACGTAAATCCGGCGTGGTGAAAAAGAGCGACGAACCGCTGCCCGACCATGACGATGAGCCAGAACCCGAGTCCGACGAAAGCCGCACCCCAGGCATGCCCGGCATCCACGCCCTGGACAACATCACCGTCAACGACATCCTGGTGCCACGCAGTGAAGTGGACGGCATCAACCTGGATGACTCGATCGAAGAGATCATCGAGCAATTGCGCACCTCCCAACGTACGCGCCTGCCGGTGTTCCACAGCGACATCAACCAGGTCCAGGCGGTGCTCAACACCCGGCAGATCCAGCACCTGCTGCCCGACGCCAGCCTGACCAAGGAAGCGTTGCTCGCCGCCTGCCACGAACCCTACTTCGTCCCGGAAAGCACACCCCTGCAACTGCAGCTGCTGAACTTTCACAAGCAACAACGCCGCCTGGGCATGGTGGTGGATGAATACGGCGAAGTGCTGGGTATCGTGACCCTGGAAGACATCCTCGAAGAAATCGTCGGTGAATTCGAAAGCGAGCAGAGTGCTGACAACCCGCATATCGAGCCCCAGCCGGACGGCCGCTACATCATCGATGGCGCCGCCTCGATCCGCGAGCTGAACAAAAGCCTGAACTGGCACCTGCCCAGCGACGGCCCCAAGACCCTCAACGGCCTGGTCACCGAAGCACTGGAGACCATCCCGGATTGCGCGGTCTGCCTGAAAATCGGTCGCTACCGCCTGGAAATCCTCGAGACCGAGGACAACCGCGTGAGCAAGGTGCTGATCTGGCACACCAGCCGGATGCCGGTCGCTGCCTGAATCAACTCGGTCCATGTGGGAGCTGGCTTGCCTGCGATGCAAACACCTCGGTCATGAAAGCGAGGTGATCTTATCGCAGGCAAGCCAGCTCCCACATACACCCCACTCCAAACCGTAGATCCTCGCCAGCCCCCCCCTTGTTGTATGTTCAACCCCCTTCCTATAATCGGGGCGGCTTACCAGAGCCGCGCCTGACCGCGTGCTACCCGCACCCCGCGTGTCCAAGCACCGCTTTATCGTGTCTGACCGGCGTTCGCTCCCATCCCGAGCCTTCCCGCGCACAACCCTGATCCATGGGTGATCGACCAATAATAATCCGCGTCCAAACGCGCAATGACCATCAGGGACACTACCATGAGCACCACCTACAACGAGGCCGCGCCCGCCGCCGCCCCGACCAACTCGACCGCACGAGTCGCCACGGCGAGCATCGTCGGCACCGCCATCGAGTTCTACGACTTCTATATCTACGCCACGGCAGCTGCGCTGGTGATCGGGCCAGTGTTCTTCCCGCAGACCTCCGGTACCGCGCAGATGCTGGCGTCGTTCCTGACCTTCGGTATCGCCTTCATCGCCCGCCCGCTGGGCTCGGCACTGTTCGGCCACTTTGGCGACCGCATCGGGCGTAAATCGACCCTGGTGGCCTCGCTGCTGCTGATGGGCGTCTGTACGACGCTGATTGGCTTGCTGCCCGGCTATGACAGCATCGGGGCCTGGGCGCCGATCCTGCTGTGTGTGCTGCGCTTCGGCCAGGGCCTGGGCTTGGGCGGTGAATGGGGCGGCGCGGCGCTGCTGGCGACCGAGAACGCGCCCAAGGGCAAACGCGCCTGGTTCGGCATGTTTCCGCAACTGGGTCCATCGATCGGCTTCCTGGCAGCCAACGGCTTGTTCCTGATCCTGGCCATGAGCCTGAGCGACGAACAGTTCCGCAGTTGGGGCTGGCGCATCCCGTTCATCCTCAGCGCTGCGCTGGTGATGGTTGGCCTGTACGCGCGGCTGAAGCTGCATGAGACGCCGGTGTTCGCCAACGCCGTCGCCAAGGAAGCCCCGGTCAAGGTGCCGCTGGTGGAATTGTTCAGCCAGCATTGGCTGCCGGTGTTGCTGGGCGCTGCGTCGATGGTGGTGTGTTATGCACTGTTCTACATCACCACTGCGTTTTCCCTGAGTTATGGCGTCTCCACCTTGGGCTACAGCCGTGAGACCTTCCTCGGCCTGTTGTGCTTTGCAGTCTTGTTCATGGGCCTGGCGACGCCGTTGGCAGCCTTGGCCAGTGACCGTTTCGGACGCAAGCCGGTGCTCATCGTCGGCGCGCTCCTGGCAATCCTGTCGGGCTTCACCATGGAGCCGCTGCTGACTCACGGTTCGACTTGGGCGGTGGCTTTGTTCCTGGCCTTGGAGCTGTTCCTGATGGGCGTGACCTTCGCGCCGATGGGCGCCATGCTGCCGGAACTGTTCCCGACCCGTGTGCGTTATACCGGTGCTTCGGCGGCGTATAACCTGGGTGGGATCGTGGGCGCGTCGGCCGCACCGTTCTTCGCGACCAAGCTGGTGGCGATGGGTGGGCTGAGTTATGTCGGTGGGTATGTATCGGCGGCAGCGTTGCTCAGCTTGATTGCTGTGCTGTGCCTGAAAGAGACGCGGGATAACGATTTGAACAAGGTTGCCTGATAGACCGCTTTCGCGAGCAAGCCCACTCCCACATTGTGATCAGTGCCAGAGTTGGCAATGCGATCGAATGTGGGAGCGGGCTTGCTCGCGAAGGGCGCGACGCGGTTACAGCTCTACAACAACCGCCTTCGAAGCACGGGTCGCCTTCGCTCGAGCCGCTTCAATCGACTCATCCCGCGCCAACGCTACACCCATCCGACGCTGCCCATTCACTTCCGGTTTGCCAAACAGACGCAACGCCGTGTCCGGCTCGCTCAGCGCAGCGCCCAGGTTGGCGAACGCCGTCTGGGTCGACTGCCCTTCCACCAGGATCACCGCCGAGGCCGACGGCCCGAACTGACGGATCAACGGGATCGGCAAGCCCAGGATGGCGCGCGCGTGCAGCGCAAACTGCGACAGGTCCTGAGAAATCAAGGTCACCAAACCGGTGTCATGCGGACGCGGCGAAACTTCGCTGAACCACACCTGATCACCCTTGATGAACAACTCCACACCAAACAGGCCACGACCACCCAGGGCCTCGGTCACGGCTTTGGCAACGCGCTCGGATTCTGCCAGGGCAATCGGGCTCATGGCTTGCGGCTGCCAGGATTCCTGATAGTCGCCCTTCTCCTGACGGTGACCCACCGGCGCACAGAACGTGGTGCCGCCGATGTGGCGCACGGTCAGCAGGGTGATTTCGTAGTCGAAGTCGATAAAGCCTTCGATGATCACGCGGCCTTTACCGGCACGGCCACCTTCCTGGGCGTAATCCCAGGCTTTCTGCACGTCGTCGGGGCTGCGCAGCAGGCTCTGGCCCTTGCCCGACGAACTCATCACCGGCTTGACCACGCACGGGAAGCCCAGGTCCTGGACGGCCTTGCTGTAATCTTCGAAGGTATCGGCGAAGTGGTACGGCGAGGTCGGCAGGTCCAGCTCTTCGGCGGCAAGACGGCGGATGCCTTCGCGGTTCATGGTCAGCGAGGTCGCGCGCGCGGTCGGAATCACAGTGAAGCCCTCGGCTTCCAGTTCCACCAGGGTGGCAGTGGCGATGGCTTCGATTTCCGGAACGATGAAATGCGGCTTCTCGGCCTCGATCACCGCACGCAGGGCGGCGCCGTCGAGCATGTTGATCACGTGGCTACGGTGCGCAACCTGCATGGCCGGCGCATTGGCGTAGCGATCCACAGCAATCACTTCAACGCCCAGGCGTTGCAGTTCGATTACCACTTCCTTGCCCAGCTCACCGCAGCCACACAACAAAACGCGGGTCGCGGTTGGCGACAATGGAGTTCCGATTCGGGTCATCTCAGGTCCTCAGGGGAGCGGATCATTGGGAGAAAGGCCGGCATTTTACATGAACTGCAGGAATTGGCCTCAGTTGACGACGGCCCGCTTGCGGATACGCCAGGCCATGATCAGCCACACGACCGTGACCCCGGCGAACTTCGACACCAGCGCGGTGCCCGCCACTGCCGGCGTGAGCGCGCCGATCAGGCCGAAGAAGATAAAGGTGTCGAGGGGAATGCTCAGCGCCGAACTTATCCACAGGCGATCGTGCAGCGGGCGTTTGGTGATGCTGAACACGAGCCAGTCGATGCACTCGGATACCGCAAACGCCGTGGCGCTGGCCAGGGCGATGGCCGGGTCGGACGTGACATACGACAGCACCAACGCCGCCAGCATGGCGATGATCGCTCCGTGACCGAAGCGGGTTTGCACCATGTCGCGCAGGATGAAGACCAGGCCACCCCAGGCCGACCAGATGACGTCCAGGTGCGGGGCGGTGGAAAAGGCAAAGTTGATCAGCACGACGCTGCTGATGTAGGCGATCAGGAAGAGCATGGGGCGAGGGACCTGTGAACAAGGGCCACAGGTTACTTCACATTCAGAAATATGTCGTCTGGGAGGGCCTCATCGCAGGCAAGCCGGCTCCCACATTTTGAATGCATTCATGTGGGAGCTGGCTTGCCTGCAATAGCGGTCTATCCGCCGCCAGTTTTCCCGGAAGCCATAAACACCAACCCACTCGCCACCGCCCGCTCATGGCACAACCCCAACACGACCCGGCGCTCGGCGTTATCCATGCGGCTCCAGCGCGTAATTTCATCCACGGTACGCTGGCAGCCGGTGCAAATATCGTCATCGTCCAACGCGCAGATACTCACGCACGGCGAGGCGACGGGGCGTTCAATCGGGTTCATTCTTCCTGCTCTACCAAATCCCGCGCATAACGCTGAGAGTTATGCACATAGTGCGCAGCGCTGGCTTCGAGCATGCGTTTCTGCGCGTCGGTCAATTCACGCACCACTTTGCCCGGCGAGCCCATCACCAGTGAACCATCGGGGATTTCCTTGCCTTCGCCGATCAGTGAATTGGCGCCGATGATGCAGTGCTTGCCGATCTTGGCGCCGTTGAGGATCACCGCGTTGATACCGATCAGGCTGTAATCATCCACCGTGCAACCATGCAGCATCGCGTTATGACCGATGGTCACACCGGTGCCCAGGGTCAGCGGGTAGCCCATGTCGGTGTGCATCACACTGCCATCCTGCACGTTGCTGTTCTTACCGATCAGGATCAGTTCGTTGTCGCCACGCAACACCGCGTTGAACCAGACGTTGGCGCCCTCCTCCAGCTTGACCTTGCCCACCAGCGTGGCATTCGGTGCCACCCAGCTCTGAGGGTGAGTCTCGACGCGGGCGTCGCCCAGGCGGTATTTCATGGTGTTTCCTCACGGCATTGCCATTCAAGCGATGGCTTAGATGTTGATGAAACTCTTGGGGGGCTGGTGCAGGCTGATCTGGGCGTCGTCATAGAGCAGATTGATCAACTCGACGATCATGATCGCCGTCAGCCCCCAGATCTTGTATTCGCCGAACCGATAACTGGGCACGTACCAACTACGTCCCTGGTAATCGATCCTGTGGGTATGTTCGCGCGGGTCCTGTCGGAAGAAGTCCAACGGCACGCTGAAAACGGCGGCGATCTCGGCATCGTTGGCCAGGTATTCGACGTAGTCGGGGATGACGCCGACATACGGCGTAACCCGAATACCGTGCAGGGAGATCAACGGGCTCAACGGGCCAATGACCTCCACAAGGCCGGGTGGAAGGCCTATCTCTTCTTCGGCTTCACGTAGCGCGGTGAAAATCAGGTCCGGGTCTTCGGGGTCGCGGCGCCCGCCGGGAAAGGCCACTTCACCGCCGTGGGTCGACAGGCCGCTGGCACGCAGGGTCAGGATCAGCTCAGGTTCGTCACTGCGGGTAATCGGCACCAGCACCGCGGCCTCGGGGAAACGCCCATCGGTTTCCAGCGTGTGGGGGGTGTGATTGGTTACCCGGCGAAGTAGCTCGTCCAGCATGAGTCATCTCGGTCTGTTGGCTACCTTGCATCATGCACCAAAGCACGCGGGCGCCCAACCCCAAAACCCGCGTGGTGTCGCTAAACGACAACTTGTTGCAGCGCCCTGCCCGTCACGCCAAGATAGACGCACTTTCCAGGAACCCCAGCATGAATTTCTGCAGCCAGTGCGGTAAACCGGTTACCCAACGCATCCCCGAAGGCGACGGCCGCTTGCGCTTTGTGTGCGATCACTGCTCGACCATTCACTACCAGAACCCCAATATCGTCGCTGGCACCGTGCCAGTGTGGGGCGATAAAGTGCTGCTGTGCCGCCGCGCCATCGAACCGCGCCTGGGCTACTGGACCCTGCCCGCCGGTTTCATGGAAAACGGCGAGACGGTGGAACAGGCCGCCATGCGCGAAACCCTGGAAGAAGCCTGCGCCCGCGTGCACAACATGAATATTTACACCCTGATCGACGTGCCACATATCAACCAGGTGCATATCTTCTACCGCGCCGACCTGCTCGACCTAGAGTTTGCCGCCGGCCCCGAGAGCCTGGAAGTGCAGTTGTTCGACGAAGCCGACATCCCTTGGTCCGAGCTGGCTTTCCGCACGGTCGGGCGTACCCTAGAATGCTTTTTCGCTGACCGCAGGCTTCAGTCGTACCCGGTGCGCAGCGAGGCCGTGCCGCCGCTGGGCAAGCCCGCCCAATAACACTCCGGCAGATGGCCTTTAAGGGGATACCGTTTTAATGCGTTGGTTGCTTGCTCTTATCTGCCTGTCGTTCGCTACCCTGTCACCAGCCTCCACGGTGCAAACCCTGGGCGGCAAGCCTGTCGAAAAAGTCCTGGTGCTCAAGTCCGCCCACCAATTGCAGCTGATCAACGACGGCAAGCCGTTCAAGACCTACCGCATTTCCCTGGGCAAGAACCCCAAGGGCCATAAGCTGATCGAGGGTGATCGCCGCACGCCGGAAGGCCTCTACTGGATCGACTGGCGCAAGACCAGCGACCGCTTCAACCTCGCCATGCACATTTCCTACCCGAACATCAGCGACGCCGCCCGTGCCCGCCGCGAAGGCGTGAGCCCCGGCAGCATGATCATGATCCACGGCACGCCGGATACCGAGGATTACCCGGAACAATGGTTCCACACCCTGGACTGGACCGACGGCTGCATCGGCATGCGCAACGTGGACATGCGCGAAGTGTGGAACCTGGTCAAAGACGGCACCCTCATCGAGATTCGTCCGTAATCTCGTACCGTTCGTAAAATAATTCGAAAATATTTCCCGCCCTGCCCCGCACCCGCGGGTGAATACCAGTTCACTCCCGCGGGCTTTGCAGTTCTGCGCGCGATATAGACCTCTCTAATACCACTTGATACCAAGCCCAATTGCAGCGCCCTGAAACCGGCGTTTGCACCGTTTTGGCTGCATTGACATGGTATTTAAGTGGTATTAATTTCCGGCCAATACCGGGCGACAACACTCCAATAACCGCATCGGAAACCTGACAGATGAATCCCATCCTGGGCCTGCGCCCCGACGACAAACAATCCACGCCGCTGTACCTGCAATTGGCGCGCAAGCTCGAAGCGGCGATCCATGCCGGCCAGTGGACGTCCGAACAGGCACTGCCATCGGAACGGGCTCTCAGTGAGCAACTGAGCATTTCCCGGGTCACCGCCCGCAAAGCCCTCGAAGTGCTGTTCGACCAAGGCCTGATTCGCCGCAGCCAGGGTTCCGGCACCTTTATCACGCCGCGCCTGGAACAACCGCTGTCACGCTTGTCGGGCTTCAGTGAGATGTTGCGCCTCAAAGGCTTTGTGCCCAGCTCGCAATGGCTGGAACGCGACATCACCCCGCCGACCCACGAAGAACTGATCCGCCTGTGCCTGTCGACCAGCGACAAAGTGGCGCGACTCAAGCGCCTGCGCAAAGCCGATGACACCGTGATGGCGATCGAAATGACCGTCGTCCCAGCCTCGGTGCTGCCGCAGCCGCAAGCCCTGGGCAGTTCGTTGTACGAATACTTTGAAAGCATCGGCAAACCTATCGTCCGCGCCTTGCAGCATGTGCAGGCGATCAACGCCTCGGACGAGTTCGCGCACCTGGTGGGCATCGCCCCCGGCACCGCCATGCTGCTGATGACCCGGGTTGGCTACACCGCCGACAACACGCCGATCGAAATCACCGACACCTACTGCCGCAACGACTACTACGACTTCGTCGCAGAACTGCGCCGCCACGACTATTCCGCTGAACTGCGAATTTAGAGAACTGCCCATGTCCGAAGACAACATCCTCACGCCCGACGGCTGGATTCGCGGCCGCCTGGTGCACGAGCACGGTAAGGTGATTGCGATTGAAGGCACACCGTGCGACCCGGCTGAAAACGACTTGCCCTACCTGCTGCCGGGCTTTATCGACCTGCACGTGCATGGCGGTGGCGGCGCAGACATCATGGAAGGCGGCGCGGCTTTCGAAACCATCACCCGCACCCACGTGCGCTTTGGCACCACGTCGTTGCTGGCCACCACCATGACCGCACCGGTGGAGGAAATCTCCCGCGTGCTCGGTCAGCTCGGCACGTTCTGCGAGCGGCGCCCTGCAGGCAGCGCCCGTGTACTCGGCGTACACCTGGAAGGGCCCTACATCAATCCCGGAAAACTCGGCGCCCAACCTAACTTCGCCCACACCGCACTGATGGCCGAAGTCGAAGCCTACCTGCGCCTGGCACCGATCCGCGTGATCACCATCGCGCCGGAGATCGCCGGCCATGACGGTCTGATCCGCGCCCTCAGCGAACGCGGCGTGCGCATGCAGATCGGCCACACCCTGGGCAGCTACGAAGAAGGCGTCGCCGCCCTCGCCGCCGGCGCCACCAGCTTTACCCATTTGTATAACGCGATGAGCCCGTTGCATCACCGCGAACCGGGCATCGTCGGCGCCGCCCTGGCTCATGCCAAATTTGCCGAACTGATCCCGGATCTGCTCCACGTTCACCCCGGTGCCATGCGTGTGGCCCTGCGCTCGATCCCGTGCCTGTACTGCGTCACCGACTCCACCGCCGCCGCCGGCATGCCCGACGGCGAATACAAGCTGGGCAGCCATACCGTGACCAAATGCCTGGGCGGCGTACGCCTGGCCGACGGCACCCTGGCCGGCAGCACCCTGACCATGGACCAGGCGCTGCGCAATCTGGTGAAAATCGGCCTGCCCATCAGCGAAGCCTCACAACGCCTGTCGCAATTTCCTGCGGACTACCTGGGCCTGGAAGAACGCGGCCGCCTGCAACCCGGCAGCTTCGCCGACTGCGTGCGCCTGGACCGCTCCCTGACACTCACCGACGTAATGGTCGAAGGAGAAACCATTGACTTCAAAAATGCTTGAAGAGGCCCTGGCCTCCTGCGACGCCGTCGCCGCTCAACTGCAACGCCTGGACCCGCTGCTGGAAGAAGTCGCCGGCCGCCTGCGCCGCCAGCCGCCGCAAGTGGCGATGACCATCGCCCGTGGCAGCTCGGACCACGCCGCGAGTTACTTCGCCTACCTGGCCATGCAGCATGTAGGCATTCCGGTGGCGTCTTTGCCGATGTCGGTGGTGACCTTGTTGCAAGCGCCGATGAAAGTCAGCGGCCAAGTCGCGTTTGGCTTCTCCCAGTCGGGCCAGAGCCCGGACCTGGTCAACAGCCTGCGCCTGCTGCGCAAGCGCGGTGCCCTGAGCATTTCGCTGGTCAACGCCGAAGACTCGCCGCTGGAAGCCGCCTGCGAATTCCATGTGCCGCTGTGCGCCGGGCCGGAACAGAGCGTGGCCGCCACCAAAAGCTTTATCGCCACCCTCAGCGCCAGCACGCAGTTGATCGGCCACTGGAATCAGGAAACCGAGTTGCTGCAAGCGTGCCGCGCCCTGCCCGATGACCTGCGTGCCGCTGCCAAGCAGGATTGGACGGTTGCCATCGAGGCCCTGCGCGACTGCCAGCAACTGATGGTCATCGGCCGTGGCGCCGGTTTTGCCATTGCCCAGGAAGCCGCACTCAAGCTCAAGGAAACCTCGGCGATCCAGGCCGAAGCCTTCAGCAGCGCCGAAGTGCGTCACGGCCCGATGGCCCTGATTGGCGACAACTACCCCCTGCTGGTCTTCGCCCCGCGCGGCGCCGAGCAAGCCGGCTTGCTGAGCCTGGCCGCCGACATGCGTCAACGCGGCGCCCGCGTGCTGCTCGCCGCACCGGATGATATCGCCGAGCGCGACCTGACCCTGAGCCGCGCCGAACACCCGACCCTGGACCCGATCCTGGCGATTCAGAGTTTCTACATCATGGCTGCAGGCCTGGCGGTCGCTCGGGGCATGGACCCTGACCAGCCGCGCCACCTGAGCAAAGTTACCCGCACTCACTGAGTGGCGTTTTCCTGATGAGTACCGTGCCCATGTCCTACAACAATAATGAATTGACCCTCAGCGCACCGTTAAGCGGGCCAGTGCTGACCCTGGGCAACGTTCCCGACGAAGTGTTCGCCAGCGGCGCGATGGGCGATGGTATTGCTATCGACCCCTTGAACGATTGCCTGTACGCGCCCTGTGACGGCGTGATCATCCATGTCGCGCGTACCGGGCACGCCCTGACGATTCGCGCCGAGAACGGTGCCGAGGTGCTGATGCATGTGGGCATCGACACGGTGGAACTGAATGGCGAAGGCTTTGCCTTGCTGGTCAAGGACGGCGCACGGGTGAGCAAGGGCCAGGCGTTGGTGCAGTTTGACCTGGACCGCATTGCGCGTCAGTGCAAGAGCCTGGTCAGCCTGATCATCCTGACCAATGGCGAGCGCTTTGAATTGCGTGCGGTGGCCAGGCAAAAGGTCAAGGTCGGCGAGCCGTTGTTGCAGATCGTGGCGCGTTCGGCGGCAGCGGTTCAAACCGCTGTGGATAACTCGGAAGCTGACGTCAGCGCCAGCGTACGCATCACGCATCGTGGCGGTTTGCACGCGCGTCCGGCAGCGTTGATTCGCAAGACCGCCCAGGACTTCAGCAGCCAGGCACAGCTGCATTTCGGTGATAAATCGGCGTCCTGTGACAGCCTGATCGGCTTGATGGGCCTGGGTATTGGCGAAGGGGACGAAGTACGCGTGACCTGTCGCGGCAAAGACGCCGAAGCCGCATTGCAGGCATTGGTCGCGGCGTTGTCAGCCGTCATCAAGGAAGAACACCACGTCCCTGTCGTTGCCCCCCCACGCCGAGCGCATACCGAAGCCGGCGTGCTGCAAGGTGTGTGTGCTGCGCCGGGCCTGGTCTGCGGGCCGTTGTTCCGCCTGACCGGCATCGAATTGCCGGCAGACGTCGGCAACCACTCTGCCGACGAACAACTGCAACACCTGGACACCGCCCTGGAGCAAGTACGCAGCGAAATTCGCAGCACTCTGGCGCATGCCCGCCAGCGCAAGAACGTCGAGGAAGAGGACATCTTCGCCGCCCACCTCGCTCTGTTGGAAGACCCCAATCTGCTGGAAGCCGCGACCCGTTCAATTGAACAAGGCAGCGCAGCCACCCATGCCTGGCGCGATGCAATCCAGGCGCAATGCGCGGTGTTGCTGGCCCTGGGCAAACCACTGTTTGCCGAACGTGCCAACGATCTGCGGGATTTGCAGCAACGCGTATTGCGCGCGCTGCTCGGTGAAGCCTGGCATTTCGAATTGCCCGCCGGATCGATTGTCAGCGCCCATGAACTGACCCCGTCTGACCTGCTGCAATTGAGTGCGCAACACGCCGTCGGCATTTGCATGGCCGAAGGCGGCGCCACATCCCACGTGGCGATTCTGGCCCGCGGTAAAGGCTTGCCCTGTGTGGTGGCGTTGGGCGCCGAAGTTCTCGACGTGCCCCAAGGCCAACGCGTGGTACTCGACGCCGTCAACGGCCGTCTGGAATTGGAGCCCACCGAAGCGCGTCACGCCGAAGTGCACCAGATTCGCGACGCGCAGAAACTGCGGCGCCAGCAGCAACAGGCCCAAGCCCAGGAGCCGGCGCGCACAACGGATGGCGTGAGTATCGAGGTCGCCGCGAATGTCGCCTCCAGCGCCGAAGCCCAGGTGGCGTTTGAAAACGGTGCCGATGGGGTCGGCCTGCTGCGCACCGAGTTTCTCTTCGTCGACCGCCGCACCGCACCGGATGAGCAGGAACAACGTCACGCCTACCAAGCCGTGCTGGATGCCATGGGCGACAAGTCAGTGATCATCCGCACCATCGACGTGGGCGGCGACAAGCAACTCGACTACCTGCCGCTGCCGGTCGAGGCCAACCCGGTGCTGGGCCTACGCGGTATCCGCATGGCCCAGGTGCGCCCGGAGCTGCTAGACCAGCAACTGCGCGCGCTGCTGCAAGTGTCTCCACTGGAGCGTTGCCGCATTCTATTGCCGATGGTCAGCGAAGTGGATGAGCTGCTGCAGATCCGCCAGCGCCTGGATGAGCTGTGCGTGGAGTTGGAGCTGACCCAGCGCCCCGAACTGGGGGTGATGATCGAAGTGCCCGCCGCTGCGCTGATGGCCGAACACTTGGCCAAGCATGCGGACTTCCTGTCCATCGGCACCAATGACCTGTCCCAGTACACCCTGGCCATGGACCGCGACCACGCCGGCCTCGCCGCTCGGGTCGATGCCCTGCACCCGGCGCTGCTGCGGCTGATCGCCCAGACCTGTGCAGGCGCGACGAAACACGGGCGTTGGGTCGGCGTATGTGGCGCCCTCGCCTCCGACCCGTTGGCTACGCCGGTACTGGTGGGACTGGGGGTCAGCGAGCTGTCGGTGAGCCCGCCGCAGATCGCAGAAATCAAGGACCGCGTCCGCCACCTGGACGCGGCGCAATGCCGGCAACTGAGCCAAGGCCTGCTCGACCTGAGCAGTGCCAAGGCCGTTCGCCAAGCCTGTCAACACCACTGGCCGCTGAGCTGACAACAACAAGAAAAAAGGAGTCTCGCCATGTACCAACATTTCATCGAAGGCCTGCAACGCCTGGGCCGTGCACTGATGCTGCCGATCGCGATCCTGCCGATCGCCGGCCTCCTGCTGCGACTGGGCGACACCGATCTTTTGAACATCGCGGTGATGCACGACGCGGGGCAGGCGATCTTCGCCAACCTGGCGCTGATCTTCGCCATCGGCATCGCCGTGGATTTTGCCCGCGACAACAACGGCACGGCCGGTTTGGCCGGTGCGATTGGTTACCTGGTGATGGTCTCCACGCTCAAGGTCATGGACACGTCCATCAACATGGGGATGCTCGCCGGTATCGCCAGCGGCCTGATGGCGGGTGGGCTGTACAACCGCTTCAAGGACATCAAGCTGCCGGAGTATCTGGCGTTCTTTGGCGGGCGACGGTTTGTGCCGATTGTCACCGGCTTTTCGGCAGTTGGGCTGGGCGTGATCTTTGGTTTGATCTGGCCGCCGATCCAGCACGGCATCAATAGCTTTGGCGTGTTGCTGATGGAAAGCGGCAGCCTGGGCGCCTTTGTGTTTGGCGTGTTCAACCGCCTGCTGATCGTTACCGGGCTGCACCATATCCTCAACAATATGGCCTGGTTTGTATTCGGCAGCTTCACAGACCCAGTGACCGGCGCGGTAGTGACCGGCGACCTGACCCGCTACTTCGCCGGCGACCCCAAAGGCGGCCAATTCATGACCGGTATGTTCCCGGTGATGCTGTTCGGCCTGCCCGCCGCGTGCCTGGCGATGTACCGCAACGCCTTGCCCGAGCGCCGTAAAGTGATGGGCGGGATTTTCCTGTCGATGGCGTTGACCTCGTTCTTGACCGGGGTGACCGAGCCGATTGAATTTGCGTTCATGTTCCTCGCACCGTTCCTGTACCTGATCCACGCGGTGCTGACGGGCCTGTCGATGGCGGTCACCAACATGCTGAATATCCACCTCGGGTTTACCTTCTCCGGTGGGTTTATCGACATGGTGCTGGGTTGGGGCAAGTCCACCAATGGCTGGCTGGTGTTCCCGGTCGGCCTGGCCTATGCGCTGATCTACTACAGCGTGTTCAACTACTGCATCCGTCGTTTCAACTTGAAGACACCGGGCCGGGAAGATACCCAGGTGGTGCAGGCTGAAGCGATGAGTGATAACCAGCGGGCCACGGCTTACATTCAGGCGCTGGGTGGTGCGGAGAATCTGCTGAGCGTCGGCGCCTGCACCACGCGCCTACGGTTGGACATGGTGGATCGCAATAAGGCGGTGGACGCGGAGCTGAAAGCGCTGGGTGCCATGGCGGTCGTTCGACCAGGTAACGGCGGCAGCTTGCAGGTGGTGGTCGGGCCGATGGCGGACAGTATTGCTGATGAGATTCGCTTGGCGATGCCAGGGTTTGTTGCAGCAGCGCCTGTAGTGGTTGCGCCTGTGGAAAAGCCAGTTGCAGTGAATGTTCAGGAGGCCGAGAAATGGCTGAATGCGCTGGGTGGCCGAGGGAATGTGCGCCAGCTGGAAGCGGTGGCGATGACCCGGTTGCGGGTGGAGTTGGGGGATGATTCGGGGTTGTCTGAAGCTGATCTCACCGCACTGGGTTGCCAAGGTGTGAGCCAGCTGGAAAGCGGTGTTTGGCACCTGTTGATTGGTGACAAGGCCACAGGATTGGGTGAGGCACTTGAGCGGTTGGTCGGTGCTCAGCAGATCGGGGCGAGCGCTTAAAGCTTCATCGTTTGAAAAGGCCTCTTCGCGAGCAACGAAAACCCGGCTAACGCCGGGTTCTTTAATCTCGGTTACTCAATCCGAGCAAACCGCTCAATAACAGGCTGTTCTCTATACTCCGCCTGCCACAGGTCATAACTGCTCTGCATTGAAAGCCACATCTGGGCCTTGCTGATGCCTGCGCGCTCAAGCCGTACAGCGAGATCAGGGCTAACAGGCGCATGCCCATGAAGAATTCTTGAAAAGGTTTCCCTCGCGAAACCCAGGCGTCGAGCCACCTCAGTGATCGTCATCCCCAGCCCGGGAATAACATCCTCAAGCAGTATTTCCCCTGGGTGAGGAGGATTGTGCATCCCCATAAACAGACCCCTTCTCAGTGGTAATCCAGATAGTCGACCAGCTCGACTTGATCGTCATACATGCGAAAAATGATGCGCCAGTTACCACTGATGCTCACTGACCAGCAGTCGACAAGATCCCCCTTCAAGCGATGGAAGCGCCCACCTGGCAGTTCCAGATCGCCCCAATGAGTCGCGCTATCTAAAATCAGCAAGACACGGCGCAAGCGATGCACGTGGTTGGCGTTGATCCCTTTCGTTGAGCCCGTTTCATAAAGATGCGAAGGCCTTTATGTTTCCAACTAACGATCATGGCGCGATTGTGATGTGATACATCACGCCATGCAATAGCCGCATATCAGTTCTGGTCGTCAGACTCATAACATTCCACCACTGAGACAATGCAAAGCAGGGAGGCTAGGGAGATGGGTGCCGAGGGACAACCTGAACGGTTTGTAGGAAAGTGTCTGAGCGGACGCCTTCGCGAGCACGTCGAATAGGCCCTCACAGCCAACAAAAAACCCGCTGGCCAAACTGGCCCAGCGGGTTTCTTGTTTATGCAGCGTGCGAATTAAAAATCCGCCAACTGCCACACCTCATACGCCGGTGTCTCATACGGATGGCTAAGCTTGAGTGCAGCCACGACAGCCACGATCAACTCATCCGCCACCACCAGCTCAACCTTCCACTCTTCAACGCCTTCAACCTGGCCCACCTGCCCGATAAACGGCTGACTGCCGTCCAACGCGCGAAATTGGCCCTGACCCAGCACTTGCCAGGCGCAGCTGTCATAGTTGCCGATGCGCCCACCGCCAGCGGCGAAGACGGCGGTTTTCACCGTCTCCACATGACTGTCGGGCACGAAGAAGCTGAGCTTGTACACGGCCTTAGTTCACCCACACGCGGGCGTTGCGGAACATGCGCATCCAGGCGCCGTCTTCGTTCCACTCTTCCGGACGCCACGAGTTCTGCACGGCGCGGAATACACGCTCCGGGTGCGGCATCATGATGGTCACGCGACCGTCGCGGCTGGTAAGGCCGGTGATCCCGCGTGGCGAGCCGTTCGGGTTGGCCGGGTAGGTCTCGGTGACCTTGCCGTGGTTGTCGACGAAGCGCAGGGCCACGGTGCCGGACAAGTCAGCTTCGAGCAGTGCTTCTTCGCTGGCGAACTCGGCATGGCCTTCACCGTGGGCGATCGCGATTGGCATGCGCGAACCGGCCATGCCTTGCAGGAAGATCGAGTTGGACTCCTGCACCTGCACCATGGCGACACGGGCTTCGAACTGCTCGGACCGGTTGCGCACAAAGTGCGGCCAGAACTCGCTGCCCGGGATCAGTTCGCTGAGGTTGGACATCATCTGGCAACCGTTGCACACACCCAGGGTGAAGCTGTCGTTGCGCTCGAAGAAGCCCTGGAACGCGTCGCGGGCACGGCTGTTGAACAGGGCCGACTTGGCCCAGCCTTCGCCGGCACCCAGCACGTCGCCGTAGGAGAAACCACCGCAGGCCACCAGGCCTTTGAACGCATTGAGGTCAACGCGACCGGCGAGGATGTCGCTCATGTGCACGTCGATCGCATTGAAGCCGGCACGGTCGAACGCGGCCGCCATTTCCACCTGGCCGTTGACGCCCTGCTCACGCAGTACGGCAACCTGTGGACGAATGCCTTTCTTGATGTAAGGCGCGGCGATGTCCTGATTGACGTCGAAGCTGAGCTTGGTGCTCAGGCCCGGGTTGTCTTCTTCCAGGATCACGTCGAATTCCTGCTCGGCGCAGTCGGCGTTATCACGCAGGCGTTGGATCTGGTAGCTGGTCTCGGCCCACTGGCGTTGCAGCAAGCGGCGCTGGCCGGCAAACACGGTGTCGCCATTGAACGAGATGTTGATCTCGCCGTTGTTGATCGGCTGGCCGATCACCGCCACGCAGTCGTCCAGGCCAGCGGCGCTGAATTGGGCGAGTACGTCCGGGGTAGCGTCCTGGCGAACCTGGATCACGGCGCCCAACTCTTCGTTGAACAGGATACCGTTGATTTCGGAGGCATCCTCGGCAACGCTGTCGAGCACGATGTTCAGGCCGCAGTGACCGGCGAAGGCCATCTCGACAACGCTGGTCAGCAAGCCGCCATCGGAACGGTCGTGGTAAGCCAACAGGTGACCGTCGGCATTCAGGCCCTGGATCACGGCGAAGAAGGCTTTCAGGTCTTCGGCGTCATCGACGTCCGGTGCCTGCTTGCCGAGCTTGCCATGGGTCTGTGCCAGGATCGACGCGCCCATGCGGTTCTGGCCACGGCCCAGGTCGATCAGGATCAGATCGGTGGTGCCCTTGTCCATGCGCAATTGCGGGGTCAGGGTCTGACGGATGTCGGTGACCGGTGCGAAACCGGTGACGATCAGCGACAGCGGCGAAGTGACCGTCTTGTCGACGCCGTCTTCGTTCCAACGGGTGGCCATGGACATGGAGTCCTTGCCCACCGGAATGGTGATACCCAGCTCAGGGCACAGCTCCATGCCGACAGCCTTGACGGTGTCGTAGAGGCGCGCGTCTTCACCTGGGTGACCGGCAGCGGACATCCAGTTGGCCGACAGTTTGATGTCGGACAATTTACCGATGCGCGAAGCCGCGATGTTGGTGAGGGTTTCACCAATGGCCATGCGGCCCGACGCCGGAGCGTCGAGCAGGGCCAGCGGCGTACGCTCGCCCATGGCCATGGCTTCACCGGTGTAAACGTCGAAGCTGGTGGCGGTGACGGCAACGTCAGCCACCGGAACCTGCCAAGGGCCAACCATTTGGTCACGGGCCACCAGGCCGGTGATGGTGCGATCGCCAATGGTGATCAGGAAGCTTTTGCTCGCCACAGCCGGGTGGTGCAGCACGCGTTCGATGCTGTCGGCCAGTTCCAGTTGGCTTGGGTCGAAATCATCGCCCAGCTCGGCTTCACGAACCGCGGAACGGTGCATGCGCGGGGCTTTGCCCAGCAGCACTTCGAGCGGCATGTCCACTGGGCTGTTGCCGAAGTGGCTATCCGTCACAGTCAGCTGCGGCTCGGCAGTGGCTTCGCCGACCACGGCGAACGGGCAGCGCTCGCGCTCGCAGATGGCCTGGAAGCGCGCGAAGTCTTCTGCACCAACCGCCAGAACGTAACGCTCCTGGGATTCGTTGCTCCAGATTTCGTGCGGGGCCATGCCCGGCTCGTCGTTTGGAATGTTGCGCAGTTCGAAACGGCCACCCCGGTCGCCATCGTTGACCAGTTCCGGGAAAGCGTTGGACAAACCACCGGCACCGACGTCGTGGATGAAGCTGATCGGGTTCTTGTCACCCAACTGCCAGCAACGGTCGATGACTTCCTGGCAGCGGCGTTCCATTTCTGGGTTTTCGCGCTGTACGGAAGCGAAGTCCAGGTCCGCCGAGCTGGTACCCGTGGCCATGGAGGAAGCCGCGCCGCCGCCCAGGCCGATCAGCATCGCCGGGCCGCCGAGGACGATCAGCTTGGAGCCGACCAGGATCTCGCCTTTCTTGACGTGTTCTTCACGGATGTTGCCCATGCCGCCAGCCAACATGATTGGCTTGTGGTAACCGCGCACTTCATCGCCACGTGGGGTGGTGATCGATTGTTCGAAGGTACGGAAATAACCCGTCAGGGCAGGACGGCCGAATTCGTTGTTGAACGCAGCACCGCCCAGCGGGCCTTCGATCATGATGTCCAGCGCGGTGACGATGCGGTCGGGCTTGCCGTACGGCACTTCCCATGGCTGTTCGAAGCCTGGGATCTGCAGGTTGGACACGGTGAAACCGGTCAGGCCAGCTTTCGGCTTGGCGCCACGGCCGGTGGCACCTTCGTCGCGGATCTCGCCGCCGGAACCGGTGGCTGCACCCGGGAACGGAGCAATTGCGGTCGGGTGGTTGTGGGTTTCAACCTTCATGAGGATGTGCACCGGCTCCTGCACCGCGCCGTATTGGCGGGTCTCAGGGTCCGGGAAGAAACGGCCGGCGACGGAGCCGACGATCACCGAAGCGTTGTCCTTATAAGCCGACAGAACGCCTTCGCTGTGCATCACGTAGGTGTTCTTGATCATGCCGAACAGGCTTTTTTCCTGGCTTTCGCCGTCGATGTCCCAACTGGCGTTGAAGATCTTGTGACGGCAGTGCTCGGAGTTGGCCTGGGCGAACATCATCAGTTCGATGTCGTGTGGGTTGCGCTTCAAGCCGTTGAAGGCGTTGACCAGGTAGTCGATCTCGTCTTCGGCCAGGGCCAGGCCCAGCTCGGTGTTGGCCTTCTCGAGGGCGGCGCGGCCACCGCCAAGCACGTCAATCGCGGTCAGCGGCTTGGGCTCGGCGTGGCTGAACAGACCGCCAGCCTGTTCCAGCTGGCTGACGATGATCTGGGTCATGCGGTCGTGCAGGCTGCTGGCGATCAGCTCGGCTTCGGCATCGCTGAATTGGCCGGCGACGTAGAAAGCGATACCCCGCTCCAGGCGCTGGATTTTCTCCAGGCCGCAGTTGCGGGCGATGTCGCTGGCCTTGCTCGACCAGGGCGAGATGGTGCCGAACCGCGGCAGAACCAGGAACAAGCGGCCGTTAGGCTCTTGAACCGGAACGCTTGGGCCGTACTTCAGAAGGCGTGCCAGCACTTGCTGTTCGTCGGCGGTCAATACGCCGGTAACGTCGGCGAAGTGAGCAAATTCAGCGTACAGGCCTGTAACAGCTGGAACCTTTTGGCTCAGTTGCTCAAGGAGTTTGCTGTGGCGAAAGGCAGAAAGGGCAGGAGCGCCGCGCAGGATCAACATCTTCGGGACAGCCTCGGGAAGGGGGTGTGCTTTGAGGCCGTGCATTCTAGCGTAAACCGCCGCCAACGGCACCCGAAACGCTACCGGTGACTGCTGCCGGACGTCAGTTGGCTGGATTACACCCCTTTCGAGGGGCCAGGCCGGGCATTCGGCGCAGTTATTTTAACCGTCACAATCCCTCGCCAAGCCCCGTTTCTGCGGGCTGCAGCACAGTTTTGCCGGCGCTAGCAGACAAGACCCGCGCTGTCGAGATATGGCGCCGTGGGCCGTTTGCGTATACTGCGCAGATGTTCTCCCCAACTGCTTTGCGCCCGCGATGCGCCAAATGGCTCATCGCCACCGGACTCTTCCTGATGCTCAGCGCCTGTGTTGATAAACCCAGCACGCTCGAGCGAATCAAGGAGGATGGCGTATTGCGGGTGGTCACCCGGAACAGTCCGGCGACCTATTTCCAGGACCGCAACGGTGAAACCGGTTTCGAATACGAACTGGTCAAGCGCTTCGCCGATGACCTGGGCGTGAAACTGGAGATTGAGACCGCCGACAACCTCGACGACCTGTTCGGCCAACTGGGCAAACCCAATGGCCCGGTTCTCGCGGCGGCCGGCCTGGTCAGCAGCGAACAGCGCCAGACCCAGGTACGTTTCTCCCACCCCTACCTGGAAGTCACCCCGCAGATCATCTACCGCAACGGCCAGTCGCGGCCGACCAACGCGGCAGACCTGGTGGGCAAGAAGATCATGGTGCTCAAGGGCAGCACCCACGCCGAACAACTGGCAGAGCTTAAAAAACAGAACCCTGCGATTGAATACGAAGAATCCGACGCCGTTGAAGTCGTCGACCTGTTGCGCATGGTGGACGAAGGGCAAATCGACCTGACCCTGGTGGACTCCAACGAAGTGGCGATGAACCAGGTGTACTTCCCCAACGTGCGCGTGGCGTTCGACCTGGGCAACGCCAGCAACCAGAGCTGGGCCGTGGCCGCGGGGGAAGACAACAGCCTGCTCAACGAAATCAACAGCTACCTGGATAAAGTCGAAAAGAACGGCACGTTGCAGCGTCTGAAAGACCGCTACTACGGGCACGTCGATGTTCTCGGCTATGTGGGTGCCTACACCTTCGCCCAGCATCTGCAGCAGCGCTTGCCCAAATACGAGAAACACTTCCGTGCCTATGCCAAGGCAGAAAAGGTCGATTGGCGCCTGCTGGCCGCCATCGGTTATCAGGAATCGCTGTGGCAGCCGGCCGTCACCTCCAAGACCGGCGTACGCGGTTTGATGATGCTGACCCAGAACACCGCCCAGGCGATGGGCGTGTCCAACCGCCTGGACCCCAAGCAAAGCATCATGGGCGGCGCCAAGTACCTGGCCAAGATCAAGGACGAGCTGGACGACAGCATTGCCGAACCGGATCGCACCTGGTTCGCCCTTGCCGCCTACAACGTCGGCACCGGTCACCTGGAAGATGCCCGCACGCTGGCCAAGCGCGAAGGCTTGAACCCGAACAAGTGGCTGGACGTGAAGAAGATGCTGCCGCGCCTGTCGCAGAAGCAGTGGTACAGCAAGACCCGCTATGGGTATGCGCGCGGCGGTGAGCCGGTGCATTTTGTGGCGAACATCCGGCGGTATTACGACATTCTTACCTGGGTGACGCAGCCACAGTTAGAAGGTAACCAGGTGGTTGAGGGCAACCTGCACGTGCCGGGTGTGGATAAGACCAAGCCACCGGAAGATAACCCGCAGTTGTAAGACGCACTCCCAAACACCCTAAGACTAATGTGGGAGCGGGCTTGCTCGCGAAAGCGGTGAGTCAGTCGCTACACAGGCTGACTGATACACCGTATTCGCGAGCAAGCCCGCTCCCACATTTGGATGTCCACTAGGCTTAGAGGCCGGTGATCAGATGCACCACCCCATCTGCCAACACCATCCCCCCCGGAACACCCGCAGCCTTTAACGCCGCAGCATCCATCTTCGCCACATCCTGCAACTGCACCCTCACCCGCGTCAGCGCCACACGCTGCTGCGACTTGAGGTTGTCCGCCCCACCCAACGCGTTCAGCACCTCGGCCGACAACAGACTTTGCTTCGGCGCAGTGACGGTCTCGGCAATCAAATCCGGCGTCAGGGCTTTCCAGAATGCCCTCTGTAATTTCTCGAACATGCTCAGTGCTCCACGACAGGTGAGGATTCAACAGTAGCCGCGTGATATTGGCGCAGGGCCTCACGCACTTCGGCGGCTTCTTCCAAGCCCAACACCTGGCGGGCGATGATCTGGCAGTCAGCCAGATCCAGCTCGCGCACAGTGGCCTTGATGGTAGGGATCAACGGCACGCTGACTGACAACTCGTCGACGCCCAGCCCGATCAACACTGGCACGGCCAGCGCTTCGGAGGCCAATGCGCCGCATACGCCTACCCACTTGCCGTGGGCATGGGCGGCCTTGACCGTGGTGGCGATCAGGCGCAACACCGCCGGGTGGAAGCTGTCGGCCTGGCTGGCCAGGCGCGGGTGGTCGCGGTCCATGGCCAGGGTGTATTGGGTCAGGTCGTTGGTGCCGATGGAGAAGAAATCCACATGGGGCGCGAACACGTCCGCCATCAGTGCCGCCGAGGGCACCTCAATCATCATGCCCAGCTTCGGCAACTCAGTGAGCCCCAGCGCCAGCGCTTCCTCTTCAAGAATCTTGCGCGCCAGGTGCAGCTCCGACAGCAGGCTGACCATCGGCAACATGATGTGCAGCCGCGCAAAACCGGCACTGGCGAGGATCGCGCGGAATTGTTCGCGCAGCAGTTCCGGACGCTCCAGGCATAAACGGATACCGCGCAGGCCGAGAAAGGGGTTGGTCTCGGCGTCCATCGGCACATAGGCCAAAGGTTTGTCGCCACCGACGTCGAGGGTGCGCACCACCAGGTTGCGCTCGGTGCCTAGGGCACGGGCGATCGCGGTGTAGGTGCCGGCTTGTTCCTCGGGGCTTGGCGCGCGGTTGCGGTCCAGGTAGAGAAACTCCGAACGCAACAGGCCAACACCTTCGCCGCCGAGGGTCAGGGCGTGCTCGACTTCCTGCAACGAGGCCACGTTGGCGGTCACTTCGACGTGATGCCCGTCGCGGGTGGTGGCCGGTAGAGATGCCTGCGCCACGTCGCGCTGATGGCGCAGCACCTGGTGTTTGCGGGCGGCCTCCAACTGTTCGATCTCGGCCAGGTTCGGGTCGAGGTGCAGCTCACCTTTGTCGGCGTCGAGCAGCACCTGCTTGCCATTGGCCAACGCCAACACCTGGGCCGGAACACCGCAAATAGCCGGCAGGCCCAGGGCGCGGGCGAGGATCGCGACGTGGCTGGTCGCGCCACCCGCGACAGTGACAAAACCCAGCACCTTGCGTGTATCCAGGCTGGCCGTCTGCGAAGGCGTCAGTTGCTCGGCGATCAGGATCGCGCGCTCCGGCAAATCCCAGGCACTGTCCTGAATACCCAGGATCAGTTTCAGCACGCGCTGGCCGACGTCCGCCAGGTCTGCCGCACGCTCGGCGATCAGTGCATTGCCCAACCCCTGGAAGAGCGTGACGGTGGCGAGCGTTGCACTGTTCCAGGCAAAGGCGGCACTCTTGCCTTCCCCCAGCAGGCGGTGGGCGTGTTCCAGTAAGGTCGGGTCTTCGAGCAGCTCCTGATGTGCGCGAAAAATCTCTGCCTGGGCGCTGCCGGCAGCCTTGTCCTGCAACACCTGCAACGCTTCATTGGCGGCGAGCAGGCCACGCGTCAAAGCAGCACGTTCCGTTGCTCCGCCGGTGCCTTGCTCCGTGATGACCAGCTCCGGATCAGTCACTTGAACGACTTGCCCAAACGCCGAGCCCGGCGATGCACACACGCCCCGCAGCAAGGTCGCCGACGACTGCGTCGCGACCGGCTCGGCAACGTTCACCACCGCCTCGCCACACCCTTCAGCCAACAAGACCACCAACGCCTTGATCGCCGCCTCGGCGTCCTCCCCCGCCGCGCTCACTTGCAAGGTATCGCCCTGCACGGTTTGCAACGCCATGATCGCCACCAGCGATTTAGCGTTGGCGCTCTGGGTTTGCTTGTGCAGGTAAATGCTTGCGTTGAACCCCTTCGCCGCCTGGGCGAACACCGCTGCCGGGCGCGCGTGCAGACCGTTGGCGTTGGGTAAGGTCAGCGGCTTGGAGAACAGCGCATCGCCCCCCTCCTCGTCCACTGCTTCGACGACTCCACTTGGGGATAACTGCAACAGCGGCTGGCCCGTTTCCACCAGGCCGTCTGCCAACAGGCTGAATGGCTCGCCGCTGACCACCAGCATCAACGTCAGCAAACTGCGTGCATTGAGCGCCACGTAGTCGGCATCGAATTCGATCAGCGGCTGCCCGGCCTCCACCCGCTGGCCCTCCTGCACCAGCCGGGTGAAGCCCTGGCCCGCGAGGTTCACGGTGTCCAGGCCGATATGCATCAACACCTGGACGCCGTTGTCGTCAGTGACACTGACCGCATGCCCACTGTCCTGGATATTGCTGATCACCCCGGCCAGCGGCGCGCAAAGCGTCTGTGACGTAGGGTCGATGCACAGGCCATCGCCGATCAGGCGGCTGGAAAAAACCGGATCAGGCACTTTGTCCAGCGCCAGCAGTACACCCGATAAGGGCGCCAGCAATTCCAGGGGTTGAGTTGTGGTCATGACTTCACCTGCTGTTTTGTTCTGTAAAAATCATTGGGTGGATGTGAGTCCTGGGATGACGAAGATCAAATGTGGGAGCGGGCTTGCTCGCGAAAGCGGTGGGTCATCCAATACATGTGTCGCCTGATACACCGCATTCGCGAGCAAGCCCGCTCCCACATTTAGTCCGCGTACATTTACAGATTTACTTCCACCAGTATTCGACTTGCACGCCAACATTCGACCCATGCCGCGCCGTGCCATAGGAACCGGTGTCGGACAACGCCGAGCCCGCCGCCCATTCATTCGCCGCGCGCTTGGCCGCTTTGTTCCAGGTGGCATAGGTGTAGTACAAACGCACTTCCGGCCTGGCCCAGAACTCCGGGCCTTTGGGCGACCAGGTCGGGGCGAAGGTAAATTTGCTCAGTTTGCGCGTGCCACCGGTGGCGTCGACTTGGTCATGCCCAAGTTCGGTGACCAGTTTGAACTGCTCGCTGATCGCGTAAGCCGGGCGCACACCGAGGGACATCCAGGTCTGATCCTGGCTGCCGGGACGAATATCCTTCTGGTACACCGCCTCGATCTGCCCACCAAAACGCGGGGTTACCTGCCAGTCGAAAAACTCCACGGCGCGGTAACTTTTGCTGCTCTTATCCAGGAAGGTATTGCCGGTATAGCCCAGGCCGGTGCCGGGACCTTCGCCGTACTGCAGGGCGAACTTGTTCTTGCCACCGAGGAAAGGCTTTTGCACGTGCTGCGCGGTGAGCGCCCAACCACTGTTGGTGTCACGCCCGCCGGCTTTTTCGATGTAGCTTAGACCCAACTCCAGCTCGCCGCCGGGGTTGGTCTTGAAGCCCGCGACGTTGAAGTCGTGACGGGTAGCGTATTCCTTCTGGTACAGGTTGTCCTTGCGCGAAATAGCGTAGCTGTATTTGAGATCACCGATCAGCACGTCCTCGATACCCCCGCCCGTGGCGCTCTGGTTCCAGTAGTAGAAGTCGGAGATATGGATGTCGTTACGTTTGTAGTAACGCCGGCCGGCCCACAGCGAACCGCCATTGAGGCTGGGCAGGTTGGACCACTGCGCATACATCTGCGGCATGCGCGCCGAGCCGTTGTTTTCGCCCTGGAACTTCAGCGCGCGGTCGTACTTGTTGTAGAGCGATGCCATGGCATCGACGCTGAGCACTGAGCCGTCATCGAGGGTGAGCAGGTCCTGGCGCAATTCCAGCTCGGCGTACTGTTCGCATTCGTTACCCAGACGGTACTTGGTTTGCGCCCCTGGCAGCTGGAAGCATTGCTGTGGGCCGCTGCCCGTCGAAGTACCCGCGCCGCTGCGCAGGTAACCGGCAAATTCCAGGGCTTGAGCGCCAAACGGCAGGCCCAGACAAGACGCAACAAGGCCCAGCTTTATTGTTGTTTTCATGAAGCACTCCGATATTTTTATTATGGTTTTTGAAGCGCCCCGTGCTCCCACACGGGGTTGCAGCGGGTCTCAATCCGTGAGGTGCAGCACAAACGATTCGTAAGGACGCAGCGTGACCGTGGCGGTACGTTGCGGGCAGTCGGGGTAGTTGCTGATCAGCACGCGCTGTTCGCGGGCCGGGTTGATCACGTTGTCCGGCAGTTGGATCTCGCAGGGCGTGCCGTAGAAGTTGTTCAGCACCAGCAGGCGCTCGCCATGGCCTTCACGCAGGTACGCCCAGACCCGCAAGTGGTCTTGCAGCAGTGGGCGGTAAACACCTTCCTGGATCAGCGGTTCGTGACGACGCAAGGCAATCAGCGCGCGGTAGTGATGCAGCACCGAGTCCGGGTCATCCAGTTGGCTTTCGACGTTGATCTGCGCCGCATTGGCCGGAATGCCAATCCAGGGTTCACCGGTGCTGAAACCGGCGTTTTCCCCGGCATTCCACTGCATCGGCGTACGCCCGTTATCCCGCGACTTCTGCATGATCGCCGCCATGCTTGACGCCTCGGGCTCACCGGCATCGCGCTTGAGGCGGAAGATGTTCAGCGACTCCACGTCACGGTATTGCTCGATCCTGTCAAAGCCCGGATTGGTCATGCCCAGCTCTTCGCCCTGGTACACATACGGCGTGCCCTGGAGGAAGTGCAGCGCAGTCGCCAGCATCTTCGCCGAGACCACACGATGCTCGCCGTCATTGCCGAAACGCGAGACCACCCGTGGCTGGTCGTGGTTACACCAGAACAACGCGTTCCATCCACCGCCGGCCTGCATGCCCAGTTGCCAGTCGGTGAAGATCTGCTTGAGTTGCAGGAAGTCGAAATCCGCCTTCACCCACTTTTGCAGGTTCGGGTAGTCGACTTTCAGGTGATGAAAGTTGAAGGTCATCGACAGCTCTTTCGACTCCGGCCGCGAGTAGCGGATGCAGTGCTCCAGGCTGGTGGACGACATTTCGCCGACGTTGATCAGGTCATGCCCTTCGAAGACTTCGCGGTGCATTTCCTGCAGGTATTCGTGCACGTTCGGGCCGTCGGTGTAGAACCGGCGGCCGTCAGTGTTGTCCTCGGGAAAATCGGCGGGCTTGGAGATCAGGTTGATCACGTCCAGGCGGAAACCACCCACACCCTTGTCGCGCCAGAAGCGCATCAGCTTGAACACCTCGGCGCGCACCTTGGGGTTGTCCCAATTGAGGTCGGCCTGGGTGTGATCGAACAGGTGCAGGAAGTACTGGCCGGTCTGCGCCTCGTATTCCCAGGCCGAGCCGCCGAACTTGGATTCCCAGTTGTTCGGCTGGTCGCGCCAGATGTAGAAGTCGCGGTAGGGGTTGTCGAGGCTGCTGCGCGCCTGCTGGAACCACTCGTGCTCGATGGACGTGTGGTTGACCACGATGTCGAGCATCAGCTTGATGCCACGCTTGGCCGCTTCGCTGATCAGCAGATCGCAGTCAGCCATGGTCCCGTAGCTGGGGTCGATGGCGTAGTAGTCGCTGATGTCGTAGCCGTTATCCCGTTGCGGCGAGCGCAGGAATGGCGTGATCCAGAGGCAGTCGACACCGAGCCATTTGAGGTAGTCGAGTTTGTCCACGATGCCCAGCAGGTCACCGGTGGCGTTACCCGCGTGGCTGTGGAAGCTTTTGGGGTAGATCTGGTAGATCACCGAGTGTTGCCAGTCTTGCATGGTGGGTTCCTTCAGTAGAGTTGTGTGCTGGCCTTCAGGGCCCCTTCGCGAGCGAGTCGAGTCGTCGCACCGCCGCGCCCACAGGTTGGAATGCATTTCAAATGTGGGAGCTGGCTTGCCTGCGATAGCCATCGATCAAGCGACGCGATACCCCGGCCGAACAATTTTCATGCTCAACGCACAGGTCAAAACAAACGGCACCACCATCGCGATGACCATGCCGATCACAAACACCGCAATGGATTGCGGCACGATCGAGATAAACCCAGGCAAGCCCCCCACCCCAATGGCCGACGCCTGCACCTTGTTCAACGCGAGGAAAATGCTGCCCAACGCCGAGCCCACGAGGGCCGCATAAAAGGGAAACTTGAAGCGCAGGTTCACCCCGAACATCGCCGGTTCAGTGATGCCGAAGTACGCGGAAATCGCTGAGGTGGACGCCATGCTTTTGTCCCGCGCATTGCGGGTGGTGTAGAACACCGCGAGCGCGGCGCTGCCCTGGGCCAGGTTGGACATGACGATCATCGGCCAGATGAAGGTGCCGCCCTGGGTGGAGATCAGTTGCAGGTCCACGGCGAGGAACATGTGGTGCATGCCGGTGATCACCAGCGGGGCGTACAGCAGGCCGAAAATCGCCCCGCCCACCATCGGCGCCAGGTCAAACAGGGTGACCACGCCTTCGGTGATCAGGATGCCGAGGTGACGGGTCACCGGACCGATAATGGCCAGGGCGAGCACGCCAGTGACGACGATGGTGGTAATCGGCACGACCAGCAGTTGAATCGCATTGGGCACTCGCGCCCGCAGCCCTTTCTCAATCACGCTCATCACATAGGCGGCCATCAGGATCGGCAGGATCTGCCCCTGATAACCCACTTTCTCAATCTTGAACCAACCGAAAATATCGAAGTACGGCAGGCTCTGGCCGTCCAGCCCGGCGACCGCCTTGCCGTAGTTCCAGGCGTTGAGCAAATCCGGATGCACCAGCATCAGGCCAAGCACGATGCCGAGGATTTCACTGCCGCCAAAACGTTTGGCCGCCGACCAGCCCACCAGCGCCGGGAGGAACACGAACGAGGTGTTGGCCATCAGGTTGATCAGGCTCCACAGGCCATCCAGGTTCGGATAGGCCTCCAGCAGCGTCTTGCCCTCGATGAACATGCCCTGGGCGCCCATCAGGTTGTTCACACCCATCAACAGGCCGGCAATGATCAGCGCAGGCAGGATCGGCATGAACACGTCGGAGAACACCCGCACCAGACGCTGCATCGCGTTGGTCTTGTCGGCGCCCTTCTTCTTCACGTCGGCGATGGTGGCGGCGGCGAGGCCGGTCTGTTCGCGCAGGGCGGCGTAGACCTTCTCCACTTCGCCGGGGCCGATCACCACCTGGAACAACCCACCGGTGAAGAACGACCCCTTGACCAGGTCGACCTGGTTCAGTGCGCTGCTGTTGACCAGGCTCGGGTCCTTGAGTGCCAGGCGCAGGCGGGTAACACAATGGGCAGCTTGCTCAAGATTGTCGCTGCCCCCGAGGTTCTCGAGAATCTCGCGGGCGATGGTCGAATAGTCGTGGCTCATGCTTGGTTTCCACTTTGATTTTTTTATTGGGGGACAGTCATTGGCAGCACGCCGAGGCCAAAAGTACTCGTCTGTACGAGTTACACTTTGTTTATTTTTTGTAGGACAGCGCATCGCTGCAAGCCGCATAAAGCCAAGGGTCTAATGGACAAACACCCTCTCTGCCACTAAGGTTCCTGCCTTGACCGCAACCCCGGCAAAGAGCCATCCCCATGAGCAAATACAACCAGATCTATACGGATCTGCTTGCCAGCATCACCACCGAACGCCTGCAGCGCGGCACACGCCTTCCCTCCGAAACCGAACTGATGGACAGCTACCAGGCCAGCCGAGGCACCGTGCGTCGGGCCATCGAGCAGTTGCAGGAGCGAGGGTTTGCGCAAAAGATCCACGGCAAGGGTACTTTCGTGTTGTCGCCCAACCCGATCGAGTTCCAACTGGGCGGTATCGTCAGCTTCCACGAAACCCACGCCGACCTGGGCGATGACGTGCACACAGAAGTGGTCGAATTCACTCAATTCCCGCTGGAAGGTTCACTGCTGCAACACATCGAAGCAGAACCCGGCACCCTGATCACCCGTATCAAACGGGTACGGCGCATCGGCGGCAAACGGGTGATCCTCGACATCAACCACTTCGTGGCCGACGTGATCCCCGGCCTGGACCGCTCGATTGCCGAACAGTCGATCTACGCCTTTATCGAACAGACATTGCAGCTGCAAATTGCCTACGCCCAACGCACCATCGAAGCCCTGCCACGCGGCAAGGACGACCAGACCCACCTGGACCTCGAAGGGCAGAGCCATGTGATCGTGGTGAGTAACCAGACGTTTTTGCAGGACGGGCGGCAGTTCGAGTACACCGAGTCGCGGCATACGTTGGATAAGTTTTATTTTTCGGACATTGCGCGTCGGTAAGCCGGAAACATCCATGAAAATTCCAAACAAATGGCGTGAACAATACCCTGATGCGCTCATTGAGCAGCAAGTCATCGGCGAATCGCGCGCAGATGTCTTTCGCCTGCGCCAGGACGACGGCACGGACCTGTTCCTGAAGTCCGAACCCCTTGAGGAACACGGTGAGCTGGCAGACGAAATCGAGCGGCTTCGGTGGCTGCGGCAAGTTGATCTGCCTGCGCCTGGGGTCCTGGATGAAGTGAAAGAAGACCATCGCCATTGGCTGCTGATGACCACCGTGCCCGGACAGAACCTGGCCAGCGCCAACGAGCTTTCTGCCGCGCAGGTCATCCACATACTGGCGACAGCGCTGCGTACGTTGCATCAGCTTCCTGTCGCACTTTGCCCCTTCGATCACTCACTTGATCAACGTATCACCCGCGCCCGGGAACACGTCAGCGCGGGGCTGGTGGACGCGTCGGACTTTGACGACGAGCGACTGGGGCGAAGTGCCGAGGACGTGTTTGCCGAACTGTTGTCGACCCAGCCAAAGACCCATGATCGGGTCGTCACCCACGGCGACGCCTGCCTGCCGAACTTCATGACAGCCGATGGTCGCTTCAGCGGTTTCATCGACTGCGGTCGCCTGGGGATCAGTGACCGTTATCAAGACCTGGCCCTGGCAGCGCGAAGTATTGAACGCAACCTGGGCCAGGCATGGGTGAAGCCCTTTTTTCAGGTGTATGGTGTGGAGCCCGATGAGCAGCGTCTGAAGTTCTATTGTTTGCTGGACGAGTTTTTTTGACTTGGCCTGCAGCCTGAAACACAAAACCCCGGCACCTGGCCGGGGTTTTGTTATTCAACGCTCGCCTGAGTACTGCATCACTCTCGCGGCGTGGTCATCGACGGTAGCGCGTCGATAACACCCCATCACGCTCAGCCTTTGCCTCTCAAGGATCTCTGCGCAGTCAGTTTGCGCCGGCATCTTTTTTCGGAACGCCAATGGTCTTGCGCTCACCCGTTGCTGAGACTTCGTACACGTTCATGACCCACGTGTCGGCGATCACGGTTTCAACCACGTAATTTTTCTTCGCTTGCGGGGTGAATTGCTGCGCAACAGGCTGCTCTTTGTCGAACGGCGTAGGCATGGGAATACCGTTAAAGGTAAACGGTTTGTCCTTGACCTCCCCTTTCACGAACAACGTTTTGTCCGCCTCGACCAGCTTACTGACGCTGTCAGTACCACCGCCGATTTTCTTCAGATAAGCCGGTATGCGCTTGAAGTAAGCAGAGTCGTAAACCCGCTCCCCCACGCTCACAAATCCAGTATTGGCATACCCGTACGTGTAACTGACAGGACGATCACCCTCACCGCCTATGGTACGGAAAGTCACGCTGGCTTGATGGTCATTCATGGCCAGTGGAACGACCGGCTCTGAAGTAAGATCACCCGCCTGACGGCTGCTGCAGCCAGTCATGATAAGAGCGAAAGTGATCGCGAGCGGAAACGCCAAAGAAGTTTTCATTCGATCCCTGAATAGTCTAAAAGAAGGCCTTTGTAGAGCCATCTGCAGAGTGAAAGTTCCACATACGCCCGAGCTGACCGAGCCTACGGAATCCAGCCTGACGACGATGCAAAACGCCCTCAAGCTCGGTTTCGCTGGGTGACGTGGGCTTCGTCAGCGGCACTGAAAAAATCTCAGTCCCGATGAGCGGCGCAGCGGCTGCCAATGAGACAGCACATCTATATAAAAATGTGCCTTGAAGGAACCGGGCTGGCGCAGCTGGCGGAGATAATGTTTAACGCCTGTACCGACAAAAACAAAAGCCCGCTTTACGCGGGCCTTTGTGTAGTGCGATGAGGGATCACTCCCACTCAATCGTCGCCGGCGGCTTGCTCGACACGTCATAGGTCACGCGCGAAATGCCTTCGATTTCATTGATGATACGGCCGCTGACAGTTTCCAGCAGTTCGTACGGCAGGTGTGCCCAGCGGGCGGTCATGAAGTCGATGGTTTCCACGGCACGCAGGGCCACGACCCAGGCGTAACGACGGCCATCGCCGACGACACCAACGGACTTGACCGGCTGGAACACCACGAAAGCCTGGCTGACTTTGTGGTACCAGTCGGCTTTGCGCAGTTCTTCGATGAAGATGTGGTCGGCGCGACGCAGCAGGTCGGCGTATTCCTTCTTCACTTCACCGAGGATCCGCACGCCCAGGCCTGGGCCTGGGAATGGGTGGCGGTAGACCATGTCGTACGGCAGGCCCAGCTCCAGGCCCAGACGGCGGACTTCGTCCTTGAACAGTTCGCGCAGCGGCTCTACCAGCTTGAGGTTCATTTCCTCAGGCAGGCCACCCACGTTGTGGTGGGACTTGATCACATGGGCCTTGCCGCTCTTGGCGCCGGCCGACTCGATCACGTCGGGGTAGATGGTGCCTTGGGCGAGGTATTTGATGTTGTCCAGTTTGCTGGACTGGGCATCGAACACGTCAATGAAGGTACGGCCGATGATCTTGCGCTTCTTCTCCGGGTCGGACTCGCCGGCCAGGTTGTTGAGGAACTGGTCCTCGGCGTTGGCGCGGATCACCTTGACGCCCATGTTCTCGGCAAACATAGCCATCACTTGCTCGCCTTCGTGCAGGCGCAGCAGGCCGTTGTCGACGAACACGCAGGTCAGTTGATCGCCAATGGCTTTGTGCAGCAGGGCGGCTACCACGGAGGAGTCAACGCCGCCGGACAGGCCGAGCAATACGTTGTCGGTACCGACTTGGGCGCGCACCTGGGCGATGGCGTCTTCAGCGATTTTCGACGGGGTCCACAGGGCTTCACACTCGCAGATGTCGAGGATGAAGCGCGACAGGATGCGGCCGCCTTGCTTGGTGTGGGTCACTTCCGGGTGGAACTGCACGCCGTAGTAACGACGTTCGTCGCTGAACATGCCGGCGATCGGGCAGCTCGGGGTGCTGGCCAGGATGTGGAAGTCTTCCGGCATCTTGGTGACTTTGTCACCGTGGCTCATCCACACGTCGAGGCCGAACAGGCCGTCGGCGTCGATGTGGTCTTCGATGCCGTCCAACAGGCGGCTCTTGCCGACCACGTCCACACGGGCATAACCGAATTCACGCAGCTCGGAGCCTTCCACCTTGCCGCCCAGTTGCTCGGCCATGGTCTGCATGCCGTAGCAGATGCCGAACACCGGTACGCCCAGGTCGAAGACCGCTTGCGGGCAGCGCGGGCTGTTGGCTTCGTGCACGGATTCTGGACCACCGGCGAGGATGACGCCTTTCGGTGCGAATTCGCGGATCGCTTCGTCGTCCATGTCGAACGGATGCAGTTCGCAGTACACGCCGATTTCACGCACGCGGCGGGCGATCAGCTGGGTGTACTGGGAACCGAAATCGAGGATCAGGATGCGGTGGGCGTGAATGTCGAGGGCCATGAAGTCAGTCTCGTCTAATGAATCAGAAACAACTCGGGGCTGAAGAACAGCCCCGGTTACTTAACATTTTGCTGGAAGCTTCAACCTACGCGGTAGTTTGGCGCTTCCTTGGTGATCTGCACGTCGTGGACATGGGATTCAGCCATGCCGGCGCCGGTGATCCGTACGAACTCTGGCTTGGTGCGCATTTCTTCGATGTCGGCGCTGCCGGTGTAGCCCATCGAGGAACGCAGGCCGCCCATCAGTTGATGGATGATCGCGCTCAGGGTGCCTTTGTACGGCACACGGCCTTCGATGCCTTCCGGTACGAGCTTCTCGGCGCCTGCCGAGGAGTCCTGGAAGTAACGGTCGGAAGAACCTTGCGCCTGGGACATGGCGCCCAGCGAACCCATGCCACGGTAAGCCTTGTAGGAACGGCCCTGGAACAGTTCGATCTCGCCTGGCGCTTCTTCAGTACCGGCGAACATCGAGCCCATCATCACGCAGGAAGCGCCGGCCACGATGGCCTTGGACAGGTCACCGGAGAAACGGATGCCGCCGTCGGCGATCAACGGAACGCCAGTGCCTTCAAGGGCGGCGGCGACGTTGGCGATGGCGCTGATTTGCGGCACGCCCACACCCGCAACGATACGCGTGGTGCAGATCGAACCTGGGCCGATACCGACCTTGACGGCGTCCGCGCCCGCTTCGGCCAGAGCCTTGGCAGCAGCGCCGGTGGCGATGTTGCCGCCGATCACTTGCACTTCAGGGAAGTTCTGTTTGACCCAACGCACGCGGTCGATCACGCCTTTGGAGTGACCGTGGGCAGTGTCGACCACCACCACGTCAACACCGGCAGCGACCAGGGCCGAAACACGGTCACCGGTGTCTTTACCAGTGCCGACCGCCGCGCCGACGCGCAGACGACCTTGGTCATCCTTGCTGGCCAGTGGGTAAGCCTTGGCTTTTTCGATGTCGTTGACGGTCATCATGCCTTTGAGGGCGAACTTGTCGTCGACGATCAGCACGCGCTCGATGCGGTGCTTGTGCAGCAGTTCGCGCACATCGTTCTTGTCGGCGCCTTCCTTGACAGTGACCAGACGCTCTTTCGGCGTCATCACTTCACGGACAGTGACTTCAAGACGGTTCTCGAAACGCACGTCACGGGAAGTGACGATGCCGACCAGGTCGCCATCGTGCAGCACCGGAACGCCGGAGATGTTGTGCAGACGGGTCAGGTCGAACAGGTCACGCACGGTGGCGTCGGCTTCGATGGTGATTGGATCTTTCACCACACCGGCTTCGTAACGCTTGACCTTGCGCACTTCGGCAGCTTGCTGCTCGATGGTCATGTTCTTGTGGATGATGCCGATGCCGCCTTCCTGAGCCATGGCGATGGCCAGACGGGCTTCAGTGACGGTGTCCATGGCAGCGGAAACAAGAGGAATATTCAGCTCGATGCCACGGGTTAGGCGGGTCTTGAGACTGACTTCGTTAGGAAGCACCTCGGAATAACCGGGCACTAGGAGAATGTCGTCGAATGTCAGAGCTTCTTGGCTGATACGCAGCATCGCGGGGGCTCCCGAGCGGGAAAATGGAAGCGCGCCATTATATACATGCACCCTGTCGGGCTCAATGTAAAACTCTGACAAACTTGGTAATACTGATAGATGGAGAAAATCTGCTGCCTTTCTGTCGGCGCGAGCTCGCACCTACAGACAGATTAAAGCTCGACTTTGACCCAACTCATCTTCTGGTCCAACCAATCGGCAAATTCGTCGATAAAGCTCTGCTTGAACCCCGCTTCTGCCCAGTTATTGAAGATGAATCCCAAGTTGGAAAACCCGCATTCCTGCAGGAAAAGAAACCCGTTGATGTCGTCTTCATGCCCACACAGCGGGCACGTGAAGTTGTCGGTGTGGCCGGGCATCCAGTCTTCCAGGCTTTCGAACAGCGCTTCGCCGACTTCCTTGCGGCATTCCGGGCAACCGGCTTCTTCGAGAAAGCCCTTGGCCGGCGTGTAGATGCAACGCTTGTAGATGATCTCCAGGCCGTTGATCGGCTCGTTGAACGGCAACGCCTCGGGGTACAACACCACAGCGCGGGCGCCGTCGGCCAAGGCATAGGCCATGCGGTTGCCGGTGCGGCCACAGGTGGTCAGCTCTTCCTTGATGATGTTCTTGCGCACCAGCCAGCGCACGATCGCCCGGGCGCGGGGTTCGTGGACGGGCAAGGTGGAGATTTTCGGAACAAGGATGCTTTGGGAATTCATGGGAGTCCTGCGGTGTGGCGTCTGACGCCATCGCGGGCAAGCCCGGCTCCCACGGTTGATCGCATTCCAGTGTGGGAGCCGGGCTTGCCCGCGATGGGGCCCTGAAGGCTGGCAGCTTAATCCCTGCTCCACACAGGTCAAGTACTCAAATACCGTCCAATCAATGCTATGCCACTGGCAAGCACCAGCCAGGTCACCAACCGCACAAACGCCTCGCGCGACATGCGCATCGTCAGCCTGCGCCCACACCACAGCCCCAGGGCCATCGCCGGCAACAGGCACAGCGCCAACATCAGCAGCGGCAGATCCGCATACACCCCGGCAACCAGGAACAGGCTCAGGCGCACCACCGTGCTGCAGCTGATCAGCGCGCTTTGCGTGGCACGCGCCGCGTCCTTGGGCAGGCGGCTGTTCAGGTAGATCGCATATAAAAAGCCACCACTGCCAAACAGCGCCCCAAACAACCCGCCAACCGTACCCATGGGAATCGACCAAGCGCTCGCGAGCTGCGTCGGTCGCGCTTTCACCGCCAAGCTGTAAATCGCGTAGGCACTGATAAACAGCCCCATCAATAGCAGCAATAGATCCGAGTGCAGATTGAGCAAAAACACCACGCCGAGTGTGCAACCGATAGCCATGCACGGCAGCAAGCGCAGCAATTCCGGTTTGTTCACGTCCCGCCGCGATTGCAGCAAGTTGCCAAACGCCGCGACAAAATCCAGCAGCACCAGCAGTGGGATGATCTTCGACAGCGGCATAAACAGTATCAGGATCGGCCCCGCGACCAGCGCTGTGCCGAAACCGGCGATGCCAAACACGATGTAGGCCACCACCACACCCACGCCGATCACCAACCAATCCGCACCACCAAACGACCACTGACTCATCAGCTCAACCGGGCTCATGGGTAATTCCTTATTAGAGATGGCCTTCACTTTAGCCAGCGGCCAGGGATGCGACTAATATCTTCAAAGCCCTCCACCCATCTCGAAAAGGCATGACGCGTGATATCCACCCGCCAACTGCGTTACTTCGTCGAAATTGCCGACAGCGGCAGCTTCAGCGCCGCCGCCGAGCGCCTGTTTGTGGCGCAGTCAGCCTTGAGCCGGCAGATCAAAGAGCTCGAAACACAGTTGCAAACGCCACTGTTCGAGCGCACTGCACGCCAACCACGACTCACTGCGGCAGGTGAAGCGTTCTACCCGCGAGCACGCAATCTGCTGAGCGAACTGCTCAAGGCCAGCGAGATGGCGACGCAGGTAGGTAATGGCGAACGGGGGACGCTGCGCCTGAGCCATTCGAGCACGGTGCCGATGAGCGGTCCATTGCTGCAGGGTATCAGCACCTGGCTGGAACGCTGCCCAGGGGTGTCGATGGATATCGTCAAACTGTCCTCCGAAGCGCAGCTGGAACAGATCGCTGACGGTCGCCTGGACGTTGGGCTATTGCGCCTGCCCGTGTTGCGCCAGCGCGAAGGCGTACGCGTCGTGCCTTTATATAGCGAGCAGCTGTTGCTGGCGGTGCCGCCGAATCACGCACTCGCGCGCAGCCATTCGCCTATCGCACTGGAGCAGTTGAAGGACGAAGCGTTCATCTCGATTCCCCATCCCCAGCGCGGCGGCTTGAGTTATCTGTCAGCCGAATTGTGCATGCGTGCAGGATTCTTCCCCAAGGCCGCACGGGTGATGTCACGCAAGACCACCCAATTGCAGTTGATCCAGGCCGGCTTCGGTATTGCCTTGTTACCAAAATCCATGCAGGACATCGCCCCCACCAACCTGCACTTTTTGCCCCTGGCCGACCCGAACTGCCTCAGCACCGTGGCCCTGGCCTGCGTACAGACGCCAAGCGCGCTGGTGGAGCAATTCTGCCAAACCTTGCACGAATGCCTATAAACTGCCGCCCATGATTAAAGATCCTTTTGCCCGCCTGGGCCTGGACCGCGAAGTCCTGACTGTCAGCCAGCTCAACGGCCGTGCGCGGGTGTTGCTGGAAGACGTGTTCACCAATATCTGGGTCGAAGGCGAGATCTCCAACCTTGCCCGCCCGGCCTCTGGTCATGTGTATTTCACCCTCAAGGACAGCGGCGCGCAGGTGCGTTGCGCGCTGTTTCGCAACAACGCCGCGCGGGTGCGTCAGGCGTTGAAAGATGGCCTGGCAGTGAAGGTGCGCGGCAAGGTTTCGCTGTTCGAGGGCCGGGGTGATTACCAGCTGATCCTGGATACCGTGGAGCCCGCCGGTGATGGAGCATTGCGCCTGGCGTTCGATGCGCTGAAGGAAAAACTCAGCGCCGAAGGCTTGTTCAGCGCCGAACGCAAAGTGCCGTTGCCGGCGCACCCTCGGCGCATTGGCATCATCAGTTCGCCGACTGGCGCGGTAATCCGCGACATCATCAGTGTGTTCCGGCGTCGCGCACCCAACATTGAACTGACGCTGATCCCGACCGCCGTGCAAGGCCGCGAAGCGATCCCGCAAATTGTGCGCGCATTGAAACTGGCAGATGCGCGTGGCTTCGATGCGCTGATCCTGGCCCGGGGCGGTGGTTCGCTGGAAGACCTCTGGTGTTTCAACGAAGAAGCTGTGGCCCGTGCGGTGGACGCTTGCGTCACGCCAATCGTCAGCGCTGTCGGGCATGAGACCGATGTGTCCATCAGCGATTTCGTGGCCGACGTGCGCGCCCCGACGCCCTCCGCTGCAGCGGAATTGCTCGCGCCGGACGCCAGCCATCTGGTGCGCCAAGTCGAGAACCTGCATCGCCGCCTGGTGATGCTGATGCGCAACCGCCTGAGCCACGACCGCCTGCGCCTGGAGGGCATGGCGCGACGTTTGCGTCACCCTGGCGAGCGCCTGCGCCAGCAAGCCCAGCGCCTGGATGATCTGGACATGCGCCTGCGCCGAGCTTTCGAGCGCAGCCTCAATACCCGCCGTGAGCGCCTGATCCGCCTGGAAACCCGCCTCGCCGGCCAACACCCTGGCAGGCAACTTGCGCTGCTGCGCCAACGCCTGGACAGCCTCGCCGAACGCCTGCCCCGCGCCATGCGCGAAGGCCTCAAGGCGCGGCGCCTGCAGCTGCAAAGCCAGATGCAGACGCTGCACGTGGTCAGCCCGCTGGCGACCCTGGGCCGTGGTTACAGCATCCTGCTGGACGAACGCGGCCAGGCCATTCGCAATGCCGCCCAAACCCACACCGGCCAGCGCCTCACCGCACGTCTCGGTGAGGGCCAATTGCAAGTGCGGGTGGAAGACAACCACCTGACACCCGTCACCCTTTCGTTATTGGACTAACTGATGCCACGTCTCTTTAGTGTGTTGATGCTGCTGTGCCTTGCCTTTAATGCTCATGCCGATAGCTACATCATCCGCACCTTGAACAAGCCGGTGCCGGGTGGGGTTGCCGTGGTCGAACTGGGCCCTTCCGCCGCTGCGCCCAAAGCCACGTACCAGGGCAAGCCGGTGTTGGTGGTGAAGGAGGCGGACAACTGGCTGGCGATTGTCGGCATTCCGTTGACGGTCAAGCCCGGCAATGAACGTATCACCAGCGGCGGGCGCAACCTGCCGTTTATCGTCGGCTACAAGAAGTACCCCGAACAGCGCATCACCCTGAAAAACAAAAGCCAGGTGAATCCCGACCCGGCGCAGCTCAAGCGCATCGAGGCGGAACTGGCGGTGCAGATCAAGGCTTACCGCAGTTTCAGCCCGAACCTGCCGAGCAACCTGGTGTTGGACAAACCCGTAAACGGGCCACTGTCGAGCAAGTTTGGCGTGCGGCGGTTCTTCAACGGTGAGGAGCGCAACCCCCATTCAGGCCTGGACTTTGCCGTGCCGGCCGGTACACCGATCAAGACGCCGGCCAACGGTAAAGTGATTCTGGTGGGCAACTACTTCTTCAACGGCAATACCGTGTTCGTCGACCACGGACAGGGCTTTATCAGCATGTTCTGCCACATGTCGAAGATCGACGTGAAAGTCGGTGATCAGCTCACGCGTGGCACGGTGGTTGGCAAAGTCGGCGCCACGGGCCGCGCGACCGGGCCGCATATGCACTGGAACATCAGCCTGAACGATGCACGGGTCGACCCGGCGATCTTTATCGGCGCGTTCCAGCCCTGAAATGCTCGATTGCGCGCCTGATAATGGGCGCGCAATTAAAACCAGCCCTCGACACATCTTCAGGCACAAAATCTCGTTTCCTACGTAGATAACAGAACTTCTCTCAATTTTTCGCGACTGCTTGCCATCTTTCACCCCGGCGGTTAGGGTTGAGCTTATGAAAACCTCTCACACCCTCATTCAGCTCCGCCAGCACCGCAGTTTGTGCCTCGTCAGCGCACGACTGCCAGGCTGAATCGATCTGCCTCGCCTCTAAAAAGCATCCCAAAAACAGTTCCACGGCAGGCCGCCTTTTCTCGGCCCCTACAACAAAGGATTTCCCGATGAGCATGCTCAAAGACCCGTCTTCGAAGTACCGCGCGTTCCCGACCATCGACATCCCGGACCGCACCTGGCCGTCGAAGACCATCACTGAAGCGCCGATCTGGTGCAGCTCCGACCTGCGTGATGGCAACCAGTCACTGATCGAGCCAATGGATGCGGTGAAAAAACTGCGTTTCTGGAAGACCCTGGTCGCCGTCGGCGTGAAGGAAATCGAAGCCTCGTTCCCGGCCGCCTCGCAAACCGACTTCGACTTCGTACGCACCCTGATCGAAGACAACCACATCCCCGAGGACACCACCATT
This sequence comes from Pseudomonas simiae, assembly GCF_900111895.1. GTDB lineage: Bacteria > Pseudomonadota > Gammaproteobacteria > Pseudomonadales > Pseudomonadaceae > Aquipseudomonas > Aquipseudomonas simiae. The sequence continues at coordinate 285,327 of NZ_FOKB01000008.1, forward strand.
CAGGTGCTGACCCAGGGCCGTGAAGACTTGATCGCACGTACCTTCGAATCCCTGCGCGGTGCCAAGAAAGCCATCGTGCACTTGTACAACGCCACGTCGCCGTCCTTCCGCCGCATCGTGTTCAACCAGGACAAGGAAGGCATCAAGGCCATCGCGGTCAACGCCGCCAAGCTGTTCGTCAAGTACGCCGCTCAGCAGCCGGAAACCCAGTGGACCTTTGAATACTCCCCGGAGACCTTCAGCGCTACCGAGCTGGAGTTCGCCAAGGAAGTGTGTGACGCGGTGATCGAGGTGTGGAACCCGACGCCTGAGCACAAGATGATCCTCAACCTGCCGGCCACCGTGGAATGCGCCACGCCGAACATCTATGCCGACCAGATCGAGTGGTTCGGTCGTCATATCAACCGTCGTGACAGCGTGATCATCAGCCTGCACACCCACAACGACCGTGGCACCGGCGTGGCCGCCACCGAGCTGGGCCTGATGGCCGGCGCCGACCGAGTCGAAGGCTGCCTGTTCGGCAACGGCGAGCGTACCGGTAACGTCGACCTGGTCACCGTGGCCCTGAACATGTACACCCAGGGCCTCGACCCGCAACTGGACTTCTCCGACATCGACGGCGTGCGCAAGGTCGTCGAGGAGTGCAATCAGATTCAGGTGCACCCACGTCACCCCTACGTCGGTGATCTGGTGCACACCGCCTTCTCCGGCTCTCACCAGGACGCGATCCGCAAGGGCTTTTCCCAGCAGAAAGACGATGCGCTGTGGGAAGTGCCGTACTTGCCGATCGATCCAGCCGACATTGGCCGCAGCTACGAGGCGGTGATTCGTGTGAACAGCCAGTCGGGCAAAGGCGGCATCGCCTACCTGCTGGAGCAGGAATACGACATCAGCTTGCCGCGTCGCATGCAGATCGAGTTCAGCCAAGTGGTACAGGCCGAAACCGACCGCGTGGGCCTGGAGATGACAGCGCCGCAGATCTACGCCTTGCTGCAGCGTGAGTACCTGCAAGCCAATACGCCGTACGCACTGGTCAGCCATCGCCTGCAGGAAGAAAACGGCAACAGCTTTGTCGAGGTGGAAGTCTCCGGCAAGGGCCAGGGCGAAACCAACCTGCACTGGAAAGGCAAAGGCAATGGCGCGCTGGAAGCGCTCGTGGCGGGCCTGCCGATTGGTGTGGAGATCATGGATTACAACGAACATGCGATCGGTGCGGGCACCAATGCTAAAGCGGCGGCCTACATCGAGCTGCGCGTGAACGGTGAGCGTCCGGTGCATGGTGTGGGTATTGATGAGAACATCACCACCGCCAGCTTCAAGGCGCTGTTCAGTGCGCTGAATCGCTCGTTGAGCCAGCAGGAAGCCAAGGCGGCGTAACTGGCTGCTGAAATATGAAAGGCCTCTGGGTGAGAATCCAGGGGCCTTTTTTGCTTTGGGTTGTGGGTGATGCTGATGGCCTCTTCGCGAGCAAGCCCGCTCCCACATTTTGACCGTATTCCTACAGGATAAACGCGGTCAAGTGTGGGAGCGGGCTTGCTCGCGAAGGCGGTGCTTCAGACAAACTGAAAAGTATCGGCGTCCAAGTTCGCGGGAAACCGCGTGCGGTAAGCCGCCAATTCCGCCGCATCCAGGTTCACTTGGAACACCCCGTCCGCCTCCCCCGCACTGAGCAAGGTCTCACCCTGGAAGTCGAGCACCTGACTGTCCCCGGTGTAGGCAAAGCCTTTGCCATCCGTGCCCACACGGTTCACCGCCGCCACGTAGCACAGGTTCTCGATGGCCCGCGCCGGCAGCAGCCGGTTCCAGTGTGAACGCCGCGCACCCGGCCAGTTGGCGGTGTACAGCAGCAGGTCAGTGTCCTGAGCGTCGCGACTCCACACCGGAAAGCGCAGGTCGTAGCAGATCAACGGGCGAATACGCCAGCCCTTCAATTCGAACTGCACCTGGCGTTCGCCGGGGGTGTAATGATTGTGTTCACCGGCCATGCGGAACAGATGGCGCTTGTCGTAATGCAGCACCTCGCCATCCGGACGCGCCCATAACAAGCGGTTGCGGTGGCTGCCGTCCGCGGCCTGGATGATCACACTGCCGGTGATCACCGCGTTGTACTTCGCCGCCTGGGCCTGGAGCCAATGATGGGTCGGGCCGTACTCAGGCTCCGCGAGGGTTTGTGACTCCATCGAGAAGCCGGTGGTGAACATCTCCGGCAGCACAATCAGGTCGGCGCCTTGGGCTTGTTCAAGCAGCAGCTCGAAGTGTTCAAGGTTGGCTTGGCGGTCATGCCAGGCCAGGTTGGTCTGGACCAGGGCGATGTTCAGGTTCGGCAGTGCACTCAGATCACGCATAGTTTTTCCGCCGCTTGGCGCAGCGTTTCCTCGCGTTTGGCAAAGCACAGGCGCACCAGGCGCTGGCCTTGGGGTGGGGTCTGGTAGAACACCGAGACCGGGATCGTCGCCACGCCGTGTTCGCGGGTCATCCACAGGGACATGGCGACGTCATCCAGGTCCGGGCGGATCTGTGAGTAATCCACCAGTTGGAAGTAGGTTCCTGTCACTCGGGTAAAGCTGAAACGGGACGCTGCCAACAGGTCGCAGAACAGGTCACGCTTGGCCTGGTAGAAAGCCGGGAGTTCCTCGACATGTTCAGGGTGTTCAGCCATGAAGTCGGCCAGCGCGTATTGCAGGGGGGTCACACCGCAGAAATTGACGTATTGGTGCACCTTGCGCAGTTCGGCGGTGAGGGCTGGCGGCGCGACCACATAGCCGGTTTTCCAACCGGTGACGTGGTAAGTCTTGCCGAAAGAGCTGACCACGAACGCACGTGGGTAGAGTTCTTCGTGCGCCAACACGCTGACATGAGCCACGCCGTCAAATACCAGGTGTTCGTAGACTTCATCGCTGACCAGGTAGATGTCGCGGTCACGGATCAATTCGGCCAACTGGTCCAGCTCAGCGCGGCTGATCAAGGCACCTGTCGGGTTGTGAGGGTTATTGAGAATGATCATGCGCGTGCGCGGAGACAGCGCCGCCTTTATTTTCTCGAAGTCGAGGGCAAAGCCGCTCAGGCTCAGTTGCACATGCACGCAGCGACCACCGGCCAGCTCCACTGAAGGCTCATAGCTGTCGTAGCTGGGGTCGAACACGATCACTTCATCGCCATTACGAATCACCGCCTGGATCGCGCAGAAGATTGCCTCGGTGGCGCCAGGGGTGATGGTCACTTCACTGTCGGCATCGACCGTGGCCCCGTAACTGCGGGCGATCTTGGCGGCCACTTGCTGCCGCAGCACCGGCAGGCCGGTCATTGGCGCATATTGGTTATGCCCAAGGGCGATATGCTTGCCCACCGCGTCGAGCAAACCCTGGGGGCCATTGAAGTCCGGGAAGCCTTGGGACAGGTTGAGCGCGCCGGTTTCGGCAGCGAGTTGCGACATGGTGGTGAAAATAGTCGTGCCGACATTCGGCAGCTTGCTGGTGATCATCGGAAGCCCCTGCAGGTGAGCCCCAAGTTTTAAGCTGCCGACCGCATCGGGTCAAGGCACAAACCGTCGCGCACAAAAAAGGGCTCATCAAGAGCCCTTTTTGCGAGGTCGGAATCAGCGCTTGTCGCGGCGCTTCTTGTCGGCCTTTTTGTGGTGAGTCATCAAACGACGCTTCTTGTTCACCTGACGGTCAGTCAGTGTGTTCTTGTTGCCTTCGTATGGGTTCTCGCCACCCTTGAACTCGATACGGATCGGCGTACCGACCAGTTTCAAGACACGGCGGTAGGTGTTTTCCAGGTAACGCACATAGGACTTCGGCACCTTCTCGATCTGGTTACCGTGGATCACGATAATCGGCGGGTTGGCACCACCCAAGTGGGCGTAACGCAGTTTGATCCGGCGGTTGTTGACCATCGGCGGCGCGTGCTCGCCAACGGCATCTTCCAGGATCTGGGTCAGGCGGTTGGTCGGCCAGCGGGTGACGGCAGACTTGAACGAGTTCTGTACGGACGCGTAGAGGTTGCCCACACCGGTGCCGTGCAGTGCCGAGATAAAGTGGATATCGGCGAACTCGACGAAGAACAACCGACGCTGCAGCTCAATCTTGACGAAATCGCGCTCGCTCGGCGTCATGCCGTCCCACTTGTTGATCGCGATCACCAGTGCCCGACCGGCCTCCAGGGCGAAGCCCAGCAGGTTGAGGTCGTGGTCCACCACGCCTTCGCGGGCGTCCATCACGAAGATCACCACGTTGGCGTCTTTGATCGCTTGCAGGGTTTTCACCACCGAGAACTTTTCAACTTCCTCGTGGATCTTGCCGCGCTTGCGCACACCGGCGGTGTCGATCAGCGTGTACTTTTCCTCGTTACGTTCGAACGGGATGTAGATGCTGTCGCGGGTGGTGCCGGGTTGGTCGTAGACGATGACCCGGTCTTCACCGAGCATACGGTTGACCAGCGTGGACTTACCAACGTTTGGACGGCCGATGATGGCGATCTTGATACCGTCTTTTTCACTCGGGCCTGGAATGCGCTTGGCTTCCTCACCTTCGGCGACGATCTCTTCCTCACCCTCTTCTTCCTCGGCGTTATCCTTCGGAAAGCTGCTGAGGGCAATTTCCAACATCTGGGTAATGCCACGACCGTGGGCACCGGCGATCGGGATCGCATCGCCCAGGCCCATCGGGCTGAATTCGGCACGGGCCAGTTCAGGATCGATGTTGTCGATCTTGTTGGCGACCACGTAGGAACGCTTGTTGCGCTTGCGCAGGTGCTCGCCAATCATCTGGTCGGCGGCGGTATAGCCTGCACGGGCGTCCACCAGGAACAACACGACATCGGCTTCTTCAATGGCCAGCAGCGACTGCTCGGCCATCTTTTCGTCCATGCCATGCTCATCACCGGAGATACCACCGGTGTCGACAATAATGTAGGAGCGCCCTTGCCACTTTGCCTCACCGTATTGGCGATCACGGGTCAGACCGGACAAGTCGCCGACGATGGCGTCGCGAGTCCTGGTCAGGCGGTTGAACAAGGTGGACTTGCCGACGTTAGGTCGGCCCACCAGGGCGATTACGGGAACCATGCGGCTCTCCACTTCGTTATTTCAGAAAATACAAAAGCCGCTGCAAGGCAGCGGCTGGTGCTCGGGGCAGCATCGTCAGATGCCGCATGCCCCGCCGAAGCGGGGCCGCCTGGGTGTTACCCCAAGCATAGTTCTTACTTGATGGTCAGGGCTTCCAGCTTGCCGCTGTTGCCATACACATAAAGCATGTTACCCACGACCAGCGGACGCGCACGCAGGCCGTCGCTGTCGATACGCTCGCGACCCACGAAGCGACCGTCTACCTGGCTCAACAGGTGCAGGTAGCCTTCGAAGTCACCCACGGCGACGTAGCTGGAGAACACTTCCGGTGCCGACAGTTGACGGCGGGCCAGAGAGTCGTTGCTCCACAGCGCGGTCGTGGAACGTTCGTCGACACTTTCAACGGTACCGGACGCCAGGCTGACGTAGACGCTGCCAAACCCTTGGGCGACACCGGCGTAGCTGGAAGCATCACGCTGCCAGTTCACACGGCCGCTCTGCAGGTCCAGTGCCGCAACACGGCCCTGGTAAGTGGCGACGTAGAGGGTTTCACCGGACAGCAGCAAGCCACCGTCGATGTCCACTACGCGGTCCAGTTCGGAACGGCCTTGCGGGATGGCCACACGGGTTTCCCAGGCCGGCACGCCGTTCTGGGTATCCAGCGCGACCACTTTACCGGTCGACAGGCCTGCAACGGCCAGATTGTTGGTCACAATCGGACCACTGGTACCGCGCAGCGTCAGCACCGCTGGGGTGCTGTCATACAACCAGCGCTGTTCGCCAGTGCTGGCGTCGAGGCCGATCACACGGTCGTCCTGTGTTTGCACCACGACGATATCGCCGTTGGTGGCAGGCGGTGCGAGTACTTCACTGGTCACGCGGGCGCGCCATTTCTCTTCACCGGTGCTGGAATCCAGGGCTACGACTTCGCCTTTCAGCGTGCCGAGCATGACCATGCCGTAACCCACGCCTACGGCGCCGGAAACTGGCAATTCGAGGTCTTTCTTCCACTTGACGTCGCCGTTCATGCGATCCATGGAGATCACCACGCCGGTGACATCAGCGGCCACAATGTTGTCACCGTCGATTGCCGGTACCAGCATGTTGTAGGTTTCGCCCTGACCGTCACCGATGGAGCGGCTCCACTGCTTTTGCAGGACCACTTCTTCCTTGAAGCTGGTCAGCTCCGCAGGCGGCAGTTCTTTTTTACTGTTGCTGCTGCAACCCGCGGCCAGAACGGCCAGAGCCAGCAATGCTGCATGTTTCCAACGGATCACGTCACGCATCCCCTTTGGCCAAGTCGTCCAGCTTGATTTGTAAGCCACCGACCGCCGCTTCATCAGACAGCGCCGCCTTGGCTTTTTGGTACGCAGCATTGGCTTCGTCGGTACGACCCAATTGGACCAACAGGTCGCCCTTGAGCTCTTCGCGAGTGGCTACAAATGCCTTGTCAGCATCGCCGTCGAGCAGTTTGAGTGCTTCGTCAGCCTTGTTCTGTGCCGCCAGGACCTGAGCCAGGCGCTGACGTGCGATTTCACCCAGGGTTGGGTTGGTCGGTTTGTCGGCGATGGCCTTCAGCTCTGCGGCGGCGTCATCCAGCTTGCCGGTGTCTACCGCGACTTTCGCGACGAACAGGCTGCCGTATTGGGCGTAGGTGCTACCGCCGAATTCGTTCTTCAGCTTGCCGGCCAGGTCTGCAACCTGCGCAGGATCAGGCTTGCCGTCCGGCGTCAGGGTGGTTTCCAGCAATTGCTGATAGACGATCGAGGCGCCTTGGGACTGGTTGGCCTGATACTTGGTCCAGGCTTGCCAGCCGAACACCACCACTAAAGCCAGCAGGCCGCCAGTAACCAGGGGCTTGCCGTTACGCTGCCACCAGTCCTTGAACTCGGCCAGTTGCTCATCATCAGTACTCGACACCCCAATACTCCTTAATCGCTAAATTCGGCTGTTCGACAGCTTCAACCCTGCACGACGCAGGTGGCCAAGTGCGCAGCGAGCGCATCAAAGGCAATGTTCTGTTGCTCGCCCTGGCCACGCAGGGGTTTGAAACCTATCACTTGCTGGGCCAGCTCGTCATCGCCAAGGATCAATGCATACAGCGCACCGCTCTTGTCGGCCTTCTTGAACTGGCTCTTGAAGCTGCCGGCGCCGGCATTGACTTGCAGGCGCAGGTTTGGCAGTTGGTCGCGGACCTTTTCGCTCAGGGCCAGGGCAGCCAGTTCGGCGGCCTCGCCAAAGGCGCACAGGTACACGTCCACCTGACGGGAGATCTCTTCCGGGACCTTCTCCAGGGTTTCCAGCAGCAGGATCAGCCGCTCGATGCCCATAGCGAAGCCCACACCGGTGGTCGGTTTGCCGCCCATCTGCTCGACCAGGCCGTCGTAACGACCACCGGCACACACGGTGCCCTGGGCGCCGAGTTTGTCGGTGACCCACTCGAACACGGTCTTGCTGTAATAATCGAGGCCGCGCACCAGTTTGGTGTTGATTTCGAACGGAATACCGGCCGCCTCCAGACGAGCCTTGAGGCCCTCGAAGTGGATACGGGACTCGTCGTCCAGGTAATCGGCCATTTTCGGCGCATTGACCAGCACGGCCTGGGTGTCGGCGTTCTTGGTATCGAGGACGCGCAACGGGTTGGTCTTCAGACGGCGCTGGCTGTCTTCGTCCAACTTGTCCAGGTGGGCCGACAGGTACTCGACCAGGGCCACTTTATAGCGGCCGCGGGATTCGCTGGTACCCAGGCTGTTGAGTTCAAGCTTGACCGCGTCGCGGATACCCAGCAGGCCCCACAGGCGCCAGGTCAGCACGATCAGCTCGGCGTCGATGTCCGGGCCGTCGATGTTGAACACTTCCAGGCCGATCTGGTGAAACTGGCGATAACGGCCTTTCTGGGGGCGTTCGTGACGAAACATCGGGCCGATGTACCACAACTTTTGCGGCTGGCCAGCACCGGTGAGGCCATGCTCAAGCACGGCGCGCACGCACGCGGCAGTGCCTTCCGGACGCAGGGTCAGGGAGTCGCCGTTGCGGTCTTCAAAGGTGTACATCTCTTTTTCGACGATGTCAGTCACTTCACCGATGGAGCGTTTGAACAGCTCGGTGAACTCGACAATCGGCATGCGGATCTGCTTATAACCGTAGTTATCCAGCAGGCGCGCGACAGTGCCCTCGAAATAGCGCCACAGCGGCGTCTGTTCCGGCAGGATGTCGTTCATGCCACGAATGGCTTGCAAAGACTTGCTCACATCAAATCCTTAAATTCGTTCTTAGCCGCGCGCGATCAGCGCTGCGTCAGCCGCGACCTTCTCGGCCGCTTTCTCGCGGATCAGCTTTTCCAGCTCATCCACCAGATTGTCATTCGTCAACTTCTGCGACGGCTTGCCGTCGATGTAGATCAGGTTCGGCGTACCACCGGTCAGGCCCACATGGGCTTCTTTGGCTTCGCCCGGCCCGTTGACCACACAACCGATAACCGCAACATCCAGCGGCACCAGCAGGTCTTCAAGGCGCAACTCCAAGTCGTTCATGGTTTTCACCACGTCGAAGTTCTGCCGCGAGCAGCTCGGGCAGGCAATGAAATTGATGCCACGGGAACGCAAACGCAGGGACTTGAGGATGTCGTAACCGACTTTCACTTCCTCTACAGGGTCTGCCGCCAGCGAGATGCGGATAGTATCGCCAATTCCTTCGGCGAGCAGCATACCGAGACCCACCGCAGATTTCACTGTGCCTGAGCGTAAACCGCCCGCTTCAGTGATACCCAGGTGCAACGGCTGCACGATTTCCTTGGCCAGCAGGCGGTAGGCTTCTACTGCCATGAACACGTCGGAGGCCTTTACGCTGACCTTGAAGTCCTGGAAATTCAGGCGTTCAAGGTGTTCAACGTGGCGCAGCGCCGATTCAACCAGCGCTGCCGGCGTCGGCTCGCCGTATTTCTTTTGCAGGTCTTTTTCCAGCGAGCCGGCGTTGACGCCGATACGGATTGGAATGCCACGGTCGCGGGCCGCGTCCACCACCGCACGCACACGGTCTTCACGACCGATGTTGCCCGGGTTGATACGCAGGCAGTCCACACCCAGTTCGGCCACACGCAACGCGATCTTGTAGTCGAAGTGAATGTCGGCAACCAACGGCACCTTGACCAGTTGCTTGATGCGACCAAAAGCTTCGGCAGCGTCCATGTCCGGCACGGACACGCGCACGATGTCCACGCCCGCAGCTTCCAGACGGTTGATCTGGGCAACGGTGGCGGCCACGTCATTGGTGTCGCTGTTGGTCATGCTCTGGACCGCGATGGGGGCATCGCCCCCCACCGGCACCGAGCCGACCCAGATCTTGCGCGATACGCGACGTTTGATTGGAGATTCGCCGTGCATGACTATTGTCCCAACTTCAGGCGAGCAGTTTCGCCGGTGGTGAACGGCGCTACGTCCACAGGCTGGCCGTTGTAGGCCACTTGCGCGCCACGGGCAAAACCCAGACGCAGCGTCAAAGGAGGCTTGCCGCCCTGGTCAAGCGTATCTCCCTTACGCTTCAGACCGCTAAACAGCACTTTGCCATTGCCATCGGTGACCTGCGTCCAGCAGTCAGCGATGAAGGTGATCTGTACACGACCATCACCGGCGATCAACGCTGGTGCGGTGGGCGGCGAAATAGCAGGCGCTACCGGAGCGGCGGGAGCCGGCGTCGCTGGCGCCTGCACGGGAGCTGCCGGTGTCTGGGCAACCGGAGCAGCCGGCGTCGCGGGAGTCGGTGCGGCAGCGGTCGCGGCTGGCGCGGTTTCCGGTGCTGCTGGCTGCTCGGTGGCAACCGGTGCTTCAGGCAAGGCCTGGCCTTCGGCAACGGCCTGGTCTTCCGGCTCGTCCAGCGGATGAATCTGAGTGGTGCCGTCGGCGCTTTCGACTTCGACGTGCTCCATGGCGTTGCTGGTCAGGTCCTTGGTACGTTGGGAGGCCTGGTCCTGCCACCAGACGAAACCGCCACCGATGACCGCGATCAGCAGCAACAGGCTGACAATACGCAAAATCGTGTGGGAAACCCGTACAGGCTCTTCGATGCGACCCAGGCCGTGCACGTTGCTGCCCTGGGAGTCGGTGCCGGTGAACTGGTCGAATTCCTGGACCAGTATGGCCTGGTCGATACCCAGCAATTTGGCATAGGCGCGGATATAGCCACGGGCAAAGGTGTGCCCAGGCAGCTTATCGAACGCGCCAGCTTCCAGATTGCCCAGGGACGTCGTGGTCAGATTGAGCTTGAGGGCCACTTCCGCCAGCGACCAACCATTGCTTTCACGGGCCTGACGCAAGGTGTCGCCTGGGTTTACGCGATTAGCTGCTACAACTTCCGGGTGCGCCGCTTTCATCATTGCTCCGACAGGTATTGCTGATATTCCGGCGTACCGGGATAGAGTCGTTCGAGTTGCTGGCCAAAACGTGCGGCCGTGTCGCGCTCTTCATGAACCGTCGCCAAGCGCACGCCGAGCAATAGACTACGTGCATTTTGCCCGCTGAGCAGGCTAAAGCGCTCGTAATAGTCACGTGCCGGCACATAATGCCTGTCTTCGTAGGACAACTCAGCCATTTCAAGCAATGCCCGAGGCTGGCGACCGTTCAAATGCAGGGCTTTTTCCAGGTGCTGGCGAGCGCTGTCACGCTGGCCGAGGCGCATCGAGGTAACCCCAAGGTTCTCGAACACCCTCGAACGCTCAGGATAGAGGGTATCAGTGCTGGCTTGCTGGAAATAAAGGGCGGCCTGGTCATAACGTGTCTGCTCGAACAGGAAGCTGCCGTAATTGTTCAGCAGCCGTGGGTCGGCAGGACGGGCAGCCAGGGCCTTATGGAAATACTGTTCGGCCAGTTCCGGCTCGGCCTGGGCCTGGAACACCAGGGCCAGTGCGCCATTGGCATCGGGATCGTCGCTGTCCAGCTCAAGCGCTTTCTTCAACGGCACCTTGGCGTGCTCGCTCATGCCTTGTTGCAGGTAACCCAAGCCCAGCTGCACATAGGCAACCCGCGCCTCCTCACGGCCTTTACCGGTTTGCAAAGGGCTCTCATGACCCGATGAAACACAACCGGCCGCGAGACCGGTAACAAGCAAAAGCAGCGCAAGGCGCAATGGCATAGAGATCCTCTCTCAGATTCGATTCACAGCGATCAGCGGTAAATCGTCGGCGGCGCTCACTTCGCGTCCGGCGATATAACGTTCGCTGCGGCGGGTACGGTCCATCACCTGCCCTACCAATTGGCCACAGGCGGCGTCGATGTCTTCACCACGGGTGGTGCGCACGGTCACGTTGTAGCCAGCCTGGTGCAGTTGATCCTGGAAACGGCGGATGGCGTTGTTGCTCGGCCGCTCGTAGCCAGAATGTGGAAACGGGTTAAACGGGATCAGGTTGATCTTGCACGGCGTGTCCTTGAGCAACTCGATCATCTCGACCGCGTGCTCGACCTTGTCGTTGATGTCCTTGAGCAAGGTGTACTCAATGGTCAACACACGTTTTTCGCCCAAGGTCGCCATGTAACGCTGGCAAGATTCGAGCAGCATCTTAAGCGGATACTTCTTGTTGATTGGCACCAATTGGTTACGCAATGCGTCATTGGGTGCGTGCAGTGACAACGCCAGGGAGACGTCGATGTGCTTGGCCAGCTCATCGATCATCGGTACCACGCCGGAGGTCGACAGGGTCACGCGGCGCTTGGAAATGCCGTAGCCCAGGTCGTCCATCATCAGGTGCATGGCCGAAATGACGTTGTCGAAGTTCAGCAGCGGCTCACCCATGCCCATCATCACCACGTTGGTGATGGCACGGTCGACGGTCGCCGGGACGCTGCCAAAGGATTTGTTGGCAATCCACACCTGGCCGATCACTTCAGCGGCGGTGAGGTTGCTATTGAAGCCTTGCTTGCCGGTGGAGCAGAAACTGCAGTCCAGGGCACAGCCTGCCTGGGACGAAACGCACAAGGTACCGCGCTTGCCCTGGGGAATGTACACGGTCTCGACGCAGCTGCCGGACGCCACGCGCACCACCCATTTGCGGGTGCCGTCGCTGGAGATGTCTTCGCTGACCACTTCGGGACCACGGACCTCAGCAATGGCCTTGAGCTTGTCGCGCAGGGCCTTGCTGACGTTCGTCATGGCGTCGAAATCGTCGACGCCAAAGTGGTGAATCCATTTCATTACCTGACCGGCACGGAAACGCTTCTCCCCGATTGAGTCGAAGAATTTCTCCATTTCCGGCTGGGTCAGACCCAGCAGGTTGGTTTTTACAGTCGATGTCGTCATGGATTCACCCTCACTCTTTAAGCCGATGCTTAGCGAGCGGTTACTTCAGTAGCTGCGAAGAAGTACGAGATTTCGCGAGCAGCAGCGGCTTCGGAGTCCGAACCGTGTACAGCGTTGGCGTCGATGGACTCAGCGAAGTCAGCACGGATGGTGCCGGCGGCAGCTTCTTTAGGGTTGGTAGCGCCCATCAGCTCACGGTTCAGAGCGATAGCGTTTTCACCTTCCAGAACCTGAACAACAACAGGACCGGAGATCATGAAGGCAACCAGGTCGCCGAAGAAGCCACGAGCGCTGTGCTCAGCGTAGAAGCCTTCAGCTTCAGCCTTGGACAGTTGCTTGAGTTTCGAAGCTACAACCTTCAGGCCGGCTTTTTCGAAACGAGTGGTGATCTCGCCGATGACGTTTTTTGCAACAGCGTCAGGCTTGATGATGGAGAAAGTACGTTGAACAGCCATGGTGTAACTCCAGAAACGGTAATTTACGAAAAATTAAACCCGCGAATTATACGCGGGTTATTGGGTATTGCCTAACTGCGTAAAGGGAGGCGTCAGTCCTGTTCTTCTTTCCAGGCAGTCTGGATAGCTTCCAGAACCTTCTCACCGCCGCGATCACGCTCATCTTCGAACCCCGGCAGTGCCATGACCATGTCACGCAAAGCTACAAAGTTCAGGGAGTACGGATCCAGATCGGGGTTGGCATCGGCCAACAGGATAGCGATCTCTTGTACATCAACCCATTTAAGACTCATGACACTTCCTTGAATCAATGCGGCGCTTCGGCAGCATGGTTGAGGGAATACTTCGGAATTTCGACGGTGATATCTTCAGTCCCGACGATAGCCTGGCAGGTCAGGCGCGAAGTCGCTTCCAGGCCCCAGGCTCTATCAAGATAGTCTTCTTCCAGCTCATCGGCTTCGTTGAGCGAGTTGAAGCCCTCACGAATCACGCAGTGGCACGTGGTGCAAGCGCACACACCGCCGCAGGCGCTTTCGATCTCGATATGGTTGTCATGGGCAACTTCGAGGATGGACTTGCCGGTCTCAGCCTCCACGACCATACCGTCCGGGCAGTGCTCGGCGTGTGGCAGAAAAATGACCTGCGGCATTGATTATTCCTCGATTTCATTCAGGTTGCGCCCGGCCAGTGCGGCTTTCACCGTCTGATCCATGCGGCGGGCGGCAAAGGCATCAGTCACCTGCGACAAGCGCTTGGTCTGTTGCTCGATGGCATAGCCATCATTGCCTTTCATCAGTTCGGCCAGTTCCTGCATCTGCAGGTCGATGACCATGCGCTCTTCGGCGTCCAGCAGGCGCTCGCCGTCAGCATCCAAGGCGCCCTGCACCGCTTCGAGCAGGCGCTGGGCATCCACTTGCTGCTCACGCAACACGCGGGCGACCTTGTCGTCACTGGCATACTGGAACGAGTCCTTGAGCATCTTGGCAATTTCGCCGTCGGTCAGCCCGTACGACGGCTTGACCTGGATGCTGGCTTCTACGCCGGACGCCAATTCACGGGCGGCCACGCTGAGCAGGCCATCGGCATCCACCTGGTACGTCACACGAATCTTCGCCGCACCCGCCACCATCGCCGGAATGCCGCGCAATTCGAAGCGCGCCAGGGAGCGGCAATCGCTGATCAGCTCACGCTCGCCTTGCAGCACATGAATCATCATGGCCGTCTGGCCATCTTTATACGTGGTGAAATCCTGGGCGCGGGCGACGGGGATGGTGGTGTTGCGTGGAATCACCTTCTCCATCAGGCCGCCCATGGTTTCCAGGCCCAGAGACAGTGGAATCACGTCGAGTAGCAGTAATTCGCCACCATCACGCTTGTTACCGGCCAGGGTATCGGCCTGGATCGCGGCGCCGATGGCAACCACCTGGTCCGGGTCGATTTCAGTCAGTGGCTGGCGGCCAAAGGCTTCGGCGACAGCCTCACGCACGCGTGGCACGCGAGTGGAACCACCGACCATGACCACGGCACCGACGTCTTCCAGCTCGATACCAGAATCACGCACGGCACGGCGGCAGGCTTTCAGGCTGCGGGCGACCATCGGTTCGATCAACGCATCGAAGGCTTCACGGGTCAGCTGAGCTGACCAGGTGCCGTAGGACACTTCAACAGTTGCAGCATCTGTCAGCGCCTCTTTGGCGGCGCAGGCGGTTTGCAGCAGGTTGCGCTGCTCGCCCGGGTCCAGGTCGGCGGACAAACCGGCGCTGCTGATGATCCAGCCCGCGATGGCGTGATCGAAGTCATCGCCACCCAGGGCGCTGTCGCCACCGGTCGCGAGCACTTCAAAGACACCGCCAGTCAGGCGCAGTATCGAAATATCAAAGGTACCGCCGCCCAGGTCGTAAATAGCGACCAGGCCTTCTGCGTGCTGATCGAGGCCATAAGCCACGGCCGCCGCAGTGGGCTCGTTGAGCAGGCGCAGCACATTCAGGCCGGCGAGTTTCGCCGCGTCCTTGGTGGCCTGGCGCTGAGCGTCATCGAAATAAGCCGGAACGGTGATGACTGCACCCACCAGTTCGCCGCCCAGGGTTTTTTCCGCGCGCTGGCGCAGCACCTTGAGGATATCGGCCGACACTTCCACCGGGCTTTTCGGGCCCTGGACGGTGTCGATGAACGGCATATGGGACTCACCGCCGACGAAGCGGTACGGCAGTTGGTCGCCCAATTGCTTGACGTCGGACAAACCACGACCCATCAAGCGCTTGACCGACAGCACGGTGTTCAACGGATCGGTAGACGCCGCCAACTTGGCCGACTCACCGACTTCGGTGCGATCGGCGTGATAACGCACGGCAGACGGCAGGATGACCTGGCCATCGGCATCGGGCAACGGCTCGGACAGGCCGCTGCGCAAGGCAGCAACCAGGGAATTGGTGGTGCCCAGGTCAATCCCGACCGCCAGGCGACGCTGGTGCGGTTGAGGGCTTTGGCCGGGTTCGGCGATTTGCAGTAGGGCCATGGTAATCAGGTCTTATCTGTCTATCAGGCGTGCATCACGGGCAGCACACTGGGTTAATCGTCGAGGCGCTCTTCTAGCTGGCGCACTTCGTAGGTGAGCTTGTCGAGGAACTGCATGCGCCGCATCAGGCGTTCGGCCTGTTCACGTTGCGCTGCATCATCCCAACAGGCTGCGAAGCTTTCGTTGAGCTCATCCTGGGCCGCTTTCAGGCGACGCTTGAAGACAGCGACGCCCGCAAGATCAGCTTCGTCCTGCAAATCTTCAAGCTCTTCGCGCCACTGCATCTGCTGCATCAGGAAATCCGGGTCGTGCACCGTGACTTCAAGGGGCAGCTCGCCACCGTTCATCGCGAGCAGGTAACGCGCGCGCTTCGGGGGACTTTTGAGGGTCTGATAGGCTTCGTTGAGGCTGGCCGATTGCTCCAGCGCCCGGCGTTGCTCACGCTCGGAAGCGTCAGCGAAGCGGTCTGGATGCACGCCACGCGCCAGTTCTCGGTAACGCGTGGCAAGCTGCTCAAGGTCCAGCCGAAAGCTCGGCTGCAGCTCGAATAAAGCGAAATGACAAGGAGTACCCACGAATAGCCTCAGATGTTGAAGCTTTCGCCGCAGCCACATTCACCGCGCACGTTGGGGTTGTTGAACTTGAAGCCTTCGTTCAACCCTTCCTTGACGAAATCGAGTTCGGTGCCGTCCAGGTAGGTCAGGCTCTTAGGGTCGATGATCACTTTCTCGCCGTGACTTTCGAACACCTGGTCTTCCGCAACCACCTCGTCGACAAACTCCAGCACGTAGGCAAGGCCGGAACAGCCTGTGGTGCGAACACCCAGACGAATCCCCTCACCTTTACCGCGCCCATTCAGGGAGCGGCGAATGTGCTGTGCAGCCGCTTCTGTCATGCTGATAGCCATCGTTGACTCCTTACTCGTCGCCAAATGCTTAGATCAAGCCTTTCTTCTGCTTGTAGTCGCGAACGGCCGCCTTGATGGCGTCTTCAGCGAGTACCGAGCAGTGGATTTTCACTGGCGGCAGGGCCAGCTCTTCGGCCAGCTGGGTGTTGCTGATGGTGACAGCCTCATCCAGGGTCTTGCCTTTCATCCATTCGGTCGCCAGGGAGCTGGAGGCGATAGCGGAACCGCAGCCGTAGGTCTTGAACTTGGCATCTTCGATAACGCCGTTGTCGTTGACCTTGATCTGCAGGCGCATCACATCGCCGCACGCCGGAGCGCCAACCATGCCGGTGCCGACATCTGGGTCTTCCGCGTCCATCTTGCCGACGTTACGCGGGTTTTCGTAGTGGTCGATGACCTTTTCGCTGTAAGCCATGGTACTGAATCCTCACTCATCAGGGCCGCTCTGGAACCCTGTAGAAACGCCTGCGTTTTCCGCCACGTTCCTACAGAGCTGGGGTGGCGGCTTCTATAGTTAGTGTGCCGCCCACTCGATCTTGGAAATATCGACGCCGTCTTTGTACATGTCCCACAGCGGCGACAGAACGCGCAGCTTGTTGACGGCTTCGCAGACTTTCTGCGCGGCGTAGTCGACTTGTTCTTCGGTGGTGAAGCGGCCGAACGTAAAGCGGATCGAGCTGTGTGCCAATTCGTCGTTGCGGCCCAGGGCGCGCAGCACATACGAAGGCTCAAGGGACGCCGAGGTACAGGCCGAACCGGACGAAACCGCCAGGTCCTTGAGTGCCATGATCAGCGACTCGCCTTCGACGTAGTTGAAGCTCAAATTAAGGTTGTGCGGTACACGGGCGGTCATGCTGCCGTTGATGTACAGCTCCTCAAGGTTCTCGACCTGCTTGTAGAAGCGATCACTCAGGGCCTTGATGCGCACGTTTTCGGCAGCCATGTCTTCCTTGGCTACACGGAAGGCTTCGCCCATGCCGACGATCTGGTGGGTCGCCAGGGTGCCCGAACGCATGCCGCGCTCGTGACCGCCGCCGTGCATGGTGGCTTCGATGCGCACGCGTGGCTTGCGGCTCACGTACAGGGCGCCGATGCCTTTAGGGCCGTAGGTCTTGTGGGCAGAGAACGACATCAGGTCGACCTTCAGTTTCGACAGGTCGATATCGACCTTGCCGGTGGACTGAGCAGCGTCGACGTGCAGCAGGATACCCTTCGAGCGAGTCAGCTCGCCGATGGCCGCGATGTCGTTGATGGTGCCGATTTCGTTGTTCACGTGGATCACGGAAACCAGAATGGTGTCTTCACGCAGCGCGGCTTCGATCATGGCCGGGGTGACGATACCGTCGGTGGTTGGCTCGAGGTAGGTGACCTCGAAACCTTCACGCTCCAGTTGGCGCATGGTGTCGAGGACAGCCTTGTGCTCAATCTTGGTGGTGATCAGGTGTTTGCCTTTGGTCGCGTAGAAATGCGCCGCGCCCTTGATAGCCAGGTTGTCGGACTCGGTGGCACCGGAGGTCCAGACGATTTCACGCGGATCGGCATTGACCAGATCAGCGACTTGGCGACGCGCGTTCTCGACCGCTTCCTCGGCTTTCCAGCCGAATACGTGGGAACGGGAGGCTGGGTTGCCGAAGTTTCCGTCAACCAGCAGGCATTCGCTCATCTTTTGCGCGACACGCGGATCAACCGGGGTGGTCGCTGAGTAATCAAGGTAAATCGGCAATTTCATGGACTTTCTCCTAAATCAGGCTGGCTGGCGTGCCGTTAGCTCTGCGGCTGTTACTCGACGGCGGACGCTTCGATCTTGTCCAGACGCGGCGCCTTGGTATTGCAACGGCGCTGGTCCTGACGCTGGGCTACTTCTTGCACCTCACGGCGAGTCACAAGATCAGCCAAGCTGATACCACTCAAAAACTCATGGATCTGCAGGCTCAAGTCACACCACAGGTGGTGTGTCAGGCAGGTGTCGCCGGCGTGGCAATCACCCAGGCCCTGGCATTTGGTGGCGTCGACGGATTCGTTGACCGCGTCGATCACCTGAGCGACCTGGATACCCTGCATGTCGCGGGACAACTGGTAACCACCGCCTGGCCCGCGCACACTGGAAACCAGGTTGCTACGGCGCAATTTGGCGAACAGCTGTTCGAGGTAGGACAGGGAAATGCCTTGGCGCTCAGAGATATCGGCCAGGGACACCGGCCCAGTTTGCGCATGCAAAGCCAGGTCGAGCATGGCAGTCACCGCGTATCGGCCTTTTGTAGTCAGTCTCATGGACAAGTACCAAGGTGTTTCAGAATGGGAGCAAGTATGCGATTCCCGAGTATTTAAGTCAACTATAAGACCTAGTACTTTAGTCAGGATTACCCGTAAAAAGGGCGCGCGAATCATAGCAGGATGGGGTGAGCACGAACAGCAGGAACAGGGCCAGGCAGAAATCGAGAGCAAAATGTGGGAGGGGGCTTGCCCCCCGATGACAGCAGGTCAGCCAATAAATCCATGGCTGACAGACCGCTATCGGGGGCAAGCCCCCTCCCACAGGGAATCTCGGGTGATCCTCAGACCTCAGCCAGCCTTGGTGGCAGTTTCGCTCTTGATTTCGGCGAAGTCTTCTTCGCGCAACTCAGGCAGATCTTTCGCACAGTAGCTGCTGCCCAGCTCCTTCAGCGCGCCGCACATGCCGTCCAACTTGCCATCCACCGCCTGCAGATGGTCGAGCAATTGGCCAATGGCGCGTGCCACAGGGTCGGGCATGTCTTCGCTGACGCCGTAGGCATCGAAGCCGATCTTCTCGGCCATGGCCTTGCGCTTGGCTTCCTGCTCATCGCCGACTTCCGGCTTGACGATGATTCGGCCAGGAATACCCACCACAGTTGCGCCAGGCGGCACCGCCTTGGTCACCACGGCATTGGAGCCGACCTTGGCGCCCGCGCCGACGGTGAACGGGCCAAGCACCTTCGCGCCCGCCCCCACCACCACGCCATCACCCAAGGTTGGGTGGCGCTTACCTTTGTTCCAGCTGGTACCACCAAGCGTCACGCCCTGGTAGAGGGTCACGTCATCGCCGATTTCAGCGGTCTCGCCAATCACGATGCCCATACCATGATCAATGAAGAAGCGGCGCCCCACCTTGGCCCCCGGATGAATCTCGATCCCGGTCAGCCACCGACCAAAGTTCGACACCAACCGAGCCAGCCATTTCCAACCCATACCCCACAAGGCACCGGACAGCCGGTGAATCCAGATGGCGTGCATGCCCGGGTAGCACGTCAGCACTTCAAAGGCGTTGCGCGCCGCCGGGTCACGGTGGAAAACACTCTGGATATCTTCTCGCAAACGCTCGAACATTTTTAATCCTTCCGCTTAAGAAGCTCGCCACGGGCCGCTTTCTGGGTCTCCGTGAGGATGCCACGCAATATATTCATTTCCGCCCGGCTGACCGAGCTGCGTCCGTAAAGGCGACGCAGGCGCGCCATCAAGTGCCGTGGTTTTTCAGGATCGAGGAATTCGATGGCCACCAGGGTTTGCTCCAGGTGCTCATAGAACCGCTCCAACTCGTCCATGGTGGCCAACTCGCCACTTTTGGTCGACGCAACCTCTTCCTTCTCTACCTTGCTCGGCTGACCAGCAGCGGCCAGCCAGGCCATGCGCACTTCGTAAGTCAACACCTGCACCGCGGCCCCGAGGTTCAACGAACTGAACTCAGGGTCTGATGGGATGTGCACGTGGTAATGACATCGCTGCAGCTCTTCATTGGTCAGGCCGGAATCTTCACGGCCAAAGACCAAGGCGATTTCAGCGCCGCCCGCGGCCTCCTCGACCACTTTGGTTCCGCATTCACGCGGATCGAGCAGCGGCCAGGGGATGCGACGGTCGCGGGCGCTGGTGCCGAGCACCAGATTGCAGCCGACCAAGGCGTCCTCCAAGGTGGCGACGACCTGGGCCTTTTCGAGGAGGTCATTGGCGCCGGACGCACGGGCATCGGCCTCGTGGTGCGGGAACACGCGCGGTTCGACCAGCACCAGGCGCGTCAGCCCCATGTTTTTCATGGCTCGCGCCACCCCGCCGATGTTGCCGGGATGACTGGTATTGACCAAGACGACACGAATGTTTTGCAGCAAGGGAGGCGCTCTCGGACACGGGAAAGGGGAGCAAATCTTACAGAACAGCCTAAGGTTATGCCATGAAAGCTAACGTCGTCCTTCACCTGAAGAAAGTTTCTGCTAGAATGCCCGGCTTTCTTTAACAACCTTAGGTGACACATCCATGCAGCCCATGCTGAATATCGCGCTGCGCGCCGCCCGCAGCGCCAGTGAATTGATCTTCCGCTCCATCGAGCGCCTGGATACCATCAAGGTCGACGAAAAAGACGCCAAGGATTATGTATCCGAGGTGGATCGCGCCGCCGAACAGAAAATCATCGACGCTCTGCGCAAGGCCTACCCTACCCACGGCATCCTCGGCGAAGAAACCGGCCTGCACAAAGGCAGCGGCGAAGGCGAAGACTACCTGTGGATCATCGACCCACTGGATGGCACCACCAACTTCCTGCGCGGCATCCCGCACTTTGCCGTGAGCATCGCGTGCAAATACCGTGGTCGCCTGGAACACGCCGTTGTTCTCGACCCAGTCCGCCAGGAAGAATTCACCGCCAGCCGTGGCCGTGGCGCACAGCTCAATGGTCGTCGCCTGCGCGTAAGTGGCCGCACCAGCCTGGACGGCGCCCTGCTGGGTACTGGCTTCCCGTTCCGTGATGACCAGATGGACAACCTGGAAAACTACCTGGGCATGTTCCGCGCCCTGGTTGGCCAGACCGCCGGCATCCGCCGCGCTGGCGCAGCAAGCCTGGACCTGGCTTACGTTGCCGCCGGTCGCTTTGATGCCTTCTGGGAGTCGGGCCTGTCCGAGTGGGACATGGCTGCAGGCGCCCTGCTGATCCAGGAAGCAGGCGGCCTGGTGAGCGACTTCACCGGCGGTCACGACTTCCTTGAGAAAGGCCACGTGGTTGCCGGCAACACCAAATGCTTCAAGGCAGTCCTGACGGCGATCCAGCCGCACCTGCCGGCCTCGCTGAAGCGCTAAGCGGGCGAGCACAAAAAAAGCACCCCTCGGGGTGCTTTTTTTATGCCTGCAGAACCGGTTATTGCTGGTTCTGACCCAGGATCAGACGACCTTCTTTGTCGACTGGAATCTGGCTGCCAGGGTCGCGCTCCATACGCACGGAACCTTCCTTACCGTCCAGGTTGTAACGCACGTCGTACCCAACAACCTTGTCGCTGATGTCATTGACGGTGTTACAACGGGTTTGCGTAGTGGTGTAGGTATCGCGGTTCTGCATACCCTCTTGAACCTTGTTACCGGCGTAGCCACCACCGACCGCACCGGCCACGGTGGCCAATTTCTTACCATTACCACCACCGATCTGATTACCCAGCAAGCCACCCGCCAGGGCGCCTACAACGGTACCGGCGATTTGATGTTGATCCTGCACCGGACGCTGCCGGGTCACGGTGACGTCCTTGCAGACTTCACGGGGAGTCTTTATCTGGGTTTTAACCGGCTGCACCGCCAGCACTTGCGCATACTCAGGGCCGCTTTTTACCAGGCTGTAGGTGGCAACAGCACCCCCGGCTGTTACACCGACAGCACCCAATACCGCACCAACCAGCAACGACTTGTTCACGTTGAACCTCCTGACCATCACAAGCGGACCGAAACGTCCGCGCTATACCCAGCCTTGGAGCAAAAAAAAAGGCGCGAGTTCAATTCTCGCGCCTTTCTTGTCACAGCGATCAACAAGCGCCCATCAAGGGCGGTCGTCGACCTCCTTGCCAGTGCTGGCCGGAGGGATAAGGTCTTCGCTGTTGAGGTTCAGCCAGATCAGCACCACGTTGGCGATGTAGATCGACGAGTAGGTGCCCGCCAGAACGCCGATGAACAGCGCCAGGGAGAAGCCCCACAGGTTGTCGCCGCCGAAGATCATCAGCGCAGCGATCGCCAGCAAGGTGGAGATCGACGTCGCCATGGTCCGCAGCAGGGTCTGGGTGGTCGAAATGTTGATGTTCTCGATCAACGTCGCCTTGCGCAGCACACGGAAGTTCTCACGAACCCGGTCGAATACCACGATGGTGTCGTTGAGGGAGTAACCAATGATCGCCAGCACCGCCGCCAACACCGTCAGGTCGAAGGTAATCTGGAAGTACGCCAGGATGCCTACGGTCACGATCACGTCGTGGATCAGCGACACAATGGCGCCGACACCGAACTTCCACTGAAAGCGGAACGCCAGGTAGATCATGATGCCGACCAGCGCCATCAGCATGCCGAGGCCGCCC
Organism: Pseudomonas simiae; assembly: GCF_900111895.1. Lineage (GTDB taxonomy): Bacteria > Pseudomonadota > Gammaproteobacteria > Pseudomonadales > Pseudomonadaceae > Aquipseudomonas > Aquipseudomonas simiae. Next base: position 307,888 of record NZ_FOKB01000008.1, read on the forward strand.
TGGTCGCGCAGCTCTTCACCGACCTGCGGGCCTACGAACTCGACGCGCTTGACCGACGCAGGGTTGTCACCGCCGACCTTTTGCAAGGCCTCGGCTACCTGGTGACCCAGTTGCGGGTCTTCGCCCGGCATACGCACCAGCAGGTCGGTAGTTGCACCAAAGCTCTGCACGATGGCTTCGTGATAGCCGGCCTTGACCAGCTCGCTGCGCACCAGGGTGACGTCGGCCGGCTTCTCGTAGGTCAGCTCGATGAGCGTACCGCCGGTGAAGTCCAGACCGTAGTTCAGGCCCTTATGGAACCAGCTGAACAACGCCAGAACGGTAAGGAGCACGGTGACGCCGAACGCAACGTTGCGAACGCCCATGAAGTTGATTGTACGTAACATGGCAGCCCCTTAAATCCACAACTTCTTGAAGTCACGCCCGCCAAAGATCAGGTTGACCATTGCGCGGGTCACCATGATGGCCGTGAACATCGAGGTAAAGATACCGAGGGACATGGTCACCGCAAAACCTTTGACCGGGCCGGTACCCATGGCAAAGAGAATCCCGCCGACCAACAGAGTGGTCAGGTTGGAGTCGAGAATCGCGGTAAATGCCCGGCCGAAGCCTTCGTTGATTGCACGCTGCACGGTCATGCCCGCCGCGATCTCTTCACGAATCCGCGAGAAGATCAGTACGTTGGCGTCAACCGCCATACCCATGGTGAGTACGATACCGGCGATACCTGGCAGGGTCAGTGTAGCGCCCAGCAGCGACATCAAGGCCAGCAGCATCACCATGTTGCCCGCCAGGGCCACGGTGGCGATGACGCCGAAGAAGCGGTAGATGGCGATGATGAACAGCGACACGAACAACATGCCCCACAGCGCCGCATCGACGCCCTTGGTAATGTTGTCGGCACCCAGGCTCGGGCCGATGGTACGTTCTTCAGCGAAGTACATCGGTGCCGCCAGGCCACCGGCACGCAGCAGCAGCGCCAGTTCCGAGGACTCGCCCTGGCCATTCAGGCCAGTGATACGGAATTGCGCACCCAGTGGCGACTGAATGGTCGCCAGGCTGATGATCTTCTTCTCTTCCTTGAAGGTCTGAACCGGTACGTCTTTCTCGACGCCGTTGACCATCTGCTTGGTGTAGGTGGTGATCGGGCGTTGCTCGATGAAGATCACCGCCATGCTGCGACCGACGTTGCTGCGCGTGGCGCGGCTCATCAGTTCGCCACCATGACCATCCAGGCGGATGTTCACTTCAGGGGTGCCGTGCTCACCAAAACCAGCCTTGGCATCCGTCACCTGGTCACCGGTGATGATCAAGCCACGCTCGATCAACGCTGGAGGACGGTTGCCTTCGCGGAATTCGAACTCTTCGGCGGTGGCGCGGGTAGCACCCGGCTCAGCCGCCAGGCGGAACTCCAGGTTGGCGGTCTTGCCCAGGATACGCTTGGCTTCAGCGGTGTCCTGCACACCCGGCAGCTCAACCACGATGCGGTTGGCGCCCTGGCGCTGCACGATAGGCTCGGCCACACCCAGCTCGTTGACGCGGTTACGCACCGTGGTCAGGTTCTGCTTGATCGAGTATTCGCGGATTTCCGCGATCTTGGCCGGGCTCATCGCCAGACGCAGCACAGCCTGACCATTCAAGTCGGCCGGTACGATATCGAAATCGTTGAAGTTTTTGCGGATCAGTGCACGGGCCTGTTCGCGGGACGCTTCGTCAGAGAAGCCCAGCTGGATGGCACCATTGAGCTGCGGCAGGCTGCGATAACGCAGGCGCTCTTTACGCAGCAGGCTCTTCACGTCGCCTTCGTAGACTTTAAGACGTGCATCGAGAGCCTTGTCCATGTCGACTTCCAGCAGGAAGTGCACACCACCGGACAAGTCCAGACCCAGCTTCATCGGGTGCGCGCCAATGCTGCGCAACCATTGCGGCGTGGTCTGTGCCAGGTTGAGTGCGACAACGTAGTCGTCACCCATGACCTTGCGCACGACGTCTTTGGCCGGCAATTGGTCTTCTTGCTTGGTCAGGCGTAACAAGCCGCCCTTCGCACCAGCTGCCAATGTTGCCGCTTTAACCTGGATGCCCGCGTCGTTGAGCGCTTTGCTCGCGCGTTCCAGATCAGCCTGATTGACCTGCAGCGTAGTGCTGGCGCCAGAGATCTGGATCGCCGGGTCATCAGGATAGAGATTGGGAGCGGAATAAATAAAACCGATCGCCAGCACCGCCAGGATCAGTACGTATTTCCACAGAGGGTATTTGTTCAGCATCACGCCGCCCGCTTATAACGCGGGGCGCCTTGCGCGCCCCGTCGATTGGTAAAGGTTGTTACTTAGATCGCTTTGAGCGTGCCTTTAGGCAGCGTGGCGGCGATGGCGCCCTTCTGGAACTTCATTTCTACGGTGTCGGACACTTCCAGAACCACGAAAGCGTCGGAAACCTTGGTGATCTTGCCAGCGATGCCGCCGGTGGTCACAACTTCGTCACCTTTCTGCAGGCTGCCCAGCAGGTTCTTCTGCTCTTTGGCGCGCTTGGCCTGTGGACGCCAGATCATCAGGTAGAAGATGACCAGGAAACCGACCAGGAAAATCCACTCGAAACCACCACCCATAGGGCCGGCAGCAGCAGGCGCAGCGGCATCCGCCATGGCGTTAGAGATAAAAAAGCTCATTTAGCACTCCAGTTGCAAATAGTGAATCTTAGGGTCGGAAAACTCAGTCCAAGGGCGGCACAGGGAGCCCGCGCTTGGCATAGAAGGCATCGACGAAGGCGGCCAATGTACCCTGTTGAATAGCCTCGCGCAAACCAGCCATCAGGACTTGGTAGTGACGCAAATTGTGGATGGTATTCAACATGCTACCCAGCATTTCCCCACACTTGTCCAGATGGTGCAGATAAGCACGGGAGAAGTTCTGGCAGGTATAGCAATCACAGGTGGGATCCAGCGGCGAATCATCATGGCGATGAAACGCGTTACGGATCTTCAGCACGCCTGTATCGATGAACAGATGCCCATTGCGGGCATTACGGGTTGGCATCACGCAATCGAACATGTCCACACCGCGGCGCACACCCTCTACGAGATCTTCGGGTTTGCCAACGCCCATAAGGTAACGAGGTTTGTCAGCAGGCATCAGGCCCGGTAGATAATCCAGCACCTTGATCATTTCATGCTTGGGCTCGCCCACCGACAAACCGCCGATGGCCAGGCCGTCAAAACCGATCTTGTCCAAGCCTTCCAGCGAGCGTTTGCGCAGGCTTTCATGCATGCCGCCCTGAACGATACCGAACAGCGCAGCGGTGTTGTCACCGTGGGCATTCTTCGAGCGCTGGGCCCAACGCAGGGACAACTCCATGGAAATTCGCGCGACGTCTTCGTCAGCCGGGTACGGTGTGCACTCGTCAAAGATCATCACGATGTCGGAGCCAAGGTCACGCTGCACCTGCATTGACTCTTCCGGGCCCATGAACACTTTGGAACCGTCCACCGGCGAGGCGAAGGTCACGCCCTCTTCCTTGATCTTGCGCATGGCGCCCAAGCTGAACACCTGGAAACCGCCCGAGTCAGTCAGGATAGGGCCTTGCCATTTCATGAAGTCATGCAGGTCACCGTGCTTCTTGATCACTTCCGTGCCTGGGCGCAGCCACAGGTGGAAGGTGTTGCCGAGGATGATCTCGGCACCGGTGGCGACGATGTCACGCGGCAGCATGCCTTTGACGGTGCCGTAAGTGCCCACGGGCATGAACGCCGGGGTCTCGACGGTGCCGCGCGGGAAGGTCAGGCGACCGCGACGGGCCTTGCCGTCGGTGGCCAATAATTCAAACGACATACGACTCATAGTTATTCCTCTGGGCCGCGTGGCGCCGGATTACGGGTGATAAACATCGCATCACCGTAGCTGAAAAAACGGTACTCGTTGGCGATGGCGGCTTGATAAGCGGCCATGGTTTCCGGGTAACCGGCAAATGCCGACACCAGCATCAACAGTGTGGATTCCGGCAAATGGAAGTTAGTCACCAGGCAATCGACCACATGGAATGGCCGGCCTGGGTAGATAAAGATATCGGTGTCGCCACTGAACGGCTTGAGTACGCCATCACGGGCTGCACTTTCCAACGAGCGGACGCTGGTGGTCCCTACCGCCACGACTCGCCCGCCACGCGCCTTGCACGCCGCAACAGCGTCCACGACGTCCTGGCTGACTTCCAACCACTCGCTGTGCATATGGTGGTCTTCGATGTTATCCACACGCACCGGCTGAAACGTGCCGGCCCCCACGTGCAGGGTCACATAGGCGGTCTCGACGCCTTTGGCAGCAATCGCATCCAGCAGCGGCTGATCGAAATGCAGGCCCGCGGTCGGTGCGGCAACGGCGCCGAGGCGTTGGGAGTACACCGTCTGATAGCGCTCGCGGTCCGAATCTTCGTCGGGACGATCTATATAAGGAGGCAACGGCATATGGCCGACGCGCTCCAGCAGCGGCAATACTTCTTCGGCAAACCTGAGCTCGAACAACGCGTCGTGGCGCGCCACCATCTCGGCTTCGCCACCGCCATCGATCAGGATGGAGGAACCCGGTTTCGGCGACTTGCTGGAGCGCACATGGGCCAGTACGCGATGACTGTCCAGTACCCGCTCCACCAGAATTTCCAGCTTGCCGCCGGACGCTTTCTGGCCAAACAGCCGCGCCGGAATCACCCGGGTATTGTTGAATACCATCAGATCGCCAGGGCGCAAATGCTCAAGCAAATCAGTGAATTGACGGTGTGCGAGGGCACCACTCACCCCGTCCAGGGTCAGCAGTCGACTGGCGCGACGCTCCGCCAAAGGATGGCGAGCGATCAGCGAATCAGGGAGTTCAAAAGTAAAGTCAGCAACGCGCATGATGGGGTTCGTCTAGCAGGGCCGGGAAGTTTAGCGGAAATAGTGAAAATTGACCATGAAACGTGATTGACCAACGGTAATCTCATCTCTATACTTCGCCGCCATTGAGCCCTGATGGCGGAATTGGTAGACGCGGCGGATTCAAAATCCGTTTTCGAAAGGAGTGGGAGTTCGAGTCTCCCTCGGGGCACCATCTTAAAAAAAGACCTTGAAATTCAAGGTCTTTTTTTTCGCCTATAGAAAAGTGCATGACTCGCACGGTCATTCTTTTGAGAGCGACTCAGCACTTCAAGCACCTCCTCCAGGCGCGCCTGCGACACGCCTGACCAGCACAATTCGCCCTACCACTCATCGCGCGCTCACAAGCCTCTGACAGGCACTGGAGAGCGCTCAGCGGCCGAATGCATTCGAGGCCACTACCAGAATGTCCAAACCGCGCTCAGCACTGGCGCAGCGGGCGTGTCAGAAAGGTGCGCAGTTTCGGGCGCCGATCGACGCGCAGCGCGAAACGGTGCTGACCCAGCGCGGGGTTCACACCGATGAAACGTTGGCACAGAGGGGTGCTCCAGGTGAAGGATACTTTCTCTATGTAGAGTGCGCCGTTAGCGTCGACCCCACCAAGAATTCGTTCGCGCGAACGATCAGACTTAAATCGCCCAAGCCGCTCAAGGCTCTCGCGCATGGCCTGAATCCGGATGACTACCAGATCTTCCAGGTCATTTTCGATCGCCCAAAACAAAACCCCATCTGCTTTCGCAAATGGGGTTCTGGAATTCAATCTTGACGATGACCTACTCTCACATGGGGAAACCCCACACTACCATCGGCGATGCATCGTTTCACTGCTGAGTTCGGGATGGGATCAGGTGGTTCCAATGCTCTATGGTCGTCAAGAAATTCGGGTACTGAGTCGTGACCTGATGGCCTCGCTTCAGCAAATTGGGTATGTGACAGATCGGTGTTTTGTGAGATATCGAACTTTCGGTTCGTATCATCTTCACACACCGCAATCTGATGCTCGTTAGAGTAGTCAAATTGCTTGGGTGTTATATGGTCAAGCCTCACGGGCAATTAGTATTGGTTAGCTCAACGCCTCACAG
>NZ_FOKB01000005.1:0-212270 GCF_900111895.1 Pseudomonas simiae
ATGCGCTTTTCGTCAACGGCGACGCGGGCGGCGGAGCCTTCCAGCTCGGCGAGGCCTTCGGCGACGTCGAGTTTGTCCAGGGCGGCCTTGGCGCGGATGATCGCGGCGGAGTCGTTGGCGGTCACGTTACGGGCTTCCAGCGCGGCGGCGGCGCCGGCACCGTCGAGACGGTCCATGTTGGCTTCGCTGGCGTGGCCGGCATTGGCGCCCTTGATCACCGCTGCACCGGTGTCTTCGTTGTCGACTTCATCCCAACTCAGCATTGAAATACTCCTTCCTGATCTGTTCTGACGGCGTGTGAACCCGTCCAAAAATATGCAATTTGCAGGCTACTAGGCATTGAAATACTGCGCATAATGTGGTCGGTAAATACCGATACTGCACACTATGTAGTGGTCTGTTCTGTTTGTGGGCACACTATATGGTGTGTGGTGACGATGGTCAACGACACAAGCGGGCATCGATCTTCACTGATCATCACCTGGGTCCTTGGACCATGCATGGACATTGCGGGCACCATCGCCGCCAAGCCGGGCTGTGACCGGTGTATCACCAGCCGCGCAGGCGTTCCCAGACCTGTAGGTCGCCATTCGCTAACACCGCGGTATAACTGCCGAATTGGGTTCCGGTGGCGCAGGCGTGGTTTGGCAGGATGCGCAGCCGAGCACCCAAGGGGAATTGGGCGACCACATCCACACCCTGGAAATGCGCCACGCCATGCTCCTGATTAGCGCTGCTCAACAGCAACCCCTCGATCGGCGTACCGCGCTCATCACAGACCTGGCCGTAGCCAAAATCCTTTTTCTGCGATTGCGTGCCGCGATCCCGGCTCATGGCCATCCAGCCGGCATCCGTGATGATCCAGCCTTTTTCTGCCTGATGGCCGATCACTGTGGTCAGTACGCTCAAGGCCAGTTCATCGGTGCTGCATACGCCAATGTTGTGCATCACTAGGTCAAAGAACGCGTAGACCCCGGCGCGCAGTTCGGTCACACCCTCCAGGCTGATGGCCGAGAGTGCGGTCGGGGTTGAGCCGACGCTGACCTGGGCGCAGGGCAGGCCGGCGGCACGAATCCGCTCGGCCGCCTCGACGCAACGGGCGCGTTCCTGCTCGGCGATGGCTTGCAGGGCTTCAGGCGTATCCAGGCCGTAACTTTCGCCCGCGTGGGTCAGCACACCGGTGAGGGTGTCGCCGAGCAGTCGGGCGATGTTCAGCAGCAAAGGGTCGTGCGGCTTGACCCCGGAGCGGTGGCCGTCGCAATCGATCTCGATCATCACTGCAAAGGTTTCGTCGTGCTGGCGGCCAAAATCGATAATCGCCTGGGCACCGGCCAAGCTGTCGGTGATCAACGTCAAGCCGCAGCCCCGGCGACGCAGCGTCAGGGCCTGGGGCAGTTTGTGCGGGGCCATGGCCACCGCGTAGAGGATGTCATGGATACCCAGCGCGAAAAAATACTCGGCTTCTTTCAACGTCGACACCGTGATGCCGCTGGCGCCCGCTGCGATTTGTGCGGCCACCACTTCGGCGCACTTGTGGGTTTTGACATGGGGGCGAAACTGCACGCCCAGGGCGTCGGCGCGCTGCTGCATGCGCTGGATATTGCGCTGCATTTTCACGCTGTCGATCAAGGCGGCAGGGGTCTCCATGGTGCGGGCTCCACAATGAGGGGCAGGGTGTAAATTGACGCCCTGTCCAGGACTGGATATGTTGTCTTGCATGAAAAATACCTCTCCCAACGATACTCACCTGATCAGCCAGCTCGAACAGATCGCCGAAGGCTTGAGCAAGACCTTCAGCCCGTTCTGCGAAGTGGTGCTGCACGACTTGCGCGACCCGCAGCACTCGATTCTGGCGATCCATAACAACCTGTCCGGACGCGCGCCGGGCGACCCGACCACCGAGTTGGGCCTTGCGCGCATTGCCGACCCCGAGTACCCGCAAGTCATCGCCAATTACCAGAACCAGTTCAGCGACGGCCGCCAGGTCAAAAGCACGTCGATCGGCATCAAGGGCGCTGGCGGCGAGTACGTGGCGGCCTTATGCATGAACGTCGATCTCTCGTTGTTCCGTGGCTTGCAGGGCATGCTGGAGCAGTTTGGCTCGGTCAGCGGCGACAAACTCATCGAATCCCTGGACCCGTCCGGCGCCGATGTCATCCGTGCGCGTATCGACCAGTTCGCAGCGCGCCTGGCCACCACCCCGCGTGCGCTGAAGGCGGCGGACCGGCGTGTACTCATGCAGGAGTTGAAAGACTCCGGCTGCCTGGATATTCGCCGGGCCATGGAAACCGTGGCCTCGCACCTGGGCGTCTCGCGCGCGGCGGTCTACACCTACGCCAAGTAACGCGCTATCGCTTCAATCTCGACGAGATAGCCGTGATGCAATTCGGGCACCGGCACTACGGCGCGGGCAGGGCGGTGCTCACCCAGTGCGGCGGCGTAGACCCTGTCGAATGCGGGCCAGTGCTCAACGCCGGCGACATACACGGTGACCTTCACCAGATCCGCCGGCGTTCCACCGGCGGCGTTCAGGATTTCCAATAGATTGGTCAAGGCGATCCGCGCCTGCTCGGCAAATGTCGCCGACAGGTTATGCCGACCGTCCGGGCTGACCGGCAATTGCCCGGAGATATACAACGTGTCGCCGTGGGCGATGGCCTGGGCGTAATGCCCGGCGGGCGGGGAAGCCGTCGAAGTGTGGATGCTGTTCATGAGGCCTCACTGAGCAGGGCCGCGTACTTTTCGATATCGACATTGCCGCCGGTGACGATAATGCCTACCCGCTGGCCCTTGAACCGGCCTGCTTCGTTGAGCAAGGCCGCCAGGCCCAGGCAGCCAGTAGGCTCGACCACCATTTTCATGCGCTGCATGAAGAACTTCATCGCCGCCACCAACTCGGCATCCGACACGGTGAGGATGTCGTTGACGTTGTCACGGATGATGGGGAAGGTGTAATTGCCCAGGTGCTGGGTCTGAGCGCCGTCGGCAATGGTCTTCGGCGTGTCGATATGCACGATGCTGCCGCTGCGAAACGAGCGCTGCCCGTCATTGCCGGCTTCCGGTTCCACGCCATACAGCAGGCAATCCGGCGACAAGGCACGAGTCGACAACGCTGTACCCGAGAGCATGCCACCGCCGCCGAGACCAACGAACAAGGCATCCAGCGGTCCGGTGGACTCCAGCAGTTCCTTGGCAGCCGTGCCTTGCCCGGCGAGGATGTGCGGATGGTCGTAGGGCGGGATCAGGGTCAGGCCCTGTTCAGTGGCCAGGTTGCGGCCGATCTGCTCGCGGTCTTCAGTGAAGCGGTCGTACAGCACCACGCTGGCGCCATATTCACGGGTGGCGGCAACCTTGGCCGCCGGTGCATCGGTAGGCATCACGATGGTCGCCGGGATGCCCAGCAACTGCGCCGCCAGCGCAATGCCCTGGGCGTGGTTGCCGGATGAAAATGCCACCACCCCGGCTTTGCGCTGCTGCGGGTCAAATTTCGACAGGGCGTTGAACGCGCCGCGAAACTTGAACGAGCCTGCACGTTGCAGGTTTTCACACTTGATGAACACCTGCGCACCGGTCAGCGCGTCGAGGGTGCGCGAGGTGAACACCGGCGTCGCGTGCGCAACGCCTTCCAGGCGTTGCGCGGCGTCGATGACGTCTTGGTAAGTGGGCGATGGCATGGGCGGACCTCGTTGTCTGATGCTGGATAAAATATCCACAAAAAGACAAATAGTAAAGAGTCGTATGTCCATGCTAGCGTTTCGAACTTCTCTGACCGTTAGAGGATTCGACGTTGATTCGACTCACCGACTACATCGCCCAGTTCTCCCGATCCGCCCTTGCGCCATGGGCTGACCTTACACCCTGGGCACTGGCAACCCAGGCGCCTGCGGTCGTTCGCCAGTTGTTGGCCAGACTCTCGGCCGACGAGTACATCATCCAGGATGAAATCGCCATCCACCGTACCGCCACCGTCGAGGCTGGCGCGTTGCTCAAGCCACCCCTGATCATCGGCGCCCACTGCTTTATCGCCAGTGGTTCACTGCTACGGGGCGGATGCTGGCTGGATGAGCATTGCATCATCGGTCCCGGTGCCGAGTTGAAGACCTCGTTCATGTTCAGCGGCAGCAAGCTGGCGCACTTCAATTTTGTCGGCGATTCGGTGTTGGGGCATAGGATCAACCTGGAGGCGGGGAGCATCGTTGCCAACTACCGCAACGAGCGCGATGACAAGGAAGTGCGGGTACGGGTTGACGGGACCTTGCAGCGCACGGGGTGCGACAAGTTTGGCGCGTTGCTCGGCGACCAGTGTCGGATCGGCGCCAATGCAGTGTTGGCGCCGGGGGCGCTGCTAAAGGCTGGAAGTGTCGTGGGCCGGGGGCGGGTGTTTGATTGCGAGAGCAATGCAGACACATACACTTGAGGGCTGGAATTATCCTCCACGAGGGCCAGACGATTGACGGCGCTGGTGGTGGCTACATGAATCTAAGTCGGAGGCTGAATAGCTGCGGTTTTCTTGAATCTGTACCGACGATTACAGATTTTCCCATGTTGTAACAAGGAGGTTTTAATAAGTGAAGTATCCGCTCAGAAAGCAAATAGGTGATCGAGGCGAGTATTTGGTTGCCGGGAAATTTATTGAATTGTTTGGTGGGCCGTGCAGGCTGCAAAACGTGGATCTTGGCGTTGATGCTGAGTATGAGTTCACGAATGCTGCTCACAACGCCACGGGAGAGTTGTTGAAAATTCAGATTAAGGCCACGAGTAAAAGCTTCAAGCCCGGTGTTAATAATTTTCTTGTTGAAAAGAAACACTTGGCGTACTGGAAGAATTCCAGCGTTCCTGTGATTTTCTGTTATGTCAGCCTGCAGAGCCACGCAATTCTTTGGACGTATATTGATTCTGAGCAGGAATATCTTGAAGTGGGTGGAAAAGGAAAGCACCGACTTACGCTGCATGCTTCTCAGCATCTATTGGGCACTACGAGCAAAGGCCGATTGCAGAGGATTGCAAATCGGTCCAACAACGCATTTTTTCAAGCATTAAAGGCAGCCAGGCGCACAGTCGAAGAAATCCAAGGGGTGGGCGTTGAACGCGTCTATCATCAAAATCCTGGGCATTGCGCCCTGGTTGAAGCGCTGGCAAGCCAACTCAGACATGCGGAAACGGCTTATGAAAAAGACGTGGATGCTCAGCAGGATCCTTTGGAAAGAAATCGACTAGATCGCCTCTGGGGTTTCTGCTACGCCCTTACGCGAAAGCTAGATCGCCAGGCGGACAGTGAGAATGACGCTCGCGATGGTTAACGGGCGAGAGATCGTTTAAAGCGGCAATGTTGAAAAGACCATGGTGTGTCGACGCGATATTAAATAGAATGAATCTCATTTGAGACTCACTCGCGCCGCGCAGGTCGCTCGCCATGAATGATGTTGTAGTTCCGACCCACGCCCCCGAACTGACCTTGTCGAGCCTGTACCGCGACCACCGCAGCTGGCTGGAAAGCTGGCTGCGCCGGCGTCTGGGCAATGCCTGGGATGCGGCCGACCTGAGCCAGGATACCTTCTTGCGTGTGCTGGCCAGCGCTCAGCCGATCGCGCAGATGCAGGAGCCGCGTGCCTATCTGGTGACGGTCGGCAAGCGCCTGCTGGTGAATTTCCATCAGCGGCGCAGTCTTGAACAGGCTTATCTGAATGCCTTGGCCAGCCTGCCGGAAGCCTGCGTGCCGTCGCCCGAACAACGCTGGCTGCTGCTGGAAACCTTGCAAGCCCTGGATGAATTGCTCGATGGCTTGCCGGTGCTGGTCCGCCGTGCGTTCCTGTGGAGCCAACTGGAAGGCCTGGGCTATCGGGACATCGCCGAGCGCCTGGACGTGTCGGAGCGCACGGTAAAACGCTATATGGCCCAGGCTTACGAACATTGCCTGCTGGTGGACCTGTGAGCCGTGACGTTGCCCGCGCCGCGGCGCAGTGGTTGGCGCTGCTGGAATCCGGCGCCGCCACCGAGCGTGATCACGCCGCCTTGCAGCATTGGCGTGACAGCCATCCCCAGCACGAACAGACCTGGCAAAAAGCCCAGACCTTGCGCCAGCGTTTCAGCGACTTGCCCCAGGCCCTGGCGATGGCCAGCCTCGATCGCCCGCAACCTGGGCGCCGCGCCGTGCTCAAGCGCGCCCTGGGAATTGCAGCATTGGTGCCGACCGCCTGGCTGATCAGCCGTCAACTGCCCATCGAGGCTTGGCGTGCCGACCTGCACACCGCGACCGGCGAGCGCAAGCGCATCCCGTTGGCCGACGGCGGCAGCTTGCAGCTCAATACCGCGACGGCGGTAGACGTGGACCTGGCGCAGCGACGCATCACGTTGGTGGACGGAGAGTTGGCGTTGAACGTACCCGGCGCGGCGGCGGTGACCGTGCGGACGCGCTACGGCGAGTTGAGCGTCAGCCAGGCCGATGTGTGTGTAAGGCAGCAGGCCAGCGGTTGTCTGGTGTCGGTGCTCAAGGGCTCAGTCCAGGTGCGGGACCTGAACGGTCAAATGACGACACTGCAGGGCGGGCAGCAAGCGCCGCTGAAAGCCAGCGGCTTGGGGGCCTGGGTGCCGTTTGATGTAGTGCAGCTGGGTTGGCGCGACGGTGTGCTGACTGCGCAGAACCAGGCGCTGGGTGACTTCCTGCGGGACCTCGAGCGTTATCGGCCAGGCGTGTTACGTTGGGAACCGAGCCTGGAAATGTTGCGGGTGACCGGCAGTTTTCGCCTGGACGACACCGACCGCATCCTCAACCTGCTGGCCTCGACGTTGGGGCTGGAGTTGCACGCACGCACGCGCTATTGGGTCACCCTCACACCGCGCAAATCCCTGGCCTGACACCCCCCTTCAATGGGGTGCAGCCAAAAAGGCGATATCAGATAACGTGGGCGCGTTGCAGCTCGGTCAAGGACAGTGCCTTGAGTTGCGCCAGCACCGGGTCACGCCGGTCCCTGGGGTGCTGCAAGTCCACGGCGAGTTCCTGGCGAATGCTGCTCGGACGGTTATCCATCACCAGCACGCGGTCACTCAGGTACAGCGCCTCGTCCACATCATGGGTCACCAGCAGCAAGGCGATCGCGTGGTGTTTGGCCAGTTGCAACAGCAGGTCCTGCAGCTTCATGCGGGTGAATGCATCCACCGCACTGAAGGGTTCGTCCAGCAGCAACACCTGCGGGCGTGAATACAGTCCGCGTGCAATCGCCACCCGTTGCGCCATGCCGCCGGACAATGCCTTGGGCAACGCCTGGGCAAATCCCTTGAGGCCGACTTCCTCGATCAGTTGCGTGACCCAGGCCTTGTCGTAGTGCTTGTCATCGCTGAAACCGATGTTCTGCTCCACCGTGAGCCAGGGCATCAGCCGAGGTTCCTGGAACACAAAGGCGACTTCGCCATCGGGGCTGCGCAGTTCGCCCTGAAAGTCCTTTTCCAGGCCAGCAACGATTCGCAGCAGGGTACTTTTGCCACAGCCGCTGGGGCCCAGCATGCTCACGGCCTCCCGAGGTTGCAGGGCCAGGCGCACGTCTTTCAGCACGGTGGTGCGGGCGAAGCTTTTACGCGCTACATGAATGTCCAACAGTGGCTGCACGCTCATTGTCCTGCTCCCTGGAACGTATCGCGCCAGGCCAGGCAGCGCTTTTCCAGCGTGGCGAGCAGGCCATCGCTGACCTTGCCCAGCAACGCCAACACGATGATTGCCGCCAACACGATATCCGGCCGCGAGGTCTCGCGCCCGTCGCTGAGCAAGTAACCCAGGCCTTTGGTGGCCGCGATCAGCTCGGCCGCCACCAGAAACATCCACGCCAGGCTCAAGCCACTGCGCAACCCGGTGAACAGGCCAGGCAGGGCGGCCGGCAACAGGATGCGACGCACCAGGCGCCACCGACTGAAGCCGTACATTTGCCCGACTTCCACCAGCTTGCGATCGATGTCGCGGATGGCGGCGACACCATTGAGGTACACCGGGAAGAACGCGCCGATGGCGATCAGCACGATCTTCGAGGTCTCGTCGATGCCCAGCCACAGCAGCAACAGCGGCACCCAGGCCAGGCTCGGAATCGAGCGCAGCCCGGCGAAAGTCGGTTCCAGGTAGGCTTCGGCCTCACGGCTCAAGCCCACCCAGGCGGCAAACACCAGCGCCAGGCTGGCACCGATGGCAAAGCCCAGCAGCACCCGGCCCAGGCTGGCACTGATGTGTTTCCACAGTGAGCCTTCGGCGAGGTCCGTGAGGGTCACGGCGATCTCACTGGGCGCCGGCATCTGGTACGACGGCAACCAACCCACTCGAACCACCACCTCCAGCACCAGCAGGATCAGCACCGGCAACACCAGGCCCTTGAGCCGCCTCGGCCAGGCACTGCGATTGATCGCCACCGGCTCGACCAGGGGCAATGCTTGGGTTTTGCTGGTCATCACGCGCTCCTTAGTGGCCGAACGAGGTGTCGATCAACTGGTCGATCACCTGGTCCACGTTCACGCCTTTGCGCACCAGTTCTTCGGACACCAGGATCGGTGCGGCCGCCTTTGACGACACCACGTCCTTGCTGCTCAGGAAGGGTGTGCTCAGGTCGGTACGCGACAGTTGCAGCTTGGCCACTTCCAACGGCAGGCCGGATTCGTCGGCGAGCAGCTTGGCGAATTCATCCGGGTGCTTCACCGCCCAATCGCGGGCCTTTTCATACGCGCCGAGTACTTTGGTGATGGTCTGCGGATGCGCCTTGGCGAACTGCTCGGTGACGCTGACCACGCCGTAGCTGTTGAAGTCCTTGTTGCGGTACAGCAGGCGCGAACCGGCCTGGATTTCACTGGCGGCCATGTGCGGGTCGAGGCCGGCCCAGGCGTCCACGTCACCTTTTTCCAGGGCGGTACGACCGTCCGGATGTTGCAGGTGCACCAGTTCCACATCGTCCTTTTTCAGCCCGGCTTTTTGCAGGCTGCGCAGGGTGAACAGGTACGGGTCGGTGCCTTTGGTGGCGGCGATTTTCTTGCCTTTCAGGTCGGTGACGCTCTTGAGCGGCGAATCCTTGCGCACCACCAGAGCGGTCCATTCGGCGCGGCTATAGACGTACACCGACTTGATCGGGCTGCCATTGGCGCGACTGAGCACGGCAGACAGGCTGGCGGAAGAGGCGAAATCCACGCCGCCACTGTTGAGGTATTCCAGGGAACGGTTGCTGCCCTGGCTCAATACCCAGCCCACCTTGGAGTGCGGCAGGGCCTGTTCCAGCCAGCCGAAGTGCTTGAGCACCAGACTGACGGGCGAGTAATAGGCGTAGTCGAGATTGACTTCAGCGGGGTCGTTTTCAGCGGCATGGGCCAGTGGTTGCAGGCACAGGGCGAGGGCGCATGCGCCGAGTAAGCGTTGGGTGAAGGGTTTCATGGAACAGCTCCGGCAAGGCATTGAGAGAAGGCTTTCTTATATTCAGAAAAATTAAATCGCATGTTCCATCATGCTTTTCAGGAATATGCAGTCTCTGTGCCATCTGGCCTGTACGTGTGTTTCCGGGGCTTTAGGGAAATGTGGTTGTAGCGGGAGTAGGCAAACTGTTGATCCACTGTCGGTGGTGCAACAGTTCGCATATATCCATAAAGAATAAATAAAGAGTTATATATTCCTTTTAATGTTCTGGTCGATGGCGCATTTTGAGGGCCTGGGCATTCGTGCGGATTGACCCAACAACCAAAAGGAAAGCCGACATGACCATTAAAGCGATCAACGTGCGCAACCAATTCAAGGGTGTGATCAAGGAAATTCTGCTGGGGGAAGTGGTGTCGGAAATCGACGTACAGACCGCGTCCGGCATTGTTACTTCGGTAATCACCACCCGCTCAGTGCGTGATCTGGAGTTGAAAGTAGGCAGTGAAGTGATTGCCTTCGTAAAATCGACAGAAGTGTCCATCGCCAAGTTGTGAGTACACCTTGATAGGTGCAAGCCTTGGACTTTTTCAGGCCTGAGTCCCCTGGTGGA
The DNA here is from genome assembly GCF_900111895.1 of Pseudomonas simiae. Taxonomy (GTDB): domain Bacteria; phylum Pseudomonadota; class Gammaproteobacteria; order Pseudomonadales; family Pseudomonadaceae; genus Aquipseudomonas; species Aquipseudomonas simiae. The sequence continues at coordinate 9,984 of NZ_FOKB01000005.1, forward strand.
TGAGGCTCGGGTGTGTGGCCGCCACCTCCAGGTTGAACATCGGCGTGCCTTGGAACCCCTGCTGTAGCCGGTTGCGGCGGCCGGCAAAAACAGTAACAGCAGGGGTGCGGCACTCGTTGCGAACAGTTGTGAGTCAGGCCTGACGGTTGCGCAGGGCGCGTTCCATGCGTTGCAGGCCTTCTTCCAGCATCGACCGTGGGCAGCCGAAGTTCAGGCGCACGAACTGCTGGCTGTCATCACCGAACTCGATACCGGCGCTCAACCCGACCTTGGCCTGTTCCAGGAAAAACTGCTGCGGATCGTCCAGGCCCAGGGCGCTGCAATCCAGCCAGGCCAGGTAAGTACCTTGCGGTGCGTGCATCACCACGCCAGGCAGGCGGGTTTGCACGGCGTCGAGCAGGTAGTCGCGGTTGGACTGCAAGTACTGCACCAGCGCGTCGAGCCAATCATTGCACTGGCTGTAGGCCGCGCGGGTAGCTTCCAGGCCCAGAGGGCTGACGCTGTCGACCATGCCGCAACGGGCATTGTTGAAGCGTTCGCGGATCTCGGCGTTCTGGATCACCGCGAAGCACGTCTTGAGACCGGCGACGTTGTAGGCCTTGCTGGCCGACATCAGGGTGATGGTGCGCTGGGCGATCTCGGGACTGAGGCTGGCGGTGGGAATGTGGCGACGGCCGTCGAAGCACAGTTCGGCGTGGATTTCGTCGGAGATGATCAGCGCGCCGTTTTCCAGGCAGGCGTTGGCCACGGCCAGCAGTTCTTCACGGGGGAAGACTTTGCCCATGGGGTTATGCGGGTTGCTCAGCAACAGCGCGCCGGCGCCGGTCAATGCCTGGCGCATCGCGGGCATGGGCGTGAGGTATTCGCCGTTGACCTGCTCGAAGGGCACTTCGATGCGCGGCAGGTTCCAGTGGCCTGGTGCCAGACGGATCGGCCGGTAGTTGGGGGTTTGCAGCACCACCGGCTGGCCCGGCTGGACAAACGCGTGCAGCGCCATGTTGAAACCCGGCTCGACGCCAGGCAGGAACAGCAGTTCATCCGGCTGCACGCGCCAGCCGTACTTGGCCCACAGGTCGGCAATGATCGCTTCACGTACATCCGGCCCGGCGACACTGTAGCCGAGCACCTGCTGGTCGATGCGCGCGTGCAGGGCTTGCAGCACGGCGGGTGGGGCGGCGATGTCCATGTCGGCGATCCACATTGGCAGCACGTCTTGCGGGTAGCGGCTCCACTTGGTGCTGCCGGTGCCGAAGCGGGGGTGGATCGTGTCGAAATCAAAGCTCATGGGGGGCTCGTATCAAGGCGTCAGGTGCAGGAATGGCGCTGATTCTAGCGCCATTATTTTTATAGGCCAGAGCTGATTGCCACCGCAAGTTGCCGGTGTGCCTGTTCCAGGGCGCGATTGACGGCTTCTTCACCGCGCACCATGGCCGGCAGGTAGACGAAATCCACCGCGTGAATGCCCACTGTAGACAGGATGGTGCTCATGTACGGCGTCAGAAAATCCGGTTCATGACCCTTGCGGGCGTTACCCGAACTGACCAGCACAAAGGTGCGCCGGTCTTGCAGCAAGCCGACTTTGGCGAACTGTTCATTCACCGTAAAACTGCGCTGGATGCGCACCACATGGTCGATCCAGGTCTTGAGCGCCGCCGGCACGGTGAAATTATGCACGGGAGTGCACAGGATCAGCAGGTCGCAGGCCTCCAGTTCAACGATCAATTGTTCCGAGAGTGCCGTGGCGCTGCTGCCGAGTCCGCCGGGTGTGGTCAGCGCGTTGGCATATTCACGGGTCAAGGGTGGCAGTGCTTGGCTGCCATAGTCGCGCTCGGTCACCTCGGCGTCGGGGACCAGGTCGCGCAACAGTGCACGGGCCAGTTTGAAGGTCTGCGCGGCCTTGCCGTGGGGGCTGAAACTGAGGAGCAGGGCACGGGTCATTGGCTCAGGTCCTGGGAAAAGTGCATGCCCAGGGGCAGTAGGCCCTGGCGGAAATAGAAGCGCTGGGCCAGGGCCATATGCATGCCGGTGTCCAGTACCAGCCAGCGAAAGCCACGGGCGCGGGATTCCTCGCGCACCCGGTCCAGCAGTTGTTCACCCAGGCGCCGCCGTTGCAATGTGGCGTCTACCACTAGGTCATCCACGTAGATAAACCGGCCGTACAGGGTGTTTTCGGTCAACCGGTAGCCGGCCAGACCCATCACGTTGCCATTTTCGCGTGCGGCCAGCAGGCGGTAGCCGTTTTGCCGTTGGCGCTGGATTTGCTCGGCAAACGCCGTGGCGTCGGTGAGGTGAGGGCGCAGCTGTTGCATCACCGCGAAGCTGGCAATCAGATCGGCCTGGGTTTCCATCTGGGCAAATTCGACATGTTCATTCATGGTTTTTGGTTCTCCAGGTGTGCCTTGACCGCCGCCGGTACTTTGCGAAAGCTGATGGCGACGCGATTCAGGGCATTCATCAAGGCAATGGCCAGGGTCAGGTCGGCGATTTCCTTCTCACTGAACGCCGCCGCGACGTCTGCATAGTCCGCATCCGGCACCTGGGTTTGCGCCACCGGGGTGACCACCTCGGCCCAAGCCAGGGCGGCACGTTCACGTGGGGTGAACAGCGGCAGACCTTCGCGCCAGGCGGCCAACAGCATGATTTTTTCCAGGCTCACGCCGAGCTTGAGCAAGTCGCGGGAGTGACTGTCCAGGCAATAAGCGCAGCCATTGAGTTGCGAGACGCGCAGGTACACCAGGTCGATCAGTTCTTTTTCCAGGCCGCAGCCGTGGATGTAACTGTGCACCGAACCCAGGGCTTTGTAGCCGGCGGGCGCGGCCTGGGCGTAATCGAGTCGGTGGTTCATGGGCGATCCTTGTGACGGTGAAGGGATGCGCCATTTTCATGGTGGGTCGGCTGGGCGGACAGGGGCATGATTGGACAAGTGGGTTGGGACATGATCAGACTCCGTGCTGTCTTCCCGTCGAGCCAATCGAGATGTCGTCACTGCCCAAATACCAGGAAATCTACCGACGCTTTCGCCAGGCCATCGATCAGGGCCAGTTGCGCCCCGGCGAGCGCGTGCCCTCGGTGCGGGCGATGGCGCAGGAACTCAAGGTGGCGCGAGGCACGGTGGAGGCGGCGTATCAGTTGCTGGTCAGCGAGGGCTTTTTCGAAGCGCGCGGGCAGGCGGGGACGGTGATTGCCGAGGCGCTGCCGCAGGTGTCGGTGAAACCCATGCCGGCTGCGTTGCCAGTGACTTCGGGCCCTCTGCCGCTGCAAATGGGCCTGCCGGCCTTGGATGCTTTCCCTCGCAAGCTGTGGGCGCGGCTGGTGACCCAGCAAGTGCGCCGCACCGACGCGAACAGCCTGGCGATGGGCGATGAGCGCGGCACCCAGGCGCTGCGTGTGGCGATAGCCAGCTACCTGGCGTTGTACCGGGGCGTGGAGTGCACGCCGCAACAGGTGTTTGTGTGTGCCGGATACGCGGGGGGCCTGACGCTGGTGTGTGAAGCATTGGCGATGGCAGGGCAGCGGTGCTGGTTTGAAGACCCTGGGTATCTGCATGCGCGCCAGTTGTTGATTCATCAGGGTGTGGAGCTGGTGCCGGTACCGGTGGACCGTGATGGGCTGGATGTTGAGCAGGGTATTTCGCGCGGACGTGAGGCACGGTTGGCGGTTGTCACACCGGCGCACCAGAGCCCGCTGGGTGTTGCGCTGAGCCCGGCGCGGCGACGGGCGTTGCTGGCGTGGGCGCGGGAGCAGGGCAGTTGGGTGGTGGAAGATGACTACGACAGTGAGTTTCGCTATCGCGGGCAGCCATTGGCGGCACTCAAGCGTCAGGATGGGGATGATCGGGTGATCTATGCCGGGAGTTTCAGCAAGATGCTGTTTCCGGGGTTGCGGTTGGGGTATCTGGTGGTGCCCGCGGCGCTGCTGGCTAGGTTTGAGCAGGGGGCTCGGGTGTTGCAACAGCGGAGTGCGCAGTTGTTGCAATTGACCGCAGCGGACTTTTTGGAACAAGGGCATTTCACTCGGCATTTGAAGAAGATGCGGCAGTTGTATGCGCAGCGTCGGGGGTATCTGGTAGAGGCGTTGCGGCTGCATTGCGGAGCGTTCTTGCGGGTGGATGAGCAAGCGGGAGGGATTAATTTGCTGGCGCGGTTGGTGGTGGATGTGCCGGATTGGGCGGTGGCTGAGGCGGCTGAGCGGGCGGGGTTGGGGGTTAAGGCGTTGTCTGCCTGGACGTTGGAAGGTGGGCAGGGGCAGGGGGTGTTGATGGGGTTCACGAATGTGGCTTCTGCTTCGGACGCTGTGGTGGTTGCTCAGGTTTTGCGTGCGGTGATTGCTGAGTATCTATCCGTTCCTCTGGTAACAACGGCTACTGCAGGGGCGGGTTCGTCAGAAAGAATCGGTCGGCTCTAAGGCGGCCCCGCGCTGGCAGGTTGCGAGAACAGCGCTCCCACGCACGGTGGGAGCGCGCAACCGGTCAGTGCTTGACCGGTGTCGGCAGGGTCACAAGGTTGACGTAGCCATCCCAGAATTTCTTCTGGTCCACCCCGAACACCACCTTGGCCTTCTGCGTGCCCACGGGCGCGCCTTTCGGGTAGCCCAGTGCGCGACCGTAGTCCGCGCCAAACGTGGCGTCCACATCCACCCACAGCTCGCGGGATTCGGTGACGATCCCAGGGTTGACCAGGTACAGCGCCGGCAAGCTGTCCCAGGTGAAGCTGTGGTAGCTCGGGTCCTTGTCGAACAACGGCCCGAACTCATGCGTGTACAGGTCGGCAATCGCGCCTTTCTGTGCAATCACGCGCTGGTACACCGTTTTGTCGAAGGTGACTTTCTCGCACACATCATTGGGGAAAATCACGTGTTCGATCGGCGAGCGCAACACGATCTTCGCCGCCTCCGGGTCGAACCACCAGTTGAACTCCGCCGCCGGCGTGGTATTGCCCGGAATTTCCAGGGCGCCGCCCATGTACACGATGCGTTTGATCAGCGGCACGATATCCGGCGCCGAACGAATCGCCAGGGCGACGTTGGTCAGCGGGCCGACGGCGAGGATCGTCACCTGGTGCGGGTTGGCGCGCACGCTGTCGACAATGAACTGCGCGGCGGTCTCCTTGCGCAGTTTCGTGTGGGTGGCCAGGCCGTCCGGTGGTGCGACCAATTGTGAGGGTGATGTGGGGCGCGGGTTTTTGAACGCCCCCGGCCAGCCGGAGCCGAACAGCGCTTTTTCTGCCTCGTAGGTGGCGTAGTCGTGCAGCAGCGGGTAGGCGGCGCCGGAGTAGACGCCGACCTCTTTATCCACGCCCATGCGTTCCACGGCCTTCAGGGCGTCGACCTGCTCCTGATCGACCCAGGCGTTGCCGCTGACCAGGGTCATGCCCAGCAGCTCGATGCGTTTTTGCGCATGCAACTGGGCAAGCATGATGAAGGCCTGACCGTCATCGTTGAGCACGTTGAAATCGGTATCGAAGATGACCTTTTCCGCCGCCTGCGCGGTGCCGGCACACAGACCGACCGCAACAAGCAGCGCACAGCGTTTCAAGAAGCCTTGCATGGTGAGTCTTCCGAAAAAATTGTTGTTATCAACGGTTCACCAGTTTCGCCGGCAAGGCGATGACCAGGAAGCTGCTGAGGATCAGGCAGCCCGCGAAAAACCACAAGGCACCGGCGCTGCTGCCTGTGACGTCGATCGCAACGCCCATCAATGAGTTGCTGACCAGGCCGGCGATATTCGCCACCGAACAGGCCAGGGCAAAGCCGGTGGCCGCCGCGGTGCCTTTGAGAAAGGTCGCCGGCAGGCTGAAGAACACCGGCACGGCGCCGATGATCGCCGCCGAAGCAATCGCGAACAGCACCACCGTGGCCACCACGTTATGGGTGAAGAAGGTGCTCGTGGCCATGGCCGCCGCGCCGATGAAAAACGGCACGATGATGTGCCAGCGGCGTTCGCGGTGTTTGTCCGAGCTGGCGCCGATCAGCAGCATGCCGAGCAGGGCGGCGACGCTTGGCAAGGCGGTGAGCACGCCGATATGGAACGTGTCGGTGACCCCGGCGTTGCGGATGAAGGTCGGCATCCAGAAGCCCATGGCGTAGGCGCTGAGCAGGATCGAGAAGTCGATACCGCCGAGCATCCATACCTTGAGGTTGAAGAAGCCGTCGCGGAAGCTGTGCTTGCTGGCGGAGCCTTCGGCATCGTCCTTGCGCAGTTCGGTGTCCAGCAGGGCCTTTTCCTCATCCGACAGCCATTTGGCTTGCTGGTAGGTGTTGGGCAGGGCCCAGAAGGTCAGCACGCCAAGCAAGACGCTGGGCACCGCTTCGATCAGGAACAGCCACTGCCAGCCACGCAGGCCGCCCATGTGGTCGAAGTGGCCCATGATCCAGCCGGACAGTGGGCCACCGATCACGCTGGAGAGCGGCAGGCCGATCATGAACAGCGCAATGATGCGCCCGCGTCGGTGGGTGGGAAACCAAGTGGTCAGGTAATACAGGACACCCGGCAGAAAGCCCGCTTCGGCAGCGCCGAGCAGAAAACGCAGGATATAGAACTGGGTGGTGGAGGTGACCAGCATGGTGCAGGCCGAGAGCAGGCCCCAGGTGATCATGATGCGCGCGATCCAGATCTTTGCGCCGACCCGTTCCAGCACCAGGTTGCTCGGTACTTCGAACAGGATATAACCGACAAAGAACAGCCCGGCACCGAGACCGAACGCGGTTTCGCTGAACTGTAATTGGTCAAGCATCTGCAGTTTGGCGAAGCCGATGTTGATGCGGTCCAGGTAGGCGGCCAGGTAGCAGAAGCACAGGAAGGGAATCAGCTTCCAGGTGATCTTGTGGTAAAGCGTGTTGACCGGGTCGGCGACGGTGGTCGCGGGCGCTGCATTCGCAATGGGCATTGGGTGTCTCCTGGCGGTGACTTATGGTTTTTATACAGCCGCTTTTGTTCCAGCACTTCGGAGTGCTGTAGAAGCGACTTCCAAAGGCAGTGTCAGAAGACTGAGGAGGGCCTGTTGGAGGCGATCCATAGGGAAACCGGGCTTAGGTGGGAGCTGGCTGGCCAGCGATGGCATCGGCGCGGTGTCACTGATACACCGCAGCGTCTGCATCGCGGGCCAGACCGGCTCCCACAGGGATCGGTTGCCACATTTGAATGCGTTCCAAGGCCGGGCCTCAGTTTTGTGCAAGACCGCGCTCTATGGCGCAGTTCTTAATAACGTCTTATTGCTCCCTGAACTTGCGCATCGCCTCCTGCTTGCTCACCACATCGCCATATTTGCTGTCGATATCGAACAGGTTGGCTTCATGGGGCGCGGGGTGTCGATCGCCGACGCATTCGCGCACGACGATGGTGCGAAACCCGTGTTGCACCGCATCCACCGCCGTGGCGCGGATGCAGCCGCTGGTGGAACAGCCTGCCAGCACCACGGTGTCGATGCCCTGTGCATGCAGCATCGGCGCCAGGCTGCTGCCGAAAAACGCACTGGCGTACTGTTTGGTAATGACGACTTCCTCGTCCAGTGGCAACACCTCGGCACAGAACGCGGCGAGTGGGTTGCCTTCGACCATGTCTTTCATCACCGGGGCTTTTTTCACCCAGATCCCGCCATCGACGAAATGGCCGGGATGGTAGCGGATATTGGTGTGCACCACTGCAATCCCGTGCAGGCGCGCGGTGGCCAGCAGTTCCACGCTTTCGGCCACGGCCGTGACTACACCCGGCGCGAACAGCGGCGCGCCTTCGGTGGTGTAGCCCTGCATGAAGTCGATCATCAGCAGCGCGGCTTTCTTGCCAAAGCCGATGCGGTTGCCCCACACGCCCTGGTAGTTGGCGTCGGCGGATTGTTCGCTCATTGTTTCACTCCCCTCAGTAGGCGCCGGAGAGCAGGGCGCCGGCACCGGGAACGATGGGTTCCAGGTCCAGGGCCTTGAGCATCGCGTAGGTGGTGGCAATGGCGGCGGTGAGTACCGGTTTGCCGGTTTGCGCCTCGACCTTGGCCACCACCGGCAGCGACTGCATCTGCACGCAGGCGGACAGCACAATCACATCGACGCCTTCCAGGTTCATCCCGGCGACGATGGCCGGCAGGTTGGCCGGGTCGTGGCGGGCCACTTCGAGGTTGTCGGGAATCTCCAGGGCGCGCCAATCCACCACCTCGAAGCCTTCTTCGCGGATGTAGTTCACCACCAACTCGGTCAGTGGTTTCATGTACGGCGCGACAATCGCGATACGCTTGGCGCCCATCACTTTCAGGCCTTCGATCAAGGCGCCGGCGCTGGTGATGACCGGGGCGTTGGCGTCGTTGTCGGCCGTGGCTTTGCGCAGGCGTTGTTCGGAGTTGCGGTGATAGCCCAGGCCCATGGCCATGATCGCTACCAGGCAGGCGTAGCCCAGCACATCGACCTTGGCGTCGGACAGCTCGACGGCACAGCGGTCGGACTCGCCGTCCATGGCCGCCAGTTCTTCCTTGCGTACTTGCTTCATGCGCATGCGGCTGGAGTGAAAGGTGAAGCGCTCGGGACGGATCGCCTGGCGCGCGGTGAGCATCGCCGGGATCTCGGTTTCCATGGTGGTGTTGGAACTCGGCACGATCTGGCCGATGCGGTAAGGCTTCTGCATGGTGCTCTCCATTGTTATTGTTCGAGGAAATCGCCGAGGGCGAGAAAGAAACCGTCGAGGTCATCCCACGGAATCATGTGTCCTGCGTTCGGCACGCGGGCGACCTGGATGCCGGGTTGCAGGTCCTGGATCTCGGCAATGTCTTCATCGAGGATCACGCCGCCGCGGCCGGCCACCATCAACAGAGCTGGGGCCTTGAGGTGGGGCAGGTCGTGGTGGAAGTCCACCGCGTGGAAGTCATTGAAGGCTCGCACGATGGCGGGTTCGTAGCAGGTGTGCAGCCATTCGGCGCGCAGTTGCAGTTGTGCCGGTGTCCACGTGGCGCAGAAGGCGCGCATCGCCTCCGCGTCCATGCCGACCAGGGATTGGCGGATGGAGTCGACGTACCACGGCAGCTTGCTCGGGTATTCGCGTCGGCCCGGACCGGAGACCGGAGGGTCAATCAACACCACACGCTTCACCCCTTCAGGGTGTTTCACGGCACTGCGCACGGCAAAGCGTGCCCCCATGGAGTGGCCCATCAGGTGGTAGCTGTCCAGGTTCAGCGCATCGGCGAAGGCACCAATGTCCTCGGCGCAGGTGTCCGCGCTGTAATCCAACTCGGGACCGGTCGAGGACAGGCCGCGACCGCGCACATCCAGCACGTAGGTGTCGAACTGCGCCCCCAGGCGCTCGGCGACAAAACCCCAGGTGATTGCCGGGCTGGTAATGCCGGGGATCAGGATCAGCGCCGTGCCCTTGCCGCCATAACGCAGGTAGTGCTGGCGAATACCGTTGGCCTGCACGTTGGCGCCGTAGAGAAAGGTACTCACGCGGCCACCCCCGATTTCAGTTCCTGGGCGTACAGGTCATAGCCATAGACCCAGGCCGGATCTTCCTGGGTGCGCAGCCAGGTATTGGCGTTGGACACGGCCTGCACGCGCGACGCGCGCTCCTTGCGGTTGGCCTCGTAGAGTTCAAAGGCTGTGCGGTAGTCGCTGATGCCGGTTTCCTGCAGGCAACGGGTGAGCATGGCGGCGTCTTCAATGGCCATGCCGGCGCCCTGGGCCATGTGCGGCTTCATCGGGTGGCAGGCATCGCCGAGCAACACCAGGCGGCCACGGCTCCACAGTGGCAACGGATTGCGATTGCGCAACGGCCACTTGGTCACGCTTTCGGTGGATTCGATCAGGGCTTGGACGGTGGGGTGGTAGCCCTGGAAGGCGTCGAACATCTCTTCGCGGCTGCTGTCGACGAACGCGCCCTGAAAGTCCCATTCGGCATGGGGCACACCGGTCACGTAGTAGTACTCGTCGCGCTTGCCGGTGGTGTAGTAGACCATCATGTGGCGGTCTTCGGTCCACCACTTGATGCAGTCTTCGAACTTCAGGTCGTATTTGGCGAGCTGGTCGCCACGGATCAGCGCACGGTGCGCGACCCAGCCGCTGTACAGCGGCTTTTCCACGCCCAGCAGTACTTCGCGGATCTTGGAGTTGATGCCGTCGGCGCCGATCACGATGTCCGCGTAAGTCACCTGACCGTCGGCGAAGGTCAGGCGTACCTGGGTGTCGGTTTCCTCAAGGCTTTCCAAGCGTTTGTTGAAGTGCAGGGTGCCGGGCTTGAGGGTGGACATCTGCAGCGCATGCAGGTCGCCACGGTGCACGGTGATGTAGGACGCCCCGTAGCCGGTGAGGGGGATGCGTGACAGGTAGTCGCCGCTTTCTCCGCAGCGGCTGAACCAGTGCTCGGGGTGCGAGCCCATCAGGTCAAGCTGCTTTTCGATGCCCATGCGGCGGAAGATTTTCATGATGTTGGGGCCCATGTGGATCCCCGCGCCCAACCGGGAAAACTCCGGCGCTTGCTCATAGACATCAACGTCGAAGCCGGCTTGCTGTAGCAGGGTGGCAGCGGCGGCGCCGCCCAGGCCCGCGCCGACGATGGCGATTTTCTGAGTGCTTCCCATGGGGCGTGTTCCTCTCTCTTTTTGATTTTCGGCGGCGTCTGTTCGCAAGGTTTTTAAAGTGTATACGCTCATTTTTTAAAATGGGAAGCCCGCCTTCGCAAATTTATTTTTTGGCCATAATTGTCCTGTGTAACGTTATTGTGTCTGTAAATACTGGGTATGTTTCGATAGGTAACGTTTTTGCGCGCCGCTTGCAGTCTGACTGTAATTCGGGTCTTATCGTTATTAAATGGCGTATACGCTATAAAAAATGCACTAGAGTGAGGCGTGCTGCCTGAACTTGGTGCAGGCCCACAGGAGACAGGAAAATGCCGGTAAGCGATTGCGAACTGACCCAGATGTTTGAGCACGTGTTGAAGTTGTCCAAGGTCGACCCGACCCAGAGCGTCGCCGTGCTCAAGAGCCATTACTCGGACCCCCGCACCGTGCGAGCCGCGATGGACGCCGCGCAGCGCTTGGGAGCCAAGGTGTATGCGGTGGAGTTGCCGTCGTTCAACCACCCCAGGGCGATGGGCAACGACATGACCGCCTACTGCGGCGACACCGCGCTCACCGGCAATATCGCCGCCCAGCGTGCCCTGGAGGCCGCCGACTTGATCGTCGACACCATGATGCTGCTGCACTCGCCGGAGCAGGAACAGATTCTCAAGACCGGCACGCGCATTCTGCTGGCGGTGGAACCGCCGGAAGTACTGGCGCGCATGCTGCCCACCGAAGCGGACAAAGTGCGCGTGCTGGCGGCCGAGCAGTTGCTGAAAAAGGCGCGTTCGATTCACGTAAAGTCCCGCGCTGGCAGCGACTTCCGCGCCGCCTTGGGGCAATACCCGTCAGTGACGGAATACGGTTTTGCCGACGAGCCTGGACGCTGGGATCATTGGCCGAGTGGCTTCCTGTTCTCCTGGCCCAACGAAGAAACCGCCGAGGGCGTGCTGGTGCTGGACATCGGCGACATTTTGCTGCCGTTCAAGACCTACACCCGCGAGAAGATCACCCTGGAGATCGAGAAGGGCTTCATTACCAAGATCCACGGTGGTTTCGAGGCCGAATACCTGCGTGATTACATGAAGTACTTCAACGATCCCGAGGTGTACGGCATTTCCCATATCGGCTGGGGCCTGCAACCACGGGCACAGTGGACGGCCATGGGCTTGCATGACAAGAACGACGGCATGTGCATGGATGCGCGGGCGTTCTATGGCAATTTCCTGTTCTCTACCGGGCCGAACACCGAGGTGGGCGGGACGCGCAAGACGCCGTGCCATATGGATATTCCGCTGCGTCATTGCGATGTGTACCTGGATGATGAAGCGGTGGTGATTGCAGGGGATGTGGTTGCCCCCGTGGAATCCCTGGCTCGCTGAACATCCATGTGGGAGCTGGCTTGCCTGCGAGGGCGCTCGCAGGCAAGCCAGCTCCCACATTTTGATAGGGTTTCTTCAGCGATTGCCTTGAGTCCGTTCAGCAAGCCCGCCATCATGCTTCCCCATCGCCAGCCACTCACCGAGCCCCGCCGTGCCTGATTCCTACGTCTTTTCTGAACAAGTTGGCCACCTGCTGCGCAAGGCCTACCAGCGCCACCTGGCGATCTTTCAGCAGAATGTCGGCGACTCGCAGCTCACCGCCGTGCAGTTCGTCACCTTGTGTGCACTGCGCGATCACGGTGCAAGCTCCCTGACGGAACTGGTCAAGGCCACTGCCGTGGATCAGGCGACCATTCGCGGTATCGTCGAGCGCCTCAAGGCCAAGGAATTGATTAGCCTGGAACCCGACCCGCAGGATAAACGCAAAGTGGTGGTCGACCTGTCCCCGGCAGGCGCCGAACTGGTCGCCCAGACCGCGCCGCGCGCCGCGCAGATCAGCGAATTGACCATGAGCAATCTCAACCCGGCCGAAAGGGTCGCGGTGCTGTTCCTGTTGCGCAAGATGATCGACGACCCGCAGGACTGACATGCCACACCCCCGCAGAAGGGGGTGAAACAGGAATATGGCACCGAATTTGCTCTGAGTTGATGTAGTAGCCACTTCATCAGTCAAGTGTGTCGTGAGACCTCAGGTCCGCGACGCTTTTTTTTGACTATTTCATGTAGTGCCTACTTCACCAACTGTTACGGGCGAAGCGAATGATCAGCCAGCACATCACGGTAACGCTTGAAGTCAACGGGCGAAAAAGCGACGTCAGCGCCATGGCGGACACACCGCTGTTGCTGGTGCTGCGCAATGACCTGGAACTCAATGGCCCCAAATACGGCTGCGGCCTGGGGGAGTGCGGTGCCTGCACCGTGATCATCGATGGGGTGGCGGCCCGTTCCTGCGTGTTTCCGCTGTCGGGGGCCGTAGGCCGCGAGATTGTCACCCTTGAAGGCCTGGGCACGCGCGACGCGCCGCACCCGGTACAACAAGCCTTTATCGATGAGCAGGCCGCGCAATGTGGCTACTGCCTCAACGGCATGATCATGACCACCAAGGCCTTGCTCGACCGCAACCCCAACCCCAGCGAAGCGCAGGTGCGCAACGAGCTGTCGGGCAACCTCTGCCGTTGCGGCACCCATATCGAAATCCTGCGCGCGGTGTTGCGTGCGGCCCGCCTGATGACTGTGGATTGATGACCATGACCGACACTTCCCTTTCCCGTGACCAGTGGCTGGCCAAGACCGGCGTTTTGTTGATCATCGACGATGTCCTGCCGCCTTCGGGGCCGGTGGCCAAGGGCGGCACGCCTACGGTGAAGCCCAAGGAGCTGGGGCTGTTTATTGCGGTGAACGATGATGGTTTGGTGTACGCGTTCAATGGTCATGTGGACCTGGGCACCGGTATCCGCACTTCGCTGGCACAGATCGTCGCCGAAGAGCTGGACCTGACGATGGAGCAGGTAAAGATGGTGCTCGGCGATACCGAGCGCGTGCCCAACCAGGGGGCAACCATTGCCAGTGCGACCCTGCAGATATCAGCGGTGCCCTTGCGTAATGCGGCAGCCGAAGCGCGGCGTTTCCTGTTGGCGCGGGCGGCGGGGCGCCTGGGTGTCAGCACTGCCAGCCTCAAGGTCGACGCCGGCGTCATCCACGCTGCAGACGGGCGTACCACGACGTATGCTGAACTGGTCAGCGGTCAGCATGACCAATTGCGCATCAGCGGTGATGCGCCGCTGAAACCCATCGAGGACTATCGCCTGGTGGGCAAGGGCGCTGCTCGGGTGGATATCCCCGGCAAAGCCACTGGCGAGCTGACTTACGTGCACGATATGCGCGTGCCGGGCATGCTCCATGGCCGGGTCATTCGTCCACCGTACGCAGGGCTCGATTGCGGCGACTTTGTCGGCAACAGCCTGTTGAGTGTGGATGAATCGTCTATAGCCCATATCCCCGGCATCGTCGCGGTGGTGGTGATCCGGGATTTTGTCGGCGTGGTTGCACTGCGTGAAGAGCAGGCCGTCAAGGCCGCCAGTGAATTGCAGGTGCACTGGAAACCCTGGAACCACGGGTTACCGGACATGACGGATGTCGAACAGGCTATCCGCGACAATCCCCGCGTACGCCGCACCGTGCTGGATCAGGGCAATGTCGACGAAGCCCTGGCGGGCGCGAGCCAACGCATGCCGCGCAGTTATCTCTGGCCGTACCAGATGCACGGGTCGATCGGCCCCTCCTGCGGTGTGGCGGATTACTCGCCAGCCGGCAGCCGGGTGTGGTCGGGCAGCCAGAACCCGCACCTGTTACGGGCCGACTTGGCGTGGTTGTTGGCGTGTGATGAAGCGCTGATCGATGTGATTCGCATGGAGGCCGCCGGTTGTTACGGGCGCAATTGCGCCGACGATGTGTGTGCCGATGCCTTGCTGCTCTCCCGTGCCGTCGGCAAACCAGTGCGCGTGCAATTGACCCGCGAACAGGAACACCTGTGGGAGCCCAAGGGCACTGCACAATTGATGGATGTCGACGGTGGCCTCAACGCCGACGGCAGCATCGCCGCCTACGACTTTGAGACCAGCTATCCGTCCAATGGCGCACCGACTTTGGCATTGCTGCTGACGGGACGTGTGGAACCGGTGGCGGCGATGTTCGAAATGGGCGACCGCACCTCGATTCCGCCCTATGACATCGACACTATGCGCGTGACCATCAACGACATGGCGCCCATCGTGCGCGCCTCATGGATGCGTGGCGTATCGGCCTTGCCCAACACCTTTGCCCACGAGTCCTATATCGATGAACTGGCCTTCGCCGCTGGCGTCGATCCGGTGGAATACCGCCTGCGCTACCTCAAGGACGAGCGCGCCATAGACCTGGTGAAATCCACCGCCGAACGTGCCAACTGGACGCCGCGCACCGCACCGATGCAAACCGCCAGCGACGACCATCTGCTGCGTGGCCGTGGCTTTGCCTACGCGCGTTACATTCACAGCAAGTTCCCCGGTTTCGGCGCGGCCTGGGCGGCGTGGGTGGCGGATGTGGCGATCGACAAGCAGACCGGCGATGTGTCGGTGACCCGCGTCGTGATCGGGCATGACTCGGGAATGATGATCAACCCAGACGGGGTGCAGCATCAGATCCACGGCAATGTGATCCAGTCCACCAGCCGTGTGTTGAAGGAGCGGGTGACGTTTGAAGAGTCGACGGTGGCGAGTAAGGAGTGGGGCGGTTATCCGATCCTGACGTTCCCCGAAGTGCCAAAGATCGACGTGATGATGATGCCGCGCCAGGACCAGCCGCCCATGGGCGCCGGTGAGTCGGCCTCGGTACCCAGTGCGGCGGCGATTGCCAACGCGATCTATGACGCCACCGGCATCCGTTTTCGCGAGCTGCCGATCACCCCGGAACGCGTGCTGGCAGCATTGAATGCGGGCACCCTGGGCGAGCCAGCCAAGTCGCCTGAGAAACGCCGGAAGTGGTGGTTCGGCGCACTGTTTGCCACCTTGGGCGCGGTGCTGGCGACGGCCTGGCCGTTCCACGCTGAAATTCCACCGATAGCGCCACCCAGCGCCGGCACCTGGTCCAAGGCGACCCTGGAGCGCGGGCGGTTGCTGGCGGCGGTGGGCGATTGCGCGGTGTGCCATACGGCGCCTGGTGGCGCGACCAATGCCGGTGGGCTGGCGATGCAGACGCCGTTCGGCACGCTGTACAGCAGCAATATCACCCCGGATGTGAAGACCGGGATCGGCGCCTGGTCATACCCGGCGTTCGAGCGAGCGATGCGTGACGGCATTGGTCGAGACGGGCGCAACCTGTACCCGGCGTTTCCCTATACGGCGTTTCGCAATATCAATGAGGCGGACATGCAGGCGCTGTATGCCTACCTGATGTCCCAGGTGCCAGTGAGCCAGGCGCCGACGCCGAATGCCATGCGCTTTCCGTTCAATATCCGGCCGTTGATGGCAGGTTGGAATGCCCTGAACCTGCGGCGTGGCGAGATCTCGCCGCAGCCTGAGCGCAGCGAACAATGGAACCGCGGCAACTATCTGGTCAACGGCCTGGGCCACTGCGCCGCCTGCCATTCGCCGCGTAACCTGACGGGAGCGGAGAAGGGCGGCAAGTCGTTCCTCGCCGGTGGTACGGTTGATGGCTGGGAGGCTCCGGCCCTCAACGGCTTGTCCAAGGCGTCGACGCCGTGGACCGAGGACCAACTGTTTACCTATCTGAGCACCGGGTATTCCGATGCCCATGGCGTGGCAGCGGGCCCGATGGGGCCGGTGGTGAGTGAGTTGTCGAAACTGCCCAAGGCGGATATCCGTGCGATGGCGGTGTACCTGGCGTCGCTCAAGGGTGATGCGGCGGCCGAAGCCCCGTTGGTTGCGGCGGCCAATGTGCCGAATCCCGATGGCCGTCGGGTGTTCGAAGGTGCATGCAAGGCCTGCCATGCGGATGGCCTGGGACCGAAACTGTTTGGGGTGAGCCCGTCGTTGGCCACCAACACCAACGTGCACAGCGACCAGCCGGATAATTTGATCAAGGTGATTCTGCAAGGCATCAGCAAACCGGCGACCCAGGATCTGGGTTACATGCCGGGGTTCAAGGACAGTTTGTCCAATAGCCAGGTGGCGGATCTGGCGGCGTATCTGCGCGCGCAATTTGCGCCGAATGCGCCGCAGTGGAAGGGGCTGGAACAGAAGGTTGCCCACCTGCGCGCCAATCCCGGTACGCACTGATCGTTCAAGGCCTATGAGGAGCAGATGGGGGCGCTGGCTTGCTACAGCGGAATCGGTGTTACACCCCGCACCACCAAATCACTGATAAACCCCAGCCAATCCTGCTGCTGCGCCTTTTCCGCCAGGTCTTCGCCCAGGAACGAACTCAGCGTGTGGCGGTTGGAGTTATAGAAGTAGCACAGCGAGGCGATCATCAAATACACGTGCTTGAGGTCCACATCCCGGCGAAACACGCCTTGGGCCTGACCCGCCTCGATGATCGGCCGCAGCACGCCTACCGCTTCACCCGACAGCCGCCGCATCTCGCCGGACTGCCGGGCATGCTTGCCCTGGTGCAGGTTCTCGATACTGAGGATCGCCACGAATTCCGGGTGCTTGACGTAGTAATTCCAGATAAATGCCACCAGGTCACGCAACGCCTGCTCCGGTGCGTCGAGGTTCAGCTTGAGCTTGCTTTCAGCGTGGTTGAACTGCTCGTAGGTGTGCTCCAGCACACAGACGAACAGGTGTTCCTTGCTGCCGAAGTAGTAATAGAGCATGCGGTCGTTGGAGTCGGCTTCCTTGGAGATGCTGTCGACCCGCCCGCCGGAATAACCGTCGCGGGTGAACACCTTGACCGCCGCCTGGAGAATACGCGCGCGGGTCTGGTCAGCCTGTTGGGCGCGGATACCGGTTTTCTTGATCGCCATATCAAAGCGCCTTGCACGACAGTCAGGGCGCGAAATATAGCATGGGGTTTTTCGCGTCCGTTCTATGACCGACAAGTTCTGTAATAAAAACGCCATTGCGCTGGGGATTAAATCCGCGGCGGGCTATTTTGGTGCGTCTCAATAACTAGAGTAGCCATGGATGAAATACCAACCCTTCAGCCGTACCTTGATTGCCACCGCTCTGGTGTTGACGGTCAGTGGTGTGCAAGCCGCGTCCCAGGCCCCGGTGGGCGGTGAAAATGGCATGGTGGTGACGGCCCAGCATTTGGCAACTCATGTGGGCGTGGATGTGCTCAAGGCCGGCGGCAACGCGGTCGATGCGGCGGTGGCCGTGGGCTACGCGCTGGCCGTGGTGTACCCGGCGGCGGGTAACCTGGGCGGCGGCGGCTTCATGACCGTGCAACTGGCGGACGGGCGCAAGACCTTCCTTGACTTCCGCGAAAAAGCCCCGCTGGCAGCCACCGCCAATATGTACCTGGACAAAGATGGCAATGTCATCGAAGGCCTCAGCGCCAAGGGCCATTTGGCCGTGGGCGTGCCCGGCACCGTCTCGGGCATGGAGCTGGCCCTGAGCAAATACGGCACTCTCAAGCGCGCCCAAGTCATCGCCCCGGCGATCAAACTGGCGGAAAACGGCTTCGAGCTGGAGCAGGGTGATATCGACCTGCTGCACACCGCAACCGGCGAGTTCGAGAAAGACCAGGACATGCGCGGGATCTTCCTGCACAACGGCCAGCCGATGCAGGTCGGCCAGAAACTGGTGCAGAAAGACCTGGCCAAGACCCTCAAGGAAATCTCGGCCAAGGGCAGCGACGGTTTCTATAAAGGGTGGGTCGCCAAGGCATTGGTGGATTCCAGCCAGGCCGGCAAGGGCATCATCACCCAGGCGGACCTCGACAAGTACAAGACCCGCGAACTGGCGCCTATCGAGTGCGACTACCGTGGCTACCATGTGGTCTCGGCGCCGCCTCCAAGCTCTGGCGGCGTGGTGATCTGCCAGATCATGAACATTCTCGAAGGCTACCCGATGGCTGACCTTGGCTATCACTCGGCCCAGGGCCTGCACTACCAGATCGAAGCCATGCGCCATGCCTACGTGGATCGCAACAGCTACCTTGGCGACCCGGATTTCGTGAAGAACCCGATCGAGCACCTGCTGGACAAAAACTACGCGGCGAAACTGCGCGACGCCATCGAACCGCAAAAAGCCGGTGACTCCCAGGCGATCAAGCCGGGCGTGTCGCCCCATGAAGGCAACAACACCACCCACTATTCCATCGTCGACAAGTGGGGCAACGCGGTGTCGGTCACCTATACCCTCAACGACTGGTTCGGTGCGGGCGTGATGGCGAGCAAGACCGGGGTGATCCTCAACGATGAAATGGACGACTTCACCGTCAAGGTCGGCGTGCCGAACATGTACGGCCTGGTCCAGGGTGAAGCCAACGCCATCGCTCCAGGCAAGGCACCGCTGTCGTCGATGAGCCCGACCATCGTGACCAAGGACGGCAAGGCGGTGATGGTGGTCGGTACGCCTGGCGGTAGCCGCATCATTACCGCGACTTTGCTGACGATCCTGAATGTCATCGACTACAAGATGAACATCCAGGAGGCCGTGGACGCGCCGCGTTTCCACCAGCAATGGATGCCGGAAACCACCAACCTTGAAACCTTCGCGGTGAGCCCGGACACCCAGAAGATCCTCGAAAGCTGGGGCCACACGTTTGCCGGTCCGCAGGATGCCAACCACTTGGCGGCGATTTTGGTCGGTGCGCCGTCCCTGGGAGGCAAGCCGGTGGGTAACAACCGTTTCTACGGCGCAAATGACCCGCGTCGCAACACGGGCCTGTCGCTGGGCTACTAAACGCTGCTCATCGCTGTAGGGGCGTGCTCGCGAAACCTCACAAGCTCGCCCCTACAGCACTTTATCGACTGCGGCGAATGCCGCTTTCCGACGCGCTTCCCAGTCCCCTCGGATCACCACAACCGTCTCCTGATGCTGCTGCATCCACGCCAGGCTTTCCTGGAAAAATGCCTGGCGGTCCGCCAGTGCCGGCTGGCAGCGTTGGCCGTCGGCGGTCCATTCCACATCTTCCGGTGACAACAACAGGTGCAGGTCGTAGTGGCGGGCCAGCAGTTCGCTGTCGAGCCAGGCCGGGTAGGCGCCGAACAGGGTCTGGCTCCAGAGCTTGTTGGTCAGCAGATGTGTATCGAGGATCAACAGTTCAGGCTGCTTGGCGCGGGCGTCGTCTTCCCAGGCCATCTGGCCACGGGCGATGGCCGGGATGTCCGCCAGGATAGTGTCGCGTTGATGGTGATCGATGAAATAACGCACGTATTCACCCACCATCAACCCGCCGAAATGCGCCTGCAACTCCGCCGCCAGCCAGCTTTTACCGCTGGATTCGGGGCCCGCCAGTACCACCACTTTCATGCGTGCAACGCCGGGTCGGCGCGCCATTCGCGCCAGCCTTGCACGGCGATCACGGTGAACAGCGCGTAGAGCGCGGCGGTGAGGTACAGGCCTTTGTAGAGGAATAGCCCGACGAAGATGACATCCACGGCGATCCACAGTGGCCAGCACTGCACGCGTTTCTGCGCCATCCACATCTGCGCTACCAGGCTGAAGCCGGTAAGGGCGGCGTCGAGCCAGGGCTGGGCAGCATCCGTCCATTGGGCCATGGCGGCACCGAGCAACAGGCTACCGACTGCGCCCACCGCCAGGCTGGCCATGATCGCCGGGACACCGAGGCTGGTGACCTGACGTCCTTGCTTGACCTCGCCGGCACGGGTCCACTGCCACCAGCCGTAGACTTGCAACGCGGCGTAAACCACTTGCAGCAGCATGTCGGAATAGAGTTTCACGTCGAAGAACACCCAGGTGTACAGCAACACCATCACCAGGCCGATGGGCCAGCACCAGGGGTTTTGCTTGACGGTCAGCCACACAGCGATCACCCCGAGGGCGGCGGCGAACAGTTCAAGCCCGGACATGGTGGTTCCTTGGGAGAATGGGAGAGGGCAGTGATTGTAACGAAAGAAGATTGGCGTAGGAATTAACTGATGGGGTGAGCGGGGCTAGCCCGCTCCCCCCCGGATCAGACCTTGAATTGACGCAGCAGGCCGTCGAGTTGTTCGCTCAGACCACGCAAATGCGCACTCGCCACACTCGACTGCTCCGCCGCCAATGCCGTGCTGTGGGACAAACCGGCCGCCTCGGTGACGTTCTGGTTGATGTCCTCCACCACATGCGCTTGTTGCAGGGTGGCGCTGGCAATCGAGGCGTTGAGGCCGTTGAGGTTGCGCAGTGACTCGCCGATGGCGGTCAGGCTGGCGCCGGCCTGGCCGGCTTGTTCGATGGTCAGCTGTGAGGCGCTGTGGCTGTCGCTGATCACCTTGACCGCCGCTTCCGAGTGGCCTTGCAAGCGCTCGATCATGCCCTGGATCTCGGCGGTGGATTTTTGCGTGCGCTGGGCCAGCAGTCGCACTTCATCGGCCACCACGGCGAAGCCACGCCCTTGCTCGCCAGCGCGTGCTGCTTCAATGGCCGCGTTAAGGGCCAGCAGGTTGGTCTGGTCGGCAATCGAGCGGATTACTTCGAGCACGCTGCCGATCTGGGTGCTTTCTGCCGATAGGGTGCGAATCACTTCCACCGCCTGACTGATGGTGCCGGAGAGCTGATCGATCTGCTGCAGGCTGCTGTCGATATTCACCTGCCCTTGTTGGGCCTGGGCCTGTGCGTCGCGCATTTCGCTGGCGGCGTGTTCGGCATTCTTGGCCACATCCTGCACGCCGTAGGTGACTTCGTTGATGGCGGTGGCCACCAGTTCCATCTGCTGGGACTGTTGCTGGCTACGGTCATGGGCCTGGGTCGCGTTGCTGCCCAGCTCCTGCGAGGATTGGCCCAAGGCGTTGGCGCACACCTGCAACTGGCCGACTACCTGGCGCAGCTTGGCGGTGAAACTGTTGAAGTGCCGGGACAGTTGGGTGACTTCGTCCTGCCCATGGGTGTCGAGGCTGCGGGTCAGGTCGCTTTCGCCGCTGGCGATGTTGCCCATGGCGTTCACTGCAGCTTGCAACGGCCGCACAATACTGCGGGCGATCAGTGAGACCAGCAGCGCCATCACCAGCGCGATAGCCAGGCCGATGAACGAGGCTTTCCAGACTTGGCTGCTGAACTCGGCCTGCACATCGTCTACGTACACGCCGGAGCCGATGATCCAGCCCCACGGTTCGAACAGTTGGATATACGAGGTCTTGGCCACCGGCGCTTCGGCGCCCGGTTTCGGCCAGCGATAGTTGACGATGCCGGCGCCCTTGGCCTTGGCCAGGATCACGAACTCGTTGAACACGGCAAACCCATCGGGGTCGCGGATGGCCGAGAGGTTCTGGCCGTCAAGCTTGGGGTTGGCGGGGTGCATGATCATCACGGGAGTGAGGTCATTGATCCAGAAATAGTCATCATGGTCGTAGCGCAAGCCACGCACCGCGCTCAACGCTTGCTTCTGGGCGGCTTCACGGGTCATCACGCCGGTGGTTTCGAGACCGTGATAAAACGTCAGGATCCCGCTGGCGGTCTGGACCACGTGTTGAGTCTGCTGGCGCTTGGCCTGGTACAGGTCGTCGTGGATCTGCTTGAGCATCAGCATACCCAGGGCCAACAGCATCAGCACGGCGACTATCAGGATCAGCCACAGGCGTCGGCTGATCGACATATTGCGCAAACTGTTCATGGTCCTGTCACTCCGTGCTTTTTATAATTGTGGGGCTGCATCGACTTTTCCGCCTTGTCTGATAGGCTTTCGGCCTGCATTCGGAAAACCTGAGTACTGTCTGATATTTCACAAGATTTTTGCAGCTCGGGGTTGAAACTCAACACCGCGTCTTGTCGTCAGTGAACCATTAAAAAGATCAACAAGGCTTGCCATAGAGCAAGACCTTTGGGGGAAGCATGGATTTTTGGACCGCCATACAGGCATTGATTCTTGGCATTGTGGAGGGGCTTACCGAGTTCCTGCCGATTTCCAGCACCGGCCACCAGATCATCGTCGCCGACGTGCTCGACTTTACCGGCGACCGTTTCAATGCGTTCAACATCATCATCCAACTGGGCGCGATCCTGGCAGTGGTGTGGGAGTTCCGTGGCAAGATTTTCGAAGTGGTCAGTGGCCTGCCGACCCAGCGCAAGGCCCAGCGGTTTACCGTCAACCTGCTGATCGCCTTCCTGCCGGCAGTGGTGCTGGGGGTGATTTTCGCCGACCTGATTCACCACTACCTGTTCAACCCGATCACCGTGGCGACGGCGCTGGTGGTGGGCGGCATCATCATGCTGTGGGCCGAGCGCCGCGAGCATGAAGTGCATGCCGAAACCGTGGATGACATCACCTGGAAAGACGCACTCAAGGTCGGTCTGGCCCAGTGCCTGGCGATGATCCCAGGGACTTCCCGCTCCGGCTCGACCATCATTGGCGGCTTGCTGTTTGGCCTGTCGCGCAAGACCGCTACCGAGTTTTCGTTCTTCCTGGCGATGCCGACCATGGTGGGTGCCGCTGTGTATTCGGGCTACAAGTACCGCGACCTGTTCCAGCCTGCGGACTTGCCGGTGTTTGCCATCGGCTTTGTGACCTCGTTCATCTTCGCGATGATTGCGGTGAAGGGCCTGCTCAAGTTCATCGCCAGCCACAGCTATGCCGTGTTTGCCTGGTACCGCATTGCATTCGGCCTACTGATCCTGGCGACCTGGCAGTTCGGCTGGATCGACTGGGCGGCCGCGAAGGCATGATGATCCAGCATCCACGCCTGAAGGCGGCGATCTTCCTGCTGCTGTGCGCAGCGCCGTTACTGGGTTCAATCTTGGTATGGCAGCGCGGCGAGACCGTGATCCCGCTGGCGGCCTATGGCGTTGTCAGCGTGATCGCGTTCTTCCTCTACTGGAGTGACAAGCGTAAGGCCCGTACCGACAGTTGGCGCACCCCGGAAAACATCCTGCACGCCGTGGAACTGGCGGGCGGCTGGCCGGGGGCGTTGATTGCCCAGCAAGTGTTCCGCCACAAGACGCGCAAGGTGTCTTACCAGGTGCTGTTCTGGGTGATCGTGCTGCTGCATCAAGTGTTCTGGCTGGACCAGATGTTTCTGGGGGGGACACTGGTTTCAGTGCTTTAGGCCCGGATATCCGCACTGGGCCAAGGATGGCCCATTGCGTCGGCCCACGGATTCAAGCCGGAGTGAGGGCTCACCGAGCCTAGGCGAGGTGCCGAGTGGTGGGGCGAAGACCTTTTGCTTGCTTTTGGGGCTTTCCGAAAGTGAGCCGCCGTAAGGGCGGAACCCTAAGTAGCCGTTACCGCAGGAATGGATATGTACTCATTCCAACTCAAGCGCATGGTCGGCTTGGAGTCCGCAATCGCAGGCAAGCCAGCTCCCACCTATTGATCGATTTACATCGGATAGGTCTCGGGCGACTATCAGGCCGTCACGGGAGCAAGCTCTCTCGCCACAGGCCGGCGCAACACCGAAAATTGATGTAGATACCTAGGGGGCAACAGCACGTCAATCACCCAGCAACAGCCCGATCTGCGTGCGCTTGGGTAACTTGCTGACCACCAACTGGTGGGAGCGCTGGAGCAAGCCACGCAGTTCATCAGCGCCCAGCGGGTAGGGCGTGTTCATGATGATCCACTGCGCGCGCGCCAGGTAGGGCGCCGGGTGGATGCCTGGGCGGTCCACATGGCCGAGGAACAGTTCCTTATCGACCTTGAACGCCAGCGATTCACCGCGCAGGTTCTGCAGGGCAAACATCTTGTTGCCGGCAATCGAAAATACGCGCACACCGCCCCATTTATAGTCTTCCCGCGCGCCGGGCAGACTCAGGCAGAAGCTGGCGACTTGTTCTTCGGTCATTTTCATAGCAAGCGGTCTCCACAGCCTTTGAAGCCTTCTTCCAGGTAGTCGATCCAGGCCCGGATCGCCGGCAGCACACCGCGCCGATGCGGGTAAACCGCTTGCAGCCAGCCGCCAGGCAAGGACCACTCCGGCAGCAGTTGCACCAGCCGGCCGTTAGCCAATTCCTCTTCACAGTACATCATCGGCAGTACGGTGAAGCCCAGGCCCATGATGGCGCTGGTTTTGCGCACGATAAAATCGTCGATACCCAGGCGAGCCTCCATCGCCAGGTCGTGGGCGTTGCCCTGAGGGTCGAGAATGCGTTGATGCACCAGGCGATCCGCCTCCAGCGCGCCGAGGATCGGTAACTGTTTGAGATCCTCAAGGGTCGCCACGTGGCGACCGAGCATGAGCGCGGGGCTGGCCACCAGCACGGTCTGGGCCTGGCGCAGGCGCTTGGTGACCAGCAGCGGGTCTTCATCGCCCAGTTCGCGTACGCGCAGGGCGACATCGATGCCCTCGGCGACCAGGTCGACACGGCGGTTGACCAGGGTCATCTCCAGCTGCACCTGGGGATGAGCCGCAAGAAATCCAGCCACCAGTTCTGGCAAGATGTGCTGGGCCATGCCCACCGGGCAACTGACGCGCAGCCGTCCACGGGGCTCGCTGGACATGCTGGCCACCGCCTCATCGGCCATTTCCGCCTCCAGCAGCATCGCCTGGCAATGGCGCAGGTAGCGCTCGCCGACAGCCGTGAGGGTGAGTTGGCGGGTAGTGCGTTGCAGCAGGCGCGCGCCGAGGCGTTCTTCCAACTCGGCGATCCGCCGCGACAGCCGCGACTTGGGAATTCCCAGCAGCCGGCCGGCGGCAGCGAAGCCACCGGCTTCCACGACTTTGGCGAAATAGTAGAGGTCGTTGAGGTCTTGCATGGGTCAACCTATTGTCCTGTCAGTGGGACAAACTATCGCATTTCAGGTGCCTTATCAGCTATTGGTTTCATGCGTAGCATCACCACCATCTGATCGCCCCTGACGATCCCAACCGGAGATCCCACATGAAACTGTTGCACATCGATTCCAGCATCCTCGGCGACAACTCGGCGTCCCGTCAGCTCAGTGCTGGTGTGGTCAAGGCATGGCAAGCGGCTGAGCCGGGCGTGGAAGTGACCTACCGTGACGTGGCGGCCGAAGGCCTCAACCACTTTTCCGGCGCGACCCTGGGCGCCCTGGGTACCCCGGCTGACCAGCGCAATGCCGCGCAACAGCACGAAGCAGAGCTCAGCGCCAAGACCCTGGCTGAATTCCTCGCTGCCGACGCGGTGGTGATCGCCGCGCCGATGTACAACTTCACTATCCCGACTCAATTGAAAGCCTGGATCGATCGCATCGCCGTCGCCGGCCAGACGTTCCGTTACACCGAAGCGGGTCCGGAAGGCCTGTGCGGCAACAAAAAAGTCATCGTTGTGTCGACGTCGGGCGGCCTGCATGTCGGCCAAGCGACCGGTGTGGCCCATGAAGATTATCTGAAAGTGCTGCTGGGCTTCCTTGGCATCACCGACATCGAGTTCGTCCGCGCCCACGGCCTGGCGTATGGCGACGAGTTCCGCAGCAAGTCCCTGAGCGACGCCAATGTGCTGATCAACGAACAGTTGTTCGCGGCTGCGTAAAGCTTAGGTAAAACCGTGCTGTTCCCCGTTTCATTCTGAAACGGGACGTCTAAACTCTGTATTCGGGTCGCCTCAAAACGACCTGACTACGGAGTTTTTTTCGTTTACCCGCGGTCAATACGTTGGCCCAGGTTATGCACGCATGGGTTTATCATCCGGTCGAGCGCCTTGAACATGGACTTTTCAACCCGACATGCCGGTTTTTTTGCAGCAAAGGTGGACATCCTCATGATGCGTCTTTGTGCGGTTATGGTTCTTTCGTTGCTCGGTGGCCTGGTTTCAGTGCACGCCGCGCCAGCGCCGCACCCGCATTGGAGTGTGGGCTTCCATCGCATGACGTTCCTTGATCCGCTGGATTTGCAGCCGATGAAGGCCATTGCCTTTTATCCCTCCACCGGGCTTGAACACACCACGCCGCTGGGCGCCTATCACGTCGCCGCCACGGAAGACGCCAAGATTGCCATCGGCCGTTTCCCGATGCTGATGCTGTCCCATGGCAACACGGGTACGCCGCTGGCTTTGCATGACCTGGCGACGTCGCTGGCACGTAAAGGCTTTGTGGTGGTGGCGGTGTTGCACCCGGGCGACAACTACAAGGACCATAGCCGCCTGGGCACGGTGAGTAACCTGTATGGCCGGCCCATCCAGATTTCCGAAGCGATCACCGCGACCTTGGGCGACCCGATGTTGTCGCCGTTCGTCAACGTCGACCAGGTGGGCGTGATCGGTTACTCGGCCGGCGGCGAAACCGCGTTGATCCTGGCCGGCGCCAAGCCGGATTTCGACCGCCTGCGCCGCTACTGCCAGGAGCGGCCGGAAGATCGCGACGCCTGCACCACTCAAGGTGAACTGGTGGTGGACCGCGACGACCTGCAACCGCAATCCGATCCGCGCATTCATGCGTTGATGTTGATGGCACCGTTGAGTTTGATGTTCGGCCGCCACACCCTGGCCGACGTGCATGTGCCGGTGCTGCTCTACAGCGGCGACGGCGACAAGTTGGTGGCCGTGGACAAGAACGCCGCGGCGCTTGCACGCAAGCTGCCGGAACCGCCGGACTTCAAGCTGTTGGCCGGGGCAGGGCACTTCGTGTTCATGGCGCCGTGTGACAGTGATCAGTTGGCGGCCATGCCGGCGATCTGCACCGATGCCGATGGCGTCGACCGCGAGGGCATCCACCGCGACCTGATTTCCGAAGCGGGGCGTTTTTTCAGTCACACCCTCGGCCAATCCACCCGCGCCGGAATGCAGACGGCTGATCAGTAAGCGCGCCGCTTGAGCAAAAGGGTCACGCCCAGCGCAGTCACCGATAACAACGCGGCGCAGAAGAAGATCCAGCCATAGCCGAGGTTCAGTGCCACGGCGCCCATCAACGGCCCGGCAATCGCCAAGGCCAAGTCGAAAAACACTGCATAAGCACTCAGCCCCGCGCCACGGCTGCTGTTGGGCACCTGTTTGATGGCCTCCACGCCAAGCGCCGGGTACACCAGCGACAAGCCGAAACCGGTCAGCCCGGCGCCAATCAACGCCACGCCAGTCGACGGTGCCAGCCATAGCAGCGTCAGGCCGAGGGTCTCGATAGTCATGCAGGCGATTGCGGCACGAAAGCCACCAAACCGACTGATCGCAGAGATAAACACCAACCGCGACAGGATAAAACACACGCCAAACACCGTCAGGCAGTACGCCGCACCGGCCCAGCCGCGATTAAGGTAATACAGGGTGATAAAAGTGGTGAGGGTGCCGTAGCCGATCGACGCCAGGCACAGGCTGGCGCCGAATGGCGCGATACGCCCGAACACCGCCCAGAACGGCAGGCGCTCACCGCGCACCACCGGCACCGAGGGTTTATTGCGGATCAGCACCAGGCCCAGCGCGGACAGTACCGCCAGCGCAATGCCGAGGCTGTTGTAGCCGTATTCGGCCACCATCACCACACCCAGCGGTGCACCAATGGCGATGGCGCCGTAGGACGCGATGCCGTTCCAGGAGATCGAGCGCGCCGTGTGTTCGGCGCCGACGGCGCCCATGCACCAACTGATGGTGCCCACGCCGATCAGACCCTGGGCCACGCCCAGCAACAGTCGACCGACAATCAAGATGCTCAGGCTCAAGGCAGGCATGCTCTGTAGACAGGTCGCAAAGAACGTCAGCACGCCACTGACCAGAATCCCTGCCAAGCCCAAGACAATGGCACGCTTGGTGCCCACGGTATCCGACATTCTCCCGGCCATGGGGCGGCTGAGCAGGGTCGCCAGGTATTGCGAACCGATCGTCACTCCGGCCACCACGGCACTGAAGCCCAGTTGCTCATGCACATAGCCTGGAATCACCGCAATCGGCAGGCCGATGCAGATGAACGCGATGAAGGTGTAAAAGACGATGGAAACGATCTGCAGGGTGATCGACAGGGAGCTGGGGGCGGCGGCAGACATGGGCACTCGTTCGCGGGCGGGCGGTGAGTGCATCATGGCAAGGGCCCAAGGGAAAAGAAAGCAGGCTATCTATTAATGAGGGGGCGGCATACCCATGCAAAAAGCCCCGTCACACAGGATGGGGCTCTATCTTGCCGCTTGCAGCTAAAAACGAATGGCTGCTGTTAAAACACCACGCCCTGGCTACGCAGGTAATCATCATAGGTGCCGCTGAAGTCGATCACGCCGGTGGCGCTCAACTCGATGATGCGGGTGGCCAGGGACGACACGAACTCACGGTCGTGGCTGACGAAGATCAGCGTGCCCGGATAGTTCTCCAACGCCAGGTTCAGCGCTTCGATGGATTCCATGTCCAAGTGGTTGGTCGGTTCGTCCATGATCAGCACGTTTGGCTTTTGCAGGATCAGCTTGCCGAACAGCATGCGGCCTTGCTCACCACCGGAAATCACCTTCACCGACTTCTGGATCTCGTCGTTGGAGAACAGCATGCGACCCAGGGTGCCACGGATCATTTGCTCGCCTTGGGTCCACTGGCCCATCCAGTCGAACAGCGTGACGTCGTCTTCGAAGTCATGTGCATGGTCCTGGGCGTAGTAGCCCAGCTCTGCGGCGTCGGTCCATTTGATGCTGCCGGCGTCCGGGGTCAGTTCGTTGACCAGGGTGCGCAGCAGGGTGGTCTTGCCGATACCGTTCGGGCCGATGATCGCTACGCGCTCGCCCGCTTCAACCTGGAAGCTGAAGTCCTTGAACAGAGGCTTGCCGTCGAAGCCTTTGGCCATCCGCTCGACGATGACCGCCTGGCGGTGCAGCTTTTTGTTCTGCTCGAAACGGATGAACGGGCTCACACGGCTCGATGGCTTGACTTCGGCCAACTGGATCTTGTCGATCGCCTTGGCACGGGAAGTGGCCTGTTTGGCTTTCGAGGCGTTGGCCGAGAAGCGGCTGACGAAGGATTGCAACTCGGAAATCTGTGCCTTCTTCTTGGCGTTGTCCGACAGCAGTTGCTCGCGGGACTGAGTCGCCACGGTCATGTACTCGTCGTAGTTGCCCGGGAACAGGCGCAGCTCGCCGTAGTCCAGGTCAGCCATGTGGGTGCACACGCTGTTCAGGAAGTGACGGTCGTGAGAGATGATGATCATCAGGCTGGAGCGCTGGGTCAGGATGTTTTCCAGCCAGCGGATGGTGTTGATGTCCAAGTGGTTGGTCGGTTCGTCGAGCAACAGCACTTCAGGATCGGAGAACAGCGCCTGGGCCAGCAATACGCGCAGTTTCCAGCCTGGTGACACTTCGCTCATCGGGCCGAAGTGTTGTTCCAGCGGAATACCCAGGCCCAGCAGCAGTTCGCCGGCACGGGATTCGGCGGTGTAGCCGTCCATCTCGGCGAACTCGGTTTCCAGCTCGGCCACGGCCATGCCGTCTTCTTCGCTCATTTCAGGCAGCGAGTAGATACGGTCGCGCTCGGCCTTGACCTTCCACAGCTCTTCGTGGCCCATGATCACGGTGTCGAGCACGGTGAATTCTTCGTAGGCGAACTGGTCCTGGCGCAGTTTACCCAGGCGTACGTTCGGCTCCAGCATCACCTGGCCGCCGGACGGGTCGAGGTCGCCGCCGAGGATCTTCATGAAGGTCGACTTGCCGCAACCGTTGGCACCGATCAAACCATAACGGTTGCCGGCGCCGAACTTGACCGAGACATTCTCGAAGAGCGGCTTGGCGCCGAACTGCATGGTGATGTTAGCTGTGGAGATCAATTACTTTACCTATCAATGGGTTGCGAGCGTGTCGGCAGGCGCCTTCAGGCATGCGTCAACAGCGACATCAAGGCGCGAAACCCGGTCGCTGAGCAGAAAATTTTGGATGTGTGTTGGAATTTGGCGCGCATTGTCGCATATGTCAGGCGACAGTTGTATGTCTAGCGAAGGAAGGTTTCGCCAAGGTCTCCGGCATCGCCAGCCACAACAGCGCCAATGCCAGGGCCGCCACGCCGGCCAGGGTCAGGAACGCGGCGTTGTAGCCGGCCTGTTGCACCACGAAACCGGCCAGGCTGCTGCTCAGTGCCGCGCCCAGGCCGAATACGGTGGAGAGCGCGCCCAGGCTGACGTTGAAGCGCCCGGTGCCTTGGGTCAGGTCCTTGACGATGACCGGGAACAGCGCGCCGAAGATCCCCGCGCCGATGCCGTCAAGCATCTGCACGGCAACCAGCCAATAGGGATCACTGGACAGCGTATAGAGCACACCGCGCAGCGGCAGGATGATGAACCCGGCCATCAGCAAGGGTTTGCGTCCCCAGATGTCGGCCTTGAGCCCAACCAGCCAAGCCATCGGCACCATCACCAATTGCGCGGCGACGATGCACGCCGACGTCAGCGGCGTGGCCATCTGCAGGTTGATCTGTGAAAGTTTCTGGCTGACCAGCGGCAACATTGCGGCGTTGGCCAGGTGGAACAGGGCGCAGCAGATGGCGAACAGCAATAGCGGGCGGTTCGACAGCAACACGCTGATACCGGAGGGTTGTTCGTGGTCAGTGTGGTGCTCCGGGTCAAAACCTCGGGCGACGTCATGGTCGATGGCCTCAGCCGACACGCAACTGATCGCGATGACGCTGGCCACCGCCATAAAGGCCATCAGGTAGAACACCACCACTGGGCCGAACAGATACGCCAAGCCGCCGGCCAATAGCGCCGCGACGGCATTGCCGGCGTGGTTGAATGTTTCGTTGCGCCCCGTACGGCGGGTGAACGCGCGTGGCCCGGTGATGCCCAGGGAGATTGCGCTGATTGCCGGAGCGAACACGGACGCGGCGACGGCGCTGGCGGCCTGGGTCAACGCCACCAGGCTGAAGGAACTGACAAAGGGCAGCAGAAGGCAACTGCCGGTCACCACGATGGCGGCCAACGCAACCACTGCGCGCTTGCTGCGGGTGCGGTCGATCAGCGCCCCCGCCGGTCCCTGGGTGAGCAAGGCGGCGATGCCGGCCAGGGTCATGACCACGCCGATGCTGGCCGGGTCCCATTTGTGCACGGCCAGCAAGTAAATGGCCAAGTAAGGGCCGAGGCCGTCGCGCACATCCGCGAGGAAGAAATTCAGGCTGTCCAGGGACAAGGCGTTGCGCAGGTCGGAGTGTTTGGCCACGGCGAGGTCTTCGGAGATGGCGTTCAAGGGCAGAACACGCATTGCGATAATGACCCGTGGGGCCTGCGTTAAGTTTCGCCCGCTTCGCGGGGTTTTAATCCGAGAGCACTTGGCTTATTTTCGCAGCCCCGCTGTATTGAATATCTGGAGACGCAATGGACATGCCCTCGGCTCAACAGGCGATTGCCAGCAACAAGGACGCCTGGGACCAATCCGCCAGCCTGCACAAAACCAGCGACACCTGGAACGTGCTGCTCAACAGTGTCGGCGCCGCTGACTTTTCTTGCCTGGACCCCACGCTTACCGGCGTGCTGCAAGACGTTGGGGTAGTCGGTAAGGATGTGGTGCAACTGTGCTGTAACAATGGCCGGGAAAGCCTTTCGTTGTACGGCCTGGGCGCGCGTTCGGTCGTGGGCGTGGATCAATCCCAGGCGTTTGTGCAACAGGCCCGTGAACTGGCCGAAGTCTCACCGCACAACCCTGAGTTCATAGAAAGTGATATCCACCAGTTGCCGCACTCTTTGCAGGCGCGCTTCGATATCGCTCTGGTGACTATCGGCGTGCTGGGCTGGATGCCGGATGTGGAGCAGTTCATGCGTCATGTTGCCAGCACCTTGAAGCCCGGCGGCACGTTGGTGATGTATGAAACCCATCCGTTTCTGGAGGTATTTGATCCACGGGCGCCAAACCCTTTCCTGCCGGCCAGTTCCTACTTTCAGCGCGAGCCGTTTGTGCTGCAGGAGTCGATTGTCTACGAAGGGCAGGGCGAAGTGGCCGGGCCAACGTCCTATTGGTACGTGCACACCCTGGGCGACGTGGTCAGTGCCGCAATCCGCGCAGACCTGCAGATCACAAACCTCCAGGAGTATCCGCACTCCAACCGCGAAGAACTATACGACCAGTACGAGCACCAGCCTGCGCAATTGCCGATGTGTTTTACGCTGACCGCCACCAAACGTCCCGGATAACGTCATGGGGTGCCACAGGCAAAAAAAGGCCCGCGAGGGGAGGCGGGCCAAGGGATTCACTGGAGTAGGTAAGTTTCACCCTATAGGTCCGAAAGTGAAGGCTTCGTGAAAATGCCGTCGCAAACTTGTAGGGCCTGCCCCTCAGGTGCGCCGCACGAACGTGCGCATGGTCTGCCCGGGACCGGTACTGAATGTGGTCGGCCTGGGCATGCCTTCATCCGCTGCAATGAAAACAAACTCATCCCTGTCGAGCCGATAACTGGCGGGCAAGTGCTTACCTGCATCCTCGCCGATGGAATCGATCCAGGTAATGGTTTTAGGGACGGTGCTGCTGTCGAGGGAGAATCGGCCCGCCAGCAACACTTCGCCCGAGGTGGTCCTCACTTCAAAGCGGTCGTCGGTAATCGTGGTCAGTGCCCCGGGGGCGCTGTGGGCGTCGACGGGGTTGAGCACGCCATTGTCTTCCAATGACGTCTGCTCCCAGGCGCCTTGGAGGGCTTGAACATCCGGGTCTATCAGGGAGGGCATACACATTCCTTTTAGGTGCTGGGGCTGCTTTTACCACTGGATGGTTGCCTGCGCATAGCCAGGGCTGACATTTGTCGACCCTTGCGCCCAACACACTCACGCGACAGCTTTTCACAATTCTTAGTTAACTTTTGGTTACAACCTGTGGCTAAATAACTGCCAATGGCCATCAACCCGTTGTACCTCAACGGGTCGTGCCGACTGTGTGAATTGTGATTTCAGGTGCTGCTATCCAACCTCGGCCGTTGTGGGCACGCAGGAGCAGCCTGTTCTCTTCTGACGTGTGACGAAATCCCTTGAAACTCATCATTGTTGTTCTTTACGTTGCCTCGATTGCGTATGTACATCTGCGTGGCCGGGTGCGGCACAAGCTGGGTCGCCAGCTCAGTGATCATTCGACCTTCCTGGCACCGATCAACTGCTTTCTCTACCTCTTCTCCAAGCTGCCCAGCCGACCGTATCTGTCACCCAGTGATTTTCCCGACCTGAGTCCGCTCCAGGAACATTGGGAAGAAATTCGCCTGGAAGGCCAGAACCTGATGCGTGCCGGGGAGATCAAGCGCTCGGATCAGTACAACGACGTGGGTTTCAACTCGTTCTTCAAGTCGGGTTGGAAGCGTTTCTACCTGAAATGGTATGGCGACAGTCACCCTTCAGCGATGAAGCTGTGCCCGCGCACCACTGAGCTGGTGCAGAGCATCGGTTCGATCAAGGCCGCGATGTTCGCCGAGCTGCCGCCGGGCTCCAAGCTGGTGCGCCACCGTGACCCCTATGCCGGCTCGTACCGCTACCACTTGGGCCTGGACACCCCGAACGATCCTGGCTGCTACATCAATGTGGATGGCGAGAACTATTACTGGCGTGATGGCGAGCCGGTGATGTTTGACGAGACCTACATCCACTACGCCGAAAACACCACGCAGCAGAACCGCATCATCCTGTTCTGCGACATCGAGCGGCCGATGAAATACCGCTGGGCGGCTGCGTTCAACCGCTGGTTCAGCCGTAACGTGATGGCGGCTGCAGGTTCGCCCAACGATGCGGGTGACAAGACCGGCGGGCTCAATCGCGCCTTCACGCGTCTGTACAAGATCCGCCTGCGTGGCAAGGAACTGAAAAAGCGCAATCGTACGCGCTACTACCTGGAAAAATGGGCGATCTTCGCTGGATTGGCAGCTATTTTCCTGCTGATCTGAGGATCGCTTTGTGGGCGCCATTCATTCCGGTGGATGGGCGCCCAGTTTGTCCCACATCTTCTTGCTGATCTTCTGGCGATTGGCATACCCCGCCCAGGGGTCCGCTTTCAAAGCGTTCAAGCGCTGCAGCACATTGGCGACGGTCCATTGTTGCGCACCGCGTAACCCCTCCAACTCCTCGCGGCTGACCGGTACCGACACTGGCAAGCCAGGCCGTGCGCGCACGGAATACGCCGCTACGGTGCTGGCACCGCGGGCATTGCGCAGGTAATCGATAAAGATCTTGCCGACCCGGTTTTTGGGGCCCGATGTCGCGGTAAAACGTTCGGGCAACTGCTCGGTCATGAACTGGGCGATGCCCTTGGCGAACGCCTTGACGGTCTCCCAATTGTCTCGGCGCGCCAACGGCACGATCAGGTGCAGGCCCTTGCCGCCGCTGGTTTTGACGAAGGCTTGCAACCCCAGCTCATCCAAAACCGACAGGGTGAGTTGCGCGGCCTCCAGCATGGCTTTCCAGGGCAGTGCCGGGTCCGGGTCGAGATCGAGCACAAACAAGTCCGGGGTTTCGATCTTGTCCGAGGTGGCGCCCCAGGTGTGAAACTCCACGCTGCCCATTTGTACTGCGCCGATCAATGCGCCGACGTTGTCGATTTCCATCAGGCGTGCATGGCCAGGATCGAGAGACTGATGCAATTGCTTGATGTTGGGAATGGCCAGGCGCTCCGAGTGTTTCTGGAAGAATTGCTCGCCTTCGATACCCTCGGGCGCTCTCAGCAGTGAGACAGGACGATGGCGCAGGAAGGGCAGAATCCATTGGCTGATGGTGTCGTAGAATTGCGCGAGTTGCTGTTTTTGTGTGCCGCTGTGTTTATCGATCACACGGTCTGGGTGGGTGATGTTCACATCGCGACTGGTTTTTTTCACCGGCTTCCTTGAGTGGACCGTGCGTGGTTGCTCATGAACAACCTGCGCCACCGGCTTGTCGGTGCGCAGCCCGACAAACGCTGCCTGGCGGACCACGCCTTCGCGTGTCCACTCGGCAAACTGCACCTGCGCGACCAACGTCGGTTTGACCCAATGCACACCACGCGCTTGGGCGCTGGACAGTGGCTTCGCCAGGGGTGACGTCTCGCACTCCAGCGGTGTGAGCTGCGCGTAAATGGCTTTCAGCGCCGCCTGATCGAAACCCGTTCCCACACGGCCCGCGTACACCAGGCCCGTGTCGTTATTCACCGCCAGCAACAGCGCGCCGAAGCCACTGCGTGAACCCTGTGGCCGGGTGTAACCGACGATCACGAATTCCTGGGACAGCCGGCATTTGAGTTTGATCCAGTCGGCACTTCGACGGGAAACGTACGGGCTGCCCAGGCGCTTACCGATCACGCCTTCGAGGGCCAAGTCGCAGGCGCTTTCAAAGATGTCCCGGTGGTGCGCGGTAAACGCTTCGGAATAGCGCAGCAATGTGCTGCGGCTACCGGCCAGAGCCTCCTTTAGGGCGGCGCGGCGTTCCTCGACCGGCGCCTGGCGTTGGTCCTCGCCATTGAGAAAGGGCGCGTCAAACAAGTAGTAGACAATGTCCAGGCTGCGGCCGATATCTAAGGCATTTTGCAGCGCCTGAAAGTCCGGCAGGCCGTCGCCATTGAGGCTGACCACCTCACCATCCAGCCAGCTGTCCTTGAGCTTCAGTGTCTGCAAGGCCTTGACCTGACGCGGCAGACGCTCGGTCCAGTCGT
The DNA here is from genome assembly GCF_900111895.1 of Pseudomonas simiae. GTDB lineage: Bacteria > Pseudomonadota > Gammaproteobacteria > Pseudomonadales > Pseudomonadaceae > Aquipseudomonas > Aquipseudomonas simiae. Next base: position 45,914 of record NZ_FOKB01000005.1, read on the forward strand.
GCCCGTTGCGGGTGAACAGGCGCACTTCACCCGCTTGGATACGTGCGAGCATGCGGTAACCGTCGAACTTGATTTCGTATTGCCAATCGCCCTCGGGTGCACGATCCACCAGTGTGGCCAATTGTGGGGTGAATTGCTCGGGGAGGGCGGTTTTCCTGGCCTTGGCCCGCGTCTTGGGTTTGCCCACTGAGGCATCGCTGAGCACGCTGTTCGGCTGGGCCTGGACGATATCGTAGTCGTCGGCCGAGCGCGCCTGTGGGTCCTTTTCCTTGATCAGCAGCCATTGTTCCTTGTCGCCGCTGCCCTTCAAGCGCGTGCGCACCAGCGCCCAGTCACCGGAGAGCTTCTCGCCGACCAGGGTGAATTTGAGCTTGCCGGCTGCGTAGGCCTTGCGGGGCTCATCGTGGGGCTGCCAGATGCCGCGGTCCCACACGATGACATCGCCTGCACCGTACTGACCCGCTGGAATGCTGCCTTCAAAGCCGCCATAGCTCAGGGGATGATCTTCGACGTGGACGGCCAGGCGCTTGTGGCTGGGATCCAGGCTCGGGCCTTTGGGGACGGCCCAACTGAGCAGTACGCCGTCGAGCTCCAGGCGGAAGTCATAGTGCAGGTTGCGTGCGTCATGCTTTTGAATCACAAACGACAGCGCCGAGGCTTTGCGTTTGCCTGCTGGCGCACTGCCTGCCGGTTCGGCGGTTATCCCGAAATCACGTTTGCGGTTGTATTCGCTCAAGGGCTTGGACATGACTTAGGAGGCCTTGGTGGATTTCTTCGCGGCAGGCTTCTTCGTGGGTTTGCCGGCCAGGCTACGCTTGAGCAGTTCCGTCAGGTCGATCACATCGGCGGACTTGCGTTCTTCGCTGTCTTTGCTGGTTTCCACATCCTCGATCTTGCCGGCCTTGGCCTTTTTGGCCACCAGCGCCATGATTTTTTCCTGGAAACTGTCGCGGTAGTCGTCGGGCTGCCAGTCGGCGCTCATGTCGTCCACCAGGCGCTTGGCCATGTCCAGCTCGCCCTTGGCCAGGCTCGGCTTGGTCACGTCGCTGCCCAGCTCCAGTTCGTCCAGGCTTCGCACTTCGGCAGGCCAGCGCAGCATTACCAGCACAAGTGCCGAGTCCAACGGCATCAAGGCTGCCAGGTGCTGCTTGGTGTGCAGCACGACATTGGCCAGGGCCACTTTGCGGGTTTTCCTGAGGGTTTCCCTTAGCAATGCGTAGACCTTGCCGCCACGCTTATCCGGAGCAAGGAAGTAGGGGGTGTCGATGTTCTGCAATGGGATCTGGTCGCTGGCGACAAACGCGATGATCTCGATGGTCTGGGTCGATTTGGGGTGGGCCGAGCGGATTTCCTCTTCGCTGAGCACCACGTAGCGGCCTTTCTCGAACGCAACGCCTTTGACAATGTTGTCCTTTGTCACTTCCTTACCGGTGGTCTTGTTGATGCGTTTGTAACCCACCGGATCCATGCTGCGTTTGTCCAGCCAATCAAAGTCGACGCCTTGAGAGGAGGTGGCCGAGACCAGTGAGACCGGGATGTGTACCAGGCCAAAGCTGATGGCGCCTTTCCAGATTGCCCGTGGCATAAGTGCGATTCCTTACGAAGAGGCTGTGTTCTGGTGACTCGAAAGCGGCGGGAAAAGTTTCTCCGGTCAGATGCGCGGACAGATCGTGTTACACCTGATGAGAAACTATTTAGTGTCGAAAGCCGAACCCAAGGCGTAGCGTGTTATCGAAAGCACGTACTCCTCGCCCCAGAGAGGCTTCGTCATGAACAGTTGCAGGCGTCACGTTGCAGCCCTGTTGTTGGGTCTGGCCCTTGTTCCTATGGTCCAGGCGCAAAACCTGCCCGGTAACAACAGCGGCAACAACGGCCCGATCCACCGGGCCAATCCCAATAGCATGCAGGGTACCCAACAGAATGCTCCGGCGGTCCGCGGTATCCAGACCGGGCCGACTACGCGCACGCCGACCCTGGAAAACGGCGGTATCGGCAATAGCTATCCCAAACGCAATGCCGCGCCCAGCCGCCCAGCCACCGAAACCAAAGCCCCCACTTATGATGCCAACGGCAATCGCCGGTAAGGATTCCGCCTTATGTTTCTACGCAAAAGCCTGCTAGCCGCCCTTTGCGCCACCACGCTGCTGCCGTTGACGGCAGCTTACGCCGCCGACGCCCAGCAGTTCCCCAGTGAACAGGGCAGCATCAGCGCCACGCCGATCGCCAAAGGCCTGGACCACCCATGGGCGGTGGCCTTTCTGCCGGACAAGCAAGGCTTCCTGGTGACTGAACGCCCTGGCCACCTGCGCTTTGTCAGCCCCGACGGCAAGCTGTCCGCGCCACTGAAGGGAGTGCCTGAAGTCTGGGCCAAAGGGCAGGGCGGTTTGCTGGATGTGGTCTTGTCGCCGGACTTCAAGGAGGACCGCACGGTCTACCTGTCCTACGCCGAAGGTGGCGGCAAGGACGGTACCGCCGGCACCGCGGTGGGCCGAGGGCGCCTGGCGGCTGACCTCAGTGGCTTGACCGACTTCAAGGTGATCCTGCGCCAGGAGCCCAAGCTGTCGACCGGCAACCACTTCGGCTCGCGCCTGGCCTTCGACCGCGATGGCTACCTGTTCGTGACCCTGGGGGAAAACAACGATCGTCCGACCGCCCAGGACTTGGACAAGCTGCAGGGCAAGGTCGTACGCATCTACCCGGATGGCCGCGTTCCGGATGACAACCCCTTCGTCGGTCAGCAAGGCGTACGCCCGGAGATCTGGTCCTACGGCCAGCGCAACCCCCAGGGACTGGCGCTTAACCCGTGGAGCGGCACGATCTGGGAAAACGAACATGGGCCGCGTGGGGGGGATGAGATCAACATCATCGAGCGGGGCAAGAATTATGGTTGGCCGTTGGCAACCCACGGCATCAATTACTCGCTGACACCGATTCCCGAAGCCAAAGGCAAAACGGTGGAGGGCACAGTACCGCCGCATCACGTGTGGGAAAAATCACCGGGTATCAGCGGCATGGCGTTTTACGATGCGGATCGCTTCAAGCCCTGGCAGCACAACGTGTTTATTGGTGCGTTGGCCACCCAGGAGTTGATCCGCTTGCAGTTTGATGGCGATAAGGTGATCCATGAGGAACGCTTGCTCGGTGGGCTGAAGGCGCGCATCCGCGATGTACGACAGGGGCCGGATGGCTTTCTGTATGTACTGACGGATGAGGAGGATGGCGTGCTGTATCGGGTGGGGTTGAACCAGGACTAAGCGTTGGGGCCGGCAAACCGGCCCCAACTGTTTTACAGCCCTAGCTCGGACAACCCCGGATGATCATCCGGGCGCCGGCCCAGCGGCCAGTGAAACTTGCGCTCGCTTTCTTTGATCGGCAGGTCGTTGATGCAGGCAAAACGATTGGCCATCAGGCCATTCTCGTCGAATTCCCAGTTCTCGTTGCCGTAGGAGCGGAACCAGTTGCCCGAATCGTCGTGCCATTCATAGGCATAGCGCACCGCGATGCGGTTATCGGTAAACGCCCACAACTCCTTGATCAGCCGGTAGTCCAGTTCCTTTGCCCACTTGCGAGTAAGAAAACCTTTGGCTTCTTCGCGGTTATGCGCGAATTCGGCGCGGTTGCGCCACTGGGTGTCCAGCGTGTACGCCAGGGACACCCGCTGCGGGTCGCGGGAGTTCCAGCCGTCTTCGGCCAGGCGTACTTTTTCGATGGCCGACGCGCGGGTGAACGGCGGCAGTGGCGGACGTGTTTCTGCAGTCGATGACATTGGACGGTTCCTCAATGAATAGGGTTTATCGGAAGTTGCGTCTACCAGCGGGTTCAAAGTCCCAATAACGTTCGCGCCATGCATTGCGCATTATCGGCAGCTGTTGAATCGCCCATCACTAGGGCAACGGTAATGGCGCCATCGATCAGGATCAGCAGTTGCGCGGCCTGCCGCTCGGGGTCGGGGGTGCCATGTGCTTGACACAGTTCAAGTGCGTACTCGAACAGTTTCTGTTTATGGGCCTTGGCCAGCAGGCGCACCGGGTCGTGTGGGTCACCGGTTTCGCCACTGGTGTTGATGAAGGCACAGCCACGGAAGTCGGCGGTGCCGAACCAATCCTTGAGCACGCTGAACAGCGCCAGCAGGCGTTCTCCCGTGCCTTCACGGCGTTCGACTTCATCGCGCAGCCACTGCATCCAGCGTTCATCGCGACGTTGCAGGGCGGCAATCACCAAGTCGTCTTTATTGGCGAAGTAGCGGTAAATACTTTTTCTCGAGACACCGGCGGTCTTCACCAGAAAGTCCATGCCCGTGGCGGCGATGCCATGGCGATAGATCAACTTCTCAGTAACGTCGAGAATAATGTCGCGGGTTTCATTGCGGTTAATTTCGTTCATGTGGCTAACAGTAGAACGATCGTTCTTCATAGTCAATTAACATTTTTCCATGCGCCGCAGCGAGACCTGAGCACCCCCATGGTGTAAGCTCGGGGCCTCTTCGGATTCGACCCATTGCGAGCCTTATGCCGTCGTTCTTCAAACGCTCCCTGCTGCCCAAACTGCGCGGTTTCCCCCTCAGTCCCGACGCCCTTGAGGTGCTGTCCAGCGCGGACGCTTATCGTCGCTGCCTGCTGGAGAAGATTGCCCAGGCCACCCGGCGCATCTATATCGTCGCGCTGTACTTGCAGCAGGACGAAGCGGGGCAGGAGATCTACGACGCCCTGCACGCCGCCAAGGCTGCGCGGCCGGAACTCGACATCGTGGTGGTGGTTGACTGGTTGCGTGCCCAGCGCGGCTTGATCGGTGCCGGCAAGCAGCCCGGCAACAGCGCCTGGTACCAGGCCATGACCCAGCGCCACAGCAGCGAAGTGCCGGTGTACGGCGTGCCGGTGCAAACCCGCGAGTTGTTCGGCGTGCTGCACCTCAAGGGCTTCGTGATCGATGACTCGGTGCTGTACAGCGGCGCCAGCCTGAACAATGTGTACTTGCACAAATTCGACAAGTACCGTTTCGACCGCTACCACCTGATCCACAACAAAGCGCTCGCCGATTCCATGCAGCACCTGGTGGAGCACGGCCTAGTGGCATCCAAGGCGGTCAATCGCCTGGACCTGCCCAATCCGCCCACCACCCGTAGCCTGCGCAACGACATCGGCGATTTGCGCAGCCGCCTGAAACACGCGACTTACGACACCACGGCGGGGCAGTTGCCCAATGGTCAACTGTCGGTCAGCCCCTTGCTCGGGGTCGGCAAGAACAACCCCCTGAACCGGGTGATCCTCGAACTGATTGCCAGCGCCCAACATCAGCTGACCATCTGTACCCCGTACTTCAACCTGCCGCTGCCGGTCACCCGCGAAATCAACCGCGCCCTGGCACGTGGGGTGAAGATCGACATCGTTGTCGGCGACAAGACCGCCAACGATTTCTACATCCCGCCCAGCGAGCCGTTCAAGGTCATTGCTGCGCTGCCCTACCTCTACGAAATCAGCTTGCGCCGCTTTGCCAAGCGCCATCAGCCGATGATCGACAGCGGCCAGTTGAACCTGCACCTGTGGCGCGACGGTGACAACACGTACCACCTCAAAGGCATGTGGATCGACCAGCGCTACACCTTGCTCACCGGTAACAACCTCAACCCGCGCGCGTTCCGCCTCGACCTGGAAAACGCGTTGTTGATCGATGATCCCAAGCATGAGTGGCTGGTGCCGCGACGCACCGAACTGGCGCAGATTTTCCAGCACACCACGCGTATCGAGCGTTATCAGGACCTGCAAACACTGCCGGACTACCCAGAGGCCGTTGGCAAGTTCCTGCGCCGGGTCAGCCGCGTTCGTATCGAACGATTGCTGTACCGCATCCTGTAAACCTGCAGGCAAAAAAAAGACCCAGCCCCTTCAACCGGGGACTGGGTCTTTTTTTGTCTGTCGCTTAGTTCAAGCCCAGCTTGCCACGCAAGGTGGACAGGTCTTCTGCCAGGGTGTTGACCGGGCCCACCAGGGCCTTGCGGTCGTTTTCCTTGACCTTGTCGTAGGTCTCGAAACCACCGTCCTTGGTTTTGTACTTGGCCAGGATCTTGTCCACGGTGGCGAAGTTCTTGTCGACCTTGGCCAGGAAGGCTTTGTCTTGTTTCTCGATCTGGCCACGGAACAGGTCGACGATTTTCTTCGCGCCGTCGATGTTGCCCTGGAAGTCATACAGGTCGGTATGGCTGTAGCGGTCTTCTTCACCGGAGATCTTGGTGGCGGCGACTTCTTCAAGCAGGGCTGCGGCACCACCTACGACTTTTTCCGGTGGGAAAGTCAGGCCATCGACGCGCGTCTTGAGGTCGTTGACGTCGGTGTTGAGCTTGGCAGTCAGCTCTTCCAGGCCTTGGGTAGTGTTCTGCGAGAACAGTACATACTCGATGCGGTGGAAGCCGGTGAAGTCATCGGCGGTCACGCCCTTTTCATGATCGTCGACGCGGGAGTCGATGGATGCGTCGAGGTCGCTGAACAGCTCGGCGATCGGCTCGATGGACTCATAGTGCACGCGGGTCGGCGCGTAGAGTTTCTTGGCGGTGGCCAGGTCGCCCTTGTTGATGGCGTCGGTAAAGGCTTGGGTCTGGGTGACCAGCTCGCCGATTTCTTCGGTGACGTAGATTTTGTAGTCCGACACCGGCCCGACCAGGTCCAGCGGCGCGGTAGCGGCGAAGGCTGCCAACGGCGAAAGGGTCAGCAATAACGACAACGCGATAGACGACTTTTTCATGGGACGGTTTCCGCTCTGGGGTGTGTTTTAGGTCTGGGCAGTGGTGTGGGGGTGCGTTGCAGCCAGCAGCGTGCGCCCGATGAAATCCTTCGGTCCCGTGACCCCCGGCAAGGTGAAGAAGTACCCGCCGCCGACCGGCTTGAGGTATTCCTCCAGGGGTTCGCCGTTGAGCCGGGTTTGCACGCTGATAAAGCCTTTCTCCAGGTCAGCCTGGTAGCAGATGAACAACAGACCCATGTCCAGCTGACCGTTTTTGTTGACGCCGTTGGAGTAGTTGAACGGCCGACGCAGGATCAGGTTGGCCTGAGTCTGCGGGGTGCGCGGGTTGGCCAGGCGGATGTGGGCATCGAGCTTGGTCACCTTGCCTTCCGGGTCCTTGCTGTAGTCGGGCACCTGAGTTTCTTTGTCGCCGTCCATGGGCGCGCCGGTCGGCTTGATGCGGCCGATGATGCTTTCCTGTTCTTGCAGTGGGGTACGGTCCCAGCGCTCGACGAAATTGCGGATGATGCGCACGGCCTGATAGCTGCCGTTGGCCGCCCAGGCCGGTTCATCGCTGCCCGGTTGCACCCACACAATCTGATCCATGGCCTTGGTGTCGTTGGAGTTCGGGTTGGCCGAACCGTCACGGAAGCCGAGGAAGTTGCGTGCGCTCTGCGCGGGTTCGCCAGGTTTACTCGGTGCCTGGGGCGGCACGCTGCCTTCCTGTTTCCAGCGCACCAGCAGCAGGTCGGGCAGGTTCTTCACGATGTCGCGCAGGGCGTGGATATTGGTGTCCGGCGTGTTGGAGCTGAACTGCAGGCTCAGGTCACCGTGGCACTGCGCCGGTTCCAGGGCGTCGTTGGGGAAGCCAACCATGCGGCTCAGGCGTTTGGGCTTGACCGCGCCAAGGCCGAAGCGCTCATCGAACAGCGATTCGCCGACGGACACGGTAATGGTCAGATTGTCTGGCGTGACCACCGGGCCGAGGATGCCGGAGTCGGTAGGTGGCAGTTTCGGGTCGACTTGCGGCACGGTGCCGCCGGTCATCAGGAAGGCAATGCGTGCGTTCAAGGTGCGGAACAGGCGCTCCAGGTCCTCGCGGTCGCTGGCCAGTACATCGAATGCCACAAGCATGCCGCAGGCTGGGCGCGGGGTGACGATACCGCTCTGGTGGATGCCGAAGAAGTCGTGGTGATCCTGGGTCTTGTCGCTGCGCGGCGCGGTGGTGACTTGTTCCGCGGCGGCGGCCATGGCCGGGCAGGTCAGGGCGCTGCCGGCAATGGCGGCGCCGGTGGCGGCCATGCCCAGCAAGACACGGCGGCGTTGGTGGTCAAATTGTCCTGAATCACTCATGTGTGCGGTCGTCTTCACTTCAGGCCGGAAAGGCCAAGGGCGGGGTCGATTCCATCGAGTGCAGCGGCCAGAGCCTTGGCCTTGTCGGCGATCTGCTGGCGCTGATCGGCGGTGACGCTGTCGTAGTGGCGGTACTGGCCGTCTACTTTCAATTCGTTGAGTTGGCTGTCGAAGGCCGTAAGGGCGCTGTCCACGTTAGGCAGCAGGTCGGCGGCGGACTTGGTCAGCAAGGGGCGCATCAGGTCGACGACTTTGTGCGCAGCTTCCAGGTTGGCGGCGAAACCATTGAGGTCGACATGGCTGTAGCGTTCCTCTTCACCACTGACGGCACGTACATCGGCCAGGCTGTTGAGGTTGCGCACCACAATGCTGACCAGTTGCTCCGGCGGCAGTGACTGGGCGAGCAGTTGTTGCTTGAGGGTGGTGACGTCGGTCAGCAGACGCTGGGCAATCGGCGCCAAGCCGTCGAGACTGCGTTGCTGGAACAGGCTGTATTCGAGCCGGTGGAAACCGCTGAAGGCCGGGTCTTGCTCGCGCTTTTCAAAATAGTCGGCGCGGGCGTTGATCGCGTTGTCCAGCTCCGCCAGGCGTTGCGACGCCGGGGCCAGCCGTTGGTAAGCCTCGCGCGCCGGAACGTAGAGCGCTTGAGCCTGGGCCAGGTCGCCAGCGTCGATGGCTTGTTGCAACGCGGTTACGGCCTTGATCAATGCACTGCCCTGGCCGCTCAGGTACACACGGAACTCCGACAGCGGCCCAATAAACGCCACCATCGACGGCTTGGCCTTGGCTTGCGCGTCGGATTCCGCGGTCGGCGTCACGTGCAAGGTACCGCGGGGATTGCTCAGCAAGCCGCAGGTGATCGCGTAGTCGCCCGGCAGCAGGTTGGCGTTGATCACCTGGCTCAGGCCTGGGGCGATGTTTTCCCGTTCTTCGACCACCAGCACACCGTCGAGGATTTCCCATTCCACTGCACGGTCGGAGCGGTTGATGATGCGAAAGCTGGCGCGGCCAGCGGGCACGCTCAGTTCATTGGGCTCGCAGGCGTGGCCATGGAGGGTCACCGCGATTTCATTGTGGTTGGTCTGGCGCTTGCTGGCCGCCAGTTGCGAAGCGTAATAGAACAGGCCACCGGCAGCGATCATCACGACCACCGACCCCGCCACGGCCCAGCGCAGGGCGCGGGGTGGCGAGGAGGGCTGAGGAGTAGGGTTGGACAAGAGGCGGTCCTTACTGGCTGGAAACGGAAGAAGGTGTGGCCGGTGCGGTGGGCAGGAAGAACATCACCAAGGCCACCACCAGATAAATCAGGTAGGCGCCGAGGGTGCTGATGGTCGGCGCTTCCTGATAGCCGAACATCCCGGCCAGTACTGAGCCCAGCGGGCTGTCCATGGGCAACGCGGCACTGAAGTCGAACAGCACGGTCTGCAGGTGATTCCACACGCCTGCTTCATGCAGGGCCTGCACCGAATTGGCGAGGATGCCGGCAGCCACCACCAGGATAAACAGGCCGGTCCAGCGGAAAAACGCCCCCAGATTCAGGCGCATGCTGCCGGTATAGATCAGGAAACCGACGATGATCGCGAGGATCAGGCCGAGCAGGGCGCCTATGGGTGCGGCTGGTCCTTCGCTCTGTTGGAACACGGCCAGCAGGAAGAACACGGTTTCCAGGCCTTCGCGGGCCACGGCGAAAAACACCATGAGGATCAGCGCGGTGACCTGGTGTTTGGAACCGGCCAGGGCGTGGTCGAGGGATTCGTGCAAGGAATGCTTGATGGACCGCGCCACTTTGCGCATCCAGAACACCATGGAGCTAAGGATGCCCACGGCGACCAGGCCAACCACGCCTTCAAACAATTCTTGCTGTTTTTGCGGGAACTCGGCGCTGACCAGTTCCAGGCCCCCTCCGACCAGCAGGGCCAGTGCAGCAGCGAGAAACACGCCGATCCACACGGCGGGCATCCACTGGCCACGGCCGGTCTGTTGCAGGTAGCTGGCGATGATGCCAACGATCAATGCGGCTTCAATGCCTTCGCGCAGCATGATGAGGAAAGGAACGAGCATTCGGCACCGCGTCACAACTAGATAGGGTGCTAATTTGTAACATAATGATACTCATTGCTAAACAACAATCCTTGACGTTTGCTGAACATGGGCTGAACGGTGGTGGCAATGCGCGTCCGCCCTTATGATGCGTGCCATTCTTTGCGCAGCTGGATACGCGGTTCACCATGTCGGAAAAAGACACCATCTCCATTCATCTTGTGCGTGAAGCTTTATTGCAAAGCTGCGCGCCGGGGGCGGCCAGTGCTGAAGTGCTGCACGACGCCGGGATAGACCCGCAGTGGCTCGCCGAACCTACCGCGCGGGTTTCGGCCACTACCTACGCACGCCTATGGCGCCTGTTGGCACGCCGTACCGATGATGAGTTCTTTGGCATGGACCCGCGCAAGCTCAAGTCCGGTAGCCTGGCGTTTCTCTGCCGCGCTGCAATGGCGCAGCCAACCCTCGCCACCAGCCTGGAGACCGCGCTGGGGTTCCTGTCACTCATGCTGGAGCGGATGCCCGCTGAGTTGGTGCGTCAACAAAGTCTGGCGGAGATCGTGCTGGTCGAGCCCGAGGCTGAACCCAATCGCGCCTTCACCTACTTTACCTACTGGATGATTGTGCACGGCGTGGCCTGTTGGCTGGCAGGACGACGTATTCCAATCCTGGCGATTGAGCTGCGCTGCGCAAAACCGGACTTTTGCGCTGACTACCAGGTGATGTTCTCCGACAACCTGCGTTTCGATCGGCCCCGTACGCGGATGATCTTCTCTGCCGACTGCCTGGACCTGCCAATCAAGCGCACCCCGGAAGAACTCAAGCGTTTCCTGGCTCACGCACCGGCCAATATCCTGGTCAAATACCGCGATCCCGACAGCCTCGCCACCCGCATCAAGCACGACCTGCGCCAGCTCCCCCCCCACACCTGGCCGGAGACTGAAGGTCTCGCCGTCAGCCTGTGCATCTCCGCCTCAACCTTGCGGCGGCGCCTGGCGGAAGAAGGGCAGACCTACCAGGGCCTCAAGGACAGTGTGCGCAAGGAATTGGCGATTGTGTGGTTGGCGGAGCCACAGATCAGTTTTGCCGAGATCGCGGAGCGGTTGGGGTTTGCGGATACGAGTTCGTTTTATAAGGCGTTTCGTAAATGGAGCGGGTCGAATCCGGGGCATTATCGGAGTCTGATTCTTAATGAACACTTCGCTGATAAATGAAGGATTCGCGAAAAATCTTTTTTGAGCGACGGATAAAAAAGCCCCGTGACCGAATGGACCACGGGGCAAAAAATTGGCTGGATGCGACCAACCAAAGGAGCTCTTTACATCACTTGGCGCTGGCGACCACCGTATCCGGCTGCCAGCCGCCCCCCAGCGCTTTGTAGATCGCGACAATCCCGCGATACAAATCCACTTCGGCCTGGGCCTGGGAGTCTTCGGCGGCCAGGCGCTCACGTTGTGCGTCCAGCAGCACCAGGAAGTCCACGGTGCCTTCGCGGTAGCGGATCGCGGCCAGGTCGGCGGCGGCGCGGCTGGATTCGCTTTGGCGGATCAACGAAACCAGGCGTTGCTGACGTTTGCCGTAGTCGCTGAAGGCGTTTTCGGATTCTTCCAAGGCCAACAGGACTTGCTGCTCGTAGGTCGCCAGGGCGCCGTCCGCCTCGGCATCGGCGCCGCGCAAACGGGCGCGCACGCTGCCCAGGTCAAATGCTGCCCAGGTGATGCTTGGGCCCAGGGCCCAGGCATTCGCGGCGGACGAGCCGATCTGCGAGCCTCGCCCGGCGGTAAAGCCGAGGAAGCCGCTGAGGCTGACCCGGGGGAACAGGTCGGCCTTGGCCACGCCGATACGCGCCGTGGCAGCAGCCAGTTTACGTTCGGCGCTGAGGATGTCCGGGCGACGTTGCAGCAATTGCCCTGGATCGCCAATCGGCAACGCCTTGGCAATTGCCGGCAGGTTTTTCGGGCCCAGGTCGACGCTGAGCTTGTCGGGACGCTGGCCGAGGAGGGTGGCGATGCGGTTGCGCTCGCGCACTTGTTCGGCTTGCAGTTGCGGCACGCTGGCCTCAACCGCCGCGAGACGCGCGTCGGCACGCTCCACGTCGAGCTGGTCGCCCACACCGGCATCCCGCAGGCTGACGGTGATGGTGCGCGATTCCTGCTGGTTCTTCAGGTTGTCCAGGGCAATGCGTTCACGCAGTTGCGCACCACGCAGTTGGCCGTAGGCGTCCACCAGTTCGGCAATCATGGTGACTTGCAGCTGGTACAAGTCAGCCTCGGCGGCCTGCTGGTCGGCGTCGGTGGCTTCCAGGTTGCGCTGGATGCGACCGAACAGGTCCAGTTCCCAGGCCATGTCCAGGCCGAGGTCATAACGCTCACTGTTAACGCGCTTGGTGGTCTGGCCCGGGATTTGCCCCTTGGCCAGGTCACTGCTGGCACGGCTGGTGATGGTCGGCATGGCGTCATTGCTGGCGTCATCGCGGATCGCCCGTGCCGCCCGCAGGCGAGCAAAGGCGACGCGCAGATCCCGGTTACCTTGAAGCGCCTGGGTTACCAGTTGGTTGAGGGTCGGGTCCTCGAACTGTTGCCACCAGATGCCTTCGAACTTGGCGTGGTCATACTGTTTGGCATCGGCAGCGGCCGTGATATTGGCCGCCTCCGGTGTCTGGGTTTTGTAGTCCGGGCCCACGGCACAGGCGCTCAGCGCCAGTACCAACAAGCTCGGCAGGAATACTTTCACACTCATTGCTGTGTCTCCAGCTTCAAGGCCTTGGCCGCTTTGCGCGCTTCGCTGCGCTCTACATAGCGACGGATCAGTACGTAGAACACTGGCGTCAGCAACAGACCGAAGAAGGTCACACCGATCATCCCGGAGAACACCGCCACGCCCATGGCATGACGCATCTCGGCACCGGCACCGCTGGACAACACCAGTGGCACCACACCCATGATGAAGGCGAACGAGGTCATCAGGATCGGCCGCAGACGCAGACGGCAGGCTTCCAGTACCGCAGCGAGCGGATCGAGGCCTTCTGCCTGTTTGTCCTTGGCGAACTCGACAATCAGAATCGCGTTCTTACAGGCCAGGCCTACCAGAACGATCAAGCCGATCTGGGTGAAGATGTTGTTGTCGCCACCCGAGATAATCACCCCGGTAATCGCCGACAGCAGTGTCATCGGGACGATCAGGATCACCGCCAATGGCAGGCTCCAGCTTTCGTATTGGGCGGCCAGTACCAGGAACGCCAGCAGTACGCAGAGCGGGAACACGAACAGCGCAGTGTTACCCGAGAGGATTTGCTGATAGGTCAGGTCAGTCCACTCGTAGGTCATGCCGTTGGGCAGTTCCTCTTTCAGCAGTTTCTCGATCGCCGCTTCAGCCTGGCCCGAGCTGTAGCCCGGTGCAGCGTTGCCGTTGATTTCAGCGGTGATGAAGCCGTTGTAGTGCATCACGCGGTCCGGGCCCGAGGTGTCGCTGACCTTGATGAAGGTCGCCAACGGGATCATCTCGCCTTTGTTGTTGCGCACTTTCAGCTGGCCGATCTGGTCTTCATCCAGGCGGAACTGCTGCTCAGCCTGCACGTTGACCTGGTAGGTCCGGCCGAAGCGGTTGAAGTCGTTGGCATACAACGAACCCAAGTAGATCTGCAGGGTATCGAAGATGTCGCTGATCGCCACGCCGTGGGTCTTGGCCTTTTCACGGTCGATGGCGGCATCGACCTGGGGCACGTTGACCGTGTAGCTGGTGAACAGGCCGAACAGCTCCGGCGTGGTACGGCTCTTGGTGATGATGTTCTGCACTTCTTTGTACAGCTCGTCGTAACCCAGGTTGCCACGGTCTTCGATCTGCAGGCGGAAACCACCAATCGTACCCAGGCCCTGTACCGGCGGCGGTGGGAAGATCGCCATGTAGGCTTCCTGGATGTCGCTGTATTTACCGTTCAACGCGCCGGCAATCGCACCGGCTGACATGCTCGGGTCTTTACGTTCGTCGAACGGTTTCAAGGTCACGAACACGATGCCGCTGTTCGGGCTGTTGGTGAAACCGTTGATCGACAAGCCCGGGAAGGCTACGGCAGCTTCCACACCCGGTTGTTTCAGCGCGATGTCAGACATGCGCTTGATCACGTCTTCGGTGCGGTCCAGGCTCGCGGCGTCCGGCAATTGGGCGAAGGCCACCAGGTATTGCTTGTCCTGGGCCGGTACGAAACCGGTCGGGGTGTGGGCAAAACCGAACCAGGTCAGCACCATCAAACCGGCGTACAGGAACAGGGCGATGCCGCTGCCGCGAATCACACGGCGTACGGTGCCGACATAACCGTGGCTGGCTTTTTCGAAGAAGCGGTTGAACGGACGGAACAACCAGCCGCCGAAAATCTTGTCGAGAATCTTGGAGAAACGATCCTTCGGCGCGTCATGGCTGCGCAGCAACACCGCGGCCAGGGCAGGGGACAAGGTCAGCGAGTTGAACGCCGAGATCACCGTCGAGATCGCAATGGTCAAGGCGAATTGCTTGTAGAACTGCCCGGTCAAGCCGCTGATAAAGGCAGCTGGAATGAACACCGCACACAGCACCAGCGCCGTGGCGATGATCGGGCCGGTCACTTCGCTCATGGCTTTTTCAGTGGCCGGGAACGGGTCCAGGCCCAGTTCGATGTTCCGTTCGACGTTCTCCACCACCACGATGGCGTCGTCCACCACGATACCGATGGCCAGTACCAACCCGAACAAGGACAGCGCGTTGAGCGAGAAGCCAAACAGGTGCATCACCGCAAACGTACCAATCAAGGATACCGGCACGGCCACCAACGGAATGATCGAGGCGCGCCAGGTCTGCAGGAACAGGATCACCACCAACACAACCAGGATCAACGCTTCGAACAGGGTGTGCACCACCGCTTCGATGGAGCCGCGCACGAAGATGGTCGGGTCATAGACGATGCTGTAGTCCATGCCTTGCGGGAAGCTCTTTTTCAGCTCTTCCATCTTGCCGCGCACTTCGTTGGAGATCTCGATGGCGTTGGAGCCAGGGCGCTGGAAGATCGGGATCGCCACGGCCGGCTGGTTGTTCAGCAACGAACGCAGCGCGTATTGGCTGGAACCCAGCTCTACCCGTGCGATGTCTTTCAAACGAGTGATTTCACCGTTATCGCCGGAACGGATAATGATGTTCTCGAACTCTTCCTCGGTCACCAGGCGACCTTGGGTGTTCACCGACAACTGGAACGCGGTGGCGGTCGGGGCAGGTTGCGCACCCAGGGCGCCGGCGGCCACTTGACGGTTCTGCTCACGGATCGCGGTCACCACATCGGTGGCCGTCAGGTTGCGCGAAGCGGTCTTGTTCGGGTCCAGCCACACCCGCAGCGAATAGTCGCCCATGCCGAACAATTGCACGTCACCCACACCGCCCAGACGCGCCAACTCATCCTTCACGTTGAGCAGGGCGTAGTTGGACAGGTACAGCATGTCGTAGCGCTGATCCGGGGAGGTCAAGTGCACCACCATGGTCAGGTCGGGGGAGGCCTTGTCCACGGTGATACCGATGCGCGTCACTTCCTCAGGCAGTTTCGGCTGAGTCCGGGTCACGCGGTTTTGCACTTGCACCTGCGCGTTGTCCAGGTCGGTGCCCAGGGCGAAGGTGATGGTCAGGGTCAGCTTGCCGTCGGCGGTCGACTGCGAGGACATGTACAGCATGTTCTCGACGCCGGTGATGGCTTGCTCCAACGGAGCGGCCACGGTTTCACCAATGACTTTGGGGTTGGCGCCCGGGAAGTTGGCGCGTACCACGACGGTCGGCGGCACCACTTCCGGGTATTCGCTGATCGGCAGTTGGAACAGCGAGATCGCACCGGCGATCAGGATCAGCAGCGAGAGCACTGCTGCGAAGATCGGCCGCGAAATGAAGAACTTGGAAAAATTCATCTTGAGTCGTATCCCTTAACCGCGTGGGGTCGCAGCGCTGGCAAGTTTCGGCGCGGCTTTATCCGGCGCCACTTGTTCCAGATTGCTGGCTTCAAGCGCTTGTCGTTGTTGGGCCAAGGCGGCGAGGGTTTCCTTGCTGGCCATCGGAATGGTTTCCGGGGCGACCGGCGACCCTGGGCGCACGCGCTGCAGGCCCTTGACGACGATGGTGTCTTCTTTGTTGAGGCCACTGCGCACGATGCGCAAACCTTCGATCTTCGGCCCCAGTTCCACTGAGCGATAAGCCGGCTTGTCGCCTTCCATCACCAGCACGAACTTCTTGCCGAGGTCGGTGCCGACGGCTTCGTCGTTGATCAACACGGCGGAGTAGGTGCCGCTGCCAACCAGCTTCAAGCGGGCATACAGGCCAGGGGTGAATTCGCCTTTGCTGTTGTCGAACACGGCGCGACCACGGATGGTACCGGTGGCCGGGTTGACCTGGTTGTCGACGAAGTTCATCTGGCCCTGGTGCGGGTTGCCGGTCTCGTTGGACAGGCCCAGATAAACCGGAGTGGTCGCACCGCGACGGCCTTGGCGAGCCAGTTCGGTGTACTTGAGGAACACACGCTCATCAGCGTCGAAGTAGGCGTAGACCTTGTCGGTGGAGACCACGCTGGTCAGCGCGGTGACGTCGGCGGTCACCAGGTTACCGGCGGTGATTTCGGCACGGCTGACACGCCCGCTGATCGGCGAGGTCACACGGGTAAAGCTCAGGTTCAACTTGGCCAGGTCCAACTGCGCCTGGATCCCGGCGACGGCAGCGCGGGCTTCCTGGGCAGCGGTGGTGCGCGAGTCGGCCAGTTCGGCCGAAATCGCATTGCTCTGGCGCAGGCGCTCGCCGCGTTGGGCTTCGTTATCGCTGCGGGTGGCGGCGGCGCGGGTTTGTTGCAACTGGGCTTCAAGGCGGCGGACTTCAGCCTGGAACGGACGCGGGTCGATCTGGAACAGCAGGTCGCCTTTCTTTACCAGGGCGCCTTCAGTGAAGGCCACCTGATCGATCTGGCCGGACACGCGCGGACGGATCTGTACGGTTTCGGGGGCTTCCAGGCGACCGGTGAACTCGTCCCACTCGTTGACCGGTTGTTCCAGCACCTTGGCCACGCTGACTTTGGCAGCAGGCATGGCGGCCGCTTGTTCCGGGGTCTTGCCGCACGCGCTCATCACCACCACGGCCAAAACCGCCAGGGGGAAGCGCAAATGTTTGAGTGACTGTTCCATGAGGTGCATCCGCCAATGTATTTGAGATGGGCGGATCATGCGCGGCGCTGTGCTATGTCACGAATCGAATGAAGCAAAGGTAACTATCATTCGGAATGATATAAGCGCGAGATTAGCCCTCTAGTATGGGGGTTTCGTTAGGGAGCTATCAATGAGATTAATGGCAAAAGTCTTTTGCCGTGCGGGTAAGGAACCTGAATCGTGGCATAGAGGCTGGCGGATGCGTCGCACGATACTGCGAGCGTTATCCGCACGTCGGCATGGAGCGTCCCAGCCAAAATCCGTCAGGGGAAGGGGACGATGTGGCCGTCTCGATTGCCCGCGCGCTGCCGGAATCTGCGCAGGTCAGCCAGACGGTCCGCCCGTTGTTCTCTTGGAGGCGGGCACTGATTTGATCCTCGTCGCCATAGCCTCCGACCTCATTTATGAGGTGCTCAAAGAGGCGTCTGATTAGGGCCGGGGGGGGACGAGCAAGAGTGCCTGCTCCATGCTGGCAAGCTTGATTTGGGTCTCCTCATACTCCTCGGCAGGCTGAGAGCCCTCAACAATCCCGCACCCCGCGAACAAATGACAGTGCCGAGGGGCGATCAGCGCCGAGCGCAGAGCCACCAGGAAGTCACCGTTACCCTGTGAATCCAGCCAACCCACAGGCGCCGCATACCAGCCCCGGTCGAAGCCTTCGTGGCGACGGATGAAGTCCATGGCGGTCGCAGTTGGCAATCCACCCACCGCCGGCGTTGGATGCAGCGCGTGGATACCGTCCAGCAAACGCTTGTCCGAGTTGAGTTGCGCCATGATCGGCGTGCTCAGGTGCTGCACGTTGGCCAGCTTCAGCAGGTTGGGGGATGACGCGGCCTGGAGGTCGCTGACCTTGCCGTCCAGGGCTTGGGTAATGGTCTGCACCACCAGTCGGTGTTCATGTTGCTCCTTGGGATCGGCCAGGAGCCGTTCACCGATAGCGTGATCCTCGTTGGCCGTCATGCCACGTCGCGCGCTGCCTGCCAGGGCATGGGTGGTCAGACGACCCTCCTGACAACTGAGCAACCGTTCGGGCGTGGCACCCATGAAGCAATGCTCGCCACGGTGCAGCGCGAACAGGTGGGACGCGTTGCTGCGTGCGTGCAGACGCTGCATCACTGCTCCACTGTCGAGGGACGCGTCCAGTTGGTACTCGATATGCCGCGCCAACACCACTTTGTTCAAATCGCCAGCTGAAATGGCCTGCAATGCCCTATCGACCTTACCCTGCCATTGCCGGGAAGGCAGTGCAATGCGTTCGATGACGTCGGGCGCAGTGGCCGTCGCGGCGGGAGGGTTGAGCAATTGTGCATAGGCCGCCAGGCTGTCGCGAGCCAATGCCTGCGGGTCGCTGTCGGGTCCGACTACCCGCTGGCAGCGCAGCCAGCGGCCGTGGGCGTCTTCGCTGAGCAGCCAATGGGCCAGATGAAAACTGGCGTCAGCGAAGGCGGCCCAATGGGGGGCGCACGGCCGCTGTTCATCGAAGCGCATGCCACCCAGCAGCAACGGTGCCTTGGACCCAACGATTACCGCGTCGGCGCACAGGGCGAACCATTGGCGGTCCACGTCGAGCATGCGCCGGGGGCCGCTGGCCTCGATCTGCCAGGCGCAACCCAGGCCGAACAGCGCCAGGTCCGGCGAGTGCGTGCACCAGAAGAACCCCTGCCTGTGGGCTTCATAAAGGGCCAGGGCTTCCAGCGTCGGCGCGGCGTATGAAGAAACAGCCATGACTGGCCTTTGATACGCCACCGCACGCTGGTGCGCGGTCTGGAACACCTTGAGCAACGCGTTCTCGTTCATACCACCTTGCTCTTTTTCTGCAGCCAGAAGGCGGTCTGCTCGGCGATGTACCAGTGGATGATCTGGTTGAACAGCCCCTCGATAAACTCACCGTCCAGCCCGACCGCCTGCGCCCATTGACGGCGCTGCGGCAACATCGCTGCGACGCGTTCCGGCGCGGCGATGCTGGCCTGGTCAGGTTTGAACGCGGAGGCGGCCTTGACGTACTGCATGCGCAGGCCGAGGGCGTCGATGATCTGCTGGTCGAGGCTGTCGATGGCCTGACGAATGTCCGAAAGGCCGGTGCAGTGTTCCGGGGTTTTCATACCGAGTCTCCCTGAAGGTAGGCAGTGCGTTGCAACAGGTGATGGATCACCGGTCGTGGTTGGTGCTTGAGGTAAAAGTGGTCGCCCTCGAACAGGCGAATATCCGGGGTGTGATGGCTGAGATCGGCCCAGTCGCGGGCCTGCTCAAGGCTGACTTCCGCGTCATCACGGGCCAGCAGCACATCGAGTGGCGCCGTCAAGCGGGCAAGCTGCTTGGGCCGCCAGGTTTCGATGGCCTGGTAGTCGCTGCGCAGGGTCGGCAGGAACAGCGCACGCAGTTGCGGGTTGGCCCACAGGCCGGCGGCGTCGGCGTCCTGGCGCAGGATATCGGCGATCAGCGTGGCGTCGTCCTGGCGGTGCAGGTCACTGGGCGGTTGCCGGTGCGCAGGCGCGTGGCCCGAGACGAACACATGGGTGGCTCCACAACCTGCCGCCTGCAGGCGCACCCCCACGGCGTAGGCGAGGGTGGCGCCCATGCTGTGGCCGAATAGCAGCAAGGGCCGGGCGGGCAGCGTTTGCAGCGCTGCGGCAATGTGCATGGCCAGGCTCTCCAAGCACGGGATATGCGTTTCGTTGAAACGCTCTTCACGCCCTGGATACTGCACGGCCAACAGGTCGATATCCCCCGGCAGGTGCGCCAGCCACGGACGAAAAAAACTCGCGCTGCCCCCGGCATGCGCCAGGCACACCAAGCGCGCCCGCGCCAGTTCGCTTTCTCGCAGCACGCGCAGCCACGGCGATGCAGCGCCGTTCATAGCGCCAGCACCTGCTCTGCCAGGGCCTTGCGGTTGACCTTGCCCAGGCGCGTCAGCGGGAACTCGCGCAGCACCTGCAAGCGATCCGGCAATTTGTAGGCGGCCAGCCCACGTTCACGCAGCCAGGCGTTGATCGAGGCCAGGTCGACCTGCTCGCCGTGGGCCAGCACACAGGCGCAGCTGCGTTCCCCCAACAGCTCGTCGGCCAGGGCCACCAGCGCTACATCGCGAATCAGTGGGTGGCCGAGCAGCAGGTTCTCGATCTCTTCCACGGGGATTTTCTCGCCACCGCGATTGATCACGTCCTTGCTGCGTCCCTCGACGATCAAATGCCCTTCGGGTAGGCGCCGCACCAGGTCGCCGCTGCGGTAAAAACCGTCGGCGGTAAAGGCGCGCTGGTTCTGCTCGGCGGCGTTGTAATAGCCGCGAATGGTGTAGGGACCACGCACCAGCAATTCACCAATGGCACCAGGTGCTACCGGCTGGTCGTCGGCGTCGACGATGCGGATCTCATCGTCGGCGGTCAGCGGTAGTCCCTGGGTGTCAAACACCAACGCCTGCGGATCATCCAGCGGCGTGAAACACAGTAAACCCTCGGCCATGCCGTACACCTGTTGCAGGCCGCAGCCCAGGGCCGGGCGGATGCGTGCGGCAATCTCGGCCTTGAGCCGGGCACCGCCGACCTGCAGCCATTGCAGGCTGCTCAGGTCGTTATCGGACCATTGCGCGACTTCCAGCCACAGCAGTACCAGTGGCGGGATCAGGGCGGTGTGGGTGATGCGTTCGCGTTCGATCAGTTCGAAGGCGGTGTCCGGGCTCGGTTCCGGCGCCAGCACCAGGGTGGCACCGACGCTGAACACGCCCAGCGCACCGGGGGAGGCGAGGGGGAAGTTGTGCGCCACCGGCAATGCGGCGAGGTAACGCGTATCGGCATCGAACCCACACGCCTGGGCCGCCAGGCGCGCATTGCACGCGTAGTCGTCATGGGTGCGCGGGATCAGCTTGGGCAGGCCGGTGGTGCCGCCGGACAGCAGCAACACTGCCACCTCTCGCGAATCTGGCTGCGACCATTCTCGCGGGCTGGCGACACACTGCGCCAGGGGCACAAACTCCTCGGCGGCGCCGACCACCCACACCTGTTGCAGGCTCGGCACTTGCGCACGCAGCGTGCGCGCCAACGGGCGATAGTCGAAGCCCAGATGCTGATCGACAATCACATAGGCCACCGCCTGGCTGAGGTGCGCCAGGTGCGCCAGTTCATGTTCACGATGGGCCGGCAACGCAAACACCGGAATGACGCCCAGGCGCAGCAGGGCGAAGGTCAGGCTGAAGAATTCGGCGACATTCGGTAACTGCACCAGCACCCGCTGGCCAGCCACCAGCCCGCGCTCAGCGAGACCGGCGGCCAGACAGTCGGCCTGATGGTTGAGGTCGGCGTAGGTCCAGCGCCGAGTGCCGTCTACCAACGCTTCTTTGTGCGGCGTACGCCGGGCCTGCTCGCGCAGCAGTTCGCCCAGGGGCGCGCCGCGCCAGTAGCCTTGCTCGCGGTAGCGGTGGATAAAGTCGTCGGGCCAGTCAGTACATCCATCAAGCATGGCAATCTCCTTGGGCAGTCGGGCAGCTCAACAACTGGGCGCCGTGCAAATTCAACGGGTGCGCAAGGCCGGTGATATGCACCGCTTGTACGCCGGTGTGCGTGGCCGGTTGCAGGCGCAGCAGCGGGTCATCGCCGGCCAGTAAGTTGAGGGCGGGGTGATCGTCGGGGTGTACGCCCAGAAGAATCGCGGCCAACCCGGTGGCGCCATTGGGGTGCACCCTGCGCGCCGGGTGCTGGGAAGGTGAGTAGGGCGTGACCAGGAATGGCAGGCGGTCATGGCGCGGGTACACGAAGCGAAAGCGTGTTTGACTGCCATCGGCGCAGGTGCGTCGCCAGTTCACCGTGCGCCCCATGTGCACGCCGCAGGCCGCGAGGCTCTTGAGGCGCGGCGCCAGGGCCGGGTCTTCGCACAGCAGGGCGAGGTCGCAGAAGCCTTCGCCCTGGGCGGCCCAACGCAACATGCGCCGTCCGGCCCCCCGGCCGGCGAGGCAGTCGATGGGCCACTTGAACAGCCAGGCATGCCGAGGCGTGGTCAGCAGTTCGATGATCGGCCCCTGGCTGAACCAGATGTGCGCGTGTTGCGCGCTGGCCTCGGCAGTGGCGTAAGTGACCTCGAAGCCGGCAGCGCGGAAATTCGCTACGGCCTGGTGCAGATCGCGCACCCACAGCAGCACATGGCTGCATGCGGAAGAGGGTTGGGCAGTGTTCAAAACGGCAGGGCTCCCAGCAGTTGGGCGGTGTCGTCACCGCAAGGGGGGTGTACGGCGTCGGCACGGGCCTGGAGTTCGGCCAGTGGCAGTGCACGCGGCACCGGTGGTTCGATCAGTTCAGGCATGCCGATCAGGCTGTTCATTTCGCGCCAGGCCATGGACACCTCGGTGGCCCACACACCGCTGCGCAGGCGGCGTGCGGGTTCATCGATGTCGCGACACAGCTCGCCGAGGGCGACAGTGACTGCATCGGGCCAGACCTGGTTGAACACCTGGTGGTAGCTCGCCGGGGTCTGCGGGTCGAGCACCACCATGGTCGGACCGGCCAGGCGTTCGCTGCCGGGGCCGGCCATGATCAAGCGGTCGGTGTTGTCCCGTGGGGCGTGCAGGCGCGGGTTCCAGAGCACCGGGCCATGGGTGTCACCCAGGCTCAGCACGCCGGCTTCGCAGCCCACTTCGAGGCGATGCAACAGGAAGGAATGGTTGTCCGGGTCCTGGGGGTGCACCTGGTTCTGAATGCGCAGGCTGATCGGTACACCGTTGAAACGCGCGTTGAGCCGCGTGAAGGGTTGCGTCCCGACTCCGGCACCCGGCGCTGCGAACACCCAGGGCCGCATACCCCCGGCGAGACGCCCGAGAATGTCCAGCAGCGGGTAGGCGACCTGACTGTTGCAAGCTGCGTCGATATACGCCAGCCCCTGCTGTTCGCGCAGGTACTCGGCCACGGTGAGAAAACGCCGGATCGCGAGGATATTCGGGTACAGCGTGTTCACCGCATAAGCCGCGCGGCCCTGGCGCGCGGCCTGCATGCACGCAGCGATTTCGCGGTGGTGCACCGGGTGTTCCTGGAGCACATGGATGCCCCGCCGCAGCAGGTGCTGGGCCAGCTCGCTGCCGGCGCCGCCGGTGGCGCCTGAGCGCACCACCACGCAGGCGATATCGACGTCATCCGGCACTTGCTCCACAGCCTCGTACAGCGGCACGCCATAGTGCGCGGCGCAGGCGCGGGAGTAGGCATTGCCGCGTGACAGGATGCCCACCAGTTCGTAGTCGGCTTGAGCGCGCGCCAGGGCTTGCAGGTAAATACGGCCGAACGCGGTGCCAGCAATGACCACGCGTTTGCGTACAGGCGGGCGGCTCATGACCAGGTCACCGGCAGGCAGTGGGCGCCGCGAAAAAACGTCGCGGTTTTCCATTGCACTTCGCCGCAGCGTTGCAGGTCGGGCAGGCGCACCACCAGGGCGTGCAGCGCCTCCTGCAATTCGACCCGTGCCAGGGCCGAGCCGATGCAGTGATGCAGGCCATGGCCGAAGCCGAAATGGCCGTTGGCATCCCGATGCAGGTCCAGCGCCTGCGGGTTTTCAAAGCGTGCGGGGTCATGGTTGGCGGCGCCGATGGAGGCGAACACCGCGTCGCCCTGGCGCACCAGGGTTTCACCGACCTGAATGTCTTCCAGCGCGTAGTGCACAAACATCGCCGCCGAGGCCAGCGGGATGTAGCGCAGCAGCTCTTCGACCGCCTGCGGTATCTGCTCGGGATCGGCCTTGAGCTGTTGCCACTGGGTGGGGTTGTCCAGCAGCACCTGGATGAAATTGGGGATCTGCGCGGCACTGCCTTCGTAACCGGCGACCAGGATCGCAATGCACAACAGCAGCAATTGCTCCTCGTTGAGGGACTCGCCTTTGTCGTCGGTCTGGGTCAAGGCGGTCATGAAGTCATCCCGCGGTTCGCGTCGACGCTCGGCCACCAGGCCTTTGATGTACGCGGCCAGTTCACCCAAGTGACGTTGGGTTTGGGCTGCGTCCTCGGTGCGGGTTGACAGCAGTGAATCGTTCCACACCTTGAAGCGATCACGGTCCTGAACCGGTACACCGAGCAGCTCGCAGATCAGTGCCAGGGGCAGCGGCAGGGCGTAGTCGTTGACCAGGTCGGCAGGCGGGCCGGCGGCGAGCATACGGTCGATCAACTGGTGAGCGTAATCGCGGGCGTGGGGGCGCAGGGCTTCGACGCGGCGACGGGTGAAGGCCTGGGCGGCGCGCGAGCGAATTCGCGTGAGTTGCGGCGGGTCCATCATCACGATGCCACCGGCGATGCGCGGAAACGCGCGGGGGCTGTCGTCGCGGCGAAACACCTCGCTGCGGCTGAAGCGCCGGTCGCCCAACACCAGGCGAACATCGTCGTAGCGGGTGGCGAGCCAGGCGGGGGCGCCGATGGGCATCTGGATGCGCAACAGCCCCGGTGCCTGCTGGGCATGGCGATAGGGCTCGGCCAGCTTCAGGTCGGTGAAGCGGTTGAAAGGGTAGTCCAGCGGGGTCATGGCAAGTCCTTGGCGGTGCTGAAGTCGGGCAAATGGTCGAGCAGTTCCAGCTGCAGCGCGGGGTCTTCCAGATGGGCCTTCAGTGCGGCGCGGCTCAGGCGTTGGGCCGGGACCTGAGCTGCGAATACGCGATGGCCCAGGCTCGCCAGCGGGTGTGCGGCGGCGGGCAGGCTGCGGTTGCCGTGGAAGCCGGCCCGCGCCAGTGCGCTTTGCCATTGCATTAGGTCCAGAAATGTGGCGCTGCTGAGTTGGCGCTCGTCGCTGGCCTGGTTGAGCATGAAAGCCTGGGAGGCCATCACCCAGAATGCTTCCTGCGTCGGTTCGCTGAACACCAGCCAGCCGCCCGGTTTGAGCAAAGCGAGCAGGGTGGCCAGGGAACGTTCGGTGTCGCGGGCCGCATTCAGCACGCCACCGGCGACGATCAGGTCCCAGGTCTGGCTTGGATAACCCTGGGCCAGGGCTGGGCGGTCGATATCGAACACGCCGTGGCGCACCCACGACCAGCCCTTGAGCCGCTCGGCGGCTTGCTCGCTGAAGTAGCGCGATACGTCGGTGCACAGGTAGTCCACATTGGCATTGGCCAACGTGGGCAACACCGCCTGGGTGGTGGAACCGGTGCCAGCGCCGACTTCCAGCACGTGCAGCGGCACACCGGCCGGCTGGCGTGCGGCCCAGGCGCCGATCCAGTGGGCGACGGCGCGGTGCTGGTATTGCGCCGCCAGGCTTTCGCGGTACAGCGCTGTCGCGCGTTCGGTGCGGCCTTCGGGAAACAGCAGATGCACCGCCGCACATTCACCGCGCATCAACGACGGCAACTGCCGCGCATTCTCCCGCGCATAGTCGAGGGTGCCGCTGCCGCCGGTATTCCGCGCCCAGTCCACGCTCAACTGCGCCCAAATACGTTCAAGGGCGGCATCGCTCCAGGCATCTGCGTCGAGGGTGGGCTGCAACCTATCGGCGGCACGTTGCAATAGGCCCTGGGATTGCAGCACATCGAGCCAGCGTGCAATCAAAGGCCGGTGACCGGGGGCAATGCCGGCCAGCGCCAGGCTGTGGGCCACGTCATTGAGCGGTGCAGGCAGCAGCCCGCACTGCTCAAGCCCATTGAGCATGGAGAGCAACGCGGCATGGCCCAATCGGTCATTGAGTCGCACTGCCTCCCTCAGCTGTGCGGCTTCAAATTGTTGGTCGAGCGCCGCCTCGGTTGCGGCCAGGTGATCGTCTACCGGCATGCTCGCGCAAGGACGCGGGACCACGAACAGCGTCTGACCGTGCAGGGCCGCGGCATTGACTTGGGGATGGTCCATCGCGCGCTCACGCCAGCGTTGATGCGCGAGCTTGATGCTGGCCAAGTCGTGCCATTGCTCCGTGAAGCCTTGGACGCTGCAATCGAGGTGCGCCGCCGCTCGCTCCGCGAGCTTCCAGTCACCGGAGCGGTTGCTGACGAACAGCAACTGTTGCAGGTGGCTGAGATCACTCAGCGCCAGCGCGGGGAAATCCAGCAGGCACTCCAGCTGTTCGGCGCTCATCATCACTACCGCGGGGCGTTGGCGCTCAAGCAAGGCCAGCAGCCGGGCGGGCGCCAACTGATGAACGCCCAGGTCGGTAAATGCAGGCAGTTGCCAGGGCGCAGTGGGCAGGTCGATCAGCAGGGTATCGACGTTCATCGGGAAACTCCTGTGGCATGGAACAGACGTTGCCCGGCGACGGCCAGCGGGTCGGTCGCGGCGGGCCATAGGTCGAGCAACTCAAAACCCGCGGCGTGCAGGGCCAGGCGCCAGGCGTCGGGTGAGAGGAACACCTCATCGGTGGCCCTTGGCGGGGCGCCGGCTGGCGGGGATAGCAACAGGTGCATGAAGGTCAGCATCGCCGGGTTGTCGGCGATGGATTCGCTGAACAGCAGGGTGCCGCCGTCGCGCAGGCAATCGCGGATTCGCGCCAGGCTGCGCGGCAGGTCGCAGGCGTTGTGCAGCACGTTGCCGGCAATTACCAGGTCCTGGCTGCGGGGTTCGATGCCTTGTTCGCTGAAGTCGCGATCGAGGTCGAGCAGGTTGAATTGCACGCCTGGCTCCAGGCGGAACTGGCGACGAGCCGCGCCGGTAAACAGGGCGCTGAGGTCGGTGAATCGATAGACCTTTTCGCGGTCTTCCAGGGCCGCGAGTACAGCGCGGGTGGTGCAGCCGGCGCCGGCGCCGAGTTCCAGCACTTGCAGCACTTCGTCGGCCTTGCCGGCCTCCCGCGCGCGGGCCGCCAGCGCCTGATTGATCGCGGCGGTGAAGTGGTTGTGCTGGTACGCACCGAGTACCGCCACCGGGTCCCCGGCAAGCACCAACAAAGGCGCCAGGGCAATCTGGTCGCGCAGCAACTCGGGCAGGCGCTCGATGACCTGGGCATGCAGTTGCGCCATGCTCGGCGGGAAGCCCAGTTCCGCATACAACGTTGGTAGATCGCCGATGGCTGCTTGTGGCGGCGTGCCGTGCCAGGCAAACCGGTCGTTGTCTTCACGCACGGCTCCGGCACGCGACAACGCCGCCAGCCAGCGCCGCACAATCCAGGCATGGCGCGGTGCCGTACCGAGGGCCTGGTTAAGGTGTTCGGCTGTTCGCCACACCTGCATCGGCAAGGCCTGCGTATGCAGGAGCACGTCAGCCATGACGCCCAGGCTCAATTGTTTCAGTGCGTTGAGGGCGGTGTTCATAGGCAACCTTCTTCGGCGTCTTGCAGGTGTTCGAGCGGGTGGTCCAGCAGGTTCAGCGTGCGGATCGACGAGGTGCGTTGCAGGCGTTCAAGGCTGGCGGCGGGCGGCAAGGCGTGGGCGGCGTGATGGCAGCCGGGGCGGATTTCGCCTTCGAGCACACTCACTACGGTGATCGCCGCCATGGCGCCGGTCAGTGCCGCATTGCCGGCGCCGCTGAGTACCAGACTGCGAGTGCACGCTTGGCCGTCGCAGAGACCATCGAGTTGCAGCAACAACGTGACAAAGGGTGGCTGGCCACTGAGGTCCAACTGGCTGGCCGTGCATAAGCGTTGCACCGCTTCGGCACGCGGCAGGTTGTGCGCCTGGTCGAGGGCGTTGAGCACATGCCCGTCGGTTATCACGTTGAACCACTGGCCTGTCTCCAGGTGCAGGTCCCTGGCCAGGCGTTCGCCTTCCTCGTTCAAGTAGGGCAGCACATGCACCGGGCCGGGGAAACACGGCAGCAGCACATCGCGACGGCGCCTCAGTGCGCGGCTGCACCGGCCGTTGTGCCAGGCCGCCAAGGGCTCGCTGGAGCCGTCAACCGCACCTTGCAGGAAGTCGTCCGCGGCCACCGCCGTGAATTGGTCGCGCAGGCCGAAATAGCTGGTCAGGCCCTGCACCCGAGTGAACCCTTGCGCAGCCAGCCAGCGCGGTAGCAGGCCGGTGAGCCCCGGTTGCAGGCCCGCGCCAAGCACCGCGCTACGCCCGCGCCATAGGGCCGGGTCGAGGTGTATATCGCCGGCGGCGTCGACGTAATGTGCATCGGCTTTCAAGGCGGCCTGTGCGGCACGGTCCGCCACGCGCCAGGAGGGGCCGGCGCAATTGAGCAGCACGTCGCAGCCACGGGCGAACCTGGCCAGTGCGGGCGTGTCGTTGAAGTCCACGGCCGTCCATTGCAACCGAGCATCCGGCCATTGCTGATGCAGCCGCGCCAGGCAACGCGCGCCGGTGTGCGCGTCACGCCCGCCCAGGCGCAGGTTGTGCAGGCCCAGGCTCAACAAGGCCTGCGCGCTGGCCAGGCCGACGTCACCACTGGCACCCAGCACCCCGATCAGCATGGCTGGGCCTGCGCATTCAGGCGCCAGCCGCCGGCGCGCTGACGGTCATGCCAGAACCCGGCATAACGACCGTTGAGGCTGAGCAGTTGCGCGTGGGTGCCCGATTCCACCAGACGCCCCTGGTCCAGGACCAGGATCTGGTCGGCGGCCATGATGGTCGGCAAGCGATGGGCGATCACCAGCACGGTCGAGTTTTGCATCAGGCGCTGAATCGCGGCTTGTACGAAGGCTTCGTTGTGCGGGTCGAGTGCAGCAGTGGCTTCGTCCAGCAGCACGATGGGCGCACGCTTGAGCAACGCCCTGGCCAGTGAGACGCGCTGGCGTTCGCCCCCGGATAACGATGCGCCGCCTTCGCCCACCGGCGTGTTCCAGCCCTGGGGCAGGCGTGCGACGATTTCATCCACACCGGCCAGCCGTGCCGCTTCGGCGACGTCGCGGGCACTGGCGTCCGGGCTGCCCACGCGGATGTTCGCTTCCAGGCTGTCGTCGAACAGGTACACGTCCTGCATCACCAGCGACAGTTGCGCCATCAGCGCCTCGCTGGACTGTTCACGCACGTCCACGCCGCCGACCTTGACGCTGCCCGTGGTGGTATCGAAAAAGCGCATCAGCAGGCGAGTGACGGTGGTCTTGCCCGAACCCGAGGCGCCGACAATCGCGGTCATTGAATGGGCCGGGGCGCTGAAGGTCAGATCCTGCAGCACCGTCGGGCCACTGGGGTAGGCGAAGCTCACCTGTTCGAAGGCCAGGCTGCCCGGCGCGGACAAGGGCTGGCTGACGACGGGCTCGGGCAGCGACGGCTCACGCAGGATGCCCACCAACTGATCCAGGTCGTTGCCGGCCATGCGCAATAGACCGCTGCGTGCAGCAGCTTCGGCCAATGGCCCCACAAACCGCGCTGCCAGGGCGAGCAGGGCAACCAGCTGGATGGCATCGATTTCACCATGGGCAGCCAGGGTAATGCCCACGCCTACCAGCAGCGCGAACGCCAGCTGCACGGTCAAACCGCCAGCGAGCAGCTTGGGAAAGGTCTGCGACAGCATCGAACCACCGGCCTGCTTTTGCGCCTGATTGGCCGCCTGCAACGGCGCGTAGCCGTCCTGGGTGCGACCAAACGCGCGCAGTACTTGCTGGTAGCGGGCGAACTCCACCACCCGGTTGCCGGCCAGGGTCGCGGCGGCTTCCACCCGCGCATCGTTGCTGCCGATGGCGGCGGCCGACCAGTGATGGGCGAAGTAGATCAACGGCGCACACAGCACGGCCGTCAGGCCCAGGCGCCAGTCGAACACGAACAGGGTCAGTGCCACGGTGGCCGGCACCACTACCCCGGACACCACCGGCCCCAGGTAATGGGCAAACAAACCGGTGACCATCAACGTGCCGCTGGTGGCGCTGCGCGACAGGCGTCCAACCTTTTCCGAGTTGAACCAGCCCAGGGGCAGGCTGACCAAGTGCTGGCCGAGACGATCATGCAACGTCGTCAGCACCAGCAGAGCTAGGGCAAAACCCTTCATGGCCTGCTGGTAGTGGGCGATGCAGGTCAGCACTACCATCGCCGCCAGGCCCGCCAGCCAGGTCATGGCGCTGGGCAAGTCGCCGACGAACAGCGCGTGCAGGATCGGCACCAACAGGGCCACGGCCAGGCCTTGCAGCACGGCACTGGTCACCAGCCACGCCAGGTAACGGTAGAGACGCGAGGCATGGGGCGGGCCCAGTAAGGTCACAAGGCTACGGATCACAAAGACATCTCCAAGGCAGGGGTTTCGGCACCTGCTCGCCACATTCGGGCATAGGCGCCGTTGGCTTTCAGCAGTTGTTCATGGC
Source organism: Pseudomonas simiae (assembly GCF_900111895.1). Classification (GTDB taxonomy): domain Bacteria; phylum Pseudomonadota; class Gammaproteobacteria; order Pseudomonadales; family Pseudomonadaceae; genus Aquipseudomonas; species Aquipseudomonas simiae. The sequence continues at coordinate 76,317 of NZ_FOKB01000005.1, forward strand.
AGCCGCTTTCCAGCACGCGGCCCTGGTCGAGAACGACGATCTGGTCGACCCCGCTGATGCTTGCGAGGCGATGGGCAATCACCAGCACCGTGCGACCACGTGCCAGGGCCGACAGGGCGTCCTGGATCAGCGCTTCGGATTCGGGGTCGGCGTGGGAGGTGGCTTCATCGAGGATCAACACCGGCGTGTCCGCCAGCAGGGTGCGGGCGATGGACACGCGCTGCGCTTCGCCACCGGAGAAGACCGCATCGTCGCCGATCACCGATTGATAACCCCGGGGCAGGGCCTGGATACGCGCATGAATCTGCGCCGATCGCGCCGCCGCCACGACCTCCGCATCGCTGGCGTCGGGGCGGCCGAGGCGCAGGTTATCGGCGACTGTGCCGTGCACCAGCTGCGCGTCCTGCAACACGAAGCCCACGTGTCGATACAACTGGCGCGGGTCGATCTCACGCACATCGGCGCCACCCACGCAGATGCGGCCGGCGTTGACGTCATGAAAGCGCGGCACCAGCTTGGCCAGAGTCGACTTGCCGGCACCGGATGCACCGACCAATGCGGTGACGCTGCCGGCTGGACAGTGCAAGTCGACGCCCTTGAGGATCAGGTGCTCGGCGTCGTAGCCGAACTGCACCTGTTCAAAGCGGATGTCGCTGCCTTGGGGTTGGACGCAGGCCTTGGGCGTGGGCAGTTCCTCGACGTCCAGCAGTGCTTCGATGCGATCGGCTGCTGCCAGGGCCGTGCGCTGGGCCGTGAGGCTCTGGTTGATCACCAGCAGCGATTGCGGGATGACCACCGCTACCAGGGTTTCGGCGAACAGTTCCAGCGGCGTGATCCAGCCGTACGCTAGCAACAGGCTGCCGACCCCCAGGCTTACCAGCAGGATCACCGGCACACTCAGGGCCATCGAAGAAAAGGCTTCCAGGCGCAGCAGCGGCCTGACCCAGCCGGCGTACTGCTCGCTGAACTGGTTGACCGCCTGCTGATAGCTGCGATGCGCCTGGCCGACCTGGCCGAACGCTTTGACCACGGCAATGCCGTGCACGAACTCGACAATTGCCGCGCTGACCCGGGTCATGCTCTTGTCCAGCAACTGCATCTTGGCGCCGAAGCCGCGCATCATCAGGGTGTAGGCCACTGCGTAGATGGGCAGCGTCAGCACCGCCAGCAGCGCCAGCCGCCAGTTCAGCGTGGCCAGCCACAGCAAGCCCGCCAGCGGGGTGACGATGGCCGCGGTGAGTTCCACCGCATGGTGGGCGACCAGATGGTGCAGGTCTTCGAGGTCATCCTGCACCACCTTGCGCACGGCGCCGGAGGTGGTGTCGGTGTACCAGCCCAACGGCACGCGCCCGAGCTTGTGCACCATGGCTTCGCGCAAACTCGATTGCAGCCGGTGGTCAGCCACATGGGTCAACCACAGCGCCACGCCGCTGGCCATCCACCCTACGCTCAGGGCGATCACCACCAGCGCGGCCCACAGCCACAGGGTTTGGCTGTCGGCGCTGCCGGCCAACAGCAAGCGGCCCAGTTCGGTGAGGCCGATAAAGGGCACCAGGTTAACCAATGCGCCGAGGGCGGCGAACGCCACACCGAGGCGGATGAGGCGATTGACCGGGCGTTTCAGGGTATCCAGGGCAGTGGTCATGAGTTTTTCCGAAGGGCCTCAAGCAGGTGCCCAGTAACGGTGTGGACGTGGGGCGGTTCGATCACGCTGAAATGGTTGCCGGGCACGTCGATCAACTCGAAGCGGCCCAGGCAGGCGTCTTCCCAGAACGGCGCGGCCAGATGACCGACGCCGCCGGTGATACCAAACGATTGCTGCTCCAGGCAGCGCAGGTAGGTCATGTTGCCGAGGAACGGCGGCGGGTCGAATCGCGCCGCACGCATGCTGTGGCGGCACACGCGGAACAGCGTCGGCACCAGTTCGGCGCCGATCGGTACGCCGGCCTGGCCTGAGGCCAGGTGCGCGTATTCGGCCAGGCGCTCCTCCTGGCTGCGCGCCGATTGTTGTTGTACCGCCAGCGCCAGCGCGTCCAGCCCCGGATCGCCGCTCAACGCCGCCATGGCCCCGGCCGGCACGCGGCGGTTGTCGCGGGCCATCAACAGGTCGATGGCACGGTAGACGTCGTAGTCTTCGATGTGCGCACCGAACACGGTTTTCACCGGGTCCAGGTTCAGGTTGGGCACGAAGATCGCCTCGTAGGCCAGTTCTTCGTCGGTGTCGATGAACATCGGGATGCTGTCGATCAGGCTCAAGTCGACCACCTCCATGCCGCGTTCGAGCAAGCGTCGGGCAACCTCAGTGGCCAGCAGGCCGCCGAGGCAGTAGCCGATCAGTTGGAAACGTTGATGGCCGTCGGCAATCAAGCGCTCGGCGTAGTCCTCGGCCACGCTCTCGATCAGGCGTTTGGGCTCCAGCGCCAGGTACTGTTCGGTGTCCGCCACGGCAAAGCCAATCACCGGACCCGCCTGCTGGTCGGCAAGGGCGCGGCCCAGGTGCTGGAAATAATCCAGGGTGCCGAGGGCCGCATGGAACATCACCCGCACCGGGCCGGCCTCACCCCCGCCAAACGGTACCACCAGCGCGTTGCTGCGGGATGAGCGTTGCGCTTCACCGCTGGCGGCAACTCTGGCCGGCGTGGTTTTGCCCTGATTGAGCAGGCGCGCGAGGGCGGCGACATTCGGCTCATTGAGCATCTGCCGCAACAAGGTGTCGTAGCTCAGGCTTTGGGCCTGGGGCAGTTGCTCACGCAGTTGGCCGGCGACACGGGCGAGGATCAGCGAGTCGGCGCCTTTTTCATAGAAGCTGTCCTCGACGCCGATCTGCGCCAGCCCCAGGGCGTCGGCCCATACGCGACACAACTCGGCGGTGAGCGGATCGCTCGGCGCTTCTTGACTGCTGGAGGCCTGGGCATCGGCGGCAGGGCGCCAGCCGGCCAACGTCTTGCGGTCGACCTTGCCGTTGGCGGTCAGCGGCAAACGGTCGAGTACCTGCAGGTGCGCTGGCAGCATGTAGTCCGGCAGGCGCTGGGCCAGGGCGCGGCGTAGGCTGTCGACACTCAGACGCTGCACGCCGGCCTTGAAGCGCGCGGCGAATACCTGCATGCCGAGGGCGGCCAGCGGGTGGTCGGCCTGGGGCAGGGCAGGCAGGCATTCGCCACCGAAGGCCTTGACCCGCGCCTGCCAGATATCGGCGTCACGTAGACCACTTCGGCCCTGGTCGTGGTCGCCATTGACCGGCGTCATCATGAAGCCCTGGGTCAGCAGGATCGGCGGCCACTCACCGGTGGGTTCGCTGAACACCAGCCAACCGCCGGGACTGAGCAATTCGGTGATCTGGCCGAGGGCGTTATCGATGTCTTTGACGCTGTTGAGCATGCCCGCACACAGCACGATATCCACGCTGTTGCTGGCCAGACCCTGAGGGCGGATGTCCTGGTCGATGTCCAACACGCCATAGCGCACCCAGGCCTGTTCAGCAAAGCGTTGCTTGGCCGCCGGCAGGAAAAACGCGGTCATGTCGGTAAACAGGTAGTCGACTTCCAGCCCATCGAGCAAGCCGATGACCGGCGCGCTGGTGGCGCCAGTACCGGCGCCAATTTCGAGGATGCGCAGCGGGCCATCGCCTTGATGGTGGGTGGCCAGGCGATTGATCAGCGCAGCAATGCAGTGGTTGTTGTAGCGCGACACCGCGTCACCGCCATACAGCTGCAATGCCAAGTCCAGTTGGCCTTGGGGGAACAGCAGGTCGAACGGGTTGACCTCGCCCTTGAGCAGTTGCGGCAGTTGCCCCACATGCTTGAGCTGGTAGTCGAGCAGCGCCTGGCTGCACAGCCCCGAGGCGACCGCCTGTTCCACCCGGCCCCACGCCAGTGCCGGGTTGGGCGCGGGTTGCGCGAGGCGGTAGTGCGAGTGGGTGTAGCGCAGCAAACCAGCCTCGCACAGCGCGCCCAACCAGCGGCGTACCAGCCAATGGTGACGCGGCTCGGCGTGCAAGGCGTGCAGGATTGTGCCAGCGTCCGGTTCGGCCCGTTCGCCGCTGAACAGGCCGGCTTTGAGCAACACCTCCAGCATTGAACTCAATGCGGCGGCACTCAGGTCAGCCTGATACTCGCGCACCTGTTGCGCGTCGAAACTACCCACCTGGCTGTCGGCATAGCGTTTGACCGCCGTAAGCAACGACGCGCCTGGAAGCGGCTCGGGTTCGGCGCGTGCGGCGGTGACGAACGCCAACAGGTCGCCACTGACCAGGCTGACCGCACTGTCCACGCCGGGGGTGGCGAGCAGTGCAGCCTCAACCTCACCCAGCTCCACCCGGTGCCCGCGAATTTTCACCTGGCCGTCTTCACGGCCCAGGAATTCCAGTTCACCCCCCGGCAGGTAGCGGCCACGGTCACCGGTGCGGTACAGGCGCTGACCGTCGAGCGGATGAGGAAAAAAGCGTGCGTCACTCAAATCCATATCGCCCAGGTAGCCCTGGGCCAGGCCGACACCGGTGATATACAGGTCGCCCGGCACCCAGGTCGGTGCATCGCGCCAGTGGTGGTCGAGTACCCGAAAGCCTTGGTTGGCCAACGGCAGGCCGTAGGGAATGCTGCGCCACGCTGGGTCGATGGCGCCGATAGGGTGCAGGTTCGACCAGATCGAGGCTTCAGTGGCGCCGCCCAGGCCCACCAGTTTCAGTTCGGGCAGCAGCGCCTTGAGTTGGGGGGGCAGATTCAGCGGGATCCAGTCACCGGAGAGCAAGGCCAGGCGCAGGCTGTCCAGTGGGCGGGGTTCGGCGTGCAGATAGTCGGCGAGCATGTGCAACTGTGCCGGTACCGAGTTCCACAGCGTGACCTGATGGCGCTGCACCAGCTCGGCCCAATGCGATGGGTCGGCGCCGCGTGCGGGGTCGGGCAGCACCAGGGTTCCGCCCACGGCGAGGGGACCGAACAGGTCATACACCGACAGGTCGAAACTCAACTGCGCCAGGCCCAGTACGCGGTCATCGGCGTTGACCTCGAAGCGTCGGTTGATGTCTTGCACGGTATTGAGTGCGGCACGATGGCTGATCATCACGCCTTTGGGCTCGCCGGTGGAGCCGGAGGTGTAGATCACGTAGGCAAGGTGATCGGGGCTGCCTTCGAGCAGCTCGAAATCCGCGCCTGCCGAGGGCAGCCGGTCCACGCTGTGCCACTGCGATGTCTCGGGCAACGGCGTATGGGGCTGCGCCAGGGAATGCCCCAGCACATGCCGCACCTTGGCGCTGCGCAGTACGCGGTCGCGGCGTGCGGCCGGAGCGTTGCTGTCCAGGGGCAGGTAGGCGGCGCCGGCGAGCAACACGCCGTAGGCTGCCACCACCTGGTCGAGTCCCTTGGGCATCAGGATCGCCACCGGTTCCTGCGCGTCGCATCCCGCCTCACGCAGGGCTGACGCCACCGCCAGCGCGCGTTCGGCAAGGGCGGCGTAGGTCAGGCTGCCACTGGCATCGATCACCGCCAGGGCGTGGGGATGTTCCCAGGCCATGGCCAGCAGGCCGTCATGCAGACGGCCGGTGGGCAACGGGGCGGCGGTAGCATTCGCCGCCAAGCGTTCACGCTGCTGCCAGGCCGGCAGCGGCACTTGCACCGGATGTTCCCAGGCTGCCGGGTCCAGGGCCAGCAACTGCAATTCGGCGACGAACGCCTGCTGCATGTCGTCCACCAGGCCGTCGGGAAACACGCCCTGGCGCACGTCCCAATGAATGTGCAGGCCATTGGCGTCATCCATCACCTGGCAATCGAGGGTGACTTGCGGCGTCTGGGTGATGCCGTGGCCAACCCGGCGTTGACTGGCCGGCGGCGCCTCAATCCCCAGGCCGATGGCGCTGGTGAAGACCACCGGCATGGCCGCCGCTTCACGCCCGCGGCGGCGACCGATTTCGCGCATGACCTGGATGCCGGAGAACAACCGGTGCTCCAGGTCGGTAAACAATTGGTTGCCCAACTGGCGTGCCTGGGCGGTGAAGTCCAGGCCCTCGGGATCGTTGACCTGCAACAGGCTGACCGAGGTGAAGTCGCCCACCAGGCGATCCACCTGTGGATGCAGCGGCAGGCGGTTGAGCAATGTCAGGTTGAGGCTGAAGGCGGGTTGCTGGCTCCAGCGTTGCAAGGTCGCGGCATAGGCTGCCAGCACTACGATCGATGGGGTGAGGCTACGTTCGCTGGCTGCGCTTTTCAGGGCAGCCCATGGCCGCGGCTCAAGCCGCGCCGAGTGTCGCTGGAACCGTGGCTCGCGGGTGTCTTCGCCGCTCAGGGGCGTCGGCAGTTGCGGTGCGGCGGGCAATGCGTCGATGCGTGTCAGCCAGTAATCACGGTCGCGTTGGTGGCGGCTGCCTTCGAGCAAACTGCGCTCGGCCAGCAGGTAGTCGCGAAAGGTGATGTCGAGGGCTGGCAAGGCTGCCTGGGGATTCTGCAGCAACAGTTCCAGCTCATTGAACAGCAGCTGCGCGCTGGCCCAGTCGGCGATCAGGGAGTCCATGGAGAAGTGCAGTGTGTCGCCGTTGTCACTGCGGCTCAGGCGCAGCTCAAACAGCGGCCAGACCTCGGTGGGGTAAAGCTTCTGCTCCATGGCCTGGCGAATCTGTTGCACCGTATGCTGGTGCTGCGCGCGGGTGGCGCCACGCAGGTCGGCAATGGTCAGCGAATAGTGGGCGACGTCGGCCAGCACCCGCTGCGAGCCTTCACTGGCGATCACCGCGCGCAGCATGTCGTGGCGAGCGATCAAGCGGTTCCAGGCCAGCTCCACCTGCTGTGGGTCCAGGCTTGGCCAGCTCAGTTCCAGATAGCCATGGCAGGCCACATTACCGTAGCCGAAGGACGATTGGCGGCCCAGCAGGTAGGCGTTCTGCACATCGGTGAGAGGGAAGGGCGTGTGGCGTTGCGCCGGATCAGCCAGCACGAGCGGGCGTTCCTGTGTCTCTAGCAAGTGCAGGATCTGTTGCTTGTGTTCGCGCAATTGCGCCAGGCGCTCGGTGTCGAGCAGGCCCTGGGGTGCACGGAATTTCAGTTGTCCGTCCTGGGGCCAGAGTTCGACGCCCAGGGATTTGAGTTCGCTTAGCAGTTTGGCGGCGGGCATGGGTACAGCTCCTGGGAAAAAGGGAGGTTGCGCGGGCATCAGATGACGCCTTCTTCAAGGGTGTGCGGGGTGGGCAGGCGTTCGAGGGTCTGCGCCACTTCCAGCAGGCTGGCGGCGCCGAACAACTGGCCCATGGGCAGTTCCACGCCAAGGCGGCTGCGCAGCATTTCGAGAAAACGCGTGGCCAGCAGGCTGTCGCCACCCAGGCGGAAAAAGTTGTCGTGGCGCGATACGTTCGGCACCTTGAGCAAGTGCTGCCAGAGCTCGGCGATCACGTGTTCGCCGGCGCTCAGCGGTTGCTCATCCAGCGCCACGCGTGACTGGGCAGCGGCGGTCAAGGGGGCGAGCAGTGCACGGCGATCCACCTTGCCGTTGCTGTTCAATGGCAGGCGTTCAAGCACCAGGACCTGTTCCGGGCGCATGTACGCCGGCAGGCACTGTTCCAGGTGTTGCGCCAGCACCTCGGCGCAGGTGCTGGCAGTGACAGCGGCCATCAGACGGTTGTCGACGACCAGCGCCACGGCGCTGTTCACACAGGGATGGCGAGCCAAGGCGGCTTCGATCTCGCCCAGCTCGATGCGATGACCACCGATCTTCACTTGACTGTCGGCCCGCCCGAGAAACTCCAGCAGGCCATCAGGGTGGTAGCGGCCGAGGTCACCGGTGCGGTACCAACCGTCGACAAAACGTTCGGCATTCAACTGCGGCGCGTGGCGATAACCGCGCGCGACGCCGGCGCCGCCGATCCACAATTCCCCCGTGACCCAGTCCGGGCAGTCACGGCCCAGGGCATCGACCACCCGGTAGGCCTGGTTGGTCAACGGCACGCCGTAGGGGATCGAACGCCAGCCCGGCAGTGGTGGTTGCACCTCGAAGTGGTTCGACCAGATCGCCGCTTCGGTCGCGCCGCCAAGGGCGATAAAACGGCAACTGGGGGCCTGGTCTTGCAGGCGTTGCGGCAGGTCGAGGCCGATCCAGTCGCCGGACAGCAGCGCGACCTTCAGATCCAGGCGCTGACGGTCTTTGGCGTTGGCTTCCAGCAGCATGTCGAGCAGCGCCGGCACGCTGTTCCACAAGGTCACGCGGTGCTGTTGCAGTGCCTTGAGCCAGGCCCGTGCATCGCGGCGCTGGTCTTCGTCGATCAGCACCAGGGCGCCGCCCACCGAGAGCAGGCCGAACAGGTCGTATACCGACAAATCGAAGTCCAACGCCGACAGGGCGAGGCCCCGGTCGGTGGCCTGGACGTCATAACGGCGGTTGATGTCGGCCACGGTATTCATCGCCGCACGGTGTGTGATTTCCACACCTTTGGGCTGGCCAGTGGAGCCGGAGGTGTAGATCACATACGCCAGCTCACCCGCCGCGAGAGGCCGTGGTGCCGCCAGCGGTTCGGCTTTCAGCGCGCTGGATGGCTTGAGGTGTTTGACGCCGGGCAGCTGCGGGTCGTGCTCGGCGAGCATCAGGGTCACGCCAGCCTGTTGCAGTATTCGCTGGCAGCGCTGCAACGGCTGGTCGACACCCACCGGCAGGTACGCGGCGCCGGCCGCCAGAATGCCCAGTACGCAGGCGACCTGCTGCGGCCCTTTGGCCAGGGACACGGCCACCAGGTCGCCGGGTGCGACGCCTGCATCCATCAGGCTGTGGGCGATACGCAACGCACGGTCAGCCAGTTCGCCGTACTTCAGCGTGCCGTGTTCACCCCATAACAGTGCCGGGCTTTGCGGAGTCTGGCGCGCCTGTTCAAAGAAGCCCTGGTGCAGCGTCGGGTCGCCCGGCACGCGGTCGCCCGGAGCGTTGAGCTGCGCACGCCGTTGCGCCTGGGCCTGGGGCAGCAGGTCAGGTGGAGCGCTGTCCCAGTCGTGCTCGGCCAGCCAGTTGAGGCTATGCAGGTAAGCGGCGAACATCGTTTCGACCAAGCCTTCGGGAAACAGGCCGACCACACGATCCCAGTTCAGGGCGATACCACCGTTCGCTTCGACGACCTGGTGGTCGAGCCACACTTGCGGGGTTTGTGTCAGGCCGAACACCTGGCGGGCAAACGGGCCATCCACCGGTGCCGCCGTGCCATCCGGCACGCCCAGGGCACTGGTGAACACCACTGGCATGCTCACCTGTTGCTCGCCATTGCCACGGGCCAGTTGGCGCAGCAGGCTGACCGACCCCACGCAGCGATGCTCCAGCGCCTCGCCCAGGGATTGCTGGGTACGCCGTGCGCGGTCGACCCAACGCTCACCCGCCACCGGCACATAACCGAGCAGGGTCAGGGAGGTAAAGTCGCCCATTATTTGGTCGACCTGTGGGTGCAGGGGGCGGCGATCGAACAGCGTGAGGTTCAGGCTTAGGTCCGGGCGTGCGCTCCAGCGGCCGAGGGTTTCGGCAAAGGCACAGAGCAGCACCGCTGAGGCGGTCAGCCCTTGTTGCTGGGCCTTGGCCAGGATCGCTTGCCAGGCGCTGGCATCGATCTGCCCCTGCAGGCGTTCAAAGCGTGGCCGGCCGAGGCTGGCGGGGTCGGCGGCCAGCGGCAATTGCGGGTGGGGTGGCAATTGCGGCAGACGTTCCTGCCAGAAGCGCTGCGCGGCTTGCAGTTCGGCAGGCGCCGCGGCGCACTGCAATTGGTAATCGCGGAACGACAGAGCCAATGGGGCGAGCGCCATGTCGGGCTCACGGTACAAGGCATCGAGTTCGGCGTAGAAACGCAGGATGCTCAGGGCATCGAGGATCAGGTTGTCCAGGCTGATCGCCAAGCGTGTATGCCGGCCATGGGTAACCGCTTGCACGTCGAATAGCGGCCATTGGTGAGGGTCGAACACGCGATGGGCACAGTGCTCGCGCAGGTCGTCGAGGCTGGCGTGGCCCTGGCCGATCACGAAGGCCGGCACCTGTTGCAGGATGCGCGCCTGGCCGCTGTGATCGAACACGGCACGCAGCATTTCGTGGCGCTCGATCAGACGCTGCAGGGCGCGTTGCAGGCGCGGCAAGTCGAGGTCTTCGACGTCGTATTCACGGTAGAAGTGGCAACTCACGCCCCCCAACACCAGGCTGGGATCGCGGCCCAGCCAGTACGCCTGTTGCACCTCGGTCATCGGGAACGACGCATGGCGTTGAGCCAGGTCTGCAACAATGGTGCGCGCGGATTCGGCCCGGACCTGTTGATGCAGAGTGGTACAAAACTGCGCCAACACCGGCTTGGCGAACACCTGGGCGATGCGTGCACCGCCCAACCCGTGTTCGGCGAGCAGGCGCACCAGGCGGGTAGCGCTCAGGGAGTCGCCGCCCAAGGCAAAGAAATTGTGCTCGCGGCACACCTCGCTACAGCCGAGCAGCTGCTGCCAAGCGCGGGCCACCTGTTGTTCGATGACGCCGCAGGGCGGTGTCAGGTTGGCCTGCTGCGCCGGGCTGTGCTGGGCGAGCCAGGCGTGTAGGGCCTTGCGGTCGACCTTACCATTGCCGGTCAAGGGCAACTGCGCGCAGCCGAGGATGAACGTGGGAATCATATACGCCGGCAGGCGCTCGGCCAGGCCCGGCAGGTCAATGGGCGCAGGCTGCGCGGGGCCGTGCGCCTGGCGTACAACCGCCGCCAATTGCTGGCCGGCCAGCAGCACGACGGCGTGCTCCACGCCTGGGCAGGCCAGCAGTGCCTGTTCGACTTCGCCAGCTTCGATGCGATAGCCGTGCAGCTTGAGCTGGAAGTCTGTACGCCCGAGGAATTCGACATTGCCGTCGGGGTGGTAGCGTGCACGGTCGCCAGTGCGGTACCAGCGCTGGCCTTGATAGTCGACAAAACGCTCGGCGCTGCGCACGCGGTCGCCGCGATACCCTTCGGCAACCCCGGCGCCGCCGATCCACAGTTCCCCGGCCACCCAGTCCGGGCAGTCATGACCCTGGTGGTCGACAATGCGCAGGCTGACGTTGTCCAGCGGTTTGCCGTAGGGCAGGCAATGCCATTGCAGCGGTTGGTCGGGGAAGGCTTCGAACAGCGTCGAGTGGATCGCCGCTTCGGTGGCGCCGCCCAAGGCCATGAAGCGACAGCCTGGCGCCTGAGCCCACAATCTTGGCGCCAGGTCCGGGGCGACTTTGTCACCGCCCAGCAACACCGCACGCAGCGGCAGGCGGGCGTCGGCCGCTGCGCAACCGAGCAACATGTCCAGCAGCGCCGGTACGCAGTTGAGCACGCTGGCGTGGTGCAGCAAGGCCAGTTCACGCCAGCGCAGGGCATCGCGCTGCGCTTCGGGCTCGATGCCAATCACCGCCGCGCCGGTGGACAGCGCGGCAAACAGGTCGAACACCGACAGGTCGAACTCCAGCGCAGAGAGCGCGAGAATGCGATCGTCGGCGGTCAACTGCAGGCGCCGTTGCAGGTCGTCCAGGGTGTTGGCTGCGGCCAGGTGGCTGATTTCCACGCCCTTGGGGTCACCGGTGGAACCGGAGGTATAGAGGATATAGGCCAGGTCGCTGATCGCGCCGGGCCGGGGGGCTTCCAGCGCGGGGCCCTCGGATGGCAGGGCCTTGAGCAGTAACCGCGCGCCCGACCCGTCACAGATTTTCTGGCAACGCGCCTCGGGCTGGTCGATGCCGATCGGCAGGTACGTGGCACTGCAGGCGAGGATGCCCAGCACCGCGATGACCTGTTCGGGCCCCTTGGGCAGTTGCAGCGCCACCACATCGCCGCGCCGGATACCTTGGTCTTCCAGGTACGCCGCCAGTTGCAGGGCACGCTCTGCCAGCTCGCCATAGCTGATGACGGGAGGGTTGCCCTGCAGCAATGCGGGCAATGTGGGCGTCAGGCGTGCCTGGGCAAAAAACGCTTCATGCAGGCGCTTGACGGGCAGGGCGACACGTTGGCCTTGCACGGCTTGGCGCACTGCCAGTTGCGCGGCGGGGACCAGCGCTGGCGGTGCCTGATGCCAGCTGGCGGGGTCAAAACACAGGCGTTGCAGCAGGTCGGTATAGGCCTTGAACATGCCATCGAGCACGCCGCCGGCGAACAACCCTTCACGCGCATCGAGGTTGACCAGGATACCGCCGTCCAGCTCGGTGACTTGCGCATCGAGCCATACCTGCGGGCCTTGGGAAATGATCCATGCCGGCTGGCCAAAACTGGCTTGTACGCCCTCGGCGAACAGCTCGCCCAAGCCCAGCGCGCTGGTGTACACCACGGGTGCCAGCACTTGCTCACCGCGTTGGCGGGACAGTTCGCGCAACACCTCCAGGCCGGAAAACGCACTGTGTGCGACGTCGCTGTGGAATCGCCGTTGCAGGGCTGTGGCGCGTGCGGCAAACGTGCCGGCGACCCGGCCGTCCCAGGCCAGCAGGATCGACGAAGTGAAGTCCCCGACCAGACGATCGACGTCGGCATGCAGCGGTGTGCGGTTGAACAGCGGCAGGTTGAGCAATAACTCGGGTGTATCGCACCAGGCGCCAAGGGCCTCACAGAACACCGCCGCCAGCGCCATGGCCGGCGTGAGCCCGTGTTCCCGCGCCTGGCGTTCGAATGCCTGGCGTTCTGACGGCGGCAGCCAATGGTGACGACGGCAGACCTGGCGGTCATCGCCCTGGGGCTTGATCGGTAGGCTCGGAGCACCGGGCAATTGATCGAGGCGCTGTAACCAGTAGTCGCGCGCTTGTTGGTGGCGATCACGCTGCTCGGCGCTGTTCTGTTCCTGGCGCAGGTCGGCCAGGTAGCGGGCAAAGTTGTAGTCCAGCGCGGGCAGGGGGTGTTGGCGGTACAACTGCACCAGGTCGCCGAGCAGAGTGCGCAGGCTCAGGGCATCGGCGGCGAGCATGTCGAGGTTCAGGTGCAGACGGGTGCCGTTGGGCAACAGCGATAGCTGGATATCCAGCACCTGGCCTTGTTCAACGGCCAGCTGACGGTGGGACAGCTCGGCGCGCAAGGCCGCCAACCGTTGCTGCACCTGCTCGGCGCTGGCCTGGCGCAGGTCATGCACCGTCAATCCTGGCCACGGGCTGTGCGCGAGGATCTGCTGGCGGCCGTCATCGAGAAACTGCGCCCGCAACATCGGGTGCCGCGCGAGCAGGGCACGTACGGCCGCTTCCAACCGTATCGGGTCAACGTCCTGGCCATCGAACTCGTTATAGAAGTGCGCGGCCACGCCACCCAACTGTTGGCCGGGGGCGCGGCCGATCCAGTAGGCGTGCTGCATCGGCGCGAGTTCGAACGGTAAGCTGTCGTCGATAGAGGTGCTGATCGGCGCGGTGGCTGTGGGCGCTGTGTCAAGCAGGGCCAGCCAGGCACACAGGCGCGGGTCCGCTACCAGGTCGGCGAAACGTGCGGCCAGGCCTTGGCGGCGCCATTGGCCGGCGAGGCGGATCAGGGTGACGGAATCCAGCCCCCATTCGATCAGGTTGGCCTCCAGGGGCACCTGGTCGGCGGGCAGTCCAAGGGCGTCGGACAGGGATTGGCGCAGCAGTATTGCGGTTGAGGTGCTGGGAGTGGCCATGGCTCAACGTCTTCTCATCGCTAGGGCCCGGACCGGGGTTGGCCCAGGCGCTGGGGGCAGGCAAATGCATGGGGGAAGATGCTAGTCATTCTCATTTTGGCGACTACCCGGATCGAATCGTTTTTGCCCCGTATCCGTTTGCCCAGTGCGGATTGCGCGGGCGCAGCGGCGGGGCATGCCGCCAATACGTCGCGCGATGCGGTTGGAAAATGACTTGAATCGGGTAGAGCCCGGCACACGCCCTTGACTACCGTCGCTCGCCGCCCTTTTGCAGGGCCTCTTCATGGAGTTGCGGATGTCAGTCGATTCAGGTTTACAGGTGCGCGGCCTGCGCAAGCGCTACAACAATGGCGTCGAAGCGCTACGTGGCGTGGACCTGAGTGTTAGCCCCGGCATGTATGGTTTGCTCGGTCCCAACGGCGCGGGCAAGAGCAGCCTGATGCGCACCCTGGCGACCCTGCAGCAGCCGGACGCCGGCAGCATTCACCTGGACGGCGTGGATGTATTGCGCGGCCCCGACCATCTACGCCGCCGTCTGGGTTACCTGCCGCAGCAATTGGGCGCGTACCCTGGCGTGAGTGCCCGGGATTTGCTCGACCGTTTCGCCTGGCTCAAGGGCCGTACCGACAATCGCCAGCGTCGCGAGGAAATCGAGGCTCTGCTGCATAAAGTCAACCTGCAGCAGGCCGCTCACCGTGCGCTGGCGACCTATTCGGGGGGCATGTTGCGCCGGTTCGGTATCGCCATGGCGCTGGTGGGTTCGCCGCGCTTGCTGATCGTCGACGAACCCACGGCCGGCCTCGATCCGGCCGAACGTAACCGTTTTCATCGGGTACTGGCGGATGTCGCCGCCGAGTCCATCGTGCTGCTCTCGACCCATATCGTCGAAGACGTCGAGAACCTGTGCAGCCGCCTGGCAGTGTTGGCCGGCGGGCAGATTATTGTCGAAGGTCGACCGGCCGATTTGCTCGCTGCCGAGCAGGGCCGACTGTGGGAAGCGCCATTCAGCCGCGGCGAAACGTTGCCCGCAGCCCTGCATGTGGCCGCCAGCCCCGAAGGCAGTCGCGTGATCGTGCATGGCGAGCGGCCGGCAGACTCGCGCTTCACCCCCCACGTGCCACGCCTGGAAGATATCTATTACCTGGCGCTGGCCCAGGCCGGTGAGGCGGTGGACGCATGAATACCTTCGCGTTGCTGCTGCGTGAAACCTGGGTGGAAGCCCGCGCCGGGCTGCGCAGCGGCATTCCCTTGCTGGTGTTTCTTGGCCTCACCGGCTACCTGCTGATGTCCCTGACAAATGCCGACTACGTGCAGAAAATGGGCGCCAGCGACATTGCCCGCAATGCGCCGAGCTTGATTTACCTGATGTCATGCGGCTGCATGTTCTTTCTGTTTTTTGCCTGGGCCTGGGTGTTTGCACAGCCGGCCCTGCGCGACCGCAAGGCGCAGTTGGAAGAGGTACTGCTGACCTTGCCACTGTCGTTGCCGGCCTTGCTGTGGGGGCGTTTTATCGGCGCGGCGCTGGTGGGCGGGTTGCTCGCCAGCTCGTTGATTGTCGGCTTCCTGGTCAGCCCGGTATTGGGCTGGCTCGGCTGGGTGCCGGCGGCGAGTATCGGTGCGCCGGTGTGGTCGGCGCTGGGGTTTGCCTGGATTGCCTTGCTGTTGCCGGTAAGCACCGGGATCGGCGCATTGTATTACCTGCTGGCGTTGCGCAGCCGTGGCCTGGCCGCGCCATTTGGCCTGGCGACGGTATTGATGCTGTTGTGGATGTTTGCGGTGGTGGTGCTCAAAGGCGGGCATATCAACCCGCTGTTGGCGGCCAGCCTGGACCCGTCGCTGTTTACCTTTGCTCAGGCCCAGATCGAAACCTGGAGCGCCGCGCAGAAGTCCCAGGCGCTGCTGGCGTTGACGCCGGGGTTTTGGCTCAACCGTGCGCTGTGGTGTGTGTTGCCGCTGCTGGTACTCGCCGTGGTATTGGCGCGCACCACTCGCCAGGGCCTGATGGGGCGCCGCAGCGGCGCGGTGCTGGCGGAACCACCGATGCTGCGCAGCAGTGACGTGCAGTTGCCGGGTCCATTGGCGGCCAGTTGTTGGGCGCACGCCGTGTGGCATGAAGCGCGCTGGCAGGTACGCCAGTTGTTTGCTCGGCGGATCTGGTGGGTGGCGCTCGGCTTGCTATTGGTGATGGGCGTGCTCAGCGGCTTTGTCCACGGCGTGTGGCATGCGCGCGGGCCGATGGTGCCACGGGCGGATCTGACCCTGCCGCTGTTGTCGAGCGCGTTGTTCCTGGTGATCGCGTTTATCGTCGCGGCGCTGGTAGGCCTGGTGTGCCGTCGTGATGACGTCGAAGGCCTGGGTGCCATGTTGCAGGCCACGCCCGCGCCAACCTGGCTGCGGTTGTTCGGCCGCACGGCCTGTGTGTTGTTGGCCACCGTGACCCTGGCGCTGGTGCCGGGCATTGCCAGCCTGCTGATCAGCGCCATCGCTGCGCCCGACAGCCTGGCACCGGGCTTTGTGCTGATTTACCAGGCGCTGGTGTTCGCGCCGCCGCTGCTGGAACTGGCCACGCTGACGGTGCTGGTGCATGCGTTGATACGTCGCTCGGGGCTGGCTTACGCCATGTCGATGCTGCTGACGTTTTTCCTGGTGCTCAACCACGAACTGGGGCTGGTCAGCTATCCCGCCTATGCGATGGGGATACCGGCCCATGTGGCGTTGTCACAGCTCACCGGCTGGGCACCCTGGTTGCCCTATCTCGGCACCTTGGCGGGCTGGAAACTTGCGGGTTGCGTGGTGATGGTCGGCGTGGCGGCGCTGGTGTTACCACGTGGTCCCGAGCGACGCCGTTTCGCTGACTTGCGCCAGCCGTTGCCGCTTGCCATGTTGGCTCTGGGCGCCTTGGGTTTGCTGGGCAGTGGCGTGGCTTTGCAGCGTTACCTGGTGGAGCAGGGCGACTACCAATCGGTGGCCGAGGAACGTGCCGAGCGCGCCGCCTGGGAACAGCGCTGGCTGGCCGGCGCGGCTGCCTGGCAGGTGGCGGGCGGGCGTGTGCAGTTGCGCGTCGATTCAACCGCGCGTCAAGTCGAGGGCCAGTGGACGCTGGACGCCATGGTCGCCCGCCAACTGGATGCCGAGTTGCCCCCAGGCCTGCGGGTGACGGCGGTCAGCGTGATGGGGCAACCGGTCACGTTCGAGCAGGCCACCGAACACCTGCGCGTGCCCCTGGCACAGTGCACGACGAACGCTTGCAGTGTGGAGCTGAACTGGATTGTCAGCGCCAACGGCTGGCCGTCGGAAGGCGAAGCCTACTGGCTGGGGCCGCACGGCGTATGGCTGGAAGCACGCCGCGTGATGCCGCGCCTGGGTCTGGACAGCGAGCGGCTGTTGCGTGCGCCGGTGCAGCGCAGCGAGGCCGATTTGACGCCCGAAGTGCCTACCTTGGCGACGAATTCCGCCGTCGCCGTGGAGGCCGTTGCACCGGCGGGCGACTGGCAATGGCATGTTGAGATCGACGGGCAGGCCTTTAGCGGTCACAGCTCAGCGCCCATGGATTTTGCCTACAGCCTGCAGGCACGGGCGGATGCCAGTCGCCAGCAAACTGCCGTTGAAGTGCGTGAAGACCTGGACCTGATGAGCGCTTGTGTGGCGCGACGCCTGGGCAGTCGCCCGGCGGTGGATGACGTGAGCCTGTGGCCGACCGGCATGGGCGCCAGTCGCTTGAGCCACGGTCACCTGTTGCTCGCCCAATCGCCAGATTGGGACGCGGCTGCTGCCGGCGTCGGGCGCTCGGCACGCCGTGCGCATATCGCCGAACTGCTCGCCCGACGGATGCTGGTTGATGCCAGCGACCTGCGCCAGGTGCCGGGTTACTTGTGGTTGAGCCAGGGCGTAGCAGGTGCGATCGCTTTGCTGTGTGTGGCGGATGTGGACGGCCCTGAGGCTCGCGCGGTTCTGGTGAAGCTCATGGACGATGACCTGACCCGCGCGCTGGGCAATGACGGCGAACCCGTCGGCACCCTGGCCGATGCCCGCGAACACGGCTGGGCCGCCACTTATGCAGTGCTGGCGAGCCTGGGATGGACCGCTGCGCAAAGCCCCGAACAACTGAAGGCAATGACTGCCGCTATCCGAAACGGCCAGGGATGGCCGGCCGCGATCCAGCCTCTGCTGGGCGCGCCTGATCCGCAAGCGATCGCCGCCGCGCTCACGCGCTGGGGGCCTGCTCAATGAATTTGAATCATCCCTGCCTTTTGGAGTTTTTCCATGTCATCTGCTCTGTTTATCCAGCCGCTGCGCCGTCCCCTCGGCTGGCGGGCCAACGTCTTGACCCAGGCCATGGCGCTGGGTTTGTCCAGCCAGATGTGCACGGCCTATGCCGCTGACTATCAGCCGGAGGCCCCCGCGGAGTCCATTGAACTGGCTCCGCTGACGGTCAGCGCGCGGTTGAGCCAGGAGAGTGCCAAGGATATTCCCTTTGGTCTCTCGGTGATCGATGGGAAGACCCTGGAGACCCGGCGCCTGCGTACCCTGGAAGACGCGCTGCGGACCACGCCGGGGGTGGAGGTGAACTCCTGGGGCGGCGCGAATGACGCCAATGTGCGTATCCGTGGCGTCGGGTCACTGAACCAGATGAGCATGGATGACGGCTCGGTGGTGTTGAATGTGGACGGCGTGCCGATGTCAGTGCGCAATGCGGCGCTGGCCACCCTCGACGTGCAGCAGGTGGAGGTGCTCAAAGGCCCCCAGGGCACGTTGCTGGGGCGCAACAGCGAGGCGGGCGCGATCAACGTGACCACCCGTAAGCCGACGCGCGAGCTGGAGGGGTATGTGCGTGGCGAAGTGGGTAACCAAGGCCAGTTCATGACCGAAGGCGCCGTGGGCGGGCCGTTGACCGACTCGCTGGCGGGGCGTATCGCCTTGCGTCGCAGCGGCTTTGATAACTGGGTCGATGATCAACAGAACGGCGACCCGCTGACCAAACCCCGAGACCTGGCGCTGCGCGGCAGCCTGCTGTGGGATAACGACCAGGGTACCACCGGCTTGCTGACCGCCGAGCGCCAGCGCGCCGAGCACTATGCGGGCCTGGAGCTGCTACGCCCGTTTGGCAATCGCCCGAGCCTGGACTACACGCCCGGCACATTCGATGGCAACCAGAAGACCAATGAGCGTTACTCCTTCGAACTCAACCACGACCTGGCGCAGTCGCGCATCACCTCGATCAGTGCCTACACCAGCACCGATTTCAATGCGGTCAAGGGCTACGATCGCAACATCACGCGGGCGTTGTACGGTTCTGCGTTCGAATACCTGATCGAAGACTCGGCCCATGAGCGGGTATGGAGCCAGGACCTGCGCCTGGGGTCGCTGGCGGATGCCGATGTGTTTTGGGTGACGGGGCTCAACTTGTCGCGCTCCGAGCGCAGTTTCGACTCCAACAATCTCACCAGCGGCGCGCAGCAGTTGCGCGACTTCAGCACCAACAGTTACGCGGCCTATGGTGAGGTGACGTACCCAATTGCCGAAGACTGGAAACTTACCACCGGCCTGCGTCATACGTGGGACCGCAAGACCTATGGTGGCGATTACTCCACTGGCGGCGCGCTGGTCAGCGACAGCCGGCGTTTGCAGGACAATTACAGCACCGGGCGCGTGGCGTTGAGCTACGCGCTGACGCCGCAGACCAATGTGTATGCGGTGCTGTCGCGGGGCTACAAGTCGGCGGGGTTCAACGATTACGCCACGTCGGTCAAGGACAGCGAACCTTACAAGGCGGCCAAGGTAAATTCCGCCGAGTTGGGTTTCAAGCATGAAAGTGCCGGGGGCGACCTGAGCCTGGAAGGGGCGTTGTTCATCACCCGCGTACAGGACGACCACCTGCTGGGCTACGATTTCAACACCCTGGCGGTCAGCGCGGTGAATGCCGACACCCGCAGCAAGGGCGCCGAGTTGTCGACTACCTGGCACGTCACCGATGAGCTGACCTTGGGCAGTGCCGTGAGCTACACCAATGCAGTGGTGACGTCGGATGCGCCGGGTGTTTCCGGCGGTGACGTGGCGGCGGGCAGTCGCGTGCCGGATGTGCCGCTGTGGAGCGGTAATTTCAGCGTCGCCTGGCAGAAGAACCTGGGGGCGTTGCTCGGGTTACCGGCGCCACGCCTGAACACCTTGCTCAATTACCGCGTACAGAAAAACCGCCCGGCCGACCCGCAGAACCACTACGACCTCAAGGGCTACGCCAAGCTGGACCTGCACCTGGGCCTGGAGAGTGGCGGTTCGGAGGTCTACCTGTGGGCCGACAACCTCCTGGATGCGCGCTACGACCTGTACGGCTCGTACTCCACTGACCAGGTACTAACGGGCATGCCAGGGCGTGGGCGTTCGGCGGGCGTGGGGTATAGCTACCAGTTCTGACCCACATCTGCCCCTGTAAGAGCGAGCTTTCTCGCGAAAGAGCGTCCCGGTGCCGCGTTAAATCAGGTTGCTCGGTTAGCGTTGACGTTTTTCGCGGGCAAGCTCGCGCCGACAGGGGGGAGGGTCAGAACGTGTAGGTGTAGCCGACGCCCAAGGTTCGGCGGCGTGCCGGTGCACCGTAGGCCACCGGGTCACTGTAGAAACCGTAGGTGTCGTAGGTCTGGTTCAGCAGGTTGTCGGCGAAGGCATAGACTTCGCCGAACTTGCCTTCCAGGCCGGCGCGCAGGTCGAGTTTCTCGTAGTTGTCCAGGTTGAAGTGGTTTTGCGGGTCGGCCGCGCGTTCGCCCATCAAGTGGTAGTTGAGGCTGGTGTTGAGGGTGGTTTCGCCGAGGCTGGCGAAGGTGCCCAGTGGGTGTTTCCAGCTGGCGTTGAAGTTGCCGCTCCAGCGCGGGACATCCGGAGTGCGGTTGCCGGCCGCGACGTCACCAGCCTGGATGCCTTGCACGCCGCTGGTGATCTTGGCATCGAGGTAGGTGGCGCTGGCGGCCAGGGTCAGGCCGTAGTCGAAGCGCCAGCTGCCCTCCAATTCGGCGCCGCGGGTGCGGGTGTCGGCGTTGAAGGCATTGGTGGCGAAGGTCGCCGCGTCGTAGCCGAGCAGGTGGTCGTCGTGCACGCGGGTGAAGAACAGCGCACCGTTAAGGCTGCCGCGACGGTCTTCAGTTTCACTCTTGAAGCCCAGTTCCGCGGCTTTGCTGACGGCGGCCTTGTAGGGTTCGCTGTCGGTGACCTGCGAGGCGTAGTCATTGAAACCACCGGATTTATAGCCCCGCGCCAGTTGCACGTAGACGTTGGTTTGCGGCGTGAGGGCGTAGCTCAGGGCAACGCGGCCGGTGCCGTAGTCGTCGGTCAGCTTGCGTGAGTCCTGCACTGCACTGCTGCCGGAGAAGTATTGGCCGTCGTAGGTCTTGCGGTCCCAGGAGTGGCGGTAGCCGGTGGTGAGTTTCAAGCGCTCGGTGAGGGGGAAGGTCATTTCGCCATATCCGGCGTAGGTGGTGGTGGTGAAATCGCGGTACTTGGCGCCGGAGGTGCCGTAGGTGTTGCGCGGCGTGTCGTAGCTGCGCTCGTTGCGGCTGGCGGCGAGGCCCGCAACCCAGAACACCTCGGAGTCGGGCAGCGAACTCAAGTGCAGGTCCTGGCTCCAACTGCGCTCGAAGGATTTGTCCACCACCCAAAACTCGCTGGGGGTGCCGTACAGGGCGCCCATGAGTTTGCTGTCGTAGGCGATCAGGCCTTCGAAGTCGGCGGTGCCGGTGGCGGTGGTGGAGGTCAGGCGGCTGTTGGCGAAATCATGATCGACCTTGATGGTGTAGCGCTCGGTGGTCTTGTAGTTGTCGTCGAACAGGCCGGGGGTCAGGTTCAGGCTGGGGTCGCTGCCGTAGGTACGCAACACCAGGGAGTTGGTGGCGCGCTCGGTGTTCTGGCGTTCGGCGCTGACCAGCACATGGGTGTCATCGTTGAGGTCCCAGAGCAGGCTGCCTCGGTAGGCTTCGTTACGCGGCTTGGTGATGGGGTGGTTGGTCTGGTCGTTGTCGATCCAGCTGTCATAGCCGGCACGACGCACTGCCAGGCGACCGCTGAGGCTGTCGCTGATCGGCCCGCCGATGGCACCTTCGGTGAGGAACTGGCCTTCCTGGCCGACTTCGCCGCGCACATAACCTTCAAGTTCGCGGGTCGGTTGATGCGTGGTGATATTGACCGCGCCCGCCTGGCCAATCGCACCGGACAGCGTGCCCTGGGGCCCCTTGAGTACTTCGATGCGATCGACGTCCAGGGTGCCGAAACCGAGGCTGCGCGACGACACCGGCACACCGTCGATATTGAATGCCACCGAGCTGTCATCCATCGACATCTGGTACAGCGAACCGACGCCGCGGATCAGTACGTTGAAGTCATTCGGCCCTCCTGAGGAGTTGACGCTCACTCCGGAAGTGTTGCGCAGGGCACTCTCCAGGGTGTCGAGGCGTTGGGTGCGCAGTTGCTCGCCGCTGATCACGCTGAGGCTGATGGGCACTTCCTTCGGGTCTTCCTGCTCCATGCGCGCAGTCACCGTCGAGGCCGGCAGTTGCACGGGCTCGCTGATGGTGGTGGCGAGTGCCGAATTGGCCAATGTCAAACTCATGGCTATTGTTATAGTATTACGTTTGTAGCAAAATTGGCGGGTAGCCGTCGTGTTGCATTGTGCAGACATGATGGGACCTTGACTGAAGATTCTGATCGGCGCGCGTTGCGGGGGGCAGCGGCGATTTGGCGGAGCCTGTGCAGCGCGCCAGATGCTAATAATTATCAATTGCGTAATTCCACCCCGATGTGATCTGATTCGAGCCGTATCCGGTCAGCCAGGAGATTTACGATGTCAGCCGTTCAAGGAGGCGCAGGGGAGCCGATGCCGGTCTCGCGAATCATTACGGGAGGATATGGAAGCGACCTCGGACCAGGGGCGCACTGTCGCGTGACCCGCGTGTCGCTGCAGGACGGGCTGGACATCGTGCGTTGGCAAAGTACGTTCGAACAGCCGATCGAATTGCCCTTGCAAGACGACAGTGATTGCATCCATTTCAGTTTCACCAACCTGCTCAAGGGTAAAGCCTCGTGCAGCTTTCAGGAGGGGCGTCGGCAACGGCGCTATGCAATTGACGAGGGCGCCGGCAGCATCAGCTTCGGGCGTTGCCGCCATGGTCTGTATCACCAGCATGGCGAGATCGATAACATCACCGTGATGATTCGTCCTGAAGTGCTTGAGCAATGGGAGTTGAAACTCGATCCGCTGTTGAACAAAGCGCTGGCCTGTGACCAATGCTTCCTCGATGGACACCGCAGTGGCGAAATGAGCGCGACTGCGCACCTGCTCGGCAGCGCTATGGATCAGGGGGCCGGACTGTCACCCGTCCAGCCGCGCAGCAGTCTATGGCTCTACGGGCAGAGCGTTACGCTGGTGAGTTTGTTCCTTGAGGTGCGCCAGGACGCTGAATGCACCTGTCGCGTCAGTAACACCGACCGTCAAAGGTTGGTGCGTGCCCGTGAGCGTCTGCTCGAAGACCTGGGCAAGGCGCCGAGCCTGTCGGAGTTGGCGCGTGAGTCCGGGTTGAGCCAACCCAAGCTGACACGCGGGTTTCGCCAACTGTTTTTCAACAGCGTCTACGGCGTGTTTCAGCAAGCACGAATGATTCAGGCACGCAGCCGCTTGATGAGCGGTGATGAATCCGTGATGCGCATTGCCTCGGACCTGGGGTACGCCAACGCGAGTCATTTTGCGACGGCGTTTCGCAAGCAGTTTGGAATCAACCCGTCGACTTTCAAGAACGGCGGCAGAAGCAAATCATTTGGGATTAATGCTTCATAGACCGTTTCAATAGCGGCTATCGCGATAGGTTTAATAGCCTGCGCCAGCCCCGAAGTACCGGGGGAATTTGACGGCCCCCGCTTATTGAGCGCAATGGATTGGTGCCGCCCTAGCGGGCAACGAGCCGTTCAGCGAATTTGCTTGCCTACGTTAAATCGGAGCAACATTAGCGCCGCATCGCATGCATCACTCGCATAGTGACTTCCACTGAACGCATGGGCACTCACCGTCGCCCCGTCCAGCAGCATAATGATGTAGGTCGCGAGTGTCGTGGCGGTCTCTTGGGGGTAGTGGCGGGTTATTTCGTCTTCTACAAGTCCATGCAGCTTGCGCTTGTAATCGAGGGCGATCTCTCGGATATCCGAGCGGTCCGGGAATTCGGCCACCGCTCGGCCGAACAAACAGCCTGCGAAGCTGGTCGAGCAGAACCACTGACCTCGCCAATCAAAGATCGAGATGATCTTCTCTTCCAGACTGGGCTTTTCGTCCATGCGCATCTTCAATTGCTTGAGCAGATGATCCGAGCGCTGTAACAGCACGGTTTTGACTAAGTCTTCTTTACCCGCGAAATTACGGTACATCGTCATCCTGGCGACGCCAGAGGCTTCAATGATCCAGTCGACGCCCACGGGGTGAAAACCGTATTGGGAAAACAGGCTGGTAGCAGTGTCGACGACATGCTGCTTTTTCGATACAGACAACTCGGAACTCCAGGCTCGGGCAGTAGAAATGGGCGAAAACCGTAACATTCTGATATAGACCAGTCTATCTCAGTCTTGATTCAGTATTTCGCCCATGCGTCGCAAACCTCAGGTCAGTGTCACCGTATCGCCGCCATCCACGGCCAGTACGGTGCCGCTGATCATTGAGTTGGTCGCCAGCAACAGGGCGGCCGAGGCGATATCCTCAGGAAGCGCGATGCGCTTGACCGGCAGTGCTTGGCTGCGCTGGCGCATTTTTTCTACCAGGGCTTCGGGATGCATGCCAGTGTCGACAAAGCCCGGTGAGAGCACGTTGACCCGCACCGGTGAGAGTTCGCTGGCCAGCCCACGTGCCAGCCCCTCGATGCCGGCATTGACTGCGCTGATCAGCGCAGTTTGCGCACCGGCGCGCTGGGCAAAGCGCCCGGAGACCAGCGTGAGCGAGCTGTGCTCGTCAAAGGTGGCGAGCCGGGCAATGTGATAAGCCGCCCAGAACTTGCTGTCGAAGATGCGCTGGGCATCCTCCAGAGAAACGCTACGCAGTGGGCCGAAGGTCAGCGAGGCGGCGGTGACGACAATATGCTTCCAGCGCGTCGGCCGGGAGAAAAAATCCTCCAGCTGCGCCGGTTGCGTAACGTCCAGTGCCTCGGTTGCCACGTTCGGGCCGATGTCGTGCGCAGCGCGATGCAACCGCGTCGTACTGCGCCCGGCCAAGGTGACTCTCGCTCCTTGCTGGTGGAACAGTTTGGCGATTGCAAAACCGATCCCGGCAGAGCCGCCGATGACCAACACCTCAGTAGTGGGTTCAAACGTAGGCATAGTGGTCTTCCTTCTGGTGTGCGGGCGCAGGGTGCGGGTAATCGAAAATCAACATCTGGCACAACGCGCGCAACCTGGGGCGGAAACCCGCGTGCAGCGGATGTTCCCGCCAGCCGGGGAGTACCGACTCGTCGGTAAACGTGAGGATAAAACCCTGGTCGAAGCCCAGTGACCGCTCGCCGCTGTCTGCGATCACCTCCACCGCTACCAAGCCTGGCACCTGGCCGGGAAATGCGTGCAGTTCCTGCAGCAGCGTGGATACGGCGGCCGCGTCAGGGCTTTTGAGCAAAACAATGCGTTTAAACATGAACGTTCTCCCATTCGATCAAGTTGCTCAGGCGCGGGCCGTTGTCGAAATCGCACACCACGGTATCGCCGTGGCTAAGGTGGATACCGGCATCGGCGCTGTTACGATCGGCGCCCAGGTACAGGTAGATCAGCGTGCCGGGCAGGCGCAGCGACGGGTGCTGCCAAAGGGTTTCGAACAGCTCGTCGGCGTCATAGCACAGGCACGACAGGCCGGTGCTGAAGCCTTGCTCCCAGTGCAGGTCGCCCGCGCGGTAGATGGATGTCTTGCCCTGTATCAGTTCGGGCAGGGGCTGGCGGTAGAGCAGGTGGGAGATGGCGCTGGGTTGTAACTTGGCGTAGGCCAGGTAGTTGCGCTTGGATTTGGCCAGGGCGATATCGGTCAGGTCGTTGCCGAAGGTGTAGCCGATATAGGTCGGGCGACTGTTATCGGCCACCAGAAACAGCGCTACCACTTCAGCTTCTTCGCATGCCGAGAGTGCGCCGCGGTTCATGCGCAGTACGTCGCCGCTGCGCTTGAGGGAATCGGCAAAGCCCTTGATAAAGAAGGCCGGGCGCTCGCCGTGTTGCGGTGGTTCCGCGACTTTGCTCTGATGGGTCAGGCCAAAGCCGCACACCATGCCTTGGCGTGGGTCGGGCGGTTGCAGGCAGGGCAGCAGCTCGAAGCCGGCAAGGTCCGCAACGGTCAACGGCGCAGGGCTGTGCTCGTGCAGGTATTCCAGCGGCCCGCCGGGGTATTCGCCCGCCGGTGTGTCGCGCAGCAGCGTGTACAGGTCGCTCACCGGATAAAGGGTGTAGGGCCCGGTGGAGCTGGGGCGGGTGACGTAGCGCTGGCCATCCCGCGCGCATTCGAAAATGATCGACATGGGAAGCTCCTAGAGGGTCTTGATTTCGAGCAGGGCAGGCTTGCCGTAGGTGCGCATGTAGGACAGGCAGTCGCAGATCTTTTCCCCGATCTGCGCCGGTGTCTCGGCACTGCCAGGGCTATAGAGGTCAAAGGTTTTCGCCAGGGCGACGAAGTCCACCTCGTTCTCATGAAAGCTGGTCGCCAGATTGGACAGGTCGCTGGGCCGTTGACGCAGGTCGGCAATCCGTTCGGCGTGCTGCTTGGAATTGAGGTAGAGACGGTTGTTGATCACCAGCACCAGCAGGGGAATGTCGTAGGCGGACAAGGTCCACAAGGCGCTTGGGGTATAGAGCAGGTCGCCATCCGATTGCAGATTGACGCACAGCCGGCCGCTGCCTTTGTGGGCGACGGCCGCACCGATGGCTGCGCCCAGGCCGTAACCCAGCCCGGCGCCGCCGCTCATGCCGATATACGCTTCACTGCGCTCGATGGGCCAGAGCCCACGCACCAGGGTGTCGATTGTCACGCTGCCAGTGTTGGTGAGTACCCAACGTTCATGGCCGATGGCTTCGTGGATAGCGATCAGCGCCTGGGCGATGGTCAAGCCGTCGGCGGGTTGGGTGACTTGCGCCAGCAGCGCCTGGCGACGCGCCTGCTTGTGGGCCGCAATGCGCTGGGTGCGCTCATCGACCAACGTCTGTGCCGTGTGAGTGCGCGACGCCGCCAACGCCTGCGCCGCCTGTGCGATACGCGTAATGGAGGCCGCCACATTGGCGTGCAGCGCCAGGTCGGCGCACACCAGCTTCTGGCTGTCGGCCACCCAACTGCTGATCAACAGCGAGTGGGTGCCCAGGGTCGCGATGTAAAGACCAGCGTGGGGTTGCTGTCCGGAGTTGGCGATCAGCCCATAAAGATCCTGGACTTCCAAGGCCAGCAGAAAGTCGCACTCGCTCATCAGTTGTGCATCGTGGTCCTGGAACACCAGCGGATGGGTATTGGGCACGTTGTAGCGGCCGTTACGTGAAATCACCGCCGCGCCTGTGAGGGTGGCGAGCCTCAGCATTTGCTCGGCCTGCTCATCGTCCAGTGCGGCGTAATCAATCGCGATCACGGGGTGATGTGCCGCCAGCATGCGGTCCACCAGTTCGTTCAGTTGCTCATCGTCCAGTGCCGGCAGGCGTTCCGGGCGTACCGCGCCGGATGGCAGCAAGAGCCCCGGCGCCAGTGACTCTTCTTGAACTGCACTGTCGATGGCG
This sequence comes from Pseudomonas simiae, assembly GCF_900111895.1. Taxonomy (GTDB): domain Bacteria; phylum Pseudomonadota; class Gammaproteobacteria; order Pseudomonadales; family Pseudomonadaceae; genus Aquipseudomonas; species Aquipseudomonas simiae. The sequence continues at coordinate 103,613 of NZ_FOKB01000005.1, forward strand.
ACATAACAAGGGGCGTGAGGTTCGGCCGCGCACAGCTTGAGCGCCCGTTGCACCGATTCCAGCGTGGCGGCTTGGGAGACCGGCATATCGGTCCATTTGGTGTAACCCGAGAGCAACTTGTCGATGCCCTGGGACGTGTGGATCCAGTCGATCCAGGGGCGACGCAGTGCGGCGTCGATCGGCCCGTTGCCGCCGAGCACCAACAGCGGGACCCGATCGCACCAGGCGTTGAAGATGGCCATGCTCGCGTGCTGCAAGCCGATATTGGCATGTACCAGCACCGCCATATGCTTGCCGCTGGCCTTGTAATAACCGTGGGCCATTGCTACCGAAATTTCCTCGTGGCAGCACATCAGGATGGCCGGTACGGCCGGGTCGGGGTGATGCACCAGCGAGTCATGAATGCCGCGAAATGACGCGCCGGGGTTGAAGCAGACGTACTCAATGCCCTGGTTGATCAGAAGATCGACAAGCAGATCGGAGAAATACTTCATCGTGCACGCTCCATGTGAAGAGATTCGTTGGGGTGTCTGTCGACACCGGTTGCACAGTGGTAGGGCTGCACATGGGACGTCAGGCGGCAGCCAAGGCCTGTTCGCGTCGGAACGGGCAAGTGAATGGCGTTGTGATCTCTATCAATGGCTGGCATCGGTTCGAGCAGGTCGGTGTGGAAAAAACGATCGTGTTGCCCGGCTTCCACGCCGATAAAACCCTCGTAGGCCGTGAGCAGCGCACGGTGCGCGGCGATCAGCGGTCCGACTTCGGCAACTTGCACGCCAAGGTAAACGGGCAGCCCCCACGCGTGGCACTGCTCGATCATTCGCGCACTGGCCAACAGCCCACCGCATTTGGCGATCCGAAGGTTCACCGCATCCAGCGCCTGGTGTTGCCACGCCCGCGCCAGGCTGGACGCTGAGGTGACCGACTCGTCGAGCATGATTGCCACGCCATGCTTGAGCCTCGCCTGGCGGTAATCCTCCAGGCTGCCGGGCGGCAAGGGTTCCTCGAACAGCGCGACACCCAGTGCATGAAACTGTCGCGCGCTGCCGTGGAGTTGTTCGGCCGACCAACTCATGTTCGGGTCGACGTACAACGCCAGGGGCGGCGCCAGTGCCCGGATGGTTTCCAGACGTTGTTGGTTGGCGTGCGGATCACCGGCCAGTTTGAGCTTGAGCGAGCGCAACGGTTTGCGCTGTTCAAGGAACGCCTGAACCGGTTGCGACAGGTCGAGTACCTGGGTGATGTTGATGTGCGCGGGCACGGTGCGGCGTGCCGTCGCAACGGCCTCGGTGATGCGCAGCAGGTAGGTGGACAATGGCAGGCCGGCCTGTTGGGCCAGCGAGTCGAGTACCGCCATTTCCACCACGCACTGCGTGTTGTTACCCAGGTTCTCACTGGCCTCGAATGGCAGGCCATGTTCATATAGTGCGCGCCCCCGGTCGACCGGGTCGCCGCTGGCCAATGCTTTTGCCAAGTGCGCGAAGTCAAGGCTGCGCAGTTGGGTCAGCACCGACTCGCAGTCTTCGCTTGTCACGTAGCGGCGCGGCGCGCATTCACCGATCCCTGTAAAGGCGCCGAGCGTCCAGCTGAGCACCACACTGTCTGAAGTGTGGCGTTGGTGGGCGCCATGCACGAACGGGTTGGCCATGGGCTGGCGTACCAGGTAGACCTCAGGCGGCGTCATAGGCGTAGCGTCCGTTGGCCTTGACGAAATCTGCGGTGAACTGCACCACCTGGCCCATCGCGGGGGTGAAAAACAGGTAGTGCTTGTCCTGATTGACCAGCAGGGTAGAGCCGTTGCGGCACAGGCGCTGGAAGTGACCAACGGTGGCGTTCACATCCACCAGCGGGTCTTTGTTGGCGCAGATAAACAGGCTGGGGGCGTCGATGGGTCGGGCATCGGCCGCCAGGTAGACCTTTTCCAGCGCCAGCAATTTTTTCCGCTCTCGATGTTGCAAATGAGTGGTGGCCAGCGTGTCGTTGCGGATGAATTCGGCCAGATTCGGGTTGGCGGTGAAGTCGTCCGGGTTGAGCCCCGCATCCCACAGCGTCTGCCTGTCGTCCAGATCGATGTCGGCGCGCTCCTGTTCACTGAGCCGGTCATGCATTTTGCCCAGCCAGGCCGAACAGATGACGAGATTGTCATAGGGCAGCTCGGCGCGGGGGCTGCTTGCGATGGCGGCCAGCACCGATCCGCCCAGGCAGTGCCCGAACAGGCAAAGCGGCACATCGTCGGGCACTTCGCGACGAATGTGTTCGATGGCGGCCGAGGCATCCGTGTGCAACGTACGCACGTCCGGGAACCCATGTTTCTGACCGCTGCTGATACCGCACCCTTCGCGGTCCAGGGCGTAGAACGCGATGCCCAGGTTGGCGAATGCATTACCTACCGACCACAACCAACCGGCGTGGCTTTGCAGCCCATGAAAATACAGGATGGCGCCTTGCGGCTGCTGCGGGCGCCAGGCATGCAGGGCCATCCGCCGGTCTGCCTGAGCCAGGTAGTGGACTTCACGCGCAATGTTGTGCTGAAACAAGTGCATGTTCATGAGTGCCTCTCAAGATCAGAGTTGCTGGATGCCCAGCAGGGACAGGTCGGGTTGGAAGGGCTTGTACTTGATCTGCAGGGTTTTCCTGGCGGCTTTTTCCTGTTCGATCGCCATGGAGATCGCGTTGCCAGGCACAGTGATGACCTTGATTTGTCCCAGGCGCTTGCTGGAACGCTTGGACTCGTACTCGATATTGATCGCCTGCAGATGCCCATCGAGTAACTGACTGAGGCGCTCCGACTCACCGCAAGGCGCGCCTGCCGCCTCGATGGCCACGGCGTAATAGGGCGTTTCGTTCCAGACCGGGGCGCACAGGTAAAGCCCGGCATTGGGGATGCCACACATCTGCACCGCTTCGTGCAGTTGGGTCTCGGTGATCTTTTCGCCGGTGAAAGAATGCATCACCCCATTACGCCGGCTGAAACTGATACGCGGCACGCCTCGGTAATAGCCGTGCACGCGATAGATATCGCCGGTGTACATGCGCACCATCCCGTTGCCCTGCCACATGACCAGGTGGTATTCGTCGCCTTCCTTGAGCTGATCCAGAGACACGGTCTGCGGCTGCACCTGATCACGTATCAGCGCATCCATATCCACTGATACGGGAATGAACTCGAAAAACGCCTGATCAACCGCCAACGGCTGGCTGTCCTGATCGTCATCCACGGGCAGGGTCACCACGCCTTCGGTGCCGCATGACATGAATGGCAGCACCTTGGCCTGCCCCATGATTCGCTCCAATTGGGGCTTGTAGAGCTTGGCCGACGCTGCAGTCCAGCAACTGAAGCGCTCCAGCCCCGGCCATACATCCGGCAGTGACACCCCGTCGCGGGCCAACACACTCTCCAGCCGGTGCGCAGCCGCAGGGTCAGCTGCCCGCATGAGGCTGCCGGCATGGGCGCCGTCGTGCAGGTCGCGCAGCAGGCGTTCACGGTTTTCCAGCAGGCAATGGTGCAGGGAGAGCAGAGTGCTGGGGTTGATGGCCGTGAGTAATCTGACGTCCTCACCCAGTGTCCACAGCAGCCGTGCATACATCTTCTGCTCATGGCTGGCATCCGGCGTCGGCGTAAACCAGGGCGCTTCATACCAGGGCGGGTTCCAGTCGCCGCTGCCGATCTGCGGGTGGCGGTTGCTGATCGCCTGGTAGGGCAAACCTTCAACGTACTCGTTGCTTGGGTCTCGAACGGTTTGCGTGTCCAGTGTGGCCCACGGATTTGCGTGCAGGGCCGGGTAGTCATGGGCAAAGAACCCCCACATGGCCTTGATGGCCGGCACCCGGTACTGGCGAATCCAGTGCAGCGTGTAGGGAATGCGCTTGGATTGCCCGGTGGTACCGCTGGTCTTGAGCCAGCGCACCACCGGGCTGCAACTGAGTATTCCGCCTTTTTGCTGGCCTTCACGCACCAGGATGTCGCGGAACCCTTCATAGGTCATGACCGGGATGTTGGTGCGGGTGATCCTGCCGTTGCAGTGGCTGACCTGAAAACCGTTTTCTTTCCAAAACAACGACTTCTGGCACACGTGAATGATGTCTTCGAGCACGTGTTCCTGGGTCTTTAGGGGCTTGTCGAGCCTTTCCAAATAGTTCGCTTGCGCTTGGGCGCATTCCGCTTTGAAGGTCGGCACCCCGCGCTGCCAATGGCCGATCCAAGAGTCCATCTTGCCCATGCGTTCGTCCTCGATCTTGTGGAAAGAAAAAGAGACCGTGATGTCTCTGTTGAGAGTGTTTAGACGCTCAAAATATATGTGTCAATATGTTTCTGGTTATTGGATCCAATCATTTGGTTTTGGCGGAATAAAATTTTAAGATCGGTTATGAGGCATTAATAAATTGATTTATATAGTTATTTTTCATGTTCGTGGCTCTTGATAAGGACATTCGAACCCGAAATAAAACAAAATATTTAGAAACATTGTATTGACGGGGAGGCGATAATTTGAAAAAGATGTAGAACGATCAGTATCACAAGGAGGGCGATTCCATGGTTTCGACGATCACGTTGGGCACACAGGGTCTGCAGGTTGGCCGCATAGGGCTGGGCTGCATGGGGATGAGCCAGTGGTATGGCGCCACGGATGACAACGAATCGCTACGCACCTTGCATCGAGCGTTGGAGCTGGGCGTGAACTTCTTCGATTCGGCCGAGGCTTACGGGCCGTTTACCAATGAGCGGCTGTTGCAGCGCGCTTTTGCCGGGCGCCGCGGGGAGGTGGTCATCGCCACCAAGTTCGGTTTCCGCATCGTCGACGGCCAGATCGTTGGCGTGGACAGTTCTGAAAGCAATCTGCAAAGAGTCGTCGAGGCCTCGCTCAAACGTTTGGGGACCGATTACATCGACGTGCTGTATCAGCACCGGTTGGATCCTACGGTTCCCATCGAAGAAGTGGTGGGGGCGATGGGGCGTCTGGTCGAGCAGGGCAAGGTCAAGTACCTGGGCCTTTGCGAGGTGGGCACGCGCACCATCGAGCGCGCCCATGCCACTCACCCGATTTCAGTGATACAGGGTGAGTACTCGTTGTGGGAGCGCAATGTCGAGCAAGAGATCCTGCCGCTGTTGCACAACCTCGGCATCGGCTACGTCGCTTTCTGCCCATTGGGCCGCGGGTTCCTGACCGGCAAGGCGGCCAGCGCTACTCACTACGACGCCAATGACTTCCGCCAGCAAGACCCGCGCTTTCGCGAAGAAAACTTTGCCGCCAACACCTTTCTGACCGAGTCGATTCTTGCGCTGGCCGATTCGTGGTCGATGACGCCTGCGCAGTTGGCGCTGGCCTGGTTGCTCACGCGCAGCCCGCACCTGGCAGTGATCCCGGGAACCAAGCGGGTCGCCTACCTGGAAGAGAACGTGGCTGCCGATGCCTGCGTGTTAAACGACGAACAATCGCACGCGATCCAGGCGTTGCTTGGGCAGTGGGCGGTGGCGGGTGAACGCTACGAACAGCGAATGATGCAATTCATCGACCGATAGGCACTGCCACGGAGGCCGGTATGCAGCCGCACCGCTTGCTGGACGAAACCGAACAGCGGTTTCACCAGAATTTCCTTAACCGCAACGGCAATACCCAAGTGACCACATTGCTCACGGTGCCGGGGTGCGTCAGCCCGCTGCGGGCGTGCAAGGCATTTGGGCAATTGGTCGCCGACTATGCGTTTCTGCGCCAGAAGATAGTGCCTGTCGGCAACGACAGGCATGGGTTCGTGGCAGTCGAAGACGAGGTCCAGGCACTACCTTGCACACCCCCGACATCGTTGCTTCCCGACGTTTTGCTCAAGCTTGAGCTCAACCGTTTGCTGGCCGACCAGGAAGGCTGGAGGGCGCTGGTGGTGACCGACCCCGAGATCGATCAGACCCATATCCTGCTCACGCGCAACCATGCGATCTCCGACGGTTACAGCACCGCCAGATTGGTCAATAGCCTCGCCGGCTACCTGGGTGAGATGCCCGCCAGCCTCGATGATCGAGCGGCGCATGCGTTCCGCATACGCCTGGCGCATTGGCGCGGTTCACCCATCGAGACAGGCAAAGCCAGTTACGCCGATTTTGTCCGGTTGCAGGTCAGTAGCGAGGCCGAAAAACGCATCGATCAACTGCGCACGGCGTCGGGTTTCAGCACTAACGCCATTTGGGGCGGGGTTTTTGCTCATAGCTATCTCAGGCATTTCGGCGTCCCCGCATTCGATTTATTCACCGCGTATTCGCGACGTGAGCCTGGCGCCGCTGGGGCTCCGCTGACCAAGGCCTGCTTGATTGACGTTCGCAAAACCACGCTCGATAGCCAGAGCCCGGATCTGTATGGGTGTATCGAGCGGTATGCGCAGGCGGTGGTCGAGGCCAGGGCGCTATTGGGAACACACGAAGAGACGGTGCTCGACCACACCCCGAGGCCCGCGCTGGCGTTTACCAATACCGGGTCGCTGGAGCGGTTCCTGACGCATCCCGCGGCTTCTGTGATCGGTTTCTCAACGTTGGTCAACCGCACCGGTGGCAACTACGACTTCGTCCTGCACTTGGCCCGGTTCAATGGCACCTGGCATGCAGCGTTGGCCTTCAGTTCGCTGAAAGTAGAGCGCTCAACGGCGCTGGCGTTCAAGGCGCAGATCGAGGCCGTGCTTGAGGCACTGCCTGCTGCGTTCAACATCCCGTGAGGAATTGATAATGGATACTTCCAGCAAGAAGAAATTAACGTTGCTCGCCACCTGCCTGGGGTTCGTGGTGGTGTTGCTTGATGTCAGCGTGGTCAACGTCGCGCTCGAAAGTTTCAAGGCCGAGTTCGCCACCGATGTGCTGCAACTGCAATGGATCGTCAACGCTTACACGCTTTTGTTTGCCTCCTTCCTGCTCACCGGAGGCGCGCTGGGTGACCGGTTCGGGCACAAGAAAGTGTTTTTATGGGGGTACGTGGTCTTTACCCTGGCCTCGCTGGGCTGTGGCCTGGCCCAGACGTTGCCGTCGCTGATTGGCTTTCGAGCGCTGCAAGGCATAGGTGCTGCACTGCTGGTGCCGACGTCCCTGGCCCTGGTGCGTATCACCTTTGAAGTGCCTTCCGAACGCAGCAAGGCGATTGCCTTGTGGGCGGGCGTAGCGGGTATTGCGCTGGCGGCCGGTCCGGTCGTGGGCGGGTTACTGATCGGTGTGTTCGGGTGGCGCAGCATTTTTTTCATCAACTTGCCGATTGGCCTGATCGGCATTGTGTTGTGCCTGATCAATGCGCCGCGAATTCCGGCCAATCACAAAGGCGGTTTTGACCTGTGGGGGCAACTGCTGGCGTTGTTTACCCTGGCCAACCTGACCTACACCGTCATCGAGCTGGGTCGCCAGAAAGGTCTGGACCAACGCGTTCTGGTGCATGCGCTGTGCTTTCTTGGCGGCCTGCTCGGATTTTTGTGGGTCGAATCACGTACCGCACGACCGATGGTTCCGCTCGCGGTCTTCAACAATGCGGCCTTTAGCCTGGCCTCGATATTGGGAGTGATCGTGAACTTTGTGTTCTACGGGCTGATTTTCGTGTTTAGCATTTTTTTGCAGCAGGTCAATCACTATTCGGTGATCAATACCGGACTGGCCTTTATTCCCATGACTGGCGTGCTGTTCTTCGGCAATCAGTTGGCGGCCCGTTGGTTGCCCAAGTTGGGTGAGCGGCGCCTGCTGTCGTTGGGGCTGGCCATCGCGCTGCTCGGCGTGGTTGCGCTCACGCCGTTCGTGGGTGGGGCGCCTTACGCCCACATTGCCGTGCAGATGTTTGTCATCGGCTTCGGTATCTCACTGACGGTGCCCACCTTGACTGCCACCGCCGTTAACCATGTCAGCAGTGACAAGTCCGGCGTGGCGTCGGCCATCGTCAATGCGTCGCGCCAGGTGGGCGGTCTGATTGGCGTGGCGATCTTCAGTCTGTTGATCAACGTTGCCGACGCCGCCCAGTTCGGCCATGGCTTCACCCAAGTTATCGTCTTGTCCTCGCTGCTGTTGGCTGCGGGCTGGGCGTTGACGCTCGTGTTGCTGCGCAAGCAACCCATGGCCGCGCAATCGGCCGCCTGAAGCAGTGCTCAATAAACCTGGAAACATTGGAGATTGAACATGCAAGCAGTCATGAAGACCGAGGCAAACGACGGCTACGCGCCGCACTCTCTGGACGCCCAGCAAATCCTGGATTATCGGGCCAACGGCTGGATGAAACTGGAAAATGTGATCAACGCCCAAACCGTGCAGATGCTGCTCAACGAGGCCAAGACCCGGATGGGCGAAGTCGCGCGCACCGTCGATCGCAACGATCCCGGCAAGCAGATCGAAAATGCCTACCGCTGGTATGCGCGCTGGGATGAAGTCTCCGCCACCTGTCCGCAGATCAAGGCACTCAGCCACTCGCCGCAGCTGGCCAGCATTGCCTCGCAACTGGCGGGCGAGGAGGTGCGGTTCTATTCGGACCATGTGTTCGCCAAGAACCCCGAGTCCGAAGCCGGCGGTGACACTCCCTGGCACCAGGACTTTCCACATCATCCACTGGACCGGCAAGGAGCGCTGAATATCTGGATCGCGCTGGTCGATCTCACGCCGGAGATGGGGACCATGCAGTTTCTCAGCCGCAGCCACCGAGCGGGCATGCTGGGGCGCTACTTCAATCGCCGCGATAACGTAACGTTGCTCGACGAACATCCTTGGGTGCTGGATGAGTTCGAAATGTCACCGCCTATTTCGCTCAAAGCCGGCGATGCCACCGTGCATGACATGAACGTGATCCACGCGGCTCCCGCTAACAGCTCTAATACGCCACGATGGGTGTATTCAACCCTGTGGTTGCCCGTTTCGGCACGCTACACCGGGGCTTCCAACCACCGTACCGACCCCCTCGGGTTGACGCTGGATATGCCGATGGAGCACCCGAAGTTCCCCATTATCCCAACGCGCTGACAGGCAGGTTACCCGGCCGGCGCCTGCCGGTCGGTGTTTGATTACGCCCAAGGAGTTGAACATGCCACATGTATACCTTGAGTACACCGCAGGGGTAGGGAGTGACGTTAATTTCAAGGAGGCTAGCCAGCGCCTTCATAACACCCTTGTTGAGGTTTCCGGACTGCGGCTGGACTTGGTTAAGACGCGGCTCATTCGATACGACAACTATTTCGTAGGTGATTGCGTTGAGCCTCAGGAGTTCATCCATCTGAACGTGTCGACTGTTTCCGGTAAGGCTGGCGATGATGAAAAACGCCACACCATCAGCAGTCTCCTGCTGGAGGTGCTCGCTGACATTTTCGAGCCGGTGCTGCGCCAGCAGAAGGTGGATATATCCGTACAGATCACTGAAGTGCCCGCAAGTGGCTACGTGCGCATACGATCAACGTTTTTGGAACCATGAGGGTTGGATGATGGAATGCATCAAGACGCCCGTCTTCGACCTCGCCGGGACCGTTGATGTATTCATATCGCGACAGGTTCGGTATCAGCATTGCGGCGATGAAAATGAATGCGCGCCCAGTTTTGCCCCCCCTTTACATCGGGCGCGCGGGCGATCGCGAATGGGGGCTTATGACCTGACGCTTCACTTCAACGCCGGATCTCCAGGGTTAAGCTTCGTCCACGACTGCATGCCGGACTGACTTACTCAACTTGAGTTCGGCAGCCTGCTCGTCACCCGCGTTACAGGAGCTCTCCACTGGCCAACTGTTTCCGCATCGGTGTACAAGCCAGCTCAAGACCGGAGGGCGAGGTATAGATAGCTTGAATATCTCCGTGATAGCCACACCGACGGTAGAACGCGGTTGCGTTAGGGGTAGCATCTAAATGGATGTCGACGATCCCAGCTTTAAAGGCCAGTCGCTCAAGGTATAGGAGCATTGTCTTGCCAATCCCCTGTCCCATGAATGCAGGCAATACGAAAATAGCGCCTATCTCTCCAGACTGGAAATCAATCAGACCTGTTGCGACCGGTATCTCGCCCAACCAGGCAACGTGGTACTCCTTTTCCACCCAAGCCCGATATCGGTCTGTGAGCGGCACATCAGTCCACGCCATTACTTGCTCAGCGGTATAGACGGTAATGCATTGATGCCGGATCGCCTGGAGGCGTATATCAAACGCGGCCTCGGCGTCAGTACGTTTGGCTGGGCGGATCAACAGCATCTTCACTCTCCTTGTCATCAATGAGTTGGAAGGGGAATGAAAAAGCCCCATCCATTTCTGGCGGGGCTTCTGGTCAATGCTTCTGTTCTAAGCGCACATCGCCCTATGGCCCGCCAAAGGCAGTCATCAAGGGGCGCATCATGCTAACGAGATTTGTAGGCGTCATTGATCGATAATCTGGAAATTCGAGCACTGTGTCAAGAAACGAAAATGCGAACTGGCGAGTGGCTCTTTCGGGAAATCTGATCGTGTTCAGACCATTTACTTTGTCCAGACGTCTTCACCAGACGCTTACTGTTCATCCATGCGGCCGCAGATGTGAAACTTCACTCGCCCGCCGTATCGGCAGGCACGCCATCCGCACGATCCCAAGCCTACTGGCGACGGCCAAGACAGGATTGTTTGAAACTCAGTGTGATGACACGAAGGGCGAAGGGGTTGGCGGTGCCGGCAACGCATAAGCCTGCTTCATCCATGCCACCTCCGCTATTGGCGTGCGTCCGAAGAGGCGTTTGAAATCGCGGCTAAATTGCGAAGCACTTTCATAACCCACCAGAAATGCCGACTTGGCCGCTGTCAGGTCGTTACGCAGCATCAGTAGTCGCGCTTGATGCAACCGCGTCGACTTGAGGTACTGCATAGGCGAGGAATCGGTCACCTTGCGAAAATGTAGATGAAAGTTAGGCACGCTCATCTGCGCTTCCTGGGCGAGGATTTCTACATCCAGACGCTCGTGGTAACAGCGGTGGATTTTGTGAATGGCGCGCGTCACCTTGCCGAACTGACCCTGCTGGACGATAGCCGCGCGTAGGGTGCCGCCTTGTTCGCCAGTGAGGATGCGGTAGTAAAGTTCGCGCAACATCGCTGGTCCGAGGATTAGCGCGTCGGTGCAGTCGCCCATGACTTCCAGAAAACGCAGGGTCGACTGGCGCAGCGGTTCGTCCATGGGCGAGGCGTACATACCCATAGGCTGAGCCGCGCGGATGTTCCATACCTCATCTACCTGCTGAATCAGCTCGCCGGCCAGATTGAAATCCAGACGTATGTACACCGCCAGCATTGGCTCCGTCTCGCTAGCGTCGGTCTCCATTGTAAAAGGCACGGGCACTGACACCACCAGATAATGCTGGGCGTCATAGATGTAAATGTCATCACCCAGATAGCCGCGTTTCTGCCCCTGACAGAGGATGACGATGCCCGGCTCATATAGAACCGGGGTGCGCTTCAGCGGCCGGTTGGAACGCAGAAAACGCACATCATCCAGCGGACTCAGGTTGTAACCCTCCAGCGGTGCAAGCTGGCCCATCAACTGCACCATACGCGCAGTGCTCGGGTCCTTGGATTTCGGCATCGATTGTACGTTCTCCACTTTTATGCTCAGCCGTCCGTGGAACAGCTCAGCGCTTCCCATTGCTCAATACTCTCCGCCGTCCGCTGCAGCTTGTCACGCACCAGAGCCAGGGCGTCGCTGCCCAGCAGCAGTTGAGCCGGCGGATTGGGGCTGGTGATAATAGTCATCATGGCGCGTGCGGCTTTCTGCGGGTCGCCCAGTTGAAGGCCGCTTTTTTCCTCACGGGCTTTTCGCACCGGGTCGAACGTCGCATCGTAGTCACTGATGCTGCGCGGCGTACGCTGCATCGAACGACCTGCCCAGTCCGTTCGGAAAGACCCCGGCGCCACGGCCGTTACAAAAATATTGAAGGGCGCAAGCTCTTTGTTCAACGTATCAGAGATGCCCTCCAGGGCAAATTTGCTGCCGCAGTAGTAAGCAATACCTGGCATGGTGATATAGCCACCCATGGACGTGATATTGAGGATACGTCCCGCCCGCCGCTGGCGAAAAAAGGGCACAAACGCCTTGGTCATCGCCACCGCGCCGAATACATTGACGTCGAACTGACGGCGCATTTCCTCCAGCGACGACTCCTCGAAAACCCCTTCGTGGCCATAACCCGCGTTGTTAACCAGCACGTCCACCGGGCCATACTGACCCTCAATAGCGGCGACGACGGCGTCGATGGCATTAAAGTGGGTAACGTCCAGCACCACGCCATGGGCTCTCTCAGGCAAGAGCGCCTGGAACGTTGCCAGAGAGGATTCGCTGCGAACAGTGCCGATCACTCGATGGCCCTGAGCGAGAGCTTCCTTAGCCAGGGCCTGGCCAAAGCCGCTACTAACGCCCGTGATAAAAATGGTTTTGTCTGCACGCATGGGGCGCACTCCTGAATATATAAGGTCAGGCTATGCTAGGGCGGGGAGTGGTTGGGAACTATGCCTGATTCGATTTTAGTATTGCCTGATCCTATCGGAGTGATCGGCGAGCAACCTGAAAACGGGTGGCAAAAAACGAGGCCAAAGGAAGAAAAACGACGGGCTTATTTACCTGCTCCAATGTCTGCTTCGTGTCGCGAGTGGTTTTTCGGTAACGCTGATGTGCATGGGGTCTGGCCGCAGGTGTCGCACCTGCGCTCCAAGGTTTTCGCATTGGCAGTAAAGGCTGTGCGCGCAGTTAATCGCCGAACAGATCGAACATCAGGCGTCGGAACCATTTATTGACGGGGCCCGATTGTATTTGCTGGGCCAGAATAAGTTGATGGCGATTTCGGTAAGGCAACGGGACTGGCGGGCTTGGAAATGAAAGGGGCTCCATGCCCATGAAAAGCCAGAAATGCTCAGCTAAACAGCCTGCCCAACGACACCTAAAGACTCTCAGGATCGCCGAAAAACATCTGAATCCGTGACCGCAACCACCGCTCACCCGGATCGTTATCCTGCGACCCACGCCACGCCATATGCAGCTCAAAGCTGCGCACCGGCAACGGCGGGTCCTCCGCCCGCAGGCCTCCCGCCGAGGTCAGCGCCTCGGCCGCATAATCCGGCACGGTTGCCAGAATATCCGTGCCTGCCAGCAAAGTACCCAGGCCGTTGAACTGCGGCACGGCCAGTACTACATGGCGTTTGCGGTCGAGTTTCTCCAGTTCTTCATCGATAAACCCGCTCAAGTCACCGGCAAACGACACCAGCGCATGGGGGCGGGCGCAGAAGTCGTCCAGGCTCAGGGAGCCCGGTACGCTGTCGGCGCGCAGCAGTTTGGGCAGGCTGCGGCGCAACACTTTGCGTTTGGCGTTGGCCGGCAGGTCGGCGGTGTAGCTGACGCCGATGGAGATTTCGCCGGACGCCAGCAGGCCGGGCATCAGGATGTAGTTGACGCGGCGTACTACCAGCACAATGCCGGGGGCTTCGGCGCGCAGGCGTTTGAGCAGTTGGGGCAGCAGCGCGAATTCAACGTCATCGGAAAGGCCGATGCGGAACACCGCAGTGCTGGTGGCCGGGTCGAACTCGGCGGCGCGGCTGACGGCGGTGGAAATAGAGTCCAGCGCCGGGGAGAGCAGGGCGAAGATTTCCACTGCCCGCGCCGATGGCTCCATGCTGCGGCCGGTGCGCACGAACAAGGGGTCATCAAACAGCCCGCGCAGGCGTGACAAGGCCGCGCTGATGGCCGGCTGGCCGAGGAACAATTTCTCGGCAGCGCGGGTCACACTGCGCTCATGCATCAAGGTTTCGAATACGATCAAGAGGTTAAGGTCGACACGACGCAGGTCGTTACGGTTCATCTTGTGTCCTGGAAGAGTCAGCAAACTTGACGAGAGCGGCCATATGTAAACAATGGCCGGCATGAATCTTACGGGGAAAGGCTGGTACTCTGCACAGGATAATTGAGTTTTCCTACGATAGCTGAGGTCTATCCCTCACATGCGGAATCAATGACAGACATGTCGACTATTAATGGCGACCGGTGGCCTTACCCGGAAAGCCCAGATAGAGTTCATGGCATTAGAGGTTACTTTGACGAGGTTTGCGATGTCCCGCACGATCCGTTTTCACAAGTTTGGTCCGGCCGAGGTGCTCAAATGCGAAGAGCATGCAGCCGCGCAGCCCGCACCGGGCGAAGTGCAGGTGCGTGTCGAAGCGATTGGCATCAGCTGGTATGACATCCTGTGGCGCCAGAACCTGGCGTCTTCCCATGCACGCCTGCCGTCCGGCCTTGGTCATGAGATGGCCGGTGTCGTGGTCGCTGTAGGCGATGGCGTGGATGATTTGGCTGTGGGCGATAAGGTGGCCAGTTTTCCGGCCGAGAGCCCCAATGATTACCCGGTGTATGGCGAGCAGATCGTCCTGCCCCGTTCGGCCTTGACCCGGTATCCGGATGTCTTGAGCCCTATCGAGGCGAGCGTGCACTACACGCCGCTATTGATTGCCTACTTCGCGTACGTGGATCTGGCGCGGGTCAAGCCTGGGCAATTTGCCCTGGTGACGGACGCCAGTCACTGCGCCGGGCCGTCCTTTGTGCAACTGGGCAAAGCGCTGGGCATACGGGTGATTGCCGCCACCAAAGACCGTGATGAGCGTGAATACCTGCTGTCCCTCGGTGCGGAGAAAGTCATCGTCACCGAAGAGCAGGACTTGCTGATGCAGATCAACAAGTTCACCGACAACCGTGGTGTTGACGTGGTGTTTGACGGTTTGGGCGGCCCGCAGATGTCGTTGCTGGGCGATGTGCTCGCACCGCGTGGCAGTCTGGTGCTGTATGGCTTGCAGGGCGGCAACCAGACACCGTTCCCGGCCTGTGCAGCGTTCCAGAAGAACATTCAGTTCTTTGTGCACTGTATCGGCAATTTCACCGGCAAGCCTGAACTGGGCATCATCCAGGACCAGGTCGCCTTGCAGCGAGCGCTGAGGGACATCAACCAACTGACTGCCGACCGTGTGCTGGTACCGTTGAAAACCACCGTGTTTCCGTTCAATCAGTTCGTGGAAGCGCATCGCTACATGGACGAGTGCCCGTGCCGCGAGCGCGTTGCGTTGCAGGTTGAGGCTGTTTAGCCTGTAGGAATATTCTCAAAAAAGTATTTCGTACACCTGTCGCATGGGGCAAAAGCGCCATTTGACAGGCTGCAGCGGTGTTACCCTTCAGCTGCAAGACGGGTACTTTAACCCCTGAAATCTGATCTTTTCACTCACGCCGCCCTGAAATCCAGTGCGGCGTCTTTGTGTGCGCGTGACTTATAGGCCGGTAGTTATTCATCTGCACTGCTTTTCGGCAGGGTTCTGTATCTATTAATCATTATTCCAGCACTGATAATTGCGCCTTCACTTTCATCTCAAGGACTGAGCAATGATTGAATATCCGATACCGCTATTGCGAGTAGTTGAGACTGATCTCGCGGCAAGCGCAGGACGCCAGGGGAATACATTTGCCCATGTAAAACCTCAATACAATAAGTTTGAAAGTTGGTCGCAGTTATTTGTAAGACGCTTCCTTAACTGGTTGCTCAGGTATGTGTAAGAGTTTGTCGGAAACATCCTAGGGTCGCGATCCAGTTTGCCGAGGGCCAGTAAATACGGGGTTTTTAAGCCTTTTCAGGGGGCGATCCTAATACGATGGACCTGATGTCATTTTGTTGCGTGGTGCTAGTGTCTAGTCATTAGCGCACAGGGCTGCGCGCGAATTTCTTACACGCGTAATAGGTCGAGCAAATACTGCCAGCAGTTGCTTGAAACTGATATCCAAACTCAGGTAATAGAATGATGAGCACTATTCACGAACAAGCTATGACGTATGTTTATCAGCAAGTTCTACAACGCCTGATCGGGCACTTTTCTCGTGCAGAGCGAACGGCACTCCAGTTATTGGTCCAGCGAATCGTGGTGGCGGCAGGCGGCATGGAGCAAGTGGGGGGTTACAAAGTGCTGGTGGCCCATGGTGGCGGCAAAGTGAGTAGCTACACATTGGCCTTGCTGCGGGCTGCCCAATTGACCATCGCCGGCCGAGCCCCGCGAACCTTTCACTTGCGGGTCGCGACATTGCGGCATGCGGGAATGACCCAGGGCATGCTCGACGACCTCAATCAGGGCTATGGGCGCCTGTTTCTGCATGATGATCCAAGGGTTGAGCTGCTGATGGTAGACAACCAGGAAGTGACACCCTTCAACCATTTGCGACCTGCGTCTACGATTGGGCGAGAAATCAGCCAGCGCAACATGTTGATGATCGGCCACCTGAGCGCCGGTGACTGCCGTGCCACATTAAGCAGTGATACCTACTTGGCGCTTGGGGATTTCTACCAACGCGTCACTGCCTGGGATGGCGGGGTCCATGCACTGGTCAGTGGCGATTCCCCGCGTAAACAAAGTCAGCTTCTTGCCTGGCTCAAGAACACAGCACGCGGCGCGGGTATCGCGATCTCGGACACTTGGCCGTCGTCGCTCACCGGGCTGTTCGCGCGCATGGACGAATGGAGTACCGCTTATTACGGTGACGTCTACGGAGAGCACTATGGGGTGAGTGACGACCCCAGCAAGAACGGCCATCGTCACTTGGCTTACATTGGTGTTGCCGATTTGCTGGACGACGTCGACCTGCCATCTTCGCCCATGCTCAACGAGTTCATGGCCTTCACGCCTGACCCGCAGGGTTTTCACTTCAGCCATCCTTCCTATTCCAATCCCCTGCTGATGGCGCACCTGCGTGGGTTGCAGGCCCAATGTCTACGGGACCTGGATTATCAAGAGGGCGTGCAAGAGTTTATCCGGCAGGCCGCACGCCATATGCCCGAGGCGTTGCTCGCGCAGGTGAGGAGCAGTGAAGGGCGCAGCCTGTCGAGCACCTACGCTCAACAGTTCTTTGGCTTGGACGAGACGCAATTGATTTGCCTGTTGTTTTCACCTTTTGTCCATCATGGTGAACGGCTGGAAGGCTATTTGCGACAATGCCATCCGGGCATGCTGGTGGCCTTGCCTGAACTGCACAAAGCCCTGCAGGGCAAACCGTCTGCCGACATGCTGCAACAGTGGGTCACCGATACCAGCGGTTTACCGATGCCTTTGTTGCAACACCTCTATCGCAAGCGTGCGCTGGGCTACTCAAGTGGCAAACTGCGCAGTGCTGACACCATGGCAGAGGGCAGCGCGCAGGCCTGTCAATCGTCCGGGCGATGACGCTGCGCGGCGAACGACAGGCGGATTTCGCGTATCAGGCGGTCTATCGCTACATGATCAACCTGATCAACGAAGTCAGTACCGATACACGAGTAAAACTGCCATCCCTGCGGCAATTGGCGGGACGCTTGAACGTGTCGATCTCGACGGTCCAGTATGCCTACTCGTTGCTTGAAAAAGAGGGCAGGGTTTATTCGGTGGCTAAATCGGGTTATTACGCCTGGCCACTCTCGGCAAATCCGCTGGCGGGCACCAGCGGTGATCCGCTTGATCGGCTCTACGCAGCGGCGCGGCGCCCTGGCATGGTGGTGCTCAGCGGAGATGAACCCGCGCTGCTGGCCTCGCTGGATGGCACGCTGTTGCGTCTGGAGCGCGAACTCGTCCGCCAATATCCGCGGTATCTGCAACCCTGGTCCCAGCCTTGCGGTGTCTGGGAGCTGCGCGCGGCGTTGGCGGCGCGCTATACGTCGTCGCCCACCCGCTGCTGGCAGGCCGATGATGTCTACATCGGTCCCGACCTGCGCGGTGTATTGGACATCCTCATCGAAGTATTGGGCCTGAGGGGGGCGCCGGTGATTGTGGAATCGCCTTGCGATTGGTTGGTCCTGCGCCTGCTCCAGGATGCCGGGGTGCGTGTTATCGAGCTGCCCTGGACACCGGACGGGCGACTGGATCTGGTGAACCTCGATCACTTGTTAAGCGCTGAGTCGGTGCGTCTGGTGTTGCTGTCATCAAGGGTCAGCTTGCCGGCCGGGGTTTCCATGCCACCCCAAGATCGCCTGGCCCTTGCACAATTGCTCGATCAATACGGTTGCTGGCTGCTGGAAAACGACACCTTTGGCGAGTTGGGTTTCGACGAGCCGCAGGCTGCACTACGCGAGCTGGTGAACCCTGAACGATTGATGGTGTTTTCCTCCTTCGAGAAAGTGTTGGGTTCGGAAGCGCCCTATGGCTATCTGCTGTCTCGGCGTATGAACAACGAATTGCAGCGCCATTTCCTGCTGCGCTCCTTTCGTTTATCACCGATCCGTCAGCGCGCCATTGCGCGCCTTTATCACAGCGGGCGGATCGACCAGCACCTGCGTGGGCTGCGCCTGCAGTTACGCCTGCAGGCGGACGAAATGTGCGAGCGCCTGGACCGGGACCTGAGCGACCAAATGACCTACCGTGCGCCAGCTGCCGGCGCAGCGTTCTGGTTGCGCTCCATAAGAACCGTCGATATGCGCCAGGTATTCCAGCGCCTGCTTTCCCAGCAAGTGGTGATTGCCCCCGGCGAACTGTTCAGTGTCAATGGCCTGCATCAGCAGCATTTGCGCCTGAGCCACACCTTTCAGGGGCAACCGGACCTGAATGTCGTCCTGGCGGCGCTAAGCGAAGCATTGCGTCAGGCACAGATGGGATGATTGCGTGAAGTTTCTTTGACTGTTGTAGGATCGATAACGTCGCGAAGCAGTCCAACACTCAGTAAACTGCCGTTTTTTTCCCGAATCCTTCTTTCCGAGGTTTATGCATGACAATCAGTCCTTTTGCGGGCAAGCCGGCGCCAGCCCAGTTGCTGGTGGATATCCCGCGACTGGTCACGGCCTACTACACTGGCCAGCCTGATGCAGCAATCTCCACCCAACGCGTGGCGTTCGGTACCTCCGGCCACCGTGGCAACTCGTTTGAACTGAGCTTCAACGAATGGCATGTACTCGCCATCAGCCAGGCTATCTGCCTGTACCGCGAAGCCCAAGGCATCAACGGCCCGCTGTTTGTGGGGCTGGACACCCACGCACTGTCGACACCTGCCGGTGCCAGCGCGCTGGAAGTGCTGGCCGCCAATGGCGTGCACGTGATGCTGGCTGAGGGCGATGAGTACACGCCGACGCCGGCGATTTCCCACGCGATCATTTGCTACAACCGTGGCCGCACCAGCGGCCTGGCCGACGGCATCGTCATCACGCCGTCGCACAACCCGCCGCAGAGTGGCGGTTACAAGTACAACCCGCCCAATGGTGGGCCGGCCGACACCCACGTCACCAAGTGGATCGAAGCCAAGGCCAATGAGTTGCTGGCCAAAAAACTGGCCGGGGTCAAACGCATCACCCACGCCCAGGCCCTCAAGGCTGACACCACCCATCGTCATGACTACCTCAACACCTATGTGGCTGATCTGGTCAATGTGATCGACATGGATGCCATTCGTAGCGCCGACCTGCGCCTGGGCGTGGATCCGCTGGGCGGAGCAGGGGTGCGCTACTGGTCGGCGATTGCCGAACACTACCGGCTGAACCTGGAGGTGGTGAATACCGAGGTCGACGCGACTTTCCGGTTCATGTGTGTTGACTGGGACGGCCAGATCCGCATGGACCCGTCCTCCAGCTACGCCATGCAAGGCCTGATTGGTCTCAAGGAGCGTTTCGACGTTGCCTTCGCCTGCGACCCGGACCACGATCGCCACGGCATCGTCACCCCGTCCGGCGGCCTGTTGGCGCCGAACAATTACCTGGCGGTGTCCATCGACTATCTGTTCCAGAACCGTCCTGACTGGCGCGCGGACGCCGCCGTGGGCAAGACTGTCGTCAGCAGCGGCTTGATCGATCGCGTTGCCGCCCGCATTGGCCGTCGTTTGTACGAAGTGCCAGTAGGCTTCAAGTGGTTTGCCGATGGCCTGTTCGACGGTTCGTTGGGCTTTGGTGGCGAAGAAAGCGCCGGTGCTTCGTTCCTGCGCAAGGACGGCACGGTCTGGAGCACGGACAAAGACGGCTTGATCCCGGCGCTGTTGGCCGCGGAAATGACCTCGCGCAAAGGCCAGGACCCGAGCCAGATCTACCGCGGCCTGACGGACGCCCTGGGCGAACCGTTCGCGATTCGTGTGGATGCCAAGGCTACTCCCGCGCAGAAAGCCCTGCTGGGCAAGTTGTCGCCGGACCAGGTCACGTCTACCGAATTGGCCGGGGAGAGCATCCAGCAGATCCTCAGCCATGCGCCGGGCAATGACCAAGCGATCGGCGGGTTGAAGGTGATGACCGAAAACGGCTGGTTCGCCGCGCGCCCATCCGGCACCGAGGATATCTACAAGATCTACGCCGAGAGCTTTATCGGTGAGGATCACCTCAAGCAATTGGTGGAAGAGGCGCAGGTGTTGGTAGACGGTGCTATCAGCCAATAACTGATCCTGTGTAGGAACTTGGGGGACGTCGGCAAGCACTCGACGTTCCCCAGCTCCAACAGGGTCAGGCGAGGTCGACCAAGACAATTTCGCTGTCTTCAACCGCTGTCACTCGCAACACCTGCTCGTCTTCAACCGCCACACCATCTCGAGCTTGTGCACGCAAGCCATTGACTTCAATGAGTCCGGTCGCCGGCACCAGATACGCCCGACGCCCGTTGTCCAGCCGGTATTCGGCAGTTTCTCCAGCCCTCAGGTTCGCCGCCACCAGCCGTGCATCCGCACGAATGCGCAAGCTCTCGCTGTCCCCGGCCTTGCCACTGGCCAGCGTCACAAAGCCCTCGCGTTCACCCTTGGGAAACGGCTTGGCACCCCAAGACGGCGGTAAGCCGGCCTCGTTCGGAATGATCCAGATCTGGAAAATCTGGGTCGGCGTGTCTTCCAGGTTGTACTCGCTGTGGGCGATCCCGGTGCCTGCGCTCATCACCTGTACATCACCGGCTTCGGTGCGACCCTTGTTGCCGAGGTTGTCGGCATGGCTGATCGCGCCTTCACGCACGTAGGTGATGATTTCCATGTCGCGGTGCGGATGCTGCGCGAAGCCAGTGCCCGGCGCGATAATGTCATCGTTCCATACCCGCAGGTTGCCCCAGTGCATGCGCTCGGGGTCGTGGTACTCGGCAAACGAGAAGTGGTGATGAGCGTCAAGCCATCCGTGGTGGGCGCCGCCCAGGGATTTGAAAGGTCGAAGTTCAAGCATGATCGTCTCCTGTGAATGGCTCTATGATCCTGCAGCTCATAATCGATAAAAAGCGTAAAAACTGCCTTATTCCTATCGGCTAATTAGATTGGTCGCTGGGGTTTTGACTTTCAGTTCATCGCCTAACTGCATGACTGCAAAGCAATTGGCTGGAACTCGGCGTCGATTCCGGCGACCATGGCGCACTTGTCTGAACCCAGCTCATCGCAGGAGTCCGCGTGTCGCAACAAAAGCCTGATCTTCCTCCCGAACTGCGCCCTTTGGCTGAAATGCCGCTATTCAAACGCTTGGCTGCACGCCTGTTTGGCCATGGTCTGACGCGTCTGCGCGCCCAGCACCGGTTCTCCTGGCTGCACGGGCAGGCCGACGGTTTTCGCAGCGGGCATGAGGCGGGCGTGGAGTATGGCTACCGCGAAGGTAAGGCCGAGGGCATCGAGGAAGGTCGTCAGGTGCTATTGATTCGTGACTTCCGCCCGGATGAACACCGAGCGCCGGGCGTGGATGACAGTCTGTTCGATGATTGGCGCCTGCCGCTTACCGCCGAGCTGAAGAAACGCATGAAGGCCGACGTTGCGCGATTGCTGCCGGCTCATGCCCAGCCCAGCGCGGCGCAATGGAAGATGATTTTCAGCGAAACGCCTTCAACCTCAGTGATCGCCGGGGCCGGTGCCGGCAAATCCACGTCGCTGGTGTTGCGCATTTTGCTGCTCACCCATTACCTGGGCTTTGAGCTGAGCTCGATGACGGTGGTGACCTTCACCCGTGAATCGCGCAAGGACTTCATCAACAAACTCATGGAAATTCTCAACCTGTGGGGCCAACCCCTGGGTGTGAAAGAAGCCCAAGCCGTGGTGCGTACCTTTCACTCGCGCATTCTGCCCATGGTGCGCAGTCTCCCGGGCTTTGAGCGCCTGCAAGCCTTCGAAAACCTGAACTCGGGTTTTGAAGACGCCGACAGCAACCCCTTCGACCTGCGTATCAACGAAGCCCAGCGCCAGCAGATGAATGCCTGCTATCACCGGCTGCACAGGGAACACCCACGGTTCCGTGAGCTGATTGCGCCGCTGGCGCGCCACGGCCTGCAGCTAAAGGCGTTGGAGCGCGATCACCCGGATGTGCAAAAACGCGTGGCTGTTACTGAGCTGGCCGCCAAGCGCGATGAAGAACTCTGCGATGTGATTGAGGACCTGTGGTTCCGTGCAGGTGCGTGGCCGATCAAGGGCATTGAACCCAACCGCCAGACCATAGAAATCAACGGCGCGCAATTTCACTGCCATGGCTATATCCCCGAGCTGGATGCCTGGGTAGTGCTGGGCTTCGATTCACGGGAAAACCCGCAGACCAGCCGACCTCACTCAAAGCTTTCGGTGCGCGCAGAGTGGGCGGTAAAGCGCACGTTGTTTCAAGCTTTCTGTCATAAGCCATTGATATGGCTGGATAGTTATGAATCATCAAAGCGTTTGCTGAGCAGTGTGGCCGGTGACGCCATGGCCGGTCCCGGCTTTGATTACAAGGTCAAAGGCGAGTTGGCGTCAGCGCCGCTGCTGGACAGTTTCGTCGCGGCCGCCGGATTTATCGAGAACCTCGGCCTGGACGTACCCACCGCTGTCGGGCAGATGAGCTTTGCCAAGGATGACCCGGACCGCTTCTTCTTTGAAGCCTTGAGCATCTTCTGGAAGGCCTTGGAAGATCACCTGCTGGACCAATCGCCACCGATCATGACCTATAACCGGATGTTCTCGCTGTTCGGCGAAAACACCCCGGAAAACCTCAAGCTGCTCAGTGATCCGCTGCTGCGGCCGCTGTCGCACCTCATGATCGACGAATTCCAGGACATTTCGCCGCAGATTGTCTCGTGGATCCGCGCCAGCCTGCGCGAGATCCGCAGCCGTGGCCCTTCGATGCATATCGGGCGCGGCGCCCAGCGCTCATCGTTGCTGTGTGTAGGGGATGACTGGCAGTCGATCTATGGCTGGCGGGGCAGTTCGCCCAAGTACTTCATGGCCTTCGACAAGGAGTTCCCATCGCCGTCTACTACCCGCGTGATGTTGGGCGAGAACTACCGCAGTCACCAACACATCATTGATGCGGCCGAGCACATCGTGCGCGCCGCACCGGCGATTCCTGGCAAGAAAGCCAAGGCCAGTGGCGCGCCCCAGGCCTTGGTGCCGGTCAAGGTGCTGGAACGGGACGACGCGGCATTGGGTCGGCAGCTGTCGGAGCATTACCAAAAGGGCGATTCGATCTTGATGATTTGTCGAAAAAGTGGCGATAAGTCATTGATTCAAGAGCATATTAGCTCTGTAGTTAATGTGGATTCTAGCTTGCCGCCCCAGGCACGCAGGCTGAAGCAATTGACCTATCACAGTGCGAAGGGCCTGCAGGCGGACGCGGTGTTTATGCTTGGGGATTGCCAGCATGTCACCAGCTCGCCGTATAAAAACCAGGTATACCGGATGGCGGGCCTGGGCAATGCTGGCGACAGCGAGCCCTATGACAATGCGCAAAAGGACGAAGTGCTGCGCCTGGCCTATGTGGGCATCACCCGCGCCGTGAGCCATTGCTATTGGTACGTGGAAAAGCCCGAAGGCCAGGCAGTGAATGTGCCCAAGGCGTCGGAGCGGGTGGATGGCAAAAAAGCCTTCTTCGATGATCAACGCAACTGAGGGTGCACCGCAGCTAGCCTGTGAGCGGGCTTGCGAGTCAGGCCCTCAGGGACTGCGGCGGCACAAACGACTCCAGCTCATCCTCCACCGCTTCGATGATGCGTTCCACATCGGCGGCATTCATTACTGTGGCGCAGGGGATGCCGGCGATGGCGATCAGCGTCTCGCCGCTGGCGCGGTTGAACAATCGAACGATCATGCTGCCGGGCGCGTCCATGCTGCCCTCAAAGCCCATTGGATGGAAATGCCAGCGCATCAACTGGCAGGCGTTGGGGAACGTCACTTTGTTCATGTTGCCCACCTTGTTCATAGAGCGCTTCCTTTAGCTCGTGGCAGGGGGGCCATGACCTTCACTGGTCATGGCGTTCAAGCATTCAAAATAGCATCCGTTCGCAATCGCAAGGTGACTTTTTCGGCCCCGTCTGGCGGTTGTTTTGCGTTAGGTTGATACAGGTCATGTCCTGCTTGAGGTTGGGCAATAGGCCATTAGTCAGAAGAGCCCACTGGCCATTGAAGACTCCGGCAAAATTCGGCAATCTTCACGGTTTACCCGCCGCAGAGCCCTCCATGCCTGACATCGCTCCAGACGATGATTCCCAGCAATCCCACGCCACACGCGAGCTGGTGCTACGCCACCACCTGTGTTGGCGCCATCGGGACCTGGAGGGCGTAATGTCCTACTACCATCCGGACATCCAGTACCACGACTTTTTCCAGAACCGTGTCGTCGGTTACGCCGAGTTGCGTGAATACCTGCAAGCCAGCATGCCGCGCGAGGCCGACGAAGCGATCGAGCACAGTGATCGCATCCGCGCCGATGGCGACACCGCGTTCATCCAGTACCGCATCACCTTGCGTGGCGGTCACGGGCTGGTGTCATTCCGCACCAGCGAAGCCATCACGGTACGTGACGGGCTGATCTGGCGGGTCAATGAATACGCGTCCCTGGTGCATGAGCAGCCCGCCCAGGCCGCGCGGCCTTCGGTCAGCCGCCTGGGCTTGTCGCCCCAGCAGTTGGGGCACATGGCCAATGACCTGCAGCAGTACTTCCAGCACAAACAACCCTACCTGGACCCGGAACTGGACCTGCAGCGGGTTTCAAAGGAATGTGGCTACAGCCGCAATCAGATTTCCTACCTGCTGAACCAGGTGCTGGGGCAAAGCTTCTATCGCTACGTCAACCAGGCCAGGCTCCAGCACTTGCTGGCGGCGCTGGACAAGGCCGTCCCGCCGATAAAGGTCGACGACCTGGCATTCGCCGCGGGTTTCAACTCGCTGTCGGCGTTCTACAGCGCGTTCCGCCAGCACACCGGCCAGTCGCCCAAGGCCTACGTCAAACAAATTTCCCTGCGTGCACGCGCGCAAGACAGCCCCTGACACCGCGCTCTAGGATCCAACCTATCGAAACGAGGTAGGGGATCCCGGCATGCCGGCATGGCGCAACATCAGCTTATGGATGGACCAGTTGGACGAGCCGCTGCACGCGCGGCCGTCGCTGGAACATGACCTGGACGTCAACGTGGCTATTATCGGTGCCGGCTATACCGGGCTGTGGACCGCGTACTACCTGAAACGCCAGGCGCCCGAACTGAACATCGCGATCATCGAAGCCCAGACCGCCGGCTTTGGTGCCTCCGGACGTAACGGTGGCTGGTTGATGGGTAACGTGCTGGGTGAAGACCGCCTGTTGGCCGGCCTGAGGCCAGAACAACGCCGCGCCTCGTTTGACCTGCTGCATGCCATCCCCGATGAAGTGGCCCAGGTGCTGGCGCGTGAAGGCATCGACTGCGACTACCGCAAGGGCGGCGCCCTTTACTGCGCCGCGCGTTACCCTGAGCAGGAAGTCAGCCTGCGTCGCTACTTGGACAAGCTCTACGCCCAGGGCCTGACCGAAGCCGACTATCGCTGGCTCAGTCCGCCACAACTGGCCGAACAGATTCGCATCGCCAAGCCTTATGGCGGTATCTATGCGCCGCACGTAGCGACTATCAACCCCGCCAAGCTGGTGCGCGGGCTGGCGCGGGTGGTCGAGCGCATGGGCGTGACGATCTACGAAAACAGCCCGGCCACGCACTGGCAGTCGGGCAGTGTGCGCACGGCCAAGGCCAGTGTTCGTGCTGCCTGGGTGGTGCCGGCAGTGGAGGGCTATGCCAACACCTTGCCGCTTTTGGGCCGTTACCAACTGCCGGTGCAAAGCTTGATCGTCGCCACCGAGCCGTTGCCGGCCAGTACCTGGGAGGCAATCGGCCTGAGCCATGGCCAAGCCTTTGGCGAAAGCAGCCGCCAGGTTACCTATGGCCAGCGTACGGCGGACAACCGCCTGGTGTTCGGCGCCCGTGGCGGTTACCAGTTTGCCGGGAAGCTGCGCCACGACTTCGATCTGACTGACAGCGAGGTCGAGCTGCGTCGCTACCTGTTCGGTGAGCTTTTCCCACAGCTCAAGCACGTGAACATTACCCATTCCTGGGGCGGCAACCTGGGCATGTCGCGCAATTTCCGACCGCACATGCTGTGCGACCACAAAACCGGCATCGCGCTCTCGGGCGGGTATGGCGGCGAGGGCGTCGGCGCCACCAACCTGGGTGGCCGCACCCTGGCCGACCTGATCCTGGGCCGCGACACTGCGCTGATCCATCAACCCTGGGTGATCCGCGAACGTGGCCTGGACGCACTCAAGCCCTGGGAACCCGAACCCTGCCGCTGGTTGGGCTACAACGCGATCATTCGCAGTTTCGTCCATGAAGACCAGGTGTTGGCCAACCCCAATACCGCCCCTTGGCGCCGCAAGCTGGCGACCGGCGTGGCCGGGTTCATGGAAGGTTTCATGCACTAAGTCGTTTCACTTACACGGGAAAACCCATGAGCATCACTCAATTCAAAGACACGCTGAACGCCCACCTGCCGGACTCGTCGCCCGTCGCCGTGCCCCTGGGTGAGCCCATCGCCGTGGCCTCGACCCTGAGCGTCGAGCGCAACGACGGTGTCGAGACCGGCATCTGGGAATGCACCCCAGGCGTCTGGCGTCGACAGATCAAATCCCAGGAGTTTTGCCACTTTATCCAGGGCCGCTGCACCTTTACCCCTGACAACGGTGAAGTCGTCCACATAGAAGCCGGTGATGCACTGATGTTGCCGGCCAACAGCACTGGTATCTGGGATATCCAGGAGACCGTGCGCAAGACCTACGTGTTGATTCTGTAACGCTTTGATCCTTGATCGCCTGCCATAACAACAGCCCTAAAACCGCCAGGAAATCGAACCATGAAAGCCATTGCCCTGTTGCCCTTGATGTTGGTGGCCTCTATCGGCCAGGCCGCCGAGACGGTGAAAATCTACAACTGGTCGGACTACATTGCGCCGGACACCACCAAGAACTTCCAGAAAGAAACCGGCATCGGTTTCACCTACGATGTGTACGACAGCAATGAAACCCTGGACGGCAAGTTGATGACCGGTCAATCCGGCTACGACGTGGTGTTCCCGTCCAACCATTTCATGGCCCGGCAGATCCAGGGCGGCGCGTTGAAGAAGCTCGACAAGAGCCAGTTGCCCAACTGGAAGAACCTCAACCCGGTGCTGCTCAAGGCCCTGGAAAACAACGATCCGGGCAATGCCCATGGCTTCCCGTACCTGTGGGGCAGCACCGGCATCGGCTACAACATCGATAAGGTCAAGGCGGTCTTGGGTGACAACGCGCCGGTCGATTCCTGGGACTTGATCTTCAAGCCGGAGAACATGGCCAAGCTGCAGAAATGCGGGGTGGCGATTCTGGATAACGGCCCGGAGCTGCTGCCGGCCGCGCTCAACTACCTGGGTTTGCCGCACCACAGCAAGAAGCCCGAGGACTACAAGAAAGCGGAAGACCTGCTGATGAAAGTCAGGCCTTATGTGGCGTACTTCCATTCCTCGAAATACACCGCGGACCTGGCAAACGGCGATATCTGCGTGGCGGTTGGGTTCTCCGGCGACATCCTGCAGGCTGAAAGCCGTGCCAAAGAAGCCAAGAACGGCGTGAACATCGGCTACAACATTCCCAAGGAAGGCGCCGCGATCTGGTTCGACATGGTCGCCATGCCCGCCGATGCGCCCAACGAGAAAGCTGGCTATGCGTTCATGAACTACCTGTTGCGCCCGCAAGTGATGGCCAGCATCACCAACTACGTGCATTACGCCAACGGCAACCAAGCCGCCGACAGCCTGGTGGACCCGGCGATCAAGGCCGACACCAAGATCTACCCGAGCCCCGAGATGATGGGCAAGCTGTTCGCGCTGGAAGCCATGCCGCTGAATATCGACCGGGGGCGCACGCGGGTATGGAACACCATTCGCACCGGTAAGTAAGTGCGACGCCCGCCCCCTGTGGGAGCGGGCTTGCCCGCGAATACGGAATGTCAGTCAATAGATCGGGCGACTGGTGTACCGCATTCGCGGGCAAGCCCGCTTCCACATTTAAACCGAGTACAACCTCGGGCTCAGGGGTTTTCCAGGTCATGCCCCAACGACTGGATAAATAACGAAAACAGCTCCGGCTGTGATGAGATATCCAGCTTCGCGTACAAATGCCGACGGTGCACCTTCACCGTATCCGGCGAGATGTTCAGGCGCTCAGCCATGGCCTTGGACGAGAACCCGCGCAGCACCAGGCGGGCGATTTCCAATTCGCGCTCCGATAGCACGCCGCAGCCAAACTGACTCAATGCATCCCTGATCTGGCTGTCCATCGCCGGCGCTCGCTGGGTGCTTTGCTGCCAGTGCTGCTGCATCAACGGCAGTACCCAGGCCGCCACGGTGGTCATCAGCCCGGTCTCTTCAAGGCTGAAGCGTCGCTGCATGCCCAGCGACAGCGATAAGGTCCCCGCACCCGGCAATTGCAGAATGAACTGCACCTCGTCTTCCAGCACGTTGTCGTGGAAGTAATTGAGGAAGTATTCACTCTGGCGAAAGTGGTCCGGCGCCACTTCCTCCAGGCGATACACACCGCTGGCATACCCCTCACGGCAGGCCTGGAAAAAGGGGTCGAGCAAATACAAGCCATTGAGGTACACCAGCATCGACGCTGGTTTGCTGCTGGGCTGGGCGTCGTATTCTTCGAGGGCCTGGGGCGGCCCCTCCAATGGGTAGAAGATCGCCAGGGCGTTATCGAAGGGCAGGCACTGGTGCAGCAACAACACCAGCTGTTTCCAGAAGCGCTCGGTGCCGATGTGCGCGACGGTGCGGCCCAGGCCGGCGTGCATGCCGACTTCGCGAAACAGGCTCATGTGACAGGCTCCCACCCACAAAACATCGGCCAAGGGTTCGGCTTTTGCCGGGTGGCGTCAAGGGGAGTACGCCAATAGGGGAATTGGCTGATATGAACGTCGCGTTTATCGTCGCCATCATTCAGCGGGAAACATAGCCCGTGACTCATCAGACTTTTCGTTTCTGCCTCACACCAAGAACAACGACAGAGGATAACGATATGAGCACTTCCCCCACGCCCGATGGCGTGCTGAAACCCACCTTGAGTGTCTTCGATGTAGTCGCCATTACCGTATCGGCGGTGACGCCGGCCAGTTCCGTGTTTGTGATTGCGCCCTTTGCCATCCAGCAGGCGGGTAGCGGGGTGTTCCTGGCGTTCGTGATGGCCGGTCTGCTTGCCTTGATGTTTGCCTTTTGCTACGCCGAGCTGGGCCGTGCACACAACAGCGCCGGGGGCGAGTATGTGTACGCCAAGCGCGTGTTTGGTGGCATGGCGGGTTATGCGACGTTCCTGACCGTGCTGGTGATGTTGCTGTTTATCCCGCCGGTACTCGCCACGGGAGCCGCGACTTACCTGAACAACGCGCTGGGCACGAAGTTTGACTCGCAAACCGTGGCGCTGGTGATCGTGGTGTGCAGCTACGCCCTGGGCATCCTCAATATCAAGCTGAATGCCTGGATCACCGGCACCTGCCTGCTGCTTGAAGTGGCGGCGCTGCTGGTGATCGTGGTGATCGGTTTCGGCAACCCGGTGCAACCGGCCAGCGTGCTGTTCCAGCCGCAGATCGTCGAAAACGGCGTGCTGCACCTGGCGCCCTGGGCCCTGGTGATCGGCGCGGTGGGCATCGGTCTGTTTTCCTACAATGGCTATGGTCCGGCGGTGTTGCTTGCCGAGGACATGAAGTGCGGCGGCAAAGGCGTGCACAAGGCGGTGCTGTGGTCCCTGGGGCTGGTGGTGATCATCGAACTGGTGCCCATCACCGCGTTGTTGATCGGCGCGCCGTCGCTCAGTGAAATGATCAGCAGCCCGGACCCTATCGGCTATCTGTTGACCAGCCACGGCAATGAAACCCTCTCGCGGTTGGTCAGCGCCGGGATCTTCCTGTCGGTGTTCAATGCCATCGTCGCCATCGTGATCCAGATCGGCCGCGTAGTGTTCAGCAGCGGCCGCGATGCGCTGTGGATGCCGAGCATCAACAAACTGTTCACGCGCATTCACCCGCGCTGGGATTCGCCGTGGTTGGCTACGCTGTTCCTGGCGATTCCTTCGGCGCTGCTCAGTTTCAGCTCCAACCTGGCCGACCTGACCTCGTTCAGCGTCTTGCTGATCATGCTGGTGTACCTGGTGGTGGCGTTGAGTGCGTTGATGAGCCGGGTGCTGCTGCGTGATCGCGAGCATCCCTATCGCATGCCGCTGTGGCCCCTGCCGGCGTTGGTCGCGGTACTGGGCGCGGGCTATCTATTGGTCACCTTGGTGGCGGCGGCCTCGATCCGCGACATCATGATCATTGTCGGCTTGCTGGCCCTGTCGGTGATTCTGTATTGCATCAGTGGCCGGTTGAGTCCGGTCTTCCAGAAATTGTAAGGAGTGGTTATGCGCGCACGTCAATTGGGCATCACGTTGGGACTGGGTACGCCCGGTGAGTGGAACGCCATCACCGATGTGCCGGGAATCCGGGTCGGCCACAGCACGATCAAGACGCTTGTCGACGGCAAGCACGTGCGTACCGGCGTCAGTGTGATCCAACCGCGCGCTGGCGAGGCGCGCCAGCAACCGTGCTTTGCCGGCTATCACGTGCTCAATGGCAATGGTGATGCCACCGGCCTTGAGTGGATCAACGAAGCAGGGCTGTTGACCACGCCGCTGGCCATCACCAACACCCACAGCATTGGCGTTGTGCGTGACAGCCTGATCGCCCTGGAGCGCGAACGCGTGGCGGACCCGGCGGTGTACTGGTGCATGCCGGTGGTGATGGAAACCTATGACGGTCTGCTCAATGATATCTGGGGTCAGCACGTCGGCCCCGAGCATGTGCGTGAAGCCGTGGACAACGCCGAAACCGGTCCGGTGCAGGAAGGCGCAGTCGGTGGCGGAACCGGCATGATCTGCCATGAGTTCAAAGGCGGCATTGGCACGGCTTCGCGATGCTTGCCGGCAGAGCAGGGCGGTTGGACCGTCGGCGTGCTGGTGCAGGCCAACCATGGCAAGCGCCAGGAACTGCGGGTGGATGGCTACCCGGTGGGGCGCCGGTTGATGGAGATTGCGTCGCCCTTTGCCGAACAGGGTACGCCAGGCATGGGCTCGATCGTGGTGATCCTTGCTACCGACGCGCCGTTGTTGCCGCACCAATGCCAGCGCCTGGCGCAACGCGCGTCCATCGGCATTGCACGTACCGGGGGCGGTACCGAGGACTCCAGCGGCGATCTGTTCCTGGCCTTTGCCACCGGTAACCGCGATTTGCCAGCGGCGGATTACGGGCGCAAGGGCCTGCCTTTCAGCAGCGCGTTGCAGATGGTCAATAACGACCATATTTCGCCGCTGTTCAGCGCTGCGGCGGAGGCGGTGGAAGAGGCCATCATCAATGCGATCTTGGCCGGAGAGGACATGCTCACCGATCAAGGTGTCCTGGTGCCCGGACTGGAGGGTGAAACGCTGTTGGCGGCCTTGCACAAGACGGGGTGGAGTGTGTCCCGGTAATCGGGGGCACCTTAAGTTATTAATTCAAGTAGTGGCTGTTTAATGTTGCCAATGACACCCTGCCAATATATTGGATCCACAATTAACAGCGCCGCTCTAGTTAAACGGCGTTAGTGCTATTTAATATTTAAATAAGTGGAGGTGGGTTTTCGGCGGGCAAACCCAAGTTAACCCAGCAAACACGGCGCGGAACTTTATTTGGGTTGATGATGAGTCAGGTTTTGCCGCTGGAAAAGATGTAGACGAAAGATTTCAAGTTGTGTCAGTTTTCTTACGCCTTCAAAAGAGGCGAGTGATAGGACGATCTCGCCCGCGAGGTTCCTATCGAAAAAAGACTGATGCACTTGCACACAAGGAAGTACGTTTATGTCAAAAGTAAAAGACAAGGCTATCGTATCGGCGGCGCAAGCCAGCACCGCTTACTCGCAAATCGATAGCTTCAGCCATCTGTACGACCGTGGCGGCAACCTCACGGTCAATGGCAAACCCTCCTACACCGTTGATCAGGCAGCCACCCAGCTGCTGCGCGACGGCGCCGCGTACCGGGACTTTGACGGCAACGGCAAGATCGACCTGACCTACACCTTCCTGACCTCGGCCTCTTCGAGCACCATGAACAAACATGGCATCTCGGGCTTCAGCCAGTTCAACGCACAGCAGAAAGCACAGGCCGTACTGGCCATGCAATCCTGGGCGGACGTAGCCAAGGTCACCTTCACCGAGAAAGCCAGCGGCGGTGACGGGCACATGACCTTCGGCAACTACAGCAGCGGCCAGGACGGCGCAGCGGCCTTCGCCTACCTGCCCGGCACCGGCGCAGGCTACGATGGCACGTCGTGGTACCTGACCAACAACAGCTACACGCCGAACAAGACCCCGGACCTGAACAACTACGGCCGGCAGACCCTCACCCACGAAATCGGCCACACCCTGGGCCTGGCTCACCCTGGCGACTACAACGCCGGGAATGGCAACCCGACCTACAACGACGCGACCTATGGACAGGACACGCGTGGCTACAGCCTGATGAGCTACTGGAGCGAGAGCAATACCAATCAGAACTTCAGCAAAGGCGGCGTCGAAGCTTACGCCTCCGGCCCGCTGATCGACGACATTGCGGCGATCCAGAAGCTCTACGGCGCCAACTACAGCACCCGTGCCAGCGACACCACCTACGGGTTCAACTCCAACACCGGGCGTGATTTCCTTAGCGCAACGTCGAACGCCGACAAGCTGGTGTTCTCGGTGTGGGACGGTGGCGGCAACGACACCCTGGACTTCTCCGGCTTCACCCAGAACCAGAAGATCAACCTCAATGAAGCGTCGTTCTCCGACGTGGGCGGCCTGGTGGGCAACGTGTCCATCGCCAAGGGCGTGACCATCGAGAACGCTTTCGGCGGCGCCGGCAATGACTTGATCATTGGTAACAACGCGGCCAACGTGATCAAAGGCGGGGCCGGCAACGACCTCATCTACGGCGGCGGCGGAGCGGACCAGCTGTGGGGCGGCGCGGGCAGTGACACCTTTGTGTTCGGTGCCAGTTCCGACTCCAAGCCTGGGGCGGCGGACAAGATCTTTGACTTTGCCTCCGGTTCCGACAAGATCGACCTGTCCGGCATCACCAAGGGCGCAGGCCTGACCTTCGTCAATGCCTTCACCGGGCATGCCGGCGACGCTGTGCTGACCTACGCCGCAGGCACCAACCTGGGCACCTTGGCAGTGGACTTCTCCGGTCACGGCGTGGCGGACTTCCTCGTCACCACCGTCGGCCAGGCTGCGGTCAGCGACATCGTGGCGTGATGCACGGGCGCGGCGCTTCGGCGCCGCGCTTTACCGATGGAGCGTGAACATGCAGCGTTTTTTCAAAATGATCACCGGCGTATTGCAGGTGATGTTCGTGTCGGCAGGAGCCCACGCAATGGCGAGCAGTCTTGTATTACCCACCACCGCCCAATTGGCGGGCCACTGGCAATTGCATCAACACGATCAGGTGTGTGCGCTGGACCTGCTGGAGCAAGCGAATGCCTTGGCTGGCGATGTGGCCTGTGTGGCGCAGTGGCTCGGTGATAAACCCTTGACTTGGTCGCCGACGCCGGATGGCATCTGGCTGATGAACGCCGAAGGCAGCGGCATTACTCACCTCAATCGGCAGAAAGAGGGTGAATATACCGGTCGCACACCCACCGGTCTTGAAGTTGTATTGCAACGCGCACCTTAGTTGCCGTTATAAGCTTATAACTTGAATATATTAGTTGGCCGCTCCGTTATGTGGGGCTGGGGCAACTATTGCGCGCAATTTGTTTCAGGGAAGATCAGAAAACATGGCGAAGTCCCATGCCGTCGCGCCGTTATTCAAGGCGCTGGGTGAATACAAACGTATTTTGATCAGTGTTGGCTGTTTTACGGCATTGATTAACCTGCTGATGCTGGTGCCGTCGATTTATATGCTGCAAGTGTATGACCGCGTGCTGTCCTCCCAGAATGAAACCACCCTGGTGATGTTGACACTGATGGTCGTGGGGTTCTTTGCGTTTATTGGCACGCTTGAGGCGATCCGCAGTTTTATCGTTATCCGTATCGGCAGCCAGTTGGAGCGGCGTTTCAACCTGCGTGTGTACAAGGCCGCGTTTGAGCGCAACCTGCAACGTGGGCAGGGACATGCCGGGCAATCCCTTGGCGATTTGACCCATATCCGCCAATTCATCACGGGACCGGCGCTGTTCGCGTTTTTCGATGCGCCGTGGTTTCCCCTCTACCTGTTTGTGATCTTCCTGTTCAACGTATGGCTGGGCGTGCTGGCCACCGCGGGCGCAGTGCTGTTGATCGGCCTGGCGTGCCTGAATGAATACCTGACCAAAAAGCCGTTGGGCGAGGCCAGTGGTTATTCCCAGCAATCCACGCAATTGGCCACCAGCCACTTGCACAATGCCGAAACCATCCAGGCCATGGGCATGCTCGGTGCGCTGCGCCAACGTTGGTTTGCAGTGCATTCGCAGTTTCTCGGCTTGCAGAACCAAGCCAGTGATACCGGCTCAGTCGTGACCTCGCTGAGCAAATGCCTGCGCCTGTGCCTGCAATCGCTGGTGCTGGGCTTGGGGGCATTGCTGGTGATCAAGGGCGATATGACCGCCGGGATGATGATCGCCGGTTCCATTCTGATGGGGCGAGTGCTCAGCCCCATCGACCAGTTGATTGCGGTGTGGAAGCAATGGAGTTCGGCCAAGCTGGCCTACCAGCGGCTGGATGATCTGTTGCGCGAATTTCCGCCGGAAGTGGAGCAGATGAAGCTGCCGGCGCCCAAAGGTCAGGTCAGTTTCGAACAGGTCAGCGCGGGCCCGCCCGGCCGGCGTGTGGCGACCTTGCATCAAGTCAGTTTCAACCTGATCGCCGGTGAAGTGCTCGGCGTTCTGGGGGCATCGGGCTCCGGCAAATCGACCCTGGCCCGTGTGTTGGTGGGGGTATGGCCGACCCTGGCGGGCACCGTGCGCCTGGATGGTGCGGACATTCACCGCTGGGACCGCGACGACCTCGGCCCCCACATCGGCTACCTGCCCCAGGACATCGAACTGTTCAGCGGCAGCATTGCCGACAACATCGCGCGTTTTCGCCAGGCTGATCCTGAATCCGTGGTACGTGCCGCGCAGCAGGCCGGCGTGCATGAACTGATCCTGCGTTTACCTCAAGGCTACGACACGGTGCTGGGCGACAACGGCGGCGGCCTGTCGGGCGGTCAGAAACAACGGGTGGCGTTAGCGCGCGCCCTGTACGGCGGGCCGCGCCTGATCGTGCTGGACGAGCCCAACTCTAACCTCGATACCGTTGGCGAAGCGGCCCTGGCCAGCGCCATTGTGCAGATGAAAGCCCAGGGCAGCAGCGTGGTGCTGGTCACCCATCGCTCGTCCGCGCTGGCCCAGGCCGACAAGCTGCTGGTGCTCAGCGAGGGGCATTTGCAGGCATTCGGGCCGAGTCAGGAAGTGCTGCGGGCGCTGTCCGGCCAGCAGGAGCCGCCTAGAGAGAAACCGGGCGTGAGTTTCAGTCGTCAGTACCAGGCCGGAAGGAATCCAGGCGCATGAGCAGCATCACTTTTGAACAACGCGACGCGAACTTCTTCGCGCGTATGGGCTGGCTGCTGACGGTGGTCGGGGCTGGCGGTTTTTTCCTGTGGGCCAGCCTGGCGCCGTTGGACCAGGGGATTCCGGTGCAGGGCACCGTAGTGGTATCGGGCAAGCGCAAGGCGGTGCAAACCCTGAGCCCCGGCGTGGTCAGCCGGATTTTGGTGAAGGAGGGCGAACGGGTGAAGCAAGGCCAGCCGCTGTTTCGTCTCGACCAGACTCAGCACCAGGCCGACGTGCAGTCCCTGCAAGCCCAGTACCGCATGGCCTGGGCCAGCGTGGCACGCTGGCAGAGCGAGCGCGACAACCGGGCCAGCATCCTCTTTCCGCCTGAACTGAGCGCCAATCCCGACCCCGCCCTGGCGCTGGTGCTGGAAGGTCAGCGTCAATTGTTCAGCAGCCGTCGCGAAGCCTTTGCCCGGGAGCAGGCCGGTATCCGCGCCAATATCGACGGCGCCACCGCACAGTTGAACGGCATGCGCCGTGCCCGCAGCGACCTGACCGCCCAGGCCCAATCCCTGCGCGATCAACTGAGCAATCTGCAACCCTTGGCCGACAATGGCTACATCCCGCGCAATCGGCTGATGGACTACCAGCGGCAGTTGTCTCAGGTGCAACAGGACCTGGCGCAGAACACCGGCGAAAGTGGCCGGGTAGAGCAGGGCATTCTCGAATCGCGATTGAAACTGCAGCAGCACAGTGAGGAATACCAAAAGGAGGTGCGCAGCCAGTTGGCCGATTCGCAACTGCGTAGCCTGACCCTGGAGCAGCAACTTACCTCGGCGGGGTTCGACCTGCAGCACAGCGAAATCAACGCGCCGGCAGATGGCATCGCGGTCAATCTCAGCGTGCACACCGAAGGCGCCGTGGTGCGTGCCGGTGAAACCCTGCTGGAAATCGTGCCCCAGGACACGCGCCTGGAGGTGGAAGGGCACTTGCCGGTGCATTTGGTCGACAAGGTTGGCACCCACCTGCCGGTCGACATCCTGTTCACCGCCTTCAACCAGAGCCGCACACCGCGTGTGCCGGGGGAGGTCAGCC
Organism: Pseudomonas simiae; assembly: GCF_900111895.1. Lineage (GTDB taxonomy): Bacteria > Pseudomonadota > Gammaproteobacteria > Pseudomonadales > Pseudomonadaceae > Aquipseudomonas > Aquipseudomonas simiae. The sequence goes on from NZ_FOKB01000005.1 coordinate 140,449, forward strand.
TGATTTCCGCTGACCAGATGCTCGACGAAAAAACCGGCGCGCCCTATTACGTGCTGCGCACCACGGTCAGCGAAGCGGCCCTGGAAAAACTCCACGGGCTGGTGATCAAGCCGGGCATGCCCGCCGAGATGTTCGTGCGCACCGGCGAGCGCTCGTTGCTCAATTACCTGTTCAAGCCGCTGCTCGACCGTGCCGGCTCCGCGTTGACCGAGGAGTAGGCATGAAGCACATGTTTATCGCCTTGCTGTTGACCAGCGCGAGTGCCCAGGCCGCCATGGGCCCGTTCGATGTCTATGAGCAGGCCTTGCGTAACGATCCCGTTTTCCTTGGCGCCATCAAGGAGCGCGACGCCGGTCTGGAAAACCGCGCCATCGGCCGCGCCGGGCTATTGCCGAGGCTCTCGTACAACTACAACAAGGGCCGCAACAATTCCCAAGCGACCTTGCCGGACGGGCGAGGTGGCAATTACCACGACGACCGCAACTACAACAGCTACGGCTCTACCTTCAGCCTGCAACAGCCGCTGTTCGACTACGAGGCCTATGCCAATTACCGCAAGGGCGTGGCCCAGGCATTGTTCGCCGATGAAAGCTTTCGCGACAAGAGCCAGGCGCTGCTGGTGCGGGTGCTGACGTATTACACCCAGGCGTTGTTCGCCCAGGACCAGATCGACATCGCGCGTGCCAAGAAGAAGGCGTTCGAACAGCAATTCCAGCAGAACCAGCATTTGTTCCAGCAAGGCGAGGGGACTCGCACGGACATTCTGGAAGCCGAATCACGCTACGAATTGGCCACCGTCGAAGAGATCCAAGCCTTGGACGAACAGGATGCGTCCCTGCGGGAACTGGGCGCCTTGATCGGCGTGCAGAGCGTCAACATCCATGACCTGGCCCCGCTGAACCAGGGGTTTGCCGCGTTCACCCTGACGCCGGCCAACTATGACACCTGGCATGAGCTGGCGATCAGCAACAACCCCACGCTGGCCTCCCAGCGCCAGGCTCTGGAAGTGGCGCGTTATGAAGTTGAGCGCAATCGCGCCGGGCATTTGCCCAAGGTCACGGCCTATGCCAGCTCGCGACAACAGGAGTCCGACAGCGGCAACACCTACAACCAGCGCTATGACACCAACACCATCGGCGTCGAAGTCAGCCTGCCGCTGTATGCCGGTGGCGGTATCTCCGCGTCCACGCGCCAGGCCAGCCGCGCCATGGAGCAGGCCGAGTACGAACTGGAGGGCAAGACCCGCGAAACCCTGATCGAACTGCGTCGGCAGTTCAGCGCCTGCCTGTCGGGGGTGAGCAAGTTGCGTGCGTATCAAAAGGCACTGGTGTCTGCCGAAGCGCTGGTGGTGTCGACCCAGCAAAGCATCCTCGGCGGCGAGCGGGTCAACCTGGATGCGTTGAACGCCGAGCAGCAGCTCTACAGCACCCGCCGCGACCTGGCACAGGCACGGTATGACTACCTGATGGCCTGGACCAAATTGCATTACTACGCCGGCAACCTGCGGGACACCGACCTGGCAAAAGTCGATGAGGCCTTCGGCCCCATGAAGTAGGCCTCTATAACAACAATAAGGATGGTTTCTATGATCACCGATTCGCCGCGTTTCAAACCGTTTACCGCCACCTCCTTGCTGCTGTTGTCCGTTGCGGCGCAAGCGGCCTACACCGAGAACGGCCAGCCAGGGAACGCCGCCAGTTGGCGTTCCAGCGAGTTCCAGAGCGACTGGGGGTTGGGACGCATGAAGGCGGATGAAGCCTACGCTGCCGGCATTACCGGCAGCGGGGTAAAGATCGGCGCACTGGACTCAGGCTTCGATCCCAACCATCCGGAGGCCTCCAGGGATCGTTATCACGCCGTCAGCGCCAGCGGCAGTTACGTCGATGGCAGCGCCTTCAGCACCACCGGCGCGCTTAACCCTAACAATGATTCTCACGGTACCCATGTTACCGGCACGATGGGCGCAGCCCGCGACGGCGTGGGCATGCACGGCGTGGCGTACAACGCACAACTCTACGTGGGCAATACCAACGCCAACGACAGCTTCCTGTTTGGCCCGACGCCCGATCCCAAATACTTCAAGGCGGTGTACAGCGCCCTGGTGGATTCCGGTGTGCGGGCAATCAACAACAGCTGGGGCAGCCAACCCAAGGATGTCAGTTACCGCACCCTCGCTGACCTGCATGCGGCCTACGCCCAGCACTACAACCAGGGCACCTGGCTGGATGCGGCGGCGGACGTGGCCAAAGCCGGTGTCATCAACGTCTTCAGCGCCGGCAACAGTGGTTACGCGAACGCCAGCGTGCGCTCGGTGTTGCCGTATTTCCAGCCGGAATTGGAAGGACACTGGCTGGCGGTGTCGGGCCTAGACAAGGCCAACAACCAGAAATACAACCAGTGTGGCATTGCCAAATACTGGTGCATTTCCACCCCCGGTGCGTTGATCAACAGCACCATCCCCGACGGCGGTTATGGCGTCAAATCCGGCACTTCGATGTCGGCGCCCCATGCTACCGGCGCGTTGGCGCTGGTGATGGAGCGCTACCCCTATATGACCAACGAGCAGGCGTTGCAGGTGTTGTTGACCACCGCCACGCAGCTCGATGGTTCCCTCACCCAGGCGCCCACGACCACCGTAGGTTGGGGTGTGCCGGACCTGGGACGGGCGATGCACGGCCCGGGGCAGTTACTCGGGCCTATGAACGTCAGCCTCGCGGCCGGGCAGGGCGATGTATGGAGCAACGGCATCTCCGACCAGGCCTTGCTGCGGCGCCAGGCCGAGGACGCTACCGAGCACAGCGCTTGGCAGCAGACCCTGATCGACAAGGGCTGGCAAAACGGCGTGGGCGCCAGTGCCAGCCAGCAGGACCAAACGGACTACGCTGTCGGCACGGCACGCGATCAAGCGGCCGCGACGCGCATCTATGAAGGCAGCCTGATCAAGTCCGGCGCGGGTACGCTGGTACTCAGCGGCGACAGCACCTATCGCGGGGCGACCACCGTCAACGGCGGGTTGCTGGCAGTCAACGGCTCGCTGACCTCTGCGGTGACGGTCAACGACAGCGGCACACTGGGCGGCTCCGGGCGGATTGCCGCGCTGTCGGTTCACCAGGGTGGCCGCGTAGCACCGGGCAACTCCGTGGGCACCTTGCAGGTGGCGGGTGACGTGAACCTGGGGGCAGGTTCGGCCTATGCGGTGGAACTCACGCCCACCGACAGCGACCGTATCGTCGCCGGCGGCAGGGCAATCCTGGGCGGCGGCAACGTCACCCTGGCTTTGGAAAATAGCCCGACCCTGCTTAGCGGCGCGCAGGCGCAAAGCCTGATCGGCCGCCAGTACACCATCCTGCAGGCGGTGGGGGGTATCCAGGGCCAATTTGGCCAGGTGTTGCCCGACTATCTGTTCCTCGGGGGCACCCTCGCTTACGCCACCGACGGCGTGCAGTTGGACGTGGTCCGCAATGACGCCACCTTCGCCAGCGTGGCGGCGACCCGCAACCAACGCAACGTAGCCGCTGCCGCCGAGCAATTGGGCGCGGGCAACCCCGTGTATGAAAGCGTGCTGCAGTCGGATTCCATTGCGGTCGCGCAACAAGGCTTGCAGCAACTGTCCGGGGAGATCTACCCGGCGATTGGCGCCATGCTAATCAACGACAGCCAGTCGCTACGTGACGCCGTGGGCGAGCGTTTGCGCCATGTGCCGGTCAACGCTGAAAGCAACCTGTGGCTCAAGGCACTTGGCGCCTGGGGCAAGGCCGACAGCCGCAGTGAGACGGCGGGTTCAACCACGTCCCTCGGTGGTTTGCTGGGCGGCGTGGAGGGTGCGCTGGACGAGCAGACTCGCGTGGGGCTGGTCGCCGGTTACAGCGATAGCTCATTGAACATGGGCAGCGGTACACACTCCTCGGCGTCCATCGACAGTTATCACCTCGGCGCGTATGCCGGGCGCGAGCTGGGCGATTGGCGCGTCAGTGCCGGTGGCGCCTACAGCTGGCATCGCGGTGATGTAAAGCGTGATCTGCACTACGGCGCTGTCAGCGGTAAACAGAACGCCAAGCTGGATGCGCACACGGCGCAACTCTTCACCGAAGCGGCCTACCGGATACACCTGCAACCCTTGGCACTGGAGCCGTTTGCCAACCTGGCATATGTGCACCTGGACAGTGAGGCGTTCCATGAAAAAGGCGCTGCTGCGGCGCTGGAGCGTGGTAGCGATCGCCGGGACGCCGTGCTCAGCACGCTTGGCATGCGCGCGCTGAAAACCGTTGCCCTCAATGATCACCAACAGCTGCAGCTTTCTGGCTCGCTGGGGTGGCAGCACAGCCTCACCGCCATTGAATCCGAAGAACACCTGGCGTTTGTTGCCGGCGGGCCTTCATTCGCCGTGCGCAGTTCGCCCTTGCTGCGCGACGCCGCGCTGGTGGGCGTGCAGGCCAGCTTGGCGCTGAGCCCGGTCACGCGGGTCAACCTCGATTACAACGGCCAATTGGGTGGCCGGGAGAAAACCCAGGGTGTGGGGCTGAGCCTCAACTGGCAATTCTGAAGCGATTTACACACGTGCAATAAGAAAACTAAGGAAGGTCACCGTGAATACACGCAAGTCAGGGTTAACTACCGCCATCCGCACCGCCCTGGGCTATCCGCTCAAGGCCAACCGCAGCGTGCCATACGGTGCGTTACTGTGTTGCCTGGCAAGCCTGGGTACCGCCCAGGCCGCACCCTATGTGGAAACCGGCAAGCTGGGCGATGCCGCCAGCTGGCGCAGCAATGAGTTCAAGGCCGACTGGGGCCTGGGCGCTGTGCATGCGGATACCGCGTATGCCGCCGGCTACACCGGCAAAGGCGTCAAGCTGGGGATCTTCGATCAGCCGGTGTATGCCCAGCATCCGGAGTTCGCCAGCCCCGGCAAGGTGGTGACGATTGTCACCGAGGGAATTCGCCAATACACCGACCCGTACATTCCGGTGAAGGCCGGCGATGCGTTTCGTTATGACGGCACACCGTCCCTCGGTTCCAATGGCAAGCTCGGCAACCACGGAACCCACGTCGGCGGAATCGCCGCGGGTAACCGCGATGGCGGGCCGATGCACGGCGTGGCCTTTGATGCGCAAATCATCAGCGCCGAGAACGGTGACCCAGGTCCGGAAGACGGCATCATCCTCGGCAACGATGGCGCGGTGTACAAGGCCGGCTGGGACGCCTTGGTCGCCAGCGGCGCGCGGATCATCAACAACAGCTGGGGCATCGGCATCGGTGACCAGTACGCCAAGGGCGGGCGCGACCCGGCTTTCCCGAATTTCACGGTCAATGAAGCGCAGGCGCAGTTCAATAACATCCGGCCGATCCTCGGAACGATCGCCGGTGGCGCCTACCAGGGCGCGATCGACGCGGCCCGCAGCGGCGTGCTGACGATCTTCGCCGCCGGTAACGACTACAACCGCAATAACCCGGACGCGATTTCGGGGCTGGCGTACTTTGTGCCGGAGATTGCACCCAACTGGCTGTCCGTTGCGGCCTTGCAACAGAACCCGGACACCGCGAGCGCCGATCCGTATGTGATCAGTACGTTCTCTTCACGTTGCGGTTATGCGGCGAGCTTTTGCGTGTCGGCCCCCGGTACCAAGATCTACAGTTCCGTCATCAACGGCACCAACCTGGACAATCTCACCACCGATTACGCCAACTTCAACGGCACGTCCATGGCGGCGCCCCATGTGGCCGGCAGCGCGGCCGTGCTGATGGAACGTTTCCCGTACATGAGCGGCGACCAGATTTCGACGCTGCTCAAGACTACCGCCACCGATCTCGGCGCACCGGGCATCGACTCGCTGTACGGCTGGGGCATGATCAACCTGGGCAAGGCGATCAATGGCCCGGGGATGTTTGTCACGGCCGAGGACATCCCGGCCGAGTTCCGCATCGACGGCGCCTATGGCAGCGGGCAGTTTGTCGCGGATTTGCCGGGCGTGGGCGCGATTGTCGATGCCGGCAAGCCGACTCAGCGCATCTGCAACGATGTGCATTGCGGGCTGGACCTGTGGAGCAATGACATCGCCGGGCACGGCGGCCTGACCAAACAGGGCATTGGCACGCTGATACTCACCGGCACCAATACCTACAGCGGCCCGACGTTGGTCAACCAGGGCCTGCTGGCGATCAATGGTTCGGTCACCTCGCCGGTGACCGTGAGCCAACGTGGCGTGGTCGCAGGCTCAGGGCGCATCGGTTCACTGCTGGCGAAAGCCGGCGGCACGGTAGCGCCGGGCAACTCCATCGGCACCTTGAACGTGGCGGGGGATGTGACGTTTGAGGCCGGGTCGACCTACGCCGTGGAGCTGTCGCCCACCAACAGCGATCGTATTGTGGCGGGAGGCACCGCCACGTTGAACGGCGGCACGGTAACCCTCGCGCTGGAAAACAGCCCGACGCTGCTCAGTGGCGCACAGGCGCAAAGCCTGATCGGGCGCCAGTACAACATCCTGCAAGCCGCCGGCGGAGTTAGCGGCAGCTTTGGCGCGGTGCTGCCCAACTACCTGTTCCTTGGCGGCAATCTGAACTATGCGGCCAACGGCGTGCAACTGGACGTGGCGCGTAACGCCAACAGTTTTGCCAGCGTGGGGGCCACGGACAACCAGCGGGCCGTGGCCGCCTCCGCCGAGCAGTTGGGCGCGGGCAATGCCGTGTATGAGAGCCTGCTGCTGGCGCCGGATGCTGCTTCGGCGCAAGGTGCTTTCCAGCAACTGTCGGGGGAAATCTACCCGGCACTGGAAACCGCCCTGGTCAATGACAGCCGCTATGTACGCGAAGCCGTCGGCGAGCGCCTGCGCAATGGAGAGATGGGTGCGACCAGCGAGACCGTCGACACCCGTGGCAACGTGTGGGTGAAGGCCTTGGGCGCCTGGGGCAAGACCGACAGCCGCAGCGACACTGCCGGCTATACGACCTCCATCGGCGGCATGCTCGCCGGGGTGGACGGTGCACTCGACGAGTCCACGCGCATCGGCCTGGTCGCGGGCTACAGCGATACCTCACTGAACATGGGCAGCGGCACGCATTCACGTGCGTCGGTCGACAGCTACCACTTCGGCGCCTATGCCGGGCATGAGATCGGCGCCTGGCGCTTGAGCGGGGGTGCCACCTACAGCTGGCACCGCGCAGACGTGAAGCGCGACCTGCAATACGGCGACGTCTCCGGCAAGCAGAAAGCCAAGGTTGATGCACGCAGCACCCAGGTGTTCACCGAGGCGGCCTATCGCATCAACGTGCAACCGTTGGCGCTGGAGCCATTCGCCAACCTGGCCTATGTGCACTTGGACAGCGATGGTTTCACCGAAAAAGGTGACGCTGCGGCGCTTGAAAGTCGCGACGATACCCGCGACCTGGTGCTGAGCACCCTGGGTATGCGCGCCCTGAAAACCTTCAATGTGAATAACCACCAGCAGTTGGAGGTGTCCGGCACCCTGGGCTGGCAGCACACCCTGAGCAGCACTGACTCGGAGCAGCACCTGGCCTTCGCCTCGGGCGGACCTTCGTTTGCCGTCGAAAGTGCGCCGATGGCGCGTGATGCCGCGTTGGTCGGTGCACGGGTGAGTCTGGCGTTAAGCAAGGAAGCGCGGGTGAACTTCGACTACAACGGCCTGCTGTCCAGCAAGGACAAAGCCCATGGGGTGGGCTTGAGCCTCGATTGGGCGTTCTGATGATTGCTACTTGGCTTTCTCGACATTCAACAACAAGAGAGGCGGCACCATGGGTATCTTTGATTATAAAAACCTCGGGACCGAGGGCTCAAAAGCATTGTTCGCCGATGCCATGGCGATCACGTTGTATTCCTATCACAACCTGGATAACGGCTTTGCCGTGGGGTACCAGCACAACGGCCTGGGGCTGGGCTTGCCAGCTACGTTGGTCGGGGCGCTGTTGGGCAGCACGGACTCCCAGGGCGTAATCCCCGGCATCCCCTGGAACCCGGACTCCGAAAAAGCCGCGCTGGACGCGGTACACAAGGCCGGTTGGACGCCCATCAGCGCCAGCACCCTGGGTTACAGTGGCAACGTCGATGCGCGAGGCACCTTCTTTGGCGAGAAGACGGGCTACACCACGGCCCAGGTCGAGGTGCTGGGCAAGTACGATGACGCCGGAAAACTGCTGGAAATCGGCATTGGTTTTCGCGGCACTTCGGGGCCTCGGGAAACCTTGATCAGCGATTCCATCGGTGACCTGGTCAGCGACCTGCTGGCCGCCCTGGGCCCCAAGGATTACGCGAAGAATTACGCCGGGGAAGCCTTCGGCGGTTTGCTCAAGAATGTGGCCGACTACGCCAGCGCCCATGGCTTGAGCGGTCACGATGTGGTGGTCAGCGGCCACAGCCTGGGCGGGCTGGCAGTCAACAGCATGGCCGACCTGAGCAACAGCAAGTGGTCGGGGTTCTACAAGGACGCGAACTACGTGGCCTACGCCTCGCCGACCCAGAGTGCCAGCGACAAGGTGCTCAACATCGGCTACGAGAATGACCCGGTGTTCCGTGCGCTGGATGGCTCATCCTTCACCCTGTCTTCCCTGGGTGTGCACGACACCCCCCATGACTCCACCACCGACAATATTGTCAGTTTCAACGACCACTACGCCTCGACGCTGTGGAATGTGCTGCCGTTTTCCATTGTCAATTTGCCGACTTGGGTTTCGCACCTGCCTACCGGGTACGGCGATGGCCTGAGTCGCGTGCTCGACTCCGGGTTCTATGAGCAAATGACCCGCGACTCCACCGTGATCGTCGCCAACCTGTCCGACCCGGCACGGGCCACCACCTGGGTGCAGGACCTCAACCGCAATGCCGAGCCGCATAAGGGCAATACCTTCATCATCGGCAGCGACGGCAACGACCTGATCCAGGGCGGCAAGGGTGCGGACTTTATCGAAAGCGGCAAAGGCAATGACACGATTCGTGACAACAGCGGGCACAACACCTTTTTGTTCAGCGGTCAGTTCGGCCAGGACCGGATCATCGGCTATCAGCCAAGCGATCAATTGGTATTCAAGGAGGTAGAGGGGAGTGCTCAATACCGTGAGCAGGGAGGGGACACAGTGATCAGCTTCGGCGCAGATTCGGTGACATTGGTGGGGGTCAACGGGTGGTCGGGGGAGGGCGTTGCCATCGGTTGATGAGGGTCAGTGGGGGCCCGGCCCCCACTGACCTATTCGATCAGCCTTCCTTACGCACGGTGGCCACATCGGCAGCCTTGACCCGTACACGCTTGCCGGCGATGTCGGTGAACTCGTAGAAGCCATCGGCGGTCTGGGTTTTCGGGGTGTCCTTGGTCAAATACTGCGTGCCATTTTGCAGCGTCACTACGGTTTGCGTCGCGCAACCGGCCAATACCAGAAAAGTGAGTGCAACCAGCGGCAGACCCAAATTCTTCATGTTCATAACCCTTACCTTAACCCTTAAAAGTCCCGCGCCAGAGGCCGCGGGCAACAAATGTTACGCCATCGACTTCACCATCTGATCACTTTTATGCAAAAAGTTGCAGCCGCCATTTATCTATTAGCGATTGCAACCTGGTCTTTGCGACGGCACTCTGTATGCATAACCAGTATTTGATCGCTGCGTACCATGGCCAATCCCCTCGAAGACCCGCTCTATTACCTGCATAACTTCCGCCAGGTCCTGCATTGGCTGGGGCTACGTTATGCGGATCTGCTCGATGCGGACGAACAGCATTTCATTCAGCAATTTGACAGGTTGCCGCAGCCATCCCAGGCGCTTTTGGTGCGCATGGTGATGCGCAAGGGCGTGCATTTCCGGGCGGGCAAACTCAACTACGTGGAGATCGGCTGCACCCACACCGCTGCTGCGCCGTTGCTTGAATTGGGCTGGGTCGACACTCAGTTCTTACTGGCCTTTGAAGAGCTGTTTGCCTTGCTGCAAAAGGGCGAAATCCTCGGCGCGTTCAAGCCCTGGATCGACCAGCCCAAAGGCAGGAAGTCCGATTGGCTGCAAGGGCTGTCGGCACACTTTACCGACCGCCGCAGTTTTGCTGGCTGGTGTCCGGAGCTTGCCGACACGCTGTACAGCCTCTCGATCATGGAGCTGTGCGACCGCCTGCGCCTGATGTTCTTCGGCAACCTGCATCAGGACTGGTCGGAATTCGTGCTGGCAGACCTGGGCATCTACACCTACGAAAAAGTCGAATTCTGCGCAGAATCCCGCGGCCTGCGCAGCCGTGACGATATGCATGGTTTTCTGTTCCTGCACCAATGCCAGCAGGCTTTTGAGGCCGGTGAAACGCTGGAGCAGGTACTGGCGCAGATCGCAACCTTGAGTACCGACAATCCTTGGCTGGAAAAGCGGCGGGCCAAATTGTTGTTCCAGATCGGTCAACAGTGCGAGCGCATTGCTGAACTGGCATTGGCGGAACAGATCTATCGCACGTGCGCCTATCCCGGTGCCCGCTCCAGGTTGATACGGGTGCTGGAGCGCCAGGAGGACTACGGCCAAGCCATGGCCTTGGCGAACGCCGCTCAACAGGCTCCGGAAAGCGCCGCCGAGCAGCAGCACTTATTGCGTGTGGTGCCACGGCTGCGCCGCAAACTGGGTAAGCCGGCCTTGCCCAAAGCGCAGCCTCGTGCGGTCACGCGCCTGGACCTGGCCCTTGCGCTACCCGAGCCGCTGATGTCGGTGGAGTACTGCGTGCAGGCGCACCTCAGCGAGCCTGATGGGCCGGTGCACTACGTTGAAAACGGGCTGATCAATTCACTGTTCGGCCTGCTGTGCTGGGACGTAATCTTTGCGCCGCTGCCGGGCTCATTCTTCCATCCGTTTCAACGTGGCCCGGCGGACCTGCACAGCGAGGACTTCCGCCCGCGCCGTGCACCGCTGTTCGCTGCGTGTTTCGAGCAGTTGCAGGACGAACGTTACAAAACCACCATTCGCCAGCGTTACAGCGACAAATGGGGGATCCAGTCGCCCTTCGTGTTCTGGAACCTGCTGAGCGAAGACCTGCTGGAACAGGCCCTAGCCTGCCTGCCCGCCGAACACCTGCGCTACTGGTTCGAACGGCTGTTACTGGACATTCGCGCCAACCGCGCCGGCATGCCGGACCTGATCCAGTTCTGGCCGACGCAAAAAACCTACCGCATGATCGAGGTCAAGGGACCTGGCGATCGCCTGCAGGATAACCAGTTGCGCTGGCTGGAGTTCTGCAGCGAATACCAGATGCCGGTAACGGTCTGCTATGTGCGCTGGGCAGAGTCGGCTTGAGCTACAGCGTTGCCGTGCGCGCACTGTGCGAGTTCACGGCCAAGGTCGGTGACCTCGACCTGCGCTTCACACCGTCGCCCAGTGCTCAGGAAGGCATCATCGGCCACCGCACCGTCGCTTCGCGGCGCAGCGCGCACTACCAGAATGAAGTGGCGCTAGAAGGCGAGTACCAACAACTCAAGGTGAGGGGCAGGGCGGACGGCTACGACCCGGACGCCAACCGTCTGGAAGAAGTGAAGACCTATCGCGGTGACCTCGATGCCCAGCCCGCCAACCATCGTCAATTACACTGGGCTCAGGTCAAAGTGTATGGCTGGTTGATGTGCCAGAAACTCAACCTCTCGCACATCAACCTGGCGCTGGTGTACTTCGACATCGTCGGTGAAGGAGAGACGGTGCTCAACCAACGCTTTCAAGCCGCCGAGCTGGAACCCTTCTTCAACCAGCAATGCGCGCTGTTCCTCGGTTGGGCCCAGCAGGAAATGGCACACCGCGAAGCGCGCAACAGCGCCGCGCAAACCCTGGCGTTTCCCCATGCCGGTTTCCGTCCTGGACAGCGTTCGCTTGCCGAGTCGGTGTACAAGGCGGTCAGTACCGGCCGTTGTCTGATGGCCCAGGCACCGACCGGCATTGGCAAGACCATCGGTACGATTTTCCCCTTGCTCAAGGCATTGGCGCCTCAGCGACTGGACAAGCTGTTCTTCCTCACCGCCAAGACCCCCGGCCGCAAGCTCGCCCTGGATGCCGCCCAGGTGCTGCATGCCAGCAGTCCTGACCAGCCACTGCGAGTGCTGGAACTGGTGGCGCGGGACAAAGCCTGCGAGCACCTGGACAAAGCGTGTCACGGTGACGCCTGCCCGCTGGCCAAGGGCTTCTACGACCGTCTGCCCGCCGCGCGCATCGCCGCCGCCAAGGTGCGCCTGCTGGACCAGCGCAACCTGCGCGACGTGGCGTTGGCCCATGATGTCTGCCCGTATTACCTGAGCCAGGAAATGGCACGCTGGGCCGACCTGGTGGTCGCCGACTACAACTACTACTTCGATTTTGGCGCCATGCTGTTCGGCCTGGCCCAGCTCAACCAATGGCGCGCAGCCGTGCTGGTGGACGAGGCGCACAATCTGGTCGAGCGGGCTCGCTCGATGTACAGCGCCAGTCTCGACCAGTACCACCTCAAGACACTGCGCGAGACCGCCCCCGAGCCCTTGAAGCAACCCTTGCAGCGGCTTAACCGCGCGTGGAACGCATTGCACAAGGACCAACTCGCGCCGTACCAGGCCTACACCGCCCGCCCCGAGAAGCTGTTGCAGGCCCTGAGCCTGTGCGCCAGCGCCATGGGTGAATACTTCAACGATCACCCCGAATCCCTCAGCGGCGACCTGCAACGCTTCTATTTCGAGGTGCTGCAGTTCGGCAAGGTCGCCGAGCTGTTCAACGAACACTTCATTTTCGACATCAGCAAGCGCCAGCTCAACGGCAAGCGCAGCAGCTCGACCCTGTGCCTGCGCAACGTGGTGCCCGCCGAGTTCATCCGCCCACGGTTGACGGCAGCCCGCAGCAGCGTGCTGTTTTCCGCGACCCTGAGCCCCCGACATTACTACGCGGACTTGCTCGGCTTGCCGGCGGATACGGCATGGATCGATGTGGAATCGCCGTTCAAGGCCGAGCAATTACACGTGCGCATCGTTGATGAAATATCCACCCGTTTCGTCCATCGCCACGCCTCGTTGGAACCTATCGTCGAGCTGATCGCTCGCCAGTACACCCAGCAACCTGGCAATTACCTGGCATTCTTCAGCAGTTTCGATTATCTGCAACAAGTGGCGCAGTTACTGGCCGAGAAGCACCCAACGATCACGCTGTGGCAACAGTCTCGCGGCATGGCCGAAGCCGAGCGCCAGGCCTTTCTCGACCAATTCACCGAGCACAGTCAGGGCATCGGTTTCGCGGTATTGGGCGGTGCATTCGGCGAAGGCATCGACCTACCCGGTGCCCGCCTGATCGGCGCATTCATTGCCACCCTCGGCTTACCCCAGCTAAACCCGGTCAACGAACAGATGAAGCTGCGCATGGGCGCGATCTTCGGCGCGGGTTACGACTACACCTACCTGTACCCTGGTATCCAGAAAGTCGTGCAGGCCGCAGGCCGGGTGATTCGCAGCCAACAGGATCAGGGCGTGGTGATGCTGATCGATGACCGGTTTGGCGAGGCACGGGTACGTCAATTGTTGCCGCGCTGGTGGACGGTAGCTTGAGTCATTCCTGGCGTCAATGATGCTGGCGGCTTGAACAGCAAGGGTCCACGCTGGGCAAAACCGTCAAACAGGTCATGCCCATGAGCCAGCACCTCATCAGCGTCAACGGTATTGAGTTAAGTGTTCATATTGCGGGGCCCGAACAGGGCGTACCGGTCTGGCTGCTTCACGGTTTCCCGGAGTGCTGGCACTCCTGGCGCGAACAGATTCCCGTACTGGCAGCGGCGGGTTATCGGGTGTTTGCCCCGGAAATGCGCGGTTATGGCCGCACCTGTTCACCGCCTGAAATAACCGACTATGACCTGTTGACGCTATGCGGCGATATCCAGCAGGCCATGGACCACTTCGGCCATACCCAGGTGGTGATGGTCGGCCATGACTGGGGCGCCGTGGTGGCCTGGCACCTGGCGCTGCTTGAGCCTGAGCGTGTCACACGCTTGATCACGCTGTCCGTGCCATTCGCCGGACGTGCACGGCGGCCAGTGATCGAGATCATGCGCGAGTTGTACGCCGACCGTTTCAACTACATCCTGTATTTCCAGACACCGGGCGTTGCCGAGCAGGAGTTGGACGCCGATATCGAACGCACACTGCGCCTGTTCATGCAGGACCAGGATGTGTTTTTGCAACAGAAAACGGCCAGCGCCACCTTGCTTGAAGGCGTTCCGGCGCCCGGTCCATTACCACACTGGTGCTCCCAGGCGGATCTGGACGTTTATGTGAGCACCTTCGCAGACCACGGTTTCCGCGGCCCGCTGAATTGGTATCGCAATTTCGAACGCAACTGGCAACGCACTGAGTTCCTGGCGGGACAGCAAGTACTGCAACCCACGCTGTTTCTGATCGGCGACCGCGATCCGGTGGGGGTCTTCGAAGCCCACACGCTCAAGCGCATGCCGGATTCAGTGCCACAGCTTGAGCAGCACGTACTGGCGAACTGTGGTCACTGGATCCAGAACGAACAAGCCCGACAGGTCAACGCGCTAATGCTCGGGTTTCTAGGGAAAATCTAAAGGTCGCGCCTCGACCCGGTTGATCCACCAAGCGGATGCTGCGCCCATGCAATTGCAGGGTGCGGTGCACGAGGCGCAGGCTCACGTCCGCCAGCACCGTTGGCACCGACGTCGCTAATCAGCCCTTGGCCTTGGCCAGGTAAGGCGCCAGGCGCCGGCCCATTTCCTCACCCAGGGCTTGCAGCCCGCTCAACGGGCGGATCATCACTTCAAACTCGATGATCTGCCCTTGTTCGTTGAAACGGATCAGGTCGATGCCCTTGAGTTGCTTGTCGCCCACACGCGCGCTGAATTCCAGCACGACACTCAAGCCATCGCCGGTGGCAAGTTCGCGGTGATAGGTGAAGTCCTCGAACACGTTGATCACCGTATTGAGGATCATCGAGACGACCGGCGCGCCAGGGTACGGTGTATGGGCCATGGGCGAGCGGAAAACAGCGTCGGGCGCCAGCAGGTCGGGCAGGGCCTTGAGGTCACGATTGGCCAACATGGCGTGCCAGCGTTGCAAGGTTTTGGCGGCGGTAGGGGTGAGGTTGAGTTCGGACATGCGCTGTACCTGTTCTTATGATGGGAAGGCGTTCACCTGCCCAACATAAGAGCGGTATCCAAGCAGGGTCAATCACCCTAACTGACAGTTAAGTGCCCCAAATGCACTCAGACCATTTCCAGGTAGGAACTTTGAATCGCCCGCGCCAACTCGCGCACGGTGTCGATAAAGTCCGTCAGACGGCTGTGCAATCCCTCTTCAAGAATCTCATCAATCCCGGTATACCTCAGCCGCGCCTCGAACTCCGCCGCCAGCCGCTGCGCCGTGCGCCCATAACTGCCTGGCAGGTCTGCCAGAATATGGCTCAGTTCCTCGATGCAGGCATGCAACGAACGCGGCACATCACTGCGCAACAGCAGCAACTCGGACACGGAACGGGCATTCAGTGCGTTCGGGTACAGCTCGGTGTAGGCCTCGAACGACGACAACGCGCGGAGCAGGGCACTCCACTGGTAGTAACCGCGTGCCGACAAGTCGCTGACTTCTTCCGACTCCTCGCCAAACATCTCGTAGCGCGCATCCAGCAAGCGCAGGGTGTTATCGGCGCGCTCGACAAAGGTGCCCAGGCGGATAAACCGATAGGCGTCGTTGCGCATGATCGTCCCGGAGGTAGCCCCCCGGAACAGGTGCGAGCGCTGCTTGACCCAATCACAGAAGTGGCTGATGCCATGTCGCGCCAGGCCGCCGGCGGCGATGCTGCGCATTTCCAGCCAGGTGGCGTTGAGGTTTTCCCACATATCGGCAGTGATGCGCCCGCGTACCGCGTGGGCATTGCCACGGGCGGCACGTAGGCAGTTGTAGATGCTGGCGGGGTTTTCTTCGTCGAGGGCGAAAAAGTGCAGCATACGCTCGGCGTCCAGCTGTTTATGGCGTTCCAGGTAACTGTCCAGGGTGCCGCTGCTGAGCAACGACATGGCCAGTTCATCCAGTCCGTCACTGCGCCCGGCCTGGGGCATCAATGACAGCGAATAACTGACTTCCAGCATGCGTGCCAGGTTCTCGGCACGTTCCAGGTAACGGGACATCCAGTACAGATCTGCGGCGGTTCTACTCAACATACTCAGCCCTCCACCACCCAGGTGTCCTTGGTTCCACCGCCTTGCGACGAGTTGACGATCAACGAGCCTTCCTTCAGCGCCACGCGGGTGAGGCCGCCCGGCACCAGGCGGGTTTCCTTGCCCGAGAGCACAAAGGGCCGCAGGTCGATATGCCGTGGGGCGATGCCGTTTTCGACAAACGTGGGGCAGGTGGACAGGCTCAGGGTCGGCTGGGCGATGTAGGCATGGGGCCTGGCCTTGATGCGTTGGCGAAAATCCTCGATCTCGGCCGCGCTGGACGCCGGCCCTACCAGCATGCCGTAGCCGCCGGAGCCCTGGGTTTCCTTGACCACCAGTTGCGGCAGGTTGGCCAGGACGTGGGACAGTTCGTCGGGCTTGCGGCACTGGAAGGTCGGTACGTTCTGTAACACCGGCTCTTCATCCAGGTAGAAACGGATCATTTCCGGCACGTAGGGGTAGATTGATTTGTCGTCGGCCACGCCGGTGCCGATGGCGTTGGCCAGCACCACGTTGCCGGCGCAATAAGCGGCGACCAGGCCGGGCACGCCAAGCATCGACTCGGGGTTGAACGCCTTGGGGTCGAGGAAGGCGTCGTCGATACGCCGGTAAATCACATCCACCGGTTTGGGGCCGTCGGTGGTGCGCATAAACACCTTGAGGTCCTGCACAAACAGGTCCGCGCCCTCTACCAGCTCAACGCCCATTTCACGGGCCAGGAACGCATGCTCGAAAAACGCACTGTTGAAGCGACCCGGCGTCAGCACCACCACGTTGGGGTTGTCCAGGCGGCTTGAGCTCTTCAGGGTCTTGAGCAGCAGGTTGGGGTAGTGGTCCACCGGCGCGATGCGCTGCTTGGCGAACACTTCGGGGAACAGGCGCATCATCATCTTGCGGTCTTCGAGCATGTAGCTCACGCCGCTGGGGGTGCGCAGGTTGTCTTCAAGCACGTAATAGGTGCCGTCGCCATCGCGCACCAGGTCCACGCCGGAAATGTGCGAATAGATGTCGCGGTGCAGGTCCAGGCCGACCATGGCCTTCTGGTAACCCTCGTTGCCCAGCACCTGGTCCGCCGGAGTGATCCCGGCCTTGATGATGCGCTGGTCATGGTAGATGTCGGCAAGAAACATGTTCAGGGCATTGACGCGCTGGATACAGCCGCGTTCGATCACGCTCCACTCACTGGCGGGGATGCTGCGGGGGATGATGTCGAAGGGGATCAGGCGCTCGGTGTCTTGCTCGTCGCCATACAAGGTGAAGGTGATACCGGCGCGGTGGAACAGCAAGTCGGCTTCACGGCGACGCTGGGCCAGCAGCTCCGGCGGCGTGTTCGCCAGCCAGCGGGAGAAATCCTGGTAATGCGCACGGCACACGCCGTTTGCGTCATTCATTTCATCAAAGAAAGATCGAGCCATTCCAGTACCTTGTCAGTGCCGAGGAAGCAGGGGGGGCACTGCCGTTTCAAAAAACGCATTTTTTATGAGCCCGTGGCGATGGGTGCCAATGGGCCTGGTCCTTACTTTCTTATGGGGTCGGCTCTGGGTCGGGGGGTAACCAATGCTCCTGTATCCGGGCAGATGAATGGATAAAGCAATGCCTGTGCCGGAATGCCGGAAACCCTCGATTTGTTGGGTATGGGGCGATTCCAACAGGCCAGCGCTCCCATTCATGGTGCACGCTCTGTTCCGATTTGGTGCGTGAGCAAACTTGAACTTCATCCGTACCTGATTCTTCTAACAGGACACGAACCCGCATGGAGCATCGATGTGCCCAGAATCATCTCACCGGACACTCCGGAATCGAGCCTGATCGATCACAGTGAACACAACGCCAAGATTTTCGGCTCGCCCAAGGACCGCCTCGACTTCTATCGGCGCGAAATCCAATACGAAACCTCCATCCTCGCCAACCGTACTGACGCTTATCTCACCGCGCAGTCGTTCCTGGTGATTGCCTTTGTGTCGGGCATGGGGAACCTCAACCCCGAATGGGGCAAGTTGTTCACCTTGGTGGTGC
Source organism: Pseudomonas simiae (assembly GCF_900111895.1). GTDB lineage: Bacteria > Pseudomonadota > Gammaproteobacteria > Pseudomonadales > Pseudomonadaceae > Aquipseudomonas > Aquipseudomonas simiae. The sequence goes on from NZ_FOKB01000005.1 coordinate 158,589, forward strand.
CGATCTTTCTCGCAGTGTTGGGCATCCTCAGTTCCCTCAACGCATGGCCTGGGATCCGTGCGGCGTATGACATCATCGATCACTGGCACTTCAAGCAAAGCGAGCTGTTGCGCAGCGAGCCGGTGATGGGCATGGCGTATGACGAGTCGCCGCTGTTTTCCGAGATGGAGTCGTCCCACAAGGGGTATCGCAAGTCGCTGCTGTTCTCCATGCGCGCACCTTGGTTGTTCATGGTGTTCTGGGTAATGCTCGCCGCTTACGCGTTTTACATCCAGGTCGACAACCCAGGGTCGTAAGCCGATGGAACTTCATCGCCCCGGGCATGACCTTAACTCTACCCAGGCGATATTTTCCGAGAGGTAACCATGAGCACAGACAAACAACCCGCCACCGGTGCGGATGCGCCCAAAGACCCGGTTCCGGCAAAAGACCCCAAGGCCAAGGAAAACGACTACAGTCCAGACTTCAAGCCCAAGCCTGAGCCCAAGCCTGAAACCGATGCCGATATCGACACCCAAGGTGGTTAGAGGAGGCGGTCATGTCCAAAGAACTCGACGATGAACTCAACGACCCCGGCAATGAAGACCCGGGTTCGTTGATGGATGATGCAGAGGTGCCGCTCAACGATCTGGATGACGCGGCGGATGTGGGTAACACCGAGCGTCAGGACTGAGTATTCACCCGGGCACGTCGTTCATACCACACCAGCATCGGTTGGGTACTGAGGCCATGAACGACGATGCTCAGGGCGATCACCGATAAGGTGAGGTTCACCGCCACCGCGCTGCTGGTGCCGATCAGGCCGTGATTGAGCGCGTAAAACAGGTAGTAAATGCTGCCGATTCCGCGAATACCGAACCAGCCCATCAGGCCGCGTTGTTGACGATCAATCAGACGCCCCCAAGGCATCGCCAGCACACTGATCGGCCGAATCACGCCAAACAACAGCGCCGCCATCGGTAATGCCCGCCAATCCCAATGGCTTATCAGCACAATCCCCAACACGGTCACCAGGAACACCTCCATCGAGCGTTCCACCAGGCTGCCGAATGAGAGCATGTCGCCCATCATGACGCCGGCGGCGATCTGGGTGTCCTTCAGTTCGCTCACATCCCCTTGCAACGCCCGGTCCGGCTCGACTTCCAAATGGCCCACCACTGGCAATGCCAGATGCTCCGAAGGCGTTTGTGAGTTTCCGGTGGAGCGGAATTCCGCCTGGCGCAAACCAAGGCCGGCCGCAAACACGGACAGAAAGCCATAACCGCCCACCGCCTCGGCGACCACATAGGCCAGCGCAATCAGAGCGAGGGTCAGGTAATCATTGGGCGAGAGCGTGCTGTCACTGTTGGTGATGCGCAGCCACAACGTCACGCGGCCAATGCCCCGGCCCATCCAGTAGCCGATCAACAACCCGGCCGGCACTGCCCACAGCAAATTCTTCAACACCCAACCGCCCAGCCAATCGCCGTCAAACCCGCCGTGTTGCATGAACAGCAGGGCAAAAATCACAAAGGGGAAGGCGGTGCCATCGTTCAAGCCCGCTTCGCCGGACAATCCGAAGCGCAGCGCGTCGTAATCCTGAGCGTTATTAACCTGCACCAGGCCTGCCAGCACCGGATCCGTTGGCGCCAGTATCGCGCCCACCAGCAGCGACACGCCCCACGACAGCGTAAACAGGTAGTGCAGCGCGAGGCTGATCCCCAGGATGGTCAGCAACATCACCGGACCGGCCATGCCAAACGCGATGCGCCAGGTACGGTGCTTGAGCGGCAGGCGCAGTTTCAGGCCGCTGACAAACAGCGAAAACAGCACCGCGACTTCCGTGAGGTGCTCCATCCAGCGTGCCGAGTGCTTGATATCCAGGTGCAGCAGGTCAACACCCAGGGGGCCAATCCCCACACCCAGCAGCAGACACACTGCCGAGGTGGTGACCGGCATCCAGCGCAGATAGGAAGAGGTGAGGGCGAGGGTGAGCAATACGGCGCCCAGTACGGCCATCCATAGAATAAAAGTCATCGAAGGTGTACCGGGCCGTGGTCTATTCAGCTTGGAGGACTGTGGCGGGTCACCGGTTCAATGTGATTGGGTCAATTGCGAACCTATGGGAATTCATGCTGCTCTCCACCCACGTCACGTTGAGCGAGCTGAACTTCGGCTCAGCCGGCGAATTGCAGGACTGTCACCGCTGCCAATCGATAAAAATCGCCACAACGACCTCTTTGGACCATAAACGACACGGTCGCAAACTTACCCATTGAACGACTGTTCAGTTTGAACTATGTTGACCGCATCCACCCGTTTGTCACCGGACGGGTTCGCGCTGTTTCTTCTTGAACAAGAGGCTCTGGCATGCGGTTTTCCCCCTTCGTCGAACGAATTGCAGGGCAGGGCGTAGCCGCCTGGGACATCCACCACGCCGCGTTCCAGGCGGCCAGCCAGGGGGAAGACATCATCATCCTCAGCGTCGGCGACCCGGATTTCGCCACGCCATCGTTCATCACCGACGCCGCTGTGAGTGCCTTGCGCGAAGGTGACACCCACTACACCGAAATCCCCGGTCGCCCGGCACTGCGCGAGGCCATTGCCGCGCGCTACAGTAAAACGCTGGCACGTGCGTTGAGCGCCGAGAACGTGATCACCGTGGCGGGTGCGCAGAACGCTTTGTTCGTGACCTCTCTGTGTCTGTTGCAGGCCGGTGATGAAGTGCTGGTGCTCGACCCGATGTACGTCACCTACGAGGCCACGCTGAAGGCCAGCGGCGCGACGTTGGTGCGCGTGCCCTGTTCCCCGGAATCCGGTTTTCGCCTCGATGCCCAGTTGCTCGGCGCCGCCATCACGCCGCGTACGCGGGCGATTTTCTTCTCCAACCCGAACAACCCGACCGGCGTGGTGCTCAACCTGCAAGAGCTGCAAGCCATTGCCGACCTGGCGATTGCCCGCGACCTGTGGGTGGTGGTGGATGAGGTCTATGAAAGCCTGGTGTTCGACGGTGAGTACCACAGCCTCGCTGCGCTGCCGGGCATGGCCGAGCGTTGCGTGGTGATTGGCAGTTTGTCCAAGTCCCATGCCATGACCGGCTGGCGTATCGGCTGGATCATCGCCACGCCGCAGATGGTCGCACACGCCGAAACCTTGGTGCTCAGCATGCTCTACGGACTGCCGGGTTTCGTGATGGAAGCCGCCACCGCCGCGGTGCTGGCCCATGACGACGTGACTCAGGGCATGCGCGAGATTTATCGGCGCCGTCGCGACTTGGTGATGGCGGGGCTCAGTGCATGCCCTGGCATCAAGGTACAGGCGCCGCAAGCCGGGATGTTTGTGCTGGTGGATGTGCGCGGCACCGGCCTGGGCTCCCTTGACTTTGCCTGGCGCCTGTTTCGTGAAGCCGGCGTTTCGGTACTCGACGCCGCCGCGTTTGGGGCGCCGGCCCAGGGTTTCGTTCGCTTGTCTTTCACCTTGGGCGAGGAGCGCCTGTCTGAAGCCTGCCAACGCATCGCGCACTTTGTCGCCAAGCTCGCCGGTGAACCGCGTATTGCGGCAGCGCCCAGGATCGAAGAGGTGCCAGCGGCCGAAGCCAAAAAGATGATCGAGGTCATCGACCTGCACAAGCGCTTCGGCAATATCGAAGTGCTCAAGGGCATTTCCCTGACGGCCCACGAAGGCGACGTGATCTCGCTGATCGGCGCCAGCGGCTCCGGCAAAAGCACCCTGCTGCGCTGCATCAACATGCTCGAAGTGCCGGACCAGGGCAGCATCCATGTGGACGGCGAAAGCATCAAACTCAACTACGGCCGTCCCGGCGCGCCCCTGGTCGCGGATGCCAGGCAACTGGTGCGTATCCGCTCGACCCTGGGCATGGTGTTCCAGAACTTCAACCTGTGGCCGCACCGCACCGTGCTGGAAAACCTCATCGAAGCTCCCACCCAGGTCCTGCGCGAAAGCCGCGCCGAGGCCATCGAACGCGCCGAAGCCTTGCTCGAACGTGTCGGCCTCGCGGCCAAACGCAACGAATACCCGGCGTTCCTGTCCGGCGGCCAGCAGCAGCGGGTGGCGATTGCCCGCGCGTTGGCCATGCGCCCCAAAGTCATGCTATTTGACGAACCCACCTCGGCCCTCGACCCGGAATTGGTGGGCGAAGTGCTGCGGGTGATCCGCTCCCTGGCCGAGGAAGGCCGCACCATGATCCTGGTCACCCATGAAATGGCCTTCGCCCGGGATGTGTCGTCAAAAGTGGCGTTTCTGCACCAAGGCATGATCGAAGAAACCGGCTCGCCGGATGCGGTGTTTATCGATCCACGCAGTGAACGTTGCCGACAGTTCGTCAACGCGCATCAAACTCGCTAACTCCATAACAAGACGGGGCAACATCATGAAATCCAAGCGAATGGCAACGTGGTTGGGCAGTGCAGTGTTGATGTTGGCCGCCGGTTTCAGCTGGGCGGCGGAGAAACCCATCGTGTTCGCGGTTGCCGCAGAACCTTATCCGCCGTTTACCGTGAAAGGCGGCAATGGCCAGTGGTCCGGCTTTGAGGTGGACCTGATCCACAAGCTCTGCGAAGGCATGAAAGCCGAATGCCAGATCAAGGAAGTGGCGTGGGACGGCATCATTCCCTCGTTGCTGGCGAAGAAGATCGACGTGATTTTCTCGTCGATGTCGGTGACCGATGAGCGTGAAAAACAGATTGCTTTCAGCCGTGCTTACTACGATTCCCTGTTAGGCGTGGCCGGGCCAAAAGGCAGCGAAGTCGAGATCTCCCCGGCGGGCCTCAAGGGCAAGTTGATCGGCGTGCAGATCTCCACCGTCAGCGCCAACTACCTGAAGAAGTACTACGAAAACATCGCTGACCTGAAGTACTACGACACCCAGGAATCGGCCAACGCCGACCTGATCGCCGGGCGTATCGACTACATGATGGCCGACGACACCGCCATCGCGATGATGGTCAAGACCCCGGAAGCCAGTGGCCTGGCCCATATCGCCAGCGTGCCCTACGACCCGATCATCGGCCGTGGGGTCGGCGCCGGCCTGCGCAAGGAAGACACCGCGCTCAAGGCCCGACTGGACAAGGCCATCGGCGAGTTGCTGGTGAGCAAGGACTACGACGACCTGTCGCAGCACTATTTCGGCCTGTCGGTCAGCCCGTGCAAGCGCACCGATACCCCGGCGTTTGTGAGCAAGACCTGTGACAGCCCCTACCCGCAAATCGCCCAGAAGACCGAATAACCATGTTCGACCTTCTCAGCTTCGACGAACAAGGGTGGGGCAATGCGTTGCTCAAAGGGTTATGGATGACCCTGCAGATCTCCGCCGGCTCGTTTGCGGTGGGCGTGTTGATCGGCCTGGTGGTGGCTTGCCTCAAGCTCAGTGCGCCGCGGCCCATCGCGCTGTTGATGCGCGGCTACACCACGGTGTTTCGCGCAGTCCCGGAGCTGCTGTTGATCCTGTTGCTGTATTACGCCGGCTCCATGGGCCTCAACGCCCTGATGCTGTGGATGGGCTTCGCGCAGATGAACATCAGCGGACCGCTGGTGGCGATTCTGGTGTTGGGCCTGGTGCAAGGCGCCTATGCTTCGGAGATCTTCCGCGCGGCAATCCTGGCGATTCCCCACGGCCAGATCGAAGCGGCACGGGCGTTTGGCTTGAGCGGGTTTGGCCTGTTCCGCCGGGTGACCTTGCCGATCATGGCGCCGTTCGCCCTGGCCGGCATGTCCAACCTGTGGATCAACCTGATCAAGGACAGCGCCTTGATCAGCGTGGTCGGCACCAACGAGTTGCTGTACACCGCCAAGCAGGCGGCGGGCTCGACCCGTCAATACCTGCTGTTCTACCTCACGGCCGCCGCCTTGTATTACCTGGTGACGCTGGCTTCCAACTACCTGTCCGGGCGCCTGGAGCGACGAATCCGTCGCTGGATGCCGGTTGTCGAGTGAGCGGCCCATGCCTGATTGGATAAGTTACTACGCGGGGCTGATCGCCAAAGGCTTGCAGACCACCTTGTCGCTGCTGGTGATTTCGGCGCTGCTGGGTTTTGCCCTGGCGGTGCTGGTGGCGTTGGCGCGGTTGTCGCGACGCAAATGGCTGGCCCGTGGCGCGCAGGCCTACACCAGCGTGTTGCGTGGCACGCCGCTGCTGATTCAGATCTACATTTTCTACTACGGGCTGGGCAGCCTGTTCGCGCAGTTTCCGATGATTCGTGGCAGTTTTCTCTGGCCCTACCTGCGTGACGGTTACTGGTACATCGTGTTTGCGCTGGTGTTGTCAGTCGGCGCCTATGTCGGCGAAGTGATTCGCGGTGGCCTGTTGGCAGTGCCCAAGGGCGAAATGGAAGCCGCGTCAGCATTCGGCATGACGCCGCGCCAAGCCTTGTTGCGGGTGCGGCTGCCACGGGCGATGCGCCTGTTGTTGCCGACGCTGGCGGGGGAGACGGTGATGTTGCTCAAATCCACCGCGCTGGCCTCGACCATTGCCGTGGTCGACCTGTTGGGTGCGGCCAACGTGGTACGCGCACAGACCTTGCAGATCTATCAGCCGCTGTTGCTGGTGGCGGCGGTCTACCTGTGTCTGACCTTCCTCATCGAAGGCGTCTACGCCATTGCCGAACGGCGCGGCACACCGCTGCGCAGGTCGGCCGGATGACACAGGACCGCGGGTTGCAAGGGATTGCCCTGTGTTCGCTGGCCTACTTGTTCCTGGCGTTGCAGGACGCGGTGGTCAAGTGGCTGGTGGCGGATTATTCGGTGTTCACCATTCTGTTCTGGCGCAGCCTGGTGGTGGTGATCGTGTGTCTGGTGGCTGGGCGCATGGGCTTGTTGCGGCGGGCCTGGGCATCGGTCAGCCGCCGCTTGCTGATCATTCGCGGTCTGTTGTCGTTGCTGGCGTGGTTGCTCTACTACACCGCCGCCAAGGACCTGAGCCTGGCGGAAATGACCACCCTGTATTTCTCCGCGCCGATCATGGTCACGCTGCTGGCAGCGCTGATCCTCAAGGAGCGCGCCAGCCGTGGACAGTGGATCGCGTTGATCATCGGGTTTGTCGGGGTGATCATCGCGTGCCGTCCCACCCATATGCTCGACCCGTGGCCCATCGCCCTGACCTTGGGGGCGGCGTTGTGCTGGGCGTTTACCTATATCCAGTTGCGCCAGGTCGACCCGAGCAGCACGGTGCTGGAGCAGATGTTGATCACCAACGTGGTGTTTGTCGTGTGCATGGGCATGACCTTGCCGTGGACCCACACACCGGCCCCTGCACCGGCCTGGCTGGGCATGTTGGCGGCGGGTTTGGTGGGCGGTATCGGACAGTTCCTGCTGTTTGCCAGCTTCCGCCGCGCCACGGCGACGTTACTCGCGCCGTTCGAGTACACCGGGCTGATCTGGGCGTTCATTCTCTCGAGCCTGGTGTGGGGCACGCTGATGGATGGCTCGCTGATCATCGGCGCGGTGTTGATTGCCATCAGCGGCACCCTGGCCATGCTCAGCGCTCGGCACCCGGTGTCACAGGACGTGGTCGGCGCCGAATGCGCCGTGACGCAACCCCTGTACCCAGCAGCGGCAGATGTGCAGCCCGTTGGCGGGGCTGAAGGTGCCGGGGTTGAGGCACCCCTCGAGCCAGAGTCCGTCGAGCATCGCCGATAAGCCGATGGCGGCCAGGTGACTGTCGTGGATTACCAGGTTTTCGCTGTTGGCCAAGTCGTCCAGCAGTTGTCGGATCAATGCCAGGTAGGCGTGATAGCTGTTTTCGTGGGACTGGTTCACGTGGGGCGAGTGGCGGATCAGGCTCCAGAACACCACCCACACGCCGAGCAGATCGGGGTCCATGACCCTGGGCGAGAATGAGGCACTGAGAAACGCGTCCAGGCGCGCGGCAGCGCCTTCGGCCTGTTCCACGTGTGCCCAGAGGGCGCTGGTCAGCTCGTTGGCCAGCTTGTGGTAGGTCTCGGCGATCAGCGCGTCAATGCTGCCGAAATGGTGGTTGAGCAACCCCACTGACACCCCGGCCTCGGAGGCGATGCGGCGCACGGATATCCCGGCATGCCCATCACGGGCCAGGCAGGTAAGGGTGGCGGCAATCAGCAGGTCCCGGCGTTCGTCGGGGTCGGCGCGGCGCAGTTTGGGCAGGTCGGAGGTCATGGGCAGGCCTTGGATGAAACAGCACAGCGCTCAGATTAGTTGAACGTGTGTTCAATCTCTACCGATTAATTGATCAGAGGAGGGCAAGGCATGGCGAAAGACCTTTCGTGGCAGGAAACCGGCGACGCCGGCAATGTGCTGAATATCGGGGCCTGGCGTTTTGACGGCGACGGCAGTGGGCCGAAGGTGCACCTGCAGGCGGGCGTGCATGCCGACGAAATCGCCGGGATGCTGGTATTGCATCAATTGCTGCCGCGCTTGCAGGCATGTGCCGATCAGGGGCGACTCAAGGGGACGGTCACCGTGGTGCCCCAAGCCAATCCCTTCGGCATCGGCCAGTTTCGCCAGGGCCGCTTGCTCGGACGGTTTCACGAAGCCACCGGGCAGAATTTCAACCGTGCCTTCGACCATTCCCTGGCCATGGAGCGCCCGGCGAGCAACCTGGCGCAATGGCAGAAACGCCTGGTGCAGTTGGCTGCCGAGGCTGACCTGGTGCTGGACCTGCACACCGATGACGAGGCGTTGCCGTACCTGTACATCCATCGCCGTTTCTGGCCCGACCAAGGCCTGGCGCTGGCAGCAGCGTTGCAGGTGGAGCTGGTGATTGTCTGGGATGAAGGCGGCGATGGCTCCTTTGAAGAAACCATCATCAATCACGCATCGCCGCAACTGGCCGCCACCATTGAGCTGCGCGGGCAGGCAGACGTCAGCGACGCCCTGGCGCAACAGGATGCCGATGGCTTGTGGGCGTGGTTGTGCGTCCACGGCGTGATCGACGAGGTGGCGAGCATCGCCGAATGGCCAGGCGACGTGGTCGACATGGGCTGCATGGAAACCATCCTCGCCCCCTGCGCCGGGATATTGGTGTTCGAGAAAAGCCTGGGCGACTACGTGGACGAAGGCACGTGTTTCGCGCGCATTATCGGCCGCCCCGGTGATCCGACCTCCGAAGTGACCTTGCACGCTGCCCAGGCCGGACGCATGGTCACCGCGCACCGCGAGCGCCTGGTGGCCCAGGGCTCGGTGGTCGCCAAGTTCACTGGCACACGGTTATCCGCCAGCTACAGCGGCGGCGTGCTCGACCCGTAGCGGCGCCTGCAACTGCAGCCACTCCCGCGGGCTGGTGCCGATCTTGCGGCGAAACGCACGGGCCAGCGCCGAGGGGCTTTCATAACCGACTTCATCGGCGATCAGGGCGATGGGGCGACCTTCACGCAGGCGTTTCTGTGCCAGGCTCACGCGCCAGCTCAGCACGTAGTCGGCTGGAGTCTGGCCGACCACTTTATGGAAATGCGCGGCGAAACTGGCACGGGACATGTTCGACTCAACGGCCATTTCCTGCACGGTCCATGGGCGTTCGGGGTTGTTGTGCAATAAGGTCATGGCCCGCGCCAGGCGCAAGTCAGCCAGGCCAGACATCATGCCGGTGGTCATGCTGTGATAGGCCATCATGTGGCGCAGGAACTGAATCACCATCAGCTCAAACAGCCGGTTCATCACCGCCTCGCGACCGCAATGTTCGGCAAAGGCTTCGTCGAACAGCCAGTCCAGCGTGCCGGCGATCATTGGGATCTGCTGCAGCGGCATCACGATGGTGTCGGTCAGCGCCACGGACAATGGGTTATCGATCCCCCCATCAAAGCGCAGCGAAGCCGCCACCACCTGGGCGCGCTCGGCTTTTGCCGCGACCAACCGATGGGGCAGGGGGCGCGGCACCAGCACCAGGCTGGGCTCGGGAATACGCAGGGTGCCGTCGGGCATTTCCAGGCTGGCCTGGCCTTCCTTGAGCAAGTAAACCCGGCCGCGCTGCTGCAGATCGCGGGTGTCGAGGGCGCCGTGCAGGGGCCCGCTGTGAAAGGTATCGGCACCGATGCCGAAGTGCACCAGCAGTGTGGACAAGCGATCCATGACTCACCTGATAGCAAATAAACAATAGTTTTAGACGATCTGCGCTATATCGTCGACTATTAGCCTCCATTTGTAAAACGCGCTTCGGCATCATGGCCTCACGTTCAACGCCTTGAGCGCCTACCCTAACGGAGCAAACGTCTATGAAAACCTTCAAGTTCTCCCGCGTCGCCGCCGCCCTGATCACTGGTGCATTGGCCTTCGGTGCCGCCACCGCCAGCTTTGCCGCGCCACAGAAAGCCACCGTGGTATTGGTGCATGGCGCGTTCGCCGACGCCTCCAGCTGGAACGGCGTGATCGCCGGACTCAAGGCCGAAGGCTACCCGGTGGTCGCTGTGGCCAACCCGCTGCGCAGCGTCAAGACCGACTCGGACTACGTCGCCGACATCGTCGCACATACCCCGGGGCCGGTGATCCTGGTCGGCCACTCCTACGGAGGCTCGGTCATTACCAACGCCGTGCATGGCAGCGACAAGGTCAAGGCGCTGGTGTACGTGGCCGCTTTCGCCCCGGAAAAAGGCGAGACCGCGTTCGAACTGTCCGGCCGCTACCCTGGCGGCACCCTGGGTCCGACCCTCGACAAACCGGTGGTCTCCAAGGACGGCGTGACCGACCTGTATATCCAGCAAGACAAGTTCAACAGCCAGTTCGCCGCCGACGTGGCACCCAAGGAAGCCCAGTTGATGGCAGCCGGGCAACGTCCGATCACCGAAGCCGCGCTGAAGGAGCCGTCGGGTGATCCAGCCTGGAAAAGCGTGCCGTCCTACTTCATATACGGCTCAGCTGACAAAAATATTCCCGAGGCCGCGCTTAAATTCATGGCCGACCGTGCGGGTTCGAAGGAAACCGTGGATGTGAAGGGGGCTTCTCACGTGGTGATGGTGTCGAACCCGGCGCGGGTGGTGGCGATCATCAACGATGCGGCGAAGGCTAACGCGCAATAACAGCGCTGATACCACTCGACGATAGGAGCTGGCTCGCCGGCGATGCAGGTACTCGGCACATCAGGCATAGCCAGGTGATGCCATCGCAGGCAAGCCAGCTCCCACATTTGATCGAGATCGGCTTTCCGATTGCAGGAGACCTCAAGGGTTCTCTAAGCGCTCCAGTAACAGGCGCTCCAAAGTGCCCGCCGGCGCAGACTTCACCTAGGTATCTCCAGTGTCGCTCTCAGGCCACCGGACGCCAGGTTTTCCAGGTGTACCCGGCCGCCCAAGTGCTGAGCGATGGTGTGCACGATGGTCAGGCCCAAGCCAGCGCCTTCGGGATTGCCCCGGCTGTAGAACAGCTCGAAGAGACGTTCGCGCTGACTCTCGTCGATGCCCGGCCCCTGGTCGTCCACGGTCAGTACGAAGCGTTTGGCGTCCTGGCTCAGCTTCACGGTGATGACCCCATGTTCTGGAGAGAAATTCGCCGCGTTGGTCACCAGGTTGGTCAGGGCAATGTTGATCGCGCCAGGATCGGTCGTCACGCGGTACGGGGCATCGTCGGCATTGAACACCAGTTCCAGGCCTTTGCTCAGCAGCCAGGGGGTCAGCTGGATCAGCGTTTCACGCACGGTTGTCGCGAGGTCGATCGTCTGAAGTGTTAGTTGCCCGGCGCTGGGTTCCAGGCGCGCCATGGTCAGCAATTGGCTGACCAGCCGGCTGGTGCGGTCGACGCCTGTGATCAGAAAGGCCAGTGATTCGCGTCGTTCGGCTTCGGTGCCGGCCTCCAGCAGGTTTTGCGCGTGCACGCGCAATACCGCCAGGGGCGTGCGCATCTCGTGGGCAGCGTCGGCGATAAAGCGCCGCTCACGGCCGAGCATCTCCTGGATCTGCGCGAGCATCCGGTTCAATGCCGCCTGCATCGGCTCCAGCTCGGTGGGCAAGGGCGTCAATTGCATCGGTTCCAGTGAGCCTGAGTGCCGCGCCCGCAACGTGGCGGCCATATCGGCCAGCGGCTTGAGACCCCAGCCGATGGCCAGCCAGACCATTGCTGCCAGGATCAGGCTACCTAACACATTGGGCCATAAAGTATGCCGCACGATGCGTTGCACCAGGTCGGAGCGCACGTCGTCACGCTCACCTACCCAGATGCGCAGGCCATTGTCCTTGTCCTTGAGCACGAAACCGCGCCATTCCCGGCCGTTCAGGTCGTCGATATTGCTGTACCCCGGTTGTGCCGGGGGCACGGCGAATGATGGCGCGCTGGCGGTAAATACCAGCAGTTCGCCTTTTGGGCTCCACACCTGAAAAGCGATCTTACTTTCGTAAGGGTGCCCATCCACCTTGGGAATGGCCTCGCCCAAGGCTTTGTTAAAGGCGCGATACAGGTCGGCCTGGTCTTTGCTTGCCAGTGGCAGGCTCATGACACCTTGGAGCAGGCGCGCATTCTGCGCCAGTTGTGCATCGTAGACTTCGGCAATTTCGTGATTGCTGTCATGCAGGTTCAGCACGCTGATCACCAGCAAACCGGTGAGCAACAGGCCGATGATCAGCGTCAGGGTGCGCCGCCGGATCGAGGTCATCGGCGCTCCTCCACCAGGTAGCCAACGCCTCGAATGGTACGGATCAGATCGCTGGTGAACTTCTTGCGCAGGTGATGGATATGCACTTCCAGCGTGTTGCTTTCGGCTTCTTCGTTCCAGCCGTAGAGCAACTGCATCAATTGGTCACGGGTCATGACGCGGCCGGGCGGTGACAGCAATTCGTGCAGTAGTTGATATTCCTTGGGAGTCAGCAGCACGGGTTGGCCATGGTAACTGACGTGCTGCGTGCTCGGGTCAAGGCAGATGCCTGCGTGTTCGATCACCACCCGTGCACGGCCGGCGCTGCGGCGCAGCAAGGCGCGCAAGCGCGCCTTGAGTTCGGCCAGGTCGAAGGGTTTGATCAGGTAGTCATCGGCACCGGCATCGAGCCCGGCGATGCGGTCCTCGGTGGCATCGCGTGCCGTGAGGATCAACACGGGCACCGTGGCGCCACTGTCGCGCAGGCGACGCAGCACTTCCAGCCCGTCCATGCGTGGCAGGCCAAGGTCCAGCACCACGGCGTCAAAGGTTTCGCTGAGCAGCGCGTGCAGGGCACTGCTGCCGTCTTGCAGCCAATCGACGGTGTACCCTTCGCGAGCCAGCGCCTGGTGAATACCTTCCCCCAGCGCCACGTCATCCTCGATCAGTAATAGACGCACGCAGACCCCTTGTCAGTTGAGTTTTTTATGGGTGTCGGCCAGCAGGCTTTCGATTTCCTTGCGCCGCCCGGCATCGGCGGTTTCCCGACCGGGCCGTGGCGCGGCCAGCAGGGCTTTTTGCAAGGCATCACGGGCTTCGCCATAACGTTTTTGCCGGTAGAGGTGTTCACCCCAGAAGTAAAGACTATCAATGCCCGTCGGGTTAAGTTGCAAGGCCTGTTTGAGCAACTGCTCAGCTTTGTCGGCATCGCCGAAACCGATCGGCCAGCCAGGTACCCGGTCGTACAGTGCCGCCAGGCTGGTGTAAGCCGAACCTTGCAGGGCCTTGGGGTCAAGGGCGAGGGCGGTTTCCAGGTCGGCCTTGGCCACCTTGACCTTGCTCAACGCGCCGAGCCCGCCCTGAGCGCCGGCCCAACTGCTGGTGACAATCCCCGACCAGATCCACGCTTCGGCGACCTGAGGGCGATCCTGTGTGAACGCTGTCGCCTGGGAGGCCAGTCGTTCGAACGCTTGGGTACGCTGCTCCTCCGGCAGGTTGTATTGGATATGGGCCCAGCGCGTCTGGATGTCATTCAGGCGCTGCTGGTCGATGGAGTCCAACGCCCAGGTGAAGGGGCTCAAGGCGCTGAGCAACAGCGCGGCGAACAATTGTTTCATGGGTTCAGATCCTTATTCACGGGTTTAACGCTCAAGCGGCGGACCAGCGGCAGTTGTTTGCGCAAGCCGCGGTCGACCAGGTTCGGCAACAGGCTGTTGAGGCGCACGAAGAAGCGTTCTGGCCAGCCCAGGTAAAGGTCGCGGCGTTCGTTGGCGATCGCCTGGATCACCGCGGACGCCACGGTGTTCGGGTCGTCGACGTTAGACTTGAGTGCATCGTTCAAGGCCTGCGCCGCCGGGCTGTTCATCTGGGTCCGGGTCGCGCGCGGCGCTACGTACAGTACGCCGACACGCGTGTCGGCCAGTTCCCGGCGCAGGGCTTCGGAAAACCCGCGCAAGGCAAACTTGGTGGCGCAGTAGGTCGCATAGCCGGGGTAACCGATAGAGCCATACGTTGAGCCGACATTCACCACCATGGCGGTCGGTGCCTGCTTGAGCAGCGGCAGCAGCAGCTTGGTCAGGCAGATTGGCGCGGTGATGTTGAGCGCCAGCATGCTGTTGATCTCGTTGTCGTCTAACTGTTCCAACATGGCAAAGTGGTTGATGCCGGCTGCGTTGATCAACAGGTTGACGCCACCGATGGCCTCGGCGGCGGCCAGTACTTTACGGCGGTCGGTGAGGAAGGTCAGGTCGGCACTGACCCAGCACAGTTGCTGCGGATAGCGCTCAAGCAAGCCCTCCAGCGGCATGCGGTGGCGGGCTACGGCGAGCACCTGCGCACCACTGGCGCACAGGGCAGAGGCGATGGCCAGGCCGATGCCACCGCTGGCGCCGGTCAGCACCACGCGAGCATCAGACAGGCGCATGGGGAGTCTCCCCGATACGCGGCAGGGTGCGGAACATGTCGGTGTAAAGGGCGTACACCACCTTTGATGCACGGATCACCGCGGCCTGGTCGTCGGGGTCTTCCAGGTTGTTCATCAAGCGGCGGTAGGTTTCCATGTGACCGATGTCCAGGGAACCGTGAGAGCTCAGGTAGCTGAACGCGGTGGCCGGCAGCTGCAGGCGCTCACGGATGCTACCGGCCGCATGGGTAGCCAGGGCGATGCTGGTGCCTTCCAGCACATTGACCATGCCAAACAGGCCGACCGGGTTGTCACGGGCGATCAGGTCATAGAGGTAGCTGACCATCAGCTCGATAGGCAAACCTGGGCGTCCATCGCGCACCGCGTCTTTGTCTCCACCGCAGGCGGCGATGTCATTGAGCACCCAGTGTTCGTGGCCATATTCGTCCTCGATGTACTCGCAGACGGCCTTGCGCAGCCATTCCAGGCGTGACGGCAGGCGCGCACCGCAGGCCATCATCAATGGCACCGTGTGGCGGACGTGATAGTAGGCCTGGGCCAGGAACGCACGATAGCTTTCCAGGCTGACCTTGCCTTCCAGGGCGTCCCGGATGATCGGCAAATTGAACAGGGCCTGGCGTTCGTGTTGGGTGGCGTCTTGCAGGGTGTCGAAAAAATTCACGATGAGGATTCCTCATTCAGTTCGGGGGTGAGATCGGATTGATAACGGGCGACGATGGCGTCGCGCTTTGGTCGACCATTGGCGGTAAGCAGGCCGTTGGCGGTGGTAAACGGTTCTGCCAGGCGCGTCCAGCGATGCACCTGGGCGTAGTCGGGCAGGCCGGTGTTGGCCTCGGCCACGGCGGCGGCCAGTTGGGCGGCGCTGCAGTCGGCGCGCAGGGGCCAGAGTAGGGCGTGGTTCTCCGGCAGGGCTTCGCCATAGACGAATGCCTGGGCGATGATGCCGCCCTGGGTCAACTCGGCCTCGACCCAGTCGGGGTTGACATTGCGCCCGTAACTGGTGACGAACTGATGCTTCTTGCGGCCCTTGAGGTAGAGAAAACCGTCTTCATCAACGTCACCCAGGTCGCCGGTGGGCCACCATGGCGCGTGCAGGTCGGGCTGGTCCAGGTAACCGAGCAGCATCGGTCCCTTGACCAGCACTTCGCCGTCTTCCGCCAGGCGGATTTCAACGTGGGGCAGCGGTCGACCGACACTGCCCGGACGGTGTGCCTCAGGATGATTGAGGCACACCACAGACGCGCATTCCGACAGCCCGTAACCCTCGTAAACCGTCATGCCCAATTGCTGTGCACGTTGCAGCAAGGCCTTGGATACGCGTGCGCCGCCGACGGCAGCAAATCGCAGGCTCTTGGGGTTGAACGCCTTTTGCTCGGCGGCGATTACCAGCATCAACAACAATTGCGGCACCAGGATCAGGCTGTGGGGCTGGCGCGTTGCCAGGCAACCGAGCAATTGGGCGGCGTCCACCGCGCTGGCGCCCTGAATGCCCAGGCTTTTCTGGCTGGGCAAGCTCAAAGTGGCGCCGGCATACAAGGCGGCGTAGCAGCCGAGGTTTTCCAGCAATATCGCGATGGGCAACAACGCCAGGTGGTGCCGCGGGTCCCTGGAATGGCTGGCCTGATGCAACTCGCGGGTAACCCGCAGCAAGCTGTCGGCGCTCAGGCAGACACCTTTGGGGGCCCCGGTGGTGCCGGACGTGAACGTCAGCTTGGCGGTATTTGACGGCATCGCTGGCCGGCCTTCAAAGGTGCGGCACCAGAACTCGCCGGCTTGGCGGTAACCGCCAGCCTGCAGTTCTGCCGCCAGGTGGGGCTCGGCGATCACCCGTTCGGCGTGACTCTGTTCCAGGCAATGGGCGCGCTGGGCCGGGCTGAAGAACGGAGGCAGTGTCAGGCAGGTCAAGCCTTCGAACAGCACTGCCAGGTCCCACAGCATCGCGTCGACGCCATTGTCCAGGGCCAGGGCCACCACCTTGACGCCTTCGTCGCGCAGGCGCTCCTGGCGATAAGCGACTTCGGCGAACAGGGAGGTGTAGTCCATTTTCCAACTGTCACCCCACAGGGCGATAGCACCATCGTTGCGTTCGGCATGGCCGCGCAGCATGGCGTGGAAACGACGGGTTTCAGGCGACATTGCTGGCGTCCTCGTTCGTAGGCAACCCCAGGCGTGAGAACAGGCCCATGTTGCGCAAATGAATGAACCCGGCGCGGATATTGCCGACATGCACCCAAGGCTGGCTCTCGTAGTAGCTGCCCCAGTGCTGGCGCTCATCGCCCAGGCGCTGCGGGTCGGCCGCGCAGAGAGTGACGGGCTTCAAGCCGAGGCGGTGGAAGCTGTTGACCAGACCGATGTTGCCGGTGAACGCCACCCACTCCAGCCCTCCCATGGCCAGCAGCCAGGTAATGGCGATGATGCTCAAGCGCGCACTGCCGGTGTCGCTGGCCGCAAGGTTGCCGACTTCGGCGATGACGCTGCGCTCCACCGGTTGTTCGGCGGCGGCACTGATCAGCGGGTCGATCGGATGGTCGAGGTAGCGTTCCAGGAACAACGGCTCGGCGCTCGCCAGGCGGACGCCGGCGACCGCGCAGAGCTCATCGTTGGCGTGGCTCACGCCAAACAACTGCGGCATGAAGTGGCGAATGTCAGCGCCGTGTGCGACGCGGAAACGCTGTTGGATAAATGCCTCGAAGGCAGGTCGCTGAGGGTCTTGGGGCAGGGCGCGGCAGAGGCGCAGCGGTGCACTGTTTGCCTGGCCGAATAGCAGGGGCAAGGGAATGTTCCAATCGATATCGGGCATTGGCGGTACGCCTCCCAAGTGAAGTTGGGGGCAGTATCGAAGGCATTTCTTAACGAAGTCTGAAGGTGGCGAAAATGATCGATTTGGCGATCTTCAGACTGCCTTAAGACTCCTCGGGGAGGGTGGCGTCGACTCTTCCAAGCCACGTTCGGCCATCCCTTCCCCACAAGGTGTCTTTTTCATGAGCGAAACCCAGACCACACAGCGCTATACACGGTTATCGATGACCCTGCATTGGCTGATGCTGGCGCTGTTTGTTGGCGTCTATGGCTGCATCGAACTCAAAGGCCTGTTGCCCCGCGGCCATGCGCTCAAAAGCCTGCTCCTTGGCGGCCACGCACTGTTCGGCAGCGGGATTTTCCTGCTGGTGTGGTTGCGTTTGCTCGGGCGCCTGGCACCTCGGCCACCGATCGTGCCGCGCCCGCCGGCCTGGCAGACCGGCGTGTCGCACCTTATGCACCTGGCGTTGTACGGCCTGATGATCATCACGCCGATATTGGCCTGGTTGATGCTCAACGCCGGCGGCAAGCCCGTGCCGTATTTTGAACTTGCCTTGCCCTCGCTGGTAGCGCCAGATCCGGTCCTGGCCAAGCAATTCAAGCATTGGCACGAATGGCTGGGCAGTGCCGGTTATTGGTTGATCGGCCTGCATGCGGTGGCTGGGCTTTTCCATCATTACTGGGTGCGAGACAACACCCTGATGCGCATGTTGCCAAAACGCTAGAACCACACAAATCGCGAATAACGTGTCAGGTGAAACGTTTCATCTTGCGATAAACGGCGCACGCAAGCGCTTGCGTAAGTAAATGTATCTGATTAGAGTCGGTGGCAATCGGCTCTGATCCAAGGGGCTCGAATACAAAAATAAAAAAATCCAGGAGCTCATCCATGAGCCTTGAACCCTTGCTTGAGATGCAGGGCATCAGCAAAACCTTCAATGGTTTGCGCGTGCTCAAGACGGTCGGCCTGAAGGTCTACCCCGGCGAAATCCACGCCTTGATGGGGGAGAACGGCGCCGGCAAGTCGACGCTCATGAAGATTCTCTCCGGTGCCTACCAAGCCGACCCAGGCGGTGAAATCCGCATTGCCGGTCAGCTCATCCCCACCTTCGACCCCGCCACCGCCAAAGCCCTTGGCATCGCCGTGATCTATCAGGAATTGAGCCTGTGCCCCAACCTGAGCGTGGCCGAGAACATTTACCTGGGCCGCGAATTGCGGCGCGGCTGGACCATCGATCGTAAGGGCATGGAGGCCGGTTGCATCGAAGTGTTGCAGCGCCTGGGCGCTGAGTTCACCCCGGCCACGCGAGTCAGCAGCCTGTCGATCGCCGAGCGTCAGTTGGTGGAAATCGCCCGCGCCCTGCATGCCCACGCCAAGATCCTGGTGATGGACGAACCCACCACGCCCTTGTCATCCCGCGAGACCGACCGCTTGTTCGCGCTGATCAAGCAACTGCGCAGCCAGGGCTTGGCGATCATCTACATCAGCCACCGCATGGCCGAAATCTACGCGTTATCGGACCGCGTCTCGGTGCTGCGTGACGGCCAGTACATCGGCGAGTTGACCCGCGATGCACTGTCCGCCGAAGCGTTGGTGAAAATGATGGTGGGCCGCGACCTGTCAGGGTTCTACAAGAAGGAACACGCCGCGTATAACCCCGGCAACGTGGTGATGCGGGTGCGCGACATGGCCGACGGCAAGCGCGTGCGCCACTGCAGTTTCGACGTGCATGCCGGCGAAGTACTGGGCATTGCCGGCCTGGTCGGGGCAGGGCGCACCGAGCTGGCGCGGCTGATCTTTGCGGCCGACCCACGCACCTCGGGCACCCTGGAAGTGGTCGGCAAGGCCGTTACCCCACTGCGCACCCCGGCGGATGCGATTCGCGCAGGCGTCGTCTACCTCACCGAAGACCGCAAGGCTCAGGGCCTGTTCCTCGACATGAGCGTGGCGGACAACATCAACGTCTGCGCCTGTGTGCCGGATGCCCATGCCGGCGGAGTGCTGGACCGCGACCATGCGTTGCAGCGATCCAATGATGCGATCAAGTCGCTGTCGATTCGCGTGGCGTCAGGCAAGGTCAATGCTGGCGCCTTGTCCGGCGGCAATCAGCAGAAGGTGCTTCTGGCACGGCTGCTGGAGGTCAAACCCCACGTGCTGATCCTCGACGAGCCCACACGCGGCGTCGACATCGGCTCCAAGTCCGAGATCTACCGCATCATCAATCAATTGGCCCAGGCCGGCATCGGCATCGTGGTGATTTCCAGCGAGTTGCCGGAAATCATCGGCACCTGCGACCGCGTGTTGATCATGCGCGAAGGCCAGCTCGTCGCTGAAGTCGGCGGTGCCTCCGGCCAGGCTATTTCCCAAGAACGCATTATTGACCTCGCCACCGGTGGCGATCAGGTGGTTGCCCATGGCTGAGTTGAATATCGCAACGACAAACAAAGCGGAACGCGCACGCGAGCTGATGCGCACGGTGGGCATGTTGCCCGTGCTGATCTTGCTGTTGGTGGGCTTTGCCCTGGCCAGCGAGAACTTCCTGACGATGCAGAACCTGTCGATCATCTCCCAACAGGCGTCGGTGAACGTGGTGCTGGCGGCGGGCATGACGTTTGTGATCCTCACCGCCGGTATCGACTTGTCAGTGGGCGCGATCCTGGCGGCCTCGGCGGTGGTGGCGTTGCAGGCGTCGATGTCGCCGCAGTTCGGCATGTTCGGGATTGCCGCGGGTATCGGCTTCGGGCTGTTGCTCGGGCTGGTCAATGGCGGGTTGATCGCTTTTATGCGCCTGCCGCCGTTTATCGTCACCCTTGGCGCACTGACGGCCATGCGCGGGCTGGCGCGGCTTTTGGCGGACGACAAGACCGTGTTCAACCCGGACCTGCCATTTGCCTTCATCGGCAATGACTCGTTACTCGGCGTGCCCTGGTTGGTGATCATCGCCGTGGCCGTGGTGGCGCTGTCGTGGTTCATCCTGCGCCGCACCGTGATGGGCGTGCAGATCTACTCGGTCGGCGGCAACCCGGAAGCGGCGCGGTTGTCGGGGATCAAGGTGTGGAAGGTGCTGCTGTTCGTCTACGCCATGTCCGGCGCGCTGGCCGGGCTGGGCGCGGTGATGAGCGCTTCGCGTCTATTCGCTGCCAATGGTTTGCAACTGGGGCAATCCTACGAGCTGGATGCGATTGCGGCGGTGATCCTCGGTGGCACCAGTTTCACCGGCGGCGTCGGCACCATCGGCGGCACACTGATCGGTGCGCTGATCATTGCCGTGCTCACCAATGGGCTGGTGCTGCTGGGCGTGTCGGATATCTGGCAATACATCATCAAGGGCATTGTGATCATCGGCGCGGTGGCGCTGGATCGTTATCGCCAGTCCGGTGCGCGGACCTGATTTCATACAACAATCACAAGAGAGACCCGCATGAACCTTAAACGCATGTTTCCCGTCATTGCCTTGGCTGCCCTGATGTCCCAAGCCGTCGAAGCCCGTGAGTTGAAAGCCCTCGGCATCAGCATGGGTTCCCTGGGCAACCCGTACTTCGTGACCCTGGCCGATGGCGCCACGGCGCGGGCCAAGGAGCTGAACCCCAATGTCAAGGTCACCTCGGTGTCGGCTGACTATGACCTGAGCAAGCAGTTTTCGCAGATCGATAACTTCATTTCATCCAAGGTCGACCTGATCCTGATCAACGCCGTCGACCCGTCTGCCATGGCCTCGGCGATCAAGAAAGCCCGCGATGCCGGGATCGTCGTGGTCGCTGTGGATGTGGACGCCAAGGGCGTCAACGCCACCGTGCAGACCGACAACGTCGAAGCCGGCAAGCTGGCCTGCCAGTACCTGGTGGACAAGCTCTCCGGCAAGGGCAACGTGATCATCCAGAACGGCCCGCAAGTGACCGCCGTGACCGACCGCGTCAAAGGTTGCAAGGCCGCACTCGCTGCTGCGCCCGACATCAAGGTGCTGTCCGATGATCAGGACGGCAAAGGCTCCCGCGAAGGTGGCTTGAACGTGATGCAGGGTTATCTCACGCGCTTCCCGAAAATCGACGGCTTGTTCGCGATCAACGACCCGCAAGCCGTCGGCAGCGACCTGGCGGCCAAGCAGCTCAAGCGCAGCGGCCTCATCATCACCTCGGTGGATGGCGCGCCGGATATCGAGAATGCGCTGAAGACCGATTCCCAGATACAGGCGTCTTCCAGCCAGGACCCATGGGCCATGGCGCAGACCGCGGTAAACGTGGGCAATGACATTCTCAACGACAAAGCCCCGGCCGAAGCGGTTACCCTGCTCACGCCCAAACTGATCACCCGCGACAACATCGGTACGTACAGCGGTTGGTCGAGTAAACATTGATCCATTGAGAAGGAACAACGCCGTGGTCACCATGGATGACGTGGCAAGCCGGGCCGGGGTGTCGACATCGACGGTGTCGCACGTGTTGAACGGCACCCGCAAGGTCAGCCCGGCCACCGTGCTGGCGGTGCAGCAGGCGATCCAGGCGTTGGGCTACATCCCCAACACGCTGGCGCGCTCGCTGGCCCGGTCAAGCACCAATACCATGGGTGTGGCGATCTCGGCGTTGTCCAACCACTACTTCAGCGAAACGGTGCACGCGATTGAAACCGAGTGTGCCAAGCACGGCTACATGATGCTGTTTGTCGACACCCATGATGATCCGGAGCAGGAATTGCGGGTGGTCACGGCGCTGCATCATCGGCGGGTGGATGGGATTGTGCTGGCGCCCTCCAATGGCTCCAAGGCGCTGGAGTACCTGCGGGCCAACGAGATTCCAGCAGTGCTGGTTGACCGCATGATGAGCGATCAATTTGACCAGATCGGGGTGGACAACGCCCAACCGACCCAGGCCCTTATCCAGCACCTGATCGCCCATGGGCACCGGCGGATTGGTTTTATCGCCGGGCGGGAGGGGTTCAGTACCACGGACGAGCGCGTCGCGGGTTATCGCGCGGCATTGCTCGCGGCGGGGCTGGCGTTTGATCCGCAACTGCTGGTCAACGGCGGCTCCAACACTGAACCGGCGCGCAAGGCAACGGTGCAGTTGCTGGGGCTGGCAGCACCACCTACGGCGATTATGGCCGGTAATAACCTGATGACCCTCGGCGCCATGCAGGCCCTGCGTGACGCGCAGATTACCGTGCCGGGGCAGATGGCCCTGGTCGGTTTCGATGATTTTGACTGGGCGGACTTTTTCGAGCCACGCCTGACCCTGATCGCGCAGCCGGTCCAGGCACTCGGCGCCCAGGCCGTGCACCTGTTGTTGCAACGCATGGCCTCGCCTGACGCGCCGCCCCACAGCGTGCGCCTGACGCCGACCCTGCAAGTGCGTAATTCATGTGGCTGTATTGGATTGGAATGACCTCCGTATGAGCAACCCTGTTTCCCTCGGCATCGACCTCGGCACCTCGGAACTCAAAGCGATCCTCATGGACCTCGACGGTTCAGTCCTGGCCCATGCCGGCGTGCGCCTGAGCGTGTCGCGGCGTAATAGCGGCTGGTCCGAGCAAGACCCGCAGGATTGGTGGCAGGCGTGTTTGCAGGCGCTGGCCCAGTTGCGCACGCATGAGGCATTTGCCCGTGTGGCCTGTATCGGCCTGTCTGGGCAGATGCATGGCGCGGTGTTGCTGGGGGCGGATAATCGCGTGTTGTATCCGGCGATCCTGTGGGATGACTCGCGTGCGGTCGCCGAGGCTGAACGGTTGGGAACGGCGTTTGCCGACGTCACCGGCAGCCTGCCCATGGCGGGGCTGACAGCGCCGAAACTGTTGTGGCTGAAACAGCATGAGCCGCAGGTGTTCAAGGCCATCGATTGTGTGCTGTCACCCAAGGACTACCTGCGCTTGCGTTTGAGTGGCGAGCGCATCAGCGAGATGTCGGATGCCGCCGGCACATTGTGGCTGGATGTGGCACGGCGTGAGTGGTTCGTCCCGATGTTGCGCGCGACGGGGCTGTCGCCTGCGCAGATGCCCAGGTTGGTCGAGGGCGGTGCCGCGAGCGCGGTGTTGACGGCGGACGGGCTGGGTTTGTCTTCCTCCGTCGTGATTGCCGGCGGCGGCGGTGACAACCCGGTCGCGGCTGTCGGTATCGGTGCGATCAAGGCAGGGGACGCCTTTATCACCCTCGGCACCAGCGCGGCCATCGTCGCCATCACCGACCACGCTGCCGGCAACCCGGCCAGCGCGGTACACAGCTTTTGCCATGCACTGCCTGACCGTTGGTACACCATGGGCGCCATGCTGGCCGGGGCCAGTTGCCTGCGTTGGGTCACGCGGCTGACGGGGATGCCGGATGAACAGACCTTGTTGGACCAGGTGCAGGCGCAATTGCCGATTGAGCAGGCAGTGCCCCTCAGTACCCCGCTGTTTCTGCCGTACCTCGCCGGCGAACGCACGCCGCACAACGATCCGCTGCTGCGCGGCGGATTCATGGGCCTGGGCCATGACTGCACACCCGCTATGCTCGGTTATGCGGTGATGGAAGGGGTGGGTTTCGGTTTGCTGGATGCGCTGCGCGCCGTGCAATCGGCCGGTGCCAACGTTGATGCCTGCGCCTTGGTGGGCGGCGGGGCGCGCAGCGAATACTGGGCGCAGTTGCTGGCCAACATCCTCCAGCGGGAGATATACACGTTGCACGGCAGTGAATTGAGCGCCTGCATCGGGGCGGCGAAACTGGGCTTCCTGTCGATCGGGGAAGGGGACGCGTTGTTGCAAGCGGGAATGCCGGTGAAGGCCCGGTATAGGCCGGATCCCGCACAGCAGGCAGTACTGGCAGCGCGTTATCGCCTGTTTCAGGGTTTACTGGGAGCGGCAAAAGCACTGCACGAACAGGCCACGCAGCCGTGTCAGGCATCGCGCTGATGACTCACGATCACTCATCCGACAGCGGCGGCAAACGCCGTTTCACCGGGGTTTTCTTGACGATCGCGGTGTTGGTTTCGGCATAGGCATTCAGCTTGTCGAGCAGGTTGTCCAGATGATCCATGGTGCGCACATGCAGCCGTGCGATGAAGCAATCATCGCCGGTCACTTTGTCGCACTCGGTGAATTCGGGGATCGCCTGGATCTGCCGTTCCACCTCATGCAGTTTGCCGGGCAGGGGGCGGATGCGCACGATGGCTTGCAGCAGGTAGCCGAAGTGCTTGGGGTCGATGTCGACGGTGTAGTGGGTCAGCACGCCGCGCTCTTCAAGACGGCGCAGGCGTTCGCTGACACTCGGCGAGGACAGCCCGGTAATGCCGGCCAGGGTCTTGAGGGACAGGCGTGAGTCGTCCATCAAAGCGGCGATGAGTTGCTGGTCGATGGTGTCAATCATGGTTTCCACCTAATAAGTAAAGGCAATCCAGTGGTTTGGCCTTTTTTAGGCGCTGGAGCCGCTCCCGAACAGATTGCCATAATTGAGCCTCACTTGAGGAGCTTCAATCATGGACACATCCATCCGTCGTGGTTCGTGGGAAATGATCGCCGCCATGCTCATCTCGGGCACCATTGGCTGGTTTGTACTGGTCTCTGGCGTGTCGGTGATCGAAGTGGTGTTCTGGCGCTGCGTGATCGGTGGGCTGACGCTCTTGCTGGTGTGCGCGCTGCTGGGTTATTTGCGCCTGGACCTGCTGAACGGGGCCAAGCTCGGCCTGGCGATGCTCAGTGGCGTGGCGATTGTTGGCAATTGGTTGCTGCTGTTCGAATCCTATTCCCGTGCCTCCATTGCCATCAGCACAGCGGTGTACAACGTGCAGCCGTTCATGTTGGTGATGCTGGCGGCAGTGTTCCTCGGAGAAAAGATCACCGTGCAGAAACTGGCGTGGCTGAGTATTGCGTTTTTGGGGATGCTGGCGATTGTCACGGCCCATGGCGACCAACAGACCGGCGACGATTACCTGGCCGGCATCGCCTTGGCGCTGGGTGCGGCGTTTCTCTATGCCATTGCGGCGCTGATCATCAAGCGTTTGAAAGAAGTGCCACCGCATTTGATGGCGTTGATCCAGGTGACCACCGGCGCGCTGCTGCTCGCGCCAATGGTGCCTTGGAACAGTTTGCCAGCCACCACCAACGCCTGGGCGGCATTGGTGACACTCGGCGTGGTGCACACCGGTTTGATGTACGTGCTGCTGTACGGCGCGATCCAGAAACTGCCCACGGCGATTACCGGTGCGCTGTCGTTCATCTACCCGATTGCGGCGATCTTCGTCGATTGGATCGCCTTCGGGCATCGCCTGGGCTGGCTGCAATGGTTGGGTGTGGCGGCGATTCTGCTGGCGGCTGCGGGGTTGCAGCGGGGCTGGTGGTGGCCCCGCTCGCAGACGGTCAGTGCGTACCCTGGAAAATGATGTTTTCCGGGTTGAAGTGCTCCACCGCGCTGCCCGGTTGCGGCAAGCCCAGGATATGCCCCTTGATCTTGCCCACCACGTGCATCTCGCACGGTTTGCAGTCGAACTTCAGGGTCAGCACTTCATCGCCGTGGATCAACTGCATCGGCGCGACCTTGGTCTTCACGCCCGTGACACCCTTCGCCTGTTTAGGGCACAGGTTGAACGAGAAGCGCAGGCAGTGCTTGGTGATCATCACCGGTACTTCGCCGGTTTCCTCATGGGCTTCGAACGCGGCGTCGATCAGCTTCACCCCGTGACGGTGGTAGAAGTCGCGGGCTTTCTGGTTGTAGACGTTGGCCAGGAACGACAGGTGCGCATCCGGGTAGACCGGCGGCGGGGTGGTTTCGGCTTTGCGTCCACCGCGTGGATGTGCGGCCACACGGGCAGCGGTCAGCGCTTCGATCACTTCGCGGCGCAAGGCTTTGAGCTGTGAGTTGGGGATGAAGAACGCTTGCGGCGCATCCAGCTGGATATCGGTCGCGTGGTATTCGGTGGTGCCCAGTTGGCCGAGCAGGTCGCGCAAGGTATCCAGCGCCTGCTCCGGCTTGTTGGCCACGCCGAACGGGCCGGGCAGGGTGACGCTGGCGCTGATGCCTTCTTCACTGGTGGCAGTCACGTCCAGCTGCTCTTCACGCAGGCGAGCCACCCACGTCAGGCCGATGCGGCGTTCGGACGAGGTCTTCAACAGCGCCTGTTGCCAGTTGTGGTCGAGGTTGCGGTTCAGCGGATGATTCGGGCGCAGTTGATGCAGGCCGGCCGGCATTTCATTCGGTTCGACGCGGTAGCGATAGCGTTTCTCGCCGTCTTCCTCGAACTCGCCCTTAGGCTCGGCGATGTTGGCGCGGAAACCCACCACTTCACGCTTGACCAGCACGTTGAGGCCGTCGCCATTGGACAGCGGCTCATGGGTGACCACTTGCAGGTCACGCTTGCCGGCTTTTTCCACCACACCCACCGGCAGGCCGGTGAACGTCGGGGTGTCGAAGGCGCCGATGTCGATCTTGCGGTCAGTGACGAAATAGTCGGTGCTGCCACGGTGAAAGGTCTTTTCCGGATCGGGCAGGAAGAAGTGCGCGGTACGGCCGCTGGAAGCGCGAGCCAGGTCCGGGCGGTCTTCAAGGATCTCGTCGAGGCGCTGGCGGTAGTAGGCGGTGATGTTCTTCACATAGCCCATGTCTTTATAGCGACCTTCGATCTTGAACGAGCGCACGCCGGCTTCGACCAAGGCGCGCAGGTTGGCGCTCTGGTTGTTGTCTTTCATCGACAGCAGGTGCTTTTCAAAGGCCACGACACGGCCCTGATCATCTTTCAAGGTATACGGCAAACGGCAAGCCTGGGAGCAATCCCCACGGTTGGCACTACGGCCATTCTGCGCGTGGGAGATGTTGCACTGACCGGAGAACGCCACGCACAAGGCGCCGTGGATGAAAAACTCGATGGCGGCATCGGTTTCGTCGGCGATGGCGCGGATTTCCTGCAGGTTCAGCTCACGGGCCAAGACCAACTGCGAGAAACCGGCCTGGTCGAGAAACTTGGCGCGGCCCAGGGTGCGAATGTCGGTCTGGGTACTGGCGTGCAGCTCGATGGGCGGAATATCCAGCTCCATCACGCCAAGGTCTTGCACGATCAACGCATCGACGCCGGCGTCGAAGAGCTGATGGATCAGCTTGCGCGCCGGTTCCAGTTCGTTGTCATGCAAGATGGTGTTGATCGTGGTGAACACGCGTGCGTGGTACCGGCGCGCGAATTCTACCAGGGACGCGATATCGCTCACGTCGTTACAGGCGTTATGGCGCGCGCCGAAGCTCGGGCCGCCAATGTACACGGCGTCGGCGCCATGCAGGATCGCCTCGCGCGCGATGGCGACATCGCGGGCAGGGCTGAGCAATTCCAGGTGATGCTTGGGCAAGGACATAGTTTTTTTAGTCAGGCTTGTCACGGTTGAGGCGGGCATTGTAGCTGTGAAATGCCTGACCGGCACCCACTCAGGCCTGAGCGGCCATCGCAGTCACTTCCACGCGCATGCCGTCTACGGCCAGAGCGGCAACGCCAACGGCCGCGCGCACGGGCCAGGGCTTGGCAAAGAAGCGTTTGTAGACCTCGTTGAAGGCCGCGCGATCGGCCATATCCGTCAGATAAATGGTCAGGTGCATCACCCGGTCCATCGAGCTGCCGGCCTTTTCCAGGGCGACTTTCAAGGCTTGCAGGGTGCATTCGCTTTGCTGGGTGATATCGCCCAGCTCCAGGCTGCCATCAGCACGGGTCGGGATCTGGGTGGACACCAGGATGCCATTGAAGCCGATCACGTCGGAGGAAATCGAGTCGGCATCGGGGTCCGGGGTGTAGTGCAGGTCGTGGTTGGCCATGGGCGCCTCTGGTTGGCAGGTTCAGAAAGGCGCCCATGGTCCCCGAAATTGACGACAGGGGCAAACTACGCCCAGCGGCGGAACAACACGCTGGCATTCACGCCGCCGAAGCCGAAGCCGTTGGACAGCGCGTATTCGATCGGCATGGGGCGGGCTGCACCGCGCACCATATCCAGGCCATCCGCAAGTGGGTCGGGGTTTTGCAGGTTGAGGGTGACCGGGGCAACCTGGTCGCGCAGGGCGAGCACGGTGAAAATGGCTTCAATTCCGCCCGCAGCCCCCAACAGGTGACCGGTGGCGGATTTGGTCGAGCTGATGGCCGGACTGCCTTTGGCGCCGAACACCGTGTTGATCGCCGCCAGTTCGCCTTTGTCGCCCACCGGAGTGGAGGTGGCGTGAGCATTCAAGTACTGCACCTGGGTCGCATCGATTCCAGCCTGGCGCAAGGCCTGCAGCATGGCGCGTCGCGCACCGTCGCCATCTTCCGGGCCGGCCGTCATGTGATAGGCGTCGGCACTGGTGCCGTAGCCCACCAATTCCGCAATCGGCTGTGCGCCACGTGCCAGGGCGTGTTCGAGTTCCTCAATGACGAGGATGCCGGCGCCTTCGCCCATGACAAAACCGTCACGTGCCTGGTCGAATGGCCGCGAAGCCAGCTCGGGTGTTTCATTGAAGTCGCTGGACAATGCCCGTGCCGCCGCAAAGCCAGCCAGGCTGACCCGATGAATGGCCGCTTCGGCACCGCCACATACCGCCACATCGACTTCACCGGCACGAATCATCCGTGCCGCGTCGCCAATCGCCTGCACACCTGCCGCACAGGCGGTCACCGGTGCGCCCAGCGGGCCTTTCAACCCATAGTTGATCGACACATGCCCGGCGGCCATGTTGCTCAGGAAGGAGGGGATGGTGAACGGCGACAACCGCCGTGGGCCTTTGCTATCGGTGGTGCGTACCGCATCGGCAATTGCCGGGAAGCCGCCGACACCCGAAGCGATGATGGTGGCAGTACGTTCCTGCGCTTCGGGCGTCACTGGCGCCCATCCGGCCTGCTTCAAGGCTTCATCCGCCGCCGCCAGGGCGAACAGGATAAAGCGGTCCATCTTGCGCTGTTCCTTGGGCGCCAGCAGTCGACCGGGGTCGAAGCCGGCTTCTGGATCCTGCTGCACGCTTTGTACCTGGCCACCGATGCTCACGGCCAGGTCTCCGATCAGTTCTTCCGGTAGCCGGCGAATGCCCGACTGCCCGGCCAGCAGGCGTTGCCAGGTTGACTCCACGTCAGCACCGAGCGGCGTCAGCGCGCCCATGCCTGTCACAACGATGCGTTTATTCATGATCAATCGACTCCGGTTGTGTTGAGGGAACAGCCCCTATGGACGTCACTATCATGATGAAAGTAACATGGCATCACGCAAATAGGCACCGCTCAAAGGAATCCCGCCCATGCAACGCAAGTCCCTTACCCGCGACGAATGTCCCATCGCCCGCAGCCTTGAGCGGGTAGGGGAGTGGTGGAGCATCCTGATCATGCGCGACGCGCTGCAGGGCCTGCGCCGTTTCGATGAGTTTTCCCGCAGCCTGGGCATCGCGCCCAATATGCTTACGCGCCGCCTGAACGCCCTGGTAGAGGCCGGCATGCTGGAGCGCCAGGCCTACAGCGAGCGGCCGCCGCGCTATGAATATGTGCCGACGGCCAAGGGCGAGGATTTCCGCATGGTGCTGATGTCGCTGGTAGCCTGGGGTAACCGGCATTACGCCGAGGAGGGCACCAGCGTGGAGTTGGTGGAGCGTGCGACGGGCACGCCAGTACAGCCAATGTTGGCCCGTGCGGATGGGCAGCAGGTACCACTTGACCAGTGCATGTTGCAGGCCGGCCCGGCGGCGAGTTCGGGCATGCGCGAACGCCTGGCCTTGCTTGATGCAAAGCGCTGATCAAACGAGTAGTTGACGCCAGAAAATAATCCCTCAAGCGCGCGTAAAGTCGCGGATTTCCGAGCCGATAGCAAATAGAGACACAGGGTTCTCCGCACGGTTGAGGGTAAGTCCATGTTCAACACAGCACTCAAGACAGCACTGTCGGCCAGGACGGCCGAAGTCACCGAGTTCAAAGGACTGATCGCCGCACTGGAACGCTCCATGGCCGTGGTCGAATTCGACCTGAACGGCAGGGTGCTGCGGGCCAACGACAACTTCCTCAAGACCCTGGGCTACAACGCCAGTCAGTTGACGGGTAAATCCCACCGTGACTTTTGCCCGCCAGCACTGACCAGCAGCCCGGCCTACAGCCAGTTCTGGAGTGATTTGAAGGCGGGCAAGTTTGTCTCGGGTACCTTCAAACGTGTGGATAGCAACGGCAACACCATCTGGTTGGAAGCCAGTTACAACCCGGTGCTGGATGAGCGCGGCCAGGTGTTAAAAGTGGTCAAGTACGCGCTGGACGTGACCAGCAAGGTCGAGCAAGAAGCGGCCACCCGCAGCAAACTCACGGCGCTGGACCGGGCAATGGCGGTGATTGAATTCGATTTGAATGGCCAAGTGCTGGACGCCAACGTGAATTTCCTCAATGTGATGGGTTACACCTTGGCGGAAATCAAAGGCAAACATCACCGGCTGTTTTGCGAACCGGCGCTGATCAATAGCCATGAATACACTGACTTCTGGCGTCGCTTGAACAGCGGCGAATTCTTCGCTGGTCAATTCAAGCGCCTGGGCAAGCAGGGGCGTGTGGTATGGCTGGAAGCCAGCTACAACCCGGTATATGACGGCGACGGCAAGCTGACCAAGATCGTCAAGTTCGCCAGCGACATCACCGAGCGCGTGGAAAAGTTCGAAGAAGACTCCCGAGGTGCGTCGCGGGCTTACCATATCTCCTCCGAGACCGAGCGCTTTGCCGAACATGGCACCCAGGTGATCCAGGAGACTGCCAGCGAAATGCGCCGCATTGCCGACAACATCGGCGCCTCTGCGCGGCTGGTGGGGCAACTGGGCGATCGTTCCGAGCAGATCACTGCCATCGTCAACACCATTCGCGGGATCGCCGACCAGACCAACTTGTTGGCCCTCAATGCGGCGATCGAGGCGGCGCGCGCGGGGGATCAGGGGCGAGGCTTTGCGGTGGTGGCCGATGAAGTCCGGCAACTGGCCGGGCGGACCAGCCGCTCGACGGCGGAAATTGCCGAAATGATCGGCATGATCCTCTCGGAAACCCGTGACGCAGTGACCAGCATGAACGCCACCCAGGAAGGCGCGCAACGCGGCGTCAGCCTGGCTGATCAGGCGGGTTCGGTGATCCTGCAGATTCGCACCAGCACCAGTGACGCCGTGGAGGCGGTGAGCATGTTCGCGTCGAAGCTGGATGAGTCGGAAGTCATTCCCAAGACCGCAGTGGGTTGGGTGGGTTAACGCCCCCCAATGGGAGGCGCGAGCATGCTCGCGAAAAACGCCCGGGCAACGCGTAGATTCAGGATGTACGCGTTATCCTTGAGGTTATTCGCGAGCAAGCGCGTGCCTACCTATAGCAGGGTAAACGGATAGTCGACGATCAGCCGCAGCTCGTTCAGGTCGCCATCGCGCTGGTCGGCGTTTGCTGCCACGATCGCATCACGCACGCGCAACGACAGGTTTTTCGCCGGACCACTCTGGATCACGTACTTGGCCTCCAGGTCCGTTTCGTGGTGCGCGCCGTCGTCACCGTAGTCGCCCGCATAGGCGCTGTGATCCGGCGTGTGGGTGCCATTGATATCCGAACCGTTGATATAGCGCCCCATGAAACTCAGTCCCGGCACGCCATAACTGGCCATGTTCAGGTCATAACGGATCCCCCAGGACTGTTCGCCCGGCCCGTTGAAGTCCCCCCATTGCACCGAGTTGGCCAGGTAGACCGAGTCGCCGCCTTCGCCCGCGCCGTTGTTGCCGGTGCCGATGTAGTCAAACGGTGTGTCGCCATGCACTTTCTGGAACGACAGCGTCAGCGTATGCGCCTGCAGGAACGAGTACGCCGCCGCCAACGAGTAGGTGGTGTTGTTGATCGCCCCGGCCTTGGCGCTGCCGGTGTCGAGGGTGCGGTAGAGGTTGCCGTCCAGCGCGAGTGACTGGTCATGGGCCAACGGGATCACGTAGTTGAGGTTGGTATAGTACTGGCGCCAGATGTCTTCCAACTCACCGGCATACACCGTTGCGCTGAGGGATGGGCTGAAGGTGTACTTGCCCCCGAGGAAACTTGCACTGTTGGCCGCGATATTGGCGTAGGTCGCGTAGATATCGTGATCATGGTTGCTGGTCATGCCACTGTTGGTGCTGGTGAAGTGCCCGGCTTCCAGGTCCAGCCCGGCGATTTCGCTGCTGGTCAGGTCGAAACCGGTAGCGGTCTGCGGCAACAGGCGCGTGCCGCCGGTGGCGAAGACCGGGGCGGTGGGCTGCATGTCGCCGAATTTGAGCTGGGTCTTGGAGACTTTGATCTTCACCGCCGCGCCCACGGAGCCGTAGGCGTCTTCGGGGTCGCCATGCCGGTCGGTCGGCAGGTTGCCGGTGCCGGCGTCCGCGTGGGTGGCGTCAAGTTTCAACCCGCCATAGGCGTAGGCGTCAACGCCGAAGCCGATGGTGCCCTGGGTGAAACCCGAGGCGTAGTTGAGCATCGCGCCCTGGGTCCAGTCGATGTTATCGGCCCGTCCGCCTTCGCGATTGCGGTTCATGTAGTAGTTGCGCAACAACCCGGTGACGCTGCTGCCCTCGATAAACCCCTTGGAGTCCGCTTGGTCGGTGACCGATTCGGCAAACGCCATCTGACTGATACCGGCACACACCGCCAGTGCTAACAGGCTCGACTGTTTAATCATGTTGTGACTTCCCCGGAATAATGAGCGCGCGCGCAGAAACACTGCACTTATTGGCTGGCGCATAAAGGTGTATGGGCAGATGTTTGCAGGTGAGCTGTTAGGGTTTTTTATTGTGTTCGGCGTGGCTGCCGAGCTTGATTCTAAGCACAGTCTGCGCGGCCTGCAGCGGGGGACCGGATGAAACTCGATTAATTAAACTTCACTCTTTTTAATCGCCTGCGGGTGTAGCGTGGGGGCTGTCTTAGCCGCTCTGCTTCGACAAAATCCTTTGGTTGCCGCCGCAGAGTCTGCGGCGGATTTTTTTGCGTGGGCGGCTGATTGGAACTGGTTTGTATAAGGAAAGCGGAGCGGGGCGCTTTACTCTTTTACATCCATGAATTCTTCAGCCCATGCCACGTAGCTTTCCGGCAAGGTATAGGTGTGCGTCAGCTCGGTGGCACTGAGGTTATCGGTGCTGTGGGTCAACTGGCGCTGGGCTCGCAGGCTGTCGTAAGTCGCCTTGATCGCCGCAAAGTAAGCACCGTGACCGGCAACTACCACGCGTACGCCGAGGCTCGCCAGGCGCTTGGCATCATTGAGCTTGGGATTGCCATAAGTCACCAGCATCAGCGGCACCGTCAGGTTCTCCGCGATCTTCTCCAAATGCTCGAAATCCGCCACACCGACCATGCAAATCCCATCGGCGCCGGCTTGCTGATACGCCAGGGTGCGCTCGATCACGGCTTCGGTCGGCAACACGCCGGCATTGGTCCGGGCAATGATCGACAACTGCGGATCAACACGGGCTTCCAGCGCGGCGCGGACCTTGCCGATGCCTTCTTCAATAGAGATCAGGTCAGTCGACTTGCGGCCGAATTGCGCAGGCAGCAACGTGTCTTCAATCGTCAACGCGGCCACACCGGCACGCTCAAGTTCTTCGACGGTGCGCATCACGTTCAGCGCGTTACCGTAACCATGGTCGGCATCGGCAATGAAAGGCAGTTGGGCGACACGGCCGATACGGGTGGCTTGCTCAACGAACTCACTCAGGGTGATCAGCGCAAAATCGGGCGCGGCCAATACCTGCAACGACGCAACGGAGCCACCGAGGATGCCGACTTCAAAACCCAGGTCCGCGGCAATCCGCGCCGACATCGGGTCAAAGACGGAAGCGGTTTCAACGCAGGTTGGGGTGGCAAGCAATTCACGGAATTTGCGGCGCAGGGCTGAGTGAGAAATCTTTGGCATGGGCTTTCCTGATTCTGGTCATCGTCTTGTGACGATCAATGTCTATTCGTGGTGGTGCGAGATTAACATGCAGGAGCGCGCGGGATGATGACGTTTCAGCATTGGAGGGTATGGAGTGCGGGTTTACGGTTGGGGAGAAGTTACACCAATATTTTCGAACGGGAGTAATCTTTGTATGCGTCACGAGCGGCAACGTTTTCAGTCTTCACATTCGTTTCGTTGCGAGTAGACAATGTGCGCTCTGTTCCGGGGTAGTTCAGCGGTAGAACACTCGGCTCTTAACCGGGTGGGCGCTGGTTCGAATCCAGCCCCCGGACCCACTACATCGCAGGGTCAGAAGGACATATGTCCAGGCACGATAGGGAATCGGATGCAATGGCCGGCATAAACGCCGGTTATGCGGTCTTTCAGTTATCTCGAGCATTGACCTCATCGGGTCTAGACACTGAGAAAGCGCGTGAACGGATTGAGCGCTGGCAGCAGGTGGTCGAACACATGGTGCAGGGCACCGCGCTGTATGGCTCGCGTATACCACTCGTGGATGTGCCTGAATGGGTCACACTGGAGGTAGTCACGGGTGGTCTTGCCACTGGACAGTATCTGGCCGGTGGTGCACTGACCGAGTACGAACGGCGGCTGGCCGCCTCAATCCCGGGCATCCGCCCTGGTTTTGAACGACTTGATCTCAACACCTGGCACCTTACGGATGAGGGGATCGAAGCCCTGCAAAAGCAACTGGTGAACAGCGACTATCGGATCGATGTACCAGAAGAGGCAGCGCTACTGTACGTGGCTTGGCTGTTGGGACAGCAGCGCACGGAGGAAGCACGCAGACTGATTGAGTCGATCGCATCTTTTTTTGAGCAACTGCGTTTCTTTCCAATGGCTTCTGACGGGCTACCGCTCGCGGCGGTGGAAGTGCAGATCTTCGATGTCGGCGATATCAAAAAGCTGCTTTCAAAACTCCCTGCGCAGCAGCGTCTGGCGGTGCAAAAACATGTGGTCGTGACTCGGTTGCCTTTCTACGATGCAGCTATCTCGCTCTTCCTCTTAACGTACCAGGATGATTGGCCTTGTCGGCAATATCCTGAAGGCTGGCTTGAGCAGGCGAATGCGCTAATTAGTCAGTTCGATGCATCCGGTAGCAATGACATCCTCAACGTTGAACCTTTCAGGGGCCGGGTAGGGGAGTTGTACGCGTTGCTAAGGCTCTGCTCCCGTGACCCAATCTCGCTGACAGGGCGTCAAGTCGGACGTATTCGGCGGATCGTCAATGATTTCGTGTGCAAACATGGTCATCCCGAATCCGAAAATCATCTACAGAGCCGAGCCATACAGCGCCATCAGGTGGCCGCGCCCGAGCATCATCTGATCGCGAAGGCGGTTTCTGAGCGTCTGACCAGCTATACGAGCTCGGAAGGCATCTCTGATTTTTCGTCCCTGTTGGAACCGATTACCAATGAGGAGGCGAAGGCATATTCGCTGAAAACCGGTGTCGCCATTCCACCAGCAGTTCGCCGACGCCTCGAGCGCTGTCGAAAGGGAACCATCAGTCAGTTGATTGACAAGGGATTGATCACATCTGGGGACACCGTGGCGCGAGTACTGCCAGCGATGACGGCCGAAATCTGCAGTGCTGGATTTCGCGATACGACACTGCGCACGTTGTCTATCGCAACGTCTCGTGCTTTTCGGCGACGCCGTTCATTGCTACTGCTCAACCTACAGAGCCAAGTCAAAATCAGTGAGTTGCCTTGGGTGGCGGCCGTTGAAGGTGAACGAGAGGCACACACTGTCGCCGTTGAGGGAGCCAGACAAGCCTTGATCGAATCCTCGGCAACAACTCTCGCTGCTTTCCCTCAGGCAATCCTTCCGAACAAGCTACTTCAGGAGTTTGGTTCGCTTGCTGTCACGGCGAAGCTGGATCTTCCTTTTGTGGAGGAGGTCGCGGCAGACATTTTCATGGGAACCTTTTCGAATAAATTCGTGGAAGCAGCCAGGCGAGCGGCCTCGTTGATAGATGGCACCCTTTACGCCCATTATTACGACATCGACACGAACCAACTGGCGATCCTTCCCGATAAGCCGAAATCAAAGAGCAGAAACTATTTCCAGCGTGACTTGGATACCAGTGATGCATTGGCGAACCTGTGCGCACAGCGGGCTAATGCACCCTCGGGTGGATGGCATTCAGCAACCAACGGCAGGATCATCGAGCAACAACAGATTTTGACAACGCAAAACCTTTCGCTTCTATTTGGTGATCTAGGTTTGAAAGCGCTGCTACATCATCGCTTGGGCTCACTTGCTCAGGAGTGCTTCCAATGGATATGCATGCGGCAGCAGATGAAAATCAAGTTCTATCACTCTAGCTTGGTGATGCTCAAAAATACCGCTTATGCCTGGCGCCAGATGGTGTTTTATTTATCCATGCAGGATGACGCCGAGAGGCGTTGCGCAATCGATAGCATCGAAGCTCATTTCACGGCTCAACCCATTGCATTCCGAGAGAGATTTCTACCGGCAATTATGGGGTTGCGTGTAGCAGCTTCCGGGCTCCCGTTGACCCTGAACCGCCGGAAAAGTGAGGGTGCTCAGGTTTTTCTCGGATGGACCACCGAACGACATTGGTTGTTACCATCGCAAACGAATGACATCAGTTAACCGCTCGGCTGTATCGATGAGGCGTGCTTGAACGCCTCAAAAGCGATATCTGTATATCTGGCTGGAGTTCTTGTACAGACGGGGCAAAACTTTCATGCATACATCAGGACCGAAGTCAGGAAGGACGTCCAACGAGAAGAGCCTGAACGTCTGCAAAAATCGGAAAGTGGTGGCGCGCAACCTCAAGCACAAGTATAGAAAGTTCCACCCTGACACATCATTATACAAGTGGGCGATGTCCGATGTTCATAAGCCACTCACGGACCGGAGATTGCTGACTCAAAGTCTTAGAAACGAATACGGCCGTTCATCGATTGATGTTCATTAACCTAGTTTCCTCGACGTCCCTAGCCTCGCCCCCCCCCGACCTCCCACGGTCCCTGTCCAGAGGCTGATGGATGCTGGTTCAAAAAAAACATTCTTTGGGACCTAGATTGAAAATCTGGCAGAACTTGGCAGGCTCAAAAATTGAGCAGTGCGGCTTGTCCCGGAGCTGGTTGTTCATGGCACTTCCTGATTGGCCTCAGTTCAAGGCAAAGAGGCGTCTACGATGCTGGGGCAGTCCACTGATCAATTGTGTTTGGTTGCATAAGTTGGGGTGGAGTTGATACACATCGATGACCCTTATGGGGGTATCAATGTGCATGGAAAATGCCGTATATGGATTGGCATGTAGGTCTTTTTAAGGTGGCGAAATAGTTATTACTGTAGATCCACTGAACTCACCAGGTTGAATATCGCCACGCTTAACGAGGGTAGAGGTGATTGTTAGCGGTGCGGACTGGCCTTGTGTAATCGGTACGGTAATACCCGTCGTGGCATCCTTGCCATTGACTGTGATCTTGCTATATAGGCTGCCATCCTTATTGAGTCGTACGCCGTAGGCATCGGTCTGGGATGTCGAGACAATCAGAGTGCTTGCTCCCTTACATTGCACGTCGACCTGCGTCGAAGCGGTAGCCCCTTCCACGGCATTATCAACCAGCCTCATATGGTCGATTACGGAATTTCCTGTGAAGTCACACTGCAGTGAAGGAGCCGCTACCTTATAACACGTCCCCATCGTACCTGGAAAATAGTTGTTGTTTGCATTAGTTATCAAATATGCAAAGCCTATACAAATGTCAGGTGATACCTTTTTCGAATCTACAAAAATTGACCCGCTGAGTGGTAGCCTAAAACCCTGTTTGGTCAAATCTTGAAGCAGCGTTAGCATGCTGGCTTTCTCATTATTGTAATAGGGCACAGTCCAGCTGGCGTATGATCCTACAGCATTTGTGTTGTAGCGTGCATTTAATTGGATCATGCACCTTGTGACTTTCTCGTCCCACGACACGGAAGAGCTACAAGGGCTGCGCGTGTTGCTAGTATCCCAACCCGTCACCTCAAAGTAATAACGTACGCCACCTGGGACGTACTCACTTTTTGTCGTGGTAATCGAGATATCGCCTGCTTGGGCCGACATACCCCAAAGTAGCATTCCTGCTAGTGCACAGCGCAGCTCCGTCATATAAGCTTTGTTCATGATGATCACTCGTAACTCAGGGCAAAGGTCAAGGAGGCCTCGAAGTCGCCTTGTCCAAGCGTGCGATTGGCTAGCACTTTGGGTTCGCCTTGCAGGAAAGTATTGAAACTGAGCAGGTTTTCACCGCGAGTCAGCTCGCCCATGAGATGGCTTTTGTTAAGCGGTAGCGGCTCGCCCGCCAGGGTTTCCAGCCCTACCAGCAGGCCTTGCACGGTTGTGCTTCGCAACTCCAGAAATCCGGGTAGTTCGCTGCTCTCGTTGCCGCTGAAGGATATGTGGACCGTACGCTTGCCGACGTCCAGATCACAGTTCTGCAGATGCAGATCAATGGGCTGACCTTTGGTCCTACCATTGATGTAGAGGTCCTTGTTGATCACGCTTTTGAAGTCAATTTCAATCATTCGATCCTCCTCAGCGAGAATGCAAGGCTCGTTCACCAAGGTCCCGGAAAAGTACAAGTTGTTTTCTGCTGCCTGGAGCACGGGTAGCCACAGGCTGATGATCCAGATACCAATGTTTAGGGTCCACTCGCTCATGGCGTCTCCTAGTAGAGTTCGGCCACCAAAAGTGCCGAGGCGGTAAATTCGGTGCTGGGCAACGCAGCGCCGATACGTTTTACCGGCACGGCTTCCAGCTCGGTGTCTGTAGATGCGGAGAGTTCAATTTCTTGCGGTTCGTTTGGCCTCAATACTTTGCCACCAAACAATACCTTAATACCTAAATCGCTTTGTGAGGTTTCCAATGCAGAGGGGTCGAATTCTGCGGGCATAGCCTTGAGAGTCAAAGTCGCATGCCACATGAAATTTGATCTAGTAGATGTGGCCTGGCAGTTGAATTGGTAAGGGATTTTCTGTCGATATCGCTCGCCATCGATGCGATTGACGGCGATATTCTCTGTGAAGCGTACGTTTATACGGCCATCCTTGTCGCTTATGGTGCAGATAGGAGGAGCTAATATGATACCGCTGAATTCCATATTTTTAGCGTCGACGTAAGAGAAGGGGAGTGCGGAAGTCATCATGATTGCTAAGATGCGATTCAGGATTCTCATCGATAGTCCACCAACAGTGTGGCGCTCGCCTTGAACTCGCCAGTCTTAATCTCGCCAGTGTCGAGTTTGATTAACATGGCCTCTAGGACTGGTTGCTTGCGCGTATCGAAGTTGGACCAAGTATTGATTGCCAAACGCTTGCCGTCCTTTATAAGGGCGACGCCTATATTTTCATGGCCGGGTATCTCGAGTGCCGAGCCGTCTAACGCGGGGTTTCCGAGTATTTGCATACGCAACTCATTGGTCGCCGAGCGAGTGCAGTCGAGCGTGTAATTAATAGTTTTGGATATGGTCGAACGGTCGATCTGAGCACCGTATACCGGGCCGAAACTCGTCTTGATGGGCGCGTTCTTATTGATTACGCAGGGCATGGCCGCATAAACGATACCTTTGATGGTTATAACTTTCTCGACAGCCTGAGCCATGGAGCCATAGCCAAGTAGCAGTGCCAAGAGTGCGGGGCGTGCTCCGGTCATGACGTTAGCCTTAGTCATATGCTAGGTTCACATTGAGGCTGGCCCGGAAGGCGCCTGGGCGTAGCGGAGCGGCGGTACGCTCGGTGCGAATGGAGTAGGTCAGCTGGCTATCGCCGGGGGAGACGAACCAAGCCGGGGCGGTGCGGCCTAGACGTACGTCATTGCCTTGTACATCGAGCAAGCGCAGGCCGAAGCCCTCAGCGCCAATCACCTTGATCAGCCCAGGTGTGTCGGCATCTACTACTGCGTTGAAGGTCACTGCAGCCACCGGTTCGATGGCGCTCCAGAACAGCGAACCTTGCTGCTCGTCATCACGGCCGCCGTCGCTGCGCACGCAGCCTTGCAGCTTCAGATGCAAGGCCACGGGCGTGCCTTGGTCGCCCACATGTAGCAGGCGCGCGGTGCCCAATTCGCCCAAAGACAAGCTTTGGTAGGCGGAGCTTGGGTCCAAGTAGCAGGCACTTTCAAGTAAGGTGCCGCTCACCTGGATTTCGGCCGATCTTGCCGGGGTAGCGGCATGAGTGGTGACACTGGCGCAGCACAGAATTGCTGTCACGGATATACGGAGTCTGGGCTTCATCATTGGCCCTCAGAGGCACAAGTAATTGAACATCAGCGTTTGCCAGCCACGGGGCTTGCGGTGCAGATATTGATTGCGCAGCTGAACTGCAGCTGTGGGCGGCCGCCGTAGTCATTGACATAGGTCAGCACTGGCTTGTCGCCTAGCACTTTGCTGCTCACGCCTAGGTCGAGTTGGCCCCTGGGTTCGATCATCAGTGGCTTAAAGCCGGTTGCTCCGTTTGCCTTGGGGTCACGCGCTGCATCAATCAACGTGACGTAATAGGGCGTTGGGTTGTTCACTAAGTAACGGTCGTTCTGGCGGGTGAGGGTCAGTTTTTCCTGCCAGGAGACTTCCTTGATGCCAGTACGTGGAGTAATTGCTGCGGGCCGGTAAAACAGCTTGACCCTTGTTTGCAGGGCGATTTGCAGAGTGTTGGGTTTGTCGCTGCGTGGTGGGATCTCACGCAGGTTGAAATAGAACAGCGATTCGCGGTCCTGGGGCAATCGGGCCAGCTCCGGCAGCCCCTGAATTTTCACCTGACTGTTGGCTCCGGCTTCCAGTCGCTGGATTGGCGGTACCACTACCAGTGGGCTAGTGATCTTCTCGGCCTGTTCGTTTTCGATCCAGGCTTGGGCTAGGTATGGCAACTGGGTATTCTGGTTGCTGATGTTTAGACTGACCGATTTCTCGCCACCGTTGAAAATTACCCGGGTGCGGTCCAGCGATACAGCGGCCAGGCTGGCTTGTGCCGCGCAGGTGCTCAATAGGGTAAGCAGGATCAATGTCGGGTGTTTGTAGCGCGTGTTCATGAAGTTCCCTAGTGTAGTGAATCAAGCGGTGGCGTTAACCGGATCGCTGGTCGGAAGACACAGCAGCTCCAGAGTTTGATTGGGCGAAACTACCTGCTCGGGTAGGGTGAATTGGCAGCGTTCGCTGCCATCCCAGTACAAAGACATGTGCTCGCCCGGTTTCATGCCGCTCAGATAGGTCGAACCGCCCTCACCGACAATGCCGGTTTCTTGGCCGCGGCTGTTCTTTACCGAGGCTCCGAAGGGCGGCGCACGGTGGTTGCCCATGCGAATCACGACCATGGCCTTGTGGCCGGCGATCACATCAAAGCGGCGATAGCCAATTGCGCCTTCGGTCAGGGTCGCTTGGGTGACTGACTGCGTGGCCTCGACGTCATCGGCCAAGCTGTCCAGCACTATGCTGGCTTGGTTGCGGTAATAGCTGTTGACGTCGGTGACAACGGCCTTACCGAAACGATTGGTGCGCGTGATTCCGCCGTTGCCGCGAACAGGAACGTCGGCAACGCCTTGGGTATCTATCAGCAGTCGGGTACCGCCCATGATGTTGCTACGGTGTAGTGCTGCGCCTTGGCGGGTAATTGTCGCACCGCCCTGGAGGGACAGCC
This sequence comes from Pseudomonas simiae, assembly GCF_900111895.1. Classification (GTDB taxonomy): domain Bacteria; phylum Pseudomonadota; class Gammaproteobacteria; order Pseudomonadales; family Pseudomonadaceae; genus Aquipseudomonas; species Aquipseudomonas simiae. Next base: position 200,559 of record NZ_FOKB01000005.1, read on the forward strand.
CGGCCGCGGTGTACTCGCCGGCTTGGTAGCTTGCGCTGGCCACAACCTGTGCCAGGTCGCCGTCATGGGATAGGTAGCCGCTGGCAGTTTGACCGCTTGAGGCCTGGCCTGCGCTGACCATGTAGTGGTTGCGCTCATCGATCCGATCGTAATAACTCAGGCTATGGCTGGCGTCGCCGCGATTGACAGATGAGTTGTAGCTGATTGAGCCAGTGTTACCCCAAGGGATACTCACCGATAGATATGCGCCGTCATCGGAGGTGCCGTTAGCCCTGTTCTGGTAAGCGGTCAGCGACAGGGTGAGATTTTTCAGGCCGCCAACATTGAAGTAGCGAGACAAAGACAGGCTGTAGCGATCGCTGGCCTGGCTGTTCCAGTATGTCTGGTGGTTGTAGTTGAGGTACAGGCTCAAAGCAGAGTCTCGAAACTGCTTGCTCAAGGTCGCGGTATACAATTCTTTGCTATGGTTCAACGAACGACTGCCACGGCGGGCTTCAATGAATTCGCCCATGCTCAGGTAGTTCTGCTCGGAGAATCGGTAGCCCGCGAAGGTGATCTGGCTGTCGTACTCATCGAAACGCTTGGAATAGCTGGCACGGTAGGACTTGCCGCTGAGCGTGTCGTCCTGCAGCGTCGCGCGCGACTGGGTGACATCGAACGACAGCGCACCGAAGGTCATCAGGTCACGGCCCACGCCCATGGCTAGCGAACCGTAATCCTTGGCACCGAGGCTCCCGCCATAGAGCGACCAGCCGTTGCTCACTCCCCAAGAAAATTCTCCGGTTGCGAACGCAGGCCCATCCATCTGGTGCTCCCAGTCGGAGGGCTTGCCAGCGGCGAGCTTGTAGCGAACCATGCCGGGACGTGTGAGGTAAGGGATGCTAGCGGTGTCTAATTGGAACTCTTGGACGCTGCCGTCTTGTTCTTCGACGCGCACGTCAAGCTGGCCAGAGACCGCATCGTTTAGATCCTGGATACGAAACGCTCCCGGCGGTACTTGGGTGTCATAGAGCACCCGGTCTTGTTGACGAATCACCACGCGCGCGTTGGTCCGCGCCACGCCAGTGACTTCCGGGGCATACCCCCTGAGGTTGGGAGGTAACATGCTGTCGTTGCTGCTCAGGTTGGCGCCGGTGTAACGGAAGCTGCCGAACAGGTTGGAGTCCAGATAGTCTTCACCGACGATCAGGCTCGATCGCAGTGACGGTATTGCACGCAATGCATAAAAGCGGTTCCAAGCGAACTGATTGAGCGATGGCTGGTCGTCACTGCGTTGCATCTGCGTATGCCAGTCGCCTCGCAAACGCCATGCACCGAGGTTGACACCGGCGGTGCCGTTACCACTAAAGGTATCGCTACGACCTTTGCCATGCTTACGCTCGGTAGTTTGGGCATTGAAGTTGTAGTCCAGCAGCGCACCGGTAATGCCTTCGTCCCAGCGTGAGGGGGGATCCCAGTTCGGTGCCGTGTATTCTAGCTGGTCTTGAGGAATGCTAAGGTAGAGCGCCGAAACGCCGAGGTCTCCACGGGCCTGCATGCCCGGGACGCTGCTAAGGTTCAGGCAGGCGCCATCGTGCCACCAGCTCAGAGACTTGATGACATGCGCTTTGAGGCCCAACTCGTTGACCAAGGCCGGCGAAAGACAGGCTACGCTACTCTTAGGGTCGTCATCGGCTGGAAGATAGTCGATGGCGTATTCCGTTAACGAGTCGCGGTTCACGTGTACCAACAGGCTGTATTGGCCGGGCATGATGAAGTTGGCCGACGCAAATACTCCAAGATCAAGGTTCGCGCGATCCTTGACGTCTAGAACATCGATATTGAATTGGAATTCTTCGGCTGCACTTGCCCACGCCGCGGCACAGCACAGTACCGTGGCGGTCAGTAACTTATAGTGTTCCACGTGACTAAATCCTTGAGCGAAACTGCAAACTGAGTACTTGCAGCTCAGAAGTGCTGAATACTCAGTTTGATCGTGGCGTGATAATCGCCCGTTTCTAGTGAATCTCCGCTGCCGACTAGCGTCAGCGAATAGTTGAGTAACAAACTATCGGCATTATCGGTGCTGTGCTCAATCGACATGCCGGGTGAGATCAACTTACCGTGGTCATCTTCCATCCGCAGTGCTATGCCCTTGGCGGCGCCATGAATGGCGAAGTTTTTACCATCAGACGGACCTTCAAAGGTTAGCTTGAAGTGTTGCAAAGGCGCGATGTCGTGTGGTGTGGCCGATGTCACGCAATCGCTGATGTAGATATTTAGCGATTGCCGGGCTGAGCTATTACCACTTGTCAGGCTATTGAGCGACAGTGGGTTGAAGGCAACTGTCTGATTATCATTACCCATACGGATAGTGCAGGCGCTGTCGACAATGCTCCCGGTCAGTTGTACGCGTCCCTTTAACACATCGGCAGCAAAGACAGGCGCGCCCAGCGTGCAGAAGGTTAGTACCAGTGCGCTTGAGCGAATCATCCAAAACTCCGCTAGTTCACCCGCAGCACGCAGGCATGCGTACTGCGGGTCACTTCAGTGACGGCGTCCGTTACTGATAGGCGAGGGTAAAGTTAGCAAAAGTTTCGAAATTGCCCGGCACGATTTCGGCAGGCTTTGCTTCGCCACCGCCACCCTGAGTGACCATATCGCCTTGCAGATAGGCACTGAACTGCAGGAAGGTATTGCCATCGCTCAGCGTCTGGGCAGGCGACGCCTCGCCAAGTTTGATCAGCGCGCCGGAATGGTCGGCAATGGCTAGGCTTGCACCCTGTGCAGTACCTTTAATTGCCAGCAGGTCAGGGTTGGACGCAGGCGAACCGGTGAATGTGGCAGTGGCCGACTTCAGGGCGCCCAGCTCACAGCCGCGCAGTTCGATCTTAAAGTTCTTCGGGTTTGACTTGCCGCCGTTCTTTAGAGCAGCGTTGGAAATTTGATCAAAATCCACTGTTTGATATTGCGACTCCTGAGCGATGGAACATGGCGCATCGACAATGGCGCCCTTGAAGGTAATTACACCGCGACCCTGATCTTGAGCAAAGCTGGCAGCCGAAGTTGCTGCCAAAGTGACTGCCATAATTGCACCAGTCAACGAACGAAATTGCATTTGAAACTCCTAGGTGATGTTGTAATGCGTAATGAGAACTCAATGGAACAGGTTCTGCTAAATGCCTGAGTGCCGTTGAGTGAGTGATAGCCTAGAAGAAGAAACCGAGCATGTAATCAAGACTGCGCTGTAAGAGGGGCAAGAAATGTCTTGAATAAACTCCAGACGAGTCAGTGCTGGCAAACTAGCCTGTTTTTTAACAGTCCGTCTTTCTGCCAACGCAGCAAGTTTTGGCCATGAGTTAGATGGGCGTCTCCGATTTCGAATATGCAGGTAGGTTCAAGCAGACTTGCCGTGAGCGTTTCCCGGCAGAGTTGGAGCGGGTCGTGCCGTCGAGCGCAGTGGGCACGTTGATCGAATCGTACTAAGCCGGGCCGGCGCCTTGTATTGGGCTGCTGGCAAAGGTCGGGTGTATAGGATGTTGACGTGCTGGGAGCTGGGTGTAGAGCTGTTTGACAGGGCCGGTCGCCACATCGCGCTCAGCGATGCGGGTCGTATCTACATTAGAAGTAAACGATGCACTGGCATGCATCTGCGATGCTACGGTGCAAGCTATCGCTTACTGAAGCAGAGGCGGCTCAAACCTTTGGCTTGAGTGATTCAGGGCGCCAACACAGATCGACTCCGCCTTGGCCTTGATTTTTTGCCGACGACGCATCTAACCCAAGCGGTTTCTCCTGGAATTGGTGTTGGCTTGGTACCTAGTTTTCTTGTCCGTGATGAACTGGCAAACGGCACGCTGAGGACCCCCTTCGAATCGATTTTACCCACTGGTACCGCCTGTCTCCTGGTTATCCCTCCTCATAAAGCTGCATACCGACCAATGGCAGTTTTTCGCGATTGGTTGATCGGGTTTGTCCGTTTCCTTACGTAGTAGGTGAGTAAGGTGGTTAGATGATAAGAATGCCGCAGTCGCCTTCGCTTTGCGCGCAATCGCAGGATCATGTAAGTGAACGGTGATATACACGCTAACGCGCTCCAGCGCATCTCGACGCCCCGCTTGAACCAGTCAGTGCTAGCCAACCCCTATAGGCCGATTGAGAAAACCTCGCAAACCAAAAAGACCATGAAATAAATGGCTCTAACTATAAGGGAGGCAGAGGCAATTTGCTTTCATGAGACCGTTATCCATCGCGTTTTAATAGAAGCTGCTGCAGTCAGTGAAGAACTGAACCTAGTGGCGTCGCTTTAATCTTGTTTTAAATGATTAAACAGGTAATTGGAGTTGGGAGGGAAATACTCTACGTACTTCGCTTGTTAAGTTCGTGGCGCGCCCGCACGGGCTGGTTTTCCATCGGTGACCCTAATTATTTTGCGCGCGCAATCACCGTTGCCGAGGGATTTAATGCCTCACAGGTGGCCTCAATGCTTTGCAGGGTCTTATCGTCATCGCGTGGCGGCAGTTGAAATTTCAGACGGCATTGTTGATCCGGGCTATGGCCCCAGCGCAGTTGAAGTGAGCCCTTCTCGGACATACCGCGCACATACAGTCGACTTGCCTGTCCTACGATCCCGACAGATTTACCTTTCTCATCCAATACTTCGGCGCCGAACGGCAATGGCAACCCTTTGGCATCTACTGCATGGATTATCAGACTGCGGCCGGTGAGGGTAGGGAAGGATAATTTGACGACCGCACCGCCGTAGGGTGCTACCTGTAAGCTAGTCTTTACCAGTTCCACATCAACGGAGGTACCCTGTGGATCCAGTCCGACTGTATTCTGCGAGTAGGCAGAAAGATAGGGCACAACAGCATACCCATGACGATCTATTCGAGCACCTGATACATTTGTAATCCGAGCACCTTCTGCCCCTTTCGCTTCAATCAACGCCATAGTTTCTCCGTGTTGAGGACTCAGAGTGACCCCCCCACTATGTGCAACTAGTGCGCCAGCTAAACCAGCGGATGTTTGGCGATAACCACGTCCTTGGCTATAGGCACCATTGACAGTGGCTTGAGGTAGTCGATATTGCGCATTGCCAGAAGCGCTTCCACCATTCCGGCTGTCTCTGCTAGAGCTAAGTCCATAAGCGAAGTTATTGTCGGCGCCAGCCGTACCCGATAACCCTACCTGAGCAGTGCTGTAGCCGCTATTATTATGTGACATCGCACTGGAAAAGGTGGGAGAGTGACTTCCGCTTCCAATTGGCATCGTCAAGGTCAGGAAGTATTCAGTCTCGGATCTGCCAATTGCATTTCGGTTACGGGCCGCGGAGATTCCATAGTTCACATCTCTCCAACTATTGTTGTATCCCGCACGAAACTGGGTGTCGCGCCCTTTAACCTCCCAGTAGTCACGGGTGGAACCGCTTAGATAAAAAGAACCGCTGAGCAATGGTTGCGTCACTGACAACTCAAAATTACTTCGCTGACGGCGTAGAGCCACGCTTTTGGCATACTCACGAGCCTGTGAAGTGCCACGCAAATCACGTAAGCCGCTGATCGGCGTATCCCGAGCAGGATTATAGTCAGCAACTTTAATGCTTCCGGTATTTTCATAATCATAAGCCGTCAGCGCTTCGCGAAGCCCTAAATAACCGGACGTTGAATAGCGGTATGCCGCGATTGAAAGACTTGTGCTAGTTTCCGTAAGAAGTTTGCTATAACCGAGTTTTAGGCTCTGTCCGCTCAGTGTACCGGATATTGGCAGATTCGCATTTGAGTGGGTGAGGTCTACTGAAAAGGCGCCATAACGTGTGTTAAAAGCACCGCCGACCAGCATCGCCTGATACTTCGATGAAGCCTGTGCACCCGTGTATCCGGTGAGTAGGTTATTAAAGCCGTATTGCAGAGTTCCTTCAATAAAGGTTGGCTCGTTATCAAGCAATTGTTCGCGGACTTGACCTGTGATGACGCTATAACGCCATGTCCCAGGTCGCATTAATTGGGCGACAGAGGCATACGGAACACTAAAGCTTTGCACCTTTCCATCAGCCTCGTTGACTTTTACTTGTAAATCACCGCCATACCCGCTGGGGTACAGATCATCAATTACATATGGACCTGCTGGAACAGTGTCTTGGTAGAGCAGTATGCCGTTCTGACGAATCTCCACCAGAGCATTTGTATTGGCGACGCCACGTACCACGGGTGCGTAGCCCCGTAATGAGTCAGGAAGCATACGGTCATCAGATGCCAAACGCCCGCCGCGATATCCGATGCTGTCGAAGAGTTCGCCACTGGTAGTGCTATCCCCTAAGGTAATTTGGCTACGCCATTGAGGAAAAGCGCGCTGCAGGTAATTTGCAGATGTTTGCCAGCGACGCGGTGCTCCGCTCTGCCAGTTTGCAGAGGAGCTATGACGGAACTGAAAACCACCTATGTTGAAACCAGCATTGAGCCCCAAATAGGATGTATGACTGGTTGTACTTTCGCCGCTTCGTTCATTGTTTACTTGGAAAGTATTGAAGTTGTAGCCGAGAAAACCGGCAGTTATTCCATGATCCCAATATTTAGGATCAACGTAGCCCCGTGCCGAGTGGCGGAGTGCGACCTGTGGCAGCGTTAAGTCCAAGCGAAGGTCTGCGGGGTGATAATACATCTGAGCTTGCGCGACCCAGTCCTCGATACGTCCGCAGTCGCCCTCCGGGACGACTTGGCCGACTAGTTTGCTACTTTCAGCTCCGAAGCGCTCCAGTTGATCATGTGTAAAACAGGGCAAGACTAGCTGATCGGAACCCATCACGCGAAAACTCACCGACTCTCGACCGACCTTATTGCCATTAACAAAAACATCAACTGGATATATCCCAGGCAATGTTTGACTGGCTTTCGAGAATCGTGAAATATCAAAATCTTTATTTCCGACGAGGAAGCTGCGATTGAAAGTGTCTTTGACAGTCTCAGTTGCTTGGCTATTGACAGCAAAGGTGATAAGCGATGCGACCATTATTAGGCGCAAGTCATCGCGCGGACGCATTGTATTGTGCCGAGGAGACAGTTGCATAGTGAGTTACCGTGAATCTGCAAATAGCGCCCTGCAGATCGATCTAGTGAATGACTGTTAGAGTTCAAGCCTGGTTTTTTTTGAAACTTTAGTACCAAAGTCGTTTATGCTTTCAAACGTAACAATGGCACTTTTAGTTGGCTCCTGAGTAAGGCCAGGCATTGGGAAGCGAAAGGTTGCTCCGGGCGCAACCATACCGCCTTGAGTATTGGTGTAAGAATGGCCATCCAAATTAAGTTCAACGTTGCCAAATGACACGTGATAGCTCGTAGGATTACTGCACTCTAGGTCCCAACTTTGACCTAAATGCACTACACGCCAGAGCAATTTCGTCGGCGCCTGAGCTGCGTCATTTTCGTTAAGCCCTTGTGGGCGATAAAAAATTTTGACGCGCGTGCGAAATGACATTTGTAAAGTATTCTGAACGGCTTTTTCGCCGGTAGGCGAAGGGGGAATTTCCAAGACATTGAGCCAGAATACGGACTCGTTTTTTTGACTCCCTGCTTCAGGCGTAGCCATAAGCCTAAGAGTCTGCCCCTCGCCGGGCTCAATTCGTGTTACTGGAGGGGTAAGAAAGAAAGGCGCAACACTGTTCTCCGGCAACCCTTTAGGATCGCCACTGTCGACCCAAGACTGTACTAGCGAAGGCAAAGTGCCGTTGTTGGTCAATCTGACCGAAACCTCTCGCTCGCCACCAGGATAGATGACTCGAGTACCATTCATGACGACACTCGCATGCGCGCCCCCAACAAGCTGAACTGCCAAAGTTATTAACCAGAAAAGACAAGTGGTAAAAATCTTCATATATTGACTGCTGAAATTTAAAAGTATCTTAAAGGAGCGACCAATTAAGTTGTTCGCTCCTCGCATATCAATTGTAGATCAATGTGTAATTGACTCGACTGTTAACGTTGCCCTCGGTTACTGCGCCGATCGCTTTGTACTGAACGGCATATGGCAGACTAACAACACCCGTTTTTGGAACGATTGCTGACTTACTGCTGGATTTGGTCAGCGCCGACCCAACTACTATGGGAGTATTGTCTGCGTTCAATAGCTCCAGCTGAACGTTTGTAGCGTTGCCATTACCCGCATCGGCGATTAATCTTCCTGTAGCTGTATCGACCGTCGTGCCGGGTTCAAAGTAAGTAGTGACAGTGCCAGATGTCGGATTGCAAGCAGTCAAGTTAATGGTAAATGGGGTGCGACCAGCTACAGCGCCCGCCGTTTGCAAAGTAGCGGTTGATACAGTCGGTAGATTGACGCTGAAGTCTTTAGTGCTGTTAGCATTGATAGTACATGTCTGACCGGTAATCCTGCCGGTGAATTCAATCTTGCCGTCATAGGCGTTGACATATTGAATGCCAAAAAACATGGAACTAGTCAGTACCGTATAGAGATAGAGTTTTTTCACAAAGTAATCCTTTAGGCTTCAGTAGGGCCCGAATAGTTGTTCAGATTAGGCGAAAGTGGCAGCATGATTAACTGAGTACTCCCACTCCGCACGGCGTAAAGTAATACATGGCGAGGAATGGATAAGTAGGAAATTTCCTAGCGTTTTCGACAAGGACAGAGACGTGGCCACAGGCCATCCAGATAATCAGCATCCGAATATACTGATTTAAGGAGCCGTCCTACCGGGTGGAAGGCTCTATGAGCGTCGTAGAGGGGCAGCCATTTAGCAAGATCTTCTATTAGCCGATGCCGAAACGATCTACTCAGCCGGCCTGCATTTATGTGAAGGTGCTGCCTAGCCTGATACAGTTATCCGTGGCCTCAAACTGAAGTCGATAACCGTTGAATATTTGCCAATCAGATCGTGGAAGACCGGTGCAGCGACATGCTCCAAGTCGGGTCAGCAACTGTCACAAACGTAAACTTTGGCACCATAACATCAAAGTGAGTGGTAAGGTTTTATAGATCCGTGGCGTAGTTGTCAGTATAAGCAACAAGGTTGTTGATACCCAAGCCTCAAAAACTTTCGCCACCCCGACAGAGTGCTACGTTTGAAGAACGTATCAACATTCACACCCGCTAAAAAAATTTGTATTTGTCAACGCATTCATCAAAACTGGTGCTTGAGGATCCATTTCCACAGGATAGCCAGTAGACATCAAACATCAGTTGGCAAGTCGCTCTTCTTCATTTGCTGCTTTTATTAATATCCCTTCGTGTTTTTTTCTTTCCGCCACCCACATGCACTTTCCTGTTGTTCAGATTTTTTATGTGGCCTAAGTGAACCTTCGCTATTCGTAGGTAAGGGTAAACATCATCGACGTATTCGCCTGACCTGTACCAATACTATCCCGGATTTTGATATAGGCTGCTTGAAGCGGGATGCTGAAATTGCCTCCCGCGCTGCTAAGGTTACTAATTTCATAGGAGTGGTTGTACATGATAGCATTGCCGGTTGCGCTCAATAGTTGAAGCCCCACACCTTCTGCGTGACCCATTCCGGAATCGAGGGCAACCACGCCGTTTACAGAGTCTAACACCTGCGAGGTTGGCTCGATCTGATAGGTAATTCGGTGTAGTCCTGAAGGGCAATTATCGAGGGCAATACTGAAGGCTTTCGGCTTGGTTCGAGAGCCTATTCCTTGAAACTCACTAGTCTGATGTTCGCCCATTTCGACCTGTACATTAGGAGTGCTGCAACTGGTCTCCCTAATTGTGAATACTCCACCAAAACTGAAGCTGAGGAACTGGTAGTCGTTTGATTGTATATAGTGGTAGGAGCCACTTGGCAGTTGAGCGCCCGTGATAGCTCCCGAAATAGCGCGCGCCTCTATCTTGACCAGTTCGTAGCTTATAGAGTTGAAAGGTGGTATTAAAAAATAAAAATCATAACCAGGTTCATCAAGAGAGCTGGGAAAAAAATGGCCCGCTATCGCCATACGGAAGCCCACGCCTGGAATGTTGGTGCGGAACGTCGTTGGCCCATAGAACCCCATCGGGCTAGTAGGCTTAAAAGAATGGGTTACGATCGGTCCGCTGTCACATCTCGCTGATTTTGCATCGGCCGGAGCATACTGGTGATTACCTCTGAAAATTACGGTACCTACTGGAGCGTTGCGGGGAATTGTAATATCACCGGACAGTGGAATAGTGAGCGTAATAGGTCTAACCCAGCCAGACTCCCACCAGTGGGGGTCATACCTACATGCTGCCAATGCTGCCTGTTGGATAGAAACTAACACTAGAAGTAGAAAGGCACAGACTAATAAGGTATTTTTCATAGAGGTTGGTTACATATAATTAAGCTTGGAGCGAGGCGGCGTTTTACTTCGCGCAGCCGTGGCTAGGCATAGGCTAATATTGACCAGTAATCATATATTCTGTAAACGCATCAAGTAATTTAATTACCTAACCAATATTTATCATGCACGTTTACAGCCGAACGGCGTGCCATGGTTTGGTCCTTAAAATTTCAATACACCCATATTTTCATCGATTCAGGATGAGGATTTATGTAGGATTTTTCCTACTATTCATCTTGAGCGGTTGCGGACTGGGCTATCGTGTTGCGCATCGAGCTTGCTCACCGCCGATCTTGAATGCCTGCCGAATGAGCTCGGCGCTCTGACAACCGCCATTTCCCTCTGCCCGATCAATCCCTCCTTTTTTCTAAAAGTCTCCCCAGGTTTGTCGTGATGCCGCTCGGAAAATTCCTACATATTGGTGGGAATTTTCTCTGGAATATATGGTGCTGATGAATGTCCGGACAGGGCATTTTTGACCAAAAATTATTGGTTTGACTGACCGTTCTTCGAGGTTTTTTGAGGAGCGCTCATTCGAATTTTTTAGATTCGGAGTGATAGCTTTTATGGCGTGGGTTAGCTTGATAGATATTAAATCTGGAAAATTGGTGGAGCAGGCAACGAGCAGGACCATCGCTGTAGGCAGACCCAGTATCGTAAAAATCTCGTTGAATCCTGAAATGCTCAAGTCGACTTCCCGGGCGGGTAACGATTTGGTCATCGTGCTGAAATCCGGTGAGCAGATTGTGATCGAAGGCTTTTTTGTTGTGTCGGCTGACGGGCTGCACAATGAACTGGTCTTGGAAAATGAAGGGAAAATCTGGCACGCGCTCTACAAGCAAATTCCGGAATCACTGTCTCTTAAAGAGATTTCCAATGTAGATGAGCTGCTAATTGCGGATGGTGATAACACATTCATGTGGCTCATTGGCGCGCTCGGACTTGGCGGGGCAGTAGCCCTGGCTGGTGGGGGGGGCGGGGGCGGGGGCGGGGGCGGACACGGTGCCCTTGGAGCTACTAAGCCGACTGTGCCTGTAATCAGTTTTGATACCCAGACTAACAAGCTCGTTATCCAGGGTCGACCTGGCGCTGTATTTGAGGTTAAGGGGAAGGGGGGGCAGGTTCTTGCCTCGGGTAAGCTTGGCAATGACGGGCGCGCAGAAGCTCAACTGTCTGCGACTGCTAGTCACCAAATTATTAAGGCGACCCAGACGGCAAATGGTTTGCAGTCTGATCAAACTTTGGCGCTCAGCTTGCCACTGATGAAGCCGACACTGGGGACAGTAGATGCCGCTACCGGTAATGTGCCTATCACTGGCAAACCGGGTGCCACTGTGCATTTGCAAGATCAGAGTGGCAAGCCGATTGGCAAGCCAGTCATCTTGAACGATAAAGGCGTAGGTACAGTGAC
>NZ_FOKB01000005.1:213717-465031 GCF_900111895.1 Pseudomonas simiae
GGTCAACAGGTCGGCGTGTTGATCAAGGACGGTGACAAGCAGTCGCCGACTACCAAAGTTGAGGTTCCGCTGTTGGAGCCCAAATTGTCTTTCAACAAAGACGGCACACTCTTGGAAATAGCCGGTAAGCCGGATGCGAAGGTAGAGGTCAAGAATCCGGCGGGCGAGGTTGTTGAGCGTCTCACGCTAGGCAGTGATGGCAAGGGTAGCATGTTACTTACTCCATCATTACGCGGAGAATCAGTCAGCGTATCGATCAAGTATGGTCAGAAAGAGTCACCGACCGCACGGACTGATATTCCTTTGCTCAAAGTTGTATTGGGCGCAGTTGATCCGCAAAACGGTATGACGGCGGTCCAAGGCAAAGCAGGGGCCGTTGTGCAGTTGCAGGATAAGGGTGGCAAGCCGGTGGGCCTGTCTGTCAAGTTGGATGCCCAAGGCAAGGGGGCGATTTCCATTCCGACCGAGTCTAGTGCGCAAACGCTGCAGGCTGTCCAAACTTTTAAAGGGGTTAAATCGCCTCTCAGCGAGGACCTGGTCGTTCCGCTGCTCAAGCCAGTTCTGGTATTGGATGCGGTCAAGGGTGAGCTGTCGGTCACCGGTAAGCCGAACGTCAGTGTGCAGTTGCAGGATAAAGATGGAAAACCGGTCGGTGCGCCGGTGCTGCTGAATGCACAAGGCCACGTCACACTCAAACTGCCCCATGCTCTAGGAGGTGGGAAAGTTGGCGTGGTTGCCAAAACAGAAGGTATGACGTCGCCAGCCACGAAGCTTGAGGTGCCCCTACTGGCGCCGAGGTTCGGTATTGTCGATGCGGTCAAGGGGCAGGTAAGTGTAGAAGGTAAGCCCAGCGGTATCGTGCATATCAAGAATCCAGACGGCACTATCGTTGATGTACTACTGGATGCAAATGGCAAGGGCAATGTGCAACTGCCTTCCGGTGTGAGCGGTGAAAGCCTCAACGCAACGCTTAGCCTGGGCGGCGCACATTCAGCGCCTGCGACCCTTGCAGTACCCGTGCTGGCGCCACGTGACGCTGTGATCAACCACACCGGGAGCGCAGTAACGGTCAAGGGCAAGCCCGGCGAAATCATCAAGGTATTGGACGCCAGTGGCAAGGAGTTGGGCAGTGGCGTAGTCACCAAGACTGGTTCTGTAGAGATTGCCTTAAGCATCTCCCAGAAGACCGGGGCCATCTTGAGCGTGACAGCGTACAACGGGGCAAACTCATCACCTAAGGTTTCCGTCGTGACACCGTTCATTGATACGGATCTGCCATTGCCTCCGACTGAGCTGAGTATCAACCCGAGCGGCACTCGCGTGCTGGGCAAAGTCAAGCCGGGTGAAAGTTCCAAGATTATCAACCTTGATACCCATCAGGAACTCGGCACGTTCAAGTCCGGTCCCGATGGCATGTTTTCAGCCAATATTCCGCCGCAGAAAGGTGGTGGAACGCTGGCCATCAGCGCAGTCAAGGCCGGCAAGGTCTCGGAGCCAGCGTTGTTGCTGGTACCCCTGAACATCGGTGAGACGCCCGCAAAACCGTTCGATTTGAGTGTGGACCCTAGCGGCACCAAGGTGCAGGGAAAGGGCACGCCCAATACCATCGCGCTGATCAAGTCGGCGGATGACAAAACCGTGATCGCCAAAGGCATCGTTGGGCCAGACGGTATCTTCGGCGTCACTATCCCTCTGCAGCCAGGCGGGAAACTGTTGAATGTCGCACTTCAGAGCAACGACAAGGTGTCTGCTTCTGAATCTGTTATGACGCCGCGCATCGCCTCCAATACGCCAACCGAGGTGCTGATCGACGAAGCCGGGACCCAGGTTACGGGCAAGGGCATCACGGGCGAGACCATCCGCGTCAAGGATGTCAAGGGCAAAGAGATCGGTTCTGGCGTCGTTCAGCAGGATGGCACCTTTGTGGTCAACATCGCGAAACAGCCCGCTGACACTACCTTGGCCGTGACGGCACAGAGGCAGGGCGTGGAGTCTGCGCCTGCCTACGTGAAAACACCGGCCACCGAGGTCGAGCGACTACCTCAGCCGGAAGCCCACCTGGATGCCACCGGCACCCAGATAAGCGGCAAGACCCAGCCGGGTGCGAACGTTTCGGTCAGGGACGCCAGCGGTAAACTGCTGGCCGGACCAATTGGAGTTGGCAAGGACGGTACGTTTGCGGGAACCATTGTCAAGCAGCCTACAGGCAGCAAAATCAAAGTTGTGGCTGAGCTGGCGGGCAAAGAGTCGTTGCCCACAGAGCTGATTGCGCCTCAGGTGGCGGGCGAGAAAATTCAGGCCCCGCTAAGCGCGATGATCAGTGCCGATGGCAAGCTTGTTTCTGGTAAGGCCACGCCACATACCAAGGTAGTGGTGAAAAATGCTGGCGGCGAGATCTTGGGCGAACAGCTCGTCGATGCCGACGGCAACTATAAGGTGCCTGTAAAAGTTCAGATGGGTGGTGCAGTTCTGCAGGTGACTTCAGCGTCCCAGGATAACCAGTCCACCTCCATAGGGTCTGCGTCGGTAACGGCGCCTCATCAATTGGTGGTGGAACACAAAGAAGTCACCGTTAGCCAATTCATTGACTCAAACATCACAAAGTTAGAGCGGAGCGAATCCGCCACCCTCATCACTGCTGGCAGTTCGGTCCTGAGCTCATTTCTTAATTTTTTTAGTGACGATCTTTTGGGGTTAGGTCGGGTTTTACCTATTTCAGAGACTTATAAGTTTGTTGTCAGTGAGAATGAGAAGGTCGAGGTTACGGTCAGTGGTTCCGCCCCCGTAAACGTTGATGTTGTTAACTACAACAGTGTGAAATTGGAGAAGCTGGTCAATGGAAAATGGGTTGAAGTCACCAGTAGCAGCACAGGTGGGCTGAGCAATTTGTCAGTCGTACCGATCGGCGGCGGCAGGGCGGGATTCACCTCGACATATGAAACGCCGGGTGAGTACCGAGTGACGGTCCTCAACTACAACGTTGCTGGTGTCGGCGCCACAGTTTTTAACACCAAAATCGTTCATACGTCGCTCATTGGTGGCTTTGCCAACAGCTTGATAAGGAGTGACTTGAAGCTGCCGGCAGGCGCAAAGTTGACAAAGGTTAATGATACGGAAGTGGTCAATGAAGTACGCACGGTGGTGAAAGGGCAGTTTGGTGAACTGAGTATCGGAGTCGATGGTCATGCGACCTACAGACAGAACACTAAGACTACCCCTTCGGATCGAACCGAGTCCTTTTCGTACGAGGCAAGGACCGCCGGGGGAACCAAATTCACATCAACATTCCACATTGATATCAAAGCCTATTCCGTCTCCGGTGATTTGATCACCAATGAAGAGACCAGCATTGTCAGTGTCGATGGTAAATCCATGCCATCAACTTTTCAGGAGACCATTGTCGGTAAATATGGTGATTTGAAAATCGCGGCTAACGGAGAATACACGTACACGCCCAAACTCAGCCTGACGGGCTTGAATGAAATTGAAACGTTCTCTTATCAGGTACAGCATACGAACGGCGAGACGGTAACCTCCACCCTTCAGGTGAAGATTGTAGACTCCAAGCTAGTCGCCGAACTCTACAAAGCGCCGGCTGGCATGGACCCAGCACCTGATCTGGCAGCACAACCTGCGCATTCTAAAAGCCAGATTGATGCAGACGTCCACAGCAAGGCTGCACTCCCTTCACTCAATGTGGGTCAAGGGGCAACCCTGGATGTCAAAAAACTGGTCAGCCTGCAACTCAAAGACGATCCGACCAAGACCAAATTGACGCTGACGTTGAATGACGTCTTGCAAGCCGATGGCACGGTATCGAAGTCGACCTCAGTCTCGACCCTGGATTTGCCGGACTCTTGGAAATCCGACGGACTCAAGGCGCCACTAGATGGACATGAGTACGTGCATTACGTAGATGAAACGTCGAAGAAAGACCTCTGGATCGAGAGCGGTGTTTCCGTCGTTTAAGTCGCAATGACAGAACCCTGGGCTGTATGGCCCAGGGTTATTTTTCCTGAGTGTAAATTATGTTCCGGATATTCCATCCCCGGCGCGATATTGCCTGCCTGACGATAACGTTATCGTTCAGTTCGGGCGGCGTGGCCGCACAGGTCAATGCACCTTCGGTGCATGGCCAACCCCAAGATTACGTTGCGCCTGCCGTGCAACCGATCAAGAACAGCCAAGTCCAAGAAACGGTCCCCGCGCCATCTTTGGTTTCATTGATTGAAGCTGGGCAGTTTCTTCCATCCTCCGCTCCCCAAGTGAGCGTGAGCAATTTACCCACTGCGGGCACTGCGGAGCTGGACATGCGTGCAGCCGTGCGCCAGGCCATGACGTCATACCCGGATATCCTGCGGGCCCGGGAAGGGGTCAATGAACAACAGCAGCGGGTTGAAGTGGCACGGGCCGGGTATTACCCCAGGATCGGTGGCGGCGTGCGCACCGGTTATCAAAGTGGTGTGCCTGGCGGTCACAGCGCCCAGGTATTGGACGTCAGTGCCTCGCAGATGCTGTACGACTTCGGCAAGGTATCCAGCGCCGTCGAAGCCAGCCTGGCCGGCGTAACCGAGCGCGAGGCAGGCGTGCGCCTGAGTGTCGAGCAGGTGGCAATGAATACCGCGCTGGCATTCCTTGATGGTCAGTATTACCAGCGATTGATTGCGATCACCCGAGACCAGATAAACAGCCTGGAAAAAGTCTCCGATCTGGCTCGCCAACGTCTCGACATGGGCGCCAGTAACCGTTCGGATTACGTGCAGACCGTTTCGCGTATTGAAGCCGCCAAGGTCACCGGGTTCCAGCATCAGGCTAATCTGGCGCGGGCATTTGCCACGTTATCGAGCCTGACCGGGCACCCCCGGATCGAAGGCGTTTCCGACCATTTTCCGCGAGAACTGGAGCACTCGTGCCAGCAGCTCGGCGCCAACATGCAAGACAATCCCGAGGTACAGGCCGCCCAGGCGCGCGTGGTTCGCGCCCGGGCCGAAGTGGCCTCCGCCAAGGCAGCCGCACTGCCGACGCTGTCCCTGGAGCCGACATTCAGCCATCAGTTGGATGGCAACCCCGGGACAGGCCAGGACCGCAGCCGCTACAGCGTGTTTCTCAACGCGAGCATGCCGATCTATCAAGGGAACGCGATCACGGCGGGCAAGGCTGCTAGCGAGCGAGCCCTGGCGTCCTCCTTGGCGGGGCTTGATACAGCCCGATTACGGGCACGCCAGGAAATGCAGCAGTCGCAAAGCCAGGTGCTGAAGTTGCATGCCAGCCTCGGTGCCCAGACTGTACGCGAACGCACGATCGATGAAACCCGCGTGCTTTACCGCCAGCAATACCTCGAGCTGGGAACACGGCCGCTGCTGGATTTGCTCAATGCCGAGCAAGAGGCCTATTTATCGCGGGTCGAGCAGCAGACCACACTCAATAGCCTGCGTCGTTTACAGATTAACTGCCTGTATAGCGCAGGTCATCTCAGTCAGTCATTTGGTGCTCCCAGTGATGACACCTACCGGGAGCGTTTACCATGAATCGCCGTGTTCAAGAGCCACAGCAAGCAAGTCCGCAAGCTGTTTCCCCGCCCTGGTTGGAGATGCTGTTATTGGTCGCCGATCATTACAACCTCAGCTTCTCGCCCGAGGACGCCCGGCTGGCAGCAGCCTGGCAGGGCGGTGTGCATTCCGATGACCAGTTGTACGCTATTGCCAAGCACCTGGGGTTGTCGGTCAAGATTGACGACGAGTTGCAGGCCGAGGACCTGACTCAATGGCGGTTACCCTTGCTGGTGCAATTGGTCGACGGCCAGTTGGCGCTGATCGAAAGCTTGCGCGCCGAAGATCTGCTACAAGTCCGGCTCAGCGGCGACCATGGCCTGGCCACGGTGTTGTCGCGCCAGGAGCTGCTGGAGCAGTGCCGCCGAGTCATTCTGCTGCGCCCTGTGGGAAATCGTGCCGACGTACGAGTAGATGATTACATCAAACCGTATGACAAAAGCTGGTTCAAGGCCATCGTCCTGCGGGACTTGAAGTCGTATCGCTATGTGCTGTTCGCCTCGTTGGTTGCCAACCTGATGGGCTTGGCCGGGGTGCTGTTTTCCATGCAGACCTATGACCGGGTGATTCCTGCCGGTTCCATGCCGACCTTGTATGTCCTGTTCATCGGGGTACTGTTGGCGGCCGGTATTGATTTCACCATCCGCAACGCCCGCTCCCATGTCACTGACTTGCTGGGTAAACGTGCGGACACGCGTCTGTCGGACAAGGTCTTTGGCCATGCCATTCGGTTGCGCAACTCGGCCCGTCCGCGGTCCACCGGTACCTTCATTTCCCAGGTTCGAGAGCTGGAACAGATTCGCGAACTGATCACCTCCAGCACCATCACGGCGCTGGCGGACCTGCCGTTCTTCCTGTTGTTCCTGGGCGTATTCTGGCTGCTGGTTGGCCCGCTGGTGCTGGTGCCACTCTGCGCGCTAGTGTTGATGGTCACTCCCGGCCTGTTGTCCCAAGCCAAACTAGGGAGTCTGGCGAACGAAGCGCTGCGTGAGTCCAGCCTGCGCAATGCCTTGTTGGTGGAAACCATCCAGGGCATGGAGGATGTCAAGGCGCTGCAAGCCGAGCAAAAGTGTCAGCAGAGCTGGAACCATTACAACACAGCCACCGCATCGGCGAACCTGCGGTTAAAGGCATTTACCCATCGTTTGCAATATTGGTCGAATTCGATACAGACCCTCGTATTTGCGGTAGTGATTTTCTGTGGCGCGCCGATGGTGATGACTGGCGATCTGACAACTGGCTCACTGGTCGCGGCCTCGATTCTGGGCTCGCGCATGATGGCGCCAATGGCCCAGTTGACCCAAGTGATCATTCGCTGGCAGCAGGCCAAGACTGCATTGGCAGGCTTGGACAAGCTCATGCGTTTGCCCACCGACCATCCCGAACACAGCCACAAAGTCCACCGCGCCCATCTATATGGCGACTATGTGCTCGACCAGGCGGTATTTGCCTATGGCGAAGACCGCCCGGTGCTGCACGTCAGCCAATTGAACATTCGTGCCGGCGAACGCATTGCCGTACTGGGCCGCAACGGCGCAGGCAAGTCCACGCTGCTGCAGGCACTGGTCGGGGGGGTGGATTCACGCTCCGGCCTGGTCAGCCTGGATGGCGTGGCGCTGCAACACCTGGACCCGGCGGACCTGCGCCGGGATGTGGCCTTGTTGACCCAGGACTCCCATCTCTTTCACGGCACTATCCGCGAGAACCTGAAGCTGGGCGCGCCGTTAGCCGCCGATGAGGAGATGCTCTCGGCACTGGCCTTGACCGGCGCCGATGCATTCATCAAAAAGCTGCCGACGGGCCTGGATCATTTGATCCTGGAAGGGGGACTTGGGCTCTCCGGCGGCCAGAAACAATCGCTGTTGCTGGCCCGCTTGCTGTTGCGCCAGCCCAACGTGCTGTTGTTGGACGAGCCGACCTCTTCACTGGATGAAGGCGCAGAGCGACTGTTCCTGGAAAACCTCGACCAGTGGGCACAGGGCAAAACTTTGCTGATCGCAACCCATCGTCCGGCGTTGCTGGATCTGGTCGAGCGAATCATTGTCGTTGACGACGGCAAGGTCGTGCTGGATGAAACCAAGGATGAAGCGATCCGCCGACTCAGTGCTACTCACTCTACGGGAGCCGCCCAGCATGGCTGATGTTCACGAAAAACTGTCGCGGTTGCGTGCTCTTATCCGCAATAAAAAACCGCTGGAGGCCATGGATCCTGCCGATGACATTGCGCTGCATCACTCGACACGGATCATCGGCAGCCTGGTATTGATTATGATGATTCTAGGTGCCTGGGCCCTGTTTGCCGAACTCGATGAGGTGTCCAAGGGCGACGGCAAGGTGATTCCCAGCTCCCACGAGCAGGTCATTCAATCACTGGAAGGCGGCATCTTGGCAGAACTTCACGTTGCTGAAGGTGACTTGGTGGAGCAGGGGCAAGTGTTGGCCCAGCTAGACCCGACAAAATCCCAATCGAATGTTGAGGAGGGCGCTGCACGCTATCGGGCTGTTCTAGCGAGCGCCACACGGTTGCAGGCAGAAGTGGACGGTAAACCGCTGAGCTTTCCTGATGAACTGCAGGGCTACCCCGAGCTGATCAAGCGCGAAACCAGGCTGCATCAGGAACGTATCAGCCGGCTCAAGGAATCTCTGGCCGGCGTAAACGACTCGCTCAGGTTGGTCGAGCGTGAGCTGAAAATCACCCAATCACTGGCCAGGACCGGCGCCGCCAGCAACGTCGAAGTGATCCGCTTGCAACGTCAGCGCAGCGAGCTGCAACTCAAGGCTACCGAACTGCGCTCTTCCTATCAGGTACAGGCGGGAGAAGAGTTGGCCAAGGCGCGCTCCGAGGTAAGCTCGTTGAGTTCGGTTATTCGTGGGCGGGAAGATTCGTTAACGCGCCTGACCGTCCTGTCGCCTGTTCGAGGCATCGTCAAGGGTATCGAGGTGACAACCATTGGCGGTGTCATTTCGCCTAACGGTAAATTGATGCAGATCGTGCCGCTAGATGATCAGTTGCTGATCGAGACGCGCATTTCACCCAGGGATATTGCCTTCATTCATCCGGACCAGGCCGCCAAGGTGAAACTTACCGCGTATGACTACTCGATCTATGGCGGGCTGGACGGCAAGGTAGTAACGATTTCTCCGGACACAATCCAGGACAAGGTCAGGCCAGAAAATTACTACTACCGAGTGTTTATTCGCACGGACTCGAATGAGCTTATTAATAAGTCAGGAAAGAGCTTCGCGATTGTTCCGGGGATGATTGCAACGGTGGATATCAAGACAGGCTCGAAAACCGTGCTGGACTATCTAATCAAGCCGTTCAATAAGGCCCAGGAGGCCATGCGGGAGCGCTGAGCCCAGCGCGTGGACATGCAACTTTTCGTTAAGTAGAACCGGGTGAAAAATATGAGTCCTGACAGCGTAGTGGTCATTGAACACCACGCTTTTCAGCGCGCCGTGCTCGTGAAGGCCCTCGGCAATCTGGGGATCGGCCATGTGCAATCGGCAAGCGATGCTGAGCAGGCAATTGGCCTGCTGAAACAACTGCGTAAGATCGATATTGTTTTTTTCGACCTGGCCGATGGTTCGATCAACCACTCCGAGTTTCTAAAAGTGGCTGCAGAGCGGGGAAACGTCCAGACATTGGTGGCCTATAGTGAGTTACAGGCCGAACTCTATCGTACCGTGAGGCAGATGAAGACGCTGTATGGTCTGGAGTTGCTGGGCATTCTGGAAAAACCGTTGGACATGCAGGATTTGCAGAGGCTGCTGGTAAATTTCAAGCTTCGCCACCAAGCGCTGTCGACGCGCGATCTGTCGGTGCCTGAGTTGATACCTGAAGATCAGGTGCGGCATGGCTTGGATGTTGGCGAATTCGAAGCCTTGTACCAGCCCAAGTTCAATCTCGTAGAGCAACGACTACTAGGCGTTGAGGCGCTGGTGTGTTGGCGTCACCCTACGCGAGGGATGTTATTGCCTCGTGAGCTAATGGGCGCTGTTCTGGCTTATAACCTGATTGATCAGATGTTCAAGCAACTACTCGACCAAGGCATTGCTTTAATGATGCGGTTGCGCGCCCAAGGCATTGAGTTGGGAATGTCATTCAACCTGACGGCCTCCCAATTGGTTGGAAATGAACTGGTCGACTACACCATTCAATGTCTGCATAGTTATGATTTGCCAGGTTCGGCCCTGACGTTCGAAGTCGCTGAGAGCAGCCTTCTGGATCTGCCGGCGCCGGCCTTGGCAAACCTTTTACGTTTGCATGAGGTTGGGTGTGGGTTGTCGATCGATGACTTTGGCCTGGGTTTTTTTTCGCTAAGGCTACTAGCGCAACTCCCCTTAAGCCAGATCAAGCTTGATGGGGTGTTCGTTCAAGACCTAACCAATCCTGGTAATCGATCTGTGGTCGCCGGCAGTCTCGCGTTAACCCGAGCATTGCAGATAGATCTGATTATTGAAGGCGTCGGAAACCAATCGGTGCTCGATACCCTGATTGACTTGGGCTGCAATTTTGGCCAAGGTTTTCACTTGGCGGTCCCGATGTCCGAGCTCGACTTCTGTAGTTGGCTCGAGCGCTACCAAGAGAGTCAACATCAGGCGGGTGCTAGTAAGTCATCAAAATAATTCAGGCTGGTGTTTTCTCGACGTGAACCTGAGCTAGTTTAAGAGCTTGATGTACCTATCTCTCTGATGCTGCTCATTATGCTGATGAAAAAAGAGGTTCGTATGTTCAAAGTACTGATCGTTGACGACCATCCGTTTATCCGCTCCTCTGTAAAAATGCTCCTCAACGCTGGGCAAGTGACAGTGGTTGCTGAGGCCGAGAATGGTGTCGAAGCGGTTTATCTGGCTCGCAAGCATGTACCGGATTTGATTGTGTTGGATATTTCGATGCCACTGCTCGATGGTCTGCAAGTCATCAGTCGTATCTGCGCCTTGGAAATGCAGATCAAAATTCTCGTACTGACTTCGCTGGACCCGACCTTTTATGCCCATCGCTGCATGGCCACTGGTGCGTCTGGCTACGTCTCCAAGAGCGATGATCTTGAGGAGCTCATGCGTGCAGTGAAAGTGATACGCGAGGGCTTCAGCTATTTTCCGGTGCTCTCCAACAGCTCGGTGCGCCCAGGCGATAACCTGGTATCCGAGCATGAGTTGATCCAACAGCTGTCTAATCGTGAACTGGCAATTCTTCAGCAGCTTGCCCGTGGTTACAGTAACAAGGAAATCGGTGACGCTATGCTGTTGAGTAACAAGACGATCAGCACCTATAAAACTCGGTTAATTGAAAAGCTCAAGGTTAAGTCGGTGGTTTACCTGGCCGACTTTGCTAAACGACATCAATTGATCTGAATGAGTCGGCTATCGTATTACTTCATTTTTTCTCTCTGGATGGGAGTGTTGGGACTGCCCCATGCCGCCGAGCAGGTCTTTGAGCCATTGACCTTGCGAGCGCGCGAACCTGCCGCTGATTTCGATGTTGAACTGCCGACCAAGGACTGGCGGTGGTTACGCAATAAAAAGGTTCTGGTTATTGGTGTCGCACTCAGCGATCCGGCGCCCGTGGTGGTCTCCTCCGACTCTAATGATTTCGAAGGAGTGACGGCCGATTATGTCGGGCTGCTGACTGAGTCGCTGGGCATTGATGTCCAGATCCGACGTTATGATAGCCGGGATCAGGCATTGCAGGCGCTCAGGCTTGGCGAACTCGACCTGTTGTGCGCGGCGCGCAGCGTTGAGTCCGCGCAGCCCGGCTTGATCATGTCGCGTCCCTACATGTTCGATCAAATGGTTGTGGCAACGAGCCACGGTTCCACCAGTGATTCCCGGCAAGAGTTCGCCGGTCAGCGGTTGGCAATGTCCAAGCTCTACGCTGAGCCTTCCACAATCCAGGCGCTTTACCCGAAGGCAAAAATTGTTGTCTATCCCTCGGCGCTGGAGGGCATCAGTGCAGTTGCCTTTGGTCAGGCGGATGCATTCGTGGGCTCTGAGATCACTTCCAGCTATCTAGTTCGACGAAACTTCTACACCGATCTGCACCTGGGTCCATCAGTTGATAAAAAGGTCAGCGGTGTCGGTTTTGTCTTGAATGCTGACAACAAGCAGTTGTTGGAAGTGATCGACCAGGCGCTGAATGCGATTCCCGCTGCCGAAAAACAATCGATTGCCCGGCGTTGGAGGCTGCGCGCCTCAACTGGTCAGAGCCTTGATCTTGGCCTGAGTTTACGAGAGCAGCATTGGCTGGCAGAGCATCCCTGGTTGCGGGTGGCGGTGATCGACGGCAATCCACCGTTTACCTTTTTTGATCAACATGACCTCTTCCGTGGCCTCAACGCAGATTTGCTGGAGAAAATCAGCCAGCGCACCAATTTAAAGTTTGAGGTGGTACGCGTAAATAACCTTGATGAGCAGGCGGACCTGTTAGTGAAAGGGCGGGCTGATCTGGCTCCGACGTTCCAGCACGCCGAGCGAATGGGTGAATTGCTCTACACTCGGCCGTACATGTCTAACCCCGATGTGTTGGTCAGCCGGGTAGGTGAGGGCCAGCCTCGTAGTTTGGAAGACATGGAGGGCAAGCGCTTGGTAGTCAACCCTGGCAGCTATTGGGCAACCTATGTGCCCAAGCACTACCCGAGCGTTACCCTGATACAGGAGGGTAGCCGTGCCGACATGATGGAGATGGTTGCGCAGAACAAAGCAGATGCCGCCATTAGTATCATGCTGGGGTCGCGCTATATGATCTCCACTTTCTACCGTGATCGTTTGCGTATCACGCAAACGATGGGTGAGCCTCTCGCTCAATTAAGATTGGCGACTGATCGTAGGTCGCTGGAGCTTTACTCGATCCTCGAGAAAACACTACGCAGTTTATCCCGCGAAGAACTCGACGACATTTTTGATCGCTGGCGCGGTGAAGTAATGCTGGACAACCACGGCACGCAGGCCAGCCAGCGTGCCTTTTTCAAATGGTTAGCAGTAGCGATAGGCCTGCTGCTTGCGGCTGGAGGGTGGATCATTTACCTGCGCCGTCTGATTCAGCGACGTGCCGCCGCCGAGTACGCCCTTAAAGAACAGATGGACTTCCTTCGCGTGCTGATCGACGGCTTGCCGCACCCCATTTACGTTCGAGACCGACAGACCAGAATGCTGCTGTGCAACACCCGCTACCTCAAGGCGGTTGGGCGTACCCGTGAGCAAGTGATCGGCACTACGCTCACTGCTCACGTGGGCATCAAGTCATCAGACAGCCGTGCATTCGAGCAGCAATACCATGAGGTCATGGAGGCCGGCCAGGAGCAGATTCAGGATCGTCAATTGGTGCTGGCCGACGGGCAAACAATTGACGCTTATCATTGGATCCTGCCATTTCGTGACAGTACCGGTGAAGTCAAAGGAATCATTGCAGGTTGGATCGATATCAGCGAGCGAGAGCGACTGCTCCGGGAGCTCAAGGAGGCCAAGCAGGAAGCCGACGGCGCCAACAGAGCGAAGACAACGTTCTTGGCCACTATGAGCCATGAGCTGCGAACGCCTATAAACGCAGTGGTGGGCATGCTCGAATTGGCGATGAAAAAAGCCGACCAGGGCATTCTTGATCGTTTTGCCATCAAAGTAGCCGCCAGCGCTGCACGCGGGTTGCTGGAGTTAATCGGCGATATTTTAGATGTGGCGCGTATTGAATCCGGGCGTTTTACGTTGTCCCCGCAACGGGCTGCTTTTAGAGAGTTGGTGGACGCAGTAGTGCGGGTGCAGAGTGCCAGTGCGCGCCTGAAGCATCTGCCGCTATTTCTGGACTTCGATGAGCAGGCTGACCGCGACGTACTGATCGACCCAGTGCGTTTCAAGCAAGTGCTGGCGAACTTGCTGAGCAATGCAATCAAATTTACCGAAAAAGGCGAGGTACTAGTCAGCGTCAAGGCAACGTTCGATGAAGATCACCAGCAATTGAGCATTAGGTTACGAGTTCGCGACACCGGAGTCGGTATAAGCGCGGAAGACCAATTGAAACTGTTTGCCCCCTTCAGCCAGGTTGGCAACCATAGCCATTTGACGGTCGGTGGTTCGGGGCTGGGTCTAGCTATCAGCCGAACGTTGTGCACTATGATGGATGGTGAGTTAAACCTGAGCAGTGTGCAGGGCTTGGGCACGCAAACGGAAGTTGTTTTGACGCTGCCTGTCCTAAAACCGTTGCCCCACAGCCAGCCCGAGCGCACCGAGCCGTTGCCAAGCTGTGCACTGAAGATCCTTGTGGTGGATGATTATCCAGCCAATCGTTTGTTACTGCTGCAACAGTTAAGTTATCTGGGGCACAGCGTCAAAGACGAACAGGATGGCGCTCATGGATTGCGTACTTGGCGCAGCCAGTCCTTTGATGTGGTGATTACCGACTGCAATATGCCAGTGATGAACGGCTATGAACTCGCCAAAGCGATCCGCGATGATGAGGCAAACTCGCAGAAACCACCCTGTCTGATCCTTGGCTTCACCGCCAACGCACAACCCGATGAGGTCGACCGTTGTATTGAAGCGGGCATGGACGACTGCCTGTTCAAACCCATCAGCATGAAGGATTTGGCGGCACGCCTATCGAGGGTTGAGTCGTTATTCGAGCCGCAGCCCGATAACGAAGAGGTCGCCGCCTATGATGACGAAATCGACCTAGTCAGCCTTGAACAACTGACCTACGGCGATCAAACGTCGATCCGCAGCCTGTTGCAAGATCTGCTCAGCAGTAACGAAGAGGATCAAGTACGGCTGCTCAAGCTTTTCAGCCAGAATGACCTCTCCGGGCTTGCTGATTTGGCGCATCGGGTCAAGGGTGGTGCACGCATCGTCAAGGCAAAACGCTTGATCCAGTGTTGCGAGCAGCTGCGGATAGATTGCGACGCGCAGGATCCAACACGCTTGACTGAATCAGTGGATGCCCTGTACCAAGCAATGGAGGCGTTGACGCAGGTGTTGACTCTCCGGATAGCCCAACCCATCGACTGATCGACTCTCTGATCACGCCCCAAGGTCTCTGATTTGAATTTTTCTCAGGGAAATTTCCTACATTGTGGTGAGGAAAATCCCCGGATAATTTGGCACGACAATCAAAAAGAACACTCTTCCACCAAAGCCTCAACGGAATGATCCCATCTTTCATTGACGGTGTAGCTACAAGTACCAGCAATGCAAAGTGCAATTGATTTGCACGGCAACGTTAATGAACCTCCGTAAGGGATGACATGAACACGGCTGTTCCCCCAAGGCAGTGGTTGAGGTCCATGAGCCTCATTGGAGTAGTCATTGACTACCGCCAGCAATAAGGACTTATCGACCGTTCGATTTGCAACCAAATTGTGGAGAATCAGTGATGCAAGTGTTACCCCTGCGAGTGCTGGTGCTTGAGGGCCAGCTTTTCCAGCAAATTGTCACCGTCAACCTGTTGAAGGAGCTTGGCTGTCAGGAGGTGTTTAGTGCATCCAATGGTGATCAGGCTCTTGAGACGCTACAGCGGGTAGGCCCCGTGGACATTGTTGTATGTGACCTTCGAATGGAAGGCATAGATGGCCTGGAGTTCCTGCATCGCGTAGCCCGAGCCGGCCTAGTGGGCACGGTAATACTTAGCAGTACCTTGGCGAAGGACATGCGCGAAGCCGCGCGGCAACTGGTGAAACTACTGGGATTACCCCTGTTGGGAGACTTGGAAAAACCACTGCGCGGCGAAGCCTTAAGCGAGCTTTTGCTCAAACACTTGAGCGATCCTAGAATTGGACCAACGAGTTTCAAATCCTTGGAGGTAGCGCAAACCAGCGAAGTCCGGTCGGCTATGAGTCGTCAACAAATGGAGACGTATTTCCAGCCCAAAGTCAATTTGCTTAATGGTGATGTCATCGGCGTCGAGGCGCTTACTCGGTGGAATCATCCGACCCAAGGCGTGGTTTTACCGGCGGTCTTCATGCCTGCCATTGAAAGTTGCGGGTTGCTGAATGAGTTGTTATTCAGCCAGATCAAGCACGGCATGGCGCTGGCACGTGAGGCCTCTAACCGCGGGTATGTGTTGAATATTGCGTTCAACCTGGAACCGGTTCAGCTCTCCAATCCTGAGCTGGTGTCCATCATTCGAGGCATCTTGTGCAGCTTCGGGCTACCGGCTTCTATCCTGACATTTGAATTGACTGAAAGCGGCTTGCTCGAAGCGTCGGCTACTTGTCTGGAAAGCCTCTTGCGGTTACGTATGATGGGCTGCCGGTTATCCATCGATGACTTCGGCGTGGGTTTTTCCTCCCTACAGCGTTTGTGCCAATTGCCTTTTAACGAGATCAAGCTGGATAGGGAGTTCCTCAGAGGGCTGGGCCATGACCCGCGGAGTACGGCGGTGATCAAGTGCACACTTGAGCTAGGCAGAGCGCTTGGCATGTCGGTAGTCATCGAGGGTATCGAAAAACAAGAGCAATATCAGCAGTTGCTGGAGTTAGGTTGTGTTCAGGGGCAGGGCTATTTTTTTGCAAGACCCATGACCGGGCAAAGTTTTTTGACTTGGTTGGAAAAGCGCGCCTCCACTGGAAAGCGCGCCTGGCAGCCTGCTGAACTGGTTTAGAAGGATATAAGAATGCCCACACGCTCTTTCCGCATATTGATTGCCGATCACGACCAACTTCAACGCTTGAACATCGAGCGGATGCTCAATCACTGTGGCTACCATCGAGTAGCACCTGTCTCCTCGTTGGAGGAGTTACTGTTGATGATCGAACATACCATTGATCCCTTCGATCTGCTTCTCATCAACAGCGCATTTGTAGGGACTCCCACGCTCGACCTTGAAGCGTTCTGCCATAACTCCCCGAGCGTGCACCACGCGTTGATTTACGACGGGTTGCCCATACCGCTGCCAGACGCCGAAGGAGAACCACCGACCCGAGTGATTAAAAAGCTGCCTGGTGTTCCCGATATTGCGTTCATCAAAGGCTTTATGGACCAGATCGACTCGCCGCAGCCAATACCCGCATGCTACTTTTTTCGGACACTTGGCCGCTGACTATGTGGCGCGCGCATTCGTCAGGTTCTTCTCTACTCAGTCACAGCTCAACCCGTGCTCCTAGCGTTGGCTCTAATAACCTAGTGTGCGCACGGATCAGTGTATTGAATCGCTCTCAGGCTTCAAGCAGCTCGACAATTTCATATCGAGGTTCTTCGAAGCGTCGTGTGAAAAATTTCCAAGGCGTTTAACTGGCGGGAAAATTCGGGCAAGCCGTCAAAGCGTTTAACGATCACCGTCATTCTGATTTGATTGTTCTGCATCGTCGAATTCGTCTGCAAAAAAGCGAAGTCTGAGCAGCTGCGCGCTCGTGCGGCTCCCAATGACCCACGCAGGAATTCAAGGCCGAACCAGTAAGACAAGTCATTGAGCGCAGATACTCCGTGCGGAAACAGCCGAGCGCCTCGGTGTTTCAACCCACAGCCTCCGCAAGTAAGTTAAATCCGTGACGCCTTACAAAACCGAGAACAGGCCAGCGAACTGCTTGAAGCCATAAGCGAGATTTTACGGCTGCGAGCCCAAATGCGGCGCTTGGATGAAGAGCGCGACATATTAAGCCTGTCGGACCTCATTTCGTTGTTTGAGACTTTTCTGTTGAGTAACGCCCTTGCGCCGCTTCTGGAGTTGACTAATCCAGCGATGTAATGCGGATTAGATCAACCCGATGAGTGGCTTTCGTTTTCAAATGGTTGTCCGGTTTCATTAGATCACCAGATGTACGCGAGCTTAGGAAAAATCCTACAGAAACTCCTAGTCTTAATCCGTATGAATGTAGGCAGGCCAAAAATATAGGAGCTAGGTATGGGGTGGCAGTGGAGTGTATTTACGTTCGTGCTGACAATTAGTTGGATTGTTTTTGTAGCGCTGTGTATGTATAAATTTTAGGTTTCTCGATTGATCAGTAATTTTCATTATTAGGTTCCTCACGGAATCCTAGATATCTACCTAATTCAGTCACATATTAGAGGGAGAGATTTCAGCCATAGTCGACACCCCTATAAGAGACCTTCAGGGCTGTCTGGCCTGCTCGTAAGATAGGCTCCGCTTGCGTCGCCAGTTCGTGTCTACATGGCTCCAGAAGGGGGGGGTGTTGCAACCCGGTCCAGATTCGTCTTCATCAAAAAAATCGCTTTTTGGGTGGTGGAGAGCTTCAATATTTAACGGTATTAGTGGTCAATCCCTTAAAGGTGGGGGGCTACTATAATCGCTCAATTCGTTTCCAGCCCTAATAGTATTACTGGACTGATACAGGCTACAGCAGTATCCAAGGTTGCCGGCGGCTATTGAATATGACCTTAGCGGGCGAAAGAATTCCGGCTGTCGAGAAATCGTGCAGTAAAGAGTTGTCGCCCCTGAAAAATCTTTTGGCATGACGAGATTACTTTTCTGTACCCGGAGATTTTTCGATTTTGAAGGGATGGCGACAGGCGGCAAGCGTAATTCTACCACCCGTAGTACTAATGATATATCGCCAACGCCCAGTCAACTTAGCTTATCGGTATGAGTTCTATTCAAGGCCGTAAATCTAATGAGAGCCCGTGCGCATTATAAGATTTTCACGCGCAGCACTAAAATATCATACGAGGAACGATTGCGTATAGCTCTCAATAATGGACTGCCTTGCAGGATGTGCAAGGTTTATTGGAGAAAACAGAAGAGGGTGCGTAAAATGGAAGGAATAAAAGCTTTTATTACTCACTTATATCGTTCGTTCGACTTCCTTGTGCTGAGTAGACGTCGGGAAGAAAATAAAAAAGCAGTACCAGTAAAAGAGTGCATCATTTCCAAGTTGGCTTTAGCTTTCCTTGTGGCTGGTGGCTTTCTAGGGGCCGAGGCCGCTACTTATGCTTCTACGAACTGCGCTTCATCAGGCATAGCCTTAATGGATCAAGTAACTGCTGTCGGGACAACGGCTAACCCCGTCTTAGGATGCAACGCCAGTGGTAACGGACAAAGTGCTGTTTCCGTTAGCGGCACTGATGACCAGGGAGCTGGAGAGGGGGCCTCCGTGTATGGCTTTGACTCGTTAGCGGGCACGTGGACATCAGCATTTGAGCTTTCGAGTACGGCGACTGGTAACGGCATTACCGGGCTAGGTTTCCGAGCACTGACGCCCAGTACTGGCACAGTCGCGATACCTAAGCGGTTGGATGGCGCCGTTGTTCTAAGCAACAACTCCACCGTAGCGGCGTCGGCGCCTACCGCGAATGCCATAACCAATGACGTAACATACAACCGTGCAGGCGCGTCGCCTGCGACTGGTGGGTTGCTCGGCGTCGGCGTTCCGGGCAGCGAGCGACAGGCCACCTACGTGGCGGTGGGCAACGTCACGGGCACCAGTACCGATGCCGTCAACGGCAGCCAATTGTTCGACACCACCACAGCAGGCAGCCGCATCGGTATCACGCTCAACAGCATCGTGAACAGCGGTACGGGAGTAAAGTATTTCCATTCCAACTCGACCTCTGCCGACTTAAGTGCAATCGGCTCCGGCAGTGTGGCGGTAGGTCCATTGGCGGTCTCCAGCGGCGCCACATCCATCGCAGTCGGCAACAATGCCTCGGCCGCGGCTGCGGATAGCTCAGCTCTGGGCGCCAATTCTTCAGCGACAGGCATACGATCAATCTCAGTCGGCAATACCTTGGCGGCGGGCGCCGGCAGCATTGCGATCGGTAGTAGGGGATCGGCAAACAGCAGCTTTAAGCCTACAGCAAGCGGCTCGGATGCCATTGCCATTGGTGCCAGCAATACTCAGGCCTTTGGCCTGCGGGCGGTTTCGATCGGGCGTGATTCGTGGGCCAATGGTGATAACTCCACTGCTGTGGGTTACAACTCCGAAGCGTTAGGTCTCAACGCAGCGGCCTTTGGCACTAGCGCGTTGGCGCATTCCGACAATTCGTTAGCGCTCGGTCCTGGGACCATTGTCACTGCAGTCAAAGGGATCGCGGTAGGTAATGGCGCCAATGTCAGCACCGCCAATAGCATCGCGCTCGGCAGCGGCGCCTCTACCGCAGCTGCCTCCGTCACCACTGGCGCCACCATCAACGGCAAGGTTTACACCTACGCCGGCGGCGCACCGATAGGTGTCCTCAGCCTGGGCACCACTGGCAGCGAACGGCAGATCACTAATGTCGCGGCTGGTCAGGTTAATGGCACCAGTACCGACGCCGTCAACGGCAGTCAATTGTTCGCGACCAACACGGCAGTCAATGGCGTCGGCACTACGCTCAACAACATCGTAAGCGGCTCTGGTATCAAGTATTTCCACGCTAATTCAACCTTGGCCGATAGCACCGCGACGGGCATTGATAGCGTGGCGATTGGTCCGCAATCAGTGTCCGGTGCCGCGCAATCTCTGGCTGCAGGTGCAGGTGCTTCGGCGAATGCCACAGGTAGCGTCGCCCTTGGTAACCTAAGCAGCGTACAAGTGCTGGGCGGTGTAGCGCTGGGGCAGGGCTCGATCTCTGACCGTGCCATCGCGCCCTCAGCCGGTTTGATTCCGGTGGGCATTGGTGCCATTCGCTACGACACGTCCGATGCGACCTTGTTGGGGGCCGTGTCGCTGGGTAAATCCGGCCAGTACCGGCAGCTCACGAACGTAGCGGACGGTACTAGCTCCCAGGATGCCGTGACGTTGCGCCAACTGACCGGCGCGATTGGCTCGATCAGCACCACCGGTACGATGTATTTCCACGCTAACGTTACCAACGCGCAAGACTCGCTGTCGCTGGGGCAGGAATCGATTGCCGTAGGCCCGGCCACCGTGGTCAATGGCGATAAAGGTATCGGTATCGGTAACCAGGCCACCGTCGGTCAGGCTGCTACTGGCGGTATCGCGGTGGGGCGTAACAGCCAGGTATTGCTCGTCTCCGGTATTGCCATCGGTTCCCAGGCTGAGGCTCGGGGGGAACAGTCATTGGCACTCGGCGCTGGCGCCGTGGCCAGTCAGGCTACCAGCATTGCGCTCGGCTCAAGCTCAGTTACCACGACCGGGGCCCAAAGTGGCTACACCGCTTATGGCCTCAGCGCTCCGCAGACGTCGGTTGGCGAATTGGGTATTGGTACTGCCCTGGGTGATCGCAAAATCACCGGCGTGGCGGGCGGATCCGCACTGAACGATGCGGTGAATGTGGCCCAACTCACCTCCGTCGGTGACCGGGTGACACAGAATACCCTAAGCATCACTAACCTCGGCGGGCGGGTCACCACCATTGAGGGCAACATCAACAACATTACCAACGGCGGTGGGGTGAAGTATTTCCACGCCAACTCCACTCAACCTGATTCGGTGGCCAGTGGCGCCGACTCTCTCGCCATCGGTGGCAATGCAAATGCCTCGGGGGGCAGGGCGGTGGCCTCAGGTAATGGTGCGCAAGCAAGCGGCGTCGGTGCGGTGGCGATGGGCAACGGCGCCAGGGCGAGTGCCGACGGCAGCGTATCCGTCGGCCAAGGTGCCAGCGACAACGGCCGCGGTGCCGAGAACTACGCAGGCAAATACTCCAGTGCCAGCAACACCAGTGTGGGTACGGTTTCGGTGGGCAATGCCGCCACAGGCCAGACCCGCACGATCAGCAACGTTGCCGATGGTCGGCTGGAGACCGATGCCGTCAACGTGCGCCAACTCGATGGCGCCGTAGCCGTGTCTAAGCAGTACACCGACGATTCGCTGAAAACCGTGAACACCAACCTCGGGAATGTTACGGGTGCCATCACAGCCGTGGATAACCGAGTCACCCAGGTAGAGAGCAACGTCACCAAGGTGCAGAACGGCATCGACGGCATGTTCCAGGTGAACAACACAAGTGCCGGCGCCAAACCTTCTGCCACCGGTAACAATGCTGTAGCCGGTGGTGCAGGCTCGGTTGCTTCCGGCAATAACAGCGCAGCAGTCGGCACCAATGCCAAGGCGTCCGGGGCCAACTCCGTGGCCGTGGGTAACGGTGCCAGTGCCACGGGCAGCAACAGTACGGCCCTGGGCGCCAACTCGATGGCAGATCGTAATAACAGTGTTTCGGTGGGTACGAAGGGCAATGAACGGCAGATTACTAATGTGGCGGCCGCAACTCAGGGCACTGATGCGGTAAACTTCGATCAGCTCAATAAAAGCGTGTCGAACATCACTAACAACGTTAACGCCTACACTGACCAGCGTTACTCCGAACTCAAGCGTGACCTGAAGAAGCAGGACGACACCTTGAGCGCTGGAATCGCCGGTGCCATGGCCATGGCGAGCTTGCCACAGCCCTACTCACCTGGAGCGAGCATGATGTCTATCGGTGCAGCCAATTATCGTGGGCAATCGGCAGTCTCGTTTGGTGTGTCGACCATCTCCAAGAATGGCCATTGGGTCGGCAAACTTCAGGCTATTACTAGTACCCAAGGTGATGCGGGTATGGGCGTTGGCGTAGGTTACCAGTGGTGAGTGAGCGCGTGACTTAGTACCGAACGACCAGGCTGCACCCTTGCAGCCTGGCCGCTATCTATATCGACACAAGGCTAATGCCCTGTGTCGTTGTTCAAGCTTTCTGGATGTATCCTCCCTCTAGTGTTGCTTATAGGCTGTGCGTTTGTGCCAATTGCCTTTTAACGAGATCAAGCTGGAGAGGGAGTTCGTCAGAGGGCTGGGCCATGACCCGCGGAGTGCGGCGGTGATCAAGTGCGCACTTGAGCTCGGTAGAGCGCGTTGGTTGGAAGCGCGTGCCACTTCTGAAAAGAGCTTCTAGCGGTCTGCAAGCTACTAGCTTCGAACCAACATGCTATTGATCTATTCGACCTGCTGATCAATAGCGCATTGTTAGGGACAGCCACGCTCGGCCTTGGGGTGTTCTG
Source organism: Pseudomonas simiae (assembly GCF_900111895.1). Classification (GTDB taxonomy): domain Bacteria; phylum Pseudomonadota; class Gammaproteobacteria; order Pseudomonadales; family Pseudomonadaceae; genus Aquipseudomonas; species Aquipseudomonas simiae. The sequence continues at coordinate 236,122 of NZ_FOKB01000005.1, forward strand.
ACGGGATTGCCTTCAGCACATTTTAAGATCAGAACGCTTTCTCCTGGGCGATAGAGTGGATATTCATCACTCGCTTGAAATCTTCCCCGCGAACAGGCAGTGGTAAAACCTGCAATGATGGCAGGGGGCGTTTTTTCGCCCATTCATGTATTTCACGGCGTTGTTGAAAATTTACATCAGCGGTGATGATGATCAGCTCCACCGTCCGATAGCACGCGATAGAGCGCAGGCAGTAGCTGTCTCTGGGCATTTCGAAATTATCGAAGAGCAGCGTATTGAAGCGCTTTCCGGCCTCAAGAAGCTCGACAATTTCTGTCGAGGTTTTTCGAAGTGTCATGTGAAAAATGCCCAAGTCGTTTAACTGGCGGGAAAACTCGAGCAAGCCGTCAAAGCGCTTACCGATCAACGCCACTCTGTTGATCGTTCAGCCTCGTCGAAATCGTCTGCAAATGAGCGAAGTCTAAGCAGCTGCGCGCTCGCTAGGCACAAGAAACGTCTTGTTTGCTATCAGGAATAACCTGGAAGGTAGGAAGTGCGACAGGACAGTAGTGTGATGACTATCATAGGGCGATATCATTGTGACGAAAGCATTCCTAGCTAAAATCGGAATATGAATCTCACATCGGTGAATCCATGAGTAAAAAAGTCCTGATCGTCGATGATCACCCTCTTATTTGTCATGCCATTCGCCAGGCGCTGGCGACCATCGGCTTCGTACCAGTAGGAGAGACCGCTGATGGTGCAGACGCTGTTCGGATGATTGAGTCGTTGAGCCCTGACATCGTCATTCTGGATATCGGACTGGAGAGGCTAGATGGCCTGACCGTACTCAAACGGATCAGGCGGGATAAGCTTGATACACGTGTTCTTGTGTATACCTCGCAGGCAAAGGAAAACTATGCCTCGCGGTGTCTACAAGCCGGTGCGAGTGGTTTTGTCAGCAAAAATGAGTCTATTGGCAAACTGGTAAAAGCTGTCGAGACAATCGCGGATGGCTACATCTTTTTCCCGAAAGACGCTATGCCACTGCTTGGCAACGTCCAGACGAAGGCGGATTTAGAAGACCTTACCGACAGGGAATTGCAGATATTCAAAATGCTCGTCGAGGGCTTTTCCAATAGTGAAATTGCCACCCGTCTCAACTTGAGCAACAAGACTGTGAGCGGTCACAAGATCAATATTCAGAGCAAGCTTGGCGTGGCCTCTGTGATCGAGTTGGCTGACATTGCGCGTCGTCACAATTTTATTTGATTTCTCGCCGTGAATTCAGGCCCGCGTATGCGCAACTCCGTTCCGATTATCCTGCTCCTGCTTTGCCTCTGGAGCAGTATGCCGCAAGCGCGGGATCTGCAGCCTGTCGCCCGCCAATCCTTCAATGATATGAAAATCACGCTTTCCGAACCCGAGCGACAATGGCTGGTGCAGAAGAAATTTCTGGTAGTCGGGGTTTCTGAAGAACCGCTGCCGCCATATCGTATATTCGCCGAAAATCAGCAGTTCGAAGGACTGATGGCCGATTATATGGCTGCGCTGCAGCGAGAGCTGGGTGTGCCCATTCGGTTACGATCCTATGCAACGCGGGACGCCATGTATGCAGCTTTGCGTGACGGCACAATCGACATGGTCAACAATGTCAGTCGGTTGATGGCGAAAAATCAACAATTGAGTCTTAGCGCTCCTTACATCCTGACGGAGCTGGCGCTGTTTTCAGAGGCCGGCGATTTACGTGAATACAGTTCCACTGATGGGCAGACGCGGATTGCTGTATCCAATCCAATGGTTCTGGAGCTGTATATAAAAATAGGCGGCCGAGGACGATTTCAACATTATCCATCGGAGTTTCAGGCGATGGCATCAGTAATGACCGGAGAAAACGATGTCTTTCTCGGGGATACGTTAGCCACTCATTACCTGTCCAGCCAGTTATTCAGTAGCCAGTTAGTGCTCAACCAAAGCGCAACGTTGCCTGATATCGAGGTGGGTTTCGGCCTTAATCCTGGCGACAATCTATTGAAGGGAATGCTCGATCGTGCACTTGGAGGGCTGACCCGCTGCAGAATCATTGACGCCCAGCACTTTTGGGGCGATATCGAAGAGTGCAATCCCAATGAGTTTCGCAATCGGCTGACAGCTGCTGAACGAGAGTGGCTGGATAATTCCACTACTGTAAGGCTGGCGATTAGTGAAGATTTGGCGCCCTATGCCTTTTTCAACAGTCGCGGGCGCTTTAATGGAATCGCCTCGGACATCCTCGATATCATTCGGCGCAAGGCCGGGATTCATTTCGAGATCCAGCGCGTCAGCTCTATCAGTGAGGCGAATAAACTTCTCAGGCAAGGGGAAGTTACCCTGAGTATTCTACCGGAACTTCCACCGCCCTCATGGCCTTATCTGCATACTCGCCCGCTGACATCTGCACCTTATCTGTTCGTGCAGCGTCAGGGCGCGAAAAATCACGAATCCGACGCGCAAACCCTACCAGTTGTTGCGATCGCGAACGGATATATCGCCCCCCGAGTGCTCGACACTGAGTATCCGAATCTGGTTTTCAAAAAGACCGAAACCATGGGTGAGGCTTTTAAACTTGTGCGTGAAGGGAACGCCGATATGGTACTGGCGCCAGCCAATGTGGCTCGTTATTACCTGTCATACAAATATGAAAACAGCCTTAAGATTGGCGGCGTCTTCACTGGCTCTGATGCCCGGATCGTGTTCGCTGCACCGCAGGATCAGGCTTTGTTCATCTCCATTCTGGACAAGGCGATGCTGGACATCTCGCCGCGCATGTACCTACAGATTATTGGCCGGTGGCGGGCCAACTCGGCGACTGACGATAGATACTGGGAGGGCATCGCGTCGTATGTTCGGCACTCTTTTGAGGCGCTGGGAGTGTTGCTCGTTGTCGCAGGATTATTGATAGTGGCTCAACGTCGGCGCATTCGGCGCAAGCGTTTTGATCTACAACAACGGCAAATACTGCTGGACGAGCTTCAGGTTGCCAAAGAATCGGCAGATCGGGCCAGCCGCGCAAAAACCGTATTTCTGGCGACCATGAGTCATGAAATTCGTACACCCCTCAATGCAATCATCGGCATGCTGGAATTGGTGCTGACACGCAAGAGCGACACTCAACTCAATGACCAGTCGCTGCACATTGCCTATGAGTCGGCGATAGGTCTGCTCGCATTGATTGGCGACATACTTGATATTTCACGCATCGAGTCGGGCAAGCTGGTTCTGACGCCAGAGCCCACAAATATGAAGGCGTTGCTGGAGTCGGTAGGCAATGTTTTTTCCGGGCTCGCACGACAGAAGCATTTGCGCCTGACACTGGACATCGATGCACGGGCGGTGGAGCAGGTTTGGGCAGATGCGGTGAAGATCAAGCAGATCGTTTCCAACCTGTTGAGCAACGCCATCAAGTTCACCTGCAACGGCGGCATCGACCTGCGGTGTTCAGTACACGCCAGTAAGCCTTCAACACTGAACTTTCGCATCAGTGTCAGCGATACCGGAGCGGGAATACCGGCGGCCCATCTGGATGAGGTGTTCAAGCCATTTTATTTGGCGGAGGGTGCGGTCAGTGACGCCAACTCCGGCGCGGGACTCGGTTTGGCGATCAGCCAAGCTCTTTGTCAACTGATGCAATGCACTTTGCAGGTGGAAAGCAATGTGGGTAAAGGCACCACGATGATTTTTACGCTAGAGCTTGAGCGAGTAATCGTGGATGCGGCGGCGTTACCTCGTTCGAGCACAGCAGTTGTTCGCGTGGCGGATGAGTTGCTCACTGTTCTGATCGTCGAGGATCACTTGCCCAGCCAGTACTTGTTGGTTCAGCAGATTAGTTATCTAGGCCATCGTCCGCTGACGGCCAGTAACGGCCTTGAGGGGCTTGCAGCCTGGAGCGAACACGACATCGATATCGTCATTACCGATTGCAATATGCCGGAAATGGATGGCGTTGAATTGACTCGCGCCATCCGCCGGTTGGAGCAGGGCAGGGGGGTGAAACCGTGCCAGATCATTGGTCTGACAGCCGATGCGCAGCCTGGTGTGCAGCGTGACTGCGAGAGGGCAGGAATGGATCGCGTACTGGCCAAGCCGACGAATCTGGCAGTACTCAATCAAATGATCCCCAAACTTGGACACAGCCAGACATCCACCCGCGAACGACCATCATGGAGGAGCGACATTCGTGCGAGGATGGCTGAGCAAGTCAGTCTGAGCAATCAAAATGAAAGCGATGCATTGCGCCACGCTTTGGAAACGGGGGATGATCTTGCCATGAAACGTATCGCCCACAAGCTTAAGGGTACGGCTTATCTACTTAATGACAAGACGCTGCTCGCGCTTTGTGTAGAGATTGAGGAGTATGCCGCGCAAGGATTTAGTGAGGCCTTGCAAAAGACAGGGCTCTCCCTGCTCGACTGCCTGGACAGCATCAGCAAGACGCTGCGCACGATATGAAGCAGTACATGAAAATATGGTTGATATATTCGAGACGTTTCTTGGGCTGATTTCAGATCCGCCCTAAAGGCTGCGCTGGGCCATTCACATACCCTTTACGCATGATTCAAACTAGGTTTTGTCCCATGCACACTGCACTCTCTTTACAAAGCGCCGTCAGCAGCGGGCGACGTCTAACTACACCAGCCAAAGCAGATACGGTCGATGCCTCAGAGATCCGTAGAGGACTTCTATTAGGGGAGTTTAAGGCGTACGTTCAACCGAAATTCCAATTGAGCAATAATGCTGTCGATTCCCTAGAGGTTCTCGCCCGTTGGCGGCATCCAGAACTCGGATTGCTGGCACCGGCAGCGTTCATTCCAACGATGATCCGCGAGCAGTTGCTCGATGACCTGCTGTGCGAACTTCTTGATCAAGGTTTGGCAGGGCAAATTCAATTGCATGCTGGCGGGCGTGAATTAGGCGTTGCCTTCAATCTCAGTCTGATGCAGTTAGCTAATCCAGAGCTGGTCAGCCATCTGATGACGCGCCTGAAAAAACATCCTTTGCCTCTTTCGTCGGTAACACTTGAAATTACCGAGGACGGCCCAGCGGTTGCGGATGAAATATGTGTGCAGAACGCCATCCGCCTTCGCCAGCTTGGTGTGCGCCTCTCGCTCGACGATTATGGGACTGGCCATTCTTCGTTGTTTCGCCTGTGCCAACTACCATTCGATGAAATCAAGCTGGCCGGTGAATTTACGCAGCAACTTCTCCGATCATCAATGCACCGCAGCGTCGCGCGTGCAACTGTCATGCTGGCTAGAGAATCAGGCATGCGATTGGTTGTTGAAGGCATAGAAACGGAAGAACAGCGGCATTGTCTGGCGCAGAAGGGGGTGCGGATTGGTCAAGGCTATCTCTGCGCGCGCCCGATGTCAGCTGATGCTCTACTGCAATGGTTAGCGGCGTGATCCATCCTCAATGGGCGTCCGCGTAGTATTGCGGCAAGGCAATCATCCGGCGAACACACCTTCTGATCCCAGCGATAAGGTCAATGATGTCCGCGTAACTGCCTTGATAATGATTTGCGCGCACAGCTCTGAGCGCGCTCACCAGCTATGACCCGATAGAGTACCTCAACGGCTAGCCTTTAGCGTTTCAAGCATTGCCTCGGCGGCCAGGGTGTGGACTTTGCGGGTCGGGTGCCATTCATCCCAGTAGTAATGAGTATCTGGGTTTTCACACACGGGCTTGACGTCCGGATTGAATCGCCCCGGGCTCTTTAGACACCTTGCTCAGACGTACCACAAACGACGAATCCCGCTCTAGGCGGGATTCTCAGCCGTCGACTGCATGCATTCGACGGGGCAGGACTCTGTCACCTGGCACTGGGCCATCTGACTTGCATCAGAAGAGGGGTGCGATCCCAAGATCCCTGTAACCACCCTATGGTTCTACGCGCAGATGACCAATAGTCAATCCATACCCCCTGCTCAGAGCTGTTCTTAGCCGCAAGAACTCCTTAGTCGTTGAGGGTTTGAGGGATTAATAACCACGGCTGCGTTGGAGCTAAAAAGCAAAAAGGCAAAAGCCCGATCGTTGCCGGGCTTTGCAGATCCCTCTAGGAGAGATAAAGCGAAAGTGCCTCCCTGGATGAGCCAGCTCAATGGTCAGAAACAGCCGATCAAGAACGTTAGACAACCCGCGGATCGACAGCGGGCGGCCACGATCCGAGATGAACAAATAGCGATACAGCAATTTCATCGGTTTACCGTCACGCAGAGGGCGCCGGTCGCGCTGGATATAGCGCTCGTAGACCTCATACAACTGTGCGGAGATGCCTACGGTCCGCCCATGTGTTTTGAGCGCAGGCTCTTCAACGCGCGGGTCGCGGGGATCATGTTCGCGATCATTGATGCTGACATAGGCGTGCTGAGAACCTTTATTGATATCCGTGGTGTAGAGCTTCAGAAGCTCTCCGCGACGGATTCCGGTCTCCAAGAGCAATTCAATCAATAGCCAGTTACGCAGTTGCAAACGTTCCGGGAACGGATTCGCCGCAGCGCCAGGGCGAATCAGTGTGCGAACGATCTGTAGTTGCGTATCTGTCAGGCTGCGGTATCGAGTGCGATCGGGACGAGCATTGATGATATGGCTCTCAAAGCGCCGCTCAATGACGTCGGCAACATCGGCAAATACCACGTTGATGTCAGCCTGTGTGGCTGAACTCTGACGGGCGCGCGGGATGTAACGGGTGACGCACCAAGACAGGTATTTCTTCAGCAGGCGCAGGTATTGATCACGTGTTCGTGAACTGATCTGCTGAAAAAGTACAGTGCCAGCTTTGCCGATTCGGGCGATCAGATTATCGGCATGACGGCCACTTTGGAGCCAAATAGCGTAACCGTCCAGCAAAGCCAGAATCGCCTCAAAGTGGCAGGCCAATATGGCCTCATCGATATCCAGATCTCGGCTTTTGGCATAGGCGTAGAAAGCCTGGATCGCGCGCAGGTGCGCCGCAGCCGTGTTGTAAGCGCGGTGCCTGAGTTTGAGTTGGACGTAGATGAACGGAATCAGTATGGGCAACGGCGTCGCATCACCAGCTTGTACAAGCAGCGGTAGTCGTTGACCTGAAGAGAACCTGCATTGAATCAGTTTCATCGACAGCCACCTCATTCAAGGACTCGCCATGAACACGAAACACATGGCCCGTTGAGAGAGTAGACGTCAAATACGAATTGGTCGAATCAATGACTTACGTGGCTTATGAACATATCTGACATAGCACCTGGTTTAACATAATATACATTATGCGTAATGTCGCATTGCGTATTCAGGGGCAGTGCCCGTGAGATTTCAGCAGGCAAAACCCCTGTCTTGCTCAAACCTGAGCAAAGCCACCATCGACAAACATTTCACTGCCCGTCATGAAGCTGCTCTCATCCGACGCCAGGAACAATGCGGCGGCTGCGACTTCTTCCGGCTTGCCGATACGACCCAACGGAACCTGCGCCGTCATGTCGTCGATGATGGCTTCCTTTTGTCCCGTGCCTGACAGCGCCAGGTCCAGGCCTGGTGTCGAGATCGGGCCTGGTGACAGCACGTTGACGCGAATGCCGCTGCCTTTCAGATCGAGCGCCCAGCTTCTGGCGAAATTACGCAGCGCAGCCTTGGTGGCGCTGTACACGCTGAATGCCGGTGTGCCCATGGTGCCGGTGGTTGAACCGGTCAGGATCACTGAGCTGCCAGCGTGCATCAGTGGCAACGCGTTTTGCACGGTGAACAGCGTGCCTTTGACGTTGATGCCGAATGTCCGGTCAAACGATTCCTCGGTGATCGATCCGATCGGCTGGAAATCCCCCAGGCCCGCGTTGGCGAACAGCACGTCAACGCGGCCCTTGTCGGCTTTGATTTGAGTGAAAATGCGCGCCAGGTCGTCGAGTTTTGAAATGTCACCCTGGATGGCGATGGCCTCATGGCCAATCAGTGCAAGGGCCTTGTCCAGTTCATCCTGCCGACGTCCTACGATCACGACCTGCGCGCCTTCAGTTGCAAAGCGAATGGCGGTTGCCAGGCCGATGCCGCTGTTGCCGCCGGTAACTACTGCAATTTTGCCGTTGAGCCTGCTCATGGTGAGCTCCAATGAATAAGGTTGAGGCCCAACTGTAGATCTGCGCTATTCTTTTGAATAGTATGCACCTTTTAGTAAGTACCCCCTCGGAGCCTTCATCATCATGGCTAACAACTCATTCAACTGTGGCCTGGAAGCTGCGCTGGCCGTGATTGGCGGCAAATGGAAACCCCTGGTTCTGTTCAACCTGGCGCAGAATGTTCATCGATATGGCGAATTAAGGCGCGCGATTGGCGGCGTGACTGACAAAGTGTTGATTCAGCAACTCAAGGAGTTGGAGCGCGACGAGATCATTGCTCGTGTGGACTTTCACGAGATACCGCCGAAGGTCGAGTACTCCCTCACGCCCTTTGGCCAGTCCTTGGCTACGGCGCTGGGCGGGTTGTGCCAATGGGGTACGCAGCATATGCAAACGGTCGAGCGCATCGCCGAACGACGCACGTCTGCCCTCTCCCGGTCCTGAGCCCCTGCCCGATATCCAACTCAACTAAATGACTATTTAGTTGAGTTAAATCAATAAGTTAGAGCCTGAATCGATCGACGGACTGTGACAGCTGGCCTGCCAAGCTAGACAATTCGTCCGTCGTCGACGCCGTCTGGCCGATTACGCGACTGTTACTCTCCGACATCTGCGCAATCATCTCCACCTGATGGGCAATTTCATTGCTGGCCAGGCTCTGCTCCCCGATGGTTCGGGAGATATCGTTGACCATCTCGGTGGTATTCAAGGTGGCCTGGAGAATCTCACGAATTGAGCGCTCCACATCAGCGGTCACCGCCATGCCCTTATCGACCTGAGCAACGCCCTCCTCCATGCTGGCGACGGCTTCGCGCGTGCTTTGCTGGATACGCCCTACCATGCTGGCAATTTCCTGGGTCGAGGCACTGGTGCGCCCGGCGAGGTTGCGTACTTCATCGGCGACCACGGCGAAACCGCGCCCCTGTTCACCGGCACGGGCGGCCTCGATCGCGGCATTCAGGGCCAGCAAATTGGTCTGGTCGGCGATTCCCTTGATCACCTGGATAATGCTGTAAATCGCCTCGGACTCCTTGTCCAGCGTGCGGATTACCTGGGCGGACTGTTGCGCGGAGCGGGCAATGCCGTCCATGTCGCTGACCACCTGATGAATCACCTGGCCACCGTCCTTGGCCAGTGTTTCAGCCTGGTTGGCCATGGCCAATGCTCGCTCGGCATGCCGAGTGATTTCCTCAATGCTCGCGGTCATTTCACTCGCGGCAGCGGCCATGGCGCTTGCCGCCGCGCTTTGTTGCTGGCTGCTGCCAGCCACTTCATGACAGCCGTGGCTCAGTTGCTCGCTCGTGGTATTGACGCCATGGGCGTTGCTGCGCACCACGTCGATCATGCCGCGCAAATCCCGTTGCATGGTGGCGAGGCTGCGAATCAATGCACTGGCTTCATCTTTGCGCACGGGTTCGACAATCGGTTCGCTCAAGTTGCCATGAGCAATGCTGTCGGCAATCCGGCTGGCCGTTTGCAGCGGTCCCATGATGCTGAGGATGACCCAGCGGCCCTGGGCCAACAGCAGTATAAGGCTGGCGATCAATACCACGCCAAGGGTGAAGTTGGCGGCGCTGATGCTCTGCCGAGTGCCGACACTGGCCTGCTGGGTGTTGTTTTCGATCAGCTCACTGAGCGTCGCCATCTGATCTTCAAGCTGGCTGAAGGCAGCGTTGAACGTACCCAGTTCGCCCCGAGCGGCGTCGGGGTCATCCAGCGCCAGGGTGACGATGCGCTCGCCGGTACTTATATAGTTGTCCAGGCTGGGTTTGATTTTTTCCAGGTTTGCCTTGAGCGTGTTGTCCAGCGGCAGCTTGAGGTTATCCGCCAACACCTGGCGAAAGTGCTCGGCATGTTCCTTGAGCGAATCGCTGACCTGCGCCTTCGTGCTGGTACTTTTACCCAGGCCCACCAGCATGGCCGACAGCACATCCGCGCGCAGGGCGTCGTGCATCATGTCGGCTTCCATATGGTTGCGCAGCGCCGTCATGCTGAGCTCGCTGTCCTGCACGGCAGTGCCCATCCGAGTATTTCCCAGGTAGCCGGCCAGGCTCATGATCAAGGCCGTAAGCAGTCCGGTCGCTATCAACAGCATCAGGCGTAGTTTGATCGTCATGCTGATATATCCCCGTGCCTGGTCAGTCGGTTGGGAACCCAACCGCAGAAGCCTCGCTGGTCATGTTATCGGCCAACCATACTGCTTATTGAAGCCTAAGTTTGCGGATCTGCGCAGATCCCTTAAGCTGACCGACCTTTGCTTCGCCCGGAACTGCCCCATGTCTCGACGTATCGCCCACCTCGCCTTGCTGCTGGGTTTGATCACCGCAGTCGGCCCCTTCGCCATCGATATTTACTTGCCAGCCTTGCCGACTCTGGGCGCAAGCCTGCATGCCTCACCCGCGCTGGTGCAGATGAGCCTCACTGTGTTTTTCGTCATCGTTGGGGTGTGCCAGCTGTTCTACGGGCCGATCAGTGACGTGTTTGGGCGCAAACCGCCGATTTACGCAGGCCTGGTAATTTTTGCCGTGGCAAGTGTCGGGTGTGCGCTGGCGCCGACCATCGAAACACTGATTGCCTTTCGTGCCCTGCAGGCGTTTGGTGCGTGCGCGGGCATGGTGATTCCGCGGGCCATCGTGCGTGACTTGTACACCGGGCATGAAGCGGCGAAGCTCATGGCGTTGCTGATGCTGGTGATGAGCGTCTCGCCGATCCTTGCGCCGCTCGCCGGCAGCCTGGTGATCGCGTTGTGGAGCTGGCGTGAAGTGTTTGCCGTGCTGGCCGTCGTTGCCGTGGCCTGCCTGGTGATGACCATCGTGCAACTGCCCGAGACCCATCCGGCCGAACGTCGATTGGGCAAAACCCTGGGCAATGCGTTCAGCAGCTATGGCGCGTTGTTGCGCGACCCGGTCTTTATCGGTTTGTCGGTGGTGTGTGGTTTTGGCTTGGCGACCTTCTTCGTGTTCATCGGCAGCGCACCGTTCGTGTACATCGAGTATTACGGCCTGACGCCGACCCAGTTCAGCCTGGGTTTTGCCCTGAATGCCGCCTCGTTTTTCGCCATGAGCCAACTGACCGCGCGCCTCACTGCACGCTTTGGCCTGGCGCCGTTGATCCGCTGGTCGGTGGTGGCCGTGGCGGCGGTCATGGCCTTGCTGGCGGCCACCACGCTATGGGTCGATAGCCTGGCCTTGATGATGACGCTGCTGTTTATCGGCTTCGGCTTTCTCGGCCTGCTGCTGCCGGCAGCCGGTGTGTTGTCGTTGGAGGATCATGGCGCGGTGGCCGGTTCTGCCTCGGCCCTGCTCGGGGCGATCCAGATGATCACGGCAGCCCTGTCAATGACGGTGGTCGGTGTGTTCGCCGATCACACACCCGCGCCGATGCTGATAGGCATTGCGCTATGCGCCATCGCAGCGATGCTCACCACGCTGTGGACCTTGCGCCGCCTGCCCATTCACCTGGCCAGTGCCCCGCCCTCCTCCTGATCGCTGCCCGTCTGCGCAGCAGGTTCGGATCTCGAATCTTGACTGCGCCTATGGGGCAACATCAACGCGTGGAAATACCCTGTATGCATAAGTCTGAAGCCAACCACTCGTCGGGCTTCAATGGCATCCATTACAACTATCGTCCGGCGCAAAACTACTAATCCCATAGCACCTTTGGAAACCTATGGAGATTGAAATGGCTGACTACCCTCGCCCACCCTTCGCGCCGCAAGCTCAGAACGTGCCAGGTTCGCAGAAAAAAATGGACCCTTACCCGGATTGCGGCGAGCAAAGCTACAAGGGCTCCGGCCGGCTCGCCAACAAGATCGCGCTGATCACCGGCGCCGACAGTGGCATCGGCCGCGCCGTTGCGATCGCTTTTGCACGCGAAGGCGCGGATGTGGCTATCGCTTATCTGGATGAACATGAGGACGCCAGGGAAACTGCACGCTGGGTCGAGGAAGCCGGACGCCAATGCCTGTTGCTGCCCGGTGATATCGCGCAGAAAAGCGTATGCCAGTCGCTGGTCGACAAGACGGTCGAGCAATTCGGCCGTATCGATGTGCTGGTCAACAATGCAGCATTCCAGATGAGCCATGAAACGCTTGAAGAGATCTCAGACGAGGAATGGGTGAAAACCTTCGATATCAACATCACAGCCATGTTTCGTATCTGCAAGGCTGCCGTGCCGCATATGAAGGCGGGCAGTTCGATCATCAATACATCGTCGGTCAACTCGGACATGCCCAAGCCGACGTTGATGCCCTACGCCGCCACCAAGGGTGCGATCGCGAACTTCACGGGTGGTCTGGCGCAGTTGCTCGGCAGCAAGGGCATTCGCGTCAACAGCGTAGCGCCGGGACCGATCTGGACGCCGCTGATTGTGGCGACCATGACCGATGAAGACGTGAAGAACTTCGGCAGCGAAACCCCGCTGGGCCGTCCGGGCCAACCGGTGGAAGTCGCGCCGATCTATGTGCTGCTGGCCTCGGATGAAGGCAGCTATATCTCTGGGTCGCGTTATGCGGTCACGGGCGGCAAGCCTATCCTCTAACCTTTACACCTAACCCTTGTGGGAGCGGGCTTGCTCGCGAATACGGCGTATCAGTCACTGGACTTTGACTGACAAACCGCCTTCGCGAGCAAGCCCGCTCCCACATTTTGATCTTCATCATGCCGGACGTTACAGATCAAACCGATCCACCGCTCGCCGCCGCTCGTTGTCGTCACGCACGTCATAGCTGGCGGTGGTCTGGATATTGGTGTGGTGCGCCAGTTTCTGTGCAATCGACAGGTCATGTTCTTCAATCACCCGAGTAATGAACGAGCGGCGGAAGTCATGGGGCATGATTTTCACGCCTACCTGCTGGCCGCGCTGGCGGGCGATGTAGTAGATCGCATGCTTGGTGATGCGCTCGCGGGTGATATGGCTGCCGCGGCGGATGCGGTTGAACAGGAAACTGTCGTCCTGCTCGCCTTCCTTGAGTTGCTCGCGGCGAAACGCCAGCCACGCCTGCAACTTGGCGAATGCCCAGTCCGGCGCGTACTTGATCAACTCCTTGTTACCCTTGCCGATCACCCGCAGGCTGCGCTCTTCGAAGTTGATCTGCGCCAGGTCGAGGTTGACCGACTCCGACTTGCGCATGCCGGAGCCATACAGAATGCCGATCACCGCGGCATCCCGCAGGCCCTGGGGCCGAGGGTCGGCAGCGCAGACTTCCATCATTTCGCGGATCAGGCTGCGCCGCAGGTTGCGGCCCTGGCTCAGGCGCGTGCCCGGTGCAGCCTTGACGGTGCGCATGCGCAACAGGTGTTCCTGGCTGATCAGGTTCAGCCGCCAGGCTTCGTTCATCACACCGCGTACCGCGTTGACATATAACGATGAGGTATTCGGCGCGTAGCCGTCCTCACGCAAGGCAGCGACCAGGGCGATCACGTGTTCGGGCTGCAGCAGATGCCAGTCGATGTCTTCAAGGTTAATGTCCTCGAAGCCCAGGCGGTCGGCCGCGTCTTGCAACACGTAGCGCATGGTCAGTTGGCTGGAGGGTGCCAGGCGGGTGAGGTAAAGGGTCAGCGGGTTGCGGATAGACTCAGTCAAGGTAGATCAGCCTTTGGATTAAATACCTCGAACAAGCCTTTGATTAATCGAGGTATTTAGTGAATTGGCGAAGGCCGAGTCTAACCCAGGACCGGCCCAGGCACAAAATCACGGGGCCGTGTCGTCATCTTCGGTAGGGTCCTGCGGCTGGACCTGGGTCTGGCTCCAGTCGCTGTCCTGCTTCTGCATCAGCGCGAACCAGTGTTGACGCATGAACGTCAAGTAAGCCTCAGGGGCCTTGGCAAAATCCTTTTCATCGCCATAACAACCCGGCAACGGCAACTCGGTGCCCTGCTCCTTGTACTGGCTGACGAGCGCCTGCTGTCCGGCCACGCTGCAATCCTTGGGCAACGGCATGCCGCGCAAGGCGCCAGCCTCTTCGTCCCACCAGGCAGCCCCCACGCGGTCCAGGCCGCGCAGACGGAATTTTTGCGACTTGCCGACATGCATGATCAGCTTGAATTCGTTGGGGCTGACATCGCTGGTGCAGGTTCGCGAATAGCCCACGGTAGCCTGGGTGATGCCGTCGCCGGTGAGGTCGGTGACCTTGGTCGCCGCCCTGTCAAAATGCAGGGCGGCGTCGAATTCGCAATGCTGCACGTCGTCGTAGAGCATCCACACACGCTTGGGGCGGTTGCCGTCGATCAGGTATTGCGCCGCATACACGAACCCCGACTGGGTGCCGTCGTCGTCACGCTCGCTGACTTGCTCGGCGAGCACCAGCAGGTTCTTGCCTTGTTTATCGTCCCAGGTGTAGGCGGCGATCTGCTTGCCGCGCACTTCCACGCCGTCCGGCACTTGATCGATGCTGGTCAGCGCCACGCCGTCATCGGCCTGGACTGTCGTGACACTGGCCACGCTCATCAACAACGCCATCAATGATCCCATCAAAGCAGGCCGCAATTGGCCGCGTAAAAGCTGCACGCTATTCATCCGATCACCCTGGCAAGAGACGGCTTACTTTACCGGCACTTGGGGCGCATTGCAGAGAAGATTCTTCACTAAAATTCGTTGGCTGAGCGTAGGCGCTCAAGTTGAACCAAACGTCCTACAAACAGTTCTTATTTCGCCCACTAACTAAAGTCGACAGCCCGTTAGTTGCTTAGCTGAACCCTAGCTGTCTACCTGTCAAATAAACGAGTTTTTCATCCGCCTTTCATATCTGTTCCACATTTTTACGCTTAATCTTAAACACAGTACTTCACGGCAAGCCGCGCTATATCGTCTAACCTATTGATTACGCTTCACCTTTGGTGCCGTTTCTTAACCTGCGGCCTGGACGTTCGCCCCAATGATTGCTGCTGTTTCCACGCTCCAAGATGCTCTAACCCCGAGGTCATGAATCTTTGAAACCCTACCCTATTCATTGCGTGTCGATCGTTATCCCGGTCTACAACGAACAAGAGAGCCTGCCTGAATTGCTGCGTCGCACCACTGCGGCCTGCAAGCAGCTGGCCTACGAATACGAAATCATCCTGGTGGATGACGGTAGCCGCGACAATTCGGCCCAACTGCTGGAAGACGCTGCGGCTGAAGACGGCAGCAACGTGGTGGCGGTGATCCTCAACCGCAACTACGGCCAGCATGCGGCGATCATGGCCGGTTTCGAGCAGTGCCGGGGCGAGGTGGTAATCACCCTTGACGCCGACCTGCAAAACCCGCCCGAAGAAATCCCGCGCCTGGTGGACCAAGCCGCCCTCGGTTACGACGTGGTTGCGACCGTACGCAATAATCGCCAGGACTCGGCCTTCCGCCGCTGGCCTTCGCGCTTGATCAACCTGGCCGTGCAGCGCTCCACCGGCGTGGCCATGACCGATTACGGCTGCATGTTGCGCGCCTACCGCCGCACCATTGTCGACGCGATGCTGGCCTGCCGCGAGCGCAGCACCTTTATCCCGATCCTGGCCAACGGCTTTGCCCGCCACACCACCGAGATCCTGGTGCACCACGCCGAGCGTGAACATGGCGAATCCAAATACAGCGCCATGCGCCTGATCAGCCTGATGTTCGACTTGCTGACCTGCATGACCACCACCCCGCTGCGCCTGCTGTCCATCGTCGGCTTCAGCCTGGCGGCGCTCGGCATGCTGTTTGCCCTGGCGTTGATCGTCATGCGCCTGGCCTTTGGTGCCGACTGGGCCGGTGATGGCTTGTTCGTACTGTTCGCCGTGCTGTTCGTGTTCACCGGTGGCCAGTTCATCGGCATGGGCCTCTTGGGTGAATACCTGGGCCGCATGTACAGCGATGTGCGCGCCCGTCCGCGCTTCTTTATCGAAAAGGTGCTGCGCAACCAACCGGCAGCACCGGCTCCCGTGGTCGTCGTTGACGGCCTGGTGTCTTCCCATACTTCTACTTCTTCTGCTGATCAGGTCCAATCATGAGTTCAAAAGCTGTTGTATTCGCGTACCACGACATTGGTTGTGCAGGCCTTGAAGCGCTGCTCAACACGGGTTACGAAATTGCTGCTGTATTCACCCATGCCGACGACCCGAAGGAAAACAACTTCTACGGTTCCGTTGCTCAACTGTGCGCACGCAACGGTATTCCAGTGCACGCTCCGGAAGACGCGAACCACCCGCTGTGGGTCGAGCGCATCGCCAAGCTGAACCCGGACTACATTTTCTCGTTCTACTACCGCAACCTGCTGAGCGAGCCATTGCTGGCAACCGCACGCAACGGCGCATTCAATCTTCACGGCTCGCTGCTGCCCAAATACCGTGGCCGCGCCCCGGCCAACTGGGTGCTGGTCAATGGCGAAAGCGAAACCGGCGTAACCCTGCACCGCATGGTCAAGCGTGCCGATGCCGGCGCGATCATGGCCCAACAGAAAGTCGTGATCGATCGCACTGATACCGGCCTGACCCTGCACGCCAAACTGCGCGACGCCGCCAGCAACCTGCTGCGTGACGCCCTGCCGCAACTGGCTCAAGGCAAGCTGGCGGAGACCGCCCAGGACGAAAGCCAGGCCACTTACTTCGGTCGCCGCACCGCCGCCGATGGCAAGCTGGAATGGAAAAAACCGGCTGAAGCATTGTTCAACCTGGTTCGCGCCGTGACTCAACCGTATCCGGGCGCTTTCTGCGCGGTCGGCGAGCACAAGCTGATCGTGTGGCAAGCCGAAGTGGTCAAGGGCAACGATGGCCAGGCGCCGGGCCGCGTGATCAGCGTCAACCCGCTGCGCATTGCCTGCGGTGAAGACTCCCTGGTGATCAAGTTCGGCCAACGCAATGACAACGGCCTGTACCTGGCCGGTCCTTCCCTGGCCAACGAATTGGGCCTGGTGGACGGTTCCGTGCTGCGCGGCGCCGAGTCCGGCCGCAAGACACGGCGTACCCGTGTGCTGATCCTGGGCGTGAATGGCTTTATCGGTAACCACCTGTCCGAGCGTCTGCTGCGTGACGACCGTTACGAAGTCTATGGCCTGGACATCGGCTCCGACGCCATCGAGCGCCTGCGCAGCCACCCGAACTTCCATTACGTGGAAGGCGACATCAGCATCCACACCGAGTGGATCGAGTACCACATCAAGAAGTGCGACGTGGTCCTGCCGTTGGTAGCCATCGCCACGCCGATCGAATACACCCGCAACCCGCTGCGCGTGTTCGAGCTGGACTTCGAGGAAAACCTCAAGCTGGTGCGCTATTGCGTCAAGTACAACAAGCGCGTGATCTTCCCGTCGACCTCCGAAGTCTATGGCATGTGCCAGGACCAGTACTTCGATGAAGACACCTCCAACCTGGTGGTCGGCCCGGTCAACAAGCAACGCTGGATCTACTCGGTCTCCAAACAACTGCTCGACCGCGTGATCTGGGCCTACGGCGCCAAGGGCCTGAACTTCACCCTGTTCCGTCCGTTCAACTGGATGGGCCCGCGTCTCGACCGCCTGGACTCCGCGCGCATCGGCAGCTCCCGTGCGATCACCCAACTGATCCTGAACCTGGTGGAAGGTACGCCGATCCGTCTGTTCGACGGTGGTGAGCAGAAACGTTGCTTCACTGACATCGCCGACGGTATCGAAGCCCTGGCGCGCATCATTGATAACGACAACGACGCGTGCAACGGCCAGATCATCAACATCGGCAACCCGGAAAACGAAGCCAGCATCCGCCAATTGGGCGAAGAGCTGCTGCGCCAGTTCGAAGCGCACCCGCTGCGTGGCAACTTCCCGCCGTTCGCCGGTTTCCGTGACGTGGAAAGCAAGGCGTTCTACGGCACCGGTTACCAGGACGTGGCACATCGCAAGCCAAGCATCGAAAACGCCAAGCGTCTGCTGAACTGGGAGCCGACCGTAGAGATGAGTGAAACCATCGGCAACACGCTGGATTTCTTCCTGCGTGAAGCGATGCTCGAAATCGCGGACAAAAAGTAATGGATGCAGGTCTTCGCATCGACGTCGACACCTACCGCGGCACCCGTGAAGGTGTGCCACGGTTGCTCGAATCCCTGGACGAAGCCTCGGTAAAAGCGACGTTTTTCTTCAGTGTCGGGCCGGACAACATGGGGCGCCACCTGTGGCGCCTCATCCGGCCGCAGTTCCTGTGGAAGATGCTGCGTTCCAACGCCGTCGGGCTGTATGGCCTGGATATCCTGCTGGCTGGTACAGCCTGGCCAGGCAAGCCGATCGGTCGCGACCTGGGGCACCTGATGCGCCAAGCCAAGGCGGCCGGGCATGAGGTCGGCCTGCACGCCTGGGATCACCACGGCTGGCAGGCCAACACCGGGCGCTGGAGCGAAGCGCAGTTGGTCGAGCAAATTCGACGCGGCGTGGAGAGCCTGAGCGACATCCTTGGTGAGCGCATTGACTGTTCAGCGGCCGCCGGTTGGCGCGCCGATGAACGCGTGGTGCAAGCCAAGCAAGGGTTCAACTTTCGCTACAACAGCGATTGCCGCGGCACTAGCCTGTTTCGTCCCACCCTGGCCGATGGCAGTGCGGGCACCCCACAGATTCCGGTGGACCTACCGACCTTCGACGAAGTCGTCGGGCCGGTAGTGGCTGCCAAGGACTTCAATACGTTCATCCTCGACCGCTTTGCCGAGTCGAAGCTCAACGTCTACACGATCCACGCAGAGGTAGAAGGGATTCTGATGGCCAATGAATTCCGCCAGTTGCTCGCCCAGGCAGGGCAGCGCGGCATCGATTTCAAACCGTTGGGCGAGTTGTTGCCGGCGGACCTGACCACCCTGCCCCAGCAACAGCTGGTGCGCGGCGCCTTGCCCGGTCGCGAGGGTTGGCTTGGAGTGCAGCAGGCATGATTCGCCGTTGGGCCCTGCCCCTGCTCCTGCTGGCGTTTGGCGTGTTTTACCTGCTGCCGCTGGCCACCCACGGCCTGTGGATTCCGGATGAAACCCGTTATGCGCAAATCAGCCAGGAAATGCTGCTGACCGGAAAATGGGCGTCGCCGCACTTCATGGGTATCCGTTACTTCGAGAAACCGGCGGCCGGTTACTGGATGATCGCGCTGGGCCAGGCGATCTTCGGGCAGAACCTGTTCGGCGTGCGGTTTGCGTCGGCGTTGAGCACCGGATTGAGCATCCTGCTGGTGTACCTGGTGTCACGCCGGTTGTGGAATGACCCGCAGAAGAGCCTGATCAGCACTGTGCTGTACATGAGTTTTGTCAGCGTGGCGGCCCTGGGCGGTTATGCCAACCTCGATCCGCAGTTCACGTTCTGGGTGAACCTGACGGGCGTGGCCTTGTGGTTTTGCTTTGACAGCACGACCCGCAATGGACGACTCGGCGCCTGGGCGCTGTTGGGGTTTGCCTGCGGCATGGGTTTCATGACCAAGGGCTTTCTGGCGTGGCTGCTCCCGGTGTTGATCGCCCTGCCCTATGCGATCTGGCAACAGCGTTTCCGCGAGCTGCTCGGTTACGGCCTGGTGGCGGTGGTGGTGGCGATTGTCATCAGCTTGCCGTGGGCGCTGGCTGTGCACCTGCAAGAGCCCGACTACTGGCACTTCTTCTTCTGGCACGAGCATATCCAGCGCTTTGCCGGTGACGACGCCCAGCATGCCGAGCCGTTCTGGTATTACCTGCCGTTGCTGGTTGCGTTCTGCCTGCCATGGGTGGCGTTGTTGCCGTCCACCCTTAAACAGGCATGGCAGGACAAACGCAGCGCAAAAGTCGGCTTTGTGTTGCTGTGGCTGCTGATGCCCCTGGCGTTCTTCAGCCTGGCCAAGGGCAAGCTGCCCTCCTACATCATGCCGTGCCTGCTGCCCTTGGCGTTGCTGATGGGAAGCACCCTGGCCGACAAACTGGCCCAGGGTCGTTACCGCGCAGTGCGTATCAATGGCTGGTTGAACCTGATCATCGGCGTGGTGATGCTGCTGGCGCTGAGCTGGTTCCAACTGAAAAAACCGGTGTATGAACACGGTCAGGAAACACTCAGCCTGGTACTGGTGTTCACATTCCTGTTCGGCTGGATCCTGGTCAACCTGCTGCAGGCCGCACAGCCGCTTCGCTTGTGGGCGATGCCAGTGCTTGGCAGCTGGCTGATGGTCGCCCTGTTGCCAGCCGCGCTGCCGCACTCAGTGGTTTACAACAAGACCCCCGACCAATTCATCATCGATCACCTGCAGGAACTGCAACCGGCCACTGCACTGTTGAGCAATGACCTCGGCGCCGCATCGGCCTTGTCGTGGCGCCTGGCACGGCCGGACGTGACGCTCTACAACACCGTCGGTGAAGTCAAATACGGCCTCGCCTACCCGGATGCCGGGCATCACAAGGTGGATATGCCTCAGGTTCAGCAGTGGATGAGCGATGCGCGTAAAAAAGGCACGGTCGGTGTGGTGATGCGCGTCAAAGGTGACGATGAGCGAGCCGAAATCGCTTTGTTGCCCAGCGACGGCCAGCGCTATGAGCAAGGCAATATAGTGATCCTGATCTTCCCGCAGGTGACGCCGTGATCACCTTGCTGCTGTTAGTGGCCGCGTGCCTGCTGACCTGCATGGGCCAGGTGTCGCAGAAATTCGCCGTGGAAAGCTGGCGTGACCTGCCGGACGGCTGGGCACTGAAACTGCGTTCGCCGTGGTTGTGGTCGGCGCTGATGTGCCTGGGTCTGGGCCTGTTGGTGTGGCTGCTGGTGTTGCAGCGCCTTGAGGTGGGCATTGCCTACCCCATGCTCAGCCTGAATTTCGTGCTGGTCACACTGGTGGCGCGGTTTGTCTTTGATGAGCCCATCGACGGCCGTCACTGGTTGGGCGTGGCGCTGGTGATCGGCGGTGTCGTGCTGCTGGGGCGTCACGTATGAGCCGGGTTCAAGGGTTTGCCCTGGCCCTGGGCAGTGTCGGCCTGGTCAGCGCCGCCCAATTGGGCATGCGCTGGAGCATGACGCGCTTGCCGCTGCCCAACCAGTGGCTGAGCGTCCAGATTAATCTCGACGCCCTCGGCGTGGTGCTCCTGGCGATTCTGGCCTACGCGCTGTCGATGCTCTGCTGGCTCGGCGCGCTCAAGCACCTGCCACTGGGCCGTGCCTATTCACTGTTGAGCATCAGCTACGCCCTGGTGTACCTGCTGGCGGCCAGCCTGCCGGTGTTCAACGAAGACTTCTCCATTTCAAAAACCCTGGGGGTGGCTTTGGTCATCCTCGGTGTGCTGGTTATCAACTCTCGTCGTGCTAGCGCTACAAGTCCCAGGAATGCCCCATGAAAATCAGTGTATTTGGTAGTGGTTACGTCGGTCTGGTGCAGGCCACTGTGTTGGCCGAAGTCGGTCACGATGTCATCTGCATGGACGTTGACAAGAACAAGGTCGAGTCTTTGCAGAAGGGCCATGTGACGATCTTCGAGCCGGGGCTGGCGGCGATGGTCAAGGAAAACCTGGAAAGCGGGCGGCTGCACTTTACCCATGACGAGAAACTCGCGGTCGAGCATGGCGAAGTGCTGTTTATCGCCGTGGGCACGCCGTCGGACGAAGACGGTTCGGCGGACTTGAAGTACGTGCTGTCGGTGGGCGATGCCGTGGCCCGTCATCGCAAGGAACCGGTGATCCTGGTGGAAAAATCCACCGTGCCCGTCGGTACTGGCGACACCCTGCGTGCGCATATCGAAAAAGCCCTGCACTTGGCCGGTCGGCACCTGGAGTTCGATATCGTCTCCAACCCGGAATTCCTCAAGGAAGGCTCGGCCGTGGCCGACTGCCGCCGCCCGGACCGTATCATCATCGGCTGCGAGCGCGAAGACGTGCGCGAGGTGATGCGCGACCTGTACGCTCCTTTCAATCGCAACCATGACCGCATCATTTTCATGGACCTGCGCAGCGCCGAGCTGACCAAATACGCCGCCAACTGCATGTTGGCCACCAAGATCAGCTTCATCAACCAGATCGCCGAGCTGGCCGAGCACCTGGGCGCAGACATCGAAGCCGTGCGCCTTGGCATCGGTGCCGACTCGCGCATCGGTTACCACTTCATCTACCCCGGCTGCGGCTATGGGGGGTCGTGCTTCCCCAAGGACATGCGCGCCCTGATCCACAGCGCCAAGCAAGCCAACTGCTCCAGCGACCTGCTGGAAGCCGTGGAAGCCATCAACCAGCGCCAGAAGAGCAAATTATTCGAACGCATCAATGCATTCTTCAAGGGCAACCTGCGCGGCAAGACCTTTGCCCTGTGGGGCCTGGCGTTCAAGCCGAACACCGACGACATGCGTGACGCGCCCAGCCGGGTGTTGATGGAAGCCTTGTGGGCGGCTGGCGCCAACGTGCGTGCTTTCGATCCGGAAGCCATGCAGGAAACCCAGCGCATCTATGGCGACGATCCACGGCTGATGCTGATGGGTACCCCGGAATCCACCCTGGGCGGCGCCGACGCGCTGATCGTCTGCACTGAATGGCAGCAGTTCAAGGCGCCGGACTTCGACCTGATCCACCAGCGCCTGAAAACCCCGGTGATCTTCGACGGCCGCAACCTCTATGACGGCGAGCGCCTGGCGCGCAAAGGCTTCCAGTACTACCCGATCGGCCGTGGCGACTCCTGCCAGTTGCCGATTCCGCAGCAGCAATGGTTGCCGCAGGTCGTGGAAGCCTAAGACGTGAACACTGCCCAACCGTCCCTGTTAAGCCCCGCGATCCGCCGTCAATCCCTCGGCTTGGGATTGCTGGCGTTGCTGCTGTTCATCGCCGGCAACTGGCATCAGGCAATCATCGGCTTCGACTCACGCTTCGTGCTGTTTGCCCAGGAGATGCTGCGTCATGGGCCCGGTTTCTTTCCGACCACCTATGGCCAGCCTTACGCGGATTACCTGGCTACCTCGACGTTGATGACGTGGCTGGTGTCTTTGCCGTTTGGCGAGGTCACCCGCTTTACCGCCTGGCTGCCTACGGCCATTGCCTCGGCGTTGATCGTCACCCTGGTGTATCGCCTGACGGCCCCTTACTCCCAGCGCTGGGGACTGTTGAGCATTGCGATGCTGTTGCTGAGCAGCAGCTTCATCAGCGAAACCCGCGCGGTGTCCCTCGACCAGATGTTGGCCGCAATCGCCCTGGCGGTGTTCTATCTGGGGTACGCCCACGACCACTTCGGTGCAGGTAAGCGCCTGCATTGGCTGTACCTGCTGCTGATTGTCGGCTTTGCAGTGCGTGGGCCGATTGGGCTGGTCGTTCCCACTGGCGTGTTGTGCAGCTATTACCTGATCAACCGCCAATGGCGCCCACTGTTCAGCTTCGGATTGCTTGCGCTGGCGTTGCTGGTGGCCTGTGTCGGCTTGCTGTTGTTGATGGCCAAGCTGAGTGGCGGCGAGCGCTTCATGCAGGACGTGATTCGCATGCAGTTCCTCGGGCGCATGGATGGCAGCGAAGGTTCCAGCGGCGTGCTGTATTACTTCACCAGTTCCCTGGGCAACTATGCCCTGGCGTATCCGATGGCCGTGCTTGTGCTGCTGGCCATGGTGATCAGCGGGCGCCGGGCGCCGGGGCCGGCCTTGCAGTTGGTGTGGTACTGCGCTGCCGCAGGCTTGCTGGTGATGCTGGGCTTGTCGATCCCACAGGCGAAAAAGGCGCGGTATGTACTGCCGATGTTGCCCATGGCGGCGATGATTGCGGCGTATCCGTTCCAAGTGGCGCACGGGCGGTTGTTTGCCTGGTTGCGTGGGTTGATGCTGGGCATCTGGACGTTGTTGCCGACGCTGTTGATCGCCGGATTGCTCTTCGCGCGGCCGCGCTACCCGGAACATTTGAGTCATTTGGGCTGGGTGTACGGCGTGCTTGGGGGGCTGCAGGGAGTGGCGCTGCTGGCGCTGTTCAAGTCGCAACTGCGCCAGGTCGGACCGGCTTTTGCCGCGGTACTGGCGGTATGGGCCACTTATATCCTGGTGGTCGAACCGCTGGAACGCAGTGTCTATGACACACGCACCTTTACCCTGCAGGTGCATGAACAGGTGATGCAGCAGCGTGCTCCCGTGGTGTTGCACGGCCTGGGCAAAGACGCCAAGGCGATCAAATACATGGTCAACCTCGACTGCGACCAAGTACCGTTATTCACTCAGCAAGCGGCCGAGCTGAAGCCCATCCAGGCGCCAGCCTGGCTGGTGATGAGTCAAGCGGATTACGAAGGCTTGCAGGACCCGCGCTTTCGCAGCATCACGCCCACCCTGGTCGGTGAGTTTGACCGCAACCCTTACGTACTGCTGCACTTGGCCAAACCGCCGCAACCTTAAAGACTGCGCCGGCCTTCAATTCATTATTTTTGCACTCAACCTGCATCAATATGCATTGGCGCGGTTCTTCCAAGGTGGGCACACTGCACGGGTTCCTTCCCCCAAATGTTGGAACCTTCAAAGGGCTTTTCCGGGCAACCAGACAAGCCTTTTTTTTGCCCGCTGTTTATGGACCCCCTTCAATGTTCGCTCGCTGGTTCCCCGCTGCTATCAACACCCGCCCCACTGAATGGAGCCGTGCCGCCATCGGCATGGCCTTGGGCACCCTCCTCAGCGTCTGGCTGTGTGCCCAAGTGTTTGGCATGGAGGTGGCGTTGCACCTGCTCGGCCCCCTCGGCGCCTCGGCGGTGTTGTTGTTCGCCGTGTCGTCCGGTGCACTGGCGCAACCCTGGTCGATCATTGGCAGCTACCTGTGCGCGGGCGTGATTGCGTTGCTGGTGGCCCGCGTCCTGGGTCCCTCCCTGGGCGGCGCCTGCCTGGCGGCCGGCATGACGGTGGTGCTGATGTGCTGGCTGCGTTGCCTGCATCCGCCAGCCGGCGGATTGGCGATGACACTGGTGTTGGCGGACCCGGCTTCCGCCGCCCTGGGCTGGTATGAATTGGGCGCCGTGCTGCTCGGTGCCGGCGCCTTGCTGGCCTGCGCGCTGGTTTACAACAACGCGACACGCACGCGCTACCCAAAAGGCGCCGTTGAAACACCCGCGCCTATCTTGGGCAACCCCAAGGCCGCTCGAGACCCAGCGATTACTGCCGACGATCTGAAGCTGGCGCTGTCCGAAATGGAACAATTCTACGATGTAGAGCCCACGGAGCTGGAAGCGTTGATCCACGCCGCAGAAACCCACGCCCGACGCCGCAGCATCGGTGAGGTACTGGCCAGTCGGGTGCCGTGAGGCACTCATCCATTCACTGCATAAATGCAAAAACAACCTGCATGATTGACGGTTGTACTGGGCAAATTTGCACTGGTACGATCGCGAGATGGTTCGTCCGCGAACATCTTGATAAAGAACAATAAAAGCAGGGAGTTATCGATGACTGCTCAGGTTTCATCCGAGGCAAGCCACGCAGAAACACTTCAGGACGAAGTCCTCGCCGAGGTCCGTAACCATATCGGCCACCTCACCCTCAATCGCCCCGCCGGCTTGAACGCCATTACCCTGAACATGGTGCGCAGGCTGGCGTCCCAGCTAAAAGCCTGGGCCGATGACCCGCAGGTGTACGCCGTGGTCCTGCGCGGCGCCGGTGAAAAAGCCTTCTGTGCCGGCGGCGACATCCGTTCGCTTTACGACAGCTTCAAGAATGGCGACACCCTGCACCAGGACTTCTTCGTCGAGGAATACGCACTGGACCTGGCCATCCACCATTACCGCAAACCGGTCCTGGCACTCATGGACGGGTTTGTCCTGGGGGGCGGCATGGGCCTGGTGCAAGGCGCCGACTTGCGCGTCGTCACCGAGCGCAGCCGCCTGGCAATGCCGGAAGTGGCCATCGGTTACTTTCCTGATGTGGGCGGCAGCTACTTCCTGCCGCGTATTCCGGGTGAGCTGGGGATTTACCTGGGGGTTACCGGGGTGCAGATCCGTGCGGCCGATGCGCTCTACTGCGGGCTGGCGGATTGGTATCTTGAGAGCAGCAAGCTTGCCGACCTGGACAATAAGCTTGACCGCCTGCAATGGCACGACTCGCCACTCAAGGACCTGCAAGGTGTGCTCGCCAAACTGGCGGTGCAGCAACTCCCCGACGCGCCCCTGGCCGTCTTGCGCCCCGCCATTGACCACTTCTTCGCGTTGCCGGATGTGCCGAGCATTGTTGAACAACTGCAACAAGTCACCGTGGCCGACAGCCACGAATGGGCCCTGACCACCGCCCACCTGATGCAGACCCGCTCACCCCTGGCCATGGCCGTCACCCTTGAAATGCTACGCCGCGGGCGTCGCCTGCCCCTTGAGCAATGTTTTGCCCTGGAGCTGCACCTGGACCGCCAATGGTTCGAACGCGGCGACCTGATCGAGGGCGTGCGTGCGCTGATCATCGACAAGGACAAGGCCCCGCGCTGGAACCCACCGACTCTGCACGGACTGGCCCTCAGCCATGTAGAAAGCTTCTTTCATAACTTCAAGAAGGTTGCGAACTAAGTCATGCAAGATATTGAATATACTGAAGAACAGGTGATGATCCGCGACATGGCACGCGACTTTGCCCGTGGTGAAATCGCGCCCTACGCCCAAGCCTGGGAAAAAGCTGGCTGGATCGACGATGCCCTGGTCGCCAAGATGGGCGAACTGGGCCTGCTGGGCATGGTAGTGCCGGAAGAATGGGGCGGCACCTATGTCGATTACGTCGCCTACGCCCTCGCCGTGGAAGAGATCTCCGCTGGCGACGGCGCCACCGGTGCGCTGATGAGTATCCATAATTCAGTGGGTTGCGGGCCAATCCTCAATTACGGCACAGAGTCGCAGAAGCAGACTTGGCTGGCTGACCTCGCCAGCGGCCAAGCGATTGGCTGCTTTTGCCTGACCGAGCCCCAGGCCGGTTCCGAAGCCCACAACCTGCGCACCCGAGCAGAACTGCGCGACGGTCACTGGGTGATCACAGGCGCCAAGCAATTCGTCAGCAATGGCAAGCGCGCCAAAGTGGCGATCGTGTTTGCCATCACCGACCCTGAACTGGGCAAGAAAGGCATCTCGGCGTTCCTGGTGCCCACCGCAACACCAGGCTTCGTGGTGGACCGCACCGAACACAAAATGGGCATTCGCGCTTCTGACACCTGCGCCGTCACCCTCAACCAATGCACAGTGCCCGAAGCCAACCTGCTGGGTGAGCGTGGCAAAGGCCTGGCGATCGCCCTGTCCAACCTAGAAGGCGGACGCATCGGCATTGCCGCCCAGGCACTGGGAATCGCCCGGGCGGCGTTTGAGGCGGCGTTGGCTTACGCCCGTGATCGCGTGCAGTTCGACAAAGCAATCATCGAGCACCAGAGCGTGGCCAACCTGTTGGCCGACATGCAAACCCAGCTCAATGCCGCCCGCTTGCTGATCCTGCACGCTGCGCGACTGCGCAGTGCCGGCAAACCGTGCCTGTCGGAAGCCTCCCAGGCCAAGCTGTTTGCCTCGGAAATGGCGGAGAAGGTCTGCTCGTCAGCCATGCAGATTCATGGCGGCTATGGGTATTTGGAGGATTATCCGGTGGAGCGTTACTACCGGGATGCGCGGATCACGCAGATTTACGAGGGGACCAGCGAGATTCAGCGGATGGTGATTGCCAGGGAGCTCAAGCACTACCAACTGTAAACCCGACCTGTAGGAGCCGGCTTGCCAGCTCCTACAGGTTTGTGGCAGGTGGGAGACCGGGTTATCTGTCTTTAAAGTCCGGTGCTCGCTTGGCCACAAACGCCGCCATGCCTTCCTTCTGATCCTGCGTTGCAAATGCTGCATGGAACACCCGGCGCTCAAACCGCACGCCTTCCGACAGGCTCACTTCAAACGCGCGGTTCACGCTTTCCTTGACCATCATGCTGATAGGCACTGACTTGCCAGCAATCAAAGTGGCGACTTTCAGCGCCTCTTCCAACAGCTCATCCGCCGGCACGATGCGCGCGACAATCCCGCAGCGTTCGGCTTCCACCGCGTCGATAAAACGCCCGGTCAGGCACATTTCCATGGCCTTGGCCTTGCCCACCGCGCGGGTCAGGCGCTGGGTGCCACCCATGCCCGGCAGTACGCCCAGGTTGATTTCCGGCTGACCGAACTTGGCACCATCGCCTGCCAGGATGAAGTCGCACATCAACGCCAGCTCACAGCCCCCGCCCAAGGCAAAACCGTTCACCGCGGCAATGATCGGCTTACGGCGGTTGGCGACGCGGTCGCTGTCGCTGAACAGGTCGTCAAGATAGATCTGCGGGTAGGTCAGCTCGGCCATTTCCTTGATATCGGCACCGGCGGCGAAGGCCTTCCTGGAACCGGTCAGCACAATGCAGCCGATTTGCGGGTCGGCTTCCAGGCCATCCAGCGCCTGGTTCAATTCACTGACCAGCTGCGCGTTCAGGGCGTTCAAGGCTTGCGGGCGATTGAGGGTAATCAGCCCAACGCGGCCTTGGACTTCGAGCAAAATGGTTTCGTAACTCATGTATCGGCTCCTTAGAGGTTGCGTGAGATGACCATGCGCTGGATATCGCTGGTGCCTTCGTAAATCTGGCAGACCCGCACGTCGCGGTAGATCCGCTCCAGCGGGAAGTCGCTCAGGTAACCGTAACCGCCCAGGGTTTGCAAGGCGGCCGAACAGACTTTCTCGGCCATTTCCGAGGCGAACAGCTTGGCCATCGAGGCTTCCACCAGGGCCGGCTTGCCGCTGTCACGCAGCGCGGCCGCGTAATGCACCATCTGCCGGGCGACCGCAATTTGCGTGGCCATGTCCGCCAGGCGGAAGGCCACGGCCTGATGTTCAATGATCGGCTTGCCGAAGCTTTCACGCTCGCGGGCATAGTCGCGGGCCGCTTCAAAGGCGGCGCGGGCCATGCCCACCGCTTGCGAGGCGATGCCGACGCGGCCGCCCTCAAGGTTGGCCAGGGCAATCTTGTAGCCTTCGCCCTCTTCCCCTAGGCGGTTGGCGACCGGCACCTTTACGTCCTCGAACAGGATCTGGCAGGTGTCGGACGCATGCTGCCCGAGCTTGTCTTCGACCCGTGCCACGCTGTAGCCCGGCGAATCGGTCGGCACGATAAACGCGCTGATCCCCCGTTTGCCCGCCGCCGGGTCAGTCACGGCGAACACAATCACCACCCCGGCGTTCTGCCCGGAGGTGATGAACTGTTTGCAGCCATTCAGTACGTAATGGTCACCTTCCAGACGCGCACGGGTTTTCAAACTACTGGCGTCGGAACCTGCCTGGGGTTCGGTGAGCGCAAAGGCGCCGAGCATAGCGCCGCTGGCCAGGGGCTTGAGGAACTGCTCTTTCTGCTGGTCGTTACCGAACTTCAGGATCGGCACGCAACCGACCGAGTTGTGCACGCTCATAATGGTGGAGCAGGCGCCGTCACCCGCAGCGATTTCTTCCAGGGCCATGGCGTAGGCCAGGTAGCCGGTGTCGCAACCGCCCCACTGTTCCGGCACCAGCATGCCGAAGAAACCCAGCTCGGCCATTTCACCGATGGCTTCCTTGGGAAAGCGGTGCTCGCGGTCCCATTCGGCGGCAAAGGGTTTCAGGCGTTCCTGGGCAAATTGCCGGGCCGCGTCGCTGATTTGCAGTTGTTCTTCATTGGGCAACATGGTCAGTCCTTAGTACAGGCATTCGACGGCCATGGCCGTGGCTTCACCACCGCCGATGCAAATGGCTGCAACGCCACGCTTGAGGCCGTTCTGTCGCAAGGCCGAGAGCAGCGTCACCAGGATCCGCGCACCCGATGCACCGATCGGATGCCCCAGGGCACAGGCGCCGCCGTGGATATTGACCTTGGCGTGGGGGATGTCCAGCTTGCTCATGGTCACCAGGCTGACCACGGCAAAGGCTTCGTTGATCTCGAACAGATCGACTTCACCCACGTTCCAGCCGGTCTTGGTCATCAACTTGCGGATAGCGCCCACCGGCGCCACCGGGAATAATCCCGGTTCATCAGCAAACGCTGCGTGCCCATGAATCACGGCCAAGGGCTTGAGGCCGCGCTTCTGGGCCTCGGACTGGCGCATCAGCAGCAAGGCTGCCGCACCATCGGAAATCGAACTGGCGTTGGCCGCCGTCACTGTGCCGCCGTCGCGGAACGCCGGCTTCAGGCTGCTGATCTTGTCCAGCTTGGCCTTGGGGGGCTGTTCGTCATGCAGGATGGTTTTCTGCTCTTTGCCTACGGTGACCTGCACCGGGACTATCTCGGCGGCAAAGTTGCCATGGGAGATCGCCTCTTGCGCACGGGTCAGGGACGCGATGGCAAACGCGTCCTGGGCCTCGCGGGTGAAGCCGTTGTGCAGCGCGCAGTCCTCGGCAAAGGTGCCCATCAGGCGGCCCTTGTCGTAGGCGTCTTCCAAACCGTCAAGGAACATGTGGTCGAGCACCTTGCCGTGCCCCATGCGGTAGCCGCTGCGGGCGCGGTCCAGCAGGTACGGTGCGTTGGACATGCTTTCCATGCCACCGGCGATGACCACATCAACGCTGCCGGCCAGCAGCGAATCATGCGCCAGGATCGCGGCTTCCATGCCCGAGCCGCACATCTTGTTGAGGGTGGTGCAGCGCGTGGCCTTGTCCAGGCCCGCGCCCAACGCCGCCTGGCGTGCGGGTGCCTGGCCGAGGCCAGCGGGCAGTACGCAGCCGAACAGCACTTCATCCACGGCATCGGTGGCGATACCGGCACGCTCGACCGCCGCACGAATGGCGGCGGAACCCAGCTGCGGCGCTGTCAGGCCCTTGAGATCACCCTGGAACCCGCCCATGGGCGTGCGCACGGCGCTGACAATAACGATGGGGTCGGTCATGGGAACTCCTCCTTATTTGGCCGCCATGCGCAAAGCACCGTCGAGACGGATCACCTCGCCATTGAGCATGCTGTTCTCGATGATGTGCCGCACCAGCGCGGCGTATTCGGCGGGTTTGCCCAGGCGTGGCGGAAACGGCACGCCCGCAGCCAGGGACTCGCGCACTTGCTCCGTCATGCCGGCCATCATCGGCGTTTCAAAGATACCGGGGGCGATGGTCATGACGCGGATACCAAACCGCGCCAGTTCTCGCGCGGCAGGCAATGTGAGGCTGGCGATGGCGCCCTTGGACGCAGCATACGCCGCCTGGCCGATCTGCCCGTCAAACGCGGCGACGGAGGCGGTATTGATGATCACACCGCGCTCGCCGTCGGCATTCGCCTCGGTTTCGGCAATGGCGGCGGCCGCCAGGCGTAACAGGTTGAAGCTGCCGATCAGGTTGACGTTGATCACCTGGGCGAAGCTGGCCAGCCCGTGAGGGCCGTCCTTGCCGAGGATTTTCTCGCCACGCACCACACCGGCGCAGTTCACCAGCCCATGCAACCCGCCAAACGCCGCAACTGTGGCCTGCACGGCGGCTTCGGCGGCCGCTTCCTGGCTGATGTCCGCCACGGCGCTGCGGGCATTCTCACCCAGCTGCTGGGCCTTGGCCGCCACGGCATCGGCGTTGAGGTCCACCAGCATCACCTTGGCACCTGCCGCTACCAACATTTCAGCAGTGGCCGCGCCGAGGCCCGAGGCACCGCCACTGACCAGGAAGATCTTGTTTTCAATCTGCATTGTTATTCTCTTTAACAGTCCGAATCGTCGAAATAGTCGCCCCAGAGCGCCACTGCGGCAATGGTCAAAGCCCTCAACCTGCCTGACTGGTTTGGCCAGTCATCGACCCCGCCGATCAGCCCGTCAGCTCAATCGATTGGACGGGCGCAGTGCGTGCTTCTAACCTGATGGGCTGCACCGACACAGAAGCCCGCCCCTGAATGATAGTCCGACCCAAACCCAACCTCCTGGGCATCCTGTTTTCCCTCAAGGGGTCAATAGCCAAGCGCATCGCCTTGCGCAGCCTGTTAGTCACCTTGCTGGCCTCGGTGATCGTGCTGGTGGAAACCCTGCATCCGGCGTATTTCTCCAAGGTCAATGCCACGCCATTCACCTTGCTCGGGCTGTCGCTGTCGATTTTCATGAGCTTTCGCAACAACGCCTGCTATGACCGCTGGTGGGAGGGTCGCAAGCAGCTGGGGCAGATGATCATCGATGTGCGCTCGTTGATCCGCGAAACCCAAGTGCTGCGGGATCCGGCCGAACGTGCGGGTTTGCTGCGAAGCGTGTGCGGCTTCGCCCATGGCCTGGTTGCACGGCTGCGGCATGAAGATGAAGCCCAGGCCATTAAGCCGTGGAGCCAGTTCCAGGCCAACCATCCCAACCTGCCCGACAACCTGCTGCAACAGGTCGGCGCACGGTTTAGCGCATTGGCTGAACAAGGCGTGATCAGCGAATGGCGCTACACACAGTTGGAGGCGCGCCTGGTCAGCCTCAGCCAGGTGCAGGCGTCCTGCGAGCGGATCAAGAGCACGCCGCTGCCCTTTCCCTATACCTTGTTGCTGCATCGCACTATTTACCTGTTCTGCATCCTGCTGCCGTTTGCCATGGCCGAGCCGTTGGGTTGGTTGACGCCAGTGTTCACTGCCATCGTCAGCTACACGTTTTTCGGCCTCGATGAAATCGGTGATGACCTGGAGGACCCATTCGGCTTTGACGAAAACGATCTGCCCTGCAATGCCCTCCTGCGCACGCTGGAGCGCGAAGTATTGGCCGCCCTTGGTGAAACCGATCTGCCACTGCCATTGGAACCGGTGGAATACGTGTTGACCTGATGCGGGTTTGACACCTGCCGTGGTCTGACCGAAGCTGACGGCTTTGCTGCCCACGCTTTCGGACGCCTGCATGTCAAAGTCACGCCGTTACTCCATCGTCGGCCTGTGCGCCCTGCTGTTGATTGTGCTGATCACTTGGTATTTCTCCCGTGCCACCCCGGTGGCCGTACCGCCCACCATTGCCCATGGTTACTCCAAGGCCCTGAAACAGGCGCGTAATGGCGAACCTGGCGCAGCGCGCGTGTTGTACCAACAACTGGGCCGGCCGGACCTGTCCCCCGAGCGCCGTGCTGCGTTGCATGCAGAACTGCCCAACTACCCCAGCCCGCAAGCCCTGAAGCTGGCGGACAAAGACCTGGCCAGCGAGTCGCCCCTGGTGCGCGAGGCGGCCATTCACAGCATTGTCGGCCTGGTGCCGACCGGCCAGCGCACGTTGTTGCTCGGGCCGGTGCTCGACGACCCCGAACAAGCAGTTCGATTTGCTGCCGCCAATGCCTTGCTGGGCCTGTCACCTGACACGCTGGGTCTGTACTTCGGGCCATTGCAGCAGGTCCTCGATGAGTTCGTGAAAAAGCTCAAGGCCCAGCCCGAAACGGCCGAAGGTTGGATTCAACTGGCGCGCCTGTACATCCACAGCGCTCTGTTGCCGGAAGCGCAAAATGCCCTGGAGCAGGCCATGCGCTTGCAACCGGACAACTTGCAAGCCGTTGTGGCGCAGATAGAGTTACTGGATAAACAAGGCAAGACCGACGAGTCCCGCCAGTTATTGGCACGCCAATTGGCGGCGCACCCTGAGTCGGCCTACCTGCAGCACGCCTTGGGCATGTGGCTGTTGCACCACGGCGAGAGGCCCTATGCCCTGCTCGGTCTGTCTAAAGCCGTAGAGTTGGAACCGGACAATCAGGATTATCGCTACGACCTCGCCACCACCCTGCATGCCCAGCAGGAACTGGAGGCGGCCCAGCGGCAACTGGAAGAAGTCGTCCAGCGTCACCCTGCCAATCGCAAGGCACGGGTGCTGCTGATCAATTACTGGAAGGAAAGCGGCCAGTTGCAGAACGTCCAGGTTCTGCTCGCACAGCTTGAGCAACAGAATCCGGATGATCCCGCGCTGCAACAAGGTCTGTAGGTTCAGGTTAAACACGTGTAAACCCAGGCCCTTGTTGTACAAATTCTACGAAACGTTGAACCGCCAGAAGCCACTACGGTCAAGTGAATATGGCGCACGCCGAGCCGGCGCGCGCCTCTATTTGAACGTGACCGAGGGCACTCCTTGTCTACATCCAACGAGCTGTTGAGTGAAAAAGCCGCTACCGGCATCGAAGGTCTTGACGACATTCTTGCCGGCGGCCTGTCGCGCAGCCACCTGTTCCTGCTGGAAGGCGAACCGGGTACCGGTAAGACTACCGTTGCGCTACATTTTTTGCAGGCCGGCGCGAAAAATGGTGAGACCTCGTTATATATCACCCTGTCCGAGACCGAGCGTGAGTTGCGCCAGGGCGCCACGTCCCATGGTTGGGACCTCGATGACAATATTCATATCTTCGAACTGACCCCGCCGGAGAGTCTGCTCAACGCCGAGCACCAGCAGAGCTTGCTGTATTCCTCCGACCTGGAACTGGGCGAAGCGACGCGACAGATTTTCGAGGTGGTGGAACGGGTCAAGCCAACCCGCGTGGTCGTCGACAGCCTCTCCGAGATCCGTCTGTTGGCGCAAAGCTCCTTGCGCTACCGCCGGCAGATCCTGGCAATCAAACACTACTTCGTGCGTTATGACGCGACTGTCTTGCTGCTCGACGACCTGACCACCGAGTCTCTCGATAAAACCGTGCACAGCGTCGCCCATGGCGTGATCCGCCTGGAGGAACTGACCCCCAACTACGGCGCTGAACGCCGCCGCGTGCGCGTGGTGAAGTACCGTGGCCAGAAATACCGGGGTGGCTTCCATGACTTCACCATCATGCAGGGCGGTGTGCATGTGTTCCCGCGCCTGGTGGCCGCCGAACACCGTGGCGGCTACAACCGCCAGACCCTCACCAGCGGCATCCGCGAGTTGGATGCGTTGCTGGGCGGCGGGATCGAGACCGGCTCCAGCAGCCTGATCCTGGGGCCTGCGGGTACCGGCAAATCGCTTATCTCGATGATCTTCGCCGCTGCCGCCGTGGCGCGGGGCGAGAAGGCCGCGCTGTTTATCTTTGATGAAGAGTTGGGCCTGTTGTTCGAGCGCATGAAAAACATGGGCATCGACCTTGCCGCCTTGCAGGCCACCGGTAATTTGTTCATTGAACAAGTAGACGCCGCCGAACTGACCCCCGGTGAGTTTTCGCACCGTGTACGTCGTTGCGTGGACGAACGGGGCATCAAGACCGTGGTGATCGACAGCATTAACGGTTACCAGGCGGCAATGCCGGAAGAAAACGCGCTGATCCTGCATATGCACGAGTTGTTGCTGTACCTCAATCGCCGAGGCGCTGCCACCTTCATGACGGTGGCCCAACACGGGCTGGTGGGCGATATGCAGGCACCCGTGGACATTACCTACCTGGCCGACACCGTGATCCTTTTGCGCTATTTCGAAGCCATTGGCGAAGTGCGCCGCGCCATTTCGATCATCAAGAAACGCACCGGCACCCATGAGTCGACGATTCGCGAATACCGCATCGGCAGTCGCGGCATGACGGTCGGTGAGCCGCTGAACAACTTTCAAGGGGTGTTACGCGGTATTCCAACTTACATGGGTGCCGGTTCTCCCCTGCTCAAGGATGAGGGCTAGTGACGGTCCTTTCTCCTCTCTCCGAACGCGCGATCATCCTCGCGCCCTTGGGGCGCGACGGCGCGTTGGCACTGATGATGCTCAACGAGGCCGGCTACAGCGGTATCGTCGCCACCGACTTGAACAGCCTGTGCGAGGCGTTGGCACAAGGCAGCGGCTTGTTGATCATTGCTGCCGAAGCCTTGCGCGGCGTTGACCTGGAACCGTTGCTCGACTACCTGCATCGACAACCGGCCTGGTCGGACCTGCCCATCGTCCTCATGACCCATCACGGCGGCAGCGAGCAGAATGGCTCGAGCCACCTGAGCCGGCTACTGGGCAACGTGACATTCCTGGAACGTCCGTTCCATCCGGTGACGCTGATCAGCCTGGTCAGCACTGCATTGCGCGGTCGGCGAAGACAATACGAAGCGCGCGATCGCCTGATCGACCTGAGCGAAAGCGAGTTGCGCCTGCAACGTACCTTGGAAACCCTCGAACAACAGGTAGAGGAACGTACAGCGCAACTGCGCCACAACGAAGAAGCGTTGCGCCAATCTCAAAAGATGGAAGCGGTCGGGCAGTTGACCGGCGGCATTGCTCACGACTTCAACAACATGCTCACGGGCATCATCGGCAGCCTGGAGTTGCTGCGCAGGCGCGTGTCCCGAGGCAAGCTTGACGACCTCGACAGCCTGATCGACCTGGGTGTCACCTCCGCCAATCGTGCAGCAGGGCTCACCCATCGCTTGCTGGCGTTTTCCCGCCGGCAATCGTTGGACTCAAAACCCGTGGAGATCAACCAACTGGTGGTTTCCATGGGCGAACTGCTGCAACGCAGCATCAATGAAAGCATCAAGCTGGATATGCGCCTGACCGGTGAGTTGTGGACCGCCGAAGCCGACCCCAACCAACTGGAAAGTGCCCTGCTCAACCTGGTGATCAATGCGCGAGACGCCATGCCGGGCGGTGGCCAATTGCTGGTGGAAACCAGCAACCGCCATCTGGACAACGTATTCACTGCCGCCTATGGCACGTTGACGCCGGGCGACTACGTGGAACTGAGCGTCAGCGACACCGGCTGCGGTATCCCCGAGAACGTGATGGGCCGGGTGTTCGATCCGTTCTTTACTACCAAGCCGATTGGCCAGGGCACGGGGTTGGGGTTGTCGATGATCTACGGTTTTGCCCGCCAGTCGCGCGGACACGTCACCCTCCACAGTGAAGTGGGCAAAGGCACCACCGTCAGCCTGTTTTTGCCGCGATTTATCGGCGAAATCACCGCAAACCTGCCGGCTGACCCGACGCTGCCGCCGTTTGCCAATGCCGGCGAAACCGTGCTGATTGTCGAGGACGACCCCGCAGTGCGTGTGCTGGTGAGTGCGGTGCTCAAGGAACTGGGCTATGCCTTCGTTGAGGCCAGTGACGCCGACACGGCGGTGCCGATCATCGAGTCGGACCAGCGTATCGACCTGATGATCAGCGATGTCGGCCTGCCCGGTATGAACGGCCGCCAGTTGGCGGAAATCGGCCGGCAGATCCGTCCGGACCTCAAGGTGCTATTCATTACAGGGTATGCCGAACACGCGGCGGTGCGGGGCGGGTTCCTGGACCCGGGAATGCAGTTGATCACCAAGCCGTTTACCTTTGATTTGCTTACGGCGAAGGTGCGGGAAATGATCCGAGCGTGATTACCCGCTGCCAAAGACAGCAGCAGTGTCCGCTGTGGGCGAAGGCAGACGCTGACCTTTCAGCGTACGACGATTTAACGTGATCAATTCGGAGAGGGTGTTCGCATTGGAACGGAATCGACCCACCGGGCGCCGCTGTTCGACGCGTATGTAAATGGCGTCGGCGGCGCGTTCAACGCGGTTAATCAGATTGCCACAAGGACGTGTCACGCCAACAAGCGTTGTATGTGTTCCTGCAACGTATCCAGGTCAAACGGCTTGGCCAAGATAGGCGCGTTGCGCGTGATGGGGCTGTTGCAGTCGAGGATTTCCTGCGGGTAACCGCTGATGAAAATCACCTTCAATTCCGGTCGCAGCTTGATCGCGGGCTCAGCGATCTGCACGCCGGAAATCCCGCCCGGCAAACGGTAGTCCGTCACCATCAAATCCAAGTGCGGCTTGGTCGCTAGAATTTCAAAGGCCTGCTCCCCATCGATCGCCTTCAACACCCGATAGCCCAGGCCCGCCAGGTATTCACCCAGCACAAACATAATGGATTCGTCGTCCTCGACGATCAGTACGACATCTTGTGCATCTTCACTCATGGGAAGCCTTAGTCCGGTCAGTTGCTGCAATTACGACCATGGGGTCACGCAGAGGTTGCGTTGAGGTGACGATTGAATTCATGCCGAGGCCTGCAACGGCAGGCATACCCGGAACAAGGCGCCCTCGCCTATCTGGCTCTCGACCTCGATGGTGCCACCATGGGCTGCAACGATCTGCTCGGAAATAAACAGCCCAAGGCCCAGGCCCGCCGCCACTTGGCTGGCGGACACGCGCTCGAACTGTTGGAAAATACGCTTCTGGTTTTCTGCGCTGATGCCAATCCCATGGTCGCGCACCTCTACCCGCGCTTCGCCATGTTCGCTGTACACGCGCACCTCGACCGGGCTTTTGGCGCCGTAACGCAGCGCGTTGGTCAGTAGGTTGGTCACCACCTGCTCGATGCGGAATTCGTCCCAATGGCCCTCTACCGGGCCGTCGGCAACCAATGCCATGGTCGAGCCAGCCGCTGCGACCTGGGGCGCGAAGTTCTCCACCAGGTTGCTGACAAGCTGGGCCAGGTCGAAACGCGCCGGGCGTATCGATAATTTGCCGGTGCGGATGCGCGACACATCGAGCATGTCTTCGATCAGGCGGATCAGGCTCTGGATCTGGCGTTCATCGCGGTCGACCATGGCGTGCATCTTGTCCAGGGTGAACGCGGCGGCGTTGTCCCGGGCCAGGTGCATCTTGCGCAACTGGGTCTCCAGGATCAGGCCGTTGAGGGGCGTACGTACTTCGTGGGCGACGATTGACATGAAGTCGTCACGCATGCGCACGGCTTGTTCAAGCTCCGCCTGAGTGGCTTGCAGGCGTGTCAGCAACAACTCCTGCTCACGACGGCTGCGCTCCAGGGCCTCGACCTGCAGTTTCATCGCCTTGCTTTGGCGGTACAGGTCGACAAATACATTGACCTTGCTCTTCACCGCATGAATATCCAGCGGCTTGTGCAGGAAATCCACGGCACCGCTTTCATAACCTTTGAACGCGTAATTGAGTTCACGGCCGGCTGCGCTGACAAACACAATCGGGATGTTCTTGGTCTTTTCGGTTCCGCGCATCAGTTCGGCCAGCTCGAAACCGTTCATGCCGGGCATTTGCACATCGAGAATCGCCATGGCGAACTCATGCTCCAGCAACAGGGACAAGGCCTCGTCTGCGCTCAATGCCTTGAATACCTGGCGGTCCTCGCGCTTGATCAGCGCTTCCAGGGCCAGCAGGTTTTCCGGCAGATCGTCGACGATCAGCAGTTTGGCCTGGACAGTACTTAACATGGGGAATATTCCAGGGAAGCCAGCAATGAGCCAATGCGGCTCAGCGTCAGAATGTGGTCGGGTGTGTGCAGCGCCAGGGCTGCGCGAGGCATGACGGCAACGCGTGCTTCAGTGGGGTCTTGCACCACTGTAGTTCCACCGTGTTGCTTCACGTGGGCCAAGCCGCGGGCGCCGTCATGGTTGGCGCCGGTCAACAGAATGGCGAGCAGGCCCTTGCCATAGGCATCGGCGGCGGATTCGAAGAGGTAATCAATGGCTGGCCGTGAATGGTGCACACGGTCTTCCTGGCTCAAGGACAAACTGCGGTCATGCTCCACCGACAGGTGATAGCCGGGTCCGGCAAAGTACAGGGTGCCCGGCTTGATCACTTCCTTGTCGCGGGCTTCGACCACGGGCATGGCCACGCGGCGGTCGAACACCTCAGCCAATTGACTGCGACGCTCGTCCGGCAAGTGCAATACGGTGATGATCGGCAAGCCGAAATCGGCAGGCAGCTCGGCGAATATCGTCAGCAACGCCTCCACGCCACCGGCGGATGCGCCGATGACGATCGCTTCTATGCCCCGGACCGATGCCGGGCTGGCAGCCGCTTGATTCATAGTTTCCGGTAGATCCGTTCCTGTTTGACCAAGGGTTCGAACTGTTTGCCGTACACGGAGAAATCCAGCGTCTCCTTGCTGCCCAGCACCAGGAAACCGCGATGGCACAGCGACTCATGGAACAATCCAAACGCGCGATCCTGCAACTTTTTATTGAAATAAATCAGTACGTTGCGGCACGAAATTAATTGGGTTTCTGAGAATACACTATCGGTTGCCAGGCTGTGGTCGGCAAACGTGACATTCTCCCGCAGCGTCTTATCGAAGATTGCGTAATCGTAGGCCGCGGTGTAGTAGTCGGCAAATGAACGTTGACCGCCGGCCTGCTGATAGTTGGCGGTGTAGGCGCGTACGTTCTCCAGGGAAAAGATGCCCTGCTTGGCTTTATCCAGCGACGCCGGGTTGATGTCGGTGGCGTAAATGATCGTGCGTTCCAGCAAGCCTTCTTCGCGCAGCAGGATGGCCATCGAGTACACCTCCTCGCCCGTGCTGCAGCCGGCGATCCAGATCTTGATCGACGGGTAGGTCTTGAGCAGCGGCACCACTTCCTGGCGGATCGCCAGGAAGTGCGTCGGGTCGCGAAACATTTCGCTTACCGGAATCGTCAGGAACTGCAACAACTGCATGAACGCCGCCGGGTCGTGCAGCACGCGCTCCTGCAAAGCGGAAATGGTCGCACAATCAAACTGGCGCAGCGCGTGAGCCACGCGGCGCTTCACCGACGCCCCGGAGTAATCGCGGAAGTCGTAGCTGTACTTGAGGTAAATCGCCTCAATCAACAGGCGCAGCTCAATATCGCTGCTTTTTTCCAAAAAAGTTCGCTCCACTTAAATGCGTTCCATCTTCGGTAGCCATACGCGAATCAGTGAGAACAGACGGTCCAGATCGATCGGCTTGGCCAGGTAGTCATTGGAACCTGCTGCCAGGCAGCGCTCCTGATCGTCCTTCATGGCCTTGGCCGTCACCGCGATGATCGGCAGTTTTTTCCAACGCGGGTCCTGGCGGATCAAGGCTGTGGCCTCGTAACCATCCATTTCCGGCATCATCACGTCCATCAGCACCAGGTCGATGTCCTCGACTTCATTGAGTTTGTCGATGGCTTCACGGCCGTTACGCCCGATCACCACCACGGCGCCTTTGTGCTCCAGGGCGCTGGTCAGGGCGAAGATGTTGCGCACATCGTCGTCCACCAGCAGGATCTTGCGCCCCTCGAAGACCTTGTCACGGCTGCGCGCGGTCTTGAGCATCTTTTGGCGGTCATGAGACAGCTGGGATTCGACTTTGTGCAGAAAGAGTGTGACCTCATCCAGCAGGCGCTCTGGCGAGCGGGCACCCTTGATGATGATCGAGCGCGAATACTTGCGCAGTTCCGCTTCTTCATCGCGGGTCAGGTTGCGCCCGGTGTAGACGATCACCGGCGGGAATGAGCAGATGTCCTCGGTCGCCATACGCTTGAGCAGCTCGTTACCGAGCATGTCCGGCAGCTTGAGGTCGATGATCATGCAGTCGTAGATATGGGTGCGCAGCAGGTCCAGGGCGGCCTGGGCGTACCCGACGTCAGTGATCTCGATGTCATCGTCGCCGATCAGGCGGGCAATGCTGTCGCGTTGCAGGTCGTCATCCTCCACCAGCAGCACGCGCTTGACCTTCTGGGTGAGCTTGGCTTCCAGGCGCGCGAACACGTCCTTGAGCTCTTCGCGGGTGGTGGGTTTGACGGCATACCCAATGGCGCCCATGTGCATGGCGGCTTCTACGCGGTCTTCCACGGAAATCACGTGCACCGGGATATGGCGGGTGTTGGCGTGTTCCTTGAGACGTTGCAGCACAGTCAGCCCGGAATGGTCAGGCAGGCGCATGTCCAGCAGGATCGCGTCGGGAATGTACTCTTCGGCCAGGCTGTAGCCTTCGTCGGCGCCATGCGCCACCAGGCAGTTGTAGCCCAGCTCGTGGGCCAAGTCGAAGAGGATACGCGCGAAGTTTGGCTCATCCTCCACCACCAGGATGCAGCGCGTGGCGAACGGGGCCTTGTCGCGGTCGTCGGCGAAACGCGGGATCTGGCTAACATCGGCTACCGGCAACGCGGACACCTTCACAGGGGTCGGAACCGGAGCGGGCGCCACCACCACTTGGCGGGGCTGCTCGATCGGCGCGGCGTCTTCTTCGCGTTCTACGTACTGCTCCGGCACTACCAGGGTGAAGACACTGCCCTTGCCTGGTTCGCTGCTCACGCTGATATAGCCACCCAGCAGGGTCGCCAGGTCGCGGGAGATCGACAGGCCCAGGCCGGTGCCGCCATAGCGGCGGTTGGTGGTGCCGTCCGCCTGGCGGAAGGCTTCGAAGATGCTTTCCTGCTGGTCCGGCGCAATGCCGATGCCGGAGTCGCGTACCGTGAAGGCAATGCCCTCCCCCGGCGCGCGGGACACTGACAGGCTGACCTCACCCTGTTCAGTGAACTTGATCGCGTTGGACAGCAGGTTCTTGAGGATCTGTTCCAGGCGCTGGCGGTCGGTGAACAGCATGGTCGGCGAACCTTCCTGCACGTCCACCTGGAACCCCAGCTTGCGATCGGCCGCCAACGGTTCAAACATTCCCCGCAGGCCGTCCACCAAGCGTGCCACGCTGGCGTTTTCCGGGAGCACTTCGAGCTTGCCGGCTTCGACCTTGGAAATATCGAGGATGTCATTGATCAGGTTGAGCAGGTCATTGCCGGCGGAATAGATCGACTCGGCGAACTTGACCTGTTCGGCGCTGAGGTTTTCCTGGGGGTTCTCCGCCAGCAATTTGGCCAGGATCAGCGAGCTGTTCAGCGGCGTGCGCAGTTCATGGGACATGTTGGCCAGGAATTCGGACTTGTACTTGCTGGAGCGCTCCAGTTCTTCGGCGCGGTCTTCCAGCTCAAGTTGAGCCTTGTTCAGCTCAACGTTCTTGCGGTCCATGGCGTCGCGTTGTTCGGCCAGGGTTTCGGTCTGCTCGGCGAGTTGCTCGTTGGTCTGCTCCAATTCAGCCTGCTGGGTTTCCAGGTGGGCCTGGGATTCCTTGAGGATGCGGGACTGTTCTTCCAGCTCTTCGTTGGCGGTCTTGAGCTCTTCCTGTTGCACTTGCAGCTCTTCGTTGAGCTGCTGGGTCTCGGCCAGCACTTCCTGCAGGCGCTGGCGATAGCGCGCGGCCTCGATGGAGGTGCCGATATTTCCGGCGATCAGTTCCAGCAGCTCGACGTCACGCTCTTCCAGGGGGCGCAGGAAGCCCAACTCGACCACGCCGTTAACGCGGTCATCGTCGCTGGTCGGCATCACCAGCACGCTGCGGGTCGAACCTTCGCCCAGGCCGGAGCTGACTTTGAAGTAGTCCACCGGCACGTCGTCCAGGCGAATCAGTCGGTCCAGCTGGGCTGCCTGCCCTACGATGCCTTCGTCGCTATAGATCGACTGTTCCTTTTGCTCCTGCTCTCGGGAGAAGCCATAGGTGGCGATACGCTTGAGGCCGCCATGCTCTTCACGTACATACAGCGCCGCGACAGCCGAGCCCATGTACTGGGCAAAGAATTGCAGGATATTGCGGCCGAGCATGTTCAATGTGAGTTGGCCGAGCACTTGTTCGGCCAGTTCAGTCTGGCCATTACGCAGCCAGGCCTGTCGCTCAAGGCGGCGTGCTATCTTCTGTTGTGACGCGAGGTTTGCGCTGTAACTGTCTGATAATGAAACTAAATTCTTCCGGCCGATATACGCCAGGAAACCACTTAGGCCCAGCACAAATACCAGATACAGGGTGACGCTGATCACGGTAGTGCGAGTGACTTCTTCATTGCGGGAGATGCGGAACTGCTGCTCCATCGCCACCGCGTCATCGTATTCCTTGCGGATCTCGTCGGTCAGGCGCTTGCCACGGCCGGCCTTGACTGCGCTGCGGTAGTCACCGCTCTCGCGCTGCATATCAATCATCGACTGGGCGTATTTGTTCCACTCGTATTGCAGGGCTTCGAGGCGCTTGAGGCGGTCCACCTGCTGCGGATTGTCCGCCACCAGCTCCTGCAGGTTGCGCAGGTCCGCAATGATGCGCGGCTTGGCGACTTCATAAGGGTCAAGGAAATGCTCGTCGCCGGTGATCAGGAAACCGCGCATGCCGGTCTCCAGGTCGACCGTCAGCTTGGACGACTCATTGAGGTTATTGATGACCCGGTCGGTGTGCTCCACCCACTGGATCACCGACAACAGATAGGTGATCAAGACGACGAAAAACACCGCGCTGAGCACGCCCACACCCAAGGGCAGTGCCACGTTTCGGCTCAGGAGGGTACGAAAGCTCTGTTCATCGACGGACGACGCGGGAGTCATGGGCATGCCTTGGCCAAATACGGAAAAACCGGGAGTTTGCCCCAAAGTCGCAAGCAAGACCATTTTTCTAGAACGGTTTTGTACAGATTCCTACAAAGGAACAGGCTATTCTCTCTGGTCTTTTCTATCGCATTGTTTTTACGGCCAGCGGGAACTTGTCATAAGTGCGCGCTTACTCAAGGAAGAGGCCTATCAAAACGGCCGCGTGTAAACCCTCGCCTTTTTTGGGAATTCCATATTATGTCCACACCCCCTTCCACCATCCTTGTCGTCGAAGACGATGCCATCGTGCGCATGCTCATCGTCGATGTTCTGGAGGAGTTGGAATTCAGTGTCTTGGAGGCTGCCGATGCTAAAGAGGCGCTGGCAGTGGTGCAAAACACCGGGCAGGTAATTGACCTGATGATGACCGACGTGGGCCTGCCGGACATGGACGGAAAGCAACTGGCGGCCAAGGTGCGCGAATTGCGCCCTGCTCTGCCCATCCTGTTTGCCAGCGGATATGCCGAGAACATCGACGTGCCGGACGGCATGCAAGTGATCGCCAAACCGTTCTCGATCGATCAGTTACGCGACAAAGTCAAATCGATGCTGTAGGCGCTTTAATACCGGTTTGTGAGTGCCGTCC
This sequence comes from Pseudomonas simiae, assembly GCF_900111895.1. Classification (GTDB taxonomy): domain Bacteria; phylum Pseudomonadota; class Gammaproteobacteria; order Pseudomonadales; family Pseudomonadaceae; genus Aquipseudomonas; species Aquipseudomonas simiae. The sequence goes on from NZ_FOKB01000005.1 coordinate 280,645, forward strand.
CCATGGGCGGCATTTTTACGTCAGGCGTCCATAGATTAACGTGACCTTCGGCCCGTAAAACCGGACACTCAGCGCCTGCCCGCGCCATTCATCCTTATTCTTCAAAATGCACTCAGGAAGGACGTAACAACATGATTGGAAAACCGACGCGCCTGCTGTTGGCGAGCCTCTCGATACTCATGAGCAACGGCGTCTGGGCCGACTTCACCGCCACCCCAGGCGAAGCCCGGGCAATCGCCAAGGAAGCCTATCTATATGGCTATCCGGTCGTTGAGATGTACAAGACGCTCTACACCCAGGCCGTTGACCAAGGCGGCACGCGCTTCAAGACGCCGATTAACCGCATGGGGCATTCCGCTCAGGTGCCGGGGCCTAAAGACACTTCGCAATTCAAGCCCAACCCCGACACGCCCTACTCCTTCGTCTGGATGGATCTGCGCAGGGAGCCGTTGGTGCTCACGTTGCCGCGGATCGAGGACGATCGTTATTACTCAGTGCAGTTGATCGATCTTTACAGCCAGAACATCGCCTACCTGGGCACTCGCAGTACCGGCAACAATGGCGGCCACTACATGGTCGCGGGGCCTGACTGGAAGGGCCAGCAGCCAGTGGACGTAGACCGGGTGATCTACAGCGAAAGCAACCTGGTGTATGCGCTCTACCGCACGCAGTTGTTTGATGAAAAAGACGTGGCCAAAGTCAAGCAGATCCAGAATGGCTACAAGGTGCAGCCGCTGAGCGGCTATGTGAAACAACCGGCGCCGGACAAGGTGGCTAAAATCGAATGGCCCAAGCCCACGGCCGCCATGACAGACAGCCCACAGCTGTTTCGCTACCTGAACTTCATGCTGGCCTACGCCAAGCCTCAGGACAGCGAGAAAGACGTGTTGGCTCGCTTTGCCAAGATAGGCATCGCGCCGGGTGCCCCGTTCAAGCTGAGCCAATTGAACGCGGAACAACGCAAAGCCCTGGAAGAAGGCATAGCCGACGCCAAGGCCGAATTTGCGGCATTCAAAAAAGACAAGATCGATACTCATCAAGTAACCAGCGGCGAACTGCATGGCAGCCGTGACCGCCTGAAAAACAATTACCTGTATCGATACGCCGGGGCCAACCTGCGCCTGTTCGGCAACTCGGCAGACGAAGTGGCCTACATGACCTACTCGGTCGACAGCGAAGGCAAACCGGCCAACGGCGCACGTCACAGCTACACCGTTCACTTTGCCAAAGACCAACTGCCACCGGCGGATGCTTTCTGGTCACTGACCATTTACGACGCCAAAACCGGGCAACTGGTGCCCAACCACAAAAAACGCTACCTGATCAATTCGCGGATGTTGCCTGACCTCAAGCGCGACGCCGACGGTGGGCTGACCCTGGCATTGCAGCACCACGAGCCACCCAAGGCTGAACAGAGCAACTGGTTGCCAGCGCCGCCTGCGCCCTTCTATGCCGTACTGCGCATTTACCTGCCCAAGCCGGAAGTGGGTAACGGCCAGTGGAAGCTACCGCCTCTGACGCCGCTCAAGTAGGGCTGCCTGGCCGGCGGTGGTTGCCCCAACACGCCGGCCAGCGCGGGGCTCAGTGTTTTTTCAACTTGAGGTAGGACTGGTGCAGATCCGACGCCCAGCCATCGATCACGCCTTTCACATCCTCGGCTTTCATCACCTGCGAATCATTAGCCAGCGGCTTGCCGGTGCCTTTGCGCACCACCTGGGCGAGCACCTTGCCGCTGGCACCGTCGAGAAACTGCGCTTCGGTGCCCAGGGTGGTTTCCTGGTCACGGATGCCAGTACCCGTACTGACCGCGGCAGCGACCAGTGCGACCGGTACAAACTCATAAGGTTTGAGCCCCTCGGTCTTGCTGCTGACCGCAGTAATGGCCGCTCGTACTACGATCACACCCGGACCGGGGCCCTCGGCCAGGGGCAGCGACTTGACCAGCTCACGTTTGAGCGCCTGGTTGAAGTAATTGTTGATACCGCGCAAGGTGCTGTCCGGAATTTTTGCCGTTGCCTGGGGCTTGGGGTAAAACTGCGTTGGCTCGATATACACAGCGCTATAGCGGTTTAAATCCAATTGCGGATCGACCCAGCGCATCACTTCAGCGCCAGACGGCGACTTGGCTTCTTTCAGCTGGCTGTAGTCCGAGAGAAAACCGGAGTATTCATCCGGTTGCGTGATTTTGCTGGCACAACCCGCCAGTGCGAGCGAAGTGATGCACAGCGTGCTGATCAATAGCGTTAGTTTCATCGGTGAACTCCCTGGCGGTCGGCGCTGGATTGGTGAGCTCTAGGTATAGCTAATCCTGGGAAAATAACTCTGTGCCGACCGCCAGATGTTCAGGCCCTCTCGCGTGGAATCAGGCTCTGCAACTGCGACGCGAGGAAATTCGCGTCGAAGCCAAAGGTGTCCGGGTCTTTCAGGCCATTGGTCTTCTTCCACAGCCAATCATTTTTGTCCGCCGGCAACACCAACGAAACGCTGCCGTGGCGCGCGGCGGTCAAGCCCATGACCGACACGGAGATCAACCCACCCACCCCCATCACATCGGGCACGAACTCCACCGGTTTGCCGGTGATCTGCACCGTCAGTTTCTCGGTCTTGAACGTCGACGTATCCACCGGCACGCTGGGGCCGCTGGCAACATAGGCTTCACGGTGTACCTCCAGCAACCCGACCGTCTTTACCGGCTCAAGCCACTGCTCGATCTGGCCGAACAACTCATCGAGCTTTTGCGCCCAACGGGCTGACTGCACGTCAAATTGCTGTTTTTTGTGCGCTTCGCTGTCGGCGTAATGACGAAGCATCTCGCCCAGTTGCTGTACATCGTCCATTGCAGATTTCCTTGGGTGAGCCGGATTGCGAAGCCCGATCATGGCAGATGCAGCCGCTGAACGTACGGCTTAAAACTGATCCGCAACAATGAGGTTTTTCTGAGCCTGTTTTGTTTTGCCCCCGCTTCCTACAGTGCCGCCACTTGGAACCGTGGGAGGACTGAGCATGAGCACAGCATCAATCGGGCAGGCCTATAACTACAAAGTCGTCCGTCAATTCGTTATCGCCACTATCGTCTGGGGCGTGGTGGGCATGGCCATGGGCGTGTGGATCGCCTCGCAACTGGTGTGGCCGGAAATGAACCTGGACTTGCCCTGGACCACCTTCGGCCGCTTGCGGCCCTTGCACACCAGCCTGGTGATTTTCGGTTTTGCCGGCAGCGCGCAGTTTGCTGCCAGCTATTACGCGGTGCAGCGCACCTGCCAGGTGCGATTGTTCTCGGACAGGCTCGCAGCGTTCACCTTCTGGGGCTGGCAGTCGGTGATCGTGATCATGCTGATCAGCTTGCCGCTGGGCTACACCACCACCAAGGAATACGCCGAGATCGAGTTCTCTGGAGCGGTGTGGATGGCGGTGGTGTGGGTGGCCTATGCCATCGTGTTCTTTACCACCGTGGTGCGGCGCAAGACCCGGCATATCTACGTGGGTAACTGGTTTTTCGGCGCATTTATCCTGGTGATCGCCATGTTGCATGTGGTCAACCACTTAGCGATCCCGGTGGATTGGTTCAAGTCGTACCCGGTGTATTCCGGGGCCACCGATGCCATGGTGCAGTGGTGGTACGGGCATAACGCTGTAGGTTTTTTCTTGACCACCGGTTTTTTGGGGATGATGTATTACTTCGTGCCGAAACAAGTCGGACGTCCGGTGTATTCCTATCGCCTGTCCATCGTGCACTTCTGGGCGTTGATCACCCTGTACATCTGGGCCGGCCCCCATCACCTGCACTACACCGCCTTGCCGGATTGGGCGCAGTCGTTGGGCATGGCCATGTCACTGATTTTGCTGGCGCCGAGTTGGGGCGGGATGATCAACGGCATGATGACCTTGTCCGGCGCCTGGCATAAATTGCGCACCGACCCGATCCTGCGCTTCCTGGTGCTGTCCCTGGCGTTCTACGGCATGTCGACGTTCGAGGGGCCGATGATGGCGATCAAGACCGTCAATGCCCTCTCCCACTACACCGATTGGACCATCGGCCACGTACACGCCGGGGCCCTGGGGTGGGTCGCGATGATTACCTTTGGTTCGCTGTACCACATGATCCCCAAAGTGTTCGGGCGCGAGCAGATGCACAGTGTGTCCCTGATCAACCTGCACTTCTGGCTCGCGACCATCGGCACCGTGCTGTACATCGCTTCGATGTGGGTCAACGGGATTACCCAGGGCTTGATGTGGCGAGCGGTCAACGATGACGGCACCCTCACCTACTCCTTTGTCGAAGCCTTGCAGGCCAGCCATCCGGGGTTTGTGGTGCGATTTGCCGGTGGTGTGTTCTTCCTCACCGGGATGGTGCTGATGGCCTACAACACGTGGCGTACCGTGCGGGTCGCTGACGTGAACATGGCGCAGCTTGATGCGCGGATCGCCTGAGATGTGGGGCCTGCTGATGGTGGTGTGCCTGTATGGCGCGGTGGAGTACTGCTTGCGCGGTCAGTCGCAGAAGAGCCTGGAAGATGCCAGCTTGATGCCCTTTGCCGATGATCCTGAGGTGGCGCGGCGCGTGGAGCTGGCGACCGGCAAGCCCATCAACGCGGTGGCGCCGGAGGACGCCAAGCCGGGCTGGGTTAACCTGGACATGTAAAACTGCACCGGTCATTTCGCGGCCAACTGCGTATGACTAATTGCCGGCCGATGGGTAAGGTGAGGCGACTTTCCGAGTGAGGAACATCGCATGCGTACCATCGGCCTTATCGGCGGCATGAGCTGGGAGTCCAGCGCCGAGTATTACCGCATCATCAACCAGCGCGTGCGCGACCAGCTCGGGCCGCTGCGCTCGGCGCAACTGTTGATGTACAGCGTGGATTTCGGCCCGGTGGAACAGGCTCAGCACGCCGGCCGCTGGGATGACACTGCACTGATCCTCGAAGATGCCGCGCGCCGTCTGCAAGCTGGCGGGGCCGAGTGTGTGGTGCTGTGTACCAACACCATGCATTTGGTCGCGCCGCGCATTGAAGCAGCGGTGTCGATCCCCTTCCTGCACATCGCTGATGCGGCGGGTGCGGCGGCCGTGAAGGCCGGCACGCTGACCGTCGGCCTGCTTGGCACCGCGTTTACCATGGAGCAGGACTTTCTCAAATCACGGCTGACGGCCCAGGGCCTGACCGTGCTGGTGCCCGAGGCGGATGAGCGACAGGCCGTGCACCGGATCATCTATGAAGAGTTGTGTGTCGGCGTGATCAGCGATGCGTCACGCCAGGTTTACCAAGGTGTCATCGAGTCCCTGGCCGCACGCGGCGCCCAGGCGATCATCCTCGGTTGCACGGAAATCAGCCTGTTGATCAAGCCCGAGCACAGCGACCTGCCGCTGCTGGACACCACCGAGCTGCATGCGCAGGCTGCGGTGGCGTTTGCCCTGGATTAAACCGAGGTGCGCAGGCGCGCCATGCTCACGGTGTCGACAAATTGGCCGTCACGCAGGGCGTAATCGCGCAACACGCCTTCGACCTCAAAGCCGAATTTGCGGTACAGCGCCTGGGCCGCGTCGTTGTCGGCGTACACCGTGAGTTCCACTCGGCGCAGGTTCATCCAGTTGTCGGCCACGTCCAGCGCGGCCGTCAGCAGGCGCGAGCCGACCCCTTTGCCCTGCCACGCCGTCGCCACGCCCATGCCGAATGAACCGACATGGGCTCGGCGTACCCGCAGGTATTGTTCCAAGCCAAGCTGGCCGATCACTTCACCACCGTGCACGGCCACCAGCTGCAGCCGCCGTTCGTTGTCCTGTACCAGCTTGTTACGCCACGCCTCGACCGACTGGAAAGGCATTTGCAGCACCTGACGGCACACGGCCGGTTCGTTATAGAGCGCGGCGACGCCCTCAAGGTGGGCCTCGGTGAAGCGCTGGATCACGATATGAGGTTCAGGTGTGTGCATTGTGTTTCATCCTTTGAAAGACACGTGGCCGAGCAGTTTAGGGGGAAAAGCGCTGCGCTGACGACCACGGAAACGTCCCACATATCAATCGGCCGCATCCTGCATCTGAACGATAGCGGCCATCCTTTCCTGCAACGATACTTGGGCCGGGCCCTGCTACCGGCCTCTCACCCTGTGACCAGAACAATAAGAAAGCCCCACAGAGGAACGCTCATGAGCCGTCTTGAACCCACAGGTCTGTTGCAGGCCTTCAGCACGCTGGTCCTGGATCTGCAGCGACTGGCCCAGCACCAGGAGATCGAGCATTTCCAGCCACAAGCCCTGGCGCGGATCAGCCAGTTACTGGCTTTCGACTGCGCCTGGTGGGGGCGCTCTGCGGTGATCGATAATCTGCCGGAAGAACACAGCAGCTGCCTGTACCAGCTGCCACCGGGTTACCTGACCGACTGGCAGTCGATCCGCCATCTGGATGTGACCTTCGGCCGCTCCCATGCTACGCCCGGTCAGGCTGTGATCATTGACATGCGCGACCCCGGCAGCGGTGCAGGCTTGAATTGGCTGGGAGAACGCTACGGGATCGGCCAGTTGTTGTGCGTGATCCATATCGCCCCCCACACCTGCCTCAGTGATCACTTGACCCTGTACCGCAAGCCCGGGGCCCCGGGGTTTACCGCGCAAGATTGCCTTCTGCTCGATAATCTGATGCTGCATCTGGTGGCGGCCGTGTCAGCGAACCAGATCCGTACGCTGGTGGCCATGCGTGAAACCCTTAGCAACCCCCGAAACCTGGCGCTGGCGGTCTGCGACGCGCGGGGGGTGTTGCAGTGCGCCGAGCGCGGTTTCGTCGATTTGTTGCTCAGTGAATGGCCAGGCTGGAGTGGCCCGACGCTACCCGTGCCGGTGGATGAACGCGGGTATGAAGGCAAGCACATCCATCTCCAGGTCTGGGGGGTGGGCGATCAATTGCTGCTGGCCGCACGGGGCCACCGGGTACTGCCCCAGCTCAGCCCACGGGAAAACGACGTTGCCCAAGGCTTTGGCGAGGGCAAGACGTACAAGGAAGTCGCCCGCGACCTGGGCTTGTCGCCCAATACGGTGCGCCATCACATCCGCGCCATCTACAGCAAGCTTGGGGTCAAGGACAAAGCGCACATCGCACACCTGATGCACGCCCCGCCCGACTGATCCGCAGCACTTTTCCTACGGGTTCTCACACCGTCGCTTTGACGGTCACGGGCGACTGTTGCCCGTTTTCAGCCGATCGCTGCACGCCGCCATCACACGAGATGCCTTGCCATGACTCACACCCATCTGCGTCATCTACCGCTGCTGCTGGGGGGCACGCTGCTGTGCCTGGACAGTCAAGCAGCCGATCTTAACGCGCGCGATTTTTTCAGCGCACCATCCGGCACCAGCCTTGGCGTGTTGTACCTGCCTGGCACTCGCGCCCAAGACTTCCGTGGCCCGGCCGACAGCACTGGCAAGGCCGACCTCAAGGTCAATGCCATCGCCTACCGCCAGGTCTATTTCACTGACGCGTGCGGCACCCTCTGCACCCCGCAATTTATCCTGCCGTTCGCCGATATCGATGCTCGGCTGCCAGGGGCCAGCCGGCGCACCGATGAAAGCGGGTTCGGTGACCCGCAGTTGGGTGGCACGCTGTTTTTCATCAACGATCCGACGTCACGCACCTACAGCGGCCTGTTAACCCTGATCACGCTGCCGCTGGGCGAATACCACCGCACGCAGCCGGATGTGTCCCCCGGCGCCAATCGCTGGGGCGCAACCTTGGTCTACAACTACACCCGTGGCATCGGTGAGAAGTGGGTACTGGAAGCCAATCTCGAAGCCCAGCTGTACGGCAAGAATGACGACTACCTGGGCAGCGAGCTCAAGCAAGACCCGTTGTACCGCCTGCAAGCCTTCGCCTCCTACGATTTCACGCCCGTCACCTACGGTGCCCTGCGCCTGATCCAGGCCACGGGTGGCGCACTGCGCATCGACAATCGATCGATCGACGACACCCGCAAGCGCTACACCCAGGTCGGGTTCGAGGTCGGGCATTGGCTCGATAAGCAGAACCAAGTGATGTTCAGCCTCTCGCAAAACGTCGCCACCGCCAACGGTTATGCAGGAACCGACGCGTTGTTGCGCCTGGTCCATGTGTTCTGACCTCTGTCCTGGAGCTTGATCATGCACAACTCGTCCCCTACACCCTGGCAGCGGCTGGCGGCCATCGTGCTGTTTGCCGCGATCACCCCGACCATTTTGATGACTGCGCCTGCCGTGGCGGCGCAGTTGGCCGCCCAATGGCAATTGAGCCCGGCACAGATCGGCGACTTGTTTTCCGTCGAACTGGGCGCGATGAGCCTGGCGACCCTGCCCGCCTTCTGGTGGCTGCGGTGCGTGAACTGGCGAGTGGCAGCCTTGGCCGCAGCCGTGCTGTTCATTGCGGCCAACCTGATGTCGACGCTTGCCGACACCTATACCCAGTTGCTGGTCCTGCGCTTGGTCAGTGCCTTGGCGGGCGGTTCGTTGATGATCATCTGCCTGGCGAGCGCAGCCACCACCGCCAACCCCAGCCGTGTCTACGGGTTATGGGTGGTCGGGCAGCTGGTCGTTGGCGCCGTCGGCCTGGCGGTACTACCGGGTTTATTCGAACGTTATGGACTGCAGAGTTGCTACCTGATCCTGGCAGGGTTGATGGCGCTGTTGCTGCCGCTGGCACGCGGCTTTCCTTGTGCCCATGCAGCGCCACAAGCAATCGGGACGGCCGCTGCTGGCACACGACGCAAAGCCCTACTGGGTGTCGGTGCGGTCCTGGCCTTTTACATCAGCCTGGGTGGAGTCTGGACGTTTATCGGCGCCCTGGGCGCCACTGCCGGGATTTCCCCACAGCACAGCGGCGAGATATTGGCCATTGCGACGGTCATGGGAATCGCCGGCGCCGCGTGCACGTCACTGATCGGCTCCCGTCTGCCGCGTCAGCAGTTACTGCTGGCAGGCTACGCGTTAATGGCGGCAGCGGTGCTGCTCCTGCTGGGCCAACCCACCCTGGTGCGCTTTGCCCTGGCGGCGCTGCTGTTCAAGTTCGCCTGGACCTTCATCTTGCCGCTGATCCTTGCTTGCCTGGCCGACCTCGATCACAGCGGCAAGCTGATGAACGCGTCGAACCTGATGATCGGCGGCGGCTTGGCCATCGGCCCGGCGATAGCGGGTCGGCTCATCGAGGCCAGCGGCGGCTTTGCCGTGCTGTTGATGGGCGGCGCCGTGATCACGCTGCTGTCGTTGGCAATGATCCTTGCCAGCCGTCCCGGACCTGTCGTTGAAATGGAGCCTGTATGAACCGAACCACCGCGTTTTTCTTTGATGAAATGAGCCTTTGGCACAGCGCCAGCTCCCATGCATTGACCTTGCCCGTGGGCGGCTGGGTACAGCCACCTGCCGGCAGCGGGCATGCCGAATCCCCCGAAACCAAGCGGCGCATGAAAAGCCTGCTGGATGTCTCCGGGTTGGGCCATCACCTGCACATGCACAGCGCTGCGCCAGCGAGCGAAGCCGATTTGCTGCGCGTCCACGGCCATGAATACCTGCAGCGTTTCAAGGCGTTGAGCGATGCCGGTGGCGGCGACCTGGGATTACAGGCGCCGATAGGCCCGGGCAGCTACGAAATCGCCCGACTTTCGGCCGGCCTGACGATGGCTGCCGTCGACGCCGTGCTCAAGGGCCTGGCAGATAACGCCTACTCATTGTCACGACCGCCGGGGCATCACTGCCTGGCGGACAGCGCCATGGGGTTCTGCTTCCTGGCCAACATCGCCATCGCGATCGAAGCCGCCAAGGTGCGCAATGGGCTGGGCAAGGTCGCGGTGATCGACTGGGATGTGCACCATGGCAACGGCACACAATCGATCTTCGAGGCGCGCGCGGATGTGCTGACGATTTCGCTGCATCAGGACGGCTGTTATCCCCCCGGTTACAGCGGCGAGCAGGAACGTGGCCGTGGCGCAGGGCTGGGGGCGAACATCAATATCCCCTTGCCACCGGGAAGTGGTCACGACGCCTACCTGCATGCGATGAACCGGATCGTGGTGCCGGCATTGGAGCGTTTCCAGCCGGAACTGATCATTGTCGCCTGCGGCTATGACGCCAACGCCGTCGACCCGCTCGCGCGCATGTTGCTGCACAGCGAATCCTTCCGCCTGATGACTCGCTGCGTGCGCCAGGCTGCCGAACGCCTGTGCCAGGGGCGTCTGGTGCTGGTGCACGAAGGCGGCTACAGCGAAGCCTACGTACCGTTTTGCGGGTTGGCGACGCTGGAAGAGTTGTCGGGTGTGCGCACCGCGGTGGACGATCCGATGCTCGCACTGGTCGAGCTGCAGCAGCCCAAGGCCGCGTTGCTGGCGTTTCAGAAACAGTGGATCGACCACCTCGCAATCGGGGTCACTCACTAGCCCTTGGACGATGCCAATCGCCACACCCGCGCTATATCCGAGGCCCGCTCACGAAGCAGGCGCGGCGCCTCGCTGCACGCTTGTTCCAGGCTCATCGGCCCCGCAGGCAAGGCAAAAGCAGCCGCTACACCATGGGCATACATCTGTTCATAACCCTCGCCCAGCGTGCCGGCAATCACAATGACCGGCACGTTGTGCTGGCCGGCGATACGGGCCACACCAAAGGGGGTTTTGCCGCGCAGGGTCTGGGCATCGAAACGCCCTTCGCCCGTAATGACGAGGTCGGCACCCCGTACGGCGTCCTCCAGACCTACCAGCTCGGCCACCACTTCCACACCCGCACGGAACTGCGCGCCCAGAAAGGCCTTGGCAGCGAAACCCAAGCCACCGGCCGCACCGCTGCCGGGTTCGTCGCGCACATCCTTGGGCAGCACCCTGGCACAGTGATCGGCGAAGTGACCGAGGGCCGCATCCAACTGTTGGACATGCACGGGGCTGGCGCCTTTTTGCGGGCCAAAAATAGCGGAGGCCCCGTGGGGGCCGCACAGGGGATTGTTCACGTCGGCGGCGATTTCAAAGCGCACCTGTGCCAGGCGTGGGTCGAGGTTTTCAAGGCTGATATGCGCCAGACGTGACAAGGCCAGGCCACCCGGTGGCAGGGTTTGCGCCTCCGCGTCGAACAGCTGCGCGCCCAGGGCCTGCATTGCGCCCGCGCCAGCGTCATTGGTAGCGCTGCCGCCGATGGCCAGGATGATGCGCTCGGCGCCGAGGTCCAAGGCCGCGCGGATCAGTTCGCCGGTGCCGTAGGTGGTGCTGGTGCACGCATCGCGCTGGCCCGGCGGTACCAGTTGCAGGCCGCTGGCTTCGGCCATTTCGATGATGGCGGTGTGGCTGTCGGCCAACCAGCCCCAGCGCGCCTCAACCGTGCCACCCAACGGACCTCTCACCTGCTGACGCCGCAGCTCACCCTTGCAGGCGGCCAGCACCGCGTCCACCGTGCCTTCACCCCCATCCGCCATCGGGCACTGGATCAACTGTGCTTGCGGCCAGACTTCGGACAACCCGGCCGCGATGGCCTGGGCGACGCCTTCGGCACTCAGGCTGTCCTTGAACGAGTCGGGGGCGATGATGATTTTCATGGGCTTTCTCCGGTTTTTATAACGCCCATGCTGCCAGTTGGCAGGGCTACTGACGCCGGTCCGATGCACAAGTACGGCGGCGCTTTGTTGTTCATTCCGACAAAGCCTGGGGCAACAGCTGTACACCCAGGTAGAGAGCAAGCATGCCGTCCAGGGTCAATGGGTCGACGCCACTGAGTTCGGCAATGCGCTCCATACGGTAACGCAGGCTGTTGCGGTGAATACCCAGCGCATCGGCACACGCCTGGCTTTGCCCGTCGTGTTCGCACCAACTGCGCAACGTGGCCAGCAGTTGGCCGTTGCTGTCCTTGGCGAGCACTTTGCGCAGAGGGTTGAGCAGCTCGTCGAGCGCATCGTCGTTGCGATGGCGCCAGAGCATCACCGGCAGGCGATAGCGGTTAAGGGTCAGCAGGCGCGACTGCGGTAGCACATCGCGACCATAGGCCAGCAGATCCCCGACGCGTCGATAGCAGCGACGCAACCCCGCCAGCCCGTCCGCCTGCCCGCCAACGGCCACGCGCAGGACGTTCCAGCCGAGGGCATCGAGCTTTTCCAGCAAGCGCGGGTTGTCGACCTGCACTGCCGCCGGCCGGCACCACAGCAGTGAGAATTGCGCCGAGCTGACACACCAGCTGTCCGGATAACGCGAGGTCAGCCAGGTACTCAGGGCTTCCGCCGATTGACCTGCGCCCAGTTCGAACAAGTATGGCGTGCGCGGCAGTTGCGGCTTGAGCCCCAGTTGCTGGGCCTCGTCCACCAGGCGCGGCGAGTCGCCGGTTTCCGCCAGGAGCAAGGCCAGCAGGTCATCACAGCGCTGGCGCCGCCATTGTTGCTCGGCCTGTTGGTGGCGGTGGCTGACCAGCATTTCGGCAGTCATGCGTACCAGTTCGGCGTAGGTGCGCAGGCCTTCCGGTTCGCCGGTGATGCCGAGAACACCGATCAGGCGCCCATCATGCAACAACGGCAGGTTGATGCCTGGCTGCACGCCCTTGAGGTGCTTGGCGGTCTGGCCGTCGATTTCCACCACGCGGCCATTGGCGAGCACGAGTTGGGCGCCTTCATGGCGGGTGTTGATGCGCTCGGGTTCGCCGCTGCCGAGAATCAGGCCTTGGCTGTCCATGACATTGACGTTGTAGGGCAGGATCGCCATGGTTCGATCGACAATATCCTGCGCCAGGTCATGATCCAGCTCAAACATGGGGCTAATTCCTTAGAAGCGGGGTTGTTCACAGGCACAGCGCAAAGCAGGGTTCGCTGTGCGCAAGCACAAAGACAGCGGCCTGCCAGGTGGCCGAGACTCAGTGGGCGATCAACGTTACCCTCGCATCGCGAAAAATCATAATAAAGAGAGACTGCCATGTCACAGAGCGCCACGACCCCACTGGCCACCGATGACGATAAAAACGCCATCTACAAGCGCATCACCCTGCGCCTGATCCCCTTCATTTTCATCTGCTATCTGTTCAACTACCTTGACCGGGTAAACGTTGGCTTTGCCAAATTGCAGATGCTCGATGCGTTGAAATTCAGCGAAACCGTGTACGGCCTCGGCGCCGGGATCTTCTTCATCGGCTACGTGCTGTGCGGCGTACCGAGCAACCTGGCGTTGACCAAATTCGGTCCACGGCGCTGGATTGCGTTGATGATGATCGTCTGGGGCACACTCTCCACCTGCCTGCTGTTCGTCACCACCCCGACGCACTTCTACACCTTGCGTCTGTTTACCGGTGCCGCGGAAGCGGGCTTCTTCCCCGGCGTGGTGCTGTACCTCTCGCAATGGTTCCCGACCTTCCGCCGTGGGCGGATCATGGCGCTGTTCATGTCGGCGATCCCGGTCTCGGGTTTGCTTGGCAGCCCGTTCTCCGGCTGGATCCTCAACCATTTTGCCGCCGGCCAAGGTGGCCTCGCGGGCTGGCAGTGGATGTTCCTGCTGCAAGGCATCCCCACCGTCGTGCTGGGCGCCCTCGCCTACTTCCTGCTCAGCGACAGCTTCGCCAACGCCAAGTGGCTTAAGCCCCACGAACGCGCCGTGCTGGAGGCCGACCAGGCGACTGATTTGGCCAACAAGCCCAAGACAACCACGGACTCCCTGGCCGAAGTGTTCAAGAACCCGGCCATCTGGGCATTCGGCCTGATCTACTTCTGCATCCAGAGCGGCGTGTATGCCATCAACTTCTGGTTGCCGTCGATCATCAAGAACCTGGGGTTCAGCGATAACCTGGTGATCGGCTGGCTGAGTGCGATCCCGTACTTGCTGGCAGCCGTGTTCATGTTGCTGGTGGGTCGCTCCGCCGACTTGCGCAAGGAGCGTCGCTGGCACTTGGTGGTGCCGATGCTGATGGGGGCTATCGGCCTGGTGATCGCGGTGAACTTCGCCACCACCCCGGCCATCGCAATCCTCGGCCTGACCATTGCCACCATGGGCGCCCTCACCGGTCTGCCGATGTTCTGGCCGGTGCCTACCGCCATGCTCAGTGCAGGCGCGGCGGCAGGCGGCCTGGCGTTGATCAACTCCATGGGCCAGATGGCCGGCTTCCTCAGCCCGTATATCGTCGGGTTCGTGAAGGATGCCACCGGGTCAACGGATATGGCGCTGTACCTGCTGGCGGCGGTGATCGTGGCCGGCAGCGTGTTGGCGTTGCGGATGACGCGTACCCTGAAGGCATAAGCCTGTGAGAGCCGGCTTGCCGGCTCTCACGCACGTCAGAGCAGACCGCCGCCGTCGATATCGATCACGGCGCCGGTCATAAAACCATTTTCCATCGCCAGCACATACCCCGCCGCGACCTCCTCCGCCTGCCCCACTCGCCCCACCGGCAGCGCGCCACCGGCCTTGGCGAACATCGCCAAGCGCTGATCTTCGGAGAGCCCCGCATAGGCCGGTGTATCAATCACCCCTGGGCTGATCGCATTGACCCGGCGCGGCGCCAGCTCCTTGGCCAACTGCTTGACCAATGCTTCGGTCGCGGCGTTGATGCCGGTCTTGATGAATTGCCCTGCAACCGATTTACGCCCCAATTGCCCGGACGTGAGGCTGATGCTGCCGTGCTCGTTCAAAAAAGGCAGCGCCTGTTGGATCGCCCGCAGTGAGCCCCAGAGTTTTACATTGAAGTTTTCCTGGGCTTCGATCAGGTCGGTTTCGCCCAAGGTTTTGGCCCGCACACTCGGCCCCGAGGTGTAGACCAAGTGATCAAAACGCCCCACCGCTTCGAACAGGCGTTGCAGCGAGGCCGCGTCGGTGACGTCAACGGGTTCGCTGCGCAGGCCGTTTTCGACGCCGGACACCAGGCGCCGCCCGGCCAGCACCACCTGCGCACCTCGTGCGGCGGCGGCCTGGGCCACGGCTGCACCGATTCCGCTGCTGCCACCGATCACGATGACGGTTTTGCCGTTGAGGGAAGAGGTCATGGGAAAATTCCTGATTGAGAAAGTGAGCGTTTATCTTCCCAGCTTGGCAATCCGCGAAAAATCCCGGTAAAAGGACAAGATCTTTAAAGGATTTTTACAAATGAGTTCGATCCTCGACCTTGAAGTCTTCGTGCGAACCGCCGATACCGGCAGCTTGTCTGCCGCTGCCCGTGGCCTGGGTTTGACCCCGGCGGCGGCGAGCATCGCCCTCAAGCGCCTGGAAACCCGCCTGGGTATCCGCTTGCTGGCACGCTCCACGCGCAGCATGCGCCTGACCGAGGAAGGCCGGCGTTACCTCGACAGCGTACGCGTGGCACTGGCGGCGTTGTCCGAAGGTGAGCAAGCGCTCAAGCAACAAAGCCAGGGGTTGAGTGGGTTGCTTCAATTGGCCGCGCCGTCGGATTTCGGGCGCAATGTGGTGCTGGGCTGGCTGGATGAGTTCAAGGCCGAGCACCCCAATATCCGCCTGCAATTGATGCTGAACGACAGTAACGCCGACCTGTTCCGCGAAACCGTCGACATCGCCCTGCGCTTTGGAGTGCCCCAGGACTCCAGCCTGGTTGCATTGCCGATCGCGCCTGATCACCACCGCGTCGCCTGCGCCAGCCCCGACTACCTGGCCCGTCATGGGACGCCGCGCGAACCGATGGAACTGTCCCGACATACCGCGCTGCGGTACATGCGCCAGGGCCAAGTGAGCAAGACTTGGCGGTTTCGTCAGGCTGATCAGCTACAGGAGGTTGAAGTGACGGGGGATTTCCTCAGCAATGACGGAGAAATCGTCCGGCGTTGGGCGCTTGGCGGGCACGGTATCGCCTACAAGGCCAGGCTCGACGTGATCGGCGATATCGCCGCCGGCCGACTGGTCGCGCTGTTAGAGGATTGGCAAGGAGAGCCTGCCCCTTTCAACCTGATGTGCCCTCACCGCCTGCAGGTGTCGGAACGGGTGAAGGTGCTGCATCGCTTTTTACAGCAGCGCTGCCAGACACTGCTGAGCACATGAAGAAACCCGCGCAGGGCTTGTCCCAGAGCCTCTGAGTCTGGTATTGCATGGGTACATTTCCCGCCTTGAGGAGTTATCCATGATTTACCGCACATTGGGCCAGTCCGGTTTGAAGGTCAGCGCCTTGACCCTGGGCACCATGATGTTTGGCGAACAGACCAACACCGAGGACTCGCTGCGCATCATCGACAAGGCCTGGGATCAGGGCATCAATTTCATCGACACGGCGGACGTCTACACCGGGGGGCGCTCCGAGGAAATCGTCGGCGAAGCCATTGTGCGTAATCGCCAGGATTGGGTGGTGGCCTCCAAGGTCGGCATCGGCCCGGTGGACGGTTTGCCCAACCGCAGCGGCTTGAGCCGCAAGCGCATTTTCAACGCACTGGAAGCCAGCCTGACCCGCCTGGACACCGATTACCTGGACATCTACTACCTGCACCGTGAAGACCACAACACCCCCCTGGAAGTGACGGTGTCGGCGATTGGCGACCTGATCCGCCAGGGCAAGATCCGCTACTGGGGCCTGTCCAACTATCGCGGTTGGCGCATTGCCGAGGTGATTCGCGTTGCCGAGCGCCTGGGCGTCGACAAGCCGGTCATCAGCCAGCCTTTGTACAACATCGTCAACCGCCAGGCCGAGGTGGAGCAGATCACCGCTGCAGCCGCCTACGGCCTGGGTGTGGTGCCCTATAGCCCGCTGGCTCGCGGTGTGCTTAGCGGTAAATACGCGCCCGACGTTACCCCCGAGGCCGGCAGCCGCGCGGCGCGCCAGGACAAACGCATCCTGGAAACCGAATGGCGTGTCGAATCGCTGCGCATCGCCCAGCAGATCCAGCAGTACACCCAAGGACGTGGCGTGGGGATCGTGGAGTTTGCGATTGCCTGGGTGTTGAACAACTCGGCGGTCAGCTCGGCGATTGTCGGGCCGCGTACGGAGGCGCAGTGGGATGCCTATATTGGCGCGCTTGAGGTGAAGATCAGCGCCGAAGATGAGGCGTTTATCGATTCGTTGGTGACGCCGGGGCATTCGTCGACGCCGGGGTTCAATGATGTGGGGCACTTCGTCTCCGGTCGCTTACCACGCGCATAACCCCTCCACTCTGTAGGAGCGAGCCTGCTCGCGAAGAACCCAAGGACGCCGCAGGCTACCTGATAGCGCTGCGTGATCGTTGACGTTCTTCGCGAGCAAGCTCGCTCCTACAAGAGGCGGCGATAAAATTTCCTGAAAAACGCCCCAAAACAGCGCAACCCTCTCCCGCCAAAAGCTCCATAATCCCCTTATCTTTTGTATCAACGGTTTTCGCGAGGACAGAGTGTCTAAAGGAGTTGTTTTATCGGTCTTGGCCTCGGTGCTGTTTGCCGTGATGTATTACTTCACATCATTGCTCACGCCCTTGAGCGGCCTGGAGATTTTCGGCTGGCGCATGTTGCTGACCGTGCCGTGCATGACGGTGTTCATGATCGTCAGCGGCGAATGGCGGCGGGTGTGGGAGCTGCTGCAGCTGTTGGCGGCCAAGCCACGCTTGATTGCGGGTGTGTTGCTGTCCTCTGCCTTGTTGGGCGTGCAATTGTGGCTATTCATGTGGGCGCCGCTGAATGGGCGCAGCCTGGATGTGTCGGTGGGGTACTTCCTGCTGCCGCTGACCATGGTGCTGACCGGGCGCCTGGTGTGGGGCGAACAACTGTCCTACTTGCAACGGATTGCCGTGTTTTTTGCGGCCCTCGGGGTGCTCAACGAGCTGTATCAGGCCGGTGGGTTTTCCTGGGCAACGCTGGTGGTGATCATCGGCTACCCGGTGTATTTCATCGTGCGCAAGTACCTCAAGACCGACCATCTGGGTGGGCTCTGGCTGGATATGGCGCTGATGCTGCCGGTGGCCTGGTGGTTTGTGCAGAGTGGCGAGCAAGGCTTTGCGGTGATGGATGCCCACCCGAAACTGTATGCGCTGATCCCGATGCTGGGCCTGATCAGCGCCTCGGCGCTGGTGAGCTATATCATCGCCAGCCGGTTGCTGGCGTTCAGCCTGTTCGGGTTGCTTAGCTATGTTGAGCCGGTCCTGCTGTTAGCCGTGGCGCTGATCTTGGGTGAAGGCATCAAGGGTGGCGAGTGGCTCACCTACATCCCGATCTGGTTGGCGGTAATGGTGCTGGTGTTTGAAGGCTTCAAGCACCTGGTGCATCAACGCAAAACCTGATGCGCAGGCAATAAAAAGCCCGGCCGGGGTCACCCTCGGCCGGGCTTTTTGACGCTTAATCGGCGGTCAATACACCACGACGCACCTGGTCACGTTCGATGGACTCGAACAGCGCCTTGAAGTTGCCCTCGCCAAACCCATCGTCGCCCTTGCGCTGGATGAATTCGAAGAACACCGGGCCCATCAGGGTTTCCGAGAAGATCTGCAGCAGCAGGCGTTTGTCGCCTTCCACGGAAGATCCGTCCAGCAGGATACCGCGTGCCTGCAGTTGATCCACCGGCTCGCCGTGGTCAGGCAGGCGGCCTTCGAGCATTTCGTAATAAGTGTCTGGCGGCGCGGTCATGAAGCGCATGCCGATTTTCTTCAACGCGTCCCAGGTCTTGACCAGATCGTCGGTGAGGAACGCCACGTGCTGGATGCCTTCGCCGTTGAACTGCATCAGGAACTCTTCGATCTGCCCCGCGCCCTTGGACGACTCTTCGTTCAGCGGGATGCGGATCATGCCGTCCGGCGCACTCATGGCCTTGGAAGTCAGGCCGGTGTACTCGCCCTTGATATCGAAGTAACGCGCTTCACGGAAGTTGAACAATTTCTCGTAGAAGTTGGCCCAGTAGACCATGCGGCCGCGATAGACGTTGTGGGTCAGGTGGTCGATGACTTTGAGACCTGCACCGACCGGATTGCGCTCCACACCTTCGAGGTACACGAAGTCGATGTCGTAGATCGAGCTGCCTTCGCCGAAACGGTCGATCAGGTACAACGGCGCGCCGCCGATGCCCTTGATCGCCGGCAGGTTCAATTCCATCGGCCCGGTGTCAATATGGATCGGCTGGGCGCCGAGTTCCAGGGCGCGGTTGTAGGCCTTTTGCGAGTCCTTCACGCGGAACGCCATGCCGCACACCGACGGGCCGTGTTCGGCCGCAAAGTAGGAGGCGATGCTGTTGGGCTCGTTGTTGAGGATCAGGTTGATCTCGCCCTGGCGATACAGGTGCACGTTCTTGGAACGGTGGGTCGCGACTTTGGTGAAGCCCATGATCTCGAAGATCGGCTCCAGGGTGCCCGGCGTCGGCGACGCGAATTCGATGAATTCAAAGCCCATCAGGCCCATTGGGTTTTCGTATAGATCTGCCATGGTGGCACCTCATCATTCTTGTAATAGACACAGTATTAATGGCGAGCAAGGATGAGGTTGCAGGGTGGCGCACAGGAAAGGCCTCGCACGCTGCGGGCGAGGAAGTCACCAAAGATGAGGGGGGAGCCGAGTAGCTTCATGGGGTCATCAGTCTCTGACGGCTTAGGCTTGCGTGAGCGCAAGTCCATATTCTTGTATGCGTAAATCGATTCTACACAGCGTAACCGTATTTGTCCGTACTCTTATCAAATCCCCATTGCCCTGGCGCGTGCAAGGGGTTTGTTGCAGAGGTAGATGCCCAGCAGGATCACCGCCCCGCCGATCAGCATGGGCAGGCTCAACGGTTCATCCAGCAGCAAGGCGCCGCAGATCACCGCGGTGAGGGGGTTAAGCGCTATAAATACGCCGGAACGTGTCGCGCCGATACGGCGGATGCCATCGTAATAGCCGATATAGGCCAGCGCCGAGCCAAGCACGCCGAGGTACGCCAGGCTCAGCCCCTGCGCAGTCTGCAGGCGACCCATTGCTTCAAGTGTAAAGCGGCCCATGATCAGCGTTGTGAGGGTGAGCATCAGGGTTCCCAGCAGTATCGACCAGGTGACCGTCTGCAGCGGCCCAAGGCTCTGGTTCAAGCCACGGGAACACAGTGAATAGATGCCCCACCCCACGACACACCCGAAGATGAGTAAATCCCCACGCCAGCTGCTGGTTGCTTCATTCAGCACGTGGGGATTGCGACTGACAATGACCACGGCGGCACCCGTCAGACACAGCAGGATCCCAGCGACGTTGCTGGCACCCAGGCGCTCCTTGAACAGCCAACGCGACGCCAGGCCGATCACCGCCGGGTTCAACGCCACGATCAATGAGGCTCGCGAAGCGTTGATGGACTGCAATCCGTAGAAGAAACACAGGTTGTAGAAAAAAATCCCGAAGAAACCCAGCATCCCCAGTTGCAGTAACTGTCTGGGGCTTGGGCGGGCCAGTGGGATGCGTGCCAAGCCCAGGAATCCCAGTAAGGCCAGGCTGGCCAGCGCGAACCGCAGGCTGGCCGCCAGCAAAGGGTCGACCGTCCCGCTCAGGTAGCGACCGGCCACGAAGGTGCCGCCCCAGATCATGGTGACAGCCGCCAACTTCATATAAGTGATGCGATCTGAGCTCGAATGCACGGGATAGGGCTCTCCTGGCTTGAAGGTGCCTGCATTGTTCTGGTAATACAGTGTCATCGTAAAATGAGTGATCACTCATGACCCTGACTCAACTTGAAATCTTCTCGCTGGTGGCCGAGCTGCAAGGCTTCACCAGCGCAGCCCATCGCCTCGGCATCAGCCAGTCGGCAGTGTCCCACGCGATCAAAGGCCTGGAACAGGAACTGGGGGTGGCGTTGTTCAGGCGCCACCAGGCCCAGGTCGAGCTGAGCGATATCGGCGCGCAGTTGCTGGGACGCGCTCGGGCGATGCTAGGCCTGGCAAACACCTTGCAACAGGAGGCCGCGGACGCCCGGGGCATGAAACGCGGGACACTGCGCATCGGCTCATTCGGCCCCACCTCCTCGACTTACTTGCTGCCGAAGATTCTCAACCGGTTCCGCGTGGCGTATCCGGGCATTGAGGTGCACGTGGATGAAGGGCCGGACAGACAAGTCATCCAATGGCTCGATGAACGCCGGGTTGATATTGGCTTTGTGGTGCTGGACCAGGAACGCTTCGACACTTTCCCACTGTTCGAGGACCAGATGGTGGCGCTGCTGCCGGCCGGTCACACGCTGGCTGGGCGCGAACACGTGAGCCTCAAGGACTTGTGCAACGACCCTTTCGCGCTGACCGAGGCTGGGTCAACTGAATTAGTGGTGCGCTTGTTCAACGAGGCGCGGCTGACCCCGAATGTGCGTTATCGCTGCTCGCAACTGCTGAGCACCTTGGAAACCGTCAGCCGGGGTGATGCGGTAAGCGTCGTGGCGCAGGCCTCGTTGCCGGCCGGCCATGATCCTCGCTACGTACAGCGCGTATTATCCCCGCGTGTGCCGCGCCAGGTTGGCCTCGCCGTACTGGACCGGCGTCAGTCTTCCCCGGCGACGCTCGCTTTTATCCGTATTGCCCAAGGTCTAGCGTTGTAGCGACGCATACTGGCCAAATGGTTAGGTACCGCGAGCTTATTTCGGTCGGGCCATCTATCATCGACTGAATCTGATTCCTGCAACAGGCCGTTCACCCCATGCCACTGACCATCAACGGCCCGCGAAAACGCGCCAGTCGTTACCTGATCACATCACTGAGTGCGCTGCTGCCGATTGCGCTCGGGGTCATCATCCTGCACTGGCAAGCCGAACGTACCTTGCAACAAAGTTCGGCCCAGACCGCGCAGGAGGCGGTGCGCCAATTCGACCTGATGCTCGACAACACCGCCCTCGCCGCCCAGGCCTTGCTGCCATTGGCGGGGCAACCCTGTGATAGCGGCGCACAGCTGGCGCTGCGCGAACAGGTCACTCGCAGGCCCTTTGTGCGTGCGACCACCCTGTCCTGGCAAAAAAACATCTATTGCAGCTCATTGTTCGGCAGCAACTACATGTCACCGGTCAACCCGGATGACTATGTGGCCGGCCAGTTATGGCTGATGAATGGCAACCCGGTGACCCCCGACACCGCGCTGCTGGTCTACCGGCTGGTTGACGGTGACAAGGCCGCTTTTGCTTCGATCGACGGCTATCACCTGACCAACGCCCTGCGCCTGATCAACCTATACGCCCATCTGGTACTGCAAGTTGGCCCGAATTGGCTGGGGACTGATGGCAAGGTGCGTGACACGGCGATGCCGGTATTTGCCGTGGCTAACGAGCACTTGGCGTCCGAACGCTATCACTACAGCGTCAACGCAGGCATGCCGGCGGGCGAAGTATGGCGCTACATGCAGGCCCGTTACCCGGCAATGTTCAGCCTGGTCGTGTTTTTTGGCGTGCTGGCGGGTTTTTTGGCCCACTGGCTGCAAAAGCGCTCCTCGGCACCGACTCAAGAATTGCAACGGGCGCTGGGTGCCAATGAGTTCATTCCGTATTTCCAGCCAGTGGTAAGGGGGGATACCCGCGAGTGGGCGGGATGTGAAGTACTGATGCGCTGGCAACATCCCAAAGAAGGCCTGGTGCGGCCCGACCTGTTTATTCCTCTGGCCGAGCACTCTGGCCTGATAGTCCCCATGACCCGTGCCCTGTTACGCCAGACCGCGGCACAACTGTCGCCCCACGCGTCGCGTTTCAGCCCTGGGTTTCATATCGGCGTCAACATCACCGCACGCCACTGCCAGGATTTGGCCTTGGTGGATGACTGCCGTGAGTTTCTCGCCGCCTTTCCCGTCGGCCAGGTCACCCTGGTGCTGGAGTTGACCGAGCGCGAGCTGATCGTGCCTACCGATATCACCCGCCGCCTGTTCGACGCCCTGCATCAACTGGGGGTGATGATCGCTATTGATGACTTTGGAACCGGCCACTCAAGCCTGGGCTATTTACGTAACTTCAATGTCGACTACTTGAAGATCGACCAGAGTTTTGTCGCCATGATCGGTGCGGATGCATTATCGCTGCATATTCTCGACAGCATCATTGAACTGTCCGGCAAACTCGACTTGGGCATCGTTGCAGAAGGTGTGGAAACGCCTGAACAGTCCGATTACCTGGCCGCCCAAGGCGTGGACTTCCTGCAGGGCTACCTGTTCGGAAAGCCATTGCCGTGCGACGAATTTATTCAATCACTGGTCAGCCATTGAATAGCCATGCACTACCTGCGCTGAAATAATTTTATTTAGCCAAAAGACATGATTTACTCGTAGCACATTAACTACTACAATTTTTTCAGCCTGTGCAGAACTCGCGAGACGGCTTCTTTCTTGAGTCGCCTTAAAGCGCTTGGCTTATAGCTTTGTCTGCAGTTGATATCAGCCAAACACACTATTGGAGTACCTATTTTGTCCAGACTCGCCGAATTTCGCGCAGCCGAAAAAGCCCTTCAAGAGCAGCTTGCCCAGCTGGAGTCCCTGAAAAACGACGCCGGCCTGAAGAAAGAAATCGAATTCGAAGAAAAGCTCCAGGGCCTGATGAAGACCTACGGCAAAAGCCTGCGTGACATCATTTCCATCCTTGATCCAAACCCGGGCAAGTCCAGCGCTGCTGCCGTCAGCGCACCAAAACAGCGCCGCGCCCGCGTGGTCAAGGTTTACCAGAACCCACACACTGGTGAGCTGATCGAAACCAAAGGCGGCAACCACCGTGGCCTCAAGGCCTGGAAAGAACAGTACGGCGCTGCCACTGTAGACTCCTGGCTTCGCGGCTGATCGCACTGCACTAACAAAGAGCCCCGCTTACGCGGGGCTTTTTTATTTCAACGGTTCGAAATCGAACTTAAATAACGTTTCATTATGTTCAGAACCGCCGGACATTACACACTTAAAGTTTGAGGCTATCGCGCACCGAACTGACTTCGTCCTTGCTGGCTTCGTACGCATCCGCCTGCCCTGCGTATGAAAAAACATACGCCTTATCGGCATCAACCGCGCCCACCAATGTTTGCGACAGCACGTGACGCCCGTTTTCGGTTATCACACACGTAGTTTCCAACGCGTCAAGATGACTCAATGTTGTAGGGCGCATCTTGCTGCACACACTTTGATAACCACCTTGGGCAAAATCTTTCTGGATGGACTTGCGCATCTCCAGCAGTACGCCTTGAAGATTAACCTTATGCCCCGCTTCAATCGGCGTACCCGTCAACTCCATCACCATCAAGGTCGCGCCATTTTCATCATTCTTTATCGCACGCTGTCGCGACACCGGCTGGGGTTTGGCAGGTGCGTCACCATCCGGGACAACCTCTTCAACCTGCCAGCCACTGGGCCAATGAATTTCGGGGTCGGCCGCCAGCACGAAGGAACTGCCCAACAGCACACACACAACGCTAAACAGCGGTTTACGAAATGCAATCATTGTGAAAAACACCCAAGGTTCAAGCGCCAAAGTTTGAGCCCCTGCGCCCATGTGTCGCAAGGCTTGCTTGGGCTTTTTCATTTGGCGCCTGGGGCGAGCCTTGCGTATCATGGTCCGGCTGCACGGACGCCAGCCGCAAGCCAAGGAACCGCTCACATTTCAGAGCCGCGTTTGCCCCATTTTTTCTGGAGGGCCCATGAGCCTGCACGAACTGAACACTTTCCCGGGCGTCACTGCCCAGCCGGACACCGCCACCACGAACTTCGTGTTCAACCACACCATGCTGCGGGTCAAGGACATCACCAAGTCGCTGGACTTCTACACCCGCGTCCTCGGTTTCTCCCTGGTTGAAAAGCGTGACTTTCCGGAAGCCGAATTCAGCCTGTACTTCCTGGCCCTGGTGGACAAGTCCCAGATTCCGGCCGACGCCGCCGAGCGTACCCAGTGGATGAAGTCGATCCCAGGTATCCTGGAACTGACCCACAACCATGGCACCGAAAACGACGCCGACTTTGCCTACCACAATGGTAATACCGACCCACGTGGTTTTGGTCACATCTGTATCTCGGTGCCGGATATCGTCGCTGCCTGCGAACGTTTCGAAGCCCTGGGCTGCGACTTCCAGAAACGCCTGACCGATGGCCGCATGAAAAGCCTGGCCTTCATCAAGGACCCGGACGCGTACTGGGTCGAGATTATCCAGCCCGCACCGCTATAACGAAAAAAACCCCATGATCGCTCATGGGGTTTTCATTGCGGCTTCGGATTTACGCCGGAACGGAAGTGCGGATCAGGTGATCGAAAGCACTCAGGGAAGCCTTGGCACCCTCGCCCACCGCAATCACGATCTGCTTGTACGGCACCGTCGTCACGTCGCCGGCGGCGAACACACCTGGCAGTGAAGTCTCACCACGCGCATCGACGATGATTTCGCCACGCGGCGTCAGCTCCACGGTGCCTTTGAGCCAGTCGGTGTTGGGCAGCAAACCGATCTGTACGAAGATACCTTCCAGGTCAATGGTCTTGAACTCGCCGCTGTCGCGATCCTTGTACGCCAGGCCGGTGACTTTCTGGCCATCACCTTTCACTTCGCTGGTCAGCGCGCTGGTGATCACGTCAACGTTGGGCAGGCTGTAGAGCTTGCGTTGCAACACGGCGTCGGCGCGCAACTTGCTGTCGAACTCAAGCAAGGTGACATGGCTGACGATGCCGGCCAGGTCGATGGCCGCTTCAACGCCGGAGTTACCACCGCCGATCACCGCTACACGCTTGCCCTTGAACAGCGGGCCGTCGCAGTGCGGGCAGAAGCACACGCCTTTGGCCTTGTATTCCTGCTCGCCCGGCACACCCATTTCGCGCCAGCGGGCGCCGGTGGCCAGGATCACAGTCTTGGACTTGAGGGTCGCACCGCTTTCGAAACGAATTTCGTGCAGGTCACCGGCGTTTTTCGCCGGCACCAGGCTGCTGGCGCGCTGCAGGTTCATGATGTCCACGTCGTACTGGCGTACATGGGCTTCCAGGGCGCTGGCCAGTTTTGGGCCTTCGGTTTCCTGCACCGAGATGAAGTTCTCGATGGACATGGTGTCCAGCACCTGGCCACCAAAACGCTCGGCAGCGACGCCGGTACGAATGCCTTTACGTGCGGCATAGATGGCCGCCGAAGAACCGGCTGGACCACCACCGACGACAAGCACATCAAAGGCGTCTTTGGCGCTGATTTTCTCGGCGGCTTTTTCGATCCCGCTGGTGTCGAGCTTGGCGAGAATTTCTTCCAGGCCCATGCGGCCCTGGCCGAAGTTCACACCGTTCAAGTAAACGCTGGGCACCGCCATGATCTGACGTTCGTCGACTTCAGCCTGGAACAGCGCGCCGTCGATGGCGACGTGGCGAATGTTCGGGTTGAGCACGGCCATCAGGTTGAGCGCCTGGACCACGTCCGGGCAGTTCTGGCAGGACAGCGAAAAGTAGGTCTCGAAGCTGAACTCGCCTTTAAGGGCGCGGATCTGTTCAATCACTTCGACACTGGCCTTCGACGGGTGGCCACCGACTTGCAGCAGGGCCAGAACCAACGAAGTGAATTCATGGCCCATGGGGATGCCGGCAAAACGCAGGCTGATCTCGGCACCCGGGCGGTTGATGGAGAACGACGGCTTACGCGCATCATCACCATCGGTTTTCAGGGTAATCAGCGTCGTGAGGCTGACAACATCCTGCAAAAGGGCAAGCATTTCCTGGGATTTCGCGCCGTCGTCGAGGGAGGCGACGATCTCGATCGGCTGGGTGACCCGTTCCAGGTATGACTTCAACTGAGCTTTAAGATTGGCGTCCAACATACGGGCGATTTCCTGTTTATTCGGTTTATTGCAGACAAAAAAACGCCCGAGCGAATCTCGCCCGGGCGTTTTGGGGGCGGATGCAGCTTACTTAAGTGCGGAATACCGCCCTTGAGACTTCACAGACTTAGATCTTGCCGACCAGGTCCAGGGACGGAGCCAGAGTAGCCTCGCCTTCTTTCCACTTGGCTGGGCACACTTCGCCCGGGTGGGCAGCGACGTATTGAGCCGCTTTGATTTTGCGCAGCAGCTCGGAAGCGTCACGGCCAACACCGCCGTCGTTCAGCTCAACAATCTTGATCTGACCTTCTGGGTTGATCACGAACGTACCGCGGTCTGCCAGGCCAGCTTCTTCGATCAGTACGTCGAAGTTGCGGGAGATGGTCAGGGTTGGGTCACCGATCATGGTGTACTGGATTTTGCCGATGGCTGGCGAAGTGTTGTGCCAAGCAGCGTGGGCAAAGTGGGTGTCGGTGGAAACGCTGTAGATTTCGACGCCCAGCTTCTGGAATTCGGCGTAGTTGTCAGCCAGGTCTTCCAGTTCGGTTGGGCAAACGAAGGTGAAGTCGGCTGGGTAGAAGAACACAACGGACCACTTGCCTTTCAGATCGGCGTCGGACACATCTACGAAGTTGCCGTTTTTGTAGGCGGTAGCTTTGAACGGTTTTACTTGGCTGTTGATGATAGGCATCGTTGACTCTCCGTCAGGTTTTGTAGAAGGGCTTAAAGTTGATGAAGTGAATCCTACCCACTCTCTGAGCCGATGGCTCATTGGCAAACCTGATGCTGACGATTGGTTTTCCCTATCAGGAAACTGTATTAATAGAAGAAATCTCAAAGTAGCGGTTGCGTCGCCAGGGTCATGCCAAGAAAGGGCGTCGCTTCAACATAGCGCATGGCGGATTTCATGTCGCTCCAGCCGACGTAACTCATCAACGACTTCAAATCCCAGCCGCTGCGATGGGCCCACGTGGCAAACCCACGACGCAATGAGTGGCTGGTGTATTGCTCGGCGGGAATCCCCGCACGCTCCAGCGCCTGGCGCAGCAATGGGATTACGCTGTTGGGGTGCAACCCCTCCTCCCCCAGGTTGCCCCAGCGATCGATGCCGCGAAATACCGGGCCACGCACCAACGCCGAGGCACTGAGCCACTCGTTGTAGGCCTGCACCGGGCACAGGCGTAACAGCGCCGGGGTGTGATAGGTCTTGCCGAGGTTGTCGCGGTCGCTTTTGCTGCGTGGCAGATACACGCTGATGCCCGCGCCGGGCGTGGCGTGAACATGCTCGATCTCGAGACGGCACAGCTCATCACTGCGAAACCCGCGCCAGAAGCCCAGCAGGATCAGTGCGGTGTCGCGCTTGGCGCGCAGTAGCCGAGGCAGGTCGTGGGCCGCGGCCTTTGCCTCGCTCTCAAGGGACGCCACCACCTGCTCCAGGTGCTTGAGCTGCAAAGGTTCGGCCTGTTTCTCCTGCGCCGGGTGCACGGCGCGAATACCCTTGAGCACTTTGCGCACCACCGGCGCCTTGGTCGGATCGGGAAAGCCCTGGCTCGTGTGCCACTGCGCTAAAGCCGAAAGCCGCAACTTCAGCGTGTTGACCGCCAATACCCCGGCATGCGCCACCAGATAACGCGCCACGCTGTCGCTGGTGGCGGGCAGGAACCCTCCCCAACTCACTTCGAAATGTTCGATGGCGGCGCGATAGCTGCGTCGCGTGTTATCGCGGGTGGCGGCATCGAGATAACGGTCCAGATCGCTCATGGGAGGCCTATTCGTACGGCTGGCAGGTGTTTGCGCGGTTTAAACGCATATTACACGGGATAATACGCCAATATCCCATCTGTTAAATCATGAATTCAAACCATTTTTTGTTCATGATATGATACGTATATACATACTATGTACCACAATACGAAATCGATGGAGACCCCATGGCTCGCGGCGGCATTAACAAAGCAGTAGTTCAAACGGCGCGCTTGGCAATCCTCGCCCGCGGCGAAAACCCCAGCATCGACGCCGTACGCATCGAAATGGGCAACACGGGCTCGAAAACCACGATTCATCGCTATCTGAAGGAGCTCGACGAGAGCGAGACCCGTGCCACCATTACCGAGGCGCCTATCGACGACGAGCTTGGCGAGTTAGTGGCGCGCCTGGCGCAACGATTAAAGGAAAAAGCCCAGGAGCCCATCGACCTGGCCATGGCGCAGTTCGAGCAACAGAAAGCCGCCCTGCTCACCCAGGTCGAAGCCCTTGAAGAGGCCCACAGCCAGCTCAAGCAACAATTTGATATCCAGGCCGCCGCCCTTGCAGAGGAAAGCGCCGCGCTGCAAACCGCCAGCACCAGCCTGCAGACCGAACAAACCCGTAACGCCGGGCTGAGCCAGGCGTGCAGTGATTACGAGTTAAGGATCAGCGACAAGGACGAGCAGATTCGCTCACTGGAAGAAAAGCATTTACACGCCCGGGATGCCTTGGAGCATTACCGCCATGCAATCAAGGAGCAGCGTGAGCAGGAACAGCGTCGCCACGAAGGTCAACTGCAACAGGTCCAGGCTGAACTGCGCCAAGCGCAGCAGAGCGCCATGGTGCGCCAGGATGAAATCACCCAGCTGCATCGCGACAATGAGCGACTGTTGATTGAGCATCGAGTGGCATCGAAAGCGTTGACGGCGCTACAGGAACAATCCCGCAAAGATCAGGCCCAGCTGCTCAAGCTGAATGAACAAGTGGGCCTGATTGACAGCGAACGCACCCTGCTGCAGGAGCGCCTGCGCGTTGCCGTGCTGGAGAGCCAGTCACGCCAGGCAGCATTGGCGGAACACCAGCACGCCAACAAAACCTTGGAATTGGACCTGATCAAGGCCCAGGCCAGTCTTGAAGCATTGCGCCTGGCGGCCGCCGTTGCGACGGCGCCAGAGGCAACGCCCGAGGATTGATCAGTCGGCCACAGGCGTGCGCATGGTGACAAACTCTTCCGCCGCCGTGGGGTGTACGCCGATGGTGTCATCGAAATGCTGCTTGGTCGCACCCGCTTTGAGTGCGATCGCCAGGCCCTGGACGATTTCACCCGCGTCTGGACCGACCATGTGGCAACCCAACACTTGATCGGTATCGGCGTCCACTACCAGCTTCATCAGGGTCTTTTCCTGGCACTCGGTCAGGGTCAGCTTCATCGGCCGGAAACGGCTTTCAAAGATCTGCACCTTGTGGCCCTTCTCTTTCGCTTCTTCCTCGGTGAGGCCTACGGTGCCAATGTTCGGCAGGCTAAACACCGCGGTCGGGATCATCGCATAGTCGACCGGGCGATACTGCTCAGGCTTGAACAGCCGGCGCGCCACGGCCATGCCCTCGGCCAGGGCCACCGGCGTCAGTTGCACGCGACCGATCACATCGCCAATGGCCAGGATTGATGCATCGGCGGTCTGGTACTGGTCATCCACCTCAATGAAGCCGCGCTTGTCGAGTTTGACGCCGGTATTCTCCAGCCCCAGGTTGTCCAGCATCGGACGCCGCCCGGTGGCGTAGAACACACAGTCGGCCTCCAGCACGCGGCCGTCCTTCAAAGTCGCCTTGAGGCTGCCGTCGGCCTGCTTGTCGATACGCTCGATATCGGCATTGAATTGCAGATCCAGGCCACGCTTGGTCAGCTCTTCTTTCAGGTGCGTGCGCACCGAACCGTCGAAACCGCGCAGGAACAGATCACCGCGATACAGCAGCGTGGTTTGCGCGCCCAGGCCATGGAAGATTCCTGCGAACTCCACGGCAATGTAACCACCCCCGACGACCAGTACGCGCTTCGGCAATTCCTTGAGGAAGAACGCCTCATTGGAGCCAATGGCATGTTCATGCCCCGGAATCTCCGGAATTTGCGGCCAGCCACCCGTCGCAATCAGAACATGCTTGGCGGTGAAGCGCTCGCCATTGATCTCGACCTGATGCGCATCGACCAGCCGCGCATGCCCTTCGTGCAACGTCACGCCGCTGTTGACCAGCAAGTTGCGGTAGATGCCATTGAGGCGGTTGATCTCACGATCCTTGTTGGCGATCAGGGTGGCCCAATCAAAATTCGCCTCACCCAGGGACCAGCCAAACCCACTGGCCTGCTCAAAGTCTTCGGCGAAATGTGCGCCGTACACCAGCAGCTTTTTCGGTACGCAGCCGACGTTGACGCAGGTGCCGCCCAGGTAACGGCTTTCCGCCACAGCCACCTTGGCTCCAAAGCCCGCGGCAAAACGGGCCGCACGAACACCGCCGGAACCGGCGCCAATCACATACAGGTCAAAATCGTAGGCCATTTCACTCTCCTCGGCAGGCAATCAGCATACCGACTTACATGGGGCTGAAAAACGAAAAAGCCACCCTAAGGTGGCTTTTTTAGAACAGGCTGCTTATTGGGTTAATCAGTAAGCCTTGCCAGTCTTGTAGAAGTGTTCGTAGCAGAAGTTGGTCGCCTCGATGTAGCCTTCAGCGCCGCCGCAGTCGAAACGCTGGCCCTTGAACTTGTAGGCAATCACGCAACCGTCTTTGGCTTGCTTGAGCAGGGCGTCGGTGATTTGGATTTCGCCGCCCTTGCCTGGCTCGGTTTCTTCGATCAACTTGAAGATATCCGGGGTCAGGATGTAACGACCAATGATTGCCAGGTTGGAAGGTGCATCTTCCGGTGCTGGTTTTTCAACCATGTCACGTACGCGGATCAGGCCATCGCCAATGTCGTCGCCGGCGATAACGCCGTACTTGTTGGTTTCAGTCGGGTTCACTTCCATCACCGCAACGATGGTGCAACGGTATTTCTGGTACAGCTTGACCATCTGGGTCAGCACACCATCGCCTTCCAGGTTCACACACAGGTCATCCGCCAGTACCACGGCGAACGGCTCGTCACCGATCAGCGGGCGACCGGTCAGGATGGCGTGGCCAAGGCCTTTCATCTGGGTCTGACGCGTGTAGGAGAACGAGCACTCGTCCAGCAGTTTGCGGATGCCGACCAGGTATTTTTCCTTGTCGGTGCCCTTGATCTGGTTTTCCAGCTCGTAGCTGATGTCGAAGTGGTCTTCCAGCGCGCGCTTACCACGGCCAGTGACGATGGAGATCTCGTTCAGACCGGCATCCAGGGCCTCTTCGACGCCGTACTGAATCAGTGGCTTGTTCACCACCGGCAGCATCTCTTTGGGCATGGCTTTGGTCGCTGGCAGGAAGCGAGTGCCGTAACCGGCTGCTGGGAACAAGCATTTCTTGATCATATAAGTCCTTACAAAGGGCTGTGCGTACGGAATTCGGCGCAGTCTAATCAGGCCGCAGTCACCTTACAATGGGTCCTGCTGGCGTTGCGATGTCATCATAGAGAAAAAATCTCAGCGTAAGTTCCGCTGATCTTACGAGGCGCATGCTCACCGCCTCGGCGAAAGACGCTTGCCCCTCAATGTATCAAAGGGCTGCACCCTTTTTAGCACGCTTTTGCAACCGGAACACTGACTTGGAATAACGTGCGCTGGATTGCGGTATTTGGCGCTATCATAAGGGCCTTGAACCACACCACGAGATATTTGATAGATGTCAGAACCAAAAGGCGTGAACGGCTACCTGATCACACAGCGAGCGGACGGTTGGCATTTGATCAACTTCCACGGCGACAGCGTCGCCGGCGCATTTCCGAGCGAAAGCCAGGCTATCGCCGTAGCTGAAGTGTTCGTGGATGAAGCGGGGCATGCATCGAGCAAACGGCCGAAAGGCAAGTAAACCTTGCAGGCTGCGCGAAAAAGCCCCGATTAACGGGGCTTTTTCGTGCTCGGAACCGTAACCTCATTGATACCGATCTCGGTAAAACTCTTCCCACCGAATTGAATTATTTTTTATTGATACCTCTATAAGCTGCTCGACTGGCATGCCTTCTGGGGGCCACTGTATGCCAGGGGGCCATGCTGGGGGCCGAACTGGGGGCCAGTCCAATTGTTGGGGCCACTCTGCGGGCCGAGCTGGGCATTCGGTCCTCGGTGGCTCGGGAGCAACTACGGGCGGCTGCCATTTAGTGACGTCAACGACGAACAAGTGCTTTAGAGAGGATGGGTACTTAGATCTATAGTTTGAGGCGCCTAACATCGCGATCATCGAGTTGCGAACAACTCTGCTATCAACGTTATTTTCGCTTGTCGGCGCTTCGTACGTTGCCACTCCACCTACTAATGACACAAGTTCGTACGCTTCTCCGGCGCTATATTTCACTACACGCGTCACTTCACTAGCATTTCCCTCGCAAAATTCCTCTGGGATGTACGACACTTTAACTGTATCCATTTCGCTCATGATAGCGCCTCCCGGCTCATTCCCATCGTCTCAAGCATCCGACCGATACCGCACGTCACGCGCGTAAACGTTCTACTCGCTTCCCTTGAATGCCCGCGCTTTCTACCTGGTTCGTTTGCCCGCATCGTTACGTTGTCCGCTGGTCGTCAGACGTTGCTCACCTGCACCGCTAAGCGTCAGGAATAACGTTC
Organism: Pseudomonas simiae; assembly: GCF_900111895.1. Classification (GTDB taxonomy): domain Bacteria; phylum Pseudomonadota; class Gammaproteobacteria; order Pseudomonadales; family Pseudomonadaceae; genus Aquipseudomonas; species Aquipseudomonas simiae. The sequence continues at coordinate 313,703 of NZ_FOKB01000005.1, forward strand.
CGACCAGTGAGTGCCATTGTGAATTAACCGGGAATTGACTGAGTACTGTGAGAAATACTAGTTTTTTAGACCCATTCGGAATCTACAAACGCAGCGTAACTCTCAGTCTCTATTTGCCGCTGAGACAAAAACACCGTCCAACACGACTCGCCCGCTCACATCCGTTAAACTTTCGACCGAATCAATGCAAAAATGCCGCGCAAACCCTAGGTTTACTCGGCATTCGTCTTTTTGGGGAAGTCTTTCATGAAACGCGAACACGTCATGGCTCGCCAGGCCGAAGGCCAGATAACGGCCACTCACATCATCCAGAGCCCGGCCGATCTTGGGGAGTGGATCGTATTCTTCAAGAAAAGCGGTGGCCGCAGTTTTTTCCTGGTGGACGATCAGGACGAGGTTGAGTCTTTCCCTCGCCTGGATGATCTGGTGGAGACTATTCGTGGATTAGGCATCAAGTTTGCCGATATTCAAATGTAGGCGTAATGCTTACTTGCAGACCACGACTACACTGCGACCTTTGTAGTTGCCTACGTCTTGGCCCAAGGTCTTTTCACTTTCCTTGAGTGCAGGCGTGCCTTCGGTGCCGACGATACGGTAACCGGTGCCTGCACAGGAGGCGTCGGCCTTTTCATAGCAACTGGCCCAGGAATTGGCCTCGCCGGAACAATCAATAGTCAGCCCTTGTTCGCCGTTTTTCAGGTAGACGTCAGAGGTGGTCGTGCAGCCGCCGAGTGCCATTACCGCAATCAGTGCAAGAATCTTGTTCATATAGGTTCATCGTCGTAGGAATTGGAAAGAGCGCTGACACTGTCGTGGGGCGTTTGGTCGAGATTATAGCGAACTGCCATCTACGTACACACAGCCATGAAAAAAGCCCGGCCCCGCAATCATGGGACCAGGCTTTTTATCGGATTCGAAGTCGCAGGGTGAACGGGCGTTATCAGCCGGAAATGCAGTCCTCGCCAGCCTTCTTCACGTCACCCGGACGGATCGGCACGTTAGACATGCTCTCGTAGAGCTTGATACTGCTACCACTGGAGCGTTCATCAATTTCGAAAATCGCTGATGGATCGGCCGAAAACTTTTGCGGCACAATCACCTGCACACCACCTTCCTTATGCGGTTCGATCTGCGGTGGCCGACGGGTTGCCGACAGTTTCTGCACCACACATGCGGCGTATTCCTGTGGCTTCTTCCCGGAAATAACCGCCAAGGTCGGAGGGGTCTGCTTGATATCTGCAACCGAAGCACACCCACCAATCGCCAGGGCCAGAACCAACACACTCCACTTCATACTAAAACCTCCGATAAAGATCCTACGACAGCGGGAATGGTAATTTTCTCCCGCCCACGTAGGATTTATCCGTGATAACTCGGTAAATAACTGTTTTAAATTGTCGACGTCGTTGAAGACGGGCCGATAATAAACGTGCTGGGGCTGATAAACTCCATCTTAACCTACGTATCGTTCTGATTTTTCAGAAAAAGCCCTTCTGGAGCCCCTACCCATGAAATTCATCCATCAGCGTGAGCACCTCAACGAGGGCGACATTGTCGTCATCGAATGCTCGCAAACTTGTAATATCCGTCTGATGAGCGATGCGAATTTTCGCAGTTTCAAGAATGGCGGCCGTCACACCTATCACGGCGGCGCCTTCGACAAGTTCCCGGCCAAAATAACCGCCCCGAGCACCGGGTTCTGGAACATCACCCTGGACGTGGTCACGCGCCGCGCAATCAGCGTGACCCGCAAACCCGCGTTGTCCCACAAGATCCGCATTGTGCGGCGCACCAGCTCCAAGCTGAGCTGATCCGCACACTTCACAGGAAATAGCCGTGACCACCACAAAATACGTAATCAAGTACAAGCTCAACGGCGAACGCCGCTTTGAGTTCGCCCAACTGCAGACCAACAGCGTGGAAGAAGCCAAGCAAGCCCTGGAGAAAATTCACGATGCCAGTGATGAAATCACCGACATCAATGTGAGCAAGGCGCTGTAAGCCAATGCCCGGCCCCACCGCCGACCTGTTCGCCGACGACGCCCTGCAGCAACCCGCAGGGCGTGAGCAAATTGGCGAACAGTCCTACGTATTACGGGGCCTAGCCCTACCCTGGGTTGAACGCATTCTGCCGGAATTGCGACGGGTGCTGGCTCAGTCACCGTTTCGGCAAATGGTGACACCTGGCGGTTTTACCATGTCGGCGGCATTGAGCAGTTGCGGCGATCTGGGCTGGACCACCGACACGTCCGGTTACCGCTACTCGCCAGTCGACCCGCGCAGCCAACAGCCGTGGCCACAAATGCCAGAGGTGTTGCGTCAATTGGCGGTGCAGGCGGCGGCACAGGCCGGCTTTTTCGACTTTGCTCCCGACGCCTGCCTGATCAACCGCTATGTGCCCGGCGCAAAAATGTCCCTGCACCAGGACAAAAACGAGCGTCGCTATAGCGAGCCGGTTGTATCAATATCGCTTGGCCTACCGGCGATCTTCCTGTTTGGCGGACATGAACGCAGTGACAAACCCCGGAAAGTCTCGCTGTTTCATGGTGATGTGGTGGTCTGGGGCGGCGTGGATCGCCTGCGCTTCCACGGGGTGATGCCGATCAAGGACGGCGTGCATCCGATCATGGGGCCGCAACGCATCAACCTCACGTTTCGCACTGCCGGTTGATTTGACCGCAAGCTTCGGAGTGTCCAGATGCGCACGGCGCAATTAATCTGGCCAACGATCCGTCAAGAGTGCCGACCATGATGACTGAACAAGACCCGCGCTGGGCAGCGATCCTGGCCCGCGATCCCAAGGCCGATGCGCTGTTTGTCTACGGCGTAAAGACCACCGGTGTGTACTGTCGCCCCAGCAGTGCCTCACGTTTGCCGCGCCCGGAAAACATCGAATTTTTCGACACCGCGGCGCAGGCCGAAGCTGCAGGTTATCGCGCCAGCAAACGCGCAGCCGGGGACCAGACGCAGTTGGTTGCGCACCACGCGCAACTGGTAGCCGACGCTTGCCGACGTATCGAACAGGCTGACACCCCGCCCAGCCTGAACGCGCTGGCCATGCAAGCCAATCTCAGTCCCTTCCACTTCCACCGCGTGTTCAAAGCCGTCACGGGATTGACGCCCAAGGGCTACGCCAGCGCCCATCGCTCACGCAAGGTGCGCGATGGGCTCAAAGCCTCGCACTCGGTGACGGAGGCTTTGTATGACGCGGGTTTCAACTCCAACAGCCGCTTTTATGAATCGGCTGACCAGCTTCTCGGTATGAAGCCCAGTGATTACAAGGCTGGCGGTACCAACACTGCGATTCTGTTTGCGGTCGGTCAATGCACGCTGGGGGCGATCCTGGTGGCGCAAAGTGCCCGTGGTGTGTGCGCAATTCTGCTGGGGGACGATCCCGACCAATTGGTACGCGATCTGCAGGACCAGTTTCCCAAGGCCGAACTGGTAGGCGCCGACCAGCGCTTCGAACAGTGTGTGGCACAGGTCGTGGGGTTTATCGAAGCACCTGCGCTCGGCCTGGACCTGCCCCTGGATCTGCGCGGCACGGCCTTTCAGGAACGGGTGTGGCAAGCCTTGCGCGACATTCCACCGGGAAGCACGGCCAGCTACGCGCAAGTCGCCGCACGAATCGGCGCGCCGAAGTCTTTCCGCGCAGTCGCTCAGGCATGCGGCGCGAACAGCCTTGCGGTCGCCATTCCTTGCCACCGCGTGGTACGCAGTAATGGCGATCTGTCGGGATACCGCTGGGGTGTGGAACGCAAGCAGCAGTTGCTCGCTCGGGAGCAGTTGCCGAAGGCCTAGCGAGTGCTTTCTCTTTGGAAACCCACGCAACCCACATTGATAAGCGGATTCATGCGGTGCGGGGTGACGCTCTCAACGGGTGGCACACCACGAAACGTTCCGTTCGTCCAGTGAATAAAACAGAGTGGCCGGGTGTTGTGAGCCCTGTTAAAACAGCCAAAAGCCTCATTAACGCTGGAGAGACATCCCATGAGCACCTGGCCCGACACCCGCATTATCGACCTGCTGGGGATCGAACTGCCCATCATCCAGGCGCCCATGGCCGTGGGCACTACCACCGCCATGGTCATCGAGGCCAGTAAAGCCGGGGCGCTGGGCTCATTACCGGCTGCAGCACTGAGTCTCGCGCAACTGCGCGAAGCGTTGGTCACGGTCCGTGAGGCCAGCCCACGTCCGATCAATGTGAATTTCTTCTGCCACCAACCGCCAGCACCCGACGCCGCGCGTGACCGCCACTGGAAGGACCTGCTGGAACCCTACTACCGCGAACTGGGTGCCGATTTTGAGGCGCCAACACCCGTGTCCAACCGCGAGCCGTTCAACGAAGCGGCTTGCCAGTTCATCGAAGAATTGCGACCCGAGGTCGTCAGTTTTCACTTCGGCCTACCGGAAAAAGCTTTGCTCGACCGGGTAAAAGCCACGGGCGCGAAAGTGCTGTCCTCGGCCACCACCGTGGAAGAAGCGATCTGGCTGGAGCAGCACGGCTGCGATGCAATTATCGCCATGGGCAGTGAAGCGGGCGGGCATCGTGGCTTGTTTCTCAGCGATGATCTCAACACCCAGATCGGCCTGTTCGCCTTGCTGCCACAAGTCGTTGACGCCGTAAGCGTGCCGGTGATTGCCGCCGGGGGTATCGGTGATGCGCGCGGGATTGTGGCGGCCTTTGCCCTGGGTGCTTCGGCGGTGCAAATCGGCACGGCTTACCTGTTTACCCCTGAAGCCAATGTCACCCCTTCGCACCACCACGCATTGCGCCATGCCCAGGCCAGCGAGACCGCACTGACCAACCTGTTCACCGGTCGCCCGGCACGAGGCATCGTCAACCGGGTCATGCGTGAGCTGGGTCCAATCAACCCCGCGGCTCCCGCATTCCCTACCGCCGGTGGTGCACTGATTCCGCTCAAAGCCAAGGACGAAGCAGGCTTCAGCAACCTCTGGTCCGGCCAGGCGCTGCGCCTGGGCAGAGACACCACCACCTACGCGCTGACGCGCGAACTGGCGGAGCAGGCGCTGGCCAAAATCACCTCATAGAACCTGCTCCCGCGGCAACTTTGCACTGTACCGGCAATGGCCAACCGCTATATATTCCCATACATAGCGGTTACACCTTCGACCCATAACGCGCCGTACACCCTCAGAGGAGCTGCTTCATGAAGATTCACGCCTCACGCCTGGCGGTCCTGGTCGCTGCCCTCGCCTTCGGTTCGGCGCATGCCGATGAAGTGCAGGTGGCCGTGGCCGCCAACTTCACCGCACCGATCCAAGCGATTGCCGCCGACTTCGAAAAAGACACCGGTCACACACTGGTCGCCGCCTACGGTGCCACCGGCCAGTTCTACACCCAAATCAAGAATGGCGCGCCGTTCGAAGTATTCCTGAGCGCTGACGACACTACGCCTCAAAAGCTTGAAGCCGAAGGTGACGCCGTCAAAGGCTCACGCTTTACCTACGCCGTCGGCACCCTGGCGCTGTGGTCGGCCAAGGAAGGTTACGTCGACGCCAAAGGCGACGTGCTGAAGAAAAACGAGTTCAAGCACCTGTCGATTGCCAACCCCAAAGCCGCGCCCTACGGCCTCGCTGCCACCCAAGTGCTGGCCAAGGAAGGTCTGACCGAGAAGGTCAAAGACAAGATCGTCGAAGGCCAGAACATCACCCAGGCCTACCAATTCGTGTCCACCGGCAACGCCGAGCTGGGCTTTGTCGCCTTGTCGCAGATCTATAAAGACGGCAAAGTCAGCAGCGGTTCGGCGTGGATCGTTCCCGCCGCCCTGCACGACCCGATCAAACAAGACGCGGTGATCCTCAACAAGGGCAAGGACAGCGCCGCTGCCAAGGCGTTGGTCGACTACCTGAAGGGGCCTAAAGCCGCTGCTGTCATCCAGTCCTATGGTTACGAGCTGGCCAAGTAAATGCCGTTATCGAGTGCCGATTTTTCCGCCATCTGGTTGACTGTCCAACTGGCCTCCCTGACCACGCTGATCCTGCTGGTCATCGGCACTCCGATCGCCCTGTGGCTGTCGCGCACCCGCTCCTGGTGGCGCGGTCCCATCGGCGCTGTCGTTGCCCTGCCGTTGGTGTTGCCACCGACGGTGATCGGCTTCTACCTGCTGCTGACCATGGGCCCGAATGGCTACGTCGGCCAGCTCACCCAATGGCTGGGCCTGGGCACCCTCACCTTCAGCTTCGCCGGGCTGGTCGTCGGCTCGGTGATCTATTCCATGCCGTTCGTGGTGCAACCCTTGCAGAACGCGTTCTCCGCCATCGGCACACGCCCGCTGGAAGTGGCCGCGACCTTGCGCGCCAATCCGTGGGACACGTTTTTCACGGTGATTTTGCCCTTGGCGCGACCAGGGTTTATCACCGCCTCCATCCTGGGTTTCGCGCACACCGTCGGTGAATTCGGCGTGGTGCTGATGATCGGCGGCAATATTCCGGACAAGACCCGGGTGGTGTCCGTGCAGATCTATGACCATGTTGAAGCCATGGAATATGCCCAGGCTCACTGGTTGGCCGGTTCCATGGTGGTGTTCGCGTTCCTGGTGTTGCTGGCGCTCTATTCCAGCCGTAAAACCAAGATGGGCTGGAGTTGATGTCGATGATCGATGTACGCCTGTACCTCAAGTATTCGGCCTTTGCCCTGGATGTGGATCTGCATTTGCCTGGTCGCGGTGTGACTGCACTGTACGGGCATTCCGGTTCCGGCAAGACCACCTGCCTGCGTTGCATCGCCGGGCTGGAGCGTGCCGAAGACGGGTTTATCCAGATCAATGATGAAGTCTGGCAAGACAGCCGTAACGGGCTGTTCGTGCCTCCCCATAAACGCGCGCTGGGTTACGTCTTTCAGGAAGCCAGCCTGTTTGTGCATCTGTCGGTGCGGGCCAACCTGGAATTCGGCCTCAAACGTATTCCCCGCCAGCAGCGCCGTGTCGATATGGCCCAGGCCACCGAGTTACTCGGCATCGGCCACCTGCTTGATCGGCATCCCCAGCACCTTTCCGGCGGTGAGCGCCAACGCATTGGCATCGCCCGCGCGTTGCTCACCAGCCCCAGCTTGTTATTGATGGACGAACCCCTGGCCGCCCTCGACAGCCAGCGCAAAGGCGAAATCCTGCCGTACCTCGAACGCCTGCACGATGAGCTGGACATCCCGGTGCTGTACGTCAGCCATGCCCAGGATGAGGTGGCACGCCTGGCCGATCACATCGTCTTGCTCAGCGACGGCAAGGCCCTGGCCAGCGGGCCCATCGGCGAAACCCTGGCGCGGCTTGACCTGCCCCTGGCGCGGGGCGACGACGCGGGTGTAGTGATCGACGGCGCGGTCAGTGCCTATGACCCTCACTATCAGTTGCTCACCCTGCAACTGCCCGCCAGCGCCTTGCACATGCGCGTGGCCCATGCGCCGTTGGCGGTGGGCAAAGCGCTGCGTATCAAGGTGCAGGCGCGTGATGTCAGCCTCAGCCTGCAAGCCGAGGAACACAGCAGCATCCTCAACCGCCTGCCGGTAACGGTCACCCAGGAGATCTCCGCGGACAACAGCGCGCACGTGCTGGTGCGCCTGGACGCCTGTGGCACGCCGTTGCTGGCGCGCATCACGCGCTTCTCCCGCGACCAGCTGCAACTGCACCCTGGCCAGAGGCTGTGGGCACAGATCAAGGCCGTCGCAGTCTTGGCGTAAGCAACCTTTTGGCACGACCGCACACCGCTGCGGTCCATCAGACATACCGGCCTGATTTTTGCCAAGGAACCTGCCCCATGTCTGACTCTGCACTGCCCCGCGACCTGCATTACGTTGACGACACCCAGCCCGGCATCCGCCGTAAGACAGTACGGGGCAGGTTCCAATACTTCGACCCCCAGGGCGTGCGCATTACCGATGCCGAGGAGATCAAGCGCCTGAACGCCCTGGCGGTCCCGCCTGCGTACACCGACGTATGGATCTGCGCCGACCCGCGCGGGCATCTGCAAGCCACCGGCCGCGACGCCCGTGGCCGTAAGCAATACCGTTATCACCCACGCTGGCGCGAGGTGCGCGACAGTGACAAGTACTCCCGGTTGCAGGAGTTCGGCAACGCCCTGCCGAAATTGCGCAAGCAGTTGGAGGCAAAAATCGCCGAACCCGGCTTCACCCGTGGAAAAGTCTTGGCCACGGTGGTGATGCTGCTCGACGCCACACTGATCCGCGTCGGCAATACCCAGTATGCGCGGGACAACAAATCCTACGGGCTGACCACCCTGCGCACCCGCCATGTGGATGTGAAAGGCAGCGAAATCCAGTTCCAGTTTCGCGGCAAGAGTGGCGTGGAGCACCAGATCAGCGTCAAGGACCGCCGCTTGGCCACGGTGGTCAAGCGCTGCCTGGAATTGCCAGGGCAGAACCTGTTCCAGTACCTGGACGAGGATGGCGAGCGCCACACCGTCAGCTCCCACGACGTGAATGACTACCTGCACAGCCTCACTGGCGCCGACTTTACCGCCAAGGACTACCGCACCTGGGCCGGCACCGCCATGGCGCTGGCCGTGTTGCGGGAATTGGAGTGGCAGCCCGAGTCCGATGCCAAAAGGCACGTGGTGGCGATGGTCAAGGATGTCGCCAAGCAGCTGGGCAACACCCCGGCGGTGTGCCGCAAGTGTTACATCCACCCTGCGGTGCTGGAGCATTTCAGCCTCGGCGAACTCTCCAAACTGCCCAAGCCGCGGTTGCGCAAAGGGCTCAAGGCTGAAGAAGTGGCCTTGGCGATGTTCCTTGAGCAACTGGCGGCGGACTTGCCGAAAAAAGCCAAGACGGGTTAGGCTTGGCCTCCCTTCTGATCCGCAGGACGACCGCCGACGTGAACAACTAAGCCTTCCAAAATGTATCTGCAACGAGCCGCCTGGCGCGCTTGTTGGCCTGTCCGACATTTTTTTGGAGGTGCTGATGACTGACGTCAACCGGCTGCCCACGCTTGTTTCCCTGCAACACCTGAGTGTCCAGTTCGCCAATGGCGAAACCCTGCTGGATGACCTGTGCCTGTCCATCGATCACACCCCTACCGGTATAGTCGGCCGTAACGGACGGGGCAAAAGCGTCCTCGCCAAGCTGATCGCCGGGCTGCTGTCGCCCTCCTCCGGCACGCTGAGTGGCCCGCCCGGTACTATCTACGTTGCGCAGAATGTCGTGGTTGCGCCGGGGGAAACCGTCGCCGACCTCACCGGCACCGCTGCGATACTGGCCGCCCTTGACCGCATGGCCCGAGGCGCCGCACAGCCCGATGACCTGGAATTGATCGACGACCGCTGGGGCTTGGCCGAACGTTTGCGCAATGCCTTGGATGCTGCGGGGTTATCGCAGCTGGCTTTTGATACCCCAGCCGATCAACTCAGTGGCGGCCAGTTGGCCAGGGTCGCGATCATCGGCGCGCTGCTCGCCGCGCCGCCGTTGCTGGTCCTCGATGAACCCACCAACCACCTCGACAACGATGGCCGCGCCTGGCTGCTGCGTGCACTTGGCGATTGGCGTGGCGGCCTGGTGGTGGTCAGTCATGATCGGTCATTGCTCAACGCCATGGCGCGCATCGTTGAACTGTCGCCCCTTGGTGTCAGCGTGTATGGCGGCAACTATGATGCCTACCGTCGGCAGCGTGATGCGGAACAACAAGCCGCCATCGCCGCACTGGACCATGCGCGCCTGGAGCGCAGCCGCGAGCGGCGGCGCCTGCAAAAAGACCACGACAACCTGCAACGCAACGCCGCGCGATCACGCAAACATGCGGAAACCGCCAACGTCGACCGTTTCACCAAGGCGCGCTGGAAAGGCGCCGCCACGCAGATCGTCAGCAGCGTGCGCAGTGCGCATTGGCAGCACAAGCACGAATTGGATGCCCAGGTGCGCCAGGCTTATGAACGGGTCGAAGAGGAAACGCCGACGCTGTTGGCATTGCCTGCATCAGCGGTGCCCAATGGACGGCAGGTGCTGTCCTTGATCGACGTACAATTGCCGTGGTTACCGTCAAGCGGCCTCACTGTGCATCTCGCAGGTCCGGTGCGCGTCGCCGTGCGTGGGCCCAACGGATGCGGCAAGTCCACGTTACTCAAGGTACTGGCCGGTGAGTGGCAGGCTGTCGCGGGTGAATGCAGTGTGCCTCTGCCCTGCGCCTACATCGACCAACACCTTGCGCTGCTGGACGATCGACGCTCCATCGTCGAACACCTCAACCTGCTCGACACCCCACTGGCCGAAGCCGAGTTGCGCACCCGCCTGGCGTTGCTGCACCTGGATGCCTCGCGCGTCACCCAACCCACCGGGCAACTCAGCGGCGGTGAGCGCTTGAAGGCCGCGATGGCGATTGCCTTATGGGGTGACAAACCGGCGCAACTGCTGTTGCTGGACGAACCGACCAACCATTTGGACCTCGAGTCGGTGATGGCTTTTGAACAGGCGCTGCAGGGTTTCAACGGGGCGATGCTGGTGGTATCCCATGACGCCGCGTTCATCCAATCGATCAAGCCAACCCATTTCCTGGATTGGCATCACACGGGTTGGTCATTGACGCCTGCCTGAGGTCATTGCATGCGCGCGTAAAGCGTCCTACGGTAGTGGCCGGATAATCTCATCGAGGAACCCGGCCCTATGCTGCCTTCGCCCCGCAAACCTTACGTCAATGCTGCACTCGCCCATCGACAGCGCTGGCGTGGTCGGGTCGGGCTGATGCTGGTGGCCAGCCTTTCAGTGTTGGCAGGCATGACCGATGCCATCGGTTTCATGGCGAGCGGCGACTTCGTTTCGTTCATGAGCGGCAACACCACTCGCCTGGCGGTAGCGATCAGCGAGGGGGATCTTGGGCTGACCGGGCGCCTGCTGTTGCTGGTCGCAACATTCGTGGTCGGTAACGCGCTGGGTGTGGTGGTCAGCCGAATGAGCCGCCGTCATGCCTTGCCTTTGCTGTTGTGCATTGCGACCTTGTTGTGCGGTGCGGCATGGCTGCCTTCCGGCGATACGTTGCCCGCGCTGCTGGCGGCGATCATCGCCATGGGCATGCTCAATGCTGCAGTGGAAGAGGTCAACGGATTGCCGGTCGGGCTGACTTACGTCACCGGAGCGCTCTCACGCTTTGGCCGCGGGCTGGGACGCTGGCTGCTCGGGGAGCGCCGCATGGGTTGGCGCGTGCAGTTGATCCCGTGGGCTGGCATGTTCGTTGGGGCGGTGATTGGCGCGCTGCTGGAACACCAGATGGGCTTGAAAGCGCTGCTGGTCAGCGGCGTGCTGGCAGGGTTGCTGGGGTTGGTGTCGCTGAAGATTCCCCGTCGCTGGCACTTGGGTTACATGCCGCGCTGAAGACTAGGAAGAGGTGCTCGCCCGACGTTTAGGCCTCGACGTCCGTGTACTGGTAAAGAGCCATCATGTCGGGCGAGCGGGTGAATCATAAGCGAATGCCCGACGGCTGTCGTGCCAGGCATTTCCTAATTCGACTAAGGCAATGGATTACAGGCAGGTCGCGAGTGCGGCCAAACGGCGCTTGGCCGGCATATTGTCTTCTGCGGCATAGTACTTGATCGTGGAGCCGGCACCCGCGCTTTGCACGTCGACGAAGTAATCGCCAGCGGTGGTGTAGACGGTGTAACCGCCCGCCTCGATTGGCTCCTTGAAGCCGCCGGCATCAACGCCGAACACGCCTTCGTCCTGCCAGCCGAATTGCACGCATTCGGCAACGACCAGGGTGGCCTTGTCCGAAGCCAGCGTCTTGTAGGGCGTGCCTGCGCGCGCCTCTTTCATCTTCGAACCTGCGCAACCGGCCAGGGCCGCCAGTACCAGTGCGCCAATTACCACCTTGTGCATGCCATTGCTCCGTTGGAAAAAACGCGACTGTACCATTGCCGCGGGCTGGACTGACGGCCGCATGAACTTTGTTTCACTGTAAAGGGAGAAGGCGCGGTCTATATTGACCACGCTCATTTTTAGTAGTCTCCCTTCGGCCCGCTCTCCCGCGGGCTTTTTTTCGCCTGGGCTCAGAGCAACCAGCGGAACAGGTAAAACAGCGCCATGCTCAGCAGCACGGTGACCAGCACATTGCGCGTCCAGAACATCAGCCCCACGGCGCTGATACCCGCCAGCAGGTAGGGGTTGGCCGGGCTCAGGTTCAGGTGATGGTCCGCCAGGAAAATGATCGGCCCGCAAATCGCCGTGAGCATGCCCGGCACTGCAAACCCGAGAAACTCCCGCGCGCCACGGTTGAGGCGCACCGGCAGGCGCGGTTCGATAAACAGGTAACGGTTGAAAAATACCACCAGGCCCATGGCCACAATCATGATGTAGATCATTGCTGCCCTACTCCCAGTCGCTTGCAGGCATAACCCGCGCTCATGCCCAGCAAGCCGGACACCACCACCGCCGACTCCCAGTGCAGGAAACTCAACCACACCGAAAACAGCAGCGACACGGCCACGCAGACCACCGTGGGTATGTCGCGCACCACCGGCGTGATCAGCGCGATAAACGTGGCGGCGATGGAAAATTCCAGGCCCAGTTGATCAAGGCCGGGAATGCTTTTGCCGAGCACGATGCCGGCCAGGGTGAACAGGTTCCAGATGATATAGAACGTCAGCCCAACGCCCAGGGCATACCAGCGGTTGAACGTCTCGCGGTCATAGTGACTGACCAGTGCAAAGAATTCGTCGGTCAACAAAAAGCCCAGGCTCATGCGCCAGCGCGTCTTGAGGGGTGACAGGACCGGGCGCAGGTGCATGCCGTAGAGCAAATGCTGAGAGGTCAGCAGCAAGGTCGTCAACACGATGGAAATCAGGCTGGCGCCACTCTTGACCATACCGATGGCGACCAGTTGCGCAGCACCGGCAAACACAATGGCGGACAAACCCTGGGCTTGCAAAGGGCTGAATTGCGCATCGATGGCCATGGAACCGGCCAGCAGCCCCCAGGGCGCACAGGCCAGGGACAGGGGAATGACGGCGATGGCGCCGCGAGCGAAGGCGTAATGAGGTAAGGCAGTGGGCATGGAAACGGCTCATCGACAAACAGTCGACAAGCATGCCAGCGCAACAACGGGCTTGTCTTGAACGATCTTGCTCAGGCCAGCCTCACCGACACCTGCTCCACCGAGTCGCGCGCCTCACGCAGCTCATAGGCATCCTGGTTGAGCCGGTGAATCGTGTTGAGCAAACGCTGGCGCAGCACTTCATCGCCGAGTTTTTCAACGGCGCGCATCAGGTCGAACGCGGCGGTTTCGTTATTGTCCGCGACGGAATCGAGGGTCTTGCGCAGGTTGCGAGTGGCACGGGTCACGCGGATTTATCCTTCTTCAGCAATGGGCAGGCACTTTAGGACATTCGTGTTTCATTTTAATTTCAAACACTTGTGGCGGATTTCAAGGCATTTGATCCATGTCAATTGAAACAGGATTTGACTGTATATATGGATATTCGTATATTCGAATAACTCAATATGCAAAGGCCTTGGCCATGTCGGACGCCATCTCCCCCCCCACCCTGTTCAAATGCCTGGCCGATGCCACCCGTGCACGCCTGACGTTATTGATCCTGCGCGAAGGCGAACTTTGCGTGTGCGAACTGATCCATGCCTTGGACGACAGCCAGCCCAAAATCTCCCGCCACTTGGCGCAACTGCGCAGTTGCGGGTTACTGCTGGACCGCCGTCAGGGTCAATGGATCTACTACCGCATCAACCCTGCGCTGCCCGAGTGGGTGACACAGGTGCTGCACATCACCCAGCAAGCCAACCAGCCATGGTTGCACAGCGACGCACAGCGTCTGGATGCAATGGGCGACAGACCACAACGGGCCAGCACCTGCTGCTGAGCCACCGGAGCCTTTATTCATGCTTGTCGCAATTGCCATTTTTATCTTCACCATCGTCCTGGTCATCTGGCAGCCCAAAGGTTTGGGCGTTGGCTGGAGCGCCACCATGGGCGCGATCCTGGCCTTGGCCTGCGGCGTGATCAGCCTGGCGGACATTCCCGTGGTGTGGCACATCATCTGGAATGCCACCGGGACCTTTGTCGCGCTGATCATCATCAGCCTGTTGCTGGACGAGGCCGGCTTCTTTGCCTGGACCGCCCTGCATGTAGCGCGCTGGGGGCGCGGGCGCGGCCGACGGTTGTTTGCCTATATGGTGTTGCTCGGCGCACTGGTGTCGGCGCTGTTCGCCAACGACGGTGCGGCGCTGATCCTGACGCCGATCGTGATGTCGATGCTGCTGGCGCTGCGTTTTTCTCCGGCGGCCACGCTGGCGTTCGTCATGGGCGCAGGCTTTATTGCCGATACGGCAAGCCTGCCGCTGGTGGTGTCGAACCTGGTGAACATTGTCTCGGCCGACTACTTCAAGATTGGCTTCAACGAATACGCCGCCGTGATGGTGCCGGTTAACTTCGTCAGCGTCGCGGCCACGCTGGCGGTGCTGTTGTGGTTCTTCCGCCGCGACATTCCGCAGACCTACGACCCCGCCGACCTTGACGACCCTGCCAGTGCGGTCCACGACCGCGCCACCTTCCGCGCCGGCTGGTGGGTGCTGGGCATCCTGCTGGTGGGCTGCTTTGCCCTGGAACCGTTGGGCATTCCGATCAGCGCGATTTCCGCCGTGTGCGCCTTGCTCCTGCTGGTGATCGCCGCCAAGGGCCACAAGATCTCCACGCGCAAAGTACTGAAGGAAGCACCCTGGCAGATCGTGATCTTTTCCCTCGGCATGTACCTGGTGGTCTACGGCTTGCGTAACGCCGGCCTCACCACCTACCTGGCGACCTGGCTCGATACCTTCGCCACTTATGGCGTGTGGGGCGCAGCCATGGGCACCGGTGTGCTGACGGCGCTGCTGTCCTCGGCGATGAACAACTTGCCGACGGTGTTGATCGGCGCGCTGTCCATCGAGTCCAGCCATGCCGTGGGCGTGATCAAGGAGGCCATGATCTACGCCAACGTGATCGGCAGCGACCTGGGCCCGAAAATCACCCCGATTGGCAGCCTCGCCACCTTGCTGTGGCTGCATATCCTGGCACGCAAGGGCATCACCATCACCTGGGGCTACTACTTCAAGGTCGGGATTGTACTGACCCTGCCAGTGCTGTTGATCACCCTCGCCGCCCTTGCTTTGCGCCTGAGTTTCTAACGGAGTCACCTCGATGAAAGTCCTGTTCATGTGTACCGCCAACAGCTGCCGCAGCATCTTGTCCGAAGCGATGTTCAACCACCTGGCGCCACAAGGTTTCGAGGCGATCAGCTCCGGCAGCTTTCCCAAGGGCCAGGTCCTGCCGCGCAGCCTGAGCACGTTGCAGGCCGCCGGCATCAGCACCGAAGGTTTGTACAGCAAAGGCAACGACGCGTTCGAAGGCAGCCCACCGGACGTGGTGATCACCGTATGTGACAAGGCCGCCGGCGAGGCTTGCCCGGTGTATTTCGGGCCTGCGGTGAAGGCGCACTGGGGGCTGGAAGATCCTTCGGACGTGCAGGGTGACGACGCGAGTGTGCAGGCGGCATTCGACGCCACGTTAAAGATCATTGCCACCCGCTGCCGGGCGTTTTTCATCCTGCCTTTTGCCGAGCTCAGCCCTGCCGAACTCAAGACAGAACTCGCTCGCATTGCACAGTTGCAGTCGGAGGCCCCATGACCACCCTGCCCAATCTGGACCCGTCACTGATCTCGCCAAAACCGGACGGTGTGGCCCAGCCACCGCGCATCCTGCTGCTCTACGGATCGACCCGGGAGCGCTCGTTCAGCCGCCTGCTGGTGGAGGAAGCCGCACGCCTGCTGCAGCACTTCGGTGCGCAAACGCGCATCTTCAACCCCAGCGGTTTGCCACTGCCCGACGATGCACCGCGTGACCACCCAAAAGTCCAAGAGCTGCTGGAACTGATGCAGTGGTCCGAAGGCCAGGTCTGGTGTTCGCCCGAGCGCCACGGTTCGATGTCAGCGGTATTCAAGGCGCAGATCGACTGGGTGCCGCTGGCCCTTGGTGCGGTGCGCCCGACCCAAGGCAAAACCCTGGCGGTGATGCAGGTGTCCGGCGGCTCCCAGTCGTTCAATACGGTTAACCAGTTGCGAGTGCTGGGGCGCTGGATGCGCATGTTCACCATCCCCAATCAATCCTCGGTGCCCAAGGCATTCATGGAGTTCGATGATCAGGACCGCATGAAGCCTTCCGCCCTGTATGACCGCGTGGTGGACGTGATGGAAGAACTGATGAAGTTCACCCTGCTGCTGCGCGAACGTCCGGATCTGGTGGACCGCTATTCGGAGCGCAAGGAAAGCGCCGAAGAACTCTCGCACCGCGTCAATCAACGGTCGATCTGAGCCCGCCTGCCAGCGTATGCTCGTACCTGCCCCCTGACTGAGTTGAATCGATGAGCGCCGTGCGACACGCCTGGCTGGGCAACTATGAAATCAGCAGTACCGCCTGCACCGGCCTGACCTTTGCCCGCCACAGCCATGATGAATGCGTGATCGGCGTGAACCTGCTGGGCGAAGAAAAAGTCTGGCTCGACCGTCGGGAGTTCGACGCAGGGCCCGGCTCCATCACCCTGTACAACCCCGGCCAGATTCAGGGCGGCGGCGCAGCAGAGGGCGCGCCCTGGCACTTTGTGAGCCTGTATGCCACCGCAGATCAACTGGCGGCGGACCTTGGGCTGGCGCACCTGGAGTTTGATCGGTCGTTGTGCTTCCAGCCCGACCTCGCGCAGCGACTGGCGGCGGCGATCAAGGGGGCACTGAGTACCGACACACTGGTTCGCGAACTGAATGAAGAGGCGTTGGTGCTCCTGTTGGGCCAAGTGGTGAACACCAGCGGTGTGCGCCTGCCAGGCAGCGCCAACACCGGCAAGCCGCTGATCAACCGCGCCCAGGAGCTGCTCGCCGCACAATTGCATCAGCCGCTGACCCTCGATCATCTTGGCGTCGAACTGGGGCTGTCCAAATTCCATCTGCTGCGCGCCTTCCAGAAAGAAACCGGGCTGACGCCCCGTGAGTGGGCCATGCAGTTGCGCACCCGTCGCGCCAAAGGTCTCCTGCGCAATGGGGTGCCCGCCAGCGCGGCCGCACATACCCTGGGCTTTGCCGACCAAAGTCACCTTAACCGGCATTTTCGCGCGGCTTACGGCATTACGCCGGGCGTTTATCAACGCGCGGTGACGCGCTGAACAGCGCAATCTGATCCAAGACAGCGCTTCGGCGCGTCCTCACACTGCCCGCCATCGCTTGAAGGAATGTGGGCATGCTGACGATCTTTTTCTACGCACTGGTATTTGGTTTTGTGTTCTGCCTCTCGCCCGGCGCGGTGCTGGCAGAGACCCTGCGCCGTGGCTTGCTGCATGGCTTCACACCGGCCTTGCTGGTGCAGTTTGGCTCACTGGTGGGCGATGCGGTGTGGGCGGTGATCGGCCTGACCGGCATCGCCCTGCTGATCCAGCATGATGCCGTGCGCGTGCCGCTGACAGTGGTGTGTGCGCTGTACCTGGCGTGGCTCGGCATCCGCAGCCTGATCGACGCCTGGAAGCTGCCTGAGTCAGACGCTGCACCCGCCAGCACCCGGCAAAATGCGCTGGCAGTTGGCGCAGCGATCTCACTGGCCAACCCGAAAAACATCGTCTACTGGGGCGCGTTGGGCAGCGCGTTGTCAGGCATCGTCGGCACCACGCCCAGCCACGGGCAGACGCTGATGTTCTTTGCCGGGTTCATGTTGGCGTCGGTGCTGTCGTGCTTTCTGATCGCGGCGCTGGTCAATGTGTTGCGCCAGAACGCATCACCGTTGTGGCAACGTATCAGTTATGGCACCTGTGGCGTGGTATTGATCTATCTGGCCGTTCTCGCCGCACAGGGTATATAAGTTATATATCCACTAACTTTCGAATGCCGATTGTCTGAATGAACTCTGAACACCGGACAATTTAATTAATCATGCGTTGACATTTTGTAAGCGTCTGAGTAGATTGCCCGTGCCCGCAACTGGGGCCTTTTTTAAACCTCACAAAAGAAGCCAATGGACACAGTATCTAGTCGCTGTCCGAGCACCGCCTCTGCGGGCATCGGGCGCCAAACCCAGAATATGACAGGACTCGCCACACCGGTCCGGTAAGCTGCGCTAGAGCTCGATGCTCCACCGTAACTGCCTCGCCGGTCGCCCGTCCGGTCCCGAGGTGTGTTATGACCTTCAAAGCCCTTGTTTTGCCTGATGTACGCGCACTAGCGGCCGCCCTGCGCGCCAAGCTGTGCCGTGAGCCCGTAGGCTTTTCCCCTACCCGCTCCGCTTTTGCAGCACCTTCCCCTCAAGTGCGCCCGGCTTACCCGCTGGCGCACTGGCGTATCTGCCCGGACAGCGGCCAACGGGTGCAGCACTGGGATCACCCCGACCCTCAAGACCCGCAGAGACCCAAGGTTTCCAGCCTGGCACAAGCCAGCTTGATGCTCGGTCTTTATGTGAGCGCTCGCGCCACCTGACCCGGCTGGAAACAGCAACTTCCTGATCAATTTCCTGGAGTTCTTTATGAACACGTCCAGTAGTAGCCCGCTGCGCGCTAGTTAACTAACGCACTGTTAGCGGGCCCTGTAGAAGTTAGATGAACACCTTATTTAAACCGATCGCGAAGTTAGCGACTCGGCATGCTTTCGCTCGCCTGTCCTCAGGTAAGTACCGGGTATGTTTTGTCGAAAATTGGCGACAGGAGTACAGACAATGAGCGCCGTAAAAAACACGCCTCTGCACAAAAAGAATGGCACTGACGCCGACACCAAACTGTCGATGCGTGCCGCCCGCGAAGCCCACAACGGCCTGTCGGCCACCCTGGCGAACGTGCGTGCCACCCAGGACGGCTTGACCGAACTGGACGCTTGCGGCCGCCTGCAACGCGAAGGCTATAACGAAGTCGCCCACGACAAGCCACCTCACGCCATCGTCCAGTTCCTGCAGGCACTGAACAACCCGTTCATTTATGTGCTGTTGACCCTGGGGGGCATCAGTTTCTTCACCGATTGCTGGCTGCCGATGCAGGAAGGCGAAGAGGCTGACCCGACCAAAGTCATCATCATCATGACCATGGTGCTGCTCAGCAGCCTGCTGCGGTTCTGGCAGGAACACCGCTCGGCCAAATCCGCCGAAGCCTTGAAAGCCATGGTACGCACCACGGCCACCGTGTTGCGTCGTGAACAAGTGGGCTCGCCACCCACCCTGCGCGAAGTACCGATGCGCGAGTTGGTGGCTGGCGATATCGTGCAGCTGTCGGCCGGCGACATGATTCCGGCGGACATCCGTCTGATCGAATCCCGCGATCTGTTCATCAGCCAGGCCGTGCTGACCGGTGAAGCCTTGCCGGTGGAAAAGTACGACACCCTGGGTAACGTCACGCAAAAATCAGCCGGACCGGTGACCGCTGACCAAGGCAACCTGCTGGACCTGCCGAACATCTGCTTCATGGGCACCAACGTGGTCAGCGGCCGTGCAAAAGCCGTGGTGGTCGCCACCGGACCACGCACCTACTTTGGCTCCCTGGCCAAGGCGATTGTCGGTTCCCGGGTGCAAACTGCGTTCGACCGTGGGGTGAACAGCGTCAGCTGGTTGCTGATCCGCTTCATGCTGGTGATGGTGCCGATCGTGTTCCTGCTCAATGGCTTCTCCAAGGGCGACTGGGGCGACGCCTTCCTGTTTGCCCTGGCGGTGGCCGTCGGCCTCACCCCGGAAATGCTGCCGATGATCGTCAGTGCCAACCTGGCCAAGGGCGCCACCGCCATGGCCAAGCGCAAGGTGGTGGTCAAACGCCTCAACGCGATCCAAAACTTCGGTTCGATGGACGTACTGTGCACCGACAAGACCGGTACCCTGACCCAGGACAAGATCATCCTCGAACATCACGTCAACGCCTTTGGCCAGCGTGATGATGCCGTACTGTCCCTGGCCTGGCTCAACAGCCATCATCAAAGTGGCATGAAGAACCTGATGGATCAGGCGGTGGTGGAATTTTCGGAGCAGAACCCGAAGTTCAAGGTGCCGTTCGCCTACAGCAAGATCGACGAGTTGCCGTTCGACTTCGTCCGCCGTCGCCTGTCGATCGTGGTCAAGGATGCCGCCGACGACCAACTGCTGGTGTGCAAAGGCGCCGTGGAAGAGATGCTGAGCATTTCCAGCCATGTCATGGAAGCGGGCGCCGCCGTGCCGCTGGACGAGCGTCGCCGTGAAGAACTGCTGGCGATTGCCAACGACTACAACGAAGACGGGTTCCGTGTGCTGGTGGTCGCCACCCGCCACATCCCTAAATCGATGGCGCGCCAGCAGTACACCACCGCCGATGAGCGCAACCTGGTGATCCAGGGTTTCCTCACCTTCCTCGATCCACCGAAAGAAACCGCCGGCCCTGCGATTGCTGCACTGCAACAGATCGGCGTGGCGATCAAGGTGCTGACCGGCGACAACGCCGTGGTCACCAGCAAGATCTGCCGTCAGGTCGGTCTCGAGCCAGGCCAGCCGCTGCTCGGTGCCGAAATCGAAGCCATGGACGACGCGACGCTGCTGCGCCGCGTAGAAGAACGCACCGTGTTCGCCAAGCTGACGCCGCTGCAGAAGTCCCGCGTGCTCAAGGCGCTGCAAGCCAACGGCCACACTGTGGGTTTCCTGGGTGATGGGATCAACGATGCACCGGCTTTGCGCGATGCCGACGTGGGTATCTCGGTCGACACAGCGACCGATATCGCCAAGGAATCGGCCGACATCATCCTGCTGGAAAAGAGCCTGATGGTGCTGGAAGAAGGCGTGCTCAAGGGCCGCGAAACCTTCGGCAATATCATGAAGTACCTGAACATGACCGCCAGCTCCAACTTCGGCAACGTATTTTCGGTGCTGGTGGCCAGTGCGTTCATTCCGTTCCTGCCGATGCTGTCGATCCACTTGCTGCTGCAGAACTTGATGTACGACATCTCCCAGCTGGCCTTGCCGTGGGACAAGATGGACAAGGAGTACCTGGCCAAGCCGCGCAAGTGGGATGCGAAGAACATCGGTCGGTTCATGATCTGGATCGGGCCGACCTCGTCGATCTTCGACATCACCACCTTTGCGCTGATGTGGTTCGTGTTCGCGGCCAACAGTGTGGAAGTGCAGACCCTGTTCCAATCCGGCTGGTTCATCGAGGGATTGCTCTCGCAAACCCTGGTCGTGCACATGCTGCGGACCCGCAAGATCCCGTTCTTCCAGAGCACCGCCGCCTGGCCGGTGTTGATGATGACCTGCGTGGTGATCGTGCTGGGGATCTACGTGCCGTTCTCGCCACTGGGCACCCTGGTGGGCCTGCAACCGCTGCCAATGGCGTATTTCCCATGGCTGGTAGGCACCCTGATCAGCTACTGCTGCGTGGCCCAACTGATGAAGACGATCTACATCCGCCGCTTCAAGCAGTGGTACTGATCTCCCCCGCCGTTTAAACGGTGGCGGTCGCCCGGCCGCCACCGTGCAACACAAGGAATCACCTTATGCGCGTCTTGATCTGTGCAGGTCGTCATTACGCCGACACCAAAATGTCCCGCCAAGTGCTGGACGCTTACCACCGCCTGCGCCCGGTGCAGGTACTGATCCACGGGGGCAATCAATTCCTCGGCAGTGACGTTGAGGACTGGGCCCGAGAATTGGGTATCGACGTGGTGCGCTACCCGCCCAACTGGCAACGCCACGGCAAGCAGGCGGAACGCCAGCGCAACCATTTCATGCTGGCCGACAGCCGCCCAGACGTGGTCATCGCCCTACCCGGCGGGGACGACACCTGCGAGTTGGTCTGCCAGGCCAAAGCCAGCGGCATTTCGGTGCTGAGCGTAGAAAGCTGAATTCATGCGAGGTGCATCATGCACAAAAAACACACCCCAGCCCGCCAGGACGGGTTTGCCAAATACCGAGCGCGTCGCTACCACGGCGCACGCCCCACCCTGTTGTTACTACCACCGGCCAAGCGTCGCGCGTTGCGGCGCAACCTGATCTTTATCGGGCTGACCCTGGGCTTCCTGTTGACGATTGCCTTGTTGTCAAAGGCCCACGCGGCCGGCGGTTCTTATGTGGTCGACGACGGCGCGATCAATGTGCCAGGCGAATGCAACGTTGATGCCTGGCACACCGCTAACCGACACGATGGCAGCACTCACACTGAAACGCTGTCGCCTGCCTGCACCTTTGCCGCGCTGCCTTCGGTGCAATGGGGCGCAGCCCTCTCCCGCGCCACCAGCGCAGACAAGGGTGAAACCCAGGTGAACCCACAGCTCAAGGCACACGTCTGGTCGCGGGAAGACCTGGGACTGGAAATGGCCGTGTCGGCCGGCGCGCACTTTGCACAAGGCCGTCGGCACGGCTTTGAAGGCACCGACTTCAACATCCCGTTGACGTGGCAGCCGTTGGCACCCGTGCGCCTGAATTTGAATGCCGGTTGGTCCCACACCTACAACGACGGAGACCAAAAACACCGACTGACCTGGGGCACCGGCGTTGAGTACCAGGTGGCGCATTCATTGACGCTGGTCGCCGAGCGCTACGGCCAGGATGGCGGCGACCAGGCGTGGCAGGCTGGGCCCAGGTTTCATGTCGGCGAGCGGGTCGATGTGGACCTGGTGGTTGGACGCAGCCTGGTCGGTGACCACACGCAATGGCTTACCACCGGCGCCACGCTGCGGTTCTAGGCCTTGGCTTGTTGCTCCAGGTGCAGTTGCAATTGCGGGTCGATTTGCAACTGCCCGGCCAGCTCATCCAGGTAATGGCGTTCGGCGTCCTGCTGATCGTCCACCATCATCACACTGGCCAGGTACACCTCGGCCGCCACGGCTGGGTCGCTGGCAAGCTCGGCGAAATCCGCAGCATCCAGCGGCTTGGCGACTTCAGCGTCGAGCCACTGCTGCAGTTGCGGGTCCTCGGTATGCCGGCCCAGCTCATTGGAAATCAGTTGCCGCTCATTTTCATCGATACGGCCGTCGGCTTTGGCAGCGGCGATCAAGGCACGCAATACCGCATGGCTGTGGGCCTCGGCTGCGGGGCCGTCGAGCTGGTCGACTGTCTGCAAGGCTTGTTGCGGCGCATTGGCTTGTTGGCGCTGCCAGGCTTGATAGGCCTGAAACGCGGCCATTCCCAGCGAGGCCAACGCCGCGTAGTTCATCCCACCGGAACGCCCTTGAGCGGGACGAGTAGCGGTTGTGCCGCCCAACATCCCACCCAGGCCTCCCAACAGATCACCCAGACCGCCACCGGCCGATGCATTGCCAGTGCGGGTGCCTTTCAATAACCCACCGAGCAGCCCACCCAGTCCGCCGGATGATGCACTGCCGCCTTGCCCAGCGCGCAAAAGTTGTTCAAGTAAATCACTGGTGTTCATGGTGTCACCCTCCCAGGGCGCAGTGTTGGCGTCTAACAACCATAGCCCGACACTGCCGGAACACCATGACCGCCGGGCGGGCACGGCCTATCATGGCGTTACCGCGACTTTGAGAGAAAACCCAAGTGAACCGGACTGAGCACATCGCGCTGATGGCGAATTACAACCAGTGGATGAACCGCAAGCTCTATGACGCGGCCCAGACACTGACGGACGCGGAACTGGCGATGGATCGACAGGCGTTTTTCGGCTCGATCCTCGGCACGCTGAACCATCTGGTCCTGGGCGACACCGTCTGGCTCAAGCGTTTTGCGCAGCATCCAGCAGGCTTCACAGCGCTGGCTCCGCTGCACGTTATTGCTACGCCTGCCGATCTCAAACAATTGGCTTTTGCTGATATACGTGAGCTGGCAGCCCATCGCACCTGGCTGGATCAGTTGATTGTCGATTGGAGCCACAGCGTGCAGGAGCCCGACCTGGACCATCGCCTGCATTACCGCAATATGCGCGGCGTGAGCGCCGACAAGGATTTCTTCAGCCTGCTGGTGCACTTTTTCAATCACCAGACCCACCACCGGGGCCAGGCCACGACGTTGCTGACCCAGGCGGGGCTGGATGTGGGCACTACGGACTTGCTGGCGCTGATCGACTGAACTCGGCATAGGCCTGCATCAAGCGCGCAAACTCGTGCGGCTCGGGCAACTGTGCAAAGCTTTCCACGGCCGGGGTGGATGCCCAGGGCAGCTTCTCGCGGGTCCAAGCCTCCATGAAAGGCACGTAACCGCTGGCGTTATCCAGCAACGCGGCGCGGACATTGACGAATTCATCGATGCCATGGGGCCGTGTGAACAGCCAGCTCATGCAATGGGGGCAGAAATAATGGCGATCCACGCCCTGCAGGCCGCCGATCACAGGGCAGCCCTGGGTAACCGTGAAACCGCTGGCGGGAATCAATGCGCTCAGTGAGAACGCACTGGAAGACATCTTCTGGCAGCCCGTGCAATGACAGGCCATGGTGATCACCGGGGCGGCACTCACGGTGAAACGCACACGCTCACAACGGCAGCTGCCCTCATATGGCAGGGTGTCGACGCTCATCATTGCTTCCTTATTATTGATGGGTAGCGTCTCAGGTTAGCCTCAGGTGCCAGACTTGAACAGGTCTGTCGCCCAAACCGAACGCTGCCTGGTTGTTGGGGTCCTAATCCTAGGTGTCGAGGTTTTTACCGCCCCGCCCTCCCCGCGCGCATTGAGGGTCTAGCGATGTGCGTACCCCCGAGAAGGAGACGCTTACATGGTCATTCACTTCAAGGTTGCAGGTCACTTGGCCTGTGGTCACCACGGCACCAACCTCCCTTCCAGCACCGAGCTGAACCGAGTCAAATGTCGTACCTGCCGCAACACTGACGCCTACAAGGATGCCCGCCGCACCCAGCGCAATGCGGCCCGACGCGTTAATCGCAAAGCCAAGATCCACACCAATATCGACTGGCGCAGTGCCTGGACGCAGCGCCTTACCGACTTGCCAGGCTTGCAGCGTTTGCCGCGCGGGTTCAGTGGTCAGCCGTTCGTGTAATCATGGCGCCACGGGGCCACCTGCCATTTGCCCGCAAGGTTCGCAATCGCCTGTTGCAGCGCTACAGCGCCCCGCGCACAGGGCGTACATTCGGCAAAAAACCGGACCACAAAAAAACCTGCACAAGGCAGGTTCTATGCGGGTTGCAGCGACGTCCTGAGAGGTCGTGAAACCAAATGATGGTGCCCGAACCCGGAATCGAACCGGGACGCCCTTACGAGCGGGGGATTTTAAGTCCCATGCGTCTACCAGTTTCGCCATTCGGGCGGCAGCGCGTGTTGCAGGGTTGGGAATATATAGATCCAGTCGCTTTGACGCAAGGTCGAACGACAGCTTTCTCGCGCTGCGAGGCTGGCGAAAAAGCTCGGTAGATCAGTGATCTAGGTAGCATCCAGAGGAAAACAGCCGGCTCATGGGCGTCACTTGGGCCCTTGCTCGGCGATCCTGATGCCCTCCCCACGGGCATAAACAACAATCCCGACGCACACGTCGGAATTGTTGTGCTGGGAGGCACATCAGTGGTCGGGATGCTCGCTCGCTACCGAATCGGCAGCGTCCACGTCAGACATATCCTCTTCAAGCGGTGCCTCGTCGTCCGGCGGCAGCGGGATATTGTCGTCATCGCGCTTTGGATCGTGCCCTGTTTCATTATCTGTGCCGCGGGTTACTGCTTGCTGTGAAATATTCCCTGGGGCGTTTTCATTGATTTCCATACGGGCTCTCCTTTCTTACGCTCGGGGTATCCGTGCTTATTATTCAGAGACAGTACATTCTTCAGAGTGCCGGGCATTAGACGAATGGTGAACGCTGCGCCTGTGGCCTCGTCACCACCACCGGGTGCCGTTGCGGGTGATCAATCCGGTGTATAACCGGTGGTATGCGCGTTACAAAATCGGCCAGACTGCGATCCCGGCTCTATGCTTGACACCCGAACCCAGTGCTTGAACCCACCTATCGGAGACGCACCATGAATCCCCACGCCACCGCCCTTGTCCTGATCGAATTCCAGAACGATTTCACCACTCCCGGTGGCGTCTTCCATGACGCCGTCAAAGACGTCATGCACGCGACCGACATGCTGGCCAATACCGCAACCACGGTGCAACAGGCGCGCCAACTGGGCGTGAAGATCATTCACCTGCCGATTCAGTTCGCGGAGGGCTATCCGGAGCTGACGACACGCGACTACGGGATTTTAAAGGGCGTTGCCGATGGCAGCGCGTTCCGCACCGGCAGTTGGGGCGCAGACATCACCGATGCGATCAGCCGTGAACCTGGCGATATTCTTGTGGAAGGCAAGCGCGGCCTGGATGGTTTTGCTACCACTGGACTGGACTTGGTGTTGCGCAACAATGGCATCCACAACCTGTTGGTGGCAGGATTCCTGACCAACTGCTGCGTCGAAGGCACGGTTCGATCAGGTTATGAAAAGGGTTATAACGTGGTGACTCTGGCCGACTGTACAGCGACGTTCACCGACGAACAGCAAAAAGCGGCGGAAAACTTCACACTGCCGATGTTTTCGAAGGTGTTACGGCATACCGAGTTTCTTGAGGCGTTGAACGCCAAGTAAGCAAAAAGGGCAACTGACCCAACAGTTGCCCCTTTTTGCTTCAACCGTTCACCGTCAGGCCTGGATAAGCCCGCACCGGCACCTTGTGCCTCTGCGGCTGTTGGCGAGCCAATTGTGCCTGGACCTGTGCAACAGCCTCCAACACCCGTTGCGCCCATTGCTCGTCTTGCGGGTCAACCACCACCACACGAAACCCGTGGTCGAAACCTTCAAGCTGAACGCCTTCAGAATCATCGACGTGCAAGTCGATGTCGAAGGCCGGCGGAAATTTCGACGGGGTGCTCGTCAACCCGCGCTCCGTGAGTGCCTGGTTATGGCGCACGCTGTTAACCACGCCGTCGACGTGGATGCCGTACAGCAACAACCAGCGGCGGATGTAGGACGGGGTGCGGCCGGATGAGGTGTAGACCCAGACACTGCAGCCCTGGCGACGTAGCTCGCGGGTCAGGGAACGAGTGCCGCTGCGCAGGGGTTCGCCCAACCAACGGTGCACACACGCCGGCAAGCGGCTGTGTTCGGTCGCACTGTGGTGGAGCTGGCAGGCCAGTGTGTCGTCGATGTCGAACGAAATACGGATTCGCTGACGCTTGAACACACGCTTGATCGTGTCGAGCACTGGGTACCTTCCCATCAACGGCCCCCCTGATGGGCGGGCGCAGGTGTGTCGCTCAGGAAAAATTCTGTTGGATCTGGAGCATTATCTTCCAGGAACGCTGCGTATTTTTTCTTGATCTTGGGCAATTCGTACAAAGCCATCACGCCATGCTTGGCGGAGTTGCGTATCACCGAGGACGGGTTGAAATAGCCCTCGGCGTTGTCCAGCGTCAGCACGAAAGGCGGCAACCCCTCGCGCATCAGCAGGTAGCTGACGATCAGCGACCCGCTGCGGTGATTGCCTTCAATGAACAACTGCGGCTTGCTCAGGACCCGGACGTAAACACCGGCGGCTCGCTTCCATACGGATTCGTTATGGTGCTTGCAATACCAGTTGTACAGATCCTTGATGCCACCTTCGACATTGTTGAAAAAGTGCACTTCGGTCGCCGCCAGGTGCTGCGCGTATTCCTGCCGGCGTACCGGGTCGCTGCCACACAGTACCGTGGCATTGATCTCCAGCATCAGGTTCAGTTGCTGGAGGTCAAACAGGTCGACACCGCGCGCAACATAGTCGTCAATCAGGGCATAACCTTCAAGCACATTCTGCAGCACTTCGTTTGTGAATGGGTCGCGTGGCTCGGTGAAGTCCTGGCTGAGCTGGGCAAAACGCGACTGGACCTCACGCAGTGCGCGTTCAATCGCGGCCAGGTCAAGACGATGTGTTGCAGGCATTGGCAATCCTGAAAAACGCCGCATGGGTCAGCTGAACTTGCCGCTGATGTAGTCCCCGGTCATTTGCTCACGCGGGTTCTCGAAGATCTGCGCGGTCGGGCCCATTTCCACCAGGTAACCGGTACGGGTGCCCTGGGAAATGTCCACCGAGAAAAACGCGGTGGTATCCGCCACACGGATCGCTTGCTGCATGTTGTGGGTGACCAGCGCGATGGTGTAATCCTTTTTCAACTCGACCATCAGCTCTTCGACACGGCGCGTGGCAATCGGGTCCAGTGCCGAACACGGTTCATCCAGTAACAGCACTTCCGGTTCGGTTGCGATGGCACGGGCGATGCACAGGCGTTGTTGCTGGCCGCCGGAGAGCGACAGGCCGCTGACCTTGAGCTTGTCCTTGACCTCATCCCACAGCGCCGCGCCTTGCAACGCGTGTTTGACGCGGTCGCCCAGGTCGCCTTTGTAGCGGTTCAGGCGCAAGCCGAAGGCCACGTTGTCGAAGATGCTCATCGAGAACGGGTTGGGCTGTTGGAACACCATGCCGATATAACGGCGCACGACCACAGGGTCCACGCCCTTGCCGTAAACGTCTTGGCCAAGGAAATGCACATGGCCTTCGAAACGGAAGCCCTTTACCAGGTCATTCATGCGGTTGAGGCTACGCAGCACGGTGGACTTGCCGCAGCCGGACGGGCCGATGAAGCCGGTAATCTTGTTCTTCTCGATCGGCACATGGCTATCACGCACCGCCATGAAGTTGCCGTAGAAAATCTTGTCCAGCTTGCAGTCCATGACCACAGGCGCCTGGGTGACAAACGGAGCGGCTTTTTGCGCAGTTGATACGTTCAAAATTCAGGTGCTCCCGTTCTTAGTACTTGGGCTTGCCGAAGATACGGCTCACGATATTCACGACCAGCACGATCATTACCAGCACCAACGAGGCCGCCCATGCGAGCTCGAGCTGGTTATCGAAAGGCATGCCGGAGAAGTTGTAAATCAACACGGCAAGGGATGCCGTCGGATTCATGACTGCCAGGCTGCCGTCGTGGTAGATCCAGTAGTTGCTGAACAGCGCGGTGAACAACAGCGGTGCGGTTTCGCCGGCAGCACGTGCAACGGCGAGCATCACACCGGTCAGGATCGCCGGCATGCCGGTGGGCAAGACGATTTTCCAGATCACCTGCGAACGGGTGCAACCCATACCGTAGGCGGCATCCTTCATGATCTTGGGCACCATCTTCATCGACTCTTCAGCCGTCAGCACCACGATAGGCAGCATCAGCACGGCCAGCGCCACGCCACCGGCCGGTGCCGAATAAGTCCCAGTGGTCATCACCACCAGGGCGTAGGCGAAAACACCCGCCAGAATCGACGGCAAGCCAGTGAGCATCTTCGCGGCGAAGCGCGAGGCGTTCGCCAGTTTGCTGTCCGGCCCCAGCTCCGCGAGGAAAATCGCGGCCAGGATGCCGACCGGCACGGCAATGGCGGCAGCGATACCGACCATCACGAACGTACCAGCCATGGCATTGCCGAAGCCGCCGCCGGTCTCGAAGCCGGTGGGCGGCAGCTCGGTGAACACTTCCAGGCTCAGGCGCGCGCCGCCACGGGTGATCAGCATGTAGAGCACGGAAATCAGCGGGACGGCGGCCAGCAGCGCGCCGAACCACACCAGCGTGGTCAGCACCAGGCTGCGCAAGGCACGGCCTTCGAACCGCCGCTGCAGGCTCGGCATGGCGACGATGGGCGTAGAGAGATCAGTCATTATTTGGTACCCCGCTGGGCGTAGACCATGATCATCGAACCGATGATGTTTACCAGCAGCGTGATAAACATCAGGACCAGTGCGGCATACATCAACACTTCAATCTCATTCGGGCCGGCTTCGGGGAAGTTCAGTGCCAACAAGGCCGCCAGCGTGTTGGCCGGTGCAAACAGCGAGAGGGAAATGTTGTTCGCGTTACCTACCAACATGGCCAGGGCCATGGTTTCACCCAAGGCGCGACCGAGGCCGAGCACCAGGGAACCGAAGATGCCGGTGGCGGCGGATGGCACCATCACCTTGAGAATCGCTTCCCAGTGCGTGGTCCCCATGCCGTAGGCAGCTTGCTTGGTTTTCATCGGCACACCGGTGAGGGCGTCCTGGGAAACGGCGGCGATGGTGGGCAGAATCATGATCGCCAGTACCAGCGCCGCCGGCAGCAGGCCCGGCCCGCTGAGGGACGTGCCGAAAAAAGGGATCCATCCCAGTTCGGTGTTCAGCCACGCGGTAAGCGGGCGGATGGCCGGGATGACCACATAAATGCCCCAGAGGCCATAGACCACGCTGGGGATGGCGGCGAGCAATTCAACGATGGTGCGAAACACCGCCGCGAGTTTTGCCGGCAGGAAATCCTGGGTGAGAAAAATCGCCATGCTGACGCCGAAAAAACCTGCGATCAGCAACGCGATAAAGGCGCTGTAAAGCGTGCCCCAAATAGCTGGCAGAATGCCGTATTTACCTTGGTTAACGTCCCAGACACTGCCGAACAGCACATCAAAACCGTGCTTTTCCATGCCGGGAAGTGCCTTGCGCCCTACTTCGAAGACCAGCGCGAAAACCAGCGCCAGCACCAGCACTACGCCTATGCGTGCAAGTGCACGGAAGGTGCGGTCAACCAGGAAATCCTTCGTAGAGGGTGGCTGGCACGCAGAATCCGGGTTAACCGGTACGACAAAAGGTGTGTTCATTGGCTAATTCCGGAACAAGGGGGGAACGCTCCCGGCATGGCTGAAAGCCCATGCCGGGAACCGCCTGGCGGCCTTACTGGATGTTGGCGGAAGCTTTACGAACTTGATCGACAACCGATGGCGGCAGTGGGATGTAGCCCATCGAGTCGGCGATTTTCTGGCCTTCGGTCAGGCTGTACTCAACCATTTCACGCATGGCCTTGGCTTTGGCCGGGTTGCCGTTGTCCTTGCGGAAGATCATCCAGGTGTAGGAAGTGATCGGGTAGGACTTGGCGCCATCCGGATCCGGCAGCCAGGCCACCAGGCTTTCCGGCATTTTCACCGCAGCCAGGGCTTCTGCGCCGCTTTCGGCGTTCGGTACGACGTACTTGCCGGCCTTGTTCTGCAACTGGGCAAAGTCAACCTTGGCCAGTTTGGCGAAGCCGTATTCGATGTAGCCAATCGCGCCTGGGGTCTGACGCACAGTGGCGGTCACACCGTCGTTCTTCGGCGATTTGATGAATTTGTCGCTGGCTGGCCAATTGACGGTGTTGCCTTCGCCCAGGTCTTTCTGAAACTCAGGGTTGATCGCGGCCAAGTGCTTGGTGAACACAGCGGTGGTGCCGCTGGAGTCGGCGCGCACGACCACGGTGATCGGCATGTCAGGCAGTTTCACGCCTGGGTTGGCGGCGACGATCTTAGGATCGTTCCACTGGGTGATCTTGCCCAGGAAGATGTTGGAGTACACATCGCGAGGCAATTTGAGCTCTTTAGGATTGCCCGGCAGGTTGAAGGCCAACACGATTTCACCGGCCGTCATCGGCAGCAGTTGCGCGCCTTCGGCCACCTTGGCGATGTCTTCGTCTTTCATGGCCGAGTCGCTGGCGGCGAAGTCGACGGTTTTGTTCAGGAAGTCTTGTACACCCGCACCGCTACCCTTGGATTGGTAGTCAACGGTGACGCCCTCGGTTTTCTTGCTGAAATCCTTGAACCAAGTGAGGTAGATCGGTGCCGGGAAACTCGCACCGGAACCGGTCAGGCGGATGCTCTCGGCAGCAAACACCGAGGTGGCACTGAGAGAAACCGCAACGGCGAGTGCAGCAGACTTCATCAGACGTTTCATTAAGGAAAATCCTTGTGATTTCGGGCCCGGCAACTCTGCAACAATCTTGTTACGGTTTTATGAACGTGGAGTGGCAAAACGCCTGTTTGTCCCCCTCTCCCCCCGCAATGACGGGATTTGATGTCATTGGTTAGTAACAAAATGCGACTAAGACTTTGCCATCCCCCCCACGCGAGTTCCGCCCCATGTCCTCCATAGAAGACGCCTTGATGCAGCGCATCCACCGTGAGCTGCTGGATCACAGTGACGAAGAGCTGGAACTGGAATTGTCCGAAGATGGGCACGACCTCAACGCGCTGTTTGACGAGCACGAGGGTGAAAGCAGTGAAAAAGCCGCGCGCAGGATTTATTTCAGCGAACTGTTCCGCCTGCAGGGCGAACTGGTGAAATTGCAGAGCTGGGTGGTCAAGACCGGCCACAAGGTGGTGATCCTGTTCGAAGGACGCGATGCCGCCGGCAAAGGAGGTGTCATCAAGCGCATCACCCAGCGCCTGAACCCCAGGGTCTGCCGGGTCGCCGCCCTGCCCGCGCCGAATGACCGCGAACAGACCCAATGGTACTTCCAGCGCTACGTTTCACACCTGCCGGCCGCAGGCGAAATCGTGCTGTTCGATCGCAGCTGGTACAACCGTGCCGGCGTCGAGCAAGTCATGGGGTTTTGCAACGCGGACCAGTATGAAGAGTTCTTCCGCACCGTGCCGGAGTTCGAGCGCATGCTTGCCCGCTCCGGTATTCAGTTGATCAAGTACTGGTTTTCGATTTCCGATCAGGAACAACACCTGCGCTTTCTCAGCCGCATTCACGACCCGCTCAAGCAATGGAAGCTCAGCCCCATGGACTTGGAGTCGCGTCGGCGCTGGGAGGCCTACACCAAGGCCAAGGAAATCATGCTCGAACGCACCCACATCGCCGAAGCGCCGTGGTGGGTGGTGCAGGCGGATGACAAGAAGAAGGCTCGCCTCAACTGCATCCACCACTTGCTCGGGCAGATGCCATATGAAGAGGTCGAGTTACCGGTGATCGAACTGCCGCAGCGCGTGCGGCAGGAGGATTACTCCCGCAGCCCGACGCCACCCGAACTCATCGTGCCGCAACGTTACTAACTCAGCTGTTCACACAGGAACGGCACACTGGCGAGCCGTGAAGTCGGATGAAACGCCAGTACCCGTGTTGCCACCAACAGGTAAGCGACTTCCTCGGAGGACATGAACGCCATGCCTCCGAGGATTTCGAACGCCCGCGTACTGATACGGTTGATCGCCTCCTGCACGGCAAACCGCGTGGCTTGCGCGCGCGCCAGGTCAGCGCGCAGGAACCGGTTCTGGTCGATCGCGTCCGCCAGCCCACGTATCGCCATCGTGGCGCCCTGCAGATCGATCAGCAGCATTGCGCGATCATCCTGCGAACCTTTGTTGCACGCCAATGCCTTCGACGCCAGCGCAGACGCCATGCCCAGGTAGGACGCCGAGGCGAGCAGCTGGAACCAGATCGCAAACAAGTGCTCACCGGTGCCCTGCTGCACATCGTCCAGTTGGTGATCCACGGCTTTACTGAAATACATCATCGCCTCTGGCACCAAGAGCTTGTTGAAGATCACTTCATGGCTATCGGCTGCCTGCAAATGCGGCACCGACCAGAACTTGTTGCGCTGGATGTTCGGATCACCCGCCAACCCCAGGCCGATACCGATGTGCGTCTGACCTTGCGGGTCGACGTAGTTGACGCCAAAGGTGATCGCGTCAAAGTGATGGGTCATCGTGCACGGCTTCTTGCTGCCGCTCACCAGATAACCCGCGGCGGTCTTTTCAACGGACAGCGTGGACTCAAGGATATTGGCGTGCGCCCGGCCCTCGGCAAAACCCGAGGCAACCAACAGGTTGTCGCGGGCGACCAGGCCTAGCACCCCCTGAATATCGGGAAAGAAACGACTGGCTGCCATCATGCCGGCCACCGTGTGATGGTGCATGGTCATCATCACCGCCAATGAAGGGCAATGGGCGCCGACCCAGGTATGCACCTGGGCCAAGTTGACGGCACTAAGCCCTCCACCGCCAAGTGCCTTGGCGATGGAAAGCCCTGGAGCGCCGACAGTTCTAAATAACGTGGCCAGTTGTTTCGAGTCACCGCGTTCAAGTTCAATAAGCGAGGTCTTTTCTAGAACAGCCACCACGTCCGGAATACAGGCTAAAGCCGCATTTCTTTCTTCACTCAGGAACATATTGATCAACCCTTATGATTGTTTAGGCTTCAAGTAATGTCGCGCATAACGACTGTCCAACTTCGACAGCGGCAATAACATAAAGAAGTCCGCTACATTGAATTCCTTATCCCAGGCCGGCGCACCACAGACCCAACCCCCGCTGCGTAAATAACCTTTGAGTAACGGGGGGACGCGCGGTACATGTCCGGGCTCGAACGTATCAAGGGGGAAAGGCAGGTGGGGCGTTACGCGATAGTCGGCGGGCGCCAGATTCTGCGCGGTAAAGCCGCGATACAACGCTGCCGCATCGTGGCCGCCGTCGGACAGGCTCACGCTTGCGCAGCCCATCAAATGATCACAACCCTCGCGTTCCATGTACTTCGCCAGGCCCGACCACAACATCATGATCACGCTGCCGCTGCGGTACTCGGGGTGAACACAGGCATGCCCGGCTTCGACTGTCCTGGCGCGCAACGACGCCAACCCACTGAGATCGAACTCCCTTTCCGAATAGTAGTGCCCCATGCGCTGTGCAGCGGCCGGGCCCATCAAGCGGTAGGTGCCGACCACGGCTGAAGTACTGGCGTCGCGGACCAGCAAGTGGTCGCAGTAGTCATCAAACTCATCGGTATTCAACGCCTCTGGATTTTCGAGTTCAGACAACTGGAACGTTTCGGTGAATACTCGATAACGCAGGCGTTGCACCTCACGTATTTCTTCTTGCCGAGTGGCGAGACTGACCACTAATGCTGCACGCGGAAGTTGTGCAGTTAACTGTTCTTCACTGGATACCGACAGAGATCGCATTCCTGTTCCTTTGAGTCGCCATACTAATAAGAGGCACGTAATGAACAGGACACTAACATGCGACTTTATTCAGGCAACGTAAGGAAACTCCGAAACAACTTGCGATCTTTTGTGGTGAGCGCGCTCACCACAAAAGGATGCGTCAACGTTAGAGGGGCGAGCTGCTGACCACCCGCAGCGCCAACCCTTCATACGCATCCAGGGTAATGGTAAATGCCCCCTCCGCCGTCAGGTCGCCCTCCACCCGCTCGTTGATGATGTCCACCACCATTCCGGCAGCAATATCCGGCAAGTGCAGGGTTTCGGTGATCGCCGTGGCACCGAAATTCAACGCAGTGATTTGTGTGCCTTTGCCGGCCGGCAATTCGTGGACCATCACCAGCAGCGCCGAGTTTTCCACCTCTGGCACCAGGATCTGGCGGCTGGCGGCGATGTCATAGGCACGGCGTACCGCGAGGATTTTCTGCAGTTGCGAGGCAAAGGATTCGGGGTCCTGCAACTGGGTGTTCAAGCTGCCATACAGGCTATTCGAACGCGGCATATGGCCCGCCGAAAGCTGCGCATCCGGGTTCAGATCCACCAGGTCATAGGCACCACGGTGAATCCAGCGGGTGTCGCCATCCTGCATCAGGTGTTCGACCTCTTCAGCCGCCAGCGGCAGCGCGCCCACCAAGTCCCACCCCGACAAGGCAAACACCCCAGGCTGCATGGCGTTGTACATCACCAGCAGCAAATGGATCTGACGGATCTGCTGGATATCCGCCGCTGTGATCGCCTCCAGATCACGAATACCCAGCGTCGCCGTGATGATGCTGGCCGTAGTGCACGACACGCCATTGGTCACGAACTTGAGGTTGTACGGCGCATGCTCGCCGGCCAGGCGCTCGTACATCTGCTCGCGGATGTGCTCGCGCAGGATGTTGCCGGGAAACGTCTGGCCCTGGTACAGAAAGGTGTCATGGGCATGCAGCGTCCAGAAGTGCACCAGTTCCAGGGTCAATTCATCGTGGTTCTGCAGCGCATGGATCAGCGAGCCTGGGTCGATGCCCTGGCGGTGCATTTCACGCAGCATCAGGCGCAGGAACTCGGCATCGCCCATCAGCAGCGCGTGCTGGTACGCCGGTCGGGTGATGAAGTCATAGGACAGGTCGGCACCGCCATGGGACATGGACGCGATGTCATCCACGGTGAGGTTCAGCTCCTGAAAGCTAAAGCCGCCGGCCTTGCGGATCGCGCCGCCGAGTAACTGGTTGCCGGTAATCGACAGCGGATGGCTCTCGGACCAGGCCGTACCGTCCAGCTTGCGTTCCACCCCCAGGAAACCATTGGCGTCCAGGCGCAGGATCTTCGCGCCCATCACGTCGATGGCGTGCAGCGCATCACCGATGATCATCTGCTGTGCGGCGAAGGTCGGGTCCAGCCAGTTCAGCGACGGTTGGCCCTCCTTGAAATAATGCAGGTACACCCAGCGGCGCGGCTTGCCATCCACGCCCTGCACCACGTCTGTCGCGCTCCAGTCGGTTTCCTTGACGCCGGGCTCAAAGAAGATCACCCGCTGCAACTGGCCGACGATGTAGTGTTTGTCACGCAACGCGTCGACCTGGGCGGGGCTGAGGTTCTGCGCATCACGGCCTTCGACGACGTCCGGCAGCAACGCCCAGTCTTCTTCGCGGATTTCCACCATGTGGTACAGGCCGGGATAGTCCTCATACGCCATCTCGGCCAGTCGAAAGTCTGCGCCCTTGCCGGTGTGCGAAGGAATCACATCGTCGATGATCACCGCATTGTGCGCCGCGGCCATGCGCGTCAACGCCTGCAACTGGGCCTCGGTGCCCAACTCGGGGTCGATCTCGAAGCTGATGCGGTCGAAGTTGCCATCGATGGTCGGCGTGTGCTGCGTGCCCTTCAGGCCACCAGACTTCTTCAGCGGGCCATTGTGAATACCCTGGATACCGATCTTCGACAAGGCATGCCACAGCGCCTCGTCCCCCAGCGCCTCCAACACCGTGCCGCCCTCGCGGGTCACGATCGACGCCGGGTACGCCGTAAACCACACTGACGACAGGGCCGTGGCATCACGGGGCCGAGTCTGCGCGTATGGCTGCTGCCACAACCGGCCCTGGCCCGAATAGAGCCTGGCGCGCTGGCGTGCCGCGTGCAGCATCGATTGTTCCACCAGCCAGTTCACATGGTTGTTTTCAGCCGCCGTCATAAGTCTGGTACCTGTTGTCGTAAAGCATTGCTCGTGAACATATGAGGGTGGTGTGGGCCATTCGTTGCATTGGAATGAGCCCCCTTTCACAGACTGGGCGCAATCAAATGTGGGCGCTGGCTTGCCTGCGAAGGCGTCTACCGGATGTACCTGATCCCTCTGGGCGTCTGCATCGCAGGCAAGCCAGCTCCCACAGCAAAGCGCCCACCGGATACTAACGGGTATCCCGATACTGCCTCGGCGTAAACCCCGTCGACGCCTTGAACTGGCGGGTAAAGGCGCTGTGGTCGGTATACCCGCACTGCAACGCGACTTCCGTGATCGGCAGGTCGGTGTGCAACAGCCGGTGCGCGTGCTCGAGCCGCACTTTCTGGATCATCTGCCGAGGCGTGAGGTGGAACACGCGCTTGCAGTAGCGCTCCAACTGCGCCACTGAAATGCCGGCGATCCGCGTCAATTCACCCAGGGTCACGCGACGGTTGAAGTGCGCGCGGATGTGCGCGTCCACGGCGGCCAGGCGCTGGTACGCCGGGTGACTTTCGCTGGCGGTTT
Organism: Pseudomonas simiae; assembly: GCF_900111895.1. Taxonomy (GTDB): domain Bacteria; phylum Pseudomonadota; class Gammaproteobacteria; order Pseudomonadales; family Pseudomonadaceae; genus Aquipseudomonas; species Aquipseudomonas simiae. The sequence continues at coordinate 351,118 of NZ_FOKB01000005.1, forward strand.
GCAGGTCGACCGAGATACCGGCCAGGCCAATGATCGCGCCCGTGTGGTTGTACAGCGGCCACTTGTGGGTCAGGCACCAGCCGGGTTCGCGGGTGCCGTACAGGTGCAGTTCCAGCTGATCTTCCAGCACAAATCCCTGCTCCAGCACGCGTCGGTCCTGCTCGGTGTAGCCCGGCCCCAATTGCGCGGGAAAGACTTCGGCACTGGTCTTGCCCAACAGCGGTTGCAACTGCTTGAGGCCACAGCGCTGCACCAGGGTGCGGTTGGCGAGCACGTATCGGGCGTGGGTGTCCTTGATGAAAATCGCGGCATTGGGGATCACGTCCAGCATCGGCAATAGCTGCGCGACACTGCCCAATAACTGTTCGATGTCTTGGGGGCTGCTCCCTTGGCAAAGGGTCGCAAACGCGCTCTGCATCATGACGGTTGATCCCCACTGGTTGCCTTCACGGGTAGCAGATTGCCCGATGCTCGCCCCCCTGTCGAGAAAGCAAAACTGTGCTGATTTCGTCATCGATGCCGGCAAAAAACATCAATCGCGCCGCCGTCTGGAAGTTCACTGTATGGCCACTGCATGCCTATCCAATAACTCACAAGAAGGCGACGCTATGTCAGCTCAAGGCAAGTTCAAGAAACAGCTTTCCCTGATGGACCTGACCTTTATCGGGTTGGGTGCCATCTTTGGTTCGGGCTGGTTGTTCGCAGCCAGTCACGTGTCTGCAATTGCGGGTCCTGCGGGCATCATTTCCTGGCTCATCGGCGGGTTCGCGGTGCTGCTGCTGGGCATTGTGTACTGTGAGTTGGGCGCGGCATTACCGCGCGCCGGCGGCGTTGTGCGCTACCCGGTTTACTCACACGGCCCGCTGCTGGGCTATCTGATGGGCTTCATCACCCTGATCGCGTTTTCCAGCCTGGTGGCCATCGAAGTCGTCGCCTCGCGCCAATACGCCGCGGCGTGGTTTCCAGAGCTGACCAAGGCCGGTTCCAGCGCCCCGACGCCCCTTGGCTGGCTGGTGCAATTCGCCCTGCTGTGCCTGTTCTTCGTGCTCAACTACCGCAGCGTGAAGACCTTCGCCATCGCCAACAATCTGGTAAGCGTATTCAAATTCATCGTGCCGTTGCTGGTGATTGGTGTGCTGTTCACCTTCTTCAAACCGGCGAACTTCCAGGTCCAGGGTTTCGCGCCGTTTGGGCTGTCGGGCATCGAGATGGCGGTGTCGGCCGGCGGGGTGATTTTTGCCTACTTGGGGCTGACGCCGATCATCTCGGTGGCCAGTGAAGTGAAGAACCCACAACGCACGATTCCGATTGCTTTGATCCTTTCCGTGCTGCTGTCGACAGCGATCTACGTGTTGTTGCAAACCGCCTTCCTTGGTGGCGTGCCCACGGAAATGCTCGCCAACGGCTGGGCCGGGATCAGCAAGGAACTGGCGCTGCCTTATCGGGACATTGCCCTGGCGTTGGGCGTCGGTTGGCTGGCCTACCTGGTGGTGGCCGACGCGGTGATCTCCCCCAGCGGCTGCGGCAATATCTACATGAACGCGACCCCCCGTGTGGTGTATGGCTGGGCGCAGACCGGGACGTTCTTCAAGATTTTCACGCGTATCGATGAGAAATCCGGCATTCCCCGCCCGGCGCTATGGCTCACCTTCGCCTTGTCAGTGTTCTGGACCCTGCCGTTTCCGTCCTGGGAAGCGCTGATCAACGTGGTGTCCGCAGCCTTGATCCTCAGCTACGCCGTGGCGCCGGTCACCGTCGCTGCACTGCGTCGCAATGCGCCACAGATGGCGCGGCCGTTCCGGGTCAAGGGCATGGCGGTGCTGGGTCCGCTGTCGTTCATCATCGCCGCGCTGATTGTGTACTGGTCCGGCTGGAACACGGTTTCCTGGCTGCTCGGCCTGCAGATCCTGATGTTCGTGGTGTACCTGCTGTGTGCCCGCTGGGTGCCAACCGCACACCTCAACATCAAGCAACAAGTGCGCTCGTCTGCCTGGCTGATCGGCTTCTACGCGGTGACCATCCTGCTCTCCAAGCTCGGCAGTTTCGGCGGCATCGGCGTGATCGGCCATCCGCTCGACACAATAGTCGTCGCGGCTTGCGCACTGGGCATTTATTACTGGGGCGCCGCGACGGGCGTACCGGCTCACCTGATACGGCTGGAACACGAAGCCGATGAAAGCGAAGCAGTTGACGAGCCTCACGCCCCGCTGACGCCCGCGACCTACTGATTCAGGAGCATTTTATGAAGCGACTGCATGTGATCGACTCCCACACCGGCGGCGAACCGACGCGCCTGGTCATGAGCGGTTTCCCGGCGCTGAGCGGCGCCACGATTGCCGATCAATTGCACAGCCTGCGCACCGAGCATGATCAATGGCGCCGCGCCTGCCTGCTTGAGCCGCGTGGCAATGACGTACTGGTCGGCGCGCTGTATTGCGAACCCGTCACGCCGGGCGCGATCTGCGGTGTGATCTTCTTCAACAACGCCGGTTACCTCGGCATGTGCGGCCACGGCACCATCGGCCTGGTCGCGTCGCTGCACCACTTGGGACGCATCCAGCCCGGCGTGCACACCATCGACACACCCGTCGGCCCGGTTGCCGCAACGCTGCACGAAGACGGCGCCGTGACCCTGCGCAATGTGCCCGCCTATCGCTTGCACCAACAGGTGCCGGTGGAGGTGCCCGGCCACGGCGTGGTCTACGGCGATATCGCCTGGGGCGGCAACTGGTTTTTCCTGGTGTCGGACCATGGTCAACGCCTGCAGATGGACAACGTGGATGCGCTCACCGACTACACCTGGGCGATGCTCAAGGCCCTGGAAGATCAAGGCATTCACGGTGCAGACGGCGCACTGATCGACCACATCGAGTTGTTCGCCGATGACGACCGGGCCGACAGCCGCAACTTCGTCATGTGCCCCGGCAAGGCCTACGACCGCTCGCCCTGTGGCACCGGTACCAGCGCCAAACTGGCCTGCCTGGCCGCCGATGGCACACTCAAGCCCGGCGAAACCTGGACCCAAGCCAGCATCACCGGCAGCCAATTCGACGGCCACTATGAATGGGACGGCGAGCGCGTACGCCCCTTCATCACTGGCAACGCGTACATGACCGCCGACAGCACCTTGCTGATCGACGAGCGCGACCCTTTTGCCTGGGGCATCTGAGCCCTCCCCTGTTTGTACTGAACGTTCCAAGGAGCTAGAACAATGAGCGACAACATCTTCACCGGCTGCATCCCCGCCCTGATGACCCCGTGCACCGCTGAGCGCAAGCCGGACTTCGACGCCCTGGTCGCCAAGGGCCGCGAGTTGATCGATATCGGCATGAGCGCCGTGGTGTACTGCGGTTCCATGGGCGACTGGCCGTTGCTCACCGAGGCCGAACGTCAGGAAGGCGTGGCACGTCTGGTGGCCGCCGGTGTACCGACCATCGTCGGCACCGGTGCAGTCAACAGCCGCGAAGCCGTGGCCCATGCCGCCCACGCCGCCAAGGTCGGCGCCCATGGCCTGATGGTGATTCCTCGCGTGCTGTCCCGTGGTGCATCCGCCACCGCACAAAAGGCGCACTTCTCGGCGATCCTCAAGGCCGCGCCAGACCTGCCGGCAGTGATCTACAACAGCCCCTACTACGGCTTCGCCACCCGCGCCGACCTGTTCTTCGAACTGCGCCGCGAACACCCGAACCTGATCGGTTTCAAGGAGTTCGGCGGCGGTGCCGACCTGCGCTACGCCGCCGAACACATCACCTCCCAGGACGATAATGTGACCTTGATGGTCGGCGTGGACACCCAGGTGGTACACGGTTTCGTCAACTGCAACGCCACCGGCGCCATCACCGGCATCGGTAACGCCTTGCCACGGGAAGTGCTGCAACTGGTGGCATTGAGCAAAAAGGCCGCCAAGGGCGATGCCAAGGCCCGTCGCCAGGCCCGTGAGCTGGAGGCTGCGCTGGCGGTGCTGTCGTCCTTCGATGAAGGCTGCGACCTGGTGCTGTATTACAAGCATTTGATGGTGCTGAACGGCGACCAGGGCTATGCCCTGCACTTCAACGAGACCGACGTACTCAGCGAGGCGCAACGCCGTTACGCCGAACACCAGTACGCGCTGTTCCGCCAGTGGTACGCCAACTGGTCGGCGGAACAGAACGTCGCCTGACTCCCTTGCGCGCCGCTGCGGTTCTCGCAGCGGCCACCCTCTTTTCTACCAGGACGATCCCATGACTCTGACGGGCAAGATGCTGATCGGTCAGCACGCCACTACCGGCAATCGCGAGGCGATCCGGGCGGTTAACCCCGCAACCGATACCCCCATGGAACCGGCCTATCCGGGCGGCGACCGCGAACATGTCGCCCAGGCTTGCGCCTTGGCGTGGGCGGCGTTTGATGGGTACCGCGAAACCTCGCTGGAAGCTCGGGCCGCCTTCCTTGAAGCCATCGCCGCGCACATTGAAGCCCTGGGTGATGAACTGATCGAGCGCGCCGTCGCCGAAACCGGCCTGCCACGTGCGCGTATCCAAGGCGAGCGCGGGCGCACTTGCGGCCAACTGCGCACCTTCGCCCGCACCGTACGCGCCGGGGAATGGCTGGATGTGCGGGTGGATCCTGCACAGCCGCAGCGCCAGCCTCTGCCTCGTCCAGACCTGCGCCAGCGCCATATTGCACTGGGCCCGGTGGCCGTGTTTGGTGCGAGCAACTTCCCCCTGGCCTTTTCCGTAGCGGGGGGCGATACCGCCTCCGCACTCGCCGCCGGTTGCCCGGTGGTGGTCAAGGCCCATGGCGCGCATCCGGGCACCAGTGAACTGGTGGGCCGGGCGGTGGCGCAGGCCATCCAGGCCTGTGGTTTACCCGAGGGTGTGTTTTCGTTGCTTTACGGTTCGGGCCGCGAAGTGGGGATTGCACTGGTCACCGATCCGCGGATCAAGGCGGTTGGCTTTACCGGCTCGCGCAGCGGTGGCGTGGCGTTGACACAGGCGGCGCAGGCACGGCCCGAACCGATTCCGGTGTATGCAGAAATGAGCTCGATCAACCCGGTGTACCTGTTTCCAGCCGCGTTGGCGGCGCGCGGCGAAGGGTTGGCGAAAGGCTTCGTGGGGTCGTTGACCCAGGGTGCCGGGCAGTTCTGCACCAACCCAGGCCTGGTGATTGGCGTACAAGGGCCTGCGCTGGATCGCTTCATCAGCACGGCCAGTGAGCTGCTGCCCACCTGTGCGGCGCAGACCATGCTGACCCCCGGTATTTTCAAGGCCTTCGATTCAGGCGTGACAGCACTGACTGAACACGCCAGGGTGTCGGCGAAAGGGTTGGCAGCAGAAGGTCCCAACCAGGGCCAGGCTCACCTTTTTGTGACCCCGGCGAAGGATTTTTTAGCCAATGAACAGTTGCAGGCTGAAGTGTTCGGCGCAGCCTCATTGATAGTCGTTTGCGCCAGCAACGAAGAGATGTATCAGGTTTCCGAACACCTGGAAGGTCAACTCACCGCCACCCTGCATCTGGATGACGACGATTTGCCAAGCGCCAAAGCCCTGCTGCCGGTGCTTGAGCGCAAGGCCGGCCGCCTGTTGGTCAACGGCTGGCCGACGGGTGTGGAAGTCTGTGATGCCATGGTTCATGGCGGCCCATTCCCCGCCACGTCGGACTCACGTAGCACGTCGGTGGGCACGGCGGCGATCCAGCGGTTTTTGCGACCGGTGTGTTATCAGGACTTCCCCGATGCACTGCTGCCTGACGCGCTCCAGCACGGTAACCCTTTGCTGCTGCGGCGCCTGCTTGATGGCCAGAGGGAGGCGTAGGCCATGTCCGATCCCGATATCGTAGTGGTCGGCGCCGGTATCATCGGCGTCGCCTGCGCCCTGCAACTGGCGCGCCAAGGCCAGCAAGTGTGGGTGGTCGACCAACAGGAACCCGGCATGGGCGCGTCGTATGGCAACGCCGGGCACCTGGCGACCGAACAGGTGTTCCCCATCGCCGACCTGTCGATCCTCAAGCGGTTGCCCGGCATGCTGCTGGACCCCATGGGCCCGCTGCGCCTGGATTGGAAATACCTGCCGCACGCCCTGCCCTGGTTCTTGCGCCTGCTGTTGAACCTGCGCCCGGCGAGCTATCAGCGCACCGTGGCGGGAATTCGCACGCTCAATGAAGGCAGCCTGGGGGCGTGGCAGCGCCTGCTGCACAGCATCGGGCATCCGCAGTTGCTACGTGAGGACGGCTCGCTGCTGGTATTTGAGCGCGCGGATTCACGGGACGCCCTTAATGCCTTGCAGCAGCGCATGCAACAGCAGCAGGTGCCGGTGGATTTCTGGTCTGGCGACGCCATTCGCCAAGCCGCACCGCAGTTGAGCGACAACCTCCAGGGCGGGCTGTTTTTCCCAGGTACCGGGCACTTTCTAGATCCCTACCACGTGGTCTGCGAACTGGTGCACGCGGCCAAGGCCAGTGGTGTGCAATTTCTTAAACGCCAGGTGCTGGATGGCCGCGTCGACGCGCACGGCGTCTCACTCACCACCGATCAGGGACCGCTGAGCGCGCGCCAGGTGTTGATCGCCTGTGGCGCCCACTCGGCCAGACTGACCGCCGCCCTGACCGGCAAAAAAGTCCCACTGGACACCGAGCGCGGCTACCACCTGATGCTGCCCCATGAACACAATCGCCTGCCGTTTGCCGTCACCTCCCTGGAGCGCAAATTCATCATGACGCCCATGGCCGACGGGCTGCGCCTGGCTGGCACGGTGGAATTCGCCGGCCTTGATCGCCCGGCGAATATGGCGCGCGCCTGGCAGTTGCATCGGTTGAGCAAGGGGTTGTTTCGCGAGGAGTTGAGTGCAGAAGGTGCAACACCATGGATGGGGTTTCGGCCGTCGCTACCGGATTCACTGCCGGTGATTGACCGGGTGTGTGACGGCAAGGTGCTGCTTGCGTTTGGGCATCAGCATTTGGGTTTGACCCAGGCGGCGGTGACGGCCGAGTGGGTTGGGGCGTTGGCGAGGACGGGCCAAGCACCGTCAGTGGCGCCTTATCGCCTGGATCGATTCTGACATCGCTTGTAGCGAGCAGGCTATTTGACCAACCGTTTCTCCTTCGAGGGGCGATAGCCGAAGTATGAGCTATAGCACTTGCTGAAATGACTCGGCGAGACAAATCCACAGGCCACCAGCACTTCAACCTGTGACAGCTCGGTATGCTGCAACAGGCGCCGCGCTTCGGTCACGCGCAGTTCCATGTAGTAGCGCTGCGGCGTGGTGCCCAGTTGTTCCTTGAACAACCGCTCCAACTGGCGCCGGGACCGGCCCGCGTAGACGGCGAGCTGATCCAGTTCCAGGGGTTCTTCCAGGTTGGCGTCCATCAGTTTCACCACTTCACGCAGGGGCGCGCTGACGCTGACGTTTTCCGTGGGTTTGATGCGCCGGTAGCGGGATTCTTCAAAGGCCAGGATGTCTTCGATGCCTTCGACCAATGCCTTGCCATGCAAACCTTTGATCCAATCCAGCGCCATATGGAAGGCACCGGACGGGCTTGAGGCGGTGAGGCGGTCGCGGTCAATCACGTAGGGTTCGCTGGTGACGTGGGTCGCCTTGGACACTTCAGCCAGCGCTGGGCGATGTTCCGGGTGGATGGCGCAGCGGTAGCCTTGCAACAACCCGGCACGCCCGAGGAACCAGGCACCGTTCCACAGGCCGGCGAGGCTGATACCCTGCTCGGCGGCGCCGCGCAGCAGATGGATGAAGTCTTCGCTGGCCTTGAGTTCCGTGCGAAAGCCGCCGCAGATCACCAGCAGCTCAAGGTCTTGCAGGGCCGCCACGTCGATACGCGCATCGGGGCGGATCACCAGGCCAAGGTCGCTGATGACTTCGCCATCGTCACAGCCGAAGGTACGCGAGGCAAACAGGTCGGGACGCAGCAGGTTGGCGGTGACAAAGGTGTCGAGGGTCTGGGTGAATGCGGGCAGGGAAAAATGTTCGAGCAACAGGAAGCCAACGCGGGCAACCGACGCCGGCTGTGAGGTTTCGTTGAGGTAGCGCAGGTTCTTGCCTTTCATGCCACCGCTGAATTGACGTCTTTCCATCGAGGGTTGGCCCACTCTTATTGTTGATGCAATGGGCGCCATCTTAGGGGCAAATGCGTTGGCTGTCTCAGGCACTGATCTTGAAAATAACCCAAACGATCAAAGCCCCCGGCTTAACGGGGCCAAAGGTATCTGATACGGTTTTTTCTTTACTATCTGCATCTGTATCGAAACGCCACCTGGGCGGACAATAGCGCCATCCCAACTCCCTTCCCTCTGGAGGCCTTATGACCAAGATGGCACTTTTCCTGTTCGGCTTTTTGGTGTTGACCATCGGCATCGGCCTGCTGGCAACCATCTCGCCGGTCTGACATTCAGCCGGCAAACAGCATCGGGTACAACGACAGCACCAGCAACCCCGCCATCGCCCCATTGAACACCCGCAACCAGCGCGGCTCACGCAACACATTGCGCAAGCTGCTGCCGCATCCGACCCACACACAGACGCTGGGTAGGTTGACGACGGCGAACACCAGGGCGATCACCAGCACATTGGTCACATAACCTTCGGCCGGCGTATAGGTCGTGATTGCCCCCAGCGCCATGATCCAGGCCTTGGGGTTCACCCACTGGAACGCCGCTGCACCGAGGAACGTCATCGGCTTGCCCTGCTCATCAGAACTGTCGGACATGCCGCCCGCCGTCGCAATCTTCCACGCCAGGTACAACAGATAAGCCGCGCCCACGTAGCGCAACACACTGTAGGCCCACGGAAATACCTTGAACACTTCGCCCAGCCCCAGGCCCACCGAAATCACCAGCAGCATGAAACCAATGCTGATCCCCAGGGCATGGGGCATCGATCGGCGAAACCCAAAGTTCACGCCCGAGGCAAGTAACATGGTGTTATTGGGCCCCGGTGTGATCGAGGACACGAAGGCAAACAGCACAAAGGCTGATAACAGGCTGGTAGACATGAACATAACGCGGCATCCAAACGCAGGGGTATGCCAGCGACAGTAGAGGGTTATGGCCTGCCCTGCCCCGTACAGCCACCTCACGATTGAGGCATACACTTTTTTTTGCCAAAGCTTTCACAAACCTTTCACAGACGGGGGCCTATGGTGAACCCAGCTCCTAACAAACATCCTTTTAGCCCGCGCTCCCCACGCGGGCTTTTCTTTGCCTGGGATTTCTCACGGCAAAAAAAAGAGGCAAGCCATTGCGCATGGCTTGCCTCCGGCTTCGGTTCCTTAGCGCGGACCGCCTCCTGGGCCAGGGCCACCGCCCTGACCATGTCCGCCACCATGCCCGCCGCCACCCCCCGGTGGCATGAATATCCAGCAGCCTGACAGGGTCGACAATAGCGCGACCACGACCGCCGCTTTGGTTAGATAACTCAACTTCATAACCACACTCTCTTACGTGACGAGATTGACTTCTCGCTGGGTAAGACAGCGCCAACTCAAGTGCGTCATGGCTATCGTGTAACCTGATGGTAGGGTTTGTAAGCCCGGCGGTACAAGGTGCCGTCAGTTCTGCGGCCGCTGCCAGGCTGTCCGGCTTTAATGAGAGCACACCTTTCAATTAGCATGAGCGTCCACTCATGGAAAAACTGATTGCCAGAAGGCTCGCCGGGACCCACCAATGAGAGATCTCCCCCCCACTGCCACGCTTCGCGCGTTCGAAGTCGCGACCCGACATGCGACGTTCACTTCAGCCTCAGAAGAGTTGCATGTGACCCAGAGCGCCGTCAGCCATCAACTCAAACACCTTGAGGACCTCTGGGGGTTACAACTCTTCCAGCGCGGCAAATCTTTGCGGTTGACCCCAGCCGGCGCCGCACTGGCGCCCATCGTGCGCGAGTTTTTCGTGAACCTGGAAACCACATTGACGGACCTTAGAGAACAAAAAGGCCGGGTTCGGCTCAAGGTCAGCACCACCTATTCTTTCGCTCTGAAATGGTTGCTGCCCCGGTTGCCAGGCCTGTCGCAGCAGCACCCGGAAATTCTGATCACGCTGGAAACCAGTGACAAAGCGATCAACTTTTCCAGCGCGGATTCAGATGTGGCAATTCGTCTGGGCAACGGTCATTACCCGGCCTTGCATTCGGAGTTCATGCTCAGGGAGCAAATTTTCCCGGTGGCCAGCCCTGACCTGCTTAACCGTTTTGGCGCCCCGCACGAGCCCGCCGAATTGTTGCGTTACCCGCTACTGATGCGTGACGGCGCAGACCTGGTGCCCAAGTGGGAAGCCTGGTTCGAGCACGTCGGCGTGAGCGTTGCGGCACTCAAGGAAAGCGTCAGGTTTGCTGACACCAACATGACCATAGAAGCGGCCTTGCTGGGTCAGGGCATCGCCTTGGCGCGTAGCGGCCACGTGGAGGCCGAAATCAACGATGGCAGCCTCGTGAGGTTGTTCGATGTGCCGTTTGCCTCACCGGTCGCCTATTTCTTTGTCTGCCCCAAAGGGATCGAAACCCAGCCTCACATCGTCAGCTTTCGCAACTGGCTGCTGGCGGAGTCGACTCAGGCCCAACAACACTATCGTTGACAGCATGAGCAATGACTCATGCCACGATGAAGGGACTTCGCTGTTGTCCAACCGCCAGCTTGCTTAACATGACGCATGCCCTTTCCTATCGTAATACTCGTCCTCTTCGCCGCCCTCTTGCACGCCAGCTGGAACGCGCTGTTGCGTGTCGGCGCCGACAGGCTTTGGTCGATGACCGTGATGTGTCTGTCGGTTGCCCTCGTCAGCATTGGCGTTGCGCTGTACCTTCCAGCGCCCGCCGCCGCCAGTTGGCCTTACGCCGCACTCTCGGGTGTCTTGCACGTCGGTTATAACCTGTTCCTGGTGCGCAGCTACAAAGTGGGTGATCTCGGGCAAACCTACCCGATCGCCCGCGGCTCCTCGCCCATTTTGATCACATTGTTCGCCTTGGCATTTGCTGGCGAAACCCTCAGCACCAGCGCCCTGTTCGGCATTGCGCTGGTGTCGGGCGGCATTATTTCACTGGCCTTCAGGCAACGCAGGCTCGCGGTCCCCAGCTTGCCTTACGCCTTGGGCACGGGATTTTTCATCGCAGCCTACAGCGTGACCGACGGCGTAGGCGCACGACTCTCCGGTGCACCGATGGCCTATACCGCGTGGATGTGCGCCCTCTGGGGCGTACTGATGCCACTGGTTTACATGGGCCTGCGCGGTGCCCGCAGCCTGTTTGCCCCGCGCCCGGGGCTCATCCCCGCCTTGATGGGTGGGCTGGTCTCACTGCTGGCCTACGGCATTGTGATCTACGCCATGTCTGAATCGCCGATGGGCTCGGTTTCCGCCTTGCGCGAGACCAGCGTACTGTTTGCGGCATTAATCGGTTATTTCTTCCTGGGCGAGGCACTGACTGTCCGCAAAGTCCTGGCGTGCGCGGTAATTGCCGCCGGCACGATGCTCATCGGCTAGATTCACCTCCCTCACAAAAAGGTTCAAGACATGGCTACCGGCTCTTCAGCTCCCCTGATTCTGATCACCGGCGGAAGCCGGGGTGTAGGCGCGGCAACGGCGCGGCTCGCGGCGGCGCAAGGCTACGACGTCGCCATCAGCTACATCAACAATGAGGCCGCCGCACTCGGCGTGGTGGCTGACGTGCAAGCGCTCGGACGACGCGCCTTGGCCATACGCGCCGACAGTGCCGACCCGGAACAGGTCGCGCATCTGTTCCGAGCCATCGACGAGACGTTCGGCCGCATCGACGTTCTGGTCAACAACGCCGCAATCATCGCGCTTCAATCGCGTTTTGAAGACCTCGACGTTGCGCGCATGCAACGCATCTTCGCGATCAATGCCATCGGCCCGATGCTCTGCGCGCAACAAGCCGTGAAGCGCATGTCGTTTCGACACAGCGGCAACGGCGGCAGCGTGATTAACGTCTCCTCGGGCGCCGCGCGGTTGGGCAGCCCCAACGAGTACGTCGACTATGCAGCGTCGAAGGGAGCACTGGAAACCTTCACCATCGGGCTGTCCAAGGAAGTCGCGCGCGAAGGCATCCGCGTCAATTGCGTTCGCCCAGGGCATATCTACACCGAAATGCACGCCAGCGGCGGAGAACCGGGTCGCGTGGACCGCGTCAAGGACAGCATCCCAATGGGCCGCGGCGGCGAGCCCGAAGAAGTCGCGCGGGCTGTGCTGTGGTTGGCGGGCGCGGAGGCGTCGTTTATTACCGGGACTTTTCTGGATGTAACTGGGGGCAAGTAAGGCATTTACACACGCGTGACCGGGAAGCCACACTGCCTCGCCAAGCAGCCAGTCAGAATAACTGCTGATCAATTTTCCAAGTAAAAAAACGGGAACCCTGATGGGAATTAAAGTCGCGACGCTAAAGGGAATTTGCTTGCTGACGATGGCGGCCACAGGATTCGACGCGCTTGCCGGGACGTCGGAACAGCGCTATCTGTGTAAGGCGCAAGAAACACTATTATTCGGATGCGACTCCGGGTCGAAGATGATCTCGATTTGCGCATCGCAAGGGTTCTCAGCGACAACCGGCTATGTGCAATACCGCTTTGGCACGCCCGACAAAATCGAATTGACCTACCCCGAAACACCCAGCCCACCGAAGGGTCACTTCTGGCTCAGCTCCACGAGCTACTCAGGTGGCGGCGAGGCACATCTGCGCTTTACCAATCATGGGGTAACCTACGCGGTTTTCGACCGTATGGTGCGCACAAACTTTACCCCCGGAGAACCCAACGACCCCGAGATGAGCGAGGGAATAGTCGTGCGTCCGCAGGGAAAGAAAGCCACACGTCGACTCTGTACCTCTTCCGAAGGCGGGATTCGCCAGCAGGCTTACACAACCCTCGAGCGTGAAGACTTCGACGACAATCTCGTTCCGTAAGCGGGCGCTTGAACTGAAACGGCAGGCAGCATAAATGGATGAATTGATAAAAGGCCTCGACGGGCCCAGGACTGCTCAGCAGGAATTGTTTTACGACCTGGAGGATGCAGCGGCGGTGATTGGGTGGTCGGTGGTTGAGCTGACCACCTTGGCCGCCAGCGGCAAGACGCCGGATGAGGCGGCAGCATTGATGAAAGTCTGCGCGTTGCTGGCGGCGCAGCAGGAGAAAATTGGGGCGTATGCAGCAGAGGTTAAAGACCAGAGGATCGTCAGGGCCGAGGTCGGTTAAATACGCTGATTAACAGCGTTAAAAAAAGGAATGTGCGAATGCCATTTTCATTGGAAGAAAGAACAGCGCTGCTTGCCCTCAAGGGCGTAGGCCCCACCGTTGTGACTCGTTTGGAGCAGATGGGAATCGATTCGATGGATGTCCTGGGGAAAGCGGATGTCAGTGACATCCTGGCGCAGGCATCGGCGGCATCAGGGTCGACATGTTGGAAAAACAGTCCGCAGGCGCGAGCGGCGATAACGTCGGCGGTGGAGCTAGCGAAAAAGTCGTGAGAGCACGTTCGGCGTGGCGCAGATAGCGGAGAGTGCAGTGCTTATTGTTAACGCGGGACTTGATGAGCGGGTTCCGACGAGCTGAATCGCCCTAGGATTCCTAGACTCATCGCAAGTGTCTGCCTCTGGCCGACTGCTGCCTGTCGCGAATAGCTGCAGTCGGCCGACTTTTGCCGTTTGTGACGGGCAGGAATCGGCCAAAAGCGGACAACGATAGAAAAATAAATCTGAGCTGGTTTCTTTTAGATGATGCGCATGTTGAAGATGCAGAGTGGCTAGCTGTTGTCGAGTTGCGTAGGACGCGCTTGACCACTCCCCAGATTGCCAAAAAACAGGAGTAGATCACTACAGTTGGGTTCGCGATGGTAGTTTTCGATTGCTACCGTCTTCACAAGCTGGTGTATTGGTCTACGTTGAGGAAGCAAAAGGCCACTACCTACTCAGAGTTCAAGGATGACGTGCGCCATATCTAAGGCCGCCCCTTGGCTTGTTCCCTAACGTTTCCTCTCCACGGATGCGAGACATGATTGAATCGATCACCCTTTCCGGCATAGCAACCTACAGCCCTGTAACCTCCGAAACGATTCAAAACCTGAAGGCTGTGAACTACTTCTACGGTGCAAACGGAGCAGGCAAGACAACGATCAGCAGGCTGATAAACAACCCAGCGCTATCAGCTACCTCCAGGGTCACGTGGGCGAAGGGCGATCCGATTCCGGCAATGGTCTACAACAACGATTTCATCGCTTCGAATTTCACTGACTCGAAGCAGTTCAAAGGTGTGTTCACGCTGGGCCAGGCCGAGCAGTCGCAACTTGATCACCTGGAAGAGCTCAAGAAGGAAAGAGACCGCCACGCGCTATTCAAAACCAGAGCGCAAGAAAACCTGAATGGTCCAGACGGTAAGAGCGGGAAGATCGCCGAAAAAAATGCCCTGGAAGAAAAACTGGTAGGACGGTGTTGGGAACAAAAGCAGAAGCACGATGATGAGTTTCACGGGGCTTTTAAAGGCCTAAGAAATAACAGGGAGGCCTTCAAAAATAGGGTTCTGCAGGAGAGCAAAAGCAACACCTCCCCGTTGGTTGATATCGAAGACCTGCGCAAACGCGCAAACGTACTTTATGGTGACGCACCATTACCCATGAATGCTGTCTCCGATCTTGACCTGTCTCGCTTGGTCGCGCTTGAGCAAAACCCTGTCCTAGGTAAGAAAATCGTCGGCAAAGAAGATGTCAATGTATCTGCGATGATCCAGCACTTGGGGAACAGTGACTGGATTAGACAAGGTATGAAGTACTTGGGCCATACCGACGATGACTGTCCTTTCTGTCAACAGAAATTGCCGCATGAGTTCGAAAAAAGCCTTGAGGATTATTTCGACGAAACATTCGAAGCTGAAACTAGAGCTCTTTCGCAGTTTCGGGATACTTATAACGCAATAGCAGATGGTCTGTTAGCCCAGGCTCAATCAGTCCTGGCCACGGATTGTTCGCATCTAGATAAAGAGAAACTTGATCTTGAATTGCAGGCCCTGAATGCAATCATGTTGCTGAACAGGCAACGCATCGAACACAAGGTGGCTAGCCCTAGTATTGACGTGGAGTTGGAAGGTCTTGCAGAAATTCCGCTTAGAGTTTCTGAGCTGATCAATTCAGCTAACCTCAAGGTATCTGAACATAATCGTCTTGTTTCCGGGTTCTCCGTTGAGCAGCATAAGTTAACAGATGCGGTGTGGCGGTATCTTCTGGATGTTGAGCTTAAGGACACTCTTGCTGATTACACTAAAGATGTGGGTCGCGTGGGCAAAGCAATTGATGGCATCACTGCAAGCGTTGATAAGGCAACGGTAGATATATCCACAGTTGACGCAGAAATTGCAAAGATTGAAACTTTGCTGACAAGTGTGAGACCTACTGTCATTGCGATCAATAAAATCCTGAAAGACTTTGGGTTTCGGAGCTTCTCCCTAGATCCTGCGTGTGCCGATAATTCATATCGCCTGATCAGAAGCGATGGAACTGATGCTAAAGCAACGCTCAGCGAAGGCGAAAAGACCTTCGTTACTTTCCTGTACTTCTATCATTTGCTTAGGGGAAGTATCTCGACCTCAGGTATCAGTACTGATCGAATAGTCGTCATTGATGACCCGGTTTCAAGCTTGGATAGCGATGTGTTGTTCATCGTGAGCAGCTTGATCAAAAAGCTCTTTCACGAGGTTCGCCAGAAGGGGAACAACCTAAAACAGGTCTTTGTCCTGACCCATAACGTCCACTTTCATAAAGAAATTACCTTTAACCCCCAGAGGGCTGGAGATGCTTCTATTAAGGATGAGACGTTTTGGGTAGTACGCAAGCCCGATCATTTCTCGAAGATTGAAGGCTTTGAGAACAATCCGATTAAGACGTCCTATCAGTTGCTATGGGCAGAGTTGACGAAAAAACCATTGCCGGCGCTTACCATTCAAAATACCATGCGTAGGATTTTGGAGAACTACTTCAAAATTTTAGGAAACATAGATACGCATATCATCATCGACAAGTTCGAAGGCCAGGAGAAGGTTCAGTGTCAATCATTAATTAGTTGGGTTAACGACGGATCCCACTATTCGCCAGATGATCTATACGTGGCAATAAGCGATGGTATGGCACACAGCTATATGAAGATCTTCTTCAAGGTCTTTAAGGCTATGGAACATATGCCTCATTATAAAATGATGATGGGACGAGACTTTGTTGATTTAGATCCTGTAGAGGATGAGCCAGAAGATGAGAAGTTGTTCGGAATTACTGGCGGCACTGCAGTTGGGGAGGATGCACTTATCGTTGTTTCCGGGGAGTCTGGTAACGTAGGCGCTGTCGAGCCATTGCGCACTGCTGCGTCCTTGGTGATCCCCATTGTAGCGCAGTCTCCTAAGCCATTCTCAGCTGGGGCCGATGGTTCGGATACTGATATCCCATTCTGAGTCGCTTGATCATGAGCTGGCGTGCTTGGTGGTACGCCGGTTCAAGAGCTTCTGCCTC
Organism: Pseudomonas simiae; assembly: GCF_900111895.1. GTDB lineage: Bacteria > Pseudomonadota > Gammaproteobacteria > Pseudomonadales > Pseudomonadaceae > Aquipseudomonas > Aquipseudomonas simiae. The sequence continues at coordinate 367,592 of NZ_FOKB01000005.1, forward strand.
GGTCTGATAATCGCCATATCTATATGAGTTATCCCCGGCTCTGTAGGCGCCTCTAAATCTCAAAATAGAGCCTTGGTGAACGTCCGCTTCTGGCCGTTAGTGGACGCTCAGGTTCTTTAGTCTCAAGCACAATCCCACGTCCAATCGAGGAGAGGCATACCGATAGCGCGTCTCAGATTTCCCGACAAAAAGGTAGGGCTACGGAAGCGATCCGAAAAATTGCGGAAGCGATGCCCAAATCGCAGCCAATAAAAAACCCCGTAGACGTTAATCTACGGGGTTTCTAAGAGTGGAGGCCGAGGTCGGAATCGAACCGGCGTAGGCGGATTTGCAATCCGCTGCATAACCATTTTGCTACTCGGCCTCAAACGATCAATGTCCTGACTGCTGACACTCACCGCGTAAAAACTTGAGTGGACGGTAAAGCCCTGCCTCTACTCTAACTCATTGAATACATTGAAGTTTTTAATGCTTCGATGCGTTCGATGGGCGCCATTATGTACGTATTTGCCAATGCGTGCAACCCCTTGATTTCAAAAATATTTCGTATTGGCATCAAGGGGTTGCGTGGCTGCCCTACTCTTTGATGTGCAGGTGTTGGTACTGCGGGTCGGCCTTGATTTGGGCTTCGGTGAAGGGCAGCGGGCTGAGTTTTTTCTGGGAAAAGGCTTGGGTCTGGTCCTTGGCGTGTTTGGACGCTGGGTTGCTCGACTCGGAGAACGCGAGTACGCCTTGGGCATGGGGCCCCTGGTCGTCGAAGGTGACGATTTGCAGGTAGCTGGTGCCGCTGACGACTTCGCGCTTGCCGTCGTCGCGGGGTACGGTTTGCATGGCGTTGTAGATCCCCAGTTCCTGCGGCCCGCCGTGGATCGGGGTTTGGCCGGAGACTTGGAGGTCGCCCCAAGTGCTGTTGGCAGTCAGGCCGAGTTTGGCGACGTCGGCGGTGGACGCCAGCATGGCTTCGCGCAGGGCTTTGGCGACATCCGTGCGGTCGATGGCGAGGCCGCGTGGGGTGGTGAGGGGCTGAGCCGGGTCGAAGGCGACACGCCAGGCGTCGGGGATCTGCTGCAGATGCTCCACCAGGTTAATGAAGTGCACCAGGCCGATGCCGCTGTCGAGGTTGGCGCGTTGGTCCCAGCTTTTCAGGCGGGCGCACAAGGGCTGCAGGGTGGTGGCGTCGGCATCGAGGTGTGTGGCGCAGAAGGCGAGCAGGTCCGGCATGACTTGGCCGGCCAGGTACACCTCGTTGTCCATCACCATGTTTTGCAGGTCGGTGACGCTGATCGGTTTATCCAGGGACTGCAGGCGCTGCAGGGCAAAACGCGCACGCGGGCCGAGGCCGATGTGGTCCTGGCTGATCACTGGGGAGAACCCGGTGAGCGGCGCCTTGGGGTTGGCCAGCCAGGCCGAGTCGTTGGAGTGCTGCACGAAGTCGGTGCGTTGCAGCTGCGGCAGTTGGTCGGCCGGGAAGATGCCGGCCTGCGCGGCGCGCGGGTCGACGTCCCAGGCGCAGGCGCTGTGGGCGCCGTCGAGCATGATCATCTGCAGGCCGGCACGTGGGTCGCTGCATTGCGCGAGCTTGGCCGCGCTGACGTTGGGCACCACCGACTGGTTCATGTACAGGCTCTGGCCCTGGTCGTCGGCGGCCACGGTGTTGACCCATGGTATGCCTTGCAGGGTGTGAACCGAGGTTTTCAATTGGTCGAGGCTGCCGGCGCGGTTCATCGCGTACCACTGTTGCAGCACGCGGTCGTTGCCGAGGTTGGCGTCACGCAGGCTGAAGGCGTAGCGGTTGTCCCAGTCGAGTTTGCCCGGCCATTGCACCACCGGGCCGAATTGCGAGCTATAGACGGTGTGCGACTGCCCCTTGAGGCTGCCATCAGCTTGTTTGACCTGCACCGTCACCGTGGTTTTATCCATGGCAACGGATTTGCCATCGAGCATATAGCGCGTGGAATCCTTCGGGTCCAGGGTCAGTCGATACAAGGTGAAGTGTTTGGACGTGTCCACGGTGTGGGTCCACGCCACATGCTGATTGAAGCCGATATTGATCACCGGCAAACCCGGCAGCGCGGCGCCCATAACATCCAGTTGGCCGGGGATGGTCAGGTGCATTTCATAAAAGCGCATGCCGCCCACCCACGGGAAGTGCGGGTTGGCCAGCAGCATGCCGCGTCCATTGAACGAGCGATCACGGCCCACCGCCACGGCGTTACTGCCGCGATCGAAGGCGAAGCGTTGCTGATTGGCGACGGCCAGTTCAAAGGCCTGGGCGTTGGTCGCTACACCGGTGGTGGTTTGGGGCGGCGTCGCGCCGACCAGGGCTTCAGCGAATTGGCCGACACCACCTTCCACCAATAGCCTACGGGTCAGCTTGACCAAGTCTTCAGGCACCAGTGGCCGCACCCACGCGGCCTGGCACTGTGCCGGAGCGCCCTGCTCTTTCAGGTAGCGGTTGTAGCCGGCCACGTAACCTTCGATGCGCTGCTGGATCTGCGGGCTCTGCGCCTTCCAGAACGCGGCGACCGATTCCGGCGTATTCAGCCACGTGAAGAAGACGTCACTGGCCAGGTTGTTGCGCGCTTCGAGGGTCACCTGCTCGGCGCCGAAGAACATGGCGCGCTCGCCATTTACCGTGACCACTTCATTGGCCAGCAGGCACAGGTTGTCCTGGGCGTAGGCGTAGCCAATGCCGAAGCCCAGGCCACGCTCATCGTTGGCGCGGATATGCGGCACGCCGTAACTGGTGCGACGGATATCCGCCGAGGCTTGCGTCACCTGTTCCCGCGCCGAAGCAGCCAGGCTCAACCCCAGCAACACTCCGACCATACCTACCCTGGACAACCCATTGGAAATAATCACGCAGACTCCACCGTCAGATTTAACCGTCTCACAAGGGGTAATAACCCCACCGTAAGAACGCAAACCAGCGGGGATAATTTAGCGCGAGGGGGCGTTTATTTAAGGCGGCGCGAATGTGACAAAACCGATACCGACAAAATTTCTACATTCGGGACTTCATGATTTTGCTCGCTCGTTCGTCTTATTAACCAAGAGCGCTCATTTTTTCCTGATCAGGCTCTGATAAGGAGTTTTTGCATGTATAACCCGCAAGTGCCCACGGATGGACATTCACCGGCTGCCGAGACCCGTTTTGGCAACGGCGCACAAGCATTCGACAAATCGCCCGAACAGCAAGGCAACCAGCGTATCCGCCACCTGCTCAAGTGTTTTGGCTTGCGCACCAGCCTGATCCGGCTGAAGGTCATCGACGCCCTGCTCACCGCCGCCGACAACCAGCGCACCCTTGGGGTACGCGGTGTGCACAGCCATCTGCTTGAGCTGGGCATCCCATTGTCGTTTCTCAGCGTGCGCGAGGTGCTCAAGCGCCTGTGCAGCGAGGGCGTGATCACCCTCAATGCGGATAAAACCTACACGCTCCATGAAGAGGCTGCCAAGGTGCTCGAAGGCCGGGCCTGACCCCCTTTAGAGCTTGACCTTGCGGCGCATGATGCCGTTGATCACCACCACGACCACTGCAACGGCAATGGCGATAGTCTGGAACGTCTTCTCACTGATGACCCCGGTGTTCTGCAAATAGGACAGGCCAAACATCGTCGCCAATACGGCCAGGGCAATCAGAATCGAATATTTCAAACGTTGCTTTTGTGTCATGACGGGTTCCTGAACCTGAAAAATGAAGCGCCGAACCTGCCCTGCACCCCAGGGTAAACAGGTCCGACAGGCGCTCATGTTACAGGCGATGAAAAACTTTGGCTCGGGCAATCAGCCAGTGTGCACCCAACGCTGGTGCAGCCAGCGCGCCAAGGCATCCAGCGCAAAACCCAACAGCCCGATCAGCAACACCATCGCCATCAGCTCCGAGTAAGCCAGCCGATCACGGGTATCGAGAATGTAATAGCCCAGCCCGGCACTGACCCCAAGCATTTCGCAGGGCACCAGCACGATCCACAAAATGCCGATGGCCAGGCGTACGCCGGTCAGCACGTGCCCGACCACACCGGGAATGATCACCCGGCGCAAGGTTTCCCAGCGCGTCGCACTCAAGCTGCTGCTCAGTTGCAGCCAACGCGGGTCCAACTGGCGCACGCCGGCAGCGGTGTTGAGCATGATCGGCCAGACGGCGGCAAACGCCAGCAGGAAATAGATCGGCTGGTCCCCTACCCCCATCAGCATCACCACGATGGGCATCCATGACAGCGGCGAAATCATGCGCAGGAATTGAAAGGCCGGCGTGGTCGCCGCTTCCAGCTTGCGCGAACTGCCGACCACCAACCCCAGCGGAACACCCACCAGCAACGCCAGGAACAGCCCGACGAAGATACGCTTGAGGCTCACCGCTATGTGCAGATACAGCTCACCGCGCCCCAGCAATTCCCACAAGCTCGTGAAGGTCGCGGCCACGGAAAAACGCGCAGACAACCCGTCAGTCGCGCCAAACACCTTCACCCCCAGCCACCAGAGCAACAACAACCCCGCCAGGCCACTCAGCCCGAGCAACCAGCCCGGGAGTTCACGGTTGTTCAAGCGCCGATCTCCTCATGCCGCTCGTAGCCGTCCGGCAAACCAAAGGTCTTCATGCCGCCCACAGCCTCGATAGCGTTACGCACGAAGCGGTCGTCCACCAAGTCCTTGGCGACGAATGCCGGGTCCAGGTCGGCGAGGAATTTCTTGTCGCCCTCGATCAGCGTGTCCTTCAGGCGACGTACCAGCTCCTCGGTGTAGCTGGGGAATGGGTAAGGTTGGAAATCGATGCGGTGTTCATCCCAATTCCCGTGCTGGATAGCACCGTCGGCCAGGTAAGCTGCGCGGTCGCCGGCGGCCGGCGCCAGCACCTTGCTCAATACCGGCTCGGCATGCGGGGTGTAGCGGTTCGGGCCGTCCTTGGACAGCAGCTTCACCGCCTCTTCGCGGTTGTCGCGGGTCCAGACCTGCGCCTTGACGATGGCGTTCACGACTTTCTGCGACCACTGCGGACGATTGGCCAAGTCGTGTTCGTGCATGAACACCACGCAGCACGCATGGTTGCGCCACACATCGCCGGTAAAGCGCTGCACACGGCCGACCTTGAGGTTTTCCGCCAGGGCATTAAACGGCTCGGCGACGATATAGCCGTCGATACGCTGGCTGGCCAGGGCCGGTGGCATGTCCGAAGGCGGCAACACAATCAGGTTGACCTCATTGGCCGCAATCACACTGCCCGCCGCCCGCGCCACGGGCGTGAGGCCGTTGTCGCGGAACAGCTGCTGCACCACCACGTTATGGATCGAATACCAGAACGGAATCGCCACCGATTTGCCGCCCAGTTGTTTCACGTCGGTAATGCCCGGCGCCACGGTCAAACCTGAACCACCCACATGGTTCCACGCCACGACCTTGGCCGGAACCTTGCTGCCGTAGCGCGCCCACACGGTCATCGGCGACAGCAGGTGAATCACATTGACCTGGCCCGAGATGAACGCCTCGATCACCTGCGCCCAACTGCGCAGCAGCACCGGGCGCTCGGCCTTGATGCCCTCGGCTTCGAACAGGCCGTTGTTGTGCGCCACCAACAGCGGCGTGGCGTCGGTGATCGGCAGGTAGCCGATGCGTACCGGCGCGTCCGGCTCACTGGCTGCGCGGGCTTGCAAGCTGCTGAGCAGCGGTAAGGCGCCGGCTGCGCTGAGCACGGCGGAGAGTTTGAGAAAATCGCGGCGCGAGTGAGTCAGGTCATCCAGGCACATGGACAGGCTCCAGCAGATCAAGGGGGTTGGATTGAGGGCGGCTCGCCTGCCGTAAGGTTTTAAGGATGTCGATACGCAGCGCGCCAATGGCCTCCACCTGTTCTTCCCGTGGTTGCGGCAGGTCGATCAGCCACTCGCCTAACGTCCGCGCCGGGCGGTTACCCAGTAACAGGATGCGATCGGACAGCAGCAGCGCTTCGTCAATGTCATGGGTGATCAGCACGGCCGCCGAGCCTTGCTCGCGGTTGACCTTGAGCAACAGATGCTGCATGTCGGCGCGGGTCACTTCATCCAGGGCGCCAAAGGGCTCATCCAGCAACAGCACCTGGGGCTGGCGCGCCAGGCAACGGGCCAATGCAGTGCGTTGGGCCATGCCGCCGGACAGTTGCGCCGGGAACTGCTGGCGCGCGTGTTCCAGGCCGACAGCCGCGATGGCATGGTCGATTCGGCGGCGGCGCTCGTCATGATCCAGATGCGGCTGACGGGCGAAATCCAGGCCGAAGGCGACGTTCTTTTCCAGGTTCAGCCAGGGCAGCAGGCTCGGGTCCTGGAACGCTACCGTTACGCGCGGATGAGGGCCATTCAAGGGCTCGCCCAACACGCGCACACTGCCGCCCTGGGGTGCCTGCAGACCGGCAAGTACCCGCAACAGGCTGGACTTGCCCACACCGCTGGGGCCGAGGATCGACACCACTTCGCCTGGCTGCAAGTGCAGGTCAAAGCCCTGCAACACCGGCCCACTGGCATACCCCAGGCAAATCCCCTGGGCGCTTAATACGGCATGTGTCATAGGTTGGCCTGACGCTGCAGCTCAGTACGCAATTGCACCAGGCTTGGGGTCACGATCGGCACAAACGCCGACTCGCGCCACCGCCGCGCAAAACCACTGCCGTGCGCCGTGAGGTAGGCCTTGCCGCCGCTGGCTTGCAACTCCAATTGCACGGCGCTGGCGGCGGTCTCCGCCAGGGCGATGCGCAGCTTGAACAACGGCACCGGTTCGGCGGCAAAACGTCCGGCGAGCAGACCGCTTTTCAAATCGCTGACCAACTGATCCAGGGTCGCGCGCAGGGTTTCCAGCTCTTCGCGAAGCACCGTGCGAGTCGCGCCCAAATGGTTGGCGACTTCCGCCAGGGAACGGCGCGTCAATCCGATGGACATCCCGCACTGCAAGCCCAGAAACGCCGGACGCACCGCTGGCAGGAATTTGCGTGCGTCTTCATGCAGCAACCAGTCGCGGCTCAGCTCCACGCCTTCCAGATCCAGTGCGGCCGTGTTGCTTGACTGCAAGCCGAGCAGATCCAGGTCGCCAGAACGCTGCAAGCCCGCCACCGAGTCAGGGATCGCCAGGATAAACGGCGCGCCACCCTCCGCCAGCTCGACGGCGGCCGCCGCGACAAAACCGCTCCTGCGCAGGTTGGTCACCCAATGCAGGCGGCCGTTGAGGGTCCAGCCATCGTTGGACGGTTCGGCGCTGATCTGCAAGGTCTCGATGCCCGACAAGAACTTCATCGCGTTGGATAGCCCCGTCGCCCCCGCCAGCTTGCCGCTGAGCAAATCCGGCAGCAGCTGTTCACGCAGCCGCGCATTCGGACTGTGGAGCAAATATTCGATAAACGAGCGCTGGCCCCAGCACACGAATGCCGCCGCCAGGGAATGACTGGCAACGTTGGCAATGGCTTCCACCGCCCCCGTCACATCGCCGCCCAGGCCGCCCAGTTGAGTCGGCACGCCGATACGCAATACGTTGGCCTCTGCCAGCCGTGGCAGCACTTCCTGTGGATCGCAACTGCCCACGTCCAAGGCTTGCGCCTGGACATCGAGCCAACGGCTCAAGATTGGGTCAAGCATTCCTGTTTCTCCTTTTGCAGCAGGTGGACCCACTTCAGCTTGCCGGTTTTTCCCAACGGTATTGCGCCAGCTCCGGGTTCAACGGGGTACGCGCAAACACGTTAGCGAAGTTGCACAGGGTGGCCAGGCTCACACCCAGGATAACCTCCAGGGCCTGGCCTTCGGTGTAACCGGCGGCGCGGAACGCTTCGAAGCCTGCGTCACTGACATCGCCACGGGTGGCGATCACTTCACGGGTGAACGCGGCGAGTGTCTCATAGCGGGCGTTGGGCAGTTCGCCGCGCTGGCGCAGGGCGTCGATGACCTCTTCAGGCAGTCTGGCTTTGTTACGCGCCACCGCAGTGTGGCCGGCCACGCAGAAATCGCAGCCGTGGGTGGTGGCGGCAATCAGTTGCACCACTTCGCGATCGGCCAGGCTCAATTCGGCCTTGGCGTTCAAGCCGGAAACGGTAATGTAGGTTTCCAATGCAGCCGGGGCATTGGCCAACACCGCAAGCAAATTAGGAATGAAGCCGGAGCCCTTAAGTGCATTTTCCAGAAAAGGCTTGGCCGCTTCAGGCGCAGTTTCAAGGGTGAGCAAGGGTACACGGGACATGGAGGTGTCTCCTGATGGGTTCGTGTACTAAGTCTGTTGGTTATAAAAAATCGCCTCAATAGTCTAAAGTAGCGATTACTTGCTCTTGAGTCTTTCCCTTAGATGAATTCGTCCAGTGCACTTGTCGATTGGTTATTAGACAGCCTTGAACTCGACACCAGCCTGTTCCATGTGGGTCGCTACTGCGGCGATTGGCATGCGAGCACCCATGGCCTGGCGAGCGCGAGTTTCCACCTGATCGTACAGGGCCGGTGCTGGCTGCATATCGACGGCGACACCACAGCCCATCGGCTGGACAACGGCGATGCGGTGTTCCTGTTGCGCGACTTGGAATATCGCCTCTCCGGCGAACCCACGGCGGCGGGCGCGCAGGAATGTCCCCGCGTGCCAATGGTGCCCCTGGACAGCGCCGCCAACGATGGCGTCGGCCTGGTGTGTGGTTTTTTTCACTTCCAGTCCGGTTTGTCAGCGATGATCGTCGACACCCTGCCCGCGTGGATCATCTTGCGTGCGGGCGATCCCTCTCTGACCGCCGCGCGCAACCTGTTCGAACTGATCCTGCAAGAATGCGAGCGCTTGCCTGCGCCCTCTTCCGCGTTGCTTGAACGGCTTTGCCACCTGCTGTTTCTGTACGTCCTGCGGCAACAGGTGCTGGACAACAGCGCACTGGGTGGCCTGGCCGCGCTGGCGCGGCAGCCGGCGTTTGCCGACCTGCTGGAACAGTTGATCGCCCGCCCGGCCGATGCCTGGACCCTGGAAAGCATGGCCGCCTGCACCGGGTTGTCGCGCTCGGCGTTTTTCAAGCGCTTCAATGAACTGTGCGGACAATCGCCGGGGCAGGTGCTGTTGATGATGCGCATGCGCCATGCCTGCCAGTTGTTCAAGCAGAACCAGACGGTGGCGGATGTTGCAGTGGCGGTGGGTTATCAGTCGGTGGCGGCGTTTACCCGGGCGTTTCACAAAGTGACTGGGCAACAGCCTGGCGCTTATCGCAAGGCACAGGCTTAGCGCCGCAACCCGGTGCCGGGCGTGGCGCAGAGTTCGACCAGCCAGTCCACGAACACCCGTACGCGCAGGGACAGTTGACGATGCGGCGGGTAGAGGGCCGAGAGCGCCATTTTCGGTACCGCCAACCGTGGCAACACCTCCACTAACGTCCCCGCGGCCAGTTGGCGCATGGCGTGATAATGCGGCGCCTGGATCAAGCCGAACCCAGCCTCGCAGGCCGCGAAGTAGCCATCGGAACTGTTCACCGCCAGGCCCTTTGGCAGGTTGACGGTCTGCCATTCGCCACCCACCTCGAACTCCAGGCCAAACCGTTTGCCACTGGCGCTGGAGACGTACTCGACCATCTGATGGTTGGCCAGGTCTTCAAAAGACGTGGGAACACCCCTGCGCTGCAGGTAGCAGGGACTTGCCAGGGTCAGTTGATCCATCATTGCCAGAGGCCGCGCCACCAGCGATTCATCCAGGGCCAGGCCACCGCGCAGCACGCAGTCCACACCCTCGCGGATCAGGTCCACGGGGCGGTCATTGAGGCCAATCTCCAACTCGATCTGCGGATACCGCGCGGTGAAGTCCGGCAATGCCGGGATCACGATCAAACGGCCGATGCCCGAGGGCATATCCACGCTCAAAGTCCCACGTGGACTCTGGCGGCTGGTGGAAAACACCGCTTCAGTTTCCTCAAGGTCCGACAGCAATTGCACGCAGCGCTGGTAATACGCGGCCCCATCCAGTGTAGGGCTGACCTGCCGCGTGGTGCGTTGCAACAGCTGTACGCCAAGGTGCGCCTCCAATTGCTTGATCAGCACCGTCACCGAGGCGCGGGGCAGTTGCAGGCTGTCGGCAGCCTTGGCAAAGCCACGCAGTTCGACGATCCGGGTGAACACGCGCATCGCGTTGAAACGGTCCAAACGCCGGCTCCTTGAGCTGATTATTTAGAAATTACGAACAGTGTTAGCGCTTTTAGCCGGTTTATCCCGATTTTGTCCAGCGTGACAATGCAGGCCTTCTCAACAAGGAGTTCCCCCATGCACACTCGCCAACTCGGTAACAACGGTCCCCTCGTCTCCGCCATCGGCCTCGGCTGCATGGGCATGAGCGATTTCTATACCCCCGGCAGCGACACGCGGGAAGCCACTGCAACGCTGCACCGCGCCTTGGAACTGGGCGTCAGCTTTCTCGATACCGCCGATATGTACGGCCCTCACACCAATGAACAATTAATCGGCAAAGCCATCGCCGGCAAGCGTGACCAAGTGTTCCTGGCCAGCAAGTTCGGCATCGTGCGCGACCCGGCACACCCGGCAGCGCGTGGCGTGGATGGCCGGCCGGAGTACATCCGCGAAGCCATCAACGGCACCCTGCAGCGGCTCGGTGTGGAGACGCTGGATTTGTACTACCAACACCGTATCGACCCACAGGTTGCTATCGAAGAAACCGTTGGTGCCATGGCCGAGCTGGTGCAACAGGGCAAAGTGCGCTACCTGGGCTTGAGCGAAGCCTCGGCCGCCACCCTGGAGCGCGCCCACAAGGTGCACCCGATCAGCGCCCTGCAAAGCGAGTATTCGCTGTGGAGCCGCGACCAGGAACACAACGGCTGCCTCGCCGCCTGCCAACGCTTAGGCATTGCGTTTGTGCCCTACAGCCCGCTGGGCCGTGGTTTTCTGACCGGCGCACTGCAAAGCCCGGACGACTTCGGCGCCGATGACTACCGTCGCTTCAGCCCGCGCTTCCAGGGCGAAAACTTCGGCAGAAACCTGCAGTTGGTGAAGCAGGTACAGGCCTTGGCAGCCGACAAAGGTGTGAGCGCCGGGCAACTCGCGCTGGCCTGGGTATTGGCCCAGGGTGACTTCATCATTCCGACTCCCGGCACCAAGCAGCGTAAGTATCTGGAAGAGAATGTGGCAGCCCTCGCGATCAGCCTCAGCCCGGCCGAATTGGCAACGCTGGAGGCGATCTTCCCCGTTGAAGCGACCGCCGGCCTGCGCTACCCGGAAGCGGTGATGGCCATGCTGGATATCTGAACGAAGGAGCGCCCTCAACAGGCGCTCGCTTTTCTTGCACGATCGTACCTCAAGCTCTTTCCACCCAGGCCGATAGCCCTACGAAGCTCTAACAAAGCCGCGTCGATAATAAACGCTTCGTAAGGACGACCCCATGCCCCCACTGCGCTCCATCCAAGCCCGCTATACCCTGTTCCTGGTGCTGTTCGTCCTGGTGTTATTTGTGTTGACCGTCGTGGGCATCGGCCAGTTGGTCGCCCCCACGCTGCGTCACACCGAAGAGCAGGTGGTGCTCAACCGCATCGCCGAGGTGGCTGAACAGATCCAGGGCGAGCTGAACAAGGTTCAGTCCCAGCAACGCAGCATTACCCAGACCGTTCCTTTGCTCGACAGCGATGCCATCGACAAGGTCCTGCCTGGCCTGGTCGACCAGTATGGCGAGCTGAAAGTCTTCGGTGGCGGGATCTGGCCGCTGCCTAACCAGCGCACACCGGGGCGCAACAAACACAGCACCTTCTGGCACCGCGACGCCTCGGGCAAATTGGCGGTGAATACCTTCTGGAACAGCGACCCCGCCCCCAACTACTACGACCAGAGCTGGTACAAAGGCGGCCTGGCCTCGCCACGCGGCCAGTGCGCCTGGGCCGCCGCCTACAAGGACGACGCCAGCCAGGAGCCGCGCACCAACTGCGCCATGGCCATCCAGCGCGACGGCGTGCCCTATGGCGTCGCCACCATCGACGTGACCCTGGGCTTTTTCAATGACCTGGTGGCCAGCAAAGAGAAAGACATCGGCGGGCAAATGCTGATCGTCGAAGGCGACGGCAAGATCATCAGCAACAGCACGCGTATCAGCAGCCCGGTGGTGCTCAAGAACATCAGCGAACTCACCGGCACCTCCGCGTTCGCCGCCCAGGTCAGCAAAGCCCTGGCCCAACGCGACCAGGCGCTGCAACGCAGCGAGTTCGACAACCAGGGCGTGGCCAGCACCTTTTATATGCGCCCGATCGCAGGCACACCGTGGTTCCTTGCCACCGCCCTGCCTACCGCGTTGATTACCGCCCAGCGCGATGACGTTCTCGGCACCCTGGCCCTGTTGCAAATCCCCATGGTGCTGTTGTTGGTGCTGCTCGCCGTGTATGCGATCCGTCAACTGGTGCAGCGCATGAAGTCGCTGAAAACCAATATCGACGCACTGTCCACCGGCGATGCCGACCTTACGCGACGCATCACCATTCGCGCTGAAGACGAACTGGGTGCCATCGGCCACTCGGTAAACCGCTTTATCGTCTACCTGCAGAACATGATTGGCGAAGTCACCCAAGCAACCGGCGCCATGTCGTCGAGCCTTGAACAACTGCAGCGGACCTCGGCGCACACCAACCAGATCCTGGTGCGGCATGCCTCGGAGACCGACCAGACGGTCACGGCCATCACCGAGATGAGCTCCACTGCTGACACCGTCGCGCAAAACGCCGCCGAAACCGCCGCGTTCACCCAGCGTGCCAATGAGCATGCCGACCGTTCCCGCGTCGTCGTGGGTGAAGCGTCCAACAGCGTCAGCGCCTTGATTGGCGAAGTGTCCAGCGCCACCCACAGCGTGGAAAACATGCGCCAGGACGCGGCGCGCATTACCGAAACCCTTGGCGTAATCGGTGCGATCGCCGGCCAGACCAACCTGCTCGCCCTTAACGCCGCCATCGAAGCTGCGCGCGCAGGCGAGCAGGGTCGTGGATTTGCAGTAGTGGCCGACGAGGTCCGCGCGCTCGCCGCACGCACTCAGGCCAGCACCTCGCAGATCAACGAAATGCTCACGCGCCTGACTGCCGGCGTCAGCTCCTCGGTAGCGGCCATGGAAAACACCCAGGCCAGCTGCCAGTCGGCGGCGGATGCCACGGCGCGGGTGAACACCGGCCTGGATGAAATGGCCGGCTCTGTCAGCCACATCAACAACCTCAGCACCCAGATCGCCACGGCGGCCGAGCAGCAAAGCGCGGTAACCGAGGAGATCAACCGAAGCATGGTGCAGATCCGACAAATGGTCGAAGAGCTGGTGCAGAGCGGCCATGCCACCGAAACCAACACGCAAAGCCTGTTGGATGCGAATGGTCGGGTAATCGCGCTGATGGGTCGATTCAAAGTGCGCTGATAAACGGCTGAAACACTCCCGTGCAATGTGCGGGAGTGGGACTATTCTGACAGCTCCTAGTCGCAACACAGGAGGTGTGCCATGCGAGCTGCCGAGCAGGCGGTCCGTTTGGAGCGGATCAGTCAGGAACGCTTTATCAAGGCCCCCATCGATGCTGTCTATGACTATGTGACCCAACCGGATCGCTGGCACGAATGGCATCCCACATCCCTCAGTGCCGATACCGGCACCACCGGCTCACTGCCTGCGGGTGCGCGCTTCACCGAGTTCATCGACTTGCTGGGGGTCCGCGTCCCCATGAGTTACCGTGTGCAGATCGCCCGGCGCCCTCGCGAATTCAAGACGGTGTTCACCTCCCTGGCCGTTGATGGTTCCATCCACTACTTCCTGCTGCCCCATCAGGGCGGCACGCTGTTCAAGCGGGTGCTGACCTACGAGACCGAGCTGCAATTGGCCACCTTGCATGAGCGCATGATCGAGTTGTCGGCCGTCGCCCTCGATCAGCTCAAACACCGGTTGGAAAACCCACCCTTCGTATAATTTGGAAACATTCCCACCGGCCAGGCGCTGGCTTGCCTGCGATGACAGCGTCATGATCGCCGCCATCCCAACGGCCATCTCCTACACGCGAGTTTCTATGAAAACCACATTGCGCCTGGCCCTGCTGTCAGCCCTCTTCACCACTACCCTGGCCCAAGCTGCCGAGCTGATCCCCATCGACGTGCACCGCGACGCCAACTGCGGTTGCTGCAAAAAATGGATCAGCCACCTGCAAAGCAATGGCTTTAAGGTCAATGACCACGTCGAAGCCGACATGAGCGCCGTCAAGCAACGCCTGGGCGTGGCGCCGCGCCTGGGTTCGTGCCACACGGCCGTGATCGACGGCAAGTTCGTCGAAGGCCATGTGCCTGCCGAACAGGTGCTGGCCTTGCGCAAACGTGACGACCTGCTGGGCGTCGCCGCGCCGGGCATGCCCATGGGCTCACCCGGCATGGAAGTCGAAGGCCGCAGCGAGGCCTATCAAGTCATCGGCCTGACCCGCGAGGGCAAAGACGTGGTGGTGGCTGAATACCCGGCGCAATGATCGCGGGCTATCTGGGGTTATTCTTCGCCGCCTTTGGCGCCGCGACACTGCTGCCACTGCAATCGGAAGCCGTGCTGGTGGGCTTGCTGCTCAGCGGGCATTACAGCCTGTGGCTGTTGCTGGGCATTGCCACGCTGGGCAATGTGCTGGGCTCGGTGGTGAACTGGTGGCTGGGGCGCTGGGTTGAGCACTTCAAGACACGACGCTGGTTTCCCGTCAGCGACAAACAGTTGGACAAGGCTCGCAATCATTACGAGCGCTGGGGGCATTGGACGCTGTTGCTCAGTTGGGTGCCGATCATTGGCGACCCGCTGACCCTGGTGGCTGGGGTGATGCGCGAGCCGTTATGGCGATTCCTATTGCTGGTGACCCTGGCCAAAAGCGTGCGTTATGGCGTCCTGGCTGCCGTGGCGTTGCAATGGGTGTTAATCCCCACTTAATCGTCTCGCAACAGCATCCGAGCACCCTTCTCGGAGCCCTGCCAATGCCCCTGACCCGCGCTTTTTGCATCGCCAGCCTGCTCGCCGCCACCGCCGCCCCGGCATTCGCCGCTACGTACGGTCCCGAGCTGCAAGGCTTTGAATACCCCTACCCGCTTCAGCATTTCGAATTTCAATCCCAAGGCACGTCCCTGCAGATGGGTTATATGGATGTGCCCGCCAAAGGGCAGGCCAACGGCCGCAGCGTGGTGCTGATGCATGGCAAGAACTTCTGCGGCGCCACCTGGGAAAGCTCGATCAAGGCCCTCAGCGACGCCGGTTACCGGGTGATCGCGCCGGACCAGATCGGCTTCTGCAGTTCCAGCAAGCCCGACCATTATCAATACAGCTTCCAACAGTTGGCGACCAACACCCATCAACTGCTGGAAAAGCTCGGCATTCAAAAGGCCACCGTCATCGGCCATTCAACCGGTGGCATGCTTGCCACGCGTTACGCGCTGATGTTTCCCGAGCAGACCGAGCAGCTTGGCCTGGTAAACCCTATCGGCCTGGAAGACTGGAAGGCACTGGGGGTGCCCTCCCTCACCGTCGACCAATGGTATGCGCGTGAGCTGAAAGTCAATGCCGACGGCATTCGAAACTACCAGCTCAACACCTACTATGTCGGGCGCTGGAAGCCCGAGTACGAGCGTTGGGTGGACATGTACGCCGGTCTGAGCAACGGCCCGGGGCATACGCGGGTTGCATGGAACTCAGCGTTGATTTACGACATGATCTTCACCCAGCCGGTGTACTACGAGTTCAAGAACCTGCAGATGCCCACGCTGCTGCTGATCGGCACGTCGGACAACACTGCCATTGGCAAAGACGTCGCGCCGCCGGCGGTCAAGGCCAAGCTTGGTGACTATGCCGTGCTGGGCAAACAAGTGGCCCAATTGATTCCTCATGCAACCCTGGTGGAATTCCCGGGCCTGGGGCATGCACCGCAGATGGAGGAACCGGCCCGGTTTCACACGGCGCTGTTGCAGGGCTTGAACGCGCTTTAATCCAACCTTTAACGAGGCACTCGTGAATGTCGGTACAGATCGCAGTCATTGATGATTGGCAGCATGTGGCCAGTGACGTGGTGAATTGGTCGGTGCTAGAGGCCGTGGGCCAGGTGCATTTCCTGCACGACTACCCGACGGACACCGCCACCATGATCGAGCGTTTGAAGGGTTTCGAGGTGATTTGCGTGATGCGCGAACGCTCGACCTTCGACAAGGCCCTGCTGCAAGGTTTGCCGAAGCTCAAGCTGCTGGTGACCGGCGGCATGCGCAACGCAGCCATTGACCTACCGGCTGCCAGGGCGCTGGGCATCACGGTATGCGGCACCGACAGCTATAAACACGCAGCACCGGAGTTGACCTGGGCGCTGATCATGGCCTCTACGCGCAACCTGCTGGCCGAGGCCAACGCCTTGCGTGCAGGCCACTGGCAGGTTGGCCTGGGTGGCGATCTGTACGGCAAAACCCTGGGGGTTCTCGGCCTGGGCAGCATTGGCCAGAAAGTGGCGAAGTTTGCCCAGGTGTTCGGCATGCGGGTAATTGCCTGGAGCGAAAACCTTACGCCAGAACGTGCGGCGGAATCGGGCGTGACCTGGGTCAGCAAGCAAGCCCTGTTTGAACAGGCAGATATTCTTACCGTGCACCTCGTGCTCAGTGACCGCAGCCGGGGGCTGGTGGATGCCGAGGCGCTGGGGTGGATGAAACCGAGCGCTCGCCTGGTTAACACCGCCCGTGGGCCGATTGTGGATGAGTCGGCGCTGGTGCAGGCCTTGGAAAGCGGTCGCCTGGCAGGAGCGGCGCTGGACGTGTATACCGAGGAACCCTTGCCGGTGGACCACCCGTTCCGTCGCCTGCCAAACGTACTGGCCACGCCCCATGTGGGGTATGTGAGCGAACAGAATTATCGGCGGTTCTACGCGCAGATGATCGAAGACATTCAAGCGTGGGCGAACGGCGCGCCCATTCGCGTGCTGGGCTGACGCACCAATCAGGAGCGTGCGCCCCATGGTGTGATTGCCATAACGCCCCCTGTAGGAGCGAGCGTGCTCGCGGAAAGCCCGAGAGCACCGCGTTCTACCTGATGCGCAGTGGCGCCGCGATGGTTTTCGCGAGCACGCTCGCGCCTGCGGCTTAAAGGCCGAATTCAAAGCAGCATATCGTTACAAGTATTTTGTCCTACAAAATCTTCGTAGAAACCCTACGGGCTCTAGGATATGTCCTAGACTGATGACCGATGGGTCCGTTCCAAAACAAAAACCCCGCAAAAAATCGAAACTTTCCAACTCTGCCGTAGGTCCAGTTTTAAGGTAGGCGAGCACGCGTGATTCACGCGAAATGCCCGTCCATCCAATCTTTTTTGGCTAACCGTGCAACTGGCATACGCCTTGCCAGTTTGTACAGTGCTTGCGCGCCTGGCCGCAGGATGCGGTCATCGGAGCTAGTGGCAGCGGGCCATTAGCCGACCAACATGTGGGAGAGAACTATGATCAGTGCCGCTGTAAATATTCAGGGAGAGCGTGTCAGTCAGCCGGTAGGGGGACCTTCGCTGGTCGACCTGCCCACCACTGTGCGGCCGATCGTGAGTCAGAATCCTAATCGCAAGAAAGTCCTGTTCGTGACCTCCGAATTCGCCGACCTGGTAAAGACCGGCGGCCTGGGCGATGTGTCCGCGGCCCTGCCCCGCGCCATGGCCCACCTGCACGATGTGCGGGTGCTGATTCCGGGCTACCCGCAGGTGATGGAAAGCGATAACCCGATCCATATCATCGGTGAGCTGGGTGGCCACGCCGCGCTGCCACCCTGCAAGATCGGGCGAATGGACCTCAAGGACGGCCTGGTCATCTATGTACTGATCTGCCCCGAGTTGTATGAGCGCGAAGGCACGCCCTACGGCGCCAACAACGGCCGCGACTGGCCGGACAACCACATTCGTTTCGCCCGCCTGGGCCTGGCCGCCGCCGACATGGCCGCTAACCTTGCGCAGATCCACTGGTGCCCGGACCTGGTGCACGCCCACGACTGGCCCGCTGGCCTGGCGCCGGCGTATATGCACTGGCGTGGGTCACGCACGCCGACGCTGTTCACCATTCATAACCTGGCCTACCAAGGCGTGATCAGCCTGGCCTCCACGCCGGAACTGGGCATTCCGCCCCACGCCCTGCAGCAGGAAGGCATGGAGTTCTACGGCAAGATGTCCTACCTCAAGGCCGGCATGGCGTACTCCAGCCACATCACCACGGTGAGCGCCACCTACGCCCGGGAAATCACCACCCCTGAATTCGGCTGCGGCCTGGATGGCTTTCTGGCCAGCAAGACCCAGCAAGGCTTGCTCAGCGGCATTCCCAACGGCATTGAAGACAGCTGGGAAACCTCCACCGACCCGCACCTGACTCACAACTTCAACATAGGCGACTGGGAGGGCAAAGCGGTCAACGCCGCTCAAGTGCGCGAGCTGTTTGGCCTGAGTGAATCCACCGGCCCACTGTTCGCCGTGGTCTCACGCCTGGTGTTCCAGAAAGGCCTGGACCTGACTGAAGCCGTTGCCAGCTTTATTGTCGAGCAAGGTGGGCAGATCGCGATCATCGGTCGCGGCGAGCCGGAAGAAGAGAATGCCATGCGTGAACTGGCGCTGCGCTTTCCCGGCCAGATCGGTGTGCGCATCGGCTTCAACGAGACCGATGCTCGGCGCATGTTCGCCGGCAGTGACTTCCTGCTGATGCCGTCGCGCTATGAGCCGTGCGGCCTGAGCCAAATGTATGCCCAGCGCTTCGGCTCGCTGCCGGTCGCGCGCAATACCGGCGGCTTGGCTGACACCATCGAAAATGGCGTGACCGGTTTTCTGTTCAATGAATCCACGGTCGACAGCTACAAAGAAGCCTTGAGCCGCGCGTTCAAGGTGTTTGCCTACCCTGGCCTGCTCAATGCCATGCGCTGCCGGGCGATGACACAACCGTTCAATTGGAGCCAGGCGGTGGAACCCTACGCCGAACTGTATGAGCAACTGGTGGCTAAAGCACTGGGGAAATCCGCTAAATAACCAACGGGAGGTCTCTATAGATGCCGTTACGGACTCTGGAAACCTGGCCCCACGGCGCAATCATGCTGGACGCGCAACACACGCGTTTTGCCTTGTGGGCGCCAGACGCGCTTTATGTCAGCGTTGAATTGGAAAACGGCAAGTCCGTCGCCATGCTGCCCCAGGCAGAAGGCTGGTTTGAAACTGAAATAGCGTGCCCGGCGGGCACGCGCTACCGCTTCAATATCGACGGGGAAATGGATGTACCCGACCCTGCCTCCAGGGCCCAGGCCTCGGATGTACACGGTTGGAGCGTGGTGGTCGATCCCCTCGCCTATCAATGGCGTCACAGCCAGTGGCAAGGCCGCCCCTGGCACGAGGCCGTCATTTATGAGCTGCACGTCGGCGCGATGGGCGGCTATGCCGGTGTCGAGAAACATCTGCCACGCTTGGCCGAGCTGGGCGTGACTGCCATTGAATTGATGCCGCTGGCGCAATTTCCCGGTGAACGCAACTGGGGTTACGACGGCGTCCTGCCCTACGCGCCCCAAGCCTCCTACGGCACGCCCGACCAACTCAAGCACCTGATCGACAGTGCCCACGAACATGGCCTGGCGGTAATCCTCGACGTCGTTTACAACCACTTCGGCCCCGACGGCAACTACCTTGGCCAATACGCCAAAGGCTTCTTCCAGGAAGACGTGCACACGCCCTGGGGCGCGGGTATCGACTTCGATCGGCGTGAAGTACGGGACTTCTTCCTGGATAACGCCTTGATGTGGCTGCTCGAATATCGCTTCGACGGCCTACGCCTGGACGCCGTACACGCCATCGATAACCCGGACTTTCTCAAACAACTGGCTCACCGCGTTCGTGAGCAAGTCGACACGGGCCGACACGTCTGGCTGATGCTGGAAAACGAACTTAATCAAGCCAGCCTCCTGCAGCACGATTTTGACGCGCAATGGAATGATGACTTTCATAACGTCCTACACGTACTGCTGACCGGCGAAACCGACGCCTATTACAGCGACTTTGCCCAGGCGCCTACCGCCAAACTGGCGCGCTGCCTGGGCGAAGGCTTTATCTACCAGGGCCATACCACTCGCCATGGCCATGAACGCGGCGAACCCAGCGGGCACCTGCCGCCGAGCGCGTTTGTGGCGTTTTTGCAGAATCATGACCAGATCGGCAACCGTGCCCTGGGCGAGCGCCTGCATCAACTGTGCTCGCCCCAGGCGTTAGAGGCGGCGACGGCCCTGCTGCTGCTCTCACCCATGATCCCGCTGATGTTCATGGGCGACGAAGTCAACGCCAGCGAGCCCTTCCTGTTTTTTACCGACCACCATGGCGAACTGGCGGAAGCCGTACGCGAAGGCCGTCGTAACGAGTTCGCCGACTTCGCCGCGTTCCATGACCCGCAGCGACGTGAACGCATCCCTGATCCCAATGCGCTGGCGACTTTCCAGCAGTCGGCCCCGACCTTTGCAGACCATCCACACGCCCAGCTCTACCGCCAACTGCTGAACCTGCGCCACCACCACATCGTGCCGCACGTGCCGGGCAGCCTCGCGCTGGGCGCGCAGGTGCTGGCCGACGGTGCCGTCAGCGCGCGCTGGCGCCTGGGTAATGGCAGTCTGCTGCAGATCGACCTCAACCTGAGTGCCACGCCGCTGGATCATCCGGCCGCGGGGCCTGTCCTTTTCGAAACGCCTGCCAACCTCGGTGCCCACCTGCCGCCGTACAGCGCACGCGTTACCCTATCCCCTGTTGGAGAGCACCCTTGAGCGAAGCGAACCTGGAAATCCTCGCCAGCCGAGCGGGACTGGCCGTCGATTGGATCGACGCAAACGGCCGCCCGCAACGTGTAAAACCCGACGCCCTGCGCGCCGTTCTCAAAGGTCTGGGCCACCCGGCCGACAGCGATGCCGAGGTCGACGCCAGCCTGCTCGAACTGGAACGAGCGCAACAAGACACACACCTGCCGCCGCTGATGACCATCGACAGCGGCGAAGGCCTGGACCTGGCCCGCTACTTTGAACCCGACACCCTGTGTCGAGTCAGCCTCGAAGACGGCGAAACCCTGGATCTGCGCCTCGATGGCGACGCGGTGCTGCCGGGCGTCATCGCACTCGGTTATCACCAGGTGCATATCGCCGAACAGACCTTCACCTTGGCCGTCGCGCCTACCCATTGCTACAGCGTGGCCGAGGCCGTCGACAGCCGCCCGGCCCGCGCCTGGGGCCTCAGCGCGCAACTGTATAGCTTGCGCCGCCTGGGCGATGGCGGGTTTGGCGACACCCTGGCCCTGGAACACCTGGCCCGTTCGGCCGCCGAGCGCGGTGCCGATGCCCTGGCGATCAGCCCAATGCACGCAATGTTCAGCGCCGACACCGAGCGCTACAGCCCGTATTCGCCGTCGAGTCGTTTGTTCCTCAACAGTTTGTACGCCTCGCCGGGCTGCATCCTGGGTGAGCGCGAAGTGCGCAATGCCATCGACGCTTTAGGCCTGACGGATGAGCTGCACGACCTGGAACAACACACCCTCATCGACTGGCCCACGGCCGCCAAGGCCAAGCAACGCCTGCTGCGGGCGCTGTATGAGGACTTCCGCCACGGCCAGCATCCACAACACGCCGACTTCTTGAGTTTCCGCCAGGCCGGTGGTGAAGCGCTGGAAAACCACTGTCGCTTCGAAGCCGTGCAAGCGGCGCGTGCCGCCAAAGGTGAAGACCTCGACTGGCGCCACTGGCCCGAAGACTGGCGCAACCCGCAGAGCCCGGCGCTGGTCGCTTTCGCCGCAGCAAACGCGGATGAGATCGGCTATTTCGCCTTCAGCCAGTGGCTGATCGCCCGCTGCCTGGAACGTGCGCAACAAGCTGCCCGCGGCAGTGGCATGGGCGTCGGCTTGATTGCAGACCTGGCCGTGGGCGCCGACGGCGGTGGCAGCCAGGCCTGGAGTCGCCAGGACGAATTGCTTGCGAATCTGACCGTGGGCGCGCCACCCGATATCCTCAACCGTGCCGGCCAAGGCTGGGGCATCTCCGCGTTCTCCCCAGAAGGGCTTAAGCGCCATGGTTTCCGTGCATTTATCGAAATGCTGCGCGCCAACTTCGCCCATGCCGGTGGCTTGCGCATCGACCATGTGATGGGCCTGCAACGCCTATGGGTGATCCCCATGGGTGCCTCGCCGCGTGAAGGCGCCTACCTGTATTACCCAGTGGACGACCTGCTGCGCCTGCTGGCCTTGGAATCCCACCGCCACCACGCGATCGTGCTCGGAGAAGACTTGGGCACGGTACCGGACGGCCTGCGCGAAAAACTTATCGCGCGCTCGATCCTGGGTATGCGCGTGTTGTTGTTCGAGCAAAACCACGACGGCCAGTTCAAGCCGATCCTCGACTGGCCGGACAATGCCCTGGCCACCACCAGCACCCATGACCTGCCGACCCTCAACGGTTGGTGGCACAGCCGTGATATCGACTGGAACGTCCAGCTTGGCCTGATCGATGCGCCCACTGTGGAGCAATGGAGTGAACACCGCCTGCGCGAACGCCAGGCGCTGCGCCAGGCCTTGAGCCAGGACCCGCAGAACTTCGTCGAAGAAATCCGCAATGAAACCGACCATATGATCGACGCCAGCGTGCGCTACCTCGGCCATACCCGCGCCCCACTGGTGCTGTTGCCGCTGGAGGACGCCCTCGGCGTGGAGGAACAGGCCAACCTCCCTGGCACCACCGACACCCACCCTAATTGGCGCCGCCGCCTGCCGGGCGAGGCGTCAAGCCTGCTCGACAATGCCGGCGCAGCACGCCGCCTCGAACTGTTGGCCGTCGCGCGCAACCAAGCCTACGAGCGTGACCGATGAAAGCACTGCCCCTGCGCGCTACCCAGCGCCTGCAATTCCATAAAGGTTTCACCCTGGACGACGCGGTGCCGCTGGTGCCCTACTTCGCCCGCCTTGGCATCAGCCACCTGTACGCTTCACCGCTGCTCAGCGCCCGCGCCGGTTCCATGCATGGCTACGACGTGGTCGACCCCACCCGCGTGAACCCGGAATTGGGAGGCGAAGCCGCCTTGCGTCGTCTGGTCGCCGCGTTGCGTGAACACGGGATGGGCCTGATCCTCGATATCGTCTCCAACCATATGGCGGTGGGTGGTGCGGATAATCCTTGGTGGCTGGACCTGCTGGAATGGGGGCGCATGAGCCCCTACAGCGAGTTCTTCGATATCCAGTGGCACTCGCCCGACCCGCTGCTCAAAGGCCAGTTACTGATGCCGTTCCTTGGCAGCGATTACGGCGAAGCCTTGCAGAACGGCACCGTGAGCCTGCAGTTTGATGCGACCCACGGCGCGTTCTACGTTGAGCATTACGAACATCGTTTTCCGATATGCCCACGGGATTACGCGACGATCCTGGGTAACGATGAATTACTCAGGCCGTTGTCCGACCGCTTCAGCGCCCTGGCCTACCAGGACGATGCTTACCACGAAGCCGCCTGGCTCAAACAGGCACTGGCCGAACGGGCCACTGAAGAACCCGTACTCCAGGCCATCGAGGCGCAGCTGGCGACGTTCGACTTCGACCGCCTGCATAATCTGCTCGAACAACAGGCCTATCGCCTCGCCAGCTGGCGCACCGCAGCCGACGATATCAACTGGCGACGCTTCTTCGATGTCAACGAATTGGGCGGCTTGCGCGTAGAGCGCACCGCGGTATTTGAAGCCACCCATGGCAAGATCTTCGAACTGATCAGCGAAGGCCTGGTGGATGGCCTGCGCATCGACCATATCGACGGCCTTGCCGACCCGCGCGGGTATTGCCGCAAACTGCGCCGCCGGGTGGATTCGCTGGCGCCGGACCGGCATTTGCCGATCTTCGTGGAGAAGATCCTCGGCGAAGGCGAAACCCTGCGCACCGATTGGCAAGTGGACGGCACTACCGGCTACGAGTTCATGAACCAGCTGTCCCTGCTGCAACATCACCCGGACGGCTTCGAGCCTTTGGCCCAATTGTGGACCCGTCACAGTGAACGGCCTGCGGCGTTCATCGAAGAAGCACGGCTGGCGCGCCAGCAAATCCTCAACGGCTCCCTCGGCGGCGACTTTGAAAGCGTGGCACAAGCCCTGCTGCAAGTGGCCCGCGACGATGTGATGACCCGCGACCTGACACTAGGCGCCATCCGCCGTGCCTTGCAGGAACTGATTGTGCATTTCCCGGTGTACCGCACCTACATCAGCGCGCGTGGGCGCAGCGCTGCTGACGACACGCTATTCAAGCAAGCCATGGACGGCGCACGCACAACCCTGGGCGAAGGCGACTGGCCGGTGCTCGACCACCTGGAAAAATGGCTGGGCGGTGAGCCCTGGCGAAATCGCCCGGTGGGCCGTGAACGCAAGATCCTCAAGCATGCTTGTGTGCGCTTCCAGCAATTGACTTCTCCCGCTGCCGCCAAGGCCGTGGAAGACACCGCGTTCTATCGCTCGGCGGTACTGCTGTCGCGCAACGACGTGGGCTTCAGCACGGAACAGTTCAGCGCGCCATTGAGCGACTTTCATGCGGTCAACCAGCAGCGCCTGCAGACTTTTCCCGACAACCTGCTGGCCACTGCCACCCATGACCACAAGCGCGGCGAAGACACTCGCGCACGCCTGGCGGTGTTGAGTGAATGCGCGCCGTGGTACGTCGAACAGGTGGAGCATTGGCGCACCCTCGCCGCGCCGTTGCGTACCGATGCAAGCACGCCGTCGGCCGGCGATGAATTGATCCTGTATCAGGTCCTGCTGGGCAGTTGGCCGCTGGATCAGGGCGCTGACTTTGCTGCCTACCAGCAGCGCCTGTGGCAGTGGCAACAAAAAGCCCTGCGCGAAGCCAAGTTGCAGAGCAGCTGGAGCGCGCCCAACGAGGCTTATGAACAAGGCGTCGAAGCGTTCCTTTCACGGCTGCTGCTAAGCGAGGACGGCCGCGCCCTACGGACCGCCATCGGCAATGCTGCTCAAGCGATCGCCCCTGCCGGTGCGCTGAATGGCCTGGCGCAATCCTTGCTTCGTCTCACCGTGCCAGGTGTACCGGACCTGTACCAGGGCGTTGAGTTCTGGGATTTCAGCCTGGTAGACCCGGACAACCGTCGCCCGGTGGATTTCAGTGCACGGCAAGAGGCGCTGGCTACCCCTGCGGATATCGGCGAACTGTTGTTCAACTGGCGTGACGGGCGTATCAAACAGGCGCTGATTGCTCAGGTGTTGGCCGTGCGCATGGCCCATCCCGAGCTGTTCCGCAGCGCCACCTACACACCGCTGGAAGTGGTCGGCAAACACGCCGAGCGGGTGGTCGCCTTTTGTCGCGAACACCAGGGCAAACGCTTGCTGGTGGTGGTGCCACGTTGGCCCCATGACCTGCTTGAAAACGGTGTGCATCCCCAGATCAATGCGCAGGTTTGGGGCGATACACGGGTGAAATTACCGTTCGCCGCGACAACTCAAAACTGGAAGGGACTTTTTCATACAGGCGCAGTCACACCAGACAAGGAGCTGTTGGTTAGCGCTGCCCTGGGGGATTTCCCGGTCAATGTCTTTATCAATCCTGATGATCAAGAAAGCTGAAAATTTTCTGTGAGGAGCATTGTGATGAGTACTGAAGACAAACGCATACGCGAACTGGCGCATCAGATCTGGGAGTCCGAAGGCAAACCCCATGGTGAAGATGCGCGGCACTGGGAGATGGCGCGCAAACTGGCGGAGGCCGAAGCGCTGACGCCGAGCAAGCCCAAGGCAGCCGTCAAACCCAAGGCTGGCGCCCCCAAGCCGCCGGCAAAAGCCAAGCCCGCGACGGCCGCGGCCAGCAAGCCGGCGCCACCGGCCGCTAAAAAGCCAGCCGCGCCGAAAAAGCCCAAGCCTTGACCCCTCACCTCTTGCCGACGCTGTCGGCAAGAGGTGATTTCAACTACCAGACTCTCAGCTGAAATGTCGTCAGCAAGGCCGCGTTCGGCCTGAAAAAAGACCCTTGCAGGAGCAACTCAATGCGCAAACCCGATAAAACCCCTTCGACGCCGGGCAATGAGCCGTCGCGAATTCGTGAAGGTTTGCCCTTCCCCCTTGGCGCCACTTGGGACGGCCTGGGCGTCAACTTTGCCTTGTTCTCGGCCAACGCGACCAAGGTC
The DNA here is from genome assembly GCF_900111895.1 of Pseudomonas simiae. Classification (GTDB taxonomy): domain Bacteria; phylum Pseudomonadota; class Gammaproteobacteria; order Pseudomonadales; family Pseudomonadaceae; genus Aquipseudomonas; species Aquipseudomonas simiae. Next base: position 393,682 of record NZ_FOKB01000005.1, read on the forward strand.
GAGCTGTGCCTCTTCGATGATTCCGGCGAAGTGGAACTGGAGCGAATCGAACTGCCGGAATACACCGACGAAACCTTCCACGGTTACCTGCCCGACGCCCACCCCGGGCTGATTTACGGCTACCGCGTGTACGGCGCGTATGACCCGGCCAATGGCCATCGTTTCAACCACAACAAATTGCTGATCGACCCCTATGCCAAGCAACTGGTGGGCGAACTGAAGTGGTCCGAAGCACTGTTTGGCTACACCATCGGCCACCCGGACGACGACCTCAGTTTCGACGAACGCGACAGTGCGCCCTTCGTGCCCAAGTGCAAGGTCATCGACCCGGCACACACCTGGGGCAATGACCAACCCGTGCGTGTGCCATGGGATCGCACGATCATCTACGAGACCCACCTGCGCGGCATCAGCATGCGCCACCCTTCCGTGGGCGAATCCGTGCGCGGCACCTGCGCCGGGCTGATGGAAGACGACGTACTCAAGCACATTCGCCAGTTGGGCGTATCGTCGGTCGAATTGCTGCCCGTGCATGCCTTCGTCAATGACCAGCACCTGCTGCAAAAAGGCATGACGAACTATTGGGGTTACAACAGCATCGCGTTTTTCGCCCCTGACCCGCGTTACCTGGCCAGCGGCAAGATCGCCGAGTTCAAGGAAATGGTCGCGCACCTGCATGAGCAGAAGCTGGAAGTGATTCTCGACGTGGTCTACAACCACACCGCCGAAGGCAACGAGCGCGGCCCGACCCTGTCCATGCGCGGTATCGACAACGCGTCGTACTACCGTCTGATGCCCGATGACAAGCGCTTCTATATCAACGATTCCGGCACCGGCAATACCCTGGACCTGAGCCATCCGTGCGTGTTGCAGATGGTCACCGACTCCTTGCGTTACTGGGCCAATGAGATGCACGTCGACGGTTTCCGCTTCGACCTGGCGACTATTCTTGGCCGTTACCGCGATGGTTTCGATGAGCGCCACAGTTTCCTGGTCGCCTGTCGCCAGGACCCGGTATTGCGCCAGCTCAAACTGATCGCCGAGCCCTGGGACTGCGGCCCAGGCGGCTATCAGGTGGGTAACTTCCCACCGGGCTGGGTCGAATGGAACGACCGTTTCCGCGACACCGTGCGCGCGTTCTGGAAAGGCGATGACGGCCAGTTGGCGGATTTTGCCGGGCGCATGACCGCTTCGGGCGAGATGTTCAACCATCGGGGCCGCCGCCCCTACAGCTCGGTGAACTTCATCACCGCCCATGATGGTTTCACCCTGCACGACCTGGTGTCCTACAACGACAAGCACAACGAAGCCAACGACGAAAACAACCAGGACGGCAGCAACAACAACCTGTCCTGGAACCACGGCGTCGAAGGACCGACCGATGACCCGGAAATCAACGAACTGCGCCTGCGCCAGATGCGGAATTTTTTCGCCACCCTGCTGCTGGCCCAAGGTACACCGATGATCGTGGCGGGTGATGAGTTCGCCCGTACCCAGCACGGCAACAACAACGCCTACTGCCAGGACAGCGAGATCGGCTGGGTCAACTGGGACTTGGACGACGACGGCAAGGCCCTGCTCAAGTTTGTGAAACGCCTGATCAAACTGCGCCTGGCCTACCCGATTCTGCGGCGTGGACGCTTCCTGGTGGGCGACTACAACGAAGACATCGGCGTGAAGGACGTCACCTGGCTCGCGCCGGATGGCAATGAAATGACCACCGAACAGTGGGAAGACAGCCACGGCCGTTGCCTGGGGATGCTGATGGATGGCCGTGCGCAGGAAACCGGGATCCGCCGTGCCGGCGCGGATGCCACCTTGCTGCTGGTGGTCAACGCCCATCACGACATGGTCAATTTCCGTCTGCCACCGGTGCCCGAAGGCGAGTTCTGGACCTGCATGCTTGATACCAATTCCCCAGCAGTGCGGGGCCAGGAGCGCTTTGATTTCGATCATGAGTACGCGGTGACCGGCCGTTCGTTGCTCCTGTTTGAATTGCAGCGTGAAGACGAGGTGTGACATGGCTCCGCATGGAATCCTTCAAGGCTACCGGGGCTATGCGGACACGCACGCCCTGGGCGCGGCCCTGAAGGCACTTCAGGAAGAAGGCCTGGACCAACTGCCCTTGCCGGGCAGCGGTCAGACGCTCGAACGGTTCAGTCGCCTGGCGCAGGTGGCAGGCCATGACCTGCGCTTGTGCAAGCTGTTCGAAGGCCACACCGATGCGCTGGCAATCATGGCTGAACTCAATAGCCCGTCACCGCCCTTGGGTAGCACCTGGGGCATGTGGGCAGCCGAGCCCCCCACCGCCAAGGTGCGCGTGTTCAAAGACGGCCATCGCCTTAAGGTACAAGGGCGTAAGGCCTGGTGCTCCGGCGCGGCGGTGGTCAGCCATGGGTTGTTGACGGCCTGGGACGAAGAAGACCGCCAGCAGTTGGTGGCGGTTGCCATGGATCAACCGGGCATCATCGTGTCGGACGAAGGTTGGAACGCCGTGGGCATGGCCGCCACCGGCAGTGTGGACGTCGTGTTTGACGAAGCCTGGGGGATCGCCGTGGGCGGACCGGGGGATTACCTCGCCCGCCCGGGTTTCTGGCAAGGCGGCATTGGCATTGCCGCCTGCTGGTACGGCGCGGCGCAACGCCTGGCGGAAGTCCTGCGTGACCAGTGCAGCAAGCGCCCTGAGCCCCATGCCCTCGCCCACCTCGGCGCGGTCGACAGCGCGCTGAACAGTGCCGCGTGTGTACTGCGCGCCAGCGCGGAACAGGTCGACCACGCCCCAAAGTCCAATGCCAGGATGTGGGCCCAGCAGACGCGGGCCTGCATCGAAGACACGGTCGAGCAAGTCATGCGCCACGTCGGCCGGGCCGTCGGAGCCGGGCCTTATTGCAAGGATCCGCACTTTGCCCAGTTGATGGCGGACTTGCCGGTGTATGTGCGCCAGAGTCACGCCGAACGCGACTTGGCCAGCCTCGGCGAATGCGTCGCCGGTGAACCCCCAGGGAGGTGGCAATTATGAAACCCAATCCGATCGTCGGCCAAGGCACGCCGCTGCATCGATGGCAGGCGTCGTCAAAGCTGGCCGAACTGCAGTGGATCAGTGTTGAGCAGTTGGTGCCCGAAGGCCATCGGGCGGTGATCGTTGCCCCCCACCCGGATGACGAGGTGCTGGGTTGTGGTGGCCTGATGCAGGGTCTGGCGGCGCTGGGCCGAGCGATCCAACTGATTTCGGTCACCGATGGCAGTGCCAGTCATCCGGGCTCGCGGCGTTGGCCGGTTGAGCGTTTGAGTGTCGTGCGCCCCCAGGAATCGGCGCAGGCCCTGCATCGTCTCGGCTTGCCGCTGCACAGTCTGCAATGGCTGCGCGCAGGGTTTACCGACAGCAAGGTGGCAGCGCGGGAAGAAGAACTGACGGCCTTCATTCAGCGTTATCTCAAACCCACCGACGTGGTGTTCACCACCTGGCGCGAAGACGGTCATTGCGACCATGAGGCCGTCGGCCGTGCCAGCGCCAAGGCCTCCCTTGCGGTAGGCGCCACCCTGTATGAACTGCCGGTGTGGACCTGGCATTGGGCAACCCCCGAAGACAGCCAGGTGCCCTGGCACCGCGCCCGCAAAATCCCGTTGAGCTGTGAAGCGGTAGCTCGCAAACGCCACGCCATCCATGCCTTCGCCAGCCAGTTGGAGGGCGATCCGCAGATCGGTCTGGGGCCCGTGTTGGCGCCCTACGTGGTGGAGCGCCTGCTGCAACCTTTTGAAGTGGTATTCGTATGAGTGTGGCTACCCCGTATTTCGACCAACTGTTCGCCGGGAACGATGACCCCTGGGCCTTCCGTCAACGCTGGTACGAGCGCCGCAAACGCGCGTTGACCCTGGCACTGCTCACGCGTGCGCGCTACACCTCGGTGTTCGAGCCCGGTTGCGCCAATGGCGAACTGAGCTTCGAGCTGGCAGCCCGCTGTGACCGCTTGCTGTGTTGCGACACGGCATCGGCGGCCGTTGCGTTGGCGCGCAGTCGTTTGTTGGGCTTTTCGCATGCCCAGGTGCAACAAAGCCGTTTGCCCGAACAGTGGCCCACGGGCCAGTTTGAGCTGATCGTATTGAGCGAGTTGTGTTATTACCTCGACGCCGATGACCTGTGCGCACTTATTGTTCGTGCCCGCGCGTCGTTGACCGTCGACGGTCAGCTACTGGCGTGCCATTGGCGCCCCGTCATCGAAGGCTGCCCGCACACTGGCGAACAGGTGCACGCCCTGCTCCACGAGCGTTTGGACATGCCCCGCGTGGCCACTCATCACGAACACGACTTCCTTCTCGACCTGTGGAGCCGCGACGGCACTTCGGTCGCTACCCTTGAGGGCTTGCGATGATCGGCATTCTGATCCCGGTACACAACGAAGAGGCGCTGCTGGGCGACTGCCTGAAAGCGGCTCTGATCGCGGCCAGCCATCCGGGTTTACTGGGTGAAACCGTCTTGGTCCTGGTGGTGCTGGACAGTTGCAGCGACGGCAGCACCGCGATTGCCCAGGCCTACCCGGTGCAATGCCTGGAAGTCCAGGCACGCAATGTGGGTCACGTGCGTGGCGTGGGTGCGCGGCATCTGCTCAATCAGGGCGCCCGCTGGATTTCGTGCACCGACGCCGACAGCCGCGTGGCGCCTGATTGGCTGGTGGCCCAATTGGCGCTGGGCGCCGATGCCGTGTGTGGCACGGTCACTGTGGACACCTGGAGCGAGGATTTTGACCCTGCCGCACAGATTCGTTATCACCAGGGTTACGAGGCGCGGGACGGTCACCGGCATATCCACGGTGCCAACCTGGGGGTGAGCGCCAGTGCCTATGTCCGCGCCGGTGGTTTCGAACCCTTGCCGTGCCATGAGGATGTGCAGTTGGTGCGTAACCTGGAGCTGTGTGGCGCCTCCATCGCCTGGAGCCATTCCCCGCAAGTGATCACCAGTGCGCGCCTGGATGCCCGCGCACAGGGCGGTTTCGGGGATTACTTGAAGAGCCTGATGCTCGCCACTTGAAAAAAGCGACATTACAAAATGTAAAACCGACCAATCCTTGTCTATGCTGATGACGCCTTGCTAGCGTTCCAGGGTTGGAGTGCCATGCAACCACTGCGGCAGAGCCTGTGGTGGAAAAAGAGCGTCGTCCCGTCAACGGGCCACGACCCAGCATCAACCGACAAGGATGTGACACCCCATGAAGCTTGCTTCCTTAAGCGACGGCCGTCGCGGCCCTGAGCAAATCTGGAACAGCGCCCCGCAGCTGGCGCAAATTCCTCCTATCTCCCCGTCCTCATTGGTGCCACCCGGCGCACGCGTGGTCATCGTCGCGCCCCATCCCGGCGACGAAGTGCTGGCCTGTGGCGGCCTGCTGCAACTGCTCAGCACGCTGGAACACCCGCTGCAACTGATCTCCATCACGGATGGCAGTGCCAGCCATCCTGGCTCCAACGTCTGGCCGGCCAGCCGCCTCAGTGTGGTGCGCCCTCAGGAAAGTGCTGAAGCCTTGCGGCGCCTCGGCATGCCTTTGCACAGCCTGAAGTGGATTCGCGGCGGTTTCTGCGACAACGCCCTCGCCTCCCGTGAGCCGCAACTGAGTCAGTTCATTGCGCGCTACCTGCAGTCGGGCGATGTGGTGTTCAGTACTTGGCGCAACGATGGCAATGACGACCACGACAGCGTCGGCCGCGCCAGCGCCAAGGCCTGCGCCCTGGTGGGCGCGCAGCTGTATGAACTGCCGATCTGGGCCTGGCACTGGCCCGCTCGCGAAGGCGCGATCATCCCCTGGCAACGCGCACGCAAGGTGCGCCTGGACACCTGGAGCGTGGCGCGCAAGCTTCACGCCGCCCACGCCTATGCCAGCCAGTTGGCCGGTGATCCGGCGATCGGCCTGGCGCCCATGCTGGCCCAGGTGCTGCTGGAGAGAATGCGCGAACCTTATGAGATCGTGCTGTCGTAGCGCGGGGTTTGTATCGCAATGTGTACAGAGCCCACTGGGATACACCGTCTTTAACTCAAGCGGTTTCCTGAAACAGCACAGATACAACGCGGCGTTCAACTGAGCAGCAGGCACACATTCAGCCGCAGGAGGCTCGCCATGCACGCTCAATTGACTCGCCGCTTCACACACCGATCCCTTTTCCTGGCCCTGGCCTTGTCGCAATTCGGTGTGCTGGGCGTGGCCCATGCCGAAATGCCCGACGCGCCCACCCGCGCCGTCACCAGCGCGCAAACGGCCTTCGGTGCCCTCAAGCACATCAAGGCCGGTCTGCTGGATGTGGCCTACGCCGAAGTTGGCCCGGCCACGGGGCCGGCGGTGATCTTGCTGCATGGCTGGCCCTACGATATCGACAGCTACGCCCAGGTCGCCCCGCTGCTGGCGGCCAAGGGTTATCGCGTGTTGATCCCCTACGCCCGGGGCTATGGTGACACCCGTTTCCTCTCGGACAAGACCCTGCGCAACGGCCAACCGGCGGCGCTGGCCAGTGATGTGATCGACTTCATGGACGCGCTGAAGATCAAACAAGCCGTACTCGGCGGCTACGACTGGGGCGCGCGTTCGGCGGACATCGTTTCAGCGCTGTGGCCGGAGCGGGTCAAGGCGCTGGTGTCGGTCAGCGGTTACCTGATCGGCAACCAGGCGGCGGGCAAGAATCCTTTGCCGCCTAAAGCCGAGCTGCAATGGTGGTATCAGTTCTACTTTGCGACCGAGCGCGGTGCCGCCGGTTATCAGAAGAACACCCACGATTTTGCCAAGCTGATCTGGCAACTGGCTTCGCCGCAATGGAAGTTCGATGACGCCACCTTCGACCGCAGCGCCAAGGGCCTGGAGAACCCGGACCATGTCGCGATCACCGTGTTCAACTACCGCTGGCGCCTGGGTCTGGTGCAGGGGGAAACGCAGTACGCGCCCTTGGAGCAGAAACTCGCCCAGGCGCCGTCGATTGGCGTGCCGACCATCACCCTCGAAGGCGATGCCAACGGCGCCCCGCACCCTCAACCTGAAGATTACGCCAAGCGTTTTACCGGCAAGTACGCGTTCCGCCTGATCAACGGCGGTGTGGGCCACAACCTGCCTCAGGAAGCGCCCGAAGCGTTTGCCAAGGCAATCATTGACGCGGATCACCTGTGATGAAGCGCTTGTGTATAGCCGCATTGGCCCTGGCGAGTTCGGCCTGTGCATTGGCCGACAGCGCTCCGTCACCGATCTACGGCGTGACCATTCCCGACGGCTACCGCCAATGGGAATTGGTGGCGCCCGCCCAGGAGGCGGATCCGTTGAACGAGCTGCGCGTGGTGCTGGGCAACAGTGCCGCGCTCAAGGCTTACCGAGAGGGCAAGCTGCCTTTCCCGGATGGCACCGTCCTGGCCAAATTGGCGTGGAAGCATGAACAGTCGCCGGAGTTCAAGACTGCGTCCATCCCCGGCGCGGCGACCACGGTACAGTTCATGGTCAAGGACTCGAAGAAATACGCGTCCACCGGAGGCTGGGGGTTCGGCCGGTTCATCAATGGCAAGCCGGCCGATGAAGCGCAGCACCAGACGTGCTTTGCGTGCCACCAGGCATTGGTGAAGGATCGGGATTATGTCTTTACCAAACTGGCACCCTGAAAGCGCGAGAACGGGTAGGCGATCCACAGCCAGATAAACCAGGCCGGCATCACGCACAGCGCCAGGCGTGTATCCGGCCGCAACGCCAGCAGGCCCAGCACAAACGCGAGAAACGCCAGCGAGAACCAGGCCATCGGCACCCCACCAGGCATCTTGTAGAGGGATTTGGCATGCAGGTCCGGACGTTTTTTGCGGTAGGCAATGTAGGACGCCAGGATCGTCGACCAGGTAAAGATCACCAGGATTGCCGACACGGTTGACACGATGGTGAAGGCGGTCATCACCTCCGGCACGACAAACAGCAACACCAGCCCCAGCAACATCAGCAAGGTGGTAAAGGCCAGGCTGATAAACGGCACGCTGCTCTTGGACAAACGCCGGAAGATCCCCGGTGCATCCCCCAGGTCTGCCAAGCCGAACAACATGCGGCTGGCGGAAAACACGCCACTGTTGGCCGACGATGCCGCCGAGGTCAGCACGACGAAATTGACGATGCCCGCCGCTGCCGGAAACCCCGCCACCAGGAACAACTCCACGAACGGGCTCTTGCTCGGCGAGACGTGCTGCCATGAGGTCACCGCGATGATGCATGCCAGGGCCAGCACGTAGAACAGGATGATGCGCAGCGGGATCGAGTTGATTGCCTTGGGCAGCGTCTTCTCCGGCGCACGGGTTTCGGCGGCGGCGGTGCCGATCAGCTCGGTGCCGGCAAAGGAGAAAATCGCCATCTGGAACCCGGCAAAAAAGCCGAACAGGCCATTGGGAAACGCGGCCTGCGGGTCCAATAAATGGGTGAATGAAGCCGTGACTCCGGTCGGCGAGACAAACGAACTGGCGATCAGGACCCCACTCACGCCGATCAAGGTCAGCACGGCAATGAGCTTGATGATCGCGAACCAGAACTCCACTTCGCCAAACAGCCTGACCGTCAATACATTCAACGCAAACAACGTGAGCAGCATGCCCACTGCCGGCATCCAGGCCGGCACATGGGGGAACCAGTACTGGAAGAAGCCACCGACCACCACCGCGTCCCCGATCACCGCCACGCTCCAGCTCAACCAATACGACCAGCCCAGGAAAAACGCCGCGCGCGGCCCCAGGTAGGCGCCGGCAAAATCGGCGAAGCTCTTGAAGTTGAGGTTCGACAGCAGCAGTTCGCCCATGGCGCGCATGACGAAATACACAAAGAGCCCGATGATCATGTAAATCAGGATGATCGAGGTGCCGGACAGCGCAATGATCTTGCCGGAGCCCATGAACAGACCGGTGCCGATTGCACCGCCCATGGCCATCAACTGGATATGGCGGTTGCTCAGGGTGCGTTGCAACGCAGGCTTCTCATAAAGCCCGGACGTGGTTGTTTTCATCACAAAACCTCTTGTTATGTTTTTGAGTTTTGGCAGAAGAAAAGACGACGGATTGTTGTTATCGGGTGTTGCTTTCGAAACCGTGCAGTACGTTGACGGCGTTGATGCCGATTTCATCGACCATGTAGCCGCCTTCCATCACGAACAGGGTTGGCACTCCGACGCTGGCGATGATTTCACCCATACCGAGGAAGTCCTGGCTGTCGAGGAGGAAGTGGCTGATGGGGTCGTCCTTGAAGGTGTCGACCCCCAGGGAGATCACCAGCACGTCGGGGGCAAAGTCGCGCAGTTGCCGACAGGCATCGATCAGGGCGGTCTGGTAGTGATCCCAGGTGGTGTTTTTGGGCAGCGGGTAATTCAGGTTGAAACCCTCTCCCGCGCCCGCGCCGCGTTCGTTGGCAGCGCCGGAGAAATACGGATAAGACACCGCCGGGTCGCCATGCAGGGAAATGAACAGTACGTCCGGGCGATCGTAGAAAATATTCTGCGTGCCGTTGCCGTGGTGGAAATCCACATCCAGCACCGCCACGCGCTTGGCGCCTTGGGTCACGGCGTGCTGTGCGGCAATCGCTGCGTTGTTGAGGTAGCAATAACCGCCCATGTATTCGCGGGCCGCGTGGTGGCCCGGTGGGCGGCACAGGGCGAACGCACTCTGATGGCCTTCGCCGATCAGCGCCAGGCCGGTCAAGGCGATATCCGCGCTGGTTTTGACCGCATCCCAGGTGGTGCGGGTAATCGGCGAGCCTGCGTCCATGGCAAAGAAACCGAGCTTGCCGTCGATAAACTCCGGCACCTGCTGGTTGGCCAGGTCACGGACCGGCCATACCAGGGGCAATGCGTCATGGCTGCGACCGATGGCGCTCCATTCGGCCCAAGCGGTTTCCAGGAAGGTCACATAGCGCTCGCTGTGGGCGTTGACATAACAGGCCCGATCAAAGCGGCGCGGTGTGATGATATCGCCCAGGCCAACCTGCCTGACGCGGTCACGCACGGTGTCGGCGCGGCTCGGTTGTTCGAATGAAGGTTTCAGCACGCCGTCTTTGAGTTCGGTGCCGTGGTGCAAACGGTGGGTTTCGCTAAAAACAGTCAACATGGGTGGGCATCCGCCAGTAAAAGACAGGGTCTATTTTGTTCTGGCTGGCGTGGGCTTTCTTTGCTTTTACTTGCGCCACTGATAGGTTTATCGGGAATTTTTTCCTACCTGGTGCGAACTTATGAAAAATAAAACCAAGCAGGTCACGCTTGATGATACCGATCTCGCCATCCTTGCCCTGCTCCAGCAAGACGCGAGTATTTCCAACGCCCAGTTGAGTGAGCGTCTATCCCTGAGCCTCACGCCCTGCTGGCGCCGACGCAAACGCCTGGAAGAAGAAGGCGTGATCAAGGACTACCAGGCCAACCTCGACCGCAAGATGCTCGGGCTGGACATCATGGCGTTCGTGCATGTGCGTTTTGCGATCCATACCGATCATGCGCCGGATGCGTTTGAAGCCGTGGTGAAGGAACTGCCGCAAGTGTTGTCCTGCCACAAGATCACCGGTGATGCGGATTATCTGTTGCAGGTGCTGGCGGAAGATCTGGACAGCTACAGCGAGTTTGTCGAGAGCGTGCTACGGCGGCAGTTGGGGATTGCGTCGATTCAATCGAGCCTGGCGCTGAGGGAGGTCAAGGCGACGAGTCGAGTGGCGATCCCCTTGCGTAAATAAGCGCTGCGCACGCCGCATTTCCAGGGCGACGGCATGGCGATTTGCCGTCACACGGAGGTGAAAAATTCGTTAACCAATTCTCTCTGAAGCCTTTTTCCCAAAAGATCAACATGTCACACTGATGCGAATAATTATCAACACTTTTATTATTCGCCACGGAAGGCATTCGGGGAGAGTCAGTTTCATGTCTGTGCAACAACACGGCGGCAAAGGTTTTTCACCCAGTCTGATGGCGTTGGCCGTCTGTCTTGCAAGTTCACCTGCGGTGTTTGCCGCTGAGGCGGAAAAAGCCGCCCCACTGGAATTGGGCGCCACCCAGATCAGTAGTGAACAGTTGGGCCAGACCACCGAAGGCACCCAGTCCTACACCACCGGAGCAATGGCGACCGCCACCAAACTCCCGCTGACCATGCGCGAGACGCCCCAAGCCGTCACGGTGATCACCCGCCAGCGCATGGACGACCAGGCCATGACCAGCGTCAACGACGTGGTCAAGAACACGCCCGGCCTGTTCCTCAGCCAGTCCAGCGGCCCCGGTCGGCATACGTACAGCTCACGTGGCTTCGACATCGACAACATGATGTTCGACGGCATTCCCAGCTCTTATTCCGGCTACGCCAACAGTGTGCAGCCCAACCTGGCGATGTTCGACCGTGTGGAAGTGATCCGCGGCGCCACGGGCCTGGTCACCGGCGCCGGCAACCCGTCGGCGGCGATCAACTTTGTGCGCAAGCGTCCAACCGCCACGCCGCAGGTGTCGATCACCGGTGCCGCCGGCAGCTGGAACGATTATCGCGGCGAGTTCGACGCCTCCAGCGCCTTGAATGACAGCGGCACCCTGCGCGGCCGCGTGGTGGGTTCCTACCGCGACGCCAACAGCTTTCGCAAAGGAGAAGAAAGCGACCACGGCCTGTTCTACGCCATCGGTGAAGCTGACCTCAGCGAAAACACCACTGCCACCCTGGGTTTTTCGCGCCAGGAAGACCAGACCAACTTCTTCTGGGGCGGCTTGCCCATCGGCACCGACGGCCATCACCTGAACCTGCCCCGCTCCACCAACCCCGGCTCCGATTGGGAAAACAAGAAGCTCACCATCGACACTGTATTCGGTGATATCGAACATCGCTTCGCCAATGACTGGAAGCTCCACATCGCCGGCTCGTCATCACAGTTGGATGGCGTGTTCACCGGCACCTACCAGTCGCGCTACCAGACCACGCTGGCGCGCACCGCCTACCAATCGCACCAGGACGACAAACAGTACGGCCTGGACACGTTCCTCAGTGGCCCGGTCGAAGCCTTCGGCCGCACCCATGAAGTGGTGGTGGGCACCAGCAAACGCGTCTATGACGCCACGTCCAAGGAATACAGCCCCTACGACACCAATTACCCGTTCAATGGGGCAAAACCGGACTTCGTGCGCAACGGCAAAGGCCACAACATCACCACCCAGGACGGCGTTTATCTGACCACCCGCCTGAACCTGGCCGACCCGCTCAAGGTGATCCTGGGTGCCCGCGTGGACTGGTACGACTACGATGACCGCCAGGGCGACGGCGACTACAAAGTCACCCGCAACCTCACGCGCTACGCCGGCGTGATCTACGACCTGAACGACCAATACTCCGTTTACGCGAGTTACACAGACATCTTCACACCACAGACAGACCGGGACTTTTCGGACAAGCCGCTTGAACCTATCGTCGGCGAAAACTACGAAGTCGGTATCAAGGGCGAGTACTTCAACGGCGCACTCAACGCCAGCCTCGCCGTGTTCCAGATCGACCAGAAAAACCGCGCTACCCTGCCCGAGAGCCAAGCGGGCTGCCCGATCATGACCTGCTATGAGGCGTCCGGTATGGTACGCAGCCAAGGTATCGACCTAGAACTGCAAGGCGCACTCACCGAAAACTGGCAAGTCGGCGGCGGGTTTACGTACACCCGTGCGCATTACATCAAGGACACTAACGCGTCCAACAACAACCAGCGTTTCGACACCGACACCCCGGAACGTTTGTTCAAGCTGACCACTTCCTATCGCTTCCAGGGCCCACTGGAAAAGCTGCGCGTCGGAGGCAATGTCTACTGGCAGAGCCGCATGTACAACGATGTGGTACTCGCCAACAGCAATACCTATCGCCTGGAACAAGGCAGCTATGCCGTGGCAGACGTGATGGCCGGTTACCAGGTGAACAAGCACCTGGACCTGCAGCTGAACGTGAACAACATCTTCGACCGCACCTACTACTCGGCCATCGGCAACAGCCCGATCTGGGGTCCTAACGACACCTACGGTAACCCGCGCAGCTTTGGCGTCACGGCCAAATACAGCTTCTGACCATCGCCCGATAAGCGGCTACCCGTCCGGGTAGCCGCGCCTAAAGTCCCGCCTCCTGATGCCGATATACGGTTGGCATCACTGAATCCAATAAAAACCAAAAAAATATCTGATTCGCTCCACCCTGCCCCTCACTTTGATTCGGCCAGACCACATGGAGTAAGTGTGAATGCCCACTCGCACGCGTTTTTTCGAGCACTACCGCAAAGCCGACCGCATCATGCTGGCGCTGGTCTGGCTGATGTTCCTGTTCTCCCTGGGCCTGGCGTTCTGGCACGACACCTTGATGCAAGCCATCATTGTTGGCGGCAGTACCAGCGTGGTGCTCACACTGCTCTACCGTGCGATAGGCGGCAGCCGCGTGATGCGTTGCGCCCTCGGCGCAGGTTTGATGGTCATGGCGGCGCTGCACATTAACCAGGCGCAGGGCGTGATCGAATCGCACTTCGGGATCTTCGCGTTGCTGGCGGTGCTGACGTTTTATCGCGACTGGCTGCCGATCCTGGTCGCCGCCGCCACCATCGCCGTGCACCATGTGGTATTCCATGCCCTGCAACATCAAGGCTTTCCGGTGTTTGTGATGGAGCATCACGGCGGCTGGACCATGGTGTTCGTGCATGCCTTCTACGTGGTGATGGAGACCGTTGCCCTGCTGTACCTGGCCGTGCACAGCCAGGCCGAAGCGGTCGAGAGCCAGGAAATGCTCGAGAAGATGCTCTCCGTCACCACACAGATCTCGGCGCAAACCGCCCAGGGCGAAGGCAAGGTGCACATGTCCCTTGCCAAGCGTTTCGATCACTTCTTGCAACAGATCACCCACCTGATAGACGGCGTTGCCCGCGACTCCCACGGCCTTGGTCAACTCGGCCAGGAACTGGCCAGCGCCAGCGGCACCCTGGAAAAAGGCGCGCGGCATCAATTGGCGGAAATCACCCAGATGACCGGTTCGATGCAGCGTATGGAAGACGCCATGGGCCACATCGCCGTGCATGTCGAGCAGGCGGTGGATCACGCCGGCAAGGCCAGCCAACAGATTTTGCGTGGCCAGGAAAGTGTCGGCCGCGCCCAGCAGGAAATCACCCAGCTGGCCTCACGCCTCAACGGCACCCATGAAACGGTGCAAGGCCTGGCCTTACAGGCCGAGCAGATTGGCACGGTGCTCGATGTGATCAGCAGCATCGCCAACCAGACCAACCTGCTCGCCCTCAACGCAGCCATCGAAGCCGCCCGCGCCGGCGAGCAAGGCCGTGGCTTTGCCGTGGTCGCGGACGAAGTACGCAACCTGGCGCAGCGCACGGCAGTGTCCACCCAGGAAATCAAGACCATCATCGAGAGCCTGCAACACGGCAGCCGCCAGGCCGTGGAAGCCATGCACGACAGCCGCCAAGGCGTGGACCGCTGCGTGGAAGACAGCCAGGTCGCCGTCGATATGCTCCGCGCGGTGGGCAGCGACATCGCACAGATCGACGACCTGAACGGGCGAATCGTGACCACCACCCGCGAGCAGACCGAGGCGAACTTGGAGATTGTCGGGCGGTTGCAGTCGGTGCAGAGCATTGCGCAAAGCACCGCCAACGATGTGGAAACCCTGGCTCGCAGCAGTGAGCAGCTGCCGCCGATTGCGGTGCGGTTGGATGCGTTGGGCAGACGCTTCCATCAGTGAAACCTAAGGGGCGTCATGTACCGAAGTTGAACGCGATCGAGATCCGTGGCCGCGTTCCCTTAAAGCGTCGTACCGAGTGCATCAACCAGGATGGAAACATAATCAATGTCCCGCTACTGGCGACACAGGTGCTGCTGAACCCGGCCGTCAGGCAATCCTCGACCCGCATGCGCAAGGCGGGATTGTAGGTCGAGGCGACCATGATGTTTGCCAGTAGCCACAAACCATACCGGCATCAAAGGTTCAGCGATGTAAACCATTGTTAAAGTCTTAATCACAGTTGCGCACAGGCTCCTTGCCTCACCTGGCCCAATTCCTGCCTCCCCCCAATACCCGCAAGTCGCTGCTGACTACGCGGACGACTCTTTTGGGCCCCGCCGCCCAACAGCCTGACCCGATAATCAGTCATCCCCATCGCTATCCCGAGGCCTTCCCCCATGACGAGCCCCTCCACCGAACAGGTCAGCCCCCAGACTCTGCGAAAGGTCATCATCGCCGCCGGCATCGGTAACTTTGTCGAGTGGTTTGACTTCGCCGTCTACGGCTTCCTCGCCACGACCATCGCCCAGCAGTTCTTCCCCAGCGGCGACGCCAGCGCGGCATTGCTCAAAACCTTCGCCGTGTTCGCCGTGGCGTTTGCCTTCCGGCCACTGGGCGGGATTTTCTTCGGCATGCTCGGCGACCGCATCGGCCGCAAGCGTACCCTGGCCATGACGATCCTGCTGATGGCCGGCGCCACTACCTTGATAGGCCTGCTGCCGACCTATGCCGCCATCGGCGTAGCGGCGCCGATCCTCTTGTCGCTGATTCGCTGCGCCCAAGGGTTCTCCGCCGGGGGCGAATACGCCGGGGCCTGTGCCTATCTGATGGAACACGCGCCCAGCGATAAGCGCGCCTGGTATGGCAGCTTCGTGCCGGTGTCGACGTTTTCCGCTTTCGCCGCCGCCGCGGTGGTGGCGTATGCACTGGAAGCGTCGTTGTCCGCCGAGGCCATGGGCAGTTGGGGCTGGCGCTTGCCGTTCCTGATCGCCGCGCCGCTCGGCCTGGTGGGGCTTTACCTGCGCTGGAAGCTGGACGAGACGCCCGCCTTCCAGGCCGTTAAGGAAGAACACACCGTCGCCCACTCCCCGCTCAAGGAAACCCTGCGCAACCATGGTGCGGCGATCTGCTGCCTGGGCGCTTTTGTGTCACTGACGGCGCTGTCGTTCTATATGTTCACCACGTATTTCGCGACGTATCTGCAGGTGGCAGGAGGCTTGAGTCGGGCGATGGCGTTGCTGGTATCGCTGATTGCATTGATTTTCGCCGCGGCAATTTGCCCTTTGGCGGGGTTGTACTCCGATCGAGTCGGGCGGCGCGCCACCGTGATGACGGCCTGTGTGTTGTTGATGGTCGTGGTGTATCCGTCGTTCCTGATGGCCAGTTCCGGTTCGTTCGCGGCATCCATTGTCGGCGTGATGTTGCTGGCGGTGGGGGCGGTATTGTGTGGTGTGGTCACGGCAGCCTTGCTGTCGGAGACGTTTCCGACCCGTACGCGCTACACCGCCTCGGCGATCACCTACAACCTGGCCTATACGATCTTCGGCGGCACCGCGCCGTTGATGGCGACCTGGTTGATCAGCACCACGGGCAGCAATCTGTCACCGGCGTTCTACTTGATCGCGGTGGCGTTGCTGGCGTTGGCCGGTGGGTTGGCGTTGCCGGAAACTTCGCGGATTTCCTTGCACGACGTGGGGCCCGAGGACAAAAGCAGCGCGCCCGTGCTTTCGCGTTAAACGCGCTGCTCGTCAGAGAACCGCACGGCCAGACTCAGGTTCGCCGGATCGTTGATCGCGGCCATGTATTCATCCACGGTGATCTCACCTACGCACGGTCGCGCGCCAGGCATGGGTACGTAACCTTGAGCGATTTTGATGGCCAGGGCCACGGCAGCGCAGCTGGGGATCTCCGGGCCTTTGTCATTCAAGGCTGTCAATTGCACGGTCAATGACAAAGGTCTGCCGTCGGTCCCCACGCCCTGCACATCGATGTACATCGCGCTTTTACCGTCGCCAAATCGCTCGAACCAGGTGCCCAGGCGGTGCAGCCGCGCCGCCCAGGCCACATGATCCCGTACCACTCCCAGCTTCAGTGCCTGAGCCAGCACCCAGTTGGCGACACCCCCCAATTTGAGCCCCGCGCCAGCTTTGAAGCGCAAGGTATGGGCGCCATACCGACCGGCGAAGATGTCCATGTCCGGCACATCCACATTGGCCAGCACTCGCGTGCCCAACACCGGCATTTTGCGCAGCGTCAGGTCCTGCCAACCCAGCACTTCGTGTACCTGGCCATTCCTGAGTTGCTTGATCGGTTTGCCCGCGTAGGCCAGCACACCTTCGATTGTCGACAGGCCTGGCATCTTGGCCGACGAGGAAATGCCATGTTCGATCGAGTCGATGCGCGAGAAGCGAGACCGGTACTGATCGATGAGCGCAGACGACAGCGTCGGCACTGAGCTGCAACCACTGAGAATGGCCACGCCCGCCTGTTTGGCGTGCACGTCCAGCACGCCCACGCCATTGACGAAGGTGCGGCAGTCGGACAGGTCGCAGTAGTTCACCCCGGCTTCGATGCAGCTCAGGGCAACTGCATAGGACTGCCCTTGGAACGGCCCGCCGGTATGAATCACTAACTGGATATGCTTCGACAGTAAAACACCCGCGAATCCGGCCCCCATCGCGTCGCCACACCAGCCTTCGCAGACAGTGCCGGGCTGCGCATTCAACTCGTCGAGTTTGCGCTGCAGCTTGTGTGGATCACGGCCCGAGATCACCAGCTCAATGCCCGGCGCTGCGGCCAAATGTCGGCACACGATGCTGCCGAAATTACCGTAGCCGCCGATCACCATCACCCTGAGTGCCATTCCAGTCGTCCCTGAACCATCGATCATGCGCTGCGCCTGCACCAGGCTGGCAGCTGAGGCGGCCAACGATACTCGATTTCCTAGACCGCCGCAGCCATGCGGCCTCTGGCGCCCCAGGCGAACGTCACGACCATCAACAGCCCCAAGCCCGCCATCGCGGCGCCGGCCAGGGAGATCGCCGGATAGCCCAGCCCTGCGTTGATCACCGCGCCTCCCACTGCGGCGCCAATCGCGTTACCGAAGTTAAAGGCGCCGATATTCACGGCCGAAGCCAGATTCGGCGCGTCTTTGGCCGCTTCCATCACGCGCATCTGCAAAGGCGGCACGACTGCGAAGCTGGCGATCCCCCAGATAAGGATGCTCACCGCTGCGGGTATCGGCCAACGCATCAGGAATGCGAAGGCCAGCAGGACCAGGATCAGGGCGCTCAGCGAAACGATCAGGGTCCGGTCGATCGAGCGGTCTGCCGCCTTGCCGCCCCATATATTGCCCAGCGTCAACCCGACACCGAACAACACCAGCATGGCCGTGATAAAGGGGGTAGACGCATGGGTCTCGTTGCTCAGGATCGGCGCGATATAGGTAAACACGGTGAACATAGCACTGGAACCCACCACGGTCAGGGCCAGTGCCGCCAGTACCGAACCGCGCCCCAACACCTTGATTTCGGCCAGCACACCGTCGCTTTTCGGCAGCGGCAGGTTTGGCAGCGCGAACCACAGCGCGACCATGGTCACCAGGCCCAGTCCGCCAATGCCCCAGAACGCCGTACGCCAGCCAAGCAGTTCACCAAACCAGGTCGCCAGTGGCACGCCACCAATGGTCGCCAGGGTCAGGCCCATGAACATCGCCGCGACGGCTCCGGCGCGCTTGTCCGGCGCGACCACACTGGCGGCGACGATGGAGCCGACGCCAAAAAACGCGCCATGGTTGAGCGAAGTGATGACGCGGGCGATCAGCAGGTCGTAATAGCCGGTTGCAAGCGCCGACATCACGTTACCCAGGGTGAAAATGGCCATAAGGCCGACCAGCAAGTGACGACGGGGAATCTTGCCGGTGGTCAAGATCATCAGGGGCGCGCCGAGCAATACCCCTAGGGCGTAGGCGCTGACCAACAGCCCCGCAGTGGGAATCGAAACGCCAAGGTCATTGGCAATAGTGGGCAACATGCCCATGGGCGCGAACTCAGTGACGCCAATGCCAAAGGCACCGACAGCAAGGGCTACAAGGGGTGGATTGATACGCATGTAAGACTCCTCATTTATGCCGCAAATGCTACGATCTACGCTTTAACGGCACTAGACCGTTTAATTGGCAATCACCTTTGCGCGCGAGGCAAAAATGGATTTCAACGGCAGGTCGGGTGAGATGGCTGTATTCGCGATGGTGGCGCAGGAAGGCAGCCTTTCGGCCGCGGCACGGGCACTGGGACTGACACCTTCAGCCGTCAGCCGGGTCATCGCGCGTACGGAACAGCGCCTGGGCAGCCGCCTACTCATTCGCACGACCCGAGCCATCGCCTTCACCGCCGAAGGCGAGGTTTACCTTCGCGGCGCTCGGCGCATCCTGGCCGACATGGCCGAAGTCGAGGACGCCATCGCCGACCAGGGTGCCCCCAAAGGCAGGTTGCGGGTCAGTGCGGCCCTGGGCCACGGCCGCATGGCCATCGTGCCCCTGGTGGCAGCGTTCAGCGCCCGCTATCCGAACATTTTGGTGGACCTGACCTTGGGCGACGAAATAGTCGACATCCTCGGCGGCCAAGCCGACGTCGCGATACGCTTTGGCGACCTGCCAGACAGCCCGCTGACGGCGCGCCGCATCGGCGACACCGGCCAGGTCGTGGTGGCGTCGCCTGACTACCTTCAGCAACACGGCACGCCTCTGGAGCCGAACGATCTGTTGCGGCACAACTGCCTGCGTTTCAACTTCCGCCGGGCCCAACCCGATTGGCCCTTCGCGCAGAACGGCAAGACGTTTTCGCTGAAGATAAACGGCAATATCGAATGCAGCAGTGGCGAAGCACTTGCTCAACTGGCGCGACTAGGCGCCGGTATCGCGCGCATCGGCACGTTCACGGTTGCAGAGGACCTGCAACGCGGTCACCTGGTGCCCCTGCTCGAATCCTGGAACCCCGGCGACCGGGAGCCGATCCACGTGGTGTTTGTCGGCGGTGCGAGCATGCCGGCGCGGATCCGCGTGTTTGTGGACTTCTTGCTCGAACATCACCGGCTATAAACGCGCAGGCTTGTGCAGGCGCTCAAGCACCTCATCAGCGGCCTCTCGCCATGCCTGCGTCGCGCCTTTATCTCTGAGCACCTCCAGCCCCGCCGCCGTGAAGGTGCCTGGTGTGGCAATGGCGCGACCCAACGCCTCCAGGCTGGTCGACGGCTGGTGGCGGGCGCTGGCCAGGCAGTCTTGCAGGTTGCCCATCACCAGTTGGGCGGCCTGCTCTCTGGACAGGCCTTTGTCGGTAAACCACTGCTGAAGATCGCTCAGGAAGAAATAGAACCAGCCGTTCATGCAGGCCGCGACAGTGGCCAACTCGAACGCCTCCTCCTCGTCCAAAACAACCAATGACCCCAGCGCGCCCAGCAGCGTTGCATGGGGTACACCGCCGGGCGTGACCACCACCGTGGTCTGGTTGATCTGGGCGGCATAGGACAGCATGGCACGGACCACACGCGCCCGCGGGAAACGGCGCTGCAGTTCCACAAGCTTCAATCCAGCCACCAACGACACCAGCGTTTGCTCAGGTCTAAGCTGCACTTCATCAGAAAGCTGTTGAACCACCTCCGGGCGCACACCCAGCACCAACAGATCGGCGCCATCGACGACCTGTTGATTGTCGGCCCTCACCTCGCAGTTCCACTGTTTAGCGAGTTGCTGCGCACGTTCCTGGTTGCGCGGCGACAGCAACACCCGCCCCTCAAACCCGCTGCGACGCAGGCCGATCACGACCTTTTCCGTCAACTCACCGACGCCCAGGATTCCAATCTTCAACACGCTGTCTACTCCGATCAATTCTGTAGTCGAGTCCATCATAGGCACGATTCCCGTATTCATGCAGGCATGGGTTCACGCTACACTCGCTGCTCTGAAAATCAGCCAGGAAGGCAAGCATGGGCATTCAAGGTAAAGACCGACAAATCGACAACATCGAATTCAATGTCAGCGATATTGCCCGGAGCAAAGCCTTCTACGGCGGTGCGTTCGGCTGGACCTTCGTCGATTACGGCCCCACCTATACCGAGTTCAGCGATGGCCGTCTGACTGGGGGATTCACCACGGGGGAGCCGGTGCGGCCGGGTGGGCCTTTGGTCATCTTGTACGCCGATGATCTCCATGGGACGCAGCAGCGGCTCAAAGCCCTGGATGCGCTCATTACCCGCGAGACATTTACGTTTCCCGGTGGAAGCCGGTTCCACTTCATGGATCCGGATGGGTATGAACTAGCAGTCTGGACTGCGCAAACCTAGGCGCCTGGGATACGAGCGCGATACCCAACAGCAGAGTGAACGGATACCCATGGCCCTACTCTTCACACCGTAGCCAATGGTCATCTGACAAGCCCTCGTCGACATAAATGGGGCTGGAACAGCTTGTCGTGCATGAATGGAGGACACATGCGGATCTACATTACAGGGGCTTCATGCGCCGGCGTGACCACACTGGGTCAACACCTCGCCACTCGGCTCGGTCTGCGCCAGGTCGATGTCGATGATTTCTACTGGATGCCCACCGACCCTCCGTTCACAACCAAGCGACCACCCAGCGAACGCGTGTCACTGATGCAACAGGCACTCGGTGACGACGGTTGGGTGCTGACCGGCTCTTGCATGGTCTGGGGAGACGCGTTGATTGCTGATGCAGACGTGATTGTGTTCGTCGTCACGCCAACGCCCCTGCGCCTGGAACGACTGGCTGCCCGCGAAAAGGCGCGCTATGGAGCTCGAATCGCACCCGAAGGTGATATGCATCAGATCCACTTGGCCTTTCGGGAATGGGCTTCGCAGTATGACGACCCGAATTTCTCGGGGCGCAACCGGGCGTTGCACGAGGCGTGGCTATCACAACTGACGGCCCCGATCTTACGGGTCGACGGGGCTGACAGTGTTGAAACAATGGTGACGGCGGTCGTTCATACGGTGTCGAACATGGCGCAATAGCTGGAAACATGAACGGCTGAGGCTGTCCAATGACGTCCACTGCCCTTATCCTCACAGCTCCCCGCCCACGCGAACCCGGAGCCGCCATGGACCTCGCCACCCTCGCCCTTTTCCTCCCCGCCTGCTTTGCCCTGAACATGGCGCCCGGCCCGAACAACCTGCTGTCGGTGAGCAATTCCACGCGCTACGGCTACCGCACGTCATGCCTGGCCGGCATCGGTCGCTTGCTCGCCTTTGCCGGGATGATCGCCCTCGCCTCGGCCGGCTTGGCCGTGGTGTTGCAAACGTCGGAGTTGTTGTTCTATGGGATCAAGATACTCGGCGCGGCGTACCTGTTTTATCTAGCGCTTCAGTTGTGGCGCGCCAATCCGGAAGCAGAGGCGCAATCGGCCACGGCCAGGGTGGGACTGTGGGCGTTGGCGCGGCAGGAGTTCTTAGTGGCGGCGGGCAATCCGAAGGCGATTTTGATCTTCACCGCCTTCCTGCCTCAATTCGTGGTCCCCGGTGAGCCAGTCACCCCACAATTCGCGCTGCTCGGCGCGATGTTCCTGGTGCTGGAGTGGATCGCCATCAGCGCCTACGCCTATATGGGCCTGCACATGCGGCGTTGGTTTGCCGAGCCTCGGGGCAAGCGGATCTTCAATCGGTGCTGCGCGGGGTTGCTGTCGGCGGCGGCGACGGTGTTGTTGATGGCGCGCCGGGCTTGAGCAATGCATTGTTTGCAAAGCCCGACCGCTCTTGAGGTCAGCTACCTTCTGGCCATTTGGTTTTAATCAAACACCTTCAAAATTTTACGAGCTCTAGAATGACGCAACCATCTGAGCCGCTCTCCCCAGGAAGTCCGGGCGTTGAAGCAGCAGCGACGCTACCATTTAGACCTCCTTTGCCTCCTGCGCCAGCCCCTTTACAAGCCTCCAAGGAGCTTCCCGATGCTCCAGCACCTGGTACATCCCTTTTTCCGCTTTCACCGGCACGGCCTGGCGTGGCTGACTCAGGAACAGCGTCGGGCTTGCGACACTCCACACTCAGCCCCCCTCCCGCACCACCCGCACCGTTGTCAGTGACGCTTGAACGTTCAAAAGCACCAGTAGCACCTGAGCCTCCAGCAGCGATCACACCACTCTGACTCCCATATACCGGGGTATACGCCGCTACGTTTGTATTAACCGTCGTAATACTGCTAGATCCTCCATCCCCCCCTTTATGTCCTCCAGAATCGTCGGTAGCACCTCCCATGCCCCCCTTACCTCCAGCGCCAACATTAATAGTGATGGCCTGGACATTAAGATCCTTTGAAGGAGGATAAAAGTTGCAGACTGTAGTTGCACCACTTCCGCCACCACCACCGGAGATTCCATTTATGCCCAAATTAGACACATACGTCTCCACAAAATTACCAGTATTGGAACCACCGCCAGCACCACCACCTCCCCCCCCAATCAAAGTGACCCGAATGCTTCTAATATCTCCCCACTTGGGAGCGGTATATTTATACTGACCCGCCTTGTTGTAAACCTCGTCTGCAGGGGCGAGTGTAGAGATGAAGGCACTGATGACGATAGCGGCATAGATAAACGAGGTTTTACCGTTCGATGTGCTCATGACCCGTATCGTCCTTAGTTGTTAGCGCGAAGGTTTACTGAACATTGGGACCAAATACACACGGTGTAACCTGTAAGAACTGACAGTTTCTTATACCGAGTCGGCATAAATAACCACCTCAAAAACGCAATAAAGTCCGCTTCATCTACGCAGGCTAGACCTGCCAACCGGCCAACGCCAAGACTGAGTTGCCCCCCCTTAATAACATCTGGAAACAGCCTCTCGATTGCCGACCAAAGCATCGTCTGCTCGCATGACTGCCCCCCATAACAATCAGCCAGATCAAGGAGAGATTCGATGAAAACCCTGGTAGTAGGCACCAGCAAAGGACTGGGCAAAGCCCTGATCGAAGGTCGCGGCGAGCCTGGGGACACGCTGATCGGCGTGTCCCGCAGCCGCCCCGAGCAGTTGGATTACAAGGACGGCGTGGCCGCCCGGCGGATCACGGTGTGAGCAGAGACGAACGCGTCGTCTAAACTTCACACACCGATTCTTCATGGGAACCGACCATGGCCCGCAAAAATACCCTCTGCCTCTGGTACAACGGCACCGCCCTGGAGGCAGCAACCTTCTACGCCGAGACCTTCCCAGACAGCAGGGTCAACGCCGTGCACCTGGCCCCCGGCGATTACCCGTCGGGTAAACAGGGCGACGTATTGACCGTGGATTTTACGGTGCTGGGCATCCCGTGCATCGGCCTTAACGGCGGCCCGATCTTTCCCCATACCGAGGCGTTTTCATTTCAGATTGCCACCGATGACCAGGCCGAGACCGACCGTTACTGGAACGCCATCGTCGGCAACGGCGGCCAGGAAAGCGCCTGTGGCTGGTGCAAGGACAAGTGGGGCGTGTCGTGGCAGATCTCACCGCGCGTGTTGACGGACGCCGTGACCCACCCGGATCGAGCAACGGCCAAGCGCGCATTCGATGCGATGATGACCATGAAGAAGATCGACATCGCCGCGATTGAAGCGGCGGTGGCCGCGGGCTAAGGCAACGCCTTGAGCATGGCCTTGGCCGCCAGGGCGTGGACCTCGCGGGTCGGGTGCCATTCGTCCCAATAGTAATGCGCATCGGCATTGGCACACACCGGTTTTACTTCCGGGTAGGTGGGCTGACACGGCGCGTCCAGGTCCGTGAACCCATTGGCTTGCGGATTGGCACGTAGCGCGTCGCTGAACGCCAAGTGGTCGAAGTAAGTGACCTTCGCCACGCCGATCTGCGCCAACACGGACGGTAATTTCTGCGCGAGCAATTGCTGGTACTTCTTTGCGTTGTCGACGTGGTTGCCCTGCACCACGGCGGGCACGTGGCTGAGGTCCGTAGTACCCACCACCATGACATGCCTGGCCCCCGCCGCCACCAGTTGCTCGGTGGCACTGCGGATGTTGGCCAGGCTCGATTCGCTCAGGGCTTCAATGCTTTCAGGATGGGAGAAGTCGGCCCATTCGAAAAAATCGTTGGCCGAGATAAAGATGAAATACAGCGCCTTGGGGTCGGCCTTGTGGGACTTGGCGGCCTGCAAATGCTCGGCGACTTGGCCGAGCAAGCCTGTGTCCTGGGTTGGCATCATCCACGTGTAGTAATTGCCGTGGCCGCTTTTGGCGCCGCCCACCGCGTAGTCGGTCAACGGTGTTGTCAATGCCTGGGCCAAACCTTCAACGGCGGTCGGGCCATTGCTCCAGCGTCCTTTCCAGTACAGTGGGCCGGGCAGTGCCTGGGCGTCTTTGACCTTTTGCGCGGTAAGCCGGGTGGTGAGCGCTTCGCCCGCGCCATTGTCGGAGTAGCTGTCGCCAAAGGCATACAGATGATCATAGGTCGAGGCGCCAAAGGCGGTCGAGACAGACAGGGTCAGCAAAGCGGCCAAACACGCGCGTCGGATCATCGAGGTTCTCCCGGAGTGTGTGGATAGACTACCGGCTGGTTGAAAGCACGGCCGCATAATTGCGACCCGCACATATCCGGCGACGGCTGCATAAACTCAAACGCGCCCCGTTGACACGCTTCGTAATATTCCATGAAGATGGGGGCCTTATTCAGGGTGTGTCATCCCATGTCTGCAACGTCTTCCGTCAACCTTTTCGCCATTGGCTCTCTTGCCAAGGCGCAAGGTTGCGTTGCGCACGCCCTCAAATCGAAGAAACAGTCGCTCATGTGACCGGGGCGCGCTGTCCCGTCAGATGAGCTGACAGGACATTGAGCCCGATTCGCACAATTCCCCTCTGCCCTTCTGACGGTGACTCCAGCGGTCAATCATCAGGAGAAAGTGCATGTCATCGTTTCAAGGTATCTGGGTTCCCGTGGTCACGCCGTTCCATGACGGCGCCATCGACTTCACCGGCCTGCACCGTCTGGTTAGCCACTTGCTGGAGAAACACGTGGCCGGGATCATGGTGTGCACCACCACTGGGGAAGCGGCGGCGCTGAGTCGCCAGGAACAACTGGCGGTGCTCGATGCGGTGTTGCAATGGGTACCGGCGCACCGCGTGGTGATGGGTCTGGCGGGCTATAACCAGATTGAGCTGCTGCAGTTCCAGCGCGAAATCCTGCAACGCCCGGTGGCGGGGCTTTTGGTGCCAGCACCGAGTTACATCCGCCCGTCCCAAGCGGGTTTGGAGGCGTTCTTCCGCACCGTGGCCGATGCCTCCAGCGTGCCAATCATTCTCTACGACATTCCTTACCGCACCGGCGCTACCTTCGAGCAAGCCACCTTGCTGAACATCGTCGCCCATGAACGCATCGTGGCGATCAAGGATTGTGGTGGCAACCTTGGCAACACCCTTGCACTGCTGGCCAGCGGTGATGTGGAGGTGTTGTGTGGTGAAGACGAGCAGATCTTCAACGCCTTGTGTCTGGGTGCGACCGGTGCCATTGCGGCTTCGGCTCACCTGCAGACCGAGCAGTTCGTGGCGCTGTGCCAGTTGGTGCGGGACAATCAGCTGGCAGAGGCGCGAGCGACTTTTTTCGAGTTGCTGCCACTGATCAACACCATGTTCATGGAGCCCAACCCCGCACCGGTAAAAGCCGCGCTGGCCCTGCAAGGCTTGATCGGCAGCGAATTGCGTGCGCCGATGCAAGCCGCCAGTACCGCCGTTGTCGCGCGCTTGCAGCAGGTACTGGACCCGACCCGCTAACGTGCCTGGCGGGTGTACGCAACGGCCCGTACGGGTGGACCTAGTCCAAGCCCTGGCAAAAATCTAACAGCAGAAACCGATCAAATGTGGGAGCTGGCTTGCCTGCGATAGCATCACCGCGTTACATCTGAAACACCGAGGTGGCTGCATCGCAGGCAAGCCAGCTCCCACAGGGATCAGCGTCAGGCTGAGGTGATGTTGGCGCGAGCCGAGTGCAGCTTCTTGTAACTCTCAATCAGGCGTTGGTGCCGGTCCAGCCCTTCCAGCTTCATGCTGGTCGGCGTCAAACCATAGAAGCGCACGTCGCCCTGCACCGAGCCAATCACCGCATCCATCCGCTCATTGCCAAACATGCGACGGAAGTTGGCTTCGTAATCCGCCAGTTCCAGGTCATCGTCCAGCTCCATCTCCAGCACCGCATTCATCGCCTGATAGAACAGGCCACGTTCAGCCGTGTTGTCGTTGTACTGCAGGAACATCTCCACGCACTCCTTGGCCTCTTCATACTGCTGCAAAGCCAGGAAGATCAGCAGCTTCAGCTCCAGGATGGTCAGTTGGCCCCAGGCGGTGTTGTCATCGAACTCAATGCCGATCAGCGTGGTGATATCGGTGTAGTCGTCCAGTTCGCTCTCGATCAGGCGCTCGACCAACGCTTGCAGTTCTTCCTCGTTGAGGCGATGCAGGTTGAGAATGTCTTCGCGGAAAAACAGCGCTTTATTGGTGTTGTCCCAGATCAGATCGTCCACCGGGTAGATTTCCGAGTAATCCGGCACCAGGATGCGGCACGCGGTGGCGCCGAGGTGTTCGTACACCGCCATATAGGACTCTTTACCCATGCCTTCCAGAATGCCGAATAAGGTCGCGGCCTCCTGGGCATTCGAGTCTTCGCCTGCGCCCGTGAAGTCCCACTCGACGAATTCGTAGTCCGACTGGGCGCTGAAGAAGCGCCACGACACCACGCCGCTGGAGTCGATGAAGTGCTCGACGAAGTTGTTCGGCTCGGTCACCGCCTGGCCTTCGAACGTCGGTTGCGGCAAGTCGTTCAGGCCTTCGAAACTGCGACCTTGCAACAGTTCGGTGAGGCTGCGTTCCAGCGCCACTTCCAGGCTCGGATGCGCGCCGAAGGAGGCGAACACGCCACCGGTGCGCGGGTTCATCAGGGTCACGCACATCACCGGGAACTCACCACCCAGGGACGCGTCTTTCACCAGTACCGGGAAGCCTTGGGCTTCGAGGCCCTGGATACCGGCGAGAATGCCTGGGTACTTGGCCAGCACCTCGGTCGGCACGTCTGGCAAGGCGAACTCGCCCTCGATGATTTCACGTTTCACCGCGCGCTCGAAGATCTCCGACAGGCACTGCACCTGGGCTTCGGCCAGGGTGTTGCCAGCGCTCATGCCGTTGCTCAGGTATAGGTTTTCGATCAGGTTGGACGGAAAGTACACCACCTCGCCGTCCGACTGGCGCACGAACGGCAGCGAAACGATGCCGCGCTCTTCGTTGCCGGAGTTGGTGTCGAACAAGTGCGAGCCGCGCAGCTCGCCCTCGCGGTTGTAGACCTTCAGGCAATAGGTGTCGAGGATTTCACTTGGCAGCTCGTCGTTGGGCCCCGGCTGGAACCAGCGCTCATCCGGGTAATGCACGAATGGCGCATTCGCCAGTTCTTCACCCCAGAACTGATCGTTGTAGAAGAAGTTGCAGTTGAGCCGCTCGATGAACTCGCCCAGTGCCGACGCCAAGGCGCCCTCCTTGGTCGCGCCCTTGCCGTTGGTGAAGCACATCGGCGAATGCGCATCGCGGATATGCAGCGACCACACGTTGGGTACGATATTGCGCCACGACGCGATTTCAATCTTCATGCCCAAGCCGGCGAGAATGCCGGACATGTTGGCAATGGTCTGCTCCAGCGGCAGGTCTTTGCCGGCGATGTAGGTGCCGCCCTCGGAGGTTGAGTTGGGCATCAACAAGGCCTGGGCGTCGGCGTCCAGGTTTTCGACTTCTTCGATGACAAACTCAGGCCCGGCCTGCACCACTTTCTTGACCGTGCAACGGTCGATGGAGCGCAGGATGCCTTGGCGGTCCTTGTCGGAGAGGTCCGCGGGCAACTCGACCTGGATCTTGAAGATCTGGTTATAGCGGTTTTCCGGGTCGACAATGTTGTTCTGCGACAGGCGAATATTCTCGGTGGGGATATTGCGCGTCTGGCAGTACAACTTCACGAAGTACGCCGCGCACAACGCCGACGACGCCAGGAAGTAATCGAACGGCCCCGGTGCCGAGCCATCGCCTTTATAGCGGATGGGCTGGTCGGCAATCACCGTGAAGTCGTCGAACTTGGCTTCAAGTCGGAGGTTGTCGAGAAAGTTGACCTTGATTTCCATGGGGGCACACCAGAATAACGGCTAAACAAAAATGGCCGCCATTATGAGGGGTTTCATCGGGAAGTTTCAGGCTTTTGACCAGTGGCTGGCGAATTGACCAATGTGAATTAACCTTTTCGCAGATGGCGCCGATGGACTGAGTGCAACCATGGAGTAGTCGGAATGCGCAATAACCAGCCCGTAACACAGCGTGAGATTTCCCTCGCGCCTTCGCAAAAACTCATTTCCGCCACAGATGTCCGAGGTGTCATCACTTACTGCAACGACGCCTTTGTCGATATCAGCGGCTTTGAACGTGCGGATCTGATTGGGGCACCGCAAAACATCGTCCGTCACCCGGATGTGCCCCCCGCCGTGTTTGCGCACATGTGGGGCGCGCTCAAACAGGGCCTGCCCTGGATGGGTATCGTCAAGAACCGCTCGAAAAACGGCGACCATTATTGGGTCAATGCCTACGTCACGCCCATCTTCGACGGCAGCAAGGTCGTCGGTTTCGAGTCCGTGCGGGTCAAGCCCACGGCCGATGAGATCCGCCGGGCCCAGGCCCTGTACCGACGCATAAGCCAGGGCAAACCGGGTGTTCCTCGCCAGGACGCCTGGCTGCCGGCCGCTATCAATTGTGTCCCGTATGTGGCAACTGGGCTTACCGGCAGCCTCGCCGGCATGTTCCTCAGTGCGCCCGTCGCCATCGCTGTGGCCGTTGCCGTCGCAGTACCGGTGGGCGTGCTCTGTTCGCGTTGGCGTCAAGGCAGCACGTTGCGGCTGTTGCACGGCGTGGAGCCGTCGACCTCGGATGCCTTGATCGCGCAGATGTACAGCGACGCACGTGGGCCTCAGGCACGCCTCGAAACGGCGTTCCTCAGCCAGAACGCGCGCCTGAAGACCTGCCTCACCCGCTTGCAGGACAGCGCCGAGCAACTGAGTGCCCTGGCCGGGCAATCCGATCAGTTGGCCTCCGCCAGCTCCAAAGGCCTGGACCGTCAGCGCGTTGAAACCGAACAGGTCTCGGCCGCCGTCAACCAGATGGCGGCCACCACCCAGGAAGTCGCCAGCCACGTGCAACGCACCGCCGACGCCACCCAGCAGGCCAACGTCTTGACGGGCCGCGGTCGTGAAGTGGCAAGGGATACCCGTGAGGCGATCGAGCGTTTGTCTGCGGTGGTCAGCGAAACCGGCGTCACCGTGGCGCAACTGGCCAAGGACAGTAACGAAATCGGCAGCGTGGTGGACGTGATCAAAGGCATTGCCGACCAGACCAACCTGCTGGCCCTCAACGCCGCCATCGAAGCCGCACGGGCCGGCGAGCAAGGCCGTGGTTTTGCCGTGGTGGCTGACGAAGTGCGCCAACTGGCGCAGCGCACGTCGCAGTCCACCACCCAGATCCACGGGTTGATCACCCAGCTGCAGGCGTCCTCCAACAACGCCGTGCAAAGCATGGAAAACGGTCAACGCCAGGCCCAGGAAGGTGTGGCCTGGGTGCTTGAGGCGGACCAGGCGCTGGTGGGCATCAGCGAAGCCGTGTCGCATATCACCGACATGACCACCCAGATCGCCGCTGCCACCGAGGAACAGAGCGCCGTCGCCGAGGAAATCAGCCGCAACATCACCACCATCGCCGAACTGGCCGACCAGACCTCGCTACAAGCCCATCAATCCACTGACCTGAGCAAGGAGCTGACGAACACCGCGTCCACCCAATACGCATTGGTCGAGCGCTTCAACCGCTGAGCCTGCACTGAACGTGTCGTGGCAAGCGCGCTTCCTGGGGTGAGCGCGTTTGCCACAAGAAAATCGCGAACCACACGATAATGGCGATATGCTTGGGCACCACCTCCACCCAGCACGAAGCCCGACCATGTCCATCACGGATAACCTCCTCGCCTTCACCTTCGCCGCCACACTGCTGACGCTCACACCCGGTCTCGACACCGCTCTGGTGCTCAGGACCGCCACGGTCGAAGGCAAGCGCCAGGCGCTGCAAGCCATGCTGGGGATCAACGCCGGTTGTCTGCTGTGGGGCGCGGCGGTTGCGTTTGGCCTGGGGGCGTTGGTTGCGGTGTCGGAAGTCGCCTTCAACCTGCTCAAGTACTGCGGCGCCGCGTACCTGGCCTGGTTGGGCTTGAACATGTTGCTGCGTCCCCGTCGCTCATTGACCAACGCCGGGGCGGATGCCAAGCCCGCGGGCAACTGGTTGATCAAGGGCATGCTGGGCAACGTGCTCAACCCCAAGGTGGGGATTTTCTACGTGTCGTTCCTGCCGCAGTTCATCCCCCAGGGCCAACCGTTGATCCTCTGGACATTCGGTCTGGTCAGCATCCATGTGCTGCTCGGGCTGACCTGGTCACTGGTATTGATCGGTGCTACGCAACCACTGTCCGGTTTCCTGCGCCGTGAAAAAGTCATTCAGTGGATGGACCGCACCACCGGCATGATCTTTGTGTTGTTCGCTGCGCGGCTGGCGTTCAGCAAGCGCTGATTCGGAACCCACCCAGCCGGCGGCTCCAGTGGCAAATACGTGCACGAGTTGCGTCCGCGATTAGCCCAGGCGTATTGAAAGTTCGATGTCATCGGCAAACGCCACGGACAGGTAGCCGTTCTCCGGTGCGCGTACATGGGCCAGGTATTCAGGGCAGTAATCGGTGTTATCCGCCACCACCAGTGCGCCGGGGCGCAGATGGCTTTCCACCAGGCCGAGCACGTCGCCATACAGCGTCTTGGCGCCGTCCAGCAACAGCAGGTCTACGCTGTCCGGCAGGTCGCTGGCCAGGGTGACCAGCGCGTCGCCTTCGCGGATATGAATCAGGTCACTCACGCCGCCTTCGATGAAATGCTCGCGCGCCAGGGCGATCTTCGAAGCTTCGAATTCGCTGCCGATCAGCACACCACCACCGTTGTCACGCAACGCAGCAGCCAGGTGCAACGTGGACAGGCCAAACGAGGTACCAAACTCGACAATCGCCCGCGCCTTACTGCTGCGCGCCAGCATGTAGAGCAGTTTGCCGGTGTCCCGCGACACTGGTAGCCACAGGTCCTTGAGCATCGAATACAGCGCCACATATTCGGTCTTGCTGTGCATCAGCCGCTCGCGCTCATCCTTCGACAGCGTGTTCAGCACTGGGCTGGTAGCGGCGCCGGCTTGGGTATACAACCGTTCGATCAGGGGCGCCAAAGGCGCAGTGGACAGGCTCGACATAATTGATTTCCGTAGAGTTGGGACTAAGATGCGACTAATTCGTCGCATTAAAAGTATGCGAGTGATTTATCGCGTCCGCTATTCGCATTAGCCCTGCCTCCGGAACCCTGTATGACCACCCGCCAGACCCCGCGTATTTCCACGCGCAAACAGCCACAACAGGCACGCTCTACCGAGTTGGTGGCGGCAATTCTCGAAGCGGCTATTCAGGTTTTGGCCAAGGAAGGTGCCACCCGTTTCACCACCGCACGGGTCGCGGAGAAGGCTGGCGTGAGTGTGGGTTCGGTTTACCAGTATTTTCCGAACAAGGCGGCAATTCTGTTCAGGTTGCAGAGTGACGAGTGGCAGCAAACCACCCAGATGCTGCGCGGCATCCTGGCGCAACATGCTGAGGCACCGCTGCATCGCCTGCGCACACTGGTGCATGCCTTCATCAGATCAGAATGCGAAGAGGCCCCGATGCGCGTCGCGCTGAATGACGCGGCGCCGCTCTATCGCGATGCCCCGGAAGCCCTGGAAGTGCGCGCAGCGGGGCAGCAGATATTCGAGGCGTTCATGTTGGAGTTATTGCCCGAGGTGACCGAGCCAACCCGCACACTGGCCTGCGATCTGATCCTGACCACGCTCAGTTCGGTCGGCAAGGATTTCTCCGGCAGTCCACGCACACCTGAAGAAATCGCTGTTTACGCCGATGGCATGGCTGATATGTTTCGTGCCTATGTGAGCGCGCTCAACTATTCCTGAAGCGCCGATACCCCAGCAACGGACTGCACATGAACTTCTTCAAGAAACTGTTCGGCTCATCGACAAAAACGGAAGTACCTGCGCCTACGCCCAATGCAGCGGAGTCGCCCGAACCCGACGCCGCCAACCACGCCGCTCGCCTGGCCACCGCCGAATGCCTGGACCGACACTGGCAGTCCGTGGGCACCGTCGAGAAAGACGTGCGCACAGGTGGGCGCGCGGCGCGGGAAGATTTGGTGGCGCGGTTACAGGCGGCAGGGGTTGGGCATGTAAGGGGTGTTTATCGGGAGAGCGTGGTTTAGCAGTGTTTATTGGTGACCGTTTTGAGGGGGAGCTATCAGCCAGAAGCGGCCACTCGATCCACCTCAGCCTCCAGCTCTGCTGGAAACCAGGAACGATTGCCGCCCTGCTTCCGCCTCTATCCACCCAGCACGCCCGGACTGGAACCCGACCTGGTCATTTCAACGGGTCATAGGTGACCAATGTCTTCGGCTCCAGATACGCGCTCATCCCCCACCTGCCCATTTCGCGCCCGAGGCCTGATTGCTTGAATCCACCGAAGGGGGCGCGCGGTTCGTGGGCCAGGGTGTTGATGAGCACGCGTCCCGAATCGATCTGAAGGGCGAGGTTCATACAACGCTCGGGACTTTTTCCCAGCACCAGGGCGCTCAGCCCATAGTCCGTATCGTTGGCAATACTGATCGCATCAGCGTCATCCTCGTAGGGGATGATTGTCAGCACGGGGCCGAAGATTTCCTCACGCGCGATGCGCATCCGGTTGTTGGCCTCAGTGAAAATCGTGGGCTTCACGAACCATCCGGCGTGCAAGCCTTCCGGGCGCCCTTCGCCACCCGACAGTAACCTCGCGCCTTCTTCCTGGCCGATACGGATGTACCGCTGCACCCGTTCCCACTGTTTCTGGCTCACCATGGGGCCGATGTCGGTGTCGGCGTTGCGCGGATCGCCCGATTGAATCTGTGAGACACCCTCCTTGGCAATCCGCTCGAACTCTGCCAGCCGGCTGCGCGGCACGAGGATGCGAGTGCCCGCGATGCAAGCCTGGCCACTGTTGAGAAATCCGGCCTGCAACACCAGCGGCATGACTGCCTGGAAATCCGCATCGTCAAGCACCACGGTGGGCGACTTGCCGCCGAGTTCCAGCGTCACGCGCTTGATGGTGTCAGCACCGGTTTTGACCAGATGTTGGCCGATAGCGGACGACCCCGTGAACGAGATTTTGGCAACGTCGGGGTGACGGGCGATTTCCTCGCCGACCACATTGCCTCGTCCGTTGACGATATTGAATACACCCGGTGGCAGCCCCGCTTCGTGCAACGCCCTGACCACGACCTGCGTCTGCAACGCGCTCATCTCGCTGGGCTTGATGACGGCGGTGCAGCCTGCCGCCAGCGCAGTGGCCAGCTTGTTGCAGATAAAACCCGCATTGCTATTCCAGGGTGTGATCAGACCGGTAACGCCCAGGGGCGTCAGAATGACCCTGGCCATGCCGACCTGCTCCTCGAATTCGAACGCTTCCAGTACATTGATTGCTTGCGCGATCACGTCAGCCGCATAAGTCGCCATCGAGCGCCCGCGGGCCATAGGTGCGCCATATTCCACCAGGATGGCTTCCAGCAGTTCTTCCTCCTTTGCCGCCACGGCCCGGTGCATGCGTCGCAGTGCCTCAATGCGCTCCTCCCGGCTGGTAAGCGCCCACGCCGGGAACGCAGCCTTGGCGGCGGCGATGGCACGCTGTGCGTCCAGCGCATCGCCCAGCCGAACCTGACCGATGACTTCCTCGGTGCTCGGGTTATGAAGGTCGAACCATTCCTGACCGTTTGGAATGACGAACTCACCGTTGATGTAGATGTGTTCAATGCGTTGCATGGCAACTCCTCACTCAAAATGACTCGCCTGAACCGAGCCTCTGTGAAGGAAGTTTAAGAAGGGATCATTGTTCCGATAAGCTATCCTTTGACTTATGAAGCATCCGCAATTTCAGGACAATCCATGCACAGAACAGGAATGACCGAACTGGAAGTGGTTCTGGCCGTTGCTCGCCGCAGCAGCTTTCGTGGCGCAGCACAAGAGTTGGGCATGTCCACCACCGCCGTGAGCAGTGCGGTGGCCGGCCTGGAAGCGCGCCTGAAGGTGCGCCTGTTCAATCGCTCCACGCGCAGCGTTGCCCTCACCGACATCGGGCAACGCTATGTGGAACGCATCGCCCCGGCGTTGGCACAGATCAAAAGTGCCGGCGAAGAGGCCAGCGTCGGCCCCGACAAGCCCAGCGGCACACTGCGTATCAATGCACCGCATGGCGGGGCCTATCTGCTGCTGGAGCCGCTGTTCAAGCAGTACGCTCAGCGCTATCCCGACGTGCGCATCGACATCGTCAGCGAATCAGGCATGGTCGACATCGTCGCCGGAGGTTTCGACGCGGGGATTCGCCTGGCAGAGTCGGTGCCACAAGACATGATTGCCGTAAAACTGTCAGATGACATTCGAATGCTTGTGGTGGCAACGCCCGAGTATCTCGAACGCCAGGGTGTGCCCGAGCATCCGCAAGACCTGCTCAGCCACCAGAGCATTGGCATGCGCATGGCCCACGGCGGCCTCTACCAATGGGAACTGGAGCGAAACGGTGAAAAGTTGCAGATGAATCTGCCGGTGCGCTTCATTTTCAACGAGATGCTGGCTATCAAACAGGCCGTGGTGTTGGGCCTTGGCATCGGTTTCATTTCCGAGTGGTTCATACAGGAAGAACTGGCCAGCGGCGCCCTGGTGCCAGTGCTGGTACCGTGGTGCCCGTCGTTCGGCGGTTTGAGGCTTTACTACTCGGGCCATCGCTTCGTACCGCCGCGATTACGCGCATTGATTGATCTGGCGCACGCGCTGCGGCCCACTGTGGTTTGAGCATGTCGCTATGGGCCGTTTTCGGCCAAAAGCAGACATTAACGTCGGAGATAAACGGCGGCTGATAAGTTGGCAAAATCGGCCAATCAGACGTTCATGTCGATCAATCCGCTAGTCCCTCTCATGCTCGGCCAGCCGGCATGAATGTCCCGCAAGTGGGGCAGTCAACGCCATCGCTCGCCATTTGCATAACCCCCTCGCCGCACTCCGGGCAAACCTGCCCCCCATAACCGGGAGCCATTTCTCGCAGCAACGCGGCTTGCGATGAAACGGCAACAGCCCCTAGCGAAAAGCATGCTCACAATTAGCGTGCCCTGGCTCACCCCCCTACAAAATACCTGTACAGAAATAGCACTACGCATTTTTACAGCGCTCGCAGGATTCTATCGGCCCAAAGAGGGCCTTGGGCTGTATCGCCGCCAAACAGTAGTCAGCCCGATAGCCGGGCCTCTATTCCTGGCGCTTGCCAGAAACCGGAGGTTACTGACCGTTCATCGGGATTGAGTGATGTCATGACGACATCACTCCGATATAGTTGTACAAGAGTTGTACAATAACAAATTCTTGTACAAGATTCCACCGACTAGGAAATAACGCCGCGACTCGTTGCCGTCGAACAAAAGAATGCCTGCGCAGGATGCGGACCAAGGGCGAATACATACCCTTGCAGGTGTCCCTAAATTGCTCCTCCCACTACGCAGGTACATCATGCCAACGCACACTCCCCGGCTCTCTACACGGACCAGTCTCTATGCCGGCTATGCCAGCCTGCTCGCGTTTATGTTGCTGATCGCCGCTATCTCGCTGTACGCCCTGGCTAACAGCAATAAGGACTTTTTTCTCTACGTTAATGGCGTTGATGCACGTACCCGCCTGGCCAACACACTGAACGACGCCGCCGCCCAGCGTGCGATTGCCCTGCGTAACATCGCCTTAAACAGCAATGTCACCGCGAGAGGACAGCAGCGAGGCGCGATTGCCGCCAACGAACAAATGGTGGCCAGCAGCCTCGCCGCGCTACGCCAGGCAACTGATAACCATGGTGATGTGTCGCCCAAAGCACGTGAACTGTTCTCAACCATCGAGCAGGTCGAGAGCCGCTACGAACCGGTAGCGCACACCATTGCCGAACACCTGTTCAAGGGTGAAAACGATGAGGCCCTGCGCATGGTCAGCGAGCAGTGCACACCATTACTGGCCGAGCTGACACAGGCAATTGGCGAATACCTGCGCTACACCAACCAGAGAGCAGACCTGCAGGTCAGCGAAAATGACGAACACTATCTGTCACAACGCAACCTTCTGCTCGCCATTACTGCGCTGGCCGTCTTACTAGCAGCGGTACTGGGCTACGTCATCAGCCGCAACCTGCTGCGCGCGCTGGGTGCCGAACCGAGTGAACTCAACCAGCTCGCCCAACGGGTTGCCAACGGCGATTTGCGCGCTAGCGAACGCACGATTGAGCCACCACAAGCCAGCATCATGGCCGCCCTGCTGAGCATGCAGGAGAACTTGCGGGACATGACCAAGGGCATAAACCTGTCCTCACAGACCGTGGCCGAATCCAGCCAGGAGCTTAGCCAATCGAGCCTGAGAAACGCCGAAAGCGTGGCCATGGCACAGTGCGAGGTCGAGCAGATCGTCACCGCCGTTCACCAAATGGCCGCCACCGTGCAGGATGTCGCGCGCAACGCCGAATCCGCCGCCAGTGCCGCCAGCGAGGCCGATAGCGCGGCCCTGTACAGCCAGCAGAAGGCCAAAGATGCCGTGAACATGATCAGCGAGCTGGCCGAGACAATCGAACAGTCCAACATGGCCATGGGCCGGCTGAAGAATGAAACCGGCAATATCGGCGGCGTGCTTGAAGTGATCAAGTCGGTGGCCGACCAGACCAACCTGCTGGCCCTCAATGCAGCCATCGAAGCTGCCCGTGCTGGCGAGGCCGGACGCGGCTTCGCGGTGGTAGCCGACGAGGTGCGCAGCCTGGCACAGCGTACCCAGAAGGCCACCTCAGAGATCGAGGGGCTGATCGCCAGTCTGCAGAAAATTGCCGACGAGACCTCGCAGCATATGCAACGCTGCAAGAGCTCCAGTGCGCAGTCGGTGTCCGGCGTTTCCGAGGCCGGTGACGCGGTAAGCACGATCGTAACCATGATCGAGCGGATCAACGGCATGAACCACCAAATCGCCGCTGCCGCCGAGCAGCAGAGTACCGTTGCCGAGCAGATCAGCCGGGGCATCGTGACCGTCAGCGAAAGCGCCGAGCAATCCGCTGCAGCCTTCCGCAGCGCTCAGCAGGAAAGCGAAGGACTGGCACGCACCAGCGTGACATTGCGAGAGAACATCTCGCGCTTTCAGCTCTAGGGTCTGTTGCCGTTTCATCGCAAGCCGCGTTGCTGCGAGAAATGGCCCCCAGTTAGCCGCAGGACGCAGGTAATGGTCCGAGTCCTGCAACAACAGCGGGGGCCATTTTCCTAGTAACCTTATGACCACAATTGTGCAATACCTGCCATTTTTGAGCGTCTGCTTTTGGCCAAAAGCAGACTGTGGACAGGTAGCCGTTGATGTCTCTACGCTGGACAATCTAGTGACAGCACAGCGGTAAAAAAGGAGTAGTCACGTTGGAAGTTGCCATTGATCGAGATAGCGTTCATGCAGGAGATGATCTGGGAAGCCATGCGACGTCGATCACACTCGATCCATCAGCAACGCTGCGCGCCTTAATCGAAGTGATACAAGAAGCCGGCTACTTACCGGGTATCAATGGAGGCAAGGCTACTTGGATTATTTGGTCGTCTGACAAACCAATAGGTGTTTTAGCGCAGCAATGGCCAGCACCTAAATTGACCGTGCCGCCCGAAAGCACCGTTGATCAATATTTCGGAAATACCGAACCTCGCCTTCTGTTCAGATATTGGTGTCAGGCAGATCCAGATGAGGTCTTTTCGAATATCAAGACCGGAAATGAGCCACCTTCACGATTTTAGGATTGGCGGTGGACATTTCTGTCGATCAATGCGGTTCAGATGACTGCTTTGGGTCGAAAGCAGCCGGTCACGACTGACCGCTTTAGACCCGAAGCGGACACTTCTGTGTGCCATACAGGTAATGAAGGATGTGCGGCGCAAAGCCGATCAGCGATTGTTTTCGCCTAAAAGCACGGTTACGCCTCTGCTTTAATCAGCACGCCACTCTTAACCCGCGCATCCAGAATCGCGGAAAACGCCTTAAAATCGTGCGCGGATTCCGGGGCAACATACATCAAGTTGCCAAAGTGGTCGGCGTAGTCTTGAAGGTAAAGGCCATTGCTCCCGTAATACTGTTGCGCAATCTCATTTCCAGCGTCGTTCAAGTCCTCCTCGGTAAATTTGCCATCGCAATACCTAAAGAGAAACTCGGTGGCGGAGAGTTCGCCGCCGATCACGCGGGCGACGGCTTCAGGCTCTTCCTCGGCGTGAAAGTCGCCAGCCCAGCCTTTAATAAAACACCATCTTAAGAACAGCGCTATGTGTGTGCCGCCATGTTCCGGTGGTTGGCCTGCTGGAAAGTCTCCGCCATGGTGCCAGCTTGCATCATCGTATTTCATGGGCGTCCTTGAGATGTTTTGCGTTGAAAACGGGAGTTCGATTTATCACGATTTCGCAGGGATAAGGTAGGTCTGTTTTAACGTTCAGCCACCCCACGCAGTATCTTGGGTCATTGAACCGTCCTTATCGACGTGATCGCCAGGAAGGTCGTCGGCCCATCGGGACCGGACGGCCCCCGATAGCACCCTTGCGCCTGGAGGTGATGAACCGCTGCGGCGGTCAGTTCCCAGGCCATGCTTTCATCCTGAATGGCAAAGGCCTGGTCGTCGCCAAACAGGTCAAACCCCGTGATGGCTTGAAGCTGCTTGAGTGGCAGCGCGGCCTCGCGCAATGCAGGGTCGACGCTAGGGTTGCTCCAGGCCCATTTCCAGGTGCTGAATTTACCCGAGTAGCTGCCGATGCTTACGACGTCTGCCACGACGGCCAGCCTGTCGTGGCTGTCGAAGAACTGGAGTACCCCCTTGGATTGTTCGAACCACCAGCGGGCCATTTCGCCCAGCCCGTAAACCCGG
This sequence comes from Pseudomonas simiae, assembly GCF_900111895.1. GTDB lineage: Bacteria > Pseudomonadota > Gammaproteobacteria > Pseudomonadales > Pseudomonadaceae > Aquipseudomonas > Aquipseudomonas simiae. Next base: position 433,511 of record NZ_FOKB01000005.1, read on the forward strand.
CTCAACTCCGTCTGTTTCAGTGACAGCTCATCCATCACTTGCGCCAAAAATGCTTCAAATTCATGGTCCGTCATGGACGTCTCCTTGTTGTGCAGCAAAAGCCAGCCGATACCTGACTTCCTCCAGTGTCACGCCGCCCCTTATCAGGTTGCGCTCACTGCCGGCATCCGCGACACAGCCTGCCCTGCGATAAAACCGGATCGCTCTTTCATTAAGGCTCAACACCCAAAGCGTCACCCCCTGAAATCCACACTCCCTCAATGTCTGCAGGCCGGCCTTCCACAAGGCCAGCCCGGCGCCCGTTTGCCAATACCGGGCTAACACGTAGATGGCCATGACCTCGCCGGTGTTTGCCCCAGCGGCATCTTCGTCACGGCTGGCGCCCACAGAGATCCAGCCGACGACTTGCTTATCCACCTGCGCGACCCACACGTGGGACTCATCCGATTCTAACGCGCGCATCCAGAAGGATTCACGCTGAGCCAGGGTGGCTTCCAGCGAACTCAGGTATTGAGCAGGCATCAGGTCACGATACGCGGCTTGCCAACTGCTGATATGCACCTGGGCAATGGTCTTTGCATCAGAGGGTAATGCCTTGCGGATCATTGAAGTATTCCTGCTTCGTACTCTGGACAACAACGGTAGCGAATACAGGTAACGGATTTATTTTTTCATTCAGTAATCCGCCACCTTTCAGGCTTCGAAAAATTCGCTGTCTGGAAGCACACGCAGGCTGATATGTTTCGAGCCTCACGCAAAGGGAGGTGCCATGCAACCGTTAGCCACCAACGCCGCACTGCTGATCATCGACATGCAGCAAGGCATGAACGAACCGAAGCTGGGGCGACGCAACAACGCGGATGCTGAAGTGCAGATGCAGCGCCTGCTAAAGGCGTGGCGGCAATCCAACCGCCCGGTCGTGCACATCCGGCACATGTCCCGCTCGCCCGACTCGGTGTTTTGGCCGGGCCAGCCGGGGTGCGAGTTCCAGCCCGCGCTGCAACCGCTTGCCCTGGAGCATGTGGTGGAGAAGAACGTTCCGGATGCGTTCACCGCGACAGGGTTGGAGCGTTGGCTGCACGTGCGTGGGATCCGGCAATTGGTGATCGCCGGCGTGATCACCAACAACTCGGTCGAGTCCACGGCACGCTCAGGCGGCAACCTGGGCTTTGCGGTGACGGTGGTTTCAGACGCCTGCTACACCTTCGATCAAGTCGATTTATCCGGGCGCCTTTGGCCTGCTGAAGACGTGCATGCGTTGTCGCTGAGCAACCTGGCGATGGACTATGCCGGGGTTGTAGAGACCGACGAAATACTGGCTCATTGCTGAGTGGAGCCGTCATGCATTCGGTGCACCGAATGCGTCAGCATTGGACCCGCTGAAGATAGTCTTCCAGCGTATCGACATGCGCTGAAGAAACCACCGCCCCAACATACCCATCAGGACGCACCAGCACCCACTCGCCAATCGCCAGCCCATAGATGCGTTGAAAGTGCCCCTGGTCGTCGATCAGCTCGCCGCCGGCCCCAACCGTATGAATCTGCACACCAGGCCGCGCCTTGACTAAGCCACCCGCCACGCCGTAGCCCAGCAGTGTCCAGTGGGGTCCCTGAAAAAGGTTGAACAACCGCAATGCCTGCCCAGCGACACCCCGGACCGGCGCGTCCGGCGCTCGGTCGCCGGCGGCAACGCCGTTGCGCACGGGGTGCTGCAACGCCAGCGAGGACGTGGGGTAGCCGATGTCCAGTTGGTGCACTTCCCTGCCCCGCCGCAGCTCGCCGCTCTTCATCTCGCCGAGCAGTTGGGTGGACAAACCGAGCACCGAGGCGGCGACCGGCCGGCGCTCCTGTTCGTAGGTGTCGAGCAAACCATCAGGCGCTCCCTGCACCACCGCAGCCAGCTTCCAGCCGAGGTTGTAGGCGTCCTGCACACTGGTATTGAGGCCCTGGCCACCGGTGGGCGGATGGATATGGGCGGCGTCCCCCACCAGCAGCACCCGGCCCTGGCGGTATTGATCAGCCAAGCGTGCGTTCATGGTGTAGGCCGACGACCAGGTCACGCTGTGTACCTGGAGATCGCCGCGGCCGGTGCGCTGGGCGAGCAGGTGCGTGAGCCCTTCGGCGCTGAAGTCGATGTCGACATCCGCCGGGATCGGCGCCTGGATCTGAAACAGGTCGGTGCCGGCCAGTGGACATATCGCAATCTGGCGCTGCCCATCCCCCTCTCCGAAGCGGTGCCAGGCATCACGTGTGAGGCCGCTGAGTACCACATCCGCCACCAGGGCGTGTACGCCAAGGGTCTTGCCGGGGAAGCCGATATCCAGGGCGTGCCGGACAAAGCTGCGACCGCCATCGGCACCCACCAGCCAACGTGCGCGAACGCTTTCTTCGCCGGCCTTGCCGAGCAGTCGCGCGGTGACGCCCTCGGCATCCTGTTCGAACCCCACCAGCTCACAACCAAACTCAGGCTGGTGGCCCAGTTCAAGCAAACGTTCGCGCATCACCTGTTCGGTCAAAAACTGCGGCACCATCAACGGTTGCTGGTAGGGCTCAGCGGGTGTCGGGGCGTTGGTTTGGGTGAATTCGACGTCGCGGTAGCTGCCATCGTCGCGGTAGCGCCGGTCAGTCGGATAGACTCCACCCACGGCCATCAAACGATCGAGAAGCCCCAGGTCTTCGAAGACTTCCTGAGACCTGGGCTGGATGCCCTTGCCACGGGAGCCGGGGAAAGGCTGCTGGTTCTTTTCGATCAAGCGAAAGGTGATGCCCCTTCTCGCCAGGTCGATCGCCAAGGTCAGGCCAGCGGCACCGGCACCGCAAATCAGTACATCGACAGCGAATTGCGTTTTCATACTGGATCACCTATATGTGCAATACGCACATATTAAGAGAGGCCAACACTGTGTCAATAAAAAATGTGCAAAACGCACATATATCTGCCCAACTGCGTGACCTGCATGGCTCATTAGTTGAGATCGTGGGGGTGATGAACCGCCCGCAACGCGACGAGGCGATGGTCCGCGAAGCTGGGATTTCCCTGGACCGCGCCCTGTTTCCATTGCTGGTGCTGGTAGAGCGGCTGGGTCCGATTGGTGTGGTCGAACTGGCCGACCGCGTAGGCCGCGACTACACCACGGTGAGCCGGCAGGTGACCAAGCTGGAAAGCTTGGGCCTGGTGTTGCGCCAGGCAAGCGCAATTGATCGCCGCGTGCGAGAGTCGGTGATTACCGATAAAGGCAAGGCCATGACTGACCGTGTCGATGACGCGCGGGAGAGGATCGGTGTGTCGATCTTCTCCACTTGGGAGGAAGGTGATTTCGACAACCTGGTGCGGTTGATGCGCAAGTTTGCAGAGGACATCAAGGCCGATTCAGTGCGTGCGACGGAGGGCATCGCCTAGGGCCATCTACGTTTCCTGTGGCAAGCGGGGCAAGCCCGCTCGCCACACTGCGTCAATCCAGTGCCAGTTCCACCCCCCCACCGTTCAACCGCACCGGCCACACCCGCAGGCGCTGGTCCGGTGCCTCCAGGCATTGCCCATCTTCCAAGCGGTAATGCTGCTTATAGACCGGCGCCGCCACCACCAGGTCGCCCTTGATACTGCCGATCAAGCCACGTCCGATAACATTGGCACCGGATTCCGGGTCATGGTTGTCAATCGCGTACAAGGTCTGGTCCTGCGCGCCCGGCAGGTAGAACAGCGCCACTTGCGCGCCGTCCAACCACACCACCACGCCGGAATTGCTCACCAGGTCGGACTCGCTGCACACACGTTTCCAGGTGGCCAGGTTGCGTTGGGTATTGAGCTGACTCATCAGGCAATCTCCTCGGTGACGGGAATCAGGTTGAGTTCGGCCGCCATGATCGGCCGACGCTGACCGCGTTCCTGGACGAAGTGGATGTCCGGGTCGGGGCGTTTGTCGTTGACGAAGGTGCGGAAGCGCTTGAGTTTTTCCGGGTCTGCGAGGGCGTTGGCCCACTCGCATTCGTAACGGTCGACGACTTGTTGCATCTGCGCTTCCAGCTCGGCACCCAGGCCCAGGCTGTCGTGCAGGATCACATCCTTGAGGAAATCCAGGCCGCCTTCCAGGCTTTCGCGCCATACCGAGGTGCGTTGCAGCTTGTCGGCGGTGCGGATGTAAAACATCATGAAACGGTCGATGTATTGGATCAGCGTGGCGTCGTCCAGGTCGGTGGCGAACAGTTCCGCATGACGCGGGCGCATGCCACCGTTGCCGGCGATGTAGAGGTTCCAGCCCTTCTCGGTGGCGATTACGCCGACGTCCTTGCTCTGGGCCTCCGCGCACTCGCGGGTACACCCGGACACCGCGAACTTGAGTTTGTGCGGCGAGCGCAGGCCCTTGTAGCGGTCTTCGATCTGCAGCGCCATTTTCACACTGTCCTGCACGCCGTAGCGGCACCAGGTGCTGCCCACGCAGGACTTTACCGTGCGCGTGGATTTGCCGTAGGCATGCCCGGTTTCAAACCCGGCGGCGATCAGTTCGCTCCAGATATCCGGCAGTTCGTGCAGTTGCGCCCCAAACAGGTCGATACGCTGGCCGCCGGTGATCTTGGTATAGAGGTCGTATTTCTTCGCCACTTCGCCGATCACAATGAGTTTATCCGCGGTGATCTCGCCGCCCGGAATACGCGGCACCACCGAGTAGGTGCCGTTCTTCTGCATGTTGGCCATGAACGTGTCGTTGGTATCCTGCAACGGCACCAGGGACGCATCCATGATCGGCTGGTTCCAGCACGAGGCCAGGATCGAACCCACCGCCGGTTTGCACACGTCGCAACCGGTATGGCCACGGCCGTGTTTGGCCAGCAGTTCGTCGAAGGTAATGATGCCTTCCACGCGCACCAGGGCGTACAACTCCTGCCGGGTATAGGCGAAATGTTCGCACAGGCTCTTGTCGACGCTGACCCCACGCGCAATCAGCTCATGCTCGAACACTTGCTTGAGCAACCCGGCGCAGCCACCGCAACCGGTGCAGGCTTTTGTCTGGGATTTGAGCAGGCCGAGGTCGCTGCAGCCGCTGTCGATGGCCGAGCAGATCGCGCCTTTGGTCACGTTATGGCAAGAGCACACGGTGGCCGATTCCGGCAACGCGCCAGGGCCCAGGGTCGGCGCGCCGGCGGAGGATGGCAGGATCAGGCTGGCCGGTTCGGATGGCAGTGCGATGCCGTTCTGCATGTATTGCAGCAGGGTGTCGTAGTAGCTGTTGTCGCCCACCAATACGGCGCCGATCACCTGCTTGCCCGAGGCATCCACCACCAGGCGTCGATAGCTGGCGCTGGCTTCGTCGATGAACTGATAGCTGCGGGCGCCGGGGGTGTGGGCATGGGCGTCGCCGATAGAGCCCACGTCCACGCCGAGCAACTTGAGTTTGGTCGACATGTCGGCGCCCACAAACGGCTCGGCGGTCTGCTCGCAGAGCAGCGCAGCGACGCCTCGGGCCATCTGGTAGCCCGGTGCGACCAGGCCGAACAGGCTACCGTTCCAAGAGGCGCACTCACCGATTGCGTAGATGTTCGGGTCGCAACTCAGGCACTCATCATTGATTACCACGCCGCCGCGCGGGCCGATGTCCAGGCCTGCCTTCCGCGCCAACGCGTCCTGGGCGCGGATGCCCGCGGAGAACACGATCAGGTCGGTTTCGAGGAACTCGTCATTGGCAAAATTCATGCGGTAACGGTAGTGCTCGCCCGCACTGATGGATTGGGTGGCGCGCGACAAATGCACCCCCACGCCCAACCGCTCGATCTGCGCCTTGAGCGCCAGGCCGCCAAAGTCGTCGAGTTGCACCGGCATCAAGCGCGGCGCGAACTCCACCACATGGGCTTCAAGGCCCAGGCTTTTCATCGCGTTGGCAGCTTCCAGGCCCAGCAGTCCTCCGCCCACCACCACGCCGCGCCGCGCATTGGCAGCGGCCTTGCGGATCGCGTCCAAGTCTTCAAGGGTGCGATACACCAGTCGTGAATCACCTTCGGCGCCGTCGATAGGTGGCACGAACGGATAGGAGCCGGTGGCCAGCACCAGCTTGTCATAGGCGACGCAGCCGTCAGCGGTAATCACCTCGCAGCGGGCGCGGTCAATCTCCAACACCGGCACGCCGAGATGCAGGGTTACACCCGGCGTCTGGTACAACGAGGCGTCGGACAAGGCCAACGACTCGGCGTCGCGCCCGCTGAAATATTCGGACAGATGCACCCGGTCATAGGCGCGCATCGGCTCCTCGCTGAACACATGCAAACGGTAGTGATCCAGTGCGCCGCGCTCGATCAATTGCGCCACACAGTGGTGGCCGACCATGCCATTGCCGACGACGATCAAGGTTTTGAGATTGTTCATATAAAGCACCCGACAAAGCTCATCACGGTTTAAAAAAGCAAAAAAAAACGCCTGAAACCTTGCGGTTCCAGGCGTCTTTGCCTGTTCTTATGCGGGTTCGGATCAGGCGACTGCGCCGGATTCTCCGCTATTGCCCCTGGTGTCGATCGTCGTTGACCGAAGTGGGTTGAGGGGGAGCTTGCAGGGTCTGTGCCAAGCCGTCGGATACCCCGCTGCAACGCCGCTGGCGTCGACAACCCACGCTAAAACACCGCCCGCGGCGCCTCCAACTGGTGCGCCCCGCTTCATAAATGTGCACACCCCATCCTCTGCCGAACCGTTTTCTGGGGTGAGCGGACTTGCCCCGCGCCTCGGTCTCAGGAGAGTTGCTGCGCAGCCCGGTGCGGGGCAGGCCCGCTCATCACGACAGGCCGCGTTCCTCAACAAACCGCGCCTTGGACAACCTGGCGCGTGACTTGCTAGGGACCCCCCAACCAAGCAGTCAACGCTGACTGCCCTCTCACGACAAAGGCGCCGTGTAATCCCCGTTCTCAACGGAGGGTTGCAAGGCGCCTTTTTTGTTTACGCAGGTTTTAGATGGCCAATCAGAGCATACGCAGTGTGTGTCCCTATTGTGGCGTGGGCTGCGGCATCGTCATGCAGGTAGAAAACAATAAAGTGGTCAAGGTGATCGGAGACACGGCCCACCCCACCAACTTCGGCCGTCTGTGCACCAAGGGCACCACCTGCGGGCAAGCCATCGCCGACTCCGGCCGCATGGAAAACGCATATGTCCGCCAGGCCCGGGAGCATGACCCGGTGCGCATCGGTATAGACAAAGCCATCAGCGAAACCGCGCGCCGCCTGCGCCACACCCTCGACACGCACGGGCCGCAGGCATTGGCGTTCTATGTGTCAGGGCAGATGTCGCTGGAAGCCCAGTACCTGATCAACAAATTGGCCAAGGGCTTCGTACGCACCCACCACATCGAGTCCAACTCTCGGCTGTGCATGGCCAGCGCCGGCAGTGGCTACAAACTCTCCCTCGGCGCCGACGGCCCGCCGGGGTCCTATGAAGATTTCGATCGGGCCGACCTGTTCTTCGTGATCGGCGCAAACATGGCTGACTGTCACCCCATCCTGTTCCTGCGCATGATGGACCGGGTCAAGGCCGGGGCGAAGCTGATCGTAGTCGACCCACGGCGCAATGCCACGGCGGACAAGGCCAACCTGTTCCTGCCGATCAAACCCGGCACCGACCTTGCGCTGCTCAATGGCTTGCTGCATCTGCTGGTGAAAAACGGCCACACCGACCCTGCCTTTATCGCCGCCTTCACCGACGGCTGGGAGGCGATGCCCGCGTTCCTGGAGGACTATTCGCCAGAGCACGTCGCCGTGATCACCGGCCTGGCCGAAGCAGATATCCGCCAAGCCGCCGACTGGATCGGCCAGGCCGCGAAGTGGATGAGCTGCTGGACCATGGGCCTCAACCAGAGCACCCACGGCACCTGGAACACCAACGCCCTGTGCAACCTGCACCTGGCCACCGGCGCCATTTGCCGACCAGGCAGCGGGCCGTTTTCCCTCACCGGTCAACCCAACGCCATGGGCGGGCGCGAAATGGGCTACATGGGCCCTGGGTTACCGGGGCAACGTTCGGTGCTGGTCGAGGCCGACCGCGCCTTTATCGAGGACTTGTGGCAGATCCCCCCTGACAGCCTGCCGCGCCAGGCCGGAGCGGGCACCGTGGCGATGTTCGAACAGATGGCCGCCGGGCAGATCAAGGCCTGCTGGATCATCTGCACCAACCCGGTCGCCAGCGTGCCCAATCGGCAAACCGTCATCAAGGGCCTGCAAACCGCCGAGCTGGTGATCACCCAGGACGCCTTTCTCGACACAGAGACCAACCGCTACGCCGATATCCTGTTGCCCGGCGCGCTTTGGGCCGAGGCCGAAGGGGTGATGATCAACTCCGAGCGCAACCTGACATTGATGCAAAAGGCCGTCGACGCTCCCGGCGAAACCTTGCCCGACTGGCAGATCATCGCCAGGGTCGCCAGTGAGATGGGTTTTGCCGAGGCCTTCACTTACGCCTCGGCGTCCGAGGTGTTTGAGGAAATCAAACGCGCCTGGAACCCCAAGACCGGCTACGACATTCGCGGCGCGAGCTACCCGCGCCTGCGTGAGAAGCCGCTGCAATGGCCCTGCGCATCGGACACTGCAGCGGACCGCAACCCGATCCGCTACGTGGACAAAGGCCCCGTCACCTTCGCCACCGACAACGGCAAAGCCCAGTTCCTCGCCCGACCCCATATGCCGCCGGCGGAACTGCCCGATGAGGCGTTCCCCTTTGTACTCAATACCGGCCGTGTGCAGCACCAATGGCACACCCTGACCAAGACCGGCAAGGTCGCCACCCTGAACAAACTCAACCCCGGCCCCTTCGTCGAATTGCACGCCGAAGACGCCGCCCGCCTGGGCATCAAAGACAAGGACCGGGTTGAAATACGTTCCCGCCGCGGCCACGCGGTGCTGCCCGCCGTGATCACCGACCGCGTGCAGCCAGGCAACTGCTTTGCGCCCTTCCATTGGAACGATGTGTTCGGCGACAACCTGGCGATCAACGCGGTGACCAACGACGCCGTCGACCCGATCTCCTTGCAACCGGAGTTCAAATGCTGCGCCGTCGCCCTGGCCCGCGTTGAGCTGATCGGCCTGCAGTCCCTCGACCGCCCTTCCCCCGTAGCTGAGGACACCGCCATGTCGCGCCTCGACGCCTTCGCCGAAATCGCCGGCATCCGCCACCTGTCTGCGCCGCCACTGAGCGACAGTGAGCGCACCTACCTCGCTGGCTTCCTCAGCGGCCTGCAAGCCAACGCCGCACGCCAGGCCGTCGGCATCCCGACCATGCCCACGAATGCGCCATTGGCGGATGCCTCGCGGCTGTGGCTGAACGGCTTGCTCGGCGCACTGTTCAGCCCTACAGAAGCCCTCGCAACCCCCTCCCCGGCCGTCACCTTGTTGTGGGCCTCGCAAACCGGCAACGCCGAGGCCTTGGCCGAACGTTTTGCCAAGCGCCTGCGCGACGCGGGTATCAGCGTGGAACTGAGCGCGATGTCGGACTTCCCGGCGAGCAAACTGGCGAGCACCCACACCCTGGCGTTGATCAGCAGCACCTTTGGCGACGGCGACCCACCGGACAACGGTGAAGGTTTCTGGCACAGCCTCAGCACCGCCGAGACGCGCCTGGAGTCGCTGCGCTTCGCGGTGCTGGCCCTGGGCGATCCGAATTACGACCAGTTCTGCAACCACGGCAAACAACTCGACCAACGCCTGCTGGAACTGGGCGCCACCCGCCTGCTGGAACGCGTCGACTGCGATACCGAATTTGAAGCGCTGGCCGATGCCTGGCTGGTGCGCTTCCAGCAAACCCTCGTCCCGGCAAAACCCGTCGCACTCGCCACACCCGCGGGTAAAACCAAGCTGTATGGTTCACGCCTGCTGCTTAATCGCCAGCTCAACCCGCTGAGCGCCCACAAGGAAACCCGCCAGTTCGCCCTGGACCTGGCCGACTCCGGGCTGACTTATGAAGCCGGTGATGCGCTGGGCGTACGGCCGCGCAACTGCCCCGAACTGGTCAACGAACTGCTCGACCTCACCCGCTTGAAGGCCAGTACCTGCGTGAACATCGACACGTTCGGCGACGTGCCCCTGCAACAGGCCCTCACTCAGCACTTCGAAATCGCCCGGCCCAGCAGCGACACCCTCGCCTTCATCGCCGAGCGCAGCGCCAACCCTGGCCTCAAGCACTTGCTCAACCCCGAGCATAAGGCCGAACTGAATGACTGGCTGTGGGGCCGGCAACTGGCGGATGTGCTACAGGAATACCCCATCGAGTGTTCGGCGGATGAGCTGCTGGGCACGCTCAAACGCCTGCAACCGCGCCTGTATTCAATCGCATCAAGCGCCAAGGCCCACCCCTATGAAGTGCACCTCACCGTGGCTGCCGTGCGGTATGGCAAGCGTAAGGGTGTGTCCTCGACCTTCCTGGCCGACCGTGTCGGCGACGGCGAAGTGCCGCTGTTCGTGCAGCCCTCCAAACACTTCCGCACACCCACTGACGGCGACGTGCCGATGATCATGATTGGCCCCGGTACAGGAATCGCCCCATTCCGTGCGTTCTTGCAGGAGCGTCGCGCGCTGGGTCATCAGGGCCGCAACTGGTTGTTTTTCGGCGAACAGCACGCGGCCAGTGATTTCTACTACCAGGATGAACTGCAAGGCATGCAACGCGACGGCCTGCTCAGCCATTTGAGCCTGGCGTTTTCCCGCGACCAGGCGCAAAAGGTCTACGTGCAGGACCGCATCCGCGAACAGGGTGCCGAGCTGTGGCGCTGGTTGCAGGATGGCGCCAAGCTGTACATCTGCGGCGATGCCAGCCATATGGCCAAAGATGTCGACCAGGTCCTGCGCCACGTCGCGCAAACCCACGGCGGGCTTGGCGTTGAGGGTGCCGTGGATTACTGGCGTCAGCTGAGTGAGCAGAAGCGTTATTTGCGTGATGTGTACTGATTGGATACAGAACAATAAGCACTTTGTATTGTGTACAAAAAACCCTAAAGATTTACCGGCTACGGGCCGAAACAGCAGTGATAGCAAATCGCCGCAAACCTGATACAGGCGCGCGACGATTTGGCCGCCCTTCACGCTGATGGTCGTCTCGATGAAAATAAAAAATAAGCTGGTACTCGCCTTTGTCTCGGTTGCTTTCATTCCGGTAAGCCTGGTGGCCGTGATTTCAGTCATGAACGCACAAACCGAAGCGGTGGATCAGTTCATCGACGGCAGCACCCGGGAAATCCGCCAGATCGATGGCAACATCCGCCAATTCTTCGACGGCACGCTGCAGAACGTCGATCAGATGGCCACCGATTCTGTATACACCTCCGTCAACACACTGAAGAACTATCAGCCCGCGGACGCGGCCAGCCAGCCCATGCCCGCCGAAGCGCAAACGGTGATCGAGCGCTTCGCGCGCTATGGCGCCACACACCCAGCAGCAGCGATCCTGTCCATCGGCCTGGAAGACGGCACCTACGCCAAATGGCCGGATGACCCGCAACTGGCCAAGTACGACCCGCGCACCCGGCCCTGGTACAAAGCAGCCATGGCCAGCCCCGGCAAGACTGTGCGCACCCCCGCGTATTACTACGACAAAGACGACGTCGCCCTGGTGGGCACCGCGCGCGCCCTGCTGGAAAACGGCAAGGCCAAGGGCGTATTCGTGGTCAGCGTCTCGCTGAAAAACCTCACCGAACTGGTCAAGAGCATCAAGTTGGGCGAAAGCGGCTACGTGATGCTGGTCGAAGACGGCGTGGTGCTGGTGGACCCGCGCAACGCCGCGCACAATTTCAAGCCGCTCAAGGACCTGGGCGCGGCCTATGCACAGTTGGCCGAGACACCACAGGGCTCCACTGACGTGGTGATCGACGGCGTGCACTACATGGCCAACGTGTGGACGTCCCCCGGTCTAGGCTGGCGTTATATCGGGCTGATCGAACACCGTGAAGTCATGGCCGAAGCCACACGCATGACCTACCTCACCGCCCTTATTGTCGGTGTGCTGGTGCTGATCTTCGGACTGATCGCGGCGGCCTTCTCCAAGGTCATCGTCAAGCCTATCGGGCAGGTCAGCACCGGCTTGCAGTCCATTGCCCAGGGTGAAGGCGACTTGCGCCACGAACTGCAGGTCCAGGGCAAGGATGAAACCGCCGAACTCGCGGGCTGGTTCAACAAGTTTCTCGCGGCGATCCGTCAACTGATCCAACACATCGGCGCGGCCTCGGCCAATTTGCAGAACGCCTCCAAGGTCAACAGTGAGGTGGCGCACAATATGAATGAGGCGGCCGGACGCCAGCGTGAGGCGGTCGAGCTTGTATCCACTGCGTTCAACGAGATGGTCGCCACTGCCAACGAAGTCGCACGGTCCTGCAGCGGCGCGGCGGAATCCGCCGAGAACGGGCACCGTCGCGTGGCCGAGGGCAAGCAGCAGATCGAAGTCACCACCGATAACGTCAACCGCCTGGGGCGCCGCCTGACGGAATCATCCCAGGCCATGGTCGAACTGGAAGCCGGCAGCCGCAGCATCAACCAGATCCTCGGCACCATCCGTGCGATTGCCGAACAGACCAACCTGCTGGCGCTCAACGCGGCTATCGAGGCCGCCCGTGCCGGTGATCAGGGCCGTGGTTTTGCGGTGGTGGCCGACGAAGTACGCGCCCTGGCCAAACGCACCTCCGACTCCACCGGCGAAATCGAACAACTGCTCGGCACCCTGGAAAACAAGACCCAGGAAGTCACGCAAAAGATGGGCAGTTGCCTGGACCTGTCGCGGGCCAGCGTGTCGTCCATCGAAAGCGCGCGGGACAGCTTTGAAGGCATCCAGACGTCGGTCAACGAAATCCGCGACCAGAACCTGCAAATCTCCGCCGCCGCCGAGGAACAACACAGCGTGGCGGAAGAGATCAATCGGCACATCCAGCAGATCTACGACGAGGCCCGCCTGGTGGAAAGCCTGGCCAACTCGGCGCAGGACGATTCGGGACGGTTGTCCAACCTCTCGGATGAGTTGAATGGGCTGGTGGGACGGTTCAAGTCGTAGGACCCGTGTGGTTTGGTTATACCGGCGAGCACCCGTAGCACTACGCTCGCTGTGAAACCATCCAGCTCAGAAAGGCCTGAAGTCGGGCTGAGAATTTTTCACCATCGGCACTAGGGTTGCGGGCTTCAAACAGGAAGAACGCCACCTGAATCATCATCGTCGGATGCACCTGGACGAACAGCGCAACGTGCTCTTCGAGTGTCTGCGGCCACGTAGCCGCATCGGGCGAACGGAATACATGGGTCGCCCTGATCAACTTGCGTGACGCTTCACGCTGCCAGCGAAGCCGCTCCAATTCGCTGTCGGCGCCTGCGATGCGTGTGAGGTAGTCGGTCAAAACCTTTTCGAAGTCACCGTTCATGGCCAAGGCAATTTCCACGGAAGGCCGAAACCGCTCAACGTGCAGCGCAAGGTCCTCACCCCATACACATCGGCAATGGTGCTTGAGCCAGAATCCCCAGCTGTTCAGGTTTTCGGCCGCCACTACTTCCCCACGGCTGCCAATATCGAAATCGACCTTGGTGACTTGCGAATGCCGCCGCTCCAGATCCCGCCGGATTACTTCCAACCGTTCGAGTACCTGTGAAGTCGGCGACTCGCGCAGCACCAGCGTGAGATCAAGATCGGAAACACCAGGGACGGCATCACCGCGCGCCACACTGCCATAGAGGTAGATGCCCTCCACTCCTAGCTCTTCGTGCGAGAGCGCGGTGCAGGCATCTTCAAGCAATGACTGAAACTCGCTCTGCACGGGCGTTTCTGGGATTGTGAGGACAAAACCTTCGGCGTCGACGCCGTTAAAATGCGTTGCACTCACGAACGAAGCACCTCAATCCCCCCCTCCTCCCACGCGAACGTTGATTGGCCCGAGGCGATCTTGCCGCACAATAGCTGCAGGGTTGGCATGGTTGCAGGCTCCCTCACTGAACTGAACGTCGCTTGAAATGCTCATAAAACCCCCACGCTGCCACATTCTTGTCCTTGGACTCCAGCATGATGTCGAAGCGATCGAAAAACTGCAGCGCGTAGTCGTTGGTCCAGCGGTTCCACATTTGCGCGCTGTGGGCGTACAGGTCGCGCTTGGCGACCACCTTCAACAGCGCATCCATTTCCAGTTTGTGCTCGGCGTCGAAACCGAGCGCCTGCAAGACTTCCTGGGGCTGAGAGTAATGCATGGTAGGGCGCACGCCGCGCCAGCTTTCAATCACGCGGGCGACCCGTTCCGAGTGCGGGTCGATGTACTCGTTTTCATTGATCCAGCAATGATGGATATCCAGCACCACCGGCGCCAGGTCGGCAACTTGCAGGCAATGGTCGAGGCCATAGGTTTTTTCGTCGTTCTCGAAGGTGATGCAGTTGCGCGCCACTTCCGACAGCCGCGCCCACACCGCGCGGGTGCCTTCCACACCCAGGCGACCGGCGATATGCACGTTGCATTTGAGGTCCTGGAAGCGCCGGCCGTAGCCCATCATGCGGATCATGTCGGCGTGGTATTCAAACTCGGCCAGGCTGTTTTCCACCACACCGGGGTTCTCCGAACCGAGCACGCAGTACTGGCCGGGGTGGAACGACAGGCGGATATCCGACGCACGCGCCAGCTCGCCAATGGCCGCGAAGCCTTCCTCCAATTGACGCTCGATGGCCGGGTCTGTGTACACGGCGGCGACTTTTGGGTGGCTGTAAAACGGCAGCAAATCGCTGCTCAGGCGCAGCATGCGCAAGGTCGGCGGCAGTTCGGCGACATAGGCCAGCAAGCGCAATTGGGCGGCCAGGTTGTGAGTGACCACTTCCACCAGCTTGTCGCGGGCCACTTGCGGCGTGACGCTGTCCATCCAGCGCAACGTGGTGGTGCGCGGATTGAAGGGGCCCTCGATCAACTTCAGGGCACTGGCGGACAGCAGGCGCTCGGGATGTCGGTACTGGCACGCAAAGCCGATGCGGGGGTGGGTCATGGAGGCGCCTGGCGAAAGCAAAGAATGGAATGATACGGCGTTAGGCCGGCGCCGCCCTAGAGGGTTCCCACTATTTCGAAACGTTTCACGCTGAACTTTCTCACACACGCTGCGTTCACTTCTTATGCGCTGCCCCGTCCAGGGGCGTTGTACAACAAGGAGCCGCCCCCCTATGACTACCCTTCCCGCCTACCGATACGCACCCGGGCCGCTGCATGCGACCTTGCTCGCCGGTACCGTGCCGTTGTTTCTCGGTGCCTTGCTCAGCGACATTGCTTACACCCAGACCTACCAGATTCAATGGGCCAACTTCTCGGCCTGGCTGATTGCCGGTGCACTGGTATTCGCAGGCTTTGCGTTTTTGTTTGCGCTGGTCAACCTGCTCCGTGCCGAACGCAAGGCCGGGCAACCCACACGATATGTCCTGTTGCTGCTGGCCACCTGGATACTCGGCCTGGTCAATGCCTTCCAACACGCCAAGGACGCCTACGCTTCGATGCCCGGCGGCCTGATCCTGTCGGCCATTGTCTTGCTGCTGACGTTGGCGGCCACCTGGACCGGCCTGCGCTCGGGAGGTGTTAAATGAAAACGTCCAGCACCCTGACCCTATTAAGCGCTGCGCTGCTGCTGACCGCATGTGGTGGTGAAGGCGACAAGACCCAGGCCCGCGGCCCCGATCCCAAGTTGCCGGAACAGCAAAGCAGCCTGCTACCCAGCATGAAGATTGCCGAGCCGGCCCCCTGGGGCGAACAGAAACCCAAGGTGCCGCAAGGCTACAGCGTCACCGCCATCGCCACTGACCTGGCCATCCCGCGCCAGACCCTGGTGCTGCCCAACGGCGACATCCTCGTTGCCGAAGGCCGTGGCGGCAGCGCGGCCAAGCTCAAGCCCAAGGATGTGATCGCCAGCCTGATCAAGGCCGAAGGCAACACCAAGGTCAAGAGCGGCAACCGCCTGACGTTGCTGCGTGACGCCGATGGTGACGGCACCTATGAACTCAAGACCGTGTTCGCCGAAAACCTCAACGCGCCATACGGCCTGGCATTTGCCAACGGCAAGCTCTACGTGGCCAACCAGGATGCACTGGTGAGTTTCGACTACGCCGACGGCCAGACCAAGGCCGCAGGCCCACCCACCAAGGTCACCGACCTGCCGGCGCAGATCAACCACCACTGGACCAAGTCCCTGGCGGTGAGTGCTGACGGCAGCCAGCTCTACGTGGGTATCGGCTCCAACAGCAACATCACCGAACGTGGCATGGAAGTGGAGATCGATCGCGCGATGGTCTGGCAGATCGACGCCGCAACCGGCGCGCACAAGCCTTATGCAACGGGCCTGCGCAACCCGACAGCGCTGACCCTGCAGCCTGACACCGGTCAACTGTGGACCGTTGTGAACGAACGCGACGAACTGGGCCCCGACCTGGTGCCGGACTACCTGACCTCCGTGCGTGAAGGCGCGTTCTACGGCTGGCCGTACAGCTACTGGGGCCAGAATGTCGACCCGCGTGCCCAGCCACAGAACCCGGCCAAGGTTGCCGCCGCGATCAAGCCGGATTACAGCCTGGGCTCCCACGTGGCAGCCCTTGGCGTGGACTTCTCTATCCCGGAAATGGGCGAGCAGTTTGCAGACGGCGTATTCGTCGGTGAACACGGCAGTTGGAACCGCGACAACCCGGTGGGCTACAAAGTGATCTTTGTGCCGTTCAGCAACGGCAAACCGTCCGGCGAGCCGATCGACTTCGCCACCGGCTTTCGCGGCGACGACGGCAAGACCCGTGGGCGCCCGGTCGGCGTGACGGTGGATCCAAAAGGTGCGCTGATCATCGCCGATGACTTGGCCAATACCATTTGGCGGGTGACACGTAACCGCTAAGCAAACCGTTTGACATGGTTGCCTGAAGCAACAATATAATTGCTTCAGGCAACTATTCGAGCATTTCAGCATGTCCACTCCCCTGCTTGTCGAACGCGCCGGCATCGTGCGCAGTTTCAATCGCTTCTACACCCACCAGATCGGCGTACTGCAGGAACACCTGCTGCAAAGCGACTATTCGCTCACCGAAATCCGCGTGATGTACGAATTGTCTACCCGCGGCGATCTCACCAGCGCGGACCTGTGTCAGATGCTCAGCCTCGACGCGGGCTACTTGAGCCGATTGACCAGTGGCTTCGAAAAGAAGGGCCTGATCCAGAAAGTCCGCTCCGCTACCGATGCACGGGCGGTGCAACTGCATCTCACCGACCACGGCCGTGCGGTGCTGAAGCCCCTGGAACAGCAGACCCAGAACGAAGTCATCACCCTGCTCGAGAACTTGCCTGAACCACAACAGCGGCAACTCACCGACGCCATGAAACGCATCCAGGCCCTGCTGCAAGGCACGGCGCCCAACTACCTGCTGCGCGATCCTCAACCCGGCGACATGGGCGTGGTGGTGCAGCAACAAACCGCGTTGTATGCCCGTGAATACGGTTGGAACTGGGAGTTCGAAGCGCTGGTGGCGGAGACTGTCGCCAAATACCTGAGGGCGTTTGATCCCACCTGCGAGCGTTGCTGGATCGCGGAAAAAGACGCTGAAGTGGTGGGTTCGGTGTTCGTGATCCGCCACGACGACACCACGGCCAAGCTGCGCATGCTTTACGTGGATGCCAGCGCGCGGGGCATGGGTATCGGCCAACGGCTGGTGGATGAGTGCGTACGCTTTGCCCGGCAGGTCGGCTACCAGCGCATGCAGCTGTGGACGGTGGACGTCCTCAGCGATGCGCGCAAGCTCTATCAGAAAGCCGGGTTCGAATTGGTCGAGGAAGAAACGATGGACAGCTTCGGCAAATCCCTGGTCAGCCAGACCTGGGCCCGTGCGTTGTGAAAGAGGCCCGCGCCGTTGCGGCGCGGGACATCGGACCTTACAGGTCAGTGATTTCCTTGTGACGCGGCACCAGTGTCTTCATCACACTCCAGGCCACCAAGTAGGCCAGCGCGCAGATGGCGAACATGATCATGTAGCCGGTGTGGATGTCACCGACCGACTTGTAGTAGTCGAACACCCAACCGCCGATCTTGGTCATTACCACGCCGCCCAGGCCGCCGGCCATGCCGCCGATACCGACCACCGAGGCCACGGTTTTCTGCGGGAACATGTCCGACACGGTGGTGAAGATGTTGCATGACCACGCCTGGTGCGCCGAGGCGCCCACGCCGATCAGCAATACCGGCACCCAGAAGCTGATGTAGCCCAACGGCTGTGCCAGCAACACCACCAGCGGGAACAGCGCGATCACCAGCATGGCTTTCATGCGGCCATCGTAGGGTGCATCACCGCGCGCCATGAAGTAGCTGGGGAACCAGCCGCCGCCGATGCTGCCGACCATCGTCATGCTGTACAGCACCGCCAGCGGCATGACGATATCGGCGCCTTTCATGCCGTATTGCGCCGACAGGTAGGTGGGCAGCCAGAACAGGAAAAACCACCACACGCCGTCCGTCATGAACTTGCCGAAGGCAAACGCCCAGGTCTGACGGTAGGTGAGCAACTTGAACCAGGAGACTTTCTTTTCCGGGGCGCCGGCCGGCGCTGGGGTGAAGGGCTGCACGGTCTGATCACTGCGGATATACGCCAGTTCTTCGGGCGACAGGCGTTTCTGCTCCTCCGGCTTCTGGTAAAGCGCGATCCACACCACAACCCACACGAAGCCCAGGCCGCCGATCACGATAAACGCCGCTTCCCACCCCCACAGACCGGCAATCAACGGCACGCAGATCGGCGCCAGGATTGCGCCGACGTTGGCACCGGAGTTGAAGATACCCGTGGCCAGCGAGCGTTCCTTTTTGGGGAAATACTCAGCAGTCGCCTTGATCGCAATCGGGAAGTTGCCCGCTTCGCCAATCGCCAGTACCGCACGGGACAACATGAAACCGGCAATCGACACCGGGATCACCGCCAGGCCAATCGCACCACTGATGGCCGCAATGCCCTCGCCCATGGGCACCGAGAACGCATGCATGATGGCGCCCGTGGACCAGATGGCGATTGCCACCACATAAGCCGCCTTGGTGCCGATCTTGTCGACAAAGCGCCCGGCAAACAGCATGGAGATCGCGTAGACGAACTGGAACACAGCCGCAATGTTCGCGTAGTCAGTGTTGCTCCAGCCAAATTGCGTCGACAACTGAGGCGCCAGCAAGCTGAGCACCTGGCGATCGAGGTAGTTGACGGTGGTCGCGAAAAACAGCATCGCGCAGATGGTCCAGCGATAGTTGCCTACAGCTTGGCCAACGCGGTGCGCGTTGATGGGCTCGTTCAAGTTCATGGCATCACTTTTTATTTTTGTTAGATAGGACATATGTAACGTCATATGTCGTCGTACAACTGTGGATTTTATATCGGGACGCCTGAACGCTGTCAATCTGAAAGATTGCCGCTTAACCCCGTATTGCGTGGGTATTTGAAATATCAGGAAAAATCAGTTGTAGGATGACAAATCCGAAAAACCAGGCTTGGTGCCTTCCCCGGCACATCATCGAGCACGCCGAAAGGCTGCATGCCGATCTTTTCCAGTACGCGGATTGATGCCCCATGGTCCGGTCGCACCAGGCCGAACACCTCGCCCAGGCCGAGCGTCTGGAATGCCAGCGCCAAGGCATCACGGCCCAACTCGGTGGCGTAGCCCTGCCCCCAGGCTTGCGCCGCAAAACGGTACCCCAGGTTGATACGCCGTTCGGCCAGGTAGTCGAGCGGCGCGATTCCACCAAAGCCTATGATGTGATGCGGCGTTTCAGTGCGTGCAATCGCCCACCAGCCGTAGCCCTGGGTGGCCCATTGTTCAAGCCATTTATCCAGCAAGCGTTGCGCCCCCTCAAGACTGGCGATGGGGCCAGAGGGGTTGAACACATTGGTCTGCGGATCGCCGTAGATCGCGAACAATCGCTGCACGTCGCACGCTTGGGGTGGGCGGTAGATCAGGCGTGACGCGACGGCCGACATACGGATTACTCCCCTGTGAATCTGTAAAGTTCAAGCTTTCTGCAAAAAAACGCAAATAGAGCTGAATTATTTCATGTCCGCTTGTATCTGAACTGACAGAGCGGTGCCATCGCAACGATGGCACCTCCCCTGTTCTGCTTTAGAGTGCTCCGCATGAAATTACGTAAGAAAAGCGTCAAGCCCATCGGATTGAAAGACATCACCATCGTCGACGACACCAAGGTGCGCAAGGCAATCACCGCCGCAGCCTTGGGTAACGCCATGGAATGGTTCGACTTTGGCGTCTACGGTTTTGTCGCCTATGTGCTGGGCAAGGTGTTCTTCCCGGACGCCTCACCCAGCGTACAAATGATCGCCGCACTCGGCACCTTCTCCGTGCCGTTCCTGATCCGCCCACTGGGTGGCCTGTTCTTCGGCGCACTGGGCGATAAGTACGGGCGGCAGAAGGTCCTTGCCGCGACCATCGTGATCATGTCCCTGAGCACCTTCGCCATCGGCCTGATCCCCTCCTACGCCTCTATTGGTATCTGGGCGCCGATTTTGCTGTTGCTGTGCAAAATGGCCCAGGGTTTCTCGGTAGGGGGTGAATACACCGGCGCGTCAATCTTCGTCGCCGAGTATGCCCCGGACCGCAAGCGCGGCTTTCTCGGCAGTTGGCTCGACTTCGGCTCCATCGCCGGTTTCGTGCTGGGCGCGGGCGTGGTGGTGCTGATTTCCAGCATCCTGGGCGAAGCCGACTTCGAGTCGTGGGGCTGGCGCCTGCCGTTCTTCCTTGCCCTGCCCCTGGGCATCATCGGCCTGTACCTGCGTCATGCACTGGAGGAAACCCCAGCCTTCCAGCAACACATGGACAAAATGGAGCAAGGCGACCGCGAAGGCCTGACACACGGCCCCAAAGTCTCGTTCAAGGAAGTCGCGACCAAGCACTGGCGTAGCCTGTTGACCTGCATCGGGATTGTTGCGGCGACCAACGTGACCTACTACATGTTGCTCACCTACATGCCGAGCTACCTGTCGCACAACCTGCACTACAAAGAAAACAGCGGCGTGCTGATCATCATCGCGATCATGGTCGGCATGCTGTTCGTGCAGCCTTTCATTGGTTTTATCAGCGACAAGATCGGCCGCAAGCCCTTCATCATTGCCGGCAGTATCGGCCTGTTGTTCCTGTCCATCCCTGCGTTCATGCTGATCACCAGCGGCAAGATCGGCCTGATCTTCGCCGGTTTGCTGATTCTCGCCGTGATCCTCAACTTCTTCATCGGCGTGATGGCTTCGACGTTGCCGGCAATGTTCCCCACCCACCTGCGCTATAGTGCGCTGGCCAGTGCGTTCAACGTGTCGGTACTGATCGCCGGCCTCACCCCGACCGCCGTGGCCTGGCTGGTGGAAAGCACCAACGACCTGTACATGCCCGCCTACTACCTGATGGTGTTTGCCGTGGTCGGCCTGATCACCGGCCTGACCATGAAGGAAACCGCCAACAAGCCGCTGCGTGGCGCCGCACCGGCGGCTTCGGACATGGAAGAAGCCAAGGAATTGCTGCAGGAACATCACGACAACATCGAGCAGAAGATCGAAGACATCGATGCCGAGATTGCCGAGTTGGAAGCCAAGCGCAAGAACCTTGTAGAGCAGCATCCGCGCATCAATTAAAACCTGAACATACAGGGTGGCCCTGGCCACCCTGCCATTGGAGTGTCACCCATGGTTCCAAGCGTCACCGCTTCGCAGTCCTTACTCAGCGCAAACGAACGCGCCGCTATCGCCGAAATAGAAGCCACCACCAGCATCCTGCAATTGGTCACCCGCCTGACCGGGATGCGCTTCGCCGGCATCGCCAAATTCACCGACCTGGAATGGGTGGTGTGTTCAGTCCATGACACCATCGACTTGGGCATCCATGTCGACGACGTGCTCGCCCTGGAAACCACCCTGTGCAGCGAGTTCTGCATCAACCCGCAAACCTTGTTCATCCCGCAGATCAGCCAGAACGGCCGCTACGCCGCCCGCCCGGTGGTCAAGCAATTCGCCATCGAGAGTTACGCCGGCGCCCCGATCTTTCTGCCCGATGGCCGCCTTTTTGGCGCGCTGTGTGCGCTCGATTCCAGGGCGATGCTGTTTGAAGACCCCAACCTGCCAGAAACCCTGAGCCTGTTTGCGCGACTGATCGGCTGCATATTCTTTGCTAATTTGACGTCCGATCATTGACCGGCCGTACTCACGGCTGAACTGCGAAGGGCGTTCATAGCCCACCTTGAACGCCACGCTGGATCAATGGTGCTAGCACGGGGCTGGCTTCAGGCTCATCGAGCAGCGCCGCCAGGCGCGCGAACGACGCCAGCATGCCATCGGTCGCCGTGGCTGGCAGCACGCGCCAGCGGTCTCAATATTTTCCCGGCGCAGCCGATAGCACGTGATACCCCCTGACTTGCAGCGACGCCCTGCGGGAAACAATGCCGAACTCTCTCGCTCCTATCGTCCGCTCACTGTCCGATCGCACCAGCCTGTCGCTGGCGCGCACCTCACTCTTCAGGTTCATGGCCTTGCTGGCCGTGGTCTTTGCAGTCGCCGCTTACTCGCTGATTTTCCTTGCCCAAGAACTGGACCGCTCCGAGCAGGTTGAAAGCGCGTTCTACACCCGTAGAGCCGTGCAGTCTCTGGAAAAATCCCTGCGGGTGACCGTCAAGGACTACGCCTTCTGGAGTGATGCCTACCGGCACTTGCACGTGAAAGTGGACGACGATTGGGCCTTTGTCCGGGGCAACATCGGCGCGTCGCTGTTCGACGACTTCGGCTTTCAAGGCCTGTTCGTGGTCGACGACGCCAACCGCACGGTGTATGCCGTCGTTGACGGCCAATTGCAGACAGTCGAACTCACCCAGTGGCTCGGCGGGCCCATCACTGGAATTATCGAGCAGGCTCGCGCCGGTGCAGACAGCGAGACATCCGCCACGACCTTTATCAACGTGCGCGGCAGCCCTGCTTTGGTGGCCGCCGCCGCCATCACCCCCGGCACCGACCCCACGGTGTTGCCCGACGGCCGACCGGCGTCGGTGCTGATCTTTGTCGACATCCTCGACAGCGCAAAACTGACAGCGATCGGCGATGAATTCGGCGTGGACAAACTGCACATCGCTACCCCCGATGAAATCGGCAAGACCTTGCTCTTGCCCCTCGGCGACAACGGTGCGGCCGGCAGCCTGCACTGGGAGCCGGCTCGCCCCGGTTTGCGCCTGATGGGTGTAGGCCTGCCCTTGTTGGGCCTGGCTGCGTTGCTGGTGTGCTTGATGTCTTGGGTCATTTCGCGCCGCACGACGGCGGCCGCGCTCGCCCTGGACGCCAGCCATTCCTCGCTGCAGAACAGCCAGAATGCCCTGGCCACCAGCGAAGCACGTTTTCGCGATGTGGTGGAAGCCAGTTCCGATTGGGTCTGGGAAATCGACGGCGACTGGCGCTTTACCTACCTGTCGGAACGCTTCGAAGGTGTGACCGGGCTGGTGCGCGATGCCTGGATCGGCGCCACGATAAACGATTTGCTGGAAACCGAAACCGGCCTGCTGTCCCAGTGGCTCAGCGCACCTGGGCGTCGCCCGGATATCAGCGTGCAGTGTCGTTACGTCGATGCACTGGGGCTGGAACGCAGCACCCGGCTGTCCGCACGGCAGATGCCGTGTGGCGGGTTTCGCGGCACCGCCACCGATGTGACGGAAGAAGTCGAAGCCCGTCGACGCATCGAGTTCTTGTCCCAGCATGACGCCCTCACCGGGCTGCCCAATCGCACGCGGCTGCAAGCGTTCCTGGAAGGCAAGTTCAAGGCCATGCCCACCTCGGAGCAGCCCCTGGTCATGCTCAGCCTGGACCTCGATCGATTCAAGCCGGTCAATGACCTGCTTGGACACGCTGCCGGTGATCGGGTGCTCAACGAAGTGTCTTCTCGACTGGCCGACTGCGTACGCCATGGCGATCTGGTCGCCCGTATTGGCGGTGATGAGTTTGTATTGATCCTGACGGATGCAGGTACGCAAGACGAAGTCGAAATCCTGTGCAAGCGCCTGATCGAATCCATAGAGCGCACGATCAGAATCGACGAGCAAGAGGTGTTCGTCAGCGCCAGCATCGGGATCGCCATCGCCCCCAACGATGCCCGCGAGGCCGCGGAACTGCTGCGCTACGCTGACATTGCCCTGTACGAAGCCAAAGCGGCAGGCCGTAATACCTGGCGGTTCTACTCCGGCGACATGAACGCGCGGATCATCGAACGTCGACGCCTGGAGAGCGATCTGCGCTACGGCATCAAGCACGGCGAGCTGCGCTTGTATTTCCAGCCGCGCTATCGCATCGCCGACGGGCAAATGGTAGGCGCCGAAGCCTTGGTGCGCTGGCAACATCCTGTGCGTGGGCTGATTGCACCTGACACCTTCATCCCGATTGCCGAAGAATCGGGGCTGATCCTGGCGTTGAGCGACTGGGTACTCGAAACCGCCTGCGCGTGCGCTGCCCAATGGCCGGAACATCTGTTTGTGTCGGTGAACCTGTCACCCACCGAGTTCAAGCGGGGCAACCTGGTGGAGCGCACACGCCAGGCACTGGCGGTCTCCGGTATCGACCCGGCGCGGGTGGAACTTGAAATCACCGAAAGCGTCATGCTTGAAGATGCCAGCGGCGCACTGGAGGTCATGCACACGCTCAAGCGCTTGGGCCTACGCATCGCCATGGATGATTTCGGCACCGGCTACTCATCCCTGAGCTACCTGCGGGCGTTCCCATTCGATGGTTTGAAGATCGACCGCAGCTTCCTGACCCGCCTGGAAGAAAGCGACGATGACAAGGCAATCATCCACGCGATTGTCGGTCTGGGCCGAGCCCTGGCCCTGACGGTGACAGCCGAAGGCATCGAAACCGCCGAGCACTTGGCAATGCTCAAGAGCGTGGCCTGTGAAGAGGGCCAAGGCTATTTCCTCAGCCGACCGCTGGACTTCGACGGGTTCAACGGCCTGCTGGGCCCGCACGCCAACGTCACGCAGGGTGCTACCTGAAGAAATGACTCGGCGTCTTGCCGAACTGCTTCTTGAACATGCTGGTAAAGGCGCTCGGGCTTTCATAGCCCAGCTCCAGGGCGATATCGATCACCTTCTCCCCCACCGCAATGCGCTCCAACGCCAGCAGCAAGCGCGCCTGCTGGCGCCACTGGCCGAAGGTCATGCCGGTTTCCTTGCGGAACAGGCGCTGGATGGTTTTCTGGTCCAGGCTTAGGCGCTCACTCCAATGCGCCACAGTTGAAGCGTCACCCGGTTCATCTTGCAACGCGAGGCAGATGCGCTGCAGGCGCGGGTCGGCGGGCTGGGGCAAAGACAATGGCAATGCGGGCAGGATGGCGAGTTCGTCAAGGATCAGGTGCATGATCCGCGCGTCCCGCGAGTCCTCGGCGTACGGCGGTTTCAGGCTCACCGACGCCTTGATCAGCTCGCTCAGCAACGGCGAGATGCTCACGGTCTTCGGCTCGCCGGGCATGTTCGGGAAGCGATCCGGGCGCACAAACACGCTGCGCATTTTCAGGGTGCCCACGCAACGCAGGGAATGCACCTGCCCGGCGGGCATCCAGATCCCGCGATTGGGCGGCACCGTCCATTGGTTGAGCGCCGAGTACACCACCATCACGCCTTCGATGGCATAGAGCAGTTGGTGCTTCTCGTGGCTATGCTCGGGGATCACCCAGTTTTCCGGGTAATCCGTGGCGGAACTGATGACCGCCCAGGCGCCTTCATTGATTTCCTGGAGGAATTCGTTCAGTGGTTTAATCATTTCGCCCTTTTTGCGATAGTTGTCGCCCGAATTACGCGAGACAGGCATTCCTGACGAATCTAGCATGAACGCCGAATCATTTTGTAATGGATGGCCGCCTTAAGAAGTGGCCGCCTCTGATTAGCTGCCTTGTATGGAATGCCTGCATGTCGACCCTCACTGCGTCACCCGCCGCTGCAACCACGACACCCCAAGCCAGCCCCTTGGTCATGCGTATCCTCGGCGCCTGCGCCCTGGCGCATTTGATCAATGACCTGATCCAGGCCGTGCTGCCGTCGATCTACCCGATGCTCAAGGCCAACTACGGCCTGTCGTTTACCCAAGTGGGCCTGATCACCCTGACCTTCCAACTGACCGCCTCGCTGCTGCAGCCATGGATCGGCTACCACACCGACCGCCACCCAAAACCATGGCTGCTGCCGGCGGGTATGGTGTGCACCCTGATCGGCATTTTGATGCTGGCGTTTGTCGGCAGCTTCCCGGCGATTCTGCTCGCTGCCGGCTTGGTCGGCGTTGGCTCGTCGACCTTCCACCCGGAAACCTCCCGCGTCGCGCGCCTGGCCTCCGGCGGGCGCTACGGCTTGGCGCAGTCGACGTTCCAGGTCGGCGGCAACACCGGCAGCGCCTTGGGCCCGTTGCTGGCGGCGGCGATCATCATTCCCTACGGCCAGGGCCATATCGCCTGGTTCGGGCTGTTTGCGGTGTTCGCCATCCTTGTGCTGTACGGCCTGAGTCGCTGGTACCGCCACCACCTCAACCTGTTCAAGCTCAAGCAAGGCGGCAAAGCCACCCACGGCCTGTCCAAAGGCCGCGTGACCTTTGCCCTGGTGGTGCTCGCCGTGCTGGTGTTCTCCAAATACTGGTACATGACCAGCCTGACCAGCTACTTCACGTTCTACCTGATCGAGAAATTCCAGCTGTCGGTTTCCAGCTCCCAGATGTACCTGTTTCTGTTCCTCGGCGCCGTGGCCGTCGGCACCTTTGCGGGCGGCCCGATCGGCGACAAGATCGGCCGCAAGAAAGTCATCTGGTTCTCCATCCTCGGCGCCGCGCCGTTCACCCTGGCCCTGCCCTACGTCGACCTGTTCTGGACGGCGGTGCTGAGTGTGGTGATCGGCTTTATCATCGCGTCGGCCTTCTCGGCCATCGTGGTGTATGCCCAGGAACTGGTGCCCGGCAACGTGGGCATGATCGCCGGGGTCTTCTTCGGCCTGATGTTCGGCTTCAGCGGGATCGGTGCGGCGTTGCTCGGTTTGCTCGCCGATACCCACGGTATCGAGTACGTGTACAAACTGTGCTCGTTCCTGCCGTTGGTGGGCATCCTCACGGTCTTGTTGCCCACGACCAAAGGCGCCTGACCTGCCGATCATCGCCTGGCTGTGTGCCATCACGATGAACGCTCTGAAAAACCTGCGTGTGCGCTTACAATCCCGGTTCTAAACGCACACCAGGCAGACCCGGCAAGAAATGACGCTCGACCCTCCTACGATTTTGGCACTCACCGTTGCCCTGGCAGCCGCTGCCGCCCTGTACCTGGCCGTTGAATGGCGCAGCGTGCGCGAACCTTCGCTGCTGTGCTGGAGCACCGGTTTCGCCACCATCTGCATCGGTTCAACCCTCGCCCTGCTGCGCATCAATGGCTACCTGATGATCGGCATCTGGTTTGCCAACGGCTTGCTGGTGACTGCGCACTTCCTGTTTTTGCTCGGCGTGGCGCGGTTCACCCAAACGCGCCTGTCGCGACTGTGGCTGCTGATGCTGGTGGTCTGGCTGGGCATGCTGATGTTGCCGGCCGACCCTTTATGGTCCAAAGCGATGCTGGCTGTGCAGTCACTGTTAGTGGCATTGCCGACGCTGCGCGCCAGTTTCCTGCTACGGCCCCACGGCAAATCCTTGAGCATCGGCGCGGTGCAGTTGCGGTATGTGCTGCTGATTCATGGTGGGTTTTATGTGGCCAAGGCGCTGTCGGTGCTGATCCCCGGCACCTTGATCGACCTGGCCGCCTTCAAAGGCGAGATCATTCAGATTTCCCTGGTGGAAGGCGCCATGGCGATCATGCTGATTGCACTGTCGATGACCGGCTCTGAACGCTACCGCCGCGAACAACAGATCGCCCGCCTCGCCGCCCGCGACCCGCTGACCGCCCTCTACAACCGCCGCGCCCTCGACCTGCGCGCACCGCGCCTGCTTGCCCAAGTGTCGCCGGCGCAACCGGGAGCGCTGTTGCTGATCGACATCGACAACTTCAAATCGGTCAACGACCTCCACGGCCATACCGCCGGCGACCGCCTGCTGATCGCCTTGAGCGAAATGATCCGCGGCGTGGTGCCCCAGGGCGCGCTGGCGGCACGCCTGGGTGGGGATGAATTCGTGATCCTGCTCAACCCGGCGTCCACCGAACAGATCGTCGAACTGGGCAGCAGCCTGCGCGACCAGTTTCACCAACTCGCCTCGCAGACCTTCAACACCCCGGCGCCAGTGACCCTGAGCATCGGCGCCAACCTGTTCGATCAACCGCCGCCGAGCCTGGCGGCGTTGATTGAGCAAGGGGATACCGCGCTGTATGAAACCAAGCGCGGTGGGCGCGACAATATTCGTCTGGTGGACCGGACCGGCGCCAGCTCCTACGGCTAGAGCTCGTCAACGAGCGTGCTCATGAAGAACGCAAGCACGCTCACCGCCCCCGTCAGCACACACAGCGCATCGAGGTGCAAACGCTCATTCATCCCGGCCTCCGTTCACCACCAGATAAAGCAACGGCCCCACCGACACAAACACCGCCGTGAGCAAAAAATAGGGCAGCACTGACGCCACCGACCGACCGCGCCGCTGCGTATCCCGGTACATCCATACACATGCCAGCACCGCCATCAGGTACAGGTCGATCACCACTTGCGCGGTGTCCGGCCGTGACAGCAGCTCCCGTCCAAAGGCCAGCAGCGACTGATCAGCCGTGAGCATCGTCGCCAGGGTGTACAGTGAAAACCCGAGCAAACCAGCCAGGGCAACATAAGGTCTTTTCATGGTCGCGTCCTTGAAGTGATAAAGGCCCACGTTAGTGATAGGGTTCGACCCCTCGCAATGACCTCGGAGGTCATGATTCCGCCATGGACAACCCTGTTACTGCCGGCGAACAACTGCGCCAATTGCGCCGGCACGCCACGTTGAGCCAACTCGACCTGGCCCTGATCACCGGCATTTCCCAGCGCCACCTCAGTTGCATCGAAACCGGACGCGCCAAGCCGAGTCCCGGAACGTTACACAACCTGTTGACCGCGCTGGAGGCACCGCTGGAGCAGTGCAACCGCATATTCCTCGCCGCCGGATACGCCCCACGCTATACCGCCACCCCACTCGCCTCGCCCGCCATGGCGGCGATTCGTGAAGCGGTCAGCCATGTACTGCACGCCAACAATCCTGCCCCGGCCATTCTGTTGGGCAGCCAGTGGCAAGTGCTGGCGGCGAATGCCAGTACCGGCGTGTTATTTGAGTTGGTGGGTATTCGTCAGGATGCGGCCGAGGGCGTGAACTTGCTGACGACGCTGCTGCAACCTGGCGGCCTGGGCGATCATCTGATCAATGCCGACGAGATCCGCATCCTGGCCTGGCAACGCGCCACCCGAGAAGCGCTGGGCAACCCCGAACTGGCGGCGCTGCTGGCGGGGTTGCCGACACCCGCCAACACCGACCTGCCTGCGCACCTGCCACCGCTGGTGCTGACCCGTGTGCGCTCAAGCCAGGGCGAACTGAATTTTCTGTCCACGTTCACTACGTTTGGCATGCCCCAAGACATCACCCTCACCTCCCTGCGTATCGAACACCTGATTCCCGCTGACGAGGCCACCTGGCAGGTGATGCGCGGCGCCTATGCGGATTATGCGACGCTGGTTTTGTGAAATATCTGTACGTAGACTGCCGCCATACCCCCATTTGAAGGCGGCGAAAAAACGTGATGCAAGTTACCGAAGTCTCCATTGCCCAATTGCGCGCTGCGCTTGAATCCGGCCAGACCACGGCCGTAGAACTGGTAAAAGCCTACCTGGCACGGATCGATGCCTATGACGGTCCGCAGACCGCCACCGCCTTGAACGCCGTGGTGGTGCGCAACCCCGAAGCGCTGAAGGAAGCCGAGGCGTCCGATGCACGCCGGGCCAAAGGCGAAACCCTGGGGCCATTGGATGGCATTCCTTACACCGCCAAAGACAGCTACCTGGTCAAGGGCCTGACTGCGGCATCCGGCAGCCCGGCGTTTGCCAAGCTGGTCGCCCAGCGTGATGCGTTCACCATCGAGCGCCTGCGCGCCGGCGGTGCTATCTGCCTGGGCAAGACCAATATGCCGCCGATGGCCAATGGCGGGATGCAACGTGGCGTGTATGGCCGCGCAGAAAGCCCGTATAACGCCGACTACCTGACCGCGCCGTTTGCCTCCGGCTCGTCCAACGGCGCTGGCACCGCGACGGCGGCGAGCTTTGCGGCCTTTGGCCTGGCAGAAGAAACCTGGTCAAGCGGGCGCGGCCCGGCGTCCAACAATGGCCTGTGCGCCTACACCCCGTCCCGCGGGGTGATTTCGGTGCGCGGCAACTGGCCGCTCACGCCGACCATGGACGTGGTGGTGCCTTACGCCCGCACCATGGCCGACCTGCTGGAAGTGCTCGACGTGGTGGTCGCCGAAGACCCGGACACCCGTGGCGACCTGTGGCGCCTGCAGCCGTGGGTGCCGATCCCGAGCGTCACCTCGGTACGCCCTGCTTCCTACGCTGAATTGGCGTCGACTGCCGAGTCCCTCGCCGGCAAACGCTTTGGCGTGCCGCGCATGTACATCAACGCCGACCCCGACGCCGGCACCAGCGAAAAACCTGGGATCGGTGGCCCGACCGGGCAGAAAATCAACACCCGCGCCAGCGTGATCGACCTGTGGCAAGACGCACGCCAGGCGCTGACAGCCGCCGGCGCAGAAGTGATCGATGTGGATTTCCCGCTGGTGTCCAACTGCGAAGGCGACCGCCCTGGCGCACCCACCGTGTTCACCCGGGGGCTGGTGTCCAAGGAATTCCTCCACGATGAACTGTGGGAACTGTCGGCCTGGGCCTTCGATGACTTCCTGCGCGCCAACAACGACCCGGCGCTCAACCGCTTGGCCGATGTGGACGGGCCGAAGATCTTCCCCCACGACCCCGGCACCCTGCCCAACCGTGAGGACGACTTGGCCGCCGGCATGGACGAATACGTGCGCATGGCCGAACGCGGCATCACCCCGTGGAACGAGATCAGCACAGTCCCCGATGGCCTGCGCGGGTTGGAACAGACCCGGCGGATCGACCTGGAAGACTGGATGGATAAGCTCGGTCTCGACGCAGTGCTGTTCCCGACCGTCGCCGACGTCGGCCCGGCGGACGCCGACGTGAACGAAGCCTCTGCCGACATCGCCTGGAGCAACGGCGTCTGGGTGGCCAACGGCAACCTCGCCATCCGCCACCTGGGCGTGCCAACCGTTACCGTGCCGATGGGCGTGATGGCGGATATCGGCATGCCGATAGGGCTGACATTCGCCGGGCGCGCCTATGATGATTCGGCGCTGCTGCGGTTTGCCTCGGCGTATGAAGCGACGGGCAGCAAACGCCAGATTCCACCGCGCACACCGCCGTTGGCGCCGATGTAACTGACTCAACGCAATCAAAATGTGGGAGCGGGCTTGCTCGCGAATGCGGTCTTTCAGTGACGGATATACCGACTGACCCACCGCTTTCGCAGGCAAGCCAGCTCCCACATTTTTCACCGCATTTCAAAT
>NZ_FOKB01000018.1 GCF_900111895.1 Pseudomonas simiae
CCCCTAGGGGACGCCATTTGCGGGAATAGCTCAGTTGGTAGAGCACGACCTTGCCAAGGTCGGGGTCGCGAGTTCGAGTCTCGTTTCCCGCTCCATATTCAACAAAAACGCCGATCAGCAATGATCGGCGTTTTTGTTTGTGCGCGTTTTATCGTGCATTCCAGTCCATAAAAATGGCGAGCTTCGAGATCGGATTGTTGCAGGAGCCCGACGAGTCATTTGCTGAACGTCTAGCCCTGAATCCAACCTTCAGGAGGCTAGAAGCATGGCTCTTTCAGATGCTGCCGTCCGGCAGGCCAAGCCCACCGGCAAAGACTACACCCTCGGTGATATTGACGGCCTGTCCCTGGCAGTGACGGCCACGGGAGGGGGGGCGTGGCATTTCCGTTAGTGCTGGGGCGGGAAGCAAAAGCCTATGTCGCTGGGCACCTATCCGCAGGTCAGTTTGCGTGACGCGCGTTCCCATCGGGACGAAGCGCGCAAATGATTGGCGCAAGGGGTCAATCCCCAGGCGCATCGCCGGCACACCCGTGAAGCCGACCGGCAAGCAGAAGAAAACGCGTTTAAGAGTACGTTCGACCACTGGGTCGAGCACCGGTCGCTCTCCCTCAAGGAAGGCCGGCAAAGCACGCTGTCTCAGATTCGGCGGATCTTTGACAAGGATGTGCTGCCCACGCTGGGCCAGTGCTCCATTGGTGAAGTTCGTCGCCCGGATCTGTTGGCGGTGTTGGCGCGGATCGCGCGGCTGGGCGCGCTGCGGGCTCAGGTGGTCACGGATGCCCTGGCGCATGCGCTCCACGTTATCGCGAAAGCGCGTGTAGTCGAACTGGTAGCGATAGGTGTCGTCACGGGGGAGGCGGGCGCTGGCTTCGGCCTGGCGTTCGATTGGTCGAGTTTGCGCAGTAGTCCCATCATATGTGTTGCTTCTGGCGTTATGCCGGAAGGGTAGGCATACGGGGCTATAAGCAGTAGAACAATAATTATCAGCACTTGTCGGCTGACAGCGTGAAGACAGTACATTGGCCGCAACTCCAATACATGGGGGACCGATGTTCTTAAGGTTGCTGGTGCACCGCTACTCGAAATAGGAATGGACCTTGGTCCGCTATCTCGGATGGTGGTGTACAGTTGAAAGTGGGAACCAGTATGTGAATGGGGCAGAGTATGTTGAATAAACAAAAAAAATGAGCCGCGCTTATTCAGCGCGGCTCATTGTTTCGTCGAAAAAACGGATGTCAGTTGTTAATAATTACTTGTAGGTCTGATCCAGAGATCCCTTTGATGTATGTGTAGCTAGTTCCCAGGACTGTGAGCTGTTCATCCGAGATTTTAGCTTTTGAAATTGCTGGCTGCACTATGAAGAAACCAACTGATAGTTCGTTGTCTCGGCATTTGTAGCGAAGCAGGTCAACTTCGTCAATAGTGCCTTTTAGTATTCTATTAAAGCCCTTGTCAATGGATTTTGAAAAGCGAGATACCATCTGTGAAAAGAGCGCTTCGCCAGAGTGTAGCCATTTTACTGATCGAGAAGTTTGACCGCTAACTTCATAGGTGTCAGTAACTCTTGCGCCAGGCGTCGCTACTCCATCCTTAGATCCACAGTACTTGCAATGATAGAAATCAACAGTGATGATGCCGTTATTTTCATTTATCCCGATGAGATCGGCGATTTCGCCGGCACCATCGTCATTGAAAATAATCTGGTACTTGTCTTTAATTTTTTTGTACGTGAAACCCTGTACGGTGTCTAAGTTTTCATCTTTGCCCATAGATTCGTTCTGAATCTTAGTATCTCCCCAATCCCACGCCGAGATGAGCTTTGATGGCATCTTGATATTTAACGTCACAGGGGAATAGTATCTATAATTCCCGAATATGAATGACCCGTCCTGCTTGAGAATTCGAAACGGGTTGTCATCCAAATACTCTGCCAGCGGACGCTCATTTTGCAGCGAGATTTTTGCACCATCGCAGCTGGTTTTATATCCGTCTTCTAGTAGGTTGATTTTTACTATGGCGATTTGTTGGCGATATTCTTCATCATTATCTGTAAGGAGTGGTATTTCTAATAGGGTATCCGAGGTGCGGTTCGGTTGGCCTGGGTAAACATCCAAAAGGTTGTAGGATAATCCATCTATCGTTATTGATATCTTTGCCTCTGTCTCGATACCGATCGAATCCGGCCAGTCTGCGTAGAATAATCCAGTTGGCCATGCTTCACGTATTTGTTCAGAACGCATTACGTTATTCAGGATGTTCTGCGGGTCGATGTTTGCATCATTGAGCTTCACCGCTGCTTGATCGCACCAACGTACCCAGTAGTCGATGGATTCTGAGTTCATTTCCCATATTTTACCTTTATGGGAACATCCCGCTGTGGTCTTATCACCATCCTCAAAACCCGTTGCAAAGATGTTAGATTTCACCGCCGTGCCATTCTCGAGCTCACTCATGATCGCATTGATGTCGCGACCTACATGCATCGTGAATCGTACATCTTTTTGTGTGCGTGACAGGCCAACGTTCTGTAGCTTCAGGAAGGTAATATTGTGTAATGTTCGGAAGGTTTTCTCACCTGCTATTTTGCTGCTGTCAGAGGAAACCAGATCCCGAAATTTCAATGCTTGACCTTCATCTCCTGAGCAGTTTATAAAAAGTGTCTGATCATCCTTGCGGTAGTATGCAAGGTACAAAAACCATTCAGTATTGTAGATTTCGAAAGTATTAGCCCAGCCGACGGATACGTCCGCTTTGGTTACTAGCATGACCGTATCACCGGACTCATTTACGGACGAATACTGGAGTTTTTCTTTATTAGACTTGAAGTGAGCGGCTCTCGCGGGAGTCCAATCTTCTCTTTTTACGTGGTACGCAATCGCGCTGATTTTCGGTATTGGATTGAGGGCTAGAATTTTTTCTCCGTCCTCGTCGTCAGAAAACTGCGAGATTAGCTCCTCCCTCTGAACTTCTCTGTGGATCTTCTCTGCGCTGACGTCTCGGATCACCGCACTCCAGTCTGCACTTTCTTTGTAAAGCGCAGACATCTGTGAGTCCATTTTTTGGTTGGCGATATTTGCGACAAATTTTGCATTTCCGAGCTTCTTATCCACTCGTGTCAATCGACCTATGAATTGCAGGGTGACGGCTGGGCTTCTGTGCTGGTCATGTATGGCGGCGATTTTCAGTTCTGGAAGATCGAAGCCCTCTCCAAGCATGTCGACACATACAATAACTTTGTGTTTTTTGTTTTTTATATTTTCGAGAGTTGCCGCTCTGTTGGCTGACTTGCTGTGTATGAGTACTGGTTTTAGGTCTTCAAATTTACGGTAAATTTCGAAAAGAAGCTCTGCTTTCTTCTGCGTTTTTGCCCTGACCATCATTAAGTGATCTTTACCCTCATCTAGATCAGTTCTGAGGAGGGCTATTGCTTTTTCTGCAATAGCTGTATCGGCTAGACTGGGTTGGTACTCTCGAATTGGATGGAATTCTATTTCTTGGAAGTAGCCATCGATCTGGGCTTCTTTGAGTGGATAGTTATATATTATTTTTCCGTCCAACCCCTCTTTATCTTCACGAAATGGCGTCGCAGTGAATTGGATGCAAGGCTTGCCCGCAAACGCTTTGCGAATCCGATTCCATGTGCTGGCAGCGACGTGGTGCGCCTCATCTATAATTAGATGAGTACAAAGTTTTGTCAGGGCAGCAAGCTCCTCCTCATTAAAATGCTGGAGTGCTTGAGGAGTGGCTATCAGAACGTTGAATTGCTCCAGCTTCTCAACTTCGTTAACGGTGAGTTTTGAGCTCAGTTTTGAGATCGCAGGGCTCAAAACTGCTGGGACTACCGCTTTCATGTTGCGAAGAGTCTTAAGGGCAACAATTTTCTCGGCAGTCTGCTCTCGCAGTGCGTCGGAGGGGACGACAATCAGAGTTCTTGGAAATGCGCCAGCCAAGATCAGCGAGAAAATTGTGTCGGTTTTACCTGTTCCTGTGGGCATCACGACAGTTGCGGGAATATCCGGGGTGGAGATTAGATGGCCTAGCGTGATGTGCAGTGCAGCGAGCTGGGGTTTGCGCAGCCCAAAATCTCCATTGCTTGAGTTCGGTTCTATAAAGCGAAATGGATTATCTATCCAGCTACGGTATGCATCATTAGTTTTATACATCCCTGCATCGAGCGGCATCAGTCCATCTCCAAGTAATTGGGGGCGTTACGTCTGATTGTTGTTGATAGCTTTGGCTTAAAAAAGGTGAGGTTTTCTAAGGAACTTACACGTTTAGATGTAATGGCACAATAGTATCGGAGTGGCTTGATTGCTTGATTGTCAGTCGAAGTTGTTTACAAGTGTTTTTTGAAGCTTCCTACCGTCAGATCCATCGCCATTTCGACCGCTGCTGCTGGCAAAAGGATCCACAAAGGGTGCACACTCACTGGCAGGGCCAGATACGTCACCCATGGCACCACTGCCAACGGCAAAATCGTAGCCCGTGCCTGATGGTAGAGGAACCCCGATTCCCGCCCGGCACAGAAGCGGCGCAGATCCCTCCGCACCAGCCGATCTACCAGCCCGGTCAGCGCCGCCAGCGCGAACAACGGCAAGGTCATGACGAACACCAGCAGGCGCAGCCCGAAGGTTACGGTGGTGTAGAACGCCGCCAGCACATACCGCTCCAGATACACCACGGCCTGAGCCAGGCCGGCGTTGAACACCCTCGCGATATCAGCGGCTTTCGCTTGGTCGTTCATGTGCTTGAGCCAGTCCAATAGCCCGCTGTCGAGCAGCAGGGTCTGATGCAGCCAGGTCACCAGTTGGTAGGCGATACGCCCAGGCTCCTGCACCACCACGCTGCGGGTGAACTAGGACGAAAGCTGCCGCAGTTCGAAGTTCATCATACCTTGGGCATGCCGCCATCGTTGCTCTGGCCAGAACAGGTGCAAGCCGATCAGCTCAATGAGCAGGCACAGCAGCAACTACCCCAGCAACACCCCGATAAACCGCATCGGCAGGGTGATAAGGCCCACGAACAGCCCTTGCTGCCGCGTCTTTTGCTGTTGGGCGGCGCTGGCCGGGTCACTGCTGGGCCGACAGGCGGTCCAGCGCATCCCACTCGAAGCGGTAGCGTTCGTGGTTTTCATTGCTCAGGTGCAGCAGTCGGCCATAGGCGTCGTAGCCAAACTCGACGCTGTGGCCGAGGGCGTCGACGCGCTGGATCAGCTGACCACTGCAGTCATAACGCAGGCGGGTAATGCGCTGGGCCGGGTCGGTATAAGCCGTAAGCTGGCCGGCAGCGTCGATATCGTAGCGCTCGATTCGGCCATCCGGGCGCTGGCTTTCGATCAGATAACCACGAGCGTCGTAACGGTAATGCGTGTGCTCGCCGCGGGCGTTGATGCTTTCACTGAGGCGTCCGTCGGTGTCGTAGTGGTACAGCGTTTGCGCATTGGAACAATCGCGGTAACTGAGTAGCTGACCGTGTACGTTCCAGCTCAGGTACTTGGTCTTGTCCAGCGCATCGGTGACACGTACCACCCGGCCTTCGGGGTCGTATTGGTAGTGGGTCTTGCGGCCCAGCGGATCTTCTTCCCAGAGCAGGTTGCCCTGGGCATCGTAGCGGGAGCGGTACGTGCGCCCCGCAGCATCGGTGACTTCGACAGGCAACGCCCAGTGCCGCAGGTAGCGGATGTGTTCGCGACGTCCCAATGGGTCGCGCGTCTCGATCAGGCGGCCAATGTCATCGTAGCTGTAGTGCCATTCGCCGCCCTGTGGATCGACACTCTTCATCAATTGCCCGGCGATGATTTCCTCTTGCCAGCAGTTACCGAGGGGGTCGATATGCTTGTAGATCTCATAGAACGGGCCCCAATAGTAATGGTCCTGACGACCGAGGCTGTCGGTGACGTGGGTTTCACCACGCTCCAGGTCGTATTCGAATTGATACTCTTCGCCGTCGCTGCCCCAGTGGCGAGTGACGCGCCATTCGTGGTCGGGTTGTGGCTCCAATAGCGGCGGAAGCTGGTACGAAGTGCCGTCTGCACGCTTGGGTGTGGGACGGTTCTCGGGGATGGTAAAGCGTGCCCATTCGTACTCGCGGACGGCGCCACTGGCGATCTGATGGCTGTTCAGATAGCCCTCGGCAGTGTAGGTGAAGCGACGGACCACGTGGTCAGTCGCGTCCAACACTTCCTGCAACTGGCCACTGCGTGTATAGCGATAGGTGGCCAGGACCTTGTCGTGCTCGATGCAGGGGGGGTCGCCGGCCTTCAGGAATACACGGGACGCCTTGCTGACACGCTTTGGATGGTGTTGATCATAGTGAAGCTGCACAACGGTTTGGCTGTACTTGTCGACGAGGAAGTGCAGGCGGCCCTGTTCGTCGTACAGCATGTCGAGGACGTTGAGGTTGCGATCGCCTACGCGGATCAGTCGCGAGCGTTGCGGGTCATGCGGATCAGGCTGGAAAAGCTGATAGCGTCCTGAGTAGATGTCCTCGACAACGGTCTGACCATCCTCCAGCTGGTAGAAGGTCAAGCCATCCATGACGTTGACGAACGCGTTGCCGGCTCTGAGCTGGCCCAGTTCCAGGCGGTTGCCCGCCTCGTCGACGTAGATCCATAGTTCGCCGCCGTGGGGATGCGGAACACGGAGGATTTCCACCTCATAGGGGACGCTCCAGCCCCGGCCGAACAGTCCGTCGGTTCGAGTGTCGTTGCTGTCGTAGCCCCGCGCCCACTCGATGCCCAGCAACCCAGGGAGGCTGAAATCGACGTCTTCTGCACCGTCGAGGACTTTGCCACCGGTGGAAATCTGCACAGGTTTGCCTACGCGATCACAGATTGTGGATTTGTTATTTTTCGCTTTTGAAGAACGGCGAGAGCGAACTCCCATTCGTCTGGATATAAGCAGTGCCGCAACGATCCCCACGATCTGCGCAGTCTTGCTTTTGCCATTGTGAATGTTTCGAACCGTCACCGTTCCGCCGCCGATACGCACATTGGGAGAGACGTTGGCGTTTACGTCGATGGTGGCATCGCAGGTGGCCTTATCTCCCGAGCGTGCCGCCGGCCGACTATTGATCAGCACCTTGTCTGAGCCCTGTGCTATGTAGGTCTCAGGCATGGGTGGGTGGCGGGAGCACTTGACCTTGTCTTCTTCCTTGGGGGTGAACCCCGGCGCTGCGGGGGTTGTTACTGGAGGGTTGAGAATTTGATGAACCGTGTCAAAGAAGTCTTTGACCAACTTGAAGGGAGGAAATGCAAATCCCAGAGCCGTTTGGGCTATCGCACTTACGTTCTCCAGAACTGAGGGCTCCTCGCCTTTTTCCTCTTCTTCAGACCCATTGGGGGAACTGATCGCCGCAGCGCGAGCGGCGGGTTTGCCATTGATAAAGGTATTTTTGGAGCCGCTTTTGATTTCGCCTAAGGCCGTCGGTGACGACATTGCGTTGCCAACGGAATCGCTAAAGTCAGAGATGGCGTCACCGATACTTCGATCCTCGCCTATGGGAATTGAACTCATGGCGCCTACCGCAGCGCCTGCCGCAATTCCGATGACGAAGCCTAGCGCGCCACCCGTGAACACGGTGCCCACTACTGCAAGGCAAATAACGGCCGTCACCGCCAGTGCAGCCGCCGCATAGATGACTGCTTCCACAGTTGCACTGATTAACTCTGCTATGAGTGATGGGTGAAGAATGGCGTCACCCTGCCGGGCGGCGTGGACAATTTGTGCCATTGGCAAGAAGCTCCTTGCTGGTCGAGAACCGGTTTCTTAGGGGGGAAGTTCAGGAAAAGCGCAGCGTTTGCTTGATGGCACGCCAGTGGGTGATGTCGCCGTCGCCTAATGGTCCTTGTTTGCTGTAGTTGAGGACCAGCATGCGGTGTTGCCCGGGAATCAGGCAGGCGACTTGCAACTGGAAGTTAGGCTTGTCGCCGGTCATGAACTGGACGGCCATTTCTCGGCCCTCCACTTGCTGCTGGTGCCCCAGGTGAGTGATTTGTGCTGGTGTGATGCTCAATGCTTGGGTCTTGTTGCGCAGTTGATCCAGCTGGGCTGTCAGTGCTTCGTCCAGGGTCTGGTGTTTACCAACGGGACTGCGGGCAATCACCAACGTGGTATTTCGTTTGTTGAAACGCAGCACGTTCAGCGTCGAGTCCTCGGGCATTTCATCGGCAAAATCAAGGATTACATCGTGGGTCAGATAGTCAGCCATTGCAGGTGCGTCCTTTTTCATTGATGGTTGGGTAATGGGCAGGGTGGGGGCTATTTGAAATGCCCATCGACACTGGCCTTCAATGCGCCACCGTCCTGCCCATTCGCGGTAGCACCGGCCGCTCCACCTGCAAGGTTGAGGTCGAGATTCGCGCCCAAGGTGTTGATCTGGCCGGCCTGCATGCCAGTGATGTTGAAGTCCTCGCAGGTGATGTTCAGCTTCCCGTTTGCATGCAGCTCAATGAGCGTCTTTCCACACTTCAAACGCAGCGTGCCGCCTACCTCGATGTCGTACTCACCGGCAACCGAGTCATTTTTGTTGCCACCGACCTTCACGGTGTCGTTGGTCCTCACCACGCGCACACGATTTCGGCCGACAGTGACGTTCTCGTCCTGGCCGATGCTCTTGATTCTGTCCGCCCCAACGGTCAGGGACTGGTTGTTCTTGACCACCGTGTTCTGGTCTTTCTGGGCATGGATAAACACTTCCTCCTGCCCCAGCTCATCCTCAAAACGCAGTTCATTGAAACCTTCACCCTTATGAGTTCGGCTCTTGATGGTCATCCGCGTCTTGTGTTTGGGAAGTTGATACGGCGGCAGATTGGTCTGTCTGTACGCGGTCCCAGTGGCGATCGGCTGGTCGGGATCACCGTCCAAGTAGCTGATCACCAGCTCCTGACCCACACGCGGAATGGCCATGGAGCCCCAGGTCGCCCCGGCCCAGCCTTGGGTGACACGGATCCAACAGGAGCTGTGGTCATTGTTTTTATCCGAACGGTCCCACGGGAACTGCACCTTGACCCGCCCCCATTCATCGCAATAAATCTCCTCACCGGGAGGGCCGACCACCGTGGCGATCTGCGGGCCGTCGATGCAGGGTTTGTCACGCAGTGGCGCTTTCCAGTCCGAGGTCCAACGGATGGCGCTGGCCTTCATTTCATAAGACGTACCGAGACCGCTGCCGAACGATTCTTCCTGCAGGCTGGTGTGCTGCTTGCCTTCGTGTTTGATGGCGATGGTGCGCCAACGGTCGTTGAAGTCCTCGCGCGGATGTTCGCTGAGGTCGAAGGCCAATCCCGGTTGCAGGCGTTCGTCGTCGCCTTCCAGATGCGCTAGCTTGGCGTCGTTGCGCAGGGCGGCCAGGCGCGTTTTGGTGAAGGGCTTGCCGGCGATGTCGCGCTTGTAACGGCCAGGGTAGTCGTAGCGTTCGTAGTCCTTGTGCTGGTTGTTCAGGTCCTGATCGCCGGTGGCGGTGTGCTGCTGGTTGTAGCGCGGGTGGGTGAAGGTGTAGTCGCGCTGCACTTGCACGGCGGTGCGCACCTGTTCGGTGTAGTGGAAGCGGTTCAGGGCCGGCTCCAACGCGTCGCCGCCACTCATCGGTTGGTAGATCACCGGGCAATCGGTGTGGGTGCCGATGGTGCCCAGGCCGCCGACGCGGTCGGTAAGGACCAGGGTGTGGCCGTCGGCGCGGTGTTCGAAGGTGTAGAGCAGGCCTTCTTCGGCGGCGAGGCGGGCGAGGAAATCGAGGTCGGTTTCGCCGGCTTGTACGCAGTACTCGCGGGGTTGGTGGTCGAAGCAGATCTCGCTGCGGATGTCGGTCAGCTTCTGCTCGGTCAGTACGCTGGTGATGATGTCGGGTACGGTCTGGCCCTGGAAGATGCGCCAGTTGGAGCGCAGGTCGAAACGTTTCAGGGTCGGTTCGACCACGGCGGTGTAGCGGGTGCGGCGAAAGCCGGTGTCGCCCTGTTGGAACAGGCTGACCAGGCCGTGGACGTAGCGCACCGGGGTGTCGTCTCGCCAAATGGTGAACAC
>NZ_FOKB01000019.1 GCF_900111895.1 Pseudomonas simiae
CTGAGCGCGGTGTCCCAGTACTGCACGCCAGGGTCGACCAGGAACACGCGCTTGCTGCCGAAGTTCTTGCGGTAGTCCATGGCCGCTTCGTCAGTGGTGTTGGGGCCGTCGATGATCGCCAGGGCACGCAGCTTGTCGCTCAGGGCCACAAGCTCAGTGGCGACGGCCAGTGTCGCTGTGTGTTTGGGTGCGGCCAGCAAACGAGGCTGCGCGTTAAAGCGGCTCTTGCCGTCGAGCAGCGCCTGCATACCGGTACGGGTGCCGTTCGCCAAGACCCCGCCAATGATGGCCGAGGTCTGCGCGGCGGCGTCGGCCAGCTTCTCCACGCCGCAGGCGACGATCACGGCCTTGGAGCGAACATAGATGGCCTTGACCGCCTTGGTGATCGCCGCATCTGGCCCCCAGGCGGCGATGGCTTCGCTTTCGCGGGTGATCAGCATCAGTTGATTGGGCAAGGCGCTGGCATTGGGACCAGGCGTGAAGGTGTCGCAAAGCCCGATGATGGACGAGGACGGCACCGCGATAGGCCGCGTGCCGGTGTCGACGTTGGTCACGGTGACGCCGTGAAAGAATCCACTCATGATTGAACTCCAGAAACGAGAAAGCCCCGCATAAGCGAGGCCGTAGGTTGTTCGTGTTAGGCGTAACGGAAAAGAAAACGCCCCGTCAGTGCGGGGCGTTATTGGATCAACTCAGCCAGCCATGCCGGCTGTACCGGCCGGTACTCGACTGCCGGGAAATGTTCCGATTCGGGCCAGTCGCGCAGATCCTGGCGGTAGCCCTGCAACTGCTTGTACTGCTCGGCAGTGAGGGTTGTAGGGCGCTCGGCCTCCAGTTCGTCACGGTGACGCGAGATCAGCGGATCAGTCAGCAGCAACGCCCGGTCACGGAGGGCACGCTCGCGGTTTTTCAGATCCTCTACTGTAGGCGGCGGCGCTGGTGCTGTACTCGGACGCCCCTTTTTGTCAGGTACAAGGATCGACCCGCCCAGCGAAAGTACCCGGTAGATTTCGTCATGTTCTTCCTGAGAAACGTCCACTAGCTCGGATTCTGGCGGCAACAAACACTTGGGGTTGGGCACTACAATCAACGGAGGTACAGCGCTGTAATCTGGCGTTTCAATTAACGGCGCCACTGCGTCAGGATCAGGCACAAAAATAGTTTGACCTACTGATTCATCCCCCTCGATCCAGGCAGGGTTTGGAACTGAAATAGTTGGGCGAATCCACTCAGGATCGGGAACGCAGGTATTTGGCTGTATCCAATTCGGATCGGGAACCGTAATTTCTCTAGCTCCGTGTAACACATCGTTGAAGAACGTATTATCTTTGCAGCTATAGAATATTTTCACGTTTTAATCACCTCGCGCCTCAACAATTGCAACCATCCCCGTTTGAAGCACCGACGCCCACTCCTCCACGCGCATCATGCAACCCGTGGGGGTAGCATCATAATAAGTGCCTACTGCCGTACACCAGCCAGTACTCGAAGGAATCTTAAAAGTAATCTGCGCATTTAAAAATCTGTTAGGAAATTTAAAAGGCCACGCGACGCTCAAGGTTTTTGTAGATGAAATATCATCGACTACGACCTCAACCCATTGCTTGATTTCTCCAGTGTCTGCGTTCTTACTCCATCCGTTAGCAGCGAGAAGCGCAGTGTCTTTCGGCCTGTTACCGGAGTGCCAAAGCGTGTGGGCCACCAGGCCCATAGATGCGCCACCAACCTTAAACTGATTGTCCGTATCAAGACCCAAATAGGCTGCATAGACGCCCGCGCGATGAAAGCATATGGACGCTGACGCGGCTGCATTGCCCTCGTTGGAAACTTGAAAAGAACCGGTATTAACAGTGTTAACTGTACCTATAGCGCCAGTATTCCCCGAACCAAAGATCGGATTTGAAAACGAGGGGACGTTTTGTCCTTTCTTAATGTATTCAGATGGCTTGAAGTTGTTTTCACACCAAATGAATCCAAGATCGCTTTCATCTACTGTTGCTTTAAGTCCATTCGAGGACCACCCAATTTTAACTTTATTAGTGGCCTGCCCAATCCCGCCGCCCTGTTGAACAGGTGTAAAGTCAAGACGCCTTTGCAAAAAAATAGCAGCATTGGCAGTCTTGCTCCAAATGTACGGGTATTCAATGTTTGCCGACGCAAACCCTACGCCAGTAGCGTCATCCCCGTTTACTTTTGAGTCCGGAGTAAAGTTGCCAGAGTGCCACAGAACACGATAAGCAGCGGGCCCACCGGCGCCCGTGTACCTAATTCTAAAATCCTCCGCAGTAACACTTGATACAATATCGAGACAGTAAGCCCCAGCCGGACCCGGATACTTTATATGCAGACCTACTGCATAGGTCATACTTGCCGGAATATCAGTAGTGTTACCTTCCGAAGCCGCAAAAAACTGAGTTGTAGGAAGGCCTGAGATTGCGCCCGCGACCATCGGAGCGCTGGTCATCAAACCACCCGTCCCAATCGGCATGGCATCCGTAATACCCGCGCCAGCGAGTGTCGTGGGATTCGTTCCCGCAATAACGCGACCGAGCTTGTCCACGGTCACGCTACGGTAGGTGCCAGCGCCAATGCCTGTACGCCCCGCAACCATTTCAAAGGTCAGCGCAGTGGTG
The DNA here is from genome assembly GCF_900111895.1 of Pseudomonas simiae. Lineage (GTDB taxonomy): Bacteria > Pseudomonadota > Gammaproteobacteria > Pseudomonadales > Pseudomonadaceae > Aquipseudomonas > Aquipseudomonas simiae. The sequence continues at coordinate 2,634 of NZ_FOKB01000019.1, forward strand.
CCAAGCATAATCGGCGCATCCGTCACCAGTTGCCAAACGCTGTCGCCGTTGGCCGTGCCCTTCTCGACATGCACAAACAGGCCCGGCGTCACTTCAATACTAGTGTCAGCATCCTGGGCACGTTTCCAGGCACCGCTGGCCGGCACAAGGTAAATACCGTTGTCCTTCGCCTGGGCCTGATTCTTCACCAGAACACGGGTGTCGGCCGACAACAACACACCGTCGATTGTCTGGATACCAGTCAGGGCAATGTTTGCCGTGGTAGCCACAAGCACCGAATGCTTGAAGTCCTGCTTGTTGATCGCCTCGGTGACCGCTAGATCAACATACTCGCGAGTCGCCAGGACGATGGCGGGGTCGATCTTCAACACGATGTTGTTGATACTGGAAACAATGAAGTTCATCCGCACAATCTGTGTGCGGCCTGATCCCTGGTCCAGCAGCGATTTGTAGCTAGGCGCACAATTGGAAACCGCGACCAGGTCGCCGTCCGAATCGTACACGCCGATTTCGCGAATCCACCAACCGCCGACGTCTGCTGGGATCACCTGCTCGGCGATGATCACCGCTGCGTTAGCAGGATCGACACGCAGTTGATTCAAGGGTGCCCGACGTTGCTCGTTGATAAGCTTGGTCTGGGTCGCGCTGGGCATCGGATCAGTGCCGTTGGCATCGCCCACACCCAGCTCTGTGAGATTCCAGGGAATGCCCAAGGCATTGGCGTTCGCCAGCTTCGTGGCCCCCACGTTGGTGAGGATCGCCATAAATTGCGAGTTGCGATCAATCATGGGTAAACGTCCAGAGTGTCTATGCTGTGTTCGCGCCCGACCACGCCGATGTAGCCCGTGACTTCGATGTCACGTTGCACGGGTGGGTAGACGTCGATTACGTCGCCTTCGTAGAGGGCGACACCGATGTTCATGGCGCCTTGGGTTTCGAGGCTAATCGCGAGTCCGGTCAACGGCCGACTGACGGGTTTGGCGTCGTCGATCAGACGCTCCAGCTCCAGGTACATCTCTTCAGTGATGCCGGTGTCCAGTACGCCGACCTTCAAGGCGAAGGTGCCGGGGATGCCCTTGGGCGTGGTCTGCCACCACTCCAGCACCTCGATCAGGTAACCGAGCGGCTCGACCACCCTGCGCAACGCGCCGATGGTGCCCTTGTGGGCATGCACGTAAAACGCGGAGCGGATGGCGGAACGCTTAACGGCTTCTGACCATTTGTTGTCCCAGCGGTCGACCGACCAAGTCCAGGCCAGCCAAGGCAGCAGATGCGCCGGACAGGTGTCAGGGTTGTACAGGGTGCGGAGCGGGATCTCGGTTTTCTCGGCCAGGGCGGCCTCAATGGCGCGTTCCAGTTGTGTGCTGTTCAAGGGGAGCAGACTGGTCATGTGGAGCCCCCTAGGACCACGCTGAAACCTGTGCAATAGGCGGCTTGGAACTTGGTCGGTTTCAGGTCGACCCAGTTTTTTAGCTCGACCCGGCCGACGCCACCGACATGCAGCTGCGCGTCAATAGCAGATCGGGCGACTTCCAGAGCCAGGCGTTTACGCGGATTGATCCAGGCCGCGAGGCGCTTGATCGCCTCAGCCAAGAAGGCATCGTTTTCAGGACCGGCACCGGTCATATGCAACACCGCATCAATCCGGTACTCCAGGATCTGTGCGCTTTGCACCGTAAGGCGGTCGCCCACCGGACGAATGTCATCATCACTAAGCTTGGCGTATACCTGGTCGAGCAAAGCCTGGTCGGCTTTGCCGTTGCCGGCGAGGCTCAGCACAGTCACCACCACTACGGCCGGTGATGGGCTTTCTGCCGTGGCATCAGCCACCAGCGCCGAGGCGTTGCGCGCATGGAAGATGTAACTGTTACGCGGGCCGGCGGTGGTCAGCCCTTCATACACCAACTGGATACGCTCACGCAGGGCATCGTCCGATTCCCTGACCTCCTCCACTGGCGGCACCGCCTGCAGGTTGGCCGGTTGAATCACTAGGCGCTGGAGTTTGACGTTGGCTGCAAGCTGGTCGAGATCTGCCTTCTCGGCGTACGCCAACATCAGCGCCTTGGCCGCATCGTTAACCCGTGCCCGGTTCTGCATCTTGCCGTACGCCCCCAGCTCCACCAGCTTGACTACCGGGTCGCTCTCCAGCGCTGCCGACCAGTTGACGCCCATGTGCCCACGAAAGGCAGCTAGCCCTTCTTCGTACAACGCTTCGTAATCCAAGGCCTCCAGCACCTGCGGCGCCGGCAGTGCCGATAAATCCACTGTGCTCATGCCGACACCTCCAGCAGCAGGCGTTCGCC
>NZ_FOKB01000021.1 GCF_900111895.1 Pseudomonas simiae
CGAAGTGGTTGATGCCATGCTTCCAAGAAAAGCTTCTAAGCTTCAGGTAACCAGGAACCGTACCCCAAACCGACACAGGTGGTTGGGTAGAGAATACCAAGGCGCTTGAGAGAACTCGGGTGAAGGAACTAGGCAAAATGGCACCGTAACTTCGGGAGAAGGTGCGCCGGTGAGGGTGAAGGACTTGCTCCGTAAGCTCATGCCGGTCGAAGATACCAGGCCGCTGCGACTGTTTATTAAAAACACAGCACTCTGCAAACACGAAAGTGGACGTATAGGGTGTGACGCCTGCCCGGTGCCGGAAGGTTAATTGATGGGGTTAGCTAACGCGAAGCTCTTGATCGAAGCCCCGGTAAACGGCGGCCGTAACTATAACGGTCCTAAGGTAGCGAAATTCCTTGTCGGGTAAGTTCCGACCTGCACGAATGGCGTAACGATGGCGGCGCTGTCTCCACCCGAGACTCAGTGAAATTGAAATCGCTGTGAAGATGCAGTGTATCCGCGGCTAGACGGAAAGACCCCGTGAACCTTTACTATAGCTTTGCACTGGACTTTGAATTTGCTTGTGTAGGATAGGTGGGAGGCTTTGAAGCGTGGACGCCAGTTCGCGTGGAGCCATCCTTGAAATACCACCCTGGCAACTTTGAGGTTCTAACTCAGGTCCGTTATCCGGATCGAGGACAGTGTATGGTGGGTAGTTTGACTGGGGCGGTCTCCTCCTAAAGAGTAACGGAGGAGTACGAAGGTGCGCTCAGACCGGTCGGAAATCGGTCGTAGAGTATAAAGGCAAAAGCGCGCTTGACTGCGAGACAGACACGTCGAGCAGGTACGAAAGTAGGTCTTAGTGATCCGGTGGTTCTGTATGGAAGGGCCATCGCTCAACGGATAAAAGGTACTCCGGGGATAACAGGCTGATACCGCCCAAGAGTTCATATCGACGGCGGTGTTTGGCACCTCGATGTCGGCTCATCACATCCTGGGGCTGAAGCCGGTCCCAAGGGTATGGCTGTTCGCCATTTAAAGTGGTACGCGAGCTGGGTTTAGAACGTCGTGAGACAGTTCGGTCCCTATCTGCCGTGGACGTTTGAGATTTGAGAGGGGCTGCTCCTAGTACGAGAGGACCGGAGTGGACGAACCTCTGGTGTTCCGGTTGTCACGCCAGTGGCATTGCCGGGTAGCTATGTTCGGAATAGATAACCGCTGAAAGCATCTAAGCGGGAAACTAGCCTCAAGATGAGATCTCACTGGAACCTTGAGTTCCCTGAAGGGCCGTCGAAGACTACGACGTTGATAGGTTGGGTGTGTAAGCGCTGTGAGGCGTTGAGCTAACCAATACTAATTGCCCGTGAGGCTTGACCATATAACACCCAAGCAATTTGACTACTCTAACGAGCATCAGATTGCGGTGTGTGAAGATGATACGAACCGAAAGTTCGATATCTCACAAAACACCGATCTGTCACATAC